>NZ_CP026881.1:3635000-6289439 GCF_002949995.1 Pseudomonas sp. LG1D9 | reverse complement strand
ATTGATGACCAGCTTGTGGCTCAAGATGCTTTCTTTGACCCAATTCAGAAATGCCTGACCTGGGCCATCCAGCGAGGTATTTGAGATTTCGAGAGTGCTTGCTGACGATTCAGCGCTGACCTCAGGCTCTTCCAGCTCGAACATATCCAATAGCGTGCCGAGATAGTCAGCGTCTTCCATCGCCATGGGATCGGGTTGCGATGGGCTTTGACGCGATCCTGTACTGACAGTCTCTGACGCTGCTGGTGATGCCGGGCGCCAGTCGGGTGGTCATGGACTGCAATGCTCACTGTTCCGCTGAAAGCTTCGGGACGTTCTTCGTTCCTCCAGATCAACGCCGGCTGAAGGCGCAGAAAGGTAAAGCTCTGCTCCCAGTCTCCCTGCGTCACCAGCGCGGTCCAGATGGCTTTGCCTTCTGGGGTGGACTCGGCCAGCCCATGCGACTGGAGTTCATCGAACACCGCGATGTTGGATGAGGGAATACCCTCGATCGACTGCGACAGCAGATAGGCTCGCAGCTTGTCCGTGACCGTCTTGCTGACCAGCCACAGCGCGTCTTGGGTCAACCAACCCGCGGCGCCCGGCTGGTTGAGTTTTAGCTCGTGCTGAACCAGATGACGCAGTCCGCTGACCAAATGGTGTTGCAACGAATGAACTGGTGCTTGCAGCGCCTTGCTAGGGTTACCTCCGATATTCTGCGCGGTGGAGAAACGGTCGGCCTGATGACCAACTCACCGAGCACGCCGGCACGTTCGTACTGGCCGGCCAGGACATACAGCAAGCTGCCCCAGAGCGACGGAAAGCCACTGAGCCAATCGAGGATTGGGCGGTCGAGAATTTGGGTGTAGAGCAAGCCTACGGCGGCGCCGTGCAGGTGGTAGTCACGACCCTTGATGTAACGAAAACGGTAGGGCTGATCTAGGGAGCCCTGCCAAGGATGCCAAACACGGCCATCCTGGCGTTCGACCAGCAGGTCCACGGCGATCTTGCCGATGTCATGCAGCAGGGCACCATAAGCGATGCCAGCCGACCAGGCATCGGTCTGGGCGGCTTGGTCTTCGGGCGCGGCGCCGGTGGGCAGTAGATACGACTGACGCAGTTTCAAACTGCAAGCGACCAGCTCCAGGCCATGGTCGAGCATGCCACCGAGATACGCATGGTGGTGCGTCTCGCTGGCCGGGAGTTGCTGGACCTGTTCGGCGTAGCGATGGATTGGATTTAAGTAGAGCTGGGTGAATTGGACGTGGGAGAGGGCGGTGTATTGCCAGATGCGATCGAGCAACTGACGGCGGTGCTCCACTGCTAAGAGGGTATGGGCTGACTCGACGGACAGGTAACCTTCGGCGACGTTGACGGTCGGTGGCGGAGGAGGCTTCTGCCTTTTGTGGCGAAACAGACTGAGCATCAGGACCTCCGGGAAATGGTTGGGTCAGTGGCCTTTTAGCCTTTTCGGATAGGGCTCTTACCCTTGACTCCCCATTCCCCTTCCAACCCTTACCTATCCTTTTGGTGTGTGTCTTTTGTGCGGCAATCGGAATATTGATATGGCAAGACATCGTTTTGTTGGAGGGCTGGTACGGAAAAGACAAGAGTCGGTACACTGCGGTGCGAATTTTCTCGGGGCTTGCCATGAATCTGACAGACGCCACGCTGGTGCTGCTGCTTGCGGCACGTATCCATGGGACAGACGAAGCCGTCAGAGCCTCGGCGAAGAGCCTGGTCAAGAAGTTGCCGCGCAGTAAGCGTGATCTGATCTACAAGGTAATCGATAGCCGTAGTCCGCTCGAACTGGTGGATTTTCTGGCACAGAACCTGGATTCGGAATGACAGGCTGATGGATGGAGCCTTTCTTCTGAGCATAAAAAAGGGCCCAACTCGCGTTGGGCCTTTTGACGCGTTTGCAATGGTGAGGTATCGATTAAGCTCCATCGTTCATGCAAGACGAGTCATCCAAGACCGCTTGCTTCAGTTGCTGCTCCAGGTTGAGTACATACTCCGAGCGCGCGGGCGTGACCACTGGCCCGAAAGATCGCGCGTTTATCTGTCTTGAGTAGACTGAGCCAGGAGTCGATATAGCTCTCGTGCCGCAGCTCTCCCTGAATGCCGGCATAAGCACATAAAAAAGCAGCACCCATTTCGGCGATCAACTCCTCAAACCCGTAGCCTGGTGAGCCGAACGGACATGCTGACGTCACGCCTTCGCGCTGCAACCGAGCGTGATGCCCGGTCCAGTGCGTCAGCTCATGCAGTGCCGTGGCGTAGTACCCGCTTTCATCGTGAAATTGTGCCTTTGTCGGCAGTTGGATGATCTCTGATCGGGTGGTAAAAGGCTTCGTTGGCAGGCCGATGAACGATGCGTGCACCTGAACTTAACAGCAGATTTTCCGCGGCGCTGTTGGGCTGGAAGGGATCACTCTGTTCCGTCTCGAGCAGGGTGTCACTAAGCATTTCGAGCCCCTCCGTTTGCTCGATGTTGAACAGAAAATGTGTCCTAACAATGCCAAAGTGAGCGACCTTGGGTTGACCGTTTTCATCGAGTACGGGTTGGCCTGACTCGGTCTGCTCCTCGCGTTCCATCGGCTTGTAGAGGACTGCCAGAGTGCTGTGTTCCCCCTTACGGATGTGCCCACCCGCCTTTCGGGCTTGATTGAAGGTCAGCCACCGATCTTGAGTGAACCCCTGCAACCTGGCCTCGGCCCAGAGCAATGGTAAATTGATGCCCGAGTAGGGACGACGCGTGATGGCATTGATGGGAAGGGTTGATGACGACTGACGTCAACTGAGCCACTTGAGGACCAGGGTTTGATCCAGGGGGTAACGCCTTGGTCCAAAGCTTTAACGATCTTGTCTGTCACGTCTTGGTAGATATCGCGCATGGCAATTTCCTCGAGAGAAAGCGGAGGAACGCCGCGCCCATCGGGAGGGTTCCCCGGTTGGGTGATGTGCTGGATCGATGCAGGTCTTGCATGGCGTCCGAATGTGGAGGTGGGCACTGTCAATTGCGCTTAGCGCTGGTGTTCTCCTGCAAGCGCTATCAGCAAGGCGCTAGGCTGATCTGGTTCTTGGAGCAGGCTCAGGCTCAATTGCAGCGACGGGCCGTGGTCTAAGTAATCGGTTGGTTCAATGTGGATTACCTCGAACAGCACGTAAGGCTTGTGTGGATAGGCCAGGTGGGCTTCGAAGGCTGCGCGCAATACGTGGCTCAACCGGTCGACCTGCAGCTTCTCAGCGTGATCGGATTGCTTGAGCAGGACTGCGCGTTGCCACGCGCCAGGGGTGAACACGATGGGCAACCGAAGGCTGTTCAGTGTTTCCGGTGTAAGTGAGTCGGGCATGGTATGTCTCCGTTGAAAGCGCGAAGAAACCTGCCCCGTGCGGGAGAGAATTTCCCCGCGGTGGGTTGAAGAAAAACGAGAAGGTTTGCTTGGTGAGCGGGGCTCGGAAGACGCTCAGAAGAGCAGTAGGCGTTCATCACCGTAGAAACGGTGACCGTGCGAGCTACCGAACGCTGATCGCACTTGGGGAAGAACCATCACCGAAGTGACGTAGCCTTGAAGGTTCTGGCTGCCTGGGTAGGGTGCTGTCGATAACAGCGATCCGTACCTTGTATTTAGCGGAGCGATTTATACGGGTCAACCTCCGAAGAGACCCTGTGTCACGATGTTCGTCTTCTGTCTTCCAGTGAAGTTTTTTTGGCTTGGCAAGCTGATAAACGGTCAGGCACGGACAGTTTTCAGTAGTAGGCTGTTACTCCTGTCTCAATCATGAAAACGCTCAGAAGAGGGCGAGAACATGCCGACTCAGAACCCTGTTCAGAATTCACGTGCCCACCGCTGGGCATATACCTGTGGCATGTCGATAAAGCGCGGGTATCGCAATTTGAAAGCGTTTGAGTCCCGCGTGGCTGAGCGTGCGGTGACGGCGGGATTGCCCGCGGGTAAATTACTTGTTCGCGGGAGCTTTCTGATTGCCAAACTGGCAATGATCGGAGGGCTGCTCTTTGTCAGTGTTTGGATGGTTACTTTCATTGTGATGGTGCTGGCTGTCACTACTTTGCTATGGCTCAGGGTTTTTATTGGTGCCGATCAACAAGAGAAAAACCCAGGGCCAGACTACCTAGGTGCTGACCTCTACATCGGTGAGTTCGACGACAATGGGCATTATATAGGCGACAGCAAGTCATCTAATTGAACGCTTAGCAGCACCCAATATTTGATCCGTACCTTTGCTCGCGGCGTCACTTGCTGCTTTGCTACCATTCGCCAACATGCCTTGAATCCCGCTGCCGACTGAATATCCCGCCCAGCTCATGGCCCCTAGAAACAGCATCGGCAGCACGATGAACATCGCCCCCATCACATACTCGATCACCTGCGCGGTGACAGTCCCATCCATAAACCCGGATGTGGGCAGCGATAACAGCACTTGATTGGACGCCGAGACCTGGTTGTACAAGGTATCGAGCATGCTGGAGTCGACCCAACGAGCCAGTTCCCACCAGAAGCTCAGCATGTGTAAGGTGAACAGCGCGAACGTCACGGTCATGACGGTCTTCAGCTGATAGGTACTGACCAACAGAATCAGCGGCAAAGCTGATGATGACGCCCATGATCAGGAAAGCCTGCACCATCGGCAGGGCGGCGCGTAGTGCATTCATCGCCGGGAAGTTGCTGAAGGAACCCAGTGCCAGCCCGGTATTGGTGGCCAGGTTATTGAGCCCCTGATTGATCGAGCCGCCTCGGGCACTGGAGCCATAGTCCTGGTACACCTGTCCGGGCGACATGGACATCGATTGCTGGCGCGGGCTGACCAACTCACGCAGGGTTGCATCCTCGATCTCGTTGCTCGAACGGCCAGTCAACCAACCTTTCAGTTGAGTCCAGCAGCGAGGGATCGACCTGCTGGATCAAGCGGTCGCGCAACCCAACGCCGCTATCACTCCACCACTGCTTGCAGGTGGGGTAGCCCGCGCCATTCTCCAGCCGCGGCAAGGAAACATCGCGGCTGTCGTTATACGGCCAACTGGCTCGCGGTGTACGCGAGCGATCCGTGTCGTAGTAGCCGGGCGTGTCGAGAAGATAGCTTGAGCCGATCCAGGACGCGTCGTGACTTTGTACCTTGTCCAGTTGCGGGCGATTGGTAAACAACCGAGAACGGGAATAGCCATAGCAGTCGCGAGTGAAGTCGGCGACTTCCTGCAGCAGTACCTGGCTGTCGATGCGCGAACTGTCGATCTCCATGCGCATCTGCCGGATATCCGCTGCGCAGGGATAGAGGCAGTGGCTGACGCAGTCACGCCTTTGCTCAAGGCATGCACCAGAAACCACCAGATCGGCACATTGGCGGAGCGTTCGCCGATAGTATTGAAGGTCGTCCCCCAGGCGGTTTCCGTCGGTTGGGCCACACTCACGCCGCAGCGCTGACTCGCCGCATCATCGAACGCCATCGAGGCGAGGCTCAACGGAAAGACCGGCGCGCAACCGAACAATACGACGATGTAGGCCAGCCACAACCGGTTCTCGATCCGCGGCACCGAGAGCAGTCCCTTGTTGCCTTCATCCGCGCCTTGCTGACGGGCTGACAGCCATTCCTGGAGGATGATCGCGCCGAAGGGCGCGGCAAATAGCCCGGTGTCGGACAGGACGCTCCAGAGGCCGTTATTGATGATCCAGGCCAGCAGAGAGAGGTAAAACTCGAGGTAGCTGTTGGTGCTCATGAGCATGGTGGTGGCCTCACAGTCGGGTGAGTTCGACGCAAGTAACGAGCACGAGCCCTAATGCTCCGATGCACTTCACGCGCAATCGATCCTGGGGTCGATGTCGGTAGCGCTGAAACAGATCCCACCAGAGCGCAAAGAGGCGGCGTAGAGCAGGGCACGCCACCCCCGCAGATAGGGTCGTACGGATTCGAATGCCTGCTGCCAGGCCTCGAAACTATCCAGCGCAGTGCGTCCGATCCAGGCGACCAGTACAGTGGTCAGGATCATCACTGCGGCAATCCCCAGACTCGAAAGCAAAGTGAATAGCGGTGAGCGTTTCATGGCTCACTTGCGCCTGGCGTCAGCATCATTGAGTCGGCCGGGCTCGGGTCGCCTTGCTCGACGGTACGCGATGCGTCGCACCACCGGCATGTCGGTCGAGTACCAGGCTGGCGGTGTTGGTCGCCAGCATCTGCCGGACCTGCAGTTCGTCTGCAGCAGGCGTATTTCGCGCTCCAGGGTGTCGATGTTTTTCGTCAAGGCGCTCTGTGCCGGCTCGGCGGAGGCGATGTTCGGTTCGTGACTGCCCGCCAGCAGGGTGCGCAGTAGCAGCAACGCTTTGTCGAGCACACTGGACAAGGCCGTCTCACTGGCCAGGCGCCGCGCCAACAGGTCCTGATCGGGGTCGTCACGCAGGGCTTCGACCACACCACGGGTCACCGGCAGCATCGGGCTGGAGGCTTTCGCCAGGTTGTCAGGGGTAGGCGGCAGAGAGCCAGACAACAGCCCTTGCAGGGCCTTGAGGCGCACGTTATAGGCCTCTTGGATCAGCGGCGTCCAGTCCGCTGCCAGCGGTCGCACGCAGAGTTTCGCAGCTGTCGCAGGTCGCGACTTCCGCTCTCGCCCAACACGCGGACGGCCCATTCGGATTCCTCTTGGGGCGAGGTCCAAGTCTGGCAAATAGCCCCGCCTAAGCAGTCGCTGCTACTGATCGAGGCGCTGTCATCCACCGACCGGTTATGCAGCAGGTTGTAGCCTGCTCGCACTACGTCGGAAGTCACCCGGATGGGGGGTGCCCACTACCTCCAGCCTTCTGGCCGCCGACCCAGGACACCCCATTGTTGCCGTTTTGGGCCTCGGTGTTTTTCACTGCGGCCACTGCATCACCGCCGGTTTGCTCCAGGTTGCCCTGCATCTCCTGGTTCTTGGCCAGCGCGCCCCAGCCGGCTTGACCGACCTTGTCCGCCATCTTTTCGGCCATGGCCTGGCAGGTCAATTTGGAACGATCGAAGTCGATGCGACCCTGCATAACGCCGTTACTCAGCAACTCATAGAGTCCGGGGTTGGCGCGCTGGATGATCAATGCTGGCAGCGACATCACGGCTTGGGTCGCGTTCTGGCACGATGCTGCCATGATCTGCTGGAAACCTTCGGTGACGCCGTTCAACTGGTTCTGCAGGGTATTGGTGAGGCTCATGTTTCCGCACATCATGTTTGCTCGCCAGGACCCGCCGACACCGAGACCGCTGGGTCGGTAGAGCGAGCTCGGTGAGCCCACTGCCGAGCCGCCACCGATGGTGTACATCACTCGGTCATCGAGCACTTCGCCTTGAGTGCCCAGGCGGTAATCGCCCTCGGCGGCGTGGGCATGAGTGGCCATAGCGAGTAGCCCGTAGAGCAACAGACTCATCACGCCCAACCAGGGGCGCGCGAGAAACCGGCTCATGAAGCACCTCCTTCGAAGTCGATGCTGAACAGGAAGGTCTGCCCCTCACGTTTGCAACAGCTATAGGGCCGCCACAGCGACCAGGCGTAGCCACCATCCGCGCTCTGTACCGGATCGCTGGGGAAGATGGCGCACGTGGGCTGCACCTGGGGGTAGAGCAATTGCCATTTGTGGGTCGAAGCGTCGTTTTCAACGATCGGACCCGGCGGCCAGTAGCCGTCGCGTTTGGCGGGCGTGAGTGGTAAGTACACATGCGGCTGCCAGTTGCGGGTAATCACATCGCCGGCCCGTTGCGCCATGACTGCGGCCGCCTTGAAATCGTCGGGCTGTACCAGAAAGCCCTGCCGGGGATAGACGTTGCCCCACATGTTTCCCGAAGCCTGACGTCCGATTTCACGGATCCCCGGCATGAGCGACTCGGGGTAAAGACTTTCCGGGATGCCATGACGCCACGCCAGTGAGTCCAGGGTACTCAGGTAGTAAGGCATGAATGCAGTTGCACCGCTGGCGCAGGCATAGCCGGATTGCGAAGCCAGTTGCGTGGCGATCCAGCCACCGGGGTGGCCGATACCATCGACGTTCTTAAAGCGGGGCAGGTTGTCGCGGTGGGTGTTCGGGGTGATCAGGTTGCCGCCACCTTCCGCACCGCTGATGGGCGAGGAGAGGGTGGTCATCTCGGTCCAAGGGTTATTGCCGGTGGTGGCGTAGCTCGAGACCACCAATTCAGGAGTGAAATGACGAACCTTGGTCGAGGTTTTGACTGTGCAGCCGAAGGGCGTGCAGAGGAGCCAGAAACAAATACCGACGACCCTGTAGTCGAGGCAGTTTTGCGAAAGCACGGAGGACGTGATGCTGCCGGTGTCCAGCGCCACGCTTGGGCCGCACGCCAGCAGGATACTCAGCGCCAAGGGCCGTAGCTTTGTGGGCGGGATTGACGAGCAGGCAACAGGCATGATCCAGGCTCTCAGTGTATGGCCTGGGCAGGTTCGATTACGGACTGAAGACTGTCAGTGGAAATTATGAAGGCGGATCTATCGGGTTTGTGAGGCGTGAGACTATTATTTGACGTGAAGGGCGCTACGCAGGATATCGGGTTCCACAAGTAACTGATCTGCGGTAATTTCGAGAATATTGGCGAGCTTGCACAGGACCAACAGCGACGGATTGCCCGTGCATCGCTCGATTTGACTGACGTACGTGCGATCCACCTCGGCCATGAGCGCGAGCTGCTCTTGGGTAAGGTTTTAACGCGTCGCATCAAGCGATGTTTTCCGCCAGCTGCAGACGAAGCTGTTCGTAGTCTTGAGTCATGCGCGCAAATTGCGCCTTGAGGGACTCTCAATCCACGGGATATAGTCTACATTTGCATTGATCTAGGCCATTTGATGCTCATGCTTGTTATTGAGCGTTCATTTGGTTTCGTTAAGCTTTTCGAAGCTGGACCAGCGTCTAACAATAAAATCAGACATCTAGGGTGTGTATGGACGAAAACTACATTTCAATTCCGGCGGCGGACGGTTGTCCAAGCCTTCTGACACCCTGGGGCAACGAATTTGCCCCAATGATTGAACGTGGCGTGCAATGTGCCCAAGCTTGGCTTGATACGCCGGGTGAGATTCCACTGTGGTGGGAGTTGGCGCAAACCCGCAAGACCTTCCCTGTCGGTGACTGCCAGGATGCCTTTGAAGCCGGATTCTTGTTGCGGATTCAGCAGCGGCTTCGAGGCGCATCGTAATAACTGGTCACTCGCTTTAGAGCGCGATACCTGAATAGATTCCCCTATGTGGGTTCTATGCCTCGCGCTCTATCGATCCGGTCAGCTATCCGATAAGCCGCTTCCAACTCTGAGCAGCCATTCTCCTGCATCAGTGTCCAGCGCTCGGCTTTTTCCTCGGGCTCTGTCATCGCCAGGGCGAGGTAAAGACTGGGCGGCACGGCCCGGAACAGCGTTTCGAGCTTTTTCGACAGCACCACTCCTTCGGTGTATTTGCCCGGCTCCTTGCTGGCGGAGAGCAACAAGGCTTTCTGTGCCGGCGTGAGTTTCTTGAAGCGAGCGATTTCTTCGATTTCCGCGGGCGGCATGTTCAAACAAATCCACCATTCGATCATGTTGAGCATGGTCTGCGCGGCAGTGGGGAAGTCGGCAAGGTTTTGCGTCGCCAGCCAGAACCAAGCGCCGAGCTTGCGCCACATCTTCGTGCCCTTGACCACGAATGGCGCCAGCAGCGGGTTTTTGGTGATGATATGGCCTTCGTCGGTGACCATGATGATTGGCCTCCCCAGGTACTGGTCGCGTTCGGCTAGGTTGTTCACGGTGTTCATCAGGCTGATGTAGCTGATGGACATCTGCGCCTCGTAGCCTTCGCGAGCGTAAGTGGCGAGATCGACAATGGTCACATCGCTCTCGGGCCAAGACGTGCCCTCGCGATCGAACAACTCACCCTCGAAACCCTGGCAAAACAGGTCGATGGACTCGCCCATTTCCTGGGCACGCTCGCGACGTTTCTCCGGTAAGTGCGGGTCAGCGGCGACGCGTAATAAAGCGTCGCGCACGTCGCGGGTCAGTACCTGGTGACCCGCCGCGATACAGGTCTGCGCCGCATCCAGGATGCACTCGCGGATCAGGCTGCGGTCGGCTCGACTCAGGCGGGCTTCTTCCTTGGCCTCGCCGCCGGTGATCATCAGTCGAGCGGTGATTTCCAATTCGCCGAGAACATCGCGTTGGTCTTCGCGACTGGCTACCGCCTC
Source organism: Pseudomonas sp. LG1D9 (assembly GCF_002949995.1). Lineage (NCBI taxonomy): Bacteria > Pseudomonadati > Pseudomonadota > Gammaproteobacteria > Pseudomonadales > Pseudomonadaceae > Pseudomonas > Pseudomonas sp. LG1D9. The sequence goes on along the minus strand of NZ_CP026881.1, from coordinate 6,279,267 downwards.
ATCGTCCAGCTCATCGATCGACAGACTCGCCACCTGATCCGGTTGCTCGACCAGGCGCCAGGCATCGACAAAGGGCGCGAGAGTGACCAAGGCGCCAGGTTTCAATTGGACCTTGTTGACCGACAGGCCCTGTGTCGCGAAGTAGTCGCCCTGCAAGCCAAACGAATTGCCTGCCTCGACGATAAACAGGCGAGGGCGGTACACGGCCATGACCTGCATCAGTAGGGTAACCAGAGTGGCCGACTTGCCGGCGCCGGTGGGGCCGAACAACAGCAGATGACCATTCATAGCTCGGTCCAGGCGTGATAACGGATCAAAACTCAACGGCGAACCACCACGATTGAACAGGGTGATACCTGGGTGGCCGGTGCCGGTGCTGCGGCCCCACACCGGAATCAGATTCGCCAGGTGCTGGGCAAACATCAGGCGGGTGTACCAGTTGCGCGTGTCGCGGGCCGGGTTGTAAGCCATCGGTAACCAACGCAGGTAACTGTTGCAGGCGGCGACTTCATCGCCTTCGCGTACCGGTTGTAGGCCCGCACCCAGTAGTGCGTTAGCCAGGCTGCCCGAGCGCTGGTGCAATTGCTGTTCATCGTTACCGCGCAGGTAGAACGCCAGGGTGCCGCGGTACAGCTTGTGCTGGCGGCCGATGATTGCACGAGCCTCTTCAACATCTTGGCGGGTCTGGGTCGAGGCCTGGTTTTCACCGATGGCTTTGCGCGCCAGGCGGTTCAACTGCTCCTCAAGTACATCCTGCGGTTTGACCACCAAGGTTAGACTCGTGACTGTACCTTCGGGTAACTGGTCGAACAGTGCATTCACCGCGTCACCTTTGCGGGTTTCTCCGGTGAGTTGACCAATCAAGGGCGCTCGGCGCAGCTTGTCCACCACCATGATCCGATGGGGTTGATCATCGAAAAACCAGAGCCCGTGCTGGACATCCGAGCGCGGTTCGTTGAAGAACAGCCGCTCGGCGAAGTCATGATCGAAGGGCAGTTCCAGCGACTCGCCGTCGCCCGACTCCGGATAGGTCACGCGGCGGTAGAACTCCTCGGGCGCTTCATCGGTGAGCCTGGGTGCCGGATTGAACCAGGGCACTAACCAGGCATACAGACCTCGGCCATCGACTCGCGTTGTTTGCACCCCGCATGCCTGCAACGAAGCAGCAATACGTTCGCAAGCCTGATGCAGGGATTGCACCGGGGTGAGTCCCGTCTCCTCAGCGTCAGACTCAAGCCAGCGATAGACCACCAGGCGCACCAGTCGGTTATTGCCGCGCCAGGGGAGGCGTGTGACGGCCTTGTCCTCAAACAGCCCACCCGGTTTGGCAACGGCCTTCAGATGACGGCGAGTGAGTTCTAGGTACGCTTCCGTGAAGACCGTCCCTCGCGCGCTGTCCTGGATATAGCTAGTGAGCCGGTTCAGGTAAGGGGTGAAGTCGTTATCGTCCTGGCAGAAAAACTGCGCCACCCACGGCGCTTGATCCAGCTCGTCAAAGCTATCCTGCAGAGCATCCTCGAGGGCATCGCGGGCTGCCATCAGCCAATCGGGTTCGCGCCCTTCGGTGCCAATGGGCAGCAACTCGAACACCGCACCCACCGAGCGGTTGTCATCCAGCAGAAAACACTGCTCGGTGTCGAGGTATTCGACCCATGGCAGGTGATCGGTGAAGCTGGGGTTGTGCGCATAGAGTGCCGCTTCATCGGCCAAGGTGGCGCGAGGGCGCAATGGGTGGCGCCAGGCTTTCCATGCAGAAGTGCGGTTGCCCGCATCGCTCGTACGCACTACAAGTCTTCCTGATGTTCACCCGGCAATGCGTACTGCACCCGTTGGTAGAACGGAAAGACGGTCGAGTAACCCGGAACTGGTGCCTGCTCGGTACCACTCAAATGCGGATAGACGTACAGCACCAGATCGGGATTAGGCAGGCGCGGGAACAGGTTGCGAATCTCGTTCGCCGCTGTACGTGTGTACGGTTCCTGGAGAGCCGCGGAGACATCTGCCTGAGCCAGCGGGCGGCGTAACTGTTGCCGAGCCTCCAACAGTTGCTGCTGAGTGCCTTGCGAACCGGCGCCGTTCCAGATATCCAGCATGGTTTGCTCGCCATGGGGCACCAGCGTGTCCTTGTCGGTGGAACACCCCGTCAGGACCCAGCAGAACACGCTAATCCAGGTCAGGCAGAGAAGCATGGTCTTTTTCATGGCGAACGCTCCGGCCCTTGGGCTCGTAGTCGATGGTGATCTCATGGTCGAGGTGCAGTGCGACCTGTGCTGCAGGTGGTACGTACACCGCCGCAAAGGCTTCGCCATACAGTTTGTTCACCCACTCGCGGATGTCGCTGACCCCACCACTGAGAATTGAATTCAGTGCGCTGTTGCCACTGCTGCTGTTGACTCCGAGCGTACTGCCGCCCGAAGTGATCACACTGCTGTTGTTCCGCTCATCCCCGAGCAGCGCTGCGACACCGGCACCGGCGGCAGTGATCAGGCTCTGGCTGCCGAGGTATTGCTGGGCGTTCGAGCGGCGCTCGCCAGCGATGCAAGGAATGCCATACGGATCGGACAGGTAACCGAGCCCACCGCGGATCTTGTCGGTGTTCGAGCTCTGGGTGGTGGAGGCAGTGCGGCTGGCTATCGCCTTCGGCTGAGGCACCGTGCGGATGGTGCCATCGGTGAATACAAAGGTGATTGACTCGACCTGTCCGCGTACGCAGGACAGGGTCCAGTCACCGGACGCCGCGCCGCTCATCACGGCCCCGGCGACGTCCGGCAGGTCGATGCCGTTGGCGGTCAGGTTCTCCGGACCGACCAGCACCTTGAAGGGATAGGGGTCATTCACGGTGCCGTCCACCGGGACTCGGCCGATCAGCGCGGTCATGGCGACCGAGCCCATCAGCGTGGCGTTTTCGGGGATGGTGTAGACCGGCTTCGCGCCTTCGGTACGATCAACGGATCGCTTCAGGTCGTGCTCACCCTTGGTAACAGCACGTAGCTGTTTCTGGCTGCGATCAATCGCGTTGTCTTTCAAGCCTTGCAGAGAGTTGAAGGCGGTAGGCAGGCTCAGTGCGGAGGAAGTCTTGGTTTTGCTTCTGGCGTCGGAGGACGGAGCATCCGAGGGTTCAATCCACTGCAGCGCATCATTGGTAGAGTGTCGCCCTTCGAACTGAGCGCCGTCGCCGGGCTCAAGCCCCAATCCGATCGGCATTTCTTTGCTTTTGCCGGTCAGCCCCGACAACTGTTCCTGCAATTGCGTCAGCAGGCCGCGAGCCTGACGACTGTCTTGTTCCGCTTTGAGTCGGGCCTCGTTGGCTTGGCGGCGGCCTTCGTCGACCTGCTGGGTCACACTGCCAAGCGCGGTCTGGATGCGTGAATCGACACTGTTTTCCCGCTCGCGTAGGCGGTTGTTTTCCGTCTGCAGCGAATCGTTGTGTTTCTTCAAACCGAGCATGTCGCTGCGCATGGCCTTCACCTGGCCGACCAGGGTGGCGACCGTATCGCGAGGGGTGTCGCCCGCAATGCCGAGCGACCTGGCTTGCTCGGCGGATAACTGAAGGTTGCCCTGATCAACTGGGTTCTCTGGCGAGGGCGTGCTGCCACCCGCGACCCAGGTTTTCAGGATGATCAGCACCACGGCCAGCAGCGCCGCCGGTACTAGCCATTTGAGCAATGCATTAGCCTTCATCGCCAGCACCTCGCGCAACGGGCGGGAGCAGCACGGCTTGTTCGATGCCGACACCGCGGGTGACGAGGTAGGCGAGTGTGGTGTCTTCAGCACTGCCGACAGGCCCGAGGAAAGCATGCTGAAAGGTTGCGGCGAACAACTTTGCCTGAAGCCTGCGAGGATCGAGTTGCACAGTCTCCAAACCACGATTGCGCAACTTCACCGCCGTCACCCAGTAATCACCGAGTCGCCAGGCGGCGATGGGCGTGCTGGACACGTTTTCGGTCGGCAGCAAGGTCGGCAGTTCGCTGCGCAGCTTGAGCGGGACGCGGCGTACACCGGGCAGGGACTCCACGGTGCGCAGCGGCGCGTACAGGCTTTGCGCGGCGTAGCGCGTCAACGCGACCGGGATCGGTGTGCGTTCTGGAACAGGGACGGCGCTCGATTCAGCCTCGGTAGCTTGCCCCTGAGCATGCTTGAGAATACGCACCGGCTCCAGCGGTTGATCGCCGGGCGTGGTCGCGATATCCAGCAGGATGATCTCACCCGTCGCGACCGATTGCAGTTGCAGTCGGGTCGGGGCAATGGCTTCCGACGCGCGCAGGTACAGAGTGCCGCCGGTGGATTGCACGCGCAGCTTGCCCGTCAAGGTTGAGGGCACGCCGACGCGAACAGCCTCATCGACAAATACCACTCGCTCCTGATTGATCACCAGCGGGACCGCGAGGGGGAGGCGTTCCCAATGCATCAGCTCGACGGCCTGTGCCGCGACTCCCCACAGCGTTAGTGCGACGGTGAGTCCCAGGGTCGACATCCGCTTCATGGTTCACCTCCAGGCAGGAAGATTTTTTGCGGAGTGCCCTGGTAGCAGTCCAGAGCCAGCCCCCACTTGTTGCGCTCGGGATCCAGGTCAAAACGCACCACGCGTAATGGATAACGCACCACCACCCGTTTCACCGGTTCGGCGGCGTAATACTCATCGGCATTGAGGTCGAGTTTGACCAGCCAACTGTCGCGGTCGAGTTGCTTGACCCTGAGTTCCGGGTCTTCGCTGTAGCCTCGGCCCAGAATTTCGTAGACGCCACGCACCCGCTGGCGCAGCTCGCCGGCGGCCTTACGGAACTCATAATCACCGTCGAGGAAGGCCTTGCAGGCGGGTGTCAGGTAGGACTGCAGGCCATAGATGGCGCGACGATAATCCTGCTCGCCATCCGAGGGCCAGCGGTTGAGCTGACCGAAGATGTACAGGGCAAAGGCATAGACATTCTCCGAGGGGATATCCCACCACTTGCGCGTGCTGCCCGAGCGCAGATCTGGCGGTACATGTACGGTCAGATCGGTCGGTGCCGAGCGCCAGCCATACCAGAGTCCGGCACAGAGCAGAGCAAGGATCACTACCGCCAGACGCAGGCTGAAGATGTGTGCCTGTTGGGCATCGACCTTGTTCCGAAATCGGCTCATGGCTGCCACCGTGACAGGGCAGGACGCAGCCGACTTGAACGGCGGACCGTCCAGGCACCGGAGTGGAGGATCAGACTGCCGCGACCCAAGCGCCAACGGCTGGCGAGCATCCATTCGAGTTTGCGGTACAACCAGGTCTCGGGGCGAGCCCGTTTGGCCCGGCGCAGTAGCGTGCCACCGGCCAATAACACCAGCGCCATGCCGGCGATCATGCCGGTCGGCGCTATGGCAATGGAAGCGGTGGCAATCGCTAGAGGGACGCCCAGCAGCAGGCCAATGACGGCGCCAGTGCCGAGTGCTACCCACATCTCATCATTGGTCAACCCTCGCAATACGGCGGGATCACGATTGAGTCGCTCTGGAAGAAAGACCAAGGTGCCGTCGGCAAGGCGTTCGATAGTGTCGTTCATACCGACCTCACAGAATGGCGGCCGCCTTGGTCAGGAACCAGATGATGATCACCACCAGCAGGGCACCGATGCCGACCACTGCACCCAAGTCCTTCCAGGTCTTTCGTTGGTTTTGCACGTCGGCGTACACGGTCAACGAGTGCCACGCCACCCCCAAGAAAGCGAGTAAGGCGATCAGCAGACCGAGCAGGATGCCGCCGTCGTAGGCATAGTTTTTGATCGTCTCGATCAACCCGGAGCCTTCGCCGCGCGAAGGGGCTTCCATGGTGGGGAGCTCGGCAAAAGCCAGGCTTGGGCCGAGCACCAGCAGCAGTCCGATCAAGCGCTGGCTCGCACGATCACGCAGGTTGTTTTTCAGAGGGGTAAAACACTTGAGCATGGCGGCGATCTCCTGGGTTAGGACAGGGTGAAGAACATCAAAACCAGCAAGGTGAGCAGCACGCGTGCGGCGCTGCCGCCGAAGGCTCCAAAGCGCACGCTGCCGCTCGCCCAACCCCGGTAAGCCGTCCACATCACCCAGGCGCACCACAGCAAGGTCAGGACGAGAACCAGGGACAGCCACAGCGTCGAACTGCTCTGCGGTGCGAAGCCGGCGGCGTTTTGGAACGCAGCGATCTGAACGTCAGTCATACTCATGGCGAGGGCTCCGCAATCGGAGTGTCGAGGCGGTAATCACCGACCAGTTCACTGGGGTCGCGGGGTTGCGCACGGGAGGGGTACAGATAGCTCTGCACCCCTTGGCGGATGCGCTGAATGTCCTGGGTCAGTCGGGGGTAGTCGAATCGATAGCGTTCGATTGGTTCAAGGGTACGGGCTGCCTCCGCTCGCGTCGCAAGGCGTTCGAGAGTGTCGAGTTGCTGCTGGACTAGGCTGAGCTGTTCCTGTTCCTGCTCATGAGTCGATGCGGCATAGCCGCTGACATGAGCGATGGCCAGTGAAAGGAATAACAAGCAGCGAAAGACGGTAGTCGACATGATGCTGGTCCATGTGGAGATGGCGCCAGCATCAAGATAGGGGTTGAATTACTCAGTATGAAACGCGAGATGGGATGTATCGCTTTTTTGGAGGCGAGCGGAAGAAACTTACTCACAGATACACGAGCAATCGATTGGGCGAAAAAGAGAGCACAGTCTAGCAATCCTTCCCCATTAGTAATGTGTTGCTCATAGGGCAATGAGTGAATTCACTTCTGCTTGAAACGCGTATGGGTGACGAAGAGTCAATCATCGCTTAGCATGAGGGCGTTCACTTCTCATTTCCCTAACCTGAAGGAAGTTTCACATGTCTCGTTTGGCTGAATTTCGCAAGCTTGAACAACAACTGGCTGAACAGCTCGCAGAGCTCGAGTCGATGAAAAGTGACTCCGGTCTGAAAAAAGAAATGGAATTTGAGAGCAAACTACGTGCGTTGCTTGGCGAGTACGGCTTCAGCTTGAAGAACATCATTGGCATCCTGGATCCAGAAGCTGGTCGTCGTACCTCGACACCAATAGCTGCCCCCGTAAAGGCAGTCCGTAAGGCTCGCGAAGTGAAGATTTACAAGAATCCAAACTCGGGTGAGGTGATCGAAACCAAAGGTGGAAATCATCGACAACTTAAAGAATGGAAAGTCGAGTTTGGCGCAGACGTTGTTGACTCGTGGCGTACTCAGTAAGATCGGTTTGATGATCAGGGGCCTGTAAAGGCCCTTTTTTATTGGTGAGAATTATAAGTCAAGAGTGCAAGTCTTGACCCAGTCCTGCACCAGTTTAATTGCTGGTTAGATCCTTGAATTCCGCCCAAATCTTGGAAGCCTACATTTCATCTGATGCTCTAATCCATAGTGGGAGTCGAGGACGACCTCTAGCAGCTTTATTTGCATCCGTATGGTGTGTCAGTTTTCGGCCGCTGGATAACTATCCTGGCATCGGGACATGTAAAAAAAACTGGTTTTTCCGAATCAGAGATACTTCTTGAATGTCGTTGCCGTGATTGCCGTAATGATGCCGAGCATCACAGCACAAGGGAAAAACACAGCCATGGGATTGAGTGAAAAGGGTAGAGACAAGTAGATAACCCAGGGCACGATCAGCAGTGGTAACACGGCTCGTTTAGCTCGATGGTAGACAAAGCTACTTTCTCTCCCTGCGCCAAATTTACGTAGGTCCCGGCGTATCAGTCCATCGACAAAACCAGTGAATATGGCCAGCAGAAACAGGGGGATGGCCAGGACCAGAATGGTCAGGCGCGCCACGAAGGTTAAGGTCACATACACTGCAGCCAGTACGAAATCCTCGATGCTCACGTATAGCTGATTGGTCCAACTCCAGAAGCCGTTGCCCTGGCTCGACACCCGAGCCTGCCGGGCAAAATCCGCAAAGCCAGTCTCGACCAGCAGCCACTGATTTAGAAAATCCAGTACTTGAACGATCGTTTGCCCGGGTTGTTGGAGGATGAGTGAAGCTTTGAAGTGCTCGCCGAGCCATCCCAATTCGCTATTCAACATGGCCTGGCTGTGTCGCCAACCCTGATCCCCCCAGAACAGTAGCAGACCTGCGAACTCGATGAGGATCGAGAACAGCAACGAGGCGATCAGCAATCCGATGATGCGGAGAACCAGGCTGATCACCGAGATGATCAACCCCGGGCGCTGGACCGATTGTGGCGGCGTGTTCTGGACGGAAGTCGCCATCGTTCACTCCATTGCGCACTGCAGAGTTGAGTTGGGCACGACGTCTTCCGGATCGCTTTCTGTTGAGTCGAAACCTAGGTCAGGGTAGGGCTACCCCACCTGATCTAAATCGAAGTTTGTTGTTGGGCCGCCACCGCTTGCGCTCCACCACTGACCCGCCTGCGCGTTGTAGGCCGCCCGCATCCGTTGAGTGAGTTCCTGTAGGTCCTTGGGCATGGCGTCGTCGTTGGAGGGTTTTGGCAACGGCATGCGGACTTTCCAGAGCTGCCCACCGGCCTGGAAGGAGAACATTTGCCCCTTGGGCAAACTGACGATATGAGCAGGCTCGATCAACGGCACACTGGTGCTGCTGACACGGTCCTGTGAGGACGAGGTGAAGTCCGTGTTGGCCTCCGGATCGGAGGTGTCGGTCGCACCCGACACCAGGGTCTTGGTCAGCACGTTAACCTTGGGTATCTGCTGGGTGAGCAGTTCAGCGGTGGCGGTTTCGCGCACGCGGAGCATCTGCAGGGTGTTGAAGTTGCCAATCACCTGGCCAGCTTTGGCGCGGTTGCCGATACGTGCTTCGATATCGCTGAGGGTCTGGGTGTAGGCGGTTACCTGGATACCGGCGCCGCCACCTTTGTTGATCAGGGGGATGAACTCATCGCCCATCAATTCGTTGAACTCATCAGCGTGCAGGTTGATCGGCAGCTTGTCACTGCTGCTGCCTGATGGGGGCAGGCCATGGTCAATGCCGTGTTTGTAGATGTGGCCCGCGACCGAGACCAAATCAGCAAACATGGAGTTGCCCACAGCGGCTGCGACTTCGGCGTCGGTCAGCGCATCCAGGCCGATGTAGACGATGCCGCGTTTGCGAATGATCTGCATCCAGTCGAATATTGGTCGCGGGTCATCTAGGTCGGTGTAGTTGGGGGCCAGCAGTTGGGCGGTCTTGCCGGTGGTGAGTTTCTCCAGCAGCGGCAGCAGCGAAGCAACGATTTTGTCGAAGTAGGTGCGGTCGTAACGTACTGCCGAGCGCAGTCCATCCAGCACCGGATCGAATACCCGTTTCACCGCCAGGTACTGTTCGATGGCCACCACACGCTTTTCGCGTCCCACCATATGCCGGGGAATGTTCTTCTCAGTGAGTTTGCCTTCCAGTTGGACGATCACTTCCCAGGCTTTCGGATCGGTTTTGGCGAAAAACTGCTGAGCGTATTCGACGAACAGCGCGTCGATATTGACCACATGTCGCTGGATCTGCAGGTAGTCCGGACGCCGGCCGAGCTCGATCAGGGCACGGGCGATGATATTGACAAAGCGCCAGGCGAACTCACGGAAGGCCGCAGAGTTACCTTCACCACTGAGCTGCCCGGCGATGCGTGACGCCACTTCCGAAATGCGTCCGAAACGTCCCACCGCGTTGTAGCGCGCGGAGATCTCCGGCCAGCCCAGATGGAAAACATAGAATTCCTTTTCCCGACCGGCCCGTTTGGCTTCGACATACATCCGCTTGAGCAAGTCAGCATCGCCTTTCGGATCGAAGACGATGACTACCTCATGTTCGATGCGATGAATGTCCTGGGTGATGTACACCTCGGCGAGTCGCGTCTTGCCGACACGGGTAGTGCCGAGCACCAGGGTGTGTCCGACCCGTTCGCCCAGCGGCAGACTGACTTCCGTTTCATCGGGCTCGACCCCATGCAATAGTGGCGAGCCACCTACCGGGGGCAAAGGGCGCATCGGATTGAAGGCACTGTCCCAGGCCGTGACACGGGCCAGTATCGAGAGTGGAAACGGTGCATGCTCCAGGCGCCGTTCGAGACCACGGGCCAAGCGGTAGCTGGTCGGTTGGTCGACATAGTGGGCGACCGCCGGATCCTGGGCCTCGACCAAGCGCTGGGTGTGCAGGCGGGTCCAGCGAAAGCCGCGACCCATGAACAAACGCTTACGGCTGACCGGAATCTGGCGACTGGTCAGTTCGTAGCGGGGCAGCCGACGGATATTGCGCCGATAGCGCAACACCTCCCATGCTTGGCGCAGACGAATCAGGCCAAACAGGGCATAGGCCAACGCTGCAACCAGACCGATCTCGGGTGACAGGGCCACGGCCCAGGGCGAGTACACACACAGCACAACGGCGGCGATGCAGATCGCCACGGTGTACAGCTCCACCGCTGGCCGGAGCTTGGACTCCATTGCATGGTCGGCCATGGCTTGGACTCACTGTTCCAGTGATGTGGCGGTGATCAATACGGGGTAGTGCTCTATCTGCAGGCGAGTGGCGATGTCGTTGCCGTTGACCGGCAGGATGGTGATGCTCGGAGCGGCTGCTCGAATCCGGTCCAGGGCTTCATTATCGGCCACTTCGACGGCGAGGCCGGCCGCGCCCATTTCCTGCAGTTCAGCTGCGCGTTGACGCAACCAAGCCAGTGATTGGGGATCCTCACCGACCAGGAAAAATGGCCGCAAGCCCGGCATGTTCAGGGCGCGAGGCGTGATTTTGCCGGGGCTCAACTGAGAGCTGCGGATGGGCAGTATCCAGGCTTCATCGGTAACCGTGGACAGGTCCGCATGCATGGCCCGATCAGGCTGGGTCCTGTTGTTTATTGGCGGTCTGGAAACTTGAAAATGGGGCCGGGTGAAGTCGCTGGGCTGATCCCCGGCTACGCTCAGTTCCGGCTGGGCGAAAGGTGCCAAGAGCAGGGTGAAATAGTAGGTAAGGGGGATTCGCTTCATGGTGGTGTGCCCTGTTCGAAGGAAATCAGCAGCTGTTCGAGTCTCTGGGAAAAGCCAGCACGGTAGCGTGCTGCCGGCGCGCCTCCTGCCGGACGATGATAGCGCCCGGCAGCCAAGACCCAATCACCGGTGGCAGCGTGATGCTCCTGCAGCAGTGCGGCGGTCACCGCGAGATTTCGGTAGGGATCAAGGGCTTCGCAGGGACTGGAAAAGCGTTGTCCGTGGTAACCCAGGTTGGTTTGCCCGAGACCGACATCGACCCGCTTGGCGTCATGTCGGGCGAGTGCCTGAAGTAAGGCGTGACAGGCGGCCTGGCGAGTGGCGAAGCGGTAAGGGCTACCGGCGATGTTCAGGGTCCAAGGCCAGGGCCGCAGGCGACCACGGACGCGGATACCACTCTCCTGCAGGGCAATCGCGAACAACACCGTAGAAGGAATGTCGGCGTCATGCGCCGCCAGTTGGTAGGCAGGAGGCGGCAATTCGTCAGCTTGGACGGCGAGCATCGTCAACAGGAGCGCAATAGCACTCAGTCGAGGCGTTGCCATTGTCCGTTCACCTGTTGAAATGTGGCAGGCAATGGCCCCGGGGCACCCAGGTTGAACCAGCGACCACGGTCATGGTTCAGGGTGATCTGCCGACGTTGGACCCTTGCCGGATCGATGTCCGCTTGCCGAGCCCAGCTACGGATGCGTTCATCCTGGCCTTGGCTGCCCACCAGATAGATATCGAACGCCGTGTCACTGCTTTGCAGACGCTGCGCTTCGGCGGTGCACGCTGGGCAGTGGTCCTCGACAAACAGAGCTTGGCGCGGCGCGACCGCTGAGTTGGTAGGGGATGGGGATGCCATGCCCTGGATCGGCAGCAGCCCGGGAAACAGCTTGGCCCAGGCTGCGGTGTAAGCGTTCTGGTAGGCCAGTTCGCGCTCGGCGCGTTTGGCTTCCAGCGCTACCTGTAATTCGGCATAGCGCTGGCGTTCCTGGTCGGTCTGGGCCTCGACCCCGAGCGCGGTCAACGGATCGAGGTTCGGGCTCCAGAACCCGCGCGGGCCGGCTTGGATCTGTTCGAAGCGCGTCCACTCCTGCTCCGTCAGCCCCCAACTCGCCGCCTGTTCAGAGTCAGAGCGCCCCAGCGGAGCAGACTGCGTGTCCTGGGTCCGAGACTGTGTCGTGACGGGGTTGCCCATCGCAGCGCCCATGGCCAGTAACGAAGCGAGACAGACAACGGTGGGCAGTAGCGCTCTGTTCATGATCACTTCTCAAGGGAGGAGCACGGTCTGATCTGACTGAGCGGCCACCGCGAAGATGGCTGAGTTCGGCTCCAGCACTTTCAGGTGCCAAGTTCCGAGATGCTCGCCGCTATGCAGCAGTCGAACATCCATGAGAGCGCGACTGTCATGAGGTGCGATCGCCAGAAAGCGCTCACCCCCGCGGGACTCGACACCCAACACCGAGAACGGGGGGGAGAGCGGGACGGGCTTGGGGCGAGCGGCTTTTCTCGGTTTGGTTACGGAAGACGTCAGCGGTGGGTGGGATGACTGGGTCCTGAGGTCCAGAAGCTGCTGCTCGACGTGCTCAAGGCGTGCGTGTAGCGCTGTTATGTCTGCTGCGTTGGCGCGGGCTGCCAGACCATCGCGCAATTCCTGTATCTCTTGCGCCCACTGATCCAACATCGGATCAAGGGTATTGACCTGTTGCTCACCAGTATCGACCATCTGCTTCAGGTCTTTCAGCGCGTACTGCAGCTTCTCCTGTGCATCCTTGAGGGCGTTTGAATCACGTTGCAGGATGTCCAGGGTTTGTAGGTGTTGAGTGTTCGTGCTCTGCAGTTCGGCCACGCGTTGATACTGGTTATACAAACCACCACTCAGGCCGGCGACCACTAGGCATAGCAGCCCAATGATGAGGGTTTGAAACGTCGAGGCTTTCATGGGCGTAACTCCGACTGATCGGGCGAGACGGGTGTGATCAGAGCGATGCCGGCATCAGTTTTTTTCTGTTCGAAGCAGACCGAACGGCTGACATCATCGGTCGTGAGTTGCCAGGCGGGGCCAGCGAGCACTTGCAGCGCGCTGTGCAACGGGATTGGGCCAAGCCGGTAATGGGCCGCGGGCAGAGGGCGGGTAAACAGCACCTTCACCGACGCGGAAACAGGACAGAGCGCATAGCCCGAGCGTTGCAATACATACTGCAACGCATCCTGCACTGAAGGGCTCAGGCTGGATGGGATGTTCACGTCAATAATTTGGGCAAGAAGATCGCGTTGTTCCATGGTGGGCTCGGTGCTGACCAGTGTGTAGCGGCCATAACGAAGTTCTGCCGGATGCCTTTCGTCGGCTGTGGCCCTCGAGTGCTGGGCCCGATTGGAGCCACTGTCTATCTCTGGATTGGTCGGCAAAGGGTCGGGGATTTGCGCGGTACAGGCGCTCAACAAACCCAGCAGGCAGACAGGCGTGAAAAAACGCTCCATGGAAGAAACCTCATGTCAGATTCAGTGCAGAACCTGACATGAGGTGAAGGAGCGATTCAGTGAGAAAGTTGATTCAAGGTGGGTCGTGTTAACACTGAACACGTTGCTATTCATCGAAAATGGCGAGCCCATCCTAGACGGCAGCGTCGGGGTCGAAGATCAACAATCGCACATCCGTCAATGCCGCCAGATACAGTACGTTGACCAAGGCTTCCGGTGTGCCTGCGCCGAGTTGTTCTTGTCTCAAGCTCGAATAACGATTGCCCTCAATGTTCAACAAGTTCTCGTCCGTCCATGTCATGCCGATCAGTTTGCAACCGATACCGCAGCAATCTGGCAGCGTAAAAAGCTCGAACAAGAGGCCGGTTTGCCTCGGAACGAAGTGACTGACCCACTCCTGCAGATAAAGCATCGCTTCTTCGGGAAGGTGCGCGGTACTGATTTCCCAGGCTCGACTGTAGTGTCCCGATTCGAAGCTCAAGCCACGAACCATGGCTTTTGCCTCTTCCAGGGAGTACAGGTCGCCGACGTGATACGGCTCGTTGAGCATTTCGCCCATCACAGCGTAGATCACTTGGCGCACCAGTCCGGTGGACTGACAGCGTTCATCCAAATCATCCGGAATGGATTGGCCTTCGCTGATCACGGCGAAATCGTCATTGAACAGGCAGGGGAACAGTTGCAGCGTCGGGCAGATGGGTCTGTGCGTCGTGTACGGGTCGAAAGCAGGGAGGGCAGTCGTCTTCGTAGATGATCAGTAGCAGCCGATCGATATGAAGGTTGTCGTAACTGCGAGCAAATGGGTTTGAGGCCGCCAGCAGGGCTGCAGCTTGGTGTGTGGGGTTCATGAAGGTTCTCCAGAATGAAAATGAACAAGGCGCCCGAAGACGCCTGTGAGGGTTAAAGCCAGCCATGTTCGGCAAGGGAGAGAGGACGACCTTCACCGACGATGAAGTGATCCAGTACGCGCACTTCGACCAAGGCCAAGGCCTCCTTCAACCGTGCGGTCAAGATGCGATCCGCCTGGCTGGGTTCCGTACAACCTGAGGGGTGGTTGTGAACAAAAATGGCGGCCGCGGCGTTATGCGCTAGGGAGCGCTTAACGACTTGGCGGGGGTAAACGCTGGCACCATCAATGCTGCCGTGAAAGAGGACTTCGAACGCCAACACCCGGTGTTTGGCATCGAGAAATATCACACCGAAGACTTCATGCTCTTGTTGCACAAGGTGCAGTTTTAGGTATGAAGCCACGGCGTCAGGCGACGTCAGGTTAGGGCCGCGGGCGAACAGCCGACGATCCAGAATATGCAGTGCTTCGTCGATCACCTGGTTTTCTTGGACAATGCGATCAGCCTCGAAATCCGAGGTCTCAGTCAGTGTGAGTTGGGTGCTCATGGTGGTACCTCCGAAGGGAACAATCAGGGGTACACGCCCGAGGGGAGTGGTGTCCCCGAGGTGGGTGTGGAGTCGCGGGCGTTAGCAGATGGCGCGCTGTTTACAGTCGCGTGAATCGATGGCGTTGACCGTGTAGGGGCGAACTACAACCGTCGCAGGGCAATGGGGAGAAGGTTCTTATTCCACGGCCTGTTTCGGGATCGAAGTCGGCGCTGATGGGCATTAACCGAACCAGTTCTCGATGGATGCCGGCGATGCGTTTCTCAATTTCATCCGTTGTGTAATAGAGCGATAACGTGCTGTAGTCCTCGTAAGCAGTAGCAAACAGGCAGTCGTCGCAAAGCCAGAAGGATTCCATGTCGTTCTCCTGTGCTATTGAAGAAAAGGCGCTCGAGGGAGCGCCTTTATGTGGAACATCGTTGACTGTTCAGGCGGACTGAACGGTACGGGTGGCATCACGGCGGGCCGTGTGGGGAGTGGGTAAAGATTCAGGTTCGACCTGAGCCTCTGTTGGTTCGTCGGTCCCCTCAGCTTCGGCCTCAGCCGATATTGGAGATGGCTCACTGGTGGGCGCTTGCTCAGCAGGTGCTGTTGCTTCCTGCCTGGCGGGCGCTTTGTACTCGAACGTGCCGTCGACCTTGATCCAGTCGATGAACAGCAAACGACCTTTCAGACTGGCGCCTGGTTGACCTTGTTTAACGCCTTTCTCGTAGAGAAACGGATCGATCCAGAGATCGCCGATACGGAACGACAGCAAGACCTTTTTCTCGGCGTTGACGGCGTCCATATAGAGACGAATCAAGCGTTCAGCTTCATCCCCTGCAACTTTGCAGTCGAAGCGGGTGTACTCCACCGCATCGGTGGCGCCGTGCAGGGCTGCGATATCGCAGGCCATGAATGGCTGGCCGCGGCGGACTTGGACTTCACGAACACGGTTAAGGTAACCGATACCGATGGTGTGCAGGTTGAAGTAAGTGGTCGCTTCTTGGGAGTGGTTGGCATGGGCCATGGTGGTTCTCCTGTTTCAAGGGAAAACGGCGACACACAATCCCTGAAGGGGAAGTGAGCCCCCGTCGGGTGGATAAGGTGAAGGCGAGCGATGAACGACTCGCCACCGGCAAGCCGATGGCAAGCAAGACGATGTGTCTGGAGGAATAGCGGTGCAACTGAGGAACGTCTGCGGTAGTGGTCCGCAAACATGGGGTAGTGGGCATTCATCACCGCTGAAGCGGTAACCGTGCGAGCTTCCGAACGCTGATCGCTCTTGGGTAAACCACCACGAACGTGGCGTAGCCTTGAAGGTTCTGGCTACCTGGGCTGGGCTGTCAACGACAGCAAACCACGCCCCTTGTATAAGCCTGTCACAGGGGAGCGTCAAGACGCTGCAACCGGATTTTTTAAGGCCGGAATACAATGGCAGTCACTGGATTGAAGAAAGTGAAGAGCGGGCCTGGCGGGGTGCCAGGCGAGGAACAGAAAAGCCACCTTTGGCGGTCTTACGCAGTCGACAAGCTCCTCGCAAAACTTGGTTTAACTGCGCCATGATTCGCCAACCGACCCTTGTCATGGCCTGGGTCGGAAGCTGCTGGCACGCATCCGCGCACAAAGGGTGCCCAGTGTTTCCCCGGCGGGCTCCGGGACTGAATACGATCGTCGAAGCGGATGACCGCTATTGCCTGGCAGAGGCAACAGTGGTCATCCGCCACCACAATCAGGTCGAGCACAAAATGGGAGTGAAATTCCGCAGAAGAGAAGGCTCCGAACTCTAGGAGTCCGACCGAGCTGCCCGGAGCGAATCGGTCTTGGGTCGCCGTTGGCGGTGATCCTGAGGCACTACAGCAGAGAGGGTGGGACGACGTCAAGACAGAGGGCGTCCCTCAGAGCCCCCTATATCGAATGCGAGCGAAGGAGCTCACTTGTTGGCGAGATGAGCGGCTAATTGTTCGACGGTTGCCAAGATATAGGCACGGTCGCTTTCTTTCAGTCCACTCAGCAGACCTGCGATCATCTGGCCCTGGTCATTGGGACGATTGCTCGACTCCGTCAGCAGTTCATCCATTCGGCAGTCGAAAATGTCCGCCAACTGCATCAGCTTGACCACGGAAAGCTCCACTACACCCCGCTCCAGGCGCGATATGGCTTCACTGCCGATCCCCATGCGCTCAGCCACCTCTTCCTGGGTCAGATTACGCTCGGTCCGGTGTTTCGCGATCATGCGCCCGATTTGGGCTTGGGTTGGATGTTTATGTGCCAAGGGATGAGTTCTCCAGTTCAACCCGAATGGTTGAGCAAAGACCCATTGACATGAACATCCTTAACGGTTGAGTATCGACTTATTGGGTTGCTATATTGGCTGAAATCGCTGTGTAATGCGACGTGGGTTCTATTCCTCCAGGAATCAGAGTCCAGGGTGGCCCGTGAGAATGAATGGTCTGATAGGGCCAAGCTGAGGAATGGTTGAGCATGGAAGAGCAGAGCGAGAACGTCATGGATCTGATCTGGGATCGAACACTGGAGCTGTTCATCAAGATTCATGATTGCCCTGATAACCACGAACACTTCGACAGCCTTGTCCGTTGGCTCAACGAAAATCCTGCTCACCTGAAAGCGTTCAACGAACTAGGGCAGATATGGATTTCGACAGGCATCGCCTTGGCGCGTGAAATTGGACAACCACTCAGCGACTTAGAGAGGTATCAGCCGCCGTTGATGATGCACTGACCAGTACATCGCCTCCAATATTCATGTTGATCTTCAATGGCGCGTCATGGGCGACACGAATCTTTTCTGATGGGCACAGTGCCTTTGCAGTCTGGGTAGTGGGAGCACGACCAAAATGGCCCTGATTTCCCCTTTCGTCTGAGTGTTGAGGCATTGCATATGGGGCACGCTGGACCGGCTTCGACAGGTACCGCCAAGGTGAGCGTTCCGCAGTGTTCGACCAATTGCGCAATCCAAGTCGCCTGCTTGGCGACGAACGCATCCAGGGTCAGACGTCCCACTTCGATTTCGTCCAGAGCCTGTTCCCAGATCGCGGTCATACCCGGATCCGCGACCGCAGCAGGTACCGCCTCGATCAGGGTACGGGCCGCTGCGGAGGCCATCAAGGCGCGTTTTTTCTTCAGCAAATAACCGCGATCAATCAACGCCTTGATGATACCGGCTCGCGTGGCTTCGGTGCCGATACCGGTGGTGTCCCGAAGTTTTTGTTTCAGGCGTGGGTCGTTGACCAGCTTGGCCACATTTTTCATGGCCTTGATCAGATCGCCCTCAGTGAGTGGTTTGGGAGCGGCAGTGCGCATGGACTTGAGTTCGACGTCGTCCACTGCGCACTGAGTACCTTGTTGTAAGTCTGGTAAGACTTGAGACTTTTGACTGGGCGCATCGTCCTCGGTGTTGTCGGAGAGCAAGCCTTTCCAGCCCTGGACCAGGATCTGTTTGCCAACAGCGGTCAATCGTTCTTCGCCACACTTCAGTTCGACCTGGGTCCGATCAAACTCATGATGCGGAAGAAATTGCGCGAGGTAGTGGCTACGAATCAGTTCGTAGACTTGGCGTTCTTGTTCGGACATCCGCGCCAGGTTCGCCGGCTCGATGGTGGGGATGATGCCGTGATGCGCTGTGACCTTGGCATCGTTCCACGCACGGGAGTGCAGTAATCGATCGAGTCCTCCCAGTGCGGGCAGCAGTGCGGGATCTGTTTTGAACAGGGCATCGAATACCGCGGGTACCTCGTCGAACATACTCTCAGGCAAATATCGGCAATCGCTGCGCGGGTAGGTGGTGGCTTTGTGGGTTTCATACAGAGCCTGGACGATGTTCAGGGTTTCCTGAACGCCGAGTCCCAGCTTGCGTGAGCAGACTTCTTGCAGTGTGCTCAGGTCTAAGGGCAGGGGCGGCGGTTCTCGGGAATGCTCAGTCTGCAGCGAGAGTACTGTGGCGGTCTTACTGCTAGAGATCGCTTGGACCGCGTGACGGGCAAGCGCCTGCTGCAGGCAACGACCGGCCTCATCTCGTCCTGAGCTTGGTGGTAACCACGATGCGATGAATGGTTGCCCCATTGAGGACAGGTGCACATCCACGTCCCAGTAGGGTAC
The DNA here is from genome assembly GCF_002949995.1 of Pseudomonas sp. LG1D9. Taxonomy (NCBI): domain Bacteria; kingdom Pseudomonadati; phylum Pseudomonadota; class Gammaproteobacteria; order Pseudomonadales; family Pseudomonadaceae; genus Pseudomonas; species Pseudomonas sp. LG1D9. The sequence goes on along the minus strand of NZ_CP026881.1, from coordinate 6,260,387 downwards.
CGAGACGAAGCTGGCAATCGCGCGATCCCGATCGACTACCAGACGTAAAGTGGGTGTCTGGACGCGTCCAACCGACAATACGCCGTCGTAGCCCGCCCGCCGTCCGAGGAGGGTAAACAAGCGACTAAGGTTCATACCGATCAGCCAGTCGGCGCGGCTGCGGGCGAGGGCTGAATGATAGAGCGGGAAGGTCTCCTGGCCGGACTTCAGCGAGGACAATGCTTTGCGAATCGACGCCTCGTTGAGTGCGGATAACCAGAGGCGCTGAACGGGGCCTCGATACTTGCAGAGCTCCAGTAACTCGCGGGCAATCATTTCACCTTCGCGATCGGCGTCGGTGGCGATAACGACGGTGGAGGCTTCGCTGAGCAGGTGTTTGATGATTTTGAACTGCGCGGCAGTCTTGGGTTTGACCTCAACCTGCCACTGCGTGGGAATGATCGGTAGATGATCCAACGACCAGGATTTGTACTGATCGGCATAGGCTTCAGGTGGGGCTGTCTCGAGCAGATGTCCGATACACCAGGTGACGGTTGAATCGGTGCCGATCAGGCAACCATCACCGCGTCGAGTGGCTCCGAGAACCTTGGCGATGTCACGACCTTGGGAAGGTTTCTCGCAGAGGAAGAGACGCATGGAACTACTCCGGATTGAGTTCGGAGCAGCGTTGTTGGAAACAGCCGTTGCGAGATATGAGAAACCTGAATGGCAGGTTCCTCATATTAGTCGGTGAGGACGGGCATAAATGGTCCGAGGCCGCTAGCCGATTGTAGCGTGGACGATAGTGTGGATCTTCACGAGCAGCGAGTAATAACAACCAGCTACTTCGCGCAAAGGCGCAATTTTTATGCCTGAAGTCAGTCCGTAGATGGCTGTCCTCTGCGCTTTCTGGGTTTGGACGTAGCTGAACTGGCCTGCTCTGTATTTTGCCCGACGTGCGTCGCAGATGCCGCCGGTTCACTGGAGCGTTCCCGCATGACCACACTGTGCACCCGGCGAGGTAGGATGCCGACTCGACGGGCCTCGATCTTGAAGGTCACCCGCGCATTGTCTTCGCTGTCCTCCCACTCATCGCGTACGGTGCGGCCTTCGACCAGCACACGCATGCCTTTCTGGTACAGCGTGCTCCAGTGTTCAGCCTCGCGGTGCCAGAGCTCAACCGGCGCCCAATAGCCGCCTCGATCTTCATAGCTGCCCTCGCGTGGCACGGGGTTGTCGAAGTACACATTCAGCCGTAGCAAACGCCGTGGCTCGTCATTGCCTGAGGCGAATTCCTGGAACTCTGGCGCACTGCCGATGTTGCCTTCGCCGACGAAAAAAGTACTCATCGTGATACCTCCACTGCGGTTGTGAACTGGCGCAGCAGCCGTTCGGCACTGTCCATTTTGATCGCACAGGTCGTGGCCTGGCGGTAGAGCGAATGCACCACACTCATCTGTAGATTCAGTGCGATGCGATTGCATTCGAAACGGCGCAATCCCTCGCGTACTACCTGCGTCAGGGCTTTGTTGGAGATCTGGCGTTCCCAGACCGCCACCCCCATACGGGTGAAGTCACGGGTGCGCCAACGCAAAAAGGTGCTGCCAGCGCTGGTGTTCTGCAGCACCAATCGGATACCCAGCAGTGAGTAAGGGGGCTGTCCGGCTTGCTGCACCACAGCCTCCATCAAGTCACATAACTGCGCCTCGATTTCCCTCGCCATCTGCGCCAGCTGCTCCAACTCCCCCTTACCCTTAAAAGGTTTTAAAAGGCCTTTTAGGGAGGCCGCGTGTTCGAGCTGCCGATAAGCATCCGGTGTCAACGCTTCGAAGGGCATTGGTTGAATCGGGATCATGGGATTCATGCTTCGTCCTCCGACTCATCCACTGTCGCAGATGGCTCTCCGGCTTCCTCTGCCAACGCGTCAGCATCATCCACTGCTACCGCACCACGACGAATGATTGGCGGCGCGAACTGGGAGCGACGAATACCTTCAAGGATGTCCATCGGGGGCAAACCCAGTTTCTCAATGGCCGCAATGGCACGGGCGTTGTTCGCCGCCATGTCGTCGCGGGTGACGCCAGCATGCCGATAGCGTTGCGCTTGGCCGAACAGGCTGCGCAGCAGATGGGCACCGTCGTCGATCCAGGCTTCCATGTCTCTGCGACCGATCAGGGCGGTGTGATGGGCCAATAGGGTACGACGCACCAGGGTGTCGTAATCGGTCAGCAGGTAGACCGCCAGAAAACCCAGCTGGCTGCCGATATACAACGGCAAGGTCACGGGGTGGATATTGAGGTTGTCGCCCATATCGATCTGCGTCGGCAGGTCTTGTCTGATCCGATCTAGCTGTTGGGTCAGTTCCAGCATTCCGATCTTGGCTTGCGTCAGTTTTTCTTCGAGTTGCACGATGGCCCAGTCGGCATAGGGATCATCCTGGGCCGCGGTTTGTTTGATCAGGTTGGTGGCACTGATGTAACCGGCCATGCCCATGATCGAGTGGACGCCTTCGCGTGCGGTCCGACCTTGCCAGATACGGGCGGCGTGGTGAGTGTGCAGGGTCAGGGTAATGCTGCTGCGCAATGAACCCAGATTGAGTTGATAGTGATCGGCCACGGTGATGTCCTCGCATTCGCTTGGAGGGGAACGTTGCGACAGATGAGAGGTAAAGACAGCCAAAAAGCTGAATGCGGTCTGTTCGGTTTGGTTTAAGAGTGCTAACTATGTAGACGTCAGTAGATTTGATGCCAGTGGCATCAAATCTACTGACGTCCACCGCGTTTGCCACGCAGTTGGCGTAGCTCATTCAGGCACGCTAGTGCGAGGGCGGATGCGGGTTCGCCCTGTTGTCGCGTTGATCGCGAGGTGGCCGGTAGGGGCGGTTCTGCAATGGGTAAAGGTTCTGCCTGACCTGCCCAAGGACGAAAATCGCCTTTCAGCGCACGCTGGATTAGACCCATCAGATAGGCCGCTGGCTTGCGGATTCCACCGGCCGCACAGCGTGCCCCCGCTTCGTTGAGCACCGCCTGCCGATCCGCTGGTTTAAGTTTGTTCAACGCCACGGTGACGGCCTGATGCTCGCTTGGGCTCAGGTGCAGTGGGGTGGGCCAGAGCAGGTTATCCACCGCCGGGGTCGCGCGCGGTACAGTACAAATACTTTCTTTTAATACAGTACAGGCGGCGTTCGGATTCCGAACGGTGCCGGAAACGCTGGTGTTCAAGCCTGGTTCGGATTCCGAACGAAGGTCTGCACGATTCCGAACGCGGTGATCGCCACCCCGTTCGGAGTCGCGTAACGCGTCAGCGGTTGCCCGATCCAATCCTTGCTGTGTCCAATGTTCGCCCCAACTGTCGAGCCGCGTCGGTAACCGATCCCGATCGATATTCGTGTCCTGGCGGACCTCCTCCACTACGTGCTGGGCGACAATACGCACCGCTTTGGTGGCATGAGCGAGGGCATGTCCGACCAGCTCCAGGTAATCCTGATCCAGTTCCATGGCCTCTGCGGGGGTTAACGGCTCATCGTGTAGAACATACAGAGAACCTTGATGACGTCCGCTGATCTGATCGCGGGCGCGACTCACCAAGCTGAGCCAGCGGGTCAGTCTGAGCATCGTCAAGACGCGGGCGATGGTTTCACGGGAAGCTGATGCACCGTAGGGCACGCTCGAAAGGTACGGCTGCAAATCTTCATAGCGCGGCGTGACCACGCCCTGGCCTTGCAACATGAGTCGAAATACTTGCCAGGCATTACGTTCCAACGGCGTCAACCGACTATCCAGCAGCAGTCGACGCGGCACGACTTCGTGTGATTGACCACTGAACAGAAAACCAGCTTGCAGAGCCTGGTAAGAGGGCTGTTCAGTGGTAGGGCGTGCTGGCCAGCGTTCACTCAGCTGTTGGGTGCATTGCTGCAGGACACGCTGCCAGCGACTGGAAGGGGCGGTGTTCATATTTCGTTGATGTAATGGTCGATCTGCTGCCACACGATGGTCAAGCTGATCTGTTGTTCTTCGGCCAGCATCATCATGGCGTCGAGCTGATCCTCGGTACCGTCCTGCGCGCGTAGCTGGCACCATCGCTGCCAGAGCGCATGTTCCTGGGCTTCGCTCAAATGCTGAGGACGGCCCTTACGGGTTTCTATCTTGAGCAGGCGTCGACGCAGGGCGGTTTCCGAATGCGCCAAGCCGAAGCAGCGATACATGATGGTGCTGCTGGCGCCCAGCTTGAGCGCTCGATTGATCAGCCGTTCGTTCTGCTCGTCGCGTTCGGCTTGCTCGATCAACCGATGTAGCACCGGCGAGTCAATCTTGACCTCAACCCAAGGTACGGTGGCATGGGCCAGGCGCGACAGCGTGGTGGGCGGTAAGGATTGCAACAGGTAGATGTCGTCCTCACCCAAGCCGAGTGCTTTGCAGCGTTGCAGGTTACCCAGGCGCAACTCGTGAAGGACCTGGGTCAGCATGGCCTGGTTGAGCACATTGAAGGATAAGCTCATGGCAATTCCTTCGGTGAGTTGACTTCATGGGGAAGCGTTAAGTCGATCAGGCGACGGGCTAGGCGGATCAGGCGATACAGTTTGATGAGCAAGCCGTCGGGCAGTCGCTCCAGTCCCACATCCACGGCGGGACGATCTGTCAGCGGGAGTTGGTAGACCCCCAACAACAACTGGCCGAACAGGGCTGAGGGCAGTTGCTTGCGGTCCTCCCAGTTAACGTCGTCTTGAGCGCGTAGCAGGGCCAGGAGCAGTAGGTGAACGCCGGTCGCGCGAGGCGCTGCAAGATCAAGTGGCTCGATGTTGAGGGCAAAACCCAAGCCATGCGTCTGATCGATGATGCTCTCGGGATGTCCGGCATAGGTCGCCATTTCCCGCGCCAGTCCGGCAATGGCTAAACGCAGTTCTTCGGGGCTATCCAGTGTGGGTGCGATGATCCAGATGTCGTCGATCGCGCATGCCTCGACGGTCGGTGCTGTATCGATTGAGATCTCGCGCTCGATCTGTTCACGAATCTGTTGAACACGTGACGGAGGGCTGACCTCTGAAACGACATTCGTTTCGTGCGGTGTGAGCCGTTCCTCTCGCGCTGTTTCGGTCAGGGACTTGGTCTCAGTTGATTTGGGATGCTGCTCGGAGGAGAGAGGTTCTGCCGCGGCTTCATTAACGCTCGGCAGAGGGGTGTTCTCTGAGGGCGTGGTGATGACAATGCCAGGCGTCGAGATGACTCGTTGGGTATCGCTCAGCTCCAGGGCCAACATACGGTAGGACTGTCCGAGTAAACGGCTCATGCGTTCAAGCAGTTCATCCTGGAGCTGCTCAAGATCGAATGACTCGGGGTCGGTGTCAAAGTCGCCCAGGGTATCGAGCCAAAACTCGGCGAACGCAACAGTGACGGTTGGATAATGGTTCCAGGTTCGTTCGGCCTGGCTACGCAGACCGATTAGTCGTTCGATCTGTGGTTTACCCAATCCGGCATACAGGGTTTGTGGAATGGCGGGCAGTACGTGTTCAAGGGTGTCCAACATACGGCTGATGTGTGATTGCGAAATCGGATAGCCTCCAGCGGCAAGACGTCGTGCCAGCTCACGTTGTGATAGCACAGCTCCCTCTCGTTCGAGCATGGCTTTGAGTTTGGCTACCGCCAGAGCCCGTTCGATGAACGTGAGTTGGCCATGTAGATCGCTTTCAGCCAGATGGCCGAGTAGGGCGGTGATTTCATTGCTCCAAGGCCGGAACAGGCAATGAATGCGAAAGAAGCGCTCGTCGCGGGTTTCCTGCCACAGCTCGCCGAGAATCGCCAATCGCGTATTACCGCCGTTGCGGATGATGAAATAGGTCTCTCCGGGGCGGCGGGTAATCGGTGGCGGTTGATCCAGCCCGCGTTCACGGATCGAAGCTTTGATATCGTCGTATAGAGGATTACGGATGAAGCGCGGGTTGTGTTCGTACGGCCGCAACTGCTCCAGCGTCACCAACATAGGCGTGTCAGCAAGTGGATCGGACAGCCGCTCCAGTTCTGAAGCTCGAGGAAAATGGTCCTGATGCAGCTTGTCGGTGACTTCCTCCTGACTGAGCTTTTTCATCTGAATAACCTCAGTTAACGGCGGTTGTGCAAATGATCACCGACCTCGAACTTGACGATCTCGGCAGTCCCTGAACCTTCGAAGTGTCGGGAAAGTTCTGCGAGGAACCAGTTCATGGCCGAACGCCCACCCTGCAGGCGAAAGACCACAGTGCAGTACTCCTCACAAGGTCGGTGGTGGGGTTGAATGGAGGGTGGAACGATGATGGGCAGTTGATCCAACATCAGAAGACTCCTAGCCAAACATGGTTGGTCTCAAGGTCGATCAAACTCAATGACGGGGTGAGAAATGCCAGTTGGGTGATTTGTCTCATTGAACATCCGCGCATCTGTTCACCGTAGATATCGCCTCGCGCCATTCCGGAAACAACTCAATGGCCAGCGCTTGCATAGTTTCCAATGCTGGTGGCGAGCGTCGTTCGCGTGACCGGCGCGTCTCGATTCGGTGGACTGGTAGGCCGAGGGAGGCGGCATTGAGATACGCCACTCGGTCTGGAACTATGGTTTCTAGAACCGAGATGTTGGTAGCCCCAGCGAAGGTCTCGCGCAGGCCTCGGATGATCATTCGCGTGTCTACTCGGATGCTATTTACCTGGTTCAGCAGCAGTCGCAACGGTGGCGGCGTAATACCCAGGTGACGAAATGATTCGAGATCACTGAACAGCCTCAAAGTGCCGCGGCGTAGTTCGCGGGCGGCTAGCATTTCCGGTGAGATGGGGGAGAGGGCGATATCGCAGGCGAGGATGGCCATCTCTACTAGCACGCTACGTGCGCCTTGGGTGTCGATCAAAAGCAGGTCATAACGGGGGCGAAAATCGTCGAGCAAATTGCGCAGCCGTAATCTCCCGTCAGGGGCGTGCAGCAGTAATGTACTCAACTGGCCCTGAGCGTCGTTGGAGATGATGAGGTCGAGCCCTGCAATCACGGTCCTGGAAATAATCTGTGCAGGCGTTGTTAACTTGAGTGCAATGAGCTCGTGAGCGCCAGCAACAGCTTTCTGGCTCAAGGCGTAATAGCTGGAGAGGGTGGGTTGGCTATCCAGATCGAGCAGTAGAACACGTAGACCAGCATCCGCCAGCAGACCGCCGAGATTGGCGGCTACTGTGGTTTTGCCTACGCCACCTTTGGTGGACACCACTGATACCACGCGCATGGCATCAGGCCTGCTGCGCCAAACGTTCATTGATCCATTGCTCGATCTCCAGCGAGTCCCAGCCAACTGCGCGCAGCCCAATGCGTTTGGCTTGAGGGAATTTACCTTCCTTCATCAAGTTGTAGATGTGCGCGCGCTTGAAGCCGGTTTTACGCTCCACCTCCTCACGCCGCATGATGTGACGTTCGAGCGGCGGTTGGAGCAAGTCTGCAATAGGTGAAAGCTGATTGGACATGATGGTCACTCCTCGCGTCGATTGGCGCGTAGTGGGAAGTGACCTGAATTGAATAGCAGAAACGGTAGAGAGTCATTGCACTGCAATTGGGATGATTGCGGTGCAATGGGACTCAGCGCTTCGAGAGACTTCGTTTGGCAGCAGCGAATTTTTCATCCAAGGTGCGCTTGGAAATGCCAGACAGGTTTTTATGGTGAGCGGTCAGCGCGTCGACAATGGCAGCTTGGGATCTGAAAACTGAATGAGGTTTTCCCGAGGGGGAGTGATCTAGGAAAAGGCTGACCATTGCACCGATGATGTGGAGGTACGCGGTTTCGCTCCGGTCGCTAACCTTACTATTGGTCTTGAGCAGGTGATGTATGTTCTCCTTTTCCAATCCGATACTTTCAAGTTCATTTAACAACTGCTGATAGGCTATTTCTATATTTTTTAACTGTAGTTGCAAGGCGTCCCGATCACATTGTAAGGTTAAATATGCACCTATACTTATAGTATTCTGCTGCTTGAGTGAGCCTTCAAAAAGAAACGCCGGTCGCTGGTCAGGATAGTATCGCGACATCCAGAACCTAAGATCAGTATGACGCACGGTTATTTGGTTGCAGTCAATGGGTGTTCCAGTTGCGACTGGCACGCCGAAGCAACCGTAGGCGAGTTCTCCATGTTGAATCCCATCCAAAATTTTTTCGGTATTTGCATGCAAACATGGCCACTGTGGGAAGGCGATTTTGAGCATGGTGGTGCAATGCCGCCCTGCCTCAAGAATTTCCCTCTCGAAGGCCATTAAGTTACACCAACGTAAGGCCGCATCAATGGGCCGATAAAAAATCTTCGCGTTGGGATGGCAGCTTCGAGTTGCGTACATAACAGTTTCTCCTCCTTGAAATCCGTTGCTCCTGAAGAGTTTATTTTTGAGTGTTTTCTTGAAAAATTTAGGCTTACTAAATTTAGGGGGCATCCAAACGAGCTTTGATGGAACCAACGGTTTTAACTGCTGCGCGAGCTTAATTCAGATCGGCTGAAAAAAAATGACAAAAAGTTGATGATTTCCGCCAATTTTTTTGCTGATTGACCTTTGGAAGCTCTTACGTAGTTGATAATTTCTCTGTTGTCAAACGATCAACCTATATTTTCATGCTCTGAAAGTGAGTTGAAGCAGTTGAACACCTAGAGCAGTTATCAATCGTCATAACGGTCTTACTGCGTCCGTTTTCGCTCAGCCGCTAATAACAGCCTGACGCCGGAAGAGTTTGATATACAAACCTTTTCCTCGTTTGGCGAGGCTGCAGGTGCCAAAGTATTTGGCGGGTATTAGGGAAATGTTATCGGCGTATACTACGCCGATCGAGAAACCTAATAGTGAGGAAACCTTTTAAGGAGTCATCCAACGGCTAATATTTCTTGCATGACTGACGGCGGATCAGATCAAAGGCGGCGGGATTGGAGACTGAATATTTTTACATTTGGGACGAGAAAACTTGACTCTCACTGGTTAGCTACTTTCATACGGCGAGAGTAATAAGAAAGGCCGAATTGCTGGGCGTGATAAAAGTCTGGAGGCCTATTCAGTAAAAACTTCAGATGAACGTAAATGTTCCCTGTAGGCCGGTGCTGCGGGCAAAACTGTATTAGCCTTCTGCGTTCTACGCGTGGTCGCGTCTCTAAATCTTGAAAGGATAATTGATACAGCATTTACTTCTTCGTAGTTGCAAAAGAAAATCTGGAATGGAAGAGGTTGGGCTCCTGTTGATAGGGGCACGTATTGGGAGGCTTTGGCTTGGCAGTTCTCTTTTTCGTAGACGGAAAAATTCGTGGTTTAATCTCAGTGAGAACTTCTAAGTACCGTAAAAGTGAGCGAGACCTATCGACACTGGTGCGTGAGGCTACTGGAAAGATAGAGCGTCTTTCTTCTTCGGGTATTATAACAATCAAGTTTCTTTGTTTGGATTCAAGAATTCGCCAGCATTAGGTTTGTTTCAGCTTGCTTTAAAGAAAAATACGATATTTTATAAGCGTAAGAAAGAATTTATTATTAGACTCCTAATAATTTAGATTCATTCGTCGTGCTTAGAGTGTGTTCGGTGTTTTCGCTGCGTGTTCGGCTTTTTCTTGTTGGCAGTTGGAGGAGGGGCTGATCAGTTTGGCTGAAATCGTCAACGTTTTGTCTCTTTTTAATTTGAGCGTTCAGTTACAGTATTTCGTAAGTAGATGCGCTGCTTGACGCATTAGTTTGTTGGCTGTGGGGAATGTCTAAAAAGGTTTTGGTTATAGGGTGTCGTCTTTATTTTTTTGACGGGTTCGGAGTTGACTATATGTCGGGCGCCATAAAAAGTGTCATGGAGTTTGAGGAGGAAATGGATGGCACTTTTAATTCTGCAGTTATAGGTTTTCTTGATCTCCTGGAATATCACCACCAGAGCTCTGCAAGGTGGGGGTTGAGGGGGCAGGAGTTACAAATGGTTGGCTGATTGAGTGTTGCTGGATTGATAAAAAGTTCAAGGATGATCATGTTCAACTAATACAATTACAGGGCTTATGAACCATGGACCAGTCACTCAAACTCTTGTGGTATACACTCGCGGCTCTTGCCGTGCTGGTCATAAGCGCTTGCGGTAAAGCCCCGGAAACCGCCGCCAGCATGCCGGCCGCCAAAGTCAGCGTGGCCAAGGTGCTGGAACAACCGGTGAATGAATGGGACGAATTCACCGGGCGCCTGGAAGCCCCGGAAACCGTTGAAATCCGCCCACGGGTTTCCGGCCAGATCGATCAAGTGGCCTTCACCGAAGGCGCCCTGGTGAAAAAGGGCGATTTGTTGTTCCAGATCGACCCACGTCCATTCCAGGCTGAAGTGCGCCGCCTTGAAGCCCTGGTCGCCCAAGGCCGGGCCAACGCCACCCGCAGTGAAAACGAAGCCCAGCGCGGTGAGCGCTTGCGCACCAGCAACGCGATCTCCGCCGAACTGGCTGACTCGCGTACCAGTGCGTCCCAGGAAGCCCGTGCCGCCGTTGGCGCAGTCCAGGCGCAACTGGACCTGGCCAAACTCAACCTGAGCTTCACCCGCGTCACCTCGCCGATCAGTGGCCGTGTCAGCCGTGCGGAAATCACCGCCGGCAACCTGGTCACCGCCGATACCACGGCCCTGACCAGCGTGGTTTCCACCGACAAGGTCTATGCCTACTTCGATGCCGACGAACGTGTGTTCCTCAAGTACACCCAGCTCGCGCGCCAAGGCCAACGCGGTGTCACCACCCCGGTATACCTGGGCCTGTCCAATGAAGACGGCAACCCGCACCTGGGCCAGATGAACTTTGTCGACAACCAGGTCAACCCGAAAACCGGCACCATCCGTGGCCGCGCGGTGTTCGACAACAGCGACGGCACCTACACCCCAGGCCTCTATGCTCGCCTGAAGCTAGTGGGCAGCGGCACCTACTCCGCCGTGCTGATCAACGACGAAGCCGTGGGCACCGACCTGGGCAAGAAGTTCGTGCTGGTGATGGACGGTGACAACACCGTCTACCGCTCCGTCGAGTTGGGGCCGAAGATCGAAGGTTTGCGCATCGTGCGCAGCGGCCTGAACAAGGACGACACCATCATCGTCAAGGGCTTGCAGCGGGTGCGTCCAGGTTCGCCGGTCACCCCTGAAGTCATCCCCATGGCCAGCAAAGAAACCCTCGCCGCTCTGGCGCAACAACGACAAGCACTGGAAGCCAGCAACCTGCCTCAAGCCACGCCCGTCAAAAGCGCGCCTGGTAGGGCAGTGAAACTGGCCAGCACTGCGGCTCCACGCGGTTAAGGGACGACAACTCCGATGAATTTTTCCCAATTCTTCATTTCACGGCCGATCTTCGCCGCGGTGCTTTCGCTGCTGATTTTGATCGCTGGTGCGATTTCGCTGTTCCAACTGCCGATCAGCGAATACCCGGAAGTGGTTCCGCCCACTGTGGTGGTACGCGCCAACTTCCCGGGGGCCAACCCCAAAGTCATCGGTGAAACCGTGGCGGCGCCGCTGGAGCAGGCCATCACCGGCGTCGAGAACATGCTGTACATGTCCTCGCAGTCGACCGCCGACGGCAAGCTGACCCTGACCATCACCTTTGCCCTGGGCACCGACCTGGACAACGCTCAGGTGCAGGTACAAAACCGTGTAACACGGACCCAGCCGAAACTGCCTGAGGAAGTGAGTCGCATCGGTATCACTGTGGACAAGGCCTCCCCGAACCTGACCATGGTGGTGCACTTGACCTCGCCGGACAAACGCTACGACATGCTCTACCTGTCCAACTACGCGATTCTCAACATCAAGGATGAGTTGGCCCGCCTTAGCGGTGTGGGTGATGTGCAGTTGTTCGGCATGGGCGACTACTCCCTGCGCGTCTGGCTGGACCCGAACAAGATCGCGTCGCGTAACCTGACCGCTACCGATGTGGTGACCGCCATTCGCGAGCAGAACCGTCAAGTGGCCGCTGGTGCCTTGGGCGCCCAACCAGCCCCGAACGCGACCGCCTTCCAGTTGTCGGTCAATACCCAGGGCCGTCTGGTCACTGAAGAAGAGTTCGAGAATGTCATCATTCGTTCCGGCGATAACGGTGAAATCACTCGGCTGAAGGAGATTGCGCGGGTCGAGCTGGGCTCCAGCCAATACGCGTTGCGCTCCTTGCTTAACAACCAGCCGGCGGTGGGATTGCCGATCTTCCAGCGTCCTGGCTCCAATGCGATCCAGATATCAAACGACGTTCGTGAAAAAATGGCTGAGTTGAAGAAAAACTTTCCGCAAGGTATGGATTTCGCCATCGCCTACGATCCAACCGTCTTCGTGCGTGGCTCTATCGAGGCGGTGGTCCACACTCTGTTTGAAGCCTTGATTCTAGTGGTGCTGGTGGTGATCCTTTTTCTGCAAACCTGGCGCGCCTCGATCATTCCGTTGGTGGCCGTGCCGGTGTCGCTGATTGGTACCTTTGCGGTCATGCACCTGTTCGGTTTCTCGCTTAACGCGCTGTCATTGTTCGGTTTGGTACTCGCTATCGGTATCGTGGTGGACGACGCCATCGTGGTGGTGGAGAACGTTGAGCGCAACATTGAGCTGGGCCTGGAGCCCCTCCCGGCCACTCAAAAGGCCATGAGCGAAGTCACTGGTCCGATCATTGCCACGGCACTGGTGCTGTGTGCGGTGTTCATTCCAGCGGCCTTTATAAGCGGCTTGACCGGGCAGTTTTACAAACAGTTCGCCCTGACCATTGCGATTTCCACGGTGATTTCGGCGTTCAACTCGCTGACCTTGTCCCCTGCTCTGGCCGCCGTGTTGCTGCGTAGCCATAACACGCCGAAGGATCGTGTCTCAAAAGCGCTCGACAAACTGTTTGGTGGCTGGTTATTCCGTCCGTTCAATCGCTTTTTCGAGAAAGCCAGCCATGGCTACGTCGGCGCCGTGGCGCGTGTAATCCGCAGCAGCGGTATTGCCTTGGTGCTGTACGCGGGGCTGATGGTCCTAACCTTCTTTGGTTTTTCCAACACCCCGACCGGTTTCGTACCTGGCCAGGACAAGCAATACCTCGTGGCCTTCGCTCAACTGCCGGATGCGGCGAGCCTTGATCGCACCGAAGACGTGATCAAGCGCATGTCCGACATTGCCTTGAAACAGCCGGGAGTGGAAAGCACCGCGGCGCTCCCAGGCTTGTCGATCAACGGCTTCACCAACAGCACGAACAACGGTGTGATATTTGTCACCTTGAAGCCGTTCGACGAGCGTAAAGACCCAAGCATGTCCGCCGGCGCGATTGCCGGTGCGTTGAACGGAAAATTCGGCGAAATCCAGGAAGCCTACATGGCGATCTTCCCGCCGCCGCCGGTACAGGGCCTGGGCACCATTGGCGGGTTCCGCCTGCAGATCGAAGACCGGGGCAACCTGGGCTACGACGAGCTGTACAAAGAAACCATGAACATCATCAACAAAAGCCACGGCGTGCCGGAACTGGCTGGGCTGTTCACCAGCTACACGGTGAACGTGCCCCAGGTCGATGCCGCCATCGACCGCGAAAAAGCCAAGACCCACGGCGTGGCCGTCAGCGACATCTTCGACACCCTGCAGATCTACCTGGGTTCGCTGTATGCCAACGACTTCAACCGCTTCGGTCGCACTTACCAGGTCAACGTCCAGGCTGAGCAGCAGTTCCGCCTTGAACCGGACCAGATCGGCCAGCTCAAAGTGCGCAACAACAAAGGCGAAATGATCCCGCTGGCGACCTTCATCAAGGTCAGCGACACCTCGGGCCCGGACCGCGTGATGCACTACAACGGCTTTATCACCGCTGAAATCAACGGCGCCGCCGCGCCCGGCTACAGCTCTGGCCAGGCCGAAAAAGCCATCGAGAAACTGCTCAAGGAGGAACTGCCCAACGGCATGACCTACGAGTGGACCGACCTGACCTACCAGCAGATTCTCTCGGGCAATACCGCGCTGTTCGTGTTCCCGCTCTGCGTATTGCTGGCGTTCCTGGTGCTCGCCGCCCAGTACGAAAGCTGGAGCCTGCCACTGGCGGTGATCCTGATCGTGCCGATGACCCTGCTCTCGGCCATTACCGGGGTGATCCTGTCGGGGGGTGACAACAACATCTTCACCCAGATCGGTTTGATCGTACTGGTGGGCCTAGCGTGTAAGAACGCGATTCTGATCGTCGAGTTTGCCAAGGACAAACAAGAGGAAGGCCTCGACCCGCTGGCTGCGGTGCTGGAAGCCTGCCGCCTGCGTCTGCGGCCGATCCTGATGACCTCGTTCGCCTTCATCATGGGTGTGGTGCCCCTGGTGTTCTCCAGTGGTGCCGGTGCCGAAATGCGCCACGCCATGGGTGTTGCGGTGTTCTCCGGGATGCTCGGGGTGACCTTCTTCGGCCTGCTGCTGACCCCGGTGTTCTACGTCCTGATCCGCAACTATATGGAACGCGGTGAGGCTCGCAAAGCGGCCCGCGCCCCGAAGTTGGAGGCGCAACAATGAGCCTGAAAGTCTTCCTGCCGAGCCTGTTGGCCGTGGCCCTGAGCGCCTGCGCCGTGGGCCCGGACTACAAGCCCCAGAACCTGGAGGCGGCCCATATCACGGCCGCCACCGATGGCGCCGCCGGGCAAAAGAACTTTGACCGAGCACGCTTTGAAGGCATCTGGTGGCAGCAATTCGAGGACCCGATCCTCAACCAATTGGTGACCCAGTCGTTGCAGGGCAACCGCGAACTGCGGGTCGCCTTTGCCCGGCTGCGGGCGGCACGGGCGATTCGCGATGACGCCAGCAATGACGCCATGCCCACCATCACCAGCCGCGCCAGCAGTGACCAGGCCAAGGGCCAGATCCCTGGGCAAACCACCCGGCGCGTGAAAAGTGAACGTTACGACCTGGGCCTGGACATGGCCTGGGAGCTGGACCTGTTTGGGCGTATCCAACGCAACCTGGAAGCCAGCGACGCCGACCAGCAGGCCGCCGAGGCCGACCTCTACCAACTGCAAGTCAGCCTGATTGCCGAACTGGTGGACGCCTACGGCCAACTGCGCGGCGCCCAACTGCGGGAAAAAATCGCCCTGGCCAACCTGAACAACCAGCAGGAGTCACGCAAGATCACCGAAAGCCTGCGTGATGCCGGGGTCGGCGATCAGCTCGACGTGGTGCGCGCCGACGCGCGCCTGGCCTCGGTTGAAGCCAGCGTGCCGCAACTGCAAGCCGAACAGGCACGCCAGCGCAACCGCATTGCCACCCTGCTCGGCGAACGCCCGGACAAACTCACGGTGGACCTGAGCCCGGCGCAGTTGCCTGCAATTGCCAAGGCCTTACCGATTGGTGACCCGGGCGAACTGCTGCAACGGCGCCCGGACATTCTCAGCGCCGAACGCAAACTGGCTGCGTCCACTGCGCGCATCGGCGTGGCCAAGGCCGACCTGTTCCCTCGGGTCAGCCTCAGCGGCTTCCTCGGCTTTACTGCTGGGCGCGGTTCGCAGATCGGCTCCTCGGCCGCCAATGCCTGGGCGCTGGGCCCGAGCATCACCTGGGCTGCGTTTGACCTGGGCAGTGTGCGGGCCCGCTTGCGCGGCGCCGATGCTGAAGCGGATGGCGCCCTGGCGACCTACGAACAGCAAGTGCTGCTGGCCCTGGAAGAGTCGGAAAACGCTTTCAGCGACTACGGCAAACGCCAGCAGCGGCTGTTCTCGTTGATTCGTCAAAGCGAATCCAGCCGCGCCGCCGCCGACCTGGCCGACATTCGCTACCGCGAAGGCACGGTGGACTTCCTGGTGCTGCTCGACGCCCAGCGCGAACGCCTGGCGGCTGAAGACTCCCAGGCCCAGGCCGAAGTTGACCTGTACCGCGGCATCGTTGCCATCTACAAAGCCTTGGGTGGCGGCTGGTCACCGGAAACAGTCGCCAGCAAGTAACCAACAGAGCTCCTTTGGTTGGCCGCATCCAACCAATGTTTTGTCCCGTGACCTATTCGGTCGCGGGGCTTTTTTTTGGTTCTTCACGGAATCCCGAGAAACACAGAAACAAGAACGCCGATTTGATTGATGATGTTCGTGCGAGCAAACACATCTAAAAAACCGGCGTTCTTATGCACGATATTAATACGTTCCTTCCTTTTTGGGAGGGCTTTTCTGTTGTCACGATCAGGCCTGATGGCGACGCGATTCAGATCGACCTGATTCCCCACGTCACCCGTTCCCTTCCTGTAGCGGCGGCCAAAAACGCTGTTCAACCACGCCTGAGTATTGCGAGCGAACTGTCCGGGATTTACCAATTCTCGGGCGGACGCTGCGCCTCAGCGTGTTGCTCAGGCGTGTTGGCTGTCGTGACTGCGGTAAACGTATGGAGGCCGTCAGTTGGCTGGACCGCTATGCCCGCATGACGCGGCGTTTGGCCGAGGCGGTCATTCAAGCCTGCGAGCGCCTTCCCACACTGCACGTGGCTCAACTGTTTCGGCTGCACTGGGGCACCGTTCGGTTGCTGGAGCGTCGAGCCTTGCAAGCGGCGTTGAGCGTTTTGCCAAAGGTGCGACCGCGACGTCTGGTGATGGACGAATTCGCCCTGTTCAAAGGTCATCGTTACGCCAGCGTGGTCCTGGATGCGGATACACGACGCGTGCTGTGGGGCGGTGAAGGCCGCAGCCGAGCAGTGGTCAGGCCTTTCTTCGAGCAACTGGGGCCAGAGAGTTGCGCTCGAATAGAAGCGGTGGCGATGGACATGAACACCGCTTTTGACTTGGAGGTTCGTCAGCAATGCCCTAACGCGCGAGTGGCCTACGATCTGTTCCATGTGGTGGCCAAAAATATGGCCGAGAGGTGATTGATCGGGTCCGCGTCGACGAGGCTAACCGGTTGCGTCACGACAAGCCTGCCCGCAAGGTCATCAAGGAGGCGCGATGGCTGTTACTGCGCAATCCGCAGAACTGGAAAACGCCGGAACAACAGGTCCGACTGGAGGATCTGCTGGCGGCTAACCAAGCGTTGATGACGGTCTACTTGATGAAATCTGAACTCAAAACACTCTGGACGCCGAGTACTGCATGGGGTTGGCGATCGGCCTTGAAGCAATGGCTGCGCCATGCGCACGAAAGCGAAATACCAGCTCTGATCCAGTTCGCCAAATGGCTAAAGGGTTACTGGCGGGGAGTGGTGAGCCGGGTTCGTTGGCCGATGCACACCGTTCAGTTGGAAGGAAGAAACAATCGAATAAAGGTCATCAAGCAGATGGCGTACGGTTACCGGGATAGCGAATTCTTTTTCATGAAGATTAAGAGCGTCTTTCCCGGTAATCCGTGAGGAACCTGATATTAGGGGGGGCCACATCGCGACTACTTTTTGCAGCGCTCGCGCAGGCTTGAGCGGATGTACTGCTTGGCCAGCAAACTGGGCAGTTCAGAGGCGGCTTCAAGCGCCACACTTACTTCGACATCCAGTCGATCACTGCCTTGTAATCCTCAGCAGTGCAGTTCATGCACAGGCCACGCGCCGGCATGGCGTTGAACCCTTCGGTCACATGCTTGACCAGTACATCATTGCCTTGCTCCAGGCGCGGTTTCCAGGCCACCTTATCGCCTTTTTTCGGCGCCATAGGCAGTTGGCCGCTGTGACACATCGTGCAGGAGCGATTGAAGACCGCCTCAGGATCCTGTGCAGCATGGGCAGTAGAAAATGCGAATACCAAGGCCGCAGCCAATATTTTTTTCACGGTTGACCTCAACGAGTATTTTTATAATAAGAAAGCTCGCACTCGAAGTGGCGCATGCCCTCCGTGGCGTATGAAACGTGCTGCCGCTTGCTCTCACGGCAGCCGCGATCCAAGTCTATTGAGAGGCTTTGAACAGTCAAAGTGCGACGTTCTGCCGCAGTGTGTGGCTGGGGCTTGAATACCATCGAGTTTGGGCGGCGATGCTTTTATATGTGGCGGATTGTCGCAGCCTCGCCCGTCATCGGCTGCGTGCTAAATTTGAGGATGACGCGATGATTTCTCTTGGCAGGGTTAGAGTCGTGTTATCAAACGCCTGTGCCCTGAAATGGGATAGGCGTTTTTTTGTGGTGCGCCAGGCATGGCGCATCGCGCCTTGACGGGGGTGTTGGCGCTCGCCTCTGCGAGTAGTTCCACAACCCAGAATTCTGAAGTGCTTGCGCGATTCATTGATCGCGCTGTGCAAGCATGTCTACGTGGTGAGTCCTGATGTCCAAACCAACGGGAAACCCAGCGCCAGGTGCGCTGCATGCTTTAATCAGAAGACTGCATTTTTATATTGGTTTTTTAGTCGGTCCGTTTTTGCTGGTGGCAGCGGTCAGCGGCGTGCTGTATGCACTCACACCGCAAATCGAAAGCCGCCTTTACGACCATGCTCTTCATACCGATTCTCAAGGGCCGTCCTTGAGCCTCGCGCAAATAGTCCAGTCAGCTCAGGTAGTGGTGGGGCCTTCCGCGGCGGTGACAGCGGTGCGCCCCGCCCCTGCTCAGGGCGATACTGCGCGCGTGTTAGTTGCGATGCCTGGGCTGGGGCCTTCCGAATACCGTGCGATATTCGTTGATCCCGTCAGTGGGCAGGTGCGTGGCGACATGAAGGTGTATGGCACCAGTGGCGTGCTGCCACTGCGGACCTGGATCGATCAGTTCCATCGTGGGCTGATGCTGGGTGATATCGGCCGCATTTATAGCGAACTGGCAGCCTCCTGGTTGTGGGTCGCCGCACTAGGCGGTTTGCTGCTGTGGTTCGCACAACACCGCAAAAAGATGCCTGCAACGAGGCCAGCGAAAAAAGGCCTGCGCCAGCTTCATGCAACGCTTGGACTTTGCCTGCTGCTGGGGCTGCTGTTCTTCTCGGCGACCGGGTTGACCTGGTCCCAGTGGGCGGGCGACAACATCGGCATACTGAGAGCCTACTGGGGTTGGTCCACTCCCAGCGTGTCTACCACGCTGGGGCAGACTCACGCGACGAACAGGCCGTCGGATGAACATGCAGGACACCACATGGCCGGCGTGACGATGCTCACATCGACCCTGGACCTCTCTCTGTTTGATACGGTGCTGGCCAAGGCGCACGCTGAGGGGATTGATGCCGCCCGAGTCGAAATACGCCCGTCCTCGGCACCGGACAAAGCCTGGACCGTCACCGAGATTGACCGCCGTTGGCCAACCCAGGTCGACGCCGTGGCGATTGACGCCGCCACCCTGGCCGTCGTCGACAAGGTTGTGTTTGCCCAGTACCCACTGGCAGCCAAGCTGACCCGCTGGGGCATCGATGCCCACATGGGCGTGTTGTTCGGGCTGGCGAATCAGTTGGTGTTGATTGTGTTCGCCACTGGGCTGGTGGTGTTGGTCGTCATGGGTTACCTGATGTGGTGGCGCCGTCGGCCTACACGAGCACTGAGCGGGGGGAGGGCTGCCACGCTGCTCAGCGCTTGGCGTACGTTGAGCCGCGGCGCGCAAGTCGCGGTAGTCAGCGTCGCGCTGTTGCTGGGTGTCGCACTGCCTGTATTGGGTTCCAGCCTGTTGGTGCTGGTCGCTTGGGATGCATGGCTGACCGTCATGCGCAGCCCGGTCGCGCTTGCTGAAGACAAGGTCTGACCGCACCGTGATCGCCTGATGGGAAACCGCCGCCGGATTGGAGCATGGCTGAGTATGTTCGCCATGTTGAGATCTATATCGGTTCGCTGAAGAAGGCAATGATCCAGATGGCTGTAGATTTCACGAGGAGTGCAGAAACACTTGCTGGTATGACGAAAGGTTGAATCTCCAAGACTTACTGCGCGTTCCATTTCAGGGGCGCGCCGTGAGCATTCATTCACGGCGAATGTTATGAGTCAGCGTCCAGTGAACACACCTTTGCTTTCTGGCATTCGAGAGTATGGTGCCGGTCTGTGTTGAGTAGGCATTACTCCGTTCAATGTTAGGGTGCCGATGCCACCATCGAATGGCTATCTCTTCACCGCGACTACTCTGACTCAAGCGTTACAAATTTACCGGATGCGTTAAATTTTTAGGTCAGTCTTCGCATCAACTCCAGCTTTCCAGGCTGAAGACCATGAACATCAGACCCAAGGAATCAAAACGATCACTGCAATGGGAAGTGCTAGTGCTGCAAGCAAAGTTTGACTAGCAATTATCCCCGCCATGAGAGGTGCGTCTCCACCTAGCTGTCTCGCCATGATGTAGGACGACGAGGCTGTAGGCAGTGCCTGGAAGAGCAATGCCGCTATAGCTGCTTTGCCGTCTAATCCAAACACATGACATGCGCACAGCGTGGTTAGTGGCATGATCATGAACTTGACCACCGATGAATATGCGACGGGCCGAATCCAGCTGCGCACAGAGCCAAACTCAAGTGCTGCCCCTACACACAGTAAGCCCAGTGGTAAGGATGCCTGCCCTAAAGCCTTAATCATCGGCTCAATGCCAGCAGGCAGGCCCAATCCTAGTGCCTGAAGCAGTATCCCTCCGAAACAGGCGAGTACCAGTGGGTTCAGTGCCAACTGCTTGGCAACATTGCCCGCAGACATCCTGCCACCTGTGCCGTAACGCGCGAACACCAGTACGCACAGAATGTTCACGGTCGGCACTATGGCCGCATTGGCTACGGCAGCCAGAGCGATGCCCTGAGCACCGAACAAGCCGGCCACCACTGAGACGCCCACGTAGTTATTAAAACGCACCCCTCCCTGGAAGACGGAAGTGAACGCTGCGTCGTTACCCTTAATGATCCCACGGGCGCCGACCATCAGCAGTGCGACCATGATCGTCGAGAGTACAAGCGCCATGATCATCCCTTGGACTGGCACGTTGTCCAATTTGGCGGTCGCCAGACCATGCAAAAACAGCGCGGGTAGGAGAACGTAGTAGCCTAGGCGCTCTGCCTGTGCCCAGAAACTGTCTTCTAGAAACCGACTGCGCTTGAGCCAGGCGCCCATGGCAATCAGCAGGACAATAGGCGCGAGGGCAATCAAAAGTTCGGCAGTCACGAGTACGCCTCGAGCGCACGAACCAACCGTTTACACCCTTCAACCAGGGTAGCTTCGTCCGTAGCAAAAGAAAGCCGAAGGTGGCCAGGCAGCCCAAAAGCACTTCCGGGAACCGTTGCGACGCCGACTTCGAGCAGATCAAGCGCGAGAGTTTGATCGTCTACACCCGTTTTGATCTGAGGAAGTAAATAAAACGCACCCTCTGGGCACGATACCTCCAGTTTATTGCTCGACCGGAGGACATGAAGTGCAGCATCTCGGCGCTGACGATAGATCGCATTGCGCTCAGCTAGAAAGTTTCGTGGCCCTTCAAGTGCTGCGACCGCAGCGAGTTGGCTCAAGGTGCTGGTCTGCGTGCAGTTTTGAGATTGTACGGTAGTGATCGCCGAAATCAGCGACCTCGAGCCGCACCCCCAACCTACACGCCAACCTGTCATGGCATAGGCTTTAGATACGCCATCGACGATGAGGATACGTTCTGCCAGGTCTGGCGCTACCGATGCCAATGTCAGATAAGGGTCTTGGGTGAATCGAATTTCCGCGTAGATATCGTCTGACAGCACCATCACATCTGGGTAATGGCGCAGAACTTCAGCCATCGCTTGCAACTCGGTCTCAGAATACAAAGAGCCGGAAGGATTACCAGGTGCATTGAGAATTACCCACTTTGGCAATTTAGCCAGGCGCAGACCTGCTGCCAAGTGCTCCGCTGTCAATCTGAATCCTTCCGAAGCGGTAGTCGGAAGAATGATCGGTTGCGCACCGCACATCTTGATCATGGCGGGATAGCTGGCCCAGTAAGGGGCGGGGAGAATAACGTCATTACCGGGCTTAAGGGTCGCTTGGAAGGCGTTAAAGATGATCTGTTTTGCGCCACACCCAACCGCGATTTGATCATCACCGAAATCTAATCCTCGGTCTTCACGTGCCCGCATACGGATAGCCTTGCGAAGCGGCTCAATACCGTTTGATGGGGAGTAGGTTAGACGGGCACCTAGCGCTAGGTGCGCTGCATCCAGCACGTGCTCAGGCGCATTGAAATCAGGTTCGCCAAGCGTTAAGTCAATAACATCCCGCCCCTCAGCGCGCATGGTGGTAGCGCGTTTGGCCATGAGTAGAATGGGTGACTGGAAAGCGCTGGTTGGAGTTTCGTTGCCGTGCATGATGCCCTTCGAAATGCGATTGGATGGGCACTACGATAAGGAATCGATACCTAAAGTAAAAACGATATAAAATTCATGTTTCGACAAGTTTTACTCATTAGTCGTTACATGGGGGCGTGCTTTTTGACAGCCTCCGCCAGGGCCGCTGCCAGCCGACCTAATGGCCTTTCTTCTTGCTCCAAAAGCACAACACAACGCGTTTTTTGCGGTGATCCGAATGGCTGGACTTCCAGGTGTTTGAGTTGTTCGAGGTTCTGGCTGGAAAGTGGAACCACTGACACCCCCAGACCACTGGCAACCATCTGGATGATCGCATCCTGACTGTCTAACTCCATACTGGTTTGCACGCGAAGGCGCAGCCGACGAAGCTCCCGGTCAATGGTACGCCCGGCCCAAGCCCTGCGGTCAAAGCGGATAAACGGTAGTTGCTGAAGTAGCTGTCTAAAATCTAAACCTGCGCATGAGCCCGGAGCAATGATCCAAAAGCCTTCTTCGTAGAGTGTTGTACTAACCAAACCGTAAGGGTGCGGTTTCACAGGTTCTGTGGTGAGTGCGACATCCAACTCACCAGCCTCTACGCGCGTGGCCAATTCGGCAGACATGCCTGAGGCTACGTTTATGCGTAGATGTGGGTGCTCGGCAGCTAGCGCGGCCAGGGCCAAAGGCAACGCACTGGCCAGTGCAGTCTGGATGGCACCAATTTTCAGTCGACCCCGCAGCTCGTGATCACCTCCAATGTCCGAAGCAATGCTGTCGTAAAGTGCAACGATCTCGCGCGCCCGCTCCACCGCTAAGTGGCCTGCGTCGGTTAATACGGGCGATCGACGCGAGCGGTCAAACAACGAAGCGTTGAACTCCTCTTCAAGTGACTTTATGTGCAGGCTCACTGCTGATTGTGTGAGATGAACTGTGTCTGCGGCTCGCGCAAATGAACCGTGCTGAGCGATAGCAATTAAGGTACGAAGCGCGCGTAATGACATAGTGATCTCTCATGTGTTGCGGCCGGCAAGCACACCTCAGCGGCAGGAGCTCGTTGGTAAGCTTATTGGAGCGTTCCAAGCATGGCTGTTCGTTTTGCTACATTGTCCAGCAGGTATCATCCAGCCACCCAGCAAGTTTGCGTCCATGTGAGGTATGGGATTGAGGGCCACGTCACGAATGATGATCTGATCTGCTAGCAGTCATTCTCCTTGATCAGCGACCTGTTGTCGCATAGCACGGCAACAAGGCCAGCGTGACACCGCCAAGTACGACGGCTGATATCATCAATAGGTACAGCGATATCGGCTCGTTCAAAATTCGTACGCCTGCCAACAACACAATGATTGGAGCGCTTAACTGAAGAGTGGCGGCTTGCTGGGAACTGATATGTCTGACGATGCGGTACCACAGCGCAGAGCCAAAACCTGATGTCAACACACCCGATGCAAGCGCGTACATCACTCCGGGAAATCTCATGTGAAGGCCACTTCCGAACACGGTTGCTGGAGCCAGTAAAGCAGAAAGGTGAGGCATCTCGCAAAATTGTCAGCGGTTTCCGCGAGTGGATTCACGGCTGATTTTCCGAACACTGAATAGGCGCCCTACGCCACGCCGGAAATCGTCATTAGCAATGCGGCTACCCAAGGGAGATGAACTGGCGCTTGGTAGCAACAACACGAACAACCCGCAGGCTGCCACCAGCATTCCGATTACCACGTTCTTCTGGAAGTGTTCACCTTGCGTCCAGGATAAAGTAAACATTGTGACTTGCACCGCGCCGAACAAAATCAGAAGCAGAAACAAGCCGCCGCTGGCTAACAGTATCGCCGTGAACGACTCGGTATCGATTTGACCCTCCATTAATTCCTGCCGACAAAAAATTGAATTTGCCGTAAATGCCATTGAACATAAGTCACTTAGAATATCCAGCATGGGCGGTTAGAACGGCCTCGCTCAGCATTTTTATTTATGATTATTGCCAAAAACCATGTAAATAGCAAAATTTTACCGTACTGGGTAGGTGATTACGCAGTAGCACTGAAAATATTGAATAAGTTCTATGCTTGTCCAAATTTGAGCTCGTTTAGAACAACGATCTTCTATGCTGATCGGGTCTATGTTCAGCGCTCCGAAGCGTGATGAGTTGTCACGACACGATTCATCAGAAGTCGTTCATAGGGAGCGTTTTTTGCGTTGAATACCCTGCGTTAGTAAGCGGACGCTCAACATTCCTTTACAAGGCTTTCACGTTATTCGGTTTCGATGGCAGCTTCTTCCCCAATGCTTCTTGGCCTGCCTAAGAGCAGCAGCCAGAGTGAACCCCAGCAGCAGGTTCGAACAGTTACTCAACAATCGGGTATTTTGGAGTGTTTGAAACGAATGGCCTGAGCGGTTAATCAATTAACTTATTTTTTATCACGCTCAGTTTTGCTTTATGCGCCGAACTGATGATGGCCTCAGCCGTTTTCTTCCATTTGAAGGGTTTGGCTGAATGCTCGTTATGAGCTTCGATAAATTGACGGATAGCTGTTGTCAAATCGGCCACGCTGGTGAAGGCGCCCCGGTACAGCGCTCGTCTTTCCACTTGTGCAAACCAGCCCTCCACGGCGTTCAGCCAGGATGCGCTGGTCGGGATGAAGTGCAATTTGAAGCGTGGATGCTTTTCCAGCCACTACTTGATGAAGGCAGTTTTATAAGTTGAGCTGTTATCCAGAAGCACATGCAAGTCCATTCCAGTTGGCGTGTTGCGATCGATCTGTTGCAGAAAGGCCAGAAACTCCTTGGCGCGAAGGCGCTGGGTAATCCGTCCGATGACTTAGCCGGTCATGATGTCGAGGGCTGCGTACAAGCTCGCTGTTCCATGACGCTTATAGTCGTACGTGCGGCGTTCGATCTGACCTAGGCGCAGCGGCAACATCGGCTGAGTACGAACCAAAGCTTGGATCTGAGTTTTCTCGTCAACCGACAGCGCCAGCGCGTTATCCGGCGGGTTCAAATAGAGCCCAGCCACGTCGACCGACCTTGTCCGCGAAATGGGGATCATTGCTGATTTTGAAGATCTTCAGACGATGGGGTTTGAGGTCGGAAGCCGCCCAAAGCTGTCGAACCTGCCACGTGCTGACCCCAGCATATTTGGCCATCAAGCGAACGCTCCAATGTGTGGCCTCTTTAGGGACGCGCTTGGTCGTCAGCCTGAGAATTTCGTTGATTTTTTCCGGCCACAAGCTTGAGTGATTGACCGCTGCGCGGCAGATTCTCCAGTCCCTCAATACCGGCTTCCAGATAGCGCTTTCGCCACTTAAATACCGTCGGCCGTGTGACCTGCACCTGGTCGATGACGGCCTTGGGTGTCATTCCATCACCCAACAGAAGTAGGATGCGAGTCTGCTCAACAAGGGCCTTTCCCAGGGTACTCATCCTCATCCAATCTTGCAGGGTAATGAGATCAGAAGGCGTTAAAGCGAAGGGAGAATCTGGCCGAGGCATATGTATAACCAATCCATGACATTCGGCGCTTAGGATATCGTCGTTTGTAGGGAAATAAATTAACCGCTCAGGACACTAGAGTTTTAGTACATGGGTATGGCGACCTTGAAGCTGGCATAGTGGACGACTATCTTTCGCTCGGCGCCATCGATCGCATCGATGCAATGTATTCAGAGCGCGGCTGTATTTAAAGCAATACTCCATCTAGGCAATTTTATTTTTGTGTAAATAATGTGGCTGCCACGCAAAGTGACTTAGGCCGCTATTGATTTTTTTACAATGCACCACATCTACTCTGTGGGTATTTTACTCAAGCGCTGGTCGAGTAATTCAAGGGCTTGTTGTTGGATTTCTCTCTGTTATCGTATTTCGGCGACGATTTCCTGCTCACGCTTATTGTTTGTCCACAAGGGTGTTAGTGAGCGTTTAATGTTGGAGTCAACCGTTCCCAAGTAATGCCCGCCTGGTGTGTAGAACTCCAGTGAAAGAAACGACTCCGGTTCTGATGCGCGGTTGTTGATAAGCCGCGTTTTTATATCCAATTTTGCGATGAGTGGCGAGTCGCTGCGTGAAGCTTGTTCAATTGATTGATAGTTATGCACTTCGCCGAAGCGTTTTTTAAGTGCCTGGGTGACGCCGTTTAAACTCAAAGCAGGATCTGAGGTCTCTACATATGCTTGGCGTATGGAGTCCATGTAAAAACGAGCGGTCCAGCTATTTTTATAATGGTTGTTGTAGGTGCTCAATTGTCTGATCGTTTCAGTTGCTGAATCAGAGATGATAAGGGCGATAGGACCGTGCGGTAATTTTGTTGGGGGCGAAGATTTATGGTCAGTTTCTTCGTAATGTTGTGTTTTTGCACAGCCTGAAATAACCAAAAACAAGATTGCCGACAACATCGGCTTCAGTAGGTTGAGTGGCTTCTTTGAGCGTTGAGCGCGCAGATAGTTGTATGAGATACACATGGCAGTACTCAAATATTGATATGGGGTGAAATGGCTGAAGGATGCATCTATTTGCAAGTCGCTGCCCGGAGGCTATTTTTTTACGGTTACGCTGAGGCAGCGCAGCTTAATGTGGCGGTATTTGAAACCTCTCCGAAAGATAGTCTGGAACACCTGGATGCTAGGAGTTTGAGAAGAACCTGCAATGACTTGGAGGAGAAATGAGCTAGCATGGAGGCCGCATCATACCAAACTAACTCTATCAGCCACTCGCCGGAGCTTGGGTTCTTTTTAAATGTGCCGCCAGCACAACGAGGAGAATTCTTTTTAATGTTATTCAAGAGCAACAGTATTTCAAGATGTAGGCTCTCATCCATTTGAGTTTCAAGCTCGATGATGCTGCGTACTAATTTTGCCATGGTGAAGTTCTCTGAGGAATTACTCGCGCAGAATGAGTGTTGAGTGTCTAACTAGATTAATGATATGACATGAGATCAACTAGGAATCTTTTGCGAGTTGTATGAAGACTTCACTCGTTGGGTGTGCATTTTTCAGGCTGTAAAATAACTATAAAATAATCTGGGTTCTTAGGAATGCCAAAACGTTGATCATTTCCGCCATTTTTGACGATTTTTATGTTTGGCCTATTCCTTGCTATGCGTAACGGTTTCGCTACTACTGATCAGTCGGCCTTCAAGGTTTTGACCTCAGAGCCTGCGACAATCTGCCTCAGTCATCGAGTTAGGCGTTGTTGCAACCTGTAATACGGGTGAATGCTTTTTGGTGTGGCAAATTGTCGCAGTGCAGATTGCCTATAGGTGAGTGCTACCTTTGTGCATGACAGGCGATTTCTCTTGGCAGGGTTAAAGCGTTGTCATCAGGCGCCAAGGCTTGAAAAAGCCTTGGCGCTTGTTCTTATGTTCGAAGTTCAGGATTTGGGCTCGGTGCGCAGACTAATACCATCTGATCTGTGCGTCTTACCTTACTGTGGTGACGTCTTGCCTTATGAAAATCGCGCGCAATGAACGCTCTCTCGTCGCATGGATTCTCTATGGATGCATCCTGTTCAGCGCGTTCACCTGCGCCATCAGTCATGGTCAGATGGCCGGGTTGCAACTCGCTGGCCTTGATGGCCCGTCTTGTTCCATGGGTGGCAACTTCAACGCGGATGATCAGCTTGATGATTCCGGCCTAGTCACGCCGATTACTGCCACAGACTCCACGTGCGTGCTGGTTAGCCTGTTCGGTGCCATTATTCTCGCCGCGTTTTTTTGTCTATGGGGCTTACTTCTTGCCGACCAGACACGGCCTCTTCCCAACGTGCAACTCTCGCGACTAAATCGGTATTGCTGGCCTGCGGCCAATCCTCGCGCATCCCCCTTGGGACTTCCCTCGCTCTGAAATTACCCGTTCAGTTTGGCTGTCATGCCAAGCAGCGTGCGGATTTATCGAATAAAAAGTCTGGAAGTTCTCTATGTTTCGCATGACTACTCTGACGCTGCTCGTCGGTAGCAGCACCCTTGCGTGGGCGCAAGATGACGCCCTGAAACTGCCTGCCGTCAACATATCCGCTGTTGCTGCCGAGTCTAAAGAGGCAACCGCTCTTAGTCTGGACAAGACCATCGACAGCGGTTCGCGCCTCAACCTGAGTGCACGTGAGAACCCCGCATCAGTTAGCGTGGCCGACCGTCAGACAATGGAGCGCATTGGGGCGCGCAACTTTCAGGACGCGGCCAATGCGCTGCCTGGGGTGAATGCCTCTGCACCTCCCGGCTGGGGAGGTTATGTCGCCTATCGTGGTTTCAACGGTGCGCAGATCGGCCAGCTATTCAACGGTATCAATCTGCAATCTGGCGGCGCGGCCCGTCCTGTCGGCGCCTGGATCTATGATCGAGTCGAGCTGCTGGGCGGGCCCTCGTCCTTTCTCAATGGCAGCGGGGCAGTGGGCGGTAGCCTGAACTTCATTACCAGGCTGGCCAGCCGCGATAAGGATAGTGTCGAGGGGCGGGTGAGCTATTCGCGATATGACACGTGGGAAACTGCCATCGGTGTCAATCAGGCCCTCAACCAGGGAGATGGGCCTCGGCACTATGCGCGCCTGGACTACAGCCGCACTCACACCAATGGCTACATCGATCGTCAGGAGAACGGAGCCGGTAATCTCGCGTTTTCACTGTTGAGCGACGTCAACGACCAGCTATCCCACACACTCGCCATTGAGTATCTGGAAGAGCAGGAAGACAGCCCGTATTGGGGGTCGCCGGTGTTGCAACCGCTGACTGGCAAGCTGCATATCGATAAACACAACCGCTTCAACAATTACAACGTTGATGATGGGCGTTACGAACAACGTACGCACTGGCTGCGCTCAATCACCAACTACCGTCTGGATGATGCTACCCAACTGCGCAACACCTACTACCACTACGATGGCCAGCGCGATTATCGAAACCTGGAGGTGTATCGCTACAACAGCGACAACACTGCCGTGTCTCGTTCTGGCGCCTACCGCCAGCGACATGACCAAGAGGTAAACGGTAATCGCCTGGAATTGACGCATACAGGCGAGTTGTTCGGTCAGGCCAGTGACTGGGCCTTCGGCTTGGAATACAGCCGCAATAAACAGTTCGTCTATCCGCTGTCTATCAATAGCCAGTTCGGGGCGGCGGTAGATCCGAATGGCTTCGATCCAGGTAACTTTCTCGACATTCCAGGCATGGATGCCCCCCGTACCAAGAGCCGTAGTACCTGGACGGACACTTCGTCGACATTTGTGGAAAACCGCACCCGGCTGACCGATCGCCTGGCGCTGGTTACTGCGTTGCGCTACGACCATATCGATTTCGAAGTGGTTGATCATACGGCTCGAAATACGCTGAATCGCCGGTGGGACGCCTTCACCGGTCGGGCCGGATTAGTCTACGACGTGAGCGATACCGCCAGCGTCTACACCCAATACAGCACGTCCGCCGAGCCACCGGGCGGAAGCCTGACCAGCGCCAGCATCGGCCAGGTCGGTAACTTTGACCTGAGCACAGGCCGACAGGTCGAGGTGGGTAGCAAACTCGACTTTCTCGAGGGGCGTGGAGCGGCCACGGCAGCGGCCTATCGGATCGTGCGCAAGAACATCTCCGTACCATCTTCCACCCTGCAGAACACCACGGAGCAGGCGGGTCAACAGACCTCCACCGGTATCGAGTTGGCGGCATCGTTCAAAGTAACGCCGCAGTTACTGGCTGCCGGCAACTTCGCCTGGGTGCGTGCCGAATACGACGAGTTCAATGAAACCGTTGGCGGGGTGGTGCATTCACGCAAGGGCAAGAACCCGGTGAACATTCCGGACCGTGTCGCCAACCTCTGGCTGACCTACGATTTGACTCCGGCGTGGCAAGTCGGGGCTGATGCGCGCTACGTCTCTTCGGTCTACGCCAACACGGCCAACACCATGTGGGTGCCGTCTTACACCGTTTACGGACTGTCCATCAAGCACGACCTTGACGCTCATACCGAGCTGAGCGCACGCCTGCGCAACCTCACCGATGAGACCTACGCGCGCTTCATTCATCAGACCAACACCCAGTATTACCTGGGTGAGCCACGCAGCCTGGAAGTGGCTGTGCAATGGCGCTACTGATGCTGTAACAACGCTGGGTGAGCGTTAACGCTACCCCACTTAGCCAACCCGGTAGGCGTCTATTTCCGATACCGCCTGCCTAACTGAATAGGTAACCCCATGTTCCTGAAAAAATTCTTGCTGGCGTTCTCGCTCCTGTCTCTGGGGCACATTGCTCATGCACACGAGTTTCAGGCAGGCGACATTACAATAGTTCATCCGTGGTCACGTGAACTCCCTGCGGTGGCACCAACAGCTGCTGCGTATTTCGTTCTCAAAAATCAGGGTAGCGAAGCTGATCGCCTGCTTTCTGCAACTACTAGTGTCGCTGGCAGAGCAGAGTTGCACGAGCATGTACATGCGGGTGGTGCGATGAAGATGCAGCAGGTAATGAGCGTAGAGATTCCTGCTGGCGGTGAGGTGAAATTCGAACCCATGGGCTATCACGTGATGCTGCTCAATTTGAAACAGCAAGCCAAAGCCGGTGAGCACTTTCCTCTTACATTGATATTCGAAAAGGCCGGCGCGCTAGAAGTCGACGTCGTCGTACAGAAGGACGCCCCTACGGAACACCAACCTGTGCATAGCCATGGCGAAGGCCACCAACACTGACACTCAGGGTGGCAGGGGGGGGCTTTTGGTGTGCCGCGCAGCCCCCTCGTTGTAACGCGCAAGAATATGTGCGTCGCGTGGAGACATGCCCTGAACGCATGTTTTATAGCATTCTCACTAGCGAGCTCGCATCGAGTTCTGATTGCAATTTCTGGAGATGGAAATGCGTCGTTTGCTGATGTTGGTGACCGCTGTATGTGCGGTGGGCGCAGGACTTTTCTATTGGGTTATGAAGGCAGAACTGTTGGATGAGTCGGCGCTGGCGAACGCCGGTATTGTGCTGCTGCCCAGCCCGCATGTGCTACCAGATGCGCGATTGGCAACGGTAGATGGCCAGGCTTTCGACTCAAAATTCTTCGCCGGAAAGTGGACATTGGTACTTTTCGGCTACACCTTTTGCCCAGACATTTGCCCAACTGCCCTCAGTGAATTGCGGCAGGTGTATCTCGCTCTGCCGCCTGATGCGCGCAAGCTCATGGGGGTAACAATGGTCAGCGTGGATCCGCACCGAGATACACCCGAGCGTACCCAGCAGTACGTGAGTTTTTTCGACCCAAGCTTCACTGGCATGACCGGCAATCTTGCAGCGGTGCAGCAAGCCTCCAACGACATTGGTCTGCCATTTGTGCCAGGGGACATTGATCAGCCTGACTACACAGTCGTACACACCGGAAACCTTGCGCTGATAGATCCAACAGGCAGGCAGGTCGGTTTTGTCAGAGGGCCGCTCAGGGTGAAGGAGCTGATTCGGATTCTGCCTGGGCTTTTCGCTCAGAGCGTTTCGGAGTGATGCCTAATGTAAGTGTCAGGTGTGGGAGTGATTTAAAAGGGCGCGCGGAGAGGGCGCCTACTCCGCCATTGGACCCGGAGCAGAACTGACCGCCCATGCCGTTGAGGCTGGGTCGGTCATCTGCCAATACTGCAAATGGACTGAACAGGATGCAGGCGTAGAGCACCCAGGCGCTCAGCGAGCGGTGAGTGTGGACTACTTCAATAGCAACTCGTCAATGCATCTTGCTATGTTCCGGGGCGCCCAAGGCTCGGGCCGGGGCCTCGACCTGGATCGACTGCTTTTCACCCTTGGCGTCTTCGACGGTCAGGGTCAGCGGTACCTTGTCGCCTTCCTTAACCTGAGCCACCAAATCGATCAGCATCACATGGTAACCGTGAGGGCTCAGGCTGACCGCTTTGCCTGCCGGCAGATCCACCGACTCCACTTGTTGCATACTCATCACATCGTTTTTCATGCTCGACTCATGAATTTGTACGATCTTGGCCACTGGCGAGGTCGCGCTGATCAGCTTGCTGTCGCTAGTGGCGGTGAGCGTCATGAACGCCCCGGTCGCTTGCTGACCGGCTACCGTTGCCCGAACCCAAGGCTCGCTGATATTGACCTGGGGTTGCGCCGCGGCCTGTCCTGCTAGCGTCAGCAGGGACACGCTCAAGAACAGCTGTTTCAGGCGTTGGTTGTTGGTTTTTTTTGCAGGATTAGGGTTCATGAACGAACCTCCATGACAGTGAGTAAATCTTCCGCACATTCCTGTGCGGTCAGTGAAGCGGACAAACTCAAGCGCAGTCTGCCCAGGGAGTCATAGACATAACTGGTGGCGGTATGAGACAGGGTGTAGGTGTCTCCACTTGGGATTTTTTCATAAAACACGCCGAACTCTTTAGCCGTGGCCGCAGTTTGCTCCAAGGTCCCATAGAGCGCCTGGAAGCTGGGGTCGAAGGCTTTGACGTATGCATCCAAGACCTTGGGCGTATCCCGTTCGGGATCCAGGGTGATGAAGATCACTTGCAGCCGGTCACCGTCACGGCCCATCAGCTTCTTGATTTGTACCGCCCTGGCCAAGGCGGTAGGGCAGACCGCCGGGCACTGGGTGAAGCCGAAGAATATCATCGGCACCACGCCTCTATAGCTGGTGAGCATCCGTGTTTCACCTTGTGGATCCTTGAGCTTGAAAGAGCGGCCCATGATCGTGTTGCTCAGATCCTTTGCGTATTTGAAGGACGGCTTGTTGCTGTCACATCCCGTCAACAGGCCCAGGCCAAGCACGCTCAGGCTGCCAAGTACTGCGCGCCGTGAAAATACCGATTTCATAGGGGGATCCTTTCTACAAAGAGTTCAAGAAACTGATCAGTGCTTCGCGTTGCGCCTGGTCAAACTGCAGTACAGCGTTACGCGAGCCTCTTGCTTCCCCGCCGTGCCAGATGATGGCTTCCATCAGATTTCGCGCGCGCCCGTCATGCAGGAACAAGGTATGCCCGCTGACTTGTTGCGTCAGACCGATGCCCCATAAAGGCGGCGTACGCCACTCATTGCCGTCAGCCAGATATTCGCCACGTCCGTCGCCCAACTCATCGCCCATGTCGTGCAATAACAGGTCGGTGTAAGGGTAGATTTTCTGTTGGCTCAACTCGGGTTCTGCCGCCTCTGCAGTGACATAGGAGGGCACGTGGCAGGTCGCGCATCCGGCTTGGTGAAACAGGGCTTTGCCCCTCAGGGTTTGCGGCGTATCCACGTCTCGGCGCATCGGCACCGCCAGGTTACGTGTATAGAACAGGATGCTGGCCAAGATGCTGTCGCTGACCTCAGGGGTGCCACCGTTCAGGGCTTGCTGGCAGGCGACCTGATTCTTCGTGCAGTCGTCTTGGTTCAAAACACGGCTGGTCAGCCCCATGTCGCCGGCAAAGGCATGGGCATTCTGCTGGTTGAGATTGGGTTGGCCGGCCTTCCAGCCAAAGCGCCCGATGACGGTTTTACCCTGGACGTCATCCCACACCAGGTTGGCCTTGCCGCTGACGCGTCGTGAGCTTTCGGCTTGCTGCACTGCATTGGCGCGGATGTCGTTGTCGCTAATGGCCTCCAGCAAGCCCAGACCGATCATCGGTGGGGCGATGCGGGCTGAGAATTGGGTCTCTGGATGCATCGGGCCATAGCCGAGCGAGTCGATGTGCATGTGTGGTTTACGCAGGCTAATCGGGCTGCGGTCGGAAAAAACCATGGGGATCTCGGTGTATTCGACCCGCACGCTACCTTCAGGCAAGTAGCCTGCTATCGCGGCATCCTGCAGTTGCCCCCCGTAGGTGGGCTCTGGCACCACGCCACCACGCTGTAACTGGTAGGAGTCCGTGGCGCTGGGCTTGATCGAGAGCCGGACCAACATCGATACCGCGGGGCCGTTGGCACCGGTCGGTGGGTGGCCGCGTCCATCCTTGATGTGGCAGCTCTGACAGGTGTCGGTATTGAACAGCGGGCCCAGGCCGTCACGTGCGTGCTGTTGCGTGGTCGCAACCTTCCAGGGATTGCGGAAAAAGCCGTTACCGACAAAAAAATCCATTCGCCTAAGGGGCGACAGGTTGGCAGAGGGCATGGAAAACCCATTACTGTCTGTTTTGGCAACACTGGTCGAACCGCCAGAGAGCTTTTCACCAGGCTCCGGGGTGGCGAACTCCTCTGACGGCTGGCAGCCGCTTAGGGCGATCCACAATGCACACGCCAGCAGGCCACCGCTGGAGGCACGCCAGGGTTTTTGAGTGGTTGGCGAGGCTGTTGGGAAAGTATGCCAAAGGTGCCTTTTGAGCATTGCTTAAGACCGGGCCGCAGGAGGGGCCGTAAGTCTAACGACGCTATTTATTCTTAATAACCTGCGACATTCTGGCACACCTGTGATGTGCCGCTCGCGAGCGTTGGCTCTGTTGTCGGGGTGTGGCAGGTTGTCGCAGTATGAGTTCCCCTGATAGGGCGCCGCCCCCTGATGGCCGATGCTTTGTGTCGCAGTTTACGCGACCCTAATCGCGCTTCAATCCACGTGCTGTTCGGTGTTAGAGTCGCCGCCATGAAACTGACCCGCTCAGACCGCTCGCTCATTGCATGGACGTTATATTTTTGCGTCCTGTTCAATGTGTTCGCCTGCGGGTTGGCTCATGGGCAGATGATGGGCCTGGAGCTCAATGGTGTAGGCGGGCAGTTCTGCTCGTCCCTAGGCAGCCCTGCACCGGCATCGAAAACGGATCTCACCGATCTGTCCGTCAGTGGTTGGTCAGGTAGTTTTTCCTGTCCGATCTGCTCGGCCGTGACCTTAAGCATTGCCTTGCTGTTTTGTCTTGGCTGGTTACTGCGCATTGGCCAAGTACGCCGGCCTGACCGCGAACAACGCTGCAAAGCCCCCCCTCGTTATTCCTGGCCCTCTGCCAACCCTCGTGCATCCCCTCTGATCTGACCTATGTAAACGGTTAGCTGTAATTAACTAAACACCGCTGGTTTGCTGCCGCCCCTTTTTTGCTCTTGCTATGCAGGTGTGAGCGGGCAGGCGCTATTCAATAGTGATTATTCAGAGCGTTGCCGTATGCCTTTCTTGTGTTGCCTGCTGACAGTGCGCCTTGGCGCAATGTGTTATCTGAGCGGGCTGGCCTGATGCGCTGGGGTGGAATGAGTCGCGCCAGCCATCAGAACGCCTGGGTCGCAGCGTTCTTGGCGATTGTACTCAAACTCATGGCGCTGCCGATGGCCAGCGCCTTTGGCACTCTGAGCCTGGAGCAGTTGCTGACGGGCAGCTTTTGCTCGTCGGGTGGCGTGCAGCAAGTCTCGCTCACGCTGGAAAAAAAAGAGCCATCGCTCTCCGCCAAGGCGGATCAAGCCCATTGCTGTTGCTCCCAGTCCGTCGGGGCAGTACCGATTCCGGCGCAAGCGCTCGCGGTGCCAGAATTTATCGCCGCGCTCCTGTTGCGGCCGACCGAACCCTTGCGCTGGCTATCGCCCCGAAGCCGCTGGCCATCGATCAACCCTAGAGCCTCTCCAGCACCTTAAGTATGACCGCGTTTATCTAAGCCCTCTCTTGCCCGTGGTAACGCAGGCATCGTCGATGCGTTGCGAGGGCTCCACGGTTAAAGGTGACATTGGAGAAGCACAAAAATGGCTCATGTATGTGAAAGTCTGAATCGCCTGTTACTGCCAGGTTTTGCAGCGCCTGATGACTTAAAACGCAATTCGACACGAACAGCGAAACCGATTAGCTGGAGGTCACTATGCGCGTGCTAGCCGTTCCATCCGGTGTGTCTCGATTGCTTAGCAAATCTTCGCGGCTACGCACTCAGGGCGAGCTTTTACTGCCGTTTCCGGATTATCCCGGCAACGCGCGCAGCTTCGTGCACCTCGATACCAGGCTGCTGCCTTACTGGCATACCTTGTTCGATGTGTGCCCGGGCTTACTCAAGCTCGATCCGCCCGACGGCCTGAATATATTTCGCGGTTTCATGACCTGGGCCTATCGCAATCACCCACCGCTGAACTGGACCTATTACTTGAGCGTGTGTCGCTGGCTGCTGGGCTCCAAGTATCAGGCACGGATTAATGAGGAGCATATCGAGGCCTTTATGAGTGCTGCCGCGGCACGCTGGGTCAATAGCGATGACAGCCAGGCACGAGGGTTGGTACTGGCCTGGCAAGACTCGCCTGAGAGGGTGTTCGATTGGAAGTTGGCGCCGCGTCTTGTGGCCGGGTATGAATCTGATCTGGAGGAGCTTCCGCCTGTACCTTGGGACTTTGCCTGGTGCCCTTTAACCGGAAAAGGCGGTGTTGGGTTTCGCCGGTGGTTGCCGATTCCGTGATGGGGTTTACCCTGGGAATCCGTTCATCAGCACTCTTGATCTGCGACAAAACACCACGTCTGATCAGGCCTTTTCACAAGCGTCGCCAGGCGCGTGGATCGGACCGAAAAGAGAAGTTTGCGCGTCCGATTGTCGCAGTTGTTGCCTGTAGGCTGCCCACATAAAGTGTGCGGGCTTTGAGCGGAGGCAGACACTTCCACGGTAGCTCGAGGCTTCGCAATTTAACCAGTGCACGTTCTGGTTGCTCCGCCCTCTGCCCAGGGGGCTTTTTTTTATCTGAAAAACCAGGTCATCACTCCAGGGTTAACCCTGGCTCTTATGAAATGACCGGCTTGCCTTGTGCGCATCACAGGGGCAGGTGATTGGGTACAGCAGACAGGGGATACATGATGTTCAAGGATTCACTGAGCAAGGAAATCACCGTCATCTTGGTGATCAAGCTGTTCGTAATTTTACTCATCAAGTTCATCTGGTTTGCCCAGCCCACACTTCCAGCCCTCGATACCCAACCCATCGTTGAGCGTGTGTTGGGCTCTGGTGAAAAACCATCTGAAGGAGAGCCGAGATGATCTCGGAAAGCGTTGTTGATCTATCGCGCTTGCAATTTGCAATGACCGCGCTCTATCACTTTCTATTTGTGCCGCTGACGCTGGGGTTGTCAGTGATCCTGGCAATTATGGAGTCGGTCTATGTAATGACCGGAAAAGAAGTCTACAAAGACATGGTTAAGTTCTGGGGCAAGTTGTTTGGTATCAACTTTGCCCTCGGTGTGACCACTGGCCTGACTATGGAGTTTCAGTTCGGCACTAACTGGGCATATTACTCACATTACGTCGGGGATATTTTCGGAGCGCCACTCGCTATTGAGGGCTTGATGGCGTTCTTTCTCGAGTCGACGTTTATCGGCTTGTTTTTCTTCGGCTGGGATCGGCTGTCGCGACGTCAACACCTGGCGGTAACTTGGTTGGTGGCACTGGGCTCAAATCTATCGGCTTTGTGGATTCTGATTGCCAACGGTTGGATGCAAAACCCAGTGGGGGCCGAATTCAACATTGAGACCATGCGCATGGAGTTAGTGAGTTTCAGCGCACTGCTGTTCAACCCTGTGGCCCAGGTCAAGTTTGTACACACCGTGGCTTCGGGTTATGTCACGGGCGCTGTGTTCGTGTTGGCCATCTCTAGCTTTTATTTGCTGAAAAAGCGCGATCAGGGTTTTGCCCGGCGTTCATTTGCCATTGCATCGGCGTTTGGCCTTGCGGCTATTGCATCGGTGATAGTGCTCGGCGATGAGTCTGGTTACGAGATCGGTGATGTGCAAAAAACCAAGCTGGCGGCCATTGAAGCCGAATGGCACACCGAACCTGCACCGGCAGCGTTCACTTTGTTCGGGCTACCCAACCGAGAAACCATGCAAACAGACTACGCGGTAAAAGTGCCGTATCTGTTGGGGCTGATTGCTACCCGCTCGCTGGATAAACAGGTCACCGGTATCAGCGATTTGTTGGTGCAGCACGAGGTGCGGATTCGTAACGGCATGATCGCTTACGGATTGTTGGAACAAGTTCGTGGTGGCGACAAGTCAGCAACCACCTTGGCGGCGTTTTATGCGGTCAAGCAGGACCTGGGGTACGGCCTGCTGCTGAAGAAATACACCACCCGTGTGGTGGATGCCAATGCTGAACAGATTCGGCAGGCAGCGCAGGACACCATCCCCAATGTGTTCAGCCTGTTCTGGAGTTTTCGCCTGATGGTTCTCTCTGGCGTGCTGATGCTGGGCCTGTTTGTCTGCGCGTTCTGGGCCTCGGCGCGCAAAAACGAAGAGCGCAAACCCTGGTTGCTGAAGTGGGCCCTGTGGAGTCTGCCGCTGCCATGGGTAGCGACTCAGACCGGCTGGTTTGTGGCTGAGCACGGTCGGCAACCCTGGTCGATTGCCGAAGTGCTGCCGACCCATTTATCCGCCTCCAGCGTGTCCAGTTCGGATGTCTGGGGCTCGCTGATGGCGCTGGTGGCGTTCTATAGCGTGCTGCTGGTTATCGAAATGTACCTGATGATCAAGTTTGCCCGGCTTGGCCCAAGTAGTTTGCACACGGGGCGCTACCACTTTGAACAGACGCTGATCCCACAGCCTGCCCACGCTTGAGGAAATAAGCATGTTTGATTACGAAACAATGAAGTTGATCTGGTGGGTACTGATCGGCGTGCTGCTGATCGGCTTTGCCCTCACTGACGGTTTTGATCTGGGCGCTGCGGCACTCATGCCCTATGTGGGCAGGAGCGACGACGAGCGGCGCGTAGTTATCAATACCATTGCACCGCATTGGGATGGCAACCAGGTGTGGTTCGTCACGGCAGGCGGGGCGTTGTTCGCCGCTTGGCCCATGGTGTACGCCACCGCATTTTCGGGTTTTTACTGGGCGTTGCTGTTGGTGTTGTTCGCTCTTTTCGTACGGCCCGTGGGGTTCGATTACCGCAGCAAGCTACAAAACCCCCGCTGGCGCGCCAGTTGGGACTGGGCCCTGTGTACAGGGGCGATCGTGCCTTCGCTGGTGTTCGGCGTGGCGTTTGGCAACCTGTTTCTGGGGGTGCCGTTTCACTTCGATGGCGACTTGCGGTTAACGTTCCAAGGCAATTTCTGGCATTTACTCAGCCCCTTTGCGTTGCTCTGCGGAGTGGTCAGCCTGAGCATGTTGTGCCTGCATGGCGGTACTTGGTTAATGATGCGTACCGAGCAGGCTTTGGCCCAGCGGGCCCGACGGGCCGTGCAATGGGTGTTGCTGGTTTATGTGGCGAGCTTTATCGCGGCCGGCATCTGGCTAGCTGTTGGCAATATTGAGGGGTTTGCCATTCGCTCAGCGTTTGATCCGGGAGCGGTTCTCAATCCCCTGGGGAAAACCGTTGAACAGAGCAATCACGGTTGGTTGGTCAATTATTCGCGGTATCCGTTGACTCAACTGGCGCCTGTTATTGCCTTGCTGGGCGCTGCGTTGGCCTTTGTTGCCGCGGCGGCGCGTCGTTCCGGGCTTGCCTTTCTCGGCTCCAGCCTGGTAGTGGTCGGCACCCTGTGCACCGCCGGTTTTGCCCTGTTCCCGTTTATCCTGCCGTCCAACCTGGATCTAACTTCGAGCCTGACGGTATGGGACGCTGTGTCCAGTCAAAAAACACTGGGCATCATGTTGGTGGCCGCGAGCATTTTTGTGCCCTTGATCCTCTGCTACACACTCTGGGGTTACTTCAAAATGTGGGGCACCCTCAACTCGGATCACATCAAAGCCAATGAACATGGCCTTTACTGAGCCGCAGAGGAGACGATTGTTATGTGGTATTTCGCTTGGATTCTCGGTGTATTGCTGGCCTGCAGCGCGGGAATCATCAACGCATTGTGGTTGGAAAACTACCTGGACTTGGACGCGGAGCCCGAGGCCGATGCCTGACCTGAACGGATGGACACAGCATGGCGCCTGCCGGGCTGTGTCCTTGGCGCTGGCGGCGCCGATGGGGCTGTTACTGCTGATTCATCCGGGCTCTATGGTCGGGCCCGATGGGCGTTACAGCCATGGCCTGCTTATGCTGGTGATGCTGGGGATTTGCACGGGGTTTGTGCACGGCGTAGGTTTCAGCGTCACGTCGCATTGGGCGCGCTGGCTGACCAATCCGCTACTAAGTTGGTTCTTGTTGGTCGGGGGCTACCTGATGCTGCTGCAGGTGCAATAGCTGACCGCAGCTTCCTGCCTCAACCGCCTCACACGCCTGCCCGGGGTTAATCTGCAACCGTAGGGCAGGTCTTCAGGTGAGTAGGGTAGGTGGCGTTACTGGCCCCAAATCTGGGTCGATTCAGTCAGTTGCTCCGAGAGTGGTTTTCATGCAGATATCTCGATCAATGGATAGGCTTGGCCTCCAGAGCGGCAAACAACAACATTCCGGCCAGCATCGCCAACATGAACACGATTGCTTGCCAGTGGCCTGCCAGAAGTATGACCATCGCAGGGCCAGGGCAAATGCCTGCCAATCCCCAGCCCGTGCCAAACAGCAGGTTGCCGCCAATCAAGCGCGGGTCCAACTTACGTTCGGTTGGTAACTGTATTGTTCTTCCCAGCAACGAACGGGATTGTTGGCGTGCCCAGGTAAACGGGCCTATGGCGACGGCAATCGCACCTATCATGACTAGCCCCAGTGAGGGGTCCCAGGCGCCAGACAAATCCAGGAATGCCAGTACTTTTCCTGGGTTGACCATGCCCGCCAAAAGCAGGCCAACGCCGAACAGCAGGCCAGCGATGAAGGAAGATACTTTGATCATGTTCATCCCTCCAGCACATGACGCAGGACGTACACCGTCATGAAGCCGCTGAGCATGAAACACGCAGTGGCAACCATTGAGCGCGGCGAAAGGCGCGATATACCGCAGACTCCATGTCCACTCGTACATCCTGAACCATACCGTGTTCCCATCCCGACCAATACGCCGGCGACGATGAGTTCGAACCCACCACCTTGGAACTCGATTAGTGGCAACGTGACAAACAGACCCCATAGCAGTGGCGCGGCGAGCAGGCCAAAAAGAAACAATGCCTTCTCACTTTTTCCTTCGCTATGACGTTGCAGAAGGCTGCCAATCAGACCGCTGATGCCTGCGATCCGCCCATTGGCGACCGCCCACAGGCCGGCTGCCAGGCCAATCAAAGCGCCGCCGGCAAGGGATGACCAAGGTGTGAAGTGAATCCAATCAATTGTCATGAGGTTGTTCCGCGCAAGACTGTTGATACGGGTTTTGGAGCCTTATTAGGGCAGCAGGGTTGCTGATGCTAGGTATGCTTCCACTCGCGCAGGCAAAACTGGTACAGGACGATCAAACGACCCGGATTGGTGAAGACCTTTCAAGAATCGGCTGGGGGTATAAAAAACAAGCGCCCCGAAGCAGTAGGGGCGCTTGTTCGGCTCACTCTCGGTGCGTTTATCACACCTTCTGCCTAAGGCCCTTGGCGATGTGTCTAATCGCCTGAACATTCAGATGAAGCACAAACTGAGTCTCATGAGCTTATGCCGAGAGGTACTCGTCTACCGCTTTAACGGTGGCGTAGCCGAACTCAAATGCTGCCATCATCGTCGCATGCGCGTGAGCTGCGGGCACGGTCACGCCGCCAAAGGTAAGATCCAGGGTGGCGCAAGCGTCATGCAGTACGGTTACTGGATAGCCCATGTCTGCTGCAGCGCGTACCACCGCGTCGATGCACATGTGGCTCATTGCACCTATGACGACGATTTCTTGGACATCGAAAGTATCCAACTGCTGTTTGAGATCAGTATCTCTGAATGCATTGATGTGTTTTTTTACAATCACGGGTTCTTGAGCATCAGAGGCGACAGCTGCCTGAGTTTCTGCTCCGGTAGTTCCCTTGGCGAAGAATGGAGCCCCCTCATCATCGAATTCATGCCGTATGTGAAAAACTGGAATACCTTCATTTCGCGCGTGACTGATCACCCGGCTAGCATTCGCCACAGCCGCTTCGATGCCGGTCAAAGGCAATTTGCCAGTGGGCAGGTATTCGTTTTGCAGATCAACTACTACAAGACCTTGTTTCATGAACGATCTCCAATCAACTTATCAAAGTGATGCTGTCCTGAAGGCTGAAACGGCTTTTGGGTCAGCAAGCTGTCTTCTGCCATGGCGCAGCGGGGTTTGAATCAGAATTCCAGTGAGGCGCCGTCTTCTGGAATATCGACGCGAGTCTCGATACCTTGCTTCTTGACATAGGTGCGCAACTCTTCACGTGTCAGGGACATGTGATTGACTGCGTCCATGTGTACCGCGACGATTTTCGCGTTTTTCGCGGCCTGTGAAGCGCGTAGGACGTCTTCCTCACCCATGATGATTGCACCCTCGAACC
Organism: Pseudomonas sp. LG1D9; assembly: GCF_002949995.1. Lineage (NCBI taxonomy): Bacteria > Pseudomonadati > Pseudomonadota > Gammaproteobacteria > Pseudomonadales > Pseudomonadaceae > Pseudomonas > Pseudomonas sp. LG1D9. Next base: position 6,218,187 of record NZ_CP026881.1, on the reverse strand, counting down.
CGTTCACTTTTGCTTTCCCTGCGTTGAGCACGATGACTTCAGGGTGATATTTCTCAATGGTCTGGTCTACTTCTTTACGCCAAATAGTGTCACCGGCAAGGTAGAGGGTCTTGTAGCCTGGAGCCTGAAACACAACGCCCATGGCTTCGCCCAGAAGCTTTGCGAGCGGGGCCGCAGCATACATTTCGTCTGTGCCATGCTGACCACCGGCTTTGGTGATTTTGACGCCACCGAATTCAGCTTCATCCGTCAGCACGCGCACATTTTTAAAACCTTGGGAGCGAATCAGCTGCGCATCCTCTTCGTGCTGAGTGAACAAAGGGATGTCTTTAGGTAGCGCTTTTTGTGCGGCATCGTCCCAATGGTCAAGATGCGTGTGAGTGACGATGACTGCGTCGACCCCTGCGATCACTTTAGTGGGCGACTCAGTTAGATCGACCAGGGGATTACGCAGGTTGCTACGGTAAGTATTTTCAAACCCTGGGTAGGTTCCCTTTTTGGCCAGCATCGGGTCGATCAGGAAGGTCGTGCCGCCGTAGGAGATTTTCACCGTTGCGTTACGAACTTGCCGCAAGTCTACTTTATGGGAGGCGTCCGCTGCGTTGGGGGTGTTTGAACCCGCACATGCTGATGTGGCTGCCACAGTGCAAGCAATGCTAAGGGCAAGAGGAAGAGTTCTAAATTTCATCGGATTAGTCCAGCTGATAGATCGAGGATTCTATTCTTGCCGAATGCTCTGGGGCCTGACAGTGGCCTGAATGACATATTTCGATATAATTGGGCCAAGCGGCCAGGGGGTTTTAGGGATGTGGAGGAGGGTGATGTATGCCTTTCTTCGGTGAGAGTTCGTACGCCTGAGCGATCGACCATAATCCCAGTAGGCGATAGATATGAGCCAAAACAGGGCTAATCCGAGGTTGCCTGATGCCATCCATACGCGTTGCTGTTCTAGCTTTTAACGGCGTAAGCCTGTTCCATCTTTCTGTGCCGGGTGTGGTGCTGGGTGCGGTTCAATCCGCACCAAGTGAACCTCAATACGAGGTCAGTTACTGCGCAGAAGTGCCGGGAATGGTGAATAGCGACCAAGGCATCGGGCTTGCGGTAACTCAAGGTCTGGAGCTGATGGAGGTGTCTGACGTAATCATCATTCCCGCGTGGGGCGATCAATCGGTCGCTGCATCTGCGCGACTCGTGAGCGCTTTGCAAGTCGCCAATGCCCAAGGCAAGCTCATCGTTGGCTTATGTTTAGGCGCATTTGTGCTCGGAGATGCCGGGCTACTTGATGGGAAAGAAGCAACCACTCACTGGTCGGCTCGTGATGAGTTCGCGCGACGTTTTCCTGATGTTCGCTTCAGGCCCGAGGTGCTCTATGTCAGTGCCGACAATATTATGACCTCTGCAGGAACCGTGGCGGCAATCGATTGTTGCCTGCATCTGATCCGCCAACGACTCGGTGCGGATGTGGCGAATCGCACCGCGAAGATGCTGGTGACCCCCCCACATAGGCAGGGAGGCCAGGCGCAGTACGTTGAGCGCCCTGTGCCGCAACTGTCCAGCGAGACTCATTTATCTGATGTACTGGCGTGGGCTCGAATGAACCTGAGCAATGACCTGTCGCTCGACGTGCTGGCGGACATGGCGAAAATGAGTAGACGCACGTTTACTCGGCGCTTCAGGGAAGCAACTGGCAGTACCGTCTCAAAATGGTTGAACGCAGAGCGCGTTGTCAGAGCACAAGAACTGCTGGAAACGACGGACTTACCTATCGAATGTGTTGCCGATGAGGCAGGTTTTGGAACGCCCTTATCGCTAAGGCAACAGTTCGGCATTCATCTCGGCACGTCACCTTCTGAGTATCGGCGAACGTTTTTTCGCGAAATGAATCCGGGTCGGGAGGTGAACACGAGTAAATGAGGTATCGACTGCTTATCGTTGTGAGTTAAACCGTGCACGATATTCCTTGGGGGTAATAGCGAATTTTTTTATGAAACTCCTTATGAAAGTTGACTCATTGCCCAGTCCGCAGCTTTGGGCTACTTTTTTGAGCGGGCTGTTGGATGTGGCGAGTAAATGCCGTGCGGCTTCCAGGCGGAGCAGTTCAACCGTCTTGCTGGGAGTTTTTCCAGTGTTTTCACTGTATTTGCGTGTGAATGTTCTCTCGCTCATGTTCATGAAATTCGCTAGCGCTGGAATCGACAGGTCAGCATTAAGGTTGTTGTTTATCCAAGCGTGAAGATCTGAAAACTGGCTACTTTTTGATTGCAACGTCAAGGATGAACTGAATTGATTTTGATCGCCAGGGCGCTTTAAAAATACTATCAGATGACGTGCGATTTCCAGTGCAGCAGAGTGTCCGAGGTCTTCTTCAACTATTGACAGCGCCAAGTCAATTCCAGAAGTGACACCGGCCGACGTCCATATGTTTCCATCATTAATAAATATAGGGCCGCGCCTGATCTTAATTAAGGGGAAGTTATGCTCAAGCTCATCATATGAAGACCAATGTGTAGTGGCTTCTCGATCATCTAGCTTTCCGGCAGCCGCTAGTGCGAAAACCCCCGTGCAAACTGAAACCAAGCGGGTAGCTTTGTCAGCATGGTTTACAAAATGTGAAAAAAACTTCGGATCCTTGCAAAAGTTATGTATGCCGGGCCCGCCGGGCACGATCAAGGTATGCGCTGATAGCGTTTCCGGCTGTAACGTTTCGGCACTAACTGAAAAGCTTGAAAGAATTTCATTAGTCGGGTTTAACGCATGAATAGAGATCGAATACGGTTTCTGATCAGGGGGCGAAAGATGATTAGCGGCGATAAACACATCCAGAGGGCCAGCCAAATCCAATAGGCTTACCTGAGGGTACGTAATAAATTGTATGGATTTAGCAAGCATATTCGATTATCCCTAAAGACCATTGGCTGAGATTCTGATCATTTTGGCTGAAATCGTCAATGTTTTGTCGTTTCGTATTTAGCATTTCAGTTATCTTACTTTCTTAAACTCATAGCGAGTAGCGCAAGTCAGAATGTTCAGTATTGGCTTAGGTGCAAGTGCTGCCTCAGTTGAATGTTTTTATGGGCCTTGTCGTCTTTTCTGCTCTCAGGTATGGAGTTGACGTTATGTCAGATCTTATAAAAAACGTGATGGAATTCGAAACCAGAATGAACCTTTCTCTTAAGGCTGAGATATCGGTATTGCTCAGCTTGATAGAGTACCAATCTCGTGGTTGTGCAAGATGCCAGTTGAGAAAGGCTGAGGGCTTCAATGGCTGGGTGGTCGTGTGCAATTGGTCGGATGAAGAATAAATGCGCACTCATTTTCAATCGGCGCCATCGCAAGACTTGATATGGGTTATAGCGTGCAGATCGCGCAGCATTAGATTTCAGTCATGGTTGGCGCTGTTGCCGGGGCCTATCAAGCCCCGGCAGGTGGTTTGATCAAAAATCCACGCTAACGCCTGTATACACCGCACGCCCATCACCTGGTGAGTGGAGAGAGGCTCGGGCTCCGTCCGGGTCGTACCAGGCATATTCGTAGTAACGGTTGGTGAGGTTTTTCAATTGCAGGTCAACGCTAACGGCCTCAGTCACTTGGTACGTAGCGCCGAGGTTCATCAGAACATAGCCGCCGTAAGTACCCTTGGTGTTCTCACGTTCCAGGTAATAGTTGGTCTGGCCGTTCATCCATGCCGTCAACTGCAGCGCCGGGGTAACCTTGTGGCTAACACCTGCGCTGTACAGATGATGTGGGATATGGTCGATTTCCTGGCCTTTACTGTTGGGCAGAGACGAGCTTGGCTGGAGTATTTTCGAATACTGCCAGGAGTAGGCCAGCCAGATATCTGTGCGTTCATCTGGGCGTAGGTTCAACTGCAGGTCATAACCCCAGCGCCGGGTTTCGCCGACGTTATCCGACTCGCCACTGGGGTCGTTTAGACGCCGACTGACTTCACCGCTCGCTTCTTGTTGCCAGTAGGCTACTCGGCCGTCGACCCAGTCCGCCGGTGTGAACTTAATTCCCGTTTCCCAACCTTCGTTGATGGACGGTGCAAGGTCCGTATCCCTCGGTGGAATTTTATAGGCCGCAGCACCGGTACCCACCTGGAACGTGCGCCCCCAGTTTGCGTAGATGCTGGCCACGTCCCACGGGGAATACACCACGCTGAGCTTGGGTTGTTTGATTAACCCATAGTCATTGATGTCGTAGTCTAGGCCAGTCATTTCATTGGTGAAATCGCCCTGGATCTTGTCGACGCGATACGCCGGGATGATTTTGAGCGATTCAAACGGTTTGATCTCTGCCTGGACGTAAGCACCGTAGGTGTCGAAATCAAATTGCTGGTCACGGGTTTGAGCTTGGCGTGCGCGGTCCTCGGTTCGGTAACGTTCGCTTTGGTTTTGTTGGCGCTGGATGTCTGCGCCACCTTCCAAAGCGAAGTCGTACAGCCAGCTTACTTCGGGGCGCCAAGTCAGGGAGGTGAGAGCGCCATATTGGGTTTCGTAAGCGTCACGCTCCTGTTGAGAACTGGTGCGCCAGTATTGCGTCCAGCGCCGGTCATCAAAGGTGTTGAGGTAGGTTTTTGCAGACCAAGCGAGTGTCTCGGACACTTCGGTATCGAAGTGCACGCTGACCTGGTTCATCCGCCGAGTGCCTTTGTCGGTGGCGTTATAGCTGTTGGTCATGGATGGGTGGTGGCGAGCATCCTCTTCACTGAGATAACCAGGCTCCTGCGCCTCGGTTTCATAGTGACGCGCGATCAGGCCGATGCGATAGCTGTTGTCGTCTGGGGTATAGAACCATTTTCCGGACATCGAAAATTTGTCAGCCTCGGAGTGATCGCGGTAACCGCCGGATTTTTGGTAGGCGAAGAAGTAGTTCTGCGTCCAGTTGCTGCTTTCGATGCCTGCGGCGAGCTGAGTTTCCCGCGTGTTGTAGCTGCCATAGCGAATTCGCGCCTTGCGGTAATCACCCCCTGTACGTGTGAGCATATTGACATTGCCGGCGATATTATTGAGGCCATAGCGGGCATCGCTGGTACCGCGCACCACTTCGATGCTGTCCAGTTCCATCGGAAAAATCATGTCCATAAACGGCATATTGCCGTCATTGCTGTTGCTGGGAATGCCATCGATCAACAACTTGACCGCGTTGACTTCGCCTTCACCATTAAAGCCGCGAAAGGAGATTTTGCCGGAAGTGGTGCCTTGATTGAATTCGGTGAGCATCACCCCGGGAGCCCGACTGAACAGTTCCCAGCTGTAGTTGACCGGCATGTTTTCCAGTATGTCCGCGCCAAGAATATCCACTGAGCTGAGCACGCGGCTGGTGCTCAGCGGACCACTGCCCGCGGTATTGCCTTGCACTGTCACGGTGCCCAAGGTCAGTATCGAGTCTTCTGATTTTTTGGCTTCAGCCAACGCTGAGGACAATGGATTGAGGGCGAAAAGACTAACTGACAGTAGGGGCCATATAGAGATAGAGCGGGACATGGGTTTACGCTTTGCGCTAGGCAAAATTAGGGGAGAAGGCATGACATACATTTCCTGAAACCGAAACACTTTAAGGACGTTTAACCAGCCACCCCAGTTACGTGAGATTTTCGTTAGCTCACGTACAAGGCAACTCGCTTATTAGAATGCTTTTAGGTATTAAGAATTATTGTGTTCAAGACTAAGTTAAATATAGTTCAAAAAAGTCTGCCAAGTGGATAACTATTTTGACATCCAGTTAATCACGGCTTGATAATCTTCCGCGCTGCAATCCATGCAAAGGCCACGAGGCGGCATAGCACCAAAGCCTTCTGTTACGTGTTTCACAAGTGTGTCCATGCCTTTATCCAAGCGTGGTTTCCAGGCAGTCTGATCGCCTTTTTTCGGAGCCATGGCTAATTGGCCACTGTGGCACATCATACAACTACGCTTGAATACGGCTTCGGGCTCCTGAGCGGCTTCTAAAGAACCAAGTAGGAAAAAACAGGCAGCAGCGATATTTTTTTTCATGATTCACCTATTATTTTGTATGTTTAGGTGTTGGCGGAACTAGCAAAATTTATTCATGACACCATTTCCCGAGTAGCATAATGAGCTGGCAGCTAGGCACCAAGTGCGACAGGTTGACGCAGCTTGTGGATAGAGGCGGGCGACCCTCTTCAAATAAAAGCTGCAAGTGTGAGGGCGGTAGGCTGCGCTTATCCGGGCAAGCGTATGTGCGTGTCAAACTGTCGCAGTTTCGGCGTTGGAACTCAGGCTATAGAGTCTGGTCGTCTGCCTCTGGACGCCCCAATGACCGAAAAGACGCCTCTCATGACCAGCCCGTTAGGTTTCATTCGCCGTCACCCTCTGCGACACATGCCGCCTGCCTTGCCGTAGGTTTTTGCTTGCATAACAGCGCCTACGCGCAACCTGACGCAGTATGTGATCCTTCGCTTCGGTCGCGGAGCTGGACCTTTGAGTCGATCAACGTTTCCGGTAATGAGGAAAGCTATACCACGCCAAGTTCTGCTTCGGCCACGCGGACCGAAACTTCCTTGATCGAAGTTCCGCAATCGGTGCAAGTCGTTACTCGCACGATGCTCAGGGAGCACTCATTCGCTTGCCGACGCACTGGTAAACGTCTCAGGTGTAAGGGCAACCAAGCCCCAAGAGGCACTGTTCACTCAGCCAATCGTGCGCGGTTTTCCGGCGGAGATTTACATGAATGGGCTGTCGGCTTTCGGCGGCACTGCGGCGAGCATTGACCCGACAAGTCTCATCGGTACCGACCGCATTGAGGTGCTTAAAGGTCCTACTTCAGCGCTTTACGGTGGTGGCATTGGTGCGCCGCTGGGTGGCTTGATCAACGTGATTTCCAAACGGCCCGAGGCCGAGCCTAGCGCGTTTCTGTCGATGCGTACCGGTAGCTTCGGCACGGTAAACCCTTCGCTGGATCTCAATACACCTATTGGCGACAAGGTCGCGGCGCGGATAGCAGCCGACTATCAGGAAAACGACAGCTGGATTGACCACGTCAAGGGCCATCAGTGGTCGATACAACCCAGCATCGCGTTCCAACTCTCGCCAGAGACTGAACTATTACTGCGTGGCCAGTACGAGGATCGCAGCCAGCTCGAATTTTCCGAACTACCAGCCGCCCAGGCATTGAGTGGTCAGATTGATCGCAACGGGTTCCCAGGCGCGACCAGAGGGCAGCCGCGCACCACCATCGAGAATCGAACCACCACGGCCGAACTCAAGCATGAGCTTAGCGATGACACGCGAATGATCGTCACCGCCCAGTATTACGAAGGCAAAATGCGCGACAACGGCGCCTTCATATTTCCGGAGCTTCTTGGGGCGAATCCTGTGACACCCACGGTTTACCCGATCTTCAAGCCCTACCTGCCAACAAATATTCGGGAGAGCACGCTGGATTACCAACCTGGGCACCAGATTCGAAGCATTGGGTGGCACCCACGAACTGTTGGTGGGCGCCAGCTACGACCGTACCGACTTCACCTCAGGTGTTTCCAATGCCGAGCTGATCGGCGAGCTTGACCTGGCCAGCCCCAGTTATGGGCTTTCTTACGGCGCGACGCCGGAAACGATTGTGACCCAGACCAACCGCTACGAGACGAAAGCCCTCTATCTTTAGGATCAGGCGACCTATGACCGCTTCCACCTGTTGGAGTCATTGCGTCTCACCCAGCTCAACCTTGAGCAGCAAGAGCAGGGCGTTGATGCGGGGCTACTAAAGGGCTTTAAGGCAACTTCGCACTGGTCGTGCCGGGATGCATTGGCCGGGTTTGGTGCAATTCCAACCGAAGCGCGTGTTGTACGCGACCGTAACAGGATTACGGGTGCTGGGGTGACAGCAGGGCTGGATTTTGGCCTGAGCATGGTTGCTGAGCTGCGCGATCAGACCTACGCCGAGTGTGCTCAACTGATGAGCGAATATGACCCAGATCCTCCGTTCAACGCGGGTTCTATGAAAACCGCTCCGGCGTATGTAAAAACTGCCATGGTCGACCTGGTGGCAGACTTCACGAAAAAAGCGGATGTGCTCGCGGGCCTCACGAAGGGCTGAAGTCCACAGCGCTCAAAGCGCTCCATTGCACGGGCGCGCCGTCGGCGTTCATTTCACAGCAAGTGTTTCGCGACGAATCGGTACTTCAGTAAGCTTCAACGCGCAGACCAACTGGAGTTGAATTCCGGGCGTAAAGGCTCAAACAATTCGTGCCAGCAATGTCGTGGCGTGCCTGATACCTTTCTCACGAAAAATACTGCCGAGGTTGAGCCCTTCGGCGTGGATAAAGGTGATGTCGTGTATGCCAATAAACAAGAGGATCTGACGTAGGTACGGCTCTTGGTGATCCGAACTGTCATCAGCATGAATTCCGCCTCGGGCCGTTAGGACGAAGGCGCGCTTGTCGATTAATAAACCTTGAGGGCGTGCAGGGGTGTATTTGAACGTCACGCCAGCACGGATCACATGGTCTAGCCAAGCTTTAAGCGTGCTGGGGATAGTGAAGTTATACATCGGTGAGGCTATAACTAACACGTCGGCGGCCATGAGTTCGTTGGTCAGTTCGTTGGATCGTTCCAAGCAGGCCTGCTCGTTTTCGCTGCGCTGTTCGGCAGGCTTCATCCAGCCGCCGATTAAGTTTGCGTCCATGTGGGGTATAGAATTAAGGGCCACGTCACGAATGATGATCTGATCTGTTGGATGGGCAGTTTGCCACTGGTTGATAAATTGTTGGGTCAGTTGGCGAGAAACCGACTCCTGTTGGCGGGCGCTGCTTTCGATGATTAGAACACAGGACATGATTTTTTATTCTCTATCGGCTTGAGTCGATATGGTCGAGATTAATGCCTTTCACATCCTAAAAAAGCGCAAAAAACCGTTGTTACTTATCTATAAAATCGTTTAATAGCTGTACAGGCTGAGCGGATCCAAGAGCCATTCACCTGGCGATTAACGACCTGTTGCCCAAGAGCTTGGCAACAATGCTAGCGCGACACCACCCAGTACGGCCCCTGATGTCATCAATAGGTGCAGCGATATCGGCTCGCTCAGAATCAGTACGCCCGCCAGCGAAGCAATTATCGGAACGCTTAATTGAAGAGTGGCGGCTTGCTGAAAGCTGATGTACTTAACAGTGCTGTACCACAGCGCATAGCCGCAACCTGATGCAAGCACGCCAGATGCAACCGCAAACATCACTCCAGGAAGGCTCATATTGAAGCCATGTAGGTTGTGGGGGCTAAAGAGGGAGTGCTGAAATAAGGACTAGGACTGAGATGCCTGCTGGTCAGCCTCAGCGAGCAGCCAGTTTCGAAAAGCTTGCACTTTAAGCAGATCACTGCACTCAGGGCGATAAACGATGTAATAAGCCTGGGTCAAGGGGCAGTCCACGCCTTTGTCGGCAAACGGTCGTATAAGACGACCCGCTGCCAAATCGTCCTTGACCATGACGCTTCGGGCGAGCGCCAGGCCTTGCCCATCTATCGCGGCCTGAAGAACCGAAGCTGAGTTGTTGATCCGCAATCCATGGTCTGAATTGACCTGCGTGAACCCAGAAGCGTCCAGCCACATACGCCATGTGGGGTAGTCGCGGTCGTTGGCCATTGATAGGTCATGAATTAGCGTACAGCGTTCCAATGCCTTTGGCGTCAGTCTTCCCTTCTTCAGGTATGCGAAGTCCGGGGCACACACAGGGTACATAACTTCATCCATCAGATGCACAGCTGTAAGCCCTGGCCATTTTCCCGCGCCGTACCTCACACCCACATCGATACGCTCAATCTGGAAGTCCACGGATCGAGCGTTCGTATCTAATAGAACGTCTAGCCCCGGGTATTTCTGTTGAAACCGCTCAATTCGTGGCAGTAACCATTTTGATGCGAAGGCCGGACTTACCGTCACCGTGAGCCCCGCATGCACGCTTGAGTCTTTCAGACGACTCAATCCGATAGACAAGCGATCAAACCCTTCTCGGATATCAGGTAGGGCAGTTCGTGCGACGTCAGTCAGCATCAGGCGAGCAGTCCCGCTGCTTGCACGCATGAATAAGGCAATGCCCAACCATGACTCCAGGTTTCGAACTTGCTGCCCTACGGCGGCGGGCGTGACGTTCAACTCGGCAGCGGCTGATGAAAAGCTCTGGTGTCGCGCCGCTGCTTCGAAAGCTCGCAATGCATTCAGGTATGCGGGAGTTGTCATTGATAGTTTTTCTATCTCATTAGCGAAAACTTCTGGGTCGTCAGATAGGGAGCTTTTCTTCAGGATGTATGCCAAGCCAGTAATCGCAACTACGAATAGGCGAACTTAGCACCATACGCCGTTCATCATCCGAAATCCCACCCAGGAGATTAAAGCATGCAAAGTTTTTCTAACAAGGTAGCCATCATCACTGGAGGCAGTTCGGGTATCGGTAAAGAAGTCGCGAAACGTCTTGTTCAAGCGGGCGCTCTCGTCGTGATCGGTGGTCGAGATGCTGACAAGCTCGCTCAAGCGGCATTGGAAATCGATGCGTCAGGAAAAAAGGTACGCGCTTACGCAGGGGACATCGCACAGCCAGCCACAGCACAAGTTCTGGTTGATGCCGCAGTCAACAACTATGGTGGGGTAGATATCCTCATTAACAATGCAGGCATCTTCAATCCCAAACCATTTCTTGAGGTGAGTCCGGAGGAATATGACTCCTTCCTAGATATCATTTTGAAAGGCAAATTCTTCATGGCTCAGGCTGCGGCTAAAGCCATGCAGAAGCGTGGAGGAGGGGCAATCGTGCAAACAGGCTCCCTCTGGGCAATCCAAGCCGTCGGTGCCACCCCGTCCGCAGCCTACTCCGCAGCAAACGCCGGCGTGCATGCGCTGACACGGAATCTTGCACTAGAACTCGCTGGTTCCAACATACGAATTAACACTGTTGCACCTGCGGTGGTCGAGACGCCGGTTTACGGAACGTTCATGGATGCTGCTCAGGTTGCAAAGGTACTGCCGACCTTTAACGCTTTTCATCCGCTCGGGCGTAATGGTCAGCCAGCAGATGTAGCCCAGGCTATTTTGTTCCTTGCTTCAGATGAGGCGTCTTGGATTACCGGGACTGTATTGCCTGTCGATGGTGGCGTAACTGCAGGACGTCAATAATTGGAATGACGAAATGGATCAACTGGAAGGAGCATATCCTCAAGCTACATGGAGCGGCTGATCGACTTTTAAAGCTGTAAACAGCAGCTTGGCCCGAATTGTAGCTTCACGTGGCCAAGCATAGCTGTACCCCTTACTTTGTTTCAGCAATGCTCTTCATCGCTTGCCAGCCATGGGTAATACCTCCACCAGCACGAAGGGCCGTCGCCACCATGATTGCTTCAGCCACATCTTGCTTCGACGCCCCCGCGTTGACTGCTCGCTTTGCATGGTCGGCAATGCAGTTGGAACACTGTGTAGTGACGGCTACTCCCACGGCGATCAGTTCCCGTGTGGCTAGGTTAAGGCTACCGACATCTTTATCGAATACAGCTTTATCAAAACTGAAAAAAGCCGCGACCATCTCGGGGGCGGCGTCTTGCAGGTCGCGCATGTAGTTTGCGTCAGCTTGATGGTTGTGCATTTCGGTGTACCTTTGAGTTCGCTGTTAAGGAATGGAGGCAAGTTTGAAGCTTTTCACTGCTCATCTGATGCGGGCTTCATGCGGTGGCCAGACTCGAACACGTTGAGTCCCTGCCGCGTCAGTGCTGTGCCGACGGGTGTTTGCGGCTCATAGGCAGTGAGATAGGACAAGCGCTCCGCTGCACGTTGATTGAGCCAATTGGTGGACAGCCGTCTTTTTCGCATTGTTTGCAGATCTAACTTAAGTGCATTGATCAGCCTTCGCTGCAACCATAGATGTTTGGGCGGGCCTAACAGATCAAATCCCACATATAGCAAGCCGAGTCCGACAGCGATTCCTAGTCCCGTGGACAGGCACTGATCGATTGCAAATGTCATGTAGTTACTCGGCTGGACAATCACCGCCAAAGTGAGGCAGAAACCGAGACCGTAGGGTGCGAGTGTCGGGGACGTCATACTCATCAGCCCCAGAAAAAGAGGCGCAGAAAGCACTAGGATCAACATTTCGAAATCGGCCGAACCCTGCGCGAGCAAGCTGAGCACAAACAGGATGGCGATGGGGATGGCGATCAACGCTCCACCCAGTAACTTTGCAGTAGCCACGCGTGGAGCCGGGTGTGATGAGAATATCTGGGAGAGTAGAGCAGGTAGCACGATCATCATGATGAGTGCGGCGTGTTCGCCCGACATGATCCATATTCCGATAGCACTCAGGAAAACAAGTGAGCTTCGTAGCGCCGATCTCAGTCCGACGAGCCAGTCACGATGTCGATTGAACCGTGGAAAGCGTTGCGTCCCGTGCGATCCTCCCGCGATTGAATCGCAGGCCCCACGCATCGCTGAAAGTGCCTCGGATACTTTATCCAGGCTCTCTGTCTCCAGCAAGCTACAGCCATGAGCGTGTTGATCGACGAAACGGGCCAGCATGTCCGGTAACCGCTTTGGGTTGTCACTCAATATGCGCTCGATGGTTTGCCCCCTGGCAACGATGGTGAAGGCATTGCTGGCGGTGATTAAGGCTGCATCGACATTGCTTGCCAGTTCATAGCGTCCTGCATTGGCGTCATCGTTTATGGACGTGGCCAAGGCGATGATACCTATGCGCTGCTGATGGACGGCTGTCGGATTTGATTGAGCCTGAAGAATCGCCGACACGTGGGTGAGGCTCAAATCCCGTAGGCGATTCATACCCGTCTCCAGCACCTTTTGCACCTTGAACGGATAAAGCAGGACGCTGGCCAAGATGGCGCTACTTGCTCCGACCAGAACTTCACTCAACCGAGCGCGTACCACCATGAAAATTGATCCGCTGTTGGTATTTGCAGGGTCGGCCATGGCAAAAAGTACAATCAGGATCGCTGTAACGCTCACCAAAGCTGTTGCGAATACGAAATTCACATGTCGGATGGTGGAGGCAATCGCAGATGTGACGGCAACGCACAGCACAAGTGCACCGATGGCTAACACTGGGTAAGGCGTCAGATTGTCTAGGATCAGAATGGCTATTGCAGCGCCAACCGTTGAACCCAAAACAAGACACGCGGCTTTTTCTATGACCAATCCTGCTTCGGGGCGAGCTTGGAGCATCATCGACGCCACCATTGCCCAGAATGGTTTGTCCAGATCCAGGCTCATTGAAATCGCTAAAGCGAGCGCAACGGCAGAGAGCCCTTTGCAAGTGAACATGATGCTGCGCAAATCAGGCTTCAAGTAGTGGGTGAGGGCAGGACTCATGGTTTGCCCATCTCCGTGGCGTGTTTATAAACCCTCACTGATGCACTCATGCCAGCAATCAAGCGCGTACTCGCCGTGTTTGCATCGAGTTTTATGTCGACCGGTATGCGTTGCGCCAGCCGCACCCAGTTGAACGCCTGTTGCACTTGAGGCAAGAGCATTGGATCTGCTTGCGTATTGGAGTTCGCGACACCTTTGGCGATGCTCAGGACACGGCCAGTGATCGAGGGCCCTCCGGTCATGAGGGAGATATCGGCCAAGTCCCCTTCACGGATGTCGATAAGCTTCGTTTCCTCGAAGTAAGCAGTCACATAAAACGAATCGTCTTTGACGAGTGAGAAGGCGGGAGAGCCTTGGGCTACGTAGTTGCCTTCCTGCAGTCTGACGTTGGTGATCGTACCGTCGGCTGGGGCTGTCACGGATGTGCGGGCCAGGTTGATCCTGGCTGTCTCCCACTGTGCCTTGTTAACTTCATATTGGGATTTGGCCAGCAAGACTTGGGAATGGGCGTTATCCAAATCCTCAGCGCTGATGGCGTTGATCCTGGCCAATGGAACACGGCGGCGCTCCAAGAGTGATGCAAGCTCCCACGCATGCTTTGCGTGTTCCATCCGTGCTTTCGACTCGTTCAAGAGCGAGCGATAACGTGCGGGATCAATCTCAAAAAGCAGGTCGCCTTTTTTTACCGCCTGGTTGTCTCGCACTTCAAGCTTGGTTATCCAGCCTGCTACATCGGGTGCCACGACCACGACATCTGCCCGAACTCGCCCATCCCGCGTCCATGGTGAGACTCGGTAGTGGTTCCATGTCCACGAGCCTGCCAGCACCGCGGAGCAGGCGATCAGCAACGTTGCACAGACCCGGATTGTCGAATTCATTTCCACCCCCCGTCGAGAAAGGCGAGTGCGCTGGCGATGTAGCAGACGAATAGGGAGAGCCCCAGCCATGAGCGCTTCCAAATCCATTGCTGTATTACCCATTCCGGAATGAGCAGGTGCGTAATCCAGGTCAGGGATGCCGCAGCGCCAACGCAGATCACCATTGGGGTAATCAACAAGCCTGCGACGGAAAATTCACGCAACATCATCAACCTCACAATTCAACTGTATCGCCATGCGGTAACTGTATCGCGAATGTGTATTGTATCGCAATATGGTACAGTGACCGAAATATTGGAGGTATCGATGGACGAGCGGGTTCAAGCAGGGGCCAGCGATGAGCGCAGCGGGGGGATTCAGGTTATTGCCCGCGCTGCAAAAATTCTGAATGTATTGGGAGGGAGCGCTGGCGGTATGAGTTTGGGCGAAATAGCCCAGGCGGTAGATTTGCCTCGCTCAACGGTGCAACGCATCGTAGGCGCGCTCGAAGAGCAGGGAATGATTCGTACTGAAGGCGCTGGAGGAATCAGCCTTGGCGCGGGTTTGTTGAGGCTTGTTGCGAACGCCCATGTCGACCGCATGACCGTCGTCCGCCCTTGGCTGCATAAGCTGAGCGAGAAGGTTCAAGAGACGGTTGTCTTTTCTAGGCCTGCCGGCATCCAACTGATCGTTGAGGATCGTGTTGTTGCCGATCGTGAGTTGCAGGTGATGCCACGTCTTGGCCAACTGGACACGCCGCTCTATGGCACATCTGCTGGACGGGCTCTTCTGGCTTTAGACCAAGATGAGGATGTGAAGGCGTTGTTTGCAGCTGAAAGCGCTACCAAGGAGAACACGTCGGAATTTCAGACTCTTTTCAATCAGCTGGCCGATATTCGCAAAGCCGGGGTTTCAAGCGATCATGGTGAACTCATTGAGGGCATCACTACAACGGCCGTCGCTCTGGATACGGTGTTAGGCCGTTTCGCGATCTCAATGCCCATTCCTACATTGCGTTTCGAAAAGAATCGCGATGCGTACATTGAGGAGCTATTGGTTTGCAAGGCCGGATTGCTCAAGGAAATCGGTATAGACGGATAACGCTCAAGCCAGGAGTTCTGAGAGTTAGCTTTGTTGATTCTGACACGATGGAAGCTTGGTACGTTGCCTGACAGTAGCGAGCAGCGCTTGCAGCGGATGTAAAACGGTCACTCCGTCCTGTCGTTTCACCTGGCTACGGCAAGAATATCCGTCGGCCAATAACCGTCCAGAAGTATTGAGCTTCGTCACGAGCGGCGCCCAGGACTGTTTGTAGATCACCACAGAGGTGCCGGCGTTTTTTGTCTCATGTCCATAGGTGCCGGACATGCCGCAGCATCCGCTGGCTTGAACGCTCAGTTTAAGCCCCATTCGCTCAAAGACTTTTTGCCAAAGCCCAATGTTGCTCGGCTCGTTTGTTTTTTCAGTGCAGTGGGGAAGGAAGTAGTACGGAGCAGCATCTTCGACGCGTTGAGCCTGTGGAAGTACACCTGCAAGCCACTCCTGAGGCAGCAGAACGGAGGGGGCCTTGTCGCTGCCCAGCGTCTTCGCATATCCCTGTCTATGCACCAGTGTCATCGCGGAATCAAGCCCCACCAACGGTATCCCGTATTTCTGAAGGTGGCGCAACGCTTCACCGTTGAAATGCGCGGCTTTTTCAAAGGCTTTGATGAAGCCTTGCACCTGAAGCGGTTTCCCGTTGGGCCCGAGCGGGGCGATGTAGACCTGGTAGCCAAGCCTTGAAATTAGTTCGATCCAGTCCGAAAGCACGGGGGGGGCGAAGTAACGTGTAAAGGCATCCTGGATGTTGATTACGCCTCTAGCACGCTACTGCGTATCCAATGTCGACAGAAGCTCAGGCGTGGCGATCTGAACTTTCCAACGACGGCATATGGCGTCGAAGTCCGTGGTGCTGAGCAATGGGCTGTCGAGCATTCCGCCAACATATTCAAGCATGAATCGTTGTCTCGCTGATGCAGATGGGAGCCGCTCACCTATCTCGATATCGCAGTAATTAGCGCCGATTAAGGCCTCTTTATCATCATATCGAAGGTGGAAGGATACTGAATGACCTCGTACAACTGGCGCCGGCCATCTCTCCAAAAGCGGCACGCGACGATCGGCGCAATTAATGAGGTTGACAGTCTTCGTCTACTTCAGAGAAAAATCTTCCAATGTTCCTATTGTTGGCACCTCAAGCACATTTTAAAAACTCGAGAAGCAATCGAACGGATCAACGGACGATCAATTGACTATGCCTGTCTGTACAAGTATGTATTAACGAGTTAAAGTCGACCAGGCGTCTCAACACGGTTATCCGCAAATTGGGGTCTGTGTGTGCTCTGCGTAACGCCACGCGCGCTCCATAACTGTACTCGTGCGCTCCAAGCGCTTCTGTTGGTTATTAGGAATAAAAACAATGAAAAAATCTATTTTGACCCTTTCAGTATTGGCTCTGTGTGCGGCTGCTGGCTCTGTCGTGGCCAAGGAGTACAAGGAGTTGCGTTTTGGAGTCGACCCATCTTATGCACCCTTCGAATCAAAGGCGGCCGACGGCAGCCTTGTGGGCTTTGATATTGATCTGGGTAACGCGATTTGCGCTGAACTGAAGGTCAAGTGCAGATGGGTTGAAAGCGATTTCGACGGCATGATTCCCGGCCTCAGGGCCAACAAATTCGACGGCGTGATTTCTGCAATGACCGTGACGTCTTCGCGGGAAAAAGTCATCGATTTCTCCAACGAATTGTTTTCCGTGCCTACGTCCTTCGTCTTTAAGAAGGGTTCTGGCCTGAGCGAAGACATCACGACGCTGGCTGGAAAAACCGTGGGCTATGAGCAAGGCACCACCGAGGAAGCCTATGCCAAGGCGGTACTGAACAAGGCCGGGGTAAAAACTCAGGCCTACGCCAATCAGGATCAAGTTTACGCTGACCTGGTCACAGGTCGCCTCGATGCCTCGATTCAGAACATGCTGCAAGCTGAAATGGGTTTCCTGATGTCCCCGCAAGGCGCTGACTTTGAAGTGAGCAAGCCAGTCCATCACGAACTGCTGCCAGCAAAAACGGCGATCGGTCTGCTCAAAGGCAATGCCGAGCTTAAAGCCCTAGTGAACAAAGGCATACAGGCGCTTCACGACGATGGCACCTACGTGGACATCCAAAAGAAACACTTCGGTGATCAGAATATTTACAGCGGCAAATAACGACGCTGCGCCCATTCACGGATGGGCGTTTTCCTGATTGACGAAGGGCTTCCCCATGTTAGAAAACCTATTGCAGATGCTGGGGCTGTCGGGCTTCAGCCTCAAGGGCTTTGGCCCACTGTTGCTGCAAGGCACCTGGATGACGATCAAGTTATCTTTCCTTTGCTTGCTGCTAAGCGTGGTCTTGGGCCTGATCGGCGCCAGTGCCAAGCTTTCAAGGTCGGCGCTGTTGCGCGTCCCCGCACAGGCGTACACCACGCTGATTCGTGGAGTGCCGGATCTGGTTCTGATGCTGCTGATCTTCTACAGCTTGCAGACCTGGCTCACCCAGCTGACCTCAGCCTTAGGGTGGGATTACATCGAGATCAATCCATTCAGTGCCGGCGTGATCACCTTGGGCTTTATCTATGGTGCGTATTTCACTGAGACTTTCCGAGGCGCCATCCTCGCCGTGCCGCGTGGCCAGATGGAAGCGGCCACTGCTTACGGCCTTACCCGCGCGCAGCGTTTCCGCCTCGTACTGTTCCCGCAGATGATGCGTTTTGCCTTACCGGGTATCGGCAATAACTGGATGGTCATCCTCAAGGCCACCGCGTTGGTCTCGATTATTGGGCTGGCCGACCTGGTGAAAGTGGCTCAAGACGCCGGCAAGACCACCTATCAACTGTTCTTTTTCCTGGTGCTGGCGGCCTTGATCTATCTGGTCATCACCACTGCATCGAACTACGTCTTGCGCCGGCTGGAAATCCTCTATGCCGCAGGCACCCGGGAGGCCGTGCGATGATCGAACTTCTGCAGGAATACTGGAAGCCTTTCCTCTACAGCGATGGCTATCACATCACCGGGTTGGCGATGACCTTGTGGCTGCTAAGTGCTTCGCTTTTCCTGGGCTTTTTGATGGCACTCCCGCTGTCGATCGCCAGGGTCTCCAGCAATATATGGGTGCGCTGGCCGGTACAGTTTTACACTTATCTGTTTCGCGGTACGCCGCTGTATATACAGCTACTGATCTGCTACACAGGTATCTACAGCCTTGCAGCGGTGCGTTCGCAACCCATGCTCGATGCATTCTTCCGGGATGCAATCAACTGCACCATTCTTGCCTTCGCTTTGAGCACTTGCGCCTACACCACGGAAATTTTTTCCGGGGCGATCCGTAACATGAATCACGGCGAGGTCGAAGCGGCCAAGGCATTCGGACTGCGCGGCTGGAAGTTGTATGCCTACATCATCATGCCATCTGCGCTGCGCCGATCGCTGCCGAACTACAGCAACGAAGTCATACTGATGCTGCACTCGACCACAGTCGCGTTCACAGCGACTGTGCCGGACATTCTCAAGGTCGCCCGGGATGCCAATTCGGCAACGTTCCTGACATTCCAGTCGTTCGGTATCGCCGCCGCGATTTACCTCGCAGTCACTTTCTCTCTGGTTGGCCTGTTCCGTCTGGCTGAACGCCGCTGGCTGTCTTTCCTCGGCCCGGCTCATTAATTCAGGGTGTTTGAACATGTACAAATTGACCGTTGAAAACCTGCATAAAAGCTATGGCAGCCACGAAGTACTCAAAGGCGTTTCCCTAAACGCCAAGACCGGCGATGTGATTAGCCTGATTGGCGCCAGCGGGTCGGGCAAGAGCACCTTCTTGCGTTGTATCAACTTTTTGGAAACGCCCAACGATGGCGCCATGGGCCTGGATAACCAGCCGATTCGCATGATGCATGACCGCCACGGCATGCATGTGGCCGACGCTTCTGAACTGCAGCGGCTGCGCACACGGCTTGCGATGGTGTTCCAGCACTTCAACCTCTGGAGCCACATGACCGTGCTGGACAACATCACGATGGCTCCACGCCGCGTCCTGGGTATCAGCAAGAAAGATGCTGAGGAGCGTGCTCGGCGGTATCTGGACAAGGTAGGTTTGCCGTCTCGCGTTGCCGACCAGTATCCGGCTTTTCTCTCTGGCGGGCAGCAGCAGCGGGTCGCTATCGCTCGGGCTTTGGCCATGGAGCCTGAGATCATGTTGTTCGACGAGCCGACTTCGGCGCTTGATCCAGAATTGGTGGGCGAGGTGCTCAAGGTTATCCAGGGTCTGGCCGAAGAAGGTCGAACCATGATCATGGTGACTCATGAGATGAGCTTCGCGCGCAAGGTGTCGAGTCAGGTGTTGTTCCTCCACCAAGGACTCGTGGAAGAGCAGGGCTTACCTGAAGATGTCTTGGGCAACCCCAAGAGCGAGCGCCTGCAGCAATTCCTTAGCGGCAACCTCAAGTAACCGCTATGCCTTCGAGCGACTCTTTGGTCGCTCATTAGCTTCAAATTACCTTGCCCTTCGTCAGTGACCATGCTCGAGTAAAATTCGCTTGATTATGGTTGTATATACATGATTGTATTTGTGCGTGACCTGTAGCGTTAAACCAATAAATAGGCTGAGAAAGTCATTTCGAGAGGATTACCGGTGAGCAAGCCATCCCATTTCCGTAATGTCGAAATCCGCGCCGCGCGTGGTAACACGCTGACCGCCAAAAGCTGGCTGACCGAAGCGCCACTGCGCATGTTAATGAACAACCTCGACCCGGAAGTGGCCGAGAACCCAAAAGAACTGGTGGTGTATGGTGGCATCGGTCGTGCGGCGCGTAATTGGGAATGCTACGACAAGATCGTCGAAAGCCTCACCAATCTAAACGACGACGAGACCCTGCTGGTGCAATCCGGCAAGCCGGTCGGCGTGTTCAAGACCCACAGCAGCGCCCCGCGCGTGCTGATTGCCAACTCCAACCTGGTGCCGCACTGGGCCACTTGGGAGCACTTCAACGAACTCGACGCCAAAGGCCTGGCCATGTATGGCCAGATGACCGCCGGCAGCTGGATCTACATCGGCAGTCAGGGTAT
This sequence comes from Pseudomonas sp. LG1D9, assembly GCF_002949995.1. Lineage (NCBI taxonomy): Bacteria > Pseudomonadati > Pseudomonadota > Gammaproteobacteria > Pseudomonadales > Pseudomonadaceae > Pseudomonas > Pseudomonas sp. LG1D9. The sequence continues at coordinate 6,197,880 of NZ_CP026881.1, read as the reverse complement.
CGTCCAGGGCACCTACGAAACCTTCGTAGAAGCCGGTCGCCAGCATTACAACGATAATCTGAAGGGTCGTTGGGTGCTGACCGCAGGCCTCGGCGGTATGGGTGGCGCCCAGCCACTGGCGGCAACCCTGGCCGGCGCCTGCTCGCTGAATATCGAATGCCAGCAAGTCAGTATCGACTTCCGCCTGAACAGCCGTTACGTCGACGAGCAAGCCACAGACCTCGATGACGCACTGGCCCGCATCGCCCAATACACCAAAGAAGGCAAGGCTATCTCCATCGCCCTGCTGGGTAACGCGGCGGAAATCCTGCCTGAACTGGTCAAGCGCGGCGTACGCCCGGACATGGTCACTGACCAGACCAGCGCCCACGACCCGCTAAACGGTTACCTCCCGGCCGGCTGGACTTGGGAAGAGTATCGCGCTCGCGCCAAGACCGAGCCTGCCGCTGTAGTGAAAGCCGCCAAGCAATCGATGGCCGTACACGTCAAAGCGATGCTTGAATTCCAGAAAATGGGCATTCCAACTTTCGACTATGGCAACAACATCCGTCAGATGGCGCAAGAAGAAGGCGTGGAAAACGCATTCGACTTCCCGGGCTTCGTACCGGCCTACATCCGTCCGCTGTTCTGCCGTGGCATCGGCCCGTTCCGCTGGGCTGCGCTGTCGGGTAACGCTGAAGACATCTACAAAACTGATGCCAAGGTCAAAGAGCTGATCCCGGACGACGCGCACCTGCATAACTGGCTGGACATGGCGCGCGAGCGCATCAGCTTCCAGGGCTTGCCGGCCCGAATCTGCTGGGTAGGGCTGGGTCTGCGCGCCAAGCTGGGCCTGGCATTCAACGAAATGGTGCGTAGCGGCGAATTGTCGGCGCCGATCGTCATCGGTCGCGACCATTTGGACTCCGGTTCCGTGGCCAGCCCAAACCGGGAAACCGAATCAATGCAGGACGGTTCCGACGCCGTGTCCGACTGGCCACTGCTCAACGCACTGCTGAACACCGCGAGCGGCGCGACCTGGGTTTCCCTGCACCACGGCGGCGGCGTCGGCATGGGCTTCTCTCAGCACTCGGGCATGGTGATTGTCTGCGACGGTACCGACGAAGCGGCTGAGCGCATTGCACGCGTGCTGCACAACGACCCGGCGACCGGCGTGATGCGTCACGCCGACGCGGGTTACCAGATCGCAATAGATTGTGCCAAAGAACAAGGCTTGAACCTGCCAATGATCACCTCTGTTAAAGGAGCAAAAGCATGAACACACTCAACATCATCCCTGGCCAACTGAGCCTTGCCCAACTGCGCGACGTCTACCAGCATCCGGTCAACATCTCCCTCGAGGACAGTGCTTCGGCCCAGATTGAAGCCAGCGTTGCTTGCGTGGAACAAATTCTCGCCGAGAACCGCACCGCCTATGGGATCAATACCGGTTTCGGCCTGCTGGCCTCGACCCGCATCGCTACCGAAGACCTGGAGAACCTCCAGCGCTCACTGGTTCTGTCTCACGCTGCCGGTGTTGGCGAACCGATCAGTGACGCGCTGGTCAGGCTGGTCATGGTGCTCAAGGTCAATAGCTTGAGCCGTGGTTTCTCCGGCACCCGCCGTACCGTCATCGAAGCACTGATCGCTTTGATCAACGCCGAGGTTTATCCGCACATTCCGTTGAAAGGTTCGGTCGGTGCATCCGGCGACCTCGCACCCTTGGCCCACATGTCGCTGGTGCTGTTGGGTGAAGGCAAGGCTCGTTACAAGGGCGAATGGCTGGAAGCAACCGAGGCGCTGAAAGTCGCCGGCCTGACGCCACTGACATTGGCTGCCAAGGAAGGGCTGGCGTTGCTCAACGGCACGCAGGTATCCACCGCTTATGCACTGCGTGGTTTGTTCGAGGGCGAAGATCTGTTCGCTGGCGCACTGGCGATCGGTGCTCTGACTGTTGAAGCGGTTTTGGGCTCGCGCTCGCCGTTCGACGCACGTATCCACGCCGCGCGTGGCCAGAAAGGCCAGATCGACAGTGCTACCGCCTACCGAGACTTGCTCGGGGAGCGCAGTGAAGTCTCCGACTCCCACCAGAACTGCGGCAAGGTTCAGGATCCGTACTCCCTGCGTTGCCAGCCGCAAGTCATGGGCGCGTGCCTGACCCAGTTCCGTCAAGCCGCGGAGGTATTGGTCATCGAAGCTAATGCGGTCTCCGACAACCCATTGGTCTTTGCTGTCGAAGGCGATGTCATCTCCGGTGGCAACTTTCATGCCGAGCCGGTGGCCATGGCTGCTGACAACATGGCATTGGCGATAGCGGAAATCGGCTCGCTAAGCGAGCGGCGTATTTCCCTGATGATGGACAAGCACATGTCGCAATTGCCGCCATTCCTGGTGGCCAACGGCGGTGTGAACTCCGGCTTCATGATTTCCCAAGTTACCGCAGCGGCCCTGGCCAGTGAAAACAAGGCGCTGGCTCACCCCCATTCCGTAGACAGCCTGCCCACATCCGCGAACCAGGAAGACCACGTGTCGATGGCTCCTGCAGCGGGCAAGCGTTTATGGGAAATGGCTGAAAACACTCGCGGCGTCCTCGCTGTTGAGTGGCTCGCTGCGTGTCAGGGCCTTGACTTGCGCGAAGGCTTGAAGACCTCGACGAAGCTGGAGCTTGCCCGCATCAGCCTGCGCAGCAAAGTGGCTTACTACGACAAAGATCGCTTCTTTGCGCCGGATATCAACGCAGCAAGCGAGCTGTTGGCTTCCCGGTGCTTGAACGAACTGGTGTTGCCAAAGTTGCTGCCTAGCTTGTAATCGGGGGGAAGGGGCGTTTGGCTCCTGTGTGAGCAAGCTGAATTGCTCGAATCATCCCGCACGAGAGCTACAGTGTTTATGCAGTTTTTTGGCTCTACAGCTATCGGCGACAGGCAGTTGTCGTAGCTGTGGAGCTTTTTTACTTTTGTAGTACAGGAAACTCACTGGTGAAATTCTGCGTCAAGAGGTTGTCCGGAAAGTAGAAGCAGCAATGGCATTTCGATCCCGGTTTATGATGGATCAGTTCATCAGATGCCTTCAGGCATCAACTGTCTCTATGCGCCCCGTTTACCGGCAGGCGACTGCCGAGTCGATAGCGTGAGGACGGGTGAACCAAGCGCACGTAAGTCACAATTTTGCTTTGGCTCCAAGTGCGGCGGATAAGCGCTAAGCAAGGTTCGTTGGCGTCGATCTGCATATGTTTGGTTTCGTCAATGCTTGGGTGACAGGCTTCGACGATATGCTCCATTTCATCGGGTTTGACGACGCGCAACAGGTATTTGGCGGGTTGCAAGTGCTCCCCGAAGTCTTGCTGCAGAAATTCTGGCACCAGCTCGGGATTGACGTAACGATCCTCAAGTTGTACAGGCACGCCTTCTTCGCTGTGAACACAGACCAGATGAAAAACTGAAGAGCCAGTGGTCAGGCCCAAAGCGGACGCCACCGACATTGAGGCCGATTCACGACCCAGGTGTAGGACGCGGCAGGTGTAGCTGTGGCCTCGGGCCAGGATCTCGTCGGCAATGTTGGTGATGCGCAGCAAGTTTGATTGCGGTTTGCTTTCGGCTACGAACGTGCCGACGCCTGAAATCCTGACCAGGTGGCCCTCTTCAGTCAGTTCGCGCAAAGCCCGATTGACGGTCATGCGCGAAATGCCCAGTTCTTGCACCAGCTGGTTTTCTGAAGAAATCAGGTCACCAGGTTTCCAAACGCCTGCCCGAAGTTGGTCTTGCACATAATCCTTTGCACGCCGGTAGAGCGCTTGTGGTGCATTTTTGATCATTAGTCAGTCCGTGTCTCGAGTGTGGCAAGGACGCTTGCCAGTGCTGTGAGGAAAAGGTCGTTATCCTCACAGCTTCCGACAGAGACGCGCAAGTACTCAGTGTAACCAACTTCGCGCCACGGTTTGATGATTACCCCTTCGCGCAGTAGCGCTTGATTGATGACTTCGGCCGGAAAAGGCGTGCTGAAAAACAAGAAGTTGGCAAGGGAGGGCGCGGTTGTGATGCCTTGCTCGTGCAGTGTCGCCTCCATTCGCCGGCGTTCGCTAGCGACATGGGACAAGCAGGCGTTCAGATGCTCATCGTCAGCCAGTGCGGCAATCGCTGCGGCCTGGGCTACGTGGTTGACGTTGAAGGGAGTACGTAGGCGGTTAATAAGATCAGCCAACATCGGATCGCTCACCACCCCGTAGCCTATGCGCAAACCCGCCAGGGAATAAGCCTTGGAGAACGTCCTCAGCAGGATGAACGGTCTGCCGCTGCCTTGAATCAGAGCAAGACAGTCCGGGTATTCGGCTTCCCATTGTGCATATTCGTAGTAGGCCTCGTCGAACACCAACAAACATTGCGGTGGCAATGCGTCGAGCAGTTGTTGCAGCTCGTCGGCGCTCAGGGCGCAGCCAACCGGGTTGGATGGGCAGGAAAACATCAGCACATGCGTGTGGGGAGTGAGTGCTGCGACCATCGCTGGCACATCGAATGTGCCTTGCTGGGTCATTGGCACACCAATCACCTTGGCGCCGGCTGCCAGTGGATAGATGAAGTGCAGACCGAACGAAGGCACTACGGTCACGACTTCGTCGTCGTGATCCAAAAACACTCGACTGATGACGCTCAGTAAATCCTCCGAGCCGTTGCCGAACACCAACTGGTTTTCCGGCACACCCAGCTTTTCAGAAAGCGCAGTACGCAATGCTTGGCAGCCGGCATCGGGATACAGCGCAATTTCGCTGCAAGCTCGAGCCGTTGCGGCGCTAACGGCGGGTGCTGTGCCCATTGGGTTTTCGTTGCTCCCAAGTTTGGCTACGCGTGTAAGGCCGAATCGTTTGCGCACGGCATCCGAAGCCAGGCCAGCGTTATAGCTGGCCAATTCGCGCACTTCTGCGCGGGCAAGCAGGTTCAAGTCATTCGCATTCATACAGGGCTAACCTCAATTAGTGTCTTGCGGGAAGGCATCTCGGTTCAGTCGGTTCTGCAGGAGTTGCTGCAGACGCTACTACTTGGCGTTATGTCTGATCTCGAATGGGGGATAGCTGGATGGATCTGAGCGGTACCATTGGATTCATGATGTGACGTCCTTAGCGAACAGCGTAACGTGGCAAATGATCTGTATGATCCTGTATATACCACAAGGGAAAGATGCAAGCCAAAACCTTTGTTCGGTAATAGAGCCGCGGTTAAGGCCTGTTTTCAAAGAAGTGGATCAGATGCTTGCTCATGTAGGATTTTCAGTCTGTAACCCATGATTCCGCGGGGGGGGTACTCTCACTTCATGGCGTGTTTAAACGAAACATTTATTGCCATACGCATTTGATGCGCTAACCATGCATGGACAGCTACTGGCTTTGCCTTAGGCGTCTGGTGTGGTTTGTGCGAGCGATATTGAAAATTCCTTATCCTGTATATACATGATCAGCTTTTTAAGCTAAAACCTAGTTCAGCCCTTGCTGTCACGACTGACCAGTGAGTCAACATGATTTCCGAATGCTGTTCGCTCTGTATGCATGGCCAGCGCCCGCGAGGGGGCAGATGCTCAAGCGCATTTACGACTTGTTGCCTAGCCGTGAGCACAGATGGGCTGCAAGCGATGATTCACAATCGGTGCTCGCTGATGAGCAAATATTTGAATACCCAGGAGAGAACTGCCATGACCGTAAGCAATCTGCCCTTTTCCAAAGTCCGCCACAGCCAAGGCCTGGTTTTTTTGTCTGGCGAATTGCCGTTTGGTGAGGACGGCAGCTTTCCTGAAGGTATCGAGGCGCAAACGCGTTTAACCCTGACGCGTATTGCCCAGACGCTGAAAGCCGAATCGCTGTCGCTGGACGATGTTGTCAGCGTCACCGTATACCTGACCGACCGAAGTGATTTCGCCGAATTCAATCGGGCTTACGCATCATTCTTCACGACCAACCTGCCAGTGCGTGCGACCATCTGCGCCGGCCTTGTGGTCGATGCATTGATAGAGATCAGTGTGATCGCGCAGCAGCGTGCTTGATTCGGAGGCAGTGTGAGCGAAAAACAAGTGGTGGTATTGGGAGCCGGTATTGTCGGCGTTTGCACGGCGTTGCATTTGCAGCGCCGCGGCTGCGCAGTGACGCTGGTGGACAAAGGGTTGCCAGGGCGCGAAACGTCGTTCGGTAACGCAGGCATTATTCAGCGCGAGGCCATTGAGCCTTACGCGTTTCCAAGAGATCTAGCCAGTCTGATAAATGTGGCAACCAAGCGTGACATCGGGGTTAATTATCATTTGAGCGCGATGTCTGAATACGTGCCTGCCTTGGTCAGGTATTGGGCCAACTCGGCACCGAAGCATTACCAGGCAATTGCCGATGCCTTCCGCACGCTGATTGAGCATTCGATTAGTGAGCACTCGGAGCTGATTGAGCAAAGCGGTTCGCAGAACCTTATCGTGCGCAAAGGGTGGATTCAGGCTTTCCGTAGCCCACAGCAATTCGAAGAGGCGGTGGAGCGCGCGGTACGCGTGAGTGCACACGGCGTATTGTCCGAGCATTTGGACGGTGTTGCGCTAAGACTCGCGGAACCCGCCCTGAGCGAGGCATTGGTGGGGGGCATTCATTGGTTGCAACCCTGGACTTGTATTGAGCCTGGAGAGTTAGTGCAGCGTTATGCCGATCTGTTCGTGAGTGAAGGTGGGCAAATTTTGCGCGGCGATGCGCGATCGTTACGTCAATCGGGAGCCGGCTGGAGCGTCGACACCGATTCCGGATCGGTTGGCGCATCGGAGGTGGTAATAGCGCTGGGGCCTTGGGCTCATGAGCTGCTGTGTGAGTTGGGCTACCGCATACCGTTGTTTGTCAAACGGGGTTACCACGCTCACTTTGCCGATGGAGCAACGTTGACCCGACCAGTGCTGGATACCGAACAAGGCTACATGCTGGCACCCATGAAACGCGGTATCCGCCTATCGACAGGGGCAGAGTTCGCCAGTCTAAGTGCGCCTCCAACACCGGTGCAGCTAGGCAAGGCCGAGTGTGCAGCACGGCAAGTCTTGGCGTTAGGGCCCCAAGTTGAGCGCACACCATGGAAGGGCGCCCGGCCCTGTACGGTAGACATGAAGCCGGTAATCGGCGCAGCGCCCTTGCATAAAGGGCTCTGGTTCAATTTTGGCCATGCCCATCAGGGGTTTACGCTGGGCCCGGTCAGCGGTCGACTGCTCGCAGAATTGATGATGGGCGAGACGCCTGTAGTCGATCCAGCACCCTTTGCTCCGGGCCGTTTTTGAGCTGAGCTGAGCTGCAGTACATGAACCTTCCGCCCGTCTCCGTTGGAGTAGCGGGCGAGAACCTGGCCTGTAAGGAAAATTAACACTGATATTTATCTACGGACGCTGTCCCTGCAGATTTCGCGTCAGTCGTCGTGGGCGCTGTTTTGATTCCAATGGGTGTATCCGTTCCATCGGCCCGCCCTAAATAATTATAAGTACCCGTTGGAGAGGTCATGAATATCAAACAGAAGCTGACATGGGTATTTGCTGCCATCGCCTGTCTTCCAGTGGTTATGGTCGCGGTGCTCGTCGTATTGAACTTGCGGAGCGCGGCGCAAGCCAATTTCCTGGATAGCAGCGGTCGTGAAATTCGCCAGATTGATAACGGCATGAAGCAGTTCTTTGAAAGCATCCGCCAAAACGTCGAATACCTTGCCAAGGATCCTCGGATCGCCAGCGTCAAGGGATTGAAAAACTATACCGCTGCCAATGCTGAGCAAACGCCTGTCAGCGAAGCCGATCAGCGGCTCCAGATTATTTTCGATCGATTTGCCGAGACCCACCCGACCACCGCGTCCATTTCACTGGGGCTCAACGACGGCGGATTTGCCGGCTGGCCCGACGATCCCAAAATGGCCAGCTACGACCCCCGGGTGCGTCCCTGGTACAAAACCGCCATGGCCGCCGCATCAGGCTTAACCGTGCGCACGGGCGCCTACTACTGGGCGCCGGATGACATGGTGCTGGTCAGCACGGTTCGCGCTTTCGCCGACGCAAGCGGCAACCCGGTAGGCGTCGTCGGTGTAGACGTCTCGCTAAAGCAACTAACGGAACTGGTTAAAACCATCAAGCTGGGCGACAGCGGATACCTGATGATGGTCGAAGCCAACGGCAACGTTTTAGTCGATCCCGCCAATCCCCAAAACAGCTTCAAACCCTTGGCCGATTTGGGCCCTGGCTACTCCGATCTGGCAAAGACTGGCGATGGCGTCACCAGGATCGAAATCGATGGCGTGCCCTATATGGTCAATGTGGTGAGTTCCGAAAGCCTAGGCTGGCGCTTCATCGGTCTAATTAAGCGTGACGAAGTCATGGCTCAGGCCACCAGTCTCACATGGCTTATTGCGATGATTGCCGCCGTGTTGGCGATTGTATTCGCCATCGTAGGCGCGAGCTTCGCCGGCGTAATCGTTAGACCAATTCGCAGCGTTGCCAATGGCTTGCAGGAAATTGCCGAAGGGGAAGGTGACCTGACACGCGAACTCGAAGTGCGGGGCAAGGACGAAACCGCCACTTTGGCTGGTTGGTTCAACCAGTTCCTTGGGATGATCGCGCAACTGATGAGGCGCATCCGCAGCGCTTCCTCCGATTTGCAAGAGGTCGCTGCGGATACAAGTCAAGTGGCCAGCAACATGAACAACGCCGCAGTGCGGCAGCGCGAAGCAGTTGAATTAGTAAGCACGGCTTTCAACGAGATGGTCGCTACCTCTAACGAAGTGGCTCGCTCATGTAGTCGCGCGGCTTCCAGCGCGGACGTTGGTTATCGAGAGGTGCACGACGGGCAACGGCACATTGGTGAGGCCACGGGCAGCGTTCTTAAATTGAGTGAAGACCTGCAGCAGTCGGCATGTACCATGCAGATGCTCGAGCAGGACAGTAAGAACATCAACACGATCCTCGATACTATTCGTTCGATCGCTGAGCAGACCAATCTGTTGGCACTCAATGCCGCCATCGAAGCGGCGCGCGCCGGCGACCAGGGGCGTGGATTCGCGGTCGTGGCCGACGAAGTTCGCGCCTTGGCGCGACGTACTGCCGATTCAACTGGCGAGATCGACAGCCTGCTCGGCAACTTCAGGCGGCGAACCAAGGAGGTCACCCAGCAGATGCAACGCAGCTTGGAGGCGTCGCAAACCAGCGTTGAATGTATCCAGCAGGCGAGCGACAGTTTCGACAAGATCCGCGATTCAGTGGATTCGATTCGCGACCAGAATGCTCAAATCTCCACGGCTGCAGAGGAACAGCATCAGGTGGCTGAAGATATTAACCAACACATCGCACAAATCCACGCCGATGCCCAGGTGGTGGAGAGTGTTGCGCACTCGGCGTACACCGGATCAGTTCGCCTGACGGACATTTCTGTTCAACTGAAAGGGCTGGTGGGGCGTTTCAAGTTCTAGCTCGTGTTGATTTATGACGCAACCACGATAAGCAATGCAAGCGGAAATACTCAGGCGACGATTTTCCGCTGCATGATTGGTCAGGGCTTGGAATGGTTAGAGTTCGAACAGCGCTTCGCAACGAAGATTTAGGGTGTATAGAAATCCGGTGCGACTCAATCTAAACCTCGATCTAAGCACCCCTGAATGTAAACGAGTTAGCTACTAAATCGAACAACCGTTGCGAGTCAGTAATTCGTCTACCCACCTCCAGTCTGACGTGCCGGCTTTGATCTGCGCCATCAACTTCACTTCATCATTGTGTTTTTTCAGCGCCAGCGCATGGACTTCCTCGACCTCGTGACGCGCCACGCTGACCACACCGTCGGCATCACCACAAACCAAATCACCAGGGAGAATAACCATTCCGTGTTGGGCGATGGGTACATTGACTTCTCCAGGCCCATCCCCGAACGGCCCTCTATGGGTCACGCCCAAGGCGAAGACTGGAAAACTACCAGCCAGCAATTTTTCTTCGCTGTCACGAATAGCACCTGATATGACAAGCCCACCGAGTTTGCGGTGTCTTGCATGGGCGATCATCAACTCACCGACCAAAGCGTTGGTCAGGTCTCCACCGGCGTCCACTATCAAGATGTCGCCTGGATCCGCGATGTCCAGTGCCTTGTTTACCACCAGATTGTCCCCCGGCCGTGTCTTGACGGTTAGAGCCGAGCCGACCATGCGTGGCCCTTTATAAAATGCCCGTAGGTTGGCGCCACCTGCAGTCATGCGCGCCATGCAATCGCTGATGTTTGGGACGGGCAGGTTGCGGAACGCCTCCACCCATTGTGGCGCGACTTTTTCGCCGCTTGCTTTGATTCTGAAACTGATCATGACTCGCTCCGCCAAAATGGCTGACACAGGGGGACTCTTCAAAAATCGTTGCGAGCGTGGTAACTCCGCAGAAATTGCTGTAAACGCGGCTCTTCGCTTTCCTTGAGTACCTGCTGCGGCGTACCGAACTGAACGATGCACCCTCCGTCCAAGAACGCGACTTTGTCGGCGGCTTTGGCGGCGAAGCCCATCTCGTGTGTAACCACCACCATAGTCATGCCTTCGCTGGCGAGGTCGCGCATCACTTGGAATACTTCACCCACCAGCTCCGGATCGAGTGCCGAGGTAGGTTCGTCAAATAGCATCAGGTTCGGATCCATGGACAACGCTCGCGCGATGGCGACACGCTGTTGCTGACCGCCAGACAAAGCCGTTGGATAGTTCTCGGCTTTTTGTGCCAAGCCTACTCTCTCAAGCATTCGCAGTGCCTTGGCCTTCGCGTCGGTTGCATTCATTTTCTGAACGCGCAGCAACGGTTCTGCGACATTTTCCAACGCAGTCATGTACGGCCAGAGGTTGGAACTGCTGGAACACCATGCCAATGCTGCGGCGCATTTCCCTCAGTTCGCGGGCAGCCATGAGTTTGCGTTTACCGCCAGCCTCTTGATAGCCGATCAGTTTTCCGACAATCGTGATGGAGCCTTTGTCATAAGTTTCAAGAACATTGATACAGCGCAAGAGCGTGCTGTTTCCCGAACCACTCGGGCCGATCAGGCAAATGAACTCGGAGCGCTGGACGTCCAAGTTGACGTTCTTCAGCACTTCAAAATCACCGTAGCTTTTGTGAACATTGACGATGCTTACCAAAAACTCACTCATGCGCTTCTCTTCATATTCAGGTGCTGATTGATATGGCGTTTGCACGTTGACCCAAGCGGGAAAAAATTTCGATCAGTACCCAGTACCCTAGCGCCAGGGTCAGGATCGACTCGAACGAGGCAAAAGTCTCTATCGCCATTTTCTGGACCTCGAATGTCAGGTCGGCCACAGTGATGATCGACAACAGCGCGGTTTTCTTGCAAACATTAATGATCATGTTTATCAAGGCAGGCGAAGCTGCGTTGAGGGCGCCGGGTAGGGTTACCCGACGTAAAATTGCGAATGACGTCATAGCCAGGCTGTGGGCGGCCTCGATCTGACCTTTGGGAACCGCGCTGAAACCACCGCGGAAAATTTCAGCGAAATAGGCGATCGCTATCCATCTGCACCCTAAGGGCATAAGCGGCAAGTAACTCTCCTGCAGCGCTAGGCTGCATGCCGCGCGCCGTACGCTCAAACAGCAGAGTGTCCAGGCTGGCTTCCAGTTTTGCGATCTGCCGACTAATGGCTGACGACGCTACATTTAGCCGTGAGGCCGCTTCGCTGATGGAACCGGATCTGACGACTTCTAGAAAATAACGGGCGGCGGGTTCTTGAAGGATTTTTTTAGAGCTCATCATAATCACTCAAAATGTTCTATCTCAATTTAGCATTGCCGATTCGGCACAGGCATATGAGATTGTTCAACTCGCTTGATGATTGAGCCAATTCGACCCCGAGTTTTCGTTGTCTTCGGAGTAACGCAAGACCTTGCCGATACCGATGCATTACAGCGGCGGACGTCGGTCGATGCGCGGGTACATGCGCAGGTTGTATTGGGAGTCGATCTTGTGAAAATAGACGATGCGGCCTTCGTCGAGAATGCCCAAATGCACAATCTCGCCAGTCAATTCGTTGATGCGCCGCATGCCGGTTTTCGCCTCGCGGAGGACGTCCACGTCGGGCAGGGCTGGTCTGCCCAGCCGAGCCAACGACCCTGGCATCCTGCACCATATAGCCGCGGGCACGATCTCAGGCTTCAGCCGGACCTTTGGCGGCGACCCACTCAATGCCGAGGTCTGTCCCGATTGAATCCATCCATCAGATTGTCGTGGACTATGTCATCGCCATCGGCGCTGATAGCTTCAGCGACGCCATGCATTGGTTGCGGTGCGACGAGGGCGTCGGCAGCCAATATGTGCGTGATTGACGCATCTGCAGGAGGCGCTCTCACGCCGCAGCTTTGACATCAGCCTCGATAGCTGATTTGCGGGTGCGTCAGCTCCAGCCGTGGCAGTGGGAGCAGCTGCTTTTTGGGCAGAGCAAAACGTGGGTCGCTGGCCTCTAAAATCAAGAGCGCCTTTCACATTCGGAGGAAAGGCAGTTGTGCTGAGATCTGATTAGCAAGGTTATCCACCATGCTGCCTTCGCAGAAGATCGATCTGATCTGAAGATACTAGCGTACGTAAGGTCTTGTAAAGCGCTCGTGTTTCCAGCAGGTTCCACACTCGCAACATGGTTTCCAGTGCATCCAGAGGTTTGCTGATGAAATCCTTGGCTCCCAGCGCCAGGGCGCGCAAGCGCGTGTCGCGCGTGGCGTCGGCGGTGAGCACGAGGATCGGCAGGTATTCACCGCCGGGGATGCGCCGGTTGAGTTGCTCCAATACTGCAAACCCGTCGAACTCCGGCATGTGCAAATCGAGAATGACCAGATCAGGCTCGAAGCTGTTGAATAGATCCAGAGTGCGCAAGGGCTGTGTACTGCTCAAGACGTTGGTCAAGCCTTCGCGCGCAAGCAACTGCTCCACCAGGTCCAGATTCGGACGTTGATCGTCGATGATCAAAATGCGCAGGTCAATGTTCACATGGGCTCCGGAAAGCATTTGTCGAGGTGGGCGAGAAACGCGGGTACGTTGATTGGTTTGGTCAATACGGCCGTCGCTCCGGCTTCTTGCAAGGCCTGACGGGTGAGGTCGCTGGCGTCGGCGGTAATCATCAATACCGGTGTATTTTGAGTGATCGCAGACCGGCGCAGGCGCTGCAGCACCTTCAGCCCGTCGAGGTCCGGCAGTGAAACATCCAGCAGAATCAGCTGTGGTGCATGCTGTGCGGCCAGGTCCAGCCCCAATTGGCCTTGCATGCTCGAAAGCAATTTTATCCCCGGCCTGCGCTGCAGCAACGTCTCGATCAGCGCCAGGCTGGATAGATTGTCTTCAATGCACAACACGTTGCCCTGAATGTCGGGGGCGACGATGTCAGGAGCTAGCGATAGGGTGTGGGCGACTGCTGCGGCGGCGCTGGGAGGTTCCAGCAAGCGCACGAATGGCAGCTCTATCGTGAATCGGGAGCCTGAGCCGTATTGGCTCTGCGCCGTCAAACTGCCCTTCATCATTTCCAGCAGGCTTTTACTTAGCGCCAGGCCAAGCCCACTACCTTCCACGCTCGGATCGGCGTTCAGTCGCTCAAATGGCTTGAACAGTTGACCCAAGTGATCCGCCGCAATGCCGTTGCCGGTATCGCAGACTGCCACAGTGATTCGCTGCTGCGTCACGTTGATCTCAATACTCACGTGTCCTTGAGGGCGGTTGTACTTGATGGCATTTGACAGCAGGTTCAGCAGCACTTGGGTCAGGCGCTGTCGATCAGCGACGATCCCGATGTCGGCGGCCAGCGTTGGCAGCGGCGTCAATTGAATGCCGGCATCGGTGGCCATGGGGGACACCAGCGACAGTGCTTCTTGCAGTGCGATGGCCAAGGCGATTGGCTCGATGTTCAACGGCAATCGTCCCGCTTCGATCTTGGCAATGTCCAGAACCTCGTTGATCAGCGTCAGCAGGTGTTGGCCTGCACGTAGAATGTGACCGACCTGCGCCGTTTGCCCAGCAGGCGAGTCCATGTCCAGCAGTTGTGCAAAGCCCAGAATAGAATTGAGTGGGGTACGCAGTTCGTGGCTCATGCGCGACAGGAACTCACTTTTGGCACGGCTGGCGCGTTCGGCTTCCTCGCGGGCTGTGCTCAAGGCAATTTCGGCCGCACGGCGGTCGGTAATGTCGCGTGTGATTTTCGAAAAGCCTCGCAAGGCGCCGGCGCCATCGTACTGCGCGGTAATCACAACACTGGCCCAGAAGCGCGTGCCGTCCTGGCGGCAGCGCCAGCCTTCTTCCATATAATGGCCATTGCGGGTGGCCTCGCTCAGTGCCATATCAGGGTGTTGTGGGCACTCTTGCGGCAGGTAGAACACCGAGAAGTGCTGGCCGATGATTTCCTGTTCGGTGTAGCCCTTGATCCGTTCGGCGCCGGCGTTCCAACTGGTGACGTGACCCGCTGTATCTAGGGCGAAAATCCCGTAGTCCTTCACCCCATCGATAATCAGCCGCAGGCGCTCCTCGTTTTCGCGCAACGCGCGTTCGCGCTCGGCCAGCAGGGCCCCGGCTTCTACCAGGCGCGTGCCCAGTTGACCAATCTCGTCTTTTTCCGGCGGCTGCGGCCGCAGGGGTTGGCCGAGGGCCAGACGCTGCGCATTGCCTTGGACGTTCTGCACCCGCGCAACAATGCCCTTGGACAGAAACAGCACCGCGACGATTGCACCAAATAGTCCGCAGATGGCGGCCAGCCAGGTGGACAGTAACAACCGTTGGCGAGTCTCTGATGCCGCGGCCGTACGCTCGGCCAGCAACGAGTCCTCGAGCGTGAGCATGGCGCTGATGTGTCGACGCAACTCATCAAGGATGTGTTTGTTGCTGACCAAGATGTTGGTAATCGACTCAGGGCTCGTCGCCGGGTCACCAAGCATGTCCTCCAGTCCATCGATTTTGTTGTTGATCAGCGGCCTGATTGCCGTCAGTTGCTCACGCACTCGCTGATCGCGCACGTTGCGGTCGAGCCGGCGCAGGGCTGATTCAATCTGGGGCTTGGCGTTCAAGTATCCAGGTAGGAAATCCTCACTGCGTGTCAACAGGTAACCGCGCACACTGGCGGCGGCTTCGGCGAGCAGGGTGTGCACGGCCTGTATGTCACCTTGTACCCGCAGTACCCTGCGTACGTCTTCTTCCGCGCGAGCGGTCTGTCGTTCGGTGTTGTAGATCAGCACCAGGGACAAAAGCAGCACCACCAGGGGCAGGGAAATCACCACCAGCGCCTTGCCGCGCAAGGGTAGGTCAGTCCAACGCCTGGCGTAGAACACGTTCATGATTGTGTCACCAGGCCTAATGCGATGCCACGGACCGCGGCTTGGGTTCGATCGGCCGCACCGAGCTTGCCGATGACCCGTTCAACGTGGGCCTTGGCCGTACCGGTGGTAATCCCCAGGTTTTCTCCGATTTTGCGGTTGCTCATGCCGTTCGCCACCAGTGCGAGCACTTGGCGCTCCCGTGGGGTGAGGTTTTCAGTCGGAACAGCGCCGCTGGCGTTGCGCTCGGTCATGCGTCGTAACAGTCGGGCACTGACTGCACTATTGAGGACCTCTTCACCGGCAGCTACCCGTTGCAACGCATCGATCACCTCGTCACGGCTGGCGTCTTTGAGCAGGTAACCCACCGCGCCGGCATTCATGGCCGCTTCCAGATGATCGGGGCTGTCGTCCATGGTGAAAACCACTACTTTGAGGGCTGGCAGACGCTGTTGCAGCAGACGTGCCGCTCCCAGGCCATTGAGAATCGGCATTCGAATATCGAGAATGACGATATCCGGCAGTAACTGCTCGCACAATTCAACCGCTTGCTGGCCATCGCGGGCCTGGCCGACCACATCGAATTGCGGATGGCCGGCCAGCAGGGCGACGAAACCGGTGCGCGTGACTTCATGATCGTCCGCCAGCACCAGACGCAAGATATGGCTCATTGAGAGGCTCCATCAAGGTCCGCAGGCACGCGGGCGTGCAGTTGCGTACCGCCGTCGATCGCGCTGACGCAGGTGAGGCGGCCGCCGAGCAGGCTGGCGCGTTCATGCATGGTGGCAAGGCCCAAATGCTGAGCATCATGGCCGTCGGGCATTTGGCCTGCACAGAAGCCTTTACCATTGTCTTCTACTTGCAGTGAGGCCAGGCCATTGTGCAGTTCCAGTGTCAGTCGGACGTGGCTGGCCTGTGCATGCTTGAGAATGTTGTTGATCGCCTCCTGGCCAATCCTGAACAAGGCGATTTCTACCTGGCTGGGCATCCGCGCCTCGCTGCGCCTGCTCCACTGTACGCTGACTCCGGCTTCGCGCAGGCGATCGGCTTCTTTGTCGAGCGCCTTGGATAAACCGAAATCATCCAGCACCGTTGGGCGTAGGCCTGCGATCAGCTGTCGACCTTCACCCACAGAGTGCTGGGCCAAGGTCAGAATCGCCTGCAAGTCCGCTGCCAGTGTGTCAGGCAGCGTCGGGCAGCGGCCAGCAAAACCTTGCAGGCGCTGATGCAATCCGGCCAGGGTTTGAGCCAGGCCATCATGAAGGTCGTAGGCTACGCGTTTGCGTTCGTCTTCCTGTGCGCGAAACAACCGATTGACCAAGTCCGACAGCGTGCGATCTCTCGCCATGAGCGTCTTCAATAGCCGATCATTCTCAAGGTGCGCGGCCAGCAGCGTGGCGAGCAACTGCAGTGATTCGCTGTCATCATCAGCCGGCGCGCGCAGGGACACGCTGTTGGCCAGGAGCAGAGCGCCAAAGGCAGCGCCGTCGCTGCCGCGCAACGGTACCTGCAACATACTGGGCAGGCCATCCGCTGCAAGCTCTTGCCAGCACGGCGCTTTCAAGCTGCGGTTGACGACAGCGGCCAGGTTGAGCAGCCGGGCAGGATGGCCATGCCGGGCGGTGGTACTGATGCCTCCCTCGTTGTCCCATTCCAGCAGCACCCCATAGTCCATCGCAAGGAAGGCGCATGCCCGCACCAGCACGCGTTCGCGCATGGCATCCGGAGTTAGTTGGGTCAACTCTTGGCCGGTATCGACCAAAAGCCGCAGACGCGCTGAACGGCTCTCCGATTGGCGATAGTGAGCGCGGATGGCCAAGGCACTACCGGGATCGTGGGGTGGGTTTTGCATGCTTCAGCTCCGGTGTTACAGGCCTGCGGGCGTAGGGGGCTTATTAAACCTTGCTGGACATGTCGAGCGCCATCTGCCAAATGGCATAGGCAAATGACGCCGGTTGGCCGATGTCGGGTGGCAGGCAAGTTGGCAAAGTGGGCTCAACGAACACCACTGGAGTATCGCAATGAAATTTAAAACTGCATCGATCGCCCTGATTTTCGCCTTGAGCGCACCGTTTGTTCAGGCTGCCGAGACGGCACCCTATGTCTACCGTGATACTGCGCAAGCGCCTGCGAATGTGAAAGACCGAGAGATTGCCGGTTTGTTTGACCGTTGGAACAGCACATTGCAGACCGGTAACGTACAAAAAGTGGTCGACTTGTATGCGCCGGGCGCCGTGTTGCAGCCAACCGTGTCCAACCAGGTACGCACTACGCCAGCGCAGATCAAAGACTACTTTGAACATTTCATGGCGCTCAAGCCTGTTGGGCAGATCAACTACCGCGAGATCCGCCAGTTGGGCAGCAACGTGGCCATGGACAGTGGTGTGTACACGTTCACCCTGACCGAGGCGGACGGTAAGATCCGTCACGTGCAGGCACGCTACACTTTCGTCTACGAGCAGGTCGGGGGGCAGTGGAAGATTCTCAACCATCACTCTTCGGCCATGCCGGAAGTACGGGTGAAACACGCCAAGCATTAAAGCTTTATAAAAGTGTCCACTACCCTCGCGGGGGTGGACATTGATTCACAAGAGTTCGAACACTTGCGGCAACCGTTCCGCCGCGACCGCAATGCGCAACGCTATTGCGCCGAAGAATAGGGTATGGAGTTCGGCATTTTCGACAACACCGTCGCGCGGTTTGACGGCCGGGGCAAACACGTTCTGTTGGTAGATCACGTCTAGCAGAACAGCGAACGGCTTTGGTTCTAGTTCAACGTGCGTGGTCTGCCCGTACCGAGCTCATGAACGCCTGCGTGGCCGACGACTGGATTCGATGCCGACGAGTGATCAAACCGTACGGTGGCAAGCGAGCTTCGAACTTGATCGGCAAAACAGCTAACAAGTCCCGACCGGGATAATCCTCAACCACCGAAACCGGCGTCACACCGAGCATGTCGGTTTTTTGGATCAATGAAAGCAAGGTCATGATTGATGTGGTTTCGACGATGCTGCTGGGGATGTCGACCCGGGCGTAGTGGAACACCTGATTGTGATTGCGTGCATCGGGCTCGGATGTTGTTGCAACACCCAGGAAATGCTCTGCAATTCGGCCCAACTCAGGTGCGTCGCTTTCGCCAAAGGATGCTGTGCCCCCGAAATCACGCACAAAGCCTCTTCGCCGAGGTTGTCGAAGAGCAATTCTTCGGCGCGGGCACCGGCTGGAATTGTCCCAGCACGATGTCCAACTGATCCTGCAGCAGCGCCTGCACGAGCACGTCGCTGGTGTCGACCTGAATGCTCATGGACAACCGTGGGTGGCTTTGTTTCAACGTGGCGATGGTGCGGGTCAGCAGGCCCGAAGCCAGCGCCGGGATAGCGCCGACTGCCACCCGGCCGATGTTGCCGGATTCGAGCGCCACCAGTTCTTCGCGCATACCGCTGAGTTCAGTGAAGACCACGCACGCGGAGTAAATGACGGTTTCTCCGAACCGGGTGGAGGTGTGCGAGGCGATGGCACACGGCGGACCGTATCCAGCGACGTCCGATTCGCGGGGGACGTCGGTGGGTTCGCTGGCCGTTGATCGCTTTCTGGCGTCGGTGTGTTTTCAGAATTATTCCGGATGCGTTGTTGCCTCAGGCATTGCAGAACACTAATCCGCTTGGGATTCGACGGTTAGCGGATGGAGAGATGAGTGACTAAGCCTGCTCATAAAGACGGGTTTGGGTTACGGAGGCTTAAAAGTCGTTTATGTCTTGAATGACAAGGTGCCGTTTGCTGTTTGCTGGAGAGCTTCCAACTACTCGTTTTCTGGAGGGAAGCGCCCACGCTTCGCCAGTATTCGCGAACTGGAACTCCGTTCCCGCGTTGTTGCTGCTTGACGAGTCTATCTCGGCACTGGACGGTGCTTGGGCCGAAATTCAATATTCCCAGTCGCTACGCCGTGACCCCGGACCCACGCCTGTCAAGGAGACTTCACTGCTCGGCAAAAAGACTGATATTTCAGATAGAATTCAGGATTTAAGCCTGAAGCTACTGAGTTCCGTTCACTCGCCATGCGACATCAGTGACGCCGTTCTTTTCAGCATGAGGCTTTGAAACCATCTTCATTGGTGAACGGTCTGGCTGCGGATTGGGGGCAATGCCTACATTGCAGTCGGTCCTGTGCCGCGCTTGTCGCACATTGCCGCCAGTTGACACGTTACCTCAAACCTATCGCTTGCTTAATGCGCCTGGACGATAGTGTCCAGGCGCTGGCGATAGATCACGTTGCGGTCATCGATTGCGTGTGAGGCCGGCACACCTGCTAATGGACTTTCAAACAGTTGGACATACAGTCGATCGCTTTGCTGTCAGGCCTGTCATCGATGAAAAAGCCATCTCGATTTGGCATTTTTATGGCGGCCAAGGTTGCTGCATCGACAGTCGCATTAGCGTCAAGCAGTTTGTTGACGTGCAAGACGTAACCGGTTACCGCGTACACTTGGTCATTGGTTAGCGACTGGGGAGACTGGAAAGGCATTGCCCTACGGATGTAGTCAAAGAGGGTCGTCGCATAAGGCCAATAACTGCCTACCGTCTTAAGTGGTTTGTCAGTGGTGAGGGACCCATTACCTCCTGCCAATGCCGGGCCAATGCCGCCTTCGAGTTTTAGACCATGACAGGCGAGGCAGTTATTCATATAAACCTTTTCACCGTCCGCTACCGTGGCGCTTCCCGGTGGCAACGCTTTCCCGTCGGGTGCCACGTCGATGTTCCAACTGGCGATCTGTGCGTCCGTAGCGCTTGTGCCTAACCCGTACTTGGGTTGGGCGGCGACACAGGTTAATGTGCAGGCGCAAAACAATCCCAGCAGGAACGAACCCTTTTTAAGCCCGTCCATTGGTCACCTCCCCACTGCTGGACACGCGCCACGGTTGCACCGAGTTGTTGTGATAGAAAGAGACCTTGCCGCGTTCATCGATCAACTGTTCCAGCATCGGTTGCACATACCCGGTCTCGTCGATGGCGCGGCTCATGATCATCAACTCTTGGCCTTTCCATTCGAAAGGGGCCCTGAAGGCGGTCAGTGCCTTGGTCAGAATAGGCTCCTGTAACCTGGCTTGCGTCCAGTTGTCGCCGCCATCGATGGAAACGTCAACGCGGGTAATTTTGCCGTGTCCGCTCCAGGCGATGCCACGCATCTCATGCAGACCCTTGCGCGTCAGTTTCTGGGTGCCTGAGGGGTAGGTGACCAGCGATTTGCATTCCATAACAAAGGAAAACTTCCGGGCTTTGCCATCGGCCATCAAGTCGGTGTATTTGGCGGTTTCTTCCCGGCTGTAGGCGGGCGCGTCGGTGACGTGAAGTCGGCGCAGCCATTTGATGTGAGTATTGCCCTCGTAGCCGGGTACAAACAGGCGCAGCGGGTAGCCCTGTTCCGGCCTTAGGCGCTCGCCGTTCTGGCTGTAGACGACCATCACATCGTCTAGGCATTTCTCGATGGGAATGCTGCGAGTCATTGCCGCGCCGTCCGCCCCTTCGGCGATGATCCACTTGGCTTGCGGCTTCAGCCCGGTTTCATCCAGCAAAGTTTTCAGGGTAACACCCGTCCACTCAGCGCAACTCACCAGGCCGCTCACTTCGGCTGCGGTTTTACCCCAGGGTGGTAGAAACGATGGATTGCCCGAACACTCCATGAAGTGCACCCGTGACACGGCGGGGAATTGGCGTATCTCATCCACGGTAAAGATCAAGGCTGTTTCGGTGAGGCCATGGATCACCAACCGGTGTTCCGCCGGATCGATTTGCGGGACGCCCGCGTGGTGGCGCTCATAGAACAGGCCGTTCGGCGTAATGATGCCGTCCAGTTCTTGAAGTGGGGAGGTGCTGTAGGCGGACATCGTGTCCTTCAGGCCGGGATATAGATTCCTGACGGCTTTGGTTTCGAACGTTGAAGGTTTGCCGTAAGGGCTCGCCGTGGGAGCGCCAAGACTGCGGGTCCATTGCGGGACTTCAAGGGGCAGGTTCGAATCAAGAGGGACGCTATTGGTCGTCTCGGCGTTGATGAGGGCGCTATCACCCAGAGCAAAGGCGGCAGTGCCGATAACGGCCCCGCTTTTTATCAGGAAATCCCTGCGAGCCAACGATGTCCGAGGCGCGTCTTGCTTGGTGGGGACCATGGATTTTTTTGTCATTGTTTTTCCCTCTGGTTCTTTGTCGGGATGGACCCAACGGCAAGTCAGTAGACTGATCGGTCGGTCTGTAGCTAGCCTAGAACGAAAAACGCGCGTGGTCCAGTCACAAGGACAACCATCGGTGATGGGCCGTGAATGAGGAGGAGGTCGAAGGATGCGGCGCATTTGAAGCGCCGCTGATCATAGTCAAGCCAGGCGTGGCTCAACCTTCAGTCCGGGCAGGAGGGTGTCGCAAAAGAACGTCGCGATGGATTCCGGAGAGCGCGGGCCACCGGGCTTGATCCACAGATAGCTGTAGTGGTGGATGCCAAGAATAGCCTTCACCGACAACGAGTCAGATGTACGGAAGGTCCCCTCGCTCACGCCAGCCTTGAGGATTTGCGACCAGAGCTTTTCATATTGGCGGTGCAGGTCGAGTAACTCGGTCTGGCGCTCGCCAATGACGGAATACACTTCTCGAAAACACACCGTCATTTCGGCCAGGTGGGTGACAATCGTGCGCATCACGATGGCCGAGAATTGGCGAAATTTATCTTCTGCAGGCTGGTCGCTCTCGCACAGGGGCGTACCTTCTGCGATGAGCACCCGCAAATACCGGCTGGTGATTTCGAACAGTAACTCTTCCTTGCTGCCAATGTGGTAATACAGCGCGCCTCGAGCCAGGCCAGTGGCTTTTTCCAACTCAGCCATGCCGGTCGCGTGAAACCCGCGCGTCGAGAACAGCTGCGCAGCGATCTTCAGTATCCGCTCTTTAGTGCTTGTTTCAGCAGGTTCGGCAGCGACGACGGCGTTCTTTTTTCCCATGGGTCAATTCCAAGCGGTTGAGCGTCAATCATACCCATGCGTACGCGTTGAAGGATACAGACGGGAGAAGCTCATCCCATAGTCGCAGGAAGATAGCTGTATTGACCGATCGGTACAGAGGCGTTTAACGTGTTTTTAAGGGCGCGGTGGCGTCAAGAGTTCTGAGAGCCTGCCTAGGCATTGGGATCGACCATGACAATAAGCAACCCCGTAACGAAGGCTTCCAGCTCTTCAGCCTCGGCAACATTGATCGCGATGATCTGTTTCGCCATGCTCGCCTTTGCCGCGAACTCCTTGCTGTGCCGCCTGGCGCTTAAGCACACCGACATTGATGCTGCGAGTTTCAGCGTTGTCCGACTGGCCAGCGGGGCCTTGGTGTTATGGCTCATGTGTGCCTTGAGGCGGACCTCAACCATAGGCAAAGGCAGTTGGCAGGGGGCCGCTGCCTTGTTCGTTTACGTCTTCGCTTTTTCCTTCGCGTACCGTCATTTGGAGACCGGGACGGGGGCATTGCTGCTGTTTGGCGCGGTTCAGCTGAGCATGGTTCTGTACGGCATGTTCAAAGGCGAGCGGATGCACACGCGGGCAATCGTTGGGTTTGTATTGGCAATTGCTGGCTTGGTCTGTCTGCTGCTTCCAGGCGCAGCCGCCCCTGACCCCGTTAGCGCACTCACGATGCTGTTATCGGGGGTGGCATGGGGGATCTATTCACTGCTTGGCAAAACTGTCGCCGATCCGCTGGCAACCACAGCCGGCAATTTCCTGCGCTCGATTCCCCTGGTCTTGATTGCAAGTTTGCCGTTTCTCTCAGCGCTGCGTTGGGATCTGCTGGGGATATTTTATGCGGTTCTTTCCGGCGCGCTGGCGTCGGGCGTGGGCTACGCGGTCTGGTACGTCGCGGTGCGTAATCTTGCAGCGCTTCAAGCCGCGACGGTGCAATTGAGCGTGCCCATCCTGGCTTCGCTGGCTGGTATCATTTTTCTGGGGGAAAGCCTAAGCGTAAGGATGGTGTTGGCATCCGTCGCTGTGCTGGGGGGGATTGCGTTGGTGCTGAGCGGCAAACAGCACGGCTAGTTGTCACCGGATGACGATGCTGAGGAAAATCACTGCTGCTTTTAACCTGATGAGTAGTTGTTCGATTGGCTATGGGCCGAGCTCATGAGGTTGGATCATTCTCTTGGCCCTTGATGCCCTTCAAAGACAAGTCCAGAATTAAGCCTTTTCCTGCTTTGGCAAGAAAAGAAATTCTTTAGATTTAAATGGGGCGGTAACAAGCGATATGATTAATGGGGGCGGGATCGGAAAGCGCTAAGGCTTCTCAGCAGCCAGAAAACCCCAACGCCGCTCAGTATTTTGGTACCAAGGCAGTACTGCGGGACTAGCCAATCGCTTAACCAGGGCGTATTACCGCCCTGGCGCTTCAAAAGAGTGGCAGTCAAGCAGAGATTTCGGCTAGCCACTGATCCACCGTGCGAGGTGTTAAGGCCAATTGAAGTTGAGCGCTGGTATTACCTGTAATGGCATTCGCAGAAGCATTTGCTTGAGCTACATAGGCGGCAACAACTCCAGCTGCAGCATCTGCTCCGAACAGGGGCGCAATCATGTCGCCGAAGGCCTGCGGCTCCACGCTGCTGAACGCTACCGGACGTTTCAGGTACCGTTCGAAGCCTTCAGCGAGCTGTTCTCCAGTGATCGCTGGCGATTGACCTACACCGACCAAGCCTGTAACCGTGGTGTCGGTGAACAGTTTTTCCGCGACCTCAGCAACATCCAGATGTGAACACCAGGACACAGGGTAGTCCGCTCGGATGGGGTATCGAAGAACGCCTTCTGATTTAACAGCATCCAAGACGAGAGGATTGAGTAGATTCTCAAAAAATAATCGTGGCGCCACTACTGCAAATGACACACCTGATTCTTGTACACCTCGAATCAGTTCCGCGATAGCACTGCTCGGTGGATTTTGTAGCGGGGAGGCAGGGTTATCCACTACCCAGCCACTGGTTGAGATGATTACTCTGTCAGGCTTAGTTTGTTTGATCGCTTCTGCAATATTTTGTGCATGAATGAAGCGTTCTGCCTCAGCCGCTACAGGCAGATGAATGAAAACACCCTTGGCCTCTTTGTAAGCCACAATTAGCGAGGCTACCGATGTATTGTCAACCTTAACGCAAGGCATACCTTTGACAGAGTCCGTGTTGCGAGCAGCAGCTATCGCATTATGGCCGGAATGAATCAGGCGTTTTAGAAGCGGGGCACCTTGTGCTCCGTTGGCGCCATGGACAATATAGCGACTCATTTACTTACCTCGTTGCGATTTGATAGCGAGAAACCAAGATCTATTACCACGGTTGGTTACGTCAAATGCACTATTGGAAGATTCTTTAGCATGAAGCAAAAAAATAGTCCTTGCTGTGGTGTCGCTCGTTTTCTTGCCCTGCTTGAGGGGCCATGGGCCACCTTGATCGTGAGAGAGTTACTGGGCGGACCATTGCGTTTTACCCAACTAAAACAAGCTTTGCCGGGTATTAGCGCTCATACATTGACGCACCGTTTAAAAGGCTTCGAACGCCACAAATTAGTTACACGTACTGCATACGCAGAAACGCCTCCTCGGGTCATGTATGAGCTCACTCCTCTGGGGCAAGAGTTACGTGACGTGTTAGAGGCAATGCGCAGGTGGGGGGACTTGGTTCCGGATGAAATTTCTCTCGAAAATGATCCTGAGCACGCGCCTGCTGATACTGAGACGGCGATACCAAGGCGGTCGCTGAAGAGGTGATAGGCAAATATAGTGGCCGTCGTGACTTCTTTGGATCTCAGCGTTTGCTCTGCCCCTTAAACTGTTCGCGAACAGGGCTCGGCCTAAACGCTATCGTTGTTCATGTATAATCCGGTTGGCCGGATTCACTCATTATTCAAAATATGGGGCGGTGTAAGTGCCACTATGGCTAGGTCCTAGCGCACCAGGGCATTTGTCAATATCTACACCCAGAATCCCTTTTTGGACGAGCTCAGGTGGGGTTCTCCTGCAGATCCGTATATCTGTCTTGTGGAGGCGGAGGCCGGACAGCCTTAGCAATACGTCAAGGCAAAAGTCTAGGGCTTGTCTGAAGAGCCGGCCCACAAACATCTTTCGATGCAGGCCAGTGTGACCATGACCTTAACGCTGCTGGCCAGTTCGGCGTAGCGCGTACAGATCCGACGTTCTTCCTTGAGCAAACTGAACAATTGCTCAATAGCGTTACGTTTTTTGTACTGAGGCCCCTCACACAGCCGAGGTATGCCTGGACCGGGTTTATTATGCATCTTGCGCTGAGGAATCACCGACTGCATGCCGTAGCGGGCATTGCCAAATATCGAGGTGGGCGTACGCATGGCGATCCACCCCGTGCGCTGCTTGGCTTGCCGCGCATCCTGTCTACCGCCGAAGATGCCCAGTGGTTGCTGGACGCTGCCCCCAGCGCCGCCAATGGCCTGACGTTCTGCACCGGCTCTTATGGCGTGCGTGAAGACAATGACCTGGTGGCGATGGCCAAGCACTTCGCGCCGTTCATCTACTTCACACACCTGCGCTCAACCCGCCGTGAGGCCGACCCGCGCAGCTTCCACGAAGCTCATCATCTGGGGGGCGATGTCGACATGGTCGGGGTCATTGGTGCCCTGGTGGCGGAAGAGCGCAGGCGGGAACGTGAAGGGGCCCCACGCTTGCCGTTGCGTCCTGACCATGGGCAATCAACTGCTCGACGACCAGCACCGTAAAAGCAACCCGGGCTATTCGCTGATCGGTGGCCTCAAGGGGCTGGCAGAGATTCGCGGCGTCGAGTTGGCCATGCGGCAACAGTTGAACTGATCGCTCAGGCCTGAACGGGCGGTAAGCGCGAGCGTTTACTGCCCGTCCTACCGGGCGGCGATGATTTTTTCCGGCTCCAATGCCGGTACGTTGATTGGCTTGGTCAATACGGCCGTCGCTCCGGCTTCTTGCAAGGCCAGGCGAGTGAGGTCGCTGGCGTCGACGGTAATCATAAACACGGGCCTATTTTGAGTGATCGCAGATCGGCAGAGGCGCCTCAAGAACGCCGGCATATCGGAGCTCTCGCCACGAACGTAAAAAGGTCGAAATGTTGTTTGTCCACTTCAAGCGCATCCTGAAATTGGATCGTATGCCGCTACGAGGCATGAGTGGCGCGACGGGTGAATTCACGCTGGCAGGTGCGGCGCAGAACCTGCGACGGCAGGTCGACAACCGTAATCTCTCGGCACTGTTCGGCTACCGCCTGGGTGGGCATCGTTTCAGCTTGGGTTACATGCATTCCACGGGGGACACGGCGACGCCGTACATATCCGGGACCGAATTGATGGGCATGAGCGAACTGACCATGAGTTCGGACTTTCTCAATGCCAAGGAACGCACCTGGCAAGCGATCTACGACTACGACTTCGCGGCGGCCGGCGTGCCAGGCTTCAAGAGCCGGTTGCGTTATGTACGCGGCGACAATATCGAGCTGGCGGCCTTCAATGCCAAAGATCGCAAGGAACGCGAGTTCCAGATGGAGCTGGCGGCGCAGCCTTTCGCGATGAAAACCAGACCCGCTTCCTGGTGCTCTACACCTTGCCGATCTGGTAAGCGCCGCTCTATGAGCGGCTGTCAGTCCTGATACACCTTCTTCAGCAAGCGCAGCAGTTCTTCACGTTCCCGACCGTCCAAGGCGGCAGTGGAGTCGAGGTCGCTCTGTGCGGCGATTTCCTTGAGCTTCTTGAGTAGGGTCTCGCCGGTCTTGCTGAGGAAGATCCCATAAGAGCGCTTGTCCGGCTTGCAGCGCACCCGTACCGCCAGGGCGCGGCTTTCCAGCTTGTTCAGCAACGGCACCACCTGGGGTGGCTCGATGGCCAGGGCCCGGGCCAGATCGGCCTGCATCAGGCCGGGGTTCTGGTCGATGATCGCCAGGGCCGAGAATTGCGCAGGGCGCAGGTCGTGGGCCGAGAGCCGACCGATCAGGTTCTGGAACAGCTTGAGCTGGGCGCGACGCATGGCATAACCGATCAGCTCGTCCAGGGCCGAATCCAGCGGCGCCTGCACCTCGCTGCCCTCGGAAAGCACCTCACTCACGTCGGCGATGTTGGACGGCTTGGCCATTGAAAGTGGAGTCCTTGCGCAAATGAAGTTAAGAAAGCTATCTAGTTTGCCGAGGTTATCGGCCGATGGCTACCATCACCTCCCGGCCGTGTCTAATCTCTAGGGTGGCGAGGGGCTCAAATGCTCGGCTTCCACGGTCGAGCGTCTATCGATACGCGCCATGGTATAGGCACACACCCCAAGTACTGCAGGGCATAGGGCTAAAATCGCGAAGCTCTTCACCACGGGCATGCCGCTGTTGAGCACATAGGCGCCGAGTAATGGTCCGCACACCGAACCGATCTTGCCCATCGAGGCCGCCCACCCCGCGCCGTTGCCGCGAATGGCGCTGGGATAGAAAATCCCGGCGATGCTGGTGATGCCATAGTGGCTGCCCTTGACAAAAATCGCCCCGATCAGGCTCAGCACAATGAAGGCGTTGCCCTGTAGGTCGCCGATACCCAGGGCCAGCAGGAAGGGGAGCGACAATAGCGGATAGATCATCACCGCATAAGGCCCCCGGGTGTCGACAACGCGCATCAGTATCAGCCCGGCCATGGCTCCACTGAACGAGGCGAAGGAGCTCACCCAGGAGGCGGTCGCCCGGTCGAAGCCCGCATACTGGTAAACCAGCGGGCTCCACGACGCGAGAAAGTACATGGCCATGGAACTGGCGCCGAAGCCGATCCAGATCATGGGGGTGATCCATTTGAGTTTGCCGATGAACAGCTGTCCGACGCGAAATGGCTGGTCGCCGATATCGATTTCATCGGCAAGAAAGTACCGGTCCCCGGGGCGTATCTCTATGCCCGGATCCAGACGCTTGAGGATCCGCTCCACGGCTTCTGGATGCTTGTGCTTGCTGACCAGAAACCGTACCGATTCCGGCAGGGTGAAAAACAACAGCACGCTGGAGAGCAAGGTCGCGATGCCGCCCAGGGCGAACACGCTGGCCCAGCCATAGTGAGGCGCGATCCATACGGTCAAGGGGCCGGCGACGGCGCCGCCGAGGCTGAAACCGACCATGATGATAGTGATCACGCTTGCGCGGTAGCGCTTGGGCACAAACTCGATATTCAAGGCCCAGCACAGCGGCAGCATGGCACCCAGGGCGAAGCCGTTGAGAAATCGCAACACCAGCAACGAGGTGTAGCTGTCGGCGAGGGTAAACAGCAAGGTCATCAGGCCGAAGGCGGCGGTGGACAGGATGATGGTCGGACGGCGGCCGATCCGGTCACCGAGGTAACCGAAAAAGAATCCACCCAACATCATGCCGAACAAGCCAATTGAAAAAATATTGCCCAGCTGCAACTTGCTCAGTCCGATCTCGTCGGCCATATAGGCGGCGGTATGGGACAGCATCAGCAGGTCAAACCCGTCGAGAAAGGTGATCAGCACGGACACGCAGATGATCACGTAGTTGAAGCTCGACAGTTTGCGCCCCTCTATCAAGGCGGCGACATCGATGGCGCGTGACGCAATCATGGGTATTCTCCACACAATAAGAGGTAAGCGGACAGGTCCCGGCGTGCCGGGCTCACCACAATTTCCAGCTGTAAGCGACGATCAGGCGGTTCTCATCGAGCTGCTGGGTCAGGCCATCGCCGGATCGATAAGTGACGTTGCGCCAGCGCAGGTTCAGCCCCTCCAGCGTTCCGCTCTGGATCACGTAGGTCAGGTCGGTATCGCGTTCCCACTCACTGCCGTCGCTGACCGTACTGGTGCGGATATCGCTGCCTTTCACATAGCGCGTCATGAATGTCAGGCCGGGTACGCCGAGCGCGGCGAAGTCATATTCGTAACGCAGTTGCCAGGACTTCTCGTTGGCTTTGGTAAAGGTGTTGTAGGTGACAAGGTTCGCCACGAAAGGAGTGCCGGTGTCGATCACCGGAAAGACGCTGTCACCCGACAGGCGCTGGAACGCGGCGGAGAATCGCTGGGCCCCGACGGTCAGGGTGAGTATGCCGTTGAAGTTGCGGTTGTCGATCTTCCCGGCCTTACCGGTGCCGATGTCAGTGCTGTCGAAATAGCGCAGGTCCGAACGCAGGCTCAGGCCTTGTCCCAAGGGCAATACATGAACCAGCCCGGCGAACTGCTGGCGGTAAATGTCCTGCAGCTCACCTTGGTGGTAGCGCAGGGTCAGGTTCTTGCCAATCGCGTAGTCGCCGCCGAGCAAGTCCAGATGATCGCTGCCCTGGCCGGCGTAGCTGATGTCGTCATTGCTGGATGAATCACGGCCATTGGCTTCGGTCAGTCTCGCTGCGGTGACGGTCAGGTTGTCGATTTCGCTCGACGTCAGGTAAGCACCGGTGAACGTCGAGGGCAGCAAGCGGGTATCGCTGTAATACGCCAGCGGATGGATCGGCATCAAGGTGCCCACATTGAGCTGGGACTGCGACAGGCGCATTTTTGCGGTCAGTCCCAGTTCGCTGTAATCATCCACCGGCTGGTTGCTGTCGGGCCCATAGGGCAACAGCCCGGTGCCGCGTCGACCCGCGCCGGAATCGAGCTTGATGCCCAGTTCAGCCAGGGCGTCGAGGCCGAATCCAACGGTGCCTTCGGTGTAGCCAGATTGAAGTTCGGCGAAGAAACCCTGAGTCCATTCCTCGGCCTTGGCCTGTGGCGCGCCACTCTGGCGGAAGTCTCGATTCAAATAAAAGTTGCGCGTGGTCAACGTCGCGCTGCTGTCCTTGAGGAAGTCTGCCTGGGCGCTGGCGAAGTGGCAGCAGAGCAGCAGTGCGGTGACGAAGGGTAGCTTCCTGTTCATTTTTTATTGGTCTCAGGATAAGGATGAAGATTATTCAGGACGAGTTTTTCCTGACCGCGTCGGTGACGACGCGGTGTGGCCTGTGTTGGCCTGTGTGGGTCAGGTGCTGCGGATCAGAGGATGCCGGTCACGTTTGTACAGGTGAGGGCAGAGGTTTCTCTGCAAGGTCGTGACGGGTCAGATGCCCGATGGCGAATGCGCAGGCGGCCAGTATGGCCGGGCAGGCAGCCAGGACCAGGAAGCTCTTGACCACGGGCATGCCGCTGTTGAGTACGTATGCACCCAGCAATGGGCCGAGGATCGAGCCGATCTTGGCGATGGATGTGGCCCAGCCAGCGCCATTGGCGCGGATGGCGCTGGGGTAGAAGACCCCGGCAATGCTGAGGATGCCGTAGTGGGAGCCTTTGACGAACACGGCGCCGATCAGGCTCAGCATGAGAAACGCGGTGCCCTGCATGCCGGTGATGCCCAATACCAGCAAGAAAGGCAACGCCAAAAGCGGGTAGATCATCACCATGTAGGGCCCGCGAGTATCGACGAATCGCATCATCGCCAAGCCCGCCATCGCGCCGCTGAACGAGGCAATGGAGCTGACCCACGAAGCGGTCGCACGATCAAATCCTGCGTACTGATAAACCAATGGGCTCCAGGAGGCGAGGAAGTACATGGCCATGGAACTGGCGGAGTAACCCAGCCAGATCATCGGCGTGAGCCATTTCAAGCGGCCGATGAACAGCTGGCTGACGCGAAATTCCTTGCCGCCGATATCCGGCTCGTCCAGCAGGACGAATCGGTCGCCAGGCCGCAGATCCAGGCTTGGGTCCATGCGCTTGAGAATCGCCGCGATTTTACTCGGGTCTTTGCGCTTGCTAGCCAGAAAACGCACCGATTCGGGCAGGGTGAAAAACAGCAACACGCTCGCTACCATGGTCAGCGCGCCGCCGAACACGAACACCCCCTGCCAGCCGATATGCGGCGCCAGCCAGACGGTCAGGGGGCCGGCCATCGCGCTGCCGAGACTGAATCCGACCATGATGATGGTCACCACCGTAGAGCGATAACGCTTGGGTACGAACTCGATGTTCAAGGCCCAGCACAACGGCAGCATGGCGCCCAGCGCAAAGCCGTTGAAAAAGCGCAGGACCATCAGCGATTCATAGCTGTTGGCCACGGCAAACAGCAAGGTCAATAGACCAAATGAGCAGGTCGAAAAAATAATGGTGGGGCGTCGGCCGATGCGGTCACCCAGGTAGCCGAAGAAGAATCCGCCGAGCATCATCCCCAGCAGGCCGATGGAGAAAATCTCGCCCAGCTGGATCTTGTCCAGGCCGACTTCGTCGGCAATATAGGAAGCGGTGTGCGACAGCACCAGCAGATCGAAGCCATCGAGGAAGGTGATCAGGACCGAGACCAGAATCACCACATAGTTGAAGCGCGACAGTTTGCGGCCCTCTATGAGCGCCGCCACATCCAGGGTGCGGGACTGTGACATGTACGTTCTCCACTGCATTCTTATTGTTGTTGGAGTGGCGCCCCCGTCTGCACGGTGGGCGCGTCAAACCGCTTGAAACCTATTCCAGGTTGAACGCCAGCCGCTCGCGCAACGCTTGGGACGGTATGTCACTCACCCTGCCGCCGGGGCCGGCGAGGTCCAGCGCATGGGCCGCAGCGGCGCCCATGGCGATACAGGGGCCCATAACGCGGACACTCGACAGCGCGGCCGCATCGGCGTCGATGCAGCGACCGGCAACCACCAGGTTATCGCTGCCCTCGGGCAGCATGCTACGCAGCGGAACACTGTGGATGTGATCGTCATCAAAGGGTTCCCATTGATAGCCGCTGGTGTTGCCATGCAATTCCACCGGCCAGGAGGTGCGCGCTACCGCGTCCGGGAACATCGTCGCAGCGCGCACTTCGTCGGTGGTCAGGTGATGATGACCGACAATCCAGCGGGTCTGGCGAATACCTGGCAGTGCGTATGCCCGCACCTTGGCCTTGCCGTAGGCCGCGGGGTATTCCGACTGGAGGAAGTTGATCACTTGATCCACTTGCTGGCGCCCGGCGATCGCGACGTGGGAGGCGGCGATCGGATCCAGGGGCGTTTCTATATGAGTCATGTTGAACGCTGCCGTGCCGCGTCCGGGGAACTGAAAGAACAGGCCGTCGTCGCGTTCTATACCGTAGCTTTTGGCCTGTTGCTTGATCCGTTCGGTGAACTGCGCACGCGTGGGCAGGTGGGCTTCATCGATATGCTCAAGGACGAACATCTGGGTGCCGTAGATGGGCGTGTCCGGCTCTCGGCAGGCAAATCCGGCGTTCCAGGCCAGCGCCGCATCGCCGCTGGCGTCGATAAAGCCGTTGGCCGCCACGCGCACATCGCCGTAGCGGGTGGCCAGTTCGACTTCCTGGACCCGCGGACCTTCGCGCACTACATCGCGCAGCACCGCACCGAGGATCACCGTGATGCCGGCGTCGAGAACCTTTTGGCCAATCCAGCGACCCAGGGCGACTTCGTCGTAATAAACCACGGTGGTCAAGGGACCGACGGTGTGGTGCAAATCTCCCGAGGCGCCCAGGTCGCGCAGAATGCCGTCGGCAATGCCGTGGGTCAGCAGCTGGCGGTTCGGGCCGTTGGAAAACAACCCGCAAAAGGTCCCGATGATCGAGCCGACCGCCTGACCGCCGAGCATCGGCAACGCATCGAACAGCACCACGCGCTTGCCGAGCGCAGCGGCTTCCAGAGCGGCGGAAATACCCGAGATGCCAGCGCCGGCGATACATACGTCAGCCTGCAGGCGTTGGGCGGTGGGAGCGCTGGTACGGCGTACCGTGCGAATTACATGAGCCATAAAACTACCTTCGAGGTGTAAAAAAGGGCAGCCGACCCCGAGCCCGTCAGCCTGGGCCACGGAAACGGTTGTTTCGGCAAGCGGATCCGGGTTACGGCTGGTCCTGCGTTCGGTCCAGGTCCGGGTCGAGGTCGACCGGGTGTAGTGTTTCGTGCTGATCGGTACGGCGTTCACGCGGGGTCACTTCGACGGTCCCGGCGTCGGCATCGACGCGCACCCAGTCCCCGGTACGGATCCGGTACAGCGGGTTTTCATCGAAGTCAGTGATGGCCGGTGCATGTACGACCACCGCGCCAAGGCCCATCTTCGCGGTCATTTCGTTGAACAACATGGCACCGGGCGCCACACCGGCAAGGCGCGCGATATGGAACTGCGAGGACCAGCCGGACGAACCCTTGGCGCCGGGAAATACCAGGACTTTGCCGGCGAAACTGATGCCCTTGAGTTCGTGGCGGGTCTCGATGACGGTGCCGCTGCGTGGGTCGATGCCGCCCCAGCCCGAGATGCGGTCAAGGGTCACCAGGGCTTCGCCTTCGAAACGGCCGCCGACGACTTTGCGGCCTTTGAGCATGAAGGTCTCGTTCATTTCAATACTCCTCTCCAGCGCCCTTCAATGGCTGCCTGGACGCAATCGGCCGTGGTGCCGAACCAGGCCTGGATACCCATGATCGCCGGCAGGTAATGTGCCTGTTTGGCCGAGTCGACTGCCGCCACCCGGGTGCCCTTGGGAACCACCTTGCCAATGGCCGAGCAGGTGTCTGTCATCACATGTCCACCGGCTTGCTCGATGATGCGGGTGTAGCCGGCGACGTCGGCCAATTGCTTGATCGAGGCGGCGGTAAATACCCAGAGTTCGGTATTCGGACTCAGGCGCTGGCCTTCGAGCAACTGGCAGACTTCCCAGATCTGTTCGAGGCTGTAGTGTGGGCAACCGAGCATCACAAAATCGACTTCGGCATCTCGCCCGGTGATGTTGACGTGCTCGTAGGCCCAGCGCCGTTCGGCCTCACCGAAACGCAGCGTGGCTAAAGGCCGGGCCGCCCCAAGCGCCTGTTCGCGGGTGTTCGCCTCGGGAGTCACCCCGACCAGGTGATACATCTCCACGCCGCCACTGGAAGCCGCCGCCGCGCCGAAGTGCTTGAGGCGCGCCAGGTTGGGCTGGTGGCTCACGCCCTCGATCACCGGGATGCGATCCTGCACCTGCTCACCGATCCAATAGCCGAGCAAGCCCCAGTCGGCCGTGGTGCTGATCTCGATAGCCAGCTCGATCAGGTGGGTGCCGCGGCGGTTCTCGTCGATGTGCAGGCCCCAATACGGAATCTTGCCGGTCAGCATGGCCGCGCCGGTGCTTTCCCGGCCTTCGGCATTGGTGCGGGCGCCGAGCACCGAGTTGATGTAGATCACCGCCGAAGATTCCATCCACGCGCAGTGTTCGCCTTTAACCGGCACGTTTCCGACCTGGTAGGGCGTGCAGGTGTTCAAGGGTTGCACCCCCAGGCTGCTGCTGTAGGCCTGGCCTGTTTCATAAATGCGCACCACGTCTTGCGAGATGCCCTGGCGTTCGGCGTGGCGAGGATCGATGCCCTGTTGCAAGTGGCTGCTGAACACCTTGACCTTGGGAATCTCGACCACCTCGGCGCTGTCGAGGTTGAACTCGCTGAACACTGCGTCCATACCGCCCTGGCGGTCGGCGTACTGGCGCAAAAAGGGCGTGGTGGCACCGATGGTGCCGGCCACATTGCGCGTATCCACCAGGCATTGCGCATCCAGGGCCTGCCCATAACGCACCAGCAGGTCCATGGCTTTTTGCACCGCCGGGCCTTGATCGCCGGCGAGCATGGCTTTCTCGTCGTCGCGCAATCTCATTACGGTTGCTCCCCGCAGACAGTGATGTCGAGCGGCTTGATCAGCACCGCGCCGTGTTCCATGGAGGACACGTTGTTGCGGTAGATATCCAGCCAGCCGCCACCGAACTGCGGCGCCAAAGGTTTCCAGCGGGCCCGGCGCGCATCCATTTCATTGGGGCTGATGGCGGCGTCGAGGGTGTTCAGATCCAGGTCGATGTCGATGATGTCGCCGTCTTTCACCAGCGCCAGCGGACCCCCGACGGCGGCCTCCGGGGACACCTCGGCCACCACCAGGCCTTTGCAGACCAGCCCCGAGAGATGGCCGTCGGTCAGCATCGCCACATGGTCGCCCAGCCCGGCCCCGTCAATGGCGAACACGACTTTCGAAGCGCCGCCGCCCATGGCCGGGCCACCGCGTACACCGGCACCGCGCATGACCACCACGTGTCCGGGTTTTATGCGCCCGTCCTGCAACGCTTCGATGGCGTCGGCGGAGCGTTCGAAACAGATCGCGGGGCCCTTGAACCGGCGCATCTTGCTCGGGTCGATGCCGTATTTGATGATGCCGGCCTGGGGCGCGATATTGCCGCGCAGCATCACGATCGCCGGCAGGGTGGCGAAAGGCTTGTCCAGCGGGCGGATCACCTCGTCGTCGCTGATGGTGACCCCCTCCAGGTTTTGCCTCAGGGTCTTGCCGGTGACGGTCAGCACATCGCCATGGAGCAGCGGCTCCAGGCGCTTGAGCAGGCCACGACCACCGCCCGCGGCTTCCATTTGCTCGATGCTGTGTTCGCCCACGGGCCGCACGCCGACCAGCACCGGCACTTGTTTGCCCAGCTCCCTGAAGAGCTGGTAGACGTCCACGTCGATCCCGCCTTCGGCGGCCACTGCTTGCATGTGTTTGATGGTATTGACCGAGCCTCCGGCGGCAAGAATGGTCGCCACTGCATTGGCGAAGGCGCCGGGGGTCAGGATATCGCGGGGTTTGAGATCTTCCTCGACCATTTCCACAATGCGTCTGCCGGCCTGGTGCACGAAATCGAACATCTGCGGGCTGTTGGCGGCGATGGGGGAACTGCCGGGCAAGGCCATGCCCAACGCTTCACACACCAGGTGCATGGAATTGGCGGTGCCCATGCCCGAGCAGACGCCCGGCCCCTTGATGGCATTGCGGGCCATGCCGACCAGTTCCTCGACCGGGAGTTTGCCGGTGACCACGTGCATGGAGCTGATGAACACATCTTCGATGTCGACGTGCTGGCCATTGTATTCGCCGCTGGGCTGATACCCGCACACCACGATCAACGTCGGAATATTCAGCCGGGCGGCGGCCATCAATTGGCCGGGGACTGTTTTGTCGCAGGAAGCCAGGCAGATCATGCCATCGAGTTGGGCACCCTCGACCGCCACTTCGATATCGTTGGTGATGAGGTCGCGGGCAGCCAGCATATAGGCGCCCCCCGCGCCGGCGCCGGTGATGAAGTCACTGGGCGCGGCGGTGCGGATTTCGAAGGGCAGGGCGCCGGCATCGCGTATCGATTGCTTGATTTTGGCGGCGATGCCATCCAGGTGACTGAAGCAGATCGCCAGGTTCGACGACGAGTTGACGATCGCGATCTTCGGCTTTTCCAGCTCGCTCTCGTCAATCCCCAGGGCACGCCATTGGGCGGCACGCACAGCCCACAGATAGGAACCGTAGGGGAAATTACTGCGCAACGTCTTGGGCATGATTCGCTCCGTTATTTTTATAAGTAGGCAATCCAGTTGATCACTTGAGCGATCTTGTGCCGAGTCTAGGCTTCGACCTAGAATCCGAAAACCTTATTTTACTTATAGATAAAATCCAAAATATGGATATCAAAGACGTCGACCTCAATCTGCTGAAAGTCTTCGATGCGTTGCGCAAAAAGCAAAGCGTGACCCTGGCGGGCGATCTCATGGGGCTCAGCCAGCCGGCCATGAGCTTCGCCTTGTCCAAGTTGCGCACGTTGTTCGACGACCCGTTGTTCATCCGAACCTCCCGTGGCATGCAACCCACCGCCAGGGCCCTGCAGATCGCCGAGCCGGTGCAGCGGATCCTGGAAATGGTCAGCAGCGAAGTGTTGCCGTCCACCGGGTTTGTCGCCGAGCACTCCGAGCGACAGTTGGTGCTGTGCATGTCGGACATCGGCGAAATGGTGTTCCTGCCCCGGCTGATGCGCATGCTCGACCGAGAAGCGCCGCAGTTGCGGATTCGCACCCTGGCCTTGTCCTCCGAACAGTTGGAAGAGGGCCTGGATGCTGGCGAGGTAGACGCGGCGATCGGTTATTTCCCGCGCCTGCTCAACACCTCCATCCGCCATCGGGCGCTCTACAGCCACTCGTTTGTCTGCATCGTGCGCCGTGATCACCCAACCATCGGCGACAGCATGAGTGCCGAGCAATACCAGAGCGCGGTGCACGTCGCGGTCCAGGCCGA
Source organism: Pseudomonas sp. LG1D9 (assembly GCF_002949995.1). Classification (NCBI taxonomy): domain Bacteria; kingdom Pseudomonadati; phylum Pseudomonadota; class Gammaproteobacteria; order Pseudomonadales; family Pseudomonadaceae; genus Pseudomonas; species Pseudomonas sp. LG1D9. Next base: position 6,160,608 of record NZ_CP026881.1, on the reverse strand, counting down.
CGGGCGCGGCATGGGTGTGCTGGACCGGCAGCTGGCAACGCATGGCATCACGCGACAGGTGCGTTTCAGCCTGCCGCGATTCATGGGTGTGCCGTTCCTGGTGGCCGAGTCCGACATGATCGCCACGGTACCCCTGGCCGTCGGGCGGCGCTTTGCCGAAATCACCGATGTCCGCCTGGTCCCGCTGCCCTGGGATATCTGCGGCTACGACATCCACCTCTACTGGCACACGCGCTTTCATCACGACCCGGCCAGTCGCTGGTTGCGGCAGTCATTCATCGAACTGCTCAGTGATTTCTCTCCCGCTGAACACATCTAATTTGCTTAATTTAATTAACAGTTAATTGACATAACTATTTTTGCCGGTTAGTTTTTGTTCATCTTCAAACGAACAATAAGAGAGCAACCGTCATGAGCAACTACGAAGGCCGCTGGACCACCGTCAAGGTCGAGATCGAGCAAGGCATCGCCTGGGTCATTCTCAACCGCCCGGAAAAACGCAATGCCATGAGCCCGACCCTGAACCGCGAAATGATCGACGTACTGGAGACCCTGGAACAGGATCCGGACGCCGGGGTGCTGGTGCTGACCGGTGCGGGCGAGGCTTGGACCGCCGGCATGGACCTCAAGGAATACTTTCGCGAAGTGGATGCCGGCCCGGAAATCCTCCAGGAAAAAATCCGCCGCGAAGCCTCGCAATGGCAGTGGAAATTGCTGCGCATGTACGCCAAGCCGACGATCGCCATGGTCAATGGCTGGTGCTTCGGTGGTGGCTTCAGCCCGCTGGTGGCGTGCGACTTGGCTATCTGCGCCGATGAGGCGACCTTCGGCCTCTCGGAAATCAACTGGGGCATCCCACCGGGTAACCTGGTGAGCAAGGCCATGGCCGACACCGTGGGCCATCGCCAATCGCTGTACTACATCATGACTGGCAAGACCTTTGGCGGGCAGAAAGCCGCTGAAATGGGCCTGGTCAACGAAAGCGTGCCGCTGGCCCAATTGCGCGAAGTGACCATCGAACTGGCGCGCAATCTGCTGGAGAAAAACCCGGTGGTGCTGCGTGCCGCCAAGCATGGCTTCAAGCGTTGCCGCGAACTGACCTGGGAGCAGAACGAGGATTACCTCTACGCCAAGCTCGATCAGTCACGCCTGCTCGACACCGAAGGCGGCCGCGAGCAGGGCATGAAGCAGTTCCTTGACGACAAGAGCATCAAGCCTGGCTTGCAGGCGTATAAACGCTGAAGAGCGCGGCCGCCTGGCCGCGCCGCTGGACCCTGCTTGAACGTATTCCCGATAAAGACAATAAAGAGGAATCACCATGCTGGACGTGCCCCTGTTGATCGGCGGCCAGTCGTGCCCCGCACGCGACGGCCGAACCTTCGAGCGTCGCAACCCGGTGACCGGTGAAGTGGTCTCGCGGGTCGCCGCCGCTACCCTGGAAGATGCCGACGCCGCCGTGGCCGCTGCCCAGGCCGCGTTCCCCGCCTGGGCAGCGCTGGCGCCCAACGAACGCCGCACTCGGCTGCTCAAGGCAGCCGAGCAGTTACAGGCGCGCAGCGATGAATTTATCGCGGCCGCCGGCGAGACCGGCGCCATGGCCAACTGGTATGGCTTTAACGTGCGCCTGGCGGCCAACATTCTGCGCGAAGCGGCGTCGATGACCACCCAGATCACCGGCGATGTCATCCCTTCCGATGTGCCCGGCAGTTTCGCCATGGCCCTGCGTCAGCCCTGCGGCGTGGTGCTGGGCATTGCGCCGTGGAATGCCCCGGTGATCCTCGCCACCCGCGCCATTGCCATGCCGCTCGCGTGCGGCAATACCGTGGTGCTCAAGGCCTCGGAGCTGAGCCCGGCAGTGCACCGCCTGATCGGCCAGGTCTTGCAGGACGCCGGTCTGGGCGATGGCGTGGTCAACGTCATCAGCAACGCTCCGGCGGATGCAGCGGCGATTGTCGAACGGCTGATCGCCAACCCGGCCGTGCGCCGGGTCAACTTCACCGGCTCGACCCATGTCGGGCGGATTGTCGGCGAACTCTCGGCACGTCACCTTAAGCCAGCCCTGCTCGAGTTAGGCGGCAAGGCGCCGTTGCTGGTACTCGACGACGCCGACCTCGACGCTGCAGTCGCGGCGGCGGCCTTTGGTGCGTATTTCAACCAGGGCCAGATTTGCATGTCGACCGAACGCCTGATTGTCGATGCCAAGGTCGCCGATGCATTCACCGCCAAGCTGGCGGCCAAAGTAGCGACCCTGCGTGCGGGCGACCCTGGCGCGGCGGATTCGATACTCGGTTCGCTGGTGGACGCCAGCGCCGGTACGCGCATCAAAGCCTTGATCGACGATGCCCTGGCCAAGGGTGCACGGTTGGTAGTGGGCGGCCAACTGGACGGCAGCATCCTGCAGCCGACCCTGATCGATGGCGTCACCGAACACATGCGCTTGTACCGCGAAGAGTCCTTCGGCCCGGTGGCGGTGCTGCTGCGCGGCGACGGGGATGAAGCATTGCTGCGCCTGGCCAACGACTCGGAGTTCGGCCTGTCGGCGGCGATCTTCAGCCGTGACACCGGGCGCGCACTGGCCCTGGCGCAGCGGGTGGAGTCGGGCATTTGCCATATCAACGGCCCGACCGTGCATGACGAGGCGCAGATGCCGTTTGGCGGGGTCAAGTCCAGCGGCTACGGCAGCTTTGGCGGCAAAGCCTCGATCGAGCACTTCACGCAATTGCGCTGGGTGACCTTGCAGAACGGGCCACGGCATTACCCGATCTGAGCCGCCGCCGCGACATAACAATAACAAGGCGGAAGTGATCCGCCTTGCTGGAGGACATCCTTGTGAGTTCCGAATTTCGACCGCAACCCCAGCCCGCTCCGCGATACCGCGAGGTCTCCATCGGCCACGCCCCGGTGTCGGTCACTGAAGAACAGGGCGTGCTGCATATGCGCTCCCTGGAACCCCTGGCCGAGTTGCCGGGGCGCTTGCTCGATCGTCTGGTGCATTGGGCCCAGGTGCGGCCCGAGCAGACGTTTATCGCGGCCCGCCAGGCCGGCGGTGATTGGCGTCGCGTCAGCTACCGCGAGATGCTCGACAGTGTGCGCGCGATTGCCCAGGGTTTGCTGAGTTACGGACTGTCGGCGCACAAGCCGCTGGCCTTGCTGTCGGGCAACGACATCGAGCATTTGCAGGTGGCCCTTGGGGCCATGTACGCCGGTATTCCTTACTGCCCGGTGTCGCCGGCCTATTCGTTGTTGTCCCAGGATTTTGCCAAGCTGCGGCATGTGTGCGACCTGCTGCAACCGGGGTTGGTGTTTGTCAGCGACGCAACGGCTTTCCAGCGCGCAATCGAGGCGGTGTTGCCGGCCGAGACGCCGCTGATCAGCGTGCGCGGCCAGTTGCTTGGGCGCACGCAGGTCGGCTTTGCGAGCCTGTTGCAAACGCCCGCTGGCGCGCAGGCCGAAGCGGCTTTCAACGCCACCGGTCCCGACAGTATCGCCAAGTTTCTCTTCACCTCAGGGTCGACTAAATTACCCAAGGCGGTGGTCACCACCCAGCGCATGCTCTGCGCCAACCAGCAAATGCTGTTGCAGACGTTTCCGGTGTTTGGCGAGGAGCCGCCGGTGCTGGTGGACTGGTTGCCGTGGAACCACACGTTTGGCGGCAGCCACAACGTCGGCATCGTGCTCTACAACGGTGGCACCTTTTACCTCGACGATGGCAAACCCACTGTGCAGGGGATTGCCGAGACGTTGCGCAATCTCAAGGAAATTTCGCCCACCGCCTACCTGACGGTGCCCAAGGGCTGGGAAGAGTTGGTCAACGCCCTGGAACAGGACGCCGAGTTGCGCGAACGGTTTTTTGCGCGAATGAAATTGTTCTTCTTCGCCGCCGCTGGCTTGTCGCAGAGTATCTGGGATCGCCTCGACCGTGTGGCCGAACTGCATTGCGGCGAACGCATCCGCATGATGGCCGGGCTGGGCATGACCGAAGCCGCACCGTCCTGCACGTTCACCACCGGGCCGTTGTCGATGGCCGGTTATATCGGCTTGCCAGCGCCGGGCTGCGAGGTGCGCCTGGTGCCGGTGGACGGCAAATTCGAAGGGCGTTTTCGCGGCCCGCATATCATGCCAGGGTACTGGCGGGCGCCCGAGCAAACCGCCGAGGTGTTCGACGAGCAGGGCTTCTACTGCTCGGGTGACGCGATCAAGCTCGCTGACCCCCAGCAGCCGCAATTGGGCCTGATGTTCGACGGGCGAATTGCCGAGGATTTCAAGCTGTCCTCCGGGGTGTTTGTCAGTGTCGGGCCGTTGCGCAATCGCGCCGTGCTCGACGGCTCGCCCTATGTGCAGGATCTGGTGGTTGCCGCGCCCGACCGCGAATGCCTGGGCGCGTTGGTGTTCCCCAGGCTCTACGAATGTCGTCGGCTGGCGGGTTTGAACGCCGATGCCAGCGACGCTGAAGTGCTCGGCAGCGTGCCGGTACGCCAGTGGTTCGGCGACTGGTTGCAGCGCCTCAATCGCGAGGCCACGGGCAATGCCAGTCGCCTGGAATGGATTGCCTTGCTCGACGAGCCGGCGTCCATCGACCGTGGCGAAATCACCGACAAAGGCTCGATCAACCAGCGCGCAGTGCTGCAATGGCGTGCGGCCAAGGTCGAGGCGCTGTATCGCGGTGAGGAGCCCACGATTCTGCGTGCCGGGCCCAAGCCTTGAGCCGCGCCGGGCAGTATTCGGCGTTTGCCGATGCGGCGATTTTCGCGGCGGTGCGCACCCCTTGGGTCGACCTCGGGGGCGCGTTGTCCCAGGTGTCGCCTATCGATTTGGGGATCAAGGTTGGCCGTGAAGTACTGGCCCGGGCCGGCATCGACCCACAGTCGGTGGACAGCGTACTGGCCGGTTCCATGGCCCAGGCCAGCTTTGATGCCTACTTGCTGCCACGGCATATCGGCCTGTACAGCGGTGTGGCGCAAGCGGTCCCGGCACTGGGGGTGCAGCGCATCTGCGCCACCGGTTTCGAGCTGTTGCGCCAAGCCGCTGAACAGGTGCGCGACGAGGTGGAGCTGGCCCTGTGCGTGGCCAGTGAATCCATGTCGCGCAACCCGATTGCTGCCTACACCCATCGTGATGGGTTTCGACTCGGTGGCGAGGTGCAATTCAAGGATTTTCTTTGGGAGGCCCTGTACGACCCGGCCCCGGGCCTGGACATGATCGCCACCGCCGACAACCTGGCGCGCCGTTATGGCCTGAGCCGCAAGGCCGTGGATCGCCACGCCTGCGACAGCCACCAGCGCGCCTTGCAGGCGCAGCGTGATGGCGCGTGGGCTGAAGAAATCGTGACGGTCGATAACCAGGTGTTCGAGCTTGAGGGGTATCAGCCCAGAGGCATCAGCCTGGCACGTCGGGCCAGCGCCGTCAGTGAGGACAGCCACCCACGGCCCACCGATCTTGCGGCCCTGGCACGCTTGCGCGCCGTGCATCCAGGCGGCGTGCAAACCGCCGGCAACAGTTGCGCAGTGGTCGATGGCGCAGCGGCGGCGCTGGTGGGGCGTGCCTCGGCCTGCACGCGTGCGCCCCTGGCCCGGCTGCTGGCCAGCGCGGTGGTCGGTGTGGCCCCCGAATTCATGGGCATCGGCCCGGCGTCGGCGATCCGTCTGCTGCTGCAACGCAGCGGGTTGAACCTGGGCGACATTGGCCGCTTCGAGATCAACGAGGCCCAGGCCGCCCAGGTGCTCGCAGTGGCCCATGAACTGGAGCTGGACAGCACCCGCCTCAACGTCCAGGGCGGTTCGCTGGCGCTGGGGCATCCACTGGCCGCCACCGGCCTGCGCCTGGTGATGACCCTGGCTCGACAACTGCGTCAGCACAACCTGCGCTACGGGATTGCCGCGGCGTGTGTGGGCGGCGGGCAGGGCATGGCGTTGCTGATCGAGAATCCTGTCTACCGCGCTTGATGGTTTTTTTAGTCGATGAGGTGTCCCGATGTGGAGCTATGAGGCGCCGCTGCGCGATATGCAATTTGTCCTTGAACACTGGTTGCAGGCGCCAGGCACCTGGCAGTGCAACCCGGCGTTCGAAGCCCTCGACCTGCCGCTGGCGGCACAGGTGCTGGAGGAGGCGGCACGCTTCAGCCAGAGCGTGCTGGCGCCGTTGAACAGCCAGGGTGATCGCCAGGGCTGTCGCTGGCAGGCTGGCCAGGTCAGCACCCCCGACGGCTTTGTCGAGGCCTATCGGGCCTATGTCAAGGGTGGCTGGCCGGCACTGGCCTGCACCGAGGCACTGGGCGGGCAGGGCTTGCCGCAACTGCTCGACGCGGCATTGCAAGAAATGCTCTACGCCAGCAACCATGCCTGGGCCATGTACACCGGCATTGCTCACGGCGCCTACCTGTGCCTCAAGACTCACGCCGCCCCCTGGTTGCAGGCGCGCTACCTGCCCGACATTGTCAGTGGCCAGGCCTTGCCCACCATGTGCCTGACCGAGTCCCAGGCCGGCAGCGATGTCGGTTTGCTGCGCTGTCGCGCTGAACCCCAGGCAGATGGCAGTTATCGCTTGAGCGGCAGCAAGCTGTTTATTTCAGGCGGCGAGCACGACCTCACGGTCAACATCCTGCACCTGGTGCTGGCGCGCCTGCCCGATGCGCCGCCGGGCAGTCGTGGCATTTCACTGTTCCTGGTGCCCAAGCAACTCGACGATGGCCAGGCCAATGGCGTGCGGTGCGATGGCATCGAACACAAGATGGGGATCAAGGGCAGCGCCACCTGCTCCCTGGTGTTCGACGCCGCCCAAGGTTGGCTGGTCGGCGACGCCAATCGCGGTCTGGCGGCGATGTTTGTGATGATGAATTCGGCGCGCCTGCATGTCGGTCTGCAAGGCCTCGGGCATGTCGAGGCGGCTTGGCAGAACGCCCGGCAGTACGCCGCCGAGCGCGTGCAAATGCGTGCGCCGTCAAGGCCGCAAGAAGTGGTGGCCCAGGCCGCTGATCCAATCCGCTACCACCCGGCCATGCGCCGCGTGTTGCTGGAGCTGCGCACCACCAGCGAGGGCATGCGCGCTATTGGCTATTGGGCGGCGCACCTGCTTGATCAGGCCGAGCATGATCAGGAACCGTCGGCCGCCCAGTTGGCGCCGTTGCTGACACCGATCATCAAGGCGTTTTTCACCGAACAGGGCTTTCGCCAGGCCAGCAATGCGCTGCAGGTGTTTGGCGGTTACGGCTACGTCGCTGAGTTCGCCATCGAACAAACCCTGCGGGACAGTCGCATCGCGATGATCTACGAGGGCAGTAATGAGATCCAGGCCAATGACTTGTTGCTGCGCAAAGTGCTGGGGGATGAGGGCCGCGCCTTTGGCCTGCTGCTGGCCGAGCTGCGCGCCGAGGCTGCGCAGGGCGGCCAGTACGGCGAATGCGCAGGGTTCGCCCGCGCGTTGGGCAGCCTGTGCGATTCACTGGCCAATGTGGTGAGCGCCATACGTGAACATGCGCACGAAGACAGTGAATACCCCTATCGGGCGGCACCGGATTTTCTCCAGCTGTGTGGCGTGGCGTTGCTGGCCTTTGCCTGGGCGCGCGCGGCGCGGGTGTCGAGGGCATTGCCTGAAGAGGATCCATTGCGTGCCGCCAAGCTGCAAAGCGCCGGGTTCTTTTTCGATTACCTGCCGTCCCGGCTGGCGCAGCACCTGGGCGCCATAGACGGCGCACGCGCAGCGCTGGCGTTCATCTGACGGCGCCCAGGTGCTTGCGGTACTATGGCAACCCACGTTTTCTGGAAGTTGCCTGGATGAGTAAGCCTGGTCAATTGGTGCTGGTTGCACTGCGCAAGATGATTGCCAGCGGAGAGTTGGTGGCGGGGGAGCGCCTTATGGAGATTCCTACGGCGCAACTGTTCGGGGTGTCGCGCATGCCCGTGCGCATGGCGTTCCGAACCCTTGAACAAGAAGGGCTGCTGGTGCCGTTTGGCGGGCGCGGCTATCAAGTGCGTTCGGTCAGCCCCAGCGATATCGCCGGTGCCGTCGAAGTGCGCGGCGTGCTCGAAGGCCTGGCGGCGCGTCAGGCCGCCGAACAGGGGTTGTCCGCCGAGGCGCGTGCGACGCTGGAGCGCTGCCTGGTGGAAGGTGATCAATTGTTCGAAAAGGGCTACGTCACCGAGGACGACCTTGAGGTCTATCACGACCTGAACATGCGCTTTCACCAGGTCATCGTCGAAGGCAGCCACAACCCGGCAATCGCCGATGCGCTGGCACGCAATGATCACCTGCCATTCGCGTCGGTGACCGCGCTGGCGATAGATCGCGAGGACATGGCCCGCGAGTACCGGCGCTTCAACTATGCCCACATGCAACACCATTCGGTCTTCGACGCGTTGGTCAGTCGCCAGGGCGCGCGGGCTGAAGCGATCATGCGTGAGCATGCCAACGCGACCCTGCGCTACGCCGAAATCTTCAGCGCAGCCACCGCCGACGCGCGCATGAAGGTGATCTTGCCCGCGTCGTGACGCGGTTCAGATATCAAGCACCAGCAAGGGCGTTTTCGAGCGCGAGCAGCAGGGTGTGAATTGGTCATTCAGGGCTTGTTCCTGCTCGGTGAGGAACAGGTCGCGGTGTTCCGGTATGCCTTCCAGTACACGGGTCAGGCAGGTGCCGCAAATCCCTTGTTCGCAGGACACGGCAATCTCGATGCCGTGGCTTTCCAGGACCTGCACCACGCTTTTGTCGGCGGGAATCTCGAAGACCTGGCCGCTACTGCTGACTTTCACCGAAAACCCGCCGTCGAGGCTGCTGTCCACCGGCGCCGCCGCGAAGTATTCGCGGTGCAGGCAGTTCTCCTGCCAGCCCAGCGCCCGCGCACTGTCGAGTACATGCTGCATGAACCCACCCGGGCCGCAGACGTAAAGGTGCATGTCGCCGGCCGGCGTCGCCAGCACCTGGGCGGCATTCAGCGCCGTTTCGGGTTGCTCGTCGAAATGCAGGAAGACCCGTTCGGCAAACGCGGAATCCTTGAGGCGCTGCACAAACGCCGCACGCTCACTGGCGCGGGCGCAGTAATGCAGTTCGAAGTCGGCGCCCGTCTGGGCCAGGCGTTCGGCCATGCACAGGATCGGGGTGATGCCGATGCCGCCGGCAAACAGCAAGCTGCGCCGTGCTTCGTGGGCCAGGTGGAACAGGTTGCGCGGTTCGCTGATGGTCAGGCGAGTGCCCGCGTGCACCTGTGCGTGCAGACTGTTGGAACCGCCCCGTGAGGCGGGGTCTTTGAGCACGCCGATCAGGTAGCGATGCCGTTCCTCCGGGTGATTGCACAGGGAATACTGGCGGATCAGCCCGTCCGGCAGGTGCACGTCAATATGCGCACCGGCACTGAAGGGCGGCAGCGGGTTGCCATCGACGCTGGCCAGTTCATAGCTGCAAATGTCCTGGGCTTCAGTGGTGCGGGACGTCACTACGACCTCAATCATGTCGGTTCTCCAGCGCGTTCCCGGGCGATCAGGCGCTCGAGAATCTTGCGCGACTGCACGCCGCCGGCATCGATATTCAACTTGAGCAGGTTGCGCGTCGGGTGGGCCAGCAAGTTCTGTTGTTGGCGTTCGAGCATCTCCAGGTCTTCGCTGAAAATCTTGCCCTGGCCTTCACGAATACTGGCGGTCAACGCCTCATCCTGCGGGTTGAAGTTGCGCGCCATGCCCCAGAAGTACCAGATCGAGGTATCGGTTTGCGGCGTGATGAAGTCGACCACGATGCTCGCGGCCTTGTGTTCGGGCGCGGCGTTATAGCCGCCCTTGCCAGCATGGGCCACGCCGACTTCGATCAGTACATGGCTGGGTGGGGTGAAGCGGCAGATCTGCCAGCGGTCCACTGGTACGTCATCGGCCAGGTTGTTGCCGCGCAAAGCCATGCGCCAGAACGGCGGGGCCATGATGTTTTCCATATGCCGGGCGGTGACTACTTCGTCACCTTGCACCGTAGTGACCGGCGGCGCTTCGTCGATTTCCTTCTGGCCGATGCTGGAGGCGTGCACGTAGGTTTCGTGGGTCAGGTCCATCAGGTTATCGATCATCAAGCGGTAATCGCACTGGATATCAAACAACCCGCCGCCGTACGCCCACTCATCACTCACGGCCCATTCCAGATGGTGGATCAGCGCGGGGTCGGCCAAGGCCTGATCACCCGGCCACACCCAGATAAAGCCATAGCGCTCAACGGTGGCAAAGGTTTTGTTGCAGGGAAAGCCGCGCACCCGCTGGCCGGGCATGTCGACGGTCTTGCCATCGCCCCCCATCACCAGGCCGTGATAACCGCACACTAAGTTGCCGTTTTCGACATAACCCAGCGACAGCGGCGCGCCGCGATGCGGGCAGAAGTCCTCCACCGCCACCACGACGTCTTCCTGGCCACGATAAAACACCATTTTTTCGCCGCAGATCTGTCGGCCCAGGGGTTTTTGCGAAATTTCATCGGGGGTGCAGGCGACATACCAGGTATTTTTTGGGTACATAAGAGACCTCTAGGTAGTGCTTGTTTTTGTTTTTTAATGGATCCATTAAGCGATGACGCTTACTGCAAGTCAATCTTAGAGAATCGATTTAATCGCGATTATCACGCGATAATGTCTGTTTTTTCAACTCAGATATTTTTGAGGCTTCATAATGGATCCATTGATGTAGCTCATGTAAAAACTACCAGGGAGTCTCGGTTTTTTTTGTGCGGATGAACATCGAGGGTTTTACGCTTCAGGATGGCTGCTCTGGCGAGGCTTGGTGGTACTTCTTCAGTCGATACGCGAACTGCGCACGACTCAACCCCAGCACTCGTGCAGCCGCAGCCAGATTGCCTTCGCTCTGTTGCAACGCTTCGTCGATCAAGCGCGACTCTAGGCCTTCAATGGAGAAGCTTTGCTCCAGCCGGGTCAAGGTTTCCAGCAGGGCCGGGCGAGGCTGTGCGCTGGGGGGACTCTGGTCGATGGCGGCGAGACTACCCTTGTCGTCCAGCGAGTACAGCTCCTGTGGTATCGGTTCATTGCGAAACAGGTGGACGAGGTCGATGGCTTGACCATCCTCGCTGGCGATCAGACCGCGTTCTACCAGGTTTTGCAGTTCCCGCACGTTGCCGGGGAAGTCGTAGCGTAGCAATGCCTTTAGCGCCCGCATGGTCAGCCCGGCGGGTTTGCGCGCGTAGTCCTGGCAGAAGCGCCGCAGGAACGCGTTGACCAGTAACGGGATGTCGTCGCGTCGTTCACGCAGTGGCGGCAGGGTGATGGGGAAGACGTTCAAGCGGTAGAACAGGTCCTCGCGAAAGTCACCAGTCGCTACCGCTTTGCGCAGGTCGATATTGGTTGCCGCCACCACCCGCACATCGACCCTGATGGGGTGACCACCACCAACTCGTTCTATCTCGCGCTCCTGCAATGCCCGCAGCAGCTTTCCCTGGCCCGGCAAGCTGAGGCTGGCGACTTCATCGAGAAACAGGGTGCCGCCATGAGCCCGTTCGAAGCGCCCGGGGCGCGAATGGGTGGCACCGGTATAGGCGCCGCGTTCGACACCGAATAGCTCCGCCTCGATTAGGTTGTCCGGGATCGCGGCACAGTTGAGGGCTACGAAGGGCGCTTGATGACGCGGGCTGTACTGATGCAATTGGCGGGCAAATAGCTCCTTGCCGACCCCGGATTCACCGCTGAACAGTACCGTAGCGGGGGTAGGCGCCACACGCTGCAAGGCGAGGGTGGCGGCATTGAAGGCTGCGCTGGCTCCAATAGGTTTTGGCCCGACAGGCATTTCGCTGTCGTCATCGGGGGCAGGTGCTGGTGCTGAACGCTGCCTGGGAACGACGCTTGATGGCGAAGCGGTGAGATAACTCAAATCCTGTTCAACATCGCCCCACTGTTCGGCGGTCTTGCCGACCACTCGGCAGGTCTCGTGGCCCATGCCCCGGCATTCGGTTTCACGGAAGATCACCAGACGGCCGAACAGCCCGCTGACATAACCGATGGCATACCCCAGTTCGGTCCAGCACACCGGGTCCTGGCCGATTCCGTAGGCGGCGATGTGTTCGTCAGCCTCGCAGGAGTGATGCCAGAGGAACTCACCCTCGTAGAAGCCTGAGTCGGCGTCGAACTTGAAGTGCACGGGTTCAACCTTGGTCATGCCCTCGAGCGTATGCAGGCGGGTGCCGGCCGAGAAAATCGCTGCCGCATCGGCGTTCGGCCAACGCTCACGAATCAATCGCGCATCGCGTGCGCCAGACAGGTAGCCGGTGCGCGTAAACAGGCCACGGGTTTGTTCCAGTCCCTGGCGCTCGATGATTTCTCTGCGTAGCGCGCCGAAGGATGAACTGTGCAACAGCAGCATGCGTTGATCGTTAAGCCAGATGCGCCCGTCGACCGGGGAGAAGAACAAGCATTCGGTCAGTTCGGCCAGGGTCGGTGAGTTGCCCTCGACCAGTTGGGTGCTGTCGCCACGAGGCAAAAAATCCTTCTCTCGCCCAGCAAGATCGGCAAACAGTAATTGGGGATTATTCATTGTTCTGCCCCTGAGCACATTGAGTGATCGAAATGATTAACTGCCAGAACAGTTATTAATCATAACTTTATCATTTGAACAAGTGCCGGGCTGGCGAGGGGCATCGAAACCGTCACCCTGTCTCGGGTTGCTGCGCGTCATGTCGCGGAATAGAGCCTCCGTCAGAAAAAAATCAAGCGCTCAAGAAAGTCGGCATACGCCTTGCTCTATTGCTTGCATGACTTCACCGCTTTCAGAAGGCGGTGATGGACGATAACAAGTACAAGAGCCGGGAGGCCTAAATGTCGGTCAGTGAACCCTCTAGTTTTCTTCAAGACGCGTTGTGGTGTGATCGTGTTTTCAACGGCGACTGGATTCGTCCGTTAGGTGGTAGCAATACCGTGCATGAGCCGGCCACCGGCGAAGTGCTGACCGTCACCGGGTTGGCCGATGCGGCAGATATTGCGTTTGCCAGCCTGAATGCTGCCCGTGTTCAACCCGCTTGGGCAGCATTGGGACCACGCGAGCGCGCAGTGATTTTTCGCAAGGCCGGCGCATTGGCCGAGCAACACTTCGCCGAACTGGCGCTGTACGTCGCCAGGGAGAGTGGCGGCAGCCTGTTCAAGGGCGAGCACGAGGTTCGCGAAGCGATCGTACTGCTGCATCAGGCCGCCGCGATGTTGTCGCAGGCTCATGGTCTGGTCCTTCCGAGCGAAGCTGGTAGGTTGTCTTACGCGCGCCGGTTGCCCCATGGCGTGGTCGGTGTGATCTCGCCGTTCAACTTTCCCCTGGTACTGTCCATACGCTCGGTGGCGCCGGCGCTCGCAGCCGGCAATGCGGTGGTACTCAAGCCCGACCCGCAAACCCCGGTCAGTGGTGGTTTCATCATTGCTCGATTGTTCGAAGCAGCAGGCTTGCCCCAGGGCCTGTTGCAGGTGTTGCCGGGTGCTGCTGCGGCCGGCGAGGCCATGTGCCGTGACCCTCATGTGCGGATGATTGCGTTCACCGGCTCCACCGCTGCGGGTCGCAAGGTCGCGGAGGTGGCGGGGCGTCACTTGAAGAAAGTGGCCCTTGAGTTGGGCGGCAAGAATTCGTTGATCGTGCTCGAAGACGCCGACCTTGAGCTGGCGGCGAGCAATGCCGCCTGGGGCGCCTGGTTGCATCAGGGGCAAGTCTGCATGGCCACCGGACGCATTCTGGTCCATGAGTCGATCGCAGAAGCAATGGTCCACAGGCTGACAGAGAAGGCGCGGGCCATGACAGTCGGCAATGCCGCTCGTGGCGAAGCGGTTTTAGGGCCGTTGATTAACAAGCGACAGTTGCAGCGTGTGCATGAAATCGTCACGCAGAGTGTGAGCTCCGGAGCAACGTTGGAAGCCGGCGGCGAGTTTGAACAGCTCTTCTACCAACCTACGGTGCTTTCTGGCGTGCGCCCCGGCATGCGCGCATTCGACGATGAGATCTTCGGCCCGGTGGCCACGGTGGTGAGTTTTACCAGTGACGCAGAGGCCATCGAGTTGGCCAATCGCACCGAGTATGGCTTGGCCGCGGCGATCATCTCGCCTTCGGTTGGGCGTGCCATGGCGATAGGTGAGCGGCTCAATTGCGGCCTGCTGCACATCAACGATCAAACAGTGGCCGACGAATGCGTCAATCCATTCGGTGGGCGTGGCAGTTCAGGGAATGGCGGCAGCATTGGCGGCCCAGCCGACTGGGATGAATACACCCAATGGCAATGGGTCACGATCAAGGATACCGCCCCGCGCTACCCGTTTTGATGAGGTGAGGGCCGAGGCGTGCGATCGGCCAGGCGATGACACAAGAATAATAAGAGGACACAACATGAAACTCGACAACAAGATTGTGCTGGTAACCGGGGTTTCCTCAGGTATTGGCGCGGCCACTGCAAGCCTGTTGCGCGCTCACGGTGCTCAGGTGATTGGTGTGGACCTTAAGGCTCCGTTCATGACCCTGGACGGGTTTGTCCAGGGTGATCTGAGCAGTGCCGAGAGCATCGACCGACTGTTGGCACAGTTACCGGAAAGGATCGACAGCCTGTGCAATATCGCCGGGGTCCCGGGCACGGCAGACCCGCAATTGCTGGCGCAGGTCAACTACCTGGGCTTGCGTCACCTGAGCAGTGCACTGCTGCCGCGCATAACGGCTGGCGGCAGCATTGTCAATATCGCCTCGATCCTCGGTGCAGAGTGGCCGCAACGCCTGGCGCTGCACAAGGCGTTGGCGAACATTGAAGACTTTGCGCAAGCGCAAGCCTGGCTGGCCGAACACGCAGTGCCAGACGAGACCTGCTACCAGTATTTCAAGGAAGCGCTGATCGTCTGGAACTATGTGCAGGCCCAGTCCTGGTTTCTGCAGCACTCGGTGCGTATGAACAGTGTGGCACCAGGCCCGGTGTTTACCCCGATCCTCGGCGACTTCGTGACCATGCTCGGCGAGGCCCGGACCCAGGCGGATGCTCATCGTATGAAACGCCCCGGTTATGCCGATGAGATAGCGGCGGTCATTGCGTTTCTGTGTGCCGACGAGTCGCGCTGGATCAACGGCGTCAACCTAGCCGTCGATGGTGGCCTGGCCTCGACCTACATCTAAAACCCGACCCAGAAGACAGCAGCACAAGCTGCTGCTCGAGCGTATTGGCTGATGCCATGCGTGCAAAGCCATGCCGAAAATAAAAACAAACAGGAGCGTCCATGGACAACTTCAAGAGCTTTTCTGGTTTCAAATACTGCGCATTGTTTGTGGTGTTATGCAGCACCACTGCGATGGTCGAACGGGTCGAGGCCATGCAAATGGACCTCGGCGATTCCGACTGGAAGCTGCGCTGGGACAACACCATCAAATACAGCCAGGCCTGGCGTGTGAATGGCCAGGACGATCGCTTGGTCAATGCGCCGACCGCTAATGGCCTGTTTCCCTCGATCCAAAGCCAGGGAGATAAAAATTTCAGTCGCGGCCTGGTCTCCAACCGTTTGGATCTGTTTTCCGAAATGGACCTCAGCCGGCAAAACTACGGGCTACGGGTGAGTGGCGCGGCCTGGTACGACGATATCTATAACCAAGACACCGACAGCAGTGAGCAAACGCATTTCCTCAGCGAGACGCGCAAGCTCCACGGGCGCGACGCAGAAATTCTCGACGCTTTTGTGTTCCTGCGTGGAGACCTCGGTGAAGACTCTCAGGGCGTGGCGCGTTTGGGGCGGCATAGCCTGATCTATGGAGAAAGCCTGTTCTATGGAGGAAACGGGATCGCCAATGCCCAAGGCCCAACGGATGTGGTCAAGCTGCTCAGCGTGCCGGGAACCCAGTTCAAAGAGATCCTGCGTCCGGTCAATCAGATCTCCGGGCAGTTGCAAATTAACCCGCAGTTGTCGGTGGGCGCTTACTACCAGTTTGAATGGGAACGCTCCAATCTGCCGGGCGCCGGCAGCTACCTGAGCGATACCGATGCCATCGGTTACGGCAGCGGTTCGCTGCGCGAAGTGTTTGGCAACGACACAGTGAATGGTGGCGATTTGAAACCGAATAATTCGGGGCAAGGGGGGATGCAAATCCGCTTTAAACCGACCGGGACCGAGCTGGAACTGGGCTTCTACGCTGCGCAGTATCACGACAAGACGCCGATTGGCCTGTACGCCTACCTCGATGGTGCGGCTGCGGCGGCCACCGGGCTGCCAATCCTCGGTTCTTATCGTCAGGTGTATGCCGAAGATATCAAGACGGCGGGTGTCAGTTTCTCCACGGCCTATGGCCCGTTCAACTTTGCCGGTGAGACCTCTGTGCGCTGGAATGCGCCGCTGGTGAGCAATCTGCAAGTGGTGACCCCGGGTTTGGCAGCGGACGGTGGCGACAACTCGCTATTTGCTCGGGGTAAAACCGCGCACGCCAACTTGTCGGCCATTTACCTGTTGTCACCGAACGCCTTCTGGGACGGCGGCTCGGCATTGGCCGAGCTGGCCTGGAACCGCACCTTGAGCATCACCGAGAACGCTGCGGCACTGGATTCCAACACAACCCGCGATGCAACGGCCCTGAGGGTTTTGCTGGAGCCGTCGTACTTCCAGGTTATCGACGGGGTCGACCTGACGGTGCCAATAGGTATGGGGATCGTGCTCGATGGTCGCTCTTCGGCCGTCAACAAAGCGGGCTTCGGCAATACCCACTCCGGTGACTGGAGCGTTGGGCTCAAGGCGACTTATTTGCAGCGCTGGGATGTCGGCCTGAACTACGTGAACTTCTTCGGCGCCCCGAAAGCCGGGCTTCGACAGGACGGAAACTTCAGCTACGGGCAGTCACTGGCCGACCGTGACTTCGTCTCTCTCTACTTGAAAACCTCATTCTAATAAGGTGGATTCGCCATGCAGAACAAAACAATTCTCAACACTTGCGTCCTCGCCCTGGCCCTTGCCGGCATTAGCCTGGCGCAGGCGGCAGTATCGCCTGAGCAGGCGGCACGTTTGAAAACCGAGCTGACGCCCGTTGGCGCGGAGCGCGCCGGTAATGCCGATGGCAGCATCCCGGCCTGGACCGGCGGCTACACCAAGGTCGCGCCCGGATACAAACCAGGTGACAAACGTCCCGATCCCTTTGCAGCGGAAAAGCCGCTGTATTCGATCAGCGCCTCGAATATGCAGCAGTACGCTGATCAGTTGGCCGAAGGCACCAAGCTTCTGCTGAAGAAATACCCGGACTATCGCCTGGACGTCTACCCAACCCATCGCTCGGCAGCGGCCCCGCAATGGGTGTATGACAACACCGCGAAGAATGCCGTGCGCGCGACGCTGGACGTTGAGACCGAGAAAGTCGCCAGCGCCTACGGCGGCATTCCGTTCCCGATTCCGGGCAACGGCGCGCAAGTACTGTGGAACTACCGGCTGTCCTGGCAGGGCGGCGACACCATCTATGCACCTTTCGATACCTGGCTGATGACCGCCGGCGGCAAAAAAGTCCAGGCGACTCGCGCCCAGTACACCTACCAGTTTCCCTACTACGTCGAAGGCGGCAGCCTGGAAAACTATTCCGGCAAGTACCTGCTCGGCAAGCTGCTGACCGAACTGCCCTCGTCCAAGGCTGGCGAAGGTCTGATGACCCATTGGGACCTGGATCCGGCCAACCGCGCGGCGTGGCAGTATCTGGTTGGACAGCGCCGCGTGCGTCGGGCACCGAATATTGCTTATGACACACCAGACTTTGTGACCTCCGGAGTCGGTTTCTTCGATGAGGCGTTCATGCTGTTCGGGCCGACCGATCGCTACGACCTCAAACTGATGGGCAAGAAAGAACTGATCGTCGCCTACAACAACAACCGCGCCGGTCTGGCCAAGAGCGACGATTTGGTCAAACAGAACTTCCTCAATCCCGATCTGGTGCGCTGGGAGAAACATCGGGTCTGGGTGGTCGAGGCCACGCTTAAATCCGGCAAACGCCATGTGGTGCCGCGTCGAACCTACTACGTCGACGAGGACTCCTGGCAGATCCTGATGGCCGACGGGTATGACGCTCAGGGCAAACTGGGACGCCAGATGTATTCGCTGACGCTGTTGGCACCGGACCTGCCGGCGCTCACTGCACAGGTCATGTGGGGCAGTTACAACCTCGACACCGGCGCCTACTTCCTCAACTCATCGAGCAATGACCTGGCGGTTCAGTACAAGAAAGTCGCGAAGCCTTCGGCCTCCTACTTCACGCCGGATGCCATGGCCAACGAAAACATGCGTTGAACCTGGGCGGCTGTGGCGGGCGAAAATCTCGTCCCGGTCGCTGGAAATTTTCCGAGCGGAATAAAGACATGAACATCGAAAAATTCTTAGCACGCTGCGGCCTGCGACGGGGCGCGTGTGCCCTGGCGTTGTGCCTGATGGCGAGCACGTCCGTGGGCACGCAGGCCGCAACGTTAGCGGTATTGCAGCAGCCGGCATTGCCGACCGCCAAGGCCCAACGCGCGGTAATGCTCGGGTTGGCCCGGGCCGGGGAGCGTTTGGTGGCGGTCGGAGAGCGGGGAATCGTGTTGCTCTCGGACGACTCGGGGAAAAGTTGGCGCCAGGCCAGTGTGCCGGTCAGTGTCAGCTTGACGGCGGTGCAATTCGTCGATGCCGAGCAGGGTTGGGCGGTCGGTCACCTGGGTGTCGTACTGCACAGCGGGGACAGCGGTGAAACTTGGCACAAGCAACTCGACGGTGAGGCTGCTGCCGCGCTGGCCGTGCAGGCCGCGCAGCGTGACGCCGATCAACCGGGCGGTGCCAGCCAGCTGAAACAGGCACGGCAACTGCTGGACGATGGACCGGACAAGCCGTTTCTTGACCTGTACTTCAGTGACCGGCTGCATGGCTACATTGTGGGTGCCTATAACCAGATTTACCGCACTGACGACGGAGGACGCAGTTGGCAACCGTGGATGCGCAATGTGGACAACCCCCAGGGCCTCAACCTGTATGGCATCCGGGCTTTGGGCACTGACCTGCTGCTGGTGGGGGAGCGCGGTTTGCTGTTGCGTTCGAGCGATGCCGGGGCATCCTTCAAGGCCTTGAAGTCACCGTATGAAGGCAGCTTTTTCGGCCTGCTCGGCACGAGCAGTGGCGCTTTGATTGCCTACGGGCTGCGCGGCAACGCCTGGTGGTCCGATGACCGTGGCAACAACTGGCGGCGTCTCGACACTGGCATCCACTCAACGCTGGCGAGCGCCATCGAACTGCGCGACGGCAGTCTGCTGATGGTCAGCCAGAGCGGTGAACTCTTGTTCAGCCACGACCAGGGTCGCAGCTTCAACAAACGTCAGAGCCGCAGCGGCGCGACGGTCGCTGCCGTGCAGCAGGCGGCCGACGGCAGTCTGGCCAGCGTCGGTTTGAGCGGCGTGGCCGCTGACCAGGATCCGCGGGCATCCGGCCAACCTTGAAACTTCACGGTGTAGTGCTATCGGGCTAAGGTCCGTGCAACAGGAGTCAAACTTGAAAGACGACAAATCCCAAACCGTGATCGGCCGCCTGGAAGACTTTGACCAGGCGTCGGGCAACTTCGCCGAGCGTGCGATCTTCAACCATCGACCGCTGGTGATCCTGCTGTGCCTGCTGGTGACCCTGCTGCTTGGCTGGCAAGCCACGCGCATTGGCATCAACGCCAGTTATGAAAAGACCATTCCTACCGGTCACCCCTATGTCGCCAACTTCCTGGAGAATCGCAGCGAGCTCAGCGGCCTGGGCAACTCGCTGCGCATCGCCGTGGAAGTCAAGCAGGGCAGCATCTTCACCAAGGAGTACCTCGACACGCTGGTCAGGCTCAATGACGAGCTCTATCTGCTGCCAGGCGTCGATCGGCCTTATATGAAGTCGTTATGGACCCCGACCACACGCTGGACCGCCGTGACGGAAGAAGGCCTGGATGGGGGCACGGTGATTCCCGACGACTACGATGGCTCTGTCGCTAGTATCGAACAGGTGCGTACCAACGTCGCCCGCTCGGGCGAGGTCGGTCAGTTGGTGGCCGGCAACTTCAAGTCCAGTGTGATCTTCGTGCCCCTGCTGGAAATCAGCCCGCAGACCGGCAAGCCCCTGGACTACGGTGAGTTTTCTCGACAACTGGAAACCCTGCGAGACAAGTACCAGACCGATGATGTGCAGATTCACATCACCGGATTTACCAAGATTGTCGGCGATCTAATTGAGGGGGTGACCCAGGTACTGCTGTTTTTCGTGGTGGCGGTACTGGTGACCGTGGTTGTGCTCTATGGCTACACCCGGTGCGCGCGCAGTACCCTGGTGGTGGTGACGTGCTCGCTGGTGGCAGTGGTCTGGCAGCTCGGTCTGCTCGCCACCCTTGGTTATGAGCTGGACCCTTATTCGGCGCTGGTGCCGTTTCTGGTATTTGCCATCGGCATGAGCCATGGTGCGCAAAAGATGAACGGCATCATGCAGGACGTCGGTCGCGGCACCCATCGGGTGGTCGCCGCGCGTTATACCTTCCGCCGACTGTTCGCCGCCGGCATGACCGCGTTGCTCTGCGATGCAGTGGGCTTTGCGGTGTTGCTGGTGATCAATATCCGGGTGATCCAGGACCTGGCGGTTACCGCCAGCCTCGGCGTGGCGGTGCTGATCTTCACCAACCTGATTCTGCTGCCGATCCTGCTCAGCTATTTCGGTGTCAGCCCGGCAGCGGCACAACGCAGCCTGAGTTCGGAAAACGCCGAGTTGCAGGCGCAGATCAAACATCCGTTGTGGCGTTTTCTCGATCTGTTCACCCAGCGTCGTTGGGCGATTGGCGCCATGCTGGGCGGCCTATTGCTGGCCGTGTTCGGTTTTGCCGTGAGCCTGCACCTGAAAATTGGCGATCTTGATCCCGGCGCCCCGGAGCTGCGCGCCGACTCGCGCTACAACCGCGATGCGCTGTTCATGACCCGTAATTATGCGGCCAGCTCGGATATTTTCGTGGTCATGATCAAAACCCCGGAAGATCAGTGCACGCGCTACGCCAGCCTGTCCGCAGTGGATGCGCTGGCCTCGCGGCTTGAGCAATTACCGGGAGTGGAGTCGACCACCTCCATGGCTGCGCTGAGCAAGATCGCCACGGTGGGTTACAACGAAGGCAACTTCAAATGGTATGAGCTGATTCCCAATGACGGCGCGTTGGGTGCGGTTCAGACCCGAGCGCCACGGGAGCTGTTCAATCAAGGTTGCTCGATGCTGTCGCTGTACGTTTACCTGGCCGATCACAAGGCAGATACCCTAAATCGAGTAGTGGAGGCCAGCGAGAAATTTATCGCTGAGCATCAGGTGCCAGAGGTCAAATTCATGTTGGCCGCGGGCAGTGCCGGGATCGAAGCCGCGACCAATATCGTGGTGAAAAAATCCATGAGTGAGATGCTGTTCTGGGTCTACGGTGCGGTCAGCCTGTTATGCCTGCTGACCTTCCGCAGTTGGCGCGCCACCCTCTGTGCAATGCTGCCGCTGATGCTCACCTCGATACTTTGCGAAGCGCTAATGGTGAGTCTGGGTATGGGCGTTAAAGTCGCGACACTACCGGTGATCGCACTCGGCGTGGGCATAGGCGTTGACTACGCGCTCTATGTGTTGAGCGTGATCCTGGCTCGAATGCGTGCCGGCGATACCCTGGCCCAAGCGTATTACCAGGCGCTGCTGTTCACCGGCAAAGTGGTCTTGCTCACTGGCATGACACTGGCGGTCGCGGTGTCGACCTGGGCTTTCTCACCGATCAAGTTCCAGGCAGACATGGGCATCCTGCTGGCCTTTATGTTCCTGGTGAATATGCTCGGTGCCTTGATCTTGTTGCCGGCATTGGCCTGGCTGCTGCTGCCACAGAAGGTCTTCGCAAAAAAGCCTGAAGCGAAGCTGACCACGGAGTTAGTCAAGCAGCGCTGAAGCTGCTCGGTAAGAGGGCACCTACCACGCCAACGCCCCGGGGGAAGTCTGCAACGTTGTCGCGGTCGGTTCCGCTGCGAGGACTTGATTGATCGGCCGTAACTCCGTCAAGTCTTGCTCTGTACAACCATCCGTCACGTTACTGGCCGGCAGCATCCTGATCCAGGCGGTGTAGCAGCAGTGCTCGCAGGTACAGTTGCAGGCGAGCCTGGAAAACTATCGGCTGCTGCAGGTGTGGTAGGCGGGAGGAACTGGCTACGCCGCCAGGAATTGGGTCTTCAGTGGATGCAGAACCATTCATGTACGGTCGGGTTATTCAATGTGTTCGCTTGCGGGTTAGGGCATGGCAAGATGAGCGGGCTTGAACTCAATGGCATTGGAGGTCAATTCTGTTCTGCATTGAGCAACAAGAGCCAGATCAAAGCACCGATCTAGCTAGATAACCAGCAGGCAGATGGGATTCTAGCTTCCCTGCCCTATAAGTTCTGCGGTGACGTTAAGCATAGCGTTCTATTTTTGTCTGACATGGCTGCTGCGTGTCGGACGAAACCCGCGTCCTAACCTGATCTGCGTTGCAAAGTTCCCCCACGATATTCCTGCCCCTCCCAACCTTAGCGCTTCTTTTAATTTGACGCTTGCTAATAGCAGGCTTAGTTCGTTTTCGCATCCCTTTTCCGCCGATACCATGGGATTTCGATTGGTGTCATTGGCAAGCAAGGAGGATGTTGGATTTCTTCACTGGCTGCCCACACGCGGATACGGTGCTCAACCGCAGGTATCGAAAGCTACGCGTTATCAATATAGCTCCTGCTAGTGCGTAAGCGGCTAATCATCGGGCGTAGCTGAGTTTTTTCGCCATGCTGATGATTTTGCCGGCCCGCTGATTAGTCAGGGGGACAGCCTTGCCCAGGGTAAAAACCAATTAGTGAGCATGGCTGGGATGGAGTGCCACGGCATGCCTCTCATGGGCCAGATGCCTCACCAAGGCTGTGCTGACAAGCACCATGACCGAATCGCGTGGGAAGGCCGCGGGTATTGCTCACTGCTGTTTCAGCACACGGTGCTCACCGATACAAATCTGCCCAGTTGCCGTTTTGATGCTCACCTGCCTCAGCACCTTTTTACTCACTTTAAACTTCAGAAAATGTTGCCAACGGTATTCCCTGGACCCCGAAGCTGAGCAACAACCATTCGATCATTGAACGATTGCACGGGTCTGTGCGGATGCTGATGCCAACCCTCTCGTATGGCGACCTATGCGTTCGGAGCTTTGCATCTATGCCAACATCGGCGCTCCCGTGGGTTTTATGACCAATGCTCAAGAAGTAAAAAGCCAGAGATCGCTCTGCTTTTGTCTTTTCCCAACGCCGTGTTTAAAGCTTCATGTTGAGCGATACATAAGCCGAACGACCTGGTGCTGGAGAAAACATAGCTTGATCGTTGCCACCCCAAAAGAAGTTGTCATACCAAAGGTATTCATACTCGCGATCGGTCAGGTCTTGACCTGAAGGTTTATTGTCGAAGCGGGGTGTCGTGGTCTGCGCGATTCTGGTGGATGTTGAAGTGGTTGGGCTTTGACAATATGTCGATCCTGGATGGAGGACATGAGAAGTGGGAGGCAGAAAAGCGAGCCCTGTCAGACTCTCCCTGCAAATATTCTGCTGGCACCCTGCGAATTCAGCCTCGACCCGAACTGTTCGTAGGAAAAGCGGAGGTACTGAGCGCAATCAATGATCCTTCAATGTGCACAATCAGCGCTTTGGGCGCTGACGTGCATAATGGAAAGGGGACCGCATTTGGACGTCCAGGAAGGATTCCCCGAAGTGTGAATGTCCCCCAGAAAGTACTGCTGGATCCTGAAACAGGATTATTTAAAACCCCAGAGGAAATCTCCCGGTACTTCATAGAAGCGCAGACAAGCAAATCCAAAGGATTCATCACTTATTGCGGAAGTGGCATATTCGCTGCGGTCGACGCGTTCTGGCTCTATCAGCTGGGATATGACAACATTGCCGTCTACGATAACTCAATGAGTGAATGGGGCGCCGATGCGACCCTTCCGATGGAATGCTACTTCGAGACATCGACCTGAGAGGGTTTTCGAACAGTGCCGCGTTGGAGAGTCTGGTTGTCATAGTTCGGTTGTTGGACGATCTGCGCATCGCTGTAGCCCTTGCTCAACGGGTGCATGGTGGTCGCCTTGTCGACCCCAATTACGCTTTGTTGTCGATAGCGCGTGCGCTTTCTTCCAGGCCCGGGCGAACAATCAGTGGTTCAGGGTTTGCGCAGAACCGCTCTGGGGATGAGGGATATCAGCTAATTACTTTGACATCCAGGCAATCACAGCCATGTAGTCTTCAGTACTGCAATCCATGCGGAAGCCGCGTGGTGGCATAGCGCCGAAGCCCTCTGTCACATGTCTCAAGTTTATTTGGAAATCAATGCTCAGGCAGGTTGGCAAAAATACTCGCCAAGACTTGGTTGAGTTTGCGCAGTTGAGCTTCGGTCAGGCCCTTAAAGCTTTTGTGGAATAATTCAGCAGTGAGTTCGTGCATATCAAAGAACGCCCGACGCCCTGCCACGGTTAAGCTGACTTGAGTGATGCGGCCATCCTGCGTGCTCTGGTTGGTTTCCACTAGACCATCCTCCTTCATGCGATAGACAATCTTGGTAATGGTCGAAAGCTTGGCCACGGCGTGGTCAGAAATCTCCGAGATGCTGGCGGCGTCGTTCTCGAAGAGAATGTTCAGCACCCGCCAGCGCGGAATATCCAGGTCGATCCGTTTGAGCAGCTTTTCCATGGACATGGTGTAGCGCCCGTACACGCGTACCAGCCAGTAAAAAGGAAACTCTTCCTTGTGAAAATCTTCGCTGGCAGGGTTGTAGCGACTGCGGTTTTTCTTGGGGATGGACATGGAAGGGACTGCTTTGTGAACATCGACTGACAATCATAGACATTTCTAATAAATCCGGCACCCCCATTCAAGATGTCACATGATGGCAAGCCTATGACTCCAGTGCCGATGATTGCAATGTTCATGTCACTCTCAGTGGTTGTCGGTATTCGGCTTTAGGGATCGTTCAGCCCTTGAAGAAGCGCTGGGCCAGACCCAGTTGCGATTCGGCGAGTTGATGCAGCGCCTGGCTGACCTCGGCATTGCGCCCTGCCTGCTGGCTGGAGCGCTCGGTGAAGCCGGCGATCTCATTGATCTTTTGGTTGATCTGCTCGGCGGCCTGACCCTGCTGCTCGATTGCAGCGGCCATCTGTTGGCTCATGTCGCTGATCTGGCCGACTTCCTCACAGATGCGTGACAGTGACTGACGTGTCTGCTGCACATCTGCGCTGGCGCGCAGCGCCGCCTGTTCTCCCCGTTGTGCTGTCGCCAGCGCGTGACTGCTACCCCTGCGTAGGCTGTCGATGGAGCGCTGAATTTCATGAGTCGACTCACGCGTGCGTGAGGCGAGGCTACGGACTTCGTCTGCGACCACTGCGAAGCCACGGCCGGACTCGCCGGCGCGTGCTGCTTCGATAGCAGCGTTGAGAGCCAACAGGTTGGTCTGTTCGGCGATGCTCTGAATCACCGTGGTGATACTGCCGATGGATTCGATGGCCTCGGCAAGATGGGCGACGGCACTACCGATCTCCTGTACGGAGGTACGCATGGTTTGAGTGGAGTTCTGGCTGTCGTCCGAGAGGCGTTCACCATCACGGGCCAACTGGTCAGCGTTTTGCGCGGCCATGGTGGTGCTCTGCAGGTTGCGTGAAAGCTCCTGGATGGTGGCGCTCATCTGGTTGATCGCCGCGGCGGTATGTTCGGTCTCGCGTACCTGTTTATCTAGCTGTTCTGCTGCGTTTTCCACTACTTCAGACGAGGTATGTGCCTGCTGGCGTAGAATTTCACTGTTGATGCAGATGCGTGACATGACTATGGTCATCCGCGCGCGCTGGCTGTTTAAGGCCATGACAAGCAGTGTACTGCTGTCAGCGTGATTGCTGTGCAGTGGCGCCAGTAGCGGCTCGCTGTAAATTTCCCTGTACTGGTCAAGAATGTCGCGGGTCAGGCGGCGCTGGCGGAGTGCTGGCTGCAACCCGGCAAGTAGCAGGGCGAGCAGAGTCAGCAGCCCGGCAGTCGTTGGCAGGCGTACCGTGATGATCGCGCCGAGAACCAGCAGCCCCAACCCCAGTTGCAGACCATGAGCAGCCTGCAACGAGGAGATGCGCTGGCCTGGTGTCCAGGGCGAGCGGGCGCGATCAAGGCGTTCGTAGAGGGCTTCGGCCGTTAGTATCTCCTGCTCGTTGATGGGTTGGTAAGCGGTGCCCAGGGCGGATAGTTTCCCTCCATCGAATAGGGGGACCACGTAAAGCTTGCGCCAGTAGCGCTCACCCTGCCGGTGCCGGCCCATCACCGGCGCGGTCCAGGGCACACCGGCGTGTAGTGCGCGCCACATGCTGTCGAAGACGACGGCAGGCATGCGCGGATCGTTAATCTGCTCATGCGGTTTGCCGACCAGTTCGTCCTCGCGCAGGCCGCACATGCGTAGGTAGGCCGCATTGCAACTGAGCAGCGTGCCTTGCGGGTCCAGTCGTGAAATCGGTGGCTCATCGAAACGCTGGATTTCGGGATGGGCGGTAAAGTTCATGAAACGATTCCTTATGATTACCAGGACAGAAGCTCTCGGCGCGGGCCTTGATGCCGCTTTGGTTGATCAGTGCTCGTACCCATTTCCGGGCGTTCACTCATCTGCTCGTTCAGTTCCGCGCACCCCTAGCCCCTGATCCAGATTCAGCGCCACTCTGAGCACGTCGCCTGGATTGATCGCCTGCAACTCGCGTTCGATGATGCGTTCCTCGACGCTGCTGAATGGTCGTGCCTGCGAGTACTGGCTTTGTCTCTTGCAATGCGCAATGCGGCATTCACCGGCAAGAGCACCACCGCCTGAGAGCGATCGATGCGCTCCGGGCGAAATAGCAGGTTGCATGCCAGGACCTGAGCTGCACCAGCAGTGCGAACACTTGCCCCGATCCCATCAACTGAAAAGCCACTGCTCGAGAATTTGTCTTGGGGCAATGGTATCGCCAGTAAAAACAGTGATTTAAGTGATTTTTTCAAGAATTTATAATGTTGGAAAGCATAAAAAAATTCTGTTTTTTATGATTTCTACGAAGGTTTTTTTCTGTAATTTTAGTGCTGTTCATTCTTTTTTTGAGCTAAAAAATAAAACCTAGTAACACTCGATTTTTAAACATTTCGTTAGGGTTTTTCTAATATCTATATGTTTTTATTGAATTAAAATTTTTTTTTTTGATTTTCGATCGGTTTTTTTGGGTGTTACTAATCTGCACGGTGGTGGGTTTTTTACTGGAAAATTGCGCTAATTAAAGAATTTATATTTATAGATAATTCAATTGACAATTCACGTAATTATGGCGATTTTAGATTTAGCGAATCGGCGGCTTCATGCTCGCCACGCCAACAATGGTCGATAAGGTGGATGGCATGACGATGGTGATCGAAAAGATGAAGCTAGGGGGGGCTGGCCGGAAGGTGATGGTGAAAGACACCATCGATATTTCCGGCTATCCGACCCGCGCTTCCAGTAGGGCGCTGAAGGATGTCGAGGCCGCCCGGCGGAATGCCGCGGTGGTTGATGCGCTGTTTAACGGTGGTTGTCAGATTATCGGCAAGACCGTTCTGCACGAGCTTGCCTATGGCACCACCGGCATCAACAATTACGCCGGAACCGCCGAGAACTCTCGTTATCCCGGGCGTATTCCTGGAGGCTCCTCCAGTGGCTCGGCTGCAGTCGTCGCTGCCGGTCTCTGTGATTTTTCCCTGGGCACCGATACCGGCGGCTCCGTGCGCATTCCGGCCTGCTGCTGTGGCGTGTTCGGCTTCAAGCCTACGTTCGGTCGCATTGATCGTCGGGGTGTGATGCCCGAGCAGACTAGCCTGGATTGCATCGGCCCCTTTGCTGCCAGCTTGTCCCTGCTGATCGAGGCGATGCGCATCATCGATCCTTCGCTCAAGCCATTGCCCGAAGCCACAGACATCTGCATCGGTAGGGTCTCGGTCGAGCCGTCGGCCGAGGTGCAGCACGCCATCGATGCGGTGCTTGATGCCAGTGGCTTCGTGCTCGGCAAGGTGCAGCTTAATAGCATGCAAGCCGCCTATGACGCCGCCATGGTGGTGATCAACCGAGAGACCTGGAACGCGTGCGGGCATCTGCTCGAGACCGGTTTGGTCGCCCCGGATGTCGCCGCTCGCTTGCAGGCTGCCGGGCAGACCAGCGATCAAGCGTTAGCGGCCGCCGAGCAGGTGCGCGCCACCTTTACCGCCGAAGTGGATGCTGCCCTCGACCGCTTTCCCGTTTTGGCTCTGCCGACCATGCCTGATTACCCACTGCGTCTCGAAGATGCGACAGACACCCGTGCGGTGCTGGGTATGACCGCTTTCGTCCGGCCTTTCAATCTTTCTGGTCATCCGGCACTGAGCATTCCCTTCGAAGGGAAATCCGGCCTGCCGGTCGGCCTGCAACTGATCGCTGCCAAGGGCGCCGACGAACTGCTTCTGGCAGTCGCGGGTGAACTGTTGCGGCGACTCGATTCCAACCTTCTCTGACCGTGGGGCCTGTCATGACTTCGCTCAATCTGGCCGTTAATATGCCGTACACCGCCATCACCGATAATCAGGCCTTCGCGGCACTGATGGCCGATATAAAAAAACGCGCCCGCAGTGGCGAGTTTGATCGTCTCGGTTATATCACCGGGGATGTGATTGACACCTTCAAGACCCTGGGTATTTACCGTGCTCTAGTGCCCCGGCGTTTCGGTGGTGACGAGCGTTCGCCAGGCGAGTTCTGCGCCATGATCGAAGCCCTTTCCATTGCCGACGGTTCCGCAGGTTGGGTCGCCAGCTTCGGGATGAGCCCGGTGTACCTGGCGTCGCTGCCCCTGGATACCATTCGGCAGGTCTATGCCAACGGCCCCGATGTGATTTTCGCGGGTGGCATCTTCCCGCCGCAACCAGCCGATCCCGTGCCGGGTGGCTTCAAGGTCAACGGCCGCTGGAAATATTCCAGCGGCTGCATGGGCGCCTCGCTGGTCGGCGTCGGTATCGCGCCGAAAAACGGTGACAAACTGGATCTGCCGCGCCTGGCGCTGATGCCGCAAAGCAAGGCGCGTATCGAGCAGACCTGGGACACCGTCGGTCTACTCGGTACCGGTAGCCATGACCTGGTGGTCGAGGATGTGGTGGTGCCCGAGGAGTGGACGTTCGTGCGCGGTGGGGCGGCCAATCTCGACGAGCCGCTCTTCCGTTACCCCTCGCTGTCCTTCGCCACGCAGGTACTCTCCGTAGTCGGTCTCGGTGTCGCCCGTGCTGCAATGGATGAGTTGCGCGACATGGCTACTGGGCGCATCTCCGTAACGGGTGCTCCAGCCGTGGCCGACCGCCCACTCGCCCAGGTCGAGATCGCCAAGGCCGAGGCCGCCCTGCGTTCAGCTAGGGCTTTCTTCTTCGATTCAATGGAGGACGCCTGGCAAACGGTGTTGACCGGTGACCCGCTGCCGGCCGAGAAGATCAATTTGTTGCGCCTGTCCTCGACGCACGCAACTCGCGTCGCCGCCGAGGTGGCACGCACCGCGCAGATGCTTTCAGGCATGACCGGTGTCTACAACAGCAGCCCGTTGGCGCGATGCGTAAACGACGCTCAGGTGATCACTCAGCATGCTTTCATGGGCGACATCACCTACCAGAATGCTGGCGCTGTCTTCTTCGGCAAACAGCCCTCGCCGGGCTATCTCTGACCCTTATATGGAGCCAATCATGAGCGAGAAAAAAAAGCTGCGCGTGCTGTTTTGCATCGGCATCAACCAGAACTTCTTTGACGCACCGCGCGAAGAGCAACTGGAAGTATGGGGCGCCTTCAGCGCGATGTGGAACGGTATCCACGATCTGCCTGGCGTGACGGTATTCGGCAACATGGACGACGACCAAAGTATGGTCGGGCCGTCCAGCGGATACCCCTGGACTACTTACCTGCTGGCCGATGTGCCGGATATTGAGACCGTACACGCCGCCTGCAACCTGTTCCGCATCACGCCAGTGGGCGAAGGGACCTACAAGCTGTGGCGTTACGCCAAGGTCGAGGCCCGTACTGGTCGCGAACTGATTATCCAGCGAGGGTGACTGCCATGTCGAATGAATCCCTGATCGCCAATCTCGAAGCACGCCTCAAGCGCTTCGAGGCCGAGCACTCCATATGCGCCTGCATGAATCGCTACATGGTGCTGTGCGATGCCTTGGATGCAAGCACACCTCTGGCCGAGCTGACTGGCCTATTCACGACCGACGCGGTCTGGGAAGGCAAGGGCGACAAATACGCCAACAGCTTTGGTGGTTATCGCGGTCGAGAGGCGATCGGTGCGATGTTCGCTACCTACATGAAGGCCCCTGCGCACTTCGCCCTTAACGTGCATTTCCTCACCAGTGAGCTGATTGAGATCAACGCCGACGGTGCGCTGGGCAGCTGGGTGATGTTGCAGGCCTCTACGTTCGCCAGCGGCACCTCGCACCTCAATGCGGCGCGGCTGACCGTGCATTTCGCGGAAGAGGAGGGGCAATGGCGCATGGAGCATTTCCAGACCGAGAATTTGTTCAGTCGCCCGGTGGAAGCCTTGAACAGCGAAGCGATTTTGCCCATTCCGGGCGGACCTGCAATTGAAAAGCCCGCTTAATGACCCAAGAATTTTGAGGTCGGCCAGATAAGCCGACCAGGAGCCAACCGTGAATAACTTGATCGATGTCCGTTGCGTAGATAACGACAGCCTCGACTGTGATCCCGACGCGCTGGTGCAAGCGGATCGTGTACACACCTCGCTATACACCGACGCGAAACTGTTCGACGCAGAGATGGAAAAGATTTTCTACAGCACCTGGGTTTGGGTCGCCCACGAAAGCGAAATCCCCGACGCCGGTAGCTACAAGAGCACCTACATCGGCAAGCAGCCGGTGATCGCTGTGCGTGATCGCAAGAAGCAGGTCAATGTGCTGCTCAATCGCTGCCGTCACCGTGGCGCCACCGTCTGCGAACACAAGAAGGGCAAGACCAACAGCTTCGTCTGTCCCTATCACGGTTGGGGTTACGCTCTGGATGGCTCGCTGCGCGGTATTCCCCACCCGGATAGCTACGGTGATTGCTTGGACAAGAGTGAACTGCCGCTGGTCAGTCTGCGCACGGAAAGTTATGCCGGGATGATCTTTGCCTCCTTCAAGGACGACATTGAGCCGTTGGAGGATTTCCTCGGCCCAGCCAAAAAGTGGATGGACCTGTTTATGAAGCAGGGCGCTGGTTACGGTATCAAGGTCCCGGGCGAGCACCGCTTCCGTTTCCCCGGCAACTGGAAGATCCAGTTGGAAAACACCACTGACGCCTATCACTTCCCGCTGGTACATAAGTCGTTCCTGCACTCGGTGGATCAGCAAACCATGGACATGCTCGATTTCGTCGACGGTTCTGGCTACGTCGAAGACCTGGGCAACGGGCATAGCGTAATGGTCATGATTCCTGACCTGATCGACCTGGAAGCCAACCTAGATCTGCCGATTCCAACCCGCTTCGAAACGCTAGCCCAGGAACTGCGCGACGAAGGCATCGAAGACATGCAGGTACGACGCATTGTCCGCGCGGTTGGCGGCTCGGGCTTCAACCTCAATGTATTCCCCAACGTTGCCTGCTCCATGGCGTTCTTTCGTGTATTGCAGCCGATCTCTGTGAATGAGACGGAAATTCATCATGCGGTGATCACCATGGATGGCGGGCCGGCAGTTGCCAACCGCTACCGCTTGCGCTTGCACGAGCACTTCCAGGGGCCGATGGGCTTCGGCACGCCGGACGATTCTGAGGCTTGGGAGCGTGTGCAAAAGGGGGCCGGTGCCGGTGCGGATCTGTGGATCATGCTTAACCGCGGCCTGCCTGGCGAGAAGCCGAGCGAGGACGGACTGGTCAGCGATGTGTCTGCCGAGACCGGTATGCGCGCCGCCTACCAGCAGTGGAAAAAGATGATGTCGGCCTGACCGACCAGACCGATGGGGAGTGTGAAAATGAATCTGCAACTGCTTCAGCAAGTCACCGCCTTTATATGGCAGGAAGGCGACATGCTTGATCACAGCGAATACGACGCTTGGTTGGCGATGTGGGCCGAAAAGGGCACATATATCATCCCTATCGATCCCACGGAGGAAGATTTCGAGAATACCCTCAATTACGCCTACGACGATGCCCATATGCGCCAGTTGCGCGTGCAGCGGTTGATCGGTGGCGAGTCAATTTCCACCAGCCCGCAGCCACGTACGGTGCGTTCGGCGTCAAACTTTCGCATACTTGGTGAAGAAGGTGACTGGGTGCAGGTACGCTGCTCGCAACACTTGCGCGATTTCCGCAAGGACGTACTCAAGCACTACAGCGCCGACCTCACCTATGACCTGGTGCGTAGCGGCGACAGCTTTACGATCCAGCGAAAGCTGATCCGCCTGATCAACTCCGACGATACCCTCACGGGCATCGGCTACATCCTCTGAGGGCTCGACCATGAAGCAGATTGCATTGGTCACCGGCGCCGCCCAGGGGCTGGGTTACGCCATCGTCAGCCGGCTGCTTGCCGCAGGCTACGCAGTGGTCATCACCGACCTCTCCCGGGAGCGTGCCCAGGCTGCGGCCGACGCACTTGATGCCAGGGGTGAGCGTGTACTGGCGCTCAAGTTGGACGTCACCAGCAAGGCCGATTTCGAGGCCGCCCTATACGCCACCCTGGCGCGCTTTGGCGGCCTGCAGGTATTGGTCAACAATGCGGCGATGACCATGACCACACCGCTGATGCAGATTACTCCGCAAGAGTTTGATCGTGTCATGGGCCTTAACACGCGCAGCATCTTCGTCGGTTGCCAGGTATTCGGCGCGCACATGGCGGCGGCCGGCTACGGGCGAATAGTCAACATGGCTTCGCTTGCCGGCCAGAACGGTGGCACCGCAACTGGTGCGCACTACGCTGCGTCGAAAGGCGCGATCGTCACCCTGACCAAAATCTTCGCCAAAGAGTTGGCCGCAAATGGGGTGACGGTCAACGCCATTGCGCCGGGGCCGATCGACTCGCCCATGGTGCATGCGGCAGTACCGCCGGAACGCATGGCAGGAATGCTCGCCAGCATTCCGGTCAAACGTCTGGGTGATGCAGATTTTCTCGGCGATCTGGTCGTGCAGTTGTCACGGCCTGAAGCCTACTTCACCACCGGGGCGACCTGGGACGTGAACGGCGGTTTGTTCATGCGCTGAGTTTCACCGAACAAATAATGCGACGACCGAACCAACGGTCGCGTTTTTTACTTTGACGTGCAATGCGGGTGAGCCCGAGATGATTGAAAAACTCTTGAAGGTGCAGGTACATAAGCGCCAGTTGCAGGGTGACAGTGTCGTCGTCCTCGACCTGATTCCGGTTGGTAACAATACGCTGCCGGCCTTTGAAGCTGGCGCCCACGTAGATATCCATATCGCCCCCGGTCTGGTACGTCAGTACTCGCTGTGCGGCGACCCGGCGAAAGAAGCTCTGTACCGGCTTGGCGTGCTCCGTGATCCTGCCTCGCGCGGTGGCTCCAGAGGCGTTTACGACAGGCTGGTGGAGGGGGCTGAGGTTCAGATTAGTGCGCCGCGTAATCTGTTTCCCTTGGCCCGCGAGGCGAGCCGCTCGATCCTGATCGGTGGCGGTATTGGTATCACCCCGATGATCGCCATGGCCTACGCGTTGTACGCCAAAAACGAGGATTTTGAACTGCATTACTGCGGCCGTTCCCGCAGCCACAGTGCTTTTCTCGACGAATTGCGCAATGCCGATTTTGCCGAGCGTGTACATACCCATTTCGACGACGAGGCGCCCGGACAGGCGCTCGACCTAGACCGTGTGCTTGATCAGGCCGAGGCCGGCGTGCACATCTACACCTGTGGTCCGTCCGGGTTCATGGCCTGGGTGATCGGCGAATCGCTAAGACATGGTTATTCCGATGACCATATCCATCGCGAGTATTTTCAGGTGGAAGTGGACGGCAGCGGCAAGTGCTTCGAAGTGGTCGCTGCGCGCAGTGGCAAGACCGTACAGGTCGCCGAAGGGCAGAGCATCCTTGAGGCTCTGGCAGGCGTCGGCATCAAGGTCGAGATCTCTTGCGAGCAGGGCATCTGCGGTACCTGCCTGTGTAACGTGCTCGAGGGCGAGCCGGATCATCGTGACGTGTACCTCACCGACGACGAGAAAAATGCCAACGATCAGATGCTGATCTGCTGCTCTCGCGCCAAATCGAAAAAGCTGGTTTTGGACATCTGAGGAGATAGAGCAATGGTTGACGTAAGCGGCTTCCGCAACGCGATGTCCCGACTGGGTGGCGCCGTGTCGGTGATCACCACCGATGGCCCGGCTGGTCGTTTCGGCTTCACTGCCTCGGCGGTGTGCAGTGTGACCGATTCGCCGCCGACCCTGTTGGTGTGTATGAACCGTTCATCATTCTCCAATATGCACTTCAAGACCAATAGCGTGCTGTGCGTGAATGTGTTGGCTGCTACTCATCAGGATGTATCGGGTACGTTCGCCAATAGAGATTTAAATATGGAACAGCGGTTTTCCACTGCGGCCTGGAGCACACTGGAGAGTGGTTCTCCGGTCATGGATGAGGCCCTGGTTAACTTTGATTGTCGTATTGCGCAAGTTCACGAAGTAGGCTCTCACAGTATCTTCTATTGTGAGGTGTTGACGATAAAACAAGGTCCCAGCGATGAAGGTCTTGTTTACTTCAATCGCGCCTATCACCGATTGTGCGAGGCATCCAAAGCCGCATTACTAACGCCTTAAGCAGATGGCGTTCTTGTAAGCGCGTGTCAACGTTAAGGAGTTACTTACCAGCGGGCCGATACCGTGTGCGATGGCACGTCACGCTTTGAGAGCTCGCCATACCACCGACAGCACGCATGACTTGCCAGTAGCCGGCCAGCGTGCTGGATAGACAACTCAAACCCGGAAAGTGAAACAGCCTTCGCCTCGACATTGGGCCGAAATGCATCAGCCTCAAGCTCGCGCAGAGGGTGGAATAGCATCGCATCCAGTGAGCGCAAATCCAGCCTCTGCCCTCCATATTCTGGCAAGTACAAAATTTAGGGATTACCGGGCGCGCTAAAATGGAGCGCCCTTTCCTGAATTTTAAGAGGCGGCGAGTCCGGCAGCGCAATGACGCCCATCCGGGTGAGGTAATAAGTGACAGTATCGGGCGCGCTGCAGGTTTCTACACGATCCTTTCGATTTCATTCAACGCTGTGTTACCGAGCATCGGCAGATGTCGAGAAATCGACGACCTCAAATAATCGCGTTGCGCCCATTAAAATCTGCGGGAATCGGGCGGTCTCCATCAAGCATTTTGATAGTGCCTGCGTGAGTAGAACTGTCTGTTTTTTTGTCGGATTTAACACGTAATATTTTAACTGTTTGCAGTTAATAACCAGCGGGGTCGCGACAGTTCAGTCGGCGACGTGATTTACCAGAGTGGGCCGTTGAACGTTGGATGACGGTAGGCGCTTTGAACTTTATGAACCCATGTCTTTAATGAGATAAATGCTGAGCGCAGATAGGCCAAGTGTAACGTTAGGCCTATTGTTGTTTCTTGGAATTAACCTGCTGCCGTCGATGTGTGGTCTATTGACGCCAGCAGGCTATAACGCGCGTCGTTCAGGAACGCCGGGTTGGTGTAGCTGTAAGTAGTGAAAAAGTGAATCGCTTTGTGCAACGTTGTTCATCAATAAGCCATTGCGGCTTGTTGAGGGGTTAAAATATCTTGGCGATTCGTAGGTTGATCCGCATGTTCTCCTTGAAACCATTCTCAACGTTCAAGTCTTTCCCGAGCATGAGTTGGAGTTGAGAAGTCTTGTCAACGAAGTGGGTCACTGACATACGGCCATAGGTCGTCTTGAGTTTATCGTCCCTGCTCACGTTATTCAGTTCTGTTTCTCCTCCCTCGTAGTGACCAAGTCCCGCCGAAAAAGTGGTACTCGGTGATAGGATGTAACGCAGGTGTGTTTGCACTTCGTAGCGTGGGTCCTGTTTAAGTTTTCCGCCAGTCACAGCAGCCTCATCGTTAGGACCATATAGCGTCACGTCACCAACCGTGTCGAGCGCCCAGCGGGTACCGAAGTGCTTTACGTAGGCCAGTTGCAAAATACCGGACCAGCGATTATCGCCCAGATTTAGCGAATCGTCCCGATCGTATTTTCCTGTTGGGATTACAATGAAGGGTGCGATGCTGAACACGTCCCTTGTTACCGGGTCGAGTAGAAACTTGACGACTGGCCCTAGAGTAAGATCACCCATTCCGCTGGCGTTTCCTAGAGTAGACAGGGAACCTTTAGAGTCTATGTGCCCAAAAGGCTGTATCACGTTGAGGTCTAATGTTACTGAGGGTGACAGTTGAACGGGGCGAATGTAACGAAATATACCTATATCGGTGGTGAGTTTGTAGTTTCCCGGAACTTTATTGCCTTGAGTGTAGAGGCTGTCTCTTTCGGCGTGCTGATAATAAATCATCGCAACGTTAATACCGCCTGGGATAACCTCAAAGTCACCGGGGCCGGTTTCAAGTGCTTGGGTCGCCGGCGCTATGAGACTAACTGTCACAAATGACAGTGTGCTAACTGTGAAGCGTAATCGTTTGGCGGGAAGGCTAATCAGGTTTTTCATATAGGTACCTTGATATCAGAGGGCGGCGCGCAGCATTCCGGTTTTAGGATGACAGTTGAAATACTCAAAATGTTGTTGCGCGGCGGTGACGACGGTTACCTCGTGGTACAACTTGAGTTTGGCCGATGGCCCGAGTCGCTGGAGATAAGTCAGCGCGGCACCAAAGATGGCAACGTGAGTAGGATGTGACTCGGCCCAGAGTTCCAGGTCTGCGAGGCTTCTCCACCAACTCATGCCAAAGGTTTTTTCAATCGTTTCGCCATTGTTGTCTACCAAAGTCATGTAACGGTTAGCGTGGCATCCGATGGATTGGCCCTCATCGCGAAGGAAAACCATACCCGCCTTAAGTATCGGTTCGACGTCTTCGTTATAGAGGCGCCGCTCGTCTGCATCCGCCATTGTCCAGTCTTGGCCTGAGCGAATAAGGCAAAGGTTTTCTTGTGGCATAACCTGTGCGTGCAGGCCATTGCGAATTATTTTTGATTGCGCACCTGGCGCCAGAGGATTGGTCTGAGAAGCGGCAATACGGTCTCTCACTGCTCCCCAATAAAAGTGCTCCAGCGTGGGGCCACTCAAACCCTCAGCCAGGTAGCCAACACCTTCCAACTGGTCGGAAGAGAACAGCGATTCGAAGCGATCCATGGTGGGTGTTAGCACTTCAATGAACGTACCTATGCTACCGGCATTGCCTGTGCTGCTCTCCCCTAGAACGTCTTTAGTCCATGCGTCACCTTTGAGTTTGAACCAACTTTCAAATTCGGCCGGCTTGTCCCAATAGGCGATCCAAATATGATTAATGAATCCAGCTTCGTCCTCGTAACGCGAACGCTCTTGATGATTGGGCCCATTCAGGCTGTGAACTGCGGAGATAAGCCACTGCTCTGCCTGGAGTACAAGTGTTTCGCGGGTACCCGGCGCGTACTGGAAACCTATATAGGCCATCACCACTTGTTGGGCTTCTATGGGGAAGCGTGCGACCGTGGCCGGGATGGGAGGGGAGAAGTTATCAGGCGTGCGGGTCGGGAGCGTGCGTGGGCACTTCAGATGGCTAGGGATTGCAGATTCCATGGTGAACTCCTTGGTGTGGCCGATCATGCTGGATCGGTCGCGGTAGATTCGGTAGGCTCCGAAGTAGGCGCAGTGATCGCATCGGTTTCCGATTGCGAAGTCACAGGTAATCTGCGTGTCTTGTTCAAGATTAATCGTGTTGCGTCTGGGCGAGCATAGTGTCCCACGGGATCGGTAACAGACTTGGCAAGTGAGATGAGATCCAAGTCGATTTCGGCAATGACTAAACCCTCTTCTGATTCCGGAATAGTATTGCCTAATTGACGACCGTCAGGGCCGTAGATACGCGCTGAACCTCCACCAAGTTGTAGCATTTGACGCTGCATATCATCAGTACATACTCTGTCTTGCATTTCTTGACTGACGATCCCGCAGGGAGCAAGGACAAAACATCCACCCTCTACAGCGTATACCTGACTGACACTGTTGTTTACTTCGGCACCCAGTGCATGTGCTGCATTGCGGTACAGAGAAAAACTGGGCCATGCGCCGATATGGATTTGCTCATGTTGAGAATACATGGCGTATTTAGATAGCGGTTGAACATGCTCCCAACAGTTAAGCATTCCGATGTTTCCAATAGGTGTTTCACACACTGCTAGGTCGCTGCCGTCTCCATCACCGAACACTGTACGTTCGACATGTGTTGGTTTGAGCTTACGTCGAGTCAGTACAACTTGGCCCTCGTCGTCAATTAATGCCTGAGAAATGTAGAGACTGCCACCGTCTCGCTCGCTAAAGCCGAAAGATAGCCAGATGTTTAGGTCATGCGCTGCCTTTGCTAGACGCTTGAATTCAGGAGAGTTCACTTCCATTGAATTATTGAAATAGCGCTGAACATGCTGCATTCCCACTGCTGGGCTGGTGATCCATATCCACCAGGGATAGCCTGGAAGCCAGGTTTCCGGGAACGCGACCAACTTGGCACCTTGATCGGCTGCCTGCTTCATCAGCCCGATGGTTTTATCGATCGTACCGTCCAAGTCCATGAGTACCGGAGCGGCCTGGACAGCCGCTGCAATAATTTTTGGGTGGGTTTTGCTAGGCATGGATTTCCCTTGTTGTTGTAATACGAGTTTATGTGGCACCGATAGCGCACTCACATTGTTAAATGTATGCAGTCAAACGTCTTGTTCATGCATCTCTCGTGTTTTGTCCGTAGGTCGCGCATGCCGTGCAGAATTATGTTTCTATCAAGTAGATTTTGTTTTAAGTCTGTTGGCATGAATATTGCGTTTCGTTTGTGGTAATTCCTCACGCAGTGAGATCATGATGAGACAGACTTTGACGACAGACGTTGTAGAACCCAGAGACCAGCTCGCCTATTGGACTGACGTCATCTGCTCAACCTACGTCAAGCTTGAATGTGAGTCCGGCTGTACGGAGAGCTTTATGGGTAGCATTGACTACCTTCCGTTGCCTGGGTTGGACATTTCGGTGGTTCGGTCAGGGTCTCAGCGGGTCAAGCGTACTG
The DNA here is from genome assembly GCF_002949995.1 of Pseudomonas sp. LG1D9. Lineage (NCBI taxonomy): Bacteria > Pseudomonadati > Pseudomonadota > Gammaproteobacteria > Pseudomonadales > Pseudomonadaceae > Pseudomonas > Pseudomonas sp. LG1D9. The sequence goes on along the minus strand of NZ_CP026881.1, from coordinate 6,121,440 downwards.
CGGGTCTTATTTCCCGGGCTATCGATGACTACACAATCCTTAACTTGCAGATCAGAGGGCAGGCGGTAATTTCGCAAGACGGTCGCCAAGCTATATTGGCGCCAGGCGATTTTGCGATCTACGATACCAATCGGCCCTATACACTTGAATTTAATGATGATTTTGAAGAGATAGTGCTCAAGCTTAAAAGCGACCAACTTCGATCACTTTTATGTAGAACAGAGGGTTTAACGGCTACAACTATTTCTGGCCAGAGTGGTGCGGGTAGGCTCATGGGTGAGTTGGTGCGAGGCTTGAGGCAAGAGGCTGACACCCTAACTGGGGCAACTGCTGCGGCGGTGGTCAGCGGAGTTATCAATGTCCTGGTTGGCGGGCTTCAGTCATTGCCGCTGCGTCAACACGTGGACCCTTCTGCACTGGCGGCCTATCATATCGCCCGCATCAAGCAGTGTATTGAGCACCGCAAACAAGACCCTGCCCTGCGAATAGAGGCCGTAGCAGCTGAGTTAGGTATGTCTGTAAGCCATTTGCATCGCCTGTTTAGCAGTGAGCCGCTTTCGCCTGCGCAGTACCTGTGGTCGTGCCGGCTAGGCGCCTGTAGTAAGGATCTTCTTGATCCGCGCTGGAGTAAGTTAGCAGTTTCCGAAATTGCGTTTCGTTGGGGTTTTAATGATGCCGCTCACTTCAGTCGCGTATTTAAAGATAGATATGGGTGTTCACCGAAGAACTGGCGTACTTTAGGTGGGCGCGGCTAGTGAGGCTGCCCGAGGGCTGGGATTGGGCGCAAAGGTGATGACCATCACGGAAGCTCGGGCATGAAATAAAGGCTGCCGAGGCATTTGGCTGGACACCTCCCTCGTTGATCCTGACACCGTCGGCTTGATGATCGTTCGTCCATTGGCTTTGGGTAGAATCCAATGGCGTTGCTAAGAATCACGTTTTCTTGGCCGTTGATACATCTGAAAAACAAGTCCAAAATTGAGTCTTTTCCTGCTTCAGCAAGAAAATAAACCCCTTAGATTTCAATGAGTCGGACGCCAGATGCGAGTCTCGTTTCCCGCTCCAAACATTAAAAAATGGATCTCTGAAAAGAGGTCCATTTTTTTCGTCCCAAGAAAAGTCTTTCTATGGCTTTTGCTGCGCTCTTCCCTGAAACACGCCTATCCAGTTCTTGTGGGCGCACTTTTCAGTGGGTCAATGCCCGTGTCCATCAGCAACTGGAGCGTACTGCCAAAGAGGTGCGCAAAAACATTGTGTTTCTGGTCGTGGGTCTTAATAGTCCGATCGGACCTAGAGCCTTCCGCTTTATTTGGTCGCTGAATCGGCTGATATCACTTGCGACTGATTAATGCATTCGGACCGGCTGGTTTCCTTGACCGCAAACAACAGGCAGCGCACTGCTTCACGATCCTGCTCTGACAATAAACGGTAGTAGCGGATCAATCGCTCTTCCTCTCGGTCGAGCTGTCGGGGCCGCAGGGATGTACCGAGAGCGGCACGCAGCGTGGGTAAAAACGAAGTATTTAGCATGATCCTGATTCTTCATGAGATGAATGGATATGTGGGCTTCTTGCCCAGAACAACTGAATACATAACGTTTATTGTAAAGAAGGGCTCGTCATTTTTCGTGACTGTCGGGTTTTTCGGACGGGGCCTTCGGAAGCGCTTGGTAAAGACGTAGGAGCGATCTTTCAAGGTCGACTGGATAGTGCTGCGATTGAGCGCAGAGCCCACCAAACCGGCATCCATCGTCGGAGGGGCGGTGCGACAGCGTCACGCAACGCTGAGGCGCTGCGCATGATGGATAACACCCCGCGCTTCACCAGACACACTTGCTGGCACAAGATTGATCTCGATCATCTACCCCACCTGACACACCCTCTATGCTGGCGTTTCCATAAAAGGCCAAGGATGGCTCATGGAGAGCCACCGGCCATGCATTCTCAAGGAAGAGTCAGTCATGCAGTCATTGAAGATTATTTTGTTGTCGTCGGCGTTCAACGGTCTGACCCAACGGGCCTGGCTGGATTTACGGCAGTCGGGGCACGAGCCCAGTGTGGTGCTGTTCACCGATGAAGCCACGGTATGCCGGCAGATCGAGGAGTCGGCGGCGGACCTGGTGATCTGCCCGTTTCTCAAGGATCGCGTGCCGCAGCAACTCTGGAGCAACGCGGATCGCCCGGTGGTGATCATTCATCCGGGGATCGTGGGCGATCGTGGCGCCAGCGCCCTGGACTGGGCCATCACCCAGCAGGTCAGGCGCTGGGGCGTCACCGCGTTGCAGGCGGTGGAGGAGATGGACGCCGGCCCGGTCTGGGCGACCTGTGAGTTCGACATGCCCGCCGATGTGCGTAAATCCGAGTTGTACAACGGTCCGGTGAGTGACGCTGCGCTCTATTGCATCCGTGATGTGGTGGGTAAGTTTGCCAGCGGTTTCGTGCCGACGGCCCTGGACTACACGCAACCTGACGTGATCGGACGTTTGCAGCCGAACATGAAGCAGGCTGATCGCACCTTCGGTTGGTACGATTGCGCCCGGTTCATCAAACGCAATATCGATGCGGCCGACGGCCAGCCCGGTGTGTTGGCGAGTCTGGCCGGTGGGCAGTATTACCTGTATGACGCGCACCTGGATTCGCGCCGCGGTACGCCGGGGGAAATCCTCGCGGTGCAGGATGACGCGGTATTGGTCGCGACCGGCGATCACAGCCTGTGGATCGGCTCACTCAAGCGCAAGGCCCAGCCCGGCGAGGAAACCTTCAAATTGCCGGCCCGTCACGTACTTGCTGGGCAGTTGGCGGGTGTACCGGTGCTGGACGGTTCGATTGCCAGCCAAGGGTTCGACGAGATGGCGTATCAACCGATTCGGTATCAAGAGTCCGATCATGTTGGCGAACTGACCTTCGAGTTCTACAACGGTGCCATGAGCACCGAACAGTGCCAGCGGCTGGTCGCTGCGCTGCGTTGGGCCAAGGCCCGGGACACCCAGGTGCTGCTGATCAGGGGCGGGCGCGGGAGCTTTTCCAATGGTGTGCACCTCAACGTGATTCAGGCGGCCGAGGTGCCGGGGCTGGAGGCCTGGGCCAATATCCAGGCTATCGACGATGTCTGCCAGGAGCTGCTGACGGCCCGGCAACTGGTGGTCAGTGGCCTGACGGGGGGGGCCGGAGCCGGCGGCGTGATGCTGGCGCTGGCGGCCGACATCGTATTCGCCCGGGCAGGTGTGGTACTCAATCCGCATTACAAAACCATGGGTTTGTATGGCTCTGAATACTGGACCTACAGCCTGCCGCGCGCGGTCGGCAGTGAAATCGCCCATAAACTTATCGAAGAGTGCCTGCCGATCAGTACCTTCCAGGCCCGGCAGTGGGGGATGATCCAGGATATCGGTCCACACTGCCCGCGGGCATTTGGCGCCTGGTTGCTGCAACAGGCCAGCGCTGCGTTGACCGATCAAAAGTACGCCCTGCATCGAGCGCGTAAAGCCCAGACGGACCTTGAACAGATTGAACGCTGCCGCGAAAGCGAGCTGGCTCAGATGCGCTTGGACATGGTGGAAAACCGCCAACAGTTCGCCGAGAAGTGCCGTAACTTCGTGTTCAAGCGCAAGACCTGCCAGACCCCGCAACGCTTGATGGCGCCGTGGGCATTGGCGCCCAAGGCCACGCTGGTTGACTGAGAAGAAAACGCCGCCTCTACTCTTTTGCCGTCAGGGCGGAATTTCCTTTCTGCCCTGGCGGTCCATAATGCCAATGGAAAAAAGACACAAAAGGGTGAAGTGATGCGGCGAATGTATAGGGGCGTCATCTGCCAGGCCTTGCTGGCCATGGTTTTGGCTATCAGCCTGCCGGGATGGGCAGATGCGGCCGCAGCGCCGGCGCCAGTCGATGTCGTCGACAGTTTGCCGCTGTTGCCCGAAGACGCCGACCTCAAGCAGCTCAGCCAACAGCTTGAGCTGATTCGCCAGAGCGTGCCGATCAGCACCAGTGACGAGAAGCTGGCGGAGTTTCGACAGGGCGCACTGCAGGTACAGCAACAGGCTGCCCTGTTGCTCACGGTACGCGCCACCGAGATGGAGCGCCTCGACGATCAACTCAAGGTATTGGGCGAGGCCCAGCCAGGGGAGGCGCAGAGTCTTACCGACCAGCGCAATGCCCTGACGCGCAAAAAGAACAGCCTGCTGGACGATGAGCAGCAGGCCAAACAACTGAGCCAGACGAGCCGCGAGCTCGCTGCGCAGATCGTCAACCTGCGGCGCAATCTGTTTAATTCCCAGGTCACTTCACGTACCGATACTCCCTTCAGCCCCACGTTCTGGTCGACCCTGATCCGCCCGACCCCGGAAGACCTGCAACGCCTGGACAATCTAAAGGCCGAAGGCCTTGTTGCCTTGAAGACTGCGGCCAGCCCCGAGCGCCGTTGGGCGTTCTTCGGCACGCTGTTGGCGGCAGTGCTGATCTGGAGTTTCGGCAGGCGACTGCTTGAGCATCTGCTGACCTGGGCGATGATCCGCTGGCTGCCGGAGGGTCGCTTGCGGCGCAGCACGTTGGCGGTGGCAGTGGGGTTATCGTCGATCCTGACGATCATGGGCGCCGTCTCGCTGATGCGCTGGGGCTTGGAAAGCAATGCCGTCTTGAGCGAGAACCTGGCCCGGCTTTCCGATCATCTGGTCACCCTGGCCACCTTCTGTGCGTTTATTGCCGGCCTTGGACGCGCCTTGCTGATGCTGCCGCGCCCGTCCTGGCGGTTGCCGGCCATTGCCGATGAGATTGCCAGTGCGCTTGGGCCTTTCCCGGCGATTCTGGCGGTGGCCTTGATGCTGGTGGCCACCGAAGAGCGGATCAACAATGTCACGGGCGCCAGCCTGGCGTTGACCGTGGCGCTCAATGGCCTGACGGCGCTGACCACGGCGCTGATCTTTATCGCCGCGTTGCTGCGCGTGCGCCACGTGCGCAAAAAACTTGCGCTGGAGCGCCCGGGCGGGCTCGTCGGCATGCTGCCTTTTGTCGCGTCGATATGGGTGGCGGTGATTGTCCTGGCGTTGTTTACCGGCTACCTGTCCCTGGCGTACTTCCTGACCGTCAAGCTGCTGTGGGTCAGCGTCGTGGCGGCGACGGCCTACCTGCTGATCGCCTTTTACGGCGACGTTTGTGAAACCTTGCTGTCGCCCAAACAGCCGAGCGGCCTGGCACTGGCCAACGCATTGGGGCTGTCGCCACGGCACCAGGCCCAGGCTTGTACGGTGCTGGCTGGCGTCGGCCGTACGTTGTTGCTGCTCACCGCAGTGATGGCGGCCTTTTTGCCGGCGGGCTCCAGCCCCAGCGAGTTGCTCCAGGGTTTCAGCCAGTTGGGCGAGTCCAGCAAGACGCTGGGCAACCTGCATATCATTCCCCAGGACATCCTCGCTGCGCTGCTGATGTTTGTCATCGGCTTGTTCGCCGTGCGTACCTTGAAGCGCTGGCTGAGCGAGCGTCTGCTGCCGGAAACCAACATGGACGCCGGCATGCGTGCGTCCCTGGTCACCCTGGTGGGGTACCTGGGCTTTGTGTTGTTGAGTCTGCTGGTGATGTCGACCTTGCGCATCAACCTGACCAGCCTGACCTGGGTCGTCAGTGCCTTGTCGGTGGGGATCGGCTTCGGCCTGCAGGCCATTGTGCAGAACTTCATCTCCGGGCTGATCCTGCTGACCGAACGGCCGGTGAAAGTCGGCGATTGGGTCAGCCTGGGTGGGGTCGAGGGCGATATTCGGCGGATCAATGTCAGGGCCACCGAGATCCAGATGTCCGACCGCTCGACGGTGATCGTGCCCAACTCGCAGTTCATATCGCAGAACGTGCGCAACGTCACCATGGGCAACGCGCTCGGCGTGGTGGGTATCACCCTCACATTGCCGCTGGACACCGATGTATTGAAAGTTCGCGAACTGTTGATGCAGTCGTTTACCGAGCATGAGGCGATTCTCGCCACCCCCGCACCTTCGGTCACCTTCAAGGACTTGGCCAGGGACGGCCTGATCATTGGTGTCAGCGGCTACGTCAACAGCCCGCGTTCGGTGTCCGGTACCCGCAGCGATTTGCTGTTTATCCTGCTGGCGCGCCTTCAGGAAATGGGCATTACATTGTCTTCCCCCCAGAGCATGGTCTTGATTCCGGGAGAAGGAACTGCAGCGATTGGCGATGGGCAATGACGAGGTAGGGGTGCGTGAAAATAAAAAGCCTGATGACAGTGATGGTTGCTGTCTTGTCCTGTTTTTCCCTGACGGCTTGCAAGAGTAACGACGTGGCTGAAACTTACAGCTGGTCGGGAACGGTATCCGCACCCCAGGAATACCCTATGGAGGTTTACCGGGGCGCCATCATCGCTGAGGGTTTTACCTACGGTTTTGACGCGATCTGGGGCACGCAGAATACCGGTTGGGGCAACCACGGTGGAACGATGACCACCGCGATCGAAAAAAAGCGTGTGCCTTATCAGCTGGAATTTACGTGGTACTCGCTGGTGGAGCGAACGTTCTATACCGGTAACTGGGCCTTGGACAAAGACCAGATAAAGCGCCTCCTGGATGAGGGCTTTATCGACCAGGACACCCGTAAAAAAGACACCTACAACACTTTTGTCGTTGGGTTGGCGCCGCAGGGTCGGGTGGTGCTCTGGCTGAGGGGGGCGGGAAACCAGAAGGAGGTCGGGGTCTTTCAGGCGCAGGCCACGACGATGACCAAGGAGAGCGCCTACAGCAACGCCCAGTACATGTTTAAAGGCGGATATGCGGACCGCATGCTCAATGATCCGTCCTATAAGACCTTCAGCTCGCAAATCCGGCAAAAAATCCAAGCGCAAGGCTATCCTGCGCCGCAAACCTATAGCGTCTACCGGGAAAAATATAGCTGGAGACCTGTGGTTGTCCTGCAAGAGGGCGAATGGCTGGATTTTGCATTCAGCGCCTACAACGGCGAGCAAGAAAATATATTCGCAAAGGCTCTACTGGATAATCGCTATGAACAAAGGGCCATTCCCAAGTTCTGTGGCTTCTATTGGCGCAACGGTACCAGCCGGTATGGCGTGTGGATCGACGCTTTCGATGAGAAGGAAATCTTTGATCTTTTCCAGAAGCTGGGCACGCAAAAAGATATCGACCTGCTAGTGAAGGTTGACGCGCAAAACACCAGGGTTTCCCTGGCATTGAGGGCGGGACTGCAAGAGTTTCCCATCGGTAAAGCGAAAGTCAGGCTGTCTGGTAAAATCGACTAGGCTCCCCCTGCCGACGGGAGAGCCACGCTTGGGGGCTCAGCCCACTAGCAGGGCTGGGCCGCGAGGCTGTTGCTGATATTGCGCCCCAGCACCAGCACGGTCACAAAACCGAAGCCCACCAGCACCGTGGCGAGGCTCAGGAGCACCGAGCTGCCCAACTGGTCGACGATCCGCCCACCGAAGAATGAGCCCAGCGCAATAATCACCTGGAACAGCGCGACGAAGAGCGGCATGCCGCGTTCGACATCCTTGGGCGCCACGACAAACATCCAGATACTGGCGCAGGCCGGAAAGGCGCCGAAGGCAAAACCCCAGAGCCCAATCAACATGGCTGCGCCGGTCATGCCGGTGGCGAAGTGGGGGAACAGGGCGGTGCTGGTGCCGATCATCAGCGCCACCAGCAACAGGGTGTGACGTACGCTGCGGTTGGCGGCGAAGCCGGCAAAAATATTCCCCGCCACCCCAGCCACGCCGAAGAGCAACAGCAACGAGCCAATCGTTGGCCCGTCGAAGCCGGCACTGTGCTTGAAGAACGGCGCGACATAGGTGTACGCGGCAAAGTGCGCCAGGCCGATCAGCAATACGGCGATCAACCCGACCCGCGCTTGGGGGTTGATAAACAAGGCGGGCAGGTCACGGATGTGGATGGCTTTCTCAGGGTTGAGTCGCGGCAGCAGGAATATCTGCGCCAGGAGCACCGGGACGCCCATCAGCGCGGTGACCAGGAAGGTCATGCGCCAGCCCATCAGGCCACTCAGCCAGGTGCCTACGGGCACGCCCAGGACGGTGGCGAGGGTCACGCCGACCATGATGATCGAAGTCGCCTGGGCGACGCCCACGCCCTTGGGCGCCAGCCGGCCGCTGAGAGCGATGGCGGTCGCCCAGAAGCCGCCGATGCTGATACCCAGCAGCACGCGGCCCAACAGCAGCAGGCCAAAGTCGCTGGCAAAAGCCACCACCGAGTTGGCGATGATCATGATCAGCGTCAGGCCGATCAATAGATAGCGCCGGTCCATGGTGCCAATGCTGACCGACAGCAAAGGCGCGGCGAGGGCGGCCATGATGCCCGGCAGGGTCACCATCAGCCCGGCGTGACCGGCAGTGATACCCAGGTCGCTGGCGACATCATTGAGCACGCCTACCGGCAGGAACTCACTGGTCACCAGGGCAAAGGCACCCACGGCCACCGAGAGAATCGCCAGCCACTGCTGTTTGACACTCTGTTGATTATGTTCGGGAAGGCTGCGAGGGGCCTGGCTGGCGCTTGGCATGGTGTTGAGATCCGGGGGGAATGCAGCCTGAAGCCAGGCCGGGGGAGAATGTGGAGGCGATTATAGGAATCAGCGTTGGCAATTAAACAGGCCGGTCGGTTTGATAGTCATCATCAATGCAATCAATGCAGCGTCTTGTAGGAGCCGGCTTGCCGGCGAAAATCGTCAACGACAACGCGGGCAACCTGAAGGAACGCGGCGAGCTTGAGTTTTTCGCTGGCAAGCCAGTTCCTACAAAACCGTTGGGTGGCAGGGGTTGCTCAATCGTCCATGGCTGCTGTGGGCTTCATCTGCAGCCCAAGCACGCCCATGGCTACTAACGCCGCGCCGGCACCCGCAATGGGTATATAGGCCAGCCCGAACTGGCTGATCACCCAGCCTGCCCCGATGCCACCCAGCGCAGTGCCGAGGTTGAACGCGGCAATATTGAGCCCTGAAGCCACTGCACTGGATTGGGGAATATGCTGGTGTGCCAGGCGCAGCAAGCGCAGGGTCGACAGGGTCACAATGGCAAAGAACACCACCCCCAACAGCCCCACCAGCATCAAGGTGGCGATGATCGAGTCGCCCCACACATACAAACCCAAGAGGTTGAACATCAATGCGCTCAACCCGCCGAGCAGGCATCGGTCGGCGTCGAATGCATCCGCGAGGTAACCGCCCAGCACGTTGCCAAGGATGGAGCAGACACCGAACACCAGCATCGCAAAACTCAGCACCTGTGGTTGAACGCGGGTGATCTCCAGCAGGAACGGCGACACAAAGGTAAAAAATGAGAAAGTCGCCACGCTCACCAGCATTGCGATGCTGGCAGCCATCAACAGTTCGCGCTGCAGCAGGGCGGCGAGGCTTTGTTTCAGGCCGTGGTCTTTGTGCAGTGCGTCGGCGGGTGGCTGGCGCATCAGCAGAATCAGGCCCAGGGTGCTGATCAAGCCCAGGCCGCCGATTGCCAGGAATACCATGCGCCATGACCAGTAGCTGCCGAAAAAGGTACCGATCGGCACGCCAAAGGCGATCGACAGGGTCAGGCCAATCCACACCAGTGATAGCGCACGCCCGGCCCGTAGCGGGTCAACCAGCTTGACCGCGGCGTTGGAGGCCACGGCCATGAATACACCGTGCGCCAGGCCGATAACGAAGCGTATGCCATGCAGGGTCACGATATCTGCCGCCAGGCTGATGACTACGCTGCCGGTGGCCAGCACGGCGAGGGTCAGGAGCAACACGGTTTTGTCGCGCCAAGTGGCCAGCATGGCGGTGATGACCGGGGCGCCGATGGCCGCACCCAGGGCGTAGGCCGCGATGGCCGAGCCCACTTGCGAGATGGACTCGTGCAGGTCGAGGGAGATTGCCGATACCAGGCCGGCGACGACGAATTCGGACAAGCCGAATGTGAAGGTACACAGTGAAAAAATGTAGATGACGGCAGGCATAAGAACTCAGTGACGGGAGGAGGGCGAGCAAGGCTTGTGATGATGATGGGGCGCCGCTCGCCCGCTGGGAAATACTATAAAAGTCTCTGCCTGATACCTTTGACGACGACTAACCCCAGGTCGATGGCACCGAGGCAGGATTGAAATCGAGCATGGCGATAAAACTGTCCAGCAACGGTGATGGGTTGTCGGTGTTCCAACTCATATACAGGCCGATGGTCGGGTTGGGGGGCGCGCCCACGGGGCCGATCCGCCGAAACACGACCTTGTCGCGCATGATTGAGTGGGCAATCGATTCAGGCACCAACGCGACCCCGAACCCACAGGCCACCAGGCCGATCAAGGTATGGATCTGCGCGGCCTCCTGTACCACCCTGGGGTAAAAGCCGGCGGCTTCACACAGGGCGATAAGTTGGCTGTGATAGCCAGTGCCCAGGGCTTGGGGGGTGAACACGAAGTCTTCGCCAGCAAAGTGCCGCAAATCGATCTGGCCAGCATCCGCCTTGGGGTGGTGGGCAGGCAGCGCCATCACGATCTCTTCATCCAGCAATAGGCGCGACTCGACGTTTTGCGCCGAAATCGGCAATTTGCGCATGAAGGCAATGTCCGCTTCTCCCGCCACAATCGCCTTGGCCTGGCTGGAGGAGGGCATCTCCTTGATGATCAATTGCACCTTGGGGAAGTGTTCGCGGAACCGCCGCAGGCTATTGAGCAGCGACTCGTAGTAGCTGATCGACACGGCGGTCACTGTCAGCTTGCCCGCGATCCCTTCGGACACCTGGCGAGCGTGTTCGATGCCCAGCTCCAGTTCCTTGAGGGTGCTATAGGCGGCGTGCAGGAACGCGTCACCGGCCGGGGTCAGTTTTACCCCGCGTTTGCTGCGGTTGAACAGACTGAACCCCAGCTTGCCCTCCAGGCGGTTGATGGCCTGGCTCAGCGGCGGTTGAGCCATGTGCAGGCGGATCGCCGCCTTATGAAAGTGCAGCTCTTCAGCCACGGCAATGAACTGGCGCAGCAGGCGGGTTTCGATCATATCTTCTGTTCCTTCATTTGAACCGATCAGTGGGCCAGGCGCGGCAATGGTACCGTTTATTCGCCCGCATCGAGCCCCAGCCTCTTGTCACTGCCCGTCCGCCCACCCCGGCTGGCGCCCGAACGCCTCGAACAGCTCAATGATGGTTGCCTTGACCTTCTGTACCGCGTTGCTCTCGACCACCGTGTCATGCCAGCACCCTCCCACGGCAGGATCGCGACACCCAACTGCGCGCAGTGGGCCTGGTGATGAGTTGCGACATGGTCGTGGCAGATCACAGCGCGAGCTTCGCCATGCCCCCCCGTGAACAGGGGGGTGAACAGCTGGCTTTTCGTGGTGAGCGGGCTTGTCGGAACGCCGCATCGCCCGCGCTGGGTGGCGAAGCCGCCCCAATCGCTTCACCACGGTCTGCCAGCTACACCGAGGTGGCTGGTTTTGGGGCTGCTATGCAGCCCAGCGGGGGTGCAAGCCCCCTCGCCACAGGAGGGGCGAACAGCTGGCTTTCTGTGGCGAGCGGGCTTGCCCCGCGCTGGGTGGCGAAGCCGCCCCAATCGCTTCACCACGGTCTGCCAGATACACCGAGGTGGCTGGTTTTGGGGCTGCGTTGCAGCCCAGCGGGGGACAAGCCCCCTCGCCACAGGGGGGGCGAACAGCTGGCTTTCTGTGGCGAGCGGGCTTGCCCCGCGCTGGGTGGCGAAGCCGCCCCAATCGCCTCACCACGGTCTGCCAGATACACCGAGGTGGCTGGTTTTGGGGCTGCTATGCAGCCCAGCGGGGACAAGCCCCCTCGCCACATCCCGAAAAAACAATAACAAGGACGGTACCTGCGGGACCGTCCGACTGCGGGGAGTCAGATAGCAATGAGTAATGAAATTCTGTCGATTGTGGTGCTGGTGGTCTTCGTCGTCTTCGGTGGTTTGCGCAGCGCGCGCCTGTCGCTGGCACCGGTCGCGTTCTCCACCAATGGCGCACTGGTGGTTGCCAATACACCGGCGCAGGAGCGTGAAAAGGTGTTGCGCAGCCTGTTGATCTACAGCGCGGTCATTGCCCTTGTGGGGCCGTGTGTTGCGTGGTTGACCCTGGTGGTGCCCGGAGTGCTTTGACGAGCGAGTTGAATAGCGGCTCCAGGGCCAGTCGCGCACGGCTGTCCTGGACCGTGGCCTGAACCCTCTCTTCACCGAACACCAGGCCCTGGAGGTAGGTGAAGTGCAGGTCGAGCAACCCGAGCGTGCCCAGTACCTGGAGCAGGTAGGGCGTCAGAAAGTCCGGTTGCCGTGCCTTTTCGCCCTGGTGAAAACCGCCGGAGCCGACCAGTACATACACTGGGCGGTTGCTCAGCAGGCCGGTCTTGCCTTCGGGCCCTGAACTGAACGTGCGATGGATGCGCAGCACGTAGTCGATCCACAGTTTGAGCGCAGCGGGCAGCGTGAAGTTGTGCATCGGGGTGGCAATGAGCAGGATGTCGCAGCGCTCCAGTTCGCGGATCAGCGCTTCGGAAACCGCGAATACCGGTGCATCGAACGGCGTGGTAGTCGCCAGCCCACGGGCGTAGTCCATGCCCAGTGGCGGCAGCGGGTGAGTGCCCAGGTCGCGCTCCACCAGTTCGAGCCTGGGGTGCTGCTGGCGCAGGGTATTCACCAACTCCAACGCCAATTGGTTGGCATGGGAAACCTGGCCATTGGGGCTGGCGTTGATCAATAGAACACTGTTCATGGCCGATTCTCTGTCTGAAGACTTTGGGTGAAGTGCATGCCGTGGGCCAGCAGGCCTTGGCGAAAGTAAAAACGCTGGGCCAGCGGCATATGCAGCCCGGTGTCCAGCACGAAATGGGCGCAATCGTGCTGCACGGCCTCTGCGCGAACGGCGTCCAGCAGCCGTGCGCCCAGGCCGCTGCGCTGCAGGTCTGGGTGCACCACCAGATCATCGACGTAGATAAAACACCCGTAGAGCAGGTTTTCCAAGGTGCGGTAACCGGCCAGGCCGACCACCCGCCCAGCGTCCCACGCGGCCAATAAACGGTAGCCTTGTGCGGTTTGGCGCAGCAGTTGCGCCACATAGTTGGCCGGGTCGGCGATATGGGGCCGCAGTATGCGCATAAGGTCGAAGCTGGCCTCGAAGCCCTGTTGGTCGGTGAGATGTCGGAGTGTATAAGCCATATGTTGTGCGCCGTAGAGTGATGGCTGACCTTAAAGCCACGATGACTTAAGCTACAGGGCCGAAAAGTGCATAAACGACTAGGCCATGATTCCTTCCTTCCCGCTCGACCGAAGCCAGAGCGCGCCGATCTATCGCCAGCTTTACCAGCGATTTCGCGAATCCATCGCCGATGGCCGCTTGCGCCCCGGGGACCGCGTGCCTGCCGTTCGCGCGTTAGCGGCGCAATTGAACCTGGCGCGTGGCACCGTTGAGGCGGCTTACCAACTGCTGATCGGGGAGGGTTACCTGATTGCTCGGGGGGCCGCCGGGACAATCGTCAGCCCGCAGCTGGCGGCGGTTTCGTCGTCCATCGTTCATGCGCCGGTTGTTGCGGCGCAGTACCTACCCAATCATTGCGGGGCGCTGCCGCTCGCGCTGCAGATGGGCCTGCCCGCACTCGATGCCTTTCCCCGTAAGCTCTGGACCCGGCTGGCAGGCCGTCAACTGCGCCAGGCTGGCCTCGAGGGGCTGGTGTACCCGGACCCGCGCGGCCATGCACTCTTGCGCGCGGCCATTGCCAGCTACCTGGGGATTTCCCGGGGCATTACCTGCCGCCCGGAGCAAGTGTTCGTGTGCGCGGGCTATCGCGCCTGCCTGGACCTGATCAGCCACACGCTGATGCACCCAGGTGATCGCTGCTGGCTGGAAGAGCCCGGCTATTTCATGGCGCGCAACGCGTTACTCGAAGCCGGCGCACAGTTGGTGCCGGTGGCCGTGGATGACCAGGGGCTGGACGTCGCCCAAGGCATTGCACGCTGCCCGGATGCGCGCTTTGCTGTGGTCACGCCGACCCACCAGAGCCCGCTGGGGGTGTCGCTGTCACTGCCGCGTCGGTTGGCGCTGTTGGACTGGGCCAATCGCCAGGGCAGTTGGATCATCGAGGATGATTACGACAGTGAGTACCGCTATCAGGGCAAGCCCTTGCCTGCGCTCAAGAGCCTTGACCTGCAGGGCCGCGTGCTCTACACCGGGACCTTCAGCAAGGTGTTGTTTCCGGGCCTGCGCCTGGCCTATCTGGTGGTGCCGCCCGCGCAGAGTGACGCCTTCGCCCGTCAGGCGGATCGTTTGCATAACCACTGCCCGCAGCTCCTCCAGGCGACCGTCAGCGCATTCCTCTACGAGGGGCACTTTGCACGGCACCTGAAAAAAATGCGCACCCTTTACGCCCGCCGCCGCCAGTGGCTGGTCGCGGCGCTGCAGCAACAGTTTGGCGAACGCCTGTCGATCAACCCCCAGGCCGGCGGTATGCACCTGATTGCAGGCCTGCGCGACGGCGATGATGTTGAACTGGCCCAACGTGCCCGGGCCATTGGTATCGCCGTCGAGCCACTGTCACAGTGGTACCTGGAGGCCAAGCCCAGGCACGGGTTGGTACTGGGCTTTACCAACATCGCCACTGCCGAGCAGGCGGCGACGGTGGCGCTTCGATTGGCTCAAGTGATCCAGGTTTGTGCACACGATCCCGAGAGGATCTGTGCTAGTGTCGACCCATGACCGACTATTGCCTGACCTCGACCACGACCACCACCACCGCTGAAGGCGGAGCGTGCGAGGTGTCGTGAGCCAATAGCCAACGAACTTCAAAGGCCCGCCAGCGATGGACAGGGCCTTTTTTCATGCCCTTGTGTCGCTGGTTCACACGCAAGGAGATGCACCTATGTACGCCCTTTTAGTACTCGATATGCAAGTGGGGTTGGTTCACGGCCCGCAAAAGCCATGGCGCTGCGAAGCGCTGCTGGACACGGTGAACGCCTTGATGGACAAGGCGCGCAACGCGGGCGCGCCGGTTTTTCTCGCTCGCCACACCGGGCCGGTGGGTTCAGCCATCGAACCCGGTAGCCCGTTGACCGAAGTCGTGCAGGAATTGAAGCTGCTGGGTGATGAAACGGTGTTCGATAAACAGCGCCCCAACGCCTTTGCATCAACTGGCCTGGCGGACAATTTGCGCGCCTGCGGTGCTACGGGCGTGGTGATCACTGGGCTGAAAACTCAATACTGCGTCGACAGCACCTGCCGTGCAGCACGCGATCTTGGTTTTGACGCCGTACTCATCGCCGACGGCCATAGCTGTTCAGACACGCCAGAGATCAACGCCCAGGACATCGTCGCGCACCACAATGCCACGCTCGACGGGCCGTTCTGCCGGGTGGTCCGGGCTGAGGAGTGGTGGTTCTAGCCGAGCCGCGCAGGGCGGGGTGTGGCGTACACCCATTCAGGGTCGTGGGTGAGCACTAGGACCCCGTCGCACTGCTGAGCTTCGACGGCCACCAGGCATTGCCGCCGTGGCCACGAATTACCGTCCTTATGCAGATTCAGGAGGTGGGCCTTGTGCTTTCAGCCATTTTCGCAAGCGCCCGCGTGCATTCTCATAAGTAGACGCGGTGTTGAACTGGATCATCCGCCCCATCGTCCAGTGCTCGTACCACGGGCATTCATAAAGCTCGGTATTGTCGCGGCTCTGGATGATGGAGACGATGCGCTGCTTTGCTGTGTCGAGTCGATCAAGCAGTGGCTCAAAAGCGATGCCCTCGTAGTCGCGGTAAAACTTCTGCGCAAGCTGGCCCAACTGGTTCCACTTGAAGCCGGTTTCCGGGAAGTCTATGGCGTTGCCAGCGGCGTCTGCGTCCAGCCACTTGAGCACCAATTCGTTCCAGCCCACCAGGTACGCGAGCAGGTTGGCGACGCTCATCTGCGTCCCCTTGGCATGCCCCTCCAGGCTGCATTCGTTGACCCGTTGCGTCGGCACCTGCTGGATGACGCTGAGCAGTTTTTCGTACTGGGTATTGATGGCATCAAGCAGTTCTTGTTTGTTCTGAGGGACCGCCATATATCACCTGTCATGCAGAAAATTCTATTCGTCAGAAGTGTGTCCAGCACGGGTATCAGCCATTCGGGGCGATCTTCCTGGGGGGATCGGCGGGCGGACCATTCAGAGGGGTGACGGCTGCTAGTGTTCGTTCGTGCGCCTGGCTTTGTTGTTGTGCCTCAAACGCCTGGGCCAGGAAGTCGATCAAGGTCCGTACTGAAGGCAGCAGCCCCCGCCGTGAAGGGAAGACGGCGCTGATCACGCCTTCGGTGGGTTGCCATTGCGCGAGCACGTGGACCAGCAGGCCCTGTTTTAACTCATCCTCGACCACCGCCAGCGGCAGGTTGGCGATCCCAACGCCCAGCAGCACCGCGCTCTTCAAGGTGGGCATGTCATCGCTGATCAGCCTGGGCACGTGGCTGATCTCAGCCGTCACACCTTCTGGGCCGGTCAGCGCCCACACGTACTGCAGCATCGGGTTGCCCCAACTGATGGTCGGCAGCCCTGATAAGTCAGTGGGGTGTTGCGGCAGTGGGCGCTCCTGCAAAAAACCTGGGCTTGCCACCAGTACCTGGGAACTCCTGGCGAGCAACTTCATCACCAGGTCACTGCTTTCCAGGGGGGGAAAGCACAGGTTCAGCGCAATGTCATAGCCCTCGCTGATCACATCCACCTTACGGTTGAAGCTCTTCACGTTGAGTTCGACGCTGGGGCACTGGGCCATGAACTGGCCCAACATCGGCGCCACCCAGTAATTGAGCAGTGCGGTGGTGCAGCTCAGGCGAATCACCCCACGCGGCTCTGCTTTGTTGAAGGCGATCAGGTCTTCGGCGGACTCGGCTTCGGCGGTCATCGCCACGCAGTGGCGGTAGTAGGCCAGGCCAATGTCGGTCACTTGGAACTGACGGGTGGAGCGCTGGATCAGGCGTGCCCCCAGCCGCGCTTCTAGCTGGCTGACCCGGCGGCTCAGGGTCGACTTGGGCATGTTCAGCGCCCGACCGGCCGCCGCGAAACCACCATGCTCAACCACCTTGGCGTAGAGGAAGAGTTCATTGAGGTCGAACATGGGGATCGTTCCATTTTTGAGATTCTGAAGTTTAATTCAACCACTACCGGATACCTAGCGTGATGACTAAGGTGGAGCGGCTGTTTCTTCCCGGCTGCCGATGTGCGGTGAAGACGGCAGCGGGCGGGGGCGTTCCATTGTTGGAATTGTCAGCTGTGGTCAGGCGCTTTGAAGCCAGAGGCCCCGGTAGCGAACTGATCTGTCGAGTCACAACCCATTCGTATCTGCACAGGACGTGCAGAGCTTGCCGGGAATTTGGCAGGCAATGACACCAGGGAGGTTCATCCACGCAAGAGGATATGCAAATGAGCGCTTCAGGTAACGCTGCAAACTTTAATGGTCAGAAGCCGACGATTGATCCCACCGACACCGCCATGTTGCTGATCGACCACCAGAGTGGCCTGTTCCAGATCGTCAAGGACATTGATGTTCCTCAATTGCGCGCCAACGCCATTGCCTTGGCCAAGGCGGCGACGCTGTTGAAAATCCCGGTGATCACCACTGCTTCGGTGCCTCAGGGACCGAATGGCCCGCTGATCCCGGAAATCCATGAATCGGCGCCCCACGCCCAATACGTTGCCCGCCGTGGCGAGATCAACGCCTGGGACAACCCTGAATTCCATGCCGCCGTCAAAGCCACCGGCAAGAAGACCCTGGTGATTGCCGGCACCCTGACCAGCGTGTGCCTGGCGTTCCCGTCCATTGCCGCAGTGCATGAAGGCTACAAGGTATTCGCCGTGGTCGACGCCTCGGGCAACCACTCGAAACTGGCCACCGACCTGACTGTCGCACGCCTGGCCCAGGCCGGCGTGGTGCCGATCGACATCATGGGCACGCTGTCGGAGCTGCAAGGCTCGTGGAACCGTCCGGATGCCCAGGAGTGGGCGAACGTCTATACCCAGGCGATGCCGCACTATCAATTGCTGATCGAGAGCTACATCAAGGCGCAGGAAGTGGCAAATAACCACGAAGAGCTAGACTCCCAGCGCAAGTAAATACGGCTGACCTTCCCCGGTGCGGCCCATTTCGGGACGCGCCTTTTTACCAGGAGCATCAAGATGTCTAAACCCTACGTTCGCTTGGACAAAGACAACGCAGCTGTCCTGCTGGTTGACCATCAGGCTGGCTTGCTGTCACTGGTCCGCGATATCGAACCCGACAAGTTCAAGAACAACGTTCTGGCCCTGGCTGACCTGGCCAAATACTTCAAGCTGCCGACCATCCTCACCACCAGCTTCGAAACCGGCCCCAACGGCCCGCTGGTGCCCGAGCTCAAGGCCCTGTTCCCGGACGCGCCGTACATCGCCCGCCCTGGTCAGATCAACGCCTGGGACAACGAAGACTTCGTCAAGGCCATCAAGGCCACTGGCAAGAAGCAACTGATCATCGCTGGCGTGGTAACCGAGGTGTGCGTAGCGTTCCCGGCACTGTCGGCCCTGGCCGAAGGCTATGAAGTATTTGTGGTGACCGATGCCTCCGGCACCTTCAACGAGCTGACCCAGCAATCGGCCTGGAACCGTATGTCGGCCAATGGCGCGCAGTTGATGACCTGGTTTGGCCTGGCCTGTGAACTGCACCGCGACTGGCGCAACGATATCGAAGGTCTGGGGACCTTGTTCTCCAACCACATTCCTGACTATCGCAACCTGTTCACCAGCTACAACGCGCTGACCGAAGGCAAATAGCCCCACCTCCTGTAGGAGCCGGCTTGCCGGCGAAAAACGTCAACGATAACGCGGGAAACCTGAAGAACCTCGGCGTGCTTGAGTTTTTCGCTGGCAAGCCAGCTTCTACAAAAGAGGCTGGCGAAAATCGTTAACGATAACGCGGGGTGTCTGGTCTCTTATTTCACCGCAGGCTGGCCCACCGGCACCCGTCGCTCCTCACTCGTCAGCAGGCGGATCAGCGGCGAGGCGATAAAGGTGCTGATAATGGCCATGATCACCAGCATGGTGAAGTACTCCTTGGGCAAAACACCCAGGTCATAGCCCACGTTAAGCA
Source organism: Pseudomonas sp. LG1D9 (assembly GCF_002949995.1). Classification (NCBI taxonomy): domain Bacteria; kingdom Pseudomonadati; phylum Pseudomonadota; class Gammaproteobacteria; order Pseudomonadales; family Pseudomonadaceae; genus Pseudomonas; species Pseudomonas sp. LG1D9. Next base: position 6,102,386 of record NZ_CP026881.1, on the reverse strand, counting down.
CCACCAATTCCATCAGCGCCCGGGTGTTCATGCACACGCCGATCAGCGCGCTGTTGCGCGGTGTCTCGCCCAGCCAGCGGCTGGCGCCATAGGCGCCGAAAAATTTGCTGGCGAACGCTACCAGGCACACCAAAAAGCAATTGAGCAGCGCCGTGTCGCCGTTGAGCGAGCCGATGTCGGTGCGCAGGCCGGTGTAGGCAAAGAACACTGGCAGGAAAAACGCATTGACCAGGCCGCTGACCTTGGCATTCCACTGTGTGACAAAGGGCCGGTGGGTGTGCAGGGCGACGCCGATGATAAAACCACCAATGATCGAAAACACGCCGATCAGGTTGGTAATCACCGCACTGCCAAACAGCACGATCAGCATCAGGGATATGCCCTGGGCCGACAGTGGTTTGCGCTCCAGGTCGCCGATGATCCAGCGCAGCACCAAGGGCCGCACCACCCACAGCACCAACACGATAAACACCGCCAGCGCGAGGATCCTGCCCAGTGACGCCCACACGCTGAAGTTGGACGCGATGATCGACGTCACCCCACCGAGGATCAGCCAGCCGCACACATCATCGATGGCCGCCGCGCCAATCGTCAGGGTGGCCACGCGGGAGCGGGACAGCCCCAGTTCCATGAAGATCCGCCCGAGGATCGGCAGGGCCGTGATCGACAACGCCGTGGCAAAAAACAGTTGGAAGGCCAGCAGTGGCGGCTTGTCGCCGACGATCTGTTGCCAGAAATACTCGGCCACCAGGAAGCCACTGACAAACGGCACCAGCAGGCCACCCAAGCTGATGGCCATGATCGAGCGCTTACGCCCCTTGAGGTGGGCACCGAACTCAAATTCCAGGCCCACCTGGAACATCAGCAGAATCAGGCCGACCTGGGCCGTGGCGACAAAGGCGGTGGAGGTTTGCGGCACAAAAATGCTGCTCAGCAGCTCCGGGAAAAAATACCCCAGCAGGCTCGGGCCCAGGACCAGCCCGGCGAGAATCTCCCCGGCCACCGGGGTTTGCCCCAGGCAGCGGGTGCTGAGCCAGGAGATCAGGCGGCTGGCGCTGAAAATCACGATCAGTTGGATCAGGAACAACAGGGTCAAGTGCTCGGCCTGGGAACCCACGGCCGATTGTCCGCCCGCAGGCGCAGGGGGTTGGAGCGTGATAGCGCTGGTGTTGGTTTGCATGGGGTGTCCTAGTGCTTGAAGTGTTAGAGCGCAGGCTTGCGCCAACCGCCCAATTCCATTTCCAGAAAGCGCGCGGCTTCCAGTAACAACGCGTCCTGGCCCAGCCCGGCCACCAGTTGCACGGCCACCGGGCAGCCCTGGTCGAGGCGCCCGATGGGCACGCACAGGGCCGGAAAACCGAGAACATTGAACAGCGCGCAATAGCCGATATCGAACGGGTGCTTCAGGGCGCTGCCATGGGCCGGCGCCACGCTCGGGGTGGCCGGCAACACCAGAATGCTCTGGCCGTCGAACAGCCCGGCCAGGGCCTGCTGCAAGTGATCACGCTGCTTGAGGAACCGCGCGAGCCCCGGGTTGCCCAGCCGATCGCCGCAGCTGTCCATCAAGCTGGCAAGCAGTGGCCCCCGGGAGAACTGCGGCTTGCCCGCCAGGGCTGCAAAAAACGCCCGTGGATAATTCAGTGGCTGCCCATCCCCGAGGTAATCGGCCAGGTGAATGCGGGTCTCGCACTTGAGGACGGCCAGCCAGATAAAAAAGGCGTTGGTCAAACAGCCTTCATTCCAGGCTTGCACCTCCACACCCTGGTCCGCATAACGCTGGCCGGTCTCGATCACCCCGCCAGTCACGGCGGCCGAGAGTGGCGTGCCCCATTTGAGAGGGGCCGGCAGGCAGACGAATACACGCTTGAGCGGTGTCGCCTGGGCCGGTTGCTGGTAGCTCGAATGGATATTGCGGTCGATGCCGTCGCTGCCGGCGATGACCTCCAGCACTGCGCCCAGGTCCTCTGCGTACCGGCACAGGGGGCCCGCTGCAAAGTGGCTGGCAACGGCTTGGGACACCGGCAGTGACACACGCTGCTCATCCAGCGGCAGATGCCCGCTCAGCGGCACCAGCCCCCGCGACGGCTTCAAGCCAAAGATCCCATTGAACGCCGCCGGGATGCGGATCGAGCCGCCGCCGTCGGTGCCCAGGGCAAAGGGCACGCAACCGCTGGCGACCATCACAGAGTCGCCACCGCTGCTGCCACCGGCGGTGCGTGAGGGGTCGTAGGGGTTGAGCGTGCGGCCATACACCAGGTTGTCCGTCTCGGGCCACAACGCCATCTCGGCCTGATTGCCCAGGGCCAGGGGGATGGCGCCGGCCGCCAGCAGCCGCGTGGCGACCGTGGCGGTGCTGCGGGCGCGGCTGTTGCTGCGCAGGCGTGAGCCGCAGGTCTTGGGGTACCCCGCAAGGCCCAGGCCTTCTTTCATGGAGAAGGGCACACCGTGCAGGCGTCCCAATGGCCGCCCCTTGAGCACATCCTCTTCGGCCCGGCGTGCTGCGGCGCGGGCGTCGTCGAACAGGTCGACTGCCATGGCATTGCATAACGGCTGGACCTGCTCCAGGCGCGCAATGCATTGCTCGATCAGCTCCACCGGGGAGATCTGCTTGCCACGGATCAACCACGCCAGTTGCACGGCACTCAGTTCCAGCAGGTCTGTGCGGACCTGCGCCATGCCGTTCATGCGCGACGTACCAGGTCGAGGAAGCCACCGTCCTTGCCAAACGGCGACTTGAGCAACTCCGGCGACTCGCCATATTTGTAGAACAGCGAAGGGCGCAGGCGCAGGACCGCAGCCCGCGCCAGGTCCTGCACGGCGCCACAGCCATGGCGCAGCAACAACGTGAGGTGGCGCGTAGACAGCGACCACTTGACCATTTTCATCAGCCGCACCCGTAGCAAGGCCGAGCGCAGGTAATAGTTGGACGCGTAGATCGGCCGTGCGCGGTTGTCGGCCTTGTACAGGTCGAAGTTGATGGTGCGCGAATAGAGGTTGGGCATCATCGTCGGGCTCAAGCCCGGGTTGGAGCGGCGGATCTCTTGCAGCAGGCAGGCAAACGGCAGGGGCGAGGGTTGCATCTCGCGGGTGTAGCGCGGCAGCAGGTCGGCAAATTGCTGGGCCTGATGACCATCGAGAAAATCCCCGGTCATGTACATCGGCAACACCACATGGAAGTACGCCATGTTGGCGAACAGCAGGGTCCAGCCCATCATGAACGGGTCGTCCATCACCTCGTACCACTTGCTCCAGGTGTCCTGTAGGGCCAGTTGCGCCTGGATGTGCGATTCCAGGCAGTTGACGTAGGCGGGGGTCAGGCTGCCATGGATATCCTTCTCGATCATCGCCGCGACTTGCGGGATCTGCTGCGCCACATAGGCCAGCCCGGCGCTGTTGGCCGGGTCGAAGGTAAAGGCCGCGTCGCCCAGCAGGAACCAACCCTCGGTCGAGTAGTATTGCCGCGCCTCGTACATGTAGTTGTGCATGGCCTGGGTATCGACCAGCTGGCCCGACTCGATCAACTCGGTAATCACCGGATGGTCGGCCATGACCTTTTCCTTGAAGGCCTCCAGGGTGCTGATTTTCTGCTCGATCATGTCCGGCCGGTAGGTGATGCCGATGCTGATCATCTCGTTGCCATCATCGCTGCGCATCGGGATCATCCAGATCCAGTAGCCCTTGCCATAAAAATGATGGGTCACGTAGTACGGGTCGTAGCAGTGATGCTTGTCCTTGTGCGCGGTGATGCTGGACAAGATGCTGCGGTCGAAGTCCTTGAGCCTGAGCCAGAAGGTACTGCGCTGGTACGTCGCCTCTTTGTGCAGCTTGAGCTTTTTCGCCATGAAGCGATTGCGGCCGGTGGCGTCCACTACCCAATCGGCGGTCAGTTGCTGTTGCTCATCGGCGGCGCTGCGCAGGGTCAGCAGGTGGGTGGCGTGCTCACCGGCATTGAGGTCGACGGCGCTCACATCGGCCTCAATCATGTGGACCTGGTGATCACCGACAATCTTGCGCAGGTCCTTGTCGAAGCTGAAGCGGTTGAGGTTGTAGGCCGGCATGCGGATCACGCCCGGTGCCTCGTGCACCACGTAGTTGCGGCACTCGGGGTTGTTGCGCAGCTTCAGGTAATAGGTCAGGCCGTACTTGTGGTAGTGCTTTTCTTCCAGCAGGCGCCCCAGCCCCAGGCCCTTGAAGAAGTGGGTGGTCAACTCGACCGTGGACTCGCCGACGATCGGGCGCTTGCGGTCCGGGCGCCCGATCAGGATGACTTCGACACCCGGTAACCTTTTTTTGAAGTACAGCGCGGCCAGGTGACCGGCTACACCGGCCCCCATGATTGCGATTCGTTTCATGTCGTCAGTCCCTGAACAAGTGGGTTCGCCAAAGGCGTGGCTGCCTTCGGCGAGGGTTGCCGGTTATGCGCGGCTGGCGGCCGTGATCAATTGCTGTGGCTCTACCCGTTGCGAGTAGTCCACGTTGACGAAGGCAGCGCGGATCAGCCCGTCCTGGCCGATCACAAAGGCGCTGGCCATGGGCAAGGTCAGGGCGTCGGAGCCGTTGAATAGCTTGAGGTCGGCACCCAGGGAGCGGTAGACCTCATCCAGCTCGTCTTCGAGCTTGAACACGATGCCGTACTGGCGCGCCAGCTGGTTATCGGTATCGCTGAGCAACAGGTATTTGACGCCGAGGGCTTCGCGGGTCTTGCGCGAGAACTCCGGGGTCTGGGCCGACACCGCCACCAGGGTGGCGCCGGAGGCGGCCAGGTCTGCGACCATCTGTTGGTAGGCGGTCAATGCCTGGCCGCAGAAGGGGCACCACAGGCCTCGGTAGAACACCAGCACCAATGGGCCTTTATCCAGCAACTGACGCAGGTCCACATCCTGCTCGTCAGCATCCTTGAGCACCGCCAGGGGCGCCTTGTCGTTGGCCTTCAGGGCCTTGTCGCCCAAATGGCTGTCGAGCAGCGTCTGTAGCGATGCCTGGAACTTGTGCAGGACTTCGGCAGGCAACTGGGCCATCTGGTCCTTGACGGTTTGTAGCTTTTCCTTGAGCGACATTTGTGACTCCTGTTCACGTCTATTGAGAAAGGCTGCGGGTAGCCCGGGTAAAAATCCTGGTGGCGGCTTTGCCGCTGGGTGGGTGGCGCTCGAACAACTGCCGGACCCAATCCGGCCGGGTCTTGCTGGCGTCGTTGATCCAGTTGGCGACCGAGTCCTGGGCGTATTTGTCGGCTTCATCGAGCATGGCAATCAGCAAGGGTTCGGCCATCTGCGGCTCGGCTTTGAGCGGGGCGATGTGCTCGCACCAGACCCCACGCGGGCGCAGGATTTCAACGCAGAACCGGCGGATCAGCGGGTCATCGCTGTGGGCATGGCGGCGTAGCAGTTCCAGCGCGTGCGTCAGGTCCTGGGCCAGCAGCGGTCGCAAGGCAATCCAGGCCCATTCGCGCACGCCAAAATGCGCGTCGGTGGCGAACTGGAACTGGCTCAGCAAAGCCTGTTCCAGTTCGCTGTTGCGTTGGCAGTAGGCGTTGGCGAAAGCCGCCCAACTGCGCACGGTGTCCGACGGATGCTCCAGCAGCAGGCCCCAGGTGTGCCCGCGCAGGGGCAGGGCGGCGCTTTCCAGCCACTGCCCCAGTGCAAGGCCCAGGGCGGCGACTTTCTTGGAAATGCCCAGGGCCTGGCCGGCCTCGGCTGCGCTGTAAAGTGTTTGCGCCAGGGACGGTTCCAACTGCGCGCCAAGGGCCGTTGCCAGCGCTACCTGGTCAACGGCCAGGCACTCGCCCAGATTGCGGGTGGGCAGGCGGCCCTGGTCAATCAGGTCCTTGCGATCTTCACTCATCTCGATACCACCGACGCGGTCATGGCCTGGTCAGGCGTTGGGTTTGTGGCGCAGTAGCGCCCGGGTGAAAGCAGGTTGTCCGGATCCAATGCTGCCTTGATCCGCGCCCCGAGCTGCCAGGCAGGCCCCTGGGCGTCGGTCAGCAGGTGCATGAAGCGAGTGGGCACGCGATACGGCAGTACGCCCTGTGCCTTGCCTTGGGCGAACAGCTGGTGATAGCACTCATGGGCGCGGTTCGATGCCTGGGCATCCGAACGGTCGAACAGCAGCGGCACGGTGCAATCGATGGCACGGCTCGACAGGCTGGTCAGCGTCACCGGGCAAGGCATTTGCTGCTGGCGACACCGACGCTCCATGGCGTGCACAAAATCGGCGACTTCCTGGATTTTCAGCGGCAGGATCGGCGCGTACCAGATCAGCCCGCAGTTATCCCGCGCCGGGTTCAGGGGCGCAGCGGGCAGCGGCTTGGCGCCGGCGGTGTAGGCCAACGGCAGGGCCACTTCGCTGGGGTGGCCTTCCATCAAGTCGATGCCTTGCAGCATCTTGCCCAGGGTCCGTTGCCAGCGCTGGGACCAGCCGCCGGGCAGATGGCCCAGCAAGCGTCGGGCGGTGGTCAACTGACCACGGGTCTTGAACATCGATTTGCTGGCGAAAGCCTCAAGTTCACGGCTGATCATGTGTTTGAGCGGAGCGTGCTGGGCTTTCTGGCAATAGATCGAACCGACACCCATCCACGCGGGCAGGCCCAGGGCATCGGCGGCGGCCCGTTGCTGCTCTTCATTCATGCCCACCACCTGAGTGTCTTCGCTGGCCATGGTCAACAGCCGCGTACGGTTCATCAGGTTGATACCACCAATCTGCCCAGGGGCCAGATCCAGCATGCGCTTGATACCTGCCAACGCGGCTTCCAGCCCTTGCTCTTCATCCACCCAGAAATAAAACGGCTGGATAACCTCGGGCTTGCGCACCAGGGCAATCGACATCTGCGTCACCACCCCCAGCCCGCTCTGGCTGAACAGCCCGTCCAGGTACGGCCCCACACCCCATTTGAAGCAGGGCGCGGTGACCCCCAGGGCCATGGGCGAGCGGTACAGCGTACCGTCGGCCAGCACCGCCTCGATGCCGAGTACCGCCTGAAAGTGGTCGGTGTGGGGGGTGATGCCAAAACCGCGCTCCAGTGCATTGCCCAGCACGCTGCAGGTCGGGCCGGCACCGGTCACGGGTGTCAGCCAGGGCAAGTTGTGCTCTTGTAGATAACGGGCCAGATCGCCCTGGGTCACCCCAGGCTCCAGGGTCACCACCGACAGCTCCTCATCGAACCCCAGAATCCGGTTCATCCCGGATAAATCCATCAGCACACAGCGGGCGTCGCTGGTCGAGGCGCTGCCATAACCCCAGTTGTGCCCGGTGCTGATCGGATGCACGGCAACCCCATAGCGCCGCGCGATCACCATGCACGCCGAGACGTGCTCGGTTGAGCGTGGCGCAATCACCACGCGGGCATATGCGGGGGAGCACATGGTGTCTTGCGCGAAACGCTCGATGCTTGCCGGGTCGACGCGCACACCCGCGTCACCGAGCACCTCGCGCCATTGCTGCTGGGCAAGTGTCAGGTGGGCGGGTTCAAAAGGCACTGGCCAGGCCTCCCAGGCGCAGGAACAGGCGCAACTGGTTCACATCCGCCTGGCGACTGGCGGGCAGCGCAGTGTAGCGGCGGCGGAATTCGGGTTTCATCACCTTCACGCAGCGCCGCTTGGGCGTGCGAATCACCATCATCAACGGGCTGAACGCGGTGCTGTAGACCTTGGCACACGGGCCCAGGTAACTGGCGGCCAGGGTCTGGAACTCTTCCAGCGAGAACGCCGCGAGCAGTGAATTGCGATAGTCCAGCAGAGTTTCCGCGTCCGCACCGTCGCTGGCACGCTGGACAAAATAGTCGACGGACTCGATGGTTTTCAGGCGCCCAAAGTCATTCAGGTAAATCGCCCGGTCGTTGCGCAGTACCCGGGAGATATTGCGAAAAGTACCTTCCAACTGGCCAAGGTTTTCCAGGTGATGCAGGGCCATCGACGAGATCACTACATCCACGCTGCGGTCAGCGATCATGCTGAGCCGGGTCATGTCATCTTCAACCAGTTGCACGTTGTCGATGCCTTGCTGATGACACGCTTCGCGCGCCACTTCCAGCATCGACTGCGACAGGTCCATGCCAATGAACTCGGCCCGTGGGTTGAGCCGTGCGACTTGCAGCAACAGGGCCGCCGGGCCGCAGCCGATGTCCAGCACCACGTCGCCGGGCTTGATCAGCGCGCACATCTGCGCACAGTGATAAAGGTGGGTGCCGGACAAGGCCTGGCCCTGGGCGGCACTGTCGGCATAAGACGCCACACTCTGTTGTTCTTCCATGACCAGGGCCGGTTCGGGTATGCGCTCGAACGGTTGCTTGATCGTTATTTCCCTGAATATCGCGCGCAGCAATCCGCTGTCCATACTGCTTCCTCCATGAAATGACGTTTGAACGTGCTTACGCCAGGGCCAGTGCTCGCTGAACCCGTGGCGACAGGTTTCGGCCGTGCACGCCACAGCGCGCCATATGGGTCAGCACTTCTTGTGCGTCCCAGCGGCGTACGCTGCCGGTAGCGGGCAGGCGGATATGGGCGTAGTCACTGCGGCAGAAAAAATCGAAGAAATGCGTGCGCTGACCTTCGACGGCAAACCCCAGGGCAGGGCGCTCATAGGCCTGCTGGAAAATTGCCGGCGCGTTGCCCAGATCCAGACACAAGGGCAGCGACAGGGCATTGTTTAGCTTGGTGTAGGGCTGCACCCGGCCCATGGGCGAAAAGAACAATACATTGCGATAAAACGCCCCCGCCCGCGGATGCACGGCGATCAGCAAGCGCTGTACCCCGCGAAAATGCATGGCCCAGCGAAACATCGCGTTGTAGAGCATCAAGGGCACCCCTTTGCCCCGGTAACCTGCAGCCACCGCCAGGGTGCCGACCTCTGCCAGCCGGCCGCCGGCCAGGCGCTGCATGACGACCTCGTTGCCATGCACTTCTTCCAGGGGCAAACCGAGCATGGAGTCCTCGATCAACGAGACGGTGCCGACGATCTGTTGATCCTTGATCGCCACAAAGGTGGTGGTGCCCGGCAGCAGATGGAACGCCGAAAAGCGCATACCGGCCCGGCACACCGTGGAGATACCGCGCCGTGCATAGCTGTCGTTGACCAGGCGCAACGCCTCTTCCAGTTCGAACAGGCTTTGCACCGGGCGAAACTCAAAGCCTTCGATGGCCAGGGGATGACGGGCGATACGCTTGATAAACAAGCGCCGGTAAAGCGTGGGAGGGATATAGCGTTCCAGGGAAACCATGCTGTGGCGGATGACATCGACGCCACTGTGGATCCGTGGCTTCCTGCCGAAATTGGTCATCACTCGTTGACTGTGCAGCATCAAACACCTCCTTGTGTGACTACCGCGATTGAAGCAATTGAAACCCGGGCCTAATGCTCATCCGGCAGTTGCTGGGACAGTGCGTGGCTGGCCGAAATGCAATAGATCGACTCGGACAATGCCTGGCGCTGCTCAATGCTCAAGCCCTGGATGATGCCGCTGATCCAATCGGTGTGTTCGGCAAACACCTCATCGACCACGCGTTTACCGTCGGCGGTCAGGCTGATGATCAGCTTGCGCCGGTCGGTGGGGTCGGTCTTGCGCTTGATAAACCCGTCGCCCTGCAAGCCATCGAGCAAGCCGGTGACGGTGCCGGTGGTAATCGACAGGCGCGTCGCCAACTCCAGCGGCGACAGCTTGCCGCCGGCACTCTTGAGGGTGAGCATGATGACGAAGCGGCCCTCCGACAGGTTGTAGCGCGCCAGGCGGATGGCACACACACGATTGATCGCGGCCGCGGCCGACAGCAGCTCGAAGCACAGCTTGACACTGTCCCTGACCTCGGCTGGCACCCCATCAAGCTCGCGCAGCATGATGTGGTGTTTGTTCTCTAAAATATTCATAAGGCGCAGTTTATCTTGGCGCCTTACTAAGTCAACATTTTGTTTAATGTCGATGCTGGGCGCCTTCGTCATCGGGATGCGTGTCGCTTTATAGGGCGCCATCGCCGGCAAGCCGGCTTCTACAACGAGGGCCGCTCCTGTTTCAGTCGCCAGCCGCCGGCCCGTTGACGCTCGTGCCAAAAACCGGCGTAACGCCCGTTGTTAGTGAGCAACTGACGGTGGGTACCCGATTCCACGAGGCGACCTTCATCGAGCACCAGGATCTGGTCGGCAGCCATGATGGTCGGCAGGCGATGGGCGATCACCAGCACGGTGGCGCGCTGGATCAGCGTGCCAATGGCGGCTTGCACGTAAGCCTCATTCTGCGGATCGAGTGCCGCCGTGGCTTCATCCAGCAGCACAATCGGCGCGCGCTTGAGCAGGGCACGCGCCAGGGACACGCGTTGGCGTTCACCGCCGGACAGGCTGGCACCCCCTTCACCGACCGGGGTGTCCCAGCCTTGTGGCAGGCGCGCGACGATCTCATCGACGCCAGCCAATGTTGCCGCTTGCGCCAACTGCCGAGGGCTGGCATCCGGGTTGCCGACGCGGATGTTGGCCTCCAGGCTGTCGTCGAACAGATACACGTCCTGCATCACCAAAGACAGCTGCCCCATCAGGGCTTCGCTGGACAGCGCGCGCACATCCACGCCGCCCACCTTGACGCAGCCCGAGCTGGCATCGAAGAAGCGCATCAGCAGGCGGGTGACAGTGGTCTTGCCCGAGCCCGACGCGCCGACAATCGCGGTCATGGTGTTGGCCTGGGCGCTGAAACTCAGGTTCTTGAGCACCGGCGGGCCACTGGGGTAGGCAAAGCCCACGTGTTCAAATTCGAGGCTGCCGGGGGCGGTCATGGGTTGGCTGTGCGCCGGTTCCGCCAGCGGTGGTTGGTGCAGGATGCTCACCAGTTGCTCCAGGTCGTTGCCGGCCATACGCAACAAACCACTGCGCGCGGCGGCCTCCGCCAGGGGCCCGACAAACCGCGCGGCCAGGGCCAGCAAGGCCACCAAATCGATGGCGTCGATCTGTTGGGTCACGGCCAGGGCAATGCCCACGCCAACCAGCAGGGCGAACGCCAGTTGCACGCTCAGGCCTCCGGCCAGCAACTTGGGAAAGGTCTGCGCCAGCATCGAGCCCCCGGCCTGTTGTTGCGCGTGGTTGGCCGCCTGCAACGGCCGATAGCCGCCCTGGGCCTGGCCAAAGGCGCGCAGCACTTGCTGATAGCGGGCAAATTCCACCACGCGGTTGCCGGCTTCGCTGGCGGCGGCTTCGACCCGCGCGTCATTGGCGCCAATGGCATTGGCCGACCAGTGATGGGTGAAATAGATCAGCGGCGCGCACAGTACCGCCGTCAGCCCCAGTCGCCAGTCAAACACAAACAGGGTCAGCGCCACGGTGGCAGGTACCACCACGCCGGACACCACCGGGCCCAGATAATGGGCAAACAACCCGGTGACCATCAGCGTGCCGCTGGTGGCGCTGCGCGACAGTTGGCCGACCTTCTCGCTGTCGAACCAGCCCAGGGGCAGGCGCATCAGGTGCTGGCCAAGGCGCTCATGCAAAGTGGTAAGCACCAGCAGCGCCAGGGCGAACCCCTGCATCGCCTGCTGGTAGTGGGCAATGCAGGTCAGCACCACCATCGCCGCGAGGCCGGCGAGCCAGGTCATGGCCGTCGGCAGGTCGCCGGCAAACAGCGCGTGGAGGATCGGCACCAGTAACGCCACCGCCAAGCCTTGCAGCATGGCACTGGCCACCAGCCAGGCGAGGTAGCGATACAGGCGCGTGGCGTGGCCCGGGCCCAACAAGGTCGACAGGCTGCGGATCATAACGAGGCCTCCAGCGCGCTGGCGTGCCATAACCGAGAGTAGGCGCCGTTGGCCTGCAGCAGTTGCTGATGGCGACCACATTCCACAACGCGACCCTGATCGAGCACGACGATTTGGTCGACATCGCGAATACTCGCCAGGCGATGGGCAATCACCAGTACCGTGCGCCCTCGCGCCAGCGCAGAAAGCGCATCCTGGATCAGCGCCTCGGATTGCGGGTCGGCGTGGGAGGTGGCTTCGTCGAGGACCAGCACCGGGGTGTCCGCCAGCAGCGTACGGGCGATTGACAGGCGCTGGGCCTCGCCGCCGGAAAGAGTCGCGTCTTCGCCAATCACGGACTGATAACCCCGGGGCAGGGCCAGGATGCGCTGATCAATCTGCGCCGCGCGGGCGGCCGCCTGCAATTGCTCATCGCTGGCACCGGGGCAGCCCAGGCGCAGGTTATCGGCCACGCTGCCATGCACCAGTTGCGCATCCTGCAAAACAAAACCGACGTGCCGGTACAACTGGCCCGGGTCGATCTGCCGCACATCGACACCGCCCACCAGCACCCGGCCAGCGTTGACGTCATGAAAACGCGGCACCAACTTGGCCAGGGTCGATTTACCGGCACCGGAACTGCCCACTAAAGCGGTGATCGTACCGGCCGGGCAATACAGGTCGATGCCCTTGAGGATCGGGTGCGCTGCGTCGTAGCCAAACTCGACCTGTTCGAACCTCACATCGTGCCCCACCGGTTCGCGGCAGTGGTCCGGCGTGGGCAGTTCTTCTACGTTCAACAGGGCTTCGATTCGCCCGGCGGCGGCCTGGGCAGTGCGCTGGGCGGCCAGGCTCTGGTTGATCACCAGCAGGGACTGTGGAATGACCACCGCCACCAGCGTCTCGGCAAACAATTGCAGTGGGGTGATCCAGCCGCGACTCAACCACAGGCTGCCCACCCCCAGGCTCACCAGCAGAATCACCGGCACGCTCAGGGCCATGGACGAAATGGCCTCCAGGCGCAGCAAGGGCCGCACCCAGCCGGCGTACTGCTGGCTGAACTGGTTGACTGCCTGTTGATAGCCGCGATGGGCCTGGCCGACGCGACCGAATGCCTTGACTACGGCAATCCCGTGGACGAACTCGACAATGGCTGCGCTGATACGGGTCATGCTCTGGTCCAGCAACTGCATCTTGCTGCCGAAGCCGCGCATCATCAGGGCATAGGCCAGGCTATAGAGCGGCAGAGTCAGCACTGCCAGCAGCGCCAGTCGCCAGTTCAGGCTGGCCAGCCACACCAGCCCTGCCAGGGGTGTGACGATGGCGGCGGTACGTTCCACGGCGTGGTGGGCGATCAGGTGATGCAGGTCTTCAAGATCGTCCTGGACTACCTTGCGCACGGCGCCGGAACTCGACTCGGTGTACCAGCCCAGCGGCACGCGTGCGAGCTTGCCAACCAGCGCTTCGCGCAGGCTGGCTTGCAAGCGATGGTCGGCCAGGTGTGTCAGCCACAGGGCGGCGCCGCAGGCCATCCAGCCGACACTCAGGGCAATCACCACCCAGCCGGCGCACAGCCACAGGGCTTGCGGTTCGGCAGTGCCGGCCATTAGCAGGCGCGCCAGTTCGGTCAAGGCAACATAGGGCACCAGGTTCACCAAGGCCCCGACGGCGGCGAGCGCCACGCCAAGGCGAATCAGGTGGTTGACCGGGCGTTGCAGGGTGTCTAGGGCGCTAGTCATGGGGTTTCCGTTGGCGTTTACACGGGCACCGATGCTAATCGCTGTCACGTTGGCCGCTACCCGTATCGAGTCGATTGCCCCTCCAATCCGCATGCCGGTGTCGGGCTTGAGCACCGCTGCGGTGGGCCGCGGCGCTGGCGACTGCGCGATACGGTTGGAAATTGACTTGAATCGGGTAGAGCGCACCCGCGTGCGTGGCTACCGTCCCAGGCTGTCTCTCTCAAGCATAGGTATCTACACAACTTTGCCGTAACGCCTAAATCCAGGCAGATAGCCCAGTTGTGGCGAGCGGGCTCGCCCCGCGCTGGGCTGCGAAGCAGCCCCAAACCCGGCCATCGCGGTTTATCTGAAGAAACGCGGCGGGGCTTTTGGGGCTGCTTCGCAGCCCAGCGCGGGGCGAGCCCGCTTGCCACAGGGGAGTTCGTCAGTTTCTGAAAGTTGTGTCGATACCTATGCCTCTTAAGGGCAATCATTCCCAAACAAGTGCCGCCCGGCAGGCCCGCTGTCCCTGGATCGGGAGCCGGTATCGGCGCGCTGCCCATGGAGTTGCAGATGTCAGTCGATTCGGGTTTGCAGGTGCGCGGCCTGCGCAAGCGCTACAACAACGGCGTACAAGCGCTGCGCGGCGTGGACCTGAGCGTCGGCCCCGGTATGTACGGGTTGCTCGGCCCCAATGGCGCCGGCAAAAGTAGCCTGATGCGCACCTTGGCGACCTTGCAGCAGCCCGACGCGGGCAGCATCCATCTGGATGGCGTGGATGTGCTGGCCGACTCCAACCACCTGCGTCGCCGCCTTGGCTACCTGCCGCAACAACTGGGGGCATATCCGGGCGTCAGCGCACGCGACTTGCTGGACCGCTTCGCCTGGCTCAAGGGCCGTACCGATAGTCGCCAACGCCGCGCAGAAATCGAAGGCCTGTTGGCCAAGGTCAATCTGCAGGATGCCGCGCACCGTGCGCTAGCCACTTATTCGGGAGGCATGCTGCGCCGCTTTGGCATCGCCATGGCGCTGGTGGGTTCGCCGCGCTTGTTGATTGTCGATGAGCCGACGGCGGGCCTTGATCCGGCGGAGCGCAACCGGTTTCACCGGGTGTTGGCGGACGTGGCCGCTGAGTCGATTGTGTTGTTGTCGACCCATATTGTCGAAGACGTCGAGAACCTGTGCAGCCGCCTTGCGGTGTTGGCTGGCGGGCAGATCCTGGTGGAGGGTAGCCCTCAGGCGTTGCTGGGCGCGGAGCAGGGGCGCCTGTGGGCGGCGTCGTTTGGGCGCGGCGAAACCTTGCCGGCGGCCTTGCACGTGGCGGCCAGCCCCGAGGGCAGTCGGGTGATTGTGCAGGGTGAACGGCCGGCCGACCCACGCTTCATGCCCCACGCACCGCGCCTGGAAGATATTTATTACCTGGCGCTGGCCCAGGCCGGCGAGGCGGTCGACGCATGAGCACCTTCGCCCTGATGATGCGTGAAGCCTGGGTGGAAGTGCGCGCCGGGCTGCGCAGTGGTATTCCCTTGCTGGTGTTTCTGGGCCTGGCCGGCTACCTGTTGATGTCCCTGACCAATGCCGATTACGTGCAGAAAATGGGCGCCAGCGACATCCCGCGCAATGCCCCGAGCCTGATCTACTTGATGGCCTGCGGCTGTATGTTTTTCCTGTTTTTTGCCTGGGCCTGGGTGTTCGCCCAGCCCGCCCTGCGGGACCGCAAGGCGCAATTGGAAGAGGTGTTGCTGGCACTGCCGGTGTCGTTGCCGGCGTTGTTATGGGGGCGCTTCATCGGCGCCGCCGTGGTCGGTGGGCTGCTGGCCAGTTCGCTGATTGTCGGTTTCTTATTGAGCCCGGTCCTCGCCTGGCTGGGTTGGGTGCCGGCGGCGAGTATCGGCGCGCCGGCCTGGTCTGCGCTGGGTTTTGCCTGGGCCGCGTTGCTGTTGCCGGTCAGTACCGGCGTGGGCGCTCTGTATTACTGGCTGGCGCTGCGCAGTCGGGGCCTGGCCGCGCCGTTTGCCCTGGCGACGGTGTTGATGTTGCTGTGGATGTTCGCCGTGGTGGTGCTCAAGGGTGGGCATATCAACCCGCTGCTGGCGACCAGCCTCGATCCGTCGCTGTTCACTTTCGCCCAGGCCCAGGTGGAAACCTGGACCGCAGCGCAAAAATCCCAGGCACTGCTGGACCTCACGCCGGGGTTCTGGCTCAACCGGGGCCTGTGGTGTGTGCTGCCGCTGCTGCTGTTGGCCTGGTCCCTGGCCCGCGCGACGCGCCAGGGTTTGATGGGCCGGCGCAGCGGTGCGGTACTGGCAGAGCCACCGATGCAACTGGCCCTGGATGTGAGCTTGCCTGGTCCGGTGTTGGCCAGCCACTGGCCGCGGGCGCTATGGCTGGAAACCTGTTGGCAGACCCGCCAGGTGTTTGCACGCAAGGTCTGGTGGCTGGCCCTCGGCCTGCTGGTGGTGATGGGCGTGCTCAGCGGCCTTGTGCATGGGGTGTGGCATGCCCGTGGGCCGATGGTGCCGCGCGCTGACTTGACGTTGCCGCTGCTGGCCAGCGCGTTATTCCTGGTGATTGCCTTTATGGTGGCGGCGCTGGTGGGCCTGATCTGCCGGCGTGATGATGTACAGGGGCTGGGGGCAATGCTGCACGCCACGCCGGCGCCCGTGTGGTTGCGTACTTTCGGTCAGGTGCTGTGTGTGGTGCTCGCCACGCTGGCGCTGGCCTTGGTGCCTGGCATCGCCAGCCTGGTGATCAGCGCGGTGGTTGCGCCAGCCAGCCTGGCCCCAGGGTCTGCGCTGATCTACTCATTGTTGGTGTTCGCCCCGCCATTATTGGAGTTGGCGATGCTGACGGTGCTGGTGCATGCGCTGATCCGGCGGTCCGGCCTGGCATACGCCACGTCGATGTTGCTGACGTTTTTCCTGGTGCTCAATCACGAACTGGGACTGGTAAGTTACCCGGCCTATGAAATGGCGATCCCTGGCCACGTGGCGTTGTCGGCGTTGACCGGCTGGGCCCCATGGCTGGCCTATCTCGGCACGCTGGCCAGTTGGAAGCTTGCGCTGTGCCTGGTGCTGGTCGCACTGGCGGCGCTGGCAGTGCCCCGTGGACCGGAGCGGCGGCGTCTTGCCGACCTGGGGGCGCGGCTACGCGGCGTGCCCGGTGTGTTGCTGGCAGTGGGTGTGCTGGTGATGTTCGGCAGCGGTAGCGTGTTGCACCGCCAATTGGTGGTACAGGGCGATTACCAAACCGCTGCTCAGGCCCGTGCCGACAGCGCCGCCTGGGAGCAGCACTGGCTGGGCGGCGCCGGTGCCTTCCAGGTGGCCGGCGGGCAATTGCAGTTGCAGATCGACAGTGCCCAACGCCACGTGCAAGGGCAGTGGACCCTGGAAGGCGTGATCGCCGCCAATGGCCATCTGGATGCCGAGTTGCCAGCGGGTCTGCAGGTGACGGACGCCAGGGTGATGGGCCAGTCGGTGGTGGTTGAGCAAGCCCATGATCATCTGCGGCTGGCCCTGGGTGCCTGTGCGTCGAGCGGTTGCCAGGTGACCTTGCACTGGACCCTGAGTGCCAGCGGTTGGTCGAGCGAAGGCGAGGGGATCTGGCTGAGCCCTCAGGCGGTATGGCTGCAAGCGCGGCGGGTGGTACCGCGCCTAGGCCTGGACCCGGAACTTGGCTTGCGTGCGCCAGTTCAGCGTCTGGCTGCCGGCTTGCCTGCTGTGGCACCCGTGCTGCCCGAAGGGGCGGCCGTAGCCGCGCAAGCGGTTGCACCGGCCGGGGCCTGGCACTGGACCATCGACGCCCAGGGGCAGTCCCTCAGTGGTCGCAGTGAACAGCCGCTGGATTTCGCCTATGCCCTGACCTCGGCGACCGTGACCCATGAACTGGACGGTGTACGAGTACTGGCCGATGCCAGTCGCCAGACCACCGCCCGCGAGGTGCGCGAGGACCTCGCCGCCATGTCTGCCTGTGTCGCGCAGCATCTGGGCGCCAGTCCACCGGTCAGCGAGGTGAGCCAATGGCCCAGCGGCATGGGGGACAGTCGCCTGAGCAACGACCACCTGCTGCTGGCCCAGACCCCGGACTGGGACGTGGCGCCAGCCGGCGTCGGGCGCTGGGCACGACGCGCCCACATCGCCGAACTGTTGGCCCGCCAGCGACTGCTCAGCGCCAGCGACCTGCGCGAACAACCGGGTCATGTATGGCTGAGTCAGGGGGTTGCCGGAGCGCTGGGTTTGCTGTGTGTCGGCGAAGTCGACGGTCCCCAGGCCCGTGCCGCACTGATCGGGCTCAAGGCCGATGACCTGACCCGCTTGCTGGGCAGTGACGGCGAGCCGATCGGCACCCTGGCCAACGCCCGGCAGCAGGGCTGGGCCGCGCCTTATGCGGCCCTGGCCAGCCTCGACTGGGCTGCCAGCCAGAGCGCTGCCCAACTTCTGGACATGACTGCACAAATCCGTACAGGCCAGGGATGGCCCCCCTTGATTCAAGGGCTGCTGGGTGCGCCCTCGGATCAGGTGATCGCCCAGGCGCGCCAGCGTTGGGGCACGCCGCAATGAACCTATCCCTCTCTTATCTGCCTGGAGTTTTGCATGCTTGATCAGTGGCTACTCAAACCGTTACACCACCCGCAGGGTTGGCGCGCCAACGTCCTCACCCAAGCCCTGGCGCTGGCCTTGTCCAGCCAGGCGTGCAGCGCGTTTGCGGCCGACTACCAGCCTCCCGCGCAGGCCCTGGAGCTGGCACCGGTGACCGTCAGCGCGCGGTTGAACCAGGAAAGTGCCAGGGACATTCCCTTTGGCCTTTCGGTGCTTGACGAGCACACCCTGCAAACCCGGCGCCTGCGCACCCTGGAGGATGCGTTGCGCGGCACCCCGGGTGTGGATGTCAATTCCTGGGGTGGGGCGAATGACGCCAATGTGCGGATTCGTGGCGTGGGCTCGCTGAACCAGATGAGCATGGATGACGGCTCGGTGGTGCTGAACGTCGATGGCGTCCCGATGTCGGTGCGCAACGCAGCCATGGCCACCCTCGATGTGCAACAGGTCGAAGTGCTCAAGGGGCCTCAGGGCACCTTGCTGGGGCGCAACAGCGAGGCCGGGGCGATCAACGTCACCACCCGCAAGCCCACCCGTGAGGTCGAAGGCTATGTGCGGGGTGAAGTCGGCCAGCAAGGCCAGTTCATGAGCGAAGGCGCGGTGGGCGGTCCCTTGACCGAGACCCTGGCCGGGCGCATTGCGGTGCGTCGCAGTGGCTTCGATAACTGGGTCGACAACCAGCAGGATGGCGACCCGATGACCACGCCTCGCGACCTGGCCTTGCGTGGCAGCCTGCTGTGGGACAACGACGCCGGTACCACTGGGCTGCTGGTTGCCGAACGCCAGCGCGCCGAGCACTACGCCGGCCTGGAAATGCTGCGGCCCTTTGGCAACAGCCCACGCCTGGACTACACCCCCGGCGTATTTGACGGCAACCAGAAGACCAATGAGCGCTATTCCTTTGAGCTCAACCACGATCTGGCGCAAGCGCGGATCACCTCGATCACGGCCTACACCAGCACCGACTTCAAGGCCGTCAAGGGTTATGACCGCAACATCACCCGTGCACTGTACGGCTCACCCTTTGAATACCTCATTGAGGACTCGGCCCACGAACGGGTCTGGAGCCAGGACCTGCGCCTGGGCTCTCTGCCAGAGGCCGAAGTGTTCTGGGTGGGTGGGGTCAATCTGTCCCGTTCCGAGCGCAATTTCGACTCGAGCAACTTCACCAACGGCGCGCTTCAGCAACGTGAGTTCAGTACCAACAGCTACGCGGCGTATGGCGAGATCACCTTCCCGATTGCCGAGGACTGGAAACTCACCACCGGCCTGCGCCACACCTGGGATCGCAAGACCTACGGCGGTGAATATACGAGTGCAGGCAATCAGGCCAGCGACAGCCGCCAACTGCAAGACAACTACAGCACCGGGCGCGTGGCGCTGGCCTATGCGTTGACGCCGCAGACCAATCTCTATGCGGTGCTTTCCCGTGGCTACAAGTCTGCCGGCTTCAATGATTACGCGACCTCGGTCGCGGACAGTGAGCCGTACAAGGCGGCCAAGGTCAGTGCGGCCGAAGTGGGGTTCAAGCATGAAAGCGAGGGCGGTGCGTTGAGCCTGGAGGGCGCATTGTTCTTCACCCGGGTACGCGATGACCATTTGCTGGGGTATGACTTCAAGACCGTGGCCGTCAGTGCGGTGAATGCCGACACTCGCAGCAAGGGTGCCGAGCTGTCGAGCACCTGGCACGTTACTGATCAACTGACCCTGGGCAGTGCCGTGAGCTACACCAACGCGCTGGTGACCTCCGATGCGCCGGGTGTTTCTGGCGGCGACGTGGTGGCAGGCAGCCGGGTGCCGGACGTGCCGTTGTGGAGTGGCAATTTCAGCGTGGTCTGGCACAAGGATCTGCCCAACCTCCTGGGCCTGCCGGCACCGCAGCTCAATACATTGCTCAATTACCGCCTGCAGAAAAACCGCCCGGCAGACCCGCAGAACCACTATGACCTCAAGGGCTATGCCAAGCTGGACCTGCACCTGGGCCTGGAAAGCGGCGGCTCGGAAGTCTACCTGTGGGGCGACAACCTGCTGGATGCGCGCTATGACTTGTACGGTTCGTACTCCACCGACCAAGTACTGACCGGGATGCCGGCCAGGGGACGGTCGGCGGGCGTGGGTTACAGCTATTCGTTCTGACAGAGGCTTAGCCAACAAACCTTGTAGGAGCTGGCTTGCCCGCGGTGGCCATGAGTATCTACACAACTCTTTGATGGTTCTTGGGGTTGGGTACATATCCCCAGAAGAGAGAGTTGTGTAGATACTCATGCTGCGATGGCGTCGGCGCTGCCAAGGATGTTGGCTGACCTGCCGCCTTCGCAGGCAAGCCAGCTCCTACAAGGGGATTGATCAGAACTGATAGGTGTAGCCGACGCCCAGAGTACGACGGCGCGCGGGTGCGCCGTAGGCCACTGGGTCGCTGTAGAAACCATAGGTGTCGTAGGTCTGGTTCAGCAGATTGTCGGCATAGGCATATACCTCGCCGAACTTGCTTTGCAGGCCGGCGCGCAGGTCGAGTTTCTCGTAGTTATCCAGGTTGAAATGGTTCTGCGGATCGGCCGCCCGTTCGCCCACCAGGTGGTAGTTGAGGCTGGTGTTGAGGGTGGTGTCACCCAGGCCGGCGTAATTGCCCAATGGGTGCTCCCAGGCGACGTTGAAGTTGCCACTCCAGCGGGGTACATCCGGGGTCCGGTTGCCGGCGGCGACGTCACCGGCCTGGATGCCATTCACAGCACTGGTGATCTTCGCGTCGAGGTAGGTGGCACTGGCGGCCACGGTCAAGCCGTAGTCGAAGCGCCAGCTGCCTTCCAGTTCGGCGCCACGGCTACGGGTGTCGGCATTGAAGGCGTTGGTGGCGAAGGTTGCGGCGTCGTACCCCAGCAGATGGTCGTCGTGTACGCGAGTGAAGAACAACGCGCCGTTGAGGCTGCCACGATGGTCATCGGTTTGACTTTTGAAGCCCAGTTCGGCTGCCTTGCTGACAGCCGCCTTGTAGGGTTCGCTGTCGCTGACCTGTGACGCGTAATCATTGAAACCGCCGGATTTATAGCCTCGCGCCAATTGCACATACACGTTGGTTTGTGGGGTAAGCGCATAGCTCAGGGCGGCGCGACCGGTGCCGTAGTTGTCCGTGAGTTTGCGTGAGTCATTGACTGAAGCATTTGCAGAGAAATACTCGCCGTCATAGGTCTTGCGGTCCCAGGAGTGACGATAGCCGGTGGTCAGTTTCAACTGCTCGGTCAAGGGGAAAGTGACTTCGCCGTAGCCGGCATAGGTGGTCGTGGTGAAGTCGCGAAACTTGGCGCCCGAGGTGCCGTAGGTATTGCGCGGGGTGTCGTAGGTGCGCTCGTTGCGCGCGGCGGCCAGCCCTGTGACCCAGAACACCTCGGCGCCCGGCAGGGAGCTCAGGTGCACGTCCTGGCTCCAGGAGCGCTCAAAGGATTTGTCCACCACCCAGAACTCGCCGGGGGTGCCATAGAGAGCGCCCATCAGCTTGCTGTCATAGGCGATCAGCCCTTCGAAGTCGGCGGTGGAGGTGGCGCTGGTTGAGGTCAGGCGGCTGTTGGCGAAGTCATGTTCGACCTTGATCGCATAACGTTCGGTGGTCTTGTAGTTGTCGTCGAACAGGCCGGGAGTGAGGTCCAGGCTCGGGTCGCTGCCGTATGGGCGCAGCACCAGGGAATTGGTGGCGCGGGTGGTCTTCTGGCGCTCGGCGCTGAACAGCGCGCGGGTGTCGTCGTTGATATCCCACAGCAGGCTGCCCCGGTACGCTTCGTTGCGGGGTTTGGTCTGGGGGTGATGGGTCTGGTCGTTGTCGATCCAACTGTCGTACCCGGCCCGGCGCACCGCCAGGCGGCCGCTGACGTTGTCGGTAAGCGGCCCGCCCACTGCGCCTTCGGTGAGGAACTGGCCTTGCTGGCCGACTTCGCCGCGCACATAACCTTCCAATTCGCGAGTCGGCTGGCGTGTGGTGATATTCACCGCGCCGGCTTGGCCAATCGCTCCGGACAAGGTGCCCTGGGGCCCCTTGAGGACTTCGATGCGGTCCACATCCAGGGTTTCAAAACCCAGGCTGCGTGATGAAACCGGCACACCATCGATATTGAACGCCACCGAGCTGTCATCCATTGACATCTGGTACAGCGAGCCCACGCCACGGATCAGCACATTGAAATCATTGGGCCCGCCGGAGGAGTTGACGCTGACCCCGGACGTGTTGCGCAGGGCGCTCTCCAGGGTATCAAGGCGCTGGGTGCGCAACTGTTCGCCGCTGATTACGCTGAGGCTGATCGGTACTTCCTTGGGGTCCTCTTGCTCCATGCGCGCGGTGACGGTCGAAGCCGGCAACTGCACGGTTTGGCTGACCGTGTCGGCCAAGGCTGAATGAGTGAGTGTGCAACCGATAAGAGTTGTTATAGTATAACGAATGTACGGTGATCCACGGCTGGTCGTCGATGGGCTGGGTGCAGACATGATGGGGCCTTGACTGAGGTTTCGGGCAATGCGCGTCGCGGCGGGCGACGGCGGCTAAGGGAGCAACTGCAGCGCGTCAGATGCTAGTGATTATCAATTGCGCGCCTCTACCCCGATGTGGTCTGATTCGAGCCGTATCCGGTCAGCAAGGAGATCCAAGATGTCAGCCACTGAGGAAGAGGCGCGGGCGTTCATGCCGGTCTCGCGGATTATTGCCGACGGTTACGGGGGCGATTTCGGGCCCGGCAACCAGTGTCGGGTCACCCGCGTGACCTTGCAGGGCGGGCTGGATATCGTGCGCTGGCAAAGCACCTTCGAGCAGCCGGTAGAAATGCCCCTGCACGACGATAGCGAGCGCATCCACTTCAGTTTTACCAACCTGCTCAAGGGCAAGGCTTCCTGCAGCTTCCGCGATGGCAGGCGCCAGCGCCGCTATGTCATTGACCAGGGTTGCGGCAGCATCAGTTACGGGCGTTGCCGCGACGGCCTCTATCAGCAGCAGGGCGAAATCGACAACATCACGGTGATGATTCATCCCGACCTGTTGACCCAGTGGGACCTGGAGATCGATCCGAGCCTGTACAGCGCGCTGGCCTGTGACCATTGCTTTCTTGATGGCCACCGTAGCGGCGAAATGACTGCCACTGCCCACCAGTTATCCAATGCCCTGGCGTACGCGCCTGGCCAGCCTCGCAGCCGCTTGTGGCTGTATGGCCAGAGCGTGACTCTGGTCAGCCTGTTTCTGGAAGCGCGGCGTAGCGTGGACTGCGCCTGTCGCCTGAGCGCCCTTGATCGTCAACGCCTGCTGCGCGCCCGCGAGCGCTTGCTGCTTGACCTGGGCAAAGCGCCCAGCCTGTCTGAACTGGCCCGCGAATCCGGAATGAGTCAGCCCAAGCTGACACGCGGGTTCCGCCAGCTGTTCCTCAACAGTGTGTATGGGGTGTTCCAGCAAGCACGCATGACCCAGGCCCGCAGTCGCTTGCTGGAAGGTGACGAGTCGGTGATGCGCGTGGCCTCAGACCTGGGCTACGCCAACGCCAGCCACTTTGCCACGGCATTTCGCAAGCAATTCGGGATCAATCCATCCCTGCTCAAGCAAGGCGGGCGCAGCACCTCGTTGCTGCGGCCTTCCCCTGAGCCGTAAGGCGGCCTACGGCGCCTCTGTACGCGGCTTGTTCACGGACCGGCTGGCCAACAGCCCCAGCTCAAACAGAATCCACATCGGCACCGCCAGCATGGTTTGCGAAAACACGTCCGGTGGGGTCAGCAGCATGCCCACCACAAAGCAGCCGACGATCACATACGGCCGGCTTTTTTGCAGGGTCTGCACGTCCGTGATCCCGGCCCAGATCACCAGAAAGGTGGCCACCGGGATTTCGAACGCCAGGCCGAACGCCAGCAACAGCGCGAGGATGAAATCCAGGTACAGGGCGATATCGGTCATCATCGCCACGCCGTCCGGAGTCACGCTGGTAAAGAAACCGAACATCATCGGGAACACCAGGAAAAACGCGAACGCCATGCCCGCGTAAAACAGCACCACACTGGCGGCCAGCAACCAGGCGGCGGTGCGGCGTTCCTGGCGGTACACCGCCGGCGCGATCATGCCCCAGGCCTGGTGCAGCAACAGCGGGATGCTGATGAACAGGGCGATCATCATGGTCAATTTGAGCGGCGCCAGAAACGGCGAGGTCACCCCGGTGGCGATCATGGTTGCGCCGCTGGGCAGGAAGTCGCGCAACGGTTGCGAGACAAAGCTGTACAGCTGCTGGGCGAAGGGGAAGAGGGCGCAAAACACCAGGAGGATCGCCAGGACGCAGCGCACCAGGCGCGAGCGCAACCGGGTCAGGTGGCCCGTCACCGACAGGCGCGGGGCAGGCAAGGGCAGGTCGCTCATGGGGTAGGTTGTCCTGGGGCAGTGGTGGGTTCTGGCAGCGGTTTAGCGTCCAGGCGGATGCCGTCGCGCAGTTGCTGCTCCAGTTGCCGCAAGGGTTGCTGATCGATGCCCTGCAGCAGGTGTTCGTGGTCCAGTTCCTGGGTGACCTGGGCCTTGAGCGTATTCATTGCCCGCTTGGCCCGACCCAGCCACAGCCCGGCATTGCGCGCGGCAATCGGCAGGCGCTCGGGCCCCAGTACCAGCAGCGCCACCAGGCCCACCAGCAACAGTTCGCTAAAACCGATATCGAACATCAGTGCTTACTGTCGGCAGGTGGCTGAGGTTCGGTTTGCGCCTCAAGGCTGGTCTTTTGCGCCGCCTGGGCACCGGGTTCGCTGCCCATGGAGGAGCGAAAGCCCTTGATCGCTTCACCCACATCACTGCCCAGGCCCTTGAGGCGCCGAGTGCCGAACAGCATCATCACGATCAGCAGCACGATGACCAGTTGCCAAATCCCTATACCACCCATATCGACACTCCAAGCCATTGATTTGAAATATGAAGGCGCAGTTTGCCGAGGCTTTATGACGCTGCGGTGACGTTTTTGCGGGAATTGTGTGAGCCTGCCACCTGGTTGAAACATCCGGTGTGTTGACTGTCGCCAGGTTCTCCATAAAAGGTGGCGTGGCAATGGACAAGAAGCGGCAGCAGGGCGCGGCGCTGTTGATGGTGCTGGTGGCCCTGGCCATGCTCGCGGGCGGCATGGCCTGGATGGTCGAGCAGGGGCGCCAACAGGTCGATAGCGTGCGGCTGGTGCAGCAGCGCGTACAGGCGCGGGCGATCGAGCGCGCGGCGCTGGCCTTTACCGAACAGGCCCTGCAAGACCCGCTATGGCGCGCCAGCCCGTTGTTCTGGCAGGCCATGCGCGGGCAGCCGTTGGCTTATGACTTCAAGGGTGGCAAGGCGAGCATCCAGATTCGCGACCTGCACACCTGCTTCAACGTCAACGCGCTGATCGGTCCCGAAGCCGAGCGGGCCCAGCGCCAACTGGTGCATCTGCTGGGAGCCGACATGGCCGCCGAGCGCCTGGCCCAGACCCTGGCTGACTGGCTCGATGCCGACCAGCAGACTCGCCTGCAAGGCGCCGAAAGCAACGAATACCTGCGCCAATCCCCCCCGCGCCTGGCGGCCAATCAACGCATGCGCGATATCAGCGAGCTGAACCTGCTGGCGGTGCCCGACGCGCTCCGGGCTGTGCGCTATCCGCAATTGTGCAGCCTCGACGAGACTGCAGGCTGGCGGCTGAACGCCAATGCACTGAATCTGGAGATGCTGCCGCTGCTGGATGCGTTGTACGAAGGCGAGGTATCGCGTTCGGTGCTGACCCGGCTGATCAGCGCGCGCCCGGCAGGGGGCTATCGTGATGCGGGCGAACTGCGCCAGGCCTTGGGGGCGATGGATGATGCGATGTTCGAGCGGCTGAGTGAAGGGTTGCAGCTCAACGGTGACCACTTCCTGTTGCAACTGGAGGTTGACCTGGATGGCCAGCGGTTTCGCAGTCAGTACCGTGTCGAAGCCCAGGGTGTGGTGAAGTGGCATGCGCGAGTGCCGGCGCAGGGCATGCTGTTGCGCTCGCGGGAGCCGTTGCCACTATGAAAAGCCCACCCATTCTTACGTTCGTCGGTTATTAGATCGTCTGTGTGTGGAACGTCTATACCTCATTTAAGTAAGCATTATCGATTCAAAGAACCGACCCTGCGCTTGCGTTCGCTCGCTCAACTCGATCTGGAAGAGAGCCTGCGGGGTAGTCGTAAATTTTTGCATAGGGCTTGAAAGGACTACTCAGGACAGTCTTATGCGCGCGCCTATGCTCTGCATCACCTATCTTCTTACGCTGTGTCTTTTCTGGGTTGGCCATGCAGTCGCCGGCTCGTCCCCACCTCTTGTAGTCGTCCACATCGACCCGGTCTTTGGCCCCATCTGTGCTGGGCCTTTAGGGCCGGGGCCCTGCGATGATGTGCGGCGCTTCATCAAGGTCCAACAGGTTGCTGCGTCGATCAACTTACCCGTGGTCGGTATGCACCCCTATTTTGGGCCCATCTGCAATGGGCCACTTGGAAATGCACCCTGCCAGCAAATCGCATGGTTCCTGGCAGTGCGCCAAATTGCTGCGCAAGAGTTCCAGCTGCAACAAGTCGGCAACGTGTGCATGGGGCCGTTCGGACCTGCGCCTTGTGAAGCGCTGCGCGATTACTTGATGCAGGCGCAGCTCGGCGTTGATCCCTACCAGCAGATAAATCCCAGGGCAGTGCAGGTGGTAGGAACCCCAGGGGATCAGAATGGCGGGCCTTTGTGCCAGGGACCTTTTGGTCGGATGCCGTGTACGCTTGCCGGGCAATCGAGCCTAGATCGAATGGGCGTCTTACCTGCGCCCGGTTCGTTTGTGTTGCCGGCAGGGGTGAGCGATCCTGCGAAAATTGCCGCTGCGTGTGCCAGGCAGGTGAAGGTTGATGTGGCGGCGTTTGCCATATGCACTGGCCAGAAGATCGTTCTCCCGGGCAACCAGCAGGCTCTGCTTGATTGCGCCGTCAAGTCCAACGACACCCAAAGGTTCGCCTATTGTGCAGCGCCAAAACTGGGCATCAAGATTTCTGCTGATCAACGCAAGCTTGTTGGTTGCGCAATGGGCGCAAATGGAAGCGAAGAGCAACTCAAAGCGTGCGTGGGTTCAGCGCTGGTGGACAGAGCTCTGAACAGCGACGAGAAGGCGATACTGAACTGTGCCTCGAACGCAAACAGTGACCCCGCGAAGTTCGCGACATGTGCGTCAACGCGTGTCTTTTCCCAGGAGCAGAAAGCGGTGGTTGATTGCGCTGTCGAGTCTGCGGATGCAGCCTCTTTCGCCACCTGCGCAGCGCCCAACGTGGGCATAAAAATGTCCGACGAGCAACGGATCCTGGCCCGCTGCGCCATGCAGAGCCGTGGTGACACCGACGACCTTGCCGCCTGTACGGGCTCTGCTTTTGTGGGTAATAGTCTGGGCCCCAATGAGCAGGCAGTACTCAATTGCGCGGCCAGTTCCGCGGGGGATACTTCAAAATTTGCAAGCTGTTCAGCCAACAAGCTGTTGGGGGGCAAGTTAAGTCGGGAGCAGCAGGTTGCAATACAGTGCGCGGCGCAGGCACAGGGTGATATTTCCCTGGCGGCGACTTGCGCAGGCGCCAATATGTTCAAGATGCAGCTCAATCCAGAACAGCAAATTGCGGTCCAGTGCATCGTTTCTAGTGGGGGGCAGCCCTACGCGGCGGCTGGCTGCATGGCGTCCCGACTCACCGTGCGGGAACTTACCAAGTGCCTTGCTGATGGTATCGGAGGTGATGGCTGTTTTGGCGACTCCAATGATCTAGTCGGTCGAAACGGCTGGGTCGCTCGCAACATGGGGCAGATTGCTGGCGGCTCCGGTTCAGTGATCAATAATCCTGATCAGATATGGGGCGGCGACAACTCGTTTGTAAGGCATCCCCATCAGATTTTGGGGGGATCAAATTCTTTCGCCAGAAACCCGGGCCAGTTCTGGGGTGGGAACAACTCGATCTTCAACAACCCGGGGCAATTGCTTCCAAAGCCAAGGCCGCTTCAGGTTGGGTCGGTGGCTGGCAAACGCATCTGTCTGCCTTGGTGTTAAGGAGAACAACATGCCTTTTCTTAGAGATACGTTGGTTGCGCTGACATTGGTTGCCAGCACTATTGCGATGGCGAGCGCGGATACGCTGAAGTTCGAAGGCGTTGCTGCAATCGCCGCAGGAGCGATAAACCCACCGAACCCTGTAGAGGGTTGTAATCGCGCAAAGCAGGACGCCGAGCAGAAGGCGGTGAATGCGGGAACGAAGGGACTGGCGTCCTGGGACAGGCTTAGCATCGACAGTGACTGTTCGTTATCCCCCCAGGGGGCCACTGGAGCAGGTTTTTTTTATATCTTCAAAGCACGTGGAAACTTCCTAAAGTAAAGTCGCTACCTTGTGGCGAGCGGGCAAGCTCGCTCGCCACAGGTGCGTAGCTACACCTCTATCAGATCGCCAATTCCCCCCCATCGGCCCGCTGGATCACCACCGTGGATGCACGTGGACGCACAGTCCCAACCGTGACGTCCGTGGCAACCGTGGTCGACGGCCAGTTTTCCGGGTGCTGAATGTTGACGAACACCGTCTTGTTATCCGGGGTAAAGGTCACCCCAGTCACTTCCGAACCATTAGGCCCGACGAAGAAACGGCGCAGGTCGGCCTGGTTCTGGGCATTGACCGGCACTTGCTTGCCCTGGGCATCGACCATGTTGGTGGGGATTACCACCAGCATCTGGTCGTTGGTGTAGTCGGTCAGGGTTTTTTCGCCGTTGTCGGTCTGGATCCACATCACGCCACGGCTGTCGAAGGTCATGCCGTCCGGGCTGGCGAACTGGTTCAGGGTGGTCAGGCCGGAGCGGTTGAGGTCCGGGCTGCCAGCTGCGTTGGCACCAAACACAAAGATGTCCCAGGTGAACGACACCTGGTTATCGGCGTCATGCCAGCGAATGATGTGCCCGTGCTTGTTGTTCACCCGTGGGTTGGCGGGGTTGGCCACCGTGCGGCTGGTGTTGTTGGTGAGCGTCAGGTAGACGTCGCCATTGAGCGGGTTGACCGAGGTCCACTCCGGGCGGTCCATCGGCGTGGCGCCCACGGCATCGGCTGCACCGCGGGTGTTGAGGATGATCCCCGGCAGGTCGGTGAATTTCGCGCCCAGGGTGCTGCCGTCGGTAGTGCTGGTGGCCACGTCCAGCAGCAGCCAGTTACCACTGCCATCGGCGTTGAAGCGCGCCACGTAGAGCTTGCCGCTGTCCATGTACTTGGCGCCGGTGGCCAGGCGATCGCTGGGGTTGGCATCGGCCGGGTCCCAGAGGGCGGTGGAGACGAACTTGTACAGGTACTCGTTTTGCGAATCGTCGCCGCTGTAGAACACCACTGGCTTGCCAGCGGTGGTCAGGCCAGGCCAGCAACCTTCGTGACGGAAGCGACCCAGGGCGGTGCGCTTCACGGCGCGGGTCGAAGCGTTGTAGGGGTCGATCTCGACGATGTAGCCATAGGTGCTGGCTTCGTTGCGGTAGTCGTCGGTCGCGGTGGCGCCGCTTGGGGTCACGTTGAAGCGGCTGAACTCGCCGTTTACTTCGCTCGGGTCGCCAGCCACCGACTCCCAGCGATAGTTGCCATTGCCGGTGCCCACGCCGATGCGCACCTGGTCTGCCGGACGGGCGCCACTTTTGTTGACGAAAATCCCTGGCCAGTTTTCTTCGCAGGTCAGGTAGGTGCCCCACGGGGTGTAGCCGTTACCGCAGTTGTTGTTGGTGCCGCGGGTCTGGGTGCCAGTAGTGGAGAACTTGGTCTTTACGTGGTCGGTGCCTTTCATCGGGCCCGCCAGGTCCATGACCGTGGCGGTGGTGAAACGACGGTTCAACGGGTCGTTTTCCATCACCTGCCAACGGCCGTTGACCTTGGTGATGCGCATCACGCCAGCGCCGTGGGCGTTGATCTCTTTGCGCACTTCTTCGACCGGACGCACACCGCCAACCAGGGTCGGGCCAGCCGGGTGCAGGGCTTGCGCGTCGATGTATTCGTGGTTGATCGCCAGCAGGCCGTCGGTGGAGCTGCCGTTGATAGGGAAGAAGTGCATGCCATCGTGGTGCATGCCCACCGAGTTGGCCTGGTCGGTGGAGGTGTTGCTGCCGTCGCTTTTCCACGGGGCTGCGTTGCTGTTCAACGGCGTGCCCCACGGGGCCAGGACGTGGGCGGTGTAGCCGGCAGCCACGGTGCAGGCATCGGTGAGGGAGCCGGGGATCGAGTTGAAGCCCAGCTTCAACGCAGGCTTGGTGGGCGTGGTCGGGGTGTCATGGTCAGAGCCTCCGCCGCTGTCGAAGCAGCCCGTCAGGCCGGTGCCGGCAATCATGGCGATCGCGGCGCCGAGTCCGCCACGTACCACACTGCGGCGGCTCAGGTAGGCAGTGAGTACCGATTCCATCGGCTCATTGAGGCTCAGGTTGCGATTCTGGTTGTCGCCAGTCTCTCGACTCATTTCATCAGGTCCTTTGTAGATCACGATTTTTGAAAGGAGCCCGAACTCTAAGAGCCGAATGTGATGATTCGCGGTCGGTTTTGTTAAAAATGTATTTAAGTGTATTTGTTTTATTTCCTTTTGTTACAAGGATGCCTATTTCACTCCTGTTAAAAAACTGACATTAAACCGTCATTAATTGACCCCCACTATGCCGCCCTTAAAGAAGAGATAGCCCTAGGGTGAGAGAACAATGGCTTCAATGGTGCGGCGCGATGTATTGGGATGGATGACGCTGGGCGCCTGTGCGCCGTGGCTGGCCGGCTGCTCTAGCCTGGGGGCTGCGGCGGGGCCCGCGGACAGCCAGCCGGTCGACTTGTTGTACATCGCCGACACCCTCGATGCGCGCCTGCCGGGTCGCCCGGTGGTCCCCGCCACACGTCTGGGGCCGGCGACACGGATCGGCCAGGCGCCGTGGATCACCGGGGCCAATGCACGTTTTCGCCAAGCCGATGGCAGCCAGTTGGATGGCCTGCTGGATGCCTCCTTGAGTGACAGCGTACAAACCGGTGGCTATGCGGTACTCGGCGCGGTGCTGCAACGCCTGCGTGATGAAGCCGGGCATGAGAATAGCCTGACCCTGGAAAACGGCCAGTGCTGGAACGGCAGCGGCCTGGCCTACCTGACCCGTGGCTTGTCCGGGGTTCAGGGCAGCCAGTTGCTGGGCAGCGAGGTACGGGTCAGCAGCGATGAACGCGTGCTGTGGCCCGAACAATGCCAGGGCCTGTATCAGCAATTCGGTCATCCGGTGCTGGGCGCCGGCCTGGCCAGCGCCAGTGCGCAGCGCCTGGCCACCCCGGGGATGCAGGTGTTCCGCCGGGGGGGCGTGCGTATCGCCGTCGTCGGCATCACCGACCCTTATGCGCGGGACCAGCAAGGTTCCTTGAAGCAATGGTTGCACAGCCTGCAACCGGTGCTCACCCAAGCCCGTGAAGAAGCCGACCTGGTGGTGGCCCTGGCCGATGTCGGCACCGGGCCGGGGTTCTGGCTGGCGGAGCGCCTGAGCCAGGTGGACTTGATGTTGTGTGCCCGTGGCCAGGACCTGTGGCCGCAGCCGGTGGAGATCCTGCAGAGTTCCGGCAAACGTGTACCGGTGGTGCTGGGGGGACCCGGGCCAGCGGCGCGTTTCGCATCCGTTGCCAGGCGCAGGCGGGGCAATGGCGGTTTGATGCACGCTTTTTTCCGGCCCAGGCCAGTGCGTTGGATGCCAGCGCCCAGGCCCATGCCCAGCGCCTGCAACCGCGCCTGCAACAACAACGCGCCGCCCACGCGGCCTGGCTCGACCAACCCCTGGCCAAGGCCCCGGAAAACCTCTGGCGCCGCGATGTGCGCGCCGGCAGTTGGGATCGCCTGTTGCACCAGGCCCTGGCCCGCGAGCCCAAGAGCGCGGTGCTGCTACCGGGCCTGCGTTATGACAGCCCCTTGGCGCGCGGCCAGATGATCACCCGCGAACACTTGATCAGCCTCAGTGCCAGTTACCCGGCGCCGGTGGTCGATGTACCGGCGCAGCAGGTGCGCCAGGTCCTGGAAAACGGCGCCGAGCAACTGTTTGGCGAGCCGCTGCTGCTGGATAACAGCCAGGACCTGCCGCGCTGGCTCGGCCAGCCCTGGCAAGTCACTTATAGCCCCGGCGGTAAAAGGGTCAGTGAGTTTGCCGAACCTGTAGGCACCTGCCGCACCTTTGGCCTGGGCTTTGCCGCCGATGCCGGGCAACCGTTGTGGCAACACCTGGAAGGCTGGTTGCGCGAGCAACCGGCGGATTGGCAACTGGCGCCGTTGCAATTGCCCGAAGTGCGTTACGTGCAAGGGCACCCAGGATGGCATCCACGGAGCCTGCTCAGTTGAACCGCGCAGGCAGCCTGCTCAACGTGCTGCTGGTTACGTTGGTGGCCTGGCTCGCGGCGCAATGCGTGTTGCAACTGTGGCACGGGATCGCGCAGCCGATCGTGCCAACTGCGGCTCCCGCACCGGTCGCCGACCTGTTGAGCAGCCACTGGACACCACGCCAAGCGCCCAGCGACGACCTGCCGTTGACCACGCTCAAGGTCGATTACCTGGGCAGCCTCAAGGCCACACCCTTGCGCGCCACGGTGCTGGTCCTGCGCTTTGCGCAACAAGAACGCACGCTGACCCTGGGTCAGCGCCTGGCCCCGGGCATCGTCTTGCAGGACATCGATGAACGCGGGCTGATTTTCGACAATCAAGGGCAGCGCGAGCGCTTGCCATGGCCGACTGAGCGCCCGGTGATCGGCCTCAAGCGCAAGGAATGAACCGACGATGCACATGATCAATAAATGCCTGGGCCTGAGCGCATTGTGCCTGGCCTTGAGCGTGACCCCGGTCGGCGCCGAAGAAGCACCGGCCTTGTATGAAGTGAACTTCATCGATACCGAACTCACCGACTTTATCGACAGCGTATCGCGCATCACCAACACCACCTTCATCATCGACCCGCGGGTCAAGGGCAAGGTCACGGTGCGCAGCCTGGACATGCTCGGTAGCGAGGCGATCTACGACATCTTCCTCGCCCAGTTGCGCGCCCAGGGGTTTGCCGCCGTCAACCTGCCCAATGGCAGCGTGAAGATCGTGCCGGACCAGGCCGCACGCCTGGAGCCGGTGCCGGTGGAGTCAGCGCGCCAGGTTGCGCAAGCCAACGACGGCATGGCCACCCGGGTATTCAGCGTGCGCAACGCCGCCAGTGAACAGATGCTCAATATCCTCAAGCCGCTGATCGACCCTCGCGTCGGGGTGATCAGCCCATACCCGTCGGCCAACCTGTTGGTGATCACCGACTGGCGCAGCAACCTCGACCGTATCGACGCGCTGTTGCAGCAACTCGACCAGGTCAGCCAGGAGCCCCTGGAAGTGCTGCCCCTGGTCAACGCCAGCGCCAACGACACCGCGCAATTGATGACCCGCTTGCTGGCCCGCGAGCAGGGCGCCGATGGTGCGCAGGTGGTGGCCGACCCGCGCAGCAACGCCTTGCTGGTGCGCGGCAGTGCCGACAGCCGCCAGCGCGTGCGCGCGCTGCTCAAACAACTGGACCAGCCGCAAAATGCCTTGCGCCCGTCGAATACCGTGGTGATGTACCTGCGCCATGCCAACGCCGCCGAAGTGGTCAAGGTGCTGCGCGGCTTGAGCCAGGACACTCCCGGCGCCGGTGGCGAGGGCGTGGCCGGGGAAGGCGCGCCCAAGCAGATGGCGGCCAGCGCCTCGGGGATTCGCATGGAGTCGGAGGAGGGTACCAATGCCGTGGTGATGGTCGGCCCGGACAGCGAAATCGCCGCCTACCGCACCATCGTCGAACAGCTGGATATCCGCCGTGCCCAGGTGGTGGTGGAGGCGATCATCGCCGAAGTCTCCGACACCCGCGCCCAGGAACTGGGGGTGCAATGGTTGTTTTTGGGTGACTCGTTTGGCGGCGGCGCGGTGAACTTTACCAATGGCGGGACGAGCATCGCCGGCCTGGCGGGGGCCGCTGCCAGTGGTGACACGGCTGGCCTGGGCAAGCTGTTGGCCAATGTGCCCGGCGCCACCGCAGGCTTTGGCAAGCTCAACGGCGGCGGGCTGAACTTCCTTGCACTGCTCAACGCACTGAAAAGCGAAAGCGGCTTCAACCTGCTTTCGACCCCGACCCTGCTGACCCTGGACAACGCCGAAGCGTCGATCCTGGTGGGCCAGGAAGTGCCCTTTGTGACGGGCTCGGTGACGCAGAACAACACCAACCCCTACCAGACCATCGAGCGCAAGGAAGTGGGGATCAAGCTGCGGATCAAGCCGCAGATCAATATCGACAACACCGTGCGCCTGGACATCGTGCAAGAGGTCTCGTCGATTGCCGAAAGCACGGGCGCCAGCGATGTGATCACCAACAAGCGCGAG
Organism: Pseudomonas sp. LG1D9; assembly: GCF_002949995.1. NCBI lineage: Bacteria > Pseudomonadati > Pseudomonadota > Gammaproteobacteria > Pseudomonadales > Pseudomonadaceae > Pseudomonas > Pseudomonas sp. LG1D9. The sequence goes on along the minus strand of NZ_CP026881.1, from coordinate 6,068,002 downwards.
ATCAAGACCAAGGTCATGGTCGAAGACAACGGCCTGGTGGTGCTCGGTGGGCTGATCGGTGACGAGGCCAAGAACAGTGACCAGCGTGTGCCGTGGCTCGGCGACATTCCGGGGGTAGGGCGGCTGTTCCGCTCCAACGCCAGCCAGCGCACCAAGCAGAACCTGATGGTATTTATCCGCCCGCGGATCATGCGCGATGGCGAGACCCTGGCCCAACTGAGCAGCGAGAAGTACCGCAACCTCAAGGTCAACTCCAACCTGGCATTGCCCGCAATCTCCGATAACAACGCCTTGCTGCGCCTGTTCCCGGCCAGCCGCGAACGCCTGGACGAGGGCGTGTGGTGAGTACGTTGTTGCCTTATCGACTGGCGCGCCAGGCGGGTTTGGCACGGGCGCCGGGCCCGCAGGGCTGGACCTTGTGCCTGCGCGAGGATGTCGACACCGACGCCTTGCAGGAAGTGTTGCGGGTGCATGGCCTGCCGACACTGGTCGAGCACCTTGACCCGGCCCAGTACGAACTGCGCCTGGGCGCTTTGTACCAGGCTGGCGAGTCAGCCACGGCGGCGTTGATCGAAGGCATCGGCGAGCAGGTTGACCTCGACAGCCTGATCAACGAACTGCCGCGTATCGAAGACTTGCTGGAGAGCGACAACGAGGCACCGGTGATCCGCTTGATCAACGGCCTGTTCGCCGAAGGCCTGCGCCTGCGGGCCTCGGATATCCATATCGAAACCTTCGAGCAGAGCCTGGTGGTGCGCCTGCGGGTCGATGGCCATCTGCGCGAGATCCTGCGCCCGCCACGGGCCTTGTCGGCGATGTTGGTGTCGCGGATCAAGGTCATGGCGCGCCTGGACATCGCCGAAAAACGCCAGCCCCAGGACGGCCGCATTACCCTGCGCTCCGCTGGGCGCGAGGTGGATATCCGCGTCTCGACCTTGCCCGGTATCCACGGCGAGCGCGTGGTGATGCGGGTGCTGGATAAACAGGCCAATCTGCTGGACCTGAATAACCTGGGGATGCCCGCCGAGGTGGAGCAGGCTCTGCGCGCCTGCCTGTCACGGCCCAACGGGATTCTGCTGAGCACCGGGCCCACCGGCTCGGGCAAGACCACCACGCTGTATGCCAGCCTCAATGCGCTGAACGATGGCTCGTGCAACATCCTCACCGTCGAAGACCCGGTGGAATATGCCATCACCGGCATCGGCCAGACCGCGATCAACCCCCGCGCCGGCATGACCTTCGCCAGTGGCCTGCGGGCGATCCTGCGCCAGGACCCGGACGTGATCATGCTCGGCGAAATCCGTGACCAGGAGACCGCGCAAATCGCCGTGCAAGCCAGCCTCACCGGGCACTTGGTGCTGTCGACGCTGCACACCAACAGCGCGGTGGGCGCGGTCACCCGCTTGCGTGACATGGGCATCGAACCGTTCCTGATCGCCTCCAGCCTCAAGGGCGTCATGGCCCAGCGCCTGGTGCGCCGTTTGTGCCATTGCGCAACGCCTGCGCCATTGCAGGCCGCCGAGCGCCAGCTGTGGCCGGAACTGGCAACCCTCGAACAGAGCTTTCACCCCCAGGGCTGCGACGACTGCCAGGGCAGTGGCTACAACGGCCGGATCGGGCTCTACGAATTCATCACCCTGGATGCCGGCTTGATCAGCCTGCTGTACGACGGCGCCAGCGAAGCGGCCATGCACGAATACCTGGCCGACAAGCGCCAGAGCCTGACCGCCATGGCCACCGACTGCCTGCGCCGTGGCGACACCAGCCTGGAGCAGGTCCTGCGTGCGGTGCGCGACTGATGCCAACCTACCGCTACCAGGCGCTGGACCTGCGCGGCAATCGCCGCAAAGCCAGTATCCAGGCAGAAAGCGAGCGCCATGCCCGGCAACTGCTGCGCGAGCAAGGCCTGTTCGCCCGTGAACTGCAGGTGCAGGGCGCTAGCCTGTCGAGCCCGCGTGGGCAACGTTTGAACCATGGGCAACTGTGCGAATTGACCCGCCAATTGGCCACGCTGTTGAGTGCCGGCATCCCACTGGTGGATGCCCTGGGCACCCTGGAACGGCAATTGGCAGAGCCGGCGATCCGCAACCTGCTGGTGGCGGTGCGCGGCGCCCTTGGTGAAGGTTTGAGCCTGGCCCAGAGCCTGCGTCGCCAGGGTGGGCAGTTCAACACGCTGTATTGCGCACTGGTCGAGGCCGGTGAGCGCTCGGGCAAATTGGCGCCGGTGCTGGAGCGCCTGGCCGAGCACCTGGAGCAAGTACAAAAACAGCGGCACAAGGCGCGCACGGCGTTGATCTACCCGGCGGTGCTGATCCTGGTGTCGCTGGCGGTGGTGATCGGCCTGATTACCTTTGTGGTGCCCAAGCTCACCGAGCAGTTCAGCCACACCGGGCAAAGCCTGCCGTTGATCACCCGGGTGCTGATCGGCGCCAGCGAAGGCCTGGTGATGCTGGGCCCGTGGTTGCTGGGGCTGGGTTTGCTGCTGGCGCTGGGGGCGCGGGTTTTACTGCGCCGGCCACTGTGGCGCTTGCGCCGTGACAGCCTGGCCTTGCGCCTGCCACGTATTGGCGTGCTGTTGTCGGTGCTGGAAAGCGCGCGGGTGTCGCGCAGCCTGGCGATTTTGCTCGGCAGTGGGGTGCCGTTGCTTGAATCCCTGGAGGTCGCCACCGCCACGGTCGGCAACCGGCAGATTCACCAAGCCCTGGAAACCGTGCGTGAGCAGGTCGAAGGCGGCGTGACCCTGTACCGCGCCCTCAGTGCCAGCGGGCACTTCCCGCCGATGCTGCTGAACATGGTCGCCAGCGGCGAGGCCAGCGGCACCTTGCCCGACATGCTGGAGCGGGTCGCCGACAACCAGGAGCGTGGGTTTGCGCGCCAGGTCGACCTGCTGCTGGCGTTATTCGAACCCCTGATGATTCTGCTGATGGGCGCGGTGGTGCTGTTCATCGTGCTGGCGGTATTGCTGCCAATCATGCAGCTCAATCAGGGCCTTAGCCTTTGAACAGACAACCTGAAACTGGAGAACTTGAAATGGAAAAGCACGCCATGCCAGGCAATCGTGCAGTCAAACGCCGCGAACGCGGTTTCACCCTGATGGAAATCATGGTGGTGATTTTTATCATCGGCCTGCTGATCGCGGTGGTCGCCCCCAGCGTGCTCGGTAGCCAGGACAAGGCCATGCGCCAGAAGGCCTTGGCTGACCTGGCGACCCTGGAGCAGGCGCTGGATATGTACCGCCTCGACAACCTGCGGTTCCCTACCTCCGAGCAGGGTTTGCAGGCCCTGGTCAGCAAACCGTCCCTGGAGCCGTTGCCTCGCAGCTGGCGCGCCGACGGCTATATCCGCCGGCTGCCCGAGGACCCGTGGGGCAACGCCTATGGCTACCGCACGCCAGGCCAGCATGGCCGGGTGGATCTCTTTTCCCTGGGGGCTGACGGCCAGCAAGGCGGTGAAGGCACCGATGCCGATATCGGTAACTGGGACCTCTAAGCATGCGGCGCAGTCGCGGGTTTTCGCTCCTGGAAATGCTGGTGGTGTTGTTGATCGTCGGTTTGTTCAGCGCCCTGGGCGTGGCCTTCCTCGATGCCGGCCAGGCGCCGATGCGCCAGGCCTTGGCCCAACTGGCCAACGAGGCGCGCAGCCAGGCCGCCCAGGCCCGGCATGCCGGGCAGTTGCTGGGCTTGCGCTGGAACGGCCGCAGCCCCGAGTTCGTGCGCTGGCAGGCTGGGCGGGGGGCGCCAGGATGGCGGGTCGAACCCTCGCGCGGCGCGCCCTGGCCGGCCGGCCTGCAACCTGACTGGCCCGTGAGCAGCGAGCCCCAAGTGATGTTCACCCCATCGGGGCTGGCCCGCCCGGTGTCATTGACCTGGCGCTGGGCCGAGGGCCGCCAGCGCTGGCAATGGCAGGCCGACAACACCTTGCATATCGCGACCCTGCCATGAAGCGCCAACGAGGTTTTACCTTGCTCGAAGTCATGGTCGCCCTGGGGATTGCCGCGCTGATGGCAGTGATGGTCAGCCAGTTGCTGCGCCAGCGCATCGCTACCCACCAGGCCGTCGCGCAGCATCGCCTGGGCAGTTTGTGCGCGCGGGAGCTGGAGACGCGGTTTGGCGTGGAGCAGTACTGGCCGCAGATCAATGTGGTGAGCGGTCAGTTGCGGCAGGGGCTTGGCACCTGTCATTGGCAATTGACCCTGGGCAATACCGGGGTCAATCGCCTGCGTCGTGGTGAGTTGACGCTCTTTGCCGATCCCGAGCAGCGCCAGCCCCTGGGCCAGTTCAGCCTGTTTCTGGTGCGCCCATGAAGGCCACGCAGCGCGGCTTGACCCTGGTGGAGTTGTTGGTGGCGATGGCCCTCACGGCGGTGGTCGGGGTGTTGCTGGCGGCTCTGGTCAATGGCTGGGTCAAGGTGCGTGAGCGCCTGGAGGAGCCCGGCGGCGAGCCCCAGGTACTGGAATTGTGCATGGCCCTGGAGCGCCGCTTCGATGCCCTGGTGTTGCGCCAGTTGTACGAGCAGCGCTTGCCCCTGGAGTTGGCCTGGCTGGAGTGGCAGCCGAGCCTGGGGCAACTGCAGTGGGTGGCCCTGGCCGCATGGCCGCCCGCCGACGGCGCATCGCGCGTACAACGCCAGCGCCTGTTGTTCGATGCGCGCCAGCAGCGCCTCGAGCTGTGGGTCTCGGCCGACCTGTACGCGGCCAGCAAGCCCCGCTGGACGCTCAAGGAGTCATTGGCGCCGGTCGCGCGCGCCACGTTCAGTTTTTATCAGGGCACGCGTTGGCTGGCCTTTCCTTCTACTGTTGCCGCCCAGCCCAATCGCGGCGTGCGGATCGAGTTCGAGCATCATGGAGCCCCTTATGTCTGTACCTTCGCCTTGCCCGATACCCAGCCGTGAGTGGGAGCACCGGTATGTTTGAGCGTCTGCGGGCCAAACCCCGGGAATGGTTGCTGATGCGTCCGCCAAGCCTCGCCGAAGGTCGTTGGCAGTGGCTGCACTACAGCGCGCAACGGGCTTGCTCAAGCGGCGCCTGGCCGCCACCGGCCGCACTGCTGCAACTGCCGGGCGCCTTGATTATCCCGGCGCTTGACTGCAGCCATTTCTGCCTGCCGGCACCGCCGGGTCTCAAGCGCCATGAGTGGCCGCAATTGTTTGAAGAGTACGCGCAGCAGCCCGCCGAAGCGTTACTGGTCAGTTGCCTGTCCCGCGAAGCTGGGCAGTTGGAGCTATTGGTGATGCAGCGCGAGCAGGTGCAGCAATGGCTGGCCGAGTGTGCCGCACTTGGCGTGCAAATTACCCACGGCTGGGCGGAGTTGCAGTTGCTGCCAGACGCCGAGCCGGGGCACGCGGTGCGTTGGCAGCGCGAACAACTGCTGTGCCTGAAGGCCCACTCCCGGCAATGGTTGGTGTGGCCACAGGCGTTGGGTGAGCGCTTGCCCCAGGCCTGGCGCGACTTGCCTGCGCAGACGCTTGCGGGCGACTGGCCTTCGCGGCTGTCGCGCCTGGAGCAATTGCCCAGTGTGCTGGAAGGCTCGCGGCCGACGCGCGTGCGCGCGCAGCGAGCGCCGATGATGAGCCGCTTGCAGCGCCACTTGCTGCTGGGATGCATGGTGTTGGCGGCCTGTTGGGGGGCGGTGTATCTGCTGCAGAGCGTGCGTCAGGTCGACGTGTGGAAAACCCAGGTCCGGGCGGTGGCCGGGCCCGCCAGCAACCCGCAACAGGCCCGTGCGGCGTTGGCGCGGGTGCAAGGCGCGGCGAACGAGTGGCAGGTGCGCCAGCAACAGATCGTGGCCCTGGAGCAGGGACTCTCGGCCTGGTTGCAACAGCAACCCGGCTGGTCGGTGACAAGCATGGCGTTTGACGGCAAGCATTGGCGCCTCGGCCTGCGCGGCAATGGCCCCCGGCCGGAGCCGACCCAATGGCAGGCCATTGCCCAACTCGCGAGTGCCCAATGGATGGATGAAGCACAGGGCGCTGGCGGGCAACTGCACCTGAGTTTTGATCTGGGAGAACAACCATGAACGCCCGGATGCAAGCGTACCTGACCCACTTCAACCAACTGCCGCCCAAGCGCCGCTATAGCCTGCTGGCCGGCTGGTCAACCGTTGTGCTGTTGCTGCTGGTGTTGCTGACGCGGCCGCTGTTGGCAGCCTGGCAGGATGCGCGCCAGTGGCAGGCACTGGCGCAGCAAGCCAGTGCGCTGCTACCGCCCGCAGCGTTTTCCAACGAGCAATGGCAGGCGCTGGCGGTGTCGCGCCAATGGGTGTTGACCCGTGTCGAACAGCAGGGCGATCGCTGGCAATTGCAAGGCGAGCTGCCCGGGCCCCAGGCCCTGCAACAACTGCTGCGCACTGTGCAGGAGCAGGGGGCACGGCCGCTGCAGTGGAGCCTTGAACAGGGGGGCGGCCAAAGATATGTCTTTAGCCTGGAAGTGGCGGCGCGGCCATGAGTCGCGCGCTTATCACGTGGGCCGTTCTGGTGTTTGCCCTGACCTTGCTGCTGGAACTGCCAGCCACCTTTGTCGCCCGCCAAATACCCTGGCCGGCGGGCTGGCAGCCCATCGGTGTCGCGGGCAGCGTATGGCATGGCCGCGCGGCGCGGGTCGGCGCCCTGGGCCCGGTGGAGTGGCACCTGCGGCCGTGGAAGGCGCAGGTGAACCTGGGCTTTCAACAGCGCATATGGGCGCTGTCGGTCCAAGGCTGGCCATGGAAGTGGCAGGTGCAACTGGCACCGCGCGCGGTCAACGCCGTGCCGGCGCCGATGTTCGTGCTGGACGGTCGCTGGGAAGGTCGATTGCAGGTTAATGGCGCCGGGGCCAGTTGTCGTAACACCGAAGGCCAGTTGGTGGGGCACGACCTAGCGCTGTTGAGCCCGTGGCTGGTCAAGCTGGGCAACGCCCGGATCGAACTACAGTGCAGCGATGGCCTGCGGCTGCTGGCGGATGTGCAATTAGCGGCCGAGCACCATTTCAAGGTCCAGGCCGCCGCAAAGCGGTTGCAGGTGGATGGGCAGGTCGAGCCGGGAGCCGCCGTGACCCCGCTGCTGGTGCAGGCGCGCTGGCTGCAACCGGCGGCGCAAAGCTTCAATAAGGTGCTGGGTAAACCCTGATCGTTCGATGGATCGCGAAATAGTGTCTATCTTCTATGGGCAGGCAGTCGCGCAGCTGTGTGTGCGTGGTGTGGTTTTCGGTGCGGGTTGTCAGGGCGCCTTGGCGCCTGGAGCGCTATGGAAAAGCTCAACGTTGATCCGAAGTCGTCGCTGGAAGGCAAAGTTTCCAATCTCTCTACCGCACGGGCTTATCTGCTCGCCTGTTCGCTGCTGTTACTGGCCATGTTTCTGTTGGTCGGGGTGCTGCTGGTTTCGATTGCCGATCACCTGAATCACGACGCTGGCGAGCACAGCCGGATCGATATCGAAAACGCTTTGCTGTCTGTCGAGCGGGTTGCCGGCGCTACGGTCAAGGACTATGCATTTTGGGGGGACGCCTACACCCACCTGCATCAGCAGGTGGATGTGGATTGGGCGTTTGTCCGCCAGAACCTGGGCTCGACGCTATTTGCCGACTTGGGCTTCCAGGGGGTCTTTGTTGTCGATCCTGCTGGCCGGACGGTGTATTCGGTGATTGATGGCCAGTTGCAGACCGTGGCCGTGCAGGACTGGTTGCACATCCCGATCGAGCCACTGCTGGCCCAGGCCAGGGAGGCCGCCGTCAACAGCCAATCGGTGAGCCGGTTGATACAGGCAGACGGGACGCCCGCCGTGATGGCTGCTGCGGCGCTGACGCCGGGCACCGACCCCGACGTGAAAGCCGACAGTGGGCCCGCCTCTGTGTTGATCTTCATTGCCAAGCTCACGCCGCAACGTCTGGCCGCGTTGGGCGAGGACTTTGGCGTGCAAGGCCTGCGGGTCGTCCCGCCTGGCGGGGCGCCGGCCGGCGTCCCGAGCCTGAGCCTCAGGGACAATGCCGGCGTGGTGCAATGGGACTCGGATGACCCGGGGCACCAGTTGCTGGTGCTGGTCGTGCCCCTGGTCACGGCCGCCGGGCTGATCTTCGCCCTGATGGCCTGGGTGATCCAGCGCCGCAGCACCGCCGCCGCGCGGATCATGGACAGCAACTACGCCACCTTGCAAGCCAGTCGTGCCGCGCTGTTGGTCAGCGAGGCGCGTTTTCGCGATGTGGCCGAGGCGGCATCCGATTGGATCTGGGAGCTGGACACCCATTTGCGCTTCACCTACCTGTCGGAGCGTTTCGATATGATCACCGGCCTCAAGGGCGCCAACTGCCTGGGGCTGGCAGCGGATGACCTATTGGCCTCGGATCAGGGCCTGCTGTCCAGCTGGTTCAAGGACCACGCCCATCGCCCGAATGCCATCGTGCAATGCAACTACCTGTCGGGTGACGGCGAGCCACGGATCTGCCGATTGTCGGTGCGCGAGATACCGGGGCAGGGGTATCGGGGCACCGCCAGTGATATCACCGAAGAGGTACAGGCCCGGCGACGCATTGAGTATCTGTCGCAACACGATGCCTTGACGGGGCTGGCCAACCGCTCGCGCATGCAGGAATTCCTCGAGGGCAAGCTCAAGGCGGTGCCGACCCTGGAACAGCCATTGGTCATGCTCAGTATCGATCTCGATCGCTTCAAACCGGTCAATGACCTGCTGGGGCACGCGGCTGGCGATGACGTACTCAACCAGGTGTCGCGGCGCTTGCAGGGCTGCCTGCGCGGTGACGACCTGGTTGCGCGCATTGGCGGCGACGAGTTTATGTTGGTGGTGGCGGGCATGAGTTCGCCGTTGGAAGTAGAAGGCCTGTGTCGGCGCCTGATCGACTGTATCGAGCAGCCGTTTTACATCACTGAACATGAAGTATTCATCAGCGCCAGCATTGGTATTGCCATGGCGCCGGTGGATGCGACCCTGGCCGAAGACCTGCTGCGCTATGCCGATATTGCGCTCTATGAAGCCAAGGAAAGCGGGCGCAATACCTGGCGTTTTTATGCGGGGGATATGAACGCGCGGATCATTGAGCGGCGCCAGCTTGAAGCCGATTTGCGCCATGCCATCAAGAACGGTGAGCTGCGCCTGGATTTCCAGCCGCGCTACCGCATCGAAGGCAAGCGCCTTGCCGGCGCCGAGGCCTTGGTGCGTTGGGAACATCCGCGGCGCGGGCTGCTGGGCCCTGACGTGTTTATCCCCATTGCCGAAGAAACCGGGTTGATCCTGCCGTTGAGCAATTGGGTGCTGCACGCGGCCTGTCAGGCGGCCGCTGGCTGGCCTGAGGATGTGATGATTTCGGTCAACCTGTCCTCTACCGAGTTCCAGCGCGGACACCTGGTGGCGCGGGTCAAAGCAGTGCTGGTCGAGACGGGTTTGAACCCGGCGCGACTGGAGCTGGAGTTGACCGAAAGTGTGATGCTCAACGACGAGAAAATCGCCTTGGACACCATGCAAGGCCTCAAGGCCCTGGGCGTGCGCTTGCTGATGGATGACTTTGGCACCGGCTATTCATCGTTGAGTTATCTGCGCTCATTCCCCTTCGACGGGCTGAAGATCGACCGCAGTTTTGTCGGTGGGCTGACCGCCAGCGGCGGCGATCAGTCGATCATCCAGGCGATTGTCGGCCTGGGCCGCGCGCTCTCGCTGACGGTGACCGCCGAAGGCGTGGAAACCCTCGACCAGCTCAAGGCGCTGAAGGATGTGCAGTGCGATGAGGCGCAGGGCTTCTACCTCAGCGTGCCGGTGAATGCCCAGGCGATCAGTGCGTTGATCACGGGCCGGAATGATTAGCAGCGCCTTACCACGCTTGCGCTGACCCTATATAGATAATATGTTAACAATATAACTATAAATGGTCTGTGGGAGGGGGTATGCCTGCCTTGTTGAACCCTTGCGTTGAGTTCGCCAACTGGAATCGTGACTTGCGTGCGGTATGCGGCAATTTCAGCACCGCGCGCTCAGATCGACACAGCCTGTTTATCGGCAGCGTCCATGGCCAGGATGTGTGTGGCCTGGAGTTGGCCCATATCCGCACCAATGCCGGGCTGATCAGCCGCGATCACACCCACGGCGATGGCGACGATGACCGCCATTGCTTTCTGATCCTGCAGGGCAGCGGGCACCAGCGCATCCGTCAGCAGCACCGGGTGATCGAACTGGGGCCGGACGATATCGCCCTGGTGGACTCGGCCCAGGCCTTCGAGATCGAGCCCCAGGGGCTGGTGCAGAATACCTCGGTGCACCTGTCACGTGCCGAGGTTACCCGCCAGTTCGGCCAGCAGCGCTTGTTTGGCAAGCTGGCGCGCAATAGCGTCGCCACCCATATGATCCGTGCACTGGTGCGCTCCCTGGAGGATGCGCAACTGAGTGAGGGCTATGGCGGCGAGAACGATGGCCCGGCCGTGGAGCAAGCCATGATCGGCCTGGCGGCTGCCGGCCTGGACGCGCGTGCCGAAGGCCAGCCGGGTTTTGCCTGCGTGGGGCAGGACGATATCTACGGCCTGGCCACGCGCCTGGTGGAAGCTTCCCTGCAAGAAACCGACCTTGGCCCCGAGTACCTGGCGCGGCACCTGAATGTCTCGGTGCGCCAGCTATACCGGCTGTTCGAGCAACGTCATGAAAGCATCGCGCGTTATATCCAGCAGCGCCGTCTGGAACGGGTGGCACAGGACCTGCGCGCTCGGGATTTGCGGCATGAGTCGATCACCCAGATCGCCTTCAAATGGGGCTTTGTCGACGCGGCGCATTTCAGTCGGGCCTTCAAGCGGCACTTCCAACATGCGCCCCGGGACTTTCGCCAGCAGCCGGTTTAGGCAGCGCTTTGGCAGGGAATGCCAAGGGCTTTGGCAGCCTCAGTCAAGTGGTCGCGGGTGGCAGGCCCTCTAATAGCGTGGCCAGAACCGATTAATGTTGGAGAACAATAACAATGAATACACGGAGCCTGCTGTTGGGCACGCCTCTGCTGATGGCCGCGTGCGCTTCGCTCGCCTTGGCCGGGCCGGCCCAGGTCGATGGGGCGCGCATCATCGCCGCCGACCAGGAGCCCGGTAACTGGATGAGCCACGGCCGCACCTACGATGAGCAACGCTACAGCCCCCTGGACCGCGTGAATGCCGGCAACGTCGGCCAGTTGGGCATGGCCTGGACCACCAAGCTGGATATCGACAGCGGCACCGAAGCCACGCCGCTGGTGGTCGACGGGGTGATGTACACCACGGGCGCCTTCAGCATCGTCTATGCGATCAATGCGGCCACCGGCGAGTTGCTGTGGAAATACGACCCGAAAGTGCCCGCCGAAAACCTCAGCCAGGGCTGCTGCGGCCCGGTCAATCGCGGCGTGGCGGTGTGGCAGGGCAAAGTCTACGTGGGCAGTTTTGATGGGCGCCTGATTGCGCTGGATGCGGGCACTGGCCAGCCGGTGTGGAGCGTGGACACGATCATTGACCGCAGCAAAAGCTACTCCATCACCGGTGCGCCACGCATCGTCAAGGGCAAGGTGTTGATCGGCAACGGCGGCGCCGAATTCGGAGTGCGCGGTTACGTCACCGCCTACGATGCCGACACCGGCAAGCAAGTGTGGCGCTTCTACACCGTGCCGGGCGACCCCAAGCTGCCAGCGGAAAACGCCGCGATGGCCAAGGCCATGAAAACCTGGGATGGCGACGGCTGGGTCAAGTGGGGCGGCGGTGGCACCGTGTGGGACTCGATGGCCTACGACCCGCAACTGGACCTGCTCTACGTGGGCACCGGCAACGGCTCGCCGTGGAATTACCGGTTCCGCAGCAATGGCAAGGGCGACAACCTGTATGTGTCGTCGATCCTCGCGCTGCGCCCGGACACCGGCGAATACGTCTGGCACTACCAGGTCACGCCACAGGACCAGTGGGACTTCACCGCGACCCAGCACATGATTCTCGCCGATATCAAGATTGATGGCAGCGTGCGCAAGGTCATCATGCAGGCGCCGAAAAACGGCTTCTTCTACGTCCTTGATCGCACCAACGGCAAACTGCTGTCAGCGAACAACTTCGTGCCAGTGAACTGGGCCAGTGGCATCGACCTGCAGACCGGGCGGCCAATCCTCACCGGCGCGGCGGACTATTCCAAGGAGCCGAAGGTGGTGCAGCCGAGTTTCCTCGGTGGGCACAACTGGCACCCCATGTCCTACAGCCCGAAGACCGGCTACGTGTACATACCGGCGCAGTACACCCTGGCCGAATTGAAGGCGGCCAAGGCCCCGCAGTTCCTGCCGAACAAATCGGTGGTCAACTTTGGCCTGGATGTGCCGGACCTGCCGGAAGACCCGAAAGTGCTCAACCAGATCCGTGATGCCTGGAGCGGTGAGTTGATCGCCTGGGACCCGGTGACGCAGAAAGCCGCCTGGAAACAACCCTATGTCAGTGCCGGCAACGGCGGCACCCTCGCCACCGCCGGCAATCTGGTGTTCCAGGGCACCGCCGACGGGCGGGTGGTGGCCTATCGTGCCGACACCGGCAAGCCACTGTGGGAGCACCGTGCCAATTCCGGCGTGATGGCGGGGCCGGTCACTTATACGGTCAACGGCGAGCAGTACGTGGCGTTTTCGGTGGGGTGGGGCGGGATCCTGCCGCTGTTGACCGGACCGCTGACCAACAAGGGCAAGGTACGGGCCGAGTCGCGGGTGATTGCCTTCAAGCTTGGCGCCACCGGCGAGCTGCCACCGCCCAAGGCCGCGCCTGTGCTGCCGACCACCCGCCAAGTACTCACGGCGACACCCGGGCAACTGGCCCAGGCGCGTGACATGTTCAACGGCCTGTGCGCCGGTTGCCATGGCTTGAACGCGATCAGCGGTGGGGTGGTGCCAGACCTGCGCTATCTGGACGACAACAAGCACGCGGCATTTCCAGCCTATGTCAGCGGTGCGTTGATCAATAAAGGCATGCCCAACTTCTCTGACATTCTGCAGCGCGAAGACATGGAGCTGCTGCGCCAATACCTGGTCAAGCGGACCCAGGACTTGCAGGCCGATCTCAAGACGCACCACTGACCCCTCGTTGAAACCTGCGCCTGGCGACTTCCCATGGAGTCGTCATGGCGAAGCTTTGCCTCCAATAACAATAAGATGGACTCGCCATGAAAACACTGAGCACGTTGACCCTCGGCACACTTTTCGCCAGCTTGGCGCCTCTGGCCCATGCCGACGTCAAACCCGACCCCGGCGACTACACGGCCTTGCCCCAGGGCACCGATGTGGTGGTGCTGTACCAGCAGAACCCGCGGGGCGACAAGGTCTACTCTGGCGGCAAGAAAGTCGCCGACAACCTTGACCTGGACATGACCGTTGGCGTGTTGCGCCTGATCCACTTCACCGAGTTTTTCAACACCGGCCTGACATGGGATCCGCAGATTGTCATTCCTTTCGGCTACCAGAAGATCGGTGCCAGCGACAGCAAGAACTCGGGGTTGGGCGACATCACGTTTGGCGGCACGGTGTGGACCATTGCGGATCTGGCCAACAACGAGCATCTGGGTTGGTCGGCGTTTGTCACCGCGCCCACGGGCAGCGACAAGAACCAGGGGTTTGCCCTGAGCAGCAACCGCTGGGCCGTGGATTTCCAGGTGGGTTATATCAAGGGGCTGACCGACAAAATCACCTGGGATGTGATTGCCGAGACGGAGTTCTACGGCGAACAGCGCGCCACCGATGCCAAGAAAGATCCGCTGCTGCAACTGCACAACCACCTGCGCTACAACTTCACCCCAGAGACTTACGCGGCGGTCTCCTATCGCCACAATTGGGGCGCCCGCGAGACGCTGGACCATGAAACCCTGGCCACCAGCCGCAGCAATGGCACGGTGGGCTTTACCGTGGCCACGATGCTGGGCAAACAGGTGCAGGTATTGGGGCAACTGATGCATGACACATCAGTGCGTGAAGGGGTGAAGATCGATAATTCGCTGCAGTTTCGCCTGGCGTATTTCTACTGACCCGAAGGCGCCGGCTTGCCGGCGATGGCGCCCGGAAGGGCGCCTGAGTTCCTCACTGCTGGGACAGAATGCACTCCAGCAATCCAGGAAACCGCACGGCCAGCACATCGGCCCGCAAGGAGTTCATATGGGTGGTGCCAACGCTGCGCGTATGCACCAGCCCCGCATCCCGTAAAACCCGGAAGTGGTGGGACATGCTGGACTTTGGACGCCCGCCGTCCAACTCGCCACAACTGGCTTCTTCCACCCCGGCCAGGCAACGCACGATGTCCAGGCGCACGGGGTCGCTCAACGCGTAGAGCAGGCGTTCGAGGGTCAATTCTTCAGAGGAGGGATGTTTAAAGGCTCGCATGAAACGAATGATAACAGGGCTAGCATTGATTACCATAGTTCGATTAAGATCGAACTATCGAATCAAACGTTACCCTCGTTTCAGGAGCATTCCCATGGCTGCATTGTTCGAACCCTTTACGCTCAAAGACGTTACGTTGCGCAATCGCATCGCTATTCCGCCGATGTGCCAGTACATGGCCGAAGACGGCATGGTCAATGACTGGCACCACGTCCACCTCGCCAGCCTGGCCCGTGGTGGCGCCGGCCTGGTGGTGGTCGAGGCGACCGCCGTGGCCCCTGAAGGCCGGATCACTCCCGGTTGTACCGGTATCTGGAGCGATGCCCATGCGCAAGCCTTCGTACCCATGGTGCAAGCGATCAAGGCGGCAGGCTCGGTGCCCGGCATCCAGATCGCCCACGCCGGGCGCAAGGCCAGTTCCAACCGCCCATGGGAAGGTGACGACCATATCCCCGCCGGCGACGCCCGAGGCTGGCAAACCCTGGCACCCTCGGCGATCGCGTTTGGTGCGAACCTGCCGAAAGTCCCCCAGGCCATGACCCTGGAAGATATCGCCCGAGTACAGCAGGACTTTGTCGATGCCGCACGCCGTGCCCGCGACGCTGGCTTTGAGTGGATCGAACTGCATTTCGCCCACGGTTACCTGGGCCAGAGCTTTTTCTCCGAACACTCCAACCAGCGCACCGATGCCTACGGTGGCAGCTTCGACAACCGCAGCCGCTTCCTCCTGGAAACCCTGGCCGCCGTGCGTGAAGTCTGGCCGGAAAACCTGCCGCTGACCGCGCGTTTCGGTGTTATCGAATATGACGGGCGTGACGAACAGACCCTGGAGGAATCCATTGAACTGGCCCGTCGCTTCAAGGACGGCGGTTTGGATTTGTTGAGCGTGAGTGTTGGCTTCACCATCCCCGACACCAATATCCCTTGGGGCCCGGCGTTCATGGGGCCGATTGCCGAGCGTGTACGTCGTGAAGCCGCTCTGCCGGTCACGTCGGCCTGGGGTTTCGGCACGCCGCAACTGGCCGAAGGGGCACTGCAGGCCGGTCATCTGGACCTGGTTTCCGTGGGCCGCGCACACCTGGCCGACCCGCACTGGGCGTACTTCGCCGCCAAGGAACTGGGCGTGGACAAGGCCTCCTGGACCCTGCCGGCGCCTTACGCGCATTGGCTTGAGCGCTATCGCTGAGGCACGCGACGCTATCGCAGGCAAGCCAGCTCCCACACTGATCCCGTTCCGACCCGGTCAAGTGTGGGAGCGGGCTTGCCCGCGATAGTGGTGGTTCAGGCGCTACTTTTCCGGCAGGTACACACAGCTATCGCAGGCAAGCAGCGCCCATTGGATCTTGTTCCACCTCGGCCGAGCCGTCGCAGTTTCTGCGGCGGCTTTTTTGTGGGCCATGGAAAGTACAATCTTCCATTTGGAACGTGCATTTTGCGCTGCGACCAAGCGCCACATACTGGTCGCGTCATTACGAACGTTCCCGGTTGTTTTATCCTGCCTTTGGCTTGAACAGGGCGCAGACGCACCAGGAATGGGGATATCCAATAATAAAGAGACAACCCATGAAAAAGCCAAACCCTCTGCTCGAAGACCTCAAGTCAGTCCTGCCCACCATTGCTGCCAATGCCTTCGCCGCCGAGCAAGACCGTAGCGTGCCTGCCGAGAACATCGCGTTGCTCAAGGGCATCGGCATGCACCGCGCGTTCTTGCCGAAGAAATACGGCGGCATGGAAATCTCCCTGCCGCAATTTGCCCAGTGCATCGCCCTGTTGGCGGGCTCGTGCGCAAGTACCGCTTGGGCCATGAGCCTGCTGTGTACTCACAGCCATCAGATGGCAATGTTCCCGTCAAAGCTGCAGGAGGAGGTCTGGAGCACTGACCCGGACGCCACCGCCAGCAGCAGCATCGCGCCGTTCGGGCGTACCGAAGAAGTGCCCGGTGGCGTGACCTTCAGCGGCGAGATGGGCTGGAGCTCAGGCTGCGATCACGCCGAATGGGCAATCATGGGCTTTCGCCGCAAAAACGCCGAAGGCACCCAGGATTATTGCTTCGCCGTGCTGCCGCGCAGTGACTACACGATTCGTGACGACTGGTTTGCCGTGGGCATGCGCGGCAGTGGCAGCAAGACCTTGATCGTCGACCAGGCCTTCGTCCCCGAGCACCGCATCCAGAAGGCCAAGGACATGATGGAAGGCAAGTCGGCGGGCTTTGGCCTGTACCCCGACAGCAAGATTTTCTTCGCGCCGTACCGTCCGTATTTTGCCAGCGGCTTTTCCACCGTCAGCCTGGGGATTGCCGAGCGTATGCTCGACGTGTTCCGTGAAAAAACCAAAAACCGCGTACGGGCCTACACCGGTGCGGCAGTCGGCGCTGCGACACCGGCGCTGATGCGCCTGGCCGAATCCACCCACCAGGTGGCCGCCGCGCGGGCGTTGCTGGAAAAGAGCTGGGACGACATCGCCGAGCACAGCGAACGCCATGAATACCCCAGCCGCGGCACCCTGGCGTTCTGGCGGACCAACCAGGGCTACGCCACCAAAATGTGCATCCAGGCGGTGGATCGCTTGATGGAAGCGGCGGGCGGCGGCGCCTGGTTTGAAACCAACGAGCTGCAACGTCTGTTCCGCGACGCTCACCTCACTGGGGCGCATGCCTATACCGACTACGACGTTTGCGCACAGATCCTGGGGCGTGAACTGATGGGCCTGGAGCCGGATCCGGCAATGGTCTGACCCACCACTCTTTACCTATAAGAACAATCAGGGCAGGGCCATCGGCCTGCCCGGGAGCCTTGCATGTCTACTGAAAACCCAAGCACCGCATTCGATACCCGCGCATTTCGCCGCGCCCTGGGCAATTTCGCCACCGGTGTCACGGTGGTGACCGCAGCTGATGCCCACGGGCGCAAGGTCGGGGTGACCGCCAACAGCTTCAACTCGGTGTCCCTGGACCCGCCGCTGATCCTGTGGAGCATCGACAAACGCTCGACCAGCCATGCAGTGTTCGAGACGGCCAGCCACTTTGCGGTGAACGTGCTGGCCGCCGATCAGATCGACCTGTCCAACAACTTCGCCCGGCCCAAGGAAGACCGGTTTGCCGAAGTCGAGTACCAGGCCGGCGAGGGCGGGGCACCGATTCTGGCCGACTGCTCGGCACGTTTTGAGTGTGAGAAGTTCCAGCAGGTCGACGGGGGTGACCACTGGATCATGATTGGCAAAGTGGTTGCCTTCGACGACTGCGGTCGTTCGCCATTGCTGTATCACCAGGGCGCCTATTCCATGGTGCTGCCGCACACCCGCATGACCCAGCGCGAGGAAGGCCAGCCACCGAGCAGCCATTTCCAGGGCCGCCTGAGCCATAACCTGTACTACCTGATGACCCAGGCGCTGCGGGCCTATCAGGCCAGCTACCAACCGCGTCAATTATCTACGGGCCTGCGCACCAGCGAAGCCCGGATGCTGATGGTGCTGGAGAACGACGCCGGCCTGAGCCTGGCCGAGCTGCAGCGCGAAGTAGCAATGCCGGCGCGCGAGATCGAAGAGGCGGTCAACAACCTCAAGCGCAAGGCCTTGGTACGCGATGATCAGGAGCGGGTCAAACTGACCACCAAGGGCATCGACGAAACCGAGTCGTTGTGGACCATCGCCCGTGAGCAGCAGGACAAGGTTTTCAGCCAATTCAGCGATGAACAGTTGGAGACCTTCAAGACCGTGCTCAAGGCGGTGATCCAGCATTGATAATGACGATAAAGTCGTAGCCTATCCCCTGTAGGAGCGGGCTTGCCCGCGATAGCGGTGGGTCAGGCACACCACAATCGCGGGCAAGCCCGCTCCCACAGGAATATGCGCTTGGCCGGCTGGTTGCCACCGCGATCAGATAAAGTCGAACAGAACCTGGGCAGGCAACCGGGATTTTGCCAGGCGGGCGTTGAAGTCTTCGTTGCTGCGATATCCCAGGCTTACCACCACTGAGCTGGTAAACCCGCGCTCACGCAAACCCAGTTCGATATCCAACACCTTGCTGTCGAAACCTTCCATGGGCGTGGCATCAAGGTCCAGGGCTGCAGCCCCCAGCAACAGGGTGCCCAGGGCCAGATAAGTTTGTTTCTCCATCCAGTGCTGGACGTCCTTGAGGTCATAGCGATGCAAGTTGACAAAATTGTGCCGCCCTCTGTCCTGGCCAGCCTTGGCTTGCTCGTCGTGAAAGCGTCCATCGCTGGCCTCTTGGCTGAGCAGGGCCTGCAAGTATTCCTCAGTCATCTGGGTTCGGGTACACAGCACCAGCACATGGGAGGCGTCGAGGATTTTTGCCTGGTTGAAGCCAAAGGCACCTTCGGCACTTTTGGCAATACGTGCTTTGGCATGCTCACTTTCTGCGACCACAAAGTGCCAGGGTTGCGAGTTGACCGACGAGGGGCTGTTGCGCAGTTGCTCCAGCAACGGCTCCAGGGTGGTTTTGGGAATCTTGCGTGAAGCGTCGAAGAGTTTGGCGGTGTAACGGCGTTTGGAAAGTGTGACCATGTCCATCATTGAATCCCCGTTTTTGGTTAGTTGAAGCCTTGGGTGCGTTGCCGCAGGTGCGCGGCGCGGATGTCCCGTCCAGCCCCTTGGTGGGGGATGGACGGGGCCGCTTTTTCAGAAATCTTCAAATACGTTTAAAGACGCGCCTGTTCAGGCCAGCGGTGCCAACCAGCGGCGCAACGTTTCCGGGTGCCTTGCCAGCCAGTCGCTTGCCGCTTCGTCAGCCGACTGTTCGCCGCGATTGAAGGCGTCGTCGAGCTCGGCAACGATGGCGTTCGACAAGCGAATGTTGTCCAGCACCTGGATCTCGGCGGTTGTCAGTAGTGCCAGGCGATCCTCGCGAGCCAGCAGCACGGCCCGGTCGACGCTGCCGAGCAAACCCTTGGGGTCGCTGAGGTCGCGGATGCGATAGCGGTGATGCAGGAACTGCGGATGCCACAGCGGCACGACGCCCCAGCGCTGCTGGCGGTACAGGGCTTCAAAGGCGTCAATGCAGTCATCCTGGGAGCCGGTGCGGAACTGGTACCCGGCGCGGTTCAAGCCGTACTCATCCATGATCTTCAACGAGAACCGGGTAATTCCGGCCCCAGGTCCGATGCCCTGGATCAGCGGGTGCATCCGGGCGCGCACGGCTGGCTTGAGCAGGTCCTCAATGGAGGCCACCTCCTGTTCGTTCACGTAGTCAGGTACACCCCACAATGCATAGGGCTCGTAATGCAGGCCCAGTTCACGGGTGGGCGTCACCGCATCGACGGTCTGCTTGTAGATGCCGTGGCTGAACGGAATCCAGGCCGAGGCAATCATGTCGATTGCGCCTTCGCGCAATCGCTTGAAGTTGTCCTCGTGCAGGGCATATTGGCGCTCCACGGTCAGGCCCATGTGCTGCATGACCTGGGCGACTACCGCGGCCGTGGCGCGGTGGAACGACAGGTCCGTGACACCCAGCCGTACCCGCCGTGAGCCGTTGGCGATATTGGCCCGGGCGAAGTCTTGATGGGTCACAGGCAGCTTTTTACCCGGACGCCTTGGTGTGGTTTTACCCATGGTTGTTCCTTCACGATGATTGAGCGGCGTGGGACGCATGAACAGGACAGATCCTTGGCCTAGCGCGTGGGCGCCGGCGCTGCATCAATCTTCACCCGCAGCAGGCTGTAGGGTTTCTGGCGCAGATCCTTGCCCGCGTGAAAAATGCCCTGGCGATGCAGCTGGTTGGCCATGAAGTACAGGTAGCCATCCGGTCCGATGGACAGGGTGTCAGGCCAAAGCACGCGCGGGTCGTGGACGATGGTTTGCCACTGCCCATCTGCCAGGCGTTTGCGCACGCTGTTGTGTTCGTAGTCGCCGGCATACAGGGCGCCGGCGGCGTCGGCTTCGAGGCCATCGGAGGCGCCTTTTTCCCCGAGGTCCTTGACCGCCATATCGAGCCGCGCTTCGCTGACCGAAGGATCACGCAGCAGCGCAGTTGGCACCGAGTACAGATGGCGGCTGGACAGCGGGCAGAAGTACAGCGTCTGGCCGTCAGCCGACAGGGCGATGCCATCGGAGGCAACCGCAAATGGCCGGGTGCTGCCGTCGGCGTTGCGCACCTGCAAGACCTGGCCTTCGACCTTGGGCACGAAGTTGGGGTCTACCGAGGTCGACGGGGCGCCACTGAGTCGGCGTATGGCGGTGCCGCTGGCAATGTCCATGACGATGATCGCCCCCGGACCGCTGAGGGAGGAGTCGGTGATATAGATCACACCTTCATTGCCCACCCGGAAATCAAAGCGCATGTCATTGACGTAGGTGCTGGGCAGCATCACGTTTTTCGGGAAGACCAGGGTCTTGACCACTTTATTGCTGGCCAGATCGACGGCCACCAGCTTGGCGCCGCCCGGCGTTGGTGATGCGAAGCCGGGGGCGGCGGTATCCAATATCCAGATACGCCCGCGACCATCGGCCACCACACTCTGTACGCTGATAAAACCCTTGGCCGGGTCCTTCGGGTCGGCCTGGTTCAGGGCCAGGTCAGGGTAGGGCACGACCTTGCCTTCACGCAGCTCACCGACGGTAAACGGCACGGCATCGCCCCAACGTGGAAAGTTGACAAAAATCCGCCCGTTCTCGGCAACGCTGACGCCGGTGGGCATGGCGTCGTGGAACGCGAATACCTGCTCGATGGCGCCAACGGTTTGTTCGCTGGGCAACGGCTGGCTTTGGGCTGCATGGCTGTTGCTGGCAATCGTCAAGGCCAGGATCGACCAGATAAAGCGGTGCTTGAGGTGCATGAAAAACTCCGGGAATCAGCAGGCAAAGGCGCGTTGCGGCTTATGGTGTGCGTTCCCGGCGTATGGAAAAACCCACTAATGGCGCTAACAGTTTCATCGCAATCGAGAAAGTGCACGGCGCTTGCGCGTTGCTCTGCCGCTGTTCGCCAGCCAACAGTCAATCAACAGTTTGCTGGTTTCCCCAGGTGTGAAATGTTCACGGGGCCCTCTGAAAGCGCGGTTTTATTGGGCTTTTCAATCTTGGCGCAACATCTGCAACGGAGCAGGTCTGGCTACTGAAGAACGCGGAGCACGGACCACCGCACGCGCATTCCAACGAGAGGAGCAGTCCCCTATGAGCGTGCATACACTCAAACCAGCGCAGGATGTGAAGTGGCCCGCCGAGTGGGTCGCCGGCTTGCCCGAGGCCTTGGAGCAATTGCAGCACTGGGCCCAGTTCCGCCCGTTGCACTGCGCGTTGCGCCACAAGCGTCATGGCCGGTGGTATGCCTGGCGCTGGATCGACGCCTTGCGTGATGTCGAACGCCTGGCCGATGGTTTGCGCCAGCACGGGTTTGGCCAATACTCGCGGCTGCTGGTGAGTGGGGCCTTTGAGCCCAATCTGTTGCTGCTGGCCCTGGCGGCCGAGGCCTCTGGCGGGCAGGTGTTGACGCTGGCTGACACCCTTGAGCCCAGTGCGCTGCACGGGCAAATCTGGCGGCTGCGCCCGACCCATGCGTATGTCCCGGACTGCCAGCAGTTGCAGCATTGGCTCACGGTCGTGGGCAGCAGCGCCGTACCGCAGGTTTTGATCAGCGACCAGCAGGTACCGGGTAGTGAGGTGGTCGCCTTCACTCGATTGCTCGGCCCGGCGGAGCCGCTGCAGCGCCTGAATCGCTGGTGGCAACCCGCCGGCGAAACCGCGTTATGGAGCGAGGAGGGCACGCGCTGGCAAGGTGGCCTGGCGGTGTTACTCGAACAATGGCTCAACAGCGGCCAAGGCCTCCAGTGCGCGCCAAGGCGCCCAATGGCTGGATGAACTGAAACGCGATAGTGCATGATCGGGCAATACGTCACACGGCGACGCAACGGATTTTGGGCGCAAAGCAATTGGCATGATATTCATCCGGGCAAACAGTAAGGGCGCATTTTCATGAGTGAAACCGAACGCGGACAGGCGACAAAGGCCATCCGCAACGCCGATGTGCTGATCATCGGAGGGGGGCTGAGCGGCACCATGCTGGCCGTGCAGTTGCTGCGTTTGCCTGGCACACGGCAGATCCTGGTGATCGAGCCGCGCACGGAACTTGGGCGGGGTGAAGCCTATAGCGCGGTGGAGCTGGGGCACACGCTCAATGGCAACGCCGCGCGCATGAGCGTAGACCCGGACAACGCCGATGACTTGACCCAGTGGTTGACCGACTACATTGCTGCCGGCGGCTGGCCGGAGTCGGACCAGCAGCACGTGCCCGTCAGCGAGCTGTTCCCACCCCGGGGGATCTTCGGCCTGTACGCGCAACAGCGCCTGGCAGAGGCTCGGGCGGGGTCTGCGTCGACGCTGGAGCATGTTCGCGCCGAGGTAGTCGACCTGCAGGTGGCGCCGGGCGGTGTACTCCTGACCCTGGATGAAGGCCAGCAACTGCAGGGCGCCCAGGCGGTACTGGCCACCGGCATGTTCCCGGCGGCGCGCACACCACAAACCCAATCCAGCGGCCTGAATGCGGCGGCGGTAGACCCGTGGGACGTGCGCGGCATGACCCAACTGGACCCACACTCCACGGTGCTGATCATTGGTTCCGGCTTGACCATGGTCGATGCCGTGGTGTCCCTGGAGCAGGCCGGTCATCGTGGGCCGATCGAGATTTTTTCGCGCCATGGCCTGCTGCCCCATGTGCGCCGGCAACCACCGACCTGGCCGGATTTTCTCGCTGAAGATCACAGCCTGCGCAGCCCGCTGCAGTTGCTGCGGGAAGTGCGCCGCCAATGCCAGGGAGCCCAGGCACTGGGCATTGACTGGCAAGCGCCATTGGATACCGTGCGCGCCCATATCGGCCGTTTGTGGAGCCAGGCCAGCGAACGCCAGAAACGCCAGTTCGTGCGCCATGTTCGGCCCTGGTGGGAGAGCCATCACCATCGCTCGCCGCCGCTGAGCGCCGAGCTGGTGGCGCGGCTGCACAAGCAAGGGCGTCTGCGGATCCAGGCGGCATCGTTCCAGGGCCTGGAGCCCACGCTAAACGGCGAAGTGACCCTGCGCCTGCGCCGGCGTGGCGAGCAACACACCACGCAGGTCAGTGGTGCAGCGCTGATCAACTCCAGCGGGATCGAATACGACTGGCGCCGCGTGGCCCGCCCGCTGCCCCAGCAGCTGTTGGCGCGAGGCTTGATCCAGCCTGGGCCACTGGCGCTGGGGATTGCGGCGGATGCATCGGGTGCGGTGCTGGACGCACAGGGCGTGGCCAGTGAACGACTCTTCGCCATGGGCCCACCGCTGCGCGGCATGTGGTGGGAGAGTACGGCGGTGACGGATGTGGCAATCCAGGCCAAGGCACTGGCATGCCGATTAGGAGCCTCGTAATATCTTCAAACTTCGCTTACCAGCTTTAACTTCTTCAGGATTGCGATGCAGATGCACGCGTCCTGAAAAGCCGTCCCTACCGAAGAAAAAATCGTGGTCTCGCCTTGGTGAGCTGCATACTGGCTGTTCAGCATGTCAACAATGGATGTTGAGTTTTGGTGATAATCCCCTGCCTCTTCAATTGCAGCTTTTCTATCCTCCACCAGTAAGATAGCTCGATGCAGAAGCTCCAACGGGAACTCACGCGACACCAGTGTGTGCTTGCCTACCGCGTTTATATGGGCCCCCTTTACTACGTCGCAGGCGGAGAACAAAGGGGCTGCGCAGGTGGTCGCCGTGCAGATGATGTCGGCGCCTGAGACTGCCTGGCGGGCGCTATGATGGCTGATGTATTCAATTTCACGTAAGAACCGATTTTTTGCGTCAGCTATAAAACGCTCTGTGCTTGCCCTGCTTGTAGAGCATACGGCCACCTGGTTTATCTTTCTGACGCTCAATACAGCCTCAAATACGGCCATTGCCTGAGCACCTGCGCCGATGACGGCAACTTTTTTAGAGTGGGCCATTGCCAGCAAATCAGTCGCCAATCCTGCAGTGGCGCCTGTGCGTAGCGCGGTAATGGCTGCTGCATCCATTTGGGCTTTTATCTGCCCTGTAGCGCCATCCTGTATAACGATCACTCCACTTATAGATGTTCGTCCATGGGCTTTGTTGAGTAAATGATGAGAAACAATCTTGACCATAAATAGATTGTGAGAATGAGAGTAGTAGGGCATTACCCCGAACGTTGCATGTTTCTCCTGGACTCTCACGATAGTTCGCGTTGGGTTACTGTCGTTTGAGCTGTTGTATTGACGATAGTTTTCACGAAGTACGTCAATCGCCTCTTCCATACTGATGGTGTTTTTTATCAAGACCTCATCTAATATTTTCATAGGCTACTCATGCCATGGGTACTTGGTCGAGAGTGATCAGAAAACTGCGCTCGTAGGATAAACATATTTGTCCATTTGCCTTGAGCCCTTTTGTTCGCACTGTTACTACGCCTTGTCCGGGACGACTGGCAGAGGGACGTTTGTGGATGACTTCGCTTTCTGCATACAATGTATCGCCGACAAATACAGGGGCTACCAGACGAACATTATCCCAGCCTAAATTGGCAATTGCCTTTGCGCTCGTGCTCGCCAGGCTCATCCCACCGACTATCGAAAAGGTCACCAGGCTTGATACCAGTATTTGTCCAAATTCGGTTTGCTTCGCATATTCTGCATTGATGTGGGCAGGATGGTTATTCATGCAGATTAACGACATCCAGACGTTATCCGCCTCTGTCACCGTACGGCCTGGACGATGTTCAAATATGTCACCAATAATAAAGTCGTCAAAGCCAAGCCCATGATCCTCACGATAGCGTCCGGGCCCAACTTTGGTTAGTTTGCTTAATGCCTTGCTGCCGGGGAGCGATTGGTTGATGTTCATGCTGGCCTCCTATTGGTTCTTGAGAGCGATTCGTTAATTTTCAAAAGCCTGCGGGCCATGATTTCGAAAGGAGGGCCTAGCATTTCCCCATCTAAGGTGGATATGGCTGTCGTTGGGCCCGCTGCTTCGAGGCATTTGATAATTGCTCGTGCTTTTTTCAGTTCGATTGCTGTCGGGGTAAATAATTTGTTTATCAGTTCTACTTGAGCTGGATGAATGGCGATTTTTCCGGAATAGCCAAATTCTTTCGCTGTTTCAATTTCTGTTCTAAGCGCTTTTTCGTTGTTCAGTTTGAAACAGGGCGAATCAATTACCATTAGCCCCATGCTGAGGGCAGCGATGGCTATATCGCATTTTATATGGGTAAGCGCGCGCTCTGCGATTTTGAAATTGATCTCCGAGGAGAGGTCAGCGCTACCTAAAATCAACCCGCGCAGGTTTGTTCTTTCATTGATAATGGAGTCGATGCAGCGCAATCCTTTTAAAGTTTCGATGATTGCAAAGGTTTTTACTCGTTGGCCAGTAGCGGATATCAGTTCATTAAGGACTCTCAGTTCTCCGGCTGACTCTACTTTGGGGATGATCAAATATTCGGGAATAATGTTGTGGTCTAACAAGAAAACCAAGTCTCTGATGCCTTCTGGTTTGGTGAGTGTGTTAACTCTTATCGCTAGATTGCGCCGATTGTGGATAGAGTGGTCCAATGCCAGCAGTTGTTCTCGTGCAAATTGTTTTTTGTACATTGGGACTGAGTCTTCCAAGTCCAATAATACGATATCGGCGCTAGACTCAATAATTGTCCGTTCTATATGCTTTTGGCTGGCGGGCATGCATAGCCAACTTCTAGTCAATATGTCCATATCAAGCCTCTCTTTTCAGAATGAGCAGTGTGGTGAGTACACCAAGTCCACCCAGGCATGCGGTGAGCAGTGCCACAGTTTGAATGCCGTAAGGGATAAAGAAAGTCGCAAGAGCACCAAATATTAACGCTACCAATTGTTGTAGGAAACTAAACAGCATCATTGGGTGGGCGCCGGGTATTCTGCTTACTGCCATGGCTGCTGCACATGGGTAGAGTGTTGCTTGGGCGTACCAAATAACCAGATAGGTCCCAACAACCAAGTGGATTGACATGTTTTGCCAGGCGGCCAGAAACAACACGCTGCTCGAAGCGATTAATAGGCATGCGCCAAAAATTGATAATTGGCAAACACTGACAACAGTCAAGGCTCGCCTTACAGTCAGTGCGCCTAAGTAATAAGCCAGGCCCAACCACAAGCCGAATGTGCCGTAATCGGCGCTGTTCCAACGGAAATTAGAGTGAAATACATACGCTCCGATACCTTGATAGATAATAAAAATACCATAGCCGCACCCTCCTAAAATGACCGGTAGAAAAAAACTGGGCTGGGTTGCAGTGGAGTAGTAGTTTGGCGTTAATGCGGATTCTTTTTCCACGGCGTCTAGTTTGTAAAGGCGGGTGCGTATTTTAAAAGCTAGTGCGTAGGTAAGTATCAATCCGATGATCATTAGGTATGGCAGAGCGATCCAGTTAAGGCTTGATATCAGAAAGCCGCCTACTACTTGCCCGCCGATAAGCGCAAGAATAAATGAATAGGATAATACAGACAGGTTTTTCGCAAGGGCTGCCCCTGATGAGATATCCGTTAACAGTGCTCTGCCGATCAGAGCTCCTCCGCCAGCACCTATGCCTTGCATGAGCCGGGAGAAAAAGAACACCTCGGAGCCCAAACTGAATAAGGACAGCACGCTACCGACGAATAAAGTCGCGCAGCAAACGAGAATTGCAGTGTGGCGCCCGAAACTGCGAATAAGGCGTGACATAAATACTATCGGTAGTACAGCGCCGCCCAAATAAAATAGTAGAACTTTATAGCTTTCCGCCTCTTCTGTATTTAGTATCGAGGCGAGTTGGGTTGTTGCAGGTATATATAGTGTTATACCAAGCTGGGCAATTATGGTCGTGCAACACGCGAGTAGGAGTACTTGCTGGGGGGATGATGACATGTAAATTCCTTTTGTCACGACGTCCTAATGTGCGAGGTTGCATCTACAGCATTGAGTTTACCGCTGTGCAAAACTGTTTTAAGTCGTCTGAGGCCATGTTTGCTCTGAGCATGACGCGAAGGCCTGGAGTTGATTTGGGAACGACAGGGTAAAATAGCGGCGATGTATAAAATCCACGCTCCATGAGTTTTGTTGCGGTAGTGATTGCATGTTGCTCATCACTCATGGGAATCAACCTGATAGGTAATCCATCTCCTGCCAAGGTGGTCTTGATGTGTGTATCGAACAGTTGGATGTTGGTCGTCAATCTGTTTTGCAGGTGTTGCAGTTCTGTGGATCTATGTATCTTTGCGGACGCGATAATTGCACCCAAACCTGCTGTGTTAATTCGTTGGGACCAAGAGAGAGGGCCGCCAAACCGCAATAAATTTGATTTGCTAATCGACGAATCAAAGAGGATCGCCCCGCCCGATGCACCAAAGCCCTTGTTCAATGATGCGATGATCATGGTGTTACTGTTTAGTGTGCCCATTGTATTGAGAACTAATCCGCAGCCATTTGTACCCTGTGCCGACAGGCCATGAGCCTCGTCATATAGAACAAATAGACCGTACTTGTCTTGCAGGCTCATAAGCTCCGATACATTGGCGGATCCTCCCGTGCTATAGACGCCGTCCGCGATGTAAGCGACCCGTTGCTTTTGTTTGCAGCAGTCTTCCAGAAAGTTTAAGTCATTGTGCGGTGCTGTCACTACTTCGGATTCATCTGCGCAAACGGCTTTCATCAAACTCAAGCAGAAGTGCGCGGACTGGTCAAAAATCATTAGCGGGGGGATGTTTTGTGTGAATAAACCTGTGGCGAGTAATGGAAGCATTGCTGCGGCGGCTGAAGCGCATGAAACTGTAGTCAGCACCTGGACGGAAAACAGATCTGACAGTGCAAGCTCTGCCTCTTCCAATAGCGGTAAACAAATTCGGACACGGGATGTGGATGAGTTTAAGGTTTGCGACGAGTCTAGTGCTGTTATTGCTCCCTTCAAAATTTCTATATTGGAGTCCAAGCCGAGGTAGGAGTAAGAGCACATGTTTATGAATGGGTCACCATCGACTTGCATGAAGCCGTCACCGAGATTGTCGGCGACAATTCCGCTCATTCGGGCTTCTTGTGTTCGACTCCAAAATAAATCACCGCCAGCCACCATTTTTTTGATGTTTGAATAACGATTCATATTGCGCACCTGTCGCCCAAGGCAAAACGGATGACAATACTTTCCTAAGGAGTATTTTTTTACAATATTTTATGGCGTGGTAAGTTTCCTATGCTGATGTAGGTAAATTCCTAAAGTGTTTTTTAGGCACGATACAAAGGGATTCACAAGACAGTTTTGATAAACCCAGGCTGGAGCCCAAACACTTCCACCCCTAGGGCAGTCGATTGTCCCGTGGTGATTTTCACCCGTTCCACCGGCTTGTTCATGGCTGCCCGATATTCCACCGAAAGCCCGCCTGCCTCATGCCTGATCGCCTGGGCCGGGACGATGATCGCCTGCTCATTGTTATAGGTCACGATAGTCAGGCGCGCGCTCATGCCCAGGCGGACCCTTTGCAGCTGTTTATCGGTCAACTTGGGAATGGCCAGGGTCACCGGGAATTGCGCGCTGCCCTGGCTGTCATTGGCGATTGCCAGGCCGCTGACCACACTGACGGAACCGCTCAGGCGCTCGCCATCAAAACCGTCGCCCATGACTTCCACCGGCTGGCCCTGATGCAGCTGGTTGATATCCAGTTCAGAGACTTTGGCAACGATTTTCAGGCGTTCGATATTGGCCAGCCCGAACAGCACCTGGCCTTGGCTGACCTTGCTTCCCGCTTGCACCGGTACGTTGCTGTTGCTGCCGCCCTGGGGGGAGCTGCTGCCCGGTGGGGGCACGACAATCCCGGAAAACGGGGCCTTGACCTCCTGGCCTTCGAGCAGCTTGCGCAGGGCCTCGTACTTGACCGTGGCGTTGGTCAACTCCATATCCGCAATCTGTCGGTACTCACCCTTGCCCTGGTCCAGGGCTTGTTGCAGTTCACTGCGCGCGGCAGCCAGATCCAACTGTTGCTGCTGGGCCTGTTGCTTGAGGTCGTCCAATTCGTTGCGCGGGATGATGCCGCGCTTGAACAGGTTCTCGCTTTCAAGCAGTTTGCGCTGGGTGTTGTCGGCACTCATTTGCGAGGTGCGCAGGCCGCGTCGGGCGCGGCTGACGGTGGGGCTGGCGTCCCAGTCCTGCATTTCCTGCACGGTGCGCCGGGCCTTGAGTTGGGTAGACAACGCTTCACGCAGCTGCACTTCAAGGGTAGCGGGGTCCATGCGCAGCAGGACCTGGCCGGCCTCGACCCGTTGGCCCTGTTCCACCAGGTTGGCTTGCACGTTGCCGTCGAAGGGGGCCGTGAGGGTAATGGTGGTGTCGGGTTCGATCCTGCCCACCAGCCCAATCTGGTGGACCAGGGCATCATTTTTTATCTCAAGCCACTGCTCGGCCATGGCGGCCTGGTCGGCGGCAGGCGTTGGGCGGCTGAGCAGCGCAAATGCGCCAGCGCCCAGCAATATCAGCAGTCCAGCGCCCAGCAGGGCTTTTTTAGTAGTCATTGAGGGCGATTTCCCAACTTTCCAAAGTCATGCCCAGCGTCAGGTCGAGCTGGGTCTGGGCATTCAGATAAGCAATCAACGCATTGAGGCGGGAGTTTTCGGCGCTGCGCAAGTCAGCTTCGAAACTCAACACCTGGAAGTTGGTGGAGCGCCCGGCGCCCAGTTTGTCCCGCTCGATCTCGATCTTGCGCCGCGACAGTTCCACGGCCCGCTGGGCAATTTCATACTGGCGCCAGCGGGTGCCGAGGTCGCGCACCACGTTATTGACGCTGCGTTCCAGCTCCTGGCGTGCGTCGGTGATCAAGATGGCCTGGTTTTCCACATCCACCCGCGCGCGGACTTCGGCCTGCCGGGTGCTGATATCGCCGATGGGAATACGCACCTGGACACCTGCATAACTGTCCCAGCGCCGATTGCTGGTGCTGCCTGCATCGTTATCGGTATTGGCGCGGATCTGATTGGCGCCGCCCACCAGGTCGACCTGCCAGCGCCCGGAATCCTTGGCCAGCACCAGGTTGAGGTCGGCCTGTTGGCTGCCCAGCAGGGCCGATAGGTATTCGGGCTGCTGGGTTTGCGCCAGGTTGAACGCCTCGCGTTTGTCGATCGCCATGGGCGAGGCTTCGAGGGCTTCGGTGGCGCGGATCGGTGTGGCCAGGTCCAAGGCCAGCAGGCGCAGCAACGACAGGCGACTCATGTCCAACTGGTTCTGGGCTTCCTCGACCCCCAGTTGTTGCGAGGCAATGTCGGCTTCGGTCTGGACGATTTCGAACTCGGCCATGCGCCCGGCAGCGATCAACGCCTTGTTGACCTCCAGCAAGGTGTTGGAGCGCTTGAGCGCTTCCTGGGCGATGCTCAGTTGCTCCTGGGCGCGCAGCAATTCGCGGTAGGTGGCGATGATCTGGCTGATGGTCTGCGCGACGTTGGCCTTGAGGTTCAAGCGGTTGGCCTGCTCGGAAAGGCGCGACAAGCGCAGTGGTGCGGTGGTGGCGTCCCAACCGGCACCGCGCATCAGCGGTTGGATAATGGCCAGGTCCAGGCCGTCGCTGCGGTAGCGCCCGGCTCGGTTGGCGTTGTTCAGTTGCTGGGTCCAGCCCATGCTCAGCCGAGTGCCGTATTCGCCAAGCAAGCTGGTGGTGGGCGCCAGGTTGGCGTTCCGGGCGCGGTCGTCACTGCCTTGGGTGGTGCGGTAGGCACTGTTGAGCACCAGTTTGGGGTTGAAGGCATCTTCGGCCACCCGCAGGTCGAATTTCTGTGCCACCCGTTGCAGGTACGCGCTGCGAATCGCCGGGTTGTTGCGCAGGCCCAGGTACACCGCATCGCCCAGGGTCAAGGTAGTGAGCTGGGCATTGAGCGAGACACTGCGCTCATAGCCGCTGCGTGTGGTGGTCGGCGCCGAAGGACGGATCACGATATCGGCGGCCACACAGGGCAGGCTCACCAGGGCGATCAGCAACAGCCAGGGTTTATTCATCGCGCAGGGCCTCCACCGGCTGCAAGCGAGACGCCGAGACGGCCGGGTAAAGGCCGAAAAACAACCCCACCAGCAACGTACTGCCCACCCCCAGAGGCAGGGCCGACACGGCCAGGGCAAACTGCCAGCCCGACAGCCAGGCGTAGAGATAAGCCGCGCCCATGCCCAGTACCGCGCCGCACAGCGCGCCGACGGCGGTGAGGGTAACGGCTTCGAGCAGGAACAGGTTGCGGATATCGCGCTGGCGCGCCCCCAGGGCCATGCGAATGCCGATTTCCCGGCGCCGTTGCGAGACGTTCATCAGCATCACATTCATCACGCCGACGCCGCCACCCACCAGGGAGATCGCTCCCAGGGCCAGTAACAGATAGGCGAATGTGCGGCTTTGGCGGGTCATGCCGTCGATCATTTGCTGGGGGATCTGGATCTCGACGGTGTGGTCTGTGAGTTGAGCGCCCAAGGCGTGGGTGGCGTCGGCGGCGGTACGCTCCATGTCCTGGCCGGCGGACGCGCGCAGGATCACGCTGCCAACCTGCGGCGCAGAATAGATGCGGCGCATGCCAGGCGCCGGGATAAACAGTGAGTCGTTGGTTTGCACCGGAATCAGCATTGATCGCGGCTGGTTCTGCAGGATGCCGATGATCAAGAACAGATAGTCGTTGACCCGCACCCGGTCACCCAGGCGCAGTGGGTCGCCGGGCGTGCTCAACGCCTGGGCGATCTGGTCGCCGACCACGGCGTAGGTTTCGCCGTTATCGAACTCGGATAGGAAGCGGCCTTCGCGCAGTACCAGGCGCATCGCATCCTTGAGGCCAGGCGTACTGCCAATCAAGCCGGCGTTGGTGGTGCGACCATGAAAGATGACCGGCCCGCTGAACGAGGAAATGGCACCGATGTGGAGGATGCCCGGCACGGCCTGGCGCACGACTTGCAGGTTGAGGCTGGTGGGCATCTTCGCGGTGCTGTTGCCCTTGGGCGGGAACTGGGCCACCAGGGTATCGGTGCCCATGTCCTTGAAAATCATCGCCGCATCCTCGGCGGCGTTATGCCCGATATTGATCAGCGCGACCACCGATGAACTGCCGATGACAATCCCCAACAAGGCCAGGATGGAGCGCTTGCCCAGGGTTCGCAGGCTCACAAATGCTTCGTGCAGCAACTGGCTCAGGCTCTGTTCGACCCGCAGGCTCATACGCACTCTGCCTGATGAACCACGCCGTTGCGTACCAGGATCTGGCGATTCAGGCGTTCGGCGATCTGCGCATCATGGGTGACGATGATCAGCGTGACGCCTTGCTCGCGGTTCAGGGCCAGCAGCAGGTCCATGATGTCTTGGGCGGTGTGGCTGTCGAGGTTGCCGGTGGGTTCGTCGGCCAGAATCACCGCCGGCGCGCCTACCAGTGCCCGGGCAATCGCCACCCGCTGGCGCTGGCCGCCGGACAAATCGGCGGGGCGATGATGGGCCCTGTCGGCCAGGCCAACCTGCTCCAGCATATGCAGGGCCTGCACTACCGATTCCTGGCGCGACACGCCGCGATAAGCCAGGGGCAGGGCGACATTGTCCAGGGCGCTGAGACGCGGCAGTAGGTTGAAGCTCTGGAAGACAAACCCGATCTGCTGGTTGCGCAGCGCGGCCAGCTGGTCCGGTGTAGCGTTGAAAATGTCGTGGCCGGCAAAGCGGTAGGCGCCGCAGTCCGGAAGGTCCAGCAGGCCGAGGATATTGAGCAGGGTACTTTTGCCGGAGCCGGATGCGCCGAGGATGCCGCAGCTGTCGCCACGGGCGATGGACAGGCTGACGTCGTTGAGAATGGCCAGGTGCTGGCCAGCCAATTGATAGCTTTTACCGATGCCTTGCAGGGAAATGAAGCCTGGGAGCGTTGGGGTATCTGTCATCATGACTACGCCTTGCGCTGCGGCAATCCGGCCTATCCCTGAAAATATTTGAAACATGTTCAGGAACCGCGCCGCGGCTGCCAACAACTGGTTTTTATTCTTCTTTTAAAAACATTGTTTGAATAGTAACCGTGATCCAGCGGCTTCGCCAGCCACAGAGATAGAGCGGGTTTTTCTGGTTATGGAGCCGATTCTGGCCTTTGGAAAACGCTTGGGCCCACCCTGGGGGGAACGTTTACAGGGCGGCCCGGCCTGGGTTTGGATAGTATGGCGTACTGTCACTACTTGCTTTCGGACACCCGCCCCGGTATAAAAAATCAAATTTTTTTTTAAAACATATTTCCTCCGTGGAACTTATATGGTCGCGAAGAAACTCAGCGCTCCAAATGTAACCAAGACTCGACTGCTGGATGCGACAGAGGCTCTCTTCATCAAGTACGGCTACGACGCCGTGTTGTTGCGGCAAATCACCGAGAAGGCCCAGGTCAATCTCGCCGCGGTCAATTATCACTTCGGGGACAAGGATTCCCTGATGAAAACGTTATTGATGCAACGCCTGGAGCCGCTCAACGAGCAGCGCCTGGAGTTGCTCGCCCGCTGCGAGGCGGAGTCTGATGGCCCGCTCGATTGCGATACCTTGCTCGGCGTATTGTTCGCCCCGGCCATGGGCCTGGAGCGCAGTGATCCGGCCAGCGGCGAAGGGCGTTCCTTCATCCGGTTCCTGGGTCGGGTCTACAGCGACACTTCGCCCTTCATCCAGGAATACCTCAAGGTCCATTACCAGCCGGTGTTCCAGCGCTTCTTCGAAGCCTTCGCCCTGGCGTTGCCCGACCTGCCGCGCAATGAGCTGGGGGTGCGCCTGCAATTTGCCCTCAAGGCGATTTCCGGGGTGATGGCCGGCACCGAGCTGCGCCTTTTGATGAACTCCATGAGCCTGGGACGCCCGGCGACCGACGCGGAAGTCATGGCCAAGCTGATCACGCTGGTCTCGGCGGCCATTCGTGTGCCACAGCAAAGCCCGGAAGCCGAAACGGCGCTGGGGAGGGTACTCGATACCCAGCGGGCGATTCGTGAACAGTCGGCGCTGCCGGCGAGCAGCAAAGTCGCCCGCTGAACCCGTCGCAATCAAATGGAGTAGTCCCCACTACCTCTCGTGGCAAGCCCGCTCGCCACACAAGTACGGCCATCTAAGTAAAATATAGTTGTTTAAAATCAATAGCTTATTTGCTTTTTACAAGAGTGGTGGGTGACTCGGCTTCACCGGCATATCGAGTCGGCTCTATCGCCTGCGCTAGGCTCAACAGGTGCTCGCACAGGTTTGGCGGTGCTGTTCTGATCAAATCGCGCGCAAAAAAAAGCCCGCTGGGGCGGCGGGCTTGATATGCAACATTTGTAACGGATGAGGCTTCACCTTACGTTTGCGGATGTGAATAAAACGTGAAAAAAATGTGGATCCAATATTATTTCGCAACGCTTTTCAGATATTCCACGCCTTGACACTTTTCGCCAGTCGCGCATGCATTTCATCGATATTTGCCGCCAGTTGCGCCGTCAACATTCGATAACCATCCAGCGCACTGTGCACGGGAGTATCCGGCGACGGCTGTTCGGCGGGGACCGGGCTGGCCCGCTCCAGGCGTTGCGCGGCGCCGGTTTGTAGTGCCCGCGCCATTGCGATCAACTGCACGCGAATTTGCCGGTGCTGCGTTTTGAGCGCCAGTTGCAAGCGCGCCATGCCCTGTTCATCTCGTGGATCGGGACGGGTGTTACCGAGAATTTCCAGGGTGCTGATGCACATCCGTAGATGCCGCTGGATCGCGTCCAGTTCGGTCATGGAAATCCGCACTTCCTTGGACACCGACGGCATCAACGAGCGCAGTTGCAGCATCGCCGCATTCAAGCGGTTGAGCAGCTTGAGGTGTTCATCATCGGTGACCGACTGGCCACTGATGATCCGGCTGTAAATGGCGGCGCAATCACGCAGCGCACCGGCCAGGTTGTAGCGCCAGGAATACACCGCATACAGCGGCAGGGCGAAGGAAAATGCCAGGGCCAGGGCGATGCCTATCAGGATATCCACGGTGCGCCACAGGCCATCGGACAGCGGGTTAGCCCCATGCCCAGCGACGATAAACACGGTAATCGCCGACAGCAGTGCGGTGTATCCACCCTTGCCGATGGCGTGATAGGAAAAGAATCCGCACACCACTGACATCAGCAGATAAGTGAGCAGTGGCTGGCCCACATACGCTTCTTGCACCACCAGCAACAGGCCGACGCTGGCACCGATCAGCGTGCCATAGGCCCGCTCCACGGCTTTCTTGCCGATGTTGCCGTGGTGCTGCAAGCCGCCGATGACCACCAGCATGGTCACCGAGGCCCATTCGCCATGGGGCAGGTTCAGACCGGTGGTGAGCAGGATGGTGGCCAGCAGGCCGATGGACACGCGCACGGCGTGGATCAGCTTGGCGTTGCGATAGCGGCGATAGGGGTCGAGCAGGGGCCGCAACAGGCGGCGGGCGAAGGGCGGCAGGTTCATCGGGATTAAGAGGGCCTCATCTATAGATGTCATGCAGTCCAATGTGGGAGTGGGCTTGCCCGCGATGGCAGTGGGTCAGTCAACTGTATCTAACCTGGCACTGCGCTATCGCGGGCAAGCCCGCTCCCACACAAACCCCACACTGGAGCAATGTCGAATCTAGAAAATATAGTCGGTGGTCAGGAAGCTCGACGCCCGGTCACGAATGATATCGCTGATCAGGGCCTTGTTGCTGTCCTGGAACTTGGTTGCCACCAGGGTGCGTATCGAGAACACCCGCAACGCGTCATGCACCGACAGCGTGCCCTCGGCCGAGTTCTTGCGACCATTGAACGGGAACGTATCGGGGCCTCGCTGGCATTGGGCGTTGATATTGATCCGGCCCACCTGGTTGGCGAAGGTGTCCACCAGGCGCCCGACTTGCGCCGGGTCGGTGCCAAAAATACTCAGCTGTTGGCCGAAATCCGACTCCAGTACGTAGTCGATCACCGTGTCCAGGTCGCGATAGGGCACGATGGGCACCACCGGGCCAAACTGCTCCTCGTGATACACACGCATCTGCGGGTTCACCGGGTACAGCACCGCCGGGTAGAAGAACGAGCCACGGCTGGCACCTCCATTGGCGTTCACCACCGTGGCCCCGTGTTGCGCGGCATCGGCCACCAGCCCATTGAGGTAATCCACCTTGCCTACCTCCGGCAACGGTGTCAGCGACACACCGTCCTCCCAGGGCATGCCCGGCTTGAGGGTGGCGAGCTTCTGGTTGAATTTTTCGATGAAACGCTCGACCACCGCTTCATGCACAAACAGGATTTTCAAGGCGGTGCAGCGCTGGCCGTTGAACGACAACGAGCCGGTGACGGCTTCGTTGACCGCGTTATCCAGATCGACCTCCGGCAATACGATGCCGGGGTTTTTCGCATCCAGCCCCAGGGCCGCGCGCAGGCGATGGGGGCGAGGGTGCAGCTTCTTCAAATCACTGGCTGCCTTGTTGGTGCCGATAAACGCAAAGATATCCACCTTGCCGCTGGCCATCAGCGCACTGACGGTTTCGCGGCCGCTGCCATAGATCACATTGATGACCCCGGCCGGGAAACTGTCGCGAAAGGCCTCCAGCAACGGACGGATCAGCAGCACGCCAAGCTTGGCCGGCTTGAACACCACGGTGTTGCCCATGATCAGCGCCGGGATCAGCGTGGTGAAGGTTTCGTTGAGCGGGTAGTTGTAGGGGCCCATGCACAGTGCCACGCCCATGGGCACGCGGCGGATCTGCCCCAGGGTGTCCTGTTCCAGCTCGAAGCGGCTGGAGCGGCGGTCCAGCTCCTTTAGGGCATTGATGGTGTCGGTGATGTAGTCGCAGGTGCGGTCGAATTCTTTCTGGGAATCCTTGAGGTTCTTGCCGATTTCCCACATCAGCAGTTTCACCACGGCATCGCGCTGTTTGCGCATGCGGCGCAAAAAAGCCTCGACGTGCTGGATCCGCTCGACCACACGCATGGTCGGCCATTGGCCCTGGCCACGATCATAGGCTCGCACCGCTGCGTCGAGGGCGAGCAGGGCGGTGTCGGCATCCAGCAGCGGGGTGCTGCCGATAATCACTGGCGTGTCACCATCAGCGCCGACCAATTGGACCGGGCTGCGCACTTGGGCCAAGGGGCCGTTCCAGGTGCGCAACTGGCCGTCGACCAGATAGTCGCGCTGTTCGATGGGGGCGGCGAGGCGAAATTGTTCGGGAATGTCGTTGGCGCGGGGAAACAGATTGGCAAGCAGGTGATTGGTGGTCATGTCGCTACCCCTGGAGTGGTTGCACAGCTTGAGTCAGAGATTCCCCCATCCGAGGGCTCTGTTGCAAGGCTTACGCGCATTTCCCTACGCACAGTGGGGCTGTGCCGGGTAAACTACGCGGCTTTCTTGAAGGAGTTCATATGAGTCAGTACCAGCCGGGCATTCTTGCCGCACCGGTGCCATTGCAGGCACGCCATCTGTTTTTTGCCATCGAGTCCATTGACGCCGTGCCGGCAGCGCTCGACGCGCTGGTGCAGTTGGTCGACTCGGCAGTGGTGGTGGGGTTGGGTGAACCGCTGGTCAAGGCCCTTGGCGCACAGATCGAAGGGTTGCGCAGTTTCCCACAGATCTCGGGGCCTGCTGCCCACAACCCGTCCACGCAGCAGGCGTTGTGGTGCTGGCTGCATGGCGACGACCGGGGTGAATTGCTCCTGCGTAGCCGGGCCTTTGAGAAAGCCCTGGCACCGGCGTTTCGCTTGGTGCAGATGACTGAAGGTTTCCGCTACAA
The DNA here is from genome assembly GCF_002949995.1 of Pseudomonas sp. LG1D9. Classification (NCBI taxonomy): domain Bacteria; kingdom Pseudomonadati; phylum Pseudomonadota; class Gammaproteobacteria; order Pseudomonadales; family Pseudomonadaceae; genus Pseudomonas; species Pseudomonas sp. LG1D9. Next base: position 6,030,015 of record NZ_CP026881.1, on the reverse strand, counting down.
GACTGGTTTTGACCTGACCGACTACGAAGACGGCACCGAAAACCCCCACGACGACGCCGCCGTCGAAGCCGCCGTCGCCGGCAGCGGCGCCAGCTTTGCCGCGATCCAGCAATGGCAGCACGACCTGGATGGTTTCGCCGCCTTGCCGGCCCAGGAGCGCGACCACATCATCGGGCGTCGTCATGGCGATAACGAAGAACTGGACGACGCCCCCGAGTCCGCCCACGTCAAGCGCACCGCCCAGGAGAGCTTCACCCCCGAAGCCTTTGTGGTGCGCCGCTCCATGCCCTGGGCCGAAAATGGCCAGGCGGGGTTGATGTTCCTCGCGTTCGGCCACTCCTTCGATGCCTTTGAGGCCCAGTTACGCCGCATGAGCGGCCTGGAAGACGGGATTGTCGATGGCCTGTACCGCATCAGCACGCCGTTGACCGGTGGCTACTACTGGTGCCCGCCGCTCAAGGACGGGCACCTGGACCTTGGCGCGATCTTCCCCGCCTGACCCCCTGTAGGAGCCCGCTTGCGGGCTCCTACAAGGTCAGTTGTCCTTCATGGCCTTCAGCCACGCTGGATCCAGGCGTGTTTGTTCGGCCTTGATCCCCAGCGCCTTCATCTGCGCCTTATGCTTTTCGATCTCCCCGACCAACTGCGCCTGTGCGCTGGAATTGGCGTCCAGCTCGTGCATCTGCGTCAACCCCAAGTGATAGAACCGCAGCAATTTGAGCGCCGTCGGATCGTTGGCCTGTACCCGTTCGGTCACCTTGTGCATCACGTTGGTCACCCGCATCAGGTTGCGTTTGAGCTGCCAGCCATAGACCGCCGGCGCCAGCCACGCCTGCGACCAGAGCGGGCCCCGGACCAAGGCAATGGTCAGCACCACACCAGCCACCACGCCACCGATATTGAAGCGGAAGTTGTCACCACCGGGCTCGCCAAACAGCATCACGGCCAGGCTCGACAGCAGCATGGCCAGGGCGACGAAGATCACCGCGACGATCAACGTACTGCGGCGGGTCTGCTGGCGATAGGTTTGCGGATCGACGGGTTTGATCTCAAACATGCGGGATGCAGTCTCCATGAGCTAAGTAGGGGTATTGCGCGGCGCGGCATCTTCTCACGGTTTGTAGGCGGGCGTGAGAAAGTTGAACGATGGCGGCCAGGGTTTTCTCTAATAGCTGTATGCATCGCAAGCAAGGCGAAGGAGATGACTGTGACTGAACAATCGAAAAAGCCTGATGGCCCGCACTCGTCGGAACATGCCAGTGATCAGCACGACTTGGGCTTTGATCCGGACTCCCCGGATCTGGCCGACCCGCAGGTAGACCCGGTCGGCCCGGCCATTGCCCCGTTGGACAAGAAACACAAAGCCGGCAAGCAGCCGGCTTATGATCCGTTGGGCAATCTAAAGCTATAGCGGCCTGTGGCGAGGGGCGATACGGCGTCTTCGCCAGCCCCTTGCCAAGTCCCCAGCGACTACAAGCGCTGGGGTGCGATCCAGGTAACTTCGGTGATGCCGTATTTCTCCGCCCATGGCCGGGTGGTTTTCTTGGTGCGTTCATGGCCCTGACGGCCAATGCGCCCGACGTGGGCCACCCCAGCATCACAGCTGGCCCAATGCCATGCTTCGGCGTTGTTCATCACCTCCGCCCGCACCACAAAGGACTTGGGTTCGCCGTGCAGCCTGTAATGGATGGTGTAGATCGTTGCCGTGCCCATATTGCCTCCCTGTTTTGATATGGAGTTGATGCAATTAGGTTCAGAAAGGTTCAGAAAGTTTGTGGTGTGACACGCCGACCTCTTGCTACAGATCAGTATTGGCAGCGGCACCGGTTACAGGTATTAGTGAAACCTTCGCTCTACGCCCAAGGAATGCGCCATGCATCAGGATTCACCGAGCCTGTCTCACAGCAGCCTGTACCTGCAACGCCTGGGGTATGACACACCGCCAGCGCCTACCTTGGAGACCCTGGCCCAGTTGCAATTGCGCCATGTCAGTACCTTCGTTTTCGAAAGCCTTTGCACCTTTTTGCAGGTGCCGGTCCCCATTGATCTGGCCAGCGTCGAACAAAAAGTCCTGCTCAACGGGCGAGGTGGCTACTGCTACGAGCTCAACCAGATGTTCCTGGCGTTGCTGCAAGAACTGGGCTTCGACGCACGGGGTATCACTGGCCGCGTGGTGATGGGCGGGCCACCCGATGCGTTGACCGCCCGCACGCATCGCCTGACCCTGGTGACCCTGGACGGTGAACGCTACATCACCGATGTCGGCTTTGGTGGCATGGTGCCGACCAGCCCCCTGCGCCTGGACGATCAGGCGCCCCAGGCCACCGCCCATGAACCCTATCGACTGACCTCGAATGCCGGCAGCTACACCTTATGGGCCCAGGTTGGCGAGGAATGGCGCGGGCTATACGTGTTCGACCTGCAGCCGCAGTCGCACTTCGACTACGAAATCGGCAACTGGTACGTATCCACTCACCCTGACTCGCCGTTCCTCGGGCAGTTGAAAGTGGCCCTTATCGGACCGGGGCTGCGGCGTACCTTGAACAATGCCCACTACGCCGTGCATCACCTGGGCCGGGACAGTGAGAAACGTCGGATCACCGATGTCGACGAACTGTTGGCCGTGCTGCAAGAGGCGTTCGGTTTGCGCCTGCCCGAACACCCACAGCTACGCCCGAAACTCGCGCAGTTATTGGCCGATACGTGATGGGCCCGCTCAAAGAGGCTTGATCCAGAGCCTTCGCTGAAGCGTTTTACCTCCAAATCAAGGCAAATTAATTCGAACCTTTCGCGCCGCAGGGGGTTCGAACCGGTTCCTGAATAATTTGCCCACCCTAAAATGGAGATGTAAGACGATGTCCAAACTATTCGGAAAAATCCTCAAGAATTCTTCGATCCTGGCCTTGGTTGCTGCACCGGCCGTGGTCTTCGCTGCACCGTCCACCGACCCGATTTCCACCTTCGGTATCCTGGGCAGCTACAACGACTTCAAGCTTGAAGGCGGCAGCGAAAGCGAAAAGGACCATATGCCCGAAGCCGGCGTGTTCTATAACTTCGGCAACAAGCTGACCGCCGAATCCGGCTTTATCTACCAGGCCGGTGTAGACGCCAAGTTCGGCAAGAAAAGCGACAACAAGCTCAAGGAAGGCCAGGCTGACCTCGACCTGGGTTGGCGCGCCGCGCTGGATGCACGCAACTTTGTCGATGTGCTGGTCGGTGGTGGTTATAGCTGGACTCGCTATGAACCAGACTCCGACGACTACGACATGAAACTCACCAGCAAGTCGCCGTTTGCCAAGGCTGCGGTGGGGTACAACCATCAGTTCGACAGCATGACCATGCGCGTCGAAGTCGGCGCCCGCCACACCCTCGACGGCCGCGCCAAGCTCAAGGTCGACGGCATTGGCAGCGATACCGTGGACCTCAAGGACCGCACCAACCCTTACGCCGAAGTCAGCCTGCTGATGAACCAGAACGGCGACCTGCCGGTGATGGCTGGCCTGTACTACACCCGCACCGAGTACAAGCTCGATGCGGATTCGGAAGTGGCCGATAACACCAAGCTCAAGCGCGATGAGTACGGCTTCAAGGTCGGCCTGGCTTTCTAAGCCGGCTGTTACGGGCGCCGGCTTCGCCGGTCGCCCAACCCTGTCCGCCCAAGCCCCCTTTATGTCCGCCAATACCCTCAACACCGCGCCGCCACTGACTTAGTGTGAACCCAGCTGTTCATACCTAAAAAGAGAGGGTGGCTATGTGGTCTACGACCTCCTGTCGCATCGGTTTGCTGCTGGCCTTGCTTGGCCTGCTGTCAGCCTGTGACGACAAACCGCAACAGACTACGGCGCGCAACGCCGTACCCACCGATCCGACCCTGGCCCAGCTTTACGACAGCAGTTGCAAACTCTGCCACGCCAACCCGGCATCCGGCGCGCCACTGACCGGCGATAGCCAGGCCTGGAGCCCGCGTGTCGCCCAGGGCGCGGATACGCTGTTGGACCATACCCTCAACGGCTACAACGGCATGCCGCCGATGGGCCTGTGCATGCAGTGCTCCGAGGAGCAGTTCCTGGGGCTGATCGGTTTCATGGCCGGTGTTCATATCCAATAACAACAATGGGGTAGGTGATGGTGCTTTCACGCAGGCAACTGTTGCAGCGCTCGGCGGTGGCCGGTGCATTTCTGGCGATGAGCAGTAACCCGGCGCTGGCGCAATTGGCCCGGGCACCGCGCTTGATCCCCTGGCGTAACTGGTCGGGGGCACAAAGCTGCCTGCCCCTTGAGCGGCTGGCACCCAAGGACCTGGGGGAGTTGGTAAAGGCCATTCGCCAGGCGCCGGGCAAGATCCGTCCAGTGGGCTCGGGTCACTCGTTCAGTGCCTTGGTGCCGACTGATGGCACATTACTCTCGCTGAGCTTTTTCAACGGCTTGCTCGACCACGACGCCAGCACCCTGCAAGCCACCTTCGCTGCTGGCACACCCATGTCACGCATGGGGCCAGCGCTCAAGGCGGTCGGCCAGGCGTTGCCGAACATGGCAGACATCGACTACCAGACGCTGGCGGGGGCCATTAGCACCTCGACCCATGGCACTGGCGTCGGGTTTTCCTCGTATTCCGCCGGTGTCACCGGCCTGCAACTGGTGACGGCCCAGGGCGAAGTGCTGGACTGCGACGCCAACCGTGAGCGCGAGGTGTTCAGTGCCGCGAGGGTGTCACTGGGCGCGCTGGGCGTAGCCACCCGCGTGCGCCTGCAAAACCGCACGCCTTACCGCCTGCGGGAGCGCCAATGGATCGCCCGCACCGAAGAACTGCTGGAGGATGTGGCGAAAAACACCCGGGAAAACCAGCATTGGGAGATGCTGGTGGTAACACATTCGGACTACGCCTTGTCCATCGCTCTCAACGAGACCACCGACGCTCCGACCCCACCGATCGATCCGGCAGAGGCGGGCGGCAATGAGTTTGTGTCGATCATCGAAAACCTCGACAAATACGCCAGCGACTTTCCCCAGGCACGCCGCACGTTGCTCAACAGCCTGCGTTATTTCGCCAGTTTCCAGGACCGGGTGGCCGAGTCATTCGAAATCTACGCCAACGTACGCAACGTGCGTTTCAACGAGATGGAGTATTCGGTGCCCGCCGAGCATGGCCCGGCCTGCCTGCGGGAAATCCTCAAGCTGATCCGCGACAAGGACCTGCGCACCTGGTTTCCCATCGAGTACCGCTACGTCAAGGCCGATGATATTCCCCTGAGCATGTTTGAAGGCCGCGACAGCTGTTCGATCTCGGTGCACCAGCACTACACCATGGACCACCACAACTTCTTCGCGGCCGTCGAGCCGATCTTCTGGAAATACGCCGGGCGGCCGCACTGGGGCAAATTGCACACCCTCAATGCCCGCACCTTGCAGGCCCTGTACCCGCGCTGGAATGAGTTCGCGCGAGTGCGCCAGGCCCTCGACCCCGGCGGCAAATTCCTTAATGCACACCTGTCATCCATCCTGGGAGTTGCCTGATGAATCGCAGACACTTCATGGCCGGTACCCTGGGCGCCGGCGCCTTGCTGGTGGCGGGCGCGGCGCTGCTGCGTCCGGCTGACCGAGGGTCGCCGTACAGCGAGTATTTTCGCCAGTTGAACCAGCAGCTCAAGGCCCATGGGCCCATGCGTCCGGTGCTGCTGATAGACCTGGATCGCCTGGATCACAACATCGACATCGTCATGCAATCGGTACAGCGTGGTGGCAAGCACCTGCGGCTGGTGGAGAAATCCCTGCCAGCACCGGGGCTCTTGGCCTACATCGCCAAGCGCGCGGGTACCCGTCGCTTGATGTCGTTTCACCAACCCTTTCTCAACCACGACGCCCAAGTGTTTCCCGACGCCGATATCCTGCTGGGCAAGCCGTTGCCGGTACGTTCGGCCGAGCTGTTCTATCAACACCACCAAGGGGCATTCGATCCCGCCCGGCAATTGCAGTGGTTGCTGGACACGCCACAGCGCCTTCAACAATACCTGGCGCTGGCCCAGGGCCTGGGCACGCGGCTGCGGATCAATATCGAACTGGATGTGGGCCTGCATCGCGGCGGTATCAGCGACAACGCGGTGCTGGGGCAAATGCTGGGATTGATCCGCGCGCATCCGCAGCACCTGGAGTTTGCCGGCTTCATGGGCTACGACCCATTTGTCGGCATGGGCGTGCCGGGCATTCTCGGATCGCCCCAGGCGCTGTTCGAAAAGGTCATGCAACGTTACAACGGTTTTGTCGACTTCAGCCGCCAGCAGTTTGCGACGCTGTGGCGTGATGACCTGACACTCAATACCGCTGGCAGCCCCAGCTACCGGATGCATGAGCAGGAACAGTTGAGCAGCGAAGTCTCGGTAGGCACGGCGCTGCTCAAGCCTACGCATTACGATCTGCCTTCCTTGAGTGAGCATGTCCCGGCGGCCTACATCGCCACGCCCGTCCTCAAAAGTACCGGTGCGGTCAACATCCCGGCGCTGGACGACAAGTCCCGGTTGCTGTCGTGGTGGGATCGCAACCAACGCGCCACGTTTTTTATCTATGGCGGCAACTGGATGGCCGATTTCGAGTCGCCTGCGGGGCTGCAAAGCAATGGCTTGTATGGCCGTAGCTCCAACCAGGAGATGGTCAACGGTTCGCCTGGGGTTGGCTTGAACATCGACGACCAGGTGTTCCTGCGCCCGGCCCAGACCGAGTCGGTACTCTTGCAGTTTGGCGATCTGCTGGCGGTGCGCGGCGGCAAAATAGTCGACAGCTGGCCGGTTTACACCGGATGAAATACCGCGTCCCTATGTAGGCACCGACGGTGGTGAAGGCCTTGTTGTGGCTAGGGGGCAAGCCCTAATGCCGTTCAGTTAAGCGGATTCTGCTTTCTGTAGGAGCGAGCTTGCTCGCGAAGGACGTCAACGATAACGCGTGTTGGCTAGGTAAACGCGGCGCTCTCAAGTTCTTCGCGAGCAAGAACTAGGCGCCCCCCTCGCTCCTACAAAAAGGCTTAACTGAACGGCATTAGGACAAGCCCCCTAGCCACGAGTGGTTGCTACAAGGCAAACGGAATTGTCAGCTTGGCCCACAACATATCGCCTTGCGGCCGGTTCTCGACATCAAACTCCTTGGCCCAACGGACCTCCGCGCTGGCGTACTCGAGAAAGGTGAAGTACACCGCCGGCCCAATCGCAAACACCTGGCCACGCACACCGTCGTTGACTTCTTCGCCATAGATATTGGTCACGGTGCGTCCGTACTGCTTATCGTCAGTCGTCTGCTTGAGGTAGTAGCCATTGATGCCCAGGCTCAGGTTGTCGGTCACTTTGTAGCTGGCCGAGTAATCGAAGTGGAAAATCTGCCCCGAGCGGTAGTCCGTAGCGTGGTTTTCCTGGTTGAAACTGTAGGTGGTCTTGATCGACAGCTCAGTGCGCTCGTCAGGTAGCCATGTCACTGACACCAGCGGCTTGTAGGTGTAGAAATTGTTGCTGGTGTTGGCCAGGCGCGAAGCGTCGTATTCACCGGTAGGCACGGTGATTTCTACCGCGGCGCCCAGGGTCAGATTCTTGCCCAGGTCCCACAGGATAATCGGCGCGATAGTGGTGTCGCCTATGCTTTCACGTTGGTCAGACATGCCAAACAGGGCCACTTGTTGCTTGAGGTAGGGCTGGGCGATATAGCCACCCAACCGCCCGCCAAACACCCGCAACGGGCTCAGGTAATCCAGGCGCGGGATAATTGCATCCGAGCGGATCTTCACCTGTGGCACCTTGCCCCCGAGGGAACTGATATCCAGCTTCGTGGCTTCATAGTGGTTGTAGTAAAGGTTGAAGGCGAACATGTGGTCCGGCAGGTGATCCACATCCAGCGGCAGGATGTAAAAGCCATCGGTACCGGGGCCGATATTGTCCACGCCGCCCTCGGTGGCCAGGGTCGGCAGGCTGAGAAGGGCCAGGGCAAGGGGCAGGGGGGCAAGCGCGCGGGTCGGGTTCATGTCTGGGCTCATTATTATTGTTGGATGAATGCACCGTCGGCCCTCATCGGAGCCTTGCCCATAGAAATAAGCCCTCGACGCCCCGGAGGGCAGGGTATTGGCGGCCACATAGGGGGGCTTTGCCGGACAGCGTTCATTCAGAGTGCGGCAAGCCTTGCAAGCACCTATGATTGTCAGGATGTTTCTAAAACAATAACCGGGCATAGAGTCGGGAATCGCAGATCCATGCACAGCAAAACCGTTGATCCACACTACGAACTGGCGCTGGTCTCGCCTTTTCTCCTGCAAACCCTGGGGCAGGTTGCGGCGCAGAAGGGCGCCAATGCCGAGCATCTGTGCCGTGGCCTGGGGTTTACCCTGGCAGACCTGGATGACCCGGCGCTGCGCATTTCCTACCGCCAGGCGGTGGCGATGATCCAGCGTGCACTCAAAGTCCTGCCAGACCAGGGGCTTGGCCTGTGTGTCGGCAATCAGAATGTGCTGGGCACCCTGGGCCTGCTCGGGCATGTCATCTCACTGTGCAAGACCCTGCGCGATGCCTTTGCCGTGGGCGAGCGGCACCAACACACCTCCGGCGGCATCGCCACCTCGCGTATCCACGAAGGCGTCCAGCAGGTCATGGTCGATGTCGAGTGCCTGCTGCCCTTTGCCGAGGTCCAGGTATTTGCCGCCGAGGAGTTTTTTGCCAGCCTCATGATCTACGGGCGGACCTTGGTGGGCAGTGAGTTCAAGCCACTGCGCATGGAGTTCATGCACGCGCCACCGGCGTATGCCGCCGAGTACCAGCGTTTGTTCGGTGACGATGTGCGCTTTGGCTGCCTGCACAACCGCATGGTCCTGGAGGCCCAGTGGCTCGACGTGCCGCTGCCGAATCACCACGCCTTGGCATTGCGCCAGGCCCTTGGCCTGCTGGAGCTGGAAAGTGCCCAACTACACCGGAAAATGGACCTCATCCAGGCGGTGGAACGCGCTATTTCCCGCGACTTGCAGGGCAGCCAACTGGAGAAGGTCGCCAGTGACCTGAACATGAGCGGCCGCACCCTGCGCCGGCGTCTGACCGAGCATGGGCTGACCTTCGAAGCCTTGCTGGAACAGGTGCGTCGCGCCCGGTGCATGGGGCTGCTGGGCAACCCGAGCCTGTCCATCGAACGCATTACCCAAGAGGTGGGCTACAGTGATGTGCGCAGCTTTCGCCGGGCGTTCAAGCGCTGGACGGGGCTTAGTCCCAGCGCATTCCGCAGCGTGGGATGAGGGCCACGCCGGGCCGCGCAATTGCATTGAACCCTATTGCCCGGCCAGTGCCACATTAGGGGAACGCACACTTATCTGGAGGTTGGCATGCGCACCATCGATCTGGCGGGTACCCCAGTCCCGGTCATCGGCCAAGGCACCTGGCGTATGGGTGAAGACCCTGGACGGCGTACAGCGCAAGTGACTGCGCTGCAATTGGGCATTGACGAAGGCATGACCCTGATCGACACCGCCGAGATGTACGGCGAAGGCGGTGCTGAAGAAGTGGTCGGGCAGGCGATCCAAGGGCGTCGGGAGCAGGTATTCCTGGTCAGCAAGGTCTACCCGCATAACGCCAGCAAAGCGGGAGTTCCCCGGGCCTGTGAGGCCAGCCTCAAACGGCTGGGCACCGATCATATCGATCTGTATCTCCTGCACTGGCGCGGGCAACACCCACTTGCCGAAACGGTTGAAGCCTTTGAACGACTGCGGGAGGCCGGCAAGATCGGGCGCTGGGGCGTTTCCAACTTCGACGTATCAGACCTCCAGGAGCTGGCATCACCCGCCTGCGCCACCAATCAGGTGCTCTACAACATCGAACAGCGCGGCATTGAATTCGACCTGTTGCCCTGGTGGCAACAGCATCACCTGCCGTTGATGGCTTACTGCCCAATCGCCCAGGGTGGGGAACTGTTGGCCAGCCCCACCCTCAAGCAGATCGCCCGTCGACATCAAGTCACACCGGCCCAGGTTGCCCTGGCGTGGGTCTTGCGGCAGACCGGTGTCATCGCCATCCCCAAGGCCGTCACCCCCGAACATGTGCGCCTCAATGCCGCCGCGGCCAGGCTGGTTCTCGACGAACATGACCTTGACGCTATCGACCGAGTATTCGGTGCGCCGATACGCAAGCATCCGCTGGCAATGGTCTGAAGCCCTACTGAGGCGGGCGCGCGTTCCGCGCTACCGCCTCACCTGTGGCCGGGTTCAACCCGCTACCGGGCTGCGCCAGTCGTCAGAGCCGGACGTGCCCGAGACCTCATGGGTCCAGACAATTTTGCGGTAGGTAAAGTGCACATCTTCAAGGTGGGTGAAGTGTGCATTTCCCGGGTCCTGGCAGTTGGGCATCCGCGACTGGATATCGACGATGATCGCGTCCTCCAGCTCGATGGTGAAGTAATGCTCCTGGGTGCCGGCGGAGGAGGTGCGATACCACTCCAGGCGGCACTTGACCATTTCCCCCGACGTCAGTGCGCTGAACAGCAACGGTGAAGATTTATCGAATACCTTGCTGATCATCAGCGGCTTGTGTACACGCTGGCCGGTGGGTTGGCCCGACTGCGGATCACGGGGAATGATGACCTGATGCTGGAAGGCCTCGACCAGGATCTGGTCCTCGTGGCCTTCCTGATAGATATTGCCTACCGAATCCTGGGTGAACGTGCCTGCCGTGATCAAACCTTGCTTGGTACCGGTGATCGAGAGGTATGCGGGTGTTGGCATAATTGGTTTCCTTGCCTGATAGATAAGTTGGCGCCACAGGGCGCTACTACTCGCTAACAAGAAGTGTGCCGGATAATAGTTGGCCTAATAAAATAAGGGCGTTTCTTGGAGGAGGGGGCGTGACGGTGCATGGGCGGTATGATTTCTGGTTTATAAGTTGGTTTTCTTTGCGCAATAGTGCGCAGATATTTGCACTGTTGGGCACGTCACGATATTGAAAGGTGAATGTTTGCTTTCAAGGTGAGTTGATTGAAAAGAGTGCGCAGTTTTTTGCGCATCCCTGCAAGCTGTATGAGGCTCGCTAAGGCTGGAAACCTCTTGGTGTGGCAGGAGCATCGATTACGTGCGCTTACAAAGTTGCGAGATTTTATTATCTTTGTAGGATTCTACTTAACTACGCTTTAGTGGCTTGTCCAATAAAATCTGGCTGCTATTGTTTGCACTTGTCCCAGCGTGAAAATGGAATTCAGCAAGTATGTCTTCGGCGCTTAATAGCTGTTTGCCATACTTTAATTCAGCATTGATCAGCACAGTGCAGCCCATCATGATTTACTCAGACAAACTTTCTGCGCATTACTTGGAAGTTGCCCGCTCACCGATCTCCATTGCCTGTTTTGCAGGGCCGGACGTCCGTTATTCGCCAGCGTACGAAGCGCTGGAAAGCGAGTTGGACAAGGCCCGGTTGATCCATGGTAACAACCAGCCCGACTGGCAGCAGGTCATGGACAAAAGCGAGGCGTTGTTGCGTCACGAGTCCAAGGATCTGCGGGTCGTTGCCTGGCTGACGTGGGCCCTGTATCGGTGTGAGTCCTTTCCTGGCCTGTTGGCTGGGCTTGGCATGTTGCGCTACCTCTGTGAACACCACTGGACGACGGTACACCCCATCAAGCAGCGGACTCGCATCGCGGCCTTTGGCTGGTTGATGCAGCGCATCGAGCCGGTACTGGCGCAGAGCGTTGCCCTCAGAGAGCAACGCTCCCTGTTCCAGTGCATGGCTGGGCATTTGGCGTGTCTTGACGAGCTATGGGTTGGGCACCTGGGGGACGACGCTCCGTTGCTGCTGGCAGCCCGCAGGCATCTCGCGGACAAGCTGCAACGAGCCCAGGAGAGCGCTGCGCCACAGTCCGGGGTAAGCGCGGTGGTTGCCCAGGTCAAGCAGGCGGCGACTCAACTGCTGGCGCCTGAGCCTGTGGTGAACAACGAAAAAGACGTACACAAGCTCCTGCGCGCACTGCAAGACAACGCTCGCCCCCTATGTGCCTGGTGGCTGCGCCAGAACGCCACTGACCTGCGGGCCTTGCGCCTCAACCGCACACTGGCGTGGCTGGGCATCACCGGTCTTCCCGATAGCAACAGCGATCAGATAACGCCCTTGCGCGGGCTGGTGCCCGACAAGCTCAAGCGCTACCAGGAGCGATTTGCCCAAGGGCATTACGCCGACCTGCTGCTGGAGCTTGAAGCCAGCCTGGCGAGTGCGCCTTTTTGGTTTGACGGTGTGCGCATGGTCTGGGAGTGCCTGCAAGCGCAGCAGGCCGAATTGGCAATGGTCGAGACAGAGATTCAGTTCGCCCTGTTGCTACAACGATTACCCGGGCTCGCCCAGTTGCGCTTCCACGATGGAGCGCCCTTTGCCGATGCCGCCACCCGCGGATGGATCGACACCCAGGTCAGCCGCCACCTGCAAGCACGGGTGCCGGTCCGGAACACTGGCGGCGCCGGTCCGGCGCCATGGGAGGAGGCCTTGCAGGTGGTTGCTCCGCTGCTGCGCAAGGAGGGGCTGAAAGTTGCGGTCCAGGCCTACAAAAGTGCCATGCAGGCGGCGCGGGGTGATCGGGCGCGGTGTTACTGGCGCCTTGGCCTGGCTCGGTTGTGTATCCAAGGTGCCAAGCACGACTTGGCCAGGATCCAGCTTGAGCAGCTCGAGCAGGAGTTACAGCACGCCGGCCTATATCGCTGGGAGCCCGATCTGACCCTTGAGGTATTGCAACTGTTGTACGCCTGTTACGACGTATTGCCCCAGGGCCATGGCCTGCGCGAGCGCAGGGAGGATGTCCATCGCAAGCTGTGCCAGGTCGATCTGGAAGCGGTACTCGAATAGGTTTTCCCGTCATCAAGCAAAGGAGAAACAACATGGCCAAAGAAGGTTCGGTCGCCCCCAAGGAACGTATCAATATCACGTTCAAACCGGCCATAGGCGGTGCCCAGGAAGAAGTAGAGCTGCCTTTGAAGCTGCTGGTCGTGGGTGATTTCACCCAGCGCGAAGACACGCGCAAGGTTGAAGACCGCAAGCCCATCGGTATCGATAAGAACACCCTGGACGAGGTGTTGGCCAAACAAGCCTTGATGCTGACGTTGAGTGTTCCCAATCGGCTGCAGGAAACGGACGAAGCCGACGAGTTGGCGATCCAGGTGCGCATCAACGCCATGAAGGATTTCAATCCGGCTCAACTGGTGGAGCAAGTTCCGCAATTACACAAGCTGATGGCGCTGCGTGAGGCGCTGGTGGCGCTCAAAGGCCCCCTGGGCAATACACCGAGTTTTCGCAAGGCCATAGAAAGTGCGCTGGCCGATGACCAGGCCCGCGCGCGGGTGCTGGCCGAACTGGGGCTGAACAGCCCTGCCGCATGACCCACTCAGTAAAAAGGACACTGATAGCATGACCTCCAGCCCTAACGCCTATGCGGCACCCCTGGATACCGGATACAGCATTCTCGACGACATCATCGCCCAGACCCGCCTGACCGCCGATGATGAAACCTACGACATCGCCAGGCGCGGCGTCGCCGCGTTTATCGAGGAATTGATCAAGCCACAGAACCGCGGGGAACCAGTCAAGAAGCAGCTGGTGGACCGGATGATTGCCGAGATCGACACCAAGCTCAGCCGGCAAATGGACGAAATCCTCCACCACCCCGAATTCCAGGCACTGGAATCGGCCTGGCGGGGCTTGCAGTTGCTGGTGGATCGCACTGACTTTCGCGAAAACATCAAGATCGAGTTGCTGAACGTCTCGCGCCAAGACCTGCTGGATGATTTCGAAGACTCACCGGAGGTCGTTCAGTCGGGGCTCTACAAACACACCTACAGCGCCGAATACGGTCAGTTCGGTGGTCAACCCGTGGGCGCGATCATCGCCAACTACTTCCTTTCACCCAGCGCGCCCGACGTCAAGCTGATGCAGTATGTTTCCAGCGTCGCTTGCATGGCCCATGCGCCATTCATAGCCGCCGCCGGGCCTGGCTTTTTCGGCCTGGAGAGCTTTACCGGCCTGCCAGGCCTGAAGGACCTGCAGGACCACTTCGAAGGGCCACAATTTGCCAAGTGGCAGAGCTTCCGCCAGAGCGAGGATGCCCGTTACGTCGCCTTGACGGTGCCACGTTTTCTCCTGCGAACGCCCTACGACCCGGTGGATTCTCCGGTCAAGACCTTCGCCTATAACGAACATGTCGTCAGCAGCCACGAGCATTATCTCTGGGGCAATACCGCCTATGCCTTCGCCACGCGCTTGACTGACAGCTTTGCCCGTTTCCGCTGGTGCCCCAACATCATCGGCCCGCAAAGCGGGGGCACGGTGGAAGACCTGCCGCTGCATCATTTCCAGAGCATGGGCGAAATCGAAACCAAGATCCCCACCGAAGTGCTGGTTTCCGACCGTCGCGAATATGAATTGGCCCAGGAGGGTTTCATCGCCCTGACGATGCGCAAGGGCAGCGACAACGCCGCATTCTTTTCCGCCAGTTCCGTGCAGAAGCCCAAGCGTTTCGGGATCAGCGCCGAGGGAAAGGCGGCCGAGTTGAACTACAGGCTCGGCACCCAGCTGCCGTACATGATGATCGTCAACCGCCTGGCGCACTATTTGAAAGTGCTGCAGCGCGAGCAGTTGGGTTCGTGGAAGGAACGTACCGACCTGGAGTTGGAACTCAACAAGTGGATTCGCCAGTACGTCGCGGACCAGGAAAACCCCAGCGCCGAGGTTCGGGGGCGACGTCCATTGCGGGCGGCGCGGATTGTTGTCAGTGATGTTGACGGCGAGCCAGGCTGGTATCGCATCAACCTCAGCGTACGCCCGCACTTCAAATACATGGGGGCGGATTTCACCCTGTTCCTGGTTGGCAAGCTCGATAAAGAATGAGCCGGGAACTTGAGATGAGTCAGTACAGCGGTCTCCTTGAGCGCCTTGCCGGTACTGCGCCTGCGTTGGCGGGGCGCACGCCACGCGCCTGCGTTGCGGCATCGGTGGCCACCCACTTGGGTAACATGCTCAGCACCCGGGCAGGCAGTGTGCAGACGCTGCCTGACTACGGTTTGCCGGACCTGAATGATATGCGCCTGAGCCTGCACGAATCCCTGAGCCAGGCACGCTTTCTGATCGAACGCTTCATCGCGGCCTACGAGCCGCGCCTGAGCAATGTCCGGGTCGTCGCATTACCCCAGGGTCGCGATCCGTTGGCGCTGGCCTTTGATATCCAGGGCGCGCTGAATATCGACGGGGTCATGCAGGACGTGGTGTTTAGCGCAAGCCTGGCGGGCAGTGGACGCGTTGAGGTCGCCCCAGGTGTCCTTTAACCGCTATTACCAAAGTGAACTCAATGCCTTGCGGCAATTGGGGCGGCGCTTCTGCGAACGCAACCCGGCGCTTGCCCCATTCCTCGGGGACAGAGGCCGGGACCCGGATGTAGAGCGGTTGCTTGAGGGCTTTGCGTTCCTGACGGGACGCCTGCGACAGAAACTCGATGATCAGTTGCCGGAGCTCAGCCATTCGTTGATGCACCTGTTGTGGCCCAACTACATGCGACCAATACCCGCGTTCAGCATGTTGCAGTTCGCGCCGCTGTTACGCGCAGGGCCCGGCATTACGGTCGAGCGCGATACACCGGTGGAAAGCGTGGCGATCGAGGGTGAGCGTTGCCGTTTCCGTACGTGTTATGCAACGCAGGTGCTGCCACTTGAACTCACAGCGCTGGATTACTCCGCGCAAGGCAAGGGGGCCTTGCTGAGCCTGCGCCTGGAGATGACCGCCGAAGGGTATATGGGCGAACTGGCACTTGAACACCTGCGCTTGCATCTTGCCGGGGAGCGCTATGTCAGCCAGATGCTTTACGTGAGCCTGCTGCGTCACATGCAGGGCATTGAGCTGCTGCTGCTCGATGGTGAGTGCAAACCCCTGCAGGGGCGCGACGGTCAGGTCCTGTCGTTACCATTACCGGCTTCTGGCGTTCGGCCCGCCGGTTTTTCCCAAGACGAGGCGCTGCTGCCCTATCCGCCGAATGCCTTCACCGGGTATCGGCATCTACAGGAGTATTTCGCGTTTCCTGACAAGTACCTGTTTGTCGACGTCAATGGCCTGGATGTGCTGCAAAGCTTGCCGGATGACCTGCTCAAGCAGGCTCGGGGTTTGGAGTTGCGCTTCAAGCTGCGTCAGCGCAATCCCGAGCAGGTGCTCCCCACAGTGGACAACGTGAAGCTGTTTTGCACGCCGGTGGTCAACCTGTTCAAACACGATGGGGTACCGATCCGACTGGATGGCAAGCAGGACGAGTACCTGCTGCAGGGAACTGACTACGCACCAGGCCACTGCGGGGTGTTCTCCGTAGACCAGGTCACGGGATGGCGTCCGGGTGGCCTGGGCTACCAGACCTATGTGCCGTTCGAGTCGTTCGAGCACGATCAGCAGACGGCGAGCTACAGCATTCGCCAGCGGCCCTCGGTGCAACACACCGGCCTGGATACTTACCTGAGCTTTGGCATTCGTCAGTCCCAGGAGCAGGAAACCCTGTCCGTTGAACTGACCTGTACCAACCATGATTTGCCGCGCAAATTGCGGATCGGTGACATCAACCAAGCCTGCGAACAAACACCCGACTTCCTGTCCTTTCGCAATATCACGGTCGCCACCCCTGGCATCGCGCCTCCGCTGGACAGCGGTTTCCTGTGGAAGCTGATCAGCAACATGTCGCTCAATTACCTGTCCCTGAGCGATATCAATGCGCTGAAAGTGGTGCTCGAAACCTATGATTTGCCGCGCTACCACGATCGCCAGGCCGAAAAAGTCAGCATCCGTCGGTTGGGTGGATTGCGCTCCATAAGCCAGCGCCCCATCGACCGGTTGCATCGTGGCTTGCCGATTCGGGGGGTGGCAATCGACCTGATCGTCGATCTCCAGCACTTTCTCGGAGAGGGCGATTTGTTTGTATTTGCTTCAGTCCTCAACGAGTTTTTTGCGCTGTACGCGAGCCTTAACTCGTATCACGAACTGCGTGTCACCAACACACAAGGAGAGGTGTATCTATGGCCATCCCGGATGGGCCAGCAAGCCCTGCTTTAACCGAATTATCCCGGACCATTCGCGAGTATTCGCTGTTCCAGGCGGTCTCGCAGGTCATTGAGCGTATACGCGATGCCCACCCCTCCCTTGACGATGAGGCGCTTTATGAGCACCTGGAGTTCCAGGCCAATCCGGGGCTGGGGTTTCCCGGCAACGACATTGACCGAGTGACATTTTTTGTCGAGCGCGGGCAACTTCGGGCACGCATGCGCCTCAACGTATTGGGGCTGGTGGGGGCAAACTCGCCGCTGCCGGCATTCTATGCCGAACACGCATTGAGCGAGCGCGCGGGCGGTAATCCTGTCGCGGATTTCCTCGACGTGTTTCACCACCGTTTGCATCGGCTGATGCTGCCTCTGTGGCGCAAGTACCGCTACCGGGTGTGCTTTCGAGCGGGTGCCAGCGACTCGTTTTCCGAGCAGATGTTTGCCCTGATGGGCCTGGGCGGCCGGGCCATACGCAGTGCGACACAACTGGATTGGAATCGCTTGCTGCCCTACCTGGGTTTGCTGGGTATGCGCGCCCATTCGGCGGCGCTTATTGAAACGGTGCTGCGTTACTACTTCAAACACTCGCAGTTGATGATCGAGCAATGCGTCAAGCGCAAGGTGGTGATTGGCCCCAGGCAATGCAACCAATTGGCGCAAGCGAACAGTCGCCTGGGGCAGGACCTGGTCCTTGGGCGGCAGGTTGTGGATCGTGCCGGCAAGTTCAGGGTGCATCTGCAGGACCTCGACTGGCAGCGTTTTCATGACTTTTTACCTGGCGGCGCAAGCTACTCGCCGCTGTGCGCGCTGGTTCGTTTCGCCGTCCGCGACCCGCTGGACTTCGACCTGCGCCTGGCCCTGCGCCCCGGCGAGGTGCGGGCGCTGCACATAGGCCAACGCAACGTGTGCCGGCTGGGATGGACCAGCTGGATGGGGCAGGCGCGCGCGGATGGCGTGCTCATCCTGGCCAGTCAACTCGGGAGCGACGGATGAATATGATGAATGTGGATTTGCAGCAATTGATTCGTGTGCTGGCGCCTCAGACTCGCCATGACCTGGAGCACGCCGCCGCACGCTGTGTGGCCCGTGGGGGCGCCGAAGTCCTGGTGGAGGATGTCTTGCTGGCGCTACTGGAGCGCCCACAAGGGCTGCTGGCGCGTGCTCTGCAAGACGCTGGCGTTGAACTGGGCGAACTGCAAGCGACACTGCAGCCCAGGATGGGACAGGGGACTACGCGCAACCCGGTGTTCGCACCGCTGCTGGTGCAATGGCTGCAGCAAGCGCTGGTCGTTGCCCAGTTGGAGTTGGCGCAATCGAATGTCAGTGACGCGGCCTTGATCCTTGCCTTGTTGCGTAACCCACTGCATCACGCAGGCAGCCGCTATCAGGTGTTGTTGGCCCGCCTCGACGCGCAGCGCCTGCTTGAGTTTGCCTTGAGCGACCATGCCGAAGCTTCCCGTACACCCGCTTGTGCCCAGCATGAATCACTGTTGCAGCGTTTCACCCATGACCTGACCCAGCAGGCCCGTGAAGGGCGGGTCGACCCGGTGTTGTGCCGGGACGCAGAGATCGCGCAGTTGATCGATATCCTGGCACGCCGGCGCAAGAATAACCCGATCATTGTGGGGGAGGCCGGTGTCGGCAAGACCGCGCTGGTCGAGGGGCTGGCCAGGCAAATTGCCCAGGGACAGGTGCCTCCGGCGCTCAAGGAAACGCGCCTGCTGAACCTCGATATGGGGCTGTTGCAGGCGGGCGCCAGCATCAAGGGCGAGTTCGAACGGCGGCTCAAGGGCGTTATCGAGGAGGTCAATGCCGCGTTGGTGCCGGTGATCCTGTTCATTGACGAGGCACACACCTTGATCGGTGCCGGTGGCTCGGCGGGCAGCGGCGATGCGGCGAACCTGCTCAAGCCAGCGCTGGCTCGTGGCGAGCTGCGTACCATCGCTGCTACCACCTGGTCGGAGTACAAGAAGTACTTCGAAAAGGATCCGGCACTGGCCCGACGCTTTCAGCCGGTGCATGTACATGAGCCGAGTGTCGATGAGGCAGTGACGATCCTGCGCGGTCTCACTTCGGTGTATGAAGCCAGCCACGGCGTGTACGTGCGCGATGACGCCGTGGTTGCCGCCGCGCAGTTATCGGCACGCTACCTGGCTGTGCGCCAGTTGCCCGACAAAGCCGTGGATGTGCTCGATACCGCCTGCGCCCGCGTGCGCATCAGCCTCGTCACAGCCCCACCGGCGTTGCAGGCCGTGGCCACCCAATTGGCGCAAAGTACTGGCGAGTACCGGGCGCTTTGCCGCGACAGGGATGCCGGGTTGCCCATTGATCCAGGTGCGCTGCAGGTCCTGGCTGCGCGCCTGGACGCCGCCGGTTGCGAACATGAGCAGCTCACGCAGGCCTGGACGCGTCAGCGCGAGATGGCCGAGCGGGTGCTGGCCCTGCGCATGCAGTTGAATCAAGCCAGGCAGGCAGGCCAGGCCGTCGAGGTGCTTGAGCAGCAACTGTGCGAAGCCCACGGCAGCTTGCTGGCCGAGCAATCGCGACAGCGCCTGGTGAGTTTCGAAGTGTGCCCGCGGCTGGTGGCGCAAGTGATCAGTGCCTGGACTGGGATTCCACTCAGCCAAGTGGCTTGCGAACACAGCGTCAAGGTGCTCGACTTCGCTACCGATCTGCGTACGCGCATTCTCGGCCAGGAACAGGCGGTACAGATGCTGGACCGTTCGATGCGTGCGGTTGCGGCGGGCATCAACCGTGCCGATGCACCCGTGGGCGTGTTTCTGCTGGTCGGCCCCAGTGGGGTTGGCAAGACGCAGACGGCACTGGCCTTGGCCGACCTGTTGTATGGCGGCGAACGGTTCCTGACCACCATCAACATGTCCGAGTACCAAGAGAAGCATTCGCTGTCGCGCCTGATTGGCGCTCCGCCCGGGTATGTCGGTTATGGCGAGGGCGGTGTGCTGACCGAAGCCGTCAGGCAAAAGCCCTATTCGGTGGTGCTGCTCGATGAGGTCGAGAAAGCACACCTGGGTGTCATGAACCTGTTCTACCAGATCTTTGACAAAGGGCGGGCCAATGATGGCGAGGGGCGCGAGATCGACTTTCGCAACACGCTGATTCTGATGACCTCCAACCTTGGCAGCGACTGCACCATCGACCTGTGCGGCGCTACGCAGCGCCCCAGCGCACAAGTATTACAGGACGCCCTTGCGCCGCTGCTCAATCAGCATTTCAGGCCGGCACTGCTGGCCCGCATGCGTGTCGTGCCGTACTACCCACTGAGCGGTGCGGTGCTACGGGAGTTGGTACAAAGCAAGTTGCAGTGCCTGGGCCAACGTCTGCTGCAGCGGCACCTCGCATTCAGCTATTGCCCGCGATTGGTCGATTACCTGGCAGAGCGCTGTACCCACAACGGCAGTGGCGCGCGGTATGTCGATCAATGGATCGATAGCCATCTATTGCCCCTGATAGTCGATCGCCTGCTTGAAGCGATGGCCAGGGATGAGCATGTGCAGCGCGCCCACGCCATGCTGGACGGCGACGATCACATCACCTGTGAGTTTGCGTGATGAGGGATACCCCATTGTTACAGGCACCGGACGTTGCCGAACAACTGGTGCAGTGGCTCATGCGTCTGGGCCTCGATAGCGATAGGGCAAGTATGCCTGGCAACCTTGCCCATGCCGCCGCGCAGTTGAGCCAGTGCTCGCTCAGCCAGGTGTACCTGTCAGATGAGGCGGGTCACGGCTTGTTCCTGGCGGCCGAACATAGGCCGCAAGCAGGGCCGTGGGAAATCGGTGCAGGCGCAGAAGTGGATCAGCAGGGCCAGCAATTGCTGCGGTTCGCCCTGGAACATAAGCGTCCCCTGAGCCTCTGCGGCCTGCAAGACAGCATGTATGACACCGCTTTCATTCCATCAGGCCTGGTCCCATGGCAGTCGCTGTTGTGCGTCCCACTCATCCATCACCACCTACCGGTGAGGGGCATGCTGCTATGCGTCACGGAGCGCGCCCTGGACCTGCAGCCGTATGCCACGCCACTGGGGCAGTTGGGGGTTTTTGCGTTGCGCCAGCGGGCGCTGCTACAGGAGCCCGGTCGGCCAGCGGCGGCCCATCAGGCGCTCGGTAGCGTAGTGCGTCCCGCAGGCCTTGGCCTGATTGGCAACAGCGCAGCGATGGATGATACCTGTCGCTTGATCGGCAAGGTGCTGGACAGCACCTACACCGTGCTCCTGCGCGGTGAGACCGGTACGGGCAAGGAGGTGGTCGCCAGGGCGATCCATGCCATGGGCCCGCGCCGATCCAAGGCGTTTGTCGTACAAAACTGCGCGGCATTCCCGGAGGGGTTGCTCGAAAGCGAACTGTTTGGCTATCGCAAAGGTGCCTTTACGGGTGCTGACCGTGACCGTCCTGGGCTGTTCGATGCTGCCGACGGCGGTACGTTGCTGCTCGATGAAATCGGCGATATGCCCCTGTCACTGCAAGCCAAATTGCTGCGGGTATTACAGGAGGGGGAAATCCGCCCGCTGGGTGCCAGCACCGCCCATAAAGTGGATGTGCGCATCGTTGCCGCCACCCACCGTGACCTTCGTGCGATGGTGGCCCAGGGCAGTTTTCGTGAGGATCTCTACTATCGTCTCGCCCAGTTCCCGATCGAGCTGCCGGCGTTGCGCCAACGTGAAGGCGATATACGAGAGTTGGCCCGGCACTTCGCAGGTAAAGCCTGCGCCACCCAGGGGCGATCGCCGGTGTCCTGGTCAAACCAGGCGCTGGACCAGCTTTCCTGCCACAGCTTCCCCGGCAACGTGCGTGAACTTAAATGCCTGGTGGAACGTGCCGTGTTGATGTGCGACGAGGGGGTAATCCTGCCGCAACATCTCATGCTGCCACTGGCGTCACCCGCACAGGCCACCGACGCAACGCTGCGCCAACGCCTTGAGCGCGTCGAACGGGGCTTGCTGATTGATTGCCTGCACAAGAATCGCGGCAATCGTACCCGTACCGCCCGCGAGCTGGGGGTTGCCCGGCGCACCCTGTTGTACCGCCTGGCGCGGCTGAATATCCCCTTTGGTGACGTCAAGGAAGGGTGCTGAATGTTCCGCTCAATCGAATTCAATTCAATGGGAGAGCCTTGATGGTTGTTTCTCGAGGGCAGGTATTGCTGCTTGGTCTGCTGGTGTTGGCGCTAAGTGGGTGCACGGCAAATTACGTGTTTGACGACGATGACTACCGGCCGCTGGGTGATCCACGGTCCCACCAGCGTGGGCAGTAAGCCAGGAGACCTTCTATGCAGTTGGTATTTGAATTATGTAGCCATGGGCCTGGCATGCCCGGCGGCACCCGCAATAAAGTCTTCGATGGCGCCGGAGGAGTGATTGGCCGTGGTGCCGATTGCGATTGGGTCATTGCCGACCACAGTCGCCAGTTGTCCAGCCATCATGCCTTGGTCAGCTTTCGCGACGGTCAGTATTTTCTGACTGACATCAGCAGCAATGGCATTTGCCTGGGGGGCAGCGCCGTGCGTTTGCGCAAAGGCCAGGCTCGGCCTATCACCCCTGGCACTGTATTTCGCATGGGCCCGTTTGAAATTCGCGCGCAGCTGGTGGAGCGCTCGGGTGGTACGAGCCCTGGCGATAACCTGATTCCGGATGACGCGTTCCTGCAGCTGGATTCCGTGCGTGCCATGAATGACCCGGCCCCGCCCAGTGTGGCGCCGAACTGGACGGATACCAGCACTGTGGAGCGTCACCATGTGATTGTGCCGACCCTGGTCGAGCCTGCTGCGACGTGCGCGCCAGCCGCTGGGTATGTTCCGGCAGTCGATACGCATGAGCGGTTCTGGCGGGATTTTTCCGAGGCGCTGGGTGTGTGCCTGGAGCCTCTCGACGAGCCTGGGCGACAAGCATTGGCAGTCAAGGCAGCTGGCTTGCTCAGGCAGGCAATCGAAGGGCTGCAACAGAACCTGCACACCCATCAAGAGCTGACAAGTGAATTGAACACCGCACTCGGTCGTGCGCCAACCAGCGCCGAGCGTCCGTCGATGTGTGGCACCCCAGCACTGGAGGCCATGTTGGTGGCCGATCGCCAAGGGCAGTTGCCCGCCGAACAGATGATTACCCAGGCCTATCGTGATTTGCAGGTTCACCAGGTCGCGGTGCTCGCTGGCTGTCGCGCGGCGATGCGCGGCGCTCTGGCCGCGTTTGCGCCAGGGCAACTGCTGGCCTGTTTCCAAAAGCAGGGCAACACGCCGTGGATCCCCAGCAGTGGCGCCTATTGGCGGGCTTATCTGGTTCATTACCAACGCCTGGTCGAGGAAGACGGTTGGACTGAGCGCTTACTCAGCGAGGACTTTGCCAACGCCTACACGGAACAGGTACGCCTGGTTTCCACCCTTCATAGCACCTGTTCTGGATGATCTGCATGTCACGCTCCACCTCTGTTCTGCTACTCGCTGTGCTGGGGCTGTTGCCCGGCTGCAGCAATCTGTCTCCCTATTCGACGCTGACCAAGCTCGATCTGACGCTGGCCGCCAGTGATCTGGTCAACCCGGATCTGCATGGCCGGCCGTCACCGATCGTGGTGCGCCTGCTGGAACTCAGAAACCCCGTGGCCTTCGAGAACGCGGACTTTTTCAGCCTGTATGGCCGTGTCGAAAATACCTTGCCCAAGGACCTGGTCAGCAGCGAAGAGTGGGAACTGCGCCCCGGTGAACAGGTGACGCTCAAGCTCAGTGCAACGCCGGGCAGTCGCTATATCGGGGTGTTGGCCGCCTACCGTGATTTGCCCCAGGTGCGATGGCGTCATGTCGTGTCGTTGGACGTCGAGTCACGGACCCGTGTCGATCTGGTACTCGACGAAACGGGTGTGCACGCGACGGATGTGCCGCCCGCCAAGGCAGGTGGCTGACATGCTGATTGATAAAGTGATCTGGCAGGAAGGCATGTTGCTGCGCCCTCAACACCTGCAGCACAACGACCGCTATTACCATCAGCAACTGGCGCGCCGCAGCCAATTGTCCCCGGGCTATGCCTGGGGGTTCTTGAGATTGGAAATCGACCCGCAATACCTCGATATGGGCAAGGTGGTTGTCAATCAGGCCAGTGGGGTATTGCCTGACGGGACGTTGTTTGAGATGGCCACGCCGCTGGTGATGGAAATTCCAGCCAACAGCGCCAGCCAGGCGCTGTACCTGGCCCTGCCCATGCTCGCCGGCCATGCGGTCGAGGTTCGTCACCCGGCGCAGACTGACGTATTGGCCCGTTATAGCAGCTACGAAGTGGAGGTAGGAGACGCCAATGCCGGGGAAGACACGCGCTGCGCCATCACCTGCGCACGCGCGGATTTTCGCTTGGTGCTGGGCGATGATCACGACGTCCAGACCTACGTCAGACTCAAAGTCGCACAAGTCCTGGATTGCGACGCCCAAGGCCTTGTGCAGCTCGATAGCGCATTCTCCCCGACGTTCATGCACCTGCATGATTCGCCATTTTTGCTGTCGTGCCTCAAGGAGGTGGTCAGCCTGTTGGCGTTTCGCGCTGATGCGATTGCCGAGCGCTTGCAGGACGCGGGCCAGGCGGCGGGGGCCGAAATGGGGGACTTCTTGATGTTGCAGTTGATCAACCGAATGGAGTTGACCCTGCGACACTGCCTGGACCAGGCCCGTGTGGGCCCCGATGTGCTGTATCAAACCCTGCTTGGGCTGCTGGGGGAGCTTTCGACATTTTCCAGCACGACAAAACGCGCCTGTTTTGAAGGGCGTTACCGACATAGTGATCAGGGGCCGAGCTTTCGTGAATTGATGGCCGCGATTCGTTCGGTCCTGTCGATGGTGCTGGAGCAACATGCCATTGAACTGGTGCTGCAGTCGCGCCAATACGGCGTGCTGGTGTGCCCGGTCAATGGCCTGAACCTGCTGGGTTCGGCGACCTTCATTCTGGCGGTCAGCGCGCACTGCGATTCTGAGGTGTTGCGCCAGCGGCTGCCGGCGCACCTGAAAGTCGGGCCTGTGGAGCGGATACGCGAGTTGGTCAACCTGCACCTGGCGGGGATTCAGGTCAAGCCGATGCCTGTGGCACCACGGCAGATCCCGTTCCATGCCGAGAAAACCTATTTCATGCTCGAACTCAGCGCCCGTGACCTGGAGCAGTTGGAGCATTCAGGTGGGTTCGCCTTCCATGTGAGTGGTGAGTTTGTCGATCTTGAATTGAAATTCTGGGCTATCAGGAACTGAACCCATGACCACAGAAAACGCATACCCGCAGGACGACAGAACGATCCTGCTGGACCGTCAGGGTGTCGGTCCGGCGCAGGGCGCCATGACGGATTTCGAGGCGCCACCGCGCTTTGAGCAGCTTGAGGACCGAATGATTTATGCCGCTCATTTGCACGCCGCCCAGCACTTCAGGCTTGGCCTCAACCCTCTGGTGACGTTGGCCTGGAACCTGTTGTCGGAGGTGGTTCGACTCAAGGGCAGCCCGGCCCGTGAAGGCCTGCGCGCACTCAATGAACGTTTGTCTGCGGGTATTACGCACTTTGAAAACCAGGCCCGGCACGAGGCAATTCTCGACAGCCAGATCATGGCGGCGCGTTATGTGTTGTGCAGCGTAATAGACGAGGCAGTGGTCACCACGGCATGGGGTAGCCAGAGCGACTGGTCACAAACAAGCCTGTTGAGCCGTTTCCACAACGAAACCTTTGGTGGCGAAAAATTCTTCGAACTGCTTGAGCGACTGTCCAGGGACCCGATCAAGCACCTGGCGATGCTGGAGCTGATGTACCTGTGCCTGGCGCTGGGCTTTGAGGGCAAGTACCGGGTCTTGGAACGTGGGCTGCTGCAATTGGACGGCATTCGTGACGCCTTGTACCGACAGATCATCCATGTGCGCGGGGACACGCCCCAGGCCACCGGCGCCGGGCCGTCGTCCAGCGCTGCTCCCCGGCAGGCGATACGTATTGTTTCTGCAACCTGGGTTTGGCTCGCCGTCGCGATGGGCCTGGCCATCCTGTATTCGGGGTTCGCCTGGGTACTTGGAGAACAGCGCGAGAGCGTGCTGCAGCCCTATCTGCCGAGTACCACCGACATTACCCGGACACTGCTGTAACGCAGGAGCAATCAATGAAAAGTCTATTCAAAAAGCTGGCCGCTGCCCTGGGGCTGACCTGGGTCTGGAGCCTGCTGCTGGTGTTGTTGCTGGCGTGTGTGGTGTGGTGGATCGGGCCGCTGCTGGCGGTGGATGACCGGCGTTTCTGGCTTGGCGCGACTTCGCGCCTGCTGACCATCAGTGGATTGTTCCTGGCCTGGGGCCTGACGATGGTTTTCGTCAATCGGCGCGACGCCGTGCAACCCGTTGCAGATGATGCCGGCCCGGGCCAGGTGAATTCCAAACAGCGCAAGGGACTTGTGGAGCACGAGCACAACAACGTTCGCGGCCGTTTCACGGAGGCGCTGCAGGCCCTAAAGATGTCGCGACGCTATGGCAAGCGCGGTAAGCGCTGGCGCAACGAATTGCCCTGGTACCTGGTGATGGGATGCATTGCCAGTGGCAAGACCCGGCTGTTGCAGGCCGGTGGGCTGCAACAGCCGCTGGATCGCGTTGACTCCGGTGCCCCGCACGCAGAGGGCGCAGTGCGTCATTGCGAGTGGTATTTTGCCGAGCAAGGGGTATTGATCGAAACCCCGGCGCGCTACCTGACACACGCCGATGCGGACGTTGATAGCGGTGGCTGGGCGACCCTGTTAAACCTGCTGAAGGCCCGTCGTCGTGCGCGTCCGCTCAGTGGCGTGCTGCTGACGCTATCAGTCGATAGCTTGCTCAATGGCAGCGAGCAGGAACTGAGCGTCGCTGCGCGCCAATTCAACAGTCGCCTTCACGATTTACAACAGACCTTGCACATGGAGCTGCCGGTCTATCTGGTGCTGACGCAGGCCGATCATATGCCTGGCTTTGCCGAGTTCTTCGAGCACACGCAAGGGCATGCCCATGATGACCTATGGGGCGAGTCCATCTTGTCCGGCAAGACCGGGACCGATATTGCCGAAGTACGCCAGGCCTTTGAAACCTTGCTGCAGCGCCTGAGCGCGGAACTGATCCAGCGCCTGCATCTGGAGCGCAATGGCGAGCGCCGGGGCCGGATGTTGGACTTTCCCCGGCAGGTGGCGCAGATCGGTGAGCGGCTGTGTCTGTTTATCGAACTGGCGTTTTCTGCTCACCGTTACCAGCGCGTCAACGCATTGCGCGGTGTCTACTTGACCAGCTCCGGCAACGCTGCACACAGCCGTCCACGGTTTATTCAGGGCCTGTTCAAGCGGGTGGTGTTCGGTGACGTCGACCTGGCAGGCCTGGACCAGCGGGAGCGGGTGCACATCCGTCGCCGCCAGAGAGGCTTGGCGCTGGCCGCGTTCCTGGTGCTTGGAGGCATGGGTTCGTTGTGGATGTACAGTTATTCGCAGAACCATCAACGGCTGGAGCAACTGCGCGAATTGGCGCGGCCGCCCGTGCCTGGGCAGGCGGCAGAAGACCCGATTTTGGCGATGGTTGCGTTACTGGACAGTCGATTGGCAGCCACCCAGGTCTTTGCTGCGCCGCGAGGCGCGGGTTGGTGGCAGTTCGCGGGGCTGTTCCAGGGCAGCATGAGCCGCCCGGTACTGGACACGGCGTACCAGCAGGCACTGCTGCAACACCTGCTGGCACGGGTCAGCGAGATGTTGGAGGAGCAGGTACGCAACAGTGTGCACGACCGTCAGCAACTGCTTGTCAGCCTGCGGGCGTACCTGATGCTCAACCTGCCCGAGCACCGCGACAAACCCTGGTTGATGGATCGAGTCGCCGGGCTGTGGTCGGGGCACTACCCGGCGGACCCTGGGCTGCAGGCGCGGTTGAACGCACATTTCGCGCAATTGCTCGAACAGCCCTTTGAGCGACCGCTCGACGAAACACTGGTCGCCCATGCCCGTCAGGTCTTGAAGGTGCAACCCCTGGCGGGCGTGGTCTACCGCCTGCTGCGCGAACAGGGTGCGGAGCTTGAACCCTACCGTTTCACCCAGCATCTGGACCCGCATGAGCAGGTATTCGCCGGCATTGACCAGCCGATCCCAGGCTTCTTCACCCAGCATGGCTACCGTCAGTTCTTTGCGGTACAGGGCACCCGGATGGTCGATACCATCGTGCGCGACAACTGGGTACTGGGAGAGGGCACGCAATTGAGTGCAACGGGCTTGCGCCAACTGATGGTAGAGCTGGAACAGCACTATTTCAGCGACTACGCCCAGGCCTGGGGCGCCGCACTGGCCCAGGTGCGCTTGCAGCAAAGCGATAGCACCCGCCAGGTTGCCGGGCAGTTGGCGAGCCTGACGTCCGCGCGTTCGCCATTAGTGCAGTTACTGCAGCAAGTCAGGGAAAACACCCGCTTTGCAAGCCCGGTCGAGCGGCTGGAAGCGCTCCAGCCGGGCTCGCCAGTGGCCCAGACCGTCTTGGACAGTGTTGCGCAGCGTGCGCCCGACAACGCACAGCGCGCACTGCAGCGGCGCTTTGAAGCCCTGCATCACTTGCTCGATGAGCAGGACAACCCAGGGCCTGCGTTGTCCCAGATGCTGCAAACCCTCAACCAACTGCAGGCGCAGTTGGCCGCCCTTGGTCGGGAAAGCCAGCCTGAGCGGGCGGCCTTTGAGATGGTCAAGCGGCGCATGCAGGGGCAACAGGATGCTTTGGGCAACCTGCGCAATGCCACGGAGCGCCTGCCCGCAGCCCTCCACGGTTGGCTGGCCGCCATGGCCGACGACAGTTGGCGCCTGGTGCTCGATGATGCTTATCGTCACCTCAATCGGCGTTATCAGAGCGAGGTGTATGGGTTCTATTCTTCTGCGATCAAACAGCGCTACCCGTTCAGTGCCCATGCCAGTAGCGACGTTGCGCTCAATGATTTCCGCGAGTTTTTCAAACCCCAAGGGTTGATGGCGCGGTTCCTGGATGAGGATCTGCGGCCTTTTGTGATTGGCGATGGCCATCGCTATCGGTTGCGCAGCCTGGATGGCCGTAGCCTGCCGATGTCACGGGCGTTGCTGGAGCAACTGGCAAAGGCGCGCACTATCCGCCAGGCATTCTTTGCCGATGACCCGAGTGAACCCGGGGTGCGCTTTACGTTGGCGCCCTACAGCCTGGATCCCACGGTCAGCCGGGCGACCCTGCGATTCGGTGACCAACAGATGGAGTACCGCCACGGGCCGATCGTGCCGATGCTGTTCCAGTGGCCAACCACCGTCGAGGACGGTCGCAGCAGCCTGGTACTGGAAGGCATGGCGCAGCGGCCAATGGGCATCGAAAAAAACACCGGGCCATGGTCCCTGTTCCGCCTGTTCGATGTGCTGCAAGGCGAGGCGGCGAATGGACGTGATGCGCGGTTGCTCAAGGCCGATATCGGCGGCCTGCGCGCCAATTACCTGCTGACCAGCCAGCGCACGCCGAACCCGTTTGAAATGGCGGCGTGGCGTACCTTCCGCATACCGGAGCAACTGTGAGCCCGCGGCTCGATGCCTGTAGCAGTGCAGGGCGCACAGATCGTGGCAAGGTCAGGCCGCGTAACGAGGATGCATTTCTTCAACACCCGCAGATGGGCTGTTGGGCGGTGGCCGATGGCATGGGGGGCCACCGCGCGGGGGATGTCGCCAGCCAGTGGGTGGTCGATAGCCTGGCTTCGCTGCCCAGCGGCGGCGGCCTCGATGCGCGGATCAAGAGGGTCTGTCTTTGCCTGCAATGGCTTGACCGGCGCTTGCGCCAGGAGATCACCGTAACCAGCTCGAATGCGGATTGCACCATGGGCAGTACGGTGGTGGTCCTGTTGCTGGAAGGGGATCGTGCCGTCTGCATCTGGGCCGGGGACAGCCGCTGTTATCTGTGGCGCGAACGCACGTTGTACCAGTTGTCCCGCGACCACTCGCTACAGGAGCAACTGATGGTCGAGCAGCAGTTGAGCCCTGCACAGGCCCGCGCCCATCCGGCCGCGAATGCCTTGACCCGCGCGATCGGCGCCGATGAGCCGGTGGCGCTGGAAGTGTTGGAGCTGACCCATAACCCAGGAGATGTGTTCCTGCTGTGCAGTGACGGCCTGTACCAGGCGCTGAGCCATGCCGAACTGGGTCAGGCATTGAGCCTGGCAACCCCTGAGTCAATGCTGGATCGTTTGTTTGATGGGGTCCTGCGCGGTGAAGCGCGGGATAATCTGACGGCGGTGGTTATAAAACCATGATCGCAAAACAACCCCAGTCCAGCGCTCCGCCCGGCGCCAGAGCTTCTATGCCGAAGTTACTTGCCGGTCGCTATCGCCTGGAACGGGTGCTCGGGGTGGGTGGCATGGGCACCGTGTACCGGGCCCGTGACTTGCTCCATGAGCAATTCGGCGAACCGAGGCCCCGGGTGGCGCTCAAGGTCCTCAGTGAAAACCTTGCCCAGTCACAGGACGCGCACCTGCTGCTCTACAGCGAGTTTTCCCTGACCCGCTACCTGCGACATGAGCACGTGGTGCGGGTGTTTGCGTTTGACGTGGACACGGTCGCTGGGGTGGCGTTCTTTACCATGGAGTTGATGAGTGGCATGACTCTGGACCAATTGTTGCTCGACTGCCCGCGCGGGCTGTCCTGGCAGCAATTGCGGCCTATTGCAACTGGGCTACTGGATGCGCTGGGTCATGTCCATCGACAAGGTGTGCTGCACGGCGATGTGAAGCCCAGCAATGTCATGTTGGTGGATGACGGGCTGCGTCTGTTTGACTTTGGCCTGGCCCAAGCCACGACTGCGCCGTTGACGGAGCTGGCGGCTTTGAATCCCCGGCGCTTCAGCGCCTGGACACCGGCCTACGCGGCCCCCGAACTGTTGGACGGCGCGCCGCTGTCGGCCAGCACGGAGCTCTATGCAACCGCGTGCCTGTTGTACGACTTGGCGCTGGGCGGGCGTAGTGCACAAGGAGGGCGGCGAGAGCCTCCCCGGCAACTGCCACGGCGTTGCTGGCCAGCATTGCGGGTTGCGCTCAGTAGCAACCCGCAGCATCGAACCATCACCACCGACGAGTTGCAGGCAGCCATGCAGTGTGAACACTCGGTGGTGGGCCGCTGGTTCGCCGCCCGTGCTCGTTAAGAGGAGTGCTCAGCCAGGCCATGCAACTGACAGTACTCACCCCACTCCAGGCCCGCCATTTGAGCGACTTCCCTGTGCACCTCCAGTCGCCTGGCGGCGAACTCCTGCGGCGACTGGCTGATCAGTTGCAGTGTCAGCTCCCACGCAAACAGGTTCTGGGATTCTGCCTGGGCCTCGAAGGCTTCGTGCAAAAGCTCGCGGCGGTATTGCTCCATGGTCTGGCGCTTGGCCTGGGCGGCCAGAGGGTTGAGGGTGTCCAGTTCGGCGCGCAACTCGGGATGCTGGTTCAAAAAGATATCCAGGGCCAGCCGATGGTTTTCGCCAGGTTCAGACACGGGGTTGCTCCAGGAGTACAGGGGGTACAACGTCAGGATGAGGTTTGTTCGTAACGGCTTTTGCGGCGGGCGCGTTTGCGCAGGCGATTGGCCGTCCACTGTTGCAGTGGATCGAGCAAGAAAAAGAACAGGTACGCGGCGAGTACCAGCGTCAAGTCGACCCAGGTCTTGCTGATAGGCCCTTGGACGGCTTCGACGGCGGCCTTGATCAAAAACAGTACGGCGACCCCACACAACCAGAGCACTACAGTGAAAACCAGAGGTCGTGCGCGATTTGAGATCCTGCGTTGCATGTTCAATACATCTCCCTGAGATTGCTGGGCCAGTCGGTGTGCCGACACCCGCGCGTGTAGAAGTGGTCTGCGGATCGATTCATTCGATACCGGCCTTTAGGTCGGTAGACCTGCTCAGCTCAAGACCTGTGTGGGTGACCATTGGTTCCGACAATAGCTGGCGCACCCACGGGCAGTACTGCCCTTAAGCGGGCTATTGTTTCAAAAAGCGTAGGAAATTACACCCTTGCCAGTGCGCCCGCAGGTATGGAGGGGCGATTTATCCTGCCCAGGCGGGGCAAAACCCTTTCACTCCCGGTGCCTGGGCGTGTAGCGTTAACCCCTCGTTGAAGACTCCGATTGAAGCGCTGCCCCCGATCAGGCGGCCTCAAGGCCAGGAAGGGTGTAAGGAGAAAATCATGGCGCAAACGCTGTTCAAACTCTTTTTCACCCAACGCCTGGCGGCCCTGGCGAGCACGGAGTCGCTGCGGGCCATCCGTGAGGGGCTGTTGTGGATCCTGCCGTGCCTGCTGGTCTCGGCAGGGTTCCTGCTGTTGTCCGAATGTGCCCGGATCCTCGATTTCCCACCGCCGGTGGTGGCATTCCTGGCGGGCCTGCATGCCCAGATCAGCTCCGTGATCCCCCTGCTGGTCGCGGCTTCCATCGGCTATATGTTGGCGATCCAGCACCGCTTACCCCAGTTGCCAGTGGCCTTCCTGTGCCTGGCACACGTCGTCATCGCCACCTTTGTCCTGCGCGACTACCCCCGCGCCTCGGCGACGTTTGTCTTGTTCATTGCCATTGCCTCGCCGCTGATCAATGTCCCGATTATTGCCTGGCTGCATCGGTACCGCTGGACCCGTCTGGTCAATGAGGACCTGGTGGGACACAACCTCAAGGGCACCATCAACATGGTCGTACCGGGGGCAATCACCGCGTTGCTGCTGGTGGCGACGTTGTCGTTGCTGTTGCAGGTTCCCCATGTGGCCCAGTTCCAGGGCCCGGTGATGCTCGATGCGTTGCAGTCGCCTTATGGCAGCGGGATGTTTATTACCGCGATCAATTCGCTGCTGTGGTTTTTTGGCATCCATGGTGTGTATGCGATCCAGCCGCTGTTTGACGCACTGGATCAGGCGGTGGTGCTCAATGGGGCGGCGTTGGCGGCGGGAGAGCCCATCCTCTATGTGCTGAATGCCGGCCTGCTGGGGTGCTTTGCCTTTATTGGCGGGGCGGGCGGTTCCCTGTGTCTGTTGCTGGCGATTCTGCTGTTTTCCAAGAGCCAGTCCATGCGCCTGCTCGCCGTGGCCAGCCTGCCGTTGTCGCTGTTCAACGTCAGCGAGGTGTTGCTGTTTGGCTTGCCCATCATCCTCAATCCGCGCCTGTTTATTCCCTTTTTAGCCGTCCCGGTGATCAACACCTTGCTGGCATTACTCGTGGTGCAGGCCGGTTGGGTCTCGCCGGCGGTGGCCAGTGTGCCGTTTACCGCGCCGGTGCTGCTCAATGCCTACCTGAGCACCCAGGGCGATTTGGCCGCGGTGGCCCTGCAACTGGTGTTGCTGGGGGTGGGGACGCTGGTCTACGCGCCCTATATCCGGGCAATCCATCGGCAGACCCTGGAGGGCGCGACCGTCTACCTCAAGTCATTCGACATGACCTTTCGCGGGCTCGAAGAAAAAGGCCGTCTGCTGGAAATGGACCCGGTGCTGACGTCGCACAAGACGCTGGCCCGCCAGGCCCTTGATTTAAGCAGGATCCAGCAGATCAGCGACTACGAGTTCTACCTGGAGTACCAGCCCCAAGTGTCCTCCCGGACAGGCTTGTGCACCGGCTGCGAAGCCCTGATGCGTGCCCGTGATGGCGCAGGCAAGGTGCATTCGCCCTGGGAGTTCCTCCAGTGGCTGGCCCAGGCCCGCTTGATGCCGGACGTCGACCTGTGGGTGGCTTCCCAGGCGGTGCGCCAGTACCAGAAGTGGCAGAAAATCGGGTTTGCGCTGCCAATCACCATCAATATCTCCAGCGCTACCCTGATGACCCCGGCGTACGGCAAGCAACTGGTGCAGATCCTGTCCCAGGCCAACGGCCAGGTGTCAGTGGAAATCACCGAGGATGCGCTGGTGGGCGATATCCAGATAACCCGGCAGATAATCGAAAGACTGCAGGCCATTGGGGCCAAGGTCTATATCGACGACTTCGGCACAGGGTATTCCGCGCTGAGTTATCTGCACCAGTTTCCGGTCGACTTCATCAAGATCGACCGCAGTTTTGTGGTGGCCCAGCAGGACCCCAAGGGCGCGCAGGTCTTGACCGGCATGTTGCGCTTTTGTGAAGCACTGAACCTGGGCGTGGTGGTGGAAGGCGTGGAGACGGCCGAGCAGTTGGCGTTCCTACAGTCGGGCAGGGGGCACGCCGGGGCGGAGCTGATTATCCAGGGCTGGTACTTCAGCAAAGCGCTGCCTGGCGAAGCCGTGCAAGGCTTTGTGCGCGAGCGTGCGGACAGGGTCAGCGATGAGGCCGGTGCATAGCCCTGCCGTGGTGAGCGGGGCTGTTGTGGCGAGCGGGCTTGCCCCGCGCTGGGCTGCGAAGCAGCCCCATTCAAGAACAATGAGGTGTGTCAGGCATTGCCCGTTGCCTGGTTTTGGGGCTGCTTCGCAGCCCAGCGCGGGGCAAGCCCGCTCGCCACAACAAGCCCCACTCACCACGACAGCCCCACTCACCACGGGCTAATGGGAAGTCCCTTCGGCAAACTCGATCTTGTTGCCCACGTTGTACTTGCCCGATGGCTTGTTCATGGGCAGGCGCTTGACCTCCTGCAAGGTCTGGCTGTCGTAAACGATCAACGCACCCTCGCGGTCCCAGATGCTCAGCAGCAGGTAGCGTCCATCCCGGGTGAATTCCACGTGCGCCGCGGTCTTGCCCGGCATCGGCCGTAGGGTGTGGGCGATTTCCAGGGTCTGCTTGTCGATCAAGTGGATCGCGTCGTTGTCCGGACCAAAAAACACATCACTCCATACATAGCGCGAGTTGGCGTGGCTGCGCATAAAGAACCCAGGCCCCAAGGTGGGGATCTGTTTGATCAGCTTCCAGGTCTTGAGGTCCAGCACCGAAATCTGCCCCTTGCTGATATTTGGCGTGGCAAATACCCACTGCCCGTTGCGTTGCCAGTAAGTGCCCGAGCCCAAGTGCGGCATGCCCGCCAGTGCAATGTCGGTCACCACCTGCCCGGAGTCGAGGTCGATCACTTGCCCGCCGCCGGCCTTGCGTGAGGTGGCGAGCAGTTGGCGGTAGTCGGGAGAAAAGGAAAAGTCATCGAGCACATCCTGGGCCTGGATGCGTCGGGGCTCGAAGTCCGGGTTGGGCGCCGCGTAGGACAACTCCCAGACTTCATTCACATCCTTGAGGGCGACGATAAAACTGTTGCGTGGCGGGGCGGTGTACACCGCGCTGACCCGTGAGCCCGTCGGCAGCGTCTTGACCAGTGACAGGTCGCGGGCATCCAGCACCACCAGGTTGCCGGGCAGGTAATTGCCCACCAGCACCCAGCGCCCATCCTTGCTCACCGCGAGGTTGCGGGTATTGAGGCCGGCGCGGATCTCGGCGATCAGCTTGAGGTTGTGCAGGTCATACAGGCTGATCCAGCCGTCGCGCGAAGCGAAGTACACAAAGCGCCCGTCCGGCGAGAACTTCGGCCCGCCATGTACAGCAAAGTGCGAGGCAAAACGGTCGAGCACTTCAAAGCGATCCCCGTCGAGAATATCGATGTGATGATCGCCCGATTCCACCACCACAAACAGGTTCAGCGGGTCGGCGTGGTGCTGCGGGGTGCTGGGCAGTTGACTGAGGTCGGCCAATTGGCGATGGCTGCTGCGCATGTCCTGCTCGCTCCAGGTCGCGGGCGTGGCGGGCGGCTGTTGCAAGAAGCTCACCAGGCCGTCGATCTGTTGCGCCGTCAGCAGCGGGGCGAATGCCGCCATCTGGCTGGCCGGGCGACCTTGCTCGATCACCTGGCGAATTTCGGCCGGCTTGATCCGCCCCAGGCTCTCGGGCAGCAACGCCGGGCCGCTGCTGCCGACCCGGTTGAGGCCATGGCAGCTTTGGCAATGCTGCTGGTAATCGGCGGCGGCATCGGTTGCGCCGTGGGCGGCGCTGGCCCAGAGCAGCGGCACCAGCCACAGGCGTTTCATACCGCCACCCCGGACACTGCGCGGTGTGCGGGCGCCAGGCTGGCGGGGTAGTGCAGGGACGCATCGGCAAACAGGTCGACCACATGCCCGATCACCGTCAAGGTCGGCACCCCGGGTTCGCACATCAAGGCCAGGGCTGGCAGCAGGCGCAGGGTGCCGCGATGCACCTGCTGGTCGGCGCGGGCACCGTTGCAGATCAACGCAGCGGGCGTGTCGGCGGGCAGGCCGGCATCGATCAGGCGCTCAGCGATCATCGCCAGGTTCGACAGGCCCATGTAGAACACCAGGGTCTGGGTGCTGTCGGCGAGGCTGGCCCAGGGCAACTTCAATTCGCCGTCGCGCTGCAAATGCCCGGTGACGAAGCGGCACGAATTGACCAGGTCACGGTGGGTCAGGGGGATGCCGGCATAGGCGCTGCAACCGGAGGCCGCCGTGATGCCTGGCACCACCTGGCACGAAACGCCTTGTGCCAGCAGGTACTCCAGTTCTTCGGCACCGCGGCCAAACACGAACGGGTCGCCGCCCTTGAGCCGAACCACGCGCTGCCCCTGCAGGGCCAGCTCGGCCAGCAGTTCGTTGATCTGCGACTGGGGCAGGCTGTGATACCCGCTGGCCTTGCCCACGTAATGGCGGGCACAGGTCAGCGGGATCAGGGTCAGCAGGTCGGCGCTGATCAGGCGGTCGAACACCACGGCATCGGCCTGCATCAGCAGACTCCAGGCGCGCAGGGTCAACAGGCGCGGATCACCGGGGCCGGCGCCGACCAGGGCGACTTCGCCGGGGTGGAAGGGGCTGTGCAGCACGGAGGGTAACGCGTGGGATGAGTGCATGAGACTTCCTTGGTTCATCATCAGGTTGGCGGCCCCCGGTTGTTTCACCAGGTAGCCGGCCGGTGGTTCAGCGTGCCGAGCAAGGAATCAAGGTGGGCGGCGTGCGGGCGATTTCAGCGTCGCTGAGGTAGCAACCGGGGTCCGGGCCCCAAAGGTCGCCGCCAGCCCAGGCGCGGGTGCGGGTGTTGCCGTTGCAAATGCCCAGCCAGCGGCAGTCGGTGCAACGGCCACCGATCTCGCGCGGGTATTGGCGCAGGCGCAGCAGCAGCGGGTCGGGACGCTCCAGCCAGATTTCGCGGAACGAGGTGTTGCGCACATTGCCCACCGAGTGTTGCCACCAGTAAGTGTCCGGGTGCACTTCGCCGGTGTTGTCGATATTGGCGATGCCACTGCCCGAGGCATTGCCGCCCCAGGCATGCAGCAGGTGTTCAAGTTGCGGGTAGTGTTCCGGCAGGTGCTGGTGCACCCATTGCAGCAACAGAACGGCGTCGGCGTCGTTGTTGCCACTGACAAAATCGCTGGCCACGCCATTCTGGATGTCGTCCCAGGCCTGCTGGAACAGCATCAGCATGGCGTCGCGGCTCATTTGTTGATGGGCGTCCAGCTGCCGGCTGCGCTTGCCACGCCCGCTGTAGTTGAGGTGCGAGAGGTAGAACTTCTGCACATCGTATTCACGCATCAGGGCCAGCAGTTGCGGGAGCTGCGCGTAGTTTTCCTGGGTCAGGGTCGTGCGCAGGCCGACGCGGATCCCCGCCTGACGGCACAGGTTGATGGCGTGCATCGAGCGCTCGAAACTGCCCTCGCATTGGCGGAAGGCATCGTGGGTGGCCTTCAAGCCATCGATGCTGATGCCCACATAGTCAAAGCGTGCGGCGGCGATCTGCTGGATATTGCCCTCATCGATCAGCGTGCCATTGCTCGACAGCGCCACGAAAAACCCCTTGCTGCGGGCATAGGCGCTGAGCTGGAACAGGTCTTCGCGCAGCAGGGGCTCGCCACCCGAGAGAATCAACACCTTGACCCCGGCCTCGTGCAGATCATCGATTACCTTCAGTGCCGCTTCGGTGTCCAGTTCATCGCGGAACACACTGTCGGCGCTGGTGGCATAGCAGTGCTTGCAGGTCAGGTTGCAACGGCGCAGCAGGTTCCAGATCACCACCGGCGCGCGCTGGCTGCCGGGTTTGGCGCTGCGTGGAGGCGGGCATTGGCCGGCCAGGGTGCGCAGGTAATGACTGATCCTAAGCATAAGATGTTCCTTGTTGTAGGAGCGAGCGTGGTCGCGAAAAACGCCCCGGCGACACGTTCATCCAGGATGCCCGCGTTATCGTTAACGACCTTCGCTGGCAAGCCAGCTTCCACTGGAGCGAGGAGAGGCCAAGCGCAGGCCGGTTTTTTTCAGGATGCGGCTGCTTACCAACATCTCGTCGGCCCGGCTGGCAGTGCCCAGCAGAAAGCGCAGGTGTTCACGGTAGCTGTCGATTTCCTCACGGCTGCGCCCATGCACCATGGCGAACAGGTTGTAGGGCCAGTCCGCACGCCTGGGCCTGCGATAGCAGTGGCTGACAAAGGGTTGGGCGCCGATCAACTCGCCCAGGCGCGGCATCTGTTCATCGCACACATCCCACACGGTCATGCCGTTGTGGCGGTAGCCCAGGCGGTAGTGATTGGGCACGGCGGCGATCCGGCGGATGGCGCCTTCCGCCTGCAGGCGCTTGAGCAGGTCGAGGGTGGATTCGACGCTGATGCCCAGTTGCTCGGCGAGCCAGGTCCAGGGATCTTCCACCAGGGGCAGGCCGGACTCGGTCAATTGGATCAAGCGTTGGGCCAGGGTTTCGTCAAACCGGGAAGTACAGACCGACATGGTAGGTTTGCTCCTTGGGCAGGTTGAGCACCTCAAGCCCGGTAATGGTGTGGATATGGGCCAGGGTCTGGTCGAGGTCGGCGCAGGTCGCGCAGGCCAGCACAAACCACATATTCCAGGGGTGCTCGCGCCGGTAGTTGTGGGCCACTTGCGGCAGTTCGTTGAGTTGCGCCGCCACCTGTTCAAAGCGGGACTCGGGCACCGCAAGGGCGGCGAGGGTGAACGCGCCACCCAGGCGCTCGATATCAAACATCGGCCCGAAGCGCGTCAGCACGCCGTCTTCGAGCAACAGATGCAGGCGGTCGAGCAACTCGTCGGGCGTGCTGCGCAGCTCTGCCGCCACGGCTTGCCAGGGGTGACGTACCAGAGGCAGGCCCCGCTGCAGGCGGTTGATCAACTGCCGGTCGAGTTCATCCATGGGCCCATACCTGTGACGGTGGCGGTGCAAAGCGCCCGCCGCATTGTTTGAACATGCGCGTGCTGAACAGCAGGTGGTGGGGCAAGTCGGCGAGCAGGTGCTGGTCCAGCAGTGCCTGGATCTGCGCCTGCACTGCTGCGCGCTCACGGCCATGAACCATGCAAAACAGGTTGTAGCGCCAGTGCGGCAAGCGCCGTGGCCGCTGGTAGCACAGGGTGATGCCCGGCGCGCGGCCCAGCCGCTGGCCGACTTCATCAATCAGCGCATCGGGCACGTCCAGCACCAGCATCGCATTGGCCACATAGCCCAGGGCGCGATGGTTGAGCACCAGACCGACGCGGCGGAACAGGCCCTGTTCCTGCCATTGCTGCATCTGCTTCAACACCTGCAAGTGGTGGGCGCCGATCTGCTCGGCGAGGTCTTCATAGGGCCGCGAAACGCGCGGCAGCCCACGCTCCAGGCACTGGCGCAGGTCGAGCAATTGCTCATGGTTCAGCGGGGCGATCACGGGTGGCCTCCCAGGGCAAAACCCAGGTCGATGCGGTAGGAGGTGAGCATTGGCAGGTCCAGGGGGACCAGGCCGGTGTCCTTTTCCAGCTCCTCCAGAATCTGTTCCAGATGGCGGCGATTGGGCCCGGTCAGCACAAACCACAGGTTGTAGTGATGTTCGCGGGCGTAGTTGTGATTGACCTCGGGGTATCGACTGATGCGCGCCGCCACCTGCTCCAGGCGCTCGGCGGGCACCGCCAGGGCGGCGAGGGTACTGGCGCCGGCGCGGCTGTGATCGAATACCGGCCCGACCCGCGACAGCGCGCCCGCCAGTTCCAGGCGTTGCAGGCAGGCCATCAACTCTTTCTCGCTGCAGCCCAGGGTGTTGGCCATCTCCAGGTAAGGCTCGGCGCACAGCGGCATGCCATGTTGATAGCGGTCGATCAGGCGTGCGGTCAGTTCATCCAGTTCCATCTCAGTACCCCATTTTTTGCGCGCGGCTGCTGAAGAAGATGCCGCTGGGGCTTTCGGCCGGCAGGGTCTTGAGCAAGGTCAAACGATAAGGATCCCAAACCTGCACCTGCTGGCCGTCGCGAACCGACAACCACAGCTGCTCACCGCGCCCGGTGAATTCCATGTGCAACACCCCGGGGCCGGGGCGCAGGTCCGCGACCACTTGGTGGGTCTCGGTGTCGAGTACCTGCACCCGGTCGTTGTCCGGGTAGGCGAAGTTGACCCACAACTGGCGCCCGTCGGGGCGCGCGGTGACAAAAATCGGCTGGCCGGCCACGGCGATGGCGGCGGTCTGTTGCCAGGTGCGTGCGTCCATCACCAGCACTTGGTGGCGACCTACGGCGGGCACGAAGGCCTGGTTGTCGGCCACGGCCCAGCCTTCCAGGTGCGGCATCTTGTACACCGGCAGTTTTTCCTGGCCACGGCCGTAGTCGGCGAGCACGCGCTTGACCCCGTGCTCGGGGTGCCACAGGTCGAGCTGGGCCATGCCATCCTCGCCAAACAACCCGGCCATGTAGTAACGGCCATCGGCAGTGATCAATGCGTCATAGGGC
The DNA here is from genome assembly GCF_002949995.1 of Pseudomonas sp. LG1D9. Taxonomy (NCBI): domain Bacteria; kingdom Pseudomonadati; phylum Pseudomonadota; class Gammaproteobacteria; order Pseudomonadales; family Pseudomonadaceae; genus Pseudomonas; species Pseudomonas sp. LG1D9. The sequence goes on along the minus strand of NZ_CP026881.1, from coordinate 5,989,399 downwards.
TGGCGGCCAATACCGCTGAAGCGGGTGATGACCGGGGTGTTGCCCTGGCTGAAATCGGCACTCCAGATCTCGTCGGTATCGAACAGGCTGAACACAAAGCGTTGCCCCGGCGCATCCACCAGGCCCACCACCCGCGAACGCTTGCCGTCGGCCAGGGGTGTGGCCGGGATATCGGCCACCTGCTTGAGGGTTTGCGCGTCGAACACCTTGACCCCACCTGGCTGGTAGTTGGAGACCGCAATCAGGCGCCCATCCTGGCTGATCGCGCCGCCGATGCTGTTGCCGCCCTGGATCAGGCGTTGGTCGATGCGCATGGTCAGCAGGTCAACCTTGGTCAACCCGCCGTCGCGACCAAACAGATAGGCGTAGCGTTGGTCCCGGGAAAACACCGCCGAAGCATGGGACAAGTCGCCCAGCCCCTCGACCCGGGCCAGGCGGGCCTGGTTGCTGCTGTCGATAATCAGCAGGCTGCCGCTGGCACGTTCCACCACCAGGCCCAGGTCGCCGGTGCCGCGCAGCGGGGGTTGGGCACAGGCCGTGAGCAACAGGCCGGCAAAGCAGGCAAGCAGGGGACGGATCATGGCGCGGGGGTTCCTTGCAGGAGGCGGTCCACCAGCCAGGCAATCTCGCCGGCATTGAGCAACGGGGCCCAGCCGGGCATCGCCAGGGCAGGGCGGCCATAAGTCACGGTGGCAATCAGGGTGTCGCGGGTCTGTCCGGCCAGGGCTTGGGGCGTCAGGGCCGGGCCCAGGCCGCCGGTCAGATGCAGGCCGTGGCAGGCCCCGCAGTCCTGGGTCAGCAGGTGTTCCAGCTGGACCTGGCGTGCAGGCGCCGGTGCTCCATGCACCGGCGCGGGAATAAGAAAAAGCAGCGCCATGGCCGAACCGATCATCGAGACTTGCATGGCGTGCTCCTTGTGCTTATTTGAGGCTCAACACCCATTGGGCGAGGGTCAGGGCTTCGGCATCGGTGACTTGGTTTGGCGGCATCGGAATCGGCCCCCAGTTACCCTGGGTACCGTTCTTGATATGGCCGGCCAGAGTCTTGTCTGCGTCCTTGACCCCGGCGTTCTTCTCCGCGACTTCCTTGAGCGCCGGCCCCACCATCTTGCTGTCGATGGTGTGGCAGGCGGCGCAGGGTTTGCTCTTGAACAGCGCCGCACCATCCTCGGCAAGCGCCGTGGACAGGCTCAACGCCGCGCCCAGGGCCGCGAGTGCAAGCAGGATATTTTTCATTGGGTTGCCTCTTGTTGATGAAGCTCAATAGATATCGAATTGGGTGTTGTAAACGTTGAACTTGCCGGTCGGGGTAATCAGGCGCTTGTCCCTGATCACGTTCTTGAGCTTGAGGGTCTTGTCATCGACCACGACCAGCGCCGACTCCTCTTCCTGGCCGTTCCACACCGAGAACCACACTTCATCACCCGCCTTGTTGTATTCCGGCTGCACCACGCGCAGGGCGCCTTGCTTGATGCCGGACCATTCGGCAATCGGCAGCACGGTGTAGCCGGCGTCGAGCTTGTCGATGTTGAACACGGCCACCGACTGGCTGAGCTTGGTGTCGGGGTTGAGGGTGGTGTCGACGTAGAGGTTTCGCGAGTTGGGGTGGGTCTTGATAAACAGCGAGCCACCGCCCTGGCCGTTGAGCGATGTCACTTGCTTCCAGGCGTACTGCGGGTGCTTGACCGGGTCGGTACCAATCACTGAAACACCGCCGTCACCCAGGTGGCTGGTGGCCCACACCGGACCATATTGCGGGTGCACAAAGTTGGCGCCACGACCGGGGTGCGGGGTCTTGCCCACATCCACCAGAGCGGTGAGCTTGCGCTCCTTGGAGTCGATGACCGCGACCTTGTTGGAGTTGTTCGCCGCCGTCATGAAATAACGATGGGTGCTGTCCCAACCGCCGTCATGCAGGAACGGCGCGGCGTCGATGGTGGTGATGGTGAGGTTCTTGATGTCCTGGTAGTTGACCAGCATCACCTTGCCGGTTTCCTTGACGTTGACGATGAACTCCGGCCATTCGTGGGAGGCGATGATCGCCGCTACACGCGGTTCCGGGTGGTACTCCTGCTTGTCCACGGTCATGCCACGGGTGGAGACGATCTGCTTGGGCTCCAGGGTCTCGCCGTCCATGATGGTGAACTGCGGCGGCCAGTAGGAACCGGCGATCGCGTACTTGTCTTCGTAGCCCTTGAACTTGGACGTCTCCACCGAGCGAGCCTCGATGCCCACCTTGATCTCGGCGACTTTGGTCGGCTCGACGGGCCACAGGTCGATCATGTCGATCTTGGCGTCACGGCCGATCACCAGCAGGTAGCGCCCCGAAGCGGAAATCCGCGAGATATGCACGGCATAGCCGGTGTCGATGAGCTTGACGATTTTCTTGCTGTCGCCGTCGATCAAGGCGATTTTGCCGTCGTCACGCAGGGTGACGGAGAACAGGTTTTCCAGGTTGAGCTTGTTGAGTTGCTTCTTCGGACGGTCTTCGGGCTTGACCAGCACCTTCCAGGTCTTGAGGGTTTCGGCCATGCCCCATTCCGGTGGCGTTGGCGCGGTGTGCTGGATGAAGGTGGCCATGCTGGTGATCTGCGCTTTGGTCAGCGCATTGGAGGTGCCCCAGTTCGGCATGCCGGCGGGGGAGCCATAGGTGATCAAGGCCTCCAGGTACGCCTGGCCACGGGCCTGGGTGATGTCCGGGGTCAGCGGCTTGCCGGTGGCGCCTTTGCGCAACACTCCATGGCAACCGGCGCAGCGCTCGAAGTAGATCTGCTTGGAGGCATCGAACTCGGCTTGGCTCAAGTCGGGTGCGCCGGGGCTCTTGACCATGGCTGCAGCCGGTGCGGGGGCCGCCGCGAAGGCCTGGGTTGAGAGGGCCAGGGCCAGCGCGCAGCTGAGCCCGGCCAGCGTCAGTACAAAGGGTGTTTTGTTGCGAGTCAGCATTCCATATCTCCTCAGGCAAGACCTTTGCGATCCGGTTAGAACGCAGGTTCTTAGTGCCAGCAGAGACTATGTCGCGGTGGGTGAATGACCGCTTGACGGCGATCAAGTTTGCCTTGAGTACGGCTTGCCAGGTTGTCGCAGGCCCCCGTAGCGTGGCGGTCAAACCCGTTGTCCATGCAAGGTGCGCCATGACCGAACCCTTCTATCAAGCCGTCAACAACGAACATGAGTTGTTCGAACACGCCTGGCGTCACCGCATGCCGGTGCTGATCAAGGGGCCCACCGGCTGCGGCAAGACCCGCTTCGTGCAGCACATGGCCCACCGTCTGCAACTGCCGCTGTATACCGTGGCCTGCCACGACGACCTCAGTGCGGCCGACCTGATTGGCCGCCACCTGATCGGCGCCCAGGGCACCTGGTGGCAGGACGGCCCGCTGACCCGCGCGGTGCGCGAAGGGGGCATCTGCTACCTCGACGAAGTGGTCGAGGCGCGCCAGGACACCGCCGTGGTCTTGCACCCGGTGGCCGATGACCGTCGCGAGCTGTTCCTGGAGCGCACCGGCGAAGTCCTCAAGGCGCCGCCGTCGTTCATGTTGGTGGTGTCCTATAACCCCGGTTACCAGAACCTGCTCAAGGGCATGAAACCCAGCACGCGCCAGCGTTTTGTGGCGATGCGCTTTGGCTATCCATCGACACTCGAAGAAGAACGCATCGTCGCCCGCGAAGCCCAGGTCGACAGCGCCCTGGCGGCCCAGGTGGTGCGCCTGGGGCAAGCCTTGCGCCGGCTTGACCAGCATGACCTGGAGGAGGTGGCCTCTACGCGCCTACTGATCTTCACCGCCCGCCTGATCGCCGCCGGCATGCCGCCCCGCGAGGCGTGCATGGCCTGCCTGGCAGAAGCGCTGAGCGACGACCCGCAAACCGTCGCGGCCCTGATGGATGTGGTTGATGTTCACTTCAGTTGACCGGCGCCTGCCGGGTGATCTGGCGATGTGGTTTTTTATCCTTGCCGAACTCTCGGTGTTTGCGATTCTGATCCTTGCCTTTGCCGTGACCCAGACGCTACGGCCCGAGGTCTTTGCCGAAGGCCGCGCACAACTGGACACCTCCACCGGCCTGGCGATGACCCTGAGCCTGCTGACGGCCGGCCTGCTTGCGGCGTTGGCCCAGCAACAGGCACTCGCCGACCGCTCGCGGCGGGCGGCTGGGTTATTGGTACTGGGGTTGTTGGTGGCGCTGGTGTATGTGTGGATCAAACTCAGCGAGTACGGCCACCTGGCCGCTGCGGGGTTGGGGATGGAGCACAGTACGTTTTTTACCCTGTATTGGATTTTGACCGGCTTTCACTTTTTGCATGTACTGCTGGGGATGGTGATCCTGGCGTGGTTGGCGTTGCGCTGTTGGCGCGGGGCTTACGGGCCGGGGCGCCAGTCGGGGATGGAGTCCGGGGTGTTGTATTGGCATATGGTGGATCTGGTGTGGGTAGTGTTGTTTCCGTTGGTGTACGTGTTGTGAGGCTGCTGGCGTGCTGGACGGCGCTGGTGCTGCTGAGCGTGGGCACCGTCATGTCCGGTGCTGCGGGGTGGTGGTGGGCAGTGGTGCTGGCCGCAGTAGCCAAGGCCTGGGTGATTGCCGATGGGTTCATGGAACTACGTCACGCGCCCCTGGGATGGCGAGCCGCGATGTTGGCCTGGCCGGTGGTGTTGGTGGCGGGGATTGTGGTGATGCGTTAAGAACGCTGTAGTGCGACCAAAATCCAACCCCTGTAGGCGCGGGCTTGCCCGCGAAGGCGGTGTGTCAGCCCAAGCATAGGTTGCCTGGTACGCCGCCATCGCTGGCAAGCCAGCTCCTACCGGGACTGCAGCTTCGCGCTCCGGCTCTGCGGCCAACCTCTCTCAGAAGTCGGCAATAAACTGCACCCCACCCACCACTGCACCGTTGGTTTGCGTCAACCCTCCAGGGTATTTCACGTATTGCAGGTTAGGCCGCACCATCAGCCATTGGGTGGCCTGTACCCCGTAGTTGACCTCATAACTGTACTCACGCTTTTGCTCAGGCACATACAGCGGATCATCCATGCCCGTCACTCCATTGCGCGCGTTGAGCGCCTGGGTGTTGTCGGTATAGCGGTCACTGACCTGCAACTTCGAAGCGCCGATGCCAAAAGTGTCATCTGGCCGCGAGTCGAAGGGCCCTCGATAGATCAGCCCCACCTGTACCAGGCTCTTGATCACGCTTTTATGCGGATCATTCATGGTCAGGTTGGCAAACACGTTAAGCCCGCGCTTGTTGTTGCCATCGACCGTGGTCAACTGCTGTTGGCCCGACAACCACCAGCCGGCATTGCCTGAATACATCCGATAAGGCTTCTGGCTGCTGGCCGCGTAGTTGCCGTCGGCGTCCTTGAGCATGTCCTTGGTATCGGCATTGGCGTAGTAATAACCGGCGTGGTACTCCGAACTCAGCCCGCCAACCTGCCCCTTCCAGATGGCTTCGATAGGGAAGCTGGTACCTTGGGAGCCACTGATAAACGGCTTGAAGCCGTTGCTCGCCTCAGCGTTGCCAGGGTTCTTGTCGTAGGCGCCAATCTGCATCGCGAACTCATCGGTGAACTGGTACTTGGCGCGCACCGCCCACTGGCTGATGGGGAAGCTGTTCCACACGCCATTCCAGTTGCCTTCCTGGGAGCCGCACAGGGTGACGTTCTGGAATTCGCAGGGGAACTGGTCAAAGTCCTCGCCATGGCCGAAGCGCCCCAGTTTCAGGGCGAATTTGCGCTCGAAGAATTTCTGCTCGTACCAAAATTGCGACAGGCGCCAGGCATTGCCGCCGCCAAACACTTCCATGGTCGAGGTCAGGCCGGTGGCGTCGGGGTGATGCACACGGTCATTGGTGATGTCCTTGCCATGGCGCTCGCCGATGCCGATGCGAAAGGTCGCGTCCTGCCAACCCCAGAGTTTTTGCAGGTCCATGGTCACGCCGAGGATCAACTGGTCGCTCCAGCGGGCGGTCATGTGGGAGTCGTAGCCGGCACCGAGATTGGAGCCCGCTTCACCGACATACTTGAAGGTAAAGTCGTAGCCCTGCTCGGCCAGTTGCGGGCGCAGGCCGTTCCAGTCGCCGAGCATGGCCGGCGAGGCAGGGTCGAGCAAACCGGCGCTCAGGGCGTAGGTGGACACCGTGCTGCAAAGTAGGGCCAGGGGGAGGTTGATGCGCATGAATGCTCCTTGGTTTTATTGTTGTTATCAGGGGTAAAACACAAATTCCAGGCACACACAGACCCCCAATGTGGCAGCGGGCTTGCTCGCGATGGCGGTGTGAAGTGCGACCGCTATCGCCGGCAAGCCGGCTCCTACAGTGGATGTGTGGTGTCGGGGGAAGGGTTACTGCAAGTTGACGAACAACCCGCCATCGACCAGCAACGATGCACCGGTCACGTAGCGCGCCATATCGGAGGCGAGGAACACGATCGGCCCGGCGACGTCGTCCGGCTCACCCAGGCGGCCCAACGGCGTGCGCGAGGTCATGTAGGCGAGTTTTTCCTCGTCAGCCAGGTCTTCTTTGTTGATGTCGGTGGCGATAGTGCCCGGCAAGACCGAGTTGCAGCGGATGCCATACGGCCCCAGGGCGATGGCGCAGGACTGCATCAGCGAATGCAGGCCGGCCTTGGTCGGCGTGTAGTGGGTCTGCATGCCGCCGCCCACCAGGGCGCTGATGGAACTGACGGCAATGATCGCACCGCCACGCCCCTGGTTCTTCATTTGGTTGGCCGCTGCCTGCACCGCAAAATAGGCGCCGTTGAGGTTGGTGTTGACGGTCTTGAGGTACACCTCGCGCGGCATGTCGAGGAAAGAGTGGAACGGGCAGATACCGGCGTTATTGACGAACACATCGACACTGCCAAAGGCCTTGACCGCAGCGGCCACCAGCGTGTCGCCGGTGTCTGGGTCGGCGGCATCGCCACCCACTTCAATGGCCTGGCCGCCGAAGGCGCGGATCTCTTCGATCAGCGACAGCGCGGCGTGTGTGCCTTGTTCGCTGCCGCTATGGCCGATCACTACGCGGGCGCCCTGGCGTGCGCACTCGCGGGCGGCGGCGCGGCCGATGCCACGGGAGGCGCCGGTGATGATCACGGTTTTGTCTGCTAGCAACATCATGGGAAATCTCCTGAAAAAAATTAACGCTGTTGTAGGAGCGAGCTTGCTCGCGAAAAACGTCAACGATAACGCGGGCTTAGCGGCTAAACGCGGCGTCATCAGGTTCTTCGCGAGCAAGCACGCTCCTACAAAAAGACATTGCGGCCTCAGCCGAGGTAATTACCGTAGCCAACCATGGCAATCGCGCCGAGGATCACCGCGATCCCGGCCACCAGCACGCTTTTGTTGGTCGCGCTGGTGCCGTGCCATTCGCGCAAATACAGGCCCCAGCAATTGGACACAATGATGATGAAGGACATGTGCAGCACCCATGAACTGGCGTCGTTCTGCAAGCGGCTTTCGCCCATGCCATAGAAGAAAAATTGCAGGAACCACAGGGTCCCGGCGCACGCCACCAGCAGGTAGTTGCGCAACAGCGGGGTGCTGCGGTCGGTGTAGTTGCGGAACGTGCGGTTGCGCCAGTTCAGCCACAGGCACCAGATGCCGTTGGTCGTCAGGCCGCCCCACATGATTACCATGAACGTCACGTTGTTCTGGAACAGGCTGTTGGCACCATGTTCCACCGCTGCAGCGGCCAGTGGGCGCCCGGCGGAAATGCCATAGCTGAAACACGCGCTCAGCACCCCGGAAATCACCGCCACCAGCATGCCCTTGCCCAGGGCGAACTCGCTGACACTGGCTAACTTCACTGCCTGGGACACTTCCCGTTCCTTGATCAACCCGGCCTTGCCGCACACCGCGATGCCGATCAGCGACACGGCCACGCCCCATAGCACCCAATGGCCGCCTTGTGATGCCAGCATCGAGGTCAGGGTGCCCTCTGTCTCGTGGGTGAACAGGTCGCGGTACAACGCTGGCATCAACGCACCGAGGGCCGAGGTCAGGCCCATGATCAGCGACATGCCCAGTGACAGCCCCAGATAACGCATGGTCAGGCCGAACGTCAGCCCGCCGATGCCCCACAGCACGCCGAACATATAAGTCCAGAGCAGGGTGCTGGTGTCGGCGTTACGCAGGATCTCGACCCAGCCGGGCACGGTCAATTGCGCGGCAATCAGCGGCACGATCAGCCACGACACCAGGCCACCGGTGATCCAGTAGCTTTCCCAGGCCCAGCCACCGACTTTTTTGTAGGGGATGTAGAAACTGCCGGAGGCAAAGCCGCCGATTAAATGCAGAATCACACCGAGGAGAATGATTTCCACGTGTTCGAATCCTTTTTATTGTGGTGGTAAGCAGATGAATGGATCAGTCGGGCGTGAGGCTGAACATCGGTAGCAGGTCCATGCTGACCGGCGAGTTATCCGGGTGGCTGGGCATGATGTCGTGCATGTAGTGCCACCAGCGCTGCATCAGCGCAGTGCCGGGCAGGGCGTCGAGGCCATGCACCTCTTCGTGGGGCAACACTGCAAACAGTGCGTTGCTGGGCTCGTCGAGGAAGATCCGGTAATCCACCACGCCGGCATCACGCAGGGCCTGGGCCAGCTCCGGCCAGATCTGGTCATGGCGCCGACGGTATTCGTCGGCCATGCCGGGGTTGAGGTTCATGCGAAAGGCACGGGTCGGCATCAGAGGCCTCCAGGGGGCAGGGTCGGGCTGTAGATGCGCACGGCGTTGTGCAGGAAGAATTTTTCCTGGACGGCCTGTCGCTGATCAGCCATGCAGCGTTTGACCAGGCCCAGGGTGGCGGCGAAATCGGCGAGGTGATCGCTATTGGGCCAATCGCTGCCAAAGAAGCAGCGGTCTTCGCCAAACGCGTCCCACAGTACGGCCAGGCGGTCGTTGTAAAACGCGCTATCGACAATCAAGCCGTTGGGCCCGTGCTGGGGGATTTCTGCCAGCTTGGCAAATACATTGGGCCGTTCGGCCAAGCGCAACAGGTCTGCATGGTAGGCCGTTTCCTGGCCCACAGGGATCTGGGCGTTGGGCAGGTGATCGATAATGATGCGCAGCTCGGGGAGGGCATCGCTCAGGTGCAACAGGCCCTTGATCAGCCGCGGGTCTGGGTTGGCGCTGTCCAGGCAACGGCCGCAATCGGCAAGCTGGCGCAGGCCGTCGATAAACCCGGGACGTGTTTGGTCGACCAGCAAATCACGGTCCCACAGGTTGCCGTAGCGCAGGCCAAGGAACAGTGGCTCGTAGGCCAGTGCCGCAAGTTCGCCGGCAAACTGCGCGTGCAGCGGGTCGAGATTGCCGACAAAGCCAAGCATTCGCGCATCGCTGCGCAGGGTTTCCAGCAACCAGCGGTTATCGTCGCGCCACGGGCTGGCTTCTACCGCAATGGCACCGATCACGTTATGTCGGGCCGCCAGCGCCCAGTAGTCTTCAGGCAAATGTGCGGCGTACAGGCGGTTGCCCGGCTCGGGCCACGGGATACCCTGAGGGCGGCGTGGGTCGAACAGGTGCAAATGGCTGTCGATGATCGGGCCGCTGTAGAGGTTGGCAATGCTCATTGCGCAATCCTTGTTGGAAGGGTCGTTGTGAGGGCCGGCACTCACATGCCGTGACCGTTGCACCACCTCAGCTCTGCAGGTACACCACATGGGTATGGGTGTACTCGTACAGGCCGTGTTTGCCATCGGCGCCGCCGATCCCGGATTTGCGCACGCCGGCATGGAAGCCCTGCATCGCCTCGAAGTTCTCGCGGTTGACGTAGGTTTCGCCAAAGTCGAGTTCGCGCACTGCGTGCATCGCCTTGCCCAGGTCACGGGTGTAGATCGAGGAGGTCAGACCATAGTCGCAGTCATTGGCCAGGGCGATGGCTTCGTCGAGGTCGTCGATAATCTGGATCGGAAGCACCGGGCCGAAGATTTCTTCGCGCATGATATCCATGTCGGCGCGGCCACCGGCCAATACCGTCGGCTGAAAGTGAAAGCCGGCGCCGAGGTCGGCAATCTGCCCGCCGGTAACCAGGCTGGCACCTTGGGCCAGGGCCGTGCGCACCTTGCGGTTGACACTCTCCAGACCCTGGCGGTTGATCAGCGGGCCCATTTCCACATCGGCCTGGGCCAGTGGGTCGCCGTAGCGGGTGGCGGCCATCGCCGCGCTGATGCGCTCGATAAACTGGTCGGCGACGCTGCGTTGTACATACACACGTTCTGCGCAGTTGCACACTTGGCCGCTGTTGATGATCCGCGAGTCACGAATGGCTTTGACGGCCAGCTCCAGGTCGGCATCGGCCAGGACGATGGCCGGCGCCTTGCCGCCCAGCTCCAGGTTGAGCTTGGTGATGTTTGGTGCCGCCGCGGTCATGATCCGCGAGCCAGTCGCGACGCTGCCGGTGAAGCTGATCATGTCCACGCCCTTGTGGGCGGTGAGGGCGCCGCCGACCTGGCCGTCGCCGCAGACTACGTTGAATACCCCGGCCGGCAAGTCGGTCTCGGCCACCAGGCGGGCGAACTCAAAGCAGTTGTTCGGTGTTTCTTCGCTGGGCTTGATCACGATGGTATTGCCGGTCAGCAGAGCCGGGGCCATCTTGCGGGCGATGAGGAAGAACGGGAAATTCCACGGCAGGATCCCGGCCACCACGCCCAGGGGTTTGCGGAATAGGAAGATGTTTTCGTTGGGCCGGTCGCTGGTGATGATCTCGCCTTCGATGCGGCGCGCCCATTCGGCCATGTAGTCGAGGTAGTCTGCGGTGAAGTTGACTTCGATTTCGGCCAGGCTGCTGATCTTGCCCTGTTCTAGTGTGACGGTGCGGGCCAGGTGCGCGACGTTTTCCCGCAGCTTGGCGGCGATTCGTCGCAAGTGCCCGGCGCGCTCGATGGCCGGTTTGCGGGACCAGTCTTTTTGCGCTGCGCGGGCGGCGGCCAGGGCCTGGTCGACATCTTCGGCAGTGGCGGCCGGCACCTTGGACAGCAGTGCGCCGGTGGCCGGGTTCAGCACGTCGATGTGCGCGCTGCTGGCGGTAAAGCAGCCGTTGATGAAGTTCTGGTAAACCGGAACGGATGGCATGGCAGGCTCCTTAGTAAGTGCGCGAAGGCGCTTTAGCGTCGGCGGCAGGGCGGTAGCGGGCGAGGGTACTTTGGGCGCTCTGGCGCAGCAGGCTGATATCAATGGCTACCGCGATAAAGCGGCAGCCCCAGGCCTGGTAACGTCGGGCGTCTTCTTCATTGGGTGCAAGAATGCCGCAGGCCTTGCCCGCAGCGAGCGTAGCGCTGACCGCGTGCTGGATGCGCTCCTGGACTTCGGGGTGGCCGGGGTTACCGGCATGGCCGAGGCCGATGGACAGGTCAGCGGGGCCGATAAATACCGCGTCCACGCCTTCGACGGCGGCGATGGCCTCGACGTTTTCCACGCCCAGGCGCGACTCGACCTGAACGATCAGGCATAGCTCTTGATGGGCGGTCGTGAGGTAATGGTCGACGCCATCCCAGCGCGTCGCCCGGGTCAGGCCGCCGCCCACGCCACGGATACCGTGGGGCGGATAACGCATGGCGCGCACCAGGGCCTGGGCTTGCTCGGCGGTTTCGACCATGGGGATCATCAGGGTCTGCGCGCCGAGATCCAGCAGTTGCTTGATCAGGTTGGCATCGCCGCTGACCGCACGCACCACGGGCGCGGTGCTGTACGGCGCCACTGCCTGCAATTGATTGAGCACGCTGGGCACGGTGTTCGGCGCGTGTTCGCCGTCAATCAGCATCCAGTCGTAACCTACGCTGGCGACAATTTCTGCGGCGTAGCCGGTGGCAAAACCCGCCCAGATCCCGTATTGGCTGACGTCCTGCCGCAGGCCGGCCTTGAACGCGTTGTGAGGCATTTTCATGGTGAAATTCCTTAGCGGTTATACGGACGGTGCAGTTGGCAAGCGGGGTTCAGGTCTACGCCGAAGCCCGGCTTGTCGAGTACCGACAAGCGCATGCGGCCATTGATCGGCACCGGTTCGCCCAGCAGTTGCGGGTGGAACATCGGCACCACTTCGTCGGCCTTGGGCGCCATCATCAGGAATTCGGCGAACGGGCTGTTCTGCCGGGTGGCGACGAAGTGGTAGCTATAGACCGAGGAACCGTGCGGCACCACCATGGCGTTGTGCGCGTCGGCCAGGGCGGAAATTTTCACCAGTTCTGTCAAGCCGCCGCACCAGCCGACATCCGGCTGGATAATGTCGCAGCAGCCCATCTCCAGGAGCATGCGAAAGCCCCAGCGGGTGGCTTCATGTTCGCCGGTGGTGACCAGCATGCCCTTGGGTACGTTGTTGCGCAGTGCTGCGTAGCCCCAGTAATCGTCGGGGGACAGCGCCTCTTCAATCCATTTAAGGCCGTATTCGTGGGCGCCAATCGCCAGTTTGGTGGCGTAGTTGAGGTCCAGGCTCATCCAGCAATCGAGCATCAGCCAGAAGTCCGTGCCGACCCGCTCACGCATGGTCGCCAGCTCTTCGAGGTTTTTGCGCAAGCCTTCTTCACCTTCGGCTGGGCCGTGGTGCAGGGGCATCTTGCCACCGATAAAACCCATCTTCTGCGCCAGGTCCGGGCGCGCGCCGGTGGCGTAGAACTGCAGTTCATCGCGCACCGCACCGCCGAGCAATTGGTGTACCGGTTCCTGGCGGATCTTGCCGAGCAGGTCCCACAGCGCCAGGTCCACGCCGGAGATGGTGTTGATTACCAGACCCTTACGCCCGTAATACAGAGTGGACTGGTACATCTGGTCCCAGATTTTCTCGATATCAGTGACGCGTGCGCCTTCAAGGAAACGTGCCAGGTGTTTCTCAACGATATAGGCCGCAGGTTCGCCACCGGTGGTCACGGCAAACCCAACGGTGCCGTCGCTGGCTTCTATCTCCACTACCAACGTGCCGAGCACATTGATCCCGAAACTGCGGCGGCTCTGGCGGTACTCGGGGTACTTGCTCATGGGCGTGGAAATGTGGTCGTCGATCCAGTGACCGTCAGCCTGGTCGTGATAGTCCGCGCCACCGCCGCGCAACACAAAAGCGCGGACGTGTTTGATGGTGATGTTGCCCATGGTGTGACTCCTGAAAATTAAACAGTGGCCGGCGTGTTCGACGCTTTTTGGCCGGGGGAATGGATACCCAGCACCAGCAACGCAGCCAGTACCGTGGTGGCGGACAGCAGGTACAGGCCGGCTGCCGGGGAGTGGAAGGCGGTTTCCGCCCAGTTCTTCAGGACCGGGGCGATAAACCCGCCCAGTGCGCCAAAGGAGTTGATCAAGGCAATTCCTGCAGCTGCGGCGCTACCTGCCAGGTAGCTGGACGGGAAGGTCCAGAACACCGGCTGCACGGCAATAAATCCCGAGGCGGCGAAGCACAGGGCGAGCATGCCCAGCAATGGGTTGGCGAATGTCACTGAGCAGGCGATGCCGGCGGCAGCCATGAGTAAGGTGAGCGATGCGGTGCGCCGGCGTTCGCCGCTGCGGTCGGAATAACCGGGGATCCACCACGCGGCGAACAGCGCGCACACCCAGGGAATCGCCGAGACCAGCCCGACCATCAGGCCGACCTTGGTGCCAAGCAAACCACTGACCTGGGTCGGCAGGTAAAACACCACGCCGTACACACTGGCTTGGATCAGCAGGTAGACCAGGCACAGGTAAAGCACCGACGGCTGGCACAGCACGCTGAGCAGGCTGCGGCCATGGGAACCTTTGTGCTGGTCTTCGGCGTCCAGCAGGTCCTGGATCTGGCGGCGCTCCTCAACGGTCAGCCATTTGGCGTCGGCGGGGCGATTGTCCAGGTACCAATAGGCCCAGATCCCCACTGCCGAAGCCATCAGGCCCTCCACGACGAACAGCCATTGCCAGCCATGCAGGCCGCCGAAGCCGTCCATTTCCAGGAGCAGGCCAGACAGCGGGCTGCCGAAGATGAAGGCCAGTGGCGCGCCAAAGTAGAAAAAACCCATGGCCTTGCCGCGTGCGGCCTGGGGAAACCAGTAGGTGAGGTAGAGGATTACGCCAGGGAAAAACCCGGCTTCGGCCACACCCAGCAAGAAGCGCAGGATGTAGAAGCTGGTTTCGTTGTGGGCAAACATCATGGCCGCCGAGACCAGGCCCCAACTGACCATGATCCGGCACATCCACAGGCGGGCACCGACGCGATGCAGGATCAGGTTGCTCGGCACTTCGAGCAAGGCGTAGCCCATAAAAAACACCCCGGCGCCAAAGGCGAAGGCGGCGTCGCTCAGGCCGGTGTCGGCCTGGAAGGCTTGTTTGGCGAACCCGACGTTGGCGCGGTCGAGGAAGGCCATGATGTACATCAGTAGCAGGAAGGGCAGCAGCCGCCAGGAAATTTTGGCGAGCAGGGACACGGGTAGCGTGGTCATCTTGAAGTCCTTTTGTAGGGCTTTGTTCTTATGGGCCGGACTGTACGGCGGCCGAGCAATGCGCTACAAATCGAATCTCGCTCATAAGCGATAACCTCAGGGTATCGATAGTAAGGAAAAGAATGAGTAGTCCGCTGATCTCCCGCAGCCTGTTCAACCGCCTGCGCTACAAGCATTTGCATATGCTGGTGGCCTTGAGTTCGAGCCAGAACCTGCACCGTGCTTCCCAGGCCCTGAACATGTCGCAACCGGCGGCCACCCGCATGCTGCGCGAGATCGAGGACATGTTTGCCTGTGACCTGTTCGAACGCTTGCCCCGTGGCATGCGCCCCACGGCGTTGGGCAAGGAGTTGATTCGCTTCGCCGAATCGGCACTCAGCGGCCTGGACCGCTGCGCCGAAGACTTGATGGCCCGCCAGCAGGGCGGTTATGGCTACCTGGCCATCGGCACCATCATGGGCGCCGCGCCGGACCTGGTGATGGACTCGATTGCCCAGATCAAGTCACTCAACCCGCAACTGCGCATTCGCATTATGGGCGACACCAGCGACCAGGTGATCCAACTGCTGGAACAAGGGCGTATCGACCTGGCCATCGCCCGTCGTAACGCTGCCACAAATAGCGAGCATTACAGCTTTGAGCCGTTGGGCAACGAGCGCCTGCTGGTGGTGGTACATGCCGGGCATCCGTTGGCGCAGCGCGCGAGCTTGCCGTTGGAGGAACTGGTCAGCGACTGGCCGTGGATTCTGCAACCGGAAAGCAGCCCGGCACGCATCGGCTTTGACGAAGCGTTGCAGCGCCTGGCCTTGCCCCTGCCGGCGGACATCATCGAATGCAGCTCGGTGTATTCCATGCAGCAACTGATCCAACTGACCGATGCAATCATGGTGCTTTCGGAAAGCGCCCTGCGTGATTACCTGAAGATGGGCCTAGTGGTCGAGTTGCCAGTGGAGCTGGAAGTGACGCTTGCGCCATTTGGCATCTTGCTGCGCAAGGGTGAACCGGTGAGCCACGAGTTGGGGTTGTTTATTGATCTGCTGCGGCATAAGGCCAGGGCGCTTGATTAACAGCCTCCGCCCGTCTACCCGGCAAAAAGAACATGGTGCAGCGCAGGGATATTAAATAGAATGAATCTCATTTGAGACTCACTCGCGCTGCTCAGGGTTCGCTTGCCATGAATGATGCTGTATCGCCAACGACCACCGCCGAACCCAGCCTGAGCACCTTGTACCGCGACCATCGCAGTTGGCTGGAAAACTGGCTGCGTCGGCGCCTGGGCAATGCCTGGGATGCCGCCGACCTGAGCCAGGATACGTTCCTGCGGGTGCTGGCCAGTGCCCAGCCGGTAGCGCAATTGCAGGAGCCACGGGCCTATCTGGTGACAGTGGGCAAGCGCCTGCTGGTCAATTTCCATCAGCGCCGCAGCCTGGAGCAGGCCTACCTGAACGCCTTGGCACGCTTGCCCGACGACTGCGTGCCATCGCCGGAGCAGCGCTGGTTGCTGCTGGAAACCCTGCAGGCACTGGATGAATTGCTCGACGGTTTGCTGCCGGTTGTGCGTCGGGCGTTTCTCTGGAGCCAGCTCGAAGGCCTGGGCTACCGGGAGATTGCCGAGCGTCTCAAGGTCTCGGAACGTACGGTCAAACGCTACATGGCCCAGGCCTATGAGCATTGCCTGCTGGTGGAACTGTGAGCCGCACCGCGCCGGATGTGGCGCGGGCAGCGGCGCAGTGGCTGGCGCTGCTGGAGTCGGGCACGGCCGGCGAGCGCGATCACGCGGGCTTGCAGCAATGGCGCGACAGCCATCCCCAGCACGAACAGGCCTGGCAAAAAGCCCAGCTGCTGCGCCAGCGTTTTGCCGAATTGCCATCCTCCCTGGCCATGGCCAGCCTCGACCGCCCGCAACCGGGGCGGCGTGCCGTGCTCAAACGCGCCCTGGGCGTGGCAGCGCTGGTGCCGGCGGCATGGCTGCTCAGTCGCCAGTTACCCCTCGACGTGTGGCGTGCCGACCTGCATACCGCCACCGGCGAGCGCAAACGCGTGCCGCTGGCCGATGGCAGCGCCCTGCAACTGAACACGGCCAGCGCGGTGGATGTAAACCTTGCGCAGCGGCGCCTGACCTTGGTCGACGGGGAAATGGCGCTGAGTGTGCCAGGCGCGGCGGCGCTGACTGTCCACACCCGTTATGGCCAGGTTGTCGCCAGCCAGGCGGAGGTCTGTGTGCGCCAGTTGGCGCAGGCGTGTGTGGTGTCGGTGCTCAAGGGCCAGGTGCAAGTGCGCGACGGAGCGGGGCATAGCGCCCTGGTGCGCGGCGGGCAACAGATACGCCTGCAGGCCTCGGGGCTGGGGGCGCCGGTTCCGTTCGACGCGCTGCAACTGGGCTGGCGCGATGGCGTGCTGACGGCGCAGAACCAGGGGCTGGGCGACTTCCTGCGCGAGCTTGATCGCTATCGCCCGGGCGTTTTGCGCTGGGACCCGAGCCTGGAAGCCTTGCGCGTCACCGGCAGTTTCCGCCTGGACGACACCGACCGCATCCTCAGCCTGCTGGCCACCACCCATGGGCTGCAGGTGCAGTGGCGCACGCGCTATTGGGTCACGCTGGCACCGCGTAAAACCCTGGCTTGACCACGATTTAATTGTTGAGGCAGATCCAATGTGGGAGCGGGCTTGCTCGCGAAGGCGCAGGGTCAGCCAACTCATCTATGTCTGATACACCGCCTTCGCGAGCAAGCCCGCTCCCACACAAAGCGGCTCCAACATTTTTTCGGCCAGTTTGAACGATCGTGTCCCTTTTTTTCGGCTCGCCTGTCATCCAAGGCAAGTGAACGAAAACAGAGAGCCTTTTAATGCCTGTCGTCCCGCCATCGCTACTGCGCCTGAGTCTGGTCCTGAGCCTGAGTGCCAGCCCAATGTTTATCCCTGTGAGCTGGGCCGAGGACGCGGCCCGGCGCAGTTACCAGGTGCCCGCCGGCAGCCTGGGCAGCGCCTTGACCCGCTTTGCCGGGCTGGCCGGGGTCAATCTTTCGGTGGATCCGGCCCTGGTCGGCGGTCGCCAAAGCGCCGGGATTTCCGGTGAGTTTGCCGTCGAAGAAGGCTTCGCACGCCTGCTGCAAGGCTCGGGCCTGCAATTGCAAACGGTGGGTGAGCGTGCCTACACCTTGATCCCCGCGCCACAGGGCGGTGCTTATCAGTTGCCAGCCACCTCGATTCTGGGGACCGCGAACACACCCATTGCCCAAACCTACGCCGGTGACCAAGTGACACGCAAAGGCGCCCAGGGCCTGTTGGGCGATAACGACTTTATGGATACCCCGTTCAACCTCACGTCCTACACCGCCAAGGCGGTGAAGAACCTGCAGGCGCGGACCCTCGGCGAAATGGTTGCCAGCGACCCTTCGGTGCGCATCACCAACCCCGCCGGTGGGCGTTTCGAGCAGTTTTCGGTGCGTGGTTTCAGCCTGTTCAACAGCGATGTGTCCTACGGCGGCCTCTATGGCGTGCTGCCGACTTACGCCATCGACATGGAAATGGTCGAGCGCGTCGATATCCTCAAGGGCCCCGGCGCCTTGCTCGGTGGTATCGCGCCGCGGGGCAGTATCGGTGGCGGAATCAATATCGAGCCCAAGCGTGCCGCCGATGCACCGCTTACCGAGTTCACTGGCAGCTATGCCTCGGCCGGGCAGTTCGGTGGTGCGGTGGATATCGGTCGGCGGTTTGGCGACGAGCAGCAGTTTGGCGTGCGTTTCAATGGCGTGAAGCAATCCGGCGATACCGAATGGGATCACCAGGAGGTCGACCGCGAAATGACCGTGATCGGCCTCGACTATCGCAAGGAGCGAGTGCGCCTGTCCCTCGACCTCGGGCGTCAGGAACGCACCGCCGACGCGCCCCAGGAGCGCGTGGAAGTTGCCAGGGGCAGCGTGATGCCCAAGGCCCGTGACATCCGCGACAACTTTGCCCAATCCTGGACGTACTCCCATACCAAGGACACCTTTGGCGCGGTGCGTGGCGAGTTTGATGTCAGCGATTCACTGATGGTCTACGCCGCCGCCGGTGCGCGCAAAGGCAACTACGACTTCCTGCGCCACGGCGTGCAGGCGACCCAGAGCAATGGCGACTTCACGGTAGTGCCGCGCAGCTTCCGCCGCGACGAAGACGTCAAGACCGCCACTGTGGGCGCGCGCAGTTGGTTCAATACCGGCCCTGTAGGGCACACGCTCAATGTCAGCCTCAACCAGTTCAACATGGATTTCGACAATGCCGGCGAGCGCTATACCCCCGGCAGGAGCAACCTCTACAACCCGGTGGTGTTGCCCCGTCCAGGCCAGGCGGTGCGCTGGGACACCAGCACCCACACCGAAAACCGCTTCACCAGCCTGGCTTTGGCCGACACCCTGGCCTTCTTCGATGAACGGGTACTGCTGACCCTGGGTGCGCGCCTGCAAAAGGTCCAGGTCACGTCCTGGAGCAATGGCATCAAGGACCAGCCGGAGTACGACGAACAAGCGACCTCGCCAGCCCTGGGCCTGGTGGTGAAAGTCACCGATCAACTGTCCCTGTACACCAACTACATGGAAGGCCTGAGCCAGGGCGAGACGGCACCTTCGAGCGGGGTAAACAATGAAAACGCGATCTTCCCGCCGACCAAGAGCAAGCAGGTGGAGGTCGGCGCCAAGTACGACATGGGCAGCTTTGGCATGACGGCCAGCGTGTTTCAGATCAAGCAGCCGGCCTATGGCATCGACAACCAGGGCTTCTTCAAACCCAATGGCGAATTGCGCAACCAGGGCGTGGAACTGAACGTGTTTGGCGAACCTCTGGCCGGCGTGCGCCTGCTCGGCGGGGTGATGCTGCTCGACAGCGAACAGACCAAGACCGCCCAGGGCCTGACCGACGGCAAGCGCGGCACCGGTGCACCAGTGGCCAACGTCAACCTGGGTGCCGAATGGGATATCCCACGCCTGCAAGGCCTGACCCTGACCGCCCGCGCGATCCATACCGGCGCGCAGTACCTGGACGCGGCCAACCAGCAGAAGATCGACAATTGGGAACGCTATGACCTGGGGGCGCGCTACACCTTCAAGGTCAAGGAAAACCCAGTGACCCTGCGTGCGACTGTGGAGAACGTGCTGAATACGACCTACTGGGCATCGGCCGCGACCTCCAGCGACAGCGCGCCCGGCCTGACCCTGTCTACGCCACGTACCTGGCTGGTGTCGGCAACAGTAGGTTTTTGACCAAACCCATGTAGGAGCCGGCTTGCCGGCGATGGGCATAGGTATCTACACAACTTTCAGAAACTGACGAACTCTCCTGTGGCGAGCGGGCTTGTCGGAACGCCGCATCGCCCGCGCTGGGCTGCGAAGCAGCCCCAAAACCAGCCGCTGCGGTGTACCTGGTACAACGCATTCGGCTTATTGGGGCTGCTTCGCAGCCCAGCGCGGGGCAAGCCCGCTCGCCACAACTGCGCTATCTGCCTGGATTTAGGCGTTGTGGCAAAGTTGTGTAGATACCTATGCGGCGATGAGGCCCGTGAATCATGTGCTGAGTTCAAGGACGCCATCGCCGGCAAGCCGGCTCCTACAGGGTTTTGCATATATCTATATGGAATAAATAAATAGTTATTTATTCCTTTTGTTGTTGGTGTGAATGGCGCATTTTGAAGGTCTGCGCATTCGTGCGGATTGACCCAACAGTGAAAGGAAAACCGACATGACCATCAAAGCGATCAACGTGCGCAACCAGTTCAAAGGCGTGATCAAGGAAATCCTGCTCGGCGAAGTGGTGTCCGAGATCGACGTGCAAACCGCGTCCGGGATTGTCACCTCGGTGATCACCACACGTTCGGTGCGTGACCTGGAGTTGAAGGTGGGCAGCGAAGTGATTGCCTTCGTCAAATCCACCGAGGTGTCCATCGCCAAGCTCTGATCAGCCGCCAGGGCCGCGCCTACAGGTTTTGCAGGCTGCGTTCCAGGCGTGAAATACCTTCTTCGAGCAATGCCCGCGGGCAGCCAAAGTTCAAGCGTACGAACTGTTGGCTGTCATCGCCAAATTCCACGCCCGCACTCAAGCCTACCTTGGCCTGCTCAAGGAAAAACCGCTGTGGGTCTTCCAGGCCCAGGGCGCTGCAATCCAGCCAGGCCAGGTAGGTACCTTGAGGCGCATGCATGACCACCCCTGGCAGGCGTTTTTGCACGGCATCCACCAGGTAGTCGCGGTTGCCTTGCAGGTACGTGACCAACGCCTCCAACCACTCACTACATTGGCTATACGCCGCCCAGGTGGCTTCCAGGCCCAACGGGCTGACGCTATCGACCATGCCGCAGCGCGCCTTGTTGAAGCGCTCGCGGATGAGTGGGTCCTGGACAATCGCAAAGCAGGTCTTCAGGCCGGCGACGTTGTAGGCCTTGCTCGCGGACATCAGGGTGATGGTGCGCCGTGCGATCTCTGCACTCAACGAGGCGGTAGGGATATGCCGGCGCCCGTCGAAGCACAGCTCGGCATGGATCTCATCGGAGACAATCAGCGTGCCTTGTTCCAGGCAGGCATTGGCGACGGCCAGCAGTTCCTCGCGGGCAAACACCTTGCCCAGGGGGTTGTGGGGGTTGCTCAACAGCAGTGCGCCGGCACCTTTCAAGGCCTGGCGCAAGGCGGGCAGGGGGGTGAGGTATTCGCCCTGGTCGCTCAGTTCAAACGGCACTTCGATCTTCGGCAGGTTCCAGTTGCCCGCTGCATGGCGCAGCGGCGCGTAGTTGGGGGTTTGCAAGACCACCGACTGGCCCGGTTGGACAAAGGCATGCAAGGCCATGTTGAAGCCTGGCTCGACACCCGGCAGGAACAGCAATTCATCGGGTTGCACGTGCCAGGCGTACTTGTGCCACAGGTCGCTGATGATCGCCTCGCGCACTTCCGGCCGGGCGACGCTGTAGCCGAGCATCTGCTGGTCCAGGCGCGCGTGCAGGGCCTTGAGGATCGCCGGCGGGGCGGCGATGTCCATGTCGGCAATCCACATCGGCAAGACGTCTTCGGGGTAGCGGCTCCACTTGGTGCTGCCGGTGCCGAGGCGAGGGTGGATCGTATCGAAATCAAAGCTCATGGGGGCGCTCGTGTCAGGAAGGCGGGCGAAGAATGGCGTCGATTCTAAGTCAGCCGGCCTGATAGGTCATCAACTGCTCCTCGCACAGGATGCGGATCGTGCGCCGTTGTACATCGATCAGGCCGGCGTCTACCAGCCGATGCAGGATCCGCGAAAACGTCTCTGGCTGAATCCCCAGTTTGGAGGCCACCAGACGCTTGGGCACCTGCAGCACCACATCGCCGCTGGCCAGGTCGCGCTCCTGGATCAGAAAGTTGATGACCCGGCGACTGGCATTGGCCAGGCTCAGGGTGTCGATGTCCTTGAGGCGTTGATGCAGGTGGATGCTCATGGTGCCGAGGATTGCCAGGCAGATCTGCGGCTGGTCTTCCAGGGCCTTGCGGTAATGATGGCCCTCGATGGTAACCAGCACGCTGTCCTTGAGGGCCGTGGCACTCACCGGGTAGGCCTTGGCCTGGCTGAACAGTAGGGCTTCGGCAAAGGTCTGGCCGGGGCGAATGACTTCCACCAGATGCTCCTGGCCTTCACCGGTGACCCGGTGCAACTTGACCTGGCCACTGATCAACAGGAAAAACCGCTCGGCGGGGTCGCCCTGATGCATCAAGGTCGCGTGCCCGGGCAGGCGCTTGAGATTGGCCAGGGTGCAGACGTCCTGGAAGATTTTTTCCGGCAAGGGGCTGAACAGATGATGCCGGCGCAGGGTTAAAACGATGGATGGGTGGGTCAGCATGGCGTACCTCCGCTCCCCCCCATGGTAGGGCGCAAGGCTTGCCGGGCCTATGCCTCGTTGGAGGTAGCCCCGAGGAGGCAGTGATCGCGCAGCAGTGCCGAAAATGCATCCCGGGCCGGATGGCAGCCTGTGTTGGCGTGCCAGTAAAACCGGTTGTCGATGCGCGTCAGTTCCGCGAACTCGTGGCCTTGCCAGTTGGCGCCCTGACGATATTGCTCGTAGATCCCCCGCGGTACCAGCGCGGCGCCGCTGCCGGCGCTGACACAGCCGATAATCGTACCGTAGCTGGCGATGCTGACGATTGACGCGACTTGGCCGTGGCGTGACAACCACTGCTCCAGTGCCAGGCGATACGGGCAGCCGGTCGGCCACATAAACAGGGTCAGGCCCTGCAGGTCGGTCACGGTGCGCACCGGCCCCAGGGACTTGGGGGCGATCAGCACCAGGTCTTCGCTATACAGCAGCGTGCTTTCCAGCCCCGGGCGTTGCACATCCACGGCGACAATCGCCGCGTCCAGCCGATGGTGCTGGATATCATCGAGCAACTGCGACCAGGTGCCGGTGCTCAACGCCAACGACACTTGTGGGTACAGCGCGTGGTAGCGCGCCAGCAAATGGGGCAAGCGCCCCGTAGCACTGGACTCGATAGCCCCGATCCGCAGGTGCCCATGGGGCGCGCCACCAGATGCGACGGCACGCCGGGAGGCTTCGGTGAGGTCGAGGATTTTTGTCGCGTATTCGATAAACACTTCGCCCGCAGGACTGACCCGCAGGCCCCGGCCCTCACGCAGGAACAACGCGACCCCGAGCTCCTGCTCCAGGGACTTGAGCCGTGCGGTGATATTGGACGGCACGCAATGCAGCTTTGCGGCTGCACGGGCGATGCTGCCCAACTCGTAGACCGTCTTGAACATGCGCAGTTGGGACAGTTCCATGGTTCACCTGAAGTGAAGAGTGGGCTCAGTTTAAGTCACTTTTTTCAGGGCTTGGGTTTTCTCATACTTTTGCCAGGCAGTGCCTGTGTGCTGCCACGTCCCTGAGAATGCTCATGCCCCACGCAAAAGTTGTCCTGGCGACCCTCTTCGTCATCCTCTGCTGGGCGTATTCGCCTGTCGGCATCCATATCGCGCTGCAGGCCTATGCGCCCGACAATCTGGCTGTGCTGCGCTTTTTGATTGCTTCGGTGTTTATGGCCGGGGTGGCCTGCTGCAAGGGCATTGCACGGCCCCGGGTCCGGGATTTGCCTTTGTTTGCGGTGTTGGGATTGTTTGCGGTGACGCTGCACCACATCGCCCTCAACTACGGCCAGCGCGGGGTGAGTGCCGGCGCCGCCAGCGTCCTGGCGCAATCGACGCCACTGTTCAGCGCATTGCTCGCCAGCACGTTGTTCAGGGAGCGGCTCGGCGCCTGGCAATGGGGTTGTGTCCTCGGCGGCCTGCTCGGTGCCGGAGTCGTGGCGGTGGGGGATCGCGGCTTGGGCGAACTGGATGGGCATGGCGTGTTGATCCTGCTGGCAGCGGCGTCCTGGAGCCTGTATTTCGCCCTGCAAAAGCGTTACTCACAGCGTTATGACGGACTGACAATGGTGTGTTTCACCCTCTGGTCAGGTACGGCGTTGCTGCTGGTGTATCTGCCCGGATTACCGGAGGAAGTGGCCCAGGCGCCGGTGTCGGTGAACCTGGCAGTGCTGGTGCTGGGCATCTTTCCCAGTGCGCTGGCCTACCTGGCCTGGGCTTATGTACTGACGCACAGCCAGGTCAGTCGGGCAGCGATTGCGCTTTATCTCATACCGCCGGTGGCGATGGTGATGGCATGGGTGATACTGGCGCAGCGACCTTCGATGATGGTGATTGTGGGGACGGTTATTGTTTTGGCGAGTGTGGGGGCGTTGACGGTGAAAGTGCGGTAATGCAACGCCAGAGCGCGCAGCTGCATTCCCTGCGATCACCATAGGTATCTACACAATTTTGCCGCAACGCCTAAATCCAGGCAGATAGGGCTGTTGTGGCGAGCGGGCTTGCCCCGCGCTGGGCGGCGAAGCCGCCCTAAACCCGGCCATCGCGGTTTATCTGAAGAAACGTGGAGGGCTTTTGGGGCTGCTTCGCACCCCAGCGCGGGGCAAGCCCGCTCGCCACAGGGAAGTTCGTCAGTTTCTGAAAGTTGTGTAGATACCTATGCTGCGATCACGCCAGCAAGAACACCTCGGGGTGTCAGTTACCCAACGTCATCGCTAACGACCCTCGCAGGCACGCCAGCTCCCACAAAACCCTACCCAGCCTGGCGCAAATGCTCCATCGCCCACACCGCAGCCTCCACCCGCGAGCGCAACCCCAGTTTGTGCAGCAGATTCTTCACATGCACCTTCACCGTGCCCTCGGTAATCCCCAGCTTGTGCCCGATCACCTTATTGCTGTAACCCCCGGCGATGGTCTTCAACACCTGCCGCTCGCGCTCGGTCAGTTCAACCGCGGCATGGGGTTGGGGTGAGCGCAGGGCCTGGGCCAGCACGCGCGTCAGGCCAGGGCTGATCACCAGGGCGCCGTGCAGGGCATCGCGGATGTACTGGATCAGCAGTTCCGGCTCCATGTCCTTGAGCAGATAACCGTTGGCATCCAGGCGCAGGGCGTCGCGGATGTCGTCTTCGGCATCGGACACGGTAAACAGCAAGACCTTGCCGCCATAGGCCATGGCGCGCAGGCGGCGCAGGGTTTCCAGGCCGTTCATTTGCGGCATGTTGTTGTCCAGCAACACCAGGTCCGGTTGCAACGATTCGATCAGCCCCAGGGCTTCCTCGCCATTGCCGGCTTCGCCCACCACGTGCAGGTCATCTTCCAGTTCGAGCATCTGGCGCATGCCGTGGCGCATCATCGGGTGGTCGTCGACGAGCAGGATGCCGTGGCGGTGTGGGGTGTTCATGACAGGCTACCTTGTTGTAAAGACTGCCCGAGGAATTCCGGGCGAAACAGCAAATGTACCCGTGTGCCTTGGGGCTCGCGGGCAGAAATATCCAGTAGGCCGTGCAGGCTGCGGGCGCGTTCATCCATGATGTTCAGGCCGTGGTGTTCGCGTTGGTCCACCGGCTCGCTGAAGCCGCGGCCGTCGTCTTCAATGCTCAAGCTCACGGTTTCGCCGTGCTGGCGCAGTTGCAGCCAGGCGTTCTCGGCATGGGCGTGGCGCAGGCAGTTGGACAAGGCTTCACGGGTCACCTGCAACAGGTGGATCTGTTCACTGGCTGACAGTTGGAAGGCCAGGGCGTCCACATGCAGGTGTACTTGGAATTCGCCACGGCGCGAGAACTCCTCGGCGGTGTCCTTGAGCTCCTGGACCAGCCCGGCATCGTGGATTTGCAGGCGGAAGGTGGTAAGCAACTCACGCAGTTGCCGATAGGCGTTGTTCAGGCCTTCGCGCAGTTCGCCGGTGACGGTTTCCAGGGTGGCCTTGGGTTCGTCACGGCGCAGCAGGGTCTGCATGCGGCTGACTTGCAGCTTCATATATGACAGCGCTTGCGCCAGGGAGTCGTGCAGCTCGCGGGCGATGATCGTGCGTTCATCCAGCAGTAACAGGCGGTGGTCCTGTTCACGCTGGCGCTTGAGGGACAGCGAGGTGCCAATCAGGTTGGCCAGCGCCTGGATCAGCTGTTTTTCCCAGTCCTGGGGCGCATGCCCGTCGACGAAATGCGCCTTGAGTTCGCCCAACTCTGCGCCCTGGTTGCTGATGCTGAACACCTGGGGCGGGGCCACGTGATGCCGTTCGCAGGTGGCGCAGTCGCCAATGGCGCAGACGTTGCGGCTGTTTTCACCATGCAGCGCGAGCATCTGCTGTGCCGGGGCGAGGAAGTGCCCTTGCAGGCACAGCGACAGGCGCAGGCCCGGCAGGCGCTTCTGGAAGCGCCGGATCAATTCGTCGAGGCCTTCGGCGTTGGCCAGGCGCGTGGCCAGGCTGCGGCTGCTCTCGTAGAGCAACTCGAGGGCGGCGTTGGCTTGTTGCAGGTTGAGGGTCTTGTGCTGCACCTGGCTTTCCAGGGTGCGGTGGGACTGCTCGATGGTTTCGGCCAGGGTGTTGAAGCTCAGGGCCAACTGGCCAAGCTCGTCTTGGGAGCGGTGATTGACCCGGGCTGTGTAGTCGCCCTCGCGAAAGCGTCGCGTTGCATCCACCAACTCCTTCAGGGGCGTGACCACGCCGTACTGCAATTCATACAGCCCCAGCAGCAGGATGATCAGGGTGCTGAACAGCGCCAGGCCCTGGATCAGCTGTTGCCAGCCTTGTTTGTGCTCGCTCTGCTGCTGCAACAGGCTGACGAACTGGTTCAGTTGCTCGACAAAGGCTGGCGCGCGTTCGCGGAACAGGGCGCCGTCGCCACGCTCGATGGCCGGGCGCAGCTCCAGGTTCCAGTGTTGCTGGATCTGCTGGTAGCTCTGTTGCAGGGCGCTCTGGGGGCCGTCTTCCAGCACCGCTTTCAATGACTGGCTGTCCAGGCGCCGTTGCAGGCTTTGGGTGATGGCCTGGATCTCGTCGGCGGGGGCATGGTCGGCGAGTTTCCAGCTCAGGTGGTAGGTCTCCATGCGCACCGAGCCTGCGGTGTTGATGGCCGCGCCGTCGCCCTGGCTGAACCAGGCGATCAGCCCGGCGCTCAGGGAACTGGCCAGGGCCAGGATCGCAATCAGGATCACCGCGACACCGGCCCGCGCGGGCAGGGAGCTGCGCAGCCAGTTAAACATCACGGCGTAATCGAAGGAGGAAGAACAGCAGCATGGCGGCACCTGGCAAGGAAAACAGCATTGAATTCTGCAATCCCTGGCGCACTACCTCTAAAGAGTTGCCGGCGAACCCTCCCACGGGAAAAAGCCGGCACAAGAGACCAATCCATTGATAAATAAAGACTTTCTCTTGTTATTTGGCCTACCTCCTTGGAGGTAGATGGGGCAAGCATAGGCCAATACCCCCCAGGCGGACGTTGATCTGGGTCAAGTTCTGCGAGGACGTCGCCCCTAACCTGCGCTCATGGAATCACTTCTGGGAGCGCAAACCGTGACTCAACCCCGTGTAAGACAAGGCCTGGTGCTGGGCATGAGTACGCTGGCCTTCACCGTGTGCTTTATGGTCTGGATGATGTTCGCCGTCCTTGGCGTGCCGATCAAAGAGCTGCTGCAACTCAACGAAACCCAGTTCGGCCTGCTGGCCGCCACCCCCGTGTTGACCGGCTCCCTGGTGCGCCTGCCCCTGGGCCTGCTGACGGACCGCTTCGGCGGGCGCATCGTGTTCTTTGTACTGATGCTCACCTGCGTGCTGCCGCTGTACCTGATCACCTATGCCACCGCCTTCTGGCAATTCCTGGTGCTGGGGCTGTTTGTCGGCCTGGCGGGCGGCTCGTTCTCGGTGGGCATCGCCTATGTCGCCAAGTGGTTCGACAAGGACAACCAGGGCTTTGCCATGGGCGTGTTCGGTGCCGGCAACGCCGGGGCGGCGGTGACCAAATTTCTTGCGCCGGCCCTGATCGCCCTGGGTACCTGGCACCTGGTGCCGAAGGTGTTCAGCGCGATCCTGTTTATCACCGCGCTGCTGTTCTGGTTCCTCACCAGCGAAAACAAGGCCCACCGCAATGCCAGTGGCGCGACCTTTCGCGAGCAGTTGCTGTGCCTCAAGGACCCGGCCGTGTGGCGCTACTGCCAGTACTACTCGATTGTCTTCGGTGGCTACGTGGCCCTGGCGCTGTGGGCGACCAAGTACTACGTGCAGGAATACGGCTTCAGCCTGCAAAGCGCCGCGCTGCTGGCCGCGTGTTTTTCCCTGCCGGGTGGGGTGCTGCGCGCCGTAGGCGGCTGGATGTCCGACCGCTGGGGCGCACAAAGCGTGACCTGGTGGGTGTTGTGGGTGAGCTGGATCTGCCTGTTCCTGCTCAGCTACCCGCAGACCCAATTGCAGGTGCAGACCGTCAACGGCCCGCTGGATTTCCATATCGGCCTCAACGCCACCGTCTTCACCATCCTGCTGTTTGTGATGGGCATCGCCTTCGCCTTCGGCAAGGCCTCGGTGTTCAAGTACATCGCCAATGACTACCCGCAAAACATGGGCGCGGTGTCCGGCATCGTCGGCCTGGCCGGGGGGCTGGGTGGCTTCGTGCTGCCGATCATGTTCGGCGCCCTGGTGGACCTCACCGGCGTGCGCTCTTCCTGCTTCATGTTGATGTACGGCGTGGTCTGGGTCTCCCTGACCTGGATGTACTTCAGTGAAATCCGCAAGCAACCGCTGCTCGGTAAAGCGGTGGCCCAGCCTCTCCAAGGAGAATCCGCATGACTATCGCGCAAAAGCCCAATTCGGGCCCGGTGATCCACGACTGGCGCCCCGAAGACCCTGCATTCTGGGGCGCCAGCGGCAAACAGACCGCGACCCGCAACCTGTGGATCTCGATCCCGGCGCTGCTGTTGGCCTTCGCTGTATGGATGGTATGGAGCACGGTAATCGTGCGCCTGAACGCCATCGGCTTTAGCTTCACCACCGATCAGCTGTTCTGGCTGGCCGCCTTGCCGGGCCTGTCCGGTGCCACCTTGCGCGTGTTCTATTCGTTCATGGTGCCGATCTTCGGTGGCCGCCGCTGGACCGCCCTGAGCACCGCGTCGCTGCTGATTCCCTCGTTGTGGATGGGCTTTGCGGTGCAGGACCCCAGCACCTCCTACAGCGTATTTGTGCTGATCGCGCTGCTGTGCGGTTTCGGCGGCGGCAACTTCGCCTCGAGCATGTCCAACATCAGCTTCTTCTACCCCAAGTCCCAGCAAGGCACGGCCCTGGGCCTGAACGCCGGCCTGGGTAACCTCGGCGTGTCGGTGATGCAGTTCTGCGTGCCGCTGGTGATCACCTTTGGTGTGTTCGGCCTGCTCGGTGGTCAGCCGCAGACCCTGGAAGACGGCAGCCAGTTGTGGCTGCAGAACGCTGGCTTTATCTGGGTGCCGTTCATTATCACCGTGACCCTGTTTGCCTGGTTCGGCATGAACGACCTGTCCAGCGCCCGTGCTTCGTTCAGCGAGCAGGCAGTGATCTTCAAGCGCAAGCACAACTGGCTGATGTGCTGGTTGTACCTGGCGACTTTCGGTTCCTTCATCGGCTTCTCGGCCGCCTTCCCGATGCTGATCAAGACTTCGTTCCCGGACGTCAACGCTTTGAAATTCGCATTCCTCGGCCCCCTGGTAGGCGCCCTGGTACGCCCATTGGGCGGCTGGCTGGCAGACAAACTGGGCGGTGCGCGGGTGACCCTGTGGAACTTCGTGCTGATGATCGTGATGGTGTTTGGCGTCCTGCACTTTCTGCCACTGAACGGCCAGGGCGGCAGCTTCTACGGCTTCCTTGGCCTGTTCATGCTGCTGTTCATCACCACTGGCATCGGCAACGGCTCCACCTTCCGCATGATCCCGGTGATCTTCCGCACCCAGCATGAAAAAGCCAGCGCCGGCAAACCTGCCGCCGTGCGTGAGCAAGCCCTCAAGGATGCGACCAAGGAATCGGCAGCCGTGCTGGGCTTCAGTTCGGCCATGGGCGCCTTCGGTGCGTTCTTCATTCCCAAGACCTTTGGCTCGTCCATGGCCTACACCGGCAGCCCGGCATTGGCCTTCTACATGTTCGTCGGCTTCTACCTGAGCTGCATTGTCGTGACCTGGTGGTGGTATGCGCGCAAAGGCGCCGAGACCCCCTGCTGAGTCGACCCCGAATTCAAACCTTGCGTGGGCGGGGCACAGAACCCCGCAGCAAGCCTGAGAGGAAAGCACCATGAGTCATTTACTCGATCAACTGCGGTTCTTCAATCGCAAGCAAGACGAATTCTCCGAAGGTCACGGCGAGACCCGCAAAGAGTCCCGCGACTGGGAGAACGTCTACCGTTCGCGCTGGCAGTACGACAAGATCGTGCGTTCCACCCACGGGGTGAACTGCACCGGCTCGTGCTCGTGGAAGATCTACGTGAAGAACGGCCTGATCACCTGGGAAACCCAGCAGACCGATTACCCGCGCACCCGCAACGACTTGCCCAACCATGAGCCGCGCGGCTGCCCCCGTGGCGCGAGCTACAGCTGGTACATCTACAGCGCCAACCGCCTGAAGTACCCGAAGATCCGCAAGCCATTGCTCAAACTGTGGCGCGAGGCGCGCCTGACCCTGTCGCCGGTCGAGGCTTGGGCGAGCATTGTCGAGGACAAGGTCAAGGCCGACTCCTATAAAAGCAAACGCGGCATGGGCGGCTTCATCCGCTCCAACTGGGATGAAGTCAACGAGATCATCGCAGCGTCCAACGTCTACACCATCAAGCAATATGGCCCGGACCGCATCGTCGGCTTCTCGCCGATCCCGGCCATGTCCATGGTCAGCTATGCCGCCGGTTCCCGTTACCTGTCGTTGATTGGCGGCGTGTGCCTGAGTTTCTACGACTGGTACTGCGACCTGCCACCGGCCTCGCCGATGGTCTGGGGCGAGCAGACCGACGTGCCGGAATCGGCCGACTGGTACAACTCCAACTACATCATTGCCTGGGGCTCCAACGTCCCGCAGACCCGTACCCCAGACGCGCACTTCTTCACCGAGGTGCGCTACAAGGGCACCAAGACCGTGGCCATCACCCCCGACTATTCGGAAGTGGCCAAGCTTACCGACCTGTGGCTCAACCCTAAGCAGGGCACTGACGCCGCGTTGGCCCAGGCGTTCAACCATGTGATCTTCAAAGAATTTCACCTGGACAAGCCCAGCGCGTACTTCACCGACTATGCCAAGCGCTACACCGACTTGCCCGTGTTGGTGATGCTCAAGCCCATGACCGGCTTTGCCCCGGGCGCAGGCTTCCAGCCCGACCGCTTTTTGCGCGCGTCGGACCTGGTCGACAATCTGGGCCAGGACAACAACCCGGAATGGAAAACCATCGCCCTCGACGAGAGCGGCGAACTGGTCTCGCCACAAGGCGCCATCGGCTATCGCTGGGGCGAGAAGGGCAAGTGGAACATCCTCGCCAAAGAAGGCGGTGAAGGCCGCGAGATCGACCTGAAACTGAGCCTGATCGGCGATGACGTCGCCGAAGTGGCGTTCCCGTATTTTGCCGGTGAAGCCCACGACTACTTCCAGCACGTGGCCGGCGATGCCGTGCAGTTCCGTCGGGTGCCGGTGCACAGCGTGACCCTGGCTGATGGCACGGTGGCTAAAGTGGCGACGGTGTTCGACCTGTCCGCCGCCAACCTGGCCATCGACCGTGGCCTGGGCGGCAGCAATGTGGCCAAGGACTACAACGACGCCAGCGTGCCGGGTACACCGGCCTGGCAGGAAGCAATCACCGGCGTCAGCCGCGAGAAGGCGATCCAGATCGCCCGCGAGTTTGCCGACAACGCCGACAAGACCCGTGGTCGCTCGATGATCATCGTCGGCGCGGCGATGAACCACTGGTACCACATGGACATGAACTACCGCGGGCTGATCAATATGCTCATGCTCTGCGGTTGCGTCGGCCAGACCGGTGGCGGTTGGGCGCACTATGTGGGCCAGGAAAAACTGCGCCCACAATGCGGCTGGCTGCCCCTGGCGTTCGGCCTGGACTGGAACCGTCCGCCACGCCAAATGAACGGCACCAGCTTCTTCTATGGCCACAGCTCGCAATGGCGCCACGAGAAGATGAGCATGCACGACATCCTCTCGCCGCTGGCTGACAAGTCGCAGTTCCCCGAGCATGCCCTGGACTACAACATCCGCGCCGAACGCGCCGGCTGGTTGCCCAGCGCGCCACAACTCAATACCAACCCGCTGCATATCTGCCGCGACGCGGCGGCCGCTGGCATGGACCCGAAAGACTACGTGGTCAAGTCCTGGCAGGACGGCAGCTTGCGCTTTGCCTGCGAGCAGCCGGACAGCCCGGTGAACTTCCCGCGCAACATGTTTATCTGGCGTTCCAACCTGCTCGGTTCGTCGGGCAAGGGCCATGAGTACATGCTCAAGTACCTGCTGGGCACCAAGAACGGGGTGATGAACGAAGACATCGGCCACAGCACCGAATGCAAGCCGACCGAGGCCGAGTGGGTCGAAGACGGCGCCATCGGCAAGCTGGACCTGGTGACCACCCTGGACTTCCGCATGTCTTCCACCTGCGTCTATTCCGACATCGTGTTGCCGACCGCAACCTGGTACGAAAAAGACGACATGAACACCTCGGACATGCACCCGTTCATTCACCCGCTGTCGGCGGCGATTGATCCGGCGTGGGAGTCGCGTTCGGACTGGGAAATCTACAAAGGTATCGCCAAGGCGTTTTCGGCCATGTCGGTCGGCCACTTGGGCGTGGAACAAGACCTGGTCACCGTGCCGTTGATGCATGACAGCGTCGGCGAACTGGCCCAGCCGTTTGGCGGCACCGACTGGAAAAGCGCCGGTGTGGCGCCGGTACCGGGCAAGAACGCGCCAAACATGGCGGTGGTGGAGCGCGATTACCCGAACATCTACAAGCAGTTCTCGTCCCTGGGCCCGATGCTGGAAAAACTCGGCAACGGCGGCAAGGGCATCAACTGGAATACCGATGAGGAGGTCGAGTTCCTTGGCGAACTCAACCACCACGAAGGCGATGCGGGCATCAGCCATGGCCGGCCAAAGATCGACACAGCCATCGACGCCGCCGAAGTGATCCTGTCCCTGGCCCCGGAAACCAACGGCAAGGTGGCCTTGAAAGCCTGGGCCGCGCTGTCGGAATTCACCGGCATCGACCACAGCCACCTGGCGATTTCCAAGGCCCACGAAGCGATCCGCTTCCGCGATATCCAGGCGCAGCCGCGCAAGATCATCTCCAGCCCCACCTGGTCGGGCC
This sequence comes from Pseudomonas sp. LG1D9, assembly GCF_002949995.1. Lineage (NCBI taxonomy): Bacteria > Pseudomonadati > Pseudomonadota > Gammaproteobacteria > Pseudomonadales > Pseudomonadaceae > Pseudomonas > Pseudomonas sp. LG1D9. The sequence continues at coordinate 5,956,384 of NZ_CP026881.1, read as the reverse complement.
TGGAAGATGAGCACGTGAGCTACAACGCCGGCTACACCAACGTCCATGAAAACATCCCATGGCGCACCATCACCGGCCGCCAGCAGTTCTACCAGGATCACCCGTGGATGCAGGCGTTCGGCGAGCAATTGATGAGCTACCGGCCACCGGTCAACACCCGCACCATCGAAGGGGTGAAGGGCAAGCGCAGCAATGGCGAGACCGAAATCGTCCTGAACTGGATCACTCCGCACCAGAAGTGGGGGATCCACAGCACCTACAGCGACAACCTGCTGATGCTCACCCTCAGCCGTGGCGGCCCGATTGTGTGGCTCTCGGAAATCGACGCCAAGCGCGCCGGGATCGAGGACAACGACTGGATCGAGTGCTTCAACGTCAACGGCGCCCTGACCGCCCGTGCGGTGGTTAGCCAGCGGGTCAAGGAAGGCATGGTGATGATGTACCACGCCCAGGAACGCATCGTGAACGTACCGGGTTCGGAAACCACCAAGACCCGTGGCGGCCACCACAACTCGGTGACCCGCGTGGTGCTCAAGCCGACCCACATGATCGGCGGCTATGCCCAGCAGGCCTACGGTTTCAACTATTACGGCACAGTCGGCTGCAACCGCGATGAATTCGTGGTGGTGCGCAAGATGGTCAAGGTCGATTGGCTCGATGGTTCCAGCGGTGATGATCTGCCGCGTCCATTGCCGACCGATATCGAGGAGAACTGAGATGAAGATTCGCTCACAAATCGGCATGGTCCTGAACCTGGACAAGTGCATCGGCTGCCACACCTGCTCCATCACCTGCAAAAACGTCTGGACCAGCCGCGAAGGCATGGAATACGCCTGGTTCAACAACGTTGAATCCAAGCCGGGCATCGGCTACCCCAAGGAGTGGGAAAACCAGGACAAGTGGAAGGGCGGCTGGATCCGTAACGCCAACGGCTCGATCAACCCACGTATCGGCGGCAAGTTCCGCGTGTTGGCGAACATCTTCGCCAACCCGGACCTGCCGAGCCTGGACGACTACTACGAGCCGTTCGACTTCGACTACCAGCACCTGCACACCGCGCCCCTGGGCGAGCACCAACCCACTGCGCGCCCGCGTTCGGTGGTGTCGGGCAAGCGCATGGAGAAAATCGAGTGGGGCCCCAACTGGGAAGAAATCCTCGGCACCGAGTTCGCCAAGCGCCGCAAGGACAAGAACTTCGACCAGATCCAGGCCGACATTTATGGCGAGTACGAAAACACCTTCATGATGTACCTGCCGCGCCTGTGCGAGCACTGCCTGAACCCGGCGTGCGCGGCATCGTGCCCCAGCGGCGCGATCTACAAGCGTGAAGAGGACGGCATCGTCCTGATCGACCAGGAAAAATGCCGCGGCTGGCGCATGTGCATCAGCGGTTGCCCGTACAAGAAAATCTACTTCAACTGGAAAAGCGGCAAATCCGAGAAGTGCATCTTCTGCTACCCACGGATCGAAGCGGGCATGCCCACCGTCTGCGCAGAAACCTGCGTCGGGCGGATCCGCTACCTCGGCGTGTTGCTGTATGACGCCGACCGCATCAGCGAAGTGGCGAGCACCGCCAACGAGCACGACCTGTACGAGAAGCAGCTGGAAATCTTCCTCGACCCCAATGACCCGGCGGTGATCCGCCAGGCCCTGGCCGATGGTGTACCGCAGTCGGTGATCGACTCGGCCCAGCGTTCGCCGGTGTACAAAATGGCCGTGGACTGGAAGCTGGCGCTGCCGCTGCACCCGGAATACCGCACCTTGCCGATGGTCTGGTACGTGCCGCCGCTGTCGCCGATCCAGAACGCCGCCGCTGCTGGCACCGTGGGCATGAACGGGGTGATCCCGGATGTCGATAGCCTGCGCATCCCGCTGCGCTACCTGGCCAATATGCTGACTGCCGGTGACGAAAAGCCGGTCAAGCGTGCGCTTAAACGCCTGCTGGCCATGCGCGCCTTCAAGCGCTCACAGCAAGTGGACGGTGTGGAGGACCTGCAAGTGCTGGCCGACGTCGACCTGAGCGTTGCCCAGGTGGAAGAGATGTACCGCTACCTGGCGATTGCCAACTACGAAGACCGTTTTGTAGTGCCCAGCGCCCACCGTGAAGACGCGATGAGCGATGCGTTTGCCGAGCGTTCCGGTTGTGGTTTCAGCTTTGGCAGCGGCTGCAGTGGCAGCTCCGACACCAATATGTTCGGGGCGAAGAAGGCCAACCGCCGCGACGTGCTGAAAACCGTACAGATCTGGGAGGACTGAGCCATGCGCATTCTTAAAGTGATCTCGTTGCTGCTGGACTATCCCACCGAAACCCTGGTGAACGGCCGCGATGAACTGGAGCAGGCGATTCTCGAATCGCGGGAAATCAGCCCCAAGCAGCGTGGTGCGTTGTTCGAGCTGTTGGAGCTGATCTGCAGCAATGACCTGATGGATGGCCAGGAGCACTACGGTGCGTTGTTTGGCCGCGGTCGCTCGCTGTCGCTGCTGTTGTTTGAACACGTGCATGGCGAGTCGCGCGATCGCGGCCAGGCTATGGTCGACATGATGGCCCAGTACCAGGAGGCCGGGTTTGCCATCGGCGTCAAGGAGCTGCCGGACTACATCCCGTTGTACCTGGAGTTTCTGTCCACCCGCGAAGACATCGAGGCCCGCGAGGGCCTGGCGGATGTGGCGCACCTGCTGGCCTTGCTGGCGGCGCGCCTGGACGAGCGCGAAAGCGCCTATGCCAGTTGCTTCCGTGCGCTGTTGCAGATCAGCGGCGCCGAGCCGCACCAGGCGATTGCCGAGTTGCGCGCCCAGGTTGCCGCCGAAGTGCGCGACGACTCCCTCGAAGCCCTGGACAAGGTCTGGGAAGAGGAGGCCGTGGACTTCATGCAGGCCGAGCAGCAGGACCGTTGCAGCGCCATGCCCAGCGCGCCGGGCAAGGCCCGCGAAGAAAGTGCGGTGCCGTTGCACTGGGTGGATTTTCAGCACGAAGGGCTGGCCGCCGTGCCAGCCAAGGAGGTGGGTAATGTCTAAGTGGAATTTGCTGGTATTTGGCGTGTATCCGTATGTCGCCCTGGCCATCTGCCTGTTGGGCAGTTGGGCGCGGTTTGACCTGTCGCAGTACACCTGGAAGGCCGGCTCCAGCCAGATGCTCAATAACCGTGGCATGCGTGTGGCGAGCAACTTCTTCCATATCGGCGTGCTGTTCGTGCTGGCCGGGCATTTTGTCGGCCTGCTGACGCCGGCGTCGATCTACCACCATGTGATCAGTACCGAAAACAAGCAGCTGCTGGCGATGGTCTCCGGTGGTTTCTTCGGCTTGCTGTGCCTGGTGGGCCTGGTGATGCTGGTCAATCGTCGCCTCACTGATCCACGGGTCCGGGCCACATCAAGCCCATCGGACATCCTGATCTTGCTGGTGTTGCTGGCGCAGTTGGTCCTGGGTTTGCTGACTATCGTTGCGTCGACCGGGCATATGGACGGTTCGGTGATGGTGATGCTCGCGGACTGGGCGCAGAACGTGGTGTTGCTGCGGCCGGTGGAAGCAGCGGCGGCGATTGCCCCGGTGAGCCTGATCTACAAGGCGCACGTGGCGCTGGGCCTGAGCCTGTTTGTACTGTTCCCGTTTACCCGTCTGGTGCACATGGTCAGTGCGCCGATCTGGTACCTGGGCCGTCGTTATCAAATCGTGCGGCAGAAGTGAGGAGAACGTCATGACTACAGGATGCGGATGTGGTGGCGGCAGCGGCGGTGGTGGTTGCAGCTCTTCGGCCAAAGAGCCGGAAGTGGTGGTGGCCGTCGAGCCGCAACTGATCGCCAGCAGTGAACAGGAATGGCCGATTGTCAGCGTCAACGGGGTGCAGATTACCCCCGAGGCGATGGCTCAGGAACTGCAATATCACCCGGCTGAGAGTCGCGAGGAGGCGGTGTTCCTCGCCGCCCGCGCCTTGGTGATCCGTGAGCTGCTACAGCAGCGGATTCGTGAGCTGGGAGTGTTGCTGGAAGTCGGCGCCGGCGAGAACGAAGAAGAGGCAGCGACCCGCCTGTTGCTGGAGCGTGAAGTCAAGGTGCCGGACTGCGACGAGGCCACCTGTGTGCGCTACTTCGAAAGCAATCGCGGGCGCTTTCACAGCGCGCCGTTGCTCGCGGTACGGCACATTTTGCTGGAGTGTGCGCCGGACGACGCCGAGGCGCGGCATGTCGCGCATTCCCAGGCCGAGGTGTTGTTGTTGAGCCTGCAAGAGTCACCGGCCAGCTTTGCCGACCTGGCCTTGAAGTACTCGGCGTGTCCGTCCAAGGCCCAGGGCGGTTCGTTGGGGCAGGTGAGCAAAGGCCAGACCGTGCCAGAGTTGGAGCGCCAATTGTTTACCCTGGCCCCGGGCCTGGCCAGCAAACCCCTGGAAAGCCGCTACGGCTGGCATGTGATCTGCGTCGATCAGCGCATCGAAGGCCAGCCGCTGCCCTACGAGGCAGTCGCCACGGCGATTCGCACCCAGTTGCAGCAAGGGGTGTGGCAGAAGGCACTGGTGCAATACCTGCAAACCCTGATTGGCGCGGCCGATGTACGTGGCATCGCGCTGCAGGGCGCCGACTCGCCGTTGGTGCAGTGACATGAGCCTGGTGGATGGTGTGGGCCGTTCCATTGACTACCTGCGGTTGTCGGTGACTGATCGTTGTGATTTTCGCTGTGTGTACTGCATGGCAAAAAACATGACCTTCCTGCCGCGCCAGCAAGTGTTGACCCTGGAGGAGCTGCAACGGCTGGCGACGGTGTTCGTCAGCCAGGGTGTGCGCAAGATCCGCCTGACCGGGGGCGAGCCGCTGATCCGTCCCGGCATTGTCGAGCTGTGCCGCCACATCGCCGCGTTGCCCGGCTTGCGCGAACTGGTCATGACCAGCAACGGCTCGCAACTGGGCCGCCTGGCGCGGCCGCTGGTGGAGGCTGGGGTCAAACGCATGAATATCAGCCTCGACAGCCTCGACCCCGAACGTTTTCGCGCGATCACCCGCAACGGCGACTTGCGCCAGGTGCTGGACGGCATCGAGGCCGCACGGGATGCCAGGTTCGAGCGGGTCAAGCTCAACTGCGTGGTGATGAAGGGCCGCAACTTTGATGAAGTGCCGGCGCTGGTGCAGTACGCCATCGACCAGGGCATCGATATCAGCTTTATCGAAGAGATGCCGTTGGGGGATGTGGGGCGCTCGCGGGGCGAATCCTTTTGTTCCAGCGAGCAGGTTCGGGCCTTGATTGCCGAGCATCACTCGCTGCTCGACAGCACCGAAAACAGCGGCGGCCCGGCACGTTACGTGCGCCTGGCCCGGCATTCGCAGACGCGCATCGGCTTTATCTCGCCCAACTCCCACAACTTCTGCGCCAGCTGCAACCGGGTACGGATGACGGTGGAAGGGCAGTTGCTGCTGTGCCTGGGGCAGGACAACGCGGTGGATTTTCGTGCGTTGCTGCGCCGCTATCCGTTGGATGATCGGCCGTTGGTGGAAGCGCTGCACAAGGCGCTGCGGGGTAAACCACTGCGCCATGACTTTACCGGGGAGGGCGAGGTGCAGGTGGTGCGGTTTATGAACATGAGTGGGGGGTGAGGAGGTGCTGGAACCCTGTCGAACAGTAGTTCCCGTTGTTTTGTATCAAGGGCATTCCGCTGGCCCGCGTGGCGTTTTTCCGTCGTTACCATTGCTGGTTTCTACAACGGGCAATATCGACAAGGAACCCGGAATGAATCGATCCGCTGACAGCCTCACTACACCTCCTGAGGGATATGGCGACTGGTTGAAGGAGCTGAAAAACCGTACTCACTCTGCCCAGCAGCGTGCATCGCTGGCAGTAAACCGTGAGCTTGTGCTGCTGTACTGGCAGATTGGCCAGGACATCTTGACCCGCCAGGCGCAGCAAGGGTGGGGAGCAAAAGTCATTGAGCGCCTGGCGCAGGATTTGCGTTCAGCTTTTCCTGATATGAAAGGTTTTTCGCCGCGCAACCTCAAGTACATGCGCGCATTTGCCGAGGCTTGGCCGGAACCTGAGTTTGTGCAAGCGGTGCTTGCACAATTGCCTTGGTATCACCAAATAGCACTGCTCGATAAACTGCCCGGCCCCGAAACCCGCCGCTGGTACGCCGCCCAAGCCATTGAACACAACTGGTCACGCAACATTCTGGTCATGCAGATCGAGACCCGTTTGCTGGAGCGCAGTGGCAATGCTGTCAGCAACTTCGAAACCCTGCTGCCCAAGCCCCAGTCGGACTTGGCCCGCGAGTCGCTGAAAGATCCCTATCGTTTCGATTTTCTGGGGCTGACCCTGGACGCGCAGGAGCGTGAGATCGAAAGCGCTCTGATCAGGCATGTCACCGACTTTTTGCTGGAGTTGGGGGCAGGCTTTGCTTTTGTCGGCAAGCAGGTCCTGCTGGATGTGGGCGGCGAGGAGTTCTTCATCGACCTGCTGTTTTATCACTTGAAACTGCGCTGTTACGTCGCTATTGAGCTCAAGGCCGGCAAGTTCAAGCCAGAGCATCTGGGGCAGTTGGGTTTTTACCTCGCAGCGGTGGACGCCCAACTCAAGCACCCGCAAGACAGCCCCACCATTGGTTTGCTGCTGTGCAAAAGCAAAAACAAGATAGTGGCTGAATATGCCTTGCGTGACAGCGCTCGACCCATCGGGGTGGCGGAGTACCAGTTGGTCGGCTCCCTCCCGGCAGAACTCCAAACCAGCTTACCCAGCATCGAACAGATTGAACGTGAACTGGCCCGTGACGATACCTCTACGCAAACTTGACCCTGGTCAATTGCAACCCATCTTTCACTGCGTACCATCACTGCATCTTGTGTCTATACGAACTATTAAATCTATATGTAGTGTTTTGGAGCCCCCATGCAGATCACCTCAAGCCCGCTGGTCAGTACCCGCCTACACAAGCGCGATGGCACCCTCGTAGCCTTTGATGCCGAGAAAATCCGCCAGGCGATGATCGCCGCGGGTAACGCCACTGGCGAGTATCAGGACGCCGAAGTCGATCTGTTGTTAGGGGCGGTGCTCGCCCGTCTACGCGGGATTACCCGCCTGGATGTGGAGCAGATCCAGGACAGTGTCGAGCGGGTGTTGATGGACGCCGGGTACTTTTTGGCGATGCGTGCCTATATCGTCTATCGCGAGCAGCACGGGCGCCTGCGCCGGGATCGCAAGACCCTGGTGGAAGTCGCCACCTCGATGAACGAGTACCTCGACCGTGAAGACTGGCGTGTGCAGGCCAACGCCAACCAGGGTTACTCCCTGGGTGGGCTGGTGCTCAACGTGTCGGGCAAGGTCACCGCCAATTACTGGCTGGACGAGGTCTATAGCCAGGAGATCGGCCAGGCCCATCGCGAGGCGGACTTGCATATCCATGACCTGGACATGCTCGCCGGCTACTGCGCCGGCTGGTCCCTGCGCACGCTGCTGCACGAAGGCCTCAATGGCGTGCCCGGCCGCGTCGAAGCCGGGCCGCCCAAGCACCTGGGCAGTGCCTTGGGGCAGATGGTCAACTTCCTCGGCACCCTGCAGAACGAGTGGGCCGGTGCCCAGGCTTTCAGCTCGTTCGACACCTACCTGGCGCCCTTTGTGCGCAAGGACCAACTGACGTTCCCCGAGATTCGCCAGGCGGTGCAGGAGTTTATCTACAACCTCAACGTGCCCTCGCGCTGGGGCACGCAAACGCCGTTTACCAACCTGACATTCGACTGGGTCTGCCCGGAAGACCTGCGCGAGCAGATCCCGATTATCGGCGGCGAAGAAATGCCGTTTGCCTACGGTGACCTGCAAGCGGAAATGGAGCTGATCAACCGCGCCTATATCGAAGTGATGCAGGCCGGCGACGCCAAGGGCCGGGTGTTCACCTTCCCGATCCCCACCTACAACATCACCCATGACTTCCCGTGGGACAGCGAAAACGCCGACCGCCTGTTCGAGATGACCGCGCGCTACGGCCTGCCGTACTTCCAGAACTTCCTCAATTCCGATATGCAGCCCAACCAGGTGCGCTCGATGTGCTGCCGCTTGCAGCTGGATGTGCGCGAGTTGCTCAAGCGTGGCGGCGGGTTGTTCGGTTCGGCGGAGCAGACCGGCTCATTGGGGGTGGTGACGATCAACTGCGCCCGCCTGGGCTACCTGTTCAAGGGCGACACCAGCGGCCTGCTGCAACGCCTGGACCACCTGATGGAGCTGGCAATGGAGAGCCTGGAGGTCAAGCGCAAGGTGATCCAGCACCATATGGACGCCGGCCTGTACCCCTACACCAAGCGCTACCTGGGGACCTTGCGCAATCACTTCTCAACCATCGGCCTGAATGGCATGCACGAGATGCTGCGCAATTTCACTGGCGACGAGGAGGGCACCCATACCGCCCGCGGGCGCGAGTTTGCGCTGCAGGTGCTGGACCATGTGCGCGCCACGTTGCTGCGCTTCCAGGAAGACACCGGCCACCTCTACAACCTGGAGGCCACGCCGGCCGAAGGCACCACCTACCGCTTTGCCAAGGAAGACCTCAAGCGTTTCCCCGCGATCCTCCAGGCCGGCAGCCTTGGCGCGCCGTATTACACCAACTCTTCGCAGTTGCCGGTGGGCTTCACCGAAGACCCATTCGAAGCCCTGGAGCTGCAAGACGAACTGCAATGCAAATACACCGGCGGCACCGTGCTGCACCTGTATATGGCCGAGCAGATTTCCTCGGCCCAGGCCTGCAAGCAGCTGGTGCGCAAGGCCCTGGGGCGTTTCCGCCTGCCTTACCTGACGGTGACGCCGACGTTCTCCATCTGCCCGGTGCACGGCTACCTGGCGGGCGAACATGAATTCTGCCCCAAGTGCGACGAGGTCCTGGCCCTTAACGCCACCTTGTAGGAGCGAGCTTGCTCGCGAAGCACTCAAGTACACCGCGTTTAACCAGGCAGCACGCGTGATCGTTGACGTTCTTCGCGAGCAAGCTCGCTCCTACAGAGCAAGGTGCTAACCGTTTTCCAACCCCAAGGAGATTCACCATGCAAACCACCCAGCCACAACGCCAACGCTGTGAAGTCTGGACCCGTGTCATGGGCTACCACCGACCGGTTTCGGCCTTTAACCCCGGCAAACAATCGGAGCACCGTGAGCGCGCGCACTTTACCGAAAGTGCGGCGGCGGCCGGGCGCCAATGAGTCGAGCACTACGGGTCGGGGGCCTCGTGCCCCTGACCACCCTCGACTACCCCGGCATGCTCGCCTGCGTGCTGTTTTGCCAGGGCTGTGCCTGGCGTTGTCGGTATTGCCATAACCCGGACCTGATCCCCCCTCGCGGTAGCGATGAGGTGGATTGGCGCCGGGTTTTGCTGTTTCTGCAACGGCGCCAGGACCTGCTGGATGCCGTGGTGTTCAGCGGTGGTGAACCGACCCTGCAGGAAGGCCTGCCGGCAGCCATGGACGAAGTGCGCAAGATGGGCTTTCGCATCGGCCTGCACAGTGCCGGGATCAAGCCTGCGGCGTTCGCCAATGCCCTGGCCCATGCCGATTGGGTTGGCTTCGACGTCAAGGCCCTGGCCGAGGACTGCCAGTTGATCACCCAGGTCAAGGGCAGCGGCACCGCCAATTGGCGCAGCCTCGACCTGCTGCTGCACAGCGATGTGGACTACGAATGCCGCACCACCGTGCATTGGCACCTGATCGACCCGCAGCGCCTGCTGCTGCTGGCCCAGCGTTTGCAAGAGCGGGGAGTCAAGCGCTTCGCCGTACAGCTGGTGCGCACCGCGCGCATGCTCGATGAGCAATTGCCGAGCGTTTCGGCACAGGCCTTGCTGCCTGAACTATGGGAGAAAATGCGGGCACTGTTCCCGGCATTTGTTTTACGGGGTTGATCCCTTCGCGGAGCCCTTTCAAGCGTGGCGATTGAACTCCCACCGGATTATCAAAGATGCTGCCCCCTGGGGGCAGGTATTCATCAGGGAGCTTATGACATGACTCGACTAACCACCGCCCGCCGTATCGCGATCGGCTTTGCCATCGCCCCCTTGGCCCTGGCGGGCATGGCGCTCTACGCCTTGCACGACCTGGGCACCCTCAAGGAACAATCAGAACTGATCGTGCAGCAGGACTGGCCGAAAATTGCCCCGATCATGGTGATTGCCACCGGTGTGCGCGACAACGGCCGTAACACCCGCGACTTGCTGATCGATGAGGACAACCAGGCCGCACAACAGGCCATTGGTACCACCCGCCAACGCATTACCGATGCCTTCACCCAACTGGAGCCGCTGTTCAACACACCTGCGGGCCAGGCGGCCTATGCCGACCTGAAGCAGCGTCGCGAAGCCTATGTGGGCGCCTTTACCCAGGTGCAGGCACTTATCCGCCAGGGCGCCCATGCCGAGGGTGTGGCGCAGCTCAAGCAGAATGTGCAACCCGCCGAGCAGGCCGTATTCAAGAGCCTGGAGGCGATGATGGCCTTGCAGGGGCAGATCTTTACCGAGCGCGAGCGCGCGGCGCAGACCCTGTACAGCGAGGCGCGGCGCAACATGCTGGGGCTGTTCCTGCTGTGCGTGGCCCTGGTGGTGGCGGCGGGGGTGATTGTCACCCGCAGCGTGACCCGGCCCCTGGGCGGCGAGCCCGACGAGGCCGCGCGGGTATTGAGCCAGATTGCCCAGGGCGACCTGACTACCGAAGTGCCAACGGCGGGCAGCGCCGACGGCAGCGTGATGAAAAACATGCAACAGATGCAGGACAACCTCAATGAAATGGTGCGCCAGATCGCCACGTCGGTGGACCGCGTGGCCAGTTCTTCCGAGGAGTTGAGCGCGGTCAGCAGCCAGACCAGCAGCAGCTTGCAACTGCAAGGCATGGAGATTGAACAGGCCGCCACGGCGGTCAATGAGATGACGGCGGCGGTAGATGAAGTGGCGCGCAATGCAGTGAGCACCAGTGAAGCCTCACGGTTATCGGCGCAGACGGCCCAACTGGGGCGCGATCAGGTGCAAGAAACCGTCGCGTCCATCAACACCCTGGCAGAGGGCGTCAGTGGCACCTCGGTGCGCATCCAGCAACTGGCCGGGCGGGTGCAGGACATCAGCGGCGTGCTGGAGGTGATCCGCAGTATTGCCGACCAGACCAACCTGCTGGCCCTCAACGCGGCCATCGAGGCGGCACGGGCCGGGGATGCCGGGCGCGGGTTTGCCGTGGTGGCCGATGAGGTGCGGGCCCTGGCCCATCGCACCCAGGCCTCGACCCAGGAGATCGAGCAGATGATCGGCAATATCCGCCTGGACACCGAACAAGCTGTGACCGCGATGCAGGGCAGCAGTGATTTGGTACGGGCTACCTTGAGCGTGGCCGAGCGTTCGGGCCAGGCCCTGGAAGCGATTACCCAGTCGATCTCGCAGATCAACGAACGCAACCTGATGATCGCCAGCGCCACCGAAGAGCAAGCATTGGTGGCGCGGGAGGTGGATCGCAACCTGGTGGGGATTCGCAATCTGTCGGAGCAAGTCTTGCTCGGCGCACGGCATACCGATACGGCAGGCCATGAACTGGCGCAAATGGCAGGGGAACTGCACCTGACGGTTGCCAGGTTCCGCGTCTAACCGCGCAAGACGGGCCATTGTGGCGAGCGGGCTTATTGTGGCGAGCGGGCTTGCCCCGCGCTGGGCGGCGAAGCCGCCCCAATAGCCTCACCCCGTTCTGCCAGATATACCGAGGTGGCTGGTTTTGGGGCTGCTACGCAGCCCAGCGCGGGGCAAGCCCGCTCGCCACAATAAGCCCGCTCACTGCGACAAGCCGGTTCCTAGAGATTCCAGCCCCAGAACTGTAGCCACCAGCCGTACCCCACCAGCCCATTGCCCAGTAGCAGGCAAGTCCAGGCGGCGCAGTGTCGTGGCAGTGGCGTGTCGGCCAGCTGTTTCCACCCCAGCCACAAACACCAGCCTATCGCCCCAACCAGCAGCGCGCCGCGTGCCGGCTGTACCCAGTCGAGCAACAACCCTTCATAGCGCAATAACTTGACGGTGGTTGCCGACAGCCCCAGGAACAGTCCTGCACCGCCAAGGGGCGTGAAGGTCAGCGCCAGGGCCCAATACCGTGCACGCTCACCGCTCAGTCGTGCGGCGAGGTGCACCAGCCCCATCAATGCGCCGCCGATCAGCAGGCTGCTGGCACCCAGGTACGCAACGATACAAAACCCATCCAACCAACTGAAGCTGTCGTTGGCCTGGGGGTAATGGGTCAACAGCCACCAGGGCGCGTTGTCCTGCAACGGCCACAACCAGTCGTGCTCCACCAACCATTGCGCCAGGGCCTGCTTGAACGTGATGAACCACGGGCTGACGGTCCACTGGAAGGCGCCCATCGCCAGGCCGATCACGCCAAACAACAACAAGCGCGTATCCCAGGCCAAGGCGGGTTTGCGTGGGGCCTGGAGGATTTCGCTATTGCACGAGCGCGCAATCAACTGCACCGCGCCACGTTGCCCGCTGCAGCGGCCACAGGCGTGGCAATCGCTGGCACCTTGCAAGCGGCGGATGTCCAGCAGTGGCGCGCAGTTGGGCAAGGGTAGCCGTGGGCCGTCGTTGGCTTTCCAACGTTGTTCATCAACCTGGAAATGCACGGGCGCCAGGCGCGCGAGCAGGGCGAACACACCGCTGACCGGGCACAGGTAGCGGCACCACACCCGTTTGCCGCGCACAAACAGCAGCCCTACCAGCACGGCGGCGACGGTCGAGCCGCCGAGGATCAGCAAGGCCGCCTGGGCGTAGTCGTACACACTGATCAATTGCCCGTAGAGGGTGGTCAGGCAGAAACCCACGGTGGGCCAACCGCCCCAGCGGATCCACCCCGGAATGCCCAGGCCGCGCCCATGGCGGCTGGCCCATTCGCTCAACGAGCCTTCAGGGCAGAGCACGCCGCACCACACGCGGCCGAACACGACGATGGACAGCACCACGAACGGCCACCACATGCCCCAGAACAGGAACTGTGCCAGTAGCGTCAGGTTATCCAACAAACGCGCCTGGCTGGCGGGCAGCGGCAGCAGCGCGGGTACCACCAGCAATCCCGCGTAGAACAGCACCACCGCCCATTGCATACCGCGAATCAGCCGCGCGTGGCGGCGCATGCCATCCCCCAGGCGTTGCAGCCAGGGGGTGTTCACAGCGTTGCTCGTCGGGTGCGATACAGCCCTTGGCCCACCAGCAACCAATAGCCGGCCAGCACCAGCAGGGTGACCGTGCTGGGCGTTGCGCGGTACCCGGCAAAGCCGGCGAGCACTGCGCCCAGGCCGTGGCTGTCACTGAGCAGGGCGCTGCTGTCCCACCAGGCTTCGCCCACCAGGGTGTAGACCCAATCGGGCATGTCCATCGCCAACAGTTGCCCGCCGATGCGTTCTGCGGCAGCGACCAGCAAGGAGGCCGCCAAAAGCAGCAACAGCACCTCACTGAGGGCGAAAAACCGCGACCACGAAATCAACCGCTGCGTGCTGCGCAGCAGCATCACTGTCAACCCGGCCAACACCAGGCCCAGCCCCCCGCCAATGGCGAACAGACCCAATGCCGGGCCATGCAGTTGGGCGCCGGCGCCATACAGGAACACCACGGTCTCGCTGCCTTCGCGGCTGACTGCCAACAACGCCAGCAACAACACACCGAGGCCGCCCTGGCGCGCCGCGCGCTGCTCGGCGTCCCGTAACAGTGTGTGCTTGAGGCCCGGCCCGTGGCGGTGCATCCAGAACACCATCTGCACCATCAACAGGCTTGCCACCAGGGTCATGCCGGCCTGGAACCATTCACCGCTGGGCCCGCTCATGGCTTCACCGGCCCACAGCATCAAGCCCGCCAACCCGGCGGAACACAGCAGCCCCAGGAGCACCCCGGCCCACAGGAAACGCCCCAGGCGCGAGCCCTCGGATTGTTGGCTGATCCAGGCCTGGAGGATGCCGATCACCAGCAACGCCTCGACGCTTTCGCGCCAGACGATAAACATCGATTGATTCATCAAATGCTCCTGGGCCGTTATTCGGCGAGGATGCTGCCCTCGGGCAACTGTGGGTTGAATTCGTCGAAAAACCCATAAGTGCCCGGCTTGAGCGGGTGGATCACCACGAAGGTGGTCACCCCAGGCGACAGCACTTTCTCCACGCGCAGCGGCGTGCTCTCGAACTCGGCCGGGCCTTGGCCGATGTTTTTCAACACGATCTTGAAGCGCTGGCCGGCCGGCACCTTGAGCTGCGCCGGGTTGAAGTGGCCGTCCTGCAGCGTCAATTCATAGGTCGGCAAAGGTGCTGCCAGGGCCGCACCAGCGGCCAGCAGGGCGCACAGGGCGAGGGCGCGGCGCATTCAGTAGCCGCCTTTCTTGCCAATACCCGCGTAGACGAATTCGTAGTGCACTTCGCAGCGCTCGAACCACGGCGCGACCCCGGTTTCCTTGTCGGTATGCCGGCCCAGTGAGCCGTGGCCGCTGGGTGGCATCACGGTGAAAGTCAGCTGGTACTTGCCAGGGCCCAGCAGCTTGACGTTATCGCCGTAGTGCGGCCCGTCGTTGGCCACCATGGCGTGGAACTCACCGATGATCGGGCTGGCTGCACCTTGCTTCTGCAGACGGAACGAGACGTTGAGGTAAGGCACGAAACTGCCTTCCTGGAAGCCCTGCTGATTGTCGGCAGTGGCGCGGATATCGGCCTCCAGATGCACATCCGAATCGGCGGTGGCGCGCATCATGCCCGGTGGCGCCATCTCGATCGGTTGCAGATAGACCGCACCGACTTCCAGGCCGGGGCACATTTGTGGCTCGCCGATCGGGTATTCCTTGGCGACGGCCGCGCCAGTCGACAACAGCAAGGCCAGTGACAGCGTGAAGGGGATACGCATGGGGGCTTCCTGACAGGGCAAAAGAGAGTCCGAGTCTAGAAAGCTTTGCTGTAAATAATAATGATTCCTGTCAAGTTTCCAGGGATATAACCACAACCATTCTTGACGTTGGTCAAGGCTGTGGGCGGGCGGCGGCCGTAGGATCAAATCACCGCCCACTGCCGTGGAGCCTGCTCATGGCCAAGCCATTCCCGCTAAACCCCAAACACCCTGAGCGTATCTGCTGGGGCTGCGACCGTTATTGTGCGACTAGCGCCCTGGCCTGCGGCAACGGTGCCGACCGCACCATGCACCCGGCCGAAATGATCGGTGAGGATTGGTACTTGCATGGCGATTGGGGGATTGAACTGCCGATTGCAACAGACAAGGTGCCAGACCCTGGTTGACCTAAGCCTGCAACTTGCAGCCCACCGCTGGCTTTTTTGTGGCGAGCGGGCTTGCCCCGCGCTGGGTGGCGAAGCCGCCCCAATAGCCTCACCACCTTCTGCCAGATATACCGAGGCGGCAGGTTTTAGGGCTGCTGCGCAGCCCAGCGGGGGACAAGCCCCCTCGCCACAACAAGCCACCCTCCCACAACAAGCGCCCTTGCCATAACTTGGTATTTTTTCTGAACCCTCGCGTTCACCCCTGGCCCTAAGGTGTATGACCTCAGGAGGTGAACCATGCAAATCGAATACGTCTGGATTATTTTGGCCACGCTGTTGGTGCTGGTGGAGTTGTGGGCCATCAACTGTGTACTGCGCAGTGCCAGTCGAGCCGAAACCAAAATGCTATGGGTTGTGGTGATTGTCTTCGTACCCCTGCTGGGTGTGATTCTGTGGGCGATCACTGGCCCCAAGGCGATTGCCAAGCAAAAGGCTGACGTCAGCCGGTGAACCATCAGCGTAAAAAAATCGTTTAAATGCAAAAAGAGTTGTCCACGAAAACCGTGGGTATCTCTGTGGATAACCTTGCGTGGCCCCGGCGCCACTGGCGATTCGACCTGCGATCAATATTTGATCAGGAACGTTTGCAAGCCTTTTGGCGCGTGGCATGCGCTTGACACGCGTCGCTCCAACCGGTGCCGGATTCGCCGTTCTACAGCAAACCCTGGAGTGCCTGGCGATAGCTGCGCCCGCCCAGGCTCAGGCTGTTGTTGTGACTGGCTCCCGGTACCAACAGCAAGTGCTTGGGTTCTTGCGCAGCATCAAACAGTTGCTGGCTGAAACGCGGCGGTACATAGCGGTCATCCAGGCCATGCACGACGAGCAAGGGCATATGGATATCGGCGATCTTGTCGATGGAGTCAAACTTCTGTGACAGCAACCACCGCACCGGCAGCGAGGTGTTGGCCACCGCCGCCGCGACATCGGCCAGGGAGGTAAAGGTGGATTCGATCACCAGCCCACGCACCGGCGGCGGCAGGTGTTCAGCGACGGCCTGCTGGCCCAGTTCGGCCGCCAGGTCAATGGCCACGGCGCCGCCCAGGGAGTGGCCGTAGATCAGGCGCTTGCCCGGGTCGGGTTGCAGCAGTTGGAAGCGCTCCCAGGCCACCCGTGCATCTTCGTAGACACTGGACTCTGAGGGCAGGTCGCCCCGGCTTTGGCCAAAGCCCCGATAGTCGATGGCCAGCACCGAGTAACCCTGGGCATGCAGTTGCTCGATGCGAAACAGCTGGCCGGTAAGGTTCCAGCGCACGCCGTGCAGATACAGGATCGCCGGCGCGTCTTTTTTCGCCGCCGGCCACCACCAGCCATGCAGGCTCTGCCCGGACTTGAAGCTGGCGGGCTTGAGCTCGAACTCCTGCACATCGCTGGGCAGCCCGCGATACCAACTGGCAGGGCCGGGTTCGATACGAAACACCAGCTCCCGCTCCTTGTGTTGCAGCACATTGCACCCTACTGGCAGGCCGAGGATCAGTAGCGCCATGCACAGCAGCGGTAGCCAGCGCCAGCGCGAGAGAGAACGTGAGGACATGGAGGTTCCAGGACAGAAGCGAAGCAGGTTTTTTACCAGAAGCCTTGCCCGTGAAGGAATTATTCAGACCGCCGTCAGGGGGCGATTGCTTGCAAAGTGTTACAGGCCGTCTGTACGCGGTTGCGCCCCTGATCCTTGGCGCGATACAGCGCCTGGTCTGCCTGGGACAGCAGCCGTGACAGATCGTGGCACGCGGCGGTGCTGGTCACCACCCCGATACTCACACTGAGGAACCCCGGGGCCAACAAGTCCAGTTCGGCGAACCGCTGGCGGATACGTTCGGCCACCTGCACCGCGCCTTGTTCATCGGTGTCGGCCAGCAGGCAGGCAAATTCTTCGCCGCCGATGCGCGCAAACAGATCGTGCTTGCGCAAAATCGACGAGGTCAGTTGGCTGAAGGCTATCAATGCCTGGTCGCCCATGGGGTGGCCGAAACTGTCGTTAAGGCGCTTGAAGTAGTCCAGGTCACACAACAGCAATGTCACCGGCTTGCCGCGTTGTTGGCTGTCGGCCAGCAGTTGCTCGCCATGCAGCATGAACGCCCGGCGATTGCCGATGCCGGTCAATACATCGCTGAATGCAGCGGCCTTGAAGTTGAGTTCGGCGCGCTCCTTGACCATCGCCAGGGTGACGTAGGCGATGCCGATCGCATACAGCATGGATTCGAACAGCATGAACGAAAAAAACGGCACGCCTTCGCCCATCAGCGCATGTTCATTCTTGAGCGGCATGCCGGGGTCAATCACCGCCCGTACGCAGT
Source organism: Pseudomonas sp. LG1D9 (assembly GCF_002949995.1). Lineage (NCBI taxonomy): Bacteria > Pseudomonadati > Pseudomonadota > Gammaproteobacteria > Pseudomonadales > Pseudomonadaceae > Pseudomonas > Pseudomonas sp. LG1D9. The sequence continues at coordinate 5,938,828 of NZ_CP026881.1, read as the reverse complement.
AAAACGTCGTATGAAACAGCATCAGCCCCATCGCTGGCAGATAGGCCACTTCCAGGTGTCGGCGATGGCGCCACAACTCCAGCGCCGACAGCACGCCATAGCTGGCAGCCAGCAGGGAGTAAAGCGACACCCGGCTGGACATCGACCCATAGAACTGCGGCACCAGGCACATCAACAGCCATAGCGCGGGGCCTGCGAGGATACCCGGCAGGTGCGGCCTGCCATGGACGAACAGGCGCATGGCGGTCCAATTCATGGCGGCACTGAGCAGCAGCACCACATTGCCCAGCACCAGCGCGACAAAATCCACGCCCACGCCGCGCACCACGATCAGCGTGGTGCCGAGGGAAGCCAGCAACAGCATCACCCCCAGGTAGCCCAGGGTCGGCTCACGCACGCGATGCCAGGCGTGGACGGTAAGCAGGCCCATCAGGCAGAAAACGAAGACCGCGACCATCAAGAGCGTCGGTATGTGCAGCATCATGTCCTTGACCCCGCAAGATGCATTGTCGAGATAACCCCGTCAGCCACAGGCGTGGGCGGTCATCCGGTACAGAAAGGGCGCGATTGTAGCCGGATAACGCGCGCCGATGCTGGCCGATGGACAGCTTGACGCTGACAGGATGTCCCCGACATGCTGCGCCCCCTGCGACCAAAAGGACCTGCCATGGACAACAGCCCCGTACGCATCACCTCCCAAGAGCTGCTCTCGGACAACTGGTACCTGCTGAAAAAGTACAGCTTTGACCTGCGCCGCCGTGATGGCAGTTGGCAAGCCCAGACGCGGGAGGTGTATGACCGTGGCAACGGAGCGACCATCCTGCTGTACAACACCCAGCAGCGCACGGTGTTGCTGATTCGCCAGTTCCGCATGCCGACCTTCGTCAATGGCCATGACGGCTACCTGATCGAAACCGCTGCAGGCCTGCTGGACAACGCCAGCCCAGAGGAACGTATCCGCCTGGAAGCCGAGGAAGAGACCGGCTACCGCATCGGCCATGTCGAAAAAATCTACTCGGCGTTCATGAGCCCCGGGTCGGTGACCGAGCGCATTCATTTCTTTATCGGTGAGTATCAACCCGGCGACCGCGTGAGCGAGGGCGGTGGGCTTGCGGAGGAAGGCGAGGATATCGACGTGCTGGAACTGGGCTTCGACGAGGCTATCGCCATGGTTGCGCGCGGTGAGATTGTCGATGGCAAGACCATCATGCTCCTGCAATACCTGGAGCTGCGATTGCTCAAGGCAACCCTGGCGGGAAGGTAGGCGCCGGCTCCTGCAGGGGCATTTTGTTCAATACGCATTGGCTACAGGAACGTAGCGTACAGGCCTCGCTCCCTGTGATTACAAAAAGGAAATGCAATGAGTTTGATCATGTCCATGGCCGCCTTCGCCCTGGCGACCTCTATCACCCCCGGCCCAGTCAATATCGTCGCCCTCGGCTCGGGGGCGCGCTTTGGTTTTGTCGCCAGCCAGAAACACGTGGCTGGCGCGGCGCTGGGGTTTACGTTGTTGCTGGTGTTGATCGGCCTGGGCTTGCATGAATTATTGATCCGTTGGCCGCTGTTGACCCAGGGCATCCAGTGGGGTGGGGTGATATTCCTGCTGTACATGGCCTACAAGCTGGCGACCGATGACGGCCGGCTGGATGCGCAAGATGCCAGCGTTGCGCCTTCGATGCTGTATGGCGCGGTCATGCAGTGGCTCAACCCCAAGGCCTGGCTGGCATGTGTCGCCGGTATGGGCCTGTTTGCGGCCGACGGCGAAGCCGCGCGGGTCTGGCAACTGGCGGCGGTGTACCTGGTGATTTGCTATTTGTCGGTGGCGTGCTGGTCGTATGTGGGCACTTTTTTTCGGCGTTACCTGAGCAATGCGCGGGGCATGCGCCTGTTCAACCGGGTGATGGCGTTGTTGCTGGTGATCAGTGTGGCGTACCTGTTGCTGGGCTGATTCAGCCGCGATATTGCCCTGGCGTGGCTGCCAGGTGCTGCTTGAACGTGCGCTGGAAGTGCGCCTGGTCGGCAAAGCCCGCGGCCAGTGCCACATCGGCAATCAACTGGCCGCTGCGCAGTTGCTGGCGGGCAAACTGGATCCGCTGGTTGACCAGGAATGCGTGGGGCGTCATGCCGTAATACTGCTTGAACGCGCGGATCAGGTACGACGGCGACAGCTGCGCGGCCTGGCAGATATCTTCGAGCTTCAGCGCCTCGGTGCACTGTTCGCGGATGTACTCGGCGGCGCGTTCCAGCTTGTGATTGACCTCCCGCACCACTGTTGCCGCCGGGTTCAGGCGCAATTGCACGTCACTGAGAAAACTCACCACGGCGCTGTGTTTGTGCAGGTGCTCGGCGTGTTCGTCGGTCAGCACGGCGTAGAGTTCGAGCAGGCCGGCAAACAGCTGCGGATCATCGGTATGGGTGGTGCTGAAACGGCGAAAGTCCAACTCGCTGGCAAACCCCAACTGGTGTTGCAGGTCGGTCAGCCAGGGCGTGTCTATGTAGAGCATGTGATACGACCAGGGTTGGTCGTCGATAGGGTTGCAGGCGTGCACGTCGCCGGGGTTCATCAGCACCACGGTGCCGGTATGGATATGGAAGGTGTCTGCGCCATGGATATACAGGCTCTGCCCGGCGGTGATCGCGCCAATCGAGAAATGGTCGTGGGCATGCCGGGTGTAGCAGACCTTGCGCCCATCATCGATGGTACGTGCTTCGATAAACGGCAGGCTGGCATCACGCCAGAAGCGCGGGGCGGCCAGGTCGGGCAGCGACATGATGGCAATCTCCAATGGGCCTTGTAGGGCCTCGATGATTACACATAAATACGCCGCCGACCTTATGTAGGCGCCGGCAAGCCGGCTCCTACGTTTGTGTTGGGTTAGAAGTCCCAGCGTGTGGCCAGTTGCAGGCTACGCGGCTCGCCGTAGAAACCGGTGCCGAAGTTGCCCAGGCCTGTGTAGTACTTTTTGTCGAAGGCGTTCTTCACGTTCAACGTGGTGCTCAAGTGCTCGTTGAAGCGATAGCGTGCCATCAGGTCCACCAGGTAATAGCTGTCCTGGGTGATGCGCGCGTATTGGCCGAAGTTGACCGTGTCATTCGGGTTGGGCTGGAACACATTGCCGAAGAACTCGCTCTGCCAGTTGACCCCGGCACCGATCGTCACCTTATCCAGCGCCCCCGGCAGGCGATAGGCGTTGAACAGGCGCACCACCTGCTGCGGCGTGGTGGTTTGCAGGACGGAGCTGTAGACATAGTCGTCGTTGGCATCACGGGTGTGCTGGTAGGTGTAGCCGGCCGAGACATTCCAGCCGTCGAGTACTTCGCCGGCCAGTTCCACTTCAAAGCCCTTGGTCGTGGCGCCGGCAATCGGGCGGTAGATCGAGTCGCTTTCAAAGCCCGAGACGTATTGCGCAACATTGTCCTGCTCGATACGGAAGGCGGCGAAGCTGGCATTCAGGCGGCCGTCGAAAAAGGCCGCCTTGAGCCCGGCTTCGTAGGTGTCGCCTTCAATCGCGTCAAGCAGCTTGCGGTCGGCGTCCTTGGTGTTCTGCGGGCGGTAGATCTTGGTGTAGCTGCTGTACACCGACCAGATATCGTTGAGGTCGTAGACCACCCCGGCATAGGGTGTCACCACGCCGGTCTGCTTGTAACTGGTGCGCGCGTCGGTGGCGGTCGGATCGTAGAAATCCGTGGTGTCGTTGTTGCTGAAATTGCTCACGCGGGTGCCGAGGATCACCGACAAGTCATCGGTAGGTTTCAGTCGGGTCGCCAGGTAGGCGCCGGTCTGGCGTTGCACAATGTCGTTCTGGCCGCTGCGTGGAATGTTCGGCTTGGCATACTCGCCACGCCAGTCATAGATGCTGCCGCCCACCGGCGGGTAGACCGAACCGTAGACCGGCACGTCCTGTTTGGAGCGGGTCGCCATAAAGCCCATGATCAACTCATGCTCGCGGCCCAACAGGCTGAACGGGCCGCTGAGGTTGACGTCGAGGGTGTTCTGCACCTGGTCGCCCTTGTACTTGCCCATGAACATGTACATGCCTTCGCCTGTGACCTGGTCCGGGTTGCCGCCGCTGGCGGAGGCGAGCAGGGTGTCGTGCTGGCTGCGCTTGCGGTCCAGGCTGACTTTGAGTGACCAGTCGTTGGCCAGCTTTTGCTGGACCGAGGCGAAGATCGTCTGGTTCTGGAAGTCGCGGCGGCTCCAGTCGGCGGCCGGGTTGAACGAGCGCGAGAAGTTCGTGCGATTGCCGTTGCTGAAGTACATCGGGAACCCGGTCCAGCTGGCGCCACGGGAGCGGGTGTCCTGCTGGTCGATACCGAAGGTCAGCAGGGTGTCGGGGGTGAGATCGGCTTCGAGGATGCCGTAGGCAATGTCCTTGGTGTTCTGGTAGTGGTCCAGGTAGGACGAGCGATCCTGATAGACCCCGACAAAACGCCCACGCACATTGCCCGACTCGGTCAACGGCCCGGAGATATCACCTTCGGTGCGGTAGTTGTCCCAGGAGCCCACGGTGCCGGTCACCGAGGCCTTGAATTCCTTGGTGGGCTTTTTGCGGATCAGGTTGACCGTGGCCGAGGGGTCGCCGGAACCGCTCATCAGGCCCGACGAGCCCTTGATGATTTCCAGGTGGTCGTACACCGCCATGTCGGTGCTGGTGGTGCCGTAGTCATACACGCCGTCATAGGTGGAGTTGACGCCGTCGTACTGGAAGTTGGTGATTGGCAGGCCCCGGCTGGAGAATTCCCAGCGCTCGCTGTCGTAGTTCTGCACGCTGACGCCAGGGGCGCGGCGCAGGGTGTCGGCGATGTTGTTGGAACCCTGGTCGTCCATCTGCTGGCGGGTGATCACGGTGACCGACTGTGGGGTCTCGCGGATCGACAATGGCAGGCCGGTGGCCGAGGCCATCGAGCCGGTGGTGTAGGAGTGGCTGTCTTCGGTGGTGGCCCCCAGTGCCACGCCGGAAATCGTGGTAGCGCCCAGTTCAAGTTCGCCGTTATTGAGCGGCGCAAGTTCCAGCACATAGCCATTGTTGCCCTGGGGCTGGGCCTGCAGACCGCTGCCTTGCAACAAGCGTTGTAGACCGGCAGCCGGGGTGTAGCTGCCGCTCAGGCCCGGGCTGGTCTTGCCTGCCGCCAGGCTATTGTGGCCGGCGATGAAAATCCCCGACTGTTCGGCAAAGCGGTTCAACACACTGACCAAGGATCCTGCGCCGATGCTGTAGCTGCGGGCGGTTTCCTGGGTTGCCGGCGTTTCTGTCGCCTGCACGGTAAGCGGGCCCAGGCAGAGTAGGGTTGCGGTGATGGCCAGCGCCAGAGGGCGCAGCGTGAAAGCAGCGGGTTGTGGCATGGAAGGTTCCCTAGGGGTTCGGCGAATTTGAAAGCGTCTGCTGGGTTAACCGAACGAACGTTGAAAAGGGGAACTGGGGGAGCCGATTTTTTTTGTGGCGCAGTTGGTGGGGTGAGAGGGCAGTCGTGGAGGCCTTTGTGGCGAGGGGGCTTGTCCCCCGTTGGACTGCGTAGCAGGCCCATTTTTGGGGTCGCTTCGCAACCCAGCGGGGGACAAGCCCCCTCGCCACAAAAGCCCCCACAACAGCCTGGCAGCCCGGCAGTCAGGTGGCGTGTATTTTCGGTCCCACGCTGACCCACCATGGCATCACTTTGTCTATCTGGATCGGCAGCGCGGCCTCCAGCAGTTGCAACGCGTGCTCGCTGTCCTTGAGCGGGAATGAGCCCATCACCGGCAAGTGCGCTACGGCCGGATCGCATCCAAGGTGCCCGGGGTGGTAGCGATTCAGTTCGCTGATCAATTGGCCCAGTGGCAGGTTGTCCGCCAGCAGCACGCCCCGGCTCCAGGCCTCGCGGGTGGCGGATGCCGTGCTGGTGCCGCGGATGGCGTGGCGATCGAATACCGCCTGTTGCCCTGCCTCGATAATGCGCACCTGTTGGCCGTCGGCGGTGCGCACTTCTACCCGGCCATCGAAGACATTGAGGGCGGTGTCGTGCTCGCCTTGCAGCACGCTGAAGCGGGTGCCCAGGGCACGCAGGCGGCCGTGCGCGGTGTCGACCAGGAACGGGCGCTGGAGGTCCTTGGCGGTGTCGATCAGCACTTCGCCAAAACGCAGGTGCAGCAAGCGTTGATGTGCATCGAAGCGCACGTCCATGGCGCTTAATGCGTTGAGCCAGATATGCGTGCCGTCACCGAGCAAGGCATCGCGGATCTCGCCGCTGGCCGTGGCGTAGTCGGCGCTCCAGCCGCCGACCACCCGGGGCAGGGCGGTGCCGCGCCAGGTGCCCCAGGCCAATGCCGAACCTACACCCAGCACCAGTAGCGTCTTGAGGGTTTGCCGTCGGGTGCCGCGCAGGGCCCGGCTGGCGCCGATGGGCTCGTCGGTCAGGGGCGCAAAGCGCTGGCTGACGCGCTCGACGTACCGCCAAGCCGCCTGATGCTCTGGGTTCTGTCCAAGCCATGTCTGCCAATGCTGTTGTGCCTGGTTGCCGCCCTGAGGGTCTTGCAGGCGCACATACCATAGGGCTGCCTGCTGCAAGCTGGCGTGGCTGAGTTTTGCGCTGGGGTTCATTCCACGAGCAACCCGTCGAGTTCGGCTTCCAGCACCGCGCAGTGCAACAGCGCCTGGGCCATGTATTTTTTCACCATGCGCTCACAGACCCCCAATTGCACGGCGATTTGCTTGTAGGTCAGGCCATGCAGTTGCGCCAGCAGGAAGGCGTCGCTGACCTTGCGCGGCAGGCGCGCGAGCATGGCGTCTACCTCGTACAGGGTTTCGACGATGATCGCCCGCTGCTCCGGCGAGGGTTGCACCGCTTGCGGGCGGTCGGCGAGGCTTTGCAGCCAGGCCTGCTCCAGTTGGCGGCGGCGCCAATGGTCGATGCACAGGCCCCGAGCGATGGTCGCCAGGTACGAACGCTCGCGCACTGCATCGGCCTGCTCGGGTGGGCGTTTGAGCACGCGGATAAAAGTGTCTTGCGCCAGGTCGGCTGCATCCCAGCGATTGCTCAGGCGTCGGCGCAGCAGGCCGAGCAGCCACGAGTGGTGGCTGCCATAGAGCTGACTGAATGAAGTGGGGGAAGTCGACACAATATCCAACCGGCGCTGACGCCATGACGTGAATAGGAATTGGTCGCGATTAAAGCAAAGGGCTGCGGGCAGCGCAAATGATATTGGTTTGCTTTTGCGAAAGACGTTGCCTGCAGATCTGCACAGATCAAATGTGGCAGCTGGCTTGCCTGCGATAGCGGTGTGTTGCCTGACCCACCGCTATCGCAGCCTCGCCGGGCGAGACGGCTCCCACAGGATCCCCCTGAATCAGATGCGAGAGGTCGGCACCAGGAACGCGGCCTCCAGCAACTGCCGGGTATAGGCATGCTGGGGAGCGGCGAAGATGGTCTTGGCATCGCCCTGTTCCACCACCTGGCCTTGCTTGACCACCATCAACTGGTGACTCAGCGCCTTGACCACCGCCAGGTCGTGGCTGATAAACAGGTAGGTCAGGTTGTACTTGGCCTGCAGGTTGCGCAGCAGTTCTACCACCTGGCGCTGCACCGTGCGGTCCAGGGCCGAGGTCGGTTCATCCAGCAGGATCAGGCGTGGCTTGAGCACCAGGGCGCGGGCGATGGCGATGCGCTGGCGCTGGCCGCCGGAGAATTCGTGGGGGTAGCGGTGGCGGGTCTGCGGGTCCAGCCCCACTTCCTTGAGCGCGGCGATAATCGCCGCTTCCTGCTCGGCCGCCGTGCCGATCTTGTGGATGCGCAAGCCTTCACCGACGATCTCGCTGACACACATGCGCGGGCTCAGGCTGCCAAATGGGTCCTGGAACACCACCTGCATTTCCCGGCGCAATGGCCGCACCTGTTGTTGGGTCAGTTGGTCCAGTTGCTGGCCTTCAAAACGGATCCCGCCCTTGCTCCCGATCAACCGCAGGATCGCCAGGCCAAGGGTGGATTTGCCGGAGCCGCTTTCGCCGACGATGCCCAGGGTCTGGCCCTGGGGCAGGCTGAAGTGGATACCGTCCACGGCCTTGACGTAATCGACGGTGCTGCGCAAGAAGCCTTTCTTGATCGGGAACCAGACCTTGAGGTCGTCGACTTCCAGCAATGGCGGACCAATGGCGTTGCTGGCTGGCCCGCCGCTGGGTTCAGCGGCCAGCAGCTCCTGGGTGTACGGATGCTGCGGGGAACGGAACAGTTCTTCACAAGACGCCTGTTCGACAATGCAACCGCGTTGCATCACACACACGCGGTGGGCAATGCGCCGGACCAGGTTCAAGTCATGGCTGATCAGCAGCAGCGCCATACCCAGGCGCGCCTGCAACTCCTTGAGCAGTTCGAGGATCTTCAACTGCACGGTGACGTCCAGTGCGGTAGTTGGCTCATCGGCGATCAGCAGTTCTGGCTCGTTGGCCAGGGCCATGGCGATCATCACCCGCTGGCGCTGGCCGCCGGACAATTCATGGGGCAGGGCCTTGAGGCGCTTGTGTGGCTCCGGGATGCCCACCAGCTCCAGCAACTCCAGGGTGCGCAGGGTCGCGGCCTTGCCGGTCAGGCCCTTGTGCAGGCCCAGCACCTCGTTGATCTGCTTCTCGATGGAGTGCAGCGGGTTCAGCGAGGTCATCGGCTCCTGGAAGATCATCGCAATGCGGTTGCCGCGGATCTGGCGCAAGGGTTTTTCTTTCATGGTCAGCAGATCCTGCCCGGCATACCCGATCGTGCCGGACGGATGCCGCGCCAGGGGGTAGGGCAGCAGGCGCAAGATCGAGTGGGCAGTCACCGATTTGCCGGAGCCGCTTTCGCCGACCAGGGCCAGGGTTTCACCACGGCGGATATCGAAGCTGATGTTTTCCACCACGCGCTGATGCTGCTCGCCGGTGACGAACTCGACACTGAGGTCGCGGACTTCGATCAGATTGTCCTGGTTCATCTCATTTCCTCGGGTCGAAGGCATCGCGAGCGGACTCGCCGATAAACACCAGCAAACTCAACATAATCGCCAGCACCGCAAAGGCGCTGATGCCCAGCCACGGTGCTTGCAGGTTGGATTTGCCCTGGGCTACCAGCTCGCCCAGGGACGGCGAGCCTGCGGGCAGGCCGAAGCCCAGGAAGTCCAGGGCAGTCAGGGTGCCAATCGCGCCGGTGAGGATGAACGGCATAAACGTCATGGTCGAGACCATGGCGTTGGGCAGGATATGGCGGAACATGATCGCCCCGTTCTGCATACCCAGGGCCCGCGCGGCGCGTACGTATTCCAGATTGCGTCCGCGCAGGAACTCGGCGCGCACCACGTCCACCAGGCTCATCCACGAGAACAGCAGCATGATCCCCAGCAACCACCAGAAGTTGGGCTGGACGAAGCTGGCCAGGATGATCAGCAGGTACAGCACCGGCAAACCGGACCAGATTTCCAGGAAGCGCTGGCCGGCCAGGTCGACCCAGCCGCCATAGAAACCCTGCAAGGCGCCGGCCGCCACGCCGATGATCGAGCTCAATACGGTGAGGGTCAGGGCAAACAGCACCGAAACCCGAAAGCCATAGATTACCCGCGCCAGCACATCGCGCCCCTGGTCATCGGTGCCCAGCAGGTTATCGGCCGACGGCGGTGCCGGTGCCGGGACTTTCAGGTCGTAGTTGATGCTCTGGTAGCTGTAGGGGATCGGCGCCCAGAGCGTCCAGGCATCCTTGGCCTTGAGCAGTTCGCGGATATACGGGCTTTTGTAGTTGGCTTCCAGGGGGAATTCGCCGCCGAAGGTGGTTTCCGGGTAGCGCTTGAGCGCCGGGAAGTACCAGTCGCCGTCGTAATGCACCGCCAGCGGTTTGTCGTTGGCGATCAACTCGGCGCCCAGGCTCAGGCCAAACAGGATCAGGAATAGCCACAGCGACCACCAGCCGCGTTTGTTGGCCTTGAAACGTTCGAAGCGGCGGCGATTGAGGGGGGATAGGTTCATCTCAATGCTCCCGGCTTTCGAAGTCGATGCGTGGGTCGACCAGGGTGTAGGTCAAATCACCAATCAGTTTCACCACCAGGCCCAGCAGGGTGAAGATAAACAGGGTGCCGAACACCACCGGGTAATCGCGGTTGATCGCCGCCTCGAAGCTCATCAGCCCCAGGCCGTCGAGGGAGAAGATCACTTCCACCAGCAACGAGCCGGTAAAGAAGATCCCGATAAACGCCGAAGGGAAGCCTGCGATCACCAACAACATGGCGTTGCGGAATACGTGGCCGTAGAGCACGCGGTGATTGGTCAGGCCCTTGGCCTTGGCGGTGATCACGTACTGCTTGTTGATCTCGTCGAGAAAACTGTTTTTGGTCAGCAATGTCATGGTGGCGAAGTTACCGATCACCAGGGCCGTGACCGGCAGCGCCAGGTGCCAGAAGTAGTCGAGGACCTTGCCGCCCCAGCTCAGTTCGTCAAAGTTGTTGGACGTCAGCCCGCGCAGGGGGAACCAGTCGAAATAACTGCCGCCGGCAAACACCACGATCAACAGGATGGCAAACAGGAACGCCGGGATTGCATAGCCGACGATGATTGCCGAACTGGTCCACACGTCAAAGTGGCTGCCATGCCGGGTGGCCTTGGCGATCCCCAGGGGGATCGAGACCAGGTACATGATCAGGGTGCTCCATAACCCGAGGGAGATGGACACCGGCATCTTCTCCTTGATCAGGTCGATGACCTTGGCATCGCGAAAGAAGCTGTCGCCAAAATCCAGCTGGGCGTAGTTCTTGACCATGATCCACAAGCGTTCCGGCGCCGACTTGTCGAAGCCGTACATTTTCTCGATTTCCTTGATCAGCGTCGGGTCCAGGCCCTGGGCCCCGCGGTAGCTGGAACCTGCCACCGAAACTTCGGCGCCGCCACCGGCGATACGGCTGGTGGCGCCTTCAAAGCCTTCGAGCTTGGCAATCATTTGCTCCACCGGGCCGCCGGGCGCAGCCTGGATGATGACAAAGTTGATCAGCAAAATGCCGAACAGCGTCGGGATGATCAGCAGCAACCTGCGAAAAATATAAGCCAGCATGTCAGTCGCCTCCGCTCGCCGGGTCGGCGCTGGTGTCTGTGGGCGGTGTCATTGCCGGTGGCGTGTTGGGTTTGATCCACCAGGTATTGATACCCACGTCATAGCGCGGCGGGACTTCGGGGTGACCAAGGTGATTCCAGTAGGCCACGCGGTAGGTCTTGATATGCCAGTTGGGGATCACGTAGTAGCCAAACTGCAAGACCCGGTCCAGGGCCTTGGCGTGGGCCACCAGGCTGTTGCGTGAGTCGGCGTTGATCAACTGTTCCACCAATTCGTCGATGGCCGGGTCCTTGAGGCCGATGTAATTGCGGCTGCCGGGGTTGTCGGCACTGCTCGATTGCCAGAATTCACGCTGCTCGTTACCGGGTGACGAGGACTGCGGGAAACTGCCGACCATCATGTCGAAATCCCGCGAGCGTACGCGGTTGACGTACTGTGAAACGTCGACCCGGCGGATCACCAGTTCAATACCCAGGTCCGCCAGGTTGCGCTTGAAGGGCAGGAGGATGCGCTCGAAGTCGGTCTGGAACAGCATGAATTCGATGCTCGCCGGTTTGCCGTTGGTGTCGACCATCTTGTCGTCGACGATGCGCCAGCCGGCTTCCTGCAGCAGTTGGTAGGCTTCGCGCTGCTGGCTGCGGATCATGCCGCTGGCATCGGTTTTCGGCGGGGCGAAGGCTTCGGTGAACGCTTGGGGCGGGACGCGGCCGCGCAGCGGTTCGAGAATCGCCAGTTCGGCTGGGCCGGGCAGGCCGGTGGCGGCCATGTCCGAGTTTTCGAAATAACTGCGGGTGCGGGTGTAGGCACCGTTGAACAGTTGCTTGTTGCTCCATTCAAAGTCCAGCAACAGGCTGATGGCCTTGCGTACCCGCACGTCCTGGAACATCGGCTTGCGGATATTGAACACAAAGCCCTGCATCCCGGTGGGGTTGCCGTTGGGCAGTTCTTCCTTGATCAGTCGCCCCTCGGCGACGGCCGGGACGTTGTAGGCATTGGCCCAGTTCTTCGCCGTGGTTTCCTGCCAATAGTCGAATTGCCCGGCCTTGAGTGCTTCCAGGGCCACCGTGCTGTCCCGGTAGTAATCGCTGATGCGGTAATCGAAGTTGTACAGGCCCTTGTTGATCGGCAGGTCCTTGGCCCAGTAATCCTTGACCCGCTCGTAGCGGATCGAACGCCCCGGTTTGACCTCGGCCACCTTGTACGGGCCGCTGCCCAGGGGGATCTCCAGGCTGCTCTTGGCAAAATCGCGGCCGGCCCACCAATGCTTGGGCAACACGGGCAATTGGCCGAGGATCAGTGGCAGTTCGCGGTTGCTGGTGTGTTTGAACTTGAACAGCACCCGCAGCGGGTCTTCGGCCACCACTTCGGCGACATCGGCGTAGTAGGTACGGTAGATGGGGCTGCCTTGCTTGATCAGGGTGTCAAAGGTGAACACCACATCCTCGGCATGCACCGGATGGCCATCGTGGAAGCGCGCTTCGGGCCGCAGGTAAAAGCGTACCCAGCTGTTATCCGGGGCTTTTTCGATTTTGCCGGCGATCAGGCCGTACTCGGTGATGGGTTCGTCCAGGCCTTGCTGGGCCAGCGTGTCGAAGACCAGGGAGATGTTATCCGCCGGCACGCCCTTGCTGATAAACGGATTGAGGCTGTCGAAGCTGCCCATGGCCGACTCGCGGAAGGTGCCACCTTTGGGCGCGTCGGGATTGACGTAGTCGACGTGCTTGAAATTGGCCGGGTACTTGGGCGGTTCGTCATACAAGGTCAAGGCATGTTGGGGAGCGGCGACAGCCTGGGTGCACAACAACAGGCCACTGATAATCGCAGTACGCAAAGCCATCATTGGGGTTTCTCCGATGCTTTCAGCCACCACGCGCTCAGGCCCAGGCTGTAGGGCGGCGTGGTCACGAAGGCGAACCGGTTACGGTACGCCAGGCGATGATAGTTGAGATACCAATTGGGAATACTGTAGTGCTGCCACAGCAGGACCCGATCCAGGGCCCGGCCGGCGGCGATTTGTTGGTCGCGGGTCTGCGCGGCGAGCAACTGCTCCAGCAGGTGGTCGACCACCGGGTTGGCGATGCCCGCGTAATTCTTGCTGCCCTTGATCCCGGCCTGGCTGGAGTGGAAGTACTGCCACTGCTCAAGGCCGGGGCTGAGGGTCTGGTTGAGCGTCATCAGGATCATGTCGAAGTCGAACTGGTCGAGGCGCTGCTTGTACTGCGCGCGATCCACGGTGCGCAAGCGCGCATCGATGCCGATGTAGCGCAGGTTCTCCACATAGGGCTGCAGGATCCGCTCCAGGTTCGGATTGACCAGCAGGATTTCGAAACGCAGCGGTTGCCCGTCGCTATTGAGCAGGCGCTGACCGGACAGTTTCCAACCCCCTTCGGCCAGCAGGCCGAGGGCGCGGCGCATGGTTTCGCGGGGGATACCGCGGCCGTCGGTCTGCGGCAGGCTGAATGCCTGGGTAAACAGATTGGCCGGTAATTGTTCGCGGTAAGGCGAGAGCATCAGCCATTCATGGCCCACCGGCAGGCCGCTGGCGGAGAATTCGCTGTTGGGGTAATAGCTCAAGGTACGTTTATAGGCGCCGCTGAACAGCGTGCGGTTGGTCCACTCGAAGTCGAACATCAGCCCCAGTGCCTCGCGCACCTTGGCCTGGCTGAAGGTGGCGCGGCGGCTGTTCATGAACAGGCCCTGGCTTTGGGTCGGGATCTGGTGGGCAATCTGTGCCTTGATCACCTCGCCACGGTTGACCGCCGGGAAGTTGTAGCCATTGGCCCAGTTCTTGGCCTGGTGTTCGATGTAGATATCAAACTCGCCGGCCTTGAACGCTTCGAAGGCCACGTCGCTGTCGCGGTAAAACTCCACCTCGACCTTGTCGTAGTTGTAGAACCCGCGATTGACCGGCAGGTCCTTGCCCCAATAGTCCTTGACCCGCTCGAACACCAATTGCCGGCCTGGCTGGACCTGGCTGATCCGATAGGGCCCGCTGCCCAGCGGCGGCTTGAAGGTGGTGGCCTTGAAGTCACGGTGCTTCCAGTAGTGCTGGGGCAGCACCGGCAGTTCGCCCAGGCGCAGGATCAACAGCGGGTTGCCGGCGCGCTTGAATACAAAACGAATGCGGTGGGGGTTGAGCACATCTACCCGGGCCACTTCCTGCAGGTTGGTGCGGTACTGCGGATGGCCTTCGGTCAGCAATGTGCGATAGGAAAACGCCACATCGTCGGCGGTGATGGGCTTGCCGTCATGAAACCGCGCTTGCGGGCGCAGGTTGAACACCACCCAGCTGCGGTCTTCGCTGTACTCCACCGATTGCGCAATCAGGCCATAGCTGGACGTGGGCTCGTCGCCGGAAGGGGCGTATTGGCCGGTGCCGACCATCAACGGCTCGTTGAGCTCATTGACGCCGTATTGCAGGAAATTGGCGGTGGAAACCGGGCTTGAGCCCTTGAAGGTGTAAGGGTTGAGGGTGTCAAACGTGCCAAACGCCATGACCCGCAAGGTACCGCCCTTGGGCGCTGCGGGGTTTACCCAATCGAAGTGGGTGAATTTGGCCGGGTACTTGAGCGTACCGAACTGCGCATAACCGTGGTTCTCGGTAATGGTCGCGTTCGCGGAAAAGCTCAAGGCCAGACTTATTAGTAGAAGGAGGGAACGCTTCAAGTCAGAGATCCGATCCGGGCGGCTTGGGCTTTATGATCGGTACAGTAACAGCTTGTTCCACTTGGAAAAAGACTGTTGAAAAGGCCATTTTCAGGCCCGGCGAAATCTTGAGTGGTGCGCGGACCCAATGTGGGAGCTGGCTTGCCTGCGATGCAAGTGCCGCGGTGAATCAGTCACACCGCGTAGATGCATTCGCAGGCAAGCCAGCTCCCACACAAGCCCGCTTGCGCTCGGGTCAGCGTGGTCCGGAAACCACCAGCATCTGCCCCGGCTTCAGCGCCTGGCCAGTGCGTGGGTTCCAGCGTTTGAGATGTTGCATCTCAACGTTGAAGCGCTTGGCAACCATGTAAAGCGAGTCACCTTTCTTGACCTTGTACTGCACCGGCTTCTTGCCGCCAGCCTTGGCCACGACTTTGCGGGTGTCCTGCATCACCAGGGTCTGGCCGACTTTCAAGGCCTGGCCATTGAGCTTGTTCCAGCGCTGCAGGTCATGCACATCGACCTTGTTGGCCTTGGCAATCAGCGTCAGGTTGTCGCCGCTCTTGACCTTGTAGCTGCGCGAACGCCCGGCCACGGCCTTGTGCTCGACTTCGTCAAACACCGGTTTTTTCGGGCGCAGGCTCAACAGCTCCTCGGGGTTCATCGAGGACAGGCTGCTGGCCAGCAATTGCGCCTTGGAAGTGGGCACCAGCAAATGCTGGGGGCCGTCCAGGGTGGTGCGTTGCTTGAAGGCCGGGTTGAGCTGGAACAGTTCGTCTTCGTCGATCTCGGCCAGCGCGGCGACCCGGGACAGGTCCATGCTTTGCTTGACTTCAACCATCTCGAAGTACGGCGTGTTGGCAATCGGGTTCAGGTTGACGCCGTAGGCCTCGGGGGCCAGCACCACCTGGGACAGCGCCAGGAACTTAGGCACGTAGTCCTTGGTTTCCTGGGGCAGTGGCAGGTTCCAGTAGTCGGTGGGCAGGCCAAGCTTCTCGTTGCGCTCGATGGCCCGGCTGACCGTGCCTTCGCCCGCGTTGTAGGCTGCCAGGGCCAGCAACCAGTCGCCGTTGAACATGTCATGCAGACGTGTCAGATAGTCCAGGGCAGCAGTGGTGGAGGCGGTGATGTCGCGGCGGCCATCGTAGGCGCGGGTCTGGCGCAGGTTGAAGTAGCGCCCGGTGGAGGGAATGAACTGCCACAGGCCCACCGCATCGCTGCGTGAATAGGCCATTGGGTTGTAGGCACTTTCAATCACTGGCAGCAGCGCCAGCTCCAGGGGCATGTTGCGTTCTTCAAGGCGTTCTACGATGTAATGAATATAGAGACTGCCGCGTTCGCCGGCGTTCTCCAGGAACGATGGGTTGCTGGCGAACCACAGGCGCTGTTGCTCGATACGCGGGTTGACGCCGACACCGTCCTGCAGTTGGAACCCCTGGCGCATGCGTTCCCAGACATCCTGGGGTACTTGCGGGCTTGGCTTCTCTGAGAGCCAAAGGGGTTTTTGCTTGATCTTGGCAGCAAATACGGGTTTGGGTTGCACGGTGGATTGTGCAGCGAAATTATTGGTTTGGCAGCCCGCCAGAGTTGCGGATACGGCCACCGCAATGGCTTGAGCCAGGCGGGTCAATGCGTCTGAATGGTTGGATTTACGAATAGATGACGACATTGGCTGGAAGTTAGTTCCGGGCAAAAATGTCGGGCGATTCTAGAAAGCGCTTTGGTTCCGGTCAACCATTCAGAAATTTCGTACCAGAACCTCTCTGCTTAGAACGTATCTTTCCAAGCGCGCAAGCTAGCAAACACCTCGCTCCCAGAGCGGTTGTCGCGGCCATTCCGCTCGTCCGCTTTTTGTTTAACGGATGTTTCAGCGGTGCGCAGAAAAGGGTTAGTCAACTTTTCCAGGGCCAAGGTCGAAGGTAATGTCATCTTGCCGCCTGCCCGCAGCTCGCTGACCTTTGCCACTCGTTCGGCTATATCGGCGTTATCCGGCTCCACTGCCTGGGCAAAGCGCAGGTTGCTTTGTGTGTATTCGTGGGTGCAGTAGACCAGCGTGTCGGCGGGCAGGGCGGCCAGGCGTTCCAGGGAGTGATACATCTGCTCTGGCGTGCCCTCGAACAAACGCCCGCAACCGGCGGCGAACAGGGTGTCGCCGCAGAACAGCAAGCCATGATGATAAAAAGCTATATGTCCCAGGGTATGTCCGGGCACGGCCAACACCTGGAGGTTCCAGCCCAGTACCTCGATACGGTCGTTATCGTGGAGCGCGACGTCACGGGCCGGGATCTTTTCGTTGGCCGGGCCATAGACCGTGGCGCCCGAGGTCTGCTTGAGCTGCTCCACACCGCCGACGTGGTCTGGGTGATGATGGGTCACCAGGATGTCGCTGAGGGTCCAGCCGGGGTGCTGCGCAAGCCACGCCAGTACGGGCGCGGCATCACCGGGGTCAACCACCGCGCAGCGATGGCTGCGATGATCTTGTAACAACCAGATGTAGTTATCGGTGAAGGCGGGCAGGGCACTGATCTGTATCATTCTTCTATTCGCCAAGCTGAACACATTGGTGCATCTTAGAACGTCTTGGCGAGTTGGAGAATGCAATGACTGATAAAGCGTTCGCCCAGGCCGATCCTGAGTGGCTGGCCTTGATCAGCGCAGCCCGTGAGTGGCTGTCCGGGCCGATCGGGCAATTTCTGCTGGAACAAGAGCGGCTTATGCTCGAAGAAGAGCTGGAACGCTTCTTTGGCGGTTACTTGGTGCACTACGGCCCTTCGGCCCAGACCCCACCGCCCGCACCCCAGGTGCAGCGCAATGTGCGCCTGGGTGCGCCGTTGCCGGGGGTCGAGATTGTCTGTGAAGAGCAGGCATGGCCTTTGAGCGAGCATGCCGCCGATGTGGTGGTGATGCAGCATGGCCTGGATTTCTGCCTGTCGCCCCATGGTTTGTTGCGTGAAGCGGCCAGCGCCGTGCGCCCAGGCGGGCATTTATTGATCGTTGGCATCAACCCCTGGAGTTCGTGGGGCCTGCGGCACGTCTTTGCCCATGATGCGCTGCGTCAGGCCCGCTGCATCTCGCCCTCGCGGGTCAGCGACTGGTTGAACCTGCTGGGCTTCGCGCTGGAGAAACGCCGCTTCGGGTGCTATCGTCCGCCGCTTGCCTCGCCCAAGTGGCAGGGCCGCCTGGCTGGCTGGGAGCGCCGGGCCGGCGCATGGCAGTTGTCCGGTGGCGGTTTCTACCTGTTGGTAGCCCGCAAGATCGTGGTCGGGCTGCGGCCGGTGAGCCAGGTGAGGCGCGAGCCCATGGGTAAACTGGTGCCGATGCCCCTGGCCAAGGTTAACCGTCGCTCCAGCGAGCCATAGATCATTTTTTGGAATTCAGGTCGCCATGTTCGACCTCGGGAACTGCCGGTCGATTGCCGGTAACCCGCTTTGATGGATAGCGTAATGACCGATAGCGTAGAACTCTTTACCGACGGCGCCTGCAAGGGCAACCCTGGTCCCGGGGGCTGGGGCGCCTTGCTGGTGTGCAAGGGGGTGGAGAAGGAGTTGTGGGGCGGCGAAGCCAACACCACCAATAACCGCATGGAACTGATGGGCGCGATTCGCGGCCTCGAAGAGCTCAAGCGCCGTTGCGATGTATTACTGGTGACGGACTCGCAATACGTCATGAAGGGCATCAACGAGTGGATGGTCAACTGGAAAAAGCGCGGCTGGAAAACCGCCGCCAAGGAGCCGGTGAAGAACGCTGACCTGTGGCAGTTGCTGGATGAGCAGTGCAACCGCCACAACATCACCTGGAAATGGGTGCGCGGGCACATCGGCCACCCCGGCAACGAGCGCGCAGACCAGTTGGCCAATCGTGGCGTGGATGAAGTGCGCGGGTACAAACAGAGCTGAAGCTCCCCATCGCCTCGCCGGGGCTGGAAGTTACAGCGCCAGCATTGCGCAGGCGAGTTGCCCGTCCGTCTCGCGCAACGCCGGCAAAGTGCGGCGGATGTGCAGCAATGCAGACTCCAGCCGCGCACCGCGTATTTCACCCCCGCTTGCGACGTAAGCCGCCGCATCGTCCTTTGCCGCCAATACGATTTTGTCATCCTTGAAACTGCTGCTGGTGCCCTTGGTAGCACTCATCGACAGGCTGACCAGGGCATCCGTGGTCATCACAAAGCTGGTGGCCTGGGCATTGGCGGCACTGATCAGGCACAGGGCGAGCAGGTAGTTTGGTGTGGACATGGGTAGTTTTTACGCATAGTAAAGAGCGGCGCAGGCTACCAAAGGGCGTGATGGCAAACTGCGCAAGCTTTGCTAAACCTTGTTAAAAACTGTTGGGCGAGGGGGCATGGCGCTCCGCCATGGGGCGCGTCGGGTATAGAGCGTGTTAATATCCCGCCCCTTGAAATACACACACCGTTGAGAGCTGAACCCTGATGGCCATCCGATCTGTTGTACTCGATACCGAAACCACCGGCATGCCGGTGACCGATGGCCACCGGATCATTGAAATCGGCTGTGTCGAACTGATGGGCCGTCGCCTCACGGGTCGCCATTTCCACGTGTACCTGCAACCGGACCGGGAAAGTGACGAAGGCGCCATTGGCGTCCACGGCATCACCAACGAATTCCTGGTGGGCAAACCGCGCTTTGCGGAAGTTGCCGATGAGTTTTTCGAGTTCATCAACGGCGCGCAGTTGATCATCCACAACGCGGCGTTCGACGTTGGCTTCATCAACAACGAATTCGCCCTGATGGGCCAGACGGATCGCGCGGACATCACCCGTCACTGCTCGATCCTCGATACCCTGATGATGGCCCGCGAGCGCCATCCGGGCCAGCGCAACAGCCTCGACGCCTTGTGCAAGCGCTATGGCGTCGACAACTCCGGCCGTGAACTGCACGGCGCCTTGCTCGACTCCGAGATTCTGGCGGACGTCTACCTGACCATGACCGGTGGGCAGACCAGCCTGTCCCTGGCCGGCAACGCCTCCGATGGCAACGGCTCGGCAGAAGGCTCGGGCAACCGACCTTCGGAAATCCGCCGCCTGCCGGCTGACCGTAAGCCCACCGCGATCATCCGCGCCAGCGAGCAGGACATGGCCGAGCACGCGGCACGCCTGGAGGCGATCGCCAAATCGGCGGGTGCGCCGGCGTTGTGGACCCAACTGACCCAGCAATAATCGCGGTCAAAAATGTGGGAGCGGGCTTGCCCGCGATTGCGGTGTGACAGTCAGCGCATTCGTTACTGACCCACCGCCATCGCGGGCAAGCCCACACACGCCCATTCCTACATTACTTATTATCTTCATTCGCCACATTCGCTCCCAGCTTCTACCCTGAGTACATCGCCCTCAGGACGCCAAGCCCTCATGTACAAAGACCTGAAGTTCCCCATCCTGATCGTGCATCGCGACATCAAGGCCGACACCGTCGCCGGTGATCGGGTCCGGGGGATCGCCCGGGAGTTGGAGCAAGAGGGTTTCAGCATCTTTTCCGCCATGGATTACGCCGAGGGCCGCTTGGTGGCCTCGACCCACCATGGCCTGGCGTGCATGCTGATCGCCGCCGAAGGCGCCGGGGAAAATACCCATTTGCTGCAGAACATGGTGGAACTGATCCGCCTGGCGCGCCTGCGTGCACCTAACCTGCCGATCTTTGCCCTGGGCGAGCAAGTCACCCTGGAAAACGCCCCGGCCGATGCCATGAGCGAGCTCAACCAACTGCGCGGCATTCTCTATCTGTTCGAAGACACGGTGCCGTTCCTGGCCAGGCAGGTGGCCCGCGCGGCGCGTACCTATCTCGATGGCCTGTTGCCGCCCTTCTTCAAGGCCCTGGTACAACACACCGCCGACTCCAATTATTCCTGGCATACCCCCGGTCACGGCGGCGGCGTTGCCTATCGTAAAAGCCCGGTGGGGCAGGCGTTTCATCAGTTTTTCGGGGAAAACACCCTGCGCTCGGACTTGTCGGTGTCAGTGCCGGAGCTGGGTTCGCTGCTGGATCACACCGGCCCCTTGGCTGAAGCCGAAGCCCGCGCGGCGCGTAACTTTGGCGCCGACCATACCTTTTTTGTGATCAACGGCACCTCCACGGCCAACAAGATCGTCTGGCACTCTATGGTCGGGCGCGATGACCTAGTGCTGGTGGACCGCAACTGCCACAAGTCGGTATTGCACTCGATCATCATGACTGGGGCGATCCCACTGTACTTGTGCCCGGAGCGCAATGAACTGGGGATCATCGGCCCCATCCCACTGACTGAGTTCAGCCGCGAATCGATTCGCGCGAAGATCGAGGCCAGCCCGTTGACCCGTGGCCGCGAACCCAAGGTCAAGTTGGCCGTGGTGACCAACTCGACCTATGACGGGTTGTGTTACAACGCCGAGCTGATCAAGCAGCAATTGGGCAACAGTGTCGAAGTGCTGCACTTCGACGAGGCCTGGTACGCCTACGCGGCCTTCCACGAGTTTTTCGCCGGGCGCTATGGCATGGGGACCTCGCGCACGCCCGACAGCCCGCTGGTCTTCACCACGCACTCGACCCACAAGCTGCTGGCCGCGTTCAGCCAGGCCTCGATGATTCATGTCCAGGACGGCGGGGCTCGGCAGCTGGATCGTGATCGCTTCAATGAGGCGTTCATGATGCACATCTCCACCTCGCCGCAGTACAGCATCATCGCCTCGCTGGACGTGGCGTCGGCCATGATGGAAGGGCCCGCTGGGCGTTCGTTGCTTCAGGAAATGTTCGATGAGGCCTTGAGCTTTCGCCGGGCCCTGGCCAATTTGCGCCAGCATATCGCCGCCGATGATTGGTGGTTTTCCATCTGGCAACCGCCTTCGGTGGCAGGCATAGACCGGGTGGCGACAGCTGACTGGTTGCTGCAGCCCGAGGCTGATTGGCATGGTTTTGGCGATATTGCCGAGGACTATGTATTGCTCGACCCGATCAAGGTCACGCTGGTCATGCCCGGCCTGACCGCGGGTGGCGCGTTGAGCGATTGCGGAATTCCGGCGGCGGTGGTCAGCAAATTCCTCTGGGAGCGCGGCCTGGTGGTGGAAAAAACCGGGCTGTATTCGTTCCTGGTGCTGTTCTCCATGGGCATTACCAAAGGCAAGTGGAGTACCCTGCTCACCGAATTGTTGGAGTTCAAGCGCAGTTACGACGCCAATGCCGGCCTGGCCAGTTGCCTGCCGTCGGTGTTCCAGCAAGGCCCGGCGCGCTACCAGGGCATGGGTTTGCAGGACTTGTGCGACCAGTTGCACGGCTGCTATCGCAGCAATGCCACGGCCAAACACCTCAAACGCATGTACACGGTGCTGCCGGAGATTGCCATGAAACCGGCCGATGCCTATGACCAGTTGGTGCGCGGCGAAGTCGAGGCGGTGTCCATCGACGCCTTGCCAGGGCGTATCGCTGCCGTGATGCTGGTGCCTTATCCGCCCGGCATTCCGCTGATCATGCCGGGGGAGCGCTTTACCGAATCGACGCGCTCGATCATCGACTACCTGGCCTTCGCCCGGGAGTTTGATAGCAGTTTCCCTGGGTTTGTCGCCGATGTGCATGGCTTACAACACGAAGACGACGGCAACGGTCGTTGTTACACCGTCGATTGCATCAAGTGTTAAGGATGGTTATGCAAGCTGTAATGAATCCGAAGTACCCGGGGCTCAGTGTGCGAGTCGCCGACGAGGGATTTGACGCCTACGTGTGGGGTAATGATTTCAGCTTCGAGGTGTGCACGTATGGCACGCCGGAGTTGGGCAAGCCTGTTGACCAGTGGGCGGTGGAGCAGATATTGCCGTACCGCAAATGCTACGGCATCGATCCCGAGGAGTTCGCCAGTTACCGCAATGCCACCGACAGTGCGGTATTCATGGCGTACCTGGATGATCGGCCGGTTGGGCATATTGTTGTCAGTACCAATTGGAACGGCTTTGCCCATGTCGATGAACTGGCGGTGGTGCTCCCGGCCCGTCGGCATGGCGTGGCCAAGGCTTTGCTTGATGTTGCGCAATTCTGGAGCCGCAAGAAAAACCTGCCGGGGATGATGCTGGAGACGCAGAACAATAATCTGGGGGCGTGCCGGCTGTACGAACGCAGCGGCTATGTGATGGGCGGCATCGACCACCTGCGCTATCGCGGGATTGATCCGCAGACCCGTGAGGTGGCGATTTTCTGGTATCGGCTGTTCCACTGACCAGGGGCAGGTGGTGGCTATGGGTCTTTTATGGCGCTTTTTGTGGAGAGGGGGCTATGCAGCAGCCTGAAACCTGCTGCCCACCGCTGGCATTTTGTGGCGAGCGGGCTTGCCCCGCGCTGGGTGGCAAAGCCGCCCCCGTAGCCTCACAACGTTGTGCCAGGTACACCGTGGTGGCCGATTTTGGGGCTGCTGTCGCAGCCCAGCGGGGGACAAGCCCCCTCGCCACAACTGGCTCCCGCAACTGGCTTCACAACTCCACAATAAGCCCTCTGACCTAGTTGATCGGGGACAGCAGGGCCTGTGCCTTCTGCGTGACAATCTCCAGCAACGCATTCAGCGCAGGGCTCGGGTTGCTGTCCTTGACCGTCAACCCGTACAAACTCACCAGGATCGGTGGTGACAATGGGCAAGTATCCAGCCCGGCTTCCCGTGCGCCACTGGCGGTGAAGGGGTCGACCACTGCCAACCCTTCGCCAGCTTCGACCATGCTGCGCATCATCTGGTAGGTCTGCACCCGTGTCTGGATCACCGGCAACGGCCGCAGCGCTTGTAGCTTGCTGTCCAGCAACTGACTCAACGGGTCTTGCCCCTCCAGGCCGATCATTGCCTGGCCGGCCAGTTCTTGCAGGGCGATGTATTTTTGCCGTGGCTTGAGCCAGCCATGGGGCGCCAGCAACTGCAGCTTGCCCTGGCCCAACAGGGTACTGGTGATTTGCGGGTGTTCGGGGTCATGCAGGCTCAGCCCCAGGTCCGCCTCGTGCAGCAGCAGGCTCCTGACGATGTCGCGTGTCGGTTGGCTGGACAGGTTGCAGGGCGTGTCCTGGAAGCGGCGGCGCAACAGCGCGATGCTTTGCGGCAATAGCTGGTTGGCCAAAGGCGGGGTACAGAGCGTGCGCAGCGGCGGGGCATGATGGTGCTTGAGGCTGCTGGCCAGGCGCTGTATGGGTTCCAGTGCTTCGTAAAGGTGGGCGATCTGCGCCTGCATGGCCAGGGTTTCACGGGTGGCCTGCAACCGCCCGCGGACGCTGGCAAACAGCATGAAGCCCAACTGTTGTTCAGCGTCCCTCAGGGTAGCGTCCACATCGGACACAGCCAGTTGCAACCATTCGGCGGCCGTGCCGAGGTGTCCGGTCTGCAAAATGGCTTGAATCACTTCGATATGACGTAAACGCATGCATGAAGTCCATGTTCAGCAGGTAAGGGATTCACCGGGTGAATCCTAACCCAAGTCCGCTCATATGACTTCTGCCTGGAGGCACAGCCTTGTCAAACAGGCATGTTTTCAGGCTCGCGGGTCAGGGATACCTGCGACTGAACCAAAACGAAGGTGTTCTCATCGACCTTGTTGACCCGGTCGCCAATCGCCAGCTTGTAGGAAATTACCGGTTCTGAACCGTCGCCTGACGAGGTGGACTCCTGGAATTCATGCACGGAATAAACGCGACCTTCCGCGTCACGAGCATGGAATTGTCCGACAAGTACTGCTGCCATCTGCTTAGAACCTCTGGAGAAAAACACCGATTTGCGGTTCTGTAGACCGTCATTAAGGCGGGTAGTTTACCTACATCAAAAAAATACTATTCGTTGATGTTCCGCTTATTTTTCCTACGGGCCAGCGATGGGGCCAAACCGCTGCTGATTGAGCAAAACCTGCTGGTGATAGGCCGGCGAAGGCTCTATAACTACAGGTTCCTTTAGTCAGATGTCGGGAAAGCCCCATGAGCAAGGTCTATACGATTGCCGTACTGGTCGGCAGCTTGAGAAAAGAGTCGATCAACCGCAAGGTCGCCTTGGCATTGGCACAGTTGGCGCCGGCCAATCTCAAGCTCAACATCGTCGAAATCGGCGAATTGGCGCTCTATAACGAAGACCTTGATGGTGCAACGCCACCTGCGGCCTACACCACGTTCCGTCAGCAGGTGGCGGCGGCCGATGGAGTGCTGTTCGTCACCCCTGAATACAATCGTTCGGTGCCGGCAGCCCTGAAAAATGCCATTGATGTCGGCTCGCGCCCCTACGGCCAGAGCGCCTGGAACGGCAAGCCGGGGGCGGTCATCAGTGTTTCGCCGGGGGCCATTGGAGGCTTCGGCGCCAATCATCATTTGCGCCAGTCCCTGGTGTTTCTGAATGTGCCTTGCATGCAGCAGCCGGAAGCCTACCTGGGAGGCGCGGGCAGTGCGTTCGATGAGTCGGGCAAACTGTCGGAGAAAACCAAACCGTTCCTGCAAGCGTTTATCGATGCCTATGGCCATTGGGTCGCACAGCACAAGGGCTGACGTACACAACGGCGCCTCTCGGAGCCCATAAAAAAACCGAAACCTGCGACGCCAAGTTTCGGTTTTTTTGTTTCCCGGCAGGGCTTAGCGACGACGGAACAGCGGCAGCGGTTCGTCGGTTGCGGCCTGGTACGTCACCGAGAAGTCCTTGAGGCTTTCCAGCGCTTCGTACGGGTCTTTGTCGGCGCGCAAGGCGTAGGCATCGAAACCGCAGCGGTGCAGGTAGAACAGCTGATCACGCAGCACATCGCCAATCGCCCGCAGTTCGCCTTTATAACCATAGCGGTCACGCAGCAGGCGCGCGTTGGAGTAGTTGCGCCCGTCGGTGAAGGCCGGGAAGTTCAGCGCGATGACCTGGAAGTGCTGCACGTCATCACCGATTTCTTCGGCTTCTTCATCGGCGTCCAGCCACACACCCAGGCCGCCATCGCGGGCCTTGAGGGCGTGGCCATGCTCACGCCACAGGGCCAACGGTACGATCAGGTCGTCGCAGTTGGAGATGCCATCGAACGTCGCGTCCTTGGGCAGCAGGTGCCAGGTTTCGTCGACGACTTCGTTGTTCTTAATGATTCGCTGCATAGACGCGCTCCTTGAACAGGTCAATGCCGATGCGCTGGTAGGTGTCGATGAAGCGCTCATCTTCGGTGCGCTGTTCGACGTAGACGTCGATCAGCTTGCCGATCACCTCGGGCATGGCTTCCTGGGCGAAGGATGGGCCGAGGATCTTGCCCAGGCTCGCATCACGGCTGGCGCTGCCACCCAGGGACACTTGGTAGAATTCTTCGCCTTTCTTGTCCACCCCCAGGATGCCGATATGGCCAACGTGGTGGTGACCACAGGCGTTCATGCAGCCAGAGATGTTCAAGTCCAGCTCGCCGATGTCGAACAGGTAGTCCAGGTCGTCGAAACGGCGTTGGATCGACTCGGCAATGGGAATTGACTTGGCGTTGGCCAGGGAGCAGAAGTCGCCGCCCGGGCAGCAGATGATATCGGTCAACAGGCCGATGTTCGGCGTAGCGAAACCGCCTTCGCGCAGTTCGCCCCACAGGGTGAACAGTTGGCTCTGCTCAACGTCCGCAAGGATGATGTTCTGCTCGTGGGAGGTGCGCAGTTGGCCAAAGCTGTAGCGGTCGGCCAGGTCGGCGACGGCGTCCAGTTGCTTGTCGGTGATATCCCCAGGCGCAACGCCGGTGGGCTTGAGTGACAAGGTCACCGCCACATAGCCCGGCTGCTTGTGCGCCAGGGTGTTGCGGGTCCGCCAGCGGGCAAAGCCGGGGTGCTGCTGGTCGAGTGCGGTCAGCTCGGCGTCCTGGTTGCCCAGGGCCTTGTAGTCCGGGTCGACGAAGTGCTTGGCCACGCGATGCACTTCGGCTTCGGTCAGGGTGGTCTGGCCCCCGCGCAGGTGTTCCATCTCGGCATCGACCTTCTGGGCAAATACCTCTGGAGTGAGGGCCTTGACCAGGATCTTGATGCGCGCCTTGTACTTGTTGTCACGACGGCCATAGCGGTTGTACACACGCAGGATGGCGTCGAGGTAGCTCAACAGGTCTTGCCAGGGCAGGAATTCATTGATGAACGCGCCAACTACCGGGGTACGACCGAGGCCGCCACCCACCAGGACGCGGAAGCCCAGTTCGCCGGCGGCGTTGTACACCGGTTCCAGGCCGATATCGTGGACTTCGATCGCGGCGCGGTCGGAAGTCGAGCCGTTGATGGCGATCTTGAACTTGCGCGGCAGATAGGCAAATTCTGGGTGGAACGTAGTCCACTGACGAACAATCTCGCACCACGGACGCGGGTCGATCACTTCATCGGCGGCAACGCCGGCGAACTGGTCGGTGGTCACGTTGCGCAAGCAGTTACCGCTGGTCTGAATGGCGTGCATCTGCACGGTGGCCAATTCAGCCAGGATGTCTGGCACGTCTTCCAGGGCCGGCCAGTTGAACTGTACGTTCTGGCGGGTACTGATGTGGGCGTAGCCCTTGTCGAAGTCGCGGGCAATCTTGGCCATCATGCGCGTCTGGCGCGAGGTCAACTGGCCGTAAGGCACGGCCACCCGCAGCATCGGCGCAAAGCGCTGAACATAAAGGCCATTTTGCAGGCGCAGAGGGCGGAACTCTTCTTCGCTCAGTTCACCTGCCAGATAGCGTCGGGTCTGATCACGGAACTGCTTGACGCGGTCCTCGATGATGCGCTGATCGTATTCGTCGTATACGTACATATAGGTCCTGTTCTCGGCAAATCTGCGCGCACGGCCGCGCACTCCCAACGGAGCCGGCGCACGATACCAGCTTGCGTTTATGCGCAAAAGTGATGTTTTAGTATATGCAAAGAACCAAATCGACTAATGAGAACGTTTATCGCGATACCCCCATTTGTCATAAGGGCAATCATCGACTTTACTGTGGTCGAGTCTTAGTGCAATCACCTATAAAACCGACAAGAGGCGATGCGATGAGCAATCCAATCAAAGCCCGTAAAACCGACAGTACCGTGGACGCCTGGGCGATTCTGTTTCTGATTATCCTGGTGGTTTCAACCGCCGTGTTCTGGGTCAGCCATCAATAACCGGCGCTGATCCCTGCGAAGCTGTCCGATCTGCCGGTAAATAGCCAAGATCAAAAGGCTCGTTGCCATTATCATGATCGGTCAATTTCCGGGGTTCGGGCTGTAATGTTGAAGGTTCTCTGCGGGTGCGTGTGGTGGGTGGGAATGACGTTCGGGGCGATGGCCCATGCCACGTCAGTGGTGTTTCTCAACCCTGGAATGTCCACTGAAGCCTTCTGGGTCAGTTACGCGCAATTCATGCAGGCTGCGGCCAAGGACCTCGGCCTGGATTTGCGTGTGCGCTATTCAGAGCGTGATCCGCAAAATACCCTGCAGCAGGCCCGCGAAGCATTGCAGGGGCCGCAGCGCCCGGATTACCTGGTGCTGGTCAACGAGCAATACATTGCCCCGCAGATCCTGCGCATGGCCCAGGGCAGCACGGTCAAGTTATTGATCGTCAACAACGCGCTGACGCCGGACCAGGCGCAATTGCTCGACGCGGGCAAATACCCCAACCTGCTGGGCAGCATGGTCGCCAATGACGAGGAGGGCGGCTACCTGATGTTCACGGAGTTATTGCGCCAATACGGCCCGGTCCCGGCGGGCACGACCCTCGACGTGCTGGCGTTTTCCGGCGCCAAGAACACCCCCACCGCGCAACTGCGTGAACAGGGCCTGCAGCGTGCCCTGCGCGAACACCCCCAAGTGCATCTGCGCCAACTGGTCTACGGCGAGTGGAAGCGGGAGCGCGCGTTTGAACAGGCCATCCAAATGTTCAAGCGCTACCCGCGCACCGCGCTCGTCTGGTCGGCCAATGATGAAATGGCCCTGGGCGCAATGCAGGCGCTCAAGGCCAGTGGGCGCACGCCCGGCAAGGACGTATTGTTCAGCGCGGTCAACAGCTCGCCCGACGTCCTGCGAGCGCGGCTCGACGGGCAGCTCAGCGCCCTGGTCGCCGGGCATTTCACGGTCGGTGGCTGGGCGATGGTGCTGCTGCATGATGATGCACGGGGCGTGGATATCCAGCGCCATGGCGGGCGCGAGCGCCAGGTGAAGCTGTTTCAGGTGATCGCCGAGCCACAGGCCCAACGCTTGCTCGACAGGGCGGGCCGCGAGGGCGAGGGCGTGGACTTTCGCGCGCTGTCGGCCCAGGGCAAGCCTGCGGCCTATCAGTATCCCTTCAGCATGCAGAGCGTGCTGCACTGAACCCCTAGACCCCGGCCAGATGCACCACCAGCTTGACGATGGCAAACAGGGTCAGGGCAAACAGCACGGTAAACACAATCCCCAGCACCACAAAATGACTGGGCTTGCCATGGGTAAAGTCCCGGGCGCGGTTTTTCCCGCTCTGTACGCCGAACGCGGCGGCCATCACGCTATGCAGCATCTGCCAGAAGGTCGGCGGTTTGTTGTCGGGGGCATCCATAGGTCCTCCTGCTGGGGTGGGTACGTGGGCGACTTCACAGAGAATAGCCAACCCCCCGGGAATGTGCAGACGTAGTTACCGCCGCGATTTCCAGTGGGCGTGGTGTGCTGTGGCTTTTCCTGGAGCCGCACCATGACCGACTCTCCTGTATTGCCCCCGACCCCCAGCATCCACGGGCGGTTGTTGAAGACACGTACGCCGCAATGGCTGATCGACGCCACCTCCCCACGCCGCGAGGCACTCAAGCGCAGCGATGCGCCTGTGCCGCCCGCCTACCGGCGCGCGCCCCCCGAGCAACGCCAGCGAGTGCGCGACTGCATTGTCGCCAGCTTCACCGCGCAGACTGCCCTGGACAAGACGATGTCAGCCCTGCAGGACATAGAGACCTTTGCCCGGCCGCTGCTGGTCAACGCCCTCAAAGACCAGTTCGGCGTGACGCTGGCCCCGCGGATCGAAACCTGGCTGAGCCTGCGCAAATCACTGCAAGTGACTCACTTCAACGTGGACACGCTGGCCTATGACTTTCTGAAACTGGAACTGCTGCAAGCGGCGCTGCATAACTTTGAGGAAGCCGAGTGCGAGCAGGGTGCGTTTCACCCGTCATCGGGTTTCAAGTGGCAAGTACCGACGCGTGGTGTATCACCCCAACATTCCTTGTTGCCGTTGCGCATGCGAGGCCTTGAAGTCCATCAGTTCATGACCATGTGCCGGACCCTGGACCTCGGTGGCCAGTACCGCAGTTACATCAGTAAATTCTTCAACCCCAGCGATGCCGCAGTCGAGACAACCCTGCGCCAACAGTTCATTGCCAGTCAAAAGACGGCGATGAGGGCGGCCGCCGAACTGGCCCTGGTGGGCAAGGACATAACCCACGACGACTACAACATGCTGCTGTCGGTGATCGATGGCGAGCGTTCACCGCGCAGTGGCGGCCAACCGGTATGGATCTGCGACCTGGGCCTGATGAAGCTGCGCATGACTGGGTGCGTGTTGTTTCTGGCTTTCGATCACGCCCGCGCCCATTTCCCTATCTTGTACATCCCCCACGACCCCTATACCCCGCTCAAGCGCTACGCCTCCCTCACGCAGATGCTGGAAACCCTCACGCAGCGCCTGATCACGCCGGGCTCGGCGTCAACCCGCGTGACCCGCCCGACGGATTACCAACGGTTCTTCAGTCAGTTCGTTGACGACGCCGATCGCCCTCACTATTTCAGCGAGTTCACCGAGGATGCTGCCGATGCGACCTTGCTGGAAAAAATCGGTTCTAACTTTGCGGGTCTTGAGCAGACATACGAACTGATCAGCAAACTGACGCCATTCACCGTGAACAATCTGCCGGCCATGCCGTTAGCGCCGCAGGTCCCGAACCCGCAGCCTCATCTGGCACCTATAGCGCTGGCGTTAAAAGGCCAGGTGCATGGCAGCGACAAGGTCGATCTGTGGAGCTATTTGTATGAACAGCACCGGCAAAAATGCATCGCTGATGCAGCCAGTCGTGCGGTGCCCACGGTCGATGTCGATGCCAGGGTGCGCAAACGCAAACTGGCGACGCTGTTGAATGTGGGGCTGTTCGGGCTCAGCGCGGTTGCGGGGTTCGTGCCGGTGCTGGGGGAGGTCATGATGGCGGTGATGGTCGAGCAACTGTTGAGCGAGGTGATCGAGGCGGCGCAGGAGTGGAGTGAAGGCGACCGCAAGGCCGCCAAGGCGCATATCATTGATCTGGCGCAAAACCTGGCCTTGATCGGGCTGACGGCGGCGAGTGGTGCCGCTTTGAGTCGGCTCAGGCCTGAGCCGGTAATCGAGGGCCTGGTGCCGGTGCAGTTACCCAACGCCAAGGTACGCCTGTGGAAACCTGACCTGGGCCCCTACAAGCAGGCCGACAGCCTTGTTGCCGGGAGCACGCCCAATGCCTTGGGGCAATACACGGTCGGCAACCGGCATTACGTGCGTATCGATAACGGCGTCTACGAGAAGGCCTTTGACCCGCAGCTGAAAAAATGGCGCATCCAACATCCCCATGACCCCATGGCCTATCAGCCGGTCCTCGAACACAACGGGCTGGGCGCCTGGCGCCATCGTCATGAGTCGCCCCTGGCGTGGGACCGCCTGACCTTGCTGCGGCGCCTGGGGCACATCACTGATAGCTTCGCGGATGAGACCTTGAGGGTTATTGGCGAGGTCAGCGGCGTTGATGACGACGTGTTGCGCAAGGTACACATGGATGGTTTGCCAGTACCTGCGGCGCTGGCCGATACCCTGGAGCAGTTCCAGGTCGATCAGGAGGTCGAAGCGCTGATTGGCCGGCTGCGCCGTGGTGACGGGTTGGACAGCCGCGATACCTACGCCGTGCCCCTTGCGCTTGAAATGCGCGGCTGGCCACGGGGGCGGGTGGTGGAAGTGTTTGAACAGGCTGTTGTAGATCTTCCTACCGTTGAAGAGCGGCAGTCGTTGTCAGATTTGGGCGAAGCACAGGCGCGTTACCTGCTCGGCACGCCTGACCGTCGAAACCTCCATGGCGTGCCCCTGAGCGATGAGTGGGGCGGCCCCACCGTCACTGCGCCGAAGCCCACTGGCCGCTCTGTGCGTTATGGCAGTCCGGCGTCAGCCGACGACCTTCGGCCCACCCTGAAAATCACCCGTGCCGACCTGCTGCAAGGCAGGCTCGCCCAAGCGGTGCTGGCGGGCCTGGACGAGCAGGAAACGGCCGCTCTGTTAGGCACTGCGTCAAATACAGGCGAGCTGACCAGGGCGCAGCGCTTCAATGAGCGCCTCGCCGAGCATGCCCTGCACAGGCAACAGGCGCTGTTTGACGCCCTGCTGCGCGCCAAGGGGCCGCACCCCGCCGATACAGGGTTGCTGGCGCGCCGGTTTCCCTCGCTGTCCCACCGCGCCCGCAGTGAGGTGCTGAACCACGCCAGCCCGCAGGAACTGACCAACCTGCACCACCACGCCCGGGCCAGTGCCCGTCTTGATCACCTGGCCCGTACCGCGGTGCAACAGAGCCGGGTGAGCCGTGCGATCAGTGGGCTGCATCGCGAACGGCTTGCCAGCCCTGACAGCGACCGCTTGGCCTTGCATGGCCTGGAGCGCCTGTCGGGTTGGCCCCAGGGCCTGCGTCTTGAGCTGCGCCTGGACAGTCATCGCGGGCCCCTGGTGGACAGCATCGGGGATGCCGACGCCGCCGTGCGCCGCTACCTGGTCAAGCACGGCGTTCACTTCCAGGCCTTTGATGCCGCAGGCAACGTGCTCAATAGCGCCGACGCCCCAGGGCGTAACTTGTTCCCGTCGATCCTTGCTGCGCTGCCCGATGACACCCGCCAGGCGTTGGCGCTGACGGGGCAGGGCACGGACTTGCAGACGCTGTTGGCGACTTACGCCAGGGCACATCGGCAGATCGTCGCCGAGCAGATTCTGAAGCTGCGTGCCCCCAGGTCCCGGCCTTCGCTACGCCTGCAGCGCGGGCGCCTGGGCTATGCGTTGTCCGGTCGCGGCCCGCTGCTGGGCATGGATGAGTATTTGATTGTCCTGGCTCGGGGTGTCTATCCGAACTTGGCGGACGATGAGGTCCTGGGGTTCATCGAGGCCCGCCGTCGCGACGGCGAAAGCGAGCGGAAAATCGCCCTGTTGTTTGCCAACCGCCAGCGCGAATTGACGACCTTGCGCGCGACGCTGGAGCAATGGGCAGGGGATGATGCGTCGCGCCTGCCCGCCGTGAACGATGTCATTGACTGTTGGCGCCAGGGCCTGGATCGGGAACGCGCTCCCCACGCCACATTGAATATGCGCGCGGATCAGGTGCTGCCTGAGTGGGAGGCGGACTTTTCCCATGTGCAGACCCTGAACTTGTCGGGGGCGCGCTTGCTGGCCGAAGAGCCAACACAACTACTGCGACCGTTTCCCCGTGTGCAGCAATTGGAGTTGTACGTGAGCCCCGAGCAACTCGAGGCCGTGACCCAGCGACTGGCGGATGTTTCAGGCCTCACGGCCGTGTCGATCACTGGTCCGGAACTGACCTACACCCCGCAAGCGCTACAGCCCCTTGAGCGCATGACCGGCCTCCAGCAACTGTCCCTGGTCGGTAGCTTGCCGGCCCTGGACCTCAGTGGCCTGACCTCATTACGCCGCTTGAGCGTATCCGGCACGCTGTCTGCCTGGCCTCAAGGGCTATTGGCACTTGAGCACCTGGAGTTTGTGGATTTCACAGGCACGCCGCTGCGGAACGTGCCGCCCGAAATGTTTGCCGGGCACCATCGCCTGTGGCGGGGCCTGCACATGAATTGGTCGGAATACGAACCCCAGGATTTCATGAGGGTGTATGAGCACCTGCATGACAACCCGGCCCACCTGGTGGATGAACAGCGCCTGGTGCAAACCTATTGCGAGGGGGCCTTGTCCGGCTTGAAAGATGGCGACCAGGGCTTTGCCGATAAAGTCCTCGCCGGGTTCAGGGCCCAGGGCCTGAGCGCGCGTCAACGCTTGGATCGGGTCAATACCTTGCGCAAGGAATACCGCGAGTTGTTCGAGGTGCTGGAGCAATGGTCGGATCACGAGTCCAGTGTCGGTAGAGTGGAGGTCGAGCGTCAGGTGGCGACTGAAAAAATCCTCGATTGTTGGCGCCACGGGCTGCCGCCGCGCTTGGTGACCGACGGCGAGTTGCCTGCCATGGGCGCGCACCTGGATCTGTCCGGCGCCAGACTGGTCGATTTGCCACGGTTGCCTGCCCCTGGGTTCAGCCATGTGCGCAGCCTGGACCTGAGTGATATAGGCGTCTCAGTGGAAGGCATCAATGGCTGGATCGGTCAATTCCCCCATCTCGACACATTGAGCCTGGCCCGAAACAACCTGATCGAACTGCCGTCAGCGCTTGTGCAATGCCCATCCCTGCGCCATTTGGACCTTTCCCATAACTGGCTGGTCGTCAGCCCGACGATACAGGCGCAGGTCAGCCAACTGACGGGGTTAGTGTCGCTGCGCTTACCGTATAACCCGATCCGCAGCCTGGATGTCAGTGCCCTGCATGACCTGCACACTCTGGACCTGAGCCACAGTGCGCTCGACGAGTGGCCGCAAGGGGTGCTGGAACTGCCGTCGTTACAACGTCTGGATCTGAGTTACAGCGCCGTGACCGGTATCCCCGAGGCGGCTTTGAGCGGGCATGACCCCTTGTTGCTCAACACCCACCTGCGGGGTTGCCGCCTCGACATGGCGACGCGTGCCGAGGCGCGGCTTTTTGCGCGCCGGTACCCAGCAACCCGGCTGGAAAACCCCCTGGGTATCCCCCGCGACCTTCTTGCCCAGGGGCTGACGGGGGGCAAGCCCGAATATTTTCCCGAAGATGCCTTGCGCCGTCCTGAGCTGCTGGCGGCGCTGCCCACGGCGTCCGCTGCCGACGCGGTGCAGTTAGCGCCAAGCGCCCGCTTGCAACGGCTGGCCCCAGCCCTGGATGACCTGCAGGCGGCGGCTCGCATAGACGAGCTGCACAGCCATGGCCTGGATGCGCAGCAGGTCCACGCCCGCCTGGATGAATGGGAAGCGCAATACGCGCAATGGGTGTCGCTGCTCAACGACTGGATGGATGTTCACGGCTATTTGGACGGCAGTTGGGTCAGTGCCCTGGATCGCCGCCGGGCGGCGGATCGCCTGTTGGAGAGTTGGCGGCACACCCTGCGCGCCACACCGCCCGCACCTGGGCTGGACGGCGTGCAATTGCTGGACTTTTCCCAGCTCTCGTTGGGGGATCTGCCCACGTTGCCTGACTATTTTGCGCATGTCAGCGAACTGAACCTGAGCCGAATCCGGCTTACCGCCCAGGGCTCCAATGGGTTTCTGCGGGCCTTTACCCATGTGCGTAAATTGACCCTGAGCCACAACGGCTTGCGCGCCATACCCGATGCCATCGCTGAGTTTCGGGGGCTGCGACACCTGGATATGGCCAACAATGAACTGCAGGCCACGGCGCCACTGTCGGCCCTGGGCGAACTGGAGTGGCTGGACTTGAGCGAGAACCTGTTGACCGAGGTGGAACTGGGCGGCCTGGCCCGGCTGAATACGCTGTATCTGCAGCACAACCTGCTGGACGATTGGCCCATGGCGGTCCTGGAACTGCGACACCTACGCAGCCTGAACTTGCAAGACAACTGGATCGAGAACCTGCCGGAGGCGGCACTCGCACTCCAGTATCGGCAACTGCTGGCGGGGACCAGTTTGTCAGGCAACCGCCTTGAGCAAGCTGCCTGTGAGCGCCTACAGGTCTATCTAGCCCAGACCGGCAACGGCCTGGGCTTTTCCACCGAGCAACTCGACGCCATGATCCGCAGCTATCAGGAACGCGACGAACTGGCTGCTTTCGACTCCCCGGATTACTCCCTCAATCATCCCGACATCGAAACGCCCCAGGAGCAGAAAGCTCGCTGGTTTGGCGGTGTCGCGCCGTATTCGTCAAAGCACCGGCTGTGGCAGCAACTGTTCGCCCAGGAAGGCAGTGGCGACTTTTTCTTCACGCTCTCGCAATTACGCAATACCGAGGACTTTCTTGAGACGCCAGCGGACCTGACGCAACGGGTGTGGGCGCTGCTGGAGGCGATGGATAAAAAACCGTCCCTGCGCCGCGATCTGTTTGCCCGGGCCACGGCGCTGATGCCCGAGGTGACCTGTGGGGATGGCCGCATCCTGATGTTCAATGAGCTGGAAACCCGTGCCCTGGAGTTCGATGCACTGACCCTTGCTGAAAAGGGACAGGACGGGGCCACACTGTTGAAATTTGCCCGCAGCATGCTGCGCCTGGAGGCTGTGGAAGAGATTGCCCAGGCCACTATCGAAAGCCGCGAGGACATTGACCCAGCAGAGATTCGCCTGGCCTTGCGCATCGGTCTTGCCCAGCGTCTGGAGCTGCCGCGGCAACCGTTGAGCATGCTGTACAGCGAGTTATCGGAAGTGACCACGGCCGATCTGGACAGCGCCTTTGCCGCGGTGCTGGAACGTGAGTGCACCTCGACGTTCGAGGAAAAGCTGGTGGGGCTGGAGTATTGGCTCAATTACCTGAAGCAGAAGTACGCCGCTGATTTTTCGGCGTTGGCCCAGGAGGTGGAGCAAAAGGCCGAAGCCTTGGAAGAGCGCTATCCCGACAATGGTTCGGACTACTTGCGCGACTATGCTGAGTTGGGAACCTGGAGCAAGGAGCAGCGCACGGCCCTGGCGATCCGCCTGACCCGGCAGGAGCGACAGGCGCTGAACCTCTAAGCGGCCAAGGAAAGCCGTGACCCGGCACTGGTTTTTTTGTGGCGAGCGGGCTTGCCCCGCGCTGGGCGGCAACGCCGCCCCAACACCCTCACCAAGTTCTACCAGATACACCGAGGGAATGGTTTTGGGTCTGCTGCGCAGCCCAGCGGGGGACAAGCCCCCTTGCCACAGAGGGCTATGCAGCACCCTGGAACTCGCTGCCAACACTGGCTTTTTTGTGGCGAGCGGGCTTGCCCCGCGCTGGGTGGCGAAGCCGCCCCAACACCCTCACCACGTTCTACCAGATACACCGAGGGGAATGGTTTTGGGTCTGCTGCGCAGCCCAGCGGGGGACAAGCCCCCTTGCCACAGAGGGCTATGCAGCAGCCTGGAACTCGCTGCCAACACTGGCTTTTTTGTGGCGAGCGGGCTTGCCCCGCGCTGGGCGGCAAAGCCGCCCCAACACCCTCACCAAGTTCTACCAGATACACCGAGGGGAATGGTTTTGGGTCTGCTACGCAGCCCAGCGGGGGACAAGCCCCCTTGCCACAGAGGGCTATGCAGCACCCTGGAACTCGCTGCCAACACAGGCTTTTCTTGTGGCGAGCGGGCTTGCCCCGCGCTGGGTGGCGAAGCCGCCCCAACACCCTCACCACGTTCTACCAGATACACCGAGGGGAATGGTTTTGGGTCTGCTGCGCAGCCCAGCGGGGGACAAGCCCCCTTGCCACAGAGGGCTATGCAGCAGCCTGCAACCTGCTGCCCACCACTGGCTTTTTTGTGGCGAGCGGGCTTGCCCCGCGCTGGGCGGCAAAGCCGCCCCAACACCCTCACGACGTTCTACCAGATACACCGAGGGGAATGGTTTTGGGTCTGCTGCGCAGCCCAGCGGGGGACAAGCCCCCTTGCCACAGAGGTCTATGCAGCACCCTGGAACTCGCTGCCAACACAGGCTTTTCTTGTGGCGAGCGGGCTTGCCCCGCGCTGGGCGGCAAAGCCGCCCCAACACCCTCACCACGTTCTACCAGATACACCGAGGGGGCTGGTTTTGGGTCTGCTGCGCAGCCCAGCGGGGGACAAGCCCCCTTGCCACAGAGGTCTATGCAGCACCCTGGAACTCGCTGCCACCACTGGGTTTTCTTGTGGCGAGCGGGCTTGCCCCGCGCTGGGCGGCAAAGCCGCCCCAACACCCTCACCACGTTCTACCAGATACACCGAGGGGGCTGGTTTTGGGTCTGCTACGCAGCCCAGCGGGGGACAAGCCCCCTTGCCACAGAGGGCTATGCAGCACCCTGGAACTCGCTGCCCACCACTGGCTTTTTTGTGGCGAGCGGGCTTGCCCCGCGCTGGGCGGCAAAGCCGCCCCAACAGCCTCACCAAGTCCTGCCAGATACACCGAGGGGGCTTGTCCCTCTAGCCAGAGGGACCCATGCAGCCCTTAGTTGTCGTATCCCAGGTTCGGCGCCAGCCAGCGTTCGGTCACGCTCAGGTCTTGCGCTTTGCGTGCGGTGTAGCTCGTCACCTGGTCCTTGTCGATCTTGCCCACGGCGAAGTACTGCGCCTGCGGGTGGGCGAAGTACCAGCCGCTGACCGCCGCTGCCGGGAACATCGCGTAGTGCTCGGTGAGGAACACACCGCTGCGCCCAGCGTGCATTTCGCGGGCCTCAGGGTCCAGCAACTGGAACAATTGGGCCTTCTCGGTGTGATCCGGGCACGCCGGGTAGCCTGGGGCAGGGCGGATGCCGCTGTACTGCTCTTTGATCAGGGCCTCGTTATCCAGCGCTTCGTCCTTGGCGTAACCCCAGTAGTCCTTACGCACCTGCTGGTGCAGCCACTCGGCGCAGGCCTCGGCCAGGCGGTCGGCCAGGGCCTTGACCATGATCGAGTTGTAGTCGTCGCCCGCATCCTGGTAGGCCTTGGCCACCTCTTCGGCGCCGATGCCGGCGGTGGTGATAAACCCGCCGATGTAGTCGGTCACGCCGCTGTCCTTGGGCGCCACAAAGTCGGCCAGGGAGAAGTTCGGCTTGCCGTCGGTCTTGATGATCTGCTGGCGCAGGTGGTGCAACTTGGCAATCGGCTGGCCATCGTCGCCGTACACTTCCAGGTCATCGTCCTGCACCTGGTTGGTCGGCCAGAAGCCGAACACCGCGCGGGCGCTGATGAGTTTTTCGTCGATCAGCTTCTTGAGCATCTCCTGGGCGTCGGCGTACAGCGCGGTGGCGGCTTCACCCACCACTTCATCGGTGAGGATGCGCGGGAATTTGCCGGCCAGATCCCAGGAAATAAAGAACGGCGTCCAGTCGATGTATTCGGCCAGGACCTTGAGGTCGATATTGTCCAGCACCTTGGCCCCGGTAAACGTCGGCTTGACCGGGGTGTAGGTGCCCCAGTCGAACTGGGGCTTCTTGGCGATGGCCGCCGCGTAGCTCAGGCGCTCGGTGCGGGCGCTGCGGTTCGAAGTGCGCTCACGCACGTCGATGTATTCCAGGCGGGTCTTCTCGACAAAGCCGGCCTTCAGTTCCTTGGACAGCAACTGTGTGGCCACGCCCACCGCACGCGAGGCGTCGGTCACGTAGATCACCGCATCGTTGCTGTACTTGGGTTCGATCTTCACCGCCGTATGCGCCTTGGAGGTGGTGGCGCCGCCGATCATCAATGGCAGGTGGAAGTCCTGGCGCTGCATTTCGCGGGCCACGTGCACCATCTCATCCAGGGACGGCGTGATCAGCCCCGACAGGCCGATGATGTCGCACTTCTGCTCCTTGGCCACCTGCAGGATTTTTTCCGCCGGTACCATCACGCCCAGGTCGACGATGTCGTAGCCGTTGCAACCGAGTACCACACCGACAATGTTCTTGCCGATATCGTGCACGTCACCCTTGACCGTGGCCATGAGGATCTTGCCCTTGGCTTCCGGCTTGTCGCCTTTTTCCAGTTCGATAAACGGAATCAAGTGAGCCACGGCCTGCTTCATCACCCGGGCGGACTTGACCACCTGGGGCAGGAACATTTTGCCGGCGCCGAACAGGTCGCCGACGATGTTCATGCCGGACATCAACGGGCCCTCGATCACCTCGATCGGGCGCGCGAAGGACAGCCGCGACTCTTCAGTGTCTTCGACGATATGGGTAGTGATGCCCTTGACCAGCGCGTGTTCCAGGCGCTTGTTGACGTCCCAGCCACGCCATTCCTCGGTCTCGGCTTCCTTGACGCTGCCATCACCCTTGTACTTGTCGGCGATAGCGAGGAGGGCATCGGTGCCTTCCGGCGTGCGGTTGAGTACCACGTCTTCGACAGCGTCGCGCAACTCGGTGGGGATCTGGTCGTAGATCTCCAACTGGCCGGCGTTGACGATGCCCATGGTCAAGCCGTTGCGGATCGCATACAGCAGGAACACCGAGTGGATCGCCTCGCGCACCGGGTTGTTGCCACGGAACGAGAACGACACGTTGGACACGCCGCCCGAGGTCAGCGCGTAGGGCAGCTCATCGCGGATATAGGCACAGGCGTTGATAAAGTCCACGGCGTAGTTGTTGTGCTCTTCGATACCGGTGGCCACGGCGAAGATGTTCGGGTCGAAGATAATGTCTTGCGGCGGGAAGCCCACCTCATTGACCAGGATGTCGTAGGAGCGCTTGCAGATTTCTTTCTTGCGCGCCTCGGTGTCGGCCTGGCCGGCTTCGTCGAACGCCATCACCACCACCGCCGCGCCGTAGCGCTTGCACAGCTTGGCGTGATGGATGAACTGCTCGACGCCTTCCTTCATGCTGATGGAGTTGACGATGCCCTTGCCCTGGATGCATTTGAGGCCGGCCTCGATCACTTCCCACTTGGAGGAGTCGATCATGATCGGTACCCGCGAGATATCCGGTTC
Organism: Pseudomonas sp. LG1D9; assembly: GCF_002949995.1. Classification (NCBI taxonomy): domain Bacteria; kingdom Pseudomonadati; phylum Pseudomonadota; class Gammaproteobacteria; order Pseudomonadales; family Pseudomonadaceae; genus Pseudomonas; species Pseudomonas sp. LG1D9. The sequence continues at coordinate 5,898,618 of NZ_CP026881.1, read as the reverse complement.
GCCGGCAATCAGATTGAGGAAGGTCACCATGGCCTTCTTCGAATCGAGCATGCCCTCGTCCATGTTGATATCGATCACCTGGGCGCCGGCTTCCACCTGCTGCAGGGCAACTTCCAGGGCTTCGGTGTAGTTGTCTTCGCGGATCAGCCGGGCGAACTTGGCCGAGCCGGTAATGTTGGTACGCTCGCCGACGTTGACGAACAGCGACTGGCGATCAATGGTAAACGGCTCCAGGCCCGACAGGCGGCAAGCCTTGGGAATGTCCGGGATCGGGCGCGGCGCGTAGCCGGCCACGGCCTTGGCGATGGCTTCGATATGCCCCGGCGTGGTGCCGCAGCAGCCGCCGACGATATTGAGGAAGCCACTCTGGGCAAACTCTTCGATGACCTTGGCGGTTTCCGAGGGCAACTCGTCGTACTCGCCGAATTCGTTGGGCAGGCCGGCGTTGGGGTGGGCGGACACGTAGGTGTCGGCCTTGTTCGACAGCTCTTCGAGGTACGGCCGCAACTCACTGGCGCCCAGGGCGCAGTTCAAACCCACGGAAATCGGCTTGGCGTGGGCGATGGAGTTCCAGAACGCCTCGGTGGTCTGGCCCGACAGGGTGCGCCCGGAGGCGTCGGTGATGGTCCCGGAAATCATGATCGGCAGCTCGACGCCAAGCTCTTCATATACGCCTTGTACGGCGAAGATTGCAGCCTTGGCGTTGAGGGTGTCGAAGATGGTTTCGATGAGGATCATGTCCGCACCGCCTTCGATCAGGCCTTTGGTGGCCTCGGTGTAGTTCTCCACCAGTTCATCGAAGGTGACGTTGCGGTAGCCGGGGTTGTTCACGTCGGGCGACAGCGAGCAGGTACGGCTGGTCGGGCCGAGCACGCCGGCGACAAAGCGCGGTTTGTCCGGGGTCTCGAGGGTCTTGGCGTCGGCGACTTTACGCGCCAGGCGCGCGCCTTCCAGGTTCAGCTCGTAGGCCAGCGCCTCCATGCCGTAGTCGGCCTGGGACACCTGGGTGGCGTTGAAGGTGTTGGTTTCGAGGATATCGGCGCCGGCATCCAGGTACGCCTTCTCGATCCCGCCGATCACGTCCGGGCGGGTCAGGATCAACAGGTCGTTATTGCCCTTGACGTCACTTGGCCAGTCGGCAAAGCGTTTGCCGCGGTAGTCCTCTTCCTCCAGCTTGTAGCTCTGGATCATCGTGCCCATGCCGCCATCGAGGATCAGGATGCGTTCCTTGAGGGCTTGCTGGAGGGCTTGCAGGCGAGTGCTACGATCGGACATGGGACTACTCTAATCAGGCATTACGGAGGGCGTGGATCATAGCAAACCTGTGCGCTTTTAGAGCATGCCCTGGTTTTGCATGAATATCGCTCATGTTGATGGGGTGCCGACATCGGTAGAATCGCGGCAATTTTTCAGCGCACGCATTGAATCGGGACCGGATAGATGTCACTTCGCCTCATTACCAGCGCCGCCTTGGCGCTGGTCGCCTGTATCGCACAGGCCAACGGACCCGCCCCGGCGATTTCCTATACCCGCGACATTCAACCGATCTTCACCGAGAAATGCGTGGCTTGCCATGCCTGCTATGACTCTGCCTGCCAGCTCAACCTGGGCAGTGGCGAAGGCGCGGCACGCGGCGCAAGCAAGGCGCCGGTGTATGACGGCGAGCGCAGCCAGGCGTCGCAGCCGACCCGGTTGTTTTATGACGCCTTTGGCAAGGCCGCCTGGCAACGCCAGGGCTTTGCCTCGGTACTGGATGCCCAGGGCACCCAGGCTGCGCTGATGGCGCGCATGCTGGACCTGGGCCATAACACCCCCTTGGCACCCAATGCCAAGTTGCCCGATGACATTGTGCTGGGCCTGAACCGCCAGAACATGTGCCCGCTGCCGGGGGAGTTCGACGCCTACGCAGGCGCGCATCCCAAGGAAGGCATGCCCCTGGCCGTCACTGGGCTGACCGACCAGCAATACCAGACCTTGCAGCGCTGGCTCGCGTCCGGCGCGCCGATTGATGAGCAAGGCTTGGCGCCCAATGCCCAGGAAGCCTTGCAGGTGCAGCAATGGGAAAACCTGCTGAACCAGCCCGGTGCCCGCGAAAGCCTGGTGGCACGCTGGTTGTTCGAGCATTTGTTCCTTGCCCACATCTATTTCGAAGGCGGTGAGCCGGGGCATTACTTCCAATGGGTGCGCTCGCGTACGCCCAGCGGCCAGCCGATCGACCTGATCAACACCCGTCGCCCCAATGACGACCCGGGCACCCAGGTGTACTACCGCCTGTGGCCGGTACAAGGGGTGATCGTGCACAAGACCCACATTACCTACCCGTTCAGCGCGGCGAAGATGGCGCGGATCAAGTCGCTGTTCTACAGCGGCGACTGGCAGGCCATGGCGCTGCCGGGCTACGGCCCTGGCCGTCGGGCCAACCCGTTCGAAACCTTCGAGGCGATCCCGGCCAAGGCGCGCTACCAGTTCATGCTCGATAACGCCGAATACTTTGTGCGCACCTTTATCCGTGGGCCGGTGTGCCGGGGGCAGATTGCCACGGATGTGATCCGCGACAACTTCTGGACCCTGTTCCAGGATCCGGACCACGACCTGTACATCACCGATGCCCGTTATCGCGGCCAGGCCACGCCGTTGCTTGCCATGCCGGGGCAGAACGATGACGTGGGCAGTGTGTTGAGCCTGTGGCTGGCCTACCGCGACAAACGCAATCAATACGAGGCCCTGCGCCGCGACAACTACGCTGACTTACCGGCGCCTGGCTGGCCGAGCCTGTGGGCAGGCAATGACAACGCCTTGCTGAGCATCTTCCGCCATTTCGATAGCGCCTCGGTGACCAAGGGCTTGATTGGCGAAGTGCCGCAGACGATGTGGTTGTTCGATTTCCCGTTGCTGGAGCGCACCTATTACCAGTTGGCGGTCAATTTCGACGTATTCGGCAACGTCTCGCACCAAGCCCAGACCCGCCTGTATTTCGACCTGATCCGCAATGGCGCCGAACAGAACTTCCTGCGCTTGATGCCGGCGGATTCGCGCGATGGATACCTGGATGACTGGTACCAGAACAGCGGCAAGGTCAAGCTGTGGCTGGACTATGAAGCCATCGACAACGACAAGCCAACGGGCCTGAAGCTGGATGAAAAGGACCCGAAACGCGACTTTTCCCACCAGTTGCTCGCCCGTTATGGCAATTTGAACGCCAGCCCCGACCCGATCAACCGCTGTATCAGCGCCTATTGCTCGCGTCCTGGTATCGATCCGCAACTGCGCGATGCTGAACAGACCCTTAGCCGGCTGACTTCCAGGCCGGCGGCGGGGCTCAATGTGATCGAGCAATTGCCGGAAGCCACCTTGCTGCGCATCCAGACCCGCAGTGGCAAGCGCGAGGTCTACAGCCTGCTGCGCAACCGTGCCCACAGCAACGTGGCGTTTATGCTGGGCGAGGCCTATCGCTACCAGCCGGGCCTGGATACCCTGACGATCTACCCAGGCGTACTCAGCAGCTACCCCAACTTCATCTTCAACGTGCCGGCCGAGGATGTGCCTGAGTTCGTCGAGGACATGGAGTTGGCCAGGGATACCAAGCGTTTTGAGCGGATTGTCGAGCGCTGGGGCATCCGCCGCAGTCACCCGCAGTTCTGGGAGTACTTCCACGATCTGTCGCAGTACCTCCACGAAACCACGCCGGTGGAAGAGGGTGTGCTGGATATGAACCGCTACGAGAACCTGTAGAGGTGGATTTGCCCGACAAAAATACTAGGACTTTGTGCCGCCGAGGCGATTGGCGTAAACTGCCGGCAAGCCTGTGAGGAGTTCCCATGACTGCCATAACCATTACCGACGCCGCCCACGATTACCTGGCCGATCTGCTGTCCAAGCAGAACACCCCGGGCATCGGCATCCGCGTCTTCATCACCCAGCCGGGCACCCAGTACGCAGAGACGTGCATTGCCTACTGCAAGCCGGGGGAAGAGAAGCCTGAAGACACCGCGCTGGGGCTCAAGAGCTTCACTGCGTACATCGATGCCTTCAGCGAAGCGTTCCTTGACGATGCCGTGGTTGACTACGCCACTGATCGCATGGGCGGCCAACTGACCATCAAGGCCCCCAACGCCAAGGTGCCGAACGTCAATGCCGACAGCCCGGTCAACGAGCGCATCAATTATTACCTGCAGACCGAGATCAACCCGGGCCTGGCCAGCCATGGCGGCCAGGTCAGCCTGATCGACGTGGTGGATGACGGCATCGCCGTGCTCAAGTTCGGTGGCGGCTGCCAGGGCTGTGGCCAGGCTGACGTGACCTTGCGTGAAGGTATCGAGCGCACGTTGCTCGAGCGCATCCCCGAGCTCAAGGGCGTACGTGATGTGACCGACCATACGCAGAAAGAAAACGCCTACTACTAAGGCGTTCGCTGCAAACAAAAAACGGCGCCCGTGAGCGCCGTTTTTTATTGATTTAAATTAATGAGTTACACGAGCTATCTAACAAAGAGAATCAACTGTGGGAGCTGGCTTGCCTGCGATGACGGTGCGCCAGGCGACTTATCTATCGACTGTTTCACCGCTATCGCAGCATCGGTATCTACACAACTTTCAGAAACTGACGAACTCTCCTGTGGCGAGCGGGCTTGCCCCGCGCTGGGCTGCGAAGCAGCCCCAGTAAGCCGTATGCGGTGTATCAGATACTCCGTAGCGGCTGGTTTTAGGGCTGCTTCGCAGCCCAGCGCGGGGCAAGCCCGCTCGCCACAACTGCGCTATCTGCCTGAATTTAGGCGTTGCGGCAAAGTTGGGTAGATACTTATGGATATCGCAGGCAAGCCAGCTCCCACCCAGTGTCTTGCGCGGTGTCAGGGGCGATAGAGGTGGGCATGGCCCGCACGATACAGCGAGGATTCGCTAAAGCTGTCACTGGCCAACACCCTGCCCACCACAATCAGCGCAGTCCGCCTGAACCCCTTCGCAGCAACCTTTTCGACAATATCCGCCAAGGTGCCCATGGCCCAATCCTGATCCGGCCACGTCGCCCGATGAACCACGGCAATCGGACAGTCTGCACCATAATGGGGCAGTAGCTCGGCGACGATTTTCTGCAGATGATTGACCCCCAAATGCACCGCCATGGTCGTGCCATGGCTGGCCAGGCTGGCGAAGGCTTCACCGGCCGGCATCGTGGTTTTATCGGCATAGCGAGTCAGGATCACGCTCTGGGCGATATCCGGCAGGGTCAACTCGGTCTCCAGCAGCGCGGCACAAGCGGCGACTGCGGTAACACCGGGGATGATCTGGAAGGGGATGCCCAGCTCGCGCAAATGGCGGATCTGCTCGCCAATCGCCCCATACAGGCTCGGATCACCAGAGTGTACCCGCGCCACATCCTGGCCTTTTTCATGGGCGGCCTTGATCAAGCCAATGATCTGCTCCAGGTTCAGTTCGGCGCTATTGACCACCTGTTCGGCCCGATGCCCCTCAAGCACGGCAGCCGGCACCAGGGAGCCAGCGTAGATGATTACCGGGCAATCGCGGATCAGCCGCTGGCCTTTGACGGTAATCAGTTCCGGGTCGCCGGGGCCAGCGCCGATGAAGAAGACGGTCATGGAAAAATCCTGTGCAAAAGCGGGCGCGCATGAGTACGGCTCATGATCGAGAAGGGTAATTATCGGGCTTTAGCCGGCGCAGGCCAATGCAAACGTGGCCCTGGGGGCTTTTTTGCGGGTGATCAGCAGTCGGGCAGGGGCCTTGGCAAGCTGTTCTGCCAATGCCAAAGCGGCACTTTCGGCGATGCCGTAGCACCCCGTATGGGCGAAAACCACATCCGACTTATGGCTCAATCGTCCTTCGTAGACCTGCAGTTGTTGTGCATCAAAGCACTGCAATGGCAGGTTCAATGCGTTGGCCAGGGCGACTATGCCTGGCTCATCGCACTTGTGAGCAATACTTGCCAATGCGCTGATTTGGCCGGGGTCGATACCGGCCTCGGCCAGCGCACTGTTGAACAGTTCCAGCAAGGCTTCAACCTCACAGCCACGCTGGCAACCCAGGCCAACCGTCAAAATCATGCGGCGTATTGGTCGTCACGATTGCGGCGAAACAACCAGGCGCTGATCAGCCCCAACGCCAGCCAGAACGCGACGTTGGTCAACTGCGAGGCGATCTTGAATTGTGCTTCCAATGCCTCGGGAGCCAGCATCGAGTGAACTTCCGGCTGTGGCGCGCCAACCACATGGGGCACCGCCAGGATCGCCACGCCGAGGATCTTCAACAGCCAATTGCGGCCAAACACGATCAGCGCAATGCCGGCAGCCGTGGAGGCTGCGGTACCAATCCACCAGATCTGCCGTTGCGCCAGGTCTGCCGCTGCGGTGCCGGGCAGTTCCGGTGGCAGGCCCAGGGTCGGCGCCAACACAAAGGTGGCGTAGCCGGCCAGGCCCCAGAGCAAGCCCTGGGCAGTACGAGTCGGAGCGCGCAGGGTATAGAGGCCCGCGAGCATCAGCGCAAAACCGACAGCGACCACCAGGTTGCCGCCGGTGGTGGACAGCACGCGTTGCCAGCCGTCTTCCGGTTCCCAGGCCTCGGCGTCGTGACTGTGGGCTGCGGCACCTGAGGCGTGTTCATGTACCTCGGTTGCGGCCGGGGCGTTTTCGAAGGTTTCCGCCTGCAGAATCAGCGGGGCTACCCAGAAACTTTGCAGCAGCGTCAGCAGCAGGGCGGCCAGCAGGCCGCTGAAACCTGCGGTTTGCGCAATTCGCTTGATCATGGCGGCAGGTCTCAATGGCACGGGAAGGCAGCGCTGTGGCGCGTATCGTGGGCGGCGTTGTGTACGGCCTCGATATGGGAGAACCCGGCGAAATACACCAGGCACGCACCCAGGATCGACGCGCCAATGGCGGCGGTCAGGCGCTGGCTCAAGGTGGCGGAGCTGCTGGCGGTGTGTGAGGTGCTGCTGATGATCGACATGGCACGTCCCTTTCGAGTGGCAGGGTGATACGAGCGCATGAAAACCCCGCGAGCCGGGCACGCAGGGTTCTGAACAGCGCCCGCCCACCGCGGGTTTGTTATCTGATTGTTCGGGCCGGTCTCCGGGCTTGCGAGGGGCTCTGGGCCTAAAAGCATCACCTTCCCATGCCGTACAGGCACAGTGGATCTGACACTTCGCTCGCCTACCGTTGCGGGGGCAGCACCGGACTGTCATGCACGCATGGGTCACCGGTTTCCCGTTTCACCCTGTGAAGGGCACCTGAAACAAGATGTGTAGGAGAGCATGGTCAGGGGGATCCCGTCAATTGAGTGAGTGCGCACGCCGAACAACTCACGGATTGAAGTTTTGAGCAGGCGTGGCAGAGAACAAAGGGGCGCGTGCTTTGCCCGCTTATGCTACCGCCCGCACCAGGCCGCAGGGCTCAAGCCAAAAAACGCGGCAAACGAACTGCCCCCCGTCTTAAGACAAACGCCCTTTTTGCGCTGGCCCGGTAGGGCGACGCGGTAACCTCGAACTATTAAGGCGCACTTGGTAGACAGTTCCCCCTTCAATTTTTTCGTCTTGTTTCCCCGCTTCACCTTCATTGTTAAGACCTGTATCCAATTTGTGAAGCAGGTCAGGTCTTTTAAGGAGTGCTCGGGCAACCGCTGTTGCTTTTGAGGAAAATTGACGGGTGCTTGGTAGTTCGCCTGCCGCCTCTTTCAATTCGCTAAAACTTAGTTTGTCGGTGTCAGGTTCGGCGGCTAACTCCTCATAGTAAATGCTTAATTGAAATAGCAAGTAATTATCGTTGAGGCTTTCGAAGTCTTCAGCAGCAAGAGCGACATCGTTCCAGTTTAGTTCGGTGTTGGTCCATCCATCTATATCTTTATCGAGTACTTCAAGTAACTTTGGACGGTTGAGTATTTCCTTTGCAAGTTTCATTTGCTCTTGTGTCGCGTCTCGGCCGTCGTGTAGTTTTCCGGCTGCCATATTTTTTAGGTCGACCAAGGTAAAACCAGCGTATGGGAAGGTTGTGGAGATTTTTAGCTCGTCCAACGTAGACAGTAATTTCTTGGCCAGTACCTTGTCGCTGTAGCTCTCCAAAGAAGTTGTTTCGCGATACTTGTTGATCATGTAGTCCAGGTTGTCATGATCGAACCTTTCGTCTTTCAACCCTGGCTCCCTCCAAGTAGAGCCAACCCCTATATCCAGTTCGTCAAGCAGGCTAGGACGGTTGAGAAGTTCCTTGGCCACTGCTGACGCGTGCGTAGTAAAGGTTCTACTGGTCGGCTGCTGGCCGGCGGCTTCCTTCAATTCATTAAAGTTAACGTACCTGTCACCATCTCCCGCTGCGTACTGTTTAAAATGCTTCTTCACCTCCTTGAGTAGGCGCCTGTCGCTGTAGGACGATGGATAGTCTGCTTGAGGTGATGCCCCCGGCGTCGCTCGCGTTGTTCGGCTGGCGCCACTGGTGTCGTCTGCCAATTGGTTCTGAACAGTGTCAGTTTTGGAGGGCGGGGGTTGGTTGCTGTCTTTGCCCTGCGTGATTGGCAGCGAGTGAAGGCTGTTGGGCTGAAACATTGAAATAGTCATGACAGAACCTCGAGTTTTTTGCTGTATTGGGCGCTCACCGCAGATGGACTCCTGCGAGCAATGCCAACAGGGCTGCAAATGCATGAATCGGTGACTGTGTGGCGCCCCATTCAAACTTGTTCCCCGCCGAGGCCTGCAGAGTGATACAGGTTTTTTCTCAGAGTGCCGTGGGGTAAAAGTTGATCTGGGTTTGCCGACATTGACCCGTCCTCTCGCACTGCGTAGCCTTGCACCCTCGAGGTTCTTCGGCCCCGGTCGAAGCTAAGAAGGGAACGCGGTCGATGCCGTGGCTGCCCCCGCAACTACGGCTTACCGGTTTCCCGTTTCACCCAATCAAGGGCACCCGAAATAAGGCGCTGGAGAGCATGTGTGAGGGATGTGCCTCAAACACCTTGAACGCTGGCTGAGGTTTTGATCGCAGTACCGTCAGACGTACCGGTGGTTGGTGAGTATAGGTGCTTGTTTCAACAGGTTTATCCTTAGGATCGCCACTTGAATTTGACCCTGTCAGGCAACCGTCCGATCATGTGATCAAGGTTGTCATGATCAAACCTTTGATCTTTCAAGCCCCGTCCATCCCAAGTAAACCCAACGCCAATATCCAACTCGTTAAGTAGGCGACTGCGTTTGAGCAGCTCATCCGCAACTGCTGATGCTTGGGCAGAAAATGTTCTAGTGCTTGGACGGTGGCCGGCAGCTTCTTTTAGCTCATTAAAGTTGACGTATTTGTCATCGGCCCCCGCTGCGTACTCCCTAAAGTGTTTCTTTACCTCTTGCAGCAGACGCTTGTTGTTATAGGACGAGGGAGAACGTGTTGGGCGTGATTCCTCTGGCGTTGCACGGGTTGTGCGACTGTTACCGCTGGCTTCAGCCGCCCCTTGGTTGTTGCCCGGTGCGATCGGCGGAGAGTAGAGATTATGGGGCTGAGATATTGAAAGTGTCATGACAGATCCTCGAATTCACTGCTGTATAGGGCGTTCACCGCAGATGGACTCCTGTGAGCAATGCCAACAGGGCTGCAAATGCATGAATCGGTAAATGTGTGGCGCCCCCATCAAACTTGTTCCCCGCCGAGGCCTGCAGAGTGATACAGGTTTTTTCTCAGAGTGCCGTGGGGTAAAAATTGATCTGGGTTTGCCGACATTGACCCGTCCTCTCGCACTGCGTAGCCTTGCACCTTCGAGGTTCTTCGGCCCAGGCCGAAGCTAAGAAGGGAACGCGGTCGATGCCGCGGCTGCCCCCGCAACTGTAAAGGGTTTATCTGACTGCCACGCCACTGCCTGTATCCGGCGGGAAGGCGCAGCCAGCGCCAGCCACCAGGCCGGCAAGCCCCAAGCCAGGAGACCTGCCTCGCAACCGATTTTCCATTTCAACCGGGCGGGGTGATCCGGTGACGAATCCAGCGCCTGCGCGTCGCCGCAGGGCCAGTCGTCCCGTATGCCCGCCCCAAAGGGCATCCAATGAAAACACTGGCCAAACTCCCCGTTACTATCGTCACCGGCTTTCTCGGCTCGGGCAAAACCACCTTGCTGCGTCATATGCTGGATAACGCCCAGGGCCGCCGTATCGCCGTGATCGTCAACGAGTTCGGTGAGCTGGGTATCGACGGCGAGATCCTCAAGCAGTGTTCCATTGGTTGCACCGAAGAAGAGGCCAACGGCCGTGTGTATGAGCTGGCTAACGGCTGCCTGTGCTGCACCGTCCAGGAAGAGTTCTTCCCGGTGATGCGTGAACTGGTCGCGCGTCGTGGCGATCTGGACCATATCCTCATCGAAACATCTGGCCTGGCCCTGCCAAAGCCGCTGGTGCAGGCTTTTCAGTGGCCGGAAATTCGCAGCGCCTGCACGGTTGACGCGGTGATTACCGTCGTCGACAGCCCAGCCGTGGCGGCTGGCACCTTCGCCGCCTTCCCGGATCAGGTCGACGCCCAGCGCAAACTGGATCCCAACCTGGACCACGAATCGCCGCTGCACGAACTGTTTGCCGATCAACTGGCCAGCGCCGACCTGGTGATCCTCAACAAAACCGACCTGATCAGCGCCGAAGACCTGGCCCGCGTGCGCCTGGAAGTCGCCGAAGAGCTGCCTCCAGCGGTGAAAATCGTCGAAGCCAGCAGTGGTCGCCTGCCCCTGGACGTGTTGATTGGCCTGGGCGCCGGCTCCGAGGAGCATATCGACGGGCGCCACAGCCATCACGATCATCACCACGAAGGTGAAGACGATCACGATCACGATGCTTTTGATTCCATCTCCATCGACCTGCCACAGGCTGACGAAGCACTGCTGCTCGATGCCTTGACCCAATTGGTGGTGCAGCACGGCATCCTGCGTGTCAAAGGCTTCGCGGCGATTCCAAACAAGCCGATGCGATTGCTGATCCAGGGCGTGGGCACCCGTTTCGACAAACACTTCGACCGTGCCTGGAGCGCTGACGAAGCGCGCATCACGCGCCTGGTGCTGATCGGCCAGGATCTGGATGCAGCGGGCCTCGAAGCGCAATTGCGCGCCGCCCTCAGCGTTTAACCCATGCATCTGCTCAGGACCCAGCCCGGTGGTTTCGTCTCCGATGACAACATCGCCGACCTAGGACAGACTCCCGCCGAGTTGGTGATCCTGTGCAGCGGTGATTCCAGCCTGGCGCTGCTGGCCGAAGCGGCCCAGCAACTGCCCGACGACTATCCGAGCCTGCGCCTGGCCAACCCGATGCAGGTGCAGAACCACGCGTCGGTGGACCTGTATGTGGACGAGGTGCTGCGCCACGCCAAGGTCATCCTGATATCCCTGCATGGTGGCATTGGCTATTGGCGCTACGGTATCCAGCGCCTGGTGGAGTTGGCCGAGCAGGGCGTGCAGCTGATCCTGGTGCCAGGGGATGATCGTCCCGACCCCGAACTCAGCGGCCTGAGCACCGTGGATGCGCCGGCGCGTGACCGCCTGTGGCACTTTTTGCGCCAGGGTGGGCTGGGGAATGCGCTGGATTTCTATCGCTGCCTGGCCAGCAGCTACCTGGGGCGCGATTACGCCTGGGACGAGCCGCAAACCCTGGCGCGCACCGCGATTTATCATCCACACAAAGCCAATGCCTGCCTCAATGACTGGCAGGCAGACTGGAACGCTGCATGGCCGGTGGCGGCGGTGCTGTTCTACCGCTCGCACTTGCAGGCGGCCAATACCGCTTTTATCGATGTGTTCTGCCAGCGCTTGCAGGCTGCGGGCCTCAACCCGTTGCCAATGGCGGTGGCCAGCTTGAAAGAGCCGGGCTGCCTGGCGGTGGTCGAGGATCTGCTTGATGAGGTGCAGGCGGCGGTGATTCTCAACACCACCGGCTTTGCCCAGTCCAGCCCCGAAGCGCCCCATTTGCGACCGTTTCGCCGCAATATCCCGGTGATACAAGCCATCTGCGCCCAGGACAACCAACCCGGTTGGGAAGCCAGCGAGCAAGGCCTTGGCCCACGCGACCTGGCCATGCACATCGCCTTGCCGGAGCTGGACGGGCGCATCATCAGCCGCCCGATCAGCTTCAAGGATCTGGCCTGGCGCAGCGAGCGCAGTCAGTCGGACGTAGTGTGCTATCGCGCGGCGCCCGAGCGCATGGATTTTGTGGCCGAACTGGCGCGGCGCTGGGTCGAACTGGCGCGGGTGCCGAATGCAGATAAACGCATTGCCCTGATTCTGGCCAATTACCCGACCCGCGACGGGCGCATCGGCAACGGCGTTGGCCTGGATACCCCGGCCGCCGCCTTGAATATCCTGCGGGCCCTGCAAGCCGAAGGTTATCCGCTGCCATCCACCTTGCCGGACAGCGGCACGGCCTTGATCCATGAGTTGCTCGGCGGCGTGACCAACGACCTCGACAGCCTCGACCTGCGGCCCTGCCATCAAAGCCTGGGCCTGGACGATTACCAGGCGATGTTCAATCGCTTGCCCGAGGCCAACCGCCAGGCTGTGCTGGAGCGTTGGGGTACGCCCCATAACGATCCGATGTGTCGCGACGGGCGCATGATGATCGCCGGCCTGCGCCTGGGCCTGACCTTTGTCGGCATCCAGCCGGCGCGGGGTTACCAGGTGGATGCCAGTGCGGTGTACCACGACCCGGACCTGGTGCCGCCCCATGCTTACCTGGCGTTCTATTTCTGGCTGCGCCACACCTACGGCGCCCATGGCGTGATCCACGTCGGCAAGCATGGCAACCTGGAATGGCTGCCGGGCAAAGGCGTCGGGCTGTCCGAGCACTGCTGGCCGGATGCGCTGCTGGGGCCTTTGCCCAATATCTACCCGTTTATCGTCAACGACCCGGGCGAGGGGGCCCAGGCCAAGCGGCGCACCCAGGCCGTGATCATCGACCATTTGATGCCGCCGCTGACCCGCGCCGAGACCTATGGCCCGCTGCGCAACCTGGAGCTGTTGGCAGACGAGTATTACGAAGCGCAATTGCTCGACCCAAGACGCGCCCTGGAGCTGCAAAAGGACATCCTCAAGCTGGTGCGCGAAACCCGTATCGACCAAGAGCTTGATCTGGATAACGATGCCGACGCTGCGGTCTGGTTGCCGCGCCTGGATACCTACCTGTGCGATTTGAAGGAATCGCAGATCCGCGACGGCCTGCATATCTTTGGTGAATCACCCGAAGGTCGGCTGCGTATCGACACCTTGTTGGCCCTGCTGCGCATCCCGCGTGGCGACGGGCGCGGCCCGCAATCGAGCCTGCTGCGCGTGTTGGCCAAGGCCTTCGAACTGGGCTTTGACCCACTGGACTGTGCCTTGGCAGAGCCCTGGACCGGGCGCCGCCCCGAAGTGTTGCAGCAAATCGACGGCCAGTTGTGGCGCACCGCTGGTGATACCCGCGAGCGCCTGGAGTTGTACGCGGCGCGGCTGATCGAACAGGCGTTGGAAGGGCCGCTCGAACAGCTTGAGGAGCCGGGTTGGGAAGACGTGAAATCGGTAATCGAAAGCCTGCGCATCGTCGTCGCGCCGCGCCTGGATGCCTGCGGCCCGGCGGAAATGCGCGGCTTGCTGGATGCCCTGGGCGGTCGTTTCGTACCGGCCGGCCCCAGCGGTGCGCCGAGCCGGGGGCGCCTTGATGTACTGCCGACCGGGCGGAACTTTTTCACCGTCGATGTACGCAACCTGCCGACCACCACCGCCTGGCGGATCGGTTTCCAGTCCGCGAACCTGATGCTCGAGCGACACCTGCAGGACCACGGCGACCATTTGCGCCAACTCGGGCTTTCTGTGTGGGGCACCGCAACCATGCGTACGGGTGGTGACGATATCGCCCAGGCCATGGCGCTGATGGGCGTGCGTCCGGTGTGGGCCACGGGCAGCCAGCGTGTCGATGACTTTGAAATCCTGCCTATCAGCTTGCTCGACCGCCCGCGAGTGGACGTGACCCTGCGGGTGTCCGGTTTCTTCCGGGATGCGTTCGCCAACCTGATCCGGCTGTTCGATGCCGCGGTGCAGGCGGTTGCGGCGCTGGATGAGCCGGACGATATGAACCCGCTGGCAGCCAAAGTGCGCAGCGAGCGTGAGGCGCTGCTCAAGTCTGGCCTGGATGAGGAGGCCGCGGCCAGGCAGGCCGGCTGGCGCATTTTCGGCGCCAAGCCCGGCGCGTATGGTGCGGGTGTGCAGGGCGCAATTGACGGCCGCCTATGGCAAAGCCGCGAAGACCTGGCCGAGGTCTACCTCAATTGGGGTGGCTACGCCTATGGCGGTGCCGATGAAGGCACCGCCGCTCGTGAACAGTTCGCCCAGCGCCTGAGCCAGGTTCAGGCAGTGCTGCAGAACCAGGATAACCGCGAGCACGACCTGCTCGACTCCAATGACTACTATCAATTTCAGGGTGGCATGCTCGCCGCGGTAGAAACCCTCAGTGGGGCCAAGGCCGCGAGTTACCATGGCGACCATAGCCAGCCGGACCTGCCGAAAATCCGCACGCTCAAGGAAGAGCTGAACCGGGTGATCCGTTCCCGCGCGGCCAATCCAAAGTGGATCGAGGGGGTCAAGCGCCACGGCTATAAAGGTGCGTTCGAGATGGCTACAACGGTGGACAACCTGTTCGCCTTCGACGCAACCACCGCACTGATCGACGATCATCAGTATGCATTGCTGGCCGATGCCTACCTGCTCGACCCCGACACCCGGGCGTTTGTGCAACAGCACAACCCCGATGCCCTGCGTGACATGACCGAGCGCATGCTCGAAGCCCAGCAGCGCGGCATGTGGCAGGAGCCTGGGGCGTACCGCGAGGCATTGGAAAACCTGTTGCTGGACATAGAAGAAGACACCTGATGCTGATCGTGCTTGCCGTGAAGCTCAGTGCCAAAAGAGCGCACGCCTCACTGTAGGAGCGAGCTTGCTCGCGAAAAACCCAAGGGCAACGCGCTCATCAAGGCTCGCGTCAACGTTGACTATTTTCGCGAGCAAGCTCGCTCCTACAGGGGCGCTACAGAATTCATCGAGATATCAGTATGACTGACACCCCACATTTTCCATTGTCGGCTGTAGTCGGCGCCGACGACCTGAAGCTTGCGCTGTGCCTGGCCGCCATCGATCCGAAGATCGGCGGCGTACTGATCGAAGGCCCGCGCGGCATGGCCAAGTCCACCCTGGCCCGCGGCTTGGCCGATCTGTTGGCCAGCGGGCAGTTTGTCACCTTGCCCTTGGGCGCCACTGAAGAGCGCCTGGTGGGTACCCTAGACCTCGATGCTGCGTTGGCCGAAGGCCGTGCGCAGTTCTCTCCGGGCGTGCTGGCTAAGGCTGACGGCGGCGTGTTGTATGTGGATGAAGTAAACCTGCTGCCCGATCACCTGGTGGACCTGCTGCTCGACGTCGCTGCCAGCGGCACCAACCTGATCGAGCGCGACGGCATTTCCCACCGGCACTCGGCGCGTTTTGTGCTGATCGGTACGATGAACCCGGAAGAGGGCGAATTGCGCCCGCAACTGCTGGATCGTTTTGGTTTCAATGTGGCACTGAGCGGGCAGACCCTGCCGGCCGAGCGTGGGCAGATCATCCGCCGCCGCCTGGATTTCGACAGCGACCCTGCGGCCTTCTGTGCGCAGTGGGCCGATCAGCAAGGGGCGCTGCGCGAACGCTGTACCCAGGCTCGTGCGCGCCTGGCCAGCATCGCCCTGGATGACCAGGCCCTGGCGCAGATTAGCGAGCGCTGTTTTGCCGCCGGGGTCGATGGCCTGCGTGCCGATCTGGTGTGGTTGCGCGGGGCGCGGGCCCATGCCGCGTGGCGTGGTGCCGTGGCTATCGCTGAAGAAGATATAGAGGCTGTGGCGGAATTTGCCCTGCGTCACCGTCGCCAGGAAAGCTCTTCGCCTGCGAGCACGCCCGAGCAGGGCCAGGCGCCCCAGCCTTCAGATAACGCGCCAGGCCAAGGTCAGTGGGGCGATATGCCCGCGCCTGCGTTGCCCATGGGCGCTCGCCGAGAGGTGCCGGCCTGGCCAAAAAAGCCCTAGGCATCCGCCCCCGACCTGACACGGGGGCGGATGCCCGCCCCAAGGCTGGGCGATTGAGCAGCGGGCGGCAGGGTAAGGCGCGCAGCGCGCAGCAGGGCCTGGTCAACTGGCCGGGCACCTTGCTGGGGGGGCGGCCGCAATCTCGTGAAGACCTGCGCTACCACCTGCGCAGCCGCTCGGCCCATGAGTTGTGGCTGGTGATTGTCGATGCCTCGGCGTCCACGCGGCGCCATCAGGCGTTGAGCGATGCCAAGGGCTTACTGGCGCAGGTGTTTGACGATGCCTATCGGCAACGGGCGCGGTTGGCATTGCTGACGGCCAGCGGGCAGGTGCCGAGCTGGCAGGTCCAAGGATTGAAGGCCGCTAAGGGCTTGGGCCGATGGTTGGATGGGCTGGGCGCGGGCGGCGGGACGCCGTTGCTGGCGGCATTGACCGAGGCCGGGCATTGGCTGGTAGCACGGCGCAAGCGGTATCCGGCTGAACAGCAGCGATTACTGGTGATTACCGATGGCCGGTTGAAAGATATCGGCCAGTTGCCCGGGTTGGAGTGCCCCGGGCTGTTGGTGGATATTGAACGCGGCCCGATCAGGTTGGGTCGGGCCCGTGAGCTGGCCGCCGGGTTGCAGGTGGATTATCGGCATATTGATGGTTTGTAGCGCTGCGGCTAGCGCTCTCGCGGCGGTGCGGCGTTCCGATAAGCTGACGACCTCCCCTGTGGCGAGCGGGCTTGCCCGCGCTGGGCTGCGAAGCAGCCCCAGTAAGCAGAGTGCGGTGTATCTGATACTCCGTAGCGGCTGGTTTTGGGACTGCTTCGCAGCCCAGCGCGGGCGATGCGGCGTTCCGACAAGCCCGCTCGCCACAGGGGAGGTCGTCAGTGTCTGAAAATTGTGTAGATACCGATGCTGCCATGAGGCCCTCAAATCCACCATCGGAATATCAGCCCGCCCCCGGCACATTCGGCCAAAGATCCGCCACCAGAAACAGCCGCTCAGCTTCCTCCCACTCCTCGCCGTTCTGAATCATCCGCACCAACAACTGCGCTGGCGCCATCGGGTCAAGGTCGGCGAGCCAGCATTGCATCTGTTCTGCCGTCCACACGTCCTCTGTCGGGTAATGCGCCGGCGCGAGCCAGGCGTGGCGGGGCAGGGGTTGCCAGCGCCCCGACGGGCTGTTGCGGATAAAGTCCGGCCAGTCGCGCTGATGCAACCAGCGCCCGCGCAAGTGCTGGGGATGGGCGCCAAGGGGTGGCTCAGCCTCGCCGGGCCAGGGGTACAGCAAGTAGCCTCCCAGCCACAGATGGGCATCGAACTGTTGGATATCCAGCGCCGCCAGCACCTCCCGGCTTTCGGCTCTGGCCGAGATCGGCAACTGATGGTCGGCAAGGTGGGCCAGCTTGCGATCCAGTCGGTCATGGCAGCCTGGGCCCAGCCACTGTGCCGTGTCCTGGCCGCTGCCGTTTTGAGGCCCGAGGTAGAGTTTGATCGCCAGTTCCAGGTGATGCACGCCGTCACGGTCGCGCAGCAGCATATCCAACTCACCCAAGGTATGCCCGGCCTGGCGGATCGGCAGGTTGGCCGCCAGCAACTCTACGCCGGGGGCGTGCTGCACGGCAAATTGCCACAGGCGCTCGTAATACAGGCCCAGGCGCCGGGTGCGGGCCAGGCTCAGCCAATGCTGCAGGGCGCTGCTGTCCTGGTCCAGGTGCCTGAGCCAGTGCTCCAGAGCCGCAGGCCGCTGCACCCACTCGCTGCCGGCCAGGGGGTGGCGTTGCGGCCAGGGGGTCTGTTCCAGCATCGGCGGGGCGAGGATCACCCACGCCAGGTCCCGCACCTCGGGATGGCGCAATTGACGGGGCAAGTCCTGCAAGTCTGGGAACGGATTCATGGTCCGAGCATAGCTGTTTCCTACTGCCGGCGTGATCGTGTCGGGTGTTGAGAACCGTTGTCGTCTGGGCCCTGCGGCGACAAAGGATTTTGTCTAATGCGGCCTTTCGCCCATAATCGTTGTTTTTCGCCACACCCAAACCCTGCAGGAGCCCCATGGAGCAATTTCGCAATATCGGCATTATCGGTCGCCTGGGCAGTACCCAGGTTCTGGACACCGTCCGCCGGCTGAAAAAGTTTCTGCTTGAGCGCCACCTGCATGTGATCCTCGAAGACACCATCGCCGAGATTCTGCCGGGCCACGGCCTGCAGACCTCGTCGCGCAAAATGCTGGGTGAAGTCTGCGACATGGTGATCGTGGTCGGCGGTGACGGCAGCCTGCTGGGCGCCGCTCGCGCCCTGGCGCGGCACAACGTGCCGGTGCTGGGGATCAACCGCGGCAGCCTGGGGTTCCTTACCGATATCCGCCCCGATGACCTGGAAGTCGAAGTGGCCAAGGTGCTGGACGGTCATTACCTGGTAGAAAACCGCTTCCTGCTGCAAGCCGAAGTGCGTCGCCACGGCGAAGCCATCGGCCAGGGCGATGCCCTCAATGACGTGGTGCTGCACCCTGGCAAATCGACGCGGATGATCGAGTTCGAGTTGTACATCGACGGCCAGTTCGTCTGCAGTCAGAAAGCCGACGGCCTGATCGTCGCCACGCCCACCGGTTCCACGGCCTATGCGCTGTCGGCGGGCGGGCCGATCATGCATCCCAAGCTCGATGCCATTGTGATCGTGCCGATGTACCCCCATATGTTGTCGAGCCGGCCGATTGTGGTCGATGGCAACAGTGAGCTGAAAATCGTGGTTTCCAAAGACATGCAGATCTACCCGCAAGTCTCCTGTGACGGGCAGAACCACTTCACCTGCGCCCCCGGTGACACCATCACCGTGAGCAAAAAGGCGCAGAAGCTGCGGTTGATTCACCCGCTGGATCACAACTACTACGAAGTGTGCCGCACCAAGCTGGGCTGGGGCAGCCGCTTGGGGGGTGGAGGCGACTGATGCTCGATCCCGCGCGTAGCTACGACCTGATTGGTGACGTGCACGGTTGCGCTCATACCCTTGAGCACCTGCTCGACCAGATGGGTTACCACAAGCAGGGCGGCACCTGGCGCCATCCTTCACGCATGGCGGTGTTCCTCGGCGATATCATCGACCGTGGGCCACGGATCCGCGAGGCATTGCATATCGTCCATGACATGACCGAAGCCGGCCAGGCGCTGTGCATCATGGGCAACCATGAGTTCAACGCCCTGGGCTGGAGCACCCTGGCGCCTCCCGGCAGTGGCAAGCAGTACGTGCGCGAACATTCGCCACGCCACGCGCGGCTGATCCACGAGACCCTGACCCAGTTTGAACAGCATCCTGGCGACTGGCATGACTTCCTGGCCTGGTTCTACGACATGCCGTTGTTTGTCGACGCCGGGCGCTTTCGCGTGGTGCACGCCTGCTGGGATTCGGGGCTGATCGAGCCGCTGCGCAGGCAATTCCCCGACGGCTGCATTGACGAGCACTTCCTGCAGGCGGCGGCGGTGCCTGGCAGTTTTGCCTGCAACGCGTTCGACCGCCTGCTGCGCGGCACTGATATGCGCCTGCCGGACGGCCTGACGCTGACCGGTGGCGACGGCCTGACCCGTTCGTTCTTCCGCACCAAGTTCTGGGAGGACGACCCGAAGACCTACGGCGATATTGTTTTCCAGCCTGACGCCTTGCCTGACCCGGTGGCGCGTACACCGTTGTCCTCGACTGAGAAAAACTCCCTGCTGCGTTATGGCGTCGATGAGCCGCTGTTGTTCGTGGGGCATTACTGGCGCAGCGGCAAACCGGCGCCGATCCGCTCGAACCTGGCCTGCCTGGACTACAGCGCGGTGCTCTACGGCAAGCTGGTGGCCTATCGACTGGATCAAGAAACCCGCCTCGACCCGAACAAATTTGTCTGGGTCGATGTCGAGCGCCCTGAGGTGATTTCATGAGTACCGTTGCGGTATTGCGCTTGCCCCTGAGCGTGGACCTGGGCGGCTTCGTCAAACTGCTGCAGCGCATGCAAGTGCCCCATCGCGTCAGCGAAGAGGCCGGCGAGCAGGTGCTCTGGGTACCGGACGCGATCAGCGAGGACGTACGCAGCCTGTATCAACGCTTTCCTGCTGGCGACCCGGACCAGCAATTGGACCTTCCCCCGGAGCAGGTGGGCAAGCGTCCCGGTTTCCTCCTGCAATTGCGCCACAGCCCACTGACCGCCACGGTGCTGCTGCTGAGCCTGATCGTCGGCGCTGTCACGATGCTGGGTGACAATCTGCAAGCAATGAGCTGGTTGACGTTCCTCAATTTCCACGTGGCCGGCGAATACCTGTACTTCACCCCCTTGGCCGACAGCCTGGCGGCGGGGCAGTGGTGGCGGTTGGTGACGCCGATGCTGATCCACTTCGGCATCCTCCACCTGGCGATGAACGGCATGTGGTACTGGGAGCTGGGTCGGCGGATCGAGTCGCGCCAGGGCAGTATCAACCTGCTGGGCCTGACGTTGCTGTTCAGCCTGGCCTCCAACTACGCGCAATACACCTTTGGCGGCCCCGGCCTGTTTGGCGGTTTGTCCGGCGTGCTGTACGGCCTGTTGGGCCATTGCTGGATCTATCAGTTGCTCGCGCCCAACCCCGCGTATCGCCTGCCCCGTGGCGTGCTGGTGATGATGCTGGTGTGGCTGGTGCTGTGCCTGTCGGGCCTGGTGTCGATGATCGGTTTCGGCGAAATCGCCAATGCGGCCCATGTCGGCGGCCTGGTGGTGGGTTGCATCACCGGTTTGCTCGGCGGGTTGTACAGCCGCCATAAACGTAACCCTTGAATCTCTGCCCATTCTTTAAGGAAGAGTCTTATGTCCTCTTTTGCTGAAATGATCGAAAACATCACTCCGGATATCTACCAGAGCCTCAAGCTCGCGGTAGAAATCGGCAAATGGTCCGACGGCCGCAAGCTCACCGCCGAACAGCGTGAACTGTCCCTGCAGGCGATGATCGCCTGGGAGCTGCAAAACCTGCCGGAAGACCAGCGCACCGGCTATATGGGCCCGCAGGAGTGCCAGTCCAAATCGACCCCGGTGGAAAACATCCTGTTCAAGTCGGATGCCATCCATTGATTGAGATTGGCCGTGGTGCAGTCAGCAAGATGTCGGCGCAACTGGGTTCGCCGACCGTTCAATACGCTTTTCGCCTGGGTGACACCGAGGTGCCGGTCAACCCGTTGATTGGCACTCATATACGCCTGGAATACCTCGGTGCGATCCACTGCACCCATTGCGGACGCAAGACCAAGACCAGTTTCAGCCAGGGTTATTGCTACCCATGCATGACCAAGCTGGCCCAGTGCGACCTGTGCATCATGAGCCCTGAGCGCTGCCATTTCGATGCCGGCACTTGCCGCGATCCGGCCTGGGGCGAAAAATTCTGCATGACCGACCATGTGGTGTATCTGGCGAATTCGTCGGGGATCAAGGTCGGCATCACCCGCGCCACCCAGTTGCCCACACGCTGGCTGGACCAGGGGGCAAGCCAGGCGCTGCCGATCATGCGCGTGGCTACACGCCAGCAATCAGGTTTTGTCGAGGATGTACTGCGCAGCCAGGTCGCCGACAAGACCAACTGGCGCGCCTTGCTCAAGGGCGACGCGAGCACGGTGGACCTCAAGCAGGTGCGCGACGAGCTGTTCGTCTCCTGCGCTGACGGCCTGCTGCAATTGCAGGAACGCTTTGGCCTGCAGGCCATCCAACCGGTGACTGATATCGAGCCCCTCGAAATCCGCTACCCGGTGGAGCAATATCCGACCAAGATCGTCAGCTTCAACCTGGACAAGAACCCGATTGCCGAAGGCACGCTGCTGGGGGTCAAGGGCCAATACCTGATCTTCGATACCGGCGTTATCAATATTCGTAAATACACGGCTTACCAGCTCGCCGTGCATCAGTAGAAGGATTTCACGCATGCGCACCGAACAACCGAAGATGATCTACCTGAAGGACTATCAGGCGCCCGAGTACCTGATCGACGAGACCCACCTGACCTTCGAGTTGTTCGAGGACCATAGCCTGGTCCACGCGCAGCTGGTGATGCGCCGCAATCCCGAGCGCGGTGCCGGCCTGCCGCCGCTGGTGTTGGACGGTCAGCAGCTGGAGCTGTTGAGCGTGAACCTGGGCGACCGGGAACTGAGCGCTGCCGACTACCAGTTGAGCGACAGCCACCTGACATTGCAGCCGCTCAGCGACAGCTTCACTGTCGACACCAGCGTGCGGATCCACCCTGAAACCAACACCGCCCTGGAAGGCCTGTACAAGTCCAGCGGCATGTTCTGCACCCAATGCGAGGCCGAAGGTTTTCGCAAGATCACCTACTACCTGGATCGCCCGGACGTGATGAGCACGTTCACCACCACCGTGATCGCCGAGCAGCACAGCTATCCGGTGCTGCTGTCCAACGGCAATCCGATTGCCAGCGGCCCCGGCGAAGACGGCCGGCACTGGGCAACCTGGGAAGACCCGTTCAAGAAACCGGCCTACCTGTTTGCCCTGGTGGCCGGTGACCTGTGGTGTGTCGAAGACACCTTCACCACCATGAGCCAGCGCACCGTCGCGCTGCGCATCTATGTCGAGCCAGAAAACATCGACAAGTGCCAGCACGCCATGAACAGCCTGAAGAAGTCCATGCGCTGGGATGAAGAGGTCTACGGTCGCGAATACGACCTGGATATCTTCATGATCGTGGCCGTGAACGACTTCAATATGGGCGCCATGGAAAACAAGGGCCTGAATATCTTCAACTCCAGTGCGGTGCTGGCCCGCGCCGAGACCGCGACCGACGCCGCGCATCAGCGGGTCGAAGCAATCGTCGCCCACGAGTATTTCCACAACTGGTCGGGCAACCGCGTGACCTGCCGCGACTGGTTCCAGCTGTCGCTCAAGGAAGGCTTCACGGTATTCCGCGACTCGGGCTTCTCTGCCGACATGAATTCGGCCACCGTCAAGCGGATCCAGGATGTGGCCTACCTGCGCACTCACCAATTCGCTGAAGATGCAGGGCCAATGGCCCACGCCGTGCGCCCGGACAGCTTTATCGAGATTTCCAACTTCTACACCCTGACCGTGTACGAAAAGGGTTCGGAAGTGGTCGGCATGATCCACACCTTGCTCGGCGCCGAAGGGTTCCGCAAAGGCAGCGACCTGTACTTTGAGCGCCACGACGGCCAAGCCGTGACCTGCGACGACTTTATCAAGGCCATGGAAGACGCCAACGGCACCGACCTGACCCAGTTCAAACGCTGGTACAGCCAGGCTGGTACGCCACGCTTGGCGGTGAGCGAGTCCTACGACGCCGCAGCCAAAACCTACAGCCTGACCGTGCGCCAGAGCTGCCCGCAAACCCCGGACAACGTGGAAAAGCTGCCATTCGTGATTCCCGTGGCCCTGGGCCTGCTGGACGCCGATGGGGCTGATTTGCCGCTGCGCCTGGCCGGTGAAGCCGCCGCGCAGGGCACCTCGCGGGTGTTGTCGGTGACTGAGGCCGAGCAGACGTTCACCTTTGTCGATATCGCCGCACAGCCATTGCCGTCGCTGCTGCGTGGTTTCTCCGCGCCGGTGAAGTTGAGCTTCCCCTACAGCCGTGACCAGTTGATGTTCCTGATGCAACACGACAGCGACGGTTTCAATCGCTGGGAGGCGGGCCAGCAACTGGCAGTGCAGGTATTGCAGGACCTGATCGGCCAACACCAGCAGGGCCAGGCCCTGGTGCTGGATCAGCGGCTGGTCAATGCACTGCGCAGCGTATTGAGCGACGACAGCCTGGACCAGGCCATGGTCGCGGAAATGTTGTCGTTGCCCGGTGAAGCCTACCTCACCGAAATCAGCGAAGTGGCAGACGTCGACGCGATCCACGCCGCCCGCGAATTTGCGCGCAAGCAGTTGGCCGACCAACTGTTCGAAGGCCTGTGGCTGCGCTACCAGGCCAACCGCGATCTTTCGCGCAACACGCCGTACGTGGCGTCGGCCGAGCACTTTGCCCGCCGCGCCCTGCAGAACATCGCGCTGTCGTACCTGATGCTCAGCGGCAAGCCCGAAGTGCTGGCCGCGACCCTGGAACAGTTCGACGCATGCGACAACATGACCGAACGCCTGACTGCATTGGCGGTACTGGTCAACTCGCCGTTCGAGGCCGAGAAGGCCAAGGCCCTGCAAGTGTTTGCCGAGAACTTCAAGGACAACCCACTGGTCATGGACCAATGGTTCAGTGTCCAGGCCGCCAGCGTATTGCCGGACGGGCTTGCGCGGGTCAAGGCCTTGATGCAGCACCCGGCGTTCAATATCAAGAACCCGAACAAGGTACGCGCGCTGGTTGGCGCCTTCGCCGGGCAAAACCTGATCAACTTCCACGCGGCCGATGGTTCGGGCTATCGCTTCCTGGCGGACCTGGTCATCGAGCTGAATGCCTTCAACCCGCAGATCGCCTCGCGGCAGTTGGCGCCGCTGACCCGCTGGCGTAAATACGACAGCGCCCGCCAAGCGCTGATGAAGGCTGAACTGGAGCGCATCCGCGGTTCGGGCGAGCTGTCCAGCGATGTGTTCGAGGTGGTCAGCAAAAGCCTTGCATAGGGTTTTCTGTAGTGAAGGTGCTTGTCTGTGGCGAGGGGGCTTGTCCCGTTGGGCTGCAAAGCAGCCCCAAAACCTGCTGCTTCGGTGTGTCAGATAGAGCTCAGGAGCCTACTAGGGCTGCTGCCGCAGCCCAACGGGGGACAAGCCCCCTCGCCACAGATGAGCCATTCTGGCCGTGGATCGGTATGATTTTTGATTCACCCTTGGCCGCGTACCAGCAGGCCCTGCATGAGGGTTTTGTCGCCGACGATGCCCAGCGCCATGCCGTGCAAATCTTGCAGGATTGCCATGAGGCCTTGCATCAGGGCACCCATGGTCCCGTGACCGGGGTTTATCTCTGGGGCCCGGTGGGCCGTGGCAAAACCTGGCTGATGGATCAGTTCTTCCAGAGCCTGCGGGTGCCTGCGCGGCGCCAGCATTTTCATCACTTCATGGGCTGGGTCCACCAGCGCTCGTTCCAGTTGACCGGCACGCCCGACCCTTTGCAGGCCCTGGCCCGTGAATTGGCCGGGGAGGTGCGGGTGCTGTGTTTTGACGAACTGTTCGTCAATGACATCGGCGATGCGATCATCCTCGGGCGTTTGTTCCAGGTGATGTTCGACGAAGGGGTGGTGATGGTCTGCACCTCCAATCAACCGCCAGAGCAGCTCTACGCCGACGGTTTCAACCGGGACCGCTTCATGCCGGCCATCGAGGCTATCAAGGCCCATATGCAGGTGGTGGCGGTAGCGGGCAGTGAAGATCACCGCCTGCATCCCGGCACCGCTGAGCAGCGTTACTGGGTCGATGAGCCACAGGCACTGGCACAGGTATTTGAGCGGTTGAGCGCGGGACAAGCCTGCAGCGATGCGCCGGTGGTCGTGGGCTCGCGCAGCATTGCCACGGTGAAATCCTGTGCAACGGTGCTGTGGTGCCGTTATGCCGACTTGTGCGAGCAACCGTTGGCGGCCATGGATTTCATGCAACTGTGCGATCGTTACAGCGCCATATTGCTCGGCGAGGTCCCCTGCTTGAGTGCTCAGCAGCGTCCCGGACGGATTGCCCGCGGCACCGAGGACGGCGCCCAGCGTGTGGAGGCGGGGGATCGTGAGTTGCCGCAATTGTCTGTGCACGATGACGGCGTGCGACGCTTTATTGCCCTGGTCGATGAGTGCTACGACCGCAAGGTGCCGTTATACATCGAAGCCAAAGTGCCCCTGGTGTCGCTTTACACGGAGGGTTACCTGGAATTTGCGTTCCGACGAACGTTCAGTCGCCTACAGGAAATGCAGTTGCAACGCTTCGGCCGATAATGGCCTTAAGCCACTTCTGCCTGATTGGAGTCGTGAGAGCGCTTTCCTGCACAAACCTGTAGTTAATCTCCTTCATCTATGGCCGACAGCCCGCTTACAATCGAGGTTTTGCGGGGAGGTGATCCCTGCCTAACTGTTATCGAGGAAGGAAATGGAAGCCGCAGAAATACTGGTGTTGCAAGCCAGCTACAGCAATCCTGTACAGGCCGAGGCCATTGGCCTGCTGCTCAATCACTACGCGCAAGACCCGATGGGCGGAGGCAAAGCCCTGTCCGCCGATCTGCTGGAGCAACTGCCGGCTGAATTGGCCAAGCGTGCCCACGCATTCAGCGTGCTGGCCTTTGTGGGTGGCGAGCCGGCCGGGCTGGTGAACTGCTTTGAGGGGTTTTCGACCTTCGCCTGTCGCCCGCTGGTCAACGTGCATGACGTGGTCGTCATGGAGCAGTTCCGTGGCCTGGGCCTGAGCCAGAAAATGCTGCAAAAGGTCGAGGAAATCGCCCGTCAACGCGGCTGCTGCAAGATCACCCTCGAAGTGCTGGAAGGCAATCCGGTGGCTCAGGCGTCGTACCGCAAGTTTGGGTTTGATGACTCGGTGTTCGACCCCGCCCATGGCCGCATGCTGTTCTGGAGCAAGGTGCTTTAAGGCCGCGTCGGTGGTAAGGGGCTTATCCCGTCGGGTTGCGAATGCCCCTCACCACAGACAGCCTTGATGAACGTCTCCATCAGAGCGGAAGTGGCGCGTCAGCTCTTGGGTTGTTCACTATCCCGCGCCTGCTCGGCAGAGCCGCCTTCAGCGCCCTTGGCATCGGTCGCGGCAGTCTGCTCAGCATCGCTGTGGATTTGTTTCTGGGTGAAGCTGAAGTTGTCGAAGTGCTCCTTCACGCGTTCCGCGCCACCTTCGGCGAAGGCTCCGGCCGAGGTCAAGCCCAGCACGCCGGCTAGCATCAAGGTTGAAAGTTTCATTGCATGTATTCCCATTAAGAGTGATCGGTATCTGCACCGTCCCTGATCAGATTTATGGGAATAGTCTGTAGGAAGCTTATTAAATGAGAATTAACGTCAAGAACGTCCAAAGTTAATCACCCGGTTAACTTTGGACGGGGCGGGGGCGTTTACTTCAGCACTACATTCCTGGGGTCGGCGCTGACCTTGGGCTTGATCAGGCTGAAGTCGATCAAGGCCTTCTGCGAACGCTGGTAGGGATCGCCAATCAGCAAGGGGCGTGGCGTGAAGCTATCGCTGACCAAGCTGCGGCTGCGGTCCAGTTCGTCGAAGCTCAAGCCGGCAAGGTCGGCCCAGGTATGAATCAACTGCGAGCTGCTGTACGGCCGTTGTAAATCGCCTCGCATATTCCAGTCGTGGCTGGCGCGCCATTTCGGCGAGGCCCAGGTCATGAAAGGGATGGTGTACATCGGCGCCGTCGGCTTGCCCTCGTTGCGGCCCAGGGTGTCGTGGCCCGCCGAGTCGAACACATCCTCGCCGTGGTCGGAGAGGTACAGCAGGAAACCGTTGGGATCGGTCTTGGCGTAGTCCTTGATCAGGCTCGACACCACGAAGTCGTTGTAGCGCACCGCGTTGTCGTAGCTGTTGTAGGTCGGCAACTGGTCGTCGCGCACGCCATCCGGGACGCCCTGGCGGTCGGTAAAGGTGTCGAAGCTCGGCGGGTAGCGGTACTGATAGCTCATGTGGGTACCCAGTAGGTGCACCACGATTAGCTTGCGCTCAGCCTTGTCGGCGAGGGCCTTGGAGAACGGTTCCAGCACGTCGCCATCGTATTGGCGGGCGTTCTGGTTGCGGTTGTTATTGAGGTATACCTGCTCGTCGGCCTGTTCCGAGAACGTGGTGAGCATGGTGTTGCGCTTGGTCATGGTCTGCTGGTTGGTGATCCAGAAGGTCTTGTAGCCGGCCTGTTTCATCATGCTGACGATCGATGGGGTCTTGAGGTACAGGTCCGGGTGATCTTCGTCGGCAAAGGTCAACACCTGTTGCAGCGCCTCGATGGTGTAGGGGCGCGGGGTGATGACGTTGTCGAACACGTCCAGTTGGTCACGCAGCTTGTCCAGTTCCGGGGTGGTCTTGCGTGGGTAGCCGTAGACGCTCATGCGCTGGCGGTTGGTGGACTCGCCGATCACCAGCACCAGGGTCGATGGCTGGCCGGCCATGCTGTCTTTGAAGTTGCTCAGGGGCGGGATCTTGCTGACGTTGTCGAGCATGCCCTGCATGTTGTTCAACTGCTGGGTATAGCGACGATAGGCGACGATCATCTGCCACGGCACCGCAGGTTCGACACGGGTTTCGAAACCATCGATGGCTCGTTCCAGGGTGTCGTTGGTGGCGATCTGCTTGATCAGCGGATAACCGACAATCGCCAGCACAATGGCGGTGGCCGCAACCATCGCCCGTGCCTTCGGCAGATAGACCGGGCGCACGCGGGTCCAGAGGAAGATGGCCAAGGCCGTGTGGGCAATAAAGGCCAGCACGATCCACCAGGCAAAATATTGGGTTGCGTACTCGCCCGCTTCAGAGATGTTCGACTCGAACATGATGAAGATGACGCTCTGGGAAAATTCCTGCTGGTAAATAAAGAAATAGCCCAGGCTGGCCATGGAGCAGGCCCACAACACCACGCCGATCAGCGCCGCCAGCAGCCTGGCGCGACGCGGGAACAGCAGCATCGGCGCCAACCACAGTGCACTCATGAAGAACGCCTGGCGGAAACCACTGAAGCCGGAAGTACCGGTCAATTGGATCAGCAGTTGGGTAATGCCCGAGAAATACCAGAAAAACAGGAACATCCAGCCAAGGCCGGCCCAATCAAACCCTGTCGCAGACTTTGTGCTGCGTTTGAACATCGCCATGCAGCGCTCCAACCCGATAATTGCCACCGCCCATGGGTGAGGCGGCGTTCTGGTGGAGGATTATCGGGAAGGGCGGGTGAAAACTTCGTGAGTTTGATCCGAGACGGCGACCCCTGTAGGAACCGGCTTGCCGGCAAGTCGGCGCCTACAAAAGGTCAGCAGGTGATGGCTTGATTCGTGAGCTGGGCCTGCAATTGCGCACGCAGGCGGATCACTTCCTGCTGCAACTGTTCACGTTCGTCTTTCAACTGGCGCAACTCGTCGCGGCGGACGGTGACGTAAAGGGTTTGTGGCGGGCGTGTGATCTGTGCAGTGCGCATTGCTTACCTCGCAAATAGCCGGTGTATCGCGGTGCCAGGGGGCTTGAGTCGAGGCCCTCGGCAGGAGTCAGGGGCGATTCTGATTTCTTTTTTGGCTCAAGGGAACTTTTTTATTTTTTGGGGTCGCTGTGACTTTTCAGCCAGTGATGGTGAAACGATGGCCTGTTTTTGTGATGAAACTAGTGCGATTGGCGCCGGACTAATTCGTCATTGCGCTATAAACTGTGTCACACATTTTTTATTTGTAGTTGGGAGCATCAATACATGCAACTGGGGATTATCGGACTAGGCCGCATGGGCGGGAATATTGCGCGCCGCTTGATGCTCAATGGGCATACCACCGTGGTCTACGACCGCAATGAAGTATTCGTCAAAGGCTTGAGTGAAGAGGGCGCCACTGGCGTTGCCGATCTCGCCGCCCTGGTCGCCGGCCTGCAAAAACCGCGGGCTGTCTGGGTCATGCTGCCGGCGGGCGAACCCACCGAAACCACGATCAACGACCTGAGCCAACTGATGGAGCCCGGCGATGTGATCATCGACGGCGGCAACACTTTCTATAAGGATGACGTGCGTCGCGGCAAGGCTCTGGCGGAAAAAGGCCTGCACTACATCGACGTCGGCACTTCCGGTGGCGTCTGGGGCCTGGAGCGTGGCTACTGCATGATGATTGGCGGCGACGCCGAGACCGTCAAGCACCTGGACCCGATCTTCGCCACCCTGGCGCCAGGCCTGGGCGATATCCCGCGGACCAAGGACCGTACCGCCACCGATGACCGTGCCGAACGTGGTTACATCCATGCTGGCCCTGCCGGTTCCGGGCACTTTGTGAAGATGATCCACAACGGCATCGAGTACGGGATGATGCAGGCGTTTGCCGAAGGGTTTGACATCCTCAAGACCAAGAACTCGGAAAACCTGCCGCCAGAACAGCGCTTCGATCTGAACGTGGCCGACATCGCCGAAGTCTGGCGTCGCGGCAGCGTCGTATCTTCCTGGCTGCTGGACCTGACCGCCGATGCCCTGGCGACCGACCCCAAGCTCGACGGTTACTCCGGTTCTGTGGCCGACAGCGGCGAAGGGCGCTGGACCATCGAAGCGGCCATGGAGCAATCGGTGCCGGTCCCGGTGCTGTCCAACTCGCTGTTCGCCCGGTTCCGCTCGCGCCAGCAAAGCACTTACGGTGACAAGCTGCTGTCGGCTATGCGCTTCGGCTTCGGTGGCCATGTGGAGACTTCCAAAAAATGACGGCCAACGGCAAGAAACCCAAGGCCGAACCCGCTCCACCCACTACCTTGTTCCTGTTTGGCGCCCATGGCGACCTGGTCAAGCGCCTGCTCATGCCGGCGCTGTACAACCTCAGTCGCGATGGTCTGCTGGGTGAGGGCCTGCGGATTGTCGGGGTGGATCACAACGCTATCAGCGATGTCGACTTCGCCAAGAAACTCGAAGACTTCATCCGCACCGAAGCCGCGAGCAAGGTCAAGGGCAATGCCGAACATGCACTGGACCCACAGTTGTGGGCCCAGTTGGCCAAGGGCATCAGCTACGTCCAGGGCGATTTCCTCGATGATGGCACCTATGCCGACATCGCCAGCAAAATCGCTGACAGCGGCACTGGCAACGCGGTGTTCTACCTGGCCACCGCGCCGCGCTTCTTCAGTGAAGTGGTGCAGCGCCTGGGCCGGGCCAACCTGCTGGAGGAGAGCCCCGAGGCTTTCCGCCGCGTGGTGATCGAAAAGCCGTTCGGCTCCGACCTGGCCACCGCCGAGGCGTTGAACGCCTGCCTGCTCAAGGTCATGAGCGAAAAGCAGATCTACCGCATCGACCATTACCTGGGCAAGGAAACGGTACAGAACATCCTGATCAGTCGTTTCTCCAACGTGCTGTTCGAAGCGTTCTGGAACAACCACTACATTGACCACGTGCAGATTACCGCTGCGGAAACCGTCGGGGTCGAAACCCGGGGCAGTTTCTTCGAAAACACGGGCACCCTGCGCGATATGGTGCCCAACCACCTGTTCCAGCTGCTGGCGATGATTGCCATGGAACCGCCGGCGGCGTTTGGCGCCGACGCGGTACGTGGGGAGAAGGCCAAGGTGATTGGCGCTGTGCGCCCCTGGTCGCTGGAAGATGCGCGGGCCAACTCGGTGCGCGGCCAATACACCGCCGGCGAGATCGGTGGCAAGGCGCTGCCGGGCTATCGGCAGGAGGCCAATGTGGCCCCGGACAGCAGCACCGAGACCTTCGTGGCGCTGAAGGTGATGATCGATAACTGGCGTTGGGTTGGCGTGCCGTTCTACCTGCGCACCGGCAAGCGCATGAGCGTGCGCGACACCGAGATTGTCATCTGCTTCAAGCCGGCGCCGTATGCGCAGTTCCGCGACACCGAAGTCGACGAGCTCAAGCCGACGTACCTGAAGATCCAGATCCAGCCCAATGAAGGCATGTGGTTCGACCTGCTGGCGAAAAAGCCCGGGCCGACCCTGGACATGGCCAACATCCAACTGGGCTTTGCCTACAAGGACTTCTTCGAGATGCAGCCGTCCACCGGCTACGAAACCCTGATCTACGACTGCCTGACCGGTGACCAGACGCTGTTCCAGCGCGCGGACAACATCGAAAACGGCTGGCGTGCGGTACAGCCGTTTCTCGATGCATGGAAAGAAGACGACGGGATCCAGGCCTACAAGGCTGGCGAAGATGGCCCGGCGGCGGCAGATGCGTTGCTGGCCCGTGATGGCCGCGCTTGGCATAGCCTCGGATGAGTGCAGACGCGATTCAACCCATCCGTTTTTTGCTGAGTGATATGGACGGCACTTTGTTGTTGCCCGATCACAGCCTGAGCCAACGCACCATCGAAGCCGTAAGGGCGCTGCGCGAGGCCGGGGTGTTTTTCAGCCTCGCCACCGGGCGGCCGCCCAGGGCCATGTTGCAGCAGATCGAAGCGCTGGGCGTCGACGTGCCCACCGCGGGGTTCAATGGTGGCACCCTGGTCAACCCGGATGGCAGCATCCTGGTTGCCCACCATTTGCCGGCTGAAGCGGCGCTGATCACCCTGGCGCTGCTGTGCGAGCAGCCAGAGGTGGAGGTCTGGGTGTTTGCCGAAGGCGACTGGCTGCTACGCGACCCTACCGGCCCGATGGTGCCTC
This sequence comes from Pseudomonas sp. LG1D9, assembly GCF_002949995.1. NCBI lineage: Bacteria > Pseudomonadati > Pseudomonadota > Gammaproteobacteria > Pseudomonadales > Pseudomonadaceae > Pseudomonas > Pseudomonas sp. LG1D9. The sequence continues at coordinate 5,866,428 of NZ_CP026881.1, read as the reverse complement.
GGGAGCAGCAGGGCCTGGGATATGCGCCAGTGGTGGTGGAGAGTTTCGAGCCGGTCCTGGGGCGGATCGACAAGATCGTCGCCGCCAGCGCCAACGCCCAGTTGTTGATTGACCTGGAGGCGCAGTTGCAGCCCAAGGTTGCAGGCCTGGCCCAGGTATCGCGTTCGCAACCGGTGTACCTCGATATCACGGCCATGCAGGCCAACAAGGGGGATGCCCTGAAAACCCTGGCCGCTCATCTGGGCGTGGCGCTGGAGCAGACAGCGGCCATCGGCGACGGCGGCAATGACCCGGCGATGTTTCAGGTGGCCGGGTTATCGATTGCCATGGGACAGGCCGAAGAGGTCGTCAAGCGCCAGGCCGATGTGGTCACCGGCAGCAATCTCGAGGACGGCGCAGCCCAGGCTATTGAACGGTTTATCCTTCACAGCCAATAGCTGACCGCGTACCAGCCCAGCACGCCCATCACCACGGTGTACGGTAGCGCCATCCACACCATCCGCCCGTAGGACAGGCGGATCAGCGGCGCAATCGCAGAGGTCAGCAAAAACAGGAAAGCTGCCTGGCCGTTGGGCGTCGCTACGCTGGGCAGGTTGGTGCCGGTATTGATCGCAATGGCCAGGGTCTCGAAATGCTCGCGGCTCATATGGCCGGACACAAACGCCTGCTTGACCTCGGTGATGTAGATCGTCGCCACAAACACGTTATCGCTGATGGCGGATAACAGGCCGTTGGCAATAAACAGCATGCCCGGCTGTTGTTCGGCGGGCAGTGCCAGCACCCATTGGATCAATGGGGTGAACAGCTGTTGATCATGAATCACCGCGACCACGGCGAAAAACACCACCAGTAACGCGGTAAAGGGCAGGGCGTCCTTGAAGGCATTGCCGATGCGGTGTTCTTCGGTAATCCCGGTAAAGGCAGTAATCAGTACGATCACCAGCAAACCGACCAGGCCCACTTCGGCGATATGAAACGCCAGGCCGGCGATCAGGATCAGCGCTGCCAGGCCTTGGACAATCAGCGCCGCACGTTGGCGCGGGGTGCGTTCGGCGTTGTCTTCACGGGCGTAGTTGGCCAGCACTTGGCGCACGTTGTCCGGCAGCAGGGTGCCGTAGCCAAACCAGCGCAGCTTTTCCAGCAGCACGCAGGTCATCAGGCCGGCGACCAGCACCGGCAGCGATACCGGGGCAATTCGTTGGAAGAACTCAGTGAAATTCCAGCCCATCTCATGGCCGATCAACAGGTTCTGGGGTTCCCCCACTAGCGTGCAGACGCCACCCAGGGCGGTGCCGACGGCGCCGTGCATCAACAGGCTGCGCAGGAAAGCGCGAAATTGCTCAAGGTCGGCGTGGTGCAAGGTGGGCAGGTGGCGGTCGTCGCTGTACTCGCTGTCCTGGCGTGGATCATTGCCTGAGGCTACGCGGTGATACACCGAATAGAAGCCCACGGCCGCACTGATAATGACCGCAGTGACCGTCAAGGCATCAAGAAAGGCTGAAAGAAAGGCCGACAAAAAGCAGAACATCAGCCCCAGCAGCGCTTTTGAGCGCACGCCCAGCAGCAGGCGCGAAAACAGGAACAGCAGCAAATCCTTCATAAAGTAAATGCCGGCCACCATAAACATCAGCAGCAGGATCACCGGGAAGTTATGCAGCAGTTCGTCGTATAGCGCCTGGGGTGTGGTCATGCGCAGTAACAGCGCCTCGACCATCAACAGCCCGCCGGGCATCAACGGATAACAGTGCAGCGCCATGGCCAGGGTGAAAATGAACTCGGCCACCAGCAGCCAGCCAGCCGCAACCGGGCCAAAAGCCCAGAGCACCAGTGGGTTGATGATGAGGAAAGCGAGGATGCTGGCCTTGTACCAACGGGGCGAGTGCCCCAGGAAGTTATGGGCGAAGGCCTGGGCCATTGAACCGGACATGGGGTGCTCCTGGGGGCGAGAAGCGCGCAAAGTGCCCGATGCTCGCAGGAAGATCAAGCGGTCATGGCATGGCAGCCATATAAAGAAGGGAGATACTTAAATGTCAGGCACGCAAAACCCGTGGCGGGAGTCGAACTCACGCGCCACGGGTTTAATAGTCTTAACAAGTTGCAGCCAATATAAGAAGCGACGGCATGTCGCAGTGGCTGCCTTAACTTACTTGGGCATTGCCCAGGACTGTAGTTGATAACCTTCGCCATTGAGTTCGGCGCGGGCTTGTAGCAGCAGGGTTTCCAATTGTTTTGGATCGGAATAAGTGCTGCACGGAATCTGTTTGCGCCCGATGCGGTTCTCGGTGCGGTCGATCACGGTCAGGCTCAGTTCGCCAGTGCCGTCTTGTGGGGCCCAGGCCACGCAGTGAAAGGGTTGGAAAGCACGGTCTGCGATCAAAAGAGCTTCGTTGATACGGAGCGGGGCGTTCATGGGGTCTTCTCTCTAAGTGCCCAATCAGAAGATGTGCCGTCGGTTGGGCTTACCGTTCGGCTAGTACCTGTACTGATGCACGATGACGGGGTACGGGTCACATGTTAGAACAAGAAAATTCAACTTTTCGTGATTAACGTCATGTAAGGCGCGATTTTGAAAGGTGAATGAAAGATTGAAGTAGCGCTCGCCGAGGGCCTGATCGCTAAACGCTGTATCGGTGATGGTTTTATCGCGAAACGATACAAGGCTAGCGTCAAGATCTTGCTAGGGTTATGAGCAGCCTACCCAAACTATTGTTTCTAAATAACTTTAATGATTTTGACGCCAAGGAATAGTCATGGTTGTTACACCAGCCCTGCGTCGCTTGCTCGTGGTCGATCCCTGTGACGACTGCCACCAGTTATTGCCTGGTTTGCGGGCGGCTGGCTGGGATGTAGACAGTTGCGCCCTGGATGCATTGGGGGATCGTACCTGTGATGTGGGGTTGTTGCGGCTCAAGCCCATGCACTTGGAGCAACCCGAGGCGGTCAAGGAGCTGATCAGCCGCAGCGGTACCGAATGGATCGCCGTGCTCAGCCCAGAAATGCTGCGCCTGCAGAACGTCGGCGACTTTGTCTGCGAATGGTTTTTTGACTTCCACACCTTGCCTTTCGATGTGTCACGGGTCCAAGTGACCCTGGGCCGTGCCTTTGGCATGGCACGCCTGCGGGGTAAAGGCGCCGCTCATGTGAATGAACTGGAACATGAATTGTTGGGCGACAGCCGGCCAATCCGGGAGCTGCGCAAACTATTGGCCAAGCTGGCCCCCACCGAATCGCCGATTCTGATCCGTGGCGACAGCGGCACCGGCAAGGAACTGGTGGCCAAGACCTTGCACCGCCAATCCCAGCGCCACGCCAAGCCGTTTGTGGCGATCAATTGTGGCGCGATCCCAGAGCACTTGATCCAATCCGAACTGTTTGGCCATGAAAAGGGCGCATTCACCGGCGCCCATCAACGCAAGATCGGGCGTATCGAAGCAGCCAACGGCGGCACCTTGTTCCTCGATGAAATCGGCGACCTGCCCATGGAGTTGCAGGCCAACCTGTTGCGCTTTCTCCAGGAAAAACACATTGAGCGCGTAGGGGGGAGCCAACCGATCCCGGTAGATGTGCGGGTGCTGGCCGCGACTCACGTCGACCTTGAAGCCGCCATCGAGAGGGGGACTTTTCGCGAGGACTTGTACTACCGGCTCAATGTCCTGCAAGTGGTCACGGCGCCTTTACGTGAGCGGCATGGCGATGTCGGCATGCTGGCCAACCATTTCTCCAGGTTCTACAGCCAGGAAACCGGGCGCCGCCCACGCAGCTTCAGCGAAGACGCCCTGATCGCCATGGGCAAGCATGGTTGGCCGGGCAATGTGCGTGAGTTGGCCAACCGAGTGCGGCGTGGCCTGGTACTGGCCGAAGGGCGGCAAATCGAAGCGGCCGACCTGGGTTTGCAAAGCCAGCAGGCAATTGTGTTGCCCATGGCCACACTGGAAGATTACAAGCACCGCGCTGAACGCCAGGCGCTGTGTGATGTGTTGAACCGGCACAGTGACAACCTGAGTGTCGCCGCCCGTGTGCTGGGGGTTTCCCGGCCGACGTTCTACCGGTTGCTGCACAAACACCAGATCCGCTAGGGCGGGTAAAAAAGCCCCGTCGCGACCCTTATCGCGACGGGGCTTTTCCTTTTCTACTTTGTAGGAGCGGCGGTTTTAGAAGTAGTACGGGAATTTCAGGCTGAAGGTAAAGTCCGGTGCGTCATCGGTCATACCAATGGCCAGGTTGGGCACGATGGTCAGGTTCTCACTGGCGGCGATGGTCATGCCGACGTTGAAATAGCCTGCGTTGGCATCACTTGAAACAATCGACTGCCAGTCCCCCCCATCAGGCTTGAGCTTGCTCTTGCGCTGGATCAGGTCGGACACCGAGAACGACATACTCATGCGCTCGTTCAAGGCAAATGCCACACCCACGCCGAACTGGAAGCTGTCGCCCAGGCGGACCTTACCCCCGACCTTCTGGTTGACGTCGCTGCTGATGTCATCAAATGAGTCTTCGAGGTTGTGGGTGTAGGACACCGAACCAAACAGCACAGCCGGATCGAAGGTCTTGACCAAGGAAATCCCTGGGGTGATCGACCACACACCGTTGCCGGTGGGCAGGTTCTCCGGCACGTACAGGTTGTCGTTGGCGGTAGAACGCACCAACTTGATCCCGAACGGCTCCTTGCCGGTTGGCGCCTTGACCCGCACCGATACCACGGCATCGGGCATGGTTGGCGACTCGTCGAGGAACTTGTAGGCGATCCCGAAGTTGACGTCGCCGATGGTCGGGTCCCGGCTCACGGACTCTTCGGAAGTGGCCTGCGGGTCGCCGCCGCTGGCGCCGCCCGATTGATAGGTGGACTCGCGGTACACCACCGGGACGTTCACATCAAACTGCCAACGGTTGTCGAGGTTGTAGCGGCCGGTCAAGTCCAGGGTCCAGTTATCGGCCTTGATCCGGTCGAGGTTGATATTGCCGAGAAAGATCGAATCCAGTGCGAGGAAACCATTGAGGGTCAACTGGCGGGCGTCGTAACGCGCGTAAGTAATGCCGGTTTCAAAACTGAACTTGCCGTTGCCGAAGAAGCCGCTGGCTTCGTTATACAAGTTACTGACACTTTGCGCCGGCGCCGAATCATCCTTGAGTGATTGCCCGTAGGAGCTGCCGCCCGTGGCACCCCCCGTACCGCCACTGGCCGCCACCGTGCTGCCACTTTGCTTGAAGTCTGCTGGCGACTTGGCCAGGCGCTTGGGTGCCGGTACAGCAGGCTGGTCTTCCACCTGGCGTACCCGTTGTTCGAGGACTGCCAGGGCTTTTTGTTGGACTTCGTAGCGCTGCTTGAGCTCCAGCAGTTCTTGTTTGAGGGTTTCGATATCCGCGTCTGGCGCTGCGTACAACATACTCGCGGGCAAGAGCGTACTTAAACAGACAACGGCACGTAGTGATAACGATCGGTGCATGAAGTAAGCCGTCCTTTTCTAATGCGTAAGTGTCGAGGGTCAGCGTAGTTCAATAACCGAGTGTGCGTAGGCCCTTGAGTTGATCCAGATTGCAGTTCAGAGCCCCGGCGCTCAGGCCATTGCTGCCAAGCGCGACATTGAGCTGGGTCATGTTGTTGACGAAGTTGCTGTTGCCTTGCAACACCGTGCCTTGCAGCACGTTGCCGCCGCCGATCTGCTGCAGCGCGTTGCCCTGGTTGTTGTGGGCCGCGATGGCCATCTGCACGCCGCCATTGTTGGCGGACACACTGACCCGGCCGGCTGCACTGTCTGTTGTAAAAGAGCCGCCCGCCATCAACGCCTGCCCTGATTGCGCCACGTTGGCCGGTGACAGGCCGTTTTCACTGACATTGATCCCGACGTTGTTGTACGCCGTGTTGCCATCGCCGGCGGCACGTACGGTCTGGGTCACACCCTGGCCGCTGCCCAGCCCGGCGCCACCGACCACGGTGCCGGTGCCCGGGTCGCGCTGGGTGCCGTTACCCACCGACCCGCTGGATTGCACATAGAATTGCGGAGTGATCGTGGCTGAGTCGATATGCATGTTGGCGCTCACCGTACTGGTGTCGCCCGCAGCATTGGTCCAGGTGGTGCTCATGACAATGCCGAAACTGATAATGCGCCCCGGCATCACGAAGCGGCCGCGCAGTTCAGCCAGTTCCGCGTCGTTCATTTCAATGGGCTTGAACGCCGAGGACGCATAAGCAGGCATCGAGGCTGCCAGGCACAGGGCCGTGAGCCAACGGGAAGTGTTCATCATCTGCTCCTGGGGCGTCCTTCCCCTTATGGCGCTTCTAGAAGAAGTCGCTCTGGATGAAACCGAAGTCCATCAGCTCGGCGTCGCCCACGGGCCGGAACTCGTTCATTTTGGTCTTGGCGGTCAACGGCGTAGGGGGATCAAGCAGGGCGTTGGTCTTGTCATAGCCTTCACCCAATACGGCGAACACGATGCCATTCCAGCCTGCGACGAAGTCATCCCGCGAATAGCGCTTGTTGCCCAGGACCGGATCGCCGATATAGACCCAGTCTTTTTCGGCCCGCTGCATCACCACGAAGTGCTTGTAGCCACGGATCTCCAACAGCACCACTACCGGAATCTTTACCGTCAGCAGGGTGTCGGGGCCGATTTTGTAGCCCCTGGCCCGCATGCCGATGCTTTCCAGGTAGCGCTTCATGTCCAGCATGGAAAAGCCCTGGGTGCGCACCAGATCCTGGTCAGCGTTGATCAGCATGCCCTTGATGATGTGTGCTTCATCGACGTCCAACCAATAGGCCTGGCGCAGGATGGTGGCGAGTGCCGCGGCACCGCAACTGAAATCGGTTTTCTGTTCCACCAGGTTGGCGAACCGGCGTTCCCGGATGCTCTCGACCTTCTTGAAGATCACTGCACCGCCGGGCATGGCGGAAATCGCCATTTGTCCTGCCCAGGACGGGCCGGTGAGTAAAAACAAGAGGCAGAGGGTCGCGAGGCGCATGATCATGACCTGGTGGACACTGGAAATAAAAAGGGCCTTGTTGCCAAGGCCCCGTTGCATCAGAACGCCAGTTTGCTGCCAGAGCCCGATGCGCAGGCGGTGCAGCCGCTGCCCAGGGTGAGGGTGTTGCTTTGTTGGTTGCCAGCACCTGACGCCACGTTCACGCCGATGTTGCCGGACGCGTTGTTGGCGGAGTTGAGCAGGCCAGCGTTGTTGACCACGTACTGAGGTTGGTAGCTGTGTTTGGAGGACGCTTCGTTGAGGAAGTGGTTATCCAGGGACACTTGTTCGGTGTTCGAGGCAGACGCGACGTTTTTGCCGTCAGCTGTCACGATTGCCAGGTTGTTTTTCTGCTGGTTGCCTTGACCGGCCGCCACGTTCACGCCCACGTTACCGGAGCTGTTGTTGGCTGAGTTATTCAACGAGGCATTGTTTTGCGTGCCTTTGTTGGTGAACTTGTTGTCTTTGCTTTCTTGATAGATATCGGCCACGGCGAACACGGTGGCGATGTCTTTGCCAGCGCTGCTGGTAATGGCCGCAGCGTTGTCTTGCTGGTGGCCGCCACCGGCTGCGATGTTGGCGCCCAGATTGCCTTTGCTGTTGTTCAGCGAGCCGTTGGCCCCTGCATTATTGAGGGTCTTGGTATCGTCGAACTTGTTGTCCTTGCTCACTTGCGTGTCAGTCACAACGGCAGCCACGGTGCCGCTTGGAACTGGGGTTGGTTTCCATTTTTCGGCAGGACTTGCCTGTGCAGCAACAGCCATGAGCGCAGCCAGAGCGAAAACCAGTGGTTTGAGAGCCATTGTAGGTTTCATGGTGTATCTCCTTGCTTCTATTAGTTGGTTAAGTGTTGGTACGGTCTAACAAACACCTATCAAGCTGTTACTTGATAGTCACACCGAGGGTGTTAGCCATCCGGTTCCCCACCCCTGCACTCTGATTCACCTGTACCACTCCACGGCTGCCGGTGAAGGCCTGGTCGCTGGTAACGACCTGGCGGCTGCCAGTGGTAGAGGGGGATCGTGAGTCTGGTAACAGCGTCATGTTCTGTTGCGACAGGACGCTGTCATCGATGCTCTGCGGACCCGTGCTGATCCGCACCGCATTGATCATCTGGTTGTTGGCCCCGGCCGACTGGTTGACACCCAGGATGCCGTTGCCATTGCTGAATGAGTTGCCCTGGATCGCCGCGCTGGCGTTAAGGGCGGGATCAACCTTACCGTCGAGTTTCTGGATAAGCGCGTCGCTGGCCTGGCCACTGAGGCTGATCGCGCGGCTGTTGATCTGCTGTTGTTGATTGCCGGCGGCCTGGTTGACTGACAGCACACCGGTGTATTGCTTGCCGGCGTTGTCGATCAGCGCCTGGTTGCTGCTATCGGCCATGGCCGCCGAACAGCCGATTACGGTGAGGAACAGCCACGAACGGTTCATTGCTGGACCCCCATCATCGCGCCGATATTGTTCAACGGCGCCAGGCCGCGCTCGATCGAGCCGCTGATCTGCCCGCCCAGCGTGTTGCCGCTGGCATGTCCGGCCGCCGCACCGGCGCCCAGGCCAGCGGAGTTGCTGCCCAGGGTATTGCTCAAGCCGGGAAGGTCGCCGTTAGGCAGGATGGCGCGGGTGATGCTCGAGCCGCTGCTGACCCCCGCAAAATCGTTGTCGCTGAGTTCGCCGCCGGTAGCGCGCAGGATCTGTTGGCTGGGGTTGGCGTTGGCGGTGGATGGGTACGGGTCTTTGCCAAAGGCGGGCCGGCCGACCATAAACCCTTGCACATTACGCCCCGTCACGATGATCCCGTCCTCGGCGCAGGCGGGCAGGCTCACGCTGGCGCTGAGTACACAGCTGATCAGCAGCAGGCCTATGGAGCCTTGATTGAGAGTTGCCACGGCATCATTCCTTGTTTTGTGACGCTGACCCTAAACAGCGCTGTAAGGAATAGAGCAGAAGCTGTGCCGCTTTTTATATGTTCCAGCTTTTCAATGGCTTGGGATTTATGGCGGGGTGGAGGTGGCGTGGGGTGTATCAGGTATGAAACAGGATGCCGGCGGATGACCAGCGCCTTGCAGGGGGAAGGGGGTGTTTCAGCAAAGCAACACTATCGATGACGAACCGATGAATCCGCAGCCACAGGGCGGTTGCGCGGCGTTGAGTGTTTCAGAAGTGGACACAGCGGCGCGAGCAACACCCTGGGCAGAGCGTGCTGCTCAGATCTTCGGTGCTTTGCGCGGTATGGAGTTGAGCACGGTGTTGCCATCCTGGTTCTGGGTCAGATAGACCGGCAGCACCTTGGGCAGGGAGGACACCAGATGGGTGACTTCATGGATATCGTAGATCCCGCCAATACGGATATTGCCGGTACCGGTATCGGCCAGCATCACCGGTTTGCTGAGGTAGCGGTTGATCAGGGGCAAGGCATCCGCCAGTGCCAGGTTGTCGAGGATCAACTTGCCCGTGCGCCAGGCCAGTGCCGGATCATGGGGAGAGAACGCCTGGAGCTGTGGCTGCGCGTCACCGCGGTTGTAACTGGCTTGCATCCCGGGCGTCAGGTTCAGCCCGCTGTGGCTGGCATCGCTGGTGATCTTCACCGAGCCTTCGAGCAGCATGACCCGCACCTGATCGTCATACTTCCAGACGTTGAACTGGGTGCCTGTCACACGGATCTGCCCGGCGCCGGCGCGCACCACAAACGGGTGTTGGCGGTCATGGCTGATCTTGAAGAACGCTTCACCCTTTTTCAGGGTGGCCCGGCGTTCGTTTTTATAGTTGCTGTAGACCAGTTCGGTACCCAGGTTCAGCTCCACCACACTGCCATCGGCCAGCGTCACTTGGCGCAGGCCGTCTTCGGCATCGTAATGTTCATAGGAACTGGGCAGCCAACCCGCTTCCCAGCCAGTGAAGGCGGCCAGGGGCAGGGCCACCAACGAGATGGCCGCAGCTACGGCGTAGTTGCGCCAGCGGCTGGGCGGCGGCGCCAGTGCAACGGGTGGAGACGGCTGGCCTGTGCGTGGCAAATGGTCGGCCACATCCCAGATTTCCAGCATGGCGGCATATTCGAAGGCATGCAGGGGATGCGCATCGTGCCACTGTTCGAAAGCTTGCCGCTCGGCCTCTGTGCAATCAAAAGCGTGCAGGCGCATGCACCAATGCGCGGCGGCATCGGTGACGGCATCATATTCGGCTTCTGAAAAAGGCTGTTGGGTCATTGGTGCTTCCTGATTTCGTACATTCTAACCTTCCCGGTAGGGTGCCGAGAACAGCCATCATGGCGAATGAGCATCAATGTGGAACTAATTGGGCCTGCAAACACCCTAAAAATCTGGATCTGTAAGTCATTCTCTATAACGGAGTAAGAAAATGCTGAAGAAAACCCTCACTGCCATGCTTGCCACAGCCACCTTGCTCGGCGCTGGCGCCGCCTTGGCCGATAAGCCAGGCGCAGGCTGGATCACCATCGAAAAAGCCATCGAGACTGCCAAGACCAAGGCCGGCTACATCGAGGTCTACAGTATCGAAGCCGATAACGACGGTTATTGGGAAGGCAAGGGGCGCAAAGCTGACGGCAGCGTCTATGAGTTCCGTGTCGATGGCGCCTCGGGCAATGTGACACGCGACCAGAAAGACTGATCGCAAACCGATCAGTGCGCGGACGCCTTTCGATCGAAAGGCACCGGGTCCAATTGGCGTCCCAGGTTACTGATCAGGAACGCCGCCGAGTCGGCATTATCCAGGATAGTGTCGACTCGCTTGCCGAGATTGGTCATGAATATCCCCCTCGCATCACTCAGGTCCACACCGCCGGTGGTACGCAGGATCTGATCCCTGATGTATTCGGTTTCAGGTGTCGAGCCGAAGTCTCTCCAGACGTTGCCCGCGACGTCCACGTACTTGAACAATTGGCTGACGGGTGTCTTGCGCGAGTAACTCGTGGTTTGCCGGTTCTTCTGGTAAGCGGCCAGCTCGCGCCCGACCTGGGTCAGTGTCTCGATCAGATCGGAAAACGGCATCACCGAGTCCAGGTACGCTGCATCTGCTGTCGTGGCCACCAGATGGCTCAACTCGTGAATCAACAGCGTGGCCCGCGCATGGGCCTCCCGGTCGAAGTAGTCGATCAGGCGATTGTCGTAGTCGCTGAAGGGCGGGGCAAAAAAGTGCTCAGTCAAAAAGATCCGCCGGTCCGGATCATTGTCGATGGTAAAACCCCAGTTGTTCTGTGGGTCGATTCGATGAGACCCCACCACGAATCGTTTCGAATCGTGTGCATACAGGCTGGGGTCCAGCAGGCCGGCGAGAATCTGGTCGACGACGCGATGCAGCTTTTGCACCAGGGCTGGAGCAATCTCTTGAGGCCCCTGGTCCGGGTTGATATCGATCCCGAAGAAGCTATTGACGAAGCGATGTATACGGGTCACCGGCGCGATGCCTGGCGCCAGTAACGCCAGGTTCAGCTTGCAGTTCTGCACATAAAACGTTGCCAGGTCCATGGCCTCCACGATCATCCTGGCCCGCTGGGGATACAACCGGCGAATCGCCTTCATGCCGATCGCCTCGATATTCATGGTGGAACGGGCTGAGGCGCTGACATCTGCCCGGTCCTGCAGGCGGCCCAAGGCCTGGCCATAGCGCGCGATCTTTTGCCGGGTGTCGAGGCGCCATTGGCCCGCGCTGTCGCGATAGACAAACGGGCCATGGTTAGCGGCCGTCTTGATCCGCCAGAACGTACCGAGGCTCTCTACCCGGTAGACCTTGCCCGCCAGCGCAATGTACGGCACGCCTTTACGCTGGTAAGTCCCGTTGAATGTATTGAGCGTCATATCCGTCAATGCCACATCGTGCACTTCGCTGGGCGACAGCAGGGTGCGCTGCGGGGCGGTGATGTCCAGTGTCGACCAATTGGCGGAGGGCTGCGTCGGCGCGACAGGGGGCTGTTGCGCCGGGTCGAAGATCAAAGCCTTGGTGTCCTGCAAGGCCTGGCCGAGCGCGGCCATTTGTCCCAGCCCGTTGATGAACGTCTGCAAGGCCTGGCCCCAGTGCTGGTCCTGCAAGGCCTCTGCGGACTCAGTGAACAGTGAAATGCTTTGCCAGATGGCCCAAGGCAGTGCCAGCTTGCCGGGCAGCAAGCCGAGCATCCGGCCCGCAGTGCCATCGAGCACCTGGGTGAGGGTTTGCCACTCGGCCTCGGCGCCCTGGATCAATTGGGCACCCAGCAGATTGAGGAGTAACTGGCGGTTATCGTCGAACAGACGGCCCAGCAGGTTGCCCTGGATCGGATTGAATCCCAGGGTGATCTCCGAGGTAGCGCCTTGGGAACTGGCCAACAGGTTTCGATAGGTGGCGTCCTGGGGCGCGGCCAGCCGCCTGAGCACCCAGCCTTGCAGGGCGCCTGGAGTGATCAGGGCTTGCACGAACTGCGCCTCGCTTTCGAACTCGCGCAAGCTCAAGGTTGGGTGATAGGGCGCGTACAACACCTGCGGCCCCTCGCGCCCGGCGCTGATGAGGTACAGCCCCAGGGCCGGGGCCAGCGAAGCGCCGGCGGTGGCGAGCAATTCCAGTGGCCTGACCTGGGCCGTGGTGCCTGGCACCAGCGCACGGGCCACCGCGTCCGGCATGTCGAATGCCTGTTGCAGTAGCTCGAAACCCACATCTGACAGGCGCTCTTGCAACTTGAGGGCATGGGCGTGTTGCAACAGTTGCCAGGGCAACTGCTGGCTGAAATCCTGCAAGCGCTGTACGACACCGTCTGCGCCCGCCGACAGCTTTTGATTCAGGTATGCGTGATAGTCGCTCTGGATATTCAATTGCGTCAGCATCTGACGCACCACGGTTTGCGTCAGGCCGGTGGCCAGGGACACCACGTCAAATTCGGGCGCTTGCGCACTGGTGGGGCCCATGGCGAAATCCAGCAGGCTTTGGCGCCGTCCTGCCAGCGCCAGCCTGGGCACAATCTCGACGCCCGTGGCATAGGTTGAGTAATCGACGAGCATGTCGTTCAGGCGGTTCTCCACATGTTGACGCAAAGAATCAAGCTCGTAGAGATAGTCCCGGCCGTGCAAGGTATGGATTCGATATTGCTCCAATATCTCGGCCTGGCGCCGTTGCTCCCTGGGCGGCGCTGCGCCCAGCCGGTTGTGCAGTGAGTGCCGCAGCTCTGCCAGGCGTGCGATGTCCATCGCGCGCTGCAGGTTATTGGCGGGGACTTCGCCGTGCAGTTGTCCCAGAGCCTGGACCAGCGACGAGGCTTGGGCCTTGAGCGTCAGGGTGTGTTGGCGTTGGGCAAGGTAATGCTCGATCCAGGATTGCTGGCATTGCTGCAATACGGGCTTGGTCATCAACTGCAACGGCCCCAACTCATAACGTCGATGGGGGATGCGCTGCAAGGCCGAGAGGTTTTCCAGCAGGCCCAGGCGCTGGGTCGGGCTGCGTAGCCGTTGAGCCAAGACCTCGCGCAAGTCGCTGATCGAAGCGAAGGCTTCCACGCCTGCCGCCGGCGTCCACAGCAGCGCATGCCCGGAGTGGTAATGATCGAGGCCGCCGCGCTCAGTGAGCACAAAACAGTTGGTCAGTCGCAGCAGGCTGGTCTGGCCTGCGGGCAACACTGACACTGTGAATGCTTGTGGGGTGAAGCCTTTCAACACAGGATCCTGTCCGCGCACTGTGTTTTCCGGATCGAGCATCGTTTGCAGGATCTGGATATCGCGCTCATCAAGGGTCTTGTCCAGCCCTCTGAGCCGTGCCTCCTCAAGAATTCCCACGGACATGCTGTGCGCCAGCTTGGGGATCAAGGCCTCCAGGCCCGCACGGGGGATTTGCGCGACGGGCTGGCGGCTCAGACCGGCTAGCCACTGGGTGACCATACTATTGAGGCGGACAATGTCCAGGTCCGGTTTTTTCGTGGCCTGGCCGCGAGTCCGTGGTCCATATACCCCGTATTGCGCAGTGTCAGGGATGGCCTGTGCCTGGTTCAGCAGGCGGGCGATACAGTGCACCAACAGGCTCTGGCTGGATTGTGGCGTGCGCCGCTCCTGGGCGTCGGCATTGCCAGCATAGCGATTGATAAAAAGGTCTTGTGGGTTGAGCGCGGCCACCTCAGAGGCCGGGAAAGTGGCATGCAACTGCTCGCTGATGACCCGCTCCAGGCTGGGAACCTGCGCTATCAGGGTGTCCAGCGCATGGCTGACGCTGTGCAATCGCCGGTGGGTCAGGCGGGCCTTTTCCGCCGGCACCGACGGCGCGCAAGGATGAGTGCTCCAGCGTCCCTCGGCGTCCAGTGCCTGTAACCTGTGGTCGAGCATCGCGCGGATATCCAGGCCGTAATCCAGCATGGCGTAGGCGTTGACCGTACCCTGGTTGCGTCGGTACAGGTCCAGGCAGTATTCGAGGTTCTGCTGCTGTTTGCCGATGACCGTTTCCAACAAGGTGCTGAATACCGGCCCAGTGAACGGCACCGAGCTGAACTGCGGGTTTTCAAACCCGACAAACCGTGCCCGCTCTTCCAGTGACAAAAAACCGAAGAAATCATCCTCATGCCCCTGCGCAACGGCCATTGCCTTGAGCGTGGCCTGCAAGTCGTGCTCGTCCTTGAGCACTTGCCAACCTCTGGACTGGGTGTAGAGGTAGGCGTCGGGATGAGTGACCACAAGCGTGCTGGCCAGCTCGACATAGTAAGAGGTGTGCTCCCACAGGCGGACTTTTTCAGTCAACGGCCTGTGCTCGCGTTCGACGGGCTGGTAGAGCGCGGTCAGTTGCTGCCACTGTTCGGGAGTGAAGATCTCCTGCTGACGCTTGAGCAGTAAGTCGACCCTGGATTTATCGCTCATGGCCTGGGCAAAGTATTCGCGCCTGGACCACCCGGCGTAAACATCGGTGTTCCAGTAAGTGAGCAGTGAGTTGTTCAGATACAGGCGCAGTTGATCGGACGCTTGCCGGATGCCGTCGTCCCATTGGCTGAGGTCGTGCGCCTGGGGGCTGGTGCCTGAGGCCGACAATATCTCGGGGTTGGTGTAGACCCGGCGCAGCCCCACGGGCCAGGCATGCTGGCGGTGGAACAGCAGTAGGGCATCACGCAACAACAGGGCATTTACCCATTTTTCCTGGTCGGTGGATGATGAAACCTGCGCGTAAAAAAACATATGGGTCTTGCGCTGGTCCACGCTCGGGAATGGCTTGCGCAAGGTGCTGGCCAACAACTGGTCGAGCAGGGTTGCCACCAATGGCAGCTTGCTCAGTTCATTGAGCAGGGTCTGCACGGTGCGGTTCTGGCCACGTTCGATACAGGCTCGCTGTTCATCAAATACGTTGCCCGTGATCAACTGCCGGGTGAGGCTGGCGCCGGGCTTGAAGTCCAGGCCTATGCGAGCGTCCAGGGCCAGGAAGTGCAGGAGTTCGCCCCGTTGTGCATCGTCCAGCAGGCGTTTTTCCAGGGTGTCTAGCAGTTGCCTGGCATCACTGAACTTCTCCAGCCCGGTTTGCGGGCCGTAGAAAAACACAGGGGTGTAGGCGTCTTCGGAACTCATCATGAAGGCGCCGGCCAATTCGACCGGCTCGTGCCCCGGCAAGTTGATCAACAACCGTTCGGCAATCATTGGCGGGGTTTGCGCCTTGCGTGCATCGGCATCGACAAAAAACAGGTTGCGCAGGAATTCCCGATCCTTTTCGGTAATGCCGCGCTGTCGCTCACGCTCGTTCAAACGCTTGATCACCCGTAACGCTTCGGGGAAAAAATAGGGTAGAGGCTGGTCGTCCATGATCGTTTGTGCACTGGCTTGAGGAAGGGCAAAGCCTACGAGTACCGATGGGCGCAGCGGCGCTAAATAAATAGGCTGCGAGCCCGCACAGGTGTTGACAGGCGGGTTGCCGGGCGTTGTTTAATCAGGGCGTTGAGTCCAGCAGGCTGTAGCCCCCTCCAATAACAATTCCGGAGCTTCAGATGTCAGCCACGCCCGTTACTGCAGTGAACACATCCATGGCCTTCAGCGAACTGGTGGCCCTGCTTACACGCATCTTCATTCGTCATGGCACCTCGCCCGATGTGGCCGCTGTCCTGGCCGATAACTGCGCCCGTGCCGAACGGGACGGCGCGCACAGCCATGGGGTCTTTCGTATACCTGGCTACGTCTCGACGCTGAACAGCGGCTGGGTCAATGGCATGGCCGTGCCGCAGGTTGAAGATGTCGCGTCAGGCTTTGTCCGGGTCGATGCCGACAATGGTTTTGCGCAGCCGGCCCTGGCAGCAGCGCGCCCGCTGTTAGTGCAAAAGGCCCGCAGCGCCGGGATCGCGGTATTGGCCATTCGCAACTCCCATCACTTTGCGGCGCTCTGGCCCGATGTCGAGCCTTTCGCCGAAGAAGGGCTGGTGGCCCTCAGCGTGGTCAACAGCATGACGTGTGTGGTGCCTCACGGCGCAGATCGCCCCTTGTTCGGCACCAATCCCATCGCGTTCGCCGCGCCCCGCGCCGATGGGCCGCCGATTGTGTTTGACCTGGCCACCAGCGCCATTGCCCATGGCGACGTGCAGATCGCCGCGCGCAAGGGCGAGCGCGTGCCACCTGGCACCGGTGTCGACAGCCTGGGCCAGCCGACGCAGGACCCTCGGGCCATCCTTGAAGGGGGCGCGTTGCTGCCGTTCGGCGGGCACAAGGGCTCGGCCTTGTCGATGATGGTTGAACTGCTGGCGGCCGCGTTGACGGGAGGCAATTTCTCCTTTGAGTTCGACTGGTCCAACCACCCCGGCGCCAAGACGCCCTGGACCGGCCAGTTGCTGATCGTCATCGATCCGAGCAAAAACGCTGGACAGAGCTTTGCCGAACGCAGCCAGGAACTGGTGCGCCAGATGCATGCAGCAGGGTTACGACGTTTGCCGGGCGACCGACGTCATCGGGCGCGGGCCAGGTCTGAGGAGGAGGGGATTATCATCGACGGTGAAGAGTTGGAGCGCTTGCGGGCGTTGGCCCAGGCCTGAACACCGGCGCGGACGACGCCGCGCCAGTGATGACCGTTATCAGTGGCGACGGCCCAGCAACAGGCCGACGACCAGGCCGAAACCGGCCGAGATTGCCACCGTCTGCCACGGGTGGCCACCGATGTAGGTTTCGGTAGCATCGACCACCGGCTTGCTGCGCTCACGCACGTTGGACACCGAGTCCAGGGCCTGCTTGAGCTTGATCGCGACCTGCTCGCGCAGGGTTTCACCTTCTTCTCCCACCAGCGACGCACTGCTTTTGAGCAGTTTGTCCGATTCTTCGATCAGGGCCTGGAGTTCGCTGAACGCCTGGTCCTTGATTTGCTCTTCGACTGCTTGGGCGGCGGTTTTACGGGCCATTGAGTAGCTCCTTGCGGGGTAAGTGGGCAGTGAACAATGGAGTCTTGCAGTGGGCTAAAAGTTGCAGTTTTTTTCGCTGACTCTCAGCACGGGATAAAATCCGAATTCGGACCTTTCGACCTACAGTGTAAGATGTCACCTATTTGTGCAGCAGGTAATTCCACATGAGCTTCAATCTGGCTAACAAGCCCCTTGCCGAGCGCGCTGCGCTTGAAGATGAAAAGTCGCGCCTGTACGACTTGTGGCAAAGCAACCTGGGCAAGGCCAAAGGCGAGGGCGCCCGACTGTTTGGCGAGCGCTCCAAACGCAAGGGCAAATGGGCTGAATGGGTCCGCTCGGAATTGGACGGCATGTCGCCACCGGAGTTTGCCAACATGGTGCGCAGTGAAGTCAACCGACTGATGGCGGCCAAGTAGGGGCCGGCGATTGCGGTAGTTTAGTCACTACATGTGCTGGCTGGTATACCGCTGTCGCGGGCAAGCCCGCTCCTACCGGGGTTGTTTCATCCATTCTTCGCGGGTGATTTCCCAAATTTCCTTGGGAAATACCCCCGCCACGAAGCGTCCTTCTTCCGTGCGGATCAAGCGCATCCGGGTTTTTTCCGAAATCCTGCGCGACCCCAGGTTCGGCGCGGCCTTGGGCACCCGCAGCAGTGGGCGTTCGAGCACCTTGAACCAATACTCGGTCACCGCCGCACTGGCTTCGCTCATTAGCCCCTGACCTTGCCAGTGCGGGGCCAGCCAGAAGCCCCGGTTGTTATCCAGCTCATCCATCAGGCTCACATTGCCGATCAACTCCCCGGGCTCTTCGCGCAGGCGGATCGACCAGTGCCACTCGCGCCCCTCGACCATGGCCGGCAAGGCTATTTGCTCCAGGAAGCTGCGGGCGCCATCGGCCGGGTAGGGCCAGGGCACCAAGGCATTGAGGTAACGCACCACCTCCCAGTGGGGAAACTGTTGCTGTATACCCTCGGCGTCGTCCAGGGTCAGCGGTTGCAGGATCAGGCGTTCGGTGTGCAGGGTGGGCAAGGTGTCCATGTTGTTTACCACGTCACTGTGGTGGGCAGGTCCAGCGTCCCGCGATCAACAAAACGCACGGTGCCAAACAAACCACCGGCCAGCTTGCCGCGCAGGACATAGGGCAGGTTGTTCAAACTCTGGGTCTGGCTCAGGCCAAGGGTCTGGCGCAGCACGGAAAATGCCGAAACGCTGACCGGGACTGTCAGCACCGTCTCGGAAAAGCGCGGGATCGACCCCTGCTGATCGCTGACCCCGGCCGCCAGTGGCCGTCCATTGACCTCCAGGTCCAAGGCTACGCCGTTGTAGTCGATCGCTGTTTCGTTGGGGTTCTGCACCCGCAGCTTGACCGCAAACCGCACTTCCAGGTCCTGGCTTTGCAACGGTTCGATGCCCACCACATTGATATGCAGCGCGTCACGGTCGGGGAACAGGGCGCAGGCGCTCAGGCTGAGCAATACCAGGGATAGGGTCAGGCCGATCAATCTGCGCATAAGGGTTCCTATTTCGTCGGGGCCGGGTCCTGCATCACTTTGAGGGTCGAGGCTTCCGGATCAAATTCATCTTCCTGCAACTCTATGAACTCTTCAGGCAGGAAGATGTTCAGCAGGATCGCACAGAATGCACCGACGGTAATCGGCGACTCGAAGATGTTGTGCAAGGCCTTGGGCAACTCGCGCAGCACTTCTGGCACCGCCGCCACACCCAGGCCCATCCCCAGGGAAATGGCCACGATCAGCACATTGCGTCGATGCAGCCCGGCCTCGGCGAGGATCTTGATCCCGGCCACGGCCACGGTACCGAACATGATCAGGGTCGCGCCACCCAGCACCGGCTTGGGCATCAATTGCAAGACCGCGCCAATCATCGGGAACAGACCGAGCAGCACCAGCAGGCCGGCAATGAAATACGCCACATAGCGGCTGGCCACGCCGGTCAACTGGATCACGCCGTTGTTCTGGGCGAAGGTCACCATGGGCAGGCTATTGAAGGTGGCGGCCATTACCGAGTTCAGGCCATCAGCCAGCAGGCCAGACTTGATGCGCTTGATGTACAGCGGGCCTTTGACCGGTTGCTGGGAAATCATCGAGTTGGCTGTCAGATCGCCGGCCGCCTCCAGCGGGGAAATCAGGAAGATCACGGCTACCGGGATAAACGCCACCCAATCAAACGAAAAACCGTACTTGAATGGCACCGGCACGCTGACCAACGGCACCTGGGGCAATGCCGCCAGGTCGACCCGGCCCAGCCACCAGGCCACGACAAACCCCAGGGTCAGGCCGATGACAATCGAGCCCAGACGCAGGAACGGGTTATTGAAGCGGTTGAGCACCACGATGGTCACCAACACCAGGGCGGCCAACCCCATATTGCTGGCGGCACCCAGGTCGGCGGCGCCGTAGCCGCCGGCCATGTCAGTGACGGCGACCTTGATCAACGACAGGCCCATCAAGGTGATGATGGTGCCGGTAACCACCGGGGTGATCAGTTTGCGCAATTTCCCGATGAACTGGCTGAGCACCACTTCGATAAACGCTGCAAAGAAGCAGATGCCAAAGATCGTCGACAGGATCTCATCGGTGCCGCCGCCCCGGGCCTTGACCATGAACCCGGCACTGAGAATCACGCTGATAAACGAAAAGCTGGTGCCTTGCAGGCACAACAAACCCGAGCCCACCGGACCAAAGCGCCGCGCCTGGACAAACGTGCCCAGGCCCGAGACGAACAGGGCCATGCTGACAAGGTAGGGCACTTCGCTTTCCAGGCCCAGCACGCCGCCGACGATCAGGGTCGGGGTAATGATCCCAACAAAGCTGGCGAGCACGTGCTGCAGGGCGGCAAAAATTGCCGCGGTGAAGTGCGGACGGTCTTCCAGACCATAGATCAGGTCCGATTTATAGCGGGGGCGGGGGGCTTGAGCGTCAGACAAAATACGTGCTCGGGTCAGAAAATGGACGCGCAGGATGCCAGAAAGCGCCCGCTGTCAAAAGTGTGAAAATATATTTCTCGGATCCGTGCAAAAAGCCTCAAGCCTGCCGATATCCCTTATAGGCCCACATAACCCTTACAACAGTGGCGCCGAACAGTCACCTGTGTGCGTTGACGCACAGTGACCGTGTCGCGGCAAGGACGCTCGCAGCCATCCCTTCTTGAGAGCTTTCCTATGTCCCTCCGTAATTTGAATATCGCACCTCGGGCGTTTCTCGGTTTTGCGTTTATTGCGTTGCTTGTGATTGTTCTAGGGGTGTTTGCCGTCAACCGCATGACGCTGATTCGCCAGGCTGCGCTGGACATGGGCGCCAACCAACTGCCGAGTGTCGGCTACCTGGCCAATATGACCGAGAACGTGTTGCGCCTGCGCATTCTATCCTTCCGTGTCTTGGTCAATCGTGAGCCGGCAGCCCTGCAAGATGCCCAAACGCGCATCGGGGTGCTGGTCGACAAGGCCCGCCAAGCCCAGGCAGGTTATGCCGCGATGCCGGCCGGCGCCGAAGAAGCCGCGCTGTACAAGACCTTTGCGGCCACGCTCGACAGCTACCTCAAAGCCCAGGCCGAAATGCTTGCGCTGTCCCAGCAGAACAAAGTCGAGGAGATGCGCGCCCTGATCAACAGCCGGATCAAGGACGGCACCGATCGGATGGGTGAGCAACTGAACCAGTTGATTGCGATCAATGCCGCCGATGCCAAACAGGCTGGCGAAGACGCCGGGCGCAGCTATAGCGATGCGATCAGCGGGATCATCGTGGTGTCGGTGGTCGCGGCGCTGATGACTGTATTGCTTGCCTGGCTGCTGACTCGCAGCATCGTTACGCCCCTGCGCAAGGCCGTGGCGGCCGCCGAGACCATCTCCAGTGGCGACCTGAGCAAAGCCATCGAGGACGACGGCCAGGACGAGCCGGCCCGCCTGATCGGTGCCCTGGCGACCATGCAGAACAACCTGCGCCAGACCATCCAGCACATCGCCGGCTCAGCTACGCAATTGGCCTCGGCCGCCGAAGAGCTGAGCGCAGTTACCGAGGAAGCCTCCAAGGGCTTGCAGCAGCAGAACAATGAAATCGACCAGGCCGCCACGGCGGTCAATGAAATGACCGCCGCCGTAGAGGAAGTGGCGCGCAACGCGGTGTCGACCTCCGAGGCCTCGACCCAGTCGAACCAGGCCGCGCGGGAAGGGCGCGACCGTGTGGTGGAAACCGTGGGCGCGATCCAGACCATGACCCAGGACGTGCAGAACACCTCGGTGTTGATCGAAGGCCTGGCGACCCAGGGCCGTGATATTGGCAAGGTACTGGACGTGATTCGCGCGATTGCCGAGCAAACCAACCTGCTGGCCCTCAACGCGGCCATCGAAGCCGCACGCGCCGGTGAAGCCGGGCGTGGGTTTGCCGTAGTGGCCGATGAAGTGCGCGCCCTGGCCCATCGCACCCAGCAGTCGACTCAAGAGATCGAGAAGATGGTGGCCGGGATCCAGAACGGTACGGGTGAAGCGGTGCAGTCCATGCAGCAGAGCAACCAGCGTACCCAAAGCACTTTGGAAATGGCCCGCGCGGCGGGTGTGGCGCTGGAGCAGATCACCCAGTCCATCAGCCTGATCAACGAGCGCAACCTGGTGATCGCCAGCGCCTCTGAAGAGCAGGCCCAGGTATCACGGGAAGTGGACCGCAACCTGGTGAACATCCGCGACCTGGCCACCCAATCGGCGGCCGGTGCCAACCAGACCAGCGCCGCCAGCCACGAACTGTCGCGCCTGGCAGTGGACTTGAATGCCATGGTGGCACGCTTCGTGATCTAACTATTGGTGTGGAAAGGGGGGCGGCGGTAGCGCCAAAACCAGCCACCTCGGTGTAGCTGGCAGAACATGGTGAGGCTGTTGGGGCTGCTTCACCCCTTGTGGCGAGGGGGCTTGCCGGAACGCCGTATCGCCCCCGTTGGGCTGCGGCAGCAGCCCCAAAACCAGCCACCTTGGTGTACCTGGCAGAACAGGGTGAGGCTATTGGGGCGGCTTCGCCGCCCAGCGCGGGGCAAGCCCGCTCGCCACAGACAAGTCCTCTCACCACAGGCAAGTCTTCTGACCAATCAGGCCAGGCTCAGCGCTTCCAGGCGCTGGTGTTCACCAGGTTTTTCGGGCGTTCGCCGGCCAGTGCTGCCAGCAGGTTGTCCACCGCACATTTGGCCATCGCTTCGCGGGTTTCGTGGGTTGCAGAGCCGATATGGGGGGTCGCCACCACGTTGCTCAAACGCAGCAACGGCGAGTCGTGATTCAACGGCTCACGCTCGAACACATCCAGACCCGCAGCGCGAATCGTACGCTGTTGCAGGGCTTCGACCAGTGCCGCTTCGTCCACCACTTTGCCCCGGGAGATATTGATGAAAATCGTCTCCGGCCCCATAAGCGCGAACTCCTTGGCGCCAATCAATCCCTGAGTCTCGGCAGTCAACGGTAATGTCAGGCAAACAAAATCGGCTTGCTGCAGCAGATCGGGCAAGCTGCGGTATTGCGCGTCAAACCGCTGATCTACCGCAGGCTTGGGCGAGTGGCTGTGGTAGATCACCGGCATGCCAAAGCCAAAGTGCCCACGCTGTGCCAGCGCTTCGCCAATACGCCCCATGCCAATGATGCCCAGGGTCTTGCCGTGCACATCGCTGCCAAAGTGCAGGGGGCCGATGTTCTGGTTCCAGTTACCGGCGCGCACCATATTCGCCAACTCCACCACGCGTCGGGCGGTGGCGAGGATCAGCGCAAAACCGGTGTCGGCGGTGGTTTCGGTGAGCACATCAGGGGTGTTGCTGAGCAGGATGCCGCGCTGGGTCAGGTAGTCGATGTCGTAGTTATCAACGCCCACCGAAACACTGGCCACCGCCTCCAGCTGCGGTGCCAGGTCCAGCAGGTTCGCATCCAGGCGCAGGCTGGCGCCCAGTAAGCCGTGGGCGCTGGGCAAGGCATCACGCAATTGTGCCAGGCCGGTGGGGTCGAGGTTTTCAATCAGCGTGACCTGGGCCGCTTCGTGCAGGCGGGCCATCAGCGGCGCGGAGAGTTTCTTGTACAACACGACATGCTTTTTCATCAGGTTCTTACCTTCAAATCCAGGGAATGCAACGGTGCTGTCGGGGAGGGTTCACGTGCACCGGTCTTGAGGAAAATCGTCAGCACCACCGACAGTAGCAACGCACCGCTCATCAGCAGGTACGACGCGCCCGGCGAGCCGGTGCTGCTATTGAGGTAGCCCACCAGGTACGAGCCGCCAAACGAGCCCAGCGCGCCCATGCTGTTGATCAAGGCCATGGCCCCACCGGCGACGTTGGCCGGGAGGATTTCCGGGACGATGGCAAAAAACGGCCCATAGGGCGCATACATGCACGCGCCGGCGATCACCAGCAGGGTGTACGACCACCAGAAGTGTTCGGCCCCCAGCAGGTAGGAACCGTAGAACGCGATGGAGGCGATCAGCAGCGGCGGCCACACAAAGCGTTTACGTTTTTGCAGCTTGTCGGAGCCCCAGGACACCAGCAGCATGGCAATCACCGCCGCGAGGTAAGGCAGCGCCGATAACCAGCCGGCTTCGACCATATCCATCTGCAGGCCCGCCTTGAGGATCGAAGGCAGCCACAGCACAAAGCCGTAGACGCCGATGCTCCAGCAAAAGAACTGCAACGCCAGGATGATGACCTTGGGCGAGCGGAAGGCTTCGGCATAGTTTTTCACCGCCTTGAGACCCACCTGCTCGGCGGCCAGTGCGGTTTCCAGGTCGTGTTTCTCGCCGGCACTCAGCCATTTGGCATCCGCTGGGCGCTCATCGGCCAGGCGCCACCAGATAAAGGCCCAGAACACCGCCGGCAAGCCTTCGACGATAAACATCCAGCGCCAGCTGTAATGCTGAACCAGGTAACCCGATACGACCGACATCCACAACATGGTCACCGGGTTGCCAAGGATCAGGAAGGTATTGGCGCGCGAGCGTTCGGCACGGGTGAACCAGTGGCACAGGTACACCAGCATCGCCGGCATCACCGCGGCCTCGACCACCCCGAGCAAAAAGCGGATGGCGATCAGCATATAAGCGTTGGACACCACGCCGGTCAGCGTGGCCAGGCCGCCCCAGAGGATCAGGCTGACGAAGATCAGCTTCTTCACGCTGCGCCGCTGGGCGTAGATCGCGCCCGGCACCTGGAAGAAAAAGTAGCCAAGGAAAAACAGTGCACCGAGCAGTGAAGACATGCCCGGGGTGATCATCAAGTCTTCGGCCATGCCGGAGGCGGCGGCAAAGCCGTAGTTGGCGCGGTCCAGGTACGCCAGGCTGTAGGTAATGAAGACGATGGGCATGATGTACCACCAACGGCGGGTGGCGAGTTTCAGGTTATTCATGGGGTTGCTCCTGAGCTTGTTGTAGTTGTGGCAACAGGTAACGGTGTATTCGGGTCAGCCGGCTTTTTGCAGGGCGGGCAGGTCGGCGCGCAGGGGCAGGCCTTCCATATCGCCACGGCTCTGAACCGCGCGGCTGCCGATCCAGTTGGCGCGCTGCACTGCCTGGGCAAAGCTGAGGTTTTCAAGGAGCGCGCTGATCATGCCCACGGCAAAGCCATCACCGGCCCCCACGGTATCCACGACTTTGGTCACCGGCACGGCGGCGATAAACCCCTGGTCCAGATGGCTACGGTAGTAGGCGCCGTGGGCGCCGAGCTTGATCGCCACGGCCTCGGCACCCTGGTCGAGGTAGAAGGCGGCGATGTCCGCAGGGTCTTCGAAACCGGTCAGCAGGCGACCTTCGCTCAACCCCGGCAGCACCCAATGGGCCAGGCGGGCCAGAGCGTTGATTTCGCGGATCATTTTTTGCTCGCTGGGCCATAGCGAGGGGCGCAGGTTGGGGTCGAAGGACACACTGCGGCCTGCGGCGCGCATCTGGCTCATCAACTGGCGCGACAGCTCGGCGGCGGTGTCCGACAACGCCGGCACAATGCCGGTGGCGTGCAGGTGCCGCGCTTGCAGCAGCGCAGGCGTGATCACGGCACTGGACAGGTGGCTGGCCGCCGAACCACGGCGAAAGTACTCGACCTGCGGATCGGCGCCGGTCTCTTCCCGAGACTTGAGCTGAAAACCGGTGGGGTGCGCGGGGTCGACCGTCACATGTCGGCAGTCCAGGCCCTCGCGCTCGAGGGTCTGCACCACGAAACGCCCCAATGAGTCATCACCGACCCGACTCAACCAGGCCACATTGAAACCCAAGCGCGACAGGCCAATTGCGACATTGCTGTCGGCGCCGGCGATCCGTTTGTGAAACTGGCCGACCTGGGCCAGGTCGCCGGTTTGCTCGGCGACGAACATCGCCATGGTCTCGCCAAACGACAGGATATCGATCTCAGACATGGGCATTCTCCACACGCGGTTGGCCAAGGACGCTGAGGGTGGCCACTTGCTGGGCAGTGACCTCCAGCAGGTCGTCGCCTTGCAGTGGGAATTCCACTGCCCGGCTGATTCCTTGAGGCATCAGCCCCAGCAATTGTTCCCACAGATGCAGGTCGGGGGCGCCCGGCGGCAAGGCCACCAGCTTGCCGTCGGCGCGACGTGCCACCGCCTTGCAGTGCAGGTAATCGACATACCGCCCCAACAGGCGCGCGGCGGTCTGGGGGGACTGGTCCTGCCAGTGCCAGTTGCCGATATCGAAAGTCATTTTCACCGGGACGCTCAAGCGTTCGGCTTGATCGAAGAAGCGTTGCATCGGCTCGATGCGCCCACCGTGCAGGGTCTGGTCGTTCTCTACCAGCAAGCGCACCGGGTGGCGGTGGAGCAGGGCGCTGAGGCTGTGCAGGTCGTTGGTGTCGGTGAAGTAGCCGAGCGAAACCTTCAACCAGCGCGCACCGAAGGCCTGGGCCCGGTCGAGGGTGGCGGACAACTGTGCATTGGCTTGCGCGCGGCCGGCCACCCACAGCTCCAGGGGCGAGGAAAACACGCACTCCAGGCCCTGTTCAGCGGCGGCTTGGGCCAGCTCGCCGGGGTGTTCGCTGGTGAGCAGTTCTTCGCGCCATTCAATGCGCGTGGCGCCGGCAGCGGCCAGCACCTCGACGAAACTCAATTGGCCGCGCTGGCGAACCAGGTCGGCGCCGTAGCTGGAGAGGCTGATGGAAACGGGATATCTGTGCATTGTTATTAATCTCTGAAACCGGTTTCATTTGTAAATAAAAAAACACCCTTCAGGAGCCGGCTTGCCGGCGATAAGGCCCTTAGGCCGGGCACCTCATCGGCAAGCAACTCCTACAGGGGTTGGGTGGAGCCTCGAAGAATGAGTTGCGGAGCAAAATCCAGGGCACGGGGCGGCGAGGTATCGCCGCGCAAACGCTTGAGCAAACAGTCGAACGCGCTGGCGCCAATCGCTTCGGTGGGCTGGGCCAGGGCAGTGATGCCGCTGCCTACCAACGGGTACCAGTCCAGGTCATCCAGGGCAATCAGCCCGACGTCCTCGAACAACCGGCAACCCAATTGGCGCAGGGCTTTGGTGCAGGCAAGTGCGGCGACGCCGTTGGCACAAAACAGGGCTTTGGGGCCGGTGTCGCAGGCGCCAAGGAATGCCTGCAAACGGCTGGTCAAATCATCGCCAATTTCCAGCACGGCGGCATGCAGGCTGTTGCGGCGACTGATCTGGGCATGGAAGCTTTCCATGCGCTCAACCCGCGAACTGGTGCCATCAGCGGCTTCGCTGACCAGCAGGATATCCCGGTAGCCCTGTTGTTCCAGGTGCTCCAGGGCCATGCGCACGGCCAGCGGGTTGTCCAGGCCCACCAGATCGCTGTGCAAGGCCTCGACCTTGCGATCGACCAGCACCAGCGGCATTTCCCGCTGCAACTCCAGCAGTTGCTCAAGGTGATGGCCCAGGGTGTTCACGATCAAACCTTCGATGTTGTACGCCCGCAGGGCTTCCAGATGCTGGCGCTCCTGCTCGTCATCGCGGTCGGTGTTGCACACCACCAGGCTGTAGCCGTGTTGCCGGCAGGCGGTTTCCACACCATGCATCACGGCAATGGAATAGGGGTTGCGGATATCGGCCACCAGCATGCCGATCAGGCGCGTGCGCCCACGCTTGAGGCCGCGGGCCATCTGGTTGGGGCGGTAGCCCAACTCCTCGATGGCCTGCTCGATACGCAGGGCGATCGTGTCGGAGAGCAGGGCACGGTCATCGCCGATAAAACGCGACACGCTGGCCTTGGACACACCGGCACGGTTGGCTACATCAAGCATGGTCACGCGGCTGCGCTGGGCAGCAGAGAATGAAGTCACGGTAGCGGGCCTTTCTTATTTTGGATAACGGTTCATGAATCAATTTGAAACCGGTTTCAGTGGACGCCATGTTTGACGCCTCGTCAAGGAATTTTCTGAAGGCACATGGCTTTGAAAACACTTGAATCCGACGAATGGAATGCGGCACCTGTTAGTTTTGACAGTTACGGACAATGCAAATCAGGCGTTTAATTTCTCCAGCAGTCGATCCTTAAGTCACTGGCACCTTCTTGTTTCATCGTTGAGGTAATCGTCATGTCCGGCACCTCCAAGCCAACCACTCAAGCTGTCGTCACTCAACCAGAGCAAGGTGTGTTGAATCTTTTTCCGATGACCATTCCTGGTGTGGACCCTCTGGACCCAAATGGGCTGATCCCCGCAGCATTGATGCTCTCACCGCTTCAAGTGCAAGTTCCCATGTGGACACCGCCCCCTGAGCCGCTGGATACCCCCCATATCCTCATGATTTATTGGGAGCGCGCAGGCACTGTGGTTTACAGCGACTCGATCATTGTTCAGTCGCCGCCGCCACCGGTACCTGCCATGCACACCCTGTTCATTCCTTTGCTGGTGCTCCGGGCACAGTCCGGGCCCGTCGAACTGTATTATTCAGTCACCGATTCGTTTGGTGGGCGCAGCGAACTCAACCCTAAAAGAACACTGACGGTCGACATGGATGCGCCGCAATTATTAAACCCCGCCGACCAACTGACGTTTGTTGTGACTCCTGCACCCGCAGTTGATGAGGCGTACTTGGCCAGTCATCCACAGGTGGCGCTTCACGTTCCGCCCTATAGCGGCCGCAATGACGGGGACACGATTCATTTCTACCTGTCCAATTTAGCCAACCCACCGGTTGCGGGTGAAGATGGTGTTTATGAACTGGTGTCCAGCGCTGATCCGTTGATTGCCACCCTGGATGCAGCCGCTTTTCGCACGCTTAGCAATGGTGACGCTTACGTCTTTTTCAGGGTTTTTGACAAAGCGGGCAACTTCAGCGACCGCAGTGCCGGCCTGCCATTTCAGCTGGCGCTGACTGCAATGCCGGGGCAGTTGCCCCTTGCGCAAATCGTGCCTCCGCGTTATGACGATTTACTGATCAATCGCGAAGACGCCAGGGCCAGCGTATTTGTCCGCATAGGTTCCTACACCGACTGGGCTGCGGGGGATGAAGTCATTGTGTATTGGAAAGGCCGTCCTACTGTCAGGCATCCGGTCAACGGTTTTCCCACCGATGTGGAGGTTCCATGGGATGTTATGCGTGGCCCGCTGACCGATCCGTTGGTGCCCGAAGCGGTACCGGTACGCTATGAGATTATTCGAGGTGGTCTGCCGCCATTTCCTTCGTTCAATATTCTGGTGAATGTGAACCTCACGGTCGCTGGACAGGACCACGCGAATGCACCGGCACTGTTCAATCCGGATTTGCCCGTGCCGCAAGTCTGGGGGCTTGTTTCCAACACCCAGAACGTCGTCAACCATAATGACAATCCCGCCGGAGCCCGTGCCCGCGTCTTGCTTTATGAAAACCCGCTGCCTGGAGAAATTCTGCGGTTTTATTGGAATGGCACCGGGCCGGTTGCCAGTTACACCGTGCAGTTGGGAGATGTAGCAGGGCAACTGGTGTTTTCCACGGTTATTCCCTGGGCGGTGATGGCGGGTTTTATTCACCCAGCATTGCCGGTGTATTACACCACCAGTAATGGCGTGAATGATCAGCAATCGGACAATGCGCTGGTAAACGTAAATACGGGTGCATTGATTTCTTTTCCGGCTCCACTTCTAAACCATACGTTAGTGGGGCCCGCTGGCTACTTGGGTTGTTGTTCAAAGCCCGAAATATTCCTGGGAGTAGAGTGGTCATTGGCGCCGGATGATCGCTTTGAACTTAATGATGTGGTGACTTTTTTTTGGGAAGGGTTCCTGGTTAACAATTGGGAACCGCCGGTTATTGAAGAATCAAGGTATGACGATAGCAAAACATTCAGTACTGACGCAGATTTGATGAATGGATTGCACTTCCGGGTCGCGCCCTATGAGGAAAAAGTCGTGCCGATGCGTAATTACGGCTCGGCTCGGGCCTGGTATCAGGTGAGGCGTGGCGGGGCCCTTATAGGTGAGTCGCTGCCTAGAAGGATTCGTGTTGATCTGCTGTCCGCTGGCTCAGGTCAGTATTGTAAGTTAGGCGATGTCATTGTGTGTTAAAACGACGGCGTGGCAACCATTATCGGAAACAAGAGCAACTAAGGTTTGATGTTGGCTTGATCGCACTATTGTAGTTGTTTTTAAAGTGCGCAGTTACTCCAGTGCCCAAGAGGCTAGCCCGTTTGCAACTTGCATTGGGTGCTGCTGTACACCCTGAAAAAGCTGTAATACCCAATCAGCGTTGGAGAAGAAAATGGACAGGAAAACGTTAGAAACCATCCAAAGATTCCAAACTCGTTGCGCGACAAATAACACACTTCTTAGCTTGCCCGCGGGGACCTATGAAGGTCAGGTTCCGGGGTTTCCCGGGTTGATTGATCGCAACACCGCACTTAAAGAGACAATGGAGTTTTTAATTCCTCGTTGGGATGATTTCAGCACCGATCCAAATTTTCCAGACACCGTCAGAGTCTGGATGTGGCCATTGGATGACCCTCAGCCGTCCGAACCCTTTACGACATTTACCGTATCTTCACCTGCAGCGGGCGGGGTGCCGGTCAACATTGCATTGGCTCGGCGTCCACCTGGCGCGCACCTTATCCGGTATGAACTGTTCGTCGACAATGTCGGAAATTCCACCCAGTCAGATCCGCAATTGCTGATCGTGGACCTGGCGCCTCCCTATTACAGCCACGTGGGGCCGATTCCCGCTCCCTTACCTCCAGCAGGCCTGCCGACCCCTGCATCATTGGCTTACTTCCAGGGTTTACCCAATCAAGCGGCTATGTTTCGCGTTCCTGACTATGTGGCGAACGGGCGCGCACCTGGAGACTATGTATTATTGTATTACAACAATTCGGATACGCCTTATCTGCCTACGGCAGCCAGTACTGATCCGAAATGGGTTCTGCCTGCCGATTTGAGCTTCCCCTTGCCCTTGTCGGTCGTCCAGGGTAGCGCGGACGGGCTACGTAGTTTGCGCTATGAGTTGCACGACGCGGCAGGCAACTTTGCGAGGTTGTCATCCCAATTTGTATTTGACGTGGGGTTGTTTCCTGCGCCCAGTAATTTCATCGCTCCAACCATTGATCTGGCGGTTCCCGGTGACCTGCTGATTGATCGCAGTGATGTCGCACAGCTCAACGGCGCCATCATCCGCATACCTGCCTATAGTAATTTTCTGCGCGGCGACGAAGGGGACATGATCAGTGTGACCCTGACCACATCCCTGGGTACGGTGACCCTGCCCGACGTGCCGTTGGGCAGTAACACCTTCCCGCTGCAGGTACATGTTGCATTCCCTACGCTGGCTCTGCTTTATGGCGCCACTGAAGGGTTATTGTCGATGACGGCGTCCTACGCGGTAATGCGTCGTTCGGTCAGCTACCCTTCGACGCTGACCGCAACAACTGACCTTGACCTTTTTGTAGTTGGGCCAGCAAACCCGAATGAGCCGGATCCGGTCAACCCAGATCTGAACCCGGTAGTGGTCAGGGGTGAGGATGCAACGGGCGTCGAGGGTTCGCCCAATGAGTTGCTACCCGAACACGCAAACCGGCCAGCCAATGCCTATGTCACACTCTGGGACGAACCGCCGACTCCGGATGCCAGCGCATTTACCATCTACCTCTACTACGAAGGCGAACTGGTGGATTCGCTGTTTGTCGCAAACGGTATCGCCAACCAGGTCGTCCAGTTGCAGATTCCCTGGAGCGCCATTTCTAACCATAACAACGGTACCAAGCGGGTGTATTACACCATCGGTGCCGCAGGCAGTTCGAATCGACAACAGGCCCCCATCACACAGGTGGAGGTTACCGCCAACATCATATTCCTGGCGCCTCCGATCGTTCGAAACGTTGTCGTCGGCGGCGGCAGGGAGACTATCAACTGCAGCAGCTTCAGGCCCGTCGGGCCGCCCCCCGGTAACATCGTAGTGTTTGTTCCGCCCTCGGAGCATTTCTCGCTGAATATGATCGTTACCGTGCATTGGCGGGGTTACCGGGATGATGCGGGCACCATTGAAGTTCCTGCCGTCGCAGGCAGCAAAGCTTCGGTGCCCCTGACGCAGTCGATGGTCAACCTTGGATTCGAGATCGAGTTGGAGGACTACTTCACTCTCTTCAAACCGATTCAGCCGACCACGGCGGACCGGCTTGCCGGTTCAGCCAGTATTCACTACAGCATTGTTCTGCCCTCGGGCACGGTTAACTCCTCTGACGCTACACCGCGAGTGCGTGGGCATCAGGTCGGCGGTGCAACTTCGTTTTTTTGCGATGGAACGGCCTCGCCGGCGTCTTGATCTTTTGAGCTGTTGCCAAAGGGGAGCATTGCTCCCCTTTGGCATTTTGATGTGGATGATCAGCGGACGCCTGGAATCAGCTGGCGACGATTAAAGGCCTTGAGCCACGACCGCAAGCACACTTAAGGATAATCCTACATAAAGCGGTAAGTACTCTGGATACCGTTAGCACCGCTCGCTTGGCAGGGTCCCACACAGTTTGGAACCGGCCAGTTTCTTGCGAATTGGAACGCCAACCCAGAGGTCCGCTAAATGCCATCCGTATTCAATTTCAAACCATCACCGTTGAGCCTCGCATTGAAGGCCAACACTGTCACTTTTCTTATGCTTCTCGGCCATGCAGCCGAAGCCCGTGTCGTCACGGGGCCCGACGAGTATGTGCGCCCAGGTCCGGCGCCGGATCGCTTTGAACTGCGCACGGGTTCTGGCCTGACCGTCCAAGGTACCGAAACCCTGGAAATCCGTGCCCAATCCGCAACCCTGGTGGTCACGCCAGGCAGCTTGACCAAGGACATCGTCGCTTTTGATTCCCAGATCCGTGTAGACGGTTCGGATGTCATTGCTCGCAGCACGGCAGATGCCGCTATTCGCGCCACAGGCAGTAATGTACTGGTCAGCAACAGCAATCTCATCCACAACAATGGAACCGGCTTGATTGCCGGCCGCTCACTGGGCGGCACTGATGGTTCCAGCGTCAAGGTCATCAACAGCACGATTACCGGCACTAATCGTGGGGCCAGCGCCAGTGCCTACAGTGTGCTGGACTTCAGCGGTTCCCATATCGAGGCGACGAACGACAATGGCATGGGCCTGTCGCTGATGAGCGGGACAGCGTTTGCGACCGATAGCCGAATTGTAGGTGGCGCCAACGGCGTGCAAATGGCCGTCGACGGATCGTCCGGAATCATGGACAGTGCGTTGCTGCTGGACGGTTCCAGCGTGGTAGGTACGAACGGTGCTGCCATCCTGACAAGAGCGGGTACCAACGCTGATATTCAGGTGCTGAACGGTTCGTCCCTGACTGGCGGCAACGGCAACATCCTGGAAGTCACCGGTGGCTCCACCGCCAACATGAACGTTGACCGCAGCGCCCTGGTGGGCGACGTGGTTGTCGAGGATGGCAGCAGCGCCAAGGTGCAGCTCAACAACGGCTCCTGGCTGACCGGCCAGTTGAAAAATGTCGCCGAGTTGAGCGTGAACGATGCCTCCCACTGGGTCCTGGTGGGCGACAGCCAGGTCGACGCCTTGAAGATGGGCGGCGGCGCCGTGCACTTCGGCGGGGAAGATGAGTTCTACCAATTGAACGTCAAGAGCCTGGAAGGCGAGGGCACGTTCATCATGCACACCGACTTTGCCACCCACCAGACCGACTTCCTCAACGTCGAGGGCAAGGCTGAGGGGCAGCACAGCCTGATGCTGGCCGCTACCGGCTCGGAGATGGCCCGTGGCGAGCCGATCAAGGTTGTGCACACCGAAGGCGGCGATGCGCACTTTTCCCTGGTGGGTGACACCGTGGACGTCGGCGCCTATGCCTATGGCTTGAAGCAGGAGGGCACCGACTGGTTGCTCGACCCGACCCGTCGCGGCACCAGCACCAGCGCCCACTCGGTACTCGCCCTGTTCAACAGCGCGCCGACTGTGTTGTACGGCGAGATGAGCATCCTGCGTACGCGCATGGGCGAATTACGCTTCAGCGAAGGCGCTGGCAACGGCCTGTGGATGCGCAGCTACGGCAATAAATTCGACGTGGCGAGCAACAAGAACGGCGCGGGCTACAAGCAGGTCCAGAAGGGCTTTACCATCGGTGCCGACGCGCCGTTGCCCGGTGGTGATGGTCAGTGGATTGCCGGCGTGATGGGCGGCCACAGTACCTCGGACCTGAGCCTGACCCGAGGCAGCAGTGGCGAGGTCAAGAGCTACTACGTGGGTGGTTATGCCACCTGGCTGGACGCTGAAAGTGGTCTGTACTTCGATGGTGTGGCCAAGCTTAACCGCTTGCACACTGAGAACGACGTGACCATGAGTGATGGTAAAAAAGCCAAGGGCAACTACACGCAAAACGCCGTGGGCGCGTCGGCCGAGTTCGGTCGCCACATCAAGCTGGATAACGATTTCTTCGTTGAACCGTATGGCCAGTTGTCGGCCACGATCACCCAGGCGCAGAGCTATGAGCTGTCCAATGGCCTGAAGGCCAAAGGTGATCGCTCCAGCAGCGTGGTCGGCAAAGTGGGTGTGACTGCGGGCAAGAACATCCAGCTGGAAAGTGGCGGTGTGTTGCAGCCTTACCTGCGTACTGCGGTGGCCCATGAGTTTGATCAGAGCAACAAGGTGTTTATCAACGATCAAAGCTTCAACAATGACCTGTCGGGTTCACGGGTTGAATTGGCCGCCGGTGTTGCCATGTCGGTTTCGCAGAACGTCAAGGTGCACGCGGACTTTGAAACCAGCACAGGCAAGAAGATCGATCAGCCTTGGGGTGTCAACTTCGGTATTCGTTACGACTTCTAAGACCCCCACCCACAAAAAAAGGAAGCTTCGGCTTCCTTTTTTTGTGGGCGTTGTTGGGGGTCAGCCGAACAATCCGGCGGCAATATTGATCGAGAAGCCCAGGATCGCCGTGTTGAACAGGAACCCGATCAATGATTGCCCCAGTACCACCTTGCGCATGGCGCGGGTGGCGACGCCCACGTCCGAGGTCTGGACGGCGACGCCGATGGTGAAAGAAAAGTACAGGAAGTCCCAGTAGTTGGGTGTCAGCGGTCCCTCGGCAAAACGCAGCGCTGGCTCCTTGCCCTCCCAGGTGTAATAGAGGCGGGCGTAATGCACGCTGAAAATTACCCCGATCAGCAACCACGAGCCAATCACCGTCACCCCTGTAAAGCCGTAGTGCAGCAGGCGTTCGGCAGTGCCCAGGTCTTTACTGCCGGCCAGGCCAAAGGCGATCGTCGCCAGGCTGGCAATCGCGGCAATACACACCATGAACAGCACCAGGCCGGCGTTCTCGTCCTCGATTTCAGCGATACGCTTGACGTCTTCGGCCTTGGCCTTGATGGTCAGGCGCAGCATCAGTATCAGGTAGGTCCAGACCCCGGCGTTCCAGCCGATCAGGATTTTGGTGAGGATCGAATCGAAGGGCGCGAGGATGCCGATTGCCAGGCCCAGGACGGCGGCGGCGGACAGGCGAGGGTGGGTTCGGGCGAGAAAGGGCATGGTGCTCACAAATGCAGGTTTGGTGAGCAACCATAGCCTATTCCTGTAGGAGCCGGCTTGCCGGCGAAATTCATCAAAGATAACGCGGTTATCCTGATGCCCCGGAGCGCTCTCTGGTTTTTCGCCGGCAAGCCGGCTCCTACAGGGTGGCGCTATCAATCTTTGCGTTTGCGCACCAGTTTCATCACCACCACGAAGAACACCGGCACAAACACGACCGCCAATGTCGCGGTGATCATCCCGCCGATCACCCCGGTACCGATCGCCTGCTGGCTCGCCGAACTGGCACCGGTGGCAATGGCCAACGGCACCACGCCGAGGATAAACGCCAGCGAGGTCATGATGATCGGCCGCAGACGCAAGCGTGCAGCCTTCAACGTTGCCTCGATCAGGTCTTCACCCTGGTCGTACAGGTCCTTGGCAAACTCGATGATCAGAATCGCGTTTTTCGCCGACAGCCCGATAATCGTGATCAAGCCGACCTTGAAGAACACATCGTTAGGCATGCCACGCAGCGATACCGCCATGACCGCGCCCAATACCCCCAACGGCACCACCAACAACACCGAGGTGGGGATCGACCAGCTTTCATACAGCGCCGCCAGGCACAGGAACACCACCAGCAGCGACAGCATCAGCAGCAGCGGCGCCTGCGAGCCCGACAACCGTTCCTGCAGCGACAAGCCGGTCCATTCCTGGCCCAGGCCAGCCGGCAGTTGGCTGACCAGGCGCTGGATTTCCTCCATGGCCTCGCCGGTGCTGCGGCCCGGTGAGGCCTCACCGGAAATGGCGATGGCCGGGTAGCCGTTGTAACGGGTCAATTGCGCCGGGCCCTGGACCCAACGAGCTTCGACAAACGCCGACAACGGCACCATCTTCCCGGCGTCGTTGCGCACGTGGATCTTCATCAGGTCTTCGACCTGGCTGCGTTGGTCACCTTCGGCCTGTACCACCACCCGCTGCATGCGGCCCTGGTTGGGGAAGTCATTGATATAGGCCGAGCCAATGGCCGAGGACAGGATATTGCCCACATCGGCAAACGACACGCCCAAGGCATTCGCGCGTTTGCGGTCCACCTCAAGCTGCACCTGCGGTGCTTCTGCCAGGGCGCTTTCACGCACGTTAGCCAGGATCGGACTTTTTTCCGCCGCCGCCAGCAACTCGGTACGCGCCGCCATCAACGCCGCATGCCCCACACCGCCACGGTCCTGCAAACGGAACTCAAAGCCGCTGGAGGTGCCCAGGCCGTCCACGGGCGGCGGCAGCACGGCATAGGCCATCGCATCCTTGAGCTCGGTGAAGGCCATGTTGGCGCGGTCGGCAATCGAGGCCGCCGAATCGTCGCTGCTGCGCTCGGACCAATCCTTGAGCGTGGTAAACGCCAGCGCCGCGTTCTGCCCCGAGCCGGAAAAGCTGAAGCCCATGATCATCGTCGTATCACCGACGCCTGGCTCGGTGGCGTTATGCGCCTCGATCTGCTCGGCCACCTGCACCGTGCGGTTCTTGCTCGCGCCCGGTGGCAGCTGGATATCGGTGATGGTGTAGCCCTGGTCTTCCACCGGCAGGAACGAGGCGGGCAGGCGGCTGAACAAATAGCCCAGGCCCACCAGCAATACCAGGTAGATCAGCAAATAGCGGCCGCTGCGCTTGAGGGCATAGGCCACCCAGCCTTCGTAACGGTCGGTCAGTTGCTCGAAGCGGCGGTTGAACCAGCCGAAGAACCCGCCCTTGGTGTGGTGCTCGCCCTTGGCAATCGGCTTGAGCAACGTGGCGCACAGGGCCGGGGTCAAGGACAGGGCGAGAAACGCCGAGAACAGGATAGAAGTGGCCATCGACAACGAGAACTGCTGGTAGATCACCCCCACCGAGCCGGCCATGAAGGCCATCGGCAGGAATACCGCCACCAGCACCAGGGTAATCCCGATGATCGCCCCGGTGATCTGGCCCATGGCCTTGCGCGTGGCTTCCTTGGGCGACAGGCCCTCGGTCACCATGATCCGCTCGACGTTCTCCACCACCACGATTGCATCGTCCACCAGGATGCCGATGGCCAACACCATGCCAAACATGGTCAGCACGTTGATCGAGAACCCCAGCAACAGCATGGTGGCGAAGGTGCCCATCAGGGCAATCGGCACCACCAGCGTCGGGATCAGGGTGTAGCGGATGTTCTGCAGGAACAAGAACATCACGGCAAACACCAGCGCCATCGCCTCGAGCAGGGTGTAGATCACTTTGGTGATCGAGACCTTGACGAACGGCGAGGTGTCGTAAGGAATCTTGTACTCCACATTGGCCGGGAAATAGCGCGACAGCTCATCCATCTTCGCCCGCACCAGGGTCGCCGTGCTCAAGGCATTGGCGCCCGGCGACAGCTGCACGCTGACGGCGGTAGATGGCTTGCCGTTCAAACGCGTGGAGAACTGGTATTCCTGGCTGCCGATTTCGACGCGCGCCACATCGCCAATGCGCACGGTGGAGCCGTCCGGGTTGGCCTTGAGCACAATGTCGGCAAACTCGGCCGGTGTGGAGAGTTGGCCCTTGACCAGGATCGAAGCGGTGATTTCCTGGGTGTTGGTACCCGGCAAATCACCAATGCTGCCCGCCGAAACCTGGGCGTTCTGCGCGGTGATCGCGGCATTCACGTCGGCCGGGGTCAGGTTGAAACCGATGAGTTTCTGCGGGTCGATCCAGATCCGCATCGCCCGTTCGGCGCCATACAACTGGGCCTTGCCCACGCCGTCCAGGCGCTTGAGCTCGTTCATCACGTTGCGCGCCAGGTAATCGCTGAGCGCTACGTCGTCGAGCTTGCCGTCGCTGGAGGTCAGGGTCACCAGCAGCAGGAAACCGGCGGACACTTTCTCCACCTGCAGGCCTTGCTGGGTCACAGCTTGCGGCAGGCGCGGCTCCACGGCCTTGAGGCGGTTCTGCACATCGACCTGGGCCATTTCCGGGTTGGTGCCTGGTTGGAAGGTCGCGGTGATAGTGGCCGAGCCGAGGCTGCTCTGGGATTCGAAATACAATAAGTGGTCGGCACCGTTGAGCTCCTGCTCGATCAGGCTGACCACGCTTTCGTCCAGGGTCTGGGCCGAAGCGCCCGGGTACACCGCGTAGATTTCCACCTTCGGTGGTGCGACGTTGGGGTACTGCGCCACCGGCAACTGCGGGATGGCGAGGGCGCCCGCCAGCAGGATAAACAGGGCGACCACCCAGGCGAAGATCGGGCGGTCAATAAAGAACTGCGGCATTGTCTCTGATCCCTTTGATTACTGGCCGGCTGCCTGGGCAACAGGCTCGGGGCTGGCATCCACTTCGACTTTTTCACCGGGGCGCGCGTGTTGCAGGCCTTCGACGATGATGCGGTCACCGGCCTTCAGGCCGCTGTTGACCACCCAGCGGTCGTTGACCGCCGCGCCCAATTCCACCGGTTGCTGGCTGACGTTCTGTTCGGCATCCACCAGCAACACCATGGGGATACCGGCGCTGTCGCGGGTGATTGCGCGCTGCGGCACGCTCAGGCCTTGCTGGTCGACCGCTTGCTCCAGGCGCACACGGATAAAGCTGCCGGGCAACAGGTCGAGGTCCGGGTTGGGGAACTCGCTGCGCAGGATGATCTGCCCGGTACCCGGGTCCACGGAAATCTCCGCGAACAGCAACTTGCCCGGCAGCGGGTACAGGCTGCCGTCATCCTGGATCAGCGTGGCCTTGGCCTGGTCCTGGCCCACCTGCTTCAAGTGCCCGGCGCGAAAGGCCCGGCGCAGGTCATTGAGCTCGCGGGTGGACTGGGTGAGGTCCGCGTGGATCGGGTCCAATTGCTGGATCAATGCCATGGGCGTGGCTTCGTTCTGGCCCACCAGGGCGCCTTCGGTCACCAGCGCGCGGCCGATACGCCCGGAGATTGGCGCCGTCACCGTGGCATAGCCCAGGTTGAGCTTGGCGCGCTGCACCGCGGCCTGGTTGGCCGCCACATCGGCGGCAGTCTGCCGGGCAGCGGCGCGGGCGTTGTCGTAGTCCTGGGCGCTGATGGCATTGCCTTCGACCAACTGGCTATAGCGCTGCTCTTGCAGGCGCGCCTGGAAGGCATTGGCCTCGGCCTTGCGTAGGCTCGCCTGGGCGCTGTCGAGGTCAGCCTTGAACGGCGCCGGGTCGATACGGAACAGCACGTCACCCTGTTTCACGTCATGGCCTTCGTTGAACACCCGCTGCAAGACCACGCCTGCGACCCGTGCGCGCACCTCGGCAATGCGCGGCGCGGCAATCCGCCCGCTCAGTTCACTGCTGATGGACAGGGGCTTGGCTTCAAGGGTTTCAATCCGTACCTTGGCCAGGGGCATTTGCGGGGCTTCGTCCGCAGAATTGCCACAGGCCCCCAGGGCCAACGTCAGTGCCAGCAGGCAAAACGGCGCAAACAGATTCTTTGACATGCTCTTATCCCAATATTGACTGGCGCATCCTACGGGCGCCCCCGGCCCGGTGCTGTGAAGCTATGTAGGCGGTGTGTGAAGAAATGTAAGGTACGGCGCACGCCGGGGCACGTGCGTATATCCTTCACGGCTGTGGATCCTAACAAGCTCTTCTGATCAATGACGATCTAATGTGGGAGGGACTTGCCCGCGATAGCGGTGTGTCAGTAGATACATCCGGCGACTGATGCACCGCCATCGCGGGCAAGCCCGCTCCCACATTGGATTTGTGTACGACAAAAAACCGTATTAATTGGAAACACCATGCCCAACATCCTCCTGGTCGAAGACGACGCCGCGCTGTCCGAGCTGATTGCCAGTTACCTTGAACGCAATGGCTATCACGTCAATGTGCTCAGCCGTGGCGACCATGTGCGCGAACGGGCCAGGCTCAATCCACCGGACCTGGTCATCCTCGACCTGATGCTGCCTGGCCTTGATGGCCTGCAAGTCTGCCGCCTGCTGCGCGCCGACTCGGCGGGCCTGCCGATCCTGATGCTGACCGCCCGCGATGACAGCCATGACCAGGTGCTGGGCCTGGAAATGGGCGCCGATGACTACGTGACTAAACCGTGCGAGCCACGGGTGTTGCTGGCCCGGGTGCGCACCTTGCTGCGCCGCAGCAGCCTCAGCGAGCCACAGGCGGCCAATGACCAGATCCTGATGGGCAACCTGTGCATCGACCTGTCGGAGCGCTCCGTGACCTGGCGCGACCAGGTGGTGGAGCTTTCCAGCGGCGAATACAACCTGCTGGTGGTGCTGGCCCGGCATGCAGGCGAAGTACTCAGCCGCGACCAGATCCTGCAGCGCCTGCGTGGCATCGAGTTCAACGGCACCGACCGCTCGGTGGACGTGGCCATTTCCAAATTGCGCCGCAAGTTCGACGACCATGCCGGCGAGGCCCGCAAGATCAAGACGGTGTGGGGCAAGGGCTACCTGTTCAGCCGTTCCGAGTGGGAATGCTGACACCATGTTCCGCGTCCTGATCCGTCTCTACCTGCTGACCATCGTGACCTACAGCGCGGCGATCTACCTGATCCCCATGGGCATCATCGAGGTCTTCCACAAGCGCTACATGAACTACAACATCGAGCAATCCCGGGGCTTGCAAAGCCTGATCGTGCGCCAGTACCACAGCCGGCCGGTGGAGCGCTGGTCCGAGGTCACCGAGCAGTTGTCGCGGGACTTCGCGCCATTGAAGGTGCAATTGATGCATCGCCAGGACGCCCGCTATACACCAGATGAGGAGCGGTTGCTGGAGCAGGGCAAACCGGTGATCCGCCTGGGGGAGTGGGGCTGGATGGAAGAAATCAGCTCGCCGCTCAATGAGCAGTTGGCGGTCAAACTGACCATCCCGCCCGACCCGCTGGACATGAACCTGCTGTACTGGAGCATGAACGTGCTGATCGGCGCGGCGTTGCTGGGCGGGTTGTTGATATGGCTGCGCCCGCATTGGCGCGACCTGGAACGCCTCAAGACCACCGCCGCGCAACTGGGCCGCGGCCATCTGGAAGAGCGCACGCACATCCCCCCCAGCTCCAACATCGGCAGCCTGGCGGCGGTGTTCGACACCATGGCCAACGACATCGAACACCTGCTCAATCAGCAGCGCGACTTGCTCAACGCCGTCTCCCACGAACTGCGCACCCCGTTGACCCGCCTGGACTTCGGCCTGGCCCTGGCGCTGTCCGAGGACCAGCCGGCCGCCAGCCGCGAACGCCTGCAAGGCCTGGTGGCGCACATCCGCGAACTGGATGAGCTGGTGCTGGAACTGCTGTCCTACAGCCGCCTGCAAAACCCGGCGCAACTGCCCGAGCGGGTGGACGTGGTGTTGGATGAGTTTATCGACAGCATCCTGGGCAGCATCGACGAGGAACTGGAGAACCCCGAGATCGTGATTGATGTGGTGCTGGACTGCGCCATGGAGCGTTTTACCCTCGACCCGCGCCTTACCGCTCGCGCGCTGCAAAACCTGCTGCGCAATGCCATGCGTTATTGCGAACGGCGGATCCAGATTGGCGTCAAGGTCTGCGCCAAGGGCTGCGAAATCTGGGTGGATGACGACGGCATTGGCATCCCCGAAGAACAGCGCGCGCGGATTTTCGAGCCTTTCTACCGCCTGGACCGAAGCCGCGACCGCGCCACCGGAGGTTTCGGCCTGGGCCTGGCGATCAGCCGCCGGGCCGTCGAGGCGCAGGGCGGCACACTCACCGCACAAGCCTCGCCCTTGGGCGGCGCGCGCCTACGGCTTTGGCTGCCTACCTGAGCAGTGTGGCCAGAGGGCTTGTTGTGGCGAGGGGGCTTGTCCCCCGTTGGGCTGCGTAGCAGCCCCAGTCCCTCAAGCTCGCCGAGTTTTTTCAGACAAATAGAGTTGGCTGGTTTTGGGGCTGCTGCGCAGCCCAACGGGGGACAAGCCCCCTCGCCACGAATGCCCACTGCGCCCATTTGCTCCAGTCCTGCTTTTGGCACATGCGCTGCCTTACCGCCCCTGATGCACCCTTGCTATAGTTCGGCCCTTATCAGCCGTCAGCCAAGGATCACTGCCATGTCCGAATACCAAGCCTTTGTCGTCGAACTCCACGGCAACGTCGCCCATGTGCAGATCAATCGCCCAGAAAAAATCAATGCCATGAATGCGGCGTTCTGGAGCGAGATCATCGAGATTTTCCAATGGATCGACGACACCGACGCCGTGCGCGCGGTGGTGTTGAGTGGTGCCGGCAAACATTTTTCCTCGGGCATCGACCTGATGATGCTGGCCTCGGTGGCCAATGAGTTTGGCAAGGATGTGGGGCGCAATGCGCGCTTGCTGCGGCGCAAGATCCTGCAACTGCAGGCCTCGTTCAATGCCGTCGACAACTGCCGCAAACCGGTGCTGGCGGCGATCCAGGGCTACTGCATCGGCGGCGCAATCGACCTGATCAGCGCCTGTGACATGCGCTACGCCGCTGACGACGCGCAGTTCTCGATCAAGGAAATCGACATCGGCATGGCCGCCGACGTCGGCACCCTGCAACGCTTGCCGCGCATCATCGGCGACGGCATGTTGCGGGAGTTGGCCTACACCGGTCGCACCTTTGGCGCCGAAGAGGCGCGCAGCATCGGCCTGGTCAACCGCACCTTTGCCGATCACCAAAGCCTGCTGGCCGGAGTGATGGAGCTGGCTGCGCAAATCGCCGCCAAATCACCGATTGCCGTGACCGGCACCAAAGCCATGATCAGCTACATGCGTGACCACAGCATCAACGATGGCCTGGAATACGTTGCCACCTGGAACGCTGCTATGTTGCAATCCAACGACCTGCGCGTGGCCATTGCGGCCCATATGAGTAAGCAGAAACCCGAATTCGTGGATTGACTGAACATGACCCCAGGCTGGATTACCACAACGCTGCTGGACAACGACGCCCCTGGCGGCTGGGCCGTGGCCCGTAGTCGCGAAGGTTTTTTACTCGATGACAACGGGCCGCTGTTTCCCAGGGAGTGGCTCAAGCGCCAGGACCTGTCGGTGTTGGCCGAGCATGGTATTGGCCACCTGGACGGTGAGCCTGTGTATCTGCTGGAACTGAACAGCCCTGGCGATGTGCCAGGTTGCCGCTGGCAAGGTTTGCGGGCCTTTATGCTGCAGGGCGATCACCGTTTGTACAAAGTCCTGGGCTATGCCGCGCAAATCGGCACCTGGGCCCGCGAGCACCGGTTCTGCGGCAGTTGTGGCCAGGCGATGGTGCAGGTGCCCCGGGAGCGCGCGATGTTCTGTCAGGCCTGCGACCTGCGCAGTTACCCGCGCATCTCACCGAGCATGATTGTGCTGATCACCCGTGGCGATGAGATTCTGCTGGCCCGTTCACCGCGTTTCGTCACCGGGGTCTACAGCACCCTGGCCGGGTTTGCCGAGCCGGGGGAGTCTGCCGAAGACTGCCTGATCCGCGAAGTGCGCGAGGAAGTGCAGGTCGAGGTGCAGAACATTCAGTACGTGGGCAGCCAGTGCTGGCCGTTTCCCCACTCCATGATGCTGGGCTTCCACGCCGAGTATGCCGGGGGCGAGATCGTGCCCCAGGCCGACGAGATCGAGGATGCGCAGTGGTTCAACATCCACCAGTTGCCACCGCTGCCGGCGTCGCGCTCGATTGCCCGCTACCTGATCGACCTGTATGTGGCGCGCCGCTTAGGCCACGCTGAACCAGTGCTGCCAGGCTAGGCGCACAGTCAGGCCGAGGACCACGGTGATAAACACCGGGCGAATGAATTTGGCGCCACCGCTGATGGCACTGCGGGCGCCAAAGAACGCGCCCACCATCACCGACAGGCCCATGCTCAGGCCGACAATCCAGTCTACCGAGCCATTGAAGATAAACACCGACAGCGCCGCAGCGTTACTGACGAAGTTCATGCTGCGCGCCACGCCGCTGGCCTTGACCAGGTCGACGGGGTACATCAGCAGGGTGCTGACGGTCCAGAACGCGCCGGTGCCCGGGCCGGCCACGCCATCATAGAACCCCAGGCCAAAACCCTGGGTCGACTGCCATTTCTTCTTGATCGGCGCATCTGCGTCCAGCGGCGCCTTGGGTGTGCCGCCAAACAGCAGATAGATGCCACAGGCGAAGACAATCACCGGCAGCATCTTGTTCAGCCATTCGGCGGGCAGGTAATGGGCGACGACGGCCCCGACCAGCGCGCCCACCAGCGTGCCGACGATGGCATGCACCCACTGGCGCGGGTGGAACAGCTTGCGCCGGTAGAAGGTAAAACTGGCCGTGGCCGAACCGAAGGTCGAACTCAGTTTGTTGGTGCCCAACACCAGATGGGGCGGCATGCCGGCAGTGAGCAAGGCCGGGGTGGTGAGCAAACCGCCGCCGCCGGCAATGGCATCGATAAAACCGGCGATAAAGGCAACCACGGCGAGAATGGCCAGGGTGGTGAGGTCAACGCTGAGTTCAAAAGGCATGGAGGCGACTTATTTTCGGCGAGGCGCAGAAAGAGCTGCGCGAAAGTCCGCTAGCTTACCTACAACCGATTGTTACGGCGACTGTTGCAACACACCTTCACCTGTAGGAGCCGGCTTGCCGGCGATGGCGGTTGACCTGACACACCGCAATCGCCGGCAAGCCGGCTCCTACGGGTGGGTGT
Source organism: Pseudomonas sp. LG1D9 (assembly GCF_002949995.1). Lineage (NCBI taxonomy): Bacteria > Pseudomonadati > Pseudomonadota > Gammaproteobacteria > Pseudomonadales > Pseudomonadaceae > Pseudomonas > Pseudomonas sp. LG1D9. Next base: position 5,821,627 of record NZ_CP026881.1, on the reverse strand, counting down.
TGTGCCAGCAACAGTGATTCAACAAACCATCCGCCCGGGCAACATTCGCAGGTCCGGGTTCGGAGCGGTCGCAGGCGCCTGCCACGGGGCTTTGCCCACGCTGGCACGGTTGCTGCTCCAGACCCTGCACCATCCCTGTGTGCGAGGTACCGAACGATGACTCAGCAAGCCGTGAAATTCGCCTATTGGGTGCCCAATGTCAGTGGTGGCCTGGTGGTGAGCAAGGTCGAACAACGCACCGACTGGGGCATCGACTACAACCGCAAATTGGCCCAACTGGCGGAGGAGGCGGGGTTTGAGTACGCCTTGACGCAAATCCGCTTCACCGCAGGCTACGGTGCCGAGTACCAGCACGAGTCCGTAGCGTTCAGTCACGCGTTGCTCGCCGCCACCAGCAAACTCAAGGTCATCGCGGCGATCCTGCCGGGGCCCTGGCAGCCGGCACTGGCGGCCAAGCAACTGGCGACCATCGACCAACTGACCCATGGCCGGGTGGCGGTGAATATCGTCAGCGGCTGGTTCAAGGGCGAGTTCCAAGCCATTGGCGAGCACTGGCTGGAGCACGACGAGCGCTATCGCCGCTCTGAAGAGTTCATCCGCGCCTTGAAAGGTATCTGGACCCAGGACGATTTCACCTTCAAGGGCGATTTCTACCGCTTCAACAATTACAGCCTCAAGCCCAAGCCACTGGGCCAACCGCACCCGGAGATTTTCCAGGGCGGCAGCTCCCGCGCGGCCCGGGATATGGCGGCGCGGGTCTCGGATTGGTATTTCACCAATGGCAACACACCAGAGGGGATCAAGGCCCAGGTCGACGATATCCGCGCCAAGGCGGCGGCCAATAACCATTCGGTCAAAGTTGGGGTCAATGCGTTTGTGATCGCCCGCGACACCGAGCAAGAAGCCCAGGCAGTATTGGCCGAGATCATCGACAAGGCCGACCCGGAAGCGGTCAACGCCTTTGGTGACGCCGCCAAACAAGCAGGCAAGGCATCGCCCGAAGGCGAGGGCAACTGGGCCAAGTCCAGCTTCGCCGATTTGGTGCAGTACAACGACGGCTTCAAGACCAACCTGATCGGCACGCCCCGCCAGATTGCCGAGCGTATTGTTGCGCTCAAGGCCGTGGGCGTGGACCTGGTGCTGGCGGGCTTTCTGCACTTCCAGGAGGAGGTGGAGTATTTCGGCCAGCGCGTATTGCCCCTGGTGCGCGAGTTGGAAGCCAAGGCCGCCGCGACCGGCAGCGCCAGGCCGGAGGCGTTACCGGTATAACACCACCGCCGCCCGTAGCTGGTTGTTACCAAAGCGGCACATCCGCTCGAACTCCCCGTGGCTGACCGGCAAATGCTGGCAGTCCATGGGCTGGCGATGCTGGCTATGATCCACGTCGGGATCATGCAGGTAGACAAACTCCTTATCGCAGTCGGTCACGATCACCCAGTGCGGTGACTTGGATCGTGTCAGCCGGTAGCTGCTGATCAGCACCAGCGGCTGGCCACCGTCCTCCAGGACCTGGGCCAGGTCCAGCGCGCCGCCAAACACCTGTTGTACATCACTGTTGATCAACTCCTCTTCGAACCCCTCATGCACCAGGCGCATGACCTCTTTTTTATGCGGGTCGCGCACCCCATCGAGAAACAGCGGCCCACGGATGTTGACCTGCATGCGCACGCGAAAACCCCGGCGCCAGGCGGCCAGGGCCAGGCCCTGGGGGCTGCAGCCGCCGTGGCCGGCGGTCATGAACACGGTGGTTGCCTCACGCCAGATCTGCAATTCCTCCCGGCGCAGAAACTCTCGCCCAGGTAACAGCGCGCCCATGGCCATTAGCAGGCAGGCGGCGCCGCAGGTGAAATCGGTGGTCTGCTGGTAGTAAGGAACGCTCAAGGCACGGGCGTCCGCGTGCTGGAGGATGCGTTTCTCCAGGCGCAGGGCGTCGGTATGGTCGGCGTAATAGTCATTGATCAAGGCAAAGCGTCGGTAGCCACTGCGTTCATACAGCGCGATGGCACCTGGGTTGTCAGTGCGCACCTCAAGGCGCAGGTACGCACAATCGTGCGCCACCGCGCAGGCTTCGATGCGCGCCAGCAATTGCTTGCCCAGGCCCATGCCCCGGGCAGGCGCGGCAATAGCCAGGGAATACAGACGCGCCAACGAGGTGCCGCGATGGAACAGCACCAGCGCATAGCCCAGCAATTGTCCGGCGTTTTCGGCCACCAGTAACTGCGCGTGGGCACGGCTGATCATCCACTGGAAACTGCGCGAAGACAGCCGGTCTGTGGTGAAGCAGTGCTGTTCCAAGGCTACCAATGCTGGCAAGTCATCGAGGGTTGCAACGCGAAAAGAAAGAGTCATATAACCGCCGTAAAAGTTGCGTAACTAAACGAGACTTCTCTGAAAGATCGTGCTTAATAGAAAAGGTCAAGTTCTCTAGCGGATCAATCAATATGTCAGCGGTACACAGTCATTGGCGAGAAGTATCCGAGCAAATTGTCGCGGCGACAATCACCTCCGGCGGATATTTTTCCACTCCGCCCAAGAGTGCAAGCCAAGTGGTAATTATTGTTGAACGCAAGGAAGACTGGGCCTCGTACTTCCCCAGTGAAGATATTGTCACAGCCCAGGAATACCTCGAGCACCCCCGGCAGAACGAGGCCGGCAAACGGGTGCAGGTGATCAATCTGTGCCGCAGTTACAAGTACCTGGGGCATGGTTACTACTGCTCGCTGTTGGCCGAGGCGCGGGGGCACAAGGTAATTCCATCGGTGCGCACCATCAGCGAACTGACGAAAAAATCCTTGTATGGCCTGGCCCTGGATGACCTGGATAAAACCCTCGATAAAGCATTGAGTCATCACCTCTACAGTAATACTGAAGGTTTTACCCTGACACTTTATTTTGGTCGAACCAATATTGAGCCGTTGCAGGATCTGGCCCGCCAGTTGTTTGAAGCTTTTCCGTGTCCGATTTTATTAGTTGAGTTTCGCAAGAATAACGGCTGGCATATCGAAGGTATCAAGTCCGGGGTGTTACATAAGTTGCGTGATGACCAGGAAGATCAATTCGCCCATGCCTTGGATAACTTCAGCCGCAGGGTCTGGCGTCAACCGCGCTCCCGGCGCCTGGCCCGTTATGACCTGGCGATCCTGCATGATCCCCAGGAGCAGTTGCCACCGTCCAATGCCAAGGCCCTGGAAAATTTCGTGCGGGTGGGCAAGGGCCTGGGCATCGATGTGGAGCTGATCGAACGCAAGGACTACGCGCGGCTGGCTGAATACGATGCGTTGTTGATCCGCGAGACCACCAGTGTCGACAACCACACCTATCGTTTCGCCAAGAAAGCCGAGAGTGAAGGGCTGGTGGTGATGGACGACCCGGCGTCGATCCTGCGCTGCACCAATAAGGTTTACCTCACGGATATGCTCAAGAGCCATCAGTTGGGCATGCCCGCCACCGAGATTCTGTACAAGGAGCGACCGGAAGACTTCGAACGGGTTGGCGAGCGACTGGGCTTCCCCCTGGTGCTGAAAATCCCCGACGGCTGTTTTTCCCGGGGAGTGATCAAGGTGGAAAGCCAGGAGGCGTTGCTGGCCGCCACGGCCGAGCTGTTCGAACATTCGGTGTTGCTGCTGGCCCAGGAATTTTTCTATACCGAGTACGACTGGCGCATTGGCGTACTCAACCGCAAGCCGATCTTTGCCTGCCAGTACTTTATGTCCAAGGGTCATTGGCAGATCTACAACCACAAGGCCATCGGTCAGGACGTCAATGGCGAGTGCCGGACCCTGGCGGTGCACGAGGCCCCCAAGGCCGTGGTGGAACTGGCCGTCAAGACCGCCAACCTGATTGGCGATGGGTTGTACGGCGTGGACTTGAAGCAGTCCGGCGACAAGGTGGTGGTGATTGAGGTCAACGACAACCCGAATATGGATGCCGGAATTGAAGACGCCTACTTGCAGGACGATCTGTACTCCCTGGTGCTGGAAGAGTTCGTACGCCGCCTGGAGCTCAAGCGCCAGGGCCAGGTCTGGTGACCTGCTTCGAACTCAGGGAGGCGCGTTGCGCCGCACCGAGCGCGAAAATCCCGAGATCCTGCTGTTCAACAATCACTGACAGCGATGAGCGTGAGTGACTTCGCGAACGCAACACCGTTGATGAGCACGCGCTGGGAATGCTGCTGGGGCTGCGGCGGATTGCCAGGGGCGGCGGCAAAGCGGGGTGACAGGGCCCCGCATTGGCGCCAGTGCTGGGGGTTTAGGCGTTCGCCTGCAGGGTCAGCACTTCAAAACCATCAGCGGTGACGGCCACCGTGTGTTCCCACTGGGCTGAAAGGCTGTTGTCGCGAGTCACCACGGTCCAGCCATCCTTGAGGCTGCGCACCTTGGCGCTGCCCTGGTTGAGCATCGGTTCGATGGTGAACACCATGCCTTCGCGCAGGGTCAAGCCGGTGCCCGGTCGGCCGAAATGCAGGATTTGCGGTTCTTCGTGCATCTCCCGGCCGATTCCGTGGCCGCAATACTCGCGCACCACGCTGTAGCCATTGGCTTGGGCGTGGCTCTGGATCGCATGACCGATATCCCCCAGGCGGGCGCCGGGCCTGACTTGGCGGATACCGGCCCACATCGCCTCGAAGGTCTGCTCCACCAGGCGCCGGGCCTTGGGTGCGACGGTGCCGATCATGTACATCTTGCTGGAGTCGGCGATAAACCCGCCTTTTTCCAGGGTGATGTCGATATTGACGATGTCGCCGTCCTTCAACACATCCTTGGCACTGGGCATGCCATGGCACACCACTTCGTTGATCGAGGTGTTGATGCTGAACGGATAGTCGTACTGCCCAAGGCTGGCGGGGCGTGCTTGCAGGTCATTGCGGATAAACGCCTCGACCGCCGCATCCAGTTCCAGGGTGCTCTGGCCGGCGCCGACTCGGCTGTCGAGCATGCTGAATACCTGGCCCAGCAGGCGCCCGGCTTCGCGCATCACGGCAATCTGTGCAGGGGTCTTGATCATCAGCTGCGCCCCCGGATCAGGTCGGGTTTGTCGAGCAACAGTTTGTTGATCAGGTCGTTGTAGGCCAGGTGCGGGTTGAGCTCGGCCAACAGGCCGATCTTGATCCAGAACTCTGCCTGGGCGTTGATGGAGCGGTCCATGGTGGCGCTGGCCAAGCGGACTTGTTCGTGCAAATGGTCGGTAATCTTGACGATGCCCATGAGCTTCACTGTGTAGGGTGGATATACAAAGCGTATATGTTTCGTATATCGCAAGTAAACCCCGCAGTTGACTTGTAATAGGCTGCCGGTTAGTTTCGTTGCATGACATTTCAAACCTATCGTTCCCAGCCAAGCATTATTACCGCCATTCCTCATATGGCGGGATAGCGTTCGGCTGTACCCAAACCCGCCCTAGAGGCGGGTTTTGTTTTTCCGTCTCCAGGGCTCTGTCAAACGCCAGGAGACACCCATGAGTAGCCCACTGCCGCAGTCCACGCTCGACGATGGCTTGCTTGAGCATTACGTGAAGAAAATCCTCGCCGCGCCGGTCTACGACCTGGCGGTGCGCACGCCGTTGCAGCCGGCCCCGGCGCTATCGGCGTTGCTCGGCAATCAGATCCTGCTCAAGCGCGAAGACCTGCAGCCGACGTTTTCCTTCAAGATCCGCGGCGCCTACAACAAACTGGTGCAGCTTACCGATGGGCAAAAAAGCTGCGGGGTAGTCACTGCCTCTGCCGGCAACCATGCCCAGGGCGTGGCCCTGGCGGCGCGTGAACTGGGGATCAAGGCGACTATTGTGATGCCCAGTACCACCCCCGAATTGAAAGTGCTGGGCGTGCGCTCACGGGGCGCCGACGCGGTGCTGCACGGCGCCAGTTTTCCGCTCGCTCTGGCCCATGCGTTGCAGTTGGCCGAACAGTCGGGGGGCACTTTTGTGTCGCCCTTTGATGATCCAGACGTCATCGCCGGACAGGGCACCGTCGCCATGGAAATCCTGCGCCAGCAACAAGGCGCACTGGACGCGATCTTCGTGCCGGTGGGCGGTGGCGGGTTGATCGCTGGCATCGCGGCCTACATCAAGTATCTGCGCCCCGAGGTGCGGGTCATTGGCGTGGAGCCCGAAGGCTCCAGTTGCCTGCTGGCGGCCTTGCGTGCCGGCGAGCGGGTGATATTGCCCAGCGTGGACAGTTTTGCCGACGGCACCGCCGTGGCCCAGATCGGCGCCTACGGCTTTGAAATCTGCCGCCAGCATGTCGATGAAGTCATCACCGTCAGCAACGATGAACTGTGCAGCGCGATCAAGCTGATCTACGACGATACCCGCTCCATCACCGAGCCTTCAGGCGCCCTGGCGGTTGCCGGAATCCGCCGCTATGTGCAACGCACCGGGGCCCAGGGGCAGACGCTGGTGGCGATCAACTCCGGGGCCAATATCAACTTCGATAGTTTGCGCCACGTGGCAGAGCGGGTGGCGGCACAAGCCTGACGCCCCCCTTGTGGCGAGCGGGCTTGCCCCGCGCTGGGCTGCAGAGCAGCCCCAAACCAGGCGCTACGGAGGATCTGAAACAGCGCATTCGGCTTGTTGGGGCTGCTGCGCAGCCCAGCGCGGGGCAAGCCCGCTCGCCACAGAAGGCCTATTTACCGATCTGCGCGTTACTGCTCGCTAGCCTTCTCGACCGTGGTCGATGTCGACCAGATGCGGTAACGCACTTCGACATCTTTTGGAACATATACAACGATGGGCAACTTGCTGTTGTAACGCAGCACAAAACCGTCGCCGACCACCGGCACAAAGTCCTCGCGGGTCTTGCCATCGGGGCAGGCCATCATCGTGCTCATGGGGCCGCTGACCTTCTCCAGGCGGTAAAACGGATAGCCCCAGCCTTCGAGGTTTTTCTCTTCCAGCACACCGCCCAGGCGCTGCTGGTTGCAGTCCACCAGCAAGGTTTTGCCGGCGAGGATTTCGACCTTGAAGTCCTGTTCCTGGGGCTTTGCCGGTAAGTGGATGACCTGGCGAACATGCCCGGCGTCGGCCTTGGGGTAGGGCGCGATATCTTCAAGTTTGGCGGCATTGGCCTGGGCGGCCAGCACGCTCATGGCCAGTACCGAAAGGAGGGTGAGAGCAGAAGAGGTCATGGGACTTCCTTATCTTAGGGGGCAATAAAACAGCGGCTGCCACGATGCACGCCAACGTCCGGCCGTGCAAACCAGCAGCAACTTATATAAGGGTTGCTGGTGCTTATGAGGAAAGGATCCTACACCTACAGACACAAGGAGTAGGCTTTGCAGTTAAAGCGCCTGCCAGGGTTGGCAAGCGTGAAGTCAACCGTCCTGACGCGGCGGTCAGACTGTCGGTATCGATAAAAATTCATTGGCGGTCTCAAAAAAGGAGAGGTTCAGCCATGCTTTCTGAATTGGAATTACGCGGCCTTATTGAAGGCAGCTTCCTGCCCAGGCGTTGTGAATGCATCAAGGCTCAGGATGCGTCGTTGACCATCAAAATCTACGATGACGACGGTACGGATGTCACCTTCACCGGCATCCAGGCCCACGAACTCAACAGCAGCCGAGCGATCTGCAACTTGATCACCGAGTTGCGTGAAGACCTCAAGCATGCCCATGCCCATGCCCCGGCTCCGCGCAGAGCGGGGGCGAGACTGTACTGATCAGCGTACGGCAGGATTGCGGGCCTGGATAAACCCCAGGCCCAACGCCAACTCTGTGCCCACGGCCAGCAAAATCCCTGGGCCGGCATGGCCATTGAGCCATTCGCCGATCCCCAGCCCCGCCAACCCCAGGCAACCGACGATAAACCCTGAAACCAGTGCGCTGCGCGTGGGGGATGGGGGCGTGTGGCAAGCCTCAGACAAATCCGATACGGCGCCGCCCGCTTGCGCTGCTACTGTCCGGCGACATCTGTCGCCAGTGGCTGAGGTAGGGCGTGCAACAAAAAATCGCAGCAGAGTTTCTCGGCACTTTCTGGTTGACCTTCGGCGGCTGTGGCAGCGCCATTCTGTCGGCCGCATTTCCCGGCCTGGGCATTGGCTTTGCCGGGGTAGCCCTGGCGTTTGGCTTGAGTGTGCTGACCATGTCCTACGCGGTGGGCAGCATCAGTGGCGCGCATTTCAACCCGGCTATTACAGTCGGCCTGTGGGTGGGAGGACGAATGCCGGGGCTGGATGTGTTGCCCTATATCATCGCCCAGGTCGCCGGGGCGACCGTCGCGGCGGCGATTCTCGCGCTGATCGCCAGCGGCCGGCCAGGCTTTGAGCTCGGTGAGTTCGCAGCCAATGGCTACGGCGCGTTGAGTCCGGGCCAGTACAGCCTGTTGGCCGCACTGGTGGTAGAGAGCGTGGGGACGTTCTTCCTGGTGTTTATCGTCATGCGGGTCACCACACCCGGCGCCGCGCCAGGGTTTGCGCCAATTGCCGTGGGCCTGACGCTAACCCTGATCCACCTGGTATCGATTCCCGTCACCAACACCTCGGTCAACCCGGCGCGCAGTACCGGAACGGCGCTGTTTGCCGGCACCGATTACCTGATGCAGCTCTGGTTGTTCTGGCTGGCCCCGCTGGCTGGCGGCATCGTCGGCGCCTGGGTGGCCCGGGGCGTGCGAGTGACGGCGAAGTGAAACCGCATGGGGTTCATTCGTTTAATTGGTGGCGATAGGGCAGGTCTGGCCCGGTCTTGCCACAGGTCAGCGCGGCGGCACGGATGGCGAACTTGAGCATGCCGTCAATCTGCTCGCGGCCCAGGCCCTGCACACCTTCCACCGAATCCAGCTGCTGTTCGGTGAGCCAGGCGATCAAGGCCGCCTGGAAGGTGTCGCCAGCGCCCACCGTATCGGCCATCACCACCTTGACCGCCGGGGCCGACCAGTTACCGTGCTGGCGGCTGAACACGCTCGCGCCATCGCCGCCACGGGTCAGGAAAATCAACTGGCAGCGGTGCTGTAGCCAACCCTGCAACACGCTTTCCGGCGCCTGGCCGGGGTAGAGCAGGTGCAAGTCTTCATCGCTGACCTTGATCAGGTCGGCATAGTGCACCAGTTCAGCCACGCGCCGGCGCCACAGTTCGATATCCGGCTCGGGGTTCAGGCGCACATTCGGATCGAGGCTGATCAGGCGCTTGCCGCTTTCCCGGCGGATCAGGGCCAACAGGCTGTCAGCGACCGGCTGCACCACCAGGGAAAACGAACCGAAATGCAGACCGCGTACGCGCCCATCGAGCACCGGCAGATGTTCGATCTGCAACTCCCGATCGGCACAGCCTGCGCCGCGAAAGCTGTACTGCGGTGAACCGTTGGCCCCCAGGGCTACCATCGCCAGGGTGGTCGGCGCGGCAAACTCCACCAAATAGTCGTCGTGCACGCCTTCATCCTTGAGGACTTGGCGCAGGCGCTGGCCCAGGTAATCGCTGGACAGCCCGGCGAACAACCCGGCCTCGATCCCCAGGCGGCGCAGGCCCACGGCGACGTTAAACGGCGAACCGCCGGCAATTGCCTTGAAATTGACTTGGGACGCCTGCGCGCTGGCATCCTCCTGGCTGAAAAAATCAAACAGCGCTTCGCCACACACCAGATACATAGTTATTCGCTCTTAAAGGGTTGCCACATGCTGTTGATAACGTTCATAGGCCTGCTGATAAGCCCTGACGCTGGCGGCGACAGGCTGGGTGCGGCTGGCCGGGTCGACGCTGACGCAGCGTGCACACAGCGCCTGCAGGCTTTCGCCAGACTGGCACCATGCGGCCTGGATCGCCGCGCCCAGGGCCGCCGCTTCGCTTTGTTCGGTACACACCACTTCGGTGTCCATGATATCGGCGACCATCTGCCGCCACACCGGGCTTTTCGAGCCGCCGCCGGTCAGGCGGATACTGTGGCTTTGCAGGCCGGTCTGGCGCAACAGGTCCAAGCCTTGGCGCAAGCCGAAGGTGGTGCCTTCGACCACTGCGCGGCATAGATTGCCACGGGTCAGGTTGGTCATGGTCAGGCCATGCAGGCTGCCGGTGGCGTGGGGCAGGGCGGGCACGCGCTCGCCATTGAGGAACGGCAGCATGCTGACGCCCTCGGCGCCAATCGGGGCCTGGGCCACCAGGGCGTTGAACGCTACCAGGTCGAGCTCGAACAATTCGCGGATGACCCCGGTGGCATTGGTCAGGTTCATGGTGCAGATCAGCGGCAGCCAGCCACCGCTGGAAGAACAGAACGTCGCCACCGCAGCTTCGGCGCTCACCGTCGGTTGATCGGCAAACGCATACACGGTGCCCGACGAACCAAGGCTCATGGTAAACACCCCTGGCACGATGTTGCCGGTGCCAATCGCGCCCATCATATTGTCGCCGCCACCACTGGATACCATGGCCCCGGGGTTGATCCCCAGGCGTTCGGCGATGGCCGGCAGAATGTTGCCCACGGGCTGGTTGGCCTCGATCAACGCGGGCAAAGCCGCCTCCAGGCGCCCGCTGGCATCGATGTGCCGCAGCAACGCAAGGTCCCATTGGCGGGTGCGCACATTGAAATAGCCGGTGCCCGAGGCGTCGCCATACTCGGCGCAGGCGCGGCCAGTGAGCCAATAGTTGAGGTAATCGTGGGGCAGCAGCACATGGGCGATGCGTGCGAAAACATCCGGGTGTTGTTCCAGGGTCCATAGCAGCTTGGACACGGTATAGCCCGGGGCAATCGCGACGCCCAGCCGCTCCAGGGAGCCGCTTTCACCGCCCAGGTGCTCGAGTAAACGGGCGTTTTCGGAGCTGGTTTCGGTGTCACACCACAGCTTGGCCGGGCGCAGTACCTGGCCGTGCTCGTCGAGCAGCACCAGGCCGTGTTGCTGGCCGGAAACCCCGATGCCGAGGATGTCCTGGCCATCCACGCCGGCTTGTTGCAGGGCGCGGTGGGTGGCTTCGGTAAAGGCGTCCAGCCACTCCTGAGTGTGCTGCTCGCGCCGGCCATTGGCGCCGCTGATCAGTGTGTGGGCAGCCGCGCCCAGGCCCAGCACCTTGCCGCTGGCGGCGTCGAGGACGATGGCCTTGGTGCCTTGGGTACCGCAGTCGATGCCGAGGAACAGAGATTGCCGGGTCATAGTTATCGCTCAATGGAACGCGGTCAAAATGTGGGAGCGGGCTTGCTCGCGAAAGCGGCGTATCAGCCAAACATTTATCAACTGACCCACTGCTTTCGCGAGCAAGCCCGCTCCCACATTATTTTGCTCAAGTTGTGTCAGTGAAGGTTGGCGAGCAGGTGCTTCAGCGTCTCTGCGACACCTTTGTCACGCAAACTGGCAAAACACCGCTCAAACGCTGCCACAAACTCAGGTGAGTTGGGAATCGCCGGGCCAAAAATCTCTTCCACACCCAACAGCCGCTGACTGACGCAAGCGTCATCCACCACCAGTGCCCGGCAGAAGTCCGCGCGCGGGTCGGGGATGCGGTAGCGCACGCCGTTCTCGTCCACACCTCGCAGGTACAAGGCCCAGGCCGCCACCACCAGCGCTGCTCGCTCGGTGTCGCGACCCTCGGCAATCAGGCGGTTGATGGTCGGTACCGTGAACTTGGGAAACTTCGACGAACCGTCGGAACAGACCCGCTCCAGTTGATCGGCAATCGCCTGATTGGAGAAGCGCTCCACCAAGGTCTGCTTGTACTGGTCCAGATCGATGCCCGGCACCGGCGCCAGGTTGGGGGTCACGTCCAGGTCCATATAGGCGCGCATATACGCGACAAACAGCGGGTCGTTCATGGTTTCGTGGACAAACCGGTAACCCTTGAGAAACCCCAGGTAGGTCAGGGCCAGGTGGCTGCCGTTGAGCAGGCCGATCTTCATTTCTTCATAGGGCGTGACGTCGTCGGTGAACTGCACACCCACCTGCTCCCAGGCTGGCCGGCCGTTGACGAACTTGTCTTCCAGTACCCATTGCACAAAAGGTTCGCACACCACCGGCCAGGCATCATCGATGCCGTGTTCATCATGCAGTTGCAGGCGGTGGGCGGTACTGGTCATGGGCGTGATGCGGTCGACCATGGCGTTGGGGAAACTCACGTTGGCCTGGATCCAGTCATGCAGTTCGGCATCGCGCAACGCGGCGAACGCCAGCAACGCCTTGCGGGTCACGGCGCCGTTGTGCGGCAGGTTATCGCAGGACATCACGGTAAAGGCCCGAATGCCTGCAGCACGGCGCTGGCTCAGGGCCGCGCAGATAAAACCGAATACGGTCTGCGGCGCCGCAGGGTGGGCCAGGTCATGCTGGATCTGCGGCAAGTGGGCCATGAACTCACCGTTGCTGTCGTCGATGCAGTAGCCGCCCTCGGTGATGGTCAGCGACACGATGCGTATTTCAGGGCTGGCCAGTTTGTCGATCAAGGCCTGGGCGCCGTCCTGTGCCAGGAGCATATCGCTGATGGCGCCGATCACCCGCACTTGGGTGTCGTCGGTGTCGCCCAGCTCATACAAGGTGAACAGATAGTCCTGGCCGGCCAGGTCATCCCGCGCCTGGCGGTCTTCGGCGCGCAGGCCGATGCCGCAGATGCTCCAGTCCAGGCCGACACCGGTGTTCATCAGGGCGTCGGTGTAATACGCCTGGTGTGCGCGGTGGAAACCGCCGACGCCGATATGGGCGATGCCTTGGCGTGTGTCGGCAATGGCATAGGCGGGCAGGCGCACTTCGGGCGCCAACTGGGTGAGATTGTGTTGATTGAGTTTCATCAAAATTCTCGCGAAATCAGGCGGCAGCGCGCAGTGGACGGGCCACCGCCACGCCGTCGGCGTCGAATAGATGGCAGTGCGCCGGGTCCAGGTGCAATTGCAGCGTCTCGCCATACTGGCTGGCCATATCGCCACGGATCCGCATGGTCAGCGGCTCGCCACTGGCGGTGAGCACATGGCAGAACGTGTCGCTGCCCAGGCGCTCGCCCACGTCGGCGGTGACGGTGAGGCTGGTATCGCCCGGCGCGGCCAGTTCCAGGTGCTCGGGGCGGATGCCCAGGGTCACGGCGCTGCCCACGCTCAAGCTGGCGCTGCTCAATGGCAGGCTGATCAGGGTGCCAGCGTCCAGTTGCACATCGCAGCCCTGGCCTTCGACCCGCGTAACCTGGCCCTTGAGAAAGCCCATTTTCGGCGTCCCCAGAAAACCCGCGACAAACAGGTTGGCCGGCTGGTGATACAGCTCCAGGGGGGAGCCCACCTGCTCGATGCGCCCACTGTTAAGCACCACCACCTTGTCGGCCAGGGTCATGGCCTCGACCTGATCGTGGGTCACGTAGATCATGGTGGCTTGCAGTTCTTTGTGCAGGCGCGCCAGTTCCAGGCGCATTTGCACGCGCAGGGCGGCGTCGAGGTTGGACAGCGGCTCGTCGAACAGGAAGATCTTCGGGTTGCGCACAATCGCCCGGCCGATGGCCACCCGCTGACGCTGGCCGCCAGACAACTGCTTGGGCTTGCGCTCCAGCAGCGGGCCCAGCTCCAGGATGCGTGCAGCTTCACTGACTTTGCTGTCGACGATCTTCTTGTCCACGCCCGCCAGATCCAGGGCAAACGACATGTTCTTGCGCACGCTCATATGCGGGTACAGGGCATAGGTCTGGAACACCATGGCCAGGTCGCGCTTGGCCGGGGTCACTTCGGTGATGTCGCGGCCATCGAGTTCGATGGTGCCTTCGGTGACTTCCTCAAGGCCGGCAATCAGGCGCAGCAGGGTGGACTTGCCACAGCCCGAAGGCCCGACAAAGACCACGAATTCCTTGTCGTTCACTTCCAGGTCGATGCCCTTGATGATGGAGAAGCCTTCGAAGCCTTTTTGCAGATTCTTGATTTTCAGGTTGGCCATGATGGGCCTCCATTTTTTATAAGGGTCGTTATTTCACGGCGCCAAAGGACAGGCCGCGCACCAGTTGCTTCTGGCTGATCCAACCGAAGATCAGGATCGGCGCGCAGGCCAGGGTCGAGACGGCGGACAATTTGGCCCAGAACAAACCTTCGGGGCTGGAGTAGGAGGCGATCAACGCGGTCAGGGGCGCGGCATTCGACGAGGTCAGGTTCAGCGACCAGAACGCTTCGTTCCAGCACAGGATCAGCGACAGCAACACCGTGGAAGCCAGGCCGCCCTTGGCGATGGGCAGCAGCACCCGCACCATTTCCTGCCACAGGGTGGCGCCATCCAGGCGCGCGGCTTCGAGGATGTCCTTGGGAATGTCCTTGAAGTAGGTGTAAACCATCCACACTACAATCGGCAGGTTGATCAGGGTGTAGATGATGATCAGCGCAATGCGCGTATCCAGCAGGCCCATGCTCTTGGCCAGCAGGTAGATGGGCATCAGCACACCCACGGGTGGCAGCATCTTGGTCGACAGCATCCACAGCAGCGTGCCCTTGGTGCGCTGGGTTTCGTAGAACGCCATGGAGTAGGCCGCCGGCACCGCAATCAGCAGGCACAAGGCGGTGGCGCTGAAGGAAATCACCACTGAGTTCCAGGCGAAGCTTACGTAATTGCTGCGCTCGTTGATGTGCAGGTAGTTCTCAAGGGTTGGCGTGAAAATGAACTGCGGCGGCGTGGCAAACGCGTCGATTTCGGTCTTGAAACTGGTGAGCACCATCCAGAAGATCGGGAAGAAGATCACGATCGCGATGGCCCAGGCCAGGGTGCCGAGCAACAGGCTTTGCAGGCGGCGGGATTGTTGAAGCGTCATGGCGCGGCCCTCAAGGCTTGTCAGTCAGGTTTTTGCCGAGCATCCGTACCAGGATGATCGCCGCGATGTTGGCAATGACCACGGCAATCAAGCCGCCGGCCGAAGCCATGCCCACGTCGAACTGCACCAGCGCCTGGTTGTAGATCAGGTAGGCGAGGTTGGTCGAGGCGTAGCCGGGGCCGCCGTTGGTGGTGGTGAAGATTTCGGCGAACACCGAGAGCAGGAAAATCGTCTCGATCATTACCACCACGGCGATAGGCCGGGCCAGGTGCGGCAGGGTCAGGTGCCAGAAGATCGCAATCGGGCCGGCTCCGTCCAGGCGCGCAGCTTCTTTCTGTTCCTGGTCCAGGGACTGCATGGCGGTCATCAGGATCAGGATGGCGAAGGGCAGCCATTGCCAGGACACAATGATGATGATCGACAGCAGCGGGTAGTGCGCCAGCCAATCCACCGGCTGCGCGCCAAACAGCTTCCACACCGCCGCCAGCACGCCGGACACCGGGTGGAAAATCAGGTTCTTCCAGATCAGTGCACCCACCGTGGGCATGATGAAGAACGGCGAGATCAACAACACCCGCACCAACCCACGACCGAAAAACTCGCTGGCCTCCAGCAAGGCACTGATCAACACGCCCAGCACCACGCTGATCAACAGCACGCTGCCCACCAGCAATAGGGTGTTGGTGGCGCCGGGCAGGAAGCCGGAATCGGTGATGAAGTAGGTGAAGTTCTCCAGGCCCACGAATTGGTTTTCGCCGGGGTAAAGCAGGTTGTAGCGGATCAGCGAAAAGTACAGGGTCATGCCCAGGGGCACGATCATCCACAGCAGCAACAGGGCTACCGAGGGGCTGACGAGGAACCAGCCGGGGTTGAGCAGGCGGTTTTTACGCGGTTTATCCGCAGCAGCGGTTTGCACATTCATAGGATCAAAACCAGTTTGCAGAGCGAGAGTCGGAGCGCGGTCAGGGTGGGAGCGGGCTTGCTCGCGATAACGGTGGTTCAGCCGACATATTTGGTGACTGATACACCGCTATCGCAGGCAAGCCAGCTCCTACATTTACGGGGGGAGGCTGGGTTATTTGGGATAGCCGGCGCGCTTCATTTCCCGCTCGGTGGTGGTTTGCGCGGCAGCCAGGGCCTGGTCCACCGTCTGCTGGCCGGTCAGGGCGCCGGAAAAGAACTTGCCCACCTGGGTGCCAATCGCCTGGAACTCAGGAATGGTCACCAACTGGATACCGATATACGGCACCGGCTTGAGAGTCGGTTTGGTCGGGTCCGCAACCTTCAACGACTCCAGCGTCACCTTGGCAAAAGGTGCGGCCTGCATATATTCCTCGCTGTAGGTCGAGGCGCGGGTACCTGGCGGCACGTTGGCGATACCATCGGTCTTGGCCACCAGCGCGCCGTACTCCTTGGAGGTGGCCCAGGCACTGAAGACCTTGGCTGCGTCCTTGGCCTTGGAGCTGGTCGGGATCGCCAGGGACCAGGAATACAGCCACGAGGTGCCCTTGTCGGTGACCTGCTGAGGGGCAAAGGTGAAGCCGACGTGATCGGCGACCTTGCTCTGGGTCTTGTCGGTAACAAACGAGCCGGCGACGCTGGCATCCACCCAGATCGCGCACTTGCCGCTGTTGAACAGCGCCAGGTTTTCATTGAAACCATTGCTGGACGCACCCGGCGGGCCGGATTTTTTCATGTTGTCGACGTAGAAGTTCAGTGCATCCTTCCACTCGGGCCCGTTGAATTGCGGTTGCCACTTTTCATCGAACCAGCGTGCGCCATAACCGTTGGCCAGGGTGCCGATCAGCGCCATGTTCTCGCCCCAGCCGGCCTTGCCACGCAGGCACAGGCCGTATTGTTCCTTGCTCTTGTCGGTGAGTTTTTCGGCAAACTCGCCAATCTGCACCCAGGTTGGATGCTCAGGCATGGTCAACCCGGCCTGCTTGAACAGGTCGGTGCGGTAGTAAGTAATGGAGCTTTCTGCATAGAACGGCAGGGCGTACAGCGTGCCCTTGACGGAAAGGCCGTCGCGCACGGAAGGGAACACATCGTCCAGGTCGTAGGACGCCGGCAGATCCTTCATCGGTTCCAGCCAGCCCTTGGCGCCCCAGAGTGCGGCTTCGTACATGCCGATGGTCAGCACATCGAACTGCCCGCCCTGGGTGGCGATATCGGTGGTCAGGCGTTGACGCAGGACGTTTTCTTCCAGTACCACCCAGTTCAACTTGATCTGCGGATGCTCGGCCTCGAAGGTTTTCGACAGCTTTTGCATGCGGATCATGTCGCTGTTGTTGACGGTGGCAATGGTCAGGGTCTGTGCGCCCAGGCTGACGGCGCTGAGGGTCATGCAGGTACAGGCAAGCAGTGCTTTTGCAGGGAAGTTCATCGCGCACTCCGTTTCTGCGCCCAGGGGCTGCAGAAGGACAGTTATTGTTGTTGTGTCTTCCATGGCTGCAGGAAGAGTGTGCGTTGATTACAGCCTTCTAAAGGCGCGGTGACAAATCCTTGAGCGCACTTGCACTGATACTTTTTTGCACTGATGTGCGCGGCCTTTTACCGGCACCGGGCTCAGGCCAGGTTCTGTTCGGTCAAGCGCTGCATCGCCAGGCGCCGATAATGGGAGGGGGTCATGCCTTTGAGCTGCTGAAAGCGCCGGTTGAAGTTGGAGATATTGTTGAACCCCGATTCAAAGCACACGTCGGTGACGGCCTTGTCACCATCGGCCAGCAGTTCGCAGGATTTACTGATGCGCAGCCGATTGACGAACTCGATGAAGGTGCGCCCGGTCGCCTGCTTGAACACCCTGGAAAAGTACGTCGGCTTCATGCCCAGGTGGTCGGCTACTTCTTCCAGGGGCAACTCCCGGCCGTAATGGGCGAAGATATAGTCCACCGCGCGGTTGGTGCGGTCGATGCTGTGCTCATCGGCCAACTGCGGGGTGGTCACCCCGGACAGTAACTGGTAATCCTCGCAGGCGCTCAACACCTCCATCAGGATCAAAAAGTGCCCGAGCCGCGCCACGCCGCGTGCCTCTTCGATCTGCTGCATCAGCGTCATGGCCTGGGCGATGGTGTGCTTGCAGCGAAACTCGATGCCGTACTTGGCCCGTTCCAGCAACGGCGCCAGGGCCTTGAGCTCACTGAAGACCGGGACGGCGCTATCAAACAACTCGTCGGTAAAATTCACCAGCATGTCGCGCTTGGGCACCACCTCATCCTCGGCCACCTGGCTGATCCAGTTGTGGGGCAGGTTGGGGCCGGTGAGGAACAGGCTTTCGGGATAGAAATTGCCGATGTAGTCGCCGATAAACACTTTGCCGGAGCTGGCAATAATCAGGTGCAGCTCGTATTCCTTATGGAAATGCCAGCGCACCAGCGGGCAGGGGAAACCATGCTGGCGATAGATGATGGACAGGCCATTGTGGTCGTCCATCAATTCATAGGAGGGGTCGGTGATTCGCGCGGCTCGAGTCATGCTGGCGTCGCTTTTATTGTGGTTGCGCAACCGATAATGCCCCGTTGCGCAGCCCCTCGCCAGCATTTAGAGCGAGCGGTTTTTTGCCTCGATCCACTGGGCCATGTACTGGGTACTTTTATGCAGATGGTGGCGCAACATGCTGCCGGTGAAGTTGTTGCGTCGATGTTGCGCCAGTTCGCCACGGCAATGTTGCAGGCGCTCGACCAGCGCCGGGCCGTGCAGTTGCGGGGCATAGCGCCGGGCCAGCAGTTCGCGGCCAGCGGCTTGGGCCGCGGTCCAGGCTTGCGGGTCGGTGTACAGTGCCACGGCAGCGGCGGCCAGGGCGCTGGCGCTGTGGGCGATCGCTCCGGGCCAAGGCTGCCCGTCGGCCATGCCTTCGGCACCGATGGGGGTGGTGATGCTGGGTGTACCGCAGAGCATGCCGTCCGCCAGCTTGCCCTTGATCCCGGCGCCGAAGCGCAACGGGGCCAGGCAGATGCGTGCGGCTGACATGACTTGCAGTGCGTCTTCGGCCCAGTTCATCACATGAAAGCCCTGGGCCGGGTTATGCAGCGCGGTGGCCTTGGGCGGAGTATAGGCGCCGTAGATATGCAACTGGGCGCCCGGCAGTTGCTGGCGGATCAGGGGCCAGAGACTGTTCTTCATCCACAGCACGGCATCCCAGTTGGGGGCGTGGCGGAAGTTACCGATACTCAGGAAGTGCGCACGGTCTTCAAACGGCACAAATGCTTCGCTGGGCTGCTCGATCATCAACGGGCACCAGTGGAGCAGGGCGCGGGGCACCTTGAAATGCTCGGTGAGCAGTTGGATCTCGACGTCGGAAATCATCAGGCTGATATCACAGCGGTAGATCGCTGCGATTTCGCGCTTGGCCAGGTCGGTTGGCGCCATCAACTGGAATTCCTCATCCAGGGCGGGAGCGAACAGCGGGCTGAAATCATCTGCGTCAGGCTGGCTCTTGAGATGGTCCTTGAGGCGCTGATGGCGGGCATCGCGCAGGCTCTGCAAATCTGCAGTTTCCAGTACGCGCAAGGCCTCCGGGCAGTGCTTCTCGACCCGCCAGCCGAACTGCTCCTCCATCATGAAACGGTCGAACAGCACGATATCCGGGGCGAGTTCCCGGATAAATTCGTCGAAACTGCTGTTATTGAGCTCGATGGCGCATTCGCGGATGCCCAGGGCGGCAAGGTCGGCCTTGTGCTCGCCGATGGCCGCCGGGCTACTGAAGGTTATTTCCCAGCCTTGAGCAAGAAAACTCTCGAGGATCTGCATCATATGCCCGCCCGCAGCTGAGGAACGGGGCTCCGGCCAGACATAACCAATGACCAGGACGCGGGTGGCAGGCTGATTGTTCAACGATGAATTCCTTCAAGGGCAGGGCAAAAGCGGCGCAATTAAACCACAGCCGCCCGGCCCGGGCGCAGTCATGACATTTTGTGTTCGGCCATAGGTGTCAATCGCACTTTGTGGTTAACTTCTGCCTCTCGAATTCGTTTCATCTAACCCAGCATAAGGATTCCGTTCATGGCTCAAGTCACCCTCAAAGGCAACCCGGTCCAGGTTGAAGGCGAGTTGCCGCAAGTTGGCACCCAGGCCCTCGACTTTTCCCTGACCGCAGGCGATCTGTCGGACGTCACCCTGGCGACTTTCGCCGGCAAGCGCAAAGTACTGAACATCTTCCCAAGCGTTGACACCCCGACCTGCGCGACTTCGGTGCGCAAGTTCAACGCCCAGGCCAACGACCTGAACAACACCGTTGTACTGTGCATCTCCTCCGACCTGCCATTCGCCCAGGCTCGCTTCTGCGGTGCCGAAGGCCTGGAAAACGTGAAGAGCCTGTCGGATTTCCGCAGCGCCGACTTTGCCGTTGACTACGGTGTATCGATTGCCGATGGCGCCCTCAAGGGCCTGACCGCCCGCGCCGTGGTGGTTCTGGATGAAAACGACAAAGTGCTGCACAGCGAACTGGTTGGGGAGATCGCCGAAGAACCAAACTACGAAGCGGCCCTGGCTGTACTGAAGTAATTGTTCCAGCCCGTTACTGTCGCTTTGCAGTAACACGTATGATGCATGCTTGCGGCCTGGCCTAGTCCAGGCCGTTTTCATTTGTGCTTCAGCGGTTTAGCCCAAATTGCTGATGTTTCACCTCGAAAAGTAAATGTTTGTAAGCCCGAAGGTAAATAGCCGGTAAAGGCGCTTTTCTAAACGCGCCCCAGTGCTTATCTTTCAGCCTCCCAAAGAAGAAGCCCTCGCATCCAATGGTTGATCAATCCATGCAATCGTCTCCCCGTAGTTCCCGCCGCTGGCTGTTTGGCTTGCTTGTCCTGTTGGTGATTGCCGGCCTGTGCTGGAAGTTCTGGCCGGCAGGCTCCGCCCAGAAAGAGGCCCCGGCAGCCAGGACCAGCAAGACGGGGATGATGCGTCCCGGCTTCGGCGGCTCCGGCGCTGCGGTGCCGGTGCGTGTTGCACCTGCGGTCACTGGGGACTTCCCGGTGTACTACAAGGCGCTTGGCACTGTGACGGCGCTGAACACCATCAATGTGCGCAGCCGGGTCGGGGGAGAACTGGTGAAGATCGCCTTTGAAGAAGGGCAGATGGTCAAGGCCGGCGACCTGCTGGCGCAAATCGACCCGCGCAGCTACCAGAACGCCTTGCTCCAGGCCCAGGGCACGCTTCTGCAAAACCAGGCCCAACTGAAAAACGCCCAGGTTGACCTTGAGCGTTATCGCGGCCTGTATGAACAAGACAGTATCGCCAAGCAGACCCTGGACACCGCCGCCGCGCTGGTCCTGCAATACCAGGGTACGGTCAAGACCAACCAGGGTGCGGTGGATGACGCCAAGCTCAACCTTGAATTCACCCAGATCCGCGCGCCGATCTCCGGCCGTGTCGGCCTGCGCCAACTGGACGTCGGCAACCTGGTGGCGGCCAACGACACCACCGCCCTGGCAATCATCACCCAGACCCAACCGATCAGCGTGGCCTTCACCTTGCCGGAGAACAGCCTGCAAACCGTGCTGGCCCGCTACCGTACCGGCAACAAGCTGCCGGTGCAGGCCTGGGACCGTGGCGATCTGCAGCTACAGGCCACCGGCGTGTTGCAGAGCCTGGACAACCAGATCGATGTCGCCACCGGCACCCTGAAATTCAAGGCCCGTTTCGATAACCAGGACCAGGTGCTGTTCCCCAATCAGTTCGTCAACGTGCGCCTGTTGGCCGACACCCTGAAAAACGTGGTGTTGGTGCCATCGGCGGCGATCCAGTTCGGCACCAACGGCACCTTCGTCTATGCCCTGGACGCTGACAAGAAGGTCAAGATCCGCACCCTGGTCATTGGTGATACCGATGGCCAGAACACCGTGGTCAAGGAAGGCCTGGCTGCCGGCGATCGCGTGGTACTCGAAGGCACCGATCGCTTGAAGGACGGCACCGACGTCGAAGTGGTCAACGACAGCAACCAGGTGCCAACCACACCCACTGAACATTTGCAGGGCAAGCCCGCGGCACAAGGCGAAAGCAGCCCGGCGGCGGATGCCGGCAAGGCGCAAAAGGCCGGCGCATGAACCTGTCACGGCTGTTCATCCTCAGGCCCGTCGCCACCACCCTGAGCATGCTGGCCATTGTCCTGGCTGGCCTGATCGCCTATCGCTTGATGCCGGTGTCAGCCTTGCCCCAGGTGGATTACCCGACCATCCGCGTCATGACCCTGTACCCCGGCGCCAGCCCGGATGTGATGACCAGCGCGGTCACTGCGCCCCTGGAGCGCCAGTTCGGGCAAATGCCCGGCCTGACGCAGATGGCCTCGACCAGTTCCGGTGGGGCCTCGGTGTTGACCCTGCGCTTCAACCTCGACGTCAACATGGACGTCGCCGAGCAACAGGTGCAGGCGGCGATCAACGCGGCCAGCAACCTGCTGCCTTCGGACCTGCCGGCGCCCCCGGTGTACAACAAGGTCAACCCGGCCGATACCCCGGTGCTGACCCTGGCCATTACTTCCAAGACCATGCTGTTGCCCAAGCTCAATGACCTGGTCGATACGCGCATGGCGCAAAAAATCGCGCAGATCAGCGGTGTGGGCATGGTCAGCATCGCCGGCGGCCAGCGCCAGGCCGTGCGGATCAAAGTCAACCCCGAGGCCCTGGCCGCCAACGGCTTGAACCTGGCGGACGTGCGCAGCCTGATTGCCGCCTCCAACGTCAACCAGCCCAAGGGTAACTTCGACGGCCCGACCCGGGTGTCGATGCTCGACGCCAACGACCAGTTGGTATCGCCCGAGCAGTACGCCGAACTGATCCTGGCCTACAGCAACGGTGCGCCGCTGCGCCTCAAGGACGTCGCGCAGATCGTCGATGGCGCCGAGAACGAACGCCTTGCCGCCTGGGCCAATGAAAACCAGGCGGTGCTGCTCAATATCCAGCGCCAGCCGGGCGCCAACGTGATCGAGGTGGTGGACCGGATCAAGGCGCTGCTGCCCAGCATCACCGACAACCTGCCCGCGGGCCTCGACGTGACGGTGCTCACCGACCGCACCCAGACCATCCGCGCCTCGGTCACCGATGTGCAGCATGAATTGCTGATCGCCATTGCCCTGGTGGTAATGGTGACGTTCCTGTTCCTGCGTCGCTTCAGCGCCACTATCATCCCGTCGATTGCCGTGCCGTTGTCCCTGATCGGCACCTTTGGCGTGATGTACCTGGCCGGTTTCTCCATCAACAACCTGACCCTGATGGCCCTGACCATCGCCACCGGGTTCGTGGTGGACGATGCCATCGTGATGCTGGAGAACATTTCCCGTTACATCGAGGAAGGCGAGACACCGATGGCCGCGGCGCTCAAGGGCGCCAAGCAGATCGGCTTCACCCTGGTTTCCCTGACCCTGTCGCTGATTGCGGTATTGATCCCGCTGCTGTTCATGGCCGATGTGGTCGGGCGGCTGTTCCGCGAATTTGCCATCACCCTGGCGGTGGCGATCCTGATTTCCCTGGTGGTGTCCCTGACCCTGACGCCGATGATGTGCGCGCGGCTGCTCAAGCGCGAACCCAAGGAAGAAGAACAGGGCCGCTTCTACAAGGCCAGCGGCGCCTGGATCGACTGGCTGGTGGCTGCCTACGGGCGCAAGCTGCAATGGGTGCTCAAGCACCAACCGCTGACCCTGCTGGTGGCCATCGCCACCCTGGGCCTGACGGTGGTGCTGTACCTGGTGGTGCCCAAGGGCTTCTTCCCGGTACAGGACACCGGGGTGATCCAGGGCATTTCCGAGGCGCCGCAGTCGATTTCCTTTGCTGCCATGAGCCAGCGCCAGCAAGAACTGGCGAAGATCATCCTCGAAGATCCGGCGGTGGAAAGCCTGTCGTCCTACATTGGGGTAGATGGCGATAACGCCACCCTCAACAGTGGCCGCCTGCTGATCAACCTCAAGCCCCATAAAGAGCGGGACTTGAGCGCTGTCGAGGTGATTGCGCGCCTGCAGCCGACGCTGGACAAGCTGGTGGGCATCCGCCTGTTCATGCAGCCGGTGCAGGACCTGACCATCGAGGACCGCGTCAGTCGTACCCAGTACCAGTTCAGCATGTCCTCCCCGGACGCCGACCTGTTGGCACTGTGGAGCGGCAAGCTGGTACAGGCCCTGAGCCAGTATCCGGAACTCACCGATGTCGCCAGCGACCTGCAGGACAAGGGCTTGCAGGTGTACATGGTGATCGACCGCGATGCCGCCTCGCGCCTGGGCGTGTCGGTGGCCAATATCACCGACGCCCTGTATGACGCCTTTGGCCAACGGCAGATTTCCACGATCTACACCCAGGCCAGCCAGTACCGCGTGGTGCTGCAGGCCCAGTCCGGCGAAACCCTGGGGCCGGATGCGCTGAACCAGATCCATGTGAAAACCACCGACGGCGGCCAGGTGCGCCTATCGAGCCTGGCCCGCATCGAGCAGCGCCAGGCCCAGTTGGCGATTACCCATATCGGCCAGTTCCCGGCGGTGATGATGTCGTTCAACCTGGCACCCGGCGTGGCCCTGGGCAAAGGTGTGGAGCTGATCAACCAGGTGCAGAAGGACATTGGCATGCCGGTCGGCGTGCAGACCCAGTTCCAGGGCGCCGCCCAGGCGTTCGAGGCCTCGCTGTCGAGCACCTTGCTGCTGATCCTGGCGGCGGTGGTCACCATGTACATCGTGCTCGGCGTGTTGTACGAGAGCTACATCCACCCGATCACCATTCTCTCGACCCTGCCATCGGCAGCGGTGGGGGCCCTGTTGGCGCTGCTGCTCACGGGCAACGACCTGGGGATGATCGCGATTATCGGCATCATTTTGCTGATCGGCATCGTGAAGAAGAACGCGATCATGATGATCGACTTCGCCCTCGACGCCGAACGCAACCAGGGCCTGGACCCGCAGACCGCGATCTACCAGGCGGCGCTGCTGCGCTTCCGGCCAATCCTGATGACCACCCTGGCGGCGCTGTTCGGTGCGGTGCCCCTGATGCTGGCCACCGGCTCCGGCGCCGAACTGCGCCAGCCCCTGGGCCTAGTGATGGTCGGCGGCTTGCTGTTGAGCCAGATCCTTACGCTGTTCACTACCCCGGTGATCTACCTGTACTTCGACCGCCTGGGCCGTCGCTGGCGCAAGACCCCCGAAGCGCTGGAGCCGGTTGAGCCATGAACCTGTCCGGACCTTTTATTCGCCGGCCGGTAGCCACCATGCTGCTGAGCCTGGCGATCATGTTGCTGGGCGGTGTCAGTTTCAGCCTGTTGCCGGTGTCGCCGCTGCCACAGATCGACTTCCCGGTGATTGTGGTCTCCGCCAGCCTGCCTGGCGCCAGCCCGGAAGTGATGGCGTCTACCGTGGCTACGCCCCTGGAGCGTTCCTTCGGCGCGATTGCCGGGGTCACCACCCTGAGCAGTTCGTCGAGCCAGGGCTCGACCCGGGTGATCCTGGCCTTTGACTCCGACCGCGATATCAACGGCGCGGCGCGGGAAGTGCAGGCGGCGATCAACGCCTCGCGCAACCTGTTGCCCAGCGGCATGCGCAGCATGCCCACCTACCGCAAGATCAACCCGTCCCAGGCGCCGATCATGGTGCTGTCGCTGACCTCGGACGTGTTGCCCAAGGGCCAGTTGTATGACCTGGCCTCGACCATCCTCTCCCAAAGCCTGTCCCAGGTACCGGGTGTGGGTGAAGTGCAGATCGGCGGCAGTTCCCTGCCGGCGGTGCGCATCGAGCTCGAACCCAAGGCTCTCGACCAGTACGGCGTGTCCCTGGATGAAGTGCGCGACACCATTGCCAATGCCAACGTGCGCCGGCCCAAGGGCTCGGTGGAAGACGGCGAGCGTAACTGGCAGATCCAGGCCAACGACCAGTTGGAAAAGGCCAAGGACTATGAGCCGCTGCTGATCCGCTACCAGGACGGCGCCGCGTTGCGCCTGAGCGATGTGGCGAAGATCAGCGATGGCGTCGAGGACCGCTACAACAGTGGTTTCTTCAACAATGATTCGGCGGTGTTGCTGGTGATCAACCGCCAGTCCGGCGCCAACATCATCGAGACCGTCAAGCAGATCAAGGCGCAGTTGCCGGCGCTGCAGGCGGTGCTGCCGTCCAGCGTCAAGCTCAACCTGGCCATGGACCGCTCGCCGGTGATCACCGCCACCCTGCATGAGGCGGAAATGACCCTGCTGATTGCCGTGGCCCTGGTGATCCTGGTGGTGTACCTGTTCCTCGGCAACTTCCGCGCCTCGCTGATCCCGACCCTGGCGGTGCCGGTGTCGCTGGTGGGCACCTTTGCGATCATGTACCTGTACGGGTTTTCCCTGAACAACCTGTCGCTGATGGCCCTGATCCTGGCCACTGGCCTGGTGGTGGACGATGCCATCGTGGTGCTGGAGAACATCTCGCGGCATATCGACGACGGTATCGCGCCGATGAAGGCGGCGTATCTTGGGGCCAAGGAGGTCGGTTTTACCCTGCTGTCGATGAACGTGTCGCTGGTGGCGGTATTCCTGTCGATCCTGTTTATGGGCGGGATTGTCACCAGCCTGTTCCGTGAATTCTCCATCACCCTGGCGGCGGCGATCATCGTTTCGCTGGTGGTCTCCCTGACCCTGACGCCGATGCTCTGCGCGCGCTGGCTCAAGCCCCATGTCAAAGGGCAGCAGACCGGCTTGCAGCGCTGGAGCCAGAAGGTCAACGACCATATGGTGGCGGGTTATGCCCGCAGCCTGGACTGGGTGCTGCGGCACAAACGCCTGACCCTGCTCAGCCTGCTGGTGACCATTGGCGTGAATATCGCGCTGTATGTGGTGGTCCCCAAAACCTTTATGCCGCAACAGGACACCGGGCAACTGATCGGTTTTGTGCGCGGCGATGACGGCCTGTCATTTAGCGTCATGCAGCCGAAGATGGAGATTTTCCGCAAGGCTGTGTTGCAAGACCCGGCAGTGGAGAGCGTGGCCGGCTTTATCGGTGGCAGCAACGGCACCAACAACGCGGTGATGCTGGTGCGGCTCAAGCCGATCAAAGAACGCAAGCTGTCGGCCCAGGCAGTGATCGAGCGCCTGCGTAAAGAAGTGCCGCTGGTACCGGGTGGTCGCTTGATGCTGATGGCCGACCAGGACCTGCAATTTGGCGGCGGCCGCGACCAGACGTCCTCGCAGTACTCCTACATCCTGCAAAGTGGCGACCTGGCCGCCTTGCGCCTGTGGTACCCGAAAGTGGTCGCCGCGCTGCGTGAGCTGCCGGAACTGACCGCGATCGACGCCCGCGAAGGCCGTGGCGCGCAGCAGGTGACGTTGATTGTCGACCGCGATCAGGCCAAGCGCCTGGGCGTCGACATGAACATGGTCACCTCGGTGCTGAACAACGCCTACAGCCAGCGGCAGATTTCCACCATCTATGACAGCCTCAACCAGTACCGGGTGGTGATGGAGGTCAATCCAAAATACGCCCAGGACCCGATCACCCTCAATCAGGTGCAAGTGATTACCGCCGATGGCGCGCGAATCCCGCTGTCGACCATCGCCCACTACGAAAACAGCCTGGCCGACGACCGTGTCAGCCACGAAGGGCAGTTCGCTTCCGAAGACATTGCCTTCGACATGGCCCCCGGGGTCACGGTGGAGCAGGGCACGGCCGCTATCGAGCGGGCGATTGCCAAGGTCGGCTTGCCCGAAGACGTCATCGCCAAGATGGCGGGCACCGCCGATGCCTTTGCCGCCACTCAGAAAAGCCAGCCGTTCATGATTCTCGGCGCGTTGGTGGCGGTGTATCTGGTGCTGGGGATTTTGTATGAGAGCTACATCCACCCACTGACCATCCTTTCGACCTTGCCGTCGGCCGGGGTTGGTGCGCTGTTGTCGATCTACGTGCTGGGCGGCGAGTTCAGCCTGATCTCGTTGCTGGGCCTGTTCCTGCTGATCGGCGTGGTGAAGAAAAACGCGATCCTGATGATCGACCTGGCGCTGCAACTGGAGCGCAAGGAAGGCATGCAGCCCCTGGAATCGATTCGCAGCGCCTGCCTGCTGCGCTTGCGACCGATCCTGATGACTACCCTGGCGGCAATCCTCGGTGCCTTGCCTTTGCTGCTGAGCACCGCCGAAGGCGCGGAAATGCGCCAGCCCCTGGGCCTGACGATTATCGGCGGGCTGGTGTTCAGCCAGATCCTGACCCTTTACACCACCCCGGTGGTTTACCTCTATCTCGACCGCCTGCGCCACCGTTTCAACGGTTGGCGCGGGGTGCGTACCGACGCTGCCCTGGACACTCCGTTATGACCGCAACGCACCTCCCTGTAGGCGCTGGCTTGCCAGCGAAAAACGCCAACCATGACGCGGGGCACCTGACTCACCGCCGGGGCCTCAGGTTTTTCGCGAGCAAGCTCGCGCCTACCGTGTTTTGCGCCGTATTGCTCAGCGCTTGCGCCATCGGCCCGGATTACCAGCGCCCGCAAGTGGCTGAGCCGGCGCAGTACAAAGAAGCCCAGGGCTGGCGCCAGGCGGCGCCCAGCGATGCCCTGGCCCGTGGCGCCTGGTGGGAGTTGTATGGCGACCAGCAACTCAACAACCTGGTGGACAAGCTCAACAACGCCAACCAGACCGTGGCCCAGGCCGAAGCTCGCTACCGTCAGGCCCAGGCCACTGCGCGCAGTTCCCGTGGCGCCTTTTTTCCCACGGTCGACCTGAGCGCCGGTAAAACCCGCGCCAGCCAGGGCACCGGCAGCAGCAATGCAAGCCTGAGCAGCTCCAGCAGCGGTATCCGCGACACCCTCAACACCCAGTTGGGTGTCAGTTGGGAAGCGGATATCTGGGGCAAGTTGCGCCGTGGCCTGGAAGCCAGCAACGCCAGCGAGCAAGCCAGCGCCGCAGACCTGGCCGCCATGCGCTTGAGCCAGCAGTCGGAGTTGGTGCAGAACTACCTGCAACTGCGGGTCATGGACGAACAGACCCGCTTGCTGCAAAGCACCGTCGAGACCTACCAGCGCTCGCTGCAAATGACTGAAAACCAGTATCGCGCCGGTGTCTCCGGCAAAGACGCCGTGGCCCAGGCGCAGACCCAGCTCAAAAGCACCCAGGCCAGCATGATCGACCTGATCTGGCAGCGCGCACAGCTGGAAAACGCCATCGCCGTACTGATCGGCGAAGCCCCGGCCACCTTCAACCTGGCGGTGAGCAAGGATATTCCCGCCTTGCCGCAGATCCCTGCCAACCTGCCATCACAATTGCTGGAGCGCCGCCCAGACATCGCCTCGGCCGAACGGGCGGTGATCGCCGCCAATGCCAATATTGGCGTGGCGAAAACCGCCTACTACCCCGACCTGACCCTGAGCCTGGCTGGTGGTTATTCCAGCAGCACCTACGCCGACTGGATCAGCCTGCCTAACCGTTTCTGGTCGGTGGGGCCGAAACTGGCGATGACCCTGTTCGACGGCGGGCAACGCTCGGCGGAAGTTGACCGCGCCGAAGCGTCCTACGACGAAACCGTGGCCAAGTACCGCCAGACCGTGCTCGACGGTTTCCGCGAGGTGGAAAACTACATGGTCCAGCTCAAGGTCCTGGAAGACGAGGCGGGTGTGAGCAACGAAGCCCTGGAATCTGCCCGCGAATCCCTGCGCCTGACCCAGAACCAGTACAAGGCGGGCCTGATCGCCTACCTGGACGTGGTTAACGTGCAGGCCACGGCATTGAGCAACGAACGCACCGTGCTGACCTTGCTGCAAACCCGGCTGGTTGCCAGCGTGCAACTGATCGCCGCGTTGGGCGGCGGATGGGACGGTCAGATGCAGCCACGCGAAGAGTAATCGGTATCTCTGACAGCAGTTGGTAAGGCTATTGGGGCGGCTTCGCCACCCAGCGCGGGCGATGCGGCGTTCCGACAAGCCCGCTCGCCACAGGGAAGGCTGTTCGTCAAGGGGCGATTTCAGGTGATGGCCTTGTGACAATATTTCACCTATACAAGAATTATTCTCGCTACAATCCTCGGCCTTTCCCGGCATGGATGCCGCTCGCACTGTCATCCCTAGAGAAGCCCCATGCTTACCGGCAGTTATTCCCCCGCACTGGTCCTGATTTCCCTACTGGTGGCGATCCTCGCTTCCTATACCGCCCTTGACTTGACCGGCCGCATTGCCACGGCCAAGGGGCGGGCGGTGTACCTGTGGATGGCCGGCGGGGCACTGGCCATGGGCTGTGGCGTATGGTCGATGCATTTTATCGGGATGTTGGCGTTTAGCCTGCCCATCACCCTGGGCTACGACATTGGCATTACCGCGCTGTCGCTGCTGATCGCCATGCTCTCCAGCGGCTTTGCCCTCTGGCTGGTCAATCAGCCGCGCTTGCCGGCCTGGCAGCTGGGCTTTGGCGCCTTGATCATGGGCGCGGGCATCAGCGCCATGCACTACACTGGCATGGCCGCCATGCGCATGACCCCGGGGATCGACTACGACCCCACCTTGTTCGCTGCCTCACTGCTGATCGCCGTCGGCGCTTCGGCCGCCGCCCTGTGGATTGCCTTCAACCTGCGGCGCAATACCCCCTATGTACGCCTGGCGCGGGGTGGGGCAGCGGTGGTGATGGGCGTGGCCATCGTCGGCATGCATTACACCGGCATGGCCGCCGCCCGTTTTGCCGATGGCAGCTTTTGCGGGGCGTCGGTGGATGGCCTGAGCGGCAGCGGCCTGGATAACCTGGTACTGGTGACCACCCTGGCGGTGCTGGCCATTGCGCTGTTGACCTCGTTGCTTGATGCGCGCCTGGAAGCCCGTACCGCCGTGCTGGCCGATTCCCTGTCCCTGGCCAACCAGGAACTCACCCACTTGGCCTTGCACGACACACTCACCGGCTTGCCAAACCGTACGCTGTTGGCCGATCGCATTCAGCAGGCTATGCAGTTGGTGGCGGAGCAGGGCGGCTGTTTTGCCCTGATGTTTATCGACCTGGACGGCTTCAAACCGGTCAACGATGCCTTTGGCCATCATATGGGTGACCAATTGCTACGCGAAGTGGGCCTGCGCCTGCGTGAAGACCTGCGCAGCCAGGACACCCTGGCCCGGATCGGTGGCGATGAATTCGTGTTACTGGTGCAGTTGAGCCAGCCCGACGATGCCCTGCGCCTGGCCGAACGCCAGGTAGGCCTGATTAACAAGTCATTCCGAGTAGCGGAGCATGACCTGAATATTTCCGCGAGCGTCGGTATCGCCCTGTTCCCCGGCAACGGAGCAACGCCCCAGGAACTGTTGATGAATGCCGATGCGGCGATGTATCACGCCAAGAGCATGGGCAAGAACGGCTACAGCTTTTTCGATGTGTCAATGAACACCAACGCGCGCCGGCAACTGCAACTGTTGCAGGATTTGCGCAATGCGGTGGACCAACAGCAGTTGCGCCTGTACTACCAACCCAAGTTCGACGCCCTCAGCGGCCGCGCTGTCGGCGCCGAGGCGCTATTGCGCTGGGAGCATCCACAACATGGCTTGTTGCTGCCGGACAAGTTTATCGAGCTGGCGGAAAAGACCGGGGTGATCATTGCCATCGGCGACTGGGTGCTCAACGAAGCGTGCCGGCAAATGCAGGTGTGGTTTGCCCAGGGGTATCGGGACTGGCGTATCGCGGTCAACCTGTCGGCCCTGCAGTTCTGCCATGCCGGGCTGGTCACCAGTGTGGCCAACGCCCTGCAGCGTCACCAGTTGCCGGCCAACAGCCTGACCCTGGAAATCACCGAAACCACCGCCATGAGCGATGCCGATGCCAGCATGACGGTGCTGCAGAAACTCTCGGAAATGGGCGTTGACCTGTCAATCGACGACTTTGGCACCGGTTATTCCAGCCTGATGTACCTCAAGCGCCTGCCGGCCAACGAACTGAAGATCGACCGCGGTTTTGTACGGGACCTGGAGCATGACAGCGACGATGCCGCCATCGTCTCGGCGATTGTCGCCCTGGGCCAGGCCCTCGGCCTGCGCATCGTCGCCGAAGGGGTGGAGACCGACATGCAGCAGGATTTCCTCACGCGTCTGGGCTGCGACTCGTTGCAAGGCTATCACCTGGGCCACCCGCTGCCGCCGGATACATTTATGAGCGCTATCGTGGCCAAGGAACAACTGACCCGGCCGCCGTTTACCCAACCCTGAGATCAATTGACCCCGGTCCATGCAAAACCTGGCAGGCACAGGTATTCTTGGATCCAACAGCCTGGGTTGAATGGGGAGTCAGTACACATGGACAAAGTCGTCATCATTACCGGTGGCAGTCGTGGGATCGGGGCCGCCACGGCCTTGCTGGCGGCCCGGCAGGGCTATCGCATCTGCATCAATTTCCAGTCTGACGAAGAAGCCGCCCTGCGTGTGCTGGAGCAGGTCCGCGCACTCGGCGCCCAGGCCATCGCGGTGCGCGCCGACGTGAGCATCGAAGACGAAGTGATCAGCCTGTTCAACCGTGTCGACACCGAATTGGGTCGCGTCACCGCGCTGGTCAACAACGCCGGCACTGTCGGCCACAAGTCGCGGGTCGACGAAATGTCCGAGTTCCGCATCCTGAAAATCCTCAAGACCAACGTGCTGGGCCCGATTCTGTGCGCCAAGCATGCATTGCTGCGCATGTCGCCCAAGCACGGCGGGCAGGGCGGTAGCATCGTCAATGTGTCCTCGGTGGCGGCACGCCTGGGCTCGCCCGGTGAGTACGTGGACTACGCGGCGTCCAAGGGCGCGCTGGACACCTTTACCATTGGCTTGTCCAAGGAAGTGGCGGGCGAGGGGATCCGGGTCAACGCGGTGCGCCCGGGTTATATCTTCACTGAATTCCACGCCTTGAGCGGCGACCCGGACCGGGTCAGCAAGCTTGAGCCGGGCATTCCCATGGCCCGTGGCGGGCGCCCTGATGAAGTGGCGGAAGCGATTGTCTGGTTGTTATCGGACAAGGCCTCGTACACCACCGGGACATTTCTGGATCTTGGCGGCGGGCGTTGATCCTGCCTGGGTGCTGAGAGCCCCCTCACAAAGGGGCGGGGCTCCCTGGCTTTTCGTGGCGAGCGGGCTTGTCGGAACGCCGCATCGCCCGCGCTGGGTGGCGAAGCCACCCCAATCGCCTCACCACGTTGTGCCAGATATACCGAGGTGGCTGGTTTTGGGGCTGCTGGCGCAGCCCAACGGGGGACGAGCCCCCTCGCCACAGGGGGGGCGTTGCGGCAGCTAGGAATTTACTGTGGCGAGCGGGCTTGCCCCGTGTTGGGTGGCGAAGCCGCCCCAATAGCCTCACCACGTTCTGCCAGCCACCAACACGAACCCGTGTCAGAAAGTGCCTAACGCCTGATACCCCCGACGCGCAAACTGGTCCAGGCGGTCTGCCTCCGAGTCATGCAGGATGGTGACGCCCAAGTCGGAAAACCCGTCGATCTTGCCATTACGTTCCTCGCTGCCCTTGAGCTTGTCTTCGTCCAGGTTATCAATGAAGCGCAGCACTTTATCCAGGTTGTAGGTCGCATCGGCGCGGGCCTCGCGGTCTGTGTTGGACTGTGTCCAATCCCCCAGATGGCGCTTGAGGTCCACATCGACCTGAAAGCGATCATTGCCTTCAAGGAAGTCCCTGAGCACCGGGCTCTGTTCGATAATCCTTTCTGCCGAACGATGGTCACCCGCCGGGCGCCCGGCTGGCCCGTTCAACTGGCGAACTTCGCGCCGTTCGGCCACCCGCATGTAGTTGGGTGGGAGCGGAAGATGGAATAAGGATGGCAGCACACCTCGCATCAAACGTTTCCTGAGCAATGGAGAAAATGGACCCTCCTACGTGGCACGTTTCAGTGTTTGGTTCCCTTTCAAGCGCAGCCCTTAAAACGAACGCACAATGCGCCCCAACGTTTCCATGGCCTTTTCCGCCGCCTCATCCCAGGGGCTGCCGTAGTTCAAGCGAATGCAGTTACGAAAGCGTTGGGTCGGCGAAAAAATCGGCCCCGGCGCGATGCTGATACCTTGGGCCAAGGCCATCTGGAACAGTTTCAACGAGTCGGTCTGTTCTGGCAGTTCCAGCCACAGGAAATAGCCGCCGGCCGGTTGGCTGACCCGGGTTTGCGCCGGAAAGTAGCGGCCGATGGCGGCGAGCATGGCACTTTGCTGCTCTTCCAGGGCATAGCGCAATTTACGCAGGTGCCGGTCGTAGCCGCCGTGTTGCAGGTAATCGGCAATCGCCGCCTGGGCGGGCATCGAGGCACAAAGCGAGGTCATCAGCTTCAGGCGTTCGATCTTTTGCGCATAGCGGCCGGCTGCCACCCAGCCTACGCGATAGCCAGGGGCCAGGCTCTTGGCGAAGGAACCGCAGTGCATCACCAGGCCTTCGGTGTCGAAGGCCTTGGCGGGCTTGGGCGCCTGCTGGCCGTAATACAACTCGGCGTACACGTCGTCCTCGATCAGCGGCACCTGATGCCCGCGCAACAACTCAACCAACGCCTGCTTCTTGGCCTCGGGCATGGTTGCCCCCATGGGGTTCTGGAAACTGGTCATGCACCAGCAGGCCTTGATCGGGTAGCGCTCCAGGGTCTGGGCCAGCACTTGGAGGTCGATGCCATCGCGCGGGTGCACGGGGATTTCCACGGCCTTGAGTTTCAAGCGCTCGAGCACTTGCAGGCAGGCATAAAACGCCGGGGCCTCGATGGCCACCAGGTCTCCCGGCTCGGTCACCGCCTGCAGGCACAGGTTCAGCGCTTCGAGGGCGCCGTTGGTGATCAGCAACTCCTCCATGGGCAGCATCAAGCCGCCGACCATGTAGCGCAGGGCAATTTGCCGGCGTAGTTGCGGGTTGCCCGGCGACATGTCGGTGACCACCATGCGCGGATCCATCTCGCGACTGGCGCTGGCCAGGGAGCGGGCCAGGCGTTGCAGGGGGAACAGCATCGGGCTGGGGAAGGCCGAGCCAAACGGTACGGTCTGCGGGTCCTTGATCGAATCGAGTACCGAGAACACCAGCTCGCTGACGTCCACCTCAGTGGACTCGTGCACATGGGCGCTGACCGCAGGCTCGGAGAACGGGCTGGGGGCATGGGTATTGACGAAATACCCGGAGCGCGGGCGCGCACGGATCAGGCCACGGCGCTCCAGCAGGTAATAGGCCTGGAACACCGTGGATGGGCTGACGCCATACGTTTGGCTGGCATAGCGCACCGACGGCACACGCTGGCCGGGGCCGAGGACGCCGGAGCGGATCAGTTCAGCGATGTCGTCGGCAAATTTCTCGTAGCGTTTCATCGTGATCCTAGGTCTACACAGGTCAAAGTGTGGGAGCGGGCTTGCCCGCGATTACGGTGTGTCAGTAGCAGCTGACGCACCGCTATCGCGGGCAAGCCCGCTCCTACAAGGGAGGTTGCGTGTGTCAGCGGTTCAGCGGCGCCACAAAACGGCTGTCGGCGACACTATAAACACTTGGCTCATCCTTATCCGTCACCTTGAAGCGGATGGTTTGCGAGCTACTGGTCGGTTTGTCACGGGTCAACGCCACAGACACCGGCAAGTCGGTGATTTCCCCAGGCGCCAGGCTGACCTCGGTCTTGCCCTGCAGCTCGAAGCCCTCGCCATCCAGCAGCTCCACGCGGTAATCCTGGCGCTGTTGGGTCTTGTTGATGATCTTCAGGCTGTAGATGTTCTCGATCAGCCCCTGGCTGTTTTCCCGGAACATCCCACGGTCCTTGGTCACGTCCAGCGACACCATTGGCCGCTGCACCAGCGCCATCACCAACGCAGCGATCATCACCAGCAGCACCGCACTGTAGCCGATCAATCGCGGTCGCAGCAGGTGGGTCTTGCCGCCCTGCATCTGATGCTCGGAGGTGTAGCTCACCAAGCCCCGCGCATAGCCCATCTTGTCCATGATCGAATCACAGGCGTCGATGCAGGCTGCGCAGCCGATGCATTCCATCTGCAGGCCGTCGCGGATATCGATGCCGGTGGGGCAAACCTGTACGCACAAGTGGCAGTCGATGCAGTCGCCCAGGCCGACGTCGGCCGGGTTCACATCACGTTTGCGCGGGCCACGGCTTTCGCCACGGGCGGCGTCGTAGGAAATGGTCAGGGTGTCCTTGTCGAACATCACGCTCTGGAACCGTGCATACGGGCACATATGCATGCATACCGCTTCACGCAGCCAGCCGGCATTGATGTAGGTGGCGCCAGTAAAGAACAGCACCCAGAACAGGCTGACGCCGCCCATCTGCCAGGTCAGCAGTTCTTCGGCCAACGGCCGGATCGGGGTGAAGTAGCCGACAAAGGTCAAACCGGTCAGCACGCTGATCGCCAGCCACAGCGTGTGCTTGGCCGCACGGCGCGCCAGCTTGTTCACGCCCCAGGGCGCAGCCTGTAGCTTGATCCGCTGGTTACGCTCGCCTTCGGTGACTTTCTCGCACCACATGAACAGCCAGGTAAACGAGCTTTGCGGGCAGGTATAGCCACACCAGATGCGGCCGGCAAAGACGGTGATCGCAAACAGCCCGAAGGCACAGATGATCAACAACGCCGACAACAGGATGAAATCCTGGGGCCAGAAGGTCGCGCCAAAAATATGGAACTTACTTTCCGCCAGGTCCCATAACACTGCCTGGCGTGAGTCCCAGTTCAGCCACACGGTGCCAAAGAACGCCAGGAACAAAAAGCCTGCGCCACTGATGCGCAAGGTGCGGAACAGGCCGGTGAAACTGCGGGTGTGGATCAGGTTGTCGCTGGATTTGGCCTTCATCTTCTTTGGATGTGCAGGCTCGAAATGTTCTACTAATCGGACGGGGATTCTATCGCTCATGGTCTTTCGCTCATCAGCCTCCATCAGGCGGATGAACTATGGGCCGCGATCTGTTTGCATAACAGACTCAGGTAAATCGATAAAAAGCGGATCAGATGGGTTTTGGCGCCCGCCCTGCGACAATGTGCAGCACCCCGCAAGCCGTGGGGCCGGTGCCTGGATCAACAGTGCCCACGGCATGCTGATCCAGATCAATCAAATCACCGAATCACCGTCAGTGGCCTTGAGGTGCTTACGCCCATCGATGGCGCCGGCCACGGTCAAGGCGTCGGCTTGCGCCTCGGTGATGTAAATCCGCTGGCCGTCGATCTCCACCGCCGACATGGCTTTATCGCTGTCGGTAATCACCGTTACCTCCAACACGCTGCAACGCTGCTCTTCGCCGCTGTCGTCAATCTTGAAATAGCAGCTCTGGTTTTCGATACGTACGGGCATGGTGTTCTCCTGGTTGCACAGTCCTGTTGGTTAGGTGCCGCGCCCTTGCCAATGGTTCGGCGCAACTGACTGGCGGTCGTTGCTGTCCATCTTCTATCCCCCCATGAAAAGGACAGGACCATGGACGCCTGGTGGCAAGAAGTCTGGCAAACCCTGCAAAGCGAATTCGCCGATATCGGCGATGCGCGGCAAATGACGCAAATCACCGTACGCCTGCTGATTGCAGCGATCCTCGGTGGCATCCTCGGCTTTGAACGTGAACAAAAGGGCAAGGCCGCGGGGGTGCGCACCCATATGCTGGTGGCGATGGGCGCAGCGTTGTTCGTGCTGGTCCCGCAGATAGGCGGTTCACAGGCCGATGCCATGAGCCGGGTGATACAGGGGGTGATCGCCGGGATCGGTTTTTTGGGCGCGGGCACCATCCTCAAGGGCAAGGAGGAGGAGGCCGGGCAGCACGTCAAGGGGCTGACCACTGCGGCCGGCTTGTGGATGACCGCCGCCATCGGGGTGGCGGCGGGGTTGGGCAAGGAGTCCACGGCGGTGCTGAGCACCGTGCTCGCCCTTGCCGTGTTCAGCGTGATGCCAAGGATTGTGAAGCTGTTGGACAAGCCTTAGCCGCGGCTCCTACACGATAACCGGCGGCATCGTCGTCGGCGGTTCTTCCTTTGCCGGTGGCACGCTTTCCGGAGGTTCCTGCTCGGGAATCGGCTCCGGTTCGGTCGGCGGCAGGGTGGGTTTGTCGATATTCGGGTCTGGGGTTTCAGCAGGAATGGGGATGTTCATCGCGGTGGCCTCGTTTGTGCTTTGCTCAACCGGTGGACAACCGTCATGGCCGTTTGATTCCCGCCCGATGGCGGTACATCCACCTGAACTTTTCCAACGCGCCCGGGCTCGGACCTTATGTGGCCGGCTCAGGGAGAGCCCGCTTGCAGCACTGACAATCAAGCACAAGAGCGTCCATGGGGCGTAAGGGGAGATGCTCGATGACTGCTGAAAGACCCGCACTACCACTGTCCCAGGCACTGTTGCTGCCCAGGATCGCCATTGAAGACACCACACCTGTGATCGACGCCGGGGCCTTTGCGGTCAAGGCCGTGCAAGGCCAGCGCATCCAGGTGGCGAGCAATGTCTTTGCCGATGGCCATGACCAGTTGGCCGTCTTGATCCGTTGGCAGGCCTTGGGTGAAGACAGCTGGCACAGCGTGCCCATGAGTGACCAGGGCAACAATGCCTGGCAGGGCGCGTTCAGCGTGACCGAGCAAGGCCCCCACCAGTATTGCGTCGAAGCGTGGATCGATCATTTCGCCAGCTTCTGCTACGAATTGGGCAAGAAACACACGGCCGGGGTTCCTGTCAGCCTTGAGCTGCAGGAAGGTCGCAACCAGGTGCTGCAAGCTGCCGAACGCAGCGAAGGCGAGCTGCAGGAGCGCTTGCAGCAGTTGCACCAGCAATTGTCCGGGCTGCTGGAAACCGAGCAGGTCGCGCTGTTTCTGCACGAAGACAGTGCACAGCTGATGGCCCAGGCTGATTTGCGCCCCTACCTGAGTATCAGCCCGCTGTACCCACTGGATGTGGAACGCCCCCAGGCGCTGTTTGCCAGTTGGTACGAGCTGTTCCCGCGCTCGATCACCGACGATCCGGCGCGCCACGGCACCTTCAATGACGTGCATTCGCGCCTGGCGATGATCCACGACATGGGCTTTGACGTCCTGTATTTCCCACCGATTCATCCCATTGGCCGTAGCCATCGCAAGGGCAAGAACAACTCACTGAGCGCCGGCCCCGATGATCCCGGCAGCCCCTATGCGATCGGCAGCGAGGAGGGCGGCCACGATGCAATCCATTC
The DNA here is from genome assembly GCF_002949995.1 of Pseudomonas sp. LG1D9. NCBI lineage: Bacteria > Pseudomonadati > Pseudomonadota > Gammaproteobacteria > Pseudomonadales > Pseudomonadaceae > Pseudomonas > Pseudomonas sp. LG1D9. The sequence continues at coordinate 5,782,948 of NZ_CP026881.1, read as the reverse complement.
GCAACTGGGCACCCGCGAGGATTTCCGGCGCCTGGTAGCCGCCGCCGCCGAGCATGGCCTGGAAATCGCCCTGGACTTTGCCATCCAGTGCTCCCAGGACCACCCGTGGCTCAAGCAACACCCCGGCTGGTTCAACTGGCGTCCGGACGGCACGATCAAATACGCGGAAAACCCGCCGAAAAAATACCAGGACATCGTCAACGTCGACTTCTATGCCGCCGATGCGATCCCCAGCCTGTGGTTGGAGTTGCGCGACATTGTGCTGGGCTGGGTCGAGGAGGGGGTCAAGACCTTCCGCGTCGACAACCCGCACACCAAGCCGCTGCCATTTTGGCAATGGCTGATCAGTGACGTAAGGGCCCAACACCCGGAGGTGATCTTCCTCGCCGAAGCCTTCACCACCCCGGCGATGATGGCGCGCCTGGGCAAGGTCGGTTATTCCCAGAGCTACACTTATTTCACCTGGCGCAACACCAAGGCCGAACTCAGCGAGTACTTCACCCAACTGAACCAGTCGCCCTGGCGCGAATGCTACCGGCCGAACTTTTTCGTCAATACACCGGACATCAACCCAGGCTTCTTGCATGAGTCCGGCCGCTCGGGCTTTTTGATCCGCGCCGCGCTGGCCACCATGGGCTCGGGCCTGTGGGGCATGTACTCGGGCTTTGAACTGTGTGAAAGCGCGCCAGTGCCGGGCAAGGAAGAGTACCTGGACTCGGAAAAGTACGAGATCCGCCCCCGGGACTTCAGCGCCCCCGGCAACATCATTGCCGAGATCGCCCAGCTCAACCGCATCCGCCGGCAAAACCCGGCGCTGCAGACACACCTGGGCCTGACGCTCTACAACGCCTTCAACGACAACATCCTGTACTTCGGCAAGCGCAGCGAAGATGGCAGCAACTTCATCCTGATCGCCGTCAGCCTCGACCCGTTCAACGCCCAGGAGGCCCATTTCGAGTTGCCGCTGTGGGAGATGGGCTTGCCGGACGACGCCCAGGTCCAGGGCGAAGACCTGATGAATGGCCATCGCTGGACCTGGTACGGCAAGACCCAATGGATGCGCATCGAGCCTCACATGCCGTTTGGCATCTGGCGCATAACCCATTCTTAAGTCGAACACGGTCTTCAGAACCCTGAGGATCCAATGTGGGAGCTGGCTTGCCTGCGATAGCGGTGGGTCAGTGAAAAGCATCTTTGCTGATCCATCGCTATCGCAGGCAAGCCAGCTCCCACATTAACCACAGTATTTATTCAGGAGTTTCCAATGGCGAAGAAACCCAAGGCTGCCACCTTTATCAAAGACCCGCTCTGGTACAAGGACGCGGTGATTTACCAGGTTCACGTCAAATCCTATTTCGACTCCAACAACGACGGCATTGGCGACTTCCCCGGGCTGATCGCCAAACTCGACTACATTGCCGACCTGGGCGTGAATACCATCTGGCTGCTGCCGTTCTATCCTTCGCCACGGCGTGACGACGGCTATGACATCGCCGAATACCGGGGTGTACACAGCGACTACGGGACCATGGCCGACGCCAAGCGCTTTATCGCCGAGGCGCACAAGCGTGGCCTGCGGGTGATCACGGAACTGGTGATCAACCACACGTCCGACCAGCACCCCTGGTTCCAGCGGGCACGCAAGGCCAAGCCCGGTTCCAGTGCGCGGGACTTCTACGTGTGGTCCGATGACGACCAGAAATACGATGGCACTCGCATCATTTTCCTCGACACCGAAAAGTCCAACTGGACCTGGGACCCGGTGGCCGGCCAGTACTTCTGGCACCGTTTCTACTCCCACCAGCCGGACCTCAACTTCGATAACCCGCAAGTCATGAAAGCCGTGCTGTCGGTGATGCGCTACTGGCTGGACATGGGCATCGATGGCCTGCGCCTGGACGCGATTCCCTACCTGATCGAGCGCGACGGCACCAACAACGAAAACCTCCCCGAAACCCACGATGTGCTCAAGCAGATCCGCGCCGAGATCGACGCCAACTACCCCGACCGCATGCTGCTGGCCGAAGCCAATCAGTGGCCGGAAGATACCCAGCTGTACTTTGGCGACCAGAAAAGCGATGACGGCGATGAGTGCCACATGGCCTTCCATTTTCCGTTGATGCCGCGCATGTATATGGCCCTGGCCCAGGAAGATCGCTTCCCGATCACCGACATCCTGCGCCAGACCCCGGAAATCCCCGCCAACTGCCAATGGGCGATTTTCCTGCGCAACCATGATGAGCTGACCCTGGAAATGGTCACCGACAAGGAGCGCGATTACCTGTGGAACTACTACGCCGCCGACCGCCGCGCGCGTATCAACCTGGGCATTCGCCGGCGCCTGGCGCCACTGATGGAGCGCGACCGCCGGCGCATCGAGCTGCTCAACAGCCTGCTGTTATCCATGCCCGGCACGCCGACCCTGTACTACGGGGATGAAATCGGCATGGGCGACAACATCTACCTGGGTGACCGCGACGGCGTGCGTACGCCGATGCAGTGGTCCATCGACCGCAATGGCGGGTTTTCCCGCGCCGATCCGGCCAGCCTGGTGCTGCCGCCGATCATGGACCCGCTCTACGGTTACCAGTCGGTCAACGTCGAAACCCAGGCCCAGGACCCACACTCACTGCTGAACTGGACCCGGCGCATGCTGGCGATCCGCAAGCAGTCCAAGGCATTTGGCCGTGGCAGCCTGAAAATGCTTTCGCCCAGCAATCGCCGGATCCTGGCCTATACCCGCGAATACACCGGCGCCGACGGCAAGCACGAAATCATCCTGTGCGTGGCTAACGTGTCGCGCACCGCCCAGGCGGCGGAGCTGGACCTGTCGGCCTTTGCCGGCATGGTTCCGGTGGAAATGCTCGGTGGCAATGCATTCCCGCCCATTGGCCAGCTGAATTTCCTGCTGACCCTGGCGCCCTATGGCTTCTACTGGTTCGTACTGGCCACCGAAAACCAAATGCCCAGCTGGCATGTGGAACCGGCCCAAAGCATGCCGGACTTCACCACCCTGGTCCTGAAAAAACGCCTCGAAGAGTTGCTCGAAGCGCCATCGCGCACCACCCTGGAGCAAACCTCGTTGCCCACCTGGCTGCCCAAGCGGCGCTGGTTTGCCAATAAGGACACGGCCATCGACAGTGTGCATATTGCCTATGGCGTACGGTTTGGCGATGCGCAGCACCCGGTGCTGCTCAGCGAGATAGAAGTGACCAGCGGCGGGCAGACCAGCCGTTATCAATTGCCCTTCGGCCTGTTGGGCGAAGACCAGTTCACCAGCGCCTTGCCGCAACAACTGGCCCTGGCGCGGGTGCGGCGGGTGCGCCAGGTGGGCTTGATCACCGATGCCTTCAGCCTCGACAGCTATATCCGCGCAGTCATCGAGGGCCTGCGTGCGCAGACCGTGCTCAGCAGCAGTGACGGCGAGATCCGTTTCGAGCCGACCCCGCAATTGGCCAACCTGCCGGTGGGGGACGAGTTGCAAGTGCGCTACCTGGCGGCAGAACAATCCAACAGTTCCGTGGTGGTGGGCGAAAGCCTGGTGCTGAAGTTGATTCGCAAAGTCAGCGCCGGGGTCCACCCGGAACTGGAAATGGGCGCCTACCTGACCGCCGCCGGCTACGCGCATATCTCGCCCTTGCTGGGGTCGGTGATCCGTCGCGATGCCGAGGGCCAGGACAATCTGTTGATGATCGCCCAGGGCTATCTCAGCAATCAGGGCGATGCCTGGAGCTGGACCCAGAACAACCTGGAGCGGGCGATCCGCGACGAACTGGCCCAAGCCATTTCCGAACAGGAACAACACTACAACGCTCTCGGTGAACTGGCCGATTTCGCCGGGCTGCTTGGGCAGCGGCTCGGGGAGATGCACAACGTCCTGGCCGCGCCTACGAGCAATCCGGACTTCCAGCCTGAAGTCACCTCGGCCAAGGACTGCCAGGGGTGGGCCAAGCAAGTGGGGGCCCAGGTCGAGCGCGCCCTGCAGCTGCTCAAACAGCATCAAAGTGAATTGAACCCTGACGATCAGGCGCTGGTCACTCAACTGCTGGCGCAGAAAAAGCCCATCGCCAGCCACGTGCAGGATCTGGCAAAAGCCACCCTGGGCGGTTTGCGCATCCGTGTGCATGGGGATTTGCACTTGGGCCAGGTGCTGGTGGTCAAGGGCGATGCCTACCTGATCGACTTCGAAGGCGAACCCGCACGGCCGCTGCACGAGCGCCGGGGCAAGCACAGCCCGTACAAGGACGTCAGCGGCGTGTTGCGTTCGTTCGACTATGCCGCCGCCATGGCCCTGAATGTGCAAGCACAAGGCCTGGATCACTCGGCTGATGCTGATGCGGCACGCCAGCGGGTCGCCGATCGTTACCTGAGTGAAGCGCGACAGGCATTTATCCAGGCGTATCAACAGGCTACGTCTACACTGGCGCATGACTGGCAGGATGCCAAAGGGGCGCAGGCGGCACTGGCGTTGTTCAGCCTGGAGAAGGCTGCGTACGAAGTGGCCTACGAAGCGCAGAACCGCCCGACCTGGCTGGCGGTGCCATTGCGTGGGTTGCATGGCTTGTTGGCCGGCCACATTTAGGGGGTTTGCTGTGTCTGACCTTATTCAAAACCACAAGCAGTGGGAGAAATCATGAGTTTTACACACAAAGAACCGCTGCATTCGACGTTCAAGATCATGCCAGCCCCCAAGGATATCGAAGCCCTGGTGCGAGCCGAGCACCCGGATCCGTTCGCAATCCTCGGGCCCCATGAGGACGAGGCAGGCGGCAAGGTCATCCGCGCGTTTTTGCCCGAGGCCCTGAGCGTCGAGGTCCTGGCCCGTGGCAGTCACGAGGTGCTCGGCAGCCTCGACGCCACGCCGGTCCCAGGCTTATTCATTGGGCATTTCGCCACACGCCAGGGCTACCTGCTGAAGATCCAGTGGGCGGGCGGCGAGCAAATCACCGAAGACCCCTATAGCTTCGGGCAGTTGCTCGGGGAAATGGACCTGTACCTGTTTGCCGAAGGCAATCACCGCGACCTGAGCAGCTGCCTCGGCGCCCAGGTGATGGGTGTTGACGGCATCCAGGGCGTGCGCTTTGCGGTGTGGGCGCCGAATGCGCGGCGAGTCTCGGTGGTGGGTGATTTCAATATCTGGGACGGGCGCCGCCACCCGATGCGCCTGCGTCATCCGGCTGGGGTCTGGGAGATCTTTATTCCTCGCCTGCAACCGGGGGCGGCCTATAAATACGAAATCCTCGGCGCCACCGGGATCCTGCCGCTCAAGGCCGATCCCATGGCCCTGGCTACGCAACTGCCGCCCGACACCGCGTCGAAAGTCGCCGCGCCGTTGCAGGTGGAGTGGGCAGATGAGGCGTGGATGCAAGCCCGGGGCGAACGCCAGGCGGCCAGCGCGCCGCTGTCGATCTACGAACTGCACGTCGGCTCCTGGCAATGCGAACTCGACGAGTTGGGCGAAGTGGCGCGCCAATACGGTTGGCGCGAGCTGGGTGAGCGGCTGATTCCCTATGTGCAGCAACTGGGTTTTACCCATATCGAGTTGATGCCGATCATGGAGCACCCTTTCGGCGGCTCCTGGGGCTATCAGCCGCTGTCGCAATTTGCGCCCAGCGCGCGTTTCGGTTCGCCCGATGACTTTGGCGCGTTCGTCAACGCCTGCCATCAGGCGGATATCGGCATTATCCTCGACTGGGTGCCCGCGCATTTCCCCACCGATACCCACGGCCTGGCGCAGTTCGACGGCACCGCGCTGTACGAATATGGCAACCCGCTCGAAGGCTTCCACCAGGACTGGGACACCCTGATCTACAACCTGGGGCGCACCGAGGTCCACGGCTTCATGCTGGCCTCGGCGTTGCACTGGCTCAAGCACTTCCATATCGATGGGCTGCGGGTGGATGCGGTGGCGTCGATGCTGTATCGCGATTATTCGCGCAAGGCCGGCGAGTGGGTGCCCAATCGCCACGGCGGGCGCGAGAACCTGGAAGCCATCGACTTCCTGCGCCATCTGAACGACGTGGTGGCGCTGGAAGCCCCCGGCGCTCTGGTGATCGCCGAGGAGTCCACGGCCTGGCCGGGCGTCAGCCAGCCGACCCAGCAGGGCGGCCTGGGCTTCAACTACAAGTGGAACATGGGCTGGATGCACGATTCGCTGCATTACATCCAGCAAGACCCGGTGTACCGCGCCCACCATCACAACGAACTGAGTTTCGGCCTGGTGTATGCCTGGTCCGAGCGCTTTGTGCTGCCGATTTCCCATGACGAAGTGGTGCACGGCAAACACTCGCTGATCGACAAAATGCCCGGCGATCGCTGGCAGAAATTCGCCAACCTGCGCGCCTACCTGAGCTTTATGTGGATGCATCCGGGCAAAAAACTGCTGTTCATGGGCTGTGAGTTCGGCCAATGGCGCGAATGGAATCACGACCAGCAACTGGACTGGTACCTGCTGCAGTACCCGGAACACCGCGGCGTGCAGAAACTGGTGGGCGACCTCAATCGCCTGTACCGCGAAGAGCCGGCGCTGCATGAGCAGGACGATGCGCCGCAGGGCTTCCAGTGGTTGATTGGTGACGATGCCATCAACAGCGTGTATGCGTGGCTGCGCTGGGGTAAAAGCGGCAAGCCGGTGCTGGTCGTTGCCAACTTCACCCCGGTGCCCCGAGAGGCGTACAAGGTCGGCGTGCCCTTGGCCGGCCGCTGGAAAGAGCTGATCAACAGCGATGCCGATACCTATTCCGGCTCCAACTACGGTAATGGCGGCGAAGCCTTTACCCAGGACGAGCCGCTCCATGGGCAGGCCGTATCACTGTCGTTGAATTTGCCGCCCTTAGCCGTGCTGATTCTGCGCCAAGAGTAATAACCGTAGGAGCCGGCCTGCCGGCGATGGACGATAACGCTGATGTTGGGTACCAGAAACCCCGCAGCGTTTATCGGCCGCCATCGCCGCCAAGCCGACGCCTGAAAACAGCCCGCGCCGTTGCCCTGACGAGCGCCGTTACCAATTCCTCTGGAACAATTTCTTACGTGTGATCCACACAAGGCTGTCAGCGATCAGGCGTAGGATCTCCGTTCACCTCGTTTCGTCGCTGTCCCTGTGTATCACTGCCAGAGACGCAAACACCATGACCCCAGCAAGCTTGAATACCCGACCCGCCACTCTTTCGCCTCAGGCGGCTCCGCCGGTTGATGCCCCACCTGTGGCCCAGGGCAAATCCAGCCTGGCCGCGGTGCCAACAGCGGAGCCACCTACCCGTGCGCAACAGGCCGAGGTGCGAGGAAAACTGGGGGATCTGGACGAAATGCTGAAGACTCTGAGGGAGCTTGCAGCCTCGAAAAACGCCGATACCCCCGTGAACAAAAGCGTGTTCCTGAACAAAGACTCACCGTTGATACCGCCGAACGGTTCCACCGAGCCGGGTACCAACCGGCTGGAGAACATGCTCAAGTTTTATGGAATCGTGCCATCTGATCCAAAGACACCGGAGCAACTGCAAGCAGCCATTTATGCCGTGGCAGATGCCCGCAGCGAAATCGCCCTGGGTCTGGATAATACTTCCAGTAATGCCGATGGCTTGTTGCACAAGACTAACGAGCCGGCTATCTCTGCATGGGTCACCGAGCAGGAGGCCAAGCACAAGCGGCCTTTGCTCAGTCTGTTGACTGAGGGAATCTCGCCACAGGCCCTTGAAAAAGCCAAGGACACACCTGCAGCGGTACTGGAACTGATACTTAAGTCACCCAAAGCCAATGAGCTGATTCAACAGCTGCTCAAGACCCTGGGCGGGGCTGAATTTCCACTGGATGGCGTCATTACCCGTGAGGTCAAGATCAAATTGTTGCTCAAGGCCCTGACCTTGAGCCTGGACCCGGTGCAAGGCCAAAAGCCGGGGCATATCGCCGGCTTTGACCTGGCGTCGAGTGAGCGTTGGAACCAAAGCTACCCAGCCATCAAGTCCGAGTTCAGGCAACACTTGGTCAGCACAAGGCAGTTATCCAGCGACCAGGCCTATCTGGCGGCCTATATCCTGAAACCCCAATTCCCGGCCGACTTTGCCGTACGTGATACGCCGGCAGAACTGCCTTACCAGGGATCGGCGGCGTGGGTGAACTTCAAGCACGGCGTCAGCCTGGCCGAAGCGATAAAACCAGGCTCTTCGCGGCACATGAGTTTTCAGGAGCTGGTTGACCTGCCAGCCAAGTTCAGCGAGCAAGCGACGACGGACGAGCAGTGGGCGGCTATCGCGTCGACCCGTATCCCGGCGACGTTGGATTGGGCCGTGGCACAAGGGCTGCTCCCACAAAAACAGGACTACTCCCAGGAGGAGATCAATACAGCAGTCGCCGCACTGGATGCCCACGTCGATAAGGTGGTGTCGGCAGCCCAGCAATTGTCAGCGGATGTGCCGATGCGCAAGGATTATTTCGAGCGTATGGCGCGGGGTACTTCACGCACCGAAGTGCTGAGCCTGTTCAGCCCTTTGTTTCTTCTGTACAGGCACCTCAATGGCGAGAAAATCACGCCGGCCGAGGTCAGCTATAAATACCCTGTCTATGATCAAGCCACGTTCAAAACGGCGTTCGACAAGTACCTTAAGGATACAAAGTCAGCCTATGCAAAACTGATCACCGACCAGTTGTCCCAACTCCCGCTAAAAGACCGCAGGGCCATTGAACAGGGAGATGTCACGGTTTACGCACTTAGGACCAAACCCGACTCAGCCAAGGAAACTGATGACGATAAAAAGGCAGCAATCACACGCCCGGCATTTATTCTCAAGGCGGTACATGAGGGGCAGACAACCTACTACGAGATCAATCCTGTCAAAGGTATCGCTCGGCGTCGTGACGACTTGAAACCGATTCTGGAGTCCTACAACCCGGCCGATAAAAGCTATGGCAAAGACTTCATCTCGATCGAACACTCCGCTGACGGTGTGCCTTCTGAAGAATTGGTTGTGCGCGACGCTCGTGCAGGTGGCAGGGCTGAGTTCCAGAAAAAGTGGGCGAGCTATAAGTCAGGCAAAGGTCCCAAGCCTGCCAGTTTCTCTATCGTTGTCCCTCAACAACTCGCCCACTTTCCATCATCTGCCGCCCCCTCTACACGAGCCGTGCCACAAACCCTCACGTCCGAACGGTCTGAGGCTATCGCAAAGACCGCTACAGATGATCTGTTCTACGTTGATACAGACAGGCTGAAGGAGTGGGCCGAGTCCGATCCTGAGCGAGAAAGTGCCGCACAGAAAAAAGATGAGGCGTTCTGGGCGCGCGTCAAAGGTACCGCGCAGATGGTGGTTCCGCTCTGGAGCGGCATTGAAAGTCTCGTCAAGGGTGACACCAAACAGGGTGTGTTGGATCTGGTTAACGATGGGCTGTCAGCGTTAGCGGGCCCTATGGGCAAGTTTGCCGCGGGCTCGGTGCGTTTGGTTTCGCGTGCAGGCAAGATCGGAGTGCGCGCGCTACTGCCTAAGTTTGGCTCGTTGGTAAAGAAGTTTGCGGTTTCTGTGGTGCGCAATCTCAACCCCCTTGACCCCGTGATGCCTGCACTGAGTAGCAGTGGCAACAGGCTGCTGAAGTTCGGCGGCGCGCACCTGCAAAATGTTCAAGCTGGCATTGCACAGTTCAAAAAATCTGCCGTGCTTAAACTGCCCGGCCGAGGGCGTTACGACCTCTCTCCAACAATTGACCTGACCCCCAGGCCCGTTGCCCAAGGACAGACCTTGCGGGTGGCCGAAGGTATTTCCAGTGAGCAGGCACGGGTGGTGAAACGCAATAAATACAGCGATGTGATGGTCGGCGATGACGTCTATCGCTATAACCCAGGCAAACCCGAAAGCCTGGTCAAACTAGGCGGGCCTGAGGATATAGGGCCGCTTGAAGGGTTTGTGATGACCTGTGGCGCCGGAGGGCGCCGTCACAAACGGGATCTCGACGACCTGTGTTACACCAAACAGATCGAACCTGGCGGCACCCCAGTGTTCCAGGACGCCCAGGCCCTGGAGCATCGTCGCCTGATTCCGGGGGTAGGGCAGGCGAAAGGTCCGCGCACGGTCATTCACGAGCATCGTCGTTACCGCGTCAATGAAGCGGGAAACCAAGAGCTACTACCAATGGCCAGTTCACAGCCTGTGACGTACAAGGGCCGTACCACGGGGACCGTAGTCAATGAACCGGACTTTGGTTATGACGACTTTGGTGTGCCTCGGGCGGTCAACCAGCAAACGGTTGTAGTCAAGATGGATGCGATCAGCGATCTGAGTAATGACCAGCGTGTCGTCAGGGGCCTGAAGGTCAATCATGACGGCCGGCAGTACGTGGTGGTCGAGGCCGATACCGGTGTGCACTACTACGCTGAGCTGAACGGCAATGGCCCACTGGAATTTCACCGCATGACCCGCAAGGATCCACTGGACGTTGAATTTATCAAACTGTACGACCAGCATAAGGATATCTATGGCTTTGCCGCCCAGGGCCTGCCGGACAACCCGTTGGTGGTGCTGCCGACTATGGATAGCCTGGTCAAGAAGATCGTCGCTGACGAACCCATGACGCCTAAGGAAATCAACCATCTTGCCGGCGTGTTGCAAGGACTGCCCCCCGAAAAACAGCGTGAAGTATTGATGGGGGTGTACGCCGCGGGTAGCAACCCCGGCCATGTGGTGGTCGCGGCAAAGCCGGTGCGACTGGCGCCGATCAAGAAGCCGGCTGACTTTGCCCAACTGCCGGCAGAGCAGCAGAACCGCTTGTATGCAGAAGGGGCGAGAAAAGCCGTCGACGAGCAATTCCAGGCCACTGGCATCCGGTCAGCCAATCAACAGGTTCCAGGTCTTGCCGGTGAGGTCGCACGTAGCAACACCGCCACGGAAATGGTGGGCTGGCTTTACACACGAGCAGGCGCCCCCAACTATAGCGAAATAGTCCTGAAGACCGGTGCCGGCAATTGCGACCAGATGGCCAAGGTGGCCGTTGATACCATCAATACCAGTGGCGGCCATGCGCGTATCGCGCAAGTCAAGGGGCATACTTTCGCTATCATCGGCGGCCCTCCAGGGCAGCCTCGCAGCAAAGGGTTTGTGGGGCCGGAGTGGGATGACGCCTGGGTCGTTGATCCCTGGGCCGGTATCACCTGCCGAGCTGCGGATTACCCCGCGTTGTTCAAGGCGCGAATGCAAGAGTGGAGCCAGTCGGGCCGGCGCATCCTGATCAGCGATGGGGCGACGCCACCCCGTTCAGTGTGGAGTGACCCCATGGAACCACGCTGGATAGCGGCGACCGTCGATGGCGAGGCTCAGGTGTTCCAATAGTCCCGGGCGCATCGCCCGCGACAGAAAACACCCACGCCTCTAGCCTTTTCAGAACTCCACCCTGACGCCCACAGTGCCTTTGCGCCCATCCAGCGCATTGCTATCGAGGTTGCGTTCATAACCCAGATCGCCATACAGGCTGACGCTGCTGGAAATCTGCAGGGTTGCACCGGCACTCAGGTCCAGGGTGGTGGATTTCTGCTCGGTGTCGATATCCGTGACCCCGTTGAAACGCACCCGATTGGTGCCGGCCGAGGCATGCCAGACATTGGCGCGCAGATACGGCTGGACCGGCATCGACGCTACGGTATAGCTGCCCCGCAGCCTGGCGCCGAGCCGCGTGGTGATGGCGGTATCGGCGGAAAACGAAACGTCGGAAACCCCGTCATTCTGGCGATCGAGCCGGGTTTTATTGACGATCAACTGCAATTGCGGCTCCAGCACCCAGTTTGGCGCGACGGGCAGCGGTACGCCGACTTCCACCGAGCCCAGCACATCGTGGCCTTTGGTCTTGAGCTTGAGCCCGCGATCAGACTCGCTGCTGCCATTGAGGCGGGTGCCCATCAGCACGGCATCGACGTACCAGCCATACGGGTCGATCAAGGTCCAGTACAGGCCCAGGCTGTCGCCACGCAAGGTGGTGTTGCCGGCATCCAGATGCTGCCAGCCGCGATTGAAGCCGTCGACATTGCCCCGCAGGCGGCTATGACCGACGAAGAAGCCCACGCGTTGGGTCTGCCCGTTGGCGGTGGTCCAGGCATGCACGTCGCTGCCCACCTGGAAACCGGTGACCGAACTGTCCAACCGCGGGCTGACCGTGCCGGCATAGGCTTGGCGGCTGCTGTTGCCGTACACCCGGCCCCAGCCCGCCGGGAATGAGCCGCTGCTGGCCTGGCGTGCCTGGTCGCCCATGCGCTCATGGTAGGTGCCGAGCATGGCCCGCACCGTCTGCTGCGCCGCGGGGAACAGCGCCGAATACACGGGTACTTCGGGGCGATAGATCGGGATCGGCGCTTCACCGGCCACCGGCGCAGGCAAGTCCACCGGTGTGCCTTCGGCGGGAATCGGCACCGGCAGCGGTTCCACGGGGCCCTCCGGGGCGGGCAGCGGCGGCGCCACCACGGCCGAGCGCAGGTACCACTGCTGCTGGGAGTCTGCGCTGACACCGCCCTTGAACAGGAAGTACTCGAACGCCCCGGCCGACACCGAGCCCCCCGCCAGGCTGAAGGCCTGGTCACTGCCGGTCGCGCCGTTGAGCGCTTGGACCACCTGAATGCCATCGCTCAGGGTTTCGGCGCCAGCCCCCCCAAGGTTGCTGACGTTGAGGGTCGTGCTGCCCTGAAGCGTGCCCTGGTTCACCACCAGTCTGTCACTGGCCGAGCCATCACCGCCCAATACACTTTGCAGCGCCATCTGGCCATTGTTGCCGAAGTAGTTGCCATTGACCGTCAGGCTGTCGGTGGCGCTGCTGCTGGCACTGGTCATATCAATCAGCGCTGTTATGGAGGGTGGCCAACTGGCCGGCAGTGAGGGGGCTGACGCTGCCCTGGCTGACCAACAGCACGCTGCTGCCGTCGACATTCAAGGTGCCAGTGCCGGTGCCTGTATCACCGAGTTTGAAATCCCCGGCCAGGGTAAAACGCGAGCCATTGTCCAGGTTGACCGTTTCCCAGTTGGCGTAGCGCTCGGCATTGGTCGCCTGGGTGTTGTCAAACGTCAGGGTATCGGCGCCCAGGCCGCCATCGATCAAGGGGGTGGCGGCGAGGGTGGCTTGCGTCAGGTTTTGCAGGAGTGCGGTGTCGTTATCCGGGCCCATATTGACCGCAGAATTGATCGTGCCGGCGCCGATCCAGTTGAACTGATCGTTGCCAAAGCTCATGAGCACCTGGCCGTTGACCACGCCGCCGGTCAGGGTAAACAAATCGTTGCCGCCGCTGACACTGACGTTACCGCCGATATACCCCCCGGAAATGCTGATGGTGTCCAAGCCAAACCCGGTCACCAGGTTGCCGTTGATCCGCCCGCCCAGCAGGGTGTAGAAGTTGTTGTCGAGCTTCATGTCGACCCGCCCGATCGTGCCCGCCGATTGGGTGGCAACATCGCCATCTTCGAACGCCCCGACGATCTCGCCGCCACTCATGTTGAACGTATCCCGCCCGTCGCCCTGGGCCAAACTGGCGACACGACCGCCGCTTTGCGCGTAGGCATCGATGCCATCACCCTGGTTGATCGCGCCAACGCTGCCGCCGCTGATTTGGATGCTATCGGCGCCGTCGCCCTGGGTCACCGCCCCCACGACAGCATCCAGCTCCACACGGAAAATATTCGCCCCATTGCCCATGTTCAGCGCGCCCATGCTGCCCGATTGCGCTTGCACCAGATCGTGGCCGTCGCCAAATGTCACGGCGCTGGTGATTGCGCCATTGCCACCGGTAGGCAGGTTGAGGGTGTTGTTGCCGTTGAGGTCGGTAAAGCCGGGCGTGGTGCCGCTGTCGCAGGTGGTGGTGTCGTCGCCGGCCGTGACCACCGGTGTACAAGCCGCGTAGGCCGGTAGCGAGAGGGTGGTCATCAGGGTCGCGCCGGCCGTCCAGGCGCTCAGGTGCAGCAGAGAATATCGCCGTGTGCTCATGATCCATCCTCACTCGATGGCAACTGACATCCCGTCGCCTGCATGGGCAGGCGCGGTACGGACCATGGCAACGAGAAGCACGATAACGATAAGGGACGGCTGGTTCCGTTTCGTAAAACATCGCCAATGCAAGGGGTTGGCATGGCTTTCTCGACTGCACCTGAACCGGTGCAGTGCTTGTTCCACGTTAGCAACAGCCGCAAAGGGCCGCCACTGTCAGAATTAACAGGTACAGACCAGTTACAAGAACACAATCTCGTAGGGTTCGCGCATCCGCTCCAACAGCACCGGTGGCAGCATCGGCGCCAGGCCGATCAGCGGGTCGCCAAGCAGTTGACTGGCGTAGGCATGGGCGGCGTGGCGTTTGCGCGCCACACTCCAGGTGTCGAGGCGCACCTTGCGCGCGCACTGCCAGGGCATGCGCCCGGCTTCACGGGCGGGGCGATGCCAGGCCCAGATCGGCAATTCAAGAAGGCGCGCGCCAGTCAGCGCACAGGCAATGGCCGTGGCGCGGCCGACGGCGTCGTGGTCGGCATTGCCATCATTGCGCCAGGTGGTAAACACCACATCACCGGGTTGCAGGTAGCGGGCGATAAAGGGGCTCAATAGCTGTTCGCGAGCGGCCAGGTCGTTGTCGCAAAAACCGCCGCGAATCCACTTCAGGCTATGCAGGGGCAAGCCGAGGCGGCGCAGGGCCTCGACACTTTCCTGGGGGCGAAACACGCTCAGGCGCTGCGCCGACCATTGGTTGGAACCCGGATGACTGGCGCTACCGTCGGTGATCGAGATCAGCTTCAAGGGGTGGTCAAGGGCGCTGAGCAGTTGCAGCAAACCACCGCAGGCCAGCACTTCGTCGCCCGGGTGCGGGGCAACTACCACCACCCGCGAGCCGGCAGGCACCAGGAGGGAAGGGCTGATGGTGGGGATTTGTGCCAATTGTGGTGCGCTGTTCCAGATTTGCGCCGGCGCATGGCGACCGTCGTTGAGAGTGGCGGGTTTGATCAATGTCACATCCTTGTCCTGATGATGCAGGTCGTGCCCCGTGGACGGGTCGACTCTCCTTTTTTATCGCGCAGGCGCCAAGGCCTGTGCGGCACACGGGCAATCCGAATCCTGGATTGCCAAGCTTGAGTATTGTTCATCACCCGGATTTCGCCGGGCAAAGTTGCAACTTTTTCAGGAAGGCTGCATCAGGCCCTTCAAATAATCGCCAAAACCGCCCTGAGCGCGGCAGTCCAGCCGCGCACTGGTGATGACCTGGGGCGCATGGCTCCAGGCAATGGTTGCGCCGCATCGCTCCAGTTGGCGCACCAGTTGCACATCTTCATGACAGGCCAGGGGTTCGAAGCCGCCGGCACGTACATAGGCACCGGCGCTGACGCCCAGGTTGGCCCCATGGATGTGCCGATGCCCGTCACAAGCCCGATAGGCCTGGTTGTAGCGGATCTGCGCGGCCTCATCGAAACCTTCGCTCCAGGCATCTACCGTGACCGTGCCGCATACCGCGTCCACGCCCAGGGCCAGTTGCGCCACCAGCCAATCACTCGCCACGCGGCTGTCGGCGTCGGTGCAGGAAATCCAGCGCGCACCCTGGTTCAATAGATGCCGTGCGCCTATTCCACGCACCTGGCCGACGTTGCGGGCCTCTACGTTCAGGCTGTGCACCCCGAATGCCTGGGCAATCTCGCTGCTGCGGTCGGTGCAGCTGTCGAGGACCACCAGGATCTGCACCTCTTCACCGAGCAAGCCCGGATGGCTGGCGGCGATCATCGCAGCCTTCAAGCACTCGGGCAGCAGCGCCTCTTCGTTGTGCACCGGGATCAGAATGCCGATCATCGCAGCCCCTCAAGGTGGGCGACCGAGGCGCTTTCGCGAGACCACAGGTCGAGTAGGAAATCACTGTCAGCCACTTGCGCCACGCGCGGCATGCCCAGGCGCTCGTGCAACAACTGGTGGACCTGTTCCGCCGTCTGCGGGCAGCCCTTGATAGGCGGGCGCCAGTGGCAGGCCAGCACCTGACCGTCGTGGGTCAACGCGGCCAGGGCCCGCTCGATCAACACGCACAGGTCATCCTGGTCGAGGTAATAGCACCACTCGCTGAGCACGATCAGTTCGAACCGGCCCTGCGGCCACTGTGCCGGCAAGCGGCTCTGGCACACCTGGGCGTGGGCAAAGCCCTGCAGGCGTGCCTGGGCCAAGGCCACCGCCTTGGCCGCGGTGTCGCAACACACCAGATGGTCACAGCGCGGCGCCAGTTCGGCGCTTAATTCGCCATTGGCGCAGCCGGGCTCGAAAATCGAGGTGTAGCGCGGTTTGCTCAGCAACCCCAGGGTCAAGGCCCGTTTGCGCTGCTCGTACCAGCGCTGGCGAAAGGCCCAAGGGTCGTCATTGTCGACAAACAGCTGATCGAAATAGGCGGTGGCAACACTCATACAAACACCACTTCAAAAGGTTGCAGTAGCCGCTCCAGTACATGGGGCGGCAACACGGGCGGCAAGTCGATCTGCGGATCACCCTCCAACTGGCTGGTGAACGCGTGCAGGGCGTGGCGCTTGCGCGCTACGGCAGCGGGCGTCAGGGCGATCTTGTGCGCACGGTGCCAGGGCACCCGCGGATCCTCTGGGGTTGCCCAGTGCCAGGTCCATACCGGCAACTCGATCAACTGCGCGCCTACGGCCCGGGCCGCCTGGGCACTGGCGCGGCCTACGGCTTCGTGGTCGCAATGGCCGTCTTCGCGCCACGTGGTGAACACCACGTCGTGGGGGTGCAAGTGTTGCTGGATAAATTCAACCAGTGCCGGTTCCCGCGCCTGTACCTGGCTGTCGGAAAAACCGCCACGCAGCCAGCTCAGCCGTTGCGGCGACCAGCCCAGGCGGTGCAGCGCCTCGGCCGACTCCTGGGGGCGCACCTCGCGTAAACGCTGGCGCGGCCAGCGGGCCGAGCCGGGGTGGCTGGCGCAACCATCGGTCACCGAGACCAGCAGCAACTCGCGGTCCAGTGCCGCCAAGCCTTGCAACAGGCCGCCACAGCCCAGTACTTCATCGTCTGGGTGGGGCGCGATAATCACCGCGCGACAGCCAGCAGGCACCAGTTGCGCGACGCTGATCAGGGGCAGGCCGGCGACCCGAGTGGAGCCTTGCCAGGCGCGCAGCGAGGTGCCTTGGCCGACAATCGGGTTGGCGTTCACAGCTGCCATGTCCCTGATGTTTGCTGCGACAGCTGCTGGCCGAGGGCCGCCAGGTCACGCTCGGCATGGCTTTGGCGCAAGTACACCGGCAAGTCGGCGATCAATCGGGCAAAGTGCGGATCCTGGCAATACGGCCCGGCGCCCATGGCCCGGCCAACGTGATGGATGACCTCGTTGGCCGTCGCCTCAATCACTGCTCGCGCCCGGCGGGCGAGCAGTTGGGCATTGGCCTGGGGTTGCTCATCGATCTGCCGCGCAGCGCTGCGCAACACCATGGCGCCAGCATGCAACGCCATGTCCACCGCGCCCAGGTGGGCCAGGGCATGGGGTTCTTCGCGGCGGCCACAGTGTTCGCGCAGGGCCTCGGCCAAACGTTGCGCCGCGCCGTACCAACAGGCGGCGATACCAACCCCGCCTTGCCAGAAACCCGGGCGTTGCAGGTAATCCCCTGGCCCGCCGACCGCTACTGCAACGGCGTTGTCGAAAACCACCTCGACACTTGCACAGGCTTGCATGCCCACGGCTCGCCAGCCGTCGCCGGTCACTTCGACACCCGGCTGAGCCATCGCCACCGCGACCAGCTGTTGGCGTTGCTGCTCATCCCAGGCAGTCAGTAATCCATGACTGACCACCGCAGCGCCGGAGCACCAGGCCTTGCGGCCCACCAACAGCAGTTGGCTGCCGGCGCGTCTGACCTGCACCCGGGCCGCCGGCGGTTCGGCGGCCCACATGCCCCAAGTGCTGCCCGCAGGCGGGGCCTGGCTGCCGAGTTCGGCCATGATTGCCAGCGCGTCAGTGTGCCCTTCGTACAACTTGCACAGGCTCAAATCGTGGCCGGCCACCTGGGCCAACTGGCTGAAACGCACCAGTGTCTGCCCGCCACCGGGGCGCGGCAACTGGTCCAGGCCAGCGTCCACCAGGGCCTTGAGGGTCAGGCCAAGGCCCTCGATCTCAGCCAGTGGGTGGCGGTTGAGTTGTAGAAAATCGTGCAATGCCATTTCACACCTCTTCCTCATGCTGCAGCTCGAACAGTAGCAGCGAGCGCCCGGTCACGGCATATTCGTGGTCAAAGTCAAAACGCTCCTGACCGCGTACGGCCGGCTGGTTGGTGTCGACCATGCAGGTCCAGAAGCCGCCATCCGGCACTTGGGGCAAACGGAAATTCACCAGGTCATGGTGCGCGTTCACCACCAGCAGCAGCGTAGCATCGGCCCCTGGCCGGCGAATCCCGGTTTCCTGGGCACGTCCGTCCATCAACATCCCCAGGCAACGGCCCTGGCTGTCTTCCCATTGTTCGATGGACATTTCGTTGCCATCGGGGGCCAGCCAGGTCACGTCCTTGACCCCGATGTCTTCGTTGTAGTCGCCCACCAGGAAGCGCCCGCGACGCAGGATGGGGTAGGCCAGGCGCAGCTTGATCAGGCGCTTGACGAACTTGAGCAAGGACTTGCCATCTTCATCCAGCTCCCAGTTGACCCAGCCTATTTCACTGTCCTGGCAATAGGCGTTGTTGTTGCCGTGCTGGGTGCGCGCGAATTCGTCCCCGGCCACCAGCATCGGCGTGCCCTGGGCCAGCAATAGGGTGGCGAAGAAGTTGCGCATCTGGCGCAGGCGCAGCGCGTTGATCTCGGGGTCTTCGGTGGGGCCTTCGACGCCGTGGTTCCATGACAGGTTGTTATTGCTGCCGTCCTGGTTGTTCTCGTCGTTGGCTTCGTTGTGCTTGTCGTTGTAGGACACCAGGTCGTGGAGGGTGAAGCCATCGTGGGCGGTGATGAAGTTCACCGAACTGTAGGGGCGGCGCCCGCGCTGGTTGAACATTTCGCCGGAAGCGGTCATGCGCCCGGCAAAGTCGGCCAGTTGCCCATCATCGCCTTTCCAGAACGCGCGCACGGTGTCGCGGAAACGGTCATTCCATTCCACCCAGCCTGGCGGGAAGTTGCCCACCTGGTAACCACCGGGGCCCACATCCCAGGGTTCGGCGATCATTTTCACCTGGCGCAGCACCGGGTCCTGCCGGCAGGCGACCAGGAAGCTGTGGCGCTCGTCGAAACCGTCGTGGTAGCGCCCGAGAATGGTCGCCAGGTCGAAGCGGAAACCATCCACATGCATTTCCGTGGCCCAGTAGCGCAGGGAGTCGGTGACCATTTGCAGCACGCAGGGGTGGCTCAGGTCCAGGGTGTTGCCGGTCCCGGAATCGTTGATGTAGAAGCGCTTGTCGTCGGGCATCAGGCGGTAGTAGGAGGCATTGTCGATACCGCGCATGGACAGCGTCGGGCCCTGCTCGTTGCCTTCGGCGGTGTGGTTGTAGACCACATCGAGGATCACCTCCAGCTTGGCTTCGTGCAGGTGCGCGACCATTTCCTTGAATTCGGCGATCTTGCCACTGGCCAGGTAGCGCGGGTCGGGGGCAAAGAAGGCGATGCTGTTGTAGCCCCAATAGTTGGTCATGCCTTTTTGCAACAGGTGCTGGTCATTGACGAAGGCGTGGATTGGCAGCAGCTCTACCGATGACACGCCCAGTTGGCGAATGTGCTTGAGCACGTCATCGACCATCAGCCCGGCGCAGGTGCCGCGCACCGCCTCAGGGACCGAAGGATGGCGCATGCTGATGCCGCGCAAGTGGGTCTCGTAGATGATCGTGCGATCCCAGGGCGTGCGCACCGGCTGGTCGTTGCCCCAGGTGTGGGCCGGGTCGATGACTTTGCATTTGGGCACGAAGGGCGCGCTGTCGCGCTCATCAAAGCTCAGGTCGGCATCCGGGTGGCCGATGGTGTAGCCAAACAGGGCTTCGGACCACTTGAGCTCGCCCACCAGTTGCTTGGCATAGGGGTCGATCAACAATTTGTGATGGTTGAAACGATGGCCATTGGCAGGATCGTAGGCGCCGTAGACGCGGTAGCCATAGATCAGCCCGGGGTGGGCGTCGGGCAAGTAGCCGTGGAACGTCTCGTCGGTGTATTCCGGCAGTTCGATGCGCTCCAGTTCTACTTCGCCGGTATCGTCGAACAGGCACAGCTCGACCTTGGTGGCATTGGCCGAGAACAGTGCGAAATTGACCCCCAGACCGTCCCAGGTCGCGCCGAGGGGGAAGGGCAAGCCTTCACGAATCCGCGATGGCTCGGTATCGGGTGTCTTGCTCATAGTGTTGCTCCTGCAAAGTTTTTCCGGGCCGAACGGGGCCGTGCTGACATCAGGTCAGATCAATCGTTGAGCTGTTTTGTAGGCGCCGGCGAGCCGGCTCCTACAGGAAGGTGGGGTCAGCCGACGGGCTTGCGTGGGGCTCGAGGCTTTTTGGCGGCGCCGGGTTTTTCCGCAGGCGGTTTTGCCTTGGCCGCCGGTTTGGCCTTGGGTTTGCTGGGTGTCAGGGCCTCGGCTTCGGCCAGTTTGCGGGCCATTTCCCAATGGCGGGCTTCCTGGCCTTCGGGCTTACCTTCGGACTCCCAGATCTGATACGCGAATTCACGGACGCGCTTGTCTTCGGTGCTCATCGCAATGCTCCTCACAGAAAATTTCAGCTTTCTTGATCGTCAGAATGGATAAAGACATTCACCGGGACATCCCCCAGGGCAGCGCTGATCAGTAGCTCCTTGTTGGGTGTGACTGCGCCTGTTTGCAAAAGTCCCTTCCAATTTTGCATCGTGGCGTCGAACGGTAATTTGATCCGGGTATCGCCCCAAACTTGCGCATCTACCCGGGGTTGGGCGCTGTTTTCAAGCAGGGCGTGGGTCCAGCGCGGCACCACCACCAACAGCCATTGGCCTTGATACTCGCGACTGAAAGCCACCACCCGCTGGGCATGCTTGCCCAGCACTTGCAGCGGCTCATAGCGGCCCCTGGCAAACAGCAACGGGTGGGCCTTGCGCAGGTTCAACACCTGGGCAATCAACGCCTGCTTCAGGTGCCCGTCACGCCAGCGCTCAAGCAAGGCGCCCGGTGCTGCCGCCAGGGCCCGTTGCCGGGCGCTGAAATCCACCGCCCGCCGGTTGTCCGGATCCACCAGGCTCAAGTCCCAGAATTCGTCGCCCTGGTACAGGTCCGGCACGCCGGGCACGGTGTTGCGCAGCAAGGATTGCGCCAGCCCGTTCAGGGCCCCGGCGGGGGCGATGGCCTCGGCGGCAGCGTGGATCGCCGTGCGCAAGGGCAGGCCGATCGGGTCGAGCAGCAGGCGTGTGAGGAACGCTTCGACACCCTGCTCGTAGAGGTCGTTGGGCGCACTCCAACTGCTGTGCAATTTGGCTTCGCGCAGGGCTTTTTGTTGCCATTGCCAGAGGCGTTGCTGGTAGTCGTCGATGTCGTGCAGGTCCAGGGGCCAACTGCCCAGCAGCACCTGGTAGAGGATCAACTCATCGCCGGCCGAAGGAATGCCCGGATCATCACGCAACGGCATGGCCAGCCGGCGCCAGTGCTGCACCTGCTCGACATACCACGGCGCACATTCACTGAGTACCGCCAGGCGCACGCGGCTGTCTTCGCCGCGCTTGTGGTCATGGGTGGCGGTGGCCAGCAGGTTATCGGGGAAGGTCTGCAGGCGTTGCTGGTTGGCGGCATGAAAGTCAGCCAGGGGCGCGCTGAACTGTTCGGTGCAAAAGCCTACGTCATTGCGCGAGAGCAATACCGCCGAGCGGTAGAAGGCGGTGTCTTCCACGGCCTTGGCGGCTGCTGGCGAGGTCAGTTGCTGGAAACGCACGCAGGCGTGCTTGAGGATCTTGCGCGGTTGCCCCACCGGACGCTCGCGCCAGGTTTGGCCACCGAGCCACTGTTGCAGGTAGTCGAGCACTGGCCAGTCGGCTTCGCTCAAGGTCCCTCGGGCGCCGGCCAGGGCCTGTTGGAACACGCTCTCGTCAGCGGCGTTGCGGCCACGGGCGCTGATATAGGTGCGGTACACCGGGAAGTGCACGACCAGCTCCTGCAATGCACGGCGGATCGCGCCCAGGGTCAGGTCGCGGCTCATCACGTCGGCGCGGGCTACTTGCAGCAGGGCCTGGGCCACGCTTTCAAAATCCCCGGCCAGGGAGCCGTTGAGGATCTGTTGCCGGGCCAGCCAGGCTTCCTCGATAAACGCCGAAGGCCGCTCAGTGGCCTCGCGCCAGAGCCGGGCCAAGGCTTCGAACCCCTGGGGGTCGTGCTGCACCAGCGACACCTGGTTCATGAACTCGTAGCCGGTGGTGCCATCTACCCGCCAGTCTTCGCGCAGGGTTTCGCCGGCGCCGAGGATCTTCTCGACAAAGATCGGCAAGTGGCGGTTTGGCGACAGTCCATCCACGCGCCGCCGCAACTTGCGGCAGTAACCCCGTGGATCGGCCAGGCCGTCGATATGGTCAATGCGCAGGCCGTCCACCAGGCCCTCACTGATCAGTTGGAAAATCTTGCTGTGGGTGGCCTCGAACACGGTGGTGCGCTCCACCCGCAGGCCGCCGAGCTCGTTGACGTCGAAAAAGCGCCGCCAGTTGATGTCATCCGCTGCCGTGCGCCAACTGGCCAAGCGATAGGCTTGCTGTTCGAGCAACTGATGCAGGCGGGCAAAACCTTGAGGTTGGCGCGCATCAAACACTTCCAGGGCCTGTTCGATGGCCGCCATGGTCAGTGGGTCCTGCGCGCGCTGCGCCAGTGCCTGTTTCAGGCTGGCGGCTTGAGGCCAGGCATCGGCCTGATACGCCAGGGCGCTGAAGCGGTCGGCCAGGTCTTTGAGGGGGGGATGGGCGCGCAGGATATCGCCGTAGTCACTGGGGCAGATCGGGAAGCGGTGTTCGTAGTGTTCGACAAAAAAACTGCCCTGGGCCGGGTCAAAACGCAGGGGCAGCGTACCGCTTTGCAAGGCTTCGCCGTAGTCGCTACCGAGGAAGGGCATCAACAGTTGGCCCTTGAGCAGGGGGTCCGGCGAGTGCCACTGGATATCGAAGAATTCGCTGTAGGGGCTCAGGCGCCCCCATTCCAGCAGGTCCAGCCACCAGGGGTTGTCGCTGCCGCCAACGGCCATGTGGTTGGACACGATATCCAGAATCAGGCCCATGTCGTGTGCGCGCAAGGCCGCCACCAGGCGACGTAGCGCCGGTTCGCCGCCGAGCTCGGGGTTGACCGTGGTTGGGTCGACGACATCGTAACCATGCATCGAGCCGGCGCGGGCCTTGAGCAAGGGCGAGGCGTACAGGTGGCTGATGCCCAGGCTGGCGAAATAGGGCACCAGCGGCACCGCATCATCGAGGGTAAAGCCCTTATGGAATTGCAGGCGTTGGGTGGCCCGTAGCAAGACGGCGTTCATCGGTCACGCTCGAAGGCCTGATTGCGCGCCACCGCCAGCAACTCCAGGCGGCGGGCGGCGTTCTCATTGTCGAGCAATTGCGCAGCGTCCCCCGGCAGGCGCCGGCGCCAATTGGGATGGGTATCGATGGTGCCGGGCAGGTTGGCTTGTTCTTCGACGCCCAGGGCGTCTTCCAGGGGCAGTATGACCAGCGGTGCGCGGGTGTGGCCGAGGTAACGCACGCTGGCATCGAGTATATGGTCGGTTTCGTTGCGCCACTCATCGCGAAAATTCTGCGGGTCTTGCGCCAGGGCCCGGCGCAGAGCCTCGCGCTCACCCTGGCGGTGCTCGCTCCATTGCTCCACGGTGGGCGCATCGATCAGCCCCAGTTGCACATTCCAGTCGATATCGCGGCTGTGCCACCAGCCGTTGAGTGTCGGCAGGTCATGGGTGCTGGTGGTGGCCAGGGCGTTGTCCGGCCAGTCGAGGATCGGCGTGAAGCACCCGCCATGGTCCTGTTCAAACAACAGCACGCGCATGCCAAGCATGGCGCGGGCGCTGAGTTTTTCCCGCAGGCCATCGGGCACCGTGCCCAGGTCTTCGCCCAGCACAATCGCCTGGTGCCGGCTGGATTCCAGGGCCAGCAGGCGCAGCAGGTCATCCACCGGGTAATACAGGTACGCGCCTTGTTTGGGCGAGGCGTCCTTGGGGATGACCCACAGCCGTTGCAGGCCCATCACATGGTCGATACGCAAACCGCCGGCATGGGCGAAGTTGGCCCGCAGCATTTCGATGAACGCCCGGAAACCATTGCGTTTGAGGCCTTCGGGGGAGAACGCGGAGATGCCCCAGCCTTGGCCAGCACGGTTGAGGATATCCGGTGGCGCACCCACGGTCAGGTCGGCCAGCAGTTCATCCTGACGGCTCCAGGCCTGGCTGCCGCCGCCATCGGCGCCCACGGCCAGGTCGGCAATCAGGCCGATGCCCATGCCACTGCCGCGTGCGGCTTGTTGTGCGCGCTCGAGGCAGCGGGCGATCAACCATTGGTTGAAGGCATAAAAACCAATGGCTTCGGCCTGTTCGGCGGCGAAGTGTGCCAGCGCGGCGCTGCCCGGGTCGCGCCAGTCCTCGGGCCACTGGCGCCAGTCGAGGCTTTCACCGTTGGCGGCGCGCGCGGCTTGCACGGCTTCAAAGCGGCAGTGGTTTTCCAGGGCCTCGCCACCGGCCTGACGGAAACTCATGAAGTCAGCCTGCTGCGGGTGTTCACCCTGGCGGAAATCCTCGTACAGCGCCCGCAGCAAGCGTTGCTTGGCCTTGGCGGCGGCGGGCCAGTCGATCAGGCTTTGTTGTTCCAGCTCTAGCAGTTCATCGGCCAGCCCGGTGGACTCGATGGCGCTGCGCAGTGCGCGCTCGCCGAGGATGCAACCGGGAGAGGCATACAAGCTATTGAGGAACAGGCGGCTGGACGGTGAATAAGGGCTGAAATGCTCGGTATCGGCACTGAACATTGCGTGCATCGGGCTGATCGCCAGGGCGTCGACGCCCCGTTCCGCGGCAGCGCGAGCCAGTTGTTCCAGGGCCTGGGTGTCACCGAACCCACCATCGCCGGCGCGGCGCAAGGCATATAGCTGGGCACTCAGGCCCCAGGCGCGGGCGGGCTGGCTATCCACTGCCTCGGCAACGCTGAAACACTGATGGGGGGCAACGGCCAGGGTGAAGGACTGGTCGGCGATCTGCACTCGGTGGTAGCCCACGGGCAGGACGCCGGGCAGGCTGGCGTCGGCATCCAGCGCCAGGCCTTGGGTGCTGCCGTCCTCCAGGTGAACCTGGCATGCCGTACCAGGGGCAAAGTAGGCGGCCAGGTCAAGACCGGTGCCCACGTCCACGGTCAACAGCGGCGCCAGGTGCCTGTCTTGCTGCACCCGCTCCAGTTCTTGCAGGCTGGCGGCGATGGCCGCGTCGGTGTCGGCGGGGTGGCCGAGGCCTTGGAGCACGGCGCGCAACGCGTCGGCGCTGACATGCTGCGGGCGGCCGTTGGCGTCGATCCAGTCCACCGCCAGGCCCGCACGGCTGGCGAGTATTTCCAATTGCGCTTCGCTCAAGAGTGCTCTCCAACAGATGATGAGGTGTCACCCGGCGTCAGGCTGACGCGGGCAGAGAAGGGCGTAAGTGACTTAAGGTCGCTGCTGGTGCTGAACAGTTCGCGGAGGCCGGCCGGGTGATGCAGGGTGGCCGAGCTCAGGTTGAGATCGATCTGCAATAGGCTGCCGTTACCCAGGCGCCAACGTGCAGACACCGCGCCCTGGCCCAGGATTTGCGCGCCGAGGGCAGTGCTGCCGGGCAGGTGGGGCACGATATGCTGTTGGCGCAAGCCCAGCAGTTGGCGGTACAGCGCGGCCGGCGCCTGGGTAAATTGCGGAATAGAGCGCTCAAAGGTCTGCGGCGCGTTGGGGTCGGGAATCTGCGCGCGGCGTGCGGGGTCACTGAAGGCGGCGAAGTCAGCAAATTCATTGCGTCGGCCTTCGCGCACGGCCTCGGCCAGTTCGCCGTGATGGTCGGTGAAGAACAGAAACGGCTGTTCGGCGTTGACTTCATCGCCCATGAACAGCAGCGGGATCATCGGCGACATCAATAACAGCGTGGTCGCCGCCTGCAACGCCTGGGGCGAACACAGTTGGTGCAGGCGCTCACCGAGGGCGCGGTTGCCGATCTGGTCGTGATTCTGCAAAAACAGCACAAAGGCGCTGGGCGGCAAATGAGCGCTGGGCTCGCCGCGCCGTGTGCCGTGGCGGGTGGTCTCGCCCTGATACACAAAGCCTTCGCCCAGGCAGCGGGCGAGTTTGGCGGTGGGATCATCGGCAAAATCGGCGTAGTAGGCGTCGGTCTCGCCGGTCAACAGCACATGCAGGGCGTTATGCCCGTCATCGTTCCATTGCGCATCGAAGCCCTGCTGTAACAGGTCGGCCTGGTTGAATTCGTTTTCCAGTACCAGCCACACGTGGCGCCCGGGCTGTACCTGCTCACGCACCCGTTGCGCCAGCTCCTTGAGGAACGCCGGCTCGTTGATGGCATGCACCGCGTCCAGGCGCAGGCCGTCGAAGCGGTATTCGTTGAGCCACATCAGGGCGTTATCGATAAAGAAGTCGCGCACTTCGCGGCGGCGAAAGTCGATCCCGGCGCCCCAGGGGGTGTGGCTGTCTTCGCGGAAAAAGCCTTTGGCATACTGGCCCAGGTAATTGCCATCGGGGCCAAAGTGGTTGTAGACCACATCGAGAACCACCGCCAGGCCATGCTCGTGGGCCGTGTCGATCAGGTGTTGCAACTGCTCGGGGGTGCCCAGGGATGCCTGCGGTGCGTAGGGCAAGACCCCGTCGTAGCCCCAGTTGCGCTCGCCGGGGCACTGGGCCAAGGGCATCAGCTCGATGGCGGTAACGCCCAACTCTGCCAGGCGTGGCAGGTGCTGCTCCACTGCGGCGTAACCACCCAGTATCCCCACATGCAGTTCGTAGATCACCGCTTCATGCCAGGGCCGGCCTTGCCAGGTGGCGTGGCGCCAAGGGTAGGCCAGGGGATCGACCACCACGCTGTCGCCATGCACGTCGGCATGTTGCAGGCGTGAGGCAGGGTCCGGCACCTTCTGCTCACCATCAATGGTGTAGTGGTAGCGGGTGCCGGCCCCACAGCGTACATGGGCGACAAACCAGCCCTCTGCCTGGGGCAGCATGGGCACTGACTGACCATTGTGCAGCTCGACGCTGACATCAGACGCGTCAGGCGCCCACAGGGCGAAGCGGGTATGTTGCGCATCCTGCATGATCGCGCCGTGGGGCCATGTTTCCAGAGTCCGTAACGGCATCTATCCCAACCTCTTTATGCTTTCCCTGATTTTCCCAGCGCTTTCGCTACCAGTTGTTCGTAAAGTTCGGCGTAGGGTTCCACCGCCTGGCACCAGTTGAACGGCGCGGCCATGGCCCTGCAGCGCATGGCGTTGAGCAGGCCGGGGAAGGCAAACACCTTGAAGGCGCGGGCGAGGGCGGCTTCGTAGCTCTGCACGGTGGACTCGTCGAACAAAAAGCCGGTCACGCCGTCTTCGATGGTGTCTGCCAGGCCGCCGGTATTACGCGCCACCGGCAACGAGCCGAAGCGCTGGGCGTACATCTGGCTCAGGCCGCAGGGCTCGTAGCGTGAGGGCATCAACAAAAAGTCGCTGCCGGCAAACATGCGGCGGGCATCGGTTTCGTTGAAGCCGATCCGCACCCCGATGCGCCCGGGGAACCGCAGGGCCAGGGCGCGCATGGCCTGTTCTTCTTCCGGCTCGCCACGGCCGATAATTGCGATCTGCCCGCCGTTTTCCACGATAAAGCCGGCGACCGCTTCCGTCAGGTCCAGGCCTTTCTGGTACACCAGGCGCGACACTACGGCGAACAGGGGGCCGGTGGACTCGTCCAGGCCGAACAACTTGCGCACGTGGCTGGCGTTGACCGCCTTGCCTTGCCAATCGCCGATATTGAACGGGTGATCCAGGTGCGGGTCGGTGGACGACTCCCAGCTTTCATCGATGCCGTTGGGAATACCACTGAGCAGGCCTTGCTGGGTCTTGCTGGCAAGGAAGCCATCCAGGCCGCAACCGAACTCGGGGGTGGTGATCTCCCGGGCGTAGGTGGCGCTGACCGTGGTGATATGGCTGGAATAAGCCATGCCGGCCTTGAGGAAGGACATCTTGCCGTAGAACTCCATGCCCTCCTGTTGCAAGGCATGTTCGGGAATCCCTAGCTCCGGGCACGAGGCCAGGCTCACCACACCCTGGTAAGCCAGGTTATGAATGGTGAACAGGGTGGGGGTGCGTGACCCACGCCAGTGCATATAGGCTGGCGCCAGGCCAGCCGGCCAGTCATGGGCGTGCACCAGGTCCGGGCACCAGTGGATTTGCGCGAGGTTGGCGGCAATATCGGCGGCGGCCAGGCCCAGGCGGGCGAAGCGGATATGGTTGTCAGGCCAGTCGCGACCGTTGTTGGCGCCATAGGGCGTGCCTTCACGCTCGTACAGTTCGGGGCAGATCAGTACATAGATGACCAGGCCATCCTTGAGGTCCATGCGCCCGATCTTGCACGGCGGCAGCGCGGCATGGCCGCCCAGTTCGCCGATGATATGGATCGGGTTGTCGCTGTCGAGCACCTGGCGGTAGCCGGGAATCAACACCCGTACATCGTGCAGGTGCGCCATGGCACGGGGCAAGGCGGCGGACACATCTCCCAGGCCACCGGTTTTCACCAGGTCGGCCAGTTCCGAGGTCACAAACAGGACTTTCTTGCGATTGGGGTTTTGAGACGAGACCGGCCGCACTGCGCCGGGAAGGTCAACCAAGGCGGTTGGCCCATCGACCGGCTGACTGAAACGCTGTCCCTGAATTCCCGAAGCGGCACTGATCATAATTATTCTCTCCCATGTGTTGGTCAGCTGAGGGCCTGGCGCCCTCAGCGAAAGTCAACCGCGTCCTGCGGTCACGCGCACTAGCACTGCACAGACTGGCAAGGCTTATGCCAATTGCACCGAACTGATAAATAGATTGGATGGGCGGACGTCCGGCTGGCGCCGGTGGCGTGCGTCCTACCTTAAACCTGACCTACGGCAGAGTTGGAAAGTTTCGATTTATTGCGGGGGCTTTTGTTCTGATCGTGACCCATCGGTCATGAGTCTAGGACAGAGCCCAGAGCCTGCAAGGGTTGTAGGAAAATTTTGTAGGACAATTATATTTTTCAGCCAGGCGCTCCCCTTGTAGAAGCTGGCTTGCCGGCGATGGCGGCCTTGAGAAATGCCGCGTTGCCCAGGGCCTCATCGCCGGCAAGCCGGCTCCTACGGGGCGAGTGCCTTTTTGTGGGGCGTCGGGGCTGGGCTGCTCGATAGGAGTGCAGCCGGCTACTTAAAGTGATTTGTTAAGAGTTGATATCTATATAGATCAATGCTTTATACGCAATACGTGAAGTAAATAATCAGATAAGGCTGCGCAAGGTCTGCCCACTGGCCCACGCCTGGATGTCTTCGATCATCTGCCCATAGAACTGCCGGTAGTTCTGCTCGCTGACATAACCCACATGGGGCGTCGCCAGGACATTGGGCAGATGGCGAAACGGGTGATCGACCGGCAACGGCTCCTGGCCGAACACATCCAGGGCCGCGCCCGCCAATCGCCCATGGCGCAGCGCATCGACCAACGCCGCCTCATCGACGATCGGCCCCCGTGCGGTGTTGACCAGTCGCGCATCGGGTTTCATCCAGCCCAGGGCCTGGGCATCCACCAGGCCACGGCTGCGTTCGCTGAGTACCAAGTGAATCGACAGTACATCGGCCTGCTCGAACAGTTCGCGCTTGCTGACCCAGGTCACACCCACTGCGGCGGCTCGCTCTGCGGTGAGGTTTTCACTCCACGCGATCACCGACATACCAAACACCTGGCCAAACTGCGCCACCCGCTGGCCGATGCTGCCCAACCCGAGGATGCCCAGGGTCTTGCCATGCAGATCGCCGCCCAGCCCTTGCTGCCACTGGCCGGCGCGCAGGGAGTTCGCTTCGGCCAGCAGATTGCGGGTGGATGCCATGATCAATGCCCAGGTCAGCTCGGGCGCCGCGTGTTTGTAGCTGTCGGTACCGCACACCTGGATGCCCAGGGCCTTGGCGGCGACAAGGTCGATGGAGGCATTGCGCATGCCGCCGGTAACCAGCAATTTAAGGGCCGGCAGCCCCTGCAACAGCGCCTTGTCGAAGGTTGTGCGCTCACGCATCAGGCAAATCACCTCAAAACCCTGCAAACGCTCGATCAGGGTCGCGGTGTCGGCGGGATAGTCATGCAGGAAGTGCACCTTGCCGATCGCTTGCAGGGCGGACCAATCCACAACGCCACGTGCCACATTTTGCCAATCGTCAATGACTGCGATCTGTACTGACATACACACCTGCCTCGGGTTAAGTGGAATTAGAGCGCCTTGAGTCCTTGCAACAGCGCCTGGTGAAAGCGCGCGGGTTCTTCCATCTGCGGGGCATGGCCCAGGCCTGGGAACTCCACCAGCGTTGAATGGGGAATGAGCTTGGCCACCTGCTTGCCCAGTTCGTTGTAGCGGCCGATCCTGGCCTTGACCTCGGGCGGTGCGTTATCACTCCCGATGGCGGTGATATCAGACGTACCAATCAGCAGCAGGGTGGGCATCTGCAGGTCCTTGAACTCGTAGTACACCGGCTGGGTGAAGATCATGTCGTAAATCAACGCCGAGTTCCACGCCACCCGTTTGTGGCCAGGGCCCTGGTTCAAGCCGACAAGCATGTCGACCCAGCGCTCGTATTCCGGCTTCCAGCGCCCGTCGTAGTAGGTCTTGCGCTCATAATCACGCACGCCGTCGGCATTCAGTTTCAACTCGCGCTCATACCATTGGTCGACGCTGCGATAGGGCACGCCCAGGGCTTTCCAGTCCTCCAGGCCGATCGGGTTGACCAGCGCCAGTTGCTCGGTTTGCGTGGGGTAGAGCAGGGCGTAGCGGGTAGCCAGCATGCCACCGGTGGAATGGCCAACAAGGGTGGCCGTGGAGATACCGAGCTTTTGCAGCAACTGATGAGTGTTGATTGCCAACTGCTGGAAGCTGTACTGATAGTGCTCAGGCTTGCTGGAGGTGCAGAAGCCGATCTGGTCCGGCGCGATCACCCGGTAGCCGGCTTCGCTCAGGGCCTTGATCGACGCCTCCCAGGTCGCGCCGCAGAAGTTCTTGCCGTGCATCAACACCACATTGCGGCCATTGGCAGGGCTTTTGGCGGGCACGTCCATATAACCCATTTGCACGGATTGGCCCTGGGACTGGAAGTCGAAATGTTCCACCGGATAGGGGTACTGGAACCCTTGCAACTGCGGGCCATAGCTTGGGCTTTGCGTGGCTGCCAAGGCAGGCAGGGCGCAAGCGGCCAGCAGACCGGTAAGGACAAACGAGCGTGTCAATGGCATGAGAAAGCTCCAGGGGCGATGCTCCCGGATGCTGTGGCGGGTGGATTAAGCGGGGATTAACCTGTTACATCCAGTGCAGCGTCAGCATTGCCACCACGGCATAACGAGCCGCCTTGGCCAGGCTGACGATTAACAAAAACCGCCACAGCGGCTCCTTCATCACCCCAGCCACCAGGGTCAGTGGATCGCCAATGATCGGCAGCCAACTGAGCAGCAGTGACCAATGCCCCCAGCGTCGATAGTGGCGACGGGACTTCTCCAGCTGCGCGGCGCTCACTGGAAACCAGCGACGGTCCTTGAACAGTTCCACCGAGCGGCCTAGTAACCAGTTGACCCAGGAGCCCAACACGTTGCCCAGGGTCGCGATCCCCAGCAGCAGCCCTACCGAGTAGCTGTCATTGAGCAGCAGCGCGACCAGCACTGCTTCCGATTGCAGCGGCAACAGAGTGGCCGCCCCAAACGCGCTGAAAAACAGCCCCGCATAGCCTGCAAGCATTGCTCAGTGAGCCGGGTATTCGGCTACCACCACATCTTTGCCGGCACGGGTCAGGCCAATGACTTGATAGGCGTCGCTCATCCCATCCATTTCCATGCCTGGCGAGCCCATGGGCATGCCCGGTGCGGCGATGCCCAGCAGGTCATCACGTTTGCGCAGGGCCAGTACCTGATCGGCGGGTACGTGGCCTTCGACGAATTTGCCGTCGATCACGGCGGTATGGCAAGACGCCAGGCGGGGTGCTACGCCCAGCCGCTGTTTGACCGAGCTCATGTCGGCTTCAACATGGTCGTTGACCTTGAAGCCGTTGCTTTCGAGGTGGCTGATCCATTTTTTGCAGCAGCCGCAATTGGCATCACGGTGCACGTCAATCGGGATCAGTTCGGCGGCCTGGGCCAGGGTGGTCATGAACAGGGCGGACAGTAAAGTCAGGCGCAGGGTGGTTTTCATCGACAGGTCCCATGGGTTACGGAGTGCGCAAAGAGGGCGCATTGTCCGCGCTTTTACGAATCAGGTGAGGTGGTTATGTTTCGAAATTATACGAGCACGCCACAACCCCGAAGCTTATCGTCCGCAGCTTTCAGCAAACTGAGAGGAAGATGACAAATTTGTCAGTTCAGGATGATTCCAGGCGCTGCTTGAGCTGGTCCATGGCCTGATTCGACAGCTCTACCATGCGCGCTTCCAAGGTGTTGAGCTTCAGTTCGGTCTCGTAGCTGAACACGCGAGTGAACAAGGTGCCGCTGCCGCGAGGTTTTAGATAGTAGTGAATGCAGCCATCTACCGCGAGCGAGGTAAAAACCGTCTTGAACTCCCGCGGCGGCTCGGCAATCTGCACCCGGTAGCTCATGGGCACACGCACCCCGAGCAAGTCGATCATCTCGGTAAACCGCTGGCCGGCAGGCAGCGAGCCGCTGGTGCCGGTGTCGGCGCTCAGGGATGTGGGGTGCCATTCGTGCCAGCGGTCCGGTTGGGTGACGTAGTCGTAGACGGCTTCGATGGGGGCTTGGATATAGCGTTCCTGGCTAATCTGCCTGACGTGGGCCTGGTGCTCGACAGCGTTCATGACACACCTCCTGTGTGGTGAGACGGAGCATTAGGAGCTGTCAGAATAGTCGTACTTGGCGACAGTGCGCGCAAAGATGTGTCGCCGATTGAAGCCTGTGTGAGTAAGCCGAAATTAAAAATGCCCCGTTTAGACTGTTATATCTGACAGGTTCTTTTTTTTGAGTTTCGCTCTCTAATGATCAGGCTCCTCCCATTAACTTAGCAATCATGAAATGGTGAAGAAAATGCCTAGTGACGCGCGCGTAGAAATTAAGAACGGTGACGTTAAATCGACTGGAAGGATGGAGGGTGACATTTCAATCAGTGATTCTGATTCTAAGAGCAGCTACTACTTCAGGTCGAATAGCGTTAATTACGTCAACAGTCGTTCAGCCCTCCAAGTAATGGGCATACAGGGGGAATCAGAGAAAAGTACAATTATCGCAGCAGATTTAACGCCGGGAACGCCTTCGGGCTCCTATAAATTTGGAGGGAGTGAAATCACCAGCCTGAGCTATTCCCCGCCGCGTGGAGAACTTTTATGGAAGGTGACAGATGGCGGGATCATTATCACATTTGATGAAGATGGGAAACGTGCTCACGGAGCCTTGCAAATTATCGCCAAGCGTGGAACACAAACTCTAGAAGCGTTTGTGAGTTTCGATGTCAGAAATTAATCAAAGGCCTACTGAGTGATGAATGTTCCCGATCAAGAGAACAATCATCACTTTTGATCAGATCTGATAGTTCTTCAATTCCCGGGCAATCACCAGCCGTTGGATCTCACTGGTTCCCTCATAGATCTGGGTGATCCGCGCATCGCGGTAGTAGCGTTCCACCGGATAGTCTTCCAGGTAGCCATAGCCACCATGGATCTGCATGGCCGAAGAACAGACCTTCTCGGCCATTTCCGAAGCGAACAGCTTGGCCTGGGACGCTTCGGACAGGCACGGCTTGCCGGCACTGCGCAAACGGGCGGCATGCAGGATCAGCAGGCGCGCGGCATTGAGGCGGGTCTGCATGTCGGCCAGCAGGTTGGCCACGCTCTGGTGCTCAATAATGGCCTTGTCAAACTGCACCCGGTCACGGGCGTAGGCCAACGCGGCTTCAAAGGCCGCGCGAGCGATGCCCAGGGCCTGGGCGGCGATGCCGATGCGCCCACCTTCCAGGTTGGAGAGGGCAATGGCCAGGCCCTTGCCGCGTTCGCCCAGCAGGTTGGCTTCGGGGATGCTGCACTGGTTGAGGGTCACCGCGCAGGTGTCGGAGGCGCGGATGCCCATCTTGTGTTCCGTGCGGTCCACGGTAAAGCCGGGCGTATCAGTGGGCACCAGGAACGCCGAAATACCTTTCTTGCCCAACTCCGGGTCGGTGACCGCAAACACGATTGCCAACTTGGCGCGCTTGCCGTTGCTGACAAACTGTTTGGCGCCGTTGATCACCCACTGGCCATCGCGCAGTTCGGCGCGGGTGCGCAAGTTGTGGGCTTCGGAACCGGCCTGGGGTTCGGTCAGGCAGAAGCAACCGAGGGCCTGGCCACTGGCGAGTTCGGCCAGCCAGGTCTCTTTCTGTGCGGGTGTGCCGTAGTTGAGGATAGGGCCGCAACCCACTGAATTATGGATACTCATCAGCGCGCCTACCGCACCGTCACCCGCAGAAATCTCCTCCACGGCCAAGGCGTAGGCCACGTAGTCGACGTAGGTGCCACCCCATTCTTCCGGCACCACCATACCCAGCAGGCCCAGTTCACCCATCTTGGCCACCAGGGCGTCATCGATCCAGCCGGCTTTCTCCCAGGCCTGGGCATGGGGGGCGATTTCACCACGGGCAAAGTCGCGCGCCATGTCGCGAATCATTACCTGTTCTTCTGTAAATTCAATATCTTGCATCAGTTATCTCCCGCTCTTTGCGAAGTCTTGGAAGAAGCTGTCGACGTGGCTCTGGTCCAGTGCCGCTAACGTTGGCGGGTTCCAGCGCGGGGATTTGTCCTTGTCGATCAACAGCGCACGCACGCCTTCGATCAGGTCGCCACGGGCAAACCACTGGCGGTCCAGGTGCAGTTCCAGAGCAAAGCAGTCCTCCAGCGCCAGGTGCCGGCCACGTCGCAGCATCTGCAGGGTGACGGCCATGGCCAAGGGCGAGCGAGTCTGCATCAACTGGGCGGTAGTCACGGCCCATTCATGGCTGTCGGCGACGGTCACTTGCTGCAACTGCTCGACAATGCTCGGCACGTCCGGCTGGGCAAAGAAGTGATCGATGGCCGGGCGCAGGGCCGCCAGCGGCGCATCCGGCAGTTGTCGCACCGCAAGCTTGGCCAGCAGGCCTTGCAGATCCTTGAGCGGTGAGTCTTGCCACTGCAGGTGGTCGAGTTTCTGATCCAGTTCGGCCAACCTGGCGCTGTCCAGGTACCAGTCGGCGAGCCCGCAATACAGGGCGTCGGCTGCGCGGATCTGCACCCCGGTCACGCCCAGGTAAATCCCCAGCTCACCGGGAATGCGCGGCAGGAAATAGCTGCCGCCTACATCCGGGAAATAACCGATGGCCACTTCCGGCATGGCCAGGCGACTGCGCTCGGTCACCACCCGCAGGTCGGCCCCCTGGACCAGGCCCATGCCACCGCCCAGGACAAAGCCGTCCATCAGGGCAAGGACCGGTTTGCGGTAGTGATGAATGGCCAGGTCGAGGGCGTATTCTTCGACGAAGAAGGCTTCATGCAGCGTGTCGCCGCTCTTGAAACTGTCGTACAGCGAGCGGATATCGCCCCCGGCGCAGAAGGCCTTTTCACCGGCGCCGCGCAGAACCACCGCGTGCACCTGGGGATCAGCGGCCCAGGCGTGCAAATGCGCCGACAGGCTGCGGACCATGTCCAGGGTGATGGCGTTGAGGCCGGCGGGGCGGTTGAGGGTCAGGTGGCCGATATGGTTGCGTACCTCGGCCAGGACGCTGTCCTGGGGGGACTCGGTGCTGCATGTCGCCTGGGACTGAGCCTGAGCAGTCATCTGTAACTCCCTGCTTTTATTGTTCTTTATCAAAATGTTCGCGGACGAACCATCACCGGATCGTACCAGTGCAAATTTGCCCAGTACAACCCGGAATCCTGCAGGTCATCTTTGCATTTATGCAGGGGGTGTTCGATAAAAAACCAGGGCAGGCGTGCTTAGACCCGACTGGCCAGTACTTGGCCAATGCTGCGGCGGCGAGCGTGGTCTTCGGCGATATGGATCAGCTCTTCGAGCTCAGTGGGGGTGACGTCGAAAAACTGCTCCATTTGCGCCAGCGCTTGCTCCAGGTCCACAGCGGTGATTTTTGGATCTACCTGCGGCGCCGCAGACGGCACCATGACCGGCGCTTCGGCTGGGCCCTTGGGGTAGCGGGTGCGCGTCAGGTTGTTATAGGCCAGGGCCGAGAGCAACAACGTGGCGGCGCCCAACATGACCGGCGCGACTTCCTGCCAGCCCAGGGCGATGGTGGCCGGGTCCGCCAGCACCAGGGTCATCGCCAGGCCCCCCGAAGGCGGGTGCAGGCAGCGCAGCCAGCACATCAGGATCAAGGCCATGCCTGCTGCGAGGCAGGCGCTGCCCAGGGTGCGCCCCAATACGCGGGCCACCAGCAAAGCCACCACAGTGGCGCACAGGTAGCTGCCAATGATCGACCACGGTTGGGCGAGGGCACCCGATGACACGGCAAATAACAGCACGGCGGAGGCGCCCAGCGGGCCCAACAGGTGCATGGCCACTTCCAGGCCATACACCTGGGAGCAGAGCCATACGGTCAATAGAGTGCCCAGGGCCATGCCGATGGCGGCACGGCTCCATTCGGCGGGGCGGGTGTTGATGGCAGCGGGTAACCAGCGAGCGAGCATTGCGGGGCAGTCCAATCTTGAAAGGCGATCACAAAACAATGCCGCTCAGCTACACCTGCAGGTTTGTGCAGAACTGAGTGACATCGGGCAAAAAAAGGGCTTTGCGGTTTGCCGCAAAGCCCTTCGAAAGTTCCAACATTTGGGGGAGGAACCGGCGCAGTGTGCCGTTCAAACAAAACTGTCGCAAATGCATATTAATGCAGCTTAAGTGCAGTAATTTTGCATCAAAACCGCTCAAGCCCCGGGCTCACCTTGCCCAGTACGCGGTCGTGGTTGGCGCTGCTGTTCAGCGACTGCTGCACGCTTTCCCGCAACCGTGGGTCGCTGGCCAAGGGCCCCTTGAGGGCGACAAGGGCGTCGCGCAGCCCCATTAGCCGAGCCAGGGTGGGCAGGGGGATATAGCCGACGTGTACCGGCTCGATAGGCAATGACTCGTCAGGCACGGCAGCGGTCCTCTGAGGGGTGTTTTTGAACGCAGGCGGTAACTAAATAGCGCAATGTGCGGCGAGTGTAACGCTGGGGTCATAGGGCCGGTAGAGGCGCCGCTACCGGTATTTACGGATACAAACGTAGGAGCTTTCTTGATAAAAGCCCCCCACTCAGTCACCCGTACCCAGATGCAGCAACACATAGGTGTTTTTATCGAACTGCCCAGTGAGAACCGGCGTCATGCCATGCCAGCGTGGCTCGCCCAGACGCATGAAATCCGCCTTGTCCATCACCAGCCATGCCGGCACGGGCACTGCTGCCAGGTCGCCAGGGGCTTGGGTGAACAATGGCACCCGGTCACATTCCACATTGACCATGAATTTGATGGCCTTGGCGTCTTTACCCAGGCCATGCAATACCAGGGGCGCCGGGTGCTGCCGGATCAATGCATGAGCCTCGCGGGCAAAGGTGCGGGTGTCATACAGGCGCCGTTCCAGGGGTTCGACCATCAGGATATATACGCTCCACACCGCCAGCACCGCGCAAAACGCCGGCCCGACCGGGCGCCAGTGCCACTTGAGGAGCATCCCGGCGACAACGACCTGCAAGCCAATCAGCAGGCCAACCACGCCCTGGAAATGCTCCAACTGCGCACCAAAGCGATGGCGCGCCACCACTAGCGCCCCCATCAACAGCCCCGGGCTCACTGCCCATAACACCAGCATCAAGCCTCGCAGCGCCTTGAACAGGCGGCCATCTGCCCGATGGAACGGGTACGCGGCGATGATCGCCACCATGGGCATCATGGGCAACAGATAGCGGGCTTTCTTCGCCTCGGGGATCGACAGGCCGAGCATCACGATCAAGCCCGCCGCCGTACAGCCCAGCAGCAACTGCCAACCACTGTCAGACATACGCCGGCCATTGAGCAGCACCGCAAGCAGCGCCAGCAGGGCCAACGGGTATGCCAGGGCGTAGTTGCCCAGGGAGCTGGTGAAGTAATACAACACGCTGCTTGATCCTTCGCGGCCATCCATGCGCCCGAGGAACTGCATGCGGATCACGTCCTGCATAAAGGCCTCGCCGCCACTGACCTTGGCCAGCAACAACAGCAACCCTATGCAGGCCACCAGCAACGCCAGGGCCAGCAGGCCGAAGCTGAACAACGGGCGCCACTGGCGATTGAGCAGGTAAAAGCTGCACAACACGCCGGCAGGGATCACCAGGCCGATGGGCCCGCGAATCGCAAAGCCGAGCAATAACAGGAGCAATAGCCACGGCAGGCGCCGGGGGCTGGCGAAGTGATCGTGGGCGTAGCCCAGGTAAAACACTGCCAGCGTCACCGCCGCCAACATCTGGTCCAGGGACACCGAGCGGGTTTCGCTGATAAACGTACTGCTCAGCAACAGCAACGCAACACTCAGCAACGCCCAGCGCCGCGAGTAGGGCGCGGTCAGGCGGTAGACCAGGGCGACGATCACTGCCGACGCAATGGCCGTCGGCAGCCAGGCGCTGAGGCTGGTGACGCGCCCCAGGGGCAGCGACAACAGCCAGGTCAACAAGGTTGAGGTCGACAGGTAGTCGGCATACGGCTGGCCATAGGTCGAGGGGAAAAATCCCGGCCCATGGCGCAGCATTTCCTGGGCGAACAGCACAAAGCGCGAGTCGAAACCGATAATTGCATGGTCCCAGTTGCCGGCGATAAACAGCAGCAGCGCCAGCAGCCCTATACCCCAGGACTGGCGGCGCAAGGTTGCGCCGAGCATGTTGTCCACGCCTCAGGCCTCCAGCAACCGTGGCAGCCACTGTTGCTGGGGGATCGGCAGGTCGCAGGATTGCCCACGGCCCATGGGGAAGTAATGGAAGCCCTTGCGCGCCAGGCGCTCGGCGTCATACAGGTTGCGCCCGTCAAAGATCACCGGTGCCTTGAGGCGTGCGTGCAGCAGGTCGAAGTCCGGCGCCTTGAATTGCTGCCACTCGGTGCAGATGATCAAGGCGTCGGCCCCGCCCAGGGTTGATTCCGGGGTGCCCATCAGCATCAGGCGCGGGTCATCGCCGTATAGCCTCTGGGTTTCCTGCATGGCCTCGGGGTCGAAGGCCCGCACGTTGGCGCCGGCGGCCCATAGTGACTCCATCAGCACCCGGCTCGGTGCGTCGCGCATGTCGTCGGTGTTGGGCTTGAACGCCAGGCCCCACAAGGCGAAGGTCTTGCCGCGCAGGTCGCCTTTGTAGAACGCGCGGATCCGTTCGAACAGTTTGCTTTTCTGCCGCTGGTTGATGGCTTCCACCGCTTCGAGCAAATCACTCGAGCAATTGGCTTGGCGGGCGCTGTGGATCAGCGCGCGCATGTCCTTGGGGAAGCACGAGCCACCGTAGCCGCAGCCAGGGTAGATAAAGTGGTAGCCGATCCGCGAATCGGCACCGATGCCCAGGCGCACCGACTCGATATCGGCGCCCAGGTGCTCGGCCAGTTCGGCGATCTGGTTGATAAAGCTGATTTTCGTGGCCAGCATGCAGTTGGCGGCGTATTTGGTCAGCTCGGCACTACGCACATCCATGAAGATGATGCGGTCATGGTTGCGGTTGAACGGCGCGTACAAGTCGCGCATTACCTCGCGCACCTCTTCGCGCTCGCAGCCGATGATGATCCGGTCGGGGCGGCGGCAGTCGGCCACGGCAGAGCCTTCCTTGAGGAATTCCGGGTTGGAGACAATATCGAACACCAGGCTGCGCCCGGCCAACGCCTTGTCGATGTGCGCGCGCAAGGTGTCGCCGGTACCCACCGGGACCGTGGACTTCTCCACCAGGATCACCGGTTCGACGCGATGACGGGCCACCGCATCGCCCACCGACAGCACGTACTTCAAATCGGCCGAACCGTCCTCGTCCGAAGGTGTGCCGACCGCAATAAACAGCACTTCGCCATGCTCGACCGCGAGTTTTTCCTGGCTGGTAAAGGTCAACCGGCCGTTTTCCAGGTTTTCCCGCACCAGGCTGGCAAGCCCCGGCTCGAAAATGCTCACATGGCCCTGTTGCAGCAGGCGCACCTTGTTTTCGTCAACGTCCATGCAGATCACATCGTGACCGACCTCGGCCAATACGGTGGCCTGTACCAGGCCAACGTAACCACTACCAAATACGCTGATTTTCATGGGGCATTCCTGGGGCTTGTGTTGCCGATACGACGGGAGTTGATTGTCAAGACGCCGAGGATGACCAGTGCCACCCCCAAGGTTCGCGACAGGGAAAAGGGTTCGTTGAAGCCCGGCAGGCTGGCTGCCAACAGGTACACCAGCACGTAGCTGATACTCAGCAACGAATAGGCGCGCCCCAGGGGCAAGTACTGCAGTGCGCCGAGCCAGCAGAGCATCGACAGCGCATAGGCAACAATCGCCATGACCACTACGCCCAACGCCAGCGGATCCACCGTGGCGTTACCGAGTGCAGTGAGCCAGTCGGCGGGCAAGGGCAGGCGCGTCATGCTCCAGCGCATGCCCAACTGGGCAGCGCTCACCAGCGCGACGCTGGATAACGCCAAGGTAAAACCACGTAACCGGCTCATACCTGGCCCCCCAGCAACAGCACGCCCGCCATCACCAGGGCCACGCCAAACCAGTGGCGGCGATCCACCGGCTCATGGAACACAAAGCGCGCCACCAGGGTAATCAAGACAAAATTCAGGCTGAGCATCGGGTAGGCAATCCCCACCTCCAGGCGTTGCAGCACCAGCAGCCACACCAGCAGGCCCAGGCCCAGGCACAACAGGGCCAGCCACAGCCAGGGCGAGCGCAGTTTCAAGGCCCAGCCCGCGGGCTGGTCGCGCCAGCCTTCGACGGCATACTTTTGGGCGATCTGGCCCATGCAGGTCAGCAGGCACGCGGCCAGGAGCAGCAGCAGGGTGATCAAGGCGCCACCTGTGGGAATACCAGGATCACCATGTTGCCTTGCTCGTAGCGCTTGCCATCTTTGGGCAGCAACTCGACCTCGCGTACTTCACTCTCGCCCTTGACGCGCATCACCACGCCCACCGAGCCCTGTTTGCGGGCCTCGGTCATCCATTGCTGGACTTGCGTGGTGTCGACCCGGCGATTGGCCGCATCGGCGTAGGCAAGGCCATATTTGACTTCGCCCAGGGTGTCGTACAGCGTCACGTCCGGGCGCTTGAGCCGCCACGCCAGGGACGAGGCGGCGCCCAGGTCGTTGCTCAGCAAGCGTTGGGTGCCTGCCAGCTCTTCGACGTGGTCAATGATGAACTGGTCCGGGGTCTTGTTATAAACCACCGAGTGCGGCAACGCCGCCGGCACCAGGGCCACCAGCAACCAACTGCCCAGGGCAGGCGCCGCCCACAGGCGCAACGGGCGAGCCACCTGTAGCAGGTTGGCGATGATCCAGCCCAACAGCACGATAAACACCAGCACCAGGCTCAGCAGTTCCTGCTGGTGGGCAAAAATCGGCTTCTTCAACTGGAAATACACAATGGCCAGCAGGCCCAGTACGCCAAGGATCAGGTTGAGCCCGCCGTTGATTTGCAACACTCGGCCACGGGCCTGGGCCAGTTTGTCCGCCAGGGTGTTGCCCATCAGCAATGCCAAAGGCAGCAGGCACGGCAGGATGTAAGCCGGCAGCTTGCCCTTGCTCAGGCTGAAAAACGCCAGGGGCATCAGCAGCCACAACAATAGGAAGCCGGTCTTGTGCGTACGCTTTTGCTGCCACGCCTGCTTCAGGGTGGAGGGCAACAGCGCCAGCCACGGTAGGCTGAACGCGGCCAGCAACGGCAAGTAGTACCACCAGGCCTCCTCGTGCTGGGCATCTTCACCGGCAAAACGCTGGATGTGTTCGTGCCAGAAAAAGAAGTTCCAGTAGTCCGGTTCCTGGGCATGCACCATCAGCGCCCAGGGCAGGCTGACCACAATTGCCACCACCACCGCGACCACGCCATAGGTCAGCAACTCACGAAAGCGTTTTTGCCAGACCATGTAGGGCAGGGCGACCAGCACCGGCAGCAGCCACGCCAGAAAGCCCTTGGTCATGAAGCCCATGGCGCAGGCCAGTCCCAGCAATGCCCAGGCGCCCAGGCGGGCGCGCCGGCCGTGGCTGTCGATACACAGCCACAGCGCCACGCCGCTGAGGTTGACCCAGAAGCTGAACTGCGGGTCGAGGTTGGCGTAGCCACCGGACATCGCCACGCTGACAAAACTCATGTACAGCACAGCGCTGGCCAGGCTCTTGCGTGGATCGTTCCACAGGCGCTGGGCCATGAAGTACACCAACAGGATGCTCAAGCCCGTGGCCAGCGCCGAGGCCACACGCACACCGAACAGGTTCTGCCCGAACACGGCCTGGCCCAGGGCGATCATCCAGTAACCGGCCGCCGGTTTTTCGAAGTAACGCAGGCCCATAAAGTGCGGGGACGCCCATTTGCCCGTCAGCAGCATTTCCTGGCTGATCTGCGCGTAGCGGCTTTCATCCGGAATCCACAGGCCATGGG
Organism: Pseudomonas sp. LG1D9; assembly: GCF_002949995.1. Taxonomy (NCBI): domain Bacteria; kingdom Pseudomonadati; phylum Pseudomonadota; class Gammaproteobacteria; order Pseudomonadales; family Pseudomonadaceae; genus Pseudomonas; species Pseudomonas sp. LG1D9. The sequence goes on along the minus strand of NZ_CP026881.1, from coordinate 5,740,285 downwards.
TGGCCATCGGCAACAGGTAACACAGGCCGAAGACCAACAGGAGCAGGGGCAGCGCCCAACGTCGGATCATGCCTTTTGCACTCCCAGCCAGCCTTCGCGGCCGCCGAGTACGCCGCGTGTCAGATGCGCCTGGGGCAGGCTCGCCGGATCGGCCGGCAACAAGTTGCCCAAGGGCTGGAATTGAATGCCGCGCTGCCGTGCCTGGGCAAGCAACTTGCGAAACTCATTAGCCATCAGAATCCCTTCTACTTCTGCGTGGATCGTATAGACGTTGAGTGTCGATTCGGTGAACCGATCAAGAATAAAGCCGTTGAAGTCCTTGGCCGCGACCTGTGGCCCGACCACTTCGTCGAAGGTCGGCAAGTCCACCGGGATCTGTGGGGTGCCGGCACTGCCGTCGGCGAGCGTCGGGCGAAACACGCTGGTGCCGCGACAATCGCTGTTGTAGCGCAGGCCAAAGCCTTGCTTGGCCTGCACCACACGCTCGTCGGCGCGCCAGCCGGCGGCGGCGGAACAGTCCACGGGCTGGCCAAGAATGTCGCTCAGGGTGTCGAGCCCACGGCGCATCTGTTCCACCAGTTGCGCGTTGCTCCAACGGCCGGCATTGGCCTGCCAGCCATGGTGATCCCAGGCGTGCAGGCCCACTTCGTGGCCGGCGGCCCTGGCCTGGCGCATCAAATGCCCCAGGTCGCGGCCAATCGGCTTGCCCGGCCAGGCGGTGCCGGCCAGCAGGATGTCCCAGCCGTACAGCCCGGCCGCGTTGGAGCGCAGCATCTTCCACAGGAACTGCGGGCGGATCAGGCGCCACAGATGCCGGCCCATATTGTCCGGGCCGACACTGAAGAAAAACGTCGCCTTGATGCCGGCCTCATCCAGCAACTCCAGCAACCTTGGCACCCCATCGCGGGTGCCTCGGTAGGTGTCGACGTCAATGCGCAGACCTGCCTTCATTATTTGCCTGCTTCGCTGGACTGGGCGATTTCCAGCATCGCTTCACGCAGGAAGAAATCCAGGGTGTTGCCGATGGTTTCGCTCATCTCCACGCTCGGCTCCCAGTTCAGCAGGCGCTTGGCGTTGGCAATACTTGGCTTGCGGTGCGCCACGTCCTGATACCCGGCGCCGTAGAACGCCTTGCTTTCCACTTCGCGAAAACCCGCGAACGGTGGGAAGTTGCCACGCAATGGGTGAGCCTCGAACTGGCGCAGCAGCTCTTCGCCCAACTGGCGGATGCTGGCTTCGTTGTCCGGGTTGCCGATGTTGATGATCTGGCCGTTGCAAGCGTCGTTATCGTTGTCGATGATCCGCGCCAGGGCCTCGATGCCGTCGGCGATATCGGTGAAGCAGCGTTTTTGCTCGCCACCGTCAAACAGGCGGATTGGCGTACCTTCCACCAGGTTGAGGATCAACTGAGTGATCGCCCGGGAGCTGCCGATACGCGCCGAGTCGAGGCGATCCAGGCGCGGGCCCATCCAGTTGAACGGGCGGAACAGGGTGAAATTCAGGCCCTTGGCGCCATAGGCCCAGATCACCCGGTCCAGCAGTTGCTTGGATACCGAGTAGATCCAGCGCTGCTTGTTGATCGGCCCCACCACCAGGTTGGAGGTGTCTTCGTCAAAATTCTGGTCCTGGCACATGCCATAGACTTCGGAGGTCGATGGGAAGATCACGCGCTTGTTGTACTTGACGCAGTAGCGCACCAGCTTGAGGTTTTCTTCGAAATCCAGCTCGAACACGCGCAACGGGTTGCGGGTGTATTCGATTGGCGTGGCGATGGCCACCAGCGGCAGGACCACGTCGCACTTCTTGATGTGGTATTCGATCCACTCGGAGTGAATGCTGATATCGCCTTCCACATAATGGAAGTTGGGATGGCTGCGCAGGCGTTCGATAGCGTCAGAGCCAATATCCAGGCCGTAGACTTCGTAGCGATCATCGCGCAACAGGCGCTCGGACAGGTGGTTGCCGATAAAACCGTTGACACCCAGGATCAGCACACGGGTCCGCCGTGGCTTGCGGCCCGACTCGGCGCCACGCAGCACCGAGCCATCCACCAGCCCCAGCTCATCGGCCAGGGCCGGGCCTGTGAGGTACAGGCCGTGGTCGTTGCGCTGGCCGAAGTTGATCACCAGGGAGTCTTCACCGCAGGCAATGCGCAGCGGGTTGACGCTGATCACGCGACCGGGCGCCTGGCCTTCGTTGCCCTTGACCACCTCGGCTTGCCACACGATCAGCTTGTGCTCGCCCACGGCACAGAAGGCGCCGGGGTAGGGCTGGGTCACGGCGCGTACCAGGTTGTACAGCGCCTCAGCAGGCTTGCTCCACACCAGCTTGCCGTCTGCCGCGGTGCGGCGGCCGAAGCAGGTAGCCTGGCTTTCGTCCTGGGCAGTTTCGCTCAACGTGCCCTTGGCCAGTTGCGGCAGCGCATCGCGCAGCAGCTGGGTGGCGGCCTCGCGCAACTTGGCGTGGAGCGTCAGGCCGGTGTCGCTGCGTTCGATCATGACCTTTTGCTGGGCGAGGATCGCGCCGGCATCGGCACGCTTGACCATGCGGTGCAGGGTCACGCCGGTTTCGGTTTCACCGTTGACCAGCACCCAATTGGCCGGCGCGCGGCCACGGTACTTGGGCAGCAGGGAACCGTGCAGGTTGAATGCGCCCTGGCGCGCGGTGGCCAGCAGTGCCTCGCCCAGCAGGTTGCGGTAGTAGAACGAGAAGATGAAATCCGGGTTCAGCTTGGCGACACGCTCGACCCACAGGGGGTGGTTGGCGTCTTCCGGCGCGTGCACCGGGATGCCGTGGCGTGCGCACAGCTGGGCGACCGAGCCGTAGAAGGTGTTTTCCTTGGGGTCGTCGGCATGGGTGAACACTGCAGCAATGTCGTAACCCGCAGCGAGCAGGGCTTCAATGCCTGCACAGCCAATGTCGTGGTAAGCGAAGACAACAGCTTTTGAACTCATGACGGAACCTGATTGGAAGGTGAAGTGGAAGGCTGGGAAGAGGGCAGGCCATCGACGATGACCACCGGCGCGGGCGCTGCTGGCTCGTTGCGCAGCACCTTTTCAATAAAGAAGCGTGGGCGCGCGCGCACATCGCTGTACATGCGCCCCAGGTACTCGCCCAACAGGCCCATGCCGATGAACTGGCCGCCGGTAAACACAAACAGCACGGCGAACAGCACGAACAGGCCATCACCGGCCCAATCGGCACCAAAGGCCAGGCGCATGACGATCAGGGCGAACGCAAACAGCATGCCCAGGGCCGCCAGGCTGAAGCCGACGATGGACAGCAGGCGCAGGGGCGTGGTGGTCATGCAGGTCAGCAAGTCGAACATCAGGCTGATCAGGCGCATGGCGCTGTACTTGGATTCGCCGTGTTCGCGCTCGGCGTGGTGCACCGGGATCTCGGTGGTGTGGCGCGCAAAACCGTTGGCCAGGATCGGGATAAAGGTGCTGCGCTCACGGCAGGCGAGCATGGCGTCGACAATGGTGCGCCGGTAAGCGCGCAGCATGCAGCCGTAATCGCTCATGGCCACGCCGGTGGAGCGTTGCACGGCCAGGTTGATCAGGCGCGAAGGCCAGCGGCGGAAGGCCGAGTCCTGGCGGTTGTTGCGCACGGTGGCAACCACGTCGTAGCCCAACGCGGCTTGCTCGACCAGGCGTGGGATCTCTTCGGGCGGGTTTTGCAGGTCGGCGTCGAGGGTAATCACCACCTCGCCCCGGCATTGCTCGAAACCGGCCATGATTGCCGCATGCTGGCCGTAGTTGCGGTTCAGGATCACGGCCACCACATGGCTGCCTGGTTCACCTGCCGCGTCTTCCAGCAATTGCGCGGAACTGTCGCGGCTGCCGTCGTCCACCAGGATGATTTCGTATTCGTAGGCCAACTGCTTACACGCAGCACGGGTACGGCGCAACAGTTCGGGCAGGCTCTGTTCTTCGTTGTAGACCGGGATAACGATCGACACGCAATGAATAGGGTAGGGTTTCAAAGATTCATGACCTCGGTTTTAGAGCAACTTCAAGCGTAGAGATGACAACAAACAGCGGATGAAAGTGCGGGCAACTGAATAAAAAACAGCCGTGTGCATAGCCATCCTGAGTAAAGCCCATAACGACCAAAGGTAAAGCATTATCAAAGGGTTAGTCAGCAAAACGCGGTTTGCACCAAGTACTGCGGCCAAGATTAAGCGCAAATGTGTCCAGCGAATATGAAAGGCGGATGAAAAACTCGTTTATTTGTTGGGCAGACAGCGAGTGTTCAGCTAGACAATAAAGAACCCAGACAAACGATAACTGTTTGCGCTGTAGTCCCAGTCTGTAAGTGCTTTAGTGCGTATGTACGGTGAATTAACCGGGTTTGCACTCAGTCCCGCCTGACGAATCTTCTCTGCATCCCCCTGCAAGTCCCGGTAAAGTAAGCGATCTCTTGCCTGGGTAGTCGGATGAATAGCGTGCAGTTTTTACGCGGCCAGTTACGGCCGGTCTTGATGGTGATGGCGCTCGGGGCGGCCCATGCAGCTGTGGCGGCCGAGGAAATGAAGCTGACGCCGCTGAGCCAGGTTCCGCTCGGGATCGAGGTCCGGGGCAAGCAGGTGGCCGCGTATAGCTGGGATGATCGCCAGGGCCGTAACCTGCTGGTGTTGGCTGAACAGGAAGCCGGCGAGCGTGATGACGACGGGACGCAGTCGGCGTCGATCTACGCCGCCCAGTACCTGTTGGAGGGGGATCGCCCCAAGCGCCTGTGGATGCTGCATGACGATGTGCAGCGCTGCGAATTCGACGCCAGCCTGCACTTTGATAACGCCGCGACCCGCGTCACCGACCTGCTGGATGACGGCCTGAGCCAGGTGACCGTGGGCTACTCGCGTACCTGCACCAGCGATGTCAGCCCCCGGGAGTTCAAGCTGATCATGCACATCGGCAAGTCGCACAAATACGGGCTGCGTGGTGTAGACCGTTACGGAGCCAGTTGGTGGGACGAAGAAGCCGGTGCGCTGCGCGGTATGCCGCTGCCCACCGATTGCAGCGTTGCCGGGCAGCAGGCGTTGGTCAGTCAGTACAAGGAGCAGGGCACCGACCTGCCATTGCCAGGCTGCTACAACGACGAGCATGACTTCGCCAAGGCGCCCGCCACGCTGTTGGCTTTCATGCGCCGGCAGTGGTTTGCGCTGATGCAAAAACAGGACGTGGACTGGGGCCAGCAGCAAAGCCCGGCACCCGCAGAGGATGAGCCCTAGTTTGGTATGCGGCGCCGACCTGCGTTAGACTCGGCGCTCGCCAAACCACTAAATACCGAGATTAAACATAGGCTTAGTCTCGATATTTAATCTCAAGGCTGATCTATTTTGACCGAGATTTCCCGCAATCCCCTGACCCTGTATCTCGCGCGCCTGGCGCCCTCTAGCCAACTGACCATGCGCTACGTGCTGCAGGATGCGGCCGACCGCCTGGGTTTCGAAGAGATCAACCTCGAAGATATCGACTGGCACCTGCTGCAACCGGAGCACGTGATGGCTTTGGTCGCCGTGCTGCGTGAAGACGGGTATGCGCCCAACACATCGTCGCTGTATGTCAACGCGGTGCGCGGGGTGATGAACGAAGCCTGGCGCACCAGCCTGATCAGCCAGGAACACTTGCTGAAGATGCGCTCGGTCAAAGCCACCTCCGGCACGCGCTTGAGCCAGGGGCGTAACCTGCGTCGCACCTTGATCCGCGAATTGATGGACGTCTGCGCCGCCGACCCAAGGCCGCAAGGGCTGCGGGATGCGGCAGTCATCGGGATCCTGTATGGCTCGGGGATGCGCAAGTCAGAATCGGTCAACCTCGACCTGGCCCAGGTCAACTTTGCAGAGCGCAGCCTGCGGGTGATGGGCAAGGGCAATAAAGAGTTGATCAAGTACGCGCCGGCCTGGGCGTTTGCCAAGTTGCAGGCCTGGCTGGAATTTCGCCGCGAGCACTTGAAGGAAGGGGAACAGGACGATAATTTCCTGTTCAACCGCATCCGCCGAGGCAGCCATATCACCCGCGAACGCATTACCAAACATGCCATTTACTACATCGCCCGCCAACGCGGCGAACAGGTGGGTGTGAAAATCATGCCCCATGATTTCCGGCGCTCGTTTATTACCCGGGTGATCGAGGAGCATGACTTGTCGATTGCACAGAAACTGGCGCATCACACCAATATCCAGACCACCGCCAGCTACGATGTGCGTGATGACAACGAGCGGCGGCGCGCGATTGATCGGTTTGACCTTTGATCGCTGGAGAGTGAACACACCCCTTGTGGCGAGCGGGCTTGCCCCGCACTGGGTGGCGAAGCCGCCCCAATAGCCTCACCCCGTTCTGCCAGGTACACCGAGGTGGCTGGTTTTGGGGCTGCTGCGCAGCCCATCGGGGGACAAGCCCCCTCGCCACAAGGGGGAGCTTTAGCAGTCCGAAACCTGTTGTCGACCGCTAGCTTTTTGTGGCGAGCGGGCTTGCCCCGCGCTGGGTGGCGAAGTCGCCCCAATAGCCTCACCCCGTTCTGCCAGGTACACCGAGGTGGCTGGTTTTGGGGCTGCTGCGCAGCCCATCGGGGGACAAGCCCCCTCGCCACAAGGGGGAGCTTTGTCGACCGCTAGCTTTTTGTGGCGAGCGGGCTTGCCCCGCGCTGGGTGGCGAAGCCGCCCCAATAGCCTCACCCCGTTCTGCCAGGTATACCGAGGTGGCTGGTTTTGGGGCTGCTGCGCAGCCCATCGGGGGGCAAGCCCCCTCGCCACAAGGGGGAGCTTTGTAGACCGCTAGCTTTTTGTGGCGAGCGGGCTTGCCCCGCGCTGGGTGGCGAAGCCGCCCCAACAGCTTCACCCAGTTCTGCCACAGCGTTCCCATTGAACCATGAGCCAAAAGCTGCTTTTTAAAGACCTTGAACGCTGTGACACACCAACGCCTGGCGCTCGTAGTTCAGCGCCTTGTTTTGTGCAGGCAGCGCATACGGCGCAGTGCATTGCTGGTCACCCCACTTGATCGTCAGGCTGCCTTGGTCCTCTTCGACCAGTACCAAGGCATTGCCGCTGGGATCGGCGATGGCCAGCTGTTTGCCGCTGGCGTCTTCCAGTGAGGCGCCGAACGCCATGCGCTGGTGCTGCGCATTAAATAGCTCAAACAGCACGCGCCGCCCGGTTTTGCCGCTGTAGCGGGCCAATACCACCGCACCGCGGCGCGGTACTAACTGCTGCGTGGCCTGGGTGATTTCAACATCGCCGCCCAGGTCGCGGGTGTCGAGGCTGATCCAGTTCACCCGATAAGGCTGTGCCGAGGGCACCACGGCATAGCCGTTGCGCCCGGTTTCAACCCCGCTGTAGCTGCTGACTTTAGCCCCGCTGATACCCGGCACCTGAACCAAGGCAAAGGTTTCGCTGACGGTCTGCCCCAGGTTGATGCCACCGGCGTGCGCCACCACTGAGCCTGCAACGTTAAGGTTTTGTGCGTCGTACCCACGGCCCTGGCTATACCCCAGGCTGATATCGGCCATGGACGTGCGGCTATTGATGTTGGCCGATCCCGATTGGCCACCCGTTCGGCTATGCCCGGCCTGGACCGAATAGAACACATCGCTGGTATCGGCCACATAACCGTTGATACCCGCCTGGGTGCTGGTATCGCCTTGCTGGGTGCTGGTGGTGACGAATGCACGCGGCGCCCGGGGCTGGCTGCCCAAGGGGAACGAAAAGGACAGGTTGAACTGCGTGTCGGAGTCCGGTGCGCCCCAACTGGCAATCTGTTTGGTGCGTGTCACCCCCAGGTTGTAGCTAAGGTCGCCCCAGTTGTTGTTGTACCCCGCCGAAAAGCTCTGGGAGCCGCCACGGTTCCAATAGCGCTGGTCGGTGGCGTTCAAGTAAAGGCTGCCGAACTCGCGGTTGCGCCCGATGCTTTGGTTGATCGTCAGGTCGGTGCGGGTTTTCGAGTTGCCCGTACGCTTGACGGCACCTTCACTGGTGTCCTCGACGTGGTCGGTCAGGGTGCGGTAGCCCTCGGTCGAGTAACGATAGGCGGCCAGGGTGAAGTTGGTGTCGGTGCCGGCAAAGGTCTTGGCATACAACGCACGCACGCTGTTGCCCTGGGTCGTTTGCCCTTGGGCGGCGCTTGAGGAGTGAGTGACGTCCATCGACACCGCGCCCAGCGACGTGTTTTTGCCAACCCCCAGGGAGAGTGCCTTGTAGTCTTCGCTCACTTGCAGGCCGACAATCGCGCTGAGGTTGCTGGTGAGCCCGTAGGCGAGGGTGCTACTGACAAACTGCGGGCTCGCCAAGCCGTCAGCATTGCTGCTGAATTTACCGGCTGAAACGCTGTATTTGACCTGGCCTTCACGCACCATGATCGGCAGGCTGGAGAACGCCTGGGTGGTCACGCGCCGACGGCCGTCGGCCTCGATGATGGTGATTTCCAGGTCGCCGTTCGAGCCGCTGGGGTAGATATCGTTGATCTCGAAAGGCCCGGGCGCGACGTTGGCGGTGTAGAGGATGTAGTCGTTCTGGCGGATCTCTACCGTGGCGTTGGTCTGTGCCACGCCACGAATCACCGGTGCATAACCGCGCTCGCTGTCGGCGCGCATGCCTTCGTCGGACGCCAGTTTCACGCCTCGGTAACGCACGCTGTCGAACAGGTCGGTATCGGAAAAAATCTCCCCGGCACTGAACTGGCCCTTGAGCGTCGTCAGGTCATGCTGCACATAGCTGCGGTTGCTGGTGAAGTTGCTCGGCCGCCCAGTGCCATTGCTCAGGTTCGATTCGTTACGCAAGCGCCATGCGCCCAGGTTGATGCCGTTGCGCAGCCCCAAGTTGTTGTTGATGCGGGTTTCATAGTCGCCGGCGGTGCGGCTGCTATTGAGTTGATAGTTGATAAACGCTGCGGGCACGCCGTCGTCCCATAACTGGGGGTCGACATAACCGCGCATGCCCCGTTGCATCGCAACCTGTGGAATGCTCGCCGCCAGGCGCAGGCGACTGGCGTCATAGCGCAGGGTGGCCTGGTCGATCAGCGTCGGTAGGTCGTAGCAGGCCTGGGGTTGGCTGGCGTCGAGCTTGCCTTGGGCTTGCAAGAGGGTCAGGTCGATCCCCAGTTGCTTGAGCAAGTCCAGGGTCAGGCACGGATCGACCCGGCCGGTCTGCGGGTTGCGCTTGAAGTCGATGTCGCGACGGCCCACCAGGACCTCATTGCTATACAGGTCGACTCGGTAGTTACCGGGCAGCACGCTGTTGGCCGACAGCAGTTGCTGCAGGTCTACCGACGATTGAGCGCCCTGCAAAAAGGTGGTGTTGAACACTTCCAAGGACGGCTCATCGGCAACGGCCCAAACGGGCGAGCCGGCAAGAATGGCCAATGACAGCGTACTCAACTTCAGAGATGTGCACGTTGTAGACACGCGTGAAGTGCGCTCGCTTGATATGTAATGATTGGGCCTGCTGCCTAAAATAAAAAACATGCAAAGAACCTATATCATCCCTGTTTATCGGACAGGCGAGGCACGCGAGTACGCACTCGAATCGAACCTGGAGGGTTTAAGGGGAACGCTTATTGCCGGGTGCGCGCCTCAGTGGCCTTGGCCGTCAGGCGCGTGGAAAGTTGTGCGGTGTATTTATCTTGTGCGCCATAGTCGTTAATGCTGGAAAAAGACAACTGCACTGTTTCGTAACCACCGAGTTGTTTAACGCTGAACTGTTTTTCGGCGCCCGGCGCAATCATTGTCGAATCGGCAGCCAGTTCCGTTTGTTGCCCGGCCTGAAGTTTTATATCGGCCATGGACACGTGATACAGCGTCGGGTTTTTTACGCTCAGCCACGACTCGGCGCCACGCTTTTGCAGTTGCCATTCCAGTTGCGCCGGCGCCGACAGGGCGCTGCCTGGCAAACCGGCTGGCCGGAAAAATATCTTGATGCGCTGGCGTACCGCCAGTTGCAACGTGTTGTCGGAGGCGGCGGCCTGCGGGATCTCTTGCACATTGAGCCAGATCACGGATTCACGATCCGCCGGCATACCGCTGCCCTGGTAAAGAATGCGCAGCAATTGCTGCTCCTTGGCAAATATCCGTGCCAGTGGCGGGGTCACGGCGAACGGTGCAGCACTGGCTTGCGCATCGCTGGTATCGACCCAGGATTGAATCAATACATCCTGGTTACCGTTGCGCACGGTGATATTGGCTTCTTTATGCTCGCCATCGAAGACGATACGCGTGGCACTCAATGAAATGCTGGCGCCAGCCTGGGTCGCCATCAGCAGGGTCAACAACCCCAGGCCTGCGGCAATGGAACGAGGCAACATGATGTCTACCGTTTATGGGTCGGATAAATGGCGAGGCCCTGGGGCCTCGCGCGTGGCATTTACAGCCTGGGGGGTTATTCGTATTGCAGGATGAACGGCAGGGTGGCGTCACCACGACCCGCGGTGGAGGCGCCGGCTGCACCGGTGGTGACGTAGGCTGCGGCAAAGCTCAAGGTTGCATCGCCGCCTTCGGTGCCTTGGCCGTGCATGCTGCTTTCGATGCGGGCGCTGGCCGGGGAGCTGAGGTCGATCAGTGCGCCTTTGCTGTCGAGCAGGGCGATGCCGACGTTGCTTGCGCTGCCGTTGCCCGGGGTCAGGGCGAGGACTTTCTTGCCGGTGACCAGGCCCGAACCGCCGCTGTTGGCGTCAAAGATCATGGCCACTTTGGTGCCCAGGTTGCAGTTCACGTTGAGGTTGAAGTCTTTGGCTGTCACACGGCCCGAGGCCGGGTTTTCAGCGGTGCCCATGTCTTTGATCGATACCGAGCCCATGTCCACCGAGATCACGCGATCGGAGTTGGCGCCGTCGACCGAGCACGCGTCGTTGTTGATCACGCCGGTGAAAGTGATTTTGCCGCTGCCACCCAGGGTCGGGGTCGGCGCAACGGGATCTTCGGCAAATGCACTGCTGCTGGCGGCAATAACTGACACAGCGATAAGGGCCAGGGAAAACTTCTTCATGATGATGTCCGTTAGTGTTGGTTGTAGAGAGGGTTGAAACTGCCAACGAACAATAGTGATTTTAAGCCTTAGAGAGAATAAGACGATTCTTATAAAGCACTGCAAGGCAAGTTAGTTAAGGAGGTGATTAGTTGATAAGGCACGGATTAGTTGAAGATGTTTTGCGCCAGGCAATAAGCCAACAAGTCTTGATCACTACTGACTTCAAGTTTGCGCATGGCCGAAATCTTTTGCGCACTGATAGTCTTTGAACTTCTATTCTGGCTGCGCGCTATATCACTGACACTTTTGCCTGAAATAAACAAACGCAGTATCTCGAATTCCTTCGGCGACAGGGTCGAGAAACGCGCATCGATAGCCGTCATCGACTCGACCACCGAAGTCTTGGCGGGCTCCAGGCTGCGATACAGCGCCTGCTGCACAATAGACTTGAGGGCCACCTGGATTTCGGTGTGCAACTGGCTTTTCTGGATGACGCCCACCACGCCCATCTCTTGCAGACGGGTCAGGATCAGATGATTGGAGATCATGGTCAGGATCAGAATCTGCACCTGGGGGAAATGCCGCTTAAGGTATTCCACCAGTTTCAAACCATCGCCGTAGGGTGAATCGCCGGGCATGTTGTAATCGGTAATCACGATGTCGATAGGCTGCTGTTCAAGCAGCCCGATGAGGCCTGCCGAACAGATCGCTTCGCCCACTACTTGAAAGCGCGCGTCTCGCTCGACGAGTTCTCGCACGCCCAAAAGCACGATGGGGTGATCATCCGCAATAACCACAGTGAAGGTTTTCATAAGGGTTGCCCGTAATGCTGGTTCAGTGAGTGAGGAGGGCTCATGGCTGCACGCTGAGCAAGGCTGAAAGCCTACTGCTGACCTGGTTTATGCGCATTTCCAGCGCGGGATTGAGCCGGCCGCTGGCCAACTGGCTTTCCAGTTCGACACACGCCTGGGCCAGGTCCAGCGCCTGCACCGCGCCCAGGGCCCCGGCCACCGAGTGCAAGGTTTCGGCCAGGCGCCGGCAATCGCGTTGCTCCAGTGCGGCGCTGATGCGCTGCAGATCGTGCTGTACGCTGCTGACAAACAGCGGGCGCATTTTTTCTGACATCTGCACCGTGTCGATCACCGCCGGCAAGACGCGTACCGTCGGCCGGCACAGCTTGATCAGTTGCGCGCGCAGGGTTTGCAGGCTCAAGGGCTTGACCAGCCACGCATTCATCCCGACTGCCAGGCAACGCATGCCTTCTTCGCGCATGGCATTGGCGGTGACACCGATGATCGGTAATTGCGGGTCATGTTCCCTGAGGGTGCGGGCCAGTTCGTAGCCATTCATCAAGGGCATGTTGACGTCGGTCAGCACCAGGTCGAAGGCCTGGGGTTGCCACAGGTGCATGGCCTGCTCGCCATTGTCTGCCAAGGTAACCGTACAGCCCAGCGCTTCCAGTTGCTCCTGGATGATGGCCTGGTTTACCGGGTTGTCCTCGGCCACCAGAATGCGCAGTTGCAACTGCCCGGCGCTCTGTTGTTCGGCGTGCTGCACGGCTTCCTGCTTACCCTGCTGCGCCAGCGAGACCACCGACGCAATGGCACGCACATCATGCATATCCACTTCCCAGCCCTGGGCCGTATACAGCGGTGGGCTGTGTGCACCCGGCACACACAAGACACGCGGCCCGGCCCAGGACAATCGTGGCCCGGCGGGCAACATGTCGACCAGTACGGCCTGCGCATTCTGTGAGGCCAGGGGCAGCGTTGCCACCGAGGCCTGGATACCCAGGCGGCCGAGCCAGTCGCACAGGGATTCGGCCAACTCGCGCACCGGCGCCTGTACATAGACCGGCGTCGCGCTCGGCTCAAGAAGGGGAAGTCCGGGCAGCTCGCCACGGCCTACCGGCAAGCTCATTTTCAAGGTGAAACTGCTACCCAGGCCGGGCTCGCTGACGACCTTGATCTGGCCATCCATCATTTCGGCGAGCCAGCGGCATATCGGCAGGCCCAGCCCGGCACCGCCTTGGCCAGCGGTGTCCGGTGCCTGGTAGAACAAGTCGAACAGCTTGGCTTGCTGCGCCTGGCTGATGCCCACGCCAGAGTCGGTCACTTGCCACTCCAGGTCCACCTTATCGGCCCCCCGGCGAAGCGCCCGGGCCCGAATCACCACGCGTCCTATGTCAGTAAATTTGAGCGCATTGCTCACCAGGTTGTTGAGGATCTGGCGGATCCGCATCGGGTCGCCGACCACACAGTCGGGCAACTGCGCATCGATGCAGCCATACAGTTGCAGGCCCTTGCGCTGGGCGAAGGCGGCGTAGGTGTGCAAGGTGTCTTCGAGCATGTCCAGGGGGCAAAACTCGATGGACTCGATTGCCATCTGCCCGGATTCGATTTTCGACACGTCGAGCACATCACTGATCAGTTGGAACAACGTGGCAGATGAGCGTTGGATGGTGTGCAGGTAGGTTTTCTGGCGCGGGTCCAGGGTCGTCAACCCGAGCAATTCCAGGGTGCCGAGCACGCCGTACAACGGTGTGCGGATTTCATGGCTCATGGTTGCCAGGAACAGCGTCTTGGCTTCATTGGCCGCATCGGCGGCGCGCCGGGCATCTTCCAGGGCCAGGGCGTCTTCAATATGCCGGGTCACGTCGTTGAACGCATAAAGCCGCACATCCTGGCCTTGATAACGGGTCGACACGAAACCGACCTGCAGGTGCCGGCCTTCGATTTCCAGGTGGGTTTCGCCACTGTCGGCGCTGTCCTGGAAGCGGCTGAGGGCCGCCACCAACCTGGCGGTGCCCGGCCATTGTTGGGCGCGCTGGTTCTCGATCAGCACCTGGCCATCCGCGCGGCCCACCACACACAGGCCGGTAGGCGCGGTGTCGATAATCACCCGGCTGAATGCCACGCTTTCGGCAATCCGCTCATGGGCCTGGCGCGCCGGACGGATCACTTGCTTGCGGTACCAGCGGCTGCCGGCCCAGACAATCGCCAGTACGGCACACAGAAACAGCACCAGGATGGTCAGTGGCCACAGGGCATAGCGGAAAAAATGCTTGTAGCTGATCCCGTAGATTGCAGTCCACTGCGACTGGGCGTCGTGGGTGATTTTGAACTCCAGCCCGTCGGCGCGAATATTCAGCCCTTCACCCAAGGCAGAGGCGGGGACCTGGGGCCCCGTCAGCGTCTGCCCAGCGGGGGAGATCAGGGTGAATCGATCGTAGATGGACGACTCCATGGTGCGTTCCACATCGTTGACGTGTGCCATATCCAACAGCGTAGCAACCATCACCTGGTTAGTGCCTTGACCCGCGCGCAAAACCTGAGGGTTCAGGGGGATGCCGATATACGCCAACAACTGCGGAGCCCCGGAGGCCTTCCCGGTTGGGGTATAGGTTTCCCAGTAAAGTCTGTCGTCTACCCGGGGCAGTTGCTCGAGCCTTTGCTGCACCGCGTCGGCCTGTTCGGCCGTGGGGCCGTTGAACGGGGTTGTGCCGCCGCGTTGGTAGCCGACCGCAGGCACCGCAATGTGGTAGTTGACCAGGCGGTTGAGGATAAAGACGTGGGGCGATGCGTAGGGCGACGATGACCAGTACGCGCTGTAGTAACTGGCCAGATGCACCCCCAGGGCAAAGATCTTCTGCTGCTCGCCAGGCGTGACCCGTTGCGCCTCGAACTGTGCACTGAAGGGCACCGAAAAAGCGAACTCACGACCTTCATAGCGGGTGTTGTGCATGTCCAGGCGATGGCTCTGGAGGCTGGCCTGGGTGTTCTTGTCGCTGATCAAGTCCCGTTGGATCGCCGGCTGCGCCAGGGTCCGGAGGAAGGTTTCCTGTTCCTGGATATTTTCCATCAGCCGGGCAAAATGAAACCCCACCGCGGCGTGCTGCTCATCGATGATCCGCTGCAACGCCCAGTAACTGGTGCCTGCCAGCAACAACGCGACGCCGAGCACGCCCATCAGCCCTTTGTTCAAGCGCAGTGAGCTGCGGGTGAATGCTTCCAGGATCGCGTTGTTGTGCTTCATTGATGGTTTTCGCAGGCGGCTGAGAAATCGGCGCTGGATGGAGTTTACTCCTTATACAGGTTAGACAAATCCGAGCCGGGGGCTAATGAGATGTCGCTGGGCCATCATTGTTCAACAGTTGTTGAAATTGTTCTGAGGAGACCGCATGGGAGATCAGAAAACCCTGCACCTGGGTGCAGTCGATTTTGCGTAGCAACGCCAGTTGCTGGGGCGTCTCCACACCTTCGGCCACCACCGTCAGCCCGAGTTTGCGGCCCAGTGCGATGATGCTCGCCAGGGCCGAGGTCATGCCTTCGTTGTCATGGCAGCCCTGTACCAGCGCCTGGTCGATCTTGAGCTCGGTAAACGGGGTCGAGACCAGGTTCAGGTAAGAGCTGTAGCCCTTGCCGAAATCGTCCTGGGACAGGCCGAAACCCTTGATGCGCAGGCGGCAGGCGCCGGCGTAGAAGTTGCTGATGTCCTGGGGCACCGAGCATTCCATCAGCTCGAAGCAGATCATCCCCGGGATGCCTTGGTGGTCGAGGACGAACGCCAGCAGGCGGTCTGCCAAGTCATGGCTATTGAGCAGGTGGGTCGGCAAATTGATCGACACCGGAATCTCATACCCGCGCTGGCGCCAGCGTTCCTGGGCCAGGATCGCCTGTTTGAGCACCAGCCATAGCAGGCGTTCTTCCAGGTCGAAGGTCTTGATCGCCGGCAGAAACGCGGCGGGCAACATCACCCCTTGCTCGGGGTTCATCCACCGCACCAGCGCTTCAGCGGCGACAATCCGGCCGTTGGCCAAGGATTTTTTCGGTTGGAACCAGGCCTGGATCTGCCCGTTGCCCATGGCCTGGAGGAGGGTGTGCCGGTCAATCGCCGGCGGCGTGGCAGGCGCGGGGGAGGGGCTGCGGTCCTTGTGGTTGAGCTGGCTGACCAGGCTGCGCAAGGCGTCGGCTGCGACTGGCTTGGAAATCAGGCCGATGACTTTCACATCGAGATTTTTCGCCACCAGGCTGGCCGCCATCAACATACGCCGGGAGGCGGCACTCATGATGGCCAGGGCAGGCTTGCAACGCAGGGTCGCCAGGCTCTGGATAAATTGCACACCGTCCATGCCCGGCATCAGCAGATCGGTCAGCACCAGGTCGAAATCACGCTGGCGCAAGCGCTCCAGTGCTTCGTTTCCATCCTGGGCGGACTCCAGCATGAAGTCGCCCAATTCATTGAGCAGGTTCTGCAGGTACAGGTGCTGCAGGGGATGGTCCTCGACGATCAAAATACTATAGGGCTTCATGGGGGATCCGTGTGTAGGGCTCCAGGTAGTTGAAGAGGGCCCGCAACGCAAAGGGTTTGACCAGGCAATGGTTCATTCCGGCGGCCAGGCACAAGTCTGCCTCGCCGCGCATGGCGTTGGCGGTTGCGCCGATGATGGGCAGCGCGCAACCTTGGCTGCGCAACTCCCTGGCTAGTTCATAGCCGTTGACTCTGGGCATATTCACATCCGTCAGTACCACGTCGAAGTGTGAGGCCTTGCACAACTGCAGCGCTTCATGACCATCGCAGGCCAACTCCACGGTGCACCCAAGTTCCTCAAGCTGGTCACGCAAAATCAGTTGATTGATAACGTTGTCCTCAGCCACCAGCACATGCAGGTCGAGCTTGCGCAACTCACGCTTTTGCACCTGCTCGTCGACCCGGGCGACCCACAATCCCTGGGCCTGGCTGACCGCCTGGTGAATGGCGCTCAACTGGTTGAGGTTGGCATGCCACACGCCGGTCTCGGCATGCTGGCCATTGCTGCTGTTGCCACTGACCAGGATCACCGGCCCCGGCCAGTCGGGCACCAGGGGCTGTTCGATAGTGCCGGGATGCAGCTCCAGCAGCAGTTGCCCGTCGGGGTGGGTGGGCTGGCCGGTCTGGGCCCGGGCGCCCCAGCGACGCAGCCAACCGCTGATGGATTGAGCGAGTTCGGGAATGGGCGAAACCACGTAGACGGTCTCGGCGAGCAAGCTGCTCATGGGCGCGCAGGGCGCCACTTCGAGCGGCAGGGTGAGGCTGAAACTGCTGCCCAGGCCCAGTTCGCTGACCATGCGGATATGCCCATTCATCAATTGCGTCAGGCGCTGGCAAATCGGCAAGCCGAGCCCGGTACCGGCGACGACGTTGGTGTTGCCTTCGCTTTGATAGAACGGCTCGAAAATCATCGCCTGGTCTTCCTGGGCAATGCCTTTGCCGGTGTCGGACACTTGCCACAACACGCTGGAGCGCTCGTCGTCGCGGTCAAGCAACTTGACCCGCAGCACCACGCGCCCGTAGTCGGTGAACTTCACCGCGTTGCTCAACAGGTTGTTGAGGATCTGCCGCAGGCGGGTGACATCGCCCCTCAGCCGCTCGGGTAACTTGGGGTCAAAGCAGGCGTACAGCTGCAACCCCTTGCCCATTGCGGCCGCGGCGTAGCCCTGGATGATTTCATTGACCAGGTCCAGGGGCGAGAACTCGCTCAGTTCCAGTGCCAATTGCCCGGCCTCGATCTTCGATACATCCAGCACATCGCAGATCAGTTGCAGCAAGGTGGCCGAAGAACCCTCTATGGCATGCAGATAGTCTTTTTGCTGGGCATCGAGCTGGGTGCGGGCCAACAGTTCCAGGGTGCCCAGCACGCCGTACAGCGGTGTACGGATTTCGTGACTCATGGTCGCCAGGAACAGGGTTTTCGCGGCATTCGCAGCGTCGGCCGATTGCCGGGCTTCTTCCAGGGCCGCTTCCACCTGCTTGCGCGCGCTGATGTCGCTGAATGCGCAAAACAGCACATCCTCGCCTCTATAGCGGGTGGGTGCACTGCTGAGGTAAAGGTGGCGGCCGTCGAGGGTCTCGAAGTAGTCACAGTGCCCGGAGGGCTCACCATCGAATGCCTGGCGGATCCAGCCGGCGCAGAGGGTTTCACGCTCCAGGCCGGTGCCCAGCCACTGCTGGGCCAGGGTGTTTTCCAGTACCACCTGGCCGTCGGTGCGCCGCAGCACACACAGGGCCACCGGCGCGGTCTGGATCACATCGCGCCCGAAGGCTTCGCTTTCAATCAGCGCCTGGATGCCATTGATTGACGGGATGATGAAGCGTTGATTGACCCGGCGCATCACCAGCCAGATCAGCGTGACGCTGAACAGGCAAAACACCAGCGACCCGAGCAGCTCGCGCCACAACCCCCGCACCACATCGCGCAGGTTGATCGTGTACATCAGTTGCCAGTCCGACGATTTCAGTTGCTTGCGAATCACCAGGTGATCCGGCACCAGGCCATCGCCGACAAACCCGAAAAAATTCTCGCCCTTGGGCTTGAGCAGGGACTGGTCCAGCCGTGGGTCATGGCTATTGGTAAATACCAGCATGCCCTGGGAGTTGAGCATCATGAACTCGCCCGCGCTCTGGTCATTGAGGGTTGTGGAGACTTCCTGGCTTTCCATCTCCAGGCCCAGCCAGCCGGAGTCGGGATCGCGCTCATCCAGCAAAATGAACAGGTAGAGGTGGGAGTGCCCCTCGGTTTGGTCGCTGAGCCAGAGTTCGCCGGGGTCCAGTGGGTTGTGTTGCTTCAACGCCCGGAGGCGGTTGAGCATGCACTTGGAAAACGGCAGTACCTGCGGCGTCGAGTCATAGAGCCGGGTCAGTTGCGGATCGGGGCCGGCGGTTACGTAGAGCAGGTTGACCTGCTTGGTCTTCAGGTAACTGCGCATGCGCGAAGTCAGCCAGATGCTCCACTGATGGCCTGGGGCATTGCCCAGTTGCAGGCGCTGCTCTTCGCTGGAGGCCGGGTAAGCCTGGGCCTTGGCCTGGGTGGATTTGCGTACCGCTGACAGGCTCAGGCTTTCGAGCAGTGCTTCACGGGTGGTGAAGAAGGTATGAGCCTCGGCAATGGCGCTACTCATATAGCCACGCCGCTGGGAGATGTCATTGTTGAAGGTGGACAGCAGGAACGTGTAGACACCGCTCAAGATGCCGACCAATAACACGGCGGCGAAAAGACGAAGCAGCCTTCTGGCTGCTTCGGGGCGGGAAAGGACAGGATTGATCTGCAGCAGATAACTTTTAAATCGCATCGGCGGATTTTAATCGGCCACCCAGCGCCTGGGCATAAGACGATCCTTAAAAGCAGCCACGTATCTACTTGTAGAACATATCGACCACGACCGCCGCATCGAACGCGCCGGGAACGGGCAGGGTGCGCCACTTCAGGTCCGCCCTGAAGTCCTGGCGGGTGGTCTGGTTGGCCCCCTTCATCTGGGCCAGGGGGAACCACTCATTGAAGGGCAGGTTCTGGTTCGTATAGTCCCAGGACAACGCGATGCCCACGGAACTGTTGTTGGTGGGCACCAACAAGCCATTGACCACGTTCCCGCCGCCCGGAGTGGTAGCGAAGCGCGCGCTCACCGTATACGGGGTATCGCAGGCTTTGCGCAGGCTCAAGCTGAAGGCTGCGGTGCTGGCCACTTCGCCGATCTGCGCCTTGCGCGAGGGCTTGGGGAAGCTCACCACATTGGGCGTAATCGTCAGGTCGGGCGTGCAGGGCACGAAGCGTATGTCGTTCACGCCGGTGACGATGTAGTTGAGGTTGCTGTTGGGGCGGTTGTTGAGACCGGTAATACCGTCCAGTTGAAACACCCGGTATTGCGACAGGGTACTGGCCTGGCCGTTTTGTGGGGTGGTACCAAACTTCTCGATAAATACGCTGAAGTTGAGGGTGAACCGGGCCTTGTCCCAACCCACGCAACTTGCCAGGGTGCAACCGCGGTCGGAGTAGAACCCAGTACCGTACTTGCCGCTGCTTTGGGTGATGGGCACCGAGTTATAGCGAATCCCGGCGCGAATACCCTGGCCGATGCTGACGCTTGCCGGGTTCAAGTAGAAATACACTTCCTCGCGCCCATGCAAGTAGTCGTCTGCGCAGATCACATTGACCGAGCGAGGGCCGGACTCCCAGATAATCGTGCCATCTGGCGCATCGGCCGCCACGGCCAATGCGGTGCCCAGGGGAGCGGTGTCGGCGATCGCGCCGCTACCGTCCACCCGGCAGGCCAGGGCGTAGCTGGTAGCGGGGAGGGCGGCGCAGGCAAGCAGGGTGGCTACGAGCAGGTATTTAAGAGGTGACATAGGTCGGTATTCCCCGCGATCCATCACTTGAGGGCCGCGCGATGGCGGGCCTGCAAGCCGATATCGGTGATTTCGGTAAAGTTGATTTGGCTCCCGGCGCTGATGGGGGCCTTGGTGCTGAAGACCTTGCGTTCCCCGGGCTTGAGCAATACGTAGTCCTCCAACGCCTGAACCTGGCCGCCGGAATCGCTCTGCACGTCCACCAGGGACAGATGAAACGCACTGGGATTGGTGACGGTTACCGATTGCGCATCGGTGCGGCTCCACACCAATTGCTGCACGGCCTCGGACGAACTTCCTGCAAGCCCTGGCGGGCGATAGAACAGCTTGAGACGCTGGCGCACGGCAAATTGCACACTGTCGGCGGTCTCCGGTTTCAGCGGGATTTCCATGACGTTGAGCAGGAACATCGACTCCACGTCGCCGGGCAAGCCTTCGCCGGCGTACAGAATGCGCAGCAGGTGATGCTGTTGAGCATCCAGGCGAACCAGCGGCTGGACCACGGCGAAGGGCACCGGTTGAGTGGCATCATCGTTGTCCCCAGTGACCCAGCTTTGCACCACCAATTCGCTGGGGGACTGATTGACGATATTGATGCTGGCTTCTTTGAATTGGCCAAAGTAGATCAGGCGCGTGCCTTCAATCTTGACCGCCGCCTGCGCGCAGGGCGCCAGGGCCAGCAGCGCTGCAATCAGCGCGCTGATCCAGAGCAAGGGACGGCACAATGGCCAGTGGTTGAGTGGTGACATGAGGGCCCGTAGCTTTCCTGGGTATGTTCGCAGTGGCTTCGGGGTGCATGGTAGGAGGTGGGGGCCGGGGATTCTCTCAGGCGATTCTTAAAAGCCAAAATCAGGGCTGGGACGCTTTCTGCTGGTCGCCACCGAAAGTGACGCTCTTGTTAAAGAAATACCCCACCACACGCCATTGCTGGTCATCGTTGCGAAACACCACCTTTTCCCGGACGGTGGTGGTGGAGAACGTCGAGGCGAACTCGATAAGCGCGTATTTACCGGCGGGCGCATCAGGCATCTGCTCGGTAAAGCCAATGGCAGCCGGTTCCCGTTTGTGCAGTGTCCCCAAACCAAGGCGCAGGGCCTTGAGCCCATTGACCCATACCAACTCGGAGGTTTTCGCCTGCAGCACCGGGCTGACGGCTGGCCAGGTGCGGTCGGCCTTACCCGCATCCAGTAGCTCCAGAAACACCACTGCAGTATCCAATACCTGCTGTTGCTGTTGCGGTGTCCCCGGATCGGACGCCATGACCTTGGGCGTGCTGTTGTTGAAACTGATATCGCAGCCGCCAAGCAGCACCACACTGCACAGCACAATCGCCAACAGCTTCATGCAAAACCTCCAGGGGCGCCTTCATCCGTTGGGACGAGTAAAGACGAGCTTTGGACGCGTTGCCATGGGCCGGGTTAAAAAACCGATCTCAGCTTGGGCTGCCTTGAATCGAGCGCGCCTGCCAATCGCGCAGCCATTGCAAACCTTGGGATGTGTTGCCCCGTGGCCGGTATTCGCAACCCACCCAGCCGGTGTAGCCCAACTGGTCAATCAGCTCGAACAAATAGGGGTAGTTCAACTCGTTGTGCAGGTCCGGTTCGTGGCGATCCGGCACGCCCGCAATCTGGATATGGCCGATGCCGGCGAAATCCCGGCGCAGCGTCGTCGCCACGTCGCCTTCGACGATCTGGCAATGGTAGATATCGAATTGGACTTGCAGGTTGGCGTGGCCGACCGCTTTGCAGATGGCGTGCGCCTGATGCTGGTGGTTGAGGAAAAAGCCCGGGATGTCCCGGGTATTGATCGGTTCCAGCAGTACGGTGACGCCGATTTTGGCGGCCTGGGTCGCTGCGTAGTCGAGGTTCTCCAGGTAGGTCTGCTGGTGCCTGGCGCGATCGGCCTCGTCTGCCAGCAGCCCGGCCATTACGTGAATGCGGTCGTTGCCCAGGACGGCGGCATATTCCAGGGCCTGATCGAAACCTGCGCGAAACTCCGATTCGCGGCCGGGCAAGGATGCGGTGCCTTTTTCCCCTGCCGCGATATCGCCGGGCGGCGCGTTGAACAGGGCCTGGACCAAGCCATTGTCGTCAAGCCGCTGCTTGAGTTGCTGCGCGGGATAAGCGTAGGGGAACATGTATTCCACGGCCCGGAAACCATCGCTAGCGGCGGCGGCAAAACGGTCGAGAAAATCATGTTCGGGGTAAAGCATGCTGAGGTTGGCAGCGAAACGAGGCATGAAGACTCCTGCGGTGAAAAATCAATCGTATGGCCTGGGTTACCACTGAACCCCAAAGACCTCGTGCAACTCATCCAGTGCAGACTGAGGCAGGGGAGTCGGTCGTGGCTGGTTCATCAACCACAGGCGTGCGGTTTCTTCCAGCTCTTCCAGGGCGTAGCTGGCCTTGGACACTGAGCTTTCCCAGATCACCGGCCCCAGGCGTTCAAGCATTACACCGCGCACCAGGTTAGCCAACTGCGCCACGCGCTCGGCGACCTTGGGGGAGCCGGGACGTTCATAGGCGATCTGCGGAATGCGCCCGACTTTCATCACTTGATAAGGCGTCAACGGCGGCAGGATCATATCCTCCTGCCAGACGCCGGCCAGGGTCAGCGCCACCAGGTGAGTGGAGTGGGTGTGGACCACGCCGCCAACCCCGGGGTTGCGATCGTAGACTTGACGGTGCAGCGCCAGCGTCTTGGAAGGCTTGTCACCGCTGACCCAGTCCCCGGCCAGGCTGACCTTGGCTATCGCCGCCGGGTCGAGGCGCCCCAGGCAGGCGTCCGTGGGGGTGATCAGCCAGCCGTCCTCCAACCGCGCACTGATGTTGCCGGCGCTGCCCACCGTGTAGCCACGGGTGTACAACGAAGCGCCAACGTCACAGATCTCTTCACGCAGGGTGTTTTCGTTGCTCATGCCGGAACTCCTGCCAGTTGCTTGAGAGCCTTGTCGAAGAAGTCCACACCGCCGAAATTGCCCGACTTGAGTGCCAGCGCCAGCGGTTCCCCGGGCGTGCTGACGCAGGCGGGTACTCCAGGGTCGATTTGCGCGCCAATCTGCAATAGCTGGATATTCAGCGCCTGGACCACGGCGCCCGAGGTTTCCCCGCCGGCGACCACAAAGCGCCGTACGCCGGCCTCGCGCAGACCGCTGGCGATCCGCCCCATGGCTTGCTCGACCAAATGCCCCGCACGCTCAGCGCCCAACTCGCGCTGGACCGCCTTGACCTCGTCGGCCGTGTTGGTGGCGTAGATCAGCACAGTTTGCGCATGGTCGGCAGCGAAGGCCAGTGCGTCCTCAACCACCGGCTTTCCCGCCGCCAACGCCAGCGGGTCGACCCGCATCGCCGGACGACCTGCCTGCAGCCAGTTCGCGATCTGGCCCAGGGTGGCCTGGGAAGCGCTGCCCGCAAGTACCACCGCTGCGCCTCGGACCTCGGGCACGTGCGCGGCGTCCAGGTCGCGCAGCTTACCGGCACGCCGGAAGTTGCCCGGCAGGCCCAGCGCCAGCCCGGAACCGCCGGTGAGCAGCGGCAAGTCCGCACAGGCTTCGCCCAGCAGATAGAGATCGGTATCACACAGGGCGTCGGCGACAGCCATGCTGACACCGTCGGCGCGCAGTTGAGCAATGCGCGCGCGTATGCTCTCCACGCCGGCGGACACGCTGTCGTGGCGCAACAGGCCGACCTTGCCTTGGGTCTGCGCTTGCAGCACGCGAACCAGGTTTGCGTCTGTCATGGGCGTCAATGGGTGATGCTGCATGCCCGACTCGCTGAGCAATTGGTCCTGAACGAACAAATGCCCACGAAACACCGTGCGGCCGTTTTCCGGGAAGGCGGGGCAGGCAAGGGTGAAATCGCTGCCAAGGGCCTGCAGCAAGGCTTCGCTGACCTGGCCGATATTGCCGGCCGCCGTTGAGTCGAAGGTTGAACAGTATTTGAAGAATATCTGTTCACAGCCACGTTCACGCAGCCAGTGCAGCGCTTGGAGTGATTCCTCGACGGCATCGGCGGCCGGTACCGTGCGCGATTTCAGGGCGATGACAATCGCGTCGGCATCGAGTTGGTTGGCAACATCGGCAGCGGGAATGCCGATGCTTTGCACCGTGCGCATGCCGCCGCGCACCAGCATGTTGGCAAGGTCGGTGGCACCGGTGAAGTCGTCGGCGATGCAACCCAGCAGCGGCCGGGCAGGGGCATTCAACATGTCGAACTCCTCAAGCGGGTTTAGCCGGGCTGGTATTCATGGATGAACTGCTCGATCACATCGGTGAAACGCTCATCCGCGGTGAAGCCCAGGTCCCGGGAGTAGGTGGCACAAAACGCGCCCGGCCAGGAACCGACGATGCGCTCGATCGCCTGATTGGGTTCCAGGCGAATGCGTTCGGCCACTTGCGCGCCGGCTGTCTGGCGCAGGGCGTCGATCATGCGCTCTACCGTGATCGACAGGCCCGGCATGTTGATCACTCGGCCCTCCGTCAACTGCTCGCTACGCAGTTCATGGCCATGGATCAGGTTGCGAATGGCCTGTGCAGGCGACATCAGCCAGAGCCGGGTGTCCAGTGGTACCGGGCAGACGCTGGTCTGGCCGCTGAGCGGTTCGCGGATGATACCGCTGGCGAAGCTGGAGGCTGCAAGGTTTGGCTTGCCCGGGCGCACGACGATGGTCGGCATGCGCAGGCTGCGACCGTCGACGAATGCACGCCGGCTGTAATCGGCGAGTAGCAGGTCGTTCATGGCTTTTTGTGTACCGTAGGAGCTTTGTGGCGCCCATACCTGGTTATCTGGCACCTGTTCCGGCAACTGCCCGCCGAACACCGCGACGGAGCTGGTCATCACCCATTTTGGGCATGTGCCAAGCTGGCGCACGCGCTCCAACATGTGCTGGGTTGCACTGAAGTTGATGCGCATGCCCAGTTCAAAATCGGCTTCGGCCTGGCTGGAAACCACCGCAGCCAGATGGAAAATGCTGTCGGTATTGGCATCGATCAAGCGCTCCAGCACATGGGCGTTGGCGATATCGCCACACACCACTTTTACCCGGGGGTCATTGATCCCCGTCAGTTCGACCATGTCGAACGCGACAATCTGCTCGATGGGCCGGGACTGGCCCGTGCGGTCGGTGAGCGAACCACGCAGCAGCAGCGCTTCGATCAGGCGGCGGCCAAGGAAGCCGGCTGCACCGGTCACGAGAATATTCATGAGTTACTCCAAACGTCAGCGGTTGACGAGTTTTCCGGGAATTCTGAAGACCAGCAGGGCGCCGAGGAACAGTGCGCTTGCCATCACATACATGCCGATTGTGGTGCTGTGGGTCAGGTCCTTGAGGAAGCCCATCAGGTAGGGCGAGACGAAGCCCGCCAGGTTGCCCCAGGAGTTGATCAAGGCGATCCCGGCCGCCGCCGCCGTACCGCCAAGGAACGCAGTCGGCAGGCTCCAGAACAGCGGCAGGGTGCTCATGGCGCCCATCGAACCCAGGGTCAGGCCGATCATCGACACCGTGAAGTTGTCGCTCCAGGTCGCAGAGATGAACAGGCCGATGCCCCCGAGCACGGCGGTCAACGCCAGGTGCCAGCGCCGTTCGCGCAACCGGTCGGCACTGCGCGAAACCAGGATCATGGTCAGAGCAGCGGCGGCGTAAGGGATGGCGGTGAGCATGCCCACCTCGAACACATCGCTGACACCGGCCTGGCGGATAAGGGTCGGCAACCAGAAACCGACGGTGTAGAAACCGGCGATCATGCAGAAGTAGATGGCCGTCAACAGCCAGATACGCGGCTGTAGGAACACCTCTTTGAGGCTGTGTTTCTGGTGGCCGACGGCTTCTGCGTCAATGCGTGCCTGCAGCAGGGTTTTTTCTTCACGGGTGAGCCAGCCAGCGCTGGAGATCCGGTCGCTGAGGCAGAAAACCACCAGGAAGCCGACAGCAATCGAGGGTAGCCCTTCGAGGAAAAACAACCATTGCCAGCCCGCATATCCATGAACCCCATTGAAGGCGCTCATGATCCAGCCGGACAACGGCGCGCCTATCAGCCCGGACAGCGGCACGGCGGTGGCGAACAGCGCGTACATCTTGCCGCGGCGGTGGGTCGGGAACCAATAGGACAGGTAGAGGATGACCCCCGGATAGAACCCGGCCTCGGCGATCCCGAGCAGGAAACGCATGATGTAGAAGGATGTCGGCGTCGTCACCAGGGCCATGGCCGAGGAGATGATGCCCCAGGTGATCATGATGCGTGCGATCCACAACCGCGCGCCGACACGATGCAGGATCAGGTTGCTGGGCACCTCGACGAGGAAGTAAGCAATGAAGAAAATCCCTGCGCCGAGGCCATAGACGGCTTCGGAAAATTGCAGATCGTCTGACATCTGCAACTTGGCGAAACCGACGTTTACCCGATCCAGGTAGGCGACCAGGTAGCACAGCAACAACAGCGGCATGATCCGCCACGCCACTTTGCGATACGCCAGGTTCTCGAAGCGATCTGCGGGTACGACGGCACTGGTTTGAATCACTGATTCAGTCATGTGTTTCCCCCATCCTTATTTTTATAGTGGGTGGCGTTGTTTGTGTCGGATTACATGATGGGGCGTTTTTTATCATAATACGTCATACGAATTCAATGGCTAAATCCAGAGAGGACGGCGGGTCTAAAATGCAGTACCTTTCACAGATTTGAGCCAGAGTCGTCTATGCCCACTCCTGACAAATCCTCCTGTAGTGCCGATACGCTGGGTACCCTGAAGGACTCCGCCAAGGGCACACTGTCCGATCAGGTGACGGCGGCCCTCAAGGCCTATATCGCCAGCGGCGAAGCGCTGCCAGGGCATCGCCTGCCCACCGAACCGGTACTTTCGCAGCGTTTTGGCGTCAGCCGCACGGTCATCCGCGAGGCCATTTCGCGCCTGAAGTCGGCCGGCCTGGTCGAGGTCCGCCAGGGCAGCGGTACGGTGGTCAGCGAAGGGGCACACATCAAGGCATTCACGATTGACCTGGATGTCGGCGGGTCGATCGAGGCTGTATTGAGAGTCACCGAACTGCGCCGCGGCATCGAAGGCGAGGCGGCGGCATTGGCGGCCCAGCGACACTCACCGGCGCAACTGGAAGCCATCCACCATGCGCTCAAGGCCATTGATGCAGCGGAGCAGGGGAGCCGCGATGGGGTTGAGGAAGACTTGGCGTTTCATCACTCCATTTCCAAGGCGACCGGCAATCCGTTGTACCCGTCATTGCACGAGTTCATCGCGCAATTCATCAAAGAGGCGATCCGCATCACACGCTCCAACGAAGAGCGGCGTCGAGACCTGACCAAGACCGTACGGGCCGAGCACTTTGCCGTGTACGCGGCCATTGCCGCGCGTGATCCAGAAGGCGCGCGGCAAGCGGCGCTGGAGCATATCAATAATGCGGTAGAGCGGCTTAAAAGTGCGGATCCGTCGTTTTGGCAGAGTCCGGGGGCGAGGAAGGTTTAGTAGTTGAGCTTGGGGATGTGAGCGGTTTTTTTATAACTAAACTAAACAGTCATTTAGTTTAGTTATATTTATTGTTTATATTATAAGGGGGCGGTCTATATGCGGGGAAGGCTTACGTCAGGTCTATGGGTGGCATGTTTCGTGACCAGCGCCACGGCGCTGGCCGATGAATTGCCGCGTAGCGAGCAGATAAAAGCGTTCCGCGCTGCTGGATTTAACCAAGAGACGTCGGAGTGCGAAATCGAAACAACAGGTAGCTACACGCCGGCAACCATGGAAGTGGTTGAAGACCTGAACGGTGACGGCCGGCCGGATGCCTTGATTACCGAAGGCAGCACTGACTGTTATGGGCAAGCAGGTACCGGATTTTATCTAGTCAGCCAGCAACCTGACGGTCACTGGAAACTCATGCTCAAAGAAAGCGGCGTCGCTGAGTTTCTCGCTAGCAAAGGCAGTAATGGTTGGCCTGATATCGAAGTCGGCGGCCCGGGCTTTTGTTTCCCAGTACTGCGTTACGACGGGCAACGTTATCGATTTCACCACAGCGTTGGTGAACGGTGTGCTGACTCGCCGTAAACGTCCGATGGCCCAAGGGTCAAACGAAGGCAGGTCAGCGAGGGCGACGGTGGCTGCTTTTGAATCTGGGGTGCGGTTGGTTCTATGTCGCTTAGTGAAATGCACCGAACAGAGCCCCTGAAGGACAGTCTGCTTGGTTCGCATAATGTATATTATGTTAAACGACAGGCTATGTCGTAGATGTTCATGAGCTGTCTAAGCCACTGATTCGACAAATCCGTTTCTGACGTCCACTCTCTCAACGGGCCATGTCCTTCGTGTTCATGACGAGTCATTCAATGTGGTGGCTGCCGATGAAGCTGATTCAGTGCCGTTTCTCTTCAGGTCAGCGTGTTCCGCTGCTCGTGCACGCTGGTAACGCAGCGCCTTTGCCCATAGTCATTCCGTTCATCTACGTTCAACTCAAACTCAGGTACCGAGCTTACAACACGGCTGCGGCACATCTGCGCTCGATTCAGGCTTTCTACACCTACGCCGAAAGCCGAGGCCTAGATTTTGATGGTCAATTCCGCCTCGGTGGGCGGGAAGCAAATGTGTTTCGAGTAATCCCGCGTCGAGTGACACTCTTGGACATTAACCGCGCGTTGGGGAACGATGAAAAATATCCATCCATTTTTTCACGCCGATCATTAACAGAATCTAACGGCGCGCCTATTCGACTGACTAGCCACCAACCTCGACACTGGCGAAACACTATTTATCATCTGACCGGTATGAGTGATGTTCAGCAAGCATTGGCCTTAGGGCGAAAACGCCTCGACCAGAATGTCTACTACCAACACACAAGCATTGAGGAAAACACTGCTGCGCATCACGAGTTCTTGGCGTTCAATAGCCATCACGAGCGCATCGATTTTCTGCATACAGGCATAAGAGATAAACGCATTCAGGGCGCGTTAACCGACAGTTACCATGCGTTGCTGTCAGATAAAGGCACGACAACTGCAGAAGCATTCCTCACCGTACACGCCACGGCGCTACACGTAACACCCTTCGGAGGTTGCATTCACGATTTCTCCCAAGCGCCCTGCCCTAAGCATCTTCAGTGCTGGAACGGCTGCTCGCATCTCCAGTAGCGATGTATGGCTGATGGACCAGGAAGACAAGCTCAACAATTTAAAATCCGTCCTCGCACGCGATACCAATGTAGGTGTGCAACGCGTATTTCCGAATGGGCATCCTATGACGATTGCGGACACGGACAAACGGCACAGCTCTGTTTCAGATGATTAGAGGCGACCATGGCTCATCGACAGACCTTGAGAGGCGGGACCTTGGATGAGGCCATCGACGCCCTCCTCGCCCAAATGATTAGCTTAGGACTAGAGAACGCGCCTATTTCGCGCCCCGAAGTGCAGCGTCGATTGGGTCTGACTAGCCGAGCTACCTTAGTGGGGGACCGTGGGATGCGAATCGAGTCCGCCCGTATCGCGCAACTCAAGGAGAGTGGGAGAGATCCAGACGGTGCCCGCCGCCGAAGAAGCCTCGAAGAACGTATTGCTAATCTGCAGGCGGAGAATGCCGACTTGATAAAGCAGCGAGACCAGCTCTTTGAAGCACTGTCGGCAATTGCGCACAACTGTCTGCTGAAAGGATTGGATGTCGAAAACATACTGACTCCGTTGCGGAAACGGTAAGTGGCAGAAAGGTTGCCAACGCCGCCAACTGACTCGGCGGGCAGGCTAGATTGCCTAATCGCTAGCGCGTCGAAGATGCCGTTAACCGTTCGAGCGTGTTGGTCTCATGCTTGCTGAGATGCCGGTGTAGCCGAAAAAATGATACGAGGATTTTGCAAATCGGATGTGCTGGACCCCAAGGCCTCAGTGTAGGTATGCCCTCCCTCCAGGCTATACACGTAGGCCGCCTCCTCACTGGTGTTATCCACCATTTCGCGCACCTCTAACAGCCTCTCCATCTTCCACCCGTCACTTCCGTTCAGATAAGCCGGTGAAACCAACTGCACATCCAACAGCCAGATGTCTGCTCCCTGTTCGTTAAGTAGCTTCTCAAGCGCTGAAACGCTGGCAAGCATAACCATACTAGTCAACGCTTCACCGCCTTGTTGTCGCCCTACTCTGACGTAAAACCAGGGACAATGAGTGGTCTGCTCAACGTACTGCCAGTACTGGGTAGAGTCATCACCCAGGTATGCGCCGAGGAAAATCTCTGCTGGTTTGTGAGTGATGAACATAGCTCCACCCCAAAAGTGAACACTATAGATTGTAGCTCTATAGAGCTCGCGAAGGCTTCATCGTTCCTTTTGCGAGGTCGGCAATATGGAACTGAAACAGGCTTTTGGCACGGCCCTGAAAAAGCTGAGATCGGAGAGAAAGCTTTCCCAGGAAGATTTCTCCGACGTCAGTAGTCGTACCTATCTCAGCACCCTAGAGCGCGGTCTGAAGAGCCCTACGATCGAGAAGGTAGACGAGCTAGCATCTGTAATGGACGTTCATCCGCTGACCATCCTCGTAGGCTGTTATCTGCTTCAGGACAATCCGATCACCCTTGACGAGCTGTTTTCTCGGATTCGAACGGAGCTGCCAAGCGAGATGAAATGAACATTGGGCGAATTAGGATTACCCTCCATAAGCAAAGGGGATCAACGGAAGACTGCGGGTTGTAAGGCTTGTGCTAGCATCCAATTTGATCCGAAGATCGAGGTCAGCAGCGATGAAGCACCCAGTTCAGCCGGAAAATAGCCTCTCTGAAATTTTGGAAGGTAAACACAAACGTCGTGATGCGTTAATGCTTGCTATTAGCCTTGCGTCGCCGTCCGAGCTAGAAGGATCTGCTCAGCGTTTGAAAGAGGTGATGAGGAAAGCAGCTGGCGCGCGCCGTCAGCGCATTCCCCCACCAGAGTTCGCACGATAGGCGAAAGTACGATTTCTGCTTCTTAGAACAACAGCGCTACCGTGTCGATCGTCGGTGTCAGCCCCGTACCGTGGATTACCAACGTTGATGACCATATCTACTGCAGTTGGGGCTCGCTATATACATCGTAATTTCAGTCCTTAGCATAAGCTTCAGACTTGACGCTTGGGCCTCAGACTGAAGTGCAGGCGGCGAACCAAAGCTATCGTTGGTTCATTGATAAAGGTTTACTCGAATCCGAAATCGCCTCCCGCCGTTAACTACTTAATAAGCCTGCAAAAATCTGAGGGCCGGTAAAAGCGTTCTTCCGCTATGTAGCGGCTAAAACGTCTTGCCTCGTGAGAATATATTCAGCGAGGAGTAAGTATGTCCTCACAAAACCCTATCAGATAATTCGCGCTTTTTATCTGTTATTTCCACACGTGAGAAGGACGAATCTGATTCGCTATGATTGATGCCTCATGGCATGCAGACTGCGGTTTCGGTGTAACGTAAAATGCAAAAGCCGAAAATCACGGATTGAGATAAATCGTATGACGACAGAGCAATATATGAACTTTGAACAGTTCAGCGCTGAAAAGCCAGCCCTAAAAAAGGACATACGCCTTGTTGCGCGCCCATTGAATATGAAGGCTGAGCTATTGGCTATACAGGTACAAATGGTCAATATCGCATGATGCGCTGTTTGCCTCTTTCGTTGTTCGCCCTTAGCGGGCTCTGGCGCAGACGCACCCGCAGGTATCGGGAGGTCATGGCCACTGTCTGTGTAGTTAGCGGTCTGCTAGCATTACCAGCCAGTGCCCTGGCGGGCTGCGCGGCGAGCGGCAATAAAATCGTGCCGTCGATTTCGGATGTGCCCACTGACAGCGGAGGGATGATCTCGTCCGTTTGGCACTCGGCAACCATGTCGCTCATCTGCACGAAGATGCCCTCAGGCACCTATACGAATACGATGGGTGCTACAGGCGTGCCTGCCGGAGCATCCGTCGAGTTTGATGGCGCGTCCTACAACCTCTACCAGACGAACGAGAGTGACGTATTTTACTTTGGGACTTCTTCTGTCGATGGTGGGGCGGAGCACGGATTGAGTTCCAACGTCTACGAAACCGTGCGAGAGATAGGCTTCGGCGGCAGCAGCGGCCGCTACTTCGACTTTACAATGCGTTCGACGGTCAAAATAAGGTTTTACAGCCCCAAAAAGAGCATGACCTCAGGCCTGCGCACCATCAATACATTGGACGTCATCACGGGCAAAATTACCCATACTAAACCCGGGGTCTACAACGGTATATGGACGATGCGCACTGATAAATTCACGTTCGTGGCCAAGGGTACCTCCTGCACCTTAACCACGCCGGCCAATATTAAGCTTAAGCAAGTGAGCATGGTCGATATGCCTTCAGTCGGGTCCAGCATCGCCGGCGGTGCATTTGTACTGGGCCTGAAATGCAGCACGGATGCACCTGCATTTCAAGTGAGTTATTCCATGTCGGACGTGTACAACCCTTCGAACCTTTCTTCCTATCTGAGCCTGGCCGATGAGCCCACCAGAGCGGCGGGTATCGCATTACAAGTGTTGAATGGGACTAACGCCATCAGTTTCGCCCCTTCAGCCAATACCATAATGGGCAACTTGAGGAGCGGTACCATCAGTCAGCCTATGACCGTGCAATACATACGGACCGGTAAGATCGCGACGCCTGGAAAAGCCAACGCGGCTGTCACCGTTACCTTTACTTATGACTGATTGCTTTCTGGACTATCACACGCAAGCGTCCGGCCAACCCACCTTCCTGACCACGACACTATTTGCAGCTCACCGGAGGGCATTCCCTAGGCTCTAGGTGGCTGGCCAGACAGAAACGCTTCCAGTCATCGTAATCAGGTCCCACTCTTGACCTTACTCCAGACCCGCGTGCGCACCCGCTCCAGTTTCAAGGGCAGCGGCTCCAGCGCAAACAGCGTATCCAGCACTGCTTTGGAAGGATAAACCCCCGGATTATCGCGCACCTTCGCATCCACCAACTCCGTGGCATCCTTGTTGGCATTGGCATAGCTGAGGTAGTTGGACGATGCGGCGATCACCGGCGGGCGAAGCATGTAATCGATAAACGCCAAACCCTGTTGGGGATTCGGCGCATCATTGAGCAGCACCAGGTTTTCCACCCAGATCGGCGCGCCTTCCTTGGGGATGCTGTACTGAATCCTGCGATCATTGCCGGCTGCATCGGCCGCTTTGCGCGCGTCCATCACGCCACCCTCCCAGCCGACGACGGCGCAGATATCGCCGTTGGCCAGATCGGTGATAAAGCGCGAGGAGTCGAAGTAGCGGATATGCGGGCGCAGTTTTAACAGCAGTGCCTGGGCCTTCAGGTAGTCGTCCGGGTTCTGGCTGTTGTAGGGCAATCTCAGATAGTGCAAGGCAATCGGGATGATTTCAGCGGGCGCATCCAGCATGGCCACGCCGCACTCGCCCAGCTTGGCGAGATTTTCCTCCTTGAAAATCAGATCCCAGGAATCCACCGGTGCGTCATTGCCTAGCAGCGCGTGGACTTTGGCCACGTCGTAGCCGATGCCGGTGGTGCCCCACAGATAAGGTACTGCAAAGCGATTGCCGGGGTCGTTGCTACTGACCTTGGCGAGGATGTCCGGGTCCAGATGGGACAGGTTGGGCAGTTGCGAGCGTTCCATTTCCTTGAGTACGCCGGCCTTGATCAGGTTCGGCAACAGGTCGCCGGTAGCGACTACCACGTCATAGCCGCTACGCCCGGCCATGAGTTTGCTTTGCATGACCTCGCTGTTGTCGAACACATCGTAGGCCGATTGAATGCCGGTCTGCGCCTGGAAGTCCTTCAGCGTGGTGGGCGCGATGAAGTCATACCAGTTATAGATATTGACCTTCGGCTCCGCCGCTTGGACGCAAGCCATTGCGCCGCTGATCACGGCAGCCATCCCCCATTGCATGCATCGAATAGCGATCATCACGAACTCCTGGGCCGGCACCTGCGCGCCAGTTGATTATTGTTTGGAGGGTACAACCGCTGTCAGCGAATCAGCAGTTCACGGCGGCCATCAGGGTGCTCCACAGCCTCGCCTTGCAGCAGCAACCGACGATCATTGAGGTAGTGATAGTCCCTGCGAGCCGCCTTGATTTGAGCAAGGTCCAGGCTGATCACATGGCGGGTTTCTTCGCGCCCGGCTTCGTACAGCAGGCGACCAAACGGGTCGACCACGGCGCTTCCGCCAGCAAACACCAAGCCTTCATCGCCCCGCCCTGCGCGATTGACCATAACGCTGAACAGCTGGTTTTCCTGGGCCCTGGCCATGATCGCGGTGCGGTGCACCGGGCCGTAGGGGTCCATGTTACCGTTGGTAAGGATGATTAACTCGGCCCCCAACTGCGCCAGTACCCGCGCCGTTTCCGGAAGCTCGATGTCGTAGCAGATCAGCAGCCCGACACGCACGCCGTTCCACAGCGTAGTGACGAAGCGATCGCCCGGCGTGATGTCGGCGCGCTCGGAGGGCCACAGATGGGTTTTGCGATAGCGCAAAGCAATGCCGTCAGGGGTGATCAAGACCGAAGTATTGTAGTAGCCGCCGGCATCACATTCGACCAGTCCGATAACAACCGACACATTGCGCTCGCGCACCGCTTGTTGCACGGTTTGCAGTATCGGGCCTTCCAGGGGCTCGGCGACGTTGGCCAGTTGTTCACCACCGACGAAGCCCATCAAATGGGTTTCCGGGAATACCAGCAGGTCGGTATCTGTGCTGCAGTTGGCGATGGCCGCCAAAGCACGTGCAACGTTGTACGCCGTATTGCCGTCGCGGCCGGCTAACTGCATCAATTCAATCTTCATCAGTGATCCTTCCGCGCAGTTCAGCAAGTTCTTAAAGAGTATGGGCGGCGCTAACGAAGCGGAACATCACGTCGAAGGGGTACCCCCCAGGGGGTAGTGAGATCAAATAATACTCAGATGAAAGCAGCCCCTTCATAAGACAACATCATCGTTACTCCCGCGCTCACCGGCCCTCAGTGTGCGTTCAAGGCCGTGCGAATGTAGCGCACGCTTAGGGGCTTACTGATCGACCCAGCGCCTTTAGGCATAGCGTCTAACGTGCGCTGAGAAGCAGCCCCCGAACGTCACAGCCGTTACCCCCTCCATGCTCTG
This sequence comes from Pseudomonas sp. LG1D9, assembly GCF_002949995.1. Classification (NCBI taxonomy): domain Bacteria; kingdom Pseudomonadati; phylum Pseudomonadota; class Gammaproteobacteria; order Pseudomonadales; family Pseudomonadaceae; genus Pseudomonas; species Pseudomonas sp. LG1D9. The sequence goes on along the minus strand of NZ_CP026881.1, from coordinate 5,705,078 downwards.
CAACCACACGACTGAGACCTGCTCGGTTACTTTCGCCAATGCAACTGCAGTTAAAAATTATTCATAAGAGAGGGTTACGGTGACTCCAGCGTTTACTGTTCCTGGTGTCATTTTCCCGGTACGAATATATTGAACACCAAAGAGTTTACCAATAGCTCCGCCCTGAACCCCCATATCCCCCAACTCTCCTTTGAGTGTAGTAGCCGAAGTTTGAGCCCCGAAGACCACAGGCGTCTCGCCATCAAGCACTTGCAGTGACACGCCCGACGCCGAATTGCCTGCTGAGTTTAGTATTAGATTCGAAGTTGTATTGCTCGGAGCATTTACATCCTCCAACGCATAAAGAATTTTGTACGGTGCATAGGAGGCAGCGCACGTCACGCCAATCTGGAAATTTACTGTTCCGGCCGTTTCTCCAACTAACGAGAGCAACGACAAATTAATCTTTTTTAGACGCACCACAGATGGCGCACTTAGCGTGCAGGAGGTATTGTTCACGGAAATGGTAGCTGGGGGTAAAGCTGAATCAGCGGTAAACATGGGAGTACCCCCTTCGTAAACTTCTAGCGAAAAAAATCCATTGATACCTGCCACTACTAGCTCACCAGCTGGCAATCGGTTAAGAGACACATAACGAAATCGATAGCTATAACCTTTTTTCACTATTCCGCCATTGCCTGGAATGGCAACTCGAGCATAAAAATATACAGGCACATAAGCCTCACCTGCAAAAGCGTGCTCATAAATCACAGCAATATTGGGATTATTAGTAAGCCACAGCGCATACGATTTACCTTCAAACAAATATTTGCCAACAGAAGCCTTGGCAAACATAAGGCCTATATCTAATTTCAAACTTGGGTTAGTCTCACTGCAAATCAAAAAATCAGGGAAGCTTCTTTCATGCCAAACACTCGAAAGCATATTCAGCCCAGCCTGCCCCTTCGTTTGTTGCACTTTCAGACTCACGCCCGGCCCTGCACTAATATCTTTTCTCTCGCAATTGGCGTAAGCCCACGCGCAATTATTGCAAAGAAACAAAACTACAAAACACATGCACTGAAAAAACAAATTCACTTATCATCTCCAATGCAAATAGCATCAAAAGCCTCATACATAAACTCTTTTTTTGCAGGCGGTAGATTATAACTAAAAGTACATTGCCCGCCGTGCCAACCAACAGTGAGTTCGCCTTTGTCCTTCACGCCGAAAACAAGGAGCCTTGATGTATTATCAACGACGCCAAGCACATTTCCACTCCCACCATAAACTTGAGCACCAAACGGAATTTTTTTACCATTACTCAACTGTAGTGAAAACTGTAACCTGCGCCCCGACTCAACCTCAAACCGACGTTTAACCACAGCGCCACGCGTCGGCACCACCCGCTGCGAACTTTCTGCGACTTCGATATCGCTACTAAAGGTATTGGTATCCAAGTTGATCCAGTTGTAACGATAGGGTTGCGCATAGGGCACGACCGCATAGCCTTTTTTATCGGTACGCACCGCAGTCCCACTTTCGAGGCCGACGCCCTTGGTATCGGGTACTTCAACCAATGCGAAGGTTTCACCGACCGGTTGCCCCAACGTCAACCCGCCGCTGTGAACCACTACCGATCCACTCGCCCCGACGTCAAAATGCTTGTTATCCCGACCCTGCCCATAGTTGCCACTGACTTTTGCGTTAGGCGTGTCCCAATTCATACCGACGCTGCCGGAGGCACCGCTGGTTTTGCTTTTGCTGCCCTGTACCGAATAACTCAAGGTATTTTGTTCGTCGATGTTGCCGGACAGGCCCGTTTGAATTGACGTCTCACCTTGGGACGATGAAGTAGCGCTGGTATACAGCCGCTGCGCGCGACGATTGTCACCGAACGGAATACTTAAGGATGCGGACACCTGGTTATCGATTCGTTGACTGCCACCCTGCCCCTCTGTACGGGACACGGCAAAGCTGTAGCTGGTGTCGGCATAGCTGCCGTTGTAGCCGAACTGCCAACGCCGCGTGCTGCCCTGGCCGTTCCAGTAACTGGTTTCACCCAAACTCAGAAACAGTGACCCACGCCCTTCCAGGGACTGGTTGACGTTCATGTCAAAACGGCTTTTTTGTCGGCCGTAATAAGGGGTGGCGAAGCGATCCTGTTCATCCACATGTTGGCTGAACGTGCGGAAAGACTCGGTGGAATAGCGATAGCCGACCATGGTGAAGGTGGTATCGGTGCTGCTCAGGGTCTTGGAATACAAAAAGCGCGCACTCTGGCCCACGTTCTTGCGCCCGGATACATCCTTGGAGTTGCTGTTGGTTACGTCAAACGACACGCCACCCCATGGCGAGTTAACCCCGACGCCCAGGTTCAACGCGTTGTAACCCTGGGAAGCGAGTAACCCGCCGTAGCCGGTGAAGTTATCGGTCACGCCATACACCAGCGTGCCTTGGGTAAACTTGGGCGCCGCCTGCCCTTCAGTCTGGTATTGGCCGGCGGCCAGGCTGTAGCGGGTACTGCCGCGACGTGTCATCACCGGCAGGTAGGAGTAGGCCTGGGAGTATTGACGCTCGCGCCCATCGGCCTCGATGATCTTGATGCTCAGGTCACCGTTGGAGCCGCTGGGGTAAATGTCGCTGATCTCGAAAGCACCCGCCGGAACGCTGGCCGAATAGATCACGTAGTTGTTCTGGCTGATCTCCACCGTTGCGTTGGTTTCAGCGATACCGCGCACCACTGGTGCGAAACCGACTTCATCATCGGTCAGCATGCCGAGCTCCGACGTCAACTGAGCGCCGCGAAAACGCACACTGTCGAAGATATCGCCCTGGGTGTACAACTCGCCCCCCGCCAGTTTGCTCTTTAGGCTGACGACGTCACGCTCGGCATAGGTACGGTTGCTGTTGAATGTGTCGCGCATACCGGTGCCCCCGGAGATCGACGACTCATTGCGAAAGCGCCAGGCACCCAGGTTGAAGCCGTTACGCAGACCTATATAGCGGTAGTCGCTACTGTAACCACGGCTGATATTGCGGCTGAAGTTAGTCTGATAATTGGTGTACAGGGCGGTGATGCCGTTATCCCATAAAGACGGATCGACATAACCACTGGACTGTCGCTTTATGTAAGCTTGAGGCATGCTGATCTGCAACGCCAGCGCGGTTACATCGAATTCGATATCGGCACCTGGCACCAGCGCCGGCAGATCAATCACGGTATCGTCGGCACTGCCCGCAGTGATGACACCCTCTTGTTCAAGCCGTGCAGTGTTCACCCCAATCGCCTTGAGTAGGCCCAGGTGTATGATCGGCTTGACCTCCGATCCGTCCTGCACGACAAACTTGATGGACTCACGCAGTATCAAAAATTGATTAAGGTAAATATCGACATTGTACTTACCAGGGGCGATCGTGCTTCCTTGCTCAAAGTACTTCAATTCGGCCGTGGCGCCATGCTTGTTCAAAAAAGCATCATTGAATTCCACAGCATGGGCTGCAAGTGGCAGGGAAGCACTTGCCAGCACTAGACTAGAGGCGCCAAAACGACCAAACGGACGGGTACCAGAATAACTCCCAAAACAAAATGCCCACATAAGAGTCTTGCCTCATTACTCAATCGTTACTGCTCGACTTATTTAAGATGCAGCGCTGCCTGCCTTCTTTTAAAAAGCCCTTCAGTTTGAAATATTGGCGAGATTCTTAACCGGAACGCCATAATCATTAATGGCATTAAACTCAACGACAATTTGAGCATTAGCAGGTATTGCACCTGCGCCTTCCACCAAAAACTTACCGGTCGCACCGGGCGCTACCATCTCCGCATTGACCGGGTGACGAGCCCCCTTATACTCAAGGGAAACAGCGCCAAAGGATGCGTAATAAACAGAATTGTTGGAGACCAACAGCCAGCGTTTTCCGCCTTCACTTAGCAACTGCCACTTCAAAAACTTTACAGACTCTTCAGGCGTACCGGACAAATCCGTCGGCCGATAAAACAGCTTGATCCGTTGGCGCACTGCAATCTGCAAAGTGTTATTGGCCTCAGACTTTTGAGGAATCTCCTGCACGCTGAGCCAGAACACCGATTCTTTGTCTGAGGGCAAACCTTTCCCCGCATAAAAAATGCGCAGGCTTTGTTGCTTGTTGCCGCCCAAGCGACTCAGCGAAGGGGTTAACGCAAACGGTACATCCTGATCCGTATTTTTTGAATCCGGCTCCAACCAAGACTGAATCATGATGTCCCTGTCGGCGTCATTCTTGACCATGATGGAGGCTTCCTTGAGCTTTTGCGGGTAGATAACCCGCGTGCCGCCCAATGTAATACCGGCCTGAGCGATACCACTGAAGAGCAATATTATCCCCGCCAGCCAATACCTGGAGTACGCGTTCTTCATTTAGTTACCTGCGATAAAGTAGAGAAGCATGAATATGCTTCTCTAATGAAAGACTTATTGGTAAGTCAGAGTGAATGGCAGCGTGCCATTGGCTGGACCAGGCACAATCGGAGTAACACCGTTAGCCACATAAGAGGCACGCATATTCAAATTAGCGGTATACGTGAAGGCTGGATCAGTACCGGCCTTGACTAACGGCGCGTCAAAAGAGCCGTTACCTGCCAGATTAATCAAGTTATTGCTGCTATCAAAGATACCAATACCCACGCCCTTCGCAGCGCCGGTGGTTTTGAGCAAGTTATTATTCGACCCATCCACACCTGAACCAGAGCTAGGGTCGAACATCACCTTAACAGTGGTCAACCCAGCAGCGGTATTACCACAATCAAGATTAATATTAATCGCCGTACCTGAAACAATCCCAGGATTTTTGGTGCTCAGAGAGTCAATACTGACCTTGCCCATAGGCACTTCAATTACCTGCGCACCGGCGGCTCCACCGACACTGGTGCCGGCGCCGGAAGAGGCTTTGCAGGAAGCAGCAGTAATTTCACCAGTAAAATTGATAGTCCCGTCTGCCGCCAAAGCGGAAGTTGTAATCAACGCGGTGATAGCCGCTGCCAGAATATGCCTTTTTTGGATAGCCACAATCAATTTCCTTTAGGTTGTACAGGAGGTTAATACTTGTAGTCGACCCTATAAAAGGGTCGGCTAAGTTTACCCAGTACACCCTCAGCAACAATCGCAAGAATCCATGCCTGGTCCTAGACGAATCCTAACAAGGCATCAGATAGATCCTACAAAATTAACCGGCACTCACATAACGTTTGATACAACGGCGAGTACGGTCTGTAGACTGACCTGTATTACATGGGATGTGCACGCGTTACACCAGCCAGTGGCGCACGACCAAGGGCAAGCAATAACGTCAAAGGGAGCATCGATGGGCAGTGAAATGAACCTTACGCTGCAGGAAGTAGCTTGGCATGACGCGGTCGGCAAGCTGATCGAAGCCTTGGACCGTCCTGACTTCTGGCGTTCGTTGACGCGTTTGCTGGGGCGCTACGTACCGGTGGATAACTGGGTGGTGCTGATATTCAGCACGGGCAGGCCGCAGGTGCTTGCCGAGTCTGCCGCAGAGGGAAACGAGACCGACTCACTCTTCCAAGACTACCTCAGGGGCCTGTACCTGTTGGACCCGTTCTACCTGGCCAACCGCGAGCAACCACAAAGTGGCCTGTTCCAATTGGACGACGTCGCCCCGGAGTGCTTCGAGCAGACAGAGTATTACCAGCGCTACTTTCGATTGAATGTCGTCGCTGACGAGATCCATATCAACGTGCAACTAGATGCCAGCCGCACTTTGAGCTTGTCGCTAGGTAGCAGTAGCCGCTTCAGCCAGCAGCAGATCGCTTTGCTGGGCTTGGTACAGCCCTGGGTCGCCGGCATGATGCGCCAACGGTGCACGTTCGAACAGAGTTTGAAGGACGCACCCGAGCAGGCACCTGACTGGCAGGAGCGCCTCCATACAACTACGCAACATATCAGCGCGTCATTGTCTGCCCGTGAAATGGAAGTGGGCCAACTGATGCTCAGCGGCTGCTCGAACAAAGAGATCGCCCGCAAGCTGGCGATCTCTGCCGAAACGGTCAAGGTGCATCGCAAGCATATGTATAACAAGCTGGGGATCAAATCCCAGTCCGAACTGTTCCTGTTGTTCCTTCAGGCTCAGGAATGAACGGCAGCCGTCCAACCCACTTTCGCCATCGCCGCCAGCAGTTGCTCAGGCTTGAGCGCCAGCGCTTGTCGGCCACGGCCCTGCAGGTCGTTGGCGGCCAACAGGGCGTTGAGAATTGCTTCCTCGACGGCGTCCGCAGCGGCCACAAACAACGCGGAGATGTAGTCGTTATTGACCATCTGTAAGGCAGTGGTCGGCGGGCCGGGTTGCCCGAGATTGGCAACCGGCAAGCCGGTATTGCCCACCGAGAACGCGATGAAGATGTCGCCGCTGTCGTCCTCGGTGCCGCCACCGACCCGCGCCAAACCGATACTCGCGCGCTGTGCCAGGCGCGTGCATTGATGAGGCAGCAAGGGCGCGTCGGTGGCGATGGTGATCACGATGGAACCCATGCCAGGCACGCCGACATTCACCGGCCCGTCATAAGGCGAAGGCGTGTCCTGCAATACGCTGCCCACCGGGTAACCCGCCACGCGCAAGGCGCTGCGTACGCCGTAGTTGGCCTGCACCAATGCGCCCACGGTCCAGCCGCCCTCCGCGGCACTCAAGACGCGAGACGAGGTGCCAATCCCGCCCTTGAACTCATGGCAGATCATCCCGTTACCACCGCCCACACAACCTTCCTGCACCAGGCCGCTGCGTGCATTCGCCAATGCGGCGTGCACATGCTCGGCAGTGACGTGCTGATCCCAGATATCGCTCAAAATGCCATCGTAGGTTTCCAGCACCACCGGCATGCACCAGTAGGCGTGCTGCTTGCCCATTTCACGCTCGGCGGCCACCAGTGCATCACGCACCACGCCAACGCTATGGGTGTTGGTGTAGGCAATGGGCGTGGTCAGCAAACCTGCTTCGCGAATCCACTCAAGGCCGGTGGCATCGCCATTGCCGTTGAGTACGTGAACGCCTGCAAAACACGGCGCCAGATGGGCCGCGACCGGACGCGGCTCGATGATGGTCACACCGGTATGCATTGAGCCGTCGGCGCTTTCAGCATTGAGGGTGTGATGGCCGACGCGCACGCCGGGCACGTCGGTAATGGCGTTGAACGCCCCAGGGGTGCCCGTGCCAATGGTGATGCCTAGGTCTCGTAAACGCATGTTTTAACTCTCAATAGTCGAGTGAAGAACGTGCGTGAAGTCTAGGTTGGCGGCGGATGCCTGACGATAACCTCCTTTGGTTACCCTCGGGACGTTAGGCAATTCGTACGATTTATCGCAGAGCCTATAAGACGGCGGACGCCCCATTGTCAGTAACGTCCATGGGTCGCCGAGCTTCATCTTATTTTTTCTTGCGCTCGACCTTCTTAGCATAGGCAGATGAAATCAACGCCCGGCACGCTCGGCTTCCACGCCTGCATCGCGACCACCCTGTATGTAACGACGCTATGGCTGTTTACGGCGATTCAGGTCGCGTGCGCGGCCAGCACGATCGATACCGTCACCAGCACTCAACGCCAGCAAGATCTCCAACTGAAAAGTTTGCAATCCCAAGCACTTGGAACCCCGGATGCACTGACCTCAACGCCCCTGCCCTTCGCCAATGCGCTGAAGCTGCCGGAAGAATCACCCTGTTTCGTTATCCGCACTGTGGCATGGAAAGGTGCAGATGATTTCGACTGGCTGGAACGCGCGCCGGCGATCCTGGGGCAGTGTGTGGGCGGCGAAGGGTTGACGGTTTATCGTCGCTGGGTAGCGGCGCAACTGATGGCCCGCGGATATATCACCACCCAAGTGTTGATACCGGTGCAAGACCTGAGCAGCGGGCACTTGATCGTCCAGCTTATCCCCGGGCGCGTGGGCAAGATCGATCAGCAACCGGGGGCGTTAGGCTGGTCGGGCATGGCGTTTCCTGTGGGAAAAGGCGAATTGCTGAACGTACGCGACCTGGACCAGGCGCTGGACAATGTGCGCCGCCTGCCAGGCCAAGCCGCGACGACGTTGAATCTGATTCCGGGCGCAGAACTGGGTGAAAGCGATGTGATCGTCCAGCAACCGCCGCAGGCACGCCGGGTGTTTGGCCTGCTGACAGCCGACAACGGCGGTATCGACGCTACTGGCCGCCACCAACTCGGCGGGATTGTCGCCATCGACTCTCCGGCGGGGCTTTACGACCAACTGCTACTGACCTACAGCGCCGACACCGACTTCAATAACCACACCCGTGGGTCTTCGGCTAAAAGCCTGGCCTGGAACGTACCCGCAGGCTATGCCCTGCTGTCGTTCGGTGCCAGCGAGTGGACCAGCAAGCAAGCCTTATTCAAAGACCCCGGGGGGCGCAGTATTGCGTTCAGCTCGCGCACCCGACGCGTCGATGCCGGGCTCGATTACGTGGTGAGTCGCTCCAATCGCAGCAAAAGTGTGCTCAACGCTCGCCTGGTCAATCGTGAGGATCGCGCCTGGGTAGCCTCCACCGAACTGCAGCAATTGCACCGGCAAATTACCAGCTATGAACTTGGCCTGACCCACCGCGCCAACCTGCGCTTTGGCAAGCTGACGGCGCAGGCTGGTGTGCGCGGCTCACTGCCCGGACTCAGCAAGACGCCCGGCGCGCTCTATGAGCAACAGGACTGGAACGGTCGCTATCACCTGTTCACTGCCAAGGCGGCGTTTGAGATTCCGTTTGACCAGGGCGCAATGCGTTTGGGCTATCGCAACGCGCTGGTCTACCAATATGCGCCGGTGCCGGTGCCGTCGACCGAATACATGCAGATCGGCGGCCGCTACAGCGTGCGCGGCTTTGACGGTAACACCACCCTCGCCGGCCCCACCGGCTGGACCCTGCGCAATGAGCTGTCCATCACCGCCTTCAGTGGCAGCCAGGCGTATGCGGCACTCGATGCCGGTGCGGCGTCGCCGGTGGGCGGCCAGCAGCAAGGTCGACAGCCAGTGATCGGCGCAGCTGTCGGTTTGCGCGGCAATGTCAGCCGCTTTGGTTACGACCTGGCCCTGGGCATGCCGATCAAGAGCAACGACGAGATGAACACCACCACGCCAACCCTCGATTTCTCCCTGAGCAGCCGCTTCTAGGCGAACACTTTTTCCCAGGGATGGGAATCCGAGTGCCACCCAGTGCACTCACCCGGCGCCCGCAGTCGCTACTGCGGGACGCCTCTTTAACCTTCAACCCTCGAGGTCTGTATGAACCCAATGATTCAACCCACTCGGCGCCCGTCCAAGCGCACGCTGCTGGCCCTCGCCCTTGTGGGCAGCCTGCCGCTGCTGCAACATAACGCGCAAGCGCAACCCGCCCTGACGTTGGACCCGAGCGCTGCGCGTAATGCAGCACTGTCGCAGATCAACGACACCCCGGTGGTCAACATTGCCGCGCCGAATGCCGCAGGTGTTTCCCACAACCGCTTCACCGAGTTCAATGTCGGCCCTGCCGGGCTGATCCTCAACAACAGCACCGCAGGCGCCCAAACCACCCTGGGCGGCGCCATTGCCGGCAACAGCCTGCTCAACGGAACCTCTGCCGGCGTCATTCTCAATGAAGTCACTGGTAAAACCGCCTCAAGTCTCAATGGCATGATTGAAGTCGCGGGGCCGAGCGCTCGTGTGATCATCGCCAACCCCAATGGCATCACCGCCAGCGGTGCTGGCTTTATCAACGCCAATCGCGTGTCGTTAGTAGCGGGCACGGCGGTATTGGACGCGAACGGCCAGGTGGCTCGATTGCAAACCGACCACGGCCAGATCCGCGTGGAAGGTGCTGGCCTTGACGCGTCCGGTGCCAATGAGGTCGACCTGGTCGCACGTACCCTGCAGATCAATGCGCAGCTGCAAGCCAAAAAACTCAACGCCGTGGCCTTGAAAGGCGAAGTCGACGCTATGGACCCGACCAGTGTGCTCAAGCACCTCGGCGCCGACGGCCAAGCCGACATCGCTATTGATGTGGCCCAATTGGGCAGCATGCACGCAGACTCGATTCGCCTGCTCGGCAAGTCAGCCGGCGTAGGCGTGAACGTTCAAGGCAACGTCAAGGCCCTGACCGGCGACTTGAAGGTCACCGCCGATGGCAAGGTACAGATCGCTTCCACGGGCGTGTTGGACGCCAGGCAGGCGCTGTCGATCGCTGGCGATCTGAGCAATCAGGGCGTGCTGCGCAATGGCGGCCCGTTGAGTTTGGTCGGCAACATCGACATCCAGGGTCCGATTCACTTCGGCGGCACGGCTGGGTCGGTTAACAATCTCAAGCCTGGCACTATAGTGACGGGCGGAGCCGCCTCCACAGGCGCTCAAAATGGTATAGGTGTGGTGATCAATCGCCCGGTCGCGTCACGCCCTTCCTATGTCGTCGCGCCGCCTGTATGGAGCAAGCCGGTGGTGAGCTACCCAGCGTTCAACTGGAGCGCCTATCCGTCGTTTGCCTTTAACACTGCGACAGGCCTGAAACAACCGACCCGCATCCTTCCTCAACCACGCTACTGGTAAAGCGCTTTAGCCGGGCGCGGTGGGTCATACCCGCCCGGTCATCCCGTAAGCGCCGCTGTTACTGCTCCCTGGACGATGACGAATGAAGCCTGGGGTTTCGGGCATGGTGCCAATCGCACCGGTCCGTATCATTTGCCAATGGGCAAAGCCCTCTAAACCGCATCCACATCCCGCTTGCAAACATTCACTCGGCAAAAGCCCTGAGCGCTGGGCTGGGAGACACATGTCCGTCGATATCACTAAACACAGCTCAAAAGGCTTGTTGTTTTTTCTCGCGCTGTCACTGACCGCAGCGCTCATGAACAGCAGCGCACCCACGCCGCTGTACCCGTTTTACCAAGAACATCTGCAGATCAACGCTGTGGACCTGACCTTTATATTCGGCGCCTACGGCGTCGGGGTTTTGCTGGCTTTGACGACTCTGGCGCGCATCGCCGGCCATGTCAAAGACCAGCGCTTTTTGCTGCTCCCAGCCATTGCACTGGTGCTGATCGGCGCCTGGTTGTGCGCCGAATGCGATTCGTTGTGGGCCCTGTGTGCAGCCCGCGCCATCTCGGGGCTTGGTGCGGGAATCATGACCACTGCCGTGAACGTAACGCTGGTACGGTTCGGCCCACTCGACAACGGCAAGTTGGCGGCGACGCTGGCCACCTTGGCAATGATCCTGGGGTTGGCTTTCGGCCCGGTACTCAGTGGCATGGCACTGCAACTGAACCTGTACCCGGCCAGCCTGCCCTTCTGGTCGATCATGGCCCTGGTCACCATCGCCGCCCTCGGCGTACTGGCGCTCTGGCCGCGCCGCGCCCTCCAGACCCACACCGCCGCTCACACTGCACAAGCGTCGTTACGTGAAGGGCTGCGCGGTATTGGTCGGCCCTTCCACTTGTGCGCATGGTCGGTGTTTTTCAGTTGGTCGTTCACGGCCTGCGTCTTCGTGATTGGCCCCGGCGCTGCCGAACAGCAACTGGGCTTGAGTGACCGTGGGATGTTTGGCTACAGCATGGCGGTGTACCTGTTGATCGCCGGGGCCAGCCAGCTGTATTGCAAACGCCTGGATGCAGCGCGTGCATTGCGTTCTGGATTGCTCGCCCAGTGTGCAGCCTTCCTGCTCCTGCTGACGGCCTTCTCGGTCCATTCGCTGACGCTCGCGGCGCTGGCCCTGGTAATCGCCGGCTACGCCTATGGCGCCATTTTTGTCGGCAGTGCGCGGCTGATCAATCAGCTGGCTCCTGCCAACTGCCACGCCAAGTTGGTGGCGTATTTCTATATGACCATCTACCTGTTCAACGCTGTGCCTATTCCACTTGGGCTGCTGGTGGACTCGATAGGGCTTGCCCCGAGCGTACTCGCCGCCTTGATCTTTTTTCTGGGGCTCGGTGCCGTGCTGGTGATTCTCGCTGCACGAGTCCGACTCCCTCATGCGCATCAACAACCCGGTTGAGCGCTCGTCACCGTTGAACCCTCAGGGTTCTTAATTTTTTGCCTTACGTCAGTACCGGAATCATGAATAAAAAACTTAAAGTGTGCGTCACGATTGCTGCGGTGCTCGCCATTGGCGGCGCCGTCGGCTTGTACCGGCAGTCCACCTCTGCCCAACCTACCCAAACGTCGGCCGGAACGGCTGCGCCGGCCATCCAGGTGGCTGTCGCCACCGCCACGCAAGCCGATATGCCCAACACTCTGGCGGGCATTGGCGAACTGGAAGCCACCCGCCAAGTCATGGTCACCGCCGAAAGCGACGGCCTGGTACGTGCCATTGCATTCCAACCCGGCGAGCGGGTGAAAGCCTGGCAAACCCTGGTGCAGCTCAACGATGCGCCGGAACAAGGCGAACTGGCCAGGCTTCAGGCACAGGCCGCCAACGCCAAGGCCCAGTTACTGCGAACCCAGCGTTTGCTGCCTCAGCAGGCGGCGACGCAAGAGGAACTGGATCAGGTGCAGTCCGCCTACTCCCAGGCGTTGGCCGATATCGTGCGGATCAAGGCGCTGATCGATCAGAAACGTATCAAGGCCCCTTTCACCGGCGTGCTGGGTGTACGCAAGGTCAACCTGGGCCAGTTCGTGCGGGCCGGCGATGCCATGGTGTCGCTGACCGACGCACAGACGCTGTACGCAAATATCACCCTGCCCGAACGTGCCCTGGCACAGCTCAAAACGGGCCAGGAGATGAGCGTCAGCGTAGACGCGTACCCGCAGCGCTTGTTCAAGGGCCACGTCAGTACCCTCGAACCACGTATCGACCCGGGCACCCGCACGGTGCTGGTACAGGCCACGGTTCCGAATCCGGACAACCTGTTGTCACCCGGCATGTACGCCAATGGCGAAGTCCATCTGCCAGCCAAAAAAGACGTGATCAGCGTGCCCGAAACGGCTGTGAGCTACAGCGCCTACGGTGACTTTGTCTACGTGGTCGAGGGCGCTGATACGCAACTGCCCAACACCGTACGCCAGGTCTACGTGAAGACCGGCGAACGCTCGGACGGCCGGGTCGTGCTGCTTGACGGCGTAAAGGCCGGTGATCGCGTGGTCACCTCCGGCCAGTTGCGCTTGAGCAGCGGCTCCCTGGTACGCATCGCGCTCAAGGACACCGTTGGGCTCGATCAGGCCTCGAGCCGCTGATACACCAAGGATCTGAAAATGAAATTCACCGACTTGTTCGTGCGGCGCCCGGTGTTGGCGCTGGTGGTCAGCACCCTGATTTTATTGATGGGGCTGCTGGCCATAAACAACCTGCCGATTCGTCAGTACCCCCTGACGGAAAGCTCCACGCTGACGATCACCACCCAGTACCCCGGTGCTTCGCCGCAACTGATGCAGGGTTTCGTCACCCAGGCCATCGCGCAATCTGTCGCTACGGTGGAAGACGTCGACTACATGAGCTCGACGTCGACCCAGGGCAAAAGCGTGATCACTGTGCGCATGAAGCTCAACGCCGACTCCAACAAGGCCATGACCCAGGTGATGGCCAAGGTCAACGAGGTCAAATACCGCTTGCCGGAGCAGGCTTACGACCCGGTGATTGTGAAATCCTCCGGTGAAGCCACAGCCGTGGCCTATGTGGGTTTTTCCAGCCCGACCCTGTCCACTGCTGCACTCTCGGACTACTTGCAGCGCGTGGTGCAACCGCAACTGTCTTCCATCGAAGGGGTCGGCAGCATTGACCTCAACGGCGGGCAGAAAATGGCCATGCGTATCTGGCTGGATGCCAATCGCATGGCCGCCCACGGGATTTCCGGCAGCGATGTGGCCCAGGCCCTGTTGAATAACAACGTGCAGGCTGCGCCCGGCCAGGCCAAGGGTTTGTATGTGGTGTCGGATATCCAGATCAACACCGACCTGGTCGATGTCGCCGAGTTTCGCCAGTTGGTGGTCAAGTCCAGTGCAGCCGGTGTGGTGCACCTGAACGATATCGCCACGGTGGAACTGGGCGCGGCGTCCACCGACACCAGCGCCACCATGGACGGTGTGCAAGCGGTGTTTTTCGGCCTGAATGCCGCGCCCAATGCCAACCCTCTGGTGATCGTCAAGAAACTCAACGAACTGCTGCCGGGCATCCGCGCCAACCTGCCGCCAGACGTGAAAGTCGCTGTGCCGTTTGAGCTGGCACGTTTTATCAGCGCATCGATTGATGAAGTACTCGGTACGCTGGGCGAAGCCATCGCCATCGTGGTGCTGGTGATATTCCTCAGCCTGGGTTCGGCGCGGGCGGTGATTATTCCGGTGGTCACCATTCCCCTCTCGATGCTGGGTGCAGCCGCGTTCATGTCGATGTTCGGGTTCAGCATCAACTTGCTGACCTTGCTGGCGATGGTATTGGCCATCGGCCTGGTGGTGGATGACGCGATCATTGTGGTGGAGAACGTTCATCGTCATATCGAAGAAGGCAAGTCTCCCACTTATGCAGCCCTGCTGGGCGCGCGTGAGGTGGCAGCGCCAGTGATTGCGATGACCCTGACGCTGGCGGCGGTGTATGCGCCCATCGGCCTCATGGGCGGGCTGACCGGCTCGCTGTTCAAGGAGTTCGCCTTCACCTTGGCCGGCTCTGTGGTGGTCTCGGGCATTATCGCGCTGACGCTGTCGCCGGTGATGAGCTCACTGCTGCTCAACAGCCAGATGAACGAAGGCTGGATGGCGCGCAAGGCCGAGAGATTCTTTCACCGTCTCGGCAGCGCGTATGGCCGGGTGCTGGATCTGTCGCTGCACCACCGTTGGGTCACGTTTACGATTGCGGTCATCGTGCTGATCAGCGTGCCCTGGCTATACAGCCGTGCCCAGACCGAACTGGCGCCCACCGAGGACCAGTCCACGGTGTTAACGGCCATCAAGTCTCCACAAAACGCCAACATCGACTACGTCGAGAAGTTCGGCAAACAGTGGAACGAAGCCATGGGGACATTGCCGGAGCAGAGCAACCTGTGGCTGATCAACGGCAGCAACGGTGTATCCAACAGCATCGGCGGGGTCAACTTCGTCGACTGGGAAAAACGCGAGCGCAACGCCGACCAGATCCAGGGCGATATGCAGAACCGCGCCAACACCATCGAGGGCAGCAACGTCTTTGCCTTCCAGTTGCCTTCACTACCCGGCTCGACCGGTGGATTGCCGGTGCAAATGGTGATCAAGAGCGCCGGTGACTACAGCGTGGTCTATGAGGCGATGGAGGCACTCAAGCACGCCGCACGTGAAAGCGGCTTGTTCATGGTGGTCGACAGCGACCTGGACTACAACAACTCGGTGATCAAGATCAAAGTCGACCGCACCAAGGCCAATAGCCTGGGCGTGACCATGAAGGATCTGGGCGACACCCTGGCTGTGCTGGTGGGCGAAAACTACGTCAACCGCTTTGCCATGGACGGCCGCTCCTACGATGTGATCCCGCAGAGCCTGCGCGGCGAGCGGCTGACGCCCGAAGCGCTGTCGCGCTTTTATGTGACCAGCGCCACGGGTGGGCAAGTACCGCTGTCTAATCTGGTCAGCGTCTCCACCGGGGTTGAGCCCAATCAGTTGACCCAGTTCGACCAGCTCAATTCGGCGATCTTCCAGGCGATCCCCAACCCAGGCGTGGCCATGGGCGACGCGGTGAAGTTCCTCGAGGCGCGAGCCAAACTGCTGCCGCCGGGTTTCACCTACGACTGGCTTTCGGATGCACGCCAATACCATCAGGAAAGCGGCGCGCTGGTCATGGCGTTCCTGTTCGCAATCATCGTGATCTACCTGGTACTCGCTGCGCAGTATGAAAGCCTGCGTGACCCGTTGATCATCCTGATCAGCGTGCCGATGTCGATTTGCGGCGCCTTGATACCGCTGGCCCTGGGCATGGCGACTATCAATATCTACACGCAGATCGGCCTGGTGACCTTGATCGGCCTGATCAGCAAGCACGGCATCCTGATGGTGGAGTTCGCCAATGAGATGCAGGTCAAGCAGGGTCTGGATCGTCGTGAGGCAATTCTGCACTCGGCGAAGATGCGCTTGCGGCCGATCCTGATGACCACGGCGGCGATGGTGGCCGGCTTGATTCCCCTGCTGTTCGCCTCCGGTGCTGGCGCCCACAGCCGTTATGACCTGGGCCTGGTGATCGTAGTGGGCATGTTGGTGGGCACGCTGTTTACCTTGCTGGTTTTGCCGACCATGTATTCGTTCATTGCCGTCGACCATCGTATCGCGGCCACCACACCCCGCGCCCGTGCGCTGGCCGCTGCCGATGCAGCCGACGCCGCCACGACCCAGACGGTGTAAGGAGACACACATGCACCCCTTTAATACCTTCGTGATTCGCCCGCTCGCGCTGCTGGTCTGCTCGGCCTGGATGACGGGCTGTACCGTCGGCCCGGACTACCGGGCCAGTAACGAGCCCGCAGTAGAGCTGACTCAAAGCCCCGATACCGCGCTGTATAGCAGCACCCGCGTGCAACAGGATTGGTGGCGACAATTCCAGGACCCACAACTGGATGCGCTGATCGATCAAGCGCTGGCGCGTAACCATGACCTGCGCATCGCCCAGGCCCGGTTGCTGGAGGCACGTGCGGTGCTGGACCAGCGTCAGTTGGACCAACTGCCAACAGTGACCGCCAGCGGGGCTTATTCCCGTAGCCTGTCCCAGGCCAACCCCGGCCCGAGCGGTGAGCGCAACCTGGCCAAGACCTATCAGGCCGGCCTGGATGCGCAGTGGGAGCTGGACCTGTTCGGCCGGCTGCAGCGCCTGTCGCAGGCGTCTTCGGCACGCGCTGAGGCCGTCGCGGCGGACCTGGCGCAAACCCGTATCGTAGTGACCGCCGACGTGGCGCGTCACTACTTTGAACTGCGCGGAGCGCAACGGCAGTTAGCGGTGGCCCAGGCCAACCTGAGTAATCAGGAAAAAACCGTGGCGCTGGTCCAGGGCCGCGTAGATGCCGGGCGCGGCACCGCCGACGAGCTGGCCAGCGCCCTGGCGGAGCGCGCACGGGTGCAAGCCACATTGCCGAGTCTGGAAACCCGTCAGGCGCTCAGCCGCTATCGACTCGCCGTACTCACTGGCTCGCGTCCCAGTGACCTGCAAACGCTCACCGACCTGAAACCCTTGCCGGCACTGGTCACACGCTTGCCGATTGGCCAGATCAGCGACTTGCTGCGCCAGCGTCCTGATGTTGCCAGCGCCGAACGCGCATTGGAGGCGTCGAATGCGGACATTGGCGCGGTGACGGCCGAGCTTTACCCACGGATCGACCTGGGCGGTTTTCTCGGCTTTGTGGCCTTGCGCGGTGGGGATTTGGGCGACAGCGGCAGCCGTGCATTCAGCGTGATGCCTTCGGTCAGTTGGCCGGCGCTGCACCTGGCCAGTGTCAAGGCAAGGCAGCGCGAGGCGCAGGCGCGAGAGGTGGGTAGTCAGGCGCGTTATGAGCAAGTGGTGCTGAATGCGATTGAGGAAACCGAGGGCGCGCTTACGACCTATAGCCTGTCGCAGCAACGGGTTCGCAGCCTGGCCGAGGCTACCGCGCAAAGTGAGCGTGCGGCTCGACTGGCACATGCGCGTTATGAAGCAGGTAGTGCGGCGTATCTGGTAGAGCTGGACGCGCAGCGTACGCAACTGAATGCTCAGGACGCGCTGACGCAGGCGGAGACCGCGTCGTATCTCGATGTAGTGCAGCTCTATAAAGCGCTGGGTGGAGGCTGGCGTGCGCCGGAATCAGTGGTATCCAAGTAACCCATAGCCGCCCTGAACGGGGCGGCATTTTCAATGCTTATACATTCGCAATAGCGCGTTCGACGCGCTGGATGAAAGCAGCCACGTCTGCATGGGTATGGACCAGCCCGTCCCGGGCGACAGCGACCTCCAACTCGCGACACAGCTGGATCAGACTTTTAGCTTTGCCTACCGCCAACGCACCCCGAATCCGATGCAGCAAACGGACGGTTTCATTACGGCCCTGCCCCCTGTCCAGCGCTTTAAGCTCACTCATATCCTGGGCGATCGTCTCAAGGAATAGTTCAAGCATGCGCTCCGGCACATTGATCTCGTCTACATCGCTTACCGGCGTATCGATTTCGCAAGCCTGGAAGACCGCAGGATCAAGCACACTGCGCAAACACAGATAGAGCCCCTGGATATCCATCGGTTTGGATAACCAACTGTTCATGCCCACGCGGATGCAATGCTCGCCCTCCTCGCGCAGCGCATTGGCGGTGACGCCGATAATCGGCATATCCACATCGCGCTGGCGCAATGTATCGGCAAGTTCATAGCCGTCAATGAGCGGCATGTTCACATCCGTCAGCAGTACGTCGTAAGCCTTCAACTCCAACTGCAGCAACGCCTGGACGCCATCGGGCACGACATCCACCGTACAGCCGATACGTTCCAGTTGCTCTTTCATCAGCACCTGGTTGACCGGGTTGTCTTCGGCCACCAGCACATTCAGCTCCAGTTGCAGATGCGTCACCGGTGGTTGCGGTAACGGTGCCTCCGATTCGCCAGTGATCGCCATCACCAACGCACGGCAAATGGACCCGACGCTGTTCTGGTTCACCACCACGTCCTGGCCGATAAACTGGGGCGTACTACTGAAATCATGCTGGGCGAAGACATTAATCGCGCCTGAGCTTGCCACCTCAACCTCTTGCGGCATGACCGTCAACACGGCATCAGGCGCTCCGCGAGCATCATCGCCCATCACGGTAGTGTGTGCCCCGTGCCACTCCAGCCAGGCGCAAAGGTTATCGGACAAGGTTGCATAGGGGGTGCGAACATCGATGCACTTGCCTAATAACTGTGGCAGTGAAGATTGGCGGGCCTCTAGAATTTCCAGGGCCAACTCGAATATGAAGGTACTGCCCTCGCCTAGTGCACTGTCCACGCTCAATGCGCCCCCCATCATCTGGCTGAGATGGGAGCAGATAGGCAGCCCGAGCCCGGTGCCGGCGACGGTGTGATGCTTGCTGTCAGCCTGGTAAAAGCGCTCGAACAGTTGCGCCTGCACCGCTTCGGACATCCCTGGGCCGCTATCGATCACGCACCATTGCAGGCTCACTTCGCCTGCGCAGACTCCGATAGGCGACAGGAAGACTGCGACATGCCCGCTCTGGGTGAACTTGATCGCGTTATTGAGCAGGTTGCCTACGATCTGCTGGATACGCATGCGGTCACCCTGCACAAGGTTCGGCACGCGCGGGTCAACGCAGCAGTAAAGCGCCAGCCCTTTGTTCGCCGCCACCGCCGAGAACCCGCGCACGGTTTCTTCAAGCATTTCCAGAGGCTGGAACGCCACGGACTCCAGAACCAGCTGGCCCGCTTCGATCTTGGACAGGTCGAGCACATCGCTGATCAAATGCATCAATACCGCGGATGAGCTATCGATTGTACGCAGATAACCACGTTGGCGTTCATCCAGAGAGGTCATGCCCAGCAGTTCAAGCGTGCCCAGCACACCGTACAACGGCGTGCGTAGTTCATGGCTCAGGGTGGCGACGAAGTTGCTTTTCTGCTCATTCGCCGCATCCGCCGCCTGGCGGGCGAGTAGCAACGATGCGGATGCTTCGCGGTGGGAAGAAATATCAGTGAAGGTACACAGCAACACGCTGTCGCCAAGATACTCGGTGGGTGTATAGCGCACATGCAAGACCCGCTGATCGAGCAGCAGGCAGCCTTCACCGGTAAGGGGTTTATCCTGCTCAAACAGCGGCCATAGCGCCATCATTTGTGCAAACTCGGTCGGCTCGCCCAACCATTGCGTATACAAACTGTTCTGCGTCACCAGTTCGATCTGCGGCCCCTTGACCACACACAAAGCCAGCGGCACCGTTTGCAACAAAGACAGGTTGAAGTCATGGTTGACCAATAACTCCCGAAAGTCATTACTCGCTGGCACCACGATGCGCCGTCGATACCATCGGATGACCGACCAGCCACTGATGATGCATAAGCCCAGCAAGCCGAGCAGTCCTAGCAACTGCCAACGTGCATCCAGGATCAGTTGTTTGTAGGGGATACGATACAGGGCCTGCCAGGCGCCCATGTCCCCGGCACTGCGCTTGATCAGTAGCCCTGAGGTAGTGAAATGGAAGCCGCTTTCATACTGGTAGATCTGTGGCGACTTGCCCCCCACTACACGCGTGCCGTCCGGCGCGGCGATGTCGACGTTGCTGTACAACGGCAGATCAAAAAACTGCTTTTCTATCCTTACCCCGGGTGCGTCAAATTCGTCCCAATACAGCAAGGTAGCGGCAATCAATTCCCTGGGGGGGCCCTTTCGTGCCCACTGATCCTCTTCGATGCGACCTGAGACATAGCCCAGTATTTGTTGAATGTCTTCACCGCCCAAAAAGAAATGACTGGGCCGCCAGCGCACCAACAAGTCACTGCTCAAGGGCGGTAGCTGACGCGCGGATTGCTTGACCTCATCCAATACCTGGGAAAAATTCCGCTGGCCTGGTTGAGACTGGGGGCTGATCGCAGGAATCGCGATGTCGAAATCGCTCGACAGATCAAACACGAACATTTGCGGTGACGCGAAGGTTGAACCGCTCCAGAAGTCGCCATACACATTTGCCAGCGCAACCCCAAGTTGCAGTTGTTGATCCCGCACCCCATCATTCGCATCAGCGGCTTTGATGGGTAGTGCCGCGGAAAACGTCGTCGCCACCTGGGATGCCTGGCCTTCATAAATACGCATGTTGCCCTGGATGGTCTGGTTGACCACATAGGCTCCAGGGCTAAATACCGGCTTGTATTCCAATTGGCTGCTGGCTTTGATGGCCCGTAGCAGAAATATTTCATGGTCGTAGGCTCGGCCCACAAAACGCATAAAGTGATAATCGACTTTAAGCACTTCCCCGCGAATGACCTTGTAGGTCACCCAATAGCCGGCCACGGCGAAGAACACTAGCAACAAAAAAGACACCAACAGGCCGAAACCCAACCAAAGCGAGACTTTTTCAAGCTTGCCAACGCTCGATTGCCTATAGCGCATAAGCGATGCCATTTGCAGTGTTCATAAGCGGACTTCTGGCCTTTGAAAGTTCAGGTACGGTTACCGAACAACCGTCTACTCGGATGAGTCTATAGGCTTTTCATTAGTCAGTAAGATTAGTCCTACGTATCCGTTCGAAAGAGCTGACGTTTATGGTTATTCACATCCTGCAAAATTAACTCATGGTCATTCCTTGCAGGGCATTACATGAAAACCTCAGCCGTACTAAGCCTCAGTCAGGTAGCCCCCCCAAAGTTTCTAGAGCCCGACGCACAGGCGCTGCGCCAAGGGTTGGCGGATCACGCGTTTGTGGGTTTCTACCAACCTCAGCTTTCGCTGAAAACGGGTACGATTTGCGGCTTGGAAGTGCTCGCACGCTGGCGGCACCCCGAGAAAGGCCTGCTGACGCCCGGGTATTTCCTGCAAGCACTAGAACGTCACGACCTGATGGACGAACTGTTCCTGCGCCTCTTCGAGCAAGGACTGATCCTGCGCCAGAAACTGGCCAGCATGAATCTGCCGTTGACGATGTCATTCAACCTTCAGCCGTCTCAACTCAGCAACCCCATACTAAGCCAGGCGATACAAGTGTTGTTGCGCGCGCATGAGTGCCCTGCCAAAAGCATCATCCTCGAGATCACCGAAACTGGCACGCTCAATCCGTGCAGTGTCGCCATGAACAACCTGCTACAGCTCAAGCTGTTGGGCTGCGGCTTGTCAATGGATGATTTCGGCACTGGCTTTTCTTCACTCGAGCGCCTGTGCGATGTGCCTTTCAGCGAACTCAAACTCGACGCCGGTTTCGTACACAAACTCGACACGCACTCGGCCTGCACAGCCATCGTTACCCACACCGTCAGCCTGGCAGCCAGCCTGGGCCTGTCACTGGTAATCGAGGGTGTCGAGACCCCGGCACAGCTCAAGCGGCTTAAAGCCTTGGGCGTGTACATCGTGCAGGGATATGCCATCGCCCCGCCGATGGCGGATACCGCGCTGCTGCCTTACATCCTTGAATACATTGCGGACTCACAGGTAGTGCTGACGTCAGTCTGAACCCCATTCACAGCGTTTACTCCCCCACCCGCCACGTCCGTGGCCGACCTTGAGCCGGCCAGCGCGGCGTACTTGGCATTTTGCAGTCAGGTATACGTTTTCATGTCCACGCTCAAAGCCTTCGCGGCTTTCTTCACCGTACTGCTGCCGGCTGTGTCGTACGGCGCTGCAGCAACGATACCTATGCCGCTACAACCCCTGCACTTGCTCAGTCAAGTGAGCCAGGAACCGCAGAAGCTGCAATTACCAGAAGCCGACTGGGCCTGGTTGCGCCAACGGCGTGCCCTTACCCTGGGCGTAGTCGCGCCGTTCACCCTACCCTTCGACATGGTCTACGGCAACGGCGACTACGAAGGTATCAGCGCCGATGTGGCAACGATGCTCAAACAGCAACTAGGCCTGGATATCAACGTTGCCGGCTTCGCCGACCGTGGGCAGGCGATGGCCGCTTTGCAAGCCGGCGAAATCGACTTGATCAGCCGGTCCAGCGACTATGACCGCGAGTCCTTTGACACGGTGGTGACGCTGCCATACAGCGTCAATGCACCGGTACTGTATCAACGCCAGGACAGCGACATTGTAGTTCCCTCAAATCTCAAGGGGCTTACCGTAGCGGTCTCCAGGGATTACCTGCCATACGCGCTACTGACCGAACGTTATCCCCACGCGCAGTTTTTTACCTACGGCACCACCGCGCAAGCCTTGGCCGCCGTCGCGTTCCAGAACGTTGATGTATTCTTGGGGGATTCGGTGACCACCCACTACCTGGTCAACCATAGTTTTTTCAGCTACCTGAAATTTATCCAGTTTCTGAAAATCGACTCGGGCGGCTATGGGTTTCTGCTCAAGCAAGAGGATCAACGCCTGCTGCGGATTCTGAACGCCTCGCTGACCACGTTCGGCCAACTGCGCATGAGCTACCTGATCAAGCGCTGGACCGGCGGCGGTACAGTGATGCCGGACGATAATGTGCATCTGAACGCCCAGGAAAGACACTGGCTCGCCCAGCACCCGGTGGCGCGCTTCATGATCAACGATGACATGGCACCCTCTGCCTTTTTTGACGCCAAGGGCCGCTTCAACGGGGTGGTCTCGGATCTGTTCGAGATCATCACCCAGCGCACCGGGCTTAAGTTCGATATCCAGCGGGCCACCAGTTTTGAAGGCATTCAGGACGCTTTGCGCGACGGTGATACCGATTTGGCTGTGCTGACTTCCAGCCCGGAGCGTATGAACAACTTCCGTTTCAGCCACCCGTTCGCAACCAGCTCGTTTGCGCTGGTCGCGTCTACCGCCCAATCGAGCCGTGAGCGTTCAAGCCTCAACGCGCTATCCGGCAAGCGCCTGGCAATTGTCCAAGGGCATGTACTGATCGACAGTATTCGCCAAGGCTTTCCCACGGTGCAGTTAATCACCCCAACGAACAACCTGGAGGCCATGCGCATGGTGGTCAACGGCGAAGCCGACGCCGTATTGATGACCTTGTCCATGGCTCGCTACTACACTGCCCGCCTCTATGAAAAAGAACTGCGCGTGGCCGGTATCGTCGATGGTCAGGCGGCCACCGCCAACTTCGCCATGCGCCGTGGCGAAACCGAGCTGCAGTCGATCATGGATAAAGCCTTGCTGAGCATCCCGCCTGACGAGCTCAACGCGATCACCATTCGCTGGCGCGCCAATGCTGCCATGAGCGGGCAGACCTGGCGCGACTACAAACTGGTGATCCTGCAGATCATCTGCTGCGCATTGCTGGTGCTGCTGGTTTCAATCCTTCGAATTGTACAGCTGCGTCGTCAGATCCGGCGCAGGGTCGCCGCCGAAAAAGCCTTGAATGATCAGTTGGAGTTTCTGCAAACCTTGAACCATGCCATGCCCGTGCCGGTGTATGTACGCGACCGCGAAGGCCGCCTCCTGTCATGCAGCCGCAGCTATGAACACGTCATGAAGCTCTGTCAATCCCAGGTGCTGGGTAAAACCGCCTTGCAAACCGTGTATGGCGATATCGAACTGGCGCCTACGCTCCACCAAAGTTACCTGCAGGCCATGGAAGATGGCAACGCCATCGAACAACAACTACAGATTGCTATCGACGGGCAATCCCACTTTATCGAGCATTGGATTCAGCCGTTTCGTGATTCCAACGGCTTAATTGCCGGTGTGATCTGCGGCTGGCAGGACGTTTCGCAACATCATCAACTGATCGAACAACTGCAACAGGCAAAAACCCAGGCTGACGATGCCAGCCATGCCAAAACCCAATTTCTGGCGACGATGAGTCACGAGATCCGCACGCCCATGAGCGCGGTAATCGGCACATTGGAGTTGGCGCTCAAACGCGCGGACCACGGCGTACTGGATCGAGTGAACATCGACGTGGCCTACACGGCCGCCAAGAACCTGCTTGAGCTGTTGGGCAATACGCTGGATATCGTACGCATTGAATCCGGGCATTTGAGCTTCTCCCCACGCCGGGCCAACCTCAAGAATCTGGTGGAGATGGTGGCGCGGGTATTCGAAGGGCTGGCGAGAAAGAAGAAACTGGACCTGATTCTGGAAATCGACGCCGGCACCACCCTGGACGTGTCCATCGACCCTCTGCGCTTCAAACAAGTACTGTCGAATCTGGTGAGCAATGCGATCAAGTTCACGGAACGCGGCCGTATCGTCATCCGCCTGGTATGCCGCGTGGTGAATGGGCAAACACTCAACATGCATCTGCAAGTGCATGACACGGGTATAGGCATCAGTGAGGCAGACCGGCAAACGCTGTTTCGCCCCTTCGCGCAAGTGACTCAGTCAGACCTCTCGGTCCATGGCGGCAGCGGGCTCGGGTTGGTGGTGTCGCGTTCGCTGTGTGAAATGATGGGTGGCCGTCTGGATCTGACCAGCACGCTGGGGCAAGGCACAACGGTCAACGTAACCCTCAAGCTCAAGCTTCTGGAACCGCTGCCTGAAGAAAAACTGCCGCTGCCCGCGTCCTCCGAGGCCACTCCAAGCTGGGCCATGCGAGTGCTGATCGCAGACGACAACACCTTGAACCGTCAAATGTTGCGCGCACAGCTGGAGTACCTGGGGTGCAAAGTGATTGAAGCCAGCAATGGGCTGGAGGCATTGGAGGCGTGGCGTGCGTTTGCGGTTGACTGGCTTATTACGGATTACCACATGCCGGTCATGGACGGAGTAGAACTGACACTGGCAATCCGCAAGGAAGAACAGCAACGCGACAGCAGTGCATTAACGATTCTGGGGCTGACAGCTGACGCTCAGCAGGAAGAAATGAACCGTTGCCTTAACGCCGGCATGGGTGACTGCCTGATCAAACCGATCAGCCTCGCCATCCTCGAACAGCGCCTGGTATTACTGGAGCCTGCGGATAAGCCAGGCTACAAAGTCAGCAAACCGGCGCAGCATCGGCCTGAATTCGACATGAATCTGCTCAAGCCGATTACCGGTGGCAACCCGGCAATCATTCAACAACTTCAAGCTGAATTGATGCGCAGCAATCAACAGGACATCGAGCAACTGCGTGACTTTAGTGAGACACGGGATCTCGCTGGCATTGCGGAGCTGGCTCACCGTTTGAGGGG
Source organism: Pseudomonas sp. LG1D9 (assembly GCF_002949995.1). NCBI lineage: Bacteria > Pseudomonadati > Pseudomonadota > Gammaproteobacteria > Pseudomonadales > Pseudomonadaceae > Pseudomonas > Pseudomonas sp. LG1D9. The sequence continues at coordinate 5,679,443 of NZ_CP026881.1, read as the reverse complement.
TAGCGCGGCATTAATGTGCAATGATTATCTGCTTGAGTTGTGCAAGGAGCTGGAGCATGGCTGCCGAACCGGCGCCGAGGACGTACCGGCGCAGGTCAGGCAGGTGAAGAAGGAGTTACGACGTATTCAACAGATGCTCGAACCCTAGGCAGAAAGCGACTACGCCAAGCCATTGCGCTTGGCCAGCTCACCCAGAGCAATCAGGTTTTCCACACTCAACTTGCGTTGAAGGCGAATTTTGTACGTGCTCACAGTCTTATGATTGATCATCAACTCATCGGCGATGGCCTGATTGCCCATGCCGCGAGCCAGCAGCTTCAACACGGTGATCTCACGATCGGACAATTGTGCAATCAGCATGCTTTCCTCGCTGGCGGCCTGTGTATTGTCGCGTAACTGGTGAATGGTGTTGGCCGGGAAGTAGCTGTAACCCGACAACACGGCCTTCACCGCACCGACCAGTTCGTCCAGGTTGTCATCCTTGCAGACAAAACCCGCTGCACCAGCCTGCAACGAACGCATAGCGAAGTTGCGAGTGTCGCCGGAGGTAAGGATCAGCACTCGGGTAGAAATACCGATAGCTTTGAGGTGCGCAATGACTGACAGGCCGTCCATTCTCGGGATGCTCAAGTCAAGAACGATCATGTCCGGGAGCAGTTTGCGGATGACTTCTACCGCATCTACACCGTTGTCGACCTCGGCGACAATCGAATGCCCTTCCTGCTCGAGCATCACGCGCACAGCCATGCGCATCAGGGGGTGGTCGTCGACGATGACTATGGTGCCCATGATTAATTATTCCTGAAGTTCGATTTGAGTAGCGACGACGGTATCGTCTATGCAAGGGAACAACTGAGCAGCTAATCGTAACCCAAAGTATTCGACGCAATCTGCGTTGTGCGGCATGACGTACCGAGAAACGCATAAGTTATCGCGAACACTCGGCAACCTGCTATTGAGGCGCCGTCGCCGAGGACGCTAGCAAGAGGCGGCAATCATACTCAACTAATTCGCAGCGCAAACCGCAAGAATCTCTATGCCACCATAGATATATCCTTTGCGCAGGCAGGATAATTCCTACAACAGTATAGTTGACCAGAAAGCTTTCTTAGCGTCAGACGCTGTTTGTGCCCTCTCTCTACTGAACACATCTTCCAACCAATCGAACCAAAGATAATCGGTAAAATCATGCTATCGGGTCCGCGCGCACCATCTGACTGCACGCGGCCCCCGTTTATCTACACGCCTGTAAACCAGCTCAGCGGTGCACGCGCCTGCATCGTGATGGTTTTTATCTGTGTATAAGCATTCAGCGTCTCCCGACAAAACTCACGGCCTATACCACTGTTTTTATACCCGCCAAACGCCGTCCCATCGGTAATGTTCGAGTAGCGATTGATCCACACCGACCCAGCCTCCAGTCGCGCGGCGGTCTCTATAGCGTGCTGCAGGTTGCTTGTGTAGATCCCGGCGGCCAAACCGTATTCAGTTCCATTGGCCTGGGCGATCATCGTTTCATAGTCGTCCCACACGATCAGCGAAAGCACCGGGCCAAAAATCTCTTCCTGACAGATGCTCATATCGTTACGTGCCAGTAATAACGTTGGTTGTATGAAGTAACCGTGCTCGCAACCTGGAATCGATGCTCGACCACCACCTGCGAGCAGCTTGGCGCCCTCCTCCAGGCCCATGATGATGTAGCTCAACACGCGCTCACCTTGTTGCGCATTGACCAAGCAACTGACCCGTGATTCTTCAGCCAAGGGTGATCCGACTCTCACGCGCTTGAACGCGGCTATCAGTTTTTCCTGAAACTGTTCGGCAATCGATGCATGCACGAACAAACGCGTGCCCGCCAGGCACGACTGCCCATTGTTATGAATGGCGGCGAAGGTGGCGTTGTCGACCACCGCATCGATGTCGTCGATGTCCGGAAACACGATATTGGCGCTCTTGCCACCCAGTTCGAGTGTTGAGGGCACAAGACGTCGGGCTGCGACACCTGCTACCGTCCGGCCGACTTCGGTACTGCCGGTGAACGATAGCTTCCTGATCAAAGGATGCTCGCTTAACGCTGCACCGACGATGTCACCCAGCCCAGTGACCATGTTCACCACACCGGCGGGAAAGATCTTCTGGATCAGCTTGCCCAACTCCAGCGTCGACAACGAAGCATTTTCATCAGGCTTGAGCACGACGGTATTACCGGCGACCAGTGCCGGTGCGAGCTTGAACGCGGCCATGATCGCCGGCGCGTTCCAGGGAATGATCTGCCCGCATACGCCCAAAGCCTCACGCTTGGCGATGGCGTAACCACCGTCGATTTCCCGACCAGTGTCTTCATGAGCCATGATCACCGAGGCGAAATAGCGGTAGTGTCGGACGGCGGTCAGGTAATCCTTGCGTACTTCGCTGATGCAGCGCCCCACGTCATGGGCATCGATCATGGCCAGGCGTTCGCTGTGCTCTTCGATCTCGTCAGCCAGCAGGTTCATCAGCCGCGCGCGCACCTGCTGACCCAGGGCACGCCAGGCGGGAAACGCTGCATGCGCGGCCTTTACGGCGCGATCGACATCCTTGGCGTCACAATAACGGATGTAGGCTAAGTGCCTGCCCGTGGCAGGGTCGACCGCAGCAAAAGAGCGCGCTTTATCGTCGGTTTCAAACACCCCATTGATCAGTGGGCCATAAGACTTATCGAAATTGATTTGCATGATGTACCTCATATTTAAACGTGAAATCTGGATGAACTCTGTTATAAAATCCCGATTACTTTATTTTCCGTCCAACTAGGTGATATATGGATCCTCTGTCCGACGTTCTTTCCTTGCTGAGAATCCGTAATTACCACTCAGCCACGCTCTCCTTGGGCGGTGATTGGGCGTTCAATTTCCCTGAACGTGAGGGCATCAAGTTCACCGCGGTGGTCAAGGGCAGTTGCTGGTTGCAAGTGGATGGCGAACAGCAGCCGCAGCGCCTGCACCAGGGTGATTGTTTCCTGATGACCCGTGGCATGCCTTTTTCGCTCTACAGTGATATGTCCCAGCCGGTGATGAACTCCGACGGTCACTTTCAAACCCTCGCGGCGGACGAACTGGCCTTGCATTACGGCGGCAATGACACGCAGTTGGTCGGTGGCCGCTTTGACTTCAGCGGCGTGCCTACCCAGTTACTGCTCAGCAGCCTGCCCTCGCTGGTTCACGTGCAGGCCAATGAGCCTCAGGCATCGCTCCTACGTTGGGCGCTTGAGCGCTTCACCTCGGAGCTGCAGCAGAAGCGCCCAGGCCGCTCGCTGATGAACGAACACTTGGCGCACCTGATGCTGGTCGAAGTTTTGCGCACTCACTTGGCGACCCTGGAAAGCAGCGGCATCGGCTGGTTTTACGGCTTGGCCGACCGCAACCTCAGTGTTGCCCTTAGCGCGATGCACGCCGACCCGGCCCATCGCTGGAGCGTCCAGGAACTGGCGCAACTGGCAACCATGTCGCGCTCGGCCTTCGCGCTGCGCTTCAAACAGGTGGTCGGCGCAGCACCCATGGAGTATCTGACGTACTGGCGCATGTTGCTGGCCAGTGATCGGTTGAAGAACTCCGATGACTCGGTGTCCACCATCGCGTTCTCATTGGGTTATGAGTCCGAAAGCGCATTCAGCACGGCATTCAAGCGCGTCATGTTGCAGTCGCCCCGCCACTATGTGCGCGAGCACGCCGCCCAGGTTTAGTGCAGGCCGCCGCCGATTATCAGGGTTTCACCGGTGATCCAGCCTGCATCCGACGACGCCAGGAAGGCGACGGCGGGTGCAATATCCTCTGGCTGACCAATGCGTCCCAGCGGTGTAATAGCTTCAATTTTTTGCCGGAACGCCTCTTCGAAAAAGCCACTGGCGTGCACACCCTCGGTGACAACCAGTCCGGGATTCACTGAGTTGACACGGATATTTCTGGGCCCCAATTCATTGGCCAGGGTACGGGTGATGGCGTCAACCGCAGCCTTGGAGGCGGTGTACACCGCCGAATTGGCCGGTGTGAACGAGGTGACGCTGGAGCTGATGTTGACGATGCTGCCGCCCTTAGGGTTGAACACTTCAACTGCTGCCTGGGTACACTGGATCAGTCCCAGGACGTTGAGGTTGAACTGGCGATGAAACTCCGCCTCAGTAATGTCGGCCAAGGCGCTGGTCGAGTAGACACCGGCATTGTTGACCAAAATATCGAGGTGACCATGCTCATGCACGATGGTCTTGAACAGCACCTTGAGGTCGGCGCTGTTGGAGACATCTGCCTGCACTGCATGTGCCCTGGCGCCGGTTTGCAGGATATGTTCAACCACCCGGTCAGCGTCCTCGCGGCTGTTGGCGTAGTTAACGATGACGGTGGCGCCATCCTGGGCCAATTGTTTGGCAATGGCCGCGCCAATGCCCTTGGAAGCGCCGGTCACCAGCGCGACTTTCTTGTGCAACCTTTTCATGTTCACTTCCTCACTATTGCTGGTTGAAACTCAGTGAATCCAGCTTAAGGGGATGTCGTGAACCGGTTAATAGCCAATGCTCCAGAAAAGCTTAGTAATCGTCCTGCCTTCATCACGATCGCCCGCGCCATAAGAATATGCAAAAGCAGATCAGTGAAAGCAGCAATGGGATTGCCAGGATGTTGAGCGCCTTGAGCAGCAGGCCTAGATGCTCAACCTGAAGGGTCAGTTCTCGCGCTACAAGGCGCATCTGCATTTCAACGCCCGTTTTTTCAGCGTTAAATTGTGCAAAGGCGGTTTGCTGTTCCGCCGTCAGAGGCATATCTCGCCCCTGCTCTGCGGCCAAAGGCGCGAGATGTTTTTCAGCTTCATCGAGCTTTCCCTGCAGCTCACCGCTCATGCTGCGATAACGCTCGCGGAATTGCTGCTGCAACTCTTCGACCACAGTGAACGTTCGGCTGTAATGTCCCCGTGAGCGTAGGCTGATCAAGGCATCCGACCCGGACAGGCTGTCCAGCGCATTGAGCACCAGCACCGCATTGTCAGCCCATGGCACCGTGACTGCACGATCCCCTTGCTGCTGCACATCCGCCCACAGGTTGTCGCTCAATACGTCTGTGTCTGCCACCACCACGACGTTGATATTCTGCGCCTCGGTAAGCGCTCCGGGAGAGTCCAGAAAAGCCGAGCGTGCCGCCCCCTGCAGGCGTACCGCAATAAGATAACGCTCGCCTGTAGCGTTGAAGCTCTTGGACAGCGCGTCGGGGCTTTCCAGATGATTCAGAAGCGCCGTCTTGTAGGGCATGGCCTGCTCCGAACTGTGCAGCAGCGGTGTCAGAGTAGTTGTTGCACCCGGCACGGCGCTCAAGATACCGGCGGTTGTGAGGTTAAGGCTGCCAATACCAGCAGTAATCACATCCTTTTCATTCATCGCAGAGGGTGACAGCCCCAGGGCGGTCGGTTGCCAGACCGGCTCTGCGCCTTGGGCCATTGCCACAAACTGACCGTAGCGGCCGTCGCCCAACATGCGATCAGGTAGAAGCTTGATGCCCCACGCCTTGAACAAAAGCGCGAGGTCGGAAGACTTGTCTTTGCTGGGTATCCCAAAATAATAATCGCCGCGATCCTGCTCACTATAGGGGTCGACGAACACCAGCAAACGCCCGCCGCGCAGCACAAACTGATCAATGGCGCGCAGCGTGGGCGCAGATAAGTGCTTGGGATGCACGAGCATCAGGACATTGAGTGCACTGTCGATGGTGTCGACATCGGACGCCAGCTCGCGCACTTCAAACGCATTGTCGATCTCCTGCATGATCCGCCAAGGCTGTCGCGTTCGCCCCGACTGCACATCGAAGCCACCTGCCAACGGCAACGAAGACATCAGGCCAATCACTGGCCGCGCAGACCGAGTCAACGTCTGCAATGTGCGGCTGATGTCGTACTCAAGGAACGTTTGTTGTTCAAGCGCAAAGAAACCGATGCTGGCGTGGTGCGCCTGTGCGTCGACGATGGTCAAACCAAAGTAAACCGCCGCACCCGCCTTGCCGATGGGGGCTGGTTGCAAACCAAGCTCGACTGCGCGGGCTTCGTCCGCTGAAAACGGAGCAGGGTCAATAATGTGCACCCGTAGTCGGCCATTTGACACACGCTCATATTCACGCAGCAATGCTTTGATACGCACCGCGTAACCGCGCATGACCGTAAGGTCCCTGGCGGCCTGGCTGGAAAAGTAGAAGTACAGATCGGTGGGTTCCAACACGGCCTGAATGATCTGACGCGACCCCGGGCTGAGGGTGTAAAGCTGCTGCTCGGTAAGGTCCAACCGCATGGACGCCATACGTGGTGCCAACTCGAAGTTGACCGCCACGAACCCAGCGATAATGACCACGAGGCGCAAGCAGGTACGTGTCATCGATGTGAATGACATGGCGTCACACTGCCTTTTTCAATTCAACCGCAATCACGGTAGCGGCGAGCCAGCCTATGATCTGGCTGAAAAAATACAACACGTCCTGTGGGTCGATCACACCTCGGCATAGTCCCTCGAAATGTGTGAGGAAACTCAACGAAGCCACGCCATCGAGCCAGGGCAAACTTGACCAACCATGCAAGACATCCAATACCACCGGGAAGCCACAGGCCATGAATGCCAGACATAGCGCCATTGCGGTAAGGAAGGCAATCAGTGGGTTCTTGGTCAATGCCGACAGGCACCCGCCAATGGCCAGGCAACTGCCAGCCAGTAACCAACTGGCCAGATAGCCACAAAGGATGACGCCGTTGTCCGGCGCCCCCAGGTAGTTGACTGTAATCACCAGTGGAAACGTCAACGCCAGCGCCAACCCGCTGACCACCCAGGCGGCGAGGAACTTGGCTACAACCGCTTCAGCCGTACCCACCGCCAGGCACATCAACAACTCGATTGATCCGCTCTGCCGCTCGATGGACCACATGCGCATGGCAAGGGTCGGCAGCAGCAACGCATATAGCCACGGCAGATAGTCGAAGAACGGTGCCAGGTCGGCCTGGTTACGCTGGTAGAAGTCGCCCAGGTAAAAAGTGCTGATACCGCTGAGCAGCAGTAGCAAGAGGGTAAACACATACGCGACGGGAGTGAGGAAATAACTGCACAGTTCGCGCTTGAACACCGGCCAGAACGTCCTCATGGTTGTTGCTCCCGGGTCAGCAGCCGGAAGACCTCCCCCAGAGAGCCTCGCTCGACTTCCTGGCGTGGCACATCCCAGCCGCGACTCACAATCAGCGAATTGATAGCCGGTAATATCACCGCTCCAGCGCGTGCCAGCACCCGCACGCTATAGGGTTCAGGCCCCGCCTCTATGCCTGAAACGCCTGGCAGCATGCCCAGTGTCATTACATCCAGAGGCCGGGTGGCGTACAACGTCACTGCCTGGTGATAGCGCGAACGACTTTCCAATTCCAGCGGGGTGCTGTCGACCAACAGCCGACCTTTATCCATAACCAGCACGCGGCTGCACAATGCGGTGACCTCTTCGAGGATGTGGGTAGAAATGATGACGATTTTGTCGCGGGCCAACTCCTTGATTTGCTCGCGCACGCGGTACTTCTGATTCGGGTCCAGACCATCGGTGGGTTCGTCGAGGATCAGTATCTTGGGGTCATGCAAAATCGCTTGCGCCAATCCGACACGGCGCTGGAACCCCTTGGACAGGGTGTCGATGGTCTGGCCGCGTACCTCCATCAGCTCGAATTGCTCAAGCATGGCCGTGACCCGCAACGTCTTTTCGCGTCCACGCAAGCCACGTACTTGAGCAATAAAGCCCAAAAAACTCGCGACGGACATTTCGTTATAGCAAGCCGCTGTTTCAGGAACGTAGCCGATCAGACGTTGAGCGTGGCGCGTCTGACGGCGTATATCAAAACCAAAGAGGTTGGCGGTGCCTGAGGTGGGCGACACGAACCCAGTGAGTATACGTAGGGTGGTGGACTTTCCCGCGCCGTTGGGGCCGAGCATCCCCAGCACCTCACCCGAGATGGCCTTGAAAGACACATCGTCTACTGCCAGGGCTTTGCCGAAACGTTTGGTCAAATGCGTTATATCAATCATGGTTGCCCAGTTACCTGCTCAGACGCGGCGAAGCGTCTGAGAGTGCACGCTTCGTTTCGCGACGCACCTTATCGATAGGGTACGGATCCTGAAACCTCATCAGCGGTGAATCCGATTGTTCCTTGGCGCGAATCGAACTGTCCATTGGCGAGTAGGATTTATCTGACAACGCTATTGGGTCCAGTTGGCTATTCTGCTCACCTCACCGCCACCCCCTTCAGCCTCACGGAGCCGGATTGCTCATGTTATTGCGAACGCTTGAAATACCAGATGCCCATGGTCAATTGCTCAACGCCGTGGTCCTGTGCGGTTTCACCGCGACCAGTCTCAACCAGCAGTTCCTGGTTTATAGCCTCAATGAAAAATCGGGCGATGAACTGGTAAGGATTTACCTGACGTATCTTGAAGGTGAGTATCAGAGGCTGCGCATGCGCGATGCTCCGCCCGAGACACTTACGACGGCAGCTCAAGTACTCAAAGATGTTTTGCGCGATGCGTGCGCGAGTGACCCAAGACAAACCGAAGATACTTATGCGTTGATGGACCTGTCCGACAGCGTCATTGAGTGCAGCCCTGTAGATACGCATTACAGCTTGAAAATCAGTGACGCGTGGCTCATGAGTCTCTTGCATTACGACCCACAGTCCAAGGCCAGTCCCCTGCCCCTGCAATCGCAGCAGACTGGCAATTGCGCACCTACAGCAACACGCGTGACGAGCAGTTTGACGGGTGAGTCGGTGAAGACATGCGACGTACAAACCACTTCGTCCAAAATTGATGCGAACCTGAAATCACTTGTCGCCAGCATTACCAACCATAAGGAAATATTGCTGGGCAAGTATGTACGACTGGATGAGCGTCAACGCGAACTCGAACAGCGCGAACAGCAGTTAATGAACCGTGAGCTTGTATTAAACCAGCGTGAGGACGAACTAATGACCAGTATCAGTTCCTTACACGCAGCTGAAATACAACTCGATGCACTGCTCGACAACTGAAACAGCAGCGAGGCAACTGACGTGGCACGACTGCCTGGATGAGCTGTTGCGCATGGCTGGTGCCCAGCGGCAAACCACGCACCTGAACAGCTAACGCCAGCCTAGGACGAAGGACAACCTAACATCGTGTCCGGGATTAGTTGACCGCTAAAATATGATCCGGCACGTCGATACATGTATCAAGAGGAAACTTTGCAAACAAATTCGCAAAAACGATCGAAGAGAAAGTCTGAAATTTCCTTAAGTATGTGCGAACTATCTGATAGCAGCGCCGGTGCCGCCGGAGCATAATGCCGCCTTACATTATAGCAGGTGCTTAGCCTTCCCAAGCTATCGCACGCCAACACCCAAACATCATAATCGAGATTCTAGTATGCTCCCGAATATGTTACTGGCCAAGCAGCTCGCTGCAGCTCTCCTTTTATTATTTCCTACAATTACTTTTGCAGTGTGTACATATGATCCCCCTAGCGGTAGTACAAACTTAATACGGATCAATATACCAGAAACTATAACGCTTCCGCGAGACCTCGCTTCAGGCACGGTCCTTTTTGAATCCCCCGTATTCACACAGAACGTAGGCGCTAGGTTCACATGTTCAACTGCGGCATCTTTTGGCGTAAAAAATAACTTAGGAAGCGCCGGACTACACACTACGGAGTTCCCTATCGACAATACTGGGCTTTCTTGGGTAGTTGTTCGACAGGAACGCTTAGCGGAGTCGTACGGCTCTGTGAATCTCAAGCCTGGCATTTATTATGATAATTTCGGATCGCGCACACAAATTCGCATTATAAAAAGCGGAAATATAACTCAGGGGGCGACTATTCCCGCAGGTGAATTCGGCAGCCTGGTGAGCGATGCATTGGTGTTGGATAGTTACATCTCAAACAAAATCACCCATATAGTTGCCAGCGCCTGCGAAACACGCAACGTCAATGTAAAAATGGGCCAACACCGCTTAGAGGATTTTTCTAAAGATAGCTCTGCCGCGTCAACGGCAATCCCTTTTAGTCTTGAGCTTTTTAACTGTCCGACAGGTATTAATAGCGTTACATATACACTTACCCCTACATCGTCCTCGCCGTCATTGAGCGACGACCAAGGTCTAATCAGTCTCACTCAAGCCTCTACGGCTAAAGGTATAGGCTTGCAAATAACTGATGGCAATCTAAAGCCTGTTCCATTGAACAAGGCAATAGCTTTCAACGAATACTCAACCAAAGGTGGAAATTTTACCATTCCTGTGAGCGCTCGCTATGCGCTACAGGCTACTGGAACAGGAGTGGTTCCAGGTACAGCGAATGCCGAAATCACATTCACCATGAATTATAATTGATCTAACGATCACTTTTTATATTGAGCGGCAAACCTAAACTGCATGAATTCCGAAAAGTTTCCGGCGACCACTATCTGGCCCCTCAGGCGTGCGACGCGTCTTTGTTTGGGCGACTCAGCTAGCTCTCTGCTACCGCACATAGCCCCTTCTACTACTCGCCTGGGTCCGACAGTCCCACACGCAGCAATTTGCTGGTTGAGCGCTGTCCAAGTTGCACACACTCATCATTCAGTGATCGCAGGTCTCGAAGTAAATCAGCCCAATGCCGCCTGACTCAAGGCGGCGGGGCCACGTTTATACCTCGGCAAACGCTTGCTCCTCCCGCCGGACAAACGCCGCTAGCGCCTCAACGTTACGCTTTAGCCGCTGTTGCACCACCGCGGTCTCCAGATCAGGGCATACCTCAATCAAGCGCTTGCCCTTACCAGCGGCCAACGCCTTGGCGTCCGGCCAAGTCCTGGGCAATGACTTCAAAAAAAATTCAAGCATACGTTCGGGCACTTGGATCTCATCCACACCGAGGCCCTCGGGCGCCACGGACACTTGAAACACTACGGGTTTCAGCATCCCAAACTTTTACCTACTTGCCTACTAAGCCCTCGTAGAAACAACGATGGCTAACTCAGATCTGCTCACTTCACTGCTATCAAAGCTCTACGATAACCAACTGGCCCTAGGGATGGTGTGTAAGCGAACAGCCAACACACGTACAGCGCCCCCCCAAAAAAATTAAGAGCGATGGTGTCCCTTGGCTGTCGCCAACACAGCCTGCGTTTGGGCTAGGCGAACAGGGTCCAACTGCCAGTAGGCACCCTTAATCCGCGATTTACCTGCCAATCGCGCAAACGCTGGCACCGTCGGAATGGTGGGCGCATCGTAAGCGGCCAGCATCGCAATACGCTCCCGCTGAATATCCAAAACCGTCTGCTCCGCTTCCTTGACCACGCCCTCCTCCTCCGCGACTTCACACGTCGCAACAACCAACTCGAACAGCGAGCGCAGCATCTACTCCTCCGCGAACAGGCACTAAACCAGCGTGAGGATGAATTACTGGCCAGCATCAGTTCCTTACAGGCAGCAGAAGAACAACTCGATGCACTTCTGGACAGATGAAAATTCCAGCAAGACAACAAAGCGTATTGGTTATTTAAAGAATCGACATCCGTCACCTGCTGTATTCCATCAAGGAAAAGTAAAGGTAAACTCCGCCGCTCCATTCGCGGCGCCCGCTTTCAACGTCTCATCATGCCCCTGGCGAACGTAATGTGCGCTCAACGGTATTTTGGCTCCATCACCAGCCCGTTTCATCGGATAAGCAGCGCCGTCATAACGAACCACCTGATGCGTCAACTCATTGATCATGACTATCCCAAAACCCTGGGCACTGGTCGCAGAGGGTTCAAGAGTCAGTATCGTGGGGTCCGCAGGCGGCCCGTACTTGTCAGTGAATGTAATCTCTGGCTTGGCGTTGGCCGCGCATTGGCTCAACTCGATGGCGAAGTGCACAGGTATTGAAGTCGCACCCACCTGAGGAAAATCGTTCAGGCTCATGCGCCCCAGTTGCACCGGTATCGTCTGGTAGGTTTGCACGTCACAGGTATTTGGAATTTCAATCGGGCCACCATTCCCCATATTGATAGCAGCGGGCCCCATCAGCAGGTAAGGCGCGCGACAGATGCCAATCGGTATGTTGTCTGTAGGTACCTCCACACTACTGCCAAAAGCAGCTTTGCCCCTGGGTAGATCCACCGCATAAAGCATGAGTTGAGAACTGCCGGCAACGCGATCGACGATCAGTTTTCCGGCAGGAAGTTGGCTGGATGCGACCGTTAGAATCAACTGTTGCATGTAGTTGGTAACCATCGTTGAACCACGCGTTTGCGCTGCGGACGAATCATATTGAACGCGCTCTTTCTCCATCGCGATCGGCAGTGGCGTTTGCAGCAGCGGTCGACGTTGACCGTCCGATGAGTTCACATATATTTTCAGGCCAATGCCGTCAACGTTGGTGGGGGCAATTCCGTCTGTCAGCGGTGTACCGGGTCCCCAATAGGCCATAGAAACCAACTCATGGGCAATGCCGGCAGCCGGGGCAAAGTTGTAGTTGGCATTCAGCGCTACAGCGCGCTCCCATAACACCGAGCCAATGGGCGTATTACTCGTCAAAGGTGTCACTTGTGACCACGGCCTGCCCATACCGTTGCTGAATGTGCAAGACGTCGCAACACTGTCGACCAACGTCCCGGCTTCAGCCGCCACGCCACATATAAACAGCCATATGCCGACGCACGCTATGGCCGACCTTGAACGCCGAACATTTAGTATTGAATTCATATCAGGCATCGCAGAGTCAACAGACGGCCTGACGCATCACCTGCGTCAGGCCGTCTGGGATTAGAAGGAAAGGTTAACGATCAACGAATGGAGCCAAAATTTATGCCATACAAAGGCACAAGCGCAGCCTCTCCGGAGACGCCATTGAATGCCATATCACCGAAGTTAGCCCCGACCAGGCCACCAAAGGTCTGGCCATAATAAGGCGATAACACGGTGAGCTTCCCAGTGGCGACAGACAGGCGAACGTTTCCGGCGTTCGTGCCGACCAAGCCCCCCAGGGTGGCATTGCTGCCACCACTGACCCCGCCAGTTGCCGATGAGTTGATGATAGAGCTCTGGTTTAGACCGACCAAGCCGCCCACAATCGCACGCACGCCCCCCTGAACGGTGCCACTGGCCATGGCCGATTCAATATGGCTGCTGAAGTTGCCGCCATGGGTGCCGACGAGGCCGCCGACATAGCTGCTTTCCCCACCCACCACGGCGCCACTGGCTTCAACCGACTGCAACTCGCCAGCATTGGCCCCTACCAGGCCTCCCACCTGACTTGAAATCGACCCGCTGGTTTTTCCGCGAGCCACAGAATGAGTGATGGAGCCCTCATAGTTGTTCCCCACCAGACCGCCAACCCGAGCATTGCGCCCGCCTGTGACAGTGCCCAAGGCTTGTGCTGTATCAATGGTGCCGGAAATATTATTCCCCACCAAACCACCAACATTCTCCCCAGCGCTATCCCATACATCACCGCCAGCCTTGACCTCTTTGAGCCTGCTATTCTGGCTAGTTCCCACCAAGCCTCCGGTACCGATGGCGCCGTACCCTGTAACTTTGCTGGTAGAGGTTGACTGGATGATGTCGCCGTTTTTGCTGAAGCCTACCAGACCGCCCACATTACCGGCACCGGTGCCGCGTACCTCACTCGATGACGCCGTGCGCTCAAGCAAACCGCTGGAGTTGAAACCCACCAGGCCGCCAACATTGACGCCGGCGCCGTTGCCATTTGTCGAACCGGTACTGATGGCATCAGTGATGACGCCACCCTGGTTGGCACCCACCAGCCCGCCAACGCCACCCATGGCGTCTCGCTGCATGGCGCCGCCCACCACGGTATTTGAAACCACATGGTCTAACCGTGCCGTACCGGCTGAGGTCGTAACGTTTTCACCGGCTATACCGCCGATGGCGTGCGTATACGCGTTGCCCGCCACGCGCCCACTGGACACGGCATTTTTGATTGTGCCACCGTAGTTTTGCCCAACAACCCCACCGACGCTGTTCGCCCCGCTGCTGCCAGCGTTGACCAAGAGGTTGCGGGCAGTCACGTTGGACAATGTACCGACGTTCAGCCCCACCAGCCCTCCGATCGCTGCAAACCCATAGGCTTGCGACCCACCATTATTGATAGTCGCACTCGCCAGTGTCAGGTTGCTGATCGTGCCTGAGGAGACCGCAAACAGCCCGCTGTTACTGCCGGTGCTGGAGACCCACAAGTTGCTCACTGTGTTGCCCAAACCATCGAAAACACCTCCGAAGACGGATTTATCGCCAATCGCCTTGAATTGAGCCTCGCGGCCAACGATGTTATTACCCAGCACGTAATGGCCGTTGAGGTTCGCGTTGATGTTCTGTAACTGCGCAAGGTTCTGGATCACGGTGTATCGATCACCATTGGAGGCGTACGTCGCCCCTGCGCCAGACAAGGTCAACTGACCGCCCGTGCCTAATACCGAATCCCCTACGTGATTCAATGTGAGGTCGCTGAAGAGCCCGGTCAGTGAAACCTTACTGTTTACGTTCACATCACCACCGGCGTTGAGCGCTACACGCGCACCGCTACCGGTCGCATCCACGTTACCGTCGAGGTTGACGTTCCCGGTCGCGCTCAAGGTCAGACCATTGGCGCTGTTCCAGGCTATCGGCCCAGCCAGGTTCAAATCACCGTCGGTACTGACCAGCTCAATATTGGTGCTGATCAAGTTGCGCGACAACGTGTCGGAGTAGGCGGTCTTCCCCGCTGATGCTGCAGTTGGCTGAATCTGGACTGTCTTGGCGCTGACTTTAAACGTACCGGTCTGACCATTGGTGGCCAGTGTATTGACCTGGGTTCCCAGTTGGGTCTCGACCGTGGCGCCCTTGGCCTCGATCATGCCACCGCTGCCATAGGTATTTTGGGCGTGAGCCTGCAGCGAACCGCCGACCTTGACCGTACCTGCATCGCCGCCATCCAGCGTGATACGGCCAGCTTTGCCGCTCAAGGTTTTGGCTTCGATGGCGCCCTGGTTATTCACCACCGTTTGCAACATCGCATTGGCGCTTTTACCGGTCATCAGCACCTGGCCACCGTCGGCCTTGAGCAAGCCGCCGTTTTGCGCCAGGGCGTTGATCGCATCACCGGTGACCTGAAGATTGAGCAGTTGGTTGCCGTCGAAATTGACCGTGAAATCATTCCCAGCGCCCAACGCAACCTGGCCCATCTGGGCCTGGATAACGCCATCGTTGCGCACCTGGTTGCCAAGTAGCGCAATACTGCCGCCCGGCTGCGCGTTGATCGTGCCGCTGTTGCTGATTTCTGCATTGGAAACACCGCTGAAGGTGTATTTGCCAGCGAGGAAATCCGCGTCTTTGATGTCCTTGGTGGTAGCAATCAAGCTTCCGACATTGATCTGTGCGCCTTGACCGACCACGATCCCGTTGGGGTTGACCAGAAACACGCGACCATTGGCGTCCACTTGCCCCTTGATGCTACTGACGTTAGTACCGATTACCCTGTTGAGCGCAATGGAAGTGGCGCTCGGTTGGTTGAATACCACCTTTTGTCCTGCGGCAACGCTGAAGTCCGTCCAGTTGGTAATCAACTTGTCGCTGTGCTGGTTGATCGACATTTGCGAGTTGGATTCGAATCCCAATATGTCGCCCTTGCCGGAGACTACCGTACCGCCTAACGGCAAAGCGAATGCCGGTGCAGCGCCCAACAACGCCAGCGTGCCGATGGCCGAACATTTGGCGCCGGTCTTGCAATGCCGGCGAGCCCCTTCGTGAGCAACCTTCCAGCAGTTCATCGCGTGGTTCCAGACCAGTGAGTAAACCTTGTTCACATGAATTTCCTCTTCCTTAATGACGCCTTGCATAGCGTTGCAAGGCGGTACTGCTTCCAGGCACGAATGTGCTTAGAAATACTGAATGGCGCTGAACCACACGCGCGGATCCTGATGCGGTGCGTCGTTCTGCTCAGTCCCGTGGATGGGCCATGCTGCGGTGACGCTGAGCTGTTGCCCGACGCCGCGCCAACTGGCGCTAACCCCTGCGGCCGTGAGTGATCGCTGATTGCTTTGCGCGGTCCAGGGTTGCTTGCTGACCGTGATCACGCCCCGGTCGGCGAAGCCGCTCAACTGCACGCCCGGCGCCGCCAGATAGCGCAGCTCGGTGCTGGCCTGCCAGCCCTGGTCACCACTGCCGGCACCCAACGCGTAGGCACGAACACCATTGGGGCCACCAAGGCCAAACTTCTCGGAGCTGTCGAGGTTGTTACCCGCCCACTGCGCATTCAATTGGCTGTACAGCTGCCAGCGCGGGCTCAGGTACTGCAATCGGCCGAGGCTCAGATTTGCGCGTGTGAAATGCCCCGCGGCGCCGGCGCTTAGCCTATCCATGGTGCGATCGATGGCTTCGCCGATACCCAGGCGCCCGGCGCTGTAGCTGAGCGAGGCAAAACTTTGCCCACCGCCCAGCCAGCGGTCCTGGCCACTGGCATTGATACCCAGGGTCCACAATTCCACATGCTTGGGGCTGCGCAGGTCGAACAGGTCGATATCGTCTTGCAGTTGCTTGTCGTCGAACTGCAATTGCGCGCAGAGGTTGAAGGTGCGGCTGCGAATCAAGGGTTGCAAAGCAAAGAGGCTGCGCACGGTGGCTTGGCCTTTTGCTTCTAGCACTTCTACGTCCTTGCCCAGTTGGTAGCTCATGCGCGAATAAGAGGTGCCAAGGGTGGTCGACCACGGGCCCACGGGCAGGCTGTAGCCGAAGCGGTAGTAACGTTGGTGCTGATCGCTTTGCAGCAGGCGCATGGTGAGGGCATCACCCAGGCGCAGCGGGTTGTTTAAAACCAGGCTGGCGCCAAGGCGATATTCGCCGGTGTAGCGGTCGCCGTAGTTGTCGGCTTCCAAGGTGCCGGCGTACAAGGGGCCAGGTTCGGCATCGACCACCAAGTCGGTGCTGCCGGGCAGCGATCCGGGGCGCAAGGTGCCCTTTACTGCCACGCCTGGAAGATCGCTGAGCAACAACAGGCTTTGCTCCAGATCTGAGTCGTAGACCGCTCCACCCGGACGCAATGCCGACAAAGGTTGCTGCAACACAGCATCGATCACGCGGGAGCGATTGTTCAACTCGATGCGGCCGTAATACCCCTCCAGCACCTGGATACGCACGATGCCTTGATCGATGTCCTGGGCGGGCAAAAAAGCCCGCGCCAGTGCATACCCGTGGCCCTGGTAATACTGTGTAATGCGTTGTGCAGCGGCGCGTAGCCCGGCGAGGTCCAATGACTGGCCCGGCAAGTCGGCCAGCAGTTCAAGCAGTTGCTCGCGATTGAAGACCTGGTTGCCGTCGATCACAAAACCTTTCACTTGCAACTGCATACCGCCGCCAGGCGTTGCCTGAGAAGGTGCTGAAGGCGGGGGCATATCGACCTGTACCGGCGCAGAAGGCAGGGGTGCCGGTGCCAGGGATTCGATGTCACGCATCACCTGGCCCGCACTGGGCACTTGTGCCCACGCCGAGGGCACGCCAGAGAGCGCCAGCGCGACACCGACGGCGAGCAAAGGCCTCGTCGCGAAACCGTTAATCATGGTGAACCGGCGCCCGTGCATCGATCATTCCTCCCCTGTCTGCAACAAATTGGTAATGGATAAAAGTGGGTGTCGCCGACGCCCCGGTAAGGGGGAAATCCGCGCAGGTAAATGGCGCAATCGTGGCGCTGCGCTGAATCTCGTCAGCGGCTCCCGTCTCCAGTCGCTGCGCAGTGAGCGAGACAAAAAACGGTGCCTTATTGCAGGCCTCAAGGGCCTTGCGGTGTGCGCGCCAGGTCAACTGTCGGCCCGCCTCTTCCGCGCTCCCCGCCAGCCCCGCCGGCCTGAACAGCAGCTTCATGCGCAACCGATACGAAAGCCGCAGCAGATGTGTACTGCGTGGCGGCAGCGGTGGCACTTCAAGGAAGTTCAGCCAAAACAGCGACTCGCGGTCGGCGGGCAGCGCTTCGCCGGTGTAGCGGACTTCAAGCGCGCTGCGCTGCCCAGGGTCCAAGCGCAATAAAGGACGGCTGACTACGAACGGCACGGACAGGCCAGAGGGGTCTTGATTGATTTGGCCTCGGTCCAACCAGCTCTGGGCCAGGATCGGCGCTTCGCCGCCATTACTGATTCGTACCGTCAGCGCACGTGCATCGGCTGCGTAGACGAAGCGAGTTCCCGTCACCGTCAACGCTGCCTGGCTGCTGCTGGCATGCGCGCAAATCAGCAGGCACACGGCATAAAGCGACCTCACAACACACGCTCCTTGCCTGCAGGCCGGGCGTCTATGTCGTGACACACCAGATTGAGCAACTCAAACGCGCTGCCTTCGCGGGCGTGGCGCTCGGGCAACGCATAATCCACTTGGCATTGCTGGTCGGCATCACTGCCCCACTCCACACGAATCGAGCCGCGACTCTTGTCACTGCGTACCACCAGCCGGCTGCCCTGCCCCACCGCACCAATCACTTGGCCGCTCTGCACATCAACGGCTGAGGCAGCGAACGGCAGGCGCTGACCATTGCTGCGTTGGCTGTCGATCAACAACGGGCGGGATTTACGCGTCGGAAAATCGAGCATCACTACGGCGCCAGCACGAGGGGCGACGCTGCGTGAACTGACCTGTAGCTCTATGTCATTGGGTACGCCTTGCGGGTCGACATCAACCTGGTTGAGTTGATAAGGGCTCAGGCTAGAGACGATCGCGTAGCCATCTTTACCAACGCTCGCCCCTGTGTAACCGACCCTTGCGCCTTCAGCGTCAAGCGCCTTGACCACACCTACCGTTTCGCCAAGGGTTTGCGCAAGCGTCATGCCGCCCGGGTGCAGGACTACGGCGCCCGATGCACTGAGTGACTGCTGGTGATAATCCGCCCCCTGAGAAAGACTTGCACCGAACGCACCTTGAGGCAGGCGGTAGTTGACGCTGGCATTGCTGGAGGCACCGCGCTGCCGGTCGGCATGGGCGACCGAAACGGCATAGGACGCATCGCCGCGCTCACTGAAGGCGCCGGATATACCGGTAGACATCTGCCGGCCTGAGCGACGGTCATGGCTGGCATAACTGTTGATCACCGCACCGCCATGCCCATCGCGGCCCAAGGGAATCGACAGCGTGAAGGTGAGCTGCGTGTCGTCTTGATCCCTTGCATGTCGCAGCCCACCTGGCGATGCGCTATGACTACGCTGGGCCGCGATCGAGTAGAAATTACCGCGCCACTGATTGCTGTAGCCCATGGAGAAACTGAGGGTCCGCCCCGCTTGCTGCCAGTACTGGCTTGAGGAAGTGTTGAGATATACGTTGCCTCCATCGGTGCCCAGCCCCTGGCTGATATTGGCGTCGAACCGAGCGCGTACACGGGCGAAGTCGGTGGCGCGCCCGGACTCGTTGCGCATCCGATCCTGAAGCGCTACCGCATCGTGAAGCCCCAAGTACCCTGAGGTTGAATAGCGATAGGCGAGTAACGAGAAATTCGTGCGGCTATTGGGCAGGTTCTTGCTGTACGACAGGCGCAGACTGGAACCCTGCTGGGTCTGCCCTGCGGGGAGTTCGGTGCTGGCTGCGGTAAGGTCGGCGGCGAAACCGCCGAACCGGGTATTAAGCGCCATGCCTGCCAAGCCGGATACATAGCCGGGGGTCAGTGCGGTGCCGCCGTAACCGGTCAGGTTGTTGTCCAGGCCGCGTTGCAGGGTGCCTTGCAAGACAAGCGGAGGTCGGCCGTGCAAGCCGGGATCCACCAACTGACCGGCCACCAGGCTGTAGCGCGTTGAGCCTGGGCGGAGTAATTGCACCGTCGTAGCAAATGGCATGACGAACCCGTGTTCGCGACCATCGGCTTCGGTGACTGTTACCCGCAGGTCGCCACCAAAACTCGCTGCTTGCAAGTCGGCGATTTCAAAGGAGCCGGGCGCTACAGTTGTTTCGTAGACCAGGTACCCACGCTGATAGATCGAAACCTTGGCATTGGAGGTCGCGGTGCCACGTACCACTGGGGCGTAGTAGCGCTGCGTATCAGGCAACATGCGGTCGTCGCTTTCGAGCTGGACGCCGCGAAACGACACCGCATCGAACAACTCACCACTGGTAGTGCTCTCGCCGAACAGCAACTGCGACTTCCAGCCCGTGAGGTCGACCTGACCATAGGCGTAACCGCGCTGGTAACGCCCACCCAATGTGGGCGACCAGGTCAGGCTGGCGTTATGCCGCAGCCTGATACCCCCCAGGTTCAGGCCCATGTTCAACCCTGAATAAGCATGCGTGTCGCGGCGCCCTTGGCTTTGAGCGCTGAACAGGTTGGCGTCGTAGTTCAGCAAGCCGGCTGTTACGCCACTGTCCCAACTGGACGGGTCGACATAGGTGCTGGTGGCGGGCCGTTGCAGGTAGTACTGCGCAACGGTGATGTGCAGTTTCTGTTCGGGCAGGTCAACACTGATGGCAGCGCCCGGCACGAAACGCTCAAGCTTGTCGCAGGTCAGTCCTTGCGGGACGACCGCGCTCTGTTGATCGCTGCCACGTCCTCTGCGACTACGCTCAAGGTCTATGCCAACACGCATGAGTAGTTCGGCGCTATAGCATGGTTGCGCATCCGCAAGCCCGGCGACTGCCCGTAACTCGACCTCCTGGATCGCACGCCATTGGCCGTTGATCAGGATATCCAAGCGATAAGTCCCAGGAACATTGCGGTCCGGCTGTTCAAAACGGGTGGTATCAATGGCCATGCCGGACGCTCCTTGCATTAACATCTGTGAATCGAAAATGATCGGTTCATCAAGCTGGCTGGGCGTGACAGGCGTTGCCGTTGGCACATCCTGAGCCCATGCCTGAAGTTGCCCTCCCAACAGGACGGCAATGAATAAAAACAGTGCCCAAGGACGACTTTCATTCGCCCATGGCATAGCCAGACCACCGAATGCTCTCGGTCGAAATCGAACAGGTAAAAACATAGTCAGTCCCATACCACGGCTGTGTGCCGGAACCGGAAAGAAGCGCGAGGCCTGTGGCGTTATTTGCCTACGGGCTGCTCGAACATCCGCCTTGCGCCATAGTCATTGATGGCTTCGTAACGCACTTTTGGCCGACTAGCGTGGCAGTTAAAGCGGATTGAGGTTGTGAGCACTGTCTTGCCGAACGGTGCCACCATCCCTGTTTTGACGGGAAACGCCTGGCCATCGCAGTCAACTTCGACATGGCCGAAGGACACGTAATACGGCGTCGGATTCGCCACCTCAAGGTTCGTCGCTCCAGTCCTTTTGGGCGTCGCCACAACCGTCCATTTGAGCTGCTCGGGAGCAGCGTCTACGCCCGATGCAAGCGCAGTCGGACGGTAAAGCAGCTTGAGTCGCGTCCTGAAGGCAAACTGCAACACCGCATCATCCGACGCCCTGCGCGGCGGGGTTTCCAGCACATTGAGCCAGAACAGCGATTCGCGGTCGGCGACAGCAATAGATTGGGTTCGACTGATCCTCAACACCGCTCCACCACTGGGGTCAATCCGGCTGACCGCAGGCGCGACAACAAAGGGAACCTGGACATCCTCAGGGGCCATCTCTGCATGCCCATCATCCACCCAGCTTTGCACCAGTACCGGCTCACGACTTGAATTTGCCAGCCTGACCGTCACGTCATCCACATTGGCAGGGAAAATCACTCGAGTGCCTTGCACCACAATGGCTGCCTGGGACGCTTGCACAAACAGCCCGAGGAATACAGCGCCGATGGCGAGAGAATACGTACGCGCTATCGGCGCCATGAACCACCTCCTGCATCGTCAGCGGTTATTGATAGGCCAGCGTGTAGCGCACGAACGAAATGCCAGAACCCGGAGTCACAGCAGGCGCGGTCGATACGTAAGACGCTTTGTAGGACAAGGTCGCAGTATTGCCTTTGACCACTGCCACCTGAGGCGTTGTTTCTCTTTGGCCCAGCTGGATTTTCTTGCCATTGGCCGTATCGTTGAATACTTGAATCTGCACGCCTGTTGCAGGTGCACTGCCAATCAGCTTGAGATTACCGGTGACCGAATCGATGTTCTCAACTTGATCGAAATCGATCGAAACCTTGGCGTCGTTAGTGCATTGCGCACCCGACAATTGCAGCTTGAACGGCACAAACGGTGACGCGTTGCCAATCGCGGCAAATGTACCTGGCGCGATCCGGCCAAGTTCCACATTGGTCACGTTGCCGTCGCCTGGCCCCTGGCCGTTAATGTCACAGGTCACATCTGTGATGCTGCCCGAGAAGTTTACAATCCCATCCGCCGCATAGGCCAGCGAAGGCGCAATCAATGCGCAAAGAAAACTAGATGCAATCAGTTTTTTCAAAGAAACACTTTTCATACCATATCCTTATTAATTAAGTTTGCCACCGCGCAACTAGCAGACACCCCATTAAGGCGCAACTATCTCGACATACACCTTCCAATATAACTACCAGAAGACCGAAACGACGATACAGGACTTTCTTGCGGTTTATTTATAGATATTTCCTACAATGACTAAAGACATTTCGCACTGACGATAATTTTTTTGCCAGCACCTCCAAAACCATATTTAACTAAGTGCTGCCCTCATCGAATGAGGCCGGCCTTACTTGCGATGGGCTTGCCCCCCTATAGCATCGGGCACGTTACTCGGAAAAGGACTTTACGGATGAGCACCATTGTTGTCGCAGACCGCCATGCGTTGATGCGTTATTCGATCAAGAGACTACTGGAACAGAGTGGCCACACTGTCGTCGCCGAAACTGAGAATGGGCAGGAAGCTCTGAACATGGTGAACAGGCTTGAGCCGCACCTGCTCATCCTGGAACTCGACCTGCCAAAAATACACGGGTTGGACGTGATCTCTTTACTGACCTTCGGTAATTGCTCAAGCAAAATACTCGCATTCACTGCCTATGATGCCGAGAATTATTTAATCCGCTGTTTGAAAGCCGGCGCCTCCGGCTTTGTCTCAAAAACTGCTGAACTGAGTGAAATACAATGTGCTATCAAAGACCTGCTAAGAGGCAAGAGTCACTTCCCATATATCACACAAAAAATGCAACAGGCCATTAATCACAACTATTCATCGTACTCAACAAAGCCAGTAACGCTGACAAGACGCGAAACCGATATCCTGGCACTTTTGGCAAAGGGATTGAACAATCAGGAGATAGCTAAGCTTTTAATGATCAGCCATAAGACTGCGAGCGCTTACAAACTCAGACTATTATACAAGTTCAATACTTCCAATCTGCTTGGTATGATTGACGCGGCGCGCAGAGGCGGCCATATCGCGAAAACTTTAACGATACTCTAACAGCGAATCCATGATCAGTATTTATCAATTTTAAACCGCGCATCTCCAATTTGGAACCGCAGCTCATTTCACGATGTGCAAATAATAGCTCCAAGCGATTACTGATGTGAAGGCCGTACCGGCCAACGCGTTTTCAAGTGTTGCCGCAATTAAAATCTCGCAAAACAAAGAAAAACGCCAAAGTGCCTATTTTTTACATCGCAGAAAAGACAAAGCCACTCGTTACTGTGGCTTTTGCTTTAATTTTTTTAGAAGAAAACGGGAAGTGCATCGGGCGTCTTTACCCTGACTGTATATAGATTTATATCTTATTGCGCTTACGCAAGAATAAACCGAGAACGTATTCGTTTTTTCGCATTTTCAAATATCAAAAGACGTGCGGTGGATGACCAAACGTAAACACAGCCATAGTGCCCTCCGTACGCAACGTAAGAGAATTTCGCTGTTCAGGCGATTTAAGGCTAGCGCTCGCATACTTTATCGGGTGACCTTCAACATGCGTGAGCCTGATACCGAGGGTCAATGAACATCGACCATCAAGACACGAAGCAACCACGTTCCACACGCATGCACTCACCATCATCAACCGGATAACAGTTGCCGGGATCGAGAAAGGCCAGGTGTTCCAGCGGATTGATCGTATCCGTCCAGCCAAAACACCTTCTTGATTCCATCGTGCAAAGCGCTGCTGTCAGCACCTCGGTGCTTGAGGCGGCCGACAATCCCTAGGAGTCTTCTACAGATAAGCCAGAGGCCCTCATGAACATAAATCTGTGAACATCAGGCTCCACAACTCGTAGAAAAACTCAGGCATTGATTGATGTAAGGATCGCCCATGAACAAATGACATCGCCCATAAGTTAAATCACGTAATACTCACTTCAACCTCCACCCGACACCTGCAATTACTTCCACGCCCCCAGCTTCCTCCAGTCAACCGTCCGCCCCTCTGCATATAAGCGCCTTATAAATCTCAGAAACCACCTGCGCCGTTGCGCTTTCGAGCGTTCCTTCATTACGGCATAACACCCAGCCATGATCCTCAATCGCACGCTCGAACGCGTTGGTACATGCCGCATGTTCTTCCAACTGATGGATCACAGTGCTGTTCAAGCCGCGCCGTCGTGCCGCTGCCCGTGCCCAGGAGATATCAGGAGCGGTGACAATCCCGATATGCAGGTCGGGTACTTGCACATTCCGATCAATGTTCAACTGTAGGATTTCTGCAAACGGGACTGTGCGCCGGAACGCGGCATCGGACGGGTACCAGCGATCAATCAACACAATGCTGCCAGGTGGCTGTTTAGCAATAACGTGCCGGGAAATCCATGCACGGCTATCAGCGAGGCGCTCACACACCTCCCACTCCAAGTTCCGTGAGGGATTCCTGACCAGTTGGTTAACGAGGATCATTGTTTGCCCCCGATGGGGATCGCTTTTTTTCTCGCACAGCCGGATTACTTTTTTGTTGTCTGCCCTTAGTACTGTTGTAACGGCTTCCAACAGCGTGGTTTTGCCGGTTCCCTTGGGCCCGTCTACAGAAACAAACAGCGGACGCTTGATCATTTCTGGCTTGCGGGCGTAGACGTGACCACGCCATAACCCTTCTGGAGTTCGGTCAGGCGCTGGTTGTAACTGTCACGAATGCACGCCTGTTTGTCGTCAGCCTTCCAGCAGTCGTTGCGCCCCTTGATCCAGCCACGTTGTTCAGCCTTGAGCATCTTGGCCTGGCTACCGGCCTTTTTCAGTGCAGCGCTGTAGGTGCTCGCCATTTGGCGATCCAGGGAGGCAAGCCCTTCGCTGCTGCAAATCAGTGTCTCCACGGAGCTGGCCATGTTCGCGCTGCACTTGAACGAAGGTCCGGTCTGGGCTTGTGCGCTGACGGTCAAACCTGCGGCAAGCGCGACCACTGACAACAGCGCCGCCCGGGTGATTGAATGCATATAATGGTGTCCCTGTAAGGATGTGAATGAGCGTCGTGGTAAGGGCCCACGGCGGCGGCTGCAACGCGTATGATTCTTGCACGCTTTCTATAGGTGGCACTGCATAGGTCGACAATGGCAAAAATCAGCGTTAGCAACAAGGCGGCCACGCCAGGCCGAAGAAATCTCACGGCCGCCGATCGGCAGCAGCAGATGGTCGAACGGGCGATCACCCTCTTCGCCCAGAAAGGCTTCGCACTCACTACCCGTGAGTTGGCCGAGGGGCTGCAGGTGACCCAACCCCTGCTCTATCGCTACTTTCCCAGCAAGCAATTATTGATCGAGCAGGTTTACCAGCAGGTGTTCATGAGCCGCTGGGACCCCGAACTGGAGCAGCAGCTCAAGGACCGTACGCGTCCTTTAAGGGAGCGGCTGATTGATTACTTTATCGGTTACACCCGGACAATTCTGAGCAATGAATGGGTGCGGATCTTTCTGTATGCCGGCTTGCAGGACCCGCAACTCAACCAGCGCTATCTCAAGCAACTGCATGAAACGGTGTTCCTGACGATCATTGAAGAACTGCGCCATCAGAAGCAACTGAACACCCCGCTGGACGAGCAGGCGTTGAGCCTTGAGATCGAAGTGCTGTGGGGTTTCCACAGCAGCTTCTTTTACTTGGGGGTGCGTAAGTGGGTGTATCAGTTGCCCGTCCCTGAGGATCTTCCGCAGCTGATTGCGCTGCGGGTCAATGCCTTCCTCGATGGCGCCCTGCATTGCGACCAACTCCCGTGATGTCTATTTCCGCGAACAGATAGACCAGGCAAAAGCCATCCATGGGTATGACCGGGTTGGTCCAGATCATCCGTGAGGAGTCATCAGCTTCCTTCCTGCGACTGGCCAATGTCGAGGCTGGCCATGGCCTGGCCGACAATCCGGGCCCCCGGCACGTAGTCAAAGATCATCTCGATGGTGATCCCATTGGGGTCTTCGAGAAACAGCTGGTGCTCACCCATCTGTGGAATGACCCGTTCACGAAAGGCAATGCCCATCGATTGCAGACGGACCTGGACAGATTCCAGCCCTTCGCAACGTAGCGATACATGATCGAGACAGCCCGACCCGTAACCCCCCTGCTTGTTGCCCAGATAAGCCTGCAGATCCTTGTCACCGCCCACCACACTGGCGATATGCAGGAGTGGACGGCCACCGGCGTACATCCAGCAGCCGGGAAAACGAAAATCCGGGCGGGGCCCGGATGACAAGCCAATCACGCGTTCAAAAAACTCGGCGGTCTTGGCCCACTGTTCGGTGCGAATGGTGAAATGGTCGAGCGCTAGTACTCCCATGTTCCCTCCTGGCGTTACGGATCAGAGACGTTGCAGATGCATATTTTATCATCCGATAACTTATTTCAAGGGTAATTTATCAACCGATAACTTGTGTGGGCGGTTTACTATCACGCTGATCATTCTTCTAGGGTTCCCCATGGCCAACCACGACCTCAGCTTCACCCCCGACCTCGACCCCGACTCGATTTCTTCCGACGTCATCGGCTTCAACGGCATCCTGGTCTCCACGCAAATCCCGGTGCGCGCCGATGGCAGCCTGGAACTAGGCGATATCACCGCGCAAAGCGAATGCACCCTGCAAGCCCTCAAGGTCGCGCTCGAACGCGCCGGCAGCTCCATGGACCGGGTCATGCACTTGACCATTTACCTCACCGACATGGCCGACCGCGCCGCATTCAACGAGGTGTACAAGCGCTTCTTCGCCAAACCCTGGCCAGTACGCGCGGCGGTTGGCGTGGCCGCATTGGCGGTCGAAGGCATGCGAGTTGAAGTCACAGCGATGGCAGCCAAAGGCTGAGCACTGCGCACCATTGGGCATCCAGCGGGTGCCCACCCGGCGATTCACGGCTACAATGCGCACCTCAACCGTGACAAGCCTGACTAAAAAAACTATGTCCTTGCCCAAGCATCATCTGGAATTGCTCAGCCCTGCCCGCGATGTCGCCATCGCGCGCGAGGCTATCCTGCACGGCGCCGACGCCGTGTACATCGGCGGCCCAAGCTTCGGTGCGCGCCACAACGCCTGCAACGACGTGAGCGAGATCGCCCAACTGGTGGAATTCGCCCGTCGTTATCACGCCCGGGTGTTCACCACCATCAACACCATCCTGCATGACGATGAACTGGAGCCGGCCCGCAAGCTGATCCACCAGTTGCACGATGCAGGGGTTGATGCACTGATCGTCCAGGACTTGGGCGTGATGGAGTTGGATATCCCGCCCATCGAACTGCATGCCAGCACCCAGACCGACATCCGCACCCTGGCCCGGGCCAAGTTCCTCGATCAGGCCGGATTCTCCCAACTGGTGCTGGCCCGCGAGCTGAACCTGCAGGAAATCCGCGCGATTGCCGATGAAACCGATGCCGCCATCGAGTTCTTCATCCACGGCGCGTTGTGCGTGGCGTTCTCCGGGCAGTGCAATATTTCCCATGCGCAAAATGGCCGCAGCGCCAACCGTGGCGATTGCTCCCAGGCCTGCCGCCTGCCCTACACCCTCAAGGACGACCAGGGTCGTGTTGTCGCCTTTGAAAAACACCTGTTGTCGATGAAAGACAACAACCAGAGCGCCAACCTGCGCGCCCTGGTAGATGCCGGCGTGCGCTCGTTCAAGATCGAAGGCCGCTACAAGGACATGGGCTATGTGAAGAACATCACCGCCTATTACCGCCAGCGCCTGGACGAGATCCTTGAGGACCGCCCCGACCTAGCTCGCGCCTCCAGCGGCCGCACCGCGCATTTCTTCCTGCCGGACCCGGAAAAGACCTTCCACCGTGGCAGTACCGACTACTTCGTCAGTGATCGCAAGATCGATATCGGTGCCTTCGACACCCCAACCTTTACCGGCCTGCCAGTCGGCGTGGTGGAAAAGGCCGGCAAGCGCGACTTGCAGGTCATCACCCATGAGCCGCTGTCCAACGGTGACGGTTTGAACGTGCTGATCAAGCGCGAAGTCGTGGGTTTCCGCGCCAATATCGCCGAGCCCAAGGGTGAGTTCGACGAAGACGGCGAGAAGCGCTACCGCTACCGCGTCGAGCCCAACGAGATGCCGGCGGGCCTGCATCAGTTGCGGCCCAATCACCCGCTCAACCGCAACCTGGACCACAACTGGCAGCAAGCGCTGCTCAAGACCTCCGCCGAGCGCCGGATTGGTGTGTCCTGGCAAGCCTGCCTGCGCGAAGACCAACTGCAACTGACCGCCACCAGTGAAGAGGGGGTGAGTGCCAGCACCACCCTGCCCGGCCCGTTCGGCGTGGCCAACAAACCGGAACAGGCGCTGGATACCTTGCGCGACCTGCTCGGCCAACTCGGTACCACCCAGTATCACGCCACGGCCATCGAACTGGATGCGCCGCAGGCGTACTTCATCCCCAACTCACAGCTCAAGGCCCTGCGCCGTGATGTGATCGAAGCGCTGACAGTGGCCCGTGTCGAGGCCCATCCCCGTGGGGGCCGCAAAGCTGAAACCACGCCACCACCGGTGTACCCGGAGTCGCACCTGTCGTTCCTGGCCAACGTCTACAACCAGAAGGCCCGCGATTTCTATCATCGCCATGGCGTGAAATTGATCGACGCGGCCTACGAGGCCCACGAAGAAACCGGTGAAGTGCCGGTGATGATCACCAAGCATTGCCTGCGCTTCTCCTTCAACCTGTGCCCCAAGCAGGCCAAGGGCGTGACCGGCGTACGCACCAAGGTTGCACCGATGCAGCTGATTCACGGCGATGAGGTGTTGACCCTGAAGTTCGACTGCAAGCCTTGCGAAATGCACGTGGTGGGCAAGATCAAAGGGCATATCCTCGACCTGCCGTTGCCGGGCAGCGGTGTGCAGCAGCAGGTCGTGGGGCATATCAGCCCGGCCGACCTGCTCAAGACCATCCCCCGCGCGCCACACTGACCCACGCCCTTGTAGGATCCCGCTTGCCGGCCATGGCGCCCTCCAGATCGCCATCGCCGGCAAGTCGGCTCCTACAAGGGGCGCCTGGATGTCGGCAGCTCGTGTTCAGCACGCCACCACCAACCCCGCTGCAACCCCGCCGCCGCTAGCAATATCGCCGCAACCCCCAACCACTGTGCCCAGCCCAAGCGATGCCCGTAGGCCATCCAGTCAACCAGGATCGCCGCAACCGGGTAGATGAACGACAGCGCCCCGGTCAAGGCCGTCGGCAGTTTTTGAATCGCGCCATACAGCAGCACGTACATCAGGCCGGTATGCACCACGCCCAGCGTCAACAGCGCGGCCCAGGCATCGACGGGCGCCGATAGGCTTTGCCACGAGACCAGCGGCACCAGCAGCACCGCGCCGATAGTCACTTGAATCAGTGCCAGTAGGTGCGGCGGCACGGCCTTCAGACGTTTGATGATCAGCGCAGCGACCGCATACAAAAACGCCGCGCCTATCGCCTGCACCACGCCCAACAGGTAATGATCACCACTGCCCTGCTGCTCGCCATGGGCACTGACGATCGCCAGCATGCCCACGAAAGCCACACTCAACCAGGCGAGCTTCTGTGCGGTGATCTTTTCGCCAAGAAACAACGCCGCGAGCATCACCAGCATGAACGGCTGCACGTTATAGACCGCGGTGCTGATCGCAATGGAGGCCTTGGCGTAAGACGCAAACAGCAACAGCCAATTACCGACAATGGCCACGCCGCTCAACATCGCCCAGCCGAGTGTCGAGTAATTCAACCATCCGCCCCGCAAATACCCCAGCCGCCAGCACACCAGCAGCAGAGTCAGGCCGCCGATGACGCAACGCCAGAACACCACTTCGATGACCGGCACCCCAGACACCAGCACAAACCAGCCAATGGTGCCGGAAATCAGCATGGCGCCGACCATTTCCCATGAGCCGCGACGTATGGATGTGTCCATGATTTAGCTCCTCGAATGAGGCTAAATTATGGCAACCTGCGCCAATCAGGCTCCAGCGCCTGCAGAAGGTAAAAGGTGGTCCTTACCTATTCTTATTAGGCAAAACAGCCAATCTGCTTAAGGAGCCCAGGATGATTGATGTTATCGACCAACAACTGATCGCCGCCCTGATGGACGACTCGCGCTGCTCGCTCAAGACCCTGGCGGGCATTACCGGCCTGTCCTCCCCCAGCGTGGGCGAACGTTTGCGACGCCTGGAGGAGCGCGGAGTCCTCAAGGGCTACACCGTGGATATCGACCCGAAACACTTTGGCTATTTATTGCAAGCCATCGTACGTATCCGCCCCCTGCCCGGCCAATTGCAGGAGGTGGAACGGCAGATCCAGGCGATTCCGGAGTTTACCGAGTGCGACAAAGTCACTGGCGATGACTGCTTTATCGCGCGACTGCACGTACGCACCATGGACCAGTTGGATACCTTGCTCGACCGTCTCAACGCTTACGCCGAAACCAACACCGCCATCGTCAAGAAAACCCCGGTCAAGCGCCGGCTGCCGCCCTTGGCGGGCCAGTGATGCTCTGTTGATGGCTATCTCGCCCAGGCTGACGCCCTACGCTAAGCGTCAGCATCGCCTTCTTCAGCCAAATCATCCTGCTCGATCAGCGGCACCTGCGCATCATCCATCAACGATCCCGGGTCTTCATTGCCCGGATCATTGATCGGCTCCTCTTCGGCTGGGGTATGCATCGCCCTAGCCGCCCGGGGTATCAATGTCAGCGTCCGTTTCTGGCTTGGGCTCGCGCTCGGGCTTGAAGTCCGGGCTGTACTCGTTGTCCTTGGCGACTTCATCAGTCGCGGGTTGCGGGTCCTTGGGGGCCGTACCGGGAGCGGGTATTTTATGGGTGTTGTCATCGATGGCCGGATCATTCCTGCCACTGACTTGCGGGTCTTGACTGTGATTCGCGCTCATGGGGACCTCCTTCCAAGCTGATATACAGTTAAGGCGCCACGGAGATGGGTGAAGTTCAGTTCAAACGAGCCGCGCTGATCAATGGTCACGACCCCGGATTATCCACCTGGATATAAAACGCAAACGCCGCCAGCAGCATCCAGAACACCGTGAACAACCACGGTGTACGCACCGAAAACAGCAATGACTTGCGATAGCCCTTGTGCGACGACTCGGTCTCGCAGAACAGCGGCGACTCATCGTAGGCCATGCCCATCACCGGTTCGCTGCGCAACAACTCGCTCTGCTTGAAGTGCCAGTGGTCAATGATGTCGTAGGCTGCGCGGATGCCGGGCCAGGCGTTGAGCGAGCTGAACACGCCGAGCATCGACAGCAGCAGCGGCACCACCAGGGTGAACAGCTTCCCCCACTCGGGGTTGAGGTTGCCCATGCAGGACACAAAGGCAATCACCAGAAACGACTGCGCGGTGAGGTAAGCATCTGTACGGTTGGCAAGGATGGTGGTTTCGTATTGGATTTCCCGGCGATAGAAATCCAGGCGGTCCTTGGGCGAGCCAAAGATCTTGGCATTGTGTTCGGTATGGTCAGTCAGCGCCGATTCGGGGCTATGGGGGGAAATGATCAGGGGCACGATCGGTGATCCTTACGGTGCGTAATCCCGTTAGAAGAACCGGTGATGCCCGAAGTTCAGGTCAATTACCTGCACCGTTATGGAGCGTGGCGTATGCGTGGGGCGCACTGCACTTGCGCAGGCCGCTCCGATAACGGGCTTACACACTGTGTAATCCCTATAAACGCAGTTTCGGCACAGCCATTGCTTTACTCCTTAAATCCCCTGCCTGCCTAGGTGAACACAGGAGCAAACGTTACCCCCCGACTCAGAGCCGACTCCAAAAGAAAGTAAGGACAAGGTCCGTTGGCGCCAAAAGCTACGGGCTCATAACAATGCGTTTTCTAAAGCGGCAGTGCCTGCAACGTTTCACCCGGCACTGACAAGGTAATTGGAATGGCTCGATCTTTCTTTGATGAAATGAATGACGCAAATGGCGTGTGCCGTACGCACTATCAGGATTTTTCCCGCTGGCTGGCCAACACACCACCGGAACTGCTGGCCCAACGCCGTCGCGAGGCCGACCTGCTGTTCCACCGCGCCGGGATCACCTTCACCCTGTACGGTGACGAGCAAGACACCGAACGCCTGATTCCCTTCGATATCATCCCGCGCAGCATCCCCGCCAGTGAGTGGAGCGTGATCGAACGCGGCTGTATCCAGCGGGTCAATGCGCTAAACATGTTCCTCGCCGATATCTACCACGAC
Source organism: Pseudomonas sp. LG1D9 (assembly GCF_002949995.1). Taxonomy (NCBI): domain Bacteria; kingdom Pseudomonadati; phylum Pseudomonadota; class Gammaproteobacteria; order Pseudomonadales; family Pseudomonadaceae; genus Pseudomonas; species Pseudomonas sp. LG1D9. The sequence goes on along the minus strand of NZ_CP026881.1, from coordinate 5,646,972 downwards.
CAGCGCATTATCAAGGCCGGGATCATTCCGGCCGAGCAGGTGCTGGGCAATGAAGGCTATCAAAAAGCCATGGTCGGCCTGGACCTGCATCGCGGTATCTATTCGCACATCTCCGGTGTCGACCTGGTGCGCGATGGCGACGGCACCTACTACGTGCTCGAAGACAATTTGCGCACACCCAGCGGTGTGAGCTATATGCTCGAAGACCGCAAAATGATGATGCGCCTGTTCCCTGAAGTGTTTGCCAAGCAGCGCATCGCGCCAGTGGATCACTACCCCAACCTGCTGCTCAAGACCCTGAAAAGCGCCAGTCGCCTGGATAACCCCAATGTCGTGGTGCTGACCCCGGGGCGCTTTAACAGTGCGTTCTTCGAGCACGCGTTCCTGGCCCGGGAAATGGGGGTGGAGCTGGTAGAAGGCGCCGACCTGTTCGTGCACGACCTCAAGGTGTTCATGCGCACCACCGACGGCCCCAAAGCAGTGGATGTGATCTACCGGCGCATCGACGATGCCTTCCTTGACCCGCTGGCCTTCAACCCGGAATCCATGCTCGGCGTTCCCGGCCTGGTAGCGGCCTACTGCGCTGGCAACGTGGTGCTGGCCAATGCCATCGGCACTGGCGTGGCCGACGACAAATCCATCTACCCCTACGTGCCGGCGATGATCCGCTTCTATCTGGATGAAGAACCGGTGCTGCAGAACGTACCGACCTTCCAGTGCCGCAACCCCGCTGAGCTGTCCCACGTACTGGCGCACTTACCCGAACTGGTGGTCAAGGAAACCCAGGGCTCCGGCGGCTACGGCATGCTGGTGGGCCCGGCCGCCTCGGCCGCCGAGATCGAGGACTTCCGCCAACGCATCAAGGCCCGGCCCCACGCCTATATCGCCCAGCCGACCTTGAGCCTGTCCACCTGCCCGACTTTTGTCGAAAATGGCATCGCGCCACGGCATATCGACCTGCGGCCCTTTGTGCTGTCGGGCAAGGAGACCCGCCTGGTGCCGGGTGGGCTGACCCGGGTGGCGCTGCGCGAAGGCTCATTGATCGTCAACTCGTCGCAAGGCGGCGGAACCAAGGACACCTGGGTGGTGGAGGGCTGAGTATGCTGAGTAGAACCGCCGCAGATCTGTACTGGATGTCGCGCTACCTGGAACGCGCGGAAAACCTGGCGCGCATGCTGGAGGTCAGCTATTCGCTGTCGTTGATGCCCCAGGCCGGACGCAGTGATGGCCTGGACGAACTGGCGATGTCGCTGCTCAGCAGCGGCACCCTGGACAGCTATCTGGAACGCCATCAACAGCTGGACGCCGAGCGCATGCTGCACTTCTTCGCCCTCGACGAAGAAAACCCGGCCAGTATCTACAACTGCCTGCGCGCTGCCCGGGGCAATGCCCATGCGGTGCGTGGGCGGATCACCGCCGACATGTGGGAAAACCTCAACGCCACCTGGCTGGAAATGCGCAGCATCGCCGCCGGTGGCCTGGCACGCCATGGCATCAGCCATTTCTGCGACTGGGTCAAGCAGCGCTCGCACCTGTTCCGTGGCGCCACCTCCGGCACCATCATGCGCAACGACGCCTATCGTTTTATCCGCCTGGGCACCTTTGTCGAGCGCGCCGACAACACCTTGCGCCTGCTGGATGCGCGCTACGAGATGTTTGGCGAAGAGTCCGAGGAAGTCAGCGACCTGTCCGCCCGCGGCTACTACCAGTGGAGCGCCCTGCTCCGTGCCTTGTCGTCATTCGAGGCCTACACCGAGCTGTACCCCAATGCGCTGAATGCGCGTTCGGTGTCGGAGTTGCTGCTGCTACGCAGTGACGTACCGCGCTCGTTGCATGCGTGTATCGAAGAGTTGAGCCATATCCTCGCCGACCTGCCCGGCAGCTACGGCCGCACGGCCCAGCGCCTGGCTGCCGAATTCGAGGCGCGGCTGCGTTATACCGGTATCGACGAGATCCTGGAGGAAGGCCTGCACAGCCGGCTGACCGAATTCATCGACACCGTGCGCGAGCTGGCGCGGGCGATTCACAGTTCCTACCTGGAAGTGGTGTAAGCGTCGCATCACCCTGTAGGAGCGGGCTTGCCCGCGATAACGGTGGAACAGTTGGAAATTGATCATCTGACCCACCGCTATCGCGGGCAAGCCCGCTCCCACAGGTCTGGTGTTTGCTCCAGACATATAACTGTCAGTTTGGATCATTGATCCCACCTCACGGCTGCTCTTATGGTTGCTCAACACTCATAAGAACAGGTACAGACCATGTCCGAAGCTCTGCAATTATCCCCTGGGGCCGCCCTTACCCTGAAGCGCTGGCACACCATGCTGGCCACTGCCGACCTCAAGGCCCTGCCCGAACTGCTGGCACCTGACGCGGTGTTTCGCTCGCCGATGGCCCACACCCCCTACCCCGGCGCCCCCGTCGTGTCGATGATCCTCAACACCGTGTTTACTGTGTTTGAGGACTTCCAATACCACCGAGAACTGGCCAGCGCCGACGGCCACAGCGTGGTGCTGGAGTTCAGCGCGCGAGTGGGCGACAAACAGCTCAAGGGCATCGACCTGATCCGCTTCAACGAAGAGGGGCAAATCATCGAATTCGAAGTGATGGTCCGCCCCTTGAGCGGCCTCCAGGCCCTCGGTGAGGAAATGGGCCGACGCCTGGCACCGTTCCTGGCCAAGGCCAAGGGCTAACGCTGCAGGAACTCCAGCATCAGGGTGTTGACCTGCGCGCCCTGCTCCACCTGGATCCAGTGCCCGCAGTTGGCCAGCACCTGCTGCTCCAACTGCGGCACCAACTCGGGCATGCGCTTGAGCGTGTGCGCCTCAAACACCCCCACCGGGTCGCGGTCGCCGATCAAAAACAGCGTCGGTTGCAACACCTGTCGGCCCGCCAGGAACTCGGTGCGCTGCCAATTGCGCTCGAAGTTGCGGTACCAGTTCAGCGGCCCGCGAAAGCCATTGGCAAAGGTCTGCACATAGATGTCCAGGTCGTGCTGGCTGCACCAGGCCGGCAAGGCGCCCGGCAGCGCGACGCCGTCCAGCAAGGTGGCCGTGGCTGGCTTTTGCTGCAGGAATACATCCTGGTCCTGCATGAACAGACGCAAGGTGCGTTCGATATCGGCTTCCAGTTCCTGCTCCGCCACGCCGGGCTGCTGGAAGTAGAGGATGTAGTTGAACCGTTCGGCATACAGCTCACGCATGATCTCGATCACCGGCCTGCGGGAACGACCGGCGAACGGCACCGACATCGTGACCAGCGCGTTGATACGCTCTGGCTCCAGCAAGGCCAGGTGCCACGCCACCACCGCGCCCCAGTCATGGCCGACCATCGCTACCCGTTGATGGCCGAACAGGTCCATGGCCCCCTGGATATCCGCGCACAGGGTCAACAGGTCGTAGTCGGCAATCTCGGCGGGCGCGCTACTGCGCCCATAGCCCCGCATTTCAGGCACAAATACGCGATACCCGGCGGCGGCCAGCACGGGGATCTGTTGGCGCCAGGAGTGCCAGCATTCGGGAAAACCATGGAGCAACCACACGGGCGGGCCGCTCTCGGGGCCGGCGATATGCAGGCTCAAGTGAATGCCATTGACCTGGATCGTCTGTTGTTCGATAGCACTCATCACGCAGCTCCATGGGGGGGACTGCTGCAGACTGCCCCACCGGCGCACCCCGCGCCAGCATCATTGACGGGGCAAATACCTCAGGTCACCGACCACCAGCGCGGTAGCAGCGGCCGCACCTTGGGTTCGGCAAAACGGTCATCGATCAGCATCACCACCCCCTGGTCCTGCTGGGTGCGAATCACCCGGCCTGCCGCCTGCACCACCTTCTGGATCCCGGGATACAGGTAGGTGTAGTCATAACCGGCACCGAACATCGCGCCCATGCGCAGTTTCATCTGCTCGTTGACCGGGTTGAGTTGCGCCAGGCCCAGGGTGGCGATAAAGGCCCCGATCAAGCGTGCGCCGGGCAAATCGATACCCTCGCCGAACGCGCCGCCCAGCACGGCAAAGCCCACGCCCCGGCTGTGCTGGGTGAACTGGTCGAGGAAGGCCTGGCGCTCGGCCTCGGCCATGCCCCGTGATTGATGCCAGGTAGGAATCGACGGATACCGCTCGGCCAGCAACTGCGCCACTTGCTGTTGGTAATCGAAGCTGCTGAAAAACGCCAGGTAGTTGCCCGGCGTACGCTCAAACTGCTCGGCGATCAACGCCACGATGGGCGCCAGGGACGCCTGGCGATGTACAAAGCGCGTGGAGATGCGGTCGATGATGTGCACCTGCAACTGTGCGGCATCGAAGGGCGATTCCACGTCCACCCACGCGGTGTCCGCCGGCAGGCCCAGCAGGTCGGCATAGTAATGCCGGGGGCTCAGGGTCGCGGAAAACAGCACGCTGCTGCGGGCCGCCGTCAAGCGTGGGCGGATAAATTCGGCCGGCACCACGTTCCGCAGGCTCAAGCGCGAGAAGCGACGCTTGGCTTGTGGGTCGCGCTGAGCGATATCAAAAATAAACTGCTCGTTGAACAGCTCCGCCACCTTGGCGAACTGCAACGCCTCGAAATAAAAGCCTTGCAGCTCGCCCGTGAGCGCCTGCGGGTGATCATTGAAATACTCGCCCATGGCGCTGGTACACAGGGCCAGGGCCTGCAACAGCTTGTCCGGTTTGCTGGCATAAGCTTGATACACCGTGACCTGCTCCTTGTGCAGCGCATTCCATTCACGGTTGAGCCGCTGCAACGGCTTTTTCAACGGCTCGGGGGCGGTATCGCGCAAGGTCTTGAGGGCAAATTGATCGAGGTCGGCGCTGTACATCGCGCGCCCCCGCTCCACCAGGTTATGGGCTTCGTCCACCAGCACCGCGACCCGCCATTGGTTGAGCTGGGCCAGGCCAAACAGCATCGCGCCAAAATCGAAGTAATAGTTGTAGTCGGCGACCACCATGTCGCACCAGCGCGCCATCTCCTGGCTCAGGTAATACGGGCATACACCGTGGGCGAGCGCGACCTCGCGCAGATTGCGTTGGTCCAGCAACCGGACCTTGGCTGCCGCCTCGCGCGCGGCCGGCAGGCGATCATAAAAGCCCTTGGCCAACGGGCAGGAGTCGCCGTGACAGGCCTTGTCCAGGTGTTCGCACGCCTTGTCCCGCGCCACCAACTCCAGTACGTGCAATGGCAGGTCGGCACTGGCGTGCAGTATCTGCACCGCGTCCAGCGCCAGCTTGCGGCCAGGGGTCTTGGCCGTCAGAAAGAACAGCTTGTCCAGTTGCTGCGGCGCCATGGCCTTGAGCATCGGAAACACCGTGCCAATGGTCTTGCCGATCCCCGTGGGCGCCTGTGCCATCAGGCAGCGCCCGGTGCTGACGGCCTTGTACACCGACTCGGCGAGGGTACGCTGGCCCAGACGAAAGGCCGCGTGGGGGAAAGCCAGAGCGGTGCTGGCGGCGTCGCGGGCCAGTCGCTGTTGCGCCTGCTGCTCGGCCCAGCCGAGAAACAACGCACACTGGCGATTGAAGAACGCCTCCAGCTCATCAACCGCACACACCTGGCTGATCACGGTTTCGCGCTCGCTGACGATATCGAAATACACCAGCGCCAGCGCGATCTCAGGCAACCCCAGCTTGCTGCACATCAGCCAGCCATAGACCTTGGCCTGGGCCCAGTGCAGTTGCCGATGGTTGGCCGGTTGGGCATCCAGGTCGCCACGGTAGGTCTTGACCTCTTCCAGCACATTGCAATCCGGATCATAGCCATCGGCGCGGCCGCGTACGTTCAACTGCTGGTAGAGGCCTTCCAGGGCCACTTCACTCTGGTAGTGCGCGCTACGGCGGGACGCCACGGTACGGTGGCCGAGCATGCCTTCCTGGGCACTGGGCGAGGGGGTAAACCGCAGATCGAGGTCACCCACCTTGGCCGTGAACTCGCACAATGCCCGTACAGCGACGGTGTAGCTCAAGCGCCCTGCTCCGCCCAGCGTACATAACACACGGTAACCGGCATCTGGTGCTCGCTGCAGAACTCCAGCCAGCGCAGTTGGTTGTCCTGCAGGCGGTCCCCCGGGCCTTTGACTTCGATCATGCGGTAGGTTTTTTGCGCGGGCCAGAACTGGATCAGGTCTGGCATGCCGGCGCGATTGGCGCGGATATCCAGCAACAGCCGGTCGAACCAGTGCCGCAGGTGCGCGGCAGGCAGGCAATCGAGCGCCTGCTCGAGCAGTGTTTCGCTCAATACATTCCAGAACACAAAGGGTGACTGGATCCCCCACTTTTCGGCGTAGCGCTGGCGGATGGTGGTTTTGTAGCGCTGGTCGTGCAACTGGTCGAGGCAGGCGGCGAACAGCTCGGCGCGGCGCTGCTGGAAGTCTTCACTGTGCAAATCCACCGGCCCACGCTGGAATGGGTGAAAGAACGAACCGGGCAACGGCGCGAAGATCGCCGGCCAGCACAGCAGGCCGAACAGCGAGTTGATCAGGGTGTTCTCGACGTAGTGCACCGGCCCCCCATCATCCCCCAGGTGCGCCTGCACGCAGAACTCAACGCTGACCACCGGTTCCGGGAACGGCAGTTCCAGGTCCAGGCGCTGAATCACCTGGGGTTTGGGCTTGGGCAGCGCCGGCTCGCCCAGCTTGCGCCGCAACCGCGGCAGGACCCGCAACAGGTGTTGCTGCTCGGCCGCGCTTTGTGGCGCGGCCTGGGCCGCCTGGGCCAGGGCCATCGCCTGGGCGAAATCCTCCTGGCGCTCCAGCACCCGAATCAGGCGGGCGCGGGCGCCGGGGTAGGCACAATCGCGGTAGATCACCTCGGCCAGGGCCAGTTCGGCGAGCCGCTCGCAATGCTGCCCAACCTGGAACAGCAGCTTGGCCCGACGCTTCTCCAGCCAGGGGTTATCGGTGCTCAGCGTGGCGATCTGCGCCAGCACCTCTTCCAGCGGTTCGCCCGCCTCGAAGGCCTGCTGGCATTGATGCAGGAACAGCAGGCCATACACATCGTCACGATGGCGCAGCCCTCGGGACTCGGCACAGAACTCGACCTTTTCGTAGGTGTAGATCCCCAGGTCCGCCAGTACAAACTCCGACCAGTCCTGGTACAGGTTGCCGAAGAACATCAGGCGCAGGCGGTCACACAGGTCCATCACCGCCAGGCTGTAAAGACGCTCGTCCAACTGCGGGCACCATTGCGCAAACGTACGTGGCTCGGTGAACCGGGTCGATAAACCGGGCAGCCAATCGGATTTCTTGCCCCTGGGCTGCTCGATCCAGGGCTTGAACGCCTGCAGCGCCTCGCCTTTTTGCAACTGCCCCCACACCTCATCCAGGGGCAGCAGGCCCTGCTCACTGACCCAGCCCAGGGCCAGCAATGGCTGCACGGCCTGGTCAGCCGGACCAATCTCGAGGTAGTTGAGCTTGCTCGCACGAAAATGCACCCCTTTGCGCATCACCATGCGCACCAGCAACGCTTGGGCCGGTTGCGGCACCTGGCTGAACTGCGCAATGAAGCGCTGTTCTTCATCATCCAGCACGTCGGCATAGCGCTGCCCCAGCCAGTCGAGCACTTGCTGGAAGTTATGCAGGTAGTAGAACGGGTCTTCGAGGGGGTTGGACATGACGGGCACTTGGGCAAACACTGGTTATGCATACAGAGTGCCGTCGCCAGGCCTGCCTTGCAATCGCTAATAGATCAGTGGCACACGCAACTTTTTGCATAAAAGTGATCAGATGGGGGTGGATCCGCGTAACATTTGTTGCCCGCAGCCGTTGAGCCCGGGGTTTTCGAAGGATGAGAGTAAAGGTTATGAACATGAAGAACTGGGGCCTGCCGCTGGCTGTACTGACGTTTCTGGCATTGGCCGGTTGCTCGACGCCGACCGTCGTGACCTTGCAGAACGGTACTCAGTACCTGACCACCGATGCGCCGAATGCCAATACGCCTGATGGTTTTTACGAATTCACCGACATCGCCGGCAAGCGCGTACGGGTCAAGGCGGCGGATGTCGCTACCGTCCGCAAGGAAAAATGACCAACCACTGTAGGAGCCGGCAAGCCGGCTCCTACAGTTTCAGGTGATGACGAAGGCCTCTGCCGACAGGCTGCCAAGTCCCACTCCCACCAGCGTCACCGAATTATCGCCGAACGTCAGCAACGTATCGCTGCCCACTGCCTTGGCATGATCGAGGTAGTTGTACTGCCCACCCACCCCCGCCACCCCCATGAACACCAACTTGTCCGTCGACTGGTAGCCCAGGATCCGGTCCTGGCCGAAGTCGCCGTCGAACAGGAAGGTATTGCGCCCGCCGCCCGCTTCGAGCAGGTCATTGCCCGCACCCCCTACCAGCACATCGTTGCCTTTGCCGCCGATCAGGTGATCATCGCCCTCCAGCCCAAACAACCACTGCCCGCCATCGCCGGCCTTGAGCACATTGGCGCCGGCATCGCCCTTGAGCGACGCAGCGTAGGCGGTCAGGTCCTTGCCCGCCAGCAGCCCCTTGTCGGTCACGCTGTGGGTCACGTTCTTGCTGAACAACAACAGATAGCTTTCCTTGCTCACTAGCGCGCCCATGTCGCGCGTCATGCTGATGCCGCCCTGCCCGTCGCGGATATACAGGGTACCTGCGCCATCGTTGGCCACCTCGACGTTTTTCAGCGACTGCTGCAAGTCCAGGGTATTGAACCCCGTGCCACCGAGCAGGATGTTGTAGCCACCGCCATCGCGGAACGTATCGTTGCCGGCACGTCCTTCCAGGTAGTCATTGCCGCGCCCGCCCTGGATCAGGTCGTTGCCGTCGCTGCCGATAATGAACGTGCTGCCCTGGTGGGCCTCAGCGTTGCGATTGAGGTCCTGCACCCAGGTAGTGGCACGCGCAGGGTCAGACAGGTTGGCGACGATGATCGTTGAATCGCGGCTGGTCAGTTCATAGAACTTCGACTCGAGGATGCGGCTCATGCCATCGCCATACCCCGTGGGTAAATGGGAAATCCACGTTGGCAGGTTGAGGATGGAAAACGGCAGGATGTTCCACAGCGTCGAGGCGTAATGGTCGTTGAAGCTTACGATGTTATCGGCGCTGGATTCGTGCGGTTGGTCGTGCACGCCCAGGGACGACAGATTGAACGCCGAACCGTCGAGGGCGCGATAGACCGGGTCGTTTTCGTAGCCGATGTTCAGCACCTTGTCGCCACTGCTCTGGGTCGGCGAGGCGTAGGCCACATAGTTGGCGTCCTGGTAGAACCCCGCCCAGGTGTGGTTGCTCAAGTCCGCCATGCTGTTGACCGCCAGGCCACCGAGGCTATGGCCGCTGACCAGTACATCCTGGCCGCTCAGCCCCTGAGCGCTGGCATACGCGGCGACTTTGCCAAGCAAGGTGCCAAACGCCTCGCCCGCGTAGTTTTTTGCATAGTCCGCCGGCCCGAACGCGGCCAGTAAATCACTGATCACATCGCCAATAGAGTCGACAATCAGGTTCTCCCTGGGGCCGGATGTGCCACGGAAGGCGATGCCGATTTCCAGTAGCTTGCCGGCGTCATCGTATTTGCCCAGGACCTCGACCTGGGCACTGGTGTAGCCGGTTTTTTCGCCGAAGAAGGTGCCCCGCGCATCGACCTTGCCACCATAGTCCAGGGTGCTGGCGCTGATGGGCGTCCAGCCGGCCTTTTGCACAGCGTCCAGGGCGGCCTTTTCCGAGTCCGGGTTCCACGGGATACCGGGAATCACCCCCTGGGAGTCGCTGCTGCCCAGCAACGCCTGCACCAGGGTGGCCGGCAAACCCAGGCCGAAGCCGTTTTGCTGATACCCCACGGCAAAGCCGTTATCCAGGTTGTGGTAGGAATACAACGTGATCGCCATGGCGTCGGCGAACAGGGCTTTGGAGTCCTCAGTGGTTAGGTTTTTGTAGTCATAGACACCCATGGTATTGCCTCTCTTTTGTTGGAATTGTCGAGAAAGCTAAAAATCCTGAACATCACACCGCCCCTTGTAGGAGCCGGCAAGCCGGCGCCTACAGGGTAAAACTCAGAACGCCCAGTCGAGGCTCAAGCCCACGCCGTGGATTTTCTCCTTGCTGGCCAGCAGGCCGTTGTAGTCAAAGTTCAACCGCGCATCCTTGCTCAGCGCCAGGCTGGCCCGTGCGCCGACCAATGCGGCATCGCGCACCATCGGTGCGCTTTGCACGGCAAACGCGCTACTGCCTGAGGCAAACGCCAGGTGGCGCGCGGAATCGGTGGCGCTGAGGTTGTGCTGCCACCCCAGGGTGCCGGAAACGTCCAGAGCCTGATGGTCGGTGAGGTTGAAGGTCTTCAAGGCACGCACGCCGAGGGTGCTCAGGACCAGGTCGCGTGTGTCATCGCCGCCCTTGAGCGCCGCCGCGTCGCCTTTCTCGCTGAAGCCATCGCTGTCCAGGTGCACATAGGCCAGGTTGGCGAATGGCTCCAGCGCCAGCGGTTGCAGGTTCAGGCGATAAGCCGCTTCGGTGAAGATCTGGGTGCTGCGGGCATCGACCTTGGCTTTCTGCTTGCCAGCGACTTCGCCGTATTGCAGCTCACGCTTTACATCGGCGCGATGCCAGCTGTAGGTCGCCCCACCGCTCAGGCGCCAGGCGCCGATTTCGTGCCCGGCATAGGCGCCCAAATGGTAGCTGTCCACCGATGCCCGCGAGTGGGTGCCATCGCCCATGTTCAGCGAGGTATCGCTGTAGCCGGCGACCAGCCCCAGGCGCGTGTCTTCATCCAGCGCACCGTCCACACCCGCGAGCAATCCGCCGATGGAAGTGGTGTAGCCCGCCGTGTCGCTGCTGCTGTCGGTTTTACCCCAGACACCAAGCGCCTTGACCCAGACATTGCCGCGGGTGTCGATGGTCTGTGGCGAGGAGCCCATTTCGCCCTGCTGCAGGCGCTCGCCCACCGCTTCGCGCAGGTAGCGGTTGTCATTGACCAGCGCGGTTTCCAGGGCCGGGTAGATTTCCCCCGACAACTGTTGGAACGCCCCTTGCGCCGAAGCCGCACTCGGCGCCAACAGCAGGCTTTCATAGACGCCATTTCCCGCGCCCAGTTGTTCGGCAGCGCCCGCCACGGCACGCTGGTTATCGGTCAATGCCACGCTGGCGAAGCTGTTGGCAGTGCGCGCGACATCCAGTTGCACACCGTTGGCGCCATAGTTCAGGTTGCCGCCCACAAACAGGTAGTTGGGCAGTACCTGCGCGAAGCTACCGGTGACGCCCCCTGCCGCCTGCAGGATGGTGTACTGGCGGCCGATCAGGCTTTGCGCCTCGGGCTGGCTGAGCAGTGTCGGGCTGTTCTCCAGGGCCAGGGTCACAGTGCCGCCGTTGAGGGTGGCCTTGCCGCCGGCGACGATGCGGTCACTGCTGCTGTTCGACAGCTCTACCGCATAGGTGGACCCGGCGTCGAAGTTGACATCCCCGGCCACGTTCAACGTACCAATGGAGTTGCCCGGCGCTACCGTACCGCCGCTTTTCGCGTGCAGCGCGCCGATGCTGCCGGAGCCGCCCAACACGCCGCTGTTGCTCACCGTGACCTGGGATACCAGCGAGCCATTGACCGCCAGCAGGCCCTGATTGACCAGGGTCGGCCCGCTGTAGGTATTGCTGCCGGTCAGCACCAGCGTGCCGATGCCTTGCTTGGTCAGGCCGCCATGACCGGAAATGTCGTTGCTCCATACATCCCGCCCGCAGTGCAGATCGTCGCATACACGCTCGGTGGGCTTGCCGGCGTCGACCACCGCCCCTACCCCCGGCAAGTCCGCGACAAACTGGCCGCTGCCGTAGCCGCCCTCGACGCGGAACTCGGCCGGGATGTCCTCGGCGGTGACCAACATGCCCGGCCCGCTGACCGCCTTGCCCAGGTTGATCATGCCCCAGCCGTACAGCGCGTCGATGCCCGGTGCACCGAGGTCGGTGGCGGTGGTCTTGAGCAGCGTGGAGATCTGCTCGCCATTCATATACGGGAAACGCTCCATCAAGACGGCGGCGGCGCCTGCCACGTGGGGAGCGGCCATGGAGGTGCCGTTTTTATTGTTCCAGCCCAGGGTCATGTTATCGACCGTGGTGCCCACCATCACCGAGCTGTAGATCGCCGTGCCCGGTGCTGACACACAGAAACTGGCGGCATAGCCGCAACGGGACGAGAAGGTGCTGATCACATAAGGGTTGGGGCTGTTGGTGTCCGGGTTGCGTTGCAGTGCGGCCACCGACAGCCAATTGGGCGTGATCTCGGGTACGAAGTAAGCCAGGCCGGAAATCGCATCGGGGTTGTTCAGGTTGTAGTCGTTGCCGGCCGCGAAGATCGTCAGCACCCCGCTGCGCGCCGCGTTGATCGCCCCGGTGTAGGCGCCACCTGGCGCGGTACCCAGCAACGGCTTGATCTGGTCGAACTGGGCCTGCGCGTCGCTCAGGTCAAAATGCGCGAACGCAGGGTCTTTGCCGCCCTTGGCAAACTGCTCGCCAATGCCGATCCCCCAGCTGTTATTGATGATGCGTGCGCCATTGGCCACCAGGCTGTCCCAGCCGGCCTGGTACACCGCACCGTCGTTGCCCAGGATGATGCCGTCTTCGGGGCCCGGGTCGCCGTTCTCGGCACTGAGGATCTGCGCGTTATAGGCCACGCCGTGCATCGGCCCGCCGTTGCGGTCGCCAGCCGCGATGCCACCGACATGGGTGCCGTGGTCGCCCAGCTTGCCGTTGGAGCCCTGGGACGGTGTACCGTCGTAGCGGAACGGGTCACCGGCCTTCACCGGGATATAGGGGTCGGTGTATTGGCGGATCCCCTCAGTGACCAGGGTCTGCACCTTGCCCGGGCTGGAGAACTCGGGATGCTGGGCATATACCGGCTGATCGAAAATCCCCAGCTTCACGCCCTTGCCACTGTAACCGGCGGCATACGCCACATCGGCATTGACCGCCCCCAGGCCCCAATCGGCCTTGAACTCATTGCTGCGCCAACTGGCGGCATCCCCCAGTTTGCCGGCTTCCACGTAGGGTGCGGCCTGGGCGGTACCCAGGCTGGCCAGGCAACACAGCAACGCGCCGTATGGCACGCGGCTCAAGGCTTTGAGCGGGTAGCCCGGGCCTGTTGGGATGGCGGAGTGAAACCCTCGTTGTTTTGCGTTCACGGTGACCTTCCTTAGTTTTGTTGCGTTTGTTGTTCTTATTCACCCGCCAGCAAGAGCCGGCGTACCGGCTCCTGCCGCAAGTTTAGAATTGCCAGTCGAGGCTCAGGCCCACCCCTTGGTTGCTCTCCTTCGAGCCCAGTTGGCCGCTGTAATCAAGGTTGACCCGCGTGGAGTCACTCAATGCCAGGCTGGCTTTCAAGCCCACCAGCGCGGCGTCGCGCTGCAACGGTGTGCTGCGCACGGCAAACGAGGGGCCGCCAGCGACAAAGGCCAGATGTTCCTCGGACTCAACCGGCGTAAGGCTGTGCTGCCAGCCCAGGGAACCGGAGAGCTCCACTTGCTGCTGGTCATTCAGAGGCAGGGTTTTGAGCGCGCGCAGGCCCAGGGTGCCGAGGGTCGCGTCACGCCGATCACTGCCGCGTTGCAGGGCAGCGCCGTCGCCTTTTTCATGCAATCGCTCGCTGTCCAGGTGCACGTAGGCCAGGTTGGCGAACGGTTCCAGGGCCAGGGCTTGCAGGTCCAGGCGGTAGGCCGCCTCGGTGAACACCTGAAGGCTGCGCGCATCCAGTTTGGTTTTTTGCTTGGCGCTGACGTCACCGTATTGCAGGTCGCGCTGCACATCGCCGCGATGCCAGCTATAAGCACCGCCCACGCTGACGCGCCAGTTGCCCAGTTCACGCCCGACGTAGGTGCCCAGGTGATAGCTGTCGATATCGGCCGACGAATGCGTGCCATCCCCCATGTTCAGCGAACTGTCGCTATAGCCCGCCATCACGCCCACACGGGTCTGCTCGTCCCACTGGCCATCGACGCCCAGCAACATCCCGCCGATAGAGCGGGTGTAACCGGCATATTCGCTTTGGCTGTCGGCCTTGCCCCAGGCACCGAGGGCCTTGATCCACAGGTTGCTTTCGCCCGTCACAGGCACATGGCGCAGGCGCTCACCGACGGCATCGCGTACATGGCGGCTGTCGTTGATCAGCATGGCGCCCACCGCCGGGTAGATCTCGCCAGATAACTGCTGGAAGGCCTGGCGGGCAACCCCGCTGGAGTCGCTGCTCAGCACGCTTTCATACACGGGGTTGCCAGCGCCCAGTTGCTCGGCCGCAGCCGCCACGGCGCGCTGGTTACGGGTTGCGGCGACGCTGGCAAAGCTTGCGTCATTGCGCGCGATTGCCAGTTGCACGCCGTTGCCGTTGTAGTCGAGGTCGCCACCGAGGAACAGGTAGTTGGGCAATACCGCACCAAAACTGCCGGTGACCCCGCCCGCCGCCTGCAGGATGGTGTACTGACGGCCCATCAGGCTTTGCGCCTGGGGCTGGCTGAGCAGGGTCGGGCTGTTTTCCAGGGCCAGGGTCACGGTGCCGCCGTTGAGGCTGGCCTTGCCGCCGGCGACGATGCGGTCGCTGCTGGCGTTCGACAGCTCCACCGCATAGGTGGAGCCGGCGTCGAAGCTCACATCCCCGCTCACATTCAAGGTGCCGATGGAATTACCCGGCGCAACCACACTGCCGCTGTTGGCCTGCAACGCGCCAATGCGCCCGGAACCGCCCAAGGTCCCGCCATTGTTGACCGTGACCTGCGATGCCAGCGAACCATCGACCTTCAACACCCCACCATTGACCGTGGTCGGGCCGCGATAGGTGCTGTCGCCGCTGAGCACCAGGCTACCGGCGCCGGACTTGATCAGGCTGCCTTGGTAAATGCGCTGGGCCGCGGCCGCATCCCGGGCCATGCCCACGGCGTAGTCAGTCTGTTCCTGCTGGCTGGCGCCGGCGCCGATGCCATTTTCCCAGCCTTTGTCCTGCAAGGTCTGTTGCCAGGCCAGGTGCTCGGCGCTGTCTTCGGCCTGGCGCTGCAGCAGCGCCTTGTCGGAGATGCCATTGCTCCATACATCGCCCTGCCCGGCCGCCAGATTGACGTCCATGGTGCCCAGCAACTGCCCCGGCCCATGCATCGCCCGGCCAAGGTCCGGCACGCCCCAGCCGATCTTGGCGCTCGGCGCGTCGGTCAGTGAACCGTCCAGTTGCGTGGCCGTTGTCAGCAACACCTGCAAGGCTTGCTCGTTGTTCAGGTACGGGTAGCGTTCCATCACCAGGGCCAAGGCCCCCGTGGCATGGGGCGCCGACATCGAGGTGCCGGACTTGACCGCATAACCGCCGCCGGGAATGGTGCTGTCGATCTTCGCGCCGGGGGTAGAGACGCACCAATACTTGGCGATGCCGCACTGGTTGTACTTCTGGTTATTGGCCTGGTCCAGGCCCGAGACCGCCAGCCAGTGGCCTTCCAGCTCTGGCTCAAAGTACGGCAAGGCCGAGCGCACGCTGGCGTTGGCATAGCCGCTGTTACCGGCGCTGAACACATTGATCACCCCGGCTCGCGCCACATCGGCGGCGGCGTCCAGCCAGGTGCCCTGGTTGAAGTGCTGGGCATAAGCTGCGTGCAGGTCATTCAGGGTCTGGTAGCTGACATCCTTGGGCTGGCTGCCCCAGCTGTTGTTGATCGCGCGCACCCCGGCATCGACCATGGCGCTGTACACCGCCTTGAAGTACTTAGGGTCAGGCGTCGGGCCAAACAGAAAGCTGTCGTTGGCGTTGGTATTGCCCACATAGAGCTGCGCGTTGTAGGCCACGCCGTGCATGCCGGTGCCGTCACGCGCAGCGGCCATGGTGCCGGTGACATGGGTGCCGTGGGAGTCGTTGTTGGGGTTCAGCGCACCGGTAGTGGAGAACGGGCTGCCATCCACATAGGTGCCGTTGGCGGTCACCGGGTGGAAGCGCGCCGGGGAGGCTTCCGGGTGGCTGGCATCGAAGCCCGAGTCCAGGGCGCCGATCTTCACCCCGGCCCCGCTGATCCCCGCGGCGTAAGCCTGATCGGCTTGCAGGCGGCCCAGGCCCCAGTCGCGCTGGAACTCCGCCGAGCGCCAACTGGCGGCGTCACCCGGCTTGCCCGCTTCCACGTAGGGCGCGGCCTGGACGGTACCCAGGCTCGCCAGCCCACACAGCATGACGCAGTGATAGCCTCGTTGTTTTGCATTCACGGTGACCTTCCTCACTTTTATTGTGTTTTTTATTCAGCGCGCGCCTGGGCCGAAGGCTTCGTCGACCTTGGCCAGGTCGGTGTCACGCAGATTGCCCGCGTAGTAGTGCAACTTCGTCCAGGCCATCAGGTAGTCGTAGCGGGCCTGGGCCAAGTCGCGACGAGTGCTGTACAACTGCTGTTCGGCGTTGAGGGCATCCAGGTTGACCCGCTCGCCACCGAGGATGCTCTGCTTGGTCGACACCACCAGCGCCTCGGCGGAGACCAAGGCCTTTTGATAGGCCCGCAGCTTGCTCACCCCCGACAGGCAGGCACTGAACTGGCGACGCAACTCGATCAGGGTTTCGCGGGTCTTGCCCTCCAGTTCGTACTCGGCCTGCTCCATGGAGCGGGTGGCCTGGCGGGTGGACGCCGAGACGCCGCCCCCGGCATACAGCGGCACGCTGACTTCAATACCGATGGTGTTGGTGTCGTAGCGCTGGTTGTAGGTGTTACCGCTGTCGGACTCTTGCTGGCGCGAGCTGGCGTACGCGGTGATCCGCGGCAAGTGCCCGGCGCGGTTGCGCTCCACCTCATAACGCGCCACTTCCACGGCCTGGCGCTGGGAAGCCAGGGTCGGGTTGTTGGTGATTGCCAGTTCGTGCCAGCTGTCGTAGTTGGCCGGCGCCAGGGTGAAAGCGGCAAAGTTCTGATTCAACGGTGCCAGGTCGGCAATATCGACGCTCTGTACGCCGAGCAACGCCCCCAGTTCGCGCAGTGACGCGTCCTGCTCGTCGAGCGCCTGGATCTCCTCGGCGGTCGCCAGTTCATAACGGGATTCGGCCTCCAGGATGTCGGTGCGCGTGCCCTCGCCCTGCTGGAACAGATGCTGGTTCTGCTGGAACTGTTGCTCGTAGGCTTTCTTTTTTGCCCGGGCGATATCGATCTGGTCCTGGGCGAACAGGGCCTGGGTGTAATACGTCAGCACCCGCACCAACAGCGCCTGGCTCTTGTCGCGGAAACTCTCGTCGGCAAACAGCGCCTGGGCCACGCCCTTGCGGTAGTTGGCATAGGCTTCGTAGTCGAACAGCGGCTGTTGCAGGGTGAAGGTCGAGCCGAAGCTGTTGTAGTTGCGGTCGTCGTGATAGTGGCCGCCACGGCCATCGGGCAGGTTGGCCTGGGAGTTGTTGCGGCCCTTGTTGTAGTTGTACGACAGCCGCGGCAACAGGCCGGCGCGGCCAATGGTGCGGTTTTCCAGGCCGGCGTCACGCTCCTTGATTGCGCCGAGGAACACCGGATCGTTACGCAGGGCCTGTTCATACACATCGAACGGGCCCATGGCGGCCTGGGTGCTGCTACAGGCGAGGAGCAAGGCGATGAATACGGGCTTCATGCTCATTCCTCGGTCAACGCCGAGCCGGCCCGGTCGAGCAGCGGCTTGAACAGGTAGTTGAGCAGCGAGCGCTCGCCGGTACGCACAAACATCTCGGCGGGCATGCCCGGCTTGATCACCAGGCCCTGGAGTTTTTCCAGGGAAGCATCGCTGACGGTGGTGCGCAGCACGTAATACGGCGCGCCGGTTTTTTCGTCGAGCAACTGGTCGGCGGAGATCAGGCTCACTTCTCCCGGCACCCGAGGCGTGCGGCTCTGGTTGAAGGCGGTGAACAGGATATCTACCGGCAGATGGCTGCCGACCTTGTCCACCAGGTTCACCGGCAAACGCCCCTCCACTTCCAGGCGCGTGTCCTGGGGCACGATTTCCAGCAGGGTTTCCCCGGCCCGCACCACCGCACCCTCGGTATGCACCCCGAGGTTCACCGCAATGCCATCGGCCGGCGCGTTGATTTCACTGTGTTGCAGGTCAAAGCCGGCGGAGGTCAACTGCTGCTCCAAGGTCAGGCTGCGCAGTTGCGCGTCGGCCAGTTGGCTGCGCACTTCCTTCTGGTATTCCTCACTGTGCTGTTGCAACTTGAGGCGCGATTCGAGGATGCCTTGCTCGATACGCCCACTTTCACCGGTGTTCTGCGCCAGGTCCTGCTGCACCTGGGACAGTTGGCGCTGGTATTCCAGCAGGCGATTGCGCGGGATATAGCCGTTGTCGGCCAAGGGTTGCAGGTTGGCCAGTTGATCACGCAGGGATTGCGCTTGGGCGCTCAAGTCAGTGCGGGCGCGGCGCATGCCGTTGAGTTGGGCGCTGGCGCCTTCAATACTGGCGCGGATCCCCGATTGCTCGCGGGCAAAAGCATCACGTCGGCTGCTGAACAGTTGGCGCTGGCCTTCAAGTACCAGGGCCAGCGCAGGATCGGCGGCGCTACTCAGTTCAGCGGGAAAGACCACCGCCGGTAAGTTGTCGCGCTCGCTCTGCCAGCGGGCGACGCTGGCCCAGGCCATGCGGTATTGCGCTTGCAGGGAATGCACGTCGGCCTGGCTTTGGGTCTGGTCGAGGCGAAACAGCGGCTGGCCCTGTTTGACCACCTCGCCTTCGCGCACCAGGATTCGGCTGACCACGCCGGGGCTCAGGGTTTGCACCGCCTTGCGCTTGCCAGACACCACCACCGTGCCCTGTACAGGAATGCCCTGGTCCAGGGGCGCCAGGCTGGCCCAGAGGAAGAACCCTCCGGCGCCGACCACCGTCATCACCCAACCCAGGCGGGCGAAAAAGCGCGCATCGCGCTCGGGGAAGATTTGTTCGTTTGGCAGGCTGTTATCGGTGCTCATTGGCCAGGATTCCTTGCCGCAGGATATTGACGGCTGAGGCTGACGCCGGCCTTTTCACGGGGTGGTTCGGCTTGCCCGGACAGCGCCCGAAGCACCTCCTGGCTGGGGCCGAATGCTTGCAGGCGACCTTCGTTGAGCACCAGCAGCTTGTCGGCCTGGGCCAGCGCCGAAGAGCGGTGGGTGACCAGGATCACGCTGCTGCCCTGGGCTTTCATCTGCATGATGGCGCTGGCCAAAGCCGCCTCGCCCACGGTGTCGAGGTTGGAATTGGGCTCGTCGAGCACGATCAGGCGCGGCCCGCCATACAGCGCGCGAGCCAGGGCCACCCGTTGTTTCTGCCCTCCGGACAAACCGCTGCCGTCGTCGCCCAACACCGTGTCGTAGCCCTGGGGCAGGCGCAGAATCAGGTCGTGCACCCCGGCTTGCTGGGCGGCCTGCACCACCCGCTCCGGGTCTGCCTGGCGAAAACGCGCAATGTTGTCGGCGATGCTGCCGCTGAACAGCTCGATGTCCTGGGGCAAGTAACCGACGTGCGGACCAAGGTCGTCGCGGTCCCAGCGATGAATGTCGGCGCCGTCCAGGCGCACCGTGCCGGCCAGGGTCGGCCACACGCCCACCAGCACGCGCGCCAAGGTCGATTTGCCTGACCCGGACGCCCCCAATACCCCCAACACTTCACCGGCCGCGAGGTTGAAGCTGACCTGGTGCAAGGTGGCCACCCGCCGCCCCGGAGGGCCGGCGCTGACCTGCTCGAAACTCACCTGGCCCTTGGGCGCCGGCAGCGCCATGGCCTGCGCCCCGGGCGGGAACTCCTGCAACAGCTCATCGAGGCGCTGGTAGGCCAGCTTGGCCGAGCTCCATTGCTTCCACACCGCGATCAACTGGTCGATCGGGCTGAGCACCCGCCCCATCAGAATGGTCCCGGCGATCATCATCCCGGCGGTCATCTGGCCCTTGATCACCAACAAGGCACCGAGCCCCAACACCAACGATTGCAGGAGCAGGCGCAAGGACTTGCTCAGGGAGCTGATTACCGAACCGGTGTCGCTGGCCTGGTTCTGCAAGCCGAGAAACCGCGAATGCACCTGGAACCAACGAGCGCGCAGCGCCCCCAGCATGCCCATGGCCTGGATGGTCTCGGCGTTGTGCAAGTGGCTGGTGGCCAATTGGGTGGACTGTTGCGAGTAGCCGCTGGCTTCGCGCAACGGTTTTTTGGTCAGGTATTCGTTCAGGCATGCCAGAGCGATCAACAGCACGGCCCCAGCCGTGGCCAACACCCCAAGCCACACGTTGAACAGGAAGATCACCAGCAAGTAGATGGGGAACCACGGCGCATCGAAGAACGCAAACAACGCCGGCCCAGTGAGGAACTGGCGGATATGGGTCAAATCGCCCAAGGATTGCCCGGCGTGGCCTTCGCCCCGTTGCAGGTTGCGCTCGAAGGCGGCCTTGTACACCTGCAGGTTGAACCGGCGCTCCAATTGGCTGCCGATGCGGATCACGATAAAGCTGCGCACCACTTCCAGGGTGCCGATGAAGGCAAAGAACCCCACCACCATCAGGGTCAACATCACCAAGGTGGTTTCGTTCTGCGATGACAGGACCCGGTCATAGACTTGCAGCATATAAATGGACGGCACCAGCATCAGCAAATTGATCAGCGCAGTGAAACAACCGACGCTGATCAGGATACTTTTATAATCGCCGAGGGCTTTAAACAGTGGTGCAGTGGGAGTGGTCTTCGCCATGTCGCCTGATCTTCCCTGGACTGAAATACGTGCGATAGTCTGCCGAGCGCCCCACTAAGGGGGCTGGCAACTATTTATAAGGTGTTTAATATGTTGGAAGTGACAGGTCGAGATAGGTCACGCCCAGTAAATATCCCTATATCGGCGGTTATAAATCTATAACCGCATGACTTTATTATTGTGTGCGTTGCAGTAACAGCTCCAACCCAGTAGCAGAACGCGCGGTATATTCGCCTTCTTTCTGCCGATTCAAATGGGTTATTCCGGTGCCCTCGGCATTCATCAGCCAGATACCATCCGGGGTGGGCAGCCAGGTCAGGGGTGTTTGCCCCAGCCACTGCTGCGCACAATCAATGTCACCGGCCAGGCTGTTGGGTTGAGCGATCAGATCCAGCTTGCACACCTGCTCTTGCTGGCGTAGTTGCCAGTGCCCGGCCAGTTGGGCGGTGCTGGGTAAAACAGGAATCCTTGCCATTGCATTGGCTCCTACCGACACGAGCAACGCCGGGATCAACCAGGCGATTGCGTTACGAAAAATAGTCATCAACAGTACCCGGTTTGTGGTGAGCAGCACTTGTTGTTGTGGGGGGTTGCTGTGGCGAGCGGGCTTGCCCCGCGCTGGGGCGCGAAGCGGCCCTGAAAAAATGGGACTGCTGCGCAGTCCAACGGGGGACAAGCCCCCTCGCCACGACAAGCTCCACCACCAAAGCAAACGTTTATCAAAGCAAACCCGTACCACAACAAGCAAGCCCCGCTCACCACAGGTCCTACGCCTTGATCAGGCCACGATGTCGCTGTAGGCCGCCTGGCCCACGGTGGTGACGAGGAAGTCCGCCACGCCGTGCCCGGCGAAGTCCACCGCCAACGTGCCCAGGTTGGTACCCGAGGCGTACGTCAGCACGGCATCGCCGGCAGCGCCGGTAAAGGCGTTGACGAAATGCAGGCCGCTGCCTTGGGTGATGCCGGTCAGGTCGATCTTGTCCGAACCCGAGGTGAAGTCAAGGATCTGGTCCGCCGCACCTGGGCGGGAGTCGGAGCTGGCACCGAACACAAAGGTGTCCGAGCCCGCGCCGCCCCACAGTTTGTCGGCCCCGCCACCGCCGTAGATCAGGTCATTGCCGGCCCCGCCCTTGAGGGTGTTGGCCACTGCGTTGCCGATCAACAGGTCGTTGCCCGAACCACCAAAGGCGTTTTCCACGGTCACGCCCTGGGCGATCGACACGTTACCCACCAGGCCGCCCACATCGGAGAACGACGTCTCGTTGAGGTTGATTTTCTGGTTCTGGGTAAAGCCGGAGAAATCCAGGGTGTCGTTGCCACCACCGTCCCATACCGAGAACACCAGCTTGTCGGCATTGGAAGTGGCGCTGAGGTGATCACGCCCGGTGTTGGAGTTGAACCCGTAGGTGGTATCGCCGGCACGGGTGTTGTAGTTGGCACCGTAGAGCTTCTGGATCGCCGCGATATCGTCGATCAGCGGGCCGGACGCATAAGCCTCTACCCCGCCTTTGGTGAAGTTCTGGTTGGTGTTGTTTTCGCCCCAGTAGCTCATCACGCTGTAGCCACGGGTGTCCTGGCCGTAGTCCGCGTCTCGGTAAGACGGGTTGCCGGTCCCGGCGTTGTAGTCGCCAGGGTGATCCAGGCCCAGGGTATGGCCGATCTCGTGGGTCAGGGTCTGGCGCCCGTAGTTGTTCAGGCCCGGGTTGATGTTGGCGGTGTAGCTGTTGTTGATCAGGTACCACGAGGTGCCATCCGTGCCGCTCGTGTGGTACTTCTCATTGGTGCCGGGCAAGTAGGCAAAGGCAGCGGCACCATCCTGGCCGGCGCTGTAGTTGCCGAAGGTCATGTGGAAGTCGCCGCCCGAGGCTTTCTCGGTGAAGGTGACATTGGCCACATCGGCCCAGGATTGCATGGCCAGTACGGCCTGGCCTTTTTGCAGGTTGCTGAACTGGCTGAACCCTGAGATGCCATGCTTGTTCATGGTCGCCGAAGAGGCCGACGTCAGGAAGGTGTAGGTCAGATCGATCCTCCCGTTGCCGTCAACGTCCCGGTATGCCGCGTTTTCGCGCAGCAAATGGTCGGCTGCCTGGTCGACAGAGAACGAAGGTTTGCCATTGACCGTGAGGTTGCCGCCGCGGTCGTACAAATGGCTAAAGCTATCGATTTGGGAATAGGCACTACTTGCTTGAGCTGCCGAGACAATAGCTTTGTCTTTTACTTTCGACATAAACGTACTTCCTTGTTTGCAAGTGGAACAGTTTTTGTCCGATATGACGCTCTCTGGCGAGATCGTCCTATCACTCGCCTCTTATGAAGGCGAAAGAAAACTGACACAAACTTAAATCACACGTCCAGTATTTTTTTTGCTGGGAAAGTGCTCGAAAGGAATAACGCCTGCAAACATTGGGGAGGAAGTGTTTATATTATTTGTTTTGGGCTGCTTGGCGGGAAGTTGGTTATTTAAATATTAAATAGTGCTAAATAATTAAATGCCAGACAGGTCACGTTTTAATATTGAATGGATCCAATTATTTGATTGGGTTGCATTTTAAAAGTGTCACCGTGTCAATAAAAACAATACATCCTGTGGCGAGCGGGCTTGCCCCGCGCTGGGGTGCGTAGCAGCCCTAAAAGCAGGCACTGCGGTGGAAGTCCTATTGGGGCTGCTGCGCACCCCAGCGCGGGGCAAGCCCGCTCGCCACAACAAGCCTGCTCGCCACAGACGCAGGCGCCCCTCAACCCTTTAGCGCCATCCCGTCTGGCGCATTGCCTCCAGCAGCGTCTGCCCATCCAGCCCCGGCACCAGCACGCCATCGGCGGTGGTCATGTCTTCCCCGGCGAGGATCGCGTTGATGATCGCCTCTTCCACCGCCTCGGCCGCGGCACTGAACAATGGCGAAATATGATCATTGTTGACCATGTTCAATGCCGTACTGAGGGGCAAGTCCTTGCGCCCGTAATCCGCAGGCGGCAGGTCATGGTTGCCGGTGGCAAACGCCAGGAACAGATCGCCACTGGAATCCTCGGTACCGCCGCCGGTGCGGGCAATACCGATGGAGGCGCGTTGCGCCAGGCGCTGGCATTGGTGCGGCAGCAATGGCGCATCGGTGGCGATGATCACCACGATGGAGCCCATGCCCGGGGTGCCACGGTCGGCAAACGGCGAGACAATTTCCATCAAATGGCGCCCCACCGGATACCCATCCACCCGCAGTTCCTGGCGCTTGCCGTGGTTGGCCTGCACCAGCACGCCAACGGTCCAGCCGCCCTGCTCCGCCGGCAGCTTGCGCGAAGCGCTGCCAATGCCGCCCTTGAACTCATGGCAGATCATCCCGGTGCCGCCACCCACCGCGCCTTCCTGCACCGGGCCGGATTCGGCATTGGCCATGGCCTGGAGCACATGCTCCGGCCCGATGTGCTGGCCCCAGATATCGTTGAGCAGGCCGTCATAGGTCTCCATCACCACCGGCATGCACCAGTACACCGCCGGGTCAGCCAGGCTGTCGCGCTCCAGGGCAATCAGGGTGTCACGCACAATGCCAATACTGTGGGTGTTGGTGATTGCCAGGGGCGTGGTCAGCAGTCCGGCTTCGCTGATCCATTCCAGGCCGGTGGCGTCGCCATTGCCGTTGAGCACGTGATACCCGGCAAAACACGGCTGCAGCCGCGCAGCACCGGCCCGCGGCTGGATCAGCGTGACCCCGGTGCGAACCTGCTTGCCATCGATCTGCTCCTTGAGCGTGCTGTGGCCGACCCGAACCCCGGGGACATCGGTAATCGCATTCAATTCGCCGGGTGTGCCCAACCCCAACGTAATGCCCAATTGACGTGCGCGCATAACCACTCCTTACAGTTTCTGGAACGCCGGACTCGACCGGCCGCTGATGCAATACAGGATCACCGACAAGGCCAGCAGGCCGATGATAATCATGATGTCGCGCATGGACGCGGCGATAAACAAGGTAAACAACAGATATCCCGCGCCCGCCACAGCCAGCAAGGCCGGCACCGGCCACAGGGGCATGCGGTACGGGTGCTCGCGGTCACGCAGCAGCACCCGGCTCATCAGCGCGCTGAGGGCGACGATCAGGTACACCAGCATGATCAACAACACGCTGAAGGACGTCAGGTCCGCCAGGTTGGAGCTGAAGCTGAGCAGTGCCGAAGGGATCGCCAGGAACAGCGTGGCCAACCATGGCGAATCCCAACGCGGGTGGATACGGGTGAAGAGTTTGTTGATGGTTGGCGTCCACAGCGCATCGCGGCCACTGCTGAACACGACCCGGCCGATCTGGATCACGATGGCGACGATGGCGTTGAACACGGAGAGGAAGATCCCGGCACTGACCAGGCGTGACAGGGTTTCATTGCCATGACTGGTCAGCAGGTAACCGATGGGGTCCGGGCTGCTGATCATCTCGCGCAAGGATGGGGCGCCAATCAACAGTGCGGTGATTGGCACCAGCTCGATCACCACCACCAGGCCCAGGGACCACAGCACCGCCTTGTGCACGCCCTTGCCGCCGCATTTCATGTCTTCGGCCAACAACACCGCCGGGCCGTAGCCGTTGAACGAGAACAGGCCGATGCCCACGGCGCCGATCACCAGGGCCCAGGGCGCCAGGTGCAATACGCCGTTTTCGACGATCTGCGGCTGGAACAGCACACTGGCCGGCTGCACCGGGTTGCCAAAGCCGATAAACACGATCACCAACAACGCCGCCACTTCCAGCAACAGGCAGGTACCGGTGATCCACGCATTGAGCTTGATATTGAGGATGCCCAGGGCGTAACTGCAGACCACGATCACCAGGGCCACGGTTTGTGAGTCGAATTGCGTGCCCAGGGCGTTGTTGAGGTAGGTCGCCGCGCCGGTGGCCAGTACCGGCGGGATAAACAGCAGCATTACCAGTACGGTGAGGAAGGTGGCATAGCCCGCCATCCCGCCGAACACCCGCTTGGCGTACACATACTCGCCACCCGCGCTGTTATGGGCACGCCCCAGTTCGGCGTAGCAAAAGGCGAACATCAGCGCCAGTAGCCCGGCCATCACAAACGCCAGGAACACCCCACTGCCGGCTTGCTGGATGGCAAACGGCGCAATGACAAACACGGAACTGGCCGGGGTCACCGCTGAAACGGTAATGGCCACTACATCGAACACACTCAAGGTTGGTTTAAGCACGCCATCAGGCGTGGGGGTGGTGCTCATATCGTTATCCTCTTGTTTATTCTTTTTATTGGAAAGCTGGTTTGAGGCAGAAACGAAAAAGAAGGAGCGATCAATTTTTTTATTGTAGGAGCGAGCTTGCTCGCGAAAAACCTGAGCGCGCTGCGGTTACCCCGCAAGCACGCGTTTGCGTTGACGTCTTTCGCGAGCAAGCTCGCTCCTACAGGGAATGTAGGGGTAGCCACTGCACCGGCCAATTCCCCTATTGGAGTACTCCCCTTGACGGGGCTGGGTAAAAACCGAACCCTTGGCCGATCTTTCAGCCACCGGAACCCATCACATGAGCCTGTTCAGGGAAATCAGCATGCATGCGGGCCTGGGCCGTACCGTGTCGCAAATTGGCACCGAGCGCTTCTGGAAGCAATTGGTGCTGTTGCTGCACCAGAACCTCGCCTTTGATAACGCCCTGGCGATCTTCTACCCCGTGGATGGCCCGCCCCAGGCGCTGGAAGAGTACGACGCGCAGCCCACCAGCAAACCGGCGTCGATGCTGGTGTACCTCAATGGCTTGTACTTGCTCGACCCGTTCTTCCAGGCGTGCCGCGAAGGCTACGCCAGTGGCGTATACCGCCTGGAAGAAGTGGCGCCGGACCATTTCCGCCAGAGCGAGTACTTCCTCAATTACTTCCACGACAACGTGCTGGAGGATGAAGTGCAATTCATCCTGCAACTGCCTGGGGCGGGCACCTTGTCGTTGTCATTGGGGATGCAGCGGGTATTTACCGCGACGGAAACCGGGCTGCTGTCGCTGCTGGCGGCGTGGGTGCTGCCGTTGATGCAACAGCATTGGCAGCAGAGTACCCGGCGCGCGCCGGCCGGCGAGGCAATGGCCAGCCAGATACGCGATGCGTTGAGCCATTTCGGCAGCGGGGTGCTGTCCGAGCGCGAACTGGAAATCGCCCGCCTAGTCCTGCGCGGGTTCTCGTCCAAGGCCATGGCCGAACGCCTGAGCATCTCGCCGGACACGGTCAAGGTGCATCGACGCCACCTTTACGCCAAGCTGGATATCTCGTCGCAGCCGGAGTTGTTCTCGTTGTTTATCCAATCGCTGGGGCACGACCTGGATAACCCATAGGCCCCAGCGAACGGCCTGTCGTGGGCTTTCGTGGCGAGGGGGCTTGTCCCCCGCTGGGCTGCGCAGCAGCCCCAAAACCAGCCACCTCGATTTACCTGATGCAATTGAGTGGACCTTATTGGGGCTGCTGCGCAGCCCAGCGGGGGACAAGCCCCCTCGCCACAACTAGCCCGTCTGCAGACGTTAGCGCCCGGTGCGGATGGTGTTCCAGATCCGTGTGCGAATGCGGTCGATCTTCATCGGCATGGCTTCGAGGGCGAACAGCTTGCCCATCATCTCTTCGCTCGGGTACACCTTGGTGTCGCTCTTGATCACCGGGTCTACCAGGCTGTCGGCAGCGCTGTTGCCGTTGGCGTAGTGCACGAAGTTGGTGATACCGGCCATCACGTCCGGGCGCAGCAGGTAGTTCATGAAGGCATAGCCGGCTTTTTCATCCGGGGCGTCGGCGGGTATGGCGACCATGTCGAACCAGATCGCGGCGCCTTCCTTGGGGATGTTGTAGCCGATCTTCACGCCATTCTTGGCTTCCTTGGCCCGGCTTTCGGCCTGCAGCACGTCACCCGAGAAGCCTACCGCCACGCAGATATCGCCGTTGGCCAGGTCGCCGGTGTATTTGGAGGAGTGGAAGTAGGCGATGTAGGGCCGCACCTTGATCAGCAGCGCCTCGGCTTTTTTGTAGTCCTCGGGGTTCTTGCTGTGGTGCGGCAGGCCCAGGTAGTTCAGGGCGATCGGCAGCAGTTCCGGACCGTTGTCGAGGATCGCCACCCCGCATTTGCTGAGTTTTTCCATGTACTCGGGCTTGAAGATCAAGTCCCAGGAATCGACCGGCGCATCGTCGCCCAATACGGCCTTGACCTTGTCGATGTTGTAGCCGATGCCAGTGCTGCCCCACAGGTACGGGAAGCCGTGTTCATTGCCCGGATCGTTGGTTTGCAGGGCCTTGAGCAGCACCGGGTTGAGGTTCTTCCAGTTCGGCAACTGGCTCTTGTCGAGTTTTTTCAGGGCCCCACCCTGGATCTGTCGGGCCATGAAGTGGTTGGACGGAAAAACCACGTCATAACCCGAATTGCCGGTCATCAACTTGCCATCCAGGGTCTCGTTGCTGTCGTACACGTCGTAGCTGAAACCGATCCCGGTTTCCTTCTGGAAGTTCTTGGTGGTATCCGGTGCGATGTAACTCGACCAGTTGTAGATTTTCACCGTTTCGGCGGCCTGGGTCAGGGACGCCACCAACATCAAGGGCAACAGGGCAATGGGTCTCATGGTTCGATTTCCTGGCGGTTATAGGGCTGTTTTTATGGCAGGCGATCAAGGATCAAAAGATTAGAGGATCAACACATAGGTCTTGCGCACGGTCTCCTGGATATCCCAGATCCCCGTGCTGTTGGCCGGCAACATCAGCGCATCACCGGCTTCGATCTGCAGGGTTTCACCGTCATCGGGGGTGAAGGTGCAGCGGCCCTGGATAAAGTGGCAGAACTCCTGGGCCACGATCTGGCGCCGCCAGCGGCCTGGGGTGCATTCCCAGATGCCGGTTTCGACACCATCGCTGCGCTCCACGCTGAGGGTGGACGCCACGGCAATCGGGGTGCCAAGGGGCACAGCGACCGGGCTTGAGTCCGGCAGGTGGCGGTTAAGGGTGTCTTTGAACTGGGTAATGCTCATGGTCATACCTGTGGTGATTGAAGCGACTTAGTGCATGAAACCTTCCATGAAGCCGGCCATGCCGCTGGCCAGCTTGCGCCGCCAGGGCGCGGTGTTCGGATCCGCCAGGGTCTGGTCCTCGTGGACAAAGCTGCGGATGATCGCGTTGTAGCCCAGCCAGCGGCACGGCTCCGGTTCCCAGCCCTTGAGGGCGTTCAGGCCGCCGTCGCGCAGCACCCACGGTTGCTGGACCAGCGGTGTGTCACGCCCCAGGATCAGGTCAGCCAGGGTTCGCCCGCCCAGGTTGCTGGCGCCGACGCCCTCCCCGCCGTACCCGCCCGACAAGGCGATGCCGCTCTGTTGGTCGCACAGCATGTGCGGCCGAAAGCGCCGCGACATACCGAGGTTGCCCCCCCAGGAGTGGGTGACGCGCACATGCTGCAGTTGCGGGAATAGCTCGCAGAACAGGTAGCGGCGCAACTCCACCTCGCTTTCTGTAAGGTCGAAGTTGTGACGCAACTTGCCGGCAAACTGATAACCACCGCGGGCCCCGAATACCAGGCGGTTATCCGCGGTGCGCTGGCCATAGGTGACCTGGCGGCTGCTTTCACCAAAAGCCTGGCCCTGATCCAGGCCGATTTCCTCCCAGGTACTGGCAGGCAAGGGTTCGGTCGCCACGATCAGGCTTTGCACCGGCAGTTGATAGCGGCCCAGGGGCTTGAGCGTCGGGGCATAGCCCTCCACCGCTGGCACCACCCATGAGGCCCGGACGTGGGCCTTGGCGGTGCGCAGGCTGGCGGCCTGCCAGTGGGTGACCGGACTGTTCTCGTAGATCGCCACGCCCATGGCCTCGACCACCCGCGCCAACCCGCGCACCAGCTTGGCCGGATGGATCGTCGCAACGTGGGGGGTATAGACCGCGCCATAAGCCGAGGCGATACGGATCTGCCCGGCCAGTTGCTCGGGGCTGAGCCAGCGGTAGTCAGCGTCGCTCAGGCCTTGGCCGTGGAGCTTGGCCAGGTATTCGCGCAGGCTGGCTTCTTGCTCGGGGTAGCGGGCGGCACAGTGCAGCGCCCCGCCCTTGCGGTAGTCGCAGTCGATGCCTTCGCGCTGCAGCACCTGCCCGACTTCATCGGGGATGCCATGCAGCAGGTCATACGAGGCCCGGCGTTGCTCGGCAGGTAAACCGGCGAGCAAGCGGTCTTCGCCCAGCAGGTTGCCCATCAACCATCCACCATTGCGCCCGGAAGCGCCGAAACCGGCAGTCTGGGCTTCAATGATCACCACCTTGAGCTGCGGCGCGTGGCGCTTGAGGTAATAGGCAGTCCACAACCCGGTGTAGCCGGCGCCAATAATGGCCACATCGACATCCAGGTCATGCTCCAGGGACGCGCGCGCCTCCAGCAGCTCTTGCAACTGGTCCATCCACAAACTGATCTTGCGCCATGCCGGCATGCCCAAACTCCACCACCAAACGTCGATGGCGTGATCCTAGTGCCTGGCTTCAGTCGTCGTCTTGCGCGCGTGCACGCAGAGAAATTTGTTTCACGTAGGCCTTGGGTGACAGGCCGGTGTGTTGGCGGAA
Source organism: Pseudomonas sp. LG1D9 (assembly GCF_002949995.1). NCBI lineage: Bacteria > Pseudomonadati > Pseudomonadota > Gammaproteobacteria > Pseudomonadales > Pseudomonadaceae > Pseudomonas > Pseudomonas sp. LG1D9. The sequence goes on along the minus strand of NZ_CP026881.1, from coordinate 5,616,840 downwards.
ACAGCTGTAGAACGCCGATAACGAATTGAATCCGGCGGCAAATGCCAGCTCATCAATGCGGATCGGCGGCGTGGCGCCATCCAGTGCCGCGAGCAAATGCTGCAGACGGGCCTGGTTGACGTAGCGGTAGAAGCTCTGCCCCAGTACCTGGTTGAGCAGGTAGGAGATCTGGTTGCGACTGTAGCCACACTCCTTGGCTACCCGTTGCAGGTCCAGTTCAGGGTCGAGATAAGGTTGCTGGCGCTGGAAGTACTGCTGCAAATCGTTGGCCAGGTAGCTCAGTTGCTGGGGCGACAAGCCCAGGCGGCTGACGGTCGGTCGCGTGGCCTGGGACTGGGAGCGGCTGGTGGCGGGTTCGTGGACCAGGGATGCGTATTCGTTGACACGCCAGATCAGCCCGTCGCGCACGGTGATCGCCTCACTGGTACGAAACGACACCAGGCCCTGGCCGCCACGCAAGGTCACGCGATACTGGATAAATGCAGTATCGCCATCGGTGCGGATACGATCAGTGTGCTCGATAGCCTCATCGGGGTCGCGGGGCATGCTGGCTTGCAGGTACTCACGCAGTTGGTCGAAGCACACCACGCGGTTCTGGAAGAAGTCGTGGTACTGGATATCTGGGTGATAGTGCGCCATGACCCCGTCCAGATCGCGGTGCTTCCAGCACAGGTGATGGCGCAACACTACGTCGGCAGTCGCTTGCGTCTGTTGCGGGCTATCGGCCGGGACGGTCTGTGGCATACAACACTCGCAAGCGGCTAAAGCCTGGAGCTTGCACAACTTTACCGAGTGCTTCAATGGCAAAGTGACAGTTTCAAATAATGGCCTTTTGCCTAAGCAGTTGTAAGACATGACCCACGTCAAACTTCTTGCAAGCAACTGCCGAACGGACCGAAAAAAACCCGATACCAATTGCGAGTGAGTGCTATTTTTTAAGCTTCACGGTCAGGACCATTGATGGACCTGACGCCCTTGCCGCGAGCTAAAGGAAGCGCTCAATGAACAAGGTTGGTCACATGAACAAAGTGACATTCCCCAATGCCTGCCAGTTGATGCGCTGGCATTTTCACCCGGTAGGCTTTGAAGGCAGCATGGACGCGCCCGGCAGCATGATTGCGCGATTGTTTGACCGAGAGAGTGGCGAAACCATGATCGCCATTGCTGGCATTCCCTGTGCCACAGTGATGAACGCCACGGATGTGGAACGCATTATCGAAGCGATTGAGGCAGAGCTCGAATCGTTTATACGCCCGCAGTTGCGGCAGGCGTAGTTGCAGGGCTTATTGTGGTGAACGGGCTTGCTGTGGCGAGCGGGCTTCTTGTGGCGAGCGGGCTTGCCCCGCGCTGGGCTGCGCAGCAGCCCCAATAAGCTCACGGAGTTTAGTCAGGTAAACCGAGGGCGTCGGTTCTAGGGCTGCTGCGCAGCCCAGCGCGGGGCAAGCCCGCTCGCCACAGCAATCCCACTAAGCCCACTAAGCCCACTAAACCCACTAAACCCACTTACCACAGCAACCCCTCTACTTCACCTTCGCCACCCGGCGGTCATCAAAGAACACTTTGCCCCCCGCCACTCGGTCCGACGCCCTCGGCGCATTCGCTCCTTGGCCATCCTGCCCTTCGACATACCAGTAGCAATGGCTCACTGCCCGGGTAATCCCGACATAGGCCAGGCGCAGCACCTCGTCTTTTTGCGCATTGTCATAGGGCTCGGCATCGCCGTCCCTGCCAAGCCCGGCCATGCGGTACACCTGGTTCTTGTAGGGTGAGCGCGTCAGGTGCTGGCAATCGCCCAGCAAAAACACCGCATCCGCCTGCAGTCCCTTGGCGCTGTGATAGGTCAGTTGTTTCAAGCGGCGCTGGGCCGGCGGCAAGCTAGAATCAAGGTTAATTACTGACTGAATATGCTCCTGAATCAACAGCTTATCGCTGCTTTTTCGATACAGCATTAACACCGATTCGCCCCGTTGATAGTGCGCCAGCAACTGCTGCGCCAGGGCGGCCTCATCTCGATCCAGCACCTGCACCGGTATCAGCGCCTTGGCTGCGCCGCTGGCCTTGGCCTTTTTACCGCTGATTGCCGGTGCTGCTTTAACGATATGCTCGGCGGCATCGATGATGTGCTGGTGGCTTCGGAAGTTCTCCCCGAGCATTACCCGGGTGGTGCTTGGTGACGGGAATGCCTTGTTGAACTCCATGAAGTACTTGGGCGAACTGCCGCGCCAGCCATAGATCGACTGCCAGTCATCACCCACGCATAACAGCGAGGAGTGCTGGGCACCGCGCCCCACATGCATTGCCGGCCCACGGCTGCGGATCTCGCGCAGGCTGGCGCGGATCCACGAGACGATCTGCGGCGAAACGTCCTGGAACTCGTCGATCATCAAGTGCGACAGCGGGCGCAACAGCCCGTCGCTGAGCAACTTGAGGTTCTCCGGGGTGTTCTCGCCAAACAGCGAAAACATGCGGTTGTAAGTCATGATCGGCGGCGACTGATCCAGCAGGTGATCTTCCAGGGCCTTCCAGAAAATGCTCAGGGCTTCGAAGAAAGCGCGGTCCGGGTCATCCTTGGCAAAGCTCATCTGGCCTACGGCCGTGGGCACGTCCAGGCCGAGGTTTTCAATAAACCCGGCGGCGGTGACAAAACAGTCCAGCAGCGGCGCCGAAGCCAACTCGCCCTTGACCTTGTAATCAAACCCCGGCCCCGAGCTGGCATCGCCCGCCAGGCTGCTCAAAAGACGCTTTGAAGACTCATAGTTATCAAGCCATATCAAAGGCTTGCGACAGAAAGCTTGAAACAGGGTGCGCTTGACTGCCCATTCGGCGCGCACCGACAGCTTGGCCCCTGGACGGGCGATCTGCGGGTTTTCCCTGGCGTCGAAGCCCAGTACCACCCAGGCGTCCAATTCGGCGCTGTAGCCGTGGCAGTGGAACGCCGCGCCGTTGATTTCCACGCTCTGACGGTTGGGCTCGATGCCCTTGATCGGCCAGGCACCGGCGCGAAACCACAGGTCCTCAATCACATCGCACAGCTCTTCGTCACGCTTGGCCGCCAACTCGGTGACCGCCATGCGCTTCTGCACATCCGGGTGGTCGCGCTCCAACTCCTTGAGCTGCAAGGCGTGGCGCGCCATCGGCGCAATCAGCTCGCGAAAGCGTGTGTGCCGGCCGTAAAGCCCGTGGTAACAGGCATTGAGCTGCTGGCGCTGGGCATCGTTGATGCGCAGCTCGAAGGGGTTGCTGTCAGCCTCGTCATCGTAGGTGCCGTTGTGCAGGTTCTCGAAGGCCTGCAAGCGCTCGAAGCCCGGCAGGCTGCGGACCATGGGCAGGATGCGTGAATGAAAGGTGCGCACCACGGCCTGGGCCTCTTTCAAACCAAGGGGTTGGCCCCACAGGCTGAGAATCTCCATGAGTTTGCCGATGAAGTCCTTGCGCGACTCACGGGTGAAGGTCACCACGGTCATGGAGCTCAGCTCAAAGCCCAGGTAATGGGTCAACAACAGGATGCGCAGGACCAGCGAGGTGGACTTGCCGGCCCCGGCCCCGGCAATCACCGAGGTTGACGGGGTGTCGCTGAAGATCATCTTCCACTGGGCCGCGCTGGGCTGGGCATGGGCCGGTAGCAAGCGCGCCACATCGGCCTTGATGCGTTTTTTCAGCTCAGGGGTCAATGGCAGGCGCCAATCGTCGAACAGGCTGTCATCAACTCCGGGCGCACGGTGCTCATCACTGCGAAAGTCACGAATCAACAGGACCTGGCGCCCCTCTTCGATGCCGTCGCGCTTGCCTTCCTGGTAGCCATACTCCACACCCGCTTCATGCCCACTGCGAAAACCATCCGCTTGGCCATGCAGCCACGAAAAACGGTGCTGGGCCCGCAGGCGCGTCAATCCGTGGCCAAACAGCCGGGCAGCCAGGCGCTTGAACAGCGGCATTTGCGCCAGGGGACGCAGTTCGGGGGGCAGATCGGGGGTGTGTTGCGACACGCGGACTCCTGCGGGGGGTTAAGCGGACAGAGCGCCTATGGTCGCCGTTATGCCGCGACAGTTCCAGCCAATTGCTTTGGCTTCATGCAGTTAGGCGATGAAGTGAATATCAGGTCGAGTTCGGCGGCGCGCAAACCAATCGAATAATCAGATGGGAATCAGGTATTTTTTACGCTTTTTATCGATTATGCCCTGGCGGATGATAGCCCCATCAACAGGAGACGATCATGCTTGAACTTCGACCTTTTACCTCCCTGGGCGGTGCCAATCACGGTTGGCTGGATGCCCATCACCACTTTTCGTTCGCTGAGTACCATGACCCTCAGCGCATGCACTGGGGCAACCTGCGGGTGTGGAACGATGACATCATCGCTCCCGGCACAGGCTTCCCACAGCATCCGCACCGGGACATGGAAATCATCACCTATGTGCGCGAAGGCGCCATCAGCCACGCTGACAACCTGGGCAACAAGGGCCGTACCGAGGCTGGCGACGTCCAGGTGATGAGTGCCGGCACCGGGATTGCCCATAGCGAATACAACCTGGAAGCCACGGCCACCAAGATCTTCCAGATCTGGATCATCCCCAATGAAGCCGGCCTGCCCCCTTCCTGGGGCGCCAAGCCTTTTCCCAAGGGCGACCGCGAAGGGTTTGTGACCTTGGCCAGCGGCAAGCTTGGCGACAATGAAAGCCTGCGTATCCGTGCCGATGCGCGCCTGGTGGCGGCCAACCTGAAGGCCGGGGAAAGTGCCGAGTATCACTTGGATGCAGGACGCCGGGCTTACCTGGTGCCGGCGACCGGGGTGATCGAAGTCAATGGCTTGCAGGCGCGGGCGCGGGATGGTGTTGCGGTGCAGGATGAACGCGTACTGCGGGTGACCGCGATCGAAGACAGCGAAGTGGTGCTGGTGGACCTGGCTTGATCTCAAGCCAGGCTCAAACCCAATGTGGGAGCAGGTCGCAGCGCCGCTCCCTCACTTTTTACGGCTGGCTGGTGATCGCACCATCCACCAACACCTGCGCCTCTTCCACCAGGCGCTTGAGGTGATCTTCGCCAATAAAGCTCTCGGCATAGATCTTGTAGATATCCTCGGTGCCCGACGGCCGCGCGGCGAACCAGCCGTTTTCGGTCATGACTTTCAGCCCGCCAATCGCCTGGTCGTTACCTGGCGCATGGCTGAGGATCTGCTGGATGCTCTCCCCGGCCAATTGCGTGGATGTGACCTGCTCCGGTGCCAGCTTGCCCAGCAGCGCCTTCTGCGCCGGGGTGGCCTTGGCATCCACACGGATGGCGAACGGTTCGCCCAAGGCATCGGTCAGGCCACGGTAGATCTGGCTTGGGTCCTGGCCTTTGCGCGAGGTCATTTCCGCAGCCAGCAATGCCGGGATCAGGCCGTCCTTGTCAGTACTCCACACGCTGCCGTCCTTGCGCAGGAACGAAGCCCCGGCGCTTTCTTCGCCGCCAAAGCCCAGGGAGCCTTCAAACAGGCCATCGGCAAACCATTTGAAGCCCACCGGCACTTCATACAGGCGCCGGCCAATGCGCGCCGCCACGCGGTCGATCAAGCCACTGCTGACCACGGTTTTACCCACGGCTGCATCAGCGCGCCACTGGGGACGGTTCTGGAACAGGTAATCGATGGACACGGCCAGATAGTTGTTCGGCGCCAACAGCCCACCAGACGGGGTAACGATGCCGTGGCGGTCGTGGTCCGGGTCACAGGCAAACGCCACGTCGAAGCGTTCCTTGAGGCCGATCAGGCCTTGCATCGCATAGCTGGAGGATGGGTCCATGCGAATCTGGCCGTCCCAATCCACGCTCATGAAACGGAATGTCGGGTCGACTTCGGTATTCACCACTTCCAAGTTCAGACGGTAATGCTCGGCAATCGCCGACCAGTAGCGCACCCCTGCTCCGCCCAACGGGTCTACGCCCAGGCGCAAGTCGGCGCTGCGGATCGCGTCCATGTCGATGACATTGATCAGGTCGGCCACGTAGCTGTTGAGGTAGTCATGGCGATGGGTGGTATCGGCTTTCAATGCCTGGGCATGGGTGATGCGCTTGACCCCGGCCAATTTGGCAGCCAGCAGTTCGTTGGCCTTGGCTTCGATCCATTTGGTGACGTGGGTGTCGGCCGGGCCGCCGTTGGGCGGGTTGTATTTATAACCGCCGCTCTGGGGCGGGTTATGGGACGGGGTGATGACAATGCCATCGGCCAGCCCGCTGGTGCGGCCACGGTTGTAGCAGAGGATGGCGTGGGAAATCGCCGGGGTTGGCGTGTATTCGTCACCTTCGGCAAGCATCACATGCACCCCGTTGGCCGCCAGCACTTCCAGCGCACTGGCGCCCGCCGGCGTGGACAGCGCATGGGTGTCGAGGCCAACGAATAGCGGGCCAGTGATGCCTTGTGCTGCGCGGTACAGGCAAATCGCCTGGCTGATGGCCAACACGTGCCATTCGTTGAAGCTCAAGTCAAAAGAGCTGCCACGGTGCCCGGAAGTACCGAAAGCCACGCGTTGAGTGGAGATGGCTGCATCGGGCTGGCCGGTGTAATAGGCCGTTACCAGTCGCGGGATGTCCACCAGCAACTGAGCCGGCGCCGGTTTGCCCGCAAAAGGACTGAGAGTCATGCAAAAACCTCTGAAAAGAAGGATTCGGAAAAGGATGCAGTTTACTGGGTGTTCGACCGCCGCGGGCCGGTATCTATCCCACAATAATCAGCGATATTTCCCACAAAGCCAATTCATCCGTGCTGCCCCTGCTTGAGTGCCTGTGCCAACTCCTCCAACACCAGGTCCAGGCTGTGATGAGTGCTTGCCACATGGCTCAGCCGAAAATGTTGCTGGTACAGGCCACTCACGCTGAACAACTCGCCAGGGGCAATCACCACCTGGCGCGCCAGCATGTTTTGAAAGACCCGACGCATATCGACGGCCCCGGTGGAGCGCAGCCAGTAGGTAGCACCCGCCTGGGGTCGACGGTACGTCAAGCGCCCGCCCAGATGTTGCTCCAGGCGCACGTGCATGGCGTCGGCATGCCCCTTGAGCAAGTCGCGCAACTGCTCAAGATGCTGGTCAAAACGGCCATTGTGGTGCAGCCGGGCGATTGCACGCTGGCGAATCGAGGACAAACGAAACGCGCGCAACAGGAACTGGCGCTGCAATTGCGTGCTCAGGTGCCGCGACAGCAGATAGCCGTAGGGCGCTTCCGGGCCCATGACTTTTTCGAAGGAAGAAAACACCATCAGTCGATCAGGGTTCACCAGATCGCGCAGGTAGCGGGTGCCCGCCTCGAATTCCAGCCCGCCGTGGATGTCATTCTCCAGCACCCAGCAACCGGCATGTTCCAGCAACCGCGCCACCTGCGCCTGATCCGCCAGGCTCAAGGCCGCCCCCGTGCCAATGCCCGGGGTCGAAGACAGCACTGCCAGTTGCACTTCCTCGCTCCGCAGTTGCTGCTGCAAGTAACCGAGGTCGAGCCTGCCCTGTTCGTTACACGGCCACTCGATCATGCGCACCCCGGCATCTTGCAGCAACCGCAGGACAAGCCAGTCACAGGGCGACTCCACCAACACCGCAGCCCCTCTGAGCGCCAACACCTCGATCAGAATGGCCAGCACCCCCCGCAGGTCAGCACCGATGTACACATCGTCGGCCTGCCAGCACCGTGTGGGCGAGTGGGTATAACGCGCCGCCAGCGCCGCCCGCAGCTCCCAAATGCCGCACGGCTGGGAATAAGGCTGCAACTGGCGCGGGTACTGGCGCACCAACTCACGCTCCAATTGCAGCAACGGCGCGTCCAGGGACAACAACTGGGCCGGCTCATCGGCACTGAGGACCAGCATCCCCGGCCTGCGTGCCCCGGCATACAGGCGCTCAAGGAGATCGCCTGCGGTGCAGCATGGCGTATTGCTGGCAATGGGCAGGGCGTAGTAGCCGGACTTGGCCACCGAATACACCCTGCCCTCCTTTTCCAGGAGCGAGTAGGCGTATTGAATGGTGGAAATCGACACATTCAAACGCTCTGCCAAGTGCCGCAAGGACGGCAGCTTGACCCTCGCCTCAGTGCCCACTTCGTTGATCAGGTTGATCATGTAGCGATAGACAGCCTGATAGGCGAAGTCAGCCGGCTTATCCCCCTTCATGACCTTGGCTGCCGCAGCACTGGCTGGCGTAGCGCAATCACCCTCAGTGCCCTGGTATGCCATGCGGCACCGTGGCCCCATCCTCGCTGTTGATACAGGCCGCATTGGCCGCGACATGGGCGCCGTACAGGTGCTGCAACAGCGCCAGGGGCAAGCCACTGGTATCGACAATCCAGTGCTGGATCAACTCTGCCGAGGGCTTGCCCTCAAGGACTTTGTGCAGTTCGGGCAGTGCCACCAGCATGCCGGGATGACAGCGGCGCAAGAAGGCTTCCAGCCGCTGCCCTTGCTGGATAAACGGTGAAAACAACAGGCATACCAATTGGCTTTCCTCCAGGCCAAAGAACTCGCGGGCGTACGTCGCCGCCAATACGCGGCCATCCCGCGTCCCGGCTTGGGCAATCAGCACGTCAGGGATTTGTTTACGGCGCATGAAGCCGATGGCCTGCTCGATAAACCGCGTGACACCCTGCTGATAGTCCAGGCCCTGCAGCACTTGCGCATGCAGGCCATGCAGGTGGGCCATCAGCAACGGGTTGGCGTAGGCCGGGGTGCTGAACTGAAAGGCGAACTCGTCTTGCTTGTAGCCCATGAAATCATTGAGCAAAGCCGTGCAGCCATGCTCCGTGGCGCGTAACAGGTCAGCCACGCCAATGTAGGCCAGGTGACGGTGCACCTCCTTGGCGGCGGATGCATCCTGTGCTGCGTAATGCTCGCCATACACATTGCGGTAATAACCGGCACTGCAATCGTCCATGCGGGAGAACAACGCGTTGAGCGCCAATGGCTGCCCGGAATGACCTTTCATGCCCGCAGCGCGGGTGGTCCTGGCCAGCCACGCCAGGTATTGATTCTGCTTGCGCGGTGAGTCGCTACTGGCCAAGGCGTGTACCCCGCCGTCCCACGCCGTGATGCGGCGGTAGAAATCCCCCAGGGACAGGTAGCCGTCGTTGCACAAACTGGCGCGGATATCCCCCGAACTCATATGCCCGACCATCAGCATGTTGCGCCGTCCCGCATCCTGCCCAGCGGCGGACGCCGGCCGCAGATGGTTGAAAGGCAAAACCTCCTGGTTTTCCACCATCAGCAACTCGACCCTGGGGTCGTCATGGAAAAACAACGCGCTGTAACCACGGTGAATGCTGTCCAGCGCCGCTTGCGTCATGCCCGTATGGCGCAGGGTCGCGACGCGCAATTGGAAACTCCTCGGCGCGCGGCCCGCAATGGTCAATTGGGCTGCCCGCAGGAAGGCCAATGCGTAACTGCTGCTTTTACCGCCCCCATGAGCCACCAGTACCTTGTAGTCGCCGATCTGCTCCAGACCCCCGGCCGCCACAATCAATCGCTGAATCAATAACTGAAGTGCCGTGCGCTCCGCTCGCGAAAAGTGACCCAGCAATCGCTGCAAAACTTGCTGATAAACATAATTCATGGCTTGTTCGTGAATAGCGCTCATAGCTTTACTACCTGAGGTTAACTGGCAGTTTCGGGCATGCAGTTAGGCGTGCCTGTCCGATCTGCGTTTACTTAAAGTTGACGCCTGTTGTGATTAAGGCTGATAGCTAAATGTTAGCACCGCACAACAAAGCGCCAGTTGGAACATCCTGACGAAGATGCCATCACCTACGGAGGAAAGCCCCTACAGCGGCCCACTGGCCGGCCTAGGAATGGTCTTACAGCCTCCTACTAATCTTTAACTCGAATATTAAAGAATGATCTGACATATGCGGCGCAGGGTAAAAATCGGATTGGGTTCGCGCACACTTAAAGGCGCTTTCTGCAAACCCACATCCTTGGGTCGGCATACAAAGCGACTTGTTAGTTTCGGCGAGCCGTTGTTTTGAGTTGTTTGCTGTATTCATTGCTCAGTCCTTGAGATGAAAGTGACCGGGCAATTATCAGCGCTTGATTGATGATTAAAAGATACAGACTCAGGGCAAAAACCAGTGCAGTTCGGTGGGCGGGGATTGACCGCAGCGCCCAAACAAAACGCCGCCGCTCTGGGATTCAGGGCAGCGGCGGCATCAAGGGCAGGTTTTGCAGGGAAGAAATCCCGGCAGGGGGCTCAGCAAGGACGTAGATCCAGTCCTTCTAAATGGCGTATTTGCCCCATGGCAAACACTCGCAGAATGTCCGTTTGCGAACATTCCCACAGATCAAACGGCTTCAACCTGCAACGCTACCCGCTCACGGCACGGGCATTCATCCATGTAGCGATGGGCGTCGACGAACTGGCTGAATGGAAACACCCGGGTCTTGAGCGGCACCAGCAGGCCATCTGCGGTCAACTGGTTGATCTCGTTCAGGGCCCGCTGCAGCGCGGCTTGATCCTGAGCAATACCCAACTCCGGCTTGCCGGTGAAGTTGCCGATGCAGTGCACAAAGAACTGGATGTTCTTCTGGAACGCGGCACAGGCCGGGAAAGGGGTCTGGTTGCCGCCTTGCAGGCCGTACAACACCAGGCTGCCACGGGGCGCGAGCACATCGCCCAACAGCGACATCTGCGGGCCGCCCAGGCCGTCGAACACTACATCCACGCCGCGCCCATCCGTGAACTTGTTGATTTGCATCAGCAAATCCTGTTCTTCGGTGACGATGACCTTTTCCGCGCCCAGGGACAGCAGGTATTCGCGTTCCTCCGGCGACTTGGTGGCCGCGATCACCCGCACGCCCAAAGCCTTGCCCAATTGCACGAACGATGGCCCGGCACAATGGCTGGCATCCGTCACCAGAGCGAACTGCCCGGGTTTGGCCCGTGCCAGATCGATGTAGGCAAAGTAGGCAATCAACAACGGCGTGTAATGCACGCTGGCCTGCACCGCGCTCAACACGTCCGGGTAACGGGTCAAGGCAGAACGAGGCAATACAATCACCTCGCCATACACCGGGTAATCATTGGGGCTTTCGGCCGGAAAGCTGGCAACCTTGTCGCCTACCACCAGGTCGTCGACGCCCTCACCCACGGCCACCACCACGCCAGCCATTTCATGTCCAAGGCCCGAAGGCAGGCGGGCATGGGAGGACGCCAGGTTCTGCCGCCAGAGAATGTCGTACCAGCTGATGCCAATCGCTTCGACACGCACCTGCACTTCGCCCGGTGCGGGCAACGTGGCTTCATGCTCTTCGCACTTGAGCACCTCGGCCGGACCAAACTTGTGAAAACGGATCGTGCGGGACATCGCAAACCTCGCCAAAGTAACCTCTAATGCCATGAACTTTATCTGGGCTTTCGGGGCAAGGCCACCGGTCGCCATTAATAGTCGTCATGTCTGTCATTGATTCCACCGCCTAGGAAAATACGCCAGGCAGCGTAGGAAATCTGAATTAGCCGGTGCAGAGTACCAGCCTTTCCCCGTAAGATTCATGCCGGCCATTGTTCCCATGTGGCCGCTCACGTCAAGTTCGCTGAATCTGCCAGGACACAAGATGAACCGTAACGACCTGCGTCGTGTCGACCTGAACCTGTTGATCGTATTCGAAACCTTGATGCATGAGCGCAGTGTGACCCGCGCCGCCGAGAAATTGTTCCTCGGCCAGCCCGCCATCAGCGCGGCCTTGTCACGCCTGCGCGGGCTGTTCGACGATCCTCTGTTCGTGCGTACCGGGCGCAGCATGGAACCCTCGGCACGGGCGGTAGAGATCTTCGCCTTGCTGTCGCCGGCCCTGGATTCGATTTCCACCGCCGTCAGCCGCGCCGCCGAATTCGATCCAGCCACCAGCACCGCGGTGTTTCGCATCGGCCTGTCGGACGATGTGGAGTTCGCCCTGCTGCCGCAACTGCTCAAACGCCTGCGCGCCGAAGCGCCGGGCATCGTGCTGGTAATCCGTCGCGTCAACTACATCCTGATGCCCGGCCTGCTGGCCTCCGGGGAAATCTCCATTGGCGTCAGCTACACCGCCGACCTGCCGGCCAACGCCAAGCGCAAACTGCTGCGGCGCAGCCTGCCCAAGCTGCTGCGCGCCGACAGCGTACCCGGCGCCCTGAGCCTGGATGACTTCTGCGCCCGCCCCCACGCCCTGGTCTCATTCGCTGGCGACCTCAGCGGGTTTATCGATGAAGAGTTGGAAAAACTCGACCGCAAGCGCCACGTAGTACTGGCCGTGCCACAGTTCAACGGCCTGGGCACCCTGCTGGCCGGCACCGACATCCTGGCGACCGTGCCGGACTACACCGCCGAAGCCCTGACCGCCGCCGGCGGCCTGCGCGCCGAAGACCCACCGTTGCCGGTGCGCAGCTTTGAACTACACATGGCATGGCGAGGGTCGCAGGATAATGACCCGGGGGAACGGTGGTTGCGTTCGCGGATTCAGATGTTTTTTGGGGATCCTGAGAGTCTTTAGGCGTTGTCGGATAGGCTGTTTATCTGATCATTTCTGCCTTTCCACACACCATGGAGCTCCATTCACCTCCAGTGGATCGCTACATTGGTGGCACATCTGAGGGCACGCTTTGGATGGTTTGAAAAGGATGCCCCCATTCGTCAGTACAAACTTCATCTTCTGGCACGTATCGCTGTTTTGATACTTAGTGAGAAGCTCTCATTTCCCTAGGATCGGGATGAACTCTCTATAAGGAAATGACCATGCTACCCACCACTGATCAACTGCCGACATTAGGTTTCCTGCACAAAGCCGTATGCGACTGCTTAGGCCTGTGGAACAGTGAAAACGAAGACTTCACCTTCCACGTATCCGCCACCGAAAAAGAACGTCGCGCCGCGTTACGGCAGGCCTTTAAAGCAGTTGAAAAAGACAACGGCACCTTTGGTTCTCTCGATGACCTTGCAGTCGTCACTGCCCAGCTAGCCCCAAAGGATGCGCAGAAGGTTAAGAAGAGCAGAACGATTCAAGCCTATGTGAATTACCTGTCCAAATCAGACTTTGAATCGTTCGATGAATACTTGGAGTTGAGCCAATACATCCAGACTTTAATCGCTGAACGTTACGCACGTTGGAATGTATCCGAATTCGCGATCGACTTTTATGTGTCGGCCTTTGCCCATTACCGAGAGTTTGTCAGGGAATATGCTTGCAACACACACAGCCAAACATCCAGCTACCAGTGGTTTCTCAGCCAAGATTTGATTGAATTGACGAAGGTGCTCGCCCGCGCAACGTCACATGGCAATACTTGGCCGGCAGAGGATCAGGACGAACAGTGGCCGTTAAGGAGCTTCGCCGACCTGGCTTGCAGCATAACCGGTATCTCGCTGCACAAACTTCATCAGTATCACCAGTTTCAGCTAGACGCGCCGCTCGGGGAGCAAGCTTGGAATTGTGATTTCACCTCCCAACTCGTGAACACTCAGTCGAAACAGGTGATCGATCGACTACGCAAGCCTAGCCGTGTGAAATGGGAAATATTTTATCCAACCCTTCAACCGCTGACCTGCCAGCTGCCGGAGGCGATCGATAAGAAAGCATTCGCAGTGCACGCCTTCGCGGCCATGATCGCTCACAACCTCAATATCCATGTGGCAGATTGCGGGACGTTTGAACGTGAGGCGAGGAGCCGCTCCAAAACAGCGCCGGTTGACCTACGTCATGCGATACCGAGTAGCGACTGGCTCGAATTGTTATTCAACCAGTACCCCCTCGACGATGAAGCGTTTGCCCAGCAGGCTTCCCTGCGTTACCAGGCACAGCTTGACGGTATCAGGCGTTTACCGGGCTCACTGAACAGCGCTGCAGAGATTCCAAGCTGCCTGGATCTCGCATATAGGAACGAACACAAGCTGTTTGCGCAAGGCGCCTGGCACATCGCGTCAGGGAGAGTAGCGAACTGGCTTAACGAATGGAAATTCGCCCAGGATGCCATGTATGCCGGTGACGACAAACGAGCGCTCGTGCACTTCGGCGCCGCGCTCGAACAGGCCAAACACAGAGCGGGACCGTTGTTCATCCCTTTTTACATACAGCTATGTGCGTTCAGTAAAGCGCAATATCGCCTGCTTTCAGAACGAAAAGAGGAGGAGCTATTCGAGCGCTTCTACGAAAGCCTGGTTAGCAACGCCGCGCTTTACGCAGGATTGCTAGGCTACACCCCACATTTCGTAAGAGATCCTCAGACGTTGTTACCCCAATGCACCCTGCCACTGAAGTCGAAGTGGATAATTGGTGAAACCGAAGTGTTGGCTAGATTCCTGATAAATCGGCTATCTGCGGGCGAGAACCGATCATAAGGAGCTACATCGTAATCAGCCTGCTCTTTGTGCCATGAGTCATGGGCCGAGTCCTTTCCACGATGGAACGCCCTGGGCAGAAGGGACGCGGACCCGCAGCGCAATCAACAGCGCGGCCAGCAGCATCAGCACAGCCGCTGCGACGAATACGCCTGCGCTGCCACCGAGGCTGAACACTGCACCGCCAGCGGCGGCGCCTGTTGCGATGGCCGATTGCACAGATGCCACCACCATGCCTCCGGCGCTTTCCGCCTGATCAGGTACCGCACTGGCAACCCAGTTCGACCACGCCACCGGCACACCACCAAAGGCCAAGCCCCAGATCGCCAGGAGTATCGCCTGCCCCGGCAACGATGCCGGCAACAGCACCAACGCCAGTGCTGCAACGCCGACCAGGGCGGGCATCAACACCAGTGTGGCCAGCGGGTGGCGCTCCAGCAGTCTTCCGGCCAACAGCGTGCCGACGAAGTTGGCCACACCGAACCCCAGCAACATCAGTGACAGCCCTTGCGAGCCAATACCCGTAGTCCCTTCAAGGAATGGCCGAACATAGGTGAACATCGCGAAGTGCCCGCTGTGCACCAGCACGCAACCGAACATCCCCATGGCGATGCCTGGGCGCTGCAACACCTCTAAAACAGTGCGCAATCTTGCCGGCCGACGCGGCGCGAGGCGCGGCAGAGTGAACGACTGAAAAGCCAGGGTCACCATGCCTACCGCCGCCGCTGCAAAGAACGCGCTGCGCCAGCCATACAGCCCGCCCAGATAGCTGCCCAGCGGCACTGCAACGACCGTCCCGATGGCAATGCCACTGAAAATGATCGATAGCGCCCGGGGCAATAGCGCACTCGGCACCAACCGCATCGCGACCGCCGCCGCCATGCTCCAGAACCCGCCAAGGGCGATACCCAGCAAGATGCGCATCAACAACAGCACCGCGAAGCTGGAGGAAACGGCGACCAACAGATTGGAAGCGACCATCAACGTGGAAAACCCCAGCAACACCCAACGCCGGTCGATGCCACGGGTCAGGCCAGGCACCAACAAGCCGGCGAACAGCGCTACGACGGCTGTCACCGTTACCGCCTGGCCAGCCAGCGCTTCGGACACCCCCAGGTCAGTCGCCATCAGCGTCAACAAACTGGCCGGAAGGTACTCAGCGGTCAGTAACCCGAACACCCCCATTGCCAACGAAAAGACGGCCATCCACGCGGGGGTCGCAGGCTCAACATCCACGTCGGCGCCAGGATGGCGCTCAGGGACGGCATTACATACACAGTCGGTCATCGTACGGATCTCCCAATCTTCATTACGAACCGAAGTCTAGGCGTCGTAATCCGGATGATCTATGATTGAAAATCTCTACTTTTTGACTGAAACACCTGAACGATGCCTATTGACCAGTTTGCTCTCTCCTCGGACCTCATCAACGAGCTATTGCGTGGCATGCGCCTGCGTGGCGTCGAATACCGGCGTATCCAGGCAGGCCCCGCCTTCGGTTTGGGCTTCCCGGAAAAACCTGGGCACGCCTGGTTCCACTTCATCGCCGTCGGCAATGCGGTGCTGCGCATGGAGGATGGCACCACCTACGAGCTGTCTGCCGGCAACGCCGTATTCATCTCCCATGGCGCGGCCCATCAACTGCTTTCACATCCAAGCGCGCCTGTTCTAGACATCGACCGTCTAGACGGCGCCCCGCTCGGTGACACCGTCAGCGCAGTGGATACCGGCGCCGATGCCAGCTCTACGCCGAGCACTATTTTGTTCAGTGGTTGTATGGAGTTTGAACTGGGCAGTATCCATGGCCTTGGCAAGCTGATGCCGGGCCTGATGCTGATTGATGCCGGCGGCCAGCGTTACCCCGGCCTGGTACCGATCCTGGCCACCATGGAGCGTGAGGTCAGCGCCGCCCGTATCGGCTTCGCCGGGATCCTCGCGCGTTTGGCCGACGTGGTGGCTGCCATGGTCGTTCGCGGTTGGGTGGAGTGCGCCTGCGGCAATGCCTCAGGCCTGGTCGCCGCCTTGCGCGATCCACGCTTGGCCGGCGCGCTGCTTGCGCTCCATCAGCAACCGGGCCGCGACTGGACCGTTGCGCAGTTGGCCGAGCACTGCAATACCTCACGCTCGGTCTTCGCGGACCGCTTCCAACTGACGATTGGCATGGCCCCGCTACGCTATGTCACCGAACTGCGAATGCGGCTGGCGAGCCAGTGGCTGACCCTCGAAAGGCTACCGATTGAAGAGGTAGCGCAGCGTTTGGGCTATACATCGCAGGCCGCTTTCAGTCGTGCATTCAAGCGCATCACGGGCAAAACACCTGGATTGAGTCGTAAGGTGAGGCAGCCCGCTGTTACTTGAAACCGAGTCGATGATCCACGCCTCTGACTCATTTACCGCCCGTTACGTCCAGGAATGTACCGGTCACGAACGATGCCTCGGCGCTCGCCAACCATAGAATCGCGCGTGCTACTTCCTCAGGTTGTCCGCCCCGCCCCATGGGGATCGAGTCCTTGACACGATCGACCCGCCCCGGCTCACCGCCGCTGGCATGCATGTCGGTATAAATATGCCCGGGGCGAATACAGTTGACGCGTATGCCTTCCCGAGCCACCTCCTTCGCAAAGCCAATGGTGAACGTCTCCAACGCCCCCTTTGACGCCGCATAGTCGACGTACTCATTGGGGCTGCCAAGGCGCGCGGATGCCGATGAGACATTGATCACCACGCCGCCCGGGCCCTTGTGACGGTAAGCCATGCGCTTTACCGCCTGTTGCGCGCAGAGAATTGGCCCAATGGCATTGACCGCAAAGATGCGCTGCATCCGCTCGAAGCCGAGCTCTTCCAGGCGTGATTGAGGCGCCAGCATCCCGGCGTTATTGACCAGGACGTCAATGCGGCCGAATGTGCGATCGATGGCCGCGAACAAATCGGCCACCTGCTGGGGGTCCGCACTGTCTGCCCGCATCGACAAGGCTTTGCGCCCCAACGCTTCAATATCCGCAACCACCGCCCGCGCTGCGGGCTCGTTGGCAACGTAGCTGATAGCCACGTCATAACCTCTTGCCGCAGCCAGCCGGGCGGTTGCCGCCCCTACTCCCCGACTTCCACCCGTGATTAGAATCAGCGGTACCTGCGAGACGTTGACCATGACATATAGCTCCTGCGTTATTGGCTGTATCAGCCGATGATGAGGATGCCGCTGGCGATCACCAGGCACGCCAGTATCCGACGCGCGCTGAGCGTTTCGCCGAGAAACACATAGCCGATCAACACCGCAAACAGCACGCTGGTTTCGCGCAATGCCGATACCGCGCCCAGGGGCGCTTCGGTCATGGCGTAGATGACCATTCCATACGCAAGCAAAGAGACCAGCCCGCCGACCAAGGCGGTCACTGTTCCGGGCCTCACGCAGAACAAGCTGCGGGTGTCACGCAGGCCGATGTAGACCACTGGCATCAGCACGCCCCACAGGGCGCACATCCACACGGTGTACGCAAGCGGCGCGCCGGAGAGCCTGGCGCCGATGCCGTCGACCACGCTGTAGGCCGCGATAAAGCCGCCCGTACCCAGCGCATAGGGCAGGCTGGGAATCGACAGACTGCGCCCTCTGAAGGCCAACGAAATAATCCCGCCTGACACCAGCGCAATCCCCAGCAATTGGCCGGGCGTGATGCTTTCTCCAGCAAAAACCGCGGCGCCCACGGTAACCAGCACCGGCGACGAACCCCGTGCAATCGGATAGACCTGCCCCAGGTCGCCGACCCGGTAACTGCGCACCAGAAACAGGTTGTAGCCCACATGCAGCAATCCCGAAAGCACCGCGTAGCCCCAGCTCTCAATCGCGGGGGGCACCATGAACACTGCGGCGACGACACAGGTGATGGCAATGGCAATGCACATCACCGTCATGGACCACAAGCGATCGGCACCGCTACGCAGCAGCGCATTCCAGCTGGCATGCAGGAGCGCGGCGAAAAGCACGAGGAAGATGATATGAATAGGCATGCGCCACTCTAGGCAATGCCGCGCCGGGACTAAAGCGAAGTCTCCTCATCGCAGCATGAACGGATGCTCATAATTCACTGGTCCAGCCGTTGGACTTTCAGTGCCTCGCCGACCAACCATTGGCGAAAGCTGGCGATGTGCGGTTGCGATTCAATGCCCTTGGGGCATACGAAGTAGTAAGCCAATGGCGATGGAAGCGGCACATCAAACAACCGCACCAAACGGCCATCGCTGATTTCGTTCTCGACATGCCCACTGCGCACCAATGCAACGCCCTGGCCGAGCAAGGCCGCCTCGACCGTCATGTTGGTATCGCCAAATCGGACGCTCTCCTTGAGCGGCAAATAGGCCAGCCCGACGGCTTGAAACCATACCTCCCACTTAGGCACCAACTCGGCACCGTCCCGCGTCAGCAGCGGGAAATGCAACAGGTCTGCGGGGCTCTGCGGAGTCCCGACGCGCCGCAACAGTTCGGGGCTGGCCACAGGAAAGACCTGCTCCCCAAACAGGAACTCAGAATGCAGACCGGGGTAGTTGCCCTTGCCGAGCCTGATCGCTACATCAGCCTGGCCGTGGGAGAAGTGGATTATTTTATCCGTGGTGTCCAGCGAGACCAGCAGCTCGGGGTACTGACGAGAGAGACGCGGCAAGCGTGGCAGCAGCCATTTGAGCGCGAAGGAATAGGTGGTGCTGACGCTGAGTCGAACCCTGTCTTTTTGCTCGCGCAAATCACCCAGAGTCGCCTCCAGACTGATGAAAAACTCCCGCACGATCGGCGCCAGCGCAGCCCCCGCTGCCGTGAGGCGTAACGTCTTGCTACGCTCAAACAACTGCACGCCCCAAAGCGCCTCTAGATGCTTGAGCTGGTGACTGACCGCGCTTTGAGTGACATGTAGCTCCTGTGCGGCCGACGTAAAGGTCAAGTGCCGGGTGGCTGCTTCAAATGCGCGCAAGGTGGCAGTGGGCGGCAGGTCTTTCATAGGGGCAGAATCCAGCGAGTTATCAGAAAGGCGCATGCATGAACGCTAGCTCATGTTTCACCTAGTGCTCCATGACGTGAACGGAGCCGTGTTATCGCGATGCTCCTGCTGCGGCGCCAAACACAAGGTATTGCGCCCCAAACCCTTGGCGTCATAAAGAGCGGCATCCGCACGGGCAAGCAGGCTGGCCGTGGTGTCATCTTCGTTTGGCACCACGCAGCAAACACCGATGCTGATGCGCAATGAGATGCTTGCCTCGCCAAACCGAGCCGGAGACTCAGCGACCGACTCACGCAACTGGTCCAGGACTGCCACGGCGTTTTCGGGGTTGGTGTGGGGAAGCAGCACCAGAAACTCCTCGCCACCGTAACGCCCGATACTGTCGGACTCACGAATTCGCTGGGTAAGTTGATTGACGCAGTGGCAAATCACCTCATCACCCGCCAGGTGCCCATACACATCATTGATCTGCTTGAAATGGTCGATGTCGACCATCGCCACTGCCAGGTAGGAAGCGTCTCGACGCGCGCGTTCCAGTTCTTTGGAAAACTGCTCGAGGACGGCTCTGCGATTGAGAATGCCGGTCAGCACGTCACGCAACGCCAGGCGCTGGAATAACGACTCACTGCGCTCTTTGGCCAGCAGCACCAGCCCGAGGGAGATCATCATCGCGGTGAACGTGCCGATGCTGACTGAGATGGTTTGCTTAAGGTTACTGACGTCATAGCGCATCTCGGCAGCCCCTCCGCCGATGATGGCGATCACCCGCATGCCCAGGCCGATCAGGCTGATGCTTGATCCGATGATCAACAGCATGCGCGCACGCCCCTGAGCGGGTATGTAGCGACGCGTCCAATAGATGATCAAGGCACACTGCACCATCAACACAAGCGTGGCGGCGAGCATGCGCGGCTCCAGCGTGTCGATCAGACTGACCATCAACACAAGCATCAATGCAGCAGGTGCAAATATCTGCCACCAGCAGACGCGCAACTCAACGATACGAAATACGCTGGCCCCGTAAAAGGCCAGCGCGACCGCCAACAATGTGTTCGCAGCCCCATAGGTCAACCATAACGGGGCGTGGCCGTACAAGGTGTATCCAATGTAGGCCAGGGCATGTGCCAGCAAACCAAAGCCAATGGTCAGCAAGCCGTCACGCTGGTTGAACTGGCCGACCAATATCAGACAAAACGCCATGATCGTCGCCACTAAGGCGACGCAGGCAAATAGCGTGGGGGTATGGGCAATCATGACGTCTCACCAGGCGCTGTCGGGAGCAGCTCTGGTGGAGTTTAGTTGAGTCGGCTGTCAGTTTGTCAGCCACCTGCAGCATTATCTTCGCGCCTGTCCTGACAGCATTCAGATACTCAAGAGCTCGCTGACGGGCAGCCGATTGGTGGTCTTCACCTCTCGCAGGGAGAGGTTGGAGCGAATACTTAAAACGCCAGGGAGCTTTCTCAGCACTTTTTCGACAAAGCGGCTATAGCTGTCCAGGTCCCGGGCAACTACCTCAAGCAAAAAGTCCGCCTCGCCCGTCGTGTTGTGGCAACTCAGGACCTGTGGGGCCGCCAGAATAATCTTTTCAAACGTCGCCGTGGCTTCTTCGCTGTGATCAGTGCAAGAGATCTGAACAAAGGCCTTCAGGCCTAGCCCTAGTTTTTTTCGATTGAGAATGGCTTGGTACCCCTCGATAACACCGCATTCCTCAAGCCGTCTTTGCTTGCGCCAACAGGATGCTTCGCTGAGGGACAGTTGCTCGGCCAGCTTGACATTCGACAGCTTGCCGTCGCGTTGCAAACGTTCAGTTATTGCAATGTCCGCCTTATCGAGCTGCTCGATAATGAAATAACTCCTCATATTAAGGCCAAAAAACGAAGATTAATTTCAGATCTGTTGATCCGTCAATTGCAACTTGAAGGGTAATTTCAAGGCGTTCATTCATAATTGGCAATGCCTGGATCATCACGTTTCGAAGCGAACCGAGGATGACCAGCAGCCGGTTGAGTCGCACCGCCCATCCAAACATAGGTAATTTGAATGAAAGCAGTCGTCTACGAAGCCTTTGCCAAACCGCCGCGCCTGATGAACGTGGCAGATCCTTCTGCGCAACGGCATGGTGTGGTGATTCAAGTGCTTGGCACCGGCGTATGCCGCAGCGACTGGCATGGCTGGAAAGGCCATGACCCCGACATTGAACTGCCGCATGTACCCGGGCACGAGCTCGCGGGCATCGTGGCCGAGGTGGGTAACGATGTCACGCGATGGAAGGTCGGTGACCGCGTGACCGTGCCGTTCGTGGGCGGGTGTGGTGCTTGTGCCGAGTGCAACAGCGGCAATCAACAGGTATGCCACACGCAGTTCCAGCCAGGCTTCACTCACTGGGGCTCTTTTGCCGAATACGTCGGTATCCATCAGGCCGATCTGAACCTGGTCGCGCTGCCTGAAAGCATGGATTTTGCTACCGCTGCAAGCCTGGGTTGTCGCTTTGCCACCTCGTTCCGTGCAGTGGTTGACCAAGGCAAAGTCAGCGCCGGTCAATGGGTCGCGGTTCACGGTTGCGGCGGAGTAGGTCTGTCTGCGGTGATGATCGCCCACGCCATCGGCGCGAACGTGATCGCCATCGATATTTCCCAGGATAAACTCGACCTGGCACGCGCACTCGGCGCTGTCGCCACCCTGAATGCCCAGTGCGTCGCGAACGTCACCGAAGCCGTGCTGGAAATCACCCAGGGCGGTGCCCACGTATCGCTGGACGCATTGGGTCACCCAACCACGTGTTTCAACTCCATCAGCAACCTGCGCCGTCGCGGCAAGCACGTCCAGGTGGGGCTGATGCTGGCTGATCACGCCACGCCGGCAATCCCCATGAGCAAGGTTATCGCGCACGAACTTGAAATCTACGGTAGCCACGGGATGCAAGCGCATCGCTATGGGGCAATGATCGAGATGATCACCTCAGGCAAGCTGGCGCCTGAAAAACTCGTGGGTAAGACCATCAGCCTGGAGCAATCTATCGACGCGTTGACCAATATGGACCGGTTCGAGACGGCTGGGGTAACGGTCATTACCGAGTTTTAATGCCTGTGGCCGTGGCGAGCGGGCTTGCCCCGCGCTGGGCTGCGAAGCGGCCCCAGTAAATCGAATGCGGTCTACCAGATACTCCATAACGGTTGGTTTTGGGGCTGCTTCGCAGCCCAGCGCGGGGCAAGCCCGCTCGCCACAGGGAAATTGTCAGTGTCTGGCAGTTTCAATCGCGGCGTAAAAGCGTATTCGGCGCCACACCGAACGCCTTGCGAAACGCATGGCTGAAATGGGAGAAATCAGAAAACCCGAAGTCCAGTGCCGCCTCGGAGACGCTGCGCACCTGGCCGCGCTCGATCGCTTCACGGCTAGCATTCAGGCGTTCCTTCCAAATCTCTGCAACGGGGGTTTTCTGGTAGCGCGCAAAGGCCCGCGTGACGGTGCGGGTGGACACATTGTGGGCCTGGGCGATGACTTCAATCGACAGGTCCGGCTCGGTCAAGTGCCGTTGAATGTACTGCATGATGCGGCCATAGAGGTCCAGTTCCTGGTGGGTAGCCTTCAGGTCCTGGAGCTCCAGGCTGATTACCAGCAGGTCGAGCAACGCCTCTGAATAACGATTGGAGATGGAATCATCCTGCAACGAAGCCGGGGCACTCGCCGCCTGGCGCAACATTTCGCGCAAAGGGATCACCCCTGGCCTGCGGTCGTCGAGGACCATCGCGGTGTATTCCGTAATGCGCGGCAGGCGTTCGGTCAGCAACGCTCGGGGAATACGGACCAGGTGGTTTTCGGTACCACCGAAGCTGAATCGGAACGCTTGAGTTGCGTCATAAAGAAACAAATTGCCAACTGCCAGGCTGGCTTTTCTTGCGCCCTGTTCAATCTGGCCATGGCCATTTCGCACGAAACCCAACCATAAATCTTCGGCGGGACCGCTGCGCAAATGCCGTTCGGAGCGCTCCCAATAATGCAGTGGCGATGACAGTGAACAGATGTCCAGACCGCCCAGGCTGTTGATCGCCAGCGCGCCATCGAAACTGCTCTGGGACAAGGGTTTGCTATCGGCCGCCAGGCAGTGGCGGCAGACCACTTCTTTCCAGTAATCAAAGCGACGTGGTGCAGCAACGGCAAGGGTTGAATATTGAGTGCTTGGATTCATGGCACTGGCCTCGGTACAGCAATGCAGTAAGCGCTGGAAAAAGTGTAACCGGCGTGTCAGCGCTAGCAATTAACAGGCCAAGCACAATCAGGGTCGCGCTCACGTGTGCATCGCGGCGCCCTGCCCCCTTTGCGTCACCATTAAGAGGCACAGAACCCTGGCTTTGGGGGCTGGTGCACCAACGCCGATCACCGCTGTGGCGCCCCTTGCGGCGTTGTCTTTTCCAACCAAGCGGTTGTCTCGACGAACCAAGCGGCCCCTCGCCGTCACGCCTAATTTTCCCCTCACAGCAGCCCTTCCCCGCTGATGAGGCACGCCATGCATCGAGACTATTCACAACGATTGGCTGATTCCTCCTGGCTTTTGCACAGGCGCGATCTGGCACCCGAAGAGTCGGCTTGTTGGTTGATTGAGTGGGGGTCCATGAAGCTGCTGCACCGACGCCAGACCGCCAAGCGCGGTCAATCAAGCAAGCACTGAAGCCCAACCGTAGGCCTGAACCAAAATAACGAGGAGCTCAAGATGGAATCTGCAATCGACACACATCTCAAATGCCCACGCACTCTATCGCGCCGTGTGCCCGACGAGTATCAACCGCCGTTCCCGATGTGGGTCGCACGCGCCGACGAGCAGTTGGAACAAGTGGTGATGGCCTACCTCGGCGTGCAGTATCGAGGCGAGGCGCAGCGCGCAGCGGCACTCCGGGCCATGCGGCACATCGTCGCCAGTTTCGACCTGGCCGATGGCCCACAGACCCATGATTTGACCCACCACACCGACAGCAGCGGCTTTGATAATTTGATAGTGGTCGGCTACTGGAAGAGCCCGGCGGCCCACTGCCGCTGGTTGCGCTGCGCGCCGGTGAACGATTGGTGGACGTCACAGGACAGGCTCAACGACGGCCTGGGATATTTCCGTGAAATCAGCGCACCGCGTGCTGAGCAGTTCGAAACACTCTACGCCTTCCAGGACAACCTGCCCGGTGTCGGCGCAGTCATGGATACAACCAGCGGCGAAATCGAAGAGCACGGTTACTGGGGTTCGATGCGCGACCGTTTCCCCATCTCGCAAACGGACTGGATGAAGCCAACGAGCGAGCTGCAAGTGATCGCCGGTGATCCTGCCAAAGGCGGACGGGTCGTGGTGCTGGGGCATGACAACCTCACGCTGATTCGTTCCGGCCAGGACTGGGCCGACGCCGAGGCGCACGAGCGCTCACTGTACCTCGACGAGATCCTGCCGACGTTGCAGGACGGCATGGACTTCCTGCGTGACAACGGCCAAGCGCTGGGCTGCTACAGCAACCGGTTCGTGCGCAATATCGACCTGGACGGCAACTTTCTCGACGTCAGCTACAACATCGGTCACTGGCGCTCGGTGGAGAAGCTCGAACGCTGGGCCGAATCCCACCCCACCCACCTGCGTATCTTCGTGACGTTCTTCCGCGTGGCCGCGGGCTTGCAGAAGTTGCGGCTGTACCACGAGGTGTCGGTATCGGACGCCAAAAGCCAGATTTTCGAGTACATCAACTGCCACCCGCACACCGGAATGCTACGCGATGCTGCTGTCGCGCAAGGAGAGCGACCATGAAACTGAGTCGACTCGTACTTGTGCTGGGGATGTTGCCGTTTGCAAAAAGCCAGGCCCTTGAAGTATCGCCGGGGGATTTCGAACCGCTGCCCGCAGGGGCCGATGCCGTGCTGTTTTACTACCAACACGCCGACAGGTCCGATCTTTATCGCAACGGCCATCGAACCTCCGACAACGCCAAGCTCAGCTCCGACGTGGGCATCCTGCGTTATATCCATGCCATAGGGATTTCCGAGAACCTTTCATGGGAACCGCAGATTCTGCTGCCGTTCGGCTATACGAACGCCTCGGGCGATGTCGGCGCGCTGGGCCACACCCATGGCGTGGGTGACCCGATCATCACCGCCCCTCTGAAGTGGACATTACCTACCGCAAACAAAGATGTGTTTGCCATCGCCCCTTACCTCTACATCCCCGTCGGCAGCTACAACAAAAACGATGGCTTGAACCTGGGCGAGAACCGCTGGCGGGCGACGTTACAAGCGGCCTATATCCACCACTTCTCCGCTCAGTGGGCGCTGGACACCGTCGCCGACGTGTCCTGGGTCTCGGCCAATAACGACTTCGGCGCCACCCGCGCAAAACTCGAAGAAAACACGCGCTACGAGTACCAGGCGGCCGTGCGCTACAACTGGACGCCAAGCACCACATTCGCACTCGGCGGGGGTTACGTCAGCGGGGCCGCGACCACCGTGGACGGTGTTGACCAGCACGATGGTGTCTCGACCTCCTACGCCCGCTTCACGGTCACTCATTTCATCGACCCAACCCTGCAGATCCAGGCCCAGCTGGGTAAGGACATCGAGGTTGAGCAAGGCTTCAAGGAAGGCGCGCGCTTGAATCTGCGCGTGTTGAAAGTGTTCTGAGTCCCAATGTCTTTCTCAGCCAAATGAGTGTCCTGCTCAACCATGCGCATACGGCAATAGATGCCTAATTTGGTCGCTATTGCTACCCGGACTGAACTGATAAAAGACAGGAAAATCATGGCCATTATTCGTCCCACACTTGATCAACTGCTAGCCATCGCGGCGCAGTTGAACATGCAGCTGACCCACGAGCAGGCGGCGTCCTACCTGGAGCTGATGCAATCGAGTTTCGATGCGTACGACCTGGTCGACGAGCTGTGTGATTTCGTGCCCCCCATCCGTTACGACCGCAGTGCGGGCTATCGTCCCTCGAACAGGGAGAACCCGCTCAATGCCTGGTATTACCGCACCGAAGTCAATGGCGCCCGCGACGGCCTGCTGGCGGGCAAAACCGTCGCGCTCAAAGACAACGTCTCCTTGGCCGGCGTGCCCATGATGAACGGCGCCGCACCGCTGGAAGGTTTTGTGCCGGGTTTTGATGCCACCGTGGTCACGCGTTTGCTCAATGCCGGCGCAACTATCCTCGGCAAAGCCACGTGCGAGCACTACTGCCTGTCAGGCGGCAGCCACACTTCCGACCCCGCCCCGGTGCACAACCCCTACCGCCACGGTTATGCCGCGGGCGGCTCGTCGTCGGGTAGTGCCGCACTGGTCGCCGCCGGCGAAGTGGACATCGCCGTAGGCGGTGATCAGGGCGGCTCCATACGCATCCCATCGGCGTTCTGCGGGACCTACGGCATGAAGCCGACCCATGGCTTGGTGCCCTACACCGGCATCATGGCGATTGAAGCCACCATCGATCATGTCGGCCCCATCACCGCCAACGTGCGCGACAACGCGCTGATGTTGCAGGCCATGGCCGGTTCGGATGGTCTCGACCCGCGCCAGGCGGCGCCTCAGGTCGATGACTATTGCAGCTACCTGGGACGGGGGGTGAGCGGACTCAGAATCGGTGTGCTGCAGGAGGGATTCGCGCTGGCCAACCAGGATGCCCGTGTGGCGGACAAGGTGCGTGAGGCTATCGCCCGCCTTGAGGCGTTGGGTGCGCATATCGAGCCGGTATCCATTCCCGAACACGACTTGGCCGGGGCGCTGTGGCACCCCATCGGTTGCGAAGGCTTGACCATGCAAATGATGCATGGCAACGGCGCGGGCTTTAACTGGAAAGGCCTGTACGACGTCGGCCTGCTGGACAAACAAGCCGGTTGGCGCGAGCAGGCCGACCAATTGTCCGCATCGCTCAAGCTGTGCATGTTCGTCGGCCAATACGGACTGAACCACTACAACGGGCGCTACTACGCCAAGGCACAAAACCTCGCCCGCTTCGCCCGACAAAGCTATGACAAGGCACTGCAAACCTATGACCTGCTGGTGATGCCAACCACCCCCATCACGGCCCAACCCCACCCGGCCGCAGGCTGTTCGATCAGCGAATACGTGGCGCGGGCACTGGAAATGATCGGCAACACAGCGCCACAAGACATCACCGGGCATCCGGCCATGTCGATCCCTTGCGGCCTGGTAGACGGCCTGCCCGTGGGGTTGATGCTGGTCGCCAAACACTATGCCGAAGGCACGATTTACCAAGCGGCGGCGGCATTTGAGGCCTCGGCGGACTGGCGCACGCTCTGAGTGGCTTACCTGAAAAACAATAACAAAGACCGGCACGTTTCAATCACACCACAACCGCGTTGACTGATAGGAGATACCCCATGAGTGCATCCACTTCTACGCCTGCGAGCACTTCAACCCCCGGTGAACGGGCCTGGGCATTGTTTCAAGTGCTCAAGAGCAAGGAACTCATCCCGCAGGGCTACGTCGAGCAGCTCACGCAATTGATGGAACACGGCTGGAGCCCTCAAAACGGCGCCCGCGTGGTCGCCAAGGCCTGGGTCGATCCGCAGTTCCGGGCGCAGTTGCTCAAGGACGGCACCGCTGCATGCGCCCAGTTCGGCTATACCGGCCCGCAGGGCGAATACATCGTCGCCCTGGAAGATACGCCTGAGGTTAAGAACGTCATTGTCTGCAGCCTGTGCTCCTGCACCAATTGGCCTGTGCTCGGCCTGCCACCTGAGTGGTACAAGGGCTTCGAGTTCCGTGCGCGCCTGGTCCGGGAGGGCCGCACCGTACTGCGCGAACTGGGCACCGAGTTGCCCAGTGACGTGGTGGTCAAGGTTTGGGATACCAGCGCCGAAACCCGCTATCTGGTGTTGCCGCTAAGGCCTGAAGGCTGCGAGCACATGAGTGAGGAGCAGCTTCAGACGCTGGTGACCAAAGACGTGCTGATCGGCGTCGCCCTGCCCCGCGCTGACTGAAAAACAGCGCATCTTCGTTCAATTCCCGGAGTTTCTATTATGGATGGCTTTCACGATCTCGGCGGTTTCCAAGGCTTTGGCAAAGTCCCTCACACCATCAACAGCCTGAGTTACAAACAGGTGTTCAAGCAGGACTGGGAGCACCTGGCCTACAGCTTGATGTTTATCGGTGCCGATCACTTGAAAAAGTTCAGCGTGGACGAAGTGCGTCACGCCGTCGAACGCCTGGATGTTCGCCAACATGTCGGCACCCAGTACTACGAACGCTACGTTATCGCGACCGCCACCCTGCTGGTCGAAACCGGTGTCATCACCCAGGCTGAACTCGACCAGGCGCTGGGTTCGCACTTCAAGCTGGCGAACCCGGCGCACGCTCAAGGTCGAGCGGCGATCACCGGTCGCGCCCCCTTTGAGGTCGGCGACCGAGTGGTGGTGCGGGACGAATACGTGGCCGGGCATATCCGCATGCCGGCCTACGTGCGCGGCAAGCAAGGCGTGGTATTGCATCGCACATCAGAAAAATGGCCATTCCCGGACGCCATTGGCCATGGCGATACGAGCGCGGCGCATCAGCCCACCTACCATGTCGAGTTCCACACCAAAGATCTGTGGGGCGACGCTGCAGACGAGGGCTTCGTGGTGGTCGACCTGTTCGAAAGCTACCTGGACCACGTCCAGGGCAATCGAGCGGTGAACGTATGATGGACGGCGCCCAGGCGGGCCGGCTGCCGGTGACCGTGCTTTCCGGCTTCCTCGGCGCCGGCAAGACCACCCTGCTCAACCATATCCTGCGCAATCGCGAAGGGCTGCGGGTAGCGGTCATCGTCAATGACATGAGCGAGGTCAACATCGATGCCGCAGAGGTGCAGCGCGATGTGTCGCTGCACCGTGGCCGGGATGAATTGATCGAGATGAGCAATGGCTGTATCTGCTGCACGCTGCGCGCTGATTTGCTGGAGCAGATCAGTGCCCTGGCACGTCAGCAGCGCTTCGATTACCTGCTGATCGAGTCCACGGGGATTTCCGAACCGATGCCGGTCGCAGAGACATTCGCCTT
This sequence comes from Pseudomonas sp. LG1D9, assembly GCF_002949995.1. NCBI lineage: Bacteria > Pseudomonadati > Pseudomonadota > Gammaproteobacteria > Pseudomonadales > Pseudomonadaceae > Pseudomonas > Pseudomonas sp. LG1D9. The sequence continues at coordinate 5,587,528 of NZ_CP026881.1, read as the reverse complement.
CCTTGACGCCGAGGGTTTCAGCCTCAGCGAACTGGCGCGGCTCGATACCTTGGTGACAGTGGTCGATGGCAGCCGTTTCCAGGCGCTGCTGGAGTCACCGGATACCGTGGCCCGCGATGACGCACAGCAAGACGCCCCCCAACGCCATCTGGCCGATCTTCTGATTGAGCAGGTGGAGTACGCCAACGTCATTCTTGTCAACAAACTGGACTTGATCGACGAGGCCGGTTACCAGGCGTTGCACGCAATCCTCACCGGTCTCAACCCCAGTGCGCGGATCGTGCCGATGGCCCACGGCAACGTTGAGCTGCCCGCCATCCTCGGTACGCACCTGTTTGATTTACCCAGCCTTGCAGCGTCGCCGGGCTGGATGAAAAGCATGGAGGCCAGCGATGCACCCGCCTCCGAATCAGACACCTATGGCGTGACTTCCTGGGTGTACCGCGAACGAGCGCCCTTTCACCCACAGCGCTTGCTCGACTTTCTCGAGCGCCCCTGGTGCAACGGGCAGTTATTGCGCAGCAAAGGTTACTTCTGGCTCGCCAGCCGACACCTGGAAACCGGCCTGCTGGTACAAAGCGGCAAACAGTTCCAATGGGATTACGTAGGGCACTGGTGGAACTTCATCGAGCAGCCGCAATGGCCACAGGATGAATATCGGTTGCACAGGATCATGGCCAAGTGGGACAGCGTTGTCGGCGACTGCCGGCAGGAGTTGGTCTTTATTGGCCAGAACCTGGACACCCACGCGTTGCAGCGCGAGCTCGACAATTGCCTGCTGAGTGCTCGGGAAATTGCCGACGGCCCCTCGGCCTGGCAAGCCCTGCCGGGGGCGCAAGCTTTTGACGCTCGGGCCTTATCAGCACGCCCTACGTCCCGCCTTGCAAGCTGACCCCATTTGACCGTGAAAGAGGTGTTCCATGCTTTTTTTTAGCCGAACCACCCGCTGGGTTCTGGCGTCACTCGCAGACAGGCTGGAGCAGCCTGACAAGGCGAGCACGCCTTTATCATCAAGCAACCCCTTGTTGCGCCCCATCCTGGCAAGCGTCGAGCACCTGCTGCAAGAGCGACGGGACCTCAAGGAGCAGGCCCGGGCGCAGACCTTGCAAATCAGTCAACTGGAGGAGCGCCTCGCTGGTAGCGACAAGGCATTGCGCCAAGCGCAGGCGCATTGGGCGCTGATAAGCCACGGCGCAGGCGAACGGTTTTGGTCATTGGAGCTGAATGGGGCTGGTGCACCTGCGCCGGAATCTGCGCTGACGTGGACGGGCGAAGGCCCAGATCAACTGGGGAGTTGGAGCGAACGGTTGCATCCGGCTGACCGGCAACCGCACTTGGAGGCGCTCGCCAGGCACCTGGCCGATCGCAGCGAACGCCCCCCCTTTACGCTGCTCGCGAGGATGAAGCCTGCAACAGGTGGTGACTATCGCTGGTGCAGGATCAGCGGTGCTTCAAGACGCGACGCGCAAGGCGTGGCGCTGGCCATCGGCGGAAGCGTGCGTGACGTGCATGAAGAGCACCTGCACAACGAAGCGCTCGAACTGGCCGCCACACGTTTCGATATCTCCCGGGAAATGCTGCATGACGGGCTCTGGGATATCGAGGTGGTGGCCGGCGACCCGGCGAACCCGAAAAACACCATTTGGTGGTCTTCACAAATGCGCCGGTTACTGGGGTGCAACACCGTTGAGGAGTTTCCTAACACCCTGGAGAGCTGGACCTCGCGCTTGCATCCCGACGACAGCGCACGGGCCATTGCGGCGTTTGTGGCACACGTCGACGACCGCAGCGGTAAAACGCCGTTCGATGTGGACTATCGACTCAAGCACAAAAATGGCACTTACCGCTGGTTCCGCGGCCGTGGGCAAACGCGCCGTGCCCAGGACGGGTCCCCGCAACGGGTGGTGGGCGCCATCACCGATATCCATGCCCACCATGAAGAAAGCACGATGCGCGAGGCGCAGGCACAGCAGCACCGGGTAATGCAGGAAACCCTCAGCAAGCTGACGCAGATCGTCTCCACCATCCAGGGCATTGCCAGCCAGACCAACCTGTTGGCGTTGAACGCCGCCATCGAGGCCGCACGGGCCGGCGACGCCGGGCGCGGGTTTGCGGTGGTCGCAGATGAAGTACGCAAACTGGCCACCCGGACCAGCCAGGCGACCCAGCAAGCGGCCGAAATGATGGACAGCTAGCCACACCCGGACACCTGCGCGATGGGCGCGGGTGCAGAGCATATTTCAACAAAAACAATCAGGTATGTTATGCGCGATTACGACTCAGCAGTGACCTCCTTCGACTATCTGCAACTGGCCGCCCAGGACTTGCACGGCGAGCCGGATGCCTTGAACGCGTGCATCGAATGCTGCGACCGGCACGCCCACGGGGATGCCGTGGCGTTGTACTGCGAAACCCGGGATGGCCGTGCCACGCACCACACCTTCAGCGAGCTGCAGGTACACGCTGCGCGCTTTGGCAATTTTCTGCGAGAGCAAGGGGTGCGCCCGGGAGACCGTGTCGCGGGCCTGATGCCACGCACGGTTGAACTGTTGATTGCCATTCTGGGCACCTGGCGCATCGGGGCGGTCTACCAGCCGCTCTTTACCGCCTTCGGTCCCAAGGCCATCGAGCAGCGATTGGGCTGCTCCGAGGCGCGCTGGATAGTGACCGACGCCCAAAACCGGCCCAAGCTGGACGAAGTCACTGACTGCCCGTCCATCATCGTGACCGACGGTGCGCCGCAGCGCCCCGGCGACTACGACTTCTGGAGCGCATTGGAGCGCCAACCAGCGGATTGCGCGCCTGAGTTGCTGGACGCCAACGCTCCTTTCCTGCTCATGTGCACCTCGGGCACTACTGGGCCGGCCAAGCCGCTGGAGGTGCCTTTAAGCGCCATCCTGGCGTTCAAGGGCTATATGCGCGACGCCATCGACCTGCGCGAGGACGACCGTTTTTGGAACCTCGCCGACCCGGGCTGGGCGTACGGCCTTTATTACGCAGTGACCGGGCCACTGGCGTGCGGCCGGGCCACCCTCTTCTATGATGGCCCGTTCAGTGTCGAAAGTACCTGCCGAGTCATCGCCAAGTATGCGATCAGCAACCTGGCCGGTTCGCCGACAGCGTATCGCCTGCTGATCGCTGCGCAGGCCGAGTTCGCCGACGCGGTGCGCGGCCATCTGCGTGTCGTCAGCAGCGCCGGCGAGCCGCTCAACCCGCAAGTCATTCGTTGGTTTAGCGAACAGCTCGGCGTGGTCATTCATGATCATTACGGCCAAACCGAGATCGGCATGGTGCTGTGCAACCACCACGGGCTAAGCCATGCGATACGCGAGGGCTCAGCCGGTTATGCGGTGCCGGGGTACCGGATTGTCGTGCTCGATGATGCCCATCGGGAGTTACCGACGGGTCAGCCGGGCGTGCTGGCGGTGGATCGTGAGCGCTCGCCCCTGTGCTGGTTCAATGGCTACTACGGCATGCCCACCAAGGCGTTTGTCGACCGCTATTATTTGAGCGGCGATATCGTCGAGCTTAATGACGACGGCAGTATCAGTTTTGTCGGCCGCAACGACGACGTGATCACCACGTCCGGCTATCGCGTCGGACCTTTCGATGTCGAAAGTGCGTTGATCGAACACCCTGCAGTCGTCGAAGCCGCGGTGATCGGCAAGCCCGACCCGCAACGCACCGAACTCATCAAGGCGTTTGTCATGCTCAACTGTCAGTACCAGCCCAGCGCCGAACTGGCGGAAGTCCTGCGTCTGCATGTCCGACAGCGCCTGGCCGCACATGCGTACCCCCGGGAAATCGAGTTCGTCGAACAGCTGCCCAAGACCCCCAGTGGCAAGTTGCAGCGGTTCATTCTGCGCAATCAGGAAATAGCCAAACAGCAGGCACTCGACACATGACCCATGGGCGGATGGTGCCTGTGCTGAGCCGATCGGAGTTTCAGCGCAGAGCCCTGGAGTTGTTCAAGGAGCGTAGTTTCAGTCAGGTCAGCATGCGTGAACTGGCGTCGCATGTCGGCATCAGCCCGGGAGCGATTTATCACCATGTAGAGAGCAAGGAGGCAATGCTGTTTGAATGGCTGATGGAGCTGTACCAGGCGTTGCTGTCCCTTGTCGAGCTGGTCAAAACGCGAAGATTGACGCCCGCACAACGTCTGACGAAGCTGATCGAAGGTCATCTTCAACTGCATGAACACATGACCGGGCACTTCACGTTGGCAGTCAGGGATGCCCATTGTCTGGGCGCCCCGATGCAGGCAAGCGTCGAGCGGTTGAGGCTGGCCTATGAGGCAGAATTCATGAAATTGGTCGGCCAGCTAGGCCATCAGCCTGGCGGGCCGTTGCGCGAGGGAGCGCTCGTAGCCATTTTGCCGATGCTCAACAGCCTGCCTGCATGGTTAAGCCCCATGATTGACAACGCTCAGCGTCGCGTTATTACAAAGACCATCGCCGATGCGGTAGTACGAGCAATAAACGCTCTTCCTTGAGCGCCCCTCGCCAGCGGTGAAATCAGTAGCCAAACAGCGACTTGCTCTCCAGATACTCGTCAAACCCGGACTCCCCCCATTCGCGGCCGTTGCCCGACTGTTTGTAGCCGCCAAACGGCGCGGCCTGGTCGGCGCGGGCGCCGTTGAGGTGGACCATGCCGGTGCGCAGTTGCCGGGCGACCTGGCGGCTGCGTCCAAGGTCGGCCGAGGTGACGTAACCGGACAAGCCGTAGGGGCTGTCGTTCGCGATGGCGATTGCCTCGGCTTCGCTGTCATACGGGATGATCGCCAAGACCGGGCCAAAGATTTCTTCGCGTGCCACCAGCATATCCGGTGTGACGTCGGCAAATAGCGTCGGTCGCCCATAGTAACCACGCTCAACGCCTGCTGGCCGCCCCAGCCCACCGGCGATCAACCGCGAACCTTCGGCGATGGCCTGGGCGATCATGTCTTGTACCCGCTCCCACTGCATGGCGTTGGCTAGAGGACCGATGGCGGTGATGGGGTTGCTGTCGTCGTAGCACACCTGCGCAAGTACCTGCCGGGCGATCTCAATCACCGCCTGTTGCTGCGCACGCGGCACCAACAGCCGCGTCGGGGCATTGCACGATTGGCCGCTGTTGCGCATACAGCCCAACACCCCATGGCGCACCGCGCTGGGCAGGTCGGCATCGTCGAGCAGGATATTCGCGGATTTGCCGCCCAGTTCCTGGGACACACGCTTGACCGTATCCGCCGCCGCCTTGGCCACTGCAACGCCGGCACGGGTGGAGCCGGTAAAAGACACCATGTCCACCTCGGCATGGCGCGCCAACGCGGCACCCACCCCTGGGCCGTCGCCGTTGACCAGGTTGAACACCCCCGCCGGTACCTCGGCCTCATGCAGCACCTGGGCAATGATCCGGGCTGACAACGGCGCCCGCTCACTGGGTTTGAGCACCACGGTGCAACCCACGGCCAGCGCGGGGGCGAGTTTGCAGGTGAGTTGATTAAGCGGCCAGTTCCAGGGCGTGATCAGGGCGCACACGCCAATCGGCTCGCGTACCACCAATGTATTACCCGCCCGGCGCTCGAAGCGGTACTCGCGTAACACATTCAACGCCTGCACCAGATGGCCCAGGCCTGCCGGCACATGGGCGCTGCGGGCCAGGGACAGCGGCGCGCCCATTTCCAGGTAAACCGCTTCGATCAGCGCTTCGCTGTGGCGCTGGTAGGCCTGGATTATGCGTTGCAGCAGCTCGATACGCGCCTCCAGCGAACTGGCGGCGAACCCCGCAAACGCTTGCCTGGCCGCGCCGACTGCGCGGTCCACATCGTGGCTGTCGCCAAGGATGATGCGCGCAACCGCCTGCTCGGTGGACGGGTTGACCACGGTTTCAACGGCCGTGCCGTGGGGCTTGACCCAGGCACCGTCAATGTAGAACTCAAACAGATCCGACATACCTTGGGCTCCCCTCAGGCGACGTGTTTCAGGGCACTCGCCAGGGTGTCGAACACCTGGGCGATCTCCTGCGGGCTGATGACCAGCGGCGGCGAAATCACAATGGTGTCACCCGAGCCGCGCACCAGCACGCCGTTGTCGAAGCACCACTGCGCAACCTCACTGCCACGGGCGCCGGGGAAACCTGGGCGTGGCTCGAGTTCCACCGCGCAAAGCAGACCGATCGCGCGTACGTCCAGCACCGCGCCGACACCTTGCAGCGCGAGTGCGGTCGACTGCCACAGCACACTCACCGCGTTGACGTGCTGGTTGATGCCCAATTCACGATGCACCTCCAGGGTCGCCAACCCGGCCGCGCACGCCAATGGGTGCGCTGAATAGGTGTAGCCGTGCATCAATTCGATGACATTCTGTGGGCCGGCCATGAACGCTTCATACACCGCGCCGCTGACCAGCACGCCGCCCATGGGCACGGCGCCGTTGGTCAGGCCCTTGGCGGTGGTGATCAGGTCCGGCAGCACGCCAAAGGCTTGCGCGGCAAAGGGCGCGCCGACGCGGCCAAAACCGGTGATTACCTCGTCGAAAATCAACAGCACGCCATGCCGTGTGCAAATCTCGCGCAAGCGTTGCAAATAGCCTTGGGGCGGCGGATATACCCCGCCGGAGCCGGTCACCGGCTCGACAATCACCGCGGCCACGGTGCTCGGGTCCTGGATATCCAGCAGTTGTGTCAGCGCATCAGCGTAACTGGCGCCCTGCTGCGGCTGCCCGGCGCTGAAACGCATGCTTGCGTCATAGGGCAATGGCAGGTGCGAGACCTCCCCCAGCAGCGGGCCAAAGTCACGTTTCTGGCGGCCGATACCGGATACCGACAGCCCACCGAAGCCCATGCCATGGTAGCCCTTGGCACGCCCGATAAATTTGGTCCGACGGCAATCACCGCGCGCCTGGTGATACGCCCGCGCGATCTTCAGCGCGGTATCCACCGCTTCAGAGCCGGAGTTGGTGAAGAACACCTGCTCCATACCGGCGGGGCTGATGTCGATCAGGCGCTCGGCCATTTCCAGGGCCTGGGGGTGGCTCATCTTGAACGACGAGACAAAGTCCAGGCGCCCCGCCGCTTCGCGAATGGCTTCGACGATTTTCGGCTGGCCATGCCCGGCATTCACGCACCACAGCCCCGCCATTGCGTCGAGTACGCGGCGCCCATCGGTGGTGGTGTAGTACATACCGTCGGCGCTGGCGAACATCATCGGTTGTTGCTGGAACTGGCGCATCGGGGTAAATGGCGCCCAGAACGCGCCGCGCGCGGAAACTGAAGGGTTGGAAAGATCGTTCATGGCGACTCCTGCAAAGCGAGGGTTGGATGGCCGGTCAGCGTCGGGCGCTGCAACGGGCCTGCGTTTACGTTGACACTGCGGTCCAGGTACAAGGTGCCGTGTTCGATACGGCAGGTGACCCGATCACAAAACGCCGTCTCGACAAACTGCCAGGTCATGCTCAACACCCCGTCTTCGGTCCAGCGCGCCTGCGCCACCACCGGGGTGAGTGCCGGCTGGTATTGGTGATGCAGATAGTGGCCGGTCATGCTGGTCTGGGTTTCGATGCCGGCGCTCAGCCCGGCCCGGATGCAATGGGTGCCACGGGGGTCGGTGAGGTAAAAGTCACAATGCTCAGGCCCGAAATCCAGCCGCACTTCGCTGACTTGGTCTTCGTTGGCCTGCATGGCAAACGTGCCATTGAATTCAGCCTGACGCGGCGAGCTGGCGGCGCCAGACATGACTGGCCGTTGTTGATGGGCCAGCAGCGCCGCCAGCGCGGCATCCGCCGAGCCTCCGCTGGGTACGTCCAGCGCCGGCAAAAGATGCTCCCAGAGCAGGCTGTGCAAGCGCCGCTCGCCCAGGGCAAGGCCTGCGGTAAACGCAATCACCGCGTTATGGCGCGGTAACACAATGCACTGCTGGCCAAACACGCCGGAGGCGTAATACCCACCGTGCTGGGTCATCCACCACTGGTAGCCGTAGCCTTCGCGGCGCGTGACAGCCGCGTCGCTCGACTCGTCGCGGCTCAGGTAGCGCTTGCCATCGAAGGCGCCCATCCATACATCATCGACGTGCCCACGGGTCGCTTCGGCTACCCATTCGCGCGATAGCAATTGCTGCCCCTGCCAATTGCCCTGTTGCAAGTGCAACACGCCGAATTTGAGCAAGTCTTCGGTGCGGCAACTGAGGCCATTGCCACCGGTGTTGAAACCGCCAGGAGCCAGGTCCCACTCGATGGGGCCCATGCCCATGGGTTGGAAGATACGTGCGTCGCACAGCTCGAACGCCGTCTGGCCGCTGACTACGCTGACAATCGCCGAGAGCATGAAGCTCGACGCACTGCTATAGATAAACCGGTGCCCTGGCGGGTCTTCGACCGGCTCATTGAGGAACAACCGTACCCAACTGTCACTGCGCCCGCGCCAGGCGCCACCAGAAATGCCCTGGCGATGGCCGGTGCGCATGGTCAGCAAATCCCGCACGGTCATGGCCGCCAGGTTGGCGCTGATGGATGCCGGGCAATCGGTGGCAAAAAAATCCACCACCTTGGCGTCCAGCGACAGCACGCCGTCATCCACCAACAGCCCGACGGCCATGGACACCCAGCTTTTGGTCGCCGAATGCTGGACATGCAGGCGTTCGGCGCAATAAGGCGCCCAAAACGCTTCAGCTACCACCGCGCCATCGCGGTACAGCATGAAGCTGTGCAACTCCAGGTCCGCAGCGTTCACCGCTTCGATGAAATCACTTACGCCACGCGCCGATACGCGTTGTTGACTGGGCAGTGCCCGCCGCAACGGCAAACTCGTCATCTGATCTATCCCCTCATTTCCACTGCTTGGGCGTGCAACAGGCTGCTGCTGCACGCCATTACCGCTACCAGAGCGCCACGGTGTAGCCCAGGATCACTCTGTTTTCGTTGGTGTCACGGGCGAAGTTGCTCGTCGCGCTGGCGTTCTGCCAACGCAGCGAGACATCCTTGAACGTGCCGCTCTGCACCACATAGCCGAGGCTCAAGTCCCTCTCCCACTCGCGCCCTTCGCCGTTGAAGCCGATGACCTTGGCGTTGTCGCCCTTGGCATAACGCGTCGAGAACAGCAGGCCCGGAATGCCCAGCGAGGCGAAGTCATAGTCATAGCGGGCATGCCACACGCGCTCGCCGGTCTGGGAGAAGTTGGCCAGTTGATACTCGGTGAACAGGTAGGTGTTGGTGCCGTCCACATAGGTGAACGGTGTCGAGCCGTACTGTTCCTGGTAACCGCCGCTGAGGTTGTGGCCGTAGAGGCCATAGCCGATGCGCGTGCTCAACGCCCGGTTGTCCACCTTGCCGGCCAGGCCTGCAGCGTCTTCACTGGCGCTGAAGTAGCGGATATCGGTCTTGAACGTGCCCGGGCCCCACTTGAAGCTGTTTTTCAAGCCCAGGTAATGCTGTTGGTACAGGCTTTCCAGTTGCGCGAACTGATAGGTCACAAAAGTCGTCGGCGTGAGTGCGAACTCGCCGCCGGCGTAGCGGAACTCATCGCTCTTGGCGCTGCTTTTGTAGGCGCCGTACTGGCTGGTAAGCCCCATATCCTCGTAGTGGGTTGAGTCGCGCTGCTTGACCTGGTCCAGTTGGCCCGCGCTCAGTGTCAGCTTGTCGATGTCCTTGGAGGTCACTGCGGTACCGCTGAAACTCTGCGGGAACAGGCGGCTCAGGTTCGGTTGCAGCGTCGGCAGGTCAGGCACCATGTAACCCACGCGCAACTCGCTTTTGGCCAGGCGCGCCTTGCCGGTGAGGCCCAGTTTTGAGTAGTTGTCATGGGCGCGGCGGGCGTAGCTGGGGGAGCCTGGCTCGGCCATGCTGGAGCGTGCCAGCAGCCCGGTGCCGGAGTTGTCCGGGCTCGAATCGAGCTTGATGCCCAACATACCCACCGCGTCCAGGCCAAAGCCCACGGTACCGTCGGTAAAGCCCGACTCGATCTTGAGGATAAAACCCTGCGCCCATTCGGCACGCTTGTTCTGCCCGCTGGACTCGCGGTAGTCGCGGTTGAAGTAGTAGTTCTTCAACTCCAGCGCCGCTTTGCTGTCGGCGACGACGTCGGCATGGGCAAACAAGGGCATGAAACCGGCGCCCATGACGCTGGCACTGGCGACAACTTTGTTGATGCGGTTATTCATGTGTAGGTTCCTGGCAGACAGGTTGAGTGGGGTTGTTTTTGTTTTCTTCGGCCATGGCTTCGCCCGCTTCGCAAATCGTCGATTTGCGAAGGGTTGGGTTTAATGCCGTGGCCTGGGGTGCAGCAGTACCTAAATCACGCTGGCACGGAGGCGGTAACTGCCGTCCGCACGTTTCTCCAAGGGGCTGGCCGCGGCGAGTAGCCGACGGGTGTAAGGGTGTTGTGGGGCGTCGAAAATCGTGTCACGCGGGCCCATTTCGACCACCTCGCCCTGGTTCATCACCGCCACACGGTGGGCGATGCGTTCCACCGCCGAGAGATCGTGGGAAATGAACAGGCAGGCAAAGCCGTATTGGCGTTGCAAGCGCTCGAACAGTTCGAGGATCTGCTTCTGGATGGTCATGTCCAGTGCCGAAATCGGCTCGTCGGCAATCACCAGCTTGGGCCGGCGCACCAACGCCCGGCCAATCGCCACGCGCTGGCGCTGACCACCGGAAAGTTGGTGGGCAAAACGCTCGCGAAACTGTTCGGGCAAGCCCACGTCGACCAGGGTGTCGGTGACCCGCTGGCGCTTTTGCGCGGCCGTCAGGGCGGGTTCATGACGCAGCGGTTCGGCGAGGATCTGGCCCACAGTCATGCGCGGGTCGAGGGACGAATACGGGTCCTGGAAGATCATCTGGCATTGCAAGCGATGTGCCCGGTTGGCGGCCTTGAGGATATCCACGCCCTGGAACAGGATCGCCCCGGCACAGGGGTTGACCAAGCCGACGACCGCACGCCCGAGGGTGGTCTTGCCCGAACCGCTGCCACCGACCAGGGCCAGGGTCTCGCCCGGAGCAATACTCAGGTTCACCGAGTGCACCACGCGCTTGGGCACGCTGCGCCCCCAGAAGCTGCGCGGCCCCGGGTGTTCGATACACACATCCCGGACCTGCAACAACGCGCTGTCGACCGCCGGCACGGGCACCAGTTCCCCGCGCCGTGGCAGCGCTTCGAGCAATTGCCGGGTGTATTCGGCCTTGGGGGCAAAGAGGATATCTTCGATACGGCCCTGCTCTACCGCCTTGCCCGAGCGCATCACCACGACTTTGTGGGCATAACGCGCGACCAAAGACAGGTCGTGGCTGATAAACAGAATCGCGGTGCCCTGCTCGCGGGTCAGTTCCAGCATCAACTCGATCACGTCCAGTTGCGCCAGGCAGTCCAGGGCCGTGGTGGGTTCGTCGGCAATCAGCAGCGCCGGGCGCAGCAGCATCACCGAGGCCAGCATGATGCGTTGGCGCATGCCGCCGGAGAATTGGTGCGGGTAGGACGCCAGGCACTTTTCGGCGTCCTTGATGCCGATGCGTTGCAGCATGGCGATGCAGCGCTCACGGATTGTCGCCGCATCCAGCGTGGTATGCAGTTTGAGTGCCTCGCTCATCTGCCGGCCGATAGTCAGCGCGGGGTTGAGCGAGACCATCGGCTCCTGGAACACCATGCCGATCCGTGCGCCACGCACTTCACGCATGGCCTTGGCATTGCTGCTGTCCAGGGCTTGGCCCTGGAAGATGATGCGCCCACCGCACACCTGCATCGGTGCTGGCAGCAAACCAATGGCAGCGCGCGCGGCCATGGTCTTGCCGCTGCCCGACTCGCCCACCAGTGCGACGATTTCGCCGGGGGCCATGGTGAAGCTGAAGTCATCGACGGCCAGCGGACCGTCCACGCCGACGCGAATCTGTAGATTTTCAACGGCCAGTAAAGGCACTGGAGCGCTCATGCTCATTTCCTCATGCGCGGGTCGAGACGATCACGCAAGGCATCGCCGAACAGATTGATAGCCAGCAACGTCAGGCTGATAAAGATGCCCGGGAAGATCCCCAGCCACGGCGCCGTCGAGATGTACGTGCGGCTGGCCGAGAGCATGCTGCCCCAGGTCGCGGCCGGCGGTGGAACCCCAAGACCGAGGAAACTCAGCGCACTCTCCGAGAGCAACGCCCAGCCAAACATGCTGGTGGCCAAGACACACAGCGGCGCCAGGCAGTTGGGGGTGATGTGACGGAACATGGTGTACAGCTCGGAGTTGCCGATCACCCGCGAGGCCTCGATGAACTCCAACTCACGCAGCGACAGCACGCTGCCGCGTACCACCCGCACCACCGAAGGGGTGTAGGCGATACCCAGGGCGAGCACGATGCCGTACTGGCTGGCGCCGACAATTGCCATGATGCCCAGGGCCATAAGGATGCCGGGGAATGCCAGCAACGCATCGTTGAGCATCATCAGCACCCGGTCGGTCCAGCCGCGCAGGTAACCGGCGAGCATGCCGATCAGCGTGCCGCAGATCACCGCTACGCTGACCGAGAGCAGGCTGATCCACAGGCTGGTACGCGCACCAATGATCAGCCGGCTGAACACATCGCGGCCAAATTCGTCGGTACCCAGCCAATGCACGGCGTTCGGTGCGTGCAGGCGTGAGAGCAGGTCCAATTTGAGCGGGTCGTAAGGTGTCCACACCACGCCGAGCAATGCCAGCAACACCAGTGCCGCGAGCAGGCTGCCGCCGATCAGGGCGTTCAGCGGCGGGTAACGCCAGCGCCGCCGGGGCGGGACCGCCGCCACGGTGGGCAAGGCAGGAGTCTTGAGGTTCATAGCTTCACCCTTGGATCGAACAGCGGATACAGCAGATCCACCAACAGGTTGACCAACACATAGATACAGGTGACCAGCAGCAGGCAACCCTGCAACACCGGGTAGTCGCGGGAGAAGATCGCATCGACCATCAACCGGCCGATACCTGGCAGGGTGAACACTGTTTCCAGCACCGCAATGCCGCCCAGCAAGTTGCCAAGGATCAGGCCAATCAGGGTCCAGGTCGGTGCAAACGCGTTGCGCAAGGCGTGCCTGCACAGCACCGCGCCTTCCGACAACCCTTTGGCCCGGGCATGGGCGATGTACTCCAGGCGTAGCACCTCAATGGTGCTGGCCCGTGCCATCCGGGCAATGGCCCCGAACTCCACCAGCGTCAGGGTGATGATCGGCAGCACCACATAGGTCAGCGCTTTCATCGGGTCGGTGGCAAAGCCCACGTAACCGATCACCGGCAACCAGCCCAATTGAATGCCGAAGACATACAGCAGCAACAAACCCAACCAGAAGCTGGGCACCGACAGCAACAACGTTGCCGTCGCCACCAGGCCCAGGTCCATCGCGCTGTTTTGCTTCCAGGCTGCGAGCAAACCCACTGGCACTGCAAGCAGGGTCGCCAGCAATACCGCCACCAGCACCACGGTTGCACTGACGCTGAAGCGCTCGAGCAGCAACTCCAACACCGGCTGGCGGCTGCTGATGGACACGCCGAGGTCGCCACTGAGCACCGACTTGATCCAGATCAGGTACTGGGTCACCACTGAGTGGTCAAGCCCCAGGCTGCTGCGCATATCGGCCAGGCTTTGCGGGTCGGCCATGTCGCCGAGCATCAAGAGTGCCGGGTCGCCGGGGATCAGGCGGATCAAGGCAAACACAATCACCGAGATCAGCAACAGGGTCGGCACCGCCATGCCGAGCCTGTGCAATATGAATCGAAACATAGCGCTACGCCTTACTTGGAAGTGTCGAGCAGCTTCACGCCCCACAGGCGCGGCTTGGCAACAGGCCAGGAACGATACCCCTCGACGCGCTTGCCCATGGCGCCGATGGCCGTGCCGTTATAGATAACCACCATGGGTACATCCTTGAGCATCAGCGTGTGCAGCTGGTCGAACAGTGGCTGGCGCTTGGCGGGGTCAACTTCACGCTGGGCCTCACGCAAGATGGCCAGGGCTTGGGGGTTGTCCCAGACCTTACGCGGTTCCTTGGCCTTGTCGCCGATCACCGATTCGTAGCTTTGCGCCGCATCGAAACGTCCCGAGTAGGAGAACGACATCATCTGGTAGCTACCGGTCTGGTAACGCTCCAACTGTGTGCCCCACTCCAGGGTTTCCATCTCGATGTTCAGCCCTGCCGCCTGGGTCATGGCCTGGCTGAGCAAGCCCATGTCGAACATCTGCGGGTAGCGCTTGTTGACCAGCATGCGGATTTTTTCACCGCGGTAGCCGGCTTCCTTCAACAGGCGCCGGGCCTCGTCGAGGTTATAGGTATAGCCTTGGTGCGCGGTGCTGTCGTAGTACGGGCTCGCCGTGGGAATGATTGAGTTGTTGACCACCGACAAACCATCGGACAACGCCGCCACCATCTGCGCGTAATCCAGGGACAACGCCACCGCGCGACGGATGCGCACGTCCTTGAGCAGCGGGTCGCGGGTCTGGAACAACAGCCCGCTGATGGTCATGATCGGGCTGACTTGGATCTGCAGGTTCTTGACCTGCTTGAGTTGTGCGGCATCCATTGCGGTCACGTCCGGCAGCAGGTCCACGCCACCCGACAGCAGCGCCGCCTTGGCCGAGGCCGAATCGGGGATCACCTCAAACCGCACGGTGTCGACAAACGCCTGCTTGTTGCCGGTGTAACCGTCCGCCTTGTCTTCGGCGCGTGGGGTGTATTGCTTGAAGCGATCCAGTTCGACGTACTGGCCCTTCTGCCATTTGCCCAGGGTGAACGGGCCAGTGCCAATCGGTGCGCGCCAACTGCCATCGGCGGCCAGGGAGTCTGGGTGCAGGATGCCGCTGCCCGCGCAATCCGGGCGGGCCATGGCGGCCAGGAACAAGCCATTGGCTTGATCCAGGGTGAACACCACGGTTTTCGGGTCGGGGCTGGCGATATCAACGATCTTCGCCGCACCGCGCCCATCGAACTCCGCCAGGCAACGCCACTGGGTCTTGGGGGCCAGGTAGCGCTGCCAGGTCCATTGCACGTCCTTGGCCGTCAATAGCTGGCCGTTGTGAAAGTGCACGCCGTCACGCAGGGTAAAGGTGTAGCGCAGGCCATCCGCCGACACGTCAACCGCGCTGGCTAGCATCGGGGCGATGCTGGTGTCTTCACGGTACGCCACCAACCCTTCGACGAGATGCATCATCACCGCGTCGGTGTTGTCGTCGCGGTTGACGCCAGGGTCGGTGCTGCGGATATCACCGTTGATCCCAACGCTGATGACCTTGTCCTGGGCAACGGCCATGGAGACGGTGCACGCCGACATTACGACGGCCAATGCCGTCTTTACGTAACTATTCACGGGAGAAAGACTCCTTGAAGGAATTTTCCGGTCAGTGGCGGGAGCCAAGGCAGGACCGGCATCAGAATGAGTGAATCCTTGGTTATTGTTATGCGGTCTGTTCTGAGTGCATCACTTGCGGTGTATCAGCCCAGGCTGCGCTTGTGGCGCAACACCTTGGCGAAAAAGTCCTGGGCGGCCGGCATGGCCTTGATGCCCTGGTGGGCGACGTTGGGCAGCAGGTCAAAGTGCACCTGCACACCGGCGGCCTCGAAGCTGGCCTTCAAGGTAGCCAGACGCTCGGGTCGCGTACGCCCGGCAGCGTTGGCACCGGCCATGAAGTGTTTGCCGCCTTCACGGTGGGTAATTTCCCAGGTTTCGAGGTCTGAATCACCCACCACCATATGCACGGGCAACCGCTGCAGGGCTGGCAGGTTCAGTGGTTTGCCAAAGCGCGTGGCAAAGTCCCGCACGCCGACCCACCAGTCCTGATCGGCATCGAGCAGGGTCACCGAACCCGGTGCGCCGATGGACGCCGCCCAGAGTTTTTCGGGGTGCAGGTAGCAGAAGCGATGGGTGAATTGCCCACCACCGGAATAGCCGAACAGTGCAAAGGTATCGAAGCTGCGACCGTAGCGCTTGCCAACGCTGGCAATCATGTCGAGTAGCACTTGGTCGTAACGGATATCGCCTTCGACCATCTGCTTGTAGCCATCACCATTGCCGTCGCCCAACACGCCGACCGGGAACAGCGGCGACAGGATCACACAATCGTTCCAGCGGCCAAATTCCGCGAAACCATTGCGGTAAATCTCCATCGCGCGGGTCGAGCCGTGCAGCGAAACCACCAGGTCTACCGGCCGGGTGCGGTCCTCGATGCTTTCAGGCACATAAAGGGTGTAGGCAAACCGGCTGTCCTCATAGTGGGAGTACACGGTGGTGGCGCCGAGGTGATACACGTTTTTTGCCGCACGTAATGCTGCGTCTTCAGGGCTGATATCTGGATTGCTCATTTGGAAAGTTCGCCGAGTCAGTTCGGACTTGAGTATTGGTCGAGCACTATAAAAAGAAAAACTAATTTAACTTTAACCAGAGTAAACAAAAGCTTTACGATGCCGGCGTACCCATGAGCGCGGGCCTACCCATGAGCAACATTCGTTTCTTCAAGACGTTTATCGCCGTTGCCGAGTACGGCAGCTTTGCCGCCGCCGCCGACCGTGTGGCCCTCACCAACGCCGCCGTCGGCCAGCAAATGCGCGCCCTCGAAGAAGAGATGCGCCGACCGCTGTTCGACCGTAGCCAGCGGCAGATCAAGCTGAGCCGCGATGGCGTGTTGTTGCTGCCCAAGGCCAAGCGCCTGTTGGCGGACTACGAGCAAATGATTGCCGAGGCGCCCGATGGCATGGCCATGGAGGGTGAAGTGTCCATCGGCGGCATTACCTCCGGCATGGGCCTGCTCGCCAATTGCCTGGTGCAACTGAAAAAGCTGCACCCGCGCATATCGGTCAACCTGATGACCGCCCGCTCCGACGAAGTGGTCAACCTGGTCCACGCCGCCAAGCTCGACGCGGCATTGCTGATCGAGACGGCGCGGCAGAACTTCGATGGATTGAGCTGGACCCTGCTCTACAACGAGCCCATCGTCATGCTCGCCAACACCGCCCAGACCGCCGGCATCGACGACGCTGTGGAATTGCTCAGGACCCAGCCGTTCATTCGCTATGACCGCTCCACCGCGGTAGGCCGCAAGGTGCAGTCGATCATCAAGAGCGAATCGGTCGAACCGCTGGAAATCCTCGAACTGAACTCGATCATCGGCATCGCCGACCTGGTGCGCCAGCAAGTTGGCGTGGCGATCGTGCCGCTGCTGAAGAACTTTGACTGGCACAAAGACCCCAGCCTGCGCGTATTACCGCTGCCAGGGGACCTGGCGGTACGCCGGGTGGGAATTTTGGAGCAAGGCACCAAAAGCGCGATTACCGGGGAGATTCGCAAGTTGCTGATGTCGGCGGTGGCGAAGTGACCGTGACCGGGCGGTGGTCTGAGGATCACCCTGGAACATTGCGATCCTCTGCCTAGCCCCACCGGGCAATACAGTGCTCAGACCAGCCCCCTCTCCAAAATCCAGCTTTAAAAACGCCCGTTTTTATTACCAGACGATATAAACGACTGTGAAATATGACAGTTACATCCTCGCCGCCGAGCCCGTAGTTTCTGGGTAAAAACAGGGCTACCCCACACAAGGAGAGGATGATGGCGCATAACCCTATGGGCACCGACCCAACCGACGACGAAAACGATCCGATCTTCAATGCGACGACCCAAAAGCGCAATGTCGTCGACCCACGCACCGGTCTATTTGAAGTCTATGTGCCCTTGCCCTCGGTGATTGGCAACGCCGGCAATGGACCGGTCATTGAAATGAGCCTGCACAATACGCCGGTGGTCAATAACGAGGCCGCGCTGGGGGACGGCTGGTTCTATTGCATGACCACTTTCAGCGAGCACCACAAGAAGCTCACGCTGCATTCCGGTGAAGTGTTGGCAATGGAAAAAGATAAAGATCTCAAGCAGTCCGCGATTATTGCGCAATGGAGTGCAGGCAAGTTGACGGTCCAGCGCAGAGGTGGCCGCAAGGAAGTGTTGGTGGCGGTGGGGAACACAGGGATTTATGTGCCCGAATCACTGACCACCGATGGTTACAACAGCCTGACCCTGAGCTGGATGCATACCCCCCATGTCATTGACGGCAAGACCTATTACCAGATCCAGTTGAGCGAAATCCGCGACGCCACCCGCAGCCTGCTCAAGGTGCAATACACCCCCGGCGACCCCAATGCCGCGACGGTCATCAGCGCAGCCAACCTGACGTTCTGGCCCGATGACGCAAGTGAAACCCTGGACTACGCCCTGGCCATCGAAAATTACGCACTCAAATCCGTCAGCCTGGGTGCGACTATCAAAAGCAGTTTCGAGTACGACGATCACCCCACCTGTGGCTGGCTGTTGACCAAAATCACCCACTTCGAGGGGCTCCAGGAGCAGGTGCAATACGAGGACAACGGCCTGACCTTTCCGGACAACCCCAAGTTGTCGGCGTTGCCCTGTGTCAGCACCCATACCCGCACCCCCAATGGTGGCGGGACGCCGGTCATTACCCGGTATGTCTATGAGCGCCAGGATGAAGACAACTACCGCACCATCGTGCGTGAGGGCGATCCGGCGATTCGGACCACGACTTATAACTACAACGCAAAACACGACGTCACATCGCAAGTCCTGGTTCAGGGGACGGCTAAAACCGAAAAAAGATACACGATGCAGGTGCAGGAAGAATTGCTTAGCCGCACGATTTCCACCACCTATACAAAGGCGGGTACAAGCAGAGAGGAAAAAAATGAAAACCGCTTCAATGCTCACTCCATGCTGGTCAAAAACCGGCAAGAAAGAATCACCACGGCACTGGATTACATTCCTGCCCCAGTGGCGATTCCAGGGGGCTCGAGTCACACACCCTCAGACAGCGAAACTACATTGCACAGCTTGCTGAATTTGATCCGATCAGCGTCAACCCAGCAGACCAACCAAGCAGTCGACACCTCATGGACCCCTATTCGGTTAATCCCTAATGAGTTGTTTACTTCAACTTATCTGGACACCGAAATCGTCGAGAACCCAGGCCTGCTGGCACTCATTCCAGAACTGTTGCCCGGCTTACTGCCTGAGCTTCTGAACGTCTCAAGTTTCAAGTATCACGCCTACAAAGAAATACCAGGCTTGCGCGAGTCGAAAATCAGCAGCACTTTACAAGGAAGCCTCACCTTTGCAGCCCGTTCTGGCGCCGCGCTGATCGGCCAGCGTATCGAGTACTTCGAAGGCGACGACTTTCGCAAGGGCCGCGTGAAGACACTGACCCGCAGCACGCTGGGGACACGTGACCGGCGACCGATTGCTTCCGACCCCGCGCGTACCCTTGGCTACGTACTGGGCGGGGCCGGTAATACCGAGTTGACCACCACCATCACCGACACCGATGAAACCGGCAAAACCCGTACCTCGTCGCAAACCCAGAGCACCCTCAGTGGGCGCCTGGTGCGCCAGGTCGATGCCGACGGCAACCGGACTGAGTATGCCTACAACAACTTCGGCCAACTGATCACCCTGACCGTCTGCGCCCAAAGCACCACCTATCGTCAGGTCACAACCTATGCGTATCCCGCCCCCGGCCAGATAAAGATCACCGCCCCCAACGGCCAGACGCGCTTGAGCCAATACGACGGCCAGGACCAATTGGTCAGCGAGCACCTGCTGCAGGGTAACCAGAGCAAGCAGACCAAGGCCGTCACCTATGACAGCCTGGGCCGTGAACTGCGCCGGTCCGAGTTCGATTACGACGCTGCCGGGAACCAACTGGTGCACTGGCAGCAAGCGCACTATGACGACTGGAACGAGGTCAGCAGCCAGCGTTACAGCGATGGCCGGCAGACCTTCAACCTGTACGACCCCATCGCCCTGACTCGCGCCCAATGGACCGGCACGGCCACTGACAAGCATGCAATCGTAACGTCCTACAACGTGGACGAGACTATCAAAAAGATTGAATGGAAAGACCAGGCCGGCCAGGTCTACCAGACCCAGACGTTTGACTACACCCCGTCCAAGCGCGTCAAGCAACTGAAAATCGACAACGAGTTCGGTTTCACCACCCTCGACTACACCTTCGATAGCGCCGGCCGCCTGCTGAGTGAAAGACACAGCGAAAAAGGCCGGGGCCTGCTCGACCTTCCCTTTGTCTACACCTATCACTACACCTACCCAGTGCATTGGCTGTTGCTGGACGCGACGCAGATCGAGATCGAGACGGGCGGCACTCGACAGATCCTGGGCAAGCGCAGCGTTGACAGCTGGGGGCGAGTCACTTCGCTGACCCGAGGCAGTAGCACCGAAACCTATACCTACGACGGTACCAGCCATGTGCCGGCAACGACGCTGACCGCCAATGGCCAGGCCCTGAAGCATGACTACATCAAGGAGTTGGGCAATCGCCTGGCCAAGACCAGCACCGCAGACGCCAGTGCACACACGTCTTTTGCCTATGCCTTTGGCACGCAAGATGTTGCGACGGCCAGCGAGGGTGACCGCTTACTGCAATACGACCATGACCTCTATCTGCGGGTCAGCCGACAGCATGTGCAAACCGCGCCCGGTCAGAGCAAGGATCTGCTCTACACCCACTCGCTGGGCTCGCGGCTGCTCGATAGCACCGATGCGCTGGGCAACCAGACCCTCTTCTCGTATAGCTCGACCGGGCAACGTTACGCGGCCAACAACTTTCACTTCACCACCAGTCATTCCTACGATGACCAGGGGCGGTTTAACGAAGAAATCATTGCTGGGCCCTATAACCTCGCGCCCGCGTCACCCGTCACCTTTCTTGTGAAGTACACCCACGACTCCCAACAGCGCGAAACCCGCCGCCACTTCACCCTCAGCGGCCAAGTCGACCTGCTGCTGGAAAATACCTACTACGCCGACGACAAGCTCAAGTCGGTGCAGTTGAAACAGGGCGCCACTGTGTTGGGCTCGCGCAGCCTGACCTATACCCCCGCAGGCCGCCTCAACTCCTGTACCACCACCGGCGTCTGGCGGCCCAAGACGCCCACGCACAAAGCCATCGACAAGCAGGAATTTACTTACAATGCACTGGGTGACGTCCTCACCTGCGTGACCACCTTCGGCACCGCGAAAAACACCGCCACCTACACCTACGACGCGCTTAATGGCTACCGTCTGGTCAAAGTCATGAACAGCCATGGGGATTACACCGCGTCTGCCACGTTGAGTTATGACGCCGCCGGGCGGCTAACCCAGGACCAGTCGGGCAAGACCTACAGCTATGACTGGCTGGGCCGGCTGATCCGGGCCGGGAGCACACATTATCGTTACGATCCGGCCAGCCGCCTGATGACCCGTGATGAGGGCACAGGCCCACAACAGGTGCTCTACGACGGACTCAAGGCCTGCGGCGACTATTCGCCTGGGACCAACGTCAACAGCCGCAACCTCAACCCTGGCAGCACCGCCTGTACCGCGCAACGGGTCAAGCGCTCAGGCGTCGAGCGCACACTGTTCGAGCTGCGGGACAGGAGTGGCAGCGTATTGGCCAGCTACGACGTGCAGGCACAAACCCTCAAGCACCACGCCTACACCGCCTATGGCGAACACTTTTGCGATGAGCCCGACTCGCTGCTGGGCTTCAACGGTGAATACCGTGACGTCCAGTACCCCCTGGGGATGGGCGTGCGCTGGTATGACGCCGCCAGCATGCGCTTTAACGCCCCCGATGAACTGAGCCCGTTCGGCAAAGGTGGGCCTAATCTCTATGCCTACTGTGCCGAAGGCGATCCCGTGAATTATCAGGACCCCACTGGGCACTTTTCCGTGGACAAGCGGCTACGGGAGATCTGGGGGGACACGCTGCCAGAGCCGTTGGGATTCAAGGGAGGAGAAGGAGCGTTGATTAACACGTTGCTATGGGGAGGGATCGGCGTGATGACCGCAGTGATGACAGGCGGTACCTCGCTGTTGCTGACAGCGGCCCTTGTCGGGCTCGCCGCGACCTCGCTGGCCACCGGCGTCACCTCCGTACTGGTAGCAGACAATGACCCCGACGCGTCAAGCATCCTGGCCTGGGTGTCACTGGGCACCGGAGCGTTAGGCGGCCTGGGAACACTGGCGGGCAAAGCAGCGCAGTTGACCGGGTACCTGGGACGGTCGTTACCGGCAGTCGCCAGGGATCTGATCAGCAAGGCATCCAGGGCGGTGATCAGCCCGCTGAAGCAGTCCAGCCTGGGCCGGGGACTTGAACGCTTTTGGGTAAAAGTACTGCCCAAGCCCGCCGTCGCCACGAGTGCTTACTACATTGAAAGCTCACTGACGTCACAAAAGGGGCTTTCTGGACTGTTCGACCTCGGTGATGCGAATACGCTCTCGTTCGTAACCTCCGGCGTCCTGGGAAATCTGGGGCTCCTGGAGTCAGAACCCGCTCAACTGGCCGACACATTCGTCGGTGATATCACCTGGCTGCCCTTCGGCAGTTGGGGCGGGTTATGGCTGACGATCAGGGGCCGCTGACGCAGGCCCCAGATGCACTCAAGCGAGCAGGGCCTGACGCCCTGCCCGCTTGGTGTTGTGCGTCAATGTCTGCAGGTAAAACGCGAATCAGCCGAGGTCGCCACCGCCTACCGGCAAGGTCACGCCGGTGATATAGGAGGCTTCGTCAGAGGCCAGGAACAGGATTGCGCCCACTTGTTCGTCGATGTTGGCGTAGCGCTTCATCAGGCTGCTATCCAGGGTCTGGTCGACGACCTGCTGGTACCACACGCGCTCCTGCTCGCTCTGCGGCTGGTTATTGCGCGGGATGCGCCGCGGCGGTGCCTCGGTGCCACCGGGCGCGGTGGCGTTGACGCGGATGCCACTGCCAGCGGTTTCCAGGGCCAGGCAGGCAGTCAGGGCATTCACCCCGCCCTTGGCCGCGCCATAAGGCACGCGATTGATCCCGCGCGTGGCGACCGAAGACACATTGACGATGGCGCCGCTGCCCTGCTCCAGCATGTAGGGCAGCACGCAATGGCAGCACCACAGGGTGGGGAACAGCGAGCGGCGCACTTCGGCTTCGATTTGCGCCACCTCGTAGTACTCAAAGGGCTTGGCCCAGATGGTCCCGCCGACGTTGTTGATCAGAATGTCGATGCGCCCAAACCGTACCTTGGCGGCGGCCATTACCTCGGCACACTCGGCATGCTGCTCAAGGTCGGCGGTCAGGGCCAGCACCCGGGCGTGTTGCAACTCGTGCACCAGTTCCGAGCGATCGACGGCGACCACCCAGGCGCCCTCCCCAAGCAACCGTTCGGCAACGCGCCGGCCGATGCCCTGGGCGGCGCCAGTGACCAGCGCAACCTTGGAGTCAAAACGTGGAGTCATGCTGATTTCCTCAGGCCGCATCAGAGCTGGCGACAACGTTGGGGGTAAATTTCTCGTAATGAAAACTGGCCGGGGTCACACCCATCTGCTTGAAGTACTGGCGCACCGCATCAACCATCGGCGGCGGCCCGCACAGGTAAACGTCCACATCGCCGCCATTGAGAACGTCGCTGGCCATATGCTGGGTGACATAGCCCTGGCGCGGGTGCGCGGTCTGCGGGTCGGCCACGCAGGTGACAAGCGTCAGGTTGGGCAACCGCCCGGCGAAGGCCTCCAGGGCCTCGACCAGCACCAGGTCCTGATCCCGGGTCACGCCGTAGATCAGCGTAATCGGCCGGGTTTCCCCACGCAGGGCCAGCACTTCAAGCATCGACAGAAACGGCGCCAGGCCGGTGCCGCCGGCCAATAGCAGCAGCGGCCGCTGCACCTCACGCAGGTAAAAACTGCCCAACGGCCCGGTCATCGCTACGCTATCGCCCGGCTGGGCACGCTCCAGCCAGCCGCTCATCAACCCGCCCGGTACATGCTTGATCAGGAAACTGGCGTGGGTGTCGCCAGGGCGGCTGCTGAATGAATAAGCGCGCGTCTGCCCGCTGTCGGGCACGCCGATATTCACGTACTGGCCTGGGAGAAACACCGGAACCTGATCCAGTTCGAAACTCACCTGCAGTGCGGCATCGGCGTGGCGGGTGATGCCGGCCAGCGTCGCGACGAACTGCGTAGTGCCGGTCTTGCATGCACTGGACGGCACGGGCACGGCAATCACGCAATCGGACTGCGGCACCATCTGGCAGGTCAGTACCTGGCGCTCCTGGGCTTCGTCCGCGCTCAGGGCATCTTCGATATAGTCGTCGCCCAAGTCATAGGTGCCGGTTTCACAGCGGCATTTGCAGGTGCCGCAGACGCCATCCGAGCAATCCATGGGCAGGTTGATGCGTTGGCGAAAGGCGGCGTCGAGCACCTTCTCTCCCACCTTGCAGTCGATGAAGCGGGTCACCCCATCTTCGAAGTTCAGGGCAATGGCATACGTCATGGCGGTGTCCTCAGATGTGGTAGATGTCGATGACCTGGTGGATGTAATCGTTTTTCAGCACCACCTTCTTGCGCGTGATCAGCGGCTGCTCGCCGCGTATATCCAAGGCATAGAACGAGGTGCCGAAGTAGCTGTCGGTGGTCTTGTAGCGGTGGCTGAGGGTGTGCCAATTGAAGCGCAGCTCGACCTGGGCACCATCGTCGGCCAGCACTTCGAGGTTGCACAGCATGTGCACGGTGCGTGGCTCGGGCGTGCTGGCGCTGGAGCGCTCGGTCTTGATGCGGAAGATGCGGTCTTCCAGGCCGTCACGGCTGGGGTAGTAGATCAGCGAGATTTCGCTGTGCGGGTCTTCGGTGAGGGTGTCGTAGTCATCCCAGGCGGGCATCCAGAACTGCGCCTTGGGCGAATAACACGCCAGCCATTCATCCCATTGGCGGTCATCCAGCAGGCGCGCTTCGCGGTAGAGAAAGTCCAGCAGGCGCTCACGGGACAGGCTCATAGCTGCACCTCCCGGTCGCTGGCGATCAGGCCTTGCTGTTCACGCTCGATCGCGCGCTGCAGGCTCTGGGCCCAATGCGCATGCTGGCGTACGAACAAGCCTTCGTCTTCGGTCTTCACCCCGCTCAGTTGCGGCTGCATGCCCATGGCCCTGGCGTTGTCGTCCGCCCCCTCGACCCACTGCTTGGCACCCCGGCTCAGGTCATTCCACAAGGTGCTCGCGCCCTGGTAGCCGGTCTGGCAGGCACGGAACTCTTCCAGGTCATCTGGAGTGCCCATGCCGCTGACGTTGAAGAAGTCTTCGTACTGACGGATCCGCGTCGCCCGCTCCTGGGGGCTTTCGCCAATCGGCGCCATGCAATAGATCGTCACCTCGGTTTTGTCCACCGCCAGCGGCCGCACCACGCGGATCTGCGTGGAGAACTGGTCCATCAGGTACACATTGGGGTAGAGGCACAGGTTGCGGGTCTGGTCGACGATAAAGTCGGCGCGTTCCTGGCCCAGGCGCTCGGCCAATGCCGCGCGGTGGGCATGTACCGGCCGCACCTCGGGGTTGAGCAGGCGCGTCCACAGCAGGATATGCCCATGATCGAAGGCGTAGACCCCGCCCAGGCTTTTCGACCAGCCATTGGCATCGACGGTGCGCGTGCCTTCGGCCTCGTAATTGCGCCGGCCCATGGTTGCCGAGTAGTTCCAGTGCACGGAGCTGACGTGGTAGCCATCGGCGCCGTTCTCGATCTGCAGCTTCCAGTTGCCGTCGTAGACATAGGACGAACTGCCGCGCAGCACCTCCAGGCCCAGGGGCGCCTGGTCGACCATCTGGTCGATGATGACTCGGGTTTCGCCCAGGTACTCGCTCAGTTCCGGCACCGCCTCGCTGAGGCTGCCGAACAAAAAGCCGCGGTAGTTTTCAAAGCGCGCCAGGCGCTTGAGGTCGTGGGAACCCTCGCAGTCGAAGCTGTCCGGGTAGGCGCCGGTCTTCCCGTCCTTGACCTTGAGCAGCTTGCCGGCGTTGCTGAACGTCCAGCCGTGGAATGGGCAGGTGAATGAGCCTTTGTTCCCCTGTTTGCGCCGGCACAGCATGGCGCCACGGTGGGCACAGGCGTTGACCAGGCCATGCAGGGTGCCCTGCTTGTCGCGGGTGATGACCACCGGTTGGCGGCCGATCCAGGTGGTGTAGTAGTCGTTGATCTCGGCCACTTGGCTTTCATGGGCCAGGTAGATCCAACCGCCTTCGAAGATGTGCTTGATCTCGAGGGCAAACAGGTCGGGGTCGGTAAAAATGTCGCGGCGGCAGCGAAACACCCCGGTCGCGGGGTCTTCCTGGACGGACTCGCGCAGTTGTACGGCGAGGCGGTCGAGTGTACTGGTCATGGGGCAGGCCCTCCGTTGTTCTTGTATCAGGCGCCCTCACCGTACGTGTTCGTCCCCTGCCCCAATATCCACTTCCTGCAAATCTGTATCCGGCTGGCGCAAGCGGCTCAGCGATAGCGCTTCCAGGTCTGCGAAGGCAGCTCGCCAAAGCGTTTGCGATAGGCCTCGGAAAAACGCCCCAAGTGCACAAAGCCATGGTCCAGCGCCACCTCGGTCACGCTACGCGCGCTGGTCAGTTGCAGGCGCGCATGCACCCGTTCCAACTTGCGCCGACGCACATAGTCACGGGGCGACAGGCCGACCTGACGCTCGAACAGGCTATACAGCGAACGCTCGCTGACCTTGGCCACGGCCATCAGTTGCTCGATGCTGATGTCTTCGCTCAAGTGCTCCTCGATAAACTCGCGCACCGCCTCGAAGCCGCCGCCTTGACCCGCCTGGGGCACCACCCGCAACACGTTACTGGCCAACAGCGCCAACAGCTTATTGGCCACGATCCGCTCGTACAGGCCTTGTACTTGCGGCTCGGCGGCGTTTTCCGCCTCGTGACAGATCAACCCGAGCAACTGTAGGAAGCCGTCCATTTCACTCAACGCATGGCGCGCCGCGGCAAACCGGATACCCGCCTGGGGCAGTGTCCAGTGCTGCGCCAGGCAAGCGTTTTCCAGCAGGCGCACCGGCAACTTGATGATGAATTTCTCGCAATCGGCGGAATAGGTCAGGTCCACCGGGTCATCGGGATTGATCAGCAAGATCTCGCCCGGCCCGAAGATAAGCTCCTCACCCCGGGAATTGGAGCGGCAGTGGCCTGTCAGCAGGATCTGCAGATGGTAAATGGTTTCCAGCGCCACCGACGTGACCTGCACCGGCGCGCCGTAGCTGATACGGCACAAGTCCAGGCTGGAAAAAGTCCGGTGGCTGATACTCGCCATGGGCCGGCCCTTGGGCGGCAGGCGGATACAGTGGCTGCCCACATGCTGATTGACGTAATCCGACACGGCATAGGCATCGGCACCCTGGAAAATCTGGCTGCGCTCACTCAATAGCACGGTCATGGTGCGCCTCTTTATAGTTATTGGCCTCAGGCTGAGGCGTGGCGTGGCGAGCGTCCAATATGGATAAGGTCTAAAGGGATACCCTGGAGGTATGGTGGACTGATTGCGGCTTGATAATGCGCACTAGCCCGGGCATCAGGCTGCGGGCCACCGACTGCATGGCGACACGTCTTGATACGTGTTGGCCGATGCCGACTTGCGGAGAGGGAGTCCCCCGCTGGGTTGCGTAGCAGCCCCGAAAACAGCCACCTCGGTATACCTGGCAGACCGTGGTGAGGCTATTGGGGCGGCTTCGCCGCCCAGCGCGGGGCAAGCCCGCTCGCCACGAAAAGCCAGCTGTTAACCCCCCTGTGGCTAGGGGGCTTGTCCCCCGCTGGGCTGCAACGCAGACCCAAAACCAGCCACCTTGGTATATCTGGCAGACCGTGGTGAGGCTATTGGGGCGGCTTCGCCGCCCAGCGCGGGGCAAGCCCGCTCGCCACGAAAAGCCAGCTGTTCACCCCCCTGTGGCTAGGGGGCTTGTCCCCCGCTGGGTTGCGTAGCAACCCCAAAACCAGCCACCTCGGTATATCTGGCAGACCGTGGTGAGGCTATTGGGGCGGCTTCGCCGCCCAGCGCGGGGCAAGCCCGCTCGCCACGAAAAGCCAGCTGTTAACCCCCCTGTGGCTAGGGGGCTTGTCCCCCGCTGGGTTGCGTAGCAGCCCCAAAACCAGCCACCTCGGTATATCTGGCAGACCGTGGTGAGGCTATTGGGGCGGCTTCGCCGCCCAGCGCGGGGCAAGCCCGCTCGCCACAGGTCAGTACTGGCCCTTAATTCAGGGCAATTGGCCAAACAGCTGTTTTTGAAAGGTATGGGCCAAAGACGAAATGAGCCTACGACTGAATAGGTAATGATTCGCTCATTTGCGTGTGACATACCGCCAGAATTTCATCGGCCAACGCCGAGTCGTCAGGACAGGCGCGCGACAACATGATCGCACCGACCGCGCGCGCCAGCAGGTCGATCATCTTCGCCCTCGCCTCCCCCGGCGCCGCATCCGGCCCGATCGGGTATTTTTCACCGAGCGTTTGCAACATGTGCTCGATACCTTCAGCGAAGGCCGATTTCAACTCGGTGGACTGACGCGCCGCGTCACCGCACAACGCTGCCATGGTGCAACCCGTGGAGCGTCCGTCGCGATGCTCCCTGGACACGTACACGTCAATGAAATCCTTCACGCTCATGGCTTCGGCGCTGGCCAATGACTGCGCGAGACTGTTGGCCGACGCTTGCGCCATCAGGTCAGCCTTCGAGCCAAAATGTTTGTAGAAACCGCCGTGGGTAAAACCGGCGGCGGCCATCAGGTCGGCCACGCCGACACCATCAAAACCGCGCTCGCGAAACACCTTTGAGGCCGTTTCGACAATGTGCTCCCGATTTGCCTGGGCCTGGACCTTGGACACTCGCATATTCGATACCTCTGCACCGCTGAAATTCATCAGCCGATCATACATAGATGCTGATCATAATCAAAACTGTTGACAGCTTAGATTCCGATCATCATCCTAAATGCCAGCGATATGCCCACCGAATCAGGTTTATCGCTGCAGCAATCCCAATCCATATTCCAGACCAAGAGCCCACATCATGACTACTCGCCCTACCGTTCTTATCACTGGCGCGTCCACTGGCATCGGCGCGGTTTACGCCGAGCGTTTCGCCCAACGCGGGCACGACCTGGTGTTGGTCGCCCGCGACCATTCGCGCCTGGAAACGCTGGCTGCGACGTTGCGTGGAGAACACAGCGTCGCCATTGAAGTGCTTCAGGCCGACCTGACTCAACTCAGCGACCTGCACACCGTCGAAGCGCGCCTGCGTGATGACGCGCGCATTGGCATCCTCGTCAACAATGCCGGCGCCGCACAGTCCGGCACGTTCATCGAGCAAAGCACGGATAGCGTTGCGCAACTGGTGGCCCTCAACACCACCGCGCTGGTGCGGTTGGCCAGCGCCATCGCACCACGCCTGGCCAAAGCAGGTGAAGGCGCGATCATCAATATCGGCTCCGTGGTGGGGCTGGCACCGGAGTTCGGCATGTCGGTCTATGGGGCGACCAAGGCGTTTGTGCTGTTCCTTTCCCAAGGCCTGAGCCTGGAGCTTTCGCCTCAGGGGGTTTACGTGCAAGCCGTATTGCCAGCCGCCACCCGCACAGAGATCTGGGACCGCGCCGGTATCGACATCAATACCTTGAGCGAAATCATGGAAGTGGGTGATTTGGTCGATGCGGCGCTGGTCGGCTTCGATCGTCGCGAACCGGTGACCATTCCCGCGCTACAGGAAGGCGAGCGCTGGGATGCCCTGCAAACCGCACGTCAGGTCCTTTTGTCGCAAATCAGGCAGTCCGCCGTGGCGCAACGCTATTTGACGCAAGTCTGACGATTATCGAGCCGGCCGGCCTCACCCCACTCTCGATCCACCGACAAGGGCAGCTGCAACATGAAGGCATTTTTTATCGAACGCTACGGCAAGCAGAGCGCAATGATTGGCGACATGCCTGACCCTGCGGTGGGTGTGCACGACGTGCTGATCCAGGTGCATGCGACAAGCGTGAACCCGTTGGACTCGAAGATTAAAACGGGGGACTTCAAACTGATCCTGCCCTATACCTTTCCATTGGTACTGGGCAACGACCTGGCCGGAGTGGTCATTCGCACAGGCGCGGCGGTGGAGCGATTCAAGCCGGGCGACGAAGTCTACGCACGTCCCCCGGAGGCGCGGATCGGGACGTTTGCCGAACTGATCGCCGTGGACGAAAACGCCCTCGCGCTAAAGCCGGCGAACCTGGACATGGCCCAAGCGGCGTCCATCCCCTTGGCCGCCTTGACGGCCTGTCAGGCGCTGGTCGAGACCGCCCAACTGAAAAAAGGCCAAAAGGTGCTGATTCATGCCGGATCCGGCGGTGTTGGCACGCTGGCCATTCAACTTGCCAAACACCTCGGGGCCTTCGTCGCGACCACCACCAGCACGGCGAACGTCCAATGGGTGAAAGCACTCGGGGCGGATGTGGTGATTGATTACACACATGAGGATTTTGCACACGAGTTGCGCGATTTCGACGTGGTGTTGCACAGCCTCGGCACCGCGCTACTGGATAAGTCGCTCAAGGTGCTCAAGCCGGGCGGACAGCTTATTTCCCTTTCGGGGCCGCCGACTGCGCAATTTGCCCAAGCGCAAGGCTTGTCCTGGGTGCTGGGGCAAGTGATGCGCCTGCTGAGCAGCGGCATTCGCAGGAAAGCGCGCAAACAGGGGGTGAACTATGCATTTTTGTTTATGCGTGCCAACGGGACACAACTGCAGAAAATCACTTCGCTTATCGAGACAGGTGTCATCAAGCCGGTCATTGACCGAACGTTCCCTTTTGAGTCCATAGCAGAGGCGCTGCGGTACGTCGAACAGGGCAGATCGAGAGGCAAAGTCACCGTGACAATCAGGTAAGCGCCGATCAATCTCGCGGAGCCGGGCCAGTCGAACTTCCAATGCTTGCGAGAAAAATCCTGGTGTCCCGATTGGACCGCAGATGAACCACACGGCAAGCGGCTGGTGCAGTTGCCACGAGGTGCTGCATCTTTGCCCGCGCTGATTTTTTCGTCCGCCACATGAATGCAAAAAACTCCGGCAGGTTCGCCAGCATTTCGGGGCAGTTCTCGGGCAAGTCAGGCCGAGACTTCCCGCGATGGAGCAGCGCTCTGAGCAGGACGCGCAAGAATCGAAGCGGCGCTGAACGATCAATCCAGATCAGAAGATCTGCACGGGCCACTCGGTTGTCCCACGTGGCTGAATGGCCACCCTCGAATATCCAGTTATCGCGGGCCTCGACCTCAAGACAAAGCCGCGTCTTCTCGTCCCAGGTTCGTTCAACCCATCCTGGCTGCCAGTGGATAGTGTCGATATGAACCACTGGCAATCCGGTGCACTGGCCAAGCTTACGCGCCAACGTGCTTTTGCCAGACCCAGGTTGGCCCACAATCATCACCCGTTGCATACAAACTCCTTGTCGATGGGCCGCAACACTACTCAACCATAAGCCCTCGACGCACGCGCCCCGCTCTTTTGTAGGCTCTTACCACCGTATTGGTCTCACAAGAAATGATCCCCTCCAAGGCGCCCATCCGCGTGGTTGAGACGCTCCACAAGTCATGAATATCACGACACAAGACATGCCAAAACAACTGCGAACCACCACTGGTACCAAACAGGCAACGCGTGTGTTCATCCTTTGCCAGCGCCTGGGCAATACCCTCTGCCGCACCCGGTCGGGTTTGGAGCGACACAATCGCCTCGACCCCGTAGCCCACCAACAGAGGCTCCAGTTCCACGCGAAATGTCAGGGCATTACTGTCGACCAGCCCACTTAGCATGCGCTGGACCTTGGGCTCACTGACGCCGCAGGTTTCAGCAAGCACGCCCAGGCTGGCCCTTCCATCGAGCATTAACGCGCCCAGTAGCCGCATTTCGTCAGCACTCAGGCTTACCGGCCCGGCCAGCACCGGCTCAGTCGGCACCGAACCATCGATACGCCAGCGACTGGCTCGCCTGAACGATCTGAGTACCACTTGCGTTTGCACCTGCCTTACCCCCGGCACCAGCGGCAACTCCTGCACCACCATGTCAGAAAGCGCTTCCACACTGGGTAAGTTGATCTCGGTGAAGATGTCGAACTCTCCCGTTGTCGCCATGACCACCTGGGTCTGCGGCAACTGCGCCAGATGCTCCGCCACTTCCCGCTGGCGCCCGTCGGCTACCCGGATCCATGCATGCAGCACCGGGCCGCTGCCGACGACAACCGGATCGAGCTCGCCGATGACCCGGATATAACCACTGTCCATCAAGCGTTGCAGGCGCCGCGACAGCGTACGCTCCGCCACATCGCAGCAGGCACTCAGATCCCGCCAGGTGCCACGAGGGTTGGCTTGCAGTGCAATTAGGCAGGCCAGATCCGTTTCATCCAGCGCAACATGTCTTTTTTCATCCGTATCAACGGTTGACGAGACCATATTCTTACAATACCTTCGCTCAAGTGGCTAAATTAAAACAAAACAAGGCCGCACATGTCTAAAAATAATTACAATTCAAACCCAAAGGCACAAGCCAATGAATTATGCGACTCAAACGTCCCACGCGGCAAAGCCGCAGGTATCAACCGCGCGCAAAATTGCTGCTGGCAGCATTGGCAATGCGGTGGAGTGGTTTGACTGGACGATCTATGCGTCGTTCGCGGTGTTCTTTTCTACCCAATTCTTTCCGAAAACTGACGAAACGGCGTCATTGCTAGCGACTTTCGCTATTTTCGCCGTAGGTTTCTTCATGCGTCCCATCGGTGGCTGGGCCCTGGGGATCTACTCTGATCGCTATGGCCGCAAATCAGCGCTGGGCGTCACCATCATGCTGATGGCCGGCGGCTCCCTGATGATCGGCATAACCCCCACCTACGAGCAGATCGGCCTGCTGGCGCCGGTTTTGCTGGTGATCGCGCGACTGATGCAAGGCTTGTCGCTGGGCGGCGAATACGCGTCAGCCTCTACTTACCTTGCCGAGTTGGCGCCAGACCACCGTCGCGGCTTCTTTTCGAGCTTTGTATTCTTTAGTTCCGCTGCGGGCATTCTGACCGCTTCGGCGATTGGCTGGGCACTGACCACCGTCCTCACCGACGAGCAGATGAGGGAGTTCGGCTGGCGCATTCCGTTCTTGCTCGGCGCCTTGGGCGGTATCGCAGGCATTTGGCTGCGCATGTCGGTGCCTGAAGCGCAAGCCTCAACGCAAAAAACCAAGAAGGTAGAGAAGCAACCGCTGCGCACCCTGCTGCGTGATTATCCGCGCGAAACCCTGCGGATCGTGGGCTTTTCGATCCTCAGCACCTTTGCCTTTTACCTGTTCGTCATCTACATCCCGACCTATGCCATCCGAGCACTGCACGTGGAGTCCTCCACAGCCTTTGCGGCGAATACGGTGGCAATGGTCGCGTTCATGCTCGTGCACCCACTCTTCGGCATGCTCTCGGACAAGTTCGGGCGCAAGCCGCAACTGATCGTTTTTGCCCTGGGTTACCTGCTGTTCTTCTACCCGATTATCACCAGCATGCAGCCGACGTTCTCATCGATCCTGATGGTGGAGTTGTTCGGCCTGTTGCTCTACGCGCTTTATACCTCGATTGCGCCCGCAATCATGTCTGAACAATTCCCCAGCAGCGTTCGCGCCGTCGGCATTGGTGCGCCCTACAACCTGATGGTGGCATTGCTCGGCGGTACCACGCCTTATCTGCTGACCTGGCTGCAGAGCCACGGTCAAGAGAGCTGGTTCTTCTATTACGTGCTCGCAGGCGCCGCGCTCACCCTGATTACGTTCATCAAAATGCCAGAAACAGCCGGGAAACCACTGAAATAGCCACTGGCTCGAACAACGCGATGCGATCCCCGTGAACGACGGTCGAACACGGGGATACCGACCCACATATCTTAGATAGAAATTATGCGCGAACCATCCGAAGCCCTTTGTTTCCAGACTGCCCTGCAGATTGCCCATCTGATCGCTACCCGGCAGACCACCTCACGCGCGGTCACGCAGTACTTTCTGGACCGTATTGCTTGCAGCAGTGCGCTTAACGCCTTCACCGTAGTCTTCGCCGAGCAGGCCCTGGCGGCAGCCGATGCCGCCGACCGCGCGCTCGATACCGGACACACATTGAGCCCCTTGCATGGCGTACCGGTTGCCATCAAGGACAATATCGAGATCGCCAACACCCTGGCGTCGGCAGGTTCGTTGAGCCGTCTGACCACGATCAGCGCCGTGACCAGCACCGTCGCGCAACGATTACAAGCGGCCGGCATGGTGATCGTGGGCAAGACCCAGATGACCGAATTTGCCTTCGGTTTATCCGGGCAGAATCCGACCCGAGGCACGCCCTGGAACCCCTGGGACGCCAAGCTGCATCGCGCGCCGGGCGGTTCCTCTTCAGGCGCGGCGGTTGCTGTTGCAGCAGGCCTGGTCCCGATTGCAGTGGGTGGTGATACCGGTGGATCGATACGGGCTCCCGCATCGTTAAATCACTTGGTCGGCTTCAAACCGTCCAGCGGGCTCATCAGCCTGGACGGTGTCGTGCCACTCGCTCCCAGCCTGGACGTGCTGGGCCCAATCGCCCGCGACGTTTACGATGCCCACACACTTACCGCCATCCTTGCCAGCCCCTCTACGGACAATGGGTTGAACGTTCAGGCTGAACTTGCAAGTGAGCTGGTGCAACCCCAGCCGGGCACAGTGTTGGTACTGGACCAGAGTGCGTTCCCCTGTGCCCTGTCCATTGGCGCCCGCAGGGTATGGGATCAAGCCTTGGCCAAACTGGACACGGCCGGCTGGACGCTGGAGTACTGGGTTCCAGATGATGAGTTAGCGATCGGTCGGCTTTCCGAGTGCAACTCGATGATCATTGCTTATGAGGGGTATCGCGAGTTTGGTCACCTTGCACATGACCCCGAACAGCTGCTCTGGAAGGTTATACGCAATCGAATCCTTGCCGGCGCCGATATCAGCCGTGACGCCTACGAAAGCGCCGTTGCACAGCGTGCATACGCAGCCGAGGCATTCACCCGAGCGATCGGCTCATCCGGGGCTCTATTGATGCCTGTCAGTGGCCATGGGGCCCTGCCCCTTGATGACCAGGACGCTGATCACGCCAGTATTGGCAAGTTCAGTCGAGCCAGTAACTACCTCGGCACGCCGGCAATCGCCCTCCCCGCCGGATTCGACGAAGCACAGATGCCGATTGGCGTGCAGTTGCTATCCCCGGTATTTACCGACATGCATTTGCTGAACATCGCGAGCGCGATGGCACCTGCGCTGTTACTTGACGAGCGCAGGCCTGAGCTTGGGCGATGGGGGCTTTGAACCGAAGGAAGATAGGGTGCTGGTTTGTCGACCTTATCCTCAAGTGCCGGGTTGTGAACGCAACGCCGAAAACAGCCGCTGATTTATACTTTTGCGCCTCGTGGCCCCTTGGCTTGGGACTATGTAGTGCCCTGGGCCTCTTCGATAACCCACTCCACAAACGCCTTGACCTCGTCACGTTGCATCGCCTCCGGCCGGGTCACGACGTAGTAGGCAAATCGTGCAGGCCAAGGCTTGTCCAAAACTTGCACGAGGCGGCCCGCCGCAATTTCCTCTTTCGCATATTCCACTGGCACCAGGGCGAGCCCCTGCCCGGCTTCTGCTGCGCGAATAAGCAGGAAGTCATCTTCCAAAGCGCTCCCACGTTCGGCACGTGGATCGTTGCCGACGCCATGGGCCGAAAGCCATAAGGGCCAATCTGCGCGGTCAGCGTCGTGCAACAGGGGGTATTCGAGGCAATCCTGCGGCTGCGTGAGCACAACGTTTGCGGGCACCAGGGCCGGGCTGGCCACCGGTACCAATACCGGCGCCATCAAGTGCGTGACGTGCAGGTTGGGATAGACCCCAAGCCCATGGCGTAATGCAACGTCGACTCGATCCCGGCGCATGTCCGCGATGGCGGACGTCGCTTCGACCCGCACTTCGATGTGTGGATATCGCTGGTTGAAACGGCCCAGGCGCGGCACCAGCCACGACGCCGCGAACGTAGCAACGGTACTGACCGTCAGGGTTTGCCAGGATTTGGCTTGTTCCAGCGACAGCAGCGTCTCCTGGATCTGTTCGAACGCCTGGAGCAAGGCGGGATGCACGCTGGCCCCGGCCTCAGTAAGACGCAAGCCGCTGCGCTCACGGGTGAAGAGCGGCATGCCTACCCGATCCTCTAAAAGCCGAATCTGTTGGCTGACCGCGCCCGATGTGACGCTCAGGGCCTGGGCAGCCGCCTTGATACTGCCGCGCTGGCCTACCTCAACGAAGGTACGTAACGCCAGATAAGGAAGGGATGTGGCCATGATGTTTAGTTTTCCTAAATTCAGCGACTAAAAAGGATCGTTTCCACTGTGCCGACGGGGGTCTGATGATAAGCCTTGTTTAGCGAAGTTAAACATCATTAGAAAAACTATATCAATCAGGATACCCCCATGAATCACCCTCGTTGGCGGCTCTGCCTCATCTTGTTGTGCACGACGCAATTCGTCGCCCTGCTCGACTTCTCCATCACCATGATCCCTTTGCCGCAGATCCAGGAAAGCCTGGGCTTTACGCCCGGCGCCTTGCAGTGGGTCATCAACGCGTACGGCGTCGCCATTGCAGGCTTTTTGCTGTTGGGGGGACGCGCCGCCGATATGTTTGGTCGCCGGCGGGTGTTCCTGCTCGGGTTGATGATCTTTACCCTGGGCTCCCTGCTCGGCGGCTTCTCACAGACCCCTGCCATGCTGATCGCCACTCGGGCCATGCAAGGCTTTGGCGCAGCTTTATTTTCGCCCGCCGCGTTTTCGTTGCTACTGGCGCTTTTCCCCGATCAGGCCTCACGCAATCGAGCCCTGGGTGCCTGGACTGCGGTGGCTGCGAGCGGATTCGTCGCAGGCCTGATCCTCGGCGGGATGATCACCGACCTCATGGGCTGGCGTTGGGTGCTGTGGATCAACGTGCCCGTGGGTATGTTGGTGATAGCCCTGGCAGGCAACCTGCCGGTGGGCCAACGCGATGCGGCAATGGGCGCAAGGCGCCTGGACCTAGGCGGAGCGATTCTGGTCGCTGCGGGGGCCGCAACACTGGTGTTCGCGTTTGCCAACAGCGAGCATGTCGGCCTTTCGTCTCCCGTCACCTATGGGTTGATTGCTTTGGCCATGGGGCTACTGGCCTTGTTCGTCTGGGTCGAAAGCAAAGTCGAATACCCGTTGATGCCCCTTCCGATTTTCTGCAGGCGCCTGACGGGCGGCGCGAACCTGGTGTCGCTGTTGGCGAACACGGCACTGGGGCCGACGTTTGTCGTGGTTGCGCTGTATATGCAGGAAATTCTCGGTTTTACGGCCACCCAGACCGGCCTTGGGCTGCTCCCGATGGCGGTCGCCTTCACCCTCTCCAGCGCCTGGGCCGGGCCGGCACTGATTGCCAGGGTAGACACCAAGCCAGTCATTCTCGGCGGCATGACCCTGTTCATTGCCGGCCTCGCGCTGCTGGGCATGTCGTTGGCCGTGGATACGTCCTGGGCCCTCTCCATCCTCCCCGGCACGGTGTTGGCAGGCGTGGGTTATGGCATCGCGTTTCCGGCGTGGACCGTGGCCGGTATCGAGGGCGTGGCTGAAGTGGATCACGGGCTGGCGGGAGGCATGCTGACCACGACCCAGGAAGTCGGCTCTGCGGTGGGCCTGGCTGTGGGTGTGGCCGTGAGCATTGCAGTGCTGGCCGGCGGAGGAAGCTCGGTACAGGGCTTTAGCTATGCCATTCTGGTGTCCGCGTGCATGGTCGTGCTCGGCTTGATAGGTGCGGCGCTCATCCTGCCGGGCAAGGCCAGCACGCTGGCGCTTGCACGATGAACGCCTCTGCGCCAGTTGAAAGATCAAGCACGGGTGAGCATTAACCCCCTTCAAAGCGCCGCATAAACAAGTGCCGATAGCCGGCCAGGACGGGGATCAATCATCGTATGGCTACCCGAAGTCGTAGTGACAAAACCAAAGCTCACTCGACTTTCGGGGTCGGCGAAACTCACCGGACCGCCAAGCCCAAGATGGCCAAAGGCATTGGGGCCCATGGCCAGCGAAGCCGTCGGATCGATTTGCTGCTCCAGCATGCAACCTAATCCATAACGCATTGGGCGCATCCATGTCCGGTCCATGCCGTGACTGTGCTCTTGGGTGAACTCGTTGAGCAGTTCGCGACCGATAAAATTTCCCGCCAGCAAGGCGCTATAGAAACCGGCCAGGCCGTGAGCGGTGCCGTGTCCACATATCGCCGGTTGCCGATACGCCCACCAGCGAGGGTCATTGGTGCGCCTAGGCACCATGCCGGGGTTGGTGAAGGCAAATGTCGCGATATGCAATGGCTGGTTTTTCAGAACGGTCCGCAACGCTTGTGAGTAGGGATCACCGACCCGGCCTGTGGCATTGACGAAACGAGCGATACGGTGAAAGTGCTTTTCGTCCACGCCAAGGTGAACGTCGAGGTCATGGGGGTCCAGAATCTCTTCGTGGATAAAGACACAGGCATCGCGCCCGTCCACCCTGCGAATCAACTCGCCGAGAATCCAGCCGAAGGTGGTGGTGCCATACCCCAGGTCTGTGCCCGGCTCCCACCACAGCGGCTCGGCCTCCAGGACCCGTATCATATGGTCCCAGTCAAACATCATGGGGTTATGGTCGGGGGCTCGCAGCGCCGGCAGGCCCGCAGTGTGGTTCATCACCTGGCGCAAGGTCACCTTGGCTTTGCCACTTTGGGCGAACTCGGGCCAGTAACGGGCCACCGGCGCATCCAGCTCCAGCTTGCCCTGCTCGACCAACATCAGCACAGCCACCGCGACATAGGGTTTTACCACGCAAAACGTATTGGCCAGGGTATCGCGCCTCCAAGGCTTGGCGCCCTCCTGGTCCGCCATACCGGCCCACAGGTCGATAACCCTCTCTCCATCTACTTGCACGCAGAGCCCGGCGCCAC
Organism: Pseudomonas sp. LG1D9; assembly: GCF_002949995.1. Taxonomy (NCBI): domain Bacteria; kingdom Pseudomonadati; phylum Pseudomonadota; class Gammaproteobacteria; order Pseudomonadales; family Pseudomonadaceae; genus Pseudomonas; species Pseudomonas sp. LG1D9. Next base: position 5,548,754 of record NZ_CP026881.1, on the reverse strand, counting down.
GCTCTTGTGGATCATCAAACATGTCCTCGAAGGCTTGCTGGACCGCTTCAAACTGCTTGGCACATATCCCTTGCGCTTTCATGCATCAGACTCCTGGTATTTGAAGTGCTGCCCTTGGTTTGCCAGGCGGCAGGAACGATCCTGCTGCCTGGCCGGCCATTACTAAAGCAACGTTATTCTCGCGAACCCAACCATTTAATGTGCGTGGAACATTCAACCCCGCGAACGCGTTTGAGAGTGGTCCATTGAAAAACGGTTCGCGCGTTTATAGGTGCCGAAGTCATTGAATCTGACACCTGCCTGCGCCATGACTTTATGCGCATAAGGGGCCGTCATCTGACGCAGGTAGAATGGGTCTCGCACAACAAAGTGGTGAATACTGTGAGTACTGCCGAAGTTAAAGCAGAACATCTGGAACGGCCACAACCACCAAGGGTTCATTACCTGGGTTTGTTGTAATGCATTACGCGGGGCAACATCACCATAGTAGTGCATATTGGAGCTGATAAAGAACAGGCAGAACTGCCTTATAAGATTGGGAGCGATCAGAATAACGACTACGCTATTGACGACTTCCATTAACGCCAATGTCGTAGCAGAACTATTAACCTCCTCTCCCACGATTGAACCAAACCAGACATACAGGTGGTAACCGAGGAACACATACCAGCACCCCCAGTACAAAAGCCCGAAAGGTGTATTGAGTCGAATAATCTTGCCTAACAATCTTACCTTTTGCCGCCACCCCGGAGCAAAAACCGCATTCAGGAAACCAAATACAAACCCATCCATCAGTTTCAATAACCGGAGCATTCCCCAAGGGCTACCGCTGGTGGTAATCCAGGCTTCCACATCCGAATCAGTTCCGGACTCTTTATGGTGATGAAAGTGCAGACTGCGCCTTAGCCAAGGGCTGGGCATTCCCGGTCGAGCCAACCAGCAAAAAAACATCATGGCATTATGGGCCAGGGGTTGTTTTCGGAAATAAAGCCGATGAATCAAGTCATGTTCGATTTCATGGATAAACGAAGTCAGTAGAGCATTGATGAAAATACACATCCACCCCGGGATAAAACCCTTGATGTAGAGCCCTCCCGTGACCGCCATCCCGACCAGGGAAAACACCATGACACCCGCCCCCAAAGCATCCTGATGCTGCAGGATCGGGTAGCGCTTGCGCAGGTAGTTCCCATGTTCGGTAATTCGCCGGGTGACATTATCAATCTTTTCCTGATCGGTACTTTGGCGGTCAATTCCGCTGGTGTCTTCCAAGACTTTCATCCATTCATCCTCTGTTTGCGTCGGGGAATTACCAGCTTCGTCAAGCCGGTCAAGTCAATTGTTTGAGCGATAAACAGCAGGCATTCAAATTTATTGGGAAAACTCACTCGCGCCACTCAATAAATATGAAATCGACTGCTTTCGAAAAACTTGTTAGGATCATTCCAAGCTTCAAAATGATAAGACAAGTTCAGTTCTTTGCAACTGTGTATTTTGGGCGAGCTTAGTGTTACAGGCATTTGTGTAATTTTTAATAATTTAGTTACAGTTTGTACAAGGATAAAATAACTGCGTACAAGTATTGCCAAGGAGGCACCATGAGATTGCATCGCATCAAATATTTTCGGCTCTCTCTACAAGAATCCGAGGGTAGCGCGGAGAAAAAAACGAGCCATGATGTATTTGACGCAGTGTTTTGCGATGACCCTGCAGACCATGCCGCGAATCGCCCTGGCCTGGAAAGGCTGATTCGCTACACACAGTGCGGGGACACTGTGGTGGTCGACAGCATGACATCGCTCACCTCAAGCACCGAGCAACTGTGCACCATCACTCGCCGGCTGATTGAAAAGCAGGTAACCCTGGAGTTTTTGAACGAAAACCTGGTCTTTCGGCATGACTGCCTTGAAGTCATGGAACCCATCATTGCGGTAATGGAACTGATCGCAGAGTTCGAGCGCGCAGCAACGAGGGAAAAACAGGCAATAGGCATTGCCAGCGCAAAAATGCGTGGGGCTTATAGAGGCCGAAAGAAAAAACTGTCTGACAATCAGGTTGTAAGTTTAATTGACCGCGCCGGCACTGGAGAAAGTAAATCCAAACTAGCGCGTGATTTTGAAATAAGCCGCCAGACACTTTATCGATACTTGAGATCTACTTAGAGGGCCAGTTACCTGCGGTGCAAATGTGGGTGGCTGCAGGCGTATTCAAACCTGCGCCGCCTCACATAACCATCGCACTTGACTCTGTCCCTTGGGACAAGCTCTACCCTGCCCTATCTACTTCAGTTTCATCGTCAGCGGATAAGGCAACCCATGAATACGTTATCGATGGTCACCGGTGCCAATGGGCATTTGGGCAACACCCTGGTGCGGGCGCTGATCGCCCGTGGGCAACGCGTGCGCGCCGGGGTCCGTGACCCGGATCGAAGTGCCGCCCTGGCGGGGCTCGACTGCCAGGTAGTGCGCGCCGAACTGCAAGACCCCCAATCCTTGCGCCAAGCCCTGCAAGGGGTGGATGTGCTGTACCAAGTGGCGGCGGTGTTCAAACACTGGGCGAAGGATCCACAGGCCGAAATTGTCGAGGTCAATGTGCAGGGTACGCGCAATGTCCTGCGTGCCGCCGCCGAGGCCGGGGTTCGACGGGTGGTCTATGTCAGCTCAGTGGCTGCGGTGGGGCATAACGGCCAGCGCCTGGATGAGAACAGCTGGAACACTGATGGGCAAAACCCCTACTACCGATCAAAAATCCTCTCTGAGCGCACGGCCTGGGAAACCGCCCAGGCCTATGACCTACCCCTGGTCAGCGTGTTGCCCTCGGCAATTATCGGCCCCCATGCCACACGGCTTACCGACACCATGGGCTTTCTGGCGGCCGTGCTGGCGCGCAAGTTGGTGCTGGACCCGAACTTTCATTTCAACTTTGTCGATGTACGCGACGTGGCCGATGGGCTGATCCGCGCGGCGGAAAAAGGCCGGCCTGGCCAGCGCTACATACTGGCCAATCAACAGGCCTCATCACTGGCGCGGGTGATCGAGGCCCTCGACAGCCTTAGCCCTGGCTACCCATTGCCGCGCCGTGCCCCCAAATCCCTGTTATTGCTGATCGCCTGGTTGCAAGAGCAGCGGGCGCGCTACACCGGCCGGCCAGCTGAATTGCTGGTCAGCCAGGTACAAATGTTTTATGGGGTGCGCCAGCTTTATTGCATCGACAAGGCGGTCAACGAACTGGGTTACCAGCCGCGCTCGCCGCAGGACGCCCTCACCCAGGCGTTTACGCATTTATTGGCCCGCTGAAGCTGGGGCAAATTGCTGGTTGATCTGGTGTTGCAACTGCGTCAGGTGCTGCTGTCGATCCTGTAAAACCAGGATCTGCGCCTGTAACTCCAGGCGCTTGGCCTCGATGCCCTGATTGGCCAGTGCCAGGGGAAACGGCGCCTGGTGTTGCTTGGCAGCCAGCAGCTCGCTCAGTTCACCCAGCTTGAACCCCGCCGCCTGGGCGCGACGAATCATCTGCACCAACGTCAGGTGATGGGCCGTGTACAACCGGTAGCTGCCCCGGCGCTGCGGGGTCAGCAGGCCCAGTTGTTCGTACAGCCGGATGGCTTTGGGCGTGCATCCCGTCAGCTTGGCCAGTTCACCTATGTACATAGAGCGCCTTCTCCCTGATTCGACGTCGGCCCGCAGTTTACTGGGTTGGGCTTGCGGTGGGTAATACCGGGTTTGAGGGACACGAACGCTCCCATCCGCCGGATGATCGTGCAGGCACCACCACGCAAATGCGCCAGTTGGTTTATCCGGCTTGTGAGCAACTTTGCTTGCTGAACACCAACACCCACACTAAGATGCGACGAATTCTCAAATGCATCCAGTTATCGCGCGGAGGCTTTTCGTGTCGTCGCCATCCACTCCTTCAGCCCCTCACGCCGAAATCCGCACGCTATACATCGATCACCACGCGTGGTTGCTGGACTGGTTGCTGGACTGGTTGCGCAAGCGGCTGCGCCATGGCGACAACGCCGCGGACCTGGCTCACGACACCTTTGTGCACATCCTCGGCAAGCCGGAGCGGTTGCAGGAGTTGCGTCAGCCACGAGCCTGGTTGAGTACGGTGGCTCACGGGCTGCTGGTAGATCGCGTGCGGCGCCAGCGAGTCGAACGGGCTTACCTGCAAGCCATTGCCCACCTCCCGGAAGCTGGGGTGCCGTCACCGGAGTCGCAGCTGATCCTGTTGGAAACCCTGGTGCGCATCGACGCACTGCTCGATGGCCTGCGACCCAAGGTGCGCATGGCGTTCCTGATGTCGCGGCTCGAGGGCCTCAGCTACAAGGAGATCGCCGAGCGCCTGGCCATCAGTCTCAGCTCGGTGGAGAAGTACATGGCCACTGCCATTCGCCACTGCTACCTGGCGCAACGATGATCGCGCCAGATGACGTGCTGGACCAAGCGGTCGGCTGGCTGGTGCGAATCGAGTCCAACGGCGCGACCCCAGAGGTCCTGGAAGCCTGCCAACGCTGGCGCCAGGCCGATGCACTGCATGAAACCGTCTGGCAAGCGCTGCAAAAAAGCGACGCCACCTTCCAGAGCCTGGCCGCGCTGCCCGGCACCGTGGCCCTGGATACCCTCGAGCGCCTCAACGGCAATCATCACAGCCGGCGCCAGGCCCTCAAACTGCTGGGGGTGGGGCTGCTTGCCTGTGGCGTTACCGGCTGGTCACTGCGCGAAAGCACGCTGGTGCCCTGGGGCGCGGACTATGCCACCGGGGTGGGCGAACGGCGGCAGTTCCTGCTGAGCGACGGCACCCGCCTGCAACTGAACACGGCCAGTACGGTGGACGTGCAATTGGGCGCCCAGCGTCGGCTGATCACCCTGCGCCGTGGCGAGATTTTCATCGATACCGGCAAGGACAACGCCGATCCCGGTGGGCGCCGCAGCTTCTGGGTCAGTACCCGGCATGCGCAGTTACAGGCCATCGGCACCGCCTTTGCAGTGCGTGACGAGCAACAGGGTACGCGCCTGCGGGTCGAGGATGGCGTGGTGGCCATTCAAGGTGCTGGCGAGCCGGTCCTGGTTGCCGCCGGTGAGGAATACCTGATTGATGCCAACGGCAGCCACCGTGTCCAGGTCAGCACCCTCAACGCCAGCGCCTGGACCCGTGGGCAATTGGTCGCCAAACGCATGCACCTGGGGGACCTGAGCGCCGAGCTGGCGCGTTATCGCCATGGCTGGTTGCACTGCGATCCCGCCATCGCGCAGTTAGAGGTCTCGGGAGTTTTCCAGCTCGATGACATCGACCGCGCCTTGAGCGCCCTGAGTGATTCGCTGCCGGTACGCATCGAGCGCTTTACGCCGCTCTGGACCCGTGTCGTCGCTCGTTGAGCCGGATGAGAAAAAATCGCAAAAACTTTTACGGGTTTTGCCCAGCCCTTCGACAGACAGGCAACACACCTCGTCATTCGAAAGGAGCTCGCCGTTCATGTCCCAAGCGTTGATTCCCCCTCGCCCCCTGCATCGCAGCGTTCTGGCGCTAACCCTCCAGAGCCTGTTGCTGGGCGCCGCGACTGGCCTGCCGCTGGCCAGCTTTGCCGTCCAGGCCGAACAGGCCGAGAGCCGCCATTACGACCTGGCCGCCGGGTCGCTGGAAGAGTCACTCAACAGTTTCGCCCAGGTGGCCGGGATCACCCTGCCCTTTGATCCGGCCCTGGTGCAGGGCAAGCGCGCGCCGGCGCTGCGGGGTGACTTTGGGGTGCATGAGGGTCTGGACCGCCTGCTGGTGGACAGTGGTCTGGCCGTTACGCGCAATGCCAGCGGCAACTACCTGCTGATACCGCGCAGCCAAGCCAGCGGCGCTGTCGAGCTGGGCGCGACTACCGTCAGCGGCCTGGCCCTTGGGTCGACCACTGAAAACAGCGGGTCCTACACCACCGGGGCGATGCAGACCGCGACCAAGCTGCCATTGTCCCTGCGCGAGACGCCGCAATCGGTCACAGTGATCACCCGCCAGCGCATGGACGACCAAGGCATGCGCAGCCTTGACGACGTCGTCCAGGCCACGCCTGGGCTGCGGTTGTCGGCCTCGCGCCCGGCCAACAGCGAGTACTTTGCCCGGGGTTTTCCCATCACCAACCTGATGTTCGATGGCCTGCCCACCACCTATAACGCCGACTGGGTGGCGGCCGCCGACCTGGCCCCCTACGACCGCGTCGAAGTGGTACGCGGCGCCACCGGCATGATGCAAGGCGCCGGCAACCCATCGGCCGCCATCAACATGGTGCGCAAGCGTCCCACCAAGGAGTTCCAGGCCAGCATCACCGGCAGCGCCGGCAGTTGGGACAACTACCGCAGCGAACTGGACGTTTCCGGCCCGGTCAATGCCAGCGGCACCGTGCGTGGCCGCTTTGTCGGCGCCTACAACGACAAGGACAGCTATCAGGATTACGCCGGGCGCGAGCGCGGCGTGTTCTACGGGATCAGCGAGTTCGACCTGAGTGACAGTACGACCCTGACCGTGGGGGCGTCCGACCAGAACGACAATAACAACATCAATTGGGGCGGCTTGCCGGTGAATCCGGATGGCAGCCATATGGGTTTCTCCCGCTCCAAGACTTTCGGATACAGCTGGTCGCACCAGGACGTCAACAACAAGACACTGTTCGTCGAACTCGATCAACGCTTCGATAACGATTGGCGCCTGCACCTGGGCGCCTCAAAAAACTGGTCCGAATTCAAGATGATGGGCGGCGTCCTCGAACGCAACAACGACGCGACCTACCGCCAGCGCATCTTCAACCAGGGCCGTGACTTCGACCAGTCCACCTATGACTTTTTTGCCAGTGGCCCCTTCTCGCTATTGGGCCGCCAACATGAACTGGTGGTGGGCGCCAGCAAGCGCCAGCTCAAGACCGAGGCCACCGGCGGCCACGTGTTCGTCGGCGTGCCCGACATCAACGGCTTCAGCCCCAAGGGCCTGGCTAGACCGAGCGTTCCGGACGTTTACTCCCTCAATGACAAAGTGGATCAGGAAGGTCTCTACCTGACCACCCGCTGGAACCTTGCCGACCCACTGAAAGTCATTCTCGGCGCACGCCTGGACTGGTACGACGCCACCTCGATCTATGACCAGACCAACGATCAGTACTACACCTCGGGCAAAACCAAGGAAGTGCGCCACGTCACCCGCTATGCCGGGGTTATCTATGACCTGGACGACCACCACTCGGTCTATGCCAGCTACACCGATATCTTCCAGCCCCAGACCGAGAAGAATGGCGAAGGTAACGGGATCAAGCCGATCACCGGCGAAAACTACGAAGTGGGTATCAAGGGCGAATACTTTGGCGGCGCGCTGAACGCCAGCGCTTCGCTGTTCCAGATCGACCAGCTCAACCGCGCGGCGGAAGTGGCCGAGTCCAGCGTCTGCCGGATCATCCCCGTCGGCAGCTACAGCTGCTATGAAGCCGCCGGCAAGGTACGCAGCCAGGGCCTGGAACTGGAGATCAACGGTGCTCTGACGCCCAACTGGCAAGTGGCTGCTGGCTACACCTTCGCCCAGGCCAAGTACGAAAAAGATGCGGACAAGAGCAAGGAAGGCACGCTGTTCGACACCGACGTCCCGCGCCACATGTTCAAGGCCAATACCACCTACCGTCTGCAAGGCGACATGAGCCAATGGCGCATCGGCGCCAACCTCTATAGCCAGAGCGCGACGTTCAACAAAGGCAGCAACGTGTTCGGCAAATTCCATATCGAACAGGATGCCTACGCCCTGGTCGGGCTGATGGCGGGCTACCAGGTGAATAAGCATCTGGATACCCAGCTGAACATCAATAACGTCTTCGACAAGAAGTACTACCAGGGCATCGCCAGCAACTCGACCTGGAGCCCGTACGACGTATTTGGCGACCCACGTAACTTTACCGTTACGGCGAAGTATTCCTTCTAAGGGGCAACAGGAGATTTCGGATCCCCCCAAAACAGACCAGCTACTAGGAGTCCACCGTCGCCGACAACTCAAACGTCCGCGGCGCCCCAGCCCCAGCCATAGCGCGCAGCCGGACCTCAACGCACATTGCGGTACAACATCAGCCGCGCGCTTTCATGCAGGCCCCGGGTCAGTTTGACCAGACGCTGGAATTCATCGGGGTTTTGCCCGGCCACGTTGTCCAGGGGGGTCAGGGAGCGCAGGTCGTGCAAGGTCGGCGCACTGCCGTCATGCTGCATCTGTAACAGATAATCCTGGGTGACCCCGCCGATCAGCGGGAAAGTGCCCTCACGCAAGACCAGCGGTACCACACGCTCGCCCTCCGGGGCCGGTTGCTGTATATCGCGCCCCATCGCCCCATTGTTGAACGCAACGCCCACCATCCCCGCGACCGTCGGCAACAGGTCCGCCAGCCCCACCGCCTCCTCGATCACCCTGGGCTTGAGCAAGCCCGGGGCGTGAATCAGCATTGGCACGTGGTTGCTTTCCAGGCCCAGTTGCTCGAAAGCCGGCGGCATATGGGGTATCTGGCTGATACGGGTGTTGTGGTCACCAAAGAACACGAAAATCGTGTTGTCGTAGTAACCACCCGCCTTGGCCATTTCCATCAACTTGCCGATATTGAAGTCCAGTAGGCGCACCGCGTTGTACTGCTCGACACTGCGTGAGCCGGCGGTTTGCACTTGCTCCAGGGACAGGTTACTGCGCTTGAAACCGTCATTGTCCCGAGGAATGGTGAACGGGCGATGATTGCCCGCCGTCTGGACATAGGCAAAAAAGGGCTGGTCCCGCGGCAGTTCCCGCAGGATCCGGTCGCTTTCCTTGAACAGATCCAGATCGGAAATGCCCCATACATCGACTCGAGGTGACTGCCAGTGGCGCTCTTCATACAAGCGCACGCCGTCGATGCTCTGCTGGATCAAGGCATTGATATTCGCCCATCCGGCATTGCCGCCAATCATGTACAGCTTCTGGTAATCGGTGAAGGCATTGATAAGCGTGTGCTGGCGTGTGATCAGGGGATGGCGGGTCGCCGTTTCCTGGCGCGTGACATCCGGGACGCCGGTGATACTCGCCCACACGGTCTTTGCGGTGCCAGTGACCGGCACGTAGAAGTGTTTAAAGAACCAGCTCTGGGTCGCCAGCCGGTCGAGGTTGGGCGTCGGGTCTAGAGGGTTGCCATATGCGCCGACCGCACTGGTGCCCAGGGATTCGAGCATCACAAACATCACGTTCGGCGTTGCGCCCAGGCGGTACGGCTGCGCGGTTTGCTCACGCTCGAACGTCAGGCTCTGCGGATCGGGGCGGTCCACCCCCAGGTAGCGGGCAACCACTGGGTAATGTTCACGCACCTGTGGCTCATCGAACTGCGCCTGGCCGGCCTTGAGCGTGTCATAGAAAAACAGCACCGGGTTCAGGCCCAATGCCGCGACCTTGCCGTTGCCAGAGAAAAACGCATCGCTCCAGCGCAGCGGTACCGGGTTTTGCAGGTTGAGATTTTCCACTCGCCCAAGCAGCGCCAACAGCACGGCGATCAGCCCCAGGCCGCTGCCGAACACCAGTGAAGCGCGCCGAATGGCCCGGGGTGGACGCCCCAGTGTCAGGCGTTCCAGCCCCACAAAAGCGTAGAACCACACACCCAGCACCAACAACCAGGCAAGGGCGATCCACAGCACCGGATAGGTCTGCCAAACCATCTGCTGCGAAATTTGTGCGTCTTCCAGGTAGCGCAACACGCTGGCGTTAAGCCGCACCCCAAGATAGGCGTAATGGCCGAAGTCGATGATGTACACCCAACCGACGAAGCCCAGCGTCAGCAGCCAATAGCCCCGTGCCACAACGCGCAAGCCCGCAACGCGCACCAGGTTCCAGCGTGGCATCCACGCTAGCACCGCCAGCGGCAACACCAGCAACACCGCCAGGCGCAGGTCGAAACGCAAGCCGATGCCCAGGGTGTCGAGCAACTGCCGGTTATCAGCGAACTGCGCCGGATCGATGCCGGAAAACCCCAGCACAAACACCAGCCGCAGCCCTGCAAACAGCAAGAACGCCAGACCTGTCGCCCCTACGCCATAGCGCAGTCGCCGCGATTGCAACCAACCCATCATTGACCCCTATGTAGTTTGACGCTCTTCACGCAGAGCACGCTGCCCGCCACCAGGCAATAGCCCACCAGCAGCGGATCGATCAGGTAGTCCCAGTAGTTTTCCGACGCTTTCAGGCGTAACGCAAAGGCCAGTGTGCCGAGCGCGAGCATCCACACGGCCAACGTATTGCGCAGCCACAACAGCCCCAAGGCGAGCAGCGCAACCAGCACAATCATCGGCCTTGGATTGAAGCCCCAGCGATAGGGATCAAAGTAAGTCAGGCCCATGGTGGCCGGGTACAACAGCGCCGCTAGCAGTCCAAACAGCACCAGCATCTGGGCACGCGCCCGAGGCTCTTGCGGCTCGACCAGCCCCAACCGCACCAGGCTTACCCAGCCCAGCAACACCAGGGTGCTGATTGCCAAATCATCGGTAAAACTGCGCACGTACGCCGCCAGCGGCAGGTCATTGAGGGGGATAAAACTGACCAACGCCAACCCTGGCAACAACCACGGGCGCCAGGGCTGTAGGCAACGCAACGACCCGAGCAGGACAAAACCTAGGAGGATGAACGTCAAATGGGCCTGCCACAGCATCATCATTACAGGCGCTCCGCCAGCCAGGCTTCGTTGAAGCTGACATGTTTGATAAAGGTGTTATTCCATGAATAAACCAGGTGATACACGCCGTCCTGGCCACGGCTGAAATACGGGTACTCGTACTCGAAATCACAGCCCCGAGGCTTGCACACCCGGTAATCCAGGTTACTGAGGAAACGCTGCTCCAACGGCAAGCGCCGTGCGCCGCTGGAGGCCCGAAAGCCGGCACCGATGATCGCCTTGTAGGCCTCGGGGGCGAAGGGTTGGCCAAGCGGATCCGGTGATTGATCCAACTCGATTACATTGCGCCAGTCATTGAGGTCCGCGTCGGTGCCATACAGGCTGAGTTTGAAGCGCCCGTCACGCAGGTCATTGAGCGCCACCAGCAAGCCGTTATCGGCAGTGCCGACCGCGGCCAGGGATGAGTTGGGATTGGCCGGTTCCAGAGGGTAAGGCTCACTCCAGGTCTGCCCGGCATCATCGGTGCGGCTGGCCAGCACGCGATGATGGGTATCGCCGGCATAACGCAGCATCGCCACCGCGCGACGTTCGTCCAGGGGCACGATGGTCGGCTGCAGCGAATGCTTGCCCCGGCTGATGCGGAATTTATCAATCACCGCGCCATCCGCGCTCAGGTACAAGTATTCGGAAAACTTACCCATGAGTTCGTGATAGACCGGCAAGCCAATCGAGCCGTCGGCATGAAAAACCGGCGCAGCACGCACCAGGGTGCTGACATTGAAAAACGGTGAGGTGATCAGTTGCCGGGGTGCAGACCAGTTGCGCCCCAGGTCTTCGGACACCATCACATTGATCGCGCTGGTCGCCCAGCCCCCCACCGACACCGACACATAGAACATCCACAGGCGCTGGTCCGGCGCCAGTGCAATCACCGGGTTGCCCAACTTGCGGATGTAGCGCCCGGTGCCATCGCGAGTCGACTCGCGGGTCGCCAACACATGCTCGGCGCCCCACTCCGTGGTATTGGCGTCGAACCGCGCAGTACGTATCTGCACGTCGGCGGCGCCTTCACGCGAGCCGGCAAACCACACGGCCATCAAGTCGCCTCCCGGCAGTGCGGTAACCGACGACGAATGCACAAAGTCATCCAGTTGCGAGGACACGAACCGGCTGTTGTAGACCGGCTCGGCGCTAGCGGCCAAGGGCGTGGCAGGCCGGGCGAAAGGCGCCAGGACATGGGCCGGATGACTGCGCCAGGCCGCCCAGAAGACCAGGCAGAGCGCCAGGCTGGCGAGAATGAATTTCAAGCGAAAAGACAGCACGCGCATAGTGAGCTCATGGCAAATGCAGGGTGGGGAGTAGAGACAAGACAGCGGTGTCAGTGCGCAGAATCATCCGGCAACCGACGCCGGCGACCGGTCAGCATCGATAACGGCAGGTTGTCGCGTACCTGGAAGCTTTCAAACACGGCCGCTGCGATATGCAAGCACACCAGCACCAGCAGGCCATTGACCGCAGTTTCATGTACTTGCAGCGGCCAATCGGCGCCCCATAAGGCATCGACCTCCTCCATGGCCCAACCGCTCAAGCCCGCCGTCAACATCGCCAGGAGCATCAAAATCATCACCAATGCACCCAACGGCGAGTGACCGAGGCGATGCTCCGGGCGCCTGGTGCGCAGGGAACGCACATGGGCGGCGAGCCTTGCCGGGGTCGGCCAGAAGTCCGCCCAGCGCGCACTGCGTGGCCCGACAAATCCCCACAGCAGCCGTACCAGCAACCAGCCCATGGCGTAATAGCCGAGCCAGACATGCCAATCGTCGCCGCCCTCAGTGAAGAAGTAGTTGGCGACAAAGACCCCGGCGATGGACACGTGAAACAGCCTCACCAGCGGGTCCCACAGTGCTATGGAGTTGCCTGGCATCAGCCCTTGATCTCGGTCTTGACCGCTTTGCCGCTGACCGGGTCGTGGTAGATCTCGACCTTGCGCTTGTCCTTGTCGAACCCGTAGATCTCATAGCAGTTGCCATCGGTGATCTTGAACTTGCTGATCTCGTAGCCCTGGGCTTTCAACTGGTCCTGGAACGCCTGCGGGTCTTGCCATTGCGCGCGCTGCTCCGTGGTGCATTGCGGTCCGGCAAGGGCCAGGGGGCTGGCAACAATCAGCGACAACAACAGAATTTTGCGCATGGTGACACTCTCGCTCGTTGAGGAAGGTCTCACTGTGCAAAACCAAGCTTAATGAAGTCTTAGCTGGTAATGAGTGGTTACATGTTTCTCGTCGCCCGGCCTGCCACGCCCGTCTCGGCAGCGGCATGATGCCGCCGATCTCACATCGGGAATACACCATGCGCCTATTGTTGGTCGAAGATGATCGGGCCCTCGGCCAAGGCATCCGCGTCGCCCTGAGCAGCGAGGGCTACACCCTGGACTGGTTGCACGACGGCGCCAGTGCGCTACATGCGTTACGCAGCGAAAGCTTCGATCTGCTGCTGCTCGACCTTGGCCTGCCGCGCCTCGACGGCCTGGCCCTGTTGCGTCAATTGCGCGATCGGCAACAGGACCTGCCGGTATTGATCCTGACCGCCCGCGACGGCACCGCCGAACGGATTGCCGGGCTGGATGCCGGCGCTGACGACTACCTGATCAAACCCTTCGATGTCGACGAACTCAAGGCCCGCATCCGCGCCTTGCTGCGGCGCAGCCAAGGCCGCGCGCAGCCACTGCTGGAGCATGCGGGCGTGTGCCTGGATCCGGTCGGCCAGCAGGTCACCTGGCACGGCAACCCGGTGGTGGTGACGCCGATGGAGTACCAGTTGCTCCATCAACTGTTGGCGCGCCCCGGCAACGTGGTGACCCGCGAACGCCTGTCCCGGGCCTTGTATGGTTGGCAGGAAAAGGTCGAGAGCAACACCCTGGAAGTGTTGATCCATAACCTGCGCAAAAAACTTTCGACCGAGCTGATCCGCACGGTGCGCGGCGTCGGGTATGTGATGGAACTCAAGCCATGACCTCGATACGTACACGCATTCTGGTGCCGGTGCTGATCCTCGTTCTGCTGGGCGATGTGCTGATCAGTTGGCTGGTGCTGCGCGACAGCCACCACGAGATAGAAGAGGTGTATGACGCCCAGCTCGCGCAAAGTGCGCGCCTGCTGCAAGGGGTGCTGGCACAACGTGCGCCGGGGGACAACGATTGGAACCGGCTCTACCAGGCCTTCGACGCAGCCATGAGCCGCGTGGGCGACACTGGAGCAGCGCACCCTTACGAAACCCGCCTGACATTCCAGGTGTGGCGCACTGACGGCCAATTGCTGGTGCGCTCGGCCGAAGCCCCGGAACTGAAGGCACCACCGGCGACCCTCGGCGCCCACGACCTGATGGACAACGGCCACGACTGGTGCGCCTTCCTGCTCAAGGACCCACAGCAAGGACTGCTGATCTGGGTGGGCGAGCGTGATGACATTCGCCAGGACCTGATCCAGCGCATCGTCGGCCATACGCTGTGGCCCAGTGTGATTGGCGTGCCGCTGCTGGCCACCTTGATCTGGCTGACCATCGGCTGGGGGTTGCAGCCGTTGCGCGCAATGGCCCGTACCATCCGTGGACGCACTACCGAAACCCTCAAACCGCTCAATCTGCGTCCCCTGCCCCACGACCTCGAACCCATGCAGACCGCGCTCAATCGCCTGTTGCAACAGATCGACAACCTGCTGGCGCGAGAAAGACGTTTTATCGCCGATGCCGCCCACGAGCTGCGCACGCCTCTGGCGATCCTGCGGATCCATGCGCAAAACGCCCAGATGGCCGGCACCCCACAGCAACGGGAGGAAGCCCTGGAGTTTCTGGTCAGCGCCGTCGACCGCGCCACGCGCATCGCCAGTCAGTTGCTGACCATGGCGCGTATCGAGCCGCACCTGGCCAACCCCGAGCGATGCGAAGTGGAACTGACCGAGCTGGTGCGGGAGGAACTGGCCGAACTGGCACCCCTGGCGCTGGCAAAGGATATCGAGCTGATCCTCGACAGCGACCACCACTGCCTGGTCAAGACCGACCCCATTGCCCTGGCCATCGCCCTTCAGAACCTGGTGACCAACGCCCTGAACTTCGCCCCGCCTGGCAGCGAGGTCAGGGTCCAAGTACAACCGCAAGGCTGCGGAGCGGTGTATATCAGCGTCGAGGATGCCGGCCCCGGTATCGATGAGGGTGAATATGCGCGCCTGTTCGAGCGCTTCTACACCCAGGGGCACGGCAACGGCGCCGGGTTGGGACTGGCGATTGTGCAGATGATCGTCAGCAAGATCGACAGCAGCCTGCAGTTGTACAACCTGCCCCAGGGCGGGCTATGCGCTGAACTGCGGATCAACCAAGGCGCGCCGCTTCATTCAAGTTGAGCGGCTTGCTGGCGGGCTTTGACGTTTTTTTCATGTGTGTGCGCATAAGATCCCGGACCTCGTTGGGGAGTAGCCTGCTTGTGAGCCTTTCGCAAGCGTTCGTATCAACATTCTCGGCAACCTGCCGTGGTACGAACACCTTTTGGTTGGTGAGACCAGCGACACATCCATGCCTAAAGTCGGGCGTGTGGTTGTGTCGTTGACTCATAGCCCGACTGGAAGATCACCCGTGAATCCTGTTTCCCTGATTCTCCTGGCCCTGGCCATGTCCACGGATGCCTTTGCCGCTGCTATCGGCAAAGGCTCAAGCCTGCACAAACCTCGCCTGGCCGAAGCGCTGCGCACCGGCCTGATTTTCGGCGTCATCGAAGCCATCACCCCGATCATCGGCTGGCTGATCGGCCAAGCCGCCACGCGCTGGGTGGAAAACTGGGACCACTGGATCGCCTTTACCTTGCTGGTGGTATTGGGCCTGCACATGATTTACAACGGCCTCAAGCATGAAGACGAGGCCGAAGAGAAAAGCGCCCAGCACTCCTTCCTGGTCCTCGCCGTCACCGCATTTGCCACCAGTATCGATGCCCTCGCGGTCGGTGTCGGCCTGGCGTTTGTCGATGTGAATATCTGGGTGGCCGCCGCCGCCATCGGCCTGGCGACCATGACCATGGTCACCATCGGCGTGATGCTCGGCCGGGTCCTGGGCACCGTGTTCGGCAAGCGCGCAGAGATCGTCGGCGGCGTGGTACTGATGATCGTCGGTGCAACGATTTTGTATGAGCACCTGTCCGTCTGACTCGCGACCTTGTACCCAGCAAAAGCCCCGTTAATCGGGGCTTTTGCTTTTGGGCGCAGATAGAATGTACCAAGCAGTTAATTAGCTTGCTATCATTACCCCCTGGACCATCACCCTCGGGCTTTCTCGACATGAAACACACACACCGCGCCACT
The DNA here is from genome assembly GCF_002949995.1 of Pseudomonas sp. LG1D9. Lineage (NCBI taxonomy): Bacteria > Pseudomonadati > Pseudomonadota > Gammaproteobacteria > Pseudomonadales > Pseudomonadaceae > Pseudomonas > Pseudomonas sp. LG1D9. Next base: position 5,532,786 of record NZ_CP026881.1, on the reverse strand, counting down.
GGCGCCTCTCGATTCCTGTTGCTGGGCTTAGGCGTCATTATCGTCCTGCTCGGCGTGGCCTTGGCTGTCGGCGGCGCAAAACTGCTGAGCCTGGGAGGCTCGGGCTACTTCCTGGTCGGCGGCGTGGCCATGGCCATCGCGGGTCTGTTGATTGCACAGCGCAAACCGGCGGGTGCCTGGTTGTTCGCTGCCTTTCTGCTCGGCACTGCCGTGTGGGCTGTATTGGATGTAGGCCTGGTGTTCTGGCCACTGTTTTCGCGGCTGTTCATGTTCGCCGTTATTGGCCTGGCGGTAGCGCTGGTCTATCCGTGGCTGGCACCGGCCGCAGGCCGTGGTGCCTACGGTGTGGCAGGCGTGCTGGCGGTGGCGCTGGCGGTGGCGGCGGGCAATATGTTTGTCGCCCACCCCAGCGTCGCACCAAACGGCGATGGCCCAGGCTTGACACCCGTTGCGCCGGCAGAGGCGCAGAAGGACTGGGCACACTACGGCAACACCGAAGGCGGCAGCCGTTTTGCCGCCCTGGACCAGATCAACCGCACCAACGTCGACAAGCTCAAGGTGGCCTGGACCTATCGCACCGGTGATGTGGCCATCAGCGACGGCAACGGCGCCGAAGATCAACTCACGCCCCTGCAGATCGGCAACAAGGTGTTTATCTGCACGCCCCATAACAACCTGATCGCGCTGGATGCCGACACCGGCAAAGAGCTGTGGAAGAACAGCATCAACGCCCAATCGGCGGTATGGCAGCGCTGCCGTGGCATGGCCTATTTCGACGCCAGTGCGCCCATCGCCCAACCGACCCAGGCCAACAGCTCGCCGATCATTGCCGCCAGCGTGCCCGCCGGTGCGCAATGCCAGCGACGCCTGTTGACCAATACCATCGATGCACGGCTGATTGCGGTGGATGCCGATACCGGTGAGTTCTGCGAAGGCTTTGGCAACCACGGCCAAGTGGATCTGAAAGCCGGCCTGGGCAATGTGCCGGACAGTTATTACCAGCTGTCCTCGGCGCCCTTGATGGCCGGCACCACCGTGGTAGTTGGCGGGCGCGTCGCCGATAACGTCCAGACCGATATGCCAGGCGGCGTGATCCGCGGTTTTGATGTGATCAGCGGGCAAATGCGCTGGGCGTTCGACCCGGGCAACCCTGAAGACAAGCAAGCGCCTGCCGCAGACAGTACCTATGTGCGCAGCACCCCCAACAGCTGGGCGCCGATGTCCTATGACCCGCTGATGAATACTGTATTCCTGCCGATGGGCAGCTCGTCCACCGATATCTATGGTGTCGAACGCACCCAGCTCAACCACAAATACGGCGCCTCCGTACTGGCGCTGGACGCCTCCACCGGTGAAGAAAAGTGGGTGTACCAGACCGTCCACAACGACCTCTGGGACTTCGACCTGCCGATGCAACCGAGCCTGATCGACTTCACCCTGGCCGACGGCAAGACCGTACCGGCCGTGGTGATCGGCACCAAGGCCGGGCAGATCTATGTACTGGACCGCGCCACCGGCAAGCCGCTGACCGCTGTAGAAGAAGTGCCCGTCAAGGCTGCCAATATTCCCAATGAGCCATACTCCCCCACCCAGCCAAGGTCCGTGGGCATGCCGCAGATCGGCGCGCAAACCCTGGGCGAATCGGACATGTGGGGCGCAACCCCCTATGACCAGTTGCTGTGCCGCATCGACTTCAAAAGCATGCGCTACGAAGGCTTGTACACCGCACCGGGTACCGATAAGTCACTGAGCTTCCCGGGTTCCCTGGGCGGTATGAACTGGGGCAGCATTTCCACCGACCCGGTGCATGGCTTTATCTTCGTCAACGATATGCGCCTGGGCCTGTGGATCCAGATGATCCCGTCGCAGAACAAGGCCCAGACCTCCTCCGGTGGTGAAGCGCTGAACACCGGGATGGGCGCGGTCCCGCTCAAGGGCACGCCCTACGCCGTGAACAAGAACCGCTTCCTGTCGGTGGCCGGCATTCCGTGCCAGGCACCGCCATTCGGCACCTTGACCGCCATCGACATGAAAACCCAGAAAATTGCCTGGCAAGTACCCGTTGGCACGGTTGAAGACACCGGCCCGCTGGGCATCCGCATGCACCTGCCGATCAAGGTGGGCCTGCCGACCTTGGGCGGTACCCTGTCCACCCAGGGCGGCCTGGTGTTTATCGCCGGCACCCAGGACTTCTACCTGCGCGCCTTCAACAGCGCCAATGGCGAAGAAGCCTGGAAAGCCCGCCTGCCCGTGGGCAGCCAGGGTGGGCCGATGACTTACGTGTCACCCAAGACCGGCAAGCAATATGTGGTCATCACGGCCGGTGGCGCGCGCCAGTCCACCGACCGTGGCGACTACGTAATCGCCTACGCCCTGCCTTGAGCCCCACGCGGCGCGTATGCGCCGCTGTTTGAAGGTGGGAGCCGGACTTCCCGGCTCCCACTGATAGTGTGATTTTTCCAGGAAGACCTCGCGTTGAATACTCTCTCTATCCGCTTGCTCGGCAGCCTGCTGCTGGGCGCCATATTGCCCGCCTACGGCAGCACCCTCACCGGCGACTGGGGTGGGCTGCGCCATCAGCTCGACGAGCAAGGCATCAAGTTCACCGGCGACTACAGCGGCGAAACCGCCTATAACGCCCATGGCGGCCAGCATCGGTCGGCGCGTTACTCGCAAAACATCAAGCTTGGCGTGCAGCTGGACCTGGGCAAACTGTATGGCCTGCACAACGGTGACAAGATCCAACTGACGGTCAACGACCGCCGTGGCAATAGCGCCTCCGAGGATCTGGTGGGCAACCGCCTGCCGATCCAGGAAAACTACGGTGGGCTCTACACCCGCCTTACCGAGTTGAGTTATGAGCGCACCCTGTTCACCCCGGCGCTGAACCTCAAGCTCGGTTATATGGCCATGGGCAACGATCTGGGCGGCCTCGACAGCGGGATCCTGTGCAACTTCATGAACGCCGGTTTCTGCGGGCACCCGCTGAACATGTCCGGCGGCAGCGGTTGGACCAATTACCCCAACGCACACCTGGGCGCGCGGGTGAAGTATGACTTTTCGCCGGCCTGGCAATTGCGCGTGGCGGCGTTCAATGTCGACCCGCAAAGCAACGGCAACTCCAGCCGCGCCTGGCATGTGGGGCCCAAGCACACCACCGGCACCGTGGTGCCCATCGAACTGGTCTACAGGCACGCCAGCGAACTGCCCGGCGAGTACAAGCTCGGCTATTACTACGACAGCTCCAACGTGCAACGCATCGGCAGCGATAAACACGTCAGCGGCCGCGGGGGCCATTATCTGCTGATCGACCAGGCCCTGTGGAACTCCCAGACCTCGGAGGGCCGCACCTTGCATGCGTTCGGCCAGTACTCGGCCGCGAGCAAGGCAGCGTCGCCATTCAGCCGCTGGTACGGCGCCGGCCTGGTGCTGTACAAACCGTTCGCCGGCCGGCCACGGGACACCGTTGCCCTGGGATATGGCCGTGCGGTGCCCAACCCACGCAGCCGCGATGTGCTGCAACAGGCCGCAGAAGCCAGCGACAATGCTTTCCCCAACCTGGACAGTGCCGAACAGTTGCTCGAACTGAGTTACGGCTACCAAGCCACGCCTTGGCTGATCCTGCGCCCGGATGTGCAATACATCATTGAACCGGGGGCGTTTTCCGGGGAGAAGATCGACAACGCGCTGATACTGGGCCTGCAAGTGAAGGCGACGTTCTGAAGCGCAAGCTTTCAGGCAGTTGAATTAAGCTTGATCCGGGTTATCCGGTTGGAACACGATGGCGGACTTGAACCGTTGACGAAAGGACTGTCGTAATGTTCCCACTGGATATCTGGCTGACCTATAGCGCTGCCTGCCTGTTATTGGTGCTCTCCCCCGGACCGGACAATCTGCTTGCAATCGCCAGGGGTCTGAGCCAAGGGCGTATGGCCGCAGCCATTTCGGGGATCGCGTCAGGCACCGGGATTCTGTTTCACGTGGCTACGGCATCGCTGGGCCTGACCCTGCTGATGCAGACATCCGCCGTGGCCTTCTGGGTGGTCAAGGTAATCGGCGCCAGCTACCTGTTATGGCTGGGCATCAAGGTCCTGCGTTCGCGCAGCCTGATCAACTTCAAGCCGGCGGCGCGGCAACCACTCAAAAGCATCTTCCTCACTGGCTTCCTGTCGGCGGCGCTGAACCCCAAGCCGGGGCTGTTTGTGCTCGCATTCATCCCACAGTTCGTCAACCCGTCATTGGGCTCGGTCACCGTGCAGATGATGGTCTACGGTGCCTGGTTCGCCGCGTTGACCGCACTGGGCTTTGCGCTCATGGGGATTTTTGCGACGCGCCTGTCGACCTGGCTGCAGCGCAAGCCAAAAGTGGTCAATGGCCTGAACGTGGGCGCCGGACTGACCTTCGTCGCGTCCGGGCTTTCGGTGGCGGCACTCAGTCAAAAATAGACCGGCCTAAAGATGCTATTGCTAGCCTGGCACCCGTGCCTTGGCCAGCATGTCATCCAACTGCGCAATCAGGTCATCGGCACTGACCTCGACAAAATTCCCACGGGCAGCCGCTAGGATCTTCTCGGCAAACTCGGCGCTGTATTCCTGGTATGGCGCCTCGGCTTCCTGGCCCAGGTCATAGCCAATCATAAACAGCGCCGCCTCCATGGCACGCAATGGATCATTCGGCGCCGCCACCTGCTGGAAGCGGCTGCCGGCAGCGTCTGGATGCTTGAGCACGGCACTGAGCACCCAGCTGGCGCGCAGGTTCCACATGGCGTGGTGGTGGCCGGAGCGCAAACCCGTGAACTTGAACCCATCGCCGCCGGGATTGCGGCGTTTTGGCGCGAGGGCATCTTTGTCTTCCTTGGCTTTGGCCCAGGGGAAGCAGAGGTCCCGCGGTACTTTTACCAGGCCGTGTGCATGGCAGTATTTCACCACCAACCAGCCCAGGCCTGCGGCCACGCGGCTGTCATAGATAATGAAGTCCTTGCACAGCAAGGAATACACCTTGGTCATCCCGGCGTTGAAGCGCAACTTGTCGCAGCGCAACACCGATGCACGCTCATCACCGGCGTCCAGCGCTGCCACGATGGTTTGCAGCATGCTCGCCAGGCCAACCTTGTTTGTCTGCAACCAGTCCACGTTGTGCGCCGTGACACCACCCCAGCGCATCACATCACTTGCCGCTTCTGCGCTACGAGCGTCGTCGCCGGCAGCCGCCACCAGGTCTTTACCCAAGGCTGCCAGGGCTTTGCCGTTGCTGAACGCACTGGTGCCTGGAGCAAAGTCCAGGCGCGCGTTGCCCGGATGGTTCCAGCGGTAGTGTTCGAATGCGTTGTACAAGCTGCTGCACGACCAATGCACGCCGGTTTTGCGGTTGACGTACTGATGCTTGAACAGCTCCGGGGATTCAAGCTCCGAGGCCAACCAGCGCGTGAACGCAATAACGTGTGGCAGGGCTAGATAGGTTTTGCAGTTCATGAAATGCTCCTGTGGGCTGGCGCTCTAAATCGCGGGATTGCTTGCCAGCGAGCACATAGTCCCAGCGAATAAACCCACTTTTTGTCTTTGAGTATCGGCCATGATCAATTATCACCGACGCCGCACCGCGCTGCGCAAGATTCTCCAGCGCAGCGGCACGTCGATGAAGACCGCAGACATCCATACAGCGCTGTGCAAGTGGTTCGATGACTTCAGCCTCCATGGCAAAACCACCCTGCGTGATCTTGAAGCCCTGACCGAAACCGAACTGGTGGCAGTGGGGGAAAAAGGCCCGGATAAAAAAGCCAAATACTGGAAGTCCGGGCGCGAGAGTTTTGACCTGACGCTCTCGCCCACCGAAGCCATGACCCTGGCAGCGATTTTCGAGCATGCCCAGCGTTTTGGGTTCAACGCCCATACCGAACAGCTCGGTGAACTGCGTGAATACGCGGCGTCGGAGATGACCAAGCATTCGGCCCGCCCCCTGGCCTGGTCCCAACGCATCACCAGCGGCACGCGGTTTACCCTGCTCCAGCCGGGCAAGCACGACCCCACGCACCTGGCCACGATTCAAACGGCGATCCTCGAAGACGTGTCCCTGGAAGTGACCTACCTGCCCAGGGACGCAGGCGGCGTCGAATGTCGGTACCTGTTGAAACCCCTGGCCCTCTCCTATCAGGACTCCAATGTCTATCTGTCTGCGTATGTGGAGCAGGAGCATTGGCCGGCCGGGTACGTGCCTGCAGATCAGCGTGGCAAGTACAGCAGCAACGGGCCGCGCACACTGTGTGCGCTGATGCTGCATCGCATGCTGGCCGTGAAGACCAGTTGGCTGGATGTGCCTGGCCCGCCGCATTACGACGTCAATTCGCTGGACGCGCAAAAGCACCTGATGACCATCCATGGCGAGGCACCAGTGCCGCTCAAGCTGCGCCTGAGTGCCAACCTGCATAATCGCTTGAGCGAGAACCCGCTGACCGACGACCAAGTGATCGTGCCCCAGGGTGACCAGCACTGGGACTTGAGTTGCAGCCTCTACGACACCCAGGGCCTGCGCCTGTTTTTGCTGAGCAATGCAGCGGATATTGAAGTCTTGGCCCCGGCCACCCTGCGCAGCCACGTACACCAGACTCTGCTGCGCGCCGTCACGCTTTACGCCAGCAATGAACCCGCGCCAAAGGACACTCCGTGAACCGAGACCAGCTTGAGCAGCACCAGATCGCGATCTATTTCGTGGCGGTCATTATCGCCGCCGTCGGCGGCTTGCTCGCCCCTCAGGCCGCGCAGGGCCTGGGCGGCCTCGTCACTCCGGCGATTGCGGTATTGATGTACGCGATGTTCCTGCAAATCCCGTTTCTGCAACTGCGCCAGGGCCTGGCCAACAAACGCTTCATCGCAGCGTTGCTGGTGGCCAACTTTGTGTTGATCCCCCTGCTCGTCTGGGCGCTTACCCTTGGCCTGCATGATCAACCGGCGATCCTGATCGGCGCGCTGCTGGTGCTGCTGACACCCTGCATCGACTACGTGGTGGTGTTTACCCATATTGGCAAAGGCGATGCCCGATTGACCCTGGCCGCCACGCCCTTGCTGCTGTTGCTGCAACTGGCGCTGCTGCCGTTGTACCTGACAGTTATTCCCGGTGAGGCTGCGGTAACGATCACCCTCGGGCCGTTTGTCGAGGCGTTTGTGCTGCTGATCGCCGTACCTTTGCTGCTGGCGGTGCTGACGTGTGCCGGGGCGCGGCGCTCGCCCCATATTGCGCGCTGGAACCAGGGCTGGGCGTGGATGCCGGTGCCGGCCATGGCGACAGTGCTGCTGGTAGTGATTGGCTCGCAGATCGCGTTCGTGGCGCGGGAGATCGAGCAGTTGTTGCCCGTGATCCCGGTGTACCTGGGCTTCATGTTGCTCGCACCGGTGGTTGGCGCCCTGACGGCACGGGCCTTCCGGCTGCCGGCGGCCACGGCGCGTTCAGTCACCTTCAGCAGTGCCACGCGCAACTCGCTGGTGGTCCTGCCATTGGCGCTGGCCTTGCCGGAAGACATGCGCATGCTGGCTGCGGCGGCGATCATCACCCAGACATTGATCGAGTTGGTCTTTGAGCTGATCTATATCCGGGTGATTCCGGCCCTGGTCTGGCGGGCCTAGGCCTGCTCGCGCGTCGCGTGCCAGCACAGTAGCGAACCTGCCGTGACCAGCACCGCGCCCTGCCAGAATTGCGGGGTGAGGTGGGCGCCCAGCCACAGCGCGGCGAAGGCCGATGACAACACCGGCGCGCCGTAGGACGCGGTCGCCAGCAACGTCAGGTTGCCGCGCAGGATGCCGATATTCCACAGGGCATAACCACCCGCCATGGCGACGCCCGTGGCCAGCAATTCCAGGCTGCTGCCCAGGCTAAAAGCCGGCAGCACCTCGGCACTCAAGCCGTATTTGACCCATAGCACCGCTGCGGTGAGGATGAAAAACAGCACCACCAGGTTTTGCCCACCCGCGTAGCGCCGTGTGACGTTGCAATACAAGGCAAAGGTAATCGCGCAACCCAGGGCCAGGCTGTAACTCAACGGGTTGGATTGCACATTGGCGACGATGGTTGCCAATGCCAGGCCATCGCCACTCACCACCCAGAGAATGCCAAACAACGCTAACGCGCTGCCCGGCACGATGATCCAGCGCGCCTTTTGCCCGTTCATGACAATCGCCAGTAGCACCGTCAGGCACGGCCATAGGTAATTCACCACACCTAATTCAATGGCCTGGTTGCGACTGCTGGCAAAGCCCAGTGCCAGAGACAGGCAGACCTCGTAGGCCACAAACAACCCGCTGCCCATGATCAAGTAAGGCCAGGACGTGGCGCGCAAGCGTGGACGTCCGAGCCAGGACACCAGCAGAACGGCACCCAACGTATAGATCAGCGCCGCACCGCCCAGGGGCCCGAACACCTCGCTGACGCTGCGGATCAACCCGGCGGCGGTGCTCCATAAAAGGATTGCCACCAAACCACACACCGTCGCGGCCCGCTCTCCCCTGATCTGCATGGATGCCTCTCTAAGAATGTCCACAGCCACAGTCACAGCACCTGCGGCACAAAGGCCGCAACGGTACACGCTGGGGTATTGCTTGTCGCCTTGCGGGAGCTCGGTGGGTCAGTTGATGCTTGTCTGGCTGAGCGGGCGCCATCGCACGCAAGCCCGCTCCCACAGGGGATCTTGGTGGTGCTGAATATTTCGGCTACACCACAGAACGAAAGTGGGAGCTGGCTTGCCTGCGATGGCCATAGGTATCTACACAACTTTCAGAAACTGACGAACTTCCCTGTGGTGAGCGGGCTTGCCCCGCGCTGGGCTGCGAAGCAGCCCCAAAACCAGCCGCTGCGGTGTATCTGGTACAACGCATTCGGCTTATTGGGGCTGCTTCGCAGCCCAGCGCGGGACAAGCCCGCTCGCCACAACTGCGCTATCTGCCTGGATCTAGGCGTTGCGGCAAAGTTGTGTAGATACTTATGCTGCGATGGCGGTACATCAGCCTACAGAGATGGTGACTGAACCACCGCTTTCGCGGGCAAGCCCGCTCCTACAGGGGATCTTGGTGGTGCTGAATATTTCGGCTACACCACAGAACGAAAGTGGGAGCTGGCTTGCCTGCGATGGCGATGGGTCAGTTGATGCATCTCTGGCTGAACTGACGCAGCCCCACAGGGAATATCTTCAGGGTAGGCACTCGAGATTGGCTGCAGATCGCGCAAAGGTGTTTTGCTATCAATGGGATTGATAGCACCCTAACGAAAACCCCATGCTAGAGGGCTTTCCCCAGGCTTATATCATTCCGAATGATAGTTACCTTTGTTTCATTCGATTCGTGAGATAGCACACCGCCGAGCATGATCCGCCCATCTCAAATACATTGGCGGATGCACCTCATGGAACAGTCACTCAAACATTTGCGCTATCCCCTGGCCCTTCTGGCCGTGCTGGTGATGAGCGCATGCGGCAAGGCCCCCGAGCAAGCGGCCGCCATGCCCGCCAGCAAAGTCAGCGTTGCCAAGGTGCTGGAGCAGCCCGTCAACGAGTGGGACGAGTTCACCGGCCGCCTCGAAGCCCCGGAAACCGTACAGATCCGCCCACGCGTGTCGGGCCAGATCGACCAGGTAGCCTTTACCGAAGGCGCGCTGGTGAAGAAAGGCGACCTGCTGTTCCAGATCGATCCACGTCCGTTCCAGGCCGAAGTGCGGCGCCTTGAAGCCCAACTTCAACAGACCCGAGCCGCCGCATCGCGCAGTGACAACGAAGCCCAGCGTGGCGAGCGCCTGCGCCAGAGCAATGCGATTTCCGCCGAGCTGGCCGACTCCCGTACCACTGCCGCCCAGGAAGCCCGCGCCGCCGTGGCAGGGATCCAGGCGCAGTTGGACCTGGCCCGCCTGAACCTGAGTTTCACCCGCGTCACCTCGCCCATCAGTGGCCGTGTCAGCCGCGCAGCGATCACCGCCGGTAACCTGGTGACCGCCGACGTCACCGAACTGACCAGCGTGGTCTCCACCGACAAGGTGTATGCCTACTTCGACGCCGATGAGCGCGTGTACCTCAAGTACACCGAACTGGCGCGCCAGGGCCGTCGCGGCGCGACCACCCCGGTGTACCTGGGCCTGTCCAACGAAGAGGGCAACCCGCACCTGGGCCAGATGAACTTTGTCGACAACCAGGTCAACCCGGCCACCGGCACCATCCGGGGCCGCGCCGTGTTCGATAACAGCGACGGGCGCTTCACCCCAGGCCTGTACGCGCGCCTCAAGTTGGTGGGCAGCGGCACCTACTCCGCCGTGCTGATCACCGACGAGGCCGTGGGCACCGACCTTGGCAAGAAATTCGTACTGGTGATGGATGGCGACAATAAGTCCGCCTACCGCGCCGTTGAATTGGGGCCAAAGATCGAAGGCTTGCGCATCGTACGCAGCGGCCTGAGCAAGGACGACACCATTATCGTCAAGGGCCTGCAGCGGGTGCGCCCGGGATCGCCAGTCGCCCCGCAAACTATCCCGATGGCCAGCCAGGCCACCCTCGCCGCCTTGGCCCAACAACGACAAGCGCTTGAAGCCAGCAACCTGGAGCAAGTGACGCCGGACAACAAAGCCGCGCCCAAGCTCGCCAGTGTCGCGATTCCACGCGGTTAAGGGACTACACACAAGATGAATTTTTCCAAGTTCTTCATATCACGGCCGATCTTCGCAGCGGTGCTCTCACTGCTGATCCTGATCGCCGGCGCGATCTCGCTGTTCCAGTTGCCGATCAGCGAATACCCGGAAGTGGTACCGCCGACCGTGGTCGTGCGTGCCAACTTCCCGGGCGCCAACCCCAAAGTCATCGGTGAAACCGTGGCCTCACCGCTGGAACAGGCGATCACCGGCGTCGAGAACATGCTCTACATGTCCTCGCAGTCGACCGCCGACGGCAAGTTGACCCTGACCATCACCTTCGCCCTGGGTACCGACCTGGATAACGCCCAGGTGCAGGTGCAAAACCGTGTGACGCGCACTCAGCCAAAACTGCCTGAAGAAGTGACGCGCATCGGTATCACCGTGGACAAGGCCTCCCCCGACCTGACCATGGTCGTGCACCTGACCTCCCCGGACCAGCGCTACGACATGCTCTACTTGTCCAACTACGCGATCCTCAATATCAAGGATGAGTTGGCACGCCTGGGTGGTGTGGGTGATGTGCAGCTGTTCGGCATGGGCGACTACTCCCTGCGGGTGTGGCTCGATCCGAACAAGACCGCCTCGCGCAACCTGACCGCCAGCGATGTCGTGACCGCGATTCGCGAGCAAAACCGCCAGGTGGCCGCCGGTGCCCTGGGCGCGCAGCCTGCGCCGAATGACACCAGCTTCCAGCTGTCGGTCAATACCCAGGGGCGCCTGGTCACCGAGGAAGAGTTCGAAAACATCGTGATTCGCGCCGGCGACAACGGCGAGATCACGCGCCTCAAGGACATTGCGCGCATCGAGCTGGGCTCCAGCCAATATGCCTTGCGCTCCCTGATCGACAACCAGCCGGCGGTGGCGATTCCGATTTTCCAGCGGCCGGGCTCCAACGCCATCGACATCTCCAACGATGTGCGCAGCAAAATGGCGGAGCTGAAAAAGAGCTTCCCTGAAGGCATGGATTACCGCATCGCCTACGACCCGACCGTGTTTGTGCGTGGCTCGATCGAGGCGGTGGTCCACACCTTGTTCGAGGCGTTGATCCTCGTGGTTCTGGTGGTGATCCTGTTCCTGCAGACCTGGCGTGCGTCGATCATTCCCCTGGTCGCGGTGCCGGTGTCATTGATCGGTACCTTTGCGGTGATGCACCTGTTCGGGTTCTCACTCAATGCGCTGTCGCTGTTCGGCCTGGTGTTGGCCATCGGGATCGTGGTGGACGATGCCATCGTGGTGGTGGAGAACGTCGAACGTAACATCGAGCTGGGCCTGGAGCCCTTCCCGGCCACGGAAAAAGCCATGAGCGAAGTGACCGGGCCGATCATTGCCACGGCGCTGGTGCTGTGTGCGGTGTTTATTCCGGCCGCCTTTATCAGCGGCTTGACCGGGCAGTTCTACAAACAGTTTGCGTTGACGATTGCCATCTCTACCGTGATCTCGGCATTCAACTCCCTGACTCTGTCGCCAGCCCTGGCGGCGGTGTTGCTGCGCAGCCATAACGCGCCAAAGGACCGGTTCTCCAGGTTCCTCGACAAGCTCTTCGGTGGCTGGCTGTTCCGTCCATTCAACCGCTTTTTTGAAAAAGCCAGCCATGGCTATGTGGGCACCGTGCGCCGGGTGATTCGCGGCACCGGTATCGCGCTGTTCGTGTATGGCGGCCTGATGGTGCTGACCTTCTTCGGGTTTGCCCATACGCCGACCGGTTTCGTACCGGCCCAGGACAAGCAGTACCTGGTGGCTTTCGCCCAGTTACCGGACGCCGCCAGCCTGGACCGCACCGAAAACGTGATCAAGCGCATGTCCGACATCGCCCTGAAACAGCCCGGCGTGGAAAGCGCCATCGCCTTCCCGGGCCTGTCGATCAACGGCTTCACCAACAGCCCGAACAGCGGCATCGTGTTCGTGACCTTGAAGCCCTTCGGCGAGCGCAAGGATCCGAGCATGTCCGCCGGGGCGATTGCCGGGGCACTGAACGGCAAGTATGCGGATATCCAGGAAGCCTACATGGCGATCTTCCCGCCGCCGCCGGTACAGGGCCTGGGCACCATTGGCGGGTTCCGCCTGCAAGTCGAAGACCGCGGCAACCTGGGCTACGAAGAACTGTACAAAGAAGTGCAGAACGTCATCGCCAAGAGCCACAACGTGCCTGAACTGTTTGGCCTGTTCACCAGCTACACGGTCAACGTGCCCCAGGTCGATGCGGCTATCGACCGTGAAAAGGCCAAGACCCACGGCGTGGCGATCAGCGACATCTTCGACACCCTGCAGATCTACCTGGGCTCGTTGTATGCCAACGACTTCAACCGCTTCGGCCGTACCTATCAAGTTAACGTGCAGGCTGAGCAGCAGTTCCGCCTCGACGAAGAGCAGATCGGCCAGCTGAAAGTGCGCAACAACAAGGGCGAAATGATCCCGCTGGCGACCTTTATCAAGGTCAGCGACACCTCGGGGCCGGACCGCGTGATGCACTACAACGGCTTTATCACCGCCGAAATCAACGGCAACGCGGCCCCTGGCTACAGCTCGGGCCAGGCTGAGGCGGCGATCGAGAAACTGCTCAAGGAAGAACTGCCCAACGGCATGACCTACGAGTGGACGGACCTGACCTATCAGCAAATCCTCTCGGGCAATACCGCGCTGTTCGTGTTCCCGCTCTGCGTACTGCTGGCGTTCCTGGTACTGGCCGCCCAATACGAAAGCTGGAGCCTGCCACTGGCGGTAATCCTGATCGTACCGATGACGCTGTTGTCGGCCATTACCGGGGTGATTCTGTCCGGTGGCGACAACAACATCTTTACCCAGATCGGCTTGATCGTACTGGTGGGCCTGGCCTGTAAGAACGCGATTCTGATCGTCGAATTCGCCAAGGACAAACAGGAAGAAGGCCTCGACCCGCTGGCTGCGGTGCTGGAAGCCTGCCGCCTGCGTCTGCGGCCGATCCTGATGACCTCGTTCGCCTTCATCATGGGCGTGGTGCCCTTGGTGTTCTCCAGCGGCGCGGGTGCCGAGATGCGGCACGCCATGGGTGTGGCGGTATTCTCCGGGATGATCGGCGTGACCTTCTTCGGCCTGTTGCTGACGCCGGTGTTCTACGTGTTGATCCGCCGTTATGTGGAGCGCAGCGATGCACGCAAAGCGGCCAAGGCCTTGAAGCTGGAGACACAGCAATGAGTGTGAAAGTGTTCTTGCCGAGCCTGTTGGTATTGGCGCTCGCCGCCTGTGCCGTGGGCCCGGATTATAAAACCCAGCAGTTGGAGGCGGCCAATATCACGGCCGCCGCCGATGCCAAGCAGTACGACCACGCCAAGTTCGAAGGCATCTGGTGGCAGCAGTTCGAGGACCCGATCCTCAACCAGCTGGTGACGCAATCGTTGAGCGGCAACCGCGACCTGCGCGTAGCGTTTGCCCGCCTGCGGGCCGCCCGGGCGATTCGGGATGACGCCAGCAATGACGCGATGCCCACCATCACCAGCCGCGCCAGCAGCGACTTGGCCAAAGGGCAGATCCCGGGCCAGACCACCCGCCGGGTCAACAGCGAGCGCTATGACCTGGGCCTGGACATGGCCTGGGAGCTGGACCTGTTTGGCCGCATCCAGCGTAACCTGGAGGCCAGCGACGCCGACCAGCAAGCCGCCGAAGCCGACCTCTATCAACTGCAAGTCAGCATGATTGCCGAACTGGTGGACGCCTACGGCCAATTGCGCGGTGCGCAACTGCGAGAAAAAATCGCCCTGGCCAACCTGAAGAACCAGCAGGATTCGCGCACCATCACCGAAAGCCTGCGCGATGCCGGCGTCGGCGACCAACTGGACGTGGTACGGGCCGACGCACGCCTGGCGGCGGTTGAAGCCAGCGTGCCGCAATTGCAGGCCGAACAAGTGCGCGAACGCAACCGCATCGCCACCCTGCTCGGCCAGCGCCCGGACAAACTCACAGTGGACCTGAGCCCGGCCGACCTGCCGGCGATTGCCAAGGCCTTGCCGATTGGCGACCCGGGGCAACTGCTGCAACGGCGCCCGGACATTCTCAGCGCCGAACGCAAACTGGCAGCGGCCACCGCGCGTATCGGCGTGGCCAAGGCCGACCTGTTTCCACGGGTCAGCCTCAGTGGCTTCCTTGGCTTTACCGCCGGCCGTGGCTCGCAGATCGGCTCGTCTGCCGCCAATGCCTGGGCCCTGGGCCCGAGCATCACCTGGGCCGCCTTTGACCTGGGCAGCGTGCGCGCCCGATTGCGCGGCGCCGATGCCGAGGCCGACGGCGCCCTGGCGACGTACGAGCAGCAAGTGTTGCTGGCGCTGGAAGAATCCGAGAACGCGTTCAGCGACTACGGCAAACGCCAACAGCGCCTGATCTCGCTGATCCGCCAAAGCGAATCCAGCCGTGCTGCGGCCGACCTGGCCGAGATCCGCTACCGCGAAGGCACCGCCGACTTCCTCGTGCTGCTCGACGCCCAGCGTGAACGCCTGGCGGCCGAAGACGCCCAGGCCCTGGCCGAAGTAGACCTGTATCGCGGCATCGTGGCGATCTACAAGGCATTGGGTGGTGGCTGGCAGCCAGACACGGTGGTCGCCACCCTCAAGTGATGTAAAGAGCTCCTTTGGTTGGTCGCATCCAGCCAATTTTTAGCCCCGTGGTCCATTCGGTCACGGGGCTTTTTTTGCTCTGGTGTTTGCGGCGGCTTTTGTGGAGAGGGGGCTGTCGTGGCGAGGGGGCTTGTCCCCCGCTGGGCTGCGTAGCAGCCCCAATAAGATCACCGAGGTGTGTCAGGTCAACCGAGGGTGCAGGTTTTGGGGCGGCTACGCAGCCCAACGGGGGACAAGCCCCCTCGCCACAGAAGCTCTGTTGCCATGCAGACTGCGCAGTGCCGACGGCTTAGTTGGCGTCGGTAAGAATCAAGCTACGGTAATGCCCAGGATTGGACCCCGACCACTTGCGAAACGCCTTATAGAACGAACTCACATCGGCAAAACCCAGGCGGCTGGCGATCTCGGCGAAGCTGATATCGGCCTCGGCCAGCCAGACAACCGCCAGTTCCTTGCGCACGCTGTCCTTGAGGCCCTGGTAGGTCTGCCCTTCTTCGGCCAGGCGCCGGCGCAGGGTCGAGGCGGACATGCATAATTCTTGGGCCAGGCTTTCGGTTTCCGGCCAGTGTTGGGCCGGGCGCTGGCGCAGGTCGTGCTTGATGCGCATCGCCAGGCTGTCGGGGTCGCGGTATTTGACCAGGATATTGGCCGGTGCATGGGCCAGGAAACGCTTGAGTTCTTCGGGGCTGCGCTTGACCGGCAGGTCGAGGCAGTCTGCCGAAAAGATCATCCGCGTACGGGTGCGATCAAAACGCAGGTTGTCGGAAAACATCACCTGGTAATCATCACAAAAGGCCGGCTGCGCACTGCGCAATTCGATGGCCAGGATCGGGATGCGCCGCCCGGCCAGCCAGCAGGCGACGCCGTGGACGATCATCCAGTAGCAAAAATAGGTGAACGCCCGGCGCGGTTCGGGCTCGTGTTCCAGCAAGACGATTTCCGCCAGGCTTTGCTGGCGTACCAATTGCGCCGGCAGGTGTTCGAGCATCAGCGACAGGAAGCTCAGGCCGGTTTCCAGGGCTTCGCCCAGGGTGGGCTGGGCCATAGCGGCGCGACACAGGAACTCCAGGCTGCCAGACTTCAACTTGCGCGGGTCCATGCCAAAGAACTCATCATCCCGGCGGCGCGCGAGCAAGCGCCAGAGCCGCGCGTACGCCAGGGCCGGAACCCGGGCGGCGGGCTGCTCCAGCAACGCTGGGTCGATCCCTACCTTGTTCAGCGCCTCTCGCGTCGCCGCACCGGGGGCGCAACTTTGCAACAAGGCTTCGCGAACCAGGTGGATGGAGATTGTGTCTTTTTCCGACATGGGCAAGGGCTCAATCTTGTAGGTCGGCCATTGTAGGAGCGTGCTGGCCTGGAAGGAACAGAGAGGCCTGGCATTTCATCAATCCTTGCAGAAGCCAGGAGATAGAGGGCTGTTCAGCGGCTGTTCAGGAAACGTCAAGATCCTCTGTTTAGCAATGAGTATCATTATGTTACAACTTAGCACCCTAACTAATTACGTTGCGGTGCCCGATGCTCGTACCCTTTCTCATCATGCTGCGCGAAGGCATTGAAGCCGCATTGATCGTTGGCATCATCGCCAGCTACCTGCAACAGACCGGCCGTGGCCAATGGATGCCGGCAGTATGGATTGGCGTGTTTCTGGCCGCCGCCCTGGCGCTGTTGGTCGGCGGTGGCCTGGAGTTGGTCAGCGCCGAGTTCCCGCAAAAGCAGCAAGAACTGTTCGAAGGCATTGTCGGCCTGGTGGCCGTGGGCATTCTCAGTTCCATGGTGTTCTGGATGCGTAAAGTCGCGCGCTCGATCAAGCACTCCCTGCATCAATCCCTGGATCACGCGCTGGCCGGCTCGCGCAACCAAGTGATTGCGCTGATCGCCATGGTGTTTTTCGCCGTGGCCCGCGAAGGCCTGGAAACGGTGTTCTTCCTGCTCGCGGTGTTCCAGCAAAGCGAAGGTCCGGCAGCGCCCATCGGCGCCCTGCTCGGCCTGGTGCTGGCGATTGTGGTCGGGTTCCTGATCTACAGCGGCAGCATGCGCCTGAACCTCGCCGCGTTCTTTCGCTGGACCGGACTGTTCATCCTGGTAGTAGCCGCCGGCATCCTCGCCAACTCGGTGCAGGCCCTGCATGAAGCCGGGGTGTGGAACCACTTGCAAACCGTACTGTTCGATTTCAGCGCCACCCTGCCGATGGATGGCCCGCTGGGTTCGGTACTGGCCGGCATGTTTGGCTATCAGGACGCACCGACCGTCAGCACCCTGGGTGCCTACCTGACTTATCTGGTGCTGGCGTTGGTGATGTTCTTTATGCCCGCCGCGCCAGCCACCTCCTCTTCCGTCTCCAGCCAGTAAGGTCGTCCCTTGCCAAACCAAGCCCCTGCCCCCGCCTCGCCACCCCGCGCCTTGCGGTGGGCGCTAGCCGGCTCGGTGATCGTGATGATCGCCGCCGGTGGCCTGTTCTACTATGCCTCGCAATTGGCCGCGGCCAAGCGCCAGGTCAATCACAACGAAATCGCGGTGATCATCCACGCCCACGCCTGCGAACCCAACGCCCTGACAGTGCCTGCCGGTCGTGCGAGTTTTCGCATCATCAACCGCTCCGATCGTGCAGTGGAGTGGGAAATCCTCGACGGCGTACTGGTGGTCGAAGAGCGTGAAAACATCGCCCCCGGCCTGAGCCAGGTGATCAACGCCAACCTGTTGCCGGGCGACTACGCCATCACCTGCGGCCTGTTGAGCAACCCGCGCGGCACCTTGCAGGTAACCCCCACCGCCGAATCCGACGCCCAGGCCAAAGCCAAGCCGTCGATGGTGGCCTTTATCGGCCCGCTGTCGGAGTTTCGCGTGTACCTCAATAGCCAGGGCAGCGCCTTGATCAAGGCCGTCAGCGCCCTCGAACAAGCAATTGCTGCGGGCGACCTGAGCCAAGCCCAGGCCCTGTACCTGCCAGCACGCGAGGCTTACCAGCGCCTGGCCCCGGCAGCCCAGCGCCTGGCCGAGCTGGACAACGCAATCAATGCCCGCGCCGATCACTTCGAAAAACGCGAACAGGACCCGGCCTTCAGCGGCTTTCATCGCCTGGAATACAGCCTCTTCGCGCAGCACAGCCTCGACGGCCTGGCACCGATTGCCCAGCGCTTGCTAAGTGATGTCACCGCCCTCAAGCAGCAGTTGCTCGCGCAGTCACTGCCGCCCGAGCAACTGGTCAGCATCCTGGTGCGCAACCTCAATAGCCTGGCCGACGTGCGCGCCGCCAGTGGCGAAGAGGAACGCTACAGCCACCTCGACCTCAATGGCTTTGCCGCAAACCTGGCGGCGACGCGCAAGGTGGTTGAGCTGATGCGTCCGCTTTTGACCAAGTCCGCTGCCGAGCTGCTGCCAGGTATCGATAGCGCGATCAGCGCCTTCGCCGGGCAACTCGACGGCCTGCAGGTCGATGGCAACTACCGCACCTATGACAGCGTTACCGCCGATCAGCGCCAGCAGATCGCCGACAAGGCCAAGGCTCTGGCCGCCGCACTCGATGGAATCGACCCAGCCCTTGGCCTCACAGGCCTTAAGTGAAGACGACCGAATAAATGAGTGATTCAGAACAGTTCAACGCCCAGCGCCGCCGCGTATTGCTGGGCATGGCCGCCACCGGTGCGGCGATTGCCGGCAGTAGCCTCAGTTGCCCCGCCATGGCGGCCGGCGCGGCCCAGGTCACCGCCGCCCCCGGCAGCGAAAAAACCCAGGACCACCACGCCTTCCACGGCAAGCACCAGAGCGGCATTGTCACCCCGCGCCCGGCCTGCGGCATGCTGGTGGCGTTCGATGTGTTGGCCAGCGACCGCGAAGACCTGGAGCGGCTGTTTCGCACCCTCAACGAGCGTATCGGTTTCCTGATGACCGGCGGTACGGTGCCACAAGTCGATCCCAAACTACCGCCCACTGACTCCGGGATCCTTGGCCCGGTGGTCACCCCGGATAACCTGACGATTACCGTGTCGGTGGGTGAGTCGCTGTTCGACGAACGTTTCGGCCTGGCCGGCGCCAAGCCCAAGCGCCTGAGCCGCATGGTCGGCTTCCCCAATGACGCCCTGGAACCTGCGCAGTGCCATGGCGACTTGAGCCTGCAGTTCAGCTCCAACACCCCCGACACCAACATCCACGCCCTGCGCGATATCGTGAAAAACCTGCCTGACCTGCTGCTGGTGCGCTGGAAACAGGAAGGCAGCGTACCGCCCCAGGCGCCTGCCCGGGCGGGGCAACCGGCACAGAGTGCGCGTAATTTCCTGGGTTTTCGCGATGGCTCGGCCAACCCGGACTCCAACGATGCCAAGGCCATGGACCAACTGGTGTGGGTCCAGCCCGGCAGTGACGAACCCGCCTGGGCCGCCAATGGCAGCTACCAGGCGGTGCGGATCATCCGCAACTTCGTCGAGCGTTGGGACCGCACGCCCTTGCAGGAACAGGAAAGCATCATTGGCCGGATCAAGACCAGCGGCGCGCCCATGGGCGGTCACAACGAAGCCCAGGTGCCCGACTACAGCACAGACCCAGAAGGCAAGCTGACCAAGCTCGACGCCCACATCCGCCTGGCCAACCCGCGCACCGCTGCAACCCAGGCCAACCTGATCCTGCGCCGGCCGTTCAACTACTCCAACGGCGTCAACAAGAACGGCCAGTTGGACATGGGCCTGCTGTTTATCTGCTACCAGGCCGACCTGGAAAAAGGCTTCATTACCGTGCAAACCCGGCTCAATGGCGAGCCGCTGGAGGAGTACCTCAAGCCGGTGGGCGGTGGGTACTTCTTCACGCTGCCAGGCGTCACCGGGCCGCAGGATTTCATCGGTCGCACCTTGCTGCACAGCACTGCCAACACCTAAACCCCATCCCAGCGGAAACCGTCCCATGAAGAAGTCGTCTCTTGCATTGTTGTTGACCCTTTCTCCGCTCGCAGCCTTTGCCGCGACGGCGCCCCTGGACCTGGTGGGGCCGGTGTCGGACTACAAGATCTATGTCACCGACAAGATCGATGAACTGGTCACCCAGACCCAGGCCTTTACCGACGCGGTGAAAAAAGGCGACCTGGCCACCGCAAAAAAACTCTATGCCCCTACCCGCGTGCACTATGAGTCCATCGAGCCCATCGCCGAGTTGTTCAGCGAACTGGACGCCTCGATCGACTCACGGGTCGACGATCACGAAAAAGGCGTGAAGGCCGAGGACTTCACCGGTTTCCACCGCCTCGAATACAGCCTGTTTGCCGAGAACAGCACCCAGGGCCTGGACGCCCTGGCCGATGGTTTGAACAAGGACGTCAAGGACCTGCAAACCCGCGTCGCCGGCCTGACCTTCCCGCCAGAAAAAGTCGTCGGCGGCGCGGCCGCATTGCTCGAAGAAGTGGCCGCCACCAAGATCTCCGGCGAAGAAGACCGCTACAGCCACACCGACCTGTATGACTTCCAGGGCAATATCGACGGGGCGAAGAAAATCGTCGACCTGTTCCGTGGGCAGATCGAGCAACAGGACAAGGCGTTTTTGGCCAAGGTCGACAAGAACTTCGCCACGGTGGACAGCATCCTGGCCAAATACAAAACGGCTGATGGTGGCTTTGAGACCTATGACAAGGTCAAGGAAAACGACCGCAAGGCCTTGGTCGGCCCGGTCAACACCTTGGCCGAAGACCTGTCGACCCTGCGTGGCAAACTGGGCCTGAACTGAGAAAGCCTTCGGCATCCACACCCCCCTGTGGGAGCGGGCTTGCTCGCGAAGGCGTCGGCCCAGCAAACATTGATGTTGACTGACCCACTGCTTTCGCGAGCAAGCCCGCTCCCACATTTGATCTTCGCTGCTTTGAGCATTGCGTTCGCTTACTGATCGGCATTAGGGCGCAGAGCAGCTGTAGATCTTCATCATTGCGGCTAATCGCGCTATGCGTTTAACCGTCTTACCTATAACGTTCAATCGATCCCACTCACGGAAGATTTCCCATGCCCGATTCGGCCGCCAGCGTTGATGCTGCCTTGCCCACCTCAGTGTCATTCAACCTGCGCCCCCTGCTGATCGCCAATATGGCCTGCACCATGGCGATGATGGCGTTTGTCTCGCTGATCGGCCCCATCGCCCGGGTGCTGGGGCTGGCGACCTGGCAAGCGGGTGCGGCCGTTACCGTGTCCGGGGTGATCTGGATGCTGTTGGCGCGGCCCTGGGGCCAGGCCAGTGACCGGCTGGGGCGGCGCCGGGTGCTGCTGTTGGGCACCGGTGGATTCACTCTGGCGTACTGGGCGCTGTGCGTGTTTATCGACGCGTCCCTGCAACTGCTGCCCTCGGCCATGCTGGCCTTTATCGGGTTGGTGCTAGGGCGCGGGTTGATCGGGGTGTTCTACGCGGCGATCCCGGTGGGCGGTTATGCGCTGATCGCCGACAATATCGAGCCGGCCCACCGCGCCAAGGCCATGGCCTCGCTGGGCGCGGCCAACGCCTGCGGCCTGGTGCTGGGGCCGGCAATTGCCGCGCTGCTGGCCCGCTACAGCCTGAGCCTGCCGTTTTATGCGATGGCGTTGTTGCCGATGCTGGGCTTTGTGGTGTTGCTGCTGAAACTGCCGCGCCAGGAGCTGCACCTCAAGCAACCGCCCAAGGCCGTCAACCTCTCGGACCCACGCTTGCGGCGCCCACTGGTGGTGGCCTTTGCCGCCATGCTGTGTGTGTCCATCGCCCAGATCACCGTGGGCTTTTTCGCCCTGGACCGCCTGCAGATGAACCCCGCCGACGCCGCGCAAACCGCCGGGATTGCCCTGACGATGGTGGGCCTGGCGTTGATCTGCTCGCAATTGCTGGTGCGCAAACTGGAGTGGCCGCCCCTGCGGATGATCCGCGTCGGCGCTATCGTCTCTGCCCTGGGGTTTGCCGGCAGCATGTTCGCGGATACGGCGTGGATCCTCTGGCTGTGTTTCTTCGTCTCGGCGGCCGGCATGGGCTGGATCTTCCCGTCGTTCGCCGCACTGGCGGCCAACGCGGTGGAGGCCTCGGAACAAGGCGCCACCGCAGGCTCGGTCGGTGCAGCACAAGGCTTGGGGGTGGTAGTCGGGCCTCTGGCCGGGACGCTGATCTATGCCGTCGAACCGCGACTACCCTACCTGGTCGCCGCGGCCCTGCTGTTGCTGATTGCGCTCTGGCCGGCACCGCGTCACTAGAGGATCCGATACAACAAGCGCTCGACCCGGACCCGGCTGACCCGGCGCAGGAACTTGCCGACGGCTTCGGGGTAATCCACCAGTGTTTCCAACTGCTGGTAGCCCTGGATCCGTGTGGCGTGCCGGAAAATCTCCTCAAGCTCGCTACGCCGTGGCGCCAGCCACTGGCCCTGGGGATCATCGATCAGCAAGGCGTTTTCCAGGTCCAGGCGGAAAGCCCTGGGGTTGAGGTTATTGCCGGTGAGCAAGGTATAGCGCTCGTCGATCCACATGCCCTTGAGGTGATAGGTGTTATCCCCATCGCGCCACAGGTGCAGGTTGAGCTGGCCGCTGTCGATCATGCGCTGGTGACGCTTGGCAAAGCGGCGCAGGCTGATTTCGTAGAGATACGGCAGTGCGGCGATGATCCTGAACGGTTCGCTGGGCGGGATGTAGAAGTCGTTGGCGGTCTTATCGCCGACAATGATGTCGATCTTCACCCCACGGGCCAGCGCGCGGTTGATCTCCCGGGTTACCGGTAGCGGCAGGTTGAAATACGGGGTGCAGATGGTCAATTGCTGCTGTGCACTGGCGATCAGCTCGCAGATCACCCGGCTCAGCGGGTTGTTCTTGCCCACCCCCAGCAACGGGCTGACCGACAACCCGCCAATGCCAGCCTGACCGGCCGTGGTGTCATAGGTCGCGTGCTTGAGCCGGCTGCGCAAGTCGCCAATGTCATTGCGCAGGCTGCGAGTGGTGGGCAGGTTGGGCAGGTCCAGGCGGTGGACCGCCTTGGAGGCGACCAGGCCGTGTTCCACCAGGTGCTGCATGGAGTCGGCCAGTGGCTTGTTATGGATCAGGTGATAACGGTCGAAGCGGTATTTGTCGAACTTGTGCAGGTACACATTGTTCAGGCTGGCGCCGCTGTACAGCACGCTATCGTCAATCACAAAGCCCTTAAGATGCAGCACGCCAAACAGCTCGCGGGTCTGTACCGGCACCCCATACACCGGCACTTGCGTCGAGTGTGACTGGGTCATCGCCTGGTACCAGGCGCTGTTGCCCGGCTGCTTGCCCGCGCCGATCAGCCCGCGTTGGGCGCGCAGCCAGTCGACCATCACCACGATATCCAGTTCAGGCCGTGCCGCCTTGGCGGCATGCAGCGCGTCAAACACCTCCTGGCCCGCTTCGTCCTGTTGCAGGTACAAGGCGACGATATAGATACGGTGTTGGGCCTGGGCAATTTTCTCCAGCAGGCAGCGGCGAAACTCGGCAGCGCCGGACAGCACCTCGATCGCATCGGTAGCCAGGGGGAAACCGCGCAACTTGGGCAACAGGGAACGTTTGAATAACGACGGCATAGGGCTCGCAATGATCGAATCCGAAGAGCCCGAGAGCTTACACCATGGGGGTGCCCAGGTCTGCCCACGAACCATGGAAAATAATTCATTGACCATGAAGAACGATCGTTCTACTGTTGGCGGCATGAACGATATGACCACTACTGAAACCCGCGACATTATTCTGGATGTCACCGAAAAGTTAATCTACCGGCACGGCATTGCGGCCACCGGCATGGAACGACTGGTGAAAACCGCCGGTGTCTCCAGGAAAAGCATCTACCGCTACTTCGCCAACAAGGATGAACTGGTAATCGCCGCCCTGCAGCGGCGCGACGAGCGTTGGCTGCAGTGGCTGCGCAGCGAGGTCGAACAAGCGCCAGACAGCGGCGCGCGCCTGCTTGGCGTGTTCAGCGCGCTCAAGGCCTGGTTCGCCTCTGCGGACTTTCGCGGCTGCGCCTTTATCAACACCAGCGGCGAGACCGGCAACCCGCAAGACCCGGTCCGTTTGTTGGCCAAGGCGCACAAACAGAAACTGTTCGAGTACCTGCTTGAACTGTGCAACGCCCATGGCACCCCGGCCCCGGAGCAACAGGCCGCGCAACTGCTGATCCTGGTCGATGGCGCCATCACCATGGCCCTGATAATGGGCGATGAAACTGCCGCTGATAATGCGCAATGCATGGCGCAATTGTTATTGGCACTTTGAATTAACGACTGACAATCCAAAGGAGTAATCAAATGACCGCCAATGCACAAGTGCGTCCGCCCTTGCCGCCCTTTACCGAACAATCGGCCATTGAAAAGATCCGTCTCGCCGAAGACGGCTGGAACTCCCGTGACCCGCAGCGCGTATCGCTGGCTTACACCCTGGACACGAAATGGCGTAACCGCGCCGAATTCGCCCATAACCGTGAGCAAGCCAAGGATTTCCTCACGCGCAAATGGGCCAGGGAACTGGACTATCGCTTGATCAAGGAGTTGTGGGCCTTTACCGGTAACCGTATCGCCGTGCGTTATGCCTATGAATGGCACGACGATTCCGGCAACTGGTTCCGCTCCTATGGCAACGAGAACTGGGAGTTCGACCAGAACGGCCTGATGTCCAACCGGCATGCGTGCATCAATGACATGCCCATCAAGGAGAGCGAACGCAAGTTCCACTGGCCCCTGGGGCGACGCCCGGACGATCATCCGGGGCTGTCCGAGCTGGGGCTGTAGGGGTCGGCTTGCCGGCCCCTGCAGTGCCCGTCAATCCTGCTTCAACCCCACCTGGTACAACACGCCATCAGCCTCATCCGTGAGTACGTACAGGAAACCATCCGGGCCCTGGCGTACATCGCGGATGCGCGCCTTCAACTCACCCAGCAGGCGTTCTTCGTGGACCACCCTGTCGCCATCGAACTGCAGGCGGATCAGCTCCTGGCTGGCCAAGGCGCCTATAAACAGGTTGTGCTGCCAAGCCTTGAAACGGTCGGCATCGTAGAACGCCATGCCACTGATGGCCGGCGACTTTTCCCACACATGATGGGGGGCGACCGTGCCTTCGGCAGTCTTGCCCTTGGCTTCGGGAATCGGCAACAACGAATAGTTGATGCCATGGGTCGCCAGGGGCCAGCCGTAGTTCTTGCCACGCTCGATGATATTGATTTCATCACCGCCGCGCGGGCCGTGTTCGTTTTCCCAGAGGGTGCCGGTCCAGGGATTCAGCGCCGCGCCCTGGGGGTTGCGCTGGCCATAGGACCAGATCTCCGGCCTGGCCCCGGGTTGGCCGACAAACGGGTTGTCATCCGGTACGCGACCGTCCGGGTAGATCCGCACGACCTTGCCTTGTAGCTTGTCCAGGTCCTGGGCCGTAGGGCGATCATTGTTCTCGCCCAGGGTCACAAACAGGTAGCCATCGCGGTCAAACACCAGGCGCGAGCCGAAGTGATTGCCCGTCGAAAGCTTGGGTGCCTGACGCAGGATTACCTGGAAGTCCTTCAAGCTGCTCAGGTCATCGCTCAAACGGCCACGCCCGACCGCCGTACCGGCCGTGCCGCCCTGGCCGCCACCTTCGGCGTAGGACAGGTAGACCAACCGGTCCTCCTTGAAATCCGGTGACAGCACCACATCCAGCAAACCGCCCTGCCCCTTGGCCCACACTTGCGGCACGCCGCTGAGCGGCGCGGACAATTTGCCGTCACGGCTGACAAAGCGCAGCGCCCCCGGCCGTTCGGTGACCAGGAAGCCTTGCTGGTCTGGCAAAAACGCCACTGCCCATGGGTGGTCCAGGCCTTTGACGATAGCCGTCGCGGTGACACTGCCTTGCTCACTGGGAAACTGTCGGGTATCGCCAGCAAGCGCCGGAAGCGCGGTGGCCAGGGCGCTGGCGCAACAGGTCGCTAAAAGGGTTGTGCGTAGAAACATACCGTGGGGTTCCTTTTATTTAGGGCCGGCGATTGCCATTGGCATCTTGCGTCGGGGCTGAAGGCTGGGTGGCAGGACGTGCGGGAGCGGCATCACGCTGCGGATAACGATTGCCGATGCCGCCGTTTTCCAGGGTCGGCGGGCGAGGCACCGGCGCGGTATAGGTGCCACGCGTCGCCGGTGTATTGGGCTGGGTGCCCTGCATGCTGTTGGGGTTGGCCCGCTTGATCGGGCTGTTATACGGGTTGTTGTTGCCGGGCAGGTTCTGGGCCTGCACCCCGCCACTCAAGGCAAGGCCCAGGGCCAACACCACAAGGCTGCGCGTACGGCTGTTCATGACAAAGCCTCTCTGGGGCGAGGAATACCTGCATTCGATAGCACGCTACGCGCAGGGTTCGGGTTTGGTAACTAAATACTTTCCGGGCAGGTGTAACACGGCTTTTCCAACGCCGCGCTTCCAGCCAGCCGACCACCGAAACTTTTGCCAGCCGCTGCGGGTCACCTGAAGACCATTCCCCATCAGGAAGCACTCCTATGCCACGGGCAATCTGGAAAGGCGCAATCAGCTTCGGCTTGGTTCACATCCCCGTGTCGCTGGTGTCGGCCACGTCTGCCCAGGGCGTGGATTTCGACTGGCTGGACAAGCGCAGCATGCACCCGGTGGGCTACAAGCGCATCAACAAGACCACCGGCAAGGAGGTCACCAAAGACAATATCGTCAAGGGCGTGGCCTATGAGAAAGGCCGCTACGTGGTGCTCAGCGAAGATGAAATTCGCGCCGCCCACCCCAAGGCCACGCAAACCATAGAGATCATCGCGTTTATCGACAGCGACCAGATCCCCCTGCAGAACATCGACACGCCCTACTACCTGGCCCCGGACAAACGCATCGGCAAGATCTTTATCGATTACCTGCTCAATGGTCGTGGCGCCAGCACCGTCGCCGCCTATTCGGTGCGCGCCCGCCCGGGGTTGCCGGTTTCGGTGCCGCTCAGCAGACAGGAACTCGCCAGCCTGCGCAGCGCCCAGCAGTGGAACGTGGCTAACCTAGAGGAACGCTTGCATGGCCTGAAAGCCGATCCCAGGGCGGGTTTTGCCAACCGCCAGCGAATCAGCAAGAAGATGTGGCAAAAACTCGGAGCGCAGCCGCCCTCACCCTAAACAAGCCTACAGACTCCTGTGGCGAGGGGGCTTGTCCCCCGTTGGGCTGCGGCAGCAGCCCCAAAACCGGCCACCTCGGTGTGCCTGGCACAACGTAGTGAGGCTATTGGGGCGGCTTCGCCACCCAGCGCGGGGCAAGCCCGCTCGCCACAGAACACCTGCGATCCACAGTAAGTTCCAAGCTGCCGCAACGCCCCCTGTGGGCAGCCCCCAAACCGGCTACATCGGTGTGTCTGGTGCGACGTGGTGAGGCTATTGGGGCGGCTTCGCCACCCAACGCGGGGCAAGCCCGCTCGCCACAGAAAACTTGTGATCCACAGTAAGTTCCAAGCTGCTGCAACGCCCCCTGTGGCGAGGGGGCTTGTCCCCCGTTGGGCTGCGAAGCGGCCCTAAAACCGGCCACCTCGGTGTGCCTGGCACAACGTAGTGAGGCTATTGGGGCGGCTTCGCCACCCAGCGCGGGGCAAGCCCGCTCGCCACAGAAAATCTGCGATCCACAGTAAGTTCCAAGCTGCTGCAACGCCCCCTGTGGGCAGCCCCAAAACCGGCTACATCGGTGTGTCTGGTGCGACGTGGTGAGGCTCTTGGGGCGGCTTCGCCACCCAGCGCGGGGCAAGCCCGCTCGCCACAGAAAATCTGCGATCCACAGTAAGTTCCAAGCTGCCGCAACGCCCCCTGTGGCGAGGGGGCTTGTCCCCCGTTGGGCTGCGAAGCGGCCCTAAAACCGGCCACCTCGGTGTGCCTGGTAGAACTCGGCAGGCTCTTGGGGCGGCTTCGCCACCCAGCGCGGGGCAAGCCCGCTCGCCACGCAAAGCCAGCGGCTGATAGTCGGTTTCAGGCGGCTGGGAGGTCTGTTTGACGCGAGGGGATGACGATCAGATCAGTATAAAAATCGCCGCCAGGCCGGCAAAGATCGCCCACTTTTCCAGGTAGTAACGGGTGCGGTTGCGCTTTTTCAGCTCCTTGCCCCGCAGGCGGATCTTGTACAGGCGGGTAAACGCGCGGTTCAACCCACCGGTCTTGTCCCCGGCATCGTTGGGCGAGCCGGCGGCGGCCATGACGTTGCGGCTGAACCAGCGATTGAACGCCGCCGCCCAGCGATATTTCATCGGGCGCTCAATGTCACAGAACAAAATGATGCGGTTCTGCGCCGTGGTGTTTTCGGCGTAGTGGATGTAAGTCTCATCGAACATCACCGCCTCGCCGTCACGCCAGTAGTAGTTCTCACCGTCCACATTGATGTAGCAGCCTGGATCGTTGGGTGTATCCAGACCCAGGTGATAGCGGTAGGAACCGGCATAAGGATCACGATGGCGCACCAACTTCGAACCAGGTGGCAGTTCGGCAAACATCGCGGCCTTGATCGAACCGATGCTTTGCACCAGCTCGGTGGTGCGCGGGCACAGCTTCATGGCCGAAGGATGACTGTCGCCGTACCACTTGAGGTAGAAGCGCTTCCAGCCCGACTTGAAAAACGAGTTGAAACCCACGTCGTTGTATTGGTCCGAGCGCTTGATCTCGCCAGCGCGCATGAGGTTCTGGCCTTCCTCGCGAATCTCCTGCCAATGTTCCTGGAGTGGGCTCAGGTCAGGGAAGTCGCTGGGCGAAAGGTACGGGCGGCCAGGCAGCCTGGAGAACAGGTAGAGGAAACAATTGATCGGCGCAAGGAAGGTCGAGTGGTCGCTTAATTGACGGCCCAGCTTATGTCGAACCCTGCCACGCAGGTGGACATACGCGATGGAGACAACGTAGAGAGCAACAATGATGAGTTTCACGGGAATTCGTCACATGTCAGAAGAGTACAGGCTGCTCCTTCAGGCCGGGCCCGAGAGGAAAAATGCAGCACCTGAAATCACAATTCATTAACAGGCCCTGGAGTGTCTTGGAGACAGTTCGGATAGTGGCCAATGGCAGTTATTTTAGCCCTAGATTGTAACCAAAGGTTAACTAAGAATTGTGAAAAGGTGTCTTCCAACTGTATAGCCGCGCCACCTCGAAAACACGATGGCGGGTATGCCGGGCTGCGATGCAGCCCGGGAAAGGTGCGCCCTGACTCAGCCCAGCGGCTGGTCATCCTTGCGTTCGCGCCGGGTAAAACGGTCGTCGTCCAAGGGCGAATAGGCCACTGGCTTGCCACGTGTGAGGACCAGATGGCGGACCAGCGCGATGAGCATCCCCAACAGCAAGCCAACCACCAGGCTCAACGCAATCACCAGGACTTTCTTCGGCTTGATCGGGCTCAGCGGCTCTTGGGCACGCCGGTCAATTGTCACCAGTTTCAAGGCGCTCATGTCGATATTCAGGCCACGCAGACGCGCCACTTCAGCACGCAACGGTTCGACATCCTGCAAGAAAATGTCTTCATTGCCCCGCCGCTTCATGACCTCGACCTGGCGATTGACCTCCAGCAACTGCAACTCCTTGCCAATTTCCGCGACGCGGCTGTTGGTGAAGTCATCGTTGGTTCGCTGTTGCAGGGCCGTACGCTCGGCTTCCAGGGCATCGGTGCCAAGGAAGTACAGGGGGATCTGCTGGTTGTTGACCTCGGTGCGCATTACCTGGCTGGAGCCGCTGCGCCCGGCGTCGGCCATCGACGACGGAGTGGTCGGATTCTTGATGCCCATGGACTTGGCAATCGAGATGGCTTCACTCAACTCTGCCAGGCGGTTGGAGCGCTGCATTTTCATCTGCAGGCGCAGGGCACTGAGTTCATCTTCCAACTGTGCGCGCTTGAGCTTGTCGCCTTCGAGCAGCTTGGCGATTTTCGATTCTTTGTCGGTTTCGTAATTGGAGCGCGCCGCATCAATCTTGCCTTTGAGCTCGGTGAGGCGGTTGTTGACGATCACCTTGAGATCGGCGCCCACCTGCTCACGCTCGGCGGCGATGGCATAGTCGACAAAGCCATTGAGAATCGCGACGCCATCGATATCGGTGGGGTATTGCAGCTCAAGGCGGATATAGCTGCTCAACGAGTCCGCTTTCTTCGGGTCGGGCAGAATCAGGTTGATCGAGTTGCGGTTGAACGCCTCGAAACTCTGCTCCAGGCTGCGCCCCGGTTTCTGGAACGCTTCGAACAAGGCCGGGTTGGCCTTGAAGAAGTTCAGCCGCGCATCGTACGAGTCCAGTTGCGCGCCGACTTTGGCCAGGGCATCCGCCGGCGGCAACTTGTAGACCTCCGAGCGATTGAGTGCATCCAGCTCATTGATAGCTGCCGGGCGCAGCACACTGCTGACCTGATACTCACGGGGAGCCAGCAGCGCGTAACCCACTCCAATCAGGCCCGCAAAAAGAGTACAGCCGATTACCAGTTTCTTCTGCCGCCAAATCGAGTGAAACAGCTCAAATAAATCAATTTCATCAGACGCCACGGGGGCTTGAACTTGGGGAGTTCTATTCAAAATGGGGACACCCTTCAAAAAGTGGACGCTGGCTGTCCACTACACGATAGATCTGAATAACCAACTGAAAAAGCAGGGACAACGCCCTGGATATGGCTAATACGACATAAGGCAACGCTTATCCGACCCTTGAGCTACGGAAAAAATCCCTACAGCATTGAGATTGTTTTCCTTCAGAAACAGTAATGTCATATAGACATTGCTCAGCGTAGACGACATATCGAGAAACACCGCTCTCACGGTATGTCAAAATAGTTTTAAATATCTGCTGGTAAAGGAAAAAACCCGACCAGAGCACAACTTTGGGAAATTTCCTGCAAACCTTTTAATCAATCTTGATAGGAAATATTTCTTGATGTAGGCAGAGCTTCATTTATGCCTGGTCAAAAAGGAGTTGTGCATGTCATCACCCTCGGCCCACGCGATCCCATGCCCAAGCGAACTGGACAGGCAAGCCCTGCAAGGCACTTGGGAGCAAATCGCCCTGGAAGACAGCGGCATCGCCAACCCGCCGGATGAACACAGTGCGCCTGGCGCGCTGACTACGATTGAGGGGGATCAATTCCGGGTCACGACCCAGGAGGGTGAGGTATTACTGCAAGGCTGTTTTACCCTGGATGCCAGCACCACACCCAAGAGCATCACTTGGATCGACGCCATCGGGGCTGACGCAGGAAAACGCCTACCCGCCAGCTACACCCTGGATGGCGAGAGCTTCGTTTTTATCGCCGCGGATGAAGGCATGCCCCGGCCAACCCGCTTCAGTACGACACGGGGGCAGACAATGCGCACCTTCATGCGCAAGTCTTGAGCAGATGAGAGGCATTCGTTTTTACGACAGTTTTTTCACAAACCCTTCACGTTTGACGCGCTAGGTTAAACCCAACTCCTCAGATGAATCCCTTGGCCCGCCGCCCCAGCGGGCCTTTTTTTGCCTTCAGGCAGAGCGTTTGACGGCGGTCAGTGTGTAGCACATCGGCAATTGCGCCGACTGGTTCTCATAGCGGTCGTAGAGCTCTTCACGGTTGGAGTGCGGGTACTCCTGCAAGTGGCTGATCTGTAGTCCTGCGGCAATGGCCGCGCTGACAACCTCCCCAAAGGTGTGTACGAACCAGTACGACGCAGCGGTTGCGTCGTCGCTCGTGCCTTCATAGACAATCGCCTCGTGCTGTACAAAAGGCTCGCGGCGAAAGTATGAGGTGACCGGCAGCATCGGGTTGGCGGCTTCCGGATCGAACACCTCGAGGAACGGGTGGGTCTCGTAGATCACCAACGTTCCCCCCTCCTTGAGGGTGCTAGCGACATGCCGCATGAACAGCGCGATATCCGGCATCCAATTGAGCACGCCGATGGTGATCAGGGCTACGTCAAAACGACCCAGCAGATGCTCGGGCAGATGATGAATATCGGTTTCGATAAACTCAGGGTTGTGAGGTGAACGACTGGCCAGCTCCGCCGCCTGCGCAAGAAACGCGTCGGATTGGTCGACCCCCACCACGCGATTGGCGCCAAGGCCATACAGCGAAAGGCTCTCACGGCCGTTATTGCAGCCCAGTTGCACGGCATCCCGGCCCGAGATTCCAACCTGCTGCAACAAGGCGGTCAGCGTGGGATCCAGGCAGTTGAAACCGCGCTCGGCCACGGCCGCGAGCAGCTTTTGCCAGGGGGCGCCAGCTTTATGGTGCGCGGCGGATTCGTTCCAGGCGGCCTTATTGCTGGCGATAGCCTGTTGAGCAGACAGCGTGTCCATTGCGTCTCCAAACCATTGAGCGTGCGCAACAGGATGGCAATGAGCGCCGTCAAAAATAAAGAAGGGGTTCGCCCCGCACCGATAGCCTCGCCATCCTTGAACCGGTAAAGAGCCATCACTGCAGGGCGAACGGAGGGAACTTAATCCACGGCCATTGGATGTTCAACTGTTATCAATTACAGAACCGACAATGGATACAACTTCGATACAAATCGATGTTTTTTGTGGAGTTTTTACTCAAAGCAGGCAATCCCGGCACTTCTCGGCGCCTCACACGCCGTCCTGTCATATAACTCGCGCCTGACATATGCGACAATGCGCGCCAAATTCCAACATGCACCCCATATTTCTGCTCGGCGACTGGGCTTCACGCCTTCATGTCGCTGTTGACGCATGCCCGTTGGCCCGGGCTCCGAATGGGTCCCGGCCCAAATAAGCGCACTCCAAGCTATTGATAGGTAAAGTAATTGATCTCCACAGCTAACATCACCATGCAGTTCGGCGCCAAGCCGCTGTTTGAGAACGTCTCGGTCAAGTTCGGCGCCGGCAACCGTTATGGTTTGATCGGTGCCAACGGTTGCGGCAAGTCGACCTTCATGAAAATCCTCGGTGGCGACCTCGATCCGTCCGGCGGCCAGGTGATGCTGGAGCCGAACGTGCGCCTGGGTAAGTTGCGCCAGGATCAGTTCGCCTACGAAGAATTCAACGTGATCGACACCGTGATCATGGGTCACGAAGAGCTGTGGAAGGTCAAGGCCGAGCGCGATCGCATCTACTCGCTGCCGGAAATGAGCGAAGAAGACGGCATGGCCGTGGCCGAGCTGGAAACCGAGTTCGCTGAAATGGACGGCTACACCGCCGAATCCCGTGCCGGTGAATTGCTGCTGGGCCTGGGTATCGGCATCGAGCAGCACTTCGGCCCGATGAGCGAAGTGTCCCCAGGCTGGAAGCTGCGGGTCTTGCTGGCCCAGGCGCTGTTCTCGGATCCGGAAGTGTTGCTGCTCGACGAGCCAACCAACCACCTGGACATCAACACCATTCGCTGGCTGGAAAACATCCTGACCCAGCGTAACAGCCTGATGATCATCATCTCTCACGACCGTCACTTCCTGAACAGCGTGTGCACCCACATGGCTGACCTGGACTACGGCGAGCTGCGCCTGTTCCCGGGCAACTACGATGAATACATGACCGTGG
Organism: Pseudomonas sp. LG1D9; assembly: GCF_002949995.1. Lineage (NCBI taxonomy): Bacteria > Pseudomonadati > Pseudomonadota > Gammaproteobacteria > Pseudomonadales > Pseudomonadaceae > Pseudomonas > Pseudomonas sp. LG1D9. The sequence continues at coordinate 5,499,138 of NZ_CP026881.1, read as the reverse complement.
CGACCCAGTCCCGCGAGCAGTTGCTGTCGGACAACGCCAAGAAGAAGGCGCAGATCTCCGAACTGCAATCGTTCGTCAGCCGCTTCTCGGCCAACGCCTCGAAAGCCAAGCAGGCTACATCCCGTGCCAAGGCGATCGACAAGATCCAACTGGCCGAGGTCAAGCCTTCGAGCCGTGTGAGCCCGTTCATCCGCTTCGAACAGACCAAGAAGCTGCACCGCCAGGCGGTCATCGTCGAGCGTATGGCCAAGGGCTTCGACGGCAAGACCCTGTTCAAGGATTTCAGCTTCCAGGTTGAAGCGGGCGAGCGCGTGGCAATCATCGGCCCGAACGGTATCGGCAAGACCACCCTGCTGCGCACCCTGGTCAACGAACTGACCCCGGACGCCGGCAGCGTGAAATGGACCGACGCGGCTGAGCTGGGCTACTACGCCCAGGACCACGCCCATGACTTCGAAGACGACGTCACGCTGTTCGACTGGATGGGCCAGTGGGCCCAGGGCGAACAAGTGATCCGCGGCACCCTCGGCCGCATGCTGTTCTCCAACGACGAGATCCTCAAGTCGGTCAAGGTCATCTCCGGTGGTGAGCAAGGTCGCATGCTGTTCGGCAAGCTGATCCTGCAAAAGCCCAACGTCCTGGTCATGGACGAACCGACCAACCACTTGGACATGGAATCCATCGAAGCGCTGAACCTGGCGCTGGAGAACTATCCGGGCACGCTGATCTTCGTCAGCCACGACCGTGAGTTCGTATCGTCCCTGGCCACCCGCATCATCGAGTTGAGCCCAAGCGGCGTGATCGATTTCAGCGGCACCTATGACGACTACCTGCGTAGCCAGGGCGTGGTGTTCTAAGCCCAGCAACACAGCAAAAAGTGGCAAGCGGGCTTGCCCCGCTCGCCACAACCACAACCACAGCCATACTCATCAAAACCAGACGCCGGCGACAATCGTTAGCCTGCTTCCTTTTTCTCCAAGCCCTTGCCATGATGCGTTCACCGCCCTGCCGCGAATGAGCCTCCATGCCTACCGCTCCCAGTTCCCTGTCGATCACCCTGCAGATCGTCTCCATCGTGTTCTATACCTTTATCGCCTTCATCTGCATCGGCCTGCCGATTGCGGTGATTCCCGGCTACGTCCACGAACAACTGGGCTTCAGCGCGGTGGTTGCTGGCGTGACCATCGGTTCGCAATACCTGGCCACCCTCCTCAGCCGTCCCATGGCCGGGCGTATGTCGGACAACGTCGGCACCAAGCGCGCGATCGTGCTCGGTTTGAGCGGCATCCTGCTTAGCGGGGTGTTGACGTTTATCGCCACCCTGCTGCAGAGCCTGCCCAACTTGAGCCTGGGAATTCTGATTGTCGGTCGCGTGTTGCTGGGTGTGGCTCAAGGCCTGATCGGCGTCGGTACCATCAGTTGGTGCATGGGCCAAGTGGGCGCCGAACACACCGCACGCTCGATCTCCTGGAACGGCATCGCCTCCTACGGTGCCATCGCCATTGGCGCACCACTGGGCGTGGTGATGGTTGCGCAATACGGCTACAACAGCCTGGGCATCGCGCTGGCGGTGTTGGCCGGGCTTGGCCTGGTACTGATCCGCAAAAAGCCCTCGGTACCCGTGGTACGCGGCGAACGCCTGCCGTTCTGGGCAGTGTTCGGGCGCATCGCGCCGTTTGGCGCCAGCCTGTGCCTGGCCTCGATCGGCTACGGCACCCTGACCACCTTCATTACCCTGTTTTATCTGAACCGCGGCTGGATCGGCGCCGCCTGGTGCCTGACGGTGTTCGGCATCTGCTTTATCCTCTCGCGCCTGCTGTTTATCTCCAGCATCACCCGCTTTGGCGGATTCCGCGCGGCAATTGCCTGCATGACCCTGGAAACCGTCGGCCTGGCCCTGCTGTGGCTCGCGCCCTCTCCCGCCATTGCCCTGATCGGCGCCGGCCTCACTGGTTTTGGCCTGTCCCTGGTGTACCCGGCATTGGGCGTCGAGGCCATCAAACAAGTGCCCAACAGCAGCCGAGGGGCCGGGTTGAGTGCCTATGCAGTGTTTTTTGACTTGGCGCTGGCGATTGCCGGGCCTTTGATGGGCGCAGTGGCGTTGAACCTGGGGTATTCGTGGATATTCTTCTGTGCAGCGCTACTGTCCGTCACAGGCCTGGGCCTGACCTTGCTGCTGATGCGCCGGGCCTACTGATCGGCGGTCTGCATGCCGGCCCGCGAATGCTGGCCGAGGGTGCGCCCGAAAAAGCGCCCGGCCTCGGAAATCAGGTCACGGTGAATGCCCTCCCGGTCCACGCCATCGGCGTCCGTACACAGCGCCGGCATCAGCGCCAGTTGCTCGTCATCGCACGGGGCCATGAAGATAAAGTGCCCAGCCCCGGCCAACAGTTTGAAGTCCGGTGGCTGCGGCAGTTTGCGCGCCAGGGCGGCTGCGTTTTTATCCACGGCCACTAGCTTGTCGCCATCGCCGCTATACAGCAGCACCGGCACATGCACGTCACCCAGGGTGTGCCGGCCAAACATCAGGCTCAGCGGCGCCATCAGCATCAATGCGTGGATCCGCGAGTCCGCCTGGGGTTGCAGGTCATCGCGGTCGACCACCAACTCACCCTTTGTCGTACGGGCATCACGGTCTTCGGGGCGCTCCTGACAATAACGGCGCAAACGCTCGAAATCCGGCTTGGCCCCGGCCAGGATCAGCGCCGTCTCGCCGCCCGCCGAATAGCCGATTACGCCCACTTGTCGCACATTAACGAACGGCGACAGCATCGGGTCGCCAAGGGTCGCGGTAATCGCTGCAGAAATCTGGATCGGCCGGCCATATAGGTTGCTCAAGGTGCCCAAGCGGCGGTGGTCCTTGTAGTTATCACCGGGATGCAGCACCGCCACCACCACAAACCCTTTGCGCGCCAGCGACGTCGCCAGGTCGTGCAAGGCCAGGGGTGTGCCGGTGTTGCCATGGGACAGCATCAGCAGCGGGAAGCGACCAATGGCGACCTTGGCATCTTCGGTGGCGGCGACGCGATACGCGCCCACCTGGCTGATATGTTCGCGGCCCGTGGACGGATAGAACGCGATAGCTTTCATCGGCTGCGCATCCAGCGGGTCGGGAAAGCTCATCCGGTGATAGCCCACGCTCCAATGGGGGTGCGGGGCCACCGCGGCCTGCACTGAAACGAGGCCGCCGAGCAGGCAAACCAGCAAGACTGCACAAAGACGCATCATGGGGATGTCCACCTGTGCTGTGTGACGCCTGCGAGTCGGTTCAGGCTTGGGCGGTTTGACCCTGTACTGCATAAGCTGCGCCAGATTCGCCCGCCCAAAACAAAAAACTCCGTATCCCGCTGGTTTTCAGGCCAACAGAATACAGAGTTTAGGCGCCTCGAATCAGATTGATAGCGAGCCGCGGTGAAATTTACACAGGCCTTACGCAGCGACGAACAACTGCTCGCTGATCAGTGCATTGGCGTCGTTCAGCGCCTTGCTGCGCGCTTCGTCACCGTAGGCCAGGCCATGGGCACGGACGAACTCGATGTCGGTGATGCCGAAGAACCCCAACAGTACTTTCAAGTAGTCCTCGTGCCCCACGCCGGTAGGCTGACCCACATGCAAACCACCGGCGGTAGAAACCACGATGACTTTCTTGTTGCCGCACAGGCCTTCCGGGCCGGCTTCGGTGTAGCGGAAAGTCTGGCCGGCGACGGCAATGCGGTCGATCCAGGCCTTGAGCTGGGTGGGGATGGTGAAGTTATACATCGGCGCGGCGATGACCACCGCGTCGGCGGCCAGGAACTCGGCCAGGGTCGAGGCGCTCAGGTCGGCTTCGTGCTTTTGCACCGCATCACGCAGTTCGGCGGCAGTGCCCAGGGCGCCCAGGGTAATCCCGGAAAAGTGGTTGATGCCTTCACTGGCGAGGTCGCGGTAGGTGACTTCCACGCCCGGCTCGGCCGCTTGCCAGGCCTTGACCACTTCGCGGCTCAACTGACGGGATACCGAGTTGTCACCAAGGATGCTGGAATCAATATGCAAGAGTTTCATGTGGGATCTCCAAGTGAGGACCGCCACCGGGCGATCTGATGGAGAGAATCCTACAGATCAATCCAATAGCCGATTAGCCGGTTAAAATGCGATAGTTCGTCCCACTGACAGGACAATAGGCCTAACATGCAAGACCTCAATGACCTCTACTATTTCGCCAAGGTGGTGGAAGCCGGTGGCTTCGCGGCGGCTGGCCGGCTGCTGGGGATCCCCAAGTCGCGGCTGTCGCGGCGCATTGCCGAACTCGAAGAACGCCTCGGCGCCCGCTTGTTGCAGCGCACCACCCGGCAACTGACCCTGACGGCCGTGGGTGAGCGCTACCTGGGGCATTGCCAGGCAATGTTGCTGGAAGCCGAAATGGCCGACGAAGCCGTGGCCAACATGTCCAGCGAGCCCCGGGGGCGCCTGCGGGTCAGTTGCCCGGTGGGCCTGGCCCACGAAATTCTGCCGACGGTGGTGGCGCAATTTCTCGCGGCACACCCATTGGTGCAGTTGGAAATGATGTTGATCAATCGCCGCGTCGACCTGGTGGCCGAAGGCGTAGACGTGGCCTTGCGCGTGCGTGAACTGGGGGATGAAGACCCACTGCTGGTGACCCGCCGTCTGCGCCAGGCACAAACCGCCATGGTTGCCAGCCCCGAGTTTGTGCGTGGCCACCAGATCAACACCCCGGCCGACCTCAAGCACCTGCCGGTACTGGGCGCCCTGGAAGCCGATCGCCTGGTGCACCTGCGCATGCTCGACCCGGCCGGCAACGCCACCGACCTGGCCATGGAGGCACGCCTGGGCATCGATGATTTTCTGGTACGCAAAGCCAGCGCCCTAGCCGGCCTGGGTTTCACCGTGCTGCCGATGATGTATTGCGAGCAAGAACTGGAAACCGGCCAACTGGTGCAATTGCTGCCCGAATGGTCATTGCCCGGAGGTTGGCTGCAAGCGGTGTACCCGCATCGACGCGGTGTATCCCCAGCGGTGCGCGCCTGGATCGACTTTCTGGCCCATGCTTTCAACAATTGTGGAGATCGCCTGCTATGAGTACCCGCATCATGAGCGAAAACGACGTCGCCCAGTTCTGCCTGGGCTTGCCCGGAGCACGGGAGGATTACAAATGGGGCGGTGTGCGGGTGTTCTCGATTGCCGGCAACAAGATGTTTGCCCTGCAGAACCTGCGGGGTGACTCCCTGGCATTCAAGGTCGACAAGGAGCTGTTCCTCGGCCACGTGGACCGCCCGGGCATCCACCCGGCGCCGTACCTGGCGCGGGCGCAGTGGATCATCATGCAAGTGCCCTACCCCCTGGGCGGCGAGGAACTGCGCGGCTTGTTGCAGCGCTCCCACCAGTTGGTGGTGAGCAAACTGCCCAAGCGCACGCAGATCGGGCTCAGGCTGGTGTAGGAGCTGGCTTGCCTGCGATGGCCATAGGTATCTACACAACTTTGCCGCAACGCCTAAATCCAGGCAGATAGCGCAGTTGTGGCGAGCGGGCTTGCCCCGCGCTGGGCTGCGAAGCAGCCCTAAACCCGGCCATCGCGGTTTATCTGAAGAAACGTGGAGGGCTTTTTGGGCTGCTTCGCAGCCCAGCGCGGGGCTAGCCCGCTCGCCACAGGAGAGTTCGTCAGTTTCTGAAAGTTGTGTAGACACCTATGCTGCGATGGCGGCACCTCGGTGTATCAGGATGCCATCGCAGGCAAGCCAGCTCCAAGGTTGGCTATCTAGAAGACTGACAGCAGCGTCCCGCCAAGAAACAGCTGGTCGATCCAGAACACCTGGTGCAACAACACGATCAGCCAGAACACCACCTGGTACGACACCTTGCGTGTCTTGTGGCGAAACACCTGCTGCGCGACCAAGGCGCCCGGCCAGCCACCGGCCAGTTCCATGGCATGCAGGATCTTTTCCGGGGTACGCCAACTGTCGCTCTGGGCCTTGCGCTTATCGCTCCAGTACAGGCAAAACGTCACCATGCTGACCAGCCCGTAGGCCGCCAGCGGGATCAGCGACACCCCGCGGTACGCCAGCAGTGCCGCGCCAAACAGCGGCACGGCACACAGCAGCACAAACACCAGGGCCTTCAAGCGCAGATGCTGAATGCTCATCACGCCTTGGCCGCCGCCCAGTCAATCCAACCGAACTGCCAGGTGGCCAGGATCAGCAAACCGAATGCAATGCGGTACCAGGCAAACACTGCATAGCTGTGGCTGGCGATGAACTTGAGCAGGCCGCGCACCGCAATCATCGCGAAGATGAACGAGACTACAAAACCGACGGCAAACACCGGCAGGTCCGCAGGCTGGAACAGGTCACGGTACTTGTAGCCCGAATACACCGCCGCACCGACCATGGTTGGCATCGCCAGGAAGAACGAAAACTCGGTCGCCGTCTTGCGCGACAGGCCGAACAGCAGGCCACCGATAATGGTCGAGCCGGAACGCGAGGTGCCCGGGATCATTGCCAGGCACTGGGCAAAGCCCACTTTCAGGGCATCTTTCCAAGTGATGTCATCGACGGTTTCGGCATGGATCGCATGCTCGCGGCGCTCGGCCCACAACATGATCACCCCGCCGATCACCAGCGCGGTGGCCACAGTGATCGGGTTGAACAGGTATTCGTGGATCAGGTCGGCAAATATCACCCCCAACACCACCGCCGGCAGGAAAGCGATCAGCAGGTTGATCGTGAAGCGCTGGGCGTTGCGCTGGGTCGGCAGGCCGGTGACCACGTCGAGGATCTTGCGCCGGAACTCCCAGACTACGGCCAGGATGGCGCCCAATTGAATGATGATGTTGAACGCCATGGCGCGCTCGCCACCGAAGTCGAGCAAATCGGCGACGATGATCTGGTGCCCGGTACTGGAGATCGGCAAGAACTCCGTCAGCCCTTCGACAATGCCAAGTATCAATGCCTGAAAGGCGGTCCAAAGATCCATTATTCCCCCAAAAGGTCATGCGACTGCATGCCTCGTTGATATTTTCTAGGTGTTCACTAACGATGAGCACGCTGCAAGGCCGCGCGCAGGATCAAGGCTGAACTGCAAAAATTCTGTGAAAAATCAGGCAGGACTCAGGTTTTTTGATTCCGGGCCGAAAGCCTATCAGACAAGCCCGAATTTCGCTTCGCGTTATCACTGGCCGATCAACGCAGCACCGAAAATTATAAGAACGCGGAGTGACAAGACTATGAACAGTTTGCGCAATATGTCGATCAGCCGGCGCCTCTGGATGATCCTGATAGTCGCCGTGTTGATGCTGTTGACCTTGGGTTTGCTGATGCTCAAGCAGATCCATGACGATCTCTACCAGGCCAAGAGCCAGCAGACCCAGCATGTGGTGCAGACCGCCAGCGGGATTCTGAATTTTTATCACGGCCTCGAAACCACCGGCGTGCTGACCCGCGAAGCCGCGCAGAAGCAAGCCCTGAGCGTGGTGCGCGGCCTGCGCTATGACCAGGATGACTATTTCTGGATCAATGACCTGACGCCGGTGATGATCATGCACCCGGCCAACCCCAAGCTTGACGGCCAGAACCTCTCGGCCATCCGCGACCCGGACGGCTTTGCGATCTTCAATGAGTTTGTCACCCTGGCCAAGGCCAAAGGCGCCGGCATGGTCGATTACCGCTGGCCCAAACCCGGGGCGGATGCGCCGGTGGCCAAGACCTCCTATATCCAATTGTTCGAACCATGGGGCTGGATCATTGGCTCCGGCGTCTACGTGGATGATGTGCAGGCGCAGTTCCGTGGCCAGGTGTGGCAGGCGTCCCTCGTCGGCCTGGGCATTGCACTGATCATGACCCTGCTGGTGGTGCTCATCGCCCGCAGCATCGTGCGCCCGCTGCAGGAAGCGGTACACGCCATGGCCAATATCGCCAGCGGCGAAAGCGACCTGACCCGCAGCCTCGACACCCATGGCCAGGACGAAGTCACGCAGCTGTCCCGGCACTTCAATACATTCACCGCCAAACTGCGCCAGGTGGTCAGCCAGTTGCAGGTCTGCGCCAATGCCCTGGGCCAGTCGTCCGCCGAGCTGGGCAACAATGCCAGCCAGGCCCATGACCGCAGCCAGCAGCAGTCCCAGCAAATGGAGTTGGTGGCCACCGCCATCAATGAAGTGACCTACGGCGTGCAGGACGTGGCCAAGAATGCCGAACACGCCGCCAGTGAAATGCGCGACGCACAAACCCAAGCCGAACAGGGCCAGGTGAACATCGATGGCAGCCTGCAGCAGATCGATGCGCTGTCCGGGACTATCAGCCAGGCGGTGGAAGTGATCCGTACCCTGTCCTCGGAAAGCACGCAGATTGGCGGGGTGCTGGAGGTCATCCGTTCGATTGCCGACCAGACCAACCTGCTGGCCCTCAATGCTGCCATCGAGGCAGCCCGCGCCGGCGAACAGGGCCGTGGCTTTGCCGTGGTGGCCGACGAAGTGCGCCTGCTGGCCCAGCGCACGCAAAAATCCACCGCCGAGATCCAGAGCATGATCGAACGCCTGCAGGGGCACTCCGAAGCGGCGGTCAAGGTCATCAGCGACAGCCACCAGGCCTCGCAACTGACCATCGAACAAGCCGGCCAGGCGGGCGCCAGCCTCACCGCCATCGGCCAGGCCCTGCGCAACCTCAACGGCCTGAACGCCTCGATTGCCAGCGCAACCCTGCAACAGGCCCACGTAGTGGAAGACATCAACCAGAACGTGACGCAGGCGGCCGGCCTGTCCCACAGCACGGCACTGGCGGCCCAGCAATCGAGCGTAGCCAGCGTGCACCTGAAGGATTTGAGCGAAGAACTCAACGGCTTGCTGCGTCAGTTCAAGGTCTAGACAGCGGGACTGTGGGGTTCCTGTGGTGCGGTAAGGCCCCCGTTGGACTGCGCAGCGGCCCTAAAACCAGGCACCTCGGTGTGCCTGCCGGAACCTGGTGAGGCTGTTGGGGGCGGCTTCGCCACCCAGCGCGGGCGATGCGGCGTTCCGACAAGCCCGCTCGCCACGGGAGAGTCAGCGGCCTGTAGACTGCGGCAATCCCCCTGTGGCGAGGGGGCTTGTCCCCCGTTGGGCTGCGCAGCGGCCCTAAAACCAAGCACCTCGGTGTGCCTGCCGGAACCTGGTGAGGCTGTTGGGGGCGGCTTCGCCACCCAGCGCGGGCGATGCGGCGTTCCGACAAGCCCGCTCGCCACGGAAGAGTCAGCGGCCTGTAGACTGCGGCAATCCCCCTGTGGCGAGGGGGCTTGCCGGAACGCCGTATCGCCCCCGTTGGGCTGCGCAGCGGCCCTAAAACTAGGCACCTCGGTGTGCCTGCCGGAACCCGGTGAGGCTGTTGGGGCGGCTTCGCCACCCAGCGCGGGGCAAGCCCGCTCGCCACAGAAGGGTCATCTACCTACAGACTGCCGCAAGCCCCCTGTGGCAAGGGGGCTTTTCCCCCGTTGGGCTGCGCAGCGACCCCAAACCGACCACCTCGGTGTGTCTGGCAGAACGTTGTGAGGCTGCTACGACCAGCAGTGCAACCGGCAAGATTTTGCCCCGTCGGTTGGGTACAATCGCCCTCCTCTTCGACTCTCCCAAGGAATCCCATGTCCGGGCTTGAACTGTTTGCCGCCGCGCTGGGGGTGATTGCTGTCTGGCTGACGGTCAAGCAGAACCCATGGTGCTGGCCAATCGGCCTGGTCATGGTGCTGCTGTACACCTGGGTGTTCTTTGAGGTGAAGCTGTATTCCGACATGCTGCTGCAAGTGGTCTACGCCGGCCTGCAAGTCTATGGTTGGTGGCAATGGACCCGCGCGGGGGAGGTCAAGCAAGGTCGGCAAGTCACCAGCCTGGGCACCCAGTCCATCCTCCTGAGCCTGGCCATTGGCGCAACGGGCAGCCTGCTGCTGGGCGCGGCCATGGCGCACTGGACCGATGCCGCGCAACCCTGGCTGGATGCCGCGCTGACCGGCTTCAGCCTGGTGGCGCAGATGTGGATGGCGCAAAAACGCGTGCAATGCTGGGCACTGTGGATCGTGGTCGATGTGATTTTTGTCGGCCTGTTTATCTACAAAGGGCTTTACCTGACAGCCGCGCTCTACGCCCTGTTCACCGTGATTGCCGTGCAGGGCTGGCGGGAATGGCGCGCCGACCCGGCGTTGCGCACATGAAGGTGCTGGTGATGGCAGGCCCCGAGTCCAGCGGTAAAAGCTGGCTGGCCGAGCAGTTGCAGGCGCATTTCGGTGCAGTGCTGGTGGGGGAATACGTGCGCTATTTCATTGACCACTATCAGCGCGATACGACCCTGGCCGATATCCCGGATATCGCCCGCGGCCAACTGGCCTGGGAAGATGCCGGCCGCGCCCGCCAGCCCGAACTGTTGATTCTCGATACCCACCTGCTGACCAACAAGCTCTGGAGCCTGACCCTATTTGGTGATGCCCCGGCCTGGCTCGACGAGGCGCTGCTGGCTCGCCATTACGACCTGCACCTGCTGCTGTCGCCCGAAGGCATTGGCTGGACCGCCGATGGCCAGCGCTGCCAGCCAGACCTGGCTGACCGCCAAGCCTTCTTCCAGGCCAGCCGCGACTGGTTGGAGCAGCATCACCAGCCTTACCAGGTGCTGGGCGGGGATTGGCAAGCGCGGCATGACCAGGCGTTTGCCGCCGTTACCCAACTGCTCAGCAACCACTAAACCCTGTAGGAGCCGGCTTGCCGGCGATAGCGCTCGACGTTATTACAACCCGGCTCCTACAGGGCGTTAGCGCTTCTCGCTGATCAACTGCACCTGATATTGTGGATCCGCCTTGATCTGCTGTTCGGTAAACGGCAACGGGCTGAGCTTTTTCGCGGAAAACGCCTGGGTCTGGTCCTTGAAGTGAGGTGACGCCGGATCGCTGGACAACGAAAACGCCAACACCCCTTCCGCCTTCGGCCCCTGATCGTCAAAGGTCACGATCTGCAAGTAACTGCTGCCGCTGACCACCTCACGCTTGCCATCTGCCCTCGGCACGCTCTGCATGGCGTTGTAGATACCAAGTGCCTGCGGCCCGCCATGCATCGGGGTGTTGCCCGAGACCTGGATATCACCCCAGCGTGCGCCCCCCTTCAAGCCCAACTCGCTTACCTGCGCCACTGACGCCTGCATCGCCTCGCGTAGCGCCTTGACCACTGGCGGCCGCTCGATGGCCAGCCCACGCGGTGTGGTTTGCGGGTGGCTCGGGTCAAACGCCACGCGCCACACATCCGGCATTTGCTGCATGTGCTCCATTACGTGGATGAAATGCACCAGGCCCAGGCCGCTATCGAGGTTGGCTTTCTGGTCCCAGTCCTTGAGGCTGGCGCACAGGGTTTTCAGGGTTGCATCGGGCTGTTGCGCGCAGAACTTAAGCAGATCCGGCATCACCTGGCCGGCCAGGTACACCCGGTTGTCCAGCACCATATGCTGCAGGTCGGTGCGGGTGATGGGCTGCTTGTCCAGGTCCTGCAAGCGCTGCAAGGCAAAGCGTGAGCGTGCGCCCAAGGCAATGTGATCCTGGCTGACCACCGGCGAAAAACCGCTCAACGGCGCCTTGGGGTTGGCCATCCAGGCCGAGTCGTTGGAGTGCTGCACATAGTCCTTGCGCGCCAGTTGCGGCAGTTGGTCGGCCGCAAAAATCCCCGGCTGCGCCGCCCGCGGATCAATGTCCCAGGCGCAGGCACTATGGGCGCCGTCGAGCACAATCAACTCCAGGCCAGCCCGTGGATCACTGCATTGCTCGAGTTTTTTCGCACTGACGTTAGGAACCACCGACAGGTTCATGTACAGGCTTTGCCCCTGGTCATCGGCCGCCAGCGTATTGACCCACGGAATGCCCTGCAGGGTGTGCACCGAGGCCTGCAAATCCTTGAGGCTGCGGGCTTGGTTCATCGCGTACCACTGGTGCAGCACCCGGTCGTTGCCCAGGTTGGCATCGCGCAGGCTGAAAGCGTATTGCCCATTCCAGTCGAGCTTGCCCGGCCATTGCACCACCGGCCCGAACTGCGAACTGTAGACCGTTTGAGATTGATCCTTGAGGCTGCCGTCGGCGCCCCTGACCTGCACCGTCACCTGGGTTTTCTGCATTGGGATCGATTTGCCGTCCAGCAGGTAACGGGTCGCGTCTTTCGGATCAAGCGTCAAGCGATACAGCGTGAAGTGCTTGGACGTATCGACCGTGTGAGTCCACGCCACATGCTGGTTGAAGCCAATATTGACCACCGGCAGGCCCGGCAAGGCGGCGCCCATCACATCCAACTGCCCAGGGATGGTCAGGTGCATCTGATAAAAGCGCATGCCGCCAACCCACGGGAAATGAGGGTTGGCCAACAGCATGCCGCGCCCGTTGAACGAGCGCTCGCCGCCCACCGCCACGGCGTTGCTGCCGCGATCCAGGGCAAAGCGCTGCCGATTCAAGGTGGCGAGTTCAAACGCCCGCGCACTGCGCCGCACCGCCACGCCTGGCTGGGGCGGTGTCGCACCCACCAAGGCTTCGGCAAATTGGCCCACGCCACCTTCCACCAGCAGACGCCGGGTCAGCTTGACCAGGTCGGCGGTGTTGATCGGCCGCACCCACGCGCCCTGGCACTGCATCGGCCGGCCCTGTGCGCCGCGCTCCTGCAGATAACGGTTGTACCCCGCCACATACCCTTCAAGACGCTGCTGCACCTGCGGGGTCTGCGCCTTCCAGAAGGCCGCCACGTCCTGGGGTGTATTGAGCCAGGTAAAAAACACATCACTGGTGAGGTTGTTGCGTTCTTCGAGGGTTGCCTGCTCGGCGCCGAAATAGCGGGCACGCTGACCGTTGACGGTCACCACTTCGTTGGCCAGCAGGCACAGGTTGTCTTGCGCGTAGGCATAGCCAATGCCATAGCCCAGGCCGCGCTCATCGCTGGCGCGGATATGCGGGATACCAAAACCGGTGCGGCGGATATCGGCACTCATCACACCTGCCTGCACCTCACTCACCTGGCGGGCCGTGGCACACAAGCTTACCCCCAGCAACACACCTGCCACGCAAACCCTGGACAACCCGTTGGAAATAATCACGCAGCCCCCATCGTCAAGCCAAATTGAACGCCCAAGGCGGGGCCGACTCGCCAACGCCAGCCCATGGATTAAGACGTAGAAACGCGCAGAAATTTAGGCTGCGCGCGGCTTATTTACCGGCGCCAGGAATGTGACAGACGTGTTACTGACAAAATTTATACAGGTTGGACTTCATGATTTACGCGACTCATACGTCTTACTAACTATGAGCACCATCATTTTCCTGATCAGGCTCTGATAAGGAGTTTTTGCATGTACAACCCGCAACTGCCCACGGACGGACATTCTATGGCCCACGACGCCGCTTTTGGCTCGGTCAACCAGGCCTTCGCCAAGGCGCCCGAGCAACAAGGCAACCAACGCATCCGGCACCTGCTCAAATGTTTTGGACTACGCACCAGCCTGATCCGGCTGAAAGTCATCGACGCCCTGCTCACCGCCGCCGACAACGGCCGTACGCTGGGGGTTCGGGGTGTGCACAGCCATTTGCTGGAACTGGGCATCCCGCTCTCGTTTCTGAGTGTGCGCGAGGTGCTCAAGCGCCTGTGCAGCGAAGGTGTGATCACGCTCAACAGCGATAAAAGCTACAGCCTCCATGAAGAGGCTGCCAAAGTCCTCGCCGCCGGCGCAGGTCTCAACGGTTAGGCTTGACCTTGCGGCGCATGATGCCGTTGATCACTACCACGATCACCGCCACAGCAATGGCGATGTACTGGAACGTCTTCTCACTGATGGCGCCGGTGTTCTGCAGATAGGACAGGCCAAACATCGTGCCGAGGACGACCAGGGAAATCAGAATCGAGTAAATCAAGCGTTGCTTCTGGGTCATGACGGGTTCCTGAAACCTGAAAAATTGTATCCGCGCTGTAACGCCAGCCGGCCTGACTGCGATGGGTCGGCTGAAACGGGACCTCATATTACAGACGATGAGTCGCTTTGGCTTGTCTTCTGCCCGATTCAGCAGGCACCCGTTACCTCTAGCCAAACCCTGGATTTGGCAGAGGTAAAAGAGCGCCTGGCACGATTGAACTATTACGCGGCACAAACCATCAAGGCCACCCGCGGTGGCGAGAAGTGGATTGCTTTGGTCGGCCAGGCCCATGAGCGGGCCTGTTGCTTTACTTGTCCTTGAATTCGGGAGCGCGCTTGGCCACGAACGCCGCCATGCCTTCCTTCTGGTCCTGAGTGGCAAAGGCTGCGTGGAATACCCGGCGTTCAAAGCGCACGCCTTCCGACAGGCTGACTTCAAAGGCGCGGTTGACGCTTTCCTTGACCATCATGCTGATGGGCACCGATTTGCTGGCGATCAGCGCCGCCACCTTGAGCGCCTCTGCCAGCAGTTCGTCCGACGGCACGATGCGCGCAACGATGCCGCAACGTTCTGCTTCCACCGCATCGATAAAACGCCCGGTCAGGCACATTTCCATGGCCTTGGCCTTGCCTACCGCACGGGTCAGGCGCTGGGTGCCGCCCATGCCCGGCAGCACGCCAAGGTTGACTTCCGGCTGGCCAAACTTGGCGTTGTCGCCGGCCAGGATGAAGTCGCACATCAACGCCAGCTCGCAACCGCCGCCCAGGGCAAAACCGTTGACCGCGGCAATGATCGGCTTACGGCGGTTGGCTACACGGTCGCTGTCGCTGAACAGGTCGTCGAGGTAGATCTGCGGGTAGGTCAGCTCGGCCATTTCCTTGATATCGGCACCGGCGGCAAAGGCTTTTTTCGAGCCGGTCAACACAATGCAGCCGATCTCGGGATTGGCTTCCAGGCTGTCGAGGGCCTGATTCACTTCGCTGACCAGTTGCGCGTTCAAGGCGTTCAGCGCCTCGGGGCGATTGAGGGTAATCAGCCCGACGCGGCCTTGGACTTCAAGCAAAATGGTTTGGTAACTCATCGATCCGTTCCTCTTCAAAGATTGCGCGAAATGACCATGCGCTGAATATCACTGGTGCCTTCATAAATCTGGCAGACCCGCACATCACGGTAGATCCGCTCCAGCGGGAAGTCGCTCAGGTAACCGTATCCACCCAGGGTTTGCAAGGCGGCAGAACAGACTTTCTCGGCCATTTCCGAAGCGAACAGCTTGGCCATGGATGCCTCCACCAGCGCAGGTTTGCCACTGTCGCGCAGGGCTGCGGCGTAATGCACCATCTGCCGGGCTACGGCGATCTGGGTGGCCATGTCGGCCAGGCGAAACGCCACGGCCTGATGT
This sequence comes from Pseudomonas sp. LG1D9, assembly GCF_002949995.1. Classification (NCBI taxonomy): domain Bacteria; kingdom Pseudomonadati; phylum Pseudomonadota; class Gammaproteobacteria; order Pseudomonadales; family Pseudomonadaceae; genus Pseudomonas; species Pseudomonas sp. LG1D9. The sequence continues at coordinate 5,483,870 of NZ_CP026881.1, read as the reverse complement.
TCGATCAGGGCCTTGCCAAAACTCTCGCGCTCGCGTGCGTAGTCCCGCGCGGCTTCAAACGCAGCCCGGGCCATCCCCACCGATTGCGAGGCAATTCCCACGCGGCCACCTTCCAGGTTGGCCAGGGCGATCCGATAACCTTCACCCTCCTCGCCCAGGCGGTTAGCCACCGGTACCCGCACATCCTCAAACAGAATCTGGCAGGTATCGGACGCATGCTGGCCGAGTTTGTCCTCGACCCGCGCCACCTTATAGCCGGGCGAATCAGTGGGCACAATAAACGCGCTGATCCCACGCTTGCCGGCCGCCGGGTCAGTCACGGCAAAGACAATCACCACCCCGGCGTTCTGCCCTGAGGTGATGAACTGCTTGCAGCCATTGAGTACATAGTGATCGCCTTCAAGGCGGGCACGGGTTTTCAGGCTGCTGGCATCGGAACCGGCCTGGGGCTCGGTCAAGGCAAACGCGCCGAGCATCGCGCCGCTGGCCAGGGGCTTGAGGAACTGTTCTTTCTGCTGATCATTGCCGAACTTGAGGATGGGCACGCAACCCACCGAGTTGTGCACGCTCATGATGGTCGAGCAGGCCCCATCCCCGGCCGCGACTTCTTCCAGGGCCATGGCGTAGGCCAGGTAACCGGTGTCGCAACCGCCCCATTGCTCGGGCACCAGCATGCCGAAAAAGCCCAACTCGGCCATTTCACCGATGGCCTCCTTGGGGAAGCGATGCTCGCGGTCCCACTCGGCAGCGAACGGCTTGAGCCGCTCCTGGGCAAATTGCCGGGCTGCTTCGCTGATTTGCAGTTGTTCGTCGTTGGGCAACATATAGATTCCTTAATCCAGGCACTCGACGGCCATGGCCGTGGCTTCACCGCCACCGATGCAGATGGCCGCGATACCACGCTTGAGCCCTTTCTGGCGCAGGGCCGAAAGCAGGGTCACAAGGATGCGCGCACCAGATGCGCCAATCGGATGCCCCAGGGCGCACGCGCCGCCATGGACGTTGACCTTGTCGTGGGGAATTTCCAGCTTGCTCATGGTCACCAGGCTGACCACCGCAAAGGCTTCGTTGATCTCGAACAGATCCACATCCCCCAGGTTCCAGCCGGTCTTGCTCAGCAACTTGCGGATCGCCCCCACCGGCGCCACCGGGAACAGGCCCGGCTCATCGGCAAACGCGGCATGGCCATGGATCACTGCCAGGGGCTTGAGCCCGCGTTTTTGCGCTTCGCTCTGGCGCATCATCAGCAAGGCCGCCGCACCGTCGGAAATTGAACTGGAGTTGGCCGCAGTCACCGTGCCGCCTTCGCGAAACGCCGGCTTCAAGGTGGCGATCTTGTCCAGGCGCGCCTTGGGCGGCTGCTCGTCGTCAGTGATGGTCTTTTGTTCCTTGCCCACGGTGACCTGCACCGGGACGATCTCGGCACTGAAGCTGCCGGCACTGATCGCCTGCTGGGCACGGGTCAGCGAGGCGATGGCAAAGGCATCCTGGGCCTCACGAGTAAAACCGTTGGCTTCGGCGCAGTCCTCGGCAAAAGTGCCCATGAGGCGGCCCTTGTCATAGGCGTCTTCCAGGCCATCGAGGAACATATGGTCAAGCACTCGGCCATGGCCCATGCGGTAGCCGCTACGCGCCCGATCCAGCAGGTACGGGGCGTTGGACATGCTCTCCATGCCCCCGGCGATCACCACCTGCACGCTACCGGCCAGCAGCGAGTCATGGGCCAGAATGGCCGCTTCCATGCCCGAGCCACACATCTTGTTGAGCGTGGTGCAGCGGGTCGACTTGTCCAGGCCGGCACCCAGGGCGGCCTGGCGTGCCGGGGCCTGGCCGAGACCTGCGGGCAGTACGCAACCGAACAACACTTCGTCTACTGCGTCGTGGGCGATACCTGCTCGCTCGACGGCGGCACGAATCGCCGCGGCGCCCAATTGCGGCGCGGTCAAACCCTTGAGGTCGCCCTGGAACCCGCCCATGGGCGTGCGTACGGCGCTGACAATAACAATCGGATCGTGGAGCTGAGTCATGCAAAAACCTCCTTACTTGGCCGCCATGCGCAAGGCGCCGTCAAGACGGACCACCTCGCCATTGAGCATGCTGTTTTCAATGATATGCCGCGCCAGCGCGGCGTACTCGACCGGCTTGCCCAGGCGTGGCGGGAACGGCACGCCGGCCGCCAGGGAGTCGCGTACTTGCGGGGTCATGCCGGCCATCATCGGTGTTTCAAAGATGCCTGGGGCGATGGTCATCACGCGGATACCGAAGCGCGCCAGTTCGCGCGCAGCCGGCAGGGTCAGGCTGGCAATCGCGCCCTTGGATGCCGCGTAGGCGGCCTGGCCGACCTGGCCGTCAAAAGCGGCCACTGACGCGGTGTTGATGATCACGCCACGCTCACCGTCGGCATCGGCCTCGGATTCAGCGATAGCGGCCGCCGCCAGGCGCAGCAGGTTGAAGCTGCCGATCAGGTTGACGTTGATCACCTGGGCAAAGCTTGCCAAGGCATGGGGCCCGTTCTTGCCGAGGATTTTCTCGCCACGCACCACGCCTGCGCAGTTGACCAGCCCATGCAGGGCGCCAAATGCCGCGACGGTCGCCTGTACTGCCGCTTCGGCAGCCGCTTCCTGGCTGATATCCGCCACCACACTGCGCGCCTGTGCGCCCAACTTAACCGCCTGGGCCGCCACGGCATCAGCATTCAGGTCCACCAGCATCACCTTGGCACCCGCCGCCACCAACATTTCGGCGGTGGCCGCGCCGAGCCCCGAAGCGCCGCCGCTGACCATAAATACCTTGTTCTCGATCTGCATCATTGTTTCCTTGAAGAGGGATCAAGCCGTGGTCGCTGCCTGGACCTTGGCGATTTCCTGGTTACGCAAAATAAACCGTTGCAGCTTGCCGCTCGGGGTCTTGGGCAAGTCGCTGACAAATTCGATTTCCCGCGGGTAGGCGTGGGCCGCCAAGCGCTTGCGCACGTGCTGGCGCAACTCCTCGGCCAGCGCAGCGTCGGCGCGGTACTGGCTGTTGATCACCACAAAGGCCTTGACCAGCTCGGTGCGCTCCGCGTCCGGCTTGCCGACCACGGCGGCTTCGATCACCGCCGGATGCTCAACCAAGGCGCTTTCCACGTCGAATGGCCCCACGCGGTAGCCGGATGTGGTGATCACATCATCACTGCGCCCAACAAAACTGATGCTGCCATCGGGATTGAGCTCCACGGTGTCGCCGCTCAAGTAATACTTGCCGACGAAAGCCTTGGTCTTGACCCCGTCGTAGCCGGCGAACCAGCACATCGGCGACTGCTCGCGGTCGATGGCGAGGATGCCGGGCTGGCCGGCGGGCAATTCCTGGTGGTTGTCATCCAGCACCACGATGCGGTGCCCCGGCGAGGCAAAACCAGCAGACCCGACATGCACCGGGTGCTCCAGGCCATGGTGATTGCACAGCACCATGCCCAGCTCGGTCTGGCCGTAGTGGTCGTGGATAGTCACACCCAAGTTGTCGGCGAACCAACGGATCACTTCCGGGTTGAGCGGCTCGCCGGCGCTGCTGACGATGCGCAGCCGGCCCTTGATCGAGCGCGCGAACTGCTCGCCACCGGCAATCAGCAGGCGGTAGGCCGTAGGCGAACCCGTGAGATTGGTGATCCCGTACTTATTGATGACCCGGCAGGTGCTTTCCAGGGTGAACGGGCCATCGTAGAAGGTGATCGGATGGCCCATGGACAACGGTCCGGTCACGCCAAAGTAGATACCGTAGGCCCAGCCCGGATCGGCGACGTTCCAGAACGCATCTTCAGGGCGCAGGTCCACGGCATCGCGGGTGTAGCTCTGGAACGCGACCAGCGCCTTGAGCGGTACGGCCAGGGCCTTTGACGGGCCGGTGGTGCCAGAGGTGAACATCAGCAGGAACGGATCATCGGCGCCCAGCAATACCGGTTCGCAGACATTGGAATAGTTGGGCAACTCGGCCCAGAAGCTGAAATCACCGCGCACAATGCCTTCGCCCTTGGCGCCGGCCACCGTGACGATGGTCGGGCAATCGGCAACTTCCGCCAGTTTGCTGCGGTTGACCGCGTCGGTCACCACCAGCGCCGCGCCGGAGCTGTTGAGGCGGTGTTCGATGGCCTTGGGGCCGAACGCGGTGAACAAGGGTTGATAGACCGCCCCGATGCGCCAGGTGGCCAGCACCGTCACCAGCAGTTCGGCGGTGCGCGGCAGCAGGCCAGCGACCTTGTCGCCACGCTTGACGCCCTGGGCCAGGAGAAAATTGGCGAAACGCGCCGCCTGATCCTGCAATTCAATGAAGGTCGAGGTGGCGCTGCGGCCATCCTTGCCCTCCCAGAACAAGGCAATACGCCCCGGCAGTGCATGCCGGTCGCAGCATTCAACGCAGGCATTGAGCCCTTGCAAGTGGCCGGCCAGTGCGGCCTCGACGGTTTGCTGGTAGTTGAACTCGGTAGTCGCAGCCAAATAATCGCGCATCGTGGCAAATCCCTGTGTCTTTTGTTGTTTTTGGGGGGCGTGCTTTTGCGGGGTGACGCTGCGCAAATAGTGGCGCCAGAGCGGCGCACGGACAATGGTCAAAGCTTTCAATGTGGCTGACTGGTTTGGCCAATGATGCGGCGCGTAGAGCTGCCGTCTGTGGCGAGCGGGCTTGCCCCGCGCTGGGCTGCGGAGCAGCCCCAGAACCAGCCGCTACGGAGAATCTGATACACCGCATTCGGCTTATTGGGGCTGCTTCGCAGCCCAGCGCGGGCAAGCCCGCTCGCCACAGGGGGTGTTCAGTTGTTTAGATGCCAATGCCCATAGAGCCCGACAATCGGCCAGTCAACGCAAGCGATTGGACGCCCTGCCCGCCAGCTTCTAATCTGAGGGGCTGCGCCACCGAAGAAGCCCTCGATGATTGTCCGCCCCAAACCCAACCTGTTCGGCATCCTGTTCTCCCTCAAGGGTTCGATTGCCAAGCGTATTGCCCTGCGCAGCCTGCTGGTCACGCTGCTGGCTTCGGTGATCGTACTGGTGGAAACCCTGCACCCAGCCTATTTTTCCAAGGTCAACGCGACCCCGTTCACCCTGCTGGGGCTGTCGCTGTCGATCTTCATGAGCTTTCGCAACAACGCCTGCTACGACCGCTGGTGGGAGGGCCGCAAGCAATTGGGGCAGATGGTCATTGAGATCCGCTCGCTGATCCGCGAAAGCCAGGTTTTTACCCGGCCGGGCGAGCGCGAAAGCCTGTTGCGCGGCCTGTACGGCTTTGCCCACGGCCTGGTCGCGCGCCTGCGCCTGAAAGACGAGGCCCATGCCATAAAGCCTTGGAGCAACGTGGAGTCCCACCACCCGAACCTGCCTGATCGCATCCTGCAAACCCTCGGTGCCCAATGCTCGGACGCCGCGCAACAGGGACGGATCAGCGATTGGCGCTACACCCAACTGGAAACCCGCCTGGTGGGGCTCAGCCAGGTACAGGCCGCTTGCGAACGGATCAAAAGCACGCCGCTGCCCTTCCCCTACACCCTGCTGCTGCACCGCACCATCTATCTGTTCTGCATCCTGCTGCCATTTGCCATGGCCGAGCCCCTGGGCTGGCTGACGCCGATTTTCACCGCCATCGTCAGCTACACCTTCTTTGGCCTGGACGAAATCGGTGACGATCTGGAGGACCCCTTCGGCTTCGACGAGAATGACCTGCCGTGCAATGCCATCGTGCGCACCCTGGAACGCGAGATCCTCGCCGCCCTGGGCGAAACCACCTTACCGCCGCCCTTGGAGCCCGTGGACTATGTGCTGACGTGAGCCAGGTTTGACACTCGTCGGTGTCTGACCGAAGCTGACCACTTTGCACTAGCTGCCCAGCTTTCGGACGCCTGCATGTCAAAGTCACGCCGTTACTCGATCATCGGCCTGAGCGCCCTGTTGTTTGTCGCACTGCTGTTCTGGTATTTCACCCGCACGCCCAGCGTGTCCGTACCGCCGGCCATTGCCCACGGATACTCCAAGGCCCTGAAACAGGCGCATAACGGCGAACCCGGCGCCGCACGGGTGCTGTATCAGCAATTGGGCCGGCCAGATCTGTCGGACGTGCGCCGCGCCGCCCTGCACAACGAATTGCACAACTATCCAAGCCCCCAGGCATTGAAACTGGCGGACAAGGACCTGAGCCACGAATCCCCCCTGGTGCGCCAGGCAGCCATTGCCAGCATCGTCGGCCTGGTGCCCAGCGGGCAGCGCACCCTGTTGCTCGGGCCGTTGCTCGAGGATGAACAACAAAGCGTGCGGTTTGCCGCTGCCAACGCCTTGCTGGGCCTGTCACCCGACACCCTGGGTCTGTATTTCGGCCCCTTGCAGCAAGTGCTGGATGAGTATGCAAAGTACCTCAAGGCCCAGCCCGAAAGCGCCGAAGGCTGGATTCAGCTGGCACGCCTGTACATCCACAGCGCCCTGCTGCCCGAAGCGCAACATGCCCTGGAACAGGCATTGCGCCTGGACCCGGATAATCTGCCGGCGGTGGTTGCACGCATCGAACTGCTGGATAAACAGGGCAAGGTCGATGATTCCCGCCAGGTTCTGGCCACGCAGTTACAGGCTCATCCCGATTCGGCCTACCTGCAGCACGCCCTGGGCATGTGGTTGCTGCATCATGGCGAACGCGCGTATGCCCTGCTCGGGCTGTCCAAGGCGGTGGAGCTTGAGCCAGACAATCAGGATTACCGCTACGACCTGGCAACCACCCTGCACGACCAGGACGAACTGGAGGCCGCGCAGCGCCAGCTGGAAGAAATCATCCAGCGCCACCCGGCCAACCGCAAGGCGCGGGTATTGCTGGTCAACTATTGGAAAGAAAGCGGCCAACTGCAGAACGTTCAAGTACTGCTGGCGCAGCTGGAGCAGCAAAACCCTGATGATCCAGCCCTGCAACAGGGCCTGTGAGGACGGTGCCCGTTGCCGGCACCCGACATATTTAACAAAACGTTGAACCGCCAATCGGCACCACGGTCAAGTAAATATGGCGCGTTTGCTCAGGCACGCGCCCTCTACTTGATAAGTCATCCGAGGGCACTTCTTGTCTACATCCAAAGAGCTGTTCACAGCAAAGGCGGCGACCGGTATCGAAGGTCTTGATGACATTCTTGACGGTGGCCTGTCACGCAGCCACCTGTTCCTGCTCGAAGGCGAGCCAGGTACGGGCAAGACTACGGTGGCCCTGCATTTCCTTCAGGCGGGGGCAAAAAATGGCGAACGCTCGCTGTATATCACCCTGTCTGAAACCGAGCGCGAATTACGCCAGGGCGCTGCATCCCATGGCTGGGACTTGGACGACAACATCCATATTTTTGAACTGACACCCCCCGAAAGCCTGCTGAACGCCGAACATCAGCAAAGCCTGCTGTACTCCTCGGACCTGGAGCTGGGCGAAGCCACCCGGCAGATTTTCGAAGCCGTGGAGCGCGTCAAGCCGACCCGTGTGGTGCTCGACAGCCTTTCGGAAATCCGTCTGCTGGCGCAAAGCTCGTTGCGTTACCGCCGCCAGATCCTGGCCATCAAACATTACTTTGTGCGCTATGAAGCCACGGTCTTGCTGCTCGATGACCTGACCACCGAAGCCCTGGACAAAACCGTACACAGCGTGGCCCACGGGGTGATTCGCCTGGAAGAACTGACCCCCAACTACGGCGCCGAACGTCGCCGGGTGCGCGTGGTGAAGTACCGCGGGCAGAAATACCGGGGCGGCTTTCACGACTTCACCATCATGGGCGACGGTGTGCATGTATTCCCCCGCCTGGTGGCCGCCGAGCATCGCGGCGGCTACAACCGCCAGACCTTGACCAGTGGCATAAGCGAGATGGATGCCCTGCTCGGCGGCGGTATCGAGACCGGCTCCAGCACGCTGATCCTTGGCCCTGCCGGTACGGGCAAATCGTTGATTTCGATGATTTTTGCTGCCTCGGCGGTGGCCCGCGGGGAAAAGGCCGCACTGTTTATCTTCGATGAAGAGCTGGGCCTGTTGTTTGAGCGCATGAAAAACATGGGGATCGACCTGGAGGCGCTGCAAGCCACCGGCAACCTGCTGATCGAACAGGTGGACGCCGCCGAACTGTCGCCCGGAGAGTTCTCCCATCGCGTACGGCGCTGCGTCGACGAACGCCAGATCAAGACCGTGGTCATCGACAGCATCAACGGCTATCAGGCGGCGATGCCCGAAGAAAACGCCTTGGTGCTGCACATGCACGAACTGTTGCTGTACCTCAACCGACGCGGCGCAGCGACCTTTATGACCGTAGCCCAACACGGCCTGGTGGGTGACATGCAGGCGCCAGTGGACATTACCTACCTGGCCGACACGGTTATTCTGCTGCGTTACTTCGAAGCCTTGGGCAAGGTGCGCCGCGCCATTTCGATCATCAAGAAACGCACCGGCAGGCATGAGTCGACCATCCGTGAGTACCGCATCAGCGGCACCGGGATGACCATCGGCGAACCCCTCGAGGCGTTCCAGGGCGTGTTGCGCGGCGTGCCCACGTACATGGGTGCCGGCAAGCCGCTGCTCAAGGATGAGAGTTCGTGACGGCGCGGGCCGAGACATTCGAGCGTGCAATTATTCTGGCGCCCCTGGGGCGCGACAGCTCGCTGGCAACAATGATGCTCAACGAGGCGGGATTTGGCGCCGTGACTGCGAGCAACCTGCCTTTGCTGTGCGAGTCCCTGGAGGACGGTGCCGGCCTGCTGATTATTGCTGCAGAAGCCTTGCGCGGCGCCGATCTCGAACCGTTGCTGACTTACCTGCAACAGCAGCCCGCCTGGTCCGACTTGCCGATCGTGCTGCTCACCCACCACGGCGGTAGCGAACAGAACGCGTCCTCACACCTGAGCGTACTGCTAGGCAACATCACCTTGCTGGAGCGCCCGTTCCACCCGGTCACCTTGATCAGCCTGGTCACCACTGCCTTGCGCGGCCGCCGGCGCCAGTACGAGGCCCGCGACCGAATGATCGACCTCAGCCTGAGTGAACAGCGCCTGCAAAGCACCCTGGAAACCCTGGAGCAACAGGTCGAGGAACGTACGGCGCAGTTGCGCGCCAACGAAGAAGCACTGCGCCAGGCGCAGAAAATGGAAGCCGTCGGTCAGTTGACGGGAGGTATCGCCCACGACTTCAACAACATGCTCACCGGGATCATCGGCAGCCTCGAGCTACTGCGAAGGCGGGTTGCCCGGGGCCGCACCGAAGACCTCGACAGCCTGATCGACCTGGGCGTCACCTCGGCCAACCGCGCCGCCGGCCTGACCCACCGCCTGCTGGCGTTTTCCCGTCGCCAGTCGCTGGACTCCAAACCTGTGGAGATCAACCACCTGGTGACGTCCATGAGCGAGTTGCTACGGCGCAGTCTCAACGAGAGCATCGCCCTGGATGTTCGGGTTGAGGAAAAACTGTGGATCGCCGAAGCCGACCCCAATCAGTTGGAAAGTGCCCTGCTCAACCTGGCGCTCAATGCACGCGACGCCATGCCCAACGGCGGGCAGTTGGTGGTGGAAACCAGCAACCGCCATCTCGACAGCGTATTCACCGCAGCCTACGGCACACTCGATCCTGGCGACTATGTCGAGTTGAGCGTCAGCGACACCGGTTGCGGCATGCCCGACACGGTTGTCAGCCGCGCCTTCGACCCTTTCTTCACCACCAAACCCATCGGCCAGGGTACGGGGCTGGGCCTGTCGATGATCTATGGCTTCGCCCGCCAATCCCACGGCCATGTGACCATTCACAGCGTGGTTGGCCAGGGCACCACGGTCAGCCTGTTCCTGCCACGCTTTGCGGGTGAAATAATCGCTGAGGAACCCCTCAACCCGCCGCAGCTACCATTTGCCAACGCCGGCGAAACCGTATTGATTGTCGAGGACGATCCGGCCGTGCGGGTGCTGGTCAGCGCGGTATTGAGCGAATTGGGCTATGCCTTTGTCGAAGCGGGTGATGCCAACAGCGCGTTGCCGATCATCGAGTCTGAGCAGCGGATTGATCTGTTGATCAGTGACGTTGGACTACCCGGTATGAACGGTCGGCAATTAGCGGAAATTGGCCGCCAACTGCGGCCAGGGCTCAAAGTTCTGTTTATCACCGGCTATGCCGAACATGCCGCGGTACGCGGCGGGTTTCTCGACCCGGGTATGCAGATGATTACCAAGCCGTTCACCTTTGAATTATTGACGCAGACGGTGCGGGAGATGATTCGCGCCACCTGACTGCGCGGGCTCGGTACACACATAACGAAGTGTCAGGTTTCGACTCTGTAACCCCTTTCAGGCCAACAAACGCTGGATATGTTCGTGCAACGTATCCAGATCGAACGGTTTGGCCAGGATCGGCGCATTGCGCGTGATCGGGCTGTTGCAGTCGAGAATTTCCTGGGGATAGCCACTGATGAAGATCACCTTGAGTTCCGGTCGCAACTTGATCGCGGGCTCGGCGATTTGCACCCCGGAAATGCCCCCAGGCAGCCGGTAATCGGTGACCATCAGGTCCAGGTGGGGTTTGCTGGCAAGGATTTCGAAGGCCTGTTCGCCATCAATCGCCTTTAAAACCCGATACCCCAGGCCTGCCAGGTATTCACCCAGCACAAACATAATTGATTCGTCGTCTTCAACGATCAGTACGACATCTTGTGCATCTTCACTCATGGGAAGCCTTTGCTCGGTCAGTTGCTGCAGTTACGACCATGGGGTCACGCAGAGGTTGCGTTGGATTGCTGAATGATTTCATGCCTCCAGCCCCATCGGCAGGCACACCCGGAACAAGGCACCCTCGCCTATCCGGCTTTCGACCTCAATAGTACCGCCATGGGCGGCGACAATCTGCTCGGAAATGAACAGCCCCAGGCCCAGCCCGGCCACGGCATGTTTGTCGGTGACGCGCTCGAACTGCTGGAAAATGCGCTTCTGGTTGTCCTCACTGATGCCGATTCCACGATCGCGCACCTCAACCCGCGCCTCGCCATGCTCGGCGTACACCCGCACATCCACCGGGCTCTTGGCCCCGTAGCGCAAGGCGTTGGTCAGCAGGTTGGACACCACCTGTTCGATCCTGAACTCGTCCCAGTGGCCCTCCACCGGTTGCTCGGCGAGCAGTTGGATCGAAGAGTCGGCCGCTGCCACCTGTGGGGCGAAGTTTTCCAGGAGGTTGCGCACCAGTTGCGTCAGGTCAAACCGCGCCGGGCGAATCGACAACTTGCCGGTGCGAATGCGCGAGACATCGAGCATGTCTTCGATCAGGCGGATCAGGCTCTGGATCTGCCGTTCGTCGCGGTCGACCATGGCATGCATCTTGTCCAGGGTGAACGCACCGGCGTTGTTGCGCGCCAGATGCATCTTGCGCAGTTGGGTTTCCAGAATCAGGCCATTGAGGGGCGTACGCACTTCGTGGGCCACGATAGACATGAAGTCATCGCGCATCCGCACCGCCTGCTCCAATTGCTCCTGGGTGGCCTGCAAGCGCGTCAGCAGGGCTTCCTGTTCGCGGCGGCTGTGCTCCAGGGCTTCGACCTGCAGCTTCATGGCCTTGCTCTGGCGATACAGCTCGACGAACACGTTGACCTTGCTCTTGACCGCGTGAATATCCAGCGGCTTGTGCAGGAAATCCACTGCGCCGCTCTCGTAGCCCTTGAAGGCGTAGTTGAGCTCACGCCCGGCGGCGCTGACAAACACAATGGGAATGTTCTTGGTTTTTTCCGTGCCGCGCATCATCTCGGCCAGCTCGAAGCCGTTCATACCGGGCATCTGCACATCGAGAATAGCCATGGCGAACTCGTGCTCAAGCAGCAGCGACAAGGCCTCGTCGGCACTCAAGGCCTTGTAGACCTGGCGGTCCTCGCGCTTGATCAGCGCTTCAAGGGCCAGCAGGTTTTCCGGCAGATCGTCGACGATCAGCAGTTTGGCCTGGACAGTAGTTAACATGGGGAAGATTCCAGGGAAGCCAGCAAATCGCCAATGCGGCTCAAGGTGAGAATATAGTCAGGTGTATGCAGCGCCAGGGCCGCCTTGGGCATCACGTCCACCCGCGCCTCCAAAGGGTCCTGGACAACCGTGATGCCGCCCAGCTGCTTGACCTGGGCCAAGCCGCGCCCGCCATCCTGGTTGGCGCCGGTCAGCAGGATCGCCAGCAAATTCGGGCCATAGGCGTCAGCAGCCGATTCAAACAGAAAATCAATGGCCGGGCGCGAGTGATGGACGCGGTCCTCCTGGCTCAATGACAGGCTGCGGTCATGCTCCACCGACAAATGATAGCCAGGCCCGGCAAAATACAGGGTGCCAGGCTGGATCATTTCCTTGTCCCGCGCCTCTACCACCGGTATGTGCAGGCGCCGGTCAAACACTTCGGCCAACTGGCTGCGGCGCTCATCCGGCAGGTGCAGCACAGCGATGATCGGCAGGCTGAACCCTGGCGCCAAGGCAGCAAAAATGCTCAACAACGCCTCGACCCCACCCGCAGATGCGCCGACGACAATGGCTTGGACGCCCGGCACAGACGCCGGGCTGGCAGCAGCTTCATTCATGATTTGCGGTAGATCCGTTCTTGCTTGACCAAGGGTTCGAACTGCTTGCTGTAGGCGGAAAAGTCCAGGGTTTCCTTGCTGCCCAGCACCAGGAAGCCGCGATGGCACAGCGACTCATGAAACAATCCAAACGCCCGATCTTGCAACTTTTTATTGAAATAAATCAGAACGTTACGACATGAAATCAATTGTGTTTCGGAGAACACACTGTCGGTCGCCAGGCTATGGTCGGCAAACGTCACGTTTTCCCGCAGCGTCTTGTCAAAGATCGCGTAATCGTAGGCCGCCGTGTAGTAGTCGGCAAACGATTGAGTGCCACCGGCCTGCTGGTAATTGTGGGTGTAGGCACGCACGCTCTCCAGGGAAAAGATCCCTTGCTTGGCCTTTTCCAGGGAGTTGGGGTTGATATCCGTGGCATAGATGATAGTGCGTTCGAGCAAACCCTCCTCGCGCAGGAGGATGGCCATGGAATACACCTCCTCCCCAGTGCTGCACCCGGCGATCCAGATCTTGATCGATGGGTAGGTCTTGAGCAGGGGCACCACTTCCTGGCGTATCGCCAGAAAGTGCGAGGGGTCGCGAAACATCTCGCTGACCGGGATGGTCAGGAACTGCAGCAATTGCATGAACGCCGTGGGATCGTGCAGCACCCGCTCCTGCAAGGCCGAGATCGTCTTGCAGTCGAACTGGCGCAACGCATGCGCCACACGCCGCTTGACCGAAGCCCCGGAATAATCACGAAAGTCATAGCTGTACTTGAGGTAGATCGCCTCGATCAACAAGCGCAGTTCAATATCAGTACTTCGATCCACTTAAATGCGTTCCATCTTCGGCAGCCAAACACGGATCAGCGAAAACAACCGATCCAGGTCAATGGGCTTGGCCAGATAATCGTTGGACCCGGCCGCAAGACAGCGTTCCTGGTCGTCCTTCATGGCCTTGGCCGTCACCGCAATGATCGGCAGCTTGCGCCAGCGCGGATCCTGGCGGATCAGCGCAGTGGCCTGGTAGCCATCCATCTCCGGCATCATCACGTCCATCAGTACCAGGTCGATGTCCTCGACCTCATTGAGTTTCTCGATGGCTTCACGGCCGTTACGGCCAATCACCACAACCGCCCCCTTGTGCTCCAGGGCACTGGTGAGGGCAAAGATGTTGCGTACATCGTCATCCACCAGCAACACCTTGCGCCCTTCGAAGACCTTGTCACGGCTGCGGGCGGTCTTGAGCATCTTCTGCCGTTCCTGGGACAACTGGGATTCGACTTTGTGCAAAAAGAGTGTCACTTCGTCCAGCAACCGTTCAGGTGAGCGGGCACCTTTGATGATGATCGAGCGCGAATACTTACGCAGTTCCGCCTCTTCATCCCGGGTGAGGTTGCGCCCGGTGTAGACAATCACTGGCGGGAACGAACAGATATCCTCGGTGGCCATGCGCTTGAGCAACTCGTTGCCAAGCATGTCCGGCAACTTGAGATCGATGATCATGCAGTCGTATACCGTGCTGCGCAGCAGGTCCAGGGCCTCCTGGGCGAAACCGACGGCGGTGATTTCGATGTCTTCGTCGCCGATCAGGCGGGCAATGCTGTCGCGCTGCAAGTCATCGTCTTCCACCAGCAGGATGCGCTTGACCTTCTGCGTCAGCTTGGCCTCCAGGCGCGCAAACACGTCCTTGAGCTCTTCGCGGGTGGTGGGTTTGACGGCATAACCGATGGCGCCCATGTGCATGGCGGCTTCGACGCGGTCTTCGACAGAAATCACATGCACCGGGATATGCCGGGTCTCGGCGTGTTCCTTGAGGCGCTGCAGCACGGTGAGCCCGGAGTGGTCCGGCAGGCGCATATCCAGCAGGATCGCGTCCGGCAGATACTGTTCGGCCAAGGTGTAGCCCTCGTCCGCGCCATGGGCCACCAGGCAGTGATAGCCCAGTTCGTGGGCCAGGTCGAAGAGGATCCGCGCAAAGTTCGGCTCGTCTTCCACCACCAGGATGCAGCGGGTGGTGAACGGGGCTTGCTCGCGGTCGTCGGCAAAGCGCGGTATCAACGCTTCGTCGGCCATGGGCAACGGCGACACCTTGATGGGCGCTACGGGTGCCGGGGCAATCATCGCGGCCTGCGGGCGCTCGATGGCGGGCGCGTCTTCATCGCGTTCAACGTACTGTTCCGGCAGCACCAGGGTAAAGATACTGCCCTGGCCCGGCTCACTGGTGACATTGATATAGCCGCCCAATAGGGTGGCCAGGTCGCGGGAAATGGACAGCCCCAGACCGGTACCGCCGTAACGGCGGTTGGTGGTGCCATCGGCCTGGCGGAAGGCTTCGAAGATGCTTTGCTGCTGGTCCGGAGCGATACCGATCCCCGAGTCACGCACGGTAAAGGCAATGCCCTCCCCCGGCTGACGGGAAATGGTCAGGCTGACCTGGCCTTTCTCGGTGAACTTGACGGCATTGGACAGCAGGTTCTTGAGGATCTGCTCCAGACGCTGGCGGTCGGTGAACAACATCAGCGGCGCACCGGGCTGCACCTCTATCTGGAAGCCCAGCTTGCGGTCACTGGCCAACGGCTCGAACATGCCGCGCAGGCCCTCTGCCAGGCGCGCCACACTGGTGTTCTCGGGACGCATATCGAGCTTGCCGGCCTCGACCTTGGCAATGTCCAGGATGTCATTGATCAGGTTGAGCAGATCGTTGCCTGCCGAGTAGATCGACTCGGCAAACTTGACCTGTTCGGCGCTGAGGTTTTCATCGGAGTTCTCTGCCAGCAGCTTGGCCAGGATCAGCGAGCTGTTGAGGGGCGTGCGCAACTCGTGGGACATGTTGGCGAGGAACTCGGACTTGTACTTGCTGGAGCGCTCCAACTCATCGGCACGATCCTCCAACTCGACCTGCACGCGATTGAGCTCGATGTTCTTGCGGTCCATGGCATCGCGCTGGTCGGCGAGGATCTGGCTCTGCTCGGCCAATTGCTCGTTGGTCTGCTCCAACTCGGCCTGCTGGGTCTCCAGGTGGGCCTGGGACTCCTTGAGGATGCGCGACTGCTCTTCCAGCTCCTCGTTGGCGGTCTTGAGTTCTTCCTGCTGCACCTGCAGTTCTTCATTGAGTTGCTGGGTCTCGGCCAGCACTTCCTGCAAACGCTGGCGGTAGCGTGCCGCTTCGATGGAGGTGCCGATATTGCCGGCGATCAGCTCCAGCAGCTCTACATCGCGCTCTTCCAGGGGACGCAGGAAGCCCAGTTCGATGACCCCGTTGACCCGATCATCATCGCTGGTCGGCACCACCAACACGCTGCGCGGTGCACCATCACCCAAGCCGGAGCTGACCTTGAAGTAGTCCACCGACACATCGTCCAGGCGAATCAAACGGTGTTGCTGGGCGGCCTGGCCGACAATGCCCTCGTCACGGTAGATCGCCTGTTCCTGCTGCTCCTGCTCCCGCGAGAAACCATACGCGGCCACGCGCTTGAGGCCGCCGTGTTCCTCCCGCACATACAGTGCAGCCACCACCGAGCCCATGTATTGGGCGCAGAATTGCAGAATATTGCGCCCCAGCAGGTTCAACGTCAGTTGGCCCAGCACCTGTTCAGCCAGTTCAGTCTGGCCATTGCGCAGCCACGCTTGCTGTTCCAGGCGTTTGGCGATCTTCAGTTGCGAGGCCAGGTTGGCGCTGTAACTGTCTGAAAGGGCTAATAGATTCTTCCTCCCGACATACGCCAAAAAGCCGCTCAGGCCCAGCACGAACAGCAAGTAGATCACCACGCTAAACACCGTGGTACGGGTCACTTCTGCGTTGCGATCAAGGCGGAACTGCTGCTCCATGGCAATCGCGGCCTCGTACTCCTTGCGAATTTCGTCGGTCAGGCGCTTGCCACGCCCGGCCTTCACCGCGCCGCGGTAATCGCCCTCTTGCCGTTGCATCTCAATCATCGTCTGGGCGTAGTTGTTCCACTCCAGTTGCAGCGACTCCAGGCGCTTGAGTCGGTCCACTTGCTGGGGGTTATCGGCGACCAGGACCTGCAGATTGCGCAGGTCGGAAATGATCCGGGGCTTGGCCACTTCGTAGGGGTCGAGGAAATGCTCATCGCCGGTAATCAGGAAACCGCGCATGCCGGTTTCCTGGTCGACCGTCAGTTTGGCGGTTTCATTGAGGTTGTTGATCACCCGGTCCGTGTGCTCCACCCACTGGATCACCGACAACAGATAAGTGATCAGGCACACAAAGAACACCGCACTGAGAACCCCCACACCCAGTGGCAATGCCACGTTGCGGCTCAGGAGTTTGCGGAAGCTGTTTTCATCGACTGACGAAGCGGGAGTCATGGGCGTGCCTTGGCCAAGTGCGGAAAAACCGGAAGTTTGCCCCAAACTCGACGACGACGGCTATGTTTATGCCGTATTTCAACGACACACCCAGGACATCAAGCCTGATTATCGGCACAATGCGCGCCCCGTTTGGGGAACTTGCCGGGATCGCCGCGACTCATTAGAAGATGGTCGTTCAACTGTTCAAGACCTGCACCTCAACCATCTGGGAACCCTCACTATGACCGCTGCCTCTACCATCCTTGTAGTCGAAGACGACGCCATCGTGCGCATGCTGATCGTCGATGTACTCGAAGAACTGGAGTTCAAGGTGCTTGAGGCTGAAGACGGCGAAACGGCGCTGGGACTTATAGAAGATGGCGCCAATGTGATCGACCTGATGATGACCGACTTTGGCTTGCCGGGCATAACTGGCAAGGAACTGGCGCAACAGACCCGCACATTGCGCCCGGCCCTGCCCATCTTGCTTGCCAGCGGCTATGCCGAAAACATCGAGTTGCCCCCGGGCGTGCAGATGATTGCCAAGCCGTTCTCCATCGATCAACTGCGCGATAAAGTCAAAGGCATGTTAGCTACCCCTTTGTAGGAACTGGCGTGCCAGCTCCTACATGTGGGATGGGTTATTTGTTTTTGAGCTTGACGTACGACTGATGCAAGTCCGCCGCCCAGCCATCCATCACACCCTTCACATCCGCTGCGGTCATGACTTGGGTGTCGTTTTCCAGGGGTTTGCCGGTGCCTTTGCGCACGACCTGGGCAATCACACGGCCACTGTCGCCATCGAGAAACTGTGCCTCGGTGCCCAGGGTGGTTTCCTGGTCGCGAATCCCGGTGCCGGTGCTGACCGCTGCCGCCACCAGGGCCACCGGAATGAATTCGTAGGGCTTGAGGCCTTCAGTCTTGCGACTGACCGCCGTGATCGCCGCCCGCACCACAATCACCCCAGGGCCCGGGCCGTTGGCCAGTGGCAGTGACTTGACCAGCTCACGCTTGAGTGCCTGGTTGTAATACTCGTTGATGCTGCGCAACGTGGCGTCGGGGATTTGCGCCGTGGCCTGGGGCTTGGGGAAGAATTGAGTGGGCTCGATATACACCGAGGTATAGCGGTTCAGATTCAACTTGGGATCGACCCAGCGCATCACCTCTGCGCCAGACGGCGACTTGGCTTCGCGCAATTGGCTGTAGTCCGAGAGAAAGCCCGAGTATTCGTCCGGCTGGGGGACTTTACTCGCACACCCGGTCACCCCGAGTGAGGCAATACATAGTGTGCTGATCATTAGCCCTAGCTTCATGGTGCGACTCCTTGGTGTTTATCGTCGAAACGTGAAGTTACAGGTATAGCCAACTCTTGGAAAATAACCTGCCTTCAGCCTCCAAGTGCGGGTTAGTTCGCAGCTTCGATTTGCCCCGCAGTTGGGCGCTCCTGCTCAACATCAACGCCGGCGAAACAGCGGCCGCGGCTCAATCACCGAGCGGCCATAGCTCACACTCATGCCCGCCAGCCCCTTGAGCGCGTCAGCCGCCGATTTGTCCTCACGCACGGCAAACCCATCAAACCCGCACTGGCGCATATGGCTGAGCTGATCGCGCAGCACATCCCCCACCGCCCGCAACTCGCCGTGCCAGCCCATGCGCGTGCGCAGCAGGTAGGCCTGGCTGTAGGCGCGACCATCGCGAAAGCTGGGGAAATCCAGGGCAATCAGCGGCAATACCTCCAACCACGGCTGCAAGTGTTCCACTTCATCATCCGGGCCGAGCCACACTGCGTCGTGCGGCGGGTCTGGTGCAATGCGCCGGCTCAGCCACAGGGCCAATGGCAGGATCAGCGCGCCCTCGGGCAGCGGTGCTTCGGCGTCGCGCACCAACGTCCAGGGGTCATCGAGTTTGATTGCGGCCACCCCCTGCTCCAGGCTCAACAGATTGTTCATGCCGGTTGCACCATGGCGCCATACACCCGCTCCTTGAACGGTTCCAGGCCGATACGTTGCACAGTGTCGATAAAGGGTTCGTCGCTTTCCCGGTAGCGAACGTAGGTGGCGATCAGGCGTGAAATCACATCAGGCACTTGTGCAGCGCTGAACGCTGGACCTATCACCTTGCCCAACGCGCTGGCCTTGCCCTGGGCGCCCCCCAGGGTGATCTGGTACCACTCGCTGCCATTTTTATCGACACCCAGAATGCCGATATTGCCGATGTGGTGATGCCCGCAGGCATTGATGCAGCCGGAGATATTCAGGCTGATATCACCCAGGTCATGCAGGTAGTCAAGGTTGTCGAAGCGCTGCTGGATCGCCTGGGCGATGGGGATCGACTTGGCATTGGCCAATGCACAAAAGTCGCCCCCCGGGCAGGCGATGATATCGGTCAGCAAGCCGACATTGGCACTGCCCAAACCCTGCGCACAGGCCAGGGACCACAAGGCATGCAGCCGCGCCTTGGGCACATCCGGCAGCACGATATTCTGTTCATGGGCGATGCGGATTTCGCCAAAGCCGAACTGCTCGGCCCACTGGGCCACCGCATCCATCTGCGCAGCGGTCACGTCGCCAGGCGGCGCGGCAATTCCAGGTTTGGTGGACAGCACCACACTGCTATAGCCCCGCACTTTGTGGGGCTGCACATTACGCGTCACCCAACGTGCGAACGCCGGGCTGTCAGCCATCTGCGTGCCATAGTCCAGGTCGGTATCGGGCAGTGCCTGATAGGGCGGTGGCACAAAGGCTGCGGCCACGCGCTGGTACTCGTGCGTGGTCAGTTGCGCCGGGCCGTCGCGCAGGTGCTGCCACTCCTCTTCCACTTCCCGGGAAAACGCCTCGATGCCCAGGGCCTTGACCAGGATTTTGATCCGCGCCTTGTACTTGTTATCGCGTCGGCCATGGCGGTTATACACCCGCAGTACCGCCTCGACATAAGACAGCAGGTGCTGCCAGGGCAAGCCATCGCGAATCTGCAACCCGAGGATCGGCGTGCGCCCAAGGCCACCGCCTACCAGCACGCGCAACAGCATCTGGCCGTCGGTATCCGGATAAAGATAGAGACCGATGTCATGCATCATGATCGCCGCCCGGTCCTGGTGTGCCGAACAGATGGCGATCTTGAACTTGCGCGGCAAGAACAGGAATTCGGGGTTGATGGTCGACCATTGCCGCAGGATTTCCGCGAGCGGGCGCGGGTCCAGCAGCTCGTCGGCGGCCACCCCGGCAAAGGCTTCGGTGGTGATGTTGCGCACGCAATTGCCGGAAGTCTGGATCGCATGCATGTCGACTTCGGCCAGGCGCTGCAGGATGTCGGGCACCTGCTGTAGCTCGATCCAGTTGAACTGCATGTTCTGGCGCGTGGTGAAGTGGCCGTAGCCGCGATCGTAATCCCGGGCAATGCTCGCCAGGGTGCGCAGCTGCTGTGCACCGAGGGTGCCGTAGGGAATCGCCACACGCAGCATGTACGCATGTTTTTGCAGGTACAGGCCGTTTTGCAGGCGCAGCGGCAGGAACTCTTCTTCGCTCAAGTCGCCAGCGATAAACCGTTCGACCTGATCACGGAATTGCGCCACACGCTCGAATACCAGCGCCCGGTCGTACTCATCGTACCGATACATCTCGCTACCTCATCATGGCTGACCGCGCTCGACGGCAGCGGTTTCTATGGGGGCGACTATGCACCTACAGCTCAAGACGTCACAGATTCAGCTAAAAACTAAAAAACCATATCAGCCGTGGAATACCCCATATTTTCATGGATGGATTCTGATCCGTATTAATGTAGTTTTTCTGAGCCTGTTTTGTTTTTCATGGATTTCCTACAGTGCCCGGGACTTGAAACCGTGGAAGACTGACCATGAGCACAGCATCAACCGGGCAGGCCTATAACTATAAGGTTGTCCGTCAATTCGTCATCGCTACCGTGGTATGGGGCGTTATCGGCATGGCCATGGGGGTGTGGATCGCCTCGCAGCTGGTGTGGCCGGACATGAACCTGGACCTGCCCTGGACCACGTTCGGCCGGTTGCGACCGCTGCACACCAGCCTGGTGATTTTCGGCTTTGCCGGCAGCGCGCAATTTGCCGCCAGTTACTACGCGGTACAGCGCACCTGCCAGGTGCGCCTGTACTCCGATTGGCTCGCCGCCTTCACGTTCTGGGGTTGGCAGTCGGTGATCGTGATCATGCTGGTCACCCTGCCCCTGGGCTACACCACCACCAAGGAATACGCCGAGATCGAGTTCTCCGGTGCGGTGTGGATGACCGTGGTGTGGGTGGCCTATGCGATTGTGTTCTTCACCACCGTGGTGCAGCGCAAGACCCAGCACATCTATGTCGGCAACTGGTTCTTCGGCGCGTTTATCGTGGTGATCGCCATGCTGCACGTGGTCAACCACCTGTCGATCCCGGTGGACTGGTTCAAGTCCTATCCAGTGTATTCCGGCGCCACCGACGCCATGGTGCAGTGGTGGTACGGGCATAACGCGGTAGGGTTCTTCCTGACCACCGGGTTCCTGGGGATGATGTATTACTTCGTGCCCAAGCAGGTCGGGCGGCCGGTGTATTCCTATCGCCTGTCCATCGTGCACTTCTGGGCGTTGATCACCCTGTATATCTGGGCCGGCCCCCACCACCTGCACTACACCGCGCTGCCAGACTGGGCGCAGTCGCTGGGCATGGCTATGTCACTGATCCTGCTGGCACCCAGCTGGGGCGGGATGATCAACGGCATGATGACCCTCTCGGGCGCGTGGCATAAGTTGCGCACCGACCCGATCCTGCGGTTCTTGGTGTTGTCGCTGGCGTTCTACGGCATGTCGACCTTTGAAGGGCCGATGATGGCGATCAAGACGGTCAACGCCCTGTCCCACTACACCGACTGGACCATCGGCCACGTACACGCCGGCGCCCTGGGCTGGGTGGCGATGATCACCTTTGGCTCGCTGTACCACATGATCCCCAAAGTCTTCGGCCGCGAGCAGATGTACAGCGTGCCGCTGATCAACCTGCACTTCTGGCTGGCCACCATCGGCACGGTGCTGTACATCGCCTCGATGTGGGTCAACGGCATCACCCAGGGCCTGATGTGGCGGGCAGTCAACGACGATGGCACCCTCACCTACTCCTTCGTCGAAGCGTTGCAGGCCAGCCACCCGGGGTTTGTCGTACGGTTTGCCGGGGGCGTGTTCTTCCTCGGCGGCATGTTGCTGATGGCCTACAACACCTGGCGCACCGTACGCGTAGCGGACTTGAAGGTGGCGCACCGTGATGCGCAGATCGCCTGATGTGGGAGATCATCCTCAACCTGGCGGCGGTCATCTGCCTATATGGCACCGTGGAATATTGCCTTCGGGACCAGTCGGGGGAAGCCTTGGATGAGGCCAGTCTGATTCCGTTTGCCGACGACCCGGAAGTGGCACGCCGGGTGGAATTGGCGACGGGCAAGCAGGTCAAGGCGGTGGCGCCTGAAGAGGCCAAGCCGGGTTGGGGCAACGTAGAGGTCTGAAGGCCTGAAGGCCTGTTGAGCTTTGTGTGGGAGCGGGCTTGTGTGGGAGCGGGCTTGCCCGCGATGACGGTGTGTCAGTCAAGTATTCCTAACCTGACACACCGCCTTCGCGGGCAAGCCCGCTCCCACATAAAGCCTGCTGCCGGCTCCCACATTTATTTGAGGATCAGCCGCGTTCGCGAGGAATCAGGCTCTGCAACTGCAAGGCCAGGAAATTGGCATCGAAGGTGAAGGTATCCGGGTCTTTCAAGCCATTGGTTTTCTTCCATAGCCAGTCGTCAGATCCCGGCAGCAGCACGAGGGAAATGCTGCCGTAGCGGGCCGCCGTCAGCCCAATGACCGACAACGAAATCAAGCCACCCGCCCCCATCACATCCGGTACGAACTCCACCGGTTTGCCAGCAATATGAATGGTCAACTTCTCGGTCTTGAACGTCGAAGTCTCCACCGGCACGCTCGGCCCGGACGCCACATAGGCCTCACGCTGCACCTGCAGTAAACCGTCGCTCTTGACCGGCGCCAGCCATTGCTCGATATGACCGTACAGCTCGGTGATTTTCTGGGTCCAGTGGGCTGACTGCACCTCGAACTGTTGGCGCTTGTGCGCTTCGCTGTCGGCGTAATGACGAAGCATCTCGCCCAGTTGCTGTACATCGTCCATTGCGGTGTTCCTCGGGGACTGCAAACAACGATCATGGCAGATGCAGCCACCGCGCGTATGACTAACGCTCGCGGGTTGAGTAAGGTGTGGCTTTCGCCCAACAGTTTGGAGAGTTTCGCATGCGCACCATCGGCCTTATCGGCGGCATGAGCTGGGAGTCCAGCGCCGAGTACTACCGGATCATCAACCAGCAGGTCCGCGACCGATTGGGGCCATTGCGTTCGGCACAAATGCTGCTGTACAGCGTCGACTTCGGCCCGGTGGAACAAGCCCAGCACGCCGGGCGCTGGGATGACGCGGCGCTGATCCTGCAAGACGCCGCACGTCGCCTGCAAGCGGGTGGCGCCGACTGCATCGTGCTGTGTACCAACACCATGCATTTGGTCGCACCGCAAATCGAAGCGGCCGTGTCGGTGCCGTTCCTGCACATTGCGGATGCGGCGGGCGCGGCGGCGGTCAAGGCCAATACCCTGACCGTCGGCCTGCTGGGCACGGCGTTTACCATGGAACAGGACTTTCTCAAGGCGCGCCTGGCGGCCCAGGGCTTGAACGTACTGGTGCCCGACGCGCAAGAACGCCGCGCCGTGCACCGGATCATCTATGAAGAGTTGTGCGTCGGGGTCATCAGCGAGGCGTCACGCCAGGTTTACCAACAGGCCATCGCGAACCTCGCGGCCCGTGGCGCCCAGGCAATTATCCTGGGGTGTACCGAGATTGGCCTGTTGATCAAGCCCGAGCACAGCGACCTGCCCTTGCTCGACACCACCGAGCTGCATGCGCAGGCTGCGGTGGCGTTTGCCCTGGAGGATCAGGCGGTCTGACGCAAGCGGGCCATGCTCAGGGCATCGACCCATACGCCGTCACGCACGGCGTAATCGCGCAACCGGCCTTCGGTCTCGAAACCGAACTTGCGGTACAGCGCCTGGGCCGGCTCATTGTCGCCATACACCGTCAGCTCCACCCGGTGCAGGTTCATCCAGTTGTCAGCCACCTCCAGCGCCGCACCCAATAACTGGCTGCCCACGCCCTGGCCCTGCCAGGCCACCGCCACCCCCATGCCGATGCTGCCGACGTGGCTCTGGCGACTGCGCGCATATTGCTCCAGGGTGCAACTGCCAATCACCTCGCCTGCGTGCACCGCCACCAGCCTGAGCAGTCGCTCATTGGTATCGGCCAGGCGCTTGCGCCAGATTTCCAGTGACTGGAAAGGCATCTGCAGCACCTGACGGCACACGGCCGGGTCGTCATAGAGCGCGTGCATGCCTTCGAGATGGTTTTCGGCAAAGCGCTGGATCACGATCTTGCTGTCAGGTACAGGCATTGTGTTTCATCCTTTGAAAGACAAGTGGCCGATCAGTGTAGGTGGCGATAACAAGCGCTGTCATCCTCGAATGCGCTGTGCACCCAGCCGCCAGACCCGCGCAATATCCGCTGCCCGCTCGCGCAACAGCCTCGGCGCTTCGCTGCAGGCCTGCTCCAGGCTCATCGGCCCACCTGGCAAGGCGAACGCGGCGTCGACGCCATGGGCGTACATTTGCTCGTAGCCCTCGCCCAGCGTCCCGGCGATCACAATCACGGGAACGCCGTGCTGCTTGGCCACCCGTGCCACGCCAAACGGGGTTTTACCGCGCAGGGTCTGGGCGTCGAAGCGGCCTTCGCCGGTGATGACCAGGTCGGCGCCGCGTACCGCATCTTCCAGGCCCACCAATTCGGCGACCACGTCCACACCCGCGCGAAACTGCGCACCGAGGAAGGCTTTGGCAGCAAAGCCCAGGCCCCCCGCGGCGCCGCTGCCCGGCTCGTCGCGCACGTCCCGGGGCAACACCTCGGCGCAGTGGTCGGCGAAGTGTCCCAGGGCCTGGTCCAGTTGCTCGACATGGCGTGCAGTGGCGCCTTTTTGCGGGCCGAAAATCGCCGAGGCGCCGTGGGGGCCGCACAGGGGGTTGTTGACGTCAGCGGCGATCTCGAAGCGCACCTGGGCCAGCCGCGAATCCATCGATTCAAGATTGATGCGAGCCAACTGCGCCAGGGCCAGGCCGCCGCGCGCCAGCGTTGCGCCTTGGGCGTCGAGCAGTTGCACGCCAAGGGCCTGCATGGCACCGGCGCCGCCGTCATTGGTGGCGCTGCCGCCAATCGCCAGGATGATCCGCTGGGCCCCTGCATCCAGGGCGGCGCGGATCAGCTCACCAGTGCCGAAGGTGCTGCTGGAACAGGCATCGCGCTGCCCCGGCGGGACCAGTTGCAAGCCGCTGGCTTCGGCCATCTCGATGATTGCCGTGGCACTCTCGGCCAACCAGCCCCAGCGGGCCTCAACGGTCCCGCCCAACGGGCCTTGCACGGTGCAACTGCGCAATTGGCCATGGCAGGCGGCGAGTACCGACTCCACCGTGCCCTCACCACCGTCCGCCATCGGGCACTTGATCAGCTCCGCATCGGGCCAGACCTGGGCCAACCCTTGGGCAATGGCCTGGGCTACGCCTTCGGCACTCAGGCTGTCCTTGAACGAGTCGGGGGCGATGATGACTTTCATGGGCTTTCTCCGGTTTTTATGACACCCATGCTGCCAGCTGGCACCGGCAATGACGCCTGTCCGATGCACAAGCGTGGCTGGGGTTTATTGTTCATTTGGACAAAACCTGCACAAACCATGGCTAACCTTTGCCCAGTAAGCTTACCTGTGGCCAGCGGCCTTGCTTGTGGCCAGGGGGCTTGCTTGTGGCGAGCGGGCTTGCTTGTGGCGAGCGGGCTTGCCCCGCGCTGGGCTGCGTAGCAGCCCAAATAAGCCCACCGAGTTTTACCAGGTAGTCCGAGGGTGCAGGGTTTGGGGCTGCTGCGCAGCCCAGCGCGGGGCAAGCCCGCTCGCCACAGACAAGCCAAAGCCATATCCATAGCCATATCCATAGCCGCAGCCCAGGATCAGAGGTGCGGGCCTTGGGGCAGCAGTTGCACCCCAAGGTACAGTGCAAGCATGCCATCCAGGGTCAAGGGGTCGACACCACTCAACTCGGCAATGCGTTCCATGCGGTAGCGCAGGCTGTTGCGGTGGATGCCCAAGGCGTCGGCGCAGGCCTGGCTTTGTCCGTCGTGCTCGCACCAACTGCGCAGCGTGGCCTGCAACTGGCCGTTGCTGTCCTTGGCCAGGACCTTGCGCAACGGGTTGAGTAACTCGTCCAGCGCATCGTCGTTGCGATGACGCCAGAGCATCACTGGCAACCGGTAGCGATTGAGGATCAGCAGGCGCGACTGGGGTAGCACGTCGCGGCCATAGGCGAGCAAGTCCGCCACGCGACGATAACAGCGGCGCAAGCCCGTCAATCCATCGGCCTGACCACCCACGGCTACCCGCAAGACGTTCCAGCCCGAGGCGTCGAGCTTTTCCAGCAGGCGCGGGTTGTCGATCGGCACCGTCGCAGGGCGACACCACAGCAACGAAAACTGCGCGGAGCTGACGCACCAGCTGTCCGGGTAACGCGATGCCAGCCAGGCCGCCAGGGCTTCGGCGCTCTGGCCCGGGCCCAGTTCAAACAGATAGGGGGTGCGCGGCAACTGCGGCTTGAGCCCCAGTTGCTGGGCCTCATCCACCAGGCGCGGTGATTCGCCACTGTCGGCCAGCAGCAACGCCAGCAGATCATCACAGCGTTGGCGCCGCCACTGCTGCTCGGCCTGTTGATGGCGCTGGCTGACCAGCATCTCGGCGGTCATGCGCACCAGCTCGGCATAAGTGCGCAGCAGCTGCGGTTCACCACTGATGCCCAGCACTCCGATCAGGCGCTGGTCATGCAGCAACGGCAGGTTGATCCCCGGCGCCACGCCCTTGAGATGCTTGGCGGTCTGGCTGTCGATTTCCACCACGCGACCGTTGGCCAACACCAATTGCGCGCCTTCATGGCGGGTATTGATCCGCTCCGGCTCGCCGCTGCCGAGGATCAGGCCCTGGCTGTCCATGACGTTGACGTTATAGGGCAAAATGGCCATCGTGCGATTGACGATATCCTGCGCCAGGTCATGATCGAGTTCGAACATGGGGCTAAATTCCTTGAAAGCGCTGCATTAAGCGATTGTTCAAAGGCACAGCGCAATGGATCGATCGCTGTGCGGGGGCACAAAGACACGGCACCGTCCCGTGACCGAGACTCTTGGGGCGATCAACGTTACCCTCGCATCGCGAAAAATCATAATAAAGAGAGAACGCCATGTCACAGAGCGCCGCCGCTACCCAGGCCAACGATGACGACAAAAACGCCGTCTACAAGCGCATCACCCTGCGCCTGATCCCCTTCATTTTCATCTGCTATCTGTTCAACTACCTGGACCGCGTCAACGTCGGCTTTGCCAAGCTGCAGATGCTCGACGCCTTGAAGTTCAGCGAGACCGTGTACGGCCTCGGTGCCGGGATTTTCTTTATCGGCTACGTGCTGTGCGGCGTACCCAGCAACCTGGCGCTGACCAAGTTCGGGCCACGGCGCTGGATTGCGCTGATGATGATCACCTGGGGCACCCTGTCCACCTGCCTGTTGTTTGTCACCACACCGACGCACTTCTACACCTTGCGCCTGTTTACCGGTGCCGCCGAAGCGGGCTTCTTCCCGGGGGTGGTGCTGTACCTCTCGCAGTGGTTCCCGACCTTCCGCCGTGGGCGGATCATGGCACTGTTCATGTCGGCGATCCCGGTGTCGGGCCTGCTCGGCAGCCCGTTCTCCGGCTGGATCCTCAACCACTTCGCGGCCGGCCAGGGTGGCCTCGCGGGCTGGCAGTGGATGTTCCTGCTGCAAGGTGTGCCGACGGTCATCCTCGGTGCCCTCGCCTACTTCCTGCTCAGCGACAGCTTTGCCAACGCCAAGTGGCTGACCGCCCATGAGCGCGCGGTGCTCGAGGCCGACCAGGCCACCGACCTGGCCAACAAGCCCAAGACCACCACAGATTCGCTGCTGGAAGTGTTCAAGAACCCGGCGATCTGGGCCTTTGGCCTGATCTACTTCTGCATTCAGAGCGGCGTGTACGCCATCAACTTCTGGCTGCCGTCGATCATCAAGAACATGGGCTTTAGCGATAACCTGGTAATTGGCTGGCTCAGTGCGATTCCCTACCTGCTGGCGGCGGTGTTCATGCTGGTAGTGGGCCGCTCTGCCGACCTGCGCAAGGAGCGACGCTGGCATTTGGTGGTGCCGATGCTGATGGGCGCTGTCGGCCTGATCATCGCAGTGAACTTCGCCACCACCCCGGCCATTGCCATCCTCGGCCTGACCATCGCCACCATGGGCGCCCTCACCGGCCTGCCGATGTTCTGGCCGGTGCCCACCGCCATGCTCAGCGCCGGCGCGGCAGCGGGAGGCCTGGCGTTGATCAACTCCATGGGCCAGATGGCGGGCTTCCTGAGCCCGTATGTGGTGGGTTTTGTGAAGGATGCCACCGGGTCAACCGACCTGGCGTTGTACTTGCTGGCAGCGGTGATTGTCGCGGGTAGCGTGCTGGCGTTGCGCATGACCCGCACCCTGAAGGCCTGACACGCTCAAAAACATGTAGGAGCCGCTTTTTGTGGGAGCGGGCTTGCTCGCGAAGGCGGTGGATCAGTCAACCTATGTATTGACTGAGACACCGCTTTCGCGAGCAAGCCCACATTTGGTTCGGTGTTTACAGCAGGCCGCCGCTGTCGAGGCCGGTGATATCTGTGCCGAGTTGCTCGGCGAATGATCTAACCTCATAACCAAAACCGCTCTAGCACGGGCTCCTCAGTACTGTTCAAAATCGAACAGTGGTTCAACACAGGTGTCGTTTTTTGGCATAAGCGACCCGCTGATTAAAACCAAATACCCCACAAAAACCCGCTTTGGCTCTTGGCATGCTTTCTGCTCTATCCCTGCCAGAGATTGACTATACGAATAGAAACTCGCCTCCACTCGTAGCCAATCACAGGGAATGCACAATTGAAGTTGATCTCAAGGCCTCTGCCTCAACTATCCTCCAGCTCGTTTAAAACCGTCAGTGCCCTGACCTTGATCCTCGCCTCCCAATGGGCCCACGCCGAGGATTCGCGCCTGCAGACCGTAACGGTGCAGGCGAGCAAGGTCACCGCCAGCGAAGAAGCCCAGCTCAAGCTCGACGAGGTGGCCGGCGGCGTCAGCCTGGTCAAGGCCGCCGATGTCGAACGCGGCCGCTCGGCGACCCTGGAAGACACCCTCGCCTATCAGCCCGGTGTGTACGCGCAGTCGGCGGGCGGCAACGATGCCATCAAGATTTCCATTCGCGGCTCCGGGGCCAATACCTCCCCTGGGTATTTTCGAGAAGGCACCAAGTTCCTGTTCGACGGCTTGGCCCTGACCGGCTCCGGCGGCACGCCTTATGAGCTGCTGGAAACCCAGGGCCTGGACTACACCGAAGTACTGCGCGGGGCCAATGCCTTCCAGTACGGCGCGCTGTCGCTGGGTGGCGCGATCAATATGGTGACCCACTCTGGCCTGACTGCACCGGGCAATCACGCACGCTTGGAGGCCGGCAGCTTTGGCTGGCGCAAGCAGCAACTGAGCACCGGCGGCGTGGTGGGCAATGGTGACTACTACGTCAGCCTGAGCAACTCCGAACGCGACGGTTACCAGGACTGGACCTTCACCAAGGCCAAGGGCGTGGTCACCAACTTCGGCTACCGCTTCAACCCCAAGCTGGAGACCCGGCTGTTCGTACGCTACCGCGAGGAATACCACGAAAGCTCCGGCACCCTGACCAAGGCCCAGCTCAAGCACAACTCGTCGCGAACCAACCCGGTGGCCCTGGCCAGCCGCGATGATTCGACCAAGCGCGGGTCGACCTGGGTCGGCAGCAAGACCACCTATACCTTCGACGATGACGCGACCCTGGATTTTGGCCTGGTCTATCACAACTATCCGCAAGTGCTGTACCGCAAGAGCACGGTCAACCCCAACTACTGGGACTGGCGCGACCTGAACCTGTCGCTCACCTACAACCGCAGCGACCAGATCCAGGGCCATACCAGCAATACGTCCCTGAGCCTGACCAGCACCCAGCACTTGCAGGCCGGAGTCAAGACCTACAACGGCAACCCCGCCTCCAGCACCTACGGCGCCCTGCAGAAACAGGCGCGCTACACCGGCTCGTTCGACCGCGTGTTTGCCGCCGGCAACGACCTGCAACTGACCGATCGCCTGTGGTTGTCCACCGGGCTGTCGCTGAGCCAGATCAAGCGCGATATCGAAGTGCTTTACTCGGACCGCGCCAATACGTCGCCCTACCCTGACCACTACGACTACGACAGTTGGAACGTCGCGCCGCGCCTGGGCTTGCGCTATGAAATCACGCCCAACTTCCAGGTGTTCGGCAACGTCAGCCGCTCCATCGACCCGCCCAGCAGTTGGTCGTCTTCAGGCTCTGGGGTGGCCAGCAACTACGCCAAGACCCTCACCGAGCAGAAGGCCAATACCGTTGAGTTTGGCGTGCGCGGCAAAGCCGGGATTTTCGACGGCAGCCTGGCGGTGTACCGCTCGTGGATCAAGGATGAACTGCTCACCGTCGAGGTGATTCCGGCCACCAACACCACCGCGGCGGTCAACTCCACCTCCAACGCCAGCCCGACCATCCACCAGGGCGTCGAAGCCGGCCTGGATACCGAGCTGTGGCACAGCGCGCGCGGCGAAACAGTCAGCCTGCGCCAGGCCTACACCCTCAATGACTTCTACTACCGCAACGACGCACGCTTTGGCTCCAACGAGCTGCCGGGGCTGCCCAAGCACGTGTACCAGGCCGAGCTGCAATACCGCCATCCCGACGGGTTCTATGCCGGGGTCAATGTGCGCTCGGTATCGAGTACCGCCGTGGACTACGCCAACACCCTGTATGCGCCCTCCTACACGATCTTCGGCGCCAAGCTGGGGTACGAAGCCCCAAGCAAGAAATGGCAGGTGTACCTGGACGTGAAAAACCTCACCGACCAGAACTACGTTACTGCCATACAGCCGATCTACGACGCCCAGGGCAAGGACGTTGCCGCGCTGTATCCAGGGGACGGCTTTGGTGCCTTCACCGGTGTGGCGTTCAACTTCTAAGGTGGGAGCTTTCACGATGCCGATCAATCACTGGAGCAGGTTCGGCCTGTTCCTGGGGTTGCTGCTGGTGAGCGCCTGCTCGCCGGACGCCCCACCGCCCAGCTCGGTGCAGCGGGTGGACGGGCACCTGGACGCCCAGGGCCTGCTCAGCTATGACCCCAGCGACTACCACGAAACCCGCCAGGGCACGCCGGGCGGCACCTTACGCGTGTCGGCGGCGTTGGATACCGGCACCTTCGATGTGCATTCCAGTTACCACGGCAACGTGCAATGGCTGGCGCGCATCGTCTACGACTGCCTGCTGTATCAGGACGAGAACGGCAAGATTTCGCCCTGGCTGGCCAAGTCCTGGGACGTCTCGCCGGATGGCAAGACCTACACCTTCCACCTGCGTGACGACGTGACCTTCAGCGACGGCGAAAAATTCAATGCCGAGGCGTTGCGGGTCAACCTGGAACATATGCGCGACCCGGCCACCAAATCACCGCTGGCCGCCGCGTATATCGCGCCCTACGTCGACGGCCGGATCATCGACGACTACACCTTCGAAGCGCACCTGCGCGAACCCTACTCGCCGTTCCTGTATGTGCTGGCGCAGTCCTGGCTGAGCATGGTCTCGCCCAAACAGATCCGAGAAGCACCCAAGAGTATCGCCGAGCACCCTATCGGCTCCGGGCCGTTCGTGCTGCAAAGCTATACCCGCGAACAAGGGGCGACCTTTACCAGGCGCGCCGACTACCACTGGGCCCCACCGGTCACCCGACACATCGGCCCGGCCTATCTGGACCGTATCGAGCTGAGCATCATCCCCGAGGCCATGACCCGCTACAGCACCCTGCAATCCAAGCGTTCGGACTTCACCCTGGATGCCCCGGCGCAGAATACGGCGGCAATGCGCGCCTCGCAGAACCTGGTGGTACGCAACCGGATTCGCATGGCCAGCCCTTACCGCAGCCTCACGTTCAACACCCTGCGCTTCCCGTTCGACGATGTACGGGTGCGCAAAGCCGTCGCCCAGGCCATCGACCGTGACGGCCTGGCCTGGATCGCCGGGTTCGGTGAGTTCCTGCCCAAGAGCGATTACCTGGCGGTGAACACGCCGTTCTACGATCCGGCCTACCGCGATGTACTGAAGTACGACGTCGACGCCGCCAACCGCCAACTGGACGAGGCCGGCTGGACCGCGCGCGATGCCGAGGGCTATCGGGTCAAGGATGGCCGGCGCCTGTCGGCGCACTTGCTGGGTTTTGAAAGCCCGCCGTTCCCCAGCAGCGTCGCGGTGGCGGTGCAGGCGGATGCGAAAAAAGTCGGCATGCAATTCATCATTGAAATGATGCCCCTGGCCCAGCTCACCGACCGTCGTACTGCGGGCAATTACGACGCCATCGGCGGTGGCTATTGGCACACCAACACCCCCGACGGCCTGTACATCCTGTACCACAGCGACTCACGGGCCTCGCCCACCAAAAGCGGCAACAACCTCAGCAACCTCAGCGACCCGCGCCTGGACCAACTGCTCAGCGCCGCCCGCCGTTCCCATGACCCGCGAGAACTGCAGGCCCTCTACAGCGCCGCGCAACAACGCCTGACCGAAGTGGTGCCAGCGGTGCCGGACTTCGAGAGCCAGGTGCTGATTGCCTATCGCACGGCGGTCAAGGGGCTGATCTTCGACACCGTGCACAACACCCCATTCTTTACCAGCGTATGGCTGGACCAGGAGGCACCATGAAACGGCTTGCCGCTCGACTACTGGCCGGCGTGGGCGTGCTGTGGGGCGCGGCCACCCTGACCTTCGTCGCTATTCACTTCAGTGCCGGCGACCCGGTGCTGGCGATTCTCGGCGGGCCGGATGCCATTCCCACCCCGCAGCAACTGGCCCAGGTCCGCGAGGAATACGGCTTCGACCAGCCACTGTGGGTGCAATACGGACGCTACGTGGGCCGCATTGCCCAGGGTGATTTTGGCGAGTCGTACCGCCTGCGCATTCCCGTGACCGAAGCCATCGGCAAGCAGATCGGCGCCACGTTGCAGCTGGCCCTGAGCGCTGCACTGTTGGCCATCGGCCTGGCGCTGGCCAGCGCGGTGCTCACCGCCAAGCGCAACCCCTGGGTACGCCGCGTGGCGTCGGCCAGCGAGCTGGTGCTGTCGTCATCGCCGTCGTTCGTGCTGGGGATTTTGCTGTTGCTGGTGTTTTCGTTCCAGTGGCCGGTATTGCCGCCGGCAGGCTCCAACGGCTGGCAAACCCTGATCCTGCCGACCATCGCCCTGGCCCTGCCGATTGCCGGGATGCTCAGCCAGGTGCTGCGCCAGGAACTGGAAGACATCCTCGAACAACCCTTTATCGCCATGGCCCGCGCACGCGGCCTGTCGCAGACCGCGGTGCGCCTGCGCCATGCACTGCGCCATGCCTTGGTGCCGCTGGTGACCCTGTCCGGGTTCATCTTCGCCAGCCTGCTGGGGGGAGCGGTGGTCACCGAAATGCTGTTCGCCCGCCAGGGTATCGGGCGAATGATGCTCGATGCCGCCGTGGCCAAGGATGCGCCGGTGGTGCTGGGGATCACGTTGTTGGCGGCGCTGGTTTATGTGGTGGTGAACCTGTTGGTGGATGTGCTCAACGGGTTGATTGACCCACGGGTTAAACCGCGATGAACACCGGTTTTATGTGGGGGCTGGCTTGTGTGGGAGCGGGCTTGCTCGCGAAGGCGGCGTTTCAGTCAATACATAGGCTGACTGATCCAACGCCTTCGCGAGCAAGCCCGCTCCCACAAAAGCCCGCTCCCACATTGGATCGTCGTCAGCTTTGAATGACTTAATTTCAGATTAGGAACCGACTATGAGCAACACCCAACTGCACGAACGCTTCGCCCCGGTTTTCCAGCGCATTGCCCAGGGCGCGGTGCAGCGTGAACAGGAGCGGACCCTGGCCTTCGACGCCGTCGGCTGGTTGAAACACGCCGGCTTCGGTGCCTTGCGCGTACCGCGTAGCCAGGGCGGCCTGGGCGCCAGCCTGCCCGAGTTGTTCGCCTTGCTCACCGAGTTGGGCAGCGCCGACTCGAACCTGCCGCAGATCGTGCGCGCGCATTTCGGCTTCGTCGAAGGCCGGCTGGTGAGCCAGGACAGTGAATCCCAGGCGTACTGGTTTCCCAAGGTCGTCGCCGGGCAATTGTGGGGCGCAGCCATGGCCGAGCGCAGTGACACCACCACCAACTCGGTGACGCTCAAACCCACCGCCGCAGGCTGGCAACTGGACGGGCAAAAGTACTACTGCACCGGCACCTTGTATGCCGACTGGATCGCCGTGGCCGCCGCCGACGGTGCCGACTTTATCAGCGTGGTGGTGCCCACCGATGCGCCCGGCGTGACCCGCGTGGATGACTGGGACGGGTTTGGCCAGCGCCTGAGCGGCAGCGGCACCACGCGCTTCGACCAGGTGGCGGTGCCCGAGCATCAAGTACTGCGGCGCTTCAAGCCCGGCGAATTGCGGGCCGAGTCGTATATCTCGGCGTTCTACCAGTTGTTCCACCTGGCGACCCTGGCCGGGATCGCTCGGGCCGCGCTGCGCGATGCCGTGGAGTTTGTCCAGGGCCGCACCCGCGCCTTTGGCATCCCCGGGCAATCCAGCCCGCGCCTGGACCCGCTGGTGCAACGGGTGATCGGCAAGCTGTCGAGCCTGGCCTATGCCGCCGACAGCCTGGTACAGACCACCGCGCAGGTGCTGCAAACCACCCATGAGGCCGTGCTCGACGGCTCCATCAGCGAAGCGCAATACGTCGACGCCGATGTGCGTACCTACCAGGCACAGCAAGTGATCCTGCCGCTGGTGCTGGAAGCCACCAGCCTGCTGTTCGAAGTCGGCGGCGCCTCGGCCACCAGCCAAGTGCGGCGCCTCGACCGGCATTGGCGCAATGCCCGCACCCTGGCCTCGCACAACCCGGCGATCTACCGCGAACGGGCCCTGGGCGATTTCTACCTCAACGACGTCAGCCCCGCTGCCGCCTGGCGCGCCGCCCAGGAACAAGCCGTGGCCGACAACCCCGAGCATGCCAGCGCGCGCGATGAAGCCAGCGCCGTCTAACCCCAGGAACCTGCATGAAAAAGCACATGAGCATTGGCATGAACATCCTCGGTTTCGGCGCGCACGCGGCGGCCTGGCGGGTCGGCGAAGTGCCGGCGGATGCCTACCTGGATGTGGAGTACTACCGCAATATCGCGCGTATTGCCGAGCGCGGCTGCCTGGATGCAATCTTCCTGGCCGACGGCCCGGCGCTGGTGGGCGATGTGGCCACGCAGCCGGTGGGCCGCCTGGAACCGACCATCCTGTTGACTGCCGTGGCCCTGGCCACGCAACACATCGGCGTGATCGCCACCGCCTCCAGCACCTATAACGATCCCTACAACCTGGCCCGGCGCTTTGCCTCCCTGGACCATATCAGCGCGGGCCGCGCGGCCTGGAATGTGGTGACCAACGCCACCGATGCCGCCGCACAGAATTTTGGCCTGGCCAACCAACTGCAGCACGCGCAGCGCTATGCCCGCGCCGAGGAGTTTATCGACATCGCGTGCAAGCTCTGGGACAGCTGGGAGGACGACGCGATCATCGGCGATGCCGGCAGCGGGCGCTACGCACACCCCGACAAGATCCACAGCCAGGACTTTGTCGGCCAGCACTTCTCCATCAAGGGCCCGCTGAACCTGCCCCGCTCACCCCAAGGCCGCCCGGTGCTGGTACAGGCAGGCTCGTCGGAAGGCGGCAAGGCCCTGGGCTCGCGGTATGCCGATGCCATTTTCACCACCCAGACCAGCCTGGAAGATGGCCTGCACTTCTACCGCGACATGAAGCAACGCGCCGCGCACTGGGGGCGCAATCCCCAGCACCTGAAAATCATGCCGGGCCTGTCCACGGTGATCGGCAGCAGCGAGGCCGAAGCCCATGCGCGCTTTGATCAACTCAATGCCTACCACGGCGAACATGGCCTGATCCAGCAGGTGGCCGCACGGGTCGGCATCCCGGCCGAAGAGCTGGAGCTGGATGCGCCGCTGCCGTGGGCGCGGATCGGTGAAGTGGGCACTTATGAACAAGGTTCCCAGGGGTTTCTCGAAGCCCAGCTCAACCTGGCCCGCCGCGAAGGCCTGACGGTGCGTGAACTGTCCCAGCGCATCCTGGTCGGCCATCGGCTGCTGGTGGGCACCCCGGAACAGGTGGCCGACACCCTCGAACACTGGTTCCTCGCGGGCGCGGCCGATGGCTTCAACATCATGCCGGACATGTTTCCCTCGGGGGTCGAGGTGTTTGTCGATGAGGTGGTGCCGCTGCTGCGCAAGCGCGGGGTGTTCCGCCATGAATACAGCGGTAGCACGTTGCGTGAGCATTTGGGCTTGCCGTACCCGCAAAGCCAGTATGCAAGGAGCCGCCATGAAACCCACTAACCCAGTGGTGAGCGGGCTTACCCGCGCGGGGCTGCGCAGCCCTCCCGGCCCTCTACCGGGCAACCCCGTTCTGCGCGCTATGTTGGGGCTGCTTCGCCGCCCAACGCGGGCAAGCCCGCTCGCCACAAGGGGGCGCGCCACTGTCAGGCCTGGGTTGGCCCTGGCCTGGCTGTTTTTGATCGCGCTTATCCTCGCTGCCATTGCCCCCCATTGGCTGACCGGCGTCGACCCACTGGCCGCCGCCGCCCGCAACGCCTACCTGCCCCCCAGCAGCAGCCACTGGCTGGGCACCGATGAAAACGGGCGCGATGTACTCGCCCGCTTGATCCACGGGGTGCGTCCTTCGCTGTTGATGGGCCTGGTGTCCACGGCCATCGGCCTCGGCGTCGGGATCATCCTCGGCTTGGCGGCGGGACTTGGCCCGCGCCTGGTGGATGGCGCAATCATGCGTTTGATCGATGTGTTGCTGGCGTTTCCCGACCTGCTGTTGGCCCTGGTGATCATCACGTTCTGGGGCCAGGGCCTGTGGATCACGCTGATCGCAGTGGGCGTGGCGAGCATCCCGCGCTTTGCGCGAATGGTGCGTGCGCAGACCCTGGTAGTGCGCGATGCGCCCTACGTCGAAGCCGCCACCACCCTCGGCCGACATCGTGCAGCCGTGGTGTTGCGGCATGTGCTGCCCAATGCGATCAAACCGATCCTGATCCTCGCCACCATTGGTATCGGGCACAACATCATCACCGGCGCGGCCTTGAGTTTCTTAGGCTTTGGCGCCTCGCCGCCCGCGCCGGAATGGGGTTCGATGCTCGCCATGGGCCGCAATTACCTGGCCAATGCCTGGTGGTTGGTGGCCTGGCCGAGCGTGGCAATCATCCTGACGGTGGTGTCGATCACCGCCATTGGCCGTGACTGGCTGGCACGCAGTGAGGGTAAATCCCGATGAGTACGTTAGTGCAAGTGCAAGACCTGCGGGTGCAGTTTGGCCACACACCGATTATCAAGGGCATATCGTTCAGCCTGGCCGCCGGTGAATGCCTGGCGCTGGTGGGCGAGTCTGGCTCGGGCAAAACCGTCACCTCACGCACCCTGAGCGGCCTGAGCGGCGCCGGCTCACGGGTACAGGCCGAACGCCTGGCGTTTGCCGACATCGACCTGCGCCAGTTGGACGACCGTGCCTGGCAGACCCTGCGCGGTGCGCAGATCGGCTTTGTGATGCAAGACGCCCTCGGCTCCCTCGACCCCCTGCGCCCGGTGGGCAAGGAGATTGCCGAACCGTTGCGCTTGCACACGCAACTGGATCGCGATGCGCGCCAGGCGCGGGTCATCGAGTTGCTACGTTCGGTGGGTGTCCCACAACCGGAACTACGCGCGTTGCAGTACCCCCATCAACTGTCGGGCGGGCTGCGCCAACGGGCCCTGATCGCCTCGGCGATTGCCGCAGGCCCGCGGCTGTTGATTGCCGATGAGCCGACCACGGCGCTGGACGCCACGGTGCAGGCGCAAGTCCTGGCGCTGCTGGAATCCCTGCGTTCCCAGGCCATGGCGATGCTGGTGGTCAGCCATGACCTGGCGGTGGTGTCGCGCCTGGCGGACCGGGTGGCGGTGATGCATCACGGGGTGATTGTCGAGCAGGGCCCGGTGGAGGCGATCCTGCATGATCCGCAGCACCCTTACACCCAATCGCTGCTGCGGGCTGGGCGCGCCGTGCATTTCCAACGACCGAACCGGGCGGCGCCGAAGGTGGCCAGTGTCGAGCGTTTCGACCTGCCGTTGATCGAGGCGCGCAACCTGCAAAAAACCTTTATCGGCCCCGACGGCCAGCCCCATGTCGCGGTACACAACGCCAGCTTCAGCCTGCGGGCTGGGGAAACCCTGGGGATTGTCGGCGAGTCCGGCAGTGGCAAGACCACCCTCACCCGCATGCTGCTAGGGCTGGAACGCCCGGACGCCGGCGATGCGTGGCTTAACGGGCGGCCCTGGAGCGCACTCAACGATCAGCAACGCCGCCAACTGCGCCAGCGCATCCAGGTGGTGTTCCAGGACCCGCAAAGCTCGTTTGACCCGCGCTACACCGTGGCCCGGGTGCTGAACGAGGCGCTGCAAGTGGCGGGCCTGCCACGCCGCGAATGGCCGGCACGCACCCTGGAGCTGCTGGAGTTGGTGCGCCTGGATGCCAGCGTGCTCGACCGCCGCCCCTTGGAGCTTTCCGGCGGCCAGCGGCAACGTATCGCCATTGCCCGGGCGCTGGCGCCCAACCCCCAAGTGCTGGTGTGCGACGAACCGGTGTCGGCCCTGGATGTGTCGGTGCAGGCGCAGATCCTCGCGCTGCTGGCCGACCTCAAGTCACGCCTGAAACTGGCCTGCCTGTTCATCTCCCACGACCTGGGCGTGATCAACCAGGTCAGCGAACGGGTGCTGGTGATGAAGGACGGCGAAGTCGTGGAAAGCGGCACGGTGCGCGACGTATTTGACCACCCCCAACATGCCTACACCCGCGCCCTGCTCGACGCCATCCCGCAGATCGACCGGCCGGCCCCGGTGCCCGAGCACCACTTCATTACCTATGCCATTGCCATATAAGGATTGTCATGAGCTTTTTGTCCGTGCCAGAGCTGTTGCAGCGTGCCGCTGTGTTATTGCCGCAGATCGCCGAGGGCGCCGCCGAACGCGAGCGCACCCGGCAACTGCCCCATGAGCAGATCCGCCAGCTGGCCGCAGCACGCCTGCTGACCCTGCGTATTCCTCAGCGCTATGGCGGCAGCGAGTCCAGTGTGCGCGAGGTGGTGCAGTTCGTGATCGACCTGGCGGCAGTGGATTCCAATATCGCCCAGTCCCTGCGCCCCAGCTTTGCCTTTATCGAGAGCTTGCTGGTGCAAAAGTCCGAAGCCGAGCGCCAGTTATGGTTTGCCCACTACCTGCAGGGCGAGGTGTTCGGCAACGCCGGCTGGGAAATCGGTGGCGCCAACGGCCAGGTCAGCGCGCGGATCGTGCCGGAGGGCGAACACTTTCGCGCCAATGGCAGCAAGTACTACAGCACTGGCGCGCTGTATGCCGATTGGGTCAGCGCAGTAGCCCTGGATGAAAACGAGGAGCCGGTGTCATTCGTGGTGCCCCGCGACCGCGAAGGCCTGGAACTGGTGGATGATTTCGACGCCATGGGCCAGCGCCTGACGGCCAGCGGCACCACGCGCCTGAACAACGTGCTGGTGCGCCGCGAAGAAATCCGCACACGGGTGGTGGAGGAAGGCCAGCGTTCGATCATCACGCCGTTCCTGCAACTGTTCCTCGGCGCGGTGCAGGCCGGTATCGCGCGCAATGCCTTGAACGATGCGGTGGCCTTTGCCAAGGAACATGCGCGGCCGATCAAGCACAGCAGCGCCAGCCGCTCGGTGGACGATCCCTATGTGGAGTTTTCCGTGGGTGAGATCTCGGCACGCGCGTTTGCCGCTGAAGCCGTGGTGCTGCGTGCGGCTGACCGCATCGACGCCGCGTGGGCCAATGCGCTGGATCACCAGTCGGTGACCCGCGCAGCCATTGACGTGGCCCAGGCGCAATACATCGCCGCCGAGTCGGCACTCAAGGCCGCTGAACTGCTGTTCGACGTGGGCGGCGCTTCCACTACCGGGCGCAGCCATAACCTCGACCGGCACTGGCGCAATGCGCGCACCGTGGCCAACCACAATCCGCGGCACTGGAAGGCCGCGGTGGTCGGCGCCTATCGGCTCAAGGACACCGAGCCACCGACGTCGGGCTTGTTCTAGAGCCTTGCTCTCTGGTATTGCATAGCAACTGTCTGCGCTTTTGAGGAGTTCACCATGATTTACCGCACGCTGGGCCAGTCCGGGCTCAAGGTCAGCCCACTGACCCTGGGCACCATGATGTTTGGCGAACAGACCAACACCGAAGACTCGCTGCGCATCATCGACAAGGCCTGGGACCAGGGCATCAACTTCATCGACACCGCCGACGTCTACACCGGCGGGCGCTCGGAAGAAATTGTCGGCGAAGCCATCAGCCGGCATCGCGACGATTGGGTCGTGGCCTCCAAAGTCGGCTTCGGCCCGCCGGACGGCCTGCCCAACCGCAGCGGCCTGAGCCGCAAGCGCATTTTCAACGCACTGGAGGCCAGCCTCACCCGCCTCGACACCGACTACCTGGACATCTACTACCTGCACCGCGAAGACCACGCCACCCCATTGGAGGTCACGATTTCGGCGATTGGCGATCTGATCCGCCAGGGCAAGATCCGTTATTGGGGACTGTCCAACTACCGGGGCTGGCGCATCGCCGAAGTGGTACGCGTGGCCGAACGCCTGGGGGTGGACCGGCCGATCATCAGCCAGCCGTTGTACAACATCGTCAACCGCCAGGCCGAGGTGGAACAGATCACTGCAGCGGCGGCCTATGGCCTGGGCGTGGTGCCCTACAGCCCGCTGGCCCGTGGCGTGCTCAGTGGCAAGTACGCACCGGACATCACCCCCGAAGCCGGCAGCCGCGCCGCCCGCCAGGACAAACGCATCCTGGAAACCGAATGGCGCGTGGAATCGCTGCGCATCGCCCAGCAGATCCAGCAATACACCCAAGGGCGTGGCGTGGGGATTGTCGAATTTGCGATTGCCTGGGTCCTGAACAACCAGGCGGTCAGCTCGGCGATTGTCGGGCCGCGTACCGAGGCGCAGTGGGACGCCTATACCGGGGCGCTCGAGGTGAAGATCAGTGCTGAGGACGAGGCGTTTATTGATTCGCTGGTGACGCCGGGGCATGCGTCGACACCGGGGTTCAATGATGTGGGGCACTTTGTCTCGGGGCGAGCTGTACGGCCTTAACGGATGATCTGAGTAAAACGGGGGAAGAGTTTCCCCCGCATTAAACGTGACTGACAGTCGAGCGCTATAGGGGCTGATCGAAAAAGCTGTTTGGGTTGATGCTCCCGCTCTGCACATAGAAGTCCGAGTCACTAAAGACACTGACGTCATACTCAGGCATCGCGCGATCGGCACCAAAAGGTTTGAATGTACTCCCCACTTTTCCGCTGTTGAGCAGGCTCTCTAATGCTTTCTCCATAGCCTGCTGAGTTGGAAACTTGGCCAGCCCGAAATTCGGATCGTAAAAAAAGAAACTTTTATTATTATTTTCTACAATCACCCCGGCAATAACGCCATGCCCCTTATCACTTATCTTAAATGTGGTGGTCGCCGTGGCACTGCCCAGCTCTCCGATAATATCCTTGTAGGTCATCCTCTTAACCGGTTGACTGCCATGAAAACTGTAAGCGACATTATCATGCAGCGTGCTAAGATTCTTTCTGAAATTCAGGATCTTGGGATCTTTTGACGCAGCTGTAGCCTTATATAAGTTAGCAATCAGCACATCTTCTTTCCCCTGAGATATAGCCAGGGCCATACTATTCGAGAGGGCAGCACACTCACCATTACTTAACACATCAACTTCTGACAGGTAAAGATTTTGTGGCATTCCCTTAGCGGTACCGCCTGCAGCCTCGACCTCACTTTTAAAATGTAAAAAATCCTCAAGACTTTTACCCGCCTTACGTTTTTCCAGAACCCTGACCAAGACACCTATTTGTTCGGAGGTTCGCTCGGGCTTCAAAGCGAGCTCTTTGATCTGATAACTTTTCATGCCTTTATAGTAACCACTGATACTGTCCGGGCTTCCGCTGTTGTAACCTCGCTCATAACTTGCACTATCAGGACCGTATTTTGCATTATCCATTTTAACTCTGAACTTATCGTTAATAAATGGATCTACGGGCTGCGAGCTTTCTCCTAATAAATATTCTTTCCATCCGTCAATTCTGTTCTGACTGGAAGGTGTAGAAGACGAGCCAACTCTTGCTTCCCAGACACCGGCTTCATTAGGCTTAGCGACAGTGCTGCTGCTTACCAGTTTCGATGGATCTTTTGGGTCTGGCACCCGTAGCAGGTAGTGCGTCCCGTCCCCGGCATCCGGTTTATCAGCAGCAAAATATTTGCTGCCATTAAACTCTATCTCACGTATCCCCGCGTCACTCCTGGATAACGGAGCCGTATTGAGTCTGAACTGCTTGACTCCCTTGCCAATATCATCGGCCGCGTTCCCCGCCCATTTAATCCCCTGCACACCGCCCTCCCATTTAACTCCCGAAACGCCAGGACTGCGAGTAAAACCAAGCATCTTTTTTGTAAAGGTGGAAAGCGGAGGAAACGCCGATTTCACGGCCCGAACAGCCCCTTTGCTCAAACTGGACGCCACTTCTCCGACAGGCAACGTGAAAGAAAGCAGGTCTACCCATATCTTGGCAACGCCCTCTATGGGGCGGCCTGCAATGATGGCCTCAATGCCGTGCCAAAGGGGAACAAATCCCTTCAGGAACTCTCGACGCTTACCCCTGGACGCACTGAGTTCCTTATAATTTTTCCTATCGTCTTTTTCGGCCTGGGTTACACGTTCGGGATCCTCTTCTGCCATATACAGCAGATCCAGATCTTTAGCATAAAACAACTTCTCCGAGATATTATTTGCAATGTCATTGGATCGCT
The DNA here is from genome assembly GCF_002949995.1 of Pseudomonas sp. LG1D9. Lineage (NCBI taxonomy): Bacteria > Pseudomonadati > Pseudomonadota > Gammaproteobacteria > Pseudomonadales > Pseudomonadaceae > Pseudomonas > Pseudomonas sp. LG1D9. Next base: position 5,440,852 of record NZ_CP026881.1, on the reverse strand, counting down.
TGGAGGATAAGGTTTGCGGCGTGGCTTGTTCGCCTGAACTGGGCTCGGCATCGGAAAACTTGCCAAGAGGCTCTAACGTATAGAGCTTCGCATGAAAAACCTCGTTATTCGGCCGAAGATCGGACTGGCTATCAACCCTAGGTTGATACTGAGCGCCCTGTAGACTTGGCTTGTCCCACACAGAAAACTCTTTGGAATAACTGCCGTCTTCAAGTTTTTTTTGCCCAATCGCACTACTCCCATTGAAAACGCCAGCATAATTATTATGCTTGCGTGCAATGCCGCGCGCAGGGTCAATTTCATAGATCGTTGTTTTTCCCTTATACACTGCTTTAATCAAAAAACTTCCACGTTCCAGGTCGTCTTTGTCCCCGGGGGGCTTCAGCGCATAAGTGCTTACCGCACCATGCTCTATGGCGATCCGGTCTTCCGGGCTCAACGTCGAAATCAGTTGTTTTATAAGAACACCGTAAGCCTTTTTTTTGTTTGCAAGATCAGCCTTGAAGTCGTCAGCAAACCTCTTGTCGTCATAGAGGGCGGTTGGGTACTTCTTATTATCCGGATCGTTGTGCCCAGCGATGGGCGACACCCACTGCGTCCCGGTAAAGTAATTTTTGCGCATAGGCATTGGAGTCGTAAGACTGGTAATGGACTTTGCCATCTCCTCCAGATGTAAATCGAGCGCCGACGCTGCTTTGTGAATATCATCTTTTGAGTAGTCGTTTTTTTTCGCAAGAATGCCATTCGCCACGGCCCAATCCAACGCAGGTGCAATTCTTGTCGACGCAATCAGCGCCTCCTGCCCTGGCGTCGTAGCCTCAGCACTCATTTTGCCGGGATAAGCGATCAACTGCTCCCGAGTCATCCGCTTGGAAGACCCCGGTTCAATCATTTCGGCAAGATTGATACCGTGCTGGTAATTCACCCAAACTGCGGAGGTTTTGGTTAACCCATCCCCAGCATCTTCGCTCGCCGCTTGAGGCTGTCCTGCCGGGCCCACCGCCGATGCCGACGAGCCGACAGAACGCAGGTCGCGCCTCCCCCCGTCTTGAACTGCACGCGTATCCTCAGGAGGAAGAGTTGGATACCGCGTAGATGGCAAGCTATTCACATCGGTTTTCATCATCAGTCATCTTCTTTTGACGGAGTTTTCCCTGGCTCACGTGAGACGCACAGCCTGGATTACCGATGTATGTGAATGTTGCCTACAAATTTGTTCCAGATGATGGATGACAAAGTGTTACCAAGTTTTCACGGGGCCCGATGAACCGCTTAGCCCAGCGGCACATCCAGACTGACCTTGACCCGGTCCATCACCACGATGCTGCGAAACCATTTGATATTACGGTTCTCGTAAAACAGCGTGCGCGCCAGGGTTTCGTAGGCCTTCATGGTTTCCACCACGACCACCAGCATAAAGTCCGCATCGCCGGTAACGTAATAGCACTGCTGCACCTCGGGGATCGACATCTGCGCCTTGAGCACGTCGAGGTCTTCGATATGGGTGCGCTCGGCGTGCACTTCCACCAGGATCGTGATCGGCTTGCCCACCGCGTCCTGATTGACCACCGCCGTATTCGCGCTGATCGCCCCGCTCTGCTCCATGCGTTTGATGCGCCGCTGTACCGCTGCGGTCGACAGGTTGACCTGCTCGCCAATCACCCGCAGCGCGGTGGTGTTGTCCCGTTGCAGGTGCTTGAGAATCGCGCGGTCGAAATCATCCAGGGGCGGTGGAGGGCTGACGGGCATGCTGGCGAACCTTGGACGTGAGAAAATTTCCCATAAGATGCCGTAAAACAGAGCAAACGTCTCACCTCAAAAGCAATATATTCCCACCTGAAATTACCCCCTCTTTTGTTTGAATCGGTTTGGCGAGGACTGCGTGTCTAAAGGCGTTGTTTTATCGGTAGCGGCCTCGGTGCTGTTTGCCGTGATGTATTACTTCACATCACTGCTCACGCCCTTGAGTGGCCTGGAGATTTTCGGTTGGCGCATGTTGCTGACCGTGCCGTGCATGACGGTGTTCATGGTGGTCAGCGGTGAGTGGCGCCACGTGTGGGAGTTGCTGCGTTTGCTTGCGGGCAAACCACAGTTGATCGGTGGGATTGTGCTGTCGTCGGTGCTGCTGGGGGTGCAGTTGTGGCTGTTTATGTGGGCACCGCTCAATGGCCGCAGCCTGGATGTCTCCCTGGGCTACTTCTTGCTGCCACTGACCATGGTCCTCACCGGGCGCCTGGTGTATGGCGAAAAGCTCTCGCGGCTGCAACTGATCGCGGTGGTGTTGGCGGCGATTGGCGTGCTTAACGAGTTGTACCAGGTGGGCGGCTTCTCCTGGGCGACGCTGCTGGTGATCATCGGTTATCCGATCTACTTCGTGCTGCGCAAACGCTTGGCGACCGACCACTTGGGCGGCCTGTGGCTGGATATGGCGCTGATGCTGCCGGTGGCGCTGTGGTTTGTCCAAAGTGGCGAGCAGGGCTTCGCCGTGCTGGATGCACACAAAGGCTTATATGGGTTGATCCCGATGCTCGGGCTGATCAGTGCTTCGGCGCTGGTGTGCTACATCATCGCCAGCCGCCTGTTGGCGTTCAGCCTGTTCGGCCTGCTCAGCTATGTGGAGCCGGTGCTGTTGCTGGGGGTGGCGCTGCTGCTGGGGGAAAGTATCGGGCCGGGTGAGTGGTTGACCTATATCCCGATCTGGCTGGCAGTGATGGTGTTGGTGTTTGAAGGGTTCAAGCACCTGATGCGGCAGCGTAGAGCCTGACCCAATAACTGTAGGAGCGAGCTTGCTCGCTCCTACAAAAAGCCCTGTCAGTCGGTGGTCAGTACGCCGCGACGAACCTGGTCACGTTCGATGGATTCGAACAGGGCCTTGAAGTTGCCTTCGCCAAAGCCGTCATCCCCTTTGCGCTGGATGAACTCGAAGAACACCGGGCCCATCAAGGTTTCCGAGAAGATCTGCAGCAGCAGGCGCTTGTCGCCGGCCACGGACGAGCCGTCCAGCAAAATACCCCGGGCCTGCAATTGGTCTACCGGTTCGCCGTGGTTTGGCAGGCGGCCTTCGAGCATTTCGTAGTAGGTGTCTGGCGGCGCGGTCATGAAGCGCATGCCGATCTTCTTCAACGCGTCCCAGGTCTTGACCAGGTCTTCGGTGAGGAAGGCTACGTGCTGGATGCCTTCACCGTTGAACTGCATCAGGAACTCTTCGATCTGGCCTGCTCCCTTGGACGATTCTTCGTTCAACGGGATGCGGATCATGCCATCCGGGGCGCTCATGGCCTTGGAGGTCAGGCCGGTGTATTCACCCTTGATGTCGAAGTAGCGCGCTTCACGGAAGTTGAACAGCTTCTCGTAGAAATTGGCCCAGTAGACCATGCGCCCGCGATAGACGTTGTGGGTCAGGTGGTCGATAACCTTCAGGCCTGCGCCCACCGGGTTGCGGTCCACACCGTCGATAAACACGAAGTCGATATCGTAGATCGAGCTGCCTTCGCCGAAACGGTCGATCAGGTACAGCGGCGCGCCGCCGATGCCCTTGATGGCCGGCAGGTTGAGTTCCATCGGGCCGGTTTCGATATGGATCGGCTGGGCGCCAAGTTCCAGGGCGCGGGTGTAAGCCTGTTGCGAGTCCTTGACGCGGAACGCCATGCCACACACCGACGGACCATGCTCGGCGGCAAAGTACGAAGCGATGCTGTTGGGCTCGTTGTTGAGGATCAGGTTGATCGCGCCCTGGCGGTACAGGTGCACGTTTTTCGAGCGGTGGGTCGCAACCTTGGTGAAACCCATGATCTCGAAGATCGGTTCCAGGGTGCCCGGGGTCGGCGATGCGAATTCAATGAATTCAAAGCCCATCAGGCCCATTGGGTTTTCGTATAGATCTGCCATGATTTGGCGCCTCATCATCTTTTTAGAATTAAGTAAATTAATTGCCAGCAAGGATGAGGTAGGTAGGTGGCGCACAGGAAATGCCCCGCACGCTGCGGGCGAGGAAGTCACCGTAGATGAGTTGGAACCCGAGTAGCTTCATGGTTGGATCATTCTCTTACGGGCGTCTCTGACGGACGAGGCCTGCATGGAAACAGGCGCTTATTCTTGTATGCGTAAACCGATTCTACACAGCGTAAACAGCTTTGTCCGTATTCCTTATCAAATCCCTATGCCCTGGCGGGCGCAAGGGGTTTATTGCCCAGGTAGATGCCCAGCAGGATCAACGCCCCACCGAAGCACATCGCAGTGCTCAGTTGCTCGTCGAGCAGCAACGCGCCACACACCACGGCCGTCAGCGGGTTGAGGGCGATAAACACACCGGCGCGGGTCGCGCCGATACGCCGGATACCGTCGTAATAACCGATGTAGGCCAGGGCCGAACCCAATACGCCGAGGTAAAGCAGGCCCAACAGATGCGGCCAATGGATGGTATCCAGCGCTTGCACGGTCAACCGGCCAGTCACCAGGGTGGCGAGGCACAGCATCAAGGTGCCCAGCAGCACCGACCAGGTCACCGTCTGCAAGGGGCCAAGGCTATGGTTCAGCGTGCGTGAACCCAGGGAATACACGCCCCAACTCAGCACACAGCCAAAAATCAACAGGTCGCCGATCCACGCATCTGCCCTGCCCTGCAACAGCAATGGGTTGCGGCTGACAATCACACACGCGGCGCCCCCCAGGCACAGCGCGATGCCTAGCACTTGGCGGCGCCCCAACCGCTCCTTGAACCACCAGCATGACGCCAGGCCAATCACCGCCGGGTTGAGGGCCACAATCAAGGAGGCGCGCGAGGCATTGATAAAATGCAGGCCATAGAAGAAACATAGGTTGTAGAAGAAGATCCCGAAAAAGCCCAACAGCACCAACCGCACCATTTGCGCAGGCGCAGGGCACGCCAGGGGGATCCGGGCAAAGGCCATGAACAGCAGTAACGCCAGGCTGGCCAGGATAAAGCGCAGGCTGGCCGTCAGCAGCGGATCCAGATCCGCGGCGAGAAATCGGCCGGCAACAAAAGTGCCGCCCCAGATCATGGTGACGGCCGCGAGCTTGGCGTAGGTCAGACGGTCGCCAGCAAGCACAAAGGTTGAACTGAGCATAAGGATCCTGGGTATCTGGCAGGCTGATTGGCGTATTCTTTTCCTAATGCCAAGTCATCGTAAAATGAGCAAAACCTCATGACCCTCACACAATTGGAAATTTTCTCGCTGGTGGCACAACTGCAGGGTTTCACCAGCGCCGCCCATCGGTTGGGCATCAGCCAGTCGGCGGTGTCCCATGCCATCAAGTCTTTGGAGCAGGAACTGGGGGTGGAACTGTTCCGTCGCCAGCAGTCACGGGTCGAACTCAGCGATATCGGCCAGCAATTGCTGTTGAGGGCGCGGGCGATGCTGGGGCTGGCCAGTACCTTGCAACAGGAAGCAGCCGATGCTCGAGGCATGAAAAGCGGGACGCTGCGCATCGGCTCCTTCGGGCCAACCGCGTCCATTCACCTGCTGCCCAGGATCCTTGAACACTTTCGCCAGGCGCACCCGGGAATCGAGGTGCATGTGGATGAGGGCCCCGACCGTCAAGTGCTGCAATGGCTGGAAGAGCGACGCATCGACGTGGGTTTTGTGGTGTTGGAACAGGAGCGCCTGGACACCTTTGCGCTGTTCGAAGACCAGATGGTCGCCCTGCTGCCCATAGGGCATGCCCTCGCCCACCAGGCCAGCGTAAAGCTCAAGGACTTGTGTCACGACCCGTTTGTCCTGACCGAGGCCGGCTCTTCAGAGTTGGTAGAGCGCTTATTCCACAGTGCCCGGCTCAAACCCAACGTGCGCTACCGCTGTTCGCAGCTGCTCAGCACCCTGGACACCGTCAGCCGGGGTGCGGGCGTGAGCGTAGTGGCCCAGGCCTCGCTGCCCCAGGACGATCAGCCACGCTACGTGCAGCGGCCATTAGCGCCCAGGGTGGCGCGGCAAATCGGTTTGGCGGTGCTGGACCGGCGCCAGTCGTCTCCGGCAACCCTGGCATTTATCCAGATGGCGCAGAGCGTGACCGCTGATTTTTTGTCAGGGCGGTGACTCATCCAAGCAGTGACGCAATAGACCAGACAGCCTTTCCCCGTCAAAATGTGTTGCAAGGTTTGGCAAAGCTACCCACACGCACAGCGAGTCAAGTGGCTAGATCAACGTGCGGCAGATGCTAATTTCCAGAGGCCAACTATCCTCCAGATATCCGACGTATTGCCTGTAGCCGTTACCAGGCGTCTCCCTCATTCTGCTACAGGCTGCATACATGCCACTTACCCTCAAAGGCCCGCGCAAACGCGCTGCCCGTTACTCGATCTCCATACTGTGCGGCCTGCTGCCGATTCTGCTGGGTGTGCTCATCCTGTATGTGCAGGCACAACGCACCCTGGAGCAAAGCACCGAGCACACAGCCATTGAGGCCGTGCGCCAATTCGACCTGATGCTCGATAACACCGCACTCGCCGCCCAGGAACTGCTGCCACTGGCCGGCAAGGACTGTGACAACGCAGCGCAACTGGCGCTGCGCGAGCAAGTCACGCGGCGCCCGTTCGTGCGCGCAACCACATTGTCCTGGCAAAAAACTATTTATTGCACGTCGTTGTTTGGCGGCGATCGTGTCTCGGCGGTCAACCCCGACGACTACGTCAATGGCCGCCTGTGGCTGATGAATGGCAACCCGGTCACGCCCAATACCGCGCTGCTGGTGTACCGGCTGGTGGAAGGTGACAAGGCGGCGTTTGCCTCGATTGACGGCTATCACCTGACTAATGCCCTGCGCCTGATCAGCCGTTACGCCGACCTCGTGTTGCAGGTGGGGCCCAATTGGTTGGGCAGCGACGGCCAAGTCCACACCAGCGCGCCGCCGGTCTTTGCCGTGGCCCATCACCAACTCGGTTCCCAGCGTTATGCCTACAGCGTGGAAGCCGGGATGCCCGAAGGTGAAGTGTGGCGTTACATGGAGGCGCGCTACCCGGCCTTGTTCAGCCTGGTGGTGTTTTTCGGGGTGCTGGCAGGCGCGCTCGCGCACTGGCTGCAAAAACGCTCTTCGGCCCCCACCCATGAACTGCAGCGGGCCCTGGGCGCCAATGAATTCGTGCCGTACTACCAACCAGTGGTTCGCGGCGACAGCCTGCAATGGGCCGGCTGTGAAGTGCTGATGCGCTGGCAGCATCCAAAGGAAGGCCTGGTACGCCCGGACCTGTTTATCCCCCTGGCCGAGCACTCCGGGCTGATCGTGCCCATGACCCGCGCGCTGATGCGCCAGGTTGCCACACAACTGGCGCCCCATGCCGACCGCCTGGGCGAGAACTTCCACGTGGGCATCAATATCACCGCCCGGCATTGCCAGGACCTGGAGTTGGTGCAGGATTGCCGGGAGTTCCTCGCAGCCTTCAAGCCGGGCCAGGTCCTGTTGACCCTGGAGCTGACCGAGCGCGAACTGATCGAGCCCACCGACGTCACCCGCCAGTTGTTCCAGGCCTTGCACGAACTGGGGGTGATGATCGCCATTGATGACTTCGGCACTGGGCACTCCAGCCTCGGTTACTTGCGCAACTTCAATGTTGACTACTTGAAGATTGATCAAAGCTTCGTGGCGATGATCGGAGCCGATGCTTTATCGCGGCATATACTCGACAGCATCATCGAGTTATCGGGCAAGCTTGACTTGGGCATCGTCGCCGAAGGCGTGGAAACCCAAGAGCAGTGCGATTATCTGGCGGCACAAGGCGTGGACTTTTTGCAGGGTTACCTGTTTGGCCGCCCAGTGCCGTTTGACGCATTCATTCAATCTTTGCGTGGCGCTTGAATATCGATCTAGCATCATTGTGAAATATTGTTATTTATACAAAAGACATGATTTACTCGTGACTCATTAACTACTACAATTTTTCCTGCCTGCGCCGAATTGGCAGGAGAGCCACATTTACCGAGTCATGCTGAGGCTCTTGGCTTATAGCTTTGTTTACAGTTGGTATCAGCCAAATACACTATTGGAGTAAAGATTTTGTCCAGACTCGCCGAATTTCGCGCAGCAGAAAAAGCCCTTCAAGAACAGCTCGCCCAGCTGGAATCCCTGAAGAACGACGCTGGTTTGAAGAAAGAAATCGAATTTGAAGAAAAGCTTCAAGGGCTGATGAAAACCTACGGCAAGAGCCTGCGCGACATCATTTCCATCCTTGATCCAAACCCGGGCAAATCGGGGATTCAGGTGGCCGCTGCCCCTAAAACCCGTCGCGCACGTGTAGTCAAGGTGTATCACAACCCACACACTGGCGAACTGATTGAAACCAAGGGCGGCAACCACCGCGGCTTGAAGGCCTGGAAAGAACAGTACGGCGCAGCCACTGTAGATTCCTGGTTGCGCGGCTAATACTGACGCACTAATAAAAGCCCCGCAGATGCGGGGCTTTTTTTGTGCGCTGCGATTTTCACGACCTGCCGCTTTCGCAAGTGAACTTCTAAATACATTCCACTTCGTACACATTCAGCGACCCGTGGCTCTACGCTACGGCCCCATAGTTATGTGTTTTTTCTCACGCAACCATGTCAGCCATCTAGCCATCACCGATCAAAGTTTCAGGCTTGCACGCACCGCGCTGACTTCGTCTTTGCTCGACTCATAAGCCTGCGCTTGTCCGGCGTATGAAAAAACATAGGCCTTATTCGTATCAATAGCGCCCACCAGTGTTTGCGAGAGCACATGCCGACCGTTCTCGGTAATCACGCAGGTAGTTTCCAGCGCTTCAAGATGACTTAAGGTAGTCGCGTGCATCTTGTTGCAGACACTTTGATAACCACTGCGGGCAAAGTCCTTCTGGATGGACTTGCGCATCTCCAGCAATACACCTTGCAGATTGACCACATGCCCTGGCTCGATCGGCGTGCCCGTCAGCTCCATGACCATCAGCGTCTCGCCATTTTCATCGTTCTTTATCGCGCGCTGACGGGAAACCGTTGACGGCTTGGCCGGCGTATCGGCATCCGCGACAACCTCCTCCACCTGCCAGCCGCTGGGCCAATGAATTTCGGGCTCGGCCGCCAATACAGGTGTACAACCGAAGATCAGGCAAAAGGTGGTCAACAATGGTTTGCTCAATCGGCTCATTGCAAAAAACACTCGAAGTTCAAGCCGCAAAGTTTGAGCCTGACCATGGGCCGCTCGCAAGGCCCGCGTGAGTTTTTCATTTGGCGCGGCCGGCGCAGCTTGCGTATCATGGTTTCGCTGCACAGATCTGCCGCAAGCCAAAGGGCCGCTCAATCCACGAGCTGCGCCTGCCCCATTTTTTCTGGAGGGCCCATGAGCCTGCACGAATTGAACACCTTCCCGGGCGTCACCGCCCAACCCGACACCGCCACTTCGAACTTCGTGTTCAACCACACCATGCTGCGGGTCAAGGACATCACCAAGTCGCTGGACTTCTATACCCGCGTCCTGGGTTTCTCCCTGGTTGAGAAACGCGACTTCCCGGAAGCCGAATTCAGCCTGTACTTCCTCGCCCTGGTCGACAAGGCGCAAATCCCGGCCGATGCCGCCGCGCGCACCCAGTGGATGAAGTCTATCCCAGGCATCCTGGAACTGACCCACAACCACGGCACCGAAAACGATGCCGATTTCTCCTACCACAATGGCAACACCGACCCACGTGGCTTTGGCCATATCTGCATTTCGGTGCCGGATATCGTTGCGGCCTGTGAGCGGTTTGAAGCGTTGGGCTGTGATTTCCAGAAACGCCTGACGGATGGCCGCATGAAAAGCCTGGCGTTTATCAAGGACCCGGATGCTTACTGGGTCGAGATCATCCAGCCAGCACCGCTGTAAACGGGCGCATACCCTGTAGGAGCAGGCTTGCCGGCGATTGCATCCCAGGCCAACCAGCTCCCACAAAAGCAACACCCAAAAAAAACCCATGATCGCTCATGGGTTTTTTAGTTTCAGGCCTTACGCTCGGATCAGGTGATCAAAAGCACTCAGGGAAGCCTTGGCGCCCTCACCCACGGCAATCACGATCTGCTTGTACGGCACGGTCGTTACGTCACCGGCGGCAAATACGCCTGGCAGTGAAGTCTCGCCACGGGCATCGACAATGATCTCACCACGGGGCGACAGCTCCACGGTGCCCTTGAGCCAATCGGTGTTGGGCAGCAAACCGATCTGCACAAAGATGCCTTCCAGGTCGATGGTCTTGAACTCGCCGGTATCGCGATCCTTGTAGGCCAGGCCGGTGACTTTCTGGCCATCACCCTTGACCTCACTGGTCAACGCACTGGTGATCACGTCAACGTTCGGCAGGCTGTAGAGCTTGCGCTGCAACACGGCGTCGGCGCGCAACTTGCTGTCGAACTCGAGCAAGGTCACGTGGCTGACAATACCGGCCAAGTCGATGGCCGCTTCAACGCCAGAGTTACCGCCGCCAATCACCGCCACACGCTTGCCCTTGAACAGCGGACCATCGCAGTGCGGGCAGAAGCACACGCCCTTGGCCTTGTATTCCTGCTCGCCCGGCACACCCATTTCGCGCCAGCGCGCACCGGTCGCCAGGATCACGGTCTTGGACTTGAGAGTCGCGCCACTTTCAAAGCGAATTTCGTGCAGTTCGCCGGGATTTTTCGCCGGGATCAAGCTGCTGGCACGCTGCAGGTTCATGATATCCACGTCGTACTGACGCACGTGGGCTTCCAGGGCGCTGGCCAGTTTCGGGCCTTCGGTTTCCTGCACCGAGATAAAGTTCTCGATGGACATGGTGTCCAGCACCTGCCCACCAAAACGCTCGGCGGCTACACCGGTACGGATGCCTTTACGCGCAGCGTAGATGGCCGCCGCTGAACCGGCTGGGCCACCACCAACGACCAACACATCAAAAGCGTCTTTGGCGCTGATTTTCTCGGCTGCTTTTTCGATACCGCTGGTGTCAAGCTTGGCGAGGATTTCTTCCAGGCCCATGCGACCCTGGCCGAAGTTCACACCGTTAAGGTAGACGCTAGGGACCGCCATGACCTGACGCTCGTCGACTTCAGCCTGGAACAGCGCGCCGTCGATAGCAACGTGGCGGATGTTCGGGTTGAGTACGGCCATCAGGTTCAGCGCCTGGACCACGTCCGGGCAGTTCTGGCAGGACAGCGAGAAGTAAGTCTCGAAGTTGAACTCACCTTTAAGGCTACGAATCTGTTCAATCACTTCGACACTGGCCTTCGAAGGGTGGCCACCGACTTGCAACAGGGCCAGCACCAACGAAGTGAATTCATGGCCCATGGGGATGCCGGCAAAACGCAGGCTGATATCGGCACCCGGGCGGTTGATGGAGAACGATGGCTTGCGCCCGTCGTTACCATCGGTGTTCAGGGTAATCAGCGTAGTGAGGCTGGTTACGTCCTGCAAAAGGGCAAGCATTTCCTGGGATTTCGCACCGTCGTCGAGGGAGGCGACGATCTCGATCGGCTGGGTGACCCGTTCCAGGTATGACTTCAACTGAGCTTTAAGATTGGCGTCCAACATACGGGCGATTTCCTATTAATTCGGTTTATTGCAGACAAAAAAACGCCCGAGCGAATCTCGCCCGGGCGTTTTGAGGGCGGATGCAGCTTACTTAGGTGCGGTAATCCGCCCTTGATACATCACAGACTTAGATCTTGCCGACCAGGTCCAGGGACGGAGCCAGGGTGGCCTCGCCTTCTTTCCACTTGGCTGGGCACACTTCGCCTGGGTGGGCAGCGACGTACTGGGCAGCCTTGATTTTGCGCAGCAGCTCGGAAGCGTCACGGCCAACACCGCCGTCGTTCAGTTCAACGATCTTGATCTGGCCTTCCGGGTTGATCACGAAAGTGCCGCGGTCTGCCAGGCCAGCTTCTTCGATCAGCACGTCGAAGTTGCGGGAGATGGTCAGTGTCGGGTCGCCGATCATGGTGTACTGGATCTTGCCGATGGCTGGCGAGGTGTTGTGCCAGGCAGCGTGGGCAAAGTGGGTGTCGGTGGAAACGCTGTAGATCTCGACGCCCAGTTTCTGGAATTCGGCGTAGTTGTCAGCCAGGTCTTCCAGTTCGGTTGGGCAGACGAAAGTGAAGTCGGCTGGGTAGAAGAATACGACAGACCACTTGCCTTTCAGGTCAGCGTCCGACACGTCTACGAAGTTGCCGTTTTTGTAAGCGGTCGCTTTGAACGGTTTTACTTGGCTGTTGATGATAGGCATCGTTGACTCTCCGTCAGGGGTTAGTAAGTTGATGGGTGAATCCTACCCAGTCTCATTGCCGATGGCTCATTGGCAAACCTGATGCTGCCGATTGGTTTTGGCTATCAACCAACTGTATTAATAGAAGAAATCTTAAAGCAGCGGATCGCGGGCCAACGTCATGCCAAGAAAGGGCGTCGCTTCAACATAGCGCATGGCTGACTTCATGTCCTTCCAGCCGACATACGTCATCAACGACTTCAAATCCCAACCGCTGCGATGGGCCCAGGTGGCAAAGCCACGGCGCAGGGAGTGGCTGGTGTATTGCTCGGCGGCAATGCCTGCTCGCTCAAGGGCCTGGCGCAGCAATGGGATCACGCTATTGGCATGCAACCCCTCCTCGCCCAGGTTGCCCCAGCGATCGATCCCGCGAAACACTGGGCCGCGCACCAGGGCCGAGGCGCTCAGCCATTCGCTATAGGCCTGCACCGGGCACAGGCGCAGAAGCGCCGGGGCTTGATAGGTCTTACCGAGGTTTTCGCGATCACTCTTGCTGCGTGGCAAGTACAAGGTGATGCCCGCTCCCGGCACCGCCTGCACGTGCTCGATCTGCAGCCGACACAACTCATCACTGCGAAAGCCGCGCCAAAAGCCCAGCAGGATCAATGCCCCATCGCGCTTGGCGCGCAGCCAGCGCGGTCGGTCGTCCTCTGCCCGCGCCTGCTCAGCTTCACCCGCCAGGTAACTGACCACCTGCTCCAGATGCTGGAGCTGCAAGGGTTCGGCCTGTTTTTCCTGGGCGGGATGCAAAGCGCGGATGCCCTTGAGCACTTTGCGCACCACCGGCGCCTTGGTGGGGTCTGCAAAGCCCTGGCTGGTGTGCCATTGCGCCAGCGCCGAAAGCCGCAGCTTCAACGTATTGACCGCGAGCACCCCGGCATGGGCCACCAGGTATCGCGCCACACTGTCGCTGGTGGCCGGCAGGAAGCCGCCCCAACTCACTTCAAAGTGTTCGATGGCAGCGCGATAGCTGCGGCGGGTGTTATCGCGGGTGGCGGCGTTCAGGTAACGATCTAATTCACTCATACCGCTATCGCCGGCAAGCCGGCTCCTACAAGGGTTGGTGTACGGGTGCTGGGCTCGGATGGGGGCCGGCAACCGCTGACAAGGGATAATACGCCAATATCCCATGTGTAAAATCATGAATTCAAACGTATTTTAATTTGTGATATGGTATGTATCTACATAGTACATACCACAGTATCAAATCGACGGAGAACCCATGGCTCGCGGCGGCATCAATAAAGCAGTAGTTCAAACGGCACGCCTGGCAATCCTCGCCCGTGGCGAAAACCCCAGCATCGACGCCGTACGCATCGAGATGGGCAATACCGGCTCGAAAACCACCATCCACCGCTATTTGAAGGAGCTGGACGAGAGCGAAACCCGCCTCACCATCACCGAAGCGCCCATCGACGATGAGCTTGGCGAACTGGTCGCACGCCTGGCCCAGCGCCTCAAAGAGAAAGCCCAGGAGCCCATCGACCTGGCGCTGGCGCAGTTCGAACAGCACAAAAGCGCCCTGCTCGCCCAGGTAGAAGCGCTTGAAGCGGCGCGCAGCCAACTCCAGCAGCAATTCGATATCCAGGCCGCCGCCCTCGCCGAAGAAAGCGCCGCCCTGCAAACCGCCAGCACCAGTTTGCAGACCGAGCAAACCCGCAACGCCGGGCTAAGCCAGGCGTGCAGCGATTACGAGCTGCGGATTTCGGATAAGGACGAACAGATTCGTTCGCTGGAAGAAAAACACCTGCACGCGCGCGACGCCCTTGAGCACTACCGCAACGCGATCAAAGACCAGCGCGAGCAGGAACAACGCCGCCACGAAGGCCAGTTGCAGCAGCTCCAGGCCGAGTTGCGCCAGGCACAGCAGAGCGCCATGGTGCGCCAGGATGAAATCACCCAGTTGCATCGTGATAATGAGCGGCTATTGATCGAGCACCGAGTCACGGCCAAGGAATTGACCGCCTTGCAGGAACAAAGCCGCAAAGATCAGGCCCAGCAGCTCAAGTTAAGCGAACAGGTGAGCCTGATTGATAGCGAACGCACCCTGCTCCAGGAGCGTCTGCGGGTTGCCATGCTGGACAGCCAGTCACGCCAGGAGGCACTTGCCGAACAACAACACACTCACAAAACCCTGGAACTGGACCTGATCAAGGCCCAGGCCACCATCGAGGCGCTGCGCCTGGCCACCGTCGTTGCAACGGCGCCAGAGGCAGCAACCGAAAGCTGATCAGTCAGCCACTGGTGTGCGCATGGTGACGAATTCTTCCGCCGCCGTAGGATGCACGCCGATGGTCTCGTCGAAATGCTGCTTGGTCGCCCCCGCCTTGAGGGCGATCGCCAGGCCCTGGACGATCTCGCCCGCATCCGGCCCGACCATGTGGCAGCCCAGCACCTTGTCGGTGTCGGCGTCCACCACTAGCTTCATCAGCGTACGCTCCTGGCATTCGGTCAGTGTCAACTTCATTGGCCGGAAGCGGCTTTCGAAGATCTGCACGTTATGCCCATCGGCCCGGGCTTGTTCTTCGCTCAGGCCCACGGTGCCGATATTCGGCAGGCTGAACACCGCCGTAGGAATCATCGCGTAGTCCACCGGGCGATACTGCTCAGGCTTGAACAGGCGACGCGCCACGGCCATGCCTTCGGCCAGTGCCACCGGAGTCAGTTGCACGCGACCAATCACGTCACCAATGGCCAGGATCGAAGGCTCGGCAGTCTGGTACAACTCGTCGACCTCGACAAAACCACGCTTGTCCAGTTTGACCCCTGTGTGCTCCAGGCCCAGGTTATCCAGCATCGGGCGCCGACCGGTGGCGTAGAACACACAATCAGCCTCCAGCACACGACCGTCTTTCAAGGTGGCCTTGAGGCTGCCATCGGCCTGCTTGTCGATACGCGCGATGTCGGCGTTGAATTGCAGGTCCAGGCCGCGTTTGGTCAGCTCTTCCTGCAAGTGCTTGCGCACCGCACCATCGAACCCTCGCAGGAACAGATCACCGCGATACAGCAGCGACGTCTGTGCGCCCAAGCCTTGGAAAATCCCGGCGAACTCCACCGCGATGTAACCACCGCCAACCACCAGCACTCGCTTGGGCAGCTCTTTAAGGAAGAACGCCTCGTTGGAGCCAATGGCGTGCTCATGCCCTGGAATTTCGGGAATCTGCGGCCAGCCGCCGGTGGCGATCAGGATGTTTTTGGCAGTGAAACGCTGGCCGTTGATCTCGACCTCGTTGGGCCCGGTCAGGCGCGCATGGCCTTCGTGCAGGGTCACACCACTGTTGACCAGCAGGTTACGGTAGATGCCGTTGAGGCGATTGATTTCGCGATCCTTGTTGGCGATCAGTGTCGCCCAATCAAAGCTCGCCTCGCCCAGGGACCAGCCAAAACCGCTGGCCTGCTCGAAGTCTTCGGCATAGTGCGCACCGTAGACCAGCAGCTTTTTCGGCACGCAGCCTACGTTGACGCAAGTCCCGCCCAAGTAGCGGCTTTCCGCCACGGCCACCTTTGCGCCAAACCCGGCGGCAAACCGCGCCGCTCGCACACCGCCGGAACCGGCGCCAATTACATACAGATCAAAATCGTAGGCCATTTCACTCTCCTCGGCAGGGCATCAGGATACCCGCTTGCGCCCAAAAAACCAGAAAGCCACCCGAAGGTGGCTTTCTTGAGGTTCAACAGGCAATGCTTAAATCAGTAAGCCTTGCCAGTCTTGTAGAAGTGCTCGTAGCAGAAGTTGGTCGCCTCGATGTAGCCTTCAGCGCCACCGCAGTCAAAACGACGGCCCTTGAACTTGTAGGCAATCACGCAACCGTCCTTGGCCTGCTTCAACAAGGCGTCGGTGATCTGGATTTCGCCGCCCTTGCCTGGCTCGGTTTCTTCGATCAGCTTGAAGATATCCGGGGTCAGGATGTAGCGACCGATGATCGCCAGGTTCGACGGGGCATCTTCCGGCGCCGGCTTCTCGACCATGTCGCGTACACGGATCAGGCCATCGCCAATGTCGTCGCCAGCGATCACGCCGTACTTGTTGGTTTCCGAAGGATCGACTTCCTGCACCGCAACGATGGTGCAGCGGTACTTCTGGTACAGCTTGACCATCTGGGTCAAGACGCCGTCGCCTTCCAGGTTGACGCACAGGTCGTCCGCCAGGACAACGGCGAACGGCTCGTCACCGATCAGTGGGCGACCAGTAAGGATGGCGTGACCCAGGCCTTTCATCTGGGTTTGGCGAGTGTAGGAGAACGAACACTCGTCGAGCAGCTTGCGGATACCAACCAGGTATTTTTCCTTGTCGGTGCCCTTGATCTGGTTTTCCAGCTCATAGCTGATGTCGAAGTGGTCTTCCAGGGCGCGCTTGCCACGACCGGTAACGATGGAGATTTCGTTCAGGCCGGCATCCAGTGCCTCTTCGACGCCGTACTGGATCAGTGGCTTGTTTACCACCGGCAGCATTTCTTTAGGCATGGCCTTGGTCGCTGGCAGGAAGCGAGTGCCGTAACCGGCTGCTGGGAACAAGCATTTCTTGATCATATAAGTCCTTAATAAGGGCTGTGCGTACGAAATTCGGCGCAGTCTAATCAGGCCGCAGCGACCTTACAATGGGCGCTGCTGGCGTTGCGATGTCAACATAGAGAAAAAATGTCGGCGTTAGTTCCGCCCGTGTGCAAACAAGCGAACCCAATGGCGGCGGAAAAACATCCCACCCCCCCGATTTCAAAGGGCCGTATTCTTTTTAGCACGCTTTAGGGGGTTCGGCACTGACCTGCAACAACTTGCGCGCCCCCATGGCATTTGGCGCTATCATTACTCGCTTGAACCAGACCACGAGATTGTTAATAGATGTCAGAACCAAAAGGCGTAAACGGCTACCTGATCACCAAGCGAGCAGACGGCTGGCACCTGATCAATTTTCATGGCGACAGCGTTGCCGGGGCATTCGCTACCGAAAGCCAGGCGATTGCAGTAGCCGAAGTGTTTGTGGATGAGGCCGGCCACGCGTCGAGCAAACGACCAAAGGGCAAATAAGCCCTTGCGATTGCGCAAGAAGCCCCGGTGAACGGGGCTTTTTTGTGATTGTCTGTACCTTGATGGCCGTTGGCTATAATCTCGCTGAAAACGCCCCACGACAGTGTCTGCGCGCCCCTTAACATTTCTCAACGACGAACCTTACATGAACAAGATTCTGGCACTGATCTCGGTACTGGCGCTCGCCGGCTGCACCACCACTTCCGACATTTACCTGAAAAACGGCGAACAAGGCCTGACCATTGATTGTTCAGGCGAGGCCAACTCCTGGGCCAGTTGCTACGAGAAGGCCGACGCCTCTTGCGCGGGTACCGGATACCGTATCGTCGGCACCGAAGGCACGCCAGCCTTGAAGGACAGCGACAAGACCCTGGGCGCCGATGTGGGCAACTTCAAGGGCCGCAGTGTGGTAGTGGTCTGCAAGTAAACCGGGCGCTTACATGTGAATCTCAGCGAACTTGATACCAAGGCCGCGGATGGTGTCGATCAGGTCATCCAGCTTCTCAAACGATTCGACCTCATCATGATCATCCACCAGGAAAAAGCTGCGCCCGCCGCTTTTCTTGAAAAACACGATCCACTCCCCTGAATTGGCCGGATTTTGAATCACATGGGTCGCAGAGATGTGACCCTCTGCATGCCGCTCTTTGACACGTTCACGCTTCATAATTGGTTTTCCAGAATGACAATGCCGCTCAAACCCCGGGGTTTGAGCGGCATTTTTTGTGTTCAGGCAGTAGTTTAACGGATGCCTTGGCCAATCAGCACGCCATCGACCGTTTGCCCGTACAGATTCACCCCATCATTGGCGTGAAACTTGACGCGGGTTTTCTCCACGGAGCCGTCCACCAGTCGCGGGTCCTGTGGGCGCTCATGGCGATTGACGTAGGCTGCCACGTCCCAGGCCTGCTGGTCGGTCAAGCTCCCACCCTTACCCAGCGGCATGTTGTGCTTGATAAAAGAAGCCGCCGTGTTGATCCGATGCATACCGGCGCCCCAGTTGTAGGAATCCTTACCCCACAACGGTGGCATCACGTAGTTGTCGCCCACCTTCTGCCCCTGCCCCTCGGCGCCATGGCACACCGCACACTGCGCCTTGTACACCTCGGCACCTTGCGCCAGGTTGTAGCCTTTGGCCGGCTGTGGCACCTCGGGATAGCCGCGCCCCGGCAGCTCCACGCCCAAGGGTGCCTTGCTCGCCAGCCAGTAGGCATACGTCGACAGCGCGGTAATCTCGTGACTGTCGGCTGCCGGAGGCTTGCCGCCGTTCATGCTGAACTGGAAACAGCCCTGCAGACGTTCGGCGAACGTGTTGACCTTGTCGTTCTTTTTTCGGTACGCGGGGTACATCGGGTAGGCACCCCACAGCGGCGCCGAATTGGCCAAACGTCCCTGATCCAGGTGGCAGTTGCTGCAGTTAAGGCCGTTGCCGACGAACTGTGGCGCCAGGCGCTTGGTATCGACGAACAACGCATAGCCCTGCATCACCAGCTTGCCGTAGGCGTTGTCGGGCAATTCGCTTTCCTGAGGCGGCTGGAACGCCGTGGCGGCAGGCACCGCAGCGGGCACCTTCAGTTGCGACTGATCTTCCATGGCAATCGGTGCCGCCCAGGCAGGCGCACTGATCAACGCGACAAACACGGGTGCAAATGACAGCTTCTTCATGGTTTGACCTCCTGGCCAGGCAAGGAGGCGAAATAGTTTGCGATCCCCTGCACTTCGTCATCAGTCAGGGATTTGGCCACATGCCCCATCAGGTCATTGGGATCATTGTGGCGGGTGCCACTGCGCCAGGCATTGAGCTGAGCAGCCAGATAAGCCGCAGATTGCCCTGACAACGGCGGGAACGCCTCACCCACCCCCACACCCGACGGGCCATGGCAACTGACACACGCGGGGATCTGCCGCTCCCAGGCACCTTGCAGCGCCAGTTTTTCGGCAGGATTGGTGGGGGTAGCGCTGCGTGGGCCGGCTGGCACAACCGGCGCCGGCATCGCCGCCAGTGTCTGGCTCACCGCAGCGATTTCTTCCTCGGTCAGCGCCTTGGCCAGCGACGTCATCACCGGGTTGCTGCGCGCGCCACTCCTGAAATCATGCAGTTGTTTGCTCAAATAACCCGCTGGCAACCCCGCCAGCCTGGGAAACCCCGCAGCAGCCAACCCCAGGCCATCCGCCCCGTGGCACGCCATGCACGCGGCAGCGCCAGGCTGCGCGCCACCTTCACTGAATATCTTTTTGCCCTCCAGCGCTTGCGCGCTGCCGAGCATGAGTAGCAAGGCGCCACCCATCAACACTCTCTCCACAGACATCATCACGACTCCATTTTTATAGTTATATGCTTAGACCTACAATGCATAAGCCTACAAATGGTAGGGTAATGAGCTGACAGTCACAACCGCAGCGTAAGAAATTGCGGACAATAAAAAGCCCGGCACTGCAACCGCAGGCCGGGCTTCTTGATCGGAGTTGATCGCGTATGAGCGGCGCCGTGAACTCAGCCGGAAATGCAGTCTTCCGCAGCTTTTTTCACGTCACCCGGACGAATCGGCACATTGGACATGCTCTCGTAGAGCTTGATGCTGCTACCGCTGGAGCGGTCTTCAATTTCAAAAATGGCCGAAGGGTCAGCCGAAAACTTCTGCGGCACAATCACCCGCACACCTTCCTTGTGAGGTTCGATCTGCGACGGACGACGGGTCGACGACAGTTTTTGCACCACACACGCCGCGTATTCCTGCGGTTTTTTCCCGGAGATAACCGCCAGTGTCGGCGGTGTCTGCTTGATGTCTGAAACCGAAGCACATCCACCTATTGCCAGGGCCAGAACCAATACACTCCACTTCATACAAAACCTCCGATAAAGACCCTACGACAGCGGGGATGGTATTTTTCTCCCGCCCACGTAGGATTTATCCCTGATATATCGGTAAATAACTGTTTTAAATTGTCGAAGACGTCGACGACGACCCGATAATAAACGTGCTGGGGCTGATAAACTCCATCTTAACCTACGTATCGTTCTGATTTTTCAGAAAAAGCCCTTCTGGAGACACCCCCCATGAAATTCATCCACCAGCGCGAACACTTGAACGAAGGGGATATTGTCGTCATTGAATGCTCGCAGACCTGCAATATTCGTCTGATGAGCGATGCGAATTTTCGCAGCTTCAAAAACGGCGGTCGCCACACTTATCACGGCGGTGCATTCGATAAGTTCCCGGCCAAGATCACCGCGCCGAGCACCGGGTTCTGGAACATTACCCTGGACGTGGTGACGCGCCGTGCCATCAGCGTTACGCGCAAGCCGGCGTTGTCCCATAAAATCCGCATTGTTCGCCGCACCAGCACCAAACTCAGCTGATTGCGCCCCACGCCACAGGAACGACCGTGACTCAAACCACCAAATACGTCATCAAGTACAAACTCAACGGCGAGCGCCGCTTCGAATTTGCCCAGTTACACGCGGCGAGCATCGAAGAAGCCCAGCAGGCCTTGGCCAAGATTCATGATGCCAGTGACCAAATCACTGAAATCACTGTGAGCAAGGCCCTGTAAAATCCTCACCCGCAACGGAGTGATTGTGCAACATGGACCCTCATTCCACCGGTGATCTGTTCAGCGACGAGGCCTTGCAGCAGCCGGCCCGTCGCGAGCAGATTGGCGAACAGTCTTACGTCCTCAGGGGCTATGCCCTGCCCTGGCTTGAGCGCTTGTTACCGGAGTTGCGTGCGGTACTGGCCCAGTCACCGTTCCGGCAAATGGTCACCCCCGGTGGCTTTACCATGTCGGCCGCGCTGAGCAGTTGCGGTGACCTGGGCTGGACCACTGACCGCCAAGGCTATCGCTACAGCCCCATCGACCCCGAGCGCCAACAGCCCTGGCCGGCATTGCCGAACGTACTGCGCGAGTTGGCGACAACGGCAGCGGCCGCTGCGGGGTTCGAGGGCTTTGCCCCGGACGCCTGCCTGATCAACCGCTACGTTCCAGGCGCAAGGATGTCGCTGCACCAAGACAAAAACGAGCGCGACTTCAGCGCGCCTGTGGTCTCGCTCTCCCTGGGGCTGCCGGCGGTGTTTCTGTTTGGTGGGCATCAGCGCAGTGACAAGACCCAGAAAACTTCCCTGTTCCATGGCGATGTGGTGGTCTGGGGCGGTGTCGACCGTCTGCGCTTTCATGGCGTGCTGCCGATCAAACACGGCGTACACCCGCGCATGGGCCCACAACGGATCAACCTGACGTTTCGCAAGGCAGGCTGACCCTTGGTAGAACTTGGCGGGGCTCTTGGGGCTGCGGCAGCAGCCCCAAAACCAGCGACCTCGGTGTAGCTGACAGAACATGGTGAGGCTATTGGGGCGGCTTCGCCACCCAGCGCGGGGCAAGCCCGCTCGCCACAGGAAGCCTGCGATCCACCGTAAGTTGCAACCCTGTGCCAAGGGGGCTTGTCCCCCGTTGGGCTGCGGCAGCAGCCCTAAAACCAGCCACCTCGGTGTAGCTGGCAGAACATGGTGAGGCTATTGGGGCGGCTTCGCCACCCAGCGCGGGGCAAGCCCGCTCGCCACATTGAGCGCGCTACGGCAAACGTCATTGCCAGGGTGAATTCGACCGCAAGTAACGGAGTGTCCAACTCCACCTCAGCGGTTATTCTGGGTGCCACTGTTGCGCTGTCGAGCCATTGCCATGACCACTGAAGATGACCTGCGTTGGGCCGCGATTGTCGCCCGCGATGCCACAGCGGACCTGACGTTCGTCTACGGGGTCAAGACCACCGGCGTGTATTGCCGCCCCAGCAGCAGCGCACGTCAGCCACTGCGCAAGAACGTCGAGTTTTTCGACACCCCGCAGCAGGCCGAAGCAGCCGGCTACCGCCCCAATAAACGTACCTCGGCCGATCAGACCCAGGTCGCGCAGCGCCATGCGCACCTGGTCGCTGCGGCCTGCCGTCACATCGAACAGGCCCAGGCGCTGCCCTCCCTGGAGGACCTGGCCAACGGCGCCGGCCTGAGCCCGTTCCATTTCCATCGGGTGTTCAAGACCCTGACCGGGTTGACGCCGAGGGGCTACGCCCGCGCCCATCGCTCACGCAAGCTCAGGGCTCACCTGCTGGACAATCAGTCGGTGACCGACGCGCTGTACGATGCAGGCTTCAACTCCAACAGCCGCTTCTACGCGTCAGCCAACCAGTTGCTTGGCATGAAGCCCAGCGACTACAAGGCCGGTGGCACCCATAACGACATTCACTTCGCTGTCGGCGAGTGTTCGCTGGGCGCAATTCTGGTGGCCCAGAGCAATCGTGGCGTGTGTGCCATCTTGCTGGGCGATGATCCGGATCAGCTGGCGCGCGACCTGCAAGACCAGTTCCCCCAGGCCAATGTGATCGGCGCCGACCCCGACTTTGAACAGTTGATTGCCCAGGTAGTAGGGTTTATCGAAGCTCCGGCCCTGGGCCTGAACCTGCCCCTGGACCTGCGCGGCACCGCCTTCCAGGAGCGGGTCTGGCAGGCCTTGCGGGAAATTCCGGTAGGCAGCACGGCCAGCTATGCCGAGATCGCCCAGCGCATCGGCGCACCCACGGCATTTCGCGCCGTGGCCCAGGCCTGCGGCGCCAATTGCCTGGCCGTGGCGATTCCCTGTCACCGCGTGGTCCGCAGCGATGGCCATCTTTCGGGTTACCGGTGGGGCGTGGAGCGCAAGCAGCAGTTGCTCCAGCGTGAACACAACACCCCGCATGAACAATCGTCGACGTCCAGTGAATAATACAGACTGGCCTTGCCTGGGCCGCCCCTGTTAAAAGGGCCAGACCGTTAATCCACTGGAGAAGCACCCCATGAGCACCTGGCCAGACACGCGGATTCTTGACCTGCTGGGCATTGAACTGCCGATCATCCAGGCGCCCATGGCCGGCAGCACCAGCCCGCAGATGGTGATCGCCGCAAGCCAGGCCGGCGCCCTGGGCTCCATGCCTGCCGCCACCTTGAACATCGATCAACTGCGCCAGGCCCTGACCACTATTCGCCAGGCCAGCGAGCGCCCGCTGAACGTCAATTTCTTCTGCCATCAGCCGCCGGTCCCCGACTCAGAGCGCGATCACCAGTGGAAGCAGATCCTGGAGCCGTATTACCGTGAATTGGGCGCCGATTTTGACGCGCCCACCCCGGTCTCCAATCGCGCACCGTTCGACGATGCCGCCTGTGAAGTGGTGGAAGAGTTTCGCCCGCAAGTCGTCAGTTTCCACTTCGGCCTGCCGGAAAAGTCTCTGCTCGATCGGGTCAAGGCCACCGGTGCAAAAGTGCTGTCGTCCGCGACCACGGTTGAAGAAGCAATATGGCTGGAACAGCATGGCTGCGATGCAATCATCGCCATGGGCTATGAGGCCGGCGGGCATCGCGGGATGTTCCTCAACGACCGCCTGACCAGCCAGATTGGCACCATGGCCCTGGTGCCCCAGGTGGTGGATGCGGTCAACGTGCCGGTGATCGCCGCCGGCGGGATCGGTGATGCGCGAGGAATCGTCGCCGCGTTCGCCCTCGGCGCCTCGGCCGTGCAGATCGGAACGGCCTACCTGTTCACGCCCGAGGCCACTATCACGCCCTCCCACCATCAGGCGCTGCATAGCGCCCCGGCCAGCGAAACGGCACTGACCAACCTGTTCACCGGCCGCCCGGCGCGAGGGATCGTCAATCGGGTGATGCACGAACTGGGGCCAATTAACCCCACAGCCCCGGCGTTTCCCTTGGCCGGTGGTGCGTTGATGCCGTTGCGCGCCCTGGATGAAGCCGACTTCAGCAGCCTGTGGGCCGGCCAGGCGTTGCGCCTGGGCCAGGACCTGCCAACACGCGAGCTGACCCTGAGGCTGGCCCGCCAGGCGCTGGCACAACTCAACAAGGGCTAGACCCCTGAGGCAACTTTGCACTGTACCGACGATGGCGAACCGCTATATATTCACGTACATAGCGACTAACTCTAACAAGCCGCCACGTCGGCACTCCAAGGAGCTGCTTCATGATGATCCGCGCCTCACGCCTGGCCCCTACCGCCCTGATCGCCCTCTTTACCTTGGGCTCGGCCCAGGCCGACGAAGTCCAGGTGGCGGTCGCCGCCAACTTCACCGCACCGATCCAGGCCATCGCCGCTGATTTCGAAAAGGACACTGGCCACACGTTGGTCGCTGCCTACGGGGCCACCGGGCAGTTCTATACCCAGATCAAGAACGGCGCGCCGTTTGAAGTGTTCCTCAGCGCTGACGACACCACCCCGCAAAAACTCGAAAGCGAAGGCGACACCGTCAAGGGTTCGCGCTTCACCTACGCGGTGGGCACCCTGGCGCTGTGGTCGGCCAAGGAAGGTTATGTGGATGCCAAGGGCGCAGTGCTGAAGAGAAATGAATACCAGCACCTGTCCATTGCCAACCCGAAAGCTGCACCCTACGGCCTCGCTGCTACCCAGGTGCTGGCCAAACTGGGCCTGACCGAACAGGTCAAGAGCAAGCTCGTCGAAGGGCAGAACATCACCCAGGCCTATCAGTTCGTGTCCACCGGCAATGCCGAATTGGGTTTTGTGGCCTTGTCGCAGATCTACAAAGACGGCAAAGTCAGCAGCGGCTCGGCGTGGATCGTCCCTGGCGAGATGCATGACCCGATCAAACAGGACGCGGTGATCCTCAACAAAGGCAAGGACAACCCGGCCGCCAAGGCATTGGTTGACTACCTCAAGGGGCCTAAAGCCGCTGCCGTTATCAAATCCTACGGTTATCAACTGTAAATGCCGCTATCGAGTGCCGATTTTTCCGCGATCTGGCTGACCCTGAAACTAGCGTCGCTAACCACTGTGATTCTGCTGATCATCGGCACTCCCATCGCCCTATGGCTGTCGCACACGCGCTCCTGGTGGCGCGGGCCGATAGGCGCGGTGGTCGCCCTGCCACTGGTGCTGCCGCCGACGGTGATTGGTTTCTACCTGCTACTGACCATGGGGCCCCACGGTTACCTCGGGCAGTTCACCCAATGGCTGGGGCTGGGCACCTTGACCTTCAGCTTTGCCGGCCTGGTGATTGGCTCGGTGATCTACTCCATGCCGTTTGTGGTGCAACCGTTGCAAAACGCGTTCTCGGCCATTGGCAGCCGACCCCTGGAAGTCGCTGCCACCCTGCGAGCCAATCCCTGGGATACGTTTTTCAGCGTGATCCTGCCGCTGGCCCGCCCCGGATTTATCACCGCGTCGATCCTTGGCTTTGCCCACACCGTGGGCGAGTTCGGCGTGGTGCTGATGATCGGTGGCAATATCCCCGACAAGACCCGCGTGGTCTCGGTGCAGATCTACGACCATGTCGAAGCCATGGAGTACGCCCAGGCCCACTGGTTGGCCGGGGCCATGGTGGTGTTTTCTTTCCTGGTGTTGCTGGCGCTCTACTCCAGCCGTAAAACCAAGGCAGGCTGGAGCTGATGTCGATGATTGAAGTGCGCCTGCAACTGAACTATTCCGGGTTTGCCCTGGATGTTGACCTGAAGCTGCCGGGGCGCGGTGTCACCGCGCTCTACGGGCATTCGGGCTCGGGCAAAACCACGTGCCTGCGCTGCATTGCCGGGCTGGAGCGGGCCGGCGATGGTTTTGTGCAGATCAACGATCAGGTCTGGCAAGACAGCCGCAACGGTGTATTTGTGCCACCGCACAAGCGTGCCCTCGGCTATGTGTTTCAAGAGGCCAGCCTGTTTCCCCACCTGTCGGTGCTGGCCAACCTGGAGTTCGGCCTCAAGCGCATCCCCAAGGGCCAGCGCCGCGTAGACCTGGCCCAGGCCACGCAATTGCTGGGCATCGGCCACCTGCTCGATCGCCATCCGCAGCATTTGTCCGGCGGCGAGCGCCAACGCGTCGGCATCGCCCGCGCGCTGCTCACCAGCCCGCAGCTATTGCTGATGGACGAACCCCTGGCCGCCCTCGACAGCCAGCGCAAAGGCGAAATCCTGCCGTACCTGGAGCGCCTGCACGACCAACTGGAAATCCCGGTGTTGTACGTCAGCCATGCCCAGGATGAAGTGGCGCGCCTGGCCGATCACATTGTCCTGCTCAATGAGGGCAAGGCCCTGGCCAGCGGCCCGATCGGCGAAACCCTGGCGCGGCTCGACCTGCCGCTGGCCCGTGGCGACGATGCCGGCGTGGTTATCAATGGAACCGTCAGCAGCCATGACGCCCACTACCAACTGTTGACCCTGCAACTGCCCGACAGCCCGCTGCAAATGCGCGTGGCCCATGCCCCGCTCGACCTGGGCAAGCACCTGCGGTTCAAGGTCCAGGCCCGGGATGTCAGCCTCAGCCTGCAACCCGGGGAGCACAGCAGCATCCTCAACTGCTTGCCCGTGACCGTGACCCAGGAGATCCCCGCCGACAACAGCGCCCATGTGCTGGTGCGGCTCGACGCGGCGGGCACACCGCTGCTGGCACGGATCACCCGTTACTCGCGGGACCAACTGCAGGTGCATCCCGGCCAGGCGCTGTGGGCACAGATCAAGGCGGTTGCGGTACTGGCTTGAACGGACGGCACAGGGCTGCGGTCAATCAGCCATACCGGCCTGATTTGTTGCCAAGGACTCTGCCCCATGCCCGACTCCAGCCTGCCCGTGGACCTGCCCCGTGACCTGCACTATGTTGACGACACTCAACCAGGCTTGAGCCGCCGCAAACTGCGGGGCAAGTTCCAGTATTTTGATAGTCACGGCCAACGCCTGACCGACGCCGCCGAAATCCAGCGGATCAACGCCCTCGCTATCCCGCCGGCCTATACCGACGTATGGATCTGCGCCGATCCCAAGGGGCACCTGCAGGCCACCGGGCGTGACGCCCGGGGCCGCAAGCAATACCGCTATCACCCACGCTGGCGCGAAGTGCGCGACAGCGACAAGTACTCACGGCTGCAGGCGTTCGGCAATGCGCTGCCCAAACTGCGCAAGCAACTGCAAGCACAGGTCGAGGCGCCGGGGTTCAATCGGGAGAAGGTCCTGGCTACCGTGGTGCTATTGCTCGATGCCACGTTGATCCGCGTCGGCAACAGCCAATACGCCCGCGATAACCGCTCCTATGGCCTGACCACGTTGCGCACCCGTCACGTGGATATCAAGGGCAGCGAAATCCAGTTCCAGTTCCGTGGCAAGAGCGGTGTCGAGCACCAGGTCAGCATCAAGGATCGGCGCCTGGCGAGCGTGCTCAAACGCTGCCTGGAGTTGCCGGGGCAGAACCTGTTCCAGTACCTGGACGCAGACGGCGAGCGGCATACCGTCAGCTCCACTGACGTCAACGCGTACCTGCACAGCCTCACTGGGGCCGACTTTACCGCCAAGGACTATCGCACCTGGGCCGGCAGCGCCCTGGCCCTGGCAGTCTTGCGCGAACTGGCATGGCAACCGGAATCGGATGCCAAAAGGCATGTGGTGCAGATGGTCAAGAATGTCGCCCGGCAGTTGGGCAACACCCCAGCGGTGTGCCGCAAGTGCTACATCCACCCGGCCGTGCTCGAGCACTTCAGCCTGGGCGCGCTGGCGAAGCTGCCCAGGCCCAGGGTGCGCAAGGGCCTGAAGGCCGAAGAAGTCGGGCTGGCAATGTTTCTCGAACAACTGTAGGAGCGAGAACTGTTGTGGCGAGGGGGCTTGTCCCCCGGTGGGCTGCGCAGCAGCCCCAATAATGGCCACCAACCACCAAGTAGTGTCAGGCAGACCTAGGGGGATGGTTTTGGGGCTGCTGCGCAACCCAGCGGGGGTGTAGACCCCTCGCCACGACATGCGCTAGGCTATCGGTCCTTTCCTACCGCAGGACGACCGCCGACGTGAACAACTAAGCCTTCCAACATGTAAACGCAACGAGCTGCCTGGCGCGCTTGTTGGCTTGTGCCACATTGTTCTGGAGGTGCTGATGACTGACGTCAACCGGCTGCCTGTACTTGTTTCCTTGCATCACGTGGGTTTCCAATTCGCCAATGGCGAGACGCTGTTGGAAGACCTCAACTTCTCTATCGATCACGCCCCCACCGGGATTGTCGGCCGTAATGGCATGGGCAAGAGTGTGTTGGCCCGTCTGTTGGCCGGCGTGCTTGAGCCATCGCATGGCGTTATCAAGTCCTCGGCCCGCATCGCCTATGTCCCACAAAGCATTGAGCTGCTGCCAGGGCAGACCGTGGCCCAGGTCAGCGGTTGTGCGCAGATCCTGGCCGCCCTTGAACGCCTGGCAAAGGGTCAAGCGCAAGCTGACGACCTGGAAATGATCGACGATCGCTGGGACCTGGCCGAGCGCCTGCGCCAGGCGCTCGACGGTGCCGGCCTGGCGCAGATCAGTCCCGATCAGCCCGCCGCACAACTGAGCGGCGGCCAATTGGCCAGGATCGCCCTGATTGGCGCCCTGTTGCGTGCGCCGCAGTTGCTGATTCTCGACGAACCCACCAACCATCTCGACAGCGCCGGCCGCGACTGGCTGTTGGCGACCCTCAGCGCCTGGCGCGGTGGCCTGGTGGTGGTCAGCCATGACCGGCGCCTGCTCAATAGCCTGGGGCGGATCATCGAGCTGTCACCCCTCGGGGCCCGGCTCTATGGCGGCAATTACGACGACTATCGTGCGCAGCGCAATGCCGAACAGCACGCCGCCCAGGCGGCCCTGGAACACGCCCGGCTGGATCGGCGGCGTGAGCATCAACGCTTGAAAAAGGATATCGACAGCTTCCAGCGCCACGCCGCCAGCGCCCGTAAATATGCAGAGACCGCCAATGTCGACGCCTTCACCAAATCCAGGTGGAAAGGCGCCGCCAACGAAATCGTCAGTAACGTGCGCAGCGCCCATGTGCAGCAAAAGCAGGCGTTGAATGAACGCGTACGCACCGCCCACGAACGGGTGGTGGACGAAACGCCGACCTTCCTCGCCTTGCCCGGCACGCCCCTGCCCGCAGGTCGCCAAGTGCTGACCCTGGCCGACTGCCAGTTGCCCTGGCTCGATCCGCGCGCGCCAAGCACCTTTATCAACGCGAGCCTGAGCGGGCCGGTGCGGGTCGCGGTCCATGGGCCCAATGGCTGCGGCAAGTCCACCCTGCTCAAACTGCTGGCGGGTCAATGGCAACCCATCCGCGGCCAATGCACGGTTCATGTGCCCTGTGCCTATCTCGACCAGCAGTTGACCCTGCTCGACGATGGGCAATCGATCGTCGAACAACTCAAATTGATGGACACGCCCCTGGCCGAAGCCCAACTGCGCACTCGCCTGGCGCTGTTGCAACTGGACGCGTTGCGCGTCACCCAACCCATCGGCCAACTCAGCGGGGGTGAGCGCTTGAAGGCGGCGATGGCGATTGCTTTATGGCGCAAGATCCCCGCGCAACTGCTGCTCCTGGACGAGCCCACCAACCACCTGGACCTGGAGTCGGTGATGGCCTTCGAGCAGGCTTTACAGGGGTTTGCCGGCGCGCTGATTGCGGTCTCCCATGACGCGGCGTTTCTCAACGCGCTCAAACCGACCCATGTCCTGACCTGGGACGCCATGGGCTGGCGCCTGGAGGTGCACTGAAGGATGTGCCAAGTCATTGCAGTCAACCCGAAAGCGTCCTACGTTAGTGGCCGGATAATCTCATTGAGGAACCTCTCGCCGTGCTGCCCTCCTCCCCTAAACCCCTGATCAATACCGCCCTGCAGCACCAGCACAAATGGCGGGGGCGCATCGGCCTGACACTGGTGGCCAGCCTCTCGGTGTTGGCCGGCATGACCGACGCCATCGGCTTTATGGCCAGTGGGGATTTTGTCTCGTTCATGAGTGGCAACACCACGCGGCTGGCGGTGGCGATCAGTGAAGGCGACCTGGGGCTGACCGGGCGCCTCACCCTGCTGGTGGCGACGTTTATCCTGGGCAATGCGCTGGGGGTGATCATCAGCCGCATCAGCAAGCGCCACGCGTTGCCGCTGTTGCTGTGTATCGCCACGCTACTGTGCGGCGCGGCGGCGTGGCCGATGGCCGAGCAATTACCCGCGGTGCTGGCCGCGATCATCGCCATGGGCATGCTTAATGCGGCGGTGGAACAGGTCAATGGCCTGCCCGTGGGGCTGACTTACGTGACCGGCGCGTTGTCGCGTTTCGGTCGCGGGCTGGGGCGCTGGATGTTGGGGGAGCGCCGTAATGGCTGGCGCGTGCAGTTGATCCCGTGGGCCGGGATGTTTGTTGGCGCGGTGATTGGCGCCTTGCTCGAACATCAGTTGGGGATCAAGGCCCTGCTGGTCAGCGGCCTGTTGTCGGCGCTGCTGGGGCTGGTGTCGCTGAAGATTCCGCGGCGCTGGCACCTGGGCTATATGCCACGCTGAAAAGGTGCTTGCCCGACATTTAGGCCTCGACATCCATGTACTGGTAAAGAGCCATCATGTCGGGCAAGCGCGGGCATTTTAAGGCAAAGCCGGCGGGGTGTCCGCCGGGCATTTCTGAAGAATTCTAAGGAAGCAACTTACAGACAGGTCGCAGCAGCGGCCAGGCGGCGCTTGGCCGCGAAATTATCTTCGGCTGCGTAGTAACTGACGGTGGTGCTGCTGCCGACACTGCGCACGTCGACAAAGTAGTCACCGCCCGTGGTGTAGACCGTATGGCCCCCGCCTTGCGCCGGCTCCATAAAGCCGCCGGCATCCACACCGAACACCGCCTCGTCCTGCCAGCCGAACTGGATGCACTGGGCGACGACCAATGCGGCCTTGTCTGAGGCCAGGGTTTTATAGGGCGCGCCAGAGCGTGCGTCTTTCATCTTCGAACCTGCGCAACCGGCCAGCGCCGCCAGGACCAACGCACCTATCACTACCTTCCGCATGCCATCGCTTCCTTGAAAAAACGCGACTTTACCATTGAAACCTCGTGGCGATAGCCGTCACAGGAACACTTAAAGCAACCAGCGGAACAGATAGAACAGCGCCATGCTCAGCAGCACCGTGGTCAACACGCTGCGGGTCCAGAACATCAAGGCCACCGCGCAGACCCCGGCCAACAAGTAAGGGTTGGTGGGGCTCAGGTTGAGCTTGTGCTCGGAGAGGAAAATGATCGGCCCGCAAATGGCCGTCAACATGCCGGGCACCGCGAACCCGAGAAACTCCCGCGCGCCGCGATTCAGGCGCACCGGCAAGCGCGGCTCAAGAAACAGGTAACGGTTGAAAAACACCGCCAGGCCCATGCCGATAATCATCACAAAAATCATTGCTGCCCTACTCCCAAGCGTTTGCAGGCATACCCTGCACACATCCCCAGCAACCCCGACACCACCACCGCCGACTCCCAGTGCCAGTAACTGAGCAGCACCGAAAACAGCAAGGCCACCGCCACGCACACCACCGTTGGCACATCACGCACCACCGGGGTGATCAAGGCGATAAAGGTTGCGGCGATGGAGAACTCCAGGCCCAGTTGATCAAGGTTGGGGATGCTCTTGCCGAGCACGATGCCGGCCAGGGTGAACAGGTTCCAGGCCACATAGAACGTCAGGCCCACACCCAGGGCATACCAGCGGTTGAAGGTCTGGCGGTCATATTGGCTGACCAACGCGAAGAACTCATCCGTGAGCAAAAAGCCCAGGCTCATGCGCCACCGCGCCGGCAAAGGCGACAGGGTGGCGCGCATATGCATGCCATACAGCAAGTGCTGGGAGGTCAGCAGCAACGTGGTGAGCAAAATGGCAATCAGACTGGCGCCGCTCTTGACCATGCCAATCGCCACCAACTGCGCGGCACCGGCGAACACAATGGCCGATAGGCCCTGGCTTTCCAGCGGGGTGAACTGGGCGTCAATCGCCAGGGAGCCGGCCAACAGGCCCCATGGGGCGCAGGCCAATGAAAGAGGAATGATCGCAATCGCGCCGCGGGCGAAAGCGTAATGCGGCAAGGCAGTAGGCATGGACAACAGGCTCATCGACAGACAGTCGATAAGCATGGCAGCGCCAACCCGGATTGTCTTGAACGATCTTGCAGCAGGCAACCCCCGGCGCAGGGACAGAGGGTTGCCCAGCGGAACTATTGCTGCAGGGCCGTGGCAGCCTCATCAATAAATGCCGCCACTTCACCGGCCCTGGAGGCACGTGCCATTATCACGCCAGCTTGACCGACACCCGCTCCACCGCATCCCTGGCCTCCCGCAGTTCGTGGGCATCCTGGTTAAGGCGGTGGATGGTGTTGAGCAGCCGCTGACGCAGCACTTCATCGCTGAGTTTTTCGACCGCGCGCATCAAGTCGAAAGCCGCGGTTTCGTTGTTGTCCGCGACAGAATCGAGGGTCTTGCGCAGGTTACGAGTGGCACGGGTCACACAGTTACTTCCTTTATCACCAATGGCGGGCACTTTAGGACAGTTGTGTTTCATTTTAATTTCAAGCACTTGCCACGGATTCCCAGTACCTTGTCACAGGTCAATCAAATGTCGAATCGCCACCCCGCGGAGAATGTCCTTGATGCTTGCTGCCGTCGCCATCTTCCTGTTCACCATTGTGCTGGTCATCTGGCAACCCAAAGGCCTTGGGGTAGGCTGGAGTGCGTCAATGGGGGCGATCCTCGCCCTGGCCTGTGGCGTGATCAGCCTGGCAGACATCCCGGTGGTGTGGCAGATCATCTGGAATGCCACCGGTACCTTCGTCGCCCTGATTATCATCAGCCTGATCCTCGACGAGGCCGGTTTTTTCGCCTGGGCCGCCTTGCACGTCGCACGCTGGGGCCGTGGCCGAGGCCGGCGGCTGTTTGCTTACATGGTGCTGCTGGGCGCGCTGGTCTCGGCGTTGTTCGCCAATGACGGCGCGGCCCTGATCCTCACGCCGATTGTCATGTCGATGCTCCTGGCGCTGCGCTTCTCACCCGCGGCGACCCTCGCGTTCGTGATGGGCGCAGGGTTTATCGCCGACACCGCCAGCCTGCCGCTTGTGGTGTCCAACCTGGTGAACATCGTCTCGGCAGACTACTTCAAGATTGGTTTCAACGAATATGCGGCGATCATGGTACCGGTCAACCTTGTCAGCGTCGCGGCGACCCTGGCGGTGCTGCTGTGGTTCTTCCGCCGTGATATCCCGCAAAGTTATGACCCCGCCGACCTGCCCGAACCGGCCAGCGCCATTCATGACCCGGCGACTTTCCACGCCGCCTGGTGGGTGCTGGGCATTCTACTCGTCGGCTGTTTTGCCCTGGAACCGCTGGGCATTCCCATCAGTGCCATCTCGGCCGCCTGCGCTTTGTTGCTGCTGGTGATCGCCGCCAAAGGCCACAAGATATCCACGCGCAAGGTGCTCAAGGAAGCCCCCTGGCAGATCGTGATTTTCTCCCTCGGGATGTACCTGGTGGTGTATGGCCTGCGCAACGCCGGCCTGACCACTTACCTGGCCACCTGGCTCAACACCTTTGCCGACTACGGCGTGTGGGGCGCGGCGCTGGGCACCGGGTTGCTGACGGCGCTGCTGTCTTCGGTGATGAACAACCTGCCGACCGTGCTGATCGGTGCGCTGTCCATCGAAGCCAGCCATGCCGTGGGCGTGGTCAAGGAAGCGATGATCTACGCCAATGTGATCGGCAGCGACCTGGGCCCGAAAATCACGCCTATCGGCAGCCTGGCGACCCTGC
The DNA here is from genome assembly GCF_002949995.1 of Pseudomonas sp. LG1D9. NCBI lineage: Bacteria > Pseudomonadati > Pseudomonadota > Gammaproteobacteria > Pseudomonadales > Pseudomonadaceae > Pseudomonas > Pseudomonas sp. LG1D9. Next base: position 5,407,020 of record NZ_CP026881.1, on the reverse strand, counting down.
TCTGGCTGCATATTCTGGCGCGCAAGGGCATCCGCATCACCTGGGGCTATTACTTCAAGGTGGGTATCGTGCTGACCCTGCCGGTGCTGCTGATCACCCTGGCCGCGCTGGCCCTGCGACTGAGTGTCTAAAAAGGTATGCTTTGGCCACTTGCCGCCACCGAGCCCACCCGATGAGTTCCTCGCACCACGCCTGGCTGGGCCACTACGAAATCAGCAGCACCACCTGTAGCGGCCTGACGTTTGCCCGCCATAGCCACGACGAGTGCGTGATTGGCGTCAACCTGATCGGTGAGGAACAGGTCTGGCTGGACCGCCGCACCTTTGAGGCCGGGCCCGGCAGTATCACCCTGTACAACCCCGGCCAGATCCAGGGTGGCGGCGCCGCCCAGGGCGCGCCCTGGCACTTTGTCAGCCTGTACGCCGGTGCCGACCGCCTGGCCAGCGACCTCGGGCTGGCGCACCTGGAGTTCGACCGCGCGCTGTGTTTTGCCCCTGCTTTGGCGACGCAACTGGCGCAGGCCGCCAAGGGGGCATTAAGCGTCGACCCGCTGGTACGCGGGCTCAACGAAGAGGCGCTGGTGTTGCTGCTGGCCGAGGTGGTCAGGCTCAGTGGTGTGCGCCTGCCGGCAGGTGCCAGTGCGGGGTCAAAGCTAGTCGCCCAGGCCCAGGAACTGCTCGCCGCGCAGTTGCACCAGGGTGTGGCCCTGGAGGCCTTGGGCGACGAGTTGGGCCTGTCCAAATTCCACGTCTTGCGCACCTTCCAGAAAGAAACCGGCCTGAGTCCGCGCCAATGGGCCATGCAACTGCGCACGCGCCGCGCACAAGGCTTGTTGCGCAGTGGCCTGGGCGCCGCCGAGGTTGCCCATGACCTGGGTTTTGCCGACCAGAGCCATCTCAATCGGCACTTCCGTGCGGCCTATGGCATTACCCCTGGCCGCTATCAAAGCGCAATCCTGTCCAAGACAGCACACCTGCCCCGCCCTCAAACTGACCTGTAGGAGCCGGCTTGCCGGCTCCTACAAGAGTTACCGGTTAATTTTGGGGGTGGTGATGTTGACGATCTTTTTTTCTGCGCTGGTATTTGGCTTTGTGTTTTGCCTGTCCCCCGGCGCCGTGCTCGCAGAGACGCTACGCCGGGGCCTGTTGCATGGGTTCACGCCAGCGCTGCTGGTGCAGATAGGCTCGCTGGTGGGCGACGCGACGTGGGCGGTGATCGGCCTCACCGGCATGGCCCTGTTGATCCAGCACGAGGCGGTGCGCGTACCGTTGACCGCCGTTTGCGCGCTTTACCTGGCCTGGCTCGGCCTGCGCAGCCTGCTGGATGCCTGGCGCCTGCCGCAACCCGACAGCGCCCCGGCCAGCAGCGGGCGTAATGCGCTGATGGTCGGGGCCGCCATTTCTTTGGCCAACCCGAAGAACATCGTGTACTGGGGTGCCTTGGGCAGTGCCCTGTCAGGCATCGTTGGCGCCACCCCGAGCCACGGCCAGACCTTGATGTTCTTCGCAGGTTTTATGCTGGCCTCGATCCTGTCGTGCTTTTTGATCGCAGGGTTGGTGAATGTCTTGCGAAAGAACGCCTCGCCAACTTGGCAACGAATCAGTCATGGCGCCTGTGGGTTGGTATTGATCTATCTGGCGTTATTGGCCGCCTACAGCCTTTGAACTTATATATTGAATAACACCAATCTGAATGAAGTCTGAACGACCCACAAACATGTTGATTATTGATTGACATCCACTGCCTGCCTGAGTAGATTGCCCGTGCCTGCAACTCGGGCCTTTTTTCAACCTCACAAAAGAAGCCAATGGACACAGTATCTAGTTGCTGTCCTTCACCTGCGAATGCGGGGGTCGGGCGCCAAACCCAGTGTAATGACGGGACTCGCCTTCAAGGCCGGGTAAGCTGCGCTAGAGCTTGATGCTCCAACGTAACTGCCTTGCGCCGGCGCCAGTCCGGTCCCGAGGTGTGTTATGAATTTCCAAACCCTTGTTCTACCTGATGTACGCACGCTGGCCTCAGCCCTGCGTGCCAAGCTGTGCCGTACTTTCGTGGGCGTTGCCCCAGTGCGCACGGCCTTTGCCTGCCCTTCCCCGCGTATCAGCCAGGCACACCTGCAGGCGCACTGGCGCCTGTGCCCCACCACCGGCCACCTGGTTCAGCAATGGGACCACGCCGACCCTCAAGATCCGCAGAGACGGAGCGTTTCCAGCCTGCTTGCCCAAGCGCGCCTGATGCTCAGCGCCCGCGCGGCATAAGCCGACTGGAAACAGCAACTTCCTGATTATTGGTCAATTAATTAACTGGCGTTCCTTTCGAACTAAGCCAGCCGTAGTTTTCTGCGCGCCCGTTAATTAACTCGCCTCTTTAAAGTTATTGGAACTGATCGCAAACATTGCGAATCGGCATACTTGCGCTCGCCTGCCAGGCAAGTAACGGGTATGTCGACAGGAGTAAAAACCATGAGCGCCGTAAACACTAAACAACGTCCAGACAACAACACCGCCAATGCCAGCAAACTGTCGATGCGCGCCGCCCGCGAAGCGCAAAACGGCCTGGCGGCCACCCTGGCCAACGTCCGGGCAACCACAGACGGCCTGACCGAACTGGATGCCAGCGCCCGCCTGCAACGTGAAGGCTATAACGAGGTGGCCCACGACAAGCCGCCCCATGCGGTGGTGCAGTTCCTCCAAGCCCTGAACAACCCCTTCATCTACGTGCTGCTGACCCTCGCGGTGATCAGCTTTGTCACCGACTACTGGCTGCCGCTGCGCGCCGGTGAAGAAGTGGACCTGACCAAGGTCATCATCATCATGACCATGGTCGCGCTGAGCAGCCTGCTGCGCTTCTGGCAGGAACACCGTTCGGCCAAATCCGCCGAAGCCCTCAAGGCCATGGTGCGCACCACTGCCACGGTGCTTCGCCGTGAGCAGGTCGGGGCCAAACCCACCCTGCGCGAAGTGCCGATGCGCGACCTGGTGGCCGGGGATATCGTGCAGTTGTCGGCCGGTGACATGATCCCGGCCGATATCCGCCTGATCGAGTCCCGCGACCTGTTTATCAGCCAGGCCGTGCTGACCGGTGAAGCCCTGCCAGTGGAGAAGTACGACACCCTGGGCGATGTCACGCAAAAATCCGCCACCCCGAGCGCCACGGACCAGAGCAACCTGCTGGACCTGCCCAATATTTGCTTCATGGGTACCAACGTTGTCAGCGGCCGCGCCCAGGCGGTGGTGGTTGCGACGGGGCCACGCACCTATTTTGGCTCGCTGGCCAAGGCCATCGTCGGCTCCCGGGTCCAGACCGCCTTCGACCGTGGGGTGAACAGCGTCAGTTGGCTGTTGATCCGCTTCATGCTGGTGATGGTGCCCATCGTGTTTTTCCTCAATGGGTTTTCCAAGGGAGACTGGGGCGACGCCTTCCTGTTTGCCTTGGCGGTGGCCGTGGGCCTGACCCCGGAAATGCTGCCGATGATCGTCAGCGCCAACCTGGCCAAGGGCGCCAACGCCATGGCCAAGCGCAAAGTGGTGGTCAAGCGCCTGAATGCGATCCAGAACTTCGGTTCGATGGACGTGCTGTGCACCGACAAGACCGGCACCCTGACCCAGGACAAAATCATCCTCGAGCACCACGTCAACGCCTTCGGCCAGCGGGACGACCAGGTGCTGTCCCTGGCTTGGCTCAACAGCCACCACCAAAGCGGCATGAAGAACCTGATGGACCAGGCGGTGTTGGCGTTCTCCCAGCACAATCCCAAGTTCCAGGTACCGTTTGCCTACAGCAAGGTCGATGAACTGCCCTTCGACTTTGTCCGTCGCCGCCTGTCGATTGTGGTCAAGGACGCCCACGGCGATCACCTGTTGGTGTGCAAGGGGGCCGTGGAAGAAATGCTCGATATCGCCACCCATGTAATGGAAGGCGCCAGCGCCGTGGCCCTGGATGAGCGGCGTCGCCAGGAATTGCTACACACCGCCAGCGAGTTCAACGAGGACGGCTTCCGCGTGCTGGTGGTCGCCACCCGCAACATCCCCAAGGCCCTGGCGCGCCAGCAATACACCCCGGCCGATGAACGCAATCTGGTGATCCACGGCTTCCTGACGTTCCTCGATCCGCCAAAAGAAACCGCCGGCCCGGCCATTGCCGCGCTGCAAGAGATCGGTGTCGCCGTCAAAGTGCTGACCGGCGATAACGCTGTGGTCACCCGCACCATCTGCCGCCAGGTCGGCCTGGAGCCCGGCGAGCCGCTGCTGGGCGTGGACATCGAGGCCATGGACGATGCCACCCTCAAGCAGCAGGTCGAACAACGCACGGTGTTCGCCAAGCTGACCCCGCTGCAAAAGTCCCGGGTGCTCAAGGCCTTGCAGGCCAACGGCCACACCGTGGGGTTCCTCGGCGACGGGATCAATGATGCGCCAGCCCTGCGCGATGCAGACGTCGGCATCTCGGTGGACAGCGCAACCGATATTGCCAAGGAATCGGCCGACATCATCCTCCTGGAAAAGAGCCTGATGGTCCTCGAGGAAGGTGTGCTTAAAGGCCGCGAGACCTTCGGCAATATCATGAAGTACCTCAACATGACGGCCAGCTCCAACTTCGGCAACGTGTTCTCGGTGCTGGTGGCCAGTGCGTTCATTCCCTTCATGCCGATGCTGGCGATCCACCTGCTCCTGCAAAACCTGATGTACGACATCTCCCAGTTGGCCCTGCCGTGGGACAAGATGGACAAGGAGTACCTGGCCAAGCCACGCAAGTGGGACGCGCAGAATATCGGGCGCTTCATGATCTGGATCGGGCCGACCTCGTCGATCTTCGACATCACCACCTTTGCCCTGATGTGGTACGTGTTCTCGGCCAACAGCGTAGAAATGCAGACCCTGTTCCAGTCCGGCTGGTTCGTCGAAGGGCTGCTCTCCCAGACCCTGGTGGTGCACATGTTGCGCACCCGCAAGATCCCGTTCTTCCAGAGCACGGCGGCCTGGCCGGTGTTGCTGATGACCAGCCTGGTGATCGCGCTGGGGATCTATGTGCCCTTCTCACCCCTGGGCACCCTCGTGGGTCTGCAACCGTTGCCTTGGGCGTACTTCCCATGGCTGGTCGGCACCCTGCTGGCCTACTGCTGCGTGGCGCAACTGATGAAGACCCTCTACATCCGCCGGTTCAAGCAGTGGTACTGAGTTTGCTGTGGCGAGCGGGCTTGTTGTGGCGAGCGGGCTTGCCCCGCGCTGGGCTGCGAAGCAGCCCCAAAACCTGCCACCTTGGGCTATCTGGTAGAACTCAGTGACTCTATTAGGGCTGCTTCGCAGCCCAGCGCGGGGCAAGCCCGCTCGCCACAACAAGCCCGCTCGCCACAAAGAAACGCTCGCCACGCCCAATCACTACAGACAACTCGTTCAATTGGAGCATGAGCCCATGCACAAACACTCCCTCTTTTCGGCCTTCACCTGGCTACCGGCGTCGCGGCAACGGGCGCTGCGCCGCAACCTGATCTTTATCGGCGCCACCCTGGCCGTGGGCCTGCTGTCCAAGGCCTTTGCCGCAGGCGGTACCTACGTGGTGGACGATGGCGCGATCAACGCCCCGGGCGAATGCAATGTCGACGCTGGCTACACCCGTTCAACACAGCGCACCACCCTCTCCGCAGCCTGTACATCGGGGGCGCTACCTAATCTGCAATGGGGCGCCGCCATCGAGGATGAGCCTGGGCTGAGCCAACTCAGCCCGCAACTCAAGGGGTCTCTGTGGGCCTGGCAGGATGCGGGCGTGGAGATCGCCTGGGCGGCGGCGGCGCATATCGCAGTGGACCGTCGGCACCCATTCGACGGCGCAGACTTGGGCGTACCGCTGACCTGGCAAGCGTTTGAAACACTGCGCCTGAACCTCAATGCCGGCTGGAGCCACGCCTATGACGATGGCGAACAAAACCAGCGGCTGACCTGGGGCACCGGCCTGGAATACCGCGTGGCAGACTCTCTGACGCTGCTGGCGGAGCGCTACGGCCAGCAGCATGGCGACCAGGCCTGGCAGGCTGGGCCGCGGGTGCATCTGGGAAAGCAGGTGGATGTAGACCTGGTGGTCGGGCGCAACCTGACGGGGGATCACGACCGCTGGCTGACCACGGGGGCGACCCTGCGATTCTGAAGGACTGATGTAGACGCTGTTTCGCTGCGCGAGGCAGCGTCTACATGGGTATCGGGTATCAGGCCGGTTTGGTTTGCTGTTCGAGGTGCAGTTGCAACTCAGGCTCGATGCCCAGCGCTCCCGCCAGTTCATCCAGGTAGTTGCGCTCGGCGTCCTGCTGGTCATCCACCAGCATCACGCTGGCCAGGTAGACCTCGGCGGCTACCGCCGGGTCACCGGCATATTCGGCAAAATCCCGCGTATCCAAGGGTTTGGCGATTTGGGCATCGAGCCATTGCCGCAGGTCGGGGTCGTCGGTGTGGCACCCGATCTCCTGGGAGATCAACGCCATTTCTTTTTCGTCGATCCGTCCATCCGCCTTGGCCGCCGCGATCAATGCACGCAGCACTGCATGGCTATGGGCCTCGACGTCGGAGCCGGAGAGTTGATCAACCGTCTGCAAGGCCTGTTGCGGTGCCGAAGCCTGCTGGCGCTGCCAGGCTTGATACGCCTGGAATGCCATCATCCCCAATGACGCCAGGGCCGCGTAGTTGGTACCACCGCTGCGCGCCTGGGTCGAACCGCCCGCCGGGGTTGCGCCCAACATACCACCCAGGCCACCCAGCAGATCGCCCAGGCCGCCACCACCAGACGCAGAGGGTGCAGAGCCGCTACCCCTGAGCAAACCACCGAGCAGGCCACCCAACCCGCCGAGACCTCCCGCGCCGCCCTGGGGAGCCGCCGAACCGCCTTGCTGCGACATCGAGGCTTGACCTGCCCGTAGCAGTTGTTCCAGTAGAGCACTGGTGTTCATGGTATCGCCCTCCTATGGGCTGTGCGCCAGACAACCAACAATAGTCCCTGCTGCCTATAACGCCAAGATCGGCCAGCACGCGTGGTTTTGCCGAGCGGCCTGTACCCCAGCAAATCCGCCGCTGACCTGTAACGCCCGAGAGAATTGTTCAGATTCGACGCACCCAGGCGCGCGGTGAACGCAGGCCCGCACCTGGTGTCGGAAATATAAGGGCACAGCCTCAACCGGCCTGGCCTTGAGCGCGAGCATCAACAGATTTGCGGTGCCGCGTACCCTCACAGAAGGAGACGCTGACATGGTCACTCACTTCAAGGTCGCCGGGCACCTCGCTTGCGGCCATCACGGCAATAACCTCACATCCACGGTCGAATTGAACCGGGTCAAATGCCGTACCTGCCGCAACACCGATGCCTACAAGGAAGCCCGCCGCAACCAGCGCAATGCATCGCGCCGCGCGGCACGCAAGGCCCGCTCGGGCCAGGCCAGCAATGACTGGCGCAGCGCCTGGACCCAACGCCTGACTGCCCTACCCGGCCTGCAGCGCCTGCCACGTGGGTTCAGCGGCCAGCCTTTCGTCTAGATCGGCCCATTTGCAGGGCCCGGCTTGCCGGCGATGGCGGCCTGTGTGGCGCAGCAGTGCTGCCTGAACCGACACCATCGCGGGCAAGCCGGCAGGCTCAAGGTCGTGCACGCACCTTGTAGCCCGGTAGCGTCGCGGCATAGGCCATTGCCTGCTCACGGGAGCCAAAGGAAGCCAATCGATCATCCTTGGTGCACACGCGCCACGGGCCGCTGTTGACCCGGACAATGTCATAGCCATTGAGATGCATCTTGTTCAACACGGGAACGCTCATAGTCACCTCTCCTATTCCAGAGATAATCCACGGGTTGCCCGATCCACCATACGCTCGATCCACGCACTGTCGCCTACCGAACGTCGCAGACTGCAGCGACCGCTCCTGTGACACGATATTTTGTGGTCGCTGCAATCAGGGCTCGATGCTCGCCAATTGCGCCATGTAGCACTGCACTTCCCCATGCAGCCACTCAGAAAACACCCGCTGTTTGCTTTCCGAGCTTTCCCGAGGTGGCCAGGCCAACCAATACGGGTAGGCATACGGCGCGCTGATATCGCACAGCTGCACCAGCTCCCCGCGCACGATGGCGTCATGCACCAGGCTACGCCGCTCCAGGGCGATGCCCTGGCCCAGCCGGACCGCTTCCAGTACCAGGTTGGAGTCATTACTGCACAGGCCTTTGCGTTCGGTGCTCATTTCAATGCCAGCGGCCTGGCACCACGGCTGCCAGGATTCATTGCTGTAGATAATCGGGCTGTGCACGATTTGCTCGGGGGTTCGCGGCAATTGCCCGCCGTTGAAATGGGGCGCGGCGACCACCACCACTTCGTCGTGAAACAGCAGTTTCTGCTCCACCCCTTCCCATTCGCCCTTGCCCATGCGGATCGCCATGTCTACCGACTCTTGATGCAAGTTGGTAATGGCCAGGGTGGCTTGCAAGCGAATGCTGATGTGCGGGTAAAGCCGCTGGAACGCTGGCAGTCGCGGCAGCAGCCAGGAGCGTCCAAATGAGGGCAACACCGCCACCACCAACTCGTCCCGCTTGGGCTGGGCCTGGATCAAGCGCGTCGCGTCGGCGATATCGCCCAGGGCCTGGCGGATCTGCAACGCGTACAGCCGGCCATCTTCACTGATCCGTAAGCCGCGCCCTTCACGCACGAACAGCGTGAGGCCGACGATTTGCTCCAGCACCTTGATCTGCTGACTGATGGCCGAATGGGTGACATGCAACTCCTTGGCCGCCAGGGTGACGCTACCAAGCCTGGCGGTGGCTTCGAAACTGCGCAGGGAGGTCAGGGGCGGAAAAGCACTCATGTAAGCTCGACTAACCTTTTAAGGTAAAAAATATAGATATTGAAAGGACTTTGGCCGCTATAAAGTAATCCGCAATTAACAATAACACCATCAAGAATGGAGGCTTCATGAAACTGGTTGGCATGCTCGACTCACCTTATGTGCGCCGCGTAGCGATTGCCCTGGACCTGTACGGGGTCGATTTTGAGCAGCAGTCGCTGTCGGTGTTCAGCACCTTCGCTGAATTTGCCAGGATCAACCCGGTGGTCAAGGCGCCGACACTGGTGCTCGACGACGGCACGGTGCTGATGGACTCCAGCCTGATCCTGGACTATTTCGAAAGCCTGGCGCCGGCCGATAAAAAGCTCCTGCCCCAGACTGCAGCCGCCCGTGCGCGGGACCTGCAAGTGATCGGCCTGGCCTTGGCTGCCTGTGACAAGAGCGTACAGATCTACTACGAGCACAACCTGCGACCCACAGAAAAACTACATGAACCGTGGCTCGAGCGAGTAACCGGGCAACTGCTGGCAGCCTACGGGGGCCTGGAAAAACTGCTGGCCAACGCTCCTGGCCAGCCTTTGAGCCTAGCGTCGCTGAGCGCCGCGGTGGCCTGGTCGTTTTCAAGGTACGCCGTGCCCTCGGTGGTCAAAGCCGAGGACTTTCCCAACTTGCAGCGCCACGCCCAATGGGCCGAGCAACACCCGGCGTTCGGCAAATACCCTATCGAATAGGCAGCAACGCCGCGCCAACCAACCCCGCCAGCCCCAGCAGGCACGCCAGGCCAACGCCATAGGCCAGGGTGCGCCAGGGTTGGCGGCCGCCCAGGTACATCAGGGTATGCATTACGCGCGCGACGGTGAACAGGCCAAACAGCCAGGCCGTCGCGACTGCCGGGGCGTCCAGCGCCAGGCACAGCCCGCCGAGAACGAAAAACAGCGGAATGTTTTCCAGGTCATTGGCCCAGGCTTTCGCCGCACGGCTGACCGGCAGCAGTTCCTGGGCATTGGCCGGGCGCTGGAAGAAACCGGCATCCTCAGGATTGGTGAATGCACGGTGCCTGAGGCGGAAAAAACCCTGGTAACAGGAAATCCCCAGCATCTTGATAAACAGCACCAGCACACAGAGGGCAAACAGATGCAGGGGACTACTCATTGCCGGTCCCTGGCAAAGCCGTTGACCACGATATACAGCAGCGGCCCGACCGAGACGAACACCGCCGTCAGCAGCCAGTACGGCAACACACTGGCCAGCGACCGGCCCCGGGCGCGGGTGTCACGGTACATCCACACACAGGCCAGGGCCGCCATCAGGTACAGGTCGATCACCACCTGGGCGGTGTCGGGCCTGGACAACAGCTCAAGGCCGAACGCCAGCAGCGACTGCTCGGCCCAGAGCAAGGTGCCCAGGGTGTACAAGGAAAACGCCAACAGGCTGGCAAGGGCGATGTAGGGTCTGTGCATAGGGTCCTTCCTCTAGATAGGTAATGGTGAATGAGGCAGTTGTGGCGAGGGGGCTCGTCCCCCGCTGGGCTGCGAAGCAGCCCCAAAACCAGCGACCTAGGTGTATCTGACGAATCTCGGTGAGGCTTATTGGGGCTGCTTCGCAGCCCAGCGGGGGACGAGCCCCCTCGCCACAAAAGAGCCTCTCACCGTAGCGAGGGCCCCAATAAGCCGCACATTAGTGATAACGTCGCCACCCTCTCAATGACCTGTGAGGTCATGGACGCCAACCGCCCCGCCCTGCCAGAGTCAAGCCATGAGCCGCCCACCTTTCCCCCGAGCCACGCCCGATACCAATGCCGGCACGCAACTGCGGCAGTTGCGCCGCGAGGCGAAGTTGAGTCAATTGGAGTTGGCGCTGATCAGCGGTATTTCCCAGCGCCATTTGAGCTGTATCGAAACCGGCCGGGCCAAGGCCAGCCCTGGCACCTTGCACAACCTGCTCGGGGCCCTCGACGTGCCGCTGGAACGTTGCAACAGCCTGTTCCTCGCGGCCGGCTACGCCCCACGCTATGAGGCTACGCCGCTGGCTGCGCCGGCGATGGATGCCATTCGGGAGGCCATCAACCATGTGCTGAAGGCCAATAACCCAGCACCGGCCATCGTGCTGGGCAGCCACTGGGAAGTACTCGCCGCCAACGCCAGCACCCAAGTCCTGTTTGACCTGGTGGGCCTGGCGCCCGACGCAGCACAAGGCCTGAACCTGTTGACGACCCTGTTGCAACCGGGTGGCCTGGGCGACCATTTGCTCAATGCCGACGAAATCCGCAACCTCGCCTGGCAACGGGCGGCCCGGGAAGCATTGGGCAACCCGGCCCTGGCCACGCTGCTGGAAAGCCTGCCGGTGCCAAAAGGCTCGAAAACACCGACCAATGAGCTGCCGCCACTGGTGCTGACGCGCATCAATTCGCGGCAGGGGCAGTTGGACTTCATGTCCACCTTCACCACCTTCGGCATGCCCCAGGACATCACCGTCACCTCATTGCGGATCGAGCACCTGATCCCGGCCAACCCCCACACCTGGCACGTCATGACTGCCGCCTACGAACATTCTCTAACCCTGTAGGAGCGGTGTTTCAGGACGGGCATCCGCTGCTGATACAGCGCTTTCGCGAGCAAGCCCGCTCCCACGGAGGACCTCTGCCGGGCGCAGAATTTGCGCCACGCCATCAGAACTTGGTCACCAGCCCCATACGCAACGTGCGCCCCGGCGCCGGCATGAAGCTCTGGGCCAGCGGGTCCAGGTAGTAACGATTGGTCAGGTTATCCAGCGACACATTGAGATTGGTGTGGTCCTGCCACTTGTAGTTGAGGAACAGATCCACCAGCGCCACTTCGCGGTAGACCAGTTGCGGCGTGGTGGCCCCAGTCTGCCAGGATTTGTCTGCGGTGACGGTCGGGCCCGAGGTGTAGGTCAAGCGCCCGCCAACGGTCAGGGTCTGGCCGAAGAAGCGCAGGCCCGAGGTCAGGTTGCCGGCGACCCGTGGCGGGTTCTGGGTGTTGGTGTACGAGCCCATGAAGCTGCCCGGCGTGCAGTTGGGGGTGTCGTCAAGCTTCTGCCAGCGGGTGGAACTGGCCCGCAAGCGCGCGGCGAAGGCCGAGTCGCAGGTTTCGGTCTTCAGGTAGTAGGTCGACGACAGGTCGGCAAATACCCAGCCGGCGTCGTATTTAGATTGCAACTCCAGGCCGCTGGTCTTGAAGCTGTCGGTATTGCTGAAGTTCATCAGGCCCATCAGCCCAGGGCTTGGGTCGTAGTAACGGGTCACGTAGTTCTTGATGGTGTTGTTGAAGTACGCCAGCTTGATCGCCGCCGTGTCGTTGTCCGTCAGCAGGCCTTTTTGCAGGGTGCTCGCACCGATTTCCCAGTTGCTCGAACGCTCCGGTTTCAGGCCCTTGCCAGGCATGGTCTGCAAGGTGCCCTGGCTGGTTTCGAACAGCGAGGGCATGCGCAGGCCCTGGGTGTAGGAGGCGTAGATAAAGGTGTCCGGCGCGATCTCATAGTTGATGCCGATGGCCGGTGAAAAGGCGCCCTTGCTGTCGCTCTGCTTGCCCGAATAGGTGTAGCCGGTGACCACCTCGCCCACCTGTGACGGATAGACCCGCGTGCCAATGCCCCCGTAGTCGTTGTAGCGCGGGCCGTCGAATGGATTGTTGGTGTCGCTGAAGACAATCCCGTTGTTCAGGCGCGGGTCGGTGGCGTCGGTGTATTGGCCGTTTTCGTCGGGGAACCACAGCATGTTGCCGTAGCTGCCCGGCTTGATCACATTCACGTAGCGCAACTCACGCTCCTCGCGCTGGGCGGTGGCGTGCGGCACATGGTCCTTGGTGCGGTAGTAGGTGTAGCGCCCGCCGCCCCACAACGTCAGTTCTTCAATCGGCTGGTACTCCAACTTACCGTTGAGGCTGAACTCCTTGCGCGAACCGTCACGCAGGCTGCGGTTGGCGTTGATATCGTTCTGCGTGGTGACCACACCCTTTTGCGGCTGCAGCTCCTCGAGCTGGAACGAGCCCCCCAGGTCCAACTTGAAATCGCCGTATTGCGTTTCAAAACGCGAGGTATTGGCCAGGTCCCCGCCGATGCGCCGATCGGCCTGGCGAGTCCAGTTGCGGTCCGAGCGATAGGCCTGGGATTTGGGCGCCAGCACCGAGGTCAACTGACTGGTCTGGGCGTCGGTCATCCATAGGTTGGTCGTCAGGTCCACCAGCATATTGCCCGTGGGCAGGTAGTGATAACGGGCGGTGTAGGTATCGATCTGGGTGCGGCCGCGCGGGTACTGGTAGATGCCACCGGTGCCGAAACGGAAGATGTCCGACGGCATGATCTCGCCTATGCGCCCATCGTAACGGATGTAGCCGAAGTCGAAGGTGTGGTCGTCGGCCGGGCGCAGGGTGGTCTTGAGCAGGATCGATTCGGTCTCTGCCGAGGAGTTGAGCACCTCTTCACCGGGGTTGTAGGTGGTGGCCACCGTCATGTTTTCGCGGCCATAGCGGTCATAGGTGCGGTAGCGGTCCTGGCCGTGCTTGCCGGAGAAGTAGTTGCCCTGGTTGCGATGGGCGTAGGCCGCCACCACGTCGAACAGCTCGTGGGTGTATGCAAACGCCGCACTGCCCGACTCCGAATCGGAACCGAACAGGCCGCCACGGTGCTGGTGCGGCTCGGAATACAGGCTTTCGGTGGCCGAGTGGCTGTTGCGCGAGGCAGGCTCCACGCCGTTGTTCCACACGTCGCCCTTGAGGCGCAGGCCCACGTTCTTGCCATCACGCAGGATGTCATCGACACCCAGGGTGCGGATCGCTACCGTGCCGCCGATGGCGCTGGAGGTCAGGCTGGGGCCCTTGTCGATGGCCACGTCACTGACCAGGTCGGGGTCGATGTAGCTACGTTGTTGCGTGCCTGCATAACCGCGATAGACATCCAGCGCCTGTTGCGAGCCATCGACCGTGACCGCGACCCGGCTTTGCCCCTGGATCCCGCGGATATTCACATCCAGGCCACCGCCATTGCGGCTGTCACCCACCTGCACCCCAGGCTGGCCCTTGAGCAAATCGCCGGGGGAAATCACGGCAAAGCGCTGCACTTCTTCCGGGGAGATGTAAACCGCTGAACGTGGCGCCGAGTAGACGGCTTTCTTCTGAAGGTCCTCGCCGGTGACTTTCTGCGACGGCAGCACCACCGCAGTGGTTGCCGGGTGCAATTGAACGCTGCCATCGGCCTGACGCTGAAAACTCAGGCCGGTGCCCGCCAGCAACTGCGCCAGGCCCGCTTCGGTGCTGAAATTGCCGTGCAGGCCGTTGCTGCGCTTGCCCGCCGTCAGCGTCGAACTGCCCGCCATGCTGATACCCGCCTGCACGCCAAAGCGCGAGAGCGCCTGGTCCAGGGGACCGGCGTCGATGCTATAGGGCTGACGCTCGGCCTGGGCGAAAACCGCGGTGCTGTACAGCGGTTGCAGGCTGAGTAACAACAGACCCAATGTGCGGGTGCGCAAGACACTTGCGGGAGAAATCATGCAGGGCTCCTAGAGGTGAAGGCCCACCTGTCTCGGTGGGTTATTCCTATAGGCCAAGCGAGTTTTGAAAAACTGCGGGGGGAACGTAAAAAAATTTTCAGACCGGCACCACAGTCACCCAATAGCGGGTACGACGCTCGATGCGCACCGGCAACGCATGGGCCACCAACGCCAGCGCAGCATCGGTGTCATCCAGCTGGAAGCTCCCGGTCACGCGCAACCCCGCCACCTGCTCGCTGCAGCGCAAGACGCCCGGCCGGTAACGGGAAAGTTCGGCGAGCAGCACATCCAGGCGCATGCGCTCGGCAGGCAGAATCCCGCGCAACCAGGCCTGGGCCAGAAACCCGTCGCTCTGGCGTGGCGCGCCCACACCCTGGCGATCCACCCGGGTCTGCCACCCCGCCGCCACCGCGACCGGTGACGGGTTGCGCGGCGAACTCACGTCGACCCAGCCGCGCAATACGGTAATCCACGTGCCCTGCTGATCGTGGCGCACCAGCAGATTGGCCTCCCGGCTGCTCAGTAGCGCATCCGGCGTGACCAGTTGCAGCGGGCGTGACTCGACCTGTGCATCCAGCGCCACCTCGCCCTCGATCAACTGCACACTGCGCAGGTAGGCGCTGAAGTCCAGGCTGACGGCACTGGCGGTGTTCAGCCACAGTGAACTGCCATCGGCCAGGGTCCAGCGATGGCGCTCACCGGTCGCCGTGCGGTACGTGGCAAAGGCTGCGCGCACCAGCGTCGAATCGGCGCCCTGCCACGACAGGCCACCCAGCAGCCCCAGCCCCAGCAAGCACTTGAGCACCTGCCGGCGCCGCAGCGGATCAGCCCCGGCAGATTCCAATGCCCGCCGCGCGGTGGCATCCGCCAACAGGTGGGCACCGGGCTGCAGCGTCAGGGGCAAACTGGTGACGCGTTGCCAGGCGTATTCGTGCTCGGCGCTCGCCAGCCGCCATTGCTGCAACGCCTGGTGATCGGCCGGGCTCATCATTCCGGACTCAAACCTGACGATCCAATCGATGGCCGTTTCGCGGATTTTCGGTGCAACCGCAGTGCCCGTCATTCAAAACGACTCGCGTAGCACACGCTGAAAGCCTTGCCCATCGCCCGCTGTACCTGGGCCACGCTCAAGCTCAATTGCGTCGCGATCTGCGGGTACGTCAGGCCATCGAGCTGGGACAAAAAGAAGATCTTGCGCACCTGCATCGACAAGCCCACCAGCAGCGAGTCGAGTTGCAGCAGGGTTTCGATCATCAGGTAACGCGTTTCGGGCGACGGTTCCTCAGCTTCGGGGCGCGCGGCGAGTGCCTCGAGGTAGGCCCGTTCAATGGCCTGGCGGCGCCAGCGGTTGATCAGCAAGCCATTGGCGATCGCGGCAAGAAATGCCATGGGCTGGCGCAACTCACGCACATCCTGCTGCGTGCGCAACACGCGGATGAAGGTGTCGTGCGCCAGATCTTCGGCATCGGCGCTATGCCCCAGGCGACGCTGCAACCAGCCGCGCAGCCAGGGGTGATGACGGGTATAGAGTTGTTCGACGGGCGAGACGAGACTGTCGTCGTACATGTCAGGTCCAATGAGCGGTAATGATAATACTTCTCATTTTAGTGTCTGGACCTGACGCTTGTACAGCGCCCGCTGCTACCACTGTTGCAGATGGGGTTCGGGGCCAGCCAGTGCCGGAAACAGCGGCAACACCTCTTGCGCCAGCTCCTCAATGATCTCGGCCACCGGGCGCTGGGCCATCTGGATCCCGAGGGCGGCATGATTGACGCCCGCTTCACGCCACTCGCCAAGCAGGTCGATCAGGCCCTTGCGCCCGGTCTTGAGCACATAGCCACCTTGCATGGGCGTCCGCGGGAAGTCCGGGTCATCGGCCAGGTCGATCCATTCATTGGTCATATGCGGGCGGAAACCACCGCCTGGAATCCATCGCGCCAGGCGCGGATTTTTTCCGCCAGGCGCCTTGGCCCCATCACGTTATGGGTGCTGTCCGGGTAGGTCAGCCAGCCATCGGCCTGTTCTCCCAGCCACTGCATCGACTGGCGCGACGACCCGGTGACAACCAGGGGAATGCGCCCCGTTACCGGCTTGGGCAACAAGTACGCATCGCTCAGTTGCCCAAGGGGTGACTCAATAGTGGGCGCCGTGGCCGCCAGTAATTGCCGGAAGTAGTCCACCGACTGCGCAAAACGCTCGGCGCGCGCACCATGCTCCAGGCCATAGGCCGGAAACTCCACGGCACGGTCGCCCGAGGCGATGCCCATCACCAGCCTGCCACCGGACAATCGATCAATCGTCGCGGCGGCCTTGGCCAAGTCAATCGGATGACGCAACGAGAACACTGCACTGCCGGTCACCAGGGCAATCTGCCGGCTATGGGCGGCCAGGTAGCCCAGATAGGTAAACGGATCGAACACTTGGCCCGCATCGCCAAACGAAGGGTCGAACAAGGGCACGTCGCGCACCCAGACTGCGGCAAAGCCCAGGCGATCGATCTCGCTGACCCATTGCGCCTGGCCGGCGAGGACTGCCATGTCGCCCTCATAGAAACGCAGCGGCAGGAAGATCCCCAGGGTCAGTTGATCCGGCGCGAACATGCGCCGGTAGCCGGGGTGGTTGGCAAAGGCCGACGCGTTGGCGCCACAGGTGGCGGTGGAGTTCATACAGGGTCCTCGGAATGGGCCACTCAGGGGCCGGTGGCAGGGGCAGGCAGGCGGATACCGCGTTGCACGGCCGGGCGCAGGTTGACCCGCTCATACCACGCGCTCAGGTGCCGGTATTGACTGAAATCGAAGGCAATCACCCGGGCAATGTGCATCCAGCCAAAGGTCGCGATATCTGCGATGGAATAGGCCTGCCCTGCCAACCAGGGGTTGGCGGCCAATTGTTGGTCAAGGGTGGCAAAGGCCGCTTCGGTCAGTTGCCGATAACGCTGGATTGCCGTGGCGTTGGCGCTCTCATCGAACAATTCGAAATGCACGCGCTGGCCCAACAACGGCCCCACGCTTGAACTGTGGAACATCAACCAGGTAATCGCCGCCCAATGCGCCGGGCCGGCCGGGGGCAACAGTTGCCCGCTCTTTTGCGCCAGGTACAGCAGGATCGCGGCGGACTCAAACAGGGTGATGCCCGCGCCGCGGTCAACCAGTACCGGAATACGCCCATGGGGATTGAGCGCCAGAAAATCCGGATGACGATGCTCGTCGTGATCGATCTGGACATGACGCAGGGTGTAGGCCAGGCCCATTTCTTCGAGGGCGATGGTGATCTTGAAACCATTGGGCGAGCTGTCGGTGTAGAGCACCAGATCAGGGCTGTGCATGGCCGGTTTACCTCAGGCGAAATTGCTTGAGCGCCATACTAAGGAGGTAAAAACGGGCGTGGAAACGATACGTTCTTAACCACTGCTTTAGATTTTCTAAACCCACCCTGTGGGAGCGGGCTTGCCCGCGAAAGCGGTGAATCAGTCGCTGGATGTGTTGAATGACACACCGCATTCGCGAGCAAGCCCGCTCCCACCTGAAGCAATATCGCGCTCCTTCCCCACTCGATTATTTTTCCCACGCGGCCTTGGGAATCAACAAGCCGTGATTGCCGTTGTACGCGGCGCGCTCAGGCGACTTCCAACCCTCCAGCAACCCGTCGTCGAGCCGGTAGACTTCCACCCCCAGCGGCCGGCACACCGTCAGCGGGTCCTGGGCATCCGGGCCCCACATCGGCAGCGACAGGTCACCGCCCGGGCAGGTGGACAGCGCACACAACAAGTCAATCTCGGCAAAGAACTCCAGGTAATCGCCTTGTTTGGCCGGGCATGCCTTCATGAAGTACATGTCGTCGTGATTCAGGCCGGTGCACTGGAAGATATTCAACACGTCGTGCACATCAAACTCGGTCAGGCCATGGGGCAACACGGCGCGGGTCAGGTTGGAATGGCAATGATGGTGGAAGTCTTCGCCGGTGAGCATCTTGTTCACGTAGGGATCGCAACGCGTGCCCAGCAGATCGTGCAGGCGCCCGCCGTGCTCGTCGATGCCGTAGCCGGCCAGGCTGTCATCGGTGATGGTGACCATCGGCCGCAGGAACGGCAGGTTCGACCACAGGCGGTCGTAGGTGCTGACATGGGCGCCTTGCAGCTGGCGGGTGCGCGCAGCCCACATGCGCTCGCGCGGGTCATTGGCATTCCACACATTGAAATCGCCGACCTGCGGCCCGACCGGGGTGGTCACGCGGAACACATGGCCGGCCGGTACCTTCCACGCGCGACCGGTGCGGATCGGCACGTCGAACTGCTCGACCAGGGTGCGCCCTGCCCCGCACTCGCGCACACGGTCGTAAAACGCCTTGTCGACCTGCAAGGCTGCACCCTTGCTGACTTGGTAGGCGGCGGGATAGTCCTTGTACATGGTGGGATCCTCGTTGGCAGGGTTTGGCAAAACCATACAACGGGGCGGGCGTGACTTGAAGAGCACACACAAACCAATGTGGGAGCGGGCTTGCCCGCGATAGCGGTGGGTCAGGTTAGAAATACTTGACTGACACACTGCTATCGCGGGCAAGCCCGCTCCCACAAGGGCGGCGCGTTGTCAGATGAACTCGTTAGAAACGTCCGACCACAGGCTGACCTTCTGCCCACGATTCTTGAAGAACTCGATTTCGCGCTTGATCCCCGAGCTCAGGTCCCAGCCCGGCAGGTCGAGGATGATCAGCTCTTGCATCATGTCCATGAACAGCGCATCCACCGGTGCCCACAGCTTGCCGATGGTGGCGCTGTCCTTGCCTTCAAACGCCAGGTTGATCGGGTGTGACATCGACACCTGGCTAAACACCCCGTGGCCCGACTCGATGATCGAAGCCGCCACCTTGTTGCACTGGATAAAGCGCTCATGGGTGACCGACGCATCGGCATGGCTGTAGGGGCAGGCCAGAAAAATCTTTCTCATTGTTACCTCAGGGCAAGGCAAGGGCTCGCACCCTTGCGGTGATTAAACGGTTGGCGTCATACCGGCTGGGCGACTGGCACACCCGCTGCGTCGGCCTCTTCGCGCTCGCGTTCCTGGGCTTCGTAGCGCTGGGCGGCGGGCACAGAGATCTTGATCGCGATTGCCACGGCGAGCAGGCCACCAAACAGCTTGGCCAGCAGGATCGGCATGATCAGCGTCGGCTGGAAGTTGGCGGTAAAGGCCAGGTGATCACCAATGGTCGCTTGCGCGCAGACACCCAGGGCCACGCACAGGACCTTGTCCCGGGCATTCATCTTTTTGAACAGGTGATACACCGCGATGATATTGGCAAACACCATGACAAACGCCGCCGCGCCATCGGCCGACAGCCCGATGTGCTTGCCCAGCACTTGCATGGGTTTCTTGCAGTAGCGATTGAACAGGTAGCAGATGGGGAAAGTACCGGCGAGCATGATGCCGATATAGCCGGCAATCTCGATGGCGCGGAACAATTCCTTCTCGTCGGCGAACATCGGGTCGAAACCCCATACGCCGAAGTTTTTCATGAAGAAGCCAGTGAAGTGCTCGACGATGGCCAGCGCCAGGACGATCTTGATAAACGCGTCCATCAACTTACCGAACACCAAAAACCCGGCCACCATCCACGACGCCCGATACCGCAGGCCGGCAGCCAGCAGGAAACAGAACACAAACAAGGGCGCGAGCAAGCGCACGCAGTCGACAAAACCCAGGCTCAGGTAATGCAGGGCCGGCGAGGTGGTGGAGACGATGTCACGCACCGGCAGGTTGAAGGCCGTGATCATCATCAGCGACGCAAGCACCGCAAACGGGATGCTGATCAGCCCGGCCATGGCCCCCAGCGCCAGGTACTTGTGGTCCTTGCGCTCGAGCATCATCAGGCCGACCGGGATCAGGTAGACGATGGTCGCACCGGAGGTGTAGCCGACGATCATGGCGGTGATCCACATGTCGCGGTTCGCCGCCAGGGCATCGGCAAGCTGGTAGCCACCCATGTCCACGGCGATGATCGACAGTGCCGCAATGGACACGTCGGAACCCATCGCACCAAAGTACGGCCCCAGGGCCACCTCGATGAACTTGGACAGGTACGGGATCGCCACCATGATGCCCGCCTGCGCCAGGAACACCGGGCCGATGGAGTGGATGCCGTTGACAAACTCCTTGCCCAGGCCACTGTCGGGCTTGATCACGGACGCAAACGCGCCCACCACCGCGCCGATCATGATCAGGTAAATAACGTAGTTGCCGAATTCCGCCATTGTTTTCGCTCCATCTGTACTGAATCAATTGTTTTTGTAGGAGTACGCCCCAGTTCGGTCGCTCCATTGGCCAAACGCGTTTTACAGCCCCATTTGTGGCGCTTTCACACCCTATAACTAACCACTTCCCATGCCAATCGTGTGTTTCTTGTGGTTTTGCGGGTTAAACACACTGGAATCGGTCAATTCTATTGCGTAATCTCTGGTCATACCTTTCAAGGCAGCGGACTCTAAGCCCGTGAACGGCAAACGCCAATACCAAGTTCACGCAATCCGCGCTGGCGCTCAAGCGCCCCAACACAGGCTGCTGCGGCATCATTTGAGTGCCTCGGTAACAGCGCTGCGCACCGCTGGCGCACTCATGTAGCATCAAGAGGATCATCCCCATGCGCCCCAATGAAAGACGCCAACATATCCTTGAGCTGCTACGCCAGCGTGAACGCATTTCAGTCGATGAGTTGGCGCGCACGCTCAGCACTTCGCAAGAGACCATTCGCCGCGACCTCACGGCCCTGGCCGACGATGGCCAGGTCACCAAGTTCCATGGTGGTGCCTCGCTGCCACCCAGCGGCGAACATGAGAACGCCTTCCAGACCCGGATGAATGAATTTTCCCAGGAGAAACGTGCGGTGGCGCGGTTTGCCGCCGGGCTCTATGCGCCGGGCGACAGCCTGCTGATCGATACCGGTACCACCACCCTGTTCTTTGCCCGTGAACTGGCAAAGCTCAACCGCATCACGGTCATTACCAACTCCTTGTTGATCGCCTCCGCCATTGGCGCCAGTGGTAATCGCGTATTCATGATCGGTGGCGAATACCGCCCCGAATCGGAACAGAATATCGGCGCCCTGGCCATGGAGCAGATCGCGCGCTTCAACGCAGAGCATGCGGTGGTCACCATTGGCGCCTTGAACACCGACGGGGCCTTTGACTTCTCCATCGAAGAAGCGGAAATCACCCGCGCCATGATCGCCCGCACGCGCTACCTCACGGTGATTGCCGATTCCTCGAAGATGGGCAAGCGCGCGTTGTTCCAGGTATTCCCCCTGGAACGGATCGACCGCCTGATCATCGACCGCAAACCCTTGGGTGAACTGGCCAAGGCCCTGGCCGAGGCCCAGGTGGAAGTCCTGGAGGCCCCTGCCCTGAGCCGGCCGGAGTGGTAAGCCGTCAGCGCCAGTCGCGGCAACGGGTCACCGCATCGCTGAACGTGGCACGCCACTGCTGGGCTTGCGCGGCACTGACTTTCGGGTGAAAGCTGGTGCTGGTATTACGCGGTGGCTTGAGGGCCACGCCAAGGCCTTTGGCTGCCAGCGCTGCGCAGCCGAACGCCGTCAGCTCATCGAAGCGCTGGGTGACGATGCAACGCTGCAAGGCATCAGCAAGGAACTGCGCAAAATATGGACTGCGCGCCAGGCCGCCATCGATGGACAGGTGATCGGTGACGCTGAGAAAACCGTCCATGGCCGTGATCACTTCAACACTGCGTAACGCCACGCCTTCCAGCACGGCCTGGCACATATCCTGGCGCGTGGTGCTGCCATTCATGCCCACCCACAGGGCCGCCGCGCTGCGGTCCCAGTGGGGGCAAGCGAGCCCGGACAACGCCGGCACAAACGCGAGTTGGCGACCAATGGCCGGCGGCTCGTCGAAGGCCGCCAGCTCTGAAAAATCGCTGAACAAGCCAAGCCGCCCGGCCCACTCCACGGCGGCGCTGGCATCGTAGACACCACCGTCCATGGCATACGTGGGTTTGCCGTCGATCTGCCAGGCGATGGTTGCCAGCAGGCCCTTGTCCGGCGCTCGGATGATCTGCTCGCCCGTCAAGGTCAGGGCGAACGCCCCCGTACCGTAGGTGATCTTGGCGTCGCCCTCGTTGCGGCAACCATGGCCATACAGTGAGGCTTGCTGGTCGACAATCGAGGCGGTGACCGGGGTGGCGCCGATCTCGCCAAAGTGGCCGACGGTGTCGCGGATCTGCGGCAACGTTTCCATGGGCACGCCAAACAGCTCGCAGAGTTGGCTGTCCCACTGCCCGGTCGAAAGGTTCATCAGCGAAGTGCGCGAGGCGGTCGTGACGTCGGTGGCAAAGACCCCGGTCAGGCGATCGAGAAAGTACGCATCGGTGGTGCCCAGGCGCAGCCGCCCGGCTTTCAAGGCGCTTTGCGCGGCCGGCAGGTTGCGTACGATCCAGGCCAGCTTGCTCGCCGAAAAGTACGGATCCAACGGTAACCCTGCACGCTCCAGGGTCAGGGCTTCGCCCCCGTCGCCGCGCAACTGGGCGATCTCGGCCGAGGTGCGATTGTCCTGCCAGACGATCACCGGGGATAACGGCTCGCCGGTCTTGGCATCCCACGCCAGGCAACTTTCACCCTGGTTGGCAATACCGATGGCATCCACCTGGCCGGTGGCCTCCAGGCAACGCTGCAGGTTATTGAGCAACTCCAGTGGGTCATGCTCCACCCAACCGGGGTGGGGATGGTGTTGCTGATGGCGCAACGAGAGCTGGATATCAGCAGACCCATTGTCACTCACCACCAGCACACGGGTGCTGGTGGTGCCTTGATCGAGCGCGGCAATCCGCATGTTAAAGACTCCTCGGCAGGTCTTGTTAGTGGCCGACAAAGTCGACTTCGAGTTGCTGTACGCCCTGGGGCAGGCTCAGGCCGGCGATGGGGATCAGGATCCGCCGTTCCGGCAACCAGCTGCCGGCACGCGACCAGATTTGCGTGCCATCGGCCCGTACCACCAGGCGCCCTTTCACCTCACGGCTGACCCGCAGTTGCAGGTGCTGCATACCCGCCACGGCAGACGGGCTCAGGCGTTGCGGCACGCAGAGTTTCAAGTCGCCCTGGCAGGCGATCTCGACGCTCGGCGCACCAGCCGGCAAGTGCCCCTGCAGGTCGCGGGCGATCATCGTAGCGATCTTATGGCCTTCGCGAAACGACCAGCCTGCCGTCTCGACAGGACGCAGCAGATTACCCGCGGCAAAGTAGGCCGGATCACTGCAGCGCCCGTATTGATCGATGTGCGGGCCACCGCTTTTCGGGTCAAGCCGCAGCTCGCTCAAGCGCACCAGGCTGGATTCGGGGGTGAACTGGCCGGTGAGCAGCACGCCGTCACAGTCAAAGGTGGTGGTCTGGCCGTCAGCCAGGCGCACGGTCGCACCCTCCACGCGCCCGGTGCCATGGATCTGCAGCAGTTGCGCGCCGAAATGCATCGGCACCCCGCACAACCGCGGAAACAGCGACAACGGCCAGCGCGCCGTGGCCCGCTGATTGGCCTCGATCATCGCCACCGGCTGGATCCCGGCACGTCGGCAGCTCATGACCGCCGACAGGCTGACCAACTCGGTACCGACAATTAACGGGCGCTCAAAGGGCTTGAGGTGCTCCAGGTACAGATAGGACTGGAACGCGCCGGTATTGATGACCCCCAGCGGGCGGTCGCCGCCCAGCAGGCGCGCCGAGCGCGGCGTTTCCCGGGCCCCGGTGGCGATCAACACCCGGCGTGCCTGGATAACCCTGGCGCCCTCCGGGCTGACCAGTTCCAGGCGCCCGCCCTCGCCCATCTGCGTCACCGAGTGCTTGACGCGGATCTGCACCCCCGCCTTCAACGCCTGCGCGACGTTTTTGCGCGCATAGGCCGGCCCCGTGTAGAGCCTGCCGTATTCACGCAGGCCAAAAGGCGGATGCCCACAATGGCGCGGGATACCACCCGCCTCGGGCTCACGCTCCAGCACCACGACCTTGTCGACGCCCAGCTTGCGCAGAGTGATCGCCGCCGACAGCCCCGACGGGCCGCCACCGATAATCGCGACATCAATGTTTTCGACTTCAATGGGCTGCATGACAAACACCTGTTGCAAGGGGAACGGCCAGATGGCCAGCGCTCAACTGCGCCACTCGCGCGCCACAATAAAAGCCCTGGCAGCGCCCCATACAGGCCCGCGTGCGGCGCTTCAAACCACCCAGGTCACCGGGCGGCAGCGCACTGGCCAAGGCATTCTCGATTTCCCGCAGCGTCACCATTTCACAGTGGCAGACGATTTCGCCGTAGCCCGGGCGCTGGTAATCGCGCGGCAAATGTTCGGCAAGGTTGGGCAATGTCGGCCATTGCAGGATTTGCGCAGGGACCGGTGTGTGCTCGCGTTGATAAAGGCTGAACACGTGCCGGGCAATGCCCAGCGCCGCGGTCAGGCCGGTGGAGCGGATGCCGCCGACGCTGATCCAGTTCTTGCCTTCGACCCGCTGCACCCGGTACTCCTTCTTTTCCGTGGCCGGGCGCAGCGCGGCATAAGTGGCGGTGACCGGCATGCCGTCGAGCGCCGGAATCCGCTCGACGGCGGCGTCCACCAATTGGCGCAGCACATCGCCGTCGAGGCCGGCGTGCACGCGGTCTTCCTGTTCTTCGGCGGTCGGCCCCACCAGCAGATTGCCGTAGACCGTACGGGTCAACACGATGCCTTTGGTGCGTTCATTGGGCACCGGCAGGATGATGTTGCCCAGATAGCGCGCGGCGGCCTTGTCGAACACCACGAACTGACCTTTGCGCGGGTGAATGGAAAAGCTCGATGCGCCCAGCAACTGTTGCTCGAGCACATCGCCAAACAACCCGGCGCAGTTGATGATCGTGCGCCCGCGGATAAACCCGTTGGTGGTCTCCAGGGCCCAGAGTTCGCCGTCGAAATAACCGCCATTGACCTCGGTATTGAAGCGCACCTGTGCCCCATGGATCATCGCCTGGAGCAGATACCCCAGGGGCGCCGACCACGGGTCGATCAGAAACTCACCGGGCACCTCGACCGCCCCCAGCGCATTGTGTGCCAGGTTCGGCTCCAGGGCGCGCACCCGCTCGCGGCCGATCAGGCGGACATCGGCAATCCCATTGGCGTGCGCCTGCTCGACGATGCCTTGCAGCTTGCCCAGGTCCTCCTCGTTCCAGGCCACCACCATCGCGCCGGTCTTGAGCAGCGGCAGCGACATCTTCTGGTGGATCTGCAGGTATTCCTGGTAGCCGTCCTTCATGCATTGCAGCTCCAGGCTGCCGGTTGGCGCATCGAAGCCGGTGTGCAAAATCGCGCTATTGCCTTTGCTCGCTCCAGACAGAATGTCCGGGCTTTTTTCCAGCAACAGCACCCGCGCCCCTTCCAGGGTAAAGCGCCGGACCATCGCGCATCCCACAACGCCACCGCCAACAACGATGACGTCATAGATACCACTCTGATTCGGGAAGGGTTTGGTCATGATCAAGCCTATGGTGAAGTGAGCGCAGGATGTGCCCGGGATAGGTGCAGGGCATATGCCACTGACTGAACCCAGGTTGGAATGACCGATTGGCCAAGGCGGTTCATTCACAGCCCAGCGGCTGCGTCGTCGGTCGCGCCCAACCTCCCAGGCAAACACCGAGTGTTTATTGATGCCGGCGCTTTAAACGCAACGAGGAAAAACTGACCGATTCGTTGCGCATAACCCCGGCTCGGTCAAAACGACGTTACTGTGGATTCGGTCAATACGCCAAAAAAGTGCTACCCAACTACCCGCCAACATCAAGCATTGCTACTTTTTCACACCAAACCTGCCTAGATTGCAGTTTACAGAGCTGGCGTAAAGGGGTTTTCGAGCGTTCATTGATTCAATATCGCCAGCCATTGCGACTGTTCAGTCATTCAATCCAAATAATATTGACCGATTTACAACCACTAACCACATAGAATCCGAGGTATTAACCAATGCCGCCTCCAGAAGTTTTTTGGCTACCTCTATAAAGACGTCGAAAGGACCGTTCCTGAGACCAAGCTTGCCTCGCCCATTGCAGCTCTCCGCCAGAAACAACTAGAATAAGATTAATTCCCACTTACGAATTTTTCGCATGAAACCAGCCCAGCCCGCCGAAGCCGCGACGCTTGAAGCCCTGTACCGCGGCTACCACGGCTGGCTGTTGAGCTGGCTGCGCCGCCGCGTGGATTGCTCCCATCACGCCGCCGATGTGGCGCACGACACCTTTATCCGCCTGCTGTCGGCCGGGCCCTACGTGGCGCCCCGCGAGCCGCAGGCCTACCTCGCCACCGTGGCCCGCCGTCTGTTGATGGACCGCAATCGCCGGCGCCGCCTGGAGCGGGCCTACCAGGACGAACTGGAACGCTGCGCCCAGTACCTTGAGCAGGCGCCCTCGCCCGAGCAGATCCTGCAGGCAGTGCAAGTGCTCGAAACGATTGACCGGGCCCTGGCGCGCATGAAGCCGCGGATCCGCGAGACCTTTATCCTGCGCCACCTCGATGGCCTGGATCAGGCCCAGATCGCCGAACGTCTGGGGGTTTCGTTACGCACCGTGCAACAGGACCTGGTGCACGCCCTGCTGGCCTGCGACGCGTGCGCCCAGCCGTGAATGCGGCCATCCTGCGCGAGGCTGCCCAATGGCTGGTACGCCTCGACCATCAGGCCGACGCCGCCAGCCAGCAGGCCTTCCATGCCTGGCTCGCCGCCGACCCACAACATCCACTGGCTATCGCGCGCCTGCAAGGCCACCTGTCGCCCCTCAAGCAGGCTCCGGCCCGTGCAGCATTGCGCCGGGCACGCCAACCGAAAGCGATCAAGGGCCTGGCCCTGAGCCTGTTGATCGGCCTGCTCGCCCTGCCGGCCTATCAGTACAGCCAGCGCGGCTATCTGTTCGCCGACCTCAGCACCGCCAGCGGCCAATGGCAGCAACAACGCCTGGCCGATGGCAGCACCCTGCAACTGGATGGTGGTTCGGCGGTGGACCTGGACTTTGACGCCAACCAACGCCGGGTGCGCCTGCTGCACGGTGAATTACTGGTGGACGTGGCCAAGGATGCCCAGCGCCCGTTTTATGTCGATACCCCGCAAGGCAGCATTCGCGCCCTGGGCACGCGCTTTATCGTCGAACGCAGTGGCGAGGCAACGGTGGTCAGGATGCTCGAATCGTCTACGCGCATCGACAGCGCCACCCAGCAATTGACCCTCAACCCCGGCCAGCGCGTACGACTCGATGCACAAGGCCCGGGCAACGTAGAAAAATTCGATGCCCGCGCCCACGAAGCGGCCTGGAACACCCATCAGTTGCTGGCCAACGACGAGCCCCTGGCGGATGTGCTGGAGCGCCTGGGCCGCCATCGCAGCGGCCTGTTGTTGTTCGATCGCCAGGCCCTGCAAGGCCTGCGGGTCACGGTAATGCTGCCGTTCGACGACCCGGCGCGCGCCTTGCGCCTGCTCCAGCGCACGCTGCCGATCGAGGTCAGCAGCTACACCCCATGGGTCACTCGCGTGTCGTTGAAAAACAGCGCGAACAATTCTCAATAAAGTCTGCGTGTTTTCGGTTTTGCCGCGTCCTTTCCTTGGCCAACATCCAAAGGAGCACCGATTACATGTCTTCCAACCCCTCCACCCGTGGCAGCCTGCTGCTGGCCAGCCGCTTGCTGCTTGGCTGCCTGCCGCTGGCACTGCCGGCCTTTGCCTACGCGCAGCAACAGGTCCAGGCCTTCGATATAGCCCCTGGCCCCCTCAGCGAAGTCCTGAGCCGTTACGCCCAGGCTGCCGGCGCACCGATTGCGTTCCAGTCGCAACAGGTGGCTGGCGTGAACAGTGCTGGCGTGCGCGGCAGCTACAACGTGGAGGATGGCTTTGCCAAGGTCCTGGAAGGCACCGGCTTCGCCGCGCAGGCCAGTGCCGATGGCTACCAGTTGCAGGCACTGCCCCAAGCCAATGGCACCCTGGCACTGGCTGCCACCGAGATCACCTCCAACCAATTGGGCACCGTCACCGAGGGCACCGGGTCCTACACCCCGGGCACCATCGCCACCGCCACGCGCATGGTCCTGACGCCCAAGGAGACCCCACAGTCGATCACCGTGATCACCCGCCAGCACATGGACGACTTCGGCCTCAACGCCATTGACGATGTGATGCGCCACACCCCCGGCATCACCGTGTCGACCTATGACAGCGAGCGCACCAACTATTTTGCCCGTGGGTTTTCCATCGAAAACTTCCAGTACGACGGCATCCCCACCCTGCGCAACTCGGCCTACTCGTCGGGGCAGACCCTGACCGACATGGCGATCTACGACCGCGTGGAGATTCTCAAGGGCGCCACCGGCCTGCTGACCGGTGCCGGGGCGCCGGGCGCGACCCTCAACCTGATCCGCAAAAAGCCCACCCGCGACTTCAAGGCCAGTATCGAACTGGGTGCCGGCAGCTGGGACAACTACCGCTCCCAAGTCGACGTCAGCGGCCCACTCACCGACAGCGGCAATATCCGTGGGCGCGCCGTGGCGGCCTATCAGGACAAGCATTCGTTCATGGAACGCTACCAGCGCAAGACCAGCGTCTACTTCGGCTCGCTGGAAGCGGACCTCGACGACGACACCTTGCTGACCGTGGGCTTTGACTATCAGAACAACGATCCGCAAAGCTCGGGCTGGTCCGGCAGCCGACCGTTGTTCAACACCAACGGCGACCGCATCGACGTCAAGCGCTCGTACAACAACGGCGCCAAGTGGAGCCGCTGGGAACAGTACAACCGGGGTGCCTTCGCCACCCTGGAGCGCAGCTTCGCCAACGGCTGGGTAGCCAAGGCGCAAGTGACCCACCAACTCAGCGGCTACGACGCGCCCCTGGGTTCGATCCAGAGTGCGCCGAGCCCCGACACTGGCCTGTCGACGGTGTATGCCAACAAATTCACCGGCCTGACCCGCGCCAATTCCGCCGATGTATACCTCAGCGGCCCGTTCAGCCTGCTGGGCCGTGAGCATGAACTGGTCGTGGGCGCCTCGGCCTCCAACTCCCACTGGAAAGGCAAGGACTACGGCAGCCCCACACACGCCAATGGCAAAGTGGTGGACTTCTGGAACTTCGATGGCAATTTTGCCGAACCTGACTGGGGCGCGCCCACCTACATCAACGACCTGACCACCCGCCAAAGCGCGGGCTACATGACCTCGCGCTTCAGCCTGGCCGACCCGCTGAACCTGTTCCTTGGCGGCCGCGTCGCCAACTACAAACTGCGCGGCACCGACGACTCCACGGAAACCGGGCGGTTGGTGCCCTACGCCGGGGTGACCTATGACCTGAACGAAAACTTCACCGCCTACGCCAGCTACACCGACATCTTCATGCCGGAAAGCTACAACCGCGACCGTAACAACAAGCTGCTGGAGCCCTCCGAAGGCAAGAACTACGAGGGCGGTATCAAGGGTGAATTCTTCAACGGCCGACTCAATACCAGCCTGGCCTATTTTGAAGTACACCAGAGCAACCGTGCAGAACCCGACGCCGAATACAACGCCGCGCCGACCAACCCGTCCGTGGGTTATGCCTCCAAGGGCATCGAAGCCAAGACCAAGGGTTTTGAAGCAGAAATGTCCGGGGAACTGGCGCCCGGCTGGCAGGCCCAGGCCGGTTACACCCACAAGATCATCCGCGACGAAAGCGGCAAGAAAGTCTCGACCTGGGAGCCGCAGGACCAGCTCAGTTTCTACACCACGTACAAACTCAAGGGCCCCCTGGACCGCCTGACCGTAGGTGGTGGTGCGCGCTGGCAGAGTCGCAGCTGGCAAGAGCTGTACAACCGCTACAAAAGCAAAAATGAAGAGTTTGCCCAGGAAGCCTACTGGCTGGTGGACGTGATGGCGCGTTATCAGGTGACCGAGAATCTATCGGCGACCCTGAACCTGAACAACGCCTTCGACAAGAAGTACTACACCAACATCGGCTTCTATAACACCGCTTATTACGGTGACCCGCGCAACGTGATGCTCACCACGCGCTGGAGCTTCTGAGCTACACGCAGGGTTTAGGTGTCGCGTAGATCCCTGGTTTTCAACGCTCGATTGCAGCGGTTGAAAACCAGGTTTTTTTTTGCTTCAGAACAATCCCATGAAACATAAGGCAAATGGTCTGTTGGCCGAGCGAGGGAATCAACCTGCGGGAAATCGCTACACACGGTTGAGACCACAACCGCCGTAGCCCCTTCTCGTACCTTCAGGCAGCAGACCTTATGACCACTGTTTCCAATCGCCTCCCCGCACACTCCAACCCGCTCGCCTTAGCCAATCCTGCCCAGGCGCTGACGCTCGCTCGACCCAAGCGTGATGCCCCACCGCCGGCGCAATCGCCCCAAAGTGCGCGCGCTGAAGGTGATCGCGCATTGGCCATGGAGTACCACTCGGCGCTGATCCTGGCCGCCAATCGCGAGAAAAATGTCACGATCAACACCATTGCGCCAGACTCCACCTTCGGCCAGTGGTGGGCGCACTTGCGAGACACCTTCAAATCCCCCGACGTGCGTCAGTGGATGGACGAAAAAGGCATCAGCCCGGACTCCATCACCCTCAATCTGAATACCGGCGAAATTTCTTTCACGCGCCGACGTCATCTTGATCCCGAACAAAAGCGTCACACCCTTGGGCAAGACGACAGGCACTGGGCCGCGATCAGCGGGCCAATCCTGCAGGCCGCACGGGTGATTGATGCCGGCCACGGCGATACCACCTTCACCCCCCCGCTAAGCGACGTTGACCAGCCGGTTCCCTATTCGCTCGTGGGCAATTTTTACAATGAGCCGCAGAACCTGACCGGGCCGTCCATGCGCCGGCGTGCAGAAGAGATAGACCGGGCTCAAGGGTTCAAGCAACTTGATCCGGCAACCGCAGGCACGTTGATTCAAGCGCGCAGCGACAACGCGCTCCAGGTCCAGAAGGCCTACCTGGGCGACGTCTACAACCGCAGCCAGGCCAGCAACCAACTGCGTCACCTGGCGACCACCGTAAAAGACGGCGCCCACAGTGCCGGACAAATCGAAGACGAATTGAAGAACAGGACCGTCAGCCTGTCATTCGACGGCAGCTATCAGCCCGCCAATCGCGGCACCTGGAATGAGATCAGCCTGCTGCAATTGCTGCAGGATCACGGCTGGGATATCCCCACCACCCACCAACAACTGGAAAACCTGGCAACTGCCCTCGGCACCCCGCCCCCCCAGGCTGCCCCCCATGGCAACCTGGGCGGTGCGCTGGCCTGGCCCGCCCCTCTTGACGAAGACAGCCAGGCACAACTGCGCACGGACATAAGCGCCGGCAAGTTCGGCAATGTCTCGTTATCGCCCTTCAGGAGCGTGCTCGACTATCTGCTGAACAACCGACCGATCACCCCTGAAGAGCTGCGCAATCCACGCCTGTTGATTGCCAACTTGATCAATTCGCCCAGGGGCCAGCAACTGGGGAACGCCATCGCATCCACATTCGAGGCGCGCAGCATCAAAGGCACTGCCAACGACTGGACCCTGGCGGCGATGAACGAGGAGCTGGACAGCGGCACGGGTAAACCGCCCAGCGAGATCCAGGGTTACCGACTGATCTCGCCGGCCAATACCGGCAAGTCGCCCGCCACCATCATCGAGGAATTGGCTGCCCACCTGCTCGACGTCGACCGAGCGTCGTCGCCGGAGAAGGCCCTGGTCCAGGCGCACTTGTTACTGGCCAACCGGGCGCCCGCCTTCCTGGTCAAGGACATTCCCAAACAGGTGGTGGTGGGCACCCACAGCTGGGTCAGCTTCGTCACAGCGACCGCGCGCATTGAAGCAAAAGCGCCAGGGGCAACGGCAACCATGACCTACGCGCAAGTCATGCTCGAAGCCGAGACAGCGCCGATCACCGATGAAGAGCGCCAGGTTGAATATGCCGCGCAGAACGAAGCGATCAAAGACTGGGGAGTCGCCAACGGCATGCGTTACCCCGTGACCAAAGCCGAAGTCGATGCCGTGCGCGAGGCCTTCAATGCGCAGGTTCGCGAGCTACGCGAAGCCGCCGAATCGCCCCCCTCAGAGATGCCTACGACCAAGGCCATAGCCCTGGAGCAGTTGAAGAAAGCGCTGCCGGACATGGACCCGGCACTGTTCGAAAAAAAATGCATCGACTCGCAGCCATCCAGCAGGTTCTTTCCCGGCCCCTACTCGATACTGGATCTGTATATCGATGGCCGCGCACTGCTTGGCGCGCCGGTCTCGGCCGATAACTGGGGCGAATTTGGCCGGGATGTTGTGAAGGTTGTGACACTTGACCAAGTCAAGATTCCCGGTGACGGCCGACCGGCGGCCTGGGTCTCATCCTCGAGTGCAGTCGACTTCAACAAGGTTTTACCCAAGCTCAAAGACCTGCCGCGCCCTCTGGAAATCTTCAAAAAGACATTTGCTGATTACGCCCACACCGTCAAAAAAACTACGTCGGCGCAGATAAAGCTGCTTATCTCGAAACTGCCGCTGGAAGATCGGGAGAACCTGGAGTTCGGCAAAATATCCATCCGCAAGGAAATACGCTACTACCACGTCAATCAACCGATTCGTGTGGAACCAGGTGTTTTGCTGGTCAAGACCGAACGCAATGGCAAGGTCATGACCTACGCCATCGACCGGTTGAAAGGCACGGTGACTCGACGGCCAGACCAGGCCTACAAGGAGTTCGAGCCCCGCAGCGGCGTTGTGCTCTCCCCGGAAGGTAAACGCTTTGATACGGTCACACCGATGGGGCAATCTTCGCCCGCAATAACAGGTGAACAGCCAGCGGCACACAGCGCACCCAACAGTTTCAGTAGTCCCAGGACCCAGTACATTGCCGATGCGATAATCACCGATATGGAACTGCCGGCGGTCGAGGCCTACGCCAAAGGCGCAACAACCTTTCAGACAGAAGTACCGGCGTACAAAATCCTTGAAGAAGTGGCGTTGAATCTGATCCCGTTCCGCTCCGCGATAAAGAACTTTATCGACGGAAAAGTCGGTAACGGCATTGTCGACCTGGCCTTTGATATCTTCGGTTTCGCCGTGGGCCTGGGGGCTGCGGCCAAAGGCGCGAAAGCGCTGGCTGTCGGGGCCTCGACCCTTTCAAAAGTTGCCAACACCGGCAAGATCCTTGGCCGGGCGGCAATCGGCGCGCTCAACCCATTGGGCGGTGTGGATGACTTGGCCCGCGGCGTGGTGAGCCTGGGGCGTACCGCTCACAAGGGAGTTAAATCCCTGCGCGGTTCTTACCGCAGCATCAATCTGCTTGAACTGGCCAAAAAACCCGACCTGGCCGAAGGCACTTACAAGGCGCTCAATGGCGCCGCTGAAAGCAGAACCCTGGCTAAATTCGATGAGGTGACCCACAAGTGGTACGCCTTTGACCCACGTACAAAACAGGCCTACGGCAAAGCCCTGGAAAAATTTGCGGTGGATACCCCCAAGGCAAATGACCCCAACAGCCTGCGTGCTATCGGCAGCCAGGATGGCACCCAAGCGGCAAGCCAAGAGCATGGTTTGGCGGCCACCGGCACGTTCAAGGTTGGGCAAGAAACGGTTGAGGGCCCGGTGGTGATGTTCCAAGGCAACTGGCATCAATACGACACGCTGAAAAAACGCGCCTTCGGCCCGCCGCTAAAAGACTTCAAAGCCAATCAGGTGGCCGCCAATGGCGAGGTGCGATCGCTCAACACCGACTTATTGGGTTATGAAGCCAAACATATCGCGCTAGACGAGCTCCAGCTCAAGGGCCCACAGAGCAATATCTATGTGGGCCGCAGCCGCAAGGAATATGTAAAAGTCGATGGGCAGTTGTATGAGTCGCGTTTGAGCGAAGGCCAGCGCGTGATCCGTCACGCGGGCGGCGCAGGCCCGGATATCCCCGTGCGGGACCTCGGTGCCGGCGGATGGGAACCCACCTCACGCAGCCAGCGTCTGCTCGGCGGTGCGGGAAATGCGCCCACGCCCTGGAAGCTTGGAGACAGCACTTATGTCGTGCCGATAGACGACATCAAAGTCACCAATAATCCACTTTCCCCCTACTCGCTCAACTACAAGGGCGTGGACCATAGCGTCACCTTCGACAGTTCAGCCGGTGCATGGAAAGCCACCAACGTCTCGACCGGCATTGAGGCGCACAGCGCTACGTATTTCTGGAGAAGTGGCAAAGGCAAATGGCAGCGGGGGCCGTTCAGTGAGTTGAAAAAGGCCAAGCAGACTGACGCCCATCACTTCAAGTTTGTAGATGTTGCCGCGCCGACAACGGTTTCCATCCCCAAAGATATAAAGCCCCTGCCCCAACAGCTGCACTATTTTTGGGCCGGGCAGGATATCCCACCAAACCTGGTGAAAAACATGGCCAACAATGCAGCCAAGGCCCCGGGGTACAAATCCATCCTGCACGTGGATGCCGACACCCCCGCCATCTTTCAAAAAATAAAAGCTGACCTGGAGCGCAAAGCCCCTGGCCTGACCGTGATGAACCTCAATGACGATGAGGTGTTCAAGCAACTGAAAAATGGTGAGATGTACAACTACTTTCGCCAAGGACAAGGCAAAAACCTGGCGGCGGCCTCGGATGTCGCGCGCTATCCGATCATGAACAAATACGGCGGCATTTATCTCGATACCGATGATGTGATCCAAGCCAACATCGGCAGTACCGTATTGAATGCCGGAGCGAATGACGTCCTCCTTAATCGGCCTGTTGCCCATAGCCTTACGGACTACAAACCGTTCTACAACACCAGCAACTTTGCAACGCAACCTGGCAACCCGGTGATTAGCCAGGTGATCGCCGATATGGACAAACGATTTGCCGAGAACAAGGCCTATTTCGCCGCTAATCGGCCCACGGTTTCCAGAGGGGCCGATGGTCAGGTGCAATACACCCCGGAATTCGCTGCCTATGAGCGCAAGATTTTCGATACGGTGGGCCCCAACCTGTTCAATGACACCCTCAAATCGAAACGACCGGACATGTACGACCTGGGCTTTGATGGCATCACCAAAGAATCAAAGCTCGTCGACGGGCAGCTCGTCTCATCCGGGCCAATTGTCAACATCGAAGCCAACGCTCGCAATTACTACCAAAGCAAAGGCATTACCCCACCCGACCTGCTCGGCCTACAGGTGCTAAGGGCCAAGGAGCATTACATGCCGCTGTACCACCAGTTCAAAGTCAAGATTGGCGCTGAACACTCCTGGATCAATGCCTAACGGCCGAACCGTGCACCGTTCGACCCTCGCCACGGCGAGCGAGGGTCGAACGGGCTTTACGCCCCTCGGCCAATCTCAATAACCCGCCACCACCCATCGCACCCTCAGCAACGCTGCACGCAGCGCGTTTTTGTCCACCGACCCCAGCGCCAGGCGAATCGCATGGGGCACATGCTCGGACACCGCAAAGGGCTCTGCGCCAGACACCGAAATATTCTCCCGTGCCAGCGCCATGGTGATCTGATCGGCCCGCGCGTCTTCCCCCAGCGGCAACCATAAAAAATACGACGCGGGATGGGCAATGTAGTCCAGCCCCGCCAGCACCTGGGCCGCCAATGCCTGCCGGGCCTTTGCGTCCTGGCGCTTTTGCGCCTCAAGTTGCAGCACCGTGCCATCGTCGATCCAGCCCGCCGCAATGGCCGTCATCACCCCAGGCGCATTCCACACGGTGGCCATGATCGTGCGCTCCAGGGCCGGCACCCACTCAAGTGGCGCCGCCACGAATCCGACGCGCAGGCCCGTGGCAACGCTCTTGGACAAGCCACCGATGTACAGCGTGCGCTCCGGCGCCAACTGCGCCAGCGGTGGCGGCGCGTGTTCGGCGAGGAAGGCGTAGGCCGCGTCCTCCAATAGAATCAGCCCATGCTCACGGGCGATGCGCACCAGTTGCTGGCGCGTTTGAAGGTCCAGGACCCACCCCAGGGGATTGTGCAATGTCGGCATGCAATACAGCGCCCGCACGGGGCGCCGCCGACAGACCTGTTCAAGCGCAGCAAGATCAGGACCACGGGGCGTGACCGGGATCGCGACGGTCTCCAGGTGCAGCGTCTCGGCCAGCACCTTGAACCCCGAATAGGTCAGTGCGTCCACCGCCACCACATCGCCCGGCTTGAGCTTGGCCATCATGCTGACCGCCAACCCATGCTGCGCGCCGCTGACCACCAACACCTGCTCGGCCGCGACGCTTAAACCGCGGTGCAGCAGATGCCGCGCCATCGCCGCCCGTTCGTGCAAGCGCCCGGCTTGGGGCTGGTAGCGCAACAGCGCTTGCAGATCGCCCGACAACGCCAACTGGCGGAACGCAGTGCGCAGCAGGTCAGCCTGGCCCGGCAAGGACGGATAATTGAAGTTCAGGTCAACCATGCCCGCCGCCACGGCAACCTGCCCAACGCCCTGGCCCGGCGCCAGGGCGATCTCACGTACAAACGTACCGCGTCCGGTCTCGCCGCTGACCAGGCCCATGGCCTCCAGTTCGCTGTACACCCGGCTGGCCGTGACCAGCGCCAGGCCGTGGCTGGCCGCCAATTGGCGGTGGGTCGGCAGGCGGGTGCCGGGCACCAGGGTGCCAGCACGGATATCCCGCGCAAAGGCGTCCACCAAGGTTTTGTAACGGGCACGGGGCATGGGCGATGTATCCATGACAATTTTTTGATTGCCCCAATCTTCAGTCCTAGGATGCCGGTCACGCAACCCTCACTTATCGAGCACGCCCTGCATGGAACAGACTTCCCGGATTATCACTGC
Source organism: Pseudomonas sp. LG1D9 (assembly GCF_002949995.1). Taxonomy (NCBI): domain Bacteria; kingdom Pseudomonadati; phylum Pseudomonadota; class Gammaproteobacteria; order Pseudomonadales; family Pseudomonadaceae; genus Pseudomonas; species Pseudomonas sp. LG1D9. The sequence continues at coordinate 5,369,935 of NZ_CP026881.1, read as the reverse complement.
CCAACACAGCCGCAGCGGCTGGATCAATGGCTTGCTTGGCGTGCTGATATTCAGCGGCTCGCTACCGGCCACGCGGGTCGCGGTGCTGGAGTTCGACCCGGTGTTTCTCACCGTGGCCAGGGCCACTCTCGCCGCCATGGCGGGCCTGTGCCTGCTGTGGCTGCTCAAGGCCAGGCGGCCGACGCGCGAGCAATGGGCACCGTTGCTGATTGTCGCCCTCGGCGTGGTGCTCGGTTTCCCGCTCCTGACCGCGCTGGCCTTGCAGTCTGTGACGTCCGCCCATTCCATCGTGTTTATCGGCTTGCTGCCCCTGGCCACTGCCGTGTTCGGCGTACTGCGCGGCGGCGAGCGGCCGCGGCCGGTGTTCTGGTTGTTTTCGATCCTCGGCAGCCTGCTGGTCATGGGTTATGCCCTGGCGCAGGGCTTGAACGCCGCGCCCATCGCCGATCTGCTGATGCTGTTGGCCGTGCTGGCCTGCGGGCTGGGTTACGCCGAAGGAGGCAAGCTGTCGCGCACCCTCGGCGGTTGGCAGGTGATCTGTTGGGCGCTGGTGGTGGCGCTACCCGTGGTGGCGCCGCTGACGTTACTCCTGGCGCCCTCCTCCTTCGTCGGGATCAGCCTGCCGGCCTGGTTCAGCCTGGGCTACGTCGCGTTGTTCAGCATGTTGATCGGCTTCGTGTTCTGGTACCGCGGACTGGCCCAGGGCGGTATCGCCGCCGTCGGCCAGTTACAGTTGCTGCAACCGTTCTTCGGCCTGGCGCTGGCCGCCAGCCTGCTGCATGAACAGGTAAGCCTGGGCATGCTGGCCGTGACCGTCGCGGTGATTGCCTGCGTGGCCGGGGCGAAGAAGTTTGCACGTTAGGGGCGTGCGCCTTTAGGCTCAGGGATTGGCCAAAGAACAATAAGGATCGACGATGCACACCCCTTCCCTGCAAGACACCACCGCGCCGGACGGCGTCTGTTACGGCTGCGGACCGCGCAATGCCCATGGGCTGCACATCAAGAGCCGTTGGGCTGAGGACGGCATCCATATCGTCGCCGAGCACCTGCCCGAGGCCCAATACTGCGGCTGGCCGGACCTGGTCTACGGTGGCCTGATCGCCATGTTGGTGGATTGCCATTCCAACTGGACCGCCATGGCCTATCACTACCGTGCCGAACAGCGCGAACCGGGCGAGTTGCCGCGCATCGACTGCGTGACTGGCAACCTGGGCATCAAATTTATCAAGCCGACCCCAATGGGTGTGCCACTGGCCTTACGCGCCAGGGTCGAGGGTGAGGTCGGGCGCAAAAGCCGCGTGGTGTGCGAGGTGTACGCCGATGGTGTGCTGACGGCGATTGGCGATTCGATCTTCGTGCGGGTCGATACCGGGCGCCTGGCGGACACCGCCCATGGCCGGCAAGCCTGACAATGGTCTACATTCAACGCCACACGCCGCTATAGGAGCCTGCCGATGCCTCGCCTGACCGCCAAAGACTTCGCCCCTGAACTGCTGGAACTCTACGACGGCTACGCCCACGGCAAGATCAACCGCCGCGAGTTTCTCGACCGCGCAGCCCTGTTCACCTTTGGCGGGCTGACCGCATCGGCGTTGCTGGCGTCCCTGAGCCCCAACTACGCCCTGGCCGAGCAGGTGAAGTTCACCGACCCGGACATCGTGGCCGACTACATCACCTACCCTTCGCCCAAGGGCACCGGCCAAGTGCGTGGGTACCTGGTACGCCCGGCCAAGGTCGAGGGCAAATGCCCGGCGGTGGTGGTGGTCCATGAAAACCGCGGGCTCAACCCCTACATCGAAGACGTGGCCCGACGCCTGGCCAAAGCCGGGTTCATGGCCCTGGCCCCCGATGGCCTCAGCTCGGTGGGCGGTTACCCCGGCAATGACGAAAAAGGCGTGGCACTGCAACAGACCGTCGACCCGACCAAGCTGATGAATGATTTCTTCGCCGCCATCGAATGGCTGATGCACCACGACGCCAGCACCGGAAAAGTGGGAATCACCGGCTTCTGCTACGGCGGTGGCGTGACCAATGCAGCGGCGGTGGCCTACCCGGAACTGGGCGCGGCGGTGTCGTTCTACGGACGCCAACCCGACGCCAAGGACGTGCCGAAGATCAAGGCGCCGATCATGTTGCATTTTGGCGAGCTGGACACACGAATCAACGAAGGCTGGCCGGCCTATGAAAGCGCCTTGAAGGCCGCCGGCACGACCTATGAAGCGTATATCTACAAGGGCGCCAACCACGGCTTCCACAACGACTCGACCCCACGTTACGACGAAGCGGCAGCGAACCTGGCGTGGGAGCGCACGTTGGGCTGGTTCCGCAAGTACCTTGCCTGATCAGTAATGTTGGTGTTGCGGTTGCGGTTGTGGTTGTGGCGAGCGGGCTTGCCCCGCGCTGGGCTGCGAAGCAGCCCAAAAACCTGCACCCTCGGTCTATCTGATACAACTCAGCGGTCTTATTGGGGCTGCTTCGCAGCCCAGCGCGGGCAAGCCCGCTCGCCACAGTAAGCCCGCTCGCCACAACCACAACAAGGCCGCTCAAGCCATCTCAATCGCCGTCACCTCCTCCAGCCATTGCCGGAACGCCAGCATGGCCGGGGTTTCTGCCCGCGACTGCAGGCGCGTCAGCCAATAGCTACCCGTGGTGATCCCCACGTCGAACGGCTGGCGGATCACATCCTGGGCCAACTGCCGCGAGAACATCATTGCCGGCGCCAGGGCCACGCCATTGCCCTGCAACGCCGCTTCCATCATCGCCAAGGACGAGTCGAACACGATACTGCGCGGCACCAGGGTGTCGGCGGGCAACCCGGCGGCCTGGAACCAGAGGCTCCATTCATCGGCCCGATAAGAGCGCAACAACGTGTGCTTGAGCACATCGCCCGGGCCGTGCAACTGGCGGGCAATCGCTGGCACACACAATACCGTCAACGGCGCCGCCAGCAACTCACAGGCGTGGGTGCCGTGCCATGCGCCGGCGCCAAACCGGATCGCGTAATCCAGGCCTTCGGCGGCCACATCCACGCGGTTGTTATGGGTCGACAGGCGCAGATCGATAAACGGGTAGCGCGCCTGGAAATCCGCCAGGCGCGGCAGCAGCCAGCCCACCGCAAACGTGCCCACTGCGCCCACCGTCAGCACTTCGCGGTAGTGACCGGCCTGGAACTGGCCCAGGGTCTGGGCGATACGGTCGAAGGACTCGCGCAATACCGGTAACAACGTCTCCCCTTCGCGGGTCAGCATCAGGCCACGGGGCAGGCGCTTGAACAGCGTGACGTTGAGCTGTGCCTCCAGGCTCTTGACCTGATGGCTGACCGCCGCCTGGGTCACGCACAGCTCGATGGCCGCCCGGGTAAAGCTCAAATGCCTGGCGGAGGCTTCGAACGCACGCAGTGCGTTGAGGGGCAGATGGGAACGCAACATGGTTTAAACCCAAATTTTTCTAATGACTGGTGCGAGATATCATCGGTTGTCCAGGGCCCTGAAACTGCCTATCTTGGCCACGCCTGCGCAGGCTGTGATACCCCCGATCATCCTCATGGAAGCGACCTCATCATGTACCAACACGTGCGCAACGTCACGATTCTCAGCCTATTGATCGGCGCCGGCAACTGCATGGCCGCCGACAATCTGCGCCAGGTGGTGGACGCCACCGTCAAGCCCCTGATGCAGCAACAGGCAATTCCCGGCCTGGCAGTCGCCATCGTGCAAGACGGCAAGGCCCGATACTTTAACTACGGTATCGCCGCCAAGGACAGCCAACAGCCCATCAGCGAAAACACCCTGTTCGAGATCGGCTCGGTGAGCAAGACCTTCGCCGCTACCCTGGCCGGTTATGCCCAGGCCACCGGCAAGCTCAAGCTCTCTGCCCCCGCCAGCGACTATTTGCCAGCCTTGCGCGGCAGCCTGTTCGAGCACATCAGCGTGCTTCAACTGGGCACCTACACCGCAGGCGGGTTGCCGTTGCAGTTCCCCAGCGAGGCGGACAATGCCCAGCAGATGATCGGCTACTTCCAGCACTGGAAAGCTGCTTTCACCCCCGGCACCCAGCGCCAGTACTCCAACCCCAGCCTGGGCCTGTTCGGCTATCTGGCGGCGCAAAGCCTGCAGCAACCCTTCGACGTGGCGATGGAACAGACCCTACTGCCCAAGCTCGGTCTCAAACACACCTATCTCACGGTGCCCAAGGCGCAAATGGGCCTGTATGCGCAGGGCTATGACAAGGCCGGCAAGCCGGTGCGCGTCAGCCCCGGTGCACTGGACAGCGAAGCCTACGGGGTGAAGACCAGCCCCGCCGACCTGGCTCGCTACATGGCGCTGAACATGCACCCGACGTCGCTGGAGCAGCCGCTGCAACAGGCGATTGCCGCTACGCATACGGGTTATTACACCGTGGGCAACACTACCCAGGGGCTCGGATGGGAGATGTACCCTTACCCGCTGAGCGTCGACGCCCTGGTCGAAGGTAACTCGACGCCGATGGCCATGGAGCCGCATCCGGTCAAGTGGCTGACACCCGCCCAGCCGCTGCGCGCCAATACCCTGGTAAACAAGACCGGCTCGACCGGCGGCTTTGGCGCCTATGTCGCTTATGTGCCGAGCAGAGGCATCGGTGTGGTGATCCTGGCGAACAAGAACTACCCCAATGCCGAACGGGTGAAAGCGGCCCATGCAATCTTGCAGGCCATGGACCACTGAATCGGTAGCACCGCGCTTGCTTGTGGCTAGGGGGCTGGCTATGGATAGGGGGCTTGTTGTGGCGAGCGGGCTTGCTGTGGCGAGCGGGCTTGTCCCGCGCTGGGCTGCGCAGCAGCCCCAAACCCTGCGCCCTCGGTCTCTCTGATACAACTCAGCGATCTTGTTGGGTCTGCTTCGCAGCCCAGCGCGGGACAAGCCCGCTCGCCACAAGCCAGCCCTCTAGCCACAGGGGTATCAGGCAGCTCCTGTCGCCAGGCCTTTACCGGCCCGTTCCAGATTGCGCCATAACCAGGGCGGCAACACGTCCGGGTCGAGGCTGTCGATCAGGTTCTTCAGGCCCAACCCCAACTCCGTATCCCCCTCGATCACCAGCCGCCGGCGGAAGAACAAGGTGTCCGGGTCTTCCTGGCGGCTGGCCAATAGCAGAAACTCGCGCCAGTTGCCGCTGATGGTCACCTGGGCCTCGGCCCGCTCGGCGATGCGCAGCCCGTCGCGGCCCAGGGTCAGGTACCAGCGCAAGCCCAGGTCGGGAATGCGCAGGCACATCCAGCGCCCGCGCAGCAGTTCAAAGCCGCCATCGCGCAAGGGTTCGGCCAGGCAGCGGTTCAACGCCTGTTGCAACGCCAGGCGCTGCACCACAAAGGGCACCTTGCGCATCAGCGGCAATAAGCGGTCGGCGCCCTTGAGCAGCCATTGCTTGCGGTTCAACACAGCCCCACCTCCTCGACCCGCAACATCCCGGCCTGGCCATGCCAGTAGCCATTGCAGCCCTCGACAAACACCGGCGGCGTGGCGCCCTGGCGCACCCGATCAAAGGCTTCGACGATGCCCACCATGCCTTGCGCCCTTGGGCTCAGGCGCAGCAGGTCGGCGCCGCAACTCACCAGCCCTGGATAGTCGGCCAGCAGGTTGGTGACATCCGCCGACATGGTCTGGATGCCATTCAATGTAAACAACGCCTGCCCTTCCTGGCTGGTCAAGGCCATGCCATCGGGGTAATTCAGGCAACAGAACTGGCAGTCATCCTTGGGCCGGTTTTCCGCTCGGGCCGTGAAGCAACGCGCCGAGTAGGCCAGGGGCAAATGCCCATAGGCAAAGACTTCCACCTCCGGCAACGGCCGACCCAGTTCACGCACCTGCTCCAACACATCACCAATCAGCGCGGCCGAGCACTCTACCGGCGGCACCCAACGCATCATCCCGGCGTCCAGCAGTTGCACGAGGGCGTGGCCGTTGTACAAATTCAACGCCGGCCCACCGACAAAGGGCAGCTTGCGCTCGGCAAGCAGTTGCACGGCGCCCATGTCATTGGCCTCCACCAGCACCTCGCCGTTGTCACACAGGCGGCGCAGGCTCGACAGCTCCGATGCGGCCTCGATCAGGGTCAGGCTCGACAGCACGATTTGCGCGTTGCCGGCCGAGTGCAATTCGCGGCCCAGGCCCAACCATTGATCGAGGTTGAACGCGCGACGCTTGGAGCACACGGTTTCTCCCAGGTAGATCACATCCAGCGGCAAGCTGGCCATCTCGGAGTAGAACTGCCCCAGTTGTTGCTTATCCCAATAAAACAGCACCGGTCCCAGGCTGAGTTTCATGTGCGGTTCCTCATTGCCACGAACGATGGTAGGCGCCCAGGGTGGTCTGGCTGCCTTCGGATAGACCGGCCAGCACGCTGCGCCACTGGTCCTTGACCACAAAGCGTTCCGGCGCACTGCGGTGGGCGTCCAGCGCCGCGCGCCAGACCCCGGTGACTTGCTCGACATACGCCGGGCTGCGCTGGCGGCCTTCGATTTTTACCGCTTCCACACCCATGGCGATCAACTCGGGGATCAGGTCCAGAGTATCGAGGCTGGTGGGTTCTTCGAGGGCGTGGAAGCGCTTGCCATCGACCATGAAACGGCCCTTGCACAGGGTCGGATAGCCCGCCGGTTCGTCCGGGGTATAGCGGTCGATCAACACTTCGCTCAGGCGCGCGCTCAGGCCGTCGGCGTCTTCGCTCCAGCGCACGGCCTTGGCCGGCGAGCACACGCCGCACAGGTTCGGGGATTCGCCGGTGATGTACGAAGACAGATGGCACCGGCCCTCCGCCATGATGCACAGGCTGCCGAAACCGAAAACCTCGATCGGCACCGAGCTGCTGGCAGCCACATGCTTGACCTGGGCCAGCGACAGCACCCGGGGCAGCACCGCACGGCGGATGCCATAGCGCTCGGCGTAGAACTGCAACGCCGCCGCATGGGTCGCCGAACCCTGTACCGAGAGGTGCAAGGCCATCTGCGGATGGCGGCTACTGGCGTACTGCAGCACGCCCGGGTCACCGGCAATCAGCGCATCCACGCCATGGTCGGCGGCGCGATCCACTGCCCGTTGCCAGCGCTCCCAGCCTTTGGGCTGCGGGTAGGTGTTGACCGCCACATACAGCTTGCGCTGGTGCTGGCGGATATGGGCGACGGCGCCGTCGAACTGCTTGTCGTCCATGTTCAGCCCGGCAAAATGCCGGGCGTTGGTGTCGTCGCGAAACCCCACGTACACCGCATCGGCACCTTGGCGCACGGCGGCTTTGAGCGCAGGCAGGTTCCCTGCCGGGCAGACCAGTTGCATGGTTGATCCTCATCAAAAAAACTATCGCACTTGTGTCGCTGCAGGCAGTTACTGCATCAGTTCGGCGAAGGACACGAACCGCACCAGGCCGCCCTTTTCCACCAACTGCTCACGCTCCACAATCGCCAGGCCATCGGCCCAGCACGCCGCGCTCAACATCGCCGAGCTTTGCCGTGGGTGCAGGGTGATGCGCGCCTGGCCGTCGATGCCCGGCGCCAGGCGTGCCCGTAGGTATTGGCGGCGGCGGTTGCGCTGGGTCCAGGTAAAATCGGCAGGCAGCAGCATCGGCACCAAGGTGACGTCAGTCACACCCTGGGCGCGCAACAGAAACGGGCGCACCACCACCAACGCGGTAATCAGCGCCGCCGAGGGGTTGCCGGGCAAGCCGATCCACGGTTTGCCCGCCACGTCGCCAAAGGCCAGGGGTTTGCCCGGCTGGATCGCCAGGCGCCAGAAGTCCACGCGGCCCAGTTCCTCGATCGCCTGCTTGAGGTGATCTTCCTCGCCCACCGACACCCCGCCAGAGGTCAGCAGCAAGTCGCATTCCGAGGAGGCCAGGGTCAACGCATCGCGGCTGACGGCCAGTTCGTCGGCCATCACGCCATAGTCATGCACTTCCACGCCCCAGCCTTGCAGCAGTGCCGCCAGGCAGTGGCGATTGCTGTTGTAGATCTGCCCCGGCGCCAGGTGATCGCCCGGTTCGCGCAACTCATCGCCACTGCTCAACAGGCACACCCGCAGCGGCCGGTAGACCTTGACCTGAGCCAGCCCGGCCGCCGCGAGCAACCCCAACTCCTGGGCGCGCAGGCGCTTGCCGGCCGGCAGCAGCAAGGCGCCCTGGGTCACCTCTTCACCCTGCTTGCGTACGTGTTCGCCGGTGCGCATGGGCGGGCACCAGATACGCTGGCCATAGACCCGGCAACGCTCCTGGGGCACCACGGTGTCGGCCCCGGACGGCAAGGGAGCACCGGTAAAAATGCGCATGGTCTGCCCGCTGCTCAACGCCGTCGCGGCGGCGTCGCCAGCGGCAATCCGCCCGGCCAGGCGCAGGTAGCCGCCCTCGGCCGGCAGGTCTGCGGCGCACAGCGCGTAGCCGTCCATGGCACTGTTGTCCCAGGCCGGCAGGTTGACCGGGGAAAAAATATCGCCAGCCAGCACCCGGCCCAAGGCCTGGGCGGTTTTCACCTGCTGGGTGGACGGTGGGAGTGGAGCCTGGGCCAACAGACGTTCGATGGCCTCGTCCACCGGGATCAATTCACCGCTTTCACACACCGATGTGCTCATGACCGCGCCTCGCAGGGTTCCAGCGCTTGCGCGGCCTGGGGCTTGAGGTGTGGGGCGAAATTGCACGGCCCGGTGCGGCTGTCCAGTTGCCCCAGCAGGATCTTGTCCCAACCGGTACGGCACGCGCCGGGGGAACCGGGCATGCAGCACACCAGCACGCCGTTGCTCATGCCGGCCAGGGCGCGCGATTGCAGGGTCGACATGCCGATCTCTGACACGGACACCTGGCGAAACAGCTCGCCAAAGCCTTCGACATGCTTGTCCAGCAACGGCAGCACCGCTTGTGGGGTGTTGTCCCGCGCAGTGAAGCCGGTGCCGCCGGTGGTCAGGATCACCTGCACCTGTGGGTCGGCGATCCACTGCGAAATACGTGCGCGGATCTGGTAGATGTCGTCCACCACCAGCGCCCGGTCGATCAACTCGTGCCCGGCCGCCTGCACGCGGTCGCACAGGGTCTGCCCGGAGGTGTCGTTGTCAAAGTTGCGTGTGTCGCTGATGGTCAGGACGGCGATGTTCAGTGAGACAAAATTGCGTTGAGTCAGGTGTGCCATGGTGAAAATCCCGGGATAAATGAGCAATGGCCCAAGCCTGCACCGCAAAGGTCTGCGGGCCTATTCCTCCGAGGAGGTACCTCTAGGCGGATTCAGGGGGCCAGGCGGCTGCGCTGCCAGGTGCCGTCGTGGCGACGGTAATCGAGGCGGTCGTGCAGGCGGTCGGGGCGGCCTTGCCAGAACTCCACGCGCTCGGGTTGCAAGCAATAGCCGCCCCACTCTGCCGGGCGCGGCGGTTGTTGGCCGGCAAAGCGTTGGGTGACGTCGCGCAGGCGCCCTTCCAGCTCGGCGCGATGGGCCAAGGGCTGGCTTTGCGGCGACGCCCAGGCACCCACCTGGCTGGCCAGCGGCCGCGAATGGAAGTAGTCGTCGGACAGCTGCGGCGCCAGGCGTGCGACGGTGCCTTCGATGCGCACCTGGCGCTCCAGGCCCGGCCAGAAAAAGGTCATGGCCGCGCTGGGGTTGCTCGCCAGTTCCTGACCCTTGGCGCTCTGGTAGTGACCGAAAAAGGTGAAGCCCTCGGCACTGAAGCCCTTGAGCAAGAGAATCCGACAATGGGCGCGGCCCTCGGCATCGACCGTGGCCAGGGCCATGCTGTTGGCCTCCACAGGCGCCACTTCGGTCTTGCGCGCCTGCTCCAGCCACTGGCCGAACAACACGAGGGGATCGTCCTGTACCAGGTCATCCCGCAAACCGTACAAGGTGTAGTTGCGGCGCATCTGCGCCAGGGAAAGGGGCATGGGGCGAACCTCCGGTCAGTTCGCCACAGTCTGATCAGCCGAGGCGCCCGGCACCTTGACCGCGATCAACTGCGCGCCGCGGCATGGCGTCGCAGCGTTGCTACTTGAGGCCCAGGCGCCGCGCCAATTTGTGCAGGTTGCTGGAGTCCAGGCCGAGCATCCGCGCGGCGCTCGCCCAGTTATCGCCCGACAGGCTCAACGCCTGGCGCACCTTCTGGCGCTGGCAGTCGTCCACCGCGTCGCTCAAGGTCTGGAACGCCTGCGCCGGGGCTTGAACGACAGGGGCCTGCGCCAAGGTGGCGCTGTCCAGGTCCAGCAGTTCGGCTTCCAGGGTCATGATCTGGTTGCGATTGCCGCCACGGCTCAGTTGCTTCAAGGCCGCGCGGCTGATCACATGTTCCAGCTCGCGCACATTGCCCGGCCAGGCATAAGCCAGCAGGGTCTGCTCGGCCGCAGGCGACAGGCGCAAACCGCGCAAGCCCAGCCGCGCACGGTTGAGTTCCAGGAAATGCCCGGCCAGCAGCAGCACATCGTGACCGCGCTCACGCAACGCCGGGATCGGCACCGGGTACACCGACAGCCGGTGGTACAGATCGGCGCGGAACAGCCCTTCACGAATGCTCTCGGGCAGGTGGCGGTTGGTGGCGGCGATGATCCGCACATCCACATGCAACGGCTTGTCGGCGCCCAGGCGCTGGATCTCACCATTCTGCAAGGTGCGCAATAGCTTGGCCTGCACGCTCAGCGGCAGCTCGCCCACTTCATCGAGGAACAGCGTGCCGCCGTTGGCCGCGTCAAAACGCCCGGCACGGTCACTGGTAGCCCCGGAAAACGCACCTTTGACATGGCCGAACAGCTCGCTCTCGGCCAAAGATTCCGGCAGCGCCGCGCAGTTGACCTGGATCAGCGGCTTTTTGCTGCGCCGCGACAGGCGATGCAGGCGCCGCGCAAACAGCTCCTTGCCCACCCCCGTTTCGCCGAGCAACAGCACCGGCAAATCCGAGTCGGCGAGCACATCCAGCTCGTTGAGCAGTTGATGCAGGACCGGGCTCTGGCCGAGGATCTCGCCGTCTTCGACGCTGGGCGAACCCGCCACCGGTTCGCTGCGCGACAGGCGCAGGCTGCGGTTTTCCTGCTCCAGGCGCGTGACGCGCACCGCCGCCTCGATCTGCAGGGTGCAGCGCTTGAGTTGCTCGCGGGCATTGGCATCGAAGGTTCCGGCATGCAGCGCATCCAGGGTAATCGCGCCCCAGGGCCGGCCTTCGACGAACAGGCTCACGCCCATGCAGTCATGCACGGGCAGCGGTTCGCCGACCTGGCTGTCTAGAAGCCCGTCGTACGGGTCCGGCAGGCGGCTGTCGGGTTCGAACCAGGTCGGCTCGCGGGAGGCCATGATCGCTGCCAGGCGCGGGTGTTGGGCAATCACAAAGCGCCGGCCAAGGGCCTCATGCACCAGGCCCACGGTGGCCACGGGGCGCAGGCTGTCGTCGCCATCCAGGCGCAACAGGCCCACGGCGCCGCTATGGAAATATTCGCGCAGGGTCTGCACCAGGCGTTGCAGGCGCACCGCGTTGGGCAATTCGACAATCAGGTCGGCCGACAGACTTTCACGCAGCATGGTCATTACTACCCTTGTATGGTCGGTTCTACCGTGCAGCATCAGGGTGATCCTGACCACTACAAAAAATTAATTTCTATTTTTCAATAAGTTGGCGATGGCACACGGCATGCAATCACCGCTTCATCTGTTCACTTGATGAGGAAACCCCATGAACACCATCGCCCCGGACACCCTGCCCCAGGCGCAACTGATCGACCATTTGCTGGAGCGCTACCACGCCCGCCACCGCGAACAACTGCCGGAACTGATTCGCCTGGCCAGCCGCGTCGAGCAGGTCCACGGTCACCACCTGGCCTGCCCCAATGGCCTGGCCGACTTGCTGCGTGACATCGAGCAGGAACTGGAGGGCCATATGCTCAAGGAAGAACAAGTGCTGTTCCCAATGCTGCAAATGGGCCTGGGCCCCCAGGCTGCGCCGCCGATCCAGGTCATGCGCTTTGAACACGAACAACATGGCCAGGCCCTGGAACAGTTGCAGGCGCTGACCAACCACATCCAACCGCCCAGCGATGCGTGCAATACCTGGCGGGCCTTGTATCACGGGCTGGAGGTGTTTCATGGGGATTTGCTGGAGCATATTCATCTGGAAAACGACGTGTTGTTTGTCCGCGCACTGAAGGCCTGACCGACCTGTAGGAGCGAGCTTGCTCGCGAAGAACATCAACCAAAACGCGGGCTGCCTGGGTAAACGCGTTGTCCGTGAGTTTTTCGCGAGCAAGCTCGCTCCTACAGGAAGGGATCGAGGTGTCTTAACGCAGCATCAGTTTGGCCAGGATCACGATCAGCACCATGTGCCCAAGGATGCTGCGGCGAATCCATACCGCCCGCAGCGGGCTCAGGCGCTTTTGCGTCAACCAGTACGCGAGCAGCAGGTAATGCCCGATGATGCTCAGCGCCAACACGATCTTCAGGCTCAACATCGCCGAAAAAGGGCTGGCCCATGGCGCGCCCAGCACGCCGCGGTAATGCCAGGCCAGGCCGATGCCCGCGCCATACAACAGCACCACCACGCCATGCAGCACCTGCCGCGAACGCCGGGCAATGGCTTGGTCGCTGGTGAACTGCGCCGACCACGCCAACTCTTCACGGGCGCGGTGCCAGATGAAAACCTCGAAGAACAGCGTGCCGATAAAGGCAATGGCCGCCAGCAGATGCACAATCAATAGCCACGAATACAGCATTCCCGTTCTCCTAGCCCGGATGGCCGTCAACCCGCGCATGCCACAGCATTGGGGCATAGCGCCATAGATACACGCCCAGGCCCAGGGTCCAGCACAGGCCCGCCAGCCACAGCGCGGCGTACGGCCAGATCAGTACCAGCAGCACCCGGCTCAGGCAGGCCAGGTTCAACAGGGTGAAGGCCAGGGTCATGCCCTTGGGGGGCGTCAGTGGCCGGCCGGTATGACCGAGGCTGACCCGCGCGATCATCGCCAGGATCAAGCCGCCCATCGCCCCTACCGTCAGCGCATGCACCGCCAGGCTCGGGTTCAATGGGACACCCAAGTGCCACAGCGCCATGCCCAGGCACGCCACCGCCAACCAGGCATAGGCCAGGTGCAGCGACCACAGCAGCGGCACGCGCCACAGGCCACGGTCGTGCCAGCGCACCAGGCGCACCAGGTGGCCGATCCCCAACAGGGCAAACACTAAACCAACCCAGAGGCTGGGCATCAGCGCGACACCGCTGGCATACAACAGAGCGACCAGCGCCGAGCCTATCAACAACAGGTAATCCAGCCACGGCCAGGGCTTCACGGCTTGCGTGCGCCCCAGGCCACGCTGGGTGAAGAATGGAATTACCCGGCCGCCGATCAAGCCCATCATCGCCGCCACCAGCCACAGCCCGGTCAACACCGCCTGGCGCTGCCAGCCTTCGTCACCGCGCAGCAAGCCATACAGGGACAGGGCGTCGGCCAGGGTCAACAGCAGCAACACCAGCACAATCGGGTAGTTGCGCTGTTGCCGCACTTTCCACAAGGTCCAGCCCATCAACCCAGCGACGGCCAGGGGAAAGGTCAGTTCCAGCACGGCCAACAGCGGCCACGGCAGGTTGAACAGCCAGGCCAGGCGTGCGGCCAGCCAGAAGCCGGCCAACATCGCCAGCGGCGTACCGCTGATGCCGGGGCGACCGGTCCAGGTCTGCACCGCCGTCAACAGGAACCCGCCGATGATCGCCAAGGCGAAACCGAACAGCAGTTCATGGCGATGCCACGCCAGCCAGCCTCCCGCCGGCTGCCAGCCTGCGTCGCCGGCCAGGGCCAGCAACCACAGGGGAATCGCCAGCAACGCCAACAGGCAGCCACCGAGGAAAAATGGCCGGAAAGCCAGGCGAAACAACGGGGTTATCGACATGGCCTTGCGTCGATCCAGCACTTGCATACCACCACTCCTCAAGTCATTGCCGGCCCGATCATCCGGGATTGCCCGCGCCCGGCCCTTGTCGCAGATCAAGCAGGGCACAGAGGCGGCGCAATATCCTGGGGGCCGTCGCGGGATTGGCATTGCAAGGGCCGGGCCGGCTCCTTATGCCCACCGCAATCACGGGTGGGAGCTGGCTTGCCTGCGATGGCATCGCCGCGGTTTTACTGGGAGACCGAGGTGCCTGCATCGCAGGCAAGCCAGCTCCCACATGGGATCGGCGCTGATAATGAGGGTTTAAATGACCATTAGAGGGTTAAAAAAACCCTTATTGATAGGGTTATTCAAACCCTGGTGACGCTACAGCCCGCATTCTGCAACGCCCTCTCTTTGGCCCAGCTCTTGCTCTACCCGGTTATCCCGTCATTACCCTGCCCCACGGAGTCCCCATGAAAAAAGTCATCCAGCCCCTCGCCTGGTTCGTGATCCTCGGTTCGATGATGGCGGCGGCCAGTGGCCTGTCGTTGTGGCTTGTATGATCACCGACGCACCGAGGGTCCTGCACCGCGTGCATCATCAGATCCTGCGCAGCCATCACCTGTTCGAGCCGCTCAACGAAGAGCAGATGGATGAGTTGATGGCCAGCAGTCAATTGCTGAGTGTCGACAAGGGCGAACCATTGTTCCGCCAGGGCGAGCCGGCCGAGGGGTTTTACTTCGTGATTGCCGGCGCGGTGAAGATCTACCGCCTGACCCCGGACGGCCAGGAAAAAGTCTTTGAAGTGATCGGCGAGCGGCAGACCTTCGCCGAGGCGATGATGCTGATGGACACCCCCAACTACGTGGCCTGCGCCGAGGCGGTGTGCCCGACGCAGTTGTATCGCCTGTCCAACGCCACCTATATGCGCCTGCTCCACAGCAACAGCCGCCTGACCTTCGCCCTGCTGGGCAAGTTGTGTGTGCGCCTGCACCAGCGGGTCAACGAGATCGAGACCCTGTCCCTGAAAAACGCCACCCACCGCGTGGTGCGCTACCTGCTGACGCAACTGGTGCGCCTGCACAGCGCCGACAGTTCGTTCGAATTGCCCATGGCCAAGCAGTTGATCGCTGGGCACCTGTCGATCCAGCCAGAGACGTTCTCGCGGATCATTCGCCGGCTGATCGATGAAAAAATCATCACCCAGGACGGTCGGCAGATCGCCATTCTTGATCGCCTGCGCCTGGAGCAATTTGAATGAGCGCCGCGTGTGTGTGCCTGTATTGCCAACATGCCAACCCGCCAACGCAGCCAGCCTGCGCACGCTGCGCCATGCCCCTGCCCGCCTCCACCGCCAGCCTTGAGGCCCGGCGACTCAAACGTTTCCAATGGTTCTGCCTGGGGCTGGCCGTGTTCTGCATCACCATGTTCTTCTGGCTGCCCCGGGACTTTTACTGATCTTCGGTCAACTGCCGGTACAGCTGCGGCAAGCGTAGCGGCAGCTGCTCCGGCTGGCGGATCAAGGTGTAGCCGTGGGCGCCGAACATGTACGGCAGGTAATCCCCGGCCTGTTTGTCGATAGTGATGCAGAACGGCACCAGGCCCTGGCGCCGCGCTTGCATCACGGCCTGGCGGGTGTCCTCCACGCCATAACGTCCCTCATACAAGTCCAGGTCGTTGGGCTTGCCATCGGTCACAATCAACAGCAGTTTGCGCCGTTGCTTGCACGCGCCAAGGGTCTGGGTGGCGTGGCGGATGGCCGCGCCCATGCGGGTGTAGTAACCCGGCTTGAGGCCCTGGATGCAGCCGCGGGTGTGGTCGTCATAGGGTTGCTGGAACGACTTGAGCTGTTGCAGGCGCACCTGCTGGCGGCGCAAGGATGAAAACCCATACAGGGCAAACGCATCACCCAGGCCCGCCAGGCTCTCGCCAAACAGCAACAGGCTGTCGCGGATCACATCGATGACCTTTTGCGTATCGTTGAGGTGGGCGTCGGTGGACATCGACAAATCGGCCAGCAGCAAACAGGCCAGGTCACGCCGGGTGCGGCGCTGCTCCTTGAACAGACCGCGCTCGGCGCACGCGCCGTGCTGGCGCTCGACATGAAAATCCAGCCACGCCTGCAGGTCCAGTTCCGCGCCCTGGGGCTGTTGACGCAGCCATTGACGATCGGTACGCAGCTGCTGGAACTGGCGGCGCAACCGCGCAGCCTGGGGCAGCAGGCGTGCCGGCAGCGGCTGGGGCGTGCTGTCGCGCGGTTGCATCAGTTGCAGGTTGACGAAGTTGGCTTGCAGGCATTGTTGGCGGTAATCCCACTCCGGCAACTTGATGCCTTCGCCCAGGGGAATGTCGTCGACATCGGCCGGTGGCAGATCCAGGTGCAGCTTCAAGCCGCCACTCTTGCGCACGCGCTGGCGTGACAGGCTCAACTGGTCGAGGTCTTCGGCAACGCGGGCAGCATCTTCGTCCTCGGAGTCATCGGCCCAGCGGTCGAGGTCGACGTGTTCGGTCCAACTGAACAGGTTTTCCAGGCGCACCACCAACAGGCCGCCGTCGCGGCTGTTGTCATCGACTCGGTTGGCTTGTTTGGGCGCGCCCTGTTGTTCGCCGGGGCGGGTCGCCAGGTCATCGCCCTCGTCATCCAGATCGCCGGCCTGCGGGCTGTGCAGGTGCAAGGGTGGATACAGCCACAGGGGCAGCGGCCAGGCGGCGCGCTCGCTGCGGGGTAACTGGCGGATGCTGCCGGGTTCGCGCAGGGCCTTGCGCAAGGCCTTTTCCACGGCAGCTTCAGATGGGTTGAGGCTGGCGGGATCCGGGCGCAATTGCAGGTGGGCGTCCACCAGGCGCTGATAGCTGGGGAGCATGGCCGGGTAACGCTGCAACAGCAGCCAGGTCCAGCGCTGGTTGTCGCGGGCCCAGTGGGTCATCGGCCCGGCGTGTGCGGCCAGGAGCGCCAGCCAGCGGTACAACTCCAGGTTCAGGGCGGCCGAAGGAAACACCGCCAGGCTTGCCGGCAGGCGCAGGCGATGGCCATCGCACGAGGCCAACGGGGCTTGCCGGCAGGTGCCGGCGATGCGCATCAACAGGTTGCGCCGCAGCAGCAGGTCGCGCTCGCTGGCGGCCTCCAGGGCAATCCCGTGGGCGCCGCCCAGGGCGCGGAACAGCAGGGCCAGGCTGCGCTGGCGGTCGACCAGGTCGACCCGCGCCTCGGGGAAGTCCGCACTGGCGCGGCGGGTGATAAAGCGGTGCCAGACACTGCCGACCCACTCTTCCAACTCAAGGGTAAAGGCCATGTGAAGTGCTCCAGACATAAAAACGGCCCGCACTACCTGCCGGGCCGCCCTCTTGGGGATTAACGTTGACCGCTCATGCAGTCACGGGGACGGCAGAGTCCAAGCCCTTGCCCCGCTGCCGGAAGCTCCACAGGTAGCAGAGCAGGCCCAGCAGGAACACCACGCCACTGGCCAGTCGGGCCCAGAACAATACGGTCAGGTGGTCCATGGTGGCCATGAACGGCAGTGCCACACCGTCTACCTGCCAGCGCTGCAACCAGACTTGCACGGCACCGGCCGCCGTCAGGAACAGGGTGATCATCACCATCGACAGAACCATCATCCAGAAGCCCCAGATCTCCAAGGTCTGCGAGCGTGCATCCGGCGCTTCACCGATACCGCGCAGGCGGGGCATGGCGTAGCTGATCAGGGTCATGACGATCATGGCGTAGGCGCCGAAGAACGCCAGGTGGCCGTGGGCAGCGGTCAATTGGGTACCGTGGGTGTAGAAGTTGACCGGTGCCAGGGTGTGCAGGAAGCCCCAGACCCCGGCGCCGAAGAACGCCGTGACCGTGGTGCCCTTGGCCCACAACGTGGCCGCCCGGTTCGGGTGCTGGCGCCGGCGCTGTTTGACCATGGTGAAGGCAAACATCACCATCGCCAGGAATGGCAGCGGCTCCAGGGCCGAGAAGATCGAGCCAACCCACAACCACACCTCGGGCGCGCCGATCCAGAAGAAGTGGTGACCGGTGCCGATGATCCCGGTGATCAGGGCCATGGCGATGATCACGTACAGCCATTTCTCCACGACCTCACGGTCGACACCGGTGACTTTGATCAGTACGAAAGCCAGCATCGAGCCCATGATCAGCTCCCACACGCCTTCGACCCAAAGATGCACCACCCACCACCAGTAGAACTTGTCCCGTGCCAGGTTGCCGGGGTTGTAGAACGAGAACAGGAAGAACACCACCAGGCCGATCAGCCCGGTCATCATCACCATGCTCACCGTGGTCTTGCGACCTTTGAGCAGGGTCATGCCGATGTTGTACAAAAAGCCCAGGCACACCACCACGATCCCCATCTTGGTGATGGTCGGCTGCTCCAGAAACTCACGGCCCATGGTCGGCAGCAGTTCGTTGTGGGTCAGCTTGGCCAGGGCCGCATAAGGCACCAGCAAGTAACCGAGGATGGTCAACACACCCGCCACGGCGAATACCCAGAACAGCAGGATTGCCAGCTTGGGGCTGTGCAACTCGCGGTCGGCTTCTTCCGGTACCAGGTAGTAAGCGGCGCCCATGAAGCCGAACAGCAGCCACACGATCAGCAGGTTGGTATGGACCATGCGGGCCACGTTGAAGGGGATCAACGGGAACAGAAAGTCGCCGACCACGTATTGCAGGCCCATGATCAAACCGAACAGCACCTGGCCCAGGAACAGGATCAGGGCGAACACAAAGTAGGGTTTGGCCACGGCCTGGGATTGGAATTTCAGATATGGATTGACAGTACGCATCCCTCAGCCCTCCTTGTTTGGCGGCCAGCCGTTGGTGTTGATCTTCGAGCTCCACTTGAGGAACTCGGCCATATCGTCCACCTCTTGGTCGCTGAGGTTGAATTGCGGCATCGCGCGCCGGCCGGGAACGCCCAACGGTTGCATCTTCATCCAGGCATGCAGGAACGGCTTGAACGCTTCCTCGCCGCCACGGCGGTTGAACACATTGCCCAGTTCCGGCGCAAAGTACGCGCCCTCGCCCAGCAGAGTGTGGCAGCCGACACAGTTGTTGCGCTCCCAGACGCCCTTGCCGCGCACCACTGATTCGGTGAGTAGCTCCTGATTGCTGCGAGAGGGAAAGGTTTGTTCGGTGTGGTAGGTCAGGGCCAGGAATATCAGGAAGAAGAACACGCTTCCTCCGAAGTAGATATTCCTGGCCATGCCCTTGGTGAAGGTCTCTGACATGGTCGCTTCCTCATTGCTTGGCGGGGACCATGATAGAAAGCCGGGGGGTAAAACCTGCTTGATGGCGATCAAGAAATGCCGATGGTTTTGGTCGGGTATTGGGTGGGCGGTTGGCTACAGACGGTTTTTTTGCATGATCGCTCAAGCCTAAGCCCCCTGTGTGCGGGCTTGCTCGCGAAAGCGGTGGTTCAGTCAGCCATCTCCGGAGGCTGGTGAACCGCTATCGCAGGCAAGCCAGCTCCCACATTGACCTTAGGCGCCCCATCCAGCCACCCAGGCGTTATGGCTGAACCTGCGCCAGGCAGTGACCGAAAACCGCATATCTTGTGCGTTGACCATATTTCCTACACACCATATAGTGTGCCCACCCAGGAAGCCGACCACTACATAGTGTGCGAAGCCGGTAATTATCGAATTTTCTGGACGGTTTCATACGCCGTCAGAACAGACCAGGAAGGAGTATTTCATGCTGAGTTGGGATGAAGTCGACAACGAAGACACCGGCACCGCCGTGATCCGCGGCGCCAACGCCGGCCATGCCACCGAAGCCAACATGGACCGCCTCGACGGTGCCGGCGCCGCCGCTGCCATCGAAGCCCGCGCCGTGACCGCCAATGACTCCGCCGCCATCGTGCGGGCCAAGGCTGCCCTGGACAAACTCGACGTTGCCGAAGGCCTGGCCGAGCTCGAAGGCGCTTCCGCCCGTGTCGCTGTCGACGAAAAGCGCATGATCAACTGCCGCGCCGACCTCAACCAACTCGTGCCGTTCAAGTACGACTGGGCCTGGCAGAAGTACCTCGACGGCTGCGCCAACCACTGGATGCCGCAAGAGGTCAACATGACCGCCGACATCGCCCTGTGGAAAAACCCCGAAGGCCTGACCGACGACGAACGTCGCATCGTGATGCGCAACCTGGGTTTCTTCTCCACCGCCGATTCGCTGGTGGCCAACAACCTGGTCCTGGCCGTGTACCGCCTGATCACCAACCCGGAGTGCCGCCAGTACATCCTGCGCCAGGCCTTCGAAGAGGCGATCCACACCCACGCCTACCAGTACTGCATCGAATCGCTGGCCATGGATGAAGGCGAGATCTTCAACATGTACCACGAGATCCCATCGGTCGCTAAAAAAGCCGCCTGGGGCCTGAAGTACACCCGTTCGATCTCCGATCCGAAGTTCGAAACCGGCACCGTTGACACCGACAAGGAACTGCTGCGCAACCTGGTCGCCTACTACTGCGTGCTGGAAGGCATCTTCTTCTACTGCGGCTTCACCCAGATCCTGTCCATGGGCCGTCGCAACAAAATGACCGGCGTGGCCGAGCAGTTCCAATACATCCTGCGCGATGAGTCGATGCACCTGAACTTCGGCATCGATGTGATCAACCAGATCAAAATCGAAAACCCACACCTGTGGGATACCGAGATGAAGGAAGAAGCGACCCAGATGATCCTGCAAGGGACCCAACTGGAGATCGAATACGCACGCGACACCATGCCGCGCGGCGTGCTGGGCATGAACGCAGCGATGATGGAGGACTACCTCAAGTTCATCGCCAACCGTCGCCTGTCGCAGATCGGCTTGAAGGAAGAATACCCAGGCACCACCAACCCGTTCCCGTGGATGAGCGAGATCATGGACTTGAAGAAAGAGAAGAACTTCTTCGAGACCCGCGTGATCGAGTATCAAACTGGCGGGGCGTTGAGCTGGGATTGATCGCCCCACACCTCCTGTAGGAGCGAGCTTGCTCGCGAAGATCGTCAACGATAACCCAGGCACCCCGGATAAACGCGGCGCCTAGGCGTTTTTCGCGAGCAAGCTCGCTCCTACAAGTCAGTTGCGGTGTATGGCCTCAGTTGGACACTTGCTCAAGGAAGATCAGTTTCAGCGGTTCCTGGAGCAAGTCGTCTGCCGTGGCGGCAAAGCGCTGGAAGTACGGCATCGCAAAATGCGCATCGAGGGCCGCCTGGTTCTTGAACGCTTCACGCATATAGAACGTGCCGGGCTCGTCACGCAGTTCGAACAGCACGTAGTCCAGGTTGCCTGGCTCGGTGCGGGTCGGTTCGACCAAGGCCAGCAGGCCGGCCTTGAGCGCTTGTTCCTGGCCCGGTTTGGCCTTGAGTACGGCGATGGATATCAACGGTTTGGTCATGCTGGCGACTCCATTGGTAGGTTGGCTGGCGCAGCCGGCAAGCATTACGCACAGCGATAAGCCCAGGGCTTTGATCAGGGTGTTCATTGGAAATCTTCAAGCACAATCTTGCCCCGCGCCTTGCCGCTTTCCACCAGGGCATGGGCGCTGCGCATGTTGGCCGCGTTGATCGCACCAAAATGCGCGCCGAGGGTGGTGTGCA
The DNA here is from genome assembly GCF_002949995.1 of Pseudomonas sp. LG1D9. Lineage (NCBI taxonomy): Bacteria > Pseudomonadati > Pseudomonadota > Gammaproteobacteria > Pseudomonadales > Pseudomonadaceae > Pseudomonas > Pseudomonas sp. LG1D9. The sequence goes on along the minus strand of NZ_CP026881.1, from coordinate 5,348,514 downwards.
ACACCCCCTGGTCAATCAGTTGGGCCACGCGGTTGAGCAGATGGTGTTGCTGGATCATGTCCGCCGTTTCAAACAGCGAGCGGGTGAACATCAGTTCCCAGTGCAAGGACAGGGATTTGAGCTTGAGTGGCATGACATCCAGGCTGGCCGGATCGTCGATCAACCCCAGCCGCCCTTGGGGGCGCAGCACTTCTACCAGTTGCGGCAGATACTCCTCGGTATGGGTGAGGCTGGCGACATGGCTGACCCCATCAACCCCCAGTGCCTTGAGCTGGGCGAGCATGGGCCGGCGATGGTCGATCACGTGATGGGCTCCCATACGCTGGACCCACTCGATGGTCTCGGGCCGCGAGGCGGTGCCGATCACGGTCATGCGGGTGAGTTGGCGGGCCAGTTGCACCAGGATCGAACCCACCCCACCAGCGGCACCGACCACCAACAGCACCTCGCCCTCGCCGCCGCCTTCGGTCACGCCAAGGCGATCGAACAGCAACTCCCAGGCAGTGATCGAAGTCAGCGGCAAGGCGGCGGCGTGGGCCGCATCCACTGTGCGCGGCCGGTGACCGACGATGCGCTCATCAACCACCTGGAATTCGCTGTAGCTGCCGGAACGGATCAGGGAGCCTGCGTAGTACACCGCGTCGCCCGGTTTGAACAGGGTGACGTCGGCGCCCACCTGGCGCACGATGCCCGCCGCATCCCAACCGAGGATTTTCGGCTCCTTGGCGAAAGTGCCGGCGCGCACCTTGGTATCGACCGGGTTGACCGCCACGGCCTGCACTTCTACCAGCAGGTCCCGGGGGCCTGGCTGGGGAGCATCGATGTTCACGTCGATCAGCGAGCGCGGGTCGTCAATGGGCAGGCCATGTTGGGTAAAGGAGATTGCTTTCATGGGAACTCACGGTTGATGAGGGGCGATGGCCCTCGATGGCTTATATCTTTACCGTTCCCAGCGCGAAGAAAAATCGACAAAATGCAGCAACACTTTCATCCCTGGAGTGAAAATGATCCGCATCGATGATCTTGGGCTGTTCCTGCGCAGCGCCGCCCTGGGCAGCTTCACCGCCGCTGCGGTTGAGGCCAATCTGTTGCCGGGGCAAGTCGCCGCAGCCATCAAGCGCCTGGAGCGGGAACTGCAGGTGCGTCTGTTTACCCGCACCACCCGCAGCCTGCGGTTGAGTGCCGAGGGCGAACAGTACCTGCCCACCGCCCGTGGCGTGCTGGAGCAGCTGGCCCTGGGCCGCGAACGCTTGCGCGGCGATGACGCGCCGTTGCAGGGCACATTGCAGGTCGCCGCGCCTTCGGACCTGGGGCGCAATATCCTGCTGCCGATGCTCACCGAGTTCCGCCGCCTACACCCTGAGCTGACCTTGCGCTTGCTGGTATCGGATCAGGTCACCAACCTGTTTCGCGACCCGGTGGACGTGGCCCTGCGCTATGGCTGGAACGAGGATGCCAACTACATCGCCCTGCCCTTGGCGCCCTGGAATCGCCGGGTGCTGGTGGCATCGCCCGACTACGTGGCGCGCCACGGCGCCCCCGCATCGGTCAACGACCTGACACGCCACCCGTGCCTGCTGTACCTGCAAAACGGCCGTCTGCATGACCGCTGGGAACTGGGCGAGCAGACCGTGCAGGTTGCCGGCCCCTTGTTCAGTGACGACGCCGACGTGGTGCGGCGCTGGGCGGTGGCGGGTGAAGGCATCGCCTACAAATGCTGGCTGGACGTGTACGCCGATGTGCAGGCCGAGCGTTTGGTGGTGCTGTTGCCCGAGGTTCCCGGTGATGTGTACCCCTTGAGTTTCGCCTGCCCCCACCGTGGGCAGATGTCACGGGCAGTCACCCAGTTGTATCAGTGGTTGAACCAGCAGTTCAGCGCCCTGGAGCGCCGATGAACCCTTTTGTCGTGGATTAGGAAAGACGCGGTTTATGCCAAATCAAACCATCAAGACGCCGTGCGTCGGCCTGTGCTCCACCGTGTATGGCGACCTGGTGTGCCGTGGCTGCAAGCGTTATCACCATGAAGTCATTCAGTGGAACGGTTATAGCGCCGAGGAAAAACAAGCGGTCTGGTTGCGCCTCGAACAGTTGCTGGTGCAGGTCATGGCCAGCAAGCTGCAAGTGCTGGATGCCCCGCGCCTGCGCCAGCAGTTGGAAGCGCGCAAGATCCGCTTTATGCCGCACCAGTCACCTTACTGCTGGGCCTATCAGTTGATTGCCCGCGGTGCGCGGGTGATTTCCAGGCTCGATGCCTATGGCCTGGCGCTGCTGCCGGAGTTTCGTGAGCGGCACCTGGCGGATTTGCGCGATGCGATTGATCGGGAGTTTTTCCTGTTGTCGGAGGCGCATTACCAGCGCTACATCGCGCCGCAGTTTTTGCATGAGGCATTTGGGCCGGCGTTGATTGCCACGCTCTAGAACACACCGAAAAACCCTGTGGGAGCTGGCTTGTGTGGGAGCGGGCTTGCTCGCGAAGGCGGTGGGTCAGTTGGTGCATAGATGACTGACCCGCCGCCTTCGCGAGCAAGCCCGCTCCCACAAAAGCTGCTCCCACATTTGTGCCTCGTTTAGCTTGAGGGTCAGTGGGTCCAGGACGCCCCGCGCTCGGTGTGCAGGCCGTAGCGGTCGATGGCCTGCTGGCACACCTGCGCCTGCATGCTGCCTTGTTCCACCAAGGCCGCCAGCGCGGCAAGGACGATGTGGTGACGGTCCACCTCGAAGAAGTCGCGCAACGCCGCACGGGTGTCGCTACGCCCGAACCCATCAGTCCCCAGCACGGTGTAGCTCGACCCCAGGTACGAGCCGATCATCTGTGGCACTGCACGCACATAGTCCGACACCGCAACCACTGGCGCGCCTTGGGGCAGGCAGGTCGCCAGGTGGCTGTGCCGTGGGCTTTGCAGCGGATGCAGGCGATTGTAGCGCTCCACCTCCCGCGCTTCGCGGGCCAGTTCGCTGAAACTGGTCACGCTGAACACCTCGCTGTCGATCTGCCAATCGTCAGCCAGTAACTGCGCGGCAGCCTGGGCCTCGCGCACCAGGGTACCCGAGCCGAGCAGGCGCACCTTGGCGCCGGCATTGCCGTCGAGGCGGTACATGCCCTTGATGATCGCGGCTTCGACACCCGCCGGCAGGCTCGGCTGCGGGTAGTTTTCGTTCATCAGGGTCACGTAGTAGAACTCGTCGACATCGTGCTCAAGCATCTGGCGCATGCCGTGGTCGAGAATCACCGCAAACTCGCCGGCGAATGCCGGGTCGTAGGCGCGGCAGTTGGGCACGGTCGCAGCCATCAAGTGGCTGCTGCCGTCCTGGTGCTGCAAGCCCTCGCCGCCCAAGGTGGTACGCCCCGCCGTGGCACCGAGCAGAAAGCCGCGGGCGCGCTGGTCGGCGGCGGCCCAGATCAGGTCGCCCACGCGCTGGAAACCGAACATCGAGTAGTAGATGTAGAACGGCAGCATGCGCAAGCCATGCACCGAATAACTAGTGGCCGCCGCGACCCAGGAGCTGATCGCGCTGGCCTCGCTGATGCCTTCTTCCAGGATTTGCCCGTCGGTGGCTTCGCGATAGCTGAGGATCGAACCGATATCTTCCGGCTCGTAGCGCTGGCCGACACTGGAATAAATACCGATCTGCTTGAACAGGTTGGCCATGCCAAACGTGCGCGCCTCGTCGGCGACAATCGGTACGATCCGCGGGCCCAGGGCCTTGTCCTTGAGCAGGTTGCTGAGCATGCGCACAAAGGCCATGGTGGTGGACATTTCCTTGCCTTCGGCCTGGGTGGCGAAACCGGCGTAGCCACTCACGGGCGGAACGGGTACCGGCTCGGCGCTCTGGCTGCGGCTGGGCACATAGCCGCCGAGGGCAGCACGGCGCTGGTGCAGGTAGCGCATCTCCAGGCTGTCGGCGGCGGGTTTGTAGAAGCTCAGGGATTCGGTCTGCTCGTCGGTCAAGGGCAACTGGAAGCGGTTGCGAAAGCCGATCAACGCCTCGCGGTCGAGTTTTTTCTGCTGATGGGTGGTCATCTTGCCCTGGCCGGCCTCGCCCATGCCGAAGCCTTTCTTGGTCTGGGCCAGGATCACCGTAGGGCGTCCCTTGACCCGCCGCGCAGCATGGTAGGCGGCATGGATTTTCAGCATGTCGTGGCCGCCGCGCTTGAGGCGGTCGATCTGCTCATCACTCAAGCCCGCCGCCAGCTTGGCCAGGGATTCACTCTGGCCGAAGAAATGCTCACGGTTGTAGGCACCGTCCTTGGCGGCAAAGGTCTGGAACTGCCCGTCCACGGTCTGGGACAAGGTGCGCACCAACGCACCGTCTTCATCCTTGGCCAGCAAGGCGTCCCAGTCCGAACCCCAGACCAGCTTGATCACGTTCCAGCCGGCACCGGCAAACAATGCTTCCAGTTCGTCGATGATTCGCCCGTTGCCGCGCACCGGGCCATCGAGGCGTTGCAGGTTGCAGTTGACCACCCAGGTCAGGTTGTCCAGGCCTTCGCGAGCGGCCAGGGTCAGGGCCGACATGCTTTCCGGCTCGTCCATCTCGCCGTCGCCGAACACGCCCCAGACGTGCCGGTCGGTGGTGTCCTGCAAGCCGCGATGGTGCAGGTAGCGCATAAAGCGCGCCTGGAAAATCGAGCTGATCGGGCCGATGCCCATGGAGCCAGTGGGGAACTGCCAGAAGTCCGGCATCAACCACGGATGCGGATAGCTGGACAGGCCACGGGCGCCCGCCTTGACGGCGCCCAGCTCCTGGCGGTAATGGGCCAGGTCCTGCTCGCTCAAGCGGCCTTCAAGAAACGCCCGCGCATAGATGCCGGGCGCGGAATGCGGCTGGTAGAACACCAGGTCGCCGCCCTCGTTGTTGTGGCGCGCACGGAAGAAATGGTTGAAACCCACTTCGAACAAGTCCGCCGCGCTGGCATAGCTGGCGATATGGCCACCCAGTTCGCCATAGGCCTGGTTGGCCCGTACCACCATGGCCAGGGCATTCCAGCGGACCAGCGAGGCCAGGCGTTCTTCGGTGGCCAGGTCGCCGGGAAAGTGGGGCTGTTGATCCACGTCGATACTGTTGATGTACGGCGTGCCATGGCGCGGCTTCCAACCGATGGCCGGGGTGTTGCCGGCGTCGGCCAGCATATCGAGGATCTCCCGCGCGCGCTCAGGGCCGGCGTGGCGTACCAGGGATGCCAGGGCGTCGCGCCACTCGGTGAGCTCCTGCTGGTCAATGGCTGTTTGATTGACTGTCTTTACGAAACCGTTCATGGGCACCTCCGAGCTGTTTTTTCCAGTTTATGTCTGCCCAAAAGGATTTTTTGACTGTTCTGGATAGGTTGCTGGGCGATTTGCAGCACAAAATGCTTAAACACAGCCAATTAAAAGCACGTTGTGCTTCAACCACCTGAAACACCGCAATTGTGTTTAAAATGCCGCCCGTTTAATGATCGACGCTGCCCGATGACCCCTGACGCCCTCGCCCTGCTCCACACCCATTTGCTCGCCGCCCTGCGCGACGTACCTGCAGAAACCCGGCGCCTGTTCCACGGCCGGGGCCGCTGCTGGCCGGGCCTGGAACAACTGACCGTGGATTGGCTGCAAGGCGTGGTGCTGGTCTCGGTGTTCAAGGAGCCCGAGGCGCCGCAACTGGATGCCTTGCAGCAATTGCTGCGCAACCTCTGCACCAGCGACGAATGGCAGCAGGCCGGCGCCCACACCCTGGCGTTGCAACATCGCTATCTGCCGCAAAGCACCACCGAATGGTTGTGGGGGCAGATGGTCGAGGAGCTGACCATCACCGAAGGCGGCCTGCTGTATCGCATCGACCTGGGCAAAAAACAGAACAGTGGGCTGTTCCTGGATATGCGCTACGGCCGCAATTGGGTCCGCGAACACGCCAGTGGCCTGCGGGTGCTGAACCTGTTTGCCTATACCTGCGGGTTTTCCGTGGCCGCCATCGAGGGCGGGGCCGAGCATGTGGTCAACCTGGATATGGCCCGTGGCGCCCTGAGCCGGGGCCGCGACAATCACCGGCTCAATGGCCATGACCTGGGCAAGGTGAGTTTTCTGGGGCACGACTTGTTCAAGTCATGGGCCAAGGTCACCGGCAACGGTCCCTATGACTTGGTGATCATCGATCCGCCGTCCTTCCAGAAAGGCAGCTTCCTGTTGACCAAGGACTATCAGCGCGTACTGCGCCGCCTGCCAGATTTGCTGACGCCCCAGGGCACAGTATTGGCCTGCATGAACGACCCGGCGTTTGGCGAAGACTTCCTGATCGAGGGCGTGACCCGCGAAGCGCCAGGGCTGCGGTTTGAGCAGCGCCTGGCAAACCCGCCGGAATTTCCCGATATCGACCCGCAAAGCGGCTTGAAGGCCCTGGTGTTCCGTCAGGGCTGATGCCGAATCCGTCAACGCTTGCTACGCTAAACCTAACGCCGTGGTGGTGAACCTTATCCCCACCTTTCCGGTCGATACCTGCATCCCTTGGCCAGATTCGACGCTCAATCGCCGTCGGCTGCCGTGTTTCACCTTTTGGAGAACGCCCCTGTGATATCGACCCTGCATGTAGCCAGACTCAAAGCCTGGGGCGCCCATGGTTTTACCGCCACCGGCGTGGTGCTGGCCTTCCTCGCGACGCTGGCGCTGCTGGAGAACCAACCCAAGGCCTGCCTGCTGTGGCTGGGCCTGGCATTGATTGTAGATGGCGTGGATGGGTCGCTGGCGCGACGGGTCAATGTGCAGACCGTGCTGCCAAGCTTTGATGGCTCGGTGCTGGACCTGGTGATCGACTACCTGACGTATGTGTTTATCCCGGCGCTGTTTATCTACCGCTATATCGACCTGCCGGACTTCACCCACCTGTTCACCGTCTCGGTGATCCTGGTGTCGTCGCTGTTCTGCTTCTGCAACGTCAACATGAAGAGCAAGGACAACTACTTCCAGGGCTTCCCCGCTGCCTGGAACGTGGTGGCGCTGTGTGTCTACATCATTGACCCGGACGCCTGGATCACCCTGGCCACGGTGATTGGCCTGGCGCTGCTGACAGTGACCCCGATGAAGTTCCTGCACCCCTTCCGGGTCAAGCGCTTTATGCCGATCAACATTGCGGTGACCACGGTGTGGCTGCTGTGCAGCCTGTTGCTGGTGATCGACCAGCCGTATACCAACAAGCTGACCATGGGCCTGTGGTTGTTGATGTCGGCGTACTTCCTGGGGATTTGTATCTGGCGCACAGCGGTGGAGTGGTTGGATAAATCGCGTAAGGCATAAGGCTTATCGTGGCAAGCGGACTTGTTGTGGGAAGCGGGTTTGTTGTGGCGAGCGGGCTTGCCCCGCGCTGGGCTGCGCAGCAGCCCCCTCTCCACAACAGCACCACTGCCACAACATACCGCAGTCAGAACGCCAGCTTGAAACCAATCAACCCCAGCATCACCGCCAGGCACGGGCGCAGCAGTTCATCCGGCACCCGGCCTGACATATGGCTGCCAACGTAGATCCCCGGCAGCGACCCCATCAGCAAGAACCCCAACAAATGCCAGTCCATGTTACCCATGCTCGCATGCCCTAGGCCTGCGACCAGGGTCAGCGGTACGGCGTGGGCGATTTCGGTGCCCACCAGGCGCTTGGTGGCCAGGAACGGATACAGGATAAACAACGCCACGGTCCCCAGCGCGCCCGCACCAATGGAGGTCAGGGCGACCATGGTGCCGAGGATCGCGCCGGTGAAGACTGTCAGCCCGTTGAGGTTGCGCGGGCTCATATGGTAGTTGTCGCCCGCATGGTGCTGGGCAAAGGCCAACAGTTTTTTCTTGAACAGAATCGCCAGGGCCGTGAGCAGCAGTACCACGCCCAGGGCCTGCTTGATTACCTCGTTCATCGCGCTGGGATCGGTGTGCAGACTCTTGAGGAACCACAGCGTCAACAATACTGCCGGCACGCTGCCCAGGGTCAGCCAGCCGGTGATGGTCCAGTCGATGTTCTTGTTCTTGCCATGCACCAGCACCCCACCGGACTTGGTGATGGCCGCATACAGCAAGTCGGTGCCCACCGCCGTGGCGGGGTTGATGCCGAACCACAACAGGATCGGGGTCATGAGCGACCCGCCACCCACGCCGGTCATGCCGACGATAAAACCAACGATCAGGCCTGCCACTACAAAACCAAAATTACCCACATCCATTACAACTACCTGCGGCCTTATAAAATTCTGGCGGCAGCATAGCGATTTTTCTTATAACGACTTATATCAATACGATCTGACTTTATTCCTTTTACGTCTCATGGATTTATTTGTCGCGCCGTGCATCCAGTCAGCCGTGCCGTGAGTAGTACAGGTAGTAGCCATAACGCTGCTCTGCTGTTCACCCCTACGGAGAGACACCGATGAACACTAAACCCCTGCTCTGCCTGACCTGCCTGCTGCTCGCGGCGCCCGCGGCCTTTGCCCAGACCAGCCTGCCCGACAGCATCAAGGTGCCGGACGGCCACAAGGTGACCATGGAAACCACCGGTGTCGGCGAAATCACCTACGAGTGCCGCGACAAGGCCAACGCTGCCGGCCAGACCGAATGGGTCTTCGTCGGCCCCAAGGCAGTGCTCAATGATCGCAGCGGCAAGCAGGTCGGCACCTACTTCGGCCCGCCCGCCACCTGGCAGGCCCAGGACGGTTCGAAAGTCACCGGCACGCAATTGGCCGTGGCGCCGTCCAGCGCGGGCAACCTGCCCTATCAACTGGTCAAGGCCAACCCGGCCGAAGGCAAGGGTGCAATGAACGGGGTCAGCTATATCCAGCGCGTCGCGCTCAAGGGTGGCGTGGCGCCAAGTGCCGAATGCAGTACCGCCAACAAAGGCCAGCAAGAAGTGGTGAAGTACCAGGCGGATTACATCTTCTGGGCGGCCAAATGATGCGCCTGGCAAAAAAAGTCGTCTAAGCTGCTGCGCTAGCACCCCGGCCAATCGCGGCCGGGGCTTGACCCTCAAAGGCGGCCCCACTCCTTGCCCGAACCTCTCTTTGACTATGAAGCCTGCCTGTTGGCCTGCGCCCGCGGCGAACAGCAAGCCTTGCGTCAGTTGTACGAACAGGATTGCGCCCGGCTGCTCGGCGTGGCCAAGCGCATTGCGCGGGATACGGCCCTGGCGGAGGACATCGTGCATGAGGCGTTTATCAATATCTGGAACGGCGCCGGCGGTTTCGACCCGCGTAGGGGTTCGGCCCGTGGCTGGGTGTATAGCGTGACCCGGCATCTGGCGCTCAACGTCATGCGCAAAAAGGGCCGCGAAGTTGCGCTCAGTGATGAGCATGAACAGACCTTGGCGGCTGAACCCAGCACCGAGCATTTCGAATACCGTGCCCGTAGCGGCAAGGTTTACCAGTGCCTGGAACACCTGGAACCGGCGCGTCGCAGTTGCATCCTGCATGCGTATGTCGACGGCCTGTCCCACAGTGAAATCGCACAGAAACTGGGCACCCCGCTGGGGACTGTCAAAGCCTGGATCAAACGCAGCCTCGCGGCATTGCGTGAGTGCATGGCATGACCCCCGAAGAATTGAACGACCTGGCCGGCGAATACGTATTGGGCACCCTGGCGGCCGAGCAACGCCTGCACGTGCAGCAACGCCTGGAACACGATGCGCCCTTGCGCGCGGCGGTGGAGGCCTGGGAACAGCGCTTGTTGCCGCTGACCGAGCTGGCCGCGCCGGTGGCTCCTTCACCCTACCTGTGGCGGCGCATTGAACGCAGCCTGGGCCATCACGCCGTGGGCGACACGCCGCCGGTGCCCTGGTGGAACCTGCTCGCGCTGTGGCGTGGCCTGGCCGGTGCCGGCTTGCTGGCCAGTTTGGTGCTGGCATCGCTGCTGCTGACCCGCCCCGCCGCCATCAACCCGACAGCCTACGTGGTGGTGCTGACGGCGCCACAAAGCCAGGCCCCAGGCTGGGTAATCCAGGCCAGCAACGATCAGCAAATCCAGTTGATCCCCCTGGGCGTCATGCAGATACCGGCGGACAAGGCACTGGAGTTCTGGACCAAGGGTGATGACTGGCAAGGCCCGGTTTCCCTCGGGCTGGTCAAACCGGGGCAGAGCCTGTCGATCCCCCTGGACAAGCTGCCGCCGCTGGCGCCAAACCAGTTGTTCGAGATGACCCTGGAAGGCCCCAATGGCTCGCCGACCGGTAAGCCAACCGGGCCGATCCAGGCGATTGGCCGGGCGGTGAAGGTGATCTAGCACTGGATTAAAACGCCGACTCGCGCCATCCTCCGCGTTTTACGCCGCCTTATCTGCGGCGCTTGACGCTCAAAGGATATTTTCATGCACGACCCAGCCCTCGCCCCTGCCGATTTCGAGTTCATCAAAGACATTCTGCTCAAGTACGGCGACGACAACTCGGTACTGAACCTGGCCGAGTTCGATGGCTACTTCACCGCCCTGGTGTCCGGCCCGGCGCCGGTGGATGTTGCCATCTGGTTCCCGGCCATCTGGGGCGACCAGATCCCGGCATGGGAAAGCAAGGCCGAACTGGAGCAGTTCATCGACCTGTGCACACGTCATCTCACTGGCATCGCCCAGCAGTTGGCCAGCGACGCCCAGGGTTTTCGGGCGCGCTTCGAACAAACCGAACACCAGGGCCTGCCGCTGACCCTCGCCGAGGAATGGTGCTTTGGCTATATCCGTGGCGCCGCGATCAGCCAATGGCCAGCCCTGCCGGCCGAGCAGGCAGCGCAGTTGGAAACCATCTCCTGGTGCGCCGAGCAGGACAACTTCCAATTGCCGGCCGACCTAGATGTGGCCGCCCATCAACAACAGGTGGCCCGCATCGAACCGGCGGCCAGGGCCTTGCATGCCTATTGGTTGAGCCTGCGCGGTTAAACCTGCGCCATGATTTGACCCTAGCGTGCCGGATGGTCGATTATTCGTCTCCGCCAGCCGGCCACTCCCAGCCACCGCGCCTTGAATCAGGAGCCTTGTACCTTGAGTTCGCAGAAAACCGTGACCGTGACACCGCCCAACTTTCCATTGCACGGCAAGGTAGCGCCTCCCGGCTCCAAATCCATTACCAATCGCGCCCTGCTGCTGGCAGCCCTGGCCAAGGGCACCAGCCGCCTGAGCGGCGCGTTGAAAAGCGACGACACCCGGCATATGTCTGTGGCCTTGCGCCAGATGGGCGTGACCATCGATGAGCCGGATGACGTGACCTTTGTTGTCACCGGCCATGGCAAGCTGCAGTTGCCGGCGCAACCGCTGTTCCTCGGCAACGCCGGCACCGCGATGCGCTTTCTCACAGCCGCCGTGGCGACCGTGGAAGGCACCGTGGTACTGGACGGCGACGAGTACATGCAAAAGCGCCCCATCGGCCCGCTACTGACGACCCTGAACCACAATGGCATCAAGGTTGAAAGCCCCACCGGCTGCCCGCCTGTGACCGTGCACGGCACTGGCCGCGTGCAGGCCAAGCGCTTCGAGATCGATGGCGGCCTGTCCAGCCAATACGTCTCGGCACTGCTGATGCTTGCCGCCTGTGGCGAAGCGCCGATCGAAGTGGCGTTGACCGGCAAAGACATCGGCGCCCGTGGTTACGTCGACCTGACCCTGGACTGCATGCGCGCGTTTGGCGCCCAGGTGGACGTGGTCAACGACAGCACCTGGCGCGTGGCCCCTACCGGCTACATCGCCCATGATTACCTGATCGAACCCGACGCGTCTGCCGCCACCTACTTGTGGGCTGCCGAAGTGCTGACCGGCGGCAGCATCGACCTGGGCGTCGCCGCACAGGATTTCACCCAACCCGACGCCAAGGCCCAGGCCGTGATCGCGCAATTCCCGCAGATGCCGGCCACGGTGGTCGGCTCGCAGATGCAGGACGCCATCCCGACCCTGGCGGTGCTGGCGGCGTTCAACAACACCCCGGTGCGCTTCACCGAACTGGCCAACCTGCGCGTCAAGGAATGCGACCGCGTCCAGGCCCTGCATGACGGCCTCAACGAGATCCGCCCGGGCCTGGCGACCATTATCGGTGATGACTTGCTGGTGGCCAGCGATCCAGCGTTGGCGGGCACGGCCTGCACCGCGCTGATCGACACCCACGCCGACCACCGCATCGCCATGTGCTTTGCCCTGGCGGGCCTGAAAGTCTCGGGCATCCGGATCCAGGACCCGGACTGCGTGGGCAAGACCTATCCTGAGTACTGGAACGCCCTGGGCAGCCTGGGCGTGCAACTGACCTACTGAGCCGTCAGCACCAGCGTGGGGAGGGAGTGATCATGACAATTCGCCAACCCTGCCCACCTGCTGTGTGTGATTGCGCGCGCGAGCAATTGCTCGATGCGCCCGGTACCGACCAGCGCATCCTGCAATTGACCCGCCAGGAAGAAAAAAAACTGCTCGAACGCCTGGAAAACCTGCAAAGCCTGGCAGACCTGGAACGCATGCAACACTTGATGCACCAGCAATTGGGCATCCGCGTGCACATCGCCCCAGGGCATACCGAAGTCAAAAGCATGCGCGGGATCCAGATCGTGATCGATGAACTGCCGGGGCTGTGCCGCAAGACGCGGCAGTCGATTCCGGCAGCGATTCGCAAAGGGCTGGAGAAACGGCCGGAGATTGCGTACCGGTTGCTCGATGCCCATGACCTTTTCCGCGACAGCCCGCCTTTGTTGTAACCGACCGGCTTTATCTTGCCCTGGGGGCAATTGTGGTTATGGACACGGTCGTGGCGAGGGGGCTTGCCGGAACGCCGTATCGCCCCCGTTGGGCTGCGCAGCAGCCCCAAAACCTGCCATCTCGGTGTGTCTGGCGGAGCATGGTGAGGCGGTTGGGGTGGCTTCGCCACCCAGCGCGGGGCAAGCCCGCTCGCCACATAAAGCCAGTAGTCACACAGTAGGCTTGAGGGGCTGCAAGTTCCCTGTGGCGAGGGGGCACCCCCGTTGGGCTGCGCAGCAGCCCCAAAACCTGCCACCTCGGTGTGTCTGACGGAGCATGGTGAGGCTGTTGGGGTGGCTTCGCCACCCAGCGCGGGGCAAGCCCGCTCGCCACATAAAGCCAGTAGTCACACAGTAGGCTCGAGGGGGCTGCAAGCCCCCTGTGGCGAGGGGGCTTGTCCCCCGTTGGGCTGCGCAGCAGCCCCAAAACCTACCACCTCGGTGTGTCTGACGGAGCATGGTGAGGCTGTTGGGGTGGCTTCGCCACCCAGCGCGGGGCAAGCCCGCTCGCCACATAAAGCCAGCGGTCCACAGTAAGTTCGAAGCCCAGTCAGGCCAAGCGGCTCTGTACGAATAGCCGGGCCTTGCGGGTCATCTGGTCGAAATGCCGGTCGCGCTGTTTCTCGGCATCGATCATCGCGCGCTTGCCGTGTTTCTGTAGCAGGTAGGTGTGGATTTGCCGCACTTCCAGCGAGCTATAGATCGATGCCACATCCAACACGCCCATCAGGCCATCGGTGCTGTAGTCGCGTGTATTCATCAACACCTGAGTCCCGCGCACGCCGCGCACCTGGAAGCCCATGGATTCAAAGGCCGGGACTTTTTCCACGGTGCAGGTCAATTCGCCATGGGGGTAACGGCTGAGCATCTCATCCATCATCGCCCGCGCCACGCCCTGGCGGCGGTGGCTGGCATGCACGGCCATATAGGCCACGCCGCAGGCCTCGGGATCGTCCTTGACCGGCAGGTACAGCAAGAAGCCGATGACCTTGGCCGGATCCTGCTCATCGGTCGCCACAATCAGCTCGACCGCAATGCCCTTGGCCCCACCCAGCGCCTCCAGGTACAGGTGCACTTCGTAGCCGATTGCATACTGGTAGATGTTGTACAGCAGGTTGCTCGGCGGTAAGGCGACCGAGCTGATATCGGTCAGGTAGTCGACCACCATCTGCAAGATCTGGCTGTTGACGGGCTCGGGGCATGGGCTGGTGTAGTGGGTAAGGGTGAACATCGAATTCCTGTTTCCTGGTATTTCGCAATCAAGGCAGCGGGGATTGTACCTGTTCTGCGCCACACACCTGGCGCAAACAGCCGCGCAACCAACGATGCGCGAGGTCGGCATCCAGCCGTGGATGCCAGAGCATCGCCACGCTGAACGGCGGCACCTCGACCGGCAGGGCAAAGCTGAACAGGCCCTCACGCAGGCCGCTGGTATAGCGCTCGGGAACGCTGGCGATCAGGTCGGTCCGTTGCGCCAGGGCCACGGCCGTAGAGAACCCGGTGACGATAGTTGCCACGTCTCGCGTCAGGTCCAAGGCCTCAAGTGCGTGGTCGATCTGCCCACGTTCGCGCCCGCGCCGAGACACGTAGATATGCCGGCCGGCGGCGTAGCGCGTGGTGGTGATGGGGCCTTGGCTTAATGGGTGGCCGGCGCGCACCACACCGATAAAGCGGTCGCGAAACAGCAACTGGGTGAGGACTTCGGGGTGGGCGCTGCTATCGACGACGCCGGTTTCCAGGTCCACGCTGCTGTCGCGCAGCGGCGCACCGGGCTTATGCACAAAGTGCAGGCGCACGCCGGGTGCCTGCTCGGCCACATGGGCGATCAGCGCAGGACCGAAACTTTCGACGAACCCTTCGCTGGTGCGCAGCACGAAGGTCCGCACCAGGCCCTTGAGGTCCAGGACCTGCCGCGGACGCAGCAGCGCTTCGGCCTCCTGCACCAGTTGGCCGACCCGTTCGCGCAGTTCCAGGGCCCGGGGCGTCGGCACCAGGCCGCGTCCGGCACGCACCAGCAGCGGATCGCCGGTGGTTTCACGCAGCCGCGCCAACGCACGGCTCATGGCTGAGGGGCTCAGGCCCAGGCGTTGGGCGGCACGGGCGACGCTGCCTTCGGCCAACAGCACGTCCAGGGTGATCAGCAGGTTGAAGTCAGGCAGCGACACGGCGGCAATCCTTATCAGGCGTTTGACGCACACATAGAGTGCAACTGATGCGTCTTCCGCCATGTTAGGCGACAGCCTAGAGTGCGGGCAACGACCACGGTGCAGAACAAGGAAACCCCATGACATCCCCTCCCCCACGCGGCGCGCTCGCCGGTTTGTCGCTGTGCATGCTCCTGGCTTCGCTGGGCACCAGCATTGCCAATGTCGGCCTGCCGCAAATGGCCGAGGCCTTTGCGGCAGGCTTTGCGGCGGTGCAGTGGGTGGTGCTGAGCTATTTGCTGGCAATCACTGCTGTGCTGGTGAGTGTCGGTCGCCTGGGGGATCGCTTCGGCCATCGCCGCCTGCTGTTGGCCGGCGTGCTGGTCTTCGCGGTGGCCTGTGCCCTGTGCAGTGCCGCGCCCTCCCTTGGCGTGCTGGTCGCGGCGCGGGCGCTGCAAGGGTTTGGCGCGGCGATCATGCTGGCAATGACCATGGCACTGGTCGCGGCCACCGTCCCCAAAGCGCAGACCGGTCGCGTCATGGGTTTGCTGGGGACGCTGTCGGCGGTGGGCACTGGCCTGGGGCCGGCCATCGGCGGCGCACTGATTGCGGCGTCTGGCTGGCGTGCGCTGTTTCTGGTGATGCTGCCGTTGGCCGCCCTCGCTTTTGTGCTGGTGCAACGCACACAGGCCGACAGAGACCCGCAACCAGCGGGTGCGGCCCGCTTGAGTGTCTTCGCGACACTCCATGACCGGGCCCTGGGCGCCGGGCTGGGCATGAGTACGCTGGTGGCCGCGGTGATGATGACCACCCTGGTCGCCGGGCCGTTTTACTTGAGCCATGGCATAGGACTCGATCCCGCGCAGATGGGCCTGGCGATGGCGGTAGGTCCGTGTATCGCGGCGCTGGCGGGCATACCGGCCGGGCGCCTGACCGACCGCTGCGGCAGCTACGCCACCACGCTGGGCGGCCTGCTGTGCATGCTGGCCGGCTGCCTGGTGCTGGCGTTGATGCCTCTGGGCGTCACGGGTTACATCGGTGCGCTGGGGATCCTCACCTTGGGCTACGCGCAATTCCAGGCGGCCAACAACACGGCGGTAATGGGCAATGTGCCGGCGGATCGACGCGGGACGATTGCCGGCTGGCTAAACCTGTCGCGCAACCTGGGCTTGATTGTCGGCGCGTGGGCGCTGGGTGCGGTGTTTGCCTGGGGCATGGGCGATGTCCATTCGGCGCTGCCCGCAGCGGTTGGCCGAGGGTTTCGCCTAGCGTTCTGGGTCGCCTCGGGGCTGGTCGCACTGGCTCTGCTGCTGGCCTGCGCGCGCCGGGTGAAAACGCTGCAGGCCAGCACAGCGCCTTGACAAGGGAAAATCGTAACAGCTATTGTCTGACAACCTGATCACCTAGGTTTTGCCATGCTTGAGCTCCAGCGTCCAGATTCCCTCGTCGTGCGTGTAGTCAGCGCCATACGGGCCGAGATTGACTCCGGACAACTGGCGCCCGAGTCGCGCCTGCCGACCGAGCAGCAACTGGCCGAACAGTTGAATGTCAGCCGTTCGGTGGTGCGCGAGGCGATTGCCCAGCTCAAGGCCGATGGGGTACTGACCGCCCGGCGTGGCCTGGGCTCGTTTATTTCGCAGACCCCGGCCGGTACGGTGTTCCGCTTTCCAGAAAAGAACGGCCGGCGCCCTGACCTCGCGCAAATGTTCGAAGTGCGCTTGTGGATCGAAACCCAGGCAGCCTCCATTGCCGCCCAACGCCGTGACGCAGGCGACCTGCAGCGCATGAAGCGGGCCCTGCAGGAAATGCACGACAAGCGCGCAGACTTTGAAGCCGCTGCCCTCGCCGACGTGGAGTTTCACCGCGCCATCGCCGACGCCAGCAAAAACGAATACTTCGTCGCCTTCCACGACTTTTTGCGCAGCCAGTTGGCCAGCGCGCGCAAGACCGCCTGGGAAAACTCGGCCTCGCGCTTTGCCAGCGGCTCGGCCGATGCCACCCAGGAACACCAGGCGCTGTACCAGGCCATTGTCGACGCCGACCCACAAGGCGCCGCCGCTGCCGCCGAAGCGCATTTGCGTGCTGCCGCCAAACGCCTGCAACTGGAGCTGCCCGCGACCCACTGATCGCCCCATACCGATAAAGCGTGCCTGCGGGCGCGCCGTTTTTTTAACAAGAACATTAGTCTGACAACCTGATAAGCAGACTGAAATGTATTGATTTAGGTAGCCCCCACATGATTTATGACTTTTGCATCATCGGCGGCGGCATTGTCGGCCTGGCCACCGCGATGGAGCTGCTCAAGCGCCAGCCCAACGCATCACTGGTGATCCTGGAAAAGGAACCAGTGCTGGCCAAGCACCAGACCGGCCATAACAGCGGCGTGATCCATGCCGGCATCTACTACGCACCCGGCAGCCTCAAGGCCGACCTGTGCAAGCGCGGCGCCGAGGCCACCAAACAGTTCTGCCGCGAACATGGGATCAAGTTCGAGGTGTGCGGCAAGTTGCTGGTGGCCTCCACGGCCCTGGAAGTGCAGCGCATGGAAGCGCTGTATGCGCGCTCGCAACTCAACGGGATGAAAGTCGAACGCCTGGACGCCGAGCAACTGCGCGCCCGCGAGCCGAATATCGTCGGCCTGGGCGGGTTGTTCCTCGATGCCACCGGGATCGTCGACTACCGCCAGGTCTGCGAAACCATGGCCGAAGTGATTCGTCGCAATGGCGGTGAGATCTGCCTGGAAAAAACCGTCACCGCGATTGCCGAAGACACCGACAAAGTCACCGTCAACACCCTCGATGGCGCCTGGCAGGCACGGCACCTGGTGGTGTGCGCCGGCCTGCAATCGGACCGCCTGGCGACCCTGGCCGGGATTGATATCGACCACCAGATCATCCCGTTCCGTGGCGAGTATTTCCGCTTGCCGGCGTCGAAGAACAACATCGTCAACCACTTGATCTACCCGATCCCCGACCCTGAACTGCCGTTCCTGGGGGTGCACCTGACCCGCATGATCGATGGCAGCGTCACCGTCGGCCCCAATGCCGTATTGGGCCTGGGTCGGGAAAACTACAAGAAGTTTTCCGTCAACTGGAAGGATGTGGCCGAGTACGCGCGCTTCCCCGGCTTCTGGAAAACCATCTGGCAGAACCTCGGCTCCGGCAGCGTGGAAATGAAGAACTCGTTGTTCAAGTCCGGCTACCTGGAGCAGTGCCGCAAGTATTGCCCATCCCTGGAACTCGACGATCTGCTGCCCTACGAAGCCGGGATCCGCGCCCAGGCGGTGATGCGTGACGGCACTTTGGTACACGACTTTCTGTTCGCCCAGACGCCGCGCATGTTGCACGTGTGCAACGCGCCGTCACCGGCGGCCACCTCTGCCATTCCGATTGGCGAAATGATCGCCGACCGCATGTTCACCCCCAACTGAATACCCCCTGTGGGAGCTGTCTCGCCCCGCGAGGCTGCGATGACGGCGGCACAGGCAAGAAAAATATCGCCTGACCCACCGCTATCGCAGCCCCGCCAAGGCTCGACAGCTCCCACAGTTGAACGCGTTCGCAACACCCTAATAAATATAATGACTGAGAAGGAAGTACAGCATGACGGCAAAAGCCCATAACCCCGCCACGGTGGAAACCCCGGCACAAACCAAGAAACGCCTGCGCAAGGTCGCTGCCGCCACCATCTTCGGCTCGATGCTGGAGTGGTATGACTTCTACCTCTACGCGACCATGGCGGCGATTGTCTTTTCAAAGATCTTCTTTGATAACAGTGACCCGAAGACCGCGACCCTGATGGCGTTTTCCACCTTCGCCATCGGTTTTATCGCCCGCCCCTTCGGCGGCATTCTGTTCGGCTACCTGGGCGACAAGTTCGGCCGCAAACATGTGCTGGTGCTGACCTTCTGCATGATGGGCGTGTGCACCACGCTGATCGGCCTGATCCCCAGCTACGCCTCGATTGGCATCTGGGCGCCGATCATTCTGGTGTTTATCCGCATCATCCAGGGCCTGGGCGCCGGCGCCGAGTTGTCGGGCGCGGCGGTCACTTCCTACGAGCATGCTTCAGAAGGCAAGCGCGGCAGCCAGGGTGCCTGGCCGGCGCTGGGCTTGAACCTCGGCCTGCTGCTGTCATCGCTGACCGTGTACCTGCTGACCATCAATGGCAATGAGTTCCTGCTGGCCGGCGGCTGGCGTATCCCGTTCATCTGCAGCATCGCCCTGGTGGGTGTGGGCCTGTGGGTACGTAACAGCATCCCGGAAACCCCGGAGTTCAAGGAGTTGAGCCAGGAGCCGGCCAAGGCCAAGGTCTCGCCGCTCAAGGCGCTGTTCAAGAACGACCTCAAGGGCCTGGCGGTGGTGTTCTTCGTGGCTATTGGCTACAACGCCCTGAGCTACATCTTCAAGACCTTCTCCCTGGCCTACCTCACCCAGTTCAAGGGTGTCGACGTGCATGTCACGTCGCTTTCGGTGACCATTGCCAGCCTGGTCGCCATTGTCGCCGTGCCGTGCTTCGGCTGGCTGTGCGACAAATGGAGCAGCAAATCGGTACTGGTGCTGGGCGGCGTGCTGTCGCTGCTGTTCGCCTACCCGTTCCTGGCGCTGCTGAACACCGGTGAAAGCCTGATGATCTACCTGGCCATCGGGATCGGCACCGGGATCCTCGCGCCGATGATGTTCGCCCCCCAAGGTTCGTTCCTCAGCCGCCAGTTCCCGACCCAGACTCGCTCTTCGGGCTTTGGTACCGGGCGTGAAATCGGTACGGCCATCGCCGGTGGCTTGGCGCCGCTGGGTGCCTTGTCGATGGTGGCCGCTTCGACCACGCACTCGACGGACGGTGTGGTGATCATCCTCGCTATCGCCTCGGTGCTGGTGGTGGTGTTTGCCCTGTGTGACCAGGGCCGCAAGCACTCGGCATTCAAGAACTGAGGGCAAAATGTTGCCCAAGGGGTGCATCTGCGCCCCTTGATCGCGCATCATGGGCACTTTCATGCTCAAGAGAAACGTCCATGCGCGTTCTGTCATTGATGATGGGTGTTACGACGCTGGCCGCCAGCCTGGTGTTTTGCGCCACGGCGTCGGCGAGCGAAGAGAGTCAATTGATCGACTCAATCAACCAGTACCGCAGCCAACTGCAACGCTGTGGCGACCAGGGTTCCCAGGAGTTGCCACCGCTGGCGGTCGACCCACGCCTGGTATTGCCGGTCAATAATGCCGGCGATTTGCAGCAGGACCTGGCCCAGGCGGCCTATCCGATGGTGAATGTCCAGGCGATCAGCCTGTCCGGACCTCGCAACGCGCAATCGGCGATGAAAGCGGTGCGCGAGAGTTTCTGCCGCGTGGTGCTGGACCCGCAGTTCGTCGATATCGGCGTCAGCAACAATGGCCAGGACTGGCGCATTGTCCTCGCCCGTCCGCTGCTGAGCCGTGGCCTGGCCAGTTCCCAGGAGGCCGGCCCGCAACTGCTGGAGATGGTCAACGCCGCCCGCAAGCAACCGCGCCAATGTGGCGAGCAGGCTTTCGCCGCCACCACGCCACTGGCCTGGAACGCGCAACTGGCAAGCGCCGCCGACAGTCATGCACGCAACATGGCCAACCACAACTTCTTCGACCATCTGGACCGCGACGGCCGCACCCCGGGCGACCGCGCGGAGCTGGCTGGCTACGTGGCCCAGCAGGTCGGTGAAAATATCGCAGCGGGCCTGGATACGCCGCGCAAAGTGGTCGATGGCTGGCTCGCCAGCCCCGGGCACTGCGCCAACTTGATGAACCCGCAGTTTCGCGAATTGGGTGCCGCCTACGGGCTGGATCCGAAAAGCGACGGCGGGATTTACTGGACGGCACTTCTAGGCGTGCAGTAGCGCTGAACTGCCGGACATTGCCCGGGTCTGTTGTTTGATATTGCGGTGCCATATCGCAACGTGGGACGAACTAGGTGTTGAGTAGATGACAGACTGGCTACAAGGCTGCGGTGAAATGGCCGAACGGGTTCGCCACCACGACTGGACCAACACGCCTCTGGGGGCGATGGACCAATGGCCGGATGTGCTCAAGACCACGGTGTCATTGAGCCTGGCCTCCCACTTTCCCCAGGCGGTGGTGTGGGGCCCCGAGTTGACCACCCTGTACAACGACGCCTTCGTCCCGATCCTTGGTAGCAAACCCGATGCACTCGGCCAGCCCTTCAGTGCCATCTGGCAGGAAGCCTGGAGCCAGATCAGCCCGATCGCCGATGCCGCATTTGCAGGCAACGCAACCTTTATCGAAGACTTCCCATTGATCGTCGAGCGTGGCGATGCGCCGGAACAGGCCTATTTCACGTTTTGCTACAGCCCGATCCGTGATGCCTGCGGCAACGTCGTGGGCCTTCTCGATACCGTCACCGAAACTACCGGCTCGGTGTTCATGGCGCGTCGCCTCGCCGTGCTGGATGCGATCAGCAACGGTGTAGCCAATGCCACCGATCCTGCTGCGATCATGGCGGCCACCACACAGATACTGGCGACCCACCTGAACCTGTCCAACTGCGCCTATGCCGACATGGAGGCCGATGAAGACGGCTTTACCATTCGCGGCAACTGGGCTGCAGAAGGTTCGCCCAGCATCGTCGGGCACTACCGCCTGGCCGACTTCGGCCAATTGGCGGTCGAGCGCCTGCAGGCCGGTGAGCCGTTGATCATTAATGACAACCTGACGGAACTGACGCCCGAGGAAGCCGCGACCTTCCAGGCTCTGGGTGTGACGGCGACGATTTGCATGCCGCTGATCAAGTCCGGACGCTTGACCGCGCTGATGGCTATTCACGACCGCGTGCCGCGCCGCTGGTCTTCCTACGACCTGGCGCTGCTGGGTGAGGTCACGGAGCGCTCCTGGGCGCATATCGAACGGGTGCGCGCCGATGCCATCGTCCGCGAGGGCTTGTCGGCACTGGCGGATTTGAATGCGACCCTGGAACAGCGGGTCGTGGAACGCACCACCCTGCTCAACCAGACTGAAGCGGCGTTGCGCCAGTCGCAGAAGCTTGAAGCCATCGGCCAGTTGACCGGTGGCGTGGCCCACGACTTCAACAACCTGCTGACGATCATCCGCTCGTCAGTCGACTTCCTGCGCATGCCCAACCTGCCCGAAGAGCGCCGTCAGCGCTATATGAGTGCCGTGACCGATACCGTAGAGCGGGCCAGCAAGCTGACCAGCCAATTGCTCGCCTTCGCCCGGCGCCAACCGCTGAACCCGCAAGTGTTCAATGTGGGCCAGCGCGTACAGAACATCGGCGACATGCTGGAGACGGTCACCGGCGCGCGGATCCATGTCAGCGTCCAATTGCCGGAACTGGCCTGTTACGTCTGCGCCGATTCCAGCCAATTTGAAACAGCCTTGATCAACATGGCCCTTAATGCCCGGGATGCGATGGACGGCCAGGGCACGCTGGTGCTGCGCCTGGACCGGGACCAGCCGTTGCCGTGCATACGCGGGCATGGCGGGTCAGGCAAACCCTTCGTGGCAATCTCCCTGGCAGACACCGGCAGCGGGATTGCCCAGGCGACCTTTGAACGCATCTTCGAGCCGTTCTTTACCACCAAGGAGGTCGGCAAGGGCACCGGGCTGGGGCTGTCGCAGGTGTTCGGGTTCGCCAAGCAATCGGGGGGCAACGTGGATGTGGCCAGTGTGCTCGGCCAGGGCACCGTGTTTACGTTGTACCTGCCACAAGTGGAGCCCGAGTCGACCCTCGACAACACGGTCCAGGCACCACTGGAACTGGATCCGGACGCCGCGCGGCGGCGCATCCTGATCGTGGAAGACAATCTGGAAGTAGGCCGCTTCGCCAACCAGATCCTGCAGGACCTGGGTTACCAGACCGTCTGGGCCACCCATGCCGAAGAAGCCCTGGAGATGATCGGCCCGGATGCCCGGGCCTTCGACGGGGTGTTTTCCGACGTGGTGATGCCAGGCATGGGGGGCGTGGCGCTGGCCCGTGAGTTGCGCCGACGCCGGCCCGACCTGCCGGTGATCCTGACGTCCGGCTACAGCGAGGAGCTGGCCAATTGTGGCTACGACGGCTTTGAGTTCTTGGCCAAACCCTACTCCGCCGACCAGATCTCCCGGGTGCTGGCCAAGATCATGGGCAAGGATTGAGGCTAGGACGCAACCGCCACCTGGTTGCGCCCCATGGCCTTGGCGCGGTACAGGGCTTTGTCAGCGGCATTCATCAAGTGCTGCAAGTCGTCACCCACAGCATAGTTCGGGGCCACGCCCAGGCTCGCACTCAATCCCTGTACCGGGTCGATGGTCAAGCGCGCAATGGCGCGGATCAGCTGTTCGCCGATGTCCTGTGCCACTTCCAGGGTGGTATTGGGTAGCAGCACCGCAAACTCCTCGCCCCCCAGGCGACCGTAGATATCCGACTGGCGAAAGGACGCTCTGATCACCTGGCCAATCTGGCGCAACACCTGATCGCCGGCCTGGTGGCCGTAGGTGTCGTTGATCGCCTTGAAGTGATCCATGTCCAGCATCAACGCGCATAGCGGCTGGTGAGTGCGCTTGCATTGGTCATAGAGCACCTGAGCATTTTCGAAGAACGCGCGGCGGTTCATCAAACCGGTCAGTTCATCGGTCTGGGCGGCGCGCGTTGAAATACTGTGGGCGCGCTCTATTTCGCGGGTCAGGCGAAACGCCGTCTCCAGGGCCTCGGACAATTTACGCGACGCCCCCACGACAAATGACGAGAACACCAGCACGGCAACAGCCATGCCCATCTGCATCTTGGAGGGTTGAAACAACAGCCACAGGGTGCACGGCAACAGCACCAGGGCCATGGACACTATGGTCATGTAACGGTAGGCCGAGTAGCACGACACCGCGCTGACCGACATGCCCACGGCAAAGAGCATGACCAGGGCCTGGGTCAGCCGGTCATCGGCGGGCATCACGGCAAAGGCCCCTGCCCCCCAGATCCCGGCCGACAGCACCAGGGTGATCCAGTAATGACGCTCCCAGCGCTGGGGCGTGCGCTCGCTGCGGGGGCTGCGAAAATACTGGAGGAACATCGACACACGCAGGAGCGACGAGCCTGCCAGCAATACCAGCCAACCGATCATCAGGCGGGGATCAAGCCGGTCCCAACACAGCCAGCACAGCATGCCCGCGGCCAGATAACTGCCAAAAACCGCAGAGAATGATTGGCTAAACAACTGACGCAGGCGATCAGTGCGCACCTGCTCTTCGATGAAAAAATCCTGGTCCTGCTCACGCCCAAGGCCATTCATTTGGTTCGCCTGATCCTAGTGCTGCGACAAAATGGCATTGTGGCACCCTGCCAGCACTCAGGACAGCGAAATTCGTTGCAGGTACGCGGTAAAAGCCCGAGTTAAAGCCATCGGGCTACCGCAGGAGGCGGCTTGCTGGCGATCGCTGCAGCAGGTCCTTACAAGGAGTGCGACAAGGACCAGCGTTTTTTGAACGTCGAGAGCTGATAGGCAATCGCCAGCCAGATAAACCACCCCGGCATGACACACAGCGCCAATCGGGTATCAGGACGCAGCGCCAGCAGGCACAGGACGAACCCAAGGAACGCCAGGGAAAACCACGCCATCGGCACGCCACCCGGCATTTTGTAGTGTGACGCGGCATGCAGGTCAGGGCGTTTCTTACGGTAGGCGATGTAGGACGCCAGGATGGTCGACCAGGTAAAAATCACCAGAATCGCGGACACGGTGGAAACGATGGTAAACGCTGTCATGACCTCCGGGACGATGAACAGCAGCAATACGCCCAGCAGCATCAGGAAAGTGGTAAACGCCAGACTGACAAACGGAACGCTATTTTTCGACAATCGCTTGAACACCCCTGGCGCGCTGCCCAGGTCGGCCAGGCCGAACAGCATGCGGCTGGCGGAAAACACCCCACTGTTGGCCGAGGACGCCGCTGAGGTCAGCACCACAAAGTTGACGATACCGGCGGCTGCCGGAAAGCCGGCGATCAGGAACAACTCCACAAACGGGCTCTTGGTCGGTGACACCGCCTGCCACGAGGTGACCGCGATAATGCACGCCAGGGCCAGCACATAAAACAGGATGATGCGCAGCGGAATCGAGTTGATGGCCTTGGGCAAGGTTTTTTCCGGCGAGCGCGTTTCCGCTGCCGCTGTGCCAATCAGCTCGGTGCCGGCAAAGGAAAAGATCGCCATCTGGAAGCCGGCGAAAAACCCGAGCAAGCCGTTGGGAAACACCGCCTGTTTATCCAGAAGGTTGCCCAGCGACGCCGTTACGCCCGTGGGCGAGACAAATGAACTGCCGATCAGCAACACACTCACACCGATCAGCGTTACAACCGCGATGAGCTTGATGATCGCAAACCAGAACTCAACCTCACCGAACAACTTTACGGTCAGCACGTTCAAGGCAAACAGCGTCAGCATCATGCCTATGGCCGGCATCCAGGCCGGCACATTGGGGAACCAGTACTGGAAGAACCCGCCCACTACCACCGCGTCCCCGACCACCGCCACGCTCCAGCTCAACCAGTAGGACCAGCCAAGAAAAAACGCCGCGCGCGGCCCCAGGTACGCACCGGCAAAGTCCGCGAAGCTCTTGAAGTTCAGGTTGGATAACAGCAACTCGCCCATGGCCCGCATGACGAAATACACGAACAGGCCGATGATCATGTAGATCAGGATGATCGAGGTGCCAGACAAGGCAATGATCTTTCCCGAGCCCATGAACAGGCCCGTACCAATCGCGCCGCCCATGGCCATCAGTTGAATATGACGATTACTGAGGGTGCGTTGAAGCGCAGGCTTTTCCAGCCCGGGTGCAGATGTTTTCATCACAAAACCTCTTGCTCTTATGTTTTTGAGTTTTGGCAGAAAAGTATCGAAGGTTTTTTATTGTTGGGGTCAACGTGGTTCGGACTTTGGGCGTTGAATCCTCAGGCGCGTTGGCTCTCGTAGCCGTGCAGCACATTGACCGCATTGATGCCGATCTCGTCGACCATATAGCCACCCTCCATCACAAACAGCGTGGGCACACCGACGCTGGCGATAATCTCGCCCATGCCGAGAAAGTCATGGCTTTCCAACAGGAAATGGCTGATGGGATCGTCCTTGAACGTGTCGACACCCAGGGAGATCACCAATACTTGCGGGGCAAAGTCGCGCAGTTTTTTACAGGCATCGAGCAACGCACTTTTGTAGGCCTGCCAACTGGTGTTCTTGGGCAATGGATAGTTCAGGTTGAACCCTTCACCGGCACCCGTGCCCTGCTCCGTATGGAAACCTGAGAAGTACGGATAAGACACCGAAGGCTCGCCGTGCAGGGAGATAAACATCACATCCGGGCGGTCATAGAAGATGTTCTGCGTGCCATTGCCATGGTGAAAGTCCACATCCAGCACTGCCACCCGCTGCGCGCCCTGGGTAATTGCCTGTTGCGCGGCGATGGCGGCGTTGTTGAGGTAGCAATAACCGCCCATGTATTCGCGCGCAGCATGATGCCCAGGTGGGCGGCACAGGGCGAAGGCGCTGTCGTGGCCTTCATCGATCAAGGCCAGGCCTGTAAGCGCAATATCGGCGCTGGTCTTCACTGCGTCCCAGGTGTTGGCGGTAATCGGCGAACCGGCGTCCATGGCAAAGAAGCCGAGCTTGCCATCGATAAAGTCCGGCACCTGTTGATTGGCCAAGTCGCGTACCGGCCAGACCAGGGGCAAAGCGTCATGGCTGCGGCCTACGGCCGTCCACTGTGCCCAGGCGGTTTCAAGGAAGGATACGTAGCGCTCGCTGTGGGCGTTGACGTAGCAGGCACGATCAAACGTACGCGGCACGATGATATCGCCCAAGCCGACATGCCTGACCCGATCACGCACGGTATCGGCCCGGCTCGGCTGTTCGAAGGACGGCTTGAGGACACCATCTTTAAGTTCGGTGCCATGGTGCAAACGGTGGGAATCGCTGAAAACAGTCAACATGGGAAGATATCCGCCTAATGAGGTTCAGGCGTCTATTTTGTTCGGGGCTTGAGGGGCTTTCTTTGCTTTTACTTCTCGCAATGCTAGCTTTATCGGGAATATTTCCTCAAAAAAAAGACAATGAAGAAAAATCTATCCAACCGCCCCACGCTTGACGACACCGACCTGGCTATCCTTGCCCTGCTGCAGGAAGACGCGAGCATTTCCAACGCTGAATTGAGCGAACGCCTGTCCTTGAGCCTCACGCCGTGCTGGCGCCGACGCAAACGTCTGGAGGAAGAAGGCGTGATCAAGGATTACCAGGCCAACCTGGACCGTCGCAAGCTGGGGCTGGATATCATGGCATTTGTCCACATCCGCTTCTCCACCCATACCGACCACACGCCCGAGGCCTTCGAGGCCGTGATCAAGCAACTGCCGCAGGTGCAGGCCTGCCACAAGATCACCGGCGATGCCGATTATCTGTTGCAGGTATTGGCCGAAGATCTGGATAGCTACAGCGACTTTGTCGAAAGCGTGCTGCGTCGCCAGTTGGGGATTGCCTCGATCCAGTCGAGCCTGGCGCTGCGCGAGGTGAAGACCACCAGCCGGGTGGCGATTCCAGGGCGTCGGGATAAGTGAGGGTGGTTGGCCGTTGCTTTTAGTCCGGCTTTCGTTGCCTACGGCCCGTGGAATGAATCGAAATCGAGAGCTTCAAACCGGGCGGCGAGGACTATCGACAATATGTATTTCCTTGCCGTTACCGCGTGCTGAAAACCCAGGTTGTACCTGGGTCTGATCAACCCTTGAGCGCCGTCTCAATGCTGGCGATGTCGATTTTCACCATGCCCATCATTGCATTGAATGCGCGCTTGGCCGCCGCGGGGTCGGGATGGATGATCGCTGCCGTGAGCACGCGCGGGGTGATTTGCCAGGACAGGCCCCACTTGTCACGGCACCAGCCACAGGCAACCTCCTCGCCGCCGTTGCCGACAATCGCTTGCCACAGGCGATCCGTTTCGGCCTGGTCGTCAGTGGCCACCTGGAATGAGAACGCCTGGTTGTGCTGGGTACCCGGCCCGCCATTGAGGCCCAGGCACGGGATGCCCATGACGGTGAATTCCACGGTCAGGACATCGCCTTGCTTGCCCGCGGGATAATCGCCCGGCGCTGTGTGCACGGCATCTACGGTGCTGTCCGGGAAGGTGGCGGCGTAGAATCTGGCAGCCTCCAGAGCTGTGCCGTCGAACCAGAGGCAGATGGTGTTTTTGTGGGGCATCTGGAGTCTCCAGGAAAGGCAAGTGAGCCTTGAGTCTAGCCCCTGTTTTGCAACATCAGAGCGTGCTGCGTGATGCCAACTTCATTGCCAGCCACGAGAGCGTGCGCGTTGCGTCCATGGGGCGTGCGCAGAGATAGCCCTGGCCCTGCTGGCAGCCCAGCTTGAGCAGGTGCTGGCGCTGGCTTTCGTGCTCTATGCCCTCTACCACGACCGCCATATCCAGTGCTTCAGCCAGTGCCAGGGTGCTGCTGATCACTGCACGGTTACGCGGGCTGCGATCAAGGTCGCGCACGAAGCGGGCATCGAGCTTGATCTCGGTGAATGGCAACAGGCACAGGCGCTCCAACGACGAGTAGCCAATACCAAAATCATCGATAGACAGGCCGGCCCCCATCATCCGCAGGCGGATCAAGGTTTCGAGCACTCGGGGAGAGACTTCCAGCAGGCCGCTTTCGGTGATCTCGAACGTCAGGCACGACGCCGGGATGGCGTAGCGCTCCAGCGCCGAGCCTAGATGCGCCAGCAGTGACTCGCTGGACAGTTGCTGCGCCTCCAGATTAAACGCCAGGGACAACACATGCCCCTGCGCCTGTGCCGTTTGCAGGAAGGTCAAAGCCTGGTCCAGCAGGGCAAAAAACAGCTCATCCATCAAACCGAACTGGCTGACCTGCGGCAGGAAATCTGCCGGGCACAGCACGCCGTACTCCGGATGCGCCCAGCGCGCGAGCACTTCAAGGCTGCCGACTTCACCGGTCGCCAAGTTGAACTTGGGTTGAAAAAATGCCTTGAGTTCATGCCCTGCAATGGCCTGTTCCAGGCCCGCCTGGCTGACAGTCGTGTAGCGAGCGTTCTGAGAGGCATGCCCAGGGGCAACAGTGGTTTCCAGATACCGGCTTAACAGCGGCGTGATTGAGCCAGCGCGCACCGGCACATCGACATACCCCAGGACGCAGACCCCAAGCATGCCGACCATACGATCGATGGCGTCCTGCAGGTCTGGGGCAAGAACGCTGCAAATGATGAGCGACTTGACCCGCTGGCTACGGCTAAGCAGTTCAAGCGTCGTCAGCCCCTGCATGCCCTCCTCCTTCAGGGCACAGAGCACGATATCCACCGGCCCTGTCCGGTCCAGCAGCTGCAGGGCAGTGTTCACATCCGCCACGCCAAGCACACTGTCACACCCGGCCTCCCGGAAGGCTTGAGTGGCAACGAGTTGTTTGAAGGGGTGATCTTCGACAACCAGGACACGAATCGGTAGAAAGGACATGACACATCACAGATGAGATAGAAGTGCGCTCATTCTCACGACACCTCGTATCGGCGTATTTAGGAAAACTCCCAAATAGAAATCGAAAATTCCACGGTTTGAAAACGCCGCCAAACAACGGCAGGACCTGGTTTGCCGGCACGGACCGTCGCTGCAACCCTTGAGTCCAAGCAGAAAAGGCTGTTGTGGCGAGCGAGCTTGTCGGAACGCCGCATCGCCCGCTCACCAGCCTCAGTCTACGAATCGTTGCCCTACATGTCGTAGCGCAACACCAGCCCAACCGTACGTGGCGCTCCCACATCGACGATATCGCCGCTGCGGTTGTTGGTGATGTACTCCTTGTCAAAAGCGTTTTTCACGAAGCCGGAAACCGCGACATTCTTGGTGACTTTGTACTCGGTGTTGAAGTTGACCAGCCAGTAGCTGTCGCTCCGGCGCTCGCCCGTGACCTGGCCTGCGGTATCGAACTCATACTCCGAGGGCGCGGTGCTCTGGTACACCAGGTCGGTGTTCAGGGTCAGGCGGTCATTCCAACGGTAGATGCCACCCAGGGACAGTTTGTACTTGGGTGAATAGAGGAACTCCTCGCCGCTCATATCGCGACCATCACCCGTCACAAAGTCCTTGTACTTGCCCGCGGTGATAGAGCCACCCGCCGTCAGGGTCAACTGCTCGCCGAGGTCTTTTTCGACAAATACTTCCAGGCCCTTGATATCGCTGCTGCCGGCGTTGAACACCTGGACGAAGTCGGTGTTGCGCTCGAGCGCGCTGACCTGCTGGTCTTTCCAGTCGGTGTAGTACAGGTTGGCGCGGGTGCGCAGGGTCTTGTCGAAGAACGAGCCACGGTAGGACAGCTCGTAGTTGGTGGTGTATTCCGGGTCATAACCTTCGTGGCCGCCACCGGCACGCACGTTGACGCCGCCTCCGCGATAGCCCTTCTGCACCATCACGCCCAGGTACTGGTTGGCGGCCAGTTCATAGTCCAGGCCCAGTTTCGGCAGGAGCGCATCAAACGACTTGCTGAGCTTGCCGGGGCTGGAGAAATCGTCTTGCTTGATATCGGTGTCGTTGGTTTCGTGGTCGTAGCGCAGGCCGGTGATCAAGGTCCAGCGCGGGGCGAATGTCCAGTTGATTTCACCAAACACGGCCTTGCTTTCAATGGTCGTATCGCCCTTGGCGGTACCGAACAGAAGGTTGTTGAACAACAGGCGGTCGTGGAAGTTGTTGGTGTTGTGGCCGTAGTAGGCACCGACAAAACTCTTCACCGTATCGCCGCTGTAGTTCAGGCGCAGTTCCTGGCTGAACAGGTCGCCGTCCTGTTTGCGCAATACCACTTGGTTGGCGTCGGCCGACTGGTCGAAATCCAGGCGCGCGTCGTAGTCCGAGCGGGTATTGGCGGTCAGGCTGGTCAGCGACCAGTTGTCGTCCAGGCGATAGTCCACCTTGGCGCTGAGCGTGTCCTGCCCAAGCTTGTCATAGGCCTTGGTGTTGGAGGTCATCTTGTAATAACGGATCTTGTCGTTCTG
This sequence comes from Pseudomonas sp. LG1D9, assembly GCF_002949995.1. Lineage (NCBI taxonomy): Bacteria > Pseudomonadati > Pseudomonadota > Gammaproteobacteria > Pseudomonadales > Pseudomonadaceae > Pseudomonas > Pseudomonas sp. LG1D9. The sequence goes on along the minus strand of NZ_CP026881.1, from coordinate 5,317,669 downwards.
GCGCATCGCCGAGTTATCGCCCTTGCGGCTTTCACTGTGGGCGTAAGTCAGCAGCACATCCAGGTCGTCGTTGGGCAGGATCAACAGCTTGCCCCGGGCATTGCCGGTGCGTGTGGGGTTGGCGTCGTCATGCAGGGCGATGTTGTCGATATAGCCGTCACCCTCTTGGTAATCCACGGCAATACGCCCGGCGATCTTGTCATCGACCAACGCCCCGCCACCGGCCACTGCCGCACCGCGCTCGCCATAGCTGCCCATGTTGGTGCGTGCGGAAAAACTCGGCTCGAAGGTGGGGTTGCGGGTCTGGATCACCACCGCACCGGCCAGGGAGTTACGGCCCTGGGTGGTGGATTGCGGGCCGAGGAACACTTCGACCTGGTCGACGTCCCACAGCGGCATCGGGCTGAGGGTCAGGGCGCGGTTGGGTTGCACGGCGCCGTCGACAAATACCGAAACCGCACCGTTGAGCGTGGCGGGCCCCTGGTCGTCGAAACCGGACACGGGCACGCCGCGAATACCCCAGTTTTCGTTGCCGGACTGGTTGTACACGCCTGGCGTACGCGCGAATACGTCCACCAGGTCACGGTCCTGCTTTTCACGCAGTTGCTGGTCGGTGACCACCACCACGCTCGACTGGGTCTGCTCCAGGCTGCGGTTGATCTTTTCACCGGTGACGGTGATCGGTGCAATCTCCAGCGCGCTCGCAGGTTCTGCGGCCCACGCACCGTTGCACAGGTAGATCGCCGAGCCAACAGCCACTGCCATTGTGGTTTTCTTGAAATTCACGTCCTGCTCCCTACGCCGTTTTTTTTGTTTGTTCTAATGCCCAGAACGCTGCTCGTGCACAGCTGGCGGGAGTCTAATTCAATCAAAAAACTAAAGAAACATAATTGATAACAACTCTCATTCGCTCGCTCGGATTGCACTGTGCATGTGCAAATCCTCCCGAGTACTGGGGCGTTGACCGATTTAAGAGGTGTCGCTACTATGCGCAAACCTACCGACCGGTAGGCTGTTTTTTTTCGTTGGAGACGCTATGAATTCGCAACCCACCCACAGGGTCGCCCTGAGGCTGGCTATTGGCCTGGGACTGATCGGCGCCCTTGGCCCTTCGGCTGTCGATATGTACCTGTCGAGCCTTCCCGAAATTGCCCGCGAATATCAGAGCAGCTTCGCCAGCGTGCAGTTGACCCTGACGTTCTTCCTCCTGGCCATGGGTGCCGGCCAGTTGATCTTCGGGCCCATCGTCGACGCCTACGGGCGCCGCCGGCCCCTGCTGGCCGGCCTTGTGGTGTTTACCTTGTGCTCATTGGGCGCCGCATGGGCGCCGACACTTGAGACATTGATCGCCCTGCGCTTCGTGCAGGGGCTTGGCAGCGCCCTGACGCTGGTGGTGATCATGAGCATGGTGCGGGACGTCAGCGAAGGCGTGGCGGCGGCCAAGCTCTTCGCATTGCTGATGACCATCGAGGGCGTCGCGCCCATCTTTGCCCCGGCACTGGGCGGGGTGATCGACACACACTACGGCTGGCGTGCGGTGATGCTGGTGCTCGCTGCATTTGGCCTGGCGGTGCTGGGCAACAGCTGGCTGTCGCTGCCGGAAACCCTGCCCGCCAGCCAACGCGAGCCGTTACGCCTGGGCGCCGCCTGCCGCACGTACCTGACGATCGCCAGAGACCGACACTTCCTGCGTCCGACCCTGGCCGTGGCCGCCGTTTTCTTCTTTCTGTTTGCCTACATCGGCGGTGCGACACTGGTCTACCAGCAGACCTACGGCCTGAGCCCGCAAGCCTTTGGCATGCTGTTCGGCGTCACCGGGGTAGCCATCCTGATCGGGGCAATGAGCGCCGGGAAACTGGTCAGCCGGCTTGGCTTGGGCCGCCTGTCACTGATCGGCGTGTTTAGCATGGCCGCTGGCTCGGCAATCGCGGTGGCATCCACCCTGACCTACGTGGGTCTGCCCGGTATAGTGGCGGGCATGGCCCTTGCCCTGTTTGGCCTGGGCATCGCCGAATCCACGCTGATGTCACTGGTGATGTCCTCGCAAAAGCGCGCACTGGGCTCCACCGCTGCACTGCTGGGCGCATTCCAACTGTCCGTTTCCGCCAGCGCGACGCCACTGTCGGCATTGGCGCTGACCTATGGACCAGTGGCTTGGACCGCACTGCTGCTGGCCAGTGCATTGCTGACCTGCCTGCTGACGACAATCAGCCTCCCCCGAGGAGCGGGCGAAACCTTTGACCTGGCCGGGCACTGATTAAGGAAGAACCACATGACAGCCACCATCCTGACCTCGGCTGCCGAACGCATCGCGTATCTGGCTCTGGACCAATTTGCCGAGCATGGTTACGACGCCGCTTCACTGAATGATATCGCCGTGCGCGCAGGCATCAAAAAGGCCTCGCTGTACGCACATTTTGCGAGCAAGGATGCGCTGTACGTGGTCGCACTCGAACTCGCACTGCGCGCCGAACTGGACTACGTGCAAAGCCAATTTGCGAAAAACTCTCGATCGATCAAGGCCCCCGGCGAGGTCTACATCGACAACCTGCAACGCCGCTACAACCAGCATGAGTCCCTGCGCTTTTTGCTCAGGGCCGCCTTTTACCCACCGACGCCGCTAAGGCACGTGGTCATGTCCGGGTTCAATGACTACATGGCCACGATCCGCAGTCACTTCCAGAAAGGGTTACTTAAAGCCCATCCAGGCGTAGAGGACCAGGCCAGTGAAGTGCTGGCAGAGGCCTATCTGGTGACGATCGACAGCCTGCATGTCGAGCTGACTTATGGTGACGCAAAAGCCTATTCCCGCCGCCTGGATGCACTGCAGCGGCTGTCGCGGGCGGTCGGGTACGAGGAGATTATTCGGCGATTACACGGGTAAATGCCGGGCTGGGCTTGGCGAACATCTCGCACAAGCCCTCTCGCTTTACTTGCTCACCCGCCGATCTCTTTCAATGCGTATCGAATGACACTGGGGGCACAACAGCCCCAGCCGCACCCTACGCGTGAAGCGATGCTCGCACTTCTTGCAGCGGAAAAAATAGGGCGGCCTGTCGACAAAACCGCTCATGACTGTTTCTTTTTCAGGACCATTTTTCCGGCCTCGAAAGAGATCTCCTCATACCCCTTGAACAGGGCAATGATCAGCCCGAGCCCCAATGACGCGGCTGTAATAATGGCCGCGACTTCAAGCCCAGTCAGCGTGGCGATAGGCACAGCCGCTGCCATCGAAAGACCACCCGTAAAGGGCACAGCCGCCAATGCAGTGGCCAACAGCCCAACCGTGATCGTCCCCGCTACCGCGATCTTCTTGGACGATTTGAGCTTGTTCGCTAGCTCACCTTCTACCGTGATCTGCTCGTACCCGGCATTTTTGGCAGATTCAAGTTCCGTTTTAGTCCTCACCGTGATGACGCGCATGCCACTTTTCCTATTCGAGTGCTATAAACGTGAATGATCGCACATTGCCATGCTTTAAACTGCGGCTACCGGACCAGCCAGGTACCAGGCTGGTGGACGAGCCGGCGAGTCGCCCGCCCTCACCCGCAAATGTAGATCACTGATATAGCGAGCTTTTTTTCAAAGCTTGCACACACGATCAAGCAGAAAAAGACCGCACGCAAACTTGCGCCAAGGTGCCTTGATCTATATATTCCCTAGCCTGCTGCACCGCTCAAGCGCTTTGCCAGGCAAAGCCCCACTGAGTTGCTTCATCGCGCTGCCGCCCGAATGGCGAAACTGGTAGACGCATGGGACTTAAAATCCCCCGCTCGTAAGGGCGTCCCGGTTCGATTCCGGGTTCGGGCACCATAGATATCAAGGGCTTGCGTGAGATACTTCACGCAGGCCCTTATCTTTTCTGCTCCGCAATTTTAGACTCTGCCCCGCAATTCCACTCCTCACGGCGTCCTGCCGATCGAACTGGTCAGGGAATGGCTGGACCCGGCCACACCCAAGGAGCGTGCCGAGCAGATGGTGTTGCACCAGGGCGAACCGGCCGAGACTTTCGCAACCCAAATAATGGGATTAGGTCCGAGCAGGCAACATCACCTTTCATGATATCTTCTCGACACACCCGCTTTTATTTTCGAGTTTTCGACTGTCTATGGCGATAGTGTGCAAATGATTAGGCGCAGTGGCCGTCATCCAAAAAACAGCCCTACTGCGATTGAAGTGGAGAAGTGATAATGTATAACTCATATCGTAGCATGCCAATTATCAAAACAACCTCAAAGCCAAAAAACCATTTAGCAGGCCTTTTAGCCTTATTTATAAGTGGTTTTGTTTTTGCGAACTCCAGCACATCTTTTGATGATGAAAATCTCGACATGTATGACGCCAAAAATCTAATCGACCAGGGAAAGTATAACGAGGCAAAGACCATACTACTAAGAGAAGAAAAAACCATCACCGATATTGGAAAACTATGCTCCATATACAGCTCAATGCTAGGCTTGGCATCAATAAGCGACAACAAAGAAGAGGGAGCAAAATATGCCAACTTATTTCAAAAATGCTATAAAGAAAACAGCACCCCCTATATTTTTCTTGGGGCCATGACCATCTATTTCAAAGGAGAGCACGAAAAAGCATTACGCATCATGGATAAACTATTAGACAAGATAAACAATGAGCTTACCGAGGAAAAAAAATCAGATTTCCAAGTTTTTGCGGACAAGAATTTAATATCTACCATTTATAGACTTAAAGCCTCTGACCTCCTGACCCGCCAAGAGCCACAAAAAGTAAAACCCATGGTTATTTCATTTGCGGAAAAATCTTATGAAGCAACACCATTTGGTGACGCTGAAGGTTTCCTAGCTGCTATCTACAAACTTTATGGCGATACTGAGCGTTCAAAATCAATTATAGAAAAAAGTGATGGCGGAACTACCGAGGCACACACTGTTGACGTAATTTTAAAATCGATCAAGCAGAAAATAGATAATGCTTCCGTCTCACCCTAAGAACGTTGACTCGGAAAATTATGGCAATTTTCAAAAACAACTTAAATTACCGAGACACCTCCCTGACAGAAGCCCGGCCAGTTTCTGCACGGGCGTCATCACGGCACATCCATGAAAAAAACGTGATACGCGAGGCTTTGCTCGAAAGGGGCGCCCTCATCTTTTGTGCGCCGCAACGCTCTAGCTGTTACGCAACTCCCCCGCCCCCAGACTCTCGACGTCCCGCAAACTCGTAAACTCCAGAACCACCGTAAAACGCTGCTGCTCAAGAATCACGTCAATCTGCCAGCCCAGTTTCGCGCATAACTGGCGCATCAACTGCAGCCCCAGGCCGTAGCCAAAATCGCTGGAGTCCTCCCGCGGCTTGGCTTCCCTGATGTGGTTGGCAATCAGTAGCCGGGGATATTTGAAGCTGATTTCCACCTGGCCTTCTTCGGCATATTGCAGCGCGTTGCGCAGGAAGTTGCCGATCACGATGCGGCACGCGGTGGGGGGCAGTCGGCAAGGTTGGTTGTGGATGTCGACAAGCAGTTCGATATCCCGGTTGCCGATCAGGTAGCGATGTTTGTCAATCAGCTCGCCCACCAGTTCGCTCAGGTCAATGTCTTCCTCAGGCAACGGTTCGGGACGCTCGCGGCTCATCCACAGCAAGGTCTCGGCGATAAGCTGCATGTTCAGCACCGAACGTTCGATGCGCTGCAGGGAGGACGGCAGGACACCGCCGGCCTGCAGGGTCAGCAGTTCGATATTGGCCTTGAGCACTGCCAGCGGGGTGCGCAGCTCATGACTGGTGTAGCGCAACAGGCGACCTTCACGCTGGCTGGCGGCCTGCACCTGCTCCACACTCTGGGCCAGGGCATCGGCCAGCATGTTGAACTCCTTGAAGCTGAAATCAGGCCGCTCACTGGCCATGGCATCCGGGTTTTGCAGGGTGCTGGACCATTGCGCCAGGCGCCCCAATGGCCGCACCAACCACCAGACCAACAGGGCGATGATGATCAGCGCCGGCACGAACACCGCCAGGCTGATGAACGCAACGCCCTGCAGCACCCGGTCAAAGTAGGCATCGGACAGCGGCGTCTCGACCTCGCCGCCCTCTTCGTGGTCATGGTCGATGTCATACATGTAAAGGGTCTTGCCGTCCCCCAAGGGCTGGGAGAGGACCGCCCGGACTTCAGCGTCTTCGTCATCGGAGTCTGTATCACCGAACACCTGAACAGCGCCGAAGGACATGCTCGGCGGGGCCTCCAGCATCTGTCGCACGCTTGGCGGCAGGGCTTCCTTGCCGATGACGGCTTCGAAGAAGTAATTGTGAGGGGGTGGCGTGGTCGGATCCTTCTTGTAGTGCCTGACGAAGTACTGGGCCTCTTCTTCCATCATCGCGCTGGCGGTGTAGAGCAGGCCGCGTACGGTGTACACCGGCAGCAGCTGGCTGTAGATCAGTAACACCACGGCAATCAGCAACAGGAAGCTGCCGCTGATCACCCACTTCAGGCTCAGGCCATTACGCATGCGACTTCACCTGTATACCGACCCCGGGCAGGGTGTGGATCAGCGGCCGGCTGAAGGGTTTGTCTACGGCCTTGCGCAGCCGGTGCATGTGGACTTTGAGGGTATTGCTGTCTGGTGGCTCGTCGCCCCAGATGGTGGTTTCCAGGCGCTCCCGAGGGACGGGTTCAGGGCTGGCGCGCATCAGGTATTCCAACAAGGTCCAGCAGATCGGCGACAGGTGCAGCTCCTGCCCGGCACGGCTGACTTTGCGGGTGGTCAGCTCCATCACCAGGTCGTCCACCTGCAGGCGGCTGCTCTGGCTGCTGCGACGCATGCTCAGGGCACGAATCCTGGCCACCAGTTCGGCCAGTTCGAATGGCTTGACCAGGTAGTCGTCAGCGCCCGCGGCAAAGCTTGCGAGCTTGTCCGAAAGAGCATCCAGTGAAGTGAGCATCAAGATCGGTGTCTGGCTGCCTTGCTGGCGTAGCCGCGCACACAATTGCTGGCCGTCGAGGCGCGGCAGCATGATGTCCAGGAGAATGACGTCGTAATGCTGGTCGAGTGCCAGGTTGAGGCCGGCCTGGCCATTGCTGACGTGGTCGCAGACCATGCCGCTGATCTCCAGGTACTCGATGACGGTGGTGGCCAGGTCAAGGTTGTCCTCGACCAGCAGCAGGTGAATATGCACGGAAAAGTCCCCTCGGACAGGTGTTGCGCAGAGGTCTGAAGGATAACGGAAGTCGAGCAATTTCCCGCCGATGTTTACCTGGCGTTAACCCGGCACTCTCTAAGCTGGGGCTCTCATATCCAGAGGTCATCACCCTCATGAACCTTTACGCGATGGTCAAAAGAGTCCTGCTGGCCTTGATTCTCTTCGGCCTGATGGCCAGCATCCTGCCGTCTCGCGGGCAATTGGTAAAACTGGGAGGCGGCAGTCGGTTCCTGGTGGGCCAGAGTATCGAGCAGGCAGCTGCGTGCTGTGTCGCCAGTGCGTTGCGATAACGCGGGCGCCAGTTACACCTGGCAGTTACTGGTGTGCCTGGGCCTGATTATGGGGGTGTCGATTGCCATGGGGACCTATATCGTCCATCTGAATGCGCGCATTGATAAGCAGCGGGAGCTGTCGCCGGTGTATCTGCACGAATGTGAAACCGGTCGCGGCGGCTTCATCGTCTACCCAGACGGCAGGCGCAGCAGCGACAACTGCTACCCAATCGATGAAGCTGAATCGACAGCCGCCGACCCGATACCGGCCCTGCCCGGCTCACCGCGAACAGAATGGCTCAAATATGTACTGCCCGCAGTTGAGCCAGCCCCAAGAGCGCCGAAGGTGCCGCCGCGTACAGTCTGATCAGTACCTCCAGGCGCCAGCCCTAACCCCGTCATACCAGCCTGCAAGCTGCATCTGATACGCTTTTTTCTTTACTACCTGCATCTGTACCGAACAGACCATAGCCCCGACAATGGCTTATCGGCAGGAACTCTCCTGCCGCCCTTGCGCCTTTTGGAGGTCCCATGGCTAAGATGGCATTTTTTCTTTTAGGGTTTCTGGCACTGACCGTTGGAATCGGCCTGCTGGCCACGATTTCACCGGTCTGATACCGGGAGGTGGGGCAAGGTGCGCGTGATGCACAATGGTACTTCTGATATTGCGTTACCCAGCGCACGGTTTGGCGTCTTTCAAGGCGTTAACGGATCAGTTCGAGATGGACGCTCATCAGGCTGTCTGGCTTGTCCTTCATCCCATTGCAACAGACGTAGCCATCATGCAGGTAGAGCCCGGGGTATTTTTTAAAACTCACCGGATCAAGGGTCACGTACCTGGCGTTGCTCCACGCCGAATAGGCATAGAGATAGCTGCGATCGGTAAACGACAGATACTCTGCGGTATCGACGGTCATGATGTACCAATTCCCGTCGCCGTAACTGATGACCAGGAATTTCGAGGCCTGGTTAACATCCTTGGTGGTAATGACGTATCCGTTAGACATCATCAAATATCTGGGCGGGTTAACGGAGTTGTCCTTGAGGTAGGCCAACTGAGAGGGTGCGGCTTTCAACGCCTCAGCAGCACCTCCGACTTCAGGATTGGTTTGCAACGCTTGTGTGCCGGGCGGGTTGATTAATTCCTTTGACATGGGGTGACACTCCATTGACTCAAGATTGATGGTTTAGCGATGCCCCGAATAAAACAGCATTTTTTGGAAGGCCCGAAAACCGTGAGCAGCGGTTAATAGTGCGCAAGCACTTTACTGTCCGATACTGTCAATTTTCACAGTTCATTAGAGTGTTTCACTATAGGTACGGGGGTTTATATCCCGAACCTTTCACCCGAGAAAAAACATCGGGTACAACGAAAGCACCAAGAGCGCCGCCATCGACCAGTTGAATAGCTTCAACCAGCGCGGCTCACGCAAGACATTGCGCAAAGCGGTGCCGCAACCGGCCCACACGCACACACTTGGCAGGTTGACCACGGCAAAGACTACGGCAATCACCAGCACGTTAGTGAAGTAACCTTGCGCCGGTGTGTAGGTGGTGATCGCCCCCAACGCCATGACCCAGGCCTTGGGGTTGACCCACTGGAACACCGCGGCGGCAAAAAACGTCATGGGCTTGCTCTTGCGGCCGGTATCGTCTGACATCGCGCTGGAAGTCGCAATTTTCCACGCCAGGTACAACAAGTACGCCGCGCCGATGTAACGCAGCGCGGTGTATGCCCAAGGTAACGCCTTGAACACTTCCCCCAGGCCCAGGCCAACCGAAATCACCAACACCATAAAGCCCACGCTAATCCCCAGGGCATGGGGAATCGAGCGGCGAAAACCGAAGTTCACGCCCGATGCCAACAGCATGGTGTTATTGGGGCCTGGGGTAATCGAAGACACGAAGGCAAACAGCGCAAAGGCTGAAAGCAGGCTGGTGGACATAAACATGGTGCGTCATCCGGCGAGTTATTGTCGCCCTGACAGTAGAGGGTTCTGTGACGCGCCGCCCCGTACAGCTAGAGGTAGATCGAGAGATACAATTTACGATCAAAGTCAGCTGTACCTGAAGGGAGGCGTTGAAAGGACTGGCACTTAAACCGGCATCGGCGCCTGACGATAGGTAACGGTCTGCCCCAGGGCCAGGGCACTGGCCTCAAGCCGCAGACGCTCCTTATCCAGAAAGCCATGCAATACCTTGAGATGGCTGATCTTGAGTTCAATCTCAGCCATTTTATCGGCCACCAACGCGGCACCCTGGGCGCAGTCAATCGTACTTTGCCGTTTGGCCTCCAGGATCTCGCCGATTTCGGCCAGGGAAAACCCCATCTTCTGCGCCATCTGAATAAACTCCAGATCCTGTGCCGTCTGTTCGCTGTAAGCGCGATAGTTATTGGCGCCCCGCTGTACAGCGATCAACCCCAGCTCCTCGTAGTAGCGCAAGGTATGGCGTCCGAGGCCGCTCCTACGCTCCAGCTCTGCGACTTTCACGGTAAATTCTCCTTGACTGTAGAGGTAGCTCTACAGTTTAGCCTGCACCCCTTATTCGACCAAGGAGTGCGCTATGAGCGTGGAATGTTTTGTCACCGGCGGCAGCGGATTTATCGGGCAACACTTGCTGGCTCGCCAGACCTTTTCGGGACACAAGGTCTGGGTGCTGATGCGCCACGCTTCAAACCTTGAAACGCTCAGGGAACAGGTGCGGCAACTGGGGGGAGAACCTTCGCGTATTCATGCCGTTCAGGGCGACCTTAACCAGCAGGAACTGGGGCTCAATGCGGCCGACCGCCAGCGCATCGCCGCGGCCAGCGTGGTATTTCACCTCGCCGCACAATTCGCCTGGGGCCTGCCTTTGGACCAAGCCCGCGCGGTCAACGTGGACGGTGCCCTGGCGGTCGCCCGATTGGCCGCAAGCCAGCGTAGCCGGCTGCTGATGGTCGGCGGCTATATGCTGCAGAACATCGCCCACCTGAACAGTATTGGCATTGACCACCAACGCCCCGAAACCACCGATTGGCCCGCCGTGTACCAGCGCGTGGGGGGCTACGAGGCGAGCAAGCTGGAGGCACACTTTGCGGTCATCCGCGACATGCAGGCGCAGCAGGCCGACTACACCATCGTGCACCCTGCAACGGTGTGCGGGCATAGCGAAAGCGGGCATATCCTCGCGGGCCAGCCCATAGCCGAGCTGATTCGCGGCCTGGCGACAGGCAAGTTGACAGCGATTCCAGGGTCGCCACGCCACTGGCTGCCCTTGGTCAGTGTTGATTACTTGGTTGCGTTGATGGTCGCAGCAGCCTTCGATCCGGCAATGGCAAACCAACAAGCCTTGGCACTGGACGAGCGCACCCCGAACCTGCAAGGCCTGCTCACGCACATCGCCGGCACTCTGCAAGTGCAGCCGCCCCGCCACCATCTGCCCCTGGGCCTGCTCAGATGGCTACTGAAAATACCAGGGGTGGCAACGCACTTGGGCACCAGCCCGGAGTCCCTGAATTTCATCCAGACTGCGCGATTCGATATGTCTCAGAGCCGGGAACTGGAGAGCCGCTATCAGCTCAAGCATCCCGACCTGGAAATAACCCTGGAGAAAACCGCGCAATTCGTCAGGCGCGCACTGATGGTTTCGCCTGCACCATAAATGCCATGAGCGCTATCCAGTACTGACGTAGAATCCTGCTAAAAGCTCAGCCATATTCATGGAAATCCGGACAATGCTTTTCGAGAACCTCGCGTTGTTTCTATTGATTGTCGAAAAAGGCGGATTGTCGGCCGCAGGCCGCGAGGTCGGGCTTTCGCCTACGTCTGTGTCGGAACGGCTCGGGGCCTTGGAAAGGCATTACGGGGCAACCTTGCTGACCCGCACCACACGCTCGATCAGCTTGACGGATGAAGGGCGGATGCTGATGGACGGCGCACGGCGCCTGCTGGCAGAAGCGGAAGATATCGAGAGCAATATCAAGCTGGGCACCGAACGCATTTCAGGCCTGATACGCCTGAGCGCCCCCGTAGACCTGGGCCGCAACCGTGTGGTGCCAATCCTCGACGATTTCCTGCAAGAACATCCCAACGTAAGCCTCGACTTGAACCTGACCGATGGCTACCTGGACCTCGCGGGGCAAGGGATTGATTTCGCTATTCGATACGGCGCCTTGTCCGACAGCACCCTGCGCGTCAGAAAACTCAGCGAGGGCCGTAGGGTCGTATGTGCATCCCCCGCCTACATTGCCGCCCACGGGACGCCCCGGCATCCATCCGACCTGGCACAACAGCAGTGCATCCTGATGCGCTTTGGCAGCAACATCCACCGGGAATGGCAGTTCCGTGCCGATGGCCGTACGTTCAAGGTTCTGGTATCGGGCAGGCGTATTGCCAATGATGGCGAGCAGGTGCGCCAGTGGTGCCTGGACGGGCATGGCATTTGTATCAAGTCCTACATTGATGTACGCGATGATTTGCAGGCAGGTCGGCTGGTCGAGGTGCTGCAAAGCTACTCGTTGCAGGGCGTGGATTTGCAGATTGTCTACCCTTCAGGCCACGCGGTGCCGCGTCGGGTCAAACTGCTGATGGACGAAATCTCCTTGAAGCTGGCGACCTGAGTACGCTTCAAGGAGATGTTCCTGGCTATGGCTTATAGGTTTGCGCCCTACTGGGCCCAGGCAGAAAAATCCGAGTAACCGCGCTCGGTACCACCAAACAACTCGGCACCTTCCAGGCCGGCCAATGGATACCCCTTCTCCAGGCGCAGTGGCAGATCCGGGTTGGCTACAAACTTACGTCCGAATGCCACGAAGTCGGCGTAGCCTTTTTCCAGGACCCATTCTGCAAGCTCCACGTCGTACTTACCGGCCACCACAATCGCATTGCGAAAGCGCTCGCGCACGGCTTGGCGGAAATCCTCGGGAAACTTGGGGGCATCATCCCAGTCCGCTTCCACCAGGTGCAGGTAGGCAATGCCCTTGCCCTGCAGATAGCTGGTCGCTTCCAATAAAGTGGGCAGAATGTCCGGGCACGCCATGCCACGCGCAGTGAGAAACGGCGCCACACGGATCGCCGTACGGTCGGCGCCCACTTCATCAATCACCGCGTCCATGACTTCCTTGAGAAAGCGCAGACGGTTCTCACGCGACCCGCCGTACTCATCCGTACGAACGTTAGAGGTGGTACGCAGGAACTGGTCAATCAGGTAGCCGTTGGCCCCATGCACCTCAACACCGTCGAAACCCGCCGTCATGGCATTACGCGCAGCCGTCCGGTAGTCGTCGACAATCGCGCGGATTTCGTCGCGCTCCAGTGCCCGTGGTGTCGGGCATGGGGCCATGCTGCCGACACCGGATTGGGCATCCACTTTCCAGATGCTGCCATCGAAAGGGATCGCAGACGGCGCGACAGGTAAATCACCATTGTGGAAGTCAGGGTGCGACATACGCCCTACGTGCCACAGCTGCAGGAAAATTCGCCCTCCCGCGGCATGCACCGCATCGGTCACCAGGCGCCAGCCGGCGACCTGTTCGTCACTGTAAATCCCTGGGGTAAAGGAATAGCCCTTGCCCTGAGGCGAAATCTGCGTGGCTTCAGTCACAATGAAAGCGGCCGAAGCCCGCTGTGCGTAGTAGACCGCGTTCATGGCGTTCGGCACATCGCCAGGTTGGGTACTGCGGGATCGGGTCATGGGCGCCATGACCACGCGGTTGGGCGTGTTCAGTTGGCCAACAATACCTGGGGTGAAAAGTCTGGACATCAGTGTCGCCTCGTAGAGAGTCAGTGGTTTCGATGACCACAGGATATCTACCAGGGATTTTTTGATAATCGCCCCGATCCGGGAAACATATTCCGGTGAATCCGGATAATGCGCAGTGCTATTTGTCTACTCGTAAGGGTGTCAGGCAAACCTCTTCTTATTGGGCATCAACGTCAAAACGATACCTACGGCCAACATCAGCATGGCAGACCCGTTGGTGTCCTTATGCAACATGTAATACAACCAACAGGCCACAAGAAGCGGCCCGATGAGCTTGCTGTACTTGAATATGAAGTTGCCAAGTGGTGGGCAAACCTTACCTATCCAATGAAGGAAGAAGTAGCTGACCCCAACCATCACTAAGGTGACGAGAAGTATCCCCAAGAAAAAGCCCTCCATGATTGCAAAGGGCCATCTTAACGCCATGAGCGCCTGCCAACCTAGGGCTGCCCTGTTCACGGGCAACCAAAGGTTTTTGGCCGTGCGACGTAGAGTCGCCTTTTCCTACATCTCTCTGCAGTCAAAATCACCATAGGGATGGGGGTACCAGACCTGCAGGATTTTCGCGCTCTGCCCTGTAGTCAGCCGCCCTTCAGGTACGATCAACTCCTGACGGACTTGGCCGTTATAGTCGTACTTGATCCATACCGATTTGAATTTATTGTAGTTACTTATGATTGCCGTGTTATGTCCTGAGAGCTGTCTGACGAGCGTGTCTTCAGGTTTTTTCGGATCGTCAGGTCGATAACTGCCCTTATGTTGCCAAATAACCTGGTTTTCTGACCTTGACCCATTAGATATGGAACACCCTAATGGTTGAGGGGCATCCTTGGCATTTACAGAAAAAGGCAGAAAGCTACGACTTTTACCCACAGAAGTATGTTTCACCTCGCAGACGATCACGCTGCCATTATCTTTGGATCCCTGCGCCGGCTGGAGCAAAACCGTCCTGCCGCCAGCGCTCGAACAGGTATTTCCCAAGACGATTTCAACCGCATACTGCTCGGAGTCCAGCTTTTCAGTGTGCAAGGCAATATCAGCATAAGCATCAAGCGAAGCGAGACAGAGGCCACACCACGCCAAGTATTTGAGTTTCATTGGACAACTCCTTGAGACAAGTGAATAAGCAGACGGCATCACGTCGAACAGCTAGTCAGAGTCGTCCTGCGTTGAGCATCGGCATCCACACAATTTTGCCGCAACGCATACATCCAAGTAGATCGAGATGTTGTGGCGAGCGGGCTCGCCACAGGTACTTTCGTTAGTTTCTGAACGTTGTGTAGATACCTATGCTGCGATAAGCGTAGTACTCCAGATGAAAAAAGGTAGGCTCGACAGCACTTACAAGGCGCACGGGAGCTTTGCAAGGCGTGCTTCTCAAAGGGTAATTACCGTCGCAGGATAAAAGAGCATATTGAGCACAAACAGAATCATCCAGAAGCCGATCTCCAGGGTTTCCGTAATAGGCTGGATACGTTTCAACGCGCCGTACACATGCACCACAAACATCAACAAGAAAACCACGAACAGCATATCGAAGGCATAGCTATAGCTGGTGCCCGTGGTTGCAGAGCGCAACATCGCTACTTCCACCACCAGAATGAACGCCCCCAAACAGCGCCCAAAATAGATTGCCAGATGCTGATGTTCGGGGATCGTCCAGCGCATCGCGCGGGCCCAGGCAATCGGCGCGATAAAGATCGGCAAGGCAAAAAACAGGGTGGTGACGATCATCAGCGTAGTGATGTAGTACTGGCTGTATTGCGCGTAGTAACCGAGCATCAGGCGATTCCTTATCCTTGAGAATAACCCCTTGAGGGTAGAGCCCAAGAATTGCAGCCGGGCATACCGGTGTCCAACTTAAGCAGGTCGCGGGATACCAAAGAGAATGGGCTTGGGTAAATGGGATTACTACCGAAGATGCAATGCGTCACCGCCTACTCTGCTAGGGTACGGTCATCTGAAAACCCGGCTGTTGCACAACAGCCCACAAGGAGTAGGTATGTTCAGCCATGTCACTGTCGGAACCAACGATCTGGACAACGCCGCCCGGTTCTACGACGCCATACTGTTCCCACTGGGTCTGTGCCGGCGCCATGTGACCCCGGATGGCGGACCGTCTGCTGCATGCTGGATCACCCCAGGCAGGCCATTGCCGCGCTTCTATGTCTACGCCCCCTACGACCGCCAGGACGCCACAGCGGGCAATGGCAGCATGCTGGCTTTTTCTGCACCCTCGCCAGACGCCGTCGATGTGGCCTATGCCGCGGGTGTTTTGGCTGGCGGAGTCGACGACGGTGAGCCCGGCCCGCGCCCACATTACGGCGACGGTTACTACGGCGCCTACCTGCGCGATCCGGACGGCAACAAAGTGCATATCGTGCATCGCGGCGATATCTAGCAGCACAACAACCGGCACTACTACTGCGTAAAACACGATACCAACGCTCACTAGCAACTTCCCGATCATCGGCCACTTCCTTGTCGACGCTTCCCATAAACGCCTGAGCCGCGACTGTAGCGCCAGGCGATCCAGGCACCCAGCGCGGAAGCAATGGCAGACCCGCCAATCCCGTATAGAACCTCAAGCGTCAGCTGGCTTCCCCAACGCGCTCGCCTTCAAGCCATTATCAGCAGTACGCCGAAACTCACCAGCAAGGCACCAAAAATCCGGTCGATCCATTGTCGTGCGGCCAATAACCTATCGCGCACTGCCCCAGCGGAGAAACACAGCGCGATAAGGCTGAACCACACTACATGTGCCCCGGCGATAAATAGCCCATAACCGATTTGTACGGACAAACCAGTGTCCGGCCTTACGACGCCCATAAACAGGCTGACGATGAAGATCGATGTCTTAGGGTTCAACGCATTTGTCAGAAACCCCGTACGCAGCGCTTCCAGATCCGACAGGGCAGGAGGTGGCGCGTCCAGCTGTTCAACGGCCGGCTTGGAGCGCAGCATCTTGATCCCCAAGTAGACGAGATAAGCCGCTCCAGCCAGCTTCAACACATTGAACAACCAAGGCGTCTGTTGCAGCACCAACCCCAAGCCAAGCAGCGTGTAGCAGACGTGAACCAGCACCCCTAGGCCAATTCCCACAGCGGTGAGCACGCCAGCCCTTCGAGACAGGAGCAAGCCGTTGCGCGAGACCATGGCGAAATCCGGCCCTGGGCTGATGCACGCCAGTAGTGTGATGGTGATTACTGCTATCCATTCGCTCATGTTGTACCCTTTGAATTATCGGTCGCATAGGCCATGTTTACAGATCCTTTGCTCGGGTAATAACGATGATTCCTGAAGAAAATAGTGACTATAAATCACTGATTTCTGAGGCTCGCCTGCCATCGCTGCTTGGCTTGCGCTGCTTCGAATCAGCCGCACGCCTGGAAAATTTCGCCCGGGCGGCTGACGAGCTGCATCTGACACCCAGCGCCATTAGCCGCGCAGTGCGCCTGCTTGAAGAGGATTTGGGCGTTGAGTTGTTCGAGCGGCGTAGCCGAAAAGTGTTTTTGAACGATGCCGGAAGACGCCTGGCAAAAGCCGTGAGTGACGGGCTGGGGTTGATGAGCCACGCCGTTCGCGAGATACGCAGCGATGCCCGCCGAGCTCGCCAGCTTGTCTTGTCCTGCGAGCCAACGCTGCTGATGCGCTGGCTGATCCCTCGTTGGAGCGACTTCCAAACCCATCACAAAGGGCTGGATATTCACTTGGTTGCCGGCGGTGGCCCGTTCTCATTCAACCAGGGTATCGACCTGGCCATCCGGCGCGACGATTTCCCCTGCCCTCCCGGCTACCATACCGAGACGCTATTCCCAGAGAAGGTCGGCCCCGTTTGCCGGCCAGAAAAGGCAGGTCAGTGGTTTGGCAAAAACGGCAAAAAGCTGCTCGCCTCTGCCCCGCTGCTGCAGACAGCCAGCCGGCCTACGGCATGGCAGGAATGGGCTTACGCAAAGGGACTGCCCACTCCCGATAAGGAAATGCAAACGTTCGAACACTTCTATTTCAGTATCCAGGCAGCGGTTGCTGGCCTTGGCGTAGCCATCGGCCCCTGGCACCTGGTGCGCGACGATATCCAAAGCGGCGTGCTGGCCGCACCATTGGGCTTTGTTGAAGATGGTTCGCGGTACTGCCTGCTGTCGCCTACAGCGCTCAGGCCGGGTAGTGTGGAAATGGAACTGCTTGAATGGTTACAGGCTGTGGATTGATGCCCAGCAACTCTGGAGATGCATATGGACTTGGCAACACTCGCGTTATTCCTGCCGGCCTGCTTTGCACTGAATATGGCGCCAGGGCCCAACAACCTGCTGTCCATCAGCAATGCAACACGCTACGGATATCGCACAGCCTGCATGGCAGGCGTCGGTCGTTTGCTGGCATTCACGATCATGATCGCACTTGCCTCGGCGGGCTTGGCCGTCGTGTTGCAAACCTCAGAACTTGTCTTCTACGGGATCAAAATAGTCGGCGCGGCGTACCTCTTCTACCTGGCGTATCAACTGTGGAACGCCGCACCGCAAGCAGAGGCCGAATCAGTAAATGCTCGGGTGGGGCTGTGGGGGCTGGCTAGGCAGGAATTCCTGGTCGCTGCTGGCAAGCCTACTGATTGCCAATATAAAACGAGATGTCCACTTCGGTGCATAGACACTCCTCAGTAGACAAACTCTCCACATTGCAATAGCTTACAAATACAGTACTGGCATATCGATGCTAGAAATCAGTAGCTACTGCTTTGGGGAATCACATGGACGAACGTAGTAGATTTAGATTTTCTGCGACGGATAGAACGATAGAGTTAGAGGGCTCAGAGACGTTCGTGACCCAGCAAATTTCGGAATTGAAAGAGGTGATAGCTTTTTTCATCACACAGGAGCAAACGTCCCCTGCCAATACACAACCGGTCATGACACTAACAGATGTTACAACCACTGAAACTGTCACTGCCTCGATCACTCAAGTCAGTGAACGACATACCGTAGGCATTGAGACGTACCCTAACACTTTCGATTCTCTCGAAGGGGCTTTAAAACTAATATCTGACATACCTGGCGACAACAAAAAAATAATAGCTAGAAACGCCGCTTTAATTTACGGTTACGCATGCAGCCTTCAGGGTAAAGACACATTCCCAAGCGAAGAAGTACGCCAAATATGTATCAACCACGGCGTCCTTGACGCTGCCAATTTCGCGAGATCTTTTGATGACAAAAAATTATTTATAATAGGAGGTGTAAAAGGCGGTAAAAAAACATTAAAACTTACGATGGCCGGAAAAAAACTAGCGCTTCAACTAATTGAAGAAATCGAAGCAAATGCCAATTAAACAGCTATTGAGCAATGAACACCCAGCTCATCTCGTAGAGGCGCTTTATAAGTCTTACAGAGAAATCGAGAGAAACTACCAACTTTCAAACTGGAAAATTGCTGAGCTCGACGCAGGACACTTTGTCGAAGCAGCTTTACGCATCCTGGAGCACAAATTACTCGGCACGCACACACCGCTATCAACAAGCTTTGGCTCATTCAACCAAAATATTTTGACCAAATTCGAAAATGCATCAGGCCATGAATCCTACCGCATACTGATTCCTCGCACCCTTTTTAGCGTTTACTGCATACGGAATAAACGAGGCGTCGGGCACTTAGGTGAGGTGTCTCCAAATCAACTTGATGCAACTTATATAATTTATTCCACAAAATGGGTTCTGGCGGAACTCTTGCGATTATCATCATCCATCTCCCCCGAAGAAGCGAACGATATGATCCACCAAGTTATCGAACGCCAGATAGAAGCAATTTGGGATGACGGTGAAACCTTTATGATCTTAAATTCAAAAATAAAAACCCAAGATAAAATCCTGATGATTTTATATAAAAAAGACAACATTATTGATTTAGAGGTACAGCGCGCTACCGATTATAAAAACACATCTGACTTTAGAAAAATTCTAGTCAACTTAAAAAAAGAACGACTAATAGATTATACATCGGATAAGCGTTGCAAGCTTTCTCCTTTGGGAAGCAGGAAAGCCGAAGAGATTCTTTCCTCAAAGACTTAACAACCTCATTAATGCCCTGTGCCAAATAGTTAGCCCAATACGGTAAAAATTTCACACGCTGATTGTACTGGAGCATTTCGATCATTTGACCCCAAAGCCGTGTAAATACGGAGGCTCAGTGCATAATCTCCACTGCATTCACAGGGCGTGATTGGCATTGAATGGTATGGATTGGCGTACGGTTTACCCCTCCCTCGCTCGACCCCTGCTTCATGAGAGCCATAGGCAACCCCAAAGCCATTCTGATCTTTACCGCGTTCTTGCCTCAATTCGTTGACCCCACGGTAGATGTCGGCTCCCAATTCACACTGCTTGGATTGCTGTTCCTGGCACTGGAGTGGATTGCGATTGGCATCTACGCATACATCGGATTGCACATGCGCCGCTGGTTCACGCAGCCTCGCGGCAAGAAGATTTTTAATCGTTGCTGTGCCGGTTTGTTGTCCGCTGCGGCCTCGATGCTATTGATGGCGCGGCGCGCCTGATCATCATCGACAATACAAAAACGGACAACATGAGGGACCGATTTACGCTCGCAGAGCGGGCCCCTTTTTAGATAAAAAATCTGCCCCTTTGTGCTCGATTAGCCCTGGCTCACTGCGGCCATTGCTCAAGCAGTATCGAGACGAATTTTTCCGCCGCTGGCGAAAGCGATGAGCCGCGGCGGTAGACCAAGCCCAAAGAGCGGTTCACAACCGGCTCAATCAAAGGGACGCTGACCAAGGTGGGATGATCTTCAGCCGGCATGGCCAAGCTCGGCATCGCCGAAACCCCCAAACCAGCCTCCACCAGGCCCAACGAAGTAGAGAGGTGCTGGACTTCGTAGAACCATTGCGGCCGCCAACTCAAGCCCGACAGGGCGTGGTCGAGCAACATGCGGTTGCCGCTCAGGCGCCCTACCCCGATCAGCCGGTAATCGCTCAATTCAGACCAGGTGACCGAACTGCGCCCTGCCAATTCATGATCACGCCGGCACGCCAATACAAAAGGTTCGCTGACCAATGGCACGAACTCAATGTCCGGGTGCTGCCCACTCATCATGTTGATACCGAAATCGGCTTCCCCCCGCAGTACCGCTTCAAGCCCCTCATTGGCACTCAAGTCCAGCAGTCGGATGCGGATTTTTGGGTAGCGTTCGTTATACAGGCGAATGACTGAAGGCAAGAAATAGAAGGCGGCAGTGGGGATACATGCCAGCGTTACCCGGCCAATCTGGCGTTCAGCCAGTTCACGGATATTGAGAATCGACTCATCGAAGTCATCCAACAAACGACGCGCCTTGGGAAGAAAGTCACGCCCAACGCTCGTGAGGCTGACCTTACGTGTGGTGCGATCAAGCAAAGAGGTGCCCAACCCCTCTTCCAGTTTTTTTATCCGGCGACTGAGTGCAGGCTGGGACAGATGCAAGGCGTCAGCTGCTTCGTGAAAACTACCAAGTTCGGCGATTTTAACGAAAGATCGAATATCGTTCAGCTCATAGTCCATGTCTTATCTCATCAGCAGCAGGCGCCAGAAGAAGGCTCAGCGTAAATTCATCATTCGTAAAACGCAATAATCTCTTCAATTTTTGCATTTGATACATTTTTTAAAGCTTGAGACTCTTGCTCCAAGAACATCAATTACGTCGATTGATCAACAAGAGTCAGTATCATGCAAAGAATTCCCTGTGTGCTGATGCGCGGTGGCACCTCCAAAGGCCCAGTCTTTCTCGACTGGGATTTGCCGACAGCCATTGAGGCCCGTGACGAACTGCTGCTCAACCTGATGGGCTCCGGCCACGAACTGGAGATCGACGGAATCGGCGGTGGCAGCCCACAAACCAGTAAGGTTGCGATTGTCAGCCCATCGCTGCACCCGGACGCCGACGTTGACTACCTGTTCGTGCAAGTGATGGTTTCGCAACGTCGGGTCGACAGCGCGCCCAACTGCGGCAACATGCTGTGCGCCGTCGGCCCGTTCGCCATCGAACAGGGCCTGGTCAAAGGCACGCCGGGCCGCACCCGGGTCCGCATCCGCAACGTAAACACAGGGACCTTCATCAACTCCGACGTGTACACACCGGATGCCAAGGTCAGTTACGAGGGCGACACCGCGATCGATGGCGTGCCAGGTACCGCCGCGCCGGTACAACTGACATTCCTCGATGCGGCCGGCAGCAAGACCGGCAAACTCTTCCCGACCGGCAATACACAAGACGTGATCGACGGTATTGCGGTGACCTGCATCGATATGGCAATGCCCATGGTGCTGATCGAGGCCAGCCAACTGGGCAAGCGTGGCGATGAAAGCCCGGCCGAACTGGACGCCGACAAAGACTTCCTGCGACGCCTTGAGTCATTGCGACTTCAGGCCGGCCGGGCCATGGGCCTGGGTGACGTCAGCGACAAAGTGATTCCAAAGCCGGTGCTGGTCTCGCCCGCCAAAGCCGGCGGTACGATCCAGGTTCGCTATTTCATGCCACATAACTGCCACCGCGCGCTGGCCATTACCGGCTCGATTGGGTTGGCCACCGCGTGCGTAGTTGACGGCAGCATCGTCGCGCAGATGCTCGGCGGGATCAGTACGCCGCGCCTTGAAGCGGTGCGTATCGAGCACCCAAGCGGAGGAATTGATGTCGTATTGTCCTACACCGGCGTCAAGGGTGAGACAATTCAGGCCTCGGTCGTTCGCACCGCGCGCAGGCTTTTTTCCGGCTACGTCTATGCCACGGACTCTCAGCGCCTCGCCGGATAATTCCGGCGGCCGTTGGCATTTTTGCATCCGCACAATACTAAAAATGGGTGATGCCATGAAAGTTGTAAAATCGCTCTACTTCCAGATTCTATGCGCCGTGGTGCTGGGCATCGTGGTCGGGCACTTCTGGGCCCAGCAGGCCGTTGCACTCAAGCCGCTGGGCGATGCGTTCATCAAGCTCATCAAGATGATGATTGCTCCCGTGGTGTTCTGCACCATCGTCACCGGCATCGCCGGGATGAGCGACAAACGCTCGCTCGGCCGCCTGCTCAGCAAAACCATGCTGCTGTTTTTCGGCCTCACGGTGATCAGCCTGGTGATTGGCCTGGTGGCGGTGTACGTGTTCCAGCCGGGTGCTGGCATGAACATCGACCCCACCCAACTGAGCACCAAAGGCCTGGCCCAGTACACCGAGTCGGCGGCGAAGCTTGGGGTTGTGGAGTTTTTCATGCACATCATCCCGGATACCTTTATCGGTGCCTTCAGTAAAGGGGAAGTGCTGCCGGTCCTGTTTATCGCGGTGTTGTCCGGCTTCGCCTTGTCATCCCTGGGCGAACGTGGCAAGCCGGTGCTCGATGTACTCGAATCCGCCTCGCACATGGTGTTCAAGATCTTCGCGTACCTGATGCGTTTTGCACCGATCGGCGCTTTCGGGGCCCTGGCATTCACGGTCGGCCAGTACGGCATCACCTCGCTGGGCTCGCTGGCGAAACTGATCATGACCTTGTACATCGCCTGCGGCTTCTTCGTGTTCGTCGTCTTGGGCAGCATTTGCCGCGCCAACGGTTTCAGCCTGTGGAAACTGCTGCGCTACTTTCGCGAAGAGTTCCTGGTGGTGCTCGGCACCTCCTCCACGGAACCGGTCATGCCACGCATGCTGGAGAAACTCGAAGCGCTGGGCTGCAAAAAAGGCGTCGTGGGCCTGGTCTTGCCCACCGGCTACTCGTTCAACCTGGACGGCACGGCCATCTACCTGTCATTGGCGGCGATTTTCATTGCCCAGGCCTGCAACATTGACCTGAGCCTGACGCAAATCGTCACCATGCTGGCGATCATGCTGCTGTCCTCCAAAGGTGCAGCCGGCGTGACCGGCAGCGGGTTCGTGGCACTGGCCTCGACCCTGACGGTCATTCACGACATCCCGTTGGCCGGCCTCGCGCTGCTGATCGGCGTTGACCGCTTCATGTCGGAAGCGCGGGCGCTGACCAGCCTGGCCAGCAACGCGGTCGCGACGGTGGTGATTTCGATGTCCGAAAATGCCTGCCACCGCGAAACGCTGGCGCGGATGCTCGACGCAAAACCCGGTGCGGCACAGGCACAAGCCTGGGAAGACCAGAAGGTCGCCAGCCGCGTCTAGCGCAAACCACAAACACCTACCCCTGACTTGACTGACCCCCTTCCCCGCCAGGCGCCATTGTGCCGCCCGGCGGGTCAGGGCTCGTGCGCCTCGGCGTCAGCCATTCTTACGATAACAACAAGAGAATCGTCCTATGCTCGCTTTCCTTGGCTTGGCCATGGTGGTCGTATTCACCTTCCTCATCATGACCAAGCGCTTGTCACCGATCGTCGCACTCACCGTGGTGCCTATCGTCTTCGCGGTCATTGGCGGCTTCGGCGGCACCACCGGCAAAATGATGCTCGACGGCCTGAAAATGGTCGCACCGTCTGCCGCCTTGCTGCTGTTTGCCATCCTGTTCTTTGGCCTGATGATCGACGCGGGGTTGTTCGACCCGCTGATCCGCAAGATCCTCAAGCGCGTCAATGGCGACCCGATGAAAATCGCGGTCGGCACCGCCCTGCTGTCATTGCTGGTCGCCCTCGACGGCGACGGCACCACCACCTACATGATTACCTGCGCCGCAATGTTGCCGTTGTATAAACGCATCGGCATGAACCCGATGATCCTGGCGACCATCTCCATGCTGTCGTTGAGCATCATGAGCGGCATGACCCCTTGGGGCGGCCCCGCGACACGGGCCATCGCCGCACTGGGCCTGGATGCCGGCGAATACTTCGTGCCGTTGCTGCCAACCATGATCGGCGGCGCCCTGTGGGTAGTCTTCACCGCCTTCATACTGGGGCGTGCCGAGCGCAAGCGGATTGGCAACGTGCAACTGCAAAGCGGTGGCGGAGATTGCTACATCAACGCGATTCTTGAAGACACCCCGCACAAACGTCCGAAGCTGGCCTACGTCAACCTGGTGCTGGTGATTGCGGTATTGATCGCCCTGGTGATGGGCCTGATGCACTCGGCGATCCTGTTCCTGATCGGCTTTGTGCTCGCGCTGATGATCAACTACCCGCAATTGGACATTCAGAAAGAACGCATCCTGGCGCACTCGGGCAACGCTATGACGGTCGTGCTGTTGGTGTTTGCCGCAGGGATTTTTGCCGGGATTTTTTCCGGCACCAAGATGGTCGACGCCCTGGCGCAGACCCTGGTCGACTGGATCCCGCCGTCTTGGGGTCATCTGTTCCCACTGGTGGTTGCGGTCACCAGCATGCCGCTGACCTTCGTGCTGTCCAATGACGCCTACTACTTCGGTGTGGTGCCGATCCTGGCCAATGCCGCCGCGGCCTACGGCATTGATCCAGTGGAAATCGCCCGAGCCTCGATCCTCGGGCAACCGGTGCACCTGATGAGCCCACTGGTGGCCTCGACCCTGTTGCTGGTGGGCATGGTCGACCGTGACATCGGCGACTTCCAGAAAGCCACCGTCAAGTGGGCGGTGCTGACCTCCCTGGTCGTTACCGCGCTGGCCCTGCTGACCGGGGCTATCAGCCTGTTTACCTGATTCATCTTCCTGCTGCGTTCCAACGCGCCTCGTTCACGGGGCGCGTGCTGCCCTGCACGCCCAATAACAACAACGAGACGTTTGCCATGAACCCTATGTATACCCGTCGGGCCCTTTTTTGCGCGTTCAGCCTGGTACCCATCGCCGGTGCCAATGCCCAAGGCTTTATTGATGACAGCAAACTCAAGCTGCAACTGCGCAATGTGTATTTCAACGAGAACTTTCGCGACGAACACGGCATGAGCGCACGCGCCGCGAGAACGGCAAAAAGCGAGCGCACCGAGTGGGCCCAGGGATTGCTGCTCGACTATCAGTCCGGGTTCACCGCCGGCACTCTTGGCTTCGGCGTAGATGCCCTGGGGCTCTACGGCGTGAAGCTTGACTCAGGACGCGGTCGCAGCGGCACCGGGCTGATGCCGGTGCATGACGACGGCCGCGCAGCCGGCGAATTTGCCAGCGCGGGCGCCACCGCAAAAGCGAGGTTCGCCAACACCACCGTCAAGTACGGCACCCTGCTGCCCAAAACGCCGGTGCTGATTTACAACGACGCACGCTTGTTGCCCCAGACCTACCAGGGCACCCAGATCAGCAGCAACGACATTGAAAACCTGACCATCACTGGCGGGCACCTGGACCGTTTCAAATTACGCGACTCCACCGACAGCGTACCCATCGTGCCTGACGGCTACAGCGGGGGAAAATCGGGAGACTTCAACTATGCCGGGGCCGAGTACAAATGGGGGAAGAACACCCGCTTGAACTACTACTACGGGGAGCTGGAGAACTTTTACCGGCAGAACTTCGCCGGCATCCAGCACGACCTGCCGCTGGCCGGTGGCGTACTGACCGGCGACCTGCGCTACTTCAACAGCGTAGACAGCGGCTCGGCCTACGCAGGCAAAATCGATAACGACATGCTCAGCGGGCAACTGTCCTACGCGATCGCCGGGCATACCGTCGGCGGGGGCTACCAGACCCTGCGCGGCGATGCCGGCTTGCCCTACATCAGCGGCGCCACCGTGTACTCGTTCAGCAACGCCGGCATTGGCAAGTTCATCGAGGAAGACGAAAAGACCTGGATGCTCAACTACGGCTTCAACTTTGCCGCCGTCGGCGTACCCGGCCTGACCTTCGCTGCGCGCTACCTGAGTGGCAATGACGGCAAGTCCACCAGTACGGTCAAGGAGTGGGAGCGCGATACCGAACTGGCCTACGTGGTGCAGGCTGGCACGTTCAAGGGGCTGGGTGTGCGCATGCGCAACTATGTCTACCGCTCTGACTTTTCCCGCGGGCGCGACAGCAACCGCCTCTACCTCACCTATGACATTGCCCTTTGGTAAGTCGACGATCGCGGCCCTTGCGGCCGCTTTCCTACAGGTTCTGCGCGATTCATGCCGAGGTTTCGAGAAATCGTCATCTAATGACGCTGTCAGCGGTGAAACACGGGCACTGGCCAATTCTGGTTATGCCGTGTCGCCTCACCTGTGGTTGCCGCTCCTCTGCCCTTAGACTACTGGCTGTCTACCCCGAACGACCGCTATTGCTCGTTCACTTCCTTCAGACAGCCAGCAATCGGCCATGAGCAGCCACTCGAACAAATCACCTGATCGGCTGTTTATTAGGACGACGCCGTCACCGATGTTCCGCTGCCAACATTGATCTGAATTGAGAAGTGATCTCGCAAGATAGCCCGGCAGCTTCGAACACTGCGCAGGTGAAGCTAACGGGTGCAGGGCCTGGAGCAGTTATGATGCGGTCTGCAACCAAAGCCACTGGACTGCTTCGATAAAGCGTGCCCCCCTCATAACCTACGGCATTCTGTTGCAGGAAGTCAGCGCTGTTCGATGTATGAGGAACAGTGTTGAGAAGGCCAGCCCTGGCAAGTGCCACCGTTCCCCCACAGATGCCAGCAATTGTCGCTCCAGTTAAGCGACTAGCATGCAGAAACTCTCGAACATCTGGTGCTTCTTCACGCTCCCAAACCATTCCTCCAATGACGACAACAACGTCCGGTTTCCAGTCCAGACATTGTTGCAAATTGCTATCGACCGTTACGGCCAATCCACCCTGCGAGCGAAACTGCCCCGTATCCGGCCCAAAGCTGCTAGCGAGATCGAGCTGACGCACGCGAGCCGCCTACTAGGTCACTCCACAGAGGAAATGACCAAGAAGGCATATCGGCGAATTGGTGAAATTGTGAAGCCTACGAAATGACCCGTTGCTACTTGTACGATAGGCAGAAAACGGCCAGAAGCTGACTGTCAGGCCATATCTGGTTTCGGCTAATATCAGACACTCATCTTCCGCAATTCAAATCAAAGCGACTTTTTCAACAAAACCAGTGGAAAGCTGCCATTAGGGTTGGCAGTTATTCGACCTAAAGTATTAAGTGTTCTATGTTAGGTGGCATATTTGTCGGAAATTGCAATGTTTCCGCTCTCAGCCTCACCCTTTGATTTATCCCATTCGCGCTTCAGAAGAGTTTGCATATCGAACTCGAACTCCTCGAGTTCTGCTTTTAGTGAATCTAATTTTTTATCCTTTGCATACACCGCTATGGCCTGGAGTGCACGTAGGATCTTCGCATCAAGCTTATGACCGGGATGGCCGTTGAGTCGGAGTCGAATTAGAACCCGGGTTCGCTCGAATTCATTATTATATTCTTCGTTCGGCTTAGATGTATCGGCCAACTGGTTTGATAGCACAACATATGCCGCTGCGAGTTCTCGCATGTCCTTGCGCCATTGCGCTCGTTCATTTGTTACAACCTTAGTACGAACATCAAGCTGGGTGTCCTTTGACTTTCCAAATGCACTAAAAAGCGAACCTATAAAACCGAGAATGGAACCTATCAAGGCGCCCACAAATCCGAATACTGCAGTTTCCATCTATTATTCCTTCTTCCAGCTCAAATGCTCAAAACTTTTCAAAGCGGCTTTTGAATAGCTTTTTTTCGTAAACTTGTAAGGGCCTTTTACTGCTAGCTATTATCGTTGTTTGCCCTCAACGAAGGACTCTCACGGGGGGGGGCTGCCTCGTTCTAAAGCAGACGGTTTTAATGACATCATAAGGCGGATAGGTCTAGCCTTGCAAAGAACGGGATCTATGTGAAAGATCCCGTGCATTTGAAAATTTTAAAGTTACTAAGCAGTTAGATTTCTTACGGTTTCGGCAAGCCTTTTAAAGGTTTTATTGAAATCGTCGCGACTTATTTTCATATTATCAAGTATATTTCCACCTTGCTCAATCTGTACGTCAGTTAAAGCATAAACAGGTACATTATGCTTTTGCGCCTGAGCTATTAGCGAATTGAAGTCTGCAATATTCTCAAGATTGTACGGCTCATCTCTTACTGAGTAATCATTGAACAACCCTTCATTTATAGTCATGCCTAAGGGTTCCAGAACTGGAACTAGAGACTCTGCCACTTCGTTATTAATAATATCAATCCATCGCTGAAATGATTTTGCAGGCGCTCCGTTTCTAGGTCGGTATTTTTGAGAAATAATACCAATGAATTTTGGCGGATTCATTGGTAAGTGGTAAGTGAATTCTGGATCTCTGAACTCAGTTACTTCCTTGTTCCACTTTGGAATTACGCGCGTGAGGGATTTTATAGCTTGCGCGCAGAAAAAGTCAGGCGCTGTAGGGACGATAAAATAGTCGCTCGACATCAGGAGGCATTGATTCAACGCTCCGACGCTAGGACTCATATCAACTATTACGTAATCATATTCATATTTTTCGGCTGTTGCCCTAATGCACTGTCCAAGCACTCCAGGAATGTTTCTCATCGCGGGCAATTTGAGTGCGGTAGTTAGCGCTACACTGATCTGGGTTTCAGCTTCAGAGAGTTGGAGATTGCCGCATAACAAAGACAAATTAGGGTGAGCTGTTTCTACTGGAATTGCCTCAATATGGCGACCTTCGCCGTTTAACACTGGCAATATGCAGCTATAAAGATCGCAGTTAGGGTTTTTTGCGTAAAAGTCTGAAGTGTCATCGATAGAGGTGTAGCCTAATACCAGCGCAGTTAAGTTGCATTGAGGGTCGGTATCAACAATTAAAGTTCTATAACCTTGTTCCGCTAACATCCAGCCTAGATTAAAAGTGGTTGTTGTTTTACTTACGCCACCTTTGTGATTGAATAAAGAAATAATTTTCATGCGGAGTCCTTTAGCACGTTGAGAATACAAAACTAGCGCTTTGCCACTAGGTTGTCTAGATTAATATTTTCTGATTTGGGAGTAGGGAGTGACGACTTTTTTCACATAGAGACGCGCGGCGACTGCTAAATAGGCGCCTTTTTCGGAGTTACGACTTTGTGTTAAGGCATCTGCCGCAAGATATTCGATAGTTTTTGATCAGCCGGGATGGCGGTCTCGGCCAAAGTCGATTTCAGCCCCCTTATTGAAGCGATGATCTGGAGCTTAAGCAGAACGTACTAGCGATTGGTAGCCATCATTGCGGCCAAAATATAGCGATCTCAGCTAATTTCACCGTCGGTCGAGGTTTGATACGAACTAGACATGACTGACCGCTATTGGCCGTTAGTGGACACTCAGCCTCCTTAGTCTCGGGCACAATCCCACGTCCAATGGAGGAGAGCCATACCGATAACGGCTTCTTGCAATTTCCCGAAAAAAGGTAGGGTTGCGGAAGCGATCCGAAAAATTGCGGAAACGATGACCAGATGGCAGACAATAAAAAACCCCGTAGACGTTAATCTACGGGGCTTTCAAGAGTGGAGGCCGAGGTCGGAATCGAACCGGCGTAGGTGGATTTGCAATCCACTGCATAACCATTTTGCTACTCGGCCTCAAACGATCAATGCCACAACCACCGACATTCACCGCATATAAACTTGAGTGGGCTATGTGAAGCTTGCCTCTACTCTATCTCATTGAAAACATTGAAGTTTTTTATGCCTCAGTGCGTTCGATGGCGGCAATTATGTACTGATTTGCCGGGACTGGCAACCCCTTGATTTCAAAAAATATTCTTCTGTGAAGCAGAGCAAGGGCGGCTGGCCCCTGCCCTGCCTGGGGTTAGTAGCCCAATGACAGCCCGGTGTTGCGCCGTGGGTCGTTGGCGCCGTAGAAGCGGTTGTTGCCCACGGGTTTGCCGTCCAGGGATGGGGCGCCGACGAGGATGGCGGCCAGGTGGTTGGCGTCTTGGGGGCCGGCGAATTTGTGGCCCCAGCTTTCGAGGATTTTCTGGGTGTCGGGGCTCAGGGCGAAGGTTTCGAGGTTGGTGCTGTCGGGCATCCACTGTTGGTGGAAGCGTGGGGCGTTGACGGCTTCCTGGATGTTCATCTTGTAGTCGATGACGTTGAGGATGGTCAGCAAGGTGGCGGTGATGATGCGGCTACCGCCCGGTGTGCCGATGACCATCACAGCCTTGCCGTCCTTGGTGACGATGGTCGGGCTCATGGACGACAGTGGCGCCTTGCCTGGGGCAATGGCGTTGGCTTCGCCCTGGACCAGGCCGTACATGTTGGGCACGCCGACCTTGACGGTGAAGTCGTCCATCTCGTCGTTCAAGATCACCCCGGTCTTGCTGGCCATGACGCCAGCGCCGAACCAGTCGTTGAGGGTGTAGGTCACCGAGACTGCGTTGCCCCATTTATCGACGATGGAGTAATGGGTGGTGTTGCTGCCTTCATGGGGCGCGACGCCGGGCTTGATGGCCGTGGAGTCGCCAGCCTTTTGCGGCTCGATGGCGGCGCGCAGTTTGGCGGCGTAGTTCTTGTCCAGCAGGTGCTCCACCGGGTTCTGTACAAAGTCCGGGTCGCCCAGATAGCTGTTGCGGTCGACGTAGGCGTGGCGCATGGCTTCGATCTGGTAATGGGTACCCTGGGCCGAGCCGTAGCCCAGTTCGGCCATGGGGTAGCCTTCGAGGATGTTCATGATCTGGCAGATCACCAGGCCGCCCGAGCTGGGTGGTGGCGCCGAGACTACGTGGTAGCCGCGATAATCGCACTCGATGGGCGCCAGTTCGCGGGTCTGGTATTTGTCCAGGTCGGCCTGGGCGATGATGCCCTTGCCGGCCTGGCTGGAGTCGACAATGGCCTTGGCCACCCAGCCTTTGTAGAAGCCATCGGTGCCCTTGGCGGAGATTTCTCGCAGGGTGCGGGCCAGGTCTTTTTGCACCAGTTTCTGCCCGACCTGCAGTGGCTCACCCTTGTTGAGGAAGATGCCGCGCAGGTCCTGGTCTTTTTTGAACTCTTCGGTGGCGCTGTGCAGCATGTCGATATCGCCCTGGTCGAGGGCGAAGCCGTTTTCTGCGAGCTTGATTGCCGGCGCGATGACTTGGGCGCGCTTGAGGGTGCCGTATTTGCTCAGGGCCAGCTCCATGCCGGAGACGGTGCCGGGCACGCCGACGGCCAGGTGGCCCTTGGCGCTGAGGCCGGGGACGACGTTGCCGTCCTTGTCCAGGTACATGTCGGCGGTGGCCGCCAATGGGGCTTTTTCGCGGAAGTCGAGGAAGGTCTTGCGCCCGTCCGCCAGTTGCACGGTCATGAACCCACCGCCCCCCAGGTTACCCGCCGCCGGATAAACCACCGCCAGGGCGTAACCCACGGCGACAGCCGCATCCACGGCGTTGCCGCCGGCCTTCAACACATCGACACCCACATGGGTCGCCAAATGCTGGGCCGTCACCACCATGCCGTTTTCACCAGCAACCGGGGCCTGGGAGGCCGCCTGCACACCGCTGAATGTCAGGACCAGGGCCGTCGCGATCAAGGTTCGGGTAAAGGGTTGGTAGTTCATCCGTGGATACTCTGTTTTATTAGAAGCATTAAACGTAGCTGCTTTCGCACGCCAACCCCAGTCAGGTGGCGCGTTTCAGACAGAGCTTGTCGGTGTCGGAATGCTATATTCGCCCCGCCCCACTCCTTGCCCATGAGACTCACCGATGCCCACGGTCGCCGACCCGATCCATGCGCTGTACCACAAGATCACCTGGAAGCTGATTCCCTTCCTGTGTTTCTGCTACCTGGCCGCCTATCTGGACCGGATCAACATCGGTTTTGCCAAGCTGCAGATGCAAGACCAGTTGCAGTTCAGCGAAACCGCGTTCGGCCTGGGCGCCGGCCTGTTTTTTGTCGGCTATATCCTGTTTGAAGTGCCGAGCAACCTGATCCTGGAGCGTGTCGGCGCGCGGATCTGGATTGCCCGCATCATGATCACCTGGGGCCTGCTCTCGGCCTGCACGCTGCTGGTCACCTCCACCACCCAGTTCTATGTCCTGCGCTTTTTGCTCGGCGTCGCCGAGGCGGGGTTCCTGCCGGGGGTGTTGTACTACCTGACCACCTGGTTCCCCACCCATCGCCGGGGGCGGGTGATTGCGCTGTTCATGATCGGCCTGCCGCTGTCCAGTGTGATTGGTGGGCCGTTGTCCGGCTGGATCATGAGCCACTTCGACCAGCTGGCCGGCCTGCGCGGCTGGCAATGGCTGTTCCTGCTTGAAGCATTGCCCAGCGTGCTGTTGGGGGTGCTGGCGTTCTGGGCGCTGCCCAATACCTATCACCAGGCCAAATGGTTGTCTGCCGACGAAAAGGCCCTGCTGCAACAGCAATTGCACGCCGACGCCAGCCAGGCCAGCCACAGCCCGCGGCGCTTTCGTGATGGGTTCTTCAACATTAAGGTGTGGATGCTCGGTGGGATCGATTTTTCGATCCTGCTCAGTGCCTATGCCATGGGTTTCTGGATGCCGACCCTGATCCGCAACGCGGGGATCAGCGACACCTTCCATATCGGCCTGCTCACCGCCCTGCCCAGCGTCGCCGCGCTGGCCGGCATGCTGCTGATCGGCGCCAGCTCCGACAAATACCGTGAGCGCCGCTGGCACATTATCGTGCCCTTTCTGGTGGGCGCCGTGGCCATGGCCAGCAGCACCTTCTTCACCCATAACGTGGTCGCCACCGTGGCCCTGTTTGCCGTGGCTTCGGCGGCGATCCTTGGCGCAGTGCCGGTGTTTTTCAGCCTGCCAGCGACCTTCCTCACCGGCACAGCTGCGGCGACTGGCTTTGCCCTGGCCTGCTCCCTGGCGAATATCGCCGGCTTGGTCAGCAACTCGCTGATGGGCCTGGCCATCGACCTGACCGGCAGCAGCGCCGGGGCGATGTGGTTCTTTGCCGGGAGCCTGGTGCTCAGTTGTTTGCTGGTGATCGCCTTGCCGGCGAAGCTGGTCAACCGTTAAGGGCAGTACCGCACAACTCCCCCTGTGGCGAGCGGGCTTGTCGGAACGCCGCATCGCCCGCGCTGGGCTGCAAAGCAGCCCCAATAAGCCCGCCGCGTTTCTACAGATAATCCGCGATGGCCGGGTTTAGGGCTGCTTCGCAGCCCAGCGCGGGGCAAGCCCGCTCGCCACAACAGCCGTGTCTGCTTGATATCGCCGGTTTGTTCTGTAGCACGTTGATGGGGCTGGCCATCGACCTTACCGGCGAGGTTGGTCAACCGTTAAGGGCGGTACCGCACGACTCCCCCTGTGGCGAGCGGGCTTGCCCCGCGCTGGGCTGCGAAGCAGCCCCAATAAGCCCGCCGTGTTTCTACAGATAAACCGCGATGGCCGGATTTAGGGCTGCTTCGCAGCCCAACGCGGGGCAAGCCCGCTCGCCACAACTGCGCTATCTGCCTGGATCTAGGCGTTGCGGCAAAGTTGTGTAGATACCTATGCTGCGATAGCGGTGTGTCAGCCGCCAGAAATGCTGACTGAACTGCCGCTATCGCGGGCAAGCCCGCTCCCACAGGAGAGCAGCCTCAATGGCCGCTATGGGACATACCTGCCGGCTGTTGTAGCAGCGCCAGGTCGATCTCCTCGAAACGCAACACCCGCCCGCCGGTGTCCGCCGCGACTTTCTGTGCCACCGCCTGCTCGGCAAACGAGGCCAGCACTACGCCCATGGCGCCCTTGAGCCCGGTGCCCAGCACGTAGTACGCCGTCTTGGCGTCGATCAGATGGGCATCATCCGGGGTGTCCCAATGACTGCGCCCCATGTCATGCACATACAGCTTTGACTGGGCATGATGGTTTTCCGGCTGCAACCACCAGCCGAGCATTTCTGCGGTCGAGCAAAACTTCTTCGCCGCGCCCTGCTCCACCACCTCGCCCTTGGGCCCCGGGAATTCGCTGATCACCATGCCGCACACATGGCACTCATCGGCCGGATGAAACGCCACCGGCCCATCACCCACACCCGCCGCCACCGGTTTGTCACACCCGACCAACAGCAGGCTCAACAGCAATACCAACCCGATTTTCATGCTCATCCGCTCCACTAATAAAAACTCAGGCTGCGCGCCGCCCAAACAGCCAATAGGCCCAGGCCAGCGGCCCTACGACCCATAAAGCCAGGCATAGCCACAACACCGCCGTCGGCACTGCCAGGTCGCCCGCCAATGCCATCACGCCCACCGACGCCGGGCCGGTATCGAAGCCCGACAGGTTGATCAGCCGGTACACATCCGCCGGGTTGAACAGCAACAACCAGGGCAGCAGCGTCGGGCTGAACTGGCCCTCGCTGATGACCAGCAGCGCCAGCAACGCCAGGTCGAACACCAGGACAAAAAAGAACCACACCCCCAGGGCCAGCCCGGCCGCCGTGGACTTCTCTGCCGAGACGGCGCTCAACACATACGCCAGCCCCAGAAAGCCCCAACCGAGCAAGGTCGACGTCAGCATGAATCGACCAAACGCCCACAGCAGAAGGCTGAACTCCACGTCATCCACCAGCAGCGCAATGGCGAGCATGGCGCAGCCAAAGCCAATGAAGGTCGCCAGGGCCAGGATCAACCCGTGCCCCACGAACTTGCCCAGCAGGATCTGCCCGCGCCCCAGGGGATAAGTGAGCAACAGCAACAAGGTGCCGCTTTCGTCCTCGCCCACAATCGCGTCATAGGCCAGCAACAGCGCAATCAACGGCATCAGGAAGGTCGCAAGGCTGGCCAGGCTGGCGATGGTCGCCGGGATCGAGGTGAAGCCCAGTTGCCCGGACGCCGCCGCACCGAGCCAGGCGATGCCGATGGCCAGCACCGCGAACAACAGGCTGATCGCTAACAACCAGCGATTGCGCAGGCCATCGCTGAATTCCTTGCGGGCCATGTTCCAGATCGGCGTCATAGGGCACGCTCCGCAGGGCTGTCCATGTAATGGCGATAGAGGTCCTCCAGGGAGGGCACGACGATTTCCACATCGCTGGGGTTTTCCTGGTCGAGCAACTGACGCAGCAGGTCCAGCTTGTTGCCATTGAACGCAGCCACTTGCAGGCCCTGCGCGCCCCAGCGCCGAGTCACGTGGCCGGCCTCGCTCCAGCGTTTTTGCAAGAGCGCCGCCCGTTGCAAGCCACTGCTGCGGATCAGAGTCGGCAACCCGGCTTCTTCGCGCAACGCCGCCAGGGTGCCGAGGGCCAGCAAGCGGCCCTGGGTGAGGATCGCGGCGCGGTTGATATGGGCTTCCACCCCCGGCAGCACATGGGAGCAAAGGATGATGCTGGTGCCCTGCCCGCGCAGGCGGTCGAGCAAGCGATACAAATCCTGGGTGGCAATCGGGTCGAGGCCCACGGTGGGCTCGTCGAGCAGCAGCAGGCGCGGCTCGCCAAGCAGGGCCTGGGCCAGGCCGAGGCGCTGGCGCATGCCCTTGGAATAGGTCTTGACCCGCCGCCGCGCTGCTGCGGTCAGGCCGACGTCTTCGAGCAACGTCGCGACCTGGCTCATCGGCGCGCCCTTGAGCCGGGCAAAATGCTGCAGGGTCTCCAGGCCGCTGAGTTGTGGGTAGAAGGTCACGTTTTCCGGCAGGTACCCGAGCATCTGCCGTACCTGCGGATCGCTGGGCGCCCGGCCGAACACCCGCACCTGGCCGCTGCTTGCCTGCAACAGACCGAGGATCAGCTTCATACTGGTGGTCTTGCCCGCGCCGTTATGGCCGAACAGGCCCAGCACCTCCCCGGGCGCCAGGCTCAGGTTCAGGTCATGCAGCACAGTGGCGTGCCCATAACGTTGGGTCACGCCTTGGATTTCGACGACAGGCATCATGCGGGCTCCTTGAGCAGGGAAAGCGTGGGGTCTTTCATCAGCGGATGGCTGTCCATCACCCCCGGCGACTTGATCACCGGAAACGCCCGCTGCACCCAGCGCAGCAACTCGATGCCGGGGCTGTTCATCAACAGGCGCACTTGGGGGTACAGCCACAGCAGGCGGTCGACGTTATCGTTGGGCTCGTAGGCCACATCCCCCAGGCCATCGCTGTTGCGGTCCCAGCCCAGGTAGTCGCTCCAGTAATTGCCCCGGCCATCCGCCGACCACTCCTGCAAACGTGTGGCCACGTACTTGACCTGGCGCTGGTTGCCGACAAAGGCGTTGCCGGCAATCCGGTTGTCTTCGGAGCCGGCCGTGAGGTGAATGCCCACCGCACTGCGCCCGAAGTGGTTGTGTTCGATGCTGTTGAACAGCGAGTTGTAGATAAACAGTGCCTTGCCTTCGGCACCGGTGATCATGGTGTCGCCCGTGGTGCCGTCGCGCACATCGTTGACTACGTTGTCGCGCAGGGTGGAATAGGTGATGTAGTTCATCAGGATGCCGTAGTTCTGATCCTCTTCGGAGCGATTACCGATCACCGTCAGCTTGCGGCTTTGCATCAAGGCGTAGCCGGTACGGGTGCGGCGGGTGATGTTGTCGAGCACCTGGTTGTCGTTGGCGAACATGTAGTGGATGCCATAGCGCAGATCTTCCAGGGTGTTGCCTTGCAGCAGGTTGCCATTGGAGGTGTCGATGTAGATGCCGTCGCGGGCGTCGCGCACCTGGTTGCCGATCACTCGCGCGCCCTTGACCGCGTACAGGTGGATGCCATTGCCCCGGTCCTGGGAGCGCAGGGTGGGGTCGCCCTGGATCTGGTTGTCGATCACGCTCACGTCCGCCGTGCCATCGACCCACACCCCAAAACCCTGGCCGCGCATATGGTTGCCCTTGATCAAGGTGCCGTGCGCCTTGGGTTGGATGAAGATCGCCGCGTTCATCGCGGTGAGGTCATGGCCCCAGTCGAGGAAGGTGCAGCCCTCGACGGTGACGTCGGCAGCGCTGATCAGCAAGCCATTGCCCAAGCCCTGGCTGTGGATCACCGCACCGGGTTCGCAGGTGAGTTGCAGGGGTTGGTCGATGCTGAAGGAGCCCAGGTAGTCGCCGGCGGGCAGGCGCCAGTGCTGCGGGCCTGCGGCTACCAACGGCAAGTCGGTGATGGGCAGTAAAGCGGCGCTGGCGGTGGCCGAAAATAGCAGCCACACACACCCGATCAATAACGTGCGGGGTCGAGCCACGGAGTATTCCTTTTGATCAAGACAGATCCCCTGTGAGAGCGGGCTTATCGTGGCGAGCGGTCTGTTGTGGCGAGCGGGCTCGCCCCGCGCTGGGCTGCGCAGCAGCCCCAATAAGCCCACTGCGTTTCTTCAGATAGGTCGCGGCGGCCGGGTTTTGGGCTGCTGCGCAGCCCAGCGCGGGCGATGCGGCGTTCCGACAAGCCCGCTCGCCACAGCCGTTAAGCCCGCTCGACCAACATGCGCCCTACCATCTCCATATGCAGCGCATGGCAGAACCAGCTGCAGTAGTACCAATGCAGCCCCGGCTTGTCGGCGATGAAGGTAATGGACGACGTTTGCTGCGGGCTGATTTCCATGCTCACGCCATGGTTGGTCATGACAAAGCCGTGGGTCACGTCCTCGATCTGGTCGATGTTGGTAATGGTCACCGTGACCTCATCGCCCTGCTTGACGGTGAACTCGGTCAGGCCATAGGTCGGCGCCATGGAGGTCATGTACACCCGCACTTTCTTGCCGTCGCGGATCACCTTGTTATCGGTCTCCAGCTTGATCCCGTCCTTGGCGGCGATGGCCACGGTTTCGGCAAAGAACGGGTCGTTGCGCTCCCAGATTTTCTTGGTCTTGATCTGGTCACGCCGCGCCATCACGCAGTCATGGGGTTCGGCGAAGGTCGGGCCGTCGTGGACCAGTTTCATTTCATCGCCCGAGATATCGATCAACTGATCGTTTTCCGGGTGCAACGGGCCGGTGGGCAGGAAGCGGTCCTTGGAGAATTTACTGAGCACCACCAGCCATTGGCCGTCGGCGTCCCGGGTTTCGGTGAGCGAGGCGTGGTTGTGGCCCGGCTGGTAGTGCACATCGAGCTTCTGCTTGATGTAGTTGACCTTCTCGCCGCCATAGGCGCGGATGGCTTCGGCGATGTTCCACTTCACCACCTGGCTGTCGATAAACAGCGTGGTGTAAGCAAAACCCCGGCCATCGTAGGTGGTGTGCAGCGGGCCCAGGCCCAGCTCCGGCTCGCCGACGACCACGCCGCGCGGGTCTTTGATCTTGTCGCTGAACAGGTCGTCGAGCTTGTCGATGGCAATGATGGTGCAGGTCGGCGACAGCTTGCCGTTGGCGATAAAGTACTTGCCGTCCGGCGAGGTGTTGCAGCCATGGGGGTTCTTCGGCACCGGGATATAGCGGGTGAATTCACTGTCCTTGCC
Source organism: Pseudomonas sp. LG1D9 (assembly GCF_002949995.1). Classification (NCBI taxonomy): domain Bacteria; kingdom Pseudomonadati; phylum Pseudomonadota; class Gammaproteobacteria; order Pseudomonadales; family Pseudomonadaceae; genus Pseudomonas; species Pseudomonas sp. LG1D9. Next base: position 5,279,374 of record NZ_CP026881.1, on the reverse strand, counting down.
ATCGTCGCCCTTGCGCCCGTCCACCACCGGCACCTTGACCCCGTCGAGGTTGATGAACTTGCCGGCCTTGATCGCCGCCTCGATGCGCGGGATGTTGAACACCACCACCCAGTCGCGCTCGTTGCGCATCATGCCGCCCAGGTCGGAGGCCTTCTCGGAGTTGTAGCAGGTAGCCGCGGCGTATTTGCCGGTGTAGTCCATGTCGGCGTTGTCGAGGTTGCCATCGACGATGACCTGGAAGGCCATTTCCATTTTTTCTGCGTCGATGGCGTTGAACATGGTGAAGCTGTTTTTGTCTTGCAGGTCGAAGGTGTGGCCGTCATTGGGGTGCGGAATGATGAACTCGGCGTTGCAGAACACGTACTTGGTGTACGGCACCTTTTGCAGGCGCAGGCCGTGGATCGCCTGGGCGTTGGGCACGGTGACGATCTTGTCGCACTTCATGATGTCCAGGCGGATCCGCGCGACGCGGGTGTTGGCCTTGTCGTTGATAAACAGGTATTTGCCGTCGTAGCGGCCATCGGTGGTGGACAAGTGCGGGTGATGGCAATCACCGTTCTGGTACTTGGCGCCCTCGCCGAGGATACGCTTGCTCTCGTTGGTCAGGCCCCAGCCGGTGGCCGAATCGACGTTGAATACCGGGATGCGCATCAGCTCGCGCATCGACGGCACACCCAGCACCCGCACTTCGCCTTGGTGGCCGCCGCTCCAGAAACCGTAGTACTGGTCCAGCTCACCCGGGCCCACATGGATCTTCGACTTCGCTTCCTTGGCCGCCGCCGCAAAGGACTCGCGGGTAAACACCGTACCGCCGATGGCCGAGGCGCCTGCCAGCACCGCGCCGGTCACGGCGCCGGTGCCGAGGAAACCACGCCGGCTCATGCCTTCGGGTTGCGGTGTGGCCCCGGTTTTTTTCGATTCGCTGTCGTTCATGATGTGCTCCAGATGGGAAAAGTGGGTGCCCAAGGCCGTCATTCAGGCACCGCCACCTGCACCACCGGGATCAATTGCCCAGGGGTGGGTGCGGCCTTGTTGCGTTTCTTGCGTTTGTTGATCAGTGGCGGGCATTTGTGGTCGTTGTGCCAGGTCATCTGGCAATCGAGGCAGTAGTGGCATTCATTGGCGTTGATATGGCCATCGGGGTGGATCGCCTGGATCTCGCATTCCTTGGCGCACAACTGGCACGGATCGCCACATTCCTTGCGCCGCTTGAGCCAGTCGAACAGGCGGAACTTGCTCGGGATTGCCAGCGCCGCGCCCAGCGGGCAGAGATAGCGGCAATAGACCTTGCGCGTGAAAATGTTGATCACCAGCAGCACCAAGGCATAGGCGACGAACCACCACTGGCGGTCGAAATGCAGGGTGATGGCGGTCTTGAACGGTTCCACTTCGGCAAACCGTTCGGCAGTGGCCATCGACTCCAGGGACAGGCCAAACAGCCCCAGCAGGATCAGGTACTTGATCGCCCACAGCCGCTCATGCACGGCAAACGGCAGTTCGAACTGGCGCACCTTGAGCTTGCGCGCCGCCTCGTTGATCAACTCCTGCAACGCCCCGAACGGGCACAACCAACCACAGAACACTCCACGCCCCCACAACAGGATGCTGGCGGCGGTGAATACCCAGAGCATGAAGATCAGCGGGTCGGTGAGGAACAGCTCCCAGCGGAACTGCTGGAACAGCGCATGCACGAAGGTCAGCACATTGACCACCGACAACTGGCCCAGGGCGTACCAGCCGATAAACACCACGGTAAACAGCAGGTAACCGCGACGCACCCAGTGCAGCAGACGCGGGCGCCGGGCCAGGCTGTCCTGCAAAAACAGAATCACCGTCAACAGCACCAGGGCGGCGCCCAGCACCAGGACCTGCACCTGTTTCTGGTACCAGATCGTCAGCCACATCGGCCGGTTGGCTTCGTCGATGGCGGCCTGTTCCGCGGCGGTCGGCAGGGGCCGTTCCAGGTAGGCCTCGGGCATCTGGTAAGGCAGTTCAAAGCTGGTGAAGGTGCCGCTGACCGGGCCGGTCTGGCGCCGCACCAGCAACTCCAGGGTCCACGCTGAGCCTGGGTCGAACGCGGCCTGGGGGCGCACGATAAACACTGACATTTCCTCGAACTCGGGCATGCCCTCGGCGAATACGTCATACAGGCGCTGGTGGTCCATATCGCGAAAGCTGATGACGTTGCCGAACTGGCGCAACTGCACCCGATCAAAAATCCCGCCGCGCACGTAGCCCGAGCCCTTGAACGAAAAAACCCCGCGACCCAGCACCGCAATGGCCTGTTCGCCAGGCTTGAGGCCCTGCATCAGCACCCGGTACTGCGCCTCACCCAACAGGTTGCGGCCGATGGTCGGCGCGTTGAGGTCCGCCACATACAAGTCGATAAACGTCTCGTCGGCCTGCCCCGGCCCCGCCACTTCCACACCTTCGGCCTCGGTGCCCTTGAAGGCAGCGTCCACCTGGCCGCGTGTCAGGTGCAGGCGACGCACTGCGCCATTACCGGTCAATTGCGCCCAGTTGGCGGGCTCGAACAGATCAGGGCGCACCAGCGCGACTTTCTGCGCGGTGCTGGCCTTGTCCTCGATCAATTTGAGCGACACCGCCACTTCATGGGCGGCACGCATGATCACTTCATTGACCACCATGGCCGTAACGGTGGCACCGGCCACCGCATCCACGGTCACCGCCTGGCTGTCGCTGGAGTGCCCCACCACCACCCGCTGCCTGACGTTGATCCCACTGTAGCGCGCCGTGAAGTCATGCAACTTGGCCTCGGGAATGCCGATCAGCAGGATCGGCTCGTGGTGCTCCAGCACATAGGCATCACGGATCACCCCGGCCGGGTCGAGGATCACTTGGGTGTTGATCGGTTTGCCGGAGTACGCCGGGATATCCACCACGTCCAGGCTCTGGAACACGTAGCCGATCACTGCGCCTTTGGCCGACAGCGTGCGCACCTTGAACTTGCCTTCAGGGGCGGAAATGGCGTCTGCCTGGGGGAAGATCTTGTCGATGCGCTGCTGTTCAATCGCGCCGTAGGACTTGGCCTGGGCCGGGCCGGCCAGGCTGAACAGTAAAACCAGGACAACCAACCAGGTGACGGGGCTTGCCGCCAAGGTAGCGAGGGTCGAGGGCTTGGTGCGGTTCATGGGCTCACTGACTTCAACGGCCGGAATATGCAGCCGATGGTAGGTGGCAGGTGGCCAGTGAGCCCTTGATTGAAATCAAGTCTGGGGGCGGTGCGGCGTTTGGGCGCTGGGCAGGCAGCCCCGGCTTAACAGTCTTTGACAGTTTCCCGACAAAGCTGTCAAAGACCCCTGCCCACGCCGTCCCTAGGATTCGAGCCTCCCATGGAACGACGAAGGCCATCATGCGTTCAAGAACGATCTACCTCGCTGCCACCTCTGTGTGCCTGCTCACCTGCACCCAACTGTCAGTCGCCACCGACTGGCAATACAGCCTGCAAGCCGGGGCGGCCAACCTGCCGCGCTACAGCGGCAGCAATGAACGGATGACTGCGCCCCTGCTGGGCGTAAACGTCGTCAGCCCATGGGGGATTTTTCTCGATACCAACAAGGGGTTGGGCTGGGGTTATGAAGATGACCAGTTGAGCTTCAGCGCCTATGTCGGCGCCAGCACCGCGCGCAAGGACCAGAAGAAAAGTACCCACCTGGGTTCCGACCGGCTCAAGGGCATGGGCGACATCAAGTCGCGGCCACAGTTTGGGGTGAGTGCCAGCTATACCCTGGGCAGCGCGATCCTGGGCGCGACCCTGGAACATGCCTTGGCGCAAGACGATAAAAAAGACAGCGGCAAGGCCTTCACCTCATTGGAGTTGAGCATCGGCACCAACCTGTATGACGGCGACTACGGCACCGTGGACGCCAGCCTCAACAGCCGCCTTGGCGATAGCAACTATGTACAGACGTGGTATGGCGTGACCAGCGGCCAAGCCCAGCGCAGCCGCTTTCGCGCGTATGACGCCAAGGGCGGGATGGTCAGCCGGGGGCTGAACCTCGATTGGAGCGTGCCCCTTGGCGAGCACACCACATTCTCGACCTTGCTGGATGTGCAGTACTTGTCGGGTGACGCGGGTAAAAGCCCGATTGTGGAGCGCAGGATGCAGACTTCGGTGATGGGCGTGCTGAACTACACCTTTTGAAGGAGCGGATGGCTGGGGAGAGTGCGCAGTTGTGGCGAGCGGGCTTGCCCCGCGCTGGGCTGCGGAGCAGCCCCAAACCCAGCCACCGCCGTATATCTGAAGAAACGCGGCGGACTTATTGGGGCTGCTTCGCAGCCCAGCGCGGGGCAAGCCCGCTCGCCACAACAGCCCGCTCGCCACAACAGCCCGTTTGCCACAATCGGCCGGTCGGCATCTACAGATCGGCGTAGGCCCAAGTCATGCGAAACGACGCCCCGCCCCACTGCGAGTCCAGCACCTGCACCTGCCCGCCATGCCACTGGCTGACCCGCTGGACCAACGCCAGGCCCAGGCCAAAGCCGCCGGTGCGGCGGTCGCGGCTGGCGTCCAGGCGCGTAAACGGCTGGAAGATTCTCTCGCGGCCGTCCTCGGGTACGCCGGGGCCGTCATCGCAGACGCGTACCTCATAGCCACTGCCGAATTTGACCAACGACACCTCCACCCGATGCTCGGCGTAACGAATGGCATTGCGCAGCAGGTTAATCACGGCGCGCGCCATAAACCGTGGCTCGATCTGGATGAACTCCACTTCACAGGTGCGCAGTGACAACTGCACGCCTTCCGCTTCCGCTTCCAGGGCGACGCTGCCGATCACACTGTCGAGCCAGCTTTGGGCCTCGATGTTCTCGCGGGTGACTTGGGTGGCGCCACGCTCCAGGCTGGCGTAGGTCAACAGCTCGGAAACCATGTCTTCCAGCTCGCCAAGGTCGGCGTACATGTCGCCAATCAGCGCGCGGCTCTGGCGCGGGTCCGCTTCCTGCTTGAGTTGATCGAGCTCAAACGACAAGCGCGCAATCGGTGTGCGCAATTCATGGGACACCGCGTTGGTCAGCTCACGCTGGTTGGCGATCAAGTGCTCGATGCGCTCGGCCATCTGGTTGAAGTGCCCGGCCAACTCACGCACGGTGGAGCGACGCGGCAACAGGATGCGCGAGCCCAGGTCATTGTCACCAAAACGCTGGGCCGCCAGGCGGATGTGCTCAAGGTCACGCCAGTGCGGGCGCACCCAGAAATACAGGACGATGGCCAGGCACAAGCCCAACAAGCTGTAGGCCCACAGATACAGCCAGCGTGGTTCCACCGGCAGCTTGACCTCAAGCAACTGCGCGCCGCCGTCGATTTCAGTGATGAACTCCATGAAATCGCCGCGCACCACCAACTTGCCATCAGCCAGCAACTGTTGCTCGCGGGGGTCAAGGCCGGCTGCGTCGCGGTCAATAAACCCCAGGCGCAAGCCATAGTGCTCTTGCAGCTCGGCCAGCCGCGCCTCGCGGGCCGGCCCGGGCGGCAACGGACGCAACTGCTCCACCAGGCCGTAGGCCGGGCCGCGCATGGCTTCACGGTTGTAGGTTTCGTTGGCTTCGGGCAGCAATTCGTCGAAGGTGTAGTTCACCAGCCAGATCGCCCCCGCCAACCCCAGGGCCAGGATGATGTACAGGCGCAGAAACAGGCGCAGCATCTGGCTAGACCTCCCAGGCAAACGGATTGAACAGGTAGCCCTTGCCCCAGATGGTCTTGATGCACACGGGTTCTCGGGGGTTGTCGTTGAGTTTGCTGCGCAGCTTGCTGATATACACATCGACACTGCGGTTGAGCCCATCAAAGGCAATCCCGCGCATACGGTTAAGGATATCGTCGCGCGAGAGGATCTTCCCCGCGCTGCTGGCCAGCAACCACAGCAGCTCGAACTCCATGGTGGTCAGGTCGATCTTCTCATCACCCAGGCTCACGCCCCGGCAACTGCGGTCAATCGCCAGTTGGCCGAACGCCAGCGAGCCGCGCACCGTCGGCTCCGGCAGATGACGGCGCTGCAAGGCGCGGAGGCGTGCCAGCAGTACCGGCGGCTTGATCGGTTTGATCACGTAGTCATCGGCGCCGGATTCCAGGCCGAGGATATGGTCCAGGTCATCCTCCTTGGCGGTGAGGATCACGATGGGTGTGTCGGACACATTGCGGATCTCGCGGCACACATGCAGGCCACTCTGGCCCGGCAGCATCAGGTCGAGCACGACGATCTTCGGCTTGAAGGCCAGGAACGCCGCCAAGGCTTCATCGCCCCGGTGCACCACGCGCACGTCAAAGCCATGCTGTGCCAGGAAATGCTCGATCAGCCCTGCCAGCTTCTCATCGTCCTCAACGAGCAAGACCTTGCCCAGACCCAAGTTTTCCATAAGTTTCCACTGCGCGCGCCGATTGAAGTGCGCGCATTATAGTGGGCAACCGCACTCCACAAGCGCATGCAGAGCCCCTTACAGCGGGGCTTCGACGCAAACTTCATGTTTTTAAGAGTTTTTTACAAATAGCCCGCAGTCTTTCACGATCAGGCCGGTACGCCGCTGTGGAAACGGAACTCGACGTCCGGCGATTCGATCAACTCCTGCTCGGCGGCGCGGACCCGCTCGATTACCTGGGCAACGTCCTTGGCATCACCATACTGATAGGCCAGCTTCAGATAACCCTGAAAATGCCGCGCCTCGCTTTTCAGCAGGCCAAAGTAGAACTTGCCGAGTTCTTCGTCCAAATGTGGCACCAGTGCTTCGAAACGCTCGCAACTGCGCGCTTCGATAAAAGCGCCCACCACCAGGGTGTCCACCAGCTTGACCGGTTCGTGACTGCGCACCACCTTGCGTAGACCCGAGGCATAGCGGCTGGCATGCAACTGGCGCAGCTCGATCTTGCGCTTTTTCATCAGGCGCATGACTTGCTCATGGTGCACCAGTTCTTCGCGGGCCAGGCGCGACATCATGTTGATCAGGTCGACATGGGAGTGGTACTTGGCAATCAGGCTCAGGGCGGTGCTGGCGGCCTTGAACTCGCAGTTCTTGTGGTCGATCAGCAGGGTTTCCTGGTCGGCCAGTGCGGCCTGGACCCAGGCATCGGGGGTGCGGCAACCGAGGAATTCATGGATTTCGGGCAGGTTCATCGGGCTCACGGGCAAAGGATCACAAAAGGCCGCCGATTATACCGACCCCGCTGCAGACCACCAGTCACGGGCCTTGATGTGCATCAACATGCCCTACGGCGGGCAACAACTATAGTTGTTCCAAGTCCTGCCCTTTTCCCCCTTGGAGATTCCGCTCATGAACGAAATTGGCAAAATCCTCGTGATCATCGAGCCCGAACACTCGGAGAGCCTGGCCCTCAAGCGCGCCAAGCTGATCGCCAAGGCGACCGGCGCACACCTGCATTTGCTGGTATGCGATAAAAAACATGAGCATTCGGCATTGTTGAGCCTGCTGAAGGAACAACTGTTGGCAGACGGCTACAGCGTCAGCACCGAGCAGGCCTGGAACAACAATCGGCACGAAACCATCATCGCCGTGCAGCAAGCCGAAGGGTGTGCACTGGTGATCAAGCAGCACTACCCCGACAGCCCGTTGAAAAGGGCCCTGCTGACGCCGGATGACTGGAAGCTGCTGCGCTTGTGCCCGGCGGCAGTGCTGTTGGTCAAGACCGCGACCCCGTGGACCGACGGGGTGATCCTGGCGGCCGTCGACGTGGGCAACGAAGACAACGAGCATAACGCCCTGCACGCCGCCATTGTCGGTCATGGTTTTGACATTGCCAGCCTGGCCAAGGGCCAATTGCATGTGATCAGCGCCCATCCGTCGCCCATGCTGTCGGCCGCTGATCCGGTGTTCCAACTCAAAGAAACCATCGAAGCCCGCTATCGCGAGCAGTGCAAGGCGTTCCAGGCCAAATTCGACATCGACGACAGCCACATGCATATCGAAGAAGGCCCGGCCGATGTACTGATTCCCCATGCCGCCCATAAATTGCGCGCGGCGGTCACAATCATTGGCACCGTGGCGCGTACCGGGATTTCCGGGGCGCTGATCGGCAACACGGCGGAAGTGGTGCTGGATGCGCTGGAGAGCGATGTGCTGGTACTCAACCCCCAGAGCATCATCGATCACCTGGAGAAACCGGCCAACAAGCGCTGATACCCATCCCGCGGCCAATGAAAATCAATTGGAGCTGGTTTGCCTGCGATGGCCATCGGTATCTACACAACTTTGCCGCAACACCTAAATCCAGGCAGATAGCGCAGTTGTGGCGAGCGGGCTTGTCCCGCGCTGGGCTGCGAAGCAGCCCCAATAAGCCGAATGCGTTGTACCAGATACACCGCAGCGGCTGGTTTTGGGGCTGCTTCGCAGCCCAGCGCGGGCGATGCGGCGTTCCGACAAGCCCGCTCGCCACGGGGGAGTTCGTCAGTTTCTGAAAGTTGTGTAGATACCTATGCTGCGATGGCAGTCAGTTGATACATCTCTGCCTGAACGGGCGCCATCGCGGGCAAGCCCGCTCCCACATTTTGATCGGTGTCGTCAGCCAGAAAGCGCATCCTTGAGGAACCCAGGGGCGATGTAGCGCTGGTAATGCGCCTCGGACAAGATAAAAAATTCCCGATCAATGGCATCGCGCAGTTCCGGCAGGTTCCAGTCGCGAAACTCCGGCATCAGCACCATCCCATAGGCTTCCAGGTTGTTGATCACCCGCGCGCCCCGGGCGATCAACTGGTAAGCCCAGCAGTATTCGGATTGGTGCGGCACAAAGCGGATTTTGCGCTGCTCCAACTGCCAACGCAGCTGCTTGGGATCGAAAACCTCCAGTTTGCCCGCCATCACCTGCACCAGCAGTTGCTCAAGCCGCAGCCATACGGCACGTTTTTCTTCCTCGCCGTAGCCGTTCCACTGGATCACTTCGTGGTGGAAACGCTTGCAGCCCCGGCACACGAGATCGCCGTAAACCGTGGAGCACAGGCCGATGCAAGGGGTCTTGATGGTTTGGTTGGACATGGGTGGCAGCGCACAAATCAGCGAAACAGTGGCCCATGTTAGCCCTTTGTCTAAGGTTCATCACCCTGCAAACTTGCTGCGGCAACTTACCTTTAGAAAATTTTTGCCGTAGAATCATCCGGCCTTGTAAGGCGCCAAATAATCCGTTGGAAGCTGTTTTCAAAGCGTCACGAGCACAGTCGTTCCTTCAGAACGGTGTTGGCGCTGGTTGTTTAACCTTTAAATAACCAGCACCAACCCTCATCAGCTCCGTTCTGCAGGCGTAAAACTTTGAAAGCAGCTTCTGTGAGAAATGCCGGCAGCGCTGGCTCTACGGCCCAAAAAGCCCTCGAGCGCATGCGTGCCGTGCATGTCTGGATGAGCGTCCCGTGGGACCACTGATGAGGGTAATAACTGTGCTTGAAGCCTACCGCAAACATATCGAAGAGCGTGCAGCCCTGGGTATCGTTCCCCAGCCGCTAAACGCCGAACAAACCGCAGGCCTGGTCGAGCTGCTGAAAAATCCCCCGGCTGGCGAAGAAGAGTTCCTCGTTGACCTGATCACCAACCGCATTCCACCAGGCGTTGACGAAGCTGCCTACGTCAAGGCCGGTTTCCTGTCTGCCCTGGCCAAGGGCGAAGTTTCTTCTCCCCTGATCGACAAAAAGCGCGCTGTTGAACTGCTCGGCACCATGCAAGGCGGCTACAACATCGTGACCCTGGTCGAGCTGTTGGACGACGCCGAACTGGCCGCCGTTGCAGCTGCCCAGCTCAAGCACACCCTGCTGATGTTCGATGCTTTCCACGACGTCGCGGAAAAAGCCAAGAACGGCAACCAGCACGCCAAGGAAGTGATCCAGTCCTGGGCCGACGGCGAGTGGTTCAAGAACCGCCCGACCCTGGCCGACAAGATCAGCCTGCGCGTATTCAAGGTCACCGGCGAAACCAACACCGACGACCTGTCCCCTGCTCCCGATGCCTGGTCCCGTCCTGACATCCCGCTGCACGCCCTGGCCATGCTGAAAATGGCCCGTGAAGGCATCGTGCCGGACGAGCAAGGCAAGACCGGCCCGATGAAGCAGATCGAAGAAATGCGCGGCCAGGGCTTCCCGATCGCCTACGTCGGTGACGTGGTCGGTACCGGTTCGTCCCGTAAGTCGGCAACCAACTCGGTACTGTGGTTCTTCGGCGACGACGTTCCCTACGTGCCGAACAAGCGCGCTGGCGGTTTCTGCTTCGGCAGCAAGATCGCTCCAATCTTCTACAACACCATGGAAGATGCCGGCGCACTGCCAATCGAATTCGACGTTACCAACATGCACATGGGCGACGTGATCGACCTGTACCCGCATGCTGGCAAAGTCTGCAAACACGGCACCGATGAAGTCCTGACCACCTTCGAAATGAAGACCCCGGTCCTGTTGGACGAAGTACGTGCCGGCGGCCGTATCCCACTGATCATCGGCCGTGGCCTGACCGACAAGGCCCGCGCCGAGCTGGGCCTGGGCCCTACCGACCTGTTCAAGCTGCCTGAAGCACCTGTCGACACTGGCAAGGGTTTCACCCTGGCCCAGAAGATGGTCGGCAAGGCCTGTGGCCTGCCAGAAGGCAAAGGCGTTCGTCCAGGTACGTACTGCGAACCGAAGATGACCACCGTCGGTTCCCAGGACACCACCGGTCCTATGACCCGTGACGAACTCAAAGACCTGGCGTGCCTGGGCTTCTCCACCGATCTGGTGATGCAGTCCTTCTGCCACACCGCGGCCTATCCAAAGCCGATCGACGTGACCACCCACCACACCCTGCCTGACTTCATCATGACCCGTGGCGGTGTATCGCTGCGTCCAGGCGACGGCATCATCCACAGCTGGCTGAACCGCATGCTGCTGCCGGACACCGTAGGTACCGGTGGTGACTCCCACACCCGTTTCCCGATGGGCATCTCGTTCCCGGCCGGTTCTGGCCTGGTCGCGTTCGCCGCAGCCACTGGCGTAATGCCACTGGACATGCCGGAATCGATCCTGGTGCGCTTCAAAGGCAAAATGAAACCTGGCATCACCCTGCGTGACCTGGTTCATGCCATTCCTTACTACGCGATCCAGTCCGGCCTGCTGACCGTTGAGAAAAAAGGCAAGAAAAACGCCTTCTCTGGTCGCATCCTGGAAATCGAAGGCCTGAACGACCTGACGCTGGAGCAGGCTTTCGAGCTGTCCGACGCCTCGGCCGAACGTTCGGCTGCCGGTTGCACCATTAAGCTGTCGAAAGACTCCGTCACCGAGTACCTGAACTCCAACATCACCCTGCTGCGCTGGATGATCGGTGAAGGCTACGGTGATGCGCGTACCCTGGAACGTCGTGCCCAAGCGATGGAAGCCTGGGTTGCCAACCCTGAGCTGATGGAAGCCGATGCCGACGCCGAATACGCCGAAGTCATCGAGATCGACCTGGCCGAAATCAACGAGCCAATCCTCTGCGCGCCGAACGACCCGGATGACGCCCGTCTGCTGTCCAGCGTTGCTGGCGAGAAGATCGACGAAGTGTTCATCGGTTCGTGCATGACCAACATCGGTCACTTCCGCGCTGCCGGCAAGTTGCTGGAGCAGGTCAAGGGCCAACTGCCAACCCGTCTGTGGCTGTCGCCGCCGACCAAGATGGACGCTCACCAACTGACCGAAGAAGGCTACTACGGCATCTACGGCAAGGCTGGCGCGCGCATGGAAATGCCGGGCTGCTCGCTGTGCATGGGTAACCAGGCACGTGTAGAGCCGAACTCCACCGTAGTGTCGACTTCGACCCGTAACTTCCCGAACCGTCTGGGTGATGGCGCGAACGTCTACCTGGCCTCGGCTGAGCTGGCGGCAGTCGCTTCCACGCTGGGTCGCCTGCCGACCGTCGAAGAGTACATGGGCTACGCGGCCAAACTGGACACCATGGCCAGTGATGTCTACCGCTACCTGAACTTCGACCAGATCGCCGAGTTCCGTAAAATCGCTGCAAGTGCCAACATTCCGGTGGTTCAAGCCTAAGGTCTGCTGACACAAAAAACGCCGCGTATCGCAAGGTACGCGGCGTTTTTTTATGCCTGGAGAAATGTGGGGCTGTTGTGGCCTCATCGCGGGCAAGCCCGCTCCCACAGGGGATCGCGGCGAGGCTGGGAATTTTGGACATGCCACAAAACAAATGTGGGAGCTGGCTTGCCTGCGATAGCGGTGGGTCAATCACCTATGCGTCTAACTGACCCACCGCTGGGGATCGCGGCGAGGCAGGGAATTTTGGACATGCCACAAAACGAATGTGGGAGCTGGCTTGCCTGCGATAGCGGTGGGTCAATCACCTATACGTCTAACTGACCCACTGCTATCGCGGGCAAGCCCGCTCCCACACAAAACTACCTTTTAGCGCTGTACAGCCTTGGGCCTTAGGCCAACAGGGAGTACACCACCGCTGTGATCGCCACCAGACCTACCGCCGTAACAAACACATTGGACGCCTGCCCACGGTATTTGGCCATGGCTGGTACCTTGCGAATCGCGTACATCGGCATCAGGAACAGGATCGAGGCGATGATCGGCCCACCCAGGGCCTCAATCATTCCCAGGATGCTTGGGTTCAGGGTGGCCACGATCCAGCACACCACCAGCATGAAGCCCGCAGTCATGCGGTCCAGGGCCTTGGCACCCGGGCGGCGGCCGCTCTTGACGATCAGGCCCTTGAGGCCTTCGCTGGCGCCGATGTAGTGGCCCAGGAACGACTTGGCAATTGCCACGAACGCAATCAATGGCGCCGCAAAGGCGATGGTCGGGTTATCGAAGTGGTTGGCCAGGTAGGACAGGATCGACAGGTTCTGCGCCTTGGCTTCGGCCAGTTGGCCTGGCGACAAGGTCAGCACGCAGCTGAATACGAAGAACATCACCATCGCCACCATCAACAGGTGGGCGCGGGACAGGATCTGCGAGCTGCGCTCTTCGGCGTGGGCGCCGTACTGGCGTTTCTGGTCAACGGCGAAGGCCGAGATGATCGGCGAGTGGTTGAACGAGAACACCATCACCGGAATCGCCAGCCACATCGTATGCAGCAGCGCCGACGGTGCCGGCACAGTGCTGGCGGTGCTGAGGATGCCGCCGTTCCAGTGCGGCACCAGGTACACCGCCAGAAACAGCAAGGCGACAATAAACGGATACACCATCAGGCTCATGGCCTTGACGATCACCTGTTCGCCGCAACGCACCACGCCCAGCAGGCCCAGGATCAGCACAAACGACAACAGCGCCCGTGGCGGCGGCTCAATGTGCAGTTGGTGCGACATGAAGCTGCCAACCGTATTGGTCAACGCCACGCTGTAGATCAGCAGGATCGGGAAGATCGCGAAGAAGTACAGCAAGGTGATCAACGCCCCGGCCTTGATGCCGAAGTGTTCTTCAACCACCTCGGTGATGTCCGAGCCTGCACGGCCCGACAATACAAAGCGCGTCAGGCCACGGTGCGCGTAGTAGGTCATCGGGAACGCCAGCAGCGCGAGGATCAGCAACGGCCAGAAGCCGCCCAGGCCAGCGTTGATGGGTAGAAACAAAGTACCGGCGCCAATCGCCGTGCCGAACAGGCCAAGCATCCAGGTCGTGTCCTGGCGGCTCCAGCCCGTGAGGCTTACAGGTGTCGTTGCGTAGCGTTCATCGACGCTATTGGCCTGATCATTCATCCGCTCGGTTCTCCGCTTTCATACGATCGCGACGAGTCAGAAAAACCTGACAGGCAGCGCCACGACCGTAACAGGGGCGCGATTGTCCGGGATTCGCCTGCATAAGCAAAGACTTAGCTGACGAATGCAGAGCCTGCAAAAAAGTCGCGCCGACAACTTCAGCCTCTGAGGCGGCCCCTCCAGCACCCATATGCAGCCCGCCTGAAGACTGCTCCCGATGCGTATTTGTATGTCGTGGTTTGTTCTTTCGGGAACGCGGTGCACCAGCACCACCACACAACGCTGCGCGCTATAAAAGGCGTGTCACGTCCACAACCTTCCCTCTTAATTGGAGAACTCAAAATGACTTCAATTGCTTCAAGCAATCAGAACTTCTTCTTCGATGCTGGCCTGCTGACGGACACCATCAGCCAATTCGTCGCATTACACCAACCCGACCAACAGCCCAAGCCTGAGCACCCACAAACTGACCCCAACACCTTCAGCTTCAATGGGGCCGAGTTTCAGGCGCACAAACCACGCAACTCCCTGATTCCCTTTCCAAGAATAGGCTGAGTCTCATCAAGTGACGTCGCGGCGCGTCAGCCCGCGGCGCACTTCCCGGCTTAAACATGAGTCATATCAAAAAGCCAAATCCCAGGAAACGACAACTTAACTTTAGGAGATCTCCTACACACAACTAAGCAACAAACCAAACATCAACTTTTTAACATCACTGAATTTGTTACAAACATATACTTAAGTATTGATAGACATTCTCAGCAGACCTATATTCCTCCACTACTGCTTCCAAGCAGTGCATCGCCGGCAGCACCCTCAACTCCATACAGGAATAATTCAATGAAAAAATACAATTGTATATTTACCGGGCTTTTTCTTGTGACCCTGCTCACCCCACTCGCCAGCCAAGCGCAACCGACAATCGCCGATATCCGCGCATTCGCTTCGTCCCCTCAGTGGCTGACCACCAAAGTTTATATAGAAGGTACCCCCCAGGTTGACGTCAAGGACAAGTACCCAGGCGTAGTAGGCATATCCATGTGGGACCCCGAGCGCAATCGCTACGAGTTCTTCTACGCCGACACCGGGTTGTCAAAATATGATAATGGCGGTGGCGGGTACTTCCTTGTTACGGGCGACAAAAAGACTCATATCCTGATCCCTGACAAAGGCCCGACCAGAACAGTGGTCAGGCGACTCGAGGCCCTGAATAACGAAGAGTTCACCTATTCGCGGGAGGTGCCGCGCGACATGGTCGAGAGCAACGAGAAAGTCCGCATCTATGTGGTTCACGCGCCTTACAAAGGCCCCATAAAAACCACCACATCCCACTGAACACTCTTCACCCATTGAATGCACTTTCCAACAACTTCCGAAAACAACAAAAAGACCCCATTTATGAAAACCCAACTCAAGTCACTCTTAATATCCACAGTAGGGGTTTGTGCTCTACTTATCGGCTGCGCCAATGCACAACCCACAGCCACCCCGGCCGCAAGCGCACCTGTTGCTACAAAAGACAATGCAATCATGCTGACGGTATTTCTAAAGCATGATCAATCGCGACCATTAAGCGAACTAAGAGCGCAACTCGCCAAGCAGGAGTTCTATAAAGTCTTCCCACCGGAGGGGGTAGAGGTCGTCAGTTGGAACATCACCATGGGTATCGGACAAGTCATCGTCCTGCGCCTGCCCGCCTCTCGCCTGTCGGCGGTCAACCTGGCATTGGAAAACACCGCATGGGGCCCCTACCGGACCGAGTTTTTCCCTACCTATGATTTCAAGGACATCGCCCAGGCGGAACAGAACAAGGTGAGGCAAGCCCAGTAGCACCGGAATCGATGCACAGCGTCTTCAGGCGCTGTCATCCCCCATCTCAAGAGCTCCCATCAAATAAAGATCTTCCACCCGCTGGCATTTCGTACTTAAAAAATGCCGCATAATCCCGGTCTCAAACCCCACAACAAGAGCTGCCCCATGTCCGCCACTGTTCTGGTCCTGGTTGAAACCATCAACGAATACCTGCACATCATCGAGAGCAATGACTTTCATGTGATCCTCGCGCCGACGCCCGCCGAACGCGCCCAGGCCATCAAGGCCCATGGCACGCAGATCAAGGCCGTGCTGACCCGTGGCCCTTTGGGGTTGCATGCCGAGGAAATCGCCGCCCTGCCGCTGCTGGAAATCATTTGCGTGATCGGCGCTGGCTATGAGCAGGTCGACCTGCAGGCTGCGAGCAACCGGGGCATCGTCGTCACCAACGGTGCCGGCGTGAACGCCCCTTCGGTGGCGGACCACGCCATGGCGCTGCTGCTGTCACTGGTACGTGACATCCCCCGCGCCGACGCAGCGGTACGGCGCAGTGAATGGCCGAAGGTCATGCGCCCCTCCCTTTCGGGCAAGCAACTGGGGATCCTGGGCCTGGGCGCGGTCGGCATGGCGATCGCCCAGCGCGCGGCGCTGGGTTTTGACATGCAGATCAGTTACCACAGCCGCCAGCCCCGCAGCGATGTGGACTACACCTACTGCGCCACACCGGTAGAACTGGCGCGCAACTCGGACTTTCTGGTGATTGCCACGCCCGGCGGGCCGGGCACCCGTCACTTGATCGACCGTCAGGCGCTGGACGCCCTCGGGCCCCACGGTTTTTTGGTGAACATTGCCCGCGGCAGCGTGATTGTCACCGCCGACCTCATCAACGCCCTGGAACAACGACGCATCGGCGGCGCGGCGCTGGATGTGTTCGATGACGAGCCCAACGTGCCAGACGGCCTCAAGCGCCTCAACAACACAGTCCTCACCCCGCATGTGGCCGGGCTGTCGCCGGAAGCGGCCCATGACACCGTGCAACGGGTGGCGGACAATCTGGTGGAGTACTTCGCCGGGCGCCCGGTACTCACGCCAGTCGCCTTGCCGGCGCCCGAAAAGTGACCGATCAGGCACGCTGATTATCATCCAACACGCTAACCTATTAAGCCGTGCCAGCCTTGTGGCGGGTCGGCTGTGCGCATTAGATTAGCCAATAGTCCAAGGCCTCAAGAATAAGCAGAAGGGATAAGCATGGCGCTCAATGACCAATCCACCCAGATTCGCCCTGGCGAAGAACTGGATGCCAGCCTCATCGACCCCTACCTCAAGGCCCATATCCCAGGCCTGACCGGCAGCGCAAAAGTCAGCCAGTTTCCGGGGGGCGCCTCCAACCTGACCTACTTGCTTGAGTACCCTGACCAGGAGTTCGTCCTGCGTCGCCCGCCCTTTGGCCACAAGGCCAAGTCCGCCCATGACATGGGCCGCGAATTCCGCATCCTGAACCAACTCAAGGACGGTTTCCCCTACTGCCCCAAGGCCTACCTGCACTGCACCGACGAATCGGTGATCGGCGCCGAGTTCTATGTGATGGAGCGGGTCAAGGGCATCATCCTGCGCTCGGACCTGCCGCCGGAGCTGGGTCTGGACGCCGGGCGCACCGAAGCCCTGTGTAAAAGCTTCATCGACAAGTTCGTCGAACTGCACCAAGTCGACTATCACGCCTGCGGCCTGGCCGACCTGGGCAAACCCGAAGGTTATGTGGCACGCCAGATCAGCGGGTGGAGCGATCGCTACGAAAAAGCCCTGACCCCCGACGCCCCGAAATGGGAAGCCGTGCGCGCCTGGCTCAACGACAAGATGCCGGCTGATCATCCGACCTCCAGCATCGTGCACAACGACTATCGCTTCGACAACGTGATCCTCGACCCCAACAACCCGATGCAGATCATCGGCGTGCTGGACTGGGAACTGACCACCCTCGGTGATCCGCTGATGGACCTGGGCAACAGCCTCGCCTATTGGATCGAAGCCGCCGACCCTGCGCCCGTGCAACTGATGCGCCGCCAGCCGAGCAACGCGCCCGGCATGCTCACCCGCCGCCAGTTTGTCGATTATTACGCCGAGCGCGCCGGCATCCAGATCGACAATTTCGACTTCTACTACACCTACGGCCTGTTTCGCCTGGCCGGCATCGTGCAACAGATCTACTACCGCTTCTTCCATGGCCAGACCCAGGACAAACGCTTTGCGCAGTTCATCCAGATGAACAAGCTGCTGGAGCAGATGAGCCTGAACGTCATCCACAAATCCACGCTTTGACCGACAAGGAACCACCATGTCCAAGACCCACCTGTTCGACCTCGACGGCAAGATTGCGTTTGTCTCCGGCGCCAGCCGTGGCATCGGTGAGGCCATTGCCAAGTTGCTGGCCCAGCAAGGCGCCCATGTGATTGTGTCGAGCCGCAAGATCGATGGCTGCCAACACGTGGCCGACGCGATCATCGCCGCCGGTGGCAAGGCTACGGCCATTGCCTGCCACATTGGTGAGATGGAGCAGATCACCCAGGTGTTTGCCGGCATCCGCGAGCAATTCGGGCGCTTGGACATCCTGGTCAACAATGCCGCGACCAACCCGCAGTTCTGCAACGTACTGGACACCGACCTGGGCGCCTTCCAGAAAACCGTCGACGTGAACATCCGTGGTTATTTCTTCATGTCGGTGGAAGCCGGCAAGCTGATGCGTGAAAACGGGGGCGGCAGCATCATCAACGTGGCCTCAATCAACGGTATTTCCCCCGGGCATTTCCAGGGTATCTACTCGGTGACCAAGGCCGCCGTGATCAATATGACCAAGGTCTTCGCCAAGGAATGTGCGCAGTTCGGTATTCGCTGCAACGCCCTGCTGCCGGGCCTGACCGACACCAAATTTGCCTCGGCACTGGTCAAGAACGAATCGATCCTCAACATGGCCCTGGCACAGATCCCACTCAAGCGCGTGGCCGACCCAAGCGAAATGGCCGGCGCCGTGCTCTACCTGGCCAGCGACGCCTCGACCTACACCACCGGTGTGTCGCTGAACGTCGATGGCGGCTTCCTGTCCTGACACCGGCGGCTCGTGCGGCGAGGTGGAGCTTATGTGGCAAGGGGGCTTGTGCCCCGCTGGGCTGCGCAGCAGCCCCAATAGGATCACCGCAACGTGTCAGACCAACCGAGGGTGCAGGTTTTGGGGCTGCTGCGCAGCCCAGCGGGGGACAAGCCCCCTCGCCACAGCAAGCCCCTTTTCCATAGCCGCCTTTGCCACAACGGCTCTCCCCCCACCACCTCCCCTCTAACGCACCGGGCTCATATCAATCTTGAACACATACTGAATGCCATCGGGTGCCGTGGCGCCGATCAGCTTGAATAACTGTCCACTGCTCAACGCCTGTCCCACAGCAGCCCCGGCCAGTGAATTCGCAGCGTCGGGATGGGCCAATACCGCAGTCACCCAGCGGTCTTCCATCTGCCAGTACCCCAACCCCTTCGCCATGCTGACACTGGACAAACGGTGAGTGTTACTCGGTGGGATATGTTTGATTTCCAGCAGATAAACCGCACCCGTAGGCCCTCGGAACACCAAATCAAAGCCGTGCAGCCCCATACCATAGGTGCCTCCAGGAATAATCTGGTAGCCATCATCGACCAACATCTGACGATACATACGCTCATTGGCCTCACCACGCTGACTGGTGGCGTGGCTGTCAATAGAACCCCATAGCACGAACAACCTTTGCTGTTCATCACTTCGGCGCCGCCTGGGGTAGTGAAGCTGGGCGTTGCTGCTGACGCTTTGAACGTTGAAGCTGCCGCCCTCACGCGCGCTGACGGTTGCCATACCCTGGAGCGGATCAAACTGCGCGATGCCCACCGGCAAGGCGCGACCATCCGCCTGGGCACTGATCGCCTGGCGCAAACGGTCATAGGGATAACCATGGCGCCAGATATGCTCGTCAATCATGCGATCCCGATCCCGTACCGGCGCCTGGCGTATGGCCGTCGTGTCGAACCCGATCAGTTGCCGGGCATATTGCTGCATATAGACATAGGTGTTCTTGTCCATGGTCGACATGACTCCCTGGCTCATGTCGCTGCTGACGCCGGTGTAGCCCAACACCCTGCGCGCATCCGCAATAATATCGCCGATATCGCGCAATCGAAGCTGCGGCACCCACGAACTCAAATGGCCGCCCGTATCCAGGTAAATCGCCTCGACCCCATTGCCGAGCAGCCGCCATTTCTGGCGCACGTTATCGAGCTCGATACGGCTGGTAACCCCCCCGACATACAGATAGGTCAGGGGCTCGCGCCCTGAAAGCCGGATAATCCCGTCCTCGGCAAACGAGCCACTGGGGCGTAAGTTGCCGTTAGGCCCGCGCTGCTGGATATGGCTTTGCTTGATCCTGAAGGCCTTCAAGTTGAACTGCGCACTCACGTAGTAACGCGTGCCCTGGACCACAAAGTCTTTCATTCCTGCCATCGGAAACAGCGGCACATTGCTCGCTTGGCTGACGTCATACCGCTGCAGGTCCCACACCGGGTCCAAGCGCCCTCTGGCCGGGACCGCTGTCGGCAACGAGACCGGGGCCTGCGCCGCAGCGGTGCGCCTGGCCCACAACGAACTGCCCGCAACCCGCTGCACCGGCGCGCCCGTGGCGGCCAGATGATGAGGCGCGCGTTCGCGCCACTCACCGGTGTGCGGGTCACGCACCACCAGTACCGTCTCGCCGGTTTCCAGGTCCAGATAAGTGCGACCGTTGTGGGTATACACGCCCTCGGCGCTCGGCGCCGGCAGCAGCGATCTGGTGACCAGCACGGCCATCGGCGGCATGGGTCCCGGCACGTCCAGGTCGCTGATTTGCGGCACTGTAAGCGACGCATCGTGGCCGCGTACCAGCGGGCGGCTCGCCTGACGCTCGGCAAAAGGGCTACGGCCCTGAGGACCAAAATCCCTGACCAGGCCGCCAGCGATCCCTGCCTCCACGCGAGGGGTAGGCCTGGAGGGCCCAGGCCTGGGTGAATGAGGTGTCTGTTGCATAGAAATCCCTTTCCAGTATTAGTTGAGTGACACGCTTACGCGCATCAGGTCTGCCGAAGCCACGCTACGCGTGGGGTCACCGTGGGCGACCCACCGATCGAGCAGCGCGTCGTAATCAATCGCACTGTCAGTGCCGTCCGCCAGTTGCACGCCGATCACCCGCAAGCGGCGCGCCATCAACCTTGAGTGCTGACGCATGCGGCGCAATTGCTGCCAGACCTCGGCTATGGTCAGGTAACTCGAGGCATCCAGTTGCACCAGGTAAACGCTGCCCAGATCCAGGCGGATCTCGTATCGATCGCCTTCAAGGGTCTGCACGTACAGTTGCTCCAGCGGCACCTGCGGGTCTGTGACGACGGGCAGGATCAGCGTCACGCTGCCCACCTTGAGCCGGTGCTCGGCCAGAATGATCTGCTTGTGATCGATGGGCTCATCCAGGCCGCTGGTGTTGATCTGCCAGGTGGAGGCATCCGAGGTCTTGGCCAGCGCACCTGGGGTAGACAGGGCAATGGTGGCGCCGCTGCTGGGGTGCACCTCATACACCGACCCGCGCCCCACCAGCGCATAGGTCTGACGATGGGGCCCAGCCGGGATCCGCAGGGTCTGCGGCAGCGCCTGCAGCCACACGCCCTTGGCACTCAGCGGCCGGAAAAACCCATGGCTGCCAACCCGCGCCAACAGTGCCGAACGGCCGTCAAAGACCCTGAAGCCCGGCTGGGCACGGTCTTGCAGGTAGGATTGCTGCAACGGTTGAACCCGATAAGACATGCCATCGTTGAAGACCAGCACACACTCGCAGTCGGGCTTCAGGCTGGCCGCCCGGATATTGGCGGCGACATCGGCGCGCACCGCACCACGGTCGCTGGCGAACTCGGCCAGGACCAGGCGGCCGCCGTCCGCGAAAGTCAGGGTCAAGGTCACATCGCTGTAAGTCAGCGTGTCGACCGGGCCTTGGCTGCGCAGGGTCACGCGATACCCGGCCACCACATCGATCAGTTCCTCGGTGCGGTAGTCCAGGTACAGGGTACAGGCCGTGGCGCCGCCCGCGATTCGAACCCGCACACGCTTTTCAGCCGCGCCGCGCTCGATAAAGCAGCGGGTCGACAGGCCGAATGGCAGCACCCATTCGCCGCCCGCCAACACGCGCTGAAACGCCGGCACAGGGCTCATCGAGCGGGCAGCCACCTTGATCGGCTGGTCGCCTTGCGCACTCAGCAACGGCGGGAGAACCGGCTCCAACGTGTAACCGTCCGCCGTCAGTAAACGCAGGTTATGGCCGGCCAGGCGCCGCTCGCCGAATTCATGCAGGTAGAGGTTTTCAATCCTGACCAAGCGCTCCGGCAACTCGCCGTCGAGGCCGCGCAGGGAGCGGATCACCAACGCACATTCCTGGATCACCCAGTCAGCAATGCTGGACAGCTCCCACCCCAGCTCAATCAGCGTGTCTTCCTGCCAGTGCTGCTCGTGCAGCGTGACGGTGCCCCGGTTGCTGGCAATGACATAGCGGTCGCTACCCGTTCCACCGTCGACCCAGGCATCGGTACCGTTGACGAAGATTGTGTCATTGCCGGCCCCGGCCTCGATCCGGTCGTTGTTGCCTTCGGCAATCAGGATATTGGCCTGCGCCGTACCCTTGACGTGACTGGCCACGCCCGCAGGCGTCGCAACGTTCTCGATCGAGTCCAGGGTTATCTGGTTCGACAGCCCGCTGCGGCCGGCATCCTTGCGCCGTGTGACGCTGCCGGCCTGCAGATCGATGGCAAGCCCCTCAATGCCCTCGACGTAAGGGGAGCGGTAGCCAAAATGCAAGGCATCACTGCCGCTGCCACCGTGCAGCTCACTCGCCGGGCCCGGGGTGGCAACGGCCTCGAACGTATCCGCTGGCAGCTCAAATATGAACTGGTCATCGCGGATGCCACCCGTGAGTCGTTTGTGCCCCGCCCCGAACTGAAAGACATTGCGCATCTCCAACAGGCCCTGGACGTTGTCGTTACCATCGCCCAGGCGCCAGAGGATCGCAGCGTGGGTAAACGGCTTGCCCAGCACCACCCCGGGCAGTTGGCTGACGCCGGCATGGGAGGCATCGACCACATCATCACCATCATGGATGGCCGGCCCAGTGGTATCGCGGTAGGGTTGCTCTCCCGCCGCTTCGTCCCAACGGTGCTTCCACTCCCGCACGGGGATCATGCGCACTTCGAACCGCCCATTGACCACCGCGTGTACGGTGTTCTTGAGCGCACCGCGCAGCCACTTTTCGGCCACGCCGGTAAGGTAGGTTGCGTGCTGCTTTTCCATCTTCGCCATCAGGTAGCGATCGCGCACATCCTCGTCCAGCTCCCGGCCTGCAAACGACAGCCAGCCGGCCCTCATGCGCTCGGACACGGTCAGTTCGATGTAATCGTCAATGTCATCCACCTGACGCACTGCGCTGTAGATCTGCGCCCCGAGAATCAGCACCACGGCCGCGGCAATCCCCAATGGCCCGGCATAGCTGAAACCCGCCAGGGCGGCGATCCCCAGCACCACGCCCAGGGCTGCACTGGCCAGGCTGAAGCCGGCATTGACGTAGTGGTCCAACGCCTCTTTGCCCTGGGCCTTCGCCGCCTCATTGAGTGACTGCACTGCACTGAAGATGTCGAACGGCAGGGTCAACACCTGGGCAAACAGGCCCGCGCCGCGCCGCAACAACTGGCCTACGCTGCTCGCACAGAACCCCTTGAACACACGCCCGCCGTTCTCCAGCATGCGCTTGCCCAGACGCTCCAGGGCCAACTCCAGGGCGCTGGATGTCAGCTCGGCGAGCAATTCGCCACCGGCGGCCAGGGTCTGGCGAATATCACCGGTCTTGATGGCCTGGGCCAAGGCGTTGATCGCGCTGTAATAGCCATAGACCTGCAAGCCAGTCCCCATCGCTTCCAGGGTTCGGCTTCGGGGAGTGTCGACCCAGGCGGGCAAGCCTTCACGTTGCAGGGCTTGGTTGAAGTTGGTGTTCTGCACGGCGCGCAGCAAGTCATCGAGCCGGGTCATCGTGTCACTGCTGTCCTGCATCGACGCCCCCTCAAGCAGCGGCTTGGCCGGGGTTGAGCGTAATGCGGCGAACTCGAACAGCAGGTTGGCGCTGCCATCACTGACGGTGGCGTCCGTGCCCAGGAATGCCTTGAGCTGCGGCGCCGCAAAGCGGATCGAATCGAGCAGCGTCTGGTCGGCCTCGCGCCCACCCAGGTGGTGCACGTTGATGGGCTTGCCGTTTATCTGCGCGCCCATTTGAGCCAGCACGGTACGGCGAACCGGTAAAACACCGACCAGCAGATCCCCCAGCCGGGCATCCAGATCGGCCAGCGCCAAAGGTGCGTCCACTGCGGGTGTATCAGGTTGAGTCATGAGTCGCTCCCTATGCCATGACGTGGGTCACATGGTTTGCCGGCAACAAGTGCCTTGGCATAGGGCGATGGTGCAACGGGCCACAAGCGCCGCAGCGGTAGATCTTTATCCGGGTGGGCTTATTCTGGCGGCAACTGGCCAAAGGCGACGGCCAGGCGGTTCCAGCCGCTGATGGTCGTAACCGCCATGGTCAGGTCCACCAGGGCCTGCTCGCCGAACTCGGCACGGGCGGCGGCGAACAGCGCGTCCGGCACGCCTGCACACGCCAGCAACGCCGTGGCCTCGCTCCACGCCAGGGCAAGTTGTTCGCGGCGAGTGAACAGCGGCGAATCACGCCACACGCACAACGCCAAAAGACGCCGCGTGCTTTCGCCCCGCGCCAACGCCGCCATGGCATGCATGTCACTGCAAAACCCACAGTGGTTCAGTTGCGAGACGCGGATCCTTATCAGGTCAAGCAAAGGCCTGTCGATGGCCAGCTCGAACAACGTCGCCTCGAGCACCATCATGCCTTTAAGCGCTTGGGGCGAAGCCGTGCAGTAATCCAGACGCGGTTGCATAGGGGGCGGCCTCGATGGGCAAAGACGATGGCCGCCAGCTTAAGACCGCCCAGGCCCCAGCCCTATAGCCAAAGTGGCGCTTTATGCCTAGACCGCCTTGGCCGTAGGCGCGCCCCACGGTTGCGGGTAATCTGGGCGCAGTCTGACCGCCTCGGGATGCTCCATGGAACTGCACGTCGTCATCAATGGCCGCAAGGATCTGGCCGAACAGCTGTATCGGCAATTGCTCGCGGCCATCCAGTCCGGGCGCCTGGCCTCGGGTGCGCAGCTGCCGCCCAGCCGCCTGCTGGCCGAGCAGTTGGGGGTGTCGCGCAAGACCGTCTCCGACACCTATGCGCTGCTGACCTATGAAGGGCTGCTGGTGGGGAAGATTGGCCGTGGCACCTTCGTCAACAGTCAGGCAAACCGCCCTGCCCGGCGCCAGGACGCTGCCGACCTGGCCTGCGCCGCGCACTTGGCCAAATGGCAGGCGCTGCCCTCGCCCATGCGCCATCCGACCCGCGACGGCACCTTGCGGTGCGAGTTCATCGGCGGCGCCACCACCCGCAGCCTGTTCCCCCAGGACGAATGGCGGCGCTGCACCCTCGACGCCTTGCGCCGCACCGCCCAGAACAGCGGGTTCTATAGCCAACCCGAAGGCCTGCCGGCCCTGCGTAGCGCGATCGCCGGGCACATCGCATTTTCCCGGGGGGTCAACTGCCGCGACACCGACATTGTGGTGTGCAATGGCGCCCAGCAAGCCTTGGACCTGATCGCCCGGGTGGTACTTGAACCGGGCAGCCTGGTGGCCATGGAAGACCCCGGCTACACCCCCGCCCGCTTGATGTTCGAGGCCGTAGGGGCAACGGTGGCCAGCGTGCCGGTGGATGCCGAAGGTATCCAGGTCACGCAGATTCCCCAGGGCACACGGCTGATCTACGTGACGCCTTCCCACCAGTTCCCCCTCGGCATGCCCATGAGCCAGGCACGCCGCGAGGCGCTGCTGGCACGCGCGCTGGAATTGGGCGCGATCATCATCGAAGACGACTACGACAGTGATTTCCGCTACGAAGGCCGGCCCACTCACTCCCTGCAAAGCATGGACGAGCGCGGCATTGTGGCCTACGTCGGGACCTTCTCCAAAACCCTGCTGCCGGACCTGCGCCTGGGTTATGCAGTACTGCCGCCGGCGATCCATGGCGCGGTGGTCAAGGCCAAGCAACTGACCGACCAGCACACCTCGACACTGCCGCAATGGGCACTCGCCAAGTTCATCAGCGAAGGCTACCTGCTCAAGCACATTCGGCGCTGTCACACCGTCTACGCTACCCGCCGCGAGCGCATCCTCAGCCGCCTGGCCGGCGACTTGTCTCCCTGGTTCGAAGCCGTGCCCAGCGTGGCCGGGTTCCACCTGGCAGCGCTGTGCAAGGGGGCAGTAAACATTCCCTTGCTGATCGAACTGGCGCGCCAAGTGGAAGTCGGGCTGTACCCACTGGACGTGTTTTTTCATGAAGCACCGGTGCGGTGCGGCCTGATTATCGGCTTTGGGGCCATCGAGACCCTGGATATCGACCCATCGCTGGACAAGGTGCGCGATATCCTCCAGCAGATTGGCTAAGGGGTTTTCCAGAGGATTGGCTATAGGTGCGCCACGGTGCCGGGCGTAGGGTGATGGGGTCTGGAACCCTGGAGAACTGCACCATGAAAATACTGCTCGGCACCACCCTCCTGCTGGCTTCGCTAAGCGCCTTTGCCCATGAGCCGGTCTACAACCAGGAATCGATCAAGGTCCTGCAAGAGCATGCCTTGAGTAACGTGCCTGGCAAAAAAACCATTATGCTCACCGTGGACTACGCACCGGGCCAGGCCACCGTCCCCCACAGCCACACCGGCACGGCGGTGGCTTATGTGCTGGAAGGTGAAATCACCTCGCGGGTCAACGATGAACCGGCCATTACCTACAAGGCCGGGCAATCGTTCTACGAACCGGCCGGCTCGCGCCACTTCGAATCCAGCAATGCCAGCCAGACCCAGCCGGCCAGGTTGCTGGTGGTGATGGTTCTGGATGACAAGGCTGATGTGCTGACGCCCCTGCCAGCGCAGAACTGATTGCTAGGCCCCAGAGCCCCTGTGGCGAGCGGGCTTGCCCCGCGCTGGGCTGCAAAGCAGCCCCAGTAAGCCGAATGTGGTGTATCAGATAGTCCGTAGCGGCTGGTTTTGGGGCTGCTTTGCAGCCCAGCGCGGGGCAAGCCCGCTCGCCACTGGGGCTTGTCAGGGGCGCTTGAACTGGCGCCGCAGGTCTTCGATCGGCTGCCGGCAGGCGCAGCCTTCCAGGTGGTCATTGACCATTCCCATGGCCTGCATGAACGCGTACATCGTCGTCGGCCCCACGAATGTCCAGCCGCGTTTCTTCAAGGCCTTGGACAAGCGCACCGAAGCTGGCGAGGTGGGATGGCCCGTCCAATAAGCCAGGTCCACCACCGCTGGCCGCTCATCGGCAGTCGGTTCAAAGGCCCATAACCAGGCCGCCAGCGACCCGCTTTGCGCCACCAACTCACACGCCCGGCGTGCGTTGTTGATGGCCGAGACGATCTTGGCGCGGTTGCGCACGATGCCCGGGTCAGCCATCAAGCGCTCAACATCCCGCTCGGTATACTGCGCCACCTGGCGAAAATCAAAACCCTCGAACGCCCGGCGAAAGTGCTCGCGTTTGCGCAGGATGGTGATCCACGCCAAGCCGGCCTGGAAGCCTTCCAGGCAGATCTTCTCGTACAACGCAATGTCATCGGCAACCGGCACGCCCCACTCGTGATCGTGATAATCGGGGTATTGGGCGGCGGCCGTGCGCCATGTACAACGGGTCAGCCCCGTTTCATCCGTCGTCAGTCCTGGCTTATCCATTTATCACCTCAACGGCCAAGCGCCGCATGATAAGCGAAAAAAATTCCACGCCGCCAACCGCTCAAGCATCACGCTTACCGAGCAACTGGTAAGACCGGATATCCCAAACACCCCACTCCCCCCTTGTAGTTTGCAAAAAACCGGGCGTAGACTGGCCACGCACTGGACTTACCGGTCAGACCACAACAATTAAGCCCTGGACCCACCAGGGCACCGAATAGAGATCCTTCCCATGCTCAGATGGTGCTCGCGTTCGATTTTCCTGCAAGTCGTCATAGGCCTGATGCTCGGCATCGCTTGTGGCCTGGCCCTTCCCGAATTCTCCTCACAACTCAAACCCCTGGGTGACGGCTTTATCAAGCTGATCAAGATGCTGATCGGCCTGATCGTGTTCTGTGTGGTGGTCAGCGGCATCTCCGGGGCCGGCGACCTGAAGAAGGTCGGGCGCATCGGCCTCAAGTCGGTGATCTACTTTGAAATCCTCACCACCATCGCCCTGGTGCTTGGCCTGGTGCTGGCCTTCAGTACCGGGATCGGCAGCGGGGCCAATATCCACCTGGAGCAGTTGTCATCTGCCGGCCTCAATGAATTGGCGGATCGCGGCCAACATATCAAGGGCACCAGCCAGTTCCTTATGGACCTGATCCCCAACTCGGTGATCGGCGCCTTTGCCGACAACAACGTGTTGCAGGTGCTGTTGTTCTCGGTGCTGTTTGGCAGCGCGCTGAACCTGGTGGGTGAAGCGGCCTCGGGCATTTCGCGACTAATCAATGAGTTGAGCCATGTGATCTTCCGCATCATGGGCATGATCGTGCGCCTGGCGCCGATTGGTGTATTTGGTGCCATCGCCTTTACCACCAGCACTTACGGCCTGGACTCGCTGCAACACCTGGGCAGCCTGGTGGGTTTGTTCTACCTCACGTGCATGGCCTTCGTCGCCATAATCCTCGGCGCCGTGATGCGGTTTTCGGGCCTGCGGATGTTGCCGCTGCTCAAATACCTGCGCGAAGAACTGCTGATCGTGATGGGCACCGCCTCGTCCGACGCCGTGCTGCCACAGATCATGCGTAAACTGGAGCACCTGGGCATTGGCAGTTCCACCGTCGGCCTGGTGATCCCCACCGGTTACTCGTTCAACCTCGATGGTTTTTCGATCTACCTGACCCTGGCCATCGTGTTTATCGCCAACGCCACCGGTACGCCGTTGTCGATGACCGACCTGCTGACCATCCTGCTGGTATCGCTGATTACCTCCAAGGGCGCCCACGGCATACCGGGCTCGGCCCTGGTGATTCTGGCGGCAACCCTCACTGCCATCCCCGCCATCCCGGTGGTGGGCCTGGTGCTGGTGTTGGCGGTGGACTGGTTCATGGGGATCGGCCGGGCGCTGACCAACCTGATCGGCAACTGCGTGGCCACCGTCGCCATTGCCCGCTGGGAAAAGGACATTGATATCCAACGGGCCAACAAGGTGCTCGATGGGCAGCAAGGGTATGCGTTCCAGGCCAAGAAACCGGTGCTGCCGGTTCATCAGGAGTTCTGAACCTTCCCCACACACTGTAGGAGCGAGCTTGTTCGCGAAAAACTTCAAGGCACCGCGCGCATCCAGTCTGCCCGCGTTATCGTTGACGGTCTTCGCGAGCAAGCTCGCTCCTACCGTTGAAGGGTTATTTAAATTCAAGGAGCCCACGACGTGATCAGCACCTCAACCGTCGTCAATTCAGTCGTAGAAAAACTGCGCGCTGCCCTGGCCCGCGGCCAGTGGCGGCGCGGGGAGATGCTGCCCGGCCAGCGCGAATTGGCCGAACAACTGGGCATCAGCCGACCTAGCCTGCGCGAGGCAGTGATCGTGCTGGAAACCCTCGGCCTGGTACGCTCGATGCCCGGCAAAGGCGTGGTCGTACTGGAAACCAGTGTCAACGACCCCCAGGCCCATGACGCGGTGGCCGATGCCAGCCTCGCCGATATCCTGCAACTGCGCTACACCCTGGAGCCGTTTATCGTCGGCCTGGTGGCCCAGTCCATCACCAGCAAGGAAATCGGGCAACTGCGCCTGACCTTGATGGACATGCGCGAGGCCCTGGAAGCCAACGACAGTGAAGCGGGGATGAACGCCTACATTGCCTTCCACGAAGAGCTGTTCGCCCTGACCTCCAACCCCATCTTCCAGAACGTGGTGCAACAGACCAGCAACGCCCTCAAACAAAGCGCCCAGGTGTTGCGCAACTCCCCCGAACACCTGGCCGAGCGCCTGCAGGAAAACGAAGCGGTGGTGCGCGCCATCCGCAACAAGAACAGCGCCCTGGCCAGCGCCGAAATGCGCCGCCACATCCTCAACGAGGGCCAGCGCATGGGCACCGCCCTGAACATTCCCGACGATCATCTCGGCAGCTGACTTTGGAGATTGGCCATGAGCGCTCACGCCCTGCAACGCAACATCGTTGTCACCGCCCCGCCCGCCATGCGCCTGGTGCCCGGCAAGCGGCCATCGGTGGAAGACCTCTACCCGCGCCTGTTCGATGCCATCCTGGAACAGCGCATCGTACCCACCAGCCGCTTTACCGAAGAAGGCCTGGCCCAGGAATTTGGTGTCAGCCGCAGCGTACTGCGCCGGGTCCTGGCACGCCTGGCCGAACAGCAAGTGATCATCCTGCGCCCCAACCTGCGCGCCCAGGTGGCGGCGCCGGATGCCGAGCAGGTGAAACATATTCTTGAAGCGCGGCGCTTGATGGAAGTGACCGTGGTGCAACTGGCGTGCGCGCAGACCAACCCAGGGCAAGTGCGGCGCCTACGCGAACTGGTGGCCCGCCAGCGGACGTACGTCGAGCAAGGCCAGCAAGGCCCGGCCATCCGCCTGTGTGGGGAGTTTCACCTGTTGCTGGCGGCCATTGCGGGGAACCGGCCACTGGCGCAGTTCCTTAATAGCCTGGTGCCATTGACCTCGCTGGTCATTGCCCGGCAGGGGGCGTTCTCCGGCACCTGGCGTGAGCAGACAGAGATTGTCGAAGCGGTGGAGCGCAGGGATGCGGGCACGGCCGCAGGATTGATGAGCCGGTATCTGGATCACCTGGAGTCGAAGCTCTCGTAAGCCCGTGGCGATCAACATGGGGGAACTGGGCTGCGATAGCGGTGGGTCAG
Source organism: Pseudomonas sp. LG1D9 (assembly GCF_002949995.1). NCBI lineage: Bacteria > Pseudomonadati > Pseudomonadota > Gammaproteobacteria > Pseudomonadales > Pseudomonadaceae > Pseudomonas > Pseudomonas sp. LG1D9. The sequence continues at coordinate 5,248,854 of NZ_CP026881.1, read as the reverse complement.
TTGATACATCTCTGCCTGAACGGGCGCCATCGCGGGCAAGCCCGCTCCCACAGGGGATCTTTATCGGGCAGAGTATTTTGGCCACACCACAGAGCAAATGTGGGAGTTGGCTTGCCAACGATGGCGGCGGGTCAGTTGATACATCTCTGCCTGAACGGGCGCCATCGCGGGCAAGCCCGCTCCCACAGGGGGTCTTTGTCGGGCAGAGTATTTTGGTCGCACCACAAATCAAAGGTGGGAGCTGGCTTGCCTGCGATAGCGGCGGGTCAGTTGATACATCTCTGCCTGAACGGGCGCCATCGCGAGCAAGCCCGCAGGGGGTCTTTATTGGGCAGAGTATTTTGGTCGCACCACAGAGCAAATGTGGGAGCTGGCTTGCCGGCGATGGCGGTGGGTCAGTCGATGCATATGTGGCTGGACCACCGCCTTCGCGAGCAAGCCCGCTCCCACAGGGGGTCTTTGTCGGGCAGAGTATTTTGGCCACACCACAAATCAAAGGTGGGAGCTGGCTTGCCGGCGATGGCGGTGGGTCATTTGATGCATCTCTGCCTGAACGGGCGCCATCGCGGGCAAGCCCGCTCCCACATTTTGGGTTCCTACATTGAACCGGGTGAAAACAAAAAGCCCCGTATCTCGCGATACGGGGCTTTTGTTTTTAGCGCTCTAGCGGCTGATTACAGCACCGCCTGACCGCTCATTGCCAGGTCCAGCAGTTCACGGTTGGCTACCGCGTACATGGCGTAGTCCGTACCCACCGCAGCACGGATTTCCACCATCATCGCGCGCCAGCGCTCGACCATGCTCGCATTCTGCTCAAGCCACAGGGCCACGCGGGCTTCCATGTCTTCTGGCGCGTCGGCCATTTGCAGAACCTTGATGGTGATCGCCCGTTGCTGCCAGTCCACGTCATCGCGGAAGGCTTCGCGGGCCTGGGCCTGCCAGTTGTTGCCCACCGGCAGATCGCTGATCTGCTGCAGGTACCATGGCAAGTCCAGGGCGCTGCCCACGGCGAAGTAGGCCTTGGCCACATCGGCGGCGCTCTGGCCGGTCACGTCGGCGGCCTCGATGATCGGCAGCAGGGTGTACAGGTGCGTGGTACCTGCCACCATGCGCGCCAGCAACTCCGGGACACCGGCTTGAACATAAGCCTGGTAACGGTTCTGCCAGCCTTCGCGGGTCGGGCCTTCCAGCAGTTCGTCAAGCTTGAGGCCCAACGCTGCCAGATGCGGGCCGAAGTGCGCCACATCACGCGCCGCATCCTGCTCATTGCGACGGCTGCGCAGGAACCAGCGCGTAGCACGGCGGCCCAGGCGCATCAGTTCGTCCATCAGCGCCAGTTGCACCTCAGCCGACACCTGGTGGTCCAGGGCTTCGATCTGACGGAACCAGTGCGGGAGATGGAAGATGTCACGCACGATCACATAGGCGCCGGCCACGTTGGCCGGGCTCATGCCAGTCGACTCTTTGAGCCGCTGCACGAAAGTGATGCCCATGTGGTTGACCAGGTCGTTGGCGATCTGGGTGCTGACGATCTCGCGCTTGAGGCGATGGCGACGCATGGCCTCGGAGAACTTGGCCACCAGGCTCGGCGGGAACGCGGTCTCCATGTCACGGGTCAGGTAGTCGTCATCCGGTACCAGGGACTTGAGCAGCGCTTCCTTGAGGTCGATCTTGCTGTACGAGATCAGCACCGACAGCTCTGGACGGGTCAGGCCCTTGCCGGTGGTGGCGCGCTCGACGAGCTGCTCCTCGGTCGGCAGGTACTCGATGGCGCGGTCCAGCTTGCCACGGCCTTCCAAGTCGCTCATCAGGCGCTTGTACTCGGCAGCACGCTCGTAGGCTTTGCGTGCGGCCAGGGACAAGGCCTGGGTCTGCTTGTAGTTGTTGCCCAACACCAGGTTGCCGACTTCATCGGTCATGCTCGCCAGCAACTGGTTGCGTTGCTTGTCGGTCATGTCGCCAGCCTGCACCACTTCGTTGAGCAGGATCTTGATGTTCACTTCGTGGTCGGAGCAGTCCACGCCACCGGCGTTGTCGATGAAGTCGGTGTTGGAGCCGCCGCCATTGAGGCCGAACTCCACACGACCCAGTTGGGTCATGCCCAGGTTACCGCCCTCGCCCACCACCTTGCAGCGCAGTTCGTTGCCGTTGACGCGCAGCGCGTCGTTGGCCTTGTCGCCTACATCGGCGTGGCTCTCGGTGCTGGCCTTGACGTAGGTGCCGATACCGCCGTTCCACAACAGGTCCACTGGTGCCTTGAGCAAGGCGTTCAGCAGTTCGGTCGGGGTCAGTTTGTCGGCCTGGATGTCGAAGCGTTCTTTCATCTGTGGCGAGATGGCGATGCTTTTGGCACTGCGCGAGAAGATCCCGCCGCCTTCAGACATGATGCTGGTGTCGTAGTCGCTCCAGGCCGAACGCGGCAGCTCGAACATGCGCTGGCGCTCGACGAAGCTGGTGGCCGGGTTCGGGTTTGGATCGATGAAGATGTGCAGGTGGTTAAAGGCGGCGACCAGTTGCAGCTTGTCGGACATCAACAAGCCGTTGCCGAACACGTCACCGGCCATATCACCGACGCCCACCACCGTGATGCTGTCTTCCTGCACGTTGATGCCGCGCTCACGGAAGTGCCGCTGCACACCAACCCACGCGCCCTTGGCGGTGATGCCCATCTTCTTGTGGTCGTAACCGGCCGAACCACCGGAAGCAAACGCATCGCCCAGCCAGAAGCCGTAGTCGATGGCGATGCCGTTGGCGATATCGGAGAAGGTCGCGGTGCCTTTGTCGGCCGCCACTACCAGGTACGGGTCATCGTTGTCGTGGCGCACCACGTTCAACGGAGGCACCAGGGCGCCGTCTTTCAGGTTGTCGGTAATGTCCAACAGGCCGGAAATGAAGATGCGGTAGCAGGCAATGCCCTCGGCCGCGATCTCGTCCCGGCTGCCGCCCAATGGCAGGCGACGCGGCAGGAAGCCGCCCTTGGCGCCGACCGGCACGATCACCGAGTTCTTCACCTGCTGGGCTTTTACCAGGCCCAGCACTTCGGTACGGAAGTCTTCTTCACGGTCGGACCAGCGCAGGCCGCCACGGGCGACGTTGCCAAAGCGCAGGTGCACGCCTTCGACGCGCGGCGAGTAGACGAAGATTTCAAACTTCGGCACTGGCTTGGGCAACTCGGGAATGGCGTGCGGGTTGAACTTGAAGCTGAAGTACGACTTGTTCTGGCCGTTGGCGTCAGCCTGGTAGAAGTTGGTACGCAGGGTGGCCTTGATCAGGTCCAGGTAGCGCCGCAGGATCCGGTCTTCATTGAGCACCTGAACGTCATCCAGGGCGGTGAGGATCGCTTGTTCCAGGCGTTGCTGCTTGTCTTCCAGGTCGTCGGCGGTGAGCTTGCGCGCCAGGTAGAAGCGGGTCTTGAACAACCGGGTCAACTCGCGAGCGATGTCGGTGTGGTTGTTCAGGGTGCTGGCGATATAGCCCAAGTCAAAGCCCAGGCGGATCTGCTTGAGGTAACGGGCGTAGGCACGCAGCAGCGCCACGTCACGCCATGGCAGGCCGGCAGTCAGTACCAGGCGGTTGAACGCATCGTTCTCGGCATCGCCGTTGACGATATGCACGAACGCGTCCTGCAAGGTGTCGTTGAGCTGTTGGATATCGAGGTTCAGGCCTTCGGCGGCGGTGAACGCAAAATCGTGGATCCAGAACTCGCGGCCATTGGCGTGGCGCAGGCGGTACGGGAACTCACCCAGCACGCGCAGGCCGAGGTTTTCCAGGATCGGCAGCACGTCGGACAGCGCCAGCGGGGTATCGGCGTGATACAGCTTGCAGTGCAGTTCCTGCTGGCCGGTCACATGGCCCAGCGGCTGATAGAAGCTCATGACCAGCGGCTTGGCTTCGGTCAGGTTCAACAGGTGCTGCATGTCGACCACGGCCGAGTGCGCGGCAAAGCGCTCGCGGTAGCCGGCGGGGAAGCCCTTGGGGAAGTCCGCCAGCACGTTGGTGCCGTGGGCTTCGCCGAAGCTTTCGACCACCAGGCTCGCGTAGTCGTCCTGCCAGCTGCGGCAGGCCTGCACCACTTCTTTTTCCAGCAGCAGCGGGTCGATATCCAGGCGATTCTTCGGGTCAACCCGCAGGATCAGCTGTACACGGGCCAGCACGGATTCGGAGAAGAAGGTCCAGAATTCGCAGTCCGAGGCCTTCAGGCGATCCATCAGCACTTGCTGGATCTTCTGGCGCACTTCGGTGGAGTAGATATCACGCGGCACGTAGGCCAGGCAGTAGCAGAAGCGGCCGTATGGGTCTTTGCGCAGGAACACGCGGATCTTGTTGCGTTCCTGGATCTGCACGATCGACATCACGGTGCTGAACAGCTCGTCCACCGGGGTCTGGAACAGATCGTCGCGGGGCAGTACTTCGACCACCTGGGCCAGTTCCTTGCCCAGGTGCGCCTTGGCCTGGAAGCCCGAACGGCGTTCGATCTCCGCGACCTTGCGGCGGATATACGGAATCACCCGCACGCTTTCGCCGTACACCGAGGAGGTGTAGAGGCCCATGAAACGGCATTCCTTGATGACCTTGCCGCTGGCATCGATCTGGCGGATCGACACGTAGTCGGGGTAAGCCGGGCGGTGCACACGGCTTGGGTGCGCAGCCTTGGCGAACGACAATACTGTCGGTTCGCGCAGGTAGGCCACGGCGTAGTCTTCGATGCGCAGGTCTTCGGCAGTGAGGCCGGCGCGCAGCAGCTTGGTCAGGCCGAGGAAGGAATCGGCGTCATACTCCAGATGACCGCCGTCCTGCTCGTCGCGTACCACAAATTCTTCATAGCCCAGGAAGGTGAAGTGGTTGCCCACCAGCCATTCCAGGAAGCTCTTGATCTCGGCCTTTTCTTCGCCCTCGATGGCGAACTGGCTGTTGTCGATACCGTCCAGCAGTTCCTGGACCTTGGCCTTCATCGGCTCGAAATCAGCCACGGCCACGCGCACTTCGCCCAATACCTGCTGAAGCTCCGTGCTCAGCACGTTCAGCTCGGCGGCATTGGCGCAGCGGTCGATCTCCAGGTACATCAGCGATTCTTGCAGGACGTCTTCGCCCTGGGTGCCTTTGGGCAGGATTTCCAGCAGCTCGCCCTTCTTGCCACGGCGCACGCTGAGTACGGTGGTTTGCAGGGTGTGGATGCTGTAGCCGCGGCGGTTCAGTTCGGTACGTACCGAATCGACGAGGAACGGCAGGTCATGGTGCAAGACCTCGACCGCGGTGTGGGTCGACTGCCAGCCGTGGCGTTCGTAATCGGGGTTGTAGACGCGCACTTGCGGCTGGGTGTGATCAAAGCGCTCAAGCAGGCGCCAGGCAGACAGGGAGCAACCGGCCAGGTCGGACATGCGACGCTGGGTCAACTCGTCCAGGGAAATGATGCCGAAGAATTGTTCAGCGAACAGCGCCACTTGTGGCAGTGCCTGTTCACTGATGTGCTGCGCCAGTGCCGCTTGCAGTTGATGCTGGAAGTCGGCTTTGCTGGCTGCGGTGAAGAACGCCATCTGTGGTACTCCGCTTGGGCTTGTTATTGATGGAAGCGTCGCGTGTTATCCCCTTGCGGGGAGACCGTCATTTCTGTTCGTCGGTAACCATAAACGAATCAGGGTGACAGGTGGGTGAAGCTGGACAAGACAATGAGGTCACATGCCGCTGGCGGATGACGGTACAACGGGCAGGTCAGCGTCACGCTGCAGGCGCATACGTTGCGCAGCTTAACGAGTGTGGGAAGCGGCCTGCTTGCGATGCTGCGACATATTCGGTCATCAGCACGCAGCGCACCGGTTGCAATTTGTGCAACCTGAAATAACCGGTTGCAAAACAGGCTATTTTCCAGCCCGCGAGTGCCAGAAATGACTGATCCGGGCCCTGAGGTCATAACAGCATGCAGCACAAAATCGGCCGCAATGGCACAATTGCCACGCTGCGCCCTCTCCCACACAGGATTCCCCATGCAACTGACCACCGCCCACCTGCTCGCCACCCCGTGCGATGACGAAGAAGACAATATGGCCATGCTCTGCTGCCACGGCACCAATGGCGAGATGTTCATGCTGTCCCGTTATCCGGATGAGGACGAGGTGGAGCTGACCTGGGACTACGAACCTTCGACCCTGGACGGTTTGAAGATCACCCTGGGCGCGACCACCTTGCTGGTAGAGATTGGCGCGGCAGACAAGGACGCGCTGGGTGGCAGCGATCACCTGCAGATCAAGCACAGCACGCCGGAATCGGACCTGGCCGAGGTAGAAGAAACCTTGCAGAACATTCTCAAGGGCACCGGCACTTACATCCGCACGCCTTGATTGGCGGCTGCAAAATCGCCATCGCGGGCAAGCCCACTCCCACATTTGAACGCGCCACAATCCAAATGTGGGAGCGGGCTTGCCCGCGATGAGGCCCTCATCGACGCCAAAAACCTCAGACCTTTCCCACAAACCCCAAAAAATACCCCCCGGTTCGTTAGTCGCCAGCCCCTCCAATGCATTAAAGTAAGCCCCCCAGGCCCTGGCATTTTTCACACGCCCCAGGCTCATCTTTCCAGGAACCGTCATCGATGGAACATCGTGAAGCGCTGCTCGCGCTGCGAACCTTTCTTTCTACGCAGATTCTCGGCCAGGAAAAACTCATCGAGCGCCTGCTCATTGCCCTGCTCGCCGACGGCCATATGCTGGTAGAAGGCGCTCCCGGCCTGGCCAAGACCAAGGCCATCAAAGAGCTCGCCGAAGGCATCGAAGCACAGTTCCATCGCATCCAGTTCACCCCCGACCTGTTGCCCGCCGACATCACCGGCACCGAAATCTATCGCCCGGAAACCGGCAGCTTCGTGTTCCAGCAAGGGCCGATCTTCCACAACCTGGTGCTGGCGGACGAGATCAACCGTGCCCCGGCCAAAGTGCAATCGGCCCTGCTCGAAGCCATGGCCGAGCGCCAGGTCAGCGTCGGGCGCAGTACCTACGAACTGTCACCGCTGTTTTTGGTGATGGCCACGCAAAACCCCATCGAGCAGGAAGGCACCTACCCCCTGCCTGAAGCCCAGCTCGACCGCTTCCTGATGCACGTCAAGATCGGCTTCCCCGACGCTGCCGTGGAGCGCCGCATCCTGCAACAGGCCCGTGGCGAAGCCCTCAATGGCGAGACCAAGCCCGAGCGGCGGGTCAGCCAGCAGGCGATTTTTGCCGCGCGCAAGGAAATCCTCGGCCTGTACATGGCCGATGCCGTGGAGGAATACCTGGTGCAACTGGTCATGGCCACCCGCACCCCGGCCAAGTTCGACCCGGAGATGGCCGAGTGGATCGCCTACGGCGCCAGCCCTCGGGGCTCGATCGCCCTCGACCGCTGCGCCCGGGCCCACGCCTGGCTGGCCGGGCGCGACTTTGTCAGCCCCGAAGATATCCAGGCGGTGCTGTTCGACGTGTTGCGCCACCGCATCATCCTGTCCTTTGAAGCCGAAGCAGCCGGTATCGACCAGGACCGTGTGGTGCAACGCATTCTCGACGTCGTTGCCGTCGCTTGAGCCCCATGAACGCCGGCGATGGAATCCGTATTTCCCTCAGCGAGTTGATCGAGATGCGTCATCGCGTGCGGGAGGTGCAACTGTTTTCGACGCCGAGCCAGCGCAGCCCGTTGATCGGCCTGCACCACTCCAAGCTGCGCGGGCGCGGGGTCGACTTCGATCAAGTGCGGGTGTACCAGGCGGGTGACGATGTGCGCACCATCGACTGGCGGGTCACGGCGCGTACCCAGGAGCCCCACACCAAGCTGTTCCATGAAGAGCGCGAGCGGCCGATCTTTATCATGGTCGAGCAAAGCTGCCGGCTGTTCTTCGGCTCCGGGCTGATGTTCAAGTCGGTTCTCGCAGCGCAAGCCGCGAGCCTGATCGGCTGGGCCGCGCTGGGGCACAACGACCGGGTGGGCGGCCTGGTGTTCGGTGATAACGAGCACTATGAAATCAAGCCACGACGCAGCAAGCAAAGCCTGCTGCAACTGCTCAACCGCCTGGTACGGGTCAACCAGAGCCTCGACACCGAGAGCCGCCCCGAAGCCGATGCCCTGGGCATGGCCCTGCGCCGTGGCCGCGAAGTACTGCGCCCCGGCAGCCTGGTGATTGTGATCTGCGATGAACGTGCCCTGACCGAAGGTGCTGAACAACAACTGAGTTTGTTGTCGCGCCATTGCGACCTGTTGCTGCTGCCCGTCTCGGACCCGTTGGACCACGCCCTGCCCGCCGCCGGCCTGCTGCGCTTTGCCGAACGGGGCGCACAACTGGAAATCGACACCTTGAACTTCGAGCTGCGCCAAGCCTACAAGGCCCAGGCCGAAGCCCGCATCGCCCGCTGGGAACTGCTCGCGCAAAAGCTACGGGTATTGCTGATGCCCTTGAGCACCCAGAGCGAAATGGTCGAGCAACTGCGCGAATACCTCAACCCGCAACGCCCGGTGAAAAAGCCATGAGCAGCCTGGACCAACTGCAACCGCTGATTGCCCCGCCGGCCATTGGGTTCTGGCCTCCGGCGCCCGGCTGGTGGCTGTTGCTGGGGTTGATCCCCCTGCTGGGTTGGGGCCTGTGGTGGCTGCGCCGCTTTCTGCCGGGCAAACGCCCGCTGGCCCGGGCCGAACAACCCCTGGACCCCGTGCGCATCGCCGCCCTCGCGGAACTGGCGCTGATGCCCAAACCCTACGATGGCGCGCCGGCCGGCGCCTGGCTGCAGCAACTCAACGGCCTGCTCAAGCGCCTGTGCCGCAACGACTACCCCTACAGCCAGAGCCACACCCTCAATGGGCGCAAATGGCTGGCGTTTCTCGACAACCGCTGCCCGGCGGCCGGCCTGACGCGGTGGATGGTGCTGGTGGAAGGCACCTACAAACCCGAATGCAAACTCGACGACAAGGCCATCGCCGGCCTGACGCAAGCCGTCGACACGTGGATTCGCAAGCATGTTTGAGTTCGCCTGGCCGTGGATCTTTGCCCTGTTGCCCCTGCCGTGGGTGATGCGCCTGATCCTGCCGGTAGCCGACAGTGGCGAGCCGGCCTTGAAGGTCAGCTTCCTCGGCGACCTCGAAGGCCTGGCCCGGCGCCGCGCGCGCATCAACCTGCCGGGTTGGCGCCAACAAGCGCCATTCGTGGTCCTGTGGCTGTTGCTGCTGACCGCCGCCGCGCGCCCGGAATGGCTCGGCGAGCCGCTGCCCATTGCCGCCAGCGGCCGCGACCTGCTGGTGGCGGTGGATGTGTCAGGTTCCATGGACTTCCCCGATATGCAGTGGCAGGACGAAGACGTCAGCCGCCTGAGCCTGGTCAAACACCTGCTGGGGGACTTTCTGGAGAGCCGCGAGGGTGATCGCGTCGGCCTGATCCTGTTTGGCAGCCAGGCCTACCTGCAGGCGCCGCTGACCTTCGACCGGCGCACCGTGCGCACTTGGCTGGATGAGGCGCGCATCGGTATCGCCGGTAAAAACACGGCGATTGGCGATGCCATCGGCCTGGCCCTCAAGCGCCTGCGGCAGCGCCCGGCACAAAGCCGGGTGCTGATCCTGGTGACCGACGGTGCCAACAATGGCGGCGAAATCGACCCGCTGACCGCCGCGCGCCTGGCCGCCGAAGAAGGCGTGAAGATCTACCCCATCGGCATCGGCGCCAACCCGGAGCAGACCGGCACTCTGGGCATGCTCGGCCTCAACCCCAGCCTGGATCTGGATGAGCCGGCGCTCAAGGCCATCGCCCAAACCACCGGTGGGCAGTATTTCCGCGCCCACGACGGTGCAGAGCTGCAAGCGATCAAGGAAACCCTTGACCAGTTGGAGCCGGTGGCACAACAACCGACCCAGGCCCGCCCGACCCAGGCGCTGTACAGCGGGCCACTGGCCCTGGCGCTGTTTCTGAGCCTGTTGCTGGTGATCCAGGAGCGCTGGCCGGACAACGCCCTGCAACGCCTGCTCAATAAACTGTCGACCAGGGGCCACTTCCTGCAACAGCACCCACAATGGCGCCAACGCCTTCAACGCCTGCGCTTGCGGAGGCGTCGATGATCGCTTTATGGCCGCACTGGTTTCGTCCCTGGTGGCTGTTGCTGCTGCCCGTGCTCGGCTGGTTGCTGTGGCAACTGTGGCATCGACAAAAGCGCGCCGGGCGCTGGCAGATGATCCTGCCACCCGCCTTCCATGCCGCCCTGCTCAGTGGCGGCAATGGTCGGGAAAGCAAGTCGCCGTGGTTGTTGCTGGGCCTGGCCTGGTTGCTGGCAGTGCTGGCCTTGCTCGGCCCCGGCTGGCAACGGGTTGAACAGATCAGCCAGAAACCCGCCGACCCGCTGGTGGTACTGCTGGAACTGACCCCCGAGATGCTCGCCACCGACAGCCCACCCAACCGCCTGGAGCAGGCGCGGCGCAAGCTGGTGGATCTGCTGCAGGCGCGCAGCGATGCACAGACTGCCATCGTGGTGTATGCCGGGAGCGCTCATACGCTGGTGCCGCTCTCCGATGACCTGGCCACCAGCCGCAACCTGTTGGATGCCCTGCGTCCCTCGATCATGCCGCAGGCCGGCCATCGTGCCGACCTGGCGGTGGAAAAAGCCCTGGACCTGCTCAAGCACGGCGGCCTCGGCCAAGGCCGATTGCTGTTGATTGGCTCCTCGCTGTCCAAGCAGGAGCGCCAGGGCATTCGCCTGCTGCTCCAAGGCCAGGCGCCGAGCCTGTCGATCCTCGGCATTGGCAGCCGTGAAGGCACGCCGGTCACCCAGGAAAGCGGCGAGTTCCTCAAGGATGAGCAAGGCGCGATCCTTATCCCGCGCCTGGACAGCCCGACGCTCAAGGCCTTCGCCAGTGAAATGGGCGGCCGCTATCGCCAGGCGCGCCTGGACGACAAGGACCTGCGCAGCCTCGGCCTGCTGGACGGCCCGCAAACCCTGCGCGACGACGGCCAGCGCCTGCAACTGGACACCTGGGCCGACCAGGGCTACTGGCTATTGCTGCCCCTGCTGCTGCTCGCCGCCTGCGCCGGGCGCCGTGGCTGGCTGTTCTGCCTGCCGCTACTGCTGCTGGCCGCACCGCAACCCAGCTACGCGTTCAGCTTTGATGACCTGTGGCTGCGCCCCGACCAACAGGGCCAATACCTGCTCAAGCACAAACGCCCGGCCGAAGCCGCCGAACACTTCGAGAACCCGCAATGGCAAGGTGTGGCCCTGTATGAAGCGGGCAACTACGCCGAGGCCGCCCGGCGCTTTGCCGAAGGCAGTGATGCCTACTCCCACTACAATCGGGGCAATGCCCTGGCCCGCGCTGGCGAGCTGGAAGCGGCGATAGACGCCTATGAACAGGCCCTGGAGGCCCAGCCGGACTTGCAGCCGGCCCTGAAAAACAAAGCCCTCGTCGAAAGCCTGTTGCTGGAAGAACCGGAACCCGAGCCTCCAGCCCCCGAAAAAAACGAGGATGACGAATCCACCCAACCCGGCCAAACTGCGCAACCAGGCGACGATGGCCAGCAAACCAGCGGCGGCGAGCAATCGCCCCAGGGCGCGGGCCAGGCGGGCACCGGCGAAAAACAGCCCGGCACCCCGCCGCCTGCGGGCAATAACGAAGTACCCGGCAGCGAACTGGGCGATGAACAGACCACCACGCCCCCTCTGCGCCCGACGAACGACAGCCTCGACGAGGAGCACCGCCAGGCCCTGGAACAATGGCTGCGACAGATCCCGGACAACCCCGGCGAGTTGTTGCGACGCAAATTCTGGTACGAACAGCAACAACATCAGGACAAGACTCGATGAGCCGCTGCACCCCATTTGTCTTATTGCTAGCGCTGTGGGCCGCTCACGCCCAGGCGGCCGACCTGGCCGCCAGTATCGACCGCAGCCGCGTCAATTCCGGGGAAACGGTGGAGCTGACCATCGAGTCCAACGACGTCACCCAGTTCGGCAAGCCGGACCTGTCACCCCTGGATCCGCTGTTCGACGTACGCGGCACCCGCCAGATCAACCAGCTCACCACCCTCGACGGTAGCAACCACGCTACGACCCGCTGGATCATCACCTTGCAACCCAAGAGCACCGGCACGGTGGTGATCCCACCGCTGCAACTGGGCGAACTCAAGACCCAGGCGATCAGCCTGCAAGTGGACGAAACCCTGGGCCAGGACAGCGACAACCAACTGCAACCGGTGTTCATCGAAGCCAGCCTCGACCAGGACACGGTCTACGTGCAAGCCCAGGCCCTGTTGACCGTGCGCATCTACCATTCGGTGGCGCTGTATGACGACAGCAGCCTGGCCCCTTTGCAGTTGGCCGATGCCCGGGTAGAGCAAGTGGGCGATTCACGTACCTATGAGAAAGTCATCAACGGCGTGCGCCATGGCGTGATCGAAATGCGCTACGGGATTTACCCGCAACACAGCGGGCAATTGCTGATCCCCGCACAGATGTTCAGCGCCACCATGGTCGAGCCGCGCCCGGCCCAGGGCACTGCGCCCCAGGCGCCCAGGCCTGGCAAGCTGCTGCATGTCAATTCCACCGAGATCCCCCTGACGGTCAAGCCCAAGCCGGCCCTGTATCCAGCGGACGCGCCCTGGCTGCCGGCCCGCAGCCTGAGCCTGGGGGAAAGCTGGAACCCGGAACCTGCGAACGTACAGGTGGGCGACTCCCTGACCCGCATCCTTACCCTCAAGGCCGAAGGCCTGGCCAGCGCCCAGTTGCCGGCGCTGCCGAGCACCGAAATCGCCGGCCTGCGGCGTTACCCCGACCAGCCGGTACTGAGCAACCAAAACAGCGAACGCGGAGTGATCGGCAGCCGCGAAGACCGCGAGGCCCTGGTGCCCAACCGCGCCGGCGCGCTGGAATTGCCCGCCGTGGAAGTGGTGTGGTGGAACACCCACGAAGACCATCTGGAACGCACCAGCCTGCCGGCCCGCACCCTGCAAGTGGCGGTCAACCCCAGCCTGGTGGTCGACACACCGGCCACGCCCACGGTCATCACGGCACCGGATGATGGCCGCCTGTGGATCTGGCAGCTCACCAGCCTGCTCTTCGCCTGCACCACCCTGCTCGGCTTCGGCCTGTGGTGGCGGGCCCGCTCACGGCCGGCGATCCTGCGCGCCGCCCAGACCGGCCCTAGCCCTCGGACTTTGCTCGACGACCTCAAGCGCGCCAGCCAGGCCAACGACCCCCAGGCCACGCGCCAGGCCCTGGATGCCTGGGCCCGCCAGCAACCGGAAACCCTGGCGGACATGGCGGCGCGGTTCGTGCCCTTGTCCGATGCGCTGGATGGGTTGAATGGCGCGCTCTACAGCGAAAGCGGCCAGTATTGGCAGGGCGAAGAGTTATGGCGCGCGGTCAAGGCCATCCCAATGGCCGAACGCGAACAGGCGCCGGTGGCAGACAGCACCAGCTTGCCGCCGCTGTATCCGAAGTAACCACAATTTTGTGCCAACACTACAACCCCTATGGGCGCTGGCTTGCCGGCGATGGTGTCAGCAAGAACGCCGCGTGCATCCAGAAGCCACGCGTTATCGTTGACGTTTGTTCGCGAGCAAGCTTGCTCCTACAGGGGTATGCACAGGCTTCAAAAGTCAGGTCGGCGGTCAGGACTCCTCGCTTTTGATGTTGATCTCACTCATCCCGCTAAACCACGATGGCCGCAAAATCCTCGACCGCACACCGCTTAAGCCCTTCGGGAAGGGCTTGTCCCCGATAATAGTGGGTCAACAGACTGACCACCGCTATCGCACGCACGCCTCTTTCCACATAGGACCTGCATCATCTGGGGCAGAATGTTCTGCAACACAGATAAACGCCGATCCTTTTCCTCTTCTCCATAGACGAACCATTCGCCGCCACACTACTAACGTGCCACCGCTCTACGCCCAGGGAGGCCTCTACCAGTGACCATTCGTCGTCACTGTCATTTCTGACAGTTACCCACCCCTATCCTCCGGGTGTTTGATCTTCCTCGCCACCAACGCGTCCAGCCAGGGCGCGTTCCCCCTCAGCCAGGAGAGCTCATCATGCCCAAGCATTCAAGGTTTCCTACCGGTCATTCGCGTCCCGCCGTCTGCACAACGGACGGGCCACCGCCCCCCACCCCCGAGCCGCAACGGCTGGAAGACCTGGACCGACCTTATTCCGTCTATCCTTCGGTGCCACTGCAGTTTACCGCACATCCTGAAAACGCTATCCATGGCCTTGGCATTCGCCATGTGCGTCCCTACGCGCTGTTCGCGTTTGAAAATTGGGCCAGTCAGAACATCAACGATTATTACGCCCTTTTTCTTGGAGACAAGTTATTCGACGGTGTAGTCACCGACCTGACTCAGCCCCGTCATAACCTGGCAATACCCGAGGAGAAAGTGCCTATAGGCGAGGTGCTGGGCAGTGGCCTCGTGCGACGGGCCGGCAGCGGTAACGAAAGTACCTCTCCACCTGAACGCTATCTGATCAAGATCAACCGGCCTGGCGGAATCGATACCGATCCTGGCAACGAATGGCATACCGGGCTGGTCATGGCTGTCGAAGGGTTTGCATACGGGTCGACCATTGGCGCAGGCGATGTCTCTGCCGGCGTGTGGTGCCTGATTTACTTGTACCAGTACATTCGCCAAAACGATGTGATCGAATTGTCCTGGGATGGCATTTTCATATTGCATACCGTGAGCCCTGCCGAAGCCGCAGGGACGGGACCGATACGGGTTTTTGTACCCAAGTCGGTCATCGATAAGGGCGGACAACAGGGCGAGTTGACCTTGCGTTTTCGCGTGCGGGATGTGGTAGAAAACTTCTCCGGAGAAAAATACCAGTACTCCAAGCCGTATTTGCTGAAGGCCGAGTTGGACCCCAGTCTGTTGGAGGCTCCGACTTTCCTGGTGGATGGCGCCGTACTCGAATCGCGACAAATCGACTTCGACACCCAAAGTGGCACGATCTTCGAAGTCATCGCCTATACAGCGCGGTCGGTTCCGACACCCAACCCCAGGCATAAGATCATCGTTACCCTGTTCGGCACACTAGCCGACGGTACTCCTCAGACCTTCGTGCAGGCGCCTGAGACCGACAAGAACTTGGGATTTACCTATATTTCCATCGATGCCAGCATCATTAGCCAATTGGTCGGTGGTTCATTCCGGGTGTCATTCCGCTGGGAAACTGACGCCGGGGTATTCCTCGGGCAATCCGGCAGTATCACGATTACCGTGGTCGGTACCCCGGTTCTGATGCCGCCCCCCAGCGTCAGCCCTATTGAGCTTGGCTTGATTCCGGCAGGTCAGAACATTACCGTCACCATTCCGGTTTACGAGCCGCATAATCCGGGCTGGCTGGAAGAGCTGAAAATCACCCACGTACCTGCGGGTGGGGGCGAGGCCATTATCTACCGCAAGGAGCAATTGGCCGGTGCCCAGGGCGGCACATACACAGTCACCGCGGCCGAGCTCGCGCCGTTCACCGGCAAGGGCCACACGACGATTCATTACGAAACCAACGATGGCGCCGTTCATTTGTTGGGCGGCAATGCGCTGGCGATCCGTCAATCGGCGATGCTGGGTGTCCAGATCGGGGAGCGGACGGTGGATATGCCGGAGCCACGGCTGCAGGGGGCTATCGGTAACAACGTCGACCCCACTGACGTGCCCGGCAACGAGGTGTTGGTCACCTTTACTTTCCTCAACACTGTCGCTGGCGATACGCTGCATTGGTCGTGCATTGGTTCCGGCCCTGGCGGTTCCGCCAGCGGCAGCCTGGAGATCAACGGCGCAACGCAGGGCAAGGAACTGCCCTATCCCGTCAGCCGTGACATTCTCGATAAGAACAACAACGGTAGCCTGCGCATCTCCTACAGCCTGGAGCGCCCCGGGCCACCACGGGTGGTGCTGCGTTCAGAAGTTCTGGCGCTCACCGTCGGCAAGGGTGTGACGCTGGATCGGCCCATCATCGAAGGTGCGTCCCTGCACCCGGATCGGCTCAATCCCCTGGCCGCCTTGGCGGGCACCTGGGTCACTATTAAGTTCCGGCCCATGCTCGCGACCGATAAGAGTCTGCTCGAGTGGTTGAGCAGCGACGGGATTGGCAGCGATGCCATCCAAGTACAGGGTAATCCCGACACCCATGAAGTGCGCGCCTTCATTTCGCCGGAGATTATTGCCAAGGGCATTCGCGAAGGGGGCAATCGTATCAGCGTGCAATATCACTTCACCCGCGGCACGTTCCCCTATGCATCGGAAATCGTAGATCTGGAACTGCTGCCCCTTACCGGCTTACCCACCCCATTTATCCAAGGCGTAGGAGACGCCGCAGACCTGACACTCTCGCAGTTGGTAATAGGGGCTCGCACCCTGACACCAGTCTGGCCGTTCATTCATCCCGACAGCCGTGTCTGGATGGAATATCAGGGAATCTATAACAACGGCGACGCCTATCATGAGATGACCTACATCTCTCACCGCCTGGGAGAGGTTGACGCTATCGGAGGACTACAGCCACCCACACCCATTGAGTCTCTCCAGCGGCTCATGGACGGTTCAACACTGACCATTCAGCTGTGGGTAGGCTTCGGTCAAAGCTTGAGTAAAGCATTGGCCGTAGCCTTTCCGACGAGAACCTACAACGTACGTGTCGATTACTTCCGGGACCTGACCGACTTCTACAATTTCAACTGGAACGGATGGGTGAACAGCGTTAACGGCAAAGGTGCCCTGACGATTGAAGGCGCCGAAAACGTCATTTGGCAAGCAACCAAAAACAGCTTCGAGGCCATAGAACCCGGCGTGCAGAAAACCTTCGTCGATTTGAAGGCAAACACTCAATACGAGGTCAGCTTCTACTGCAAAACCACCGGTAGTACCTCACAAACGACAGCCAAAATCAGCTTTGGCAACACGACGGTTACCAGGGCTGTGGCCCCGGACCGAAATTGGGATAGGTTAAGCCATACCTTTACAACGCCTGCAACACCACCCACACAAGCTCACCAGGTAAGAATAACTTTCTCGATCAATGCGACAAGCACCTTTTCCCTCGACCAGATCCAAATACGGGAAATGCCCCGCATGCAATTTGTGCAACCTGCCAACTAGGTGAAATGCTCAACTGACGAACATAAACAACCCGCGACATCCGCGGGTTGTTTATATAACTGTTAGGTGAAGAGCACAGCTATTGTGCTGCCCTCGGATCAAAATACTGGTTCCTTACATTGCCACCCCATAATACGTAAGTGCCATCGGTGCGACGTGCCGCAAAGGAAGGGTCAGTATGCGGTGGGATGGGAGGCGGCGGCGGTGGAAGGACCACGTAGGGAAAACGCTTGATCGAGTACAACTCCGTTACGTTGCTGCGCAGGTACTCAGCCAACTCCGGAGGAATCTCACCGGCATCTTCCATCGCCAGTGTGGCCCCCCAAACTGATACCGCCCCATCCGTGCCGCCCTGCGTAGTGATTACACCGTACGCACCATTTGTACAGTAAACGTCACGAATCAGGCTAGCCATCAGAGTCTGCCGCAACGCCGGATTCATCGTGCCGCCATGAGTGTTCAACCCTGTCAACACGATTGCATTGGTCCGTCCGTCATCATGACGGCTCAGCAAAAAGAAGCTGACATCGTTGGCATACAAGCTGAGATTCCCGTCGACAATAATGGCTGAGGACGAAACATTCCTGCGCAGTCTTGGCGACTGACTGCTTTCGCCGCGCCGGCTGGCATAGCCCGGTACAGCTTTCGCCCCCTTCAACACCTGCCTGAATTGACGCTTCTCTTGAACAGTCAAGGGAGCCCCACCATATTGAGGGGCTCCCCAAGCCTCCGCCTGACCGCTACTGTTAGCCATCAGAAACGCCCACCGGGCGGACCGACACAAAATGATATTACCGCGCGCGGCAAGTTGAGCGGCACTGGCGCTCATATCGCCCCCTTCAGCTGCCCTGCCCCAACTGACCGCTCTACGCCTATTTCGCGTGATGGCGCAGAACGACGCCGTCGCGGCAATGACGGATTGCACGCCACCATCGTCCAGAATACTCGTCAATCGGTCTGTGGGAATGCTTCCGCCACCGGTAGCGGCCCCCCAGACAGCAATGTCGCCATCTCTCCCTATAGCGCAGAAGGAAATCGCCGATGCAACTATCCGAGTAACAAACATCGAATTCAAATGCGCCCGCACGTCTGGCGGTATGTTGCCGCCATTGTTGGGTTGCCCCCATGCGTAAACCCTGCCGTTTTGAGTTAAAACAGCAAATGCATCATCTGCGGCATAAATGGCCTTGGGAGGATCGAACCACAATTCTCGCTGGATCTCCGCAGGAACCGTGGAGACCGGATTATTAACAGGGCCAATCGCACGAATACTGTCTGCGCCGGGAGCAGGATTGTCGAGAATGACGGCAAACGCACTTCGAGTGCTGTAAACCGACTTTACCCCTTGAAGAATAGGCGCAGTGGATGGAATTGTATTACCCCAGCATAACAATTGATTGGTACTACCGACATTCACCAACGCGGCAAAACTAAACTCTGCCGAAAATAATTTTATCGCCTTGTTATTCTTTAGAAAGTTAACTATCTCAGGAGGTACGGGTAACCCCCAGCCGGTCTGCCCTTCCAAATGAACGTCGCCACTGGTTGGCTCAAGCAACGCAAATGCCCCGCCTGAGGAAACGAATATTCTATCTGAGGGCTCCGGGACGTGGAATGAAAAATTACCGCGCTGTTTTAGATAACACCACTCGTTTTCCTCGTCAGATATGCCCTGAAAACCTGAGCGAACCTCGTAAAACTGTGAGAAATACTCACTACCTGTTGTCCCTGCCGAGTCCACCGGCACAACCGAAAACTGCAAAAACTTACCGTCATCTGAAGGCCTGAGTTTTAAATCCAACTGCCCTTCATCAGATAAACGTTCACCATTGAGATGCCAATAGAAGCGTGACAATCCTTCGTGGCTGGCACCATTAGCATCATACTTATATAGGCCGTGCACAGTGGCGCCTACAAATATATCCCCCACAATTTCCACGTCACTTGCACTGGGGACAGCACGAATAACAGCCTTTTCCTTAACATTGCTCATGTTGAATTCTCCAATCACAGCAATCCAAACTGTTGGCAACTCTCTACAACGGCTCCAAATAACGGAAGCCGTAGAGCGCCGTCCAAAACATACACCCCCTTAACCGGCCGGGTCATACAACTCATCTGTTACATTCGCTCCGCCGCCCCAGACAACATACGTTCCATTTGTTCGCCTGGCTGCAAATGCTGAGGGCGATCTTGAGCCGGTAGGATAATAGGGCGGCATAAACTTCAGAGCGTAAAGTCCACTCACATCACCTCTCAAATATTCCTGAAGCGCTTCCGGAACTTCCCCTGCATCCAGATAAGCATTACCACCACCAAATACGGAAACCACCCCACCAACAAAACCTTGTGTGCTAATTACGCCATAGGCTCCATTCGTGCAGCGCACATCCGTTATTTGACTGGCCATCAGGACTTGCCGGGTAGCCGGTGGAATAGCTCCACCTCCTAGGGTTTGGCCCCAAGAAAACAGGTCCTTGGTTCGCCCATCGGACTCCTTCGCAACCATGAAAAAGCTGGAGTCATTAGAGTAAAGACTGATGATGCCATTAGGTGTGACAATTTCACCTAAATTGGCACCAGGGGTAGCACTTGGATCACATTCTGCTCTGTGGCGCGTCGGTGACCGTTGTTGTTGATACCAATCATTGATCCGCATATCTTTGAAGAGTGCTTCAATGCGATTCTTTTCAACGCTTTTTTCAAATACTTTCCCAGCGTCGTTTTCGTCGTCAGAACACTCGTGACCGGAAAGTCCACCATAACCCGATGCGCCCCAAGATTCAGACAGCCCGGAGTTATTGAACATGGTAAAGGCCCACGCAGAGCCTTGGCATAAAAGAATATTGCCTCCGGCAGCGAGTCTTCGTGCAGCTTCGGTCATGGTTCCTCCGTAGCTTGCCGCCCCCCAACTTATCGCTCTTCTGCGCAATTTCGTCACAGCGCAGAAAGCATTGCGATTGGCAACGACCTGTTCAACACCATCCTGATCAAGAATGTAAGTCAAGTCCTGGGCAGAAATTTCCCCGCCGTTAGCCGCGTCGCCCCAAGTCACGACGTGCTTGATTTCAGGGTCATTGATGACTTGCGGACCAATCGCGCAAAACGCACCGGCTGTGCTGATAATCCGCTCAACCTTCATCGTCCTTAAGTAATTCTGAGCATTTAAAGAAATAACTCCTCCGCCCGCAGCCTGACCCCAAGCATAGACAGTTCCCCTGTAAGTCAATACCGCAAACGCGGTTTCCGTCGCATAGATTGCCTTAGGCGGATCGAACAGCAGATTCCTCTGAATATCATCTGGGACCACTCCGCCGTTCGCGGCATTGCCAAATGCGCCGATCGTATTTTTTCCAGGCGCCGGATTGTCATAAATAAAGGCGACCGCCGTACGATTGCTATACACATACTTAATATTATTCAAGTCCAGCTGCGGGGGAATATTAGCCATATTAGTCCCCCACAACAACAGGCGCTTAGTACTGCCCAACACGGGTACCAGTGCACCAAAGTCTCGCTCGGTCGAAAACATACGCGTGGCTGGATTATTTTTCAGGTATTGGCGTATTTCTTGCGAGGGATCACCCGCATGATCAGCACGCCCTCTGATATGAACACTTTGCGTTTTCCCGTCAGTCAGTGAAAAGGCCTGTGCGCTAGCGACAAACACTCTATCTTTAGGATCTGGCACATAATAAGAACAATGACCCCGCTGGGAAACAAAGCTATTACGATGCTCTTCGTCGGTAATATTCTGATAACCATCAGAGATCTCTATCTCCGGCGAGAAGGTTTCTATACCAATGTCACCACTCTCATCCATTGGTGTTACCGAAAACCTGATTTTTGCTCCACTGAGGGATGCCTGTATTTGAAAGTCAAGGCTTTTAGCCTCTATAAAGGAAGCTCCATCTATATACCATCTATATATAGAGTTCTGCTCGGGAATATCATTAACGTAAAAGTAACTACCGCGGACCACTGCACCCGCAACGGCCTCACCGATAATCGTTACATGAGTTGCCACAGGAATTGACATAAGATAGACCTCCAGACATTAGAATATCTACAATCAGCAACCGGACTCAGTGGTCGCGTGAATAAATAGCTAGTATCAACGCTCAAGAACTAGCCTTTGCCCGCTCCATTCGTAATGAAGCTAAATCACGTCGTGGTGTAGGCAAGTACTAACAGTAAGCGCTGCCGAAAAATCACTGTCTACTGTCATATCTGACAGGTAAGTCGACCACTCGTCTGATAATCGGAGTCTTCAATAAATGAGCGCATTCGAAAAAACGCCGCACTGTGCCTATAAAAAGATAGGACTGGCACCTGGGCCAAATCCTCCACGGCCAGGGACGCGACTTCAAGCACGCCTGAGTGACGACTACCTGCGTGGTATCGGCCAGGCACATGAATGGTTCATTGCCGCCGCCAACGTCAAAAAAACGGGACAGATCTATTTAAAAGACCTGTCCCGTTTTCACTTCATTAGACACACCAAAATTCGACTGACACGCCGCCATCGCAGCATCGGCATCTACACAACTTTCAGGCACTGACGAACTCCCTGTGGCGAGCGGGCGATGCGGCGTTCCGACAAGCCCGCTCGCCTCAGGGTATCCAGTTTGATGCGCGACGGCACTACTTCGAAGAAGTAGTGGGGCCTCCCACATTTGCTTTGTGTAGCCCTGAAGACAAGGCGGTGTGTCAGCTGGCAGTTTTTTCAACTGACCCACCGCCTTCTCAGGCACGCCAGCGCCTACACAGGTAAACTCCTCCCCTCTTTACCTCTTCCCCACGGAGTTCGCCTTGCGTCTGTTCCACACCTCCGACTGGCACCTTGGCCAAAACCTCCACGGCCAGGAACGCGACTTCGAGCACGCCTGTTTCCTCGATTGGCTGCTGGGCCAACTGAAACTGCATGGCCCCGATGCGCTGCTGATCGCCGGCGACATCTTCGACACGGTCAACCCGCCGCTCAAGGCTCAGGAGCGCCTGTATGACTTCATCATCAGCGCCCATGAACAAAACCCGACGCTGACCATCGTGATGATCGCCGGCAACCACGATTCCGGCTCGCGCATCGAACTGCCTGCGCCGTTGATGCGCCGTTTGCGTACCCATGCGCTGGGCCGCGTGTTGTGGCTGGACGATGGGCAATTGGATGCCGAGCGCCTGCTGATCCCGTTGCCGGATGCCAAAGGCAAGATCGCCGCGTGGTGCCTGGCATTACCGTTCTTGCGCCCGGCAGAAGTGACCGGTGCGCACCTGGGTGACGACTACCTGCGCGGCATCGGCCAGGTCCATGAATGGCTGATTGCCGCTGCCAACGCCAAACGCAAAAAAGGCCAGGCGCTGATTGCCATCAGCCATGCGCATATGGCCGGTGGTTCGGTATCGGAAGACTCCGAGCGCAGCCTGATCATCGGCAATGCCGAGGCGCTGCCGGCCAACCTGTTCGACAAGAGTGTCGGCTATGTTGCCCTCGGCCATTTGCACAAGCCGCAAAAGGTGAATGGCGAAGAGCGGATTCGCTACAGCGGCTCACCGATTCCGCTGTCGTTCTCCGAAATCGGCTACAAGCACCAGGTTCTCGACGTGACATTCCAGGGCCAAATGCTGGTCAGCGTCGAACCCCTCCTGATTCCGCGCGCGGTCAACCTGCAACGCCTGGAAGCCGCGCCTTTGGCCGATATCCTCAAGGCCCTGGCCGATCTGCCGGATATCGACCTGCTCGCCGAAACCCAGCGCCACCCTTGGCTCGAAGTGCGGGTGCGCCTCGACGAACCGCAACCGGACCTGCGCCAGCAAATCGAAACGGCCCTGCTGGGCAAGGCGGTGCGCCTGGTGCGCATCGCCGCCGAGTACGCCGGCCAACGCGGCAGCGATGGCAGTGACGAAGACACCCTGATCGAACTCGACCAGCTCACCCCCCAGGAACTGTTCAGCCGCGCCTGGCAAGACAGCTATGGCAGTGAAGTGGATGAACAGACCCTGAAGGATTTCGCCGTGCTGCTCCAGGACGTGCAACAGGAGGGCGAACAGCCATGAAGATCCTCGCCATCCGCCTGAAAAACCTCGCCTCGCTGGCCGGGCCATTCGAGATCGACTTTACCGCCGAGCCCCTGGCCAGCGCCGGGTTGTTTGCGATTACCGGACCCACCGGCGCCGGTAAAAGTACCTTGCTCGACGCCCTCTGCCTGGCGCTGTTTGGCGCCGTGCCACGCCTGGGCGATACCGGCCAGGCGAAAATGCCCGATGCCGATACCGATATCTCCATCGGCGACCCACGCACCCTGATCCGGCGTGGCACCGGTGGGGGTTATGCCGAGGTCGACTTTATCGGCGTCAACGGACGCCGCTACCGAGCGCGCTGGGAGGCCAACCGCGCCCGGGACAAGGCCAGCGGCAAGTTGCAACACAGCCGCCAGAGCCTGATCGACCTGGACAGCGAACAACTGCTGGCCAGCCAGAAAACCGAATACAAGACCCAGCTGGAACTGGCCCTGGGCCTGAATTTCGAGCAGTTCACCCGGGCTGTGCTGCTGGCGCAAAGTGAGTTCAGCGCGTTTCTCAAGGCCAACGACAACGAGCGCAGCGAACTGCTGGAAAAACTCACCGACACCGCGCTCTACACCCAACTGGGGCAGCGCGCGTTCGTCAAGGCCCGGGAGGCCAAGGACGCCCACAAGCTGCTGCAGGACCAGGCCACAGGTGTCACGCCGCTGCCGGCCGAGGCCCGCGCCGAGCTGGATCAACAGTTGAGCGCGGCTCAGCAGCAGCTCAAGACCCAGCAGGCCCAGCTCAAGCAACTGGAACAGCAACACACCTGGCTC
This sequence comes from Pseudomonas sp. LG1D9, assembly GCF_002949995.1. Lineage (NCBI taxonomy): Bacteria > Pseudomonadati > Pseudomonadota > Gammaproteobacteria > Pseudomonadales > Pseudomonadaceae > Pseudomonas > Pseudomonas sp. LG1D9. The sequence continues at coordinate 5,224,938 of NZ_CP026881.1, read as the reverse complement.
AAGGAACTGCGCGAGTGGCAAGAGCGCCAGCACAGTGCGGTCGAGCAACTGCAACAGGCCGAACAGGCGTGGCACAGCCAGGGCCCGCAACGCCTGGACTTGAGCCGCCTGGAGCAACTGGCGCCGCAGCGTCATCATTTTGCGCGGCACAGCGAGTTGACCGGCCAGTTGGAGCCCCTGGCGGCGCAGATCCGCCAGCACCTAGAGCAGCAGACAGCCCTGCACGCGCGTCAGGAACAACTGCAGCAGCAACAAGCCAGCGCGCACGGCGCCTTGGCCGTGGCCCTGCAGCAACAGACCGAGGCTGCGCCGTTGCTGCGCCAGGCCTTCGAGGAACACAGCACCCTCGCCCGCCTGACCCGCGAGCTGGCCCAAAGCAGCGAGCAACTGCAGCTAGGGCAAACCGCCTGCACCGAGGGCCAGGCCAGCCTGGATGCCCTGCACACCCAGCAACAGCAGGTTGCCAGCCGCCTGCAACAGCTGGCCGCACAGCTTGAACGCAGCGCCGCCCTCGCGCCCTTGAGTGATGCCTGGAACGCCTACCGCGATCGCCTGCAGCAACTGATGCTGATCGGCAATCGCCTGAACAAAGGCCAGGCCGAGCTGCCGCAGCTTGAGGAACGGGCCAACCGCGCCAGCGAGCAATGGACCCAACAGCGCACTGCCCTGGACCTGCTGTACCAGGAGGCCGGCGCCGAACCCCAGGCCGTGGCCGAGCAGATCCAATTGCTCGACAGCCTGCTCAAGGACAATCGCAAGCAACAACGGGCCTTCGAGGACTTGACGCGGCTCTGGGACAGCCAGCAGCAATTGGACCAGCAACAGCAGGAACTGGCCCGCAAGCAAGCCACCGCCCAACAACAGCGCGAGCAACTGAACCAGACCGGCCTGCAAGCCAAGGCCGAGCTGGCGGTGGCCGAGCAGACCCTGAGCGTGACCAAGCAGTTGCTGGAACGCCAGCGCCTGGCGCGCAGTGCCAGTGTCGAAGAGTTGCGTGGGCAATTGCAGGATGAGCAGCCCTGCCCGGTGTGCGGCAGCGTCGAGCATCCGTATCACCAGCCCGAAGCCCTGCTGCACAGCCTCACGCGCCATGATGAAAACGAAGAAGCCCGTGCGCAGCAAGCCGTCGATAGCCTCAAGGAAAAGCTCACCGAACTGCGCGGTGAAGTCGGCGGTTTGATCGCCCAGCAAAAGGAGTTCCTGCAACAACAGGAACAACTGACGAGCCAGCTCCAGGCCCTGGCGCCGAGCCTCGAGGCCCATCCGTTGAGCGCCGCCCTGTTCAACCAGGACAGCGGCAAACGCAGCGCCTGGCTGGCGCAGCAACTGGGCCAGCTCAACCAGAGCATCACCCAGGACGAACAGCGCCAGGGCGCCCTGCTCAACCTGCAACAAAATGCCGGGCGCCTGCAGCAGCAGTTGCAAGCCGCCCAGGACGCCAGCCAGCAAGCCCGCCAACAACTGATCGACCAGCAACGGGAACTGGCCAGCGACCGCGAACGCCTGGACGAAGAACTCAATGCCTTCGCCAGCCTGCTACCGGCCGAGACCCTGGCCGGCCTGCGCACGGAGCCAGCGGCAACGTTCATGCTGCTGGACCAGCAGATCAGCCAGCGCCTGGAGCAGCTTGGCTACCAGAAGGATGAACTGGCCGAGCAACAACAACGCCAGCAAGCAATCGAAAAAGAACAGGACCGCCAGCAACATCGCCAGCAACAGTTGGCCGTGCTGCAGCAGCAGTTGACCGAGCTGACCCGCCAACAGCAGGCCGCCCAGGAAAAACTCAGCGCGCTGCTGGGCACACATAGCAGCGCCGAGCACTGGCAGCAGCAACTCGAGCAGGCCGTGGAACAGGCCCGCCACAGTGAGACCCAGGCCAATCTACAGTTGCAGGAAACCCGCAACGAGCTGATCCAACTGGCCGCCGACCTCAAGTCCCGCCAGGAACGCCAGCAAGCCCTGGACACCGAACTGCAGGCGCTGCAAGGGCGTATCAGCGACTGGCGTGCTCAGCATCCGGAGTTGGACGACACAGGCCTGGCCCATCTGTTGGCCTTCGACGAGGCCGGCGTCAACCAGCTGCGCCAACAGGTGCAGCACAGCGAAAAGGCCATCGAACAGGCCAAGGTCCTCCTGCAGGAACGCGAGCAACGCCTCAAGGACCACCAGGCCTTGCACAATGGCAACCTCGATGCCGAACAGCTGGACAGTGCCCTGGCCGATCTCAACCAGCAATTGGACAGCGGTGAAAAACACTGCGCCGAACTGCGCGCCCAACAAGCCGAAGACCAGCGACGCCAGGACGCCAACCAGACACTGGCGCTCACCACCGCCAAGGCCTATGAAGAGTGGCAGCGCTGGGCCCGGCTCGATGCGCTGATCGGTTCGGCCACCGGCGACAAATTCCGCAAGTTTGCCCAGGCCTACAACCTCGACCTGCTGGTGCACCACGCCAACGTGCAACTGCGTCAACTGGTGCGCCGCTACCGCCTCAAGCGCGGCGGCAGCATGCTGGGCCTGCTGGTGCTGGACACAGAGATGGGCGATGAACTGCGCTCGGTGCACTCGCTGTCCGGTGGCGAGACGTTCCTGGTCTCCCTGGCCCTGGCGCTGGGGTTGGCGTCGATGGCCTCCAGCACCTTGAAGATCGAGTCGTTGTTTATCGACGAAGGCTTCGGCAGCCTGGATCCCGAATCCTTGCAACTGGCGATGGACGCCCTGGACGGCCTGCAGGCCCAGGGGCGCAAGGTGGCGGTGATCTCCCACGTGCAGGAAATGCACGAGCGCATCCCCGTGCAGATCCAGGTCAAGCGCCAAGGCAATGGCTTGAGCACCCTGGAGGTGAAGTGAGCGAGGCACTGCTGTATTCGTTTCGCCGCTGCCCGTACGCCATGCGCGCACGCATGGCGCTGCGCTATTGCGCGGTGGCGGTAGAGATTGTCGAGGTCAGCCTCAAGGCCAAGCCGGCCGAAATGTTGGCGCTCTCACCCAAGGGCACGGTGCCGGTGTTGAATGTGGGCGGCCAGGTGATCGACGAGAGCCTGGCGATCATGCGCTGGGCGCTGGCGCAGAACGACCCCGAGGACTGGTTGCTCAAGGATGATCCCGCGGCGCAGGGGCTGATGGCAGGGTTGATTGAAGAAAATGACCTGGTCTTCAAGGTGCACTTGAATCGCTATAAATACGCCGAGCGTTATCCAGCGCAGCCGATGCAACACTATCGCGCCGAGGGCGAAGTATTTTTGCGCAGGCTGGAGGCGTTGCTGGCGCAGCGCGACTACTTGCTGGCCGATCACCTGAGCCTGGCCGATGTGGCGCTGGCACCGTTTGTGCGGCAGTTTGCCCATGTGGATCGGGAGTGGTTTGCTGGCGCGCCTTATCCGCGTTTGCAACAGTGGCTGGAGCGGTTTTTGGCGTCAGCACTGTTTACCGGGGTCATGGCCAAGGGCTGAGCCTGTGGTCAGGAGAGCTTTTTGTGGTGATGGGGCCTTTTGTGGCTAGGGTTTTTTTTGTGGCTAGGGGGCTTGTCCCCCGCTGGGCTGCAAAGCAGCCCCCTCGGTGTGCCTGATACTACTCGGCAGTCCTTACTGGGGCTGCTGCGCAGCCCAGCGGGGGACAAGCCCCCTCGCCACAAAAAGCCCCCTCGCCACAACTCAGGAGTGGATCTTGTGGTCCAGAGCCGCATAGAAGTTGGCACTTTGCTGCAGGTATTTCTGGGTGTAGGCGCTGGTGCTGGATTTTTTGCTGCTGATTTCCACGCTGGCGCTGGCTGGCAAGGCAACGGTGGCGGAAACGGCGGAAGCGGCGATGATCGAGAAGAGATTGAAGTTCATGGCGGTAACCCTTGTGTTCGGTTGGTCAGGTGGCCCGTGGAGGCCTTGGAACCCAACTTACGCCGAGGGGGTTGAACGCAGAAATGCTTTGAAACAGTAGCTGTTATCACCACGATTAATACAACACCACAGGCCCCGAACCACGGAGCCTGTGGCGGATTGTCACATCAGGAACTTGAGGTCGCTGGGCGCATCGATCGCCAGTTTCTGCACGGTTTTACCCAACAGGCCGGTCTGGGTATCGCGTTCGATTACCACGATCTGGTTGCTTTTCTGGTTGGCGACCAACAGGAACCTGCCGCTTGGATCGAGGCTGAATTCACGGGGGTGATCGCCTTCCACGGAGCGGCGCTGGATTTCCTTCAACCGAGCTGTCGCCGGGTCGATGCTGTAGACCAGCAACGTGTTGGCCGTGCCCCGGTTGCTGACATACAGGAACTTGCCGTCGGCAGAGGCATGCAACGCCGCGCCGGCCTTGTCCGACGTCGGTTGCCCGGCAGCCATGTCCACCAGTTGGGTTCGGGTCAGTTGGCCGTCCTGATAGTCGAAGACGGCAATCTGCGCGCTCATCTCCATGGTCAGCCAGGCGTGTTTGCCGTCGGCGCTGAACAGCAGGTGACGTGGACCGCTGCCCGCCGGCAGCTCTACCACGGCCGCCGGCACCAGTGGGCGCTCGGGATTGGCCTTGGGGTCATAGCGATAGACAAAGGTCTTGTCGGCCCCCAGATCATTGGCAAACACAAACTTGCCATCGGGCGAAGACACCACTGAATGCACATGGTTGGACGCCTGGCGCTCGGGGTTGACCCCACTGGCGGGATGGGAGCTCAGTTGCACCGGTGCCGCCAGCCTGCCCTCGGCATCTACGGGCAGGATCGCCAGGCTGCCACCCGGATCTTCCAGCACGCTGTAGTTGGCCACGAACAGAAACCGGCCATCGGCTGCCAGGCTGGAGTGAGTCGGTTCGTTGCCCAGGCTCTGCACCTGATTGATAAGGTGCAACTGGCGGCTGTCCGGGTCGATGCGGTAGCTGCTGACGCGCCCGACCGTGTCCTGCTGGCCGGGGCCGTTTTCATTGACCACGAACAAGCGCTTGCGGTCGCTGGCCACCGTCAGCCACGACGGGTTTTGCGTCTTCGCGGCCAGCACCGCAGGGCCGGCGAAGTGCCCGGTGCGGCTGTCGAACTGCACCCGATAGATACCTTCGCTGGCACCTGCGGTGTAGCTGCCCACCAGCAGTTCGTGGGTCTGGGCCGGCGCGGCCTGGACTGACATCGCCCCCACACTGCCGGCCATCAGCAAAGGCCAGAATTTACGCATCAGCATCGTCTTCATCCTCGTCGTGGTTGCTGCCACTGATCCCACTCATGCACACCAGGCGGTGCTGGCCCGAGTCGCTAGTGAGGGTCCAGCTTTGCAAGGTTTCATCGAAGACGGCGGCCAATACCTGTTCTGGAGTAAAGCGCCAGTGCTTCTTGTCCCGGCCATCTATGCACTCAATGTGCAAGCACCCTTCCAGCTTGAAATCAAAGGTATACAGGCCATCGATTTCGAGCATGTTGCAGGTTTCAAGGGCGGTGGGCAGGTTAACGGCAGTCATCACAATCAGTCATCTGTTGGAAAAAAACAGATGATAGGCCAATCCCTGGCTTCTTTCTCGTTCCACGTGGGGTTGGGGTAGCCCGCTACCACCTCTGCCCCGACGACAACCGCCACTGTTGGGGTCCATCAACCCCACAGAACGGAATCTGCCATGCCCCCTGTTTCCCTGGCCGCCCAGGCGGTCAGCCAGCAATTTGCCAGCCGTCAGCCGCTCGCCACCGCCGTCCAGGCACTGTTGCAGCGCAACCTCAGCGAGCGTTACCCCAACCTGGTCTTTGATCTGCAGCAAATCCAACTTGCCGAGCCACAACCCAGCCGCAGCTGGCAGTTCAAGCCACTGATGAGCGTGGTTCAGGACTATTTGGGCGGTGGCGCGGACCTGGACTTCAGCGAACGTCACGGGCTGTTGCCTTACCTCTCGCAGACGCCACCCAAGCGCTTGAAGCTGCCCGAACTCAATCAGAACATCGACATGCAGGTGATCGAAGGGCTGATCCGCGAGCTGCCCGCCCTGCTGCCCATCGCCTTGCAAGACGCGCTAGTCGATGACTGGAATGCCAGTGGCCCCAGTGGCGTCACCCGCTGGCGCTGGCTCGGCGACTGGCTGATGAACACCCTGCGCACCAGCGGCCTGAAGCAGTCGGGACTGGACGCGGCCTCGCGGCAAACCCTCGACCAGCTCGTGAGCTTTCCCGAACGCGCCCAGCGCATCGCCCGCCACGGTGAGCAGGCGGTGATTGCCTACAGCCTGGAGACGGTGGTGGAACACAACGGGCAAACCACCCGCCTGTTGTCGGAGTATCTGCTCCTGACGCGCCCCATCAATGGCCGGGCCCCGGTGCTGCTGTGTGCGCCCAACGGGCATGTCGAGTGCTTTGCCTCCATGGGCGAGTTCAATACCGCCTGGAGCCAGCGCCTGGATGCACGCTTTGTGGCGCAGACCCTCACCACCCACCGCTACGAGCCGCAGGGTTCGATCTTCGAGCATCAGGCCAGCCTGCTGCTCAATCAACAACTGGAACACCTCGCCGCCCTCAAGCTGCCCCTGGGCAAGGACTGGCGCAGCCTGCAAACCCTGTACACCGAACTCACGGAGCCGGCGCTTTACTTCCTTGATGCCGACCAAACCCCCTACGCCCACCTGGACAGCCTGCGCGCGCACGTACCGGAGCCTTTGCGCCGCGCCACGCCCTCGGAGCGTTACCGCTATAGGCAATTAAGCCTGGAGCTGGCCAGCGCGCAGCAGCGCGCCGGCGATGAAACTTACCTGAGCGGCATCGACGACCTGCGCACCTATACGGTCAACGCCTTGCAGCGTGAGTTACGGCGAGTGGCCGCCCAGGCGCAGGCCCCCTTGACCACCCTGCCCCACCCCGATGAGGTGATGCTGACCTTTACCGTCGCCGCGGGCTATCCCGGTGGGGCCGGCATTGTCGAACGGCTGCCCATCAGCCTTACAGACCTGGCGATCCGCAACCTCGCCGCACGCCCCAGCGGCCAGGTGGCGCTCACTCACCGCCTGGCACACACCCTGCCGGCCTGGCTGACCACCGATGCGGTGATGGGCAGTGATGGCCTGATCGAGCGGGTCGACATTGGCAAGCACTATCCCCTGCTGCTCAAGGACGCACTGCTGAGCGACAGCCCCGAGGCGCTGCGGCGCGAACGGCTGTTCAGCGAGCATCAGGTGCTGCAATTGCCGCTGCTGGCCTTGGAGCTGAGCCTCAAGCACGAGCTCGGCATCAGCGCAGAAGGCGCACGCATGGTCGCCGCGCTGATGCAGCCCGACCCCAGCAACCAGCACGTCGACCAGCGCCCCGTGGTGATCCGGCACCTGGCCCTGCTGCGCAGTCCCAATGCGGCAGCAGACAAAGTCGAGAACATGTACCTGATCGAATACCAGGACATTTCCCCAGGCCCGCTGTTGCTGTACCGGCCGCTCTACGCCACGTCCTTGCAGCAATACCCCAGCCGCGCGGCGCTGTTCGAGGCCATGGCGCAGCCCGGCGCATTGCAGGCCAGTGTGCTGACGTGGCTGTCGGACAGTGCGCGACCGATCTACGATCACGGAGGGTTCCGCGAGCCCCACTATCTGCGGTTTGGCCTGGGCAGCGAGTTCGCTCCGGTACGCACGCCGCCACCGGCAACCCTGGGCAGCGATGGGATCAATGACGAGTTGCAACAGTGCCTGGTGACCGGGCGGCTGATGCAGTACCTGTTCAGCGAGCATAGCCGCGCCCTGGTCGACCAGGCCGAACGTGAATCGACCTCCAACCGTGAGAGCCGTTGGCAAGTGTTGATGGAGGGCGCCAGCCTGTTGTTCGGCAGCCTGCTGCAAGGCTTGCACGGCCCGGCGATGCTCGTGGGTTGGTTGCTGACGATGACTGCCAGCTTCACCCAGGCCATCCAGACCATCGTCAGCGGCGACACCAGCGCCAAGGAGCAGGCAACGATCGATCTGTTGCTCAACGTCGCGATGTTGCTGCTGGACTTTGCGCCGGCAAAGGCTTGGTCAAGCCTCGATCTGACGCTCAGGCAGCAAGCCCTGAGCACATCGCTGCGGCGCCGTGAAAGTGACGCATGGCCCGTGCCGCCTGCAGCGCAGGTGCGCCAGGGCACGGTAGGACTGCCGGGGGAAATGGCACGCGGCGACAATGCCGCGCTGGATTTCAGCTTCACCCAGGCCCGTCATCGCCTCACCCCCAACCAGCTGTCACGCCTGCAGGCCTTCAAAGTTGACGCGCCTCCCAAACTGCCGGCGCCGCAATCGAGCGGGCCATACAAAGGCTTGTATACGGTCGAGGACCGCTGGTACGCCGTGGTCAATGGCGACCTGTATCGGGTCAGCCTGGAGGATGATGCCAGCGTGGTGCTTGTCGATGCTGCCGACAGCTCGCGGCGCGGCCCTTATCTGTGGGTCGATGAACGTGGGGCCTGGACAGTCGATACGCGGTTGCGCCTGCGCGGCGGCATGCCGCCCAAACGCATCGCTGCCGAACGCCAGCGCAAGGCGCAGCGCATCGAGGCGCTGACCGCTGCTTATCAGCGCATGCAGTTGCGCCAGCGGGCCTTGATCGCCGCCACGGACCAGGCGCAGCAGGCCATGCTGAACCTGGAACAACTGCCCCGGCCCAACGAGGTGCAATTGGCCAATGCCCGCCGGCATTTCGACGCCACACTCAACGAGGAAACCACCGAGTATCAACAGATCCTCGATAGCCTCAAGGAACGGGAGGAGCTGCGCATCTCGCCACCGCTCAAAGACACCCTGGTGCTCCTGGAAAACACCATCAAAAATAGCCGTAAACACGTGATCATCGCGGAAAAGGATCGGCTGGCGCTGTACCGCACCTATCAGCGTTTTGGCATCGAGGGCCCCGCGTTGTCGCTGGCGGTGCTGCGCGATCAAGCGGGCTATCAGCAGTTCCTCGTGCACTTGCTGGAGATCAACGAGCGCACCATCCATTGGCTCGAACTGCAGGAGCGTTTGCTGGAGCAATTATTCGGCCTGGGCACCAGTGGCGCTGCCGTGTACGAGCGCCTGACCGAGGGCCGGCCGAACGAAATCACCGCCCTGGCCGTCAAGGACCTGCAGATCCGCGGTTTGAAGCGCATGATCGTCAAGGACTTTGCCCACCCGTTGTTCAACGCCCTGGACAGTATCGTCTCGCCCTTGCAGCAACATGTACGCACCCACGGTGAGCTCAACAGCCTGGAGCTTTCAGCGGGCGATCGCCTGAGTGTGCTGGAGAGCCTGATGGAGCACTACGGCAGTGCATTGGACGGCCTGCGGGGGTTGAACATTGTCGATGCCGAAGTGCTCGACCCGATGTACACCGGCAAGCTCATCGGGGTGATCGAGGCGCTTTACCAGAACGCCGCCCAGCGCCTGGCCAACGAAGTCAAACCCATTGCGCAACCTGCAAGGCGTCCACCCAAGCGTCCCCCCGTCAGCGCCGGAAGGCCGCTGAAAAGGGTCATAAAAACCCAGAGAAAAGGCACGTTTATCGGCCAGGTCAGCTCCGTCGGCAGCCTGGAAGTGGTGGAGGTACGAGACGAGGTCAGCAACCAGTTGCTGGGCATGTACTCGCAGCGTGGCGACGAATGGGTCGAGTTTATCGAAGCCCCACCGCCGGCGCCGGCCCTTACCACCCGTGCCGTCAGCGTCGTCAAGGGCGAGGCGCGCAAGTTGCTGGCAATGCTGGACGACCACCTGCGCCGGGCCGAGGACTACCGGAAAATCTCCCGGCATCCGCAAGAGGTGGAAGAGGTGCTGCAGTACGAGGCTTCGCGCTACGACAAACTGGCCAGCGAGCTGGACCGGGCGATCCAGGCCCAGGCCGAAAGCGCGCGCATCGCCGCCGACCAGAAGCTGGCCAGCGATCTGCACCTGGCCTCAGCGCGCTTGAGCACCCGGGGCCAGGCGCTGCGCCGCCAATTGTGCCTGGAACTGCCGCCGAACCACGGCAACCTGGAGTACCTGATCACGCAAGGCCAGGTCAGCGTGGCGAAACTGGGCGAGCGTCTTCAATTGAGCGGTGAGCGACGGGACTTCATCCAGGAATACGCGATCAACGACAATGCAGGTTACCCGGTGTGGTACGCGCACTTTCACTACCCCGCCGCGACTACCCCCAAGACCGAGTACAGCACCGCGCACTTGAAAACCCGCGAGCAACGCCGGCAAAACTACTACACCCTGCTGGACAAAGCGCAAGGCACCCAGGCGGTGGTAGACATACACCGCGGGTTGATTGGCAAGGCGTTGGCTGAGCGTTGGTTTCTGTCGTTCGAGCGATAAACCCTGGCTATGCAGTCGCATAGGGCTTCCGTGGCGAGCGGGCTTGCCCCGCGCTGGGCTGCGCAGCAGCCCCAGTAGTCAAATGCGGTGTGGCAGATACACCGCAGCGCTGGGTTTTAGGGCTGCTGCGCAGCCCAGCGCGGGGCAAGCCCGCTCGCCACAGTTTTTGCGCATTGAGCTGCTGGACAAGGCGCAAGGCACCCAGGCGGTGGTAGACATACACCGCGGGTTGATTGGCAAGGCGTTGGCTGAGCGTTGGTTTCTGTCGTTCGAGCGATAAAACCCTGGCTATGCGGTCGCATAGTGCCGCTGTGGCGAGCGGGCTTGCCCCGCGCTGGGCTGCAAAGCAGCCCCAGTAGGTCAAATGCGGTATGACAGATACACCGCAGCGCTGGGATTTAGGGCTGCTGCGCAGCCCAGCGCGGGGCAAGCCCGCTCGCCACAGTTTTTGTGCATTGAGCTGCTGGACAAGGCGCAAGGCACCCAGGCGGTGGTAGACATACACCGCGGGTTGATTGGCAAGGCGTTGGCCGAGCGTTGGTTTCTGTCGTTCGAGCGATAAAACCTAGTTATGTGGTCGCATAGGGCTGCCGTGGCGAGCGGGCTTGCCCCGCGCTGGGCTGCGCAGCAGCCCCAGTAGGTCAAATGCGGTATGACAGATACACCGCAGCGCTGGGTTTTAGGGCTGCTGCGCAGCCCCGCGCGGGGCAAGCCCGCTCGCCACAGTTTTTGTGCATTGAGCTGCTGGACAAGGCGCAGGGCACCCAGGCGTTGGTAGATATACCCCGCGGGTTGATTGGCAAGGCGTTGGCCGAGCGTTGGTTTCTGTCGTTCGAGCGATAAAACCTGGCTATGCGGTCGCACAGAGCTGCTGTGGCGAGCGGGCTTGCCCCGCGCTGGGCTGCGCAGCAGCCCCAGTAAGTCGAATGCGGTGTGGCAGATACACCGCAGCGCTGGGTTTTAGGGCTGCTGCGCAGCCCCGCGCGGGGCAAGCCCGCTCGCCACAGTTTTTGTGCATTGAGCTGCTGGACAAGCCGCAGGGCACCCAGGCGGTGGTAGATATACCCCGCGGGTTGATTGGCAAGGCGTTGGCTGAGCGTTGGTTTCTGTCGTTCGAGCGATAAACCCTGGCTATGCAGTCGCATAGGGCTTCCGTGGCGAGCGGGCTTGCCCCGCGCTGGGCTGCAAAGCAGCCCCAGTAGGTCAAATGCGGTATGACAGATACACCGCAGCGCTGGGTTTTAGGGCTGCTGCGCAGCCCAGCGCGGGGCAAGCCCGCTCGCCACAGTTTTTGTGCATTGAACTGCTGGACAAGCCGCAGGGCACCCAGGCGGTGGTAGATATACCCCGCGGGTTGATTGGCAAGGCATTGGCTGAGCGTTGGTTTCTGTCGTTCGAGCGATAAAACCCTGGCTATGCGGTCGCATAGGGCCGCCGTGGCGAGCGGGCTTGCCCCGCGCTGGGCTGCGCAGCAGCCCCAGTAAGTCGAATGCGGTGTGACAGATACACCATAGCGCTGGGCTTTAGGGCTGCTGCGCAGCCCAGCGCGGGGCAAGCCCGCTCGCCACAGTTTTTGTGCATTGAGCTGCTGGACAAGGCGCAAGGCACCCAGGCGGTAGTAGGATTGGCAAGGCGTTGGCTGAGCGTTGGTTTCTGTCGTTCGAGCGATAAACCCTGGCTTTGTGGTCGCATAGGGCCGCCGTGGCGAGCGGGCTTGTCCCGCGCTGGGCTGCGCAGCAGCCCCAGTAGGTCAAATGCGGTATGACAGATACACCGCAGCGCTGGGTTTTAGGGCTGCTGCGCAGCCCAGCGCGGGGCAAGCCCGCTCGCCACAGTTTATGGGCCCCAGGGGCTGCTGATCAGTGGGCGAACAACGAGTTGCCTTTCTGGCCCGCGAGTTTCTCGGGTTTGATCAGGAACCGCGCCAGTGCCGGCAACAGCCACAGTGCGCCAAACATGTTCCACAGCAGCATGAAGGTCAGCATCAGGCCCATGTCAGCCTGGAACTTGATCGCCGAGAAGATCCAGGTGCACACGCCGATTGCCAGGCACAGGCCGGTGAACAACACGGCTTTACCGGTGGACTTGAGCGTCTGGTAGTAGGCTTCCTGCAACGGTAGGCCGGCACGCAGGAAACTTTCCAGGCGGCTGTAGATATAGATGCCGTAGTCCACACCAATCCCCACGCCCAGCGCCACCACCGGCAAGGTCGCGACCTTGACGCCGATGCCCATGAACGCCATCAGCGCGTTGCCCAGCACCGAGGTCAGCACCAGCGGCAGCACGATGCACAAGGTCGCCGCCCAGGAGCGGAAGGTAATCATGCACATGGTCGCCACGCACAGGTAGACCAGGATCAGGATGGTCAGCTCGGCTTCCTTGATCACCTCGTTGGTGGCCGCTTCGATCCCGGCGTTACCAGCGGCGAGGATGAACTCCAGGCCGTCCTTGTTGTTTTCCTTGGCAAACTCCTGCACCGCATGCACCGCGCGGTCGAGGGTCTCGGCCTTGTGGTCGTTGAGGAACACCAGCACCGGCGCCAGGGAGCAATTGTTGTTGTAGAGGCCGTCGGCACGGGCGATGGAGTTGTTCAGCACATCCGGGTTGCGCGACAGGGTTTCCCATTTCAGGTTGCCCTCGTTCATGCCCTTGATCATCTGCTTGGACACGGTCACCAGGGAGATCGCCGACTGCACGCCCTCGGTGTTCTGCATCTTCCACATCAACTGGTCGATGGGCGCCATGGCTTCGTAGCGCGAACAGCCTTCAGCCTTGGTCTTGACCATCACCACCAGCACATCGGAGCTGGTGGAGTAGTTGTTGATGATGAAGTTGTTGTCTTTGTTGTAGCGCGAGTCCGGACGCAGTTCCGGGGCACCCTGGTCAAGGTCGCCGATCTTCAGGTTCTGGCTGTACCACAGGCCGCCACCGAAGGCGACCAGGGCCAGGGCAATGGAGATGGGTGCAACTTTGGGGCTGGCGAAGTTCGACAACAGGCGCCAGAACGGATGGTCGCGGTTGGCGTCTTTCTTGCTCTTGGCGATCGCACGCTTGCTGATGCCGACATAGGAAATCGCTACCGGCAGCAGGATCAGGTTGGTGAACACGATCACCGCCACACCGATGGAAGCGCCGATGGCCAATTCACGGATCACGCCGATATCGATGATCAGCAGGGTGATGAAGCCCACCGCATCCGCGAGAATCGCGATCATCCCCGGCAGGAACAGTTGCCGGAACGTGCGCCGCGCCGCTGTCAGGGCGTTGTCGGCCTCGCTGGATTGCAGGGCGATGCCGTTGATCTTCTGTACGCCGTGGGAAATGCCGATGGCGAAGATCAGGAACGGCACCAGCATGGAATACGGATCCAGGCCGAACCCGAAGAAGTGCATCAACCCCAGTTGCCAGACCACGGCCACCAGCGTCGTGATCAACACCGCGACCGTGCTGCGCAGGCAGTTGGTGAACCACAGCAGCAGCACCAGGGTGATCACGAACGCGATACCGAAGAACAGCACCACCATGATCAGGCCGTCGATCAGGTCACCGACTTTCTTGGCAAAGCCAACGATATGGATCTGGACGTTGGGGTTCTGCTCCTGGAACTTGGTGCGGATCTTGTCTTCCAGTTCGTGGGAAAACTTCTGGTAGTCCAAGGCCAGCAACTTGCCCTGGTCCTGCGGGTCCGGGTAGGACTCCAGCAACGGGATATCGACGATGCTCGACTTGAAGTCGTTGGCCACCAGGCGCCCGACCTGGCCGGACTTGAGCACGTTGTTGCGCAACTGGTCGAGGCTTTCCGGCGAGCCGTTGTAGCTCTGCGGGATCACTTCACCGCCGGCAAAGCCTTCTTCGGTCACTTCAGTCCAGCGCACGCTGGGGCTCCACAGGGACTTGAGGCCGGAGCGGTCAACACCGGAGATGTAGAACACCTCGTCGTTGATCTGACGCAGGGTCTCCATGTACTCCTTGCTGAAGATGTCACCGTCCTTGGCCTCCACCGAGATACGCACGGTGTTGCCCAGGTTTGCCAGGTCGTTGCGGTGTTCCATCATCTTTTCGATGAAAGGGTGCTGCAGCGGGATCATTTTTTCGAAGCTGGTGGAAGGCCGGATCAAGGTGGCCTGCCAGAACAGGAAAATGCTCACCAGCAGGCAGATCACGATCACTGCCGGGCGGTTGTTGAAGATCAGGCGCTCAAGAAAGGTCGCTTTATCGTTGTGATGACTGCTCATTCTATCCCCGCCTTCTTATTGTTTTTTGCGTTCGGCGCCAGTTGGCTCGGCGACGCGTACGCCACCCTGCCCCACCAGAATCAAGTCGCCGTTGCCCGCCGCCGTCACCGCCGACAGTGAAATACGGTCCGGGCGGTTGAATACGTTGAACGTCAGGCCATCGTCGTGGCTGACCACCACGCTGCCACCGTTGCCGACCACCACCAGGGTGCCGTCATCGAGCAAGGTCGCGCCCGACAAGCCAAATTCCAGGGCGCCACGGTCGGCCTTGAGCGCCACCGGTTCCCAGGTGTCGCCAAAGTCGGTGGAGCGGAACAGGTTGCCGCGCAAGCCATAGGCCAGCAGGGTTTTGGGCTGCGCGGTGCCGATCACGCCAAACAGCGAACCCTCGTAGGGGCCTTCGAGTTTTTCCCAGGTCTGCCCCTCGTCGCTGGAGCGGAACATGCTGCCCTGCTCACCGACGATGAACAGGCCGGCATCCTTGACCTGGGCGATGGCGTTGAGGTGGTACTGGTCTTCGTTGTCGAGGCGATCGCTGACATCGGTCCAGGTCTTGCCCGCGTCGGTGGTCTCGATCAGCGCACCGTAGGCGCCCACCGCAAAGCCGTGGTTGGGGTCGTTGAAGAGTACGTCCAGCAGCGGCGCTTCACGGCTGAGGTCTTTGAACTGCTCAGTCCAGGTGGCCCCGGCATCGGTGCTGGCGAGGATCTTGGCGTCATGCCCCACCGCCCAACCGTGCTGCTCGTCGATAAAAAACACGGCCGTGAGCAGTTGCCGGGTCGGCACCTTGGCTTGCACCCAGGTGACGCCCTGATCATCGGAATAAAGGATATGCCCGCGATCACCGACCGCCACCAGGCGTTTGCCGGCGTGCACGACGTCGATCATCAGGCCTTTTTCGGCCCTTGGCGATTCAATGGCAAATACCGCAGGTTCTGCGGCTTCGGTTGCAGCCTGGGCAGCCGTCGACAACGCGACAACCCCCAGCAGCGAGAGCGCTGTAGCCAGCACCGCGACCTTGCGCGATGCGAGCGGGCGGCAAAAACCCACACCCATGACAGGCTCACTCATAGACCTTTCTCCCATTTATTATTGTTAGGTCGTAACACCTTCCAGGGTGTTCGCAGTGCGCAAACCTGCAATCTAGAGCCCCTTGAGGAAGCAGGGGCCATCCTATCGGGCTTTCGAATCGTCTGACAATCGGCGCTACGTTATCTTTTGTTAACTGAAGGCCTTTTGCCTGCTGGCTGAATATAGCCGCATTCGCCGAAATGATGACTTCGTACATTTCTCTGTAGGAGCGAGCTTGCTCGCGAAAACCCTCAGCACACCTCGGGGGGGCCTGGAGCCCCGCGTCATCGTTGGCGACCTTCGCGAGCAAGCTCGCTCCTACAAGGAGATAATATTTATATTCCACGTATTGATGATTGAGAATTTTTATTCTATTAATTGCCTTCCTGAAAATAACAATCAAAAGGACCATCGCCATGCGCGCACTTGGAATCGGCCTGATCGGTACAGGCTTCATGGGCCGTGCCCACGCACTGGCGTTCAATAACGCCCGTACGGTATTTGAATTGCCCTTCAACCTGACGCTGGCGGCCCTGGCCGATGCCGACACCGAGCGCGCGCAACGCTGCGCCAGCGCCTGGGGGTTCGCCAAGGCCCATGGCGACTGGCAACAATTGATCGATGACCCGCAAGTGGACCTGGTGGCCATCACCACCCCCAATCACCTGCACTACCCCATGGCCATGGCCGCACTGGCGGCGGGCAAGGCGGTGTATTGCGAAAAGCCCCTGGCCGTGAGCCTGGAACAGGCCGACGCGATGCGCCGCGCCGCCCGTGAGGCCGGGGTGGTGACGCGGGTCGGCTACAACTACCAGCACAACCCGATGATCGTCCTGGCGCGGCAGATGATTGAAGCGGGCGAACTGGGGCAGATCATCAGTTTCCAGGGCGAGTTCAGTGAAGACTTCATGGCCGACCCGGCCTCGCCGTGGTCATGGCGCTGTGAGGTGGGACATGCTGGCGGCGCCCTGGCGGACCTCGGTAGTCATCTGCTGGCGATGGCGCGGTATCTGGTGGGCGATATCACGCACGTTTGTGCCGACAGCCAGACGGTCCACGGTCAACGACCTGCCAGCCCTGGCAGTAGCGAGAGGCGGCCGATCGAGATCGACGACCAGGTGCATGGCTTGCTGCGCTTTGCCAACGGCGCGCGCGGGACCGTCAGCAGTAGTTGGCTAAAGCGCGGCTACAAGAACCATTTGAGTTTCGAGATCAGTGGCACCCAAGGCACGCTGGCCTTCGACCAGGAGCGCTTGAATGAGCTGCGGGTATGCCGGGCTGGCGCAGACAGTTTCCAGCGTTTACTGGCCGGCCCCGCCCTGCCCGGCTATGCCGCGTTCAGCCCGGCGGCGGGGCATCAGTTGGGGTACAACGAGTTGAAGACCCTGGAGGTGCAGGAGTTGATCATGGCACTGGCTGGGCAAGGCGCGACGGGTACTGATTTCGAGGAGGCGTGGGCAGTGGAACGGCTGGCGACAGCCATTCGCCTCGCTGCGCGGGAAGAGCGGTGGGTCAACGTGAACCAGGTCTGAATCTGCATACCCCCTGTGGGAGCGGCGGTGCGACTTGCCCGCGAAAGCGCTGGTTCAGTCACTGCTTGGGTGGCCGATGTACCGCTATCGCAGCATCGGTATCTACACAACTTTGCCGCAACACCTAAATCCAGGCAGATAGCGCAGTTGTGGCGAGCGGGCTTGCCCCGCGCTGGGCTGCGAAGCAGCCCCAATAAGCCGAATGCGTTGTACCAGATACACCGCAGCGGCTGGTTTTGGGGCTGCTTCGCAGCCCAGCGCGGGGCAAGCCCGCTCGCCACAGGGAAGATCATCAGTTTCTGAAAGTTGTGTAGATGCCTATGGCTATCGCCTGCAAGCCGGCTCCTACAGTTAGCGCAGTGCCCGGCGCAGGACCTTGCCCACGGTAGTCTTGGGCAGTTCCTCGGTGCGGAACTCGACAAACTTGGGCACCTTGTAGCCCGTCAGGTACTCCCGGCAATGGGCCAACAGTTGCTCCTGGGTCAGGTTCGGGTCGCGGCGCACTACCACAATTTTCACCTTCTCCCCGGTCACCCCATCTTCCACACCAATCGCCGCCACTTCCGCCACGCCCGGGTGCAAGGCCACCACATCCTCGATCTCATTGGGGTAAACGTTGAAGCCCGACACCAGAATCATGTCCTTCTTGCGATCCACCAGGCGGATGAAGCCCTGTGCATTCATCACCCCGATATCCCCAGTCGACAGCCAGCCCTCGGCATCCAGCACCTCGGCGGTTTCCTTGGGGCGTTGCCAGTAGCCCTGCATCACCTGCGGGCCGCGCACCTGCAGTTCGCCCTGCTCGCCAATGTCAGCCAATGCGCCGTCCTCGCGGATGAAGCGCACCCAGGTCGACGGCAATGGCACGCCGATGCTGCCGGTAAATTCCATGTCGCGCATGCGTGAGATATCGATGGGGCTGATGCTCACCACCGGCGAGCACTCCGTCAGGCCGTAACCCTCGATGATCGGCAGGCCGGTGACTTCTTTCCAGCGCTTGGCCACCGCCGTGTGGGTGGCCATGCCGCCAGCGATCACCAGGCGCAGGTCGGAAAAGTCCCGCGCACGGAACTCGGCGTTCTCCAGCAAGCCGTTGAACAATGTGTTGACCCCGGCAATCCCGTTGAAGCGCTCCTTGCGCAGGATCATCTGCACGCGCTTCACGTCCCGTGGGTTGGCGATCAGGATGTTGCGCCCGCCCAGGCACATGAACATCAGGCAATTCACCGTCAGGGAAAAGATGTGATAGAGCGGCAACAGGGTGACGTTGGTTTCTTGCTGGTCCTGATCCAGTTGATCGCCGACCCACGCCTTGGCCTGCAACAGGTTGGCGATGATATTGCGGTGGCTGAGCATCACGCCCTTGGCATCGCCGGTGGTGCCGCCGGTGTATTGCAGAAATGCAAGTTCCTCACGGGCCAGCGGTACGGGCGTGTGCGTCAGGCCCCGGCCCTGCTTGAGGGCGGTGTTGAAGCGCACCGCGCCTGGCAGGTTGAAGGCCGGCACCTGCTTTTGCACGCGACGCAGGATGAAGTTCATCGCCGCGCCCTTGAAGGTGCCGAGCAGGTCGCCGATAGCGGCAATGACCACACGTTTGACGGTGCTGCCGGCCACGACTTTTTCCAGGGTGTGGGCGAAGTTTTCGAAGATCACCACGGTCTCGGCGCCGCTGTCCTTGAGCAGGTGCTTGAGTTCGTGGGAGGTGTACAACGGGTTGACGTTGACCACCACCGCACCGGCGAGGATGGTGCCCAGCAAGCAGATCGGGTACTGCAGGCAGTTAGGCATCATCAACGCCACGCGGTCGCCCTTGCGCACACCCTGGGCCTGCAGCCAGGCGGCAAAGGCAATGCCCTGGGCCTGCCAGGCGGCGTAGGTCATTTCGGTGCCGATGCTGACGTAGGCCACACGGTCACGGTACTTGTGCAGGTGCTCCAGGAAGACCTCGCGCAACGACGGGTAGTCCTCGATGCCGGCCTCAATGTCCGTGGGCACCCCGGGCAGGTAGGCGTTCAACCAGATCCGTTCGGTTTGTTCCTGGCTCACAGCGTTCATGGCAGTCTCCTTGTTGTTGTTTTTGTACGGCTACTTTTCAACGATGGCGGTAATGCCCAGGCCGCCGGCGGCACAGATAGAAATCAGCCCGCGCCCGCCACCACGCTGGTGGATGGCCTTGGCCAGCGCCGCCAGCTGACGACCACCGGTGGCGGCAAATGGATGACCGCAGCCCAGGGAGCCGCCGTTGACGTTCATTTTGTCGCGGTCGATGGGGCCCAGCGGCGCATCCAGTCCCAGGCGCTCACGGCAGTAATCAGGGTCTTCCCAGGCCTTGAGGGTGCACAGCACCTGGGCGGCGAAGGCTTCGTGAATCTCGAAGAAATCAAAGTCGGCAAAGCTCAGGCCCTCACGCGCCAGCATGCGGGGCACCGCATAGGCTGGAGCCATCAGCAGGCCTTCGCTGCCGTCGACGAAATTCACCGCGGCGGTCTCACCGGTGCGCAGGTACGCCAACACCGGCAGGCCGCGGGCGACGGCCCATTCCTCACTGGCCAGCAGCACCACCGAGGCGCCATCGGTCAGGGGGGTGGAGTTACCGGCCGTGAGGGTGCCGTTCTGCCGGTCGTAGGCTGGGGCCAGGCTGGCGAGCTTCTCCAGGCTGGCATCGGCGCGCAGGTTGTTGTCGCGGGCCAGGCCGCGATAGGGGCTGATCAGGTCGTCGAAAAAGCCGTTTTTATACGCCGCGTCGAGGCGCTGGTGACTGCTGAGGGTCAGTTCGTCCTGGGCCAGGCGCTTAATCTGCCAGCGCTTGGCCATTTCTTCGCAGTGCTCGCCCATGGACAAGCCAGTACGCGGCTCGCCATTGCGCGGCAGCAGCGGCTTGAAAAACATCGACGGGCGCACCTGCAACAGGCTGCGCAATTTGTTGCCCGTGCCCTTGGCGCGGTTCGCCGCCAGCAGCGTACGGCGCAGGGATTCGTTGATGCCGATGGGCGCGTCGGAGGTCGTGTCGGCGCCCCCGGCAATCCCCACTTCAATCTGGCCGAGGGCGATTTTATTGGCCACCAGCAACGCCGCTTCCAGGCCGGTGCCGCAGGCTTGTTGCAGATCATAGGCCGGGGTCTCGGCAGACAGAGTGGTGGACAACAGCGACTCGCGGGCCAGGTTGAAATCCCGCGAGTGCTTGATCACCGCACCGGCGGCGAACTCGCCCAGGCGCAGGCCGTGGAGGTTGTAGCGGTCCACCAGGCCTTGCAGCGCGGCCACCAGCAAATCCTGGTTGCTGTCGTGGGCATACACCGTGTTGGAACGGGCAAACGGAATGCGGTTGCCGCCGACAATCGCCACCCGGCGCGTCGGGGCGGGGCTGAAGCTGTAGTCACTCATGGACGACTCTCATCAAAACGTGGATGCCAGATAAACAGGCCGCGCATATGGGGTTTGTCGCCGGCCGGGTTGCGCACCTCGAATGCACGGTGGGGGCCGTCTGCCGGGGCATTCCACAGGGCGACCTGGCCGGGCAGGAAGATCGGCAGCTTGAACTCGCAATGGGCCTCGGCCACGTCCAGCCCGCCTGGCGGTTGTTGCGCGGCCAGGGCGCGGCCCAAGGTCCACATGCCATGGGCGATGGCCCGGCGAAAGCCGAACAGGCGCGCACCGATCAGCGAGGTGTGGATCGGGTTGAAATCCCCCGACACCTTGGCAAAACGTCGCCCCAGATCCGCCGGCAGCACCCAGCGTTGAGTGCGCCGCAAGGCTTCTTCGGGCAAGGCCAGGCTGTCGCCCCAAGGCTCGCCCACCGGATTGGCCACATCCCGGCGCAGGTACAGGCTGTCGCTTTGCCACACCAGCTCGCCAGCGCTGTAGGCATGGGTGGCGATACTCAACGCCTGGCCCTTGGCATGGGCCACCCAGCGCTCGGCAAACACCTCCAGGCGCAGGGCCTGGCCTTCCTGCAGGCGCCGATGCTGACGAATACGATTGGCCAGATGCACCATTCCACTGGCCGGGTACGGAAAGCTCGGGCGCGTCAGCAGCATCAAGTGCAAGGGGAACGCCAGCACATGGGGATAGGACAGCGGCACGCCTTGCTCACGCCGAAAGCCACAGGCCCGGCCATAGGCGGCCATCTCATTGGCGCACAATGGCACCGCCGAGCGCACCAGGCGCTCCTTGGGCAAGCTCGGCACGCCTTCAAGCGTAGGCTTGCGCAGCGCCAGCAGGCCGTCGAGCAGCAGGCGATTGCGCGACGGTGGCGGGTCGATAATCTGCGTCACGTAGTCCATGTTCAGGCTCCCAACAGGCTTTGGCCGCACACCCGCACCACTTGGCCGTTGACCCCGCCCGAGGCCGGGTGCGCCAGCCAGGCGATGGTTTCGGCGACGTCGATGGGTTGCCCGCCCTGGGACAGGGAGTTCATGCGCCGCCCCGCTTCGCGAATCATCAGCGGGATTTTCGCGGTCATCTGGGTCTCGATAAAACCCGGTGCCACAGCATTGACCGTGACCTGCCGCGCCGCCGCCACCGGTGCCAGGCCCTGCACCAGGCCAATCACCCCGGCCTTGGACGTGGCGTAGTTGCTTTGCCCCAGATTGCCTGCGATCCCGGAGATCGACGACACACAGACAATCCGCCCACCGGCATTGAGCCCCTGCCCTTGCAGCAAGGCGTCACTCAAGTGCAACGGTGCCTGGAGGTTGACGGCCAGCACACTGCGCCAGGCCGCTTCGGTCATCTTGGCGATGGTCTTGTCGCGGGTGATCCCGGCGTTGTGCACCACCACATCAAATGCGCCGTGCTCGGCGACATAAGCCTGCAACTGCTGCACCGCATCGGCGGCGGTGATATCCAGCGCCCAGGCGTGGCCGTCGACACTGCTGGCCGCCTGCTCCAGGGATGACAACGCTTGCGGCACATCCACGCAGACCACCTGCGCGCCATCACGGGCCAGGACCTGGGCGATGGCCAGGCCGATGCCGCGGGAGGCGCCGGTGACCAGGGCGCGGCGGCCGCTCAAGGGTTTGTCCCAGTTGAGGGCAGGCGCGGTATCCACCGCTTGTTCCAGGCGCACCACCTGCCCCGAGACGTAGGCCGAACGCCGCGACAGGAAGAACCGCAGGCTGCTTTCCAGGGCCTGCTCGGCCCCCGGCGCGACATAGATCAACTGCACGGTGATCGCCCGGCGCAGTTCCTTGGCCAGGGACCGCACCAAACCCTCCAGGGCGCGCTGGGCGATCGCCTGGGGCAAGTCCTGGCAGTGTTCGGGCGCGGTGCCCAGCACCACCACCCGTGCGTGTTGCCCCAGGCGCCGGGCGTTGGCGTGGAAGAACTCGTAGAGTTCGTCCAGTTGCTTGAGGTCGACCACGGCGCTGGCGTCGAACACCGCGCCCTGGACTTTGACCGTGGACGGCGCCTTGAGCGTGGCGGCCTGGGCCGGCACGGTGTCGGTGGCCTTGAAGATGCGCCGCACTTCCTCCGCCAGGCGCCCTGCCCCGGCGATGATCACCGGGTTGGCCAAGCCCTGTTGGCCGCTACGGTGGCGCTGCAGGGGCAAGGGCTGTGGCAGGCCAATGGTCTGGGCCAGGCGACGGCCCCAGGGGGAATTAACAAAAGAGAGATAGCTGTCGCTCATAAATCGATCCGTTTTCCTGACCTGCAAACCCAATCTCCTGTGGGAGCTGGCAAGCCAGCTCCCACAGGGCGCGTGTTGGTGTTTAGTTCACCGGGGCGTTTTCACGCTTTCTGGTGCTGGGCTTGGCTGCTTGTTCCAAGGTTTGCTGGCGCTTTTGCAATGCCTCCAGCAAGCCAAAGTCCTGCGGGAAGTCGTCCACCTGGATGCCGTGGTCGGCGTACTCCACATAGCGCGCCAGCAAAGCGTCTTCATCGGCGCTGATCAGGTCCAGGGCGCGGGCCTTGATGCGCCAGGCGGTGAAGGCGGTGGTGCTGATCGGCATCGGTTCGAGGGTGCCTTGCTTGACCGCCGCCTTGAGCCGTCCTTCGATCAACTCCACCTGTGGCAACAGGCGGAACGCCAATTCGCCGTAGGCCAACTTGTCGATTTCCGGACGTGGGATGTAGGAATTGGCCAGCAAGCGGTCGCGGCTTTCGCCGGGGGTCTGCACCAGTTCGGCCACCTGGGCCAGCAAGCGATCTGACGGTTTGCGCTGGGGAATGCCAAACGGGAAGCTCAAGCCACGAATCACTGCCGCAGCCGGCTTGGAGGGGTAATTGTCGAGCACCTCGGCCAGGGCCTCATGGGCCCGCAACAGTGCGTCCTGGGCCGACCAATGCACCAGCGGCAGATCGGCCTGGGGCCGGCCATCATCCTCAAAGCGCTTGAGCACGCAGGACAGGATGTAGAGCTGGGACAGAATATCGCCCAGGCGCCCGGTGATGCTTTCTTTGCGCTTGAGCGCACCGCCCAGCACGCCCATGGAGATATCGGAAATCAACGCCAGCACCACCGACAGCCGATTGGCCTGGCGATAGTAAGGCGCCAGCGCCGGGTCGGTCTTGGCCGGCACGGCAATCAGGCGCCCGCCTGTCAGGGAATGCACTGCCGCCCGTACGGTATTGGCCAGCACAAAGCTCAGGTGACCGAACATGGCGCTGTCGAACGCCAGCAACGCCTGGCGATGATCGGTGTTGCGCGCCGCTTCCATCTCACGGAACACGTAAGGATGGCAACGGATCAGGCCCTGGCCATAGATGATCAGGCAGCGGGTCATGATGTTTGCCCCTTCCACGGTGATCGCGATAGGGCTTTGCTGATAGGCACGGGCCAGGAAGTTGTTGGGCCCCATGCAGATGCCCTTGCCGGCGACGATGTCCATGCCATCGTTGACGATGATTCGCGCACGCTCGGTGACGTGGTATTTGGCAATCGCCGAAATCACCGAAGGTTTCTCGCCAGCATCCAACGACGCCACCGATACCTTGCGCACTGCATCGCAGGCATACAAGTGCCCGGCCATGCGCGCCAATGGTGCCTGCACCCCTTCGAACTTGCCGATCGGCAGGCCGAACTGCTTGCGCATCGCCGCATAGGCCGTGGTGCCGCGTACCGCCACCTTGCCCAGGCCGACGTTGGCCGATGGCAGGGAAATCGCCCGCCCGGCCGCCAGGCATTCCATCAACATGCGCCAGCCGTTGCCCACTTGCTCTCGGCCGCCGATCACCCATTCCAGGGGAATAAACACGTCCTTGCCGGTGGTCGGGCCGTTCTGGAATACCGCATTGAGGGGCCAGTGACGGCGGCCACTGTTCACCCCGGGATGGGACGTAGGAATCAACGCGCAGGTGATGCCCAGCGAGCCGGGCTGGCCCAGCAAGCCGTTGGGGTCTTCGGCGCGAAAGGCCAGGCCCAGCACCGTGGCGATGGGCCCGAGGGTGATATAGCGCTTGTCCCAGGTCACGCTGAAACCCAGCACTTCCTGGCCTTCATGCATGCCCTTGCAGACGATGCCCAGGTCTGGAATGGCGCCAGCGTCGGAGCCGGCATAGGGGCTGGTCAGGGCAAAGCACGGAATGTCTTCGCCACGGGCTAGGCGCGGCAGGTAGTAATTGCGCTGGGCGTCGGTGCCGTAATGCAGCAACAGTTCGGCGGGGCCCAGGGAGTTGGGAACCATCACCGAAATCGCCGCCGCCGAGCAACGGGTCGACAGCTTCATCACCACCTGCGAATGGGCATAGTGGGAGAAGCCCTTGCCGCCATATTGCTTGGGAATAATCATGCCGAGGAAACCGGCGTCCTTGGTGTACTGCCAGCCTTCGGGCGACAGGTCCTGCCAGACCTGGGTGGTTTCCCAGTCGTTGGCCATGTCGCAGAGGGTTTCCACTTCGTTGTCGAGGAACGCCTGCTCTTCGGCGCTCAAGCGTGCCGGCGCGGCTTGCAGCAGGCGCTGCCAGTTGGGTTTGCCGCTGAACAGCTCGGCGTCCCACCACACGGTGCCGGACTCGATAGCGGCGCGCTCAGTGTCGGACATGGCCGGCATGATCGTGCGAAACAGGCCCAAGGCCTTGCTGGTCAACAGCGCCCGGCGCAGGGGCTTGATGCTCAGCAGCAGCGCCGGCAACACCACCAGCAGCGCCGCAACGCTCAGGCCAAACCCTGCGACCCCATTGAACAGATAGCCACCGGCCAACCAGACCAGGCCAGCCCCCAGCCACAAAGTGGCTGCCGCTTGTCGATACGCCAGGGCAGTCGCCGCAGCGAGTCCCGCCAGTAACCAGATAACCATGGAGATACCTCTACTTATTCAGGGCAACTTATTCAGGGCACGGCATGCAGGTCAGCAAGCCGGTATGGCCTGCGACTGATCACCACACTACAAACTTGAAAAGCTAAATTCAAATTTTGTTTTGAAATTTTTATTTAATCGGTTCGCGAAAAAATTCATGGCCGAACGCGTCAGCCGAAATGCCAGAAGGAGGAAGAACTCACAATGGGTCGCGTGGGCGACCCATTGGTGCACTCGGAGGTAAACCCCACAGAAAGATGCGCTGACTGTGGTTTTACCTCGGTACTACGCAGACACGTTAAAAGGCGTACGTGGCCGACAGGCTGACCACTTCACCCTTGGCCTCGGATTTGCCATCCAGCGAACCTGCGCCAAGCCGATCAACGTTCTTGGTCTTGAGCTTGACGGTTTCGACAAACTGGCGGGAATACGCGCCGTCGATGCTCAGGCCAGGAATGGCGCGGATGTTGTAGCCAAAGCCCAGGGAGGCGAAGGTGCGATCACCATCCGGGATGCGTGGGTCACGGGTGGAGTTGCGGGTTGGGGTCTGGTCGAAGGCCACACCGGCGCGCACGGTAAAATCATCCGTGAGCTTGTAGTCGCCACCGAAGGAATACATCCAGGTGTTCTTGTACTTGTACGGGATCGACACGATGGTGCTGCCATTGGACTTCAAGGTCAGCGCCTCGAAGGACGACCATTGGGTCCAGGTCACGCTGGCGCCCAGGGTCAGGCGGTCAGAGAAGTCGTGCACCCAGTCCAGGGACGCGTTGGCAGGGATATCCAGTTGCGTGGAGGCCTTGGCGCCGCCGGGAAACAACTGCAGCCCAGGGTAAGCCATCTCAACCAGGGTTTTACCATCGACCATCGGAGTGGTCATCAGTGCTACCGACCCTGGATCGGCGTGCATATTGTATTTGCCCTCCAGCTTGTTCTTGATCTTGGCGTGGTAGTTCAAACCCAGGGTGTCTTGCGCCGTGGGCTTCCAGGTCATCCCCGCAAACCAACCCAGGGAGTTATTGTCAACCTTGACACGCATCAAGGCGAAACCTTGGCCGGCCGGGAACGGAATCATCCCAAAGTCCGGCGACTGCGCAGCAGCGGCATAGAGGTCGACGTTCTGACTCACAAAACCTTTGGTGTGCTGGAGAATCGCACCGCCACCGATGGAAAACTCATCATTGACCTTGAACGACAGCGAGCCGGTAAGGCCCACGGTTTCGATGCGAGTGTCCACCGCAAAGTCGCGGCCTTTCCAATCCTGGTCGTACGTGGTGCGGGCACCCATCGGCACCACCTGGCTCAGACCAAAGGCAAAACGGTCATTGATCGGGATCACCATAAAACCCGTAGGCACCCAAGCCTCGAAACCCGCCTGACCACCGTTACCGGTACGATCGTGGTAAATCGGACTGTAGTTTTCGTCAAGGGTCGTGTCGGACATCGGACGGCCAGAATAGTCGTAGGCCGATCCTTTGTATTTGATATCGATATTTGCGTAGTTGATGGTGAACTGCGAGATGGTCTTGTCAATAAAGGCCATTGCAGCAGGGTTGTTGTAGGCCGCTGAAGGGTCGTTCTTGAACATCGAACCACCACCGAATGCCCGGCCCCAACCAGCAGTGTTAGCGGTAGGAGTCATGAAGCCGCCTGCCTGGACCGAGCCTGCAGTCGCCATCAGCCCACTCAACAATGCCAGGCCGAGAAACGCTTGCGCCTGTTGTTTCTTATTATTCATGCCCCACTCCTTATTGTTTTTATCCGTCTCGACCGGTCAAACCGGTCGGACTTGCTTCAACAGGCGCCTCTAACGAGGCGCCTGCCTTTTTCTGGGTGATCAGCCCTTTTGGAGCAGTTCCTGCATCAAGGAACGATAGTGACCCCGGTAGCACCAACATTCAGCTTCACGACGGTGCAACTACCAGACAGCGGTTGATTATTCGCAGTCAATGTGATGCTTGGCGACGGTGCCGGAGTCGATGACAACAGCACGTCAATGGAGGAAGGGCCACAGTTGGTTGGCGGCGGGAAGCCCGGAGTGACGATCTTGTAGCCAACGTTGTGAGCCTTGCCAGTCGTCGCGGTGAGAGGCTCCAGCAACCAAGGCAATCCGGTGATCTGAGGCAGATCGCACAAAGAACTGGTGCCTTGAGAGATGGTGACCTTGGTGATATCCGCCTTGCCATCTGCACGGACCTTGCCTTCGAAAACAGCCTTACAGGTCACCGAGTTCTGGAACGAAGAAGGAGACTTAACCTCAATACTCCCAGTAGCCCCTGTAACGAACGTCGCTCCAACTGGACTAAAAGATGCCGCACTGGCCATCGAAGCCGCGCCAAAGCACAGAGCAAACGAACTTACACAAACGAGGGTTTTGAAACTTTTCATTATTTTTCCTCACATGTATGGCGAGTCATTTCGCCGGGGTAATGGCCATGATCGAGAGGTCACGGAGAAACAGCAGAACTTCCCTTTCCAGCCAAATTTCAATGCAATTACCGCTACAACTTCGGGTGATTACTCGACGACTTTGAAAGTCGGCGGCATCTTGATCGACACGCTCTTGATCTTGCAGTCTTCGCCAATCGGCACATTGGCCGCCTCCAACTTGCCGGTGGCGTTATCCCAGGTGCCTTCGGCGGTGGATGGGCCGCACTTGCCGCCCAGGCCAAAGGCGTGCACGTCGACGCTGATCTTCGACATAGAGCCGCTGGTGGTGTCCTTGGCCACCAGGATCCACGGCAAGTTGATGGCTTCGACGCGGCTGCACTTGAGGCCGCCGTCGAACTCGACCTTGTCGACATTGACTTGCGAACCATCGGCCGCAACCTTGCCGGCCACTTTGATGGTGCAATCGGCGCTGATCAGCGCGCCCTTGGAAAAGCTGATGGGGCCCTGGGCAGTGAAGGCGCTGCCGGCGGGTTCGATGCGTGCCGCCTGGGCCTGGTGATAGGCGATAAGGCCCAGTGCAGCGAGCACGATATGCGTAGTGAACTTGGCAGGTTTTTGCATGGTGTACGTCCTTCCCTTGATTTTATTTTTGTTAGGGTCAAACAACTTTCTTGCAACCAAGCAGCACTCGAAACCGGTAAACCGTGGGCGATGAAAACCTGCGCGATACACAGATCCCGAGTGCGCCTTACAACAGTTGATTCACATTAGAAGGTGCTGGTCTTGCCGTACTTCTCCAGTATCTTCAAGCGTTTGGATGGCTGGATATTGGCCAGGGTGACATCCCCCGAGTAGTGCCGCAGTACCCGATGATCCATGCGCCGGCGCCACAAGTAAGGGATGTAGGCCCAGACAATCATGCTGGCGTAGCCGTAGGGCAGTTGCGGCGATTCATCAAAGTGGCGCAGCGACTGATAACTGCGGGTCGGGTTGGCATGGTGATCGGAGTGGCGCTGCAACTGGAACAGAAAGATATTGGTGACAATACGGTTACTGTTCCAGGAGTGGCGCGGCGAACACCGCTCATAACGACCATTGGGCAACTTCTGGCGTTTAAGGCCGTAGTGTTCGACATAGTTCACTACTTCCAGCAACGAGAAGCCGTAGATGCCCTGTATCACCAAAAAGGGAATCACGGCCACACCCAGCCAGGCGATCATTGCGCCCCACAACACCACGCTGTACATCCAGGCGCTGAGCACGCCGTTCTTCCAGTGCCAGGCCGGCAGGCCGAGCTTGCGCAGGCGTTCGCGTTCCAGGTTCCAGGCCGAGCGCGCGCTGAACCACACCGAGCGCGGCAGGAACGCCCAGAAGCTCTCCCCCAGCCGGGAGCTGGCCGGGTCTTCCGGGGTGGCGACGCGTACGTGATGGCCACGGTTGTGTTCGGTATAGAAGTGCCCGTAGAAGGTTGGCGCCAGGGTGATCTTGGCCAGCACGATCTCCAGCAGGCGCGGCTTGTGCCCCAGTTCATGGGCAGTGTTGATCGCGATGCCGGTGGCGGCGCCGGTGGACATGGCCATGCCCAGGTAGGTGAACCAACTGACATCACCGTGCAGTTGCACCCGGGCCGTCAGGAAGCTGGCGGTTTGCGCCATCCAGCTCGATGGGTCCATGGACGCCGTGAGTTGCAGCAGCCCACCGTTGATCATCCAGTCGATGCCGCTGACAGCCAGCCAACCGGTAATCACCAGGGAGGAGATAACAAGCAACACGCCGGTGTAGACGATCCAGCGGTAGTACTTCTGCGATTCAAGGCCGCTGACCGCAGATTCCGGCGGGTTGCTGACGTCTTCGCCGAGCAGGCCATCAATCAGCGGAATCAGGCCGAAAATCACCAGCACACCCACCCACCACAGTTCTTGTACACCGGTGGTGATGGCCAGCGCGCCGGACAATAGCGGGGTTGCCAAAGGCATGATGCCGAGCCACCACAGGTGGCGCTTACCGTCGGTCCAGACGTGCGGGGCTGCCAGGGTCTGATTCATGGCAGCCTCCGGGCGCACTGCGCGGCAGGGAGGGAGAGCGAAGCAAAAGAGGCAGACAACAGATTCAGGCGGCACTGAAAGCCACTTGAAATCAACCATGCGATAAAAGGCGTTTTTTTCATTATTTTATTCGCTCTTAGGCATTTCAAAAATCATTTCAAAATAAATATTGAAATATTTTTTTAAATAAATAGCGCGGAACCGTTAGGTCGTCAACTACTTTTTCGAAGCCTTTTCTACGTGACCGGGCAGTCTCTTTTTCATCCATTCGGTCAGGTGTCTAGGGCAAGCGTTACCGACTCTCGACCACGCCGCGGGATGCACGATTATTTACTCGCCAGTGCAAATGGCGGGTGCAGAACGGTGGCGCTTTCTACCGGCTTGCTGCGCTTGGCCACCTGCTCCACCAGGGCCGCCACGCGCTCGGTGGCGGTGATTGGCAGCATGTGGCCGCGGCCTTCGATCACCTGCATTTTGAGCCCCGGCACCTTGTCTGCCAGGGCCTGGCCGTGTTTGCGAAAGTCCAGCACCTTGTCCCGCGAACCATAGATCAGGCCGATGGGCAGGCGCAGTTGGGGGTAGCGCTTGACCATATCTGGCAGGTAATCATTGACCAGGCCGATTTCGGTGGAGGCGGCATAGAAGTTGTCAGGGCGCATCCCCAGCATCCCGCCGCCACGGGTGGCGAAGTCGGCCGGTGCCGGGTCGGGGGCGAACACTGCCTTGACCACTGCGCCGCTGGTGAGCATGCCGATGGGCACCGTCAGCGTGCGCGACACCCAGCGCCGCAGCCAGGCCGGGCGCACGGCCAGAGAGAGAAACACCAGGGGGATCATGCGTTGGGGGTGGGTCAATGGCGCCACCAGCACCAGCCCGGACACCGTATGGGGATGATCCAGGGCCAATGCCAGGGAAATCGCCCCGCCCAAGGAATGCCCCAGCACCAGGGGCTGGCCCAGGTCCAGGGTCTGGATAAAGGTCGCCACTTGCCGGGCCTGGCTTTGCAGGTCGGCACCGGTGCCTTTATGCCGGGTGGAATAGCCTGAGCCGGGGCGGTCCAGGGTGATCACCCGAAAGTGCTCGCGCAATTGGGCAGACAAGGCATAAGTCAGGTTGCGACTGCTGCCCATCAGGCCGTGGATCATCACCAGCGGCGGCCCCTTGCCCTCCTCTACATAATGAAAGCGCTCGCCATCGACCTCCAGAAAGCGCCCGTTACTTGGAACAGCCACTTCGATACGGCGCGTCATCCAGGCACTCAAGCCCCACAACGCCGCACTCGCAGCTATAAACACACCCGCAGCGACAACCCATTCGACAGCCATAGCTCGGTCCTCGGCTTCCCTGCTGCTGGCGATCCGACCGGTATTGGTCAAGACCTCAGCCATCGTCCACACCCTGGACTTCAACTGCGTGCGCAAAGGCTCGTCCGTCGGACAAATCGCACATAAAGGACAAGGTTCTAGCGTAGGCGATATTTTCAGGTAGATTATTTAAAATCTTTTTTAAAATAATAAATTCAATTTTTCTTTGCAATGGTGTTCTATCTAAAAGCCAAAAACAAAAAAGGAGCACATCCGATGTCAAAACCCGTAAGGCGCCCACAGCCCACGAGGGACACCCTATGAATGCCTCTACCCAGCCGGGCGGCCCGGCAGATTGTGTGGATATCGCGATCATTGGCTCAGGCTTTGCCGGCCTGTGCATGGCGATCAAACTCAAGCAAGCCGGGCTCGACGACTTCTTCATTGCCGAACAGGCCGATTCCCTGGGCGGCACCTGGCGCGACAACCACTACCCGGGTTGCGCCTGCGATGTGCAATCCCATGTCTACTCGTTTTCGTTTGCGCCCAACCCCGACTGGACCCGCCAGTTCGCCCCCCAGGCGGAAATCCGCGCCTACCTGGAACACTGTGCACAGCGCTTCGAGCTGGCGCCGTACCTGCGTTTTGGCATGGGCCTTACACGGGCGGTGTTCGATGAGCAACTGCAACGCTGGCAATTGCAGTTCAGCAATGGCCGCCACGTCAGTGCGCGGGTGCTGGTGTCGGGGATGGGCGGCCTGTCGCGCCCGGCGCTGCCGGATATCGCGGGGCTGGACAGCTTCAAGGGCAAGCGCTTTCACTCCCAGCAGTGGGACCACGACTATTCGTTGAAGGGCAAGCGCGTGGCGGTTATTGGCACCGGCGCCAGCGCCATCCAGTTCGTGCCGCAGATCGCCCCGCAGGTGGCGCACCTGGACCTGTTCCAGCGCACCCCGCCGTGGATCATGCCCAAGCCGGACCGGCCCATTTCACGGGTCGAACGCTGGGCTTTCAAACACTTGCCGTTTACCCAACGGCTGGTGCGCGGGGCCTTTTACTGGGCCTTGGAAGGTCGGGTGGTTGGGTTTGCGCTGCACCCAAGGCTGATGAAAATGGTGCAGAAAATCGCCCTGCGCCATCTGCACAAACAAGTGGCGCGCCCTTCCCTGCGCAAGATCCTGCGGCCGGACTACACCATTGGCTGCAAGCGCGTGCTGATTTCCAACGACTACTACCCGGCGCTGTCGCGCAGCAATGTCGCGGTGGTCACCGACAACGTGCTGCGGATCGAAGCCGACGGGGTCGTCACCGCCGATGGCATCAAGCACCCGGCTGACTGCCTGATCTTCGGCACCGGGTTCCAGGCCAGCGATCCCCTGCCCCGCGACTGCATCATCGGGCGCGATGGTATCGACCTGATGGACACCTGGCGCGATGGCGCCCATGCGTACAAGGGCACTACCGTGCCGGGTTATCCGAACCTGTTCCTGATCGTCGGGCCCAACACCGGGCTGGGCCACAACTCGATGATTCTGATGATCGAGGCGCAAGTCACCTACATCCTCGATGCCCTGCAACAGATGCGTCGCCAGCAAATTGCCACGGTGGACGTCAAGCCGGCGGTGGAACGCGCCTACAACCTGAAAATCCAGGAAAAGCTCCAGGGCACCATCTGGAACACCGGTGGCTGCCGCAGTTGGTACCTCGACCCGCGCACCGGCAAAAACACCACGCTGTGGCCCGGTTCGACCTGGCGCTTCAAGCAGGTCACCCGCCAGTTCGCCCTGGGCGACTATCAAGTCACGCCACTGGTGACTGGCACTGCGCAGCGCCCCCTCGCGCAACCCCATGCCACCGCAGAAGGAAGCCTGTCATGAAGTCATTCAATGGTCGCGTGGCGGCCATCACCGGTGCCGCGTCCGGCATGGGCCGCGCCTTGGCCCTGGCCCTGGCGCGCGAGGGGTGCCACTTGGCCCTGGCAGACAAAAACCAGGCCGGCCTGCAACAAACCGTGGAGCTGATCCAGCGCAGCAGCCTGGCGCCGATCCGCGTGACCGCACGAGAGGTGGATGTTGCCGACCGCCAGGCCATGGAGGATTGGGCCGCCAGTTGTGCGGCCGAGCATGGCCAGGTCAATTTGATTTTCAACAATGCCGGGGTGGCCCTGTCGAGTACGGTGGAAGGTGTGGACTACGCCGACCTTGAGTGGATCGTCGGCATCAACTTCTGGGGTGTGGTCTACGGCACCAAGGCGTTCCTGCCGTACCTCAAGGCCAGCGGCGACGGGCATGTGGTCAACACGTCCAGCGTCTTCGGCCTGTTCGCCCAGCCTGGCATGAGCGGCTACAACGCCACCAAGTTCGCGGTGCGCGGCTTCACCGAATCGTTGCGCCAGGAGCTGGATCTGCAACGCAGCGGCGTCTCGGCCACCTGCGTGCATCCTGGCGGGATCCGTACCGATATCTGCCGCAGCAGCCGGATCGACGCGAACATGACCGGGTTCTTGATCCATAGCGAACAACAGGCCCGCGCCGACTTCGAGAAGCTGTTTATCACCGACGCCGACCAGGCCGCCAAGGTGATCCTGCAAGGCGTGCGCAAAAACAAGCGCCGCGTGCTGATCGGCCGCGACGCCTACGCCCTGGACTTGCTTGCACGCTGGTTGCCGGCGGCTTATCAGGCGTTGGTGGTGTTCGCCAGCCGGCGCATGGCACCGAAAAAGCGCAAGGCACCGCTGCCCAACCCCATCACAGAACAGGAGTCGCCATAATGTTGCCCATTCGCCGCGACCTGCATTTTGCCCTGCCCGCCGAACGCATCAAGGATTGGCACGAGCAAGGCCCTTTCATCACGCATTTCTTCAATGCCCTGTCGCTGCTGTTTCCCCAGGGCGAGCTGTTCTTCATGGACAGCGTGCGCCACTATCGCCAGCGCATCGACGACCCGGCGTTAAAGAAGGAAATCCAGGGGTTTATTGGCCAGGAAGCCATGCACAGCCGTGAGCACGTGGCCTACAACGAGCTGCTGCAAGCCGCGGGGTTGCCCGCCCACCTGCTTGACCGGCGGTTGAAATTCATCCTCGACCTGCAAAAGAAGCACTTGCCGCCGTCCTTCAACCTGGCAGTGACCATCGCCCTGGAGCATTACACGGCGATGCTCGCGGAAATCCTCCTCAGCGACCCCACGCGCTTTGGGGATTCGCTCAAGGGCTACCAGCAGATGTGGTATTGGCACGCCCTTGAGGAAACGGAACATAAGGCCGTGGCCTTTGATGTGTGGAACCGCGTGATCAAGCCGGGGCCCAAGCGTTACCTGCTGCGCACCGGGACCATGCTGTTCACCACGGTGTTTTTCTGGTTGGTGGTGTTTGATTTCCACCTGCGCCTACTGATCGCCGACCGCCGCGCGGGTGGCCATCTGAAAGGGTTCTGGCGGATGTTGAAATTTCTCTACGGCGCCAGGGGCGTATTCCCGCGCATGGCGCGGCCTTGGCTGCATTACTTCAAGCCGGGGTTTCATCCCTGGGATCACGACAACCGCGCGCGGCTGGAAGGGATCGATAAGCTGGTCGAAGAGATAGAGCGCACCAACAGCGCCTATACCTGACCTGTGGTGAAGGGGCTTTTGTGGCGAGGGGGCACCCCCGCTGGGTGCGCAGCAGCCCCAAATCCTGCCACCTCGGGGTGTCTGGTGGAGCATGGTGAGGGGGTTGGGGTGGCTTTGCCACCCAGCGCGGGGCAAGCCCGCTCGCCACATAAAGACGGTGGTCCACAGTAAGTTCGAGGGTGCGGCAAGCTCCTTGTGGCGAGGGGGCTTGTCCCCCGCTGGGCTGCGCAGCAGCCCCAAATCCTGCCACCTCGGGGTGTCTGGTGGAGCATGGTGAGCCGGTTGGGGTGGCTTCGCCACCCAGCGCGGGGCAAGCCCGCTCGCCACATAAAGACGGTGGTCCACAGTAAGTTCGAGGGTGCGGCAAGCTCCTTGTGGCGAGGGGGCTCGTCCCCCGCTGGGCTGCGCAGCAGCCCCAAATCCTGCCACCTCGGGGTGTCTGGTGGAGCATGGTGAGCCGGTTGGGGTGGCTTCGCCACCCAGCGCGGGGCAAGCCCGCTCGCCACATAAAGACGGTGGTCCACAGTAAGTTCGAGGGTGCGGCAAGCTCCTTGTGGCGAGGGGGCTCGTCCCCCGCTGGGCTGCGCAGCAGCCCTGAACCCAGGCGCTGCGGTCTGCCTGATAAAAAGCGGCGGTCTTATTGGGGCTGCTGCGCAGCCCAGCGGGGGACAAGCCCCCTCGCCACAGAAGGCACCAAACAAGCCTCTTCGGTCAGCAGGCGTGCGGTCAGACCGTACGAGAAAACTGCCCCTTCTGCTGCCCGCCCAAGTACGCATCAAATGCCATCGCTACGCTGCGCACCATCAATTGCCCCTGGGGCAGCAACTGCACGCCGTCATCCTGGATATGCAGCAAGCCATCCGCCACTTGCTCATCCAATCGCGACAACGCCTGGGCGAAGTATTCGGTAAAGCGGATCGCATGCCCGGCCTCGACCCCGGCAAAGTCAATGCGCCCATGGCACATCAGGCCGTTGATCACGTCGCGGCGCAGCACGTCATCGGCGTTCAGGCGGTAGCCGCGCTGCACCGGCAACAACCCGGCGTCGATACGTGCGTAGTACTGGGACAACTCCTTGACGCTCTGGCTGTAGCTGTCACCCACCTTGCCGATGGCCGAGACGCCCAGCCCGATCAGGTCGCAATCGGCATGGGTCGAATAGCCCTGGAAATTGCGCTGCAAGGTGCCATTGGCCCGGGCCAGGGCCAGTTCATCGTCGGGCAAGGCAAAGTGATCCATGCCGATATACACATACCCCGCCTCGGTCAGCCGGCGGATGGTCAATTCCAGCAGCTCCAGCTTGCGCTCGGGGGGTGGCATGTCTTCGGGGCGGATCATGCGCTGGGCGCGGATTTGTGTCGGCAGGTGCGCATAGCTGTACGCCGCCACGCGGTCCGGACGCAGGGCAATCAGCTTGCCCAGGGTCACGTCGAAACTGGCCACGGTCTGCAACGGCAGGCCGTAGATCAGATCCACACTGATCGACTTGAACTGCGCCTCACGCGCTGCCGAGACCAGTTGCACGATCTGCTCTTCGCTCTGCACGCGATTGACCGCTGCCTGCACATCGGCATCAAAGTCCTGCACGCCAAAACTCAGGCGATTGAAGCCCAGCCCGCGCAGGTTGTGGATCCGCTCGACGCTGATGGTGCGCGGGTCCACCTCAATGGAAAACTCATGGCGGTCACTGGTATCGAGGCTGAAGCCCTGGGCCAGGCAGTCCATCAAGTCGGCCAGCTGCCCATCGTCAAGATAGGTCGGCGTACCGCCCCCCAAATGCAACTGGGTCAGCGGCCGCGCGCGGTCGAACAGCGCCGCCTGCATCTGGATTTCGCGCTTGAGGTAGCTCAGGTATTCCACGGCGCGGTGGGTCTTGCGCGTGATGATCTTGTGGCAGCCGCAGTAGTAGCAAAGGCTCTGGCAAAACGGGATGTGGATGTACACCGACAACGCCTTGGGCGTCAGCGCGTGGTTGCTGGCCGCGACCGCCTGCTGGTAATCGTCCAGGGCGAAGGCTGCGTGAAACTGCGGCGCCGTCGGGTACGAGGTGTAGCGTGGCCCCGGGCGGTCGTATTTCTGCACCAGGGCCCGGTTGAACTCAAACGCTTTCATGGTCGATGGTCTCATCGTTGGAGCAAGGGGGGACGGCGCTGCCTGCCCGGTCAAACAGCGCACAGAGGGCTTCGACCCGGTGCCGGCCTGCTGGCAGTACACAGAGGAAACGCTCGGACAGATCGATCAGGCCGTCTTGGTGCAAATGCTCCAGCAGTGGCCAGATCGCCGAGAAATAGCGGGAAAAAATCACCCCATAGCGGCGCTCCAGGGCCAGGATATCCAACTCCAGGTCACAGGCCAGGCGCTCCATGACGTGCTGGCGGATCTGGTCGCCGGCCTCGCAGCGCCAACCGCGGGCGGTGGGCAACAGGTCGCTGCCCAACTGCTGGCGATAGAGCGCCAGGTCGTCGGTGTTTTGCGCATACAGGGTGTCGAGCTGGCTGATGGCGCCCAGGCCAAAACCGATATGGTCGCAGTAGCCGTGACGGGTAAAACCCTGGCAATTGCGGCTCAGGTGCCCGCGCTCCTGGGCCAGCGCCAGGTCGTCGTCGGGGCGCACGAACTGGCCCAGGCCGATGTAGTGATAACCGGCATCTTCCAGGCGCTGGAAAGCGATGCGGCGCATGCCACATTTGTCGGCATTCGACGACAGCGCACGCCGTGGCTGCTGCTGGTAGCGCCGGGGAGCCCGGGCATAATCGAAGACTTGCAGGCGGTCCGGCTCAAGGGCGATCAGGCTGGCCAGCTTGGTTTCAAAGCTCTCGCAGGTCTGCCAGGCGTGGCCATAGCCCAGGTCGACATTCACCGAACGAAAGCCGAAGGTACGCGCTGCGTCGATCAGCGACTGGATCGGCGCCGGGTCTTGATATCCGGCCACTGACGGCGTGGCTTCGGCACTGGCATCCGGCACGCCGATACTAATGTGGTTGAACCCCAGGTCGCGCAACAGGCCCATGGTTGCCCAGTCTGTGTGCAGCGGGTCGAGGTCGAGGCTGTAGTCGCCCTGGTCGTGATCAAGAAAGTGCAGGCGACTGCGCAGGTGCGCCATCACGCGTTGCAGGTCGGCAATGGCCGGGGTGGCGCCGCCCAGATGGAATTGGTCCACCGGTTGCCGGCCGCCCACGTGGCAACCGACCAGGTGAATCTCCTGTTCCAGCGCGCCGAGGTAGGTATCCGCCACCAGGCCTGCCGGCCACTGCAGGTTCAGCGCCAGGGGCCGTTGCCGCTGGCGGCTGCTGCGCAAGGCGCGCAGTAAATCAAGGGAGCCGATGCCCGTATGAAATTTACCGATGTCGACCTGGCCCTGGTCCAGCACGCTTTGGTCACGGCGCAGGCGCCACTCGCGGGCGGGATGAATGACAGTGAGCATGACGGCCTCCGGGTCTGGCTACGGTGGGTCATTGTGCGGTGCGACCGGACAGCGCACCTTGATATGCATCAAGCGCCGACGTTTACCAGGTGATGTAGAACATGCTCTTGGCCAACAACACAATGGCGACCATATGGCAAAACAGGCTCAGATGGACGAAGCGCAGATAAGCCGCGCTGACCCGCCCACGGCGCATCAACCACACGGTCAGCAAAAAATGCATCAGCACGCTGGCGGCAAGGATCAGCTTGAGGGTCAGCAACGCACCGAATGCGGAACTGGACGGCGTCGCCAGCACCGGCAGGTAGCGCAGCCAGACCATGCCGATGCCGGCGCCAAACAGCACCAGTAGCACCCACGGCATCAAGGCCCTGGCACGGCGGCCGATGCCCTGCTCCACCAGCAGCATGACGCGGGCCGGCAGTTGCTTGTGCACACTGGCGAGGATCAACACTTCAAAGAACACCGTGCCGATAAATATCAGCGCGGCGAATAGATGGGCCAGCAGGAATAGGAGATAGAGCATCAGAACCTCACGGTGCTTGTACCGTGACTGTGCCCACAGTGGGCGCGCGCTGCCTTGATGCGGGTCAAGGGCCCGGATAATCGTTGAAACATTTGCCCAAAGCCTTGTGCGGCGGGCCTTGGGCCGTGTCTGCGACAGTGTGCCACAGACTCAATCAACGCCCTGGCTGATAAGGTGGCGACCGCCCCTGTGGCAGAACGTCGCAGATTATCCAGCGCGATCAAGGTCGGTAGACTACCCAGCCTTCCTGTTCACCGCTTTTCAAAGCCTGACTGACCTGTTATGCGCAGCCGTCAGGCGCTTCACGGGACGCCCATTTCATGAGTACGTTATTCACCCGCCGCAAGGTCCTCACCGGTATGGGCCTGCTGGGCCTGGGTCTGCTGAGCGGCTGCGACACCGGCCCCAAGCTGAACTTCAAGTACGGCAAGGACTTGAGCGACAAGATCATGGGCCGCACGTTCAAGCTCAAGAACACGGCCGGTGAAACCGTCACCCTGAGTTCGTTCCGCGGCTTGATGCCGGTGGTGTTCTTCGGTTTCACCCAATGCCCGGCGGTGTGCCCCACGACCCTGGCACGCATGGCCCAGGCCAAGAAGCTGATGGGGCGCGACGGCGAAATCATGCAGGTGATCTTTATCACCCTGGACCCGGAGCGCGACACACCTCAGGTGCTCGACGCCTACGTCAAGGCCTTCGACCCCAGCTTCGAAGCGCTCTATGGCACCCCGGAAGAAGTCGCCGTGGCTGCCAAGGAATTCGGGATTTTTTATGAAAAAATCCCCGCCGGTGATACCTACACCCTGTCCCACACCGCCACCAGTTTTGTGTTCGACACCCGCGGCAACCTGCGCCTGGGCCTGTCGGCATCCCTTAACGCCAAAGAGTGCGCAGAAGACCTGCTCACCGTCATGGAGGTCTGCTAATGACTGCTGTCCATACCCTCAAGCGCATCGCCCTCGGTCTTTCCCTGCTGGGCCTCGCTGCCCACGCCAGCGCCGAGGTCCAAGTCAGCGACGCCTGGTCCCGCGCCACCGTGGCCGGGCAGCATTCGAGCGGTGCGTTCATGACCCTCACCGCCGACAGCGACAGCAAGCTGCTCAGCGTCAAGTCACCGGTGGCCAAGGATGTGCAGATTCATGAGATGAGCATGAAGGACGACGTCATGCGCATGGGCCCGGTGGACTCCGTGGCACTGCCCGCCGGCCAGGCGGTGAAGCTCGATCCCGAGGGTTATCACGTAATGCTGATGGGCCTGACGGGGCAGATCAAGGAAGGCGACCAGGTGCCGCTGACCCTGACCGTGGAAGATGCCAAGGGCCAGAAGCAGGACATCCAGATCCAGGCCCCGGCCCGCAGCCTGGGCAGTGCTGACGGCCATCACATGAACCATTGATCCTGCTCCCACAAGGGGGGGCTTTGCTGACCACAGTGTGGTGGCCGCCCCCATCAACTGTGGGAGCTGGCTTGCCTGCGATAGCCATAGGTATTTACACAACTTTGCCGCAACGCCTAAATCCAGGCAGATAGCGCAGTTGTGGCGAGCGGGCTTGCCCCGCGCTGGGCTGCGAAGCAGCCCCAAAACCAGCCGCTGCGGTGTATCTGGTACAACGCATTCGGCTTATTGGGGCTGCTTCGCAGCCCAGCGCGGGGCAAGCCCGCTCGCCACAGGAGAGTTCGTCAGTTTCTGAAAGTTGTGTAGATACCTATGCTGCGATAGCGGTACACCTGCCAGCCAAGAAGTGACTGAACCACCGCTTTCGCGAGCAAGCCCGCTCCCACAGGGGGGATGTCAGCGAAGCTGGGAATTGTGGTCATACCACCTATCAACAATGGCAGGTTCGCCACAGGGCGTTGCCGGTTTCGCCAGGATGCAGCTGCGCTACCCACAAGAGCTGTCCGTCGAAAGACACAAGTCGCGCCCATTTCTGGGATACAGGGAGTTGCCTTTGGTATCCTGCCGGCGCGACCCACCAGGTGCCCGACCATGCGCATTGCTCCGTCCCATGTCCTCCACGAAACCGAACACTGGCTGCTCAATCATCACTTGGCCTCGGCCCTGCCCGGTTATTTGATGCTGGGGGCCAAGATGCCGATCAACTCACTGGCTGACCTACCGGAAGCGGCCCTGGCGGAAATGGGTGGCCTACTGGCGAAAATCCAGCGGGTGATGGAAGTACAGCTCCAGCCCAAGTGGCTGTACATCAGCCGCTTTGGGCATATGCCCGGTTTCCCGTTGCACTTTCATTTGATCCCGGTCTATGACTGGGTCGAAACGCTGTTCTGGCAGGATGAGCGCTACCGGGTACTGCAAGATTTTGGCGCCGGCAGCAACACGCAGGCGTTGACGGATGGGGCCGAACTCACGCTGTTTATCTGGCGCGAATTCGGTGAGAACCCGACGCCCCCCGCCACTGCCGGGCTTTCGGTGCCGACCGTGATCGAACGCCTGCGTGCGGCGTTCAAACAGACAGGCGCTTGACCATCGGGATACACGCCAGGTCCAGCCCCGTAGGCGAATGATAGATGGACTGCTCGCTGCCTTCATAACCACGGCTGCGGTAGAAATCAGCGGCATTTAGCGTCGCATCCAGCACCACCTCCTCAATCCCCAACGCCAACGCCACTTGTTCCAGGTGCTCCAGCATCTGCCCGCCAATCCCGCGCCCGATAAAACCGGGCCGTACAAACAGCGCACCAACTTCCCGATGGTCCGGGTCGAGCATGCCGGTGGCGACCGGCTCACCCTCGACGCACCCCAGGTAGAACGGCTTGGCCATCAGCGCGGTATAGCCGTCCTCGGCCGCGCCACGGGTCCAGGTCAGCATCTGCTCGGCGGTGTAGGCACCGATGCATTGGCTGCGGATCGCTTGCAGGCGGATCTCGAAGGCGATGGGGCCGTCGTCGTCGGTGGCGCGTCTGATTTGTAGCATTCGAATCTCCCTGAATTAACCCTGTTTACCGTGACCTCAAGGTGCCATTAGCACACTTGTGCTAATCGACCCCGCAGGCGCCCGGCGCTATATTCGCCGGCAACCCAATGCTCCCCGTCAGCACGTCGAACTCGCCGTGCAAGGGATCGTTGTGCGTGTAAAAAACCAAAACAACCCCAAGGAAGAAGCGCCATGAAACTGCACTCCCCTGTTACCCGCCTTGCCCTGCTGGGCGCCCTGCTGATCGGCGTTGCCGGTTGCAGCAATATCAAACCCACCGAAGACCATCTCAAGACGCTCTCGGAAACCAATCTGGGTGAGCCGGTCAAGCGTGTTTCCAATGTACGCAGTGACTCCATGACCACCTATTACATCGCCAGCACCGCTTCCGGTGACTACAACTGCTCGGTGCCCAGCGGTGCCAGCGGCGGGATGTTTGCCGTGGCCAGCTTCGGCATGATGAAACCCGCTGCCTACTGCCAACCCAAGGGCGCCCGGGGTAACGGGTTGACGCCGTTTAACCAGTAACCGGCCCCTGGCTGAGCTCGCGCAGGGTGCCCCGTAGTTCAGCGGGGCGCACTGGCTTGGACAAAATGGCGATCTGCCGGTCGTGCAGGGCTGCCTGGATCCTCTCCACATCATGCCCGGTCAGAATCAGCGCCGGCACCGCCACGCCGCGCTGTGCGCGCAACTGGTCGATGCACTCGATACCGGTGGCGTGGTTGCCCAGGTCATAGTCGGCGACGATGATGTCGCAATCGCTGACCAGGTTATGCCCGCTCGACTCCGCCTGCACCTCGCAGCCCCACCGTTCCAGCAATGCCTGGGTGGCCAGCAGCACGTTATGGTCATCTTCCACCAGGCACACTTTCAAACCGGTCAGCAGCCCCGCCTGGCGTGCATCGTCGCGCACCACGGGTTGCTGGGGCGCGGTCGCCAGGGGCAGGCCGCGCAGGCTGACCGAGGTGCCACGGCCCACCCGTGAGCGCAGCCCTACGTCCATGTCCATCAACAGCCCCAGGCGCTTGACGATGGACAAACCCAGGCCGACGCCCTCAACGTCTTTGTCGCGCAGGTGGCGGACGCGGTAGAACTCCTCGAACACCCGGGGCAGATGCTCCTGCGCAATCCCCCGCCCCTGGTCGTGAATCTCCACCATCAGCCCCCCGCCGCGCCGGCGCACGCCGACCAGCACCGGGCGCTGGCCGCCGTACTTGAAGCAATTGGAGAGCACGTTCTGCACCATGGTGGCCAACAATGCCGGATCAACCCGCACCCAATGGGCGCAAGGACGCAGGCGCAGTTCTACCCCGGCCCAACGGGCGGCTTCGGCGTTCTGGCGTAGCAACTCGGCCAGCCACTCGCCCAGGTGAACAACCTGGTACTTGGGGAGCAAGCGGCCGTTGTCCAGGGTGTAGAGATCGAGAATGGAGCGGAACAATTGCGAGACGTTAAGCAGCGAACGGTCGATATTATCCACCAGCCGCCGTTCTTCATCGCCCAGCCGTGCTTCACGCAGGCACGCGGTGAACAGGCCGATGGAGTGAATGGGTTGGCGCAAATCATGGCTGGCCTGGGCCAGGAAGCGCGACTTTTCCAGGTTGGCGGCGATGGCTTCTTCGGACGCCTTGCGCGTGCGCTCCAGCAGCAGGTGGGCGTAGACCGGGATTACCGTACTGGTGATCATCAGCATCAGCACCATAAAGGGTTGCGCCTGCCACAACGGTGTCAGCCAATACACGATCAGCAGCGCCAGCAACGCCAGGCCCGTGGCAATCGCCAGGTAGCGCGAGCCATAGCGCATGCCGTTGCCCAGGTTGACCCAGACCATCACCGCATACAGCGGCAACGCCGCCTCACCGCCGATCACCAGGCCGAACGAGGTGCCGGTGTAGTCGTGGATCATCCCGAAAATCCGCCGCGCCGGGTAATGCCCGGGCCAGCGCGCGATCACCTGGCGCAGCACAATCGAGGCCAGCAGGAACAGGCCGATATAGATCATCACCGGCACATAATGCGCCACCGACTGCCCCGGCAAAAAACCCAGCAGGCCGATGTACACCATGGCGCAGGCGGCTACCACAATACGCAGGTTGGCTTGATCCAGTTCGGCGTCTTTCACGAACTTCATGGGCAACGTCCTTGTACGGTCATCGTCATATCGGCGCGCCCGGCAGGCAGGCGCCGAGCAGAGTGTTAAAGTACCACGCTACAGGACGACCTGGCCCCAGGGAGGAGCACCCCATGACATGCCGCATCATCATCGCCGACGATCATCCAATGTTTCGCGAAGGCATGCTGCGCACGGTGCAACGCCTGCTGCCCGAGGCCTGTGTAGAACAGGCCGGCGACCTGGACACGGTGCTGCACATGCTCAAGAGCGGCAGCGACGTCGACACGCTGATCCTCGACCTGCGCTTCCCCGGCCTGACCTGCATCAGCCAGTTGGGCGAACTGCGCCAGCAACTGCGGCGCACCACATTGATCGTGGTGTCGATGGTCGATGACCCGCTGTTGATCGAACAGGTGATGGCGATGGGGGCCGATGGCTTTATCGGGAAGAACATCGCCCCCGAAGAGATCGGCCAGGCCCTGCTCGCCATCCGCCAGGG
This sequence comes from Pseudomonas sp. LG1D9, assembly GCF_002949995.1. NCBI lineage: Bacteria > Pseudomonadati > Pseudomonadota > Gammaproteobacteria > Pseudomonadales > Pseudomonadaceae > Pseudomonas > Pseudomonas sp. LG1D9. Next base: position 5,180,786 of record NZ_CP026881.1, on the reverse strand, counting down.
CGAGGTGCTGGTCAAGTTCGCACCTTCGGGGCTGTTGCCCCTGGACACCAACACCCTGACTGCACGCCAGCAGGAAGTGTTGCGGCTGATCGCTCAAGGCAAGACCAACAAGGAAATCGCCAAGGCCCTGGATATTTCGCCGTTTACCGTGCGCATCCATGTGTCCGGGTTGCTGAGAAGCCTGAACGTGCCATCGCGGGCAGCGGCAGCCGTCAAATACACCTCGCCCTTGTAGGAGCCGGCTTGCCGGCGATGGGCATAGGTATCTACAAAATCCAAGCAGATAAGGCTGTTGTGGCGAGCGGGCTTCGTGAGTTCTGAAAATTGTGTAGAGGTCTATGCCCATCGCCGGCAAGCCGGCTCCTACAGGGGTGGGTTTTGTTTGTGGGATTTTCGTCAGCGGCCCTACCCCGCTATCATGCTGCCCCTCGCTCAACCGCCCAGGAACCGCCATGCCCGCCCTCACCCTACGCAACGCCACCCCGGCAGATGCCGCTCGCTGCTATGAGATCGAAATCAGCGCCTACGAAGGTGACGAAGCCGCGACCCTGGAGAAGATCACCACGCGCATCGCCCTGTACCCGCAAGGTTTCCTGATCCTGGAAGTGGACGGTCAGGTGGTGGGCTTTATCAACGGCGGTTGCGCCCATGACGTGGTGATGTCGGATGAAGCCTTCAAGGAATTGGTAGGGCACGCGGCAGATGCGCCAAATGTGGTGATCATGTCGGTAGTGGTGGACCCGGCGCACCAGGGCAAGGGCTACGCCACGCAATTGATGACGGCCTTTGTGCAGCGCATGCGCGGGATGGGCAAGCAGACCATCCACCTGATGTGCAAGGAACAGCATGTGCCGCTGTACACACGCATGGGCTATCAGTATGTGCAGCCCTCGGCGTCAGATCACGGTGGGATGGCTTGGCATGAAATGGTGATGACGCTCTGAAACCGCAACGGGCTTCACCAACCCCCCGAAGCCCCGCCGCCACCGCTGGAGCCGCCGCCACCGGAAAACCCACCACCGGAACTTGAACTGGAACTGGAACTGGAGCTTGAGCGGTCGCTGGAACCGCCGCTGGACCCGCCCGTACCCTGGCCATAGATGAACAGCGCCGCAAACGAACTGATGGGCAAGGCGAACAACCAGCCATCAAGCCCCATCTCCAGCAGATACCCGGCCGCGCCATACACCCCCAGCACCACCACCGACTGTAGGCAAAACCCCACCCGGCTGTTTTTCCAGGCGGCCTTCATCACCGCGAACAGGATCAAGTACAGGCCCAGCACCACCAGCCCAGCCATCGGCCAGCCCAGCCAGTTCATAAAGGACACTTCGGTCAGGTAGTGATCCACCAGCCCCAGGCCGATGCTGTAGGCCATCAGCGCCAATACGCAATAAAACACCACCTTGGCCTGCCACAACGCGCCGAATATGGCCGCGCTGATCGACATGCAAAACGGCAGCGCCACGACATAGATCGGCCAGGACTTGCCATTGATCGCGGCCAGCGCCGTCAGCAGCACGGTCACTGCCAGGGCGCCGATCAGGCCGCGTCGCCAATGCAGCTTGCCCGAGGCCAGCAACACCCCGCCGACGGCGCCGAGGACCAGGGCCAGCAACACTGCAGCCTCATCCACCGTCTCCCGGGTCTCGTCCACTGCGGGCAGGTCGCCGCCCTCGACCAACACGCTCAGGGCATCCACGGCGTGTTGCACACCGGCGGCGTAATCGCCCTGGCGAAACGCCGGGGTCATTTGTTCCTCGATAATCCGGTGGCTCAACAGGTCCGTGACCAGCCCTTCCAGGCCGTATCCGACTTCGATCCGCACCTTGCGGTCGTCTTTGATCACCAGCAGCAAAATACCGTCGTCGATGCCCTTGCGCCCCAGTTTCCAGGCGCGGAACAGCTCGGTGGTGAACGTTTCAAGGTCGGCGTGCGCCGTAGTCGGCAGCAACATCACGGCGATCTGCGCGCCCTTGCGCTGTTCGAGGTCCGCAAGCTGGTCGGTCAGGCGCTGCTGGGTCGAGCTGTCCAGGGTGTGAGTCAGGTCGATCACCCGCTGGTTCAGCGCCACGCTCGCCCATGGCGGCGGCGCCGTTTGCGCCAAAGCCAGCGCAGCCAACACCATGACCAGCAGGCCCAAGGCCGATTGCCGTAAAAACCGCGCCATACTGGATACCTGACGTTTCGTCCTGAAAGCGCCGACTTTACCCTATCAACGCTATACCTAGTGACCCCATGCGGATGACTCTCTAAACTGACGGCAAAACTTCATAGCAACACGCCACTACGAGCGCGACCATGGACCTTCGACATCGCAACAACGTCAACGTAGTGGGCAATGGTTCCTCGACACTGGTGTTTTCCCATGGTTTTGGCTGTAACCAGGCCATGTGGAATTACCTGCTGCCCCATTTCGTCGAACGTTTTCGCGTGGTGCTGTATGACCTGGTAGGGGCCGGCCTGTCTGACCCGGCGGCCTACGACAAGGCAAAATACGCCACCCTGGATGGGTACGCCGCGGACCTGAATGAGATCATCGATGGGTTCGCCAGCGGCCCGGTGATCCTCGTAGGCCATTCGGTCAGCGCCATGATCGGCACCCTCGCCGACCGCGCCGCCCCCGGGCGCATCGCCGCCCATGTGATGATTGGCCCTTCCCCCTGCTATATCGATGCCGACGACTACGTGGGTGGGTTCAAGCCCGAAGATATCCAGTCGCTGCTCGACACCCTCGACAGCAACTACCTGGGTTGGTCCAGCACCATGGCTCCGGTGATCATGGGCGCGCCAGGGCAACCGGCCCTCAGTGAAGAACTGACCAACAGCTTCTGCCGCACCGAGCCCGAGATCGCCAAGCAGTTTGCGCGGGTGACGTTCTTGTCGGATAACCGCGCCGATATCGGTGGCCTCACCACCCCCACACTGATCCTGCAATCGACCGATGACCTGATCGCCCCGGTCTGCGTGGGCGAGTACCTGCACCGTGTGCTGCCCCACAGCCGCTATTGCCTGATCGACAATGTGGGCCATTGCCCGCATATGAGCGCAGCAGCGGCCTGCGCGGCCGCGATGGATAGCTTCCTGATGCCATGGACCGCTGCCCATGACCGGTGACACATTGCCCGATCCCCTGGCGCTGTTCGACGGCGCGGCCTGTGCGCTGGCCGTCAGCGCCGAAGACGGCACGCTCCTGCGGGTAAACCAGTGTTTCAGTGACTGGGTGGGCATGACGGCGGACGAACTGCACGGGCGACGTTTCCAGGACCTACTGACCATGGGCGGGCGCATTTTTCATCAAACCCATCTTGCCCCGTTGATGCAGGTACAGGGCCGTGTCACCGAGGTCAAGCTCGACCTGCGCCATCGTGACGGCCACACCGTGACCGTCCTGCTCAATGCCATCAAGCGCGACCACCCCGACGGCGTGCGGCACGAACTGGCACTGTTCGGCACCACCGACCGCGACAAGTACGAACGCGAGCTGCTCAACGCACGCAAGTTGGCCGAAGCCCTGCTGCTGGAAAAAACCGCCGCCGAGACCGCGCTCCAGCAAGCCCAAGCCGAACTCAACGAGGCCTATATCAAGGCAAAGCGCCGGGCGCTGTTTGCCGAGCAAATGGTCGCCATCGTCAGTCACGACCTGAAAAACCCGCTGACCGCGATCAAGATGGCCTCCGATTTCCTCGCCCGTGGTGAGCGCACCGCCAAGGAAACCCAATTGATTGGCCATATCGGTCAGTCATCGGAGCGCGCCCAACGGATGATCGCCGACCTGCTGGACTTCACCCAGGCACGGGTCGGCGTGGGCATCGCTGTCACCCCCGCTGCGCTGGACCTGCATGACGTAACCCGACGCGCCGTGGACGAGCTGCGGGTGGCCTTTCCCCGCGCCACCCTGGTGCATCACACCGTGGGCCCTACCGATACTTGCCTGGATGGCGACCGCCTGCAGCAAATCATCGGCAACCTGGTGGCCAATAGCGTGGCCTACGGCGACCTGCAACACCCCATCACCATAACCTCACGCCTGGGCGACGACGGGGCCAGCCTTTCGGTGCATAACCATGGGCCGGTGATTGCCGATGCGTTGATGAGCGTGCTGTTTGAGCCCATGACCCGAGGCACCGATCAGCACACCGATGTGCGCAGTGTCGGGCTGGGGCTGTTTATCGTGCGGGAAATTGCCAAGGCCCATGGCGGGGATGTCGTCGTCAGTTCCCAGGTGGGGAGCGGCACGATGTTTACGGCTTGCTTCCAGGCGCAGCATTGACGCTTCGAATAGCCACCCACTGAATTCGCTTCAACTGCCGCTGCATATTGAAACAATACGCTTTGCTGTAAATTTCAAAATCCGCCTGTGTGCCCCGCCTTATTAACAGCGCATATCTCCCAAACACTTCGGACTTTCCTTATGCCGCCGATCAACGGGGCACATTAGTATTTTTTTACCGCTATCAGGCAGCGGTTAAATAAATCTAAAACGGAAGTCACATGCGATCAATAACAACATCCAGTGACAGCAACCCCAGTGCAAATAAAATCCATGCCAAGTTGACCGTGAGTCTTGCCGGCACACCGCAAGAAATACGTGAGGCACAACGTCTACGCCATAGAGTTTTCACTGAGACTTTCCAGCTTTCCGAACGGGTCAGCTGCCACGAACTTAATATCGATGAATTTGATGACTATTGTGACCACTTGATTGTGCGCGACGCCCAGACATCGTGTGTAGTGGGCGCCTATCGTTTGATGAGCCCGACAGTCGCGCAACGCATGGGACGATACTATTGCGAACAGGAATTTGACCTGAGTCGTCTAAATCATTTACGACCGCGCATTGCCGAAGCGGGACATGCCTGCGTCCACCCGGATTACCGTAGCGGCAGCGTCATCATGCTGTTGTGGAAGGGTTTGGCCATGTATATGCAGCGTGAACACTGCGATTATCTGGTGGGGTGCGCCAGCGTGAGCCTGGCGGATGGCGGCCACAATGCTGCGGCGCTGTATCAGGCGTTCACTGCACAAAGTTTTGCCCCAACCGACTATCGGGTGACGCCTTACAACCCATTTCCCGTGCATGTCCCTGCAACCGGACATGTTCCACAGATGCCGCCGCTGCTAAAAGGCTATTTGCGCTGCGGTGCTTGGGTAGGTGGTGAGCCGGCCCGGGATCCGGACTTCAATACAGCTGATTTCTTTATGTTGTTGCCGCTATCGAAGTTGGACGGCCGTTATGCGCGCCATTACTTAAAAGCAGATAACCCAACAACCCCCTCCTAAACCTTAAAGAAACCAACCGATATGTTTTTACACGAAGAAAGAAACACTGCCTTCGAGTGGATGCCGGAGATGGCAGCCGCTCTTGAAACTGCCTCACTTCTTGATCTGGAACGTGGCAACCCTCAGCAACTGGCCAACATGTTTCGAACATTCGGCCACCCCGCACTTACCATTGCCAAAGAACTGGGTGGCGCAGGTGCCAGCGCATCAAGCGTCGCGAAACTGCATACGTGGGTCGGCGGGCATTGCCCGTCCCTGGCAATCATGATGACCATGCATCACCACACCGTTGCCGGAATGATGGCCGCCAGGCAGTTCTTTCCTGATATTCAGGGGTTGTTGGGCTTGATTGCACGCGACAACTTATTAGTTGCCTCCGGGTTTGCTGAAGGACGCACGAATGCGCCTATCTTGGAATCAACAATGACCGTCGAAAAAACCCTCGGCGGCTACCTTGTCAACGGAAGCAAGAAACCGTGCACGATGACCCATCACTTCGACGTCATAACGTTTGGCGTCAGTTGCCTTGATCCTGAAGGCCGCGCCCAAATCGGCATCGGTGTGGGATTTGCCGGTGATCCAAGCATTGAGCGCAAGAACTTCTGGGCTGTACCGCATTTGCAGGCGGCAGACAGCCATGAAGTTATTTTCAATAACTTGATGGTTCCCGAAGCCATGATGTGTTTCAGCGCCACCATCGATGATCAACTCGATGATGCTCAACAAGGAACGGGCAACCATTGGTTCGCCATCTGGTTTCAACTGCTGGTCAGCGCGTCCTACCTGGGAATGGCATCGGCGCTGGCATCACGTGCATTGGCTGGTAACAAAGGGTCGCAGGAGAATCGGGCGATGCTGCTCATCGACCTGCAGGGCGCCACCATGGCCTTGCGCGGTCTGGCGGCGTCGATTGACGACAATCGATTCTTGCGCCGAGATTTGGCGCACGCACAGGCAACCCGGTTTGCCATACAGGAGGCCGTGAACCGCATTAGCACGCACGCTTTCGAAATCCTGGGAGGAATGGCTTTCATGTCTTCAGAAGAGATCGCGTACCTGCTGGTTGCCACGCGCTTGCTGGCATTCCACCCGACCTCCAGGCTTGCCAGCACCGCGTTCCTGTGTGAACAACTGAGCTAAGGAGCCGCCTGCCAGAGCTGGGCCTGCGGCAAGCCCTCGACTGGCCTTATGGGTAACTCACCGTCACCAGGTAGGCCCCTGAGCGCAACGGTTTGCCCGCCGCATCGTTCAAGCGGTATTGCCGATCGAAGTAACGGCCATCGCCTGTGGTTTCAGTCACCAGCTTGACCTTCACTGGCGAGTGGTCCACAGCGCTGACCGTGCGAACCGGTTCGACGATATGGGCGCTGATATCACCTCCCGGTGCAAACATCGGGCAGCCACTCAATGCCAATGTCGAGCCAACTCCCCCGCCCGTACTGCACGTTGCCTCGACGATGCTGCCATGAAACTGGATGACACCTTGGGCCACGGTGGTTGCTGCTTGGCCACTGCCGCTGACGAGCGCGAAAAACAGGCTGATACCAACTGCCAAACCTTGACTGCTCATAGTGAACGCTCCTGGGTATGTACCCATCACGTCGGCAGGCCTGGTCAGTTTCTTGAGCAATTGAGAAATACCTGATGGTTATTTTCTCAAGGATGCCAACCGGGTCTCATATTGCGCAGATACCCGGCGGCTTTGAGGTGGGAGCGCCTACAGGACCGCGCCCAGCGCCTTCAACAACACTCCATCGCGGCTATAGATATCTGGCGCGTACAGCAACGCACCCTGGCTATCCACTTGCACTGTCCAGTAGCCCAGCAATACGGGCACCGGCGTGGCCAGGCGGAACTCATGGGTCACCCCGGTCGCCAGCAACTCCTCGGTACGCGCCTTTTCGGCCGGGTTCACCAGCAAATCACGCAGCAACATCGGCTGTTCCACCCGCACACACCCTGAGCTGAACGCCCGTGGCCCCTTGCTGAACAACGGCTGGCTGGGGGTATCGTGCAGGTACACGGAGAACGGGTTGGGGAACCGCATGACAATCTTGCCCAGCGGGTTACGCGGGCCGGCGTCCTGGCGCAGGAGGATATTGCCGGGGTGCGACCAGTCCACTTCTTCGGGCGAGAGTGCGCGACCTTCACTGTCGAGCACCTTGAGGTTCTGCTGGCGCAAGTACTCCGGGTTCAGGCGAATGGCTGGCAGCTTGTCCTCGCGCATGATGGTCGGCGGGATCGTCCAGGTCGGGTTGAGGGTCAACCGCGTGATGCGCGATTTAAGCAGCGGCGTTTGCCGTTCGGCGCGGCCCACCTGCAAGCGCGTCTGCCACACCGGGACGCCGCCCTGGTAGACGCTCAACTGCGCAGCCGCGACGTTGACCAGAATGCCGTCTGGCTCCAGGTCCTGGGCCAACCAGCGGAAGCGTTCGAGGTTGACCCGCAGTTGCTCGCGCCGCACCGCCGGGCTGACGTTGAGCTCGGCCACCGTCCCCGGGCCGATCACCCCATCGGCTTGCAGCGAATGGCTGGCCTGGAAGCGCTTCACTCCCTCGACCAACTCATTGGTGTATTGATTGCCCTTGGGCACGCTCGCCAGGTAGCCGCCACTGACCAGGCGTGTGGCCAATGCCGGCACCCGTGGGTCGTCCCGGCCAGGGCGCAACAACGGGCCGTCTGCAATCACACCCCATTGCGCCAAGGGTTGCAGGCGCTGGGTGGCGTAGGCCGCGCGCAGGCCGCGGTACAACTGGGCGCTGGGCCTGGCCTGGTCAAACGCCGCGGGCATGTCGGCAAGCCCGGCGCTGGCCAGTGCCAGCACGGCAAGGGCCGGGTCCTCGCTCGGCGGCTGGGAATGCCACAGCGGCTCGTAATGGGCCTGCTGCAAACGGCCGTAATGCAAGTCATGCAGGGCTTGCAGATAGTGCTGGGTGGTTTCGAAGTCGGTACACAGCACATTGCCAGTGCTTGTCGTGTCGGGCAGCCGGTAATGCGCCGGGTCAAGGCCGTCGTCGGCCAGCAACAGCAACTGCTCCTGCAACGCCTGCCGGCGACCATCCACCCTCCAGAGGGGCGTATTGCCTTGTTGCTGGTAAAAAGCCTGTAGCCGCAGCTCGGCTGGCGTATCCAACTGAGTGGCTAAACCGGGGCAGACGCTCGACAACTGCCCAAGTGCCAGCTGTACTGGGTTTGACGGCTCGAGCAGCGCTTCATCGGCCGTGGCGACCAATGGTGCTACGAGCAAGCAAAGGCTCAAGTAACATGCAGTTTTTTTGAACAATGGCTTAGCTCCAATCTACGGCGGAGATGCTCGATAAATGCTGAATATTGACTGCCGACTCGGCCTGATCGCCGCCGCCCTGGCCGCGTTTTGTACGGGTGCCTTCGCAGAGAATGCCAAACCTCATACCTTGTATAGCAGCCTGGCGCGCTCGGCTCCAGAACTCAATCCCGCAGTCCTCAAAAGCGCCCTCAGCGCCATGCAGTGTGCCGTCAATAATGGCCAGGAACGCTCCGAACGCCTGGCAGTGATCGACTATTCGCAACCTTCGACCGCCCGTCGCCTGTGGATTTTCGATCTGCGCCAAAAAAAGCTGGTACTGCGCGACCTGGTGGCCCACGGGCAAAAATCCGGGGAAAACTTCGCCACCCAATTCTCCAACAGTGAAGGCAGCCATCAATCCAGCCTTGGCCTGTTCCGCACCCAGGAAAGCTACCAAGGCGCCCACGGCTACTCGCTGCGCATGGACGGCCTGGAGCCGGGCTTCAATGACCTGGCCCGCGACCGCGCCATCGTGATCCATGCCGCCGACTATGTCAGCCCGTTGTGGAGCAAGCGTGAAGGCCGTATCGGCCGCAGCCAGGGCTGCCCCGCCGTGCGCCCGCAAGTGGCGCGCCAGGTGGTGGACAAGCTCAAGGATGGGCAGTTCATGTTCTCCTGGTACCCCGACCAGCGCTGGCTCAAGTCCTCGGCCTACCTCAATTGCAAACCGCGCCAGATCGCCAGCGCCGGTTGAGGTAGTATCTGGAAGGCCGAGCCTGACCAGAGAGAGGACCTGAAATGCTTTTGCACCAGTCAACGTGGATCGAGATTGGCCAATTTCTCGACCGCAGCCGCACCGTGGTGGTCCCCATTGGTTCCAACGAACAACACGGCCCCACGGGCCTGCTGGGCACCGATTGGATGTGCCCGGAAATCATTGCCCATCAAGCGCAAAAAGACGCCGATATTCTGATCGGCCCGACATTCAATATCGGCATGGCCCAGCATCACCTCGGGTTCCCCGGCACCATCTCCCTGCGGCCGTCGACGTTTATCGCCGCCATTGGCGACTGGACCCGCTCCCTGGCGGCCCATGGCTTCGAGAAAATCCTGTTTCTCAATGGCCATGGCGGCAATATCGCCACCATCGAAGCCGCCTTTTCCGAGCTGTACGCCGAGGCCAGCTTCGCCCGCCGCCCCGCCGGCTTCGCCTTGAAACTGTGCAACTGGTGGGACTTGGAAGGCGTTGGCGAACTGGCACGCGCGCAGTTCCCGACCGGACATGGCACCCATGCCACCCCTTCGGAAATCGCGATTACCCAGTGGGCCTACCCGGACTCGATCAAGACGGCAGACTACTCGCCCCGGATTGCCCCCGCCGGCCCGATCCGCGAGGCCCAGGACTTTCGCGCCCGCCACCCGGATGGGCGCATGGGTTCCGACCCGGCTCTGGCAACACCAGAAAAAGGCGGTGAACTGGTGGCCCTGGCTGCCAAGGGGTTGGTAGCGGCGGTGCATGCATTCAGCGGCGAAGCCATGCCTGACTGACGCCATCCCCTGTAGGAGCCGGCGTACATACAACAAAATCTATAAGAAGGACCTGTCCATGAAGCCCCATCAGAAGACTTTTGATCGCATCCGCAACGCTGTACTGCCGGAGTTTCGCGAGCGCGTTGCCGACTATTTGGTGGAGTACGAAACCGTCCTCCAGGCCCCCGCTGTCGATACCCTTCAGGCCTGCGCCGCCGCCCAGCAGCTGCGCGGTTATCTGCGCGGTTTGAACACCACCCGGGTGCTGGGCATGGAAGACTGGGAAGACCTCGACCGCCGCGTCGCGCAGGAATGGCCGCTGGGCACTACAGCGCCGGGCGTGCCTGATTGACCCACGCCTGCACCGAAGGGCGCTGCCACTGACGCTGGGCGTACGCCACCAACGGCGCGGGCACTGGATCGCCGTTGAGGATCAGCCGGTTGAGCATCACGGCCAGGTCCACATCGGCAATCGACCATTGGCCAAACAGATAGTCATCCCCGGCGGCCAGCCAGTGCTGCGCAGCCGCAATCAGCTTGTCAGCCGCCACCTGGGCCTGGGTGGATAACGGGCCGTACTTGATCCCGCAAAACACCACCAGCGTGGAGCGCTCCTGGCGGATCGGCAGCAAGTCACTGCGCAACCACGCCTGGATCTGCCGCGCCCGCGCGCGTTGACGTGGCTCCGTGGGGTAAACCGGCACCTGGGGGAACACCTCGTCCAGGTACTCGGTAATTGCCGACGATTCGGACAAGGCAAACCCGCCCTGCTCCAGGGTCGGCACACGCTGGGTCACGGACAACCCGGCAAACGCCGGGGCCTGCTGCTCCAGGGCATCAAGGTCGAGGGTGTGCACCTCGAACGGCAAGCCTTTTTCCTGCAGGGTCACAAACACCGACATCGCATACGGGCTAGTGAACTGGGCATCGACATACAAGCGCATCGGCAGGTTCGTCACGGCGGCATCTCCTTGGGTGGACAGCCACGCTACGAGATGTGCGGCGACAAATACAATGCAGCTTTTTTATGGGGGCATTCCTCGGCGGAATACGACCGGTTCCTACACCCTATCCGGAAAACCCACCGCCCTGAAGAAACGCCTCCTCCTCCTCAGTCGTCACCCGGCCCAACGCTGCATTGCGATGGGGGAACCGGCCGAATCGCTCGATGATGTCGGCATGTTCCTTGGCCCAGTGGTAGGTATTGGCATCGAGTTGTTTGTTCAATGCCAGGGAACGCTGCTGGTCATCGGGTTGTTCTGAATGCTCGAAGGGCAAGTAGCAGAACGCGCGCAATGCCGGGTCGATCAGCCGGTCCATCCCCGCGTCGATCATACGTGCGGCGTACACCCTGGCCAGTGGATCGGTGGCAAACATATGGGCGGTGCCCCGGAAGGTATTGCGCGGGTATTGATCGAGCAGGATCAGCAACGCCAGCGCGCCTTCGGGTTCGTTCATCCAGTGCTCCAGTTCACCCCTGGCCGCCTGGAAATGGGCCTCATGGAAGCGTGCGCCGAACTCGGCATCGAACTGTGCATCTTTCTTGAACCAGCGTGCCGGGCCCGCCGCCATCCAGAATTGCACGACAGCTTTGAAATCAATCGGGGCGCTCATAAATGACTCCGGGGTCGTCAAGGTCTATGCCCTACCCTAGCATTTGCAGGGGGCGATTCCGACTCAGAACGCCACGACGGCCTCCAATGTTATAAGATAACTACCCTTTTTCCTTCCTACCGGCGACCTTGCACCATGACTGACGCTGTTCCCGCTGCCAACTCACGCCAACGCCTGCTTTCCATCGACGCCCTGCGCGGCCTGGTGATCCTGTTCATGTTGCTTGATCACGTGCGCGAAACGTTTCTGCTGCACCGGCAAGTCAGCGACCCGATGAACATCGACACTACGGAGCCGGCGTTGTTTATCAGCCGTACCCTGGCCCACTTGTGTGCGCCGGTATTTGTGTTGCTGACTGGCCTGTCAGCGTTTCTGTACGGCGAAAAATACCAGGGCCGCGGTGACGTCTCGGCGTTTTTGTTCAAGCGCGGGCTGTTTCTGGTGGTGCTGGAGTTCACCCTGGTGAACTTCGCCTGGACCTTCCAACTGCCTCCCAGCGTCATCTATATGCAGGTGATCTGGGCCATCGGCGTGAGCATGATCGCCCTCGCCGTACTGGTGTGGTTGCCACGCCCGCTGCTGATCGGCCTGGCACTGGTGATCATTGGCGGGCATAACCTGCTGGACGGCGTGCATTTCGCAGCGGGTTCGGCGTTGCACATTCCCTGGGCGATCTTGCATGAACGTAGCTGGATCGAAGTGAGCGACACGCTGCGCTTGCGCACGACGTACCCGGTGCTGCCGTGGATCGGGGTGATTGCCCTGGGTTATGGCATCGGCCCGTGGTTTTGCGGCTCGATGGCGGCGGCGCGACGTCAGCGTTATCTGTTACTGGCCGGCGTTGGCGCGCTGGTAGGCTTTGGGGTGTTGCGCCTGATCAATGGCTATGGTGAGGCGCCATGGCAGATGTACGACAGCCAGGTGCAGACGCTGATGAGTTTCTTCAACATCACCAAATACCCACCTTCACTGCTGTTCCTCGCGCTGACATTGGGTGTGGGGCTGTTGTTGCTGCTGGGCTTCGAACGCGCCGGGCAACGTCGCTGGATCGGCACCCTAGCGGTGTTCGGCGCGGCACCGATGTTCTTTTATCTGCTGCATTTGTATGTGTTGAAAGTGCTGTATGTGATGGGCGTGGCCTTGTTTGGCCTGAACCAGGAGACGCATTTTGGCTTCGACAACGTGGCATCGGTGTGGCTCGTGGCGTTGCTGCTGCCCCTGGCGTTGTACCTGCCAGTGCGCTGGTTTGCCAGGCTCAAAGCCCGGCGGCGGGATATTGCGTGGCTCAAGTACCTGTGACCAAAGATGGTGACTGAACTACCGCTTTCGCGGGCAAGCCCGCTCCCACAGGGGGGCTTTGTTGGGCATAGATTTTTGTGCCACACCACCATCAAAGGTGGGAGCTGGCTTGCCTGCGATGGCGGTGCAACTGCCACCAACGAGGGTGACTGAACCACCGCTTTCGCGGGCAAGCCCGCTCCCACAGGGGGCTGGGGTTAGCTGCTGCTATGCCAGTTCGGCGCGCAGTTGCCGTGCAGCGGCGACCATATGAATCAGCGCCGCCTCCGTCTCTGGCCAGGCGCGGGTCTTCAGGCCGCAGTCGGGGTTGACCCACAGTCGTTCGGCCGGGATGCGCTGGGCAGCCTTGCGCAGCAGGTTGGCCATTTCCGAGGCGTCCGGTACCCGTGGCGAGTGGATGTCGTAGACGCCCGGGCCAATGTCATTCGGGTAAGCGAAGGCTTCGAACGCGTCCAACAATTCCATATCCGAACGCGAAGTCTCGATGGTAATCACGTCGGCATCCATCGCCGCGATGGACTCGATCACGTCGTTGAATTCGCTGTAGCACATATGGGTATGGATCTGGGTTTCATCCCGTACTCCAGAGGCGCACAGGCGGAAGACTTCGGTCGCCCAGTCCAGGTAGTGTTGCCACTGCGCCCGGCGCAGGGGCAAGCCTTCGCGGAACGCCGCTTCATCAATCTGAACGATCTTGATACCCGCCGCCTCCAGGTCCAGCACTTCGTCACGAATCGCCAACGCCAGTTGCCGGGCCTGCACTTCGCGGCTCACGTCCTCCCGGGGGAATGACCACATCAGCATGGTCACAGGGCCAGTCAGCATGCCTTTCATCACCTTGTCGGTCAGGCCTTGAGCGTAGCGGATCCACTCCACCGTCATGGCTTTCGGACGGCTCAGGTCGCCGAAGATCACTGCTGGTTTCACACAGCGCGAACCGTAGCTCTGCACCCAGCCAAAGCGGGTGAACACATAGCCATCCAGTTGCTCGGCAAAATATTCCACCATGTCGTTACGTTCGGCCTCACCGTGCACCAGCACGTCCAGGCCGAGGTTTTCCTGCACTTCAACGGCGTGTTTGATCTCGCTGTGCATCGCTTCGACATATTCAGCCTCACTCAACTTGCCGGCCTTGAACGACTGGCGCGCCAGGCGAATCGACGCGGTCTGCGGGAACGAGCCAATGGTGGTGGTCGGAAACAACGGCAGGTCGAGGCCGGCGCGCTGCTTGGCGATACGCTGGGCAAACAGCGAATGACGCTGACTGTCCTTGGCAGTGATGGCCGCAACACGCGCTTGTACAGCCGGTTTGTGGATCCGTGGCGAAGCCGCACGCGCTGCCTGCACGGCACGGCTTTGGGCCAAGGCCGCCACGACGTTCGCGGCTTCTGGCTGGTTGATAGCCTGGGCCAGCACGGCCACTTCTGCGCACTTCTGCACGGCGAAGGCCAGCCAGCTCTTCAGCTCGGCATCGAGCTTGTCTTCACGCCCCAGGTCAACCGGGCTATGCAGCAACGAGCAGGACGGCGCGACCCACAAGCGGTCACCCAGGCGTTCATGGGCATGCCGCAAGGTGGCCAGGGCATTTTCCAGGTCGCAGCGCCAGACGTTACGCCCGTTGACTACGCCTAGGGACAGCACCTTATAAGCCGGCAGGCGATCGAGAATCGTCGGGTACTGTTCAGGTGCACGCACCAGGTCAATGTGCAGGCCATCGACCGGCAAGTTGGCCGCCAGGCCGAGGTTCTCTTCCAGGCCGCCAAAGTAAGTGGCCACCAGTTTCTTCAGGGGGTCACGCTGGATCAGGTTGTAGGCGCGCTCAAACGCATTTTTCCAGTCCTGGGGCAAATCGAGCACCAGGATCGGCTCATCAATCTGCACCCACTCCACGCCCAGGTCCGCCAGGCGCTGGAAGATCTGGCCGTACAGCGGCAGCAAGCGGTCGAGCAGGTCGAGCTTGTCGAAGTCCGCGCCCTTGGCCTTGCCCAGCCACAGGTAAGTCAGCGGCCCGATCACTACCGGCTTGACGGTGTGCCCCAGGTCGCGGGCTTCTTTGACTTCGTCGAACAGTTGATCCCAGCCCAGATGGAACTGCTGGTCAGCGCTGAATTCGGGCACCAGGTAGTGGTAGTTGGTATCGAACCACTTGGTCATTTCCTGGGCGTGGGCCCCGCCGCAGCAACTGTCGCTGACACCACGGGCCATGGCAAACAGGGTGTGCAAGGTGGCATGGCCGTCGGCCGGGCGAAAACGCTCGGGGATCACCCCGAACATCAGTGAGTGCGTCAGCACCTGGTCGTACCAGGCAAAATCGCCGGCGGGCAACAACTCGATGCCGGCCTGTTTCTGCAGGTCCCAGTGGCTCTTGCGCAACTCACGGCCGACAGCGCGCAGGCCGGCTTCGTCCAGTTCGCCCTTCCAAAACGCTTCCTGCGCTTTTTTCAGTTCACGATCGCGTCCAATGCGCGGAAATCCAAGGGAATGAGCGACTGCCATGACAAAAAACTCCAATGTGTTGATAGGGGAGCTATTGTCGGCAGGCGGTCATAGTGAGGCAAACTCATATTATTCTAGATGATCACGAAATATCCTCATGAAGATCTCTATAACCGCTGAGCTACACCAGCAACCCCCGACCCGATTGCTCGCCATTGGAAAGTACAACAAAGGAGTCTTGGGACTTCCGCTCAGCAAATGTCTGTTGGATGAAACGGGGTCGCAATGCCAATAGTTGCTCTTTCTTACCCACAATAAACTGGCGGGCACGCTCTACCGTCATATTGTTGGCAATAGGGGTTAACTCTTGAGAGACACTTTCAATGCTTGTGATCCTCTTATTTTTTTTAAAGTTCGGATCATTGGACGGACGCCCCACCAACAAAATTTCTGGTGTTAACGGGATATAGACTCCCTGCTGATTGCTAGCAGTCAGTGTCATGTCGAACAGCGGACGATCACCGATCAATAGCGGCTCTTTCGTGGGGCCATGAAGAGTAAAGCTCCAGCTTTCAAACTGCTGAATTTTTGTCGCATGCAGACTTCTAAAATGGTCGACAACCTGCCGACCAATAGACTCGTCCGAACAGTCCGGGTTTTCCTCTCTGATCAGCGTTTCAAGACAACTGAACTCGTAGGCACTACGAAAGCCCAGCATGATCGCTGCCCCGATAAAACTATCCCGCGCTTTGTCTTTTATAGCGTCGTATTGACCTTTCAATATTTGGTCCGTGACCGCAGCTAGGTCGCTTTCGCCCTGTGAGAACCAATCCTCCAGCCATTCGTCCCGATAGGCTGTCCCCTCCTTCGTATAACGTACCGGCACATACCGAAATTCCTTGATCGCAAAACTGGCGTTTTCACCTTTACGGAACTGGACTGTGCCTGAGTTGCAATCCAACACCCAGTAGCCTTTTTTGCCTTCGTTTTCTGCCAGCCAACGCTTGAGTAACCCCTTGGGTACTGTGTGGTTTTTATGCTTGGCCGATTTGCCCGCCAGGTTGGTCGTAACACCCTTTTTCTTTGCCATGAAACAGTCCTTTGATCGCACGGTAAATATTGGGCACGCCGAATGGATCATCCTCCCGAGCGCGCCACGTCAACGTAGAACAGTCATAGTGACAGACTACAGTGGCCACTACCCTGCAAAATCCGCTGACGAACCTTTCGATCTGCCCCAAGTGCGGGCACAATGCCTGTCCTTTTTTGGCAGGCTCCGCCACAGGCTCTGAAAAATGATCAAAACCCCGTATTACCTCATCGACAAACAGAAACTTCTGACCAACATGCAGAAGATCGCCTACGTGCGCGAGCAGTCCGGCGCCAAGGCGCTGCTGGCACTCAAGTGCTTTGCCACCTGGTCGGTGTTCGATCTGATGCAGGAATACATGGACGGCACCACGTCCTCATCGCTCTATGAGCTCAAGCTCGGTCGCCAGAAGTTCGAAGGTGAAGCCCACGCCTATAGCGTGGCCTGGGCCGACGACGAGATCGAGGAGATGCTCGATAACTGCGACAAGATCATCTTCAACTCCATCAGCCAGCTGCAGCGCTTTGCCGAGCGCAGCGAGGGCAAGACCCGTGGCCTGCGCGTCAACCCGCAAGTGAGCAGCTCCGACTACCTGCTGGCCGACCCGGCGCGCCCCTTCAGCCGCCTGGGCGAGTGGGACCCGGTGAAGATCGAAGGCGTGATCGAGCAGATCTCGGGCTTCATGTTCCACAACAACTGTGAGAACGGTGACTTCGAACTGTTCGACAAGATGCTGGGCACCATCGAAGAACGCTTCGGCGCGCTGCTGCACAAGGTCAACTGGGTCAGCCTCGGCGGTGGCATCCACTTTACCGGTGAAGGCTACGCAATCGATGCATTCTGCCAACGCCTCAAGGCGTTCTCGCAGAAGTACGACGTGCAGGTGTACCTGGAACCCGGCGAAGCGGCGATCACCAACAGCGCTTCCCTGGAAGTCACCGTGCTCGACACCCTCTACAACGGCAAAAACCTCGCCGTGGTCGACAGCTCCATCGAAGCCCACTTGCTGGACCTGCTGATCTATCGCCTCAACGCCAAGCTGGCGCCAAGCACCGGCGAGCACACGTACATGGTGTGCGGCAAGTCGTGCCTGGCCGGGGACATCTTCGGCGAATACCAATTTGATCAGCCGCTGGCCATCGGCGATCGACTGTCGTTCATCGACACGGCAGGCTACACCATGGTCAAGAAAAACTGGTTCAACGGCCTGAAAATGCCGTCCATCGTAGTGAAACAACTCGACGGTACAGTCGAAGTGGTTCGTGAATTTGGTTACGACGACTACCTGTCCAGCCTTTCGTAAAGCGGACAGATAAAGGAGAGATAAAGCAATTGAAAAAGAACGTTCTTATCATTGGTGCAGGAGGTGTCGCCAAGGTGGTGGCCCACAAGTGCGCGCAGCACAACGACGAACTCGGTCGGATTGCTATCGCGTCGCGCAACATCTCCAAATGCCAGGCCATCATCGACAGCGTCAAGGCCAAGGGTAGCCTCAAGGTACCCGCCCAGATCCAGGCCTTTGCGCTGAACGCTTTGGACGTGGAAGCGACCAAGGCACTGATCCGCGAAACCCAATCGCAGATCGTCATCAACGTCGGCTCCGCCTTCCTCAACATGTCGGTACTGCGTGCCTGCATCGATACCGGCGTGGCTTACCTGGACACCGCCATCCACGAAGAGCCGGGCAAGGTCTGCGAGACCCCGCCGTGGTACGGCAACTACGAGTGGAACCACCTGGAGGAATGCAAGCAGAAGAACATCACTGCGATCCTCGGCGTGGGTTTTGACCCAGGTGTGGTCAACGCCTATGCGGCGCTGGCACAACAACAGCATTTTGACCGCATTGATTCGATCGATATTCTCGACGTCAATGCCGGCAGCCACGGCAAATATTTCGCCACCAATTTCGACCCGGAAATCAACTTCCGCGAATTCACCGGACAGGTGTGGAGCTGGCAGAACAGCCAGTGGACCAGCAACACCATGTTCGAAGTCAAACGTACCGACGACCTGCCGGTAGTCGGTTCGCAGAACCTGTACCTGACCGGCCACGATGAAGTGCACTCGTTGTCGAAAAACCTCGACGTGCCCAACGTGCGGTTCTGGATGAGCTTCGGCGAACACTACATCAATGTGTTCACCGTGCTGAAAAACCTCGGCCTGCTCTCCGAGAAACCGGTCACCACCGCCGAAGGCCTGGAAGTGGTGCCATTGAAACTGGTCAAGGCCGTGCTGCCTGATCCGTCTTCCCTGGCACCGGGCTACACCGGCAAGACCTGCATTGGCGACCTGGTCAAGGGCACCAAGGATGGCCAGCCGCGCGAGCTGTTCATCTATAACGTGGCCTGCCACGAAGAAGCCTATGCCGAAACCGACAGCCAGGGCATCTCCTACACCGCCGGCGTGCCGCCTGTAGCCGCAGCGCTGCTGGTAGCCCGTGGCGAGTGGGACGTGCAACGCATGGCCAACGTCGAAGAACTGCCAGCCGAGCCGTTCCTCAAGGCGCTGGACGTGATGGGCCTGCCGACCCGTATCAAGGACGAGAAAGGCGACCGCGCCTGGGATGCTATCGCCTGATAGCGTCTTGTTCCCAAGATCACTCCCACATCCTGTGGGAGTGATCTCGGCCTGCCGCACGTGGTTATGCGCAGGAACCTACAGTGAAACGGGCCCTATACCTTGCTCTGCCCGCCTAACCGATTAAGGTAAATGGCCAGCACTTCACCACTGAACTCCGACTCTCGGATATCACTCCCCTCCAGCAATTCCTGCACTTGGCTCCGATCCCAATCGTAGTTGTCTTGATAAAGCTCCAGAATTGTCTCCCCCGCGTGCATGTCATCCTTGAACAGGCCAAGCAAGGGATACAGTGGCTCTCTCTGATTGCCTTCCCACAATCCAACCCACTCTTTAAACGCCACCACCGGAAGGTCGCGACCGTAGTAGCGCCCTACCCGTCGGCAAAATTCCTTGAGATCAAGGTTGGTGCGAGCCGTTTGGCAAAGATTAAGTTTCTTACCCAGCGCTTCAGGTTTTCGGGAGATATGCGCGATGGCAGCCACCATGTAGTCAACGGTGGTCAATCCTTCGCGCATATTGTGCAGGTCGGGTACTGCGTTATGCGCCAGGCACGTTTGAATGAAACGCCCCCACCACTGATAGTTGGCACAGACTCCCGTGCGACTGTGGCAGGTGGCGTAGCCGAGGCGAAACGTCACGACAGGAAGGCCTTGGGCGCCAGCAAGATCGGCGAGTTTTTCCATCACCCACTTACTCTGCACATACCCCAGATCCTTGCGAATCGCGCCCAGGTTCTGGTCAATATCGTCTTGCTCATAGGCCAGGGTTCGACCGGTAAAACGATGGCCCCAGCTGTAAATGGAAATGGTCGACATCAGCATCAACGGCTTGATTTTGCTAACGCTGCAAAACTGTATGACGTGACGCATGCTCTGCACGTTATCTTTCTTCATAGAGTCGTAGGGCATGATGAAATTGACGGCACTGGCCGAGTGGTAAACCAGATCGACTTCTTCAGCCAAGGCTGCATAGTCTTCTTGCGCCATCCCCAACATCAATTGCGATAAATCACTGACGTAAACGCGCACTCGCGACCAATCCTGATCGTCGATAACGATTTGATAACGCTCGGCGATGTGCTGTAACCGCACACGGCCAGCGCTGGGACTCTCACAGCGAATGAGGCAATGAACAATGGCGGTGCTGGTGCACAGCAATTGCTCAAGCAGATGAATCCCTACGAAACCGGTGGCCCCCGTCAACAGCATGTGGCGTGGCTCGATCAGTTGAATCGGATCAATATCTGCAGGTAATTGGCTACCGGGCAAAAGCCAGACGTCATCCTCAAAGCTGTTTGCGGTGGCGATCTCGACGCCCGATGACGCGTTGCACATGCGCCGACGTATTTCGCCAGCTTGCTCGGCGAACACCAAGTGCTGGTAAACATCTTGAACCGACACCTTTATCAGAAAGGTATCTGTCAACTTGCGCGCCAATGCGGCTGCGCGCAATGAATGCCCTCCAACCTCGAAAAAGCTGTGGTGTGGCTGAAAGTCATCGTGTTCAAGCAGCTCATACCAAACCTGCCCTAACGCCCGCTCCAGCTCATCATTAAAGCGTGTGCCGTCAAACGATGCCGCCGGCTGGGCAGCCAAAAATGCGAGCAGCGCCTGCTTGTCTGTTTTGCCATTGCTGTTCGCGGGTAACGTATCAAGGCAATAGTATTTTTCGGGAAGCATGTAATCCGGCAAGTCCACTTCCAGGCTGCGCCGCAGGCTGGCAATCAATTGTTCTGAATGCTCGTGCGGGTACAGCTTGACAACAAACGCCACCAGCCGCTTTTGCGCCTGCGACCCTGAATCCTGAACGACCACTGCCACCGAATTGACTCGCGGCTCCTTGAGTAAGCGGGCTTCAATTTCACCCACCTCCACGCGGTAACCACGAATTTTCACCTGACCATCCTTGCGCCCCAGAAACTGCAGACTGCCGTCGTCCAGACGCAAGGCCTGATCACCGCTGCGGTAAATGCGACAGCCCAACTGTTCTACATACATAAATCGCTCGGCCGTCAACTGCGGCGCCCGCAGATACTCGCGGGCCAGGCACGGTCCTGCGATACACAACTCACCGACTTCGCCTGCCGGCAGTTCGTCAAGGTTATCGTCAAGGATGTAGATCCGGGATTGGCCGATGGGAAAGCCGATGGAGGGAGGTTTATTCAAACGTTGAGTTTCCACCACCTTTGAGGTCACAAAAATGGTGGCTTCCGTTGGCCCGTAACAATCGATCAAACCATAGGAAAGATGCTCGACGTCCACCGGGTGCAGCTTCTCGCCACAGGTGTAAATGTATTTAAGACTCAACCCTTCAGGTTGCGCAGCGTTCACTACGTCATACACCTTCAACGTCGGGACAAAGGCGTGAGTGATAGCGTTAATCACGCAAAAATCTAAAAACGCCTGACTATTGAGCAGTGACTGCTGGTCCAGTAAGTAAAGACAGGCACCGGCAATCAGTGCCGACCAGATTTCTGCCTGGCAAAGATCAAAGCCAACCGCCGCCATCATTGTTTGGCGGCTGGACGAATCAATGTGCAGATCAAGATTATGTTGAAGCAACAACGCCGCGACACTGTGATGCTCAATCACCACGCCCTTGGGATTGCCCGTAGTCCCGGAAGTAAAAATCACGTACATCGCATCGCCGGGATCAACAGTGACGTGGCTAGCGGGACTGACTGGCGCATCAAGCAGATGCTCGACCGTTATCACCTCGCACCCCATTAATGGCCCATCGTCTTCATTGCTGGTACACAGCACATAGGACGCCAGACATTGGGCACCAATGTACTCTTGGCGGGAGTGTGGCAACTGCCGATCCAGGGGTACAAACGCAGCGCCGGCTTTTAATACACCCAGCATTGCTACCACCAACTCGATGGACCGCTCTGCCCGGATCAGCACCCGATCGCCAGCACCGACATTGCGTGAGTGCAACCAAGCGGCCACTTTTGCGCTTCGACGATCCAGTTCGGTGTAGGTAATGCGCTCTTGCAAACCGACGATCGCCAGCCGTTGCGGATCAGCCCGCACCTGGCGCTCGAACAAACTCACCACCGTATCCAGCGACATGATCAAACCTCCTTGTCCAGCGTTAACTGATTCCCTCCCTCAACCGAGAGATTGCCTGAGCAAGGCCAACCTCGGTAACTGTCAAAAATCACAGTTTTTTATAAAAAATCAAACTATCTGCAGGCCCTCTGAGCCACATAAAGAATAAGTCCTTAATTTCGACTCGCGTGTTCGGCAGCCACGCGTCTGCCCGTCTTCCCGGTTATTGCAAGCGCCCTCACGCAAAAGGTAATATTGAGAACGATTCACAATACCACCCTTGAGAAAGTCGACCCGTGCAGTCACCTCCAATCCGCAAGCTGGGCTTCTTTTTCAATGACCATCACCGGTGGTTGCTGCAACATATCCAGCATCGCGTGCGTAATCACGCCGATGCCGAAGACACCGCCGCCGATACGTTCTGCCAGATGCTCGCCGCGCGGGTCGACCCCGACAGCATCGAGCAACCCCGGGCCTATCTTTCGACCATTGCGCGTCGGCTGATCTTTGATCGTTACCGCCGCAGTCGCCTGGAAACCGCCTATCTGGAGCGGCTCGCCGCGACCCCCGAGGCGCTGGCGCCCTCCCCCGAAGACCAACTGCAACTGATCCAGGCCCTGGTGGCAATTGACCGCGCCCTCGATGGCCTGCCGCTGATCGTCAAGGCCACCTTCCTTTATAGCCAACTCGACGGCATGAGCTACGTGGCGATTGCGCGCAAGCTGCAATTGTCTGAGCGCACCGTGAGCCGCTATATGAAACAAGCCCTGCGCCAATGCTACCTGGCCGAGTTGGCCCCATGAGCAAGGCCCGCCTGGACCCGATCAGCGAGCAGGCCATTGACTGGATGGTGCGCCTGCGCGCGGGCAAACCGGATGCGTTGCTGCAGGAACGGTTCAATGCCTGGTTGGGCGTGGACCCGGCCCACGCCCAAGCCTGGGCCCGCTTGCAGGAGCGCTTGGGCGGATCGTGGAACACCTTGCGCAGCCTCGATAAACGCCTGCCCGGCGAAGCCCGGCAAGTGCTGTTGCAACCCCAGGGTTCACGCCGCGAAGTGCTGCGCGCCATTACGGGCCTGGGCCTGCTGGGTGGCGGCCTGTGGCTGGCGGCGCGCAGCCCGCTGGGTGACGACCTGCTGGCCGACCTGCACACCGCGCGCGGTCAGCGCCAGACCTTCACCCTGCTGGACGGCAGCCGCCTGACCCTGAACGCAGGCAGCGCCGTCGACCTGCAATTCGACCAGCACCAGCGCTTGATCATCCTGCGGCACGGCGAACTGGTGATTCAGGTGGCGGCCGACCCCCAGCGGCCGCTGCGCGTGCGCAGCGCCCAGGGCAGTGTCCAAGCGTTGGGCACGCGCTTCCTCGTGTCCCAGGAGCCAGACGCCACGCGGGTGGTGGTGCTGGAGCATTCGGTCCAGACGACGCTGCACAACGGCATCCAGCACACCGTGCAGCAAGGCCAATCGGTGCTGCTCCACGCCAACCGCATCGAACCGCTGGCCGGCAACCAGAGCTACCGCGCCGACTGGCTCGCCGGGCACCTGAACGTGCTGGACGACTCCCTGGAACAGGTGGTTAGCGCCCTGCGCCCCTACAGCCGTGGTTTTGTGCGCGTCGACCCGCAGGTACGCGAGCTGCGCGTGCAGGGTGTATTCCCCCTCAACGACCCACACCGGGCCTTCGATGCGCTGGCCGAAACCCTGCCGATCCGGGTGGATCACTACAGCCCGTGGCTGACCCTGATTCGTGCCAGGTAGCCCGGGCAAAACTTTTTTATGCAAATCACTCTTATTTGTGTCCGGTTTTCATTTCTCGGCCCACCTATCTCCTGACACGTCCACACCTTCAGGAGAATGCTGTGCTCAACCCTTGGCCCCATGCCCTTTCCGTCGCCGTTGCCCTGGCAACCCTGGCGAGCCCTGCCCTGGTACAGGCCCAAAGCCTGTCTTTCAATTTGCCGGCCGGCCCGCTGGCCCAAACGCTGAATGCCATTGCCAGCCAGAGCGGGCGGATTGTGTCCCTGGACCCGGTGTTGGTGCAGGGCAAGCAGGCCCAGGCGGTGATCGGCCAAATGCCGGCCGAACAGGCCATGGACCGTGCGTTGGCGGGCAGCGGCTTGCAGTTGCGGGTGACCGGGCAAGGCAATTTCAGCGTCGAGCCTGCCGCCGACAGCGGCGCCGCGCTGCAACTGGGCGTGACATCCATTGCCGCCCACAGCATCGACCCCACCATCACTGAAGATTCCGGCTCCTACGCCGCACGGGCCGTGACTATCGGCAAGGGCACCCACACCCTCAAGGAAATCCCCCAGTCGATCACGGTGATGACCCGCAAACAAATGGATGACCAGGGCCTGGTCGACCTCAAGGACGCCGTCAACCAGACCACTGGCCTGGTGGGTGTGCAAGGCGTGGGCAAAGGCATGATCATCACCTCCCGCGGCTTCCAGATCGACGACTGGCAGTACGACGGCGTGCCGATCCCGCGCAATACCTATGCCCTGGGCAACTGGGCCACCCAGGACCTGATCTTCTTCGACCGCCTGGAAGTGCTGCGCGGCGCCTCCGGCCTGCTACAGGGCACCGGCAGCCCGGGTGGCGCGATCAACCTGGTGCGCAAGCGCGGGCAAGCGGCACCCACCGTCGCCCTCACCGCCAAGGCCGGCAGTTGGGACCACTACGGCCTGCAGCTGGACGCCGGCGGCCCGCTGAACCAGAGCGGCACGGTCCGTGGGCGGATGGTGGCGGACGAAGACCAGAGCGACTCCTTCATCGACTACGAATGGAGCAAGACCCACTCGTTGTACGGCGCCCTGGACTTCGACCTGCAGGAAGACACCACCGTGGGGCTGGCCGTCAGCCGCACCAATGCCGAGTCGCGTCCGATGCTGCGCGGCCTGCCACGCTATGCCACCGGCAAGTCGATCGACCTGTCACGTTCTACCTTCACCGGTTCACGCTGGAACCACTCGCAGATCGACGTCACCACCCTGTACGCCGACGTGGAGCACCGCTTCAACGACGACTGGAAGCTCAAGGTCGGCGCGGTACGCATGCATGAAGAAAACACCTCCACCCACCAGCGCGTACAGACCAACAACGAAGGCATCGAAGCCGACGGCAGCGGCGTGTCATACGCCGACTGGTACACCGATTTCGATGGCACCAAGATCGGCCTCGACACCCACCTCACCGGGCGTTTCGAGGCGCTGTCCATGGCGCAGGAAATCACCCTGGGCGGCAACTACTCCAAGTACACCACCAACGACGTCATCGCCCGCACGTTCAATGACAGCACCGATAACATCTTCGACATCAATAACCACCGCCCCGAAGTCACCTACGAAAGCCTGATGAACACCCCTGGCGGCCGCGCAACACCGAGCAAGTACGACATCCGCCAAAAAGGCCTGTATGGCAGCTGGCGCGTCAAGCCGATCGACCCGTTGACCCTGGTACTTGGCGCCCGTGTCAGTTGGTATGACTACAGCTACACCTCCTCGGGCATCACGGCGGTGACCCACGCCACCAGCGTCAACAAACCCAGCACCACCAACGAAACCGGCGAAGTCACGCCCTACGCCGGGATCGTCTACGACCTGAGCCGCGAGTGGGCGGTGTACGCCAGCTACACCGACGTGTTCGAGCCACAGACCCAACGCGACCTCAGTGACGCGGTGGTCAAGCCGGTGATTGGCAGCAACTACGAAATCGGCCTCAAGGGCGAGTTGATGGACGGGCGAGTCAATACGTCGCTGGCGTTGTTCCGTTACGACCAGGAAAACCGTGCGATCACCGATTATTCCCTGGGCCCAGTCTGCGGTGGTACGGACTGCGCAACAGGTTCCGGCAAGGTGCGCAGCCAAGGCCTGGAAGCAGAAATCAGCGGCGAAGTGCTGAGCGGCCTGCAACTGTTTGCCGGCTATACCTACAACACCACCAAGTACCTCGAAGATCGCGACAACAAAGGCCGAGTGTTCAGCCAATGGACACCCAAGCACATGTTGCGGGTCTGGAGCGACTACCAGTTCAGCGGCGACTGGAGCAAGGTCAGCGCCGGGTTGGGCTTCACCACCCAGAGCCATACCCTGGGCTACGAGTACACCTATGACGTGGCGGGCTACACGGTGTGGAATGCGCGCCTGGCCTATCAGCTGACGCCGGAGGTAGGGCTGGCGATGAATGCCAACAACCTGTTCGACAAGACCTACTACGCGTCTGGGTACAACCAGCTCAACGGCAACAACTTCTATGGTGATCCGCGCAATGTGATGTTCAGCGTCAAATACACACCGCAGTTCTGAGTGGCTGACGCCAGCCCGTTGGGGTAGGCCCGGTTGCTGTTGCAAGCGGGTCTACCCTGGCAATAAGGCTTTGTTAGCCATCAGGTCAATCGCAGTAAACCGTTCTGACTGTCGAGCCCTCTTGTACGAACTTGACGCCTTTGCCACGGCACACAAACGGGTTGGGCGCATTGGCCTCCTTCCCGCCAATCGGGCCCACTCTGGGCGCCAGGGCTACCTTCTCGTGTGGAAATAAGAAACTGAATATTCGGTCGAGCGGAGCGAAAAAAGCGACGCCCTCTTCACCCACTTCGCCTCCTGAATAATAGCGTCCGCCTTTCATCCCCCCTGCGTATACCAATGAAGACCCAAGTATCTGAACGCCCATCAACAGTGCAAAAAAAACCGCTGTCCTTTTCATCTCAACCTCCTCAACCGCATAACCAGCACCTTGTGAACGTTCAGGGCAACTGCGCCACCACGGCAATATCGTCTTGTGCACCATCATTGGCCACACCCGCAACATAGGTTCCGCTGAAGGAGATACTGCTCAGGGTGCTCTGCAGTCCACCGCTCACAGGGGGGATGGGCACGGTAGCGTTGATAGGATCCCAGGTGCAGGCGGTGGCGTATTCATTGCTATTGGTGCAGTCCATCGCCACGGTGTCGTTTTCCGCAAGGCTGAAAGCACGGGTACTGACGCTACCCGGCAAAAACGCGATAGGCCGCACACCAAAACTGGTGGTGGTGTCCGCCCAAAAGAAATCCGTGGTAAAGCCCGTCGGTGCCATACCTCGCGCCAATACACGCCCGGCGTTGTTAACCGCAACCCCGCTGTTGTTGGCGCCCAACGGTAATGTCAGCAGCCGAGGCGCGCTGGTGGGTGAAGGCCAAAACGCGGCTTTACTGCTTTGGTGAGGCGTGGTGGGAAAAGTACAGGTGCCCACGACTTGGTTCAGATCGTTCATACCCACGCCCCAGCATGCAGTTGCCCCGCTTGCCAGAGGCAAGTCAGTGATCGAGTACGCGCTCGCCCCCCGTGTAGCGACTCGCGCCACTGGCTTGCCATTGACCGGACAGTTCAGCAGGAGGCTGGGATAACCGTTGATTGCAGTGTTGTTCACAACGGCACCGCGGCACATGTCGCCCCAACCTGAAATACGCAACGGCGTCGCAATGCCTGGCATATATAAAACGACAGTGACCGCGCCCGCACCGCTGATACTCAGGCCAAGCACCGCCCCTTGCTGGTTCTGCGCGGTTGCGGCGGTCTGCACATCGGCAGGACGTAACAGGGGGATCAGGAATGTTGCCGGCAATGGGGTCAGCTTGGTCGGCGCGCCACTGGGCGTGGCGGCACTCCAGGTCACGGCAAAATTACGACCGCTCGCATCGGCGCAACTGCCCAGCAGCGATCCGTTGTTGGCAATGGCCCCCACCGCACAAGGCTGATTGGCCGCCAACGAAGGCAAGATCTGCTGCGGCCCGGCGGTAGAGGCTGCATACCAGGGCTCGCCATTGGCGCTAGGGTCATCCTGCGAGCAATTACCCACACTCTGACCACTGTCGTTGACCCCGTTAGTCGCACATTGCGCGCCCGCCGCGTTGCCCAAATTGACAAAAGTCGCCGCATTGACCGCCGCGCTCGCGCCCCACAACAAAGCCCCGCCGCTCACCATCATTGGCAGGATCGCGCGTTTGAATAAGTTCTGCATGATCGGTCCGTCCCTGGAAAGTTACCGTCCTTCAGTCCAACGCATGACACTGGTTATGCGCTGGGTCCGAGAGGCAGTAAAAACCTGGAAAGCCGTGCCGACAACTGTCAGATCTGACAGGTTTTAAAACTACAAGAAGAGGTCCATAAAGAGAGGTTTTTAGTCGCGTCTGCCAATCAACTCACGCCACCCTGGCCGAACCGATAAATCGACAGGCAATACAGCCCCAGCGCCGCCACCGCCAGCAAGCCCCCGGCCGCGCCGATCCAGGCAAAGCCGAAGTGCCCGCCGACCCAACTGCCGAGCAAGGCCCCGCCACCAATCCCGATGTTGTAGATCCCGGAGAACATGGCCATCGCCACGTCGGTTGCATCCGGCGCCAGCACCAGCACTTTGGACTGCAACGCCAAGCCAAAGGCCATGATCGCCATGCCCCAGAACACGCTCAACACCACCAGGTACGACACATCGCCACTCAACGGCAGAAGCAGCCCCAGGCACAGGGCCAATACCGCCACCGCCACCAGCAGAAAGCGGTAAGGATTGAAGCGGTGCAGCACACTGAACAGCAACGAGCCAATGATCCCCGCCCCGCCAAACACCAACAGCACCAGGGTCACGGCATTGCCGCCCAGGCCGGCGACGCGCTCCACAAAGGGCTCGATATAGCTGTAGGCGGTGAACTGCGCGGTGACCACCATCGCCGTCAACACATACAACGCCACCAGTGCCGGGCGCTTGAACAGCAGCGGCAGGCTACGCAGGGAACCGGAGTTCTGGCTCGGCAACAACGGCAAGGTGCGCGCCAGCCAGAACACCAGCGCGGCGGCAAACCCGGCAATCACTATGAATGTGGTGCGCCAGCCCATGGCTTCGCCCAGCAGGCGCCCCAGGGGAATCCCCAGGACCATTGCCAACGAAGTACCCGTGGCCAACAGCCCCAAGGCCTGGACCTGCTTGCCCGGCGGCGCCAGACGCACCGCCAGCGACGCGGTGATCGACCAGAACAGCGCATGGGACAAGGCAATGCCGATACGGCTGACCATCAACAAGCCAAAACTGTTGGCCATACTGGACAGAAGATGGCTGGCGATAAACAGGCCGAACAGCACAATCAGCAACTTGCGCCGCTCGACGTTGCGCGTCAGCAACATCACCGGCAGCGACGTCAATGACACCACCCAGGCATAGATGGTCAGCATCAGACCGACCTTGGGGATCGGCATGTCGAAGCTGGCGCCAATGGCGCTGAGCAAACCGACCGGGACGAATTCAGTGGTGTTGAACACAAAGGCGGCCAGCGCCAGGGCGATGACCGGTTGCCAGTTGGCGGCGGGGGTTGCGGTGGAAGTACTCATCGACAGGTCGTTTTACTCTGTTGCGCGCTGATCCTGACGGCCCGATGCCAGCCCTTGAGCAGCGCGGAAAAATAGTAACACGATGGTTCAGGGATCGACTTGCGCCATGATCTCGGGAATGGACTCCGGGCGATTGGCATAGCGCTGGGCCAGCACCGCACAGACCATCAACTGGATCTGGTGGAACAGCATCAACGGCAGGATCAACACGCCCATGGTGCTGCCGGCAAACAGCACCTGGGCCATCGGCACGCCCGTGGCCAGGCTCTTTTTCGAGCCGCAGAACAGGATAGTGATGCGATCTTCCTGATTGAACCCAAAGACCTTGCCCAACAGCGCGGACGCCACCAGCACCAGTGCCAGCAAGACGCAGCAGGCCACCAGCAGACCAGCCAATTCCCACAACGGGATCTGATGCCAGATGCCTTCATTGACCGCTTCACTGAATGCGCCGAAGACCACCAGCAGGATCGAGCCCTGGTCGACGAACTTCAGCCAGTTCTTGTTACGCCCCACCCACTCGCCGATCCAGCGTCGGGCGATCTGCCCGGCGATAAACGGCAGCAGCAGTTGCACGCTGATCTTGAGGATCGCATCCACGGTGGAGCCGCCGTCGCCATGCACATTGAGCAGCAGCGTCACCAGCAACGGCGTAAGGAAAATCCCGAACAGACTGGACGCCGCCGCGCTGCAAATCGCCGCCGGGATATTGCCCCGCGCCAGCGACGTAAAGGCAATCGCCGACTGCACCGTGGCCGGCAGCGCACACAGATAAAGCATGCCCATGTACAAATCTTTGCCAATCATCGGCGACAGCAACGGCTTGAGGGCCAGGCCCAGCAGCGGGAACAGCACGAAGGTCAGGCTGAACACCAACAGGTGCAAACGCCAGTGCCCGGCACCGGCAACGATGGCCTGGCGTGACAGCTTGGCGCCATGCAGGAAGAACAACAGCGCGATGGCCAGGTTGGTCACCCAACCAAAGGCCACGGCAGCCTGGCCGCTGACGGGCAGCAAAGAGGCCAGGGCCACCGTGGCAATCAAGGTCAAGGTGAAGTTATCGGGTAAAAACCGGGGGCGGGTCATGGGCTGTTCTTTCCAGGGGTTGCCAGGGCGTCGTGCCGACTCTAACGTAACGGCTTGTTACCGACTAACGCCAATGAGCCAGTAAATGCCGCCAAAAGGACACGATAAGGCCGTTCGCCGCAGCATTCCTGGGCTCTCCAGCCTGCCGCGCCCGGTGTATGGCCGCACCGAATCCCTGCCCAACCGCGCCCTGACCCGCCGCCATAGCCACCCGTGGGTGCAGTTGTCGTATGCAATCTCCGGGGTGCTGGAGATCCAGACCAGTGCCGGGCGCTTCGTGGCGCCACCGCAACGGGCGGTGTGGATCCCGGCGGGCATGCCACATCGGGTGTTCAGTTCTCCACACACCGAAATGCGCAGCCTGTACCTCGACTGCAGCGTGACCGCCTGGGCGGCGGAGCGCTGCCAGGTACTGGCGGTGAGCGACCTGTTGCGCGAGTTGATCCGCCGCTTCAGCGAACTGCCGGTGGAATATGCCGAAGATGGCCCCGATGGGCGCCTGGCCCAAGTCCTGCTCGACCAACTCGCCGCCGCGCCGCAGGTGGACCTGATGCTGCCACTGCCGCTGGACAGCCGGTTGCGCCAGATCTATCGCAGCCTGAGCCTGCACCCCGAACAGGCGACCACGCTGGGACAGTGGAGCCAGCGCCTGGGGGTCAGCGAAAAAACCCTGAGCCGGTTGTTTGTGAGCGATACCGGCCTGACCTATCGCGCCTGGCGCCAGCGGCTGAGGCTGCTCGGCGCCCTCCCCGACCTGGAACGCGGCGAGCGGGTGACGGACGTGGCGCTGGGGTGTGGGTATGAGTCGGTTTCGGCGTTTATCGCCGCGTTTCGACAACAGTTTGATACGACACCCGGGGAGTTTTTTCGCTGACTGGATTGACCCGAGGGTTGGCCTCGCACAATCCCCTGTGGGAGCGGGCTTGCCCACGATGAGGGTGTGTCATTTGATAAATACAGTGGCTGAACCACCGCTATCGCGGCATAGGTATATACACAACTTTCAGAAACTGACGAACTCTCCTGTGGCGAGCGGGCTTGCCCCGCGCTGGGCTGCGAAGCAGCCCCAAAACCAGCCGCTGCGGTGTATCTGGTACAACGCATTCGGCTTATTGGGGCTGCTTCGCAGCCCAGCGCGGGGCAAGCCCGCTCGCCACAACTGCGCTATCTGCCTGGATCTAGGCGTTGCGGCAAAGTTGTGTAGATACCTATGGCTATCGCGGGCAAGCCCGCTCCCACATTTTCCACCGCCGATGGCCAGCCCTCAGTCAGCGCAACAACGACGAACTCGCCCGCACCTGCAACTGCGGCGCCACCATGATCGACTCGCACGCCTCGCCCTCGATGCGCTTGAGCAGCAGCTCAACCGCATGCCGGCCCATGTCTGCCAGGGGCAGGCGCACGCTGGTCAGGGGCACCATCAGTTCATTGGCCAGTGGTATGTCGTTGAAGCCCACCACGGCAATGTCCTTGCCCGGCATCAGGCCCTTGTCACGTGCAGCCCCCATCAAGCCGATGGCCAGGAAGTCATTGACCGCGAAAAACGCCTGGGGCCGTGGGCTGAGTCCCAACAGGTACTCGCCCTGGCGGTGCCCGGTAAGGCTGTCAAAAGGACCATTGAGCGTCCATTCCGGGCGCAGCGTAATGCCTTGCTCCCGGTAATAACGGGTAAACCCGCGCGTGCGATCAGCGCCGGTGGAGGCATGCCGTTCGCCCGCCAGAATGGCCACATCGCGACAGCCCAACTGGTACAAGTGCTCGGCCGCCAGCCAGCCGCCACGTTCATCGTCGCTGCACGCCGCCAGATGCCCGGCAATCTGGCGACTGACCAGCACGTAGGGAATGTGCTTGCGCGTCAGCAGTTCCAGGAGCGGCTGGCTTTCGCCGACATGTGAGTCCCCGACGATCAGCCCGGCCACCGAGCGGCGCAAGGCATGCTCGGCACGGGCCATCTGGCGGGGTTGCTGGTCGTCGGTATTGGAGACGAAGGTCAGGTAGCCGGCCTGTTCGGCCGCACTGTCGATGCTGTCGTAAATGGTCGCCATCACCAGGTCGGTGAGGCGCGGCATCAGCACACAGATTTCCTGGCTTTTGCGCAGTTTCAGGCTAGATGCCTGCGTGTTCGGCCGATAATCCAGCTCTTTTGCCAACTCCCGGATACGCGCCACCACTTCGGCAGACGCCGCGCGCTCGACCCCGGCCGGGTCGCCGTTGAGTACCCGGGACACCGTGGAGACATGCACGCCAAGTGCGGTCGCCATGGACTTCAAGGTGGCTGGACGAGATGGGCTCGGCATGTCTGAGGGGCTTCCGACTGTCTGATATTTAGCGCGCAGATTCTACCCGAACGGGCGTACCGCAGCCGCAGATAAATCTTTACCCAAACGTTTGACTAAAATTTTTTCCCACCTTACATTTCGCCTACCCAAACGTTTGGGCAACCAATAAAAATACGCCGGACGCGGCCGACTTTTTGACTTCTGCCATCATTTTGAAGAGTCAGATCCCTATGAACAGCCCCGCTATCCCGTCCTTCCGCTACCAGATTTTCTTCCTGATCATGCTCATGGCCTTGCTCAACTACATCGACCGTGGCGCGATTGCCTATGCGTCGGCGAGCATTCTTCCCGAGTACGGTTTCGACAAAGCCGACTGGGGCAACGTCCTGGGCTACTTCGGTTACGGCTACATCCTTGGGGCATTGGTCGGCGGCATTCTGGCCGACCGCTTTGGTGCCAAGCGCATCTGGCTGATCGCCGGAGGCACGTGGTCGGTCTTCGAAATCGCCACGGCATTTGCCGGCGACTTCGGCCTGGCGTTTCTCGGCGGCTCGGCCATGGCCGGTTTCGCCACGATCCGCGTGATGTTCGGCTTTGCCGAAGGTCCGGCCTACTCGGTGATCAACAAGAGCGTGGCCAACTGGGCCACGCCCAAGGAGCGCGGTTTTGTGGTCGCGGTCGGCCTCTTGAGTACCCCATTGGGCGCATTGCTCACCGCGCCTGTGGCTGTGGGCCTGCAAACCCTGACCGGCAGCTGGCGCAGCATGTTCGTGGTGTTGGGCGTGGTCAGCCTGGCGCTGCTGGTGTTTTTCATGACGCGCTTCACCAACACCCCGGATGAAAACCCGCGCGTGTCCAAGGCCGAACTCGACTTCCTGCGCAAAGAGCGCGCCGAGGCCGCCAATGCGTCGACGCCCACTACCAGCGTTGCGCCGCTCTGGCACTTCTTCAAGAACAAAGACCTGCTGTTCAACGCCGTCGGTTACTTCTCGTTTGTGTACGTGACATTCCTGCTGCTGACCTGGACCCCCAAATACCTGCAGGACGAGTTCCACTACAACCTGTCGTCGCTGTGGTACATGGGCATGATCCCATGGACCGGCGCCTGCTTCACCGTGCTGCTGGGCGGCAAGATTTCGGACTTGCTGCTGCGCCGCACCGGCAACCTGAAAGTCGCCCGCAGCTGGCTGGCCGCGACCTGTCTGTTGCTGACAACCTTGTGCTTCATCATGGTTTCCCAAGCCCAGACCGTCTGGGGCGTGATTGCCCTGATGACGTTGGCCAATGCGCTTAATGCCCTGCCCAACTCCGTGTACTGGGCGGTGGTCATCGACACCGCGCCGTCCAATCGGGTGGGTGCCTACAGCGGCATGACGCACTTTATCGCCAACACCGCGTCGTTTATCGCCCCCATGCTGACCGGCTACCTGACCGTGCGTTACGGCTATTCATCGATGTTCGTGGCCGCCGCCGTGGCCACCGCGTTGGGCATGAGCGCAATGCTGATGGTGCGCCCGGGCGGGCGTCAGGTTGCCCCGTCCTCTCAACCCGCTGCTGTTTGATGGAGTTGCATTTATGAGCCTGGTGAAGCCTACCCACGCTGGATACTTTTTTGGTCAGTCGATCATCACGCTGGCCGCGCGCCTGCGTGCCGGCAGCGTGACCAGTGTCGAGTTGACGCAGGCCGCGCTGGACAGCATCGAACGCTTGAACCCGGTGTTGAATGCGTTCGTTCATGTTGATGCCGCCGTGGCTCTGGCCCAGGCCCGCAAGGCCGACGCGCTGTTTGCCCAAGGCCAGGACCTGGGCCCGCTGCAGGGCATGCCGATAGCGGTCAAAGACAACATCGACACGTTTGACTACATCACCACCTACGGTTCAGCGCACTTCGACCGTTTCAAACCCAGCCACGATGCGCTTTGCGTGCAACGCGTACGCGAGGCCGGGGCGGTGATTATCGGCAAGACCTTGACCCATGAGTTCGCCTATGGCCCGACTGGCGACCGCTCACTGCAAGGCGCGGCGCGCAACCCGTGGGATGCGCGCTGCATCACCGGCGGTTCCAGCGCCGGCAGTGCCGCGGCGGTGGCCAGCGGCATGGTGCCGCTGGCGCTGGGTACCGACACGGGCGGCTCGATCCGGATTCCGGCGGCCTTGTGCGGCACGGTCGGCTTCAAGCCCTCGTTTGCCAGCGTGCCGTTGGACGGGGTGTTCCCGCTCGCGTCCAGCCTCGACCACGTCGGCCCCATCGCCAACCACGTTGAAGATGCACGCCTGTTGTTCGAAGTGCTGGCAGGACGCGCTTGCCGGCCGGCGGCCACGCCTCGAGCGTTGCGCGTGGGCTGGATCACGTGCGCCAGCTTCGGCCCGGTGGATGCCGAGCTGCATCAGCAGGTCTACCAGGCGGCGCAACAGCTGTTTGGCGAAGCGCTGCAAGAGACTGACGCGCTGCAAAAAATCGCGGCGGGCATGAAGGACACCTTGCAGACCTTGCAACGTGCCGAAGCCTTTGCAGTACATGCCGAACGCATGCGCGATGCGCCGCACAAATTTGACCAGGAGGTACGCGAGCGCCTTGAGGTGTCGAGCGAGGTCAGAGGCTGGCAGTACATTCGCGCACAGGCCAGCCAGGCGCAGTACAAAGCGGCCATGGCGCGGTTGTTCGAAGACTATGACTTGCTGGTTTCACCCACTGTGCCGATTACCGCCACACAGGTGAACGCACGCCAAGTGCGCGTGGGCGAACAGGACATTGACGTACGCGCCGCCGTACTCAGCCATACCAGCGCCTGGAACCTCACCGGCCTGCCCTCGATCAGCCTGCCGGTGGGGCACGTGAGGGGCATGCCGGTGGGGTTGCAAGTGATAGGCGCGGCTGGCGCGGATGATCACTTGTTGCAGGTGATGAGCCAGCTGTTTGTGCCGATTACAGGTGGTGACTGAACTACCGCTTTCGCGGGCAAGCCCGCTCCCACAGGGGGGCGCTGCAGAACGAAGGTGGGAGCTGGCTTGTGGCGAGCGGGCTTGCCCGCGCTGGGCTGCGAAGCAGCCCTAAACCCGGCCATCGCGGTTTATCTGAAGAAACGCGGCGGGCTTTTTGGGGCTGCTCCGCAGCCCAACGCGGGGCAAGCCCGCTCGCCACGGGAGAGTTCGTCAGTTTCTGAAAGTTGTGTAGATACCTAGGGCTTTCGCGGGCAAGCCCGCTCCCATCCATCACTCACGCGACGAAGCCAGAATCGCCTGCAACAACACATCCGCCCCGGCCGTGGACCAGTGCGGGTGGATCTCTTCCGCCTCGTTATGACTCAAGCCATCCACACAAGGTACAAAGATCATTGCCGTCGGCGCGACCTGGTTCAGGTAGCAGGCGTCATGCCCCGCGCCGGAAATCATCCGCCGATGGCTATAGCCCAGCGCTGCGGCCGCGGTCTGCACCACGTCTACGCAATCCTTGTCGAAGGCAATCGGCGCGTACTGGAAGATCTGCTTGACGCTGGCCTGCAGGCCAATCCCCTCGGCAATCCGCGCCACGGCTTCGTGCAGTTGCTGGTCCTGCACGCCCAGCACCGTCTCATCGGGATGGCGGAACTCAACACTGAAAAACACCCGCCCCGGCACCACATTGCGCGAGTTGGGGAAGATGTTGGCCATGCCCACCGTCGCCCGCCCTTCGGCGCCTTGGGCCAGGCCGATCTGGTTGACCGCCTCCACCACCCGGGCAAAGCCCAGCAGTGCATCCAGGCGGTGATCCATTGGCGTGGTGCCGGCATGGGCGCTGCGGCCGCTCAGTTCGACTTCATACCAACGCTGGCCCTGGGCCCCGGTGACCACGCCGATGGTCAGGTCCTGGGCTTCAAGGATCGGGCCTTGCTCGATATGCAGCTCATACGCCGCATGCACCGCCTGCCCTCCCACCGGATGCGGGCCGGCGTAGCCGATCTGCTGCAACGCCTGGCCGATGGTCACGCCGGCCTTGTCTTCGCGGGACAAACCGTATTCCAGGTCGAACACCCCGGCATACACCCCTGAAGAAATCATCGCCGGGGCAAAACGCGAGCCTTCTTCGTTGGTCCAGTTGACCACCTCGATCGGTCGATCGGTTTCGATGCCCAGGTCGTTCAAGGTGCGCAGCACTTCCAGGCCGGCCAGCACGCCGTAGATGCCATCGAACTTGCCGCCCGCTGGCTGCGAGTCGCCGTGGGAGCCGGTCAGCACCGGGGCCAGCTGGTCGAGGCGGCCGGCGCGGCGGGCGAAGATGTTGCCCATGGCGTCCACACGAATGCTGCACCCGGCCGCTGTGCACCAGGCCACGAACAGGTCACGCCCGCGCCGGTCTTCGTCGGTCAGCGCCAGGCGCGAGACACCGCCCTTGGGCGTGCCGCCGATCTGCGCCATTTCCATCAGCGAGTCCCACAGGCGCTCACCGTTGACCCGCGCCAGGGCACTCACGAGCGCGGCTCCTGGGGCTTGGCGTGGTAGCGGAAGTCACAGCTTGGCGCGCCGCCCATGATGGTCTGGGTGCGCGTCAATTCGATATTCGGGTTGTAGCCGACAATAAACAGCTCGTCGCGGTTGCACGACAACAGGTGGCCGATCTCGCCCAGGCCCATTTCGTGGTACATCTCGGCATAGCGGCAACGCTTGACGTCGTAGTCGTAGTGCTCGGCATCGCTGGCGATGATTTCGACTTTCAGCGCGTCGTCCTTTTCCCACAGCACTTGCAGCTCAACGAAGCTCTTGAGGTCGGCGCCCTGCTCTTCCTGGGCGGCAAAGTGCTTGCCGGCCTGGATCGCGGCGTTGCCCACCGCTTCGCCAATCACCGCTGCGGCAAAGGCCTTGCCCTGCTCGCGCACGAGGATTTCGTAGATCGGCTTGATGATCTCGGCCTCGATGCGCCGGCGGGCCAGGATGCCCAGTTCACCTTCAAGTTTGCTCATGGTGTGCCTCATTCAAAATGGCTGCGAAGATCCAATGTGGGTGCTGCCAAATGTGGGAGCTGTCTCGCCCGGCGAGGCTGCGATGCAGACACCACGGTGTCGCAGATACACCGCGGTGATCCCATCGCAGCCTCGCCGGGCGAGACAGCTCCTACATGAGCTGCGCCTACACTTAAATCCAGCGCGTTACTTTTTGCCGCCAGCCACGCTCACCGGTTGCCATTGATTGGCCTTGACCTGGTAAACGGTGAACGACGGGTTCTGCAGATTGCCCTGGGCATCGAATGCGATAGTCCCGGTCACGCCCGGATAGCTGATGGCGCGCAGTACCGGCAGGTACTTCTGCGGATCGGTGGAATTGGCCTGCTCGATGGCGGCGATCAGCACGCCCACACCGTCATAGGCAAAAGGTGCGTGCAGCTCGATGTTGCTCTTGAAGCGCGCCTTGTAGGCCTCTTCAAATGCTTTGCCGCCTGGCATCTGCGCCACGGCCAGGCCCGGTTCCAGGGCGATCACGCCCTCGCCTTCGTTCTGTGCCAGTTGCAGGAAGGTCTGGCTGACAAAGCCGCCGGCGCCCATCAATGGGGCCTTGATCCCCAACTGCTTGATGCGCCGGGCCAGCGGTGCAGCCTGGGAGTCGACGCCGCCAAAGAAGATCAGGTCCGGGTTTTGCCCACGGATGTTGGTCAGCACCGCACTGAAGTCGATGGTCTTGTCGTCCACGTATTCGCGCGCAACCACCTTGGCGCCACCGGCCTCGATGGATTTGACGAACTGGTCCGCCAGGCCCTGGCCGAACGCGGTGCGGTCGTCGATCACGGCAATGCGCTGCGCCTTGAGGGTCTTGAGTGCGTAGTCGCCGGCGACCTGGCCGCCGTCATCGTCGTGGCCCATGATCCGCAAGCTGGTGTCGAAACCTTGCTGGGTGTAGGCGTGACCAGTGGCCACCGGTGCGACCTGGGCAATCCCGGCGTCATGGTAGACCCGCGCTGCCGGAATGCTGGTGCCGGTGTTCCAATGGCCGACCACGCCAACTACGCCTTCGTCCACCAGGCGCTGGGCCACGGTGACGGCGGTGCGTGGATCGGACTGGTCATCCTCGGAAACCAGCTTGAACGTCACGGCCTCGCCATTGATTTTCAGGTGCTTGGCGTTGGCCTGGTCAATGGCCAGTTGCGCGCCGTTTTCCAGGTCTTTGCCGATCCGCGCCGACGGACCGGTCAAGGGTCCGGCCAGGCCAATCAGTACCGTCTGGTCGGCCTGGGCCACGCCGCTCATGGCCAGGCTCAACAACAGTACGCGTTTGAAGGGGGCAGTCTTGTTCATGGTTTTTTCCTGTTTCTCAGCAGGCCCTCATGGCCTGTGGGGTTGACGAAACACGCCGGGCGTCCGGTGGCGTTTGTTATGGGGTTATTCACCGAGGTAGGCACTGCGCACCTCGGGGTGGTCGAGCAATTGGTCACTGGCACCGCTGAGGCTGATACGCCCGGTGTCCATCACATAGGCGCGGTCAGTCACTTGCAGCGCAAGGCGCGCGTTCTGCTCCACCAGCAGCAGGGTCATGCCCTGGCGGCACACATCATCGATCACCTGGAACAGCTTTTCGACCATGATCGGCGCCAGGCCCATGGACGGCTCATCGAGCACCAGCAGGCGGGGCTTGGACAGCAGCGCACGGGCCAGGGCGAGCATCTGCTGCTCGCCACCGGAGAGCAAGCCGGCCGACTGCTGCAAGCGTTCTTCCAGGCGCGGAAAGTGTTCGAACAACTGGCGGATTTCCAGGTTGACTTGCTGTGGGTCGCGGCGCAGGAACGCGCCGGCCTGGAGGTTTTCCAGCACGCTCATGCGCGCAAAAATGCCACGCCCTTCCGGCACCATGGCGATGCCCAGGGTCAGGCGCTCATGGGGCGCCAGGTTGAGGATCGAGCGGCCAGCAAAGCGGATCTGCCCCGCAGCGGCCGGCAGCAACCCGGTCAGGGCCTTGAGGCTGGAGCTTTTGCCGGCGCCATTGGCGCCGATCAACGTGACCCGTTCGCCTTCATCTATATGCAGGTCCAGGGACTTGACCGCCTCGATGGCGCCGTAACGCACCTTCAGGCCGGCAATCTGCAACAACGCTTCAGACATGGGCGCCGGCTCCCAGATAGGCCTGGATCACTTGCGGGTGGCGGCGCACTTCGGCAGGCGCGCCCACGGCGATCACGCGTCCGTAGTCCAGCACGCTGATGCGGTCACACACGCCCATCACCAGCTTCACGTCGTGTTCGATCAGCAACAGGGTGTGGCCGTCGTCGCGGATTTTTTCCAGCAGGCTGCGCAGTTGCACTTTCTCGCTGGCATTCATGCCGGCGGCCGGCTCGTCGAGGGCCAGCAGGCGCGGTTCGGTGGCCAGGGCACGGGCAATTTCCAGGCGCCGCTGGTGGCCGTAGGACAGGCTGTCGGCACGGTAGTGGGCAAACCCGGCCAGGCCGACATAGGCCAGCAGGCGATGGGCGTGGGCGCGGGTCTGCGCTTCTTCCTCGCGCCCGCGCGAATGCCCGCTCAAGGCCGCCCACACGCCGTTATGGGTGCGTACATGGCGCCCGACCATGACGTTTTCCAGGGCGCTCATGGCGTTGAACAGGCGGATATTCTGGAACGTGCGCGCGATGCCAGCGCGGGCCACCTGGTGTACCGCCGTGGGCTGGTACTCCTGGCCGTCGAGTTGAAAGCGCCCGGAGTCCGGGGTGTATAACCCCGTCATCACATTAAAGAAGGTGGTCTTGCCGGCGCCATTGGGCCCGATCAGGCCGTAGATTTCCCCGGCCTCGATACTCAAGCTCACGTCATCGAGCGCGGCCACGCCGCCAAACTGTTTATTGACCTTCTCGATCTGTAATAACGGATGGTTCAAGGTGCACCTCCTGTGCGGCTCGGCCAGAGGCCGGCGGGTCGATACAGCATCGCCAGAATCAGCGCCAGGCCGTAGAACAGCTGGCGGATAATTTCCGGGTCCACCAGCACTTGGCCAAACAGCGCCTGCTGCAAGGGGCCCATGCTGGCGCGCAACGCTTCGGGCAGGGCCGCGAGCAACACGCA
The DNA here is from genome assembly GCF_002949995.1 of Pseudomonas sp. LG1D9. Classification (NCBI taxonomy): domain Bacteria; kingdom Pseudomonadati; phylum Pseudomonadota; class Gammaproteobacteria; order Pseudomonadales; family Pseudomonadaceae; genus Pseudomonas; species Pseudomonas sp. LG1D9. The sequence continues at coordinate 5,139,899 of NZ_CP026881.1, read as the reverse complement.
GCCCAGAATCACCCCGGGGATATGCCCCATGCCGCCGAGCACCACCATGGCCAGCACGGCGATGGACTCATTGAGGGTGAAGGATTCGGGTGAAACAAAGCCTTGGAACGAGGCAAACAGCGCCCCACTGATACCGCCGAACGCCGCACCAATGGCAAATGCCAGCAGCTTCAGGCGCAAGGTATTGAGGCCCATGGCCTGGGCCGCCTCTTCGTCTTCGCGGATCGCCATCCACGCGCGGCCGATGCGCGAGCGCTCGAGGCGGATGCAGGCAAACAGGATCAGCACCACCAACGCGGCGAACAGGTAGTAATAGAGGTAGACCGAGGGCAAGCGCAGGCCGAACAGTTCCTGGGTGCGCCCCAGGTTGACCCCCAGCAGCGTCACCGGATCAACCTGGGCGATGCCCTTGGGGCCGTTGGTGAGGTTCACCGGGCGGTCCAGGTTACGCAGCAATATGCGGATGATCTCGCCAAAGCCCAGGGTGACGATGGCCAGGTAGTCGCCGCGCAAACGCAGGGTCGGCGCCCCAAGGATCACCCCGAACCCGGCCGCCAACAGCGCCGCCAGTGGCAGAATCAGCCAGATCGAGGTGTGCATGCCCTCTGGCATCAGCGCCAGCAAGGCCGGGAACTGTTGCATCAGATGGGGCGACGAGAGCAATGCCGCCAGGTAGGCGCCCACCGCGTAGAAGGCGATAAAGCCCATGTCCAGCAGGCCGGCATAACCCACCACGATGTTCAGGCCCAGGGCCAACATGATGTACAGCAGGGCAAAGTCCAGGGTGCGCACCCAAGTATTGCCGCCGGCATGCCCGACAATCCATGGGGCCAACACCAGGGCCAGGGCGAACAGCACCAGGCCCAGGCTGGCGCGTTTGCTCGAAGGGCTCACAGCGGTTGCCAGGCTCATGCGCGGGTCGCCAATCGTTCGCCCAACAGCCCTTGGGGACGGAACACCAGCACCGCGATCAACACGATAAAGGCGAACACATCCTGGTAGTTGCTGCCGAACACGCCGTTGGTGGCAGCCCCCAGGTAGCCGGTGCCCAAGGCTTCGATCAGCCCCAGCAGCAGGCCGCCGAGCATGGCGCCCTTGAGGTTGCCGATGCCGCCCAGCACTGCTGCGGTAAAGGCCTTGATGCCGGGCAGGAAGCCCATATAGAAATGCGCGCTGCCATAGTTGCTGGCCATCATGATGCCTGCCAGCGCGGCCAGGGCGCCGCCGATGGCGAAGGTCATGACGATGATGCGGTTGGGGTTGATGCCCATCAGGCTCGCCACTTGCGGGTTCTCGGCCACGGCGCGCATGGCCCGGCCAAAGCGTGTGCGCTCGACCAGCAGCAACAGCCCGACCATCAGGCTCAGCGCCACGCCAATGGTGGTCAGCGCGGTGGCATTGGTCACGGCGGCATGGGTGGCATCGCCGGCCAGCACTTCGATGGGTTCCAGGGGCAGCAATTGCGGGAACATCTGTGGGTTACGGGTCCAGACCAGCATGGCGACGGTCTGCAACAACAGCGACACGCCGATACCACTGATCAACGGCGCCAGGCGCGGGGCGTTGCGCAAGCGCCGATAGGCGACACGCTCGATCACCACCGCCAGCACCGCACAAAAGGCCATGGCAATCATCGCCGCTGCCAGCAGCAACAGCACCGGCGGCATCTGCGGGAAGGCCGCCTGCAGCACACGGATCACCGACAGGCCCACCAGCGCGCCAATCATCAACACATCGCCGTGGGCAAAGTTGATGATCCGCAAAATGCCGTAGACCATGGTGTAACCCAAGGCCACTAGCGCGTAGAGACTGCCCGACAGCAAGCCGTTGAGCAGTTGCTGGATAAACGCATCCATGAGAACCATCAACTCCATACACAAAAACGTCGGTGCCAGGGCGCACCGACTAAAAGCCCGAGCGCGGAACACTAGTTATTTATTCTGTTTTTATCAAATATCTGAAAGGAATATGTTTATGCCAAATAAAAAACGCCCTATTTACGGCGTTTTTTCCCGGCCAAAGCCGCTTTATTTATCTTTTTACTTAGTATTTAATTCAACACATGAATAATTTAGAACAGTTAGCCAACGATCCACCTTTACGTGCCGTGCGCACCTTCGAGGCTTTTGCCCGCCATGGGGGCGTGAATGCCGCCGCGCGCGAACTAGGGGTGTCGCCCTCGGCGGTCAGTCATCAACTGCACTTGCTGGAGAGCTTCCTACAACAGCCGCTGACGATGCGCCAAGGCCGCAACCTGGGCCTGACCGAAGAAGGTCGCGAGTACTACCGGGCGATTCGCTCGGCATTCGCGGTACTGCGCAGCGCCACCGAGCACGTGCGGGAAAAGAGCGCGACGCGCCAGGTCACCATCAGCCTGATCCCGATGTTCGCCACCAACCTGTTCATCCCGAGCCTGCCACAGTTCTTAAGCGCCAACCCGGCACTGGATATCAACATCACCTACGCCAACCACCGCAGCTACCCCAGCGATGCTGCCGACCTGTCGATCCGTTTCGGTACCGGGCACTGGCCGGGGTATCACAGCGAGCCGCTGATCAGCGGCGCGGTCACGCCGTTTTGCAGCCGCGAATTCCTGCAGCGCCACGGGCCTATCGCCACACCGCAGGCGCTCAGCGAACTGCCGCTGCTGCACGACGAAGAACGCGGCACCTGGGGGCAATGGTTCGATGTCGCCGAGGCCAGTCACAGCAACACGCACAATGGTCTGTTGCTGGAGGACGGCCAGTTGACCCTGGTCGCCACCCTCACCGGCCTCGGCTGCTCGCTGCTGCGTGCGCCGTTGGTGGCGCCCCTGGTGGCCCGGGGTGAATTGGTGCAACTGTTCGACTTGCCGGTGGATGACGGACGCCAGTACTACCTGTGCCGCCGGGCCAGCAGCGAGCTGTCGAGCGAGGGCAATAACCTGTATGACTGGATCAAGGAGCGCCTGGGCCAAGGGTGAGACGCAACATTGCGCATCTAACCTTCCCATGTAGAAGTACAGGTGCGGGAACCTGAATAGATTTTCGCGCCACAGAAAAATAGCGGTTAGTGACCGTCAACAGTAAACGGTCGCTATCACGCCTTTCCATTTTTCTGAAGGATAAACACATGACATCTATTAATAACCAACCACTGGCCGCCCCGCTAGCGAATCACTCCCACATCACAGATCGTCATGAAACCAAGACAACAAACTCCGCCCGTCCCGAACCGAGTGCTCCGGCAGCGCACCGCTCCGCCAAGATGTACGACGAAACATATTTGAACATGTACAACACCATTCAACAGATGAAACCGCCACCCACTCTTGAGGCTATGCGAGCCCAAGTACCCGATGACAAATGGAACGCTTCACTTGACCGAAGCAAACCATTCCGAGAGCTAGGACGAAGTTATGGCCTGTCTTTGCTGCTTCAAACACCCATGGCGCAAGAGCTAGGTCGTAAGCTCAAAGAGCAGTTTGAAGATTTTTTCCCTGGCAGGTCTGATCTGTCTTGGGCGAGCCTAGGTATCACCGCCCTGTTAACTCAAGGAAAACATGGCGATCCGGGTGAAATCGCCGGGTTTGACTTCGACTCGTCAGGAACAAGCTCCTGGGATGAAATGGCGGCCAATATGTTCTCTCGGCTTAAAACACATCTGATAGCTACAGGTCGAGCAACACCTGAATTAGCAGAGGCCGCAACCTATGCACTGTTGTGGAACTCTGCGCCGGAGTATCTCCTGAACTTCATTCCTGAAAATGTGAACAGGCACTCCGATACTTGGGAGGCTGTCCGCAAAGAGATATCGAGAATGTCAGATGATGACAACCAAGCCCCCCTGGGGAAATTTTATGACAGCATCCTCGACAAGCTGGATCCCCAACGAGTTATTGACCGACAGAACGAGGGTGTTTAATTCAATAATCGCGAGTTGGTAGCCACCCGCCTCGCTGTCGGCTGGTATGATGCCGCGCTTTGAAAAACCAGCTGTAGACCTGCGAGGAAATACACCTTGAGTAACGACGCAAAAATGACCGGCGACCTGTTCGAAGTGGACAAGCGCCTGTCGCTCAAGCCCGTGGTGGACTTCAATAGCTACCTGCAGGCTGCCTTCGGCGATGGCCCTTGCACCTGCGTGCGCTGCGTTGCCAGCGCAGGTGACGAGAAAGGTTACGAATATCAGCACAGCTTCAACTTCCTGGGCCAGACTACCCACCGCCGCTTTGCGTTGACCGCTGGCAGCGATGTGTTGCAGATGCTGAAAAAGGCCTGGCTGTCCTATACCAAGGCCGACCTGCCGGGCAGTGGCGACTTGGCGTTGGAGACGGTCAAGGAGTTTGTCGAGCCGCAGCTGCACAAGCGTTTGCTGCCGTTGTTGCTGGCCAGCGGGTTGGTCAAGGATGTCGAAGGTGGCTTGCAGCTTCAGGCTGTGGCGGCCTGATAGACAACCGGATCATTACGGCGAACGCATAACCCTGTGGGAGCGGGCTTGCCCGCGATGGCGGTGGGTCAGCCAAGACAGGTGCTGACTGATCTACCGTAATCGCGGCATAGGTATCTACACAACTTTGCCGCAACGCCTAGATCCAAGCAGATAGCGCAGTTGTGGCGAGCGGGCTTGCCCCGCGCTGGGCTGCGAAGCAGCCCCAAAAAGCCCTCCACGTTTCTTCAGATAAACCGCGATGGCCGGGTTTAGGTCTGCTTCGCAGCCCAGCGCGGGGCAAGCCCGCTCGCCACAGGAGAGTTCGTCAGTTTCTGAAAGTTGTGTAGATACCTATGGTAATCGCGGGCAAGCCCGCTCCCACACAAGCCGGCGTCTACAGGTCTGGAGGAAGGTGCTGCACGCCTTGCAGCGGCAGTTCATAGGACTTCTTCACGGTGCGCACCACCAACGTCGACGAATAGGTGCGGATCGGAATATCCCGGTAAGTATCAAGAAACCGATAGATGTATTCGGTGTACTCCGTGGCATCGCGAAACTTGGCCACCATCACAAAATCAAACTCCCCGGTCATCAGGTAGCAGTCCTGAATCTCCGGGTGGTTGGCCAGGATGTGCTGCATCTTGCGATCAATGTCGTTGCTGTCTTTATCGAGCTTGATCAAAAAGAACGCCGTGACCTGGATCCCCAGCTTTTTTTCATCCAGCACTGCGACTTTGGCCTTGATGATGCCCACGCTCTCCAGGCGCCGGATGCGCCGGTAACAACTGGTCGAGGACAGCCCCACGCTGTCGCTGAGCAGGTCCAGGCTCTGGGTGCAGTCCTTCTGCAACTTGCCGAGAATTTTCAAATCCATGGCGTCTGTCATTATTTCCACTTCTTCCTTGAGAAAACTGCAATGAATCCGCCGTAAAGGCCGGCCAATTTGCACAAATCACTGCACAGTGGCCCGTTACTATCAACTCCAGCTTAGCAGCCCCGGAAAATCCAGCATTGGGGCCGCATGAGAGGGATCTTATGATAGTCGCGAAACCGACATGGGCCGCTGATATCCAAGGGCTTTTCACCGCGCCTTACTGGATACCAACGGCAGATCGCGCCAACGTCGCAGGCTCGTGGGTGCGCTGCATGAACGCCTACGATGTGTTCCTGGAAGACCCCGACTCGGTCAAGGCCTGGTCCGAAACTATCTACCAGCACCTGGCGTCGCGCAACATGCCGTTGACCCTGGACGACCGGCAATTCTGGCCCATCGACGCCCTGGAAACCTTCCGGCAGTGGGTCAACCAGGGCTGGCGCCTGAACAGCTTTTCGCCATTCGATATTGCCGAGCGCATCCCGCCTCCAGACCTGCCGCATCCGGTCAAGCGCGTGCGCCAGGACATCCGCGCGCTGAGCCAGGCGCAACTGGACCTGTACCGTGCGCGGCTCGACGACGTGATGCAGATCGGCAACCCGGACAGTGGCTCGCCCTGGCAGCGCTACGCCTATATCCATACCAACTGGTGCCTGCATTACCAGGAAGCCTTTGCCTTGTGGCATCGCGCCTACCTGCTGTACCTGGAAGCCTTGATCGACTGCCCGATCCCCTATTGGGACTGGATGGCCGAGGACGCCAGTATCGATGGCAGCCCGCAGGCCGGCCTGCCCCAGGCCTTTCTCGATGAAACCTATGTGCACCCGCACAGCGGCGAAGTGCGGCGAAACCCATTGCGCTATGCGGCGGCCAAGGATGGCCGCTCGAAAGTCTGTGCCTCGGGCAATGTCGAGGGTCTGGACTGCCGCTTCGTGCAGCGCAACCCGTTGTTCTATACCCAGGGCGACCAGCAGCGCGTCAAACGCACCCAGTTGTATGGCATGAGCCGGATTTTCCAGCAGCAGGTGGTGGATGCCTTGGAATTCAAGACCTTCAGCCAGCCCCAGGGCGTGCCGGGGTATCCCTGGGCCAATATCACCGTGTTCGATCCACCGCAAAAGGACGAGCTGTACCCCAACCGCACACTGAATTTCGATGGCCTGTTTGAACAGCCCCACGACAACTATCACGGCTGGATCGGCGGTGATATGGCCGATAACGCCTACACCGCGTTTGACCCGGTGTTCTGCTCCTACCACGCCAATATCGATCGCGTGCTGGAGATCTGGATCCGCGCCAACCCGGCGGCGCAGTACACCACCCAATGCCTGCTCCAGCCGTTTGCCGGCAGCCTGGCCGAGACCGTCACGTTCACCAGTGCCGATGCCTGGCGCTATACCACCCTGGGCGATATGGCCCAGGACAGCCGGCATATCGGCTATGACTACGGCATGCCTGTCGCGCCGCCGTTTGGCGCACGACGCGCCAGCGCAAAAGCCTGCTGCCCGCACAGTGCCGCGCCTGCCCAGGATCCGGCGCAGGCCGGCGGCCCGTGGGTGGTGTTCGACCATGTGCGCTGCACCCACGATACCTACCTGATCGACGTTTTCCTCAACCAGCCCGACGCCACGCCCCAACAGGTCAACGCTGATAACCCGCACTACGTCGGGCGCTTCAGCCGCATCGGCATGGGGCTGGTGGATGACAAGGGGCGCTGCATTACCCACGGCGTCTGCCGCGCGCTCAATGCCGCGCGCAGTGCCTCGGCACTGCACCTCGGCCCCACGGACGCCGTGCAGTTGAGCCTGCTGGTTACCCATCTCGATAGTGGCCGGGTATTGGCGCCGCAAGAGTACGCGCCGCTGCCCGGCTTTATCGCCCAACTGGTGTGGGATGACCCGCGCCAGACCGTCGCCGACCCTCCCCCGAGTGCCGGTTGCTGCAGCATTTCTACCCCCCATGGAGATTTGTCATGAGCACGCCCTTCAAGCAATTCACCTCCCCCGCTGGGCAAGCGCCAAAGGACTACAACAAACTGGGCCTGGAAGACCAGTTGCCACAATTCGAAACCGACTGGAACAACGACATAACCGGCTGGACCGAAGCGGCGATCATCGGCAACCCCTGGTCGGGCCTGTATGACGCGCCCCGCTCGGCCTATTACAACCCGCTGGTCGAAGGCTATGGCGACACCACCCTGCCGGCGATTACCTGGCAACCCTTTCCCAACCGGCTGTGGACCTTTTTCTACAACAACGGCACTGCGGTGATTCCCCAACTGGGCAACAAGGCCATGACCCTGCAACAGGTCATGGAGCTGACCGACAACGGCCAGATCACCATCAACGGCACCCTGTACACCCTGTACGACCCGGACAAGAAAGGCACCCTGCTGCAACTGCCCGTAACCCGCTGCCCGACTATCGACTGGAACGGCAAATACAAAGACTTCTCGCCCTCGGGGCCGCGGGGCTGGCTGGACGAATACTGCGAGTGGTCGATCGTGCGCGATACCAACGGCAACATGCGCAAGATCACCTTTACCAGTGAAAACCCGGCGTACTTCCTGGCCATGTGGCGCATCGATCCGAATGCCGTGCTGGGCTTGTATCGCGACTACATCGACCCGAATGTGCAACTGCAAGATCTCTACCTGCGCTACACCGCCGACTGCAAGACCGGCAAGGCCGGTGACCCGGTGATTGACCCGACCACGGGCCTGCCGGCCTACGACACCGTCAACAAGTGGAACGCCGGCACCGCCTGCACCCCCGGCCAGTTCGGCGGCGCGATGCACCTGACCTCTGGGCCCAACACCCTCAGCGCCGAGGTGTACCTGGCGGCGGCGGCCACGATCATGCGCCCCCTGAAAAGCAGCCAGAGCGCCCAGGCGCTGATCTGCTGCGCGCAATATGGGCAGAACTATCGCAACTCCGACCCGCATATCGGCTTTGCAGCCAACGGGGCGACGAATGATGGGGCCACCCCCAGCCGGATTTCCCTGACCAACCCCATCGCCCTGTACCTGCAACAGCCGACCAACTTCAATGCCTGGAAAGGCCCCCAAGGCCAGGATGTGAGCCAGTACTGGCGCATCACCCGCGGTACTGCCAAATCGGCGATCAACGGCTCCGACCAGATCCTGCAGGCGGTGTTCGAGGTACCGGAAAGTGCCGGGTTCTCGATCAACGACATCACCATCAATGGCCAGGCGGTGAACTATGTGTGGGTGATTGCCCAGCAATTGCTGGTGGGCCTGAGTGTCACCACCATGCCGAGCACCGCGCAGCAGCAATCGCCTTGCGTGCAGGATCGGGTCAATGGCCTGCAGCCCTGGCCGGTGCAGTTGTTGCCGCTGGACCTGTTCTACGGCCAGTCGCCCACCGACCTGCCGGCCTGGCTGGCCCCAGGTACCAGCGGGCAATTCGCGCTGGTGGTACAAGGCGCGGACCTCAAGACCACCGCCGCCACCGCACGGATCCAGTTCAACAACCCCGGTGTCACGGCGCAGGTCACGGAGTTCCTGCCCGACGCCTCGGCCATTCCCGGCCAGACCAATGCGGGCGGTACCCAGGGTTACATCATGACCATCACCGTCGCGGCGAACGCGGTGCCGGGGCTGGTGACAGTGCGCGCGCTCAATCCGGGCGAGGCGGATAACGTCAGCGCGGCGGACCACCCTTGGGAGTCCGGGCTGGCGCTGGTGCCATCCACTTAAGGGCCAACACCGACCTCTGTAGGAGCTGGCTTGCCAGCGAAAATCCCCAACGATAACGCGGGGTACCTGGCGCCCAACGGTGCCCTCAGGTTTTTCGCCGGCAAGCCGGCTCCTACAGAACGGTTACTGGCTTCACCTTCATGCAAGGAGCGCGATGATGTACAGATTTCGCTTACGTGGTCTGCTGCTGGTCGGCACGCTGCTGTCGCTGTTTCTCCTGCCCACGGCCCAGGCATCGGATGCCGATACCTGCGTCCAGCAGCAGTTGGTGTTCGACCCCAACAGCGGCGGTTTTCTACCCGTCAACAATTTCAACACCACTGGCCAGAGCTTCATGAACTGTTTTGGCTGGCAGCTGTTTATTGCCCTGAACTGGCCCGTGGATCCCGGATGGCCAGCCAATGCAGCCCTCGCGGGCGAGCCGAACCGCAAGGTCAGCATGGCGCAATTTGGCGTGCCCCAGGTCGCCGGGCAACCCATGACCACCGCGCCGGTGTGGGCAAGCTTTAAAGACGCTAACGATATATTCCTGCCCGGCGCCCGACCGCCCACAGGCTGGGGCGTGCAGACATTGGTGCCGTCCAATTGCAGCAGCGAGGGCAGCCTCAAAGCGCTGTCGGTGGGGGCGCGCAAGTTCATGAACGCCACCTCGGAAAGCGCGACCAACGCCAAGCATCGCTTCCACTTGTCCAGCGGCACCCTGGCTTCGATTCCCGACCCGATCATGGAAGCCGCCGGCGGCTGGCTGACGGACCAGACCGGCAACCTGGTGTATTTCGAGCGCAAGGTGGGCAAGGCCGAGTTTGACTATATCGTCAAGTACGGGCTGTACGATGCCGCCAATCAAATGGTCGTTGCACAAAACAGCGATGGCAATCATCCGGCCGGGCTGTCCCTGCCCGCCGGCGAGCTGATGCGCTCGATGCCGACACAGCCCCTGCCCCAGGAACAACTGGGCGCCCTGGAACTCAAGGCCGCCTGGCGTATCCTCACCGGCAAGCCCCAGCTCTACGGGCGCTACCTGACCACCGTGGCCTGGCTCAAGAACCCCGCCACCCTGCAGTGCACCCAACAGGTGGTGGGCCTGGTGGGCCTGCATATCATCAACAAGACCCAGAGTTCACCGAACTTTATCTGGACCACATTCGAGCAAGTAGACAACGTACAAGAGCCAGGCCAAGTACCTGCGCAACAGACACCGCCCGACGGCTATACCTTCTACAACCCCAACTGCACCGGTGGCCCTGACGTGTGCACGCCCAACGTGGCCCGTATCCAGTGCCAGCAGCACAACCCTGACCGTGAATGCACCGAGCCCTATCCACGCAACCAACCGGTCCAGACCACTCGCGAACACCCCCTGCCTTCGGACATGCAGGCGCTCAACGGCGCCGTGCAGGCCAGCTTCGCCCAGCAGACCAACGGCCAGTCGGTGTTCCAGTACTACAAGCTAGTCAATGTGCTGTGGATCACCGCCCCGACCGCACCGGACCCGGAGCCGGGCGCGGGTGCGAAGGTGCCCCTGTCCTATGGCGCCTTTATCAGCGATAGCAACGTACCGGTGGCCAATACCACCATGGAGACCTACGTCCAGAGCATGGACTGCAATGCCTGCCACCAACAGGCGACGATTGCCGGCAGCAGCAGCCTGGCCTCGGACTTTTCGTTCCTGTTCAACAACGCCGATTCGGCCAAGCAAAAAAGCCTGATCAAACGCGTAAATGCCTTCGAAACCCTCAAGGATGGCCCACCATGAAACGCTCCCTTGCAACCCTGCTGCTTGCGCTATCGATGGCCCTCGCCCCGCTGGCCGTTGCCCATTCACCCCATGAACTGCACGCGGTCAGCAACGGCGCCGATGCCGATGCGCCGGGCAACCACGGCATGTTCATGGTCGGCTCGCAGACCCTGTTCCTGGTGCACATGCCAATGTTCACCACGGAAAAGCACATGTACCAGATCGTGCTCCAGGCCAGCCTGCCCGCAGACGTAATGGCCAAGTACCAGGCCCTGCGCGCGGCCAATCCGAGCAAGCCGTACAACCTGATCAACGTCGACGACGACACGTTCACCCTGCCCCAGCTCAAGGCCGGTGAAGTGACCTCGTTCAAGGCGACGATCTTTGACGGCTACTCCAACGATGGCGGCGGCACACCGGGGCCGGTGCTGTTTGACAACGTACCCGTGACGGTCGAGGCGGTGGTGATCTACCGGCCGTTCAACCTGGGCATCGACCGGCCGAAACAGCTGGTCTACACCCTGTTTGGCCGGGGCACCGAGGCGCACTTGACGCACTACATCGCCCAGGATCCGGACTTCCAGGAAATCATCACCCTGCCCGGCCCGCCAGCGCCGTTTTCGGCGGCGCAATTGGTGTCTACGGTGGATTTGAACTTCACCACCGTGCAGTCGCTGCCGATTGTCTGCCAGTCGCCGCTCAAGCCTGGGGTTTATCCGACGTTGCTGGAGGGGCGCGCCGATGCGCCGGTGGCGCTGGACCTGGGGCCGGCGGCACAACGCGTGTGGTATTCGACGGGGAATCTGTTGAACAAGAACGATCCTTGCCAGCGCTAGGATAGGTCCCCTTGCCGGCGATGGAGGCGGGTCAGTCGATGTCTTTGTCGATTGATACACCACCATCGCCGGCAAGCCGGCTCCTACAGGGGAATGCAGTTTCCGGTTTTACCTGCTTAAAACAACGAAAGCGGATAACTGACAATCAACCGATGCTCATCAAATTCCAGCGTGCTGTAATCCCGACGCAAGGTCGAATTACGCCAACGCACGTTGAGATTCTTCGCCACCCCGCTTTGCACCACATACGCCAACTCCGACTCCCGCCCCCACTCCTTGCCATCCGTCACCGCCCCCACATGGGCATTGCTGCCGCGAATGTAGCGGGTCATCAACGTCAGGCCCGGCACGCCCAGGGCGGCGAAGTCGTAGTCATAGCGCAGTTGCCAGGAACGCTCACGCGCGGCGTCGTAGCTGGAGTTATAGCTGTCGTTGGCCAGGCTGGTACCGGCGGTGCCATTGACGCGCATCCAGCCGTTTTTCCCGGACATGCGTTGCCCGCCCAGGTAAAACGTATGGGCGTTGAACTTGGCCGAGAGCATCGCCGACAGCGCGCGGTTTTCCAGGTCGCCGGCCAGGGCCCTGGCGTTTTCTTCGCCGGAGAAATAACCCAGGTTGGCCCCCAATACCCAACGGCCCAGGGGTTGGCTGTGGATCAGGTTGAAGTAGCGCTGCTGATAGATATCGGCCAACTCCGAGTACCACACGCCCACCTGGGTTCGCTTGTCGTTGAACTGGTATTCGGCGCCGCCGAAGTTGAAACGGTCCGAGGTCACATCCGCACGCCCGGCCATAAACATATCTTCCATGCTCGCGTCATTGCGCGGGCTGTTGCCACGGAACTGGCCGCCGTACAGGGTCAGGCCATCGAACTCGCGGGAGGTCAATTGCGCGCCGCGAAAGGTCTGGGTCAGCGAACGGCCATCGTCAGAGCGCAACACCGGCAGGGCTGGTGCCCACTCCCCGGCTTTTAGCTCGGTGTTGGAAAGCTTCGCCTTCAATGCCACGCCCAACCGCCCGAAATCATCCGCCGGGCGCCCATCGTCGTGCACCGGCAACAACTGGGTGTTGGCAGTGCCCTTGCCGCCGTCGAGCTTCTGCGAATACAGGCCCAGTACATCCAGGCCAAAGCCAACGGTGCCTTGCGTAAAACCCGAACGCGCATCGAGGATAAAACTCTGCGTCCATTCCTCAGCCTTGGCCTGGGGGTAGCGGCCATCGACAAAGTTGCGGTTGATGTAAAAATTGCGCAGGTTCAGCGAGCCCTTGGCATCGTCGACAAAACCTTGGGCGTGGCTGTTGGCAGTGACTGCCAGGCAGCCCAGCAGCACAGGGGTGGAGCGGGAAAGGATGTTCATTGTTGTTATTCCTTTGCTTGATCGCAGGCAGCAGTCTCCCGTCGCAGATAAATGGCTATCTGCCGGGGAATGTGTGGTGGTTATTGCAGGTAAGACGCCGTTGAGCTGGCTACCCCGCCAGCGCGATGATTGCCGGCACACTGAGTACCGCCGTGTAGTACCCCATGAACTGCACACCGGTGTTGAACCCTAGAAAGCGCGCCAGGAAACCACCCAGCAACCCCACCGTGACGATCACCAGCAGCCCCAGCAGACCGCCCTCCCAGATGCCGATCACCAGCACCAGGCCTATAAACGTCGCGATCACCGCTTCATGGCTGATCTTGCGCACCACGAAAGCGGCGGCACCATGGGCGAAGTTCATGGTGAACGGGTATGCCACCAGGATCGCCACAATCACGGCGAGCATGCCGTAACCGAGGAAGTCCCAGGTGCTGAGCAGGTTATGCAGGTTGTTGACCTGGCCGCTGGCGTTGTCCACCCAGAAGCGTGGTGGTGCGTTGAACAGCGGCGCGGCCGGGCCGGCAGCCACGGGGCTCAGGGGCAAACCGAAGGCCATCAGTGGGATCAGGGTTTCGGCGATGTACGTGGACTCGGTGACCCCGTTTCGTGCGGTGATCACCGTGGTCAGGCGGTCATACGCCTGCTTGATCCGCGCGCCGATCACTTCGCCCATGATCACGGTCATCGCCACGGGGCTGAACACGAACGTCGCGCTCGACACACTGGCCGCCATGGCGGTGACTTTAACCTGGCGGCGGTTGATGACCTTGAACGGGTTAGGGAAGTAGCCACTCCAGCCCTTGACGTCCGGCGCCAGGGAGAACACTCGGTATTCGTTGCGACGCATCTGCTCGCGCTCACCGGGAGCCAGTAGCGAGAACAGTGAAGCAATCAACGGCGCCACGGCGATGCCGAGGAAATAACTCACCGACAGTTTCACCCCGTAGTGGCCGGTCAAGGCCTGCAACGCGACGATCACCACAACAAACGGCACCAGGGTGAGCACCGAGGCCCAGCGGCCGGCAGAAAAGTACGCAATGGCCAGGGCCGCACACAGGAACACCCACGGTGCGAACTGCTTGATCACCCCGCCAAACGGCGCCAGTAACACCGCGAACAGGACCGACAGCGGCACCGCGATCAACGCCGCCACCGCGCCGCCGGTGATCATTTTGCGCAGGGCGATATGCGGCACGCCGAGTTTGCGCAGGTAGTTGGCATCGCCGAGCAAGGCGGTGGCCACTGTGTCGCCGGGAATGCCCAGCAAGGCCGTGGGCACCGCGTGGGTCATGTGCTTGGCGACAGCGCCGGCAAGAAAGAACGTCAACACCCCGGCAGGCGGTGCGCCGAGCAACACCACGAGCATGGTCAGCGGCGCCAGGGTGGCGGTTTCGTCGGTGCCCGAGACCAGGCCGATGGAGGAAAACACCACCGCCCCCAGCAACCCCAAGGCGAACGCCATCATGATTTCATGCATCAGCATTTCCATCACGGGCGCCCTCCGTTCAGGTGCGCCTGTTCTTCACGCGCCTGGGCTTCACGGAACAAGTCGTACAATTCCAGCTCGCGCAACTCGGCGATCACTTCGTCAGACAAGTCCTCAAGCCGGCCAAGACTGCCGTACTCCTTGAGCAGGTCGGCCACCACTTGTTCGCGAAACGCCGGGTCAGCCGCGTGTTCCTGCACGTCACGCTTGGGCGGGAACAACTTGGCGCTGATCACACCTGCACCCAGGCAGCCGAGCACGCCCACCAGCATGGCGTAGGTCTTGGCCATCTGCGCCGACTCGACAAACGGTTGCAGCAAGTAGTGAGCGCCGAAATACGCACCCAGGCTGACCACTGCACCGATGCCGATGGACAGCATCAGGTCGCGGCCATCGATGGTGTCGCCCCAGACCTCGTAGAGGTTTTGCTTTTTTGGCGGTGAAAGAGGTTGATGCATGGTGCCCTCCGCGCCCTTGCGGGCTTGTTGTTTTTATTAAGGCTCTTTATGAAAAGCTTTGGCGCGCTTGCATGGCTTTCGCCACGCGCGAGCCACCGATGCGCTGTAACTGGCTGTCGATAAACGCGCCGACCTCGATCAAGCGCTCAAGGTCGACACCGGTGCCCAGGCCCTGGCGTTCCAGCAGGTAAACCAATTCTTCGGTGGCCACGTTACCGGTGGCACCCGGTGAGTAAGGGCAGCCGCCCAGGCCTGAGACGGAGCCGTCGAACACCCTGACCCCAGCCGCCAATGCCGCCTGGACATTGGCCACGGCCATGCCGTAGGTGTCATGGAAGTGCCCGGCCAG
Source organism: Pseudomonas sp. LG1D9 (assembly GCF_002949995.1). NCBI lineage: Bacteria > Pseudomonadati > Pseudomonadota > Gammaproteobacteria > Pseudomonadales > Pseudomonadaceae > Pseudomonas > Pseudomonas sp. LG1D9. The sequence goes on along the minus strand of NZ_CP026881.1, from coordinate 5,124,669 downwards.
GGCGCTGACCGGCACCTCGGCAGCACAGGCGGCGATCAGCCGGGCAGTGGCTTGCGGAGTACCGACGCCGATGGTGTCGCCCAGGCTGATTTCATAACAGCCCATCTCATGCAGTGCCGTCGTCACCCGTGCCACTTCGCCAGGCGCAACCTCGCCACTGAACGGGCAACCCAGCGCGCAAGACACATACCCACGCACTGCCACGCCCATCTCGCGGGCCTTGGTCAACACCGGACCAAAGCGCTCAAGGCTCTGGGCAATCGAGCAATTGATGTTCTTGCGGGAAAACGCCTCGGAGGCCGCCGCAAATACCGCCACCTCCCGACACCCCGCCGCCAGCGCGGCGTTCAGGCCTTGCAGGTTGGGCACCAGGGCGCTGTAGGTCACCCCGGCGGGCTGCCCGAGACGGCGCAGCACTTCGTCGGTGCCGGCCATCTGCGGCACCCAGCGTGGCGAGACAAAAGCCCCCGCCTCCAGGGTTTTCAGCCCCGCCGCGACCAACCCCTCCAGCAGCGCCACGCGGGTTTCTACCGGCAGGCTGCGGGCTTCATTTTGCAGGCCGTCGCGCGCGCCTACTTCCACCAACCGCACAGCGTCCACGGTTATTGCCCGCGCTTTTCAAGTAACAGCTCGGCGGCCCGGTCAGCGCGCACATCATGGCTTTCGACCATGCGCTTGACCAGCCAGTCCAACTCCTCACCGCGGGCGCCGGCCGACAACGCGACGTTGCGCGCATGCAAGGCCATATGTCCGCGCTGGATGCCTTCGGTGGCCAGGGCGCGCAAGGCGCCGAGATTCTGCGCCAGGCCCACGGCCACAGCAATTTCCCCCAGTTCCTGGGCGGTCTGCACCCCAAGAATGCGCAGCGACAATTGCGCCAGCGGATGGGTCTTCGTCGCCCCGCCCACCAGGCCAAGCGGCATGGGCATCTCCAGGGTGCCGACCAAATGCCCGGCGCTGTCCTTTTCCCAGGTGGTCAGCGAGCCGTAGTGACCGTTGCGGCAGGCGTAGGCGTGGGCGCCGGCCTCCACGGCACGCCAGTCATTGCCGGTGGCCACCACCAGTGGGTCGATGCCGTTCATGATCCCTTTGTTATGGGTCGCCGCGCGGTACGGGTCGATCACCGCAAAGGTGTAGGCGTCGATGATCCCTTCAATGACCTCTTCTCCGCTGTACACGGCGTTGGCCAGATGCTCCGGGGCGATACGCAGTTGGGCACGGGACAGACGCAGGTCCGCCAGGTTGGACAGGATGCGCAGGCGCACCTTGCCGCCAGTCAGGCGTTCCATCAGCGGTGCCACGGCTTCGGCCATGGTGTTGACGGTGTTGGCGCCCATGGCGTCGCGCACATCGACGATCAGGTGCGCCACCAGCATCGGCCCGCGTGGGCTGTCGGCGAAGGTGTGGACCTCAATGTCGCGGCAACCGCCGCCCAGCTTGATCAGCAACTGGTCCTTGCTGTTGGCCTGGGCGATGATTTCCGCCTTGTGCCGCAACAGGCTCAGGCGTGCATTGAACGGGTCGCTGACCCCGACAATCTGCACCTGCGCACGCATCAATGGCGCGCTGCTGGAGGTCTGGAAGCCGCCGCTGTGGCGAGTCAGCTTGGCCATGAACGAGGCCGCCGCAACCACCGAAGGCTCCTCCACCACCAACGGGATCAGCACGTCGCGGCCGTTGATCTGGAAGTTGCTGGCCACGGCGTAGGGCAACTCAAAGGTGCCAATCACGTTCTCGATCATGCCGTCGGCGATTGCCAATGGCAGCGCGCCGGCACCGCGCAACAAGTCGGCATCGGCCGAGCTGAGGCCCAACAGTTGCTGGAGGTGGTCAAGACGCTGGCTGGGAGACAGGCTGCGGAAATTGGGCAAGCGGGAATCGATAGGCATCGAGGGCTCCTTGGGGAGTCATTTGTTATTGGATGACGCCAAGTTGCCCGATCTGTAGCCTTGAAAGAAGGTACAGTTTTGCCGGACAGTTACGCGACTGTACCCATAACAACAACCCTACAAGGAAACGCCCATGGCGCGCTCGACCCTCGCGCAGCAGGTAGCCAGTGCGATCTCCCAGCAAATCACCGACGGCGCCTTGAAGGCCGGCGAGAAGCTGCCGTCGCTGCGCGAGTACATGCGCCTGCATGGCCATTCGAAAAACACCGTGATCACTGCCTATGAGCACCTGGCCGCCGAAGGTTTGGTCGAGGCCCGCCACGGCCAGGGCTTTTTTGTCACCACGCGCGTGGCGCCGACCAGCGAAGAAGACGACAGCCTGCCTTACAACCGCGCGCTGGACACCATCTGGATGATGCGCCAGCAGTTCCTGCGCGACCCTGGGCATTCGCCCCTGGGGGAAGGTTTCCCGCCGGTGGAATGGCTGATGGATATGCGCCTGGACAAGTTCCATCGCCAGGTGGTGCGGGCCGGGGTCACGACGTTGTTTCGCTACGGCACGCGCCTGGGCAATGCCGGCCTGCGCGCACGCCTGGTCCAGAAGCTGGCGGACTACAACATCAAGGTCTCGACCCGCCAATTGGTCACAACGCTTGGGGCCAACCATGCCATGGACCTGATCATCCGACGCTACGTCAACCCGGGCGACCCGGTGCTGGTGGAAGACCCGGGCTACTACCCGCTATTCGGCAAACTGCAATTGCAAGGCGCGACTATGCTCGGCGTGCCACGCGAGCCCGACGGGCCGAACCTGGACGTGTTGGAACAGTTGCTCAAGGCCCATCGCCCCAAGCTGTTCTTTTTGCAGTCCATCGGCCACAACCCCACCGGTTCCGACCTGTCACCGGCCAAGGCGCACCAGTTGCTGCGGATCGCCGAGACCTACGACCTGCTGCTGGTGGAAAACGACGCCATGGCCGACTTCAAGCCTAGCTCGGCGATCAAGCTCTCGGCCCTGGACCAACTCAACCGCACGCTGTACCTGGGCAGTTTCTCCAAGTCGGTGTCGGCGGCGTTGCGGGTCGGGTTTATCGCCGGCAGCAAGCAGCGGGTCGAAGAGTTGGCCGATATCAAGATGATCCTGCATAACAGCGGCGCCGAGTACAGCGAGCGGACTATCGACGTGATCCTCGGCGAAGGCCAGTTCCTGCGGCACTTGTCCCGCCTGCAGGATCGCCTGCACCAAGCTACCGCCCGCGGCCTGGCCTTGCTCGACGAATTGGGCGCCGAGGTGTTTTGCCGCCCCGAGCAGAGCCTGTACCTGTGGGCGCGTTTTCCCAATATCGACGACGCCAATGTGCTGACCCGACTGTGCCTGGCCGAGGGTGTGATGCTCGCGCCGGGGGCGATTTTCTGCACCCAACCCAAGAACCAGGTGCCCTGGACCCGACTCAATGTGGCGTATCTGGATGATCCGGTGTTCTGTCGGATCATCCGGCAAATGCAGCAATAAACCGCAATCAATAGGAATGTGCCGGAAGATTTGCCAGAATGCGCGACTTAGAAACATTCGCATTCGCAGGAAATTCCCATGCACGCCCACTCTTCGCTCCCCGCAGCGCGTCGTATCCTCGCCGTCGAGGATGACCCGGTGCTTGCCGCCCATCTGGACAGCCACCTGGGCCAACGCGGCTTCGATGTCACGTTGCGCCAGAACGGGGGTGAAATCGTCGAGCTGGTGCGCGCCCAACCTTTCGACCTGATCCTGATGGACATCATGCTGCCGGGCAGCAGCGGCCTGGAGGTGCTGGCGCAACTGCGCCGGCATCAACGGGTGCCGGTGATCCTGATGTCGGCCCTTGGCGCCGAGCAGGACCGCATCACCGGTTTCAGCCAGGGCGCCGACGATTACCTGCCCAAGCCGTTCAGCATGCTGGAAATGGATGTGCGCATCGACGCGATCCTGCGCCGCGTGGCCTATGAACACGAGGTGCCGGGCACGGCGCGCAATGAAGACCCGCAACTGACATTCGACGAACAGCGCACCGATGTCAGCCTCAATGGGCAGTGGGCCGACCTGACCACCACCGAGTATCGGGTGCTGGAAACCCTGGTGGCCCATGTCGATGAGGTGCTGACCAAGGCGTTCCTGTACCAGCAGGTGATGCACCGTGCCTATTCCCGGCATGATCGCAGCCTGGACATGCATGTCAGCCGCATCCGCCGCAAGTTGCAGGCCATCGGCTACACCGCCGGGCGCGTGGAGACGGTCAGGAGTACCGGCTACATCCTGACCCGGCTGGCGCCATGAGGCTGCCCAACCGTCATTCGCTGTTGTGGAAACTGATCGGCCTGCTGGCGGTGCTGTGCCTGTTGGTGGTCAGCCTGCAGGTGGATGTCAGCCAGCGTATCCAGGAAGCCACTGCGCGCTTGCCCGCGCCCACCCGGCAGATTCTTACCGATTATGCGCAGCAGGCCGAAGCCGCCTGGCGTGAGCGCGGCGCGGCAGGCGTCGACGAGTTCCTGAACACCTTGCGCGCCCGGGAGCAGGTGTGGGCGGTGGTGGTGGATGACCACCATTCGCTGTCTTCCCAGGCGCTGACCACGCTTGAGCGGCGCAAGTTGGATTTCGTGCGCCGGATCGACTGGCCGGTGGGGCGCCCCGGTGGCCGGCCGACGTTTTATATCCCGTTCAGCGATGGCCAATCGCGGCTGGTGATGGAGCTGCCCTTGCACCTGGACCCGCGCAAGGACAATGGCCGCTGGAACATCCTCCTGCAACACGTCCTGCCGGCCTCACTGGCGCTGTTGTTCGGCGTGCTGTTGTACCGGGTGCTGATTTCGCCGCTGGTGATCCTGCGGCGCCAGGCCAATGCCCTGAGCGCCGGGGACCTGGCGTCACGGGTCGGAGCCCAGGTGACGCGCCGTCGCGATGAGTTGGGTGAATTAGCCCGGGCCTTCGATCATATGGCCGAGCGCCTGGAGAGCACGGTGGTGCTGCAACGGCGCTTGCTGCGGGACTTGTCCCACGAACTGCGCACGCCCTTGAGCCGGCTGCGGGTGGCCGGCGAGCGCGAGCCCGATCCCGGCGCCCTGCGCCAGCGCCTGGAGCGCGAAGTGCAAGGCATGGAACGCCTGATCGGCAACACCCTGGAGTTGGTCTGGCTGGATACCGAACGCCCATCCATGCCGGTGGAAGCGGTGGAGATGGAGCCGTTGTGGGACCTGTTGCGCGAAGACGCCTGCTTTGAAAGCGGCTGGTCAAGCGAGCGCCTGCCCTGCGAGCTGCCCGCAGGCGTCTGGGTGCTGGGCAACCTCAATGGCCTGGCACAGGCCCTGGAAAATATCCTGCGCAATGCCATCCGCCACTCCCCCGAACAGGGCGTGGTGCGCTTGACCGGTAAGCTTGAGGGCGACTTCTGGCACCTGTGCATCCAGGACCAAGGCCCGGGCATCGAGCCCGACAAGCTGGAGCAGATCTTCCTGCCGTTCACCCGCCTCAATGCCGCCCGCCCGGGCGGTGACGGTTATGGCCTGGGCTTGTCGATTGCACGCAGCATCGTGCAGTTGCAAGGCGGTCAGTTATGGGCGCAGAACACCACGCCCGGGCTGAGCCTGCATCTGCGCCTCAAAGTGTATAAGTTGTAAATTGCGTTTACTCCCATATGAGAATCACTAGCATTCGAGCCCTGGATTACTTGTGACCCACTCAATCTAGGTGGGATTGGCTTGTGTGGGAGCTGGCTTGCCTGCGATGGCATCACCTCAAAATTACCTGGTAGACCGAGGCGTCTGCATCGCAGGCAAGCCAGCTCCCACAGGTCTAACGCTGATGAGCCCTCTATGAAAAGCAAATCCCCTGCCTGGCCGACCCTCTCGCGGATTGTCGCCGCGCTGATCGGCGGTTACCTGTTTACCTATGCGTTTACCGCCGCCCTGGCGCGCCTGTTGCCCATGGACAAGGTCGACGCGCTGGTGGTCGCCAGCCTGCCCTCCTTCCTGATCTATACCCTGGCGATTCTCTGGACCTTCGCCTGTCGCAACGCCTGGCGCGCCTGGGCCGGGATGGCCCTGGCGCTGCCATTGGCCGCCATCGGCTTCTGGCCACAATGGCGCGAGGTGCTGGGATGAAACACAAGACCCTGACCCAATCCATGGCCTGGCTGCACACCTGGAGCGGGCTGATTTTTGGCTGGTTGCTGTTTGCGATCTTCCTGACCGGCACCCTGGCGGTGTTCGACAAGGAAATCGACGGCTGGATGCGCCCGGAAATCCCCGCCACCAGCCTGTCGCAAAGCGCCGCCGCGCAACAGGCCCTCGGTTATCTGGCGCGCCAGCATCCCGAGGCGAAGACCTGGAACATCGGCTTGCCTGGCGAGCGCTCCGACACCCTGACGGTATCGGCCGGCGAACAACGCCGTGGCGGCGGCACCGCGCTCGACCCGCGCACCGGCGAGCCCCTGGCCGTGCGCGAAACGGCCGGTGGCGGGTTCTTCTTCCGCTTCCACTTCACCCTCAACCTGCCCCGTGACCTGGGGATCTGGACCGTCGGGCTGGCCGCCATAGCGATGCTGGTGGCGCTGATCAGCGGGATTGTGATTCACAAGAAGTTCTTCAAGGACTTCTTCACCTTCCGTCCCGCCAAGGGCCAGCGTTCGTGGCTGGATGCGCATAATGCGACGGCAGTGCTGGTACTGCCCTTTCACCTGATGATCACCTATACCGGGCTGGTGATTTTCTACCTGATCTACATGCCGGCGGCGGTGGATGCGCTGTTCGATGGCGATCGCGACAACCTGGGCCGCGCCCTGCGGGGTGCGCCCGCCGAACAGCAGGTGCGCGGCGAACGCCCCACGCGCAGCGAGGCGGCCGAGTTGACCGCGCTTGAGCCCCTGCTGGCCGAGGCCGAGCGAGCCATGGGGCCGGTGTCCAGTCTGTCGATCCACAACCCAGGGCGCAGCAACGCGCGGATCGAGGCGCGCCCGGTGCTGGGCAATCGCATCGAACTGACCAAGGGCCAGAGCATGCTGTTTGACGGGGTCAGCGGTGAAGTCCTGCGCCAACCCGCCGTCAGCCGACCAAGCCTGCTGACCCAAAAAGTCATGGCCGGCCTGCACTTTGCCCAGTTTGGTGGCTACTCCATGCGCTGGCTGTACTTTGTCTGCGGCCTGGCCAGTTGCGCGATGCTCGCGACCGGGGTGGTGCTGTTTACCGTCAAGCGCCGTCGGCGCCACGATGGCGAAGGGGCTGTGGGCGCCCTGCTCTACCACATCGCCGAACGCCTGAATGTGGCGGTGGTGGCCGGGTTGATAGTGGCGTGCGTGGCCTTCCTGTGGGCCAACCGCTTGCTGCCGGTGGAACTGGCCCAGCGCGGTGGCTGGGAGGTGCGGGTGTTTTTCCTGGTGTGGTTGCTGAGCCTGGGCCACGCGATCATCCGCCCCTGGCGCAGTGCCTGGCGCGAACAGTTGGGCCTGGCCGCCGCCCTGTGTATCAGCCTGCCGGCCCTGAGCCTGCTGGGGGAAAGCTTGGGTGATTACCTCTACCTGGAATTGACCAGCGTCGCCCTCGGCCTGCTGCTGGCCTGGCCGTGCTGGAAGCTGTACCAGGCGCCCAAGGAGCGCGCCCCACGGCGCGTGGGCAAGCAACCTGTAGCGCAGGTCAACTGAGATGGCATTGATAGCCGCCTTGTTGCTGGCCTGCGGTGGAATGCTGGGCTTATGCCTAGGTTTGGAACGGCACTACAAACAGCTCTGGCACCGCCTGCCCTCGCCCATGCTGCGGCGTGGCTTGCGGGGCATGGGCTGGGTGCTGCTGGCGGCCAGCTTTGCCGTGAGTGTGCAGGTGTGGGGCTGGGCCATGGGCCCAGTGGCGTGGTTTGGCTTGATTTCGCTGGCGGGGCTTAGCGTGGCGTTTCTGTTGCCCTATAGCGCCCGCTGAGTGGCGGCTGGCCGGTTGTGGCTGGGGGCTTGTGGCCAGAGGGCCTGCTGTGGCGAGGGGGCTTGCCGGAACGCCGTATCGCCCCCGCTGGGCTGCGCAGCAGCCCCAATAAGCCTCACCCCGGTCTATCAGATAAACCGAGATAGCAGGTTTTGGGGCTGCTGCGCAGCCCAGCGGGGGACAAGCCCCCTCGCCACGAAAAGCCCTAGCACCACAGCGGGCTTCCTGGAGGGCTGTCAGGCCGCGTGGATCTCGCGCTTGAGGCTGTCCATATCGATCACGAAGCGGTATTTCACATCGCCCTTGAGCATGCGCTCATAGGATTCGTTGATGCCCTGGATATCAATCATCTCGATCTCTGAGACGATGCCGTGCCGCGCGCAGAAGTCCAGCATGTCCTGGGTCTCCTGGATGCCACCTATCAATGAGCCGGCCAGGCTGCGGCGCTTGAAGATCAGGTTGAATACCGTGGGCGATGGGTGCGGGCTGTCCGGTGCGCCCACCAGGGTCATGGTGCCGTCGCGCTTGAGCAGGTTGAGGAACGCGTCCAGGTCATGGGGCGCGGCCACGGTATTGAGGATGAAGTCCAGGCTGTTGGCGACCTTGGCCATTTCGTCCGGGTTCTTCGACACCACCACTTCGTCGGCCCCGAGGCGCAGGCCGTCTTCGCGCTTGTTCGGGGAGGTGGTGAACAACACCACGTGGGCGCCCATGGCATGGGCGATTTTCACCGCCATATGCCCCAGGCCACCGAGGCCGACCACGCCGACCTTCTGCCCAGGCCCGACCTTCCAGTGGTGCAGCGGCGAATAGGTGGTGATGCCGGCACACAACAGCGGCGCCACGGCCGCCAGTTGCGCCTCGTCGTGGGAGATGCGCAGGACGAACTTCTCCTTGACCACGATGTTGTCCGAGTAACCGCCAAAGGTGTTCTCGCCACCAAACACCGGACCGTTGTAGGTGCCGGTAAAGCCGCTCTCGCAGTACTGCTCCTCGCCCTCGGCGCAGGATTCGCAGTGCTGGCAGCTGTCGACCATACAACCGACGCCAGCCAGGTCGCCGACCTTGAAGCGGCTGACATTGGCCCCCACCGCTGTCACCCGGCCAACAATTTCATGGCCCGGCACCGACGGATAGAGGGTGTTGTTCCACTCGTTGCGTACCGTGTGCAAGTCGGAGTGGCACACCCCGCAATAGAGGATATCGATCTGTACATCGTCAGCACCGGGGGCACGGCGCTCGAAGGTAAAGGGTTTGAGGGCATCCTTGGCGTCACGGGCGGCGTAGCTGTAAGTCTTGGCCATTGCGGTCACCTGTTTGCATCGACATTGAAGGTCAGTTGACCAGCATAGCCGCCCCACCGTTCAACCGAAGTCAATCGGCGGTAATCCAGACAAACACCTACCCGCTCCCACAGGTCAGTGAACCACCGCCCGGGTTACCAAAAAGCTCAACAACTGCGGTTCGTCATCCAACTCAATGGCCTGCACCGGGCGCGGCAGGTTGTCCAGCACACTGCGCCAGAACGCCTGGGAGGCTTCGTCCTGGTCGTAGAAACGCACCAGCCAGTCAGCCTCGCCGCTGGTCAGTACCTGGGTGGCCAGGGCACGGCCTATGCCCTTGCGTCGGTAGCGTTTGAGGATAAACAGGTCGGCCAGCTCCAGGGCGTTGATCCCCGGCAGCTCGCTGCGCTCGATCAGCAGGAATCCGGCGATGTAGCCGTCCACCAACAGCAGATTGGCGCTCCACTGCGGCTCTTGCCAGTAGCGCGCCAGGTGTTCTTCATGGATGTAGAAGCGGCCGTCCTGCTCGACATCTTCCTGTTCCCAATCCGAGGATTCATAGGCATAAAACTGGTAGAGGTTGCAGATCAGTTCGGCCTGTTCCGGGCCGGTTTGGATCAGTTCGACAGTGGTGTCACTCATGGCGGGGCTCACGCGGGCGGGGCGCCACAGTAGCGAAGGCCGGCGCCCCAGGCAAGCCGCTAGGCTTGCTGCTTGAGCTGGGGCAGCGCGCCCAACCACTGCTCCAGTTCGCGATGCACCTGGGGCGCCAGCAACTGCCGTTCTGCCATCCATTGGTCGTTGAACACCGTATCGAGGTATTTTTCGCCGCCATCGCACACCAGCGCCACGATCACACTGTGGGCCGGCGCGTGCCGTGCCTCGCGCAGGGCCTGGTAGATAACTCCGCCTGCCGAACCGCCCAGCAGCAGGCCGTAATGCCGGGCCAGGTAGCGCGCGGTCTCAAAGGCCTGGGCATCACTGACGGTAAGACCTTTGTCGATCAGTGCGTAGTCGACCACGGCACCGATTTCTGCGCCTTGTGGGGTGCCGGTGCCGGACTGGTGATACGGCGCACCGGGGCCGCCGAAGATCACCGAGCCGCAGGGTTCGACACCGATCACTTGCAGGCTGTGGGCATGGCGTTTCAAGGCGCGCGCGGTGCCGCACAGCGAGCCACCGGTGCCCACGGCGCCCACCAGGTAGTGGACTTCATCGCCAAGCACCGCGCGCAGTTCCTCGGCCAGTTGCGTGTAGCCGTTGGCATTGGCCGGGTTGTGATGCTGGCGGGTCCAGTAGGCGCCCTGCTCAACGGCGATGCGCTCGGCCGTGGCATCGCGGTCGGCGGTGGCCAGCCCGCCACCGGGGTCGCCGACCCGCACCAGTTGCGCACCAAAGGCTTGCATCGCAAGCAGTTTGTCGGGGCTGGCGTGTTCGTCGACCACCGCAGTGAAGCGGTAACCTCGCTCGGCAGCCAGCAACGCCAGGCCCAACCCGGTGTTGCCCGAGGTCGACTCGACAATCCGCCCACCTGGCTTGAGCTGCCCCGAGGCCTGCGCCTCGTCGAGCATCTGCCGGGCCATGCGGATCTTGGCGGTGCCGGTGGGGTTGAATTGCTCCAATTTGAGCAGCACGCAGCTGCCGTTTTCGGTGACGCACAATTTGAGCAGCGGCGTATCGCCGATCAGCTCGGACAGGCAAGTGTTGATCATGGCAACCTCTGGGCAGTATGAAAAACCGGCGCGGCGCTTATCCGGCCAGGGCCGTGACGGCGCGTTGCAGGCTGGCGAGAAACGCCTGGTTTTCGTGGGCCAGGCCCAGGGACACGCGGATGAAACCGCTGTACCCAGGCTCGCGCCAGGCCTTGACGATGATCCCGTCCTTGAGCAGTTCGTCGACCACTTCCAGGGCGTTGCAGGCGGTATCGATAAACAGGAAATTGGCCTGGGACGGCGCCACACGAAACCCCGCAGCCTGCAACCCTTCAGTCAGGCGTCGGCGCTCGCTGGCGACAAACTCGCGGCTGCGCTTCACATGGTGCGGGTCGAGCCAGGCGGCCTTGGCCGCCTCTTGGGCCGCTTGATTGACGTTGTACGGCGTGCGCACCCGGTGCAGCGCATCGATGAGGCTGGGGTGCGAAGCGATGCCATAACCGATCCGCAGCCCTGCCAACCCATAGGCCTTGGAGAACGTGCGCAGGATGATCCACGGCCGCGACTGTGCGCCGAGGATCGCCAGGGCATCGGCGCCGTCCTCGACGAACTCGAAGTACGCCTCGTCGATCACCAGCAAGGTGTCGGGATGGGCGGCGGCAATCAGGGCCGTCAGCTCGGCACTGGACAGCGCCGTGCCCACCGGATTGCAGGGGGTGCTGAGCATCAACAGCTTGGCCGGTTGCTTGAGCGCCGTGTTCCAGGCGTGCAGGTTGACGCTGAAGTCCGGGTTGAGCGGCACCTTGTCCACCGTCGCGCCCATCATCAGCGGCAGGCTTTCATGCAGGCTGAAACAGGGTTGCTGGGTGACTACCCGATCCTGGGGATCAAGCAGCGCCAGGCACAACAGCTCGAGGATGTTTTCTGAGCCATTGCCGAGAATCAGCCTGGCGGGATCCACATCCAAATGCCCGCCGATCAGTTGCCGCAGCGCACGGCCTGTGGGGTCGGGGTAGCGCGCAAGCCCTGCCCCGCCCTGTTGCGCAAGCATTGCCGCGGCTGCCGGCGACATGCCCAGCGGGTTTTCGCAGTTGGACAGTTTGGTCACCGTGGGCGTACCCAACTGACGTGGATCGGCGCCCGGATCATACAGGGGCAAGCGCCGCACACTGGGCCGCACCAGCGCCTCAATGCGCTGTGCGGGGTTGTCTTGATGCATGGAACACCTCCTTGTTATGACAGTGCGATGGCGCCCGCGCGGTCCAGCGCCTTGAGTTGCCGTTCAAACGAGACGATCAGCAGCAACGCCGTGGCCGCTAGGCCAATCGCCAAACCGGCCCATACGCCAAAGATCCCGTAAGGGCTGACAATGCCCAGCAACCAGGCAGCGGGCAGGCCCACCAGCCAGTAGCCGAACAGTGAAATCCGTAGCGGCCCCGCCGTATCGCCAATGCCGCGCAGGATGCCGTTGCCGATGTTCTGGCTGGCGTCGAACACCTGCAGGACGATGGCGATCAACAAACCGGTGGTCGCCAGGCGCACGGCATCCAGGTTGTTGGCGTGTTCGGTGCTGATAAACAGGCCGATCACCTGTTCGGGCAGCAGCGCGTAGGGAATCGCAAACAGCAGCATCACCAGCACCCCGAGGCCCAGCCCCAGGCGCCCCAGTTGCCGGGCGCGCTGATACTGCCCGGTGCCGCAGGCCTCGCTGATATGGATGGAAGCGGCATGGGAGATCCCCGCCGAGAACATGAACACGATGTAGATGATCTGGTTGAGCACCGTCTGCGCCGCCAGCGCTTCCATGCCCAGGGTGCCGATCAGCAAGGTCAGCACGCTGAAGAACCCAGCCTCGCTGGCGTAGGTCCCGGCAATCGGCAGGCCGAGCTTCCACACGGCCTTGAGCGCGTCCGGCGAAAAGCGCAAGTGCGCAAGCGTGAAGTAACCGGCCAGGCGCCGATGGGTCAGTACTACCGCGAGGAACATCAGGAACGACAGCAAGAACACCACCGCGCTGGTGATCGCCACCCCCGCCAGCCCATAGGCGGGCAGGCCCAGTTTGCCGAACACCAGCACGTAGTTCAGGGCCGCCGTGAGAACGATCGACACCAAGGTGATCGCCAGCAACGGGCCGGGGAATTTGAGGCCGACCGTGAAGTGGCGCAGCGCCTGGAACCACAGGCACGGCAACAGGCCAGGGGCAATAATCAATAGGAAGTCCATGGCACCGGCCACTACGCTGGCGTCCTGGCCGAGCCATGTCAGTGGTTGGCGCAATGCCAACAATACGCCCATAAACACCAGGCCACTGACGGTGGCCCAGAACAGGCCCGCCACCAGCAGCGCACGCACTTGGGCCTCATCGCCCCTTGCGTTGGCTTGCGCCACCAGGTTGCTGACGCCCGTGACCAGCCCGGTGCCGGTGGTGCGCAACTGGTTGAACAGTGCGAGCGCCAGGCCACCGGCGGCCAACTCCTTGGCGCCCAGGGTGCCGAGCACCACGATATCGATGGTGGTCAGGGCCACATACGCCAGGTTGGTCAGGATCAGCGGCAGTGCCAGCAACAGCAGCGCCCGGCTGTCGGCGCGCCAGGCGCCGGGTTGTGCGGCATTCAGGCCGACCATAGCTGGACCCTCTGCCCGCGGTTCTGCGCCAGCGCGCGATCGGCCATCAAGCGGCCGAGGGCGACATCGGTCACCACCATGCCGCTGTTGTAGGCAAACACCACATCATCGGGATGGCGCCGTGCGGGCGCCCGGCCCAGAAGGATATCCGGCAGTTCGGCGTCCACCTCAGGCAGGCTGCCATCGGCGGCCGCCAGGTCGGCGCTGGTGACCTGCATTTGCGCGGTATCGGTGGCGATGCGGTAGTCGGCGCCGTGCAGCACGTCGGCATCGATGCCATAGCCCACCAGCACCGCCACCGCGCCTGGCTTGAGCCAGGCACGCTGTACTTGCTGGCGCGCCGAAAGCCCGGCCACGCCGAGGATGATATCGGCCTCGCCCGCCGCAGCCTGCAGGTCATCGACCACGATCACATCGCGCAGCGGGTAGTGTTTGTGCAGGTTTTCGCGCACCGCACGCAAGCCCTCGGCGTAGTGCCCGTAGACATACAAGTGCTCCAGGTCAGGCATGGCCGCCAGCAACATCGGCAAGGCGATCTGGCCTTGCACACCGGTACCCACCACCAGCGCCGTGCGAGCATCCGGGCACGCAGCCCTGGCCATCAGTGCCGAGGTCGCCGAGGTGCGCAGCGGGCCGAGCTTGACCACGTCCATCAGGGCAATCGGGTGGCCGGTGCGGTCATCACACAGGAAGATAAACGAGTGGAACTGATAGGCATCGCGGGTGCGTTGCGGATCGTGTTCGTACACCACCTTGAAGCCCACCGTGTGGCTGGCGCCATCGCGGCCGACCATCGAGTAGCTGATGGAGTGGCGGTCAGCCGGCTCGACAACGGTCTTGAGCGGGTTCTGCGAATCGCCGCTGCGCAAGGCCTTGTACGCCTGCTCGACCACCTGCAGGACTTCGCGGTAACTCACGCCCAGGTCTTCGAGCGCGGCCTGGGGGAGCACCCATAGATCGGCGGGGGCCGCAGCTTTTTTCAAACTGTTCACTCAAGACTCCTTGTGGAAGGGTTTGCACGCTCAAGCCAGGCTGTCCAGCTTCCAGCGCAGGTGTCGGTTACGCAGCTCCAGCACCACTTTGTGTGGCAAGGGGGCTTCGTGAAAGGGCGACTCGTTGGAGTCCATCTGATAGCCGGCGGTATTGAGGTAGATAAGCAAGTCACCCGCCTGGATCGGGTAATCGAAGGCGACCTTGCGCCAGGTCAGCATGTCTGACTCCAGGCAGGTGGCCCCGCCGATGCAGGCGACAAAGGGCGACCGCGCCCGCGGTGTGGCCGGCAGCAACAGTGGGTCGGGCAAAAATTCGCTGTTGAACCACTGCTCGGAGAGGTTGAAGCTGCTGCCCTGCACAGTGACCAGCGCATAGCCGTCGCTGGCGCTGCGGTCCTTGACACCCTGCACGCGGAACACGCTGATGCCGGCCTGGTCGAGCAAGGCGCGGCCGGGTTCGATGAGCAGCCGCACGCCGTATTCGATGACTTTTTGCGCCAGGCTCAGGCCGGGGCTGACGGGTGTGGCAAGGATGTCGTCGAGGGCCTCGGCGCCGGCACGCGGCGCACCATAGGGGTAGAAACCGGCGAAGCCCTTGTCGCTGTGATAGCGCTCGGCGCAGTCCTCGGCCATAAAGGCCTGCCATTGCGCCGGGTCGACATAGCGCACGGCAAAACCACCGCCCAGGTTGACGGTGCGGCAATTGTCCAACTCACTGGCCAGGCACAGGTCGACCAGGTGGCTGGCGACTTGCGCACGCTGTTCGCTGTCGTAGCCGCTCAGGTGAAAAGAAAAGCCTTGCAGGTCCAGGTTCGCCGCATGTTGGCGGCAGAACATCAAGGCCTGGTCGCACTCCCGCGCATTGAGGCCGAAACGGCTGTGGGGCTGGTTGCTGGGGCAATAACGCAGCAACAGATGCGCCCGTTGTCGCAGGGATTGGGCCAGCTGTTGGATACGCAGCAGTTCCTCCAGGGAGTCCACCGCCAACAGGCATTGATGGCTCAGGCTCAGCCCCAGCAATTGATCGCTCTTGCGCGGGCCGGACACGCCGATATCACTGCCGGCGACCCCGCCCGCCAGGGCCTTTTGCAGCTCACCGACGCTGGCTACATCCACGCCAATCGCACACTGGGCGCAGGCCTGGATAAAGCAGTTGGCCTTATTGGCCTTCTTCGCAAACAACAGGCTGCCGCGCGTCTGGGCCTGGGTAAAGCTGTGCTGGAAGGCTTCGACATTGGCGTGGAATACCTGCGGGCACAGCAGATGCAGCGGCGAGCCGAGACCGTCAACCAGCTCGGTCAACGTGCCCGGATGCTGCTCAAGCAAGCGCTCGACCCACAGGTGGCGCAGGCCGGGCAATGAGCTGGAATAAGTCATGGTTCTAGAACTCGAACTTGGCCGAGAGGAATACTTCGCGCTCACGCCCTACATCCAGCCCGCCTTGATAGTAGGCACTGGCGTAGTAGTACTTGTTGGTCAGGTTCTTGCCGTGCAGGCGGTAGGTCACGGGGGTATCCGCCAGTTTCGAGCGGTAGCTGACACCGGCGTCGAGCAAGGTATAGCTGGGGATGTAGCCGCTGTTCTGCGCATCCACCGGGCGGCTGCCGACATAGCTGACGGTGCTGTCCAACGATAGGCCGGGCACGGCGGCCACCCTATACAGGGCACCGACCGCGCCTTTCCACTTGGGCACGCTTTCGGTGCGCTTGCCTTCTACCGTGACGTCATCGACATCTTCCATGCGCGTGGACAGGTAAGCCGCATTGGCGGTGAGGGTCAGGGCATCGGTGACGCGGTTGGACAGGGTCAACTCGGCGCCACGGTGATGGTATTCGCCGTTGCTGACATAGGTGTTGCTGGTGTTCAGGTAACTGGCCCGGCGCCGGATATCGAACACCGCCAGGCCCAGGTTCAGGCGCTCATTGAGGTCCAGCTTCAGGCCTACCTCGTACTGCTTGGACTCGATGGCATCGGTGGGCTGGTTGGCGTTGCTCGCGTTGTAGGGTGCGTAGTCACCCTTTTCAAAGCCTTTGGAGTAGCTGACGTACGTCATCAGGCTGTCCCACGGCCGGTAGATCAGCGCGGCGCTGGGCACGAACACGTTATGGCTTTGCGAGGGCGCGATGGCCGACAGCTCATCGGCGCGGTACCAGATATAACGCCCGCCGAGCATCACCTGGAATTGTTCGGTGAGGGAAATCAGGTCGCTGGCAAAGACCGAGGTTTCCTTGATGGAGGACACAAAGTCGGTGGGCCGCTCCGGGCCGAAATGCCACTTGGGCGGGTTGACCGGGTGCAGGATGTTGCCTACCGAGACGTCGCCGATGCCAATGCCCGCAGTGCCGCTGTCCACCGAATCCCAGAACGGGCTGACATCCTTGAACTGTTTGTAGCCGGTGCCAAAGAACACGTCGTGGTAGATGTTGCCGGTGGCGAACTTGCCGGCCAGGTAAGACTGCAGCGACCAGGTGCTGAACACTTCACCACGGGACACGTAAAAGTCGGCCGAGCCAATGTCCCCGTTGGGCTTGATCCCGAACAGATCGTTGTAGCCGCCATGGCGCTCGACCCGAGAGTAGTTGCCCTGGGTCACGGAGGTCCAGTTGTCATCCAGTTCGTACTCGAGCTTGGCGTCAAGGTTGGCGCCCTCGGTCTGGTGACGGAACCAGGACCCGGTCAGCAGATCCCGGCGATTGACCTTGGGCGGCAGTACATAGCTGGAGGGGTCCAGCGGGTTGGCCCGGCCACTCTGGTCGGCACGCAGCAACGGGTCGGAGACCGTGGACTTGCGTGACCAGTCGGCGTTCAGTTGCAACAGCGCACGGTCGCTCAAGCGAAAGTCGGTGGCCAGGCCGATAAACTTGCGCTCCATGTCGCGGGCGTGATCGAAGTCACCGTTTTTTTCGTAGCCGGCATTCAGGCGATAACCAAAGGCGCCGTCGTTGAATGAGTCACTGGTATCAATCGCCACGTAGCGGCCGAGCAATGACGAGCCCTGTACGCTGACATTGAGCAGCGGCTCCAGGGTCGGGCGCTTGAGGATGTAGTTGATGGTGCCGCCCGGCGAGTTGAAGCCGTAGAGGAAACCCGACGGGCCCTTGAGCACATCGATGCGCTCGACGTTTTCCAGGGGCACATCGTGGTGCGGGGCCAGGGTCAGGCCGTCGCGGCGGATGGTGTTGAAGTTATCCATGGCAAAGCCGCGCAGGCGGAAGTTGTCAAAGCCGCTGCCGCCAGACGAGCTGAGCACCGAAGGGTCGAGGCTCAGCACATCCACGGCGGTGCGCGCGGAGCTATCGGCGATGGTCTTGCTGGAATAGCTCTGGATGGCCAGGGGGATTTCCATGGCGTCCTTGGCGCCGAAACCACCGGCATTGACCTCCAGCGCCTTGTTCAGCGGCGCGCTGACTTGGGTGGCTTCAAGTTCGGTGACTGACTCTTCGCGTTCCTGCGCCGCTACGGGCACGCCGGGAAGCGAGGACAGCACGCCCGCCACTAACAATGTTGAAAACCGCGGAGCTATCCCGTGCAACTGGTTCATCTGCAATCCCTTGAGCCGAAAATAAACAAGCCGACCTCAGGCTTGGCGGCACATGAGAATCGTTATTGATAGATACAATATAACGTTTCTATTGAGCTGACAATCGCACGATCATTCAATACCGGTTTTCGCGCTGCACTTAAGGTCAGGCCTTTCCCGAATCAACTGAGATGACTGCCATGCCCGCCTACACCGCCATCAACTTTGCGCACAAATACAGCCTGTTCAGCGAGCAATGGACGCCCAAGGTCGTCGCACAGATGAACGACTACCAATTCAAGGTGGTAAAGATCGAGGGGGATTTTGTCTGGCACAGCCACGCGGATACCGATGAGACGTTTATCGTCCTCGATGGCGTGCTGCGTATTGATTTTCGCGATGGCGCGGTACAGATCGGCGCCGGCGAGATGTTCGTGGTGCCCAAGGGCGTGGAACACAAGCCGTATGCCGAAGGCGAGGTGAAATTACTGCTGGTCGAGCCCTGTGGGGTGTTGAATACCGGCGATCAGGGCGGCGAGCGGACCATGCTCAATGATGTGTGGGTCTAGATCACCACATTGCGGATAAACCGCACCGCCACAGGCCCCTCATTGCGATAGGCATGGGGCTGGTGGCTGGGAAACATGAAGAACTCACCGGCGGCGATGATGGTTTCGACGTCGTCCACCACCAGGGTCAGGCTGCCTTCGAACACGAACAACTGTTCGCTCCAACCCTCCAGGTCGGGATCCGGGCAATAGCGGTCGCCCGGTTCCAGACGCCACTCCCACAGCTCGACCTCGCGCCGGGCGGTGGCCTTGGCCAGTAATACGGCCTTGCTGCCCTCGATTTCGCCGGCCCAGGCCAGTTCGTTGATGCGGCTGTGGTCACGGGCGTCGGGCGCCTGGATCAGGTCGCTGAAGGCCACGTCCAGGGCTTCGGCCACGCGGTCGAGGGTGGACAGGCTGACGTTCTTTTCACCCGCCTCGATGGCCACCAACATGCGCCGGCTGACCCCGGATTTTTCCGCCAGGGCGGTCTGGCTCAGTTCGGCGGCGTGACGCAGGCGACGAACATTCTGGCTGACGTGCTGCAGAACCGAAGCTCGTTGCGAATTTTCTTTGTGCACTATATTGCTCACTCGGTGGGTTTGCGCAGTATACTGCCCAGCTGCGGCGCATTGTGCGTTCCGCGCCCTTCCTGTGCAAGACCAGAGCCGCCATGACCACCTCGACCGCCTCCCCGCTGTTTTCCCGCTTCAGCAAAGCCGAATGCGTGCTGGTGCTGATCACCATGATCTGGGGCGGCACCTTTATCCTCGTGCAACACGCCATGACCGTCAGTGGGCCGATGTTCTTCGTCGGCCTGCGTTTTGCCGCGGCGGCGCTGGTGGTCGGCCTGTTTTCCCTGCGCAACCTGCGTGGCCTGACGCGATTCGAGCTCAAGGCCGGCGCGTTCATCGGCACGGCGATCATGTTTGGCTATGGCCTGCAAACCATTGGCCTGCAGACCATCCTCAGCAGCCAGTCAGCGTTTATCACCGCGCTCTACGTGCCGTTTGTGCCACTGCTGCAATGGCTGGTGCTGGGACGCCGTCCGGGGTTGATGCCGAGTATTGGCATAATGCTGGCCTTCGCCGGCTTGATGCTGCTGACGGGGCCGGCCGGCGCATCGCTGAATTTCAGCCCCGGCGAAATTGCCACCCTGATCGGCGCCATTGCGATTGCCGCCGAAATCATCCTGATCAGCGCCTATGCCGGCCAGGTGGATGTGCGCAGGGTGACGGTGGTGCAACTGGCCACTGCGTCGCTTCTTTCGTTCCTGCTGGTAGTACCGACGGGCGAGGCATTGCCGGACTTTTCATGGGTACTGCTGTTCAGCGCGGTGGGCCTGGGCCTGACCAGTGCGGTGATTCAACTGGCGATGAACTGGGCGCAGAAAAGCGTCTCGCCGACCCGCGCCACTCTGATCTATGCCGGTGAACCGGTATGGGCCGGGGTGATCGGGCGGATCGCCGGTGAGCGCTTCCCGCCAATTGCAATGCTCGGGGCGGTGTTGATTGTGGCGGCGGTGATTGTCAGCGAGATGAAAACCCGGCAACAGAAATCCAATGGTAGGAGCGAGCTTGCTCGCGAAGAGCGTTAACGATGACGCGGGTAAGCTGATGCGCCGCAGCGCTCTGAGGTTTTTCGCGAGCAAGCTCGTTCCTACAGGGACAGATGGGCGTTTTCGGTCCATCTTGTAGGATCCTGCCACAGGTTGCCGTTTGGTAATCCGGTTTCCGGCACGTATGATGCATCCCAAACCACCGCAGATTAGAAGCCTATGTCCCTGATAGTTCTACTGCTTCTGCCTTTCATCGGCAGTTGTCTGGCGGCCTTGCTGCCGCACAACGCACGTAACACTGAATCCCTGCTGGCCGGCCTTGTGGCCCTGGTCGGTACTGTACAAGTCGCCCTGCTCTACCCACAGATCGCCGACGGTGGCGTGATCCGCGAAGAGTTCTCCTGGCTGCCCAGCCTGGGCATGAACTTCGTGTTGCGCATGGATGGCTTTGCCTGGCTGTTCTCGATGCTGGTATTGGGTATCGGCAGCCTGGTGTCTTTGTACGCCCGTTATTACATGTCGCCGGATGACCCGGTGCCGCGTTTCTTCGCGTTTTTCCTGGCGTTCATGGGCGCGATGCTCGGGTTGGTGATCTCCGGCAACCTGATCCAGATCGTGTTTTTCTGGGAACTGACCAGCCTGTTCTCGTTCCTGTTGATCGGCTATTGGCACCACCGTTCCGATGCCCGCCGTGGCGCCTATATGGCGCTGATGGTGACTGGTGCGGGGGGGTTGTGCCTGCTCGCGGGGGTGATGCTGCTCGGCCATGTCGTCGGCAGTTACGACCTGGACCAGGTGCTCGCCGCCGGTGACCAGATCCGTGCCCACTCCCTCTACCCCATTCTGCTGGCGCTGATCCTGATCGGCGCCCTGAGCAAAAGCGCGCAATTCCCCTTCCACTTCTGGCTCCCCCACGCCATGGCCGCACCGACTCCCGTGTCGGCCTACCTGCACTCGGCCACGATGGTGAAGGCCGGCGTGTTCCTGCTGGCCCGCCTGTGGCCTTCGTTGTCGGGCAGCGAAGAGTGGTTCTGGATAGTCGGTGGCGCCGGCGCCCTGACCCTGTTGCTCGGCGCGTACTGCGCGATGTTCCAGAACGACCTCAAGGGCCTGCTGGCCTACTCCACCATCAGCCACCTGGGCCTGATCACCCTGCTGCTGGGCCTCAACAGCCCGCTGGCCGCCGTCGCGGCAGTGTTCCATATCCTCAACCACGCCACATTCAAGGCCTCGCTGTTCATGGCTGCGGGCATCATCGACCACGAAAGCGGCACCCGGGATATCCGCAAGCTCAGCGGCCTGGTACGCCTGATCCCGTTTACCGCGACCCTGGCCATGGTCGCCAGCGCCTCCATGGCCGGGGTGCCATTGCTCAATGGCTTCCTGTCCAAGGAAATGTTCTTCGCCGAAACCGTGTTTATCTCCTCCACCCAATGGGTGGAAATCGCCCTGCCGGTGATCGCAACCATCGCCGGTACCTTCAGCGTGGCCTATGCCCTGCGCTTCACCGTGGATGTGTTCTTCGGCCCGGCCGCCACCGACCTGCCGCACACGCCCCACGAACCGCCGCGCTGGATGCGTGCCCCGGTGGAATTGCTGGTGTTTACCTGCCTGCTGGTGGGGATCTTCCCGGCCCAGGTGGTGGGCTCGATCCTCGCCGCTGCCGCCCTGCCGGTGGTCGGCGGCGTATTGCCCGAGTACAGCCTGGCGATCTGGCACGGCTGGAACGCACCGATGATCATGAGCCTGGTGGCCATGACCGGTGGCGTGGTCCTGTACCTGCTGCTGCGCAAGCAACTCAAGCGCGGGCGCTTCAAGTACCCGCCGATCATCAGCTACTTCAATGGCAAGCGCATGTTCGAACGCTGCCTGGTGGTGATGATGCGCGGCGTACGCAAGATCGAGAAACGCATCAGCACCAAGCGCCTGCAGACCCAGTTGTTCCTGCTGGTGCTGGTGGCGGTGATCGCCGGGATGATCCCCATGCTGGGCAACAGCCTGAGCTGGGGCGACCGGCCGAAAATCCCGGGTTCCATCGTGTTCGTCACCCTGTGGCTGCTGGCGATTGCTTGCGCCCTGGGCGCCGCCTGGCAAGCCAAGTATCACCGGCTGGCGGCCCTGACCATGGTCAGCGTCTGCGGCCTGATGACCTGCGTGACCTTTGTCTGGTTCTCCGCGCCAGACCTGGCGTTGACGCAACTGGTGGTCGAGGTGGTAACCACGGTCCTGATCCTGCTGGGCCTGCGTTGGTTGCCACGACGGATCGAAGAGGTCTCGCCACTCCCCAGTTCGTTGCGCAAGGCACGCATTCGCCGGCTGCGCGACTTGCTGCTGTCCACGGTGGTCGGTGGCGGCATGGCGCTGTTGTCCTATGCGATGCTGACCCGCCAGACCCCCAACGACATTTCCTCGTTCTACCTCAGCCGCGCCCTGCCGGAAGGCGGCGGCAGCAATGTGGTGAATGTGATGCTCGTCGACTTCCGGGGCTTCGATACCCTGGGCGAAATCACCGTGCTGGGCGCCGTGGCCTTGACGGTGTATGCGCTGCTACGGCGCTTCCGTCCGCCCAAGGAAAGCGAGCAACTGCCCGCGCAACAGCGCCTGCTGGCACCGGATGTGGACACCGACCTGGTCAACCCGCGCCAGGCCAGCGACACCGCCCTGGGCTTCATGATGGTGCCCGCGGTACTGGTGCGCCTGCTGCTGCCGATTGCCCTGGTGGTGTCGTTCTACCTGTTTATGCGCGGCCACAACCAGCCGGGTGGCGGGTTTGTCGCCGGCCTGGTGATGTCGGTGGCGTTTATCCTGCAATACATGGTCGCCGGTACCCAGTGGGTCGAGGCCCAGATGAACCTGCGGCCGATGCGCTGGATGGGGTTCGGCCTGTTGTCGGCAACCTTGACCGGGCTTGGCGCGCTGTTCTTCGGCTATCCGTTCCTCACCACCAGCACCCTGCACCTGAGCCTGCCGGTGCTGGGCGATATTCATATCGCCAGCGCGCTGTTCTTCGACGTCGGCGTGTACGCCATGGTGGTCGGCTCGACTCTGCTGATGCTCACCGCCCTTGGTCACCAATCGGTGCGGGCCCATAAACCCGGCAACCAGGCGAAAGCCGCCGCCACACCCGCACAAGGAGCTGCCGCCTGATGGAAGAAGTCATCGCAATTGCCATTGGGGTCCTGGCGGCCTCCGGCGTCTGGCTGGTGCTGCGGCCACGGACGTTCCAGGTGGTGATGGGCCTGTGCCTGTTGTCGTATGGGGTGAACCTGTTCATCTTCAGCATGGGCAGCCTGTTTATCGGCAAGGAGCCGATCATCAAGGACGGCGTGCCTCAGGACCTGCTCCATTACACCGATCCCCTGCCCCAGGCCCTGGTGCTGACGGCGATCGTGATCAGCTTCGCCATGACGGCGCTGTTCCTGGTGGTGCTGCTGGCCTCCCGGGGCCTGACCGGCACTGACCATGTGGACGGCCGGGAGCCCAAGGAATGAGCTGGATGAACCAACTGATCATCGCGCCGATCCTGCTGCCGTTGCTGACTGCCGCGTTGATGATGATGCTGGGCGAGAAACACCGCCCGCTCAAGGCCAAGATCAACCTGCTGTCGAGCATGACCGGCCTGGGCATCGCGATGCTGATGCTGTACTGGACGCAAAAAGGCGGCCCGGCCTCCATCGGCGTGTACCTGCCAGGCAATTGGCAGGTGCCATTCGGCATCGTGCTGGTGGTGGATCAGCTGTCGGCCCTGATGCTGGTGCTCACCGGGATCATTGGCGTCAGCGCCCTGCTGTTCGCCATGGCTCGCTGGGACCGCGCCGGCACCAGTTTCCATGCGCTGTTCCAGATCCAGTTGATGGGCCTCTACGGCGCCTTCCTCACCGCAGATCTGTTCAACCTGTTCGTGTTCTTCGAGGTGCTGCTGGCCGCGTCCTACGGCCTGATGCTCCACGGCTCGGGCCGGGCGCGGGTGTCGTCGGGGCTGCATTACATCTCGATCAACCTGCTGGCTTCGTCGCTGTTCCTGATTGGCGCGGCACTGATCTACGGGGTCACCGGCACCCTGAACTTTGCTGACCTGGCACTGAAGATCCCGCTGGTGCCGGAAGCCGATCGCGGCCTGCTGCATGCCGGCGCGGCGATCCTCGCCACCGCCTTCCTGGCCAAGGCCGGCATGTGGCCGCTGAACTTCTGGCTGGCACCGGCCTACTCCTCGGCCAGCGCCCCGGTGGCGGCGATGTTTGCGATCATGACCAAGGTCGGCGTGTACACCGTGTTGCGCCTGTGGACCCTGCTGTTTTCCGGGCAGGCCGGCGCCTCGGCACTGTTTGGCGGTGACTGGCTGGTGTACGGCGGCATGGCTACCATCCTCTGCGCGGCCCTGGCCATGCTCGCCGCCCAGCGCCTGGAGCGCATGGCCAGCCTGAGCATCCTCGTGTCAGCCGGGATCCTGCTGTCGGCAGTGGGCTTTGCCCAGCCCAGCCTGACCGCCGGTGCGCTGTTTTACCTGGTCAGCTCGACCCTGGCCTTGAGCGCGCTGTTCTTGCTCGCCGAACTGATCGAACGCTCGCGCTCGGCCAATGAACTGCCCCTGGACGATGAAATCGAAGTGTTGCCACGGCCGGTGGAGTCCCTGCACCCGCCCAAGGGCACCAACCTCGATGATGAGCAAAAGGCCGTGGTCGGCCAAGTCATCCCCTGGACCATGGCTTTCCTCGGCCTGAGCTTTATAGCCTGCGCCCTGCTGATCATCGGCATGCCACCGCTGTCGGGGTTTATCGGCAAGCTCAGCCTGCTCAGTGCCCTGATCAACCCGCTGGGCCTGGGCCATGCGGTGAGTGAGCCGATCCGCCCGGCAGCCTGGGGCCTGGTGGCGCTGTTGATCTTCTCGGGCCTGGCCTCATTGATCGCCTTTGCGCGCCTGGGCATCCAGCGCTTCTGGACCCCGGAAGAGCGGCCGTCGCCGCTGCTGCGCCGCTTTGAGTGCGTGCCGATTTTCATCTTGCTGGGCCTGGCGATTGGCCTGACCTTCAAGGCAGAAATGCTCATGCGCTTTACCCAGGACACCGCCACCAGCCTCAATAACCCCGAGCACTACGTGATGGCCGTCATGGCCACCCGCCCGGTGCCCGGCCCGCAAGCCCAGGCCGCCGCCGTGGAGGTGCAGCCATGAAACGCCTGTTCCCTGCCCCGTGGCTGTCATTGGCATTGTGGATACTGTGGCTGGTATTGAACCTGTCGATCAGCCCCGGCCACCTGCTGCTGGGGGCGATCCTGGGCGTTCTCGCACCGCTGATGATGGCGCCGCTGCGCCCGTTGCCGATCCGGATTCGCCGGCCCTGGGTAATCATTCGCCTGTTTTTCCTGGTGGGTCGCGACGTGATCGTTTCCAACCTGCTGGTGGCGTGGGGCGTGCTGACCTGCGGCTCACGCCCGCCGCGCTCGCGCTTCGTCAAGATCCCCCTGGACCTGCGCGACGCCAACGGCCTGGCGGCGCTGTCGATGATTACCACAGTGGTCCCCGGCACCATCTGGTCGGAACTGGCCCTGGACCGCAGCATCCTGCTGCTGCACGTGTTCGACCTGGATGACGACGCGCAGTTTATCGAGCACTTCAAGCAGGCCTACGAACGGCCCCTGATGGAGATCTTCGAATGAGTGCCCTGCTCTCCAATGCGATCCTGTTCAGCCTGTTCCTGTTTTCCCTGGCCATGGTTCTGACCCTGGTGCGGCTGTTCAAGGGCCCCTCGGCCCAGGACCGGGTTTTGGCCCTGGACTACCTGTATATCCTGGCCATGCTGATGATGCTGGTGCTGGGCATTCGCTATGCCAGTGATACCTACTTCGAAGCGGCGCTGCTGATTGCGCTGTTCGGCTTTGTCGGCTCGTTTGCCTTGGCCAAATTCCTGCTGCGTGGTGAGGTGATCGAATGATCAATGTCAGTGAACTGCCACTGTGGGTGGAGATCCTCGTGGCGATCCTGCTGCTGCTCAGCAGCCTGTTTGCGCTGATTGGCGCGATCGGGCTGTTGCGGATGAAGGATTTTTTCCAGCGCATGCACCCACCGGCGCTGGCTTCGACCCTTGGCGCCTGGTGCGTGGCCCTGGCGTCGATTATCTATTTTTCGACCCTCAAGTCCGGCCCGGTGCTGCACGGCTGGCTGATTCCGATCCTGCTGGCGATCACCGTGCCGGTGACCACCCTGTTGCTGGCGCGCACGTCGCTGTTTCGCAAGCGCATGGCGGGGGAAAATGTACCGGCCGAGGTCAGCAGCCGCAGGACTGAGAGCGGTAGCTGATCCCTGTGGAATATACGCGGTAAACAATGTGGGAGCTGGCTTGCCTGCGATAGCGGTAGATCAGTCACTGATGTGTCAGCTGACAGTCTGCTATCGCAGGCAAGCCAGCTCCCACATTTTGGACGGTGCTGTGTCAGTCAGGTCCAGGCGACGACCAACAGCCCCGTCCCCAACACCAGGCACAGCGGCGAGTAGAAAAACGTATCCAGCCGGGCAAACCGCGACCCACCGACCTTCTTGAAAAAGCCCACCAGCTCCGAATCACCAATTGCCCGTGCAAACATGATCAGGGCAATCGCGCTGATCCCCCACTGCAAAGCCTGATGCCCCACCGGCTGGAAAAACAGCCCGGCCCGCAGGCAAACCAACAGCGCTATCAGCACCAGCCCCACGGCCACCAGGAAGGTGCCCAACGCCGACGGTTTGAACGCCGGGCGTGGCCCGCTGGCGAACTCGCCGGGCAGTTGCGGGATCGCCGCCGTACTGCCTAGCTTGCCACCCGCGGCCCAGTACACATGGACCATGCTGATAAATGCAAATACCCCGACGACCCACCTCGCAATAACAAAGCTCATGGCTGGATACCCCTTAAAAAGTCCGAAAGAGGATAGTCCTTTTCAGATTTTTTGCAGGCATTTAGTCGTCTGGTGATAAAGTGCCGCCCCATGAAACTCGCCCGTGCCGACCGCTCGTTGATTGCCTGGATGCTCTATGGCTGCGTCCTGTTCAACGTGTTCGCCTGCAGTATTGGTCATGGGCAAATGGTTGGCATGCAGCTCAACGGCATTGGCGGCCAGTTCTGTACCGTAGACCCTCGCACCCAGGCGCCAGCCCCCGTAAACACGGGCGATGAGTCCCTGCCCACACTGTCCAAGGCCTTCGGTTGCCCGCTGTGTTCCACCGGCGGCATGGGCCCGGCGCTCAACTCCAGCCTTAACGTTGCGGTGCTGCCTCAACCCCACGCACCACCACCGGCGGTGGTGCTCACCGCAGACATTCCCGCCCGTTTTACCTGGCCTGCGGCTAATCCGCGCGCCCCACCCGCCTACGCCTGATCCCTGCGCTTTTTGATCCGCACACGTTGCTGTTTCCCCAGGGAAGCGCGCAAGGCTGTGCGCTGCTTGCAAGCCATGCTTTTCAGGATTTATCGATGAAACATTTACCACTATTGGCGGGCCTGTTCGGCTGCCTGCCTTTTTGCGCCTGGGCCCTTGAGTTGGCGCCCACCACCATTGACGGCGCCGCCGCCAACGAGCCGGGCCTGGCCCTGGACCAATCCAGCGGCATGGCCTCGCGCCTGGGCCTGAGCGTGCGGGAAACCCCGGCCTCGATCAGCATCGCTGACCGCAACGATATCGAGCGCCGTGGCGCCAAGACCTTCCAGGATGCGGCCAACACCTTGCCCGGGGTCAACGCCAGTGCGCCGCCGGGGTTTGGCGGGTTTATCTCCTATCGAGGATTTACCAGCAGCCAGATCACCCAGATGTTCAATGGCATCAACGTCGCCGGTGGCCTGGCACGCCCTGTGGATGCATGGATTTATGACCGCGTCGAACTGGTGGGCGGCCCTTCCTCGCTGATCAACGGCGCCGGCTCCGTGGGCGGCTCGCTGAACTACGTGACCAAGCTCGCCACCCGCGAAGAACAGGCCGTCGAAGGCCAGCTCAACTACGGCAGCTACGACACCACCGGCATCGCCCTGGGCCTGAACCACGCCCTGACCGAACCCGGCGCCGAGGTGCAGCACTACGCGCGCCTGGACGTCAGCCGCAACACCAACCACACGCATATCGACCGCCAGCAACGCGATGCCTGGAGCGTGGCCTTCTCCTTGCTCAGTGACTTGACGCCCAACCTGTCCCACACCTTGGCCCTGGAGTATCAGGATGAACACGAGGACAGCCCCTACTGGGGCACCCCGGTGCTCAACCCCAAGGCCGGCGAGCTGAAGATCGACAAGCACAACCGTTTCAACAACTACAACGTCGCCGATGGTCGCTACGAGCAACGCACGATCTGGGCCCGCTCGATCATCGACTACCGGATCAACGACAGCACCACCCTGCGCAACACCCTCTATCACCTCGACAGCCAGCGCGACTACCGCAACCTGGAGACCTACCAGTACAGCCCCGACAACAGCATGGTGAACCGTTCGACGGCCTATCAGGTGCGCCATCAGGGCGAGCAGGACGGCAACCAGTTCGAGCTGCGCCATGACAGTAGCGTGTTCGGCCTGGCCACCACCTGGTCGGGCGGTTTCGAATACAAGGTCAACAGCACCACCGCCAGCCCGCTGAATGTGCCCGGCAAGAACGCAGTGGACCCGAACCACTACGACCCTGGGCATTTCTACGACCTTCCTGGCACCAAACCAGGCTTTATCAAGGACAAGACCACCGAAGTGACGACCAAGGCGCTGTTCGTCGAGAACCTCCTGGGCCTGACCGACCAGCTGTCGCTGCTGACCGGCCTGCGTTATGACGCCATCGACCTGGACGTGACCAGCCATCGCGACAATCAGCCTAACGTCAAACGCCGTTGGGAGCCGGTCACCGGGCGCGTGGGCCTGACCTACCAATTCATCCCTACGGCCAATGTCTATGTGCAATACAGCACCGCTGCCGAACAGCCCACCAGCACCACCCAGGTATTTGATGTCTCCACTGGCAAGCAATGGGAAGTGGGCAGCAAGTTCGATTACCTGGACGGGCGCGGCTCAGCCACCGTTGCCGCCTACCACATCGAACGCAAGGACTTTGCGGTGACCGACCCACAAGACCCTACCCGCAGCCTTGCGGTGGGCGCGCAGTCGTCCAAGGGCATCGAGTTGGCCAGTTCGTTGCGCATCACTCCCAAGCTGTTGGCAGAGGGCAACTTCGCCTGGGTCGACGCGCAATACGATGACTTCAACGAGAAAATCGCCAGCGGTGCAGTGGTGTCGCGCAAGGGCAATACCCCGACCAACGTGCCGAAACGAGTGGGCAACCTGTGGCTGACCTATGACATCACCCCGGCCTGGCAAGGTGGCGTGGACGCGCGGTACGTGGCGCAGGTGTACGCCGACAATGCCAACACCCTGACCGTGCCAGCATACACCCTGTTCGGCACGTTCCTCACCTACAAGGTCGATCAACACACCTCGGTGACAGGCCGGGTGCGCAACCTGACCAATGAGGTGTATGCGCAGTTTGCCCATGTGTCGCCAGCGTATTACCTGGGATCGCCGCGCACCTTCGAGTTGGCGGTGCAGACCAGGTTCTAGAGCTGGAATGCAGTTAAACCTGTGGGAGCGGGCTTGCTCGCGATAGCGGTGTGTCAGTAGGCATCTAACTAACTGACCCGCCGCAATCGCGGGCAAGCCCGCTCCCACATTTGGACCTTCATATCAAAGGTTATTTGAGGCTGGCTTCGACCTTGGCGGCCACGTCCTCTGTCAGCCAGGCCTTCCATACCTGCGGATGTTCCTTGAGAAACGCCTGCGCCACTTCACGGGGTGGGGTGTGTTTTTCGCTCATTTTCGCCAGGGCCTGGTTGAGCGGTTCAATCGGGAAATCGACCTTCTCAAAGAATTGCGCAATCTGCGGATACTGCTGCTGGAACGGCGTAGACACGCCAATGCTCAGCTTGGACGCCAACGAGCGCGTTGGCCGGGGGTTGGGGTTGTCGGCGTCGGTCAGGGTCTTCCAGGCCTCGGCGTCGAACGGTGGCTCCTCCAGCTGGATCAGCTTGTAGCGCCCCATCAGTGGCGTCGGCGACCAGTAATAGAACAGGATCGGCTTGCCACGGCGGATCGACGAGGCGATCTCGGCGTCCAGCGCCGCGCCAGAACCGCTGCGAAAGTTGACGTAGCTCTCGTCCAGGCCGTAAGCCTTGAGCTTCTGCTTATTGACCACTTCCGAGGTCCAGCCGATGGGGCTGTTGAGAAAGCGCCCCTTGCCTGGGGCTTCCGGGTCCTTGAACACGTCTTTGTAGCGCACCAGGTCGGTCACGCTGCGCAGCTCAGGCGCCGACGCAGCGATGCCCTTGGCCGGGTCGCCCTTGATCACGTATTCAGGCACCCACCAGCCTTCGGTCGCGCCCTTGACGATATCGCCCAGGCCGACCACCTTGCCTTCAGATTCCGCCTTGACCCAAACCGGGCTGCGTCCCGCCCATTCCTCGCCGATCACCTGGATATCATTTTTGGCCAGGGCGGTTTCCAGGGTGATGGTGGTGCCAGGCAAAGTATCGGTGGGCAGGTCATAGCCCTTTTCGACGATAAACCGCAGAACTTCAGTGATCAGGCTGCCACTTTCCCAATTCAGGTCGGCAAAGTGAATGGGCGCCTGGGCAGCCGTTACCGGTGCGGCCGCCATCGACAGGCCCAGGGTGGTAAGGGACGCTGCCAACAGCGCTCGAATTGCTTTCATGCCTTTGAACCTCGCGTTTACACAGCCATGGCGGATGGCTTTGCTTTCACACCGCCAAAGCCCTGAACAATTAAGTCCACAGAACTGTAGTAGAGGTTCAAAGGGTTGCAGGTATTCAGGGCTGTTGCTGCAAACGCTGCAGCTCCCGGCGCACCATGCTGGCGTACTCGGCGGGCCGCAGTGCATAGAGTTGACTGGCGACCCAGTTCAACCAGGCGCCCTGCAGATCATCTTTGCGGGCAAGCAGTTCGGCGGCCTTGGCTTGGGCCTGCGCTTGGTGTTGCTGGTGAAACAGGGCCCGGCCGTCACTCATTATTCGCTGGCCTTGAAGCTCACCAGCTCACCCTTGCGCCACTTGGCGGCCTTGCCGGTCACGGCCTTGAGGGTTTTGCTCAGGCCTTCCTGCAATTGTTCATTGGCCGCGAACACCAGCATCACGCTGTGGCCTTCCTTGAACACAATGCCTTCGCCCTGCGCCGTGGAAACAAACGCGTAGTCCCCCAGGCCATAGACCGTCAACTTGATGTCGCGAAACTTCAGTTCGAACTTGCCACCTTCACGACTGGGCAGTACCGCCGCGCGAAAATGATCGCCGACCTTGAGTTCCAAACGGGGTTTGTCATCTACCACTAGCGCTGTTTCGGTATCGATTTCGGCAATGTAAATGCCTTCAGGGGTTTGTTCAGTGATGTAAACAAACCGCGACTGAAACTGTTTAACCAACTTCGCGCGCAAATCACCCAGCACGAACAATGCGTGCATATCCAGATTACTGACTGCCAAGGAAACGCCCCCACATCAAAAAAAGCGCTGCCCGCCAGGCAGACAGCACAAAAAAGGCCGATACGGCACGACACATTGAAAAAACATACTGAAGTTGATTCCCGCCAGACTCGTACAGCCTGGCCTGACAGGCCTTGTACAAGTCGTCAGGCAGTGCAGGAAATCACAGGTTTATCGGCCAGAGAACACTGGACGCCCCACTTCAGAGAATACCCCATTTGAAAGAGTGGTTTCCGACAGCCAAAAACAACGGAAAAACGTTGGATGGAACCGAACGTGGGCTGCCAACAACAATATTAGAACAGCAACACGGCTTAAAACCACCCGAAATGCTGCAAGCAGGTCAACAGATCGACAGGAGCTGGCCATGCAACGAGTTCAACGCCAACCGACACAGACTTCCGGCACCCTGCCCTGCAAGGATAGCGCGCTATTCTACAGCGTGTACGCCCATGGCGTGTGCGCAGGTTTTGCACTGTACCGGGTCGTCCCGGCCGGGAGGAATTTTTTCCATATCCTGGAAGTACCCAGCGGCAGAATCAAAGGCTTTCGCAGCGACCACAACAAGGCCTGTGCCTTGGCCAAGGAGTTGGAAGCGCTTCTGGGCAAGACGCCCCATCAAGGCGCGGCTTGAACAAATCGAACTATGCGCGCTGGTGCGCCTCCCATACCCGTAGAGACTCACTCTTTTGGAGAATGAAATGGACGCGCCCACCCATACCCTGCACGACCTGTTCGAACAATTGGGGCTGGAAGCCTCGCCGGCGGCAATCGATCGTTTTATCGATCAGCACCCCCTGGCAGAAGATGTGAAGCTGATCGACGCCCCCTTCTGGAGCCCGCAACAGGCGCAGTTCCTCAAGGAAGAACTACGCGAAGATGCGGACTGGGCGATTGCCGTGGATGAACTCAACCAGCGCCTGCACCAAAACGTTTAACCGCCACTCAATGCAGGCGGTCGGATTGCTCCAGGTCCAGCAGTGCCTGCCAGGCGGCACGGCATTCCTGGGCTTCGTCGCGGCTGGCGAAGGCCGTGCCGCGCTGTTCACCATTGAGCAACACCACCCAGCACGCCCTCAGGCCCCGCGCACGCAGGGTCTGTGGCACACCACTGCCAATCATCACCGCCACATCGACTTTGCTTTGCATGGAAGTTCTCCGCAGGATTAGTTAGCTAGCTAACAATGTGCAGCATCTTAAGCGGTTCCTTTCGCCGGAAAAAGCTATCGGCGTAAAAGCTTCCTTGCATAACGCGCAACAATCGGTGCCTGGGCCTAGCGCCCTTCGGGTTTGTAGCCCAGGCGCAAGCCACCCCAATGTCGGCCATTGACCATGATCGGCACCGACAGATCGTGCATCAGCTCCCCGGTATCGCGGGTATAGGTTTGCAACAGCACCGCCTGCTGGTGACTGCCGCAGCGAATCCCGGTGCGGTCTTCAAATTTGCGCTTGGTGCGATTGTTCACGGCGTCCACCGCGGCATCGCCGGTCAGCGCCTGGGAAAACGCCTTGTTGTGCGTCGGCACATAGCCCTGTGGCGTGCAGGCAATGGCGAACACCAAACCTTCGTGACGGGGCAGCAAGGCTTCCTGGATAGCCGGCAACACCTGGTCGGTGTAGCCGTCGAAACGGCTGTGGTATTTGGTTGGGTGGCTGTTGGCAATCGGGGTGTAGCTGCGATTGAACAAGTCATCGAGGCTGATGCGGTTCTGTTGGACATCCGCCTCGAACTGCGCGCCGATGCGGCTCGCGCCTTCGCGGGCCAGGTCGTAGATTCGTTGGTGATAGTCGTCCAGCCCGACTTCGGCCAGACGCTCGCTGATCGTTTCGGCCTGCCCTTCCATTTGCACCGCGGCCTCGGCCAACTGCTGGGTTTGCTGGTCGCTGACGGTCAAGTCGCTACGCATCTGCTCCACCGCGTGGAACAGGCTGTCGAGTTGCACCCGATTGGTCTCCGTGCCCTGGGCAATGGCGTTGACCTGGCCTTCCACGCCCGCCGCCAAGGTGGCAATGCTCTCCAGTTGCTCGCCGGCGTGTTCCACCTGCTCGACACCAGCCTGCAGATCCACGGACAGTTGGCGGATTTGCTCCACCACCTGCGCGGTACGCTGCTGGATATCAGCCACCATCACCCCCACTTCATCGGTGGCGGTCGCCGTACGACCCGCCAGCCCACGCACTTCATCGGCCACCACGGCGAACCCGCGCCCATGCTCGCCGGCACGGGCGGCTTCAATGGCGGCATTCAAGGCCAACAGGTTGGTCTGGCTGGCGATGGACTGAATCACCAGGGTCACGCGCTGGATCTCTTCGCTGCGCTGGCTCAGGGCCTCGATCAATTGCCGGCTATCACTGGCGCGCTGGCTGAGTTGATGCATACGGCTGATGGACTCCCCCAGCACCGCGCGCCCCTCGGTGCTGCGCTGATGGGCCTGGCCCGCCGCGCCGAGGGCTTCACGACTGAGTTGGGATGTCAGCTGCTCGGTGCCAATCATCACTTCGGCACTGCTAACAATTTGCTGGGCGGCGCCCAATTGCGATTGCACCCGGGCCGCCAGTTGCTTGACCGAGTAGGCCACGCCAGCGGCTGACAACGCATTATGGCTGGTGGTGTAGGACAGATCGCGAGTCAACGCGCCCATGGCATCCTCGGCCACATCAGGCGCGAGGCTGCGCGGCGTTTTTTTCAGGCGCGGCAGCCAGACCAGCAGCAGGGCGACGGGTACGCAGAGGTAGATCGGCAGGTCGACAAACGCCAGGCCCAACAGGACCAGCACCAGGGCGATGCTTTGCAGGAGCGGTGTTACCCAGCCAGGCAGTTGGCGGCTCACCGCGTGCGGCGCCACGGCGGCGCCCATCAGAGATCCATCCCCGGCCATGCTTGTCACCCCACTGCTTGTCATTGTTGTCCCTGCATTAAACGCCACTAATTAGCCATTATCTATGGGCCTTTGGTGTTAGGGCTTGCAGCAGATCAATAGACTGGGGGATGAGGTTGCTGACGCTCACCTGATGTAGGAGCGAACTTGCTCGCGAAGAACTCAGGGACAACACGTTTATCCAGAATACACGTGTAATCGTTGACGACTTTCGCGAGCAAGCTCGCTCCTACAGGGGCGGACAGATCAGGCTTGGCGCTGATGCTTGTCGATTTGCTCGTGGCGCTCTTGCGCTTCGATGCAGTATTTGGTGGTCGGGCTGATCAGCAGGCGCTTGAGGCCGATAGGCTCGCCGCTGTCGTCACACCAGCCAAAGGAATCTTCCTTGATCCGGCCCAGGGCCTGCTCAAGTTGCGGCAGCATGCGCTGGTCACGGTCGATGGCATTGACCAACCAGGTGCGCTCTTCTTCTACCGAAGCTGCATCAGCCGGGTCAGCCGGGGTATCCAGGCTTTCAATGGCGATGCGGTTCTGCTCAATGCGCTCGTGGTGCTCGACTTTCATGTCTTGCAACAACTGCTCGAAAAAAGCGTGCTGCTCGGCATTCATGTAGTCATCCGCCGGCATGGCCAGCAACTTTTCCTTTGTCATTGATTTCTCTATAAAAAATACGTGCATTAAGGCGAATAAGGGAGCGTTCCGGCCAACCTCTGCAGATCGGGGAAAGACGCCGTCCATTCCAAGCGCCACCCGGCACTCAATTTACGAGGGGCGGCAGTCTACGGCTGACTTGAGGGCGCAGCAACTGAAATGACAGGCAATTTGTCCGACATTCCCCCAAAAGGCACCAGGACGGGCTCGGCAGGCGGTTATCGGAGTGCGTTTATAGCAAGAAATTCAGTGTTGTGGAGCTATATAGAAGACAAACGGTTAGCGAATGGCTACCGGTGGACAAATGTAGGAGCGGCCGAGGTACCTACGCAACCTCTCCCGTGGCGAGCGGGCTTGTCGGAACGCCGCATCGCCCGCGCTGGGCGGCGAAGCAGCCCCAAACCCGGCCATCGTGGTTTATCTGAAGAAACGCGGCGGGCTTATTGGGGCTGCTTCGCAGCCCAGCGCGGGGCAAGCCCGCTCGCCACTACTGCGCTATCTGTCTGGATTGGTTAGCGCTTGAGCTTGCGCTTGTTGCGGTACTGGTCGATCACCACTGCCACCACGATGATCAGGCCCTTGATGATGTCCTGGATGTAGGCATCCACCCCCACGAAGGTAAACCCGCTGGCCATCACCCCGAGGATCAGCGCGCCAATCACCGTGCCGGTGATGCGCCCTACCCCGCCCGCCAGGCTGGTACCGCCGATCACCGCAGCGGCAATCGCGTCCAGCTCATAAGACATGCCCATCCCGGCCTGCCCGGTCGCCGCACGGGCCGAGGCCACCACACCGGCCAGCCCCGCCAGCAGCCCGGCGATGCTGTAGACGATGATCAAATGCCGCTTGACGTTGATTCCCGAGGTACGCGCCGCCTGCATATTGCCGCCGATGGCGTAGGTGTACTTGCCGTACTTGGTGTAGCGCAGGGCAATGTGGAAGATCACCGCCACCACCAGGAAAATGATCACCGGCATCGCGCCATGGCCGATGGCCGTGTAGGAATCCGACAGCATGCTCACCGGCTGGCCCTCGGTGTAATAGCGCGCCAGGCCGCGGGCCGACACCATCATGCCAAGGGTCGCGATAAACGGCGGGATCCCGGTAATGGCGATGATGCTGCCGTTGATCGCCCCCGCCAGCAGGCCCACGCCCAGCCCCGCTACCACCGGGATCCACACCGGCAAGTCCGTCAGCGATGGAAACACCGCGCGGGAAAAGTCCGAAGTTTGCGCCAGGCTCGCGGCAATCATCGCCGACAGCGCCAGCACCGAGCCCGAGGACAGGTCGATCCCCGTGGTAATGATCACCTGGGTCACGCCAATCGCCAGCAAGCCGATAATCGACACCTGCAGGATCATCAGTACCAGGCGCTGGGAGTTCATCAAAAAGCTCTGGTCCCGCACGATCCAGCCAAACACTTCAAACACCAGGCCGATACCGATCAGCACCAGGAAAATGCTCAACTCGGTCGGAAACCGCCGCCGACTCTTTACCGGTGCCGTGGCGGGCTTCTTTTCCTCGGGTTTGCTTTCCAGTATTGCGTTCATTACCCGTCACCTTTTTATTGGTTAGTGGACTGCCGTCATACCGGAAGCCAACTGCATGACTTTTTCCTGGGTGGCCTCGGCCCGGTCCAGGGTGCCCATCAAATCGCCTTCGTGCATCACCATCACCCGGTCGCTCATGCCCAGCACTTCCGGCAGCTCCGAAGAAATCATGATCACCGCCATGCCCTCGCTGGCCAGGAAGGCGATCAAGCGATAGATCTCCGCCTTGGCGCCGACGTCGATGCCACGGGTCGGTTCATCGAGGATCAACAGCCGTGGCTTGGTCATCAGCCAGCGGGCCAACAGGGCCTTTTGCTGATTGCCGCCAGACAGGGTGTCGATGCACTGCTCAAGGGAGGGGGTTTTTACCCGCAGCTTCTTGCACATTTCTTCGCACAAGGCCCGCAGGGCTTTTTGCTGGATGAAGCCATTACCCGAGTAAAGGGGCAGCACCGCCATTTCCATGTTTTCCAGGACTGACAGGCATGGGAACAGGCCGGTGAGCTTGCGATCCTCGGTCAACAGCGCAAAGCCCTGCTTGATAGCCATGTGCGGGTCGCTGATGCGCAGCACCTGGCCGTCGAGGCGGATTTCGCCGCCGTCGCTTGGGGTAATGCCGAAGATCGTTTCCGCCACATTGGTACGGCCCGACCCCATCAGCCCGGCAATGCCGAGGATTTCACCGGCATGCAGGTCGAAGGACACGCCCTGGAACACCCCATCCAGACGCAGGTCGCGCACCGACAGCAGCAACTCGCCAATGGGTGTGTCGCGCACCGGGAACAGCTGGCTCAATTCACGCCCGACCATCATCGAGATCAAGCTGTCGCTGTCCATGCTGTCGGCCCGTTGCAGGCCGATATAGGCGCCGTCGCGAAACACCGCCACTTCATCGGCGATCGCAAACACTTCATTCATTTTATGGGTGATGTAGATGATGCCT
This sequence comes from Pseudomonas sp. LG1D9, assembly GCF_002949995.1. Lineage (NCBI taxonomy): Bacteria > Pseudomonadati > Pseudomonadota > Gammaproteobacteria > Pseudomonadales > Pseudomonadaceae > Pseudomonas > Pseudomonas sp. LG1D9. The sequence continues at coordinate 5,087,152 of NZ_CP026881.1, read as the reverse complement.
TTGCCCTGGGCCTTGAGGTCGGCAATGATCGAAAACAGATGGGCCACTTCCTTGTCGGTAATCGCCGACGTCGGCTCATCCATGATCAGGATGTCGGAGTCGTAGGACACCGCCTTGGCAATCTCCACCATCTGCCGCTCGGCAATGCTCAGGTTGCCGACCAGCTCCTCGGGGTCGAGGTTGATCCGCAGCCGCGCCAGCAACTCGGCCGTGCAGCGGTGCATGGCCCGGTGGTTGACCAGGCGCAGGCCATTGAGCTGCTCGCGGCCGATCCAGATGTTCTCGGCGATGCTCATATGGGGCATCAGGTTGAGTTCCTGGTGGATCATCGCGATACCCGACTGCAAGGCGGCCAGGGGCGTCTCAAACACCACCGGCTTGCCCCGCAGGCGGATTTCGCCGGCGTCTGGCTGGTAAATGCCGGCGATGATTTTCATCAGCGTCGACTTGCCGGCGCCGTTCTCCCCCATCAGCGCCAGGACCGAGCCGGGGCGCACCCGCAGTTGCACATCGTCCAGGGCCACGACGCCGGGAAAGCCTTTGCTGATATGGGCGATTTCCAGCAGGTAGGGTTGTTCCAGGCCTGTGGGCTGCAAAGCAGTCGCTTGAGCGAGCATATCGGGGCTCCATCGGCAGGGCGATCGTGACCACCCTGCTGGCTTATTGTTGTGATTGAACGCTATTTGAATGACGCGACATTGTCCGGGGTGATCAGTTGGAAAGGCACCACGACGTTTGGCTCGACCGCCTCGCCCCTGGCCATTTTCACTGCCGCCTCCACCGAACCGACCGCCTGCCCCTTGGCATCCTGGAACACCGAGAGCGCCATCTCACCCTTGGTAATCGCATTCAACCCGTCGGGCGTGCCATCAACCCCGCCAATCAATACGCTGCCCGGTTTGACGCCGGCGGTTTTCAACGCCATGGCCGCGCCAATCGCCATTTCGTCGTTGTTGGCGACCACCGCATTGAACTCACGGCCCTGGGTCAGCCAATCGTTCACCAGGGTCATGCCCTTGTCCCGCAGCCAGATCCCGGTCTGCTCCTGCTCAATCTTGATATCCGGATACTTACCCAGGATCTCCTTGACGCCCTTGGTGCGATTGGTCGTCGAGTTGTTGGCCAGGTCGCCCAGCAGAATCACGATTTTGCCTTTGCCGCCCATCTTCTCGGCCAGGTACTGCATTTGCAGCTTGCCGGCCTCGACGTCATTGGACGTCACCGTCACCACCCCTTTGGGCAGGTCGGTCTGGTCCGGGCGGCGGTTGACGTACACCAGCGGGATACCGGCTGCCACGGCGGCTTTGGTGATGCGCGCGGTAGAGGCCGTGTCCACCGGATTGACCACCATGGCATCGACTTTCTGGCTGATAAAGTTCTCGACCTGGCTCAGTTGCTTGACCACGTCGGCGCGGGCATCTTCGAACTGCAATTGCACACCATCGCCCTTGGGGTAGGACTTGGCCTGCTTGTCCATATCTTCACGCAGGTAAGTGAGAAAGGTGTCGTCGAACTGCGACATGCTGACGCCAATCTTGATATCGGCGGCCGCGGCCACGCCACTGGCGAGCATCATCGACAAGGCCAGCGAGGCGAAACGGATCTGGGTCTTCATGAACGGTCTGTCTCCACTTTCTTGTTGGTTTTCTGGAAGTAGCGTCTATCAGAGCGATGAGTTTGCGGCAGGCAGCCGTACCACCGGGGCGCCCGGAATGCAGCACACCAGAGCGCCCTTGCTTTCGACGCAAAGGACATTGAGAAAAGAAAAATAGAAGGGTCGTGTGCGGGGCGGGAAGGCAGTACGTAACACGCGCAGTACAGCGTTGAAGATTTTCATCTGACGGTACCTGGTTGTTTTGATCTTGTTTTTGTTGAGTCCCCACGCCTTCTTTATGAAGGAAGGTCGAGAGGGACTTTCGGCAACCTGGAAATGACTTTATTGGAAAATAATTTCCATATCAACTGATTTTAGAATTTTATTCTATTTCCACTCTCGGCCTTCCAGCGTCGCCATCTCCACCACTTGCCGGCGCTCGGCGCTGAGCCTGGCGGCATCCAGTACATGGGTGGTTTCCCAGGCATCCCTGGCCTGCACCGGTAACTCGCCCTGGCCTTGGACGGCGCTTTGCAACTGGCGATAGAACTGGTTCCAGGCGCCCTTTTCCGAGGGGATACGCTCGCGTTCCGCGCCCTGTTCAAACCAGCCCCAGCGTCGGTGTTCTTCGGCGCCCCAGTGTTCGCCCTCGGTCTTTGGATTCTTGCCGGCCAACAGCGCCTCCTCCTGGCCGTCCAGGCCTTCGACGGTATAGCAACCCGCCGTGCCATTGACCCGCAAGCGCGGGGCCGGGCAGTTTTGCAGGGCGCTGCCCCACAGGTGGGATATCACCCCGTTGACGTGGGTCAGGCAGACGAAGAAGCCATGATCGAGCGTGGGGTGTTCGGCGCTGTACTGCAATTGCGCAAACACCCGCTCCACCGGGCCGAACAGTTGCAAGGCCTGGTCCACCAGATGGCTGCCCAGGTCCCGCAGGAACCCGCCGCCACTGGCATTGCCCAGCGCGTGTGGGGTGTAGCGCTCCACACGGGACTCAAAGCGGGTGATGGTGCCCAGGGCGCCAGCGTCGATCAGCTTGCGCAAGGTGAGGTAATCGGAGTCCCAGCGCCGGTTCTGGTAGACGCTGAGCTTCACCCCTTCGCGCTCGGCGGCGGTAATCAGTGCCTGGGCCTGCTCGGCATTGCTGGCAAAAGGTTTGTCGCTAACCACCGCCACACCGTATTCGATAGCCTCCAGCACCAGCGCCGGGCGCCCCTTGAGGGTGGTGGAAATCACCAGCACATCCACCCCGACCTCAACGATCTGCCCAATGCTGTCGAAGGCGGGCAATCCGGGATGCTCCGTCGCCAGTTGCTGGCGCCGCTCGGGGGAGCGTGTCACCACGCCAACAAACGTCGCCCCGGGCAATGTGGCAATCAGCGGGGCATGAAAAAAACGGCCACCGTGGCCGTACCCAACCAGTCCGATGCGCATGAACCAACTCCTCTCGTGATCTGCAAACCCAATCAAAATGTAGGAGCTGGCTTGCTGGCGATGGCGGTAGATCAGTCAAGTATTTCTAACCTGATCCACTGCCATCGCCGGCAAGCCAGCTCCTGCATTGACCGCGCTAGCCGTAGAACGCCGGGCGATCCGGCAAGCTGACCTTGACGATCTTCCCACTGCCCTGGGCCTCGATACACGCATCCGCCGCCACCGCCGCGGCAAACCCGTCCCAGGCCGATGGCCCACCCACCTGGCCGGCACGCACGCCATCGATAAAGGCCTGCAGCTCGACGTCATAGGCTGCGATAAAGCGGTCTTTCCAATCCATCAAAATCGCATTCGACAGCTTGGCGCCGCTGCGCAATTGCACCTGGGACGGCTCCGGCAACTTGGCAATCCCGGTCTCCCCCACCACTTCACACTGGATGTCGTAGCCGTACTGGCAGTTCACAAACACTTCCACATCGATCCGCGTGCCCCTGGCGGTTTCCAGCAGCACGATCTGCGGGTCGCGCAAATGGCTCAGGGCCTTGCTGGTTTTACGCGGGAACACCACCTGCACCGACACATAGTCATCGGCCAGCAACCAGCGCAGCACGTCCAGTTCGTGGATCAAGGTGTCGGTAATGGCCATGCCGGTGTTGTAGTTCTCGCCCACCGTCGGGTTGCGGTGGGCGCAGTGCAGCATCAGCGGCTCACCGATCTGGCCGCTGTCGATGACCGCCTTGAGGGCTTGATAACCCTGGTCGTACGGGCGCATGAAACCGACCTGGACCAGGCGCTTGCCGTGGGCTACCTCGGCCTCGACGATGTTGCGACAGCCCCGAGCCGTGACCGCCAGGGGCTTTTCGCAGAACACCGGTTTGCCCGCGGCAATCGCCGCCAGCACAAACTCCTCGTGGCTAGGCCCCCAGGACGTGACCAACACCGCCTCGACCTGCGCCGACTGGATCAGCGCATGACCATCGGCGTACACCTCGGCATTGAGTTGCAGGTCCGCCACCACCTGGGCCGCCTGTTCAAGGTTGATATCGGTGACCGCCACCACCTGGCTGTTGAGCAAGGTCTGGCTGCAACGGCGGATATGGTCCCGGCCGATCGCGCCCGTACCGATCACACCCAGCTTCAAAGACATGGCAACACTCCTCTTATTGTCAGTACTGCCGGGCCTTGGCCAGGCGCTCATTGAGTTGTTTGGCGCAGGCGTTGGTGCGCTCGCTGGTGGACACCTGGGCCACACCGACCCGCCACCACGACAGGTAGCCGTGGATCATGGTCTTGGGCAAAACCTTGATGTCGATCAGCGTCGACACGCTTTGCCCGCGCGCATCGGCCAACGCGGCGTGCAGTTGCGCAAGGGTTGTGACCTTGTAGGTCTTGCAGCCATAGGCCGCTGCGCTCATGGCGAAATCCACCGGCACCAGGCCGCCATCGAGCTTGCCGCTATCAGGGTTGCGGAAGCGGAACTCGGTGCCGAAGCTGTCCATGCCATTGCCCATCTGCAGGTTGTTGATGCACCCGAAGGCCATGTTGTCCAGCAGCACCACGTTGATCTTGCGCCGCTCCTGGATCGAGGTCGCCAGCTCCGAATGCAGCATCATGTAGGAGCCATCGCCGACCAGGGCGTAGACCTCGCGCGCAGGCTCCGCCAGCTTCACGCCCAGGGCCGCATTGATCTCGTAGCCCATGCACGAATAGCCGTACTCCACGTGATAGGTATTGACCCCTTTGCTGCGCCAACTGCGCTGCAAATCCCCCGGCAGGCTGCCGGCGGCGGCGACAATCACCGCGTCGTCGGCCAGGGTCTGGTTGAGTACGCCCAGTACCTGGCTCTGGGTCAGGCAGGAGCCGGTCAGCTCGATAAACTCGCGCAGCACCGCCGGGTCCATGTGGTCATGGATCTCGGGGGTGAAGTCGGCGTCGGTGTAGCGCGCCTGATAGACCCGATCTACCTCGGCATCCCCTTGCGCACGGGCCAGGTGTAGCTGCTCGCCCCATTGCGCGGTGTAATCGCCCAGCGCGTCGGCCAGTGCCAGCAGCCCGACCCTGGCATCTGCCAACACCTGGACCCCGTCGAGTTTCAGCACATCGCCGGGGCTGATATTGAGGTTGAGAAACTGCACCTCGGGGTGTTGGAACAGCGATTTTGAGGAGGTGGTGAAATCGCTGTAGCGCGTGCCAATGCCGATGATCAGGTCGGCGTCCCGGGCCAGCAGGTTGGCGGCCAAACACCCGGTTTCACCGATGCCGCCGACATTCAAGGGGTGGCTGGAGACGATGGCGCTCTTGCCGGCCTGGGTCTCGGCAAAGGGGATCTGAAAGCGCTCGGCAAACGCTTGCAGCGCGGCATTCGCGCCGGAGTACTTGACCCCGCCACCGCAGATAATCAGCGGCTTGCGCTTGGACTTGAGCAGCGCGGCGGCATCTTGCAGCATCGCGTCGGTGGCCGGGCGGCGGTCCAGGCGGTGCACGCGTTTTTGCAGGAAGTAATCGGGGTAATCCCAGGCCTCGGCCTGCACATCCTGGGGCAAGGCCAGGGTCACGGCGCCGGTTTCGGCCGGGTCGGTCAACACGCGCATGGCGTGGATCGCCGCACTCATCAACTGCTCGGGGCGGTTGATGCGGTCCCAGTATTTGCTCACGGCGCGGAACGCGTCGTTGGTGCTGATACTCAGGTCATGGAATTGTTCGATTTGCTGCAACACCGGGTCCGGCTGGCGACAGGCATACACATCGCCCGGCAGCAGCAACAGCGGGATGCGATTGGCCGTGGCGGTCGCGGCAGCGGTGAGCATATTCGCCGCGCCAGGGCCGACCGACGCCGTACAGGCGTAGATCTTGCGCCGCAGGTGCTGCTTGGCAAAACCAATCGCGGCATGGGCCATGCCCTGCTCGTTGCGGCCCTGATGCACCACCAGGTCGCCACTGTCCTGCTCCAGGGCCTGGCCCAGGCCCAATACATTGCCGTGGCCAAAAATGGTGAACACCCCGGCGACGAACTTGCTCTGCACGCCATCGACTTCGATGTACTGGTTATCGAGGAACTTCACCAGGGCCTGGGCCATGGTCAATCGGGTTGTGGTCATGTTTGGCACCCGTGTCTTTTGGATTTGGCGTCGTTAGAGATCCAGCAACCAACTGTGCTGCGGGTCGTTGTGAAAGTGCCAGGCGCGCTTGGGCCCGGCCATCACGTTCAAGTAATACGATTCGTAGCCATACGGCACGCTGACCGGGTGATAGCCCTTGGGCACCACCACCAGGTCGTGGTTTTCCACGGCCATGGCCTGGTCGATGCTGCGGTCGTCGGTGTACACCCGCTGGAACACAAAGCCCTGGGGCGGGTTGACCTGGTGGTAGTAGGTCTCTTCCAGAAAGCTCTGGTGCGGCAGGTCATCGGTATCGTGCTTGTGCGGCGGGTAGCTGGACGAATGCCCGGACGGCGTGCGCACCTCCACCACCAGCAGCGAATGAGCCGGTTCGCTATCGGGCAGGATGTCGCAGACATAGCGGGTGTTGGCGCCCTTGCCGCGCACGCTGCGCTTGCAGTGCTCGGGGCGGATTAGCCGGGGCGCAAGACCGGCGGCAGCAGAGCCCGGCGCAGCGCACACGGCGATCTGCACATCGCTCAGGGCCGTCACCTGGGCAACCGTGTTTGACGGCAGGTAGGCTGCGAACGGCGATTTATCCTCGAACACCGACCGGCGATCCCCGAGGTTCTGCCAACTGAAACCTTCGCCTTCGATCGTCACCCGACCACTGAGCAGCACCAGGCACAGCTCTTTGTCGTCGGCACTGACCGCCAGCGTTTGCCCCAGGCCCAGGCGGTAAGCGCTAAACCCCACATACTCCAGGCCGCCGGCCGGCAGCGCGACCAGGGTTTGCCCGCGGGGCGTGCTTTTGACCAACAGGCTCATTGTCCGGCCCTCGCATCCAACAGCGCGCGCAAGGTATCGAAGCCTTTTTTCGCATAGACATAGCTGGGCGCCACAGCCGGATCCTGCTCGGCCTCCACCACCAACCAGCCGCTGTAGCCGGCGCCCAGCAGCACGTCCAGCAACTCGGCAAAGTCGATATCGCCATCGCCGGGCACGGTGAAGGTGCCGTTGACGATGCAGTCGGGGAAGCTCCACATCTGGTTGCGCGCCAGTTGCACCACCGGTTTGCGCACGTCCTTGAAATGCACATGGCAGATGCGATCCAGGTGCTTGCGCAGCACCTCCACCGGTTCGCCGCCCCCCATATAGCAGTGCCCCGAATCGAACAGCAGGCCAACCTCGGGGCCAGTGAGGCGCATCAGGGTGTCGATGTCTTCCGGGGATTCGACATAGGCGCCCATATGGTGGTGATAGGCCAGGCGCACGCCCTGGGACAGGGTAAAGCGCGCCAGTTCGGTGAGCTTGTCGGCATAGGCCTGCCAAGCCTGTTCGCTGTGAAAGCGCGGGCGTTCGAGCAGGCGGATCGGCGCGCCCTGGATCGAGTCGGCCACCTCGCCGTAGACCAGCACCGTGGCGCCATTGTCGCGCAGCAGTTGCACATGGCTGGCGATGGCGTCGATTTCTTCCGCCACCGAGCGCCGGGCCAGGCGGCTGGAGTACCAGCCGGAGACCAGCGCCAGGTCGTAGGGACGCAACACATCACCCACGCCCTTGGCGTCCTTGGGGAATTTGCCGTTGAGCTCGAAACCTGCGTAGCCAATGGCCTTGCCTTCGCCGAGCGCGGTGCTCAAGGGCGTCTCGCCGCCCAGGGCCGGCAGGTCGTCGTTGCTCCAGGAGATGGGGTTGATGCCAATACGGATTGCGGGCATGGCTGCACCTTTTATTGTTTTAACCTTGAGGCTGCTGAAATCTGCTTCTGTGGGAGCTGGCTTGCCTGCGCCTACAGTTGAGCGTGTTTAAGTTCTCGCGCTGCGCCAGGCCTGGATCAGTTGTTCGAAGGTCTGCTGCACCTGCTGGATCAGCGTTTCGTCGTCAATTTCACCCGCCATCCATGCCCTGCTCGGCTCCTGAAAGATCGTCCGGCCCACGGCAAACCCACGGCAGGTCCGGCTCTGGCTGGCCTGCTGGAAGCCCTCGGCCAAAGAATCTGCCGGGGCATTGAGGCCCAGCAATACCACGCCCCGGCAATAGGGATCGCGCTCCTCGATCAGCTCATCGAGCTTGCGCCACTGCTCGGCCGTCTGCGCCTCGATCTTCCACCACGCCGGGTAGATGCCCAGGTTGTACAAGCGCTTGAGGCTGCGGTAGAGCACATCCGGGTAGGTCGAGGGATGATCCTTGGGTGGCACCACTTCCAACAGCAGTTCATGGCCACTGGTTTGCGCCGCTTGATACAGGGCCTTGAGCTGCGCTTCCTGCTCCAGGCGAAGCAGCGGCTCGTCGTCGGGGTGAAACTGCACCAGGCACTTGATGATCTGCTCCTGGGGCCAGGCGATCAGGTTGCTGCCGATCGAACGGCCGTGCTCGAACGCCAGCGGCCGCGAGCCCTGGACCTCCACCGGGCGCGCGACCCACCAGCCACGGCCACTGGCGGCGTTCAGCGCATCCTGGCCAAAACGCTGGTCGGCCAAAATGCCCACATCGGCCTCGACGCCCTGCTCGCGCAGCTTGCCCTCCACGCGTTCGACCGCCTGGATAAACAGCTGCTTGATCGCAGTGATCCGCGCCGGGTCCTGGCCGCCTTTTTGCGCCAGCTCCAGCAGTTGCCAGCGATGATCGAAGGCGAACACAAACAGCTGCTTCCAGGCCTTGCGCTGCACACTGACCTGATGCAGGCGCTGCAACACCGGGTCCTGGTCCGGCCGGGTGATCGGCACAGGGCTGCTGAACAGGTACTCAAGCTCGGCCGGGGTCGGCATCGCCGGCGCGCAGGCATGGCGTGACACCACCAACCCACCGCAGGCATTGGCCAGTTGGCAGCAGCGCGCGTCATCGGCGTCGTTCAACCAGCCGCTGAGAAAGCCCGCCATAAACGCATCGCCGGCACCCAGCACGTTAAGCACTTCGACCCGCACACCGGGGTAGATCGCGCCGTCCTCCAGGCGCGCCGGGATGGGCCCATGGATCACCGTGCAGCCTTGCGGGCCGAGCTTGACCACCAGCGTGGCGGTCGTCAGTTGACGCACCGTGCGCAAGGCGCTGAGCAGGTCTTGGCTGGCGCCGGCAATCAGGAACTCTTCCTCGGTGCCGACAATCAGGTCAAAGCGCGGCAGGATGCCTTGCAGGTGCTGGCTGACGTTCTGGTCGGCAACAAAACGCGTCTCGCCGTCAGCCTTGCTCGCCAGGCCCCAGAGCACCGGGCGGTAGTCGATATCCAGCACGCGCTTGACGCCGTGCCGCTCGGCGTAGTCCAGGGCCTGGAGGCTGGCCTGGTACACGCCATCGGTAGAAAAATGGGTGCCGGTGATCAACAGCGCCTTGCTGCTGGCAATCAAGGGTTCGCGGATATCCGCGGCGCACAGGGCCATGTCGGCGCAGTTTTCGCGGTAGAACACCAGGGGGAAGGTTTCGCGGTCCTTGAGGCCCAGCAGGACCATGGCCGTCAGGCGCTGCGGGTCGACGGTGATACCGCTGACATCGCAGCCCTCACGCACCAACGACTCCACCAGGAAGCGCCCCATATGATCGTCGCCGACCCGGCTCAACATCGCCGACTTGAGCCCCAACCGTGCAGTGCCGAAAGCGATGTTGGCGGAAGAACCACCCAGGTATTTGGCGAAACTGGTGACATCTTCCAGCCGCGCCCCGACTTGCTGCGCATACAGATCGACGCCCAGGCGCCCAAGACAAATCAGATCCAATTGACGCCCACTGGCAAAACGAGTCTGGCCCATGCTGGCTCCTGTTATTTTTATCAGCCCACGCCGGCCATCGTGATGGCGACGCTCTTGGTGGATGCAGACTAGGACGTCCCACGCCATCAATCAATATTTATTCCATAAATATTTTATGTGGAATATATATTCCATTAAGATATTTTTTGCCGCCTTCCCTGTAGACTTGCGCCCATCGACCTATTGTCAGGGGCAAGGTGCCGCTCACCTGCCCTGTAAGAACAAGCCAAAAGGATTGCCCATGTCCCGCACCGATCAGCAGGCTCCCACCGAGACGCTCGCCAGCCCTCCGATCAATGCCGAGCGTCTGTTGCAGCTGATCACCGATGAATACGAAAGCCTGCCCCGCCAGCTCAAGCGCATCGCCAGCTACATGAGCCAGCAGAGCGATCGGATCATGGTCGATCGCATCAGCGATATCGCCCGGGAATGCGAAGTCCACCCATCGGCCATCGTGCGCTTTTCCCAGCGCTTTGGTTTCAGCGGTTTCAGTGAAATGCAGGCGCTGTTTCGCGAGGCGTATACCCACAAGACCACGCCGGTGCAGAACTACCAGCAGCGCATTCGCAGCATGATCGCCAACAAGTCGCAGAAAGCCAGCGCCGGCGATCTGGCCCGTGAATGCGTGAATGCCACGCTGTCTGGCATCGAGCGCCTGGGCCTGGAGTTGGACGACGCCGCCTTCGAGAAAGCCGTGGACCTGGTGGTCAACGCCGACAATATCTACGTGGTCGGGGTGCGCCGGTCTTTTGCAGTGGCCGACTACCTGGTCTACAACCTGCAGCACACCAACAAGCGCATCCACCTGGTCTCGGGGCTGGGCGGCAGCTACCGCGAACAGATGCGCAGCGTGCGTGCCAATGACCTGGTGATCGCCATCAGCTTTACCCCCTACGGCAAGGAAACCCAGCACTGCCTGCGCATCGCCCAGCATCACCAGGCCAAGACGCTGATCATCACCGACAGCAACCTGTCACCGCTGGCCAAGCGTGCCAACACGGTGTTGCTGGTCAATGAAGGGTCGTCGTTTGCGTTCCGCTCGCTGAGTGCCACGCTGTGCCTGTGCCAGGCGCTGTTTATTGCCGTGGCGTACCGGCTGGAGCTGAAGGTCGATGAGATTCACGAGCAGGTGGGGTTTGACGATTAAAAAAAAGGCCGCCCCTGCGATGCAGGAGCGGCCTTGATCAAGCACCTCAGTGGATCAGTGCATAAAGATCGCGATCAGGATAATGACCGGGATTGGCACACCGAGGAACCACAGCAGTAATGAGCGCATGACGTTCTCCTTTAATTAACGAATGGTTTCCAGGTACACCACGGCATCCCGGCGGCGACCGCCGAAGGTTGCGGCGAAGCTGGCAAAGAAGGCACCGAGCAACAGCGCGACGAAGGTCCACAACGAGGTCACGGCGGCGATCTTGCTGGCGGTATCGGCGGCCTGTTTGGCCTTCAACTTGGCATCTTCCAGGGCTTTGCGGGCATCACCGTAGACCTGGTCGACACGCCGTTCAGCATCGGCCTGGCTGAGGTTGGTGCGCTGGCTAATCAACTGCGCCAGGTAGGCACGGTCTTGCGGGGCCAGTTGGCCATCGTTGCCCAGAGTGCGGGCGAAGATCCGCGCCACCACGCCATGCACTGCGTCATCACTGGCCCCTGCCGGGCGATCATCGCGGAACAGGCTGTCGACGTAATAGCCGAAGTCATCGCCATTGGCCGCGTTGCCGGCCGCCTGGGTCAAGCCGCTGGCGGCACCCGAAGCCACGCTGGCACCTGCCTGTACACCACCACCGACAATACTGCTGACCGAGCCGACCACCAGGGTTGCGGTCACCAGCGTGGCCACGGCCCAGGCGAGAAAGCCGTGGGCGGTGTCGCGAAAGTACACCTCATCGCCATGCATATTGGCCCACTTGACCCGCAGCCGGCCGGCGATATAACCGCCCAGCCCCGCCGCGACAATCTGGGTGAAGGCCAGCCAGACTATCGTGGAAATGCCCAGGCCCTTGGCGCTGATGCCGCTGTCGGCCCACGGCGACACCGCCGAAAAGCCCAGGCCGAAGCCCAGCAACACCAGGACCAGGGACAATGCAGCGGCAGCTGCGGCCCCGGCAAAGATCGCCCCCCAGGAAACCCCGGAGAGCGTGCTCGACTCTTGCAAAGTGGATGAGGATGTCATCATTGTTGTTGTGCTCCAGGCATGAAAAATGGTGTTACATCTGTCAAAAGGGACAGTGCAGGCGCCGTGCCAGTAGCCACAAAAATAAAAACCTTTTAATTTCAATGAGATAAGTAAGTTGAACTTCCTAGGATCATGCAACTTGCAAGAACGCCGCGTAAGTGGCGGGCGTTATGCATTCCCAAGCCATCCGCCAACCCCTGTGGGAGCGGGCTTGCTCGCGAAAGCGGTGTATCAGCACCGGGTGCATGTACTGATACACCGCTTTCGCGAGCAAGCCCGCTCCCACCTGTTGACCGAGGTAGCCTTAAGAACTGCCTACATGAATTTTCTTTTAGAAACCTCGCGATCATTTCTTGGCAAAATGCCCCCCATTCCCGTGTGACCAGGTAACCCTTATGACGCGCATTTTGACCATCGAAGACGACGCCGTGACGGCCCGCGAGATCGTCGCCGAGTTGAGCAGTCATGGACTGGACGTGGATTGGGTCGACAACGGCCGCGAGGGCCTGTCACGGGCGGTGAGTGGCGATTACGACCTGATCACCCTCGACCGCATGCTCCCGGAGCTCGATGGCCTGGCCATCGTCACCACCTTGCGCACCCTCGGGGTGGCGACGCCGATCCTGATGATCAGCGCCCTCTCCGACGTGGATGAGCGGGTGCGCGGGCTGCGCGCCGGGGGCGATGACTACCTGACCAAACCCTTTGCCTCCGACGAGATGGCGGCCCGGGTCGAGGTGCTGCTGCGGCGCAACAATGCGCTCAAGACCGCGCAAACCGCATTGCGCGTGGCCGACCTGGAACTGAACCTGATCAGCCGCGAAGCCAGTCGCGCCGACCAGCCACTGAGCCTGCTGCCCACCGAGTACAAATTGCTGGAATTCCTGATGCGCAACACCGGGCAGATCCTCTCGCGGATGATGATTTTCGAGGAAGTCTGGGGCTATCACTTCGACCCGGGCACCAACCTGATCGACGTGCACATTGGCCGCCTGCGCAAGAAAATCGACCCGCCGGGCCTGACGCCGCTGATCCGCACGGTACGAGGTTCGGGCTATGTCATTGCTGAACCCGTCTAACGGCTGGCGCTCCTCCAGCAGCCGCCTGCTGGCCCTGTACAGCTCGCTGTTCGTGGCCTGGAGTTGCATCCTCATGGGGGTGCTCTATTACGAAGTCTCGGGTTACCTGGGCGACCTCTCGCGCCACTCGCTGATGCAACGCCAACACCTGTTCCAGCGCTTCGAGGGCGCGCAACTGGATGAAGCCCTGGCCACCAGCATGACCTTCGATATGAAGGGCATTGACGCCTATGGCCTGTTCGATGGGCAACAACGGCCCCTTAGCGGCCCGATCCAGCAGATCCCGGCAGACTTGCCCCTCGACGGGCACATCCATGCCCTGGCCAACTGCACCGAATCGGACGACCCGAAACTGCCCCGGGGCAGTTGCGATGCGGTGGCGACCCACACCCAGGATGGCCGCTGGCTGGTGCTGGTACGCGATAACGGCTCGTTGCTGGGCGTGACCCGGATCATTCTGCAGGCCCTGCTCTGGGCAATCTCGCTGACCATCATCCCCGGCGTCGCCGGCTGGCACCTGCTACGCCGGCGCCCCTTGCGGCGGATTCGCGGGATCCAGGCCAGCGCCGAAGCCATCGTCGCCGGCGACCTGACCCATCGCCTGCCGCTGTCCAACCGCCGCGACGAACTGGACATGCTGGCGGCCATCGTCAACGCCATGCTTGAGCGCATCGAAAAGCTGATGAACGAGGTCAAGGGCGTATGCGACAACATTGCCCACGACCTGCGCACCCCACTGACCCGCTTGCGTGCGCAGTTGTATCGGATCAAGCAGCAGACCGCCGACGGCTCGCCCCAGGCTTTGCAGCTCGATGAGGTGATCAGCGAGACCGACACGTTGATGGCGCGCTTTCGCGGTTTGCTGCGCATCTCCGAATTGGAAGACCGTCAACGCCGCTCCGGCTTCCAGGTGTTCGATCCTTTGCCCTTGCTTCAGGAACTCCATGACTTCTACCTGCCGTTGGCGGAAGAAGGTCAGCTGGAACTGCTGTTGCAAGCCCCCGAAGCATTGCCCTCGGTTACCGGCGACCGGGCGCTGCTGTTCGAGGCCCTGGCCAACCTGCTGAGCAATTCAATCAAGTTCACCCCGCCGGGCGGCGAGGTGCTGCTGCGCGGCATCAATGATGCCGGTAGCACATGCATCGAGGTGGTGGACACCGGCCCAGGGATTCCCGAAGCGGAACGGGTGGCCGTGTTCCAGCGTTTCTACCGGGTTGGTGACGGTCAGCAACAGGGCAGCTTTGGCCTGGGCCTGTCGATTGTGGCGGCGATCGTCAACCTGCATGGCTTTGGGCTGGAAGTCGGCAGCAGCGAGCGCGGCGGCGCGCGATTGACCCTGCACTGCCGCGCACAAACCCCTCTGTAGAAGCCCTAGAGCCCCCCCCTGTGGTGAGGGGGCTAGTCCCCCGTTGGGCTGCGCAGCAGCCCCAATAAGACCGCCGAGGTGTGTCTGTTCATTCGAGGGCGCCGGTTTTGGGGCTGCTGCGCAGCCCAACGGGGGACGAGCCCCCTCGCCACGGCAATCAGGCCGGGAAGTTTTTGCGCAGCGCCTCAACGCCGCCGGTGTAAACGCCGCTGAACAGCTCTTCAACCTCTGCATCGGTCACACCGGCAATCGGGGTGAACACACCCGACCAGGTGACTTTGGCCGAGTGCTCGCCCAGCGCTTCAACCTGCAATGTCGCCAGATACGCACTGACCGGGAACGGCGACTCACTGATGGTGTAGCTATAGGTGCGCGCCGCGTTATCAAAGGTCTGCAAATGCTCGACCACCACAGCGCCATCCACGGTCTTCAAGTGACGCACACGCCCGCCTTCGCCCGGCTCGCTCTTGGCAATCAGCGGCAACCAATCGGGCAACGAGTTGAACCCGCCCACCAGTTGCCAGACTTGATCGGCCGAGACCGGGATTTCAATGACAGCAGCTGCTTTGGCCACGATAAAACTCCACGATAGGGGGAAAAGTCAGGCAGCTTACGCTGCCTGTCGACGCTAGCGCCATTCGCCGTTAATCAACCTGGCGCGTACTGCTGCGATACATGAATACCAAGGCCAACGCCAGACACGCCATTGCCAGCACCCGGCTGGCAGACAGTTCGATGGCCGTGTTGCCCATCCAGCCGAAGTTGTCGATCAGCATGCCCATGGCCAATTGGCCGACGATGACCGCCACCGTCGCCACCGCCGTGCCCACGATGGGTACCGCGCCGACCATCACCATCATGTACACCACGCCGAACAACGCCCCGGTCAATTGCCACTTGGGCACCTCGAGCAGGCTCACCGCCTGGGCCGGTTCGAAGAACAGAATCAACAGGCCGGTCACCAGCGTGCCCACCGAGAACGTCACCAGGCTGCTGCGCAGCACGCCGACGGTTTGCCCCAGGCGCCCATTGATCGCCGCTTGCACACTCAACACCGCGCCTGCGGCAACCACCAGCACCAACAATAGAATCAGATTCATCGCCTTAACCCCGTGCAATCAAAACAAGCGCCACCACAATCAACAGCAGCGCAATCCAGCGTTCGCCATTGACCCGCTTGCGGGCAGTGCCAAACCAGCCGAAGTGGTCGATCAGCACGCTCTTGCCGACCTGGCCGGAGAGGATCGCAATCATGGTCATGGCAATCCCGATATGGGGCGTGGCCAGGGTCAGCACCACCACATACATCGGCCCCAGAAAGCCACCGATCAGTTGCCAGCGCGGCAGTTCATTGAGGGCCGGGCCTTTTTGCGGGCCGCTCAACAGCAGGAGCAGCAGCAGGATTGCCGTGCCCACCCCGAAGATGCTCAAGGTCGCCCATAGGTGCCCCACCTGGGCGCCCAACGGGCCCAACAGGCCAGCTTCCACCGACAGGCCCATGCCCGCCAGGATCACCAGCGGCAACAGCAGCAGGCCCAGCCGGTGCTTGGGGCGGGCCGGCGTCTGGGCCGCGGCCTCGAGAGAAGAAGTTTGCATACACCACCTACACGTCAGAGAAGAACAATGGCGCGCATTATCCGGTGGCCCTGCTGTGCGATAAATGGGAGCATGCAGACAACACCTTTGCGCAGCACGCACAGAACGGAGTGACCATGCAGGGCTTCAATGAGTTGAGTTTCAAGGCGCTACGCCTGTTTGTGGCGGTGCTGGACCACGGCAGCTTCTCCGAAGTCGCACGCCGCGAAGGCCTGGCGCCCTCCTCCATTTCCCGGCAGATCCAGTTGATGGAACAGGCCCTGAGCCAGCAATTGCTCTATCGGCATACCCGTGCGGTCAGCCCCACGGAAGCCGGGCGCTTGCTCGGGCATCATGCGCGCCTGATGCTGCAACAGCTGGAAGAGGCCGGGCAGGCCCTGCAAGAACAGGAAAGCGAACCCAGCGGCCTGGTGCGGATCAATGCGCCCATGGTCTTCGGCCAACGGCACCTGTCGCCCTGGCTGGCCGAGTTGTGCCAGCGATACCCCAAGCTGCAACTGGATATCCAGCAGACCGACACCTACGTCGACCCCTTGCAGGAAGGCGCCGACCTGTTGTTCCGAATCGGCGTGCTCAACGACTCCGGGATGCAGGCGCGCATTTTTGCGCCCCAGCGCTACCGCATCGCCGCCAGCCCCGAGTACCTGGCGCGCTGCGGCACGCCGCGCCATCCCGATGAGCTGATCAATCACCAATGCCTGGCGTACAAGGGCGTGAACGGCCAGCAGCGTTGGTACTTTCGCCGCGAACAGGGCGACTGGACGCCCTACACGGTCAAGGGCCCGATCACCGGCAACCACGCCGACACCCTGGCACGCGCTGCCGAACAAGGCCTGGGGTTCGTGGTGTTTCCCTCCTGGCTGATCGGCGACAGCCTGCGCGCCGGGCGCTTGCAGGCGGTACTGACCGACTACGAAGTGGCAACCACCCTGGAGCCGCAGCAGATTGCCGCCCTGTGGCCCGGCAGCCGGCGGTTGTCGGTGAAGGTCCGCACGGTCATCGACTTTTTTGTCGAGCGCTTCGGCAGCGTGCCCTACTGGGACCGCTGAATCAGAACAGCCACTGGCCGATCAACCAGGCGTTGGCGCCACTGATCACGCTGAACAGGCTCCAGGCCAGGATCCGGGTGGGCAGGCGATTGACGAACGGCCCCATCAATTGCCGGTCGCCGGTCATGCGGATCAGCGGGTACAAGGCAAAGGGCAACTGCAGGCTGAGGACCACCTGGCTGAGGACCAGCAACTTGCCGATGGCATCGTCGCCCATCAACCACACCCCGAGGAACGCCGGGATCAGCGCCAGGCCACGGGTGATCAGGCGGCGTTGCCAGCAGGGAATCCGCAGGTTGAGGTAGCCCTCCATGATCACCTGGCCGGCGATGGTGCCCGTGAAGGTCGAGCTTTGCCCGGACGCCAGCAAGGCAATGCCGAACAGGATACTGGCAAAGGCACCGCCCACCAGCGGGTCCAGCAGGTGGTAGGCGTCCTGGATTTCTACCACCTCGGTATGGCCGGTCTGGTGGAACGCCGCAGCCGCCAGCACCAGGATCGCCGAGTTGACCAGCAGGGCCAGGGCCAGGGAGCCGATGGTATCGATGCGCGCCAGCTTGACCGCGTCCTGGCGGCTGGCCAGGTCCTTGCCGAACAGGCGGGTTTGCACGATGGACGTGTGCAGGTACAGGTTATGGGGCATCACCGTGGCCCCGAGGATACCGATGGCCAGGTACAGCGGCGCGGCGTCACTGATCGCCGAGAGGGACGGCGTGAAACCGCGCATGACGTCCGGCCAATAAGGCTTGATCAACACCAGTTCGACGAAGAAACACACGCCGATGGTCGCCACCAGCGCCAGCATGATCGCCTCCAGGCGCCGGAAGCCACGGTTTTGCAGGGCCAGGATCAGCAGCGTGTCAAAGGCCGTGATGACAATGCCGGTCGTCAGCGAAACCCCCAGCAGCAGGTGAAACGCCAGGGCGCAGCCAAGGACCTCGGCCAGGTCGGTGGCGATGATCGAGATTTCCGCCAGCACCCATTGCGTGCGCGCTGAACGCTGGCTGTAGCGTTCGCGGCACAATTGCGCCAGGTCCTTGCCAGTGGCGATGCCCAGCCGCGAACACAGGCACTGCACCGCCATCCCCGCCAGGCTCGCGAGCAAAACCACGAACAGCAGGTTGTAGCCGTAGCGCGAGCCGGCCTCGATGGCCGTGGCCCAGTTGCCGGGGTCCATGTAGCCGATGGAGATCAGCAGGCCAGGGCCGGCAAACTGCAGCACCCGTTTGAAAAACGACGCGCGCGGATCAACGGGGATGGTGCCCGCCACTTCCGGGGGGCAGAACGGGGCAGTGGCAATTTTCGGCAGGCTGAATTTCACGTTGGGTACCAGACAAATATATGGGTATCGGTGTTACCGGTGGCGAGGGGGCTTGTCCCCCGCTGGGCTGCGCAGCAGCCCCAAAACCGGCTATCCCGGTATCTAGGTGAGGCTTACTGGGGCTGCTGCGCAGCCCAACGGGGGACAAGCCCCCTCGCCACGGAGATCAAGCGCCTCGACTACCTGCGCTACCAGATCCATTTCCTGATTCAGCGCCTCACGTTCCATACGCTGGCGAATCACCCCTAGCACCAACACCGCCAGGGTAGTGATGGAATACGCCGGCCCGGAAAACGCCCGCACCCCGCTCACCAGCAGCATAGCCGCCGCCAGCGCCTGCCCCACCACCGGAATCGCCGTGGCCGCACCTCGGCGCAGGATAAACCCGGTCAGCCCGGCCAGCGCCGTACCGCTCAAGGCGGTGGTGGCCGAACGGCCGACATCGAATCGGTTGAAAAAACCCTGCTCCTTTTGCGCCGCCGCCCGGAGTTCGGCCTCGAACACCGCGCGGTCGGCCAGGCTGAGTTTGTCTTTGTACTGCTCGATCAGAGTCTCGGCGACCCGCTCTTCCAGGCTCACCAGGGCCACACTGTCGAGGGGCTGGTCAAACTTGAGCCCAACGCGCAGGGCCACGTCCTGGGCCAATTGGCGATAACTCACCCCATGCCCACGGGCCAGGTTCATAAAGCTGTCACCGCCCATGCGCTGCAACTCGATGGCCAGTTGCAATGGGTCGCGCACCTGGGCATCGATGGTCGCGCTGCGCTTGGCGGCCATCAGCTCGGCGAGAAACTGCAGCTCTGGCGCCCGTGCCTGACGCAGCACCGGCAACAGGTCCACGTCTTCCTCGGCAAAACGCACCTCGGCACTGCGCTGGTCCGCACGGATCATGCCGCGGCGTTCGTGCAGCAAGTCGGTGTACTGCACCACGGTCTTCAACTGCGGCCAGTAGGCAGCGTGGTCGAAGGTGACCAGATGCACATTGGTCACTTTGCCCTTGAGGGATGGCGTCAGGGGGATGGCGTAACGGCCAATGCAGCGCTCGGCATCCGGTTTGAGCGCCAGGGCCCAGTCCTTGCTGGAATGGCAGTTGATCACCCGCCCCTTGAGCGGCGCCGACACCTGTTCCCAGGGGCTCGACGTGCAAATCGCGCCGCCCATCAACAACAGGTGATTGAGCGGCAACTCCCGGGCCAGTTCCGGGTTGGCCAGCAGGCTCTTGACCAGCAGGCGAGCGCCCAGGGAATGGCCGATCAGGTTGATCTGGCGCACGTCGATCGACTCGGCGTGCAGGTAGTTGGCCAGTTCCTCCAACAACGTCCTGGCCACTTCGTCCACCCGCGCCTCGACACTTTTGTAGTGATCGAGAAAATAGCCCACCGCCTTGCCCAGGCCCACGGTGGCCGCACCCAGGGTGCCGCCGCCGAGCATCGAGGTGATGATGTCCTTGAAGGGCGCGAACAGGTTTTCCAGGAAATGCCCGGCGGGCCAGAACAGCATCAGGTTGGTCGAGCCCTCGATCCCCGCCAGTTGCGCCTGGAAACTGGCCAACTGTTGCTGGTTGAAAAACGCAGAATAGCCATGGACATAGAGATTGAGCACCTGCCCCTGGGGCTCGCCGCACAGCACGAACGAGGGCTTGCGGGTGCGGTGCATTTCATCCCACTGGTGTTGCATGAGGCGCTGGCTCCTGGTGACGACGGAGGGCGATAGTAGCAAGAACCCGTCCTGCATGGATGGCGATAGACAGCAATCTACTGATGACAGAGCCACTCGCGTGGCCAAGGTTTTAGTAAAAATTCAGATTCAAAAACGCCAAACCGCGTTCTAATAGCGCCCTGTCGATTCGCCTCAAAGATCCTGGAGTAAGCGATGCCCCATGAAGGCAACCTGTTACAAGCGGCCGTGGTGTTCCTGTTGGCCGCGGTGCTCACCGTGCCCCTGGCCAAGCACCTGAAACTGGGGGCGGTGCTGGGCTATCTGTTCGCCGGTGTGATTATCGGCCCCTCGGTACTGGGCCTGGTGGGCAACCCGCAAAGCGTCGCGCAGTTCTCCGAACTGGGGGTGGTGTTATTGCTGTTCATCATCGGCCTGGAACTGTCGCCCAAACGCCTGTGGGTGATGCGCAAGGCGGTGTTTGGCGTGGGTCTGGCGCAAGTGTTGTTGACTGCCATGGTGATGGGCGCAGTGGCGCTCTGGGCGTTTGGCCAGTCATGGAACAGCGCGATTGTGCTGGGCCTGGGGCTGGCGCTGTCCTCCACGGCCTTCGGCCTGCAAAGCCTGGCCGAACGCAAGGAGCTGAACAGCCCCCACGGGCGCCTGGCCTTTGCGATCCTGCTGTTCCAGGACATCGCGGCGATCCCGCTGATCGCTATGGTGCCGCTGCTGGCCGGCAGTGACCACACCACCACCGCCGCCCAGGACCTGAACCACGGTTTGCAGGTATTGGGCAGCATCGCCGTGGTGATCATCGGCGGTCGCTATTTGCTGCGCCCGGTGTTTCGCATCGTCGCCAAGACCGGTCTGCGCGAAGTGTCCACCGCCACCGCGCTGCTGGTGGTGATCGGCACCGCCTGGCTGATGGAGTTGGTGGGCGTGTCCATGGCCCTCGGCGCATTCCTCGCCGGCCTGCTGCTGGCCGACTCGGAATACCGCCACGAGCTGGAGTCGCAAATCGAGCCGTTCAAAGGCCTGTTGCTGGGGCTGTTCTTTATCAGCGTGGGCATGGGCGCCAATATCGGCCTGTTGTTCAGCACGCCCTTTGTGGTGCTGGGGCTGACCCTGCTGCTGATCGCCATCAAGTTGCCGCTGCTGTACGCGGTCGGGCAGATGGTCGGCGAACTCAACCGCGAGAGCGCAGTGCGCCTGGGTGTGGTGCTGGCGGCCGGTGGTGAGTTTGCCTTCGTGGTGTTCAAGATCGGTCGCGACCAGGGCCTGTTCGCTCCGCATCTGTACGACGTGTTAGTGCTGACGATCACCCTGTCGATGGCCCTCACCCCGCTGCTGTTGCTGCTGTGCCCCAAGCTGTTTCGACCCAAGACCAAACCGGTGGAAGTGCCAGAAGAGTACCGCGCCATCGAGAGCGACGCGCCACGGGTGGTGATCGCGGGCATGGGCCGTATGGGGCAGATCGTGGCGCGGATCCTGCGGGCGCAGAACATTTCGTTTATCGCCCTCGACACCTCAGTGGAAACCATCGAGCTGACCCGCAGTTTCGGCGGCATGCCGGTGTTTTACGGTGATCCCCAGCGCCCGGAAATCCTGCATGCAGCGAAGGTCGACCAGGCCGAGTACTTTGTGATCGCGATGGATGATCCGGAAATCAACATCAAGACCGCCGAACTGGTGCGCAACCTCTACCCGCACATGAAAATCATCGCCCGTGCCCGCAACCGTCAGCACGTGCATCGCCTGGTGGACCTGGATGCGTCACCGGTGCGCGAAACCTTCTATTCCAGCCTGGAAATGAGCCGCCGCACCCTGGTCGGCCTGGGACTGAGCGAGACCCAGGCCGATGCGCGGATCAACCGCTTCAAGCACCACGACCTGCAACTGCTGACCGCCCAGCACGCGGTGTATGACGATGCGGCCAAGGTGATGCAGTCGGCCCAGGAGTCCCGTGCGGAGTTGGCCCGTTTGTTTGAAATGGACCGCCTTGAGGAAGAGTCCGGGAAGGTCTGAGGATGGATCAGAACGAAGTTGCGAATTTTCTGACAGAATATGACGCAATTTCGTTCATCCATTGGAAGACCTCATGCTCAGCCTCAGCAAAACCGCAGCCCGCCTGGCCCTGGCGCTGACCGTCAGCCTGGGCGCCAGCCCACTGTTCGCGGCCGCCAAGCCGGCCCCGGTGCCGCCGGATGAATTCCAGATCGTCTCGACCCTGGACGGCAAGTTCACCTTCACCCTGCCCAAGGGCTACGTCGCCGAGGCCTTGCCCGCCGGCGTACAAGCCCAAGGCACTGCGGGCGCCAACAGCACGATGTATATCAACAAGGCGTCAAAAAGCGTGGTGGTGGTGGCCCAGACCCTGCGCAACGATGGCATCGACCTGAAGGACGACGAACCGCTGTTTCTCGATAGCGCGGTTAAAGGTTTCCTCAAGGAGATAGGCACCAGCCTGCCGGACTACAAGAAACTGGCGCAGAAGAAACTCCTGGTCAAGGGCGTGGGCCTGCGCCAGGTTGATGGCACCGCCAGCATGGGCGGCGGCAAGACCTTGAACTCGATGTTTCTAGCGGGTTCTGGCAACCGGTTGCTGGTGATCCAGGCCATCTCCCGGGCTGAAGATGTGAAGGGGCATGAGTTGCTGGTCAGGCAGATTACCAGCGGCAAGTGACATCCTCCTAAGCACCACAAATCCAATGTGGGAGCGGGCTTGCCCGCGATTGCGGTGGGTCAGTTAGTTAGATGTCTACTGACACACCGCTATCGCAGGCAAGCCCGCTCCCACAGGTTTGACTGCATTCCTCCCTACGGCTTGCGCAGCAGGTAGGTATCCATGATCCAGCCATTGGCCTGGCGCGCCGCCTTGCGCACGCGCTCGATTTCGTCGGCCACTTCGGCCACCTTGCCGCTGATCAGGATTTCATCCGGGGTGCCCAGGTACGCGCCCCAGTAGATGTCCATCTGCTGATCCGCGACGCTCCGGTAGGAGTCCTCGGCGTCCAGCATCACCACCAGCGTATCGGCATCACCGACCTGCCCCGCCGCAAGCCGGCGCCCGGTGGTGATCTCGATGGAACGGCCGATGCGGTTCAGCGGCACCTTATGCTGGGCCGCCAGGGCCTGGACGCTGGTGATCCCGGGGATGACCTCGAACTCAAACGTACAGCTGCCACTGGCCAGAATCGCCTGCAGGATGCGGATGGTGCTGTCGTACAACGCCGGGTCGCCCCAGGCCAGGAAGGCCCCCACTTCGCCGTCGGCCATTTGTTCGTTGATCATCCGCTCGAAGGTCTGTTGCTTGTCGCGGTTCAGATCCTGCACAGCCGTGGTGTAGTCGATCTCGCCACGCACACGCTCGGGGCAGTCGGCTTCGACAAAGCGGTAGGCATGCCCGGCGTCGATGTAGGTCTGGCAGATCTCCCGGCGCAGGTCGATCAGTTTGTCCTTGCTCTGGCCCTTGTCCATCAGGAAAAACACGTCGGTACGGTTAAGCGCCTTCACCGCCTGCATCGTGATGTAGTCGGGGTTGCCGGCGCCAATGCCGATGATCAGGATCTTTTTCATGAAGGTGTTCTCAGTGCGGGGCCGGGATTTTGCCATGTTCGCGCCACTCAGGTCTCGTGCGTTTCCAGGCGCAGACGCCAGACGTTGTTGAAACGCAGCTCGGTAGAAGACAGCGGCTCCACATCAATCAGGTAAAACATAGCGATGGGTGCCTGCATGACATGAAGCAAAGCGGCACGAACCACCGCCGGATGCGTCACCGCCAGCACATGGCCGGGCTGCTCTGCGACGCGTTGCAGCCACTGGCTGACGCGCTCGCACAACTGCGTCACTGACTCACCACGGTGAGGCGCGCTGGCGCTGTCAGTGAGCCAGGTCGCCAGTTCGTCACGGTCGATGTCATTGATAGCCCGACCGCGCCAATGGCCCACGTCCATATCGCGCAACCCGTCATCAATCGTGGCGTGCTGACCGAACAGCGTCGCCGTTTGCCGGGCCCTGGTCTCAGGCCCGCATAACAGGCGTGGCGCTTTTTTGAAACGTGCGGCCAGCCTCAAGGGCGACGGCGGCGTTTCCAGGGCTTCATCAAGGGCGAAATGCCCAAGCTTTTGCGCGCGGGTCGCACCATGGCAAATCAGCGTCAATCGGGTGCTCTGCATGGACGTGCGGCTCTGGTGATCAAGCGAAGCAAACATATTACAACGATCCAGACCCACCGGTTCGACCACTGGATAAGTTGACCAACGGTCGCGGGAATGTTCAGATGCCGGCCTGTTTCAGGTGCCTCATGCCGCCGTGCATGGGGTGAAACGGGAAACCGGTACGCTCGATCGAGCAAGTCCGGTGCTGCCCCCGCAACGGTATACGCGTGACCCCTTCGACACACCACTGTGGCCAGAACGCCATGGGAAGGTGAAGGGTTCGATACGCGTGAGCCCGGAGACCGGCCTGGAATTTCTGTTTGGCAAAATCCTGCGGTGGGCGGGCATGGGCCGGTATTGGCGTGTGCTCGATACCTTCTCCTGCGTGCTTCTGCGAAGATACTTTTCGAGAAGACTATGATTTTTCAACGCGGCGTCACTTCTGGCCCAACCTTGCTGTTGGGTTGTCTGTTCAGTCCCCTGCTACTCGCTGACAATAGTGCCCTGGAACTCAAGGCACAGACCGTTTCCGCGCCATCGGTGGAGTCCACCACCGTGGCCGACATGGCCCAGTACGGCAGCAAGGTCGAAATTGTCACCCGCCAACAGATCGAACGCGCCGGCCCCAGCGCAGATATCACGCGGGCGATGCAGATGTTCATCCCCGGTTTCTACGTGGCCCCGAAAAACGGCCCGTTCGACTACGGCACCTATTCCCTGTTGGGAGGGCGCAATGACGACACCCTGATCCTGCTCGACGGCGTACGCCTGAACAACCGCCTGTACGGTGGCCTGTACCTGGATACCTTGCCGGCCAACGCCGTGGAACGCATCGAAGTGCTCAAGGGCGGCCAGAGCCTGTTGTTCGGCACCCAGGCCGTGGCGGGGGTCATCAACATCGTCACCCGCAGCCCGCAGACGCGCGCCGTATCCGGCGAAACCAACCTGGGCGTCGATACCTTTGGCGGCACCACCGGCGATGCCCGGGCCGAGCGGATTTTCAGCAATGGCCTGGGCGACCTGGGTTTACTGGCCTATGTCAGCCATAACGTGTCCGAGGGCTACCAGCCCTTTCGTAACCGCGACATGAGCAACGTCACCGACAAGAAACGCTCCTACGAAGTCACCACACTCGGCGCCAAGGCCATCCAGTCTTTTGGCGATGACTCGCGCCTGGAGCTGTTTTACCAGTACACCGACGCCAACCTGGACTTCGCCGGCGCCACCAACAACCGCAAGACCACCAACGACCGCGTGCAGCAGATTGCCACCGCGACCTTCGAACAGAGCATCAACGAGCGGCTGAGCTACTTCGTCAAGGGCCATATCAACGACTGGGATACCCGCTACTCACGGGTCAACAACACCGCCGACGGCGGCACCGTGGTGCGCAATCACGATGACTACTGGGGTTTTACCGACTGGGGCGTGCAGGCCGAGGGCAAGGCCGAGCTTGCGGGCGGCCATGTGCTGGTATTCGGTACCGACAACCAGTGGTTCAAGGGCCAGGACGATGTGCTGGTCATCGACAACAACAAGGCCGAAGCCCACGCCGTGTACACCCAGTTGCGCCCGCAGATCGACGCCCTGCCCGACTGGCATCCGAGCCTCGGCGTGCGCCACGAAACCATGAGCGGCGGCGACAGCGCCACGGTCGGCATGCTCACCTCGCTCTACGACCTCAACGCCAACTGGGCCCTGCGCGGCCAGTACGGTACGGCCTACAAGCTGCCGAATGCCGAGCAACTATTCGTCAACGAACCCGGCGACGAGATCGGCAACCGCAACCTCAAGCCGGAGAAAAGCCGCAACGCCGAGCTGGGCCTGGACTACAAGGGCCTGCTGGCCGACCGCGAGTTCAGCGCCAGCGTGACCCTGTTCAAGCGCAAGATCACCGACCTGATCACCCTCGACGACATCCAGTGGGTCAACGGCCAGGGCCAGATCCAGGTACGCGGCTTCGAAGCCGATGCCAAGTTGGCGCTCAACGATCAGTGGAGCCTGCAGGCGGACATGACCCGCAACCTGACCGAGTCGCGCACCGGGGTCACCATCAACGATGTGCCGAGCTTCTTCGCCCGCTCACGGGTGGGGTTCGAATCGCAGAATCGCCTGTGGGGCGCCGGCGCGGCCATCCGCTATATCCACGATGTGACCAGCTCGAAAAGAGTCGAATACGGCCACTATTCGGTGGTGGACGCCGACGCCTATCGATACCTCGACAACGCCCACCAGCACCGCGTGAGCCTGCTGGTAGAAAACCTGTTCGACCGCGACTACGTCACCAGCCGCTCCAGCAATGTCGACAACCTGGGCCGGCCATTCACCTCTGAGGTGCGTTACACGTATCGCTTCTGATGACTGAGATCACCCAAATCGACGGGGTGGACACCCACCCCGACTGGTCCCGCATCCCCGAGCATGCCCGCCATGTGCTGCTGTGCACCGGCCCGCGCTGCACCCAGCGGGGCGCCTTGCAACTATGGAAAACCCTGCGTCGGCGCCTCTTGGAACACCAGCGCATCGAAGTGCCCGGTGGTGTGCTGCTCACGCGGACCCATTGCCAGTTCCCGTGCAACCTGGGGCCGGTGCTCACGGTATACCCGGAGCGCTGCTGGTATGGGATACACAGCAAGGCCGACGCCGTGCGCCTGGTGGATATGCACCTGGTGGGCGGTGAAGTGGTCGAAGAGCTGTTGATCCGGGAGCGCCCATGAAGCGCCTGGGAGGGTTGGCCATCGCCCTGTTGTTCAGTGCGTCGGCCCTGGCGGACGGCTATCGCAATTGCCAGCAGGATTGGCAACTGCCCCATGCGCCGCCGTCGCGCATCATCGCCCTGAACCAGCACGCCGCCGATATGCTGCTGGCCCTGGGCGCCAGCCCGGCGCTGGTAGGCGTGGCGTACCTGGATGACAACGGTGCCGCGCATAAACAGGGCAGGTACTTCGGTGTGCCGGTGATTGCCCCGCGCTATCCGGCCAGCGAGGTGTTATATGGGCAACGGCCGGACCTGGTGGTGGGCGGTTTTGCCACGGCCTTTGGCAACGGCATCACCTCGCGTACCGGGCTGGCCGGTAATGGCGTGCGTTCGTACCTGCTGGAGTCGGCGTGTGCCGGGCGCTCCCTGGATTACTTCGGCCACATTCGCACTGACCTGCAGACCCTGGGCAACCTGCTGCACAAACCGCAGCGGGCCCGCGACCTGATCGAGGCCCTGGACGCTGACCTGGCCAGCGCCCAGGCACTGGCCAAGCCGGCAAAACCCTTGTCGGTGTTTTATCTCGACAGTGAAGTCAACGGCCTGGACAGCGAGGGCCGGCAAGGTTTCGTCAGCGCCCTGCTGGCCGCGGCCGGGGCGCGCAACCTGTTGGCCGGAATCAATCAATACCGGGTCACGGTCAGCAGTGAGACGTTATTGATGAGCGACCCGGACGTGATTCTGCTGGCCGATGCCGTATGGTCCCCGGCCAGCCGTAAACGCCAGCTGCTGACCCGCGACCCGGTGCTGTCGCGCCTGCGGGCCGTGCGGGAAAACCGCATGATCGATATCCCGTTTACCCACCTGGTGCCCAATGTCGGCAGCGGCAAAGTGGTGCTGGACCTGGCCCGCCAACTCAAAGCTCTGTAGAAACCGACAGTTGTGGCGAGGGGGCTTGTCCCCCGCTGGGCTGCGCAGCAGCCCCAAAACCAGCCACCTCGGTGTATCTGGTAGAACGTGGTGAGGCTGTTGGGGCGGCTTTGCCGCCCAGCGCGGGGCAAGCACGCTCGCCACAAGAAAGGCCAGTGGTGGGTAGCCCTCTGTCCCCTGCAAGCTCGCCTTATCACCACAATGGGACTCATGACTTCTGGTCAAGAGTGATTTGAACAATCGTGGGTGTTTGCGCTGGCGCGTGCGGCTGATACTCAACGCCATTGTTCATGCCACAACAGGAGTCATTCATGTCTATTCCCGCATTCGGTCTTGGCACTTTCCGCCTGCAAGGCCAGGTGGTCATCGACTCGGTCAGTACCGGCCTGGACTTGGGCTACCGGGCCATCGATACCGCACAGATCTATGAGAACGAGGCCGATGTCGGCCAAGCGATCGCCGACAAGGGTATCCCCCGCGATGAATTGTTCATTACCAGCAAGATCTGGATCGCCAATTTTGCCGAAGGCCAGTTGATACCCAGCCTCAAGGAAAGCCTGCGCAAGCTCAAGACCGACTATCTGGACCTGACCCTGATCCATTGGCCATCACCGCAAAACCAGGTGCCCGTCGCCGAGTTCATGGGGCAGTTGCTGGAAGCCAAGCGCCTGGGCCTGACCCGGCAGATCGGTGTTTCCAACTTCACCGTGGCGCTGATGAAAGAAGCCATCGCCGCCGTCGGTGCCGAGAACATCGCCACCAACCAGATCGAACTGCACCCGTACTTGCAAAACCGCACCGTGGTGGATTTCGCCACGCGCCACGGTATCCAGATTACGTCGTACATGACCCTGGCCTACGGCGAAGTGCTCAAAGACCCGCTGATCCAGGCGATTGCCCAGCGCAACCAGGCCACGCCCGCACAGGTCACCCTGGCCTGGGCCATGCAGTCGGGGTATGCGGTGATTCCGTCCTCGACCCAACGCGCCAACCTGCAGAGCAACCTCAAGGCCGTGCAACTGACCTTGAGCGAAGCCGATATGGCGCAGATCAACGGCCTTGAGCGTGGCCATCGCCTGACCAGCCCCAAGGGCATTGCGCCGCAATGGGACTGAGCTAAACCACCGGGCTGCGCGCCAGTTCCCGCAGCCATGGCAAGACCCGCAAGCCGCTGACCGGTGACGGCGGGTCGACGATGCCCATGAAGTGTTCCAGGACGACACTGTCGAGCGCGCCTGGCAAACGCATCAGGACCAGGGGCGCAAGAGAGACCGCTGGCTCCAGGTCCTGGTCGGCATAGACCAGCACATGGCGCACCTGCGGATGTTGCTGGCGCAGCCCCCACTCCCCGCCGGCGCTGGCGGCCAGGCCCGCATGGATGACCAGCACATCGAAGGGCTCGGCCGGGATGTCGGTGAGGATCAGTACTTCCTCGACAGTCTGCACCGGGACGATCCGGTAATAGCCCAACTGGTTAAGCATTTTTTCGATGTGCAGCCGTTGCAGGTGCTGTTCATCAGCGATCAGGATGGTCAGTGCTTTGGTGGGCATGGCAAGTCCCTGAGCAGGTCGCGCTCGTGGCCGGAAGGAGCGCGCTACTGTTCCAGACATAAATGGTCTACAAAATCAGCGGAGTTCCCCCAGAGCGTAGGATTTCTCCCAAATCCTACCTTTGAGCATGATCGCAGTAGTCCGTCAGGGCCTGATGCAACTGGTCAATGGCTTGCTGCACGCCCGCCACCGCAGCGGCCAATGCCTGAGGGTCGCGCTGTTCACAGGCGGCTTCCAGCGCCTCACAGTGGCTGACCAATACCTGGGCCGAGACCAGGCGCGCGCCGCCCTTGGTGCGATGAGCCAGGTCATGCAACTGGGCATAGTCGTGTTTATTGGCCAACGCCTGCAGTAGCGTAAGGTCGGCGGCAAGGCTGTCGAGCAGGGGGGCCAGCAACTCCTTGACGGCGTCCACGTCGGAGCCGGTCAACGCCAGCAACCGACTCAAGTCCATATCCGGCATGACATCAGCCTGCACTTCGGCCTGGACCGACGGCTTGGCGGTACGTGATGCAAGCGCGGCATGCAGGTCCTCCAGCCCCGTGGGTTTGAACAGGCAACCATCCATCCCTGCCGCCAGGCAACGCTCGGTTTCTTCGGGCTGGGCGTTGGCGGTAAACCCCAGCAACAGGCAAGGCGCCAATCCCCGGGCTCGCTCGTCGGCACGGATTTCCCGCGCCAGATCATAGCCATTTTTCAGCGGCATATTGCAGTCCGTGATTACCCCGTCGAAACGCTCGGCCTGCCAGCGCTCCAGGCCTTGTACACCATCGTTGGCGGTGGTGATGCGGTGCCCCAGGAAGCTCAGTTGCCGGGTCAGCAATTGGCGGTTGGCGGGGTAATCATCCACCACCAGGATGTTCAACATGTGCGCTGGCGACGCGTCCAGTGCAACCGACTCATGCTCGGCGCTGGTGCTGGACGCCACCGCCAGGGACAGCGTGACTTCTACGCGGGTCCCCTGCCCCAGCCGGCTGCTCAATTTCAGTTGGCCGCCCATCATTTCACACAGGCTGCGGCTAATCACCAGCCCCAGGCCGGAGCCGCTGCGCGCCGACTGGTCGGTGTTGCGCCCCTGGACAAACGGATTGAACAGCCGCGCCTGGTCCTCGACGCTGATACCTACCCCGCTGTCTTCCACCACCAGCCGCAGGCTCACGTAGCCATTGGCGACTGCCGGCGAGCCTCTGGCGCACAAATGCACATGGCCCTTGGCAGTAAACTTGATGGCATTGCTCAACAAATTGGAGACCACCTGCTTGAAGCGCAACGGGTCGATCATCACGTAACGGTCCACCAGCGGGTCCAAATCAACCTTGAGCATCAGGCCCTTGGTACGTGCCAGCCCTTCGAAGATGCGGGCCACCGAGGCCAGCAGTTCGCGCGGGTTCGACGGTTCCAGGGTCAGGGACAAGTGGCCGGACTCGATCCGGGCAATGTCGAGAATGTCGCCGATCAACTCCAGCATGCCCCGCGAAGCATCGGAGGCCACCGCCAGGGCATCGTGGTCGATACGGCCCTGCTCGGCGTTTTTCAGCGCCAACTCGATCATGCCGATCACCGCATTCATCGGCGTGCGGATCTCGTGGCTCATGGTCGCCAGGAACGTGGTCTTGGCCCGATTGGCGGCGTCTGCCCCCTCCTTGGCCTCTTGCAGTTGCCCCAGCAAACGCTGGCGCTCACTGACGTCCACCCAGCCGGCAATCATGCCCACGACCTTTTCGTCACCGTCGCGGTAAGGCAGCATCCAGTGATAAATGGTCAGGGTCGCCCCGCCCGGCACCTTGAGCACACGGTCGTGGATCTGCGGCTCTCCGCGCTCCATCAGGCGCAAGTAGTCTTCGTGGTAGGACTGGGCCTGGGGGTGGTTGCCGGTGTCAGTCTCGACCACGGTCTTGCCGATCACATCTTCGAGCCGGAAGCCGAACACATTGAGATAGGCACTGTTGCACGCCATCAACCGGCCCAGGCGGTCACGCACATAAATCGGGTGCGGCGTGCCGTCGATCAGCACGCTCATAAAACGCATCTGGTCGCTCAGCGCGCGCTCGGCCTGGCCGCGCTTGCGAATCAGGCTGCGCAGGTAAATCGCCCAACCCAGGGTGATGGTCAACAGCAGCGCGGCCACTGCGAACCCCTGGATAATCGTGTTGCGGTGACGTAGCCAGTAACTGTCATCAATCACCACTTCGCTACGCCAATGATTGGTCAGCTCATCCATCTCCTGGGGCGTGATACTCAAGAGCGCCTTGTCCAGGATCGAGTACAACTCCAACTGGCCGCGCCCCACACCAAAGGCCACTCGCGCGGGCTGCGAGCCGACCGTGCTGGTGATGCGCAGGCGATCACGGTAGTGCTGGGCGATGATGTAGCGCGCAATGATCAGCGCGTTGACCGTCGCGTCCGCCGTGCCACTGACGACCAACTCCATGGCCTGCGCGGAATCCTCGGCGTCCACCAAGTGGATATCGGGATATTCGCGGCTGATGATCTCGCGCTGGACGCTGCCGCGGATGACCGCCAGGCGCTTGCCCGCCATGTCCTCGATGGTGATCGGACGGCTGCCATCGTCGCGCGAGATCAGCACAAACGGGTTGCTCAGGTACGGGCGAGTAAAGCGGATCAGGTCCTCACGGGCCATGCTCGGGGTGATGAACGCGATCATGTCCGCGCTGCCCTCGCTGACTTGGCTGACTTGACGGGGCAGTGAATCACCACGCACCACATCGAACTTCAGGCCGGTGCGCAAGCTGATCTGGGCCAGCACTTCGGCGCTCAAGCCTTGCAGTTGCCCGTGTTCATTGAAAAAAGACAACGGCTGGAACTTGTCGAGCGCCGTCACCTTGACCCGTGGGTGCTTGTCCAACCAACGCTGCTCACTGGCGCTCAGGCGCAGGCGCTCGCGGCCCACCACCCCCAGGTTGCCAGAGCTCCAGCGCCGCAGGATTTCCATCTGCTCACTGACCGGAATCATCTCCAGCGCCGCATTGACGATGCGCAGCAGACGCAGATTGTCGCCGTCGACCGCGAACGCGAAGGGGTTGACCTCCAGGCTGGAAAAATCAGCCATGCGCACGTTATTGAGATGGTTTTTGTTGATCAGATAATTGGTGCTGATGGCATCGCCCAGATAGACGTCCGCCTGGCCGAAGGCGACGGCACCAATGGCCTCGAAGGTCGAGGGGTAAAGTTGCAGGGAGGCGTTGGCGTAATAGGCGGCCACTACCTCAGGCTGCATGTAGTGATAGAGCATGGCCAGACGCTTGCCCTCAAGCTCGGCGCTCAGGGCCTGGCTGTCACCGACACGCGTCACCAGGGTCGGCTGGTCGTTGGCGTACGAGCGCGAAAGCTTCAATTGCCGATCCGCCGCCTCGTAGCCATTGGCTGTGCCCAGGAAGTCCACCTCACCACGCTTGAGAGCCGCGATGACGTCGTCCCGATGCTCGTAGCGCTGGACCTGGATGGTCACGTTCAACATCTGCGCGATCAATGCCGCGTAATCGGCGGTGATCCCCTCCAGTTCGTCGTTGTTGTTCGTCAGATCGAAAGGCGCATAGTCCGGGGCGGACACCCCCATGACCAGCGTGCGGCGCTCGCGCAGCCAACGCCAGTCCGGCTCTTTGAGGTGCACCTGCGGGGCGTCGAAACTCGAGTGCCCCAACAGGTGCAGTTGCTGTGGCGCGCCCAGCGCCACGTTGATAATGAGTGACAGGCTCGCCAGCCAGAGTACCGCGAGCCACTTGCCAAGAGACGTCGACATGTCAGATCAGGTGGTTACGCTGAGCGAACTTGGACAGATGAACCACCGAAGACATGCGCAATTTCTCCTTCAACCGTGTTTTGTAAGTGCTGATGGTCTTGTGGCTCAACAGCATGTCTTCGGCGATCTCCTTGTTGCCCAGGCCCAACGCCAGTTTCTGCAGGACCGTCAGCTCCCGGTCAGAAAGCCCTTTTACCAGTTGCAGTTCCGTGGTCTGCAAGTCGTCCTTGCGCACGGAACTGGTCGGCAGGCTGGGGAAACAGCTGTAGTTGGACATGACCGCCTTGATGGCCTTTTGCAACTCATCCAATTCACCGGTTTTCGCGACAAATCCCATCGCCCCGGCGCGCATGCAACGCGCCGAGAAAAATACCGCCAGATACGAGGTCAGTACCAGAATCTTGCAGGGCAGGCCCAAGGTCTTGACCCGGCTTATCACCTCCAGCCCGCCCAACTTGGGCATCGCCAAGTCCAGAATGAGCAGGTCAGGCCGCTGCTCCCTGGCAATCTGTAAGGCATCAGCGCCGTTGCCAGCCTCGAAAATCTTGTCAAAGCCTTCCTGGCGCAACAGGTACTTGACGGTTGCACGAATGAACGGATGATCATCCACGATTAATGCTTTGCTCATGCGACTCCCTGGAAAGACACCACCGATTAGTTGCATTACTGGCGCCTTGCCATTCTTGCGGCGCCAATACCCTTACACATCACACGAAACCCCTGTACCTGTGAAAAGTACCAGTTCCGACCAGCGGCACTGTCTACACAGAACGTTTCAACGGAACCTGGCTAGGTGCAACGGCGCAACATTAACAACGCAACGATGCCTTAACCGAAGGGAAAATCCGACCGTTATGTAGGACTAATCCTCACTAAAGCGTAGTCAAATATACGCAAAAAACCGCCTCCCCCCTCTAAGGAGCATCCCCTTCAAGGTGTTTGAGAAACCGGTTTTGACTAGTTCCGATCAGTTGGGGACAACCGCCGAGTTGTGGGGAGCGGGCTTGTTGTGGAGAGCAAGCTTATTGTGGAAGGCGGGCTTGTTGTGGCGAGCGGGCTTGCCCCGCGCTGGGCTGCGCAGCAGCCCCAAAACCAGCCACCTCGGTGCATCTGATAAAAATGGATGGGCCTTATTGGGGCTGCTGCGCAGCCCAGCGCGGGGCAAGCCCGCTCGCCACAGCGTGGCTGGTGTGAGCCTTTGCCGTCAGTCCGTGGTGCTGGGGCTCCAGAACGCTTGCACCACCAGGGTCGACTGTGAGATCCGCGTGACCAGGGCATCCAGTTCGTCGCCATCCACCGAGTTGGCCGCCAGGGTGGCCTCGATCTCTACCTCGTCACTGCCAAAGGGCCTTACGTCGACATCACTGGCCGGGTAGTTACAGCGCGCCAGTTCCGACTCCAGCAACGCCATCACCGCTTGCTGCTGGGTACGCCGGGCGATCACGTAGAGGATGTTGGTGACCTCGGCAGACACCACGTCCAGCGGCTGGCGGTTGATGTTATTGACGATCGGGCGCAGCAGCGTGTTGGCCGCCAGCACAAACATCGTGCCCAGGAACGCCTCGAGGATCAGGTCTGCACCGGCGCAGGCGCCCACGGCGGCGGACGTCCACAGCGTGGCTGCGGTATTGAGCCCGCGCACGTTGCCCTCCTCGCGCATGATCACCCCGGCGCCAAGAAAGCCAATACCCGACACCACATACGCCACCACTCGCACGGCGCCTTCGGCCCCGGCCAGGCGGTTGGCCATGTCGACAAAGATTGCCGCCCCCACCGCCACCAGTACGTTGGTGCGCAGCCCCGCCGTGCGCTGGCGGAACTGGCGCTCAAAGCCGATCAGCCCGCCCAGAATAAAGGCGGCACTAAGGCTGACCACGGTGTCGATCAGGGAATCCAGATTGATGTTGTTGAGGGCTTGCATGATGAATCTCCCTTTGATTGCCCGCAGAATCAGCGTCGAAAAAAGGGGGATAAGGCAGGAACCAGGGAGGTTCGCCACCGAAATACCGCTTCTCGCTTTAACGGCGAGGCAACGGCACGAAGATGCACGTCAGCTGGCCAAGCCTGGTCGACAACTGTCACTCGAAAGTCTGTTCACGAAAGTCTGCGCTATGGTTGAAAACCGGCGCAGCTTACGCCCGCAGTCTGCGCGAGCAAAGTGACAGTGCGGCGAATCGGCGGGTTCTTCAGCAAGGGTTCAGGCAAGGGTCGCTCCCGCGGGCACGGGAACGACGCTCCAGGCTGTCAGCTCGCGGTGGCCAGCAGCACGTCACGCACCGAACGCCCCTGGCCCAGGTGCCGATCATGTTGATGCAGCGACGCGGCAATCTCATCGGCACGAATCGGCAGGATCGACAGCAAGGTATCGCTCAAGCCATGGCTGGCCTGGCTGAAACCCTGCATGTAGATACCGGCCTTGCAGCGCTCGTCGGTGACCACGCGGTAGTCGCGGCTCACTTCAAACTCACCCATGTAGGCTTCGAGCGGCGCCAGCAACTGGCGATGCATCTGCCGCTCATAACCTGTGGCCAGGACCACCGCATCGTAGTGATTGATCACGGTCTCGCCGGTAGCGTTGTGACGCACCACCAACTCGATGCCCAAGGGCCCGGCACTGGCTTTTTCCACGGTGGTCAGGGTACGGAAGGCGTGACGGGCGATGCCCGAGACTTTCTGCCGGTAGAAAATCCCGTAGATGCGCTCGATCAGGTCCAGGTCCACCACCGAATAGTTGGTGTTGTGGTACTCGTTGACCAGGCGTTCGCGCTCGCTGCTGGGCTGCTGGAACACCAGGTCGGTGAACTCCGGGGAGAACACTTCGTTGACGAACGGGCTGTCATCGGCAGGCTTGAGGGCCGAGCCGCGCAGGATGATATCCACCTGCACCGAAGGGAAGCTGTCGTTCAGATCGATAAACGCCTCCGCCGCGCTCTGCCCGCCGCCGATGATCGCAATGCGCATTGGCTTGCCCTCGACACAGGGCTGCTGGGCCATGCGCGCCAGGTACTGGGAATGGTGGAACACCCGCCCGTCATCCTTGAGCGCCTTGAACGCCTCGGGGATACGTGGCGTGCCACCGGCACTGACCACCACCGAGCGCGCGGTGCGCACCAGTTGCTCGCCGTGGGCATCCCGGGAGATCACCCGCAGCGCCTCGACCTGCTGCTGATGCAGGATCGGCTCGATGGCCAGCACTTCTTCGCCATAGCGGCTCTGCTCGGTAAATTGCCCGGCGACCCAGCGCAGATAGTCGTTGTACTCCATGCGGCACGGGTAGAACGTGCCCAGGTTGATAAAGTCCACCAGGCGCCCGTGGGCCTTGAGGTAATTGACGAAGGAATAGGGGCTGGTGGGGTTGCGTAGGGTCACCAGGTCCTTGAGGAAGGAAATCTGCAACTCGCTCTGGCTCACCAGGGTGTTGCCGTGCCAGCGGTAGTCGGCCTGCTTGTCAAGAAACAGTACATCGAGCTTGCCCTGGGCTTTCTCGCGCTCTTGCAGGGCGATGGCCAGCGCCAGGTTCGAAGGACCGAAACCAATACCGATCAGGTCGTGAACCGCGGGCGATGCAATTGCCTGTGTCATTCCAGTGTCCTCTGGATAAGCCCCGTGGCGGTGGGGCGGAAAGCCTGGGCGACCTGCTGAACAACAGGCCATGTGTTGATAGGAAACGAGGACAATGAAAAAAAATTTAAGGCCCGCACCTGATTCACTCCAGCAGGCACGAAGGTAGCTGCCGTGGCCGCACAGTGATGGCAGTTTGGGCCCTTCTAATTTATAGTAATTCTCATCTAGATTTGAATTGCCACACCCTCGCCGTCCAATACTGGCGTTTCGCCCAGCTGTAACGGCGTATGTAAGCAGTTAAATTTCAGAGCAAATACCTCGTTTACCTGACAGCTTCCCGCGCCTGTCTCTGCCCTTGCGGGCGATTGAGTTGCGGTCCGAACTTTCCTGGCTGGAACCCGTGCATGAACCGTCCCCGACACACCCGGCGCGCTCTGCTGGCAGCACTTTGCCTGATCCCCGTGGCCGCCTTCGCCGCCTGGCAACTGATCCCGCCCGGTCGGGATAAATTTGCCACCCTGCAAGTACACCGGGGCGATATCGAAAGCAGCGTGACCGCCCTCGGCACCCTGCAGCCGCGGCGCTACGTCGATGTCGGCGCGCAGGCGTCGGGGCAGATCCGCCGGATTCACGTCGAAGCCGGCGCCCAGGTCAAGGAAGGCGACCTGCTGGTCGAGATCGATCCCGCCACCCAACAAGCCAAGCTCGACGCCACTCGTTACTCCATCGCCAACCTGCAGGCCCAACTGCAGGAGCAGCACGCGCAAAACCGCCTGGCGCAGCAGAAGTTCCAGCGCCAGCAACGTCTGGCCGCAGGTGGCGCCACCCGCGATGAAGACGTGCAGACTGCCCAGGCCGAACTGGACGCCACCCAGGCACGCATCAACATGTTCAAGGCGCAGATCAGCCAGGCCCAGGCCACGCTGCGGGTCGACCAGGCCGAGCTGGGCTACACGCGCATCTACGCGCCGATCTCCGGCACGGTAGTCGCCGTGGATGCCCGCGAAGGCCAGACCCTCAACAGCCAGCAGCAGACGCCGCTGATCCTGCGGATCGCCAACCTGTCGCCCATGACCGTCTGGGCGGAAGTCTCGGAAGCCGATATCGGCCATGTCAAACCTGGCATGCAGGCCTATTTCACAACCCTGAGCGGTGGCAACCGGCGCTGGACCAGCACCGTGCGCCAGATCCTGCCGGTCCCCCCCAAGCCCCTGAACGAAACCAGCCAGGGCGGTGGCAGCCCCAGCAGTTCGAGCAAAAGTGGCAGCGGCCGCGTGGTGCTCTATACCGTGCTGCTGGATGTCGACAACGCCGATAACGCGTTGATGGCGGAAATGACCGCCCAGGTGTTTTTCGTCGCCAGTCGCGTCACCAATGCGCTGACTGCGCCGGTTGCAGCCCTGCAAGGCGGCACCCGCCCCGACATGCAACTGGCCCGCGTGGTGGCCAAGGACGGCAGCATCGAAGACCGCGAGGTGCGGGTTGGTATCAGTGATCGCCTGCGCATCCAGATCCTCGATGGCCTCAACGAAGGCGATCACCTGCTGATCGGCCCCGCCCAAAGCAGCGGAGGCTGAATGTTGACGCCGCTGATCGAACTTCGGGACATCCGCAAATCCTACGGTGGCGGTGATGCGCCTCAGGTCGACGTGCTGCGCGGGATCGACCTGTCGATCCATGCCGGGGAATTCGTGGCGATTGTCGGTGCCTCGGGCTCCGGCAAGTCCACCTTGATGAATATCCTCGGCTGCCTCGACCGCCCCACCGTCGGCCAGTACCTGTTCGCCGGGGAAAACGTTGCCCAGTTGGACACCGACGAACTGGCCTGGCTGCGCCGCGAGGCCTTTGGCTTTGTATTCCAGGGCTACCACCTGATCCCCTCCGGCTCAGCCCAGGAAAACGTCGAGATGCCGGCGATCTATGCCGGCACGCCCGCCGCCGAGCGCCACGCCCGTGCCGCCGCCCTGCTGACCCGCCTGGGGCTGGCCGGGCGCACCGGCAACCGCCCGCACCAACTGTCCGGCGGCCAGCAGCAACGGGTGTCGATTGCCCGGGCCTTGATGAACGGCGGCCATATCATCCTCGCCGACGAACCCACCGGCGCCCTCGACAGCCATAGTGGCGCCGAGGTCATGACCCTGCTCGACGAGCTGGCCAGCCAGGGTCACGTGGTGATCCTGATTACCCATGACCGCGAAGTGGCGGCCCGGGCCAAGCGCATCATCGAAATCCGCGACGGCCTGATCATCAGCGACACCTCCAACACCCACGACCAACCTGCCGCCGAGCCCAACCCCAAGGCCCTGCAAGCGGTGGACCTGCGCCAACGCCTGGCCGATGGCGCCGAGCACAACGGTGCGTGGAAAGCCGAACTGCTGGACGCGGTGCAGGCAGCCTGGCGGGTGATGTGGATCAACCGCTTCCG
This sequence comes from Pseudomonas sp. LG1D9, assembly GCF_002949995.1. Taxonomy (NCBI): domain Bacteria; kingdom Pseudomonadati; phylum Pseudomonadota; class Gammaproteobacteria; order Pseudomonadales; family Pseudomonadaceae; genus Pseudomonas; species Pseudomonas sp. LG1D9. Next base: position 5,047,952 of record NZ_CP026881.1, on the reverse strand, counting down.
CACGGCCCTGACCCTATTGGGGATTATTATCGGCGTAGCCTCGGTGGTGGTGATGCTTGCGGTGGGTGAAGGCAGCAAACGCCAGGTCATGGCGCAGATGGGCGCCTTTGGCTCCAATATCCTTTATGTCAGCGGCTCGGCGCCCAACCCGCGCACACCGCCCGGCATCATCACCATGAACGACGTCGCCGCGATGGCCGCGCTGCCACAGGTCAAGCGCATCATGCCGGTCAATGGCGCGGAGGCCGGAGTGCGTTTCGGCAACGTCGACCACATGGCCTACGTGGGTGGCAACGACACCAACTTCCCGGCGATCTTCAACTGGCCGGTGGTCGAGGGCAGCTACTTCACCGAGGCTGACGAACGCGCCGCCGCGACCGTCGCGGTCATTGGCAAGCGGGTGCGCGACAAGCTGTTCAAGGACCTCCCCAGCCCTATCGGCCAATACATCCTGATCGAAAACGTGCCGTTCCAGGTGATCGGTGTGCTCGCCGAAAAAGGTGCCAGTTCCGGCGACAAGGACAGCGACGACCGTATCGCCATCCCCTACTCCGCCGCGAGTATCCGCCTGTTCGGCAGCTACAACCCGGAATACGTGGTGATTGCCGCCGCCGACGCGCGCAAGGTGCATGAGGCAGAAAAAGCCATCGACCAGTTGCTGCTGCGCTTGCACAACGGCAAGCGCGATTTCGAACTGACCAACAACGCCGCGATGATCCAGGCCGAGGCCCGGACCCAGAACACCTTGTCGCTGATGCTGGGTTCGATTGCCGCCATCTCGCTGCTGGTGGGCGGCATCGGGGTGATGAACATCATGCTGATGACCGTCCGCGAACGCACCCGGGAAATCGGCATCCGCATGGCCACCGGCGCTCGACAGCGGGACATCCTGCGCCAGTTCCTCACCGAAGCGGTGATGCTCACGGTGGTTGGCGGGGTGGCCGGGATCGGCCTGGCCCTGCTGGTGGGTGGCGCGCTGATCCTCAGCAGTGTGGCTGTCGCCTTCTCGCTGCCTGCCGCCTTGGGCGCCTTCGCCTGCGCCCTGATCACCGGCGTCATCTTCGGCTTTATGCCCGCCCGCAAAGCAGCCCGGCTCGACCCGGTCACGGCCCTTACCAGTGAATGATCGCCCTATGAAAGCGCACTTGACCCTTGTCGCCGCCAGCGTGCTGCTGGCCGCCTGCAGCAGCCCGGTGCAGCGCCCGGACAGCGGCCTGCAGCCACCCCCTGCCTGGGCCACCGCAAACCAGGCCAGCGCCCTGCACGCCAACCAGCAATGGTGGACAGCCTTCGCCAGCCCGCAGCTCGACCAACTGATCGAACAGGCTCGCAACGCCAGCTTCGACCTGGCCAGCGCCGTGGCGCGAGTGCGTCAGGCCCAGGCCGGCGCCGTGGTGGCCGGCGCGCCGTTGCTGCCCGAAGTCAAGGGCGGACTCAACGCCAACCGCCAGAAACTGCTGCGCGGCAAGGGCTACAGCGAACTGGACGCCGACAACAACAACGACGCGGTGGACTACTTCAATGCCAGCCTGACGGCCACCTACGAAATCGATTTCTGGGGAGGCAAGCGCGCCGCGCGCGACAGTGCCGAACTGGCGGTGCGCGCCAGTGAATTCGAGCGTGCCACGGTGGAGTTGACCCTGCTCAGCGGCGTGGCAACCACCTACACCCAGCTCCTGGCCCTGCACGAGCAACAACGCATCGCCGAACTGAACCTGGCCAATGCGCAGAACGTCCTTAAGCTGGTGCAGACCCGTTATGAAGCAGGCTCTGCCACCCAGCTTGAGCTGGCCCAGCAAAAGAGCCTGGTCGCCGCGCAGCAACGCCAGTTGCCAGAAGTACGCCAGCGCGCCGAGGCTGCCCGAATCAGCCTCGCCGCCCTGCTCGGCCAACCGGTGCAGGCGCTGCAATTGACGCCACAGGCCTTTGATCAACTGCGCTGGCCGAGCATCGCTGCCGGCGTGCCCAGCGACCTGCTCAGCCGCCGCCCGGACATCGCCAGTGCCGAAGCGCAGTTGGCGGCCGCCCAGGCCGACATCATTGTCGCCCGCGCCGCCATGCTGCCCAGCATCACCCTTACCGCCAACCTGGGCTCCGGCGCCAACCGCGCCGCGGATATGCTGCGCAACCCGTTCTACAACCTCACGGGCGGGCTGATCGCACCGATTTTCAACAACGGCCGCCTCAGCGCCGAACGTGACAAGGCCACGGCACGCCAGGATGAACTGCTGCAAACCTATCGCGCAGCGATCATCAATGGCTTTGCCGATGTGGAGAAGGCCCTGAGCAGCATTCGCCGGCTGGACGAACAGCGCCAATGGCAGCGCGAGGAACTGGACCAGGCGCAGACCGCGTTCCGCATCGCCCAAAGCCGCTACGAGGCTGGCGCGGAGGACTTACTCACCGTACTGGAAACCCAGCGCACGCTGTATGCCGCCCAGGATTTGAACGTGCAACTGCGCCAGGCGCGGTTGGCGGCGAGTATTGCGCTGTACAAGGCGCTGGGCGGCGGGTGGCAGGCGTCCGATATCTAACAGGTAGCGAGCTTGCTGTGGAGAGCGGGCTTGTTGTGGCGAGCGGGCTTGCCCCGCGCTGGGCTGCGAAGCAGCCCTAAAACCAGGCGCCTCGGTCTGCCTGAATAAACGCGGGGAGGTTTAGGGGGGGCTGCTTCGCAGCCCAGCGCGGGGCAAGCCCGCTCGCCACAACAAGCCCGCTCGCCACAACAAGCCCGCTCGCCACAGCAAGCCCGCGCCCCACAAAAAGCCAGCTAGCCACAAAAAGCCCACACACGCGGCGGTCAAATCGTGCGTTCCTTGACCTTCAAATGTCGCGCATACCACGGCCGCTTGGGCACCTTGCGGAACAAGTCCTGCAGTTTGTCGTCATCGGCACCGAAGGTGATGCGCAACGCCAGTTTCATGGTTTCCGGGTCCATTTCCACGGTGCGGCCCATCTGCAGTCCGGGGGTGGTGCTGCAACCATGGGTATCCGGCCCCAGCCAAGGATCACCCACCTCAACCCAGCGCCCAGGCGCAAACCATGGCACACCATTGACCTCCAGGCGGTTCAGCTCACCTGGATGAAAGCGTTGATGAGCGCGAAACCAATCCTCAAGGCGATCATCGATCCAACCGTGAAAATGCCAGAACACCGGGTTTACATGGGAGGAAAACGGGTCGCCCAAAAAGTCATTCTCAGGCTCATACCAACGCGCCGCAAAATCCGCCGGATCCCGGGCAAAGGGCACCGGCGCGCCATTGGACGGGTCGCGCGGTACCGACGCCCAGCGCATATGCAACCAATCGTGCAGCCCCAGCTCAACCTCAGAGCCAAACTGGCCCAGGGTCAACTTGGCCAGGTAACGCGGGTCGCGGTACTGCGACTCCCACACCTGGAAGTTGCTGTGATAGGTCTCGGCCGCCTTGATATCACTGACCCACTGGCTGTACTGCTCGTCGCCACTGGCCGTCCAGGTCGGCGGCAGTGCGAAGCCATCGTGATTGTCGAAGTAGCGCGCAAAGCCCTGGCGATCACGCTCAAGCTCTGGCTGGGGCTGCGGGAAGCGCGGCCAGGACGGCAAGTCCTGCAGGGAACGCGCGGTGCCGAGCATGTGCCGGTGCATGAAGAAAAAGTCGATACCCGAGCCATTGCGATCCTTGCGCGGGCCACGGGCGTCGCGCTCGTTATCCCGTGGCCCGGGCTGCCAACCGATACCGCGCAGGGCATTGCGCTTGTCTTCGGGCAGCTTGTGCCACTGGTCCCGCGAGGCGTGCCAGAGCTGGTGGAACAGGCGGTGTTCGGGGGCAATCAACCAGGCCAGGAGCGCAGGGTTCAGGCCGATTCGTTCGCGGGCTTCGGGGAACAACTGCTTGGTGGCGACAAACCGGTTATCCAGCTCCAACGCTGCCAGGGGCCGGTCGAGGCTGAGGATCTGCCCGCTGAGGGTGCCGCTGCCAGCATTGCCGAAACTGTCCCAGACTTCGTCCAGGCTCATCTTGAATTCATAGGTCGGCATGCCATCTGGCGAGTCGCGGTCGATCAGGCGCCAGTACAGCAGCGCTGCATTGCCCGGAACCAGATCACCCAGGACTTGGTAGCGCGGCTCATCCGGCCCCCGCAGGTGCCCAGCGGTGTCCAGGTAGCCGCGCACGCCACGGCCACGCGGTGCGATATCAATAAACAGTTGCAGATCATCGAGGGGCAAGCCGTGCAACCCGGCATCACGCCCCTCCAGGCGCAGGCTCCAGATCCCGCGCAGGCTGTTCGCCAACTGCTGGCCGGCGGCGTCCGCCAGGTCCACCGTGGCTTCCTCGGGCGTGATGGGGAACTCCTCACGCGTCAACTCGCGATGGGCATAAAAGGCTGCAGGTACGGCGGCGCCGGTCAGCGCCAGGCCTGCGATAAACCCTCGTCGAGAAATCGTCATGTTCCTACCTGTGTCAGCCTTGGAGCAGGCTTTATCCAAGCTAGAACGTTTTGCCGGACAGCAAATTTACTGTGGGAGCCGGCTCCCACCATTGATGGTGGGGATACTTAAATTTTCCGGGCCTGCGCTCGTTCTTCCCAGATAGCAAAGGCCCCTTGCGCCTGCACCTCAAAGGCGAACCGACTGAGATGGCAATGACAAAACCACGTTCGAAAAAGGCTCTATACATCGGCCTGCCCTTGGCCCTGGCCATCGCTGCCGGCGCAGGCTTTGCCTGGGACCACTGGTTTCGCGGCAACGCCGGCTATTCGCTGGAAGTGATCAAGCAGGCCAATGAACTGCAGGACCGCCTGCTTTCGTTCGACAGCCATATCACCGTGCCCCTGGACTTCGGCACCGCCGGGCATGAAGCAGACAAGGACGGCAGCGGCCAGTTCGACCTGGCCAAGGCCAGTCGCGGGCGCCTGTCGGGGGCGGCGCTGACGGTGTTCGGCTGGCCCGAACTGTGGAATGGCCCCAACGCGCCGCACAAACCCACCGCAGGCTTTGTCGACGAGGCCCGAAACCAGCAAGAGGTGCGCTACAAGATCATTACCGGCATGGTTCGTGATTTTCCCAACCAGGTGGGCATTGCCTACACCCCGGCCGATTTGCGCCGCCTGCATGGCGAGGGCAAGTTTGCGATCTTTATCAGCATGCTCAACGCCTACCCCCTGGGCAATGACCTGAACCTGCTGGACATGTGGACGGCGCGGGGCATGCGCATGTTCGGCTTCAGCTACATCGGCAATAACAGCTGGGCCGACTCTTCGCGCCCGCTGCCGTTTTTCAATGACTCGCCGGACGCCCTCGGCGGCCTCTCACCCATCGGCAAGCAAGCGGTGCAGCGCCTGAACGACCTGGGCGTGATCATCGACGTGTCGCAAATGTCCACCACCGCCCTCGAGCAAGTGGCGCAGTTGAGCCGCACGCCCATGGTCGCGTCCCACTCCGCGCCCCGCGCCTCGGTGGATATCCCGCGCAACCTCAGCGACAAAGAACTGCAACTGATCAAGAACAGCGGCGGTGTGGTGCAAGTGGTGGCGTTCGGCGGGTATCTGCGCCCGCTGAGCCAACCGATCCAGGACAAGCTCAACGCACTGCGCGCGCGTTTCGACCTGCCGCCCCTGCCCAACCTGGCGATGGCCCTGATGCCCGGCGACCCGATCATTGCCGCCTGGCCGGAACAGAAGTTCGGCGAATACGCCAGCGAGCTCTACGCCATTCTCGAAGAGGAGCCCAAGGCCAGCCTCAAGGACCTGGGGGATGCCATCGACTACACCGTGCGCAAGATCGGTATCGACCACGTCGGTATCGCCTCGGACTTCAACGAAGGCGGCGGCGTCAAGGGCTGGAACGATGTGAGTGAGGTGCGCAACGTGACCGCCGAACTGCTCACCCGTGGCTACTCCGAAGCCGATATCGCCAAGTTGTGGGGCGGCAACTTCCTGCGGGTGTGGGAGCAGGTGCAACAGTCCGCCAAGCCCGGCGTGCCGCCAAGCGAGCAGATACCATGAGCGACCGTCGCACCTTTCTCAAACAGGCAGGCATCCTCGCCGCCAGCCTGCCGTTGGGGGCCAGCCTGGACGTTCAGGCCGCCAGCGCCAAGGCACCCGCCGATAAGTGGGCCAGCCTGCGCCAACTGTTCGACCAGGACCCGAACTACATCCACTTCTCCAACTTCCTGATCACCTCCCACCCAAGGCCGGTACGCGAGGCCATCGAGCGCCACCGCGCCGCCATTGACCGCAACCCCGGCCTGACCATGGATTGGGACCTGCAGGAACCCTGGAAACGCGAAAGCCAGGTACGTGAATGGGCCGCGCGTTATCTGCAGGCCAAGCCCGGCCAGATCGCCCTCACCGGCAGCACCACCGAAGGGCTGGCGATGATCTACGGCGGCCTGCGCGTGCGCCCCGACCAGGAAATCCTGACCACCGAGCACGAACACTTTTCCACCGACAGCATCCTCGCGTTCCGCACCCAGCGTGACGCCACCCAAGTGCGCAAGATCAAGCTGTTCGCCAACGCCCACCACGTGTCGGCCGATGAAGTGCTGACGAGCATCGAGCGCAGTATCCGCCCCAATACCCGGGTGCTGGGCATGACCTGGGTCCAGTCGGGCAGTGGCGTGAAACTGCCGATCGGCGAAATCGGCCAACTGGTCAAGCGCCACAACCAGGGGCGTGACGAAAAGGACCGCATTCTCTACGTGGTGGATGGCGTGCATGGCTTTGGCGTCGAAGACCTGGCCTTCCCGGACATGCACTGTGACTTCTTTATTGCCGGCACCCATAAATGGATGTTCGGGCCACGGGGCACCGGCCTGGTATGCGCCGCCTCGGAGCAAGTGACCAACCTCACCCCCAGCCTGCCGACGTTCTCCGAAGACACCGATTTTGCTACCTCCTTCTCCCCCGGCGGCTATCACGCCTTTGAGCATCGCTGGGCGCTGGATGAGGCCTTCAAGCTGCACCTGCAATTGGGCAAGGCCGAGGTCCAGCAGCGCATCCACAGCCTCAATACCTACCTCAAGGACCGCTTGCAGGCACGCCCGAACATCGAGCTGGTCACCCCCGCCAGCCCGCAACTGTCGGCCGGTTTCAGCTTCTTCCGGGTCAAGGGCCAGGACAGCGACAAGGTGGCCGCCTACCTGATGCGCAACCGGGTCATCAGCGACGCGGTGAACCGCGATGTCGGCCCGGTGGTGCGCACTGCGCCGGGCCTGCTCAATACCGAAGATGAAGTCGACCGCTTCCTGGCGCTGCTCGACAAAACCCTTTGACGCCTTTTTCTTGTTATCGAGACGACTCATGAACGATGAACCGCTCACCCCAACGCTGCTCAAGTCCCTGGCCCTGACGGCATTGATGGCCTGCCTGGCGCCAGCCGCCCAGGCCGCAACACCGCCCAAGCCCGGCACCGTGTTCAAGGACTGCAAGCACTGCCCGGAAATGGTGGTGCTGCCCACCGGCACCTTCAAGATGGGCACCCCGGACGATGAAGTCGGCCGCCAGCCCGACGAGGGGCCGATCCATGACGTGACCTTCGCTAAACCCGTGGCTATCAGCCGCTTCCAGGTACTGGCCGGCGAGTGGGACCGTTTTATACGGGAGACCGGCTATAAAATGCCCGACGGCGACGAGCGACCAGGGCGCAAATGCACGGCTGGCAAGCCCAGCTACCCCATCACCGCCAAGCATCCGGCCGTGTGCATGGACTTTGCCGAAGCCAATGCCTATGTCGCCTGGCTGTCGAAGAAAACCGGCAAGCACTACCGCCTGGTCAGCGAGTCCCTGCGCGAGTACGCCGCTCGGGGCGGTACCTCCGGGCCCTTCCCGTTCCCGTTCGACGAGGGCGAGAAATACGGCATCGCCAAGCACGCCAATACCTACGGACCGGCGGATGGCTACAGCTACACCTCGCCCGCCGGCAGCTATGCGCCCAATGCGTTCGGTGTGTATGACATGCACGGCAACGTTTATGAATGGGTCGAAGACTGTGAACACGACAGCTATGTGGGCGCGCCCAGCGATGGCAGCGCCTGGCTGACCGGGCAATGCGAGGTGCGGCAGATTCGCGGCAACGACTGGGGCGAAGCGCCGATTTTTTCCCGTTCCGGCAACCGCAACAGCCTCTACTCCAATGTGCGCGGCGACTGGCTGGGCTTGCGGGTGGCACGGGACCTGTGAGCCTGCGCAACTCGGTGCGAGGCTAAATCGCGCCCCACCCGACTCGTCCTCCTACTATCGGCCTGCCAGCGGTAAACCTGCGCACGCAGGCCTTCACTTGCCCACAGCACGTAGCCACGTCGCGATCGAGGTAGTTTCATGACCGCAGCACCGCGCAGCGCCATTCGCGAACTCTTGAGCCTGCTCAAGCCCTATCGACGGATTGTCATTTCTTCCATCACCCTGGGCATCATCGGCGGCCTCAGCGTCACCGCGCTGCTGGCCACGGTCAACCGCGGCCTGCACAGCGCCGACGGCATGGGTACCGGCGTGGTCCTGGCCTTTGCCGGGCTGTGCCTGCTGGCCTTGCTCAGCAGTATCGGCGCCGATATCGGCACCAACTTCGTCGGGCAGAAGGTGATTGCCAAACTGCGCAAGGACCTCGGCGCCAAGGTGCTCGCCGCGCCCATCGAGCAGATCGAGCGCTATCGCACCCACCGCCTGATCCCGGTGCTGACCCACGACGTCGACACCATCAGCGACTTCGCCTTCGCTTTCGCCCCGCTGGCGATTTCCACCACAGTGATCCTTGGCTGCCTGGGCTACCTGGCGGTGCTGTCCTGGCCGATCTTCCTGATGACCCTGCTGGCCATCGGGATCGGTTCGGCGGTGCAGTTCGTGGCCCAAAGCAAAGGCATCAAGGGCTTCTACGCGGCCCGCGATGCCGAAGACAACCTGCAAAAACACTACTCGGCGATTGCCGAGGGCGCCAAGGAACTGCGTATCCACCGCCCGCGCCGGCACGCCATGCACACCCGCAATATCCAGGGCACTGCCGACCATATCTGCGATACCCATATCCGCTCGATCAATATTTTCGTGATCGCCAAGAGCCTGGGTTCGATGCTGTTTTTTGTGGTGATTGGCCTGGCGCTGACCCTGCAACAGTTCTGGCCCAGCTCGGACCCGGCGGTGATGAGCGGCTTTGTCCTGGTGCTGCTGTACATGAAAGGCCCACTGGAAAACCTGATCGGCAACCTGCCGATCATCAGCCGTGCGCAAATTGCCTTCCGCCGCATTGCCGACCTGTCGGAGCGCTTCTCCTCGCCGGAACCGCACCTGCTGCTCGACGACGCCGACAAAAGCGTGCCGGTGATGAAGCACCTGGAACTGCGCAACGTGCAGTACGCCTTCCCGCCCGTGGAGGGCAGCGAGCCGTTCAAGCTGGGCCCGGTCAATTTGAGCATCGAGCCAGGGGAAATCCTGTTTATCGTCGGCGAAAACGGCTGCGGCAAGACCACCCTGATCAAGCTGCTGCTGGGCCTGTACACCCCGCAGCAAGGCGAGATCCGCCTCAACGGCCTGCCCGTGGACGCACTGGGCCTGGACGACTACCGCCAGATGTTCACCACGATCTTTGCCGACTACTTCCTGTTCGACGACCTGGTGCAGAACGACAAGGCCCTGCCCGACGACGCCACCCAATACCTGGAGCGCCTGGAGATCGCGCACAAGGTCAGCGTGCGCGACGGTGCTTTCACCACCACCGACCTGTCCACCGGGCAACGCAAGCGCCTGGCCCTGGTCAACGCCTGGCTCGATGAGCGCCCAGTGCTGGTGTTTGACGAGTGGGCGGCCGATCAGGACCCGACCTTCCGGCGGATTTTCTACACCGAGCTGCTGCCGGACCTCAAGCGCCTGGGCAAGACCATCATCGTCATCTCCCACGACGACCGTTACTTCGATGTGGCTGACCAACTGGTGCGCATGCAGGCCGGGCGCGTCATCAGCGAGAAAGCCTTTGCCTGATACCTGAGGCAGGCCCTCTGTGGCAATGAGCTTGCCTGTGGCGAGCGGGCTTGTCTGTGGCGAGCGGGCTTGCCCCGCGCTGGGCTGCGAAGCAGCCCCCCCTAAACGCCCCGCGTTTATTCAGACAAACCGAGGCGACTGGTTTTAGGGCCGCTTCGCAGCCCAGCGCGGGGCAAGCCCGCTCGCCACGGACAATCTCCAGCAACCACAGACAAGCTCCCTAGCCACAGGCCATTGCGCCTAAATCTCATCGATCGATCTTCGTCTTCCTGACACAGCTTATTTCCTCTGCCGACGGCGACGAGATCGATCATGAACCAATTGAACCAACTTCCCGACGACGACCTGCTGGCCCTGTTGCTGGCCGATGAAGCCGGCGCCGGGCAGTCCATCCAGAGCCTCGCCGGGCATGACCCGGTACCGCTGTCGTTCGCCCAGCAGCGCCTGTGGTTCCTGCAACAATTCGATCCCCAGAGCCATGCCTACAACCTGCCACGGGCGATTGCCCTCAAGGGCCCGGTGGACGCGCGCGCCCTGAAAGCGGCCCTGAATCGGGTGATCGATCGCCACGACATCCTGCGCACGGCCTTTCGCGACACCGACGGCACACCCCTGCAAGTCATCGAACCCGGCGCGCGCCTGACCCTGCTGGAAGAGGACCTGAGCACCCTGGATAACCAGCAGCGCGACCTGCAACTGCAACAGCGCATCCGCCAGCACGCCACCCAACCTTTCGACCTGCGCCAGGCGCCGCTGATTCGCAGCACCCTGCTCAAACAGGCCGAGCAGGACTATGTGCTGCTGCTCAACATGCATCACATTGTCTCGGACGCATGGTCCAATCCGATCCTGATCCACGACCTGGCCAGCGCCCTGCGCGAACCGGGCCAGGCCCTGCCGCGCCCGGCCATCCAGTACGCCGATTACGCCCAGTGGCAGCGCCAGGACTACCCGCTGACGCCGCAACACAGCTTAGCTGCGCAGTATTGGAAAGCCTGCCTGGGCGACGAGATCCCCACCCTGGAGCTACCCCGCGAGCGCCTGGAACAACACGCAGGCGCCGGCCATCATGGGCACGCGCTGCCCGCCCTGTTGAGCGAGCGCCTGCAGACTTTTTGCCAGCAACAGGGCCTGACACCCTTCGTGGTGCTCCTGGGTGCCTGGCAGCTGCTGCTGGGGCGCTACAGCGGCCAAGTCGACTTCACCGTCGGCGTGCCCAACGCCACCCGCAACCAGGCGCAGATCCAGGACCTGGTGGGCTTTTTTGTCAGCAGCCAGGTGTATCGCGCGCGACTGGCGCCCGAACAAACCTGCAGCGCGTTCCTCCAGGGCCTGCGCCAGCAATCCCTCGCTGCCCTGGAACATGCCGACTACCCCATCGAGCTGATCCTCGAAGACCTGCACCTGCAACGCAGCCCCCAGGCCAACCCGCTGTTCCAGACCCTGTTCAACTGGCGTGTCGGCGCCGTGCAGGAGGCGGCCCTGCACCTGGGCCCGCTGCAATTGAGTTTTATGGAAAGCCACCCGCTGCAGGCCAAGTTCGACCTGTCGCTGGATGTGGAATACAGCCAGCAGCAGATCACTGCGCATTTTGAATACGACGCCGCTTGCTTCGCCCCGGCGACCATCGCCACCCTGGCCGGGCACTTCCAGAACCTGGTGCAGGCGATGCTCGAGCAGCCCCAGGCACGGATCGGCGAACTGCCGATGCTCAGCGCCGAGGAGCGTGGCCAGCAGTTGGCGCAGTGGAATGCCACGGCGGTCCATTACCCCAACGCCGCACCGGTGCATGTCTTGTTCGCGGAACAAGCCGAACACCTGCCCCATGCCGTTGCCGTGGAGTTCGGCGAGCAGCAACTGACCCTGGACCAGCTCAACCGCCGCGCCAACCAACTGGCCCATAAGCTGCTGGAACTGGGCGTCGGCCCCAATACCTGCGTGGGCCTTGGCCTGGAACGCAGCCTGGAAATGGTGATCGCCCTGCTGGCCGTGCTCAAGGCCGGCGGCGCCTATGTCCCGCTGGACCCGGCCTACCCCGCCGACCGCCTGGCCTACATGATCAATGACAGCGGCATCGACCTGCTGCTGACCCAAAGCAGCCTGGCATTGCCCGTCCCGGACCGCCTGCCGTCCCTGAGCCTGGACCAGGACAGCGACTGGCTGGAAGGCTATGACAGCGCCAACCCACCGGTCACGGTCAGCGCCGATCACCTGGCGTACATGATCTACACCTCCGGCTCCACCGGGCAGCCCAAGGGTGTGCAAGTGCGCCATGGCGCCCTGACCAATCATATGCTGTGGATGCAGGGCGAATTGGGCTTGAGCGCTGCGGACCGGGTCTTGCAAAAAACCGCCTTCAGCTTCGACGCCTCGGTGTGGGAATTCTGGCTGCCATTGCTCAACGGTGCGCAGTTGGTCCTCGCGTCCAGCGAGCTGTCCGCAGACCTGTCGATGCTCTGGTCGCAAGTGGCCGCCCAGCGCATCAGCGTGTTGCAAATGGCCCCTTCGCTGCTGCAAGCCTTGCTGGCCGATGAACAGGGCGCGCAGATGCAATCCTTGCGTTTGCTGCTGCTCGGCGGCGAAGCCCTGGGCACCCCGTTGGTGGCACAATTGCGCGAGCGCTGGAACGGCCGCCTGTGCAACCTCTACGGCCCAACCGAAGCCACCATCGACACCACGTTGTTTGATGTCGACCGCCTGCCAGAGGGCGCCATCGCCCCTATCGGCCGCCCCATCGCCAACGTGCGCACCTACCTGCTCGATCATGACCTGCAGTTGTGCCCGGTGGGCACCCACGCCGAGCTGCTGATCGGCGGCGACTCCCTGGCGCAGGGCTACCACCAGCGCCCGGGCCTGACCGCCGAACGCTTTATTCCCGACCCGTTTGCCGGCAATGGCGCGCGCCTGTATCGCAGCGGCGACCTGACCCGCTACCGCGCCGATGGGGTCATCGACTACATCGGGCGCATCGACCATCAGGTCAAAATCCGCGGTTTGCGCATCGAACTGGGGGAAATTGAAGCGCAACTGCTGCAACACCAGACGGTGCGCGAAGCCGTGGTCATCGCCCACCCAGCCCCGGGCGGCGCGCAGTTGGTGGGCTATGTGGTGCCAACAGAACCGGCAACGGACATCACTCGTCAGGACGCCTTGCGCGACACCCTCAAGGCCCACCTCGGCGAACACCTGCCGGACTACATGGTCCCCGGCCACCTGCTGATCCTGGCGCAATTGCCCCTGACTCCCAACGGCAAGCTCGACCGCAAGGCCCTGCCGGCCCCCGATGCCAACCAGGCCCTGCACGCCTACGTGGCCCCGCAAAACGAAGTGCAACAACGCATCGCAGGCATCTGGCAAGACGTGCTCAAACTGGAAAAAATCGGTCTGAACGACAACTTCTTCGAACTGGGCGGCGACTCCATCATCTCTATCCAGGTCGTCAGCCGCGCGCGCCAGGCCGGCATCCACTTCACCCCCAAGGACCTGTTCCAACACCAGACCATCCAGGGCCTGGCCAGCGTGGCGAAAAACCAGGGCCAGGGCCTGGCGATCGACCAGGGCCCGGTCACGGGTTTGGCACCGCTGCTACCGATCCAACACCTGTTCTTCGACACCGACATCCCCGAGCGTCACCACTGGAACCAGTCCGTGCTGCTCAAACCCGCCACAACCCTGGACCCGCACCTACTGGAACAGGCCCTCAACGCCCTGATCCAACACCACGACGCATTGCGCCTGCGCTTCACCCAGGCCGACTCTGGCTGGAACGCTGAATACCGCCCGCAGACCGCGTCGGTGCTGTGGCAAACCCGCATCGACGACGCCACACAGTTGCAATCTTTGGGCGACGAAGCCCAACGCAGCCTCGACCTGCAACATGGGCCGCTACTGCGGGCGGTGCTGGTGGGTCTGAAGGACGGCAGCCAGCGGTTGCTGTTGGCCATTCACCACCTGGTGGTGGATGGGGTGTCGTGGCGGATTTTGTTTGATGATTTGCAGATGGCTTATCGGCAGGTGCAAGCGGGTCAAGGTTTCTCCTTACCGGAGAAAACCAGCGCCTATAAAGCCTGGGGCCAGCGGTTGCTGGACTACGGTCAAAGTGCCGAACTACAAGGACAGATCGCCTATTGGCAACAACTGGCCGACGGCTGCGCCGAACTGCCGGTGATACGCGCTGACGCCAGCCTGAAGAAAGCAGACAGTCAGACCGTCAATACCCATCTCAATCAGGATCTGACCCGACGTCTGCTGCAAGATGCCCCGAGCGCCTACCGCACACAGATCAACGATCTGTTGCTCGCTGCACTGGCACGGGTCATCAGCCGCTGGACCGCCCAGCCACAGGTGCTGATCCAACTCGAAGGCCATGGCCGCGAAACCTTGTTCGACGACATCGACCTGACCCGCACCGTGGGCTGGTTTACCACGGTGTACCCGGTGCGCTTGACACCCCAGTCCGACCACGGCACCACGATCAAACAGATCAAGGAGCAATTGCGCAGCATCCCGAACAAGGGCCTGGACTTCGGTGTCCTGCGCTACCTGGGCAACCCCGAGACGCGGCAAGTGTTACAGGCGCTGCCAGTGCCGCGCATCACCTTCAATTACCTGGGCCAGTTCGACACCAGCTTCAACGCCAACGACGATGCCCTCTTTGCTCCAGCCCCTGAAAGCAGCGGTGCTGAACACAGCCCAGAGGCACCGCTGAGTAACTGGTTGACCCTCAACGGCCAGGTGTACGACGGCGAACTGAGCCTGGGCTGGACCTTTAGTGCGCAGATGTTCGAACCTGCACGCATGCAAGCCCTGGCCGATGACTACGCCGAGGAACTGGCACAACTGATCGAGCATTGCTGCGCTCCACATAACCGTGGTGTAACGCCTTCAGACTTCCCCCTCGCCCACCTCGACCAAGCGCAATTGGACGCGCTGCCAGTAGCCGTCACACAGATCGACGACATCTACCCGCTGGCGCCGATGCAGCAGGGCATGCTGTTCCATTCGCTCTACGAGCAAAACGTGGGCGCCTACGTCAACCAGATGCGCCTGAACGTTACCGGCCTCGACCCGCAAGGCTTGCGTGACGCCTGGCAACAGGCGATGGACGCCCACGATATCCTGCGTACCTCGTTTGTCTGGCAAGGTGAGCTGCAACAACCGGTACAAGTGGTCCATAAGCAATTGACACTGCCCATGGTCTGCCACGACTGGCAGCAACGCGCAGACCTGCAACCGGCACTGGATAAGCTGGCCCGGGAGCGTCTGCAACAGCGTTTCGACCTGGCTCGTGCGCCGCTACTGGACGTGCAGGTGATTCAGACCGGGGAAGCCCAGCATCATCTGATCTACACCGTACACCACATCCTGATGGACGGCTGGAGCAACTCCCAACTCATGGGCGAGATCCTCCAACGCTACGCCGGCCAGACCTTGCCGGCCAGAATGGGGCGCTACCGCGACTACATCGCCTGGCTGCAACGCCAGGACAGCAGCGCCAGCCAAACCTGGTGGGCAGCTCAACTGGCGACACTGCAAGAGCCCACCCGCCTTGCCAGCAGCCTGGTCAGCGTACCTACCACCGCCACCGGCCACGGTAACCATTACCAGCACTTCGGTATCGTCGAGACCCGTTACTTCAACGAGTTTGCCCGTCGTCAGAAAGTCACCCTCAACACTCTGCTGCAAGGCGCCTGGCTGCTCCTGTTGCATCACTACACTGGACAGGACAGCCTGTGCTTCGGCGCCACCGTCGCCGGGCGCCCGACAGAAATCGCCGGTATCGAGCAGCAAGTCGGACTGTTCATCAATACCCTGCCGGTGATTGCCACGGTCAACCCGCAAACCCGGGTCGATCAATGGCTACAGGCCGTGCAAACGCAGAACCTGTCGTTGCGCGAACACGAACATACCTCGCTGGCTGATATTCAACGCTGGGCCGGGCACAACGGCGAAGCGTTATTCGACACGCTGTTGGTGTTCGAAAACTACCCGATCGCCGATGCTCTTGAACAACAGGCCCCCAAAGGTCTGGAGTTTGGCCACGTCGACACCTACGAGCAGACCAACTACCCGCTGACTCTGGCCGTGAATGCCGGGGAAACCCTGTCACTGCACTACAGCTTTGCCCACGACGCCTTCAGCGAAGCCGTGATCGAACGGATGGCGCAGCACCTGCACAACCTGCTATTGCGCCTCACCGAACGGCCGGACCGAGCCATCGGCGAGCTGAACTTGCTGGACGACAGCGAACGCGCGCAGGTTGTGCATCGCTGGAACGATACCGCCAGGCACTACCCGCTGGAACGGCCGGTACAGGCGCTGATCGAACACCAGGTCGAGCAGACTCCCGACGCGCCGGCCCTGATATACGCAGATGTTCGTCTCAGCTACGCCCAACTCAACGCCCGGGCCAACCAACTGGCCCATCATCTGATCGCCCTGGGCGTGGGCCCGGACCGGCTAGTGGGGATTGCGCTCGAGCGCAGCGTGGAAATGGTCGTTGGCTTGCTCGCCATCCTCAAGGCGGGCGGGGCCTATGTGCCGCTGGATCCTGAGTATCCGACTGATCGCCTGGCCTACATGATCGACGACAGTGGTATCGACCTGCTGCTGACCCAACAATCGCTGCTCAGCACCCTGCCATTGCCAGCAACGCTCCATACCTTGTGCCTGGATACCCTGGCACTGGATGCCTTGCCGGACACCAACCCAGGTATTAGCGTGGCAGCGGAAAACCTCGCCTACGTGATCTACACCTCGGGTTCTACCGGCAAACCCAAAGGTGCCGGCAACCGCCACAGTGCCCTGACCAACCGACTGTGCTGGATGCAACAAGCCTATGGGTTGAGCGGCGGCGACACCGTGCTGCAAAAAACCCCGTTTAGCTTTGATGTATCGGTGTGGGAGTTTTTCTGGCCCTTGATGACCGGTGCCCGCCTTGCCGTGGCCGGTCCTGGGGATCATCGTGACCCGCAAAAACTGGTGCAATTGATCACCGAGCATCAGGTGACGACCCTGCATTTCGTACCGTCGATGCTGCAAGCCTTCCTGCAGGACGATAGCAGTGAGCGCTGCACCGGCCTGACCCGGATTATCTGCAGCGGCGAGGCCTTGCAGGTGGATACGCAACAACAGGTGTTCGCCCGCCTGCCGGGTGCCCGCCTATACAACTTGTATGGTCCCACTGAAGCTGCCATCGACGTCACGCACTGGACCTGCCGCGAGGAACAGGCTCACACCGTACCGATCGGTCAGCCCATCGCCAACCTCAGCACGTTTGTTCTCAACAGCGATCTGGCCCCATTACCGGTGGGATTGGTGGGCGAGTTATACCTGGGCGGTGAAGGCTTGGCCCGTGGTTACCACCGCCGTGCGGGCATGACTGCCGAGCGCTTTGTTGCCAGCCCCTTTACCAAAGGCCAGCGCCTGTATCGCACCGGCGACCTGGCGCGGCAGCGAGCCGATGGCGTGATCGAGTACATCGGCCGTGTCGACCATCAGGTGAAGATTCGTGGTCTGCGCATTGAGTTGGGAGAAATCGAGGCACGCCTGCTGGAGCAGGACGAGGTTCGTGAGGCCGCCGTGCTGGCGGTGGACAGCGGTCGCGGCCTGCAACTGGTCGGCTACGTGGTACCAAGCGCCAACGCCAACGAAGCACTGCGCGACACCCTCAGGCACACCCTCAAGGAGCACCTGCCGGACTATATGGTCCCGGCACTCTGGGTGTTCCTCGATGCCCTGCCGCTGAGCCCCAACGGCAAGCTGGACCGCAAGGCCCTGCCGGCACCAGATGCCAGCCAGGTGCAGGTCCGGTACGTTGCCCCGCAGAGCGAGTTGGAACAGCAAATCGCCAATATCTGGCAAGACGTGCTGAAGGTACAGAATGTCGGCCTGACCGATAACTTCTTCGAACTGGGTGGCGATTCGATCATCTCCATTCAGGTGGTCAGTCGAGCGCGGCAGGCCGGCATTCAGTTCAGCCCCAAGGAACTGTTCGAAGCCCAGACCGTGCAACAACTGGCCACCCTGGCCCGCACCGGCACGCCCGCGCAGGAAATCGATCAACAACCGCTCACCGGGCCGACACCGCTGCTGCCGGTACAGCAGGCATTTTTCCAGCGGGCGATTCCCGAGCGTCACCACTGGAATCAGGCGGTACTGCTATCGGCCCACGCACCATTGCAGGCCGATGCGCTTGAACAGGCGCTGCAGGCCCTCCTCCTCCATCATGACGGCTTGCGCCTGAGCTTCAGCGCAAACACCGCAGGTTGGCAGGCCAACTATCGTTCAGTGGCGCAACAGCAGCAGGACTGGCAACAGGCTCCTGCCCTGCAACAAGCCAGCACCCGCACCACCACGGAACTGGAAGAACTGTGCAACCAGGTCCAGGCCAGTCTCGATCTGAGCCAAGGCCCCTTGCTGCAGGCAGTACTGGTGACCCTGGCCGATAACAGCCAGCGCCTGCTCCTGGTAGCCCACCATTTGGTGATCGATGGCGTGTCGTGGCGCATCCTGTTGGAAGACTTGCAGACCGCTTACCAGCAAGCCTGCGCAGGGCAGATCATCAGCCTGCCGGTAAAAACCCACTCAAGCAAAACCTGGGCCGAGCATCTGCAACGCCATGCCACCCAGGGTAGCCTGGCGGGAGAGCTCGCTTACTGGCAGGCCCAGTTGAAAGATGCCCAGGGCACGCTGCCCGGTGCTCGTTGCGACGCCAGCCTGGAAAACCGTCATGGACATAGCGTCAATACCCGGCTGGACAAGGCCCTTACCCGGCAGTTGCTGCAAGAAGCTCCCGCCGCCTACCGCACCCAGATCAATGACCTGCTGCTGACGGCGCTGGCACGGGTGATCAGTCGCTGGACCCACCACCCACAGTGCTTGATCCAGCTTGAAGGCCATGGCCGTGAAGAGCTGTTCGAACCCGTGGACCTGACGCGCACCGTAGGCTGGTTCACTAGCCTGTTCCCGGTGGCGCTGGCGCCTGTTGCCGATGACCTGGGGGCGTCGATCAAGCAGATCAAGGAACAACTGCGGGCCATCCCCAACAAAGGAATCGGCTTTGGCGCCTTGCGCTATCTGGGGGATGCCCAGGCCCGCGAACGCTTGGCCGCCCTGCCTGAGCCGCGCGTTACCTTCAACTACCTGGGCCAGTTCGATGGCAGCTTCAGCGCCGATGAACAGGCGCTGTTCAGCCCGGCCGGCGAAGGTACTGGTGCCGAGCAAAGCCCCGAGGCGCCGCTGGGCAATTGGTTGACGCTCAACGGCCAGATTTACGCCGGCGAGTTGAGCCTGAACTGGCTGTTCAGCCGTGAGATGTTCGACGATGCCACCATCCAGCACCTGGCTGATGACTACGCTGCTGAGCTGCGCGCCCTCGTCGCCCATTGCATTGATCCGGCCCACCGCGGCCTGACGCCCTCGGATGTGCCTCTGGCGACAATTGGCCAGGCACAGCTGGATCGCTTGCCCATACCTGCCGCGCAGATCGCTGACCTCTATCCGTTGTCGCCGATGCAGCAGGGTATGTTGTTTCATAGCTTGTATGAACAAGGGACCGGGACCGGCAACTACATCAACCAACTGCGCGTGGATATCGATGGGCTCGACCCGCAACGCTTCCAACAAGCCTGGCAAGCGGCGATGGATAACCACGACATCCTGCGCACCGGTTTTGTCTGGCAAGGGCTTGAGCACCCATTGCAATGGGTGCTCAAGCAAGCGCAGGTACCGTTCACCGTATACGCCTTGGGCAGCCACGATGCACCGCAACTCGACGCGCTGGCCCTGGCCGAATTGCAGCGGCCGTTCGAACTGGATCAAGCGCCGTTATTGCGCCTGGTTCTGGTACAGACCGGCGCCGAGCGCTATCACCTGATCTACACCGTTCATCACATCCTGATGGACGGCTGGAGCAACTCTCAGCTCATGGGCCAGGTGTTACAGCATTACAGCGGGCAAGTCGTAACCGCCAATACCGGGCGCTATCGCGACTACATTGCCTGGCTGCAACAGCAAGACAGCGCCGCTAGCCAGCGCTTCTGGCAAGAGCAGCTGCGCGACCTGGAGTCGCCGACCCTGCTCGGTCAAAGCGTGGCGCAAGTACCTGGAGAAGGCCATGGCGAATACCGCAAGGTCATTGACCCTGCCACTACCGAGCGCCTCAACACCTTTGCCCGCCAACAGAAAGTGACCACCAACACCCTGGTGCAAGCGGCGTGGCTACTCCTGTTGCAGCGTTACACCGGCCAAGCCACGGTGTGCTTCGGGGCCACCGTGGCCGGGCGCCCGGCACAGCTCAACGGCGTAGAGCAACAGATCGGTCTGTTCATCAACACCCTGCCCGTGGCCGCCAGCCCGCGCCCCGAGCAAAGCGTTGCGCAGTGGCTGCAGCAGGTCCAGGCACAGAACCTGTCCTTGCGTGAGCACGAACACACACCCCTGTTCGAAACCCAACGCCAGGCAGGTGTGGGCGGCGAAAGCCTGTTCGACAACATCCTGGTGTTCGAAAACTACCCAATCTCCGAAGCGCTGGAGCAAGGCGCACCGCAGGGTCTGCGTTTTGGTCCGGTGCATAGCCACGAACAAACCAACTACCCATTGACCTTGAGTGTGGGCCTGGGCGCCAGCCTGACTCTGCAATACAGCTATGTGCGGGCGAATTTCAGCGATGCGCTGATCGAGCAGATCGCCCGCCACATGGATCAACTGTTGAACGGTTTGATGAACAATGCCGAGCGCGCACTGGGCTCGTTGAACCTGCTGGACAAGGCCGAACAAACCCTGATCCTCAATACATGGAACAGTGCCCCACTGTCGGTTGCCGATGAACAGTGTATTCACCACCTGATCGACCGTCAGACCCAGGCAACCCCAGGGCAATTGGCGCTGATTGACGGTGATCAACACCTGAGCTATCAGCAACTGGACCAGCGCGCCAACCGCCTGGCCCACAAGCTGATTGAGCTGGGGGTAGGCCCGGAAGTGCGAGTCGGCGTGGCCATGCCACGTACCAGCGACCTGCTGGTAGCGTTGCTGGCGGTACTCAAGGCCGGCGGCACTTATGTGCCGCTGGACCCCGACTACCCGGCCGACCGCGTGGCCTACATGCTCGAAGACAGTCGCGCGCGCCTGCTGCTGGTTGGCCAACAGCTACCGGATGAATTGCGTGCCAACGCCACCACTCAAGTGCTGACCATCGAGCCCGGTGATGCCTGGCTGGCCGGTTACAGCGGGCAGCAGCCTGTCACTACGGTAACCCCCGAGAACCTGGCCTACGTGATCTACACCTCGGGTTCCACTGGCCTGCCCAAAGGCGTGGCCATTGCCCATCGCAACGTTTCAGCCCTGGTTCGCTGGTCTGCACAGGTGTACTCACGCGACGACCTGCAAGGGGTGCTGGCCTCGACCTCGATCTGTTTCGACCTGTCGGTGTGGGAGCTGTTCGTGACCCTGGCCTGCGGTGGCTCTATCGTCCTGGCGCGTAATGCGCTGGAACTGCCAACCCTGCCAGCACGCGATCAGGTGCGCCTGATCAATACCGTGCCGTCGGCGATCAATGCTTTGCAGCGCGCCGGGCAAATCCCCGACAGCGTGCGCATCATCAACCTCGCCGGTGAACCACTGAAGCAGGCACTGGTGGATACGCTCTACGCACAGACCAGCGTTGCCCACATCTACGACCTCTACGGCCCTTCAGAGGACACCACCTACTCCACCTGGACCCGCCGCGAAGTCGCAGGCTCGGCCAACATCGGCCGCCCGGTCGGCAATACCGCCAGCTATCTGCTCACCCAGGATCTGCAACCCGCTCCCCTGGGCGTTGCGGCCGAGCTGTATCTGGCCGGTGCCGGCATCACCCAGGGCTACCTGGGCCGTGCAGCGCTGACTGCTGAAAAGTTCGTGCCCAACCCGTTCTCAGGGAGTGGCGAGCGCCTCTACCGCACCAGCGACCTGACCCGCTACCGCCAGGATGGGGTGATTGAATACATCGGTCGCATCGACCACCAGGTGAAAATCCGCGGGTTCCGTATCGAGCTGGGCGAAATCGAAAGCCGCCTGCTGCAACACCCTGAGGTGCGCGAAGCCGTGGTACTGGCCCAGGAGCATCTGGACGGCCAGCAACTGGTGGCGTACCTCGTCACCCGGCAGTCGCTCCCAGACGCAGCAGCCCAGGATCAACTGCGCACGCTGATCAAGGCCCGGCTCCAGGAAAACCTGCCGGCCTACATGGTTCCTGCGCACCTGCTGTTCCTCGATCAAATACCCCTAACGCCCAACGGCAAACTGGATCGCAAAGCCTTGCCAACGCCTGAGGCCGTCCAGTCGCAACGCGCCTTTATCGCCCCCCAGACCCCGTTGCAACAACAGATGGCGGATATCTGGCAACAAGTCCTGGAACTGGAGCGCGTGGGCCTGGACGACAACTTCTTTGAACTGGGCGGGCATTCCCTGCTGGTCGTGCGCGTGGTCTCACGCGCCCAACTGGAGCTGGGCATGCAACTGACCCCACAACAACTCTTTCAATTCCCCACCCTGGGCGCTTTCGTCAGTGAACTGCAAAGCAGCGGTGGGCAATTCGATACCGAAAAATTGAGCAAGCTCGAAGCGCTGCTTGACGATATGGAGCAACTGTAATGGACAAGAGCGTCGCCACCCGAATCGCCAAGCGTTTCATCACCCTGCCCCTGGACAAGCGCAAGCTGTACCTGGAAAAGATGCTGGCCGAAGGCGTCTCGCCCGCCAACCTGCCGATCCCCGAAGTGCGCAGCGAATTCGAGGTGATCCCGCTGTCGTTTGCCCAGGAGCGCCAATGGTTCCTCTGGCAACTGGACCCCACCAGCGCCGCCTACCACATCCCCACCGCCCTGCGCCTGCGCGGCGTGCTGGACGTGCCCGCACTGGAACACGCCTTCAACGCCCTGGTGGCGCGTCATGAAAGCCTGCGCACCACCTTCCAGCAAATCGATGAGCGCGCGGTGCAAGTCATTGCCCCTCACATGCCCCTCGCGGTGGAATTAGTCCGCCTAGACACACACCTGAGTGAAAGCGAACAGCAGCAGCAGATCAAAGACTTCGTCGAACACGAAACCCAGCAACCCTTCGACCTGCACAACGGCCCACTGCTGCGAGTCAAGTTGCTACACCTGGCCAACGATGACCACGTACTGGTACTGACTCAACACCACATCGTCTCCGATGGCGCCTCCATGCAAGTCATGGTCAGCGAACTGGTGCAGGTTTACGGCGCCTTCGTCCGGGGACAGGACATCACCCTGGCGCCGCTGCAGATCCAGTACGCCGACTACGCCATCTGGCAACGACACTGGATGGAAGCGGGCGAGCGCGAGCGGCAACTGGCGTACTGGAACCAGCAGTTGGGCGGGGAACAGCCGGTACTGGAATTACCGACGGACTATCCGCGGCCGGCGGTGCAGAGTTTTCGTGGGGCACAGTGCTCATTTGAGCTGAGCGATGCACTGGGAACAGGCATCAAACAATTGGCTCAACAGCACAATGTCACTCCGTTCATGGTCCTACTGGCCTCGTTTCAGGCCTTGCTTCATCGTTACAGCCGACAAACGGACATCCGGGTGGGGGTGCCAACCGCCAATCGCAACCGCGTCGAGAGCGAGGGGCTGATCGGCTTTTTCGTCAATACCCAGGTGCTCAAGGCGGACATCTCACCCCTCGGCCCCTTCAGCGAATTGCTCGCCCAAGTCAAACAAACATCCCTTGACGCCCAGGCTTACCAGGAGTTGCCCTTCGAACAACTCGTCGAAGCACTCCATCCAGAGCGCAGCCTGAGCCATAGCCCGCTGTTTCAGGTGATGTTCAACCATCAGAAGGCTAGCGTCACCGATCATGATGAGCGCAGCCGTCAACTTTCCGGTTTGATGATGGAAGGACTGAGCTGGGAAAACCCGACCGCACAATTTGACCTGACCTTGACTGCGCTAGAAACCCCACAAGGGTTCTGCGGGTCCTTCACCTACGCCACCGACTTATTCCAACCCGCCACTATCGAACGCATGAGCCGCCACTGGCAATGCCTGCTGACGGCGGTCGTGGCCAACCCCCTGCAATCTGTCGCTCAGCTGCCAATGCTCGACACTGCAGAACAGCAGCTAATACTTGAGAAATGGAACAGAAGTTCCGTCGACTACCCCCGCGAACTGCGGGTTCACCAGCTAATCGAAAACCAGGCCAAACTCTCACCCAACTCCAGTGCATTGGTATTCGCAGAGCAACGACTGACCTACCAACAGCTCAACAGCCGCGCCAACCGCCTGGCAGGCAGGTTGATCGAACTGGGTGTCGGGCCAGACGTACTGGTAGGCATCGCCGTCGAGCGCAGCGTGGAGATGATTATCGGGTTGCTGGCTGTGCTTAAGGCCGGCGGCGCATATGTGCCACTTGATCCTAGCTATCCCGAAGACCGCCTGGCTTACATGATGCAGGACAGTGGGATCGCCTTGCTGCTGACCCAGAGTTTCGTGCTACCCCGGATGCCTGTTCCCAATGGTGTTCAGGCGTTGAATCTGGATCAGGCACAAAACTGGCTGGAAAATTATCCCGACGTCAATCCACGACAACCCCTCTTTGCGGAGCATTTGGCTTACGTAATCTACACCTCTGGTTCGACGGGCAAGCCAAAAGGCGTGATGGTGTCTCACGGAGCCTTGAGCAATTTCGTCACCAGCATGTCGCGATTACCCGGGGTTTCCAGTCAAGACCGAGTCTTGTCGCTGACAACATTCTCGTTTGATATTTTTGGCCTGGAAATCTATGTGCCGCTCTCCGTTGGCGCCCTCGTGACGTTGACCGGCCAGGCGATCAATCAAGACCCTGACTCGTTGCTCAAGCTGGTGCACGAAGAAGAGATAACGGTTCTGCAAGCCACCCCCTCTACCTGGCGAATGCTGCTCGACAGCCCCGACAGTCTGGTGCTGCAGGGCTGCAAGCTGTTCTGCGGGGGCGAAGCGCTGCCTGAAGAACTCGCGCAACGTATGCTCGTGTTGTCGGATCAGGTATGGAACCTCTACGGCCCCACGGAAACAACCATCTGGTCCGCTCTCCACGCTCTGGATCGAACACATACCCAACCTTACCTCGGCCGTCCAATTGCAAATACCGCACTGTTTTTGCTGGATGATGACCTGTGTGCAGTACCTATAGGCGTAGGCGCCGAGCTGTTGATCGGCGGAGAAGGCCTGGCTCGCGGCTACTTCCAGCGACCGGCGCTGACTGCAGAACGCTTCGTGCCTAATCCATTTGGGGCTCCGGGAGCACGCCTGTATCGCACTGGGGACCTGACCCGATACCGTAACGACGGTGTAGTTGAATACATCAGCCGCCTCGATCATCAGGTGAAAATTCGCGGCTTTCGAATTGAATTGGGTGAGATCGAAGCGAGATTACTTGAGCATCCAGAGGTACGCGAAGCCACTGTACTAGCACAAGAAGGTCCGGGGGGGACACAACTGGTAGCGTACCTCGTCCCCCATTCACTACGGGTTGAAAGTGAACTGCGTCAAATCCTCAAGCTGCATCTCAAACAGAGCCTGGCGGACTATATGGTCCCGCCTCACTGGATGTTCTTACCCGCACTGCCACTGACTCCCAACGGCAAGCTTGATCGCAAAGCCCTGCCTCACCCGGATGCCGATCAACTGCGCAAAACCTACATTGCGCCGCAAAATGATATCGAGCGCACGGTGGCCAATATCTGGGCAGAAGTGCTGAAGATCGATCAGGTCGGTATGACGGATGACTTCTTCGAACTAGGCGGACACTCATTACTTGCGACTCAGGTGATATCGCGGGTCCGGCAGGCTCTCAAGTGCGATGTCGCCCTGAAAAGTCTGTTTGAACACAGTGAGCTGCAGGCGTTCGTGCAAGCGTTTAAGACATCGTCTAGTGTGCATGTCCCGCTGGTAGCACAAGAACGCAGTACCTCCCTGCCATTGTCATATGCTCAGGAACGTCAGTGGTTCCTTTGGCAACTGGCCCCTGATAGTGCTGCCTACCATATTCCGGCAGCCCTGCGCCTCAAAGGTGATCTCGACGTCCCAGCTCTGGAGCGTAGTTTCAGCTCGCTAATCGAACGTCATGAGACCTTGCGCACCCGTTTTCTCCTTGAAGGCGAACAGGCCGTCCAAGTCATCGCTCAGGCGACACCTTTGAGCATAACCCTGGACACGCTGGCACCCACCGATGAGCTAGAACAAGCGATCAAGAAGTATGTTGAAACACAGACTGAAAAATTGTTTGACCTACAATCAGGTCCTCTCCTGCGAGTGAAACTGCTGCAACTAGCTACGGACGACCACGTGCTGGTTATCGTTCAACACCACATCGTTTCCGATGCCTGGTCTATGCAAGTCATGGTGCGGGAGCTGATTGAGCTATACACCGGCCATATTCAGGGTCTGAATGTTGCGTTGCCGGCATTGCCAGTGCAGTACGCCGACTACGCGATCTGGCAGCGCCAGTGGATGGATGCTGGTGAACGCGAGCGTCAACTCGCATATTGGTCACAACAACTGGGAGGCGAACAAACACTGCTGGAACTGCCTCTAGACAGTCCACGCCCGCTCGAACAGAGCTTTCGTGGCGCGAAGGTGGAGTTCTCCTTATCCGACTCACTGAGTCTGTCGCTCAAACAGCTCGCCCAGCAATTAAACGTGACACCGTTCATGCTGCTGTTAGCCTCGTTCCAGGCGCTGCTGCATCGCTATAGCCGACAAACCGAGATATGTGTCGGAGTGCCTATCGCCAACCGCAATCGCCTGGAAACTGAAGGGCTCATCGGTTTCTTCGTCAACACTCAAGTACTTAAAGCCAATGTGAATGGTCAATTACCATTCAGTGAGTTTTTGCAACAGGTCAAGCACACGGCATTGCAGGCACAAACGCATCAGGACCTGCCTTTCGAGCACTTGGTCGAGGCGCTGCGCCCGGAACGCACCCTGAGTCACAGCCCATTATTCCAGGTGTTGTTCAATCATCAGAACAGCGGACAACCATCCAAGGAACACCTGACGAAACTCTCCGTTGAGAGCCTGAAATGGGAGACCCGGACTGCACAGTTTGATCTGACCCTCAATACCTTCGAGTCAGTTAATGGTTTTTCCGCTGCCCTGACTTACGCCACCGACCTGTTTGAGCGGGCAACCATCGAACGTATGGTCAAACACTGGCAAACGTTGTTGCAGAGTATTATCAAATCGCCCCAACAGCGTATCGCTGAGTTGGCACTACACAGTGCTGACGAGCTGCAGCAGACGCTTGAAGAATGGAACCCACGTGTCACGCAATATCCTGAGACTGGTTGTCTGCATCAGCTCATCGAAGGTCATGCCACACGTGCGCCGCACGCCATAGCACTGACGCTGGGCACACGCCAGTTAACCTACGAACAACTCAACACACGCGCGAATCAGTTGGCCCATCAACTGATCGAGCAGGGTGTAGGTCCCGAAGTGATGGTGGGACTGGCTAGTGAAAGAAGCCTGGAGATGGTCATCGGTTTGCTGGCGATTCTCAAGGCAGGCGGTGCCTATGTGCCTCTAGATCCAGCCTATCCGAATGATCGACTCGCTTACATGATCCAAGATAGTGGCCTGGCACTAGTACTTATGCAGGCCTCCCTGATTGAACAGCTACCGGTGCCGTCCAATGTACGCATCCTTCTGCTGGAGTCCGACAAGAAAAATCACTACAGCGTGGAGAACCCACGGGTCCCGGTAGAGGCAGAGAGTCTCGCCTACGTCATCTACACCTCGGGGTCGACTGGTCACCCAAAGGGCGCTCTGCTTGCCCATCAGAATGTTCTGCGACTCTTCAGCGCCTGCGAGAAAGAGTTTTCCTTCGACGCCCAGGATGTTTGGAGCCTTTTTCACTCCTACGCCTTCGATTTTTCGGTGTGGGAGATTTTTGGTGCTCTATTGTACGGAGGCCGGCTGGTTATCGTGCCCCATGAAGTCAGCCGCTCACCGGAAGACTTCTACACATTGTTGTGCGAAGAGCAGGTGAGCGTACTTAACCAGACACCTTCGGCGTTCAAGCAACTCATGCACAGTGTCTGTGCAACGCCGCACTCAGACAAAAAGCTGGCACTACGCTACGTCATATTTGGTGGTGAGGCGTTGGAGATTCAGAGCCTACGCCCTTGGTTCGAACTGTTCGGCGATAGCTCACCGCAATTGATCAACATGTATGGCATTACCGAAACCACGGTACACGTGACCTACCGACCGCTCAGCCTGGCCGACCTATCGAGCGACGCCACCAGCCCCATCGGGCGGCCACTGAATGATTTATCATGGTATTTGCTGGACGCCGACCTCAATCCTGTAGCCCAAGGGTGCGTCGGAGAGCTATATGTAGGCGGCGCAGGTTTGGCACGTGGTTACCTCAACCGAACAGACCTGAGCGCAACCCGTTTTATCGCCGACCCATTTTCCCGCAGCGGCGCGCGCCTCTACCGCACCGGAGATCTGGCCCGATACCGAACGGACGGGGTAATCGAATATATCGGGCGCATTGACCATCAGGTAAAGATTCGCGGGTTCCGTATTGAGCTTGGAGAAATCGAAGCCGTTCTGTCGAATCTGGAGGCCGTGCGCCAAGTCGTCGTCTTGGCGCAAAAGGGCCAAAGCGGACAGGCGCAGCTCGTTGCCTATATCGTCCCAGACCAAATCACAACCCAAGACAGCATGCGCGAAACTATCAAGGCGCATCTGAAAGAGCACCTGCCCGATTACATGGTGCCAAGCCACCTGCTGTTCCTGCCACACTTGCCGCTGACGGCCAACGGTAAACTCGACCGTAACGCCCTGCCCTCACCAGATACCGGCCTGCTGCAACAAACCTACATCGCACCTCAAAGCGAGATGGAGCAACGCATCGCTGCCATTTGGCAGGATGTCCTCAAGCTCGAAAAGATCGGCATGAACGATAACTTCTTCGAGCTGGGCGGAGACTCGATCATTTCCATTCAGGTAGTCAGTCGTGCCCGCCAGGCAGGAATTGGTTTTACCCCAAAAGAACTGTTCCAGCATCAGACCATCGAGGGCTTGGCTAGGGTAGCAAAGGCTGGCACACAGGCTGTATCAGTCGACCAAGGAGCCGTCAGCGGAACAGCACTACTGTTACCAATTCAACATATGTTCTTCGAGACTGAGATACCAGAGCGCCATCATTGGAACCAGTCCGTGCTGCTAAAACCGAGCACAATGCTTCAGGCTGGTTTACTGGAGCGCGCCTTGCACGCTCTGATCCAGCATCACGATGCATTGCGACTGATCTTCCGGGAAAGCGACCATGGCTGGCAGGCAAGTTTCCAAGCCAGTGGCGAAGTTCCGGCCGTCGTTCAACAGATTACCGCCCACGATAGCGATGAGATTGCTCGGCTGTGCACCGACGCGCAGCGTAGCCTGGACCTGGCCAATGGTCCTATGCTGCGCGCGCTTTTAATTAATCTGGACGATGGTGGTCAACGTTTGCTGTTGGCAGTTCATCACTTAGTGATCGACGGTGTTTCCTGGCGCATCCTGTTCGAGGATCTGCAAACCATCTACCAACAATTGCAAGCCGCACAACCACTGACATTGCCCAAAAAAACCAGCTCGGTGCAAACCTGGAGCGAGCGACTAAGCAATCATGCCCATAGCGATGCCTTGCGTCAGCAACTGTCCTACTGGCAGGAACAATTGCGTGATGCCTTCGTTGCCCTACCCTGCGATGATAGTGCCGGTAGCCTGGAGCGTTCTCATGGCCGTGGTGTACAAACGCGATTGGACGCTCGACTCACCCGTCAATTGCTGCAAGATGCCCCGGCTGCATATCGGACTCAGATCAATGATCTGTTACTTACAGCGCTGGCCCGCGTCATTGCACGATGGACCGGGCGTCCCGACTGCGTGATCCAACTCGAAGGCCATGGTCGTGAAGATCTGTTTGATGATGTCGACCTGACCCGTACTGTCGGTTGGTTCACCAGTGTTTTCCCGGTAAAACTCTCTACGACCAGCGATTTGGGAGAGTCCATTACCCATGTCAAAGAACAGTTACGCCGCATTCCTGACAAGGGTATTGGCTACGCCACACTACGTTATCTGGGCGATGACCATGCACGCCAAACACTGAGCGCACTGCCCGTTCCGCGACTCACCTTCAACTACTTGGGTCAGTTCGACAGCAGCTTTGACCATGCTAACGACGCGATTTTCGCACCCTGCGACGACAGCGCTGGTGCCGAACGCAGTCCGCAGGCCCCGCTGGACAACTGGTTGAGCATCAACGGCCAAGTGTATGGCGGTGAATTAAGTCTTAACTGGGGCTTTAGCGCCCAGATGTTCAAGGAAAGCACTATCCAGCACCTGGCGGATGAATACGCTAGCGAACTTAAAGCCCTCATTGAGCACTGCTGCGATGGCCACTATTCGGGCGTGACACCATCAGACTTCGCACTCGCCGCGCTCAGTCAGCAGCACCTGAATACGCTTCCTGTAGCCTCGCAAGACGTCGAGGACATCTATCCGCTCTCTCCTATGCAACAGGGGATTTTGTTCCATACGCAAGAGTCTGCGCAGGTTGCGCTCTACATCAACCAGATGTCGGTACCCGTTGAAGGCCTGGACAGTAGCCGTTTCATCAGCGCCTGGAACAGCGTAATCCAGCACCATGAGATCCTGCGAACGGGTTTCTGGTCCTCCAGCGATCTGGCTGAACCGCTGCAAATTGTCTACCGCAAGGCCCGATTGCCCGTTCAGATCATTGATTGGCAGAATCGAGCCGTCACGCCGCAAGACCTTGAACAGTTAGCCAGGGATGACCTAGGCAAAGGCTTTGATTTATTACACGCACCGCTGGTCAGGCTGACATTGATCAAGCTCGGTGAGCAGCGAATGCATCTTATCTGGACCAGCCATCATATTCTGATGGACGGCTGGAGTAGTTCGCGACTGCTGGGTGAAGTGTTCCAAATCTACAATGGCCAAACTCCAGCGGCTAAGCGAGGCAGTTACCGCGATTACATCCAGTGGCTGAGAAATCAGTCCCTGATTGATCTGGAAACTTTCTGGAGAGGCAAGCTGGAAGGGTTCAGTGGTTCGACGAATCTGGCAAACAGCATCGTCCCGCGTGCGCCATCAGATCTCCAAGGTCATGCGGCGCTATACATGATTTGGAATGCGGATCGAACCCAGTATCTGCGTGAGTGCGCGCAGCGCCTGCGCGTTACGCCCAACACGCTGATCCAGGCTACGTGGCTGATGCTCTTGCAGCGCTATACCGGGCAAGCCACCGTCTGTTTTGGCGCCACCGTCGCCGGTAGGCCAGCAAGTCTGCCCGGCGCTGATGAAATGCTCGGGCTGTTCATCAACACCCTTCCCATCATTCAAACTCCAAACCCAC
Source organism: Pseudomonas sp. LG1D9 (assembly GCF_002949995.1). Taxonomy (NCBI): domain Bacteria; kingdom Pseudomonadati; phylum Pseudomonadota; class Gammaproteobacteria; order Pseudomonadales; family Pseudomonadaceae; genus Pseudomonas; species Pseudomonas sp. LG1D9. The sequence goes on along the minus strand of NZ_CP026881.1, from coordinate 5,016,587 downwards.
AAGCCTCTGCGCGACAGTGGCTACAAGCATTGCAAAACTACAACTTGGAAATACGCGACCACGAACACGCCTCTCTCGCCGACGTTCAGCGCTGGTCGGGTCAGGGTGGAACGCCACTCTTCGACAGCATTGTCGTGTTCGAGAACTATCCGGTGGATGAACGCCTGCAAGAGGCAGAGCACAACCAGTTACGTTTCGGCGAAATCAGCACCCGCGACGTCACTAACTTTGCAATGGACCTGGCCATCAACCTCGGCAATACGCTGACCATCGAGTTCCTGTACCTGCGCAACCGCTTCACCCCAGAAGCGACCGAGCAAATCCGCACAAGCTTCGAAACCTTGCTGTGCGCCATGCTCGACAACCCCGACGCAACCCTCGGCAGCCTGGCCATGCTCAGCAACAACGAGCAGCAACGCCTCAACCAACGCAACATACTGGCCCCTTTGCAGGAAACGGCGCCGTTGCTGGCCGAGGTCATCCGAAGCCACGCAGCAGCCACACCAGGCGCCGTCGCAGTGGTATGTGCCGACGCTCAGTTGACCTATGGAGAACTGGAGTCCCGCGCCAACCGCCTGGCCCATTACCTGATTGCCCAGGGAATAGGTCCGGAAAGTTTTGTCGGGATTGCCTTGGAGCGCTCGGTTGACGTCATCGTCGCGTTCTACGCGGTCATGAAAACCGGAGGCGCTTATGTGCCGCTGGACATCGACTATCCCCAGGAACGCGTGCAGTGGATCGTCGAAGACTCGGCCATGAGTTTGTTGATCACCCACGAGAGTTTGCATTCGCGCTTCAATCAACCATGGGCTCCGGCACTGATCGCGCTCGACGGCCTGAGCCTGGACAGTCAGCCCGACCACTGCCCTGCCAGCGCCGTACTGGATGACAACCTTGCCTACCTGATCTACACCTCAGGTTCCACCGGCAAGCCCAAAGGCGTGGCGGTCAGCCATGGGCAGATCCGCATGCATTGCCAGGCCATTGCCCGGCGCTACGACATGGACGCCAACACCCGCGAGTTACTGTTTATGTCGTTTGCCTTCGACGGTGCCCAGGAGCGTTGGCTCTCGACGTTGGCCAGCGGCGCTCGCCTGGTGGTGCGCGACAATCGCCTGTGGACCGCAGAAGAAACCTGGCACGCGCTGCACCAGCATGCCATCAGCATCGCTTGCTTCCCGCCAGCCTATCTGCAGCAACTCGCAGAGTTCGCCCAGACTCAGGAGCAGGCGCCGCCACCGGTACGCATCTACTGCTTTGGCGGTGATGCGGTGGCCGACGCCAACTTCGAACTGGTCAAGCGTGCCCTCAAGCCGCAGTACTTGACTAACGGTTACGGTCCGACTGAAACCGTGGTGACCCCACTGCTGTGGAAAGTCCCGGTAGACGCCGTGTGTGGCGCGGTTTATGCGCCGATCGGCGAGCGTGTCGGAGAACGTACTCTCTATGTGCTGGACGATGCCCTCAATGCCGTGCCGGATGGAGTGGCCGGTGAGTTGTATATCGGCGGCGAAGGTGTGGCGCGCGGCTATCACCAGCGCCCGGGATTGAGCGCAGAGCGTTTTGTCGCTGACCCCTTCTCCACTACCGGCGCACGCCTGTACCGCACCGGCGACTTGGTGCGCCAACGAGCCGACGGAGTGATTGATTACCTGGGGCGCCTGGATAATCAGGTGAAGATCCGAGGATTCCGTATTGAACTGGGAGAAATCGAAGCACGTTTACGCGACCTCTCAGGCGTTCAGGATGCTGTGGTGGTTGCCCGGGAAACTGCCGGAGGCAAACAGCTGATCGGTTATGTGGTCGCCAGCGAAGTCGCCGGCCTCGGTGAGCGCCTGCGTGGCGAACTGCAACAGGATCTGCCGGACTATATGGTGCCGGTGCAAATCCTCGTGCTAGAGAGCTTCCCGCTCAACCCGAACGGCAAGCTGGATCGCCAGGCCCTGCCCGACCCGGACTTCAAGGGACGCGAATTCATCGCCCCGCGCAACGCACTGGAAAAAGCCTTGGCAGTGATCTGGCAAGAGGTGTTGGAGGTAGAGCAAGTCGGGGTCACCGACAACTTCTTCGAACTGGGCGGCGACTCGCTTCGGGTGCTTAAAGTGCTGTCCAAAGTACGCAGTCAACCGGAGCTGGGGCTGAGCCTCAAGCTGCGCGACATGATGGGCAAACCGACCATTGCCGAACTGTCGGGCTACGCTGCGGGCGAACAGAACCTGGACCCACTGTTGCTGCTCAACAATCGGGTGGCCAATGCCGCGCCGCTGTTCTGCCTGCACGCCGGTTTCGGCACGGTGTTCGACTACGAGCCATTGGCCCGGCGCCTGGACGGCCAGCGCAGTGTCTATGGCCTGCAATGCCGGATGCTGCTGGACCGCGATTGGGAGGATGAATCCTTGCAGGCCATGGCCATCGACTATGCACAGTACATCCGGCAGAAACAGGCCGATGGTCCGTACCACCTGCTGGGCTGGTCCCTCGGTGGTCCATTGGCGTTGCTGGTGGCGCAGGAGCTGGAAAGCCAGGGCCAGGTCGTGGAGTTTGTGGGGTTGGTCGATGCCTTCACCCCGACCAAGGGCCAAGCGCAGCCTGAACACGACTGGAGCGATGACTTACGCGGTTTCCTCGCGGTCATCTTCGATGTGGCTGGCGAGCGTTTGCCGGCGATTGAAATTCCGGCGGGCAGCGACATTGCACGCTTGGAACAGTTGATCGCATCGGTGCAGAGCAATGTCGCTGGCGACTCGGCATACAGCAGCATCAGCACCGAAGAATTGGCCCACACGTTTATCGTGGCGATGAAACTCAAGGCGTTGTCCGAACAATTGCAGGTACTACCAGATACCGGCTGCCGTCCTCATTGCTGGTGGGCCAGCACGCCGCAAGCGGACTTCATCAGCCCGGTGCCTGGTGCTCAGAGCGACGAACTGATTACCGCCGGTCACTACGACATCCTGAAAAACCCGGACTGGCTCCATGACCTCCTGCAACAATTGCCGCAAAACGAAGCCGTGACCAACTGAACCCAACGCCGCCCCTGCACAGGGGCGGCACTGTATTGAATCAATAAGGAACACGTAATGCCCCTGGACCCCGATCTCGAAGGTTTTCTGGAGTTGGCTGAAATGGGTCGCCTGAGTGGCAAGAGTCAGCCCATGCATGCCTTGAGTGTGAGTCAGGCACGGCAGCAGTTCGAGTTGAGCTCGCAGATCCTCGACCCTTCGCCACCCGCAAGCCTGACGATTACAACCTTGCACATCCCGACACGCGACGGCGCAAAGATTGAAGCCCGGCTATACCGCTCGGCACATCACGTCCAACCTTCACAGCCAAGCATTCTGTATTTCCACGGCGGCGGCTACGTGGTCGGCAGCCTTGACTCCCATGACTCGATTTGCCGCCGCCTGGCATCAAGCGGACGCCAAGCGGTCCTGGCCCCGGCTTATCGAATGGCTCCGGAGCATCCCTTCCCCACGGCCGTCAACGACGCCCTGGATTGCGCCAACTGGCTGGCTCGCGAAGCGCATACCCTGAATCTGGACCCGGACAATGTCAGCGTCGCCGGTGATAGCGCCGGCGCCACCCTGGCTACGGTACTGGCCATCAGCGCCGTGCAGGCACCCGAGCACCTTGCGCTAAAACTCAAGACTCAGTTGCTGTTTTACCCGGTGGCCGACACTCAACGTACGCGCCCGTCCCACCAGCGGTATGCCGAAGGCTATCTGCTGGAAAGCGAGACCTTGCAGTGGTTCTACAGGCACTACACCCCCGACGTAGAGCAACGTGGCGACTGGCGTACATCACCGTTATTGGCAAACAACCTTGGTCCTCTAGCACCGGCCTACGTCAGCCTGGCCGAGTACGACCCGTTGTATGACGAAGGACTTGAATATGCCCAGTTGCTTCGCGATACCGGGACTGACGTTACTTTGTTGACTCAGCGTGGGTTGACCCATGACTTCCTGCGGATGTCGGGGATCAGTGCGGACATTGGCGGGATTTATGCGGCAGTCGAGGGGTGGTTGAAAGAGCGCACGGACTGAATGTGCTGTGTTGCTCCGTAAGGCATAAAAAAGGGACACCTGGCGATGTCCCTTTTTATTTCACGCTACGGTTACCAGAAGGTGCCGCGCAAGGTCAGCATGTGGTTGCGCTCATCGCCATACCAGTTGCCCGATGCCGAGGACCCCAGTTTGCTGTAGTACTTCTTATCAAACAGGTTGTTGGCGTTGTAGATAACACTCCAGTTTTCGTTAACTCGGTATTCGGCCATGGAATCCCATACGGCATAACCCGCCTGAACGTACTTGTAGTTCTGCTCCACATCGTTCACGAACGTGGTCCCACTGACGTAGGTAGCGCTTTGCAAATTCACGCCACCGCCGATTTTCACGTCGTTGAGTATTCCTGGCAACCGGTAGGTGGACCATAGTTTAAACTGATGTTTTGGCGTAATACTGCTGAATACCTTCGCCGCAGTGCGGTTGCGATTGTGGTTATACGTATAGCCCGCCAGAACGTTCCAGTCCGGCAAGACTTCACCGGTAAACTCCATGTCGACGCCTTTGCTGACGACCTCACCCTGAGGCAAATAGCAGCAGTTGCCGCCGAAAAGTACATTGGACTCTTCGTAGCGTGGATCCAGCACTGCCTCGTTTTTTCGCGAGGTGTAGTACAACGCAAAGGAAGTATTGACAGCTCCGCCCCACAACTCGCCCTTGACGCCAGTCTCGTAAGTCTTGCCGGTCATAGGTTCCATGGAACTTCCTGGCAATGGCCCCTGCATTGTGCTTTGTTGAGGCTTGAAAATTTCGGAGTAGCTGGCGTAGGTCGACCATTCATCCGTCAGGTCATAGACGATACCGCCGTAGGGAACCAGTTTGGTTGCTTCACGGGTCGAGACATCCGACTGCACCTTCCAGGCTCCCTCTTCGATCGCCTGGTACAACTGATCAAACTTGTACCGCTGTGCACGAGCACCAATGATCAAGTGAAGTGGGTCCGCCAGTTGCAAACGCAATGTAGAGTAAAGGCCATATTGTGTCTGGCTGTTGGGGCTGTAGTTGCGAATAAAGTTCTTGTCTGTTCCAGGTTGTGGCCAGGGCGTCGCATCCGGGTCAAATACATTAACCGGATTGCCAACCCCGTTGGATGAGGTAGTCCCCTCCCACTGACTGGTGATTTTCTGATGATCCATGCCGACCAGCAACTCGTGCTGCAAGCCTGCGTATTCGAATTTCCCAGCCAGGTTTACATCAAGAAGCTTCTGATCGCTGCGATACTGATTGTTAGTGCCGCCAGTTCTCGGACCAGTGAGTGTCACCGGATCGACAGCGCCGAAACTGAAAGCCGCTTTCGAAAACCCGGAATCCAGCGTTTGGGTATAAGAAACGTTGAGCTTCCAGTCATCGTTAAACTCATGGTCGACCTTGGCAAAAATTTCTTGGGATCGACCGTCCAGATACGACCACTTCTGGGTCAGGCTGGTACTTCTGGACAGACCAAGGTCCTTGCCGTTCACATCGCGCGGTAAACCGATCCCCGACCCCGTTTCATGAATACGCTCCGAGCGTCCACCCAAGGTCAGGCGTGTGTCCGGGAGGATATCGGCTTCCAGAATCCCGTAGAAAATCGGTTTCTCTGTACCCCGATCATCCAGCATGTACTGACGGTCCGTGTAAGCTGCGACCATCCGGCCACGCAGCTTGCCATCAAAGCCCAACGGACCGGTGACATCCATTTGGGTGCGATAATTGTCCCAGCTGCCCGCCGACATATCGACTTTCAACTGATAGGCATCCAGCGGGCGTTTGCGCACCAGGTTGATCATGCCACCCGGGTCGCCGGTACCGCCAAAGAGACCGGAAGCACCACGTAGGACCTCAACATGGTCGAACTCAACCAGATCGTAGTTTTTGTTGGAGTAGAAGCTGCCAGACGTAGTGCCCAATGCCATCGGGGCAGCACCGTCGATTTGAATGTTCTCAATCTTGAAGCCGCGCGACGAGAAGTCCGACAAACGGAAATTGTTGTTAGTGACCGTGATGCCTGGCGTCACTTTCATGGCTTCAGCCAGGTCAGTCATGCGTTTTTCTTCAAGGACCTGCGCCGTCACCACCGACACCGACTGTGGCGTCTGCCGCAGACTGGTCGGGGTTTTCGAGCCGATACTGGTCAAGCCAGTGGTGTAGGAGCCGGAGTTTTCCGTCATTTCCCCCATACCCTGGCCCTGGATGGTAGTGGCGCCCAGCTCAATAGTTGAACTCGCACCATTGTCGGGGCCAAGGATGACGGTATTGTTTTCAATCCGGAAAGTCAGCCCCGCGCCTTTGAGCAATGCTTCAAGAGCTGCCTCGGGCTCCAGGGTGCCTTTGACGGCGGTGGACTTCTTGCCAGCAACCATATCCGGCCCGAAAAGCACTTGCAGGCCAGTCTGCTTACCCAGCTCGGTCAGGGCCTTGTCCAGGGACTGGGCTGGCACATTCACCTGCATGGGCTGGGCGAAAGCCCCGCCGCAGACACTGAGGGCCAACCCCAGGACCGCCACCGACACGCAGCTGCGGCAGGACGCCAAAGGGGTATTGAAGAGTTTTTGCCTGAACCTTTTGCTCTCGCGTTTCATTGTTTGGTTAAGCCCCAGATATGTCATTAATGTCGAAGGCCTTCCACTCTTGAGGCGGAATGACCTGAATTTAGCTAAACCGTCCGGACCCCACTCCCTGTTGCAGAGGGACGGTTTTGGCTTGAATCGGTGTCGAGCCATTAATGAACGTTCGGGATAAAAATAATTTAGAAGGATTCTCAATCACTTTGTAACAGTCGCAAAACCTTTGCCTTAGGTCCACACCTCATCTTGTCAGGCACGCAGGGGCGCACTCACCTCTAAATCATTGGCGAGCTTGGCGCACGCAAAAAAAATCACCTCAGGTGAGGTGATTTTTTACGACGAAAGGAAAGCCTAGAACGTACCCCGCACAGTCAGCATGTAGTTGCGCGGTTCACCGTAGTAATTGCCGTACTCGGAAGTCTTCAGGGTCTCGAAGTACTTGCGGTCAAACAGGTTGTTGCCGTTGAGGGCAACGGTCCAGTTTTCGTCGACTTTGTATTCGACCATTGCGTCCCATACGGCGTAGCCGCCTTGAGCGAAGTCAAAAGGCGTCTCACGGGAAACATCGTAGTAGTTGCCTGTAGGATTTTTTCCATCGACCCGATAAGCAGTTCCGCTGGCATAGCTGGCGCTCTGGATGTTGACGCCACCACCTACTTTCCAGTCAGAAAGGCGATCAGGCAATGTGTAAACGGTCCACAGTTTCGCCAAATGCTTGGGTGTAACCGTAGTGAGGAAAGTGTCCTTGGTGCCATTGTCTGTGAGGTTCAAGGTGTAGCCGCCCATCACCATCCACCCAGGCAACACCTCACCACTGGCTTCTAGTTCAAGACCCTTGCTGATGATTTCGCCTTGAGCCAGATAGCAGCAACTGCCGCCATACAAGACTGATTCCGCCACGTACCGCGGATCTTGAATCGCCTCTTTCTCGCGCTTGGTATAGAACAGCGCAGCCGATACGTTCAGCGTTCCGCCGTAGAGCTCACCCTTAATGCCGGTTTCGTAAGTCTTGCCAACCATGGGTTCCAGGGCTTTTCCAGAAGTACTTGGGCCTTGCAGTTGCTGGGCCTGGGGCTTGAAGATTTCCGAATAGCTGGCGTACGCCGACCATTCATCATCGAGGGCGTAAACCAAACCACCGAAGGGAACTAACTTGGTCGGTTCACGATGATTGCTCTGGGACTCAATGCCCCATGCACCTGTATCAGCCTTTACGGCCATGTAGGTCTGTTCGAACTTATAGCGCTGCACCCTGGCGCCGATGATCAATTTGAGCGGATCTGTCAGTTGTAAACGCAAGGTCGAGTACAGACCATACTGCTTACGGGTATTGGGGCTGTAATCACGCTCAAGCTTGTTGCCAATGCTGTCAGAAGGTAGAGGTGTGAGGTCTGGATTGTAGACATCAACAGGATAGAAGCCCTGCATAGCTTTCGTTGAGCGCCAGCGGCTGGTCACCTTCTGTGCATCAGCACCGATCAGCAGTTCATGCTCACGATTGAACGCCGTAAATTTTCCGGAAACGTTGGCATCGAACAGCGTCTGTTCGCTCCAGTTTCTAATGTAACTCCCTCCCCAGGTAGCACCTTCAAGCGTTACCGGATCAGGTGAGCCCCACAGGAATGCACCTTTGGTCTCGGTTTTATCGAAGGTATTGGTCAAGGACACGTTCAACTTCCAGTCGTCAGCCAATTCCTGGTCGTACTTGGCGAAGATTTCCTGGGAGCTGTTATCGCTATAAGCCCAGTTCGGTGAGTACCAAGTGCGACGACTGAGCTTCAAGTCCTGCCCGGTGCTGAAGCGTGGCAAACCGTCGCCAGTGCCGTTTTCATGAATTTTCTCGTAGCGCCCTCCGACGGTAACCCGCGCCGTGTCTGTTACATCAGCCTCCAACACGCCGTAAATGAAAGGTTTCTCGGTGCTACGGTTATCCATGAAGTACTGGCGATCGGTATTGGCGACCACCACACGCCCACGCAATTTACCGTCAAAGGCCATTGGCCCCGTCACGTCGACCTCAGTACGGTAATTGTCCCAGGAACCTGCCGATGTATTGAACTTGAGCTGGAAGTAGTCCAGCGGACGTTTACGCACGGCGTTGATGATGCCGCCCGGATCGCCAGTGCCGCCGAACAGGCCGGATGCCCCCTTCAACACCTCGATATGGTCGAACTCAGCCATGTCATAGGTTTTGTTGGCGTAGAAGGTCCCGATACCAGAGCCGATGTCCATCGGCGAGGCACCATCAATCTGAATGTTATCGATACGGAAACCACGAGAAATGAACTGCGGCAGGCGGTAGTTGGCGTTTTTGACGGTGATGCCCGGCGTGCGCCGCATGGCATCGGACAGATCAACAATGCGCCGGTCTTGCAGGACCTGTTGGGTGATGACAGACACCGACTGCGGTGTGTCCCTCAGACTGGTAGGCGTTTTTGAACCGGCGCTGACAAGTCCGGTAGTGTAGGAGCCGGAGTTTTCCGTCATCTCCCCCATCCCCTGCCCCTGAATGGTGGTAGCCCCCAACTCCACCGCCCCTCCCTGCGCCGGTGTTTTTTCAATCAGGATCACATCATCACTGACCCGGGCGCTCAAGCCGCTGCGCAGTAGCAACCGATCAAGCCCCTGCTGCACCGGATAATTTCCCTTGAGCCCGTCCGACTGCTGACCAGCGACCAACTCGCTGACGACCATCAATCGCAACCCGGACTGCTCGGCAAAGCGCGTCAGTACCTGGTCCAGTTGGCCGGCTTCGATGTCGTAGGTCCGGGTGTCGGTCTTCTGTTGCTGCGCGGCCTGTGCCGGCAGGCTCATTGCCACGGCACTGGCCGTAGCAAGTGCCAGGCTCAAGGCGGTGTGCCTGATCAGATGCTGCATAACGCTCCCCCTGCTGAAATCAGCCAAATAAAAATCAATCTCAACAGGAAAGACGTCAGCCTTCTGAAACCCGACAGCGGCAGCCAGCGTATTTTTTAAACCCGAGGTTACTGGCGCGGCGAGTCGTCGCGTTCGATCACGGTCAGCCATGGCAGCAGGCGCACGCGCAGTGGCAGCGTGCGTTGCAGCAGTTTCAGTTGGGCGTCGGTGTCGTCGGTGGCGATGATGCCGGTCACGGGCAGGGCGCGCAGGCTGTTATCGCGAACCCAGATTACGCCACGGTGGTAGCGGCCGAGTTGTTCCAGCACCTCGCCCAGGGGTTGGCGGTTGAAGACCAGTTTGTCGCGGCGCCAGGCGGTAGCGGTGGCGACGTCAACCGGTTGGCTGCGCGAGAGGCCGTCCGGGCCGTATTGCACGGCCTGCCCGGCTTCCACATCGGTGGTCTGCGGGTCGCCGTCCAATGTCACGCGCACGGTGTGTTCGGTGACGACCATGCGCACTTGCTCGCCCTCGCGCCGCACGTCGAAGCCGGTGCCCAGCGCGCGCAGGCTGCCACGGCCGGCGCGTACTTCGAATGGGCGCTGGGTGTCGGGGGCGACCTGGACGAACAGTTCGCCGCTATATAAATGCAACACCCGGCGACCCGCTTGCATGTCGATATCCACGCGGGTGCGCGGCGCCAGCTCCAGGTGCGAGCCGTCGGCCAATGTCACGCGGCGGTGCTCGCCCAGGCCTGTCACTTGGTCCGCCATCCAGCCTTGGTGTTCTGCCTGCCAGGACAAACCGCCGGCCAGGCCCAATGCGACGACCAGCCCCAGTTGCAGCAAGCGGCGTGATGAGCCGGGTGGACGCTCCAGTGCGCTGCCCAGGCTCTCCCACAAGCGTTCCGCCGCGTGGGCGGCACGCTGGTGTTCGGGCGAGGTTTCGCACCACTGCAGGTAGGCGTCCCAGGTAGGTGCCTCGGCGGTGCCCGAATGCAGGTCGACCAGCCATTGCAATGCTTGCTCGGTGAGCAGCGGCGAAGGTTTATCCGGGGCAGGCTCGCGCGTCACTCGGTCATCCCAAGACGCCGGGCGCAATGCAGCACCGCGCTCATGATGTATTTGCTGACCATGCTGGGAGACACCCCGAGTTGCTTGGCAATCGCCGCATGGCCCAAGCCGTCGAGGCGGTTGAGCAGCAAAGCCTGGCGGCTGTTATCGGACAATTCTCCCAACGCCTGTTGCAACAGCTGCAACTGCTGGCGCATCTCCACCAGTGCGGCAGGGCCCGGGCATGGGTCGAGCAGCTCGTGCTGCACATCTTCCAACGAATCCATAGGCCCACGCCGCGTACGGCTGCGGCCCAGGTCGATGATCAGGTTGCGCATGACGCGAATCAGGAAGAACCGCGGATTGGTGATGGTATGGGTGCGCTGCTGCCGGTCGAGGCCGACATAACGTACGAACGCGTCCTGCATCAGGTCTGCCGCCATTTCCCGGTCACCCAGGCGCCGGTAGGCAATCTGCTGCAGTTCGCGATGATAGAGGCGAAACAACCGATCCAGATGATCCAACGCACACTCCATGAGCATCCGTGTGCAGGGCACACATAGGGGGCGCTAGACTACAATTTATGAGAATCGTTCGCAACAGCATAAAATTAGCGGGCGCTGATTGACCGCCAGCGCCCGCCACTGCCTTAGCTCTGCACCGCCGCCTGTTGGCGCGCCCTTTCCAGCAATGCGGCCTTCTCTTCTGGGCTCAATGCATCCAGGCGCAAACGTGCCTGGGCCAGTTTCTCCAGTTGGCCGGGACTGTCTTCCTGGGCACGCAGGGCCTGGGCCAGTGCCCCGGGGCTTGGGTGGTCGAACACGATGCCAGGGTGGACTTCGCAGTGCAGCAGTTTGCGAATCCCCGCCACCAACTTGATCACCAGCAGCGAATGGCCGCCAGCGGCAAAGAAGTCGCGGTCGCGGCTCAGGCGTTCGCGGCCCAGCAACTGGGCCATGCGGCTGGCCAGCAGGGCCTCGAGGGCGTCCAGGGGTTCGACGAAGCTGTCGTCTTCTTCGATCAGTTCCAGGCGCTGCAAGGCCTGGCGGTCGACTTTGCCATTGCCCAGGCGGGGCATGTGCTGCACCACTTGGTACTGACGCGGCACCATCACCGCCGGCAAGTGCTCGATCATGTGTTGCTTGAGGGTTGGCAGCCACTCGGCAGGCGCGTCCTGGCTTGGCAGTACAAAGGCTACCGGCTCATCCTGCGCCAGTAACACCACGGCTTCGCTCACACCTGGGGCGCGCAGCAGGTGTTGTTCGATCTCTGCCAGTTCGATACGGAACCCACGCACTTTCACCTGATGGTCGCGCCGGCCATACAGCACGATACCGCCCTGGGGCAGGTAGCGGGCCAGGTCGCCGCTGCGGTAGAGGCGCTCGCCAGGGGCAAACGGGCTGCTGATAAACGCTGCGTCGGTCTGCGCCGGGTCGTTGAGATAGCCACGGCACAATTGCTGCCCGCCGATATACAGTTCACCCAGTTCACCGCTGGCCAGCAGTTGCTGGTCCTCGCTGAGAATATACAACTGGTTGTTGGGCAGGACCCGAGTCAGGGGAACGCCCAGTTGCTGCAAGTCCTGCGGGCGGATCGCATGCACAGCGACGCCGACGGTGGTTTCGCTGGGGCCATAGTGGTTGAACAGGCGGCAATCGGGGCGCAGGTTGAAGATGCGCTCCACCAACCCCTGGCCGATTGCTTCGCCGCCCAGGATCAGGGTAGCAGGCACTTGCGGCTGCGGCGCCTCGAGCAAGGCGGCGAGATGGGACGGGACGATCTTCAGGCAGTTGATGCCCTGGGTCTGGATGAATGCTGCAAAGGCCTGCGGGTCCTGCATCGTGGCTTCATCAGCGATATGCAAGGTGGCACCGTTGTACAGCGCGCCGAACAGGCTGGTATTGCCCAAGTCTGCGGCGACCGTGGAGCCCTGGGCGAAGTGCCGGCAGGCGGCCAGGTCCAGTTCACTGCTGACACCCGCGACATAGTTGAGCAATTGCCGATGCTCCACCACCACGCCCTTGGGCACACCGGTGGTGCCGGAAGTAAACAGCACGTAAGCCGCGTCGTGGCCTTGCAGGTTGGCGCTAGGCCCTTGCGGCAATGGCTGCTGCAGCGGTTGATCGAGGTCCAGCACTGCGCAGCCCAAACCAGCCAGCACCGTGCCCTGGGTGACGAGCAGTTGCGCGCCAGCCTGTTCCACCAGTTGGGCCTGGCGCGCCGCCGGCCAGCTCGGGTCCAGGGGCAGGTAGGCGGCACCTGTGCGCCAGGCGGCGAGAATGGTCTGCACCTGCGCGACACCGCGCGGCAAGGCCAGGGCGACGATGCTCCCCGCGGTCACGCCATGACCGCACAGACGGCTGGCCAGTTGACGCACGCCGCCCTCCAGCTCGGCATAGGTCAATGCTTGATCGCCCGCGACCAGCGCCACTGCATCCGGGGTGATTTCCGCCCAGTTGCGAATATGCTCGGGCAACAGCACCCGCTCTTCCAGCACTTGCGGCGCTGGGTTTAAGGCCAATAGGCGTTGGCGTTCCGCCTCACCCAAAAGACTCAGGGTGGCGATGGCTGCGTCCGGCTGCGCCAGCAAACTGGCGAGCAGCACTTGATACTGCGCCAGCAGCGTCTGCATCGCGGCCTGGCTGTACACCGCCGCGGCATAGTCCAACGACAGGCCGCAGACGGCACCGCCCTCCTCCACACTGACGGTCAACGCCAGTTCGAACAGCGGCCGACTATCAGCACGGTAGGCGCAGCGCCAGGCGCTGGTGCCCTGCGTGCGCGAGGCCGGTTGCTGGCGCACGCCAAAGCCGTGGGTCAGCGGCAGGCCCGCGTCGAGCGGCGCATATTCCTGCCAGGTGCCATGGCTGTCCAGCACGCCCGCCAGCTGCGCCAAAACGCTGCTGAACGAGGCCGTCGGCGCCAGGTTGAGGTTCAGCGCCAGGGTTCTTTCCAGCAGGCCCACGGTCGGCGCGAAGAACTCATAGTCCTGGCGCGCGTCATGCCGCAGGCCAGCGACAAACCCTTCGCGGCCGCTGATCCGCGCCAGCAGCACCCACCACGCGGCTTGCAAGAGCGTGGTCACTTGGGTGTCGTGCTGGGTGGCGAGCGAGCCCAGGCGCGCCAACACACCCGGGGCGATGTCGCTGCTCAAGGACTGCCCTGCAGCGTTGCCCTGCACGGTATTGGCGTAGCGGCCCGGCAAGTCCGGTGCCAGCGCGCCCGCTCCCGGCAGGTAGGCTTGCCAATAGGCTTTGGCAGTGTGCGCGTCTTCGTCCAGCACCACTTCTGCGTGCCACTCCAGGTACTGGGCAAACTGCCCCAGTTCCTCGTCCACACTGCAACTGCCCTGCTCATAGGCTGTGCACAGGTCTTGATAGAGGATCCCCAGGCTCGCCTGATCGCCGACAAAACCCGCCAGGCCCAAGGTCAGTTGCCACTGCTGGGTGTCGATACGCTGCAACAGGCCCTCGAAAAACAGCCCCGACGCCAGGCTCACCGGGCGCTGGCACCACAGCGCCAAGACCTGCGCGGTGTTGCTGGCCTCATCCACCGTCAATGCGTCATTCGCCGCACCGGCATCAAAGAACTGCCGCAGGCCGCGGTAACCGGGGGCATTCGCCAAACGCGCGGCCAGCGCGGTGTGACGCTGACGCAACCCGTTGATAGCCGCCCGCAGGCGTGGCACGTCGAGTGCGCCGCTGATCTGGATCGTCAGCAGGTGCGCGATATCGCCCCAGCTCGCTCCGTCCTGGGCGTCCAGCACCCGCTGTTGCTGTTCCGCGAGCAGCGCCAGGCCTGCATCGTTAAGCGTACTCATGCGTCAGTCCCTTCAGTTTGCATACGTGTGGAGGGCGCTACCGTTTCCAGGTCGCGCCGTTCGATCATTTCGCCCATGGCCACGACGATTTTGCGCGGGCCTTCAAAGGGGTCGCGGGCGTGGGCGGCGAGCATGTTGTCCAGCAGGATCACATCGCCCTTGCGCCAGTCAAAGCGCACCGCGCAGGCCTCGTAGAGTTCGCCCAGTTGCTGCATCACCTCGTCTTCAATCGGGCTGCCGTCGCCGTAATACACGTGGCGCGGCATGCGCTCGGCGCCGAACAGGCCCAGCAGGTCGTCGCGCACGTCGGGGTCCAGGCAGTAGATATGGTGCAGTTGCACCTGGTTGAAGAAGGTTTTTTCGCCGGTGCTCGGGTGAGTGATGATCGCCGGGCACGGGGTGCGGATTTGCAGCTCGTCGTTGTCCAGCCAGGCCCACTGGATGCCGGCCAGGGCGCAGCGCTGCTCGACCTGGGCGCGATCTTCAGTCTTGAAGAAGTGCTGCCAGGACACGTCGAGCTTGTCGGCGAAGGTGCGCACATACAGCAGGCCCTTGCTTTCGAAGGTATCGCGCAACGCCTGCGGTAGGCGCTGGTACATCAGCCGGCAATCGACCACCGGCGTGGCCCCGCCCACGGGCGACGGTTGTTCACAGAAGAACAGTTGCTTGCGCGGCCAACGATCCTGGTGCGAGCTCTCGTTGTGGAACAGGATCATTTTCTTTTCCGGATACGGCGTGGAGCGGTAGGTATTCTTGCCGCCCTCTTTCTTCGGCAAGTCGCCGTACTGGCCGTACAGGCCCGGCTGGACCGCTTCGGCAAAGGCCTCGAAATCGTGGATATCGCGCATGGCAAAGCCACGGAACAGGATCCCCGCGTGCCGCGCAAGTTTCTCTTCGACCAGGGCGCGATTGGCCTGGACCCAGGTCACCAGGTCGAGACCCGGGTCGTTGGGCTCCATCAGCAACGGGAACACCTGGTCGGCGTTTAACAGTGACTCGCGCATGACCGGCAGCGGCGCCCTGGCCACCGGGTTCGACGGTTTCTTGAGGAACTTGCCCAGCTTGTCGGCCTTCGGGCTGGCAGGAGTGGCAGGAGCAACAGCGGTATTCGACGGCATGATGATGTCCCCTAATCGGATGTCTGGATCCATGACAATCTGTTGAAGAATTCCCATCCAGGCGCTCACTAGTTCGGTGATGCGCTCTTGTTTGAATAAGTCATTGGCGTACTGCCAGGTGCCTTGCCACTGCCCAGCCTCTTCGTCGATAAACAGCGCCATATCGAACTTGGAATAGCCGCCCAGGCTGGGCACCGTTTCCACGGCAATGTCCGCCAGGCCCGCGCTGTGCACCGGCAGGTTGTTCATCACAAACAGCACTTGCACCAAGGGGTTGAAGCCCTTGTGACGCGGCACGTTGCTGGCTTCGGCGATCATGTCCAGGGGCAGGTCCTGGTGCTCGAAGGCCGTAAGCGTGGTTTCCCGGGCAGCAGCGAGGAAATCGCTGAACCGCGCCTTGGCGTCGAAGCGCGAACGCAGGGGCAGGATGTTGACGAAGAAACCAATCAGGCCTTCCAGCTCGGCATGCTGACGCCCCGCCACATCGGCGCCCACCAGCAGGTCGTCGCTGGCGGCGAGGCGGTGCAGCAACACCTGGAATGCGGCCAACAACGTGGTGTAAGGCGTGACACCCTGGCGTGCGGACAGGCTTTTCAGTGCCTCGCCCAACGCCGGCGGCACGCTGAATGACTCGCTGGAGCCCTCGAAGGACGGCATCGGCGGCCGCGCAAAGTCTGTCGGTAGCAGCAGTTGCCCAGGGTGACCGGCCAGGGCGCCCTTCCAGTAGCCGGCCTGTTGCTGCAACACCCCGGCCTGCTCCAACTCCAACTGCCATTGGGCGTAGTCGCTGTATTGCACCGGCAGCGGCGGCAGATCGATGCCACGCCCCAGCTTGAGCGCGGCGTAGTGCTGCACCAGTTCACCGACCAGCACCGCCATCGACCAGCCATCGGAGATGATGTGGTGCATCGAATACAGCAGCACATGTTCATGGGCGCCCAGGCGCAGGATCTGCCCACGGAACAACGGCGCCTGTGCCAGGTTGATCGGGCGCCGGGTGTTGTCGAGGGTGGCCTGGGCGACCTGGGCTTCCTGTTCGATACGGTCCATGTGCGACAGGTCGACCAGGGCGAAGTCCACCGTCACGTCAGGTGCGATCACCGCCAGGGGATCGCCGTCATCGTCGGCGACATAAGCGGTGCGCAGCACCTCGTGGCGTTGCACCACGCACTTGAGGCTTTCCATCAGCAACGGCACCGAGACTTCGCCCCGCAATCGCAACGCCAACGGCATGCCATACGCGCCGTTGCCGGCCGAAAACTGCTCGGCCACCCACAAGCGGCGCTGGGCCAGGGACAAGGGCGCAGTGCTGCGCGGGCCATGGGCGTGCAAGGCGATCTGCGCCGGGGGTGCGGCCGAGCGGCTTGCCAGCAATGCGGCAAAGTCTTCCAGCACTGGGGCATTGAACAGGTCACGCAAACCCGGGCTGCTGGCCAGGATAGGCTTAAGCCGTGCGATCACCTGGGTGGCCAGCAGTGAGTGCCCGCCCAACTCGAAGAAGTTGTCGCTCACCCCCACCTGTGCCAGGCCCAGCACCTGTTGCCAGACCTCGGCGATCTGCTGCTCCAGGGTGTTGCGCGGCGCGATGTAGTGCTGCTGCAAGGCACTGGCATCCGGCGCCGGCAACACCTTGCGGTCGAGCTTGCCGTTGGGGGTCAGCGGCAGGCTATCAAGGAACACCCAATGGCTGGGCACCATGTATTCCGGCAGGTCGCCCTTGAGCTGAAGCTTGCAGGCGTCACGCAAAGCCTGCTCATCGCTCACCGCTTGCATGGCGACCACGTACGCCACCAACTGCGGATGGCCTGCGACGTCCCGCACCACCACGGCCGCTTCGCGCACCTGTGGTTGCTCCAGCAGTCGCGCTTCGATTTCCCCCAGTTCGATCCGCAACCCACGGATCTTCACCTGGTGATCCACCCGACCGATGTACTCGATCACCCCATCCGCGCGGTAGCGCGCCAGGTCACCGGTGCGATACAGGCGCGCACCGGGAGCGCCGAACGGGTCGGGCAGGAAGCGCTCGGCGGTGAGTGCCGGACGCTGGAAATAACCCCGCGCCAGGCCGTCGCCGCCAATCAACAACTCGCCGGCGACCCCGACCGCTACCGGCGCCAGGTTATCGTCGAGGATAGACAGGCTGGTATTGGCAATCGGCCCGCCGAGCCACGGCTGTGGCTGGGTTGGCGCGAGTGGGTACTGCGCCGACCAGATGGTGGTTTCGGTCGGCCCGTAGAGGTTCCAGACCTGGGGCGATAGCGCCAAAAGGCGGGTCGCCAGTTCCAGGGGCAGCGCTTCGCCGCCGCACAATAGCTTGCAGCCCTTGAGGGCATCCGCCTGGGGGTGATCGAGCAGCATGCGCCATGTGGAAGGCGTGGCTTGCAACACGCTGATGCGCTGCTGTTTGACCAGGGTGAGCAAGGCTTGCGGGTCGAGATTGATGTCCTGCCCGGTCAACACCAGGGTGGCGCCGACCAGCAGCGGCCCGTAGATTTCCAGGCCGAAAATATCGAACGAAAAGGTGGTCAGCGACAGCAACCGATCATGGGCGTCCAGCCCTGGTTGGCGAGCCATGCTGCACACGAAATTGGTCAGGGCGCCATGGCGCACCATCACCCCTTTGGGTTTACCCGTGGAGCCGGAGGTGTAGATCACATAGGCCAGGTGTTCTGCGGTGCTGCGCGGCAGCGGGTTTTCCACGCTGTAGCCATCGAGCCACGCACCCGGCTGGTCCAGGGCCAGCGCAGTGACCCCGGCCGGGATCGGCAAGCGCGCGAGCAACGGTGCCTGGGTCAGCAGCAGGGCCAGGCCGCTGTCTTGCATCATGTAGGCCAGGCGATCCTCGGGGTACGCCGGATCCAGCGGGATATAAGCGCCACCGGCCTTGAGAATCGCCAGCAGCCCGACCACCAGGTCGACACTGCGCTGCACCGCGATGCCCACCAGCACATCCGGGCCCACACCGCTTTCGATCAGGCGATGAGCCAGGCGGTTGGCCTGCTGGTTGAGCTGGGCAAAGGTCAGCGATTGGGTATCAAACACCAACGCCAGCGCATCCGGCGTACGGGCAGCCTGGGACTCGATCAACGAGTGGATGGCGCTGTCACGGGGGTAGTCGGCGGCGCTGGCGTTCCAGGTTTGCAGCGCTAGGTGTTGTTCGGCGGCGCTGAGCATCGGCAATTGGCCGATGCGCTGCCGGGGATCATCGACCATGCCCTGCAACAAGGCCTGCCAGTGCCGCGCCATGCGCTCGACGGTCGAGGCGTCAAAGATATCGGTGGCATAGGTGAGCGCCGCCGACAGGCCGTCGGGGCCGTCGAAGGTGTTGAGGGTCAGGTCGAACGGCGCACTGAGGTTTTCCGAGTCGACGGGTGTACACAGCAGCCCCCCCAAGGGCTGGCCATCGGCAAACCGCCCGGCTTCCATCTGGTGGTTGAACATGACCTGGAACAACGGCGTGTGCAGGCTGTTGCGCTCGGG
Source organism: Pseudomonas sp. LG1D9 (assembly GCF_002949995.1). NCBI lineage: Bacteria > Pseudomonadati > Pseudomonadota > Gammaproteobacteria > Pseudomonadales > Pseudomonadaceae > Pseudomonas > Pseudomonas sp. LG1D9. The sequence continues at coordinate 4,997,654 of NZ_CP026881.1, read as the reverse complement.
TTGCAGCGCCTCCACCAATTGCTCGAACGGCAGGTCCTGCCAAGTCTGGGCCTCGTGGGCGGCGGCCTTGACGGTTTGCACAAAGTCCGCAAACGGCTGCTGGCTGTCGAGCGTGGCCTGCATCACCTGGGTGTTGACGAAAAAGCCGATGACCCGCTCCGTCTCGGCCCGGTTGCGGTTGGCGGTGGGCACGCCGACCCGGATATCCGACTGGCCGCTGTAGCGGTGTAACAGCACCTGGAACGACGCCAGCAACAGCATGAACGGACTCACCCCTTGCTGCTGCGCCAAGCCTTTGAGGCCGTCGCTCAAGGCGCGGTCCAACGCCAGCGGCAGTGTCGCGCCGCGCTGGTCCGGCGGCGCCAGGCGTGGGCGATCCACCGGTAGCTCAAGCAACACGTGCTCGCTGCCCAGCTTGGCGCGCCAATAATCCAGCTGCCGACGCCCTTCCCCGGCCTCCAGCCACTGTCGTTGCCAGGCGGCGTAGTCGGCGTATTGAATGACCGGCGCCGGTAACTCACAGGGCGTACCCGTGACCTGGGCGATGTACAGCGCCAGCAGCTCATCGATCATGATCTGCATCGACCAGCCATCGGTGATGATGTGGTGCAGCGTCAGTACCAGCACATGCTCATCGTCCGCCAGGCGCAACAGTGCGGCACGCAGCAGCAGATCGTGTTGCAGGTCGAACGGCTGGCTGCTCTGCGCCTGGACAAAGGCCTTGACTGCGGACTCGGGGTCGCCCGCCGCAGCGTCCTCTACCACGAGTTCCAGCGCTTCGATGGGCCGGACAATGCAGCGCACCTGCTCATCCTGCTGCACAAAGCCGGCGCGCAAGCCTTCATGGCGCGCCAACAGCTGCGACAGGCTGCATTGCAGCGCCTCGACATCCAGTTGGCCCTTTAAACGCAATGCCGCGCAGATGTTATAGGCACTGCCCTGAGGGTCGAACTGCCAGAGAAACCATTGCCGCTGTTGGGCATACGACAGTTGCTGAGGCCCGGTTTCGCTCGCCGGCACAATCGGAAAACGCGCGACGTTGACGCCCTGTTGCTCCAGCTTGCTGAACAGTTGCGCGCGCTTGGGTGCGCTCAAGTCCTTGATGCGCGCCACCAGTTCCGCAGTTTTGTTAAGCATTGCTTTCCTCCAGGTTTTCCTGCTCCAGCTCATCGAGGGCATCGAAGATCAGGTCAAAGTCATCTCCCAGGCCGTCGTCCTGGACCGCGTCGGCCAACGTTTGGGCCAACGCCCCAAGGCTGCCCTGGGCATAAAAGTCCTTCACGGCCACGTCCACCCCAAGCACCGCCCGCACCCGGGACAGCATCACCACCACTTGCAGGGAATGCCCTCCGAGGTCGAAGAAGTTGTCGACAAGCCCCACGCGCTCGACCGTGAGCACTTGCTGCCAGATCTCGGCCAGTTGCTGCTCAAGCGGCGCAACCGGCGCCACATAGGCCTGTTGCATCTGGCTGACGTCCGGGGCCGGCAGGGCCTTGCGGTCCAGCTTGCCGTTGGGGGTCAGGGGCATCTGGGGGACAAACACCAGGTGTGTCGGGACCATGTAGTCGGCCAGGTGCTGCTTGAGGCCGGCCTTGATCGACTCGCGCAACGCTGCGTGTTGTTCGGTGCTATCGGTAGCTTCGGCGAGCACCACATAGCCCACCAGTTGTGGCCCGCTGGGGCCGTCCAGGGCCACCACGGCCGCTTCGCGCACCGTGTCCTGGGCCTGGATGCGCGCCTCGATTTCCCCCAGTTCGATACGAAAGCCGCGGATTTTCACCTGGTGGTCCAGGCGTCCGAGGTACTCGATCACCCCTTCGACGCGATAACGCGCCAGGTCGCCGGTGCGGTACAGGCGCTGGCCGGGGGCACCGAATGGGTCTGGCAGGAAGCGCTCGGCAGTCAGGCCGGGGCGCTGGAAGTAGCCGCGCGCCAGGCCATCGCCGCCGATCAACAGCTCGCCGGGCACGCCGACCGGGGCCAGCGCGCCGTCCTGGCTGAGGATGTACAACGCGGTGTTGTCGATGGGCCGGCCCAGCCATGGCTGGCCGTCGAGGCGATGGGCGGCCGACCAGATGGTGGTTTCGGTCGGCCCGTAGAGGTTCCACACCACGCCGCCGAGGGCGAGCATGCGTGCCGCCAGTTCATCGGCCAGGGCTTCGCCACCGCAGAGCAAGGTGCAGCCTTGCAATGCCGCCACCTGCGGGCTGTCGAGCAACATGCGCCAGGTCGAGGGCGTGGCTTGCAGGGTGTTGACGCGCTGGGTCGCGACCGTGGTGAGGATCGCGTCCGGGTCGAGGGTGGTGTCTTTGTCCACCAGCACCGCACAGGCGCCGACGGTCAGCGGCAGGTAGATCTCCAGGCCGAAGATGTCGAACGAGAACGTCGTCAGCGAGAGGATCCGCTCACCCGCCGCAAGCCCCGGTGCGCGGGCCATGCTCGCAATGAAGTTGCCGAGGGCGCCATGGGCCACCATCACACCTTTGGGCTTGCCGGTGGAACCGGAGGTGTAGATCGCATAGGCCAGGTTGTCCGGCCCCGCCGACGCGGGAGGGTTGTGGCTCGGATAACCGGCGAACCAGCCCGCCTCGCCCTCCAGCACCAGTGCCTGCACACCGCCCGGAATCGGCAGCGCACCGAGCAGCGGCGCCTGGGTAATCAGTAAGCCCAGGCCGCTGTCTTGCATCATGTACGCCAGGCGATCGGCCGGGTAAGCCGGGTCCAGCGGCACGTAGGCGCCACCGGCCTTGAGGATCGCCAGCAGGCTGATGATCATCGGCAAGCCACGCTCCACCGCAATCCCCACCAGATGGTCCGGCCCGACACCTTCGGCCAGCAGCCGGTGGGCCAGTTGGTTGGCCTGGCGGTTCAGCTCGCCATAGGTCAGCGACTGTTGGCCAAATACCAGGGCGACGGCACCGGGCGCGCGCTCGGCCTGGGCCTCGAACAATTGATGAATGCACTGCTCGCGCGGGTATTCCACCGCTGGCGGATTCCATTGCGCGACCACCTCGCGTTGGCGGGCGACGCCTTGCATCAACAAACCACCCAGCGCCAGCTCGGGCTGATCGAGCATGCCCAGCAGCAGGTGACGCAAATGTTCGCTGAGTTCGTCGATGGTGCCGACGCCAAAATGCGCATGGATAAAGCGCATATGCACCGTCAGGGTCTCGCCCAGGCTGACCAGCAGACTCAGCGGGTAGTTGGTCTGCTCGACACTGCGTACCTCACCGAACACCAGCCCCTGGGGCGCACCGCGCTTGAGGGTTTCGGCCACCGGGTAGTTTTCAAACACCAGTAGGCTGTCGAACAGCGCGTCACCGCTGTGCCCGGCCCAGCGCTGGATATCGAACAATGGCGTGTGCTCATGCTCGCGCAGGGCCAGGTTTTGCGCCTGTACGGCGTGCAGCCATTGGCTGACGGTTTGCTCAGCGCGCGGGCTGGCAATCACCGGCAAGGTGTTGATAAACAACCCAACCTGCTGCTCGATACCCGCAAGGTCTGCCGGGCGGCCGGCAACCGTGGCGCCAAAGGCCACGCAGTCCTGCCCGGTATAGCGTTGCAACAGCAGCAGCCACGCGGCTTGCACCAGGGTGTTGGGGGTGACTTTCTGCTGGCGGGCAAACTCGCCCAGACGGCGGGTTTGCTCCACATCCAGCGTCAGGTAATGATCGCCATGGCCACTGCCAAACACCGGCCCCGGGGCGCTGACCGCCTGGGCCAGCAAGGTCGGCTCTTCCAGTGCCGCCAGGTTGGCGCTCCAGAACTGTTGGCCGGCCTGTTGATCCTGGCGTTGCAACCAGGCGATGTAATCGCGATAACGCCCCACCGACGGCGTCGGCACCTGGCCGTCATAGCGTTGCAGCACTTCGCCCAACAGTTGGGAGTTGCTCCAGCCATCCATCAGGATGTGGTGGTGGGTGTAAAGCAGCTCGCTACGACGCTCATCCAGGCGCACCAGCACCAGGCGCAACAGCCCTGGCTGGTTCAACGCAAAGCCCTGGGCCAACTCGGCAGCGGCCAGCGCTTGCAGTGCCGCCGGTTGATCGTTGCGGTCACGCCAGTCGAGCACGCTGAACGGTACTTCAAGCTGCTTGTGCACCACCTGCACCGGCTGCGGCAAACCACCCTGCCAGGCAAAGGCCGTGCGCAGGATCGGGTGAGCATCGACCACCGCCTGCCACGCCGCACGGAAGCGTTCGGGATCGAGGCCATCGATGCCGACCTGCATCTGGTTGACATAATCGCCGCCGCCCTGCTCCAGCAGGCTGTGGAACAACATGCCTTGCTGCATGGCTGACAGCGGATAAATGTCCTCGATGGCTGCAGGCACGTCAGCCAGCGTATCCACTTGCGCCTGGGTCAACGCCGCCAGCGGGAAGTCCGACGGCGTCACGCCGTGTTCGCCACGGGTCGTGCAATGCTCAATCAGCGCCTTGAGTTCCACGGCCAGGGCATCGGCCAGTGGCTCAATGGTCGCGGCGTCGAACATCTGCTGGCTGAAGGTCCAGCCCAGGCACAGCTCGCCGTCGAACACCTGGCCGTTGAGGGTTAACCAGTTGCCCAGTGGCGCATCCGGGTGCTGCTCCAGCCCGGCGTGTTCACCACTGGGTACGAACAAGGCTGCTTGCCCGCCTTCGAGGCTGCTGTCGAACTGGCCCAGGTAGTTGAAGGTAATACGCGGCACCGGCAGCGCTGCCAGGGTTTGCTGCACGGCAGCGTCGCCCAGGTAACGCAAGGCGCCAAAGCCTACGCCCCGATTGGGAATGGCGCGCAGTTGCTCCTTGACCTGTTTGATCGAATCGCCCAGCGCCTCGGCAGGTGCCAGGCGTACCGGGAACAGGCTGGTGAACCAGCCCACGGTGCGGGTCAGGTCCTGGTTGTCGAACAGCTCTTCACGGCCATGGCCTTCGAGCTGGATCAGCACTTCGTGGCGCCCGGTCCAGCGCGTGATAACCCGCGCCAATGCCGTCAGCAGCAGGTCATTGACCTGGGTGCGATAGGCCGCGGGAGCCTCCTGCAACAAACGCCGGGTCAGGTCGGCATCCAGGCGGGTGTCCAGCGTCACGCCATCGCGACTGCGCAGGCTGGCACCAGGCTTGGCGCCCGGCAGAGGGTTGTCGGTTGCGTGCAGTGATTGCCAGAACGCGATCTCGGTTTGCAGCGCGGGGCTGCGGGCAAGCCCTTGCAGTTGCTCGGCCCAGGTTTTGAACGCGGTGGTCTTGGCCGGCAGGCCCACAGCGGGCTGGCGGTACGCGTCCTGCAGGTCTTGCAGGAGGATGCGCCAGGACACACCGTCGACCACCAGGTGATGGATGATCACCAGCAGGCGCTGGCTGCCATCGGCCTTATCGAACAATACCGCGCGCAGCAGCGGGCCGTGTTGCAGGTCCAGGCTGGCCTGGGCTTGATCGGCCAGCGCCTGCAGCTCGGCTTCATCGTTGACCCGGTGCTGCCACAGCAGCGCAGGGGTTGACGCCTCGCCGTGGCTGGCGAGCCATTGCTCGCCGTGCTGCTGGAACCTCAGGCGCAACGCATCGTGATGGGCAACCAGCACCTGCAAGGCCTGGGCAAGTCGTGCGCTGTCCAAAGGCTGCTGGGGCGTCAGCAGCACGGACTGGTTCCAGTGCTGACGCTGGGGAATATCCTCGTCAAAAAAGGCCTGCTGCACCGCCAGCAACGGCATGCCACCGGCCACCGGCCCCTGGTCGATGCTCGGCAAGCCATCGCCGCTGCGGGTTACAGTGGCCAGGCCGTGAATGGTCTGCTGCTCGAACAACGCCTTGGCAGTAAAGTGCAGGCCCGCCTGACGGGCTCGGCTGACCACCTGCATCGACAGGATCGAATCGCCGCCCAGTTCGAAGAAGTTGTCGTTCAACCCCACGCGCGGCAGGTTCAACACCGTTTGCCAGATAGCCGCCAGTTGCTGTTGCAGCGCCGTGACCGGTGCCACGTAATCGTGTTGCAACAAGCTGGCGTCCGGCGCTGGCAGGGCCTTGCGGTCGAGTTTGCCGTTGGGGGTCAGCGGCAAGTGGTCTAGCAACATCCAGTAGGTGGGCACCATGTAGTCTGGCATGCTCGCCTTGAGACTGGCCTTGAGCCGCTCGCGCAAGGCCGGCTCGGCTTGCGCCGGCACGATATAGGCCACCAGTTGCTGGGCGCTTGCGCCCTGATGGGCCAGCACCACTGCGTCACGGACACCGGGTTGTTGCAGCAGCCGCGATTCGATTTCGCCGAGCTCGATACGGAACCCACGGATCTTCACCTGATGGTCGATCCGCCCGCAGTAATGCACCACGCCCGCTGCGTCCCGGCGCGCCAGGTCGCCGCTGCGGTACACGCGGCTGCCAGCCACGGCAGCGAATGGGTCGGGAATGAAGCGCTCGGCAGTCAGCGCCGGACGCTGGTGATAACCCAGGGCCAAGCCCTCGCACGCGGCAATGCACAACTCACCGACCACGTCATCGGGCAGCGGGTTGGCGTCGCGATCCAACACATACAGCGCCCGCCCCGGCAAGGCACGGCCAATCGGCACGCCATTGGCCGCGTCGGCATCCATCCGTTGGCACAAGTGGGTGCTGGATACCACCGTGGCTTCGGTCGGGCCATAGGTGTTGAGCAAGCGCACGCTGCCAAGGCCGGCGGCGTGCCAGAGCTTGAGCCCTTCCACCGACATTGCTTCGCCACCGACATGCACCTGGCGCAATTGCCCGCGACTGCGCTGCGGGTCCGCTGCCCAGTCCTGGGCCAGCAAGAACCAGTACGCCGCCGGCAAGTCGGCCAGGGTCACACCGTGCTCGATGATCTGCTCGTACAGGGTCGCGGTGTCCCAGGTGTCGTCACCGCGCAGCACCAGGCAGGCGCCTTCGCACAACGGTGGGAAGCATTGCTCGACAAACCCGTCGAAGCTGAACGTGGCGAACTGCAGCACCCGCTCCTGCGGGGTGAGTTGCGAGTATTCGGCGGCGATCGTGCAGAACTCGCGCAGCGCACCATGGGCGATGGACACGCCCTTGGGCTGCCCGGTGGAGCCGGAGGTGTAGATCACGTAGGCCAGGTGCTCGGCCAGCGCCAGGTTGACGAGGTTGGTACACGGGTAGTCGCGCTCCGAACCGTCGAGCAGCAGGCACGGTACGCGGGCATCGGCCAGGGCGTCGTCGAGCACACCAGGCTGGCGCAGCAGCAAGTCCATGGCGATGTCATCAATCATGTAGGCCAGGCGCTGGGCCGGGTAATCAGGGTCCAGCGGCACATAGGCGGCACCCGCCTTGAGGATCGCCAGCAGGCTGGCAATCATCGCCCCACCGCGACGCACCGCCAGCCCGACTCGCTGGCCAGGCATCACACCCTGCTCGCGCAGGCGGTGGGCCAGGCGGTTGGCGCGTTGGTTGAGTTCGGTGTAGGTCCAACGCTCGTCACCGCTGATCAAGGCCAGGGCATCCGGGGTCGCCGCGGCGCGCCGTTCGATACGCTGGTGCGCCAGCAGCGGGTCGAGCGTCGGCTGCACTGCGCCTTGCTCCAAGGCGGGATCGCGCAGGCTCAGGTTGCCCAATGCCTGGCCGTTATCCTCGACAAACTGTTCAAGCAATTGCAGCAGACTCGTGCCGATAGCGTGCATCTGTTGCGGGCTGAAGTCGGCCTGGGCGTAGCTGAAATCCAGGCTCAGGGTTTCACCCAACTCGATGCCCAGGGTCAGCGGATAGCTGGTCTGTTCATGGTTGTGCAGCCCGCTGAAGCTCAAGCCGGCAGGAGCACCGGCTTGCAGCGCCTGGGACACCGGGTAGTTTTCGAACACCAACAAGGTGTCGAACAGTGCGCTGCCGGGCTGCCCGGCCCAGCGCTGAATGTCGTATAGCGGCGTGTGCTCGTGCTCACGCAGGGCCACGCTGTGCGCCTGCACCTGTTGCAGCCAGCTGGCGACGCTATGGGTGGCATCCGGGCTGCAAATGATCGGCAATGTATTGATAAACAGCCCGACTTGCTGCTCGATCCCCGGCAAATGGGCCGGACGCCCGGCCACCGTCGCGCCAAAGGCCACGCTTGGCTGGCCGCAATAACGTTGCAGCAAAATCGCCCAGGCCGCTTGCAGCAGGGTGTTGAAGGTGACTTTGTTGTGCCGGGCAAACGCCCCGAGGCGCGCCGTGGTGTGGGTATCCAGCAACAGGTGGTGACTGGCATGCCCGCTGCCTGAGCGCGGCGCCGGCAAGGCGTTGGCCAGCAGGGTCGGCGCGGCCAGCGCTTGCAGGTGTGCGCTCCAGAACTGTTCACTGGCGCGGGCGTCCTGGGCCAGCAGCCAGCCCACATAGTCGGCGTAGCGCCCGCAGACCGGCGCCGGCACGTGCCCTGCGTAACGTTGCAGGACTTCCCCAAGCAACTGCGCGTTGCTCCAGCCATCCATCAGGATGTGATGGCTGGTGTAGATCAGCTCATAACGCTGGCCCGCCAGCGGTACCAACACCAGGCGCAACAACGGCGCCTGATGCAGATCGAAGCCTTGTTTGCGTTGTTCGAGGGCCAATCGATCGAGGTCGTCGGGGGCCTGGTCCAGCACCGTCAGCGGCAGTTGCGCCGAGCGCTGGATCGCTTGCAACGCCTGCGCCTGGCCTTCCCAGACGAAGCGCGCGCGCAATACTTCATGGCGCTCCAGCACCGCTTGCCAGCATTGGCCAAACCGCTCCACGTCCAGGCCATCGATGGTCAGGCGCAGTTGGTTGATATAGGCATCGCCACCGGCGTCGTAGGCGCTGTGGAACAGCATGCCCTGCTGCATCGGCGACAGCGGATAGAGGTCCTCGATCTGCGCCAGGGGCAGGCCCAGGCCTTCCAGTTGCGCCTGGTCGAGGCTGACCAGGGGAAAGTCCGAAGGTGTGGCGCCGCCCTGTTGTGGATCGAGGCAATGTTCGATCAACTCGTGCAAGGTCTGGGCGCAGTGATCCACCAGGGCCTGAATGGTCTGGCGACGATACACTTCGCCACTGAAGCTCCAGTCCAGTTCCAGCTCGCCAGCGTATACCCGCCCTTCCACGCTCAGCCAGTTGGCCAGGGGCGCCTCCAGGCTCTGGGCCTGGCCGCCGCCTTCGCTGGCCGGCACGAACAGCGCATCCTCGCCAAACTGCTGGTCGAACTGCCCCAGGTAATTGAAGGTGATCCGTGGCTGGGCCAGCGCCGCCAACTCGTCAGCCGCAGCGCCGTAGCGCAGCACGCCGTAGCCAATGCCCTTGTGGGGCACCTGGCGCAATTGCTCCTTGATCGCCTTGAGGGTGTCGCCCAGCTCGCCGCTGGGGGTCAGGCGCAATGGATACAGGCTGGTGAACCAACCCAGGGTGCGGGTCAGGTCGATATCGTCGAACAGTTCTTCGCGACCGTGGCCTTCCAGTTGGATCAGCGCCGAGGGTTGGCCGGTCCATTGGCAGACCGTGCGCGCCAGGGCTGCCAGCAGCAGGTCGTTGACCTGGGTGCGGTAGGCCGCAGGCGCCTGTTGCAGCAGTTGCCGAGTCTGTTCGCGGCCCAGGCGCAGGCGGATATGCTCAGCCACTGCCTGGGTTTGCCGGCCTTGCGGGTTATCCCGAGGCAAGTCGGTTGCCACGCCCTGCAATTGCTCGCGCCAGTACGGCAACTCGGCCAGCAGCGCCGGGCTGCGGCTGTAGTCGTCCAAGCGTGCGGCCCACTGCTGGTAGGCACTGGTCTTGTGCGCCGGCACCAGGGGTTCGCCGGCCACGCCTTGGGCGTAACCGCGCTGCAGATCTTCCAGCAGCACACGCCAGGACACCCCATCCACCACCAAGTGATGCAGCACCAGCAACAGGCGCTGGCTGCCGTCGGCCATGTCCACCAGCATGGCCCGCATCAATGGGCCGCGTTGCAGATCCAGGCTGGCCTGGGCGAGATCACATTGCTCACGCAAGGCCTCGACGCTGGCGGCCTGGCGCTGCCACAAATCCACCGTGGCCGATTCCGCGTGCGCCTGCTCCCAGCCTTCCCCGCGCTCGACGAAACGCAGGCGCAAGGCATCGTGCTGGGCCACCAATGCCTGCAACGCGGCCGCCAGTGCCGCGACGTTGACCGGCTGCCGGGGGGTGAGCAGCAGCGACTGGTTCCAGTGCTGGCGAGCCGGAATATCCTGGGCAAAGAACCATTGTTGGACCGGGGTCAGCAACACCGGGCCCTGGGCCGGCCCTTGCTCGATGGTCAGCGTCGACACTTCGCGGGCGGCAGCGGCCAGGCTACGCAGGGTCTGGTGGCGGAACAGGTCGCTGGGCGCCAGTTGCAGGCCGGCCTGACGGGCGCGGCTGACCACCTGGATCGACACGATGGAGTCGCCGCCCAACTCGAAAAAGTTGTCATCCAGGCCGATCTGCGGCAGCCCCAGAATGTCCTGCCAGATCCCGGCCAGCAGCAACTGCCGGGGCTCCTGAGGCGCACTGAACGCCTGCACCTTGGCCTCGCCGGCCCGTGGCAAGGCCTTGCGGTCCAGCTTGCCGTTGGGGGTCGCGGGGAATTGCGCCAAGGCCATGATCACCGTGGGCAGCATGTATTCGGGCAGGGTGTCGGCCAGGTGCGCGCGCAAGGTTTGTTCGAACGCGGCTTGATCCTGCGGCATGGCCGCCGGCACCACATAGGCCACCAGCAACCGGCCATCCTGGGCGATCACCAGCGCTTCCTTGATCTGCGGGTGGCTGAGCAGACGTGCCTCGATTTCCCCCAGTTCAATACGCAGGCCGCGAATCTTCACCTGATGGTCAATGCGCCCGACGTATTCGATGACGCCGTCAGGGCGGTAACGGGTCAGGTCGCCGGTGCGATACAGGCGCTCGCCGGTGGTGGAAAATGGGTTGGGTACATACTTTTCGGCGGTCAAGGCTGGCTGGCCGAGATAGCCCCGGGTGATCCCGGCACCGGCCAGGTGCAACTCGGCAGCGGACCCGGTGGGTACGGGCTGCAAATCGGCATCGAGGATGTAACCCTGGGTGTTGCTCAACGGTCGGCCAATGCATGGCTGGCCCCCCGCTTCGCGGGGCGTCCAGGTGGAATAGGTGGTGTCTTCGGAGGGGCCGTACAGGTCATAGACCTGTTTGATCGACGGCTGCTGATAGAGGCTATCGACCAGCGACTGCTTCAGTGGCTCACCCGCGAGGTTGATGATGCGCACGCTCTCGGGGATCTGCCCGGCACGCTGCAAGGCATTGATCGCCGACGGCACGGTGTTGATCAGGCGCACCTGGTCGCGGGCCGGCAAGTCCGGCAGTTCCAGGGCATTGCGCGCGAGAATCAGCGAGCCACCGTTGGCCAGGGTGACGAAAATTTCCCACACTGACAGGTCGAAACACACTGAGGTCGAGGCCAGCACGCCCTGGATATCTTCACGGCTGTAGACCTGCTGCGACCAGTGAATCAGCGCCAGTACGTTGCCATGGGCAATCGCCACGCCCTTGGGCTTGCCGGTGGACCCGGAGGTGTAGATCACGTAGGCCAGGTTGTCGGGCTCCACCTGCGTGACGGGTGCCGTCAGCGGGTAGTCGGCCAGGTTATCCATCAACAGCACCTGGGCCTGGGTCTCGGGCAAGTCTGCGAGCAGCTCGGCCTCGGTCAGCAGCACCTGGGCGCGGCTGTCTTTGAGCATGTAGGCGACGCGGTCGGCGGGGTAATCCGGGTCCAGCGGCACATAGGCGCCACCGGCCTTGAGCACGCCAAGCAAGGCGATGATCAAGGCGTCGGAACGCTGCATGGCCACGCCGACCCGCACTTCGGGGCCCACGCCCAGTTCGATCAGTTTGTGGGCCAGTTGATTGGCTTGGCGGTCCAGCTGGCGATAGCTCAGGGTCTTGGTGCCATAGGTCAGGGCCAGGGCGTCGGGCTGGCGCTCCACCTGCTCGGCGATCAGTCGATGAATACTGCGCTGTTGCGGGTACTCAGAGGCGGTGGCGTTCCAGTCATGAATCTGCTGCTGGTAGTCTGCGGCATCCAGCATGGGCAACTCGGCCACACGCTGCTGCACGTTGTCGACCATGCCGCCCAGTATGTGAATCCAATGACGGGCCATGCGTTCGATGGTGGCGGATGTGAACAGGTCCGTGGCAAAGGTCAGCGCGGCGCGCAGGGTGCCACCCTGCTCCCAGGTGTCGAGGCTCAGGTCGAATTGGGTGGTGCGGCTTTGCCACTCCACCAGGCTCAGGGACAGCCCGGACTCCAGCACCAGCGCCTCAAGATCAGCCACTTGCGGCTGGTGGTTGTACAGCACCTGGAACAGCGGCGTGTGGCTCAGGCTGCGCTCTGGCTTGAGGGCCTCGACCAGGCGTTCGAACGGCAGGTCCTGGTGGGCCTGGGCACCATTGACCACGTCCTTGAGTACCTGCAGCAAGTCGCTGGCCCGCGCCTGCCCATCGACGTGCACCGCCATGACCTGGGTGTTGACGAACAGGCCGATCAAGCCTTCGGTTTCACCCCGGTGCCGGTTGGCAATCGGCACGCCCACCCGCAGGTCGGTCTGGCCGGTGTAGCGAAACAGCAGGATCTTGAAGGCGGCCAGCAACACCGTGAACAACGACACGTTCTGCTGGCGCGCCAGCAAGCGCGCGCCCTCGGCCAATTGCGCCGGCACCGCAAACTCAAAACGCTGGCCCTGATGACTGGCCACGGCTGGACGCGCAAAGTCCAGGGGCAACTCCAGCACCGGGTGCTCATCGCCCAGTTGCTCGCGCCAGTAATCCAGTTGTCGCGCCTGCTCCCCGGCTTCCAGCCAGCGGCGCTGCCACAGGGCGTAGTCGCTGTACTGGATCGGCAGGGCCGGCAATTGCGGCGACTGCTGGCGTTCAAAGGCGTCATAGCAACGGATGAACTCGTCGATCAGCACGTTCATCGACCAGCCGTCCGAGACGATGTGATGCAGGGTCAACAGCAACACATGCTCCTGCTCGGCAAGCTTGAGCAATTGCACACGCAGCAACGGGCCGGTGGCCAGGTCGAAGGGCTGCAGCGATTGCGCGGTGGCGGCGGCCATCACCGCCTGTTCGCGCTCGGCCGGCGGCAAGTTGCAAAGATCCAGAGGTTCGATCGCCAGCGCAGGCTCGCAGGGCACTTGCAACAGGCGCTCATCGGCCTGGCGCTGGAACACCGTGCGCAGGGTTTCATGTCGCGCGATCAGGCTGGCAAACGCCTGCTCGATCGCCGCCAGGCTCAAACGCCCCTTCAGACGCACCGCTCCTGGCAGGTTGTAGGCGGCGCTGGCCGGATCCAGTTGCCACAGAAACCACATCCGCTGCTGGGCGTAGGACAACGCCTGGCGATCCTCGGCCTCGACCTGGGCCGGAATCGGAAAACGCGAGAAGTCGATCCCTTCTTTTTGCAGCGCCTGGAGGAACATCTGGCGTTTTTCCAGGGGCAACCCGATAAACCGGCGAGCAAGTTTCAAGGAGTCTTCAGCGTTCATTTCTTGGGATCCGGAGCAATAGGCAGGAAGCACAAAGGCACGTCGTCCCTATAAAACGAATCCAGACGGGAAAAATTAGCGCAGGCGGGTGTAGTCATCAGGCGTTACATCAAAGCCGGGAGAAGTCCGCAAAGCGGTCCTATCATTGACGCACAACCGTATTTGCAACTACATTTAGTTACACGCAGGGAACGCCGTGTCCAAAAATGAAAAGCTGCTCGCCAAACTGCTCAACCTGCAGATGGCATTCACCTGGCCTGAGCTCGTCACATTGCTGGGCTGGCTGGGTTATCGACAAATCGAAGGGGCTGGGAGCCGCGTCAAGTTCGACATCGGCGACCCGAGTGCAATGATCACCTTGCACAAGCCCCACCCTGGCAATGAGCTGAAACACTACATTCGGCGCCAGATCATTGAACAGTTGGAATCAGGAGGCTTGCTTCAATGAGCAACCAGTTGAAATACAAAGGCTACATCGGCTCCATAGAAGCCAGCGTCGAGGACAATTGCCTGTTCGGCAAGCTGCTGTTTATCCGCGCCCTGGTCAGCTACGAAGGCCAGACCGTGGCCCAGTTGGAAGCCGCCTTTCGCGAGGCAGTGGAGGATTACCTGGCTACGTGCCAGACCTTGGGCCAGGCACCAGAAAAGCCCTGCAAAGGCTCATTCAATGTACGGGTCGGCCATGATCTGCACCTGGCCGCAGCCCTGGCGGCGACGCAGAAAAAGGTCACGCTCAACGACCTGACGCGCCAGGCCTTGAACGAGTTCCTGCGTCATCATGCGGCAGACAGTCACCCCGCCCTGGGGTGACTTAGCCCAGGCGGCGGTAGCCCAGCACGGCGGCCGCCAGCACCACCGCCCCGGCCACCAGCGCCACCCAGAACCCGCTGGGGGCGCCGAATTGATCGATCATCCAGCCGGAACTTGCCGCACCGATGGCCACGCCGATGCTCAGGCCGGTGATCAGCCAGGTCATGCCTTCGGTCAAGCGGCTGGGGGGGACGACCTGCTCCACCAGCGCCATGGACACAATCAGCGTCGGCGCAAAAAACAGCCCGGACACAAACACCGCCAGCGCCAGCCCAAGGATATCCCCCACCCACAACAACGGCAGCGTGGTCAACGCCGTGGCCAGGCCACAGAGCAGGAACTGCCGGGGCAACGGCATGTGCAATTTCAACGCACCAAAGGCCAGCCCCGCCAGGCACGAGCCAATGGCATACACCGACAGCACAATACTTGCGGCTGCCGGTTGGCCCTGATGCTGGGCAAACGCTACGCTGACCACGTCCACCACTCCGACAATGGTGCCCATGGCCATCAGCAGGATCATCAGCACCAATACCGAAGGCTGGGTAATCAACCAGCGGCCCTGCTGCTCAAGCTGCGCGTGAATCGCCGGTTCAGTCTGTTTTTGCAGGACGAAGGTGGTCACGCCGACCGCCAGCAAGATCGCCCCCACCAGCGGACCGGCTTCGGGAAACAGCAGCACGCACAGCCCTACCGATATCGGTGGCCCGAGGATGAAGCACACCTCGTCCAGCACCGACTCCAGGGCAAAGGCGGTTTGCAAGCGGGGCTGGCCACGGTAGATCTCGGTCCAGCGCGCACGCACCATGGCCGACATATTGGGCATGCAACCGGCCAGGGCGGCGAAGATAAACAGCGTCCAGTCCGGTGCCTGCAAGCGGGTACACAACAACAGCATCAACAGCGCGCCCCCGCCAATCATGGCCGCCACCGGCAATACGCGGCCCTGGCCGTAACGGTCTACCAGCCGTGAAACCTGCGGCGCGCAAAACGCCGTAGCCAAGGCAAAGGTGGCCGCCACTGCGCCCGCCAGCCCATAACCACCGCGGACCTGGGACAACATGGTGATCAACCCGATACCGGTCATGGAAATCGGCATGCGCGCGAGCATGCCGGCCGATACAAAAGCCCTGGAACCTGGCGCCTGAAACAGCTCGGCGTAGGGGTTTGCCATGGTGCGTGTCCTCTTGCTGGGAGCCCTGGAGCTTGCCATTCAAGGCAATCCGGGCGAAATATATACGGTGCGTATGTGACAAATCATGAGTAACATACGCAGCGTATGTCAACTACCCACCTGACCAGGACGAGCATTTTCCATGAGCCGAGCCCGCGCCGAGATGATCGAAGAAACCCGCGCCCGCTTGCTAGCCAGCGCCCGCCACGCCTTTGCGACCCAAGGCTTTGCCCATACCTCCATGGACGATTTCACCGCGCGCGCCGGCCTCACGCGGGGGGCGCTGTACCATCACTTTGGCGACAAAAAAGGCTTACTGGCAGCGGTGGTCGCGCAACTCGACAGCGAAATGGATGAGCACCTGCAACAAATCAGCGCCCAGGCCGCAACCCCCTGGGAGGGTTTTTGCGAACGCTGTCGCGCGTATTTGCGCATGGCCCAGGATCCGGAAATCCAGCGCATTGTGCTGCAAGATGCGCCGGCAGTGCTGGGTGCTGACGTCGGCGCCCAGCAGCAATGCATCGAATCACTGCGTCGGCTCCTGGAGGAATTGATGCAGGTCGGATTGATTGAACAGGCCCCCAGCCTGGCGCTGGCCCGATTGATCAATGGCAGCCTGGTGGATACGGCGCAATGGATTGCCCATGCCGAACGCCCGGATGAATGCCTGGAGCAAGCGCTGCAAGGCTTGGATTTGCTGCTTCGGGGGTTGAAGCCTGTGGCCTGAGCCCCTAGCCTGTTGTGGAGAGGGGACAAGCCCCCTCTCCACAGTTGGCCCCTCACCACAACTACCCCTGAAAACGAGGCTCAGGTTCGCCGCAACAACAGCGCCGCCACCGCACACAACGTCAGCGCCACACACGCCAGGTAGAACGCATCGCTGTAAGCCATCAAGAAGGACTGGTGCCGTACGCCCTGGTCCAGCAACCCCAGCACCTGCTGGTGCTGCGGCCATTGTTCCTGCAGCAAACCGCCGCCCGGCAAGCGTTGTTGCAAGGCCGGCTCGAAAATGTTCAGCGATTCACCGATCCGCGCCGAATGCACCTGCTCGCGCACCACCACCAACTGTGCCAGCAAGGCCGTACCCACTGCGCCGCCCAGATTACGCAACATCGAGAAGACCGCCGAGGCCGAGCCAGACTCGGCCTTGGCCAGCCCATGCACCGCCAGCACCGACAGCGCCACCATGATCAATGGTTGGCCGATGCCGCGCACCACGATCGAGGGGATGATCACGTTACTGGCGCTGTCGGCCGACAAATGCGCGCCCATCCAACAGCCCAGGGCCATGATCGCGAAACCTGAAGCCACGAGGATTTTCGCGCTAAACCACTTCATCAGCCGCGGCAAAAACGGCGCCAGCACCAGCTGCACCATGCCGTAGGCGATCAGGCTGATACCAATTTCGCTGGCGTTGTAGCCCTGCATCTGGGACAGGTAGTTGGGCACCAGGAATACCAGGCCATAGGTGCTGGCACCGAAGATAAACATCGCCACGCTGGCTACGCCAAAGTTGTAGTGCGCCAACAATCGCAGGTTGATAAAGCTTTTGCTGCCCCACAATTGGCGACCGATAAACCCTGCCAGCCCGACCACCGCCGCCAGGCTCATCCAGACAATAAAGGCCGAGCCGAACCAATCCTTGCGCCCGCCCTCCTCCAGCACGATCTGCAACGCGCCCAGGCCCAGCACCATGCACGCGATGCCCAGCCAGTCGCCTTGGCGCAACAACCCAAGGTTCATCGGCTGGCGATCGATGGACCAGGCCACTGCCGCCAACAGCGCGATGCCGGGGAACAGCTGCAGGTAGAAGATCCAGCGCCACGAATAGACATCGGTCAACCAGCCACCAATAGACGGCCCTGCGGCCTGGGCCACGCTGTTGGCCAGGCTGAACAGCGCCATGCCCAGCGGGATCTTGCTGGCGGGCAACTCGGTAATGATCAACTGGAACGACAGCGGAATCAGCACCGCCCCCGCGGCCCCTTGGATCACACGGATGATGATCATCACCGGCAGGTTCGGCGCCATCGAACAGGCCACCGAGGCCACCAGAAATACCCCGGAGCCCCACAGCATTACCCGCCGTAACGAGAACACCTGCACCAGCCATGCGGTGAGCGGGATCATGATGATTTCCGCCACCAGGTAGGCCGTGGAAATCCACGATCCCTCCTCAAACGTAGCCCCCAGGGCCCCTTCGATTTCCGGCAACGCGGCACTGGTGACATGCACGTTCATGCCAGCCATGAAGCAACCGAACAGACCACCGATCACCGCGACCCAGGCGCGAAACGATACCGTCGAAGTGCTGCGCTCATCAGCCGCCATGGGAACTGTCCTGCTGGCGGGCCGGACGCGTATCCACCGTGGCGATCACCGACATTCCCGGCAAGATCGCGGGGCCGTTGACCTCGTCCGCGACCAGGCGGATCTTCACCGGAAAGCGCTGCACGATCTTGGTGAAATTGCCGGTGGCGTTGTCCGGCGGCAACAAGGCGAACACCGCGCCGGAACCGGGGGCGATACTTTCCACCTGGCCGCGCCAGCGCTGGCCGGCAAAACTGTCCACCGCAATATCCACCGATTGCCCCGGCGCCATGTGCTGCAACTGGGTTTCCTTGTAATTGGCGATCACATAGGCCTGCTCCACCGGCACCACCGCCAGCAACGGCAGGCCGGGCATCACATACTGCTGGCGACGGACCTTGCGCTGGCCCACGACCCCGTCGAACGGCGCGCGGATTGCTGTGTCATTCAAGGCATTGCGGGCCAGGGCCAGATTGGCCTGGGCCTCGCCCACCCGGGCCTGGGATTCGGCGATGCGCGCCTGGGCCTGTTGGCGACGCGCCTGCAAGACTTGGCACTGCGCCTGCTGCCGGGCCACTTGGGCACGGGCTTCGGTCACCGCCGCCAGAGCCTTGGCCTGGCCGGCACTGGCGGTTTCCAGGCGCTCACGGGTAGCGATCTGCTGGTCCACCAGATCGCGATAACGCAGGTAGTCCAGGCGCGCACGATGGGCCTCGGCCTCGTTGCTATGCAAGGCCGCCTGGGCCTGGGCGATGCGTTGCTGCTGCTCGGCCAGCCGCGCGTCCAGGGTATGCAGGCTGGACTGGCGCGCCGTCGCCGCTGCCCGGGCTTGCTGCAACTTCGCCTCGGAGCTGCGCAACTGCTCGATAAAATCCCGGTCATCCAACTGCACCAGCACATCGCCCGCCTTCACCGGCTGGTTGTCCTCCACCAGCACCTGGGCCACGTAGCCGGCGATGCGCGGGCTGACCGCCACCCAGTCGGCACGGACGTAGGCATCGTCGGTCTCTTCAAGGAACCGCCCCCACTGCCACCAATACCCGGCAAACAGCCCCAGCCCCAGCAGCGTCGCCAGGGAGGCGCCTGTGAGCAGTGCGCGGCGATGGCGTTGCATCAAGCTGGGAGTGGATTGCAGGATGGCGGGTTCAACAGCCTGGTTCATGGCTTGGCTCCAAGGGCAGCAAGGGGTAAGGGTTGAGGTTGATCGTCACGTTGCCAGCCGCCACCCAGAGCCTGGAACAGGTCGATCTGGCGGTTGACCAAGCGCAGGTCTGCCTGGGCCAGAGTGGCCTGCAGGCTGACCAGGCTGCGCTCGCTGTCGAGCAATTGCAGGGCATCAAGGGCACCGGCCCGATAACTGCGGGTGGCCAGTTCAAACGCCTGCTGGCTGTTGTCCAGCGCGGCTTGCAGGGCCTGACGACGCTGCTGTTCGCCCTGGTACAGCGCCAGAGCTTGTTCGACCTGTTTCAAGGCGCTCAGTACCGTGCCGTCGAAACGCGCCTGGGCCTCGCGCGCCTGGGCCTGGCGCTGGCCCACCCGGGCCTGGGCGACGCCGCGGTTGGGAAAGCGCCAGGACAACAACGGCCCCACGGAATACACCAGCGCCTCACTGTCCCCCAACTTGCCCAGGCTGCTCGCCGAAGACTCAAGTGCAGCACCGAACGTCACTCGCGGGTACAACTCGGCGCGTGCGACGCCAATGGCCAGCGTGGCCGCCTGCAATTGGCGCTCGGCACGCCGGATATCGGCACGCCGTTGCACCAGCGCCCAGCCGTCCCCCACGGGCAGCGGCGCCTGCAATTGCGGGGGCTGGGCACAGCTGTTTCGGGCCACGTCCTGGGGCCGCATGCCACTTAGCACCGCCAATTCATACAGTGCGGCCTGATGGCGGGCAGTCAACATGGGCAACGGCGCACGGGTTTCTTCCAGCAGGCCATTGAGGCGCGCCAGGTCCAGAGCGGTGGCCGCACCGGCCTGCTGCAGTTTGCGAGTGACTTCGACACTGCGCTCCAACACCTGCACCGAATGACGCTGCACCTGGCTGCTGAAGGCATAGACGCAAGCCTGGCCATAGGCCCGCGTGGTTTGCGCGGCCACCGTCACCCGCCACTCGTCCTCCAGCGCCCGCGCTGCCTGCGCATCGGCGCGGGCGGCAGCCAGGCGGTAACGCACCTCGCCCCACAGGTCCAGGGTGTAGCTCAGGGAGAATCCGGGAGCATGGCTCCACTCGGCATCGGCATGTTCACCGGTGGCCTGGGCCAGGGTCTGGTCGTCGCGGCTGCGGCCATAGCCCACGCCGTAGGTCAGCAAGGTCGAGGGCTGGCGCTGGCGGTCGACCTGCTCCAGGCGGGCCAGCAGCGCATCGACGTGCGCGGCGGCGGCCTCAAGGTCTTTGTTGTGGCGCAAGGCCTGCTCGACCAACAGGTCCAGTTGCCGGTCGCGGTAGAGCTGCCACCAGCGCTGGGGCAGCGCCTGGGTTGCCGACCCGCTGGACAATTGCGGTATCGCCTGGGCCGCCAACGGCCCTGCAGGTTCATCGGGCAGGCCGCTGCATCCGGCCAGCGCGCCCAGCAGAAGCAGCGTCAGGGCTGCCGGGAATCGATTGCTAGTGGGGGGATGAACGACAAGGCTGGGCATCACAAAGCTCGCTGAAGAATGAGCTTTGCAGATTAGGCATGCGCCCTGGCGGATTCGCCCGCGCCAGGGCCATGTATCGTCGCCAAATGGACAATAGGGTTACATGAAGCAACATCAGGCCCCGGGGCGGAAATGACTCGGCGGATACCCCAGCGAACGACGGAACATCGCACTGAACGCGCTGGGGCTTTGATAACCATGTTCCAGCGCTACTTCCAGGATGGAGGCGCCCTGGGCCAGTAACTTCAGGCTCAACGCCAGGCGCGCACGCTTGCGCCATTCGCCAAAGCTCATGCCCAGCTCGCGCTGGAAAATCCGGCTCAGGGTGCGTGCGCTCATGTTCAGGGTGTCGGCCCAGGACTCCAGGCTGCTGTCATCGGCCGGGTTGCGGATGAACCGCGTACATAACCTGGCCAGCCGTGCGTCGCCGGGCACCGGTACGTGCATCGCCACCACCGGCGCGGCCAGCAACTCCATGCGGATCAACTCCACCATCGCCAGCAGGCGCGGGTTGTTGACCTGACCGGCGATCAGTGTGGCGGCCACGATCAGCTCCCGCAACAGCGCGGACACCTCGATCACCTGGCACGTGCGGCCAAGGCTAGGCTCCACCTCAGGCATGAGAAACAAGGTGCGCATGTGCACCTCGCCGGCCATGCGAATTTCGTGGGGCGTCCCGGCGGGCACCCACAACGCGTGCCCGGACGGCACCAGCCAACTGCCCTGGGCCGTACTCACCACCATTACCCCGGTGACGCCGTGAATCAGTTGCGCCTGGGTATGACAATGGGGATGGACCACTTCGTCGTTGCGGTAGTTGTCGGCATAAGCCTCAAGCCAAGGCCGGGGCGCAGTTGTCATGGGCAGCGTCTCACGTCGTTAAGCCAGTGATTCTAACCAAAAGCCCAATGGCGAAAACGATAGATATAGACAGCCATCGTCGCATTTCGGACAAGCCACTGAACTTGTGCCGCGCACCGTCAGTCAGCTCAATGGACTCCCGCAATAACGGTTGGGTGGACAATGCGCATCTCGTTGGAACAACAAGTGGCCGTGGTCACCGGCGCCAGCTCCGGCATCGGCGCGGGCGCCGCCAGGGCTTTGGCCGCGGCCGGCGCGGCGGTGGTGGTGAACTACAACCGTCAGGCAGAGCCCGCCCAGGCCCTGGCGGCGCAGATCAACCAGAGTGGCGGCCGGGCCCTGGCCATCGGCGCCGATGTGTCCCGGGAGGACGATGTCGAGCGCCTGTTTGCGCAGACCCTCGACGCCTTCGGTCATCTAGACATTCTGGTGGCCAATTCCGGCCTGCAAAAAGACGCCGCCATCAGCGACATGACCCTTGAGCAGTGGAACACGGTGATCGGCGTCAACCTCACCGGGCAGTTCCTCTGCGCCCGCGCCGCCCTGCGCATTTTCAATCGCCAGGGCGTGCGAGCAGGCGTATCCCGGGCCGCCGGCAAAATCATCCACATGAGCTCGGTGCACCAGTTGATCCCATGGGCCGGCCACGTCAACTACGCCGCGTCCAAAGGCGGCGTCGAGATGTTGATGCGCAGCCTCGCCCAGGAAGTCGGCCACCAACGGATCCGCATCAACGGCATCGCGCCGGGGGCGATCCGCACGGCCATCAACCGCGCCGCCACCGAGGGCGATGCCGAGCAGGCGCTGCTGAAACTGATCCCCTATGGCCGCGTCGGTGACGTCGAAGATGTGGCCAACGCCGTGGTCTGGCTGGCCAGTGATGCCTCCGACTATGTGGTGGGCAGCACCTTGTTTATCGACGGCGGCATGAGCCTCTACCCGGAGTTCAAAGACAATGGTTGATCTGAAAAACGAAGCTCAAAGCGCCATCGATGCCCACGGCATCATCGGCGACATGCGCAGTGCGGCACTGATCAACGACCAGGGCAGCATCGACTTTTTCTGCTGGCCGGAATTCGACAGCCCGTCGATCTTCTGCTCACTGCTGGACTCCCCCGCCGCCGGGATCTTCCAACTGACCCCGGACCTGCCCCAGGCGCGTCGGGAACAGATCTATCTGCCGGACACCAATGTCCTGCAAACCCGCTGGTTGAGCGATGAAGCGGTGGTGGAAATCACCGACCTGCTGAGCATCAGCGACGACGTCGACGACCTGCCCCTGCTGATCCGGCGTGTGCGCGTGGTGAGCGGCAAGGCCACCCTGCACATGCGCTGCGCAGTGCGCCATGACTATGCCAGGGCACCCACGCGGGCCACGGCCGATAACGCTGATGTGTGCTTCAAGGCACAGGGCCTGCCTGGCCTGCGCCTGGCCAGCAGCCAGCCTTTGCAGATCGACAATGACGCCGCCGTCGCCTGCTTTACCCTGGACCAGGACCAAGGTGCCGAATTTGTCCTGGGCGGCCTGGACGATGTGCGCGTCGACAGCAGCGGCACCGACCTGTGCCTGCAGCACACCCTGGCGTTCTGGCGCGGCTGGCTGGCCCAGTCCAACTATCGCGGGCGCTGGCGGGAAATGGTCAATCGCTCGGCCCTGACCCTGAAGTTGCTGACCTCACGCAAACACGGCGCGATCCTCGCTGCGGCCACCTTCGGCCTGCCGGAAGCCCCCGGCGGCGAACGCAACTGGGACTACCGCTACACCTGGATCCGCGACGCCTCGTTCACCGTCTACGCCTTTATGCGCCTGGGTTTTGTCCAGGAAGCCAATGACTACATGCGTTGGTTGCGCGGGCGCGTCAGCGACTGCTGCGGGCAGCCGATGAAAATCAACATCCTGTATGGCATCGACGGCCGCCAACAGCTGCCGGAAACCGAGTTGACCCACCTCAGCGGCCATGGCGGCGCGCAACCGGTGCGCATTGGCAACGAGGCCTTTGACCAGGTGCAACTGGATATTTTCGGCGAACTGATGGACGCGGTGTACCTGGTCAACAAGTACGGCGAAGCCATCTCCCATGAGGGCTGGAAACATACCCTGGAAGTGGTGGACCAGGTGTGCGAGACCTGGAACCAGAAAGACGTCGGCATCTGGGAGATGCGCGGCGAGCAACATCACTTCCTGCACTCGCGCCTGATGTGCTGGGTCGCCCTCGACCGCGCGATCCGCCTGGCCTCCAAGCGTTCGCTGCCGGCACCTTTTGCCCGCTGGGACCAGACCCGCCAGGCGATATATGAAGATATCTGGAGCAACTTCTGGAACGAGGAACGCGGGCATTTCGTGCAGCACATCGGCAGCACCGCCCTGGATGGTTCGATGCTGTTGATGCCACTGGTGCGCTTCGTGGCAGCCACCGACCCGCGCTGGATGTCGACCCTGGAGGCCATCCAGAAAAGCCTGGTGCGCGACGGCATGGTGTACCGCTATCGCAATGACGACAGCCAGATTGATGGTCTGCAAGGCACTGAGGGGGCGTTTACTGCCTGCTCATTCTGGTATGTCGAATGCCTGGCTCGCGCAGGCCAAGTGGAAAAGGCCCACCTGGAATTCGAACAACTGCTGCGCTATGCCAACCCGCTGGGGTTGTATGCCGAGGAATTCGACAGCCAGGCGCGACACCTGGGCAACACGCCACAGGCCCTGAGCCATTTGGCGTTGATCAGCGCGGCGACGTTTCTGGATCGTAAGTTGAGTGGAGAGAAAACGGTGTGGCAGCCTTGATCCTCTGGTTTTACAGCGCTGGGCTCACTGGCTGTGGCGAGCGGGCTTGTCGTGGCGAGCGGGCTTGCCACAATAAGTGTGCTTGCCATCAGAATTTCAACTTAAACCAGGCAACGGATCGCAAGCTGAGTGCAGAGAAAACAGTGTGGCCGCCTTGATCCGCTGGCTTTACAGCGCTGCAGCTTACTGGCCGTGGCGAGCGGGCTTGTTGTGGCGAGCGGGCTTGCCCCGCGCTGGGCTGCGAAGCAGCCCCAAAACCTGTTTTCGCGATCTGCCTGAGGGAACTCGGTGGCCCTATTGGGGCTGCTTCGCAGCCCAGCGCGGGGCAAGCCCGCTCGCCACAGCAAGCCCGCTCGCCACAATAAGCCCGCTTGCCATTGGCATCGCAGAACCTCGACTTCTTTCATAATCGGAAAAAGCCAGGTATATACCGCTCCTCCTGTGTTCAAGGAAGAAACATGATGCCCGATAATGCTCGGCTGTCCCCCATTCTCTCCATCCTCATCCACGTACCCGACTGGCGTGCCGCGACCGACGGGTATGCGGCCGCCTTACCTGGTCACTGCTGTCACACGAGCATTGAGCTGACTCAAGCCGGCGCCGAAAACCGCTTGCGGTAAACCTGCGGGGTGATCGACAAGGCGCGCAGAAAACTGCGGCGCATGGTCTCTTCGCTGCCAAAACCACATTGTGCGGCGATGCGCTTGATCGCTACGGCGCTGTCGGCCAGTTGCCGGCGTGCGGTTTCCACGCGGATCAGCTCGACTGCTCGCGCTGGAGTCTGCCCGGTCTCGGCACGGTAATGGCGCACGAAGCTGCGTTCGCTCATGCCGCACGCCGCCGCCAGGGTCGGGATGTTCAAGTCCAGGTGCAGGTGTTCGGCAATCCACGCGTGCAACTCGCTGAAGCGGCTGCCGCCCTTTTGCAGGGACAGGGTGACGCTGAACTGCGACTGCCCACCGGGGCGCTTGAGAAATACCACCAGGTGCCGCGCCACCTCCAGGGCGACCGCGCGGCCCAGGTCCTCTTCCACCAGGGCCAGGCACAAATCGATACCGGCGGTGACCCCCGCCGAGGTCCAGACCGACCCCTGCTGGATAAAAATCGGATTGGCCTCGACCTGCAGACTCGGGTATTTGCGCGCCAGTTCCTCGCAGCGCGTCCAGTGGGTCGCGACACGGCAGCCGTCCAGCAGGCCGCTGGCAGCCAGCAGGAAGGCGCCGGTACACACCGACGTCACGCGCCGTGAGTGCCGGGCTTTATCCTGCACCCAGGCCACCAGATCCGAGTCTTCGGCCGCGCCATACACTCCCCAGCCGCCGGCGATCACCAAGGTGTCGCAGGGCGTCTCGGCGCCAGGCAACGGCTCGGCCACCAAGGCCAGGCCGGCAGAGGTCATCACCGGCTCGGCCTGGGCGGCAATCACGTTGACCGCATAGGGCAACGGCAAACCCTGTTGGCGCGCCAGGTCGTTGGCCGAGGCAAACACCTGCAAGGGGCCGGTGACGTCAAGCACCTGCACATTGGCAAAGGCGAGTACATGGATGATTTTCGGCATGATTGGCGTGATTCGTGGGCTCAATGGCGTATGCGCCAAAGCCTAGGCCACTAGAGTGAAGCCGTCCATCCTCTTTCCTGGAGTTTCACCATGACCTTGCAGATCGGCTTTGTGTTGTTCCCCGGCATCCAGCAACTGGACCTCACCGGCCCCTACGACGTGCTGGCGTCATTACCGGATGTGAAGCTGCACCTGATCTGGAAAGACCTGGCGCCACTGACCTCCAGCAGCGGGTTGGTGCTCAGCCCGACCATCACCTACGACGACTGCCCGGTGCTGGATGTGATCTGCGTACCGGGCGGTTCAGGGGTAGGACCGTTGATGGAAGATGAGCCGACCCTGGGCTTTCTGCGCCAACAATCCCAGACCGCACGCTATGTGACGTCGGTGTGTACCGGCTCGCTGGTATTGGGTGCGGCGGGCTTGCTGCGCGGGCGGCGGGCCACCACGCACTGGGCCTATCACGACATGCTGGCCACCCTGGGCGCGATCCCGGTGCAGGAGCGCGTGGTGCGCGACGGCAACCTGTTTACCGGTGGCGGCATTACGGCGGGGATTGATTTTGCCCTGACCCTGGCCGCCGAGTTGTACGGCGAGGCGGCCGCGCAACTGGTGCAACTGCAACTCGAATATGCGCCGGCCCCGCCCTTCAACGCCGGGCGGCCAGACACCGCACCACAGCCTGTGCTGGACGAGGCCAACAAGCGCACCGCGCAATCACGCAAGACCCGCGGCGAAATTACCGCACGGGCAGCGGCGCGGCTGGGCTAAAGGCCGAACTAGTGTGGGAGCGGGCTTGCCCGCGATGGCGTCATGTCAGTCACCGAATGTTTTGGCTGACCCACCGCTATCGCGGGCAAGCCCGCTCCCACAAGGAGATACACCTGCGCGCCATTTACACCGTGCGCGGCATCAACGCCAGGCGCACGGCCAGCACCGTCAACACCGTGGCCAGCCCCCATTTTTGCAGGCCTGCGGTCTTCTCACTGCCAGCAAAAAACCGGCTGATCGCCCCGCCAAAAATTCCCAGCACCGCGTGAAACACGCCCGCAATCAACGTCAGGACCAAGCCCAATTGCACCAATTGCAGGGCAATGGGACCGGCCTCGGGCTTGACGAATTGCGGCAGGAACACCATGAAAAACAACAGCGCCTTAGGGTTGAGCAAGCTGTTGAGCATGGCGCGCATAAACACCCCGCCCAGGCGCACCCGCACAACCTGGGCGGTGTTCAGGGACGGCTTTTTCTGCAAGGTCTTGAACGCCAGCCACAGCAGGTAGACCACGCCGGCATAGCGAATCAAGTCAAAGGACGGAGGCCAACTGGCCACCAGGGCGGTGACGCCGGTCGCGGTCAGTGCGGTCAGCAGCAGGTCCGCCACGCCGATCCCCAGGCCGGCCGCCACCCCACCCCGCCAGCCGTAACTCACGCCATGGCTGATGACAAAGGCCATGTTCGGCCCGGGCGACAGCAACAACAGCAGCACAGAACCAGAGAAAACCGCCAGGGTTGCGAGATCGATCATGCTCAACTCATCCGCCAGGGAAAGCCGTAGATTAGTCCTACCTCAGCCGCCGATGCCAGCGCAGGCGATACCGGCCTTGAAGCCATAGCTGTGGGAGCCGGCCCAAGGTTCAGCCCGCGCCCTTCCTACATTGCGTCAAAAAAGGGATTTCCCTCCCCGCAGGAAAATTCCCGTTTTTGTTCCTACACTCCAAAAAGCCATCACTTATTCTCGATAAATCTGAGAACCCCCACAAAACATGTCAACAAACCGTCACAACAAGAGTATCTTATGAAGCTCGACGGCGAGAACCCTGATAAAAGTCAAAACCTTGACGAACCTATCAGAAGGAGCCATCATTTAGACATTATCGAGCAAAAATACCTGCGAGCAGACAGGTAATTGCGTTTTACCCAGCGAAAGCAGTCGTTCGCATTGCACCACTTATAAAGCAAACCTGCCTTATGGATGAGCATACGAACAGGGAAGTCCTGGTGGTGCATTGAGGGATGATTTATGCGTGACAAGTCGTCAGTCGACAGCCTGTTTCTGACTCGTACCGGCTTTGTTGAATTCTTCGTGGTTTTCGTCAAATTACTGCACGGCCTGACGGCGGTCCTGCCGGCGATGATCCTGTTGTTCTATCCGGATCCGGTGGACCCGCAAATGCGTAGCCACTACCTTGGCCTGCTGCTGTTCTTTGCGATTCTGACCATCATTCTGTTCCAGGCCCTGGGGGTGTACTCCGAGGATCTGTTCAGCAACCGCCTGCGTTTTCGCGTGATGTTGGTCGCCTGGATTTCCGCGTTTTGCATCCTGCTGTTCATGTACCAGATCCTGCTGCTGTTCCCGCAGTTGAGCCCGCGCAACCTGATGTTCTGGTTCACCCTGAGCCTGATGTTGTTTGGCGTGGAACGCATCCTGATGCTGCGCCTGTATCGCAACCTGATGAAGAACGGCAAGTTCCTGCAACGCACGGTGATCCTCGGTTTTACCGACACCGCCGTGCATGTGGCCGAACACCTGTCGCGCAACAGTGATATCCGTTCCGGCCTGATCGGTTTTATCGACGACCGTACCGAGCGCATCCCCAAGGAATTGAGCAACCTGCCGTTGCTGGGCAACACCCGCGACCTGGAAAAGCTGATCAGGTCCGAACAGGTCAACCAGGTGATGATCACCCTGCCCTGGGCCGCCGAGCAGCGCATCAACGAGCTGGTCAAGCGCCTGCGGCAGATGTCGGTCAACGTCATGCTGGTGCCCGACATGGCGGCCCTGCGCTATGGCCACAACCGCATCACCGATGTCGGCGGCATCCTGATGTTCAACACCTCGCAACTGCCACTGCGCGGCTGGTCACCCTTTATCAAGCGCTGCGAAGACCTGTTGCTGGCCAGTGCCGGGCTGCTGCTGTTTTCCCCGATCATGCTGGTGACGGCCATCGCCATCAAGCTCGATTCCAAGGGCCCGGTGTTGTTTCGCCAGAAGCGTTTTGGCTACAACGACAACCTGATCCGGGTGTTCAAGTTCCGCTCGATGTACGTCGACCAGACCGACCGCAATGCCGAATGCCAGACCACCCGCCTCGACCCGCGCATCACCCGCGTCGGGCGGATTATCCGCAAGACCAGCATCGACGAGCTGCCCCAGCTGTTCAACGTGTTGCTGGGCAACATGTCGATGGTCGGCCCCCGCCCCCATGCCACTGCCACCAAAGCCGCCGGGATTCCTTTCGAGGAAGCCGTGAGCGAGTACAGCTCGCGCCACCGGGTCAAGCCAGGCATCACCGGCTGGGCGCAGATCAATGGCTACCGCGGTGAAACCGACACCCTGTTCAAAATTCAGAAACGGGTCGAGTACGACCTGGAATACATCGCCAAATGGTCGGTGTGGTTTGACCTGTACATCGTTTTCATGACGGTCCCGGCCGTCCTTTCCACCAAGGAAGTCTATTGATGAACACCCTCAACGGATTGATTCCCTGCATCATTTCCGGTGGCTCGGGCACGCGGCTGTGGCCGGTTTCGCGGCAGAACATGCCCAAACCGTTCATGCGTATGCGCGACGACCAGAGCCTGCTGCAGAAAACCTTCCTGCGCGCCAGCCACCTGCCGGGGGTCGACAGCGTGCTGACGGTAACCAACCGCGACCTGCTGTTTCGCACCCTCGACGATTACCGCGCGGTCAACACGGCCCAATTGGGCCTGGACCTGCTGCTCGAACCGTTTGGCCGCAATACCGCCGCCGCCATCGCTGTCGCAGCCCTGCATGTGCAAGAGTTTTTCGGCGGCGACGCACAGTTGCTGGTGATGCCGGCCGACCACCTGATCGTTGATGAAAGCGCGTTCGCCCAGGCCGTGGCCCAGGCCCGCGAATTGGCCGAAGCGGGTTACCTGGTGACCTTCGGCATCCAGCCCGACCGCCCCGAAACGGGCTTTGGCTATATCGAACAAGGTTCGGCCCTGGCACAGGGTTTTCGCGTCCAGCGCTTCGTCGAAAAACCCGACCTGGCCACCGCCCAAGGCTACCTGGACGGCGGCAAGCACCTGTGGAATGCCGGGATGTTCTGCTTCAAGGCCGCCACCGTGCTCGACGAGCTGGCGACCCACGCGCCAGCCGTGCTCGACGCCGCCAAAGCCGCGCTGGCGCACAGCACCAGCTTGCAGAACAGCAGCAGCCGCCAGCGCGAACTGAACCCGCAAGGCTTTGGCACCGCGCCAGACATTTCCATCGACGTGGCCCTGATGGAGAAATCCGCCCAGGTCGCCGTGGTGCCCTGTGACATTGGCTGGAGCGATATCGGCTCCTGGGAAGCCGTGCGCCAGTTGACCCCCTGCGACGACAACGGCAACCAGATCAATGGCGAAGCGATCCTGCACGACGTGCACAACTGCTACATCGACTCACCCAAGCGCGTGTTGGGGGCGGTCGGGGTGCGTGACCTGATCATCGTCGACACCCCCGACGCCCTGCTGATTGCCGACGCCAACCGCAGCCAGGACGTGCGCCATATCGTCGCCGAGCTCAAGCGCCAGAACCACCCGGCATTCAGCCTGCACCGCACCGTCACCCGGCCGTGGGGCACCTATACGGTGCTGGAGGAAAGCCCCCGTTTCAAAATCAAGCGCATCGTGGTCAAGCCCAAGGGCTCGTTGTCTTTGCAGATGCACCACCACCGCAGCGAACACTGGGTGGTGGTCAGCGGCGCGGCCATGATCACCAATGGTGAGCGCGAGATCCTGCTCAACATGAACGAGTCCACCTACATTCCCGCCGGGCACAAACACCGCCTGACCAACCCCGGCATCATCGATCTGGTAATGATCGAGGTGCAGAGCGGCGAATACCTGGGCGAAGACGACATCGTGCGCTTCGATGATATTTACGGCCGCGCGCCCGGCAGCGAGCCCCAGCCCTGATGCGTACTTCCCTGATCATCCCGACCCGCAATGCCGCCAGCCACCTCGACCGGCTGCTGCCGGCGCTGCGCATGCAAACCGTGCAACCCGACGAAATGCTGGTGGTCGACAGCGCATCGAGCGACGACACAGTGGCGCGCTTTCGCGAGTTCGGCGCCCGTGTCGAAGTGATCGACGCCCGCCACTTCAACCACGGCGGTACGCGGCGCTGGGCCAGCGAACAGGTGGGCGGCGATGCCCTGATCGTGATGACCCAGGACGCGATCCCGGCCGAACCCGAGACGTTCGCCAAGCTGCTCGAAGAGCTGCAACTGGACCCGCTCAATGGCGTTGCCTACGGCCGGCAACTGCCGCACCCCGGTGCCGGGGTGCTGGGTGCGCAGTCGCGGCACTTCAATTACCCGGCGCACAGCCGCAGCAAAAGCCTGGCCGATGCGCCGCAGTTGGGGATCAAGACGTGCTTTAGCTCCGACTCGTTCTCTGTATACCGGCGCAGCGCCCTGCAGGCCGTGGGCGGGTTTCCGGCCGATGTGATCGGCAGCGAGGACGCCTACGTCGCCGCGCGCATGCTGCTGGCAGGCTGGAAGGTGCAGTACGCGGCCAGCGCCCGGGTTTATCACTCCCACGACTACCGACTCATGGATGAGTTTCACCGCTACTTCGACATTGGTGTGTTCTACGGCCGCGAGCCGTGGATTCGCCAAGCGTTCGGCGACGCCGGCGGCGAAGGTAAACGCTATGTACTGGCCGAATTACGTGCCTTGCGCGAGGCCAACGCCTTGCACCGCGCCCCCGAAGTGGTGGTGCGCAGTGCCTTTAAATTGCTGGGCTATCGCCTCGGCCACCTTGAACGCTACCTGCCCAACTCGCTCAAGCAGCGCCTGGGCATGTTTTCCACCTACTGGACTTGAGCCGTCATGAAGACTACCAACCGACGTTCCCGTCTTACCCTGTTCAGCCTGTTGACTGCCTCGATCTGGCTGGCTGGTTGTTCGACCCCTGCGCGGGTGCCGCTTCCTGATGACAATACGCTCAAGGCCGGCCATCAAGCGGCGCTGACCTTGGCCGACCTGCCGCCCCCACAGGTGCTGATCCAGAGTGGCGACCTGTTGCGCATCGTGCGCGATGCGCAGGAGCCCGCGGCAGCCGACGACATGACGGTATTTGTCGTGCGTCCCGACGGGGTGATCTCAATGCCCAACATCGGTCGGATCAAGGCGGCATTGCGCACGCCTGAAGACCTGGGGAAGGAAATTACCGACAAGTACAAGCGCATCTACCGCGAGCCAGCAGTGACGGTGAACATCGCCAGTGCCCCAAGCAATAAGGTGTTTATCGGTGGTGCGGTGCCTAATCCGGCGTTTTTTGACCTGGCGGGCAATGTCAGTGTGGAGCAGGCGTTGCTGAGTTCCGGGGGAGTTTTGCCGTCGGCAGATAGCTCCAATATCGCGTTACTCCGTACCGGTACCGACGGCAAATACAACATGTACTTCATCAATTTGGAGAGCATGTTGACCAATCCCAATCACCCACGGGTGGCTTTGCAGCGTGGTGATTTGATTTACGTACCGCAGTCAACAATTGGAGCAACGGTAGAAGCCGTGGACATGTACTTCACCAAGCTGTTTCCGGTTAGCAAAGGGGTTGGCCTGGGCCTGAACTATCAGCTCAACGACACGGGTGTAAAAAACAGCGGCAATACATGTGGGAATGGTGCGGTATGCAGTTTTTAACACTTATCCAAACGCATCCTAAATCTCTAAAGAGTTTTCACATTCCCATCAATGGAGTGATCCTGTGATCGAAATCCGCTCTCTACGCGACCTCTTGCGGCTGTTTTTCATCTTCCGCCGCGAATTCAAACTGGCCGTGATCACCACGATTGTGGTGGCCGTGTTGGGTGCCTTCCTGCTGCCGGCTCGCTACGAGTCCGACGCGCGCTTGCTGGTCAAGCCAGGGCGGGACAACACCACATTGCCAATCGAAGCCGCCAACCGCCAGACGTTGATTGCGCCCAGCACCCAACACGATCCGATCGTGGATGAGGAGAAGATGCTCACCGGCCGGCCCATCGTGCATATCGTTGCCGAGCGCTACCTGGCGATGACGTCCGAGCCACCACAGGGCTTCTGGAAAGTCACCAAGTTCTACGTCAAGAAAGCCGCGGGTGAAGTGCTCGATGCGGTACGCAGCGTCCTGCAATTCGTGGGCCTGGCCGAGAAGCAAAGCCCGCTGGAACGCCTGGCGACCAAGCTGGAGAAGAACTTCGAAGCCGGCCACGAGCCGGGCTCCTCGGTGATCGAGATCTCCTTCACCTGGGACGATCCGGTCATCGCGCAAAAGGTCGTCGAGACCTGGGTCGATGCCTACCTCGAAGAGCGCGCGCGGATTCTCGGGCGCAAGAGCCTGCATACCTTCTATGAAGCCGAGCGCACCAAGGTCGCCACCAACATCCAGGGGCTCAAGGATGAACTGCAGGGCCGCTTGAAGCAGATCGATTCGATCAGCGTGGACGCGCGCCTGAAAAACCTGACCAACCAGATCGACCGCGTCACCGACGCCAAGGTCACCGCACAAAACCAGATCGCGGGGATCCGCAGCTTCCTGGCCAACGCCAGCCAGCAGATCAAGAACCAGCCAGCGGAAGTGATAACGGCCCGGGAAACCAGCCTCAACCCGACCCAGCTTGACCTCAAGCGCCAGCTCAACGCCCTGCAAGTGGAACGCGCGCGCCTGCTGCGCACCTACCTGCCAGGTACGCCGCAGGTCAACCAGATCGAGCAGAACATCCGCGACATGGAAGCTCTCAGCGCCCAGGAAGCGACACGCCTGGAACGCTCGCAAAACACCGCGCCCAACAGCCTGGTGATCAACGTCAAGCAGCAGATCATCGACGCCCAGTTGCAGGAGCGCAAACTGGCCGGGGAAATCGAGAACTACGACAAGACCCTCGCCGAACTGCGCGCCCAGCGTGACCAGGCGATGACCGATGAACCCGAACTGAACAAGCTGACCCAGCAACTGCGCACCGCCGAGAAAAGCTACGCGCTGTACTCGGAAAACCTCGAACAGGCGCGCATCGACCACGAACTGGACAGCAGCCAGATCAGCAACATCGCCCTGATCGAACACGCCACCCTTAACCCGGCGCGCGTGTTTCCCAAGAGCCTGCTGATTCTGTTGTTCACCATTCCTGCCGGCCTGGCCGTCGGTTTGCTGACCATCTATGTGCTGTATCTGCTGGACCAGCGCATCCACGATGGCGCGCGCTTGCAGGAAGTGTTCGGTATCCCACTGTGGAGCAGCATCCCCGATGTGCAACACGCCACGCCGGCAGCCCTTACCGCCAGCATCTATCGCCTGTACAGCCTGCTGCCCGCCGAGCGCATCGCCAGCGAGGGCTTTGCCCTGGGCCTGACCTCGGCACGGCATGGCGAGGGCGTGAGCTTTATCATCGAGCAACTCAAGCGTCTGCTGGAAGAACGCGGCCACCGGGTCTCGGTCAACGGCAGCGACGCCGCGAAGCCGGGTGAAGTGCTGCTGTTGGATGCGTCTGCCCTGTCGTCCAACCCGCAGGCATTCCTCACCCTGCGCCGCGCCGACCAGATTGTGCTGGTGATCGAAGCCCGCACCAGTACCGTGCCGACCATCGAGAACGCCCTGTCGTTGCTGACCACCGCGTTCGGCAAAGTCGACGGGATGATCCTCAACCGCCGCCGTTTTGAAGTGCCGGCCAATGTCCTGGCGCGGATCAACAGCTGGCGCGGTGCGGCCTGATGCGCATTGCGCTGCTGGCGCCACTGCCGCCGGAGCAGACCGGGATCGCCGACTACGCTGCGCATTTGCGCAGCGCGTTGCGCGAACAAGGCCTGGAGGTGCTGACGCCGCTGGAGGGTTGCCTGGACCTGGCGCAACAGCTGCAGCGCCTGCAAGCCTTTGACTGGCGCGGCGTGGACCTGGTGCATGCCGAGCTGGGCGGCGGGCGCTTTGCCGAGTTCCAGGCCCTGGACTACCTGCGCCGGGCCCAGCCGCAATTGCCGCTGACCGCCACCGTGCACGACCCGGAACGCCTGATCTGGCGCCGGGCCAAGCTGTTTTTCCCGCTGACCCTGCTCGAACGCCTGCCCCACCCGCTGCCCCAGGCGGCGGCGTTGCTGGCCGATCCATTGACCCTTTACGAAGAACGGCGCCTGGCAAAAAGCATGGGCCGCCTGATCACCCTCACCCGCCTGGGCGGCGACTGCCTGCGCCAGCGCATGGGCCTCAAGCCCGAGCAAGTGGCGGTGATTGCCCACGGCAACCTGCCCATCGCCCCCGTGGCCTTGCCGCCGTTGCAACCGCTGCGCCTGCTGTACTTCGGCTTTATCTACCGGGGCAAGGGCATCGAAGACCTGCTACAGGCCCTGGCCCGCGCCCTGGCCGCCCACCCGCAATGCCGCGGCCAGGTACGCCTGACCCTGGCCGGTGGCACCGCGCCGGAAATGACTTTCGACCCGGCCGGCAACTACCTCGATGGCCTGCGCCAACTGATCGCCACCCTGCACCTGGGCGATGTGGTGGACTGGCAACTGGACCTGCCTTCGGCCGATATCCCGCACACGATCCAGGCGCACCATGTGATGGTGCTGCCGTACCGCGAATCGAAAAAACTCGGCTTCCTCGGCCAGATGCGCGGCACCAGCGGCGCGCTGTCCTGGGCCAATGCCTGCGGGCGCGGGGTGATTACCTCCAACGCCCGCGCCTTCGCCGAAGAAGTTGCCGCAGGCAATGGCATCACCTATCAACAGGGGGATATCGCCTCGTTGAGCGATGCCTTGAGCCGCCTGATCCTCGACCCGCAACAGGCCCGCCAGTGGGCCGACCACGCTGCCGATATCGGCCGGCAGCGCCAGTGGGCCAGCACCGCCCAACGCTTTGCCGAGTTGTTCCAGGCCGTAGTCAAGGAGCCTTTGCGATGAACACGTCCCCTACTCGCCCGATGTGGCGCTACTTGCCATTGGTCATTGCCCTGGCCGTGGGCGGCGCGCTGCTGCTCAGTGAAAAGGTCG
Organism: Pseudomonas sp. LG1D9; assembly: GCF_002949995.1. Lineage (NCBI taxonomy): Bacteria > Pseudomonadati > Pseudomonadota > Gammaproteobacteria > Pseudomonadales > Pseudomonadaceae > Pseudomonas > Pseudomonas sp. LG1D9. Next base: position 4,962,125 of record NZ_CP026881.1, on the reverse strand, counting down.
ACGCAGAGCCGGTCAACCTGGCGCCCCAGCGCACCGTGGTGTGGCGCGAGTTTTTGGGGGTGAACGCGCACTTTCTGTGGTTCAAGCCCGAGCAGTACCAGAAGCAGATCCGCCAATACCAGAAACTGGGATTGGACTGGGTTCGCGTCGACCTGCATTGGGACCGCCTGGAACCCAAGGAGGAAGACTATCAACTGAGCACCTTCGATGAACTGGACCGCACCCTGACCGCCGAGAAGATCCGCTCGGTGTTCTACCTGGTGGGCTCGGCGCCGTTCATCACCACCGCCCCCAGGGGCGCGGAATTCCAGGACCAGTACCGCCCACGGGATGCCAACGTATACGCCCTGCGCCTGGCGCTGTTGGCCAAGCGCTACCCGAATATCAACGCCTGGCAGGTGTGGAACGAACAGAACCTGCCGAACAATTGGCGCCCGCAAGTGAATGCCGAGGAATACGCGCGCTTGCTGCTGGCCAGTCACCAGGCACTGAATATCGCCGCCCCGGACAAAATCCAGGTGATGGGCGGCATGGCCTACTACAGCCAGATGCCGCCGCGCGGCAAAACCCTGATGTTTGAAGCCCTCGGCAAAATGGGCGTACAAACCCTGGGCATGGTGGCGGCGTATCACCCGTATTCGATGACCCCTGAAACCGACGAACCAGGCAAGAACGAAGTCCTGCTGCGCGGCGACCAGCTCAATGCGGTGCTGCACGGTGCCGGGGTCAAGGATGTCTGGGCCACCGAGTGGGGCTGGTCCAGCTATAGCGGGCCCAAGGAAATGCAGGACCTGATCGGCGTCGACGGCCAGGCCGACTTCACCTTGCGCCGCCTGGCGCTGATGGCGTCCCAGGACTACCAGAAGATTTTCCTGTTTGCCCTGTCCGACCTGGATGAACGCGCCTCCGTGCGTGACCAGCACTACGGCCTGCTCGACCTCAACGGCGAACCCAAGCCGGTCTACAGCGCTCTCGCCCGCTTCCTTGAGATCACCGGGCCGACGCTCAAGCCGGGCGTCACCCCGGTGCTGGAAGACGTACCCAAGACTTTTTACAGCGTGGCCTGGACCCGCGAAGACGGTAAACACCTGTTGATGTACTGGAGCGCTGAAGGCACCAGCATCACCTTGCCCAAGGTACAGCGCGCCGAGTTGCTGGACCCGCTGACCGGCGCCAGGCAGGCCCTTAACGATTACAACGGCATTCGCCCCGTGGTGAAACCGTCGTTGCAAATACTGGTGTGGTAGCACGCCCAGGCATGGAGAGCTGCACGTGAGAATCCTGTGGATTGTGCCCTATCTGCCGTGGCCGATGACCAGCGGCGGCAAGACCCGGCAATACCATTTGCTGCGTACCTTGAGTGAGCGCGGGCACCGCATCACCTTGCTGGTGCAATCAAAGACGCCGGCCGACGCCGCCGTGCACGCCGCCCTCGAGCCCCTGCTCGAACGCTTGATCGTGGTACCACGCCGACCGCTCAAACACCCCATGACCCTGCTCGCCGGAGTGTTTGCGCCCTGGCCGTTGCTGACCACGGTCAACGGCCTGTCACCGGTGTTGCAGGCGCGCTTTGGCGAACTGCTGGACGAAACCTGGGATGTGATCCAGGTCGAGCACAGCTACAGCCTGCAACCGTACCTCAGTGTCCTGCGCCAGCAATCGCGGGACTTCGTGCTCACCGAGCACAACCTGGAATCCAGCCTGGGCGGCGCCACCTATGACCGTTTCCCGAAGTGGGCCGGGCCGTTCGTGCGCTACGACCAGTGGCGCTGCCAGCAGTGGGAGCGCAAGGCGTTTGATGCGGCGTGCCATGTGGTGGCCGTAACCCAGGCCGACGCCCAGGCCATCGGCCAACTGACCGCCACCCCGGTGAGCGTGGTCGTCAATGGGGTCGACAGCCGTGCGTTCAGCGCGGTCAGCGCCGATGCGCAGAGCCAGCGCCTGTTGTTTGTCGGCAACTACGAATACGCACCGAACCTCGATGCGGTGCAGTGGCTGCTCGACGAAATCTTCCCCAGGGTCTGGTTGCAGTGCCCCAGCGCCCGCCTGGCGGTAGCTGGCTTTGGCTTGCCCGAGCACTGGCGTGAGCGCTGGCCCGACGAACGTATTGAATGGCAGGGCTTTGTCCCCGACCTGACCGCCTTGCAACGCCGCTGCGCAGGTTTTGTCGCCGCCCTGCGCCACGGCGGCGGCTCCAAACTCAAAGTGCTGGAGGCAATGGCCGCCGGCCTGCCGCTGGTAAGCACCGCCCAGGGCGTGTCCGGGCTGGCGGTCGAGGCGCAAGCACACTATCTGCCTGGCGAAAGTGCCGAAGCCCTGGCCGAGGCCATTGTGCGCCTGCTGGACGAGCCGGCGCTGGCCAGCCAACTGGCGAATGCCGCGCGGGACTACGCGCGCAACTATCACGACTGGGCGGTGGCCGGTAACGAACTGGAGCAGATCTACCGCACCTTGCCCACCCAACAGGAGCCCCAAGCATGCGCGTAGCCCTGGATTACCGCCCCGCCACGGTCGCGCCTTCGTCGGGCATCGCCCGTCAGGTCCTGGCCCTGGAGCAAGCCTTGCGCGCCCGGGACAACACTGAAGTGGTGCTGTTCAGCGAGGCGCCGCTGGATCATCCCCAGCGCGACACCGCGGTTTGCCCGCCCTGGGCCAGCCCGCTGGAAGGCCTGCAACGCCCCCAGGTACGGCTGCGCTTTGAACGCGGTTTTTTGCCCCGGGGGATCCACGAACAGCGGATCGAGTTGTACATCGCCACCGCCAATATGGGCTTGCCCTTGTGCCGCAAACCCGCCGGCACCCGCTATGTGCTGGTGCTGCACGACCTGTTCCAACTGACCCATCGCAACTTCCATCGCTCCCGGCTCAAGGCCGTGGCCTACCGCCTGATCGATGGCGCGTCGATTGCCTGGTCGGTGTGGCAGGCGGACCGGGTGTGGTGCCCGTCGCAGTTTTCGTGCGATGAAGCCGCGCGCCTGTTCCCCTGGGCGCGGGCCAAGTTCCGGGTGTTGCACAACTTGGTGCCGCAGTTCACCGAAGCACCCGAGCCGCTGCCCGAGGGCTTGCCCGCGCGCTACTGGCTGGTGGTGGGCACCCGTGAGCCACGCAAGAACATGGCGTTCTTTCTTGCGCAATGGCAAGCCAGCCGTGCCAGGGACCCGAACGTGCCGGACCTGGTGCTGGTCGGCCACGCCAGCGATGTGCCGGCGACCCTCGGCGACTTGCCCGGCCTGCATTGGCGCAACGGTCTGTCCGACGGCCAGTTGCAGGCGCTCTACCGGCATGCCGCGTACCTGTGGCAGCCTTCCTATGCCGAAGGATTTGGCCTGCCAGTGGTGGAAGCACTGAGTGTCGGCACGCCAGTGGCGGTGGCCCGTGGTTCGGCGCTGGATGAAGTGGCGCCCCCCACGGCGGCGCGCTTTGCGCCCGACGACGCCGGGCAACTGCAAACATTGATGGTGTCACTGGCAGCGCCCGGGACCACGGCCGACCCCGAATTGCAACGCACGTGGGCCCGGCAATTTGCCGAACCGGCCTACCGCCTGCGCCTGGATAAACTGCTCAAGGAATTGAACCGCTAATGCTGCCAGGAAAACTCGTTAGTCTGCTCCTGGGCCTGATCTTCGGTGGCTTGCTGTTGGCACTGCCGCCGATGAAGGTCTTTATGATCGTGGTCGGCCTGGGCGTGGCGCTGACCCTGATCCGCAAACCCCTGTGGGGGCTGCTGATCTTTGCCGTCTTGGCCACCAGTATTCCCTATACCACCTTGCAGTTGGGGATCCGCACCACCATCAGCGAAGCGGTGCTGGGCCTGACCTGGGCCGGGGTGTTCTGGCAATCGTTTATCGGCAAGACCCGTAGCTTCATGGTCTGGCGCCCCACGGAGCGGGCCTTGATGTGGCTGATGCTGTTCAGCACCATCCCGTTTATCTGGGGCATGATCATCATCCACGCCGAGGGCAACGGGCCGGTCAACTGGGTGCGCTGGCTGATGAACCTGTCGCTGCTGTTTATCGTGCCGCTGCTGCTGCGCACCGATGCCGACCGCGACAAAGTGGTGGTCGCCCTGCTGCTGGGCAACCTGGCGATGCTGTCGCTGTCGATCTTCATGTTCCTCAAGACGCGCAATGCGATGTCGATGATCGACATCCTCACCGACCTCAAATACGCCCACCCCGAGGCGGTGAAGGACATCTTCTCGGCCAACTACAAACGCATGGCCTCGCCCTGGGTCCACCCGAACCTGACCGGTGGCGTGCTGGTGCTGTTCATCCCTCTGGCGCTGTTTTACGGCTGGACCCGCACCGGCTGGCGCCGTGCCCTGGGCCTGGCGGTGGCGGTGCTCGGTTGCGCCGGCCTGCTGCTGAGTATCTCCCGGGGCGCGATTGTGGCCCTGGCGCTGATCCTGATCTGGCTGACCTACAAGCGCGTGCCCCACAGCGGGCGGATTATCGGCATCGGCGTCGCTTTTGTGATCGCCCTGGTGATGTTCTATCCGCCGTTGCAGGACCGTTTGATGACGATGTTCTCGACCACCAACGCCAGTACCGAGATCCGCTTCGACGAGTACGCCGGGTTCCCCGATGTCATGGCCAAGTACCCGCTGGGCATCGGCTTCAAGATCGACCCACCGGTGCCGGGCAGCAACTTGCTGGGGATTTCCAACCTGTGGCTGAACTTCATCTACAAGATCGGCATTCCCGGGATGCTGTTGTTTATCGCCGTCACCGTGTTGTGGTGGCGTGAGGTTCGGCCGCTGGGCTCGGTGCGTAAAGTCACCGCCGACAACGCACTGTGGCTGGGCTGTGTGTGCGGTGTACTGGCGGCGCTGCTGACCGGGATCTTCGACCACTACTTCAGCTTCACCTTTGTATTGATCGCGCTGTTCTGGCTGTTGATGGGCATCAGCCTGCAACAGGTGCGCCTGAACCCGACCGTGACCGCTTCTGCTCCTGTTTCCGTGCCAAAGGATAGCCAACCATGAAACATCGCACTATTCACTCCCCCGACCTGCGTGACCGCCTGCCCGCCTTGGCCAGCGAACTCGGTGTGAGCCTGGAAGACTTGCAAGATGGCTTGGCCTGGTGCCTGGCCAACGAGGTGGTTTTTGAAGAAGGCGAAGGCAGCAACAAACTCTTCTGGATGACCTCTTTCGACGTGGAGCCGACCATTGGACATCCGGTGGCACGCCGCTTGTTCCATCGCATGAAACAGGATGTCCCGGCGCAGTTCCTGCCGATCTATGGCAAGAACTGGGCAACCCTCAAGGACCGCTGGCGCAGCGCCTGGGACATGGCCTACAACATCCTGATCAACAAGATCCCCAGCCACCACATCCGTATCGGCTGGCTGCGCCTGGGCGGCGCGAAGATCGGCAAGGGCTCCAGCCTGTGGCGCAACACCGAGGTGTTGGGCATCCACAACCTCAGAGTGGGCGACGACACCGTGATCGGCTGGCATTGCCAGGTGGATGCGCGCTCTGGCCTGGTGATCGGCAACCATGTGGCGATTGCCTCCCATGTGCTGATCATCGCCGGCAGTCATGACTTGCAGGCGCCGGAGTTCTGGTCGATTTCCGGGGCGATTTACATCGACGACTACGTGTGGATCGGCAGCCGGGCACTGATCGGTTTCGGCACCCATCTGTGCGAAGGCTCGGTGGTGACCGCCAATACCGTGGTGGCCAAAACCGTCGCGCCGTACAAAATTGTCGGCGGCACCGGTGCCAAAGTCATGGGCGAACGCGTTCGCGGGCTGAACTACAAGGTGGGTGGCAAGGGCCTGTTCACCCTGTTGCACTGATGTTTGGCAGCACCCTGTGGCTGACCCTGGCGACCCTCGCCGGGCTGGTGGCCGGCTTTGCCCGGGAATGGCTGCTGGTCGCGGCCTGGGGTGCAGGCAGCCGCAGCGATGGGTTCCTGGTGGCGGTGTTTCTGCCCGAAGCGCTACGCATGACCCTGGCTGCCGGCTTGCTCGCAGCGGCTGCCCTGCCCCTCTATCAACAACGTGATGGGCAACGCCAGCAAGCGTGGTTGGCCAGCCTCTCGCCGCGCCTGCTCGGCGTGGGCCTGGGTCTGTTCGCCCTGCTGGCACTGGGCGCGCCATTGTGGGTACGGCTGATCGGCCCGGGGCTGGATGCCGCCGCCCACGACCAGGCCGCCGCCAACCTGCGCTGGTTGGCCGCCTGTGCGCCGGGGTTGGTGATGCATGGCCTGTTCAGTATTCCGTTGCAGGCGCGCCAGCGCTTTGTGCTGCCGGGGCTGGGTTCGTTACTGTTCAACCTGCCGCCGGTGCTGTACCTGTTTATCCAGGGCACGGCCAGCGACAGCGAAGAACTGGCGCTGTGTTTTTTTGCCGGCAGCGTGTTGATGTGCCTGCCCCTGCTGGCACCGGCCTGGTCGTTCGGCTGGCGCCCCTGGCAGCTCAAGGGCGATGCCCAGGCCGGCCGCGAGCTGCTGGGACGTCTCGGTCCGCTGTTGGCAAGCAATGTCGCCAGCCAGGGCCTGGCCTTGCTCGAACGGCTGATCGCCAGCTACCTGGGCGAAGGCGCGGTGACCTGGGTCAACCTGGCGCGCAAACTGATCAACCTGCCGTTGATTGCGCTGATGAGCCTCAACCAGGTGCTGCTGGGGCTGATGAGCGGCGAACAGGGCCAACAACGCCTGGCCTTGCTGCGCCGTGGCCTGGACGCCGCGACCCTACTAAGCCTGCCGGCCGCCCTCGGCCTGATTGGCGCGAGCCCCGTGCTGATTCACCTGCTGATGCCGGCGCAAAGCGCCGACGGCCCGCTGCCCGCCCTGCTTGCCTGGTTCGCCACGCCCCTGGTGTTCGGCGCCTGGAACGCCATGCTCGCCCGCTATGCCTACGCCAGCGGCGATACGCGCCTGCCGCTCAAGTGCGAACTGCTGGGCAGCCTGGTCAATGCCGGCCTGCTGGTAGTGCTGCCGTACTTTTTCGGCCTGCCGGGCATCGCCTTGGCGGCATTGGGTGGGGTGATCGTCACCAACCTGCTGCTGATGCAACGCCAACACCTGCTCGGGCAACTGGGCTGGCCATTGCAGTGGGGGCTGAGTGTGGTGTTGCTGGGAGCAGCGGCGCTGGTCCTGCACCCAATGCACAGCGATGGCTGGCAACTGGGCTTGAGCACCCTGGCAGGCGCCGGAGTGCTGCTGGGGTTGGGGCTGTGGCTCAAGCCGTGGAAGGCGTGAGCTGCGCATAGCAAAAAGGCAACGCGCGGAGCTGCTGCCTGTGATGGCGGTGGATCAGCCAATAGATTCGGTGGCTGATACGCCGCTATCGCGAGCAAGCTCGCTCCTACAGGGGATATTTGTCGGGGGCAGTATTTTGTGCCGCAGCACCAATCAAAGGTGGGAGCTGGCTTGCCTGCGATGGCGGTGTGTCAGTCGACAGTAACAGTGCCTGAACTACTGCTATCGCGGCATAGGTATCTACACAACTTTCAGAAGCTGACGAACTCCCCCGTGGCGAGCGGGCTTGCCCCGCGCTGGGCTGCGAAGCAGCCCCAAAACCAGCCGCCGCGGTGTATCTGGTACAACGCATTCGGCTTATTGGGGCTGCTTCGCAGCCCAGCGCGGGGCAAGCCCGCTCGCCACAACTGCGCTATCTGCCTGGATTTAGGCGTTGCGGCAAAGTTGTGTAGATACCTATGGCTATCGCGGGCAAGCCCGGTCCTACAGGGGATTTTTGTCGGGTGCAGTATTTTGGCCGTGACACCAATCAAAGGTGGGAGCTGGCTTGCCTGCGATGGCGGTGTGTCAGCCGACAAAAACAGTGCCTGAACTACTGCTATCGCGGGCAAGCCCGCTCCTACAGGGGATATTTGTCGGGTGCAGTATTTTGTGCCGCAGCACCAATCAAAGGTGGGAGCTGGCTTGCCTGCGATGGCGGTGTGTCAGTCGACAGTAACAGTGCCTGAACTACTGCTATCGCGGGCAAGCCCGCTCCTACAGGGGATTTTTGTCGGGTGCAGTATTTTGGCCGTGACACCAATCAAAGGTGGGAGCTGGCTTGCCTGCGATGGCGGTGTGTCAGTCGACAGTAACAGCGCCTGAACTACTGCTATCGCGGGTAAGCCCGCTCCTACAGGGGATCGGGGCAGGGTTAGAAGTCGTACTTGATGCTGGTCATCAGGTTACGCGGCGCGCCGTACATTCCGTGGTTGCCGGCATAGCTGAAGTACTCGCGATCGAACAGGTTGTTGAGGTTGACCGAGGTACTTAGCTGCGGCGTCACGTCATAGCGCAGCAGCAGGTTCGTGATGGCGTAGCTACCCTGGCTGAACGTGTGCAGGTCTTCACCGACCTTGCTCTGCCAGTTCACTCCACCCCCCACGGTCACCTTGCTCAACGCTCCCGGCAGGCGGTAGGTCGTGAAGGTTTTCAGGCTCTGGCGCGGCAAGGTGGTGACGATGCGTTTGTCGTCGGCATCGGTGCTGACCGCATAGGCGTAACCCGCCGAGGCTTGCCAGCCTTCGGCCAGCTCACCGTTGAGTTCCAGTTCGACACCCTCGGTGGTGGTGCCCTTCTCGTTGCGATAGGTGTTGCCGCCCGGCGTGTCGATCCAGATCGCCAGGTTGTCCTGTTCCAACTTGAACAGCGCCAGGCTGGTGTTCAACTGCTCGTCGAAGAAACTGCCCTTCAAGCCCAGCTCGTAGCCCTTGCCTTCCATGGGTTCCAGGGCCTTGTTGTTGATGTCGCGCACCCAACTGGCCTGGGGATTGAAGATCTTGGTGTAGCTGGCGTAGGCCGACCAATTGTCGGTCAGGTCGTAGACCACCCCGGCATAGGGAATGTACACGCCGGTTTCCGACTCGCTGGTACGGGTGGCAACGCCGCCGTAGGGGCTGTCCTGGGTTTCGCGCTTCCAGTCGATGATCCGACTGCCGAGGATCACGCTCAAATCGTCGGTCATGCGCAGGCGGGTACTCAGGTAGGCGGCGTACTGGCTTTCATCCACCGAGGACTTGCCGGTCACCGGGAAGTCCGGCTTGGCCGAGTGCCCGTCCCAGTTGAACAGGTTGTCGATGGCGCCCGCCGGGGAGCCGGAATACGCATAGTTCCAGCCGCCATGGCTGGGCACGTTTTCCTTGTACTTGGACAAGGTCACGCCGGCGATCAACTCGTGCTCACGGCCCAGTAGGTCAAACGGGCCGGTGGCGTACAGGTCGAGATTATCCTGGCGCGGGGTACCAGAGAATCGCACTGGCAACTGGGTGGTGCCACTGCCATCACTGTTGAGGCTGCCGTTGACGTAGTTGAACACCTCATCGAACTTGTTTTGCGAATGGGTGAATTCAGCCTTGGCGCTCCAGCCGCTGTCGAACTTCTGCTCGATGGAGGTAAAGAAGCTGGTCTGCTCATGGTCGTTATAGGACCAGGCCGGCGCAGTATTCAGGGAGCGGCTGAGGTTGCTGCGCGAACCATCGGTAAAGCGTGTGGGCAAACCGGAGCGCGCCGGGGCGTCGACGTCGGTGCGCAGGTAGCTCAAGCCCATGGTCAGCAAGGTGTCTTCGGTCAGGTCGAATTCAGTGATGCCGTACAGCAACTGGGTCTGCTGCTTGTAGCGGTCGACCCAGGCGTGTTCGGTCTTGTAGTCGGCCACCAAGCGCCCGCGCACATTGCCGGTTTCGGTCAGGGGGCCGGATACGTCGAGGCCGCTGCCGTAGCGGTCCCAGTTGCCTGCTTCGGCGGTTACGCTAGCCCGCGCCTCGGCTGTCGGGCGCTTGCGGATCAGGTTGATGGTGGCCGAGGGGTTGCCCATGCCGCTGATCAGGCCGGTGGCGCCGCGCACCACTTCCACCCGGTCGTACATCGCCATGCTCTGGGTGTAGTTGTCCATGCGGGTGACGGTGGGCACACCGTCGATTTCGAAGTTCTGGATCTGAAAGCCACGGGAGAAATAGGCGTCGCTTTCCGAACCCAGGCCGTCGCGCAACACGATGATGCCGGGGGTGGCATCCAGGGTGTCCGACAGGTTGGTCAGGCGCTGGTCGTCCAGGCGCTGGCGGGTCATGACGGTCAATGATTGCGGGGTTTCCCTGGGCGTCAGGTTCAGGCGGGTTGAGCTGCTGGACGACTGCGTGGTGTAGGAGCCGGTGCCCTCGGTAGTCGATCCCGGCGCCTTGCCGGAGATCGATACGGTGCCCAGTTGCAATGCGCCGTCGGCAGGACGGGGTTGCAGGGAGTAGTTATCGCCGCTGCCGCGCACCGCTTGCAGCGAGCTGTTACTGAGCAGGATTGCCAGGCCGGTGTCGAGGTCATGTCGACCTTGCAGGCCGGGGCTGGTCTGCCCTTGCGTGAGCGCGGCCGGGTAGGACAGCAAGATATGCGTGGCCTGGCCAAACTGGTTCAACGCACCGGCCAGGGAGCCTGGGGCAATGTCGAACTCCTGCTGTGGCGCCGCCATGGCCCAGGCCGGCGCCAGCAACAACGGTGCTGCCCCGGCGAAGCTGGCAATGCCGCGGACGACGGCCACAGCCAGTGATTTTTTCAGTGTTGCCCGAATGGTGCGTTGCGGATGCATGCGCTGTTCCCCAGATAAGTGAGTGTCTGGGGATATAAGTCTCGTGAGATTCGGAAACGGACCACATGCATGCAAAATAAATTCATACCTGCGCCCGACGCGGTTTAAGCGTGACCCAGAACCGCGTGAAATGCTGCGCGTCCAGCTCGAGGGTCTGTTGCAGCGCAGTGAGGATGCGGTCGGTGTCGGCCAACGGATAGGTGCCGGACACACGCAGCTCGCGCACGCTCGAGTCACAGTCCAGATGCCCGCGTCGGTAGCGGCTCAATTCATTGAGGAAGTCTTCCAGGCGCAGGCCCTCGGCGACGATCATGCCGCGGCCCCAGGCCAGTTCTCCGGCGCGCTGCGGGCGTCGCGCCAACAGGGTCTGCTGGTCAAAGCTGACGATCTCGCCGGGCGAAAGGCTCAGGCTGCGCGATGGAATCTGCGCCGCCAGTGGCTGCCGGTCAGACCCCAACTGAGTAAACCCATCGCGCTGGCGCACGCTGAAGCGCCCGCCTGCGGCATGGGTCAGGCCTTCGGCGGTTTTCACCCACAGCGGGCGGGCGTCCAACGGGTTGGGTACTACCAGGATCTCCCCGCGCAACAGATGGATCAGGCGCTGGTCGGGGCTGTAGTTCACATCGATAGCGGTGTCGGTATTGAGCTGGATCTCGGTATTGTCCGCCAGGTCGATACGCCATTGCTCACCGACGGTGGTGCTGAAATCGCTGGTCCAGGGCTGCAACAGCCCGGCATCCCGGGCGGTCCACGCCACACTGCCGGCGGCCAGCAAGAGGGCCAGGTTTTTCAGGACCCGACGACGGGACAGCGCCGGTAACAGGGTGGCGCTGACCAGAGCCTGGTGCGCAGGGTCTCGCACCTCGTGCATGCGCTGGAAAAACCGCTGGGAATGCTGCCATGCCTGCTCGTTGAGAGGATCTTGCTGGCGCCAGGCCAGCCATTGCGCGCGGGTCTGTTCAGTAACGTCCGCTGCCTGCAACTCCAATTGCCAGTGCATGGCCTGCTCAGCAGCTTCCAGGGTCAGGGGCAACGGATTCATGGGCGCTGGCTGTCGAGCACAATGCACTGCGCACCGGCTTTGACAATGTAGCGCTTGACCGTAGTGATGCTGGTGCCCAGGCGCTCGGCAATTTCGCCGTGGCTCAAGCCATCGAGCTGCGACCAGAGGAAGGCCTGGCGCACCGGCAATGCCAGGCGGCCGAGCACTTCATCGAGGGCCATCAGGGTTTCCAGGAGCAGCCATTGGGTCTCGGCGCTGGGCGCCACCTCTTCTGGCAACAGCGCCAGGGCTTGCAGGTAGGCCTTTTCCAGCTTTTGCCGGCGAAAGTGATTGGACAGCACGCTTTGTGCGACTTTCGCCAGAAAGCTGCGGGGGGCTTGGACCTCAACGGGTTGATTCTTGGCGAGCAGGCGCAGAAAGGTGTCCTGGGCCAAGTCAGCAGCGCTCTGCGAACAGTTCAAACGACGCCATAACCAGTGCTGCAGCCAGCGGTGTTGCTGCTGATACAGGGTGGCGAGGTCAGTGGGGCTTGTCGCAGGAATCGGAGGCATGGAGGACGCGCACAGGAGGTAAGCCGTAAATGATAACGGTTATCATATGCTTCATGGCGCAATGCCTGCAAGTGGCACACGGCTTGTAGGACTTGCCAACGCGTCCACTGTAGGAGCCAGCTTGCCGGCTCCTACAAAGGGTTGTTCCGAAAGCGTCAATCTTCCAGAGGTTGCGGCGCGTGCTTGCCAGGCTTGGCTTTGGCGCCAGGCTTGCCCGCAGCCGGTGCGGCAGGTTCTGGTTCGGCGGGTGCGGCGGCTTCTTTTTCGGCCATTGGCATTTTGTCGACTGCGGCAAAAAATTCTGCAAGGTCAAGGGTATCGGGGGGTACGGTCTTTTCGACTTTCTTCTCGCCGTCCTTGCCCACCAGGATCACTTTGGTACCGGCGCTGGCGCCAAGCTTGAGGGCACGGATCAGCGCGTTGGTGTCCTGGGCGCCGAGGTCCTTGCCGTCGCGCTGGCCGACGGTGCCGATGCTCGTGTAGTTCACGGTGTAGAGCACCATGTTGCGCTCGGCGAACTTCTGTTTGTTCTCAGGCTGTTCAAGATCTTTCTTGAGTTGGACCTGAGTCGGGTCGATAGAGCTGGGTGCAATCACGATCAGCGGGCGGAATTTGCCTTGATCCTGTTCCAGCGGGCCTCGGTTATCCGCAGCCAACAACGGCCCCGTAAACGCCATCAAGGTAGCCAGGGTCAGCGACCGGACGAGCATGCGTACCTCCTTCCAATTCCATGCAGAGTTTTTGAGTTTCATGTCTGCGACAGTCAATTTCAAGGATGATTCCTACGCGACTATCAGAAAGAGTAGGCTAGGACGCCCGCGACGCAAGGGTTTGAGGCCCATCGGGCCTCATTGTTTCTTCTGATTGCCAGGGCTCACTGCGCGGGCCAGTCCGGCCAGTGCCAGGCAAAGACCGGAGCCACCTGCGGATCGCCATCCACCCCCGCCAGAGCCTGGGCGCACGCGGGGTGGGAATGCTGCAGGACGTCCCGCACGCCCTCCCAGCGGGACACGGCGGCCGCCATGATGCCCAGGGCATTGGGCAACCCCTGCGGGGTAAAAAGTTGCCCGGCAAACTGCTCGGCAAATACCTGCCAGGTTCGATGCAGTTTCTGTTGCGTGCCCGCAATCAGTTGCGCCTGCACCGTCTCGTCGGCGTCGTCGAGAAAGCGTTGTGGGTAGTCAATGATGGTGATCGCCGAGTAGCAGTTGGCGGCGATGTACACCAGGCCGCGAATGATCTGGGCGCGGTTACCAGATAGCAGTCCGCTGGCCGGATACTCGAGGCCCAGATGGATCAGGATCGCCGCGCTTTCCGTCAGCACGCTGGCGTCGGGCAGTTGCAGGGTGGGGATTTGTCGCAGCGGGTTGATCTGCCCGAGGGCCTCCATCCCCGCCGTGTCGCCCCAGGGGCTGGCATCGACCTGTTGCCAGGGCACGCCGCAACGTTGCAGGGCGATTTCGACGATGCATGAGCCTGAGCTTTGCGTGCCGTAGAGCGTGTACATGGGGCGTTCCTCCGACCGGTTCAGCGTCCAGAGTGAAACGCTTTCCCGCTGTTAAAACAAGCCCATCTGACCACCGACCAAGGTGCTGAAATCGTCATCGACAAACGGCAGGATCGCGTCGGCCACCGGCTGCAATTGCCGGGTGACATAGTGGTCGTAGTCGATCGGCGCCTGGCGCACCTCCAGGGGCTCGGGGCCGTTGACGGTGATCACATAGCGGATCCAGCCACCGTTCTGGTATTGCCGTGGACGACCCTGGCGGTCGTTGTACTCATCCGCCAGGCGCGCGGCGCGCACATGGGGCGGCACGTTGCGCTCGTAGTCGCCCAGTTGCCGGCGCAGGCGCTTGCGGTAGATCAGCAGTTCATCGAGTTCGCCGTCGAGGGTGCGGCGCACGTAGTCACGCACGTAATCCTGGTGGGGCTGGCGATGGAAGATGCGCTGATACAGCTCCTGCTGGAATTGGCGGGCCAGGGGCGACCAGTCGCTGCGCACGGTTTCCAGGCCTTTGTAGATCATTTCTTCACTGCCATCGGCCCGGGTCACCAGGCCCGCATAACGCTTCTTGCTGCCCTCCTCCGCACCGCGAATGGTCGGCATCAGGAAGCGGCTGAAGTGGGTTTCGTATTGCAGTTCCAGGGCGCTTTGCAGACCGAATTCGCTCTGCAGGCGTTCGCGCCACCATTGGTTGACGTGCTGCACCAGGCCCTGGCCGATGCGTGTGGCCTCCTCCTGGGAGTGGGCACTACCCAGCCAGACGAAGGTGGAGTCGGTGTCGCCATAGATCACTTCATAGCCCTGGGCTTCGACCAGTTCGCGGGTCTGGCGCATGATCTGGTGGCCGCGCAGGGTGATGGACGAGGCCAGTCGTGTGTCAAAGAACCGGCAACCGCTGGAACCCAGCACGCCGTAGAAGGCATTCATGATGATTTTCAGGGCCTGGGACAGCGGCGCGTTATGCTCGCGCTTGGCCACCTCGCGGCCTTCGGAGACCCGCGCCACAATCGACGGCAGGCAATGCCGGGTGCGGGAAAAACGGGCGCCGCGAAAGCCTTCCACCGACTCGCTGTCGTCGGGATGGCGCAGGCCTTCGATGAGGCCCACGGGGTCGATCAGGAAGCTGCGGATAATCGACGGGTAGAGACTTTTGTAGTCTAGAACCAGCACCGACTCGTACAGGCCGGGCCGCGAGTCCATGACAAAACCACCGGGGCTGGCCTGGGGCGGTTTGTCCCCCAGATTCGGCGCGACAAAGCCCTGGCGATGCATCAGCGGCATATACAGATGGGTAAACGCCGCCACCGAACCGCCATTGCGATCCGCCGGCAAGCCGGTGACGCTGGCCCGCTCCAGCAGGAACTTGAGCAGTTCGGTCTTTTCGAAAATGCGCGTCACCAGCTCGCAGTCCTTGAGGTTGTAGCGCGCCAGCGCGGGCTTGTCCTCGGCGAACATACGGTTGATCTCGTCCATGCGCTGGTAGGGCGTGGAGATCGACTTGCCTTCGCCGAGCAGGGTCTGGGCGACGTTTTCCAGGCTGAAGGATTCAAAGGTCCAGGTGGCCGAACGCAGGGCTTCGATACCATCGATGATCAGTCGCCCGGCAGCAGCGGCGAAGTAATGGTTACGGCTGCCATGTTCGCGCCAGGCCATGGCCTCGCCGCCACGGCCGAGCAGCAATGGCACGTTGAGGCGCTTGGCATGCTCATGGAGGACCCGCAGATCGAACTGCACCAGGTTCCAGCCAATGATTGCGTCGGGGTCGTGTTGTGCCAGCCATTGGTTCAGGCGCTCCAGCAGTTGGGCGCGGCTGTCGCAGTATTCGAGCTGGAAATCCACCGCGTCGGTTTTATTCGGCGGGCCGAGCATATACACCTGGCGTTCACCACAACCTTCCAGGGCGATGGAGTACAGCTCGCCGCGCGCGGTGGTTTCGATATCCAGAGAGACCAGCTTCAACGCCGGACGGTAGTCCGGCGCCGGCTTCATCTGCGCCTCCAGCAGTGTCCCGCCCTCGCCCGGTGTGCCGTCAAACGCCACGGGCGCGGTGATAAAGCGTTCCATCATGTAGCGCTCAGGCGGGCGTACATCGCCTTCGTAGACATCCACGCCGGCCTGGCGCAGGCGTTTTTCCAGGTCCATGGCCTGGCGATGCTGGCGGGTATAGAGGCCCAGGACCGGGCGGTGATGGAAGTCACACAACTGCAGCGGACGCAGATCCACATCGCGCTCACCCTTGAGCACTCGTTGCGCGTGCTCGCGATGGGCCACGGGAATAAACATCACCGAAGGCTGCAACGGTAGACGGATATACCGCGGCCCCTGGTCGGTGGCCAGCCAGAAGCTGACCTGCGTGCCCGCCGGGGTGTCGTGCCAATGCCGGGTCAGGACAAAACCCTGCTGTAAATCCACCTTGCCGCACCTCAGGAATCGCTTTCAGGGCGCGATTCTACTCGGCATCCGCCGTAAGGCCTTAATAGAAATTTTCTGGCCTTCGGAAAAGTCGTACAGCACAAAACAGTTTGTAAAACACTATTTAGCACTTATTATCATTTGCACCGGAGTCGTATTCGCGCAATGAGGAAGCGCAACGCCATTGCCCCCCTTCCTCACACTGACGGTTCACCGTCCGGATCGACCATGCCCACCTGTACCCGACTTGCCGTGCCGTTTCGCCCGACCCTGCTCGCCATGTGCTGCGCCCTGAGCTTTGCCGCCCACAGCGCCCCCCAACCAACCCCGCAGGATGCGAGCAACGGCCAGGCCCTGGAACTGGGGGCAACCAGCATCAGCGCCGAATCAATCATCCCCGGCGCCCTGCCCCCGGTGTACGCCGGCGGCCAAGTGGCGCGCGGCGGGCAATTGGGGGTACTGGGCAACCAGGACATCATGGACGTGCCATTCAGCATGGCCTCCTACACCGAAAAACTGATTCGCGACCAGCAGGCCGAGACCGTGGGCGATGTACTGCTCAACGACTCATCCGTGCGCCAGGCGTCGGGTTACGCCAACCAGTCGCAATTGTTCGTGATTCGTGGCCTGCCACTGAATGGAGATGATATTTCCTACAACGGCCTCTACGGCATCCTACCCCGGCAGATCATGTCCACCGACGCCCTGGAGCGGGTGGAAGTGTTCAAGGGCCCGAACGCCTTTATCAACGGGGTAACGCCCTCCGGCTCCGGTATCGGCGGCGGCGTAAACCTGCAACCCAAACGCGCCGGCGATGAACCGCTGCGCCGCTTCAGCACCGATATCAGCAGCGAAGGCCGGATTGGCCAGCACTTGGATATCGGCCAGCGCTTTGGCGAAGACAATCGTTTTGGCGCACGGGTGAACCTGTCCCAGCGTGAAGGCGATACCGGCACCGACAATGAAAACCAGCGCTCCAAGCTGTTTGCCGCGGGCCTCGATTACCAGGGTGATGCACTGCGTCTGTCGGGGGATTTCGCGTATCAGAAGCAGCGCGTCAATGGCGGGCGCAACTCGGTGTTCCTGGGGACAGCCGTGACCCAGGTACCCGACGCACCGTCGGCCGACACCAACTACGCACCGCGCTGGAGTGCGACCAATATTGAAGACACCCTGGGCATGCTGCGCGCCGAATATGACCTGAACGACAACTGGACCGCCTACGCGGCGGGCGGGGTCAAGCACACTCGGGAGATGGGCCAGTACTCATCGGTGACCATCAACGACAACCTGGGCAACGCCCAGACCAGCGCTTCGACCATCGCCCACGAAGAAGACAACAGCAGCGCCATGGCCGGCCTGAACGGCAAGTTCCAGACCGGCCCGGTGAGCCATCGCCTGAACTTCGGCCTGGCGGGGATCTGGACCGAGGCACGTAACGCCTATGTGTTCGACAGCGCCAAGACCCCCACCAATATCTACCAGCCGGTGACCGGCGCCGAACCGCGCCTGAACAGCCCACGCAATACCCCTGGCACCGACTTCAGCGACCCGACCATCACCGCCAAGACCTTCGTGCGCAGCGCGGCGGCCTCCAACACCTTTGGTTTTGTCGATGATCGCCTGCTGGTCACGCTCGGCCTGCGCCGCCAGCAAATGGTGGTGCAGGGCTACAACTACATGAACGCCAGCCGCACGGCCAACTACGATCAGTCGATTACCACGCCGGTGTACGGCATTGTGTTCAAGCCTTGGGAGCATGTGTCGCTGTATGCCAATCGGATTGAAGGATTGGCCAAGGGGCCGACCGCACCAGAGAAACTGGGTGTTCGCACGGTGACCAACGCTGGCCTGGTGTACGCCCCGGCCCGCTCCAAGCAGGTCGAGGCCGGGGTCAAGGTCGACATGGGCACCTACGGAGCAACCCTGGGGGTGTATCGCATCGAGCAGCCCGGCGCCGGCTACAGCGAGATCATCGACGCCACCACCGCGCGTTTCGTGCGTGAAGGCGAACAAATCAACAAGGGCGTGGAACTCAACGTATTCGGCGAACCGCTGGCCGGCCTGCGCCTGCTGGGCGGTGTGACAGTCATGAAAACCGAGCTAAAGGGCACACAGAACGGCGCCAACGACGGCAACCGCGCGATTGGCGTGCCGTCGTTCCAGCTCAATGCGGGGGTGGATTGGGATGTGCCAGGCCTGCAAGGCGTGACCCTCAGCGGGCGCATGCTGCGCACCGGCGGGCAGTATGTCGATGCCGCCAACAAGCTCAGCCTGCCGGCCTGGAACCGCTTTGACTTGGGCGCACGCTACAACTTCAAGATGGACCAGCGCGACGTCACCCTGGGACTTACCGTGGACAACGTGGCCAATACCAAATACTGGGAATCGGCGATGGGCGGCTACCTGACCCAAGGCGATCCGCGGGTGGCCAAGCTGTCGGCAAGCATCGAGTTCTGAGCCCCACCTTACAGACTGAGATCCCGGATCCAGCGCTAAGCTGTCTCGCCCTGCGAGGCTGCGATAGCGGCGGCACAGGTACCAGAAATATCGCCTGAGCCACCGCTATCGCAGCCTCGCTAACGCTCGACAGCTCCCACATTTTGGTCTGTATCAGGCCGAAAACAGCATTCACAAAGTATGTTGAGTTGGCAGGCTATTGGACAGCCCGGCCCCAACTGCGTAGTTTTCACAGACCGCGCACAAGGACTCTGGCATGGCCCCCGACCTCACCTCCATCGAGCTGTTCCTCAAGACGGTCAAGCTGGGCAATCTGTCCCGGGCTGCCGAGCAGTCGCACCTCTCGCTGTCAGCGGCCAGCCGGCGTCTGTCGTTGCTCGAGCAGCATTTCAAGGTTGCCCTGTTGCACCGCTCCTCAACCGGCGTCTCACCGACGGCGGCCGGGGAAGTGCTGGTGGAGCATGGGTTGTCGATCTTGCGGGCGGTCGACGTAATGCATGCCGACCTCGCCGACTACGCCAAGGGCGCCACCGGCCGCGTGTGCCTGTATGCCAACAGCTCGGCGATGAGCCAGCAACTGCCCAGCCAATTGACCCAATGGAACGCCCTGCATCCTGGTATCCGCCTGGATATCCGCGAGGAACGCAGCCGCGAAATCCTGCAAGCGGTGCGTGATGGCGTGGCCGATGTGGGGATCGTCACCACCCAGCCCAGCGGCGAGGAGCTGCGCTTTGTCCCTTACTGCCAGGACCGCCTGTGCCTGTTGGTGCCTGATGATCATCCGTTCAAGATGCGCCATGCGCGCTTTGAGGATTTGTTGGGCTACGACTTTGTCGGCCTGGAAGATAACGCCGCCATCACCACGCTGATCACCGAAGCCGCTGCGGCGATTGGCATGCCCCTGCGCCTGCGGGTCCAGGTACGCAGCTTTGAAGCCGTGTGCCGGCTGATTGCCGCCGGCCAAGGGGTTGGCGTGCTGCCCCAGGGCGCCGTGCAGATCTTTCGCAAGGAAATGGCCTTGCGCTTTATCGAAATCGACGACCCCTGGGCCGACCGCCAGATGTACCTGTGCATGCGCCAGCAACAGCCTTCTCCTACAAGCCTGGCATTATTCGACTACCTCGGTGCCTGTAATCACGTATAACCGCCGGCCTTCGAATTTTGCGAAGGCCACTTCCACAATCAGCAATTCCCCCACCGTTGCACCTGTGCCAAGAATGTCCCCGCCTCACTGACAACAACAAAAACAGGAGACACGGCGTGTCCAATTCCACGACCAGCACCCCCCATCGTATTGCCGTGATTCCCGGCGACGGTATCGGCCGCGAGGTGGTGCCCGAAGGCCTGCGTGTACTGGAGGCCGTCAGCCGGCGTTTCGGGATTGCCTTTGAGTTCGATCACTTTGCCTGGTGCAGCGAACACTACCTGGCCCACGGCAGCATGATGCCGGACGACTGGGCCGAGCAGATCGGCAGCCATGACGCGATCTTCTTCGGTGCCGTGGGCGCACCGGACATCATCGCCGACCACACGGCGGTGTGGGAGTCGCTGCTGAAGATCCGCCGCCAGTTTGACCAGTACGTCAACATCCGCCCGGTACGCCTGATGCCTGGCGTGCCCTGCCCGCTCGCCGGCCGTGTGCCGGGGGATATCGACTTTATCGTGGTGCGGGAAAACACCGAGGGCGAATACTCCAGCGTCGGCGGGCGGATGTGGGAAGGCACGCCGCGCGAGATCGCGGTGCAAGAGTCGATCTTCTCCCGCGAAGGCGTGGACCGCGTGGTGGAATATGCCTTCAAACTGGCTCAGCAGCGACCGCGCAAGAACCTGGTGGCCGCCACCAAATCCAACGGTATTTCCATCACCATGCCGTTCTGGGACGAGCGGGTGAACCTGATTGCCCAGCGCTACCCGGACGTCAAGACCGCTAAATTCCATATCGATATTCTGTGTGCACACTTCGTGCAGCACCCGGACTGGTTTGACGTGGTGGTGGCCTCCAACCTGTTTGGCGACATCCTCTCCGACCTCGGCCCGGCCTGTACCGGCACCATCGGTATTGCCCCATCGGCCAACCTCAACCCCGAGCGACGCTACCCGTCGCTGTTCGAGCCGGTGCATGGTTCGGCACCGGACATTGCCGGGCTGGGCGTGGCCAACCCCATCGGCCAGATCTGGTCGGCTGCGTTGATGATCGAGCATCTGGGCAATGGCAACCCGCTCTACCAACAGGCCGCAGCCGCCATTGTCTCGGCCATCGAGACGGTACTTGCCGAGGGTCCACGCACCCGGGAAATGGGCGGCAGTGCCAGTACGATTGAAGTGGGCGTGGCCATCGCCGAATGCATCGCCGGGAACAGGAGCTGAACATGATCAACGCACACTACATCGCCAACCAATGGCAGGCCTCGACCTCACTTGAAGATATCCCGGTGATCGACCCCAGCAGCGGCGAAACCTACTCCAGCATCGCCCGGGGTACCGCCGCCGATATCGACGCCGCCGTCAGCGCCGCACGCCTGGCCGTGGGCGAGACCTTTGATGGCCCATGGGGCACATTGTCGGCCCTGGAGCGCAGCCGCCTGCTGGCCAGGCTCGGCGTGGCCGTATTGGAACACCACGAAGAGCTGGCGCAGATCGAAGCACGGGACACCGGCAAGGCGCTGAAAGTCGCACGGGCCGATGCCACTGCCCTCGCCCGTTATTTTGAATATTACGCCGGCGCGGCCGACAAGCTGCACGGCGAAACCCTGCCCTATCAGAACGGCTACACGGTACTCACCGTGCGCGAGCCCCATGGAGTGAGCGGGCATATCATCCCGTGGAACTATCCGATGCAGATCTTCGGCCGCAGCGTCGGCGCCTCCCTGGCAGCGGGCAATGCCTGCGTGGTCAAGCCGGCCGAGGATGCCAGCCTGTCGCTGCTGCGCCTGGCGCAGATTGCCGCCGAAGTGGGCTTTCCGGCCGGTGCGATCAATGTGGTGACCGGTTACGGCTACGAAGCCGGCGCTGCGTTGTGCGCTCATCCTGGAATCGATCACATCTCGTTTACCGGCTCCACAGTCACCGGCACGGCGGTGTCGAAAGCGGCCGCTGAGCGGCATTGCCCGGTGACCCTGGAACTGGGCGGCAAATCACCGCAACTGGTGTTCGCCGATGCGGACCTGGATGAAGCCTTGCCGGTGCTGGTCAATGCCATTGTGCAGAACTGTGGGCAGACCTGTTCGGCGGGCAGCCGGCTGCTGGTAGAGCGCAGTATTTATGAAACGCTGGTGGAGAAGCTCAGCCAGCGCTTCCGTCAATTGCGCACCGGGCCTTCGGCGCTGGACCTGGATATGGGGCCGCTGATCAACCAGAAGCAGCAACGCCTGGTGCGCGAGTTCGTGCGCGAAGCCGAGCAGGCCGGTATCACCGTTGCCGCGCGCGGCCAGGTGGTGGCCGAAGCCGGCAGTGGCGGTTACTTCCAGGAAGCGGTGCTGTTTCGTGACGTGCCGCCCGACAGCCGCCTGGCCCAGGAGGAAGTCTTCGGTCCGGTACTGGCCGTGATGCCCTTCGACGACGAAGCCGAGGCCATCCGCCTGGCCAACGGCACCGATTTCGGCCTGGTCGCCGGCGTGTGGACCCGCGACGGCGCGCGGCAAATGCGCCTGGCGCGCAAGCTGCGCTGCGGCCAGGTTTTCATCAATAACTACGGGGCCGGCGGCGGGGTTGAACTGCCCTTCGGCGGCGTCAAGGCCAGCGGTTATGGCCGGGAAAAAGGCTTCGAGGCCCTGCTGGGCTTTACCACCTTGAAGACCATTGCGATCAAACACGGCTAAGCCATTACAACAACAAGAAAGGAGAACACTCCATGCGTCTCGCAAACAAAGTAGCCATCGTCACTGGCGCCGGCTCCGGCTTTGGTGAAGGCATCGCCAAGACCTTCGCCCAACAGGGTGCGCGGGTTATCGTCGCCGACATGAACGCCACCGGCGGCCAGCGGGTGGTCAATGAGATCGCGGCCAGCGGCGGCCATGCGCATTTCATCGAGGTCAACGTGGCCAACGACGAAAGCATGGGTGCCCTGTTGCGGGCGACCCTGGAGCAATTCGGCGGGCTGGATATCGTCATCAACAACGCCGGCACCACCCACCGCAACCGACCGATGCTGGAAGTGGACGAGGCCGAGTTCGACCGGGTGTTCGCGGTCAACGTCAAAAGTATCTTCCTCAGCGCCAAGCATTTTGTGCCGCACTTTCGCGGCCAGGGCGGCGGCGTGTTCGTCAACATTGCCTCGACTGCGGCGATCCGCCCGCGCCCGGGGCTGGTCTGGTATAACGGCAGCAAGGGTGCGGTGGTGGTCATGAGCAAGACCATGGCAGCGGAACTGGGCCCGGACAATATCCGCGTCAACTGCGTGAACCCGGTGGTCGGCGCCACGGCGCTGCTCAGTGAGTTCATGGGCGTGCCGGACACCCCGGAAAACCGCCAGAAGTTTATGGCGACTATCCCCCTGGGACGTTTTTCCACCCCGCAAGACGTGGCCAATGCCTGCCTGTACCTGGCCTCGGACGAAGCGGCTTTTATCACCGGCACTTGCCTTGAAGTCGATGGTGGGCGCTGCGTGTAACTCAACGACCATAGGGATCGGAGTCGATATGTGTGACTTACATAACAAGAACGAACCGAGCACCAAGCAATTACTCGATGGCCTGCCAAAGAACTGGGGTAAATGGGGACCGGACGATGAGGTCGGCGCCCTCAATTACCTGACCGAAGCCGAAGTACTGCGCGGTGTGGCCTCGGTGCGCCAAGGCAAGACCTTCACGTTGCAAGTGCAGATCGGCCATCCGGGCGGCGACCCGATGTGGCCGGCACGCAACCCGTCGATGCGCTTCAATACCCTGGATCACAGCCACTATCACTTCGGCAAGCAACCCGAAATGACCGGCGGCGCAGCGTATTGCGACGATGTGATCTTCATGCAGCTGCAAGGCTCGACCCAGTACGACGCCCTCGGGCATGCCTGGTACGACAATCAACTGTGGAACGGCTACGACGCCATGAGCACCGTCGGCGGCATGGCCAAGGCCAGTGTGCTGGCGATTGCCGAACGTGGCGTGGTCGGGCGCGCGGTGCTGATCGACATGGCCCGCCATCGCGGCAAGAAATACCTGGGCCGTGGCGAAACCTTCAATCACCTGGACTTGCTGGCGGCCGCCAAGGCCCAGGGCGTGACCATCGAAAAACGCGACATCCTGATCATCCGTACTGGCTCCATGGGCGCGTTCTACGAGTATGGCAAGACTGAGTTCTTCAAGGACCTGGTGGAGCCTGGCCTGACCTACAGCCGGGAGTTGGTGGAGTGGTTCCATACCATGGAAATCCCCAATCTGGTGACCGACACCATCGCCAATGAGGTGATCACCGATCCGGTGTCGGGGGTGCAGATTCCATTGCATTGCGCGCTGATGCGCAACCTCGGCATCGCCTTTACCGAGATCGTGCTGCTGGAGGATCTGGCCGCCGATTGTGCCGACGACGGCCAGTGGAAGTTCCTCTACACCGCCGCACCGTTGAAGATTGTCGGTGGCAGCGGCGCGCCGGTGAACCCGGTGGTGATCAAGTAGCTCACCAGTCGTAGGACACGGCCAGGGACGCAGTGCGCTCCTGGCCGTAATAGCAACCAAAGGCGTAGTTGCAGGACGAGACATACTCGCGATCAAACAGGTTCTGCACGTTGAGGCTGGCTTCGGCGCCCTTGAATGTGGGGCTCAGGCGGCTCAGGTCGTAGCTGACCGTAGCGTCGTAGACCACGAACGACGGGGTCTTGAAGGTGTTGGACGAGTCGCCGTATTTCTTCCCGGTGTAACGCGCACCGCCACCTGCGGTCAGGCCGGCCAAGGCATCACTGGAAAAATGGTAGTCGGCCCAGACGCTGCCGCTCCACGGGGCTTGCGCCTCGCTGCGGTTGCCCTCATCGCCGTAGTTGCTCTTGGTATAGATCGCGTCCAGGTACGTCAGCGCGCTGATCAATTCCACCTGGCCGAACCGTGCCTTGCCTTCGAATTCGACGCCGCGTGAGCGCACTTCACCTTCCTGCAACTGGTATTCGCGATAGACCAGATCGCCGGTCAGGACGTTTTTCTGTTTGATCTGGAACACCGACAAGGTCAGCAATGACTGGTCGTTGGGCTGGTACTTGACCCCCGCTTCATATTGCTCGCCCTCCACCGGTTTGTAGGCGCCGCCACCACGTTCCGGGGCCAGACGGCCGACGCTTGGCAGGAACGACTCGGCATAGCTGACGTAGGGCGCCAGGCCGAAGTCGGTGAGGTAAGTCAGGCCCACGCGACGCGTGAGTTTTTTGTCTTTCTGCGACACCGTGCTGCGCTCCAGCAGGTCGCGGTTGATCACTTCGGCCCAGTCTTCACGCAGGCCCATGGTGAGGATGAAACGATCAAACCTGATCTGGTCCTGGGCATACAGGCCGGTCTGCTTGACCGTGTTGTTCCACTTGGGGGTCAGTTGCGGCTGGCCAAAGGTGTGGTAGTTGGACGGTTTGTAGAGGTCGATGATTTCCGCGCCGTAGAGGTTGTAGCCTTGGTATTTACGGGTGAACTCGCGGTGATCGAAGCCCACCAGCAAGGTGTGTTCCAGGGCACCGGTGGCGAACTTGGCCTGCAGGTTGTTATCGAGGGTGTAGGCGCTGTTGTGTTGGCGCCAGTCCAGTTTGGTGCGGCTGGCGCGGGTATCGTCGGTGCTGCCGTCGGGCAGTTCGGCGAAGCGGTTGAGGTAGAAGCCTTTATAGCGATCGTTGACGTCGGTAAAACGTGCGGTCTGGCGATATTCCAGGTTGTCGTTGAATGCGTGGGAGAAGTCATAGCCCAGCACATATTGATCGCGGATGTAGTTGTTCCAATCGGAATCGCCGAGGAAGGTGTCGCGGTCGATGCGCTGGCCCTTGGAGTTGCGATAGAGCGTGCCGATGGCGGGTAGTGCCTGGTAATCGGCCAGGGATTTGTCGCGCTGGATCTGCGCGTAGAGGGTCAGGGCGGTGTCTTCGGTCGGCGCCCAGGTCAGGCTGGGGGCCAGCAAGGTACGGCTGTCGGTGGCGTGGTCGACCATCTCGTTGCCGTCGCGGGCCAGGCCGATCAGGCGGTAGCTCAGGGTTTTCGCGTCATCGATAGGGCCGCTGAAATCCAGGGCGCCGTTGACCCGCTCGTAGCTGCCCACACCGAACTTGACCTGGTGTCGCGCTTCGGTGGTGGGACGCTTGGACACCAGGTTGATCATCCCGCCCGGCTGGTTCTGCCCGAACAGCACCGACGCCGGCCCCTTGAGTACCTCAATACGTTCCAGGGTGTAGGGGTCGATTTGTGGCGCACCGCCGAGGCTGCCGGCGTAAGGCAGGTAGGCACCATCGAGGTACAGCAACGTGGGAGAAAAGCCACGGCTGCCCAACTCATCGGCGATGGTATTACGGTCGGTGTAGCCGTTGGTGTCCATGCCCGGGGTATAGCGCAGGGATTGGGTCAGGTTGCGCGCGCCCTGGACCTTGACCTGGTCGGCGGTGACCACGTTGACGGTCTGCGGGATTTCCAGGATCGGTGTATCGGTCTTGGTGGCCGTGGCGCTGCGGGTCGCGACATAGCCATCGACGGGGCCCCAGGCATTTTCTGCGACTTGGCCAGTGACCGTGGTGGCGCCAAGATTGAGCGCGCCCTCAGGCAGCAGATACAGGCTCCATGTGCCGTTTTCGGTGACGGTCAAGCCCAGGCCGCTGCCGGCCAACAAGTGTTGCGCGGCCTGCTCCGGGCTGTATTGGCCCTGCAATGCGGGGGCGCGACGACCTTGCAGCAAGGCCGGGGTGACCGACAGCGTGCGCCCGCTTTCCCGGGACAGCCGGCTCAGGCTATCGCCGAGGGCTGCAGCGGGCAGATTGAAATATTGCTGGGCGCTGGCGGCGGTGTCGGCCAGGGCCACAGCGGGCTGGCCAATCACAGCCAGGGTTACGGCCAGGGTCAACAGGCAGGGACGGATCATCAAGGGTGCCATAGGGTGAGGATGCTCATTGTCAGGTTGGCGTTCCCTAACCTTGACTCGCGAGATCCGCGATCCCCTCACGCTGATTGAAAATAATTCCCATCGGCCACTCAGCGCACATCAATCAGGGTCAACCAAGGACCGTAGTGACTGATGCGCAGGGGGAAGGTCTGGGCCAGCGACTCCAGGGTTTGCGCCGGATCATCCAGCGGGTACACGCCATAGACGCGTACTTTTGCGGCCTGCTCGCTGACCCGCAGCACACCGCGGCGATACGGGCGCAGGGCGTCGATCAGCAGGCCCAGGGGTTCATCACGGATGTCGACGCGGCCATCGCGCCAATCTGCCCGGCTGCGCACCGAGAGCGGTACTGGACGCACATCGCTGTCGCTGAACCACGCCGCCTCCCCCGCTTCTACACGGCGCTGGCTGCCGCCGAGCGTGCTGACACGCACGCTATGCAGTTGCACCGAGGTCAAGCTGCCGGCGGCCTCCTGGCGCACCATGAATTGTGTCCCCAGGGCCTGGACTTCTCCCTGGGCGGTAGCGATGACAAACGGTCGGCGCGGGTCGGCGGCGACATCGACGAACACTTGGCCCTCGCGCAGACGTACCAGCCGGCGGCTGTCGCTGAACTGTATATCCACGGAACTACGGGCGTTGAGACTCAGGCGACTGCCATCGGCCAAGGCGAAGGTCTTCCGCTCGCCGGTGGCTGTGTGGCGGTCGGCCCACAGACCTGTGAGTGGCTGGTCGCGGTCAAAGATCGCCGCGCCACTGACGCCGAACAACACCAGTGCCAAGCCACCACGCAGCACCTTGCGCCGCGACTCCGAATCCGGGGCTGCCAGGGCTTGGGTCACGGCACGTAACTGACCGGGGCTGCGGGCTTCGACGCGCTGCAAGTCGGCAATCGGCTGCTGCAGCAAACTGCCGACCCGCTGCCAGGCAATGGCATGCTGGGGGTTGGCCCGCAACCACATTTCGAAGGCTTGACGCACAGAGGGATCATCAGCGGCCGCCTCCAGGCGCAGCAACCAATCCACGGCAGCGCGGGTGGTGGCGTCAACCTTGGACTGGCTCATGTCAGGTCCGCCGACTCGGCCAGACAGTGCAGGAAAGCCCGCCGCAGATCGCGCTCCACTGTGGCCAGCGACACGTCCAGTTGCTGGGCGATAGCCGGTTGCGACAAGCCCTCGAGACGGTTGAGCATAAAGATCTGCCGGACACGGGGCGGCAGGCCATTGAGCAGGCGGTCGATGCTTTCGAGCGCCTCGCGTACCAGGGCCAGATCTTCTTCCGACGGTGTATAGGCGTCCGGCAGTTGCGCCAGGCTGTCGAGGTAGGTCTGCTCCAGGCGCTTGCGGCGCCAGAAACTGAATAACAGCCGGCGGGCCACGGTGCTGAGAAACGCACGGGGCTCATCGAGTTGGTTGAGCTGGCGCGCATCCAGAATGCGGATAAACGTATCTTGGGTCAGGTCCGCTGCATCCTGCGGGCACTTGAGCTGACGATACAACCATGCGCGCAGCCAGCGATGGTTGTCGTCATAGAGCGTTGCCAGAAGAGCCTTGGGATCGGTAGGAGTAGACACGCGGGCAGCCACAGACGTTAATGATAATTCATCTCATTATCTGCGCAGGCTGTGGCTAAATGCAATCGCTTATCTACCGGGCGGTCCCGCTCTCTGGCTGGAGTAAAACCTTCTTTCAGACGCGCGGATCACCCGAAGCCTTGGCGGGCGCCGCGTACTGCGGCTTAAGGTGGCCCTGCTGATCAAGCAGCCAGGCATCCATGATCTGGCGGACCACAGGGCCGGCCACGCGGCCGCCCGCCTCGCCGTTTTCGATCATCACTGAAATCACGATCCTGGGATGCTCCGCCGGAGCGAAGCCGACAAACAGTGCGTTATCGCGGTTGCGCTCGCGAGTCTTCAGACGGTTGTAGCGCTCACCCTGTTTGATCGCCACCACTTGTGCGGTCCCGCTCTTGCCGGCGATCCGGTACTGCGCGCCGGCGGCCGATGCGCGGGCGATCCCGCGCGGATCGTGCATCACCATTTGCATGCCGTGGTTGACCTGGTCCCAGTCGCGGGGGTTCTTAAGCACGACATTGGGCATCGGGTGTTCATCCACGGGCGCTACACCGTCAATGGTCTTGGCCAGATGCGGGCGATTCCACACGCCCTTGTTGGCGATCAGCGCGGTGGCCTGGGCCAATTGCAATGGCGTGACCTGCATATAGCCCTGGCCGATGCCAAGGATCACGGTTTCGCCCGGGAACCATGGCTGGCGGCGCGTCGCACGCTTCCAGGCCTGGGACGGCATCAGGCCGGCCGACTCTTCGAACATATCCAGGGAGACTTTCTGGCCGAGGCCGAATTCGGCCATATAGTCGTGTAGGCGATCGATCCCCAGTTTGTGGGCTAGGTCATAGAAGTAGGTGTCGTTGGAACGCATGATGGCAGCGTCCATATCTACCCAGCCATCGCCGCTGTGGTTCCAGTTGCGGTATTTGTGATCAAAGTCGGGCAGTTGGTAGTAACCGGGGTCAAAGACCCGTGTCTGTGCGGTGACGACACCACTGTCGAGACCGGCGATGGCCACTTCCGGCTTGATCGTCGAGCCTGGCGCATACAGCCCGCGCAGCACCCGGTTGAATAAGGGGCGGTCAATGGAATCATGCAGAGCGGCATATTCCTTGAAACTGATGCCGGTGACGAACGAGTTGGGGTCAAAACTGGGCTTGCTGACCATTGCCAGGACTTCGCCGGTTTGTGGATCCAGGGCAACCACTGAACCGCGACGGTCGCCCAGGGCTTCTTCGGCGGCTTCCTGGAGCTTGATATCCAGGCTCAGGACAATGTTTTTACCGGGAATCGGGTCGGTATGTTTGAGCACCCGCAGCACTCGGCCCTGGGCATTGGTCTCGACTTCCTCATAACCCACATGGCCGTGCAATTGCGCCTCATAGAAACGCTCGATTCCGGTTTTACCGATAGATTGCGTGCCACGGTACTCGACCGAATCCAGTTCTTTTGACTCTTTTTCGTTGATACGGCCCACGTAGCCAATGGAGTGCGCGAAGTGTGCGCCCAACGGGTAGTGACGCACGAACTGTGGCTCCACATCCACGCCTGGCAGGCGGAATTCGTTGACCGCCAATATGGCGATCTGTTCTTCAGTCAATTCATAAAACAACGTTACGGGCACGAACGGGTGACGCGCCTGTTTCAAGGCCTTGTCAAAGACTGCGCGGTCTTCGGGTGGCAGATGCAGGAGAGTGATGATCGAATCCAGTTCGCCTTTGAGATCGGTAGCCCTCTCGCGGGTGATGGTCAGGTTGTAACTGGGGCGGTTATCGGCCAGGACCACGCCGTTGCGGTCGTAGATCAGGCCGCGGGCCGGGGTGATGGGCAAGACATGGACACGATTGTTTTCGGAGATGGTGGAGTGATAGTCGAACTCGACCACTTGCAGGAAATACATGCGGGCGACCAAGGCACAGGTGATGCCAAGCACCAGTATTGCGCAGGCCAACAGGCGTTTATTGACCAGGCGATGTTCTTTCTCGTGGTCTTTGATCGGTATGGCTTCGGGCATTTCTACAGCATCTCGTTGAGCAGGGACAATGCCGCTTCCTGCGGTGCAAAGATCAGTCCTTGGAACAGGTGCTGCACCATACCAAAAATGCCGAAACACTTTGTATTGAATTACCCGAACGGCAGTTCAAATGGGTACCAACAGCGTCAAGAGCACCCTTTGCTTTTCTACCGCCCAAAACAAAACCCCAACTGCTTTCGCAATTGGGGTTTCGGAATTTAATCTTGACGATGACCTACTCTCACATGGGGAAACCCCACACTACCATCGGCGATGCATCGTTTCACTGCTGAGTTCGGGATGGGATCAGGTGGTTCCAATGCTCTATGGTCGTCAAGAAATTCGGGTACTGAGTCGTGGCCAACTGGCCTCGCTTCAGCAAATTGGGTATGTAATAGAAGTCGGTGTTTGCAAGAGTCGAACTTTCGGTTCGTTTCGTCTTCACACACCGCAATCTGGCCTTTCGACGCAAATTGCTTGGGTGTTATATGGTCAAGCCTCACGGGCAATTAGTATTGGTTAGCTCAACGCCTCACAGCGCTTACACACCCAACCTATCAACGTCGTAGTCTTCGACGGCCCTTCAGGGAACTCAAGGTTCCAGTGAGATCTCATCTTGAGGCTAGTTTCCCGCTTAGATGCTTTCAGCGGTTATCTATTCCGAACATAGCTACCCGGCAATGCCACTGGCGTGACAACCGGAACACCAGAGGTTCGTCCACTCCGGTCCTCTCGTACTAGGAGCAGCCCCTCTCAAATCTCAAACGTCCACGGCAGATAGGGACCGAACTGTCTCACGACGTTCTAAACCCAGCTCGCGTACCACTTTAAATGGCGAACAGCCATACCCTTGGGACCGGCTTCAGCCCCAGGATGTGATGAGCCGACATCGAGGTGCCAAACACCGCCGTCGATATGAACTCTTGGGCGGTATCAGCCTGTTATCCCCGGAGTACCTTTTATCCGTTGAGCGATGGCCCTTCCATACAGAACCACCGGATCACTAAGACCTACTTTCGTACCTGCTCGACGTGTCTGTCTCGCAGTCAAGCGCGCTTTTGCCTTTATACTCTACGACCGATTTCCGACCGGTCTGAGCGCACCTTCGTACTCCTCCGTTACTCTTTAGGAGGAGACCGCCCCAGTCAAACTACCCACCATACACTGTCCTCGATCCGGATAACGGACCTGAGTTAGAACCTCAAAGTTGCCAGGGTGGTATTTCAAGGTTGGCTCCACGCAGACTGGCGTCCACGCTTCAAAGCCTCCCACCTATCCTACACAAGCAAATTCAAAGTCCAGTGCAAAGCTATAGTAAAGGTTCACGGGGTCTTTCCGTCTAGCCGCGGATACACTGCATCTTCACAGCGATTTCAATTTCACTGAGTCTCGGGTGGAGACAGCGCCGCCATCGTTACGCCATTCGTGCAGGTCGGAACTTACCCGACAAGGAATTTCGCTACCTTAGGACCGTTATAGTTACGGCCGCCGTTTACCGGGGCTTCGATCAAGAGCTTCGCGTTAGCTAACCCCATCAATTAACCTTCCGGCACCGGGCAGGCGTCACACCCTATACGTCCACTTTCGTGTTTGCAGAGTGCTGTGTTTTTAATAAACAGTCGCAGCGGCCTGGTATCTTCGACCGGCATGAGCTTACGGAGCAAGTCCTTCACCCTCACCGGCGCACCTTCTCCCGAAGTTACGGTGCCATTTTGCCTAGTTCCTTCACCCGAGTTCTCTCAAGCGCCTTGGTATTCTCTACCCAACCACCTGTGTCGGTTTGGGGTACGGTTCCTGGTTACCTGAAGCTTAGAAGCTTTTCTTGGAAGCATGGCATCAACCACTTCGTCACTCAAAGAGTAACTCGTCATCAGCTCTCGGCCTTAGAATCCCGGATTTACCTAAGATTCCAGCCTACCACCTTAAACTTGGACAACCAACGCCAAGCTGGCCTAGCCTTCTCCGTCCCTCCATCGCAATAACCAGAAGTACAGGAATATTAACCTGTTTTCCATCGACTACGCTTTTCAGCCTCGCCTTAGGGACCGACTAACCCTGCGTCGATTAACGTTGCGCAGGAAACCTTGGTCTTTCGGCGTGGGTGTTTTTCACACCCATTGTCGTTACTCATGTCAGCATTCGCACTTCTGATACCTCCAGCAAGCTTCTCAACTCACCTTCACAGGCTTACAGAACGCTCCTCTACCGCATCATCCGAAGATGATACCCGTAGCTTCGGTGTATGGTTTGAGCCCCGTTACATCTTCCGCGCAGGCCGACTCGACTAGTGAGCTATTACGCTTTCTTTAAAGGGTGGCTGCTTCTAAGCCAACCTCCTAGCTGTCTAAGCCTTCCCACATCGTTTCCCACTTAACCATAACTTTGGGACCTTAGCTGACGGTCTGGGTTGTTTCCCTTTTCACGACGGACGTTAGCACCCGCCGTGTGTCTCCCATGCTCGGCACTTGTAGGTATTCGGAGTTTGCATCGGTTTGGTAAGTCGGGATGACCCCCTAGCCGAAACAGTGCTCTACCCCCTACAGTGATACATGAGGCGCTACCTAAATAGCTTTCGAGGAGAACCAGCTATCTCCGAGCTTGATTAGCCTTTCACTCCGATCCACAGGTCATCCGCTAACTTTTCAACGGTAGTCGGTTCGGTCCTCCAGTTAGTGTTACCCAACCTTCAACCTGCCCATGGATAGATCGCCCGGTTTCGGGTCTATTCCCAGCGACTAGACGCCCTATTAAGACTCGCTTTCGCTACGCCTCCCCTATTCGGTTAAGCTCGCCACTGAAAATAAGTCGCTGACCCATTATACAAAAGGTACGCAGTCACCCAACAAAGTGGGCTCCCACTGCTTGTACGCATACGGTTTCAGGATCTATTTCACTCCCCTCTCCGGGGTTCTTTTCGCCTTTCCCTCACGGTACTAGTTCACTATCGGTCAGTCAGTAGTATTTAGCCTTGGAGGATGGTCCCCCCATATTCAGACAAAGTTTCTCGTGCTCCGTCCTACTCGATTTCATGACTAAGAGATTTTCGCGTACAGGGCTATCACCCACTATGGCCGCACTTTCCAGAGCGTTCCGCTAATCTCAAAGCCACTTAAGGGCTAGTCCCCGTTCGCTCGCCACTACTAAGGGAATCTCGGTTGATTTCTTTTCCTCAGGGTACTTAGATGTTTCAGTTCCCCTGGTTCGCCTCTTACGCCTATGTATTCAGCGTAAGATAACCATCTTATGATGGCTGGGTTCCCCCATTCAGACATCTCCGGATCAAAGTCTGTTTGCCGACTCCCCGAAGCTTTTCGCAGGCTACCACGTCTTTCATCGCCTCTGACTGCCAAGGCATCCACCGTATGCGCTTCTTCACTTGACCATATAACCCCAAGCAATCTGGTTATACTGTGAAGACGACATTCGCCGAAAATTCGAATTTCTCAACTAAGAGAACTCACAAATTTTACCTTAGCCTGATCCGTTACCAGTGAAAGTAACGTTCAGTCTATCTTTCTATCACATACCCAAATTTTTAAAGAACGAACTAGTCAAAGACTAGAAATCAACATTCACCATCACAACGATGGAATGCTCATTTCTAAGCTTTATACAAACAGAAGCAGTAGTGGTGGAGCCAAACGGGATCGAACCGTTGACCTCCTGCGTGCAAGGCAGGCGCTCTCCCAGCTGAGCTATGGCCCCGTATTTCTACAGGCGTTTCCCACACAAAATTGGTGGGTCTGGGCAGATTCGAACTGCCGACCTCACCCTTATCAGGGGTGCGCTCTAACCAACTGAGCTACAGACCCAATTTCGGGCTGCTTCTTTTCGTCTTCTTCAATGAATCAAGCAATTCGTGTGGGAACTTATGGAGCAGCTGATGTCGTCGATTAAGGAGGTGATCCAGCCGCAGGTTCCCCTACGGCTACCTTGTTACGACTTCACCCCAGTCATGAATCACACCGTGGTAACCGTCCTCCCGAAGGTTAGACTAGCTACTTCTGGTGCAACCCACTCCCATGGTGTGACGGGCGGTGTGTACAAGGCCCGGGAACGTATTCACCGCGACATTCTGATTCGCGATTACTAGCGATTCCGACTTCACGCAGTCGAGTTGCAGACTGCGATCCGGACTACGATCGGTTTTGTGGGATTAGCTCCACCTCGCGGCTTGGCAACCCTCTGTACCGACCATTGTAGCACGTGTGTAGCCCAGGCCGTAAGGGCCATGATGACTTGACGTCATCCCCACCTTCCTCCGGTTTGTCACCGGCAGTCTCCTTAGAGTGCCCACCATTACGTGCTGGTAACTAAGGACAAGGGTTGCGCTCGTTACGGGACTTAACCCAACATCTCACGACACGAGCTGACGACAGCCATGCAGCACCTGTCTCAATGTTCCCGAAGGCACCAATCTATCTCTAGAAAGTTCATTGGATGTCAAGGCCTGGTAAGGTTCTTCGCGTTGCTTCGAATTAAACCACATGCTCCACCGCTTGTGCGGGCCCCCGTCAATTCATTTGAGTTTTAACCTTGCGGCCGTACTCCCCAGGCGGTCAACTTAATGCGTTAGCTGCGCCACTAAGAGCTCAAGGCTCCCAACGGCTAGTTGACATCGTTTACGGCGTGGACTACCAGGGTATCTAATCCTGTTTGCTCCCCACGCTTTCGCACCTCAGTGTCAGTATCAGTCCAGGTGGTCGCCTTCGCCACTGGTGTTCCTTCCTATATCTACGCATTTCACCGCTACACAGGAAATTCCACCACCCTCTACCATACTCTAGTCAGTCAGTTTTGAATGCAGTTCCCAGGTTGAGCCCGGGGATTTCACATCCAACTTAACTAACCACCTACGCGCGCTTTACGCCCAGTAATTCCGATTAACGCTTGCACCCTCTGTATTACCGCGGCTGCTGGCACAGAGTTAGCCGGTGCTTATTCTGTCGGTAACGTCAAAATTGCAGAGTATTAATCTACAACCCTTCCTCCCAACTTAAAGTGCTTTACAATCCGAAGACCTTCTTCACACACGCGGCATGGCTGGATCAGGCTTTCGCCCATTGTCCAATATTCCCCACTGCTGCCTCCCGTAGGAGTCTGGACCGTGTCTCAGTTCCAGTGTGACTGATCATCCTCTCAGACCAGTTACGGATCGTCGCCTTGGTGAGCCATTACCCCACCAACTAGCTAATCCGACCTAGGCTCATCTGATAGCGCAAGGCCCGAAGGTCCCCTGCTTTCTCCCGTAGGACGTATGCGGTATTAGCGTCCGTTTCCGAACGTTATCCCCCACTACCAGGCA
Organism: Pseudomonas sp. LG1D9; assembly: GCF_002949995.1. Taxonomy (NCBI): domain Bacteria; kingdom Pseudomonadati; phylum Pseudomonadota; class Gammaproteobacteria; order Pseudomonadales; family Pseudomonadaceae; genus Pseudomonas; species Pseudomonas sp. LG1D9. Next base: position 4,926,721 of record NZ_CP026881.1, on the reverse strand, counting down.
GATTCCTAGGCATTACTCACCCGTCCGCCGCTCTCAAGAGAAGCAAGCTTCTCTCTACCGCTCGACTTGCATGTGTTAGGCCTGCCGCCAGCGTTCAATCTGAGCCATGATCAAACTCTTCAGTTCAAACATCTTTGGGTTTTTAAGAAACCCTAAACTTGGCTCAGCAATCGTTGGTTACATCTTTGATTTCTCGCGGAGTAACTTGTGATGCTGATAATCTTGTTGACTATCAGTCTGACTCCACAAGCACCCACACGAATTGCTTGATTCAGTTGTTAAAGAGCGGTTGGCTAAGATCTTTCGTCTCAACCGAGGCGCGCATTCTACAGCAGCCTCATTTGCTGTCAAGTGGTTATTTTCAGAAGCTTTCGAGGTTTTCCTCAACAACTTCAACCACTTGCGCTTCCGATCTCTCGTCAGCGGGAGGCGAATTCTACAGCGTTACACGCTGCTGTCAACACCTCTTTTTCAACTTCCTTTTGGCTTCGATGAACTGAAGCAACTTGCTGTCGAATCTCGCATAACTCATTGTTTACCAAGGAGTTTTCCGTTTCGACTGCGCCGGAAGTGGGGCGAATTATAGACAGATATAATTCGCCGTCAACCGTTAATTTGGTTTTTCTATCGAAATACTCAAAGCCTCTTCGCTCTACAGATAGCACGCACAAATTTGAGCAATATATTGCCCATTCCGAACCAGTTGATCATCATAGTGGCTTCTGCCTTTATATGACCTGGACAAACACCCCCAATGACCACCTCATCCCGCAGCCTGGGCTCCGCACTTTTCCCTGTCGGCCTGCTGCTCATCGCCATGGCCTCGATCCAGTCAGGTGCGTCGCTGGCCAAAAGCATGTTCCCGATTGTCGGCGCCCAAGGCACCACTACGCTGCGCCTGGTTTTCGCCAGCATCATCATGCTGCTGTTGCTTCGTCCCTGGCGCGCAAAACTCACCGCCAAGTCACTGCGCACCGTCATCGTCTACGGGATGGCGCTTGGCGGCATGAACTTCCTCTTCTATATGTCATTACGCACTGTGCCATTGGGAATTGCAGTGGCCCTGGAGTTCACCGGGCCACTGGCCGTGGCCATCTATGCCTCGCGGCGCGCCGTTGACTTCCTGTGGATCGCCTTGGCCATCATCGGCCTACTGCTCTTGATACCGGTTGGTGAAGCCAGTCAAGGCATCGACTTGACCGGGGCGGCCTACGCTTTGGGGGCGGGTATCTGCTGGGCACTCTATATTCTGTTCGGGCAAAAAGCTGGCGCGGACAACGGCGTCCAAACAGCCGCACTTGGCGTAATGATCGCCGCACTGTTCGTGGCCCCTATCGGTATCGTCCATGCCGGTAGCGCCCTGCTGACACCCGCGCTGATTCCCATCGCTATTGGCGTGGCGATTCTTTCAACTGCCCTTCCCTATACCCTGGAGATGGTCGCTCTGACCCGACTGCCCGCACGCACCTTCGGTACCTTGATGAGTATCGAGCCCGCATTCGGCGCGCTTTCCGGTCTGTTTTTCCTTCAGGAATACCTGTCCCTGGCCCAATGGCTCGCGATCGCCTGCATTATCCTGGCTTCCGTGGGTGCAACGCTGACCATGCGCAGCCAGTCAAAGCCAATCGTCGCGGCAGATTGAGACAGGATTTAACGAAGCTCTGGCATTTGCCGCTCAATTAGGCCATGTTTAGGCCGTAACTCAGTGTCAGTCATGGAGATTTTCGAATAAGGACATCCACGAACGCTAGACTTGAGAGCGAGCAAAGCCAGCATCGGGCATTCCAACGGCGCGGCTATTAAGGATGGTAATGAAGCGAATTTTGATAGTGCTTGTCGTCATCGCCCTGGCGGGATGTGCCGCAACCACCAAGACCGAAGTCAAACGCGGAAAGAAAGGGCTGCATATCAACTGCTCTGGCCTGTCCTCCTCCTGGGATCAGTGCTACACCAGCGCAGCCAACTCGTGCGGCAAGAAGGGCTATCGGGTGATCGCCAAGTCCGGCGACAACACCGAAGAGCCAGGTGACTACCCTTTCGGTATCAACCCTGCCGGCTATACCAGCCGCAGCATGATCGTGCTCTGCAAGTAAGTAGTCATGGCTGGGCGATCCTCTGGCTGAGCTCTTTATAGCTCGATGAAAGCACCCGCGCCTGAACGTCCGGGTCAACCATCATTCTAGCCACCACCAGTGCCCCCACGCACTGGGACAACATCGCCCAGGCCAAGCTGTCACTCTCCAAAGTCCGTGCCCAGTTGGCCTGCAACCGACAAATCCACTCTTGCGCCTGCTGGCGTACAGCTATATCAGCACGAGCAATCTCCGCCCCCATGCTCGGCAATGCGCACCCGTCTTGCACCTGCTCCACGTGGGCCATGCTCAAATAGATCTTGAGGCAGCGGTCCAGGCGCTCTCGACTCTGCACCTCCCCTTCCCCCAAACGCGCAAGGCTTTGGCTCAACTCGTGCTCGACGATTGAGCTGAACAACGCGTCCTTGGAGGAAAAATGGCTATAGAACGCCCCTCCACTCAAGCCAATGGCCTTCATCAAACCATCCACGCCAACACTGGCAAACCCTTCTTTTTTAGCCAGGGCCGCGCTGCTCTGCAGGAGCTTATCTCTGGTTTGCTGCTTGTGACTGACTGAATAGCGCATCGCTTCTCCCCATGAATTCACCACCTTGACGCCTGCCGAAGCGTAGCATAACGTGCGTTTAGTTAACGACCGTTTACTAAAGGGCTTCCCATGACTGAAAATAAGAAAATCGTGCTGGTCGTCGGCGCAGGCGACGCTACAGGCGGCGCCATCGCCAAGCGTTTTGCCCGTGAAGGTTATGTGGCCTGCGTCACCCGACGCAGTGCCGACAAACTGCAGCCTCTGGTGGAGAGTATTCAAGCGGCCGGTGGCGAGGCCCACGGCTTTGCCTGTGATGCACGCAAGGAGGATGAGGTGATCGCGCTGATCGAGCAGATCGAAAGCGAACTGGGTCCGATTGAAGCCTTCGTGTTCAACATCGGCGCCAATGTGCCTTGCAGCATCCTCGAAGAAACCGCACGCAAATATTTCAAGATCTGGGAGATGGCCTGCTTCTCAGGCTTCCTGAATGCCCGGGAAGTGGCCAAGCGCATGGTGACCCGCCAGCGCGGGACTATCCTGTTTACCGGTGCCACAGCCGGGTTACGCGGCGCCGCCGGCTTCGCTGCCTTCGCCGGCGCCAAGCACGGCATTCGCGCCCTCGCTCAAAGCATGGCGCGCGAGCTTGGCCCGATGAACATCCATGTAGCCCACGTGGTAGTGGATGGCGCCATCGACACCGACTTCATCCGCGACAACTTCCCAACCAAATACGCACTCAAGGACCAGGATGGCATCCTTGATCCAGAGCATATCGCCGACAACTATTGGCACCTGCACAGCCAGCCACGGGACGCCTGGACCTTCGAACTGGACCTGCGCCCCTGGAACGAAACCTGGTAAGCACGCCTACATAACAATAAGCAGCGAGCATCCGACATGAACAAAACCCTGGAATTTTTCTTCGACCTCGGCAGCCCCACCACCTACCTGGCCTACACCCAACTGCCCGGTATCTGTGCTGAAACCGGCAGCCAACTGGTGTACCAGCCGATCCTGCTGGGCGGCATCTTCAAAGCCACCGGCAATGCCTCGCCCATCACCATTGCGGCCAAAGGCCGCTATCTGCTGCAAGACCTGGCACGCTACGCCAAGCGTTACGGTGTGCCCCTCAAGTTCAACCCGCACTTCCCCATCAACACCCTGACACTGATGCGCGCCGTTACCGGCATTCAACTACGCCAGCCAGAGCGTTTTATCGACTTCATCGACTGCCTGTTCCGAGCGTTATGGGTGGATGGACGCAACCTGGGGGATCCGGCAGTGGTAGCAGCGGTCTTGGCAGAACACGGCTTTGACCCTGCCCAGGTACTGGAACTGGCCCAGGATGAGGCAGTAAAGGACGCCCTCAAGCACAAGACCGAAGAAGCGATTGCCCGTGGCGTGTTTGGTGCGCCTAGCCTGTTTGTCGGTCAACAGCTGTTCTTCGGCCAGGATCGCCTGGATTTTGTCCGCGAAGCCTTGAGTTAACACCAGCATCCCGCTCGCAGGCCCAGACCTGCGAGCAGTCAGCCCTTATATCGCAGCCGTACGCACTTGCAACCACTCAAGCGCGGCGCCACTGAGCAACGGGCTCAAGCGTTGACGCACCTCAGCGTGGTAGTCGTTGAACCACTGCCGCTCCTCGATCGTCAACAATGACGGTACCAGGCAACGGGTATCGATCGGGCACAGAGTCAGGGTTTCGAACTTGAGGAACTCACCGAACTCGGTCTTACCCGCCTCCCGGTTCAACACCAGGTTCTCGATACGCACCCCCCAACGCCCCGGACGATAAGTGCCCGGTTCAATGGAAGTGATCATTCCCGGCTGCATCGCGGTTTGCGGCGCGGCCGCAGCCTGGTAGGCAATCACCTGCGGGCCTTCATGGACATTGAGAAAGTAGCCAACCCCGTGACCGGTGCCATGACCGTAATCCACACCTTCGGCCCAGATCGGCGCACGGGCGATGGCGTCCAGCAACGGAGAGAGAATGCCCTTGGGAAATTGCGCGCGCGACAAGGCAATCACGCCCTTGAGCACACGGGTGCAATCGCGCTTCTGCTCTTCGCTCGGCGTGCCAATTGGCACCATGCGCGTGATATCAGTGGTGCCGCCCAGGTACTGGCCACCTGAATCGATCAACAGCAGGCCATCACCCTCGATCACCGCGTGCTCTTCTTCCGTGGCGTGGTAATGGGGCATCGCGCCATTGCCGTTGAACGCGGCGATGGTATTGAAACTCAGCGACACATAATCGGGGCGCCGGGTTCGTGCGGCAGTCAGGTGTTCATCGATCGTCAGCTCAGTGATGCGCTCGCGCCCCAGTGCAGAGTCCAGCCAGGCGAAAAACTCGCACAAGGCCGCGCCATCCTGTTCCATCGCCCGGCGAATATGCTCGGCATCCGCCAGGCTTTTGCGGGACTTGGCCAGCGTGGTCGGGTTGAGCCCTTCCACCAGCTTGACGCCACTGCCCAGGTTATCCAGCAACCCGGCAGTCACGCGTGCTGGATCCACCTGCAGGCTGGCACCGTCCGGCACTTCAGCCAGGGCCGCCGCCACTTCACTGTAGTCACGCAGTGTCACGCCATCCTGTTCCAGCACCCCACGCAACGAGGCATCGACCTTGCCGAGGGCAACAAATAGCGTTGCCTGCTGCTGGTTGATCAGGGCGAACGACACAAACACCGGGTTGAACGAAACATCTGCACCGCGCAGGTTGAACAGCCAGGCAATGTCATCCAGGGTGGCAATGAAATGCCAATCCGCGCCTTTGTCCTTCAGGCTGGCGCGCAGTGCCGCGAGCTTTTCCCCTCGGCTGACGGTGGCCTGGGGCGGCAGGTGCTGGTGGATCGGCTGGTTTGGCAGCTCCGGACGGTCAGTCCAGACCTCACTCAACAAATCGATATCAGTACGCAGGCGAGCGCCACGCTCCGCCAACTTGCTGCCCAGGGTGCGGGCCGATGCAACGGCCATCACCGCGCCGTCCACTGCAACTACCCCACCTTCAGGAGTGTTCTCACCCAGCCATTCCAACGGGCCGGGCTGCCCCGGTTGCAGCTTCACCAACTCAATACCGCTGCCGCCCAGCTCCTTGCTCGCCTGCTCCCAGTAACGGCTGTCAGCCCAGACACCGGCAAAATCAGCGGTGACGATCAGCGTGCCTACCGACCCATGAAACCCCGACAACCACTGCCGCCCCTGCCAGTAACCCGGCAGGTATTCGGACAGGTGCGGATCGGCCGATGGCACCAGCAGGGCATCGATGCCCTCGCGCTGCATCAACTCGCGGGTATGCGCCAGGCGCTGGGGAACCGTTCCATGGGTCAAAGGCTGCGTACTCATCTTGTCTCCTGCTAACCACTAATAATTTTTATATGTTTCAAACCGCCCAGAAGGCCGGTGCGCTGGCCAGCGAGCTCTTGATCAATTGCACCGCCTGATCGATATCCTGCTCGGTGGTAAAGCGCCCCAAGCTCAGGCGAATGGTGCGACCGGCGCTGCGCGCATCATGTCCCAGGGCAAGCAGAACATGGGACGGCGCATTGCTTGCCGAATTACAGGCAGAGGTCGCCGAAAACGCGATACCGGCGCTCAAGGCCGCCGAATTGAACTCACCCTCGCTGAACGTCAGGCTCAAGGTGTGGGGAATACGCTGGGTGGCACTGCCGTTCAGGCGCACGCCGGGGATAGCCAGCACTTGCTCCAGCAGACGCTGGCGCAGGGCGACAATCCCCGCCGACTCTTCAGCAAAAAATTGCCCGGCCAACGCAAAGGCACTGCCCATGCCTGCAATCTGGTGGGTCGCCAGGGTACCCGAGCGCAGCCCACCTTCATGACCACCCCCGTGGATCTGTGCGGTGACGTTCTGCTGCGCCCGCGGCCCGACATACAACGCACCGATGCCTTTGGGGCCATACAGCTTGTGTGCAGAAAACGACATAAGGTCGACCGACCAGCGCGCCAGGTCGATCTCGACCTTGCCCGCCCCTTGCGCCGCATCCACATGCAGCAGTGCGCCATGCTCACGCACTCGCGCGCCAATGGCCGGGATGTCGTTGAGCGTACCCAGTTCGTTGTTGACCAGCATCAACGACACCAGGAACGTGTCTTCACGCAGTGCCTGGCTGACCGCCTCGGCGGTGATCAGGCCATCGGCGTCCGGCACCAGGTAGGTCACGGCAACCCCGGCCTCCTGCAATTGGCGCGCGGTGTCCAGCGTCGCCTTATGCTCGATCTGGCTGGTGACGATATGACCACCGGCCACGCTCCGCGCCTGGGCCACGCCCTTGAGCGCCAGGTTGTTGGATTCGGTGGCGCCCGAGGTCCAGACGATCTGTTCGGGCTGGGCGCCGACCAGCTCCGCCACCTGCCGACGCGCCTGCTCGACCGTGTGCCGGGCCTGTTGGCCAAACGCATGGGAGCTGGATGCGGGGTTACCGAAATTGGCATTGAAACCCAGGCACTCGACCATGACCTGGATGACCCGCTCATCCACCGGTGTGGTGGCGGCGTAGTCGAAATACAAAGGACGTTTATTCATGACGTTTAAAGACCCGCAGAGCATGTTCCCGAGATCAGCGTCCCAGGGGCAGCGACCAGTACAGAGATCGTCAGGTTAACCCGATCGGATGCCGTTAAAGAATTGAAAAGTGCGTAGGAACGCTCCTGAAATTGAGCTTAACAGGCTCGATGAAAAGGATGGAAAACAAAAAGCCCGAAGTTCCTGCGAAGAACTTCGGGCTCGGGACCACCGCCAACGCTTTTAGCTGGGACGGTCATGCAACATCACGTTGCGCTCTGCATTCATTTCACCCTGGCGATCAAAGCCAAAAGGTGTCTGTGGCTGGGCAGACAGCTCGGCTTTCTTCTGTTGATATTCGTCAAACGACAAGCCACGGCGGTTAAGCCCTTCCATCGCCAATTGCCTGGCCTCCTCGGCGGTGTAGGGGCGCAACTCGGGTGCCGGAGGGGAGGCACAACCGGCAAGCAAAGAGGCAACCAGCAACAAGGCAACAGTGAGGTAGTGGTTCATGGCGAAGGTCCTGCGAATCGGGCGTCAAGGCAATGAACACAGGCTACTCCCACGCCTTTGCAGGGAAAAATCATCCGCTGTGATAGTCGCTATCAGCCAATCCGACATATTCCTTATGGATCTATAAATAGAGAAATACGTTCGTTTACGGAATAAACCAGACGTTCTATAACGGTCCCCCAACGCCGCAACTGTTGTTTCCACAACTGTTGGCCGGGCAACACTCTCTGTTGAACATCGCTCAAGGACTTGTCATGGATGTTTTCTGGTTTCTTCCGACCCATGGCGACGGCCATTTCCTGGGGACTACCCAGGGTGCGCGCCCAGTCACCCTCAACTATCTGAAGCAAGTAGCCCAGGCCGCCGATAACCTCGGCTACCACGGCGTGCTGATTCCCACCGGCCGCTCCTGCGAAGACTCCTGGGTGATTGCCTCGGCACTAGTGCCCTTGACCGAACGCCTGCGCTACCTGGTGGCAATCCGCCCGGGGATCATCTCGCCCACCGTGTCCGCGCGCATGGCCGCCACCCTCGACCGCCTGTCCAACGGCCGCCTGCTGATCAACGTGGTGACCGGCGGCGATCCCGATGAAAACCGCGGTGACGGCAGCTTCCTCGACCACAGTGAACGTTATGAGGTGACCGATGAATTCCTCAAGATCTGGCGTCGAGTATTGCAAGGCGAGTCCGTCGACTTTGAAGGTAAACACCTGAAGGTGCAGAACGCCAAGGCCCTCTATCCGCCGGTTCAGAAACCTTACCCACCGCTATACTTCGGCGGCTCGTCCGATGCGGCCCACGACCTCGCCGCCGAACAGGTCGACGTGTACCTGACCTGGGGCGAATCGCCCGCAGCCGTCGCCGAGAAACTCGCCGATGTACGCGAACGTGCGGCGCGCCATGGTCGCACCGTCAAGTTCGGCATCCGCCTGCATGTGATTGTGCGCGAAACCGAAGACGAAGCCTGGCAGGCAGCAGCCAAGTTGATCGAACACATCAGCGACGAGACCATCGCCGCCGCGCAAAAATCCTTCTCGCGCTTTGACTCCGAAGGCCAGCGCCGCATGGCCGCCCTGCACGATGGGCGGCGCGACAACCTGGAAATCGCCCCCAACCTGTGGGCCGGCGTCGGCCTGGTACGCGGAGGCGCCGGCACCGCGCTGGTAGGCAACCCACAACAAGTGGCCGAGCGGATCAAGGAATACGCCGACCTGGGCATCGAGAGCTTCATCTTCTCCGGCTACCCGCACCTGGAAGAAGCCTATCGCTTTGCCGAGCTGGTATTCCCGCTGCTGCCCGAACCCTACGCCAGCCTGGCCGGACGCGGCATCACCAACCTTACCGGGCCGTTCGGCGAAATGATCGCCAACGATGTGCTGCCTGCCACCGCAAAAGCCTGACCCACCTTTGTAGGAGCCGGCATGCCGGTGCCTACAGCGCATGTGATTTTTTCTGGAGCACCGCGTGCCAGCCAAACCCCATAGCGTCCTGCCATCCCCTTTGCAAACCGCCAAGCTGCTGGCCGCCGAGTTCGCCCTCAGCGCCGTAGAGCGTGACGAGCGCGGCGGCACGCCCAAGGCCGAGCGCGATGCCCTGCGCCACAGTGGCCTGCTGGCACTGAGCATTCCCACCCAGTACGGCGGCCTTGGCGCACGTTGGAGCGAAACCCTGGAGGTCGTGCGCGAGTTCGCCAAGGTCGACAGCTCCATCGCCCACGTGTTCGGCTTCCATCATCTGATGCTGGCCACCGTGCGCCTGTTTTCCCGCCCGGAGCAATGGCAGCCCTGGTTCGAACAGACCGCCCGCAAGCACTGGTTCTGGGGCAATGCCCTCAACCCCCTGGATACGCGCACGGTGGTCAAGGACTTTGGCGGCTGGCGCGAATTCTCCGGAAAAAAGAGCTTCTGCTCCGGCGCCAGCGACTCACAGATGCTGATCGCCTCGGCAGTCGACGAAAGCGCCGGCGGCAAGCTGCTGATCGCCGCCATCCCCAGCGCACGCAGCGGCATCACCGTGCACAACGACTGGAACAGTATCGGCCAACGCCAGACCGACAGCGGCAGCACCAGCTTCGAGCGCGTCAGGGTCGAAGAGTCGGAACTGTTGCTGGACCCCGGCCCCCTGAGCACGCCGTTTGCCTGCCTGCGTCCGCTGATTGCCCAACTGACGTTCACCCAAATGTTCCTCGGCATTGCCGAAGGCGCGTTTGAGGAAGCGCGTGGCTACACCCTCGCCGAAACACGGCCCTGGCATAAATCCAGCGTCCAGGATGTGCGTCAGGACCCTTATGTGCTCAGCCACTACGGCGAATTCTGGGTCGCACTCGAAGGCGTGCGCCTACTGGTACAACGGGCCGCCGAGCTGCTGGACCAGGCCTGGGCCAAGGGCCCTGCCTTGAGCGAACACGAGCGTGGGCAACTGGCGATTGCCATCGCCACGGCCAAGGTCGCCGCCACCCGCAACGGCCTGGAGCTGTGCAGCCGCCTGTTTGAGGTCACCGGCGCCCGCTCCACCCACGCCTCGCTGCGCCTGGACCGCCACTGGCGCAACCTGCGCACCCAAAGCCTGCACGACCCGGTGGACTACAAACTCCACGAATTGGGCGACTGGGCCTTGAACCAGTCCCTGCCGACGCCAACGTTCTATTCCTAGAGGTGCCCATGCAGCTTTTGACCCTACCGCCCTCGCCCGCCCTCGCCACGTCGATTCGCGCCACCGCGCAAGTCTTCGAAGACCCCAAGTCCCAGGCCCTGCTCGCGCATATCCAGCAAGTGGCACCCAGCGAAGCCAGCGTGCTGATCATCGGCGAAACCGGCACCGGTAAAGAACTGGTGGCCCGCCACATCCACAACCTCAGCGCCCGGCGCAACCGGCCCTTCGTGGCGGTCAATTGTGGGGCCTTTTCCGAATCCCTGGTGGAAGCGGAGTTATTCGGCCATGAAAAAGGCGCGTTCACTGGCGCCCTCAGCGCCAAGGCCGGCTGGTTCGAAGAGGCCGACGGCGGCACCTTGTTCCTCGATGAGATCGGTGATCTGCCCATGGCCATCCAGGTCAAGCTGCTGCGCGTCCTGCAGGAGCGCGAAGTGGTGCGCCTGGGCTCACGCAAGAGCATTGCCATTGACGTGCGGGTACTGGCGGCGACCAATGTGCAACTGGAAAAGGCCATCAACGCCGGGCATTTCCGTGAGGACCTGTATTACCGCCTGGACGTGGTCAGCCTGGAACTAAGCCCGTTGCGCGAACGCCCCGGCGACATCCTGCCCCTGACCCGCCACTTTATCGACGCCTACAGCCAGCGCCTGGGCTACGGCCCCATCACCATCAGCCCCGAGGCCGAGCAAAAGCTCAGGAGCTACAGTTGGCCGGGCAATATCCGCGAGTTGGAAAACGTCATTCATCACACCTTGCTGATTTGCCGCAACGGTGTGATCGAGCGCGACGACCTGCGCCTCTCGAATATGCGTATCGAGCGCCAGGACGACAGCCAGCACGGGGTCGACAATAGTGCCGAAGCCTTATTGGAGCGGGCCTTCCAGAAGCTGTTTGACGAACAGGCCGGCGCACTCCATGAGAAGGTCGAAGACGCGCTGCTACGCGCCGCCTACCGTTTCAGCCACTACAACCAGGTGCACACCGCCAACCTGCTGGGCCTGAGCCGCAATGTCACGCGCACACGCCTGATCAAGATCGGCGAACTGGCGGTCAACAAGCGCCGCCCCGGGGAAAACCTACAAGGCGAACGCATGTTGCATCTATCGATATAAGTTGCACGCCAGTGCATTGTCGGCGCTGCGCTCGATACTGCGCAGCACTTGGAATGAACCGAAGGTCACGGCCGTAGCCTGGTGGGCGCAAATCAAGGTCCAGAAGTCCCCGCCCTCGCACTCCAGGCGATTGAACGCCGCATCGCCATCTTCGCGGGTCTGCCATTGCAGGTAGTTGAGCACGCGCCGTCCATCATCACTGACCTGCACACTGGCACTCAAAAAACCCTCATGGCCTTGGGCCAGGCGCTCGGTCTGCTCAGACAGCGCCGACACCAGGGCGGACTGCTGGCGAGGCTCGATCTGAAACTCGATTAATTGGGTAAACCCATGACTTTTCGCGCAAGTCTGCATGACAAATCCCCTTTAGTTGTAGGTGCCATGCAGGGTAAGACCTCTAGTTAAGTCAAGGTCAAGCCTCTGTTCGAGAAAATGTTCAGGACGCCGTTACAGCACGGTCGTCGGCTGCCAGGAGGCGACGAAAAACTTGGCCTATAGTGAGGAAACCGGAAAAACCGGGCCCCTGAACAACCATCAAGGAGAGCGAAATGAGCGTCAAACCTATCCCCGAGGGCTATCACAGCATCACGCCCTACTTGGGTATCGACAAGGCCGCTGAAGCCATCGAGTTCTACAAGAAGGCCTTCGGTGCCACCGTTGTCATGCGCCTGGACATGCCCGATGGCAAGGTCGGCCATGCCGAGCTGCGCATTGGCGACTCGCCGATCATGCTGGCGTCACCTTGTGCCGAAACGCCGCTTGGCACCCCTGGAGAGCATCCTGCCAGTGTTGGCTTGCACCTCTATGTGGCGGACGTCGACGCGCAGTACAAACAAGCGATCGCGGCCGGCGGTACAGGCATTTGCGAACCCGAGGATCGGTTCTACGGTGATCGCTCGGGCACAGTGAAAGATCCCTTCGGGCATGTCTGGTTCCTTGCCACCCATACCGAAGAATTGACCGAGGAACAGATCCGCCAGCGCGCCAAGGAGCTGTTCGCCTAACCCCAATCACCTGTAGGAGCCGGCTTGCCGGCGAAAAACCCGAGAGCAATAGCAACAGGTAACCCGCGTAATCGTTGGAGATTTTCGCTGGCGAGCCAGGGCCTACAGGTGTTTGTTGCGCATTGGAAACATTTGCTTTCATTTCCGCCTTAGGGTTTTGCGATTCTCATCCGTCTTAACTTAGATACAGCCCGTCGCGTAAGCAAAAGCTACGACCGGCCTTTCCCGGGCCTTTTCTGCCCCCCTCCGATCAAGACCCTCCTAGACATGTCGAAGAAGTCACGCTCCAAACTCTGGTTTCTCGTACACAGCTGGCTGGCATTGCCCATCTGGTTCTTCGTACTGATCGTCTGCGTCACCGGGACCCTGGCGGTGGTCAGCCAGGAAATCGTGTGGCTGGCCAACCCGGAAATGCGCGCCAGCAAGCCGTCGGACGATGCCGAACTGCTCACTTACGACCAAATCCTGGCTGCGATCAAGCAGGCCGAGCCCAAGGCCATTGTCGAGTCCATCGTCCGTCCGGACGAGTCGCACTTTGCCCTCGACGTCGACATCAGCTACCCCGATGGCCGCTCCGTGGCGGTCTACGTCAACCCGTATACGGGAGTCATCCAGGGCATCAGCCCATCGTTCAACTTCCGCCAGTTCACCCGCGCCCTGCATGGCTGGTGGCTGGTGCCGTTCACCAATGGCTTCAGTTGGGGCTGGTACCTGGTGTCATTCCTCGGGTTGCCGATGCTCGCGTCGCTGGTCACTGGCCTGGTGGTGTACAAGCGGTTCTGGAAAGGTTTCTTCAAGCCCACCCTGCGTTTCAAGCACGGCGCGCGGATTTTCTGGGGGGATTTCCACCGTCTGAGCGGCATCTGGTCGATCTGGTTTATCGCAGTGATCTCCATCACCGGCACCTGGTTCTTGATCCAGGCGATTCTCTCGGACAACCAGATCACCATCTCCAGCGAGGCCGTCGTGCCGGTGATCGCCCGGGACAAAGTGCCGTTGTCGGCGCCTGGCGTACCGCCACCGACGATCGCGCTGGACGATGCCATCAACATCGCCAGCCAGCGCATCCCGGGGTTCGACGTCAGCTTCGTCGGCCTGCCGAGCAATGCCTACAGCCACCTGAGTATCGGCGGCCGTGGCTGGTACCCGCTGATGTTCCAGACCGCCGATATCAACCCCTACAACGGTGAAATTGCCGCCACACACCTGCTGTCCGACCGCTCGGGCCTGGAGTTCGTCACCGAGTCCATGCGCCCGTTGCACACCGGCGACTTTGGCGGGATCTGGATCAAGCTGGTCTGGTTCTTCTTCGGCCTGTTGCTGAGCATGATGGTGCTCAGCGGTCTGTTGATCTGGAGCAAGCGCACCGCCCTGGCTACGCTGCACGCTCTCAAGCGCAGCAGCAAGGCTACGCGCAACCCTGCGCCAGCCAACCCCATCGGCGCCCTGCAGGCTGAAACTTCGGAGGGCAAGTAATGAGCAAGGCCACCACCGTACAAGCGCCCTCGCCGCTGCGCGCCTTCTGGCTCAAATGGCGGTTCCACATCAATATCCTGTTGTTGCTGGTACCCCTGGGCTTTATGCCCAAGTACTTTGCCGACGCCGCGCTGTTTCGCGGCGACGCCGGCCTGGGCGAGCGCGAGATAGGCGAGGTGCAGGTCGGCCCATGGAGCATCACCCTGGCTGAGCTACGCAATGAAGCGCCCCGCCCCAATCCGGCCGGGCCGATGAAATCCTTCAATGCCGCCCTGTGCGCCACCTGTGGCGATCAGGTCAAGGCCACTTACCTGCGCATCGGCAAACCCCGCAGCCTGCGGGCCGCCGGAGTGATTTTCTTCGGTACCCCGTACCGCATGGGCGCCGCCCTGCCAATCCCCGAACGCACCCCGCCCGACGCCGAACTGTGGATCACCATGGAAGGCTGGGACGGCAGCATGCAACAGGCTTCCATTCCCTTGAGTCAGGCTTCGCCTGCCACTGTCGCCTGGTTGAACAAGCAAGGAGTCAAACCATGAACCTACTGCGCCTGACCCGCACCTGCGCCGTGCTGGCCCTCAGCCTGGGTGCGAGCAACTACGCCCTGGCCCACAACCCGATGTGCGAATGCAAGGAAATCCCCGGCGAGCAGATCCAGTGCACTGGCGGCTTCTCCGATGGCAGCGGCGCGCCTGGCGTGACCCTGGATGTGATCGGCTACGACGAAACCATCCTGGTGCCCGGCAAGCTGGGGGCCGACTCGACGTTGACCTTCAAGAAACCTGCCAGCGAGTTCTACGTGCTGTTTGACGCCGGTCCCGGCCACGTTGTCGAGATCGACCAAGCGGATATCCAGGCACCATGACCCGCGTGAGCCCAGGCAACACCCAGGTTGTCCGGCCGGCCGGTGCCGGCCACGAGACCCTCTACGTCCTGTTGCTGTGCCTGATCATCCTGGCCGTCGCCGGCACCGTGGTGTCGCTGCATGGCGAAACCCAGGAAGTCGCGGCTGTGCCCAGCCACCAACTGGACGCCCGTCGCGACTTGAGCGCCGCCGAGCAAGGCATCTACGCCGACCTGCGGGTGACCCTGGATGAAATCCAGTTGCTGGCGCAGGAACAAAGCGCGCTGCCGACGCCCGCACAACTGGCCGAAGAAGGCTTCGCGCCCTTCGCCCAGGACGCCAGTTCGGTCAGCCGCGGTGACCACCGCTGGCAGTTGTTGGCGCCTTCTGCGTACCTGGGCTTGAGCCAGGCCAATGACACCAGCGGTTCACTGCTGATGCGCGTGAACGGTAGCGAGCCGGATATCTGGCTCAACCGCAGCGCCAATCTGGCTGCCCCCACCGACCTGAGCGACCAGGGGCTGATCGCCGCTGGCTGGCAGCAGGTCGTTGCGCAATTCGACGCTGGCGTCACCCGCCAGCATCGCCACTGAATTCACGCTGTCTCCGAGAGAAGATCGATTACCCATGTCTATGTCATCTCCCTTGCTCCGCCTGCTGCTGGTGGGCCTGTTCAGCGTCTTGCTGACCCCCCTGGCCAATGCCGAGGCGGCCAAGCGCCTGCGTATCGGTATCACCCTGCACCCTTACTACAGCTACGTGGCGAACATCGTCGGCGACAAGGCCGAAGTGGTGCCGCTGATTCCGGCCGGCTTCAACCCCCATGCCTACGAGCCGCGCGCCGAAGATATCAAGCGCATTGGCACCCTGGACGTGATCGTGCTCAATGGCGTTGGCCATGATGACTTTGCCGACCGCATGATCGCCACCAGCGAGCGCCCGGACATCCCGGTGATAGAAGCCAACGCCAATGTGCCGTTGCTGGCGGCCACCGGCAACGCGGCCCGTGGCGCCGGCAAGGTGGTCAACCCGCACACCTTCCTGTCCATCAGCGCCTCCATTGCCCAGGTCAACAACATCGCCCGGGAACTGGGCAAGCTCGACCCGGACAACGCCAAGACCTACACCCAGAATGCCCGCGCCTATGGCAAGCGCCTGCGCCAGATGCGCGCCGATGCCCTGGCCAAACTCACCAGCGCGCCCAACGCCGACCTGCGCGTGGCCACGGTGCATGCCGCCTACGACTACCTGTTGCGCGAGTTCGGCCTGGAAGTGACCGCCGTAGTGGAACCGGCCCATGGCATCGAGCCAAGCCCGAGCCAACTGAAAAAAACCATCGACCAACTGCGCGAGCTGGACGTGAAGGTGATCTTCTCGGAGATGGATTTCCCGTCCTCCTACGTCGATACGATCCAGCGCGAGTCGGGGGTCAAGCTGTACCCGCTGTCGCATATTTCCTACGGGGAATACAGCGCCGAGAAGTATGAAGTGGAAATGACCGGCAACCTCAATACCGTGGTCCGCGCCATCCAGGAGTCGGGGGCATGACGGCGGCTGAACATCTGAATGTGGCCAGCATCGGCCCAACGATTGAGTTCGATAACGTCTCGCTGACCCTG
This sequence comes from Pseudomonas sp. LG1D9, assembly GCF_002949995.1. Classification (NCBI taxonomy): domain Bacteria; kingdom Pseudomonadati; phylum Pseudomonadota; class Gammaproteobacteria; order Pseudomonadales; family Pseudomonadaceae; genus Pseudomonas; species Pseudomonas sp. LG1D9. The sequence goes on along the minus strand of NZ_CP026881.1, from coordinate 4,910,363 downwards.
GGCCGTACCGCGATCCTCGATAACGTCAGCTTCCAGGTGCAACCGGGCAGTATCCACGCCCTGGTCGGCCCCAACGGCGGCGGCAAGAGCTCGCTGATCAAGACGCTGCTGGGGCAGACCCCGCACCAGGGCCAACTGAGCCTGCATTGGCCGGGTACTCCCGGCACCATCGGCTACGTGCCCCAGGCCTTGGAATTCGACCGGGGCCTGCCGATGACCGTCGATGACTTCATGGCCGCGATGTGCCAGCGGCGCCCGGCCTTTCTCGGCCTGTCCCGGCATTACGCCGGCGCAATTGGCGAGGCGCTGGAGCGCGTGGGCATGCAAGACAAGCGCAAGCGCCGCATGGGCGCGCTGTCCGGCGGTGAGCGCCAGCGTGTGTTGCTGGCCCAGGGCTTGATCCCGGCGCCGCAACTGCTGGTGCTCGATGAACCGATGTCGGCCCTCGACGAAGCCGGGATCCAGGTGTTCGAACGCCTGCTGGGCGACTGGCGCCAGGCCGGGATCACCGTGCTGTGGATCGAACACGACCTGGAGGCCGTCGGTCGCCTGGCGGACCGTGTCACCGGCCTGAACCGCCGCTTGCTGTTCGACGCCACGCCCAAAGAGGCACTGACCCCGGAGCGCCTGCTGACGCTGTTTTCCACTCACCCACGGAGCGCAGCCCAATGAGCTACGAAGCCTTTCGCTTGATGGTCCAGGGCTGGGCCTCCTCCGGCTACCTGCCGGAAGCCCTGGCCTATGGGTTTGTGGTCAACGCCCTGCTCGCCGGCCTGCTGATCGGCCCGGTGCTGGGTGGCCTGGGCACGCTGGTGGTGGTCAAGCGCTTTGCGTTCTTCTCCGAAGCTGTCGGCCACGCCGCACTCACCGGCGTGGCCGTGGGCATTCTGCTGGGGGAACCCTACACCGGGCCTTACGGCAGCCTGTTCGGTTACTGCCTGTTGTTCGGCATCCTGCTCAACTACCTGCGCAACCGCACCGGCCTGGCCCCCGATACGCTGATCGGCGTGTTCCTCTCGGTGTCCCTGGCGCTGGGCGCAAGCCTGTTGCTGATCCTGGCGGGCAAGATCAACGTACACATCCTGGAAAACGTGCTGTTTGGTTCGGTCCTGACCGTCAACGGCAATGACCTGCTGGTGCTGGCGATTGTCGGGTCACTGGTGATGGCCCTGGCGCTGCCGCTGTACAACCGCATCATGCTCGCCAGCTTCAACCCACAGCTGGCCGCCGTGCGTGGTGTGGCCGTGAAGACCCTGGACTACCTGTTCGTGATCCTCGTGACCCTGATCACCGTGGCGGCAGTCAAGGTCATCGGCGCGATCCTGGTGGGAGCCTTGCTGGTGATTCCGGCCGCTGCGGCGCGCCTGTTGAGCCAGTCGCTCAAGGGGTTCTTCTGGATCTCGGTGGTGATTGCCACGGTCAGCACCCTGTGCGGGATTCTGCTGCCGATCATCTTCGACCTGCCCATCCCGTCCGGTGCCGCGATCATCCTTGTCGCCGGCATCGCCTTCGCCCTGGCCGCCATTGCGCGCGGCACGGTCCCCAGCCTGAAAGGGAATCTTGGATAATGCGCCCTGTTCTACGCCCCCTGGCCCTGGCCATCGCTTGCCTGATCAGCCCTGCGCTGCTGGCAGCCGCCCCTGCCAAACCACTGCCGGCCGCCGCCCAATCGGCCAAACCGGTCAAGGTCCTGGCGGCCTTGCCCGTAACCTACGGCCTGGCCGAAACCCTGCTCAAGGGCACCCAGGTCAAGCTTGAACGCGCGGCCCCGGCCAACCTGCCGGGTTCGCGCCAGACCTCCTACTTTACCGGCCGCGGTGCGCCGGCCCTGCACACCCTGGCGCTGGACGCCGACGCCGCGATCGGCCTGCGTTCGCTGTGGCCGGATGACCCGCTGTACCCAGTGGCCCGACGCAGCAATATCCGCATCGTCGAAGTGGACGCCGCGCGCCCGGTAGACGGTGGTTTGCCGGGCGTGGCCCTGCAACCAGGGACGGTGGATGGCCTCAACAGCCAGCCGTGGCAATCGAGCAACAACCTGGGGCGCATGGCCGATGTCATGGCCGCCGACCTGAGCCGCCTGGCGCCTGGCGCCAAGGCACAAATCGACAGCAACCTGGCCAGCCTCAAGCAACGCCTGCTCAAGCTCACTGCCGACAGCGAGGCACGCCTGGCCCAGGCCGACAACCTGAGCGTGGTCAGCCTGAGCGATCATTTTGCTTATCTGGTGAGTGGGTTGAATCTGGAGTTGGTCAGCACCGATCCGCGACCGGATACCGAATGGTCCGCCGAGGCGTTGCAAACATTGACGACCAGCCTGAAGGACAACGACGTGGCACTGGTAGTGCACCATCGTCAACCGACTGAGGCAGTGAAAACAGCCATCAGCGCGGGGGGATCGAAGCTGCTGGTGCTGAGCACTGACGGCGCAGACCCGGTGGCGGAACTGGAAGGGAATGTGGATCAGGTGATCAAGGCTTTGGCGCCCTGAAAGCACTGCAATACCTATGTGGGAGCGGGCTTGCCCGCGATGGCGGTGTATCAGTCAACTAATGTATCGACTGACACTTTGCCATCGCGGCATAGGTATCTACACAACTACGCCGCAACGCCTAAATCCAGGCAGATAGCGCAGTTGTGGCGAGCGGGCTTGTCGGGACGCCGCATCGCCCGCTCTGGGCTGCAAAGCAGCCCTAAACCCGGCCATCGCGGTTTATCTGAAGAAACGCGGGGGGCTTTTTGGGGCTGCTTCGCAGCCCAGCGCGGGCGATGCGGCGTCCCGACAAGCCCGCTCGCCACGGGGAGTTCGTCAGTTTCTGAAAGTTGTGTAGATACCCATGGCCATCGCGGCATGAGTATCTACACAACTCGCTCTTCTGAGTATGTGTACATATCCGTTGCCGCGGTCGCGGCGGGTATGGGTTCCGCCCTTACGGCGGCTCACTTTTGAACAGCGCAAAAGTAAGCAAAACGCTCTTGCCCCACCACTCGGTGCCTCGCCTAGGCTCGGCATGCCCGCAGTCAGGCATTGCTCCGTGGGCCCGCCGCGATCGGCCATCCATGGCCGTGTCGCGGCTACCCCGGCATCCTGCCGGGGTGCCCACTACGCAATACCTGCCTGCGGCCATCGTGGTTTGACGGGGCGCCTAAGATCAAAAGCCAGATCAAAAACAGAGCAACAGCAACGCCAGAGCGCGAAGCTGCATTCCCCTGTGGGAGCGGCGGTGCGACTTGCTCGCGAATGCGGTGTATCAGTCAATATATCCATCACTGACCCACCGCATTCGCGAGCAAGCCCGCTCCCACAAGGGGCACGCGCACGATTCGACGATCAGGTCGGCTGTCAGGCCGCCTCGCTCTGCTTGTGATTTTGATCTTAGCGCCCCGTTGAACCACGCTGGCCGTCATCCGATATTGATTTGGGGGGTAAACCGGCAGGACGCCGGTTTAGCCGCGCTGGGCCATGGATGGCCCATCGCGGCGGCCCCCCAAATCAATGTCGGATTACGGGCACACCGAGCCTAGGCGAGGTGCCGAGTGGTGGGGCAAGAGCGTTTTGCTTACTTTTGCGCTGTTCAAAAGTGAGCCGCCGTAAGGGCGGAACCCATGGCCGCCGTTACCGCAGCAATGGATATGCCCCCTACATCAGCGCAAAACCCAGAGCCCAGAAGTATCAGAGAGTTGTGTAGATACTCATGGCCATCGCGGGCAAGCCCGCCCCCACATTTTTTTGCGTTCAGCCAGCGATTGCCTGGGCATCCATCTTCTGGCGCAGGCTCAACGGCCGCATATCAGTCCACACCTCTTCGATGTAGGCCAGGCACTCTTTCTTCATCCCGCTTTTACCCACGGTGCGCCAGCCTTCTGGCACGGCTTTGTAGTCGGGCCAGATGGAATACTGTTCTTCATGGTTGACCACCACCTGGAACAGGATGTCTTCGCGGTCAAATACTGAGGTCATTGCGGTTCTCCGTCACTCAAAGGCTGCCACGCACTGCGCGTGGCTGATGTATGTAGGAACGTACGACAGCAGCGGAAAATTAGAGACTCGCCACGGCTGCCGCCAGCGCCCGCCCAAAGATCTCTGCCACCCGGTCGATTTGTGCGGCGGTGATGACCAGAGGGGGAAGGAAACGCACCACGCTGCCATGGCGCCCGCCCAGCTCCAGGATCAACCCACGCTTGAGGCATTCACGCTGCACCAGCGGCGCCAATTGCCGATGGACCGGCGGGTGGCCCTGGACGTCGGGCGTGCCGCTCGGGTTGACCAGTTCCACCCCGAGCATCAGGCCACGCCCGCGAATGTCCCCCAGTTGCGGGAAGTCGCGCTGCAGGATGCGCAAGTGCTCAGCCAGGCGCTCCCCCATGGCCGCCGCATGATCAGCGACGTTGTGCTCCTTGAGGTAGCGCATCACTGCCGAACCCGCCGCCATGGCCATCTGATTACCACGGAAGGTACCGGCATGGGCGCCCGGCAGCCAGGTGTCGAGCCACTCGCGATACACCACCACCGCCAGCGGCAGACTGCCACCAATGGCTTTGGACAGCACCACCACATCCGGGACAATGCCCGCATGCTCAAAGGCAAACATCTTGCCGGTGCGGCCAAAACCGCTCTGGATCTCATCGACAATCAGCGCCACACCGGCCTGCTCGGTAATCCGCCGCAGGCCGCGCAGCCAGTCGAGGTCGGCCGGAATCACACCGCCCTCGCCCTGCACCACTTCGACGATCACTGCCGCCGGCAGCAATACGCCCGCCTCCGGATCGGTGAGCAGGTTTTCCAGGTAATGCAGGTTGACCTTGACCCCTTCTGCCCCGCCCAGGCCGAACGGGCAGCGGTAGTCATAGGGGAATGGCAAAAACTGCACACCGTTGGACAGCAAGGCACCCAACGGTTTTTTCGGCCCCAGGCTGCCCATCAGGCTCAACGCGCCCTGGCTCATGCCGTGATAACCGCCCTGGAACGACAACACCGTGCTGCGCCCCGTGGCGGTACGCACCAGTTTCAGCGCGGCCTCCACCGCATCGGTGCCGGTGGGGCCGCAAAACTGGATCTTTGCCTCACGCGCCAGTTCAGCGGGTAGCAGGCCGAACAGGTCTTGCACAAACTGATCCTTGACCGGCGTGGTCAAGTCCAGGGTATGCAGGGGCAACTCGTCCAGCAGCACCTGTTGGATCGCCTCGATCACCACCGGATGGTTATGGCCCAGCGCCAATGTACCGGCCCCGGCCAGGCAGTCGATAAAGCTGCGGCCTTCAACATCCTCGACATAAATACCCTTGGCCCGCTTGAGCGCCAGGGGAATGCGCCGGGGGTAGCTGCGCGCATTGGACTCCTGCTGGCGCTGGCGGGCCAGCAGCGGTGATTCATCGAACTGGTAAAGCGTTTCTGCTGGAGTCGGGCTGGCCGATGCCAGCGAATCCTCAATGCGACTGGTAGCGACTGACATCTCTAGATCCCTCAATACGCTGATGATGGTGACCAAACTGCCAACCCGTTGACGTCTGGCCCCCAAAGGGCGTGCGCACGGATTTCCTGTTCTGGAAACGCATCAGCGGCGTGGGGATTTACACCAATGCCTGCGAAAAACCGGCAAATGACCGGTCACTCACCGGCACTGGTGTACTTTTCATTCAGCGCATAAAGAATCGCGCAGGTCTCGATATCCAGTTGCCCGCGATAGTCGGCGGGCCGAAAGTGCATCTGGAAGGCGCGCACCCGCTGCTGGAACGCCAGGCGGTTTTTCGCCGGGGCGTAGCCGTAGCGCTGGAAGGCCCGTTCGATCTCCACTTCCTGCGGCAACCCCATGCGAAAGCGCCGCTCATAGGCCCCCTTGGCGCCTTCATCAAACCAGGCGCCAATGCCCGCCTTGAACAAACCCTGCCAGGGCAACTGTGGCCCTGGGTCACTTTTGCGCCAGAACGCCACATCCGCATGGCCGACGATATCGGTGGCGCCTATCTGCGGATGACGCGCGCAAATGTCGTGGATCAGCGCGATCAGTACCTCGACTTGCTCCGGATCATAGGCAGGGAAGGTAAATACCCCTCATCATCGCGGGCCAGGTTAACGATCTCGATGCCGATCGAGCGACTGTTGACGTTATCGCGGCCCGCCCAATGACTGGCTCCCGCATGCCAGGCGCGCTGGTGCTCACCCACCAGTTGGAACACCCGCAGCTCGTCGTAGCCGGCGTTGCGATAGCTGGCCTCGTGGGGATCGGGCAACAGGTAATGGGCACTGACACCCTGCTGGGTCAGGGTACGCAGGGAGCAGGCAAAGGGCGCGGCGGTGTAATGCACAACCAACTGGCGCACGGCTTCGCCATTGCGCTGATTAAAATCCTGGGCGGGATAAGTGGAATCGATGACCAACATAGGCGCTGTCCTTTTCAATACAGGCTGAGTCATTCAGCCGGCAAACCTACAAACACAAAAATTACCGCCATCCTGAAGCGTCGGGCCTGAGGATGGCGGTAGTTACGTGTATGCAAGGAAGGATCAGCGCCGCAATGGCATACCGAGTTCGACGCGCAGGCCGTCGGGCTGGCTGTCGAAGGCCAGGGAACAGGAACAGCGCTGGACAATCGCCTGCACGATGGCCAGGCCCAGGCCACAACCGCCGCTGTTGCCATTGCGCCAGAAACGCTGGGTCAGGTGTTGCAGGTCTTCGCTGGAGATCGGCGCGCCATGGTCGCGCACGCGGAACACGACTTGATTGCCCTGGGTGAACACGCTCAGCTCCACCCGTGTATCGGCCGGGGTATGGCGCAGGGCGTTATCCAACAAATTGCGCAACGCGGCAACCGCCAGGCCCACGGGCATTTCCACCGGGTCCTGGGGCAGGTTGTCGGGCAGGATCAGGTCGATACGCCGATTATCCCCGGCGTTGGCGTCCTGGATCGCCAGGCGTGCCACTTGCTCGGCGCTGGACTGCAAGCCGTCATCAAACGACAGGCTGCCCTCGACCCGCGCCAGCAGCAGCAATTGCTCAAGGGTGCGATGCAGGCGGTCGGCGCCCTCCTCGGCGTGGGCCAGGGACTGGTCGCGGGCGGCGCCTTCGGTCATGCGCGCCACTTGTAGATGGGTCTTGATCGCCGTCAGGGGCTGCGCAACTCATGGGCAGCATCGCCGGTCAGCCGGCGCTCACGCTCGATGGTCTTGGCGATGCGTTGCAGCAGTTGGTTCTGGGTGTCGAGCAACGGCTTGAGCTCGCTGGGCAACGGATGAATCTGCAACGGCTCAAGGGAGTCGGCGCTGCGCCGCATCAAGGCATCGCGCATGCGGTTGAGCGGCACCAGGCTCTGGCCGATCCCCAGCCATAACAGGCACAGGCAGCCCAACAGGGCCACGCCCACCGGTACCGAGGCCGCCAACAGGATCGACATATTCAGCGCCTCGCGCTCTACCTGGCGGTCGGCGGTGGTGATAAACAGATCGCCCCGGGCCAGGGTAAAGGTGCGCCAAGCGGCACCGTCGATGATCTGGTCACGAAAACCGCTCTGCCGGGACTCCAACCCCTGGTCCGGGGTGGTGTGGCTACGGGCCAGGACTTCGCCACGCAACGAACTGACCTGGCACGCCATGCCACCGGGCACATTCAATTGCTCGGCACCAAAGCGCTTGCCCTCGCCGACGCTGGCCAGGCCCGGCATCTGCTCCATCAGCCCGGCCACCATGCGCGCCGAAGCCACCAGCCGCTGGTCCAGGGAAAACATCATCTGGTTACGCAGGTCGTTGAGCATCCAGGCCGCCGCCAGCACCCAGATCAACACAAAAGCGGCGCCCAGCTTGAATGTCAGGCGCAGGCGCAGGCTCATCACGAGGCGTCATCTCCAGCATCCGCCGGGCCCAGGCGATAGCCCAGGCCGCGCACGGTCTCGACAATGCCGTTGCCCAACTTACGGCGCAGGTGGTGGATATGCACGTTCAAGGCGTTGCTTTCCAGCTCATCGTTGAAGCCATAGACGCTGTCTTTGAGTTGCTCGCTGGACAGCACGCGGCCACGGTTGTGCAGCAGTGCCTGCAGCAACGCCTGTTCGCGACGGGAAAGGTCCACCGGCTTGCCGCCCAGCAGCGTTTCCCGGCTGCTGGGGCTGTAACTCAGGCGGCCATGTTCGATCAGGTCGACGCTACGCCCAGCCACCCGGCGCAGCAGGGTCTGCAGGCGGGCGGCCAATTCGCGCAGGTCGAAAGGCTTGAGCAGATAATCGTCGGCGCCGGCTTGCAGGCCGTCGACGCGGTTGGTCACCGAATCCCGTGCGGTGAGGATCAGCACCGGAATTTCCAGGCCCGCACTGCGCTGTTGCTGCAACAGTTTGAGGCCGTCCTCATCGGGCAGGCCGAGGTCCAACACCATGATGTCGAACTGCGCTGCCTTGAGCATCGCCCGGGCGGCAGCTGCCGTGCCCACGCGCTCGACGGTAAAGCCCTGGGCACCAAGACCGGCAACGATGCCACTGGCGATCAGTTCATCGTCTTCACAGACCAGTACGTGCATGGTGAGCCCTTTGCAAAAGTGCTGATTTAAAGGATGGCGGATTAAGCGCGCATTATGCCGCTAAAAGATGCACGCTCAGATAATCCCTACACTCTAGAATAGCCCGGTTAATCATCGGTTAATCAGCGCCACACATTGTGTGCCCCACTTGCATCGAACTAAGGCTTGACCATGCGGCATCTGTTTATCTTCCTGCTGGTGTTGTTCACTGGGTTGGCCCAGGCCACGCCTGGCAACAATCCATTCGAGACCCAACCTGAATTCCTCCCGGTGGGCAAGGCCTTCACCTTTACTTCCGAGCGCCTGGCTTCCGGTGAAACCCAGCTGTATTGGCAGATTGCCGACGGTTATTACCTTTACCAGCAACGCATGAAGTTCGACGGCCTGGCCCAACAACCGGTGCTGCCGCAAGGCGAAGCCCATAGCGATGAGTTCTTTGGCGAACAGCAAGTGTATCGCCAGGGCCTGGAAGTGAAGCTCCCGGCCGACGCCACCGGCCAGGTCAAGCTGGGCTGGCAGGGCTGTGCCGATGCCGGCCTGTGCTACCCGCCACAATCGATCACCGTGGACCTGGGCGGCAACCCCGCCGTGGCGGCCACCGCCGAGGCCCAGGATCAGAGCCTGGCCAGTGGCCTGCAACAACGCAGCCTGGGTTGGAGCCTGCTGGTGTTCTTCGGCTTGGGCCTGTTGCTGGCATTTGCCCCTTGCTCGCTGCCGATGCTGCCAATCCTCGCCGGCCTGGTGGTGGGCAGCGGCGCCAGCCCACGCCGTGGTTTTGCCTTGGCCAGCAGTTATGTGGTGTGCATGGCCTTGGTCTATGCCGCACTCGGCGTAATGGCCGCGCTGGCCGGCAGCAACCTCGCCGCCCTGCTGCAAACCCCCTGGATTCTGGGCAGCTTCGCCGCATTGTTCGTGATCCTGGCCCTGCCGATGTTCGGTTTCTTCGAACTGCAATTGCCGGCCTTCCTGCGCGACCGCCTGGACAACGTCACCCGCAAGCAAAGCGGCGGCAGCCTGGTCGGGGCCGGCGTGCTCGGCGCCTTGTCCGGCCTGCTGGTGGGCCCGTGCATGACCGCGCCCCTGGCCGGCGCCCTGCTGTACATCGCACAAAGCGGCAACGCCCTGCACGGTGGCCTGATCCTGTTTGCCATGGGCATCGGTATCGGCGTGCCATTGCTGCTGCTGGTGACCGTGGGCAACCGCTTCCTGCCCAAGCCGGGTACGTGGATGAATGTGCTCAAGGGCATCTTCGGCTTCCTGTTCCTTGCCACCGCCGTCTTGATGATTCGCCCGGTGATCGACGAAAGCCTGTGGCTGGGTCTGTGGGGCGTGCTGGCGCTGGTCATGGCCTACTGCGGCTGGAGCCTGGCCCGCGAATATGGGTTGGCCGCCAAGGTACTGGGCGCAGGTTCCCTGGTCCTGGGGCTGTGGGGCGCGATCCTGGTCGTAGGTGCCGCTGGAGGCAGCGATGACCTGTGGCAGCCGCTGAAGGTCTTCGGCGGTTCGCCGGCCGCCAGCGCGCCGACGGCCCATGACGCTTTCACCACGATCAACGACCCGGCGGCCCTGCAAGCCCAGCTAGACAGCGCCAAGGCCCAGGGCCAATGGGTGCTGCTGGACTATTACGCCGACTGGTGCGTGTCGTGCAAGATCATGGAAAAACAGGTGTTCGGCAAACCCGAAGTGATGGCTGCACTCAAGGACGTGCGCCTGCTGCGCCTGGACGTGACTGCCGACAACGCCGCCAGCCGCGAACTGCTGGGCCGCTATAAAGTCCCCGGGCCACCCAGTTTTGTGTGGATCGGCCCCGAGGGTGAAGAGCGCCGCGCCCAGCGCATCACCGGCGAAGTGGATGCCGCAGCCTTCCTGCAACGCTGGACCCAGACCCGGGACGCACGCTGATGCTGACCTTGACCATCGGCACCTTCGCCATCGCCCTCAACCACCTGCTGCTGATCAGTGCGCTGATCCTCGCCACGCTGGTGGGCTGGCGCGTGGCCAAGCGTGGCGGCGAGAACCCCGAATCGGTGCTGTTCAGCCTGTTCCTGCTGGGCATGCTCAGTGCGCGGGTCAGCTTTGTCCTGATGTATTGGGCCTATTACCGCGACGATCCCCTGCAAATCGTCGACCTGCGCGACGGCGGCTTTCTCGCCTGGCCCGGCGTCATCGCCCTGTTGCTCGGCGCCCTGCTCTGGGGCTGGCGGCGCCCGGCCCTGCGCAAGCCGTTGAGCGCCGGGGTCATCACCGGCCTGGCGTTCTGGGCGCTGGCCAGTTTCTCCCTGAACATCTACGAAAAAGGCACCCGCCTGCCCGACATCGCCCTGCGCAATGCCGATGGCGAAACCGTGCAACTGGCCGACTATCAGGGCGGCCCGCTGGTCATCAACCTGTGGGCCACCTGGTGCCCGCCCTGCCGGCGAGAAATGCCAGTCCTGGAAAACGCTCAGAAGCAACGGCCTGACGTGACCTTCCTGTTCGTCAACCAGGCCGAAAGCATGCAGAGCGTCAGCACCTACCTGGCCACCCAGGGCCTGAACCTGGACAACGTACTGTTCGATGCCAGTGGTCGTCTCGGCCAGGCGGTGGGCTCCATGGCCCTGCCCACTACCCTGTTCTATCAACCCGACGGGCGTCTTATCAACAGCCACCTGGGTGAGTTGTCCCAGGCCAGCCTGGCCCGCGCCATGGAATCTTTCGCCCCCACGGACTCGACCGCCGCCCAGCCGGCCCCAACAAGGAAACCCCTATGCCCCGCCTCCGCCACTTGCTGACCCTGTTGCCCCTGACCCTCGCCGCCAGCCTCGTACACGCTGAAGAATGGCCCGCACCGATCAAACAGATCGAAGCCAAAGGCGCCAAGATCATCGGCAGCTTCGACGCACCAGGCGGCCTCAAGGGGTATGCCGCGCAGTACCAGAACCGCGGCATGGCGCTGTACCTGACCGCCGATGGCCAACACGTGCTCGCCGGCAACCTGTACGACGCCAAGGGCAACGACCTGAGCACCGCGCCCCTGGAAAAACTGGTCTACGCGCCAATGGCCAAGGAAATCTGGGCCAAGATGGAACAGAGCAGTTGGATCCAGGACGGCGATAAAAACGCACCGCGCACCGTCTACCTGTTCAGCGATCCCAACTGCCCGTACTGCAACATGTTCTGGGAACAGGCACGGCCCTGGGTCAAGGCCGGCAAGGTGCAGTTGCGGCACATCATGGTCGGAATCATCCGCGAGGACAGCCCCGGCAAGTCCGCGGCGCTACTGGCCAGCAAAGACACAGCCCTGGCCCTGCAAGAGCATGAGTCTGCGGGTAAAGCCAGCAAGCTCAAGGCGTTGGCCAAGATCCCGGCCGAGATCCAGGCCAAGCTCGATGCCAACATGAAGTTGATGGATGAATTGGAGTTGTCGGCCACCCCGGCGATTTTCTATCTGGATGACAAGGGGCAACTGCAGCAACAGCAAGGGGCGCCGTCGCCGGATAAGTTGGGGAAAATCTTAGGCCCCAAATAGCTACGACGGCCTATAAATAATGCTCCCTCGTAGCGAGGGAGCATTATTTTTCACACTTACAACGTTTTCCTTACGCCATTAGTCCTTACAGAACCCACGAAAAACCCTATCCAACCGACCAGCGACGTCGCCCCCCCGAAGCGCTCCTGGGAAACGACCACCAGCCTTAAAGCCCCTCCAGCTCCGCCATCAAATCACTCAACCGATCCACCGTCCCGGCGCTGATCTGCTTGGCCGCCAAGCCTTCGATATAGGTCGCCAGTTCCGCCACCGTGCTGCATTCGAACATCGCCCGCAACGGTACATCCTGCTGCAGGGTTTTCTGCACGCGCGAGGCGATTTGCGTGGCCAGCAACGAGTGCCCACCCAGTTCGAAGAAGTTATCCAGCACGCCCACCTGCTCGACCTTCAGCACCTCGGCCCAGATCGTGGCCAGGGTTTGCTCCAGCTCGCTGCGCGGGGCCAAGTAGTCCTGGCTGTGCAGTTGGCCGATCTCCAGGGCCGGCAAGGCCTTGCGGTCGAGTTTACCGTTGGCGTTCAACGGCAGGCGCTCCAGCCATAGCCAATGCAACGGCACCATGTACTCCGGCAGTTCGGCACGCAGGCGTTGCTTGATGCGGTCCAGGCGCTCACCGGGGTTGAGGCTGGCCTCGCTCGCCACCAGGTAGCCGACCAGGTGCTTGCCATTCACGCCTTCCTGCACACCCACCGCAGCGTAGCGCACCTCGAGCTGTTCGTGCAGGCGCGCTTCGATTTCACCCAGTTCAATGCGATAACCGCGAATCTTCACCTGATGATCGATACGCCCGACGTACTCCAGCACGCCGTCACTGCGCCGACGCGCCAGGTCGCCGGTGCGATACAGCCGCTCCCCCGGTGCACCAAACGGATCCGGCACAAACACCTGGGCGGTGCGCAGCGAGTCGCTGACATAACCACGGCCCACACCGGTGCCGGCCACGCACAACTCACCGACCGCACCTTGCGGCACCAGCTCCAGCGCGCCATCGAGCAAGTACAAACGGTTGTTATCCGTCGGTGTACCAATCGGCAGGTAGGTGCCACGGGTCGAGGCCAGATCCACGCGGAAGAACGCCACGTCATCCGAGCACTCCGCCGGGCCGTAGGCGTTGACCAGGCCGATATCCGGGTAGCGCAACAGCCATTGGTGCGCCAACGCAGGCAACATCGCTTCGCCGGTCGGCAACATCCAGCGCAGGCCATCCAGGTTGATGTGGTCCTGGGCGAGCATGCCCTGGATCAGCGACGGCACGCTTTCCAGAACCGTGATGCCCTGGGCCTGGACATGGGTCAGCAAACCCTGCGGGTCATGGGCAATGATGTTGGGCACGATGTCCACCCGCGCGCCGAACAGCGGCGCAGCGAGGAACTGCCACACGGAAATATCAAAACTCTGCGAGGCCGTCTGGGCGATCACATCCTGCTCGCTCAGTTGCAGGTACGGCACCTTGCTCAGTTGGTTGTTGAGCATGCCGCGCTGTTCGACCATCACGCCCTTGGGCAGCCCGGTGGAGCCGGACGTATAGATTACATAGGCGAGGTTGTCCCCGTTGCTATAGATCCCCGGGTCGGTATCCGCGCCCTCCACCTCTTCCCACACCAGCAACTTGGGCCGCGCGCCACAGGCAAAATCTTCGAGCAGGGCCTGCGCCTGTTCATGGCAGGCCTGGGTGCACACCAGCAATGGCGTGCGGCTCAAGTCGATGATCCGGCTCAAACGCTGGGTCGGCAGGCCAGGATCCAGCGGCAGGTAACCCGCTCCGGCCTTGAAGCTGCCGATGATCATGCCCAGCAGATCCAGGCCACGCTCGGCCAGCAGTGCCACCGGCTGATCCAGGCCGACACCCGCCGCGACCAGCGCATGGCCCAGGCGGTTGCTGTGCTGGTTGAGCTCGGCATAGGTCCATCGCAGGTCCTGGCAACTGGCGGCAATGCGCTGCGGATGCTGCGCCACTTGCTCTTCGAACAGTTCGACGTAGCTGCGCTCCAGCGGGTAGTCATGAGCGCTTTGGTTGCAACCGTCCACCAGGAATTCACGCTCCTGCTCGCCGATCAGCGGCAGGTCGGCCATGTCGCCATGGAAGCCCTGCACCAGCGCCAGCAGCAGGCGCTTGAACTCAGCGAGCATGCCTTGCACGGTGGTTTCATCGAAATAACGCTGGTCGTAGGACAGGTGCAGCCCCAGGTCATCACCTGGGTAGCACACGGCCGTCAGCGGGAAGTTGGTGTGGGTGCGGCCCGAGTCCGAGGTGGCATTCAGGCTTTGTGCGCGGTCCAGTACCGAGACTTCCACCGGGGCGTTTTCAAATACAAACAGGCTGTCGAACAGCGGCTGGCCCTTGGGCAGTTCGCTGTGCTCCTGGATCGTCACCAGCGGCAGGTACTCGTATTCGCGCAGTTGCATATTGCTGTCGAGCAAGGTGCTCAACCACTGGCGCACGCTGCACGGCTGATCGTCTTCGGGCACCTTGACCCGCAGGGCGATGCTGTTGATAAACAGGCCGACCGTGCGCTGCATCTGCGGCATGTCCACCGGGCGCCCCGCCACGGTGACGCCGAACAACACGTCACGCTCGCCACTCAAGCGCCGTAGCACCAAGGCCCACGCCGCCTGGGCGAAGGTGTTCACGGTCAACTGATGCGCCTGGGCCAGCTCGCGCAATTGCGCACCGTCGCGTACATCCAGGCGGGTGTAGCAATCACCCACCACCATGCCGCCGCTATGGCCGGCGTGTTCGCGCATGAATGGCCGGTCGCTCGGAATGGACGTGGTGCGCTCAAAGCCTTGCAGGTTCTGTTGCCACCACTGCCGCGCCTCGGCCAGGTTCTGGCGTTGCAGCCAGGCGATATAGTCGCGATAGCGTGGCGGCGCTGCCAACTGCGCCTCGCGGCCTTCACCCAGGGCCATGTAGATATCGAAGAAGTCATTCATCAACAACGAGCGGCACCAGGCATCGATCAGGATGTGGTGGTTGCTCATCATGAACCAGTAGCGGGCTTCGCCGACGCGGATCAGGCGCAGGTGGAACGGTGCCTGGTTGAGCAGATCGAAACCGGCCTCGCGCTCGCTTTTGAGCAGGGCTTGCAGGCGTGGCTCCTGTTGTTCGGCCGGGGTACCGGTCCAGTCCAGGTATTCGATGGGCGTGCTGCCGGGCTTGTGGATCACCTGCAACATGTCTTCGCCGACATTCCAGCAGAACGACGCACGCAAGGCCTCGTGCCGGGCGATCACGGCTTTCCAGGCCAGGGCAAAGCGCTCGGGGTTGAGCTCGCTGTTGATGCGGTAGCGGTCCTGCATGTAGTACAGCCCGGTGCCCGGCTCCAGCAGGGTATGCAACAGCAAACCCTCCTGCATCGGTGTCAGCTGGTACACGTCCTCGATGGCGCTGGCCGGCACCGGCAACGCATCCAGCTGTGCCTGGGTCAGGTGCGCCAGGGGGAAATCGGACGGCGTCAGGCCACCGGCGTCGTCGCGCAGGCAGTGGGCGATCAGGCTTTGCAACTCGCCCAGGTAGGCATCGGCCAGTTCGCTGATGGTCTGCTGGTCGTGGCGCTCGCGGCTGAAGGTCCAGCGCAGCACCAATTCGCCGCCATACACCTGGCTGTCCACACTCAAGGCGTTGGGCAGCGGCGCATCCGGATCATGGGCCGGGCCGGCAGACGCTTCCAGTGGATGGAACAGCGCCTGGCTATCAAAACTCTGGTCGAACTGCCCCAGGTAATTGAAGGTAATCGAAGCACTCGGCAACGCGGCCATGGCCTGGCGACAGGTGCTGTCGGCCAGGTACCGCAGCACGCCATAGCCCAGGCCCTTGTGGGGCACCGCGCGCAGTTGCTCCTTGATCGCCTTGATCGATGCGCCCTGGCCGCTGGCCTCTTCGATATCCAGCGGGGTCAGGCGCAGCGGGTACGCGCTGGTGAACCAACCGACACTGCGAGTCAGGTCGATCTCATCGAACAGGGTTTCGCGGCCGTGGCCTTCCAATTGGATCAGCGTCGACTCGTGCCCGCTCCAGCGGCACAGCACGCGGGCCAGTGCGGTCAGCAGCAGGTCGTTGACCTGGGTGCGATAGGCGCTCGGCGCCTGCTGCAGCAATTGGCGGGTGCGCTCGGCATCCAGGCGCACGCTGACGGTCTGCGCGTCGCGATTGCGCAGGCTACCGTGCGCGCGGTCCACCGGCAGTTCAACCGCTGGGCCGGCCAACTGTTGCTGCCACAGGCGCAGTTCTTCACGCAGGGATTCACTGCTGGCATAGGCCTGCAAACGCGCGGCCCAGTCACGCAATGCGCTGGTCTTGGCCGGCAGGCTGACTGCCTGGCCGTCGCTCAACTGGCGATAGACGTTTTGCAGGTCTTCGAGCAATACGCGCCAGGACACGCCGTCCACCACCAGGTGATGGATCGCGATCAGCAAGCGTTGCTGCCCCATCGGCCCGTCCACCAGCAAGGCGCGCAGCAGCGGGCCGTGCTCCAGGTCGAGGCTGCGCTGGGCATCGGCGAACAGCGCCTCGCACTGCTGCATATCCGTCACCTGGGCCAGCCACAACACTCCGCCTTCCGGCACCGCCAGATGCTCGGCATGCCATTGCGCATCGCGCTGGGTAAAGCTCAGGCGCAGGGCGTCGTGATGTTCCAGCACCGCCAGCAGCGCCTGCTCCAGGCGGCGCGGGTCGAGGGCCTGCACCGGCGCCAGTAGCAGCGCCTGGTTCCAGTGGTGACGCGCCGGGATCGGGCTGTCGAAGAACCAATGCTGGATCGGCGTCATGCCCGAAGGGCCAGTCAATACACCCTGCTCGGCCGTGATCTGCTCACTGCGCGTGGCCACCGTCGCCAGGGCCTGCACAGTCTGGTGCTGGAACAGGTCGCGCGGGCTGAAGTGAATCCCCGCCTGCCGCGCCCGGCTGACCACCTGGATCGACAGGATCGAATCACCGCCCAGTTCGAAGAAGTTGTCGTGCAGCCCGACCTGCTGCACGTTAAGCACCGCACACCAGATCGCGGCGAGGCTCAGCTCCAGCTCATTGCTCGGCGCCACGTACGCTTGCCGATTGGCCTCGGCGTCCGGTTGCGGCAAGGCGCGGCGGTCGAGCTTGCCGTTGGCGGTCAGCGGCATGCTGTCCAGCACCATCAGGTGCGTGGGCACCATGTAGTCCGGCAGTTGCGCCTTGAGGTGCACTTTGAGCGCCTCGCGCAAGGCAGTGTGATCGCTGGCATCGCTGACCAGATACGCCGCCAGTTGCTTGCCACTCGGCGCGTCGAGGGCCAGGACCACCGCCTCACGCACCGCCTCATGCTCAAGCAGGCGGGTTTCGATCTCGCCCAGTTCGATGCGAAAACCACGGATTTTCACCTGATGGTCGATCCGCCCCAAGTACTCCACCAGGCCATCGGCGCGTTGGCGCACCAGATCGCCGGTGCGATAGAGCCGCCCGCCATCGGCATACGGGTCAGCCACAAAACGCTCGGCGGTCATGCCCGGACGCTGGTGATAACCCTGGGCCAGGCCGGCACCGCCGACGAATAGCTCGCCAGTGGCACCTTGGGGCACCAATGCCAAGTCGGCGTCCAGGATATAGGCAACCCGCGCGCCGATGATGCTACCGATCGGCACGCTGCCAGCGCCCTCCTCCAGCACCTCGGGGGCCAGGCTGGCCAGGGGCATGACCACCGTTTCGGTCGGCCCGTAGGCATTGAAGAACAGCGCCGGCTGGAACGCCGCACGGATACGCGCCAAATGCTCGCCGGTCAGGGCTTCGCCGCCAGTGATGCACATGCGCACCGGCAAGGTTTGGTTTTGGGTGGCGAGCCATTGCGCCAACTGGCTGCCATAGCTTGGGGTAAAGCCGAGGATAGTGATGCGATGCTCACGGATCAGCCCGCAGATTTCTTCGGCATCCCATTGGCCCTGGGCGCGCAATACCACCTGCGCACCGCTGAGCAGCGGCACCAGCAAGCGCTCGGTGGCGGCGTCGAAGTTGATCGAATAAAAATGCAGTTCGCAATCGTCGGCGCGCATGCCAAAGCGCTCGATCACGGCCTGGCAATGCATGGCGATTTCACCGTGGGACACCACCACGCCCTTGGGCTTGCCAGTGGAACCGGAGGTGTAGATCAGGTACGCCTGATGTTGCGCCAGGCTGATCGCTGGCAGGTCGCCGGCTGGATAATTGGCGAGCACCGGCAGGTCATCTTCCAGGCACCAGCAACTGACGCTGGCAGGCAGCGTGCCCAGGGCGTCGAACATCGCCGCATCGCTGAGCAACAGGCCGATGCCGCTGTCTTCGATCATGTAGTGCAGGCGGTCCAGCGGGTATTCCGGGTCCAGCGGCACATAGGCGCCACCGGCCTTGAGGATCGCCAGCAGGCCGATGACCATTTCCAGGGAGCGCGGCAGCGCCAGGCCGACCCGCACCTGCGGGCCAACCCCGCGCTCGCGCAGCATCCAGGCCAGGCGATTGGCGCGGCTGTCCAGCTCGCGGTAGCTCAGGGTCTGGCCGGCAAAGGTCAGCGCCGGGGCCTCGCCACGGGCCTGGACCTGCTGGCTGAACAGGTGATGGATGCACTGGTCGAGACGGTGCTCGCCGGCCTCGATCCCGAGGCTGTCTTGCAGGGCACGCTGCTCATCGATCTGCAGCAGCGCCAGCTCGCTCAAACGCTGCTGCGGATCGGCGATCAGCGCCTCCAGCAGGTTGCACCAATGGGCCGCCATGCGTGCAATGCGCAGCTCGTCGAACAGGTCGGTGCTGTAGGTCAGGCAGCAACCCAGGCGATGGTCGAGGTCGGTGACTTCCAGGTTGAGGTCAAACTTGGTGGCACGCGCGTCGTTGGCCAGGTATTCGACGGTCATTGCGGCCAGTTGCCGGCTTTGCTGGAATTCCCAGCGCTGCACATTGCACATCACCTGGAACAGCGGGTTATACGCGGCACTGCGCGGCGGTTGCAGGGCTTCCACCAGATGGTCGAATGGCAGGTCCTGATGGGACTGGCCCTCGATCACGGTGTGGCGCACGTGCTCAAACAGCTCGCCGACGCGCATCTGCCCGTCGAGCTGGCAGCGCACGACCTGGGTGTTGAGGAAGGCACCGATCAGCCCTTCGCTTTCCGGGCGGATCCGGTTGGCCACTGGCGCGCCGATGCGCAGGTCGGTCTGGCCGCTGTAGCGGTAGAGCAGCGTCGCCAGGGTTGCGGTCATGGTCATGAACAGCGTCAGGCCATGCTCGGCATTGAAGGCGCGAACCCTGGCGGCCAGGTCGGCGCTGAGGTCAAAACGGTACAACTCGCCCTGATGACTCTGCACCGCCGGGCGTGGCCGATCGCTGGGCAGTTCCAGCAAGGGATGTTCGTTGCCCAGTTGCGTGGTCCAGTAGTCGAGCTGGCGCTGACGCTCACCGGCCTCCAGCCATTGGCGCTGCCACACGCTGTAGTCCAGGTACTGTACCGGCAGGGGTTCGAGCGGCGATTCGCGCTCATCGATAAAGGCTTCGTACAGCGCGCTGAGTTCACGGGCGAAGATGTCCATGGCCCAGCCTTCGGTGACGATATGGTGCAGGGTCAGCACCAGGTAGTGCTCCTGATCGCCAGCCTTGACCAGGCAGGCGCGCAGCAATGGCCCGGTCTCCAGGTTGAACGGGCTGTGGGCTTCCTGGTCGGCCAGTTGCTGCAAGCGCAGTTGGCGCTCGGCCTCGGTCAGGCCCGAGAAGTCCTGCCAGCTCATGCGCACGCTGCTTTGCGCGGCGACTTTCTGCCGGGCCACGCCATCGATGCTCGGGAAGGTGGTGCGCAGGGTTTCGTGGCGCATGATCAAGGCTTGCAACGCCGCCTCGAAACGCCCCACATCCAGCACCCCGCGCAAGCGCGCCATGCCGCCGACGTTATAGGCCGGGCTGTCCGGCTCCATTTGCCAAAGGAACCACATGCGCTGTTGAGAATAGGACAGCGGCACCGGCTGGCTGCGATCGACCTTGCCAATCGCGGTCTGTTGGTTGCGCTGGCCGCTGGCCTGGATCAAGCGGACCTGCTCGGCAAAATCCCCCAACTCGCTGGCTTCAAACAAGGTGCGCAGCGGTAGCTCCACATCACAGGCCTGGCGTGTACGGGAGATGATTTGCGTGGCCAGCAGCGAGTGGCCGCCAAGGGCGAAGAAATCGTCGCGCAGGCCGATACGCGGCAGGCCCAACACCGTGCGCCAGATCCCGGCGATTTGTTGTTCCAGCGCGGTTTGCGGCTCTACGTGCTCACGCACCTGCCACACCGGCTCCGGCAAGGCACGACGATCCACCTTGCCGCTGGGGCTCAGCGGCATGGCGTCGAGGCGTATCAGTTGCGCCGGCACCATGTACTCCGGCAACTCGGCGGCCAGGGCGGCTTTCACGTCCTGCTCAGCCAACTCGCCGCTGGCGGTGTAGTAACCGATCAACTGCGCACCGCCGGCGGTGTCGCGGATCAGCACCACCGCCTGGGCGATGCCGTCCTGGGCCAGCAGCCGCGCCTCGATTTCTTCCGGTTCGACGCGAAACCCGCGCAGCTTGACCTGCTGGTCCAGGCGCCCGAGGTACTCCAGCACGCCATCGGCAGCCCAGCGCACGCGGTCGCCGGTGCGGTACAGGCGCGCGCCCGCCGCGCCCAGTGGGTCGGCCACAAAACGTTCAGCCGTCAGCCCCGCACGCCCCAGATAACCGCGGGCCAAGCCAATCCCGCCGATGCACAGCTCGCCCGGCACACCCGCCGGCAGCAGGTTGAATTGCGCGTCCAGTACCCGGCAAATCACATTGCCCAGTGGCCGGCCGATCGGCGAGCGTTCACCATCGGCATCCTGGCAATGCCAATGAGTGACGTTGATGGCGGTTTCGGTCGGCCCATAGCGGTTGTGCAACTGCACCGCTGGCCATTGCGCCAGGACCCGATTGCGCAATTCGGCGGGCAAGGCTTCGCCGCCGGAGAACACCCGGCGCAGGCTGGTGCACTCGGCCGCCAGGGGTTCATCAACAAACAGCTGCAACAGGGGCGGCACAAAATGCAGGGTGGTCACCCCGTGCTCCTGCACCAGCTGCGCAATGCGATGGGGGTCGCGATGCTCGCCGGGGCCGGCCAGTACCAGGCGGCAACCGGTGATCAGCGGCCAGAAGCATTCCCACACCGACACGTCGAAACTGATCGGTGCTTTTTGCATCAGTACATCGCTTTCATCCAACTGGTAGGTGGCCTGCATCCATTGCAAGCGCTCCGCCAGGGCGCCATGGGTATTGCCCACGCCCTTGGGCTGGCCGGTGGAGCCGGAGGTGTAGATCACATAGGCGAGGTTGTCGGGATCAAGGTGCAGGCCCGGCGCCTGGGTCGGCCAGCTGTCGAGCTTGAGGCTGTCCATGGCGATCACCGATACGCCCTCGGCCACCGGCAACTGTTGCAGCAGATGGGTCTGGGTCAGCAGCAATTGCACGCCGCTGTCGGCCAGCATGTAGGCCAGCCGGTCAGCCGGGTAGTCTGGGTCCAGCGGCACATAGGCGCCACCGGCCTTGAGGATCGCCAGCAAGCCGATCAGCAGTTGTGGCGAGCGCTCGGCGGCAATCGCCACGCACACGTCCGGGCCGACGCCTTTGTCACGCAGGTAATGGGCCAGGCGGTTGGCCTGGGTGTGCAGTTGGCCAAAGGTCATGCTGGCGTCCTGCCAGACCAGGGCGGTGCGCTCGTCGCTATGTTGGTTGAGCTGCACCGGCACCAGGTGCTGCGCCGGTGCGCAGGGTGCCTCGCTCCAGGTGCGTTGCTGGGCGTGTTCGTTGGCGTTCAGCAGCGGGATGTCGCCCAGCGCTTGTTGCGGTTGCGCGCAGACAGCCTGCAACAGGCTGACCAAATGCGCGGCCAGACGCTGGATAGTGCTGGCGTCGAACAGTTCGTCGGCGTAGTCGAATGACAGGCTCAGGCGCCCACTGCGGTCTTCTTCGCTATGCAGTTGCAGGTCGAACTTGGCTTCGCGGCTATGCCATGGCAACTCTTGCGCGAGCAGGCCCGGCAGGCGGCGCAAGGCGCTGAGGTCGCGCTGCTGGTGGTTGAACATGACCTGGAACAGCCCCTGTTCCCGGGCCTGTGGGAAAGCTTCCAGCAGTTGTTCGAACGGCAAGTCCTGATGGGCCTGGGCCTCGGTGGCCGCCAGGCGGGTCGCCGTCAGCAGCTCGCTGAACGGCAGGCGCGCATCCACCTCGGCGCGCAGCACCAGGGTGTTGATGAAGAAGCCGATCAGGCCCTGGGTTTCGTGACGCCCGCGGTTGGCGTTGGGCACGCCGATGCGGATATCGCGCTGGCCGCTGTAGCGGTGCAGCAGGCTCTGGAATGCCGCCAGCAACAGCACGAATGGCGTGGCCTGGTGGGCCTGGGCAGTCTGGCGGATGGCTGCGCCGAGGTCCGCATCCAGGCGCACGCTGTAGCGCGAAGCGCTGTGCCGTTGCTGGGCCGAGCGCGGGTGATCGGTGGCCAGGTTCAGGGTGGGATGTTCGTCGCCCAGTTGCCGCTGCCAGTAGGCCAATTGGCGCTGGCCTTCGCCTTCGGCCAGCCATTGGCGCTGCCAACTGCCGTAGTCGGCGTACTGCACGGCCAGGGCTGGCAACGCAAGGGGCTGGCCTTGGGACGCGGCGGCGTAGAGGCGCGAGAACTCATCGATCAATACATTCAGCGACCAGCCGTCAGCAATGATGTGGTGCATCGTCACCAGCAACTGGTGATCCTCATCGTCCAGACGCACTAGCGTGACCCACAGCAGCGGGCCCTGCTCCAGGTCGAATTGGGTGCGCGCCTCGTCCTCGCGGATCTGTGCGGCGCGGGCTTCACGCTCGGCCACGGGCAAGTCGCGCAGGTCGATGACTTGCACGGCAAACTCGCGCTGGGCATCGACACGCTGGTAGCCCTGGCCGTCGCGCTCATAGAAACGCGTGCGCAGCGCTTCGTGGCGCTGGATCAGTTGCGCGAAGCTTGCCTGCAGCGCGTCTTCATCCAGCTCGCCGCGCAGGCGCAAGGCGCCGGGGATGGTGTAGGCGCTGCTGTGAGGGTCCAGTTGCCAGGTGATCCAGAGGCGGTTCTGCGCCAGGGATTGCGGCATATCCTGCTGGCGTGACAAGGCGTTGATTGCGCCCTGGGCCACGCCACCGTCCTGCTGCAGTTGCCCGACACTGGCGGCAAAATCAGCCAGCACCGGCGCCTCGAACAACAGGCGCAAGTTAAGCTCCAGGCCCAGGCTCTCGCGCAGTCGTGCGACCACCTGGGTGGCGCTGATGGAGTTGCCGCCGAGCAAGAAGAAGTGATCATCGGCAGCCACCTGTGGCACTTGCAACTGCTCACACCAGATCGCGGCGATCTGCTGTTGCAGCGCCGACGCCAAGGCGCCCTCACCGGCCTGCACGGCCTGATCGGGGAACTGCGCGTAGCTGTCGAGGCTGCCATCGGCCAGGCGAGTGCGGCAGGCCGAACGCTGGACCTTGCCACTGGAGGTTTTCGGCAGCGCGCCGGGATTGAGCAGCACCACCACGCACGGCGCCTCTTGATAGGCCTCGGCCACCGCCTGGCGGATGGCTTTGATCAGGGCTTCGGGCGGCAGGATCTTCTGCACACTGCGGCTGATTTCTGCAGCAATGCCAATCCCTTCCAGGCCTTGGTCATTCACCGCAAACGCCGCGACACGGCCCTTGCGCACCACTTCCACTTCGCGCTCGACGGTTTGCTCGATGTCTTGCGGGTACAGGTTGTGGCCGCGCACGATCAACAGGTCTTTCAGGCGCCCGGTGATAAATACCTCGCCGTCACGCATAAAGCCCAAGTCTCCAGTGCGCAGCCAGGTGCGACCGGCATGCTGCACGAAGGTCTTGGCGGTGGCTTCGGGGTTGCGCCAGTAGCCGTGGGCAATGCTCGGGCCGGTGGCCCAGATTTCGCCGACGCAGCTGTCGGCCAGTTCCGCCAGGGTATGGGGCTCGACGATCAGCACCCCATGCTCGGGCTGGCTGGTGCCGCAGCTCATGATCGCGCTGCCCTGCCCCGGCTCCGCGCGATTGGCGGCCAGCGCCTGTTCGTCCAGGCGCAAGGCCGGGATGCCCTGGCCACGGGTGCCGCCAGCGACAAACAAGGTCGCTTCGGCCAGGCCGTAGGAGGCAAAGAAGTTGTTCGGGGTGAAGCCGCAGCGGGCGAATTTCTCGGCGAAACGTTCCAGGGTGTCCAGGCGGATTGGCTCGGAGCCGGAATAAGCCACACGCCAATGGCTCAGGTCGAGGCGCTCCAGGGCCGACTCGCTGACCCGCTCGCTGCACAGGCGGTAGGCGAAGTCGGGGCCGCCGCTGATGGTGCCGCGGTATTGGCTGATCGCTTCCAGCCAGCGCAAGGGCCGGCCGAGGAAGTACGCCGGCGACATCAACACGCACGGCACACCACTGAAGATCGGTTGCAACAGGCCGCCAATCAGGCCCATGTCGTGGTACAGCGGCAACCAGCTGACGATCACGTCATCGGGGTTGAGGTCGATGCCAAAGCCACGGCGGATCAGCAGTTCGTTGGCCACCAGGTTGCCGTGGGTGACTTGCACGCCCTTGGGCAAGGCCGTGGAGCCGGAGGTGTATTGCAGGAAGGCAATGTCGTCGTCCTGCAGGTCTGGTGCGACCCAGCCGGCAGCGCTTTCGCTGTGCAACTCATCCACGCAGAGCAAGGGCGGCGCTTCCTGGATTTGCCCCAGGGAGTCGCGCAAACCACTGCTGGTCAGCAACAGCCTTGGCTCGGCATCGGCAATGATCGACAGCAACCGCTCCTGGTGATGGCGACGGGTCGACTCTGGCGGATACGCCGGCACCGCAATGACCCCGGCATACAGGCAGCCAAAAAACGCCGCGACGTAATCCGGGCCGCTGGGAAACAGCAGCACCGCACGTTCGCCCAGCCCGGCCGAGGCCTGCAAGGCGGCGGCAATGGTGCGGGCGCGCAGGTCCAGATCACGGTAGCTGAGCACCACGGTGTCGTCGGCGGACTCGGCCAGGAAGCGCAGGGCCACCTGATCCGGGGTCTGCGTGGCACGGCGTTGGAGGGACTGGACCAGGGTGCGGGGAAGTTCGAAGGCGTCCATCATGGGGGGTTCCTGCCTGAAATCGGCTTACGGGGAAATCGGGGATAGAGGGCGTGGGCGCGCGGCGGCGGGTTCAGCCGGTCGCCAGGGCCGCCCGCCGGGCAGCGCCATGGCGCCAGCGGGTCAAATGTTCGTCGGCATAGCGCCGCACGCAGCGCAACAGCGAGCTTTGCTGCTGCACCAGGTAGAAGTGATGCCCCTCGAACATGTCCAGGGAGAAACCGCTGGCGGTGTCTTCCTGCCAGTCGAGCAACTCGTCGGCGCGCACGTCGTCCTGCTTGCCGCCGAACACATGGATCGGCATCGACAGCGGCTCGCGCTCGCCGTAGTGGAAGCTGCCGCACAAGAGGAAGTCGGCGCGCAGGATCGGCAGCGCCAACTGCATCAATTCACGGTTGGCCAGAGCGTCTTCGGGAGTGCCCTTGAGCGTGCGCAGGCGGTCGATCAACTGGGTGTCGTCTTTTTCCACGGCGTACTCGCTGACGTCGCGCCGCGCCGGGCCGGCGGTGGCCGAGGCAAACAGCGCCAGGGGCGCAGGCAGCCCGCGTTCACGCAGGGCATGGGCCAGCTCGAACGCCAGCAAGCCACCGAGGCTGTGGCCAAACAAGGCGTAGGGGCCGTCGAGTTCGGCACTGATCTCGCCAGCCAATTGCGCGGCGAGCACCTTGATATCGCGCTGCAAGGGTTCGTCCATGCGCATGCCACGCCCCGGTAGCTCCAGTGGGCGCACCTGCAACCACTCGGGTAACGCCCGACGCCAGCGGCTGTAGAACATGGCGCTGGCGCCCGAATAGGGCAGGCAAAACAGGCGCAAGCGGGTCGACGTGCTCATCTCAGACCACCCCTGCCTGGAACGCTGGGTTCTCGCGATACAAACGCATGTCGTCCTCCTCCGGGTGCAAATCCATGGCCGGCGTGTTGGCTGGCCTGTCACCAATGAGAACGGATGGCACGGCAAAATAATTAGTCGCCAGGCCAGGGCCCGCGCACAAAGAGATGCACCTCACAGTTTGCATTTCGGTATAAGATTAGTTCCACTTCTCATTTGACAATCATTATCATTAAGAATAATTTGTTGCCCGATGTGTAGGAGGCCTCAGCAGGGATGCCCTCCACTAACCTTATTGCAGCAAGGTGATTTCCATGACGGAACAAGTATCCACAAGCAGGTGCGATTCACCGTTACTCCAGGCGTTTGTCGATAATCGACTGATCCTGGTCAAGATCGCGGCGCGCATTACCGGCTGCCGTTCCCGCGCCGAAGACGTGGTGCAGGACGCCTACTTCAGACTGCAATCGGCACCGCAGATCACCTCATCGTTCAAGGCGCAACTGAGCTACCTGTTCCAGATCGTGCGCAACCTGGCTATCGACCACTACCGTAAACAGGCCCTGGAACTGAAGTACTCCGGGACGGAAGAGGAAGGCTTGAATGTGGTTATTCATGGCGCTTCACCGGAAACCTCGCACATCAATTTTTCCACCCTGGAAAACATCGCCGACGCCCTGACCGAACTGCCCCAGCGCACGCGCTACGCCTTCGAGATGTACCGCCTGCATGGCGTGCCGCAAAAGGACATTGCCAAGGAACTGGGCGTGTCGCCGACCCTGGTCAACTTCATGATCCGCGATGCACTGGTGCACTGCCGCAAGGTTTCGGGGACCCATAGCGATACCTTTGCCCGACGTGTCTGAGCACCACTCAATTGCAATCACGGGTGAGCTTGTGTGGGAGCGGGCACGCCCGTTCCCACAACATTTGATATTCGTTGCCCTGTAGCCCTCAGACCAACCCACACCGCTCAAAAAACCGCTCCCGCCCCAGGATCATCAGCGCCGCACGCTTGTGGGGGAAATCGAATTCCTTCTCGCAGTGGAAACACTGGTTGTGCATATGGCCGATCATCCTCGCGTTGTCAGCCCGCGGCTCCGCCACCACCCGCTGGGTGCGCGGGTCGTCGAGGAACAAGTAGTGCACCAACGCCGACAGCCAACTGGCGACCTTGTGCGGCCCACGGTGATGCTCCTCCCCCACCAGCATATGGATACCGCGATCGTAGTCGTCCACCTCATAGAACGGCGCGATGCGATCCTCCTTGGCCCAATACGCCTCGAAATAGGCAAAGGGCTCATCGTCGATACAGCCGATCAACGTCAAGGTATGCGGGTCGGCTGCAAGCTTGTGCAGATAGTCACGATGCTGCTCCAGGCTGCCGCTTTCCTGCCAGAAGTTGGCGACCCGCGCGCTGTTCTGCCAGCGATTGAAGCGCGCCAGGTCCACATCGATCTCCAGCGTGCGCAGTGAGATCCAGGCGCCCAGGCGCGCATCGAAACGTCGATAGACTTCGCCGCACGGCTTGGGCGCACGCAGGGGATGGCGCTTGCCAGTGCTGATGACCATTTGCTGCGGGTAAACGCCACTCGACTCCTGGCCCAGCCACGGCTGCGGCAATTGCCAGAACAGGGTGCGTTCGCAACGAAATTGCCCCGCCACCTGCGTGGCCAGCAGCAGACCGCTGCGCAGGGCCTCGTCCG
This sequence comes from Pseudomonas sp. LG1D9, assembly GCF_002949995.1. NCBI lineage: Bacteria > Pseudomonadati > Pseudomonadota > Gammaproteobacteria > Pseudomonadales > Pseudomonadaceae > Pseudomonas > Pseudomonas sp. LG1D9. Next base: position 4,882,709 of record NZ_CP026881.1, on the reverse strand, counting down.
GGGCGTGCTCAAGATGCCAGGCCAACTGCTGGCGCTCGGGCTCGCGGGCAAACAGCCAATAAGCTGCTGCCCACAAAGCCTGCACTGACGGCACCTCGCCTGGGTTTTGCAAGTGCAGGTGCAATGCTTCGCCACGCTCCAGGCGCAGGTGCACCAGGGGCTGGCCGGCGACGGTCAGGGTCAGGCGCCCGTCACTTTCGTCTGCGTTAAGGGCGGGCCCTGCCGGGAGTGGCAGGACTGACAAGTCTTGGGGATTGGGCATAGAGGGCGCTCACGATAATCGTCGACAGTTAGTCGAAGTGACGTGAACCAGCCACAAAAATTTAAGCCGGCAGTTCCCGGATCACCGCGCGTCGGGCACCGCCAGCACCTCAATGCGGTACGGCTCGAAGATCTTCAACAGCTCGCCGCTGTCGCGCAGGCCCTTGAGCAATGCGGCAAACGCCGGGCCACTGATCGCAGCCTTGGGCCGCAGCAACGCGTAGTGGTGGTAGACCTGATCGATGCGCTCCGACACCAGGAACTGCCCGGCCGTGTCCGCATTGCGCACCATGAAGTCACTGAGGTAGGAGCGCGTCACCAGGGCGATATCGGCCCGGCCACGCGTCACCATCAGCAAGTTACTGTCATGGGAATAGGTCAACGTGGCGTTGAACTGCGCAGCCATGTACTTGGGGTCGGGGTTGAAGTTGGCAAAGGCGTAGTGATAACCGCTGAACACCGCCAGGCGCTTGCCCTTGAGGTCGGCGAAATATGCCTGGTCGCGACCGGGCTGGCGCTGGGCGACGAAAATCTCGGCGTCCTCCAGGCCCATGTCGACGCTGGTATGGGGAATATCCTGCCAGCCCCATTGCGGGTTCTCGAAAATGGCCATGTCGATCCGGCCCTGCTCGAAATCGCGAAAACGTCGGGGGATGGAGGTTGGTACCAGCACGAACTGGTACTCGGTCTGCGTACGGTTCAGCGCCTCCAGCAGTTGCGGTAGCAAACCGGTGTCGGCGCCCTGCTCCGGGCGCACGGTGTACGGTGGAAAATGCGCGGCACCGATCCGGACCAATTGGGCCGCCGAAACCTGCGCCTGCCACAAGGTGCCCATTGCCAATACTGTAAGTCCTGCAGCCAGCTGCAATGGCGAAAACATCAGGCGTGCACCGTTCAAAATCTGGATCTCGCTAAGCTAGGCGTTTTTGTCTGGGGAGACAACTTTCTACCCGACAATAAATGGCCTGTGCGCCACGCCTAATCGGCCTTGAGTACCAGCAGCAACGCTTCATCGGCCAATTGCTCGAGGGTCATGCTGCCCTGGGCGCGGAACCACGTCGTGGTCCAGGACAACGCCCCGGTCAGGAAACGCCGGGTGATAAACACATCGCCCTTGATATAACCGGCCTGCTTGGCCTCGCCCAGCACCTGCAGCCAGATCTCCTCATACACATCCCGCAGCGCCAGCACTTGGGCCTGGCCTTCTGCCGACAGCGAGCGCCATTCATACACCAGCACCGCCATGGCTTCGCCGCTGCCGCCCATGATCGACTGCAACTCGCAGCGAATCAGGGCCAACACCCGCTCGCGCACGTTGCTCGCCTCGGCCAGGGAGGCACGCATCATCGCGGTGTTGTAGTGGATGGTTTCTTCCATCACCGCCCGCAGGATTTCGTCCTTGCTCTTGAAGTGGTGAAAGATGCTGCCGGACTGAATCCCCACGGCACTGGCCAGGTCACGCACGGTGGTGCGTTCAAAGCCCTTGTTGCGAAACAAGTGAGCCGCGGTCTGCAGCAGCTTGCCCCGGGCGCTGTCGGGGTCGGTCAGTTGCCCGCCGTCCACCATGGTGCGCATCACCTCCAGGGCTTTTTGCTCATCCATGCTGCTCTCCTCAACTACTTTGATTGCGTCATGGCCGGCAATTTAGGCCGTGACAGCCACCCAAGCAAGCGCTTGGGCAAAAGTTATGACCAGAGTTTACAAACCAAGCGCTTGCTTGGTAGTCTCGACCCAGCGATTTTCCAGAGAAGGACTTCCCATGGACAAGACCGTTCGTATCGGCTGCGCCAGTGCATTCTGGGGCGACACCTGCACCGCCGCCGCGCAGTTGGTGCAAGGCGGCGCGCTGGATTACCTGGTGTTCGACTACCTGGCGGAAGTCACCATGTCGATTCTGGCCGGCGCGCGAATGAAAGATCCCCAGGCCGGCTACGCCATTGATTTCGTCGAAGTGCTGGCGCCCTTGCTCGGCGATATCCAGCGCCAGGGCATCCGCGTGATCAGCAACGCCGGCGGCATCCACCCCCAGGCCTGCGCCGCGGCATTGCAGGCTGCCTGCGACCAGGCCCGGGTGCCATTGAAAATCGCCGTGGTGCTGGGCGATGACCTGCAACCACAGTTCAAGCAACTGCAGGGCGTCAGCGACATGTTCAGCGGCGCGCCTTTACCGGCGATGTGCGTGTCCACCAATGCCTACCTCGGCGCACCGGGCATCGTCCAGGCCCTGCAACTGGGCGCCGATATCGTCATCACCGGGCGCGTGGTGGACAGCGCAGTGGTCAGCGCGGCCCTGGTGCATGAGTTCAACTGGTCGTGGCAGGACTACGACCGCCTGGCCCAGGCCGCACTGGCCGGGCATATCATCGAATGTGGCGCGCAGTGCACCGGCGGCAATTTCACCGATTGGCGCGAGGTACCGGACTACGAGCACATCGGCTTCCCGATTGTCGAAGTCAGCGCCGACGGCCAATTCACCGTGAGCAAAGCACCGGGCACAGGCGGCCTGATCAGCGAACTGAGCGTCGCCGAACAACTGCTGTACGAAATCGGCAACCCACGGGCCTATCTGCTGCCGGATGTGATTTGCGACTTCAGCCAGGTCACGCTGCAGCAGCAAGGCGAAAACCGCGTGCGCCTGCACGGCGCCAAAGGGCAGGCACCGACCGACCAGTACAAAGTCAGTGCCACCTACCCCGACGGTTTTCGCTGCACCGCCAGTTGCCTGCTGGCCGGCATCGATGCGCGGGCCAAGGCCGAACGGGTCAGCCAGGCGATCATCAACAAGACTGCCGAGCTGTTCAGCCAGCGCGGCTGGGCGCCCTACACCGAGGTCAATATTGAATTGCTCGGCAGCGAAGCCACCTACGGCACCCACGCCCGGCGCGAGGACTGCCGCGAGGTGGTGCTCAAGCTGGCGGTGCGTCACCCAAGCAAACAGGCACTGGTGCTGTTCGCCCGGGAAATCGCCCAGGCCGCCACCGGTATGGCGCCGGGGCTGACTGGCATTGTCGGTGGCCGGCCCACCGTGTATCCGCTGATCCGCCTGTTTTCATTCCTGATTGATAAGCGCGCCTGCAGCCTGAGCGTCGACTTCCAAGGGCAGTCCTACCCCTGCGAACTGCCGGCCACGGCCGCCTTAGGCACACCCCACGCCCCCCTCGACCCGCCCCGGCCCGAAGGCCGCGCCGATGCCAGCGTGCCGCTGGTCAAACTGGCCGTGGCGCGCTCCGGTGACAAGGGCAATCACAGCAATATCGGCGTGATCGCGCGCCGGCCCGACTACTTGCCGTGGATCGCCGAAGCGTTGACGCCCGAGGTGATCGTCGACTGGATGAGCCACGTCCTCGACCCACTGCACGGGCGCGTAGAGCGCTGGTATCTGCCCGGCAGCCACAGCCTTAACTTCCTCCTGGAGAATGCCCTGGGCGGCGGCGGTATCGCCAGCCTGCGCATCGACCCCCAGGGCAAGGCCTTCGCCCAGCAGTTGCTGGAAATACCGATTGCCGTGCCCCGCCACCTCGCTGATCAACTCAACTAAGGGACTCTCGCCGTGGCCTTCGACTCGATCTTCAAAGCCGACCTGTTCCAGGGGCAGACCATTATCGTCACCGGCGGCGGCAGTGGCATCGGCCGCTGCACCGCCCATGAACTGGCAGCCCTCGGCGCCCATGTGGTGCTGGTGGGGCGCAAGCCGGAAAAACTGCAAGGTGTCGCCCAGGAAATCAGCGATGACGGCGGCCGCGCCAGCTGGCAGGCCTGCGATATTCGCGATGAAGAAGCGGTCAAGGCGCTGGTCAGCCAGATTATCGAGACGCACGGCCCGATCCACGGTCTGGTGAACAATGCTGGCGGCCAATACCCGTCACCCCTGGCGTCGATCAATCAAAAAGGTTTTGAAACCGTACTGCGCACCAACCTGGTGGGCGGTTTCCTGGTGGCGCGTGAGGTGTTCAACCAATCCATGAGCAAGCACGGCGGCGCCATCGTCAACATGCTGGCCGATATGTGGGGCGGCATGCCCGGCATGGGCCACTCCGGCGCGGCGCGCTCGGGGATGGACAACTTCACCAAGACCGCCGCGTTCGAGTGGGGCTACGCCGGGGTGCGGGTCAATGCTGTGGCGCCAGGCTGGATCGCCTCCAGTGGCATGGACACCTACGAAGGCGCGTTCAAGGCGGTGATCCCGACCCTGCGCGAGCATGTGCCGCTCAAGCGCATCGGCACTGAATCGGAAGTCAGCGCGGCGATTGTGTTCCTGCTCAGCCCCGCCGCCGCGTTCGTCAGCGGCAGCACCCTGCGCATCGACGGCGCCGCCAGCCTGGGCAGCCGCGCCTGGCCGCTGCACAAGGCGCAGGCGCCGAGCCCGTCCTTCAATGGTTTTCACCGCGCCTACCTGCCGGATGTACTCAAGGAGGGCCAATAAACCATGCCGATCATCGACTCCCAACTCGACGCCCACAGCCCGCAGTTCGCGCAGAACCGCGAGGCCATGCTCACGGCCATCAACCACCTGCGCCAACTGGAACAGAACCTGTTGGACAAGGCCACCGAGGCCAAGGGCAAGTTCGACAAGCGCGGCCAACTGCTGCCCCGCGAACGCCTGAACCTGTTGCTTGACCCCGGTGCGCCCTTCCTCGAACTGGCAAGCCTGGCCGGCTACAAATTGCACGATGACAAGGACGGCAGCGCGGCCGGTGGCGGCTTGATTGCCGGTATCGGTTACGTCAGCGGCGTGCGCATGCTGGTGGTGGCCAATAACAGTGCGATCAAGGGCGGGACGATCTCGCCGTCGGGCTTGAAAAAATCCCTGCGCCTGCAACAGATCGCCATGGAGAACAAACTGCCGGTGGTGACCCTGGCCGAAAGCGGCGGCGCCAACCTGAATTACGCAGCAGAGATTTTCGTCGAAGGCGCACGCAGCTTTGCCAACCAGGCGCGGATGTCGGCCATGGGCCTGCCACAGATCACCGTAGTCCACGGCTCGGCCACCGCTGGCGGTGCCTATCAACCGGGACTTTCGGATTACGTGGTGGTGGTGCGCGGCAAGGCCAAGCTGTTTCTGGCCGGCCCACCGCTGCTCAAGGCCGCCACCGGCGAAGTGGCGACCGATGAAGAACTGGGCGGCGCCCAGATGCATGCGCAAACCGCCGGCACCGCCGAATACCTTGCCGAAAATGACGCCGATGGCGTGCGCATCGTGCGCGAGATTGTCAGCCTGTTGCCGTGGGACGACCGGTTGCCGCCTGCACCGGCGCGGGCCTACGCCGAGCCGCTGTACCCGATTGACGAGCTGCTGGGGCTGATCCCCGACGACCCGAAAAAACCCTACGACGCACGGGAAATCATCGCGCGCATCGCCGACGGCTCCAACTTCCTCGAATTCAAGGGCGAGTACGATCCCCACACCGTCTGCGGCCACTTGCAGATCCAGGGCCGCGCCTGCGGGTTTATCGGCAACAACGGCCCGATCACCCCCAAGGGCGCGAGCAAGGCCGCGCAATTTATCCAGTTGTGCGACCAGAGCCAGACGCCGCTGCTGTTCTTTCACAACACCACCGGTTTTATGGTCGGTACCGAATCCGAACAACAAGGGGTGATCAAGCACGGCGCGAAGATGATCCAGGCGGTGGCCAATGCCCGCGTGCCCAAGCTGACTGTGGTGGTCGGCGGTTCCTATGGCGCCGGCAACTATGCGATGTGCGGCCGGGGCCTGGACCCGCGCTTTATCTTCGCCTGGCCCAACAGCCGCACCGCCGTGATGGGCGGCGCCCAGGCCGGCAAAGTGCTGCGCATTGTCACCGAGGCCAAGCAATTGAAAGACGGCCTGGTGCCCGACCCCAAGGTGCTCGACATGCTCGAACAGGTCACCGCACAGAAACTCGATAGCCAGTCCACGGCCCTGTATGGCAGCGCCAACCTGTGGGATGACGGGCTGATTGACCCACGGCACACCCGCACTTTGCTGGGTTACCTGCTGGATATCTGCCAAGAAGCTCAGGTGCGCCAATTGCAACCCAACAGCTTCGGCGCCGCGCGCTTTTAACGATCAGGAGAACAATAAAAATGATCTTCACCCAGGAACACGAAGAGCTGCGTCGTACCGTACGGGCTTTTGTCGACCGCGAGATCAACCCCCATGTCGACGCATGGGAAAAAGCCGGGCGCTTCCCCATCCACGAAATTTTCCGCAAGGCCGGCGACCTGGGCCTGCTGGGCATTTCCAAGCCGGAGAAGTTCGGCGGCATGGGCCTGGACTACAGCTACTCGATAGTCGCCGCCGAAGAGTTCGGCACCATCCGCTGCGGCGGCATCCCGATGTCCATCGGCGTGCAGACCGATATGTGTACCCCGGCCCTGGCGCGTTTTGGCTCCGATGAGCTGCGCGAGGAGTTCCTGCGCCCAGCTATCAGCGGCGAACAAGTGGGCTGCATTGGCGTCTCGGAAACCGGCGCCGGCTCCGACGTGGCCGGCTTGAAAACCCACGCACGCAAGGATGGCGACGACTACGTGATCAACGGCAGCAAAATGTGGATCACCAACTCCCCCAGTGCCGACTTTATCTGCCTGCTGGCCAACACCTCGGACGGCAAGCCCCATATCAACAAGTCACTGATCATGGTGCCGATGAACACCCCCGGCATCAGCGTCAGCCCGCCCCTGGAAAAACTCGGCATGCATAGCTCGGAAACCGCCCAGGTGTTTTTCGATGATGTGCGCGTGCCCCAGCGCAATCGCATCGGCCATGAAGGTGCGGGGTTCATGATGCAAATGCTGCAATTCCAGGAAGAACGGCTGTTTGGCGCGGCCAATATGATCAAGGGCCTGGAATCGTGCATCGACAGCACCATCGCCTACTGCAAGGAGCGCCAGACCTTCGGCAAGGCCTTGATCGACAACCAGGTGATCCACTTCCGCCTGGCCGAACTGGCCACGGAGATCGAATGCCTGCGCGCGCTGGTCTACCAGGCCACCGAGCAATACATCAAGGGCCAGGACGTGACGCGGCTGGCCTCGATGGCCAAGCTCAAGGCCGGGCGCCTGGGCCGCGAAGTCAGCGACAGTTGCCTGCAATACTGGGGTGGCATGGGCTTTATGTGGGACAACCCGGTGGCCCGCGCCTATCGCGATGTGCGCCTGGTGTCGATTGGCGGCGGCGCCGACGAGATCATGCTGGGGATCATCTGCAAATTGATGGGCACGCTGCCGGGGAAAAAGTCGTGAGCGCCTGCGAAACCCTGCTGCTGGAACCGCACAACGGCGTGCTGCACATCACCCTCAATCGCCCACAGAACCGCAATGCCATGAGCTTGCAGATGGTCAGCGAACTGCGCACGGTGCTGGCAGATGTGGCGCGTGACGACCACGTGCGGGCATTGGTGATCAGCGGCGCTGGCGGGCACTTCTGTGCGGGCGGCGATGTGAAGGACATGAGCCGCGCGGGCAGCCGCGAGGGCTTGCGTGATTTGAACCGGGTGTTTGGCGCGCTGCTGCAGGAAGTCGAAGCGCTGCCGCAGGTGGTGATCGTGGTGCTGCAGGGCGCGGTGTTGGGCGGTGGGTTTGGCCTGGCGTGTGTCAGCGACATCGCGATTGCCGATCACCAGGCACAGTTCGGCTTGCCGGAAACCAGCCTGGGTGTGCTGCCGGCGCAGATCGCGCCGTTTGTAGTGCGGCGTATCGGCCTGACCCAAGCCCGGCGCCTGGCGTTGACCGCGGCGCGGTTTGACGGGATCGAGGCGCAGCGCCTGGGGGTGGTGCATTTTGTCGAGCATGATCCCCAGGGATTGGCGCAGCGCCTGGATGAGGTGTTGGGCCAGGTGTTGCGCTGTGCCCCGCGCGCCAATGCCCGGACCAAGGCGTTGCTGCTCCAGAGCCTGGATCAGCCATTGGAACTGCTGCTGGATCAGGCTGCCGATTGGTTTGCCGAAGCAGTGACCGGGGAAGAAGGGATTGAAGGAACGCGGGCGTTTGTCGAGAAGCGCAAGGCCAGGTGGGTAATTTGATCTTGAAAACGCCCCACTCCCTGTAGGAGCTGGCTTGCCTGCTCCCACAAGGGCAGGCGCACGCTTAGACGATCAGGCCGGCTCTAAGGCCGCCTCGCTTTGCTTGTGATTTTGATCTTAGGCGCCCCGTTAAACCACGCTGGCCGCAATCCGATATTGATTTGGGGGGTAAACCGGCAGGACGCCGGTTTAGCCGCGCTGGGCCATGGATGGCCCATCGCGGCGGCCCCCCAAATCAATGTCGGATTACGGGCACACCGAGCCTAGGCGAGGTGCCGAGTGGTGGGGCAAGAGCGCTTTGGTTACTTTCGCGCTCTTCGAAAGTGACCCGCCGTCAGGGCGGAACCTTAAGTGGCCGTGACCGCAGCAACGGATATGTACACACACCAAGAAGATAGTTGTGTAGATACCTATGCTGCGATGCGGGCACCTCGACGTGATGCAATCGCAGGCAAGCCTGCTCCCACACAAGCCCACACCTGCGCAACCAATCAGACAGGGACCCACAATGCCCAGCTTCAATAAAATACTGATCGCCAACCGTGGCGAAATCGCCTGCCGTATCCAGCGCACCGCCCAAGCCCTGGGCTACCGCACCGTGGCCGTCTATAGCGAAGCCGACGCCAACGCCTTGCACGTGCAAATGGCCGACGAAGCGGTGAACATCGGCCCTGCCCCGGTGCAGCAGTCGTACCTGAACATCCCGGCCATCCTCGACGCCGCGCGCCTCACCGGTGCCGATGCGGTCCACCCCGGCTACGGCTTTCTCTCGGAAAACCCCGCGTTCGCCAAGGCCTGCATCGCCGCCGGCCTGGTATTTATCGGCCCCAGCGCCGACGCCATCGAATTGATGGGCAGCAAGCGCCTGTCGAAAATCGCCATGCTCGCCGCCGGTGTGCCGTGCATTGCCGGCTATCAGGGCAGCGCACAAGACGACGCTACCCTGCAACGCGAAGCCGAGCGCATCGGCTACCCGCTGATGATCAAGGCCAGTGCCGGCGGTGGCGGGCGCGGCATGCGCCTGGTGCACGCGCCCGAGCAACTGCTCGAACACTTGCATACCGCACGCTCCGAGGCGCTGAACGCCTTTGGCAGTGACGAACTGATCCTGGAGCAGGCACTTATCGCGCCGCGCCATGTGGAGATCCAACTGTTCGGCGATGCCCACGGCAACCTGATCTACCTGGGCGAACGTGATTGCTCGGTGCAGCGCCGCCATCAGAAGGTCATCGAAGAAGCGCCCTGCCCGGTCATGACCGCCGAGTTGCGCCAGGCCATGGGCGAAGCGGCGCTCAAGGCCGGGCGCGCGGTGGCGTATGTCGGCGCCGGCACCGTGGAGTTCCTGCTGGACCAGAGCGGGCGTTTCTACTTCCTGGAAATGAACACCCGCCTGCAGGTGGAACACCCGGTCACCGAACTGATCACCGGCCTGGACCTGGTGGATTGGCAACTGCAAGTCGCCGCCGGCCAGCCCCTGCCGTTGCGCCAGGAGCAAGTGACACTGACCGGGCATGCCATGGAGGTGCGCCTGTACGCCGAAGACCCGGCCCAAGGCTTCTTGCCCCAGACCGGCGAGGTGCTGCGCTGGGAACCGGCCGCCGGGGTGCGGGTCGACCATGGCTTGCAAGCCCCGCAGCGGATCAGCCCGTTCTACGACCCAATGCTGGGCAAAATCATCGCCCATGGCGCTACCCGCGAAGAGGCGCGGCGCAAGCTCCTGCGCGCGGTGCAGGACTGTGTGCTGCTGGGAGTTGCCAGTAACCAGCGGTTATTGGTGGACTTGCTCGGGCACCCGCAGTTCGTCGCGGCGGATTTCAGTACCGGGTTTATCGCCGAACACTTCAGTGATATTGCCCGCCCTCCCATCAGCGATGAACAACTGGCAGTGGCCGCCGCCCTGTTCTATCGACACAGCGCGGCACTGCATCGCCCGGCTCTGGCGAGCTGGCGCAACAATGCCAGCGTGCCCTGGACCTATCGCCTGAGCGTTGGGGAGCAGTGTCATGAGGTCAGCGCGCGGGTGGTGGCCGACGATCACCTGCAAATCGGCGACATCGCTATACACCTGCAAGGCAGTGACGGGCGCTGGGCCAGCCTGGTCATCAACGGTGTTCGGCGCCGGCTTGCCTATCACCTGCAAGGCACCCAGCTCTGGCTGTTAGACGCCGGTAGCAGCCTGTGCGTGAACAACCAGACGCAAACCGTGGCCAGTCGTGAGGCGCCGGCCAGCAGTGGCACGGTCAAGGCGCCAATGGACGGCGCGATTACCCTGGTGCAGGTGAGCGAAGGCGATGAGGTGCGCAAGGGCCAACTGCTGCTGGTGCTCGAGGCGATGAAAATGGAGCACCCGCTCAAGGCGGGTATCGACGGGGTGGTCAAGGCCATTCAAGTCAGCGCAGGCGATCAAGTACGCAATCGCCAGGTATTGCTGCAGATCGAATAGCCCTGGGCGGAACTACCAGGCTTGGCTACGCTCTATCCCCATCAGAAAGGGATGAGTACGGGAACCTGCGATGCCTCATTGGCTGATTATTGATCTTGAAGCCACAACGGATGAGGGCGGCTGGCCCGTGTCGGAGATGGAAATCATCGAAATCGGCGTGACCCTGGTCAACCGCCAGGGCCGCGAACTGGACCACTTCCAGCGCTTTGTGCGGCCTTTGCGCCGGCCGTTGCTGACGCCGTTCTGCCGCCAGTTGACGCACATCAGCCAGGCCAGTATCGACAGCGCGGCGCCTTTGACCGAGGTCTGGCCGCTGTTCGAACGCTGGCTGGGCCAGCACCATCCGCGCCTGGAAGGCTGGGCCAGTTGGGGCGACTACGACCGCCAGCAACTGGAACTGGAGTGGCAGCGCCATGGCTTGGCCAGCGTGCTGGGCCAGACGCCCCATGTGAACCTCAAGCAGCGCTTCGCCAAGGCCCGGCGCCTGGACAAGCCCCTGGGGCTCAATGGCGCGTTGCAACTGGCGGGCATGCAGTTCAACGGCCAGCAACATCGGGCCCTGGAGGATGCGCGTAATACGGCGCGTTTGCTGCCGTTGATTTTGCCCGTGTAGAAGGCATACTGGCCGACCTTTCCTAGCCCTTTTTCCGAGGATTCACCCATGTTCAAAGTCAATGAGTACTTCGACGGCACCGTCAAGTCGATCGCCTTCGGTACCACTGAAGGTCCAGCGACCATCGGCGTCATGGCCCCGGGTGAATACGAGTTCGGCACGGCCCAGCGTGAAATCATGCACGTGGTCTCGGGCGCACTGACCGTCAAGCTGCCAGGCAGCGACAGCTGGGAAACCTTCGCTGCGGGCAGCCAGTTCCATGTGCCTGCCGACAGCAAGTTCCAACTCAAGGTGGCCGTGGACACTGCCTACCTGTGCGAATACCGCGGCTAAGCCTTTACCCCGCGCAAAAAAATGCCCGTCTCTGTGAGACGGGCATTTTTTGTGGAGCCTGTTTTACTCCAGGATCGTCACTGGCATGCCGACTTCCAGGCGGCCAACCCCGTCATTGACCAGGTTCTGGCCGAACATTACGCCATCGGGTTCTTTACGGTAGGTTTCCAAGGTCGCCAGCGGCTGGCGGTCGGCGTTGCGCTCACCGGTCGCCGGGTCGATGGTGGTGAGGATGCAGCGGGAGCAGGACTTGACCACCCGAAACTCCACATCACCAATGCGCAGGCGCTTCCAGCCATCCTCGGCAAACGCCTCGCTGCCTTCAATCACCAAATTGGGGCGAAAGCGCAGCATTTCCATGGGCCGGCCGATGCGCTGCGACAGGTCGTCGAGGGATGCCTGGCCGATCAGCAACAAAGGGAAACCGTCAGCGAACGCGACCTGGTCATCATCCTTGCCATAGCCGGCCGCCGTGGTACGCGCACGCTCCAGGGGCACTTGCACCAGCCGGGTCGGCTTGCCGATAAAGTCGCTGACCCAGCGCGCAGCTTCATCGCCGGCATCGGGAACCCGCAAGGTGTCGCGCCAAATGGTGACACCGCGCAACTCAGCGTCAGCGCCGGGCAACGCCACGTCCAGGGTGGGTCGGCCGGCACCGCTCAAGGTCAGGCCACCGGTGGCATTCCAGAGTGCCGACAGCTGACTCATCTGCGCCACCATCCGCTGGGTCAGGAAACGCCCGCTGGCTTCATCCACCAACATCCAGCGTCGATCCCCGTCCAGCCCGAGTTTGTCCAGGCCGATATGGGTCAAGGTCTCTGCCTTGCCCGACTTCAAGGGGTACCGATACAACGCGCTGAGACGAAGCATGAGCCTGGGTTCCTGTGAACAAAAACGTCACCCTATACGAGCGCGCGGCCAGAATCAAAATATCCCTATGCATTGCAGGAGCCAGCTTGCCGGCTCCTACGGGGCTGGGGATCAGGCCGGGACTTCGTCCAGCATCAGGCGCTGGCGCACCACGTCCACCAATTTGTCGGGCTGGAATTTGGAAAGGAAGTTGTCGCAACCGACCTTTTTCACCATCGAATCGTTGAAGCTGCCGGACAACGAAGTGTGCAGCACCACATAGAGGTCACGCAGGCGTGGGTCGTTGCGGATCTCGGTGGTCAGGCGGTAGCCGTCCATCTCGGGCATTTCGGCATCGGTGAAGATCATCAACAGCTTGTCGGTCATCACCACGCCGGTGTCCGCCCAGGCCTTGAGCATGTTCAAGGCCTTGAGGCCGTCACTGGCGATATGCATCTTCACCCCCAGTTGCCCCAGGGTGTCGCGCAATTGCGACAAGGCTACATTGGAGTCATCTACCAGCAACACTTCGCGGCCACGGGCACGCTCGAGGACCGGGTCCTCGAGTTTTTCCCGGGAGACCTTGGCGTTGTAGGGCACGATCTCGGCGAGGACTTTTTCCACGTCGATGATTTCGACCAACTGCTCATCCACCTTGCTGATGGCCGTGAGGTAGTGCTGGCGGCCGGCGCTGGCCGGCGGCGGCAGGATCGACTCCCAGGTCATGTTGACGATGCGGTCGACCCCCCCCACGAGGAAGGCCTGTACCGAACGGTTGTACTCGGTAACGATAATGGTGCTGTTGGGCCCCGGTACCAGCGGACGCATGCCGATGGCCTGGGACAGGTCGATCACCGGCAGGGTCTGGCCGCGCAGGTTGACCACGCCACACACAAACGGGTGGCGCTGGGGCATCAGGGTCAGCTTGGGCAACTGCAGGACTTCTTGCACCTTGAACACGTTGATCGCGAACAACTGGCGCCCGGCCAGGCGAAACATGAGGATCTCCAGGCGATTCTCACCCACCAATTGCGTGCGTTGATCTACCGTGTCGAGAATGCCAGCCATTGAAGACTCCTGGGTGTGCTGAAAAGAATCGCTGCTTACTGGAGAAGGTTATCGGCAGCTCGCGCCAGACCTTGACCCTCGCTAAAATGCCACGCAAATGCATTGATGTCACACTGACATCATGCTTTACTGGTTTCACCTTACTGTCCGGTGGTCTGGCAACGCGCCGGGACCCTCAAACGGTCACAAGGTTCAGCCATGTAAGGGATTCCCCTAGTCGCAATCAGGTCCAACCTGATATTCGCGATATCCAATAGCCATTAATGTGACGCCATTCTCATTGCATGAATGGAGTCAGGCTTTTGTTTGCTATCGCAAGCCCACGGCCCAAGGGCCTTCCAGGCATTAACACCTGGGCAATCGAAGTAATGCGAACGCCTCTGGTTGTTTCCACTGCAAGCAGCACCAGCAGTCGCGACGCTGATCATTCAAATAAAAGTACTACTCAAAATTCAGAAACGAACTACAGACTTCGGTCATATTTCGGCGCTAGTTTGAAGCCGTTGCCCCGGTGGGGCGTCTCATTATCTGACCGTATGTTGTGGAGACTTTCATGATGAACGACGGTAAAGAGTGGCAAGACGCACTTCCCGAGTTCCTCCTGGAGGCAGAAATGCTGCTGGCCAAGTCGGAGGAATGCCTGACTCACCTGCATTTGATCCGCAACGATAACGATGCCATCGACTGCATGAAAAACAGCCTGGTCAAACTGGCCGAAAAGGCCGACGCCATGGCACTGCCCGCCATTGGCAACTTTTCCCGGCATATCCAGGACCTGATCTGCAACGCCCAAAGCCCGATGCAACTCCACGATGCGGCACTCGCCGCCCTGCACGACTGCCTGACGCTGCTGGCCTGGCAACTGGAACTGATCGATATCAAGACCGGCAAACTCAGCCTGGATGACGCTGAGCAAACCACGTTGATTGAAACCGTTGCCCAGCAGATCCCACAGAAGGATGCTGGCGCTCATTATCGCCACTCCATGCCCCACGCCTCCTGAACCTGGCGCTCGGTTAATCCAAGCCACGGACGCGCGCCCAACTAATACCCCGGCAGGTATTTAGCCAGCCAACTATCAATAAGCCAGTATTGGTAATAACGATGCAAAACTTGATTAACAGTACAACTAGACCCGCTGAACTAAGCACTGCACCAGGCGACCAACGGTAATTGTTGGTGGTACCATTAGCACGTTCGAAGTGGCTGACCGTGATGATGTAATAAAAGCCGAGAAGCACCTCGAACCAACACCAAACCCAATCGTTTTCCAAACAGAGCCCGGTCGGCGGTCATGACCGGTCTACCCGCAGCGAACCTCCATCGGCTCCATCTGCTATGTACGCCAGCCCCAAGTCACTTATCACCAGGTTCGTCTCCCCGGGCAATACCCGTTGGGTCACGCTTGGCCTGTGCCTGTGCGCGACGCTGGTCAGCCTTTGGGTGTATGCCCACGAAGCGCCGCTGCCGATCTTTTTGCTCGTGCTCAACCTCGCCGCCCTCGCCGCTGCGGGCCTGCAGCGTTGGCGCTCGCGCAAGTCCATCAAGTTCCAACCCCAGGAATTGGCCGACCGCCTGCTGCAGGTCCAGGAAAACGAGCGTCATCGCCTCAGCCGCGAACTGCACGACGATATCGGCCAATTGCTGACCGCCGCCAAACTGCAAAGTGACTGGCTGCAGCGCCGCCTGCCGGCCGACTTGCAGGAGCAATGCAACGTACTGTGCAACACCCTCAACGAAACCCTGGCCAAGGTGCGCGACGTATCGGCCATTCTCAACCCCCGGCAACTGACCAGCCTGGGCCTGGAAGCGAGCCTGCGTGCGCACCTGCTCAAGACCCTGGAAAACACCCCGGTGCACTGGAGCCTGGAATGCCAGCAACGCCTGACCGGGATTCCGGAAGAGATGGCGGTCGCGGCCTTTCGTATCACCCAGGAGGCCGTGACCAACATGTTGCGTCATGCCCAGGCGCGCAACCTGCTGGTACGCCTGCAACGCTTGCCTCAGGGGCTATCCCTGTATATCAGCGATGACGGCCAGGGATTCCTGCCCGCCACCGACCCGGGCCTGGAAGGCCAACGGGGCATGGCTGGCATGTCCGAACGCATTGATCAATTGGGCGGTAGGTTGTCCGTCAGGAGCCAACCGGGCCTCGGCACGCGGATCGAAGCGCTGTTCCCCTGGGCGCCCCGCACCCTCGAACGGGCCAGTCCCCCTAAGGTTCTAGAGTGACCTGCAATTTACTTCTGGTAGATGACCACGCATTGATCCGCGCCGGCGTACGCGCACTGATCCTGGATATCCCCGGCTATGCCGTGATTGGGGAAGCCACCGATGGCGCGCAAGTGCTGGCACAATTTACCGCCCTGCAGCCCGACATCGTCCTGCTGGACCTGTCGATGAAGCACACCAGCGGCCTGGATGCATTGCAACAGCTCAAGCACGCCTACCCCAAGAGCAAAGTGCTGATCCTGTCGATGCACACCGATCCGCAATTGATCATGCGTGCCCTGGAGGCAGGTGCCCACGGCTACCTGCTCAAGGACACCACCGCCAATGAGCTGGAACATGCGTTGCTGGCGCTGCGCAACAACGAGCGCTACCTGAGCCCGGCCATCGCCCACACGGTGATCAGCCAGGCCCTGATCCACAGCCAGTCCCACCCGGCACCGCCGGCGCAACGCCACAACCTGACGGCACGCCAACTGGAAATCCTGCGCCTGATCGTACGCGGCAAGTCGACCCGGGAGATCGCCCACGGCCTGGGCCTGAGCATCAAGACCGTGGAAGCTCACCGCTCGCAAATCATGAAGCGCCTGCAGATTTTCGATGTCGCCGGCCTGGTGCTGTTCGCGGTGCGCGAGCAGATCATCAGCCTGGACGATTAGCCAGTAACGGCGAATCCACCGGCAAGTGCACCTGCAAAGCCTTGGGCAACGCGCAAAAACGCAAATCATCGCCCTTGAGCGGCTCGCCATCGAGGTTGATCGCCAGCCCTTCGGCCACCTTGATCTCCACCCACGGCAGGCGCGCCCGCACAAACATGTTGTCCAGGCCCCAGCCGTCGGTCATCAGGCTACGCAGGGTGCCGACCACTTCCTGGGGCGCGGGCAAGATGCTGATATCCAGCAGGCCATCATCGGCCAGGGCGCCTGGACACAGCTCATGCCCGCCCCCAGCCTGGCGACCGTTGCCAATGCCCAAGGCCAGCAACTCGCCACGCCAGTGAAAGTCCGGGCCCACCAGCTCCCCATAGGCCGCCCGCAGCTCGCTGAAACGCGACAGGCCAGTGAACAGATAGGCAGCACCGCCCAGCACCTTTTTCAGGTCCTCAGAGGTATTGGCCGTGACCTGGCTGCCAAAACCACCGGTGGCCATATTGAGGAAAACCTGCCCGCCAACCTCCCCCAGATCGATGGCCCGCGGCGCAGTATCCAACAGCTCCAGGGCCAGGCGCGGCTCCAGCGGTACACCGGCTGCACGGGCGAAGTCATTGGCGGTACCCAGGGGCATCAGCACCAGGCTGGCGTCAGTTTTCGCCCGGGCCATGGCCTCTGCCACGTCGCGCAAGGTGCCATCGCCGCCGCCCGCAATCAGGCGTGTGTAGCCGGCCTCCAGGGCCTCCCCCACCAGGCGTTGGGCATCGCCACCCTCCCAGGTGACGCGCACCGCCAACTCCCACCCCTGCTCGCGCTTGCCTTGCACTGCCGCCCGCACGTCTTCGTTGAGCGCTTGCTTGCCGTGCAGAATCAGCAGTGCCTTGGGTTTGCTCATGGAGTGAAGCTCCTATCGTTGGAGGGTACCTGAGGGATGTTGACCTTCGGCAGTCAGAAAAAAGCCATTGGGCTGTAAATTAATTCTTCAGCCCAGCAGTTCACTCAGAGGAATGAAGTTCACCCGGTCGCCGATGGCCAGGGTGGTTCCCTCCAGGACTTCCACCAATCCCTCGGCCCAAGCAGCACTGCGCAATACGCCGGAGCTTTGATTCTGGTAAATCACCGCCCGCCCGTGCTCCAGGCGCCCGCGCAGGTATTCGCGGCGGTTGCCAGGCTTGGCCCAGACGAACCCCACCGGGACCTCGAAACGCAGGGGCTGCACCGCTTCGACACCTTGGCGGCGCAGCAGGTAGGGCCGTGCCAGCAGGGCGAACGTGACCAGGGTGGACGCCGGATTCCCCGGCAGGCCGATCACCGGCACCCCACGGAAGTGGCCGAATGTCAGGGGCTTGCCAGGCTTGATCGCCAGCTTCCACAAGGCCAGCTCGCCCTCCTCGCGTAGTGCGATCCCGAGGAAGTCGGCTTCCCCCACCGAAACACCACCGGTGGACAGGATCAGGTCCACCGAACCCAGTGCCCCCAGGCGGCTACGGGTCAATTCCAGGTCATCGGGCAAGATACCGGCGTCGATCACCTCGCAGCCCAGGCGTTGCAACCAACTGCACAACACCCGCCGGTTGCTGTTGTAGATTTGCCCCGGCCCCAGGGGCAAGCCCGGTTCGATCAACTCGTCGCCGGTGGACAGCACTGCCACACGCACGCGCCGCACCACCGCCAAGCGATCGCGCCCCAGCGAGGCCGCCAGGCCCAGCTCAATCGGGCCAAGCCGCGTACCGGCTGCCAGGACTTCTTCGCCGACCGTGGTTTCCTGACCCTTGGGCCGAATGTTTTGCCCTACGTGCAGTGCCTGGGTAAAGCTCACGCGCTGATCGGATTGCACCTCGGCATTTTCCTGCATTTCGACGCAGTCGGCGCCTTCAGGTACCGGGGCACCGGTGAAGATCCGCGCACAGGTTCCCGCCGCCAAAGGCTCGGGGGCCTGGCCGGCGAAAATGCGCTGGCTCACCTCCAGCGGCTCACCCTTCCAGTCGGCCGTGCGCAAGGCGTAGCCATCCATGGCACTGTTGGGCCAGGGCGGCAGGTCGAGGGTGGACACCAGCGCCTCAGCCAACACGCGGCCGTCGCACTCGGCCAATGGCAGGTGTTCCTGCTCACGGATTGGTGCGGCCTCAGCCATGCTCAACAGGCGCTCGAGTGCTTCTTCTACCGGCATCAACGCACCGGTTTTACCCGGCTTACCCACGGGATTCACACGGTTCGGCCAGCTTGAGGTGCGGCACGAAATTGCACGGGCGGTGACGGGCATCCAATTGCTCAGCAAGGATCCCATCCCAACCGGTACGCACTGCATTGGTGGAACCCGGCAGGCAACACACCAGGGTGCCATTGGCCAGGCCGGCCAAGGCGCGGGACTGCACAGTGGAAGTGCCGATATCGGCGACCGAAATCTGCCGGAACAGCTCGCCAAACCCGTCCACTTGCTTGTCCAGCAGGCAACTGACAGCTTCCGGGGTGCTGTCGCGGCCAGTGAAGCCGGTCCCACCGGTAATCAGCACCACTTGCACCACGTCCTCGGCGATCCAGTGCGCCACTTGCGCACGGATTTTGTAGAGGTCATCTTTGAGCAGTACCCGTTCGGCCAGGCGATGGCCGGCCGCAAGCAGGCGGTCAACGAATACCTGCCCGGAGGTGTCGGTTTCCAGGGTGCGGGTGTCGCTGACGGTCAGTACAGCGATGTTAAGAGGTACGAAAGGCGCATCAGCCTTGGCTTTCATGGCTCGGTCCGGTTGTCGAAGGAACAGCCCGATGTTATATCACAGCCCCCTATTTCACTGCCGCTGCGGAGCCGTCATGCCACTCAATTCTTCGCCCCTGCCCTGCTCCATCCTATTGCTGGCCGGCGGTCGCGGCCAGCGCATGGGCGGGCTGGACAAGGGCCTGCTCGACTGGCACGGACAACCGCTGATTGCCCACCTGCATCAACGGGTGCGAGCGTTGACCGACGACCTGATCATCTCCTGCAACCGCAACCAGGCGCAGTACGCCACCTATGGCGACCAATTGGTTAGCGACGACAGTCCAGACTTCCCGGGCCCCTTGGCCGGCATCCGTGCCGGGCTGGCCTCCGCACGCCATGAACACCTATTGGTATTGCCCTGTGATGTGCCGCACATCGACGGGCAGTTGCTGGCAGACCTGCTCGAAACCGCCCGCCAACACCCACAGGTGCCGGTGATGATCCGTCATGGCGCATTCTGGGAACCTCTGCTCTGCGTCATACCGACGCGCCTGCGCGACGCAGTGGAAGATGCCTGGCGGGCTGCAGAGCGCAGCCCGCGCCAGATCCTCCTGAAATTGGGGGCCCAGGCGCTCGACTGCGCAGAAAATGACCCGCGCCTGGCCAACCTCAATACACCAGAGTTGTTGCACCCACGCCCCGGCGTGTCAGAATGAGCGCTATACAAGGAACTTTGCCGACGTTGCATACGTCACAAGGTCAGAACTCAACACAGCATTACTCTCGGAGAAGACTCATGACCCAACGGACCATCGCCGCTCTCATGCTTGCACTGGGCCTTGCTACCCTCGCCGGTTGCGCCTCGCCAACAGTGATCACCCTGAATGACGGTCGCGAAATCCAGGCTGTCGACACCCCTAAATTCGATCAGGATTCGGGCTTCTACGAATTCGAACAACTGGATGGCAAGCGTACCCGCATCAACAAGGATCAGGTTCGCACCGTTAAAGACCTGTAAGTCTTAACGCCAGATACGACGAAGCCCGCTTTTGAGCGGGCTTTGTTGTATCTGGGGGGTGGGAAACATCACCACTCAAGCACGATCCTACTGCTGAAACTGCGCTCCTCGCCCGTCACCGGGTCGATAAACCGTACGCCCTGGGCCAGCAACTTGAGCGGGTTGGCATAATCATCCACGGCATCCTTGACGACCTCGGGGTAAAACGGGTCATTACAGATGCTCGCGCCCAACGCCGTCATATGCACGCGCAGTTGATGCTTCTTGCCCGTCACCGGAAACAGGCCATAACGCCATAGGTCGCCGTTTTTTTCGCGAACCTGCACTGCGGTTTCAGTGTTGCTCACACCAGGTCCTTCCTGCATGCGAAAGAACGGTTCACCCTCCACCAGGCGGCTCTTGTGCACCAGCGGAAATGTCAGTGCAGGCAAGGCCGGCGCAATGGCTTCGTAGAATTTATCGATCCGCCGGGTGGGGAACAGTTGTTGATACGCCGAGCGGCTTTGCGGGTTGGCAGAGAACAGCACCAGCCCGGCGGTATGGCGATCAATACGATGCAACGGCACCAGGGACGGGTTGTCCAGGCGGCGGATCAGGCGGCGCAGCAATGTCTGCTCGACATACTCGCCGGCAGGGGTCACTGGCAGGAAGTGCGGCTTGTCGGCCACCACCAGATGCTCATCGGCGTACAGGATGGTCTCATGCACCGGAATCGGTTTTTCATCCGGCACTTCGCGAAAGTAGTGGATGCGCAAACCTTCCTTGTAGGCCAGGTCCACGCCGATGGGCTGGCCATTGCCATCCAGCACCCGGCCACGGGCGATACGGTCCAGCCACTGCTCGCGGCCAATGGCGCGAAAGTGCTCGCACAGGCAATCGAGCACCGTCGCCCAGGGGCCAGGCGGCAGGTACAGCGTACTGGCTTGGTTCTGGGCAGCGGAAAAACCGGTATCGGACATGCGTACACTCAAGGCCTGGAAAGACTAAGGGGGCATTATCCCCCAGAAGCTCAAGCCCTGACCAATTCGGCCCGCAGCACCGGCGAGGCACTGGCAGCCTCGGTGAACTCCTTGAGCCAGCGCAGTACGTCCACCGCCTCCCAGCGGCCGGGGTCGTACAACGCATACAACAGGCCCTGGTATCCCACCACGTCCAACTGCTTGTGATAACCGGCGCGCTGGAACAACGCTTCGATTTCGGCAAAGCAGGTATTGAAATGCACTTTGTTGAACGGCGTCTTGCCTTCCGTGACCAGGCCATCGAGCCGCAGCTCATTCACAGCATCACGCACGATATCGACGGACATGCGGTTGACGCTGCTTTTCAATTGTTCAACATTCACCACGGGTGTTCCCTCTCACTCAATCGCTGTACAAACATACAGTAACCGAATAATCAGCAACCTGCCATGGGTTGGCGCTAGATTAGAAAGGCAACCACCTGTTCAGTGTCGAACGGCCAGCCCAGTTCCGCGCCGGTATCAACCCGGCGCAGCACCGGAATGCTTAGGCCATAGGCTTCGAACAGCGCTTGCGAATCAGCGATATCCACCAACTCGACCAACAGCCCGTGTTCGACCAACGGCATGATTTCAGCTTCGGCAAGCTCACACAGATGGCAGCCCAGGGTGCCGAACAACTGGCATTCAGGAGGCATGACTTACAGACCCGATAAGAAACAGGTACTCATTCTAGGCCCCACGAAAAACCTCGTCGAGTCATGACAAAGACCTGATCCAGATCACCATGGCCTATAACTGATTCAGCGATTCTCGCGGCTTTTTTCCTGCAACACCCCGACGGAGATGTCTGTGTTTGCCAACCTGCTGATCATTCTTGCCTCATCCCTGGTCGTCATTGCACTGTTCCGCCGCCTGCAACTGCCGCCGGTGCTCGGCTACCTGTGCGTGGGCCTGGCCGTGGGGCCAACGGCCCTGGATTGGGTCAATGACAGCGAAGACCTGCCCGACCTCGCCGAACTGGGAGTGGTGTTCCTGCTGTTTTCCCTGGGCCTGGAGTTTTCCCTGTCCAAGATGCTCACCCTGCGTCGGGTAGTGTTTGGTCTTGGCAGTCTGCAAGTGTTGTGCTGCGGCGTATTGCTGGGGGCCTTGCTGCTACTGATGGGCATGTCGCCAGTCGCCGCGTTGCTGCTGGGGGCTGGGCTGGCACTGTCATCCACCGCCATTGTGAGCAAGGAGTTGACCAGCCTGGGGGAGATTTTCAGCAGCCACGGGCAGAACGCGATTGGCGTGCTGTTGTTCCAGGATGTGGTCGCGGTACTGCTGCTGACCCTGGTCCCGGTATTTGCCGGCAGCAGCGAGCAGGCCTGGTACTGGGCCCTGCCCCTGACCCTGGGCAAGACCGTGGTGTTGTTCCTCGGCCTGCTGCTCGCCAGCCGCTGGCTGCTGCCGCGCCTGTTCCACGAAGTGGCAGCCTCCCATTCGGCGGAACTGTTCGTGCTCCTGGCCCTGGTGATCGTCTTGCTCACCGCCTGGCTCACGCACTTGCTGGGCCTGTCGCCGGCCCTCGGCGCGTTCCTGGCGGGGATGCTGCTAGGTGAAAGCCACTACCGGCACCAGATCGAAGCCGATATCCGACCATTTCGCGACATCCTGCTGGGGCTGTTTTTTGTCAGTATCGGCATGCTGATCGACCTGCAGTTGTTCGTCAGTCACAGCTTGCAGATCCTCGGGCTGACCCTGGCGCTGATGTTGATCAAGGGCTGCGTCGTAGCCGCCCTGGTCAAGCTGCGCGGCAGCGATAGCGAAACCGCCTGGCGCAGCGGCCTGGCCCTGGCCCAGGGCGGCGAGTTCTGCTTTGCACTGATGGCACAGATGCAACTGAGCAATATGCTGCCAGGCGAAATCAGCAGCCTGCTGCTGGCAGCCACTTTCTGCTCCATGCTGCTCACGCCCCTGCTATTGCGGGCTGCACCCGCTATCGCGCTGCGCCTGCATCGCAAACCCAACCAGCAAGTGCAACTGGAAGCTATCACCGCGCTTAACGCAGAGTTACGCGGGCATGTAGTGATCTGCGGCTATGGCCGGGTCGGTCAATCCATCGGGCGCTTCCTGCGCCGTGAACAACAGGCGTTCATTGCCTTGGACGATAACCCCGAGCGCGTGCAGGAAGCCGCTACCGAGGACAGCAGCGTGCATTATGGTGATTGCCGGCGCGGCGCCCTGCTCAGCGCCGTTGGCCTGGAACGCGCGCGCCTGGTGGTGATTGCCGTGGACAACAGCGACGTGGCCCTGACAGTGCTCAAGGAGGCACGGCGGATCAACCATAAAGTGCCGATCCTGGTGCGCACCCGCGACGACAGCCAGTTGACTGAACTGAAAGCCGCCGGCGCCAGTGAAGTGGTGCCGGAGCTGCTGGAGTCGAGCCTGATGCTCGCGTCGCACGCAATGATCATGCTCGGCCTACCCGACCAGCAGGTACGCGACCGGGTCGACGAGGTGCGGCGCAATCGCTACCGCTTGCTCCACGGTTTCTACCCGCACACGGACGACACCCGTGAAGCCCCGATCAATCCTGACTGACTGCGCCGATCTTATGGATCGACAAGTCCGCACCGTAGTACTCCTCTTCCTGGCTCAAGCGCAGGCCGCAAAGGCGCTTGAGCACCCCGTACACCAACAACCCGCCAGCCAGGGCCACCACCACCCCCAGGGCGGTACCGATCAACTGGCTGATCAGGCTCACACCGCCCAGCCCACCCAAGGCACTCTGGCCGAAGATCCCGCAGGCAATCCCGCCCCACACACCGCACAGGCCATGCAGCGGCCACACACCCAGCACATCATCGATCTTCCAACGAGCCTGGGCGGCGATAAAGCACCAGACGAACAAGCCACCGGCCACCACACCGGTAACCAATGCGCCGACCGGGTGCATCAGGTCGGAACCCGCGCAAATCGCCACCAGCCCGGCCAGCGGACCATTGTGCAAGAAGCCCGGGTCGTTACGCCCAATCACCAGCGCCGCCACCGTACCGCCGACCATGGCCATCAGCGAGTTGACCGCCACCAGGCCGCTCACCCCGGACAGGGTCTGCGCGCTCATTACGTTGAAGCCGAACCAGCCGACGATCAATATCCACGAGCCCAGCGCCAGGAACGGAATGCTCGAAGGTGCGAACGCCACCAGGCGCCCATCGCGATAACGGCCCTGGCGCGGGCCCAGCAGCAACACTGCCGCCAGCGCCAGCCAGCCGCCCATGGCATGGACCACCACGGAGCCGGCAAAGTCATGGAATGCTGCGCCAAAAGTCGCCAGCAACCAGGCTTGCAGACCGAAGTTGCCATTCCACACCATGCCCTCGAAAAACGGGTAGATAAACGCCACGATCAACGCCGTGGCGCACAACTGAGGAACAAAACGTGCACGCTCGGCAATGCCGCCGGAGATGATCGCCGGGATGGCTGCGGCGAAGGTCAGCAGGAAAAAGAACTTCACCAGCCCATAACCGTGGTCGGCACTGAGCACCGCGGCCGGCTGCATAAAGCTGACCCCATAGGAGATCCAATAGCCTATAAAGAAATATGCCAGGGTCGACACTGCAAAATCACTGAGGATTTTCGACAATGCGTTGACTTGGTTCTTCTGCCGCACCGTCCCGACTTCCAGGAACGCGAAGCCGGCATGCATCGCCAGGACCATCACCGCGCCGATCAGAATAAACAGCGTATTGGAGCTGTGGACCAGGGTGTCCACCGCGCTTTGCACATTTTCCATGGGGATTGGCAGGCCTGCAGTTCAGGAAAAAGCACCAAAGCAGGTCATTGCCGGATGATCGCGCACTAAATTGGCACCGGGTGCTCTACCCTTCTCAGAGGGTATGAGCCGCTTTGGCGCAATGACGATTGAATAAGGCAGTGACTTGCGGGTTTTTCCACGGGTTTTAGTGATTTAGGGTAAGGTTTTTCAAGGCTTTGGCCGAAACCGCCCACATTGCGCGCAAGCCTTGCGGCTGGCGCACCAAGGCAAAGCAAAAGCTGTACCAGACAATTGCAGTGAACCTTCACCGATGCCGGCGACTCTCAACCAAAACCTTGCAAAAGCATCAGACAGCCACTCACGGAGATAACCATGGCCAGAAAAACGGCAAAGACTGCTCAAGAGATACTGATGGAAGATTTCCAGACCTTGGTCAGCGACACTGAAAAGCTGCTGGACGACACCGCGATTCTCGCCGGGGACCAGGCTGATGAGCTGCGTTCAAAGATCCACGACAGCCTGCTACAGGCTCGTGAAACCTTGAAGTTGACCGAAGATTCCCTGCGCGAACGCGGCAAGGCGGCAGTCACCGCCACCGAAGACTACGTCCAGGCCAACCCGTGGCAATCCGTTGGCATCGCTGCCGGCGTGGGCTTTCTGATCGGCCTGCTGGCTACAAGGCGCTAATCATGTCTATCGGCGAAACCGGCTCGTCCTCGGGCCCAAGCTCCACATCGCGGCGCCTCGGCGCAGCAGTCCTGGGCTTGCTGCACAGCCATGTCGAGCTGTTCGGCATCGAGTTACAGGAACAGAAGGCACGCACCGTCAGCCTGCTGCTGTTTGCCGGCCTAGCGCTGGTATTTGCCCTGTTGCTGCTGGTGGGGTTATCGGCGCTGGTCATGATCCTCGTCTGGGACACCTACCGCCTGACCGGGATCATCAGCCTTTGCGTGTTCTACGTACTGGCCGCAGCGTTCTGCGGGCTGCGGTTGAAGGCGGCGGTGTTTGATGAATCCACGCCTTTCCATGCCACCCTCGAAGAGCTGGCCAACGACCGGGAGCGCCTGCTGCCATGAGCCTGACTGAACTGCCGCAAACCAACTCCCGGCGGGAGATGCGCAAGGCCTTGATCCGCCTGCGCATGGAAATGCACCGCCAGGAAATTCGCCACGAGTCACAGCAATTGCTGCTGCCCCTGCAAAAGGTGCGCAACATGGGCCAGAGCTGGCAAGACGGGTTTGGCATCAAGCATGCGCCGCTGTGGGGCGTCGCGGCGGTGACCCTCCTGGGATTCTTCACCGGCAAAGGCGCCAAGGGTGGCAGTATCGGCACCATGACCCGCCTGGTGCGGCTCGGCGCAGGCCTGATCCCCTTGATCAAGCTGGCCATGCAGGGTGCCTCCCGCAAGCCCTGAGGTAACTGGCTGCATTCTTGCAAACGGATCAGGCCCGGTTCCCTCCCTGTAGGGGCCGGGCCTTTTTCATGCCCAAGCATTTTAAGGAGGCTCTGTGATTGACGGGCAACCGCTCGCCTGTTTCCAACCCTTTATCGACACCGCTACCGGCCGCATCGCCGGGGTGGAAGCATTGGGCCGCCTGCTGCAGGCAGATGGCCAACTGCAGTCGGTCGGCCCGTTGTTCGCCGACGCTCGCACGCCCACCTCGGCGTTGCGGCGCCTGGACCGCAAGATCCGCGACAACGCCCTGAGCCGCCTGCACGAAGCGCCTGAAGACTGGTTCCTGAGCCTTAATATCTCGCCGCGCTGGATCTCCCTGCTGCGACCGGGCCAAGCTCTGCCCAGCCTGAAGCAGTTGCAAGCCCATGACGTCGATCCAAGGCGCATCGTGTTTGAGATTACCGAGCTGGGAGGTGATAGCCGGCGTCTGGCAGAAGTCGTATCCCGCTACCGTGAAGCCGGCGCACGAATTGCCATTGATGATTTTGGTGCCGGGTATTCACAACTGGATCGGGTCCTGGCCTTGCGCCCGGACATCCTCAAGCTGGATATGCGCCTGTTCCAGGCCGCCGCGTTGGGCGGCCCGAGCGGTGAGGTGGTGCGCGCCCTGGCGCAAATGGCGGAAAAAACCGGCTGCTGGATCATTGCCGAAGGCGTGGAAACCGAGGCGCAACTCAGTTTTGCCCTTGAATGCGGGGCACGTTATGTCCAGGGCTACCTGTTTGCCCAGGCGCAACTGGACTGGTTCACTGCCGATGCATTCGTCCCGCGTTTCGCCGTACTACGCCAGGCTTACGTGCAGCAGAAACTGGCCGAGCGCGGGCGCATCATGCTGCTGCGCCAGCAACTCATCGAACTGATGCAGATCCTGCAAGGCTGGGCCCTGGCCCAGGCGCCACTCAGCCGGCTGCCATGGCTGCCGGGGTTTCCCAGGTTATTGCGGTTTTATCAGTGCGATCGCCACGGCACCCAACTGACGCCAAACTTCGAATGGCGCCAGGATGCCTGGCAAGCCGACAGCCGCTACCTGGGCCACAACTGGTCATGGCGGCCTTATTTCTATCATCTGCTGGCCGAGGGCTGGGAGGAACGCCGCTTGATTCTGTCCAGCACTTACCGCGATGCCACGACCAATCAATACTGCCTGACAGCAGGACAATTCTTCGATAACGGTCAGCGCTTGCTGTTAATCGATATTGACGCTGCCGGCCTGTAGTTTTTCGCTTGCTCCGGGCACGCCGAACCGGGAAGCTGGAGCCCGATATTCATCCCACGGAGAGCCCCCGCCTTGGATTGGCCTACCCTGCTTACCCGCGAACGCCTCGGAAAATCCCTGCACAGCCCGGAAGAGTTGGGCCGCAGCCCGTTTCACAAAGACCATGACCGGATCATCTTCTCCGGGGCCTTTCGCCGCTTGGGCCGCAAGACCCAGGTTCATCCGGTGACGAGCAACGATCATATCCACACGCGGCTCACCCACTCGCTGGAAGTCAGCTGCGTGGGGCGCTCCCTCGGTATGCGCGTCGGCGAGACCATTCGCAGCGCCCTGCCCGACTGGTGCGACCCCAGTGACCTGGGGATGGTGGTGCAATCGGCCTGCCTGGCCCATGACATCGGCAACCCGCCGTTCGGCCATTCTGGCGAAGATGCGATTCGCCACTGGTTCCAGCAGGCGGCAGGCCGTGGCTGGTTGGATGACATGAGCGGCGCCGAGCGCAACGACTTCCTCAACTTCGAAGGCAATGCGCAAGGGTTCCGCGTGCTGACGCAATTGGAGTACCACCAGTTCGACGGCGGCACACGCCTGACCTATGCAACCCTGGGCACTTACCTCAAGTACCCCTGGACCGCCCGTCATGCCGACTCCCTGGGCTACAAGAAACACAAGTTCGGCTGCTACCAGAGCGAGCTGCCGATCCTTGAACAGATCGCCCAGAAACTCGGCTTGCCTCAACTGGAGGAACAACGCTGGGCGCGCCACCCACTGGTCTACCTGATGGAGGCGGCCGACGACATCTGCTACGCCTTGATCGATCTGGAAGACGGCCTGGAAATGGACTTGCTGGAGTATGCCGAGGTCGAATCACTGCTGTTGAACCTGGTGGGCGATGACTTGCCGCAAACCTACCGGCAACTGGGGCCCCAGGACTCCCGGCGCCGCAAACTCGCGATTCTGCGTGGCAAGGCGATCGAGCACCTGACCAACGCCGCCGCACGGGCGTTCGTCGAACAACAGCCGGCGCTGCTGGCCGGGACCCTGCAAGGCGACCTGGTGGAGCATATGCATGGCCCGGCCAAACGTTGTGTACTGAATGCCAAGGACATGGCACGCAAGAAAATCTTCCAGGACAAGCGCAAGACGCTGCATGAGATCGGCGCCTACACCACCCTGGAGATCCTCCTGAACACCTTTTGTGGTGCAGCCCTGGAACAACATGGCGGCCGTACCCCGTCTTTCAAGAATCGACGCGTCCTCGATTTACTGGGTAATAGCGCACCCCATCCTGATTGGTCGCTGCACCGTTCATTCCTGCGCATGATCGACTTCATCGCCGGCATGACCGACAGCTACGCCAGCGAAATGGCCCGCGAGATGACTGGGCGTTCGCACCCTCAATGAACCGTGGCCCGGGCAGGCTTTCCTGCCTGGGCACTTACCTCGAAGAATCGACCTACGCTGGCACCAGAGCGGCCTGATCGAATTCGCCCCAACACCCGATGAATAATCACCGCTCTCTGATCCAACCCAGCGATCAGCTCCTACATTCACGCCAACCCACGATCGCCCAGCGCCTGGTTCATTGGGCAATTCAACACAGGCAATGGCTTGCACTTTGCGCCTGCAGCTACTTCCACGGAACTTCCTATGCCAGAACGACAATTGCGCATCCTGTTGGTGGAAGATCACCCGTTCCAACTCCTGGCCATCCAATGCCTGCTCAAGAGTTTCGGTTTCAGCCAACTGACCCCCGCTGAAAATGCCGAACAGGCGATCAAGTTGATGAGGACGACCGAGGCCCCCTTCGATGTCATGTTATGTGATCAATGCCTGCCCGACCTCACCGGCTTGGAGCTGGTGGAGATCGCCAGCCATGCAGGTTTTGTCAAAAGTGCGGTATTGCTAAGTAGCCTACCGGCGGTTGAACTGGAATATCTGAAAACCCTCGCCATACAACGCGACTTGCGTCTGCTTGGGTATTTGCCCAAGCCCTTGAACAAAGAAGCCTGGATCGAGTTGATCAGCCAATCAGGGCTCGGCCAGGACTAAAGAGTGTGGCCCTGGACTTGAGCTAAAACCGTGGGTCAAACCTGAAGCACGCCGCCGCACCCGCACTCTGTTATTCCCAAGGTAACTTTTCAAATTTCTACGTAGGACATTAAACACTTCTGCAAATGAAATATCGCCCTTCTCCAACCTATCAATAACACCGCACAACTTTAAAGCGCTCCACCTAAGAAACTCTTACAATACGACCAAGAAAGCCTTAGCGCATCGTAGTCCAATACCTTTTTATGCGTAGGATTTTTCCTGTTTTATACCTACTCAGCCTTCCCTTCATGCTCCTGACCTACCTTCTGAGCTAATGTGCGCGCTAATTTGCACTAGTATGGAATTGCCTCATGAATACAGTTTTTATTATTGACGACCATCCGGTTATTCGACTTGCAATCCGAATGTTGCTGGAACATGAAGGTTACAAAGTAGTCGGTGAAACAGATAACGGTTGCGACGCGATACAAATGGTCCGCGAATGCCTTCCAGACCTCATCATACTTGATATCAGTATTCCCAAGCTCGACGGTCTGGAGGTCCTTTGCAGGTTCAACGCCATGAGCACGCCAATGAAAACCCTGATTCTAACGGCCCAATCCCCGACACTTTTTGCTACACGCTGCATGCGCTCAGGTGCCGACGGTTATGTCTGCAAAAAAGGTGACCTAAGCGAACTGCTAAGTGCAATCAGGGCTGTACTTTCAGGTTACAACTATTTCCCAAGCCAGGCCTTGAATACCACGGACTCCGAACTGGGAGAAAACGAAGAATTGATACTTTTCAAATCAGTCAATGACCGAGAACTTATGGTCTTACAACTTTTTGCGCAAGGTCGCACAAACAAGGAAATTGCCAAAGGCATGTTCCTCAGCAATAAAACTGTCAGCACTTATAAAAAACGTTTAATGCAAAAACTCAAAGCCAAGTCTTTGGTAGAACTTATCGAGATGGCAAAACGCAACGCGTTAGTGTGAGAAACAGGATGCCAAGGCGTTTAAAGGACTATCTAATCATTTTGAGTATCGGGCTGTGCTTGAGTACAGCCGTGCCAGCCACTCAAACCGCTCCAGAACGCTACTCTCTGCTCAGTCGTGCCGGTATCGCTCAGTTGGACGTTCAACTGGACCCTACCCAGCGCCAATGGCTACAAAACAAGCGCGAACTGGTGCTAGGCACCTCGATACCCGATTACCCGCCTTTCGACATCACCGCCAGCGGGCATGACTACGAAGGTATTACTGCCGATTACGCAGGCATCCTCGCCAAAGCCCTGGCAGTGCCCGTCAGCGTGATGCGCTACCCGTCACGGGAAGCGGCAATGCAGGCGCTGGAAGACGGGAAAATCGATTTGCTGGGTAGCGCCAACGGCTTTGAAGCGAACAACGCCGACATTGTCCTATCAACACCCTACGCGGTCGACCAGCCAGTGCTGGTCACCCGTGACGCAGAGACCCGCCCGCTCGACGAGGGGCTGGCGGGCATGCGCCTGAGCCTCGTCTACCACTACCTGCCGCTCAAGGAAGTCGAAGCGCTGTACCCCAACGCGATCATCCAGGTCTATCCGTCTTACTTGAATGCGCTGAACGCCGTGGCGTTCGACCAGGCCGATGTATTTCTCGGCGATACCATTTCCACCCACTACATGATCAACAAGGGCTACCTGAAGAACATCCGCATGGCCAATTTCGGCAAGCACGAAGCCTACGGCTTCAGTTTTGCCGTACATCGCGGTCAGCAAACCCTGCTGGGCATCGTCGATGCGGTCCTCGCCAGCGTCGAATCCCACGAGCGCGAAAGCATCGCCAAACGCTGGAGCGCAGGCAGCGATATCCTGCTGAGCGACCACAAGCTGCAGTTGAGCCGGCGTGAAGAACGCTGGCTCAAGGACCATCCGGTGGTGAAAGTGGTCATCAACGAAACCTTCGCGCCACTGACGTTCGTCGATTCAGACGGCCAATTGCGGGGCATGACCGCCGACCTGCTGGAACTGATCCGCCTGCGCACGGGCTTGCGCCTGGAGTTCCAGCACACCCGCAACGTCAACCAAATGATCGAGCAGGTCGAGAACGGCAGCGCCGACATCATTGCCGCCATCAGCCCAACCCGCGAACGTGAAGCCAGGCTCAATTTCAGCCGTCCCTACCTGCAGAACTCCTACGTCCTGCTCACACGCAAGGAGCCCGGCGCCCCTTCCAGCCTTGAGCAACTGGCAGGAAAAAAACTGGCTATCACCCAAGGCAACCCCCTGGTGGATTATCTGCATCGGGAATTTGCACAGATCACCCTGGTACAGGCCGACGATACGTTCAAGGCCTCGGAAATGCTCGCACAGGGGCAAGTGGATGGGGCCGTCAATTCTTTGGTGGTCGCCAACTACTTCCTTTCGTCCCAGTTCTTTCAGGACCGATTGCAGATCAGTTCAAGTATCGGTACGCAACTGGCCTCTTTTTCCCTGGCAACATCACGCAGCGCCACCGAACTGGCCTCCATTCTGGACAAGGCCCTGCTCAGCATCGCGCCAGATGAACTGGGGGTTATCAACAACCGCTGGCGTGGTTACACGGCCGCATCCGACAGCTATTGGCGCAACTACCACCGCCTGATTATCCAGATCATCAGCGCTGCCGGGCTGCTGCTGCTCACCTCGCTGGCCTGGAACGGCTACATGCGCAGGCAGATCAAGCACCGACAGATGGCAGAGCGGGCCTTGAGCGACCAATACGAATTCATGCGTGCCCTGGTCAATGAAACTCCTCACCCCATCTACGTGCGCGACCGTAATGGTTTACTGCAGACGTGCAATGACAGTTACCTGCAGGTCTTCGGCGTCAGGCGTGAAGAGGTCATTGGCAAGAGTGTCATGCAAATCAGCCTGGCGGATGCGGCCCAGGCCAACCAGTACCATGCCGACTATCTGCGAGTGGTGGCCGAAGGCACGCCACTGATCCTTGACCGCTCCCTGGACATTGGCGGGCAGCACCTGACGATCTATCACTGGATCCTGCCTTACCGGGATTCGGTCGGTAAGGTGCAGGGCATCATCGGCGGCTGGATCGATATCAGCGAACGTCGCCAATTATTCGATGACCTGCGCGCCGCCAAGGACCGCGCAGATGAAGCCAATCGCGCAAAAAGCACGTTCCTGGCCACCATGAGCCATGAGATCCGCACGCCCATGAACGCGGTGATCGGCATGCTGGAATTGACCCTGAAACGGGCCGACCAGGGGCACCTGGACCGTCCGGCGATCGAGGTGGCCTACAACTCGGCCAAGGACTTGCTGGAGTTGATTGGCGATATCCTCGACATCGCGCGCATTGAGTCGGGCCGCCTGAGCCTGGCGCCGGAGCGCGTCGACCTGCGGGAGCTGATCGAGTCGGTCGTGCGGGTGTTCGATGGCCTGGCACGCCAGAAAAACCTCAACCTGCTGCTGGAGTTCAATCCCGGCGTCGAAGAACGTGACGTGCAGATCGATCCCCTGCGCTTCAAACAGATCCTGTCGAACCTGGTGAGCAACGCCATCAAGTTCACCGAGCAGGGAGACGTGAAGATCAAGGTGGATATCCAGGCCACCGGACAGCCACAACAGATCCAGATGAAACTGGTGGTCGAGGACACCGGTATCGGTATCAGCCGGGATGACCAGCAACGCCTGTTCGAACCTTTTTCCCAAGCCGACAATTCCGGGCACCTGGCCAGGAGCGGCGCCGGTCTTGGCCTGGTGATCTGTCGCAGCCTGTGCGAGATGATGGGCGGAGAGCTGGCCCTGAGCAGCGTCCCCAGCGTGGGCACCCAGGTGTTTGTCTCGCTGCAACTGACCAGCCTGCCTCCTGCCTACCCGCTGATCGAACTCAAGCCCGCGGCTCAGAATGCCGCAGCCGTGCTGAATGTACTGGTGGTGGACGACCATCCGGCCAACCGCCTGCTCATGTGCCAGCAACTGGGCTTCCTCGGGCATCGCTTCACCGCAGTCCACAATGGTGCGGCGGGCTTCCAGGCCTGGCGCCAGGAACACTTCGACCTGATCATTGCCGACTGCAATATGCCGGTAATGAACGGTTATGAACTGACCCGTTCAATCCGTGAGCATGAGCGACGGGAGAGCATCACGCCCTGTGTCATTCTGGGCTTCACCGCCAATGCCCAACCGGAGGAAAAACAGCGCTGCCGGGACGCGGGCATGAATGACTGCCTGTTCAAGCCCATCAGCCTCACGACACTGGAGCGCCAACTGGCCGAAATCACCCCATACGCGCCATCGCGGATCTTTGACCTCGACGGCCTGAACGCCCTTACCGGCGGTGATCCACTGCTGAGCCAGCGTCTGCTGGAAGAACTGTTGAGCAGCAGCCGGTGCGATCGCGAGGAACTCATGGCATTGCTCCTGCAAGGTGCCCGCCAGGGCCTGATCGACCAGGCCCACAAGATCAAGGGCGCCGCCAGGATCGCCCAGGCCGGCGTATTGGCCGAGCAATGTGAGGTGCTGGAACAGGCTGGCGAGGATGCCGACCTGGCGCAATTCGAGACCTGGGTCAAGGCCATCGAAAAAGCCATGCTCGACCTTGAGCACGTACTGCAGGAGCAGTTGGACACCCTCGCTCCACTGTAGGAGCCGGCTTGCCGGCGATGGTCGCTAACCAAGACGTGGGGTTCCTGACACCCCCCATGTACTCTTACGGGCACCATCGCAGGCAAGCCTGCTCCCACAGGGGATGGCGCTTAGTCAGCAGGCAGTCAACCGCAGGAAGATCGCTGCCAGCCGCTCAATCCCCACCTGATCCTCAGCACTGAAACGCGCCAGTTTCGGACTATCCAGATCCAGCACCCCAATCAACGTCCCATCCTTGATCAACGGCACCACCAGTTCACTGTTGGAGGCACTGTCGCAGGCAATGTGCCCGGCAAACGCATGCACATCTTCCACCCGCTGGGTTTGTCGCGAAGCCGCCGCGGCACCACACACGCCCCGGCCGAACGGAATCCGCACGCAGGCGATCTGCCCCTGGAAAGGCCCGAGCACCAGTTCTTCATCACGGTTGAGATAAAAGCCAGCCCAGTTCAAGTCATCGAGCTGGTTGTACAGGAACGCGGAAAACTGCGCCGCGTTGGCGATAAAGTCCCGCTCATCGGCCAGCAGCGATTCCAGCTGTGCACAAAGCATCGCGTATCCATCAAGGCCGCTGCCGGCCTCTTGCAAGTCGATCATGGCTGGCGCTCCAGCAGTTTAAGGCCAACCCAGTAGCGGGCAAATTGGTAGGCACAGCGGCCGTTGCGATTGCCACGGCCCGTCGCCCAGCGCACCGCAAGGATGTCGAGTGCTTCATCACGCTGCCACTGCAAACCGGCCTTGTTCGCCAACTCACCAATCCAGTGCTCCACCACGTCCAGGAAATGCTCCTGGGTGAACGGGTAGAACGACAACCACAAGCCAAAACGGTCGGACAAGGCAATCT
This sequence comes from Pseudomonas sp. LG1D9, assembly GCF_002949995.1. Taxonomy (NCBI): domain Bacteria; kingdom Pseudomonadati; phylum Pseudomonadota; class Gammaproteobacteria; order Pseudomonadales; family Pseudomonadaceae; genus Pseudomonas; species Pseudomonas sp. LG1D9. The sequence continues at coordinate 4,847,649 of NZ_CP026881.1, read as the reverse complement.
TGTCTTCCACGGCCTCACTGGGATGCAGCTCACCGTCCACGCGCTTCCAGTTGTCGTTGTCGCTCTGGTTTTCCGGCACCAAGTGACGACGGTTCGAGGTAGCGTACAGCAACACGTTTTCCGGGGCCTGCTCCAGCGAGCCGTCGAGCACGCTCTTGAGCACACGATAATCGCCTTCGCCAGCCTCAAACGACAGGTCGTCGCAGAACAGGATAAAACGCTGTGGCAGCTTGAGTAGTTGTTCGACCACACGCGGCAGGTCAGCCAGGTGATCACGCTCGATTTCGATCAAGCGCAAGCCGGCCTTGGCATGCTGGGCCAGCAACGCGCGGACCATGGACGATTTGCCAGTACCACGCGAGCCCCAGAGCAACGCATGGTTGGCAGGCAGGCCGTCGAGAAACTGTTGGGTATTGCGCGCCAATTGCTCGCGCTGCTTGTCGACGCCGATCAGGTCGGACAGGCGCATATCCAGGCTGACTTCCAGTGGCAACAGAAAGCCGCTGCGGCCCTCGCGCTGCCAGCGGGCTGCCAGGCAGTGATTCCAGTCAATCACCGCGCGAGGGGCTGGCAACAGGGGTTCCAGACGAGCAAGCACCGCATCGGCCCGCTCAAGAAAGGCATTCAATCGAGAATCCATGACTATTCCTGTGGCAAGTTTTTGTAAAAGATGGCGTATTGGCAACCCTGACGCAGCTGCCAGACGGTTGCACCTGAAAAACGATTCATACCGGGCAAGGCTGGCGTTGAGGATGTTCAGCTATGCTTGCCGGGCGAAGGGAAACGTAAAGTGGCTCAGCACCCAATGGATATCAAGTTCGCCCACCGCTTGTCTTATAAACAAGCCAGACTGACTGTGCTGGTCGGTTTCGTATTGGGAACCTTGCTCAGCCTGATCCAAATCGGCATTGATTATGCCAGCGAAGATGCTTCCATCAACCGTGAAATACATGCGTTGCTGGAGATCAGTCACAACCCGGCCTCACGCATCGCCTACAACATCGACGCCGAACTGGCCCAGGAACTGACCCTGGGCCTGCTGCACTCCCCCGCCATTACCCGGGCGCAACTGGTCGATAACAATGGCCTGGTGCTGGCTGATGTTGATCGGCCGCGCAAGGAGAGCCGCTACCGCCCCATCAGCGACTTCCTGTTCGGCGCCAACCGCCAGTTCGAAGACCGCCTGTACCTTACCCATATGCCCGGCGAATCTCTAGGTGTGCTGCGTCTTAACGTCGATACCTATGCATTTGGCAGCCATTTCCTACGCCGCGCCGAGATCACCCTGCTCAATGGCTTTGCCCGCAGCCTGATCCTGACCGGCATCCTCCTGGGCCTGTTCTACGTGATGCTGACCCAGCCATTGGTGCGCATCATCCACGAACTGAGTACACGCAGCCCCGGCAGTGCACCCCAGGCCCGCCTGGATTGCCCGCCCGGGCACGAACACGATGAGATCGGTGTGCTGGTCAACGTCGCCAACCAACAGTTCGAGAATATGGAGACCGAAATCCAGCAACGACGCCACGCCGAAGACCGCCTGACCGAGTACCTTGGCCAGTTGGAAGACATTGTTTCGGCGCGTACCACCGAGCTCAAGGCGATCAACCAGCGGCTGAGCCAATCCAACGAAGAACTGGAGGCCTCGAAAATGACCGCCCTGGGCATGGCCCAGGCACGGGCGGCCTTCCTCGCCAACATGAGCCATGAGATCCGCACCCCGCTCAATGGCTTGCTGGGCATGATCGCGCTATCCCTGGACAGCGCGCTGAATGCCGAGCAACGCCAACAACTGTCGATTGCCCATGACTCCGGCAAAGTCCTGGTAGAGCTGCTCAACGATATTCTCGACCTGTCCAAGTTCGATGCCGGGCAACTGGAACTGGAGAGCATCCCCTTCGACCTCGGGTCCCTGGTGGAAGACACCGCCAACCTGTTGTCGCAAAACGCCGCGCCCAGCGTGGAATTGACCTGCCTGATCGATCCACAGTTTCCCGCCCAAGTCGTGGGTGATCCGACCCGGGTCCGGCAGATTGTCAGTAACCTGCTGTCCAATGCCTTGAAGTTCACCCGCTTCGGCCGCGTCGATGTACGACTCAATGCGCAGCCCGATGGCGTGCGCATAGAAGTGTGCGACACCGGTATCGGCATTGCCCAGGAGGCCCAGGCGCGGATCTTCAAACCCTTCACCCAGGCGGGCGCTGGTATTACCCGACAGTTCGGCGGGACTGGCCTGGGCCTGGCCCTGACCCATAATCTTTGCGAGGCTATGCAAGGCCGGCTGACCATCAGTTCAGAAACCGGCTTCGGCAGCCAGTTCTGTGCCGAACTGCCACTCCCCGCCCACACACCGGCTGTGAGGTTCGGGCCGTTGAGCGGCGAAGTTGCAGTCATTACCGGGGCCAGCAGCGGCTTGGCGGAACTGCTGCAGACCCTGCTGCCGCACTGGGGACTGACGCCGCACAGCTATACGATCGACGATGACTTGAGCGGCCTGGCACCGGACATCCTCATCACCGACTGCCCCGAATGCCTGTTCCGCCTGCGCCCGAGCATCCGCGCACCGATCCTGCTGGTCACCGCCTACGGCAGCTTCATGCCCAGCGAGGAAGTGGCCGCGCTGGCCCCCTTGCAACAGCAGGCCCGCCCACTGAGCCGCGCCGCGTTGTATCAGGTTTTGCACCGCACCCTGCGCGCCGACAGTGAAATCGTCCTCGACCTGGCCCAATTGGAAACCAGCCCGGTCGCCCACCGGGCGCGCATCCTGTTGGTGGAAGACAACCCGGTCAATCAACTGGTGGCCAAAGGCATGCTCAGCAAGCTTGGCTGCGAGGTAGTGGTCGCCGCCCACGGCGGCGAGGCGTTGAAACAGTTGGAGGAACAACGTTTCGATATGGTGCTGATGGACTGCAACATGCCGGTCATGGATGGCTACGAGGCAAGCCGGCAGATCCGCCGCAGCGGGCGCTGGCCAGAGCTGCCGATTGTCGCACTGACCGCCAATGCCCTGGCCGAGGAGCGCGAACGGTGCAGGGCCGCCGGGATGAACGACTACCTGGCCAAGCCCTTTCGCCGCGAAGAACTCAACGCCCTGCTCGACCTCTGGGTGCCGACTACGACAACGCTTTGATTTGCCGCAACAGCTGGTCCAGCCCCTGGCGCAGGGCGTCGGCGTGGCTCAGGTCCACGCCGCTGTCACACAACAAGCGGGCCTTCAGCGGCTGGACGCGATCACGCAGCGCCTGGCCTGCTTCGCTAAGACTGAGGTGCACTTCACGCTCATCGGCCGCGCTACGGCGACGTTTGATCAGCGCCAGCTGTTCCAGGCGCTTGAGCAGCGGCGTCAAAGTGCCGGAGTCGAGCAACAAGCGCTCCCCAAGCGCCTTGACCGTCGGCAGGTGCGGCGCGCAGGCGTGCCATTCCCACAGCACTAACATGACCAGGTATTGCGGATACGTCAGGCCCAACTGGTCAAGCATCGGCTTATAAGCCCGTGTCACCGCCCGGGAGGCGGCGTACAGCTTGAAGCACAACTGGTCATCCAAGGCCAGGGATACGCTAGGCAAGTCTGTCATTTAAGCAACGCTTCGATCTCTTGGGTCAGTTCCTGGGGCTTGGTGGTCGGGGCAAAACGCTTGACCACCTGGCCATCGCGGCCGATCAGGAACTTGGTGAAGTTCCACTTGATGCCCTTGGAACCCAGCAGGCCTGGCGCACGTTGCTTCAACTGCACAAACAGCGGATGGGCCTCACCCCCATTGACATCGACCTTCTTGAACAGCGGGAAACTGACACCGAAGTTCAACTCACAGAATTCAGAAATCGCCCCCTCGTTGCCCGGCTCCTGCTTGCCGAACTGGTTACACGGAAACCCCAACACCACCAACCCCTGGTCCTTGTACTGCTGCCAGAGCTGCTCAAGGCCTTTGTACTGGGGGGTAAACCCGCACTTGCTGGCGGTGTTGACCACGAGGATCGCCTTACCGGCGAAGTCCGCCAGGGTCTTTTGCTCGCCCTTGATGGTGGTGCAGGGAATGGTCAGCAGGTTGTCGCTCATGACAAGGCCTCAAGAAGTAAAGAAGACAAGATAAACATAGCGAGCAATTCAATTGTACACAATATGATTAGCCAAACCGATATCCCGACATTCTCCCCTTGTAGGAGCGGGCTTGCCCGCGAAAAACGCCCAGACGCCGCGTTCACCCAGGCAGCCCGCGTCACCGTTAACGATCTTCGCGGGGAACCAGGTCCAGGCACACCGAGTTGATGCAGTAACGCAAGCCAGTAGGCGGCGGTCCATCAGGGAACACGTGCCCCAAATGCGCATCGCACTTGGCACAGGTCACTTCGGTGCGAATCATCCCGTGGCTGACATCGCGAATCTCGATCATCGCGCTGTCGGCAATCGGCTCATAAAAACTGGGCCAGCCACAACCGGCATCGAACTTGGTCTTGGAATCGAACAGCGGCTCATTGCAGCAAATACAGTGATACACACCATCGGTGGTGGTGGCGTTGTACTTACCGGAAAACGGCCGTTCGGTGCCCTTGAGGCGGCACACTTGGTACTGGGCCGGATCAAGCATTTCCCGCCATTCATCCAGGGTCTTATCCAACTTTTCCATCAATACACCTCGACAACTGAAAAAGCCTGATCTGTGTCTTTTCCATGGATCAGGCGGCACGTATGATTGCGCCTCTTCAAAACACCAGTCTGGCACCCGCGTTATCGGCATTCAAACGTATTTATGGGTCAGGCCACACGCAGGATTCCCAGCACGGTAGTCTTCACATCGTCTGGATCGTTCATTTTCGGGATCACATCGCCATGCAGGTCAGCAAATCGAACAAGCTCGCCAACGTCTGCTACGACATTCGCGGCCCAGTGCTCAAGCACGCCAAACGCCTGGAAGAGGAAGGCCATCGCATCCTCAAGCTGAACATTGGCAACCCGGCGCCCTTTGGTTTCGAAGCGCCGGATGAAATTCTCCAGGATGTGATCCGCAACCTGCCCACCGCCCAAGGCTACAGCGACTCCAAAGGTCTGTTCAGCGCGCGCAAGGCGGTGATGCAGTACTACCAGCAAAAGCAGGTGGAAGGGGTGGGTATCGAAGATATCTACCTGGGCAATGGCGTCTCCGAGCTGATCGTGATGGCCATGCAAGCCTTGCTCAACAATGGCGACGAAGTGCTGGTGCCGGCGCCGGATTACCCGCTGTGGACGGCCGCCGTGACCCTGGCCGGTGGCCATCCGGTGCATTACCTGTGCGACGAGCAAGCCAACTGGTGGCCGGACCTGGCCGACATCAAGGCCAAGATCACGCCCAACACCAAGGCACTGGTCATCATCAACCCCAACAACCCTACCGGCGCGGTGTATTCCAAGGAAGTCCTGCTGGGCATGCTGGAACTGGCGCGTCAGCACAACCTGGTGGTGTTCTCCGACGAGATCTACGACAAGATCCTCTATGACGACGCGGTGCACATCTGCACGGCCTCGCTCGCCCCGGACCTGTTGTGCCTGACCTTCAACGGCCTGTCCAAGTCCTACCGGGTGGCGGGCTTCCGCTCCGGTTGGGTCGCCATCTCCGGGCCCAAGCACAATGCCCAGAGCTATATCGAAGGCATCGATATGCTGGCCAATATGCGCCTGTGCGCCAACGTGCCGAGCCAACACGCGATCCAGACGGCACTGGGGGGTTACCAGAGCATCAACGACCTGGTGCTGCCCGCTGGCCGTCTGTTGGAGCAGCGCAACCGTACCTGGGAGCTGCTCAACGACATTCCCGGCGTCAGTTGCGTCAAACCCATGGGCGCCCTGTATGCCTTCCCACGGATCGACCCGAAAGTGTGCCCGATCCACAACGACGAGAAGTTCGTCCTCGACCTGCTGCTGTCGGAAAAGCTGCTGGTGGTCCAGGGCACGGCGTTCAACTGGCCGTGGCCTGATCACTTCCGCGTAGTGACCCTGCCGCGCGTGGATGACCTGGACATGGCCATCGGGCGCATCGGCAACTTCCTGAAGTCCTATCGCCAGTAACTGTGCTTTCGCTGTACGACCCGCTACAGGTCGTACAGCGAGTATCTGGCAACACATCTGTGCCCGCCTCGCGTAGAAACACCTTCTGCCCTGCCCCGCTTCCCCTCTACTCTGTACGTCCCAACAATCACGGGGCCCAAAGGCTGCCGAACGGGAATTTCCAGCTGTATCCAGAGTCAGAAATTCCCTTCAAGGCTCTACATTCACGCTGTAGGACACAGTTTGAAATAGTCGCCCGGTTGAATAGCCCAGTGCCGCACCTTATATACCCCGCAGTAAGCGACATATTAAGCATGAGGAGAATTCTACAACCATGATGCGCATCCTGCTGTTCTTGGCCACTAACCTGGCGGTCGTGCTGATTGCCAGCATCACCCTGAGCCTTTTCGGCTTCAACGGGTTCATGGCGGCCAACGGGGTTGATCTGAACCTCAATCAGCTGCTGGTTTTCTGTGCCGTCTTTGGTTTTGCCGGCTCGATCTTCTCGCTGTTCATCTCCAAGTGGATGGCGAAGATGAGCACCAGCACCCAGATCATCACCCAGCCGCGCACCCGGCATGAGCAATGGCTGCTGCAGACCGTCGAGCAACTGTCCCGCGAAGCCGGGATCAAGATGCCGGAAGTCGGGATCTTCCCGGCCTACGAGGCCAACGCCTTCGCCACCGGCTGGAACAAGAACGATGCTCTTGTTGCCGTCAGCCAGGGTTTGCTGGAGCGTTTCTCGCCCGACGAAGTGAAGGCCGTGCTGGCCCACGAGATCGGCCACGTCGCCAACGGCGACATGGTGACCCTGGCACTGGTCCAGGGCGTGGTGAACACCTTTGTGATGTTCTTCGCGCGGATCATCGGCAACTTTGTCGACAAGGTGATTTTCAAGAACGAAGGCGGCCAGGGTATCGCCTACTACGTGGCGACCATCTTTGCCGAACTGGTACTGGGCTTCCTCGCCAGCTCCATCGTGATGTGGTTCTCGCGCAAACGCGAATTCCGCGCCGACGAAGCCGGTGCCCAACTGGCCGGTACTGCCGCCATGATCGGCGCCCTGCAACGCCTGCGCTCCGAACAGGGCCTGCCGGTGCATATGCCTGACACCCTGAATGCCTTCGGCATCAACGGCGGCGTCAAGCAAGGCCTGGCACGGATGTTCATGAGCCACCCACCGCTGGAAGAGCGGATCGACGCACTGCGTCGTCGCGGCTGACAGCCAGCAAGTAAAAAAGGGGCGATTCAATCGCCCCTTTTTTGTGGGCGCAGGTTTAACACCCCGCCAGTTGGTAAACCCGCTCCTCCAGCCGCGTGACGCCAGCCTGGGCGAACTTCGGACTCTCGGCCAGGATATCCCGTTGTTCCAAGGTGCTCAGCCGCCAGTGCGCTCCCAGCAGCCTATGGACCTCATCGTCGCTGACCGCAAATGGCGGGCCTGCTTTCTGGGCCTGCTGATAGTCCAGGCTGATCAGCAAGCCACTATCCACCTGCGGCGTAATGGCCTGCAAATACGCGGCATAACGCTCGCGCATCAACGGCGGCAAGGCAATCAGCGCCGCCCGGTCATAAAGGGCCGTGCAGCCCGCTGCATCCTCGCGACTCAACTCAAAAAAATCGCCGCACCACAACTCGATAGCGCCCGCCTGATAAACCTTGAAGCTTCCCCGCTGGCTGACTTGCGCAACCAGGCAATGCTCCTGGAAGAACTCTTGGACGGCCTTTTCCGAGAGCTCCACACCCAGCACCCCATACCCCTGCTGCACCAGCCACATCAGGTCCAGGCTTTTGCCACACAGCGGCACCAGTACCCGTGCCTGATTGGCCAACCCGAGGCCCGGCCAGTGCCGCAGCAGGTAGGGGTTGACCTCGGGCAGGTGAAAACCGATCTGATTGCTTGCCCAGCGGTCATGCCAAAAGGTGGAGTCCATGAGTAGTCCTGAAAATTCGATCAAATAGCGCTAAAACTTATATTAGATTTAGATCAATGATCTGATTGAAGATGGTCCCATCTTAACCTTGAGGACCCCGCCCATGCTCCCCAGCCTGTTTATTTCCCACGGCTCGCCCATGCTGGCCCTGCAACCCGGCGCCAGCGGGCCGGCCCTTGAGCGACTGGCTGGCGCCCTGTCCCGGCCCAAGGCAATCGTGGTGATGTCCGCGCACTGGGAAAGCCATGAGTTACTGGTCAGTAGCAGTCCCGCCCCAGAAACCTGGCACGACTTCGGCGGCTTCCCCCGGGAACTGTTTGCGGTGCAGTATCCAGCGCCCGGCAACCCGGCACTCGCGCGGCAGATCGTCGAGTTGCTCGCCGCCGATGACCTACAGGCCCACCTCGACAACCAGCGCCCTTTTGACCATGGCACTTGGGTGCCGCTGTCGTTGATGTATCCGCCGGCCGATATCCCCGTGGTGCAGGTGTCCTTGCCCAGCCATATGGGGCCCGCGCTGCAAACCCGGATCGGGCAGGCTCTCGCGAGCTTACGCACAGAAGGCGTTCTACTGATCGGTTCCGGCAGCATTACCCATAACCTCGGTGAGCTGGACTGGCGCGCCGGCCCGGAAAGCATTGAGCCCTGGGCGCGGGAATTTCGCGACTGGGTGGTCGACAAACTGTCCACACAGGATGAGGCCGCGTTGCACGACTACCGCCAGCAAGCGCCTTATGCGGTACGCAGCCATCCCAGCGATGAGCACTTGCTGCCGTTGTACTTCGCACGCGGCGCGGGTGGGCAGTTCAGTGTGGCGCACCAGGGGTTCACCCTGGGCGCCTTGGGGATGGATATCTATCGATTTGACTAACAGCGCAGGCTTGTCCCCCTTCCCCATCATAGGTATCTACACAACTTTGCCGCAACGCCTAGATCCAGGCAGATAGCGCAGTTGTGGCGAGCGGGCTCGCCCCGCGCTGGGCTGCGAAGCAGCCCCAATAAGCCGAATGCGTTGTACCAGATACACCGCAGCGGCTGGTTTTGGGGCTGCTTCGCAGCCCAGCGCGGGGCGAGCCCGCTCGCCACAGGGGGGTTTGTCAGTTTCTGAAAGTTGTGTAGATACTTGTGCCTTCCCCATAGCCGCCACGGCCAGGTGAAATCCCAGGCAAAAAAAATCCCCGAACCAGTCGGGGATTTTTTATGTTCGATCAATCAGCCTGCAGGCCGATCAATCTTCGCGATAGCGACGCAGCTTGAGCTGCTTGCCGGCAACGCGAGTGTCCTTCAGCTTGGCCAGCAACTTCTCCAGGCCATCTTCCGGCAGCTCCACCAGGGAGAAGCTGTCACGCACCTGGATGCGACCGATCGCTTCACGTGCCAGGCCACCCTCGTTGAGGATAGCGCCCAGCAGGTTCTTGGCGGCGATGCCATCACGCGCGCCCAGCGCGGTACGGCAGCGGGCACGGCCTTCAGCCAATGGAACCGGAGCGCGACGCTCGCGATCACCACGGTCCGGACGGTCACCCGTACGTTCTGGACGATCACCGCGCGGAGCGTTGTTCGGCACCAGTGGACGTTCTTTCTCGATCGCCGCCAGGGTCAGGGCCTGACCGTTGGTAGCCTTGCGCAGCAGGGCTGCAGCCAGGGCACGCGGGGTGCAACCGATATCGGCAGTCAGGCGGTCCAGCAGGTCGCCGTGGGTCGATTCAGCGTCAGCCACCAGCGGCGACAGGCTGTTGGTCAGTTTCTTGATGCGGGCATCGAGAACGGCCTGGGCATCCGGCAGGCGGACTTCGGCAACTTTCTGACCGGTTACACGCTCGATCACTTGCAGCATGCGGCGCTCACGCGGAGTCACCAGCAGCAGTGCACGACCTTCGCGACCGGCACGGCCAGTACGGCCGATACGGTGAACGTAGGACTCTGGATCGTAAGGCATGTCAACGTTGAACACGTGGGTGATACGCGGAACGTCGAGACCACGAGCAGCTACGTCGGTCGCTACAACGATGTCCAGACGGCCATCCTTGAGGGAGTCGATCACGCGCTCACGTTGGTTCTGGGCAATGTCACCGTTCAGCGCAGCGGCTTTGTAGCCTTTGGCTTCCAGGGCACTGGCCAGGTCCAGGGTCGCTTGCTTGGTGCGCACGAACATGATCAGGGCGTCGAAGTCTTCGACTTCCAGCAGGCTCAATACAGCCGAGGTCTTCTGGTCAGCGTGAACCAACAGGTGAGCCTGTTCGATCGCGGTAACGGTCTGAGTCTTGGTCTGGATCTTCACGTGTTGCGGATCGCGCAGGTGGCGTTCGGCAATGGCACGGATCGACTGTGGCAGGGTGGCCGAGAACAATACAGTCTGACGGGTCGGTGGCAGCGCCTTGAAGATGACTTCCAGGTCATCCATGAAGCCCAGCTTCAACATTTCGTCAGCTTCGTCGAGAACCAGGTGGTTCACGGTCGACAGCACTTTTTCGTCGCGACGCAGGTGGTCGCACAGACGGCCCGGGGTGGCGACAACGATCTGTGCGCCATTACGGATTGCTTTGAGTTGTGGGCCCATAGGCGCGCCGCCGTAAACGGCCACAACGGTAACGCCCGGCATTTGCTTGGCGTAGGTTTCGAAAGCGGTTGCTACTTGCAGCGCCAACTCACGGGTTGGCGCCAGGATCAGGGCTTGCGGCTCGCGCTTGGCAGGATCGATGCAATGCAGGATAGGCAGAGCGAACGCGGCGGTTTTACCGGTACCGGTTTGCGCCTGGCCAATCATGTCTTGGCCGGCCATGATGATCGGGATCGATTGCTGCTGAATAGCCGAAGGTTCTTCGTAGCCGGTCGCGATGACGGCAGCAAGAATGTTCGGGTTAAGATTAAAAGCGGCGAAGCCGCCGGTTTCCTGGGTCATGGGTCTGCCTCTAAGTGCATCCGCAAAGACCCATGCTCCAAAGCTGCGCATGCCGTGTTGAGACTCAAGAGTCGCCCTGGCTGCTTTGTCGGCGGGGATTTGCGAAAACGAATGAATGAAAAAGATTCGTCAAGGGAGAGTCCGCTGTGCGGACGTGCAGCCGAAGCTGACTTCGGGGAATTGCGCTACCTAAACGCGGCCCGGTTAAAGGCCGGCGCGCACTATACCGGAAATCCCTGAAAAAGGGAGCTTTTTTTATCGGAAAAGCCCATTCAAGTGCTCTGTGTCACAGGCTTTGCGCATCCTTGCAGGAGCGTCTATTTTTCAAAGGCCCGGCCCTGTTGGTCATTGCGCTTAAACGCTTCACCTTTTGCAGTGGGCCCTTCGGTCCGAAACTGCCTTTCGCGCCCGAGGATCTCCCCATGAATCAAGCCAGCAGCAGCCGCGTCAGCCGTGAACTACAAGGGCATGTCCTGCTGCTGGGGCTCGATCGGGTCGCCAAGCGCAACGCCTTTGACCTCGACCTGCTCAACGAACTGAGCCTGGCCTACGGCGAATTCGATCGCAATGAAGAAGCCCGCGTAGCCGTGGTGTTCGGCCATGGCGACCACTTCACCGCCGGGCTGGACCTGATCAACGTCGCCCACACCATGGCCCAGGGCTGGCAACCGCCGCTGGGAGGCTGCGATCCGTGGGGTGTATTTGCCGGGCCGCGGGTCAGCAAGCCGGTGATCGTTGCCGCCCAGGGCTATTGCCTGACCATCGGTATCGAGCTGATGCTCGCAGCGGACATCAACCTGTGCGCCAGCAATACGCGCTTTGCGCAGATGGAAGTCCAGCGTGGGATCTTCCCTTTTGGTGGCGCCACCTTGCGCCTGCACCAGATCGCCGGCTGGGGCAATGCCATGCGCTGGCTACTGACTGGCGATGAGTTCGATGCCCATGAGGCCCTGCGCCTGGGGCTGGTGCAGGAGGTCATGGCCAGCGAAGACCTGCTGCCGCGGGCGCTGGCCCTGGCCAACCGGATCGCCAGCCAGGCGCCGCTGGGCGTGCAGGCGACTTTGACATCGGCACGACAGGCGCGGGATGAAGGCGAGACTGCGGCGGCGGCCGGGTTGCCGGTGCTGGTCGAAAAACTGCTTAACAGCGAGGATGCCAAGGAAGGAGTGCGAGCGATGCTGGAGAAGCGGCCGGGGGTATTCAAAGGTTTGTAAGCCGTCAGTGATGACCTCATAGCGGCATAGGTATCTACACAATTTTGCCGCAACGCCTAGATCCAGGCAGATAGCGCAGTTGTGGCGAGCGGGCTTGTCGGAACGCCGCATCGCCCGCGCTGGGCTGCGAAGCAGCCCCAATAAGCCGAATGCGTTGTACCAGATACACCGCAGCGGCTGGTTTTGGGGCTGCTTCGCAGCCCAGCGCGGGGCAAGCCCGCTCGCCACAGGGAAGTTCGTCAGTTTCTGAAAGTTGTGTAGATACCTATGCTCATCGCTCATCGCGGGCAAGCCCGCTCACACATTTGACCGCATACACCTGTGGGAGCGGCGGTGCGACGATTCGACTTGCCCGCGATGGGCCAGTACAGACACCTACGTCGCCGGCCGAACAGCCTTGATCAACGCCTGCAACGAATACCCCAGGCGCGGCGCCAGCGCCTCGGCCCGCGCAGAAACCGCCGCCAGGTCCAGCGTCTGGTCCAGATCCGCCGGCACCAGCAGGATCACGTTGCCCTCCTTGACCGGCAATTCCCAATAATGCCGATGATAAAGCCCGCGCAGCAGTGCAGCACCCAGCGGCTTGCCATCATCGGTCGCCCACTGGTTGATCACCAGCCAGCCGCCGGGGTTGAGTTTCTTCTGGCAGTTTTCCAGGAAGGTCCAGGCCAGGTGGCCAACCCCAGGCCCCACATCGGTATACAGGTCGACGAAAATCAGGTCTGCCGGCTCTGCCGTCTCCAGCAACTCCAACGCATCGCCCACGCGGATGTACAACCGCGGGTCATCATCCAACCCTAGATACTCGATAGCCAGGCGCGGCACGTCCGGACGCAGCTCAATGGCCTCGACATCTTCCAGGGGCAGGAACTTGAGGCACGCCTGGGTCAGCGTCCCGGCCCCCAGGCCGAGGAACAGCGCGCTTTCGGGCTGCTCATGGCACAAGGCGCCAATCAACATGGCGCGGGTGTAGTCGTACTCGAGCCAGCTGGGGTCGGCGGTGAACACACAGCTCTGCTCGATGGCATCGCCAAACTCGAGAAAGCGGTAGTCAGCCACTTCCAGCACGCGGATCATGCCGAAGTCATCATGGACCTCAGCCAACAGGCGCTCGACGCGCTCCTCAGTCATTTCATCTCCTAACGGGCCCGGGCACGGGTTCAAGCCGCCTGGTAGCAAGCGGGAAAGGCGCGATTGTCGGCCAAGCAGCGCCAGCAGGTCACGCACTAATTGCTGATAACATGCACGCTCCCGACATTCATTCGAGTTCACGATGAGCCAACCTTGGAGCCCCGACAGCTGGCGCGCCCTGCCGATCCAGCAACAACCCCGCTACCCCGACGCCGCACATTTGCTGCAGGTCGAGCAGAGCCTGGCCAGTTACCCGCCGCTGGTCTTCGCCGGCGAAGCACGGGAGTTGCGCCGCCAGTTTGCCGAGGTGACCCAGGGTCGCGCATTCCTGCTGCAAGGTGGCGACTGCGCCGAGAGCTTTGCCGAGTTCTCCGCCGCCAAGATCCGTGACACGTTTAAAGTGTTGCTGCAAATGGCCATTGTCATGACCTTCGCCGCTGGCTGCCCGGTGGTCAAAGTCGGGCGCATGGCTGGCCAATTCGCCAAGCCGCGCTCGGCCAACGATGAAACCATCGACGGCATCACCCTGCCCGCCTACCGTGGCGATATCGTCAACGGCATCGGTTTCGACGAGAAAAGCCGCGTCCCGGACCCCGACCGCCTGTTGCAGTCCTACCACCAGTCCACCGCTACCCTGAACCTGCTGCGGGCCTTCGCCCAGGGCGGCTTTGCCGACCTGCACCAGGTGCACAAGTGGAACCTGGACTTTATCGCCAACTCCGCCCTGGCCGACAAGTACAGCCAACTGGCGGATCGCATCGACGAGACCCTGGCCTTCATGCGCGCCTGCGGCATGGACACCTCGCCACAATTGCGCGAGACCAGCTTCTTCACCGCCCACGAAGCGCTGCTGCTCAACTACGAGCAAGCCTTCGTGCGCCGCGACAGCCTGACCAATGATTACTACGACTGCTCGGCCCACATGCTGTGGATCGGCGACCGCACGCGCCAGCTCGATGGCGCACACGTCGAGTTCCTGCGCGGGGTGAACAACCCGATCGGGGTCAAGGTCGGCCCGAGCATGAACCCCGACGACCTGATTCGCTTGATCGACATCCTCAACCCGGACAACGACCCCGGCCGCCTGAACCTGATCGCGCGCATGGGCGCCAGCAAGGTCGGCGATCACCTGCCCAACCTGATCCGTGCCGTGCAGCGCGAAGGCAAGCAGGTGCTGTGGAGCAGCGACCCGATGCATGGCAACACCATCAAGGCCAGCAGTGGCTACAAGACCCGGGACTTCGCGCAGATCCTCAGCGAAGTGAAGGAATTCTTCCAGGTCCATGAAGCCGAAGGTACTTACGCCGGCGGGATTCATATCGAAATGACCGGGCAAAATGTCACCGAGTGCATTGGTGGTGCGCGACCGATTACCGAAGATGGCTTGTCGGACCGCTACCACACCCACTGCGACCCGCGGATGAATGCCGATCAGTCGCTGGAGCTGGCGTTCCTGATTGCCGAGACGCTGAAGCAGGTCAAACGCTAGGACCACGAAGCCTGCTGTGGCGATCGGCCTCGCCACAGCAGCCCTACCTGCCCGCCTCCATTGCCAGCATCGCCACCCGCAACCGGGCCGCACTGGGTCGCTGACAGTTGATCTGCACCTGTTCCAACCCCAGCCAATCAGCCATCTGCCGCAAATTCAACGCCAACGCCAACATCCCCGCCTCGTCCAACCCCGGTTCTTCTTCGTGCACCGCATGGACCGCCAGCCGCCCGTTGGCGCGCTCGGCCCGCAAATCCACGCGCGCCGCAATCCGTTCGTTGTGCAGGAATGGCAGCACGTAATAGCCGTACACCCTTTTGTCCTGCGGGGTGTAGATCTCCAACCGATAACGGAATTCGAACAGCCGCTCGGTACGGCTGCGCTCCCAGATCAATGAATCGAAAGGCGACAGTAAGGCACTGGCCGTGACTTTGCGTGGGACGCTCGGCTCGGGCAGGCAGTACGCCGGCTGTTTCCAACCCTGGACCTGGCAGGCCTGCAATTGCCCATCCTCGACCAGCTCGGCAAGGCGCCCGCGACTGTCTGCCGGCTCCAGGCGAAAATAATCACGCAGGTCCTTTTCCGTCCCCACGCCCAACGCCGTCGCGGCATGCAGCAGCAGCCCACGTTGGGCACTGTGCTCACTCAAGGGCGCCTGTTGCAGAATCGCCGGGGCAATGACTCGCTCGGGCAAGTCGTACAACCGCTCGAAACCACGGCGCCCGGCCACCGTCACCAGGCCGGCAGCGAACAACCACTCCAACGCCTGCTTCTCGTCACTCCAGTCCCACCAGGGCCCGGCGCGTTCCTGACGGGTCGACAGGCTGCCAGCCCCCAGCGCGCCTTGCTGCTCGACGATGGCCAATACCCGGCGGATGGTGGCCTGTTGCTCGCGCCCAAAACGCGCCATCTGCTGATAGATCCCCAGCCCCTCGGACGCACGTTGCATACGCCAGCGCATCAGCGGATACAGGGCCATGGGCAGCAGCGAGGCCTCATGCCCCCAATATTCAAACAACGTGCGCCGCCGCCCCTGACTCCAGGCGGCCTGTTCGAGCAGCAGCGGCGAATAATTGCCCAGGCGGGAAAACAGCGGCAGATAGTGGGAACGCACCACGGCATTGACCGAGTCAATCTGCAGCACCCCCAGGCGCTCGATCAAGCGATTGACCTGCACGGCCTTGACCTGCGCTGGCGGTTGGCGCCCGGAAAAGCCCTGGGCCGCCAACGCCATGCGACGCGCCTGCTTAAGGGAGAAACTCAGATCTGCGGGCATGTGCATCTCCTGATTTGGCCCACAGACTGTAGCGCGAAGCCGTCATTTACCCAAAGGATCGTTCCAGGAATGCCGGTGGCGCTCATGCTCGACATCCCTGCGGGTCAAGCCGATATCCTTGAGGGATTCATCACTCAACTCTGCCAGCAACTGCCGCTCGCACTGCAGGGCGTACCAACGCGAAACCCTTTGAAACAGCCCAGCAAAGCGGCGCTTCGCCAGTAACCCTCGATCGATTCGACCTTTCATCATCTCGCCCTCCACTGGGGATGACTAAAGTCTGTGCCTGGCGCTAACATCAATCCAACGAATGTTTTTTATGAAATACATCTCAGAGATTGATCAATTGCCCAACTACCCCAGTATCGATACCGAAGTGCTGCGCACCTTCGTCGCCATTGCCGACCTGGGTGGTTTTACCCGGGCTGGCGAGCAGATCAATCGCACTCAGTCAGCGGTAAGCATGCAGATGAAGCGCCTGGAAGAGGACGTGCTGCAACGCAAGCTGTTCGAGCGTGACGGCCGACAGGTCAAGCTCACGCCCGAAGGCCAGGTGCTGCTGGGGTATGCGCGGCGCATCCTGAAGCTGCACAGCGAGGTGTTCAATACCTTGCGTGAACCGCACATGGTCGGGCTGGTGCGCATCGGTACGCCGGACGACTACGTGATGCGCTACCTGCCCGGCATTCTCCAGCGGTTTTCCAAGGCGTACCCGCTGATCCAGATCGAGATGCACTGCGAAGGCACGCCAGTGCTGATGCAGCGACGTGACTTGGCACTGACCGTTATCAGTCGCGAACCGGGGAGCGAGGTCGGTGAACTGCTGCGCACCGAGCGTATGGTCTGGGTGGCCTCCCACTGCTTCTGCGTGGACGAACATGAAGTCCTGCCCCTGGCAATTTCCGGCATGGACAGTTATTGCACGCACTGGGCCACCGCGGCGCTGGATGCCGCGGGGCGTCCGTATCGCCTGGCCTATCACAGCTCCAATGGCGCAGCGATTCAAGCGGTAGTCGGTGCAGGCCTGGCCGCGATGGTAATGATGGAAAGCCTGGTCACCGACGATCTGCGCATACTCGGCAGCGACGAGGGCTTCGGCACCCTGCCGATGGTCAATTTGCGGCTGTTGCGCAATCCCGCCATGGCCTCCCCGATCACCGAATGCCTGGCGCAGTACATTGTTGAGGGCTTCAGACCTTAAAGGTCAACATCACCGCGCACACCACCAGGAAGCCGCAGAACAACCCGCGCAGCAATCGCTCCGGCAACGCGTGGGCGATCTTCACCCCCCAACTGATGCTGAGCAGCCCACCAACGGCCAGGGGCACGCCGATCAGCCAATCCACTTCCTGATGCCAGGCATAGGTCACCAACGTGACGCTGGTACTGGGCAAAGCCAGCGCCAGGGACAAGCCTTGGGCGACCACTTGGGTGGTGCCGAAAATACTGGTCAACACCGGGGTTGCAACCACCGCACCACCGACGCCGAACAACCCGCCCATGGAGCCGGACACCGCCCCCAACACCCCGAGCCACGGCCAGGAATAGCGCATCTGCGGTGACGGTGGCGCATTGCTGGTGACCATGCGCAACAGGTTATATGCCGACAGCGCCACCAGAAACGCAATGAAGCCAATACGCATGATCCCCGCATCGATCCCCACCGCCCAGATCGACCCCAACCAGGCAAAACAAAAGCCCATGAGCCCCAGTGGCAAGGCATGACGCAGCTCGATCCGATTGCGCTGGTGATAACGCCACAACGCCAGCATCACATTGGGCACGACCATCACCAACGCAGTCCCTTGGGCGATTTGCTGATCCAGGCCGAACAGCACGCCCAGCACCGGGATCGCGATCAGCCCGCCGCCGATGCCAAACAGACCACCAACGGTACCCAAGGCTACGCCCAGCACCACATACATCGCCATATCCACCACAACTACACCCCCACCGTCTCAAGCCCTGCATGCTACGCAGTCCCCTCTGGCATGGAAACGCACAGCAACGCACAATGGCTATGCCAAATCCGCACAAGCGAGCCCCCATGAACCCCACCACCTTGACTGATCAACTGGGCCTGTTCCTCGATGTGTTGGAGGCAGGCAGTTTTTCTGCTGCCGCGCGCCGCCACCCCCTCACGCCCTCCGCCGTGGCTCGCCGGATCGACAGCCTGGAAAGCGCCGTCGGTAGCCGGCTCTTCCTGCGCAGTACCCATGCGGTGCTGCCCACGCCGGCAGGCACGGCGTTTGCCGAGCGTGCACGGCGGATTGTCCGGGAGCTGCAACTGGCCCGAGCCGAGGCCGTGTCCTTGAGCCATGCGCCCGAAGGCCTGATTCGCGTGGATGCACCCGCCGCGTTTGGGCGGCGGCACCTGGCGCCCGCAATCGCAGACTTTCTGACGGTCTACCCGGGGCTGGATGTGCACCTGCACCTGATCGACAGCTTTGTCGACATGCAGGGCGAGCACCTGGGCAAGGTTGATCTGGTGCTGCGCGCGGGGCATATCGTCGATACACGGCTGATCGCCACGCCGCTGGCCAGCATCGTGCGCATCGCCTGCGCCAGCCCGGTTTACCTGAAGAACCGCGGCACTCCGACCCATCCCAGCCAGCTCAACGAGCATGATGGCCTGGACTGGGAAGGCTTGGCGCCAACGTTCGCCTGGCGCTTTGAACTCGATGGCCGCAAGAACACCTACCGTCCGCAGCGCATCCGCATGAGCGCCAACAATGCCGAAGCCCTGCTATCCGGCGCCCTGGCCGGGCTGGGCATCGCACACCTGCCCACCTGGCTGGCCAGCGAGTATCTGGTGCGCGGTGAACTGGTACCGCTGTTCTGCGAAAACGGCCTGCCTACCGCAGAAACCGCTGGCATCTACGCCCTGCGCCTGGAACAGCAGGCCAACGCCCGCAGCCGCCTGCTGCTGGAGTACCTCAAGAGCCGTTTCAGCCCTGTTCCACCGTGGGATCTGGCGTTACAGAGCGGCTGGGGCTGACTGCAGCCACAGAATTATCTGGCGCGTTAAAGGTTTGGCCGCTAGATTCCAGAGCAAATACGTTTTAAGGCATTGCCATGACCGACACTTGCGATTCCCTGCTCCTCAACAACCAACTGTGCTTTGCCTTGCACTCCACATCATTGTTGATGACCAAGGTCTACAAACCCCTGCTGCAAGCCATTGGCCTGACCTACCCACAGTATTTGGCGATGATGGTGTTGTGGGAAGAAGATGGTTTGACCGTAGGCGAAATCAGTAGCCGCCTGCTGACCGATCCCGGCTCACTGACACCGCTGCTCAAACGCCTGGAAGCCGAGGGCCTGTTGAGTCGCACCCGTAGCCGCAACGATGAGCGCGTAGTCGTCGTAGAGCTGACCGCAACCGGCCAAGCGCTGCGGGACAAGGCCATGGATATCCCCCAATGCATTCTCGGCGCCAGCGGTATGCAGATGGAGCAACTGCAAAAGCTGCAGGCGGATTTGCTGGAATTGCGCAGGAACCTGCAGGGTAGCGTCTGACCCTCACACTGTTTTCGACCGAACATCCCCCCCTGTAGGAGCCGGCAAGCCGGCTCCTACAGGGATTGGGATTAGCTTGGAAATTTATATTGCGCACTAAACATTTGCGCGATACATTCACCTCGCAACTTACTTAGCGCGCAAACTTTTAGCGCAAACCAAACCGCGAGGAATCTCCCATGCAAACTCTGTATACCGCAGTAGCCACCGCCACTGGCGGCCGTGATGGTCGTGCCGTTTCCAGCGACAACATCCTCGACGTCAAACTTTCTACACCCAAAGAGTTGGGCGGCGCTGGCGGCCAGGCCACCAACCCCGAGCAACTGTTCGCCGCTGGCTATTCGGCCTGCTTTATCGGCGCCCTGAAATTCGTCGCCAGCCAGAGCAAGCGTAAAATCCCCGATGACGCCTCGATCACCGCCCATGTGGGCATCGGCCAGATTCCCGGTGGATTTGGCCTGGACATCGACCTTCACGTGTCCCTGCCCGGCTTGGAACACGACGAAGCGCAAAGCCTGGTGGAGGCTGCCCATCAGGTCTGCCCTTACTCCAACGCCACCCGTGGCAACGTCGATGTGCGCCTGCATATCACGGTGTGACTGGCAAACAGGCACAAAAAAACCGATGCCTGCAATTTGGCATCGGTTTCTTCAGGTAACCCACCTTCTTAAGGGTAAGCTTTACTGGTCTGGTGCCAGATCTCCAGCGTATCCAGTTGGACACGCGCCGGTGTTGCTGAGCGTATTCCAGCGCTGGTTTTGGCTTGCAGATGTTTAGTTTATTTCAACGTCCATGTCTTCAGGCTTAAGCGTCTCTTGCTGGAAAGGCAGTCCTAATGCCTCCAGCATTAACGACGCAATTAGATTATTGACTACAAATAAGGAAGTTGCCGCGTTGAAATGCCCATAATCGAATGAAACCAGTCCTTTTTTCATATCTTGCCCCAGATATGACAAGCACCCATCTACGTTGCATAGCTCATCAATTACAGATATATACTTAAATCCACCCTCTCCCTTCGAATACTTACCTTTCAGGGAGGCATCTTCATCAAATGGTTCCTGCGTAAGATTTGTAGAAATCCTTCTAGGTGTGTGCAACCAATACTGCCGGAGTACAATTTGGTAAAGCGAGACCTCATACCTCGGCACCGGCCCCATAACGATCACACGCTCAACACCGTAAGCTTTCAGCTTAGCAACAACACTCTTTATATCATTCTTTGTATCAATACCTGAAAACTGGGCAATAATCACTACTTTAGGAATTACTCTTTCAATGACGTCTAGCGCCAGAATGTTAGATGTGTCACACACTTTATTGGCAGCAGTCTCTGGCCCCGGAACATATGGAAAGCACCCGCTACTCGCCACCTGAAGAATTGAAACTTCTTTAGGAAGCACCTTTTCAATGCCATAACGCAACTGTTGTACATGCGAGTCCCCCCACAACATAACACTTTTATTTGAGGTCGGCGTATAGCAGGAACTTAAAATCTCCGGTCTAGGATCAACCGTAGGTCGGCCGTGACGATAGTTTTCTAAATCAAAAAAATCACAATCAAGCCTATAGCGTCGCGCCAAGTCATGCTCAGTCATGTACTTCATACCGGGTGCTGCATTTTCGAAATACTGAGCAAAATCCTCTCTATCTTTCATACGAAAAGTAAATCCGTCATTCTTATAAGTCGCAAAACCTACGATACCCAATATAGCAGCAACGAATAACAATCCCAAACTTTTAGTCCCAATATGTGCGGGAGAGCGAAATGGTTTTTCCACGAACCTGTAGGTTAACCATGCCGCAACGACACTTGCAAACACACAGATCACCAGGACTTTTACACTTGGCGTACCGCTCTCCATCGTTCGGGCAAATGTGAGAATGGGCCAATGCCAGAGATAAAGCGGAAAACTTATAAGGCCAATCCATACCATCACTCTGCTCGACAATATCCGCTTGTTGATTAGCGAGTCAGGTCCCGATGCGATCAGAAGGACCGACCCAAGGACCGGAATAGCCGCCCAGTAACCCGGAAATGCGAACGTTTTGTCTATGAAAAAGAAACAACCAACGAGCAAAATCAACCCAACGAAAGAAAACACGTTAGGTAATATCGGCGAAAGTTTTGCGGCTGCTACTGCATTTTCACTAAAAAATGATGCAACTGAGCTAACAACCGAATGTTTTTTATATGAGCTGTACGCCAGCAAACTACCACAAAGAATTTCCCACACTCGATTGTACGGGAGGTAAAAAGCCGCACTGGCATTAGTTCCAAGCTCAATCACACACAAAACAAAAGAAAGCAAGGCCATGATCGCAAGCGATACATATACATCAAGTTTAAGTCTCCAAACAACTATTGCAGCTACTGGAAACAATAGATAGAATTGTTCCTCAACACCTAGAGACCATAGATGAAGAAGAGGTTTTAGCTCCGAGGCAACATCAAAATACCCCGACTCCCTGTACAAGATAATATTCTGTACAAACCCTAACCCTGCAGCTATATGCTTACCCAGTGACGAAAATTCCGTAGCCACAGATGAGATCCAGCCAAAACAATAACATGCAACTAGAACAAATATCAATGCTGGAAATATTCGCCTAATCCTCCTTTTGTAAAACTCAACAAAGCTAAAACTCCCAGCTTCCAAACTTTTAAAAATAATGCTCGATATAAGAAACCCAGAGATAACAAAAAAAACATCAACACCAACAAACCCACCGCTCAGCAAACCCGGAAAGGCATGAAACAAAACAACCGAAATGATAGCGATCGCACGTAGACCATCAATATCAGCTCTATACTTCAAATGCTGATTATCAGAAGTGAAATTATGTGCTGACGGGCCAGAGGTTTCCACTTTACTCAACTTACTCATTTCACTCATTCAAGTTTCTCCCTCTATCCATAACCCATTTCTTGTGGTTCGCGCAATGTGCAGCGATGCTCACATTCGTGCCCCAAAGGCAGGCTGCAGGGTGATTGCCCTTCCCTAACCAAATCACCATATCCAAGGTTCGGCAGCAACGTTGGAGATTAGGCTTTTCAGCCAAATCCAGAACAGCACTTACATCCTGAGCAATGGACATAAAAAAACCGGAGCCCTAATGAGACTCCGGTATTCCTGCTGCACATGAGTGTTTATCAACAACCCTCATGTGCACAGCATTACAACTGACGGTCGCTTTACTGGGTCAGTAACCCCAGAATTACTTCTTGGCGCGACCTTTGTACGAACCACCTTCACGGGTGTCGATCTCGATCAGGTCGTCGATTTCGATGAAATCAGCCACTTGCAGTTCGGTACCGTTAGCCAGCTTGGCCGGCTTCATCACTTTGCCCGAAGTGTCGCCGCGAGCGGAACCTTCGGTGTAGGCAACCTTACGCACGATGGTGGTCGGCAGCTCTACGGAAACCAGGCGCTCTTCGAAGAAAATCGCTTCGCAGACGTCGGTCATGCCTTCTTCGATAAATGGCAGAACGGCTTCGATGTCTTCAGCGTTCAGCTCGTACATGGTGTAGTCGGTGGTGTCCATGAACGTGTAGGTGTCGCCGCTGATGAAGGACAGGGTCGCTTCTTTGCGGTCGAGGATTACGTCGTCCAGCTTGTCATCGGCGCTGTATACGGTTTCGGTCTTGTAACCGGTCAGCAGGTTCTTCAGCTTGGTCTTCATGATTGCGCTGTTACGACCAGACTTGGTGAACTCAGCTTTCTGAACCAACCAAGGGTCGTTGTCGATACGGATCACGGTACCGGGTTTCAGTTCTTTACCAGTTTTCATTACGAATATCCGAAATTTGGATGGGATTTACAAAAATCAAGGTCGCGTATCATATCCAATTTTCATAAAACTGTACCAGCGCCGTCGCAAGATCAGCCTGCAAGGCCTGTTCCAGACACCATTTTTCGGCGTGCTCGGTCAGTTCCGGCCAATGCCCCAGCAGGATTTTCCAGCTTGAGGCCATATCGCTGTCGGTGTTCCAGGCTTGCCATAGGGCGATCAGCGCGGCTTTTGCGGGTGCCGACAGGGCCTGGGTATAGAGCGCGAGGAAGGCATCGAGCTTGTCCAGGTGGATATCTTCGTCCTGGCGGTAGATGTGCCATAGCAACGGGCGCCCAGCC
Source organism: Pseudomonas sp. LG1D9 (assembly GCF_002949995.1). Lineage (NCBI taxonomy): Bacteria > Pseudomonadati > Pseudomonadota > Gammaproteobacteria > Pseudomonadales > Pseudomonadaceae > Pseudomonas > Pseudomonas sp. LG1D9. Next base: position 4,824,032 of record NZ_CP026881.1, on the reverse strand, counting down.
CATTGCGCACGCACAAAGGAGTCTTCGCCGCGCACCGCATTGAAGTCGCAGCACCACAGCAGGCGGTCGTATTGTTCCTGCCGCACGAACGCCAGCACCTGTACCGTCAGCGTCCCGCGCAGGTGAATATCCCCTGCGGCCAACGCCTCCACACCCAACCAGCGCTGCACGTCGCCAAGAATGCGCCCTTCCGGCACCAACAGATGAGTGGCTTGCCCATCAGCCGCCAACACGTCCAGCCAACTGGCCAGCCCGGCGTTTTCATAGGCAAACAGCGACATCAACCGCGCGCCCTTTGCGGGAAAGACGCCCAACCCTTGCAGGAATTGTTGCCGGCCCTGCAAATCACGCTGAAAGGCCTGGCGCCGCTCGATCAGCCCGGCCTCACGCAGCAAGCCCCCCGTGCCAGGGCGAAATCCCGGGAAGAAGAAATGCTTTTGCACACCCTTGAACTTCACCGACGGCAGGCCGTGGCAACCGACCACCCATTCCTCGGCGCTTAAATAGTCGAGGTTCATCCACAGTGGCGAGTGCTCGCACCCCGCCATGGCCTCCATATAGTCATGGGGCAATTGGCAGGCAAATGCGGCAATCACCACATCAGCCGCTGGCGTAGGCGCCCAGTCCTGTGACCAGTGACGTACGTCGACGCCCTCTTGCCACTGCTGGTCCAACTGCACCTCCACCTCTGGGCACATGCGCTCGAACGCCCGCAAGTCATCGACCCATAGGCGCACCACGCAGGCGTGTTCTGCTGCCAATTGCCGGGCCAGGCGCCAGGTCACGCCGATGTCGCCGTAGTTGTCGACGACGCTGCAAAAAATATCCCAGCGGGCTTTCATTCCGGGCTCCATCATTCAAAGGCTCGATTGTCCGCATAAATGCCGTCATGCAGAAGGGTTGATCGCGATTATTCTGCACGCTGGCTATGCGACAATCCCTCGCTCACCGCAACCGTCCGCCAGGAGGCCGCCATGTCCGATCGCCCGATGTCGCTGTTCAAACTCAGTATTGCCGTGGCCCTGGGCCTGTGGCTGGGCTTTGTCGCCATCGCGCTGACAGGCTGGCTGGCCTCGCGCTACCTGCTTGAACAACCTGTGGCCGCCGTCACCCAGGCCGTGCAACAACTGGGCACGCCGCCGACCGTGACGCCAGAGCCGCCCAACCAAATGTTTGAGCAATACCAACAGAACCTGCACAAGCAGGAACAACAACAGACGCTGGACCAGGCGCGGGCCAACCCGCGCAACCTGTCCAACCCCAAATGCCAATTCTGGCTCCAGCAGGACCAGAACGCCCCCAGCGACAAGAGCCGGGCCAACGTCCTGCAATTCTGTGATTGAGCCGCAAGCCCCCATGAATAAACATGCCGTCCTCCAGTTGATCCTGGAAAAACTCGCCGCCGACCTGGATGTGGCGCAACGCGCCGCGCAAACCGCCTACGAGACCGCGACCCACGAAGAAAACATCGCCGAGAACAAATACGACACCCTGGGCCTGGAGGCGTCTTACCTCGCCGCCGGGCAAGCCAAGCGCGTGGAGGAAATCAGGCAGTCACTGGTGTTGTGCCAGAACCTGAACCTGCGACCCTACGATGAGCAACGGGGTATCGAAGTGGGCACCCTGCTCGGCCTCGAAGATGACAACGGCCGTCAGCAATGGCTGTTCCTCGCGCCGGACGCGGCAGGCCTGAAAGTCTATGTGGTGGGGCAGTTGGTGACCGTCATCACCCCTCGCTCGCCGCTGGGCAAAAGCCTGCTGGGCAAGTTCGAGGGGGATGAGGTAGAGATTCTGGTAGCGGGCGCCCGGCAACAATTCGTGGTGACCGAGGCCCGCTAGGTTGGTCAGTGAACCGGCAGTTCAACGCCGTCGAACAGTTCTTCCAGTTCCTGCTTGTTATGGCACTGGATCGCCTTGGCCATGACTTCACGGGTCAGGTGCGGGGCGAACTTCTCGATGAAATCGCACATGAAGCCGCGCAGGAACGTGCCACGGCGGAAGCCGATCTTGGTTACGCTGGACTCGAACAGTTCGCTGGCATCGAGCACCACCAGGTCGCTGTCGAGCTTGGTATCGACGGCCATCTTGGCCACGATGCCGACGCCCAGGCCCAGGCGCACGTAAGTCTTGATCACGTCGGCATCAGCCGCGGTGAATACCACTTTGGGCGTGAGGCCGCGATGACTGAAAGCTTCGTCAAGCTTGGAGCGGCCGGTGAAGCCAAACACGTAGGTGACAATCGGATATTCCGCCAGCGCTTCCAGGGTCAGCTTCGGCAGCTTAGCCAATGGGTGCCCCTGGGGCACCACGACGCAGCGGTTCCAGCGATAGCACGGCATCATCACCAGGTCGCCGAACAGCTCCAGGGCTTCGGTGGCGATGGCAAAATCGACAGTACCGTCAGCCGCCATTTCCGCGATCTGCATCGGCGAGCCCTGGTGCATGTGCAAGGCCACGTCCGGGTACTGCTTGATGAACGAACTGATCACCGGCGGCAGGGCATAACGGGCCTGGGTGTGGGTGGTGGCGATCGACAGGGTGCCTTTTTTCTCGTTGGAGAATTCCTGGGCGATCTGCTTGATGCTTTCAACCTTGCGCAGGATCTCACCGGCCGTGGTGATGATGCGCTCACCAGCGGGTGTGACGCGGGTCAGGTGCTTGCCGCTGCGGGCGAACACTTCGACGCCCAATTCGTCTTCGAGCAGGCGGATCTGTTTACTGATACCCGGTTGCGAGGTGTAGAGGCTTTGAGCCGTGGCGGAAACGTTGAGGTCGTGGTGCGCCACTTCCCAGATGTAGCGCAATTGTTGAAGCTTCATATGTGTCCCTCAAAGCAGATAGACGCCACGGATATCAGCGACGGTATATAACTATATTAAAGGTTGGATCGATAAATCTAGAACTTTTTATCGTTTACGCCCCATCACACATCATCACTGCGCCGACACTGCCGCAAAGGCACCAGATAGACCGGTACCCGAGACAACTGCAACACCCGCGCCGCGGTACGTCCCAGTGGCGTCGGGATCCCTGTGCCCTGGCTATGACTCCCTACGATCAACAAATCCACCGAGAGTTTCTGCGCCTGGTCGAGAATCACTTGGGCGGGATCCCCCTGGATCACCCGCACCGAATGAATCGCCTGCAAGTCCTGCTCGCCGTCCTTCAACTCTTCACGAAAACTGTCCAGCATCCGCTGCTCGATGTTCGCCATTACTGTATCGAGCCCCTGGCTCTGCCATTCGCTCAAGGCCTGTTCATCAAGATAGGTTTGAAGCACCGACTCTGCGAACAGCCCGATCGGCTCTACCACATGAATCACATACAGATCCGCCTTGAACGTGCGTGCCATCGCCAGCGCATGCTGCATCACGTAAGGCGCATAAACACCCAGGTCTGAGGCGTACAACATCGACCGAATCATAGAACCTCCCGGGCTGCCAGGATGGCGGGGATTGTTTCAGCTTAGCAGCGCCTCCGCGACTGCGATGAACTTAGCTCTGGACCTGGACTTTTGGCTCATTGCTCACGCCATGGGGCACATGCCCGGTGGCCACAACCTCTCTGGCTTTCTCGCAATGGCCGGCCTGGTCGTCAAAAAACACATCGGCGGCGAACGCCTCAAGGAACGCGGATTTTTCCAGGCCGCCGAGAAACAGCGACTCATCCAGGCGGATGTCCCACTCGCGCAACGTACGGATCACCCGTTCGTGGGACGGGGCCGAACGCGCCGTCACCAACGCCGTGCGGATCGGGCAGGACTCATCGGGGAACTCGCGCTGCAACAGATTGAGGGCGGCCAGGAACCCTTTGAATGGCCCGCCGCGCAGCGGTTCGCGGGCCGCTTGCCGCTCGCTGGCCTGGAAGGCTTCCAGGCCGCCGCTCTGGTAGACGCGCTCGGACTCGTCGGAAAACAGCACCGCATCGCCATCGAAGGCAATCCGCAATTCGGCACTGCTAGCCCGGCGGGCGCCGCCAGACAGAATGGTCGCCGCCGCAAAACCGGCATCCAGCGCGCTGCGCACATCTTCGGCATGGGTGGAGAGGAACAGGTGGCAGCCAAACGCCGCCAGGTAAGGGTGGGGATTGCGCCCACCGACAAAGGCAGCGCGGGAAATATCCAGGCCGTAATGCTGGATCGAATTGAACACGCGCAAACCGGTATCGGCACTGTTGCGCGACACCAGCACCACTTCGACCCGCGCGCGGCCCAGGCTGGCATTGAGGGTCAGGAGTTTCTTGACCAGAGGGAACGCATCCCCGGGTTCAAGGATTTCTTCCTCGTGGTCGATCTGGTACTTGCGGTAGGCCTCGACGCCCTGGGCCAGATAAACCTTGTGGCTTTCGCCCAGGTCGAACAGTGCCCGCGAGGAAATCGCCAGTACCAGTTTGTCGCTCATGCCTTTGGCCATGTCTGTTCCTCAGCCGTTGCGTCGATCAATAAAGCCCAAGGCTTGATACAGCGCCTGCATCCGCGGCATTTCACAGCCGGCGGCCTGGGCGGCAGCCAGCGGACGGGCGTAGATCGCGGCCAGTTCCAGGGGGCGCTGGTGCAGATGATCGTGATACATGCTGGGCCAATAGTCCGTCAAACGCTCGGTCATGTTGAACATCTGCGCGGCGTAGCCAGGTGCGATTTCATGCCCGCATGCATGGGCGCCTTGCACCACTTCGGCCATCAGGCCCTGGATCAATTCCCGGCTGGATTGGTCAGCCATCAACTCCGAGGTATTGGCACCGAGCAGCACCGACAGGCCGTTGTATGGCACATTCCACACCAGCTTATGCCAGCGTGCCTGGTCCAGGTCAGGCATGGCCTGGGAGTCGATCCCGGCCTGGCGAAACAGCCCGGCGCCCTCCTCCACAATCGCCTGGCGGCGGTCTGCATCCTGTGCGGCATTGCCACTGTGATAGCCAAGACTGACCCGGCCCATGGCCTGGTGCTCGACGATCCCCGGCCCGGAACGGTGTACGCAGATATAACAAAGCCCGCCGAGCAAATGCAGGGACTCAGGCAAATGTTCGCGCAGGCCGTCCTCGACACCCAGGCCATTTTGCAACAGCACGACCTTGGCATCCGGCGCCGCCACCTGGGCAATGGTCGGTGCCAGCTCAACGTTGCCGGTGGTTTTGGTGCCCACCAGCAGCCAGTCGCAAGGCGGCATGTCGGCCGCATTGGCATAGGCCTGGACCGGGTGCAGGCTCAAGGCCCCATGCACCGAACTATTGAGTTGCAAGCCACGTTCGCTCACCGCCGCATATTCGCTGCGCAACAGGAAATGCACGTCAAAACCAGCACGTGCCAGCATCAACCCGTAAAAACCACCGATGGCACCGGTGCCGATAATCCCAATGCGCGGCCCAGGTTCAACTGCACTCGTCATGGCAACTCCTCTGGTTCTTGTTGGAGCGCCTCATTTATAGCGTCGCTGAGGTCACTCGGGTTCAGGCCCACCTGTAGTGCGCCGTGGAGTTGACCCTCGCACACTACAAATAAAGCCGGCAAATGAAAGATCCCGTAGCGCGCAACCGCGCCGCCATTGTGCCCAGCGTCGACCCAGCAGATGCGCGCCACCGGCAGATTCCAGCCGGGTAGCTGCTGGCGCGCCCAACGGCAACTGGAACAGCCGACACTGGTAAACACCAGCAGCGAAGCACCAGGCAGCGCCAGCAACTGCTGGTCGATATCCAAATCCGTCAATTCAAACGCTTTCACTCGATCCGTACCACCACCTTTAACCAGGCAACACACTATCAGGCCACACGACAACACGCGCAATTGCCCATTGTCGAGCAGGCTTGTACGCGCTAAGGTTCGGCTCCCCGCTGCATTTAAATCATGCTGTGCTCCGCCGCACGGGGTTCGCTGGCGGCCGGCACCCGTGACCCTGACGAGTAACACGATGGCTGATTTACCGATCAACGACCTAAACGTCGAATCCAACGAGACCCTGATCACGCCCGATCAGCTCAAGCGCGAAATCCCTTTGAGCGACGCTGCCCTGCAGACTGTCACCAAGGGCCGCGAAGTCATTCGTGACATCCTCGACGGCACTGACCACCGCCTGTTCGTGGTGATCGGCCCTTGCTCGATCCACGACCTCAAGGCTGCCCATGAGTACGCCGAACGCCTCAAGGTGCTGGCTGCGGAAGTGTCCGACACCCTGTACCTGGTGATGCGCGTGTATTTCGAGAAGCCGCGTACTACTGTCGGCTGGAAAGGCCTGATCAACGATCCGTACCTGGACGACTCGTTCAAGATTCAGGACGGCTTGCATATCGGCCGCAAGTTGCTGCTGGACCTGGCTGAAATGGGCCTGCCCACGGCCACCGAAGCCCTGGACCCGATTTCCCCGCAGTACTTGCAAGACCTGATCAGCTGGTCGGCGATCGGTGCACGTACCACCGAATCGCAAACCCACCGCGAAATGGCCTCCGGCCTGTCCTCGGCCGTGGGTTTCAAGAACGGTACTGATGGCGGCCTGACCGTGGCGATCAACGCCTTGCAGTCGGTTTCCAGCCCGCATCGTTTCCTGGGGATCAACCAGGAAGGTGGCGTGTCCATCGTCACCACCAAGGGCAACGCCTATGGCCACGTGGTACTGCGTGGCGGCAATGGCAAGCCCAACTATGATTCGGTCAGCGTAGCCTTGTGCGAACAGGCGCTGAACAAGGCGAAGATCAAGCCAAACATCATGGTTGATTGCAGCCACGCCAATTCCAATAAAGATCCGGCGCTGCAACCGCTGGTGATGGAGAACGTGGCCAACCAGATCCTGGAAGGCAACCAGTCGATTATCGGCCTGATGGTCGAGAGTCACCTGAACTGGGGTTGCCAGGCGATTCCAAAAGATCTGGCCGACCTGCAATACGGCGTGTCGATCACCGATGCCTGCATCGACTGGTCTGCCACCGAGACCACCCTGCGCAGCATGCACGCCAAGCTCAAGGACGTATTGCCCAAGCGCAAACGTACCTGACGCACACAAAAACGCCGGGCTAAGCCCGGCGTTTTTTTATGTGCGCATCTTTGCTTTTACAGCTTCGCGGCATGGCGCTGGTGGCGCTCCATGTAGCGCTCCACATAGGAACAGGACGGGATCACCGTATAACCCATGCTCTCGGCGTATTGCAGCGCCTCTTCGGTCAGCGCAGCAGCAATGCCGCGCCCACGCAGGGCATTGGGCACAAACGTGCGATAGATATCCAGGGTCTGTTTCCCCAGGTCCATGTAGGTCAGATAGGCACGATGACCGTCCACATTGGTCTCGAACTGATGACCAGCCTGGTCATGGTGGATGGACAACGCCTCGCTCATCACTACTCCTCGCGGGTCTTGGTTTCTGACCCCTACCTTACCGATGTTTTTCCGGCGAAGGAACATCTACGCCACCCCGTGCCGGTTTCGACAACGAGAAAAGCCCTACAGCACTCACGCCCCGCACCAAGGAATAGTAGGCACCAATCCTGTCATTGCTCAAGGGACGCTCGTCATCCATCAGGCTGGCGGACATAGAAAGGGCTGATCGAACATCCGGTGGTCGATAGCCTGAACATTGCCGGCAGTTGAAGCTTGAGACGAACCGACGCTTTTAAAGTCACCTCTACATGCGCGAAAGATGCCCGTCAGCGCCCGGGCAATCTGAACAATAGTATTTGCGCAGATATATAAATTGACATCGGCTTACAACGTTTAACACTTGCCAGGCGGTGCTTTCAGCCTGGATCCAATGTTTGCCCGCGCAGCAAAAACTGGATATTTTTTATACAAACTCGCTAAAGATTAGCCAAAATAGATTCGGCACAAGAATTTTTTTTGCTTCTTGCGCTACGTCAGTTTACTTACTACAAGTAATGGGTAGTATGTACGCCGGCTATTAGCTCACTCTGAGATAGTAGCCATTAAATAGAAAGTCCTTGAAGGGGAACACGATGAACAACGTTCTGAAATTCTCTGCTCTGGCTCTGGCCGCAGTTCTGGCTACCGGTTGCAGCAGCGTCTCCAAAGAAACCGAAGCTCGTCTGACTGCAACTGAAGACGCAGCAGCTCGCTCCCAGGCCCGTGCAGACGAAGCCTACCGTAAAGCTGATGAAGCTCTGGCTGCTGCTCAAAAAGCACAACAGACTGCTGACGAAGCTAACGAGCGCGCTCTGCGTATGCTTGAAAAAGCTAGCCGCAAGTAATAATCCTTCGGGGTTGTTATCAAGCCGATCCATTTTTGGATCGGCTTTTTATTGCCTGGGATTCAGCTATGGATCCAAGGCAATAAAAAGCCCGCCAGGAGCAATCCATAGCGGGCTTCGATTGACGGCAGGTGTTACTGCTGCAAATCGACCGGCATGCTGGTGACCATCGGCGCCGCTCCCGGCTCGCCAATCTGCGCCGGCAAGCCATCTTCGGCCGCGACGACATCACGCACTTCATCCCAGTTGACCCGCAGGTTGTTGGCCAGGTCTTCGCGCTTGAGCATCGCATTGATGACTGCCGTGTGCTTGTCGACCACCGACGGCGTGCCATCGTCGTTCAATGGCGCATGGGCTTCCAGGTAGACCTTGCCGCCGCTGATGCCGAACTTGTAGGCATCATTGATGATCCGCACAGGCGTGCCCACCGGGACCATCTTGGCCATCTCCAGCACGTTGTTGTTGAACATGCGGAAGCAGCCATGGCTGGTACGGGTACCAATGCCGAACTTCTTGTTGGAACCATGAATCAGGTAGCCCGGCGTGCCCAGGGTGAACTTGAACGGCCCCAGGGGGTTGTCGGGACCTGCCGGCACCACGTTGGGCAACGGGTCGCCGTCGGCAGCGTGCTCGGCCTTGATTGACGCTGGCGGGGTCCAGGTCGGATTGGGAGTCTTGGCGATGATGCTGGTATGGGCAATCGGCGAGCCCCAGCCTTCACGACCGATTCCAAGCGGGAAGGTGTACACCACGTCCTGGCCCTTGGGGTAATAGTACAAGCGGTACTCGGCCAGGTTGATCACGATGCCTTCCCGGGGACCCGGCGGCAAAATGAAACGGGTCGGCAGCACAATCTCGGCCCCGGCACCCGGCAACCAGGCATCGACGCCGGGGTTGGCCGCAACCATCTCCGAATAGCCCAGGTCATAAGTCACCCCCAGGTCGGCAAAGGTGTCTTCGTACTTGGCCTTGATCACCTGGACCTGGCCGACAATGTCTTCACCCGGTGGTGGCAGGGGCAGTTGCAGGGCCGCAACAGGACCGGCTGCACACAAGGCAGCGAGAGACAGGCAGCGGGTGACGACAGGCAGGCGCGACAACATCCGGAAAATCCTTCGCAGATCGACGGGGGTAAAATGGCGATTGTAGCGTGTACCTGCCCTTAAAGCTCGAAGCGCAGTTCAGGCCAGATAGGCGGCGTACCCCGCTTTTGCGATTCGAGAATCGCCCGGCACAAGGGGCAGAGGCGCTGGTCCTGGAAGATCGAACGATCCACCGAAGACCAGCGTGGCTGGGCCGGCAGCAATGTGCCGCAGAGCGTGCGATCGATGGTACCGCCCAGCTCCAACTGGCGCGTCACCAGATGCACCTTCACTTCCTGGCAGGCGAACAGATCCAGCTGCTCGTCGGGCTCGATCAGTTGGTAGGCAAACAAGGACCAGGCAGGACGCGACGACATCGGGGGCTCCAAATCGGGGGCGCCACCTTAGCCGAAAGACCGCTGCTAGAAAAGCGTCATAACAGCGGTTTTAGCGTCGGCCAGACATTTTCCAGCAACTTGGCCTGGGCACCGACTGCCGGGTGCAGTTGATCAGCCTGCATCATCTCCGGATCGCCCCCCACACCTTCAAGGAAAAACGGCACCAAGGGGACGTTTTTTTCCTTGGCCAGCGCACCATAGACTTCGGCAAACGCAGTGGTATATCGCTGGCCATAATTGGGCGGCAACTGCATCCCCAGCAGCAACACCTTGGCTCCACCGGCCTTGGACTGGTCAATCATCGACGCAAGATTTTGTTGCAATTGCGCCGGGGGCTGCCCACGCAAGCCGTCGTTCCCCCCCAACTCGATAACCACCACGTCGGGCTTATGCTCTGCAAGCGCCGCCGGCAGCCGCGCCAAGCCTCCGGCACTGGTGTCGCCGCTGATGGAGGCGTTGACCACTTTATCGGCGAAACCCTCCTTCTTGAGGCGTTGCTCCAGCAGTGCGACCCACCCTTTGCTGGTATCCAGGCCGAAACCGGCACTGATACTATCGCCAACGATCAGGACAGTACCCGCCGCTGCGTTCTGGGCCATGCACATCAGGGCCAGGCCAGCACTCAAAAACCATATTCGCATCGGATTCTCCATGGGCGCATGCATTCTCACCGCGCAGAACCTTAGCAAAGTGGTTCCCAGCGCGGAAGGTGAACTGACCATCCTGCACGAACTGAGCCTGGAACTGAACAAGGGCGATAGCCTGGCTATCGTCGGCAGCTCCGGTTCCGGAAAATCCACGCTCCTTGGCCTGCTGGCCGGGCTCGACCTGCCCAGCAGCGGTGAAGTGACCCTCGCCGGCCAGGCCCTGAGCGTCCTGGACGAGGATCAACGGGCACGTATCCGCGCTGAACACGTCGGTTTTGTGTTCCAGTCGTTCCAGTTGCTCGACAGCCTCAATGCCCTCGAAAACGTCATGCTGCCCCTGGAGCTGGACGGGCGCAAAGACGCCCGCGAGCGCGCCAGGCACTTGCTCGAACGTGTCGGCCTGGGCCAGCGCCTGACCCATTCACCCCGCCAGCTCTCCGGCGGCGAGCAGCAACGCGTGGCGATTGCCCGGGCGTTCGCGGCCGAGCCGGACGTGCTGTTTGCCGATGAACCCACCGGCAACCTCGACAGCCACACCGGCGAGCGCATCAGCGACCTGCTGTTTGAACTCAATAAAGAAAACGGTACCACCCTGGTGCTGGTGACCCACGACGAGCGCCTGGCCCATCGCTGCCGACGCCTGATCCGCCTTGAAGCCGGCCTGATGGTCGAGCCCCTGGAGCCTTGATGGCACGTTTGCCGCTGTTGCGCCTGTTCAGCCTTGCCCTACGCCAGTTATTGCGCGATGCCCGCGCCGGTGAATTGCGCGTGTTGTTCTTCGCCCTGCTGGTGGCCGTGGCCGCCAGCACCGCCATCGGTTATTTCGGGGCGCGGCTCAACGGCGCGATGCTACTGCGCGCCACCGAGTTCCTCGGCGCCGACCTGGTGCTGGAGGGCAGCTCCCCTGCCCGTTCCGAGCAGGTCACCAGCGGCACACAACTGGGCCTGACGCACGCCAGGGTGGTGGAGTTTTCCAGCGTCATCGCCACCGACAACGGCATTCAGCTGTCGAGCATCAAGGCAGTCAACGAGCAATACCCGCTACGCGGCCAACTGAAAAGCGCGGCCGAACCGTTCGCCGAAGAAACCTCGGGCGGCGGGCCGAAAGCCGGTGAAGCCTGGGTCGAGGCACGTCTGCTGACAGCACTGGACCTGAAAGTCGGCGACAGCATCGACGTGGGCATGAAAACCCTGCGCCTGGCGCGCGTCCTCACCTATGAGCCGGATCGGGCGGGCAACTTCTATAGCCTCACCCCTCGGGTGATGATCAACCTGGCTGACCTTGAGGCCACCGGCGTAGTCCAGCCGGGCAGCCGGGTCAGCTACCGCGAGCTGTGGCGTGCGCCACCAGCCAGTACCGCCCTGCAGACCTATCGCGACCAGATAACGCCGGGGCTGGCCGCCAACCAGCGCCTGCAGGACGCACGGGACGGCAACCAACAGATCGGTGGTGCCTTGGGCAAGGCCGAGCGCTACCTGAACATGGCCAGCCTGGTTGCCGTGCTGCTGTCCGGGGTGGCCGTGGCGCTGTCGGCGAACCGCTTTGCCAGCCGCCGCTTCGACGCCAGCGCACTGTTGCGCTGCCTGGGCCTGTCGCGCCGGGAAACCATGCTGTTGTTCAGCCTGCAGCTGACTGTCCTGGGCTTGCTGGCCAGCCTTGCCGGTGCGGCACTGGGCTGGCTCGCACAGTTGGGGCTGTTTTACCTGTTGCACGACCTGCTGCCGGCAGACGTACCGCCGGGTGGGCTGCTACCCGCCGTAGCCGGCATCGGTACCGGGCTGGTGGCCCTGGCCGGTTTTGCCCTGCCCCCTCTGGCGGCCCTGGGCCGAGTGCCGCCGCTGCGGGTATTGCGGCGCGACTTGCTGCCGATCCCCTCCAGTACCTGGATGGTGTATGGGGCCGCGTTGTTTGCCCTGGGCCTGATCATGTGGCGCCTGAGCCTGGACCTGGTGCTGACCTTCGCCCTACTGGGCGGTGGGGTTATCGCCGCGTTGATCCTCGGGGGCCTGCTCCTGCTGTTGCTGCAAAGCCTGCGCCGCCTGCTGGCACGCGCCGCCCTGCCCTGGCGCCTGGGGCTGGGCCAGTTGTTACGCCACCCATTGGCCGCGGCGGGCCAGTCCCTGGCGTTTGGCCTGATCCTGCTATCGATGGGTTTGATCGCCTTGCTGCGTGGCGAGTTGCTGGACACCTGGCAGAACCAGTTGCCAAAGGATGCTCCCAACTATTTCGCCCTCAACATCCTCCCGGCCGACAAGGACGCCTTCGGTGCCCGCCTGCTTGAACTGCAGGCGCAGGCAGCGCCCTTGTATCCCGTGGTACCGGGACGCCTGATCAGCATCAACGGCGAGCCGGTGCAGGAAATTGTCAGCAAGGACTCCAGTGGCGATCGTGCGATACAACGGGACCTGAGCCTGACCTGGGCCGCCAACCTGCCCCCAGGCAACACCCTCACATCAGGCACCTGGTGGTCGGATCAGCCGGGCGATGCCATACCAGGCGTGTCGGTCGAGGCCAAGGTCGCCGACAGCCTCAAGCTCAAGCTCAACGACCACCTGATCTTCACCGTTGGCGGGGAAAACCGTGAGGCCCGCGTCACCAGCCTGCGGGAGATCAACTGGGACAACTTCCAACCCAACTTCTTCATGATCTTCCAACCGGGCACCCTCAAGGACCTGCCGGCCACCTACCTGACCAGCTTTTATCTGGCGGCCGGCCATGACCAGCAGATCGTCGACCTGTCCCGAGCCTTTCCGGCAGTGACCATCCTGCAGGTCGAGGCGTTGCTGGCCCAATTGCGCAGTATCCTGGCCCAGGTCACGCTGGCCGTGGAGTACGTGCTGCTGTTTGTCCTGGCGGCTGGCATGGCGGTGCTGTTCTCGGGCCTTCAGGCCACCCTGGACGAACGTATCCGCCAAGGCGCCTTGTTGCGCGCCCTGGGGGCGGAACGCAAGTTGCTGGTCAAGGCCCGGCGCATCGAGTTCGGGCTACTGGGTGCGGTCAGCGGGCTGCTGGCGGCGTTGGGTACCGAACTGGTGACGCTGGTCCTGTATCGCTATGCCTTCGACCTGGTCTGGCACCCACATCCGTGGCTGCTGGTGCTTCCGCTGATTGGTGCCGTGTTGATCGGTGGTGCCGGGGTATTCGGTACGCGTCGGGCGTTGAACGCCAGCCCGCTGGCGGTATTGCGCGAAGGTTGAAACAAAAAAAGCCGGCTCCCCCCGGGGAGCCGGCCTTACTACAGGCGCCATCGCCAGCAAGCCGGCTGCTACTTGATGTACTCGATGCCGGTGATCCACCAGCACACTTCACCGCCTGGCGTCTGCACAATGGCTTCATCGTCCACCTCTTTGCGCAGCAATGCCCTGGCCATGGGTGAGTCGATGGAAATGTAGTCCATGCGCTCATAAATCTCGTCATAGCCCACGATTCGAAAACGCTTGGTCTCCCCCTGCTCGTTTTCGATATCCACCCAAGCCCCGAAGAACACCTTGCCCTCCTGCTCGGGCATGTATTCCACCACACGCATATCTTCCAGGCGTTTGCGCAGGTAACGCACCCGACGATCGATTTCGCGCAGCAGCTTCTTGTTGTACTGGTAGTCGGCGTTCTCGCTGCGGTCTCCCAGGGAAGCTGCCCAAGTCACTTTGCGCGTGGTATCAGGACGCTTTTCTCGCCACAGGTAATCAAGCTCCTTCTTCAGCGCTTCATGACCTTCTTTGGTAATCAGCTTGGTACTCAAAAGCGTCACATCCCCCGCAAACTTCCATTGGTTCAAACCAGCGCTACACCCACCAAAGATGCACTGGCTGCCTGACGGCAACTGGTCGGCCTTGATAATAAATGAACGCCAGAAAGTAGCCAGGCCTGATTCCCAGGGTCAACCGGGACCAGGCAAACTGCCTGCATCCACGCCGCGCTGCACCTCGACCTTTTGCTCGGGAAACAAGGTGGCGTCCAGGCGATTCAACACCGCCTGCAGATCGCCCCTCAGGCCCGATAACTGCCCCATGCTGCTCGCCAGTTGCTCAGCCTGTTGCTGGGTCGCACGGTCCAGCGCCTGCAGCCTGAACGACTCATCTTCGATCTGACGTGCCCAACCCTCCAGACGGCGTTGTTCTGCCTGCTGCACCTGCGCCTGGTGCTCTTCACGCCCCTTCAACGCCAGGGTTCTTTGCTGCAAGTCAGTTTCCAGCGCCGCCAACTGTTGATTGGCCTGCGCCAATGCATTTTTTTCCCGTAGCAACTGGGTTCTCTGCTGCTCAAGTTCCTCCTGCTGCTCAAACGCCGCACGCTTCTGTTGCGTCAACTCTTGCGCCACCCGGGCAAGATTGGTCAGCGTGGTATCCACCTCATGCAGGGTCGCCTGATCCGGCACCACAGATGGCGGCACGGCTTCGGCAGGTGCCACAGGCTCTTGCACTCGCGGAGCCGGCTCCTCGGGCTGCGGCGCCTTCGTCGGAGTAGGTAATGGCTCCTCAGGGATTAACGCCGGCAGCACTACGGCCGGTTCCTCGTCCGGCTCCTGCGTCACAGCCTCATTGCGATTTGCCGGATTGGGCGGCGACACCATTTTTGACGAGAAACGAATGGACGGCACAATCAACTCGGCGCTCTCGATCGCAGGCAGGCCAATGACTGAAGTCCCCAGGGTGATGACCTTCATCACCAATACCTTCTTGATCATCAGCGAGTGGTGATCTTCAGGCCTCGCCGTCGGTAGCTTGCTGCCCTTCAAGTCAATGAAGTGATAGGCCACCTGTGACGCCGAGCAATTGCCATCCTTGACCCCGGATGCGGTGGCCAGGGTGATGATCTGCTTGAGCACGCTCATCGCCAGTTGCAGGTTCTCCTTGGACTCGATCCCTCCTAGAAAATACCGCTCGGCCTTCCTGCGCAGTGCAGCGATATAGACCCGCGAACTCCCAGGCTCGACCTCTTCGTCCAGGCTATAGACAAGAAAGTTCGCAGCGATTTGCGGTACCGCAAAGCAACAGAGCAATGCACCGTTAACCGGGGAATCATGACCAGAGTGTTCAAGAACAAGAGTACGCAGAAGCATCATGAGTATCGGACTCCTTTACGGTAGTACTTCATATACACGCCATCTATGAAATAAAAATCAACATATCACCAAGAACAACACAATTGTTTCAGCGAGTGATTGAGGCACATGTAGGACTTACCTTATTCCAGCGACTCAGCGTTTCCAAACGCCCCTATTGAACGTACCATTTTTTAACAAAGCAGCGCCTTAAACACTTGATCAGTACTTTTTCCCACAACGTTCGGCAATTCTCAAACCGAAGACACTGGCTTATAGAGCCCCGTCTACTCAGCATGCCCCGGCAAACAACCAAGTAGAAAAGCCCAATGATCGAAATAACAAATCTAACAAAAAAAACAGGACAGACGATTGCCATCGACAACTTGACGTTCAGCGTTACCTCCCGGGAATGCCTGGGATTGTTTGGACATGAGGGCGCAGGCAAAAGCACATTGCTCAAATTGCTCTCAGGCGCTATCAAGGCAACTTCCGGCACCATAAAAATACATGACACAAATATCTCAACCCACCCCATAAGAGCGAAAAAAATAATAGGTTATCAACCTGAAGCGGCACTCGGCCAAGGCAACATGACAGTCAAGAACTTCCTCGGTTTCATCGCCGAAGTTCGCGGGCTGCATGGCCTGCAAAAGCGCAAGATGGTGGACCGGGCAATCACCCGCCTAGAGCTCTGGCGAGTACTTGACTCACCTATCGCCACCCTTCCTGCGGGGCACCAACGCAAAGTGGCGCTGGCCCAAGCCATCCTGCATGACCCCAGGTTGCTGTTACTCGATGAGCCCACAGCAGGCCTGGACCCCTTGCAAAAGCAAAAGGTCGGGACGCTCATCCAGTCCCTGGCCGAAGACATGACGGTGATTGTCGCCTCGCGCAATCCCGAAGAGTTCTCGTGTATTTGTCAACGGGCGCTGGTTATGGCCGAGGGCAGATTGCTGGCCGATGCCCCCGTCAGCGAGCTACAGCGCAGTTCGCACTATTACCAGGCAATCACCCTGGCCGCCGATGCCCCCCTCGACCTGCTGGCGCTGGCCGTGCTCCCGGGAGTGGCCGGCATAGAGGAAGACCGGCATAGCGCCGGCAGCGTGACCGT
Source organism: Pseudomonas sp. LG1D9 (assembly GCF_002949995.1). Taxonomy (NCBI): domain Bacteria; kingdom Pseudomonadati; phylum Pseudomonadota; class Gammaproteobacteria; order Pseudomonadales; family Pseudomonadaceae; genus Pseudomonas; species Pseudomonas sp. LG1D9. Next base: position 4,807,565 of record NZ_CP026881.1, on the reverse strand, counting down.
GCTCGCGATGCCGGGGCAAATCATCTATCCACACGTCAATGCCCTGGTCGCCAACCGTCGCTGGAAGATCAATACCTTGAGCCTTGAGCCGGGGCGCCTGAGCGATGTCATCCACCACTTGAGCCAGGAGGCACTCAATTGAAACGTCTACCCGTGATATTCAAGCGGCAACTAAGCAGTTACTTGTCGAGCCCGACCACTTACTTAAGCATCGCGACTTTCTTGATTGCCAACACTGTGCTCGGCTTGTTTGTAGGAAACTTCCTGGAAAAAACTCCGGAAAACTTACACGCTTTTTTTCAGTTCCATCCTTGGCTTTACCTTTTTTTCATTCCTATTATTTCAACACTGCTTTGGGCGAACGAGCACAAAGACGATGCATTTTGCTTTACAAGCACCCTGCCAGTCTCCGCCCTGGAGCTGACACTGGGAAAATTCCTGGCCGCCTGGACACTCTGTGCGCTCACGATTTTATTAAACTTCCCACTGGTCATTACCATAAATTATCTGGGCATCGCGGACAATTCGACCATCTTGGCTCAGTCCATCGGGAGTTGGCTACTGGCAGGTGCTTATCTTTCATTCGCCTGCCTCATCTGTGTACTGGCCTATAATCGTCTGATTATTTTTGTGATCACACTCGCGCTACTATTTGCAGTAAGCACGCTATCACTAGTTCTGGATATGTTGGACCATCAGGCGCCCATCTGGCTGATCGATAGTTTGATTTCACTCAATCCACAGATACGTTTCAGCTCGATAGATAGCGGCCTTCTGACGCTGCATGACACGTTGTACTTCATAAGCATGATCATTGCGTTCCTCACCGCAACCACCCTTACTTTAAATTTCAGGAAAAGCTGAGAAAGGAACCCCCCATGAGGAACCTCATGAACTTCGGCGTGACGTTGATCGTCATCGTCCTGCTTTTTCTTGCCTTTAACCTGGTTTGGGCACTGAAGCTGCCCAACTACCGCCTGGACCTCTCAGAGAAAAAAATCCATACCCTGTCGCCTTCGACGCAGGCCCTGCTCGCGGGGCTTGAAACCCCCATGGAGGTGCATTTTTTCAACGCCAGTCACGCCCGCAAGAGTGAAGCATTGAAAAGCCATGGCGCATACATCGCGCTGCTGCTCAAAGCCTATGAAGGCGCATCAAACGGCAACATCACGCTGCACCTGATTGACCCTGAGCCCTTTTCAGAGGAGGAGTACCAGGCCGAGTCATTGGGCCTGGATAGAACGCAGGGGCTGTTCGGGCTCATCGGCACCCGCGCCAACCATGAACCTCAGAAAATCGAACGCTTCGACCCGGCCCAGGCGAACTTCCTGGAGTATGAGATCAGCCACTTGGTCCACAACGTCGCACGCCAGGAACAGCCGGTAATCGGCCTGATCAGCGGCTTAACCGTGGACGGCAGCCGGGATGAACGCAATCAGCAAATCACACCGCCTTGGCAGTTGCTCAAGGAAATCCGCGCTCAGTTCAATCTGGTGAGCCTGGGCAACGACATTTCGCGTATCCCCGGGCACATCAAGACCTTGATGGTGGTGCAGCCCGCTCGACTACCGGAGCAAGCGCTTTTTGCCATTGATCAATTTGTCCTGGCTGGGGGCAAGCTGCTGATGTTTATCGACCCCCTGGATGAACCGGGCTCAACCACCGAGAACCCTGGCCAGCAAAACCTGCTCGCCGCATGGGGCGTGCAGGTGCCAGCGAACCAGGTATTGGCAGACAGCCTCTACGCAACGCCGGTAGCGGTGGCGAACGGCCAAGCACCCGTACGCCATCCTGGGGCGCTCACCCTGACCCGAGAGTCAATGGCGCAGAGCGATATCAGCAGTTGGGGCGTTGACAGGGTGACACTGTTGAATTCCGGTACGCTCATGCCCCTGAAAAAAAGCCGCACCACCTTCACTCCCCTGCTCTGGAGCTCGGAGCGAGCCTATACGTTCGATGGCGCACGCTTCGCCCAACAGGATGGGTTCGACGCCATGCTCAGCGAAGCCGCCATGCGCGGCCGATCGAGTGTGATCGCCGCACGGATACAGGGACCCGCCTACTCCGCCTTTCCTGACGGCATCAACGGCCAGAAAGCGACGTTGCAAAAAGCCGCCAATATCCATGTAGTGCTAGTTGCCGACACTGACTTGCTCAGTGACCGCGTCTGGCTGGCCGCACGCACTGCCAATGGACACCAAGCGCAGCGTCCGGGCAACGCCAGGTTTGTCTTCAACACCCTGGATAACCTGGCGGCACCTGACACACTAAGCGCTATCAGCCCCCGCGCAAGCGACGGGCCACAGCCAGGGTTGCTGGACAGAATGCGCAACGAGGCCGCGCAGTCCTACCGGAAAAAAGCCAACCTTCTGGAGCAACGTCTGGACCAGGCAGAAAAGGAGTGGCAGACGCTCAACGCGCCTTTATCGAGGCTGGGAAGCCAGGCCCTTTCCTCCAATACGCTGTTGCAGGCGCTGAACAAAGAACGCCTGCGCTTGCGCCTGGAACTTCACACCCTGAAGAAGGAAGCCTACAAGGACGTTCGGCAGTTGGAGCGCACGGTAGCCCTGCTCACTATCGTCACTGTTCCGTTGATGGTGAGCCTGCTGGGGCTGGGGATTCTCATCTCGCACCGACGCCGCCAACATCCACCCGCCGCGGCGTTCTATTGAGCGTCGCGGTCAGCGGCGGGTAATCAAACCCTGGCGCGCTACGCGGGTCAGGTGTCGGATGAACTCACCGGCATCGTCGGCGTTGGGCGCCTGGATCACCGCCAGGTCAAAGCTGTTCGTGGCAAAGCGCGCCAGGGACTCGCCGTCTTCGACAAACTGGATCAAGAAAGCCGAAGGGCGGCCAGTACGGCGGGGCCAGCCATCCAGATAACGCAATAACGTCGGTTGGTGCTTGCCGCCAAGCAGGATTTTAGGGTTGCGCTGAGTGAGGCCCGCAGTGATCGGGGCCAGGCGTACAAGAGGTCGTAGTGCATTCATCGTGTCGTGTCTCTGCCTCAAAAGTCTGCGGGCAGGTGAGAGGCAACACCGAACCAGCGCTTTAGCGGTATTTCGAAACCTGGAGCAGGCTTCTGTCGGGGCTGCAGTGAGTCCCTGTGGCGCCCCGCAATTAGCTGTTTAAATCGGCGCATGCAGCATCCTAGAGAAGCCGGTGGGGCGGTGTCAAGAATCCCCTACAACGAAAAAGGCCCGCACGGGCGGGCCTTTAACACGTGTGCTGCAAGATCAATTGGCGATGGCGCGATCGACAGACAGTTTGCCAGCACCTTCGAACAGGACCGCCACCGTGCCGCCCAGCAGCGCCAGGGCGAACTCATAGCCGTTGTTGGCCATGAACAAACCGTTGCTGATATGCACCGAGAATATCGCCACCAGCGAGACAATCGTCAGACCCAGCGCCGCTGGGCGTGCCAGCAGGCCAATGATCAGCGCCAGGCCGGCAAAGAACTCAGTGCCGCCCGACAACAGCGCCATCAGCGTACCTGGGGCCAGGCCGATGCTCTCCATCCACTGCGCCGTGCCCGCCAGGCCACCACCGCCGAACCAGCCAAAGAGTTTTTGCGAACCGTGGGCGGCAAAGATGATGCCGACGAAAATCCGCAGGACAGTCAAGCCGAAGCCTGCACGGGTGGACAGAACGTTTCTGATCATTGGGCTCATGTAGATAATCCTTTTCGATGATGGGGTTGGTTGGCCGCTATATTAATCAGTTTATAGAATGATAAAAGCCGAAAATAGCGTTAATCAATATCGATTAATTAGATTATTTGCGTGAGACGATCTTGGTCGCCACCGGCTCCAGAGAGTCCCGTTCCCGATCAAATGCCAAGTAGTACTTGTTCACGCTATTAACATAGCTGACGCCACCCATTCCAACCTGCTCCATGGCGATGCGCTCCACCTGGAAGAACCACTGATTGGGGTTCAACCCCCGACGCCTGGCCTCGGCGCGCATGCCCTGCACCCGTTCCGGGCCCATGTTGTAGGCGGCCAGGACGAACGCCATACGTTCGCGCTCATTGAGCTTGGGGCTGGCGAAGAACTTGCGGCGAATCAGCGCCAGGTAGCGCGCCCCTGCCTGCACATTGCTGTCCAGAGTCTGGATATTGTTGACCCCCACACGCTGGGCGGCCGACGGGGTGATCTGCATCAGGCCGGTGGGCCCGCTGCCACTTTTCGCGGCGGGATTGAGGGACGATTCCTTGAAGGCCAGGGCCGCCAGGTTCAGCCAGTCCATGCCCTGTTCCCGGGCATGTTTTTGCAAGACCGGGCGCAGCTTTTCGAGGCGCTGGCGATCGGCCCGCGCCAAGGGGTAACGCACTTGGTAGAGGCGCCGATAGATACGCTGGAACGCTACATCCTGGTCTGACGGGGTCTTGTAGGTTTTCAGGAAGCGGTCGATGCTCGCCCGCAGCATCGACGCATCCTGGCGCACGAACCAGTACTCCTCACCCGGCTCACTGATCGCCACTTGCTTGTCGAAACGCAACTTGGGCAGGATCTTCGACCAGCGCTCGGCAATCGGTCGCTCGACAATGGTCAGGTGGAAGATCCCGGCCTGGACCATCTCCAGCACATCTTCCACCGCCAGGCTGGGGTCCACCCATTCCACCTTGACCGGCGGCAGCTTGCGCAGCGCCAGCTTCTGGTTGATCTGGTTGACCGCCTCCCCTGCTGCGCTGCCCGTGGTCAGGGCCAGGGTGCGCCCGGACAGTTGCTCCAACCGGGTAAACCGCCGCTGGCCCTTGAGACCCACCAGCCACAGCGGCACGTCACTGGCAATCGGGTCACTGCTGCTGATCTTGTGGGCAGCCGTCGCATCCAGCAGCTCACCGGGCGCCACCAGGTCACCTTCGCCACGGGCCAGCGCGCCCAGCAACTGATCCTTGGCCTTGGGAATGATCTTGAGGTTGATTTCCTGGCCATCGCGGGCGCGGCCATTGAGGTAGTGTTCGAAGGCCCGCAGGCGATGGTACTCGACACCAATTGACTGGCCCTGGACTTCACCGGAGCTGTTGCGACTCTGGTTGACCAGCACGCGCAACGTGCGACTGCTGCGGATTTCGGCCAGGTCGCGGACCTTGCCCGGCTTGGTCACTTCCAGCGGCCCGTCCAGACGCGCAACCGCCGCGTTGGGCAGCAGTAGCGTCAGGCATACCATGAGCAATGCCGAGGGTCGGATCATCCGCTCTCCGGAAAGAACAAGGCCCCATGCACCGCGAAAAACGCCACATTGGGGGACAGAAACAGAGCGCCAGAGGCGCAGACTTTGGGCGCAAGGGTGTCACAGCAGCAGGCCTTCGGCCAACCACGGTGTGACTTGCGACGTTCAAAGACAGCGATAACTCGTTGTAGTTCTTGGCTTTTCTTATAAATCCACAGCTCTGATAGACTTTCCGGCCGCAGGCGGAGATAGCACCATGCAACTCATTGATATTGGCGTCAACCTGACCAACCCCAGTTTCGACGACAAACACCAGGCCGTGCTCGACCGCGCCTATGCCGCCGGCGTGGGCCAGCTGGTGGTCACCGGCACCAGCGTGCACGGCAGCGAACAAGCCCTGGAACTATGCCAGCGCTTGGATCCAAGCGCCCGACGCTTGTTCAGCACCGCGGGCATTCACCCCCATAGCGCCAGCGACTGGAATGCCGACAGCGAGCGGCAACTGCGTGACCTGCTCAGCCAGGACCGGGTACGTGCCGTGGGTGAATGCGGGCTGGACTTCAACCGTGACTTCTCACCCCGCCCCCAGCAGGAAAAAGTCCTCGAAGCCCACCTGGCATTGGCCGTCGAATTGCGCTTGCCGGTGTTTCTCCATGAACGGGACGCCAACCAGCGCCTGCTGGAGATCCTGCGCGACTACCGCGATCAACTGCCCGCCGCCGTGGTGCACTGCTTCACCGGCGAACAACGCGCACTGTTCAGCTACCTCGACCTGGACCTGCATATCGGTATCACCGGCTGGATATGTGACGAACGCCGTGGCACACACCTGCACCCGCTTGTCAGGGAAATCCCCCGGGGCCGCCTGATGCTGGAAAGCGACGCGCCCTACCTGCTACCGCGTACCCTGCGGCCCAAACCGAAGAACGGGCGCAATGAGCCAGCCTACTTGCCGGAGGTGTTGCGCGAAGTGGCCCTGCACCGCGAAGAAAGCCTGGAAGACCTGGCCCAACACAGCACCGCCTGCTCCCGTGCGTTTTTCGGCCTGCCTGCGTTGGATTGACGCGGCGCATTGACCCACATCAACACCCTTTTTCCGAATAGCGGCACAATAATGGCACCTTGCCAAAACTGTTTCCGCTATCAGAGAAAACCTTCCATGGGTGCCTGGCTTAGCAATATCTCGCTGAAGTACAAATTCTGGGCCGTGAATGCGGTCGCTTTCATCACCACGCTGCTGCTGGTGCTGTATGCCGTGCACCTTGAGCAACAGGCCCGCAGCCATGCCTCCCAAGCCTCGGCACAAGCCCAGGGGCGCTTGCTCGGCGCATGGCCGGCGGGGCAGCCGCTGCCCAAGGACGAGCACTGGCTGGTGTTCCAGCGGGGCCTGGCTCCCGAACTGGCAGAGCAGGACCTGTCCGCCCTCAGCGAGGCCAATGGCTGGGTCGAGTTCAACTCTATGCCGCTGTTCGGCGAAAACCCGTTGCTGGGCGCCGAGGTCATCTCCCGCGCCGACGGCCAGCAAATCGCCGTACTGGCGTATGCACCGAGCCTGAGCCAGGTGTTTACCGAACGCTTCACCAACTACGCGGTGGCGGTGCTGATCCTGATGCTGGCGATGCTCTGTGCCTCGCAACTGCTGATCCGCTTTTTGCTCGCCCAACTCAACACCTTGAAAGACGTGATGCTGCACGTAGAAAAAACCGGCGACCTCTCGGCCCGCGTTCCCCTGGCCTGCAAGGACGAAGTCGGGCAGATGGCCAGCGCGTTCAACGCCATGCAGGCCGGCTACCAGCGGGTGGTCAGTACCGTGGCGCGCACCGCCAAACTGTTGGACGACGGTGCCGCGCGCCTGGCCAGCAGCATGAATGAAGTCCAGCACGGCATGCTCGGCCAGCAAAGCGAGACGGACCAGGCAGCCACCGCGATCAATGAAATGACCGCCACCGTGTATCACATTGCCCAGCACGCCGGCGCCACACGGGACCTGTCACAGACCGCCGACACCCTGGCCGGCAGCGGCCAGGAAGTGGTGACCCGGGTCCAGCGTTCGATTGCCGGGTTGTCCACCGGCGTGCAGCAAACCGCCGAGATGATCCAGAAGCTGGCCGAGGACAGTCAGAAGATCAACGGCGTGGTCGGGGTGATCCATAGCATCGCCGAACAGACCAACCTGCTGGCCCTCAACGCTGCCATCGAAGCCGCCCGTGCCGGGGAGATGGGCCGCGGCTTTGCCGTGGTGGCCGATGAAGTGCGCAACCTGGCCAAGCGCGTGCAAAGCTCCACCGATGAGATCACGCGCATGGTCTCGGCCCTGCAGGCCGGCACCCGGGATGCGGTGGATTTTATGCAGGAAAGCTCGTTCAAGGCCGATGACTGCGTGCAGCAGGCCCAGGAAGCCGGCGCCTCACTCGCGGAAATCACCAGCGCCGTGGCGCAGATGCGCGAGAGCAACACGCAGATTGCGGTCGCCGCCGAACAGCAAAGCCATGTGGCCGAAGAGATGAACCGTGCGGTGGTGAGCATCCGTGATGTCACAGAAAACACCGTGCAACAGACCGTGGACTCCGCGACCACCAGCAACGAACTGGCGACCCTGGCTGGCGAGTTGAGCAAGGCGATCGGTCAACTGAAGTTGTGAGGTTTGCCTGCCGTTCAGCCAACGCTTGCCGTTGGCTGAACCCGTCAATTGGCTATAACCCCCATAGCCAACCCCAATTCGCCGCCCCTGCCCGCCCCACCTAGACTCTGTTCATCGAGTATCAATGGACAGAGGATTTATCATCATGGGCAAACGTCACCCCAATCTCCCGGCCTGGCAATGGCGCGCCTACCCGCAGAACCATCAGCACCCGACCAACCTGGTGTTGCACCTGATTGCAGTACCGCTGTTCATCGTCGGGTTTCTGCTGATTGTGTCCGGGGTGTTCAGCCTGAGCTTGGCCAGCTTTGCCATCGGCGTGGTCGGCGTGTTGGCCGGCCTGGCCCTGCAACGTCATGGGCACAGCCTGGAAGCCCAGGCCAGCGAGCCGTTCAGTGATCGTAAGGATGCAGTGCAGCGCCTGGTGGTCGAGCAGTTCGTGACCTTTCCACGCTTTGTTCTCAGTGGCGGCTGGTGGCAAGCCTGGCGTCAGCGCCACCGCCACTGACGCGGGCTCAGGCGAACACCACCACGGTCTGGCGGCTGATGGCGATCAACTGGCCGTCAGGCCCCCACAACATCGCAGCGGCATGACCATAGCCGTCGCGGGCATGCTCGATCTCGACGTGGTACTGGCACCAGTCCAGGGTCGTCAATTGCGCCAGAGGCTGGATGAATTCGATGGTCCAGGTCAGGGTGCTGCCCGCTGCAGGCCGCTTCAGGTGCGGTAGCAGGGCCGGCGGCCAGGCATCCACCAGCGCGAGGATATGCGCTTCGGTCAAAGGCTCCTCCTTCACATCCCCGCGCAAACGCACCCAGCCGCCCATCTCCCGGGATTTGTTGCCCGTGAACGGCAAACCGCCGACGCTCCAGCGCATCGCCAGGTAGCGCATGAACTCAGGCGTCACGCCTTTGATATAGGGCAGTTCCTGGCATTCGTCCCAATGCTTGAAGGTTGGCGCGGGCAATGCTGGCACGTCGATCTCCGAAGGCCGTGATGCGCCGAAACTGGCCTGTGCCAGGGTCATTACTTCCCCACCCTGCACCACCCGCCCCAGCAACTGGCTGACCGCTTTGCCTTCGCGCAGCACTTCCACTTGATAGCTGGCAGAGACGTCTGGCGCCACCGGCCCGACAAAGGTCACGGCCAACGAACGCAACGGCCGGTCTGCCGGCACCTGGGCGCGCAAGGCTTCGTATTGCAAGGCGGCGACCAGGCCGCCAAACGTGGCACGGCCCTGGGCCCATTGCGCCGGGGTAGACACGTCCAGCGGGTTATTACGGGCGGCGTCGAGCAAATCACTAAAGCGCATGGCGACCTCACATCAAGAAAATCGATTGTGCGATCTTAACCAGCGTGCCAGCCAGGTACAGCGCTTATTCCGGCCAAATACCCAGACAGATAAGCCGCCGCCTCAGAAACACTCCGCCGCCAGCTTATCCAGTACCCGATCCGCCTTGCCTTCGGCCTGGGCCATGGTGCGATGCCAGACCGCAACACAAGGTTGCAGATCCGCCTGATGTTCGGCCTGCGCCAGCCATTGCCAGCAGTCATGCCAATCCCCCAGTGCGCCTTGGGCAGATTTGAGACGGGACATGGCCTTGGCCGGCAATTGCCCCAATTGCGGATAAGCCTCGGCCGCGTAACGTACGCGCTTGATCAACAAGCGCAGGCGATGGCGGTCGTGACCGGGATCGTGCAGGGCCGCATCGAGGGTCTGCCATTGCTTGGCCAGCCGCTTTTCGATGTGAGCCCGCAGCCCCTTGAGTAGTTTTTGATGATCTGACGCGCGGATAAAGCGGGGAAAGGCATCCAGGATCAGCAGCAGTTGTGCGACTTCCGGGCTTTGCGCCACCTGCCGATAGGTTTGTGGCTGCTGGCGCAGACGCCGCGCCGCAGCGTCGTGATAACCGTGCTGCTGCAAGTACGCCGCCAGCACCTCACGGTCGCGCAACGGCGTGGTCAATTGGCCGACTGCGCTGGCGGCCGCTTCCAGTTGCTCGACGCCGGGCAGCCCGCGCAAGGGGCGCAGCAGGCTGCGCAGGCGCCGCACCGTGGTGCGCAGGTCATGCAGCGCTTCGTCATCGGTAACCGCCGCCAGGCGCGCCTGGCAACTCAACAATCCGACTTCCAGGCCAATGACCTGGGCGACCAACTGATCCACCAACGCCGACATGCTGCTTCCCCTGATAAACAACGTCCATGTACCTGCGCAAAACAGGCGTCTGGAACCACCTTAACCACTACCCCGGCATGTTGCGCTGACTCGGATCAACGCCCGGCGCGCGACTCACGGATATAGAAACGGGCTTTTTCCGCCTTGCTGGCGCACCCTTCGAACGCTTCGAATTGTTGCTGGGTCTTGGCGCCAGTCAGCAACGACAGGGCCTTGGAATAGCTGACCGTGCCGGCGAAACCTTCAGCCTTGGCCAAATCCAGTTCGTGCCACGCCGCGTCCAATTGGCTGCCGCAGCTATCGCGATAGGCCGTTTTGCCGGCACAACCGGCCAGGGCCAACACAATCACAGGCAAACACATCCAGGCTTTCATCAATGACACCTCAAGAAAAGAAAACAGTCGTGGGATGTAGACGTTGCCTACATCGAAAAGTGCCTTATCACACAGCCTGAAATGCCTAGCGCCGATAGCCAAAGCATACCCGAGCAACTAGCTCGGCTTATGAAAATAATCACTCTTGTCAGCTAGGATTGAAGCAGCCCCCTGGTTGGGTGCATTGTGGACAGCTGTTTTGCGAAGGATCCGATCATGAAAAAACGCGTTGCATTGGTCCTGGGCTCCGGTGGAGCGCGGGGTTATGCCCACATCGGGGTGATCGAAGAGATCGAAAAGCGCGGCTATGAAATCGCCTGTATCGCCGGCTGCTCCATGGGCGCGGTGGTCGGCGGGATCTATGCCGCAGGCAAGCTTAAGGACTACCGCAACTGGATCGAAAGCCTGGACTATCTGGACGTGCTGCGCCTGGTGGATGTGAGTTTTCGCCTGGGCGCGATACGCGGCGAAAAAGTCTTCGGGCAGATCCGCAAGATCGTCGGCGAGATCAATATCGAAGACCTGCGCATTCCCTACACCGCCGTCGCCACTGACCTGACCAACCAACAGGAAATCTGGTTCCAGGAAGGCTGCCTGCACCAGGCCATGCGCGCCTCGGCGGCGATTCCCAGCCTGTTTACCCCGGTGATGCAAGGCAACCGCATGCTGGTGGACGGCGGCCTGCTCAACCCGCTGCCAATCGTGCCGGTGGTGTCGAGCCATTGCGACCTGATCATTGCGGTCAACCTCAACGCCACCAACCAGAAGCACTACACCCTGCCGGTAATCCAGCGCCCGCCGGCGTTCAAGAGCCGCTTCGACAACCTGGTACGCTCGTTGGGTTCGCACCTGCCATTTCGGCGCAAGCAGGCCGAGCAACTGCTGTTGCTGGAACAGGAAGCGCTGCAGGCGCAAGCCGCTGATATCAACCCCTGGCTCGAGGGCGCCGAGCCCGAAGCCCAGCAACCGGCCGCCGCCCCAGAGTCCGCTGGTGCACCGAAATCCGCTACCGGTTCGTTCATCATCGACAACGTGGGGCCGGCATCGCTACTGGATCTGATCAACCAGAGTTTCGAGGTGATGCAGACATCATTGGCCCAGTACAAGATCGCGGGCTACCCGCCGGATGTGCTGATCAACGTGCCCAAGCGCGTGTGCCGGTTTTTTGAATTCTACAAAGCGCCAGAACTGATCGCCCTGGGGCGTGAGATTGCCAGTGATACGTTGGATCGGTATGAGAGTGAGCAGAGTTGAGAGCTTCGCTGGGGCTTGGGGCCCTATCGCGGCATAGGTATCTACACAACTTTCAGAAACTGACGAACTCCCCCGTGGCGAGCGGGCTTGCCCCGCGCTGGGCTGCGAAGCAGCCCCAAAAAGCCCTTCGCATTTTTTCAGATAAACCGCGATGGCAGGGTTTAGGGCTGCTACGCAGCCCAGCGCGGGGCAAGCCCGCTCGCCACAACTGCGCTATCTGCCTGGATTTAGGCGTTGCGGCAAAGTTGTGTAGATACTTATGCCTATCGCGGGCAAGCCCGCTCCCACATTCAGATTTGTGAATGCATTCAAAAAGTGGGAGCGGGCTTGCCCGCGATGAGGCCGGTCCAGCCACCACAATCCCTCAGCCCTCAGCCCCCAACAACCGATACCCCACCCCCGCCTCGGTCACGATAAAGCGTGGCTGGGTCGGGTCATCCGCCAGCTTCTGGCGCAAGTGCCCCACCACAATGCGCAGGTAGTGGCTGTCTTCGGTATGGGTCGGGCCCCAGATGTCCTTGAGCAACTGTTGCTGGGTAATCACCCGGCCGGGATAACGCGCCAGTTGCGCCAGCACCGCGTATTCCTTGCGGGTCAGGGCCACGTCGACACCGTCCAGCAATACCCGCCGATAGGCCAGGTCGACCGTCAGCGGGCCAAACTGCAGCGCAGCCTGTTGGGCCTCTCCGACAGGCGCCTGGCGTAGCAGCGCACGGACCCGGGCCAGGAACTCCTGGATGCCAAACGGCTTGGTCACATAGTCATTGGCGCCACCGTCCAGCGCCTGGACCTTCTGCCCTTCGCTGGCCCGTACCGACAACACCAGCACCGGGGCTGTCGACCATTCGCGCAACTCACGCAGCACCTGCTGGCCGTCCATATCCGGCAGGCCCAGGTCCAGCACCAGCAGGTCCGGTTTGTTCAATGCCGCCTGGGCCAACCCTTCGGCGCCGGTTCCAGCCTCAATTACCTTATAGCCCTGGGACGCCAGGCTGATGCGCAAGAACTTGCGGATCTGCGGCTCGTCATCAATGACCAAAATCGTCGCAGTCTGGCTCATGGTGTTCCGTCACAATCGCTGAAAAAAAATAAGAGTAGCGCACCTGATATCACGCTTCACTTTCCAGGCTCGGCTGGGTCTGCAATGGCAGGAACAAGGTGATGCACGTGCCCCGCCCGTCGATGCCCTCGGCCACGCTGATATGCCCGCCGTGGGCGCCGACCATGCCCTGGCAGATTGCCAGGCCGAGCCCGGTGCCCTGCCCGCCGCGGTCGCCGCGGGCGGCGGTGTAGAACATATCGAAAATCTTCGCCCGCTCCTCTTCAGGAATCCCCGGGCCTTCATCACTGACCGAGAAAAACAACGCCTGGTCCGCCACACCGGCACGCAGTTGCAAGCGACCATGGGGCGGTGAAAAGCGTGCGGCGTTTTCCAGCACATTGACCAGGGCTTGCTCGATCAAGGCGGCATGCACATACAGCAGCGGCAACTCGGGCGGCACGTCGGTACTCACCTGCAACGGCGCGAGCACCGCGCGCAAACGGGCGAGGGAACTGCCGACGATATCGGCGGGCGACACCCAGTCGCGCGCCAGTTTCAAGGCGCCATGGCCCAGACGGGTCATGTCCAGCAGGTTCTGAATATAGCGGTCCAGGCGCTCGGCTTCGTCGCGAGTGCCTTCGAGCAGTTCGCGGCGATCTTCCAGGGGAATGGCTTCGCCCAGGGCCAGCAGGCTGTCGATGCTACCGCGCATGGAGGTCAGCGGCGTGCGCAAGTCATGGGACACCGAAGCCAGCAAAGCACTGCGCAGTTGCTCGGTCTCGCCATGCAAACGGGCGGCCTCCAGATTCTGCGCCAGCTGGGCACGGGCCAGCGCCTGGGCCAATGGCTGGCTCAAGGCCGTGAGCAGGCGCCGACGTTGGCCACTGAGTTCCAGGCCGGCCTTGGGGCTGACGCCGAGCAAACCCAATGGACCATTTTCAGCGGACAACGGCCACCACCACCAGCGCCCAAACGGCAAGGTGCCAGTGCCCATGCCCGCCGGTTGGTCGTGCTGCCAGGCCCAGTCGGCGGCGGCACGTTCGGCTTCGGTGAAGGTGATCGGCCCACCGGTCTCGACTTTCCACTCACTGGGCCCGTCGCGATTGACCAGGCACAACTGCAAATCGCTCCAGCCCTGCAGATGATGGGCCGCTGCGCTGATCACCGCTTGGCGGTCGGTGGCGGCGGTGAGTTTGCGCGACAGGTCGAGGAGCTCGCTGGTTTCTTCCTGAGTGTCGCGCAGGGCTTGCAGTTGCCGACGCTGACGCGCAGCCAGGTTGCCGGTCAGCGCCGCCATCAGCAGGAAAAACAACAGCGTCAGCACATCTTCTTCACGCTGGATGGCGAAGGAAAAATTCGGTGGGATAAACAAAAAGTCATAGGTCATGAACGACAGCGCCGCACAGGCCAATGCCGGGCCCAGACTGCTGCGAACCGCCACCAGCAGCACAGCCGCGAGGAACACCAGGGAGATGTTGGGCAGCGGCAGGATACTCGACACCCCCCACGCCAATGCACTGGCCAGCACGGTTGCCAGCAGCGCCAGAGCGTAGTCGAACCACACCAGGCCCCGCACCTCGGGCAAGCGTGGCGGCACCGGCGTTTCATCGCTGTCGAGGACGTTGATTTCCAAGCCCCGGGCATTGCGCAGCAAGCGCGCCGCCAAACCGCCGCCGAACAGTCGACGCCGCCAGCGTGGGCGCGACTGCCCCACCAGCACCAGGCTGGCACGGCGTTCGGCCGCGTGCTGGATCAGGGTCTTGGCCACTTCGCCGGCACGCAGCAACACCACTTCGCCACCCAGGCGCTCAGCCAACTGCTGGGCGTTTTGCAGGCGCAGCCGCGACTGCTCGTCGCGCATCCGGCCGTTGTCCACATGCACCAGGCTCCACGGCAAATGCCGGCGCTGGGCCACACGGCTGGCGTGGCGCACCAGGCGTTCGGCCTCGGCATCGCCATCCACCCCCACCAACAGACGACCGCGCACGGTCGGCGCGGCCTGGCCCAGTTGCCGGTAGCCCTGGGCCAGATCGTCATCCACGTGAGCGGCGGCGGTCTGCATCGCCAACTCGCGCAGGGCCATGAGGTTGGTCTGGGTAAAGAATGCATCGATGGCGGCCCGCGCCTGCTCCGGCACGTAGACCTTGCCGTCGCGCAGGCGCTCCAGCAACTCGCGGGATGGCAGGTCGATCAGCAGCAGCTCATCGGCTTCCTGCAACACCCAGTCCGGCAGGGTTTCGCGCACTTGCACGCCGGTGATACCGCGCACCTGGTCGTTGAGGCTTTCCAGGTGCTGGACGTTGACCGTCGTGAACACGTTGATGCCGGCGGAGAGCAGTTCCTGGATGTCCTGCCAGCGCTTTTCGTGGCGGCTGCCGGGGGCGTTGCTGTGGGCCAGTTCGTCTACCAGCACCAGCCGGGGCTTGCTGGCGAGCAAGCCGTCGAGGTCCATCTCTTCGAGCATCACCCCACGGTATTCCGAGCGCAGCAACGGTTGCTGGGGCAAGCCACTGAGCAAGGCCTCGGTCTCGGCGCGACCATGGGTCTCGACCACCCCGGCCACCACTTTGACGCCCTGGCGCAGTTGGGTGTGGGCCGCCTGGAGCATGGCGTAGGTCTTGCCCACGCCGGGGGCGGCACCGAGGAATACTTTGAGCCGGCCACGGCCGTGCTTGGGTAGGTCGGCTAGGAGGGCGTCGGCGCGGCCGGAGTCACTCATGGGAACAGTCTTCTTTCAGTTAGTGATGTGGGGAACATGCTGCCGCCATCGCGGGCAAGCCCGCTCCTACAGGAGCAGGCTTGCCCGCGATGGCGGCGCCACGGTTTACAACTTTTCCAGCGCCATGTTCAGCGCCAGTACATTCACCACCGGCGGCCCCACCAGCGGCTGTTCGATATGCTCGTCCATCAAGCGCTCCAGGGTCGACACCGGCAACTGCCGTGCCGCCGCCACCCGCGCCAGTTGATAGGCAATTGCCTGCGGTGGCAAGTGTGGATCAAGACCACTGCCGGAGGTCGTCAACAGCGCCAGGGGCACGGGGCCCTGGCCTGGCACCTGAATTTTAGCGGCGTCGTCAAACACCCGCGCCGCCAGCGCCGGATTGCTCGGGCCAAGGTTGCTGGCACTGCTGGAGACGGTGGCAAACGCACCTGCCGAAGGCCGCGAGTGGAACCAGCGCTCGCCGGTAAATTCCTGGGCAATCAGGCTGGAGCCGCGCACCTTGCCTTCGGCATCGCGCACCAGGCTGCCATTGGCCTGGTCGGGAAAGGCCACCTGGGCGACGCCGGTCACCACCAGCGGATAGGCGACGCCAGTGATCAGGGTCATCAATACCAACAGGCTTATCGCCGGACGGATCATGCTGGACATTTCATCTTCCTCAATTGATTCGTGACCTGTAGGAGCCGGCTCCTACAGGATTGGCTCAGACCAGGTGCAGCGCGGTCAGCAGCATGTCGATCGCCTTGATCCCGGCGAACGGCACCAAAAGCCCGCCCACGCCATAGATCAACAGGTTGCGCCGCAGCAACGCCGCCGCACTTGCTGCCTGCACTCGCACACCGCGCAGGGCCAGGGGGATGAGCACCACGATGATCAGCGCGTTAAACACAATGGCCGACAGAATCGCGCTCTGCGGGCTGCTCAGGTGCATCACGTTGAGCACGCCCAATTGCGGGTAGATCGAGGCGAACAACGCCGGCAGGATCGCGAAGTACTTGGCCACGTCGTTGGCAATCGAAAAGGTGGTCAGCGCGCCCCGGGTCACCAGCAATTCCTTGCCGATCTGCACCACGTCCAGCAGCTTGGTCGGGTCGCTGTCGAGGTCGACCATGTTCGCCGCCTCGCGGGCCGCCTGGGTCCCGTCATTCATCGCCATGCCCACGTCCGCCTGGGCCAGGGCCGGGGCGTCGTTGGCACCGTCGCCACACATGGCCACCAGGCGCCCGTCGTTCTGCTCGTGACGGATGCGCGCCAGTTTCTTCTCCGGCGTGGCTTCCGCCAGTACATCATCCACGCCGGCTTCGGCAGCGATTGCGGCGGCGGTCAGCGGGTTGTCGCCGGTTACCATCACCGTGCGGATCCCCAGCTTGCGCAGTTCGGCAAAGCGCTCGCGAATGCCGGGCTTGACCACGTCCTTGAGGTGGATCGCGCCGAGCAGTTTACCGTCGACACACACCAGCAACGGGGTGCCACCACTCTGGGCGATCTTGTCGATTTCCCGGGACAGCGCCGGCAAAAGGTCCTGGCGTTGCTGACCGATAAACGCCAGCAGCGAATCGACGGCGCCTTTACGATAGACGCGGCCTTGATAGTCCACACCCGACAAGCGCGTTTCGGCACTGAACGGCACGCCCGTCAGCTCTTGCACAGAGGGCTCGGTGTACGGATGCAGGGCCCGCAGGTATTCGACGATGGATTTGCCCTCCGCCGTATCGTCTGCCAGCGAGGCCAGCAGCGCGCCTTCGGCCAACTCCTTGCCGTTGACGCCGGGCGCGGCATAGATGCCAGCGCAGCGCCGGTTGCCAAAGGTGATGGTGCCGGTCTTGTCCAGCAACAGCACATGCACGTCCCCCGCCGCTTCCACGGCGCGCCCGGACTTGGCGATCACATTGAGGCGCACCAGGCGATCCATGCCGGCGATGCCGATGGCCGATAACAGACCACCGATGGTGGTGGGAATCAGCGTGACCAGCAGCGCCACCAGGAACACCAAGGGCAGGCTGCCATTGGCGAAATGGGCGAACGGCTGCAAGGTCACGACCACCAGCAGGAAGATCAGGGTCAGGCCGATCAGCAGGATGTCCAACGCCACTTCGTTGGGGGTTTTCTGGCGCTTGGCGCCTTCGACCAGGGCAATCATGCGGTCCAGGGTCGACTCGCCGGGGTTGGCGGTGATGCGAATCACCAGCCAGTCCGAGACCAACCGGGTATTGCCGGTGACCGCCGAGCGATCACCGCCGGATTCGCGGATGACCGGCGCGGACTCACCGGTGATCGCCGCTTCGTTGACCGCCGCGATGCCTTCGATGACCTCACCGTCGCCGGGGATCATTTCCCCGGCCGCTACCCGCACCACATCACCTTTGCGCAGGCTGGTGGCGGGCACCACCTTGAAGCTGCCATCGGCCTCCTGGCGCCGCGCACTCAGGCCTTCACTGCCCGCCTTGAGGCTATCGGCGCGGGCCTTGCCACGGCCCTCGGCCAGGGCTTCGGCGAAGTTGGCGAACAACACGGTGAACCACAGCCACAGGGCAATCTGCACCGCGACAAAGGTCGGCACGCTGCTGTCCGGCACCAGGCACAGCACCGTGGTGAGGATCGCGGTCAGCTCAACCACCAGCATCACCGGCGAACGCTTCAACTGGCGCGGGTCCAGCTTGACGAACGCCTGGACCAACGCAGGGCGCCACAGGGCCGAGATCGCAGTCTTGGCCGATTCCTGGGTCTTGACCGGAGCGGCATTGTTTACAGGCATATTCATGTTCATACCCCTTAGAAGCCCATGCTCAGGTGTTCAGCGATAGGGCCCAGTGCCAGCGTCGGCAGGAACGTCAGGCCGCCCACCAGCAAAATGGTCACGGTCAGCAACGTCACGAACAACGGGCCGTGGGTCGGGAAACTGTTCTGGCCAATCGGTGCGCTTTTCTTCATCGCCAGGCTGCCGGCCAGGGCCAGCACCGGGAGGATGTAGCCAAAGCGCCCGATCAACATGCCCAACCCGAGCATCAGGTTGTGAAACGGCGTATTGGCGCCAAGGCCAGCAAACGCCGAACCGTTGTTGGCACTGGCCGAGGTGTAGGCGTACAGCAACTGGCTGAAGCCATGGGGGCCGGGGTTGGTGATGGTCGCAGCGGTAGCCGGCACGCTGGCGGCAATCGCGCCGAGCACCAGCACGCCCACCGGCATTACCAGCAGGGTCACCACCAGCAATTGCACTTCCCGGGCCTGGAGTTTCTTGCCGAGGTATTCCGGGGTGCGACCAATCATCAAGCCGGCGAGGAATACCGCGATCAGCACGTTAAGCAGCATGCCGTACATGCCGGCGCCGACGCCGCCGAAGATCACTTCGCCCACCATCATATTGACCAGCGCCACCATCCCGCTCAGGGGGCTGAGGCTGTCTTGCATGCCGTTGACCGAACCGTTGGACGCCGCCGTGGTGGTCACCGACCACAACACCGTACCGGTGGTGCCGAAGCGCGCTTCCTTGCCTTCCAGCGGCGCAGTCTGCTCCACGGCCGGGTTGCTCAGGGTCGGGTTAGGCTGATACTCGGACCACAACGACACCGAGCCGCCGATCAGGAACAGCGCGAACATGCAGCCAAGGATCGCGCGGCTCTGGCGCAGGTCCTTGACGTAGTGGCCAAAGGTGAAAACCAGCGCCACCGGGATCATGATGATCGCCGCCACTTCAAACAGGTTGGCCCAGGCCGTCGGGTCTTCGAATGGGTGCGCCGAGTTGACACCGAAGAAGCCACCGCCGTTGGTCCCCAGTTGCTTGATCGCAATCTGGCTGGCGGCCGGGCCGAGCGGGATCACTTGATCAACGCCTTGCAGGGTCAGCGCATCAACGTAGTGGGCGAAGGTTTGCGGCACGCCCTGCCACACCAGGAACAACGCCAGCAGCAGGCACAATGGCAGCAGGCCATAGAGGGTGGCGCGGGTCATGTCCACCCAGAAATTGCCCAGGGTGCTGGCGGACTTGCGACCAATCCCACGGCAAAGGGCGACAAGGACGGCCAGGCCGGTGGCGGCACTGACAAAGTTCTGCACGGTCAGGCCGGCCATCTGGCTCAGATAGCTGAGAGTCGCCTCACCGCTGTAGGACTGCCAGTTGGTGTTGGTCATGAAACTGACCGCGGTGTTGAACGCCTGCGTCCACTCCTGCCCGGGCAATTGCTGGGGGTTGAGAGGCAAGTAGTCCTGGAAGAGCAGGATCGAAAAGAGGAGTGAAAATCCGGCAAGGTTGAAGGCCAGCAGGGCCAACATGTACTTCTGCCAACTTTGCTCTTGCTGCGCATCGACCCCGGCCACGCGATAACAGACGCGCTCCACCGGCCCGAAAACCGGGGTCAGCCAGGTGCGCTGCCCTTCCATCACCTTGTAGTAGAACCGCCCCAGAAATGGCGCCGGAACCAGCACCACGGCGAAGAAGGCGATGATCAGCCAATAGTCATAACTGTGCATAGCCGCTCCTAGCCCCGGTCCGCGCGCAACAGCGCAACCAGCAGATAAATGAACAGCGCCACGGCCAATAGCAGTGACACCCCGTCCAGAACACTCATGGAAGTTTCTCCGTCATACGGCGACTGCCGCGTGTGGGCATTGTCCGCAGGAGGGGTGTAAAGGAGCGAGGGCGAGGGGGTGGAGGGGGCGTAAAGATGGCGTAAAGAGTGGGGTGGACGTGAGGTTTGTGGGGCTGTTGAGACCGCTATCGCGGGCAAGCCCGACTCCCACAGTTGGCCGCATTCCAAATGACGTACCCGGTCAACTGTGGGAGTCGGGCTTGCCCGCGATAGCGTCAGCATATCCACCACCGCCCTACCCTGGTGCACGAAATAACGGTCTCAAACAACAGACTATCTCCCACACGACAGTTCCAGCCCTTTACGACACCCTTTTCCAAGCTGGCATGGCCGCTGCAATGTCCTGAAACATTCCAAACCGTTCAGGGAGCAACACAATGAACACACAACTCAAGCCCACCTTGGGCACCTTGCACCTGTGGGGCATCGCCGTGGGGCTGGTGATCTCCGGCGAGTACTTCGGCTGGAGCTACGGCTGGGGCGTGGCCGGGACGTTGGGCTTCCTGGTGACGTCATTGATGGTCGCCGCCATGTACACCTGTTTCATTTTCAGCTTCACCGAGCTGACCACCGCGATTCCCCATGCCGGCGGGCCGTTTGCCTACAGCCGACGGGCCTTCGGCGAGAAAGGTGGGCTGATCGCAGGGTTGGCCACCTTGATCGAGTTTGTCTTCGCGCCGCCGGCGATTGCCCTGGCTATTGGCGCCTATCTGAATGTGCAATTCCCGGCACTCGACCCGAAACACGCAGCGGTCGGGGCCTACTTCGTGTTCATGGGCTTGAATATTCTGGGAGTGAAACTCGCCGCGACCTTCGAGTTGGTGGTGTGTGTATTGGCCGTGGCCGAGTTGCTGGTATTTATGGGCGTGGTCGCACCGGCGTTCAGCTTCAGCAACTTCGCCCTCAACGGCTGGGCGGGTTCCGATACGTTTGGTGCGCCGGCGATTGCCGGAATCTTTGCCGCGATCCCCTTCGCCATCTGGTTCTTCCTCGCCATCGAAGGCGCCGCCATGGCCGCCGAAGAAGCCAAGGACCCGAAACGCACGATTCCCAAGGCTTATATCAGCGGCATCCTGACCCTGGTGTTTCTGGCCATGGGCGTGATGTTCTTTGCTGGTGGCGTGGGCGACTGGCGCACCCTGTCGAACATCAACGACCCATTGCCCCAGGCGATGAAGACCGTGGTGGGCGAAAGCTCCGGCTGGCTGCATATGCTGGTGTGGATTGGCCTGTTTGGCCTGGTCGCCAGCTTCCACGGCATCATCCTCGGCTACTCGCGCCAGTTCTTCGCCCTGGCCCGCGCCGGCTACCTGCCCTCCTCTCTGGCCAAGCTGTCACGCTTCCAGACACCCCACCGGGCCATCCTTGCCGGCGGCGTGGTGGGCATCGCCGCGATCTACAGCGACGGCCTGATCAACCTCGGCGGCATGACCCTTACCGCGGCGATGATCACCATGGCGGTGTTCGGCGCCATCGTCATGTACATCATGAGCATGCTCAGCCTGTTCAAGCTGCGTAAGAGCGAACCGCTGCTGGAACGCACTTTCCGCGCACCGGGCTACCCTATCGTACCGGCGATCGCCCTGATCCTGGCGTTGGTCTGCCTGGTCGCCATGGCGTGGTTCAACACCCTGATCGGCCTGATCTTCCTTGGGTTCATGGCCGCAGGCTTCATCTACTTCCAACTGACCGCCCAAGACCGCGCCGACGCACCGGCAGATGCCATGTTGACCGGGCTCTAAACCAGCGAGGCAGAACGGGCCTACAATGGAACGACTGACGAACGCCGTCACTCAAAGCTGATAGTGCCGTGGGGAATCTTCCCCATGGCAGTCAGCCTCAAGGAGAGCCCTATGCCCTGGTATGCCTGGTTGATCATGGTGGTCGCCATCGGTTCGATCGTTGGTGGCTTGATGATGCTGCGTGACAGCGCCAACAAAGTGGAACTGACCGACGAACAACGCAAACGCGTCGCCGAGCGCAATGCTCAGGCCGACGCCAAGGATGCGCAGGATCGCTGAAACCAACGCCCCGTGCTGACCCTTACCGGCAGCACGCCAGGCGAATCGATTGAGATTAGTGCAAATTTGTAATCGGGCCGAGAAACAGCGCCAAACCTTGGTTAATATGGCGCGATGTTACAGAGGGCCCTCTCATGCGCTACTCGCAAAATCACAAAGCTCAAACCCATCAGCGCATCATTAAAGAAGCGTCGGTGCGCTTTCGCCGCGACGGCATCGGCGCCACCGGCCTGCAGCCCCTGATGAAAGCCCTGAACCTGACCCATGGCGGGTTCTACGCCCACTTCAAATCCAAAGACGAACTGGTGGAAAAAGCCCTGCAAGCGGCCTCCGCCGAGCTGGACACCCATTGTGCGGCGATCTTCAGCCAGGAGCGACCGCTGGAAGCCTTCATCGACAGTTACTTGTCCGAGTGGCACCACACCTCCCCCGACCAAGGCTGCCCGCTGCCCACCATGTCCTCGGAACTGGGGCAGCGCGGGCAACAGAGCCCCACCACCGATACAGTCCTCGACGCCCGACTCAAGCAAATCGAAACCGCATTGGGCAGCCCCAGTGCAGACGAACAAAGCCTGGTGATCATGTCGACACTGGTAGGCGCATTGGTACTGGCGCGCAGCGTCGAAAACCCGCAACTGGCGACACGCATACTCGACGTCGTGCGGCAAAACCTGAAAACCGGGATCAATACAGCCCCTGCTGACGCAAAAAAGGCCGGTCAATGACCGGCCTCCTGCTTTGATTACTTAACCTCCAGCCTGTCGCGATTCTTCTCCAGCAGCGACTTGCCAATCCCCTTCACCTCCAGCAACTCATCCACCGCCGTGAACGATCCATTGGACTCGCGATAAGCGATGATCGCCTTGGCCTTGGCGGCGCCAATACCGAACAGATCGCGGCGCAGGGTTTCAGCGTCTGCTGCGTTGAGGTTGATTTTTGGGGTTGGCTGTTCACTTTTGTCTACCTGGGCCACTACCGGCATTGGCGCTTCGGGCTTGGCCGATGGGGCGGCGAAGGCCGCGACTGACAGGCTGGTGAGGACGGCAAAAACCAGGGAGGATAAAACGGATTTACGCATTAGAGACGCTCCATGACATCAGTGGGAAAAGCAGCTTTCCGAAGCTGCTTTTCAAACTTAGGTGATGTGGGGGGATAGTCAAAAATGGGTGAGTTACAATATATGCCAGCCTAAAATATGCGCCTCCCGCCTCAGCCGCCCACCAGGCAAAGGGCTGAACGGGCAAGGCACAATCAACACCTGCCAAAAAAATATCAACGCTTATCTAAACGCCCTGTGTCGGAGCACGCACTGATTGCTTCATCTTGCCAGGTGAATTGGATATCATGGAATTTTTCGAAAAGAAGCGAGCCGGGACGAAATGCGAATGTCGACAGACCTGTACTCTGTAGCGGTAATTGGAACAGGCACTATGGGTAAAGGAATAGTACAGATCCTCGCGCAGTCGAATCAAATCTCGACCGTATTCTGGAAAGGGCGCAACCTAGCTTCTGTCAATGACTCTCTAGTTGAGTTGGAAAACCAATGGAATCGTCAAGTTAAAAAAGGGCGACTCGAAGAATCACTCGCCCACCAATACCGCGAAAAAATAGTTACTGTTGAACATTACACTTCCCTGTCTGACTCGAAGCTGATCATTGAAGCTATTGCAGAGAACATGGATGCCAAACAAGCAATATTCAAAGAACTTTCGACCATCTCGTCACCCGACATGGTTCTGGCTTCAAACACCTCATCGCTCTCCATCACTGGTCTTGCTGCGCTGTGCACCTACCCTCAAAACGTAGTAGGCCTGCATTTTTTCAATCCGGCGCCGGTCATGAAACTGACTGAAGTTATCGCGGGATTGGCCACTTCAAGCGCCACGCTGGATTGGGCGGTCAATTTCTCCAAGGGTTTGGGCAAAGAGCCTGTAATTGTTAACGAAGCTCCAGGGTTCATCGTCAATCGAATGTTGATTCCTATGATCAACGAGGCCATTGGTATTCTCGCAGAGGGCGTCGCCACAGCCGAAGAAATTGATAAGGCGATGCGCTACGGCGCCAACCATCCAATAGGCCCGTTGGCACTTGCAGATCTGATCGGCAATGATGTGAATCTCTCGATTATGGAAACATTGCATAATGAAACAGGCGATCCAAAATATCGCGCCCATGCCCTGCTGAGAAAAATGGTTAGAGCT
The DNA here is from genome assembly GCF_002949995.1 of Pseudomonas sp. LG1D9. Classification (NCBI taxonomy): domain Bacteria; kingdom Pseudomonadati; phylum Pseudomonadota; class Gammaproteobacteria; order Pseudomonadales; family Pseudomonadaceae; genus Pseudomonas; species Pseudomonas sp. LG1D9. The sequence continues at coordinate 4,783,372 of NZ_CP026881.1, read as the reverse complement.
AATCATCTCGGTAGAAAAACAGGACAGGGCTTTTACAAATACTAATTCGCAAACAAGGTACTTGTTTAGTTTCAAGTACGTTGTCAGGAGGATTTCAATGATACATGCAACTGCAATCATAGATGACGGTGCAAAGCTCGGGAACAATGTCAGCATTGGCCCTTACAGTATTATTCATAAAAATGTCGTTATCGGTGATAACACCGAGATCGGTGCATATTGCGAAATAGGCTTGCCGACAAAGCTTGCAAATGGACGCCCACTGATCATTGGTAAAAGCGCAGTCATCCGGTCGCACAGCGTATTCTATGAAGGTTCGACCTTTGGTGAAAAACTAGTTACAGGCCATCGAGTTACAATAAGAGAGCTGACAACAGCCGGGGACGGTTTCCAGATTGGCACATTGGGCGATATCCAAGGCCACTGCGAGATTGGCGACTATGTCAAATGCCACAGTAATGTTCACATTGGGCAGCACTCGACGGTGGGCAACTACGTCTGGATCTTCCCCTACGTGGTACTGACCAACGACCCTCATCCGCCGAGTGAAGTGATGGCCGGTGTAACGATCGAAGACTTCGCGGTCATCGCCACCATGTCGGTCATATTGCCCGGCGTTACCGTCAAAAAAGGTGCCCTGGTAGGTGCCCACAGCTCCGTGAACAAAGACGTCAATCCAGATGCAGTGGTTGCCGGCTCGCCCGCAAAGTTTATTTGTGGCACGGAGAAGATCAAATTGAAGGATGGTTCGGGGAACCACGCCTATCCATGGCGTCGACATTTCCACCGCGGCTATCCAGAGAAAGCCGTTGCTGAATGGATCAAGGAGTTTTCGTAAACCCTGTTGACGCTGGCTCATCAATAAACCTTTTCATAGGCTTCACTGATGAGCCAGGCCGCGCCTCAAGGCTCCAGGCGACGCTGCTGGTAGATCCAGTCCACGATCTCGCCATCCGGCGCATACCCACTGACCGTATCGCGTAGCAGTTGACGGACCCTGCTGTAGTCGTCTGCATCAACCGCCGCCAGCAGCTCTGCCAGCTTCCCTTTGAGTATCTCCCAATCCAGATGATCCTCGTTGGCACTCATGATCATCGGATGCTGGGTGGCCACGACGTTGTCGCCAATCAGCAACTCCTCGTAAAGCTTTTCACCGGGACGTAGCCCTGTAAACTCAATGGCGATATCACCATGGGGGTTCTTATCCGAGCGAACACTCAGGCCGGACAGGTGAATCATCTTCTCTGCCAGCTCGACGATTCTCACCGGCTCGCCCATATCAAGCACGAATACATCCCCCCCCTGCCCCATTGAGCCTGCCTGGATCACTAACTGGGCCGCTTCAGGAATGGTCATGAAGTAACGCGTAATCTTCGGATGAGTGACCGTTAGCGGCCCACCTGACTTGATCTGCTTGTGAAATAACGGAATAACCGAGCCAGACGAACCTAGTACATTGCCAAAACGAACCATGGTGAAGCGAGTCTTGTTGACCCGGGAAATGTTGGACTTGTCGCCAAACAATACCGGTGCCAACTCACGGCTCAAGGCCTGCAACGTCAACTCGGCCAAACGCTTGGTACTGCCCATGACATTGGTTGGGCGCACGGCCTTGTCCGTGGAGATCAGAACAAAGTTGGAGACCCCCGCCTGAAGCGCCGCCTGGGCGGTATTCAATGTACCGATGACATTGTTCAGGACGCCTTCGGCGATGTTGTGCTCAACCATCGGCACATGTTTGTAAGCTGCCGCGTGGTAGACCGTATCAACATGCCAGGTCTTCATCACGTCGAACAATTTTACCTGGTTTCGTACCGAGCCCAGGATGGGTAGCAAACGGACAGGCAGCGACTCACGGGTGATACGCTGCTCCAGCTCCGACAAAATACTGTAAAGATTAAACTCACTGTGCTCGAACAACAGCAAGGTAGTAGGACGCAACGCCAGGATCTGCCGGCAAAGCTCTGAACCAATAGAACCACCTGCCCCCGTCACCAGGACGCTCTGCCCCTTGATGCAATGCTCCAGCAGGTCACCCTGGGCAGGCACTGCATCACGCCCCAGCAAGTCGGCAATGTCTACTTCCTGAATGTCATCGACCTTCACCCGGCCACTGGCAAGATCCATAAAGCCCGGCACGCTACGCACGTGCAACGGAAACCCTTCCAGCAGGCCAAGAATCTCGCGACGTCGAGCACGATTGGACGACGGAATGGCCAACAGGATTTCCTGGGCCCCAGTGGCATCGATCATCTGTTGAATATGCTTGGGTTTAAACACCTGAAGGCCGGAGATGACGCGATCAGAGATGCTGCTGTCGTCATCGATAAACGCCACCGGGCGCATGACTCGCCCCATACGAAGCGCCGCAACCAGTTGATTGCCGGCAGCACCTGCACCGTAGATCGCAACCTTGGTCAGGCCATCATCGCGACTGGTAAACGGTACATGCTGGGCAGCTGCAAACCAATCCCCCAGAAAGTACTGGCGCATGGCTAGGCGTAATCCACCAATCATGATCAGACTGAGCCACCAGTAGTTGAACACGATAGAACGTGGCACCACATTTTCGTGGTTGCTGTACCAATAGACGACAACCCCCAGAATCAACGCCGACAGGCTGACAGCCTTGATAATCGCGATGAGTGCATCGTTGCCGAAGTAGCGCATCACGGCGCGATACATGCCAAAACGGATAAACAGCGGGATGGAAACAATTGGCGCACTGATGAACAGCCAAGAATGCAGTACGACGGGGTTGACCAACTCATCGATCCCTAGACGAACAACAAACGCCATCCAGAGGGCGAGCCAGACCAGAATGATGTCGGCAATGACCTGGAGAATGCGCTTTTGCCTGCGAGGGAGGTTCAGCAGGAATGTTCGTAATTTATCCATGTTTTTCTGACGACCTTACTACTCACAATTAAATTAAAACTCTCAACGAGCAGCTACCGCCCGTCGCTTCTGCGAACGTCATGCCGCACGGATTGAAACTAAAGCTTTTGGTTTCATTCACGAAGCTACCTGATCATACAGGTTATGCCGGAATGAGAAGAAAAAAGCGGTCAATACCGTCCTTGCCAGAGCATCTACTCACGCATACCCGCATTATATTTTACGGCCAATAACAGCAATGGCACATAAGCGATTACTAAGCCCAGAGAGCCATCCAGTCCCAGTAACGTAACGCAGAGAGCCAGAGGGAAAAGCCAGACAACGTTGATGACACCAATAGACACCGTTACCGGGAGGTGCTTTCCAAATTGGCGTGAGGCAAATTGATATGCATGGCTACGATGAGCCTCATAGACCTTGTCTCCCCGGGCCAGTCGCCTAGCCAAGGTAAAGGTAGCGTCTACAACAAATACTCCCAACATGATTAACCAAGCGAAAAAAAACTCACTGCCAATCCAGGCTGCCTGTATAGAAAGTCCGCCCAGAACAATGCCGAGAAATCCGCTCCCTGCATCCCCCATGAAAATTCGAGCAGGTGGGAAGTTCCAATATAAGAATCCTGCAACGGCCATGGCTAATAAAAGAGGAGACCATATCAACGTTTCATAGCCACTAAAAAAATAAATCAGCGACAAACCGACGCACGCACAAATAGCCTCTAGACTGGCGATGCCATCTATTCCGTCCATGAAATTATAAAGATTCAGCATCCAAACCAAGTAAAATGCGCCAATTAAATGGCCAAACCATCCAAGGTTCAAAGAAAAGCCAAAAACTGTAATTGGGGGCAACCCTTGCATCCAGAAAAGTGCCCAGCCGGCAGCGACAAAATGACCCAACAGCCTCCAACGCGCAGCTATATGACCGTGATCGTCCATAAAACCAATCACTGCGATCAGTAGACCCGCCCCTAAGAGCGCGACACTTTCAGCAATGGACACCCATTGCAGGAGTGCCAACACGAATAGCGAAAATGCATACGTGAGTACAATTGCTACCCCGCCTCCTCTGGGCGTTGGTACCGTATGAGAGCTACGAGCATTAGGAATATCAATGATGCTACGACGCAGTGCATATCGGCGCAGTACGGCTGTCAGTAACAGGGACACAAGCGCGACAAGGGGAAAGATGTACCAATACGTCATTAAATTTGCTCACTAAGGTAATGTTGCGCAGTTGCATTGAGCCCTTCTTGAAGGGTAACGACTGACGCCCAGCCCAATAGTTGCCGGCTTTTTGTAATATCCACTTGCAGCGAACCACACAGTCGCTGGGATAGCGCCTTGCGACCCAGCAAAGTGGCCCCTAACACCAACAACCACTCAGGAACCGGGATGAGTCTGGCAGGTGACCCCAAGGCCTCGCCTAATCGAATTAACAATTGAGTGGTGGATACATCCTCACCATCACTGATCAAAAACGTCTGGTTAGCAGCGGCTGGATGAGATACGCAGGTCAGAATAAAACTGACCAAGTTATCTAATGCCACAAGACTTCGCTGGTTGCTAATAGCACCAAAGGGCAACGGAACGCCCTTTTTCAACCACCTCATCATATTCGCAAAATTAGCCTTCACACCCGGCCCATAAACCAGCACGGGGCGGACAATGACTACCTCAAGACCTGTTTGCGCTGCAAGTTCTCTGAGCGCATCTTCGGCCTCCATTTTTGAGATACCATAAGGATCAACAGGCAAAGGATTATCGGTTTCACTGTATGGCCTGCCGAAAGCCGTCTGCTCACCGTTGACCTTGACCGAACTGACGAAAATAAAACGTTTCGCCCCAGCTGCAACAGCGCTACGGGCTAATTGTAGCGTGTGGCCCACATTCACTCTGCGAAACGCTTCGAGAGGATCAGACTCTGTATCATTCATGACGTGCACGCGTGATGCCAGGTGTACAACAACGTCAAGACCCCGCATAGCCGGGTGCTCCGCTGTCACAGTGGAAAAGTCAGAGAGCTGCACGTAATCAACATCAGTCGCCAAAACATCGGGCATAGTGCGGACAAGAGCACGTGTGTTGTAATTTGAATGGCCCTGTAACTGTCGAATCAGTTGGCGCCCGACGAAACCACTACTGCCAGTAATCAATAGCTGGGTTTTCATTTTTTTTGCCTCAACAACGCCAACATCAGACACAGCCCACCGAAAACAAATTTATCTCGTAGCCGTCTACGGCACTTACAGGCACTGCCTGCTAGACAGAGCAGCTCCCATCGCCCCAGTCCGATCCAGCGCCGAACAAAAGGGTCATTTTCCATGCCGACCATGCGGGAAATCAGCGCAGCCTGATTTAGCCACCAGCCATCAAAAACCTGAGATAACCGTTTTTTAAATGCTTTAGCACCGCTATTCACACCAACCTGGTTACCCCCGTGCTGGCGATAGCGCATATACGGCTGGGCATCAATCACCCATTTAAAGCCGTGTGAACGACTGTAGGCGTAACAATACCAATCATGTAGGGTGACATTCTGCACCTGCGCCAAGCGACTATTGATATCTCGCTGAAGCTCGGCAAACAACGCTTGGGTAAAGATATACGTGCACCCAGGACCTGCCGCTTCAAACAAATGATCAAATGCCACCTGTGGCTGAGCCTTCACGATGATCGACTCACGGCCATCAGGCCAAAATGCAGTGACATTACCTGAGTAGCCGTCAGACTTTTGCTCAAGCATAAACCTGGTCGCACTGATCAGCTTGTTTGGAAGCCAGATATCATCCTGATCGGCAAATGAGAAGTAATCAAAGTCGTCGACCGGCGCTTCGCTTATCAAACGAAAGAAATTTCGAGCCGCACCTCCAAATTTCTCTCCGTGGGCCAGCGTTTTTACCCTTGAGTCACGCTGGCACAACTGATCGACCCAATTCTCAGTGCCATCATCAGAGCGGTCTACGCTGATCAGCAATGAAACAGAGACCTCCTCTTGGTTCAGGATCGTATTGACCTGTTCAGAAATCCAACGCATACCATTGTAAGCCGCGAGCAAAACCAAAATACGTGGTTGCATAACTTTCTACCTTTAATACTTAACCCACGTATTGGAACGAGGGAACTCAATCACAGCTAAATATTAACGCAGTGGGCCAAGTTTTTTTTGCCAGCCATGGAGCGCGCCGCGCAACATCATCTTCAGAGACTGGATTTTGTTTTTGTCGATCAATAGGTTGGCGAAGAAACGCAGGACCAAAGCCAACAACAGGCGTTTTTTCCAACACGTTGGCATATGGTTCATCCGACACACCGCAACTGTGGCACGGAAGAAGAAATATCGGCGCACCGGGGAATATCGAAGAAAACTCAACCCAAAAAGCTTGACAGGTGGCGCATCGGATAAAGCATGCCCCATCTCAACATTCAAACACCCGTAAAGTGCATACCCTTGATCTCTAACCCGAAAACACCACTCAGAATCGGTAAAGTCGACAAACAAACCTTCGTCGTATCGATGTCCTTCAATCCAGGCCTGTGTACTGATGTACATGCCAGAAGTAATCAAAATATCAACATTTACCAAACCATTCTCATCATCAGAATGAAACACGGGTTTAATAACGCCATTGACAGACTGATAAAACGGAAAATTAACTTTCTTCCCGTCCCGACGGTCAAAAAAAGCCGGGCTGACGGCAATACAACGTGGATCTTTTAATTTTGCTTGAGCCATTGCCGTGCCTAGCTTCGCGATTAACTGAGGTTCGGCATGACTGTCTTGATCAAAGGTAACTACGTAGTCCACACCGGCATTAACAGCCAATTCGAAACCTTTATTCAAGGCCGCCCCGAGCCCCTTATTGCCCTCCATATCCACATAAACGAGGGACTGTCGCTCGACAGGAGCGGCCATCAGTACGTTTGATGAGGCTCCATTATCAAGAAAAATCAACACATCCACCTGCGAACCAAGCGAAATCAAAAGCCTGTCCAGGACGTCTATTTCCGGCATATAGCCGACCACTACCGCAGCAACTTTAGCCACTTCCACCTCTAACATAAACTCACTTACCGCTAAAATAGGAGGTCGGCTCCTCAGCCAGCCCATGAAATTGCGTCCAGGTTAATTAGAGGGTTCTCCCCTAAATAACTGATATTCGTAAAAACGTAACCCAACGCAAAGATGGTCAAAAGCTTATAGAGCCAACTGAACCGCAGATGTGCGAGGGATAAAGCTAACAACGCAAAAAAAAGTGAAATATCCGCAACCCTGATGGCCGCAGCCGGCATCTTGCCCATTGCCAGATAAAACGACAACAAAGCCATCGAATAATAAGCAAGACTCTTCGGCAGTGGCTGGCGACAAAACTGGATATAGATAAATGTAAATACTATAAACAAGTTCTTCAAAGAGAACGGCTTAAAATCCTCTTTGTACACATCGGCAGCATAGCGCTGATAGTAAGGCGCATACTCAAGCCCTAGAAAAATCACTAAAGCCACTCCTATGACAATAGGGTATTTCAATGAACCAAAAAAACGCTGAACTAGCCAAAAGGCGACGATCAAAAAACTAACGTTATGCAAAAGCACAGCAAGTAAAAAATAAAAAACCGAATTAATTTTACGATCTTCAAGAATAGCCAAGGCAACAACTGCTATTGCCGCCGCATTACGAATTTGCGTCAATTCCCAGACCGGGAAAAACACAAGAAAATAGACAACACCAAAAAATAGCCCTTCACGAACACTGCGATAACTTTCTAACCGCTGAAAAAACTTAAACTTTGCATACAACGCAATAAAAGCATATGTATACAACACCCCCAAAAAACCAATCCCTATCTGCTCAAAAAAAATCGTAATCAGCTTATAACCAACTTCAACCGCTGGAGGATAACCAGCAAGAATATTATCGTAGTACTCCAAGTAGGTCTGATAATCGTAATCCAACCCCATGGGACGCAAGGCAATCAATAATGAGGCTATTGCAACAAAAACAAATGCGACAATGGCACCCGGAGTTGTCACCCTCCACCGCCCATCAAAATACATTCGACGAACAGGCTCATTGATTGATGGCTTCAACCGAATACTCTCCGCACCAACTTACTTAACATTCGCCCTGTATAACTGAAAACATAGGAGGCAAGATAATATACAAAGTATGACTTAGCACCCATTGATACATTCTTAAAAAGGCTTAGACCATCATTGAAACGACCTAATCGAACAGCGCCTAAAAAATGCATCGCCAGTACTTTCCCCAGCGCTTTTGAATAAATCTCAGCAGGTGCCAAAAAATCCAGCATTTGCTTGATTATAAAAAATTGTCGAGACACATTTTTGTAAGCATTGGCACCATGTTGCCTATACTTCACCACTTTTTGTGCCGGCACATACAAAAAGTCATGATTTAGCAATGGAAATTTAGTAAACATTTTGATGAACATTGAATAGTCATCTAGAACAATTCGCGGATCCCACCCCCCCACCTCTTTCAAGCCAGCACACCTAAACACCGTCGACTGCAGAAGAATGGGCTGCGGGTAGTTCAAATACAGTGCACTCGCTCGCGAAGAAGCACTCATAGAAAAAAACTGTTCGTGCAACTCACCATAAACAGGGATATTTACATCTGGGTCATCGCTAGCAAAGCTTACCCCGCCACCGATGCAGAACATCGCATCAGGATGGTCTTCCAATTGCTGAATACAGGCTGTAATTCCCTCGTAACAAAGAATATCGTCCGATGCGACAAAATAAATAAATTCAGTTTTTGCTCTTTCAAGCCCAAGAGCCAAAGATGAAACAACACCGCCATTTTCCTTGACCACAAAAGTAACATTTCCTGGATTTTTCTCTTGAAGAAACTGTTCTATTTTCAATCTGGTTGCATCAGTGGATCCATCATCAACAATTATAATTTCCGTTCCCGGCAGATCAACCGAACATGCAGCCTCAAGCCCCTCAATGACATAGTGTTCGTGGTTGTAAGCAGGAATAACAATCGTCAGCATCTAGTACACCTTATTCAACTGCAGAGGATGAAGAGCTGCGCATCATTCTAAAATACCCTGCCACGCACGCGATCATGACGAACCAATAAAGTGCATAATTCAGCGCATAGGCCATCACCACGCCCTCCAAGCCAACTTGACGAACAAAAAACCACGCAAATAGCACATAGGACGCAGAAAAAACAATTTCCGTAACGATGTAGGTCTTGTACATCGCCTTGCCCAAGAGTAAATAAGCAAGAATCCAGCTACCGATTTTCAGCGTATCTCCCACCATTTGCCAAGCAAACAGTTCACGGACTGGAGAAAAGTCTGTGGTGAACAATAAAAATATTATCAGGTCGCGAGCAACGTACATCGCGACACCAGCTAAAACAGCAACAGGCAGAATAATCTTGTAGCCTTGCTTAATTTCGAAAATCAATTCTTTAGCCGTACGGAGTTCAGACAGTCGTGGTAAATAGTAAACAGCCAGCGTTGTGGTCACCAACAGAAGATAGGCCGCACTGAGCCTTAGCATTGCCTCCCAATAACCTGCAGCATCCCACCCAAGCATTGAAACAATATCATTTCGAATAAGTATCGTACTAATGGGCATACAGATAGCAGAGGTCAATGCCATGGCAGTGAATTTCGCCAACCGCAATGCAACCGCACGGTCTACAGCACCAAAGAATAATCCAACTTTAAACCATACTGTTTTCCTGCAGAGGACAACGGTAACCAGGAAACTTAAGGATTGATATACCGCAAGAGCAACCAACGCGCCATAAAGCCCAAAGTAGATCGCCATTATCGAGGTAACTATCAATGAAAAGAGGCTTCCTCCTATATTTGCAAATACATAAAGAACAATTTCCTTCCGTCCATTCAATACTGCGAGCAGTAAAGTATTAAAACTAAAAAATATTAATGTAGCGGCAAAACAAAGAAACACGCCAAAGAACTCAGCATCCCCAAGAACCCACAACGCCAACTCTTTACTAAGCAATGCTATCAACAGCGAAGCAATTGTTGCACCTACCAGTACAATAGTACCGGAGGTCCTCCATAAAGCATGTAGTCGGTACTCGTCCCCGGAATACTCTGCTGTATATTTAGTCACACCATTATTGATGGCACCGCTGGCAAACGTGGTCAGCATCTGTACGACGTTCTGAAACTGACCGATTGCTGCATAACCACCAGGTCCGACGTATACAGCCAGTAACTTATTCAGCCCCAGCAACGTCAACATTTTTATGGCAACGGCGATGCCATTCAAAAGGCTGGTTTTAACAAGATTCATCAGTTTCTACCGAAACTGTTACACGCCGAGACAATAACCTGCGCCTCCGCCATCGACAGCGTAGGGCCAATCGGCAAACTTAATATACGTTGATGTATACGTTCCGCGACAGGATAGGAATGACCAGCAAGCTCTGAATATGCTTGTTGCTGATGAGGCGGAATTGGATAGTGGATCAATGTTTGTATGCCATGCTCCGCAAGATGTTTTTGAAGCTCATCTCGCTGATCGCACAAGACCGTATAAACATGCCACACATGACTGGAGTTGCTTGACGCATCAAACTCTGACGCGACAGGCAAAGAAATAAGAGGATTCGTGATTGTCGCAGAATACAACTGTGCAATTTCACGACGATAAGCGGTTTGTGCATCCAGATACTTAAGTTTGACCGAGAGGCAAGCCGCTTGAACTTCATCAAGCCGACTATTTACACCGCGATAAGTATTCTTGTACTTCTCATACGATCCATAATTACCCAACGCCCGGATCGTAACGGCCAACTTATCATCATTGGTTGTAACGGCACCCGCGTCACCTAAAGCGCCGAGATTTTTTCCTGGATAAAAGCTGAATCCCGATGCATCCCCCCAGCTGCCAGCCTTTTTCCCATCAATATGGGCACCGTGAGCCTGTGCTGAATCCTCCAGCACCAATAGGCCATGTCGCTTGGCAACGGCCATAATCTTGGGCATATCAGCCATTCGACCATAAAGGTGAACAGGAAGAATAGCTTTGGTCTTCTTCGTGATGGCAGACTCGACTGCCATCGGACAGAGATTCCGTGTGTCGGGATCCGGCTCGACCAGCACAGGAACCAGTCCATTTTCAGAAATAGCCAGGACACTGGCGATATAGGTATTGGATGGAACAATGATTTCGTCCCCTTCACTCATGTAGCCAAGCTCTTTCCACGCTCTGATAACCAATACCAAAGCATCGAGACCGTTAGCCACACCGATGCAATGTCGAGTGCCGCAATAGGCTGCAAATTCGCGTTCGAATATCTGAAGTTCAGTTCCGCCGATATACCAACCAGAGTCAACAACACGAGTGCAAGCAGCGACCAACTCATCACGGCAAAGGCTGTTTATATCTTTTAACTCTAAAAACTTTATCATTTTTGCAATTACCTGATCATTTCGGCCAAACAACAGACTAAAAACCAACCCACTCATTAGCTCGTAATCTTCATGCGCTCTATTACACTCGAGAGTTTAGTTCGACTTGGCCAGCAACTTAAAGTCAGAATAACTACGAATGTAGTCTTGCTCATCGTAGAGTTCGCTCGCCAAGACAAGCAGGACACAATCAGGGCTGAAATGATGCATTTCACGCCAAATCATCTTCCTGATGAGAATCGCTTTAACAGGAGAGTCCAGCCAGACCTCCTCCTGATTGACCCCATCATCCAATTTCATGAGGCATCGACCAGATATGCAAACCGCAACCTGCATCAGCTCTTTGTGAGCATGAAAACCACGAGCAACGTCTTCCCGGGTTTGGGTAAGGTAATAAACGCGCTTGATTGCGAAAGGAATATTCTTGTTATTCTCCAGAGCGATCAGTTGCCCTCGCTCATCCCCCCTCGATTCAATATCTAAAATCTCGATCAAACTCATTGCTGCGCCTCCAGAAAGGCATCCAACCCTGGTGCGCTATCGTCTTTTTCACTGACGAGGTAGTCTCCAGCATTAGGCCAATCAATATTCAGCGCCGGATCACTCCAATGAAGCGCTCCCTCGGAATCCTTAGCATAGTAATCGGTGGTCTTGTACAGAAAATGAGTGTCGTCCTCTAGCGAGACAAAGCCATGTGCGAACCCTTCTGGGATCCAGAGCATATGGTTGTTGGTAGTATTCAGATGCACGCCGACCCATTTCAAATAGGTGCTGGACTCAGGCCGAATATCCACCGCCACATCAAATGCAGCACCCCGTACCACACGCACTAGCTTGCCCTGGGCATGCGGCGCACGCTGGAAGTGCAAGCCCCTCAGCACGCCCTTTGCTGAGCAGGAGTGATTATCCTGAACAAACGCTCGTGGGATCGGCAGCCCTAGCTCTTTAAGCGCTGTATGAAACCGCTCTTCGTTAAAGCTTTCCATAAACCAGCCGCGATCATCGACAAAAACCTTTGGTTCAATGATTACAACGTCAAGAATAGCAGTCTGAATCAGTTTCATGCCTTTGAAGCCTCTTCCAGAAGTTTCTGCAAGTACTGGCCATAGCCTGTCTTTTTCAGTTTTTCCGCCTGAACACCTAGCTGCTCCGAAGTGATCCAACCTTTATGGAACGCAATTTCCTCGAGGCAGGCGACTTTAAGCCCCTGGCGGTGCTCAATGGTATGGACGAAATGACTCGCCTCCAAGAGCGACTCGTGAGTACCAGTGTCCAGCCAGGCAAAACCACGGCCCAGCATCTCTACAGTTAATGACTTGTCGTCCAGATAGGCACGATTGACGTCCGTGATCTCAAGCTCGCCACGCGGCGATGGCTTGATGCTCTTAGCAATGTCCACCACTCGGTTATCGTAGAAGTACAAGCCTGTAACTGCGTAGTTAGACTTCGGTTTCGTTGGTTTTTCTTCGATGCTCAATGCCCGACCAGTGGCATCGAACTCAACCACACCAAAACGCTCAGGATCCGATACGTGATAGCCAAAGACTGTCGCACCGGATGTCTGGGACATGGCGGAGCGTAAGTTATCGGAAAAGTGCTGGCCGTAGAAAATATTGTCGCCAAGGATCAGGCAGCAAGGATCATCACCAATAAACTCTTCGCCAATCAGGAAGGCCTGGGCCAATCCGTCCGGACTGGGTTGCTCGGCATAGCTGAGCTGGATGCCGTACTGGCTGCCGTCTCCCAGGAGCTTTTTAAAGCAAGGCAGATCTTCAGGTGTCGAGATGATCAAGATTTCGCGCATGCCAGCGAGCATCAACACCGACAACGGATAAAAAATCATCGGTTTGTCGAAAATAGGCAACATTTGCTTGGATACACCCAGAGTCAGTGGGTGCAAACGCGTCCCGGAGCCGCCGGCGAGGATGATGCCTTTGCGTTTGATGTCCGTCATATCTTTAGAACTTCCTTAAATATCTGCATTACACCAATGCCAACACACGGGTTGGCGGGTGAAAAATAGCGCGTAGCTTCTCGGTATTGAGCCACAATTTCAATGCCTGTGGCCGGCAATCCGAAATCGCCAATATAAAAATCTCGTTTTTTCCGGACAGAGCTCTCCCCTGCGGAGGCCTCCTGCGCAACGTAGTCAACGCTCCACGCGGGAAAATAACCGCCCTGGCAAGGTTGATCGACTCGCGTGATTATGAGCCATCCGCCGCAGGACGCTGCCGTTTTTTACATGAAATAACCCGACGAGCAGGAGGACCGCCCCTACAAACGCCAGTCACACTGACCGACCCCAGGTATCACGCGAGCCCAAAAGCCGAAAAACACTTATCCAGTGCGCTATAGACAATAAGTTGCAAGCTAGTTTCCAAATGAAATGAAATACCGCACTGCCAGGAGAGCACAGCGCGGTTCTTGCAGGCATCTATTACGGCTTGTTCAAACCTGTATCGCTACCCACCATCGTCGGCGAATTGGGCAGCATGGATAATGCTGCCGATTGGGGCTGAGATTGACGGGTCTTGACAAGATGACGAATCACGGCAATGAATGCCCCGACAAATCCACCCAAGATCAGACCAAGCAGGATAATCAACGCCTTCTGAGGCTTGACCGGACGTAAAGGTTCAAGGGCTTGCTTATCGATAGTTACCAGCTTCAGCCGGCTCATATCAATGCTTAAGTTACGCAAGCGAGCCTCTTCAGCGCGCACCGGCTGAACACCGGCCAGAAACAGATCCTCGTTTTCACGACGATTCAGCACTTCAATCTCACGGTTCGACTGGAGCAATTGAAGCTCTTTGGCAATCTGCGCGATACGACCCTCAGTAAAGTCATCGGACTTACGCTGCATCAACACAGTACGTTCAGCCTCAAGCGCCTCGACGCCCATGAAGTACAGAGGGATTTGCTGATTGTTTATTTCGGTACGCATCACACTTGATGAGCCATTACGCTCTGACTCACCCAGAGCGGAAGGCGTGCTGGGCTTTCTGATCCCCAAGGACTTGGCGATTCCGATGGCTTCGTTCAACTGCGCCACTCGGTCGATGCGCCCAGTCTTCAACTGTGCTCGCAACGCCTTGAGTTCATCCTGCAACTGCGCACGTCGCAAGCTATCGGTTTCTCGCAGCGATGCAATCCGCGCCTCTTTATCAACCTCGTAATTAGAGCGGGCAGCATCAATCTTGCCCTTGAGCTCGTTCAATCGGTTTTTTACGATGACGTCCAGATCCGCTGCAATTTGCTCACGTTCCGTGGCAATCGCGTAATCAACGAAGCCATTGAGAATGGCGACGCCATCCACGCCTTTCGGATAACTCATCTCAAGCTTGATATAGGCACTGAGAGAGTTAGCCTTCTTCGGGTCGGGCAGAATGAGCTCAATAGAGTTGCGGTTAAACTCTTCGAAACTCTGCTCCAAGGTCCTGCCAGGCTGCTCGAATGCCTTGAACAATTTCTGGTTTGAGCGGAAAAAACCCAAGCGGGTATCGTAAGACTCCAATGATGCGCCCACTCTGACAAGAGCATCACCAGGAGGAAGCGTATAAATCTCAGAGCGATTCAAAGCATCCAGCTCGTTAATTGCGGCCGGGCGCAACACACTGCTGACTTCGTACTGAGGAGGCGTGAGGAACGCATAGATCGCAGCAATCAGCCCGGCGCTTGCGGTAGCAGCCAAGACTAATTTTTTCTGCTTCCAGATAACCTGAAAAAGTGCAACAAGATCAATCTCGTCGGACGAAGGAATCGGGGGTGCGCGGAAGCTACTACTCACAACAAAAACCTGCCTTCAAAGAGAAACTGCGGGCTCGTTATGCAGACAATCTTGTGGTTTTTGTATTTATAAGGGTCGGCCAAAAAGCCCAGCGTCGCTGCCAAGCCTTGGACACACAAAATGACTGGAATCGAGAACAGGTTGCATTTTGCCATCTCGTCATAACATTACAAGACTTGACATGTCCGTAGGGCAATTCCTACTCACTGAGGAAGTTGCAGGGAACATGATTCAGTTGAGCCCCAACATCACTATTTCCTAACGACAGAGAAGCGCTAATGCATCCTAGGGGG
Organism: Pseudomonas sp. LG1D9; assembly: GCF_002949995.1. NCBI lineage: Bacteria > Pseudomonadati > Pseudomonadota > Gammaproteobacteria > Pseudomonadales > Pseudomonadaceae > Pseudomonas > Pseudomonas sp. LG1D9. The sequence goes on along the minus strand of NZ_CP026881.1, from coordinate 4,767,963 downwards.
GGGGTGTAGAGCCAACGCCCAACAAAAGGCTTACACCTGCAATCGAAGCGACAAACGGTATGCGCCTTCCGACTAACCCTACAGTGTGGGGTTTGGGCGTTTCTTACGGCGAACCAGCAAACTCAGAAACGGCCCCACCAACATCCCCACAATCAACGCCAACGTCACAAACACCGAAACCGGCAGCTGTGGCGTAGACCACCCCAGGAACGCCAGGGCGACGTCTTGCTGGTTTTCCAGTACGAATGCCAGGATCGCCAAGGCGGCGATCAGCACAATCAGTACCAGGGCGACGCGCTTTACACCGCGCATAAACTTCTCCTATCCCAAAAAAACTCAGACGTTTTCTTCTTCGTCTTCGTTCACTCGATCCCGCAATTCCTTGCCCGGCTTGAAATGAGGCACGAATTTGCCGTCGAGGCTGACGGACTGGCCGGTTTTCGGGTTACGGCCCACGCGTGGAGCGCGGTAGTGCAGCGAGAAGCTGCCAAAGCCGCGGATCTCGATCCGATCACCAGTGGCCAGGCACTGGGACATTTGCTCAAGCATGGTCTTGATGGCCAACTCCACATCTTTGGATGAGAGCAGCCCTTGATGGGTGACAATTCGTTCGATCAACTCCGACTTCGTCATATTTTTCCCTTCTTTTTCAAGCAGCTAGGAAAAGCGCTCCGAAGGTTTTAGCATGACCAGATGAATTTGAACAGCCTGTGGCTTGACTTATCTTGCGCAAATTATGCTAACCCTTACCAGACCCAGGACCAGAGCAGGCCGGGCTCAGGATAGCGCTGGCGACCTTTCCCCAGAAAAGCCCATGGAGTGCCTGGATAACAAGATCGCACCCCGTAAGACGCCTCAAGGGCGATCACGCCTTGCCGGCCACGCACCTCACTCCAACCGCCAAATCCCAGACACAAAAAAGGGCGACCGAAGTCGCCCTTTTTCTATGGTCTGACAGAACTTAGTTCTGTTTTTCCATTTGTGCACGCAACAGGTCGCCCAGAGTGGTCGGACCCGAAGCAATGTCAGAGGTAGCTGGCTTGTCGCGCAGGCTCTGGATTGCTTCTTTCTCTTCGATCTCGTCTTTCGACTTGATGGAGAGTTGGATTACGCGGCTCTTGCGGTCAACGCTGATGATCTTGGCTTCTACTTCCTGGCCTTCTTTCAGAACGTTACGAGCGTCTTCAACGCGATCACGGCTGATTTCGGAGGCTTTCAGAGTCGCTTCGATATCGTCACCCAAAGTGATGATGGCGCCTTTAGCGTCAACTTCCTTCACGATGCCTTTAACGATTGCACCCTTGTCGTTCTCTTGAACGTACTCGGAGAACGGATCGCTTTCCAGTTGCTTGATACCCAGGGAGATGCGCTCGCGCTCTGGGTCAACCGACAGGATAACGGTGTCCAGCTCGTCGCCCTTCTTGAAACGACGAACAGCTTCTTCGCCAACTTCGTTCCAGGAGATGTCGGACAGGTGAACCAGGCCGTCGATGCCGCCGTCCAGACCAATGAAGATACCGAAATCGGTGATCGACTTGATGGTGCCGGAGATTTTATCGCCCTTGTTGAACTGACCAGAGAAATCTTCCCATGGGTTAGATTTGCACTGCTTGATGCCCAGGGAGATACGACGACGCTCTTCGTCGATGTCCAGAACCATAACTTCCACTTCGTCGCCGACTTGTACGACTTTCGAAGGGTGGATGTTCTTGTTGGTCCAGTCCATTTCGGAAACGTGTACCAGGCCTTCCACGCCTTCTTCCAGCTCTGCGAAGCAGCCGTAGTCGGTCAGGTTGGTAACACGCGCAGTTACGCGAGTGCTTTCTGGGTAACGGGCTTTGATAGCAACCCATGGATCTTCACCCAGTTGCTTCAGGCCCAGGGAAACACGGTTGCGCTCGCGATCGTATTTCAGAACCTTGACATCGATCTCGTCGCCAACGTTGACGATTTCGGAAGGATGCTTGATACGCTTCCAAGCCATGTCGGTAATGTGCAGCAGGCCATCGACGCCACCCAGATCGACGAATGCGCCGTAATCGGTGAGGTTCTTGACGATACCTTTGACTTGTTGGCCTTCCTGCAGGGATTCCAGCAGAGCTTCACGCTCGGCGGAGTTCTCTGCTTCCAGCACGCTGCGACGGGAAACGACAACGTTGTTGCGCTTCTGGTCGAGCTTGATGACCTTGAATTCGAGTTCTTTGCCTTCCAGGTGCGTGGTGTCGCGCACTGGACGAACGTCGACCAAAGAACCTGGCAGGAACGCACGGATGCCGTTAACGTCGACAGTGAAGCCGCCTTTAACCTTACCGTTGATAACGCCCTTGACCACTTCTTCAGCTGCGAAGGCTGCTTCGAGAACAATCCAGCATTCAGCGCGCTTGGCTTTTTCACGGGACAGCTTGGTTTCACCGAAACCGTCTTCAACCGAGTCCAGAGCAACGTGAACTTCGTCACCGACATTGATAGTCAGGTCACCAGCGTCGTTGTAGAACTGCTCAAGCGGGATGAGTGCTTCAGACTTCAGACCAGCGTGAACGGTTACCCAGCGAGCTTGGTAATCGATATCAACGATAACACCGGTGATGATGGAGCCAGCCTGAAGGTTCAGGGTTTTTAGGCTTTCTTCAAAGAGTTCCGCAAAGCTTTCGCTCATTTTAATTCCTGTTGATAAGGGCGAAGAATACGCCCATCTGCCACACCCCAGACGGTGTGGGTTACGTTCATATAAGAGAAGAAGCGCAGGTCTAGGACTGGTCCCCTGCACTTCCTCTGAGTCATCCGGCGATATCGCGAAGGGCGATTTCACTCAAGATGCGTTCCAGCACCTGCTCGATGGACAATTCCGTGGAATCCAGCTGTATGGCGTCAGCCGCCGGTTTGAGCGGGGCTACCGCACGCTGGGTGTCACGCTCATCGCGCGCACGAATCTCATCTAGCAGACTCGACAGACTAACACCATCCACCTTGCCCTTCAACTGCAAGTAACGGCGGCGCGCCCGCTCCTCGGCACTGGCCGTCAGGAAAATCTTCAGCGGCGCCTCAGGGAACACCACGGTACCCATATCACGGCCATCGGCCACAAGGCCCGGTGGCTCCTGGAAAGCCCGTTGACGCTGGAGCAAGGCATCACGCACGGCCGGCAAGGCGGCGACCTGGGAAGCCCAGGAGCCAACCTGCTCGTTACGCAGATCATCGGTTACGTCATCTCCTTCCAGGATAATGCGCAGCGAATGACCTTCGGTCGCGCCGACGAACTGCACGTCAAGGTGAGCCGCCAGCAATACCAACGATGCTTCATTGGTCAGGTCGACGCCATGATTACGTGCGGCGAAAGCCAGCAGGCGATACAACGCCCCGGAGTCCAGCAGACACCACCCCAGACGCTTGGCCAACAAGCCTGCGACGGTGCCTTTGCCAGAGCCGCTCGGCCCGTCGATGGTAATCACCGGTGCTTTGATATTCACAATTGAGCCTCTTGGGCTACACGAATGCCGACTTGGGCAGACAGTGTAAGAAAATTCGGAAAAGATGTAGCTACGTTGGCACAGTCATGGATACGAATCGGCGCAGTGGCACGCAGGGACGCCACACTGAACGCCATGGCGATCCGATGATCACCGTGGGCATGCACTTCACCCCCGGCCATGCCGCCGCCATCAATGATAATCCCATCAGGGGTCGGCACACACTTCACACCCAGCGCCAACAGACCGTCGGCCATTACCTGGATGCGGTCAGACTCCTTGACCCGCAACTCTTCGGCACCACGCAATACCGTGCGCCCCTGGGCGCAAGCGGCGGCGACAAACAGCACTGGGAATTCGTCGATAGCCAGGGGAACCAGCGCTTCGGGAATCTCGATACCCTTGAGCGGTGCCGCGCGTACACGCAGGTCCGCAACCGGTTCACCGCCCACTTCACGCAGATTTTCCAGGGTGATATCGGCCCCCATGAGGCGCAGGATATCGATCACCCCGGTGCGGGTAGGATTGATTCCCACATGCTCCAGCAACAATTCGGACCCCTCGGCAATCGAGGCGGCCACCAGGAAGAATGCCGCGGAAGATATATCACCCGGCACTTCGATGCGCGTGGCCAACAGTGCATGACCCGACTCAACCGCCACCGTTGCGTCAACGACCTCCACCGGGCAGCCAAAACCGCGCAACATCCGCTCGGTATGATCACGGGTGGGCGCAGGCTCGGTCACCGCCGTCCGGCCTTCGGCGTACAAGCCAGCCAGCAACAGACTGGACTTGACCTGGGCGCTGGCCATCGGCAGCGTGTAATTCAACCCCTTGAGCGACTGCCCGCCACGAATAGTCAGCGGTGGCTGGCCTTCCGGCCCGGTTTCGATCACCGCGCCCATCGCCCGTAACGGCTTGGCCACGCGATTCATCGGCCGCTTGGACAGCGAAGCATCGCCGGTCAGCACACTGTCAAAACGCTGCGCCACCAACAAGCCTGACAGCAGGCGCATGGACGTGCCCGAATTGCCGAGATAGATCGGCCCCGGGGCCGGCTTCAAGCCATGCAGGCCCACACCATGGATGGTCACTCGCCCATGATGCGGACCTTCGATCACCACCCCCATGTCGCGGAACGCCTGCAGGGTCGCCAGGGCATCCTCACCCTCAAGGAACCCCTCGACTTCGGTAATACCGTCCGCCAGCGACCCGAGCATGATCGAGCGATGGGAAATGGATTTATCCCCCGGCACCCGGATCTTGCCACTCAATTGCCCACCGGGGCTGGCGACAAACACCACATCGTCAGTGTTGACGGCGGCGTCCATATAGGCACGCCGCGCCAGGATCTTGCTGAAGTGCTCGCGCGCTACCCGTGCACGGGTGAAAACACCCAGCAACTGGTGCCCATCCCCCGCATCGACCGCATCGCGCAAGGCATCCAAGTCACTGCGGAAGGTGTCCAGGGTGCGCAGCACGGCCTCGCGATTGGCGAGAAATATGTCGTGCCACATCACCGGGTCGCTCCCGGCAATCCGCGTGAAATCGCGAAAACCGCCGGCGGCGTAACGGAAAATCTCCAGATTTTCGTTGCGCTTGGCCAGGGAGTCGACCAGGCCAAAAGCCAGAAGGTGCGGCAGATGACTGGTCGCCGCCAGCACTTCGTCATGGCGCTCGACCTGCATATGCTCGACATCCGCCCCCAGCTCGCGCCACAGCCGATCCACCACCGCCAAGGCGGCGGGATCGGTTTCTGGCAACGGCGTGAGGATCACCTTGTGCCGACGGAACAGCTGGGCGTTGGAGGCTTCCACCCCGCTCTGCTCGGAGCCAGCGATCGGATGCCCCGGCACGAACCGCGCCGGCATGCCGCCAAACGCCAGCCGCGCCGCGCGTACAACATTGCCTTTGGCACTGCCGACATCCGTGAGGATCGCCTGGCCCAGGTCCATGCCAGCCAGCAGCGCCAGCAATTTTTCCATGGCCAGGATCGGTACCGCCAACTGAATGACATCGGCGCCCTGGCATGCCAGGGCCAAGTCCGCCTCACAGCGGTCCACCACACCCAGCTCAACCGCCAACCGACGCGATTGCGGGTCCAGATCCACACCGACCACTTCGCCACACAGGCCGCTTTCACGCAGGCCCTTGGCAAAGGAGCCGCCAATCAATCCCAGGCCGACCACCACCAGGCGACCGATCACAGGCACAACAGGTTGCATTGCAATCACATCAACCACGGGCCAGGACCTTGGCCAGCGCCTCAAGGAAGCGACTGTTTTCAGCCGGCAAACCGATGGTGATACGCAAATGGTTGGGCATGCCGTAATTGGCCACCGGACGCACGATCACGCCTTCGCGCAGCAGGCCCTGGAATACCGGAGCGGCCTCCTGGGCGAGATCTACGCAGACAAAGTTGCCCTTGGACTCAATCCAGCCCAGGCCCAACTCACGAAAGCCTTGCTGCAGCTGCTGCATACCGCTTTCGTTGATCCGCCGCCCTTCTTCCAGGTACTCGGCATCCTTGAGCGCCGCACAGGCCGCCGCCAGGGCCAGGCTGTTGACGTTGAATGGCTGGCGCACGCGGTTCAGCACATCCGCGACAACGGCTGTGGATAACCCGTAGCCAACCCGCAGCGACGCCAGGCCATAAGCCTTGGAGAACGTGCGCGATACCAGCAGGTTCGGGTAGGCCGCGAGGAAGTCCAGGCCGTCGGGCAAGTCACTGCCTTCGGCGTATTCGATGTAGGCCTCGTCCAGCACCACCAACACGTGCCCAGGCACATCCTGCAGGAACTCGTTCAGCGCGTCGGCACCGAACCAGGTACCGGTCGGGTTGTTCGGGTTGGCGATAAACACTACGCGGGTCTGGGCATCGATGGCCGCCAGCATGGCCGGCAGGTCATGCCCCCAGTCCTTGGCCGCAATCACCCGCGCCTCGGCGCCGACAGCCTGGGTGACAATCGGATACACCGCAAACGCGTGCTCACTGAACACCGCATTCAGGCCCGGGGCCAGATAGGCACGCGCCACCAGTTCCAGGATGTCGTTGGAACCGTTACCCAGGGTCACCTGGCTCAACTCGACCCGGCAGCTCTCGGCCAGCAGGGACTTGAGGGCAAAGCCGTTACCGTCGGGATAACGGGTCAGTTCCGCCAACTCTTCGCGGATCGCCGCCAGCACTTTGGGGCTTGGCCCCAAGGGGTTTTCATTGCTGGCCAGCTTGACGATCTTCGCCGGGTCCAGATTCAACTCGCGCGCCAACTCGTCCACAGGCTTGCCTGGAACGTAAGGCGACAGTTGTTGCACGCCCGGCTGCGCCAGGGCGAGGAAGTTGCCACTCATGTCAAAGCCTCACAAAACCGCTTTCGGGTAGGAACCCAGCACCTTGAGTGCCACGGCTTCCTGACTGATTTTCTCGAGCACACCCTTGACCAGCGGATCACGGTGGTGCCCGACGAAGTCGATAAAGAACACATAGGTCCATTTACCGCTGCGCGAAGGACGGGTCTCGATGCGCGTCAGGTCAATCCCGTTGTCATGGAACGGCACCAGCAGCTCATGCAGCGCCCCCGGCTTGTTGCTCATGGAGACGATGATCGACGTCTTATCGTCGCCGGTCGGCGGCACTTCCTGGCTGCCGATCATCAAGAAGCGCGTGGAGTTGTCCGGGCGATCCTCGATTTTCTCGGCCAGGCGCGTCAGGCCGTACAGGCCCGCAGCCATATCCCCGGCAATCGCCGCCGAATTCCACTCACCCTTGACCCGCTTGGCCGCCTCGGCGTTGCTGGAGACCGCGACGCGCTCGACATTCGGGTAATGAGCGTCCAGCCACTTGCGGCACTGGGCCAGGGACTGAGCGTGGGAGTAAATGCGGCTGATGCTGTCAGTCTTGGTGTTTTCGCCCACCAGCAAGTGGTGGTGAATACGCAGCTCGACTTCGCCACAGATCACCATGTCGTGCTCAAGGAAGCTGTCAAGCGTATGGTTGACCGCGCCTTCGGTGGAGTTTTCCACCGGCACTACGCCGAAGTTCACCGCACCGGCAGCCACTTCGCGGAACACCTCATCTATGGCCGCCATCGGCTTGCTGATCACCGCGTGGCCGAAATGCTTCATCGCCGCCGCCTGGGTGAAGGTGCCTTCGGGGCCGAGGTACGCCACTTTCAATGGCTGCTCGAGGGCTAGGCACGAAGACATGATTTCGCGGAACAACCGTGCCATCTCTTCATTGCCCAGCGGCCCCTGGTTACGCTCCATCACCCGCTTGAGCACTTGGGCTTCGCGCTCTGGACGATAGAACACCGGCACTTCGCCTTCGGCCAGGGAAGCCATCTTGACCCGCGCCACTTCCTGGGCACACCGCGCCCGCTCACTGATCAGCTCCAGGACCTTGGTGTCCAGGGCGTCAATGCGTACACGCAGGGCCTTGAGTTCTTGCTCAGACATTAGCCGTGTTCCTTTTCGAACTCTGCCATGTAGGCCACCAGTGCCTTGATGGCATTGATGTCGACGGCGTTGTAGATGGACGCGCGCATGCCGCCTACCGAACGATGCCCCTTGAGGTTGAGCAGGCCACGCTCGTCGGCACCCGCCAGGAATGGCTTGTCCAGGCGGTCATCGGCCAGGCGGAACGGCACGTTCATCCACGAACGGGCGCTCAGGCTGATCGGGTTGCTGTACAGGCCGCTGGCGTCGATGAAGTCGTACAGGGTGCGCTTCTTCTCTTCGTTGAGCTTGCCCATGGCTGCCACGCCGCCCTGCTCCTTGAGCCACTCGAACACCAGGCCCGACAGGTACCAGGCAAAAGCCGGCGGAGTGTTGTACATCGAGCCGTTGTCGGCCGCGACCTTGTAGTTGAGCATGGTCGGGCACACCGAGCGGGCACGACCGAGCAGGTCTTCACGGATGATGTTGACCAGGATGCCGCTCGGGCCGATGTTCTTCTGCGCGCCGGCGTAGATCATGCCGTAGCGGGACACATCCATCGGGCGCGAGAGGATGTCCGAGGACATGTCGCACACCAACGGGACATCACCGACTTCAGGTACCCAGTCAAATTCCAGGCCGCCGATGGTTTCGTTCTGGACGTAGTGAACATAGGACGCGTCCTTGGACAACTTCCACTCGTTCTGACCTGGAATAGCGAAATAATCGTAGGGCTTGGCAGTACCGGCCACGTTGATGTTGCCGTAGCGCGAGGCCTCTTCAATGGCCTTCTGCCCCCAGATACCGGTATCGATATAGTCGGCAGTGCCGTCTTCCGGCAGCAGGTTCAGCGGGATCTGGGCGAACTGCTGGCTGGCGCCGCCTTGCAGGAACAGCACCTTGTAGTCCGACGGGATGTCCAGCAGGTCACGCAGATCCTGCTCGGCCTTGGTGGCAATGGACACGAACTCATCACTGCGATGGCTCATTTCCATCACGGAGAGGCCTTTGCCATGCCAGTCGAGGAGTTCACCCTGCGCGCGCTGCAGGACTGCTTCAGGAAGTGCCGCGGGACCAGCACAGAAGTTATAGGCTCTCTTGCTCACATCCAATCTCGCTCTGATCTGTTGGTCACATAATTCGTGTTCGACACATAACCCCTGTGGGAGCGGGCTTGCTCGCGAAAGCGGTGTGTCAGCCCGCCTATGCGCTGACTGATACGCCGCTTTCGCGAGCAAGCCCGCTCCCACAGGGGAATGCGCAGTATTGCAAACTTTCAAAAGGGACAAATAACAAGGGGGCGAATCTTCATCCGCCCCCTTGGTTGTCCGCTTATTCCTGCGGTTCTTCTTCGTCTGCGGCAGCATCGAGGGTTGGCTCGTCGACGCTGTCATCGCCGGCTGCGATCACCTCGCCATCGAACTCCTCGCCTTCCAGCTCCTCGCCTTCGACTTCCGATGGCTCCTGGACACGCTCCAGGCCCACCAGGGTCTCGTCGCTGGCCAGCTTGATCAAGGTCACGCCCTGGGTGTTACGGCCCAGGCTCGACACTTCATCAACACGGGTACGTACCAGGGTGCCCTGGTCGGAAATCAGCATGATTTCCTCGCCATCCAGCACCTGGACCGCGCCGACCAGACGGCCGTTGCGATCGTTGCTGACCATGGCGATCACACCCTGGCCGCCACGCTTGTACTCGGGGAACTCGCTGATAGCGGTGCGCTTGCCATAACCACGGGCCGAAGCCGTAAGGATCTGGCTGCCTTCTTCCGGGATCAGCATGGAAATCAGCTTCTGCCCTTCCGGCAGGCGCATACCGCGCACACCACGGGCGGTACGGCCCATCGCACGCACGTCGGACTCTTTGAAGCGCGTCACTTTGCCACCGTCGGAGAACAGCATGACTTCACGCTCGCCATCGGTAATGGCCGCAGAGATCAGCACGTCGCCTTCGTCCAGCTCCAGGGCGATCAGGCCCACGCTGCGCTGGCGACTGAAGGATTCCAGCGGAGTCTTCTTCACGGTGCCTTTGGCGGTCGCCATGAAGATGAAGTGACCCTCGGTGTATTCCTCGACCGGCAGCATGGTGGTGATGTATTCATCGGTGTCCAGCGGCAACAGGTTGACCAGCGGACGGCCACGGGCAGCGCGGGACGCTTCCGGGATTTCGTAGGTCTTGAGCCAGTACACCTTGCCCTTGCTGGAGAACAGCAACAGCGTGGTGTGGCTGTTGGCAACCAGCAGGTGAGCGATGTAGTCCTCATCCTTCACGCCGGTAGCCGATTTACCTTTACCACCGCGGCGCTGGGCCTGGTACGCAGCCAAAGGCTGGGTCTTGGCATAGCCACCGTGGGAGATGGTCACCACGCGCTCTTCTTCCGGGATCATGTCACCCAGGGTCAGGTCGAGGCGCGCATCAAGAATTTCGGTGCGGCGCACGTCGCCATATTCGGCGCGGATCACTTCCAGTTCTTCGCGGATCACTTCCATCAGGCGCACGGCGCTGTTGAGGATGCGGATCAGCTCGCCGATCTGGTTGAGGATCTCCTGGTACTCGGCCAGCAGCTTCTCGTGCTCCAAACCGGTCAAACGGTGCAGGCGCAGTTCCAGGATGGCCTGGGCCTGCTCCGGCGACAGGAAGTATTTGCCATCACGCAGGCCGTATTGCGGGTCCAGGGTCTCCGGACGGCACGAATCGGCACCGGCACGCTCAACCATCGCCACGACGGCACTGGATTCCCACGGCATCTTGATCAGCGCTTCCTTGGCTTCCGACGGGGTCGGCGAAGCCTTGATCAGGGCGATAACCGGGTCGATGTTCGACAGCGCAACCGCCTGGCCTTCCAGGATGTGCCCGCGCTCGCGGGCCTTGCGCAGTTCGAACACGGTGCGGCGGGTAACCACTTCACGACGGTGACGCACGAAGGCTTCCAGCAGATCCTTGAGGTTCAGGATGCGCGGGCGACCGTCGATCAGGGCCACGACGTTGATACCAAACACGCTTTGCAGCTGGGTCTGGGCGTAGAGGTTGTTGAGGATCACCTCAGGCACTTCGCCACGGCGCAGCTCGATCACCACGCGCATACCGTCTTTGTCAGACTCGTCGCGCAGTTCGGTGATGCCTTCGAGTTTCTTCTCTTTAACCAGCTCGGCGATCTTCTCGATCAGACGCGCCTTGTTCAACTGGTACGGGAGTTCGGTGATGACGATCTGCTGGCGACCACCGACCTTGTCGATGTCTTCGATCATCGAGCGGGCGCGCATATAAATGCGGCCACGGCCGGTGCGATAGGCTTCGATGATGCCGGCGCGACCGTTGATGATCGCGGCGGTCGGGAAGTCCGGGCCGGGGATGTATTGCATCAGCTCATCGACGGTCAGCTCGGGGTTGTCGATAAGCGCCAGGCAACCGTCGATGACTTCACCGAGGTTGTGTGGCGGGATGTTGGTGGCCATGCCCACGGCGATACCGCTGGAGCCGTTGACCAACAGGTTGGGAATACGGGTCGGCATGACCGCCGGGATCATTTCGGTGCCGTCGTAGTTCGGCACCCAGTCCACGGTTTCTTTGTGCAGGTCGGCCAGCAGCTCGTGTGCCAGCTTGGTCATGCGCACTTCGGTGTATCGCATGGCCGCGGCGTTGTCGCCGTCCACCGAACCGAAGTTGCCCTGGCCGTCTACCAGCAGGTAGCGCAGGGAAAACGGCTGGGCCATCCGAACGATGGTGTCGTACACCGCAGTGTCGCCGTGAGGGTGATACTTACCGATCACGTCACCGACAACACGGGCAGATTTCTTGTACGGCTTGTTCCAGTCGTTACCCAGCTCGCTCATCGCGAACAGCACACGCCGGTGCACGGGCTTCAAGCCATCGCGCGCATCAGGCAGTGCCCGCCCGACAATTACGCTCATCGCATAGTCGAGGTAGGACTGTTTCAGCTCGTCTTCGATATTGACCGGGAGGATTTCTTTGGCCAGTTCGCCCATGAGAAGCCTGATTCCTTTTTCGGGTGAAACCTCGTCACATCCATATGGGACGAACGAAGCTCGCCGCCGCCGGCATGATGCCTGGCAACGACTTACGACAAATCAACGAGTTATGACACGGATCTGCGCATTAAAGGTCGCCCCTTGGGGTGACCTTGGAAACCGCCGAATGGTATCACAATCGCCGCCACGCACCTATCCCCCAGATGCGCATGGAGCGTAGTAAGTTGACGGATGACAGGCTTGAGGGCGACGAGAGGGGCTCAGAGCTGAATAGAGGCTAGGATTTGCCTGTGGATCCGAGGGTTTTGCTGGCTTTTCGGGCCAATCGCGGGCAAGCCTGCTCCCACCGTTGTTTTATGAAGGCACTCATAATGTGGGAGCGGGCTTGCCCGCGATTGCAATCTGCCAGACACCAAAGCCCTCAATGCAGGCGCTTACGGCACATCAGTTTGGCGATCTTGGCGGTATCAGGCCGCTCGACGATGCCTTTTTCGGTGACGATCACGTCGATCAGGTCCGCCGGCGTGACGTCAAACACCGGGTTAAAGACCGCAACATCCGCAGCAAAGCGCTGCCCTGCAACCTCCAGCAACTCGCCGGCATCGCGCTCTTCCAGGGTGACGTCATCACCAGTAGCCATCATCAGGTCCAGGGTCGAACTCGCCGCCACCACCATAAAGCGTACGCCATGGTGCATGGCGCACACGGCCAACTGGTAGGTGCCGATCTTACTGATCACATCGCCATTGGCGGCGATGCAGTCAGCGCCCACAATCACCCAGGTCACCCCCTTGGTCTTGAGGATATGCGCGCCAGCCGAGTCGGCATTCACCGTGACCGGAATGCCCGCGCCCGCCAGTTCCCAGGCGGTCAACCGCGAGCCTTGCAGCCAGGGGCGGGTTTCGTTGGCATAGACCTGCTCGACCATGCCCTCCAGAAACGCCGCACGGATCACCCCCAGCGCAGTGCCTACACCACCGCTCGCCAAGGCCCCGGCGTTGCCATGGGTCAGGATCGCCTGGGCATTGCCCTGATGCTTGCGGATCAATTCGACGCCCAATTGCGCCATGGTGAGGTTGGCTTCACGGTCGCTTTCATGGATCGCGATGGCTTCGGCCTCCAGCACCGCCAGCGGATCGGCGTGCCTTTTGAGGCGATCGAGGCGATCACGCATGCGCTTGATGGCCCAGAACAGGTTCGACGCGGTGGGACGGGAATCGGCCAGCAGCGCGTAGTCCTCCTCCCATGAAGCCTGCCAGTCACCGCCCTCGGCGATCCGCGCGCGCGCGGCCAGCACCAGCCCGTAGGCGGCGCTGATGCCGATGGCCGGTGCGCCCCGCACCACCATCGCACGAATGGCCGCAGCCACTTCGTCGACCGTCGCGCAGGTCACCCAGTTTTCCCGGGAGGGCAGCGCACGCTGATCGAGCAGGTGCAGTGCGCCATCACGCCAATCGATGGCCTTCACTTTCTCCGCTGCCAACAGTCGATCGCGCATCCCTCACCCCGTACTCATCAACAAAAGCCGCGGATTATAGCGATCCGCCAGCCAGGACGCTCGGGTATACTTCGCCCTCTTTATATGACCGCCCCGGACGATGCCCGCTATGACGCCACCTGCCGCCCCGCTCGACTTACTGCTGCTGCCAAGCTGGCTGGTACCGGTCGAGCCTGCGGGCGTGGTGCTCAAGGCGCATGGCCTGGGCATCCGCGACGGGCGCATCGCGTTTATCGGCCCGCGCGCGCAGGCGCTGAAACTGGCAGCCCATGAAGTACGCGAGTTGCCCGGAGTGCTGCTCAGTCCTGGCCTGGTAAACGCCCATGGCCACGCGGCAATGACCCTGTTTCGTGGCCTGGCCGACGACCTGCCACTGATGACCTGGCTGCAACAGCATATCTGGCCGGCCGAAGCCAAGTGGGTCGATGAGGCGTTTGTACGTGATGGCACCGATCTGGCGATTGCCGAGCAGATCAAGGGCGGCATCAGTTGCTTCTCAGACATGTACTTCTTCCCCAAGGTCGCCAGCGAACGCGTACACAACAGCGGCCTGCGGGCACAGATTGCCATTCCGATCCTCGACTTCCCGATCCCCGGCGCAGCCAATGCCGACGAGGCGATCCGCCAGGGCGTGGAGCTGTTTGGCGACCTCAAGCATCACCCACGGATCAAAATCGCCTTTGGCCCCCATGCGCCTTATACCGTCAGCGATGCAAACCTGGAAAAAGTCCGGGTGATCGCCGAGGAGCTGGACGCCGCCATTCATATGCATGTCCACGAAACCGCCTTTGAAGTGCAGCAGTCCGTGGAACAGTATGGCGAACGCCCCCTGGCCCGACTCGCGCGCCTGGGCCTGCTCGGCCCGCGCTTGCAGGCCGTTCATATGACCCAAATCAGCGAAGACGACCTGGCGTTGCTGGTAGAAAGCAACAGCAGCGTGATCCATTGCCCGGAATCCAACCTGAAACTGGCCAGTGGCTTCTGCCCGGTGGAACGCTTGTGGCAGGCCGGCGTCAATGTGGCAGTAGGCACCGATGGCGCAGCAAGCAACAATGACCTGGACCTGTTGGGCGAAACCCGCACCGCTGCGCTGCTGGCCAAGGCCGTCGCCGGCTCGGCCAGCGCCCTGGATGCCCACCGTGCGCTGCGCATGGCCACCCTCAACGGTGCGCGGGCCATGGGCCTGGAGGCTGAAATCGGCTCGCTGGAAGTGGGCAAGGCCGCAGATATCGTGGCCTTCGACCTTTCAGGACTGGCCCAGCAACCGATCTACGATCCGGTCTCGCAGCTTATATATGCCACCGGACGCGATTGTGTGAAACACCTTTGGGTCGGCGGCAAGCAACTGCTCGACGACCGGCAACTGACCCATATGGATGAGCAGCAACTGAGCGCCATGGCCGCTGCCTGGGGCCAGCGCATCAGTGGACACCACGAATAACGCCGGCCCAGGATCAATATTCCGGCCAGGCACACCGTTTTATCGGATTTAGAGGACTACCCATGAGTAACGTCGACCACGCCGAAATCGCCAAATTCGAAGCCCTGGCCCACCGCTGGTGGGACCGCGAGAGCGAGTTCAAGCCCCTGCACGACATCAACCCGCTGCGGGTCAACTGGATCGACGAGCGCGTCAATCTGGCCGGCAAGAAAGTCCTCGACGTGGGCTGCGGCGGCGGCATCCTCAGCGAGGCCATGGCCCAGCGCGGCGCCACGGTGATGGGCATCGACATGGGCGAGGCGCCTCTGGCCGTGGCCCAGTTGCATCAGTTGGAGTCGGGCGTGAGCGTGGAGTACCGCCAGATCACCGCCGAAGCCCTGGCCGAGGAAATGCCCGAGCAGTTCGACGTGGTGACCTGCCTGGAGATGCTGGAGCACGTGCCCGACCCATCGTCGGTGATCCGTGCGTGTTTTCGTATGGTCAAGCCCGGCGGCCAGGTGTTCTTCTCCACCATCAACCGCAACCCCAAGGCTTACCTGTTCGCGATCATCGGCGCCGAATACATCATGAAGCTGCTGCCGCGCGGCACCCATGACTTCAAGAAATTCATCCGTCCTTCCGAACTGGGTGCCTGGAGCCGCCAGGCCGGGCTGACCGTCAAGGACATCATCGGCTTGACCTACAACCCGCTGACCAAGCACTACAAGCTGGCCAGCGACGTCGACGTCAACTACATGATCCAGACCCTGCGAGAGGAATAAACCTGTGAAGTTGAAAGCGGTTCTTTTCGACATGGACGGTACGCTGCTCGATACCGCGCCGGACTTTATCGCCATCTGCCAGGCCATGCGTGCCGAGCGCGGGCTTGCGCCGATCAACGATCAGCATATCCGCGATGAAGTCTCCGGCGGCGCCCGGGCCATGGTTGCCGTGACGTTTACCATGGACCCCGAGTCCCCAGGCTTCGAAGCGTTGCGCCTGGAGTTCCTCGAACGCTACCTCAAGGGCTGCGCGATCCATAGCAAGCTGTTTGATGGCATGGCCGAACTGCTGGAAGACATCGAACGGTCCAAGCTGATCTGGGGCGTGGTCACCAACAAGCCGCTGCGCTTTGCCGAGCCGATCATGGAGCAACTGGGCCTGGCCCAACGCTCGGCGCTGCTGATCTGCCCGGACCACGTGAAGAACAGCAAGCCTGACCCGGAACCGCTGATCCTGGCCTGCAAGATGCTCGACCTGGACCCGGCCAGCGTACTGTTCGTGGGCGATGACCTGCGGGATATCGAGTCAGGACGCGACGCCGGCACCCGCACCGCCGCCGTCACCTATGGCTACATCCACCCCGACGACAACGCCCGCAACTGGGGTGCCGACGTTGTGGTCGATCATCCGCTGGAACTGCGCAAAGTGCTCGATAGCGCACTCTGCAGCTGCTGAATGGCTAACCAATGAAGCTCTAATGTGGAAGCGGGCTTGCTCGCGAAGGCGGTGGGTCATCTGATAAAGAGTTGACTGACACTACGCTTTCGCGAGCAAGCCCGCTCCCACATTCAGATATGTGTTGCCCCACTGAATTTTGTTGAGGTCGATTATGTTTGATTACTCCGCACGCCCAGAATTGCTCAAGGACCGGGTCATCCTGGTCACCGGCGCCGGTCGCGGGATTGGTGCTGCTGCGGCCAAGACCTACGCCGCCCACGGCGCCACCGTGCTGTTGCTGGGCAAGACCGAAGCCAACCTGGCCCAGGTCTACGATGAAATCGAAGCCGCCGGCCACCCGCAACCGGTGGTGATCCCGTTCAACCTGGAAACCGCCCTGCCCCATCAATACGATGAGCTGGCGGCAATGATCGAAAAAGAATTCGGCCATCTCGACGGGTTGCTGCACAACGCCTCGATCATCGGCCCGCGCACCCCGATCGAACAGCTGTCGGGCGAGAATTTCATGCGCGTCATGCATATCAACGTCAACGCCATGTTTATGCTGACTGCCACGCTGCTGCCGCTGCTCAAGCTGTCCCAGGACGCGTCGGTGGTGTTTACCTCCAGCAGCGTCGGGCGCAAAGGGCGCGCTTACTGGGGCGCCTATGGCGTATCGAAATTCGCCACCGAAGGCCTGATGCAGACCCTGGCGGACGAACTCGACACCGTTGCCGCAGTGCGCGCCAACAGCATCAACCCAGGCGCCACCCGTACCAGCATGCGAGCCCAGGCTTATCCTGGAGAAAACCCGGCCAACAACCCGCTGCCGGAAGAAATCATGCCGGTATACCTGTACCTGATGGGCCCGGATAGCTCGGGGATCAATGGGCAGGCATTCGACGCGCAGTAATCCCCACAATGCGGGAGCGGGCTTGTCTGGGACAACCCTACGTCTCTAACTGACGACTCACCCCGTGGCGAGCGGGCTTGCCCCGCGCTGGGCTGCGAAGCAGCCCCACCCCAGGCACCGCGATTGTTTCAGACATACCGAGCCGGCAGGTCTTGGGGCGGCTCCGCCACCCAACGCGGGCGATGCGGCGTTCCGACAAGCCCGCTCGCCACAACAAGCCCACAGGTCTTTGCCCACCCATCACATGTGGGAGCTGGCTTGCCTGGGATAACCCTAGGTCTCTACACAACTTTCAGAAACTGACGACTTACCCTGTGGCGAGCGGGCTTGCCCCGCGCTGGGCTGCGTAGCAGCCCCACCCCAGAAACCGCAGTTGTTTCAGACATACCGAGCCAGCAGGGTTTGGGGCGGCTCCGCCACCCAGCGCGGGCGATACGGCGTTCCGGCAAGCCCGCTCGCCACAACAAGCCCCCCCCACAGGGGCGGGCGCCAAGTTCCCAGCGCTGTGCCTAAGCACCAAATCCCATCCCCTTGTTTTATAAGCAATAAAAAATATTGCACGAAATGGCACGCTTTTCGCTCCAATTTGCTTCAAACAGGCGGCACGACGTAAAGACGTGTGGCATGGGATCAGGGGTTATAACCCCCGGCAAAGCGGACTAGACTGTTACCTATGTTTTACGGAACTGAAGGAACAGTAAGGCGCCCGCCAGCGGCCGCTCCCATTGAGCCTGTAAGACAGCATTAAGTGCTTAGAGGCCTACCCGCTTATGAAAACACCGACCCAGACCAACGCAATTGACTTCGACAGTGCCAAATTGCAACGCCTGGGCTTTGGCCAGCCTTCCCTTATCGCACGGCGCCCCATCAGCCTTGGGCAACTGCGCCAGCAACTGAACCTGCAATTGCAGACCAGCCTGGAGGCGGAGCGAATCCTTGGCCTGTTCTTTCGCGAAGTGCAACGCCTTGTGCCCCTGGATGCCCTGCAATACCGCCATGAAGCCAGCGACCTGCGCCTGGAATACGGCCAGCGTGGCCATCACTCCGTGAGCTACAGCCTCAGCCACGAGGGCGAGCACCTGGGAGAGTTGGTGTTTCGCCGCAACCAGCGTTTCACGGAGGAGGAACAGGGCAATCTGGAGTCGCTGCTGGCCAGCCTGCTCTACCCGATGCGCAACGCCTTGCTGTATCGCTGCGCGACCCGCACCGCCCTGCGCGATCCACTGACCGAGACCGGCAATCGCGTCGCCATGGACCAGACCCTGGGCCGCGAGATCGAAATGGCCAAGCGGCACCTGCATCCGCTGTCCTTGCTGATGCTCGACATCGATCACTTCAAGCACATCAACGACAGCCACGGCCACGCCACCGGCGACAAAGTGCTCAAGGCCGTCGCTGCCTCGATCAAAAGCCAGTTGCGCAATGTGGATATGGTGTTTCGGTTTGGTGGGGACGAGTTCCTGATCCTGCTTTCCAACACCAGCCGCGAGGCCGCCACCCTGGTCGGCGAACGCCTGCGCCAGGCAGCGCAGGCCCGGGACTACTGGGCAGACGCTACGCGTATCGAATTGACGGTGAGCCTGGGTTGCGCGACGTTGCTGGCGGGCGAGTCGGCCGAGAGCCTGCTGCGTCGCGCCGACAATGCCTTGTACGTGGCCAAGCGCGAAGGCCGTAACCGCCTGGCAATGGCGGGGTAAACGCTACCCCGCCATGCCCGGGTCAGGCTTCGCTGGTCGCCAGGACTTGACGGCGGGTCACCGCAGTTTTCTCCAACTGCATGCAGCGCTCCAGGAACAGGTACATATAGTCGTAGCTTTTGCACACAGCCTGGCGCAACTCCACTTGCAACGCCTTGCTCGGGTTCATCCCCGCCAGGGTGCAAATAATCTCCAGCGCTTCCCACGGGTGGGCGTCGTCATACTGGGCATGCATCTTCAGCCACTTCATGGCGCGCTTGCGGTCTTCTTCAGGGAAAGCAGCGGCATACACCCCCGTCGAACACACCAGCGCAGACCACTCCCCAGTGGCGCCTTCGATGGCGTAGTTGGTGGCGGCAATGGCAACGATCAACGAATCGGCCGAACTGGTGTGCCAGCACCAATGACTCAGCGCATGCAACTCTGGCGGTACGTGTTGCGCCTGCAGCTCTTCCAGGCCGACGCCATGGGCGCGCGCCCAGTGCATCCAATAATCGGCATGGTTCAGTTCCACACGAATATTGCGCATCAACCAACGTCGCGCCATATCCTCCCCAGGATGTCGGGCAAACTTGGTCTTGGTCAGGTTTTGTGCCATGTACAACGCGAACTGTTCCACCACTGGCCAGCCACCGATCAGGTAGTGGCGCATGGTCTTGGCGCTGAGCTTGTTATCGCGCATGCGCTGGTACAGCTCGTGTTCGACAACGCGGCGCTTGCTCTCGCTACAGTCCTGGATCAATTGCTGAGCCCAGGCGGGGTAACTTGAGGCTTCCATAAGCGGGCCGGTTCTGCTGAATGTGTCGATCACTGTCGGGCTCCTTTTGATTTGTGATGTGTACAGACCAGCAGATGTTTCAGCGGAACGTGCCGGGCGCCCTGAATAACAGAGGCTGCGGGCGCGCAGGTCGACATTGCAAACTGTCGAAGGTAAACAATTGCGGGCGCTCAATCAGGTAGCCCTGAGCGTAGTCCACGCCGATCTCGAGCAGTGCCTGCTCGATGTGCGGCGTTTCGACAAACTCGGCAATCGTGCGTTTACCCATGACATGGCCGATGTGATTGATCACTTCGACCATGGCGCGGTTAATCGGGTCGTCCAGCATATCCTTTACGAAACTTCCATCGATCTTCAGGAAGTCTACAGGTAAATGTTTGAGGTAGGCGAATGAGGACATTCCGGCACAAAAGTCATCCAGGGAGAAACAGCAACCCAACGCCTTGAGCTCATTGATAAAACGAATCGCGCTGCCCAGGTTGGAAATGGCGCTGGTTTCGGTGATTTCAAAACAGATCATGCCCGGTGGAATCCCATAGGCACTGAACTTCTCCCGCAGGAAACGCAGGAAATCGTCATCGCCAATGGTGATGCCCGACAGGTTGATCGCACACATCGCCATGGGCCTGCCAGGTCGCTCGAGCATGCAACGGGCGATCAGCTTGAACACGTTCTCTACCACCCAGCGGTCCAGCGAGGTCATCAACCCGTAGCGTTCGGCGGCCGGGATAAAGCTGTCAGGCAAAATGATCCGCCCCGCTTCATCGTGCAGGCGCAGCAGGATCTCGATATGCCCGGCCCCCGCCTCGGTGTGGCCCAAGGGCGCGATTTCCTGGGCATACAGGCAGAAGCGGTCCTCTTCCAGGGCCATGTGCAGGCGCTGGATCCAGGCCATTTCGCCAAAGCGCAACGACAGCTCGGTGTCGTCGGCATGATAGACCTGCACCCGATTGCGCCCCTTCTCCTTGGCCATGTAACAGGCCATATCCGCGGCACGCAATGACGTCTCCAGGGTGGTCGGGGTGTGCGAGATATGCACCAGGCCGATACTGACCGTGGTGACAAACGGTCGGCCTTTCCAGACGAAGTGCAGGTTTTGCACGGTATGTCGCAGGCTCTCGGCGATCTTCTCGGCCACCGGCGCCGGGCAGTTTTCCAGCAGGATGCCAAACTCGTCCCCGCCCAGGCGGGCCAGGGTATCGCCTTCGCGCAGGTCCGATTGCAGCAAGGCGCAGATATGCCGCAACAGTTCATCGCCCGCCGCATGGCCACACGTGTCGTTGACCAGCTTGAACTGGTCCAGGTCGAGGAACATCAAGGCATGGCGCGCCGACTGCTGGCGCCCGACGCCATGCAGCACCTGCTCCAGGCGATATTCAAATTCACGCCGATTGGCCAGCCCGGTCAAGGCATCATGGGTCGCCTGCCAGGACAGATTGGCAATGTACTGGCGCTCCTGGGTCATGTCGTGCAACACCAGCACCGCGCCACTGACCTTGCCGGCGCTGCGGATCGGTGCGCCGACCAGAGTCACGGAGACGGTACTGCCATCCAGGCGCTGGATCAGCTTGGAGTGCTCGCTGCCACCGCTGAGTTGACCGTCAAGAATATGGTCGATCAGGGTAAACCCGTCGGCCTGGGCGTGTTCATCCAGCAGATTGAACAACGCAGCCAACGGCAGCCCTTGCGCCTGGGCCGCGTTCCAGTGGGTCAGGGATTCCGCCGCCGGGTTCATGTAGGCGATAGCCCCATCGACATCGGTAGTGATCACCCCATCGCCGATGGACTCCAGGGTGATCTGCGCCCGCTCCTTCTCCAGCTGCAAAGCATCGGCAAACGCGTGGCGCTGGGCCAATAGCTTGCGCGTGCGCAGCAACGCCAAGGCGATCAGCCCCAAGGCAGTGGCCAGGTTGGTGATCAGCAACAGGCGCAGAATCACCCTGGAGCCTTCACCCAAGGCATCGCTGAAGGCCTTGGCCGCCGGCGTCACCCCCTCGTTGATCGCGATGATTCGGTTTTTCCAGGCATGGATATCGGCACTGCTGACCCGATCGGCGATGATTTGCCGGTGCATCTCCTGCGCCAGCTCATCAAGTTGCACCAGGTAGCTGTCACCGACGGTCCACAGTTCGATGGCTTTTTCCAGGTAGCTGAAATGGCGAAAGTTGAGGTACAGCCAGATCAGGCTCGACACGTCGTCAGGATGATTGCCGCCCTTGAGGATCCCCTGGCGCGCCGCCGCCAGGTCAGGACTGGAGCGATCCAGGGCGATACGCAGCTCGTGCCCGCCCTGGGGGACGGCAATGGCGTTCTGGTATTTGAGAAAGGTCGCCTGGTCGCGGTTGTCGGCGTACAGGGTCAGGTAGTAGATGGCGTCTTTCTGGCCCTTGGACCACAGGCTCTCGCCCGCCACATAGCCGCGCACGGCCGACAGCACGTAAAGACTGACGCAGCCCAGCAACGCCTGGAACAGCACGACGGCAATAAAGGGCCAGACAATACCGAGCAACCGGGGTGTTCCGAGAGTTCGCTTCTGCTTCATGAGATCCCTTGCATCAGCACAGGCGACTAAAAACTGCTCCTGACAGCACAGCCGAGGCCAAACACGACCCCTTCAGGGCCGGAGCCGGGATCGATTCAGCGAACTTGTTGCAAGTGTCCATAAAGCTTGGCGTACAAGCCGCCATCGGCTATCAGTTGCTGGTGGTCGCCATCTTCGGCGATGTGTCCACCGTCAAACACCAACACCCTATCAGCCTGCTTCACCGCCGACAAACGGTGAGCAATGATCAGTGTAGTACGCCCACTGAGAAACCGCGCCAAGGCCTGGTGCAGGTTGTACTCGGTAGCCGCATCCAGGGCCGAGGTGGCTTCGTCGAGAATTACCACTTTTGGCTCGGCCAGCACCATCCGGGCAATCGCCAGGCGTTGGCGCTGGCCACCGGACAAACGCACGCCCGAGCGCCCGACAATACTGTCCAGACCTTGAGGCAACCCTTTGACCGTAGCATCCAACTGGGCAATTTCAAGGGCCTGCCAACAGGCCTGGTCAGTGCGCTCGCGGCCCATGGTGAGGTTGGCGCGCACGGTGTCGTTGAACAGCGCCGGATGCTGCAGCACCACCGCGACATGCTCGCGAATGGTTTCCAGGCCAATGGCCTGCTGGGTCGCGCCGCCGAAGCGGATCGTCCCCGCTTGTGGGGTGTAGAGCCCCAACAGCAATTGCACCAGGGTGCTTTTGCCGCCGCCACTGGCACCGACGATTGCAACCTTTTCGCCGGGGGCAATGGCCAGGTTCAACTGGTTGAGCACCAGGTCTTCGCCATAGCCGAAGTCCAGGCCCCGCACTTCGATGCCCACGGTCTGGTGTCCGGTAAACGGATCTTCGCCCCCGGCATATTGCGGTTCGTCGGCACGGGCCAGCAGTTCGTTGATGCGCGTCAGCGCACCGCCGGCGGCGTAGTAGGCGTACTGCAGGTTCAGCAGTTGTTCCACCGGGCCGATCATGAACCACAGGTAGCTGAACACCGCGAGCATCTGGCCGATGGACAGGTCGGAAAACAGCACCGTAAGCATCGCTGCCGCACGGAAGATATCGATCCCGAACTGGAACAGCAGGCCGCTGGCGCGGCTGGATGCATCGCTTTTCCACTGGGAGTTGATGGCAAAGTCACGTACTTCCTGGGCACGCTGCCCCAGGCGCCCGAGGAAAAAGCCCTGGCGATTGCCCGCGCGTACTTCCTGGATGGCGTCCAGGGTTTCCGTGAGGGCCTGGGTGAACCGCGAGGTGCTGTCGTTTTCCAGCTTCTTCAGGTGTTTGACCCGCTTGCCCAACTGCACCGTGGCGTAGATCACCAATGGGTTGAACAACAGGATCAACAGCGCCAGCTTCCAGTGCATCCACATCAGGATGCCGGAGGTGCCGACCAGGGTCAGCATCGCCACCAGGAAGCGGCTCAAGGTTTCACCGACAAACTTGTCCACGGTGTCGAGGTCGGTCACCAGGTGCGTGGTCACGGTACCGCTGCCCAGGCTTTCGTATTCACTCAGGGAAATGCGCTTGAGCCGTTCGATCAGGCGCACGCGGATGCGATAGACAATGTCCTTGGCCAGCCCGGCAAACAGGCGCGCCTGGACCACGTTGAACACCAGCGCCGCGCAACGCAGCACCAGGGTGATCAGCAGCATCAGGCCGATATAGCCTGCGGCCTGCTGCCAGGGTGCTGGCAACGCGTGGTTCATCACCTTCAGCGCGGCATCGCCATTGCCCAGCAACACCTCGTCCACCAGCAATGGCAGGAGCAAGGGAATCGGAACGCTGCACAGGGTCGCCAGAACGGCGACACCATTGGCGATCCACAGGGCTTTTTTATGACGCAGGGCCAGGCGGCGGATTTCTGCCCAGGTCAGCCGATCAACGCGTACGGCGGGTTGATCAGCCACAGGCGGCTCGCTCCAGCCAGCGACCGAGCAACGGCGACAGCTCGGACAGCGGCTGGTAGCCGTTGGTCAACAAGGCCAATTGGCCATTGCGCTCGGCCAACAAGGTGGGAAAACCGGCGATGCCCAGGTCCTGGACCCAAGTGAAATCGGCGGCCGTGGCGGCATGCTGTTCGGCGCGGTCAAAAGCCTCGGCAAACTCGATACGCGGTACCCCGGCGGTCTCGGCCAGTTCCACCAGCACACTGGCGCGGGTCACATCGCGACCCTCGACGTAAAATGCCTGCTGGATCAGCCCGAGCAAGGTCCAGGCGCAATCCGGCGCCAGGCTGCGCGCGGTGACAAGGGCTCGGCATGCCGGCTCCGTGTCATACACAAACCCGTCAGGCAAGGCGCCCTCCAGGCGGAACGGCTGGCCAGTGGCTTCAGTCACCGCCTGCCAGTGTTCCAGGATATAGCGCCGGGTGGCCGGCTCCAGCGCCGAACCACTGCCGGTGCGCAAACCGCCGACCACCAGGTGCAATTCCACGCCAGCCGCCTGGGCCTGCTCAACCAGGGCCTTGGCCACCGGGGCAAAACCCCAGCACCAGGAACACATCGGGTCCATTACATAGAGCAGGCGCGCGGACATGGTTCAAGCCTCGGTGGATGATTGCTTGTAGTTGTAACCAATCGGGTGCGGCATATTGCGGGCCTTGGCCAGTTCGATCTGCTTCTGGCGGTCGATCGCACTGCGACGGGTCTTCTCGGACAGCTTATCCCAGCAATGCGGGCAACTGATGCCGGCCACGTAATGCTCGGATGCGCGGTCCTCTACGCTAACCGGTGTGCGGCAGGCATGACATTGATCGTAGTCACCTTCGCTCAAGTCGTGGCGCACGGTCACGCGGTTATCGAACACGAAGCAGTCGCCCTGCCACTTGGTTTGTTCCTGGGGCACCTCTTCGAGGTATTTGAGGATGCCGCCCTTGAGGTGATACACCTCATCGAACCCTTCGCTGAGCATGTAGCTGGAGGCCTTTTCACAGCGAATGCCGCCGGTGCAGAACATGGCGACTTTCTTGTGCTTGGCCGGGTCGAAGTTGGCTTTGATATAGTCGGGAAATTCGCGAAAACTCGTGGTTTTCGGGTCGATCGCCCCTTCAAAGGTGCCGATCGACACTTCATAGTCGTTACGGGTGTCGATCAACAGCACTTCCGGATCGCTGATCAGGGCGTTCCAGTCTTGTGGATCAACGTAAGTACCGACTTTCTTGTTGGGGTCGACGCCTTCGACGCCCAGGGTCACGATCTCTTTTTTCAGCTTGACCTTGGTGCGGTAGAACGGCTGCTCGTCGCAGTACGACTCTTTGTGGTCGATGTCGACCATGCGCGGGTCGTTCTTCAGCCAGGTCATCAGGCCATCAATGCCTTCGCGGCTCCCGGAAACGGTGCCGTTGATGCCTTCTTCGGCGATCAGCAAGGTGCCCTTGATGCCGTTGTCGACCATGGCTTGCAGCAGAGGCTCGCGCAGGGCGACGTAATCTTCGAGGGTGACGAACTTATACAGTGCCGCCACGACGATGGGTTGTGTCATGGGTGTTCTCTCCAGGTGGCTACCCTCGCAAAGGGTGAACCGGATGCAAAAAAAACGCGCCGACTGAGCGGCGCGTTGCGGATTCTATCAGGGATAAACCCCGAACTGTAGGAGCGAGCTTGCTCGCGAAAAACCTGAGAACGCCGCGTGCTTTCAGAATGCGCGCGTCATCGTTAACGATCTTCGCAAGCAAGCTCGCGCCTACAGAGGTTGACCGTAACCGATCAATGTCCGCCAGCGCAGGTCGGCGAGGCCGGGGCTGCGTCGATTTTCGCCCATTCTTCAGGCGTGTAGGTATGCAGTGCCAGCGCATGGAACTCGCCCATCAGGTCGCCCAACGTGGCGTAGACCTTCTGGTGGCGCTTGACGCGGTTGAGTCCGTCGAACTGCTGGCTGACCAGCACGGCCTTGAAGTGCGTCTGCAATCCACGGCTGTGCATATGGCTTTCGTCCAGCACACTCACGTGTTCCGGGCTCAGGGCGGCAAGTGCCGTCTCGATGCGCTGTTGCATGGTCATTCCTGGCTCCACTTACTTCTTGGCAGGCGCGGCGGCTTTTTTCGCCGGAGCCAATTCGTTGGTCATGTCTTCCAACAGCTTGTTCACGACCGGTACGGCGCTTTCCAGTTTGGCCTGGGTCAGTTGGGCCGATTGCTGGGTCAGTTGCGGCATTTTCTCGAGGACTTTCTTGCCCAGTGGCGATTTGTAGAAGGCAACCAGGTCCTTGAGTTCTGACTCACTGAAGTTGCTGGTGTACAGCTTGACCATGTCCGGCTTGAGCTTGTTCCAGCCAATGGCCTGGTCCAGGGCGGCGTTGGCCTTGGCCTGGTAGGTGTCCAGAACGGTTTGCTTGGCGGCAGGCGCCTTGGTCTGCTCGAAACGCTGGGCAAACATTTGCTGCACTTGCATGTACACCGGGGTGCCGAGCTTGTCTGCGTGAGCCAGGGTCAGGAAGGCTTCGGCACTGGCGTTGTGGCTGGCGGTATCGGCAAGAACCTGGCCGCTGGCACATACCAGGGCAACCGCGGTACAGATGGCACGAAGACGAGTCATCGAGTTTCCTTTCTAGCTGGCGAGGTAAGACCCCAAGGGCGACCATTCTGCGCCTAAAAAACGCCGGTACTCAACCCCACGCCTTGTAGGGCCTGGTTTTGCGGGGGATTGCCCGATGAAATGGCTTTTATGGAACCCAAGCGTGCCTCCAGGGCCTAAACTGCGCAAACCGACTACAAGGAGAGTCACCGCGATGAGCCGTATCGAAACCGACAGCCTGGGCGAAGTACAAGTCCCGGATGACGCTTACTGGGGCGCACAGACCCAGCGTTCACTGGTCAATTTCGCCATCGGCGAGCAACGCATGCCACTGGCGGTCCTGCACGCCCTGGCGCTGATCAAGAAGGCCGCGGCGCGGGTCAACGATCGCAATGGCGACCTGCCCGCCGACATCGCCCGCCTGATCGAACAGGCCGCTGACGAAGTGCTCGACGGCAAGCACGATGACCAGTTCCCGCTAGTGGTCTGGCAGACCGGCAGTGGCACCCAGAGCAACATGAACGCCAATGAGGTGATCGCCGGCCGCGCCAATGAGCTGTCGGGCAAGCCCCGTGGCGGCAAGAGCCCGGTGCACCCCAATGATCACGTCAACCGCTCCCAGAGTTCCAACGACTGCTTCCCTACCGCCATGAGCATTGCCACCGTACAAGCGGTGCATGAGCAGTTGCTGCCGGCGCTGCGTGAGCTGTCCGGTGGGCTGGCCGAGTTGTCGGCGCGCCATATGAAGCTGGTCAAGACCGGCCGCACCCATATGATGGACGCCACGCCCATCACCTTTGGCCAGGAAGTCTCGGCGTTTATCGCGCAACTCGATTATGCCGAGCGCGCCATTCGCAGTGCCCTGCCCACCGTCTACGAACTGGCACAAGGCGGCACGGCGGTCGGCACCGGCCTGAACTCGCCCCATGGCTTTGGCGAGGCCATTGCCGCAGAAATCGCCGCGTTGTCCGGGCTGCCGTTTGTCACCGCCCCCAACAAGTTCGCCGCTCTGTCGGGCCATGAGCCGCTGACGACTTTGTCCGGTGCCTTGAAAACCCTGGCCGTGGCCTTGATGAAAATCGCCAACGACCTGCGCCTGCTAGGCTCGGGCCCGCGCGCCGGGCTGGCTGAAGTGCGCCTGCCGGCCAATGAGCCGGGCAGTTCGATCATGCCCGGCAAGGTCAACCCGACCCAGTGCGAAGCGCTGTCGATGCTGGCCTGCCAGGTGCTGGGCAATGACGTGACCATCGGCATTGCCGCAAGCCAGGGGCATTTGCAGTTGAACGTGTACAAGCCGGTGATTATCCACAACCTGCTGGAGTCGATCCGCTTGCTCGCCGACGGCTGCCGCAACTTCCAGGAACATTGCATCGCCGGCCTTGAACCCGACGCCGAGCAAATGGCCGAGCATCTGGAGCGCGGGCTGATGCTGGTGACGGCGCTGAACCCGCATATCGGCTATGACAAGTCGGCAGAGATTGCCAAGAAAGCCTATGCCCAAGGGCTGACCCTGCGCGAAGCGGCGCTGGAGTTGGGCTACCTCACCGATGCCGAATTCGACCAGTGGGTACGCCCGGAAAACATGCTCGAAGCCGGGCACTGATCCCCTCTCCTACAGAGGTTGTATCAACCTTGCGCGCCGGGCCTTGAGCCCGGCGATCAAGGACGGGGCCAACGCCACCGATGCCGACCCCAGCACCACCAGCACCGCGCCACCGTAGCCCAGGCCATTGATCTGCTCGGCGTGCACATAGTCGGGCCACAGCCATGCCGCAATCGCCACCGCCACGAACGTCACCAACGGCGTGATCGCCAGGGTCGCGCTGACCCGCGAAGCCTCCCAGTGGGCCAAGGCCTCGGCAAAGGCGCCGTAGGCAATCAGGGTATTGAAACAGCACGCCAGCAGCAGCCAGCCTTGCAACGGGCTCAGTTGCAGCGCCTCCATGGGATGCACCCAGGGCAGCAGCAGAAATGCGCAGCTCAGGTAGATCACCATCATGACCTGCAGGGAATTCCACACCGTCAACAATTGCTTCTGGCCCAGGGCGTAGAACACCCAGATGGTGGTTGCCAGCAGAATCGTCAGCACCCCGGCGGTGTAAGTGCCCAGGGACGTCAACAGCTCTGCCAGGCGCTGGTTGAAGAACAGCGCAAAACCGATGATCAATACCAGCAGACCTACGCCCTGCCCCAGGCTGAAACGCTCCTTGAACAGGAACACGCTGGCAATCATCAGGAAGATCGGCCCCATCTGCACCACCAGTTGCGCGGTGCCGGGGCTCAACATCTTCAGCCCGACCAGATAGAGCACGTAGTTGCCCACCAGTCCGCATACCGCCATCGCCACCAGCCAGCCACCGCGCTTGCCCAGGACTTTGGGGCTGGGCAGACGCTTGACGGCGGCCAGGTAAATGAACAGGCAAGTGCCGGACACCATCAGGCGAAACCAGGTCACGGTGATCGGGTCCATCACCTGCAGGACCTGCTTGAGCTTGATCGGCAAAATGCCCCAGAGCAGCGCGGTCAGCAGGGTCAGGGATAAACCGTAGACCCAGCGGCCGGAAGAGATGTGCATGAGTGCCCCAAGAGCCAGAGGTAGAGGAACCTGCATTCTAGGGGGATGTGGGTAGACCTTGGCGAAGTTTTTTATCAGACACACCACAAATCAACGGTGGGCTTGCTCGCGAATGCGGTGTGTCAGTCGATATATCCATCACTGACCCACCGCATTCGCGGGCAAGCCCGCTCCCACAGTTGATCTTCGGTGTTTTATAGATCAGCGCACAGCTTCGAACAGCCCGGTCGCCCCCATCCCACCCCCGACGCACATGGTGACGATGCCGTAGCGCAAATCACGCCGCTGCAGTTCACGCACCAGATGCCCCACCTGCCGCGAGCCGGTCATGCCGAACGGATGGCCAATGGAGATCGAACCACCGTTGACGTTGTACCTGGCATTGTCGATTTCCAGGCGATTACGCGCATACAGGCACTGCGAAGCAAACGCCTCGTTGAGTTCCCACAGGTCAATGTCCGCCACCTGCAGGCCACGGGCCTTGAGCAATTTGGGCACCGAGAACACCGGGCCGATGCCCATCTCGTCCGGCTCGCAACCGGCAACGGTAAACCCGCGGAAAAACGCCTTGGGCTTGAGCCCCAGTTCCAGGGCTTTTTCCAGGCTCATCACCAGGGTCATCGATGCGCCGTCGGACAATTGCGAAGAGTTGCCTGCCGTCACCGAGCCATCCTCGGCAAACACCGGCTTGAGCCCGCTGAGGCTGGCCAGGGTGGTGTCTGGGCGGTTGCAATCGTCGCGATCGACCACGCCATCAAGAATCTGTACCTCGCCGGTGTTTTTATCCTCGACCTTGTACTTGACCGCCATGGCTACGATTTCATCATCAAACAGCCCGTCAGCCTGGGCCTGGGCGGTGCGCTGCTGGCTTTGCAGGGCGTACAGGTCCTGCTCCTCGCGGCTGACGTTATAGCGCCGGGCGACAATTTCGGCAGTCTGGCCCATGGGGAAATAGATGCCCGGCACCTGCTCCTTGAGCAAGGGGTTGATCAGGTTGTCGGTATTCACGCTTTTCATGGTCAGGCTGATGGATTCGACGCCACCGGCAACAATGATGTCGCTGCAACCCGAGGCAATCTGGTTCGCCGCGATGGCAATCGCCTGCAGCCCCGAAGAACAGAAACGGTTGAGGGTCATGCCCGCGGTGCCGGTGCCAAGGCGCGACAGCACTGCCACGTTGCGGCCGATGTTGTAGCCCTGGGCTCCTTCGTTGGAACCGGCGCCGACGATGCAATCCTCGACACTGGCCGGGTCGATGCCGTTGCGGGTGAGCAAGGCGTTGACGCAATGCGCGGCCATGTCATCGGGGCGGGTCTGGTTGAACTTGCCGCGAAAGGACTTGGCCAGGCCGGTTCGCACGCTGTCGACGATCACTACTTCACGCATGGGCTACCTCAATCTTGTCGTTGTTGGGAGACAGATCGAGGATAGATCCAGCGCCAGGCGATCGCGACGATCATTCACCTGGCGTATGCAAAAGCATGGCGCTAACCCTGTAGGAGCCAAGCTCGCGCCTACTTATGCTTCTTCTTTTTGTCGTGTTTATCGGACTTGGCGAACGCCTCTTCCAGCGCCAGGTTGATGGTGCGCAATACCTTGACCCGCGCCCAGCGCTTGTCGTTGGCCTCCACCAGGGTCCAGGGGGCGATCTCGGTGCTGGTGCGGTCCACCATGTCGCCCACCGCTGCCCGGTAGGCATCCCACTTGTCGCGGTTGCGCCAGTCGTCTTCGGTGATTTTGAAGCGCTTGAAGGGGATTTGTTCGCGCGCCTGGAAGCGCTCCAGTTGGGTGTCCTTGTCAATGGCCAGCCAGAACTTGACCACGATCACCCCGGCGTCGCGCAGTTGCTCCTCGAAATCGTTGATCTCGGCGTAGGCGCGCATCCAGTCCGCAGTGCTGCAAAAGCCTTCGATCCGCTCCACCAGCACGCGGCCATACCAGGAGCGGTCAAACACGGTGAACATGCCCCGCGCCGGGATCTGCCGCCAAAAACGCCACAGGTACGGCTGGGCCCGTTCGTCTTCGGTGGGCGCGGCAATCGGTACGATGCGGTATTGGCGCGGGTCCAGCGCCGCCGCCACCCGGCGGATCGCCCCGCCCTTGCCCGCCGCGTCGTTACCTTCGAAAACCGTGACCAGCGCGTGCTTGCGCATGCGTTTGTCGCGCATCAGGCCCGAAAGCCGCGCCTGTTCGGTAATCAGTTGTTCCTCGTAGTCGTCCTTCTCCAGGCGCTGGGTCATGTCCAGGCTGTCGAGCAGGTTCATCTGGTCCACGGATGATGGCAATGGCGCCGGCTGGATACCGCTGGCCTTGGTTTTGGGCACCTTCAGGGCATTTTGCAGGCTTTCCAGCAGGATCTTGCCCACTGTCAGCCCACGGTAATTGGCGTCGACGCCTTCGATCACATGCCAGGGCGCGTAGTCCCGGCTGGTGCGGCGCAGCACGCGCTCACCAAAATGCACAAACTTGTCGTAGGTCTCGGACTGCTGCCAGTCCAGCGGGCTGATGCGCCAGCTGTGCAGCGGGTCGTCCTGCAAGGCCTTGAGCCGTGCCTTCATTTGCTTCTTGGACAGATGGAACCAGAACTTGAAGATCAGCGCCCCTTCATCGCAGAGCATCTGCTCCAGGCGTTCGGCCCCGGCGATGGCCTGGTCCAGCCGCGCATCCTTGATCTGCCCATGAACCCGCGCCTGCAACATCTGGCTGTACCAGTTGCCGAAGAACACCCCCATGCGCCCCTTGCCCGGCAATTGCCGCCAATAGCGCCAGGCCGGCGGGCGCGCCAGTTCTTCGTCGGTCTGCTGGTCGAAGGTGCGCACTTCGATCAGGCGCGGGTCCATCCATTCGTTGAGCAGCTTGACCGTCTCGCCCTTGCCGGCGCCTTCGACGCCATTGATCAGGACGATTACCGGGAAGCGTCCCTGCTGGTGCAACTCGAACTGCGCCTCCAGCAAGGCTTCACGCAATGCCGGGACTTGCGCGTCGTAAGTGTCTTTATCGACGGCGTGACCAATTTCTGCGGATTCGAACATGGGCGACTCCCTTCCAAGATGGATCAAGACTAGCGGATTGGGCTGCAAGGCGGGCAAGCAATTCCATAGGGCTTGCCGTGGATCAATCCGCAACCCTGGCGGCTAGTCTTCCGGCAGATGGCAGATGTTCAGGTCCTGATACTTCATCATCTGCTGGGTCAGGCGTTCCATCACCTCGTTGATCGCCTGCCTGCGCGGCGCGCGCAGGCCTTCCATTTGCGCCAGGTATTCGCCATCGGTGAGGTTTTGACTGTTCTCGAAAAGCGTCTGCTGCTGCCCATCAAATGGCTCGGTCGCACGCCTGAACGTCTCGGGAAACTGCTGCTTGAGATGGGCCTTCCAGAACGACAGTTGGGCAATAAACCGCAAAAACACCGGCGACAGCTCGGCGATCAGGACTTGCTCATGCGCACGCTCCAGGTTCTCGCTGGTCAAGTCAGCCAATGACCCGAAGCGCATGTGCTTGGGTTGCCCCGGCAACTGCAGGATCTTCGCCAGGCCGACCCGATACGCCAGGCTCACCTCCAGCGGGTCTTCGCTGGCATGTTCGGTGGCGTAAGTCGCCGCGATCTTTTCCAGTTCACTGAGGCGAAACAGGCCGCGCCCCAGGCTCAGCAGCACCCCGGAGTTGCCTTGCCCACGGCTGGCCTGGCGCGTGGCGTTCGCCACGGCCTTGAGCACTTCGACCTGGCTGAAAATCTCTGTCGCGCCATCAACACAGTTCGTCGGATGGGCCACCAATTGGAACACCCGCTCGCGCAACTCGACGCTGTCATGGGTCGCCTGCAAGACCTCCCAGACTCGCCGGGTCATGTCCTCGCGCACGTAACGGCTGTCGGCGGCGCCAGAGAGCTGCGCCAACAATGCCATCAGCGGCATCGACTCCGGGTCATCGCGCAGGTTGGCCCAAATCGCCCGCTTGCTGGCATCGGCCGCCGCCACCTCGTCTGGCAGCCAGGTGCGCCTGGCCTTCAGCTCAGTGAATCGTGACGAATCGTCCTCCACATAGCCCATACCGATTCCCACTGCATCGCGGTAACTGATCAGGGCGCTCATCGTCGTCGAGGACAAGGGGTTGCCCCCCAGATTGATCGCCTGGCTGAACCTGCGTGTGGAGGTGAACAACCAGTCGGGCAGCACCGTGATCCAGTTACTGCGCAGGTCGACCTGTTCCAGATGGGCCAGACGTGCGATCCCGGTGGGCAGGTCCACCAGCTTGGCATCCTCCAGTAACAGGGTCTGCAAGTCGCGCATGTTGCTTACGTCCAGATGCGACTCGATGGGGTTGTGGCTCAAGTCCAACAGACACAACGTGCTCATGTCGGCCAGCTTGCGCCGGGTGTACTCAGTCAGCGCCAACTGATTATGGGGCAAGGCCAGGCTGTTGAGTTCGGGCATGCGCGACAGGTACTCGGGCAGGCGGGTCAGGCGGTTGCGGTCCAGGTTCAGGCGCCGCACGCCCTTGAAGCACTTCAGAAAATAAGCCACGTCATCGCCCAGGCGCATGTTTTTCAGGGACAGTTGCCGCACATGGTCGAAGCGGGTCTCGGGGGGCAGGTTCGGCAATGCCCCCACGCGCATGCCATCCAGTGTCAGCCCCGGCACGGGCACTTGGTGATCATCGAGCACAAAGCTCTGGCGGCGCCAACAGGCTTCGATCCGCTCGGCCACTTGCTGGCGGCTGTGACGAATATCAGCCATGCCCGGCTGCGCCGCCAGGTCGCCGACGTTGTTCTTCCAGTGCTTGAGGATCGAGCGCAGAAGCTTCAGGTCAGCCTGCAGGCGCGCGACGGCCTTGGCTTGGGCCAGGGCGTCGGTCCCCAGGCTTTGCAATAACTCGGCTGCCTGGACATCACTGAACAAGGGATAAATTTTCTGTACCTTGCCCACCAGCGGCCGCGGGCTGTCCGGTGAATCAGACATGCGACAGGGAACCTCCAGGGCCAGGGGCTCGCTCGCCTGATCGGAGAAAGCTTCGCCCGCCACCACACGCTCGCTCTGCGCCCGGGCAGCCAGGCGGCGGCGCAGCCTCCAAGCGTTTTCGCCAGGATGCAACGGCAACTCCAGGGCGCTGCGCTGGGTAGCCGAGAGCGTTTGCAGGATCGCCTCGAACAGCCCGTCGGAACCGGCCTGGGCCGCCCCCATGCTCACCCCGTGGGCATCGAACGGCGTGAATCCCACGCCCGAGCTGACCAGCACCCGACGCACGCTCGCGCCCTCCCTCGCCCCCAGGGCCAACAACGGCCCGGCGGGTGAACCCTGGCGCAACTCCACTTGCAGTGTGCTGTCCCAGCCGTCGAGGTGCGGCAGCATGCGTACCGCCACGCACTGGGTGTCCAGACCGGCCAACTCCGGCTGCTCGAAACCGGCCAGGGCACGGTCCAGGCGCTGTGCCTCCAGGCTCACGCGCACCGACTCTGCCAGGGCCATGGGCACCCGCTGGTTGTCCCGCAGGGCTTGAAGCTCCACGGAGGACGCCTGGGCCATCAACTCGCGCATCACGCGGGTGGGCAATGGCGGGTAGGCCTCGCGCAACGGCGCGCCACCC
This sequence comes from Pseudomonas sp. LG1D9, assembly GCF_002949995.1. Taxonomy (NCBI): domain Bacteria; kingdom Pseudomonadati; phylum Pseudomonadota; class Gammaproteobacteria; order Pseudomonadales; family Pseudomonadaceae; genus Pseudomonas; species Pseudomonas sp. LG1D9. Next base: position 4,733,127 of record NZ_CP026881.1, on the reverse strand, counting down.
TCGGGCACCGGCCCGTCGTAGGCCTGGTATAGCTGCTCAAACAACGGTTTGCGATCAGCCTTGAGGTGCGCGAGCAATTGACGCGCCAATGCCGCGTGCTCGTCATTGGCGGCCACCCCTTCGCCCAACAGACCGGCCTTGCGTGGCGCATCCAGGCCAGACAGCAACACATCAAACACCTGCCCCTGCGCCACGGCCTGCTCGCAGAGGCTCAAGCGCCCGGCGGCATCAAACGGGCCAGCGGCGGGATAACGCGCCGTAACGCTACCCTGGGCATCCAGCACCTCGAAATAATGGCCCTCGGGCCAGCCCGGCAGCAGCGGCAACGCGTGCATCTGGGTGGTCGCACTTGGCCCATTGAGGTAAGCGCCACGCTCCAATAGCCAGACCAGGTCGCGAATCGACTGCTCCAGCCTGAAGCGCTCGTACAGATCACGAAAGCGTGCCGGAAAAGGCAAGCACTCCTGCGCCAGGTGATACCCCCAGCGGTGGGGCTTATCCATGATGTCCTTGACCAGCCGCAGCTTGCGCGATTCCAGCGCAGGGTGGCGACTGCTCGGCTCCAGGCGGGAAAACAGATAGTCCTGGTCTTCCCACTCCTCGGGGTCCTCGAACGAAAAACGCCAGGCCCCCTCGCCGTTGTGCACCATCGGCGGCCGATAGGCCGCCTGCCGCGTACGGTGGCTGGCCCGCCACACACCCTGCTGCGGCTCGTAGGTCACCTGATGCAGGTTGTCGCCGACTTTGACGTATGAGCGAGCGCCCACCTTGTACACGCCCTGGGCGTCGGCAGGCACATCGTCGATCAGGTGTTGATCGTGGGAATACTGCCCGATGTCAGGGTGCCACAGCCGTGGCTGTCCATCCGTCGAACGCACCGCTTCCAGCGACTTGAAGTAACCGGCATAGCTTTGCCGGGTGCGCTTGAGTACGTTGCCCACGACCTTGGTCCCCGCAGCGAACAACACCATTGAGGTAATGTCCTGCGCCACGGCTACCAACTGCTTGAGCGCCTCCTCCTTGTCGCCACGGCGCCAATCCTCAATGCCCTCATACACCTCGCCGAGCATCTGCCCCACCGCCACGCTCGTCATCAACAGGCCCAATGCCGGAACCACAAAGCCGGCGAGATTGAGCAGCGTCAGCCCCGCGTCCAGGTAGTCCAGCAGACGCTGCTTGCGCACCTGCTCATCCACATCCGCCACCGGGACCGCCAGGGTCCGGGCGTCGATCTGCAATTTGCCCGCGTAGGTGGCAAAAAAGTGCTGCGCCAGGCTGGTGGTGATGGGCTTGGCCTCCAATACACCGAGGGTACGGTGCTGGTCAAAGCGACGGAAAAAGTCGACCCGGTCTATTTCCCCCAGGTACCCCGTGAAAAAGGTGCGGTAGGTGCTGACTTCCAGCTTCAGATCCAGATAGAGCTTGAAGTCGTTGAGCGATGGGTACTCAAAAAAAGGTCGCCCTGGCTCATTGGGCATGTACACCACACAGGGCTCCTGCGGGTAATCGGCAATCGGCCGGCCAGAGAACACCAGCACACTCCACAGGCAGCAATCCAGCGCATTCAAGCCCTGCCAGATGACCTGGCGCCCTTGGAACATCAGGCCCCTGGCCTGCACGGGGTCCATCTTGCGATCCAGCAGGGTGCATAACAGGCCATAGGTCGCGGGGGTGATATCGCCGCGCATGCAGGCAATGTGCGCGTCGATTTTCAGATCCAGGGTTTTCATCCAACCGATATCCAGCGCCACGCCATTGAAATAGGCGTCATCGTCGGGTTCGCCAACGTCGAGGTTGAACACGTCACTGATGTGCTGCTGATACAGGCTGCCGACATCAAGATCCCGGCAGCCCTTGGCAAATGCCTGCACGGAGACAGGGATCACCCCACCCTGGCCTGAACCCGATTGCAGCCGCGACGGCGGCGCAAAATGCGCCTCTTGCGCTTCCTCCTCGGTAAAGTTCTGCAGGGCCATGTGCAACAGGGTCTGCTGCTCCAGCTTGACACTGCGGACATACTCCAGCGGCAGCACGCCTTTCTGGTATTCGTAGAAAGCCCGCACAAACAGGTCCTTGTGCGGCTCGACCGTGACCTGCCATTGCCTCTGGCAGTAGGCCTTCAACTGCGCATTGCAAAACTCATCCAGTGAGCGCAATGGGCGCAAGCGTCCCGCGACGGCGGCCCTGGCCTCGTCAAGCTGCGCGGCCTCCCGCTCCAGCGCCTCCAGTACCCCTTTGGGGGCGTTCAACATCCAGCCCGGCAGGCGCTTTTGCAGGACCTCGGCCTTGGACAGGTCGCGGGTGATTTCCAGCAACGCCGCCTGTAACTGGCGCTGCGTCAATTGAGTACATGTCTTGGTCAAATCATCCTGGTCCGGCATGCGCAATGTCCTTTATTGCCCGTTAATCAGCCATTCACCATAACCCGACGCAAGCCTTTGAATTTACGCAGATAGTTGATCGTTAGCGGGTGCTTTACAGAGGTTTTTTGCGTGCAACCATCAGCGGGCTACCACCACAGGCCGGCGCGGATCGGCCGGCGCTCCCGCGATCGGCTAGAATGGCCGCCTTGTCTTTGCCGAGTTGCCCATGAACCCCGTATCGCCAAATGCCCAGCTTGACTGGGACGACCAGGGACGCCCGCGCTCGCGGGTCTTCGACGACGTGTACTTCTCCGACCAGTCGGGCCTGGACGAAACCCGTTATGTGTTCCTTGAACAGAACCACCTGCAGCAGCGCTTTGCCGCGCTGCCCGAGGGTGGGCGGCTGGTGATCGGCGAGACCGGCTTTGGTACCGGGTTGAATTTCCTGTGCGCCTGGCGGCTGTTTGACCAGCACGCAGCGCCCGGCGCCCGCCTGCATTTTGTCAGTGTCGAAAAGTACCCCCTGAGCCATGCCGACCTGCAACGCGCCCTGGGCCTGTGGCCGGAACTCAAGCCGTGGGCCGAACAACTGCTGGCGCAATACGTGGCCATTCACCAGGGCTTCCAGCGCCTGGTGCTGGACGCAGGACGCGTGACCCTGACGCTGTTGATTGGCGATGCCCTGGAGCAACTGCCACAACTGGACGCGCAGGTCGATGCGTGGTTTCTCGACGGCTTTGCCCCGGCGAAAAACCCCGACATGTGGACCGCCGAACTGTTTGCCGAACTGGCCCGACTCGCGGCACCGGGCTCGACGATCAGTACCTTCACCAGCACCGGCTGGGTGCGGCGCCTGCTCAATGGCGCCGGGTTCAAGATGAAGCGCACGCCGGGCATCGGTCACAAGTGGGAAATCCTGCGTGGCGAATTCCTCGGCTGGCCGTCGCAAACACCCGCGCCGCCAGCGATCAAGCCCTGGTTCGCCCGCCCGCTGGCGCACCGCGGTGAACGCCGGGCCCTGGTCATCGGCGGCGGCATGGCCGGTTGCACCACCGCGGCCAGCCTTGCGGCGCGGGGTTGGCAGGTCAGCCTGCTGGAGCGCCATGACAGCCTGGCGCAAGAAGCCTCAGGCAATCCTCAGGGTGTGCTGTACCTCAAGTTGTCCGCCCATGGCACCGCGCTGTCGCAGATGATTGTCAGTGGTTTTGGTCATACCCGCCGCCTGCTCCAGCATTTGCAGCGCGGGCTCGACTGGGACAATTGCGGGGTCTTGCAACTGGCCTTCAATTCCAAGGAAGCCGCACGCCAGGCGCAATTGGCAGCAGCCTTCGATCCGCAGTTGGTCCATCAACTGGATCAGCAGCAGGCGCAGGCGCAGGCCGGTATCGGCCTTGAGTCGGGCGGCTTGTTCTACCCCGAGGGCGGCTGGGTCCACCCGCCCGCATTGTGCGAATGGCAGGCGCGTCAGCCGGGCATCGAGATCCTGACCCATCATGATGCCCTGGACCTGCGCAAGGTCGATGACCAATGGCAAGCCTTTGACGGCGAGCGGTTGCTGTCCAGCGCACCGGTGGTGGTGCTGGCCGGGGCGGCCGAGGTCAAGCGCTTTGCGGCGAGTGCCCAATTGCCCCTCAAACGGATCCGCGGGCAAATCACCCGCGTGCCACAGACCGGCAGCAGTCAAAGCCTGGCCACCGTGGTTTGCGCCGAAGGCTACGTGGCCCCGCCTCGCCTGGGTGAACACACGCTGGGGGCCAGCTTCGATTTCAAGAGCGACGACTTGACTGCCACCGCCGCCGACCACGCGGGCAACCTGGCCCTGCTTGCGGCCATCTCGCCCGACCTGGCCGCCCGCCTGCAAGCCTCCAGCCTCGCCCCGGACACCCTGCAAGGCCGTGCCGCGTTCCGCTGTACCAGCCCGGACTACCTGCCGATTGTCGGGCCGTTGGCCGACAGCCCGGCCTTCGCCGAGGCCTACGCGGCCCTGCGCAAGGATGCGCGCCAGACGCCCGACATAGCCTGCCCGTGGCTGGACGGCCTGTACGTCAACAGCGGCCATGGCTCCCGTGGGCTGATCACCGCACCGTTGAGCGCCGAGCTACTCGCCGCCTGGCTCGACAACGAGCCACTGCCCTTGCCCCGAAGCGTGGCCGAAGCCTGCCACCCGAATCGTTTTGCCCTGCGCACGTTGGTGCGCAGCAATGTGACCGGGCATTCAAGCTAACGGCAAACCGCAGCCGACCAACTCTTGGTATTTCAACGCCTCCTCGGTGAGGCGTTCCAGCTCTGCTTGTTCGGCCAGCCTCTGCTCCCTGAGCACCTCATTCATCTGGTCGCGATAGGAAGCGTCATCCAGGGTCAGGCCCTGGTCGAACACCGCTTGCAGGCGCTGGTCGTAGGGCTCGTTCACCTGCTCGAACCCACGACTGAAGGTGCGCTTGAGATAGCCGACCCAGAATGGCAGCTCCACCAGAAACTTCTGCAGCGCCGGCGACAACTCGGCTGCCCGCAACCGAGACTCGGCAGTGCGCAACGCCTGCGGCGTGACCCCGCCCAATCGGGAAAAGCGCATGTGCCGGGGTTGGCCCGGCAAGTAAAACTGATCGACCAGCCCGGTACGGTACGCAAGGCTGACCTCCAGCGGGTCCGACAGAGGATGCTCGTTGCTATGGGCGCGGGCCATGCCCTCCAGTTGCTCAAGGCGGAACAGGCCCTTGCCCAGGCGCAACAACGATTTGGCATTCATCTGCCCGCCTTCCAACAGCCTGGTTGCTTCGTTGACCTCAACCAATACTTCCAGATTGCTGAAACTCACTGCGGCGGCGTCGTCACAATTCAACGGTGTGCCGGCACGCTCAAAAATCTCTTCGCGCAATTTCACATCGGCGGCAGCGGCATCCAGTACCCGCCATACCCGACGCGCCATATCTTCACGCACCTGCATCGAATCGGCCGTGCCCCCCAGCTCGGCCAGCAGCTTGAACAGGCCGTCGGAACCGGGTTCATCATTGAGTCCCTTCCAGGCCTGCTCCTTCTCGGCCACCCCCGTGGCCCCATCCTGCGTCAACCATAGCTCCCGGGCGCGCTGCTCGTTGAGCCGGGCGATATCGTCCTCGATAAACCCCATGCCCACCCCCACGCTGTTGCGAAAGTTGCTCAACAACAGTTGACTGCGCGAATCCAGCGGGTTGTGGCGCAAGTTAATCACCTCGGCCCTTTGCCGCGTCTGGGTGAAGAGCCAGCCGGGCAACTGGGCGATGTCATTGTCACGCAGGTCAACACTTTCCAGATTAGGAATGCGCAGCAGCCCACTGGGCAAATCCTTGAGCCGGCAATTGCTCAGGACCAGATGGCGCAACTCAAACATCCGACTGACCAGCGGCGGATCGATCAACGGGTTGTCGCTGAGGTTCAAGACCCTGAGCCCGCGCATATCCGCGAGCTTGGCCCGTGTGTATTCGGTGAGTTGCAAGCGGTTGCCGTTCAAGTACAAGCGTTGCAGTTCAGGCATCTGGGACAGCGCTTCGGGCAAAAGCGTCAGCTCGTTACCGGTCAGCTCCAGCGAACGTAGACCTTTGAAGTGCTTGAGAAAGTAGGCAACGTCATCGTTGAGTCCCATGCGCTTGAGCGACAGTTGCTCGATGGCGTCAAATCGGATGCTCGCAGGCAATGTCGGCAAAGGGCCAACGGCCATACCATCGAGGCTCAGGCTGGGAACCTTTTCACCGTATGCATCGGCCAGCAGCATCGCCGATTGCCAGCAGCGCTTGATCGTCTGCGCCGATTGCAGGCGGCTCCAGCGATAGTCCGCCACGGGGTTGGGTAGTTTCTCCAGCGAAGCCGTCTCGCTGCACCACAGCTTGAGCGCACGGCGCAGGGCCTCGTACTGCTGTTCAAGCGCGCGAACCGCCTTGGCCCGGGCCAGGTGATCCGGCCCCAGCCCCTGGAGGAAGGTCGCGATGCGCGCCTCATCAAACAACGGGTAGAGCTTGCGCACCTTGCGCACCAGTTCCAGCGGATGCTTGACCTGCTCCTTCCTCATCGCCTGCACGCAGGCCACCGGTTGCTCGGGCAGCGCCGCCCGTTCAGGCCAGAGGTAACGGGAAAGCTGGCCGCGTTCATCCCGCGCCTTGAATATGACTTTATTACGCAACTGAACGTCGGCGCTGCTTCCCTCCAGTTGCAACCTTGCGCGCTGTGCGGGTGCCAGGCTCTCGAGAACGGCCTGATAGAAACCCTGTGGCCCGCCGAATGCCTTGCCCGCCACCACGCCCTGTGAGTCGAGGGTTTCAAAACCCTTGGCCGAATGAATCAACGTCCGTGTAAATACAGCGGCCTGGTTGCCCGCCTGCCCCAGCACCCGCCCCGTCGCTGACGCTTGGCGCAATTGCAGAAAAACATCTTCGGGCCAGCCCGGCAGTCCGTCGAACAACCCCAGCGCCAGGCGCCACGTTGCCTCATCCGCCAGCTCCGGCAGATGCAAGCCGAGCACGGCCTGATCTTCATACAGCGTTTCCAGGGTTTCCCGCGCCCGCTGCGCCACCAGCAGCGGGATCCGCCCGGTGCGCCGCAATGCCCAGCGTTGTTCGGTCGGGATGCCAGTCATGACCTCCCACGCCAGGCGGGTCGGTAACTGCGGGTAGTGCTGCTTGAGCAGGCCATGATCACCCAGGTCGAGCCTGTCGTAATCCTCGTACAGCTTTTCGTACACCCGCCGATGATTGGGCCTGAGGGCGGCAGCCAAACGCCGCCTCAATACCGCGGGCGCCGCCTGCGCCGAATACACCCCGCCCAGCAATTGCTGGCTCTCATCGGCGTCCAGTGCCGCCAGCGTCGTGGAGATGACCTTGCCTTCGCTCAACTGCTGTTCGGTAATGTGAATACTCAGGTCTTCATAGTCGAACGGTGCCGTGTCAGGGTAGCGCTCAAGCAATACACCCTCGTGGTCCAGCACCTCGAAAAACCTTCCCTGGGGCCAGCCTTCGACCATGGGCAGCGCCAGCAACTGGGTATGCGCCGTGCTCGGATCCGGGGACGGCTGGTGCTCCAGTTGCCAGAGCAGATCCCGGACCTTTTGATTGAGGTTGAACCGCATTGCACACTCCCGAAAGCGCTCCGGCAGCGGCAGGCTTTCCAGGGCCAGTTGCTGCAGGCGGGGCGTGGTCATGTCGGTGACGCTGGCAATATCTTTCAGATGGCCGTCGGGCAGGTCTGCGAGGCTGGGGTCCAGGCGTTTGAGCAGGTACTCGGGGTCACGCCATTCGTGCAAACGCTCAAAGGTGAACTGCCAGCCGCCCTGACGATTGTGGGTCAGGAACGGGCGATACGCCGACTCGCGCAGCGGGTGCAAGGCCCGCCAGTAACCGGTGGGTTCATCAAAGGCAATGGCGTACAGCGAGCCCTCGACCTTGACATAGGACTGCCCAAGGATCTGATAGACGCCCCTGGGGCTGGCCACCATTCCTGTAATGTCCAGCGCCTGGCGATAAGGCATCATGCGACCGCGCCACAAGCGCGAACTGCGGTCCCCTAGCTTGACGGCTTCCATCCCGTCGAAGAACCGCTGCGCATTGGCCTGCGTCTGTCGCAGTCGCCCCACTACGCTGGCACCGGCGGCGAACAACGCCATGGTGGCGAGGTTTTCTGCGACATTGACCAAATGCTTCAGCGCTTCCTGACGGTCATTGTGGCGCCAGTCCTCAACCCCCTCGAACACCTCGCCCAGCAGTTGGCCGACCGCCACGCCCATCATCAACTGGCCCAACAGCGGCACGACCAGGCCGGCCACGTTCAATACGGTCAGGCCGACATCCATGTAGTCCTGCAAGCGCTGCTGGCGGGCCTCTTCGTCGACTTGCGCCTTGGGCACCGCCAGGACCTGCGCGTCCAGTTGCAACTTAGTCACATAGGCACTGAAAAAAAACGCCGACAAGTTACCGATGACCGGCAACGGTTCTACGGCGTAAAGGGTGCGGGTGCGGTCGAACCGCTGGAAAAAATCGAAGCGCTGCGCCTCGTCGAGGTAGCCGTTAAAAAAAAGGCGGTAGCTTTTCACCTGAAGCTTGAGGGTCAGGTAGAGCTTGAAATCCTCCAGCGACGCATACCGGTACCACGGCCTGACCGGCTCGTTGGGCATGTACACCAGAAACGGCCCGCTGGCAAAAGCGTCGTAGGTGTGATGGGAAAATATCAACACGCTCCAGATGCAAACCTCATTGATACTCACCCCATGCCAGGCCAATGGTTTGCCATCGAGCAACATCGATGTGACCTCGCTCGCGGGAAAATCCGCGCAGATCAGTTGCTGCAACAGCCGGTAAGTGGCTTCGTCGAGATCGCGCCTGGCGTAGGCAATGTGCAGATCAACCTGCATGTCCATGCACCGCGATTGACCAATCGCGGCGAGTGCCGGGTTGTAACCGCGCGTGGGGTCGACCGGCCCTTCTTCGGGGGCGGGCAGATTGAAGATCTCGCGAATATGCGCCTGGTAGGCGGCCCCCAGGTCCAGCTCACGGCAATACTGCACAAACTGCGCAGCGGTCAACGTCGGCGATGCCAGCCGTTTTGCGCCGACACGCACCACGGCGGCCTGCGGCAGGCCACCGGGTGCGGCACTGGCCGCCGCAAAGTTCTGCATGGCGGCCTGCAACAGGCTGTGCTTTTGCAGGTTCACGGTTTCTATCAACAGGCCGCCCAGATCCGGGCCGACCCCACTCAGGTTGCGTGTGGGCACCTCCAGTGTGTCGTGGTGGATATCCAGGGTGTTCAGCGCCTTGGTGGCCAAAAAGGTTGTGAGTTGCTCGGCGCAAAACGTATCCAGGGGCTTGACGCGGTTGAGCAGCCGGCGCGCGCGCTGGCGGGGTGCCTCACTTTCCGCGTGGGCCTTTTCCAGGGCTTCAAGAGCGCCGGGCGTGGCCGCCTCCAACCACGTCGGCAACGTCTCGATCAGGGTCTGCGCCTTGTCCAGGTGCCCGGTGATATCCAGCAGGGCCCGCAACCGCTCCTCTGGCGCCACAACGCGGGGGGCCTGTTTTTGCTCGGGTGTTTGTGTCATCTACCACGTCCCTTATGACGTTGAACATGGCTCCACACCCTAAGCCCATCGCGCCTGAAAACCGATTCGAATAGCAGGGCGTTCAGCCCGCTGAACCGCCCACTATTTGTATGTCATTGCCTATCTATATACCGCCCTTCAACGCCAGGCCACGGCGTGCGATACCCGCTGCAAAAACAGCGCAGGCCATTTGCCTTATAACGCATTGTTCTAAAACTCCCGCAACACGGATGGGGTCAGTCTCTGGGTACCCGCCGTATTGACGGGTGCGTTTTTATCCCTCCCCAACGGAAAAACCGGTAAGGAATTTATGTGCGGATTAGCTGGAGAGTTACGTTTCGATGCCCAACCTGCCGACCTGGCAGCCATTGAGCGCATCACCCATCACTTGGCCCCTCGCGGCCCCGACGCGTGGGGTTTCCATGCCCAAGGGCCGATTGCCCTGGGCCATCGGCGCCTGAAAATCATGGACCTGTCGGATGGCTCCGCCCAACCGATGGTCGATGCCCAGTTGGGCCTGTCCCTGGCCTTCAACGGCGCGATCTATAACTTCCCCGAATTGCGCAGCGAACTCGAAGCCCTGGGTTACGCGTTTTATTCCGGTGGCGATACCGAAGTGCTGCTCAAGGGCTACCACGCCTGGGGCGAAGCACTGCTGCCCAAGCTCAACGGCATGTTCGCCTTCGCGATCTGGGAGCGCGACAGCCAGCGCCTGTTCATCGCCCGTGACCGCCTGGGCGTGAAGCCCTTGTACCTGTCGCGCACCGGCCAGCGCCTGCGTTTTGCCTCGGCGTTGCCAGCGCTGCTCAAGGGCGGCGATATCAACCCGATCCTCGACCCGGTGGCGCTCAACCACTACCTGAATTTCCATGCCGTGGTGCCCGCGCCGCGCACGTTGCTCGCGGGTATCGAAAAACTGCCGCCTGCCAGCTGGATGCGTATCGATGCCAACGGCACCACCGAGCAGAAAACCTGGTGGACCCTGCCCTACGGCCCCCATGAGGATGAAAAAAACCTGACCCTGGAAGACTGGACCGACCGCGTGCTCGACAGCACCCGCGAAGCCGTGGCGATCCGTCAACGCGCCGCGGTGGATGTGGGCGTGCTGCTCTCGGGCGGGGTGGATTCGAGCATGCTCGTGGGCCTGTTGCGGGAAGTGGGCGTGCAGGACCTGTCGACCTTCTCCATCGGTTTTGAAGATGCCGGCGGCGAACGTGGTGACGAATTCCAGTATTCGGACCTGATCGCCAAACACTACGGCACCCAGCATCACCAATTGCGCATCGCCGAAAGCGAGATCATCGAGCAACTGCCGGCCGCGTTCCGCGCCATGAGCGAACCGATGGTCAGCCATGACTGCATCGCCTTCTACCTGCTGTCCCGGGAAGTGGCCAAGCATTGCAAGGTAGTGCAAAGCGGCCAGGGAGCCGATGAGTTGTTTGCCGGCTATCACTGGTACCCGCAGGTGGACGGGGCCAGCGATCCTTACGCTGCCTATCGCGATGCGTTTTTTGATCGCAGCTACGACGATTACGCCGCCACTGTCGCGCCGCAATGGCTGACCGCCAATGACGCCGCCGGCGACTTCGTGCGCGAACATTTCGCACAGCCGGGGGCCGATGCCGCGGTGGATAAGGCCCTGCGCCTGGACAGCACGGTGATGCTGGTGGACGACCCGGTCAAGCGCGTGGACAACATGACCATGGCCTGGGGCCTGGAAGCCCGTACGCCGTTCCTCGACTACCGCCTGGTGGAGTTGTCGGCCCGAGTGCCGGGTAAATTCAAGCTGCCGGACGGCGGCAAGCAAGTACTCAAGGAAGCGGCGCGCCGGGTCATCCCCAGTGAGGTCATCGACCGCAAGAAAGGCTACTTCCCGGTGCCCGGCCTCAAGCACTTGCAGGGTGACACCTTGAACTGGGTGCGCGACCTGCTGCTAGACCCCAGCCAGGATCGCGGCCTGTTCAACCCGGCGATGCTCGACCGCCTGCTCACCGATCCACAAGGCCAACTGACCCCGCTGCGCGGCTCCAAGCTGTGGCAATTGGCAGCGCTGAACCTGTGGCTCAGCGAACAAGGACTCTGATTGATGAAACCTCACGCCACGGCCTACAGCCAACGCCTGCTGCGCGGCCAGGCGCCTTCCTACGAGCGCTTGCAAGCGCGCCTGGCCGAAGACGGCAGCGAACCCAGCGCGCAACCCATCGCCGTGCATTGCGGCTGGGGCCGATTGTTGATTGGCCATACCTTCCCTGACCCGGCGAGCCTGGCCCTGGAGTTGCTCAACGAGCAGCCGGGGGAACGGGATATCGCCCTGTATGTGGCCGCTCCCCAGCAGATCCTCGGGATCGATCCGCAACAGTTGTTCCTTGATCCGTCCGACACCCTGCGCCTGTGGTTCACCGACTACCGCCCGGCGACCCGGGTGTTTCGTGGCTTCCGCATTCGTCGAGTACAGAGCGAAGCCGACTGGCAGGCCGTCAATCGCCTGTACCAGGGCCGCGGCATGTTGCCGGTGGATGCCAACCTGTTGACCCCGCGCCATCAAGGTGGCCCGGTGTACTGGCTGGCCGAGGACGAAGACAGCGGCGCGGTGATCGGCAGCGTCATGGGCCTCAATCATCAAAAGGCCTTCCACGATCCGGAAAGCGGCAGCAGCCTCTGGTGCCTGGCCGTAGACCCGCAATGCTCGCGGCCGGGGGTCGGTGAAGTGCTGGTGCGCCATCTGATCGAGCACTTTATGAGCCGTGGCCTGAGTTACCTGGACCTGTCGGTATTGCATGACAATCGCCAGGCGAAAAGCCTCTACGCCAAGCTCGGCTTTCGTGCCCTTACCACCTTCGCGATCAAGCGCAAGAATGGCATCAACCAACCGCTGTTCCTCGGCCCGGGGCCTCAGGCGGGGTTCAATCCCTATGCGCGGATCATTGTCGAAGAAGCCCACCGACGCGGGATCGACGTGCAGGTAGATGACGCCGATGCCGGGCTGTTTACCCTCAGCCATGGCGGGCGGCGGGTGCGCTGCCGCGAGTCGTTGAGCGACCTGACCAGCGCCATCAGCATGACCCTGTGCCAGGACAAGAGCCTGACCCACAAGACCCTGAGCGCCGCCGGTTTGAAATTACCGTCGCAGCAACTGGCCGCCAGCGCCGACGATAACCTGGAGTTCCTCGACGAACACCAGCGCATCGTGGTCAAGCCGCTGGACGGGGAACAGGGCCAGGGCGTGGCCGTGGACTTGCAGACCATCGAAGAAGTGCAAAGCGCTATCGAGGCGGCGCGCCAGTTTGACTCGCGGGTATTGCTGGAGAGCTTCCACGAAGGCCTGGACCTGCGCATCCTGGTCATTGGTTTTGAAGTGGTGGCCGCCGCCATCCGCCGCCCGGCCCAGGTGATCGGTGACGGCAAGCACAGCGTCGGTGCGTTGATCGAAGTGCAAAGCCGCCGACGCCAGGCGGCCACCGATGGCGAAAGCCGCATCCCCATGGACGACGAAACCCTGCGCACCTTGAAAGCGGCGGGTTACGACTACGACAGCATCTTGCCTTCCGGCGAAGTGCTGGCCGTGCGGCGCACCGCCAACCTGCACACCGGCGGTTGCCTGGAAGATGTCACGGCGATCCTGCACCCGACCCTGGCAGACGCTGCCGTGCGTGCCGCTCGCGCCCTCGACATTCCCATGGTGGGCCTGGACCTGATGGTGCCGGCCGCCGACCAGCCGGAATATGTATTTATCGAAGCCAATGAACGCGCCGGCTTGGCCAATCATGAACCGCAACCGACTGCGGAGAAATTCGTGGATCTGTTGTTTCCCCATAGTCAGTCCACGGCTTGAGATAGGCGTTGACTGGTCGGCCCTCATCGCGGGCAAGCCCGCTCCCACAGTGGTACGCGATCAACTGTAGGAGCGGGCTTGCCCGCGATGAGGCCAGCCCAGGCACCCAATACCCTCAGCCCCCTCATCGAAACCATCGATGCCCTCAACTCATCAGGAGTTTCCATGACCCGAACCATCCCCGAACCGGATCTCAACTACCTGCAGAAAGTGCTGCTGGAAATGCTCGCGATCCCCAGCCCCACCGGCTTTACCGACACCATCGTGCGTTACGTCGCCGAGCGTCTCGAAGAACTGGGCATCCCCTTTGAAATGACCCGTCGCGGGACCATCCGCGCCACCCTCAAGGGCCAGCAAAACAGCCCGGACCGCGCGGTTTCCGCGCACCTGGACACCATCGGCGCTGCCGTGCGGGCGATCAAGGACAATGGCCGCCTGACCCTGGCCCCCGTGGGCTGCTGGTCCAGCCGCTTTGCCGAAGGCAGCCGCGTGAGCCTGTTCACCGACAATGGCGTGATCCGTGGCAGCGTCCTGCCGCTGATGGCTTCCGGGCACGCGTTCAATACCGCCGTGGATGAAATGCCGATCAGTTGGGACCATATAGAACTGCGCCTGGATGCCTACTGCACCACTCGTGCCGATTGCGACTCCCTGGGGATCAGTGTCGGCGACTTCGTGGCCTTCGACCCGCTGCCGGAGTTCACCGAGAGCGGCCATATCAGCGCCCGTCACCTGGATGACAAAGCCGGGGTCGCCGCCTTGCTGGCGGCGCTCAAGGCGATCGTCGACAGCGGTGAACCGTTACTGATCGACTGCCACCCGCTGTTCACCATCACCGAAGAAACCGGCAGCGGCGCGGCGGCGGCATTACCCTGGGATGTCAGCGAATTCGTCGGCATCGACATTGCACCGGTCGCCCCCGGCCAGCACTCCAGCGAGCATGCCGTGAGCGTCGCGATGCAGGATTCCGGCGGGCCCTACGACTATCATTTGTCCCGTCACCTGCTGCGCCTGGCCGCCGACCATGAATTGCCGGTACGCCGCGATCTGTTTCGCTATTACTTCAGCGATGCCCACTCGGCCGTGACGGCCGGGCACGATATCCGCACGGCGCTGCTGGCCTTCGGCTGCGATGCGACCCACGGTTACGAGCGGACCCATATCGACAGCCTGGCGGCATTGAGTCGCCTGCTTGGCGCCTACATCCTCAGCCCTCCGGTATTTGCCAGCGATGCCCAGCCCGCCCAGGGTTCCCTGGACCGCTTCAGCCATCAACTGGAGCACGAGACGCAAATGGAGAGCGACACCCGCGTGCCGTCGGTGGATAGCCTGGTCGGGCAGAAATCCTGAAGCTGGCAACAATGATCCCGGCACAGTAGGATCGCCGGGATCAACCATTTGAGGCTTGTATGCTGATTCCCCACGATGCACTTGAAGTCGACACCCTGACCCGCCTCATTGAAGACTTCGTCACCCGCGACGGCACCGATAACGGCGACGACACGCCCCTGGAAACCCGCGTACTGCGCGTACGCCAGGCGTTGACCAAGGGCCAGGCGCTGATCGTTTTCGATCCGGAGAGTGAACAGTGCCAACTGATGCTCAAGCACGACGTGCCCAAGCATCTGTTCGACTAAGGGTTGGCCACGGGCACCGGCTGTCCCTGCAGGTTGCGGATCTTTTCGTAGACCTCCGCCCGATGCACATTGACCCCTGCCGGCGCTTCCACGCCGAGTTTCACCTGGAAGTTGTTGACCTCCAGGATCCGCAGGGTGATGTGATCGCCGATGGAAATGATTTCGCCTACGGTGCGGCTAAGTACCAGCATGCCGTTTGTCCTTTGAAAGTTACCGGACATCGACCATGCGCCCTCCCCCATGCCCCATCAATGCCTTGCCAGCTAAACAGACCTCCCCTACAAGCCTTGGTTAACTTTACTGACAGACAAATATAAAAAACGCCGCAAAAGAGCAAAAAACCAAACACACCGTTTACTCTGTGGCTAGGGGGCAAGCCCCCTAGCCACAACAAGCGCCTGAACCACACTTGCCCCTGCGCCCGTTAACTTTTGACCGATTGGGCCTTGGCGCGCATTTTTTCCGACATGCTGGTCATTTCGTCATACAGCAACTGCGGGTTTTTCTGCTTCAAGACCCAGGCCATCCGCCCTTGTTCGTGGGGCAGGATCATGAACTCACCGGCCGCCACGCGCTGGTAGATGTAATCGGCGATGTCCGCCGCCGTGATCGGCGAGCTTTCCAGCAGCTTGCCGACCTGGGCCTTCATCGCCGGGGTGGGGCCGCGGAACGAGTCCAGCAGGTTGGTCTGGAAGAACGACGGGCAAACCACATGTACCCCGACTTCCTGCTGCTTGAGTTCCACCAACAGGCTTTCCGAAAGCGCCACCACACCAGCCTTGGCCACGTTGTAGTTGCTCATGGCCGGGCCTTGCATCAGCGCCGCCATCGAGGCGATGTTGATGATCCGGCCCTTGCTTTTTTCCAGCAGCGGCAGGAAGGCCTTGCAGCCCTTGACCACGCCCATCAGGTTGATTGCGATCTGCCAGTCCCAATCCTCCAGGGACAATTCACTGAAGAACCCACCGGAGGCGACCCCGGCGTTGTTGACGATCACATCGATACCGCCCAGCTTGACTTCGCAGGCCTGGGCAAAGGCAGTGAGCTGGCTGTAGTCACGCACGTCGCAGCGCTGGATAAAGCCATCGCCACCGGCCTGGCGCACCAGCGCGAGGGTTTCCTGCAAACCCGGCTCACTGACATCCGACAAGGCCAGTTGCCAACCTTCGCGGGCCCAGCGCAGAGCGATTTCGCGACCCAGGCCGGATCCGGCGCCAGTGATCATCATGCGATTTTGCATAGGAAGTAGCCTTGTGGTTCAGGGAAGAAGTACGCGCCAGTGTAGCGAAGGTTATTCACCGCCCCATGCACCATCAAGTTGCTGAATGCCGCGGGCAAACCAAGGGCCCGGTCGGATGCCAGGGCCTGGGGTTAGTTCAATCTTTTTAAACTAAGTGCGAAGCCGCACTACAATTAAAAAGGAAATAAGCCAGTGGCCAAATCGCTTTAAAAAAACAGGGAATTTTCTGCAAAGTGCAGGAGTCGGATTGGTTAAGGCAGCCGTTTTAGATGTGCGGCTCTGACAATTAACAATCAGGTCTTTTCAGAAGACGAATAAGGAAAACAACCTATGAGCCTCATTCTTATCATTGTTCTGATCCTCCTGCTGGTCGGCGGCCTACCGGTGTTCCCGCACTCGCGCAACTGGGGTTATGGGCCATCGGGTATTCTCGGTACGGTGCTGGTGGTGCTGTTGATTCTGTTGTTGCTGGGCAAGATATAACGGCGTTGATTGCATAACTGTAGGAGCGAGCTTGCTCGCGAAGAACTCAGCCGCACTGCGGTTATCCAGAACAAAGGTGTTGCCTGGGCATTTTTCGCGAGCAAGCTCGCTCCTACAAAAAAAAGATGCAAAAAAAGAGGCCTTGAAGAAGGCCTCTTTTTTATTGCCTGGCGATTAGTCCGGCTTGCCGTCTACCACGCCTGCGGTGTTATCCAGCAGGCTCTTGGTAGCGGTCTGCAGGAACGACTCAAGTTTCTGCTTGAGTTGTGCCTCATCCGCCGACTCAGGGATTACCTTGCCGGTAGGGTTGGCGCCCAGTTCGTATTGCCACAGTTTCGGTGGCATCTCCTTGGGCAATACCAACACACGGTCAGCCGTGAGCAAGGCCACGGTCTGGTCGCTGCCCGATGGCTTGATCACGCCAAAGCCCTTGTCGCCTTCCGGCAGGTTGAGCAGGTCACGGCCCCAGCACTGGTGACGGGTTTCGCCGCCCAGGCGGCCCATGATGGTCGGCACGATGTCGATCTGCGTACCCACGGTGTGGTCGCGCACGCCGAACTTGTCCTGCATGCCCGGGGCAATCAGCAGCAGTGGCACGTTGAAGCGGCCCAGGTCCATTTCGGTGATCTGTTGCTCGTTACCAAAACCATGGTCGCCGACGATCACAAACAGGGTGTCCTTGAAGTACGGCTCTTTGCGGGCCTTCTCGAAGAACTGGCCCAGGGCCCAGTCGGAGTAGCGCATGGCCGTCAAATGTTCGTTGAGGCGGCCACGGTCAGTCACCGGCTCGACCGGCAACGGCGTCGGCAAGGCGTACGGCGTATGGTTGGACAGGGTTTGCAGCAGCGCGTAGAACGGCTTACCGCCCTCGCGCGCCTTCAACTCTTGCAGGCCACGGTCGAACATGTCCTGGTCGGACACGCCCCAGGTCGGATCGGAGAACACCGGGTCGACGAAGTCATTGCGGCCGATGAAGTTGGTCATGCCCTGGTTGCTGAAGAAGCCCGACTGGTTATCCCAGGCGAAGTCGCCGTTGTAGACATACACATCGTCGAAATCACGGGCACTGAGCAATTGCGGCAAGCCCGACAACTTGTGGCTACCTTCCGGGGTCTGCATCAGGTATTCGAAGCCTGGCAGGTTCGGGAAGCACGCCATGGTGGCGAACATGCCCTGGTGGGTGTGGGTGCCGTTGGAGAAGAAACGGTCGAACAGCAGGCCTTCCTTGGTCAACTCATCGAAGTACGGCGTGATCTTGCCGTTGCTACCCAACGCGCCCACCGAGTGACCGGCGAAGCTTTCCATCAGGATCACCACGACGTTCTTGATCGGCAGGGTCTTCTCGGCCGGTGGCGTGAAGTCACGGCGCACGGCGGCGGTGTCGGTATCCACCAGTTTTTCGTCAGGCAACACCAGCATGTCACGCACGGTCTGGGTGGCCAGCGGTTGCTCCAGGGTGGCTTTCCAGACGTTCTCGCGATGCTCGGAGAAACGCGCCTTGGCCGCACCGATCAGCGACAGCGTACCGTTGAGGCCCAGGTGGTTGGCGAAGTTGGAGTCGGTGGTGTAAACGTCACCCCAACGCAGCGGCGGGCCCTGGCGCAGGGTGCCACGCGCGGCGACCACGGCAATCAGCAAGCACACCACGAACACGGCGATGCGGCTGTACCACGGGGCAACCTGGCGGGTGCCGACGGTGCCACCGCTGAACGGGCCACGGGGCCGCGTTGCACGATCAGCGCCTTTGAAGGCGATGCTCAGGATAAACGTACCCACGGCCCAGCCCAGCAGGTAGCGCACCACCGGGAAGCCGTACCAGAGCATGCTCATCACGGTTTTCGGATCTTCCTTGACGTACTGGAAGACCAGGCCGTTGAGGCGCTGGTGGAACTCGCGGTAGAAGTCCATCTCCATCAGGCCAAGGAACAGCGCGATGCTGGAAACCACGGTCAGCCACAACCGGAAGAACCCGCGGGCGGCCATGGCGCGCACGCTGAACAGCGCCAGGATCAGCGGGATGCTCAGGTACACCACCAGGCGCAAGTCCAGGCGCAGGCCGTTGACGAACGCTTCAAGGAAGGTCGAGGCCGGGGTGTCGAGCATCATGTCGCTGTTGTAGACCAACAGCCCGAGTCGCAGCAGGGAGAGCATCACCATCATGACCAGCGCGCAAAGCAGCGTGTAGGCCAGGTGGGATTTGACGGTGGGTTGCAGCAGGCGATTAGAAGCTCGCTGCTGATTCAGGGCGTCCGGGTTTGCCATGTTGTTTGAGGACCCATTGGAAGTTTAAGTGGCGAAATAATGCAGCGGCGTCCTGCCCCGGCCAGTAAAGGCACAGGGTCCAGGGTATTACGCGGTGGGCAGATGGTGCCCGATCAACGTCGGCAACGCTATTGATTACTCATCGCGCAGGGCTCCTGGCGGCACAGAGGGACCGTGGCAGGAAAATAAAGCGGGGGAATTGTCTTGGATGAAGTGTGAAAATTTTGTGCAGCGAATATCCAGACACACAAATCTAATGGATGCGGGGTACAAAAATGTGGGGGTGGGTTTGTTCGCGTGTCAGCCAATTTATCGGGTAATGATGGGGCATTAGGATCTGCACAAGTTGCTCTTTTGGGGGTGTGTACATATCCGTTGCTGCGGTCACGGCCACTTAGGGTTCCGCCCTGACGGCGGGTCACTTTCGAAGAGCGCGAAAGTAACCAAAGCGCTCTTGCCCCACCACTCGGCACCTCGCCTAGGCTCGGTGTGCCCGTAATCCGACATTGATTTGGGGGGCCGCCGCGATGGGCCATCCATGGCCCAGCGCGGCTAAACCGGCGTCCTGCCGGTTTACCCCCCAAATCAATATCGGATGACGGCCAGCGTGGTTTAACGGGGCGCCTAAGATCAAAATCACAAGCAGAGCGAGGCGGCCTGACAGCCGGCCTGATCGTCGAAGCGTGCGCGTCCCCCTTGTGGGAGCGGGCTTGCTCGCGAATGCGGTGGGTCAGTGATGGATATATTGACTGATACACCGCATTCGCGAGCAAGCCCGCTCCCACAGGGGAATGCAGCTTCGTGTGAGGAGGTTCTAGATATGGCACTGGTAGGAAGTGAGTGGGATGAGCCGGGATATGGCGGGAGATAGTGCGACAGGCCAGGCGGGGCAAGGGGTTGAGGAATGCGCTGTTACTCAAACCAATGCCAAAGCGTCGCCAAGCATTAAACAGATCAAATTGAGTTGAGGCGTTGGCCTTGTGCCAGTTTAGCGAAACCTTTGGCACCGGGCCAACGCCGCCTCTGTAGGTTGATATTATACCTTGCGAGTCAAATCCAGCCGCCAGCCCACACCACGCGCCCAATTATCTCCAGATCGTTCAACTGCTCCCTGGGGACGACCATATCGCGGTAGGCCTTGTTCTCACTGATGATGTGAATAGACCCGTCAAACTGCCGCTGGAGCCTCTTCGCATAGAGATGGTCATCCAGCCGGATAACATAGACAGCCTCTCCCTCAAGCGTACTGCGGCTGTGGTCAATCATCACAGTATCGCCATCGCTTAGCAGGCCCTCCATCGAATCCCCGTCCACTCGGATTGCGGACAGTCGCGCTGCGTCCAGGCCTTGCTTGCGAAGCGAGTACGCCGTGAACGCAAGCTGGGTTAGGACCGTGGCCCCTTCGCTCCAAGCGCCGTGCCCCGCACTACAGTGCGCATCGTACAGCGGCACATAGGCGTACTTGTCCTCCGCAACAGATTGGGACGCGGCTCCTTTCAACTTCTCCCCCTCACCAGAAGCCAGCCAGCCAATGTCCACGCCGACCGCCTTAGCGATGTCTACACACCGCGCCACCTTAGGCTCACTTTGCCCGGTGAGGTAATACTCAAGAGTGCGTCGGGGTATAGCGGTAAGTCGCGCCAGCTCATCGCCACTTCCCGCTATCTCGGCGCATTGCCGAATACGCTCCGCAAGCCCTTCACTCATTTCGCTTTCTCCCTTGAGCTATCCGAAACGGCATCCCTGCACAAAGCGAAATTTCGCTTTCTCGATAAAGCCTTACAGATCAAAGAGATAGACAAAATCAACCACCACCCAGCCAAAGATGGAAAGCGAAAAGCCATTTTTCGCTTTACCACGTAGTTATATTTGGCTATGTTTATGCCCTAGGTAACGTTAGACATCCCAAAAAAACACCCTTGCCGGTGTTTATGAATGGACGCTAGGCATGAACAAAACCGAAATCCCGCTTGATCCAGCCCAGCGATGGGAATGGATCAAATACCAACTTCGTACCAGAGGTACGTCACTCGCCACATTGGCACGTGAGCTTGACGTTACAGACGCTGCCGTCAAAAACGCCAAGCGCACCGCATATCCGCGGATGGAGCGAGCCATTGCGCGGGCGCTCGGCCTCAAGCCAATCGACCTGTGGCCCGAACGTTGGAACGCAAACGGCACTCCACACCGAATTCGGGTACAGCGTGCTGAACACAACGCAACTTCTAGCCAAGAGCATAACCCAGGTTATGCCCTTCGACACCGTAAAACCGGTACGGAGGGATAAACATGCGCCGTGTAAAGGACGATCGTACGTTAGACATCTTCTCTGTTCCCCAGCCAGTTCTGGCTATCCCAGGGAATGGCAACAATGCGGCGCAGGTCAGTGAACTGATCAGCGAGATTCTGAAAGGTTCAGATCTGGACCGTTATGAAATTGGCGCACGCATGTCCCGCCTTTCCGGCGATGACGTCAGCAAGCACATGCTTGATGCGTGGTCGAGCCCAGCCCGAACAGACCATAACCTGCCGTTCTATAGGGCACCGCTGCTTGAAGAGGTATGTAGCAGTCACGTTTTGACGGACTGGCTCGTTGAGCAGCGCGGTGGCCGCGTGGCTTACGGTCGTGATGCTCTCAATGCTGAGTTGGGCCGTCTAGCTCGTGTCGCCGCTGACGCGACCAGGCAAGCCCGCGAGCTTAAAAAAATGCTGGGTGACGGCCATGCATAATTGGTACTCCGCCCGTGAGCTGGCTGGTCTGCCTGGGATGCCTGGAACAGAGCGGGCAATTCAGATACGTGCTAAGCGCGAACGATGGGAAGGCCAGAGCCGTCTCGGCAGTAAGGCTGTCGAGTATCGCTTTGCTGCTCTGCCGCCAGAAACTCAGGCCGCGTTAATCGCCGCCTCCGTGTCCGAGGCTGAACCTGAATGCACACCGCTTACAGATTCAATATCTGTTCAACGTGACGCCGTTTCTGCGTCACGCTTGAGCGAAGATCAACGCTCTGTGATGACTGCTCGCCTGGGCTTCGTGCGTGAAATCGAACGCATGAGCCAGACCATCAGCCAGCAACGCGCCATCGACACCTTGGTTTCCCTGGCAAAAGCAGAACAGCTCACCCCCTATTTAAATGGGTTGGTGCAGCGCGCCAACGACCGCAAGACCGGGGACCGCTCTTTGAGCGAGCGAACGCTCAAGCGCTGGCTGGCCGACTACCGCAAAGAGGGTGAAACCGGCCTCGCGCCTGCACGCCGTCAAAAGGACATGAGTTTGCCTGCATGGGCAGCGTCATTCCTTGCTTGCTACCAGCGCCCAACCAAGCCCAGCGTGGAATCCGCCTATGCCGAGTTTGCCATCAAGAACCCGGCCGAACGGCCCAGCATCCACGTCGTGCGTCGCTTCCTTAATAAGCTGAGTGCCGAAGCCCGCGAGCGTGGCCGTCGTACACCGCAGGAACTCAAAGCCCTGCAACCGTTCAAGCGCCGCTCCACCAAGAGCATGTACCCCTGCGACGTATTCACCGCAGACGGTCACAAGTTTGACGCCGAGGTGCTGAACCCACGCACCGGTAAGCCATACCGCCCTGAAGCAACCACCGTTCTTGATGTCGCAACACGGAAGGCCATTGGCATTTCGATTGGTGAGGCAGAGTCCACCATCGGTGTGATGGACGCGCTACGTGACGCCATGCAGCACGGCATGTTCGCAATGTTCTACGTCGATAACGGTTCAGGCTTTGCCAACGACACCGTCCGCGAAGTAGTTGACCGGCTTGGTGGCACCATGACCCACGCACTCCCTTATAACAGCCAGGCACGGGGTCTTATCGAACGTTCCCACCAGACCATTTGGGTCAACGCAGCCAAGAAGTTGACCAGCTATATCGGCGCCGACATGGACAAACACGCGGGCACGAAAGTGCATCGGATTGGCCGCAAAGAGCTGCGCGAAACCGGCCGTACCCGCTTGATTCCGACCTTCGCCGAGTTCATGGCCGGTGTCGAATACGAGATTGAAACCTACAACAACAGCCCGCACAGGGGGCTCGCCAAATTCCGCGACCCGCTGACCGGCAAGCTGCGCCACATGAGCCCGAACGAAGCGTGGGAAGCCGCACGCGCCGAAGGTTGGGAGCCAATTATCGCTCCAGCCGAGCTGCTCAATGACCTGTCGCGCCCACAAGTCGTCCGGCCGACACGTCGTGGCGAAGTCACCTGGGCAGGCGAAACCTACTTCCTTGATGCATTGCGCAGCTTTCATGGCGATGACATCCGACTAGCTTACGACGTACGTGATGCGTCCCGCGTGTGGGTTCGTACCCTGGACGGCGAACTGATCGGCGAAGCCTTGGTGGACGGCAATGCCAGCGACTACATGCCGAAGGCGATGATCGAAAAAGCGTACGACAAGCGCGAAAGCGGCCAGATGAAGCGTGCCCTAGACAAGCTTGAAACCTTGACCGGCAAACGTGTGGAAATGATCGCGCCGTCCACCGCGCCATCCGCGCAGCTCAGTCTTGAGCAAATGGCCGAAGCTCGCCAGTTCGCCGAACTGTCAGCGCCGAAACCTAAAGCTTTCGACTTACCCACCGATCCAACCGCCCGCTATCGGCTCTGGAACCAGCTCGACGCCCGCCTCACCAGCGGCGAGTCGCTGTCACCAGAAGAAACCCAATGGCATTCCCGCTACCCGCAGCACCCGGACTTCACCTCGATACAGCAAATGTTCGCGTTCGCCGAGCAGGCCCGCGCTTAACCCAAGACCTTTAGGAGTCGCATTATGAGTGTTACCAAGATCGTTCCCCTGACCAATGTCGGCCTCTTGTCCGCCGCCATCGCCCGAACCCATGCCCGCCCAGCCGGCCTGCCTGGTTTGGTGGTGATGTACGGCGCAAGCGGGCTGGGTAAAAGCGTGGGCGCTGCCTTCGCCGCCAACCAACATCGCGCCTACTACGTGGAGTGTCGCGATACCTGGAGCAAGAAAGCTTTCCTGCTCGCCATCCTGCGCGAAATGAGCATCCAGCCAGAGCGCACCTTGTCACAGATGGTTGACCAGATCGCCGAGCAGCTATCCCGCAGTGGTCGCCCACTGCTAATTGACGACGTGCAGTACCTGCTGGAAAAGGCCGTCGCCAACGTTCTGACCGACATCTACAACGCCAGCCAGGGAACCATCGTCCTGATCGGCGAAGAGCGTGTGCCCGGTAGTTTGGCTAAGTTGGAGCGCCTGCATAACCGTGTGCTGGAGTGGGTGCCTGCGCAACGCGCCACCCTCGATGATCTGCGCGCCTTGAGCAAGGCCAGTTATCCATCACTGCGCTTTGCCGATGACCTGTTGGAAGATCTGCGGACCAAGGTCGGTGGGTGCCTTCGCCGTATCGCCGTCAACCTATATCGGGTCTACAGCGAAACCCAAGCCCAGGCCATCGACAGCATCGACCTCGCCGGTTGGGGCTCACGCGGTTGGTTTACCGGCGAAGCGCCGTCGCGGAGGGCTTGAACCATGGGAATCAGAGCCGATCTGGTGATGGTGGGAGGAAAGCCCCCACGCCAACATATTTGGGAAGCCATTCGTGCCATCAACGCCAGCCCTAAAGAGCTGACGACTTACGCTGTTGCTCGAAAGTCGAACCAGGACGACCAAACCGTACGTGGCTATTTTCGAGACATGGAAAAGGCCGGCATTGTTAGCAAAATTCGCAACGTCGGGCGCTTCGATGCCGAGTGGGAACTCCTTAAAGACGAAGGCGTTGAAGCCCCGCGCATTACCCGTAACGGCAAAGTATCCAAGTATGCGGCCGGTGCAGAGAACGTGTGGCGGGCATTGCGCATCCTGGGCGAGTTTAGCGCCGCTGAGGCTGCCGTCGCCGCCAGTGTCAACGGCGTGTCCATTAGTGAATTTGGCGCTCACGTGTATTTGTCGGGTCTAGCAAAGGCTGGCTATGTGACACGTCGAGGCGGCACGCCTGGTGTTAAAACTCGTTTCCGCCTGGTTCCGTCTCGGTACACCGGCCCCAAACATCCGATCTATCAGCGCGACTTTCACCAAGTCTACGACCCGAACCTCGATCAGGTCGTGTGGCGCAAAGCTGACCAGGAGGTGGCCGAATGAACCAGGTCAACCTGTCCGCCTGGGGCAACGAAGTGCCGTTGTTCGTGCGCTTGCTTGCCGCTGAGGTAGCCGCCAGCAACAAAACCAAGGCCAGCCAGCGCATTGGCATGAGCCGCACGGCCGTCAGCCTGATTCTATCCAACCGCTACGCATCCCCCAGCACTGCGGGCGTGGAGCGGCGCGTGATGGAAACCCTGGGCCGCATTGAATGTGTCGCCCTGGACGAGACCGTCACCTCTGACCAGTGCCAAAGCTACCGCGAAAAACCGGCACCAACTCATAACCCACAGGCGATGCAGCACTGGCGCGCCTGCCAACACTGCCCAATCAACCCCGACTGCTGCAACCAGGAGAACGCCCATGCTCGCCTCCACTAACCGCACGCCATTGAAAGTCCTGACCCCGACCCTGGCAGACCGCCTGCGGGTGTTCAACGCTGCCGCCCGCAACTTGCAGGCGCACGGTATCCGCGTGCAGGCGTTTCACCCTGCAAACAATCTCCTGGTGATCACTCCCGAGTCAGGTCAGCGCCTGATCAACCTCGGCCATACCGACGGCTACCAACGCCACGGCACAGCCGGCAGCACTCGTTACAACGTGCAGTTTCAGGGCGTGACCCTGGAATGGCGCGAACCCATAAGCGCCTCCCGTCCTGCTGACTGGTCGCGACTGACTCTCCACTGAGGAAACTTGCAATGACTCAACAACAAACCATTCCCGAAGGCTACCGCGTCGACGCTCAAAAACGGTTGATCCCGGAAAGCATGATCAAGCCTATCGACTTGGAACGGGACACCCTGGTACTTGGCCTGGTTGAAAAAGCCCGTGCTGCCAACGAGGTTCTGGCGAAGTTCAAGGCCTCGGCTTTCGGTGATATCGAAGCCTTTGTGGAACTCAGCGCCGAGCAATACGGCGCTCAGATCGGCGGCAAGAAGGGCAATGTGAGCCTGATCAGCTTCGATGGGCGGTTCAAAATCATGCGTGCTGTCCAGGAAAGCATCGCCTTCGACGAGCGCCTACAGGCGGCGCGGGCATTGATTGATGAATGCCTGCGCGACTGGACCACCGGGGCACGTCCCGAAGTGGTCACGCTGGTGAATGACGCCTTTCGGACTGACCAGAAAGGCGACATCCGCACGGCCCGCGTCCTGGCATTGCGCCGTATGGAAATCACCGATGAACGCTGGCAGCGCGCCATGCAGGCCATTGGTGACGCCTGTCAGGTGATTGGTTCCAAGTCCTACATCCGTGTGTATCAGCGTGTTGGTGACACCGACCAATACGAACCAATCAGCCTTGATATCGCGGGGGTTTGATATGGCCGTTCGTACCAGCAAACCGCAACAAATGGCCGTAGTCACCCTGGGTTATCGGGACTACCTATTGCCCCAAGCATCTGCCCTCAAGGTGCTTGATTTGATGAGCCAGGCGCTGGCAGTCGACTCAGACTTTTCAAGCCGCAAGCAGCGTTATCGGGTTGGTGAAGCGCCAGAGGTCTCGCTTGTCGTGGTCAAAAGCGACCAGTTGGACTTGCCTAAATCTGAGTTGGCGCCTGCATCGAGCAGAGCGCGCAAACCGCTTTTGTTGAATTAGAGGGGACATTGAAATGAAAAAAACTATCACCGCCTATTGCTTCGCATCCGGCCATATCGACTTTGGAGTCAGTGTTCCTGAGGGAGCCATTGCTCTCGCTGTGGGCGAAGAAAAGATTGTGCGCGACATCGTTACCGTAAGCGCTCGACTGTCTCGGCTAGACAACGAAACGATCTTTGTTCCCGGTGTGCCAGAGGCTGCGAACCAGCGCGAAGGCATCACGGCTGTAGCGCGATTTATCCAGTGGCTTGGCAAAAGCAATCAACCCGGCTTTCGCGCCCTGGGCGTCTAAGTCATTAGTCATAGGAATTGTTATGGCCAAGATCACTATCACCCTGGAAGACCGTCACGAAAGCAACGGGAAACCTTCCGTCACCGTTGACATGACAGGCGTACCCGCCAGCCCCCTGGGCGCCCCCCGGCAGACGGAGGCCACGCGCCTGTCCAACAAACTTTTTGACCTGATCGCCAGCGAAAAGATGTTGGGTGCTATTCCTGCCTGCCACTGGCAACCCACCACCATGACCCTTCAATAAGCGAAACCGCCCCGGCTTGCTGGGGCGGTCTGCCGGACGTGGTTGTCCGGTACTGATGAGCAGCCACCCATGACAGACGAATCACCCGCACAGCGCAAAACCCGCCTGGCTCGCGAGCGTAAACGCGCCCAGCGCAAGCGCGATAAAGACAAGCGCCTGGCTATGGGCGCTAGCAAACTCAAGATGGAAATCTATAGCGGCACCAGGAGCGAAGTGGAACAGATCCGCAGCGCCGGGGCGTTCGATGAAACAGAGCACGCGCTCACCATGGCTATTCATGGTGTCGCCGCACTGTCCCGAAACGACCCGGCCGCGTTCCAGGCCCTGATCAAAGGAGGAAGACAATGAGCACGCGAAACCTGCAACTGAGCAAAATCCATATCGCCAAAAAGGATCTGGGACTGGATGACGAAACCTACCGCGCCTTACTGGTCCGTGTGGCTGGTGTGCGCTCGGCCAAAGACCTGACCCCCCGCCAGACCGGCGCAGTACTGGCCGAGTTCGCCCGGTTGGGGTGGGCGTCGGCACCGGCTAAAAAGCATGGCCGCAAAGCGCCGACACCTGCGCCAGACAGGGAGAAGCTGGTGGGTAAGATTGAGGCCTTGCTCGCCGAGGCGAAACGCTCCTGGGCGTATGCCGATGGTATGGCCTTTCGCATGTTCAAGGTCCAGCGCGTGGAATGGCTCGACCCTGGACAACTGCAAAAACTGGTTGCGGCATTGACCTACGATGCCCGCCGACATGGGAGGCCTGAGCGATGAACGAAGAACTATTCCCGGACGACAGCGATAAGCTCGACCCTGATAAGGTTCTAGCTCACATGGAGTCACCCACCGTTCTTGCACGTTGGGAGGGCACCCTGGGTGAGATGGTCAGGGTTGCAGAAGTCGAACTGCGTAAGGCGCTTAATAACCCGGACTGTGCCCCTGAATTGGCCCGCCGCGTGGTCTATTCGATCTGTGAACACCAGGGCGGTACAGTGATGTATCTGCCACGGGGCACAATCCTAAAGCGAGCTATGCGCGACGCGGCGATCTATCAAGATTGGCGAGACCGTGGGGTCAAACCCGCCGATATGGTCAGCAAGTACGACCTGTCGAGCCAAACGATTTATGACATCATTGCCCGTCAACGGGCGCTCCACCGTAAGAGCGAGCCCGACTTATTCGGCTTTGATGAAGGGACAGTTCACTGATGAAAAGGACAACGGCGTATTCGGCATCACTACTGATAGTAGGGCTTGGCGTATTGAATTTTGCTCATGCTGAAAGCGCCGTTGAAAAGCAAGCAACTCAGATCCTGCTGGATGCTTGCCCTACATTAGTGAACCTCCAAAAGACTTCTGAAGTATCAAGCCTAGTGGCTATCCGTCAGCCTGCCGAAGCCTATGATGAGAAGCAGCTAGGTTGGAAGGAAATAGTTCAAGTTGCCGTTACCCTTACGTCTCCGGTGAAAACATTGCCCCGTGACTATTACGCATCTGGGCATACATGCTTCTACGATATTGGCGATGGGGGCATGTTCACAGTGAAGTCTCCGTGCAAGAAAATCTGCAACTTCGACACATCAACTAAGGGCGCAGCATACTTGCCAGTTCCTGCGACTAAAGCCCTACAGCTTGCAACTGAGTAACTAAAGCCCCGCCACCGAGCGGTGCTAAAACCTTAAACCCCCCTGAAATTACAACTTCTCCCCCCGTGCGCGAACCTACACCCGTTCATTCAAACGGCAGGTTCGCGCTATGCATTCCGCTCCCCCCAAAGTCACCCGGCCCCAACGGCCGCGCCAGTTCGCCCAGCTTATTCAAGCCGCAGGTGATGATGCAGCGCGTGCGGTGCTGTGGGCCAAGGTTCCGTCCGACTGGCGGGAGTTGGTGCAGTCGCATATCTCACAAGCCGAAGCCCGCACCGAGCAACACGTCCGCGAACAGGAAAAGTTACGCCCCCCTGTAAGAACCATCACACCAACCTTCGCCGAATACCAAGCCCCCACCTACGTGCGCGGCAATACCTCTGTGGCCGCTCAACAACTGGCCGCACTACGCGCCACCATGCACTCACCGCGAGTATCTCAATGACAACCACCACACCGAAGCGGCAACCCCGCACGCCCCGTATGACCTTCTGGGCGTTGATCACCATCGCCTTGCTGTTCTGTCTGGCAATTGTCGCCCCAACCAAATTGCCAGTTGTCCTCTATAAATGTGGCCTGGTCACACTGGGTTGTGTGTTGGGCTACTGGCTCGACCGGGCGCTGTTCCCCTACGCACGACCAGACGCAGTCCCCGCTTGCGACCGTTCCATGGCTGGTATTCGCCGTGCCCTGATCGTGCTGGGCTGCGTCCTCGGCCTGACGTTGGGGCTCTGACATGCGGCGCTCTCGTTCCCTTCTATATATAGCTGCGGCCGGAATTGGGTTGTTGGTAGGTCTGGCCACCAGCCCACCAGCCAAAGCCGAAATCCCGGACCAGGCCGAACGCTACCGCCGTGACCTGACCCGCATCGCTCAGGCCGAATGGGGCCTGGATGCTCCGGTGTCCACCTTCGCCGCGCAGATCCACCAGGAAAGCCGCTGGAAGTTCGACGCAAGGTCGCCCGTCGGTGCGCAAGGCTTGGGCCAGGTGATGCCCTCGACCGCCACCTGGCTTGCCGGGTTGTTCCCCAAGGCCCTAGGTAAGGTCGAACCGTATAACCCGATTTGGTCCATGCAAGCGTTGGTCAGCTATGACCGTTGGCTGGCGAACCGCATCCAGGCGCGTGGCCCCTGCGAACAAGGGGCGCTGATCCTTTCTGCCTATAACGGCGGTTTGGGCTGGGTCATCAAAGACCGCAAGTTGGCATCGGCTAAAGGGGCCGATCCGCTGACCTGGTTCAATTCCGTCGAGCGGTTCAACAACGGCCGCTCGGCCGCAGCCTTCAAGGAAAACCGCCAATACCCGCGCCTGATCCTGCTGCGCTGGGAAGCCCTATATGTCGCTGATGGCTGGGGCCAAGGGGTCTGCCAATGAAAAGCCTGTTTGACCTGGTCAAGCCACTTCTTTGGTACGTGGCTGTTATCGGTGTCGTGGTGTACGGCTTTCACTTGAATCGCCAGGACGGCTACGACGAAGGCTACAGCCTGGCTAAGTCCGAAGGGGAAACCGCTGTAGAGGTTCTGCGTAAAGAGCACGCCGTGGAAAAGCAGCTTGCCGCCGATGCAGATCTGGCGCGGCTACGCATCGAGCAAGGCAAAAATAATCAACTGGTTAGCCAGCTTGCGGACACCAAAGAAACCCTGCGTCAGACCACTGACCGACTCACAGGAGATGTTGCCCGTGTTACCAAACTCTATCGCCGCGCCTTGGATGCGAAACCTGAGCCACTGCCTGCTGCTGTGTTCACTACTGGCTTTGTCCGCGTGTGGAACGCCGCAAACGGTATTACCCCCAGTTCCGCAATGCCAACCCCGAACGGCTCCGGCCGAACTCCTGCGCCTGCCAGCGGAACCGGAAACGCTGACGACCTCGACTCAGGCGTCACCCAGGAACAACTCCTGACCAACCAGGTACGCAATGGCGAGCTGTATGGAATCTGCCGGGCGCAGCTCAAAGACCTGATCAATTGGACCCGCAATGAAAGCAAGTGACTACGCCAGCGTCCTGGAAGCCCTGCACAACGAAAGCGCTTTAGCGACTCATTTGGCACAGCAAGAAATTTTGATCGGCCCCTCGGCCGAGTTCTGCCAGGTGTCTGATTGCGACATGCCGATACCCGAAGAACGGCGCCAAGCCATCCCCGGTGTGCAGCGTTGCGCGCAGTGCCAAACCCGTCGCGAAAGGAGCAAGCACTAATGGCGACACTCGAAATGCCGGTGTGGCAAATGATCAGTATCGCCGTGACCATCCTCGGCGCATTTGTCGGCGTTATGAAAATGCTCCTGGTGCAAATGGAACGGCGCCTGGATCAACGCTTTGCCGTGGTGGACAAGGACAGTGAGCGCCTGCGCGAGATGGAGATCGGCATGGAGCGCCTGCGTGGCGAGATGCCTTTGCACTACGTCCGCCGAGAAGACTGGGCACGCAATCAATCCATTATCGAAGCCAAGCTCGACGGCCTGGCACTCAAGTTAGAAAACGTTCAGCTCAAAGGACTACGCCCATGAACATTGATCCAGCCAAGGCCCGCCGGGAATCCCTGCGTTGGTACATCATCCTTACCCTCAACACGTCGCGTCCTGTTGACCCCCACGAAGCGGTGGTGCTGTCGACCATCCAGGGCATCTTCCCCGATGCCACCAGCCTGGAACTACGGCGCGAACTGGACTACCTGGCCGACCGCAGCCTGGCAACCCTGAAGAAACAGTCTAGCGGTGCGTGGATCTGCGGATTGACCCACTACGGTGTCGACGTGGCCGAGTACACCATCGACTGCAATCCTGGCATTGCCCGCCCAGAAAAATACTGGAGCTGATGCCATGCCCCCGCGCAGCAAAGTCGCCAGTCTGCCCAAGTCAGTTAAAAACTGGCTCGACAAAGCCTTGGCCGAAAACAACTTCAGCGATTACGAAGCCCTAGCTAACGAGCTGTCGACCCAGGGTTTTTCAATCAGCAAGTCTGCGCTGCATCGTTATGGTCAGGACTTCGAGTCCAAGCTCTCGGCTTTGAAGATGGCGAGCGAGCAGGCGCGTGCTGTGGTGGCTGCTGCGCCGGATGAGGAAGGCGCGGTCAACGAAGCGTTGATGCGGCTGGTCCAAGAACACCTGTTCAAATTGCTGATGACTGATGGTGATCAGATGGACTTGCCGAAGGTTGCCAAAGCTGTGGCCGAGCTAGGCAAGGCTTCGGTGGTGCAGAAGAAATGGCAGGCCGAGTGGCGGGAGAAGGTCGAAACGGCAGCGGCTCGCGTTGATAAAATTGCGAAGAAAGGTGGGATGACTCAGGCAACTGCTGACGAAATCCGGCGCGAGATTCTAGGGATGGCATCGTGACCCTGCCCATTGTCTTGGATAGCACTGCCGCTCTCATTGCCCCAGCGGTACTGCTCGACTATCAGAAAGAGTGGATCGGTATTCGCGCCCCGCTCAAAGTGGGCGAGAAGTCCCGGCGTATTGGTCTCACTTGGGCCGAAGCGGCAGACAATGTCCTGGTGGCCGCCAGCGAAAAATCAGCAGGTGGTCAGACGGTCTATTACCTGGGCTATAACCAGGACATGACGGTGGAGTACATCCAGGCTTGCGCCATGTGGGCGCGAGCGTACAACTACGCCGCCGAGCAAATCGAGGAAGGCATCTGGCCCGACAGCGACCCCGATAAGCACATCAAGACATACACCATTGCTTTCCCCAGCGGCCACCGAATCGTCGCATTGACCAGCCGACCGTCCAACCTGCGTGGCCGTCAGGGTGTTGTCGTGATCGACGAAGCTGCATTCCATGCCGACCTGGCCGAGCTGCTGAAAGCGGCCATGGCGCTGTTGATCTGGGGTGGCGAGGTCCATGTGATCAGCACCCACGACGGCACGGAAAACCCATTCAACGACCTGGTCAATGAAATCCGGGCGGGCAAGCGCAATGGCGAAGTGTTCCGCTGCACCTTTGGCGAAGCTGTGGCCGATGGTCTCTACAAGCGTGTCTGCTTGCGTAAAGGCATTGAGTACAGGCTTGAGGATGAACTTGCGTGGGTGCAGGACGTATACGGCTTCTACGGTGACGCCGCCGATGAAGAGCTTGATTGCGTACCGTCCCAAGGGGGCGGCGCCTTCCTCAGTATGGCCCTGGTCGAGCAACGCAGTAACCGCGATGTGCCGGTGCTCCGCCTGGCGTACCCGCAAGGTTACGAAACCATCGCCGAACACCTGCGCCTCGCCGAGTCCCTGGAATGGTGTGAAGAACATCTACTCCCGCTGCTGTCGGCCATCCCGTTGGATGTCCAGAGCTTCTATGGCATGGACTTCGGGCGAACCGGCGACCTCTCGGTCATCTGGCCGCTGCTCAAGGAACAGAACCTGCGCAAGCGCACGCCCTTCGTGGTCGAGCTGCGTAACGTCCCATTCAAGCAACAGGAGCAGATCAAGTTCTACATCCTTCGACGCTTGCCCAACTTACTGAAAGGTGCGGATGACGCCAGAGGCAACGGCTCGCAATTGTCAGAGGCCACCGCCATTGAGTTCGGCTTCAACCGCATTGAGCGGGTGATGCTCACCGAGGGTTGGTATCGCGACAACATGCCACCGTTCAAGGCTGCCCTGGAGGACAACACCTTCTATGACATCCCGGCCGACAAGGACGTGGTCAGCGACGTACGCGCCTTCCGGATGATCAAGGGCGTGGCCCGTATCCCGGAAAAACGCACCAACGAGAAAGGCGAAAAGTCCGGCCCCAAGCGCCACGGCGACGCCGGTATCGCTGCTGTGTTGGCCGACTACGCCTCTCGCCAGGAAGTCGAGATCATCGAATATCACCGAGTCCAGCCCGCGTCCCAGCATGATCGCGAGATCCAGATCGGCGCCGGTTGGCGCTCCACAAAAGGCATTTGGTAATGGCTGAATCCAAAATCGTCGACCAATACGGTCGACCGATCCAGTACGACAAACTCACCGAAGAGCTGGCCGCAGCTCGCACCACCGGTATACGCCAGGTTTGGCACCAGTCGGTCGCGAGCGGTCTGACACCTGGTCGACTTGCAGCCATCCTGCAGGCGGCTGCCGAAGGTTCAGCCCATGACTATCTGACCCTTGCCGAAGAAATGGAAGAGCGGGATCTGCATTACGCCTCGGTGTTAGGCACCCGCAAGCTGGCTGTGTCCGGCTTAGCTATTCGTGTTGAAGCCGCCAGCGACGATGCCGAAGACGTACGCCGGGCCGACCAGCTCAAGGAAATAGTCGACTCCCCCGAATTCGGCGAGCTGCAAGCCGACCTGACCGACGCCATGGGCAAAGGCTATGCCGTCTCCGAAATCATGTGGGACCGCAGTGGCAAGACCTGGAACCCATCACGCTTTGAACCACGCGACCAGCGATTCTTCCAGTTCGATCGCGACACCGGCCGGGAGCTGCGGCTCCTGGATGAAATCGACATGGTCGATGGCATTCCTTTGGCACCGTACAAGTTCATCGTCCACCTGCCGCGCATTCGTTCGGGCTTGCCTATCCGGGGTGGCCTGGCGCGTCTAGCTGCCGTGGGTTACATGTGCAAAGCCTGGACCTGGAAGGACTGGATGGGCTTCGCCGACATCTTCGGCATGCCCATGCGCGTAGGTCGCTACGGACCTGGTGCCAGTAAGGACGATATCGCTACGCTCATGTCAGCGGTTGCCAATCTGGGCAGCGACGCGGCGGCGGTGATCCCGGACAGTATGCGTATCGACTTCACCCAGGCGGCCAACGTGACCGGCGCCGGGGACTTCTTCAAGGGATTGGCCGAATGGTGGGACAAACAAGTCAGTAAGGCGGTGGTGGGTCAGACCATGTCTACTGACGACGGCTCTAGCCAGGCACAAGCGACGATCCATAACGAGGTGCGTCTGGATCTGCTGCAAGCCGATGCCAAGGCCGAATCCAACACACTGAACCGTTATTTTGTACGCCCCTGGTGCGATCTTAACTTTGCACCTGGTCGTCCATATCCGCGACTGATCCTCGACGTACCCAAGCCCGAAAACGCCAAGATCCTGATCGAAGCACTGGAAAAGCTGGTGCCTTTGGGGTTGAAGGTTGAGCAGTCGGTTATCCGCGACAAGCTCAATATCCCAGCTCCAGCCGCTGGTGCCGAGCTGCTGGGCATTGCTGCGCCCGTTGTTACTCCGGTGTTGGCACAAGCGGCCAACAGAGAGCAGGCTCCCGCGAAACCTGTGGTGGCCCCGGATATCGTGGATAACCAGGTGCGGACGATGGAGCAATCTGTGGGGGTATACCTGGATGACATGGTCGAGCAGATCAAGGAACTGCTCGACACTGTTCACAGCCTGGAAGAGTTTCGGGATCGGTTGATTGAAACCTACCCGGCGATGACGACTAGTCAGTTAGCGGACGCTATTGCTGATGGTCTAGCAGCCGCTAGCCTGGCAGGCCGCGATGACATTTTGCGCGGGCTTTAGTCTTCCTGCATTTTGTGGTTTACGTGCTGGCACTCTTGGCAAAGCATCTCATCCATGATGTAGCAGCCTTCGAGATCCTCATCATCAATACGGCCGCTACCGACACACCCATCTTCACCATTTTCCATATCGGGGCCAAAAACGCCGTCACATTCCACATTCTCGATTAGCGGAAGAATGTAGGTGTCAAAGTGAAATCTCTGCTTGTCGGTAAGTGCATCGACGTTTCCGCCATTACCGAGCACTAGCTTTGCAACGCCTAAAGTAGCCGCTGAGTCAGCCTTCGCTGGAACATTCTCATCAATGAGTTCAGGGTTGTTTTTAACTATGTGGTCAAGTGCCGAAAGATTCATGACGGTATCCATATCCAAACATGTGGGCCGTGATCTTAATTCAGAACAGGGAGATAGCAAATGGCCTTGTCTCACGGGTCTCTACCATTTAAAGAACAGATCGACTATTTCCGCGCCAAGGTCGATCTGCCGACCCGCACCTGGACGGATGTATACGCCGCCGAACATGACCACGCCTTTGTAGTAGCGGGCGCCGCCAAGCGGGGCCTGCTAGCCGACCTACGTGGCGCGGTTGAAAAGTCCATCACCAATGGCACAACCTTGGAGCAGTTCCGAAAAGACTTTGATCTGGTTGTCGGTAAACATGGCTGGCAGTACCAGGGCGAGCGCGGTTGGCGCACCAATGTGATATGGGAAACAAACTTGCGCCAATCCTATAACTCAGGCCGCGAAGCGCAGATGGCTGATCCCGAGCTACGCAAGCGCCGACCTTATGCGGTGTATCGTCACGGGGACAGCACACACCCACGGGCACAGCACCTGGCTTGGAACGGTACAACCCTCCCGCTTGATGATCCGTGGTGGGCAACCCATACCCCGCAAAATGGTTGGGGCTGCAAGTGCAAAAAGTTCATGGTCTCAGCCAGAGACGTAGAGCGGATGGGGCTTACAGTTGGCCCGGCGCCCGCCATCGAGTGGGAAGACAGGGTCATCGGCAAAAACAGCCCTGAAGGACCGCGAACTGTTCGTGTGCCAAAGGGAATTGACCCAGGGTTCGAATATGCACCAGGTCAGTCGAAGCTTTCCGGTGCTGTCCCTCTTTTGCGGGCACATGACCCGCTGCCTGAAATAAAGGGCAAGCCCGCCAGCGCTCACGCGGCAGGTCTGCCTAATCGCCGCGCCAGCGATGCACTACCAGCACCGCGTTCCGTTCCTGCCGGTCAATTGCTGCCATCGGGTTTGACCGACGATGTATACGTGGATCGCTTCCTGGCCGAGTTCGGTGCCAAACAAAGCGCGCCAGCATTGTTCAAGGATGTGACCGGTGACTCTGTGGTCATTGGTCGCGATATGTTCACAGTCAAGCGCACAGGTGCCCTGAAGGTACAAAAGCGTGGCCGAGAGCGCACGCTGCTCCTTGTTGCCCAGGCATTACGGGAACCTGATGAAATATGGGTTCGCTTGGAATGGCTCTATGCCCAGCAAAAAGCTGTAGTTCGCCGCCGTTACCTTGCGCGTTTTGAAATCGAGGGCAACCCAGCACCTGCGCTGGCGGTGTTTGAAGTGGGCGATGATGGATGGGATGGCGTAACGGGCTTTGTTGCTGACAGTGAAGACTACTTGGAAGACCTGCGCCTCGGTGTTCCGTTGTATCGCCGCGCCCAATAAAAAGCCCCGACGCTGTCACGCCGGGGCCGCCCCGGATGTAGGCATGGAGGCCCTGACAGGGGCTGCTCATCCGATGGGATGTACTGATAGTAGGAGAGAACCATGGCAGGTGCAATGCTCGATGTCACCTTAGATACCAGCCAGGTCGGAAAGGCCCTGGATGACTTGGCCGAGCGCTTGGGCGACCTGACAACCCCGCTCAATGACATAGGTGAATACCTTCAGATATCCACCGATGAGCGGTTTAGACAGAAGGTGGCCCCGGATGGCTCGCCCTGGGCGCCACTCTCGCCTGTCACCCTCGCCAGAAAGAAAGGCCCCGGCATCCTGCGAGAGAAAGGCACGCTCCAGGACACGCTGCGCAAACAAGTCACCAGCGCGGAGCTGGCCTTCGGTACAGACCGTCCCTATGGCGCGGTCCACCAGTTTGGGCAGAAGAAAGGAGCGTCAGGGAAGACAGGTAAAGGCCAGTCTATTCCCTGGGGTGATATCCCTGCACGCGAGTATCTAGGGTTATCCTCAGACGATGAAGCAGAGGTCCTACTCATCATCCAAGAGTATCTTTTGGAGCCGGTTGTGGGGTAACGGCGTCTACTCTCGCAGGTGCTGCGATCACCTACCACTGGTACGCTTACCGCTCACAGGGTTACAAAGCACCGTTAGACCCGCGTTAGATTCCCTCTGAGTGGTAATGTCACCCTCACTGACGGCAGTACAAAGGACTGATCATGGACAAGATTGTCAAAGCTGTTGGAGGTCTCTCAAAGAGCCAAGCGACTTCTTCCATATTGAAAATTGCCGATATTGCAGTCTTGGCGGGAATAGGCGCGGCCGGAGCCGTCCTCCCAGGAGCTGCGTATGAATTTTCAAAGCTCGGACTAGGAAAGCTTCGAGATTACATACATGCGCGGGATGACAGACGTATCTATGAGTTTCATAAGAAACTTCTCTGTCGCGACGATATGGTAGATGAGGAGCTTCTAGCTGGAGAGATTGAGGAAGCCAATTATCATGCGCTTCTCAATGCTTGCTTGGCTGATATCGAGGAGGAGAAAACCACAGCGTACGCAAACCTAACAAGGGCGATAGCTTCAACAAAAGTCAGCGCTGAACTAAGAAGATATTTTACTCTGGCGCTTAAGGACATAGCCTGGGAGGATTTGGATCTTCTTAAGCGGCTCTATGTGATAAATAACAACCCAATTATTGCCAGTAACGGTAACGGGACTTTAAGCTCCGAGGACTATTTAACAAAGTACTCTGAAGGAAGTGCGCACCGTCTTTCCGTGACCACTCTTTTAGCTAAAGGCTTCGTAACTGAAAAAGAAATCAGCGGTGTAGGCTCTCTATTTGTTAAGGCTTGTTCGTCGGGTGATGATCTCACGCCAGGTGTTTACGGTTACAGAACATGGAGTGGACATGTGTGCGACACATATTTTCTCGATCAGAGTGGTTACGCCTATAACGTACTTGAGTTGATCCAAAAACAATTGCATGACAAATTGATTAAGTGTGGTGCAGCCCCCGGTGAAGGCGTGTTGACTCGCGGCGATAAAAATATGTACTCAACATGCGCGGTTGTTTTGTATAGAAATGGGAAAGTCTTAGATTCGCCCAAGCTCGAAAATTTGAAGCACCAGCTAGGCAATAAGCCCGTTGTGCAAGTAATAATGGATGATGACAACCTGGGTGTCATGGAGACCTTACTGCCGGGGGAATCGGTGGTGGTAAATAGCGCCGATGCATTCGGAGGAGTACTAGAGGCAATCGGCAAATTGATAACTGAAGTCAACGCGCGACACCAAGCTAGAGAAAACCTTAAACGTTCCTGAAATATCCCCCTCTTAAGATGCCGCCAACAATGGCGGCATGAAAACTCAACTCGCACTCAACACCGACCTTTCCGCCACCGTCTCTGACGGCAAGGCCCCGGAGTGGGTCGAACTAATCCCCCCTGGTCCCAGCGTCACCGGCCGCGATGGTCGGCAATGGCTGTTCGACGAACAAGCCGGGACCTTGGTCCAGTCCAGTTTCCACGGTCGCGCTATTGACCTGCCCATTGACTGGGAACACGCCACCCAGCACCGCGCCAGCAAGGGCGAGTCCGCACCAGCGGCTGGCTGGATCAAGCAATTGGAGCTGCGTAACGGCGCCCTGTGGGGCTTGGTTGATTGGACCCCTCGGGCCTCCGAGCAAGTCATCAACCGCGAGTACCGCTTCCTTTCCCCTGTCTTTGACTTCGATCCAGACACCACCCGTATTGCTCGCCTGGTCAGCGCGGGCCTGACGAATAAACCCAACTTCCTGCTGACCGCCCTCAATCAAGAAAACACGGAGGTCACGCCTGTGACGCTTTCACCTGCGCTTCTGACTGCACTCGGCCTGCCTGCAACGGCGACCGAAGAACAGGCCCTTGCGGCCACGGCTCAACTCAAAGCAACCGCGCAAGCGACGAACACCGAAAAACCCAACCTTGAGCAGTTCATGCCACGGGCGGACTACGACAGCGTTTTGCTACGAGCCACCAATGCCGAGCAAGCCTTGGCCGATCAGAAGAAAACCGAACACAACAAGCAAGTTGATGCGCTGATCACCTCGGCCACCCAGGCCGGAAAAATAACCCCAGCAACGGCCGACTATCACCGCGCCGCTTGCCAGGACGAAACCGGTTTGGCGCGTTTTAAGGCATTCGTGGACGCGGCGCCGGTCGTTGCTGCCCCCTCCAATCTGGACGAGCGCAAGCACGATAAAACCACCACTGCGCTCAACTCCGAAGAGCAACACGTCGCCAAGCTGCTGGACATGAGCGAAGCGGACTTCATCAAGGGCAAGGCGTAACGCCCTCTATATAAAGGAAGCGATTCATGATCATTACTTCTGGCACCTTGGCCGCGTTGTTCACCGCGTACCGGGCCGAGTTCCAAAATGCCCAGGCAGCCACGCCAACCGATTGGGCGCGCATCGCCACGACGGTGCCGTCGACGTCGGCCAGCAATACCTATGGCTGGCTGGGGCAGTTCCCGAACTTCCGCGAGTGGATCGGCGACCGTGTGCTCAAGAACATGGCGGCGCACAGCTATTCGATCACCAACAAGAAGTATGAGTCGTCCGTGGGCGTGCCGCGTGACGCCATCGAAGATGACCAGATCGGCGTCTATAAGCCGTTGTTTGCCGAGATGGGCCGGGCGTCTACTGCGCACCCGGACGAGTTGGTGTTCAGTCTGTTGAAAGCTGGCTTGACCACCCTGTGCTATGACGGCCAGAACTTCTTCGACACCGATCACCCGGTCTACCCGAATACTGACGGCACCGGCACTGCAATCTCCGTCAGCAACTACCAGGACGGTGAAGGCCCAGCCTGGTATCTGCTCGATGTCAGCAGGGCGATCAAGCCCATCATCTTCCAACTGCGCCGTAAGTATGACCTCAAAGCCATGACCAGCATGGACGACGAAAATGTCTTCATGCGCGATGAATACCGCTATGGCGTCGATGCTCGTGCGAACGTCGGTTTTGGTTTCTGGCAGTTCGCGTTCTGCTCAAAAGCACCCCTCAACGCAGAGAACTACGCCGCAGCGCGTGCAGCGATGAAGGGTTTCCATGCTGACGGTGGTCGCCCACTCGGCGTAAACCCCGGCCTGTTGGTGGTGCCGTCCCCGCTGGAAGGCGCTGCGCGCAAGCTCCTGGTGAAGGATGCCAACAGCGGCAACGAATGGGCAGGCACCGCCGAAATCCTGGCGCCGAGCTGGCTGGGATAAGGGGGCGTTATGACCATCGTTATCACCTCAAAGCGCGACGGCTTCCGTCGTTGCGGTATTGCACACGCCAGCCAGCCAACCCCATACCCGGACAACTTCTTCACGGAAGGACAATTAAAGGCTCTCAGCAAAGAGCCTCAATTGGTCCTCTCTTATGTAGAGGCCGAATTCGACCAGGTACAGGACCGCCGCGATGAAAGCCTCCAGGAAGCCGACCTACAGAAAACGTCCAACGCCGCACAAAACGCTCAGTCGCAGGCGCCTGAAACAAACTCTACAGTTCTGGGTGATGCACTGGTTCCATCCGGCAGTGTGCCCGTTGTCGTCGGTGGGTTTGGATTTGACAGTCCGGGATCTGGGCCTACTTCGCTTGTGATTGAGCAGGACAAGGGGCCATTGAACGCGGTCGACATCGAACTCGATGGACTCTGGGAAGAGGCCCACCTGGAAGACCTGGCGCGTGAAGCGACCAAGGCAGAGGCCGCAAAACCTCCAGCGAAAACCCGAAAATCCAAAAACACCGAGGCCGAGGACAAAGGTAAATGAACCTCTCGCTACCGTCCGCCAGCCAGCTCATCGTCCGATTTGGCGCCAGTGATATCGCAGAGGTCGCGACCCCGGATACAGATCGCGTAATCGCCTCTGATTTGTTGGTAGCGGCGGCGGCTGGTCAGCCTCTAGGCGAATGGCCGCCCGAGGACGTAGCCACCGCTGTTGCGACTTTGGCAAGGATCGCCGACGCCGTCACACGGGCGCGTAGCGAAGTGTCGTTTTACCTACGGTTCCGTGCGGCTGGAGAGGATGCCCCTGCATGGGTCACGGATGACCTGGCCGAGATCGCCCGCTATCACCTGTACGACGACGCAGGCAAGGAAGAGTCGACCGTGCGGGTGCTTTACAAGGACGTGATCAAGCGCCTGGAGACCCTTGCCAGGGAAGACAAGGAGCGTGGGGCTTCGGATGGTGGGCAGTCTGGTTTCCAGATCAGCCACCAGCCTCGGCTGATGACTCGCAGGACTTTGAGGGACTTGTGATGCTGGGCGACCTGGAAGACTTGATCGAAGGCCGACTCAACGAGTTGAGCAAAAGCCTGCCGCGCTTGCGCGTGGCGAGCTACGGCGGCGAATTAGGCGACCCTGATCTGTTGCCGGAATTGCTCAAGCGTTGCCCGTCGATTTTGCTGATGGTGCCCAAGGCCATGATCAGGCCCAAGGCCCAGGGTCGCTACAGCATAAGTATCACTTTCCGCCTGGTGATTGCGGCTCGCCACCCTCGCGGGGAGAAGGAAACGCGGCGCGGCACAACTGACAAGGATGTTGGCACCTATGCGCTATGGGAGGCCTGCATGCACCAACTGGTTGACTGGCAACCTTGGGAGGGCCGCGCAGCCATCAAACCGATGGAGCTTTCCAACCTGGTCAACGGCAAGTTTGCCAGCGACCACCTGTCTGTCCTGGGGCAGTCATTCAACATCGAGCTGGACTGGGAAAAGCCGAAAGAGGCCTTGCCCGATTTACTGGGCGTTGATCTGAACTACCACACCCCATCGGACAACCCCAACCCGGTCGCTACCGACAACATTGAACTGAGGGACGTGTGATGCAAGTTAAAGCTGCACCTGGTCATCGGGTGCCCCTGGAAGACGATCCGTACAAGTACATCGAAACAGCCAAGGCTGTTGATGTGCCGGATACCTCCTACTACCGGCGCCGGTTGGCAGCGGGGGAATTGATGCCCGCCGAGAAACCAAGCGGTGGTGCCAAACAACCTGCAAAGGAATCCGCTGAATGAGCATCGAATTTGAAACAATCCCGGCGTCGATTCGCAAGCCGGGCGTCTACATGGAGTTCAACACCAGCCTGGCAGTACGGAACCTGCCGACTAACAAGCAGAGCGTGTGCCTGATCGTTCCCCTGGGCGAAGGCGCAACGGTTGCGGCCAACGTGCCAACACCGTTCTACAGCGCACCCGAGGCCAAAGCCTTGTTCGGCGGCACTGTCGCCGAGGAAATGGCCGATGCGTTTATCACGGCCTATCGCTACGCCTCAATCTCGGCGGTGGGTGTCGTTGTTGTGGATGACGCTGAGCCGGACATCAAGGCCGCACTGGACGCGACCGCGCTGGGTGGATTTACCATCCTGGTTCCGGCCTGGTACAGCAGCGCCGCGCTCACGGCTTTGCGTGACCATATCAAGGTCTACACCAACTCGATGGAGCAGCAAGGCATCATCGGCGTTGCGGCCTTGACCAGCACGCTATCCGCTGCGACCACGCTGGCGACATCACTGAACTCCGGCGCAATCAGCCTGGCCGTGTTGCCTGGTACTACATCGACAGCGCGCCAGGTCGCGGCCGCTTATGCTGCGATGATCGCTTCGGAAGAAGATCCAGCGCGACCGCTTAATACCCTGGTGCTGTCCGGGATTAAGGTTCCGCCTATTGCCCAGCGCCTTGGCCGTACCGAGCAGGAAACTGCCCTGGCTAACGGTGTCACGCCGCTGGAAGTCGCGGCCGGTGATGTCATCCAGATTGTCCGCGCCGTAACCACTTACACCAAGTCTGCGGCGGGTGTCACGGATGTGTCTCTGCTGGACCTGACCACCATCCGCACGCTGTATTACATCCGTATGGCGTGCCGTGACCGTATCC
The DNA here is from genome assembly GCF_002949995.1 of Pseudomonas sp. LG1D9. Classification (NCBI taxonomy): domain Bacteria; kingdom Pseudomonadati; phylum Pseudomonadota; class Gammaproteobacteria; order Pseudomonadales; family Pseudomonadaceae; genus Pseudomonas; species Pseudomonas sp. LG1D9. Next base: position 4,689,855 of record NZ_CP026881.1, on the reverse strand, counting down.
GCCTGCGGTTCCCTCGCTCCAAACTCTCGAAAAAGACCCCAGAAGCGGTTCGCGGCGAGCTGCTGGACGTGCTGCTCAAGGCGCAGGAGCTGGAGATCGTCGAAGAGGTCGAGGCCAATGCGGCCGGCCTGGTGGTCGAGCGTTCGGCCCAGGACGCAAACCGCCTCAATGCAACCATTCCCACTGATGTCGTCAACGGCCTGCATGTGTTCGCCGGTCGCATCGACCTGCTCCTGTAAGAGGTGATTTTAGATGGCTGATAACTATGTAGGGCAGATCGTCCTGGAGATCAACGGCACCGACTATGAGGTGGTGAGCGTCGAGCCGAGCCTCAAGACCGGGCGCAAGGTCGTCAAGACAATGAATCGCACCGGCCGCCCAGCCGGCACGGCAAAGGGAATTGAAGATCACGAGCTGAAAGTCTCGGTGGCTATTCCTAAAAATGGTGAACCGGACTGGCGCGCGCTGTTGGATGCCAAGCTGACGATCTATCCCCAGGACGGCGGCGGTAAGCGTGAGACCTGGACTGGTTGCTCATTGATCGACCTCGGCAGTAAGTACCAGGTGGAAGGTGAAGCCACCCGCGACCTGACCATCGCGGCTCTCAACTACTACACGGAATAACACAATGACCGAGCAACCAAGCAAGCGCTGGGAAGGCCTGTGCATCACCGGCGAGTTGAGGATGGGCGTTTACTACGCTGGTTTGCGCCACAAGACCTTTACCTTGCGCGTTCCTGTTGCGGGCGACCTCGTCGCCGCACAGGAGCTGCATCCTGGCGCGCCATTTCAACTGATTACCCTGGCGGTATATCGCCGCCAGTTGTTGTCCCTGGGCGAGATCCCCGCCGAGGCGCTGACAACTGAATTACTCCTGGACGAATTGACCGAAAGCGACTTGGCGATCATTGCCGACACCGACGCCGAGCTGGAAAAAAAGCTCGCGCCGCTGAGCGCGGCAACGCCGACTGGCGCCGAATTGAACACGCCTTCGTCCGGAACGGCTACCGACTAGAAGAGCTGCTCCAGATGACCAGGGCCGAGATCGACGCACGTATTGATCTGATCATCGGCAAGGTCAAAGGCACCCGCTACGTCAGCCAGCGCCAGCGCAAGGCGTTGCCAAAACCCAAAAGATAGGCTCGATACCGGGCCTTTCCTATTCCAGTAAGACCCTTTCCGGGAGTTTCCCATGTCCGATCTGCGCGTCGCGCTCCGTTTCCAGGCCCATGCGGGCAACAGTCGGCGTGAGATCGAGCAGATCAACCGCGACTTACGCAAAGCCGGTAAAGAGGGAGCGAAATCCCTGGCCGATGAAAGCTGGAAAGCATCCTCGGCCATCACCAAAGTGGGTCAGGTCGGGGCCAACAGTTATAAAACCATCCGTAGTGCCATGCGTGAAACCGCGAAGGCAGGTTCCGGCACGCGCATCGAGGTCAGCAAGACATCCGCCGAACTCAAGGAGATGGCCACTGCCGCCCGCAAGGCTGCGCGTGATGCCAAAACCGAGTTGATGAATACCGACCGCCAGGGTGTACAACCTCTGCGCCAGAGTGTTGATCGGACAGAAACGTCCTTCCGGCGCATGGCTCAGAACAGCGGGCGTAGTCTTCGCACGCTTAAAACCATTGCGATGGGTGTCCGTCAGGAGTTCGACCGCCTCAAGGGACTAGGCGGAAGCATGCATGGGCAATTAGCTGGTGTGGGTGTGGGCGTTGGGGTGCTTTCGGGAATGAAAGCAAATGCTGACCTGGAGCGTGGGCTGATCCGCACAAAACAAACTGCTGATATGAGCGGAGAGCAAAAGGAAGATTGGAAAAAAGAAGGCTTCAGAATTGCTACCGCCAATGGCATTAGCAGAGAAGATGTTGACCGTGGTTTCAATACTTTGATTGCGTCTGGTGTGAATTACGATGCAGCTAGAATGACCGCTGATGCAATTGGACAAACTACTGCTGTGACCGGTGCTGACTCGGCTGTATTAGGCAAGGCGGTAGTTTCGGGGGCTAGTGCATTCAATCTTGATTTGAATAAAGCAGGTACGGCCTTGGATCTGCTTCAAAAAATGACAGTGGCAGGACGATTGGGCAACGCCGAACTTGAAAACCTTGCTGACCTTTTCCCTAAGCTAGGTGGAGCGGCCTCGGCAGCGGGTATGTCTTTGTCTCAAGCCTTGGCCTTCACTGAAACGTTGTCGACAGTAGAGATGCAGCCTGATCGACTCGGCACTCTCGCAGAGTCAACATTGCGTATATTTACTAACAAGCAATATCGAGATCGAATCACCCAGACGACAGGGGTCGGTTTCTTTAACAAAGACGGTAGTTCGCGAAATCCGCAGGATGTTTTCGGAGATCTAAAAGGAAAGTACGACAAACTTGCTACCGATGAAATGCGCGCAAAGTTCATGGGCGTTGTATTTAAAGGAATGGACCAGGACACCGTTCGGGGTAGCCGAATTATGATGACAGGGAATCGTCTAGATACTTTTGGCTCTCAAACTAAAGAGCTTCATGATTCAGCCCCTGTTATCGCTCGCGACCTTAAAGAGAACACGGAAAGTGCAAGCGGCGTTGCAAGCAGGATGAAGGCTACGTTTGGCGAAGCCATCGACCGGATGGCTACACCTTTGAACAAGGGATTCGCTGATATGGGGCGTTACCTCCTGGATGACCTGAACCTGTCCGGTGAACAGATGCTGGCCGGTGGTGCCGCGCTGGGTGTCGGTGGTTACTACGCGGGGCGTGGTGCAAAAGCGGGTGCCGGGGCATTGCTCAACAAGTTCATGGGCGGCCCCGAAACCTTAAAAGGTATTGCCGTGGGTAGGGTTCTGGAAGAGGCCACGGGCGTTACCTCTGTGTTTGTTACCAACTGGCCTGCTGCTTCTCTGGGGGGCATTGGCGGCCCAGATCTGCCGAATGGTTCCAACTCCGGCAAGACTAACGGCAAACCAGGAGGATTTGTCGCCCCATGGGTTGCACCCTTGGCGTTAGGTGCGACTGCCACCCAGATCGGTGGCGCAAGTGCGACAGCAACAGATGAGGGCCGACTGGATGCAGCCCAGCGCAGTAAGCTCTTGAACGATGACCAGCGCACCTACCAAACGTCCTTCTATCGTAACCGTATGGCCCTGGCCGATCAGAACCCCGACCAATCATCTGACTGGCTGTCCACAGAAGCCCAGCGCCTGGCACACCATGAAACTGGCCTGACTGCATCGGGTTTGCCCGTTAGCGGCGCCAACACCTGGGCGCAAGGTATCGCCAATCGCGCCTTGGCTGCGGGGGCCGAAACCTTCACTGCGCAACAGCAACTGCGGGACATGATGTCGCAATCTGCCAGCCAGCCGTCCACCTGGTTGGCTGCCCAGGCCCAGCGCCTGGCTACCCCACTGTCAGGCGGTGTTGCTCCTGGTATGCCGGGCTTTGGCACCAATGGCGCTGCACCTGGTGCAGCCGGTGCCAATCCCGCCGCACAAGCCGCCGAGGAGCGGTTGCGGGCCTTGCTCGCACAGCCGTTGGTCATTGAAGTTCGTACTGACTCACACATGTTCCAGGCCGAGGTCGAGCGCCGAACCAATGTTCAGATGAGGCGCGGCGGATGAGCTGGGCAGAGAACCTGCTGGACGCCTCGTTTCGCGGCGTCCCGCTCCAGATCGAAAGCGAAAGCATGCAATGGCAGCGCGCTTTGTCAGAGCATGGGACACCATTCAAGGATGGCGACCGGGTCAAAGACTTGGGCCGTGGCGCTCGACGCTTTCCCATGCAAGTTGTGGTGTTCGGCGTCAATTACGAGATCGAACTCCAGAACATCCTCCGCACCCTAAACACTCCAGGTACGGGCGAACTGATACACCCTATCTATGGCAGCCTGAATGTCGTCAGCAACACCGGCGAAGTTAAGCACCACGCCGAGCGTCCCGACTATGCCGAGATCAGCATCCTGTTTGTCGAGGACACGCCCGATGCACCGTTTTTCGAGCGGCAATTTGAGTTCGTCGATATTGGCGTATTGGGGCTTGAAGACGAATACACCTGGCAGGATGGCATCTTTGATCTGTTCGGGCGCATTGACTCCCTGGTCGGCGAGATTCAATCGTGGATAGGTGGCGGCTGGGTTGGTCTGATTGAAAAGGCCCTGGGCCTGCCGGGCATCGGTCTGCGTTTGCAACAACTGCGCTCGCAGATCCTCGGTGTGGTGTCTGGCATTGGGTCGATGGCTAAACGGCCGTCGGGGGCCTTTGATCCGCTGGTGGACCTGATGCGCACGCCCTCCGAGATCCGGGCAGCGATCCAGGGCAGTACCCCCAGTTCGTCGACGGCGCTGCTTGCCAGATCTGGCGTGCCCGCCGCATTACCTGGCAGTGCTAGCCTGACGGCCGACGCCGTCCGTGCAGGCAGCGGCTTTTTGATCGCTGCCCGCCAAGGCGTAGCGCCGACAGTTGAGCTGCTGGTCGGAGGCCTGCCAGGTAACACCGGCCCCGGCCTGGTACTACTGCCCAACGGCATGCCGGATGATCCAGTGACCGCCAGCGGTTTCGCTCTGGTAGTCCTAGTCATCACCGAATTGGCATTGACCCATGCGCAGGCGGTGGCCTCCGTCATCGAGGACGAAGCCGACACACCAACCTTGAGCCCACTGGAACTGGAGGGACTGGTTAACCTGGTGCGTTCCCTGGTGCAGTCATCCATCCTGTTGCAACGTCACCTGTACGACGTGGAGACCGCTCGGCCGATCATTGAGGCGTTACGCAACGTCGCCGCATTGATCCAGGCCCGTGCCCGCCAGGTCATCCTGCAAAGCCCGCCCATGATCGAGCGTGTGGTCGAAACCCCAGCGAGCCTGCGCCTGTTGGCCCACCGCTGGTACGGCGACCATACCCGCGCCGCCGAGTTGATCCGCCTCAATCCCGGCCTGAAAACGCCCCACAACATCGAAGCCGGGGAGGTACTGCGTGCCTACGCCAAATAAAGCCCTGGAAGAATCCATCCGCTTATCCATTGGCGGCCTGGCCCATGAAGAATGGGACGGCTGGTCGATTGAATCCGACCTGTTGATTGCGTCTGATGGTTTCGAGCTGGAGCTATATACCAAGGACGCCACACGCTTACCCAGCGTGTTGGCCGAGGGCGCGCCATGCTCTCTGACCTTGGGCAAGGATCGCGTGCTGACGGGCCAAATAGACGAGTTTGAACATGACATCTCCCGTCAGGGTATCTCGATGCGTATCACCGGCCGGGACCGTGCCGCACCCCTGGTCGACTGTTCGGCGCCGTTCGTCTCGATGCGCGAAGCCACACTGGCGCAGATCTTGGACCGGGTCGTCAAACCGCTGGGCATTACCCAGGTCGAGATCCGCGCCGCTCAGGCTAAGACCAGGCGCCGCGTGCAGATTGAGCCGGGCCAGAGTGCGTGGGAGGCGTTGCTCCAGGTTGCCGAGGCTAATGGTCTGTGGCCGTGGGTCGAGCCTGACGGGCGTTTAATTATTGGCGGGCCGGACTACAACGCGGCGCCAGTGGGAACACTGGTCATGCGCGAAGATGGTGTCGGCAATAACGTGCAGCGCCTCAGTGTGCGGCGTTCCATCGCCAATCGGTACAGCCAAATCACGGTCCTAGGCCAGCATGGGCAGTACGACAATGACGGGCTGGACAGCAAACGCGCCCACCTACGTTCTGTCATCCAGGACGAAACCCTGGCCCGCCGTGGGATCTTCCGACCAAAGGTGGTCATTGATAGCTCCAGCGAGAACCAGGACATGGCGACCACTCGTGGACGTAAGTTGCTGGCAGACAGTCGCCTGGAAGGTTTCGAGATCCGCGCAGTGGTGATGGGCCATCGTGCCGATAACGGCCAGGTCTGGAGCCCAGGCCAGCGCGTCATCGTTCGTAGTGAGCCCCATGGATTGGATGCGACCTACTTTTTGATGTCGCGCACGCTGCGCCTGACCCGCGCTGAAGGCCGAATTACTGAGTTGCGGTTGCGCGAGGATAAGTTGTGGGTACTGGATGGCAACCCCACCACGAAGCGCAAAGGCAAGGGTAAGAAGGGCAACCCGGATGCGGAACTTATCGAGATTTTTAGGGGGCTGTAATGAGTAATATGGCGCGCCTGGTGCGTGATCAGGTTAGTAGAGTGATGGGTAACGTGCGTCAGGCCTTCCGGGCCACGGCAGCACGCAACACCCACGGCAAGCTGATTGGCGTCGAAATGGAAGGCCTGGCAGGCGAGTCGGTTTCAGGCGAGCTGATGCAGCACTACGGCTACAGCTCGGCGCCACTACCTGGTGCGGAGTTTCTTGCTATCCCAGTGGGTGGTAACAGCAAACACACGGTCGTAGTCGCCAGTGACGACGGGCGTTATCGAATTACCCTTAAAGACGGCGAAGTATCGCTGTACACCGATGAGGGTGATTACATCCATATGAAGCGCGGCCGGTTGATCGAGATTGAAACCGAGACCCTGGTCGTGAAGGCCACGACCAAGGTGCGCTTTGAAACGCCTTTGGTCGAGATGAGCGATGACGTTAAAGCGGCAGGCGAGGTCGCGGACCACACCCGGACCATGCAGGCAGATCGACTGATCTACAACGGCCATGACCACGGTGGAGGGCCGACACCTGGTCAAAAACAGTAACCGAGTCTATCAGGGCGTCGTTTCACTCTTTTCTAATTCTTCATAGTAGGTCTGATACACCTTGAGCGCACCCCTACAGCGTTCTAGGTATTGGTCTAATGTCCACCCAAGCCGCGAGGCTTCGGTGATCATGAATCTGTTTAAAAACTCGGTTCCGCCAGCCATTTTTGTGGAGTCTTGGAAACTGGCCATTTGCCCGATGATCCCGCATGCACCAGATAGTTTTGCGGCAGCAAGAAGCTCGGTGCCAGACACCAACGGTGCGTCACCAGCCCATGACGTAGAGGTAATTGAGAAGAGAAGCGCTGCGAGATAACGGTTTAATAGCATTGAGTGATTCCAAAATGCAGATGTAGGGGGAACGACCAAAGCCTAACTGGTAATACGCCAGATGCACCAAGAACCTTAAACCCTCCTGAAATACACTCTATACCTGTGTCACTGCACCATACACCCATGGACGCAGGCATAAACCCAACCACTGGCGACTTGACGGGCCAGCGTATCAATACGCTGGGCAACGCCGTTTATATCCGCCTCATGACACCCCTCGGCACCTGGTGGAAAGACACCACCGTGGGTTCCCGCCTGCATGAGCTGAAACGCTCCAAAGACCTGTCACGGGTCGGCAAGCTCGCCAAACAATACGCCGAGCAGGCGCTCCAGCCGCTGCTCGATGACGGCCGCGCCCAAGACATCACCATCGCCGTCGAGCAGCCCCACAACGGCTGGCTTCACTTGCAAATCGACATCACCGACGCCACCGGCAATCCGCAGGTGTTTCGCCAACCTGTAAGGGTGAACTGACATGGCTTATACCGCTCCCGGCCTGGATGAGATTCTGCGCGGCATCCTGCGCGACATTCGTAACCTTCAAGCCGAAGCCGATATCGGCCCCGACAGCGACAACTATGTACGCTCGGCCGCTGTGGCCTCGGCTATTGAGGGGCTGTATCAGAAGCTGGCCTGGGTATACCGCCAGATTTTCCCAGACACTGCCGATGAAGAGGAACTCGTCCACGCGGCCGCGCTTAGGGGTGTGCTACAAAAAGACCCCGTAGCGGCCACCGGTACGGCGGCCCTCAAAGGTACGCCCGGCGTACCGTTGCTGCTTGGTGCCACCTTAAAGCACGTCGTCACCGGCGAACTGTTCACCGCCAAAGCTAGCGCGAAGATTGGCACCGATGGCACAGCCTCGGTCCTGGTCGAAGCTCAAACCGTCGGCGCTGCACTGAACGACCTAACGGGCGCCCTGGTGCTTACCAGCCCGCCGTTGGGCATGGACGCGGCCGCTACTTTCGTCGGCAAAACCACTGGCGGCGAAGACCGGGAGACAATCGAATCGCTGCTGGCGCGTTACCTGGACATCATCCAGTCACCCCCGGCCGGTGGTGCGGCCTATGACTACCGCCGCTGGGCGTTGGAGGTCGATGGAGTAGCCGACGCGCTGCCTATCCCCCGGCGCAGAGGGGGCGGCACCGTTGATGTAGTCATCACCGCCAGCACTGGTAAACCTTCGGCTGAGGTCATCGCGGCATGCCTGGCGCATATAGAAGACCAGTGCTCAGTCATCGCCGACGTATGGGTCTACGCGCCAACTATCCGCACCGTCAACGCCGCAGCCAAAATTGAACTGGCCTCTGACTTCACTATGGCCGACGTGCAGGCAGCGGCGCAAAAGGCCTACAACACCCTATTGGGTGCCTTGAAGCCCGGCGACACCCTCAAACGCTCGCAGATCGAGGCCATGATCAACAACCTGGCGGGTGTCCTAGACCGTGCCGTCACGGCTCCGACCGGCAACGTCAAAGCGTCCGATGATCCCGCGATTGTCGGTTGGATTCGCCCTGGCACCATTACCCTGGGGCTATTGGAATGACCACGCTCGCCGATCAACTCCGTCTGCTGCTTCCACCTGTTTCCTATGACGGTTCCGCGCCTTACCTGTCGGCCACCATCGAGGCCGAAGCTAATGCCATGGACCTGGCCGACTCCCAGGCAGGCGTGGTTTACAACACAATTTTCCCCGATTCCGGCGAAGGGCTGACCGATTGGGAGCGGGTGCTGGCCTTGCCTGATCCTTGCCTAGTCGGCCAAGCCCAGACTGTCGGCCAACGTGTACAGGCTGTTATTAGCAAGCTGCCTGGCCGTGCAGGCCAAAGTAAACCCTTCTTTATCGCCCTGGCTAAATCCTTGGGCTACGACATCACCATCACCACATTCCGACCAGCGCGAGCTGGCATAGCGCGAGCTGGCGATCCCATCAACGGTGGTGACTGGGACTTCACCTGGCGGGTTAACGCCCCGCCCGTAACGGTGAGTTATGCCAGGGCCGGTGCTACGGGCGCTGGCGATCCTTTATCCGTCTGGGGCAACAGAGCCCTGGAGTGTCGGCTGGGCCAGATGAAGCCTGCCGAGTCTATTTTGCTGTTCGGTTACGGAGACCAACCATGAAGAAAATCGGAGATAGCACCAATACCGCAACGGAGAGCGGCGAATGGACCGAAGGCAATCCAGCGGCTGGTGCGGCTGCCACGTTACTTAAAGCCGATTGGCTTAACACCATTCAGCGGGAAATTATCGCGGTTGTTCTTGCTGCTGGGCTGACTCTCAATAAAAACGATGACTCCCAGCTATCCAAGGCTGTCAGAGCGCTGATTGCGACAGAAGCTGACTCTAAGATCAGCTCAAAACCACAATCGGGCATTGTGGGAGCCATCGCCGACATACCAATAACCACTTTGGGAACCTACATCCCCGCAACTACCGATAAGCCGTCGGTCTCCAGCAATGGGTTGTTTCTGCGGATGAAATGGCCGGGGGGAAATATTGCATTCGATATTTTCGGCCACATAGGCGGCGGCAGCGATGTTTTAGCTTTCCGCCGAGTTCTTGGTGATGGTTCATATACGATGAGGTACGTGTGGCACGACGGGAACTTTAATCCTGCCTTGAAAGCCAACTTGGATAGCCCTGCTTTGACTGGGGTTCCGACAGCGCCGACAGCGCCCCCTGGTAGCAATTTTGGCGAGGTGGCAAACGCTGCATTCGTCTGGTCGTCGGTCAATGCCTACGCGACCACCGTAACCGCCTCGCTAGCGCTCAAGGCCAACTTGAACAGCCCAAAGTTCACCGGCATTCCAGAGGTGCCTACTGCTGCGCCAGGAACAAACTCGCTACAGGCAGCCAACACCGCTTTCGTTGCTGCCGCCGTCGCCAGGCTGGTCGATTCATCGCCGGGCGCATTGGACACGTTGAACGAACTGGCAAAGGCACTGGGGAACGACCCGAACTTTGCTACTACCATAATGAATGCGTTAGCCGGCAAGGCTGCCAATGCCACGACATTGGCTGGTTACGGCATTAAGGACGCGTACCGCGTAGTCGATGTTGATTACAGGCTGGATGCCAAAGCCAACAAGGCAAACTCTCTGGCCGGGTATGGCATTGTTGACGCCATTCGCAATCACAACCCGCTGCCAGGCGAAAGCATTGATGTTCATGGCGGAACCTATGCGTTCCTCTCATCCCCGTTAGAGTCAACTGTGGCTCAGAACTGCTATTGGGACGGGGCGGACTGGGTGCGTCATGACGGGACAAAAAATGCGGTATGTATCAGTGCTAATAATGGTGTGGCGCATATTCGAACGGCGCTACCTGGAGCTGGCCCGATTCGTTGGGCTACAAGCGACCCGTTATGGACGTCTTCAAACGCGACCGTTTCGAGTTCATCTGGTACCGGAACTCTGAAGCTCCCGAACGGCTGGATACAGCAGGTGTTTGATGTGACAGAAAGCACGGGAGCGAATGACCTCCGCTACTTCCCTGTTTCCTTTCCAAACGAATGCTTCGGAGTATTTCCTGTCCTTCTCAGCGCCACAGCAGGCGGATATGGAAATAACCTCGGCTTCGTCGTCGGTGACGTCACCAAAGATCGTTTCGTAATCAGTGCCGGCGGGAACTTCTCCCCCGAAGGTCGCTTCCGTGTATTCGCCTTAGGAAGGTAACGCATGAAATTTTACTTCAGTCCTTCAGTGACTGCCTTTTATCGGTCTGATATCAGTGGCGAGCTTGGCAGCGATGATTGTTCGATGCCTGATGATGCCCTTGAGGTGGCTAGCGAGGTATACGAGCGGATGTTGCGAGTCCGGGAGGAAGGTGGCCGAGTTGTCCCGGACGAAGACGGGATACCGATTGCAGCGCCGGCCCTGCTCCCAACCAGCGAGGAGCTGGCCGAAAAGGAGCGGCGCTGGCGAGACCGGGTGATATCCACCACCGAGTGGATAGTGACCCGCCATCGTGATGAGGTGGACATGGGCCAGGAAACCCAGATTACGCCTGAGCAGTTTTCAGAGCTGCTGAGGTACAGGCAGGCCTTGCGGGATTGGCCGACAGCAGAAGGCTTTCCAGACGCCGAGCTGCGCCCGACTCCACCGGACTGGCTTGCTGGTCAAACTGAGTAAGACAATAGCTACAGAGCGAGATGCCAAACATCTCGCACAATCTCGTAGTCTGGACGGGCGCAAGCAGTGCCAAATCACCTGCGAGGCGGTGCCAAATCCGACGCGCGCTTACACTTCGCGCTCTGGCGTTGCTGTTGATCTGGCTTTTGATCTTAGGCGCCCCGTTAAACCACGATGGCCGCAGGCAGGTATTGCGCAGTGGGCACCCCGGCAGGATGCCGGGGTAGCCGCGACACGGCCATGGATGGCCGATCGCGGCGGGCCCACGGAGCAATGCCTGACTGCGGGCATGCCGAGCCTAGGCGAGGCACCGAGTGGTGGGGCAAGAGCGCTTTGGTTACTTTCGCGCTCTTCGAAAGTGACCCGCTGTAAAAGCGGAACCATTAGCCGCCGTGACCGCAGCAACGGATATGTACACCGCCTCCAAGAACCATCAAAGAGTTGTGTAGATACTCACAGCTATCGCCGGCAAGGCCGCACATTACTTGATTGTGCTCACTGAGGATCAGATCCGCACATTGCCCCGTGGTCCGGCGATGGCCCAAATAATCAGGCCCAATACCGGCAACAGCAGGATCAACAGGATCCACAACACTTTGGCGCCGGTGCTGGCGCCGCTTTTGAACACGTTGATGATCGCCCAGATATCCAAAGCCAGGATGATCAAGCCGATCAGGCTGTTAAATGTGGAACCCATGGTGTCGCTCCTAAGTGAGGGCTTGCCTGCTTAGGATAGCCAGCCCTGACGAGGGTTCCGTTTTATTTCATACGTGCAGGGCAATGCGCAGGGCTTCCAGGGACGGCTCACCCTTGATCCCGACTGCAGCACACAACTCCAGCACCCGTGGTACATCGTTGCCGTACACCAACACCGCCTGGATCTCGTCATCGAGCAACTGGCTGAAGTTCATCAGAGTGTAGCCGCCGTTTTCCGGGCTCATGGCAGCGAGTTGGATCTGGATGCGATTGAGCGCCGTGAGCGCCTCGGTCTTGGCCAATTGCTTGGGCTTGAGGTTGAACGCCACGTCGGGACCAAACGAGGCGACGATCTGGGCGAACAGGTCCTGGTAGGTATCGGCCTGGAACAGCACCGTTTCCGGCAGGCTACCGACCACAATCCACTCACCCAGGGGGATGGGGAAGCTGTCGTCGTAGTTGATATCGGGGTTGGCCGCCAGGAACCCATCGGCATCCGCGTAGGCTTGGGCAGCCTCGTCGGCGATCTGCGCAACCTCGGCATCGCTCATCAGCCCGGTGCTGATTTTGCCGATGAGTTCGATGAGGGCGGTTTTCATGGATACATCCTGTGCTGGGGCCGATTTTGGGGGCGCGACGATAACACTGGTTGATAAACGCGACAAATCCCCCTGTAGGAGCCGGCTTGCGGGCGATGGCGATCTTGCTGACGCCATCGCCGGCAAGCCGGCTCCTACAGGGGGATTTGGTCAAGCCAGCTTTTGCAGTTGGGCTGTTGTATCGGCAGCGCCCATGGTCTGGGCCGCCACCAGTGCAGTCACGCCCTGGGCATCGGTGGCCTTCGGGTTGGCCCCGACGCTGAGGAGGTAATCGACTATCTCGGTGCGGTTGAACATCGCGGCCATCATCAGCGCCGTGCGGCCATCGGCAGATGCGCCTTCAACCGGCGCGCCACCTTCGATCAACGCCTTGACCACCACGAGGTTGCCCTTGAACGCAGCACCGGCGATGGGCAACTGGTTTTTGTCATTGGCCATCTGCGGGTCGGCCTTGAACTCCAGCAGCACCTTCACGGCATCGGCATGCCCGTGATAGGCGGACAACATCAACAAGGTATCGCCATTGTGATTGCGCAGATTGACCGGCAAGCCCTTGGCCAGCAGCGCGGCCAGCATGGCGGCATCGCCCTTGCGGGCCACGTCGAAGATCTGCTCGGCAAATTCGGCGGCTTCATCTTCGGTCATTTGTTTAGCTTGATCTGACATCTGCGGCTCCCTGTGGGGTGTGGCGTAAGGCCGTCAGTTTCCCGAGCAGCGCCACGCCTGTCACCCCTTTTTTGCCGAAAGCCGCAATAGCCAGGCTCTATCACCCACCGTCAGTAGCGATATTTTCCGCCCTGAATATCCACCAGCACCTGCTCGGTCACAGGCACATAGGCATCCGTGCCTGGCAGCCAGGCATAGAGTGGGTCATCACCGACCCTGGCCGGGTCGAACGCCTCTTCCTTGAGCCGCACCTTCTGGTACTTGAAGGTGCCTGTGGTTTCCATCTTGACCTTGATCCGCAGGAACAGCGGCACCGCATAGGCCGGCATCTGGCTCAGGGCGAACTGCAACAGCGCCCGCATATCCAGGGTTGCCAGGGACTCGGACGGGGTAATCGCGGCCATCCCGGCGCGGCCGTTGGTATTGGCGATTTCCACACCGTAGGCCACCGCCTCGGTGATCTGCGGGTACTGCATAAAGATGTTTTCCACCTCGGTGGTGGAAACGTTCTCGCCCTTCCAGCGATAGGTGTCGCCCAGGCGGTCGACGAACTGCGCATGGCCAAAGCCGATGCTGCGCAGCAGATCGCCGGTGTTGAAATAGCGATCGCCCTTTTCGAAGACATCGCTCAAGACCACCTTGCGGTTCTTTTCCGGGTCGGTGTAGCCATCGAACGGCGCCTTGTCGTCGATCCTGGCCAGCAGCAGGCCCTGCCCGCCCTTCTGCACTTCACGCATGAAGCCATTGCTGCCACGGATCGGTTCGCAGGTGTCGTGGGCGTAGTCCACCAGCGCCCAGTGCATCAGGGAAAAGCCGATGGTGTTGTCGAAATTCAGCACGTTGGTGAAACCGATATTGCCGTCGCTGGCCGCATACAGCTCGCAGATATGCTCGACGCCAAAGCGCTCCTTGAACGGCCCCCACACCCCAGGGCGCAAGCCGTTGCCGATCATCTTCACCACGCGGTTGTCGCGGTCGCGCGGGCTTGGCGGCTGGTCGATCAGGTAGCGGCACAACTCACCGACATATCCCAGGGTGGTTGCGTTGAATTTGCGCACATCGTCCCAGAACTGGCTGGCGCTGAACTTGCGGCGGATGGCAAACCCCGACGCGCCGGCAATCGCCGAACCCCAGCACACGCAGAGCCCGGTGGCGTGGTACAGCGGCAGGGTGCAATACACGACGTCCTCCGGCCCCATGTCCAGGGCGATGGTGCCGAAGCTCGCCGAGGATTTCATCCAGCGGCCATGCTTGAAGATGCCAGCCTTGGGCAAACCGGTGGTGCCGGAGGTGTAGATATAGAAGCATGGATCGTTGAAGTAGATCTGCTGGCTGCTTGCGGGGTTATCCGGCGAGCAGTCCGCGCTGGCTGCCATCAGGTCGACATAGCCCGCGGGCACCGGCGCCGCCGGTTGTTCGGCAACGTACCAGGTGCGCTGAGGATCAATCGCCACCTGCCCGCGCACGGCGTCGTAGGCTTCGACCAGCTCCGCGCCGACCACAATCGCCACCGGGTCTACCAGGGTCAGGCTGTGGACCAGCACCGCCTGGGTTTGCGCGGTGTTGAGCATGGCGCAGATGCCGCCGACCTTGGCCACCGCCAGCACGGTCAGCAGCAGTTCGGGACGGTTTTCAATAAACAGCGCGACCACATCCCCCTTGCCAATGCCTTGGGCCTGCAGGTGATGGGCGATGCGGTTGGCATGCTGGTTGGCCTGGCGGTAACTGAGCACCTGGTCGCCGTACAGCAGCGCCGCGCCCTCGGGGTTGCGTTGGGTGGCCTGTTCGAAGGTCCAGCCCAACCCGCAGGGTTGATCGGGGTCAGTGATGTTGGCGACGCGGATACCCCGTACCAGGCGTGGTAGGGCACGGACAATGGTCGGCACCTTGCGCAACATCATGCCGAGGGTAATCATCTCGCTGTTCGGATTGCTCATGTACAGAAGTCCTTTTTCTTATTATTCGTAGGGTCTGCAGGCCGTCATGGGACGTAGGACCGTTCCTGAATGCCTTGCAGGAAAATACGTCAGCCATTCCTTGGCTGTACACGCAGGATTTGCAATGTTTTGTATCCCACAGCGCGGTGCCGCCCAGCACCGTTCGTCACCGGCCAATAGCGCAAAATGCAGGATGCACGATGGCCATTCATGCATATTGCACGAAACCGAAAAATTCAATTTTTTATAAGATACTGATTTGTAAGGATTTTTTATAAAAATCAATACTGGCACAATCACTGCACCTATCACTCCATGCCGCACAACACGAGCCAATGGAGCCGATAGACATGAGCCTGATCCAAGACAAATTCGCTTCTGTATTCTCCAACTACGACGTCACCACCCAAGCGCGTCCTGACGGTGGCATCCTGCTGACCCTGCGCAACACCGAGGGCAAGCAGATCAAACGCTCGATCTCGTACCAGCAGCTGCACACTGCCGACCAACTGACGTGGGTCATCAGCGCCATCCGTCGTGACCTGGCAGAACAGGCCAGCGAGCTGCCGCAGATTTCGATGCTGCAAAGCCAGCACCGCTTTGCCCTGCCGACCTACCACTCGGCCTGAGTACCGGTTTGTTTTCCAGGGCCGTGAAGCCGTCAGGCTTCACGGCCTTTTTTTATCTGCACAAACCGCGCTTGATCGCCTCGCTCACCGCCTGGACCCGGTTGTTGACGCGCAGCTTGCAGTAGATATTGCGCAGGTGAAATTTTACCGTGGCTTGTGAGACGCAACGGATCCGACTGATTTCCCATACGGTCTTGCCCTCCGTGGCCCAATGCAATATTTCCAGTTCCTTGGCAGTCAGCGGCTTGTTCGGCAACGCCAGTTGTGCGCCATCTGCCCTGTGGTCGGAGGCCTGTTCACAGGCCTCGTTTGCCGCAGGCGCCACGGATGGGATCGACTCATCTGGGCTGCTCATGCATACCTCTCCGTCTCTTATTGAATTGCACTGCCAATATTCGGACTCCTCCTATTGACAGATAAATACACAGCGACGGGAGAGTTACATAAAGCCTGGGATTAACACATCGACCCACAGACAAATAGCTATAACTTACAAACTATAGAGCCCATTCCCACAAACTTATCCAACTTCGGAGTATTGAATAAGTTTGTGAAAAGCGAACTTGGATCAATCATCCAATCCGGGGAACGCTTGGGCGATATCACTGCCGGTTACTTGCGCCACGGCCCCGGCGGCCGTCTGGAACAGGCTGATGGCAACCACACGCGGTTCTTCCCCCAAGTCAAACCAGCGCGGTATGCCGGCCGGGATGCGCAGCAGGTCGTGTTTTTCGCAGAGTACCGTGAAGATGTAATCGCCGATGTGCAGGCCGAGCAGCCCTCGCCCGGCGGCGAACAGGCGGATTTCATCGGCATCGTGGCGATATTCATCGCGCAAACCCGCAGCAACGGCGTCCTTTTTCGGATGCTCGCGGCTCACACTCAATACCTCTACGTGCGCGTAGCCCTGGGCGGTCATCCAGCTGTCGATGGGCCCCTGGTACGCCGCCGTCACCTCGGCCGCGCTGGCACCGGCCTCGACGCGGGTGTTGGCCTGCCAGCGCTCGAAGCCCACGCCGTGCTCGGCCAGGGTCGAGGCAATGTCGTCAGCGTGGGTCAGGACCTTGTTCGGGGTGTCCGGGGTGGCAACGTGATAAACGAAGAGAATGCTCATAAAAGGGGTCCTCGGGCGGTAAGAGTCTGCAGATGATGGGCCGGGCTCACGGCCGTTCCTCGGGCAAGCGCAGCAGCATGAGCAACGCGGCGGCCAGGGCCGCGAGGCTGGCGATACTGAAGGTCAGGGTCGGCCCCAGTTGGTTCCAGCTATAACCGGAATACAAGGCGCCCAGCGCGCCGCCGGTGCCGGCCAGCGCCGCATACAGGGCCTGGCCCTGGCCTTGCTGGCGTGCACCGAAGCTGCGCTGCACAAACTGGATGGCCGCCGCATGAAAGCTGCCAAAGGTCGCGGCATGCAGCAATTGGGCAAATAGCAGCACCCACAGGAACTCGGCGAACGAACCCAGCAACAACCAGCGCAACGCCGCCAGCAGGAAACTCGCCGCCAGCACCCGGCGCACCGAGAAGCGCGTGAGAATCCGGCTCATGGCCATGAACATCAACACTTCTGCCACCACGCCCAAGGCCCACAACAAACCGATCACACCACGGCTGTAACCGAGGCTTTCCAGGTGCAGGGTAAGAAAGGTGTAGTACGGGCCGTGGCTCATTTGCATCAAGGCCACGCAGGCATAGAACGCCAGCACACCAGTGCTGCGCAATTGCCGCAGGAAGCCGTCGCCGGCCCCACGCTCCCCGGTGGACGTCGGCTGGGCATTGGGCACCCACCAACTGGCACCGATGATGCCGGCCATGATCAACACGATTGCCACCGGGTAGATGTCCAGGCTCAGGGCTTCAAACAGCCGCCCCAGGGCAACGACGGCGAGGATAAAACCCACCGAGCCCCAGAGGCGGACCTGGCTGTAGCGTGAGGTCTGGCCGCGTAGATGCGCCAGGGTGATGACCTCGAACTGTGGCAGCACCGCATGCCAGAAGAACGCATGCAGGGCCATCACCAGCGCCAGCCAGGCGTAGCTCTGGCTGACGAAGATCAGCGAAAAACTCAGCAACGTGCACACCGCGCCAACCCGCACGATGGCCAGGCGCCGACCGGTGTAGTCCCCCAGCCAGCCCCAGATATTGGGTGCCACGCAGCGCATCAGCATCGGGATCGCTACCAGCTCGCCAATGCGCGCGCTGGAGAACCCCAGATGATGGAAATACAGCGCCAGGAATGGCGCCGTCGCCCCCAGCAGGGCGAAATAGAACAGATAGAAGCTGGAGAGTCGCCAGTACGGGAGTGCTGTCACGGTCAGACCGTCACAGCTGGCCCAGCACCGGGGTACTTACACGCACATCGGCATTCTGCCCACGGTGGCGCAGCAGGTGGTCCATCAGCACAATGGCCATCATTGCCTCGGCAATCGGCGTGGCGCGGATGCCCACGCAAGGGTCATGGCGGCCCTTGGTGATCACGTCCACCGGGTTGCCATGCACATCGATGGAACGCCCCGGCGTGGTAATGCTCGATGTCGGCTTGAGTGCCAGGTGCGCCACGATCGGCTGGCCGGAGGAGATGCCCCCAAGAATGCCGCCAGCGTTGTTGCTGACAAAGCCTTGCGGGGTCAGCTCATCGCGATGCTCGGTGCCACGCTGGGCAACGCAGGCGAAACCGGCGCCGATTTCCACACCCTTGACCGCGTTGATGCTCATCAGCGCATGGGCCAGTTCAGCGTCCAGGCGGTCGAAGATCGGCTCGCCCAGGCCCGGCATCACCCCTTCGGCGACCACGGTGATCTTGGCGCCTACCGAATCCTGGTCACGGCGCAACTGGTCCATATAGGCTTCCAGTTCCGGCACCTTGTCCGGGTCGGGGCTGAAGAAGGCGTTGTCTTGCACGCTGTCCCAGGTCTTGAACGGGATTTCGATCGGGCCCAACTGGCTCATGTAGCCACGAACCACAATGCCCTGGGTCGCCAGGTACTTCTTGGCGATGGCCCCGGCGGCTACGCGCATCGCGGTTTCCCGCGCCGAACTGCGGCCACCGCCGCGGTAGTCGCGCTCGCCGTACTTGTGGTGATAGGTGTAGTCGGCGTGGGCCGGGCGGAACAGATCCTTGATCGCCGAATAGTCCTTGGACTTCTGGTCGGTGTTGCGGATCAACAGGCCGATGGCGCACCCGGTGGTGCGGCCTTCGAACACGCCGGAGAGGATTTCGACTTCGTCGGGCTCCTGGCGCTGGGTCGTGTGGCGGCTGGTGCCGGGCTTGCGGCGGTCGAGGTCGCGCTGCAGGTCGTCCAGGGACAGCTCAAGGCCGGGCGGGCAGCCGTCGACAATGGCGACCAACGCCGGACCATGGCTTTCGCCTGCGGTGGTGACAGTGAACAGCTTGCCGTAGGTATTGCCGGACATGCAGAGCGCTCCGTGAAATCAGTTGAATCAACTCAACCGTGATAACTAAGCGCGCCAGTATACGCAGGCTCACCCAGTAGTTCATCCTCGAAACCTTCCCGGTAGACGTTGGTCCAACCGGCACCTTCCTCATGATGGCGCGATGATGCTGCGAGTTTTACTGTTTACCCTCACCCTGATCTGTACCGCCGCCCACGCCGCCGCCCCTGTGGTGCTGCAACGCCCCATCAGCCTGGACACCGGCAGCGGCGAGTTGTTTGGCTCGTTGCTGCTGCCGCAATCCGCCAAGCCCGTGCCCGTGGTGCTGATCATTGCGGGCTCGGGCCCCACCGATCGCAACGGCAACAGCGCCGAAGGGGCACGCAACGACAGCCTCAAACGCCTGGCCTGGGTCCTGGCCCGCCACAACATTGCCAGCGTGCGCTACGACAAGCGCGGCGTGGCCGCCAGCCTCAAGGCCACGCCCGATGAACGCAACCTGACGCTGGATGCCTATGTCGCCGACGCGGTGGCCTGGGGCAAATCCCTCAAGGCCGATCCGCGTTTCGGGCCCCTGATAGTGCTGGGCCACAGTGAAGGCGCCTTGGTCGCAGCCCTGGCCGCCCCTGAGCTCGACCCCGCCGGGGTGATTTCCCTGTCCGGCAGTGCCCGCCCAGTGGACCAGGTGATTCGCCAGCAACTGGCCGATCACCTGCCACCGGCCCTGCTGCTGCGCAGTAACCAGATCCTCGACCGACTCAAGGCCGGCCAGGTCGATGCCGATGTGCCCGACCCACTGCAGGGTATTTTCCGCCCCAGCGTGCAGCCTTATCTGATCAGTCTGTTTCGCGCAGATCCTGCGGCGGCATTCGCTCGCCTGAACATGCCGGCCCTGATTGTCCAGGGCACCACCGACCTGCAAGTGGGAGTGGCCGATGCCGAAAAGCTCAAGCAGGCCAAACCCGACGCCGAGCTGGCGGTGATTCCCGGCATGAACCACGTCATGCGCATCGTACCCAACGATGTGAAACAACAGTTGAGCTCCTACAACAACCCACAATTGCCCCTCGCCGACGCGTTGGGCAGGCGCCTGGTGAGCTTTATCGACGGACTTCGCCCCCGATAACCCACTATTTACCCTCCAGTCCTGGAGAAAACGGCCGATAAGCACAGGGTCGACAGCAAAAAGACTGTCGACTCGCTGGGCTTGGACAGGATCGCGCCGAATGACGAACACCGAAGCAGTACCGGAATCTCCCGCCGAGAGCACCGCCGAAACCGAAGCGGCGGCTGCGGCGGCTCTGCCGTGGGCGGAGGTTGAGGCCGAACACTTCAAGATGCTGCGCCTGGCGCCCTTGGCCACTGACCGCGCGACCGGCGCCCGGCCATTGCGCTTTGTGCAATTTGGCTACGCCGAACGCAACAACAAGGACCACAGCCTGCTGCGCATGGTCATCCAATTGCCCGCCCAACGGGTGCGGCGCGAACAGAATCACCTGGATGTGTGGGTCGACCACGCCACCCACCGCGTGCATTTTGGCCCGGGCAACAGCCTGGAAATCGAGCCGGCCAACCGTGGCCTCGGTCGTTTCCTGGTGGCCCAGGGCGCCGCGTGGGCGAAGAAGAAGT
Organism: Pseudomonas sp. LG1D9; assembly: GCF_002949995.1. Taxonomy (NCBI): domain Bacteria; kingdom Pseudomonadati; phylum Pseudomonadota; class Gammaproteobacteria; order Pseudomonadales; family Pseudomonadaceae; genus Pseudomonas; species Pseudomonas sp. LG1D9. Next base: position 4,669,210 of record NZ_CP026881.1, on the reverse strand, counting down.
GGTCGCACTATCGCGTCGACGGTGTGGACCTGGCAAACAAAGACGCGCTGAACGAAGCCACCCGCCTGCGCCGCGATCACTTTTTGCGGATCCAGGGTTTTGATGTGGCTTACGCCGATGTGCAGCACCTCAAAGGGCACGTGCAGCCGGGCAAGGTCAGCGAAGTGCTGGACAGCTGGAACACCGAGAAGGTGCAGTTCGTGGAAATCCTGGAAGCGGCGCAGATGCTGCAACAGGCTGAGCAGAACCTGGCGGAACAGGAAGTGAAACTGCGCCACGAAGAAGAAAAGGTCATCAAGTTCAAGCGCGAAGACAGCGGCTTGCGCTTCACCATCACCTGCCTGGTGGCGTTTACCGTGTTCCAGGCGGGGCTGTTGATCTGGATTGCGACGCACCGCTGACAACACGCTTTAACTGACCACACCAAATGTGGGAGCTGGCTTGCCTGCGATGGCATCTACATAACGTTCAGACACCGAAGAACTCCCCCGTGGCGAGCGGGCTTGCCCCGCGCTGGGCTGCGAAGCAGCCCCAATAAGCCGTATGTGCCGCATCAGATACACCGTGGAGGCCGGTTTTGGGGCTGCTTTGCAGCCCAGCGCGGGGCAAGCCCGCTCGCCACGGGGAGGCAGTTCGTCAGTTTCTGAAGGCCATCGCAGGCAAGCCAGCTCCTACATGGCCCGGGCTAGACCCTGGCGGCAAACACCGCCTGATGCGCCCGGCACTGCTCCGCCGTGAGCATGAACACGCCATGGCCACCGTTCTGGAATTCCAGCCAGGCAAAATCCACTTCCGGGTACAGCGCTTCAACGTGCACCTGGCTGTTGCCCACCTCGACAATCAACAAGCCCTTCTCGGTCAGATGATCGGCCGCTTCGGCCAACATCCGGCGCACCAGGTTCAAGCCGTCGTCACCGCAGGCCAGGCCCAGTTCGGGTTCGTGCTGGTATTCATCGGGCATGTCGGCAAAGTCTTCAGCATCGACATACGGCGGGTTGGACACAATCAGGTCAAAGCGCTGGCCGGGCAAACCGTCGAAACCATCACCCTGCACGGTGTACACGCGCTCGTCGGCACCATGGCGCTCGATGTTCTGGTTAGCCACTTCCAGCGCTTCGAAGGACAAGTCCCCCAGCACCACCTCGGCCTCTTGGAACTCGTAGGCGCAGGCAATACCGATGCAACCGGAGCCGGTGCACAGGTCGAGGATGCGCGCCGGCGGCTGGGCCAGCCAGGGCTCGAAGCGGTTTTCGATCAGCTCGCCAATCGGTGAGCGCGGGATCAACACGCGCTCGTCGACGATAAACGACATGCCGCAGAACCAGGCTTCTTTCAACAGGTAGGCGGTGGGCACGCGCTCGTGGATACGGCGATGCAGCAGGCGCTGTACGTGGGAAATCTCTTCTTCTTCGAGGTTGCAATCCAGGTAGCTGTCGGCAATTTCCCAAGGCAGGTGCAGCGCACCCAACACCAATTGCCGGGCTTCATCCCATGCATTGTCGGTACCATGGCCAAAAAACAGGTCTTCCCCATGGAAACGGCTGACAGCCCAACGGATATGGTCGCGCAAGGTGCGCAGGCGGGAAGTGATCACGGGGCAAGCTCCAGGAAAAAACGACTGGCAATTCTAACAGCCTTAAGCTGTACGGACGATGTATGAAAAACCTTTGCAAAACGTCAGATCCAACCTGATTCAAGGTTTTTCTGTTACACAGCAGCCCCTCTTGACAGGGCTGTAGGCCAACAACGGCGCACCTTACGTTAGTAGCGATTCACAGAACCGCTCAGCCAGAGGACAATGTCGCAAAAGCCCCACTCACAGGAGCCCCAGAATGTCCGTTCCAAAGACGATGTTTCAACTCAGCGGTCGCGGTTACGCACCGGCCAATTTGAGCCACGCGACCCTTGTGATCATCGATGCCCAGAAAGAATACTTGAGCGGCCCGCTCGCCCTGTCGGGCATGGACGCCGCAGTAGAAAACATCAAGCAACTGAGCGCTGCCGCACGCAAGGCCGGGCGGCCCATCGTGCATGTGCGTCACCTGGGCACCGTTGGTGGCCTGTTCGACCCTCAGGGCGAGCGCGGCGAGTTTATTCCCGGCCTGGAGCCACAAGACGACGAAACCATCATCGGCAAGCTGCTGCCCAGCGCTTTCCATGGCACGCTCCTGGAAAAAACCCTGCAGGAGCTCGGCTCCCTGGACTTGATCGTCTGCGGTTTCATGAGCCACTCCAGTGTCAGCACCACCGTGCGTGCGGCAAAGAACCTGGGCTTTCGCTGCACCCTGGTCGAAGACGCCTGCGCGACCCGCGACCTGCCTTACAAAGGCGGCATCCTCAGCGCCGAGCATGTACAGCAGACAGAAATGGCCATCATGGCCGACAACTTCGCCACTCTGGCCCTGACCCAAGATCTGATCTGATCTGGTCGCCCTGTCGATGAGCGGCGCGGCCACCGCAAAGGCCCCGCTCATCCGCTAAAGCCTGTCATTTACCGCAATTGCCTCCCAGCCCGGAACAAGTTGTTTAACTTCCGGTCGAAGGGCCGATACCCTGGAGGAAAGGTCGGAATGAAGATATCCGATGGTTTTGACGCTCGTCGCTTGCGCCCCAAGGGCCCGAGCAACTGGCGTCTGCGCCTGGGCGTGGCATTTGCCGCGCTGCTGGCGTTGTGTGGCTTGCTGCTTTCGTTGGCCGGTGCTGCCGGTCTGTTCGGTCATTCGCCCGCGCTGGGCGAACTCAATGCCAGCCCGGGTGGCGCGGCGGTGCTGTTGGTCAGCGGGCTGTTGATCCTGTGGCTGGGCGTCTGGCTGTGGCGCCGTTGCCGGCGCCGTATGCGCCAGCCACTGTCGCTGAATATCGCCTCGCACCTGATGAAAAAGCACGATTGAGGGAACACTGATAGCGTTTTGTCCCGCATCAACCGCCTCGATTTGGGTAAACTGCCCGCCCCGCGCGGAGGCTGACATGCAAGACGACGATTTTTCCCTATTCAAGAACGAGCTGCGCGGCGTCAAGCCGATCAAGCACGATCGCGCCGATACCGGCAAACCCAAGACCGACCGCGCGCAGATCGCCAAGCTGCGCCAGTCGGCCACGGTGCGCACGGATGCCACCACGGTGGACGGCCTATCGGACCAGTTCGTGATTGACGTCGGCCCCGAGGACGAGTTGATGTGGTCCCGCGACGGGGTCCAGGAAAGCCAGGTGCGCAAGCTCAAGGCCGGGCAGATCCCCTTCGAAGGCAGCCTCGACCTGCACGGCATGACGGTGGAAAAGGCCAGGGAAACCCTCTGGGCGTTCCTTGCCGAAGCCACCAAGTTCGAGATCCGCTGCGTACGCGTGACCCACGGCAAGGCCGTGCGCCTGGACGGCAAGCGCCCGATGATCAAGAGTCACGTCAATACCTGGCTGCGCCAACATGCCCAAGTGCTCGGGTTCACCTCCTGCCAACCGCGCCATGGTGGCGCCGGTGCGGTGTATGTGATGCTCAAGCGCACGATGCTTGAAGGGCGTGACGAGTGAATGACCTGGGAAAGGTTCATCTGTGGCGAGGGGGCTCGTCCCCCGCTGTGCTGCGAAGCAGCGCCAATCTATAAGGCCCACTGCGCTTTATCAGATACACCGAGGCGCCAGGTTTTGGGGCCGCTTCGCAGCCCACCGGGGGACGAGCCCCCTCGCCACGAATGCAAACCCTGCATTCCAGGGAATTACACCTCTCGGCATACCTACGCTACTATGTGCGCCAATCACTGGCGACGCTGCACGACCGCTCGCTGGCGTACCGCTTCACATTGGTACAGGCATACACCGTACCGTTCTGAAACCCATACGGAAACAGTCCTGTGACATTGGAACAAAACTACACCGCAATCCTCGGCCAAATCGGCGAGGACGTTTCCCGCGAGGGCCTGCTCGACACGCCAAAACGTGCCGCCAAGGCCATGCAGTACCTATGCCGCGGCTATGAGCAGACACTGGAAGAGGTCACCAACGGTGCCCTGTTCAGCTCCGACAACAGCGAAATGGTGCTGGTCAAGGACATCGAGTTGTACTCGCTGTGCGAGCACCACCTGCTGCCGTTCATCGGCAAGGCCCATGTCGCCTATATCCCCAGCGGCAAGGTCCTGGGCCTGTCGAAGGTCGCGCGGATCGTCGATATGTATGCCCGCCGCCTGCAGATCCAGGAAAACCTCAGCCGCCAGATCGCCGAAGCGGTCCAGCAGGTGACCGGTGCCCTGGGCGTTGCCGTGGTGATCGAGGCCAAGCACATGTGCATGATGATGCGCGGTGTGGAGAAGCAGAATTCGTCGATGATCACCTCGGTGATGCTGGGTGAGTTCCGCGAAAACGCGGCAACCCGCAGCGAGTTTCTCAGCCTGATCAAGTAACAGGCTGCGTAAGAAAAAACCGGCATTCATCGCCGGTTTTTTTTCGCCTGTGGAAATCAGGTAAGCTGCGGCCCCTTCTGTCATGGGCAAGAGGTTTCAGCCATGTTCGTCAAAGCACTTCGAGTGGGCCTCGGCCACGTCATCATCGCGGGCGACTTCCTTACCCGCCCACGCAAAAAACAGCGCCCTGCCGAGCAACAAGCGCAGGTCAATGAAGCGGCCAAGGGCCTGACCCTGTACCAATTCCACGCCTGCCCGTTCTGCGTGAAGACCCGCCGTACCCTGCACCGCCTGAATGTACCGGTGGCGCTCAAGGACGCGAAGAACAACGAGCAGGACCGCCAGACCCTGCTTACCCAAGGCGGCAAGATCAAGGTGCCGTGCCTGCGTATCGAAGAAAACGGCCAGACCACCTGGATGTATGACTCCAAAGTGATCATCGACTACCTGGACAAGCGCTTCGCCGCGATCTGACAAACAACGCGGTCAAAATGTGGGAGCGGGCTTGCTCGCGAATGCGGTGTGTCAGTCAATTATTCATCAACTGACCCTACGCTTTCGCGAGCAAGCCCGCTCCCACATTTAGGTCGCGCCTATCAGTCGAGCATCGGCACGTGCCGGGGATGGCTGGCCACGCGTGCAAGCCAGGCTTGCACGGCCGGATAGGGGCTCAGGTCAAAACCACCCTCATGGGCCACATGGGTGTAGGCATACAGCGCAATATCGGCAATCGAGTATTGATCGCCCACCAGGTAGGGCGTGGCCTGCAGCTGTTTCTCCATAACCCTCAAGGCCTTGTAGCCGCCTTTATGGGTAGTCTTGTACTCCTCCAGCCGATCGTCCGGCAGCCCCAGGTAAAACTGGATAAACCGCGCCACCGCGATGTACGGCTCATGGCTGTATTGTTCGAAAAACTGCCACTGCAACACCTGGGTGCGCAGGCGCGGTTCGGTGGGCAGGAACTCGCTGCCGTCGGCGAGGAAGTTGAGGATCGCGTTGGACTCCCACAGGCAGGTGCCGTCTTCGAGTTCCAGTACCGGGATCTTGCCGTTGGGGTTCTTCGCCAGGAACTCGGCGGTCTGGGTGTCGCCGTTCAAGATGTCGACATTGACCCACTCATACGCGATGCCAAGCAGGTTGAGCATCAACTTGACCTTGTAGCAGTTGCCCGAACGGTAATCGCCATAAACCTTGTACATGAAGCTCCCCTTATGCCGCTTGCGCGCGCTGTGCTTGACGGATCACCGCCGCGAGACGCTTGAGACCTTCGTCCAGGCGTGCCGGGTCGATGTGGCTGAAATTGAGCCGCAGGTGCCCGTGGTGCTGGTCCGGCTCGGAAAAGAACGGTTCACCGGGCATGAACGCCACGTCCTGGTCGAGCGCTGGTGCCAACAAGGTGCGGGTATCCAGGGGCTGTTTCAAGGTCAGCCAGAAGAATAATCCACCCTGGGGCACTTGCCAGTCGGCCAGTTCATCGAAGTGGCGCGTCAATGCCGCCTGGAACCCATCACGACGCTCACGGTAAAAACTGCGCAGTTGCACCAGGTGCTGCTGGTAGCGCTCGGTGCCGATCCACTGCATGGCCTGCCATTGGCCGACGCGGTTGGTGTGCAGGTCCGCCGACTGCTTGAGCTTGAGCAGGTGCGGGAACAGGTCGGGGCTGGCGATCAGGTAGCCGACCCGCAGGCCCGGGAGCAGGGTTTTCGAGACGGTGCCGGTGTAGATCCAACTGGCCTTGCGCAAGCGGCTGACAATCGGTCGGGCGCTGCCGCCATCAAAGGTCAGCTCGCGGTACGGCTCGTCTTCGATCAGGGTCACGCCGAATTCATCGAGCAGCGCCGCCACGGCATCGCGCTTGGCTTCGCTGTAGCGCACCGCCGACGGGTTCTGGAAGGTAGGGATCAGGTAGATGAACGCCGGGCGATGGCGTTCCAGATTGCTGCGCAGCGCCGTCATGTCCGGGCCGTCGGCTTCCAGCTCCACGGTCAGGCAATCGGCGCCGAACAGTTGGAAGATCTGCAGGGCGGCCAGGTAGGTCGGGCCTTCCAGCAGGATTTGCGTGCCTTGGTCGATGTACAACTTGGCCGCTAGGTCCAGGGTTTGCTGCGAACCACTGACCACCAGGACCTGGCTGGCCTCGCAAGCCACCCCCAGCGACCGCGCCTCGGCGGCCAGCAACTCGCGCAATTGCGGCTCGCCCTCGCTCATGCCGTATTGGCCCATGGCCGGCGGCATGCCTTGCCAATCCAGCGCAGGCAACATGGCTTCGGCGGGCAGGCCACCGGCAAATGACATCACCTGCGGGCGCTGGGCCGCCGCGAGGATCTCACGGATCAAGGAGCTTTTAAGGCGAGAAACACGTTCAGAGAAAGCCATAGGGGTCACCGGTAGCAAAGCCTGGGGAAAATACGTCAAACTGGTTGACCGAAATTACGACGCCCAAGGTAGATACGTCAATATGCTTGACCTTAAAAACCAGACTTCGCAGCAAGCCGCCATGGAAGCGTTTTTCTTCGGCTACCAGGCCTTCACCGCCAAGGCCGACGCAATGCTGGAGCGTCGGGGCTTGAGCCGGGTGCATCAGCGCATCGTGTTTTTTATCGCCCGCTACCCCGCCTTGAGCGTCAAGCAACTGCTGGAGCTGTTGGGGGTGAGCAAGCAGGCGCTGAACATGCCGCTGCGCCAATTGCAGGAAATGCAGCTGGTCGACAGCGTTGCCTCGGACGCTGACAAACGTAAGCGCCTGTTGCACTTGACCGAAGAAGGCCAGCGCTTCGAACAGTCCTTGCGCCGCGAACAAGTCAAGCTGCTGCAGCACGCCTTCGCCGAGGCCGGTGAAGAGGCGGTGATGGGTTGGCTGGCAGTGAACAAGGCCCTGACCCTGCCTTGAAATTGGCCTTTCATCTTTTTTGCACACATAATCGCAAACATTATTTGCTTTCTTTGTATACAAAAGCATAATTCGCTTCGTGCGAGTTCCTGACCTAATGGTCAACAAAGCCCGCTGGTACCTCAAAGCACCGCTGCCCACCCCAGTGTCCGGTGCTGGAAATAACAATAAAACTCTTGAGGAGTACTTGCTGTGGAAAGCCATAAATCCGACGCCCCGACCCTGGACCTCAGTCCGCCCCACCTTTCGACCGCAAAGCAGGGCTGGCTGGAACGCCTGTTCAAACTCAGCTTGCATGGCACCACAGTGAAGACCGAACTGATCGCCGGCCTCACGACGTTTATCACCATGGCCTACATCATCTTCGTCAACCCCAACATCATGGCCGACGCGGGCATCGACCACGGCGCCGCCTTTGTCGCGACGTGCATCGCCGCAGCCCTCGGCTGCCTGTTGATGGGCCTGTACGCCAACTGGCCTGTAGGCCTGGCGCCGGGCATGGGTTTGAATGCGTTCTTTACCTACACCGTGGTCGGCACCATGGGCTACACCTGGGAGACCGCGCTGGGTGCGGTGTTTATCTCCGGCGTGCTGTTCATGATCCTGACGCTGTCGCGCATCCGCGAATGGCTGCTCAACAGCATTCCGGTAAGCCTGCGCCACGCCATGGGCGCCGGGGTGGGTCTATTCCTGGGGGTGATCGGCCTGAAAACCGCCGGCATCATCGTGGCCAGCCCCGCCACCCTGATCAAGCTTGGCTCCCTGCATGAACCGGCCCCGCTGTTGGCGGCCGTGTGCTTCCTGCTGATCGCGATCCTCAGTTACCACCGGGTATTCGGCGCGATCCTGATCAGCATCATTGCGGTCACCCTGGCCGGCTGGGGCCTGGGCCTGGTGCAGTACCAGGGCATCGTCGCCGCCCCGCCGAGCCTGGCGCCGACCTGGATGGCGATGGACGTGATGGGCGTGTTCAACGTCAGCATGATCAGTGTGGTATTCGCCTTCCTGTTTGTGCACATGTTCGACACCGCCGGCACCCTGATGGGCGTTGCCCAGCGGGCGGGCCTGGTCAATGCCGACGGCAAGATCGAGAACCTGTCGCGGGCCTTGAAAGCCGACAGTGCTTCGAGCGTGTTTGGCGCAGTGGTCGGTGTACCGCCCGTGACCAGTTATGTGGAAAGCGCCGCGGGCGTGGCGGCCGGTGGGCGCACCGGACTTACGGCCGTGACCGTGGGCGTGCTGTTTGTAGCGGCGATGTTTTTCGCCCCACTGGCAGGCATGATTCCTGCGTATGCCACGGCCGGTGCGCTGATTTATGTGGCGATGCTGATGATGAGCGGCATGGCCCATATCGAATGGGACGACGCCACCGACAGCATTCCGGCGATTGTCACGGCAATCATGATGCCCCTGACCTTCTCGGTCGCCGACGGCATCGCGCTGGGCTTTATCACTTACGTGGCCCTCAAGGCCGGCACGGGCAAGTACAAGCAGATTTCCATCAGTCTGTGGGTGCTGTGCGCGATTTTCATCGCCAAGTTTATCTTCCTGTAACTCGGAAGCCGGCGAAAACCGCCTCACCCTTGGGTGGGGCTTTTGCATGTATGGAGGAATGTAATGAGCGTGGAAACCTGGCTGCTGTTCAGCGGCGCTGCTTTGATCGTGATCCTGATTCCGGGGCCGCTGTCGCTGCTGATGATCAGCAACAGCCTGAACTACGGCCTGCGCCGTTCGTACCCGGCGTTTCTTGGCGGGGTGTTTGCCTCGATCTGCCTGTTGAGCGCCTCGGCCCTGGGCCTGGGGGCCTTGTTGCTGGCGTCGGAGCAGTTGTTCAGCGCCTTGAAGATCGTCGGTGCGCTGTATCTGTTCTACCTCGCGTGGCAGAGCTGGCAGCAATCGCGCCTGCCGTCCCAGGGCGCCGTGGTGCCGGACGCAGCCCCCGTGCCGCGTTTTCGTGCACTGTTTGGCCGGGCTTTTGTGCTGGGCGCCAGCAACCCCAAGGACATTCTGTTTTTCGCCGCCTTCCTGCCGCAGTTTCTCAGCAGCCAGCAGCCGTTTCTGCCGCAACTGCTGATCATGATCGCCACCTGGACCGTGCTTGACCTGCTATGCAAGCTGGCCTACGGCCTGGGTGCCCACGGCGCCGCGCGCTACCTGCGCACCGGCAAGGGCCAGAGCTGGTTCAACCGCTTCAGTGCCGGGCTGTTTGGCAGCGCCGGGGCGGCATCGCTGCTCAGGGGCTAGTGGCTTCCTGACGCCGTGTAGGAGCGAGCTTGTCTCCGGGCGGCGCTCCGACGAAGAACTTGAGAGCGCCGCGTGTAGCCAGACAACACGCGTTATCGTTGACGTTTTTCGTCGGAGCGCCGCCCGGAGTCAAGCTCGCTCCTACAGAGCGGGCAAAAAAAAGCCCGCAGTGTGAGCGGGCGAAACCAACGAAGAGCATTTGGGGGTGTGAAGCGAGGCGACGACTCAGCTACCGCGATAAGTGGAGTAGCTGTAGGGCGAAATCAGCAGCGGCACATGGTAGTGATCCTGTTCGGCACTGATGCCAAAACGCAGCACTACCACATCGAGAAACGCCGGTTCCGGCAGTTGCACACCACGGGCGCGGTAGTAATCCCCGGCACTGAACTGCAACTGGTAGACCCCACTGCGGTAGTCGTCACCTTGCAGCAGCGGTGCGTCGCAACGGCCGTCGCTGTTGGTCAGGGCGCTGGCGACCAGCTCCAGTTGCGCGCCCTCGACGCGGTACAGTTCAACCTTGATGGCGCTGCCTGGGCAGCCGTGTGCGGCGTCCAGTACGTGTGTGGTCAGTCGTCCCATGGATTGGAGCTCCCGTGTCATCGATTAATAAGAGGCCGCACCTTTGTGGGGCATTGAAAAAGCCGGCGATGGCTGATTAAGACACTTTTCAAAAAAATTGTACACAATAAATTCAACAACCCCCCTCTTCCCCAATGGGCACTGGCTTGCCGGCGATGACGGTGTATCTGCGAGCAGTGCGGTTACAGGAAGATCGCTATCGCAGGCAAGCCCGCTCCTACACTAAAGCGGTGCCGCAGGTTTTTGAGATTTAGTTGACCAGTCGGGCAAGTTTCTTGCAAGGATAGGCCGGCACGACCACTTGGAAAAAATGCAGAAATACAGGCTTACAAAGTGACCATTAAGTTGTATACAATCAGCCCATCGCTGTGACGCAACGGCCGCCACACCATCGATCACGAACAAGAAGGAAGACTGCAGTGAGCGCTGACTACCCACGCGACCTGATCGGTTACGGCAGTAACCCACCGCACCCTCACTGGCCGGGCAAGGCGCGTATCGCCCTGTCGTTCGTACTCAATTACGAAGAAGGCGGTGAGCGCAATATCCTGCACGGCGACAAAGAGTCGGAAGCCTTCCTCTCGGAAATGGTCTCGGCCCAGCCGCTGCAAGGCGCGCGCAACATGAGCATGGAGTCGCTGTACGAATACGGCAGCCGTGCCGGCGTGTGGCGCATCCTCAAGCTGTTCAAGGAATTCGACATTCCGCTGACCATCTTCGCCGTGGCCATGGCCGCCCAGCGTCACCCCGATGTAATCCGTGCGATGGTCGCCGCCGGTCACGAGATTTGCAGCCACGGCTACCGCTGGATCGACTACCAGTACATGGATGAGGCCCAGGAGCGCGAGCACATGCTCGAAGCCATCCGCATCCTTACCGAGCTGACCGGCGAGCGCCCACTGGGCTGGTACACCGGGCGCACCGGCCCGAATACGCGGCGGCTGGTGATGGAAGAAGGTGGCTTCCTGTATGACTGCGACACCTACGACGACGACCTGCCCTACTGGGAACCGAACAACCCGACCGGCAAGGCGCACCTGGTGATCCCCTACACCCTGGACACCAATGACATGCGCTTCACCCAGGTCCAGGGTTTCAACAAGGGCGACGACTTTTTCGAGTACCTCAAGGACGCGTTCGATGTGCTGTATGCCGAAGGTGCCGAGGCGCCGAAGATGCTGTCCATCGGCCTGCATTGCCGCCTGATCGGCCGCCCGGCGCGCCTGGCCGCACTCAAGCGCTTTATCGAATACGCCAAGGGCCATGACCAGGTGTGGTTCACCCGCCGCGTCGACATTGCCCGCCACTGGCATGACGTACACCCTTTCCAGGGAGCCGCCAAATGACTGCTTTCCAAACCTTGAAACCATCGGCCCTCAGCCGCGACGAATTTGTCGCAGCCTTCGCCGATATCTATGAACACTCGCCATGGGTGGCCGAAAAGGCCTTCGACCTGGGCCAGGACGCCTCGATCGATGAGATCGAAACCCTGCACCAGCGCATGAGCGATATCCTATTGAGCGCCGATCACACCAGGCAACTGGCCCTGATCAACGCTCACCCGGACCTGGCCGGCAAAGCTGCCGTCCAGGGCCAACTGACCGAAGCCAGCACCCATGAACAAGCTGGCGCCGGTATCCACCAATGCTCGAGCGACGAGTTTTCGCGCTTCACCGAGCTGAACGACGCCTACAAGGCCAAGTTCAAGTTTCCCTTCATCATGGCGGTAAAAGGCAGCAACCGGCATCAGATCCTCGCCGCGTTTGAAACGCGCATCCATAACCCGGTCGAGACCGAGTTCAAGTGCGCACTGGCAGAGATCAACAAGATCGCGTTGTTCCGTTTATTGACCCTCTAAACGACCATCCCCAGCCACTCTATCTAAGGCAGACAAGAAGAATGAAAGCGCAACTCCTACCTTTCGAGAAGTTAGTCAACCTGGCCGACGCCCGCCTGGGCACCAAGATCATCTCTGTGACAGATGACTGGTTCGCCGATGCCAACCGACTGTTCCAGCCGACCCCGGCCGTATGGAAGGAGGGCGTTTTCGATGATAACGGCAAGTGGATGGACGGCTGGGAGTCACGCCGCAAGCGCTTCGAAGGCTTCGACAGCGCGGTGATCCGCCTGGGCGTACCGGGCTCGATCAAGGGCGTGGACATCGACACTTCATTCTTCACCGGCAACTTCCCGCCATCGGCGTCCCTGGAAGGCTGCTTCCTGGCGTCGGGCGAGCCCGATGACAACACCCAGTGGGTCGAAGTGCTGTCTGCCGTAGAGTTGCAGGGCAACAGCCATCATTTCCACGAAATCAACAACGACCAGGCATTCAGCCACCTGCGCTTCAACATCTTCCCCGATGGTGGCGTAGCGCGTCTGCGGGTGTACGGCATTCCGTTCCGCGACTGGTCGGCCGTGGGCGACAACGAACAAGTGGACCTGGCCTCCTCCCTCAATGGCGGCCGCGCACTGGCCTGCTCCGACGAACACTTCGGGCGCATGGGCAACATCCTCAACCCGGGCCGTGGCATCAACATGGGCGATGGCTGGGAGACCGCGCGTCGTCGCACACCTGGCAATGACTGGGTGATCGTTGCGCTGGGGCATGCCGGCGAGATCGAGAAAGTGGTGGTCGACACCCTGCACTTCAAGGGCAACTACCCGGACACGTGCTCGATCCAGGCCGCGTTCGTCAAAGGCGGCACTGACAGCCAGATCGAGACCCAGTCGCTGTTCTGGCGCGAGCTGCTGCCGGCACAGAAACTGGAAATGCACGCCGAACACACCTTCGCCGAGCAGATCAAGGCACTGGGCCCGATCACCCACATCCGCCTCAACGTATTCCCGGATGGTGGTGTAAGCCGCCTGCGGGTTTTCGGCAAGGTTTCGAAGTAAGCGGTGATGCCATTCGCGAGCAAGCCCGCTCCCACAGGGGAATGCATTCCAAATGTGGGAGGGGGCTTGCTCGCGAAGGCGCCAGAACAAACAACACAGAATCCGGATAAGAAGACAGCCATGCGCACACTGATGATCGAACCCTTGACCAAAGAAGCCTTCGCCCCTTTCGGAGACGTTATCGAAACCGATGGCAGCGATCACTTCATGATCAACAACGGCTCGACCATGCGCTTTCATAAACTGGCGACGGTAGAAACCGCCACGCCAGAAGACCACGCCATCATCAGCATCTTCCGCGCCGATGCGCAGGACATGCCGCTGACCGTGTGCATGCTGGAAAGACACCCGCTGGGCAGCCAGGCCTTTATCCCGCTGCTCGGCAACCCCTTTCTGATCGTGGTCGCGCCGGTTGGCGATGAACCTGTATCAGGCTTGGTCCGCGCCTTCGTCACCAACGGCAGGCAGGGCATTAATTACCATCGCGGCGTCTGGCACCACCCGGTGCTGACGATCGAAAAGCGGGATGACTTCCTGGTGGTTGATCGCAGTGGCACAGGCAATAACTGCGATGAGCATTTTTTCAAAGAGGATGAGCGGTTGATCCTTGCCCCCCACCAATAAGAGAAGGTCCGATCACCCGACAACAAGGGTGACGGGCGAGAGGTAAAGACTGTGGAAGCACATCTGTTGGAATGGCTGAACCTAAGCGTGCGCTGGGTTCATATGATCACTGGCGTGGCCTGGATCGGTGCGTCTTTCTATTTCGTATGGCTGGAAAACAACCTGAACCGCGTCAACCCCAAAAGCGGCCTGGCTGGCGATTTATGGGCGATCCATGGTGGCGGTATCTACCACCTGGAAAAATACAAACTGGCCCCACCGACCATGCCGGACAACCTGCACTGGTTCAAATGGGAAGCCTATTTCACCTGGATGTCGGGCGTCGCGCTGCTGTGCGTGGTGTTCTACCTCAACCCGACGCTGTACCTGCTCGCCCCCGGCAGCAGCCTCAGCGGTACCGAAGGCGTGTTGCTGGGCATAGGCTCACTGTTCGCCGGCTGGTTCATCTACTCCTTTCTGTGCGACTCGGCCCTGGGCAAACGCCCTGCCCTGCTCGGCTTTATCCTGTTCGTCCTGTTGATCGGCGCCGCCTACGGCTTCAGCAAGGTGTTCAGCGGCCGCGGTGCGTACCTGCATGTGGGTGCGATCATCGGCACCATCATGGTCGGCAACGTGTTCCGTATCATCATGCCGGCCCAGCGTGCGCTAGTGGCAGCGATTGCGGAAAACCGCACCCCAGACCCGGCACTGCCGGCCAAGGGCCTGCTGCGCTCGCGTCACAACAACTACTTCACCCTGCCGGTGCTGTTCATCATGATCAGCAACCACTTCCCGAGCACCTACGGCAGCCAGTACAACTGGTTGATCCTGGCCGGGATCGCGGTGGCGGCGGTATTGGTACGGCACTACTTCAACACCCGGCATGACAGCCAGAAATACGCGTGGACCCTACCGGTCGGCGCCCTGGCGATGATCTGCCTGGCCTATGTCACCGGTCCTAAACCCGTGGCGACCACACCGGACGTGGCCAAGGCGCCAGCAGCGATCGAGTACCAGCCATTGCCGGAAACCGCGTTGGGTGGCGGCCTCAAGCCAGCAGCTCCCGCCGCGCCAGCACCAGCACCAGCGGCACAAGCGCCTGCGGCCCAGGCCTCGACGGATTTTGGCAAGGTGCACAGCGTGATTGAAGAGCGTTGCACCGTGTGCCATTCGGCCAAGCCCACCAGCCCGCTGTTCAGCACCGCGCCGGCCGGGGTGATGTTCGATACCCCGGCGCAGATCCAGCAGCAGGCGGCGCGCATTCAAGCGCAGGCGGTGGCCAGCCAGATCATGCCATTGGGCAACATTACCCAGATGACCCAGCAGGAGCGGGAGTTGATTGGCAGTTGGATCAATCAGGGGGCCCGCACTAACTGACAGCCTGACGCAAATCCAAAATGTGGGAGCGGGCTTGCTCGCGAATGCGGTGTGTCATTCAACCCTTAAGGTGACTGAGCCGCCGTTTTCGCGAGCAAGCCCGCTCCCACAGGGGATCTGCGGTGATTTTGAGATCGAGCTCCAAATGGCAATTGACTGCCAAACAACACAAAAATAAAAAAGATTCGAGGTGTTGCATGTCCCAGTTAGAAACGCAGATTCCTGCCGCGCCCGCCATGGTGCGGCTTCCACTTTTGCAACTGATCCTGGTAGGCCTGCAACATGTACTGCTGATGTACGGCGGCGCGGTGGCCGTACCGCTGATCATCGGACAAGCCGCGGGCTTGAGCCGTGAAGAAATCGCCTTTTTGATCAACGCCGACCTGTTGGTGGCGGGGATCGCCACCATGGTCCAGTCGTTTGGCATCGGCCCGCTGGGAATCCGCATGCCGGTGATGATGGGCGCCAGTTTCGCCGCCGTCGGCAGCATGGTCGCCATGGCCGGCATGCCAGGTATCGGCCTGCAAGGGATTTTTGGCGCGACCATCGCCGCCGGGTTCTTTGGCATGGTCATCGCCCCATTCATGTCCAAGGTGGTGCGCTTCTTCCCACCTCTGGTGACCGGTACCGTGATTACGGCTATCGGTCTTTCGTTGTTTCCTGTCGCGGTGAACTGGGCCGGCGGTGGCGCTACCGCTGTGCAATTCGGCTCACCGATCTACCTGGCCATCGCCGGCCTGGTGCTCGCCACCATCTTGCTGATCAACCGTTTTATGCGTGGCTTCTGGGTCAATATCTCGGTACTGATCGGCATGGCCCTGGGCTACGCCTTGTGTGGATTGCTCGGCATGGTCGACCTCGGCGGCCTGGAGCAGGCGCCGTGGCTGCAGGTGGTCACACCGCTGCACTTCGGTATGCCCACGTTCGAGTTGGCGCCGATTCTGTCGATGTGCCTGGTGGTGGTGATTATCTTTGTCGAGTCCACCGGCATGTTCCTCGCGCTGGGTAAGATCACCGGCCAGGAAGTTACCCCGAAAATGCTGCGGCGCGGCCTGCTGTGCGATGCCGGGGCGTCGTTTTTCGCCGGGTTCTTCAACACCTTCACCCACTCCTCTTTCGCCCAGAACATCGGCCTGGTACAGATGACCGGTGTGCGCTGCCGTTCGGTGACGATCATGGCGGGGGCCTTTCTGATTGTCCTCAGCCTGCTGCCCAAGGCCGCATTCCTGGTGGCATCGATCCCTCCTGCGGTGCTGGGCGGTGCGGCTATCGCAATGTTTGGCATGGTGGCGGCGACCGGGATCAAGATCCTGCAGGAAGCCGACATCGCCGACCGTCGCAACCAGTTGCTGGTAGCGGTCAGTATCGGCATGGGCCTGATCCCCGTGGTGCGCCCGGAGTTCTTCGCCCAGTTGCCCTTGTGGATGAGCCCGATTACCCACAGTGGCATCGCCATGGCCACGCTCAGTGCGTTGTCGCTGAACGTGCTGTTTAACATTCTGGGCGGCTCGGAACGCCCCGCCGTCGCCCATACGCATTGATTCCTTCGTTACTACAAAAACAACAACGAACAGGGAACATCAACATGCACACCACCGACTTGGGGCCGGCCACACGCCGTGCCCCATTCTCGCCCCCTGCGCTCTTTTACAGCGCACTTGAGCACAGGCTCTGGAGCCAGTATTCTCCGCGCCCGCTCGAATCGACTCAAAAAAAAACAGCGAATGTAAAAGCTGACTTAAAGGCCAACTTATCCCGGCCTTATGTCTGCTGCCAAAGTGCGCAAAAGTCCTCTGAACCCGACTGCATCCCATGCAGCCGGCGGGGATTTTTTGGCTTTTCAAACACTTTGGCGCAGCTCTTGCTAAAAGCATTAAAGCTGACCGAACAGACGATTTTTGCAGCGAACCAAAAGGCGCCACACCAGAGCGCCTGCGTAGAAGAAAAACCACAAAACTTTAGCTCGGGAGCAACCGAATGAAACGTACCGTGAACAGCCTGATATTGGCCGGATCCCTGTTGGCCGGGGGCCAAGCAATAGCGGGTGACCTGTTGCAGTGGCAGAACAACAGCCTGACTTACCTGTGGGGCAAGAACTTCAAAGTCAACCCAGAGATCCAGCAAACCGTTACCTTCGAACATGCCGATGCCTGGAAGTACGGCGACAACTTCTTCTTCCTCGACCGCATCTTTTACAACGGTAAGGAAGACGGCAACGTCGGCCCCAATACTTACTACGGCGAGTTCAGCCCGCGGCTGTCGTTTGGCAAGATCTTCGATAAAGACTTGTCCTTCGGCCCGATCAAAGATGTATTGCTGGCGTTCACCTACGAGTTCGGCGAAGGCGACAACGAGTCGTACTTGGTCGGCCCGGCGTTCGACTTGAACATCCCTGGCTTTGACTACTTCCAGTTGAACTTCTATCAGCGCCAGACCGAAGGCAATCGCCCGGGTGACGGCGTATGGCAGATCACCCCGGTCTGGTCCTACACCATTCCAGTGGGCAACTCCGATGTGCTGATCGACGGTTTCATGGACTGGGTGGTGGATAACGACAAGAACGCACGTGGCACTTACCACGCCAACCTGCACTTCAACCCACAGGTCAAATATGACCTGGGCAAGGCCATGAGCTGGGGCGCCAAGCAGTTGTATGTGGGTTTTGAATACGACTACTGGAAGAACAAGTACGGGATCCAGGACAGCGGCGCGTTCGAGACCAACCAGGACACGGCGAGCCTGTTGGTCAAGTACCACTTCTAAAGCCAACCCCGGCCTCCCCTGTGGGAGCGGGCAAGCCCTCTCCCACACAAGCCCGCGCCCCGATTCAGTTCGGGGTCAAGCCCAGGAACCGCTGCAACTCTTCACGCTTGGCCAGCGCATCGCGCCGGCCCAACTCGATCAACTCACTGCAATATCCCGCCTCGAACAGCAGATAGCTGAGCACCCCCGCCCCGCTGGTTTTGGTCGCCCCTGGCCCACGCAAAAACAGACGCAACGCCGCCGGCAGTTCCTGGCGATGGCGTGCCGCGATTTCATCGATGGGTTGGCTGGGCGCAATCACCAGTACTTCAACCGGTGCAAGACCGCGCGCAGCGCTGTTGGCCGGTTGCAGATGGCTGAACTGGTTGAGGCGCTCCAGTAACTCAATGTCACTCTCCAGGCTGTCAATGAACGTGCTGTTGAGCATATGCCCACCGATCTGCGCCAGGGTCGGCTCCTGGCCGGTGTAGGTGCGCTGCTGCGGCACCGAGGGGTCCGGGGAACGCGGGTTGCCACTGACACCCACCACCAGTACCCGGCTGGCCCCCAGGTGCAACGCCGGGCTGATCGGCGCTGATTGGCGGACGGCGCCATCGCCAAAATATTCCTGATCGAGTTTGACCGGGGCAAACAGCAATGGAATCGCCGAACTGGCCAGCAGGTGCTCCACGGTCAGTTCCGTGGGCAAGCCAATGCGCCGGTGGCGCAGCCAGGCGTCGATGGTGCCGCCGCCCTGATAGAACGTCACCGCCTGCCCCGACTCATAGCCGAACGCCGTCACGGCGACGGCGTGCAGGTGTTTGTGGCGGATTGCCTCATTGATGCCTTCGAAATGCAGCTTTTCCTGCAGCAGTTCCCGCAGTGGAGAACTGTCGAGCAGTGCCACCGGCACTGGTGAGCCCAGGCCCAGCAAGCTGCGGGTCAGGAAGCGGCTGGCCTGGTGAATCACCCCCGGCCAGTCGCTGCGCAGCACCAAGTGGCTGCGAAAGCCCTGCCAGAATGCGGTGAGGCGCGCGATTGCTGCGCGAAAGTCCATGGCGCCGCTCGCCAGGCTCACCGCGTTGATCGCCCCGGCCGAGGTGCCAACAATCACCGGGAAAGGGTTGGCAGCCCCTGGTGGCAACAGTTCGGCAATCGCCGCCAATACCCCCACCTGATACGCCGCACGCGCCCCGCCGCCGGAAAGAATCAAGCCTGTGACCGGTTCAGTTGGGCGCATTGCATAACTCCATGGGCGGGGACAATCCGTTTATTCAGCGGCGCTTTTCGTACAGCTTGGGTTCGCCCGGTGGCCGGCTCTTGAAGCGGCGATGAGCCCACAGGTATTGCTCGGGGCACTCGCGCACCGCGGTTTCCACCCATTGGTTGATACGCAGGCAATCGACTTCATCGGATTCGCCGGGGAAGTCGCTCAAAGGCGGATGAATCACCATGCGGTAACCACTGCCATCGGCCAGGCGCTCCTGGGTAAACGGCACCACCAACGCCTTGCCCAGGCGCGCGAACTTGCTGGTGGCGGTGACTGTGGCGGCCTGGATGCCGAACAACGGCACAAAAATGCTCTGCTTGGCGCCATAGTCCTGGTCGGGCGCGTACCAGATCGCCCGGCCGGCGCGCAGCAGCTTGAGCATGCCACGCACGTCTTCGCGCTCTACCGCCAGGGAGTCGAGGTTGTGGCGCTCGCGGCCACGACGCTGAATAAAGTCGAACAACGGGTTGCCGTGCTCACGGTACATGCCATCGATGGTGTGCTTCTGCCCCAGCAAGGCCGCACCGATCTCCAGGGTGGTGAAATGCAGGGCCATGAGGATCACGCCCTTGCCTTCCAGTTGGGCCTGCTTGAGGTGCTCCAGCCCTTCAACATGGGCCAGGCGCGCCAGGCGCTGTTTGGACCACCACCAACTCATGGCCATCTCAAAGAAGGCGATACCGGTGGATGCAAAGTTTTCCTTGAGCAAATGTTTACGCTCCCGGGCGGACATTTGCGGGAAGCACAGTTCCAGGTTTCGCGCGGCAATGCGCCGGCGCTCACCGGCCACCCGGTACATAAACGCACCCAGCACACGACCAATTCCCAGCAGCACGCGGTATGGCAACTGGGTAATCAGCCACAGCACACCGAGCCCCAGCCATAGCAGCCAGAAACGCGGGTGAAAAAATACAGCTCGAAAACGCGGGCGATCCATTACAGATTCCGGTAAAGACAGGGCCGCGCATTCTACAACGGTTCGACCCGGCTTGCGGCTAGCGGTTGTTCTCGTTATAAGTCTCGACACTTTTCGTGACAAGCCGCTTTGCCGACCATGAGCCAAACCGAATCGCTAGACCAAGATCCCGTCTTCCAGCTCAAAGGCAGCATGCTCGCCATTACTGTGCTGGAACTGGCCCGTAACGACCTTGATGCCCTGGACCGCCAGCTCGCCGCCAAGGTCGCCCTGGCCCCGAATTTCTTCAACAACGCGCCGCTGGTGCTGGCCCTGGATAAATTGCCGGCCGGCCAGGGCGCGGTCGACCTGCCCGGGTTGATGCGTGTTTGCCGCCAGCATGGCCTGCGCACCCTGGCCATTCGCGCCAGCCGTATCGAAGACATCGCGGCCGCCATCGCCATTGAACTGCCAGTATTGCCACCGTCCGGCGCCCGCGAGCGTGTGCTCGACCCGGTGGAAGGTGAAGTGAAGAAAAAACCGGAAAAACCACCAGAGCCGACGATCAAGCCTACAAGGATCATCACCTCTCCCGTACGCGGCGGGCAGCAGATTTACGCCCATGGCGGCGACCTGGTGGTGGTCGCTCCGGTCAGTCCCGGCGCGGAACTTCTCGCCGATGGCAACATCCATGTATACGGCCCAATGCGTGGCCGGGCACTGGCTGGAGTCAAGGGCGATACCAAGGCCCGGATTTTCTGCCAGCAATTGAGCGCTGAGCTGGTGTCCATCGCCGGCCAGTACAAGGTTTCGGAAGATTTGCGCCGTGATCCGCTGTGGGGGGCCGGGGTACAAGTCAGCCTGTCGGGCGATGTGTTGAACATCATCCGTCTTTAACGGATACTGCCGCATTTTCCAAGCATCTCTGGACTCTGATAGCACAGCGAAACCGGCAAGACTTGTGTAGGAATAATTGAAAGTTGGCGTTCTCCCTACGGGAGGCACATCTTTTTCCTACGAAGGCTGTCCGCCTGCAGCGAGTTTCAAGAGATGTTTTTCAGGGACTGAGAGGTCCTTTTTCCTTAGGGGTGAAACACCTTGGCCAAGATTCTCGTGGTTACATCCGGCAAGGGTGGTGTGGGTAAGACCACCACCAGCGCCGCTATCGGTACCGGCCTCGCTCTGCGCGGCCACAAGACAGTCATCGTCGACTTCGACGTCGGTTTGCGTAACCTCGACCTGATCATGGGCTGCGAACGCCGCGTGGTGTACGACTTCGTCAACGTGGTCAACGGCGAAGCCAACCTGCAACAGGCCCTGATCAAGGACAAGCGCCTTGAGAACCTGTATGTACTGGCCGCCAGCCAGACCCGTGACAAAGACGCGCTGACCAAAGAAGGCGTAGGCAAAGTTCTGGCCGAGCTGAAAGAAACCTTCGAATACGTGGTCTGCGATTCCCCGGCGGGTATCGAGACCGGCGCTCACCTGGCGATGTACTTCGCCGATGAAGCCATCGTCGTGACCAACCCGGAAGTGTCCTCGGTACGTGACTCGGACCGCATGCTCGGCCTGCTGGCCAGCAAGTCCAAGCGCGCCGAAGACAACCAGGACCCGATCAAGGAGCACCTGCTGCTCACCCGCTACAACCCTGAGCGTGTAAGCAATGGCGAAATGCTCGGCGTTGAAGACGTCAAGGAAATCCTCGCTGTGACCCTGCTGGGCGTGATCCCCGAATCCCAGGCCGTGCTCAAGGCTTCCAACCAGGGCGTACCGGTGATTCTCGACGACCAGAGCGACGCCGGCCAGGCGTACAGCGATGCTGTCGATCGCCTGCTGGGCAAGACCGTGGAACATCGCTTCCTCGATGTAAAGAAGAAGGGATTCTTCGAGCGTATCTTTGGAGGCAACTAAATAATGAAATTTCTCGACTTCTTTCGCGCCAACAAAAAGCCAAGCACCGCGTCGGTAGCGAAAGAGCGTCTACAGATCATCGTGGCGCACGAACGCGGCCAACGCAGCACCCCGGACTACCTGCCAGCCCTGCAGAAGGAGCTGGTTGAGGTGATCCGCAAGTACGTCAATATCGGCAACGATGACGTGCATGTCGCCCTGGAAAACGACGGCAGCTGCTCGATTCTGGAACTCAATATCACCCTGCCTGATCGTTGATCGAACAGGCGGTCGCCACGGCGGCTGCGCTACCCGCCCCTACAGGGGTGGTTGGCGCAGTCGCCGTTGGCGTTTGTTGCGAGACTGTTTAATGCCGCTGTCCAATATTCATATCCTTCACCAGGATGACGCTGTCCTGGTGGTGAACAAGCCGACCCTGCTGCTCTCGGTGCCTGGTCGCGCCGACGACAACAAGGACTGCCTGATCACCCGCCTGCAAGAAAACGGTTATCCCGAGGCCCGCATCGTCCATCGCCTGGACTGGGAAACCTCGGGGATCATCCTGCTGGCCCGGGATGCCGACACCCACCGCGAACTGTCCCGCCAGTTTCACGACCGTGAAACCGAAAAAGCCTACACCGCTTTGTGCTGGGGCCAGCCGGATCTGGACAGCGGCAGCATCGACCTGCCCCTGCGCTACGACCCACCGACCAAGCCGCGCCATGTGGTGGACCATGAGTTCGGCAAGCACGCCCTGACCTTCTGGAAAGTCCTGGAGCGTTGCGGGGATTGGTGCCGGGTTGAGTTGACGCCGATTACCGGGCGCTCACACCAGTTGCGGGTCCACATGCTGTCCATCGGCCACCCGCTACTGGGTGATGGCTTGTATGCCCACGAACAGGCCCTGGCCGCCTGGCCGCGCCTGTGCCTGCACGCCAGCATGCTGAGCTTTACTCACCCGCAAAGCGGCGAGCGCCTGCGCTTCGAGTGCCCTGCACCGTTCTGAAATCGGTAACCCAATCAAAAATGTGGGAGCGGGCTTGCTCGCGAATACGTTGTGTCAGTCGCTGAATAAGCTAACTGATCCACCGCATTCGCGAGCAAGCCCGCTCCCACATTTGTTCTGTGCACTTGCCACACCGGACGGTAAACTCGCGCCATTGCTGTCTGGAGCTACTTATGCGCGAAGCGTTGAATCAAGGCCTGATCGACTTCCTCAAGGCCTCTCCCACCCCCTTTCATGCCACTGCGGCCCTGGCCCAACGCCTGGAAGCTGCCGGTTTCCAGCGCCTCGACGAGCGCGAGACCTGGACTACCGAGGCCAACGGTCGCTACTACGTGACCCGCAACGACTCCTCGATCATCGCGTTCAAGATGGGCCGCCAGTCGCCCCTGCACGACGGCATCCGCCTGGTCGGCGCCCATACCGACAGCCCATGCCTGCGGGTCAAGCCGCAACCTGAGCTGCAACGCCAGGGCTTCTGGCAACTGGGCGTGGAAGTCTACGGCGGCGCGCTGCTGGCGCCGTGGTTCGACCGTGACCTGTCCCTGGCCGGCCGCGTGACGTTCCGCCGTGACGGCAAGGTCGAAAGCCAGTTGATCGACTTCAAGCTGCCGATCGCCATCATCCCCAACCTGGCCATCCACCTGAACCGTGAAGCCAACCAGGGCTGGGCGATCAATGCCCAGACCGAGCTGCCGCCAATCCTCGCGCAGTTTGCCGGTGATGAGCGCGTGGACTTCCGTGCCGTGCTCACCGACCAACTGGCCCGCGAACATGGGTTGAACGCTGATGTGGTGCTCGACTACGAGCTGAGTTTCTACGATACCCAAGGCGCGGCGGTGATCGGCCTGCATGGCGACTTTATCGCCGGCGCCCGCCTGGACAACCTGCTGTCGTGCTACGCCGGCCTGCAAGCGCTGCTCACCAGCGAGACCGACGAAACCTGCGTGCTGGTGTGTACCGACCACGAAGAAGTCGGTTCCTGCTCAGCCTGCGGTGCCGACGGCCCGATGCTGGAACAGACCCTGCGTCGTCTGCTGCCTGAGGGTGATGAGTTCGTACGTGCGATTCAGAAATCGTTGCTGGTGTCTGCCGACAATGCCCACGGCATCCACCCCAACTACGCCGACAAACACGACGCCAACCACGGCCCGAAACTCAATGCCGGCCCGGTGATCAAGGTCAACAGCAACCAGCGCTACGCCACCAACAGCGAAACCGCCGGGTTCTTCCGCCACCTGTGCATGGCCGAAGAGGTACCGGTGCAGAGTTTTGTGGTGCGCAGCGACATGGGCTGCGGCTCGACCATCGGCCCGATCACCGCCAGCCACCTGGGTGTGCGCACCGTGGACATCGGCCTGCCGACATTCGCCATGCACTCGATCCGCGAGCTGTGCGGCAGCCACGACCTGGCGCACCTGGTGAAGGTGTTGAGTGCGTTCTACGCAAGCCGCGACCTGCCCTGAAGACTCCTTGTGGATAACATGTGGCGAGGGGGCTTGTCCCCCGCTGGGCTGCGCAGCAGCCCCAAAACCTGCCACCTCGTTGTATCTCATAGATCTCAGTGAGGCTGAATGGGGCTGCTGCGCAGCCCAGCGGGGGACAAGCCCCCTCGCCACGACAGCGCCTGGCCACATAGCCTTCGCCCTATCTGACACACATCAACCCCACTTGCGCCAATCCAGCCTAGACTGGTAATCATCTTTCTACGACAAGGCCGTCCCCACCATGATCCCGATGTCCGCCTTCCACGCCATGCTCATCCCCATCCTCACGGGCATGATCCTGCTGGCCGTTGGCTTCAACTTCCGCGACAAAAACCTCGGTGTGTTTGGCATGTGGGTCGGCATGCTGCTGATCCTCGGCACCATCGTTTACCGAATCCTCGCAAAACTGGCCGAATAACAAATGCACTCGCAATGGGCATAGCGCCCTCGTACACTCGGTCGATCTGTCGTTTCCAAGGTTGACCGCCTCGTGCTTGCCCGTCTGTTTGCCCTGCCCTACTGCCTGCTCCTTTGCCTGCTGATCCTGTTGCCTATCGCCCCTGCCCAGGCGGTCGGCCTGCCAGGCATCCTGGGCAGCAGCACCAAAGCCCAACCACAAGCCGACGTGCCGCTGGGCCAGTCTTTGGACGAGGTGATCAAGACCCTGGAAAACGACCAGCAGCGCACCAAGCTGCTGGCCGACCTGAAGAAGCTGCGCGAAGCCACAAAAAAAGCTCAACCGGCAGCCGAGCAAGGGGTGCTGGGCTTGATCGGCGGCACCCTGGCGAGCCTGGAGCAACAACTGTCCGGCAGCGACAGCCCGCTCAATCGCTGGTCCGTCGAGTTCGACCAGGCCAAGGCCGAGTTTTCCGCCTTGATGCTGCCAGCCAGCGAATGGCTGCCAATCATCTTTGGCTTTGCCATGGTGCTGATGCTCTGGAGCCTGCTGGCGGCCGCGCTGATCTGGCTCAGCCATCGCGTGCGCCTGCGTTTTGGCCTCAGTGAAGAACTGCCCCAACACCCCAAGACCTGGGACATGCTGCGTTTTGCCCTGCGCAAACTCGGCCCCTGGCTGATTGCCCTGGTGATCACCGTCTACTTGAGCTACGCCCTGCCCTCGTCCCTGGGCAAGTCCCTGGCAATGGTCCTGGCGTACGCGCTGGTGGTCGGCACCTGTTTCTCGGCGATCTGCGTCATTGCCTTTTCCGTGCTCGACGGCCCGCACCGCCACCGGGCCCTTTATATCCTGCGCCACCAGGCGTTTCGCCCGCTGTGGCTGATCGGCAGCTTCGCCGCCTTTGGCGAGGCGCTGAGCGACCCGCGCCTGACCGAAGCCCTGGGCACCCACCTGGCACACAGCGCGGCGACCGTCGCCAATGTGCTGGCCGCACTGTCTACCGGCGTGTTTATCCTGCGTTTCCGCCGACCCATCGCGCACCTGATCCGCAACCAGCCACTGTCCCGGCGCCTGACCCGTCGCGCCTTGAGCGACACCATCGAGATCATCGGCACCTTCTGGTACCTGCCGGCGCTGCTGCTGGTGGGCATTTCGCTGTTTGCCACGTTCGTGTCCGCAGGCGACACCAGCACCGCCTTGCGCCAGTCATTGCTCTGCACGGTGTTGCTGGTGCTGTGCATGGTGATCAACGGCCTGGTGCGCCGCCATGCCCTCAAGCCTCAACGTGGGCATAAGCGCCATGCGTTGTATTCCGAACGGCTGAAAAGTTTCGTCTACACCCTGGCCCACCTGGCGGTGTGGCTGGTGTTCATCGAGCTCGGCCTGCGGGTCTGGGGCTGGTCGCTGATCCGCTTTACCGAGGGCGATGGGCATGAAATCAGCGTCAAATTGTTCGGCCTCGCGGGTACCCTGCTGTTCGCCTGGCTAATCTGGATCCTCAGCGACACCGCGATCCACCACGCCCTCACCCGCTCGCGCAAAGGCCTGGCGAATGCGCGGGCGCAGACCATGATGCCGTTGATCCGCAACGTGTTGTTCGTGACGATCTTTATCATCGCCGCCATCGTCGCCCTGGCGAACATGGGCATGAACGTCACGCCACTGCTGGCCGGTGCCGGTGTGATCGGCCTGGCCATCGGTTTTGGCGCGCAGTCACTGGTAGCGGACTTGATCACCGGCCTGTTCATCATCATCGAAGACTCCCTGGCGATCGATGACTATGTGGACGTCGGCGGCCACCTCGGCACCGTCGAAGGCCTGACCATCCGCACCGTACGCCTGCGCGATATCGATGGCATCGTGCATACCATCCCGTTCAGCGAGATCAAGAGCATCAAGAACTACTCGCGGGAATTCGGCTATGCGATTTTCCGCGTGGCGGTGCCTGCCAGCATGGACATCGACACCGCGATCAAACTGATGCGCGACGTCGGCCAGAAGATGCGCGCCGATCCGCTGCAGCGTCGCAATATCTGGTCGCCCCTGGAGTTCCAGGGAGTGGAGAGTTTCGAGTCGGGCAACGCCATCCTGCGCGCGCGCTTCAAGACCGCGCCGATCAAGCAGTGGGAAGTGTCGCGGGCGTTCAACCTGTCGCTCAAGCGCCACCTGGATGAGGCCGGCATGGACCTGGCAATGCCGCGCTTGAGTGTGCAGGTGGTGACGGCGGCGAGTGGGCCGCAGGACGCTCAGATCACATCGACCCCGACGTGAATCGCATCATGGCGCCAGAACTCCAGGTCGCAATCGATCAGGCGCTGGTGCTGATCGTAATTGACCCGGGCGATCCGCAGCCCGGGGCTGCCTGCCGAGACCTTCAGGGCGGCTGCCGCTTCCACCTGCAATGAAGTCGGCACAATTTCAAAGCGCACGCGCCCGTAATGCAAGTCGTACTGGCGGGCGTACAACTCGGTCATCGACTCGTTCAGGTCACACGCGAGGATCCCCGGGAAATACTGCGGGTTGAGGTAGTGCTCGACATACAGCACCAACCGCCCATCAATACGTCGCCGGCGGCAGATCTGGATCACGCTCGATAGCGCCGGCAGTTGCAGCCACGCACAAACAGCGGCCGAGGCCGGTTGCAGGCGAGCCGATATGACTTCAGTGCAAGGCACCCGCCCCTGGGCGCCGACCATGGCGTGGAAGTGGCTGCGCTGCATCAGGTTATAGGCCAGCCGGGGTGGCGAAACGAACCAGCCACGCCGCTCCTCGCGGTAGATCTGGCCCTGGGCTTCCAGTTGCAGCAACGCCTCGCGCACGGTGATGCGGGTGGTACCAAACAACTCACTGAGTTTGCGCTCGGCCGGCAATTTGCTCGCCGGGCTCAATAAGCCGTGGCTGATCTGCTCTTGCAGCGCCAGGCCTATGGCTGTCACCGCTTTGGTTGCCTCATCACGCATCAACGTTACCTATCTGGACTAGGCCAGCACTGTTTGGGTGCGCCAAATGCCCCTGGAGTGGGCGACGGCTAGTGCGTGCAAGCCTAGGCATCACACATGACCGACAGATGACAGCGCCGTGTGCCGCCGTCTCACATGCCCTGCAATACATCGGCCAAGTCCAGGTATTACGGGGTCATGGCCGTGGTCTACGCTTACCCGGCAGGCGCCTGCCCAGGCGCTTTAAAAACGACATCGACATGAAACTGTCATCCAGCGCGCCTAAATTGGCTCGTGTATTGCTGACCTAGACCAAACCCACCGCGCCATCAAAAAATCGCAGCGTTGAAAACGCCCAAAGGAGCTTCGGATGAAACAGCTTTTCCTGGCATCACTGTTAGGCTCGACCATTGCCATGTGCACCGCCGCCATGGCCGCTGACACCGATTTGAAAACCCTGGAAGCTGCCGCCAAGGCAGAAGGCGCTGTGAACAGCGTCGGCATGCCCGATGACTGGGCCAACTGGAGAGGCACCTGGGAAGACCTGGCGGCCAAGTACGGCCTCAAGCACATCGACACCGACATGAGCTCGGCCCAGGAAATCGCCAAGTTCGCTGCCGAAAAAGACAATGCCAGCGCCGATATCGGCGACGTCGGTGCAGCCTTTGGGCCGATTGCGGCCACCAAGGGCGTCACGCAACCCTACAAGCCCAGCACCTGGGAACAGATCCCCGATTGGGCCAAAGATAAAGACGGTCACTGGGCACTGGCCTACACCGGCACCATCGCGTTCATCGTCAACAAAAAACTGCTGCACGGCTCCGAAGTCCCGACCAAGTGGGCAGACCTCAAGACCGGAAAATACAAGGTCTCGATTGGTGACGTGAGCACCGCCGCCCAAGCTGCCAACGGTGTATTGGCAGCCGCCCTGGCCAACGGTGGCGACGAGAAGAACATCCAGCCGGCGCTGCTGATGTTCGCCGACATTGCCAAGCAGGGGCGTATTTCCCTGGCCAACCCGACCATCGCCACCATGGAAAAAGGCGAAGTGGAAGTGGGCGTGGTCTGGGACTTCAACGGCCTGAGCTACAAGGCGAAGATGGCCAACCCGGATGACTACGTGGTGCTGATCCCATCGGATGGCTCGGTGATTTCCGGCTATACCACCATCATCAACAAATACGCCAAGCACCCGAATGCGGCCAAGCTGACCCGCGAATACATCTTCAGTGATGCCGGGCAGATCAACCTGGCCAAGGGCAATGCGCGGCCGATCCGTGCCGAACACCTGACCCTGCCCGCCGAAGTGCAGGCCAAGCTGCTGCCTAACGAACAGTACAAAAACGTGACGCCCATCAAGGACCCGGCCGCCTGGGAGGCCACCTCCAAGAGCTTGCCGCAGAAGTGGCAGGAAGAAGTCATCATCAATATGCAATAAGCCCTGGGTGGGAGCTGGCTTGCCGGCGATAGCGGTATGACATTCAGCACTTGTATCGGCTGATGCACCGTTATCGCAGGCAAGCCAGCTCCCACAGTTGATCCGGTTTCAGAAGAACCACGCAATCAAGCCCAATTTGTCGCGGAGCCCCTGCCCCTATGAAGCACAACGTCATCCTTGTGGTGCTCGACGGCCTCAATTACGAGGTCGCCCGGCATGCCATGGGGCATCTCCAGGCCTACATCGGTGCCGGGCGTGCGGCGCTGTACAAGCTGGAATGCGAATTGCCCGCCCTGTCCCGCCCGCTGTACGAATGCATCCTCACCGGCGTACCGCCGATCGACAGCGGCATCGTGCACAACCACGTCTCGCGCCTGTCCAACCAGCGCAGTATCTTCCACTACGCCAGAGCCGCCGGCCTGACTACCGCAGCGGCGGCTTACCACTGGGTCAGCGAGCTCTACAACCGCTCGCCGTTCATCGCAGCCCGGGACCGGCACACCGACGACCAAGCCCTGGCGATCCAGCACGGCCACTTCTATTGGAGCGATCATTACCCGGACGCCCACTTGTTTGCCGACGCCGAAAGCCTGCGCCTCAAGCACGCGCCGAACTTTTTGCTGGTGCACCCGATGAATATCGACGACGCCGGCCACAAGCACGGCCTCGACACCGCGCAATACCGCAACAGCGCCCGCACGGCCGACATTATCCTGGCCGACTACCTGCAAGGCTGGCTCGATGCCGGCTACCAGGTGCTGGTAACGGCCGACCACGGCATGAACAACGACCGCTCCCACAACGGCCTGTTGCCAGAGGAGCGTGAAGTCCCGCTGTTTGTCTTCGGTGATGCCTTCAGTCTCGACCCCAAGGCCCAGCCCAAGCAAACCGATATCTGCGGCACCGTCTGCGCCCTGCTTGGCGTTGCCCACGAAAAACCTGTCTGCCAGGAGCTGTTGAAGTGAGTTCAGTGATCCGTGGCAAATGGCTGGCCGCCTTGTGCCTGGTACCCTTCGCCCTGTTTTTTATCGTATTCCAGATCGCACCGCTGTTCTGGGTAATGGTCAACAGCCTGCAATCGGAAGAGTTCGGCTGGGGCCTGGCCAACTTCAGCAAGATCTTCAACTCCAAGTTCTACCTACAGGCGATCAAGCACAGCCTGGAGATCAGTTTCTACTCCAGCATCTTCGGCATCATCATCGCGTTGCTGGGCAGCTACTCGTTGCGCAAGGTGGATTCGCCGCTGCGCAACTTCGTCACCGCCTTCGCCAACATGACCAGCAACTTCTCCGGCGTGCCCCTGGCCTTTGCCTTCATCATCCTGCTGGGGTTCAACGGCAGCATCACCATCATGCTCAAGCAGGCCGGGATCATTCAGGACTTCAACCTGTACTCCAAGACCGGCCTGATCATCCTGTACACCTACTTCCAGATCCCTTTGGGCGTGCTGCTGCTCTACCCGGCCTTCGACGCCCTGCGTGAAGACTGGCGTGAGTCCGCAGCGCTCCTGGGTGCCAATGGCTGGCAGTACTGGCGGCATATCGGCCTGCCGGTGCTGACGCCGGCGCTGCTGGGTACTTTCGTGATCCTGGTGGCCAATGCCCTGGGCGCCTACGCCACGGTGTACGCGTTGACCACCGGGAACTTCAACGTGCTGCCGATCCGTATCGCGGCGATGGTTTCCGGTGACATTTCCCTGGACCCGAACATGGCCAGCGCCCTGGCCGTGATCCTGGTGGCGCTGATGACCGTGGTCACCGTGGTCCATCAACTGCTGCTCAAGAGGAGCTACCATGTCTCGCGCTGAAGCCAGCCCCGCTGCCCTCTATCATCGCGTGGTGGTGTACCTGCTGTTTGCGATCCTGGTACTGCCGCTGATTGGCACCCTGGTGTACTCCATCGCCAGTAGTTGGTCGGCCACCATCCTGCCCGCCGGCTTTACCTTCAAGTGGTATGTGCAGCTGTGGAGCGACCCGCGCTTTTTACATGCCTTTGGCCAGTCGCTGCTGGTATGCGTGGGTGCGCTGATCCTGTCGGTGGTGCTGATCCTGCCGCTGCTGTTCGTGGTGCATTACCACTTCCCCCGGCTCGATGCGCTGATGAACATCCTGATCCTGCTGCCCTTCGCCGTGCCGCCAGTGGTGTCGTCGGTGGGGCTGTTGCAGCTGTATGGCTCGGGGCCGCTGGCCATGGTCGGTACGCCGTGGATCCTGATCGGCTGCTACTTCACCGTGGCGCTGCCGTTCATGTACCGCGCGATCACCAACAACCTGCAAGCGATCAACCTGCGTGACCTGATGGACGCCGCCCAACTGCTCGGCGCCAGCACCTGGCAGTCCGCGATTCTGGTGGTGCTGCCCAACCTGCGCAAGGGTTTGATGGTGGCGTTGCTGCTGTCGTTCTCGTTCCTGTTCGGCGAGTTTGTGTTCGCCAATATCCTCGTCGGCACGCGCTACGAGACCTTGCAGGTGTACCTCAACAACATGCGCAACAGCAGCGGCCATTTCACCAGCGCCGTGGTCATTTCCTATTTCCTTTTCGTGCTGCTGCTCACTTGGGCCGCCAACCTCTTGAACAAGGACAAAAGCCAATGAGCTTCGTCAGCGTCCAGCACCTGCAAAAAAGCTACGCCGCCACCCCGGTGTTCAGTGATATCAACTGCGAGATCGCCAAGGGCGAATTCGTCACCCTCCTCGGCCCGTCCGGTTGCGGCAAGTCCACGCTGCTGCGCTGCATCGCCGGCCTGACGCCGGTGGACAGCGGGCAGATCCTGTTGGACGGCCAGGACATTGTTCCGTTGAGCCCGCAGAAGCGCCATATCGGCATGGTGTTCCAGAGCTACGCGCTGTTCCCCAATATGACCGTGGAACAGAACGTCGCCTTCGGCCTGCGCATGCAGAAAGTCAACGCCGATGACAGCCACAAGCGGGTTCAGGAAGTGTTGCAACTGGTCGAGCTCAAGGACCTGGCCGGACGCTACCCGCACCAGATGTCCGGCGGCCAGTGCCAGCGCGTCGCCCTCGCCCGCTCCCTGGTCACGCGGCCGCGCCTGCTGCTGCTTGACGAGCCGCTGTCGGCCCTGGACGCACGGATTCGCAAGCACCTGCGCGAACAGATCCGCCAGATCCAGCGCGAGCTGGGGCTGACCACCATCTTCGTGACCCACGACCAGGAAGAAGCCCTGGTCATGTCCGACCGCATCTTCCTGATGAACCAGGGCAAGATCGTGCAGAGCGGCGACGCCGAGACCCTCTACACCGCTCCGGTGGATGCCTTTGCCGCCGGTTTTATCGGCAACTACAACCTGTTGGATGCCGAGCAGGCCAGCAAGCTGTTGCAGCGCCCGGTCAACGGGCGCATCGCCATCCGCCCTGAATCCATCGAGCTCAACCGCAGTGGCGAACTGGATGCCCTGGTGCGCAGCCATAGCCTGCTGGGCAATGTGATTCGCTATCGTGTCGAGGCCCGGGGCGTGGAATTGGTGGTGGACGTACTCAATCGCTCGGCCCAGGATCTGCATGCGGATGGCCAGCGCCTGGCACTTTCTATCGATCCCGCTGCGCTGTGTGAGGTAGCCTGAGGATGCAGCGTTTATTGAGGAAGCATGACTGATGGCTTTGGTAATTTTTGATCTGGACGACACCCTGATCCACGGCGATTGCGCCACCTTGTGGAGCGAACAGATGGGCCGCCTGGGCTGGGTGGACCGTGAATCGTTCATGCGCAAGAACCATGAACTGATGTCCGCCTACAGCCGCGGCGAGTTGGCCATGGAAGAGTTCATGGACTTCAGCCTGGAACCGATGATCGGGCGTACCCCGGAAGAAGTCGCACATCTGGTAGAGCCATGGGTGGAAGATATTATCGAGCCGCTGATCTACAGCGACGCCACCAAGACCATCGCCCGCCACCGCCAGAACGGTGACCGGATCCTGGTGATCTCGGCCTCGGGCACGCACTTGGTCACGCCGATAGCGGCGCGTATTGGCATCGATGAGGTGCTGGGGATTGAACTGGACGTGGCCCATGGGGTGTACAGCGGCAAGACCGTCGGTGTACTGACCTACCGGGAAGGCAAGATCACCCGCTTGATGCAATGGCTGGAGCAGGAAGGTGAAAGCCTGGAAGGAGCGTATTTCTATTCGGATTCGCGCAATGACTTGCCGCTGTTGAGCAAGGTCGATTACCCACAGGTGGTGAACCCGGATCCTGTGCTACGGGCCCACGCTGAACAGGCGGGCTGGCCGATTCACCAGTGGACCTGACAGCGCGTTTCCTGAATTGAAACCCAATCAAAATGTGGGAGCGGGCTTGTCGGATCGCCGCACCGTCGCGAAAGCGGTGTATCAGTCGACATAGTTGTTAACTGACGACCGCTTTCGCGACGGTGCGGCGATCCGACAAGCCCGCTCCCACTCTTTTGACCCGGTTTCAATTCGGGATTGGCATTTAAGCCAGGCTTTCGTCGATCACCAGCACCAACTTCCCGGAAATCTGGTTGGTCGCCAGCTGCGCAAACGCCGCCTCGGCATCCGTGATCGCAAAGGTCTTGGCCAACTGCGGGCTCAAGCGCCCTTCACCAAACAACGGCCACACCTGCTGGCCCAGGTCGCTCAGCAGATCAGCCTTGAACTGATCATCGCGGCTGCGCAAGGTCGAGCCCAGCAACTGCACGCGCTTGGCCAGCACCTGCGCCAGGTCCAACTGGGCCTCGCGCCCGCCCATCAAGCCGATCAGCACCCAACGACCGTCGCGGGCCAGGAGCTTGAGGTTGATGGCTGCATAATTGCCGCCCACCGGGTCGAGAATCACGTCGAACGGGCCAAAATCCCCCAGGCTCTCGATGCCGTCAGTACGTACCACACCGCCTTGGGCACCGAGGTCTTCGCAGTAGGCCAGGCGATCCGCCGAGCCGACGCTGACCCAGCACGGGCTGCCAAAGGCCTTGCACAGCTGGATCGCCGCCGAACCGACGCCACTGGCGCCCGCGTGCAACAGCACCTTTTCACCCGGCTTGAGGGCCGCCAGTTGGAACAGATTCAGCCAGGCAGTGCTGTACACCTCAGGCAAAGCGGCCGCTTCAGCCAGGGACAGGCCCTCGGGCACCGGCAGTACGTGGCGCGCGTCCACCACCACTTCCTGCGCCATGCCACCGCCGGCCAGCAGCGCACAAACCCGATCCCCCACTTGCCAGGAAGACCCGGCCCTCACCTCACTGATAACCCCGGAGCACTCCAGGCCCAGCACCTCGCTGGCACCTGGGGGTGGCGGATAGAGCCCCGCACGCTGTAATAAATCCGCCCGATTCAAGCCGGCTGCTGCCACTCGAATGCGAACTTGCCCTACATCGCACGTAGGACTTGGGGTCTCAACCCACTCCACATGACCTTCAACGCCTTGCAATGCTTTCACAGTGCCTCCATAGTGAGTCTGGACTGAGCCCGTTGCTGTAGCGCCGGGCTTTTTGCATTATGCGACCGGCCCAAATGGAACCGGCGACTTCAAAGACGGCCTAATATGCGTTATCAATTGCCCCCGCGTCGAATCAGCATGAAGCATTTGTTCCCCAGCACCGCCCTCGCTCTTTTCATTGGTCTCGGCCTGTTGCCGCTGTCGACCAATACGTTCGCAGCCAACAGCTGGGACAAACTTCAGCCTGATCGCGATGAGGTGATTGCCAGCCTTAACGTCGTCGAGTTGCTCAAGCGCCACCATTACAGCAAGCCGCCGTTGGACGACGCGCGCTCGGTGATCATCTATGACAGCTACCTCAAGCTGCTTGATCCCTCGCGCAGCTATTTCCTGGCCAGTGATGTTGCCGAGTTCGACAAGTGGAAGACCCAGTTCGACGACTTCCTCAAGAGCGGCGACCTGCAGCCTGGCTTCACCATCTACAAGCGTTACCTGGACCGTGTCAAAGCGCGTCTGGACTTCGCCCTGGGTGAGCTGAACAAAGGCGTCGACAAGCTCGACTTCACCCAGAAGGAAACCTTGCTGGTGGATCGCAAGGAGGCCCCGTGGCTGACCAGCACCGCCGCCCTGGATGACCTGTGGCGCAAACGCGTCAAGGACGAAGTCCTGCGACTGAAGATCGCCGGCAAAGAGCCCAAGGCGATCCAGGAACTGCTGACCAAGCGCTACAAGAACCAATTGAGCCGCCTTGAGCAGACCCGCGCCGAAGATATCTTCCAGGCCTATATCAACACCTTCGCGATGTCCTACGATCCGCACACCAATTATCTGTCGCCAGATAACGCGGAAAATTTTGATATCAACATGAGTCTGTCCCTCGAAGGCATCGGTGCCGTGCTGCAAAGCGACAACGATCAGGTCAAGATCGTGCGCCTGGTGCCCGCCGGCCCTGCGGACAAGACCAAGCAGGTCGCCCCGGCCGACAAGATCATTGGCGTGGCCCAGGCCGACAAAGAGATGGTCGACGTGGTCGGCTGGCGCCTGGACGAAGTGGTCAAGCTGATCCGTGGGCCCAAAGGCAGCGTGGTGCGCCTGGAAGTGATTCCGCACACCAATGCGCCGAACGACCAGACCAGCAAAGTGGTGTCGATCACCCGCGAAGCGGTGAAGCTCGAAGACCAGGCCGTGCAGAAGAAAGTCCTCAACCTCAAGCAGGATGGCAAGGACTACAAGCTGGGCGTGATTGAGATTCCGGCGTTCTACCTGGACTTCAAGGCCTTCCGTGCCGGTGATCCGGACTACAAGAGCACCACCCGTGACGTGAAGAAAATCCTCACCGAGCTGACCAAAGAGAAGGTCGACGGTGTGGTCATCGACCTGCGCAACAACGGTGGCGGCTCGTTGCAGGAAGCTACCGAGCTGACCAGCCTGTTTATCGACAAGGGCCCTACCGTGTTGGTGCGCAACGCTGACGGCCGTGTGGATGTGCTGGAAGACGAAAACCCCGGCGCCTTCTACAAAGGCCCGATGGCGTTGCTGGTCAACCGTCTCTCGGCTTCGGCCTCGGAGATTTTCGCCGGTGCGATGCAGGACTACCACCGCGCAATGATCATCGGTGGTCAGACCTTCGGCAAAGGTACGGTGCAGACCATCCAGCCGCTCAACCATGGCGAGCTGAAGCTGACCCTGGCCAAGTTCTACCGGGTTTCCGGGCAGAGCACCCAGCACCAGGGCGTACTGCCGGACATCGATTTCCCGTCGCTCATCGACACCAAGGAAATCGGCGAAAGCGCCCTGCCCGAAGCCATGCCATGGGACACCATCCGCCCAGCCATCAAGCCCGCATCGGACCCGTTCAAGCCATACCTGGCCCAGCTCAAGGCCGAACATGACCTGCGCTCCGCCAAGGATGCCGAGTTCGTGTTTATCCGCGACAAGCTGGCCCTGGCCAAGAAGCTGATGGCCGAGAAGACCGTCAGCCTCAATGAAGTGGACCGCCGCGCGCAGCACACCGATATCGAGAACCAGCAACTTGCCCTGGAAAACATCCGCCGCAAGGCCAAGGGTGAAGCCCCGCTCAAGGAGCTGAAGAAAGAAGACGAAGACGCGCTGCCGACTGAACCTGAAAAGACCAAGCCGGAAGATGATGCCTACCTGAGCGAAACCGGGCGGATTCTGCTGGACTACCTGAAAATCAGTAAGACGGTGGCCAAGCAGTAAATGATGGCAATTTAATGTTGCCGCTCCACTGAGCGTCATCAAACAGACATCATTCTGTCGTGAAATGAAGGACCGGGCGCCCCAGGCACCCGGTCCTTTTTTTTCGACCGAGATCATCATGACCATGACCGAACAGCTGAATGCCCTGGGCTCCATCCTGGCTCAGGGCAGTTTGCACAGTCTGTTCCAACCCATCATCAGTCTCTGCGAACGCCGCATCCTCGGCTACGAAGCCCTGAGCCGCGGCCCCTCCAACAGCCCGCTGCACTCGCCCCTCGCGCTGTTTAGCGTAGCGCGCCAGGCCGGACGCCTGAATGAGCTGGAGATGGCCTGCAGGCAAAGCGCCTGCAAGCGCTTCAGCGAGCAGAAGCTGCCGGGCAAGCTGTTTCTCAACGTCTCACCCGAGTCGCTGCTGGAAACCACTCATCAACCGGGGCGCACCTTGCAGATGCTGCGCGAGTACGGGATCGCACCCAGCCAGATCGTGATCGAACTCACGGAGCAAGCGCCGACCGACGATTTCCAGCTACTGCAGACCGCCCTGCACCACTATCGCGACATGGGCTTTTCAATTGCCCTGGATGACTTGGGCGCCGGTTACTCCAGCTTGCGTTTGTGGTCCGAGTTGCGCCCGGACTACGTGAAGATCGACCGGCATTTTATCGACGGCATTCACCAGGATGCGCTCAAGCGCGAGTTTGTCGGCTCCATCCTGCAGATCGCCAGGGCTTCCCGTGCGCAGGTAATTGCTGAAGGCATCGAATTGCCAGAAGAATTGGCGGTGCTCACAGAGATGGGCGTGGATCTGATCCAGGGCTACCTGCTGTGCCGCCCCCAGGAGCACCCGCCGACCGAAGCCCGGTTGATGCTGGCCAGGCCCGACAGCACCAGCGTCTCGCTCAACGAGGACGCCAGTGACCTCAGCGCCCTGCTCAACGAACAACCGGCCGTGGCCCAGGACATCGCCACAGCAAAAGTGCTGGAAGCGTTCCGCAGCCAGGCCAACCTCAACTCCCTGGCGGTCCTCGATGGGCGCGGCCAGCCCATCGGCATCGTGCATCGGCATTCGTTGTCCGACGCCCTGCTCAAGCCATTTGCCACTGATCTGTTTGCGCGCAAGCCCATCAGCCGCTTGATGAGCGACGACTTCCTGGCCGTGGAGCTGAGCCAGTCGTTGCAACAGGTCAGCCGCCTGCTGACCAGCCGAGCGCGGCAGCGCATCGAAGAAGACTTCATCATCACCCAGAACGGCAACTACCTGGGATTGGGCCGGGTGATCGACGTGCTCAAGCTGATTACCGAACTGAAAATCCAGCAGGCGCGCTACGCCAACCCACTGACCCTGCTACCGGGCAATGTGCCGATCCAGCAGTGCCTGACGCGGCTGTTGCAGCAGCAGCGCGAATCGGTGATTTGCTATGTGGATATCGACAGCTTCAAGCCGTTCAACGATATCTACGGCTATGGCCGTGGCGATGAAGTGTTGTTGTGCCTGGCGCAATGCCTGAACGACCGGGTGGACCCCAGTCGCGATTTTGTCGGGCATATTGGCGGCGATGACTTTTTACTGGTGCTGGGCGCCCAGGATTGGCGCAAGCGTCTTAACCAGTTGGTGGATGATTTCCAGACCCAGTGCCGGCGTTTTTACCGCAGTGAGCATTTGGAGGCGGGATGTTTTATCGCCCTCAATCGCCAAGGGGCGCGACAGGAGTTTGCCTTGCTGTCGCTGTCCATCGGCGTGGTGCATCTGCATCCGCTGAGTTGTGGACACTTGGATGCCAGCCAGTTGGCGGAACTGGCCTCACAGGCCAAGCATCACGCCAAGAACGTGGCCGGCTACAGCATCCACGTAATCGACAGCCGCGAACTCCTGTAGGAGCCGGCGTGCCGGCTCCTACAATTGTTCCAGACGCATCTGCGCCAGCGGATG
Organism: Pseudomonas sp. LG1D9; assembly: GCF_002949995.1. Classification (NCBI taxonomy): domain Bacteria; kingdom Pseudomonadati; phylum Pseudomonadota; class Gammaproteobacteria; order Pseudomonadales; family Pseudomonadaceae; genus Pseudomonas; species Pseudomonas sp. LG1D9. The sequence continues at coordinate 4,630,608 of NZ_CP026881.1, read as the reverse complement.
CCCGGCCTTGGCGGCGAGAGTCCACCAGCGCGCGGCTTCGACCGGGTCTGGGGCCTTGCCCAGGCTGCCAGCCAGGCTCAGCACGCCGACTTGATAGGCAGCCTTGCCATCTCCAGCCTGGCCGGCCAAGCGCAGCAAGCGCACGCCCTCCTCCCGTGCGCCAAGACCCTGGCCGCGAAAGGTCAGGATGTGCCCATAGAAACTTTGGGCCTCGACATTACCCAGGTTGGCCATGCGTGCAAACTGCCCCTCCAGCCAGTGCCATCCACGGGGCTGACGCACGAACCATGACCAATGAAACAACCTGCGCGCCAACCAGTAGCTGGCATACGCTTTGAGCTTCCAGAACACTCAAGCCTCCGCTGATTCAGGATATTCGTACTCGAACACACGGACCACTTCCGAGGCGTGCCACGACGCCGCGGCGACGCCATCGGATGGCCCGCAGAAACGCCCAAGGCGTTCGACACATTCAAAAAAACCGGTGCGCGGCAAGCGACTCGCGCCCTGGCTGATCACCAGGGAACTGCGCAGGGGTTGCTCTGCCTTGGCATCCAGGGCGGCCAAGTGCTCAAGTGCAGCGGTCAGGGTTTGCATCGCCGGCGTCGGAAACTGCAGGCGCTCAAGCAATGCGCGATAGGTCAAAAGATGGCGTTGGCGACGGGCCTGATCAAGTTCGTTGAGCAATCCATCCCAATGCTGACGGCTGATGCGCACACTCACACTGCATCCCTCCAACCCGAAATCCCCAACTCCCAGGCCAGGCTGCGACGGATCGCGGCATCCGGCTGACGCTCACCACTTTCAATCAAACCCAGGTAGGACGGGCTGATACCCACAGTACGGGCCAATGTCTCGATCGCCAGCCCCTTGGCTTCGCGCAGGCTGCGTAATTGCTCCAGGGGGCGTAGATCCTGCTCGGTAGCGATGGGTGGGATCTGTGCAGAAGGCGTGGCTGGTTGCTGCAGGCCGGCGGCTGTCAACAGCGCCTGGTACTGAGCCCATGGCAGAACCGCGTATTCGGGTTCGCCATCCCGTGAAATGATTTGTATATCCATGACTGCCCCGTAGGATCACAACACTTACGAAGTAAGTACTTTCCTTAGGAGTGTAATCCTAACAGCCACAAAGAGCGCAGGGGGATAATCCGCGTCTTCAGTTTTTTTTCGGGTTTTCCTGCTCCAGAAGCTGTGGCGTGGCGGGCAAGCGCTCAACCACCACCAACTTCTCCGGGCGCTGGCGTTCACGCCAGGCGCGGAAAGCACTCAGTTCACCGTCCAGGGACTTCATGACCCAGGCCAGAACCGCGATGTCATCGAGCATGCCGAACATCGGCAGGAAATCCGGGATCGCATCAATCGGGCTGAGGAAATACATCAAGCCCGCCACCACCGATATCAGCGCCTTGGGGCTGATGGCCCGGTACTCGCCGCGCCAGTAGGCCAGGCACAACGCCTGGAGCAGCTTCAGGTCGTCCTTGAGCTTGCCCAGGCGGCTGCCCTGGCTTGAGCCTTTGGCAGCGACCGCGAACAACAGGGTCGGCAGGCGTCCACGCCCAATCAGGCGTGCGGCCAACGGTAGGAAACGGGTGAAATTCCAGGGTGCTTTCATCGTCACTCCAGTTCCAGGCGAGAGAAAAGGTTATCCACACAACTTGTGGATAACCTTGTGAACAGAGCCCATTTTCGCGGCTGAAAGCCACGTAATACAAGGCCTACAGTCAGATCGGGCGTTTTTTGCGCACATAAAAAAATCCCAAGATTTCATTGACTTGGGGTGCATCTGCGGCTACCCGTGCCGAGGTATAGCATCAGACTGCTCTAAATCGCAGGTGTTCGTTCGGATTGCAAGGGCTCCGGTTTTCAGCGAACTCACCCTGTGGCGAGCGGGCTTGCCCCGCGCTGGGGTGCGTAGCAGCCCAAAATCCAGCCAATTCAGTCTTCCTGATACGATTGGGTAGGCCTATTGGGGCTGCTACGCACCCCAGCGCGGGGCAAGCCCGCTCGCCACAACAAGCCTTCTTGCCACAATCAGCCCGCTCACCACAGATAAATAGAACCCGCAGAAACAACAACGCCCCGTATAAACGGGGCGTTGGGTGTTCAACCGCTGCTTACTTGGCAGCAGGTGCTTCAGGAGCGTCAGCCTTGGCCGGGTCCTTGATTGCCAGCAGCTCCAGGTCAAAGACCAGTACGGAGTTGGCTGGAATCGCCGGGCTCGGGCTCTGGGCGCCGTAGGCCAGGTCGGACGGGATGTACAACTCGACCTTCTCGCCTACGTGCATCAGTTGCAGGCCTTCGACCCAACCCGGGATCACGCCGCTGACCGGCAGGTCAATCGGGCTACCGCGATCCACGGAGCTGTCAAAGGTGGTGCCGTTGGTCAGCTTGCCGGTGTAGTGCACAGTCACTACGTCGGTAGGCTTGGGTTGCGCGCCTTCGGCCTTCTTCACGATCTTGTATTGCAGACCGGAAGCGGTGGTGACGACGCCGTCTTTCTTGGCGTTGTCTTCGAGGTATTTCTTGCCGGCGGTTGCCGACTCTTCGCTCATCTTGGTCATACGTTCTTCAGCACGCTTTTGCAGTGCGGAAAACGCTTCAACCAGTTCTTCGTCCTTCAGCTTCTGTTCTTTCTTGCCGACGGCATCTTCGATGCCTTGGGCAACGGCCTTGGAGTCCAGGTCATCCATACCTTCCTGAGCCAGGCTTTTGCCCATGTTCAGGCCGATACCGTAGGAAGCTTTCTGCGCCGGGGTTTTCAGCTCTACGCTGGTTTGCGAATCACAACCCGCAAGTACCAGGCTAACCAGGGCCACCGCCGCCGCCAACCGATGCTGTTTCATGCTATTTCCTTGTTCATGCGCCAAAAGGGCATTCGAATAAAGTCGCGAGCTTATCAGGCGGCCACGACCAATGGCTACCGGCATGTGAGCAGGAAACTTCTGATAAGTTCACGTGTTTAAAAGCATTTTCATCTGCCACAAAGCCCGGCGAAGGACAGCCGATGTACCGAAAACCGCCCGCGTAGACGGATCATGGCTACTTGCCGCCTACCGCGCTCAGTGGCATAAGGACACAACCACTCGACAAGGATAGTTATCTTGCGCATTTTTTCCCGTGCTTTACGCCTGATCCTGTCACTTCTGGGACTGGGGCTGGCCGTCGTACTCTATTACGTGGCCAACCCGAAGCTACCGGATTACGTGCCGGTACAGCAGGTGCACTACCAGGATCAATGGAGCGCCGCCGACCGCCAGGTCTACTACTTCACCCCCCAAGGCACCCAGGTCAAGGGCCTGCGCTACAACTGGTTCTCTGCGCTGGAGCTGCCGTTTTCCGAGCAGCGATTTGCCGAGCCGGCCAACCTGGCACGCTTTGGTTTCCTGGTAGACCCGCGGCAACAGGCCACACCCCAGAACCCCGGCAACCTGCCCGTAGGTTTCGCCCGGCACAAGAATGCCGGCAGCAACGATGAGTTTCTCGATATAACCTGCGCCGCCTGCCACACCGGCGAGTTGCGCTTCAATGGCCAGGCCCTGCGCATCGACGGCGGCTCGGCGCAACACGTGCTGCCCTCCAGTGTCCCGACCCTGCGCGGTGGCAGCTTTGGCCAGGCCCTGGTGGCCAGCCTCGCGTCCACTTATTACAACCCGTTGAAGTTCAGGCGCTTCGCCCACCGCGTACTGGGCGATCAATACGACGCCCAATACGATCAACTGCGCCAGGACTTCAAGAAGTCCCTGGACAACTTCCTCAAGGTGGCCTGGAACGATACCCACCGTGGCCTCTACCCCACCGAAGAAGGCCCGGGGCGCACCGATGCGTTCGGCCGCATCGCCAACGCCAGCTTCGGCGATGCCATTTCGCCGGAAAACTACCGTATCGCCAACGCGCCGGTGGACTACCCACAGTTGTGGGACATGTGGACCTTCGACTGGGTGCAATGGAACGGCTCGGCCCAACAACCCATGGCGCGCAATATCGGCGAGGCACTGGGCGTAGGCGCGACCCTGGCGTTCTTCGACAGTGCCGGCCAGCCTCTGCAGGGCGATGCGCGCTACCCTTCCAGCGTACGCGTGCGTGACCTGAACCTGATCGAAGAAACCCTGCAACGGCTAAAGCCCCCGACCTGGCCTGAAGCGCTGTTCGGCGCTATCGACAAACCCCTGGCCGCCCGTGGCCGCGCATTGTTCACGGAAAACTGCGCGGCCTGCCATGTGCCCAGCGTGAGTGAAGTCAACGGGCGCCCGGTACAGCAGTTGAAGATGCTGGCGGTGGACTACATCGGCACCGACCCAGGCACCGCCAGCAACATTGCCGACCAACGCTACGACCTCAGCGCCCTGCAATGGGACCCGGCCGAGTTGGCGCAGTTAAACGTCGAACTGCACCCCGCGCCGACCGAACCGCTGGACCTGCGTAGCCTGTCCGTGGCCAAAGGCCTGGCATATGTCACTGCATTTGTCGAAGAACATGCTTACCGCGCCGCCGGTATCACCCCAACCGAACGCCCACGCCTGGACGGTTTCGGCCTGCCCATCGGCGTGCGCGAGCTGCGCGCCTACAAGGCCCGCCCGCTGGCCGGTGTGTGGGCCACGCCGCCGTTCCTGCACAACGGCTCGGTGCCGACGCTCTACCAATTGCTATCACCCCAGTACGAGCGCAGCCGCACCTTCTATAAAGGCACCTTCGACTACAACCCACGTCACCTGGGCTATCGCACCGAGGCTTTTAAAAACGCATTCCTGTTCGATACGAGCATCACCGGCAACCATAACAGCGGCCACGAGTTCCGCGCGGGCAAGCGTGGCAACGGGGTGATTGGCCGGGGCCTGGAGCCTGAGGAACGCTGGGCGTTGCTGGAATACCTGAAAGTACTGGGCGGCCCGCTGGAGCAGCAACTGCCATGACTTCCCCATTTCGATACAAGGACCGTTCCATGCTCGCTCGACTGTGGCTGCGCCTCGGCGCGTTTCTCGGCAAGACGCTGTTATGGCTGGTAGGCCTGGGCCTGCTCGGCTGGTTGCTGTCGACCCTGTGGTTTGCCTGGCACCACAGCGGCCCGGTGCCTACCGAGGAGCAGATACCGCCGGGCGAAGCGGCCATGACCCAAGGCGTCATCCAGACGGCGGTGCGCATCGTCGACCAGCATCGCGAAGGCACCCGTTACCTGCGCGATGCCCATGCCAAGGCCCACGGCTGCGTCAAGGCCGAAGTCCGCGTGCTGCCGGACCTTGAGCCGGCGCTGCGCCAGGGCGTGTTCGCCGAACCGGGCAAGACCTGGCAGGCGATGATGCGCCTGTCCAACGGCAACGCTTATCCACAGTTCGACAGCATGCGCGATGCTCGCGGCATGGCGATCAAGTTGCTGGACGTGCCGGGCAAGCAATTGCTGGCCGATCAGCAGGCGCGCACCGAGCAGGACTTTGTCATGTTCAGCCACCCGAATTTCTTCGTCAGCGACGTGGCCGAATACGCGCAGAACGTCGGGGCCCAGGCCGATGGCAAAAAAGCCATGGCGTTTTTCCCAAGCCTCGACCCACGCAGTTGGCAGGTGCGGCATCTGTTTATCGCCCTGGCGACACTTGCACCCGCACCGGCCAGCCCGACCGAGGCGACGTACTTTTCGGTATCGCCCTACAAGTTCGGCAGCGCAAATGCCAAATTCCGCGTCGCCCCAGACCCGCAAAGCTGCCCGGAGTACAGCCTGCCCAAGCAAAACCAGGACTTGCCGAACTTCCTGCGCAGCGCCTTGAGCCAGCAACTGTCCACGGACCGCATCGACGCGTGTTTTGTGCTGCAGATCCAGCGCCAGAACCCGCAGAAGTACATGCCCATTGAAGACACCAGCATTGAATGGAAAGAAAGCGACGCGCCCTACGAGAGCGTGGCAAAAATCCGCATCCCGGCGCAGGACTTTGATACTCCAGCCTTGAACCTGGCCTGTGACAACCAGTCGTTCAACCCATGGTTTGGCGTGGAGGAACACCGGCCGATTGGTGGGATCAATCGGCTGCGCAAGGCGGTGTATGAGGCGGTGAGTGATTATCGGCATAGCCGTAACACCCCCTGACTCACGAAGCCCCTGTGGTGAGCCGGCCTTCGCTGCAACCAAACCTACTGCCGCGAGCAGGCTTGTTGTGGCGAGCGGGCTTACCCCTCGCCACAGGACAGGGCTCGCACCGGCTCACTGGCCCGTAAAAAACTCATATAAATCTTTTATTCGCCATAACGTTTACGTCGCCTCTATTGAACAACTAAGTCCAAACCCTCTACCGTAACTTCCTACCCCAACACCCGTAGGAAATCATCGTGGAAAGTTCAACTTTAGGCATGATCGTCCTGTCAATGATTGCGCTATTCGGCACTGCCGCGTTTTGCTTCGAACACCTCGCCACTCGCAGCGAGAAGAAGAACAAAATCAAATAAGCACGTCGTTAGCATCAGCAGTACCCCAGTGTTTAAAGGGATACCCGGGCGACGGGTTATCCCTTTCTTTCGTGCGCCCGGCAAAACTTTTTCTTTATACCGTCTTAATACCGTGACCTGTAATCAGTGCCTGAGCTTGATACCCCAGGGATTAACCTCCCCGCGTCCGCAGTTGCGGCTTATTCACTCAGGGGAGTTACACCGTGCTCACACTTACGTTCATTTATATCGCCAGCGGCTTATGCGCCGTGGGGCTGTTCGTTTACTTGGGCTACGCCCTTATTCGCGCAGAAAAATTCTAGGGAGCTGGCCATGTACGACCTGATGTTTATCAGTCTTTCCCTGGTGTTTTTTGTTGCGACTGCCATGGCCATTGTCGCCATGGGCAAGATTTGAACGGAGCCACGACATGTTAAGCACGCTGCTGGAATTTACGCTGGTCCTGGGGGTAATGACGGGACTCGCCGTACTGATGGGCAAATGGCTGGCCCGGGTATTCACCGGGACCCACCATGCCTTGCCGGAACGTTATACCTACCGCCTGCTGGGCATCGACCCACAGGAAACCATGGGCTGGGCCCGCTTCGGTTCGGCGCTGTTGTTGTCGAACGCGGCGATGATGCTGCTGGGCTATCTGGTGCTGCGCCTGCAAGCGGTCATGCCGCTCAACCCGCTGGGGCTGACCGCACAATCGCCGGACCTGGCATTCAACACCGCCGTGTCCTTTATCACCAACACCAACTGGCAGGCGTACTCGGGCGAGAGCAGCCTGTCGAACTTCAGCCAGATGGCGGTCATTACCTTTCTGATGTTCGTCGGTGCCACCTCTGGCGTGGTCGCAGCGGCCGGTTTCATTCGGGGCCTGAGCCGCTCCAGTTCGGGCGATATCGGCAACTTCTGGGTCGACTTCACTCGCACGCTGTACCGCGTGATGTTGCCGTTATGCGTAGGCATGGCCCTGGTTTATGTCTGGCAGGGCATGCCACAGACCTTCGCCTCCCAGGCCCTGGTCACCACCCTGGAAGGGGCCCAGCAACAGTTGATTGTCGGCGCAGTGGCCAGCTTTGAATCGATCAAGCACATCGGCACCAACGGCGGCGGATTCTTCAGCATGAACGCCGCGCATCCGTTCGAAAACCCGACACCGCTGACCAACATCCTGCACATCCTCAGCATGTTGCTGATCCCTTCGGCGTTGACCTACACCTTCGGCAGCATGCTGTTGCAACGTCGTCAGGGCTGGGTGTTTTTCGGCACCTTCCTGGTGATGTTCATCGGCTTCCTCGCCCTGGTCTACGGCGCCGAGCAAAGCGGCAACCCGCTGCTGACCCAGGCCGGCGCCAACCAGACCCTGTCGATTGAACACAGCGGCGGCAACATGGAAGGCAAGGAACTGCGCTTCGGCATTGCCGACAGCAGCCTGTTCGTCGCCACCACCACGGCGGCAACCACCGGCTCGGTCAACACCATGCACGACTCGCTGACCCCCATGGGCGGCTTCGTGCCCCTGGCGCAGATGATGCTCAACTGCGTGTTCGGCGGCGACGGCGTGGGCTTTATCAACCTGATCCAGTACGCCCTGCTGACGGTGTTCCTGGTGGGCATGATGATTGGCCGCAGCCCGGAGTTCCTCGGCAAGAAAATCGAAGCGCGGGAGATCAAGCTGGTGATGCTCTCGGTGCTCGCGCACCCCATCAGCATCCTGGGCTTCACCGCCCTCGCCGCCCTGTGGCCCGACACCATGGCCAGCCTCAACAACATCGGCCCCCATGGATTCAGCGAGGTGTTGTACGCCTATACCTCTGGCACCGCCAACAACGGCTCGGCCTTTGCCGGCTTGAACGCCAACACGCCGTTTTTCAACACCACCATTGGCCTGGCGATGTTGATCGGGCGCTTCTTCACCATGCTGCCGATGCTGGCCGTGGCCGGCTCCCTGGCGATGAAAAAGACCGTACCGGCCGGAGCCGGCACCATCCCCACCGCGACCCCGCTGTTCATGCTGCTGGTGGTGTTCGTGGTGCTGGTGGTCGGCGGCCTGACCTTTTTGCCAGCGCTCGCGCTCGGCCCGCTGGTGGAGCAACTGCAGTTGCTGTCCGGCCAGACGTACAACTGAGGACACCTAGATGACGACTCAATCGATATTCAAAGGGCTGTTGCGCCCGGTACTGGTTTCGGCGGTGTTTTTCATGCTGTTGACGGGGTTCGCCTACCCGGCGTTCACCACCGTGACCGCGCAGTTGATGTTCCCGTTCCAGGCCCGTGGCTCGCTGATTGAACGCGATGGCCTGGCCATGGGCTCGACCCTGATTGGCCAGCACTTCACTCGGCCGCAATACTTCCATGGCCGTCCAAGCATGACCCTGGGCGCCGACCAGCAAGACCCAAGCAAAAGCGTGTCGCAGCCCTACAACGCCGGTTCCAGCGGCGCCAGCAACCTGGGGCCGACCAGCCAGAAACTGGTGGACCAGGTGGCCGCACGCGTGCAGGCCTATCGCCTGGCCAACGGCCTGCCCGCCGACGCCCAAGTGCCGGTGGACGCGGTCACCGCTTCCGCCTCGGGCCTCGACCCGCACATCTCAGTGGCCAATGCGCGCCTGCAACTGCCACGGGTCGCGCGCCTGCGGCAGATCCCCGAAGCCGAGCTGCTGCAACTGGTCAACCAGCACACCAGCGCACGCACTCTGGGCCTGCTCGGCGAGCCACGGGTCAACGTGTTGCAACTCAACCTTGCGCTGGACGACCGCCTGCCATCGCCTCCTATTGCGGCCAGTGAGTAAGAGATTGCCCTTATGAAGAATGCTCGTTTACCTCTGTTTGATCGCGCCATCGTACTCACCGCGTGCGGCGATGCGCTGAAGAAACTGCTGCCCCAGGCGCAATGGAAAAACCCGGTGATGTTCGTGGTTTACCTGGGCAGCATCCTTACCACCCTGCTGTGGTTCCAGTCCCTCGGCGGCCAGGGTGAAGCGCCCAGCGGTTTTATCCTCAGCATCACCTTGTGGCTGTGGTTTACCGTGCTGTTTGCCAACTTCGCCGAAGCCTTGGCCGAGGGCCGCAGCCGCGCACAGGCCGCCAGCCTGCGCGGGATGAAACGCCAGACGCTGGCCAAGCTGCTGCAACACCCCAAGCACGGTGCGCCATGGCTGCCGACCGAAGCGTCGCTGCTGCGCAAGGATCAGGTGGTGTTGATCGAGGCCGGTGACCTGGTGCCACTCGATGGCATCGTGATCGAGGGCGTAGCGTCGGTGGATGAAAGCGCAATCACCGGCGAATCGGCGCCGGTGATTCGCGAGTCCGGTGGCGATTTTTCCTCGGTCACCGGCGGTACACGCGTGCTGTCGGACTGGCTGGTGGTACGCATCAGCGTCAATCCCGGCGAGTCGTTTCTGGACCGCATGATCTCAATGGTCGAATCGGCCAAGCGCCAGAAAACCCCGAACGAAGTGGCCCTGACCATCCTGCTGGTGGGCCTGACTCTGTTGTTCCTGCTGGTGATCGCCACGCTGAGCCCCTACTCGATCTTCGCCGTGGCCATGAGCGGCAGCGGTAGCGTGGTCAGCGCCACGGTGCTGGTGGCTTTGCTGGTGTGCCTGATCCCCACCACCATCGGCGGCCTGCTCTCGGCCATCGGCGTCGCGGGCATGAGCCGGATGATGTCGGCCAATGTCATCGCCACCTCCGGGCGGGCGGTCGAGGCGGCGGGTGACGTCGATGTGTTGCTGCTGGACAAGACCGGCACCATCACCCTGGGCAACCGTCAGGCCAGCAGCTTTTTGCCGGCGCCGGGGATCAAAGAGGCCGACTTGGCGGATGCCGCGCAACTGGCCTCCCTGGCCGATGAAACCCCGGAAGGCCGCAGCATCGTGGTGCTGGCCAAGCAGAAGTTCGACATTCGCGCGCGGGACATCAACCAACTGGGCGCAAGCTTTGTGCACTTCACCGCGCAAACCCGCATGAGTGGCGTCGACCTGCCCGCAGGCCGGGCGATTCGCAAGGGTGCAGCGGACGCGATTCGCCGCCATGTCGAGGCCTTGGGCGGGAGTTTTCCGGCGGCGTTGCAGGCCAAGGTCGATGAGGTCTCGCGGCGTGGCAGCACGCCGCTGGTAGTCAGCGACGGCGCCACGGCGCTGGGCGTGGTGGAGCTCAAGGACGTGGTCAAAGGCGGCATCAAGGAAAGCTTCGCCGAGCTGCGGCGCATGGGTATCAAGACCGTGATGATCACCGGCGACAACCGCCTGACCGCCGCCGCCATTGCGGTGGAGGCCGGCGTGGATGACTTCCTTGCCGAGGCCCGCCCGGAAGACAAACTGCAATTGATCCGCGACTACCAGGCCAAGGGCAAGCTCGTGGCCATGACCGGCGATGGCACCAACGACGCGCCGGCGCTGGCCCAGGCCGACGTGGCGGTGGCGATGAACAGCGGCACCCAGGCTGCCAAGGAGGCCGGCAATATGGTCGACCTCGACAGCAACCCGACCAAGCTGATCGAAGTGGTCGAAGTGGGCAAACAGATGCTGATGACCCGCGGCGCCCTCACCACCTTCAGCGTGGCCAATGACGTGGCGAAGTACTTTGCAATCATCCCGGCGGCGTTTGTCGCGACCTATCCCCAGCTCGGTGCCTTGAACGTGATGCAACTGAGCAGCCCCAACTCGGCGATTCTCAGTGCGGTGATTTTCAACGCCCTGATCATTGTCGCGCTGATCCCTCTGGCCCTGCGCGGCGTGACTTACCGCGCAATCGGCGCGGCGGCCCTGCTCAACCGCAACCTGCTGATCTATGGCCTGGGCGGGGTGCTGGTGCCGTTTGCCGGGATCAAGCTGATCGACATGCTGCTGACGGGATTGGGCCTCGTGTAACGCTCCGCCCACTGTAGGAGCGAGCTTGCTCGCGAAGGGCGTTAACGATAACGCGAAAAACCTGACACCCAGCGGCGCCATCAGGTTTTTCGCGAGCACGCTCGCTCCTACAGACAACCAGAGGAATGACATGCCCGCCTTAAACGACGAACGCCCCGACCCCGACGCTCTGCTGGCTCGGGTCCAACAAGAAGAACAGGCCGCCTTACGCGGCAAATTGCGTATCTACTTTGGCTCCAACGCCGGTGTGGGCAAGACCTGCGCGATGCTTGCAGCGGCGCGCCGCGAAGCCGACCTGGGCCGCGACGTGCTGGCGGGCGTGGTGGAAACCCACGGCCGCCAGGACACCGCCGAGTTGCTCCACGGCCTCGAACAACTGCCCCGCGCCCAGCATCTGCACCGTGAATTCGCCCTGACCGAATTTGACCTCGACGCCGCTCTGCTACGCCACCCGGCCATTGTGCTGGTGGACGAACTGGCCCACAGCAATGTGCCCGGCTCGCGTCACCCCAAACGCTGGCAAGACGTGGAAGAACTGCTCAGCGCCGGCATTGATGTCTGGACCACGCTCAATGTCCAGCACCTGGAAAGCCTGAATGACCTGGTCAGCGGGATCATCGGCATCCGCGTGCGCGAAACGGTGCCGGACCATGTGTTCGACAACGCTCACGAAGTGGTGGTGATCGACCTGCCGCCCGACGATCTACTGCAACGCCTCAAGGACGGCAAGGTGTACCTGGGCCCGGCGGCGGCGCGTGCGTCACGGCATTTTTTCCGCAAGGGCAACCTGCTGGCGCTGCGTGAGCTGGCCCTGCGACGCACAGCCGACCGGGTCGACACGCAGATGCGTGTGTACCGCCGCGAACAATCGATCAAGACCCTGTGGCCGGCCCGCGAACGGCTGTTGGTCGGCGTAGCCGGTGAGGCCGGCGATGAACGCCTGGTGCGTGAAGCCGCGCGCCTGGCGCAAAAACTGGAAGCCGACTGGATTGTGGTCCATGTCGCCTCGGCCCAAGGGCGCGGCGCCAGGCGCTACTTGAACGCGATGAAAACCCTGGCCCTGGCCGAAGAGTTCGGTGCCGATACAGCCACACTGCCGGGCATGGACGTTGCCCAAGCCCTGGTGGACTATGCCCGCGAGCACAACGCCAATCGCCTGATGCTCGGCCATCATCCGCGCCGTCGGTGGCGGTTCTGGCATCAGTCGGTCAGCGACCGGATCAGCCGCCACCATCCGCAAATCGATCAGATCGTGATTGCCCACGGCCTGCTACCGGGCAAACCCGCCGCGCGCGAGAAAACCGTGCCATTGCCCGGCACTCGACTGGCCTACGTCTGGACCAGCCTGGCCTGTCTGGCCACCAGCGCCGTCGCCGCCTTGCTGCTGCAGGTGTTCGACCTGGCCAACGTGGTGATGCTGTTTTTGCTCACGGTGGTGCTGGTCGCGCTGCGCTTTGGACGCGGCCCCGGCGTGTGGGCGGCGATGCTCGCGGTGCTGTGTTTCGACTTCTTTTTCGTCCTGCCGCGCTATTCATTTGCCGTTACCGATACTCAGTATTTCTTCACCTTTGCGTTGATGCTCGGCATCGCCTTGATCACCGGCCAACTCACCGCGCGCCTGCGCCACGAAGCACGCACCGCCGCCGCACGGGAACGCCGCGCAACCTCCCTGGCGCGCCTGGCCCGCGACCTGTCCGCGGCGCTGACGGTGGAGCAAATCAGTGAAGTCGCGCTGCGCACCTTCAGTGGCGTCTTCGAAGCACGGGTCGGCCTGGCCCTGCCGGATGCCGCCGATGGCGTACACGGCGTGAGCGCCGATGGGCTGCCGATCGACGACAGCATCGCGCAATGGACCTACGACCACGGTCAACCCGCCGGCCATGGCACCGACACCCTGTCGGCGGCCAAGGGCTGCTACTTGCCGCTCAAGGCGCCGATGCGCGTGCGCGGTGTGCTGGTGCTGGAACTGGCCCAGCGCGAACGCTTGAACGACCCGCAGGAACGCCGCCTGTTGGAAGCCTGCATGAGCCAGTTGGCGATTGCCCTGGAGCGCGTGCATTTCGTCGAAGTGGCGCAAAGCACTCTGGTGCAGATGGAAGGCGAGAAAATGCGCAACACCTTGCTCGCGGCGATTTCCCACGACCTGCGCACGCCATTGACCACCCTGATCGGCGCTGCCGAGACCGCCCTGCCCCACGCCTCGCCGGGGCCACTGAGCGAGCTGCTGCAGGGCATCCACGAACAGGCTACGTCCATGCAGCGCCTGATCGAAAACCTGTTGGACATGGCGCGCCTGCAAGAGCGCGGGGTGCGCCTGAACCGCCAATGGCATTCGCTGGAAGAAATCGTCGGCAGCGCCCTGCGCCAATTGCGCGAGCCCCTGGCACACCACCGCGTACACACCGCGCTCGACGCGCAGTTGCCGCTGGTGGAAGTCGACGCGCTGCTGATCGAGCGGGTACTGGTCAACCTGCTGGACAACGCCGCCAAATACACCCCCCCGGGCACCAGCATTTGCGTGGCCGCCAGCCAAGCCGGCGAGCACATTGTGCTGCAGGTCAGCGACACCGGCCCCGGTCACGCACCGGCCAACCTGTTTGAACCCTTCACCCGCGGCCAGCAGGAATCGTCCGTGGCCGGCATCGGCCTGGGCCTGGCGCTGGTCAAGCGCATCGTCGAGGCCCACGGCGGGGGCATCCAAGCCAATCCAGGCCCCACGGGCGGCATGCATTTCACCCTCACGCTACCGGCTGGCACCCCGCCGGCCATGGAACTCTTATGAGCACTGCACGTATTCTGATCGTTGAAGATGAGGCCAATATCCGCCGCTTTGTACGCATTGCCTTGCAAGATGAAGGCTTTCAGGTGTTCGAGGCCGACAGCGTCAAGCGTGCGCTGATCCATGCCGCCAGTCGTCAGCCGGACCTGGTGATTGTCGACCTCGGCTTGCCGGACAGCGATGGCAAGCAGCTGATCAGCGAACTGCGCGGCTGGCTGGCGGTGCCGATCCTGGTGCTGTCGGCGCGAGACCGTGAAGAAGAAAAAGTCGCCGCCCTGGACGCAGGCGCCGATGACTACCTGACCAAGCCGTTTGGCGTGCCCGAGCTACTGGCACGTATCCGCGCCCAACTGCGCCGGCATGGACACACCGGCACCGTGGTAGCGACCAGCAAGGTGGCGTTTGGCGAGATTGCAGTCGACCTGGCAACCCATCAAGTGTGGCGCTCAGGTCAACCGGTACACTTGACGCCCATCGAGTACCGGCTGCTCTGTGCGATGATTCGCGGCCAGAACAGGGTCCTGACGCACCGGCAACTGCTGCTGGAAGTGTGGGGCCTGGATTACGTGGACCGCGCCCATTATCTTCGAGTGCATATGGCGCACTTGCGGCAAAAGCTGGAGGCGGATCCCACGCAGCCGCAGCACTTCATTACCGAATTGCAGGTGGGCTACCGGCTGGTGGGTTTGTAGAACCATAAATCCCAGGCACAAAAAAGCCCGCTCAATGAGCGGGCTTTGCGTGGTGACCTGGCGTTCAGCATTCCAGGTTACCGAATATGGCGCAGCGGACGGGACTCGAACCCGCGACCCCCGGCGTGACAGGCCGGTATTCTAACCGACTGAACTACCGCTGCGCGTAGCATTGGACGTAATGGTGGGTGATGACGGGATCGAACCGCCGACCCTCTGCTTGTAAGGCAGATGCTCTCCCAGCTGAGCTAATCACCCTTTACGTTTGGTGCGGGGCGCATCATATACGAAAATTTCGCAATGTGTTGATTTAAATGCAATTTATTTGAAATATCTTTTCGCCAGCAGGCTACACCCAGGAAAACCGGCGCTTGTAGCGGGTAAACGCGAGTCTATTGCGTTTACCCAGCCCTGGGCTCACAATTAGAAACCATTCTCAATAACACCTGGGCCACGCCTATGTCTGTGGGTGAACCGCCATTCCAACGGGAAATAACCCAGCTCTACAGCGAGCATCATGGCTGGCTACTCACCTGGCTGCGGCGCAAGCTGGGCTGCCGGCAGAACGCTGCCGACCTGGCGCAGGACACCTTCGCGCGCATCCTCAACACCCGTGAATCGGTGGCGACGATCCGCGAACCCAGGGCCTACCTGAGCACCACCGCGCGGCGGCTGATCATCGACCAAGCCCGACGCAAACAGATTGAACAGGCCTACCTGCAAGAGCTGGCGCTGACGATGGACGCGCTTGAGGGGTTCCAGTCGCCGGAGCAGATCAACACGACCCTTGAAGCTCTGGAGCAGATCGCGTTTATCCTCGAAGGCATGCATGAGTATTCGCGCCAGGCATTTGTGCTCTATTACCTCGAAGAACTGACCCAACAGCAGATCGCCCGGCAACTCAAGCTCTCGGAACGCACGGTACGCAAATACCTGATCCAGGCCCTGGTGCATTGCGGCCATAGTATGGACACCTGAGCCCCCCATGCCCGACGCCCGCCAACAGATCGAAGAACAAGCCGCCGAATGGATGCTGCGCCTGCATGAAGGTGAGCTGAGCGAAGCCCAGCGCCTGGCGTTCGATTGCTGGAAACAACAAGGCCCGCACTACGCCGCTGCCGCTGCACGCATGGAAGCGGTGATTTCGCGGATGCAGGCCCTGCGTGGGAAAAAGTCACCGGCACGGGCGGCGCTGAATGCTGCGTTCGCCAATCAGCAATCGCGCCGCAGCAAAAGCGCAGTGCGCACCCTGTTGCTGGCATGCAGCCTGGCAGTGCCAGCCGCGGCGCTGCTGCTCAGCCCCTACCCGCAGCGCTGGATGGCCGACGTGCGCAACGGCCCCGGCCAGTGGCAGACCCTGCGCCTGGCCGACGGTTCGGCCCTGAGCCTCAATGGCATCAGTGCGGCCAACCTGCATTTCGACGCCACGCAACGGCGCATCGAACTGCTGCAAGGCGAAATCCTCGTGGAAGTGGCCCACGATCAGACACGGCCGTTTATCGTACAGACCGCCCAAGGCAGCATGCGCGCGCTGGGCACGCGATTTGTGGTCAAGCGTGAGGGCGATAGCACCGTGCTGAGCATGCTCGAATCGCGCGTGGCAGCCCACAGCGCCGATGCGCGGCAGAGCCTGGAAGTCGCCGCTGGTTCCCAGGCCCTGATCAGTACCAACAGCGTCCGCCTGACCGGTAGCATTGACCCAGCGGGCATCAATGAAGCCTGGCGCCGCCATCAACTGGTGGTGGAAAACCGGCCATTGCCCGAGGTGCTGGATGAAATCGCACGGCATCGTTCTGGCCGCCTGCAGTTTGACCGTGCCGCCTTGCAAAGCCTGCGGGTGTCGGCCGTGATCCCCCTGGACGACAGCGACCATGCCCTGCAACTTTTGGCGCAAACCCTACCGATAACGGTGCAAACCTATACCCCTTGGCTGGTCATCGTGAACCCGTCCAACACAGCCAATAAATAATTATTCGCATTTGCTTCCGGTTTTTTCGCAGTTGCCCGTCAAGCAAGGTAATTCGACACATAAAGGATTGCCTTCACCATGCACACCCCTTCCTACCCTCGCGGGCGCTTTGCCCTGCTAAGAAGCGCGCCATTTTCCCTGGCCATGCTCGCCGCCACCGTTGGCGCCTTGCACATCAATCTGGCCCAGGCGGATACGCCAAGCACCGCTGCCCAGGCTTACAACATTCCCGCCGGGCCGCTGGGCAGCTCGCTTAACCGCTTCGCCCAGCAAGCCGGCGTGGCGATTGTGTTCCAGTCCCGGGAACTGGAAGGCCTCAATGGCCCGGGTTTGCAAGGCAATTACGGCATACAGGACGGTTTCGACCGGTTGCTGCAGGGCAGCGGCTACATCGCGGTAAAGGGCGACCAAGTGTATGCACTGCAACCCGCACCCGCTGCCAGCAACGGCAGCATGGAACTGGGCCCGACCCAGGTCACCGGCAATCAGTTGGGTAACGTCACTGAAGACAGCGGTTCCTACACGCCCGGCAGCATCGCCACCGCCACGCGCCTGGTGCTGACCCCCAAGGAAACCCCGCAGTCCGTCAGCGTTGTTACGCGCCAGCACATGGATGACTTCGGCCTGAACAACGTCGACGACGTGATGCGCCATACCCCGGGCATCACCGTGTCGGCCTTCGACAGCGAGCGCAGCAACTACTACGCCCGCGGTTTTTCGATCAATAACTTCCAGTACGACGGCATTCCTTCGACGGCGCGTAACGTCGCCTATTCGGCGGGCAATACCCTGAGCGACATGGCGATCTATGACCGCGTCGAAGTGCTCAAGGGCGCCACTGGCCTGCTGACCGGCGCCGGCTCCCTGGGCGCGACAATCAACCTGGTACGCAAGAAGCCCACCGCCGACTTCCAGGGGCACGCCACCCTCGGCGCCGGTTCCTGGGACAACTATCGAAGCGAACTGGACGTCAGCGGCCCGCTGACCGAGAGCGGCAATGTGCGCGGCCGGGCGGTCGCAGCCTACCAGGACAAGCATTCGTTCATGGACCACTACTCGCGCAAGAGCCCGACGTACTACGGCATCATGGAGTTCGACTTGTCACCGGACACCCTGCTGACCGTCGGCGGTGATTACCAGGACACGTTGCCCAAGGGTTCTTCCTGGTCAGGCAGCTTCCCGCTGATCAACTCCAAGGGTGATCGCAACAAGGTCAAGCGCTCGTTCAACAACGCCGCCGAATGGAGCAGTTGGGAGCAGTACACCCGCACCGTATTCGCCATGCTCGAACATGACCTGGGTGATGGCTGGGTGACCAAGCTGCAACTGGACCACAAGATCAACGGCTACCACGCACTGATGGGCTCGATCCAGGGCGACCAGCCACAGCCGGACGGCACCGCACAGTTGACCTCGGGCAAATACACCGGGGAAACGGTCAGCGATTCCGCCGACCTGTACGTGAGCGGCCCGTTCAGCCTGGGCGGCCGCGAACATGAACTGGTGCTGGGCGGCTCCATCAGTGCCTCGCAGTGGAAAGGTAAAGGCTACTGGAACCTGAGCCCGAACATCGTCGACTTCAATAACTGGCACGGCCACGCGACCCTCCCGGACTGGGGCAATGCCCAATCCCTGACCGACGACACCGTGCGCCAGACCGGCGCCTATGTAACCACCCGCCTGAATCTGGCCGATGACCTGAAGCTGCTGCTGGGCGGTCGAATGGTCAACTACCAGGTCACGGGCTACAACCCCAACTATCGTGAATCAGGGCGCTTCGTGCCGTATGTCGGTGCTGTCTACGACCTGAACGACACCTACTCGGTGTATGCCAGCTACACCGACATCTTCATGCCCCAGGAAAACTACAACCGCGACCGGGATAACAAGCTGCTTGAGCCCGATGAAGGCCAGAACTGGGAATTGGGGGTGAAAGCCGACTTCCTCGACGGCCGGGTAAACGCCAGCGCGGCGTACTTTGAAATCCACGAGTCCAATCGCGCCCTCTCCGATGACGAGTACAACAACCAGACGCCAATCCCGTCCAACTACGCCTATAAGAGCAGCAAGGCTGTGACCAAGGGCTACGAAGTGGAAATGTCCGGCGAGATTGCCCCCGGCTGGCAATTGCAGGCGGGCTATACCCACAAGATCGTGCGCGATGACAAGGACGTGAAAATCTCCACGTTCGAGCCTGAAGACCAGATCAAGCTGTACACCACCTACAAACTCAAGGGCGACCTCGACAAATTGACCGTCGGCGGTGGCGTGCGCTGGCAGAGCGTGGGCTGGCAGGATATCTACAACAACCCACATGGCGGGTATGAGGAGTTCTCCCAGGAGGCCTACTGGCTGGTGGACCTGATGACCCGCTACCAGGTCACCAAGAACCTGTCGGCAACGCTGAACGTCAACAACATCTTCGACAAGTCCTACTACACCAATATCGGTTTCTATAACTCCGCCGCCTATGGTGAACCGCGCAACTTCATGGTCACCACACGCTGGAATTTCTAAACCCCCAATAAAAAACGCCCCCGGTCATCGGCAATGACCGGGGGCGTTTTTTTGCAATCCCTGTAGGAGCGAGCTTGCTCGCGAAGAACCTGAGAGCACCGCGTGCACCCAGGATGCCCGCATCATCGTTAACAATCTTCGCGAGCAAGCTCGCTCCTACAAACGCACAAAGGCAAACCCCAGACAGCAAAAAGCCCGCTCAATGAGCGGGCTTTCTGTGGTTACCTGGCGTTCAGTGTTCCAGGTTACCGAATATGGCGCAGCGGACGGGACTCGAACCCGCGACCCCCGGCGTGACAGGCCGGTATTCTAACCGACTGAACTACCGCTGCGCGTAACACATGAAGCGAATGGTGGGTGATGACGGGATCGAACCGCCGACCCTCTGCTTGTAAGGCAGATGCTCTCCCAGCTGAGCTAATCACCCTTCGTTTCGGTGTGGCGCGCATTCTACGGAGCGACCCCAAGTCTGGCAAGCACTTTCTTAAATCTTTTTTTTCAGCCCTTCCAATGGCTTAGGCAGGGTTGGCCTGCGGCCTTATCAAGAGAATAATGCCCCACTTTGTATAAAGGAGAGACTCACCCCATGTGGTTCAAGAACCTGCTTATCTATCGCCTGACCCAAGATCTGCCTGTTGATGCCGAGGCGTTGGAAACTGCAATGGCCACCAAACCGGCGCGCCCTTGTGCAAGCCAGGAGTTGACCACTTACGGTTTCGTCGCACCTTTTGGTAAAGGTGAAGACGCGCCCCTGGTGCACGTCAGCGGTGACTTCCTGCTGATCGCTGCGCGCAAGGAAGAACGTATCCTGCCAGGCAGCGTGGTGCGTGATGCGGTGAAGGAAAAGGTCGAAGAGATCGAAGCCGAGCAAATGCGCAAGGTCTACAAAAAGGAACGGGACCAGATCAAGGATGAAATCATCCAGGCCTTCCTGCCACGCGCGTTTATCCGTCGTTCGTCGACCTTCGCGGCCATCGCGCCAAAACAGGGCCTGATCCTGGTGAACTCGGCCAGCCCCAAGCGCGCCGAAGACCTGCTGTCGACCCTGCGTGAAGTGATCGGCACCCTGCCGGTACGTCCGCTGACCGTGAAAACCGCGCCAACCGCAATCATGACCGACTGGGTCACCACCCAGAAGCCGGCCGATGACTTCTTCGTGCTCGACGAATGCGAACTGCGCGACACCCACGAAGACGGCGGCATTGTGCGCTGCAAGCGCCAGGACCTGACCGGCGAAGAAATCCAGCTGCACCTGACCACCGGCAAGGTCGTGACCCAACTGTCCCTGGCCTGGCAGGACAAATTGTCCTTCATGCTCGACGACAAAATGACCGTCAAGCGCCTGAAGTTCGAAGACCTGCTGCAAGACCAGGCCGAACAGGACGGCGGCGACGAAGCCCTGGGCCAACTGGATGCCAGCTTCACCCTGATGATGCTGACCTTTGGCGACTTCCTGCCGGCGTTGGTCGAAGCATTGGGCGGTGAAGAGACCCCGCAAGGTATCTAAACGCACACACTCAATGTAGGAGCTGGCTTGCCAGCGATGGCGGTGTATCAGTTGCAGAGTCACTGACTGACCCAACGCTATCGCTGGCAAGCCAGCGCCTACAGTTGATTGGGTTACCACTCCCAGCACTCTAATAATAAGGACATCGCCATGCGCGCACTCGCCGCCTTGAGCCGTTTCGTCGGCAATACTTTCGCCTACTGGGTGCTGATCTTTGCCGTGGTCGCGTTCCTTCAGCCCAGTTGGTTCATCGGCCTGAAAAGCGCCATTGTGCCGCTGCTGGGCCTGGTGATGTTTGGCATGGGGTTGACCCTCAAACTTGAAGATTTCGCCGAGGTTGCTCGCCATCCATGGCGCGTAGCCCTGGGCGTGGTCGCGCACTTTGTGATCATGCCCGGTGTGGCCTGGTTGCTGTGCCAGGCCTTCCACCTGCCACCGGAAATCGCCGTCGGCGTGATCCTGGTCGGTTGCTGCCCAAGCGGCACCTCGTCCAACGTGATGACCTGGCTGGCCCGGGGCGACCTCGCATTGTCGGTGGCCATCGCCGCCGTCACCACCCTCCTCGCCCCGCTGCTGACCCCGGCGCTGATCTGGCTGCTGGCTTCCGCGTGGCTGCCGGTATCGTTCATGGAGTTGTTCTGGTCGATCCTGCAAGTGGTGCTGCTGCCCATTGTCCTCGGGGTATTGGCGCAACGCTTACTGGGTGATCGCGTACGGCATGCCGTCGAAGTATTACCGCTGGTATCGGTGGTCAGCATCGTGATTATTGTCGCGGCCGTGGTCGCGGCGAGCCAGGCGAAGATTGCCGAATCGGGCCTACTGATCATGGCGGTGGTGATGCTGCACAACAGCTTCGGCTATTTACTCGGTTACTTCACCGGCCGCGTGTTCAAGCTGCCACTGGCCCAACGTAAGTCGCTGGCGCTGGAAGTAGGCATGCAGAACTCAGGACTGGGTGCCGCACTGGCCAGTGCGCACTTCTCGCCGCTGGCGGCGGTGCCGAGTGCGCTGTTCAGCGTCTGGCACAATATTTCCGGGGCGTTGTTGTCGACGTATT
This sequence comes from Pseudomonas sp. LG1D9, assembly GCF_002949995.1. Lineage (NCBI taxonomy): Bacteria > Pseudomonadati > Pseudomonadota > Gammaproteobacteria > Pseudomonadales > Pseudomonadaceae > Pseudomonas > Pseudomonas sp. LG1D9. The sequence continues at coordinate 4,608,797 of NZ_CP026881.1, read as the reverse complement.
TCCGCCGGATGAGCGAGAAAGAAGACCGCAAGGCCCTCGCCGAAACTTGATCGGGTGCTGGCTTTTCGGCACTCTACGAACCTTCGCGGGGACGACCCCGCGACTCGTTCGAGCATTCAATCCGGGGACGACCCCACTTCTAAAAGGAAGGTCTTTATGTCCTGGGTCATTCTGTTTTTCGCCGGGCTGTTTGAAGTTGGCTGGGCTGTCGGCCTGAAATACACCGACGGTTTCAGCAAGCCGCTGCCTACCGCCCTGACGATTGCCGCCATGGCCGTCAGCCTCGGCCTGCTGGGGCTGGCCATGAAGGAGCTGCCGCTGGGCACCGCCTATGCCATCTGGACCGGTGTCGGTGCCGTGGGCACGGTGATCGCCGGGATTATCCTGTTTGGCGAGTCCATGGCGCTGTTCCGGCTGGCCAGCGTAGCGCTGATCATTGCCGGGCTGATTGGTCTCAAGATCAGCGCCTGATGCTGTTGTAGGAGCCGGCTTGCCGGCGATGAGGCCCTTTTTGCGGACGCCATCGCCGGCAAGCCGGGTCCTACAGGGTGGTGCCACGCAATGCCAGCACTTGTTCCTGCAAGGCTTCTGGCGTCGCCTGCTCCACCGCCAACGGCGGCCCCGCTACCAACGTCACCCGCGACCAGATCCGGTGAAAGACGCCCTTGTTCGGATCGCGGCTGAAAAAGCTCCCCCACAACCCCTGCAACGCCATGGGAATCACCGGCACCGGGGTTTCCTCAAGAATCCGCGTCACCCCACTCTTGAACTCGTTGATCTCACCGTCGGCGGTCAATTTGCCTTCCGGGAAGATACACACCAGCTCCCCGTCCTTCAGATATTGGCTGATACGCTGGAAGGCCTTTTCGTAGATCTCCAGGTCTTCATGGCGCCCGGCAATCGGAATCGTCCCCGCCGTGCGGAAGATAAAGTTGAGCACCGGCAAACGGTAGATCTTGTAATACATCACAAAACGAATCGGCCGACGCACCGCCCCACCAATCAGCAATGCATCGACAAACGACACATGGTTGCACACCAGCAACGCCGCGCCTTCGTCCGGGATGTGTTGCAGGCCGCGATGCTGCACGCGGTACATGGAGTGGCCGAGCAGCCAGATCATGAAGCGCATGGTGAACTCGGGCACGATCCTGAAGATGTAGGTGTTGACCGCAATGTTAAGCAGTGACACCACCAGGAACAGCTCGGGGATCGACAGCTTGGCCACACTCAGCAGCAGGATGGTGACAATCGCCGAGACCACCATGAACAACGCATTGAGAATATTGTTGGCGGCAATCACCCGCGCCCGCTCGTTCTCGGCGGTGCGCGACTGGATCAAGGCGTACAGCGGCACGATATAGAAACCGCCAAATACCCCCAGGCCGAGGATATCGATCAACACCCACCAGGCCTGGCTGTAACCCAGGATCGCCAGCCAATCGTTGGCTTGGACGTTCTGCGGGAAGCCGCCGGAATGCCACCACAACAACAGGCCAAACACTGTCAGGCCAAACGACCCGAAGGGCACCAGGCCGATTTCCACCTTACGCCCGGAGAGTTTTTCGCAGAGCATCGAGCCCAACGCGATACCGACCGAGAACACCGTGAGGATCAGGGTCACCACCGTCTCATCGCCATACAGCCACTCTTTGGCGTAGGCCGGGATTTGCGTGAGGTAAATCGCCCCGACAAACCAGAACCACGAGTTGCCGACAATCGAGCGCGACACGGCCGGCGTTTGTCCCAGGCCTAGGCGCAAGGTGGCCCAGGATTGACTGAAGATGTTCCAATCCAGGCGCATCTCGGGGCTCGATGCCGCCGCGCGAGGGATGCCGCGGCTGGCCAGGTAACCCAGCACCGCAATCGCGACAATGGCGGTGGACACCACAGGTGCGTAGTCGGTTGAGGACATCATGACCCCGGCGCCGATGGTCCCGGCGAGAATGGCCAGAAACGTGCCCATCTCCACCAGGCCATTACCGCCGACCAATTCCTCTTCGTGCAAGGCTTGCGGCATGATCGAGTACTTCACCGGGCCAAACAGCGCTGAATGGGTGCCCATGGCAAACAGCGCCAGCAGCATCAGTTCCAGGTGGTTGGTCATAAAGCCCACGGCGCCGACGGCCATGATCACGATCTCGCCGATCTTGATCGCGCGAATCAATGCATCCTTGTTGAATTTCTCGCCAAACTGCCCGGCCAGGGCCGAGAACAGGAAGAACGGCAGGATAAACAACAAGGCGCAGAGGTTGACCCAGATCGAGCGGTCGCCCTCGATCGCCAGCTTGTAGAGAATGGCGAGGATCAACGATTGCTTGAAGATATTGTCGTTGAACGCGCCCAGGGACTGAGTAATGAAGAACGGCAAAAAGCGCCGTTTGCGCAGCAAGGTGAATTGCGAGGGGTGGCTCATCGTCCGTGTTCCTGGTGGCCGGAAGGCTTTATTGATTTTTCAGGCCACGACTTTACCTAATCCCGCTTACTTATTCCCCAATCCTGCAATACACGGTGAAACAAACAGCTCGCCTTTATAGGCACCCTGCACGGTGCGCTTGCCGACTACCAGCCACATCAGCGCCAGGGCGGCGACCAACACGCTGCCGGTCACGCTGAAAAATGCCAGGTGCAAGGTACTGCCCAGTTTCAAGGTGGTCAGGGCATACACCCCCAACGGGAAGGTAAAGCCCCACCAACCCAGGTTGAATGGAATACCGGCGCGCAGGTAACGCAGGGTGATCAGCACCGCGATCAACATCCACCACAAGCCCAGGCCCCACAGGGTGATGCCGGCCACCAGCCCCAGGCCTTCGGCAATCGCGCCGATACCGGCAAACCCATTGGCGGCGAAAATCGCCGGCGCATCGTTGCCCAGCAACAACATACCCAGGGCGCCGGTGCCGATCGGGCCAAGGGCCAGCCAGCTCGATGCGGCCATATTGGCGTGGGGCAGTTTATGCAGGGCCATGCGCAGCATCAGGATCGTCAGAATGCTGAATGCAACCGGTAGGGAAAATGCCCAGAGCACGTAGCTGGTCACCAGCATCACCAGTTGCGAATGGGCGTCGGCGAGGTGCGGCGCCAGCAGGCCACCACTGGCGGCGGCGACTTCGGCAGCCACCACCGGCAGCAGCCAGACAGCCGTCATCTGGTCGATGCTGTGCTCCTGACGGGTAAACATCATGAACGGGATCAACACCCCGCACGCCAGGGCCATCGCCACGTCCAGCCACCACAGGGCTTCGGCCAATTGCACCACGCCCTCGCCCCAGCGCGGCAGGCCAAACAGCAGCAAGCCGTTGATGATGGTTGCCAGCCCCATGGGAATGGTGCCGAAAAACATCGAGACCGTGGAGTGCCCGAAAATCCGCCGCGCCTCGTCGTAGAACATCACCCAGCGCGCCGCGTATAAGCCGCTGAACAACACAAACAGGAAAATCGTCAGCAACCACAGCCCTTCGGCGATGGCATAGACGCCCGGCAGTTGCACCGGCAATTGCGCCAGGGCCAACGCCAGCACGCCGGTCCCCATGGTGGCAGCGAACCAGTTGGGGGTGAACTGGCGAATCACCTCCCTGGGGCCCGCCAAGTGGCTGAACGGTTTGTAACGAGTGGCAATGCTATTGGGGCACGTCATGGTTCAATCCTCTTCCTCGTATGAGGTTGAGCCCATGATAGAAGCGCAGCGAATATCTATATAACGGGTAATATCTCTAACTGTTATCTATTTCACCTATATACAGCCTTGACCGGTGCTTGCTTCATCAAGCCAATCAAGGCCCCGAGCGCCAATACGATCAGCACCGCACCGTAGCCGTCGGTGGTAGCGATCAGGCCAAAACTACGGGTCAGGTTGCCCGCCAGCAGGGCCGGCAGGCAAAACGCCAGGTAACTGAGGACGTAAAACGCCGACATCAACCCGGCCCGCTCATGGGGCAACGCCAGGGGCACCACACTGCGCACCGCGCCGAGGAAACCCGCGCCAAAACCACTACCGGCGACCAGCGTCGCGAGAAAAAACAGTGGCAGGCTGGCGCTGTGGACCGCGCCGAGAATCAGCGCAACACCCGTGGCCAACAGGCCTGCTCCCAAGCGCAATACCTTATCTGCCGGGCGATTGCGCAGGCTGAAGATCATCACCGCGCCACTGAGGGTCAACACGGCGACCAGACCGCCACCGATCAGGTTAGAAGTCGAACCGGTCGCCGCGCGCACCAGCGACGGTGCCAGTGACAAGTAAAAACCGCCCATCGCCCACACGGCGATATCCACCGGCAGCGACAGCCACAAGGCCCGACGCGCCTGGGGCGGCACGTGCAAGGTGGGCCATAGCGAGGCCAGCGCGCCCGGCATGCGGCTGACGCTTTCCGGTAGCTGCCAGACATAGAGGCTCTGCACCAGCATCAGCGCAAACAAGGCCCAATAGATCAACTGGGTCGGCAGCGGCGCGAACTCCACCAGCAAACTGCTGCCCATGGCGCCACAAGCCATGCCCAGCAAGGGCGCAACACTGTTGACCAACGGTCCCTGCTGGCGGTCAGTGTCGAGCAAGGCGGCACCGAGTACGGCGGTAGCCATGCCCGTGGCAAACCCCTGCAAGGTGCGGGCAGCGATCAGCCAGGCGACACTGTCTGCGTGGATAAAGAGCAGCATCGCCAGCATATTCAAGACCAGCGCGGCGAAGATCACAGGTTTGCGTCCCAGGTGATCCGATAGCGAGCCGACAGTCAGCAACGCTGCCAGCAGGCTCAAGGCATAGACGCCGAAGATCAGGGTCAGGGTGCCGGCGGAAAAATGCAGGCCTTCCTGGTAAAGGTGATACAACGGCGTCGGCGCGCTGGAGGCGGCGAGAAACGTCAGCAGGGTGATCGCCAGGAACACCAGGCTGGAACGGTAAGAAGTGACGGTGGACATGGGCACGCCCCGCTAAAGCTAATATTTTGCTTTTGCGGAGTGTGCTACTGCATCGGGCTTAAAGCAAATTCTTTGTGTTAAGGTTTTGGCATGGCGATAAAAGAAGGCCTCCGCCCGGGGGGCCGTAGTGCCCGGGTACAAGAATCGGTTCATTCGGCGGCGCACCAGTTGCTACAAGAGCAAGAGCGCGCCAGCGTGACCGTGCCGCAAATCGCTGCACGTGCCGGGGTCACTCCGTCGACCATTTACCGGCGCTGGGGCGACCTCGCCGCCCTGCTCGCCGACGTCGCCTTGGCCCGCATGCGCCCGGACAGCGAGCCGGCCAACACCGGCAACCTGCGCGGCGATCTGCAAGCCTGGGCCGAGCAGTATCTGGACGAGATGAGTTCGGAACCGGGGCGCAACATGATGCGCGACGTGCAGTGCAGCCAGACGCCGGGGTATTGCGTGACCATTCTGGGCGGGCAGTTGCAGGTGATCCTGGATCGTTACCAGGGTAGCGGCCGGGCACAGCCCAGCGTGGATCGGCTGATCAATCTGCTGGCGGCGCCGACGGTGTTTCGGATTCTGTTTGGCGCTGCGCCGATGCGGGTCGAAGAACTGCATGAACTGATCGAAATCGCCCTGCAGCCCTGAGCTACACACAAATCCAAATGTGAGAGCAGGTTTGTGTAGGAGCGGGCTTGCCCGCGATAGCGGAGTGTCAGGTTAGATACAGTTGACTGACCCACTGCCATCGCGGGCAAGCCCGCTCCCACACAAGCCAGCCCCTACATTTTTAGACCTTGCTTAGGTACGCATACCACGCCCGCTCACCAGCAACCGCGCGCAGCCGATATACAACACCACCGTCGCCACGATCATGAAGGTGATCGCCACGCTGATCTTGATATCCGACACCCCGAGGATCCCGTAGCGAAAGGCATTGACCATATGCAACACCGGGTTGGCCATCGAGACGGTCTGCCAGAACGGCGGCAGCAAGGTGATCGAATAAAACACCCCGCCGAGGTAAGTCAGCGGGGTCAGCACAAAGGTCGGGATGATCGAAATATCATCGAAGTTGCGCGCAAACACTGCGTTGATAAAGCCCAGCAGCGAGAAGATCGTCGCCGTCAGCACCACTACCAGGATGGTCACCCCCAGGTGATGCACCTGCAGGTCGGTGAAGAACATCGACAGCACCGTCACAATCGCCCCGACCATCAGGCCGCGCAATACGCCGCCCAGGGTGTAGCCGATCAGGATGGTGTGCGGCGAGACCGGCGAGACCATCAGTTCTTCGATGGAGCGCTGGAACTTGCTGCCAAAGAAACTCGACACCACGTTGCCGTAGGAGTTGGTGATCACCGACATCATGATCAGCCCCGGCACGATGTACTCCATGTAGGTGAAGCCGCCCATGTCGCCAATCTGCCGGCCGATCAGGTTCCCGAAGATCACGAAGTACAGGACCATGGTGATCGCTGGCGGTAGCAGGGTCTGCGGCCAGATGCGCATGAAGCGCTTCACTTCGCGGTAGACGATGGTATTGAGCGCTACCAGGTTGGGTTGGAACTCGGAACTCATACCGCCACCTTCGCCAGATTTTTCTCCACCAGGGACACGAACAACTCCTCAAGGCGATTGGTTTTGTTACGCAGGCTCAACACCTCAATATTCTGCAAGGCCAACTGGCTGAACAGCGCGGTGATGCCCACAGCTTTATCGACCTGTACTTCCAGGGTATGGCTATCTACCAGGCGGTTTGGGTAGCCGATCAGTTGCGGCGGCACCGACAGGTTGTTCTTCAGGTCGAGGAGGAACGTCTCCACATGCAACTGGCCCAGCAGGTTGCGCATGCTGGTGTTTTCGACAATGGTGCCGTGGTCGATGATGCCGATGTTGCGGCACAACTGTTCAGCCTCTTCCAGGTAATGGGTGGTGAGGATGATGGTGATGCCTTTCTGGTTCAGTTCGGTGAGGAAGGTCCACATCGAGCGACGCAACTCAATGTCCACCCCCGCCGTCGGCTCGTCGAGGATCAGCAGGCGCGGCTCGTGCACCAGGGCACGGGCGATCATCAGGCGCCGCTTCATGCCGCCGGACAGGGAACGTGATGGCACGTCGCGCTTGTCCCACAACCCCAGTTGGGTCAGGTACTGCTCGGCGCGCTCCTTGGCGACCTTCGGCGGGATGCCGTAGTAACCGGCCTGGGTCACTACGATATCGAAGGTCTTTTCAAACTGGTTGAAGTTGAACTCCTGGGGTACCACGCCAATGCTGCGCTTGAGGGCAGCCGGGGATTTGTCCAGGTCGTGACCAAAGATATTCACCGTGCCACTGGTCTTGTTGACCAGGGTCGACAGAATGCCGATGGTGGTGGATTTGCCGGCACCGTTGGGGCCGAGCAACGCAAAAAAGTCACCTTCAGCGACATCCAGATCGATACCACTCAGGGCCTGGAAACCGTTGCCGTAGGTTTTGGTTAGCTGCCGGATGGACAGAGCGGAACTCATATCGGATTACGCACCAAGGAAGGGAATAGAAAGAATAGATAAGGGCGCGCCCTACGCAATACAACTGCGGCGCACGGCAAGCATGGTGCTTGCCCGCGCCGCACAAGTACAGTCACCTGTATTAATAGTCAGTATTAAGTCAACGCGGTCATAACCGCTTTTTGATAGGCCGGGCGTTGCTGCAAACGCTGGTACCACGCCTCCAGATGGGGCATCGACGGGCGCTCGATAGGCATCTCGAACCAGGCATAGATAAAGCTGCCCAGGGGAATGTCACCCATGCCGATCTCGCTGCCGGACAGGTAGGGCTGCTCGGCCAGGGCCTGGTCCACGGTGTTCAACACCTCGATACAGGCCTTGCGCCCGGCATGGATGTTGTCCCAGTTCTGTTGCTCGGCCGGGGTCCGCAGAATGCCCCAGAACACCGTCTTGAACGGTTCGGCAAAGGTCGAAGTGGTCCAGTCCATCCACTTCTCGGCGCTGGCTCGCGCCTGCAGATCCGTGGGGTACCAGCTCGATGCCTGTTTGGCGCAGAGGTAACGCACGATGGTGTTGGATTCCCACAACACGAACTCGCCGTCCTCGATCATCGGCACCCGGCCATTAGGGTTCAACGCCCGATATCGCGGCGTATCGACCACACCAAAGGCCCCGCCCGCATCAATTGCCTCATAGTCCAGGCCGAGTTCCTCGGCGCACCACAGTGCCTTCCTGACGTTTGACGAATTTTTACGACCCCAGATCTTCAGCATGACCGCCTCCCAGTGGATGAATGCCGCAGCAGCATACGCCGGTTCAGCCGCGACTCAAATCACTCTGCATATCGCCTAACACTTTCGGCGACTGCTCACCAAACAGGTGTGGGTAACATTTCTGAAGGTGGGAAAAGAAGAACTCCTCGGGCACCTCGGCAAATTGCCCATGGTCCACCACGTACTCCATGGAGCGCTGTCCCTGGCGGTTGAAGGGGTGAAACACACTGTCATTGATCCCGTCGAAATCCAGTGGCGGCACATCGAATAATTCGCACAGTTGGCTGTTGAACGCTGGCGTGGCCTTGACCCAGCGCCCGTCCAGATACAGTTCGGTGTAGCCGTGCATGGCGAACACATCACTCTTGAGCAACTCGATCAGGCGCGGGGTCGACAAATGATTGCGCACGTCCGCCAGGCCAATACGCGACGCTATGCGGCAATGCCGGGCGCAGGCGGCCAGCAGGGTGGCCTTGGGCACGCAATAACTCTGCCCGGCGGCCAGGGCGTAGCTGCCCGCCAGGGTTTGCGGATCGCGACTGAAGGTGTAAGGGTTGTAGCGCACCGCTTCACGCACGGCGTAATACAGACTGACTGCCTGGTCACGGGGATCGCGGCTCACACCGCGGTGTTTTTCGGCGAACTCCACCACCGCAGGGTGGTCACTATCGATGAAGCGGCTGGGACTCAAGTACGCATTCATGGGGATTTTCTCCGAGGCGAGCCTGGAGTCTAACCACAGGCCCGACCGAGGGATAACGACGATTCGGCCAAATGTCGGCGCCTGCTGCCTATGACTGGAGAGCATTTCCCGCCACACCACGTAACACCCTCAGGCACCGCTTTTCCGGATGCCGGCTAAGCTCTGAGGGTGCTTCTGCCCCTGGTTTCACGGAGGATTGAATATGCTGTTGTTGTGGATACTGGTTCTGGTGCTCGGCATTGCCTACCTGGCACACCGTCGTACCGCGCCCCTGCCCGCCCTGGGTGTGGTCGCCGTCTATCTGTTGGCGATGGGCGCCTTCAGCCATGCGCCGGGCTGGCTGCTGCTGGTGTTCTGGGTCCTGCTGGCGGCAGTCGCCGCGCCACTGCTGCTGCCCGACCTGCGCCGCCAGTATTTCACCGCACCGTTGTTCAACTGGTTCCAGAAAGTACTGCCGCCAATGTCCGAGACCGAGCGCGACGCCATCGACGCCGGTACCGTGTGGTGGGACGGTGAACTGTTCAGCGGCCGCCCCGACTGGGACAAGTTGCTGGCCTACCCCAAGGTGCAGTTGACCGAAGAAGAACAGGCCTTTATCGATGGCCCTACCGAAGAGCTGTGCGCCATGGTCACCGACTGGGAAATCGGCCAGGCCATGGACCTGCCGGCAGCGGCCTGGGACCATATCAAGCAACATGGCTTCTTCGCCCTGATCATCCCCAAGGAGTACGGCGGCAAGGGCTTTTCAGCCTACGCCCACTCCCAGGTGGCGATGAAATTGGCGACCCGCAGCGGCGACCTCGCTTCCACCGTCATGGTCCCCAACTCCCTGGGCCCCGCCGAACTGCTGCTGCACTACGGCACCGATGAACAACGCAACCATTACCTGCCACGCCTGGCCCGTGGCGATGACATCCCGTGTTTTGCCCTGACTGGCCCGCTGGCCGGTTCCGATGCCGGCGCGATGCCCGACACCGGGGTGATCTGCAAAGGCGAATGGGAAGGCAAGGAAACCCTCGGCCTGCGCCTGAACTGGGAAAAACGCTATATCACCCTGGGCCCGGTCGCGACCCTGCTCGGCCTGGCCTTCAAGGCCCATGACCCGGATCACCTGCTGGGAGAAGAAGAGGACCTGGGCATCAGCCTGGCCCTGATCCCCACCGATACCCCTGGCGTGGAAATCGGCCGCCGTCACCTGCCCCTGGGCGCCGCTTTCATGAACGGCCCCAACTCCGGCAAGGATGTATTCATTCCCCTGGACTTCCTGATCGGCGGCCAGGAGATGCTCGGTAAGGGCTGGATGATGCTGATGAACTGCCTGTCGGTTGGCCGTTCGATTTCCCTGCCGGCGGTGGGTACTGGTGCGGCCAAGTTCACCAGCCTGGTGACTGGCCAGTACGCCCAGGTGCGCGAGCAGTTCAACGTGCCACTTTCCGCCTTCGAAGGCATCCAGGAAGCCCTGGCCCGAATCGGCGGCAATGCCTGGCTGATGGACAGCGCACGGATGCTCACCGCCAATGCCGTCGACCTGGGGGAAAAACCCTCGGTGCTCTCGGCGATCCTCAAGTACCACCTGACCGAGCGCGGTCGCGAGTGCATCAGCCACGCCATGGATGTGCACGGCGGCAAGGGCATCATCATGGGCCCCAACAACTACCTGGGTCGCAGCTGGCAAGGGGCGCCGATTTTCATCACCGTGGAAGGTGCGAACATCCTTTCGCGCAACCTGATGATCTTCGGCCAGGGCGCGATCCGCTGCCACCCGTTCGTGCTCAAGGAAATGGCCCTGGCCGGTCGTGAAGACCGCGACCAGGCGCTCAAGGAGTTCGATGGCCTGTTGATGCAGCATATCGGCTTTGCCGTGAGCAACGCCGCCAGCACCCTGGTGTTGAACCTGGGCCTGGGTCACTTCGAAAAAGCTCCAGGCAACCGTTTGAGCCAGGGCTACTTCCGTGCGCTCAATCGCCAGGCCGCGGCGTTCGCCCTGCTTGCGGACCTGAGCATGATGCTGCTGGGTGGCGAGTTGAAACGACGCGAACGCCTGTCGGCACGGCTGGGCGACGTGCTCAGCCATATGTACCTGGCGTCGGCGGCGCTCAAGCGTTACCACGACCTCGACTCCCCGGACCATCTGGAACCGCTGTTTGCCTGGGCCATGGAGGAAAGCCTTGGCCAGTCGGAGCGCGCGCTGGATGAGTTGCTCAGCAACTTCCCCAACAAAGTGCTGGGCTGCCTGATGCGAGTCATCGTGTTCCCGTTCGGTCGTCGCCACAAAGGCCCATCCGATGCGCTGGACGCCGAAGTCGCGGCGGTGATTGGACGCGCCAAGGGCGATCCGACCCTCGAAGAGCTGCTGGCAGGCTGCTACCGTCCCCAGTCGGCGGAAGATCCGGTTGGCGCGCTGCAACATGCCTACGACCTGCTGGGTGCCAGCCATCCATTGCAAAAAACACTGCACGCCGCCCTCAAGAGCGGGCAGGTCAAGCCACGGGCCGGGGAACACGCCATCGATGCCGCACTGGAAGCTGGCGTGCTGCAACCGGCTGAAGCACAAACCCTGCGGGACGCGGAAGCTGCGCGGCGCAAGGTGATCGACGTGGATGATTTCAGCAAAGAGGAGTTGGCCCAGGCACCTGGCCGAGTCCGCTGATACCGGCGGTCATATAAAAGCGGGCGCGAGAGCTATATACTCTCGCGCCCGTTTTTGCTTTTGAGGACTTACTCTCGTGTCCAACGTCGTTGCCGATCATCTCGTCTTGCTCGACCACCTGCGCAGTATCCTGGTTGCCGTCGGCGAAGCCGAACAGGTTCCCGAGGAAAGCCACGCTTTGTTCCTGGAACGCTTTGATGAACTGCGGGCCATGCTGCCCATCGACCCGATCGAAAGCCAATACCTGGGCCAGGACATGATGAGCCAGGTCATCCTGCGCTACCCACAGATTGCCCATCTGGTGCCGCGCGACCTGCTCTGGTTCTTCGGCGGTGATTGCCTGCACTTCATGCCCGATGAAGAACTGGATATGTACCAGGCTCTGGAAGAACGCCGCTTCGAAGCCGAACAAAACGATGAACCGTTCGACTGGAACCAGGAAAAACAGCTGCTGGCCATGCCCCACGACCAGTCCAAGCACTGATCCCGAACACTCCAAGACTCCAAATATGGAGAGAGACTTGTGTGGGAGCGGGCTTGCCCGCGATGGCTGAGTGTCAGTCGATACATTGGTTGACTAATACACCGCTATCGCGGGCAAGCCCGCTCCCACATTTTCGAGCGTGCTCCTACCGCCGGCGCAATGTCGGTTCCCTGGCCATGCACTCCACCAGATAATCAATAAACACCCGCAGTTTTGGCGGTAGATACCGCGTGGGTGAATGTAGCAACCAGGCATCCCCATGGTACGAGGCAATGAAATCCCATTGCGCCAGCACCTGTACCAACCGCCCCTCCTCCAAGGCATGCCGAGCAGTGAAATACGGCAGGCTGCCAATCCCCACATCCTGCAACACCGCATCCAACCGCACCCCGGTGTGATTGGCCGCATAGCGACCGCGCACGCCCACCGTCACTGTCTTGCCAGACTGGCGGAATTTCCAGCGCGCGTCCCCAGGGGTTTCGCCCAGGTAGATACAACTGTGCTCCAGCAAGTCATGGGGATGCAGCGGCGTGCCATGGGCAGCCAGATACTGCGGCGTGGCACACAGCAGATGCTCGATGGGCAGTAACTGGCGCCCTACCAACCCCGGCGGCGGGCTATCGGTGATGCGGATGCTCAGGTCGACATTGTCATCAATCAAATCTACCTGCCGATCTTCAAGGATCAACTGCACATCGACCTTGGGATAACGTCGCAGGAATTCCGGCATATGCGGATGCACCACAAACCGCCCCACCGCCTTGGGCACGCTGATACGCACCAGCCCTTCGGCCTCGTGGGTGTACTGACCGCTGATTTCCATCACCGAGCGCGCGGCATTGACCATGTCCTGGCAGCGCTTGAAGACTTCTTCACCCCCTTCGCTCAAACGCAGCTTGCGCGTGGTGCGCTGCAACAGCCGCGTGGCCAGGGCCTTTTCCAGGCGCGAGATGCTGCGGCTCACCGCCGACGGCGAAGCCCCCAGTTGGCGCGCTGCTGCAGAGAAACTGCCGGTTTCTACCACCCTGACGAAAATCGCCATTTCGCCCAGCAGTGGCAAAGGAAGATTGATGCTCATGACGCACAAGTCCATTGATATTTCAGCGGATTATCACCCATTGGCGCACTACTTATACTGCTGTGTAGAACCCTGATGCGGATGTAGACGATGACCCAGCGCCTGTTTTTTACCCATGACCACCTGGTTGCCGATGTTGATGTGCTGGAGTGCACGCCCGTTGAGCAGCAGTTTGCGGTGGTCCTGCAGTCCACCATTTTCCACCCCCAGGGGGGCGGTCAACCCTTTGACACGGGCTGGCTGGGACAAAGCACCGTATTGAAAGTAGTGCAGGAAGCAGAGCGCATCGTGCACTACGTCGACCAGCCCGTCGCCCTTGGCCCCGTACAAGCGCGGGTCGACGGCCAACGTCGCACCCTGCATACACGCCTGCATTCTGCCGGGCACTTGATCGGCAATGCCGGTGAAACCCTGGGCTGGATGCCGATCAAGGCCCACCACTGGCCCGGTGAAGGCAAGATCAGTTTTATCCGTGGGGAATCGGCCCAAGACATGCAAGCTGATGCCTTGCAGGAACAGGTCAACCAATGGATCGGCGCCGACCTGCCACGCCATATGACGCTGGACGGCGGCACCCGGGAAGTCGGTTTCGGTGACCTGCCGGCCTACGCCTGCGGCGGCACGCATGTACAAGCCCTCGCCCAGGTCGGCCAGGTCACGATCCTCGGCCTGTCGGAGAAAAAGGGCACGCTGTCGGTGCGCTACAGCCTGGACTGACAGGCTGATGGCGGGCGGCGTTTTCTTATTGAGATAGGACATCACCCTGCCGAGGGGCTCCCCTCCAGCAGGTGGGTGGTGCTAGTGTGTGAAAATGTTTCCGACATAAAAATCGGAAACTTCTTACTCACCACCTGCAAAGGAATGCCCCAGCAATGGACTTCTCCCTCAAGCACTTGGCCGCCGCCACCCTGATGGTCGCCAGCCTGTCTTCAATTAGTGTGTCTGCCGTCGCCAGCATCAACCCGCAACAGAGTGCGACTATTCTCAAAACGCTGAATGACGCCTCGATCAAGGACTTCCGCACGTTCCTCGGCAACCTGGGCAAAAGCGACATGGCGAAATCCGCCAATCTCGGCCCGGCCATCACTGCCTTTCTCGACAACAAGCCGCTGACCGCCGAGCAACAGAACGATATCCATCGCCTGCTAGGCCTCTATGCCCGGGTGAAATACGGTGCAGCCGCCACCGAAACCCTGCGTGAACTGGTGGCCATCCCGACCTTCCAGGTTGAGGGTGTTGCCCAGCACGACAACCCCGAATTCAAAAAGATTGCCGAAAAAATCAAGGCCCTGGCGCAGTCCTTCAACCTGAATTTTCGCAATGTCGATGATCGCGTCTACGAAATCTCCCTGGAAGGTGCCGGCGATGAAGTGGTCGGCATTCACGCCCACGCCGACGTGGTGCCGGTAACACCGGAAAACTGGGTGTTGAAAGACGGCACCCGACTCGACCCCTTCAAGGTCACACTAATTGGCGATCGCATGTACGGGCGCGGCACCGAAGATGACAAGAACGGTATCGTGGTTACGCTGTATGCCATGAAAGTGATCAAGGAAGAAAACCTGCCACTGGCGCGCAACTTCAAGCTGCTGGTAGACACCACCGAAGAAACCACCGGCGACGCCATCCCCTACTACTTTGAACACAACCCAACGCCGAACTACAACCTGGCGCTGGATGGCGGCTACCCGGTCGTCATCGCCGAGAAAGGTTATGGCACGGTCATGGCGACCTTTGCCAAGCGCAAGGCCGATGGCAAGGGCGCCGAAATCATCGCCATGACCGGCGGCCTCGCAACCAACCAGATTCCTTCGGCGTCAGTAGCCACATTGCGCAGCGATAATCCTGCCGAGCTGGCCGCCAGCCTGCAACAGGCCGGCACTGCATTTGCCAAGGCCAATGGTGGCGATTTCACGGTGGATGCCAAGGTTGATGGCAAAGACGTCAAGCTCACCGTTACCGGGGTGTCGGCCCACTCTTCCGAGCCCGAATCCGGTATCAACCCAGTGGCGCGGATGCTGGTCTTTATCAACAGCCTGGACGGCAAGGTTGCACTCAAGCACAACGAGATCACCGACGCTGCGCGCTACGCCGCCGATAACTGGGGCCTGGATTACCTGGGTGGCAAATTGGGCGTGGGCTTTTCCGACGCGTTCATGGGGCCGTTGACCACATCCCTGACGTTTGTCGGCATGGATGACAAGGCCTTCAAGCTGGCGGTCAACCTGCGGGTACCAAAAGGCAAATCCCCGGAAACGCTCAAGAAAGAGATCGCCGACAAGCTTAGCGCCTGGAGTAACAAGACCCATATTTCGCCGACCTTTGATTACTCGGTGGCCGCACCGATGTATCGCAACCCCGAGGGTGAGTGGGTCAAGGCACTGCTGGCCGTGGCCACGGAAAACCTGGGCATGGAATCCAAGTTCGGCACCTCCGCTGGCGCAACGTCCGTGCATGATCTGCCCAATGGCGTGCAATTCGGCCTGGCCCGGCCGGACGCCAAGTACACCGGGCACACCGACAACGAGTTCAAGACCACCGAGCAGTTCCTGCTGGACCTGCAGATCGTCACCGAAATGATGGGGCGTATCGGGCAGTTGCCGAAACTCTGAGCCAAGGCCTGGACCCGCCCTTGCGGCGGGTCCATTGACTGCGAGCTTAAATCCCGGACAAACAAAAACGCCGATCATTTCTGATCGGCGTTTTTGTTGAATATGGAGCGGGAAACGAGACTCGAACTCGCGACCCCGACCTTGGCAAGGTCGTGCTCTACCAACTGAGCTATTCCCGCAAATGGCGTCCCCTAGGGGACTCGAACCCCTGTTACCGCCGTGAAAGGGCGGTGTCCTAGGCCACTAGACGAAGGGGACACGCTAACTGAAACACATGGTGTGTATTCCAGTGCCCAGAGGCCTTGTCCGAAGACTTGGTCCTGGTTTCACTCAGTGCCGCCCGAAAGCCACACTGTTTAAAAATGGAGCGGGAAACGAGACTCGAACTCGCGACCCCGACCTTGGCAAGGTCGTGCTCTACCAACTGAGCTATTCCCGCAATGGCGTCCCCTAGGGGACTCGAACCCCTGTTACCGCCGTGAAAGGGCGGTGTCCTAGGCCACTAGACGAAGGGGACACACGTACAACATTCACTCCCTACCGCGTTTCGCTGTGTGCTTTACGCTGTAAGTGGCGCGCATTCTATGGATGGATTGAAAGGTCGTCAACCCCCAAGGATAAATTTATTTAAATCAATGACTTCGCCATGCTTTACAGGCACTGCCGGGGTTTCTCGCCGTCCAGGCTTTGGCGCCTATATTCTGGCGCCCGACAAGGCGTTATAGTCCTGCCCGGCAAATGATGGCAATGTGCATCTATACAGACGATACCTACATATACAGGTGAAAGCACTGACTCATCTCGTCGAAGAGTCCTATCCGCCGCATGCGCCAATCACTACACTTCAACGCACATCCTATAAAGAGGTCACACCGGTGACACCACTCATGATCACCCTGCTGGTAATAGCCGGGATCGTAATACTGATCGCCATTGGCTACATGAACCATGTGGTGGAAAACAACAAACTGGAAAAAGCCCGGGCCCAGATAGAGCTCAACGATCGGCTGCGCCGCTGTGGCGAGATCACCGAGACGTTCCCCGGCCAACTGATGACGCCGCAGCTCAAGCTGCTGCTGACCCGCCTGGAACTGAACGTCAACCAACGCATGCTCCACCTCAACAAATCCAGCGCAACCATCAAGGCACGTATTGCCGAGCTGGAAGCCCTCGTGGGCCAGGGCGAATCGATCCCGGTGAACAACCCCCCGGGGCCGATCCAGACCGAAGCCAAAGCCAAGGATGTGCGCTTCCTGCTCGAAGCCCTGCACGGCCAGGTCACCCGCGCCGCCCAGGACGGTTTTTTGCCCACCAATGAGGCCAAGCACTGGATCCGTGAGATCCGTCACCTGCTGGTGCTGCTGCACATCGAGTTCTTCAACAATCTGGGGCAACACGCATTGCAACAGGCGCAGCCCGGCCAGGCACGCCTGGCCTTCGAGCGCGGCGTGCAATACCTGCGCAAGCAGCCCGAGCCGGCCACCTACAGCCAGCACTTGCAACTCCTGGAAAAACAATTGGCACGCGCCAACTCCATGGTGCTGACCAACAGCCAGCAGACCGCAGAAGAAGTCAATGAACTGACCGCAGGCTTGAAAGCCGATGACGCGGATGCCGAATGGAAAAAGAAAGTCATCTACGATTGATCCCCTCCTGTACTGAGTCGCCGGGTGCATTTCTTGCACTCGGTGCCATCATCCTGCGCCTATCCCCTCGTCTATAATTCGCGTACAAAAGTGCCCTTCATGCGCTTAACCAAGGAGGCCCGCCATGCCTGTCGCCATCATTGATGACCAACCCTTGCACTACGTGGACCAAGGTTCTGGCCCGGTTGTCCTGCTCGGCCATAGCTACCTGTGGGACCAGCAGATGTGGGCCCCGCAGATTGCCGCGCTGTCGCAACAGTACCGAGTGATCGTGCCAGAGCTATGGGGCCACGGAGAGTCCGGCCCAATGCCAGCACAGACCCACAGCCTGGACGACCTGGCGCGCCAGACCCTGGCATTGCTGGACCACCTGGGCGTTGCCAAGGTCAACCTGGTGGGCTTGTCAGTCGGCGGCATGTGGGGCGCCCCGCTGGCGATGCTGGCGCCCGAGCGGGTCAATAGCCTGGTGCTGATGGACACCTACCTGGGCGCAGAGCCTGAGGCTACCCGCGAAAAATACTTCGCACTGCTCAGCGCGATTGAGGCCACGGGGGCTATCTCTGATGCGCTACTGGATATCATCGTACCGATCTTCTTCCGCCCCGGTATCGAACCCGACTCTGCGCTGTATCAGGACTTCCGCCAGTCCCTGCGCGCCCTGCCCCGGGACCGCCTGCTACGCAGCATCGTGCCCCTGGGTCGCCTGATCTTCGGTCGTGACGATGCACTGGAAGGTTTATCCCGCCTGGACCCCAATACGACATTGGTAATGTGTGGCACCGATGACCAGCCACGCCCACCTGCAGAAGCACAGGAAATGGCTGACCTGATCGGTTGTGACCTGGTGTTGATCCCGGACGCTGGGCATATTTCCAGCCGGGAAAACCCTGATTTCGTCAACGAAGCGCTGCTCACCTTTCTGGCCAATCACGCCTGAGGCGACAAGGCTGTTGTGGCGAGAAGGCTAGCCCTCTCACCACAACAACCCCCAGCGCGGCTAATTCAGATCACAGCCGAAAATGCCCCACCATGCCCTTGAGCTCCGCCCCCAGTTGCGCCAACTCGATACTCGAGGCGGCGTTACCCTGCATGCTCAGCGCCGATTGATCGGCACTGGCGCGAATGCTGGTGACGCTGCGGTTGATCTCTTCGGCCACCGAGCTCTGCTGTTCGGCCGCGGCCGCGATCTGCTGGTTCATTTGTTGGATCAGCGAGACCGCTGCGGCAATGCTGCCCAAGGCGCTTTCGGTTTCCAGGGCATCACTGACGGCCAGCTTCACCAGTTCGCCGCTGTGCTGGATATCTCGCACTGAAGACTGCGCGGCACTGCGCAAGGTACTTACCAGGCGTTCGATTTCCTCTGTCGATTGCTGGGTGCGCCTGGCCAGCGCCCGCACTTCATCGGCAACCACCGCAAAGCCGCGCCCTTGCTCGCCAGCGCGTGCCGCCTCGATGGCGGCGTTGAGCGCCAGCAGGTTGGTTTGCTCGGCGACGCTTTTGATCACCTCCAAGACGCTGCCGATGTTCTGGATTTCCGCGCTCAGGCTCTCGATGCTGGTACTGGCGGATGTCGCGGAACTGGCCAGCAACTCGATACGCTGCAGGCTCTGGCGCACCACCTGCTGACCACTGTCGACCTTGTCGTCGGCGGTCTGCGCCGCTTGCGCGGCCTGCTCGGCATTGCGTGCCACATCGTGCACCGTGGCGGCCATCTGGTTCATGGCGGTGGCGACCTGCTCGGTTTCTTCTTTCTGGCTGCTGACTTCGATATTGGTCTGCTCGGTCACGCTGGACAGCGACTGGGCCGAGCTGGCCAATTGCTCAATCCCCGCTTGCAACCCGCTGACCATGCTACTCAGGCCGCTGCCCATCTGCTGCATCGCCTGCATCAACTGGCCCATTTCATCCTGTCGGCTCACGTCCATGCGCCCGCTGAGATCCCCGGCGGCGATCTGCCGGGCCACGGCGATCACACTGCGCAGTGGCATCACGATCAAGCGGGTAATCAGCCACGCAGCAATCACCCCGACCAACAAGGCCAGGGCCGAGGAAACAATGATCAGCAAGCTACTTTCGGCCAACTGCGCCTGCATCGACTGGTCCTGCTCGGCATAGGCCCGGTTGACCTGCGAAACCACCTGCGCCGCCCGCTCATGCAATTGCTGGTAGACGATCTTCTCCTGGGCGAGCAGGTCGGTGTATTCGGTGAGTTTTTCGCTAAAGGCGCCAATATGCCCGACCACTTCGCTGAGTACGGTCTGATAGCCAGGGTCCTTGACCAGGGTCTTGAGTTGTTCAGCCTGGGCCAGGGCCTGATCGGCCTGTTCGATACGGCCTTGCCCGGCACTGTCCTCATCACCCTTGCGGCTTTGATCCAGGCGCACCCGCGCTTCATTCATGGCCTGCAACATCAGGCGCGAAACCTGCCCCACCTGCCCGGCCTGCTCGATAAACTCAGCCCCCTCCTTGCCCTGGCTTTCCTTGAGGCCATAAGCCCCGTCGTCGGCCAGGCCGGCCTGCAATACATCAAGGTTGTTGGCGACACTGGACACCGACCAACTGGCCATTTCCAGCGCCAGATCCTTGGCCTGGGTCAGCTCGACAAACTCGTCAAACGCCTTGCGATAGGCGCCCAGGGCCTGCTCGACCTCGGTCATGTCGAGTGCCAGGGCTTCGGCTACCAGGCTGTCAACCCGTTCATGCAGGGCCTCGACCGACTTGGTATCGGTGCGCAGCGCATACTCCTGCTCGATCAAGCGCACGTTCAGCAGCCCCTGATTGAGCGAGGACATGCCCTTGAGCCCCACAAAACGCTGGCCAACACTTTGCAGGGACCACACACCAATCGCCGCC
This sequence comes from Pseudomonas sp. LG1D9, assembly GCF_002949995.1. Classification (NCBI taxonomy): domain Bacteria; kingdom Pseudomonadati; phylum Pseudomonadota; class Gammaproteobacteria; order Pseudomonadales; family Pseudomonadaceae; genus Pseudomonas; species Pseudomonas sp. LG1D9. The sequence goes on along the minus strand of NZ_CP026881.1, from coordinate 4,588,607 downwards.
ACCAGTGCAGTCAACAGCAATACCAGGGCAAACCCCAGCCCCAGCTTCCTCGCCAGCCCAAGGTTGGCAAATCGTCGTTGCACGGCCGAAATCATTGCGCAAAGTCCTCTTGGCGTGGCGAATGCCAGCATGCCGGGTTTCCATGGGACGAGATTCGCAACCCCAGGCCCCGCAACACAAGACGTTGGCGCCACAATAATGGCAAAAAGCTACACGCCCGTCGTTTTCAGGATGGTAGAGGTCGATCCCGCAGGCCCCATGGCCTTGAACAACGCCAACGCTCGATGATCGCCGGCATAGGCCACATTGATCCGCAGCCAATCCGCGTGCTCGCCGGCAGGGCTGAACAACTCCCCGGAAGACAGCAAGACCCCCAGCCGTCTGGCCCTCGCGTGCAACATTGCCGCGCCCCCCGCCTGCGGGCGGGCCCAAACAAACATGCCGCCCGCGGGCACCGCAAATACCTCCCACTCTTCGTCCTCCAGCACCTGCAGGGTCTTGGCCATCTCTGCGCTCAACCGCCTGCGCAGGCGTTGCAGCCATTTGCGGTAGGTGCCGTTGGCCAACAGGTTCGCCACCACCGCCTCAGCGAAGCGGGAGGTGCCAATACCGGTCAGGGTCTTGAGCTTGAGCAAACGAGTGATGAGCGCGGTACTGCCCGTGAGATAGCCCACCCGTAGCGCGCTGCTCAGGGTCTTGGAAAAACTCGAGACGTAAATCACCCGATCATCATGGGGTAGCGCCGCCAGCCGGACACACGAGGCGTGTTGCAGGTCGCCATAGACATCTTCCTCGACAATCAGGAAGTCCCGGCTATGGGCCAGATGCAACAGACGTTCGGCCACCGCCAGCGAAAGGCTGGTGCCGGTCGGGTTGTGGTAAAGGCTATGGATGAACAGGCACTTTGGACGGTGGGTCACCAGCAGCGCTTCCAGGGCCTGGATGTCCGGGCCACTGCGGGCCCTGGGAACCTCCAGCATCGTGACACCGTGGAAGGCCAACTGACGATAAAGGTTGCCGTAGCCAGGGGTTTCAACCACTACCGTATCGCCAGCCTTGAGCAAGGTGCGTATCAACAAGTCCTGCGCATGGCTGGCGCCGTGGGTAGTGAGGATCCGCTCGGCAGTGGTGCTCACTTGGATCTGCGTCAGGCGCTTGTGCAATTGTTCGCGCAACGCCGGCAGCCCGAGAGGGGTGCTGTAACTGAAGACGCCCGCGGTGTCGGTACGGCTGATTTCGCGGATGGCGTAACTGATGTCATCGCTTTCTCGCCAGGCATCCGGAAGCCAGCCACACCCCAGCTTCAACTCCCCCAACTGGTTATCGGTAAAGGCCCCCCACCGGCGCTCCGCCCCTTCATACCACTGGTATTCCCCCAGGGGAGTGCTGGCAACCGGTTGCGCGGCGATCACAAACCCCGAGCCGGCCCTTGAGGCCAGCACCCCTGCTGCCACCATTCGCTCAAGGGCCTCGATCACACTGGATTGACTGAGCAGGTTGTCATGGGCCAGTTGCCGGATGGAAGGCAGGCGCGTCCCGGGGCTGACCCCACTCTCCCGAATCCATGCGGCAATGGCGCTGACAATTTGCTGAACCACCGGTACCGGGGCCTGCCGATTGATCCCTAAATCCATGAGCCACCCCCTTCAACTGTTTGGCATTTAACTCAAAACAGTTAAGCACAGAAGGTCAGGGTCGCCCTGTTCATAAATTTATTAAATTATTGATTTTATTGAATTATTTACCTAGTGAAACACAATGGCCGAGGGCATCTTGCCATCTACGGAAACGCCCCACAGCCTTTAAAATCACTTTCTCAGCGGTACACCGCCGCAGGTCCTAGATAGCCGTGGCACCACCGTCCACCGCCAATGCATGCCCCGTGGTGAACGCGGCGCCATCGCTGCACAGATACAGCACTGCACTGGCGATTTCCTCGACGGTGCCAATGCGCCCGACCGGATGCATGGCGGCGGCAAACTCGGCCTTGCGCGGATCGGCTTCATAGGCGCGGCGGAACATATCGGTGTCGATCACTGCCGGGCACACTGCGTTGACGCGGATTTTCTTTTTCGCATACTCGATGGCCGCCGACTTGGTCAGGCCAATCACCGCATGCTTGGATGCGGCATAAATACTCATCTTCGGCGCAGCGCCCAACCCCGCAACCGATGCGGTATTGACGATGGCCCCACCACCCTGGGCCAGCAGCAACGGCAACTGATACTTCATGCACAACCACACGCCCTTGACGTTGACGCCCATGATGGCGTCGAACTCATCCAGGGTGCCATCAGCCAGCTTGCCCTGTTCAATCTCGATGCCGGCATTGTTGAACGCGTAGTCCAGGCGGCCATAGCTGTGCAGTACCTGCTGCATCAGTTGTTGCACATCCGCCTCCAGGGTCACATTACAGCGCACGAACAGCGCCTCGCCGCCTGCCTCGCGGATCAACGCGACCGTGCCCTCGCCGCCCGCCACATCGAGGTCGGCGACCACAACTTTCAAGCCTTCTGCGGCGAATGCCAGGGCCGTAGCGCGGCCAATACCGTTGGCGGCACCGGTGACCAGGGCAACCTGGCCGGAAAACGTCATGCTCATTGCTTATATCCTTGGATGAATGCCCGTGGGCCCAGCATAGCCAGGGCCCGGCACCGCGCGTCAGCACTATCAGAAGGCCAGTTGAGCCCCCATGCGTAGCAGTGATAAGCCTGCCGTGCCCACTATCAAGCCAGCCTATCGACGGGCATTCGCAGCGGTCGGCCGAACTTGCTCCCGGCGCCTGGAAGGTCTATCACTTGAGGCTCATTTACCCAGAGTCCTTGCCATGACTGCCCAGACCAACCGCCAATTCCTGCTTGCCAAACGCCCGGTCGGCGCGGCCACGCGGGACACCTTTACCTATCAGGAAGTACCGGTGGGCAACCTGGCGGATGGCCAGGTGCTGGTGCGCAACGAATACCTGTCCCTCGACCCAGCCATGCGTGGCTGGATGAATGAAGGCAAGTCCTACATCCCGCCGGTGGGCATTGGTGAAGTCATGCGCGCATTGGGCGTAGGCCAGGTCATTGCCTCGAACAATCCGAAATTCGCCGTCGGCGATTACGTCAACGGTGCCCTGGGCGTGCAGGATTACTTCCTCGGCGAGCCGCGTGGGTTCTACAAGGTCGACCCGAAACTGGCGCCCCTGCCGCGCTATCTGTCTGCGCTGGGCATGACCGGCATGACCGCCTACTTCGCGCTGCTCGACACCGGCGCGCCCAAGGCCGGCGATACCGTAGTGATTTCCGGGGCCGCCGGTGCCGTGGGCAGCATTGCCGGGCAGATCGCCAAGATCAAGGGTTGCCGCGTGGTGGGGATTGCCGGCGGCGCCGACAAGTGCAAGTTTTTGCTGGATGAACTGGGGTTCGACGCGGCCATCGACTACAAGCACGAAGACGTACCGGCCGCCCTCAAGCGCGAATGCCCAAAAGGCGTGGACGTCTATTTCGATAACGTTGGCGGCGACATCCTCGACGCCGTGCTCAGCCGCCTGGCGTTGAAGGCGCGGGTGGTGATTTGCGGAGCCATCAGCCAGTACAACAATAAGGAAGCCGTGAAAGGCCCCGCCAACTACCTGTCACTGCTGGTCAATCGGGCGCGCATGGAAGGGTTTGTGGTGATGGATCATGCGGCGAACTTTGCCGCCGCCGGGCAGGAAATGGCCGGCTGGATGGCCCAAGGCAAGCTCAAGAGCAAGGAGGATATTGTCGAGGGCCTGGAGACGTTCCCGGAGACGTTGATGAAGCTGTTCAACGGCGAGAACTTCGGCAAGTTGGTGCTGAAGGTCAACTGACACCCCAAACCAATGTAGGAGCTGCCTTGCCTGCGATGCAGACACCTCGGTTTTTCAGTAACCACGAGGTGATGCTATGGCAGCATAGGTATCTACACAACTTTACAGCAACGCCTAAATCCAGGCAGATAGCGCAGTTGTGGCGAGCGGGCTTGTCGGGACGCCGCATCGCCCGCGCTGGGCTGCGAAGCAGCCCTAAACCCGGCCATCGCGGTTTATCTGAAGAAACGTGGAGGGCTTTTTGGGCTGCTTCGCAGCCCAGCGCGGGCGATGCGGCGTCCCGACAAGCCCGCTCGCCACAGGGGAGTTCGTCAGTTTCTGAAAGTTGTGTAGATACTTATGGCTATCGCAGGCAAGCCAGCTCCTACGTGTTTAGCCCAAGGGCATCAGGCGATTTCGGCGACCACCGCGGCCAAGGCCTTGGCCGGGTCAGCCGCCTGGCTGATCGGGCGACCAATCACCAGGTAATCAGAACCCGCATCCAGCGCCTGGCGTGGCGTGAGGATACGGCGCTGGTCGTCCTGGGCGCTGCCTGCCGGACGAATCCCCGGCGTCACCAACTGCAGCGCCGGATGGGCGGCCTTCAACGCCTGAGCTTCCAGCGCCGAGCAGACCAGGCCATCGAGGCCGGCCTTCTGCGCCAGGGCAGCCAGGCGCAGCACTTGTTCCTGGGGCTCGATATCCAGGCCGATGCCGGCCAGGTCTTCACGCTCCATGCTGGTCAGCACGGTCACACCGATCAGCAACGGCTTGGGACCGCTGCGCTGCTCCAGCACCTCACGGCACGCAGCCATCATGCGCAGGCCGCCGGAGCAGTGAACGTTGACCATCCACACGCCCATCTCGGCGGCGGCCTTGACTGCCATCGCGGTGGTGTTGGGGATATCGTGGAATTTCAGGTCGAGGAACACCTCGAAGCCCTTGTCACGCAGGGTGCCGACGATTTCTGCTGCGCAGCTGGTGAACAGTTCCTTGCCAACCTTGACGCGGCAGAGCTTGGGATCCAACTGGTCAGCCAGCTTCAGTGCGGCGTCACGGGTGGGGTAATCCAGGGCGACGATGATAGGAGTCTGGCAGACGGACATTGGAATGGGCTCTCAGGCAAGTCGAAATCGGCGCGGATTGTAGCGCAAGCAGCGGCTTTGCGGGATCCGATGATCGGTAAATCCTCGGCAAGCGCCTATTTTCCTGGAATAACCGGCTAATATTTCAAAGTCGATACATTCACGACACGCCTACAACATGCCCCGGCAGTAGCCTTGCCCGCACGGCCCGACACGGCGCCTATGCTCACGCAATTACCCCGCTGCGGCCCTTGGGCCTGACGGCCAACCTGGCAGATGATCGCACCATGCATACCCCTTCCGCCCTGCCCCATGAACTTGCCAGCGAGGACAAACGCTGGAACACCCGCGCGTTGATCGTCGACGACGACGTGCCGATCCGCGAACTGCTGATTGATTACCTGGCCCGCTTCAACATCCTCGCCAGCGGTGTGACCGACGGCGCCGCCATGCGCCTGGCCATGCAAGCCGAGACCTTTGATGTGGTGGTGCTCGACCTGATGCTGCCCGGCGAAGATGGGTTGTCGATTTGCCGGTGGCTGCGGGCCGAATCGGATATCCCGATCCTGATGCTGACGGCTCGCTGCGAACCCACCGACCGCATTATCGGCCTGGAACTGGGGGCTGACGACTACATGTCCAAACCGTTCGAACCGCGGGAGCTGGTGGCGCGGATCCAGACCATCCTGCGTCGGGTGCGTGATGACCGCACTGAGCAACGCACCAATATCCGCTTCGATCACTGGCGCCTCAACAGCGTGCTGCGCCAACTGGTAGCCGATGATGGCCTGGTAGTACCGCTGTCCAACGCCGAATTCCGTCTACTGTGGGTGTTCATCGAACGCCCGCGCCGAGTGCTCAGCCGTGAACAACTGCTGGATGCGGCCCGTGGACGCTCGATCGAAGCCTTTGATCGCAGCATCGACCTGCTGGTCTCGCGCCTGCGCCAGAAACTGGGAGACGACCCCAAGGCCCCGCAACTGATCAAGACCGTACGCGGCGAAGGCTACCTGTTCGACGCGCGGGACATCGGCTGATGCGCAACGCCTTCAACACCTTGTTTGGCCGCTTGTTCGGGGTGCTGCTGATAGCCATTGTGCTGGCCCATGTGCTCGCGTTCTTTTGGTTTCACCACTACGGCCCGCCGCCGCCACCGCCCGTCGATGTCATGATCGAGCAGGCGGACGGCTCTTTGCAGGCCGCGCCCCAGGCCCATCGGCGGCCCTGGTTCGGCGGCCCGGTGGTGCCGCTGACGTTCCAGTTTATCTCGCTGATCATCGCCGCATGGTTCGGCGCCAAGTTGCTCAGCCGCCCGATCCAGCGCTTGAGCGCGGCCGCCGAGCGTTTGAGTGTGGACCTGGACAGCCCGCCTCTGGACGAATCCGGCCCACTTGAAGCGCGCCAGGCCGCCTCGACCTTCAACCTGATGCAGCGCCGCATCCGCGAACAGGTCAGCCAGCGCGCCCGCATGCTTGGCGCGGTTTCCCACGACCTGCGCACCCCACTTTCACGGCTCAAGCTGCGCCTGGAGCAGATCGACGATCTGCGCCTGCAGGGCCAGATGCGCCAGGACCTGGACGACATGATCGGCATGCTCGACGCCACCTTGAGCTACCTGCACGAACAACGCACTGGCGAAAGCCGGCAGTGGCTGGACGTGCAGGCACTTGTGCAGTCCCTGAGCGAAAACGCCCAGGACCAGGGCGCGGACGTGCAGTGCCAGGGCCACAGCACGCCGCTGCAAGTACAGCCCATGGCCTTGCGTTCATGCCTGAACAACCTGATCGACAACGCCCTGCGCTATGCCGGTACGGCACGCATCGAACTGCAGGACAGCCCCCAGGCGTTGGTGATCCGGGTAATCGACCATGGCCCGGGGATTGCTGCCGAACAGCGCGAGGCGGTATTCGAACCGTTTTTCCGCCTGGAAGGCTCACGCAATCGCAATTCCGGGGGCGTGGGGTTGGGCATGACCATTGCCAAGGAGGCGGTGGAGCGGTTGGGCGGTAGATTGGATCTGGAGGAAACACCGGGCGGAGGGTTGACGGCAAAGATGTGGCTACCCAGGGGTTAACCCCTGTAGGAGCCGGCTTGCCGGCGATGGCGGCTGAAGATTCACCGCAACCCTCAAGGCCGTCATCGCCGGCAACGGATCAGCCCACTTTGTCTTCCCGGCGAACCTGCGCCTGGCTCGCACTCCAATCCGTCAACAGGCTGTACGCCACCGCCAACAATGTCGGCCCGATAAACAAGCCGATAAAGCCAAACGCAATCAACCCGCCAAATACCCCCAGCAACACGATCACCAGCGGCAGGTTACCGCCGCGGCTGATCAGGTACGGTTTGAGCACGTTGTCCACGCCGCTGATGATGAACGTGCCCCAGACGCCGAGGAACACCGCGTAGGTGTAGTCGCCCTTCCACACCAGCCAGGCGGTGGCCGGGATCCAGACGAGCGGCGGGCCCATGGGGATCAGGCTCAGCAGGAAGGTGACGATACCCAATACCAGCGCCCCGGGCACCCCGGCGATCAGGAAGCCGATCAGTGCCAGCAATGCCTGGGCGGCGGCGGTGCCGATCACGCCGTTGACCACCCGCTGTACCGTGCCGGCCACCAGGTCGATGTAGTAACCGGCACGCTCACCAATCAAGCGTTCCAGCAGGCGGTGGACGAACATCGCCAGGCGCGGCCCGTCGCGGTAGAAAAAGAACACGAACACCAGGCTCAGGGTCAGTTCCAGGATGCCGCCGCCGATCTGCGCACTACGGGCCAGCAACCAGTTGCCGACCTGCCCCAGGTACGGCTTGATCGTGACCATCAAGGCCGCGCCCTGCTGGTCGATGCTGTCCCACATGCCCACCAGCCGCTCCCCGACAAAGGGGATCGACCCCAGCCAGGTGGGTGCCTCGGGCAAGCCATCGACCTGCACATCCTTGATCAGCGCCACGGCGTCGCGCACATGGTCGGCCAGGTTGAAGCCCAGCCACACCAGCGGCACTGCCACCAGCAACATCCAGCCCAGGGTCAGGATCCCCGCTGCCAGTGACTCGCGCCCACCCAGGGCACGGGTCAACAGGCGCATCAGCGGCCAACTGGCAAATGCCAGCACCGCGCCCCAGAACAGCGCCGACCAGAACGGCGCCATCACCCAGAAACTGGCACCAAACAGCACCAGGAGCAGGATCTGCACCAGCAGGCGATCATTGTTGAGCATGTGGTTTCTCGAAAAGAAGTCTGTTGAGGGAGAGCTTAGGCGAACGGCGCGGGTCCGTTCGCCCTGGAACGATCAGCGGATAACTTGCAGGTGCAGGCCCTTGGCCTCACCCGTGCCGGTTTCCAATCGCGCCGCACGCACGCCCTTGTCGATCAGGCCCTGGCGCCAGGCTTCGGCGTCAGGCCCGCTCACACTGACCCGCAAGGTGGTATCGAGGTTCAATCCACGGGAAATCAGGGTCAGCCACGTTGCGTCGGGTTCTGCCCCCAGCAAGGGGAAATCCAGGTCGCCGGTGCTTTTCAATTCGCGCAGCAGGGTGGCCGAGGTGGGTAGTAATTGCCCCAGGGGCGCGCTGGCGTCCATTTGTTCCACATGCAGGTAAGCGCGACGGTTGCCGCGGGTAATGCCGTAGAGCGCCACCAGGGAGTTGTCCTGGGGGGCTGCCAGGCGCAGCAACAGGAACTCCTGCTGGCCATCGGCGCCAACCAGTTTGGAGTTACCCAGCACTTCGTTGGCCCACAAGCTGCTTTCGCCACAATCGCGGGCCTGGCACCAGAACAGCAATTGCGCGCCTTGCTCTTGCAACGCCTCGCGCGTGGATTTGAAGGCCGCGCTGGAGCTGTGCTCGGCGGGCAGTTCATAGGTGATGGCTGTCACTTGGCCCCGCGCCGTGGCCTGGCCTTCGTAGCGCAACTGGCCGCTGATCTTGCGGATCGCGCCCATGGGGTAGATGCGTTCTTTTTCTTCGGCGGGACGGTAGTCGACAATCTGCGAATCCACCTGTCGAGCCACGCTGGGCAGATCCTGGCTTCCCGGCAGATCAGCAGCGAAAACCAACGGGCTGATGCAGCACAGCCCAAGCACACGGATAATTCCCTTGGCACTACTCATCGGATCGGTGCGCCTTGGCCGGTGGATGCCTTCGCGATATTCGGATTGTTCATGGTTGACTCCCTTTCAATCCGCCCAGCCTCGACAGTTGCCCCCGCCAAGTCAAGGCGCGGTGAAGAAGCGATTGAAACAGTCTGCAACAAGAGCCGCCCCCGACTCGTCATTCAGGTGCAAATGATGGCCACCTGCAAGGGTGGTTACCGCGAAAGGAAGCTGGGAAAGCAGCTCGGGATGTTTGGCCAGCATGCCCTCTTGCGCCACCACCAACTGTGCGGGACAGGCCACCCGGCGCACGAAGGCCATGGCCTGTTCTTCCGTCAGGCGCATCGGCGATGCCAGGGTCAAGCGACTGTCGCTGCGCCAGGTGTAGCCGCCCGGCACCGGCATCAAGCCGCGCTGGGCCAGGAGTTCCGCGGCTTCACGGCTGACGGCGACCACGCCCTTCATCCGCGCCTCCACCGCGCGGTCAAGGGTGCCGTACACCGGTTTACGTTTGTCTTGCAGGTTGATTTGCGCCTGCAACGCCATGCCCATGCGTTCGGCGGCATTCTCGCCGGTGGCGGTCGGCGGGATCACACCGTCGATCAACCCCAAGTGCGTCACACGCTCTGGCAAAGCCCCGGCCAACACCGTGGAGACAATCGCCCCGAGGGAGTGACCAAGTAATGCAAAACGTTTCCAGCCCAGTTGCTCGGCCACCTGCAACACATCAAACACGTAATCCCACACGGCATAACCTGCCCCGGCCGGGCGGTGGGCCGAGTGGCCGTGACCGGCCATGTCCAGGGCGACAATGCGCAAACCCTGCAGTTTGGGCGCCAGGCGCGCGAAGCTGTTGGCGTTATCCAGCCAGCCATGCAGGGCGATCACCGGCAGGCCATCTTCGGGGCCGAACAGATGGGCCGCCAGCTCGATATGCGGCAGGCTCAGGCGGACTTCTTCGACGGGTGCGGTCATGCGCAACTGCGCTCACGCGCGCGGGCTTCCCAGCGGGTAAACAGGTTCTTGATCAAGGTCGCGGTGTCCTGCGGGCGTTCAAGGGGAAACATGTGCCCGCCAGGCATGGTCAGCATCTCACCCATGGGCAGGCGCGCGACGCCGCTGGCGTGATGGCGCATCACCACCCGGCTCTGCCGGCCGCGTACCACGGCCAGCGGCACTTTCAATTGGCGGGTCTGGCCGGGGCTGGTGTGCGGCACGCCCCGGTAGATGCTGATTTCCGTTGCCGGGTCGAAGCGCAGGCGCAGGCGATCGCCCACCTGGTGCAAACCGTGCTGCAAATAGGCCTCCAGGCATTCCGGGTCAAAGCCGCGGAACAGTGTCTTGCCGGCAAAATACTGGCGGGCGGCATCCAGGTCGCTGAACTCTTCGCGCCGGCCCAGGGTGCGACCGGCGGGGGTCAGGCGGTCAATCAGGCCAAAGCGCTTGGCCGCGCGAATCACCCAGCGGTCAGCCAGGGTCAGCACCGGCGAGTCGAGCATCACCACCCCGCGATACAGCTGCGGGCAGCGCAGGGCGGCGTGCAAATGCAACACGCCGCCCAGTGAATGGCCGACGCCCCACACCGGCTCCGGTTGTTGCTCCAGGTGATGGATCAGTTCGTCCACCAGGTTCTGCCAGTTGTCATCCACCGGAAATCGCGGGTCGTGGCCGTGCTGCGACAGGTGCGCCACGGCGTACTCCGGCGCCAGGGCATCGAACAACTTGCCGTAGGTCGCCGAAGGAAAGCCATTGGCATGAGTGAAAAACACATGTTGCGACATAGCCTGCCCATCTTCAAAAACAGAAATCGATTGTCCCCACGCCTGGCCGCTACAGCAATGACTGTAACTGCCAGGAATGATGTCACTCACGCCACGCCTATCGTACCGGCGGGGTCTCGCCCAGCGGCACCACGGCCATGGTCAGGCGCGACACGCAACTGGCCTTGCCCTCGTCACTGGTCAGGCGAATGTCCCAGACATGGGTAGTGCGCCCGATATGGATCGCCCGGGCCACCGCCGTCACCCGCCCGGAACGCAGGCCGCGCAGGTGGTTGGCGTTGATTTCCAGGCCCACGCAATAGAACTTGGCGGGGTCTATGCACAAGTAGCTGGCCACGGAGCCCACCGTTTCGGCCAACACCACCGAGGCCCCGCCGTGCAGCAGCCCATAGGGTTGATGGGTGCGATGGTCGACCACCATGCTCGCGGTCAGGGATTCGTCGTCGAAGCTCTCGAAGCGAATATCCAGCACTTCACCAATGGTGTTTTTCTGTCTAGCATTGATTTGCTCGATATCGGGAACGGTGCGCCACAGGCTCATTGCAGTGTCCTTATTGATTTTATTGAATGCTCAATCCTGCCACAGCACCGCCTCGGAGCGCGCGCTCCAGGCCTGGAACTGTGGGCCGTAGGTTGACTCGATAATGTTGCGTTTGATCTTCAGGGTCGGCGTCAGAAAGCCGTTTTCCACCGCCCAACTGTCCTTCACCACCACCAGTTGACGCAAGCGCTCGTGTTTATCCAGCACCTGGTTAACCTCTTCCAGCAAGCGTTCCAGGCTGGCGTGCAAGGATTGCCGGGCCTCGCCGGCGGCCTCCTGCTGGCCCACCGCAGACAGTACGCACAAGCCCATCGGCGCGCTCAGGCCATCGCCAACCACGCACACCTGTTCGATACGCCCGTGCTCTGCCAGGCGGTTTTCGATGGGTGCCGGCGCGACGTACTTGCCCTTGCTGGTCTTGAAGATTTCCTTGAGGCGCCCGGTCAGGCGCAAACGGCCTTCGGTATCCTGATCGCCCTTGTCGCCGGTACGCAGAAAACCGTCCTCGGTGAGGGTCTCGGCGGTCTTCTGTGGGTCCTTGAAGTAACCGAGCATGGTCGCGCCGCTACGCACCTGGACCTCTCCGGCCGGGTCGATGCGCACCTCCACGTCCGGGCACGGCAAGCCGATCCATCCGATCTTCTGCTGGCCAGGACGACAGATATGGGAATAGCCACAGCTTTCGGTCATGCCATACACCTCCAGCACATCCAGGCCCAGGCGCTGGTACCAGCGCAGGAGCGCCTCGGGTACCGGCGCGGCCCCAGACAGGGCTACCCGCACCGCGTCCAAGCCAAGGCCGGCAAGGACTTTGCGGCCGACACGCTTGCCGACAAACGGCAGGCGCAGCAGCAGGTCCAGGCGTTTTTCCGGGATTTTGCCGTACACGCCCATCTGGAATTTGGTCCAGATCCGCGGCACACCAAACAACGCCGTGGGCCGGGCGCGTTGCAGGTCGGTAAGGAAGGTGTCGAGGCTTTCGGCGAAAAACACCGTTTGCCCGGTATAGATCGCGGCCATCTCGACAAACATGCGCTCGGCCACATGGCACAGTGGCAAGTAGGACAGCAGGCGATCACCCTCCCCCAGGCCGAACAACTCGGTGCCCCGGGTCGCGGCAAACGCCAGGCCGCCGAAGGTGTGCATCACGCCTTTGGGCAGCCCCGTGGTGCCGGAGGTGTAGATGATGGTGGCCAGGTCTGTCGCCGCAGGCGCGGGGTCATCCTGAATCGGCGAACTGGCTTGCAGGTCGGCCCAGGTGAAGTCGAATTCGCCCTTGGGGCACAAAGGCAGGCTGATGGTCGCCAGCCCAGGCTTGATGCCCGGCGCCATGGCAGGCCAGTCGTCAAGCTTGCCGATAAACACCAACGCCGCCTCGGAATGCTCCAGCACATGGGCTACGGAGTCGGCGGTAAGGTTGGGATACAGCGGCACGGAGACATGCCCGGCCATCCAGATCGCCAGGTCGGCGATGATCCAGTGCGCGCAGTTCTTCGAGATCAGGGCAATGTGCGAACCCTGGGGCAGTTCCCGCGCGCGCAGCCAATGGGCGGCACAACGGGCCTGGTGACCGGCTTCGCCCCAGGTGAGGGTCTGCACCTCGCCACCGCCAATGGGCTGGACCAGGAAGCGCTGGCGCGGATGGCGCGCCTCACGTTCAAAGAAAACCTGCAGCGGCAAACGAAAAGCGACAGACATGGGACGCGCTCCTGTGTGTTCCGATGGTAGCCAACCAAGCACTTGCTTGGTGGACTATTCCATGCACAAAGGAGCACTGCAAGTTCCTTGCTGACACAACACAAATAAGTGTGGGAGCGGGCTTGCTCGCGAATGCGCAGTGTCAGCCAATATATTCATTGACTGATACACCGTATTCGCGAGCAAGCCCGCTCCCACCGCTGATTGTGTCGTGCCTGAACAATCAGGGGTTTTTGACGCTATTGAGGCTCATCAGCCCCGCCAGCGGAAAGTCCCCTTCCAACTCTGCCAGGCTGGCGGTGTGCATCGGTTGCGGCTGGCGCTGGTGCCCGTGCTGCAGAAAACTGATCAGGTTGCCCACCAACGGTTGATGGCTGACCAGCAGCACATTGTCATCGGTATCGAGTTTTTCCAGCACTTGCAGGGGGTTGCCGTCAGGCGTCAGCCACGGCACCGTGCGGATCTCTGGCACAAACCCCAACGCTTCGCGCACCAGTTGCGCGGTCTGTTGTGCCCGCACATAAGGGCTGGCGATGATCGCGCTGATGGGCTGGCCGATCAGGTGTGCGGCACTGTGCAGCACCTCCTGCCGTCCATGCTCGGTCAGGTTGCGTTGGGCATCGCTGGAAGCATGGGACTCGGCTTCACCGTGGCGCAGCACCCACAACTTCATAGCTTGGGCTCTTCATCGCGCACCGGGTGCGGGGCCGGCGGCACGCTGTGGGCGGCCTCGCCCTCCGGGGCGCGCGGGGTTGGCCAATCGGCGAAGGGCCAGGGTTTCTGCTCGCTGTGGAAGCTGCCAAAACGGCCAATCTGCGCAATGAACTGGCTGAGGCTGTCGCCAAAGTTCATCAGGCCCAGGTTCGGTGCGCCGTAGATCAGGCGGTAGATCAACTGCACCACCACCAACGCGCCGAGGATAAACTGCGCCACTTGCCAGACCAGGGCAAACACCAGCATCCACAGGATGCGCAGGACGATAGATTCATACTTGGGTGCTGCTTTGGGATCGTTCATCGCGCGTTCCTCAGTTGAAACCACTGGTGGAAATAAAGTCGACATCAGTCTTGGGTTCGGCACGCATCAGCAACTCGATGACCTGGTTCAAAGTGCGCCCTTCGAACAGGATCGCGTGCAGGCCGGCGACCAACGGCATATAGACCCCGGTTTCCTGGGCCTTGGCCTTCAGCACTTTCAGGGTATTGACCCCTTCAGCCACTTCACCCAGGCGGGTGACAGCATCTTCCAGGCTCAAGCCCTGGCCGAGGGCAAAGCCCACCTGGTAGTTGCGGCTTTTCGGCGACGAACAGGTGACGATCAGGTCGCCCACCCCGGCCAGGCCAAGGAAGGTCATGGGGTTGGCGCCCTGGTTGACCGCAAAGCGGGTCATTTCCGCCAGCGCGCGGGTGATCAGCATGCTCTTGGTGTTTTCCCCCATGCCCAGGGCCACCGCCATGCCGGCAATAATGGCGTAGACGTTTTTCAACGCGCCGCCCAGTTCCACGCCAAAGCGGTCGGCACTGGCGTAGACGCGGAAGGTCCGGCCATGCAGCACGGCCTGTACCTGTTCGCACAGCGCCTCGTCTTCACTGGCGACCACGGTTGCGGTCAGGGCGTGTTCGGCCACTTCCCGCGCCAGGTTCGGCCCGGAGAGCACACCGATGCGGGCCTGGGGCGCGATGTCCGCGAGGATTTCGCTCATCAGCTTGAAGGTCTGGGCCTCGATGCCTTTGGTCAGGCTGACCAGCATCTTGCCCGCCAGCCGTTCGGCATGGGGCGCCAGCACCGAGCGCAAAGCGCTGGAGGGCAACGCGACGAAGCACAGGTCGCAATCATCCAGGGTGGCCTGCAGGTCCGTGACCGGCGTAACGGCCGGATGAATCTTGATGCCCTTGAGGTAACGGGGGTTTTCGCGGTTGACCCGGATGGCCTCGGCCTGTTCAGGATCGCGCATCCACTGACGGACCTGATGGCCGTTTTCGGCCAGCAGATTAGCCACGGCGGTACCAAAACTTCCGCCTCCCAGGACCGCAATTGGGCGCTGTTCAGTCATATGCAATCCGTTAATCCATAGCAGTGGCGATGGCGGCATTATACGGGCCGGCCCGATGGCGGCCAGCCCTTCCGTAATTTCCCGCGATTGTCGGAAAATGGCCGAATAGACCACAGTAATTGCGATAGCGCCGACTGGCAAAAGCGCCCGCCTCAGTTAACATGGGCGGCTATCCGCAATTATCAAGGCCGTTCCGTGTATTTGGGCCCTCCTCCTCGTTCATCTCTGTTGCTGGCGCTGTTGGTCAGCACGCCGTTGCTGGCCGACGATCTGTTCCTCGACAACCAGCCGCTGCCCCAAGTCCTCACGGCGACCCGACTCAAGCAGTCGGCCGCCGCGGTGCCTGGCAGCATGACGGTGATCGACAGCGAGCTGATCAAGGCCAGCGGCGCACGGGATATCGCCGAGTTGCTGCGCCTAGTGCCCGGGATGATGGTGGGCTACACCTCGGGCAACCAGGCTGCCGTCAATTATCACGGCACCAACGCCAGCGAAGCCCGGCGCATGCAGGTGCTGATCGATGGCCGCTCGGTGTACCGCGCCGGCCTCGCCACCGTGGACTGGAGCGATATTCCGGTAGCCATGGAGGATATCGAGCGAATCGAGGTGTTCCGTGGGCCCAATACCGTCAGCTACGGGGCCAATTCGCTGATGGCTGTGGTCAATATCCTCACCCGCTCGCCAGCCAACAGCCTGGGCACGCGGATGAAAATGACCCGGGGCGAGCGCGGGATCAACGACTGGTATGCCAGCCAGGGCCTGGGCTGGGACACCGGCAACCTGCGGCTATCGCTGTCCGGGCAACAGGACGACGGCTTCGACAGCGACCGCGTGGGCGCCGATTACCGCGATAGCCGGCGCCTCAACCGCTTCAGCCTGAAGGTCAGCCAGACCCTCGACCAGCAGCAGAGCATCGACTGGCAAATCAACGCCAAGGAAGGGACCAACCAGCGGCCGTATACCTACAAGCCGGTGTTTGCCGGGATTACCGATGGTGGCAATGATTCCGACGTCAGCGCCAAGGACTACGCCGCATCCCTGCGCTGGAACTTCGATTTCAACCCCGACCACAGCCTGTATATCCAGGGTTCGGCGCAGCAATGGGATCGCCGCCAGGTCTGGACGGCCTGTGATGCCAAGGTCTCGTTCAGCCCGGAGTTGACGCAACTGTGGCAAATGAACCCCAACTACGCTGAAAAGTTGGCGCGACATATGAAGGACTATGAAAACGGGACGCCTCCGCAAGGCTCCGCAGCAGAACAAGCGCTGGCCGAAGAAGTCCTGAAACAATGGAATAACGGCGGCAAGGAAAGTGTCTGCGGCAACATCGACCAAAGCACCAAGGAAAGCCGCTACGACCTGGAAGTCCAGGACACCCTGAGCCTGTCCGACAGCCTGCGTCTGGTCAGCGGCATGAATTACCGCTACGACCGCGCCGACTCCGACACCTACTTCAATGGCCGGCTGGACGACACCACCTGGCGCCTGTTCGGCCACCTGGAATGGCGCGCCAGCGAGCACTGGCTGTTGCAGGGTGGGGCGATGTACGAAAACACCGACCTGAGCGGCAACTCGCTGACGCCAAGGGTCGCGGTCAACTACTTGATCAACCCGCGCCACGGGTTGCGCGCGGTGTACTCCGAAGCCATCCGCTCGCCGGACATGTTCGAGAACAACGTCAACTGGAGTTATAAGGTCACAAACCTCAGCTCTCCCACCTACGGGCAGAACGTCGGCCAGTATTTCGTCAAGACCCGGGGCCCGGGCGATCTCGACAAAGAGCTGATGCGCTCCCGGGAGTTGGGCTACAACGGCTTTTTTGCCGATATCGGGCTGAACGTCGACGTCAAACTGTTCTATGACGAAATCACCGGCATGATCAGCGAGCCCTTGCGCAATAACCAATACATCGCCAGCAACAGTAACAGCTCGCGCTTTACCGGCACCGAGACCCAATTGGACTGGCACCTGAGTACCGCCGACCGCCTGCGCCTGACCTATGCTTATGTGGATGCCGACGCCAGCAACCCGCTGGACCGGCAACAGACCGCGCGCAACAGCGGTTCGGCGGGCTGGATGCGCGAATGGGGCCATGGCTGGTCCAGTGCGCTGTTCTATTATGGCAACGATGCACTCAACCAATATCGCTTTGAACGGGTCGACATGCGGGTCGCCAAACGCATCGCCCTGGGCAAGGCCAACCTGGAGCTGGCCGGCATGCTGCAACAACGCCTCGACCACCAGCCCACCACCCAGCTCGACAATAACTACGACCAGCGCCATGTGCTCTACTTCAGTGCCGAGTTAGAGTTCTGACATGAACCCTGCCCAGTCAAGGATGAGCGCCCTCTTTGGCGCCAGGTTCTGGCGCCGCTGCCTGCTGCTTGCCAGCCTGGCATTGGCCATGCCCGCGTGGAGCGCCGAAATCCTGCTGACCGCCGCCGAGGATGGCCCCGGTGTACAGGCCTTCGCCCAGGCCCTGCGCGAGCAACGTCCTGCCGACAGCGTCACGTTCAAGGCCCTGCCAGACATGCCCGCCCCCGGCCAACTGCCGGGCAGCACCCGCCTGATCCTGCTGGACCTGCCCAGCCTCGACTGGCGCCTGCAGGACACCCAGGGCCCGGCGACGCTGGTGCTGCGCATCAGCCGCCTGCAAGCCCGCGAGCGCCTGGGCAATCATGTGCCCGCCAAGATCAGCCTGTTGTGGAGCGACCCGCCGGTGGACCGGCAGTTGCGCCTGATCGCCAATATCCTGCCCCAGGCCCGGCGCATTGGCGTGCTGTACGGCAGCGATAGCGAATTCCTGCTGCCGGAGCTGCGCCAGCATGCGGCGGCCCTGGGCCTGGAAATCGTCGCCCAGCACTGGGACAACATCAACGACAGCCGCCCGCTGCTCAGCCTGTTCAAAAACAGCGATGTATTACTAGGGCTGGATGATCCGCAGTTGTACAACCCCAAAACCGTGAAAAACCTGCTGTTGAGCAGCTACGCCAGGCAATTGCCACTGATCGGGCCCAACGCCGGCTTCGTGCGGGCCGGCAGCCTGGCCAGCACCTACAGCGACCAGGCCGACTGGCTGAATGTGCTTGACCGCCTGCTCGATCGCCCGCAGTCCGGTTGGCCGCGCTCGCTGTACCCGGATCACTTCAAAGTCGTGGGCAACCCGCAAGTGGCGCGCTCGCTGGGAATCGAACAGGTGGACGAAACCGCCGTCGCGACCCGATTGGCCGAAGGGGAGAAACACCCATGACCTTGCGTCGCCGTTGGGATATCAACACCCGTACCCAGATCATCACCCTGGGCCCGGCCCTGTTGCTGACCCTGCTTTTAATCAGCTTCTTTACCTTCGTGCGGATCCAGGATCTGCGCCAGGAACTGGACCACACCGGCCAACTGATCGCCAACCAACTGGCCCCGGCCACCGAGTACGGCGTGATTTCGGGCAACAACGACGTGCTCGACAGCCTGCTGCGGGCCACCCTGGCCACGCCCCATGTGCGCTTCCTGGAAATCCAGGACAGCGCAGAAAACATCCTGGTGTACGTCGAGCAGCCCTCGGAAAAGCACGACCGCTCGCTGTCGGTAAAGATCTTCCAGGCGCCGATCCGCCTGCAGCATATCCAGCTGGGCAACGACTTTTTCCAGGACAGCACCGCGCAACCCAAGGCGCCACGGGCCGACTATCTGGGCCGGGTGATCGTCGGCATGTCCAATGACGCCTTCAGCCAGCGCCAACAGGAAATCCTCTTCAAGGCCGCAATCCTCGCACTGTTTGCCCTGCTCTTTACCTTCCTGCTGGCACGGCGCCTGGCCGCCAGCCTGTCGCAACCGATCAGCGCCATGGGCAATGCGGTCAAGGCGATCCAGCAGGGGGACTACAAGACCCCACTGCCGATTGTCGACGACTCCGAGCTGGGCGACCTGTCACGGCATATCAACAACCTCGCCGAAGGCCTGCACCACGCCAGCCGTGAACAGCAGCAGGCCATGGCCCAATTGATCCAGACACGGGAAGAGGCCGAGCGCGCCAACAGTGCCAAGTCCGACTTCCTGGCGATGATGAGCCATGAACTGCGCACACCGATGAACGGTGTGCTGGGCATGCTGCAATTGCTCGAAACCACGTCCATGACCGACGAGCAGACCGAGTACGCCGCACTGGCTTCGGAGTCCACCGAACACCTGCTCAAAGTCATCAACGATATCCTCGACTTCTCGCGTATCGAACGCTCAGCCCTGGAGCTTGAGCATATTCCGTTCAACCTGGTGGACCTGATCAACAGTTGCGCCCAGTCCTTCCAGCACAGCGCCATACAACGCGGGCTGGCCCTGGAATTGTCGATCCCGCCGGGCATGGACGCTTTGCGCGTACAGGGCGACCCGACGCGGATCCGCCAGATCCTGGTGAACCTGATCGGCAATGCGCTGAAGTTCACCGAGCAAGGCACGGTCAGCGTCGAGCCCAACTGGCAGACCCTGGACCATGAGCTGCTGTGGTTTACCTGCACGGTACGCGACACAGGGATTGGCATCTCGGCCGAGCGCCTGGAACTGATGTTCGACGCCTTTCAGCAGGCGGACAGTTCTATCTCCAGGCGTTACGGTGGCACCGGCCTGGGCCTGCCGATTGCCCGCACCCTGGCCGAGCGCATGGGCGGCACCTTGCGTGCCCAGAGCGAGGAAGGCCTGGGGTCGGTGTTCACCCTGGAAATCCCCTTGGCGATCTACCAGCAGAGCCTGCCGCAGATCGCCCCGGACACCCAGCACAAAGCCAGCGCCGGTGAAGGCCGCCATGTGTTGCTGGTGGAGGATAATCCGGTCAACCGCACCGTGGTCGAAGCCATGCTGCGCAGCCTGGGGTTCGAGGTGAGCATCGCCACCGATGGCGCCGAAGCGATTCGCAGCGCCGAAAGCCTGATTTTCACGGCGATCCTGATGGACTGCCGGCTGCCGGTGATCGACGGCTATGAAGCGACACGCCAGATCCGCCAGCTGCCCGGCTGCGCCGACCTGCCGATCATTGCCCTGACGGCCAACGCGCTACAGGGTGATCGCGAGGCATGCCTGGCCGCAGGAATGAACGATTACCTGGCCAAGCCGTTCAAACGCACGGATTTGCAGCAAATCCTGCAACGCTGGGTGCATTAGATGGGCACCATCAGCCAACTGCGACTGGCGTGAAAGACGAAAGTGCGGCAGTCTTAGGCACCCAAGCGGGCCTATAAATAAGTCCGGTTTAAAATTTCAGTGCACAAGTGTACATTCATGTCCTTGATGCTGTGACTTTCACTACAACGCAATAGTCTACCTGTAGGCTGCCGACGTGAGGCAAGCACGCTTCAGTCGGTCGGGAAGATTTACCCGGCCCTGCCGCATGGGATTATTGAGGAGCTCGCATGACCAAACAAAACGCCTTTACCCGGGAAGACCTGCTGCGCTGCAGTCGCGGTGAGCTGTTCGGCCCAGGTAACGCGCAACTGCCCGCCCCGAATATGCTGATGGTGGATCGCATCACCCATATCAGCGAAGAGGGTGGCAAGTACGGCAAAGGTGAATTGGTCGCCGAGCTGGATATCACCCCGGACCTGTGGTTCTTCGCCTGCCATTTCGAAGGCGATCCGGTCATGCCGGGCTGCCTGGGCCTTGATGCCATGTGGCAACTGGTCGGCTTCTTCCTTGGCTGGCAAGGCCTGCCGGGCCGCGGTCGCGCCCTGGGTTCGGGCGAAGTGAAGTTCTTTGGCCAGGTCCTGCCGACCGCCAAGAAAGTCACCTACAACATTCAGATCAAGCGCGTCCTCAAGGGCAAGCTGAACCTGGCCATCGCCGATGGCTCGGTGAGCGTCGACGGTCGCGAGATCTACACCGCCGAAGGCCTTCGCGTCGGCGTGTTTACTTCCACTGACAACTTTTAAGGGTTATCCGCATGCGCCGCGTCGTTATCACTGGTCTGGGCATCGTTTCGTGCCTGGGCAATGACAAAGAGACCGTCTCCGCTAACCTGCGTGCAAGTCGCCCTGGCATCCGCTTCAACCCGGAATATGCCGAAATGGGTCTGCGTAGCCAGGTTTCCGGCTCCATCGACCTCCCCCTCGAAGAACTGATCGATCGCAAGATCTATCGCTTCGTTGGCCACGCCGCAGCTTATGCCTACCTGGCCATGAAAGACGCAATCGCCGACTCCGGCCTGAGCGACGACCAGGTATCCAACGTGCGCACCGGCCTGATCGCTGGCTCCGGCGGCGCGTCGACCTTGAACCAGATGGAAGCGCTGGACATCCTGCGCGAGAAAGGCGTCAAGCGCGTTGGCCCGTACCGCGTCACGCGGACCATGGGCAGCACCGTTTCCGCGTGCCTGGCCACTCCATTCCAGATCAAGGGCGTGAACTACTCGATCTCCTCCGCCTGCGCCACCAGTGCCCACTGCATTGGTACCGCTGTCGAGCAGATCCAGTTGGGCAAGCAAGACATCGTATTCGCCGGTGGCGGTGAAGAAGAACATTGGAGCCAGTCGTTCCTGTTCGACGCCATGGGCGCACTGTCCACCCAGTACAACGAAACCCCGGAAAAAGCCTCCCGGGCCTACGATGCCAAGCGTGACGGTTTCGTCATCGCCGGCGGCGGCGGCATGGTCGTGGTCGAGGAGTTGGAACACGCTCTGGCCCGTGGCGCGAAGATCTACGCGGAAATCGTCGGCTACGGCGCCACTTCCGACGGCTACGACATGGTTGCGCCAAGCGGCGAAGGTGCCATTCGTTGCATGCAGATGGCCATGGCCACCGTCGATACGCCCATCGACTACCTGAACACCCATGGCACCTCCACTCCGGTGGGCGACTCCAAGGAAATGGAAGGCATACGTGCGGTATTCGGCGACAAGGCTCCAGCCATCAGCTCCACCAAGAGCCTGTCGGGTCACTCCCTGGGCGCTGCAGGCGTTCACGAAGCGATCTACTGCCTGCTGATGATGGAAGGCAACTTCATGGCGGGCTCGGCCAACATCGAAGAGCTGGACCCAGCCGTTGCTGATATGCCGATCCTGACCAAGACCCGTGAAGATGCCACCATCAACACGGTCATGAGCAACAGCTTCGGCTTTGGTGGCACCAATGCCACCTTGGTACTGAAACGCTGGCAGGGTAAGTAATTCCCCGCAGGTTGTGCATGTGAAAACGCCCCGACTGGTTCGGGGCGTTTTTTATTGGGCGGGGTTAATGCTGGACCGTGTCGCCTTCATCGCAGGCAAGCCAGCTCCCACATTGATCGCATTCCAACGCGGTCAAATGTGGGAGCTGGCTTGCCTGCGATGGCGATCTTCAGCCCTACACCGAAAACCGCGCCACCATGCTGTTCAGGTCCACCGCCAACCGCGACAACTCATGGCTCGCCGCACTGGTCTGATTGGCCCCCGCCGATGTCTGCATCGCCAGGTCGCGGATATTCATCAGGTTGCGGTCCACTTCCCGCGCCACCGCCGCCTGCTGCTCCGACGCGCTGGCGATCACCAGGTTGCGCTCGTTGATCAGGGTGAACGCCGAGGCAATCTCCTCCAACGCTGTGCCTGCTGACTTGGCAATGTCCAGGGTCGCACGTGCCCGGCCATTACTCTGTTGCATGGAACTGACGGCCTGATCGGTGCCCTGCTGAATCCCACCGATCATCTGTTCGATTTCCCGAGTCGATTGCTGGGTGCGATGGGCCAGGGCCCGCACTTCATCGGCGACCACCGCAAAACCCCGCCCGGCCTCGCCCGCCCGCGCCGCCTCGATCGCCGCATTCAGCGCCAGCAGATTGGTCTGTTCGGCAATGGAGCGAATCACATCCAATACCTTGCTGATGCCGTACACCTTCTGCGCCAAGTCCTCGACCTGGGTGGCATTGGCGGTCACGTCGTCGGCCAGGGACTCGATCGACAACACCGTCTGGTGCACCTGCTCGCGCCCGTGCTGGGCAATGCGATCGGACTCCCGCGAGGCCTGTGAGGTGGCTACTGCGTTACTGGCCACCTCCTCCACCGCTGCGGTCATCTGGTTGACCGCCGTGGCGGCCTGTTCGATTTCCTGGCTTTGCTGGTGCAGGCCACGGGTGGCGTCTTCGGTGACACTACTGAGTTCCTCGGAAGCAGAAGCCAGTTGGTTGGAAGAGTCGGAAATGCGCCGGATCGTCTCGCGCAGATTTTCCTGCATGCTCTTGAGCGCCTGTTGCAGGCGCGCTGGCTCGTCCTTGCCGCTGACGGTGATCTCGCCGGTCAAGTCGCCGCTGGCGACCCCCTGGGCGACCCTCACCGACTGTGCCAGTGGCAACACGATACTGCGGGTCAACAAAACGGCCAGGGCGATGGTAATCAGCGCGGTCACGGCGATCATGCCGATCACCCAGATTCGCGACTGACTGAATACCCGCTGGGCCAAGTCTGCCGCCTGGTTGGCGCTGTCCTTGTTGAGTGTGACCAGTTCGCCGAGGGTGCCGGCCAAGGCATCGGCCAGATGATTCATCTCGCCGTTGACCACCTTGATCGCCTCCTCCACCTGATTCTGCCGGGAGAACGCCATGACCTGCTCCTGGCGTTGCAGGTATTGCTGCTCCTCGACCTTGAAGCGGTCGAACAGCACTCGCTCCTGGGGCAGGACGATCAGCGCGTCATACAGCGACTGCGCGTTGTGCAGCTGCTTTTTGATATCGCTGATTTTCTGTTCATTCTGCGCCACCGCCTGCGGGTCGCGGTTGACCAGTAGACGCAAGGTCAAGGCCCGCACCCGCAGCAGGTCCTGATTCATTTCGCCGACGGCCATCACGCTGGGCAGCCAGTTGGTTTCCACCTGGTCCGATTGCTCGCGCATATTGGCCATTTGCATCAAGGCGAACCCGCCCAGCACAAACACCATCAACGCCAACAATCCAAAACCCAGGCCTGCACGCGGAGCGATATTGAGACTTCTGATACTCATTGCGCTGATTCCTTTCAAGAGCGCTGCATCCACCTGCAGCGGGTTGCTCATGAAAGGTATCGGCGTCTTCGACTTTTTGCGTAAGACGAAAACGCGATATCAAAACGCCTTTATCCAACGACTGCATGACTGTAGCGATTCAGCGCACGGTAAAGCTCTTCTGTGTCAGCAAGCGGTCACCCTGGAACACCATGAATCGCCATTCGCCCGGCACCACTTCGTGGCTTTCGGTGAACTCATAGGCCATCACGTCCTGAGGCGCACCGGGCACCAGTTTCTGGGTCACTTCGAATTTGTCATGGCGCTGGCCGTCGGCCGTGCGGATGCCGGGGGTGAAGTAGAGCAAGGTCAGCGGGGTATCTTCGGCGACCTTGCCCAGCAACTGGTAGCGCAGGCCAAACTTGGTGCCCAGCTTGGCCGGCACCTCGGTGGTGGCCTGGATCTGTTCGTTGCTGCGCCGCAATACGCGCTCGCCCGACTGCAGCTCGGCTTTGGGTCCTTCAAACACGCCGAATTCCACCGGGCCTTCGATACGGACTTCGGCACTGGCCAGGCCGCTGATCATCATCAATGCCGCCAGGGCGCTTAAACGGGTGAGGTGCATAGTGGGCTCCTTGAGTGAGATGGCGGGAGCTTATGACACCGGTATGACGGGACGATGACAAACCCGATCAGCGCGCCTTGGGCAAAATCGCGAGGAAATTGTCCCGCGCAACTTTTCGCGCAACGTCTTCAGGCAAGGCATCAAGGAAAGGATTGAAGCTACGCATTTCCTTACCCAGTTTGTTGAACCGCCCTACAACATCAGACCCCAGCATAAAGCGCTCCGGGAACCGCTCTACCAGCTTCAGCCACTCCGGCCGGGGCTTTCCCGCCTCATCCAGCAAATAGGGGTTGAGCACGCTCCAGGACAGGTCGACGTACAGGTTGGGATAGGCCTCCAGCATCCGGCTCAGGGTCGGCAGCAGGAAGTCCAGCTGTGTCTGGTGCCGGTGGATCTCCATGCTGGTGCCGGCATGGGCCCAGATAAACCGGGTGTGCGGATGATTGCGCAGCGGCTCTTCGATCTCTGCCAGATACAGAGGATTGCGCTCGCGCTTGGAGGTGATGTTGGAATGCACCAGCACCGGCAGGTCATTCTCGGCGGCCAGGTGATAGATCCGCGTCATGGCCTCGTTATTGGCCCGTGGCGTGTCGCCGGAGGTCAGCGCCGTTAGATCATCGTGGCGGGTGAAGACTTCACCGATGCCCTGCCACAGCCCTGGATTGAGGTCGAGCATGCGCTGGATATGGGCCTCGGAGTTCTTGTCGTTAGGGTTGAAGCCGCTGAGGAACGGATGGAAATACTGGCGCTGTTCGGCGGTCAGCTTGTTGACCGCAGCGGCCACGATCACATCGGTGGCGCTGTACCAATAGGCATCCGCGTCATCACCGGCGTAATAGCGCGGGCGTTTGGGCTCGTCTTCATGCCATTTCTTCGCCACGGGCACGCCGGAAATCATCACATGCTCGATGCGATTGGCCGCCATGGCCTTGAGCAGCTTGTCCATGCCTGCCGTCTCCTGGAAGAAGTCGACGTAATGCAGGTGCGCGTCGCTGTAGGCATAGTCGCGGGCGTTCACGGCCAGGCTGCTGGCGCTAAGCAAGAGGGCAAGGGTCAGGTGGGTCCAGGGCACGATAAAATCTCAATCCAGGTTAAGTGAGGTAGACCGCCGGTGACTTGCCAGGGTTCATCCGGCAAAAAACGCGGAACACTCCGATGCCAGCATGCTCTATAACTGCATGACGTTCATCCTGCCACCTTGTGAGGTTTACCATGCCCGTTATCGTCAACACGCTGAACACCGAGAACTTTCGCCATAGCGTCAACATCAATAACCACGAGCTGTTTACCGACCTGCCCAAGAGCCTGGGTGGCGACGACTCGGCGCCCTCGCCCCACGATTACTTCGACGCCGCGCTGGCCTCGTGCAAAGCCCTGACCGTCAAACTGTATGCACAGAAAAAAGACATCCCCCTGACTGGCGTGACCGTGGAAGTGACCCATGACAGCAGCGAGGAGCAAAAGGGCAAATACAAGCTCAACGTCAAGCTGACCCTCAAGGGCGTGCTCACCGACGAGCAGCGCGCTGAACTGCACCGCGTGGCCGACAAGTGCCCGGTGCATAAACTGATGACCACCGCCGAGATCAACATCGAGACCCAGCTCGCCGAAGGTGCATTCAGCCAATAACACCGGTTCCCTGTCTGGCGGGTTATGCTCAAGCCCTACGAACCCGCTCAGACAGGGATGCTCCATGACCACCGTGACCGTGATCCGCCCGCGCCCAGAAGATGTCGAAGGCCAACCTATCCTGCGCCCGCTGCCCTCGCGAGAGTGCCGCAGCGTTGGGCCCTTCGTGTTTTTCGACCATATGCTCCAGACCCGCTACGCGCCCGGCAGCGGCATGAATATCCGCCAGCATCCGCATATCGGCCTCTCTACCCTCACCTACCTGTTTGAAGGCGAACTGCTGCACAGGGACAGCCTCGGCTCCGACCAAGTGGTGCAGGCCGGCGATGTCAGCTGGATGACTGCGGGCAGCGCCATCGCCCACGTCGAACGCACGCCCGACGCGCTCAAGGCCAAGGGTTTTAACCTGCACGGCCTGCAGGTGTGGCTGGCATCGCCCAAGGCCCATGAGCAGGGCCCGGGGCATTACAGCCATCACCCCGCCACCAGCCTGCCGGTCAGCGACAACCTGGGCGTGACGATCCGCTTGATCGCCGGCAGTGGCTTCTGCCTGGAGTCACCGGTGCCCGTGCTGTCGCCGACGCTGTATGCCGAGGTTCATATGCAAACCGCCACCACCCTGCTGATTCCTGATGAACATGAGGAACGGGCGGTGTACGTGCTCGACGGTGATGCGCAGTTGGACGGCGAACCGGTGCAGGCCCATAGCCTGGTGGTGCTGCCGGCAGGCCAGAGCATGGCGCTGTTTGCCGAGACCGAATGCCACCTGGTGATCTTCGGTGGCGCGCCGCTGGACGGGCCACGGCGGATCAATTGGAATTTTGTCGCCAGTGATCCGGCGTTGATCGAACAGGCGCGCCAGCGCTGGGCGGCCGGGGATTGGCCGACGGTGCCGGGGGAAAGCGGGAGAATTGAGTTGCCATTGAGGTAGCTATCGCGGGCAAGCCCGCTCCCACATGTTGATTTGTGAACACCGTAAGTGTGGGAGCGGGCTTGCCGCGATGAGCATAGGTATCTACACAACTTTCAGAAACTGACGCCCCCCGTGGCGAGCGGGCTTGTCGGAACGCCGCATCGCCCGCGCTGGGCTGCGAAGCAGCCCCAAAAAACCCGCCGCGTTTCTTCAGGTAAACCATGATGGCAGGGTTTAGGGCTGCTTCGCAGCCCAGCGCGGGCGATGCGGCGTTCCGACAAGCCCGCTCGCCACAACTGCGCTATCTGCCTGGATTTAGGCGTTGCGGCAAAGTTGTGTAGATACCGATGCCGCGATGAAACCCTGACAGGCGCTGAAGACTCAGCCCCCGAACACTTCATCCAACAAATTATGCATCGCCTGGAACGCCCGCCCAGCCGTCTTGGCGTCGTACATCATCTTGCCCGGCACATTGGCATGGGGATCGGTGAACGAATGCACCGCGCCGCCGTAGCTGAGCAATTGCCAATCGACACCGGCCGCGTTCATCTCATCTTCAAATGCAGGCAGTTGCTCCCTGGGCACCAACGGATCGCTAGCACCATGCAACACCAGCACTGACCCCTTGATATTCTTCGCGTCCGCCGGGTTTGGCGTATCCAGGGTGCCATGGAACGACACCGCAGCCTTCAACGCCGCACCGGTACGCGCCAACTCCAAAGCGCAGCAACCACCAAAGCAGAAGCCAAAGGTCGCCAGCTTCGAGGTATCGACAGCAGCTTCGACCTGGCCTTGCAGTTGCTCAAAGGCCGCCTGCATGCGCGTGTTCAGCAGCCCACGGTCATTTTTCAACGGCATCATCGCCGCCCCGGCCTCATCGCCATTGGACGGGCGCACCTGCTGCCCATACAGATCGGCGATCAACACCACATAGCCCTTGGCGGCTACGGCCTTGGCGATCTCTTCGGCGCCGGCGCTGACGCCCATCCAGTTCGGCGCCATCAACAGGCCCGGCAGCGGGCCCTTGTGGCTGGCGTCGAAGGCCAGGCGGCTTTCATAAGGCTGGCCATCAATCTGATAGACCACGGAACGCACGGTGACTTGGCTCATCATTTACTCCAGTGAGAATGGATTAACGCGGTTCCCTGTAGGAGACAAGCTCGCGCCTACAGCAGAGCCATAACGAAAAACCCCGCCGAAGCGGGGTTTTCTTGCAGCGTTGTTAAACCGACAGTTCAACCAACAGCTTGTTCAGTCGGCGCACATAAGCGGCCGGGTCTTTCAAGCTGTCCCCTGCAGCCAGGGCCGCCTGGTCGAAGAGGATGTGCGACAAGTCGCCAAAGCGCTCTTCACTCTGCTCGCCGTCGAGTTTCTCGATCAGCGGGTGAGCCGGGTTGAATTCGAAGATCGGCTTGGAATCCGGCACCTTCTGCCCGCTGGCTTCGAGGATCTGGCGCATCTGCATGCCCAGGTCCTGCTCGCCGATGGCCAGGATCGCCGGGGAATCGGTCAGACGGTGGGAAACCCGCACTTCGCTGACAGCATCGCCCAGGGCGGTCTTGATGCGTTCAACCAGGCCTTCCTTGGACTTGGCCACTTCTTCAGCGGCTTTTTTGTCCTCTTCCGAATCCAGGTTACCCAGGTCCAGGTCACCACGGGCCACGTCGACAAAGGATTTGCCGTCGAACTCGCTGAGATAGCTCATCAGCCACTCGTCGATACGGTCGGTCAGCAGCAGCACTTCGATGCCTTTCTTGCGGAAGACTTCCAGGTGCGGGCTGTTCTTGACCTGGGCGTAGGTTTCGCCAGTCAGGTAGTAGATCTTGTCCTGACCTTCCTTGGCGCGCGCCAGGTACTCGGCCAGGGACACAACCTGCTCGCCGTCTTCACCTTGAGTCGAGGCAAAACGCAGCAGGCCGGCGATTTTTTCCTTGTTGGCAAAATCTTCCGCCGGGCCTTCTTTCATGACCTGGCCGAAGTTTTTCCAGAAGCCTTTGTATTGCTCAGGCTCGTTCTTCGCCAGCTTTTCCAGCATGTCCAGCACACGCTTGGTCAACGCCGACTTCATGGAGTCGATGATCGGGTCTTTCTGCAGGATTTCCCGCGACACGTTCAGCGACAGGTCGTTGGAGTCCACCACGCCCTTGATAAAGCGCAGGTACAGCGGCAGGAAGGACTCCGCCTGATCCATCACGAATACGCGCTGTACGTACAGCTTCAGGCCCTTGGGCGCTTCGCGCTGGTACAGGTCGAACGGAGCACGGGCCGGGACGTACAGCAGCGAGCTGTATTCCAGCTTGCCTTCAACCTTGTTGTGGCTCCAGCTCAGCGGGTTTTCGTAGTCATGGGCGATGTGCTTGTAGAACTCCTGGTATTCCTCGTCCTTCACTTCAGTGCGCGGACGGGTCCACAGGGCGCTGGCGCGGTTGACCACTTCCCATTCCTGGGCTGGGGTCTCCTCGCCTTCGACAGCCGCTTGTTCTTTCGGCAATTCGATGGGCAGCGCGATATGGTCGGAGTACTTCTTGATGATGTTGCGCAGGCGCCAGCCATCGGCGAATTCGTCTTCACCGGCCTTGAGGTGCAGCACGATACGGGTACCGCGGTCAGCCTTATCAACGGTGGCGATTTCGAATTCGCCCTCGCCTTTGGAGGACCAGTGCACGCCTTCGCTGGCATCAAGACCGGCGCGGCGGCTGAACACTTCAACTTTGTCGGCGACGATAAAGGCCGAATAGAAGCCCACGCCGAACTGGCCGATCAGGTGCGAATCTTTCTTCTGGTCGCCCGAGAGGTTCTTCATGAAATCGGCGGTGCCGGATTTGGCGATGGTGCCCAAATGGGTAATCGCGTCTTCACGGCTCATGCCGATGCCGTTGTCTTCGAGGGTGACGGTCTTGGCGTCCTTGTCGAAGCTCACACGGATTTTCAGTTCCGCGCCACCTTCCAGCAACTCAGGCTTGGACAGGGCTTCGAAACGTAATTTGTCGACAGCGTCAGAGGCGTTCGAGATCAATTCGCGAAGGAAGATTTCCTTGTTGGAATACAGCGAATGGATCATGAGGTGCAGCAGCTGCTTCACCTCGGTCTGGAAGCCCAGGGTTTCCTTTTGAGTTTCCACACTCATGGTCATCAAACTCCAATTGGATGGCAGTGGCCGCGCCCGAGAGGGTTGGCGGCGGGTTGTCATCAAAGTTGGGGGCTAAGACCAGGATTTCAAGGGTGGCCCTGCTCCTGAATCTTGAAATGCGCACGAGCGGTGGCGATAGGCTCGGCCGGGGTGCTTTGCCAGGCGGTGATTGCCACATTGGCCACACGCCGTCCCTGACGCCATACCTGGCAGGTGGCGTAAGTGTCGCGAAACTGCCCGGCCCGTAGGTAATCCAGGGAAAAATCGACGATCTTGGGCAGGCCTTTTTCAACCCCCGGGGCCTGCGTGGCCACCCATAGATGAAAGGCCGCCGACAACTCCATAAAGCCTGCGATCACGCCACCATGGATAGCTGGCAATATCGGGTTACCAATATTGTCCTTGTTGGCCGGCATGCGGAACAACAACTCATCCCCCAGGCGCGTGCACTCGACGCCGATCAGTCGGGCGTAGGGAATCAGCTCGAGCAACGCCTTATAGTCGCCGCGTTGGTGGGCCTGCTGCATCCGGGTCTTGAATTGATGGGTCATGCCTGTTCTCCCTTGATGCTGCTGCCCAATCCCTTGGTACCCTTCAACCGTTTGCCCATACGCATGAACGTACCCACCACATGGGCAATCGGCTGCTGGGGGTCGTCCTGGTAGGCAAAACCACGGGTGAAAATCACATCGCTGGTCACTCGATAACATTGGGCAAAGCCGAACACCGTCTTGTGAGGTTCGGCCGGGTGCATGTAGTCAATGCGCAGATCCAGGGTCGGGCAGACCTCGAACTCCGGCAACACGCACAGGGTTGCCATGCCACAAGCCGTGTCCATCAGCGAGGTCAAGGCGCCGCCATGGATGATCCCGGTTTGTGGATCGCCGACGATCTGCGGGCTGTAGGGCAAGCGCAGGGTCATGCCCTCGGCGTTTGCATCATGCACCTCGATGCCCAGCACCTGACAGTGACGCAGGGCCGAGACAAACCGTGCGGCACGCTCTAAAAGGGGGCTATCGGTCATTGGATAAAGACTCTTATTAGTAGTGATCCGGCGAAAGAAATACCCCGGAAGAAAGTTCCTTGGCGAAACGTCTTATATATCTGTGGGATTAAAGGAACTAATGCAGGCACCCCATGCTCGAAAGGCCAGTAGATATCTTCAATAAGGAGAAACACCCCATGCGCAAGACTTTCGCTGTTTCCTTGATGTTGGCTGCCGCCCTTGGCCTCGCTGCCTGCGATAAAAAATCCGAGGACAAAGCTCAGGATGCCAACCAGCATGCTGAACAAGCTCAAGAAAAAATGAGCGAAGCTCAGGATAAAGTGAACGACGCTGCAAAAGAAAACGCCGAAGCCGCCAAAGCCCAAGCTGAATCTGACGCAGCCGCCGCTAAAGAAGCTGCTCCAGCTACACCTGCAACCGGTTCCTGATACCGCGGTTTAAATACCATGTTGCAAAAGAAAGCCCGCTTAAATAGCGGGCTTTACTTTGTGCGGGACTTTTATCAGATCAGCAAAGTGCGAAATGTAGGACTAACCATCAACAATAGTGAGCAAAGCAACCCCACCAACCACACCAGGCTGCGTTGCCAGGCCAAGTCGGCCCAATAGCAGGCCAGATAGATTACCCGCGCAATCACAAAGATGATCGCCAGCCAGTCAATCAGGTAGCCCTGGGTCTGGGTGGTATGAGCCATCAAGACTCCCACCGCAAACAAGATAAAAGCTTCAAAACTGTTTTGATGCGCAGCCACTGCCCGCGCGCCGAAGCCGGTCAACTGTGCCTGTTGGTGGCGTGGAAGGTGGTTGTCATACCCCCCCTGCTCTTTCATGGCCTTGCCCACCGGCATGCGCGCCACGAAAATCAGCAGTGCGCTGATAAATACACACCAGAACGGAATATTCACGATATTGCCTCCTTGGGCGCTTCAGGCATCGGTGCCTCTGTAGGGGTATAGACCATCACCTCCAGAACGTCAGAATGAAATTCGCGCCGGTACAGTACCAGCACCACCCCGCTGCTCATCAGCATGAACAGCCAGGGGCTGACAAACCAGGCAAGCATGGTCATGCCGAAGTAATAGGAACGCAGACCGAAGTTGAACTGGTTGGCAGCCATCGAGATCACCCGCGCCGCCCGCGAGGCAAACGCCTTGCGCTCCTGCTCGGAGACGTGACGCTCACCGACCATCGGCGCCGAGCCAATCAGGATCGCCGCGAAGTTGTACTGGCGCATGCACCAACTGAAAGTAAAGAAGGCATAGACAAACACCAGGGCCAGGCACAGCAGCTTGATCTCCGACATGCCCTGGGATGCCTGTTGCACCATGGGAATGTCCGCCAGCAGCGATACCGCGCGCTCCGAAGCCCCCAGCACGGTGAGGATACCGGCGAGGATGATCAGGGTACTGGAGGCGAAGAACGAGGCGTTGCGCTCCAGGTTACCGATCACACTGGCGTCGGCGATGCGGTTGTCCCGCAGGAGCATGCGGCGCATCCAGTCCTCGCGATACAGGTGCAACACACTGGCAAGACAAGCAGTGTCCCGGGCTTTCCAACTGGCGTAGCGGGTATAGCCGCCCCAGCAGATGACGAACCATAGCGCGGCAAGCAAGTGAATCAGGTTGGCTTCGACGAACGACATGCGGGTCCTCTGAACAATAGGGCTGGCTAACTCGGTCAATGTGGGCGCTGGCTTGCCGGCGATGGCGTCCTTTCAGTCAGTATCAGGCCGACCGATATACCGCTATCGCTGGCAAGCCGGCTCCTACACCAACCGCGCTTGAGCTTTAGAATTGCGTACCCGTTCGACGTTAGCCCACAAAAAAAGACACTGCCCATCGCCCATAAAAAATGCCCCGGATCGATTGATACGGGGCATTTCGATGTCAGCGTGTAACGGGGCGCTTTAGGCGATGGCTTCGCTGCGTTTGCCCAGCATACGGTCAACCCCGAATGCCGCCACCAGGGTAATCACACAAGGCACCAGCCATGCCAGGCCTTGTTCGCTCAATGGCAGGTTAGCCATTTGCGCAGGCATCCAACCGGCCAGGCCGGCGCCCTTGAGCGCGTCGATGGTACCGAAGATGAACGACACCAGCATCACCGGGCCAAGGATGCGGCCATGCTCATGCCAGAAGTCCTTGCAGAAGCTCAAGGCCACCAGGACGATGCACGGCGGGTAGATGGCGGTCAGGACCGGGATCGAGAACGCGATCAGCTTGGTCAGGCCCAGGTTGGAGACCAACAGCGAGAACGCCGCCAGGATCACTACCAGGGTCTTGTAGGACAGTGGCAGCACCCGGCTGAAGTACTCGGCGCAGGCACAGGTCAGGCCCACCGCCGTGACCAGGCACGCCAGGGAGATCAGCACGGCGAGGAAACCGCTGCCCAGGGAGCCGAAGGTGTGTTGCACATAAGCGTGCAATACCGCCGCGCCGTTGGCTGCGCCGGCGGCCACTTCATGGCTGCCCGAACCGAGACGGAACAGGCTGATGTACACCAGCGCCAGGCCCACACCGGCAATCAGCCCGGCAATGATTGCGTAGCGGGTGATCAACTGTGGAGACTCGACGCCACGGGAGCGAATGGCATTGACGATGACGATGCCAAACACCAGCGCGCCCAGGGTATCCATGGTCAGGTAGCCATTGATGAAGCCTTGGGAAAACGGTGCGGCGACGTACTCAGGCGTAGCAACGCCGATATCACCTGCCGGCAGGGCAAAGGCCGCGATACCCAGTACCGCCAGCGCAATGATCTTCAATGGCGCGAGGAAACGGCCGACGGTATCCAGCAGGCGCCCTGGGTACAGGGAGATGAAGAACACCAGCAGGAAGTACACCGAGCTGTAGAGGAACAGGGCCAGCGGGCTTTCACCGGTCAATGGCGCCAGGCCTACTTCGAACGAGACCGTTGCAGTACGTGGCGTGGCGAACAGCGGGCCGACAGCCAGGTAGCACGCTGCAGCCAGGATGCCACCGGCGACCTTGCCGATGGGGCTGCTCAATGCGTCCATGCCACCGCCGACCTTGGCCAGGGCGATGACCGTGACGACCGGCAGGCCGACCGCAGTGATCAGGAAGCCCAGTGCTGCCATCCAGACATGAGGCCCGGACTGCAAACCGACGATAGGCGGGAAGATGATGTTGCCGGCGCCCACGAACAGGGCAAAAGTCATAAAGCCCAACGCCAGGATGTCCTGGCTTTTCAACACTTTCATTTGAGGAAATACCACACTACTGAATCGGAATTTAGAGAGGGATTCCCTATGGATGAGGGAAATGCTACCGGCCCTTATGGGGACCGGCCGGTCTAGCACGCGGCTTCCTTTTGGGATGCTGGCACATAAAGAGGCGGCTAGCGTACAGAATTTGCCTGACAAACGCACTGTTGCGGGGCGCACTGTCCGATAAGCGACACTTTGATGTCGCGTTTTCATACTTAACTTAACAATGCAGTCCACTGTGGGAGCTGGCTTGCCTGCGATGCAGACGGCGCGGTAATACAGGCAAGCCGAGGTGATGCAATCGCAGGCAAGCCAGCTCCCACAATGGACCGCGTCATCCCCAGAATGCACAAAGGCCACCCGAAGGTGGCCTTTGTGTGGTGAAGCGTCAGCTAAGCGCGAGGCTTACTTGATCGCCCAACCTGTCAGCTCGGACAAAGCCTTGCCGATGTCTGCCAGCGAACGCACGGTTTTCACGCCTGCGTCTTCCAGGGCAGCAAACTTTTCGTCTGCAGTGCCCTTGCCGCCAGAGATGATTGCGCCAGCATGGCCCATGCGCTTGCCCGCAGGGGCAGTCACACCAGCGATGTAGGAAACAACCGGCTTGGTCACGTGTGCCTTGATGTAGGCAGCCGCTTCTTCTTCAGCCGAACCGCCGATCTCACCGATCATGACGATCGCTTCGGTCTTCGGGTCTTCCTGGAACAGTTTCAGGATGTCGATGAAGTTCGAGCCTGGGATCGGGTCACCGCCGATGCCGACGCAAGTCGACTGACCGAAACCGGCGTCAGTGGTCTGCTTCACAGCTTCGTAGGTCAGGGTGCCGGAACGGGAAACGATACCGACTTTGCCTGGCAAGTGAATGTGACCAGGCATGATGCCGATCTTGCATTCGCCTGGGGTGATCACGCCTGGGCAGTTAGGGCCGATCAGGGTAACACCCAGCTCGTCGCACTTAACTTTAGCGTCCAGCATGTCCAGGGTAGGAATGCCTTCGGTGATGCACACAATCAGCTTGATGCCGCCGAATGCCGCTTCCAGGATGGAGTCCTTGCAGAAAGGAGCTGGAACGTAGATCACGCTGGCGGTAGCGCCAGTTTGAGCAACAGCGTCTTTCACGGTGTTGAACACTGGCAGGCCCAGGTGCTCGGTGCCGCCTTTGCCTGGAGTTACGCCGCCAACCATCTTGGTGCCGTATTCGATGGCTTGCTGGGTGTGGAAGCTACCTTGCGAACCGGTAATACCCTGGCAGATAACTTTGGTGTCTTTATTGATCAGGACGCTCATTATTTGCCCTCCGCAGCTTTGACAACTTGTTGAGCAGCGTCGGTCAGGCTGGTAGCAGCGATGATGTTCAAACCGCTTTCTGCCAGTACTTTAGCGCCCAGTTCAGCGTTGTTACCTTCAAGGCGTACAACAACCGGGATTTTCACGCCGACTTCTTTCACTGCACCGATGATGCCTTCGGCAATCATGTCGCAACGAACGATGCCGCCGAAGATGTTGACCAGTACTGCAGCGACGTTGGAGTCGGACAGGATGATCTTGAACGCTTCGGTAACGCGTTCTTTGGTAGCACCACCGCCCACGTCGAGGAAGTTGGCTGGTTTGCCGCCATGCAGGTTGACGATGTCCATGGTACCCATGGCCAGGCCAGCACCGTTGACCATGCAACCGATGTTACCTTCCAGGGCTACGTAGTTCAGTTCGAACTTGGCAGCGTGCGCTTCGCGCGGATCGTCTTGCGACGGATCGTGGAAAGTCTTCAGCTTAGGCTGACGGTACATGGCGTTGGCGTCGATGTTGATCTTGGCGTCGAGGCAATGCAGATCGCCGTCAGCCTTGATCACCAGCGGGTTCACTTCCAGCAGGGCCAGATCGTGATCCTGGAACAGTTTGGCCAGACCCACGAAGATCTTGGCGAACTGGGCAACTTGCTTGCCTTCCAGACCCAGTTGGAAAGCCAGCTCGCGACCCTGGAATGGCTGAGCGCCAACCAGTGGATCGATAGTGGCCTTGAGAATTTTTTCTGGGGTTTCGTGAGCGATCTTCTCGATGTCCACGCCACCTTCGGTGGAAGCCATGAACACGATGCGACGGCTAGAACGGTCAACGACAGCGCCCAGGTACAGCTCTTTAGCGATATCAGTGCACGATTCAACCAGGATCTTGGTGACTGGCTGGCCATTGGCGTCAGTCTGGTAAGTCACCAGACGCTTGCCCAGCCACTGCTGTGCGAAGGCCTTGGCGTCTTCTTTGCTGCGAACCAGCTTAACGCCGCCCGCTTTACCGCGACCACCAGCGTGGACCTGGGCTTTGACAACCCACTCGGTGCCGCCGATTTTGTCGCAAGCTTCTGCTGCTGCTTCCGGGGTGTCTACTGCGTAGCCCTTGGAAACTGGCAGGCCGTATTCAGCGAACAGCTGCTTACCCTGATACTCGTGAAGATTCATGCTTTTTACCGTCTTCGTTAGGTACTGCGCATTCGGCGCTGCGCTCATTATGAGTGCCGCGCCACCTGTGACTGCTGCTCGCACAACTTGCCGAACTTAAGCCCGGTCAAGCTGCACAAGACTGCGTCCAGCGGATATTCCGCGGTGAGTCTTGCGCGCAAGGCTCACGACGGGCAACTCCGCCGTGGTTTCTTATTATCTCGCTTAGCGCTTCTTGCGGTTGGCGATGTGGATGGCGCCGCCATTCACAGCCAACGCTGCTTCGTGCAACGCTTCGGACAGGGTCGGATGGGAGAAGACCATCATGCCCAGGTCTTCGGCACTGGTGCCGAATTCCATACCGATAGCGCCCTGCTGAACCAGTTCTGCAGCGCTTGGGCCAATCACGTGGACGCCCAATACGCGGTCAGTCTTGGCATCAGCGATGACTTTGACAAAACCGCCAGTGTCGTTTGCTGCCATGGCACGGCCAGAAGCGGCAAACGGGAAGGTGCCGACGTTAACTTCAACGCCTTCAGCTTTCAACTGCTGTTCGTTCTTACCAACCCATGCAATTTCCGGGTGGGTGTAGATAACCGAAGGGATCAGGTCGTAGTTCATCTGGGTCTTGTGACCCTTGATGCGCTCAACCACCATGATGCCTTCTTCGGATGCCTTGTGTGCCAGCATCATGCCGCGAACCACGTCACCAATGGCATAGACGCCAGGAACGGTGGTAGCGCAGTGATCGTCGACATGCACAAAGCCACGCTCGTCGATGGTCACGCCGCTGTCGGAAGCCAGCAGATCAGTGGTCACTGGACGGCGACCAACGGCAACGATCAGCTTGTCGAAAGTGATGGTCTGTTCGCCATCCTTGTCGGTGTAGGTCACGACAACTTCTTCGCCGTTGACTTTCGAACCGGTCACGCGAGCGCCCAGCTTGATGTCCAGACCTTGTTTGGTCAGGGTTTTCAGCGCTTCTTTGGACACTGCGGTGTCGGCAGCCAGCAGGAACGTGTCCAGGGCTTCCAGCACAGTCACTTCGGAACCCAGGCGGGACCAGACCGAACCCAGTTCCAGGCCGATAACGCCAGCGCCGATCACACCCAGGCGTTTTGGTACCGATTGGAATTCCAGGGCGCCGGTCGAATCAACGATCACGTTCTGGTCAACTGGAGCCGGTGGAATGTCGATCGGACGCGAACCTGGAGCCAGGATCACGTTTTCGGCTTCGATGATTTCGGTCGAACCGTCTGGCTTGGTGATTTCAACTTTCTTGCCGGCCAGCAGTTTGCCGTGACCTTGCAGGGAAGTGACGCCATTGGCCTTGAACAGGGTAGCAACGCCAGAGGTCAGGCCTTTGACGATGTTGGCCTTGCGGCCGACCATTGCTGGCACGTCCATGGTCACGCCAGCGTGGTTGATGCCGTGGATGGCAAAACCGTCCTGGGCTTCGTGGAATTTCCAGGAGCTGTCCAGCAGCGCCTTGGAAGGAATGCAACCCACGTTCAGGCAAGTACCGCCCAACGCCAGTTTGCCTTCCTTGTCAGTGTATTTTTCGATGCAAGCAGTCGAGAGGCCCAGTTGAGCGGCCTTGATGGCGGCAACGTAGCCGCCAGGGCCCGCACCAATCACTACAACGTCAAATTTCTGCGACATGAAAAAAAATCCTCTTTAGCAAAAAAGCTTCAAGCCCGAGCCACAAGCTAGGCTGCAATTGCTTGCAGCTTGAAACTTGCGGCTCACGGCCGCTTTATCAGATATCCAGCAGCAGACGAGCTGGATCTTCCAGCAGGTTCTTGATGGTCACCAGGAAAGTCACGGCTTCTTTACCATCGATCAGGCGGTGATCGTAGGACAGTGCCAGGTACATCATCGGACGAATCACGACTTGGCCATTGATGGCCATCGGACGCTGGATGATGTTGTGCATGCCCAGGATCGCGGCTTGCGGCGGGTTGACGATCGGGGTCGACATCATCGAACCGAAAGTACCACCGTTGGTGATCGTGAAGGTACCACCGGTCATCTCGTCGATGGTCAGCTTGCCGTCACGGGCTTTCTTGCCGAAGCCAGCGATGCCGCCTTCGATTTCAGCCAGGCTCATCAGCTCGGCGTTACGCAGGACCGGTACCACCAGGCCACGGTCGCTGGAGACGGCAACGCCGACGTCCGCATAGCCGTGGTAAACGATGTCGCTGCCGTCGATGGAAGCGTTGACTGCCGGGAAGCGCTTGAGTGCTTCGGTGGCCGCTTTCACGAAGAACGACATGAAGCCCAGGCGCACGCCATTGTGGGACTTCTCGAACAGGTCCTTGTACTTCGAACGCAGGGCCATGACTTCAGTCATGTCGACTTCGTTGAAAGTGGTCAGCATCGCCATGTTCGACTGTGCTTCAACCAGGCGCTTGGCCACGGTGGCACGAACGCGGGTCATCGGTACGCGCTTCTCGGTGCGGTCGCCAGCGGCGAACACAGGAGCAGCGGCAGCCGGGGCAGCAGCCTTGGCAGGTGCGGCAGCTGGAGCGTTTTTCTTGGCTTCAACCGCGGCAACCACGTCTTCCTTGGTCACACGGCCGTCTTTGCCGGTGCCTTTGATGGAAGCCAGGTTGATGCCGTTTTCTTCAGCCAGCTGACGCGCAGCCGGTGCAGCGATTGGATCTTCACCACCAGCGGCCGGAGCGGCAGCAGCAGGTGCGGCAGCCGGAGCAGCAGCGGCGGCTGGAGCAGCGGCAGCAGCGCTGCCCGCTTCGATCGAGCCCAGGACCTGGTTGGACAGGACGGTTGCGCCCTCTTCGGCAACGATGGCACCCAGTACGCCGTCGGCTTCGGCCAACACTTCCAGGACGACCTTGTCAGTCTCGATGTCGACGATCAGGTCGTCACGCTTGACGGCCTCGCCTGGTTTCTTGTGCCAGGTGGCAACGGTGCCATCGGCAACCGATTCCGGGAATGACGGGGCTTTGATTTCGATAGCCATTATCTGTGGGTCCTTAAAATTCGGTTTCAGTCAGCGCGAAGGCGTTAAACAGTGAAAGCATCTTGCAGCAGTTTTTCCTGCTGCTCGGCGTGCATCGATGCATAACCACAAGCAGGTGCAGCAGAAGCATCACGACCGGCGTACTCCAGGCCCAGGGCCTTGTTGTGGTTGCCGATGCTGCGACGCAGGTGATGCTGGCTGCTGTACCACGCGCCCTGGTTCATCGGTTCTTCCTGACACCACACCACATTGGTGAGGTTGGTGTAAGGCGCGATGGCCTCCATCAGGTCGTCTTCCGGGAACGGGTAAAGCTGCTCGATACGCACGATGGCGATGTCTTCGCGGCCTTCGGCACGACGTTTTTCCAGCAAGTCGTAGTAAACCTTGCCGCTGCACAGGATCAGGCGAGTGACCTTGGCCGCGTCCAGGGTGTCGATTTCCGGAATAACGGTCTGGAACGAACCATCGGCCAGATCTTCCAGGGTCGAGATGGCCAATTTGTGACGCAACAGCGATTTCGGAGTCAGCACTACCAACGGCTTGCGCAGCGGGCGGATCACCTGACGACGCAGCAAGTGGTAGATCTGGGCCGGGGTAGTCGGCACGCACACCTGGATATTGTGCTCGGCGCACAATTGCAGGTAACGCTCCAGACGGGCCGAGGAGTGCTCCGGACCCTGACCTTCATAACCGTGTGGCAGCAACATGGTCAGACCGCACAGACGGCCCCACTTGTGCTCGCCGCTGGTGATGAACTGGTCGATAACCACCTGGGCACCGTTGGCGAAGTCGCCGAACTGGGCTTCCCAGATCACCAGCGCGTTTGGCGTGGTGGTCGAGTAACCGTATTCGAACGCCAGCACGGCTTCTTCGGACAGGAACGAATCGTACAGGTCGAAACGTGGCTGGCCTTCATACAGGTGCTGCAACGGGATGTAGGTGCCCGCGTCTTTCTGGTTGTGCAATACCGCGTGACGGTGCGAGAACGTACCACGGCCGATGTCCTGGCCGGTCATGCGGATCGGGTGACCTTCGAACGCCAGGGTCGCGTACGCCATGGTTTCGGCATAACCCCAGTTGATCGGCAGGCCGCCGGCTTGCATCTTCTGACGGTCTTCGTAGATCTTCGCAACCTGGCGCTGTACTACGAAGCCTTCCGGGATTTCCAGCAGCTTGGCGGACAGTTCCTGCAGGGTCTTCAGATCGAACGAGGTGTCGTGACGCGCAGTCCAGGCGTGGCCCAGGTACGGGCGCCAGTCCACGAACAGCTCTTTGTTCGGCTCTTTGACCAGGCTTTTTACTACATGCAGACCGTTGTCCAGCGCGTTGCGGTATTCATCGATTTTCGCCTGAACACGCGCTTCATCCAGCACGCCGGCCTTGGTCAGGCTTTCGGCGTACAGCTCACGGGTGGTGCGCTGCTTGGTGATCTGCTGGTACATCAACGGTTGGGTGCCGCTAGGCTCATCCGCTTCGTTGTGACCGCGACGGCGGTAGCAAACCAGGTCGATGACCACGTCACGCTTGAACTGCATGCGGTAGTCAATGGCCAGTTGGGTCACGAACAATACGGCTTCCGGATCATCGCCATTCACATGGAGGATCGGCGCCTGGATCATCTTGGCAACGTCGGTCGCGTACTCGGTAGAGCGCGCGTCCAGCGGGTTGCTGATAGTGAAGCCAACCTGGTTGTTGATAACGATGTGAACCGTACCGCCGGTCTTGAAGCCGCGGGTCTGCGACATCTGGAACGTTTCCAGGACCACGCCTTGACCGGCGAATGCCGCGTCACCGTGGATGGAAATCGGCAGGACCTTCTCACCGGTGGAATCGTTGCGACGATCCTGGCGAGCACGTACCGAACCCTCGACCACTGGAGAAACGATTTCCAGGTGGGATGGGTTGAACGCCATGGCCAGGTGAACTTCACCGCCGGTGGTCATCACGTTGGACGAGAAGCCCTGGTGGTACTTGACGTCACCGGAACCCAGCTCGACCTTCTTCTTGCCTTCGAACTCGTCGAACAGCTCCCGTGGGTTCTTGCCGAAGGTGTTGACCAACACGTTCAGGCGACCACGGTGAGCCATGCCGATCACGATTTCCTTGGTACCGTAGGAACCGGAACGCTGGATCAGTTCGTCGAGCATCGGAATCAGGCTTTCGCCGCCTTCCAGGCCGAAACGCTTGGTGCCCGGGTATTTGGTGCCCAGGTATTTTTCCAGGCCTTCGGCAGCGGTTACGCGCTCAAGCAGGTGGCCACGCACATCGGCGGACAGCACCGGACGGCCACGCACGCCTTCCAGGCGATGCTGGAACCAGTGACGCTGCTCGGAATCGGTGATATGCGTAAATTCAGCGCCGATGGTGCGGCAATATGTCTGCTGCAACGCTTCGTGAATTTCGCGTAGGCTCGCTTCCTCTTTGCCGATGAACAGGTCGCCGGCACGGAAAATCGTATCAAGATCGGCATTGGTCAAGCCGTAGTGATTGATCGACAGGTCTGCAGGTGCAGGACGCTGCCACAGCCCCAGCGGGTCAAGCTGGGCTGCCTGGTGGCCACGCATACGGTAGGCCTGGATCAGTCGCAGTACTTCAACTTGCTTCTTCTCGTGCTCACTGCTCACGCTCCCGGCGGAAACCGGTTGGGCGCGGCGCTGGTTCTTTGCCAGCAGCACAAATTGATCGCGAATTGTTGCATGCGATACATCGGTGGCAGCGTTGCCGTCTGAAGACAACGTCTGAAATTTGGTGCGCCATTCTTCTGGCACAGCGTTAGGGTCGTGCAGGTAGAGCTCATAAAGCTCTTCCACATAGGCAGCGTTACCACCTGAAAGATAGCCGCTGTTCCACATGCGCTGCATCACGCTTTCTTGCATGCTTGGTCACCCTCGATTTGGGGACACCACCGGCGAAAACACCGAGTTTGCTTGCAAAAGGCCAAGTGCAGCGACCAAAACAAGCCACTTAGGATCACGCTGATAGTTCGGGTACCAACCCGAATGCCCCTGCTTGTCTCATTTCTTCAAAATAAGAGCTGCGGCTTTGTAAGTCGCTGCTCAAGTTAAAACTACGGCGCCGGTTGAAGCCTGCGCCGTAGCATTTACGGGCACAACGGTCCTGCTTTTGCTACAACGTCTTACACGCCGCTTTGCAGCAGCATATTACGGATGTGACCAATGGCCTTAGTCGGGTTCAGGCCTTTGGGACATACGTTGACGCAGTTCATGATCCCGCGGCAGCGGAATACGCTGAACGGGTCATCCAGTGAAGCCAGACGCTCGGACGTCTTGGTGTCACGGCTGTCTGCCAGGAAGCGATAGGCTTGCAGCAGTGCAGCTGGACCCAGGAACTTGTCCGGGTTCCACCAGAAGGACGGGCAAGAGGTCGAGCAGCAAGCGCACAGGATGCACTCGTACAGACCGTCGAGCTTCTCGCGCTCTTCCGGGGACTGCAGACGCTCGATGGCCGGAGCCGGCGTGTCGTTCTGCAGGAATGGCTTAACCTTCTCGTATTGCTTGTAGAAGATGCTCATATCGACGACCAGGTCACGGATAACCGGCAAACCTGGCAATGGACGGACAACGAGCTTGCCTTTCTTGACCACGGCAGACAGCGGCGTAACACACGCCAGGCCGTTTTTGCCGTTGATGTTCATGCCGTCGGAACCGCAGACGCCTTCACGGCAAGAGCGACGATAGGAGAAACCTTCGTCCTGCTCTTTGATCAGGGCCAGCACATCCAGCACCATCAGGTCTTTACCACCGGTATCGACCTCAAATTCCTGCATGAACGGCGCAGCGTCCTGATCAGGGTTGTAGCGATAAACACTGACTTTCAACATGGCAGCCACCCTTAGTAAGTCCGAATCTTCGGTTCAAACGTCGGAACCGTCTTCGGCGAGAAGTTCACGGCACGCTTGGTTACGCGCTTGTCACCCGGGAAGTACAGGGTGTGGCACAACCAGTTTTCGTCATCGCGATCTTCAAAGTCTTCACGAGCGTGGGCACCACGGGATTCTTTACGAACCTCGGCGGCGATCGCAGTCGCTTCAGCCACTTCCAG
Organism: Pseudomonas sp. LG1D9; assembly: GCF_002949995.1. NCBI lineage: Bacteria > Pseudomonadati > Pseudomonadota > Gammaproteobacteria > Pseudomonadales > Pseudomonadaceae > Pseudomonas > Pseudomonas sp. LG1D9. The sequence goes on along the minus strand of NZ_CP026881.1, from coordinate 4,544,618 downwards.
CAGGTTTTGCAGCTCAAGGGCTTCGATACGAGCGGTGTTGAACGCCTGGCTCTTATCGTTGATCTTGACGTTGGCAATCCGCTTGCGCAGGTCAGCCAGCTGGGTAATACCCTTCTGCATGTATTCGCCAGTACGGAATACACCGAAGTAGTTCTGCATGCAGCTTTGCAGCTCGCGACGCAGGGTTGCCACGTCTTCGCCATCAGTGCGCTCGTTCAGAGCGTTCAGACGCGCCAGGGCAGCTTCGATGTTGGCGTCGGTGGCGTCATCGTATTCGATGCCGTCGGTCAGGGCCTTTTCCAGGTGCAGGCCGGCAGCGCGGCCGAATACCACCAGGTCGAGCAGCGAGTTGCCGCCCAGACGGTTGGCACCGTGTACCGATACGCAAGCCACTTCGCCCACAGCGAACAGACCATGAATGATCTCGTCCACGCCTTCGGCGTTCTGGGTGATCGCCTGGCCATGAATGTTGGTCGGCACGCCGCCCATCATGTAGTGGCAAGTTGGAACAACCGGAACCGGAGCAACAACCGGGTCAACGTGCGCAAAAGTCTTGGACAGTTCGCAGATACCTGGCAGGCGGCTGTGCAGCACTTCTTCGCCCAGGTGATCGAGCTTCAACATCACGTGGTCGCCGTTCGGACCGCAACCGTTGCCGGCGATGATTTCTTTAACCATCGAACGGGCAACCACGTCACGACCGGCAAGGTCCTTGGCGTTCGGAGCATAACGCTCCATGAAACGCTCGCCGTGCTTGTTGATCAGGTAACCGCCTTCACCACGGCACCCTTCTGTAACCAGTACACCGGCGCCGGCGATGCCGGTTGGGTGGAACTGCCACATTTCGATGTCTTGTACCGGAACGCCTGCACGCAGGGCCATGCCAACGCCGTCGCCGGTGTTGATCAGGGCATTGGTGGTCGATGCGTAGATACGACCTGCACCGCCAGTCGCCAGAACGGTAGCCTTGGCGCGGATGTAGGTGGTTTCACCGGTTTCGATGCAGATAGCGATCACGCCGACGAATGCGCCGTCCTGGTTTTTCACCAGGTCAACTGCGTAGTACTCGTTCAGGAACGTGGTGCCGGCTTTCAGGTTGCCCTGATAAAGGGTGTGCAACAGCGCGTGACCGGTACGGTCAGAAGCTGCGCAGGTACGGGCAGCCTGGCCGCCTTTACCGTAATCCTTGGACTGGCCACCGAATGGACGCTGGTAGATACGACCTTGCTCTGTACGGGAGAACGGCAGACCCATGTGGTCCAGCTCGAACACCGCGGCCGGGCCTTCCTGACACATGTACTCGATAGCGTCCTGGTCACCGATATAGTCGGAACCCTTGACGGTATCGTACATGTGCCAGCGCCAGTCATCGTTCGGATCGGCAGACGCGATGGCGCAGGTGATGCCACCCTGGGCCGATACGGTATGGGAACGGGTCGGGAACACCTTGGTGATCACGGCCGTCTTGTGACCGCCCTGGGCCAGCTGCAGTGCAGCACGCATGCCGGCGCCGCCGCCACCAATAATGATGGCGTCAAAAGAAATCGTTGGAATGTTAGCCATGAATCAGATACCCCAGAGAATCTGCACACCCCAGACGAAGTAAGCGAACATCGCGACGCCGCATACTGCCTGGAAAAGGAAACGTACTGCAGTCGCGGACTTGCCCAGCGCCATCGGCGTCAGGTAGTCGGTCGCGATGGTCCACATGCCGACCCAGGCGTGAGCGCCCAGGGCCACAAGGGCGAGCAGACTGAAGATACGCATCCCGTTATGGGAGAACAGACCGTGCCATTGGGCGTAGCCAATGCCAGGGTTTGCAACGAGGTACCCGATCAGGAAAATGAAATAAGCCGCGAGAACGACCGCAGACACACGCTGCGCCATCCAGTCATAGAGGCCCGAACGCGAAAGGTTCGTAACGCTGGTTACCATATCCAAACTCCTGCCAGAACGATCAGCACCACGGAAATGGCGACGATGATTTTCGAGCCCAGGCGGCCGCCTTCCAGCGTCTCACCGATGCCCATATCCATGATCAAGTGGCGCACACCGGCTACCAGGTGATACAGCAGAGCGGACAGGAGGCCCCATGCTACGAACTTGGCCAGCGGGCTGGTCAAGCATGCCTTCACCTCGGCGTATCCTTCCTCGGAACCCAGGGATTTGCTCAATGCATAAAGCATGATGCCCAAGCCCAGGAACAGGATGATGCCGGAAACACGGTGCAGGAACGACGTAACGCCGGTGATGGGGAGTTTGATGGTCCTTAGGTCTAGGTTTACAGGTCGTTGGCTATTCACGGCTTTTTTTCACACTGAAGAGCCCCTAACAATCAGGGCAAAGTTGTTGGGGAGTGCACTGGTCAGGTAAGCACCACCCAGGGAGTGCGACCCCCAATGAAAGCAAGCCCAAAAGCCCTTGGCGGTCGGTGGCCGAGTATAGACAGTTAGGCTACTAATGACAACGCGCGCTCCTCACCCTAATAGCTGATTGCGCTGACGGGATAAAAGGCGTAAACGGCAGGCAATTTCGAGGAAAAAGTACGGTTAAAGCCTTCTGGGGCAAGACTTTAGGCAAATTGACATCTGGATTTATATCAATATAGTGGTGCGGGCCCTGCGTGGGGGGTCTGTCTGATGATTTGAAGCATAAATAGGAGGCCACATGGCTGACAAAAAAGCGCAGTTGATCATCGAGGGCGCAGCCCCCGTCGAGCTGCCCATTTTAACCGGCACCGTTGGTCCCGATGTTATCGACGTACGGGGCCTGACGGCCACGGGCCGTTTCACTTTCGACCCAGGCTTCATGTCGACCGCTTCTTGCGAGTCGAAGATTACCTATATCGACGGCGACAATGGCATTCTGCTACATCGTGGCTACCCGATCGAACAACTGGCCGAGAAATCGGACTACCTGGAAACCTGCTACCTGCTGCTAAATGGCGAATTGCCAACAGCCGAGCAAAAAGCCCAGTTTGTCAGCACCGTGAAGAACCACACCATGGTTCACGAGCAGTTGAAGACCTTCTTCAACGGCTTCCGTCGCGACGCCCACCCGATGGCCGTCATGTGCGGCGTAGTCGGCGCCCTGTCGGCCTTCTATCACGACTCCCTGGACATCAATAACCCGCAGCATCGCGAAATCTCCGCGATCCGCCTGGTTGCCAAGATGCCGACCCTGGCCGCAATGGTTTACAAGTACTCCATGGGCCAACCCATGATGTACCCGCGCAACGACCTGACGTACGCGGAAAACTTCCTGCACATGATGTTCAACACCCCGTGCGAGATCAAACCGATCAGCCCGGTGCTGGCCAAGGCAATGGACCGGATCTTCATCCTCCATGCCGACCACGAACAGAACGCCTCGACTTCCACCGTGCGCCTGGCGGGCTCCTCGGGTGCCAATCCGTTCGCCTGTATCGCCGCGGGTATCGCCGCACTGTGGGGCCCTGCCCACGGCGGTGCGAACGAAGCCGTGTTGACCATGCTCGATGAAATCGGCGATGTGTCCAACATCGACAAGTTCATTGCCAAGGCCAAGGACAAGAACGATCCGTTCAAGTTGATGGGCTTCGGTCACCGGGTCTACAAGAACCGCGACCCGCGCGCCACCGTAATGAAGCAGACCTGCGACGAAGTATTGAAGGAACTGGGGATCAACAACGATCCGCAACTCGAACTGGCCATGCGCCTGGAAGAGATCGCCCTGACCGACCCGTACTTCATCGAACGCTCGCTGTACCCGAACGTCGACTTCTACTCGGGGATCATCCTCAAGGCGATCGGCATTCCAACCAGCATGTTCACCGTGATCTTCGCCCTGGCGCGGACCGTGGGCTGGATCTCCCACTGGAAAGAAATGCTCTCCAGCCCGTACAAGATTGGCCGCCCGCGCCAGCTGTACACCGGCTACGAGTCGCGTGACATTACCAAGCTGGAAGACCGCAAGTAAGCATTCAACTGCTTAGCTGCATTGAGAACGGCCTCCCTTAGCGGAGGCCGTTTTTGTTTGTGCCGGACTAAAGATGTGCATTGCATGCTCCCCAGTCATCGCAGGCAAGCCAGCTCCCACAGTTGACCGCATCGCCTCGGCGTACATCGGCCAATGTGGGAGCCGGGCTTGCCCGCGATGAGGCCAGCCAAAACACTACAAACCACCCGCCCATAAAAAAAGCCCCGGCCTTTCGACCGGGGCATTTCTTATTGAGCTACAAGCTTAGTGGTTAACCGCCCCGCTTGCCCCCAGGCCAGTCTGCGAACGCACAAACTGCGGGAAGTACAGCGCTCGTTCTTTCACCGCCGCCGCCGACTTGTCGGTGATGGAGAAGAACCAGATACCCACGAACGCGATGATCATCGAGAACAGCGCCGGGTATTCGTACGGGAAGATCGCCTTTTCATGATGCAGGATCGAGACCCAGATGGTCGGACCCAGGATCATCAGGCCCACCGCGCTGACCAGGCCCAGCCAACCGCCAATCATCGCGCCACGGGTGGTGAGGTTTTTCCAGTACATGGAAAGCAGCAGCACCGGGAAGTTGCAGCTGGCCGCGATGGAGAACGCCAGGCCGACCATGAACGCAATGTTCTGGCTTTCGAACAGGATACCCAAGCCAATCGCCAGCACTGCCAGGGCGATGGTGGTGATCTTCGACACGCGAATCTCATCCTTCTCGTTGGCCTTGCCTTTCTTGATCACGCTGGCATACAGGTCATGGGACACCGCCGAAGCACCGGCCAGGGTCAAGCCGGCAACCACCGCGAGGATGGTGGCAAACGCCACGGCCGAGATGAAGCCCAGGAAGATACTGCCGCCCACCGCGTTGGCCAGGTGCACCGCCGCCATGTTGTTGCCGCCCAACAGAGCGCCTGCTGCATCCTTGAACGCCGGGTTGGTGCTGACCAGCAGAATCGCGCCGAAGCCGATGATGAAGGTCAGGATATAGAAGTAGCCGATAAAGCCAGTGGCATACAGCACGCTCTTACGGGCTTCTTTAGCGTCACTCACGGTGAAGAAGCGCATCAGGATGTGTGGCAGGCCAGCGGTACCGAACATCAGGGCCAGGCCGAGGGAGAACGCCGAAATCGGGTCTTTCACCAGGCCGCCCGGGCTCATGATCGCCTCACCTTTAGGGTGAACCTTGATCGCCTCGGAGAACAGCATGTTGAAGTCGAAGTTGACGTGCTTCATCACCATCAGCGCCATGAACGAGGCACCGGACAGCAGCAGCACTGCCTTGATGATCTGTACCCAGGTGGTCGCCAGCATGCCGCCGAACAACACATAGAGGCACATCAGGATGCCCACCAGGATCACCGCTACATGGTAATCAAGGCCGAACAGCAGCTGGATCAGCTTGCCCGCGCCGACCATCTGCGCGATCAGGTAGAACGCCACCACCACCAGCGAACCACAGGCCGACAGGCTGCGGATCTGGGTCTGCCCGAGGCGATAGGACGCCACGTCAGCGAAGGTGTACTTGCCCAGGTTACGCAGGCGCTCGGCGATCAGGAACAGAATGATCGGCCAGCCCACCAGGAAGCCGATCGAGTAGATCAGGCCATCGTAGCCAGAGGTGAACACCAGCGCGGAAATCCCCAGGAAGGACGCGGCCGACATATAGTCGCCGGCAATCGCCAGGCCGTTCTGGAAACCGGTGATCTTGCCGCCGGCCGCATAGTAGTCGGCCGCCGAGTTGTTACGTTTGGATGCCCAGTAGGTAATGCACAATGTTGCGCCGACGAAGGCGACAAACATCAGGATCGCTGCGATGTTCAGCGGTTGCTTGTGCACTTCACCGGCCAATGCGTCCGCCGCCCAAACGGCAGGAGCAAAAAGCGAAGCGCCGAATACAGCCAATAGACGACGGATCATTGCGCAGCCTCCTTGAGAATCGCATTGTTCAGGTCGTCGAATTCGCCGTTGGCGCGTCGCACGTAGATGCCTGTGAGAACAAAGGCCGAGACAATCAGCCCGACCCCGATAGGGATTCCCCAGGTTATGGACGATTCAGGACTGATCTTGGCCCCCAGGACTTGGGGTCCGTAGGCGATCAACAGGATGAATCCGGAGTAAAGCCCAAGCATGATCGCCGAGAGAATCCAGGCGAACTTTTCCCTTTTTCTTACCAGCTCCTTGAAGCGCGGGCTGTTTTGAATCGAGAGGTAAATGCTGTCGTTCATTGTTTTTATCCTCGCAGCACAGCTTTTTTATTATTGGAACGTATCCACTGTATGCGGCTGCAGGACAGGTTCCAGACGACCTTAGTCTTAGAACCAGTGTAGCGAGGGTTTGGGGGGCGACAGAAACAATTGCAGGAGCGAGCTTGCTCGCGAAAAACGTCAACGATAACGCGCACACCCTGGATGATTGCGGCGTCTTTGCGTTCTTCGCGAGCAAGCCCGCTCCTACAGGTTTATCCGATTATTGGGCGGTCCACTCGGCCACACGCTCAGGGTGCTTGGCGACCCAATCCTTGGCCGCCACGTCAGGCTTGGTGCCTTCCTGGATGGCCAGCATCACTTCGCCGATTTCATCCTTGGAGGCCCACTGGAATTTCTTCAGGAACGCCGCGACTTCCGGGGCTTTCTTTTCCAGGCCCTTGCTGCCGATGCTATTGACCGTCTCGGCGGCGCCATAAATGCCTTTTGGATCGTCAAGGAAACGCAGTTTCCATTTGGCGAACATCCAGTGTGGCACCCAACCCGTTACCACGATGGAGTCCTGCTTGTCTTCGGCGCGGGTCAGTTCGGCGATCATGGCTGCGCCGGAACTGGCTTGCAGCTTATAGTCCAGCCCGTATTGCTTGATGGCTTCATCAGTCTTGAGCATTACCCCTGAACCGGCATCGATGCCGACAATCTTGTTCTTGAAGGTGGTGTCGGTCTTCAAGTCCTCAATGGACTTGGCCTTGACGTACTCCGGCACGATCAAGCCGATCTTCGCATCCTTGAAGTTGGGGCCGTAGTCGACCACCTTGTCCTTGTTCTTGGTCCAGTACTCACCATGGGTCACCGGCAGCCAGGCCGACAGCATGGCGTCGAGCTTGCCGGTGGCCAGCCCCTGCCACATGATCCCGGTGGCGACCGCCTGCAGTTTCACGTCATAACCCAGCTTTTGCTTGATCACTTCAGCGGCCACGTGGGTGGTGGCGACACTGTCCGACCAGCCGTCCACATAGCCGATGCTCAGGGTCTTGCTGTCGGCGCTGGCCAGTGTGGAGCTCATCGCAACTACCAACGTGGCAGCTGCGCCCAAAAGTCGTCGCATCTTCATAGTGCTTCCCCGAAAGTGCTGCGCCCGGCGGATGCCGAGCGACGTCAACCTGTTGTCAGGTGGTGCCGTTCGATCATCAACCTGCTGCCCCTGTGGACCTGCTCTGACTACGACCTCAGCGGAGCAAGAAACGACATCACAACGCCAGTAGGACAATTCGCAGGAAGTAACGTCAAAATTCCGCCCGAACTTTGCATGTCAAAATTATGCGGCGCCCCTGAAAACCGGCAAATGCAGGTAAGATGCGCGCCTTTGCTCCCACACGGCCTGACCATGACCGCGACTGCCCGCTTCCCCTTCCTGCCTTATGTATTTGCCTTGTTGCTCGGCCTGTTTGCCCTCGGCGGCTACTGGTACGGCCTTGGCCAGCCAGTGGTGCTGCCGGACGTGGCCAGCGCCAGTCACAAGCTGCAATGCGCGTCCTACACGCCATTCGACAAGGACCAATCGCCATTCGACCAGCCGTTCAAGCTGCGCCCCGAGCGCATGGACGCCGACCTGGCACTGTTGGCCACGCGCTTTGAGTGCATCCGCACCTATTCCATGACCGGCCTCGAAGCCCTGCCCGACCTCGCGCGCAAGCATGGCCTGAAGTTGATGAGCGGTGCCTGGATCAGCAGCAACCCGGTGGACAATGCCAAGGAAGTCGACAAGCTGATCGCCTCGGCCAATGCCAACCCCGACGTGGTCACATCGGTGATCGTCGGCAACGAAGCCCTGCTGCGCAAGGAAATCACCGCCACGCAGTTGGTGAAGCTGATCGAACAAGTCAAAAGCCAGATCCAGCAGCCAGTTACCTACGCCGACGTCTGGGAGTTCTGGCTGCAGCACCCGGAAATTGCCCCGGCCGTGGATTTCCTCACCATCCACCTGTTGCCGTACTGGGAAGATGACCCGGCAGGTATCGATCAGGCCCTGCGCCATGTCGGCGATATTCGCCAGACATTCGGCAACCGCTTCGCCCCCAAGGACGTGATGATTGGCGAAACCGGCTGGCCCAGCGAAGGCCGCCAGCGCGAAACCGCCGTCCCGAGCCGGGTCAACGAAGCCAAGTTCATTCGCGGTTTTGTCGCCATGGCCGAAGCCAATGGCTGGCACTACAACCTGATCGAAGCCTTTGACCAGCCGTGGAAGCGCGCCAGCGAAGGTGCGGTTGGCGGTTACTGGGGGCTGTTTGATGCCGATCGCCAAGACAAGGGCATTCTGGCCGGCCCGGTCACCAACGTGCCGTACTGGCCGGTGTGGCTGGGCGTTGGCGGGCTGATCCTGCTCGGCACCCTGGTGCTCGGTGGGCGTGTTCGCAGCACACGCGCCGCGTTGTTGCTGCCGTTGCTGGGCGCAGTGGCGGCCGGTTCCATTGGCAGCTGGGCCGAACTGACCCGGGTGACAGCGCGCTTCACTGATGAGTGGATCTGGGCCGGCCTGCTGCTGGCCCTGAACCTGTTGGTGCTGGCCCATGCAGCCCTGGCCTTGAGCGCTCGCCAGGGTTGGCGTGAACGGGCCTTCGCTTGGCTGGAGCAACGCGCTGGCTGGCTGATCGCATTTGCCGGGTTCGCCACGGCAGTGATGATGCTGGCGCTGGTGTTCGACCCCCGTTACCGCAGCTTCCCCAGCGCCGCCCTGCTGCTGCCGGCGCTGGTGTACCTGCTGCGCCCGGTTACCGGACCACGGCGGGAAATTGCCCTGCTGGCCTTCATCATCGGTGCCGGCATTGCGCCGCAGCTGTACCGCGAAGGCTTGATGAACCAGCAGGCGCTGGGTTGGGCATTGGTCAGTGGTTTGGTGGTGGTTGCCCTGTGGCGTTGCCTGCGGGTGCGCAAACCCTGAGATTGCTATCGCGCGCTCCCACATTTTGATCTGTGAATACATTCAAATGTGGGAGCTGGCTTGCCTGCGATTGGCATCGGTATCTACACAACTTTGCCGCAACACCTAAATCCAAGCATATTGCGCAGTTGTGGCGAGCGGGCTTGTCGGAACGCCGCATCGCCCGCGCTGGGCTGCGAAGCAGCCCTAAACCCGGCCATCGCGATTTATCTGAAGAAACGCGGCGGGCTTTTTGGGGCTGCTTCGCAGCCCAGCGCGGGCGATGCGGCGTTCCGACAAGCCCGCTCGCCACGGGGGGCGTCAGTTTCTGAAAGTTGTGTAGATACTTATGCTGCGATTGGCCCTATCAGACAGCCCGAGGCGCCCTGACCAACCGCAACCCGGCAATCACCAACGCAAACACCGCAAAATTGGTGTTGTACAACGCCAATGCCGGGATTCCGAACGCCAGCCCCAACACCGCCAACCCCCAGCCCGCACGGCCTGGCAGCAAGAACGCCAGAATAGACGTGACCAACGCGGCCCAACCCAGCACCCGAAAGTGAATCATCAACCCAAGATTGGCGCGCAACTGGCACTCCCAGCGGCTGGCGTCGTCAGCGCAGATGCCCACCCACTGCCCGTCTTCCATAAACCCGTAACGGGCGCCATAACTGGCGGCCAACCATAACGGCAAGGCCAACAGCAGTAGGATCAGCGGCAAACGAGGGGACATAAGGGCACTCCGATAGGCGAAAACGGCGCCCAGCTTAATCTCCCAGGGGCCATTGGCAAGGGTTGCACGCAGATAACTATTCATCAAAGCGTGCCAAAGTGTATCGTCTGGCTACTATTACCCCGATTCCTACGTTTTTTTCCGATATTTAGTGCCGATGGCTGGCACTTCGGTGACAACGCGGTGGTCATAGCCTGCGAACTTCATTCAGCACGTTTTCCTCTTAGGGATTTAGTCATGCTCCGTTCCTTGCGCTGTGCTGCCCTGTTGGGCGGCCTTTTTTTGAGTGCGTCAGCACTGGCGGTCGATATCGACCCGGCCAGCTATGGCTACCCTTTGACCAACCCGTTCGAAGCGACCATCGCCACAACGCCACCGGATCTGCGGCCGGACTTGCCATCCATCGATGACATCAACCAGTCCGACTACACCCTGACCATGCGCCCGGAGCGTGAATTCAGCCTGCCCGACAACTTCTGGGCGGTGAAGAAACTCACCTACCGCATTGCCAAGCAAGACCGTGCGGCACCGCTGATCTTCTTGATCGCCGGCACCGGTGCGCGCTTTGACAGCAGCCTGAATGAATACCTGAAAAAGCTCTACTACAAGGCCGGCTACCACGTCGTCCAATTGTCGTCGCCTACCAGCTTTGACTTCATCAGCGCCGCCTCGCGCTTTGCCACCCCCGGCATCACCCAGGAAGACGCCGAGGACATGTACCGCGTGATGCAGGCCGTACGTGCGCAAAACGCCACGTTGCCAGTCACCGACTTCTACCTCACCGGCTACAGCCTGGGCGCGCTGGACGCGGCGTTCGTCAGCAAGCTGGACGAAACGCGGCGCAGCTTCAACTTCAAGAAGGTGTTGCTGCTCAACCCGCCAGTCAACCTCTATACCTCCATCACCAACCTCGACAAACTGGTGCAGACCGAGGTCAAGGGCATCAACAACAGCACCACCTTCTATGAACTGGTGCTGAACAAGCTGACCCGTTACTTCCAGCAAAAAGGCTACATCGACCTCAACGACGCCCTGCTCTACGACTTCCAGAACTCCAAGGAGCACCTGACCAACGAGCAGATGGCGATGCTGATCGGCACCTCGTTCCGCTTCTCGGCGGCCGATATCGCCTTCACCTCGGACCTGATCAACCGCCGTGGCCTGATTATCCCGCCCAAGTACCCGATCACCGAAAGCACCAGCCTCACGCCGTTCCTCAAGCGTGCCCTGCAATGTGATTTCGACTGCTACCTCACCGAACAAGTGATCCCGATGTGGCGTGCCCGCTCCGACGGCGGCAGCCTGCTGCAATTGGTCGACCAGGTCAGCCTGTATGCCCTTGAGGACTATCTGCGCGACAGCCCGAAAATTGCCGTGATGCACAACGCCGACGACGTGATCCTCGGCCCTGGCGACCTGGGCTTTTTGCGCAAGACCTTCGGCGATCGCCTGACCGTCTACCCACTGGGCGGCCATTGCGGCAACCTCAATTACCGCGTCAACGCCGACGCTATGCTGGAGTTCTTCCGTGGCTAAACATCTCCTGCTTCTCGCGGCCTTACTCTGTGCAGGCGTTGCCAACGCGGACAACAGCAAGGCTCACGCACCGACCGTGGTCGACCAGGATGGCTTCAAAGAGCCCTTGAGCAAACTCAAGTTCAACCCTGGCCTGGACCAGCGCGAATTCGAGCGTTCGACCCTCAACGCCCTCAACGTCTATGACCCGCTGGAGTCGTGGAACCGCCGGGTGTACCACTTCAATTATCGCTTCGACCAATGGGTATTCTTGCCGGTGGTCGATGGCTATCGCTACGTCACCCCAAGTTTCCTGCGTACCGGCGTCAGCAACTTCTTCAACAACCTGGGCGACGTGCCCAACCTGATGAACAGCCTGCTGCAGCTCAAGGGCCACCGCTCCCTGGAAACCACCGGCCGCCTGCTGGTCAACACCACCCTCGGCATCGCCGGCCTGTGGGACCCGGCCACCGCCATGGGCCTGCCCCGCCAAAGCGAAGACTTCGGCCAGACCCTGGGCTTCTACGGCGTACCCGGCGGCGCCTACCTGATCCTGCCGATCCTCGGCCCGTCGAACCTGCGCGACACCGGCGGCCTGTTGGTGGACTACACCGCCGAATCCCAGATCAACTACCTCAACGTCGCCGAAGTCAGCTCCAACCACCCGGAAATCTGGGCGTTGCGCGCGGTAGACAAGCGCTACCAGACGAGCTTTCGCTACGGCCAGATGAACTCGCCGTTCGAGTATGAAAAGGTGCGGTACGTGTACAGCGAATCGCGAAAACTACAGATAGCAGAGTGATACTCGACACAAACAAAAGGCCATCGATCGCTTCGATGGCCTTTTTAATGGCTGTAAGCGTCACTCTCCGGCACTGCTCGGAACCGTTTCGTACATGTTTACCACGCACGTTCAAGCACCCACGCTGATACGCCTGACATAAAACAGGCTGACTGCGCTGCCCACCTCGAACTCTCCCGTGGAATTTCAACATGACGATCTCTGTTTCCCCACCCACCACCCAGCCTGTAGCCCTCGGCCCTGTGGCAGTCGAACCCCTGACTTCAACAACGCCTGACCTGCAAGCCCCCAGAGGCGCCCATGGCCGACCTGCCGGGGATACGCGCAGTGCACAACAAATCTTCAAGGACAATCCGATCCTCAAAGATGTCCTGAAACAAAACGGTCCTTTTGCAAATAGTTTCTTCAATCAGCTCAAGAATCAAACCGGCGACTGGAGCCCTGCCAACCGCAACCCTGAATCACGCGCTGATGCCGCCTATAACCTGGCCGAAGTAGTCAATCACATCAATGGCCGCACCGATATCACGCGCCAGGATCCGGCCCAACAGAACGATCAACACATACAAGGTTTCGGTCAGTTCGGCAGTGTTTCAGCAGGGTCGGAAGCACAGAAGCTCAAGGCTTTCAGTGAAAAAGGCTACAGCGCACTGCAATAATCCAACCCCATTGGCCCTCTTCAACAGAGGGCCTTCAGTGCGCTCATTCGCTCACCCCTTCAAGGCACGCCACAGCTTGCTCGCTACCGAGACCACCGCCAGTACCACCGCCCCAGCGATGATCCCTACGATGGCATTGAGCAAAGTCGGCATCAACCAAGTGATGCCGCCAACACTCTGGCTGACGCTCTCAATCCAGTGATGCACTACGGGCACGCCGTGAGTCAGGATGCCACCACCGACCATGAACATCGCCGCAGTACCAATCACCGAGAGGCTTTTCATCATGTACGGCGCGGCCCGCAGAAGCCCGTTGCCGATATCACGTACCAGTTGGCCGGGCTTTTGCGCCATCCACAGCCCCAGGTCATCGAGCTTGACGATGCCGGCCACCAGGCCGTACACGCCGATGGTCATGACCAGGGCGATGCCCGACAACACGATCACTTGCTGCATCAACGGCGCGTCGGCCACGGTGCCCAGGGTGATGGCGATGATTTCGGCGGAGAGGATAAAGTCGGTGCGGATCGCGCCCTTGATCTTGTCCTTCTCGAAGGCCACCAGGTCTGTTGCGGGGTCGGCCACCGCTTCGACTAACTGCGCGTGCTCGGCCTGATCATCCGCCTTGCTGTGCAGGAATTTATGGGCGAGCTTTTCAAAGCCTTCGAAACACAGATAGGCACCGCCGAGCATCAGCAGTGGCGTGACCGCCCACGGTGCGAAGGCGCTGATCAATAGCGCGGTAGGCACCAGGATCAGTTTGTTGATAAACGAGCCCTTGGCAACGGCCCACACCACCGGAATTTCCCGCTCGGCGCGCACGCCAGAGACTTGCTGGGCATTGAGCGCCAGATCGTCACCCAGCACACCGGCGGTTTTCTTGGCAGCCATTTTTGTCATCAGGGCCACATCGTCGAGAACCGCGGCGATGTCATCGATCAAAACCAACAAGCTGCTTCCTGCCATGAATCGGACGTCCTTAATGTGGGATATTTCGCAGCATAGCGTGGTACAAAGCGTCGCGGGCAGATTCTTGAGGCGCGCGGATCGCCGGTGCTACCATGCGCAACCGCCTGTCCTGGCAAGGAATGATCTGGTCTATGAGCACCATTCGCGAGCGCAACAAAGAACTGATCCTGCGGGCTGCCAGCGAGGAGTTTGCCGACAAGGGCTTCGCCGCGACCAAAACCAGTGATATCGCCGCCAAGGCCGGGCTGCCCAAGCCCAACGTCTATTACTACTTCAAGTCCAAGGACAACCTCTACCGCGAGGTGCTCGAAAGCATCATCGAGCCGATCCTGGCCGCCTCCACCCCCTTCAACCCGGACGGCGACCCCAAGCAGGTATTGAGCGGCTATATCCGTTCAAAAATCAGCATCTCCCGCGACCTGCCGTTTGCCTCGAAAGTGTTCGCCAGCGAAATCATGCACGGCGCCCCCCACCTGAGCCCCGAGCAGGTGCAGCAGCTCAACGCCCAGGCCAAGCACAATATCGATTGCATCCAGAGCTGGGTCGATCGCGGCCTGATCGCCGCGATTGATCCTCATCACCTGATGTTCAGCATCTGGGCGGCGACCCAGACCTATGCCGACTTCGACTGGCAGATCTCGGCGGTGACCGGCAAGGCCAAGCTCGACGAGGCCGATTATGAAGCGGCGGCGCAGACGATTATTCGGCTGGTGTTGAAGGGGTGCGAGCCGGACTGATGGGCGGTGGTGTGGCTATCGCAGGCAAGCCAGCTCCCACATTTGGATCTGCACCAGACACAGCTTGTATGAACACCGCAAAGCCAATGTGGGAGCGGGCTTGCCCGCGATAGCAATCGCTCAGACACATCCTGCTAAAAGCCTGCTCACCCAACCCAGCTTCCCGAATCTAGCCTCTCAGAACACTTTCTGGAGAGAGGCAATGGAATGCCTGACTTACCTGCATCAAACCGCCTGCGCATCGGGCGCTACAACGAACCCAATCGAATCTATCACCTCACCACCAATACACTGGATCGAACCCCGATATTCGAGGATTTCAGATTAGGTCGATTGGTGGTTCAGCAATTTAGAATCGCTCAAAGCCAAGGACTAGTGACCTCGCTGGCCTGGGTAGTCATGCCTGATCACTTCCATTGGCTGATTTCACTGGATCAAGGCTCTCTGGCCGATTTGATGCGCCAGGTAAAATCCAAAAGCACCCGGGTGGTCAATGCAGTAGCTGGTCGACAGGGACGCCTATGGCAACCCGGCTTTCATGATCATGCTGTGCGTCGGGAAGAAAGCCTCGAGAGTATTGCTCGATACATTGTTGCCAACCCCCTGAGGGCCGGCCTTGTAAAGACGTGCGGCGACTATCCGCTGTGGGATGCAATCTGGTTATGAGCACAGACCGAGTCGCCAGCATCGCAGGCAAGCCAGCTCCCACAATTGATTGCATGGCTCAAACAATGTGCGCAGGGCACCAATCCAGTGTGGGAGCTGGCTTGCCTGCGATGGCTATTGCCCTGTCACTACAACATCAAGCGGACCCCCCCGCATCCGCCAACAACCCCAGCCCCTCAATCGCCGTGATCGCGCACTGCTCATCGATATCCGACGTATCCCCACTGATCCCGATCGCCCCCAGCACCACGCCCGCTGGGTCCCGTATCAACACCCCGCCCGGTGCCGGCACTACACCGCCCTGCCCCAGGCTGTTCAAGGCGGCAATAAACGCCGGCCGCTGTTGGGCATCCAGCGCCAGCAAGCGCGAGCCCTTGCCCAGGGCTATCGCGCCCCAGGCCTTGCCGATGGCGATTTGCGGGCGCAGCAGGCTGGCGCCGTCTTCCCGTTGCAGGGTGATCAGGTGTCCGCCGCTGTCGAGCACCGCGATGGTCAGCGGTGCAGCGGCAATGGTGCGGCCTGCGGTGATGGCCTGGCTGACCAGGTTGACTGCGACTTTCAAGGTTAGAGCGCTCATGGGTGCCGTCCTTATCTTGTTATTGAGAAAGCCTTGGGGCTCTGATTGATCAGAAGCCGGATGCAACAAATAGAACACAATAGATTTATTTTTTGTATACAATATTTCGAAACATACGCACCACACGTCGAAATACTCCCGCTAAAAAGCCTTCCGACGAATGCACAGGCTCTGAGACAAAATGGATTGACCTGCGCCGCTCGCCGTGAATACACTTTGAAGCAACACCACTTGTATACAATTACAAAACGCAAGAGGCACCAAAACCATGAGCAAAATGAGAGCAATCGAAGCCGCTGTCCTGGTGATGCGCCGTGAGGGTGTAGACACCGCCTTCGGTATCCCAGGCGCCGCGATCAACCCGTTGTATTCCGCCCTGCAAAAGGTCGGCGGCATCGATCACGTCCTTGCTCGCCACGTGGAAGGCGCTTCGCACATGGCCGAGGGGTACACCCGCACCAAGGCCGGCAATATCGGCGTGTGCATCGGCACGTCGGGCCCGGCGGGCACCGATATGGTCACCGGCCTGTACAGCGCCTCGGCCGATTCCATCCCGATCCTGTGCATCACCGGGCAAGCACCTCGCGCCCGGATGCACAAGGAAGATTTCCAGGCCGTGGATATCACCAGCATCGTCAAGCCCGTGACCAAGTGGGCAACCACCGTGCTAGAGCCTGGCCAGGTGCCGTATGCGTTCCAGAAAGCTTTCTATGAAATGCGCTCCGGCCGCCCCGGCCCGGTGCTGATCGACTTGCCATTCGACGTACAGATGGCTGAGATCGAGTTTGATATCGACGCCTACCAGCCACTGCCATTGGCCAAGCCACTGGCCACGCGCATCCAGGTCGAAAAAGCCCTGGCCATGCTCGATCAGGCCGAGCGCCCGCTGCTGGTCAGCGGTGGCGGCGTGATCAATGCCGACGCCAGCGAACTGCTGGTGGAATTCGCCGAACTGACGGGTATCCCGGTGATCCCGACCCTGATGGGCTGGGGCACCATCCCCGACGACCACCCGCTGATGGTGGGCATGGTCGGCCTGCAAACCTCGCACCGCTACGGCAACGCGACGATGCTCAAGTCGGACGTGGTGCTGGGCGTCGGCAACCGCTGGGCCAACCGCCACACCGGTTCGGTGGAGGTGTACACCGAGGGGCGCAAGTTCATTCACGTTGACATCGAGCCGACGCAAATCGGCCGCGTATTCACCCCGGACCTGGGCATCGTGTCCGACGCCGGCGCCGCGCTGACCCTGTTTATTGAAGTGGCCCGCGAGTGGAAAGCCGCCGGCAAGCTCAAGGACCGCAGCGCCTGGCTGCATGATTGCCAGCAGCGCAAAGCCACCCTGCACCGCAAGACGCACTTCGACAACGTACCGGTCAAGCCGCAACGGGTGTACGAAGAGATGAACCAGGTGTTCGGTAAAGATACCTGCTACGTCAGCACCATCGGCCTGTCGCAGATTGCCGGCGCGCAGTTCCTGCACGTCTACAAGCCACGCCACTGGATCAACTGCGGCCAGGCCGGCCCGCTGGGCTGGACCATTCCTGCTGCGCTGGGCGTGGTCAAGGCCGACCCGAGTCGCAAGGTGGTGGCACTGTCGGGCGACTATGACTTCCAGTTCATGATCGAAGAGCTGGCCGTGGGCGCGCAGTTCAAGCTGCCGTACATCCACGTGGTGGTGAACAACTCGTACCTGGGGCTGATCCGCCAGGCCCAGCGCGGTTTTGAAATGGACTACTGCGTGCAGTTGTCTTTCGACAACCTCAACGCCCCGGAACTCAACGGTTATGGCGTCGACCACGTCGCCGTCGCCGAAGGCCTGGGGTGCAAGGCCCTGCGTGTATTCGAGCCGGGCCAGATCCAGCCCGCGCTGCGCAAGGCCCAGGCAATGATCGAAGAGTTCAAGGTGCCGGTGATTGTCGAGATCATTCTGGAGCGCGTGACCAATATTTCCATGGGCACCGAGATCAACGCCGTCAACGAATTCGAAGATCTGGCATTGGTGGGCAACGACGCACCGACTGCCATTTCAATGCTCGATTAAGGAGAACACCATGCCGCGTTTTGCCGCCAACCTGTCCATGCTGTTTACCGAGCAGGACTTTCTCGCCCGCTTCAAAGCCGCCGCCGACGCCGGTTTCAGTGGGGTGGAATACCTGTTCCCCTACGAGTTCAGCTCTGCCGAAATCAAGGCGCAACTCGACGCCCACGGCCTGACCCAAGTGCTGTTCAACCTGCCGGCCGGCGACTGGGCCAGCGGCGAGCGCGGCCTGGCCTGCCACCCTGAGCGGGTCGAGGAATTCCGCGCGGGGGTCAACCTGGCCATCGCCTATGCCCAGGTGCTGGGCAATACCCAGATCAACTGCCTGGCGGGGATTCGCCCTGCCGGCGTGGATGACGCCACCCTGGAAAAAACCTTTGTCGCCAACCTCAAATACGCCGCCGACAAGCTGCAAGCGGTGGGCATCAAGCTGGTGATGGAAGCGATCAACACCCGCGACATTCCCGGTTTCTACCTGAACAACACGGCCCAGGCCCTGGCGATCCGCGAACAAGTGGGCAGCGCCAACCTGTTCCTGCAATACGACATCTATCACATGCAAATCATGGAAGGCGACCTGGCCCGCACCATGGCCACTCACCTGGATCAGATCAACCATATCCAGTTGGCCGACAACCCAGGGCGCAACGAGCCGGGCACCGGTGAGATCAACTACCGCTTCCTGTTCGAGCATCTGGAGCGGATTGGGTATCAGGGCTGGGTGGGCTGCGAGTACAAGCCGTTGACCACGACCGAAGCCGGCCTTGGCTGGCTCAAGACCCATAACGCGATCTGACCGACACCATAAAAACCTGTAGGAGCTGGCTTGCCTGCGATGCAGACACCTCGGTGTATCAGGCATACCCAGGTGAAGCCATCGCAGGCAAGCCAGCTCCCACAGGGGGCAGTGCAAAACCTGCATAACGAATAAAAAGAGGATTTGATCATGGCTAAAATCGGCTTTATCGGCACCGGCATCATGGGCCAACCCATGGCCGCGAACCTGCAGAAAGCAGGTCATCAACTGTTCCTGTCCGAGCACCATGGCAAAGCACCCGCCGAGCTGATCGCCGCCGGTGCCGTGGCCCTGGCCAACCCGCAGCAAGTGGCCCAGGAAGCAGAGTTCATCATCGTCATGGTGCCCGACACCCCTCAGGTCGATGACGTGTTGTTCCGCGCCGATGGTGTAGCGGCCGGCCTGTCGCCGAACAAAGTGGTGATCGACATGAGTTCGATCTCGCCCACCGCCACCAAGGCTTTTGCCGCGAAGATCAACGCCACTGGCGCGCAGTACCTCGACGCCCCGGTATCGGGTGGTGAAGTCGGCGCCAAGGCCGGGACCCTGAGCATCATGGTCGGCGGCGAGCCGCAGACCTTCGAGCGCGCCCTGTCGCTGTTCCAGAGCATGGGCAAGAACATCACCCTGGTGGGTGGCAATGGCGATGGCCAGACCGCCAAGGTGGCGAACCAGATCATCGTCGCCCTGAACATCCAGGCCGTGGCTGAAGCGCTGCTATTTGCTTCGAAGAACGGCGCAGATCCGGCCAAGGTGCGCGAAGCGCTGATGGGTGGCTTCGCCTCGTCGAAGATCCTCGAAGTGCATGGCGAGCGCATGATCAAAGGCACCTTCGACCCGGGCTTCCGTATAAACCTGCACCAGAAGGACTTGAACCTGGCCCTGGCCGGCGCCAAGGAGCTGGGAATCAACCTGCCCAACACCGCCGGCACCCAACAAGTGTTCAGCACCTGCACCGCGATTGGCGGCGGCAACTGGGACCATTCAGCGCTGATCAAGGGCCTGGAGCATATGGCGAACTTCTCGATTCGCGATAAGTAACCCCGCCTTTTGAAAGGCAATACCTTGTGGGAGCTGGCTTGCCTGCGATAGCGGTCTTTGAGTGACAGATTAATCGCCCCGCGCACCGCCATCGCAGGCAAGCCAGCTCCCACATTTTGATTGCGCTTCAAGCTTCAAATCCAATAACAAAAATCCGGGAGCCCGCTTATGTCGGTCGATCCGCAACACCTGCTTCGCGAGCTGTTTGCCACAGCCATCGACGCTGCCCACCCCCGGCAAGTCCTCGAACCTTACCTACCCGCTGACCGCAGCGGCCGCGTGATCGTGATCGGCGCGGGCAAAGCTGCGGCCGCCATGGCCCTGGTGGTGGAAAACAGCTGGCAAGGCCAAGTCTCAGGCCTGGTGGTCACCCGCTACGGCCACGGCGCGCCCTGCCAGAAAATCGAAGTGGTCGAAGCCGCGCACCCAGTGCCCGATGCTGCTGGCCAGGCCGTGGCCAAGCGCGTGCTGGAGCTGATCAGCAACCTGAACGAAGACGACCGCGTGATCTTCCTCTTGTCCGGTGGCGGCTCCGCCCTG
Organism: Pseudomonas sp. LG1D9; assembly: GCF_002949995.1. Taxonomy (NCBI): domain Bacteria; kingdom Pseudomonadati; phylum Pseudomonadota; class Gammaproteobacteria; order Pseudomonadales; family Pseudomonadaceae; genus Pseudomonas; species Pseudomonas sp. LG1D9. Next base: position 4,524,452 of record NZ_CP026881.1, on the reverse strand, counting down.
CTGGCCTTGCCCGCAGCGGGGATTACCCTGGCCGACAAGCAAGCGATCAACAAGGCCCTGCTCAAATCCGGCGCCACCATCGGCGAGATGAATTGCGTGCGCAAGCACCTCTCGGCGATCAAGGGCGGGCGATTGGCCAAGGCGTCCTGGCCCGCCAGCGTCTACACCTACGCGATTTCCGACGTACCGGGCGATCAAGCCACAGTGATTGCCTCCGGCCCGACCGTGGGCGACCCGAGCACCTCGCAACAAGCGCTGGCGATCCTCAAGCGTTACCAGATCGACATCCCGGCCTCGGTGCGCAGTTGGTTGCAAAGCCCTGAGTCGGAGACCGTCAAACCCGGCGATCCGTGTCTTGCGCGCAGCCATTTCCAACTGATTGCACGGCCGCAGCAGTCTTTGGAAGCAGTGGCGGTAAAAGTGCGCCAGGCCGGTTTCAGCCCGCTGATCCTCGGCGACCTGGAAGGCGAAGCCCGGGACGTGGCCAAGGTCCACGCCGGCATCACCCGGCAGATCATCCAGCACGGCCAGCCACTGGCAGCGCCCTGCGTGATCCTGTCCGGCGGCGAGACCACCGTGACCGTGCGCGGCAATGGCCGTGGCGGACGCAACGCCGAGTTCCTGCTAAGCCTGACCGACAGCCTCAAGGGCCTGCCCGGCGTGTACGCCCTGGCCGGCGACACCGACGGCATCGACGGTTCCGAAGACAACGCCGGGGCGATCATGACCCCCACCAGTTACGCCCGCGCCGAGGCCTTGGGCCTGTCGGCCAGCGATGAGCTGGACAACAACAATGGCTACGGCTATTTCGCGGCACTCGACGCGTTGATCGTCACCGAGCCGACCCGTACCAACGTCAACGACTTCCGCGCCATTCTGATACTTGAGAGTCCTGAACATGACGCCTGACAAGAAGGTCAAAATCCTCGCCACCCTGGGGCCGGCCACCGACGGCATCGATGACATCCGCGAGCTGGTGCAAGCCGGGGTGAATATCTTCCGCCTGAACTTCAGCCATGGCGATCACGCCGACCATGCCCAGCGCTACCAGTGGATCCGCCAGGTCGAGCGCCAACTCAACTACCCGCTGGGGATCCTGATGGACCTGCAGGGGCCGAAACTGCGCGTCGGGCGTTTTGCCGAGGGCAAGGTGCAACTGGTGCGTGGCCAGGCCTTGCGCCTGGACCTTGACCCCACGCCGGGCGACCAGCGCCGGGTCAACCTGCCCCATCCGGAAATCATCAAGGCCCTGGAGCCGGGCATGGACCTGCTGCTGGACGACGGCAAGCTGCGCCTGCGGGTGATTACCAAACATGCCGATGCAATCGACACCACGGTATTGAATGGCGGTGAACTGTCCGACCGTAAAGGGGTGAATGTCCCACAAGCCTTGTTGGAACTCAGCCCACTGACCGCCAAGGATCGCCGCGACCTGAGCTTCGGCCTGGAACTGGGCGTGGACTGGGTGGCGCTGTCGTTTGTGCAGCGTCCCGAAGACATCCGCGAAGCCCGCGAGCTGATCGGCGACAAGGCGTTCTTGATGGCGAAGATCGAGAAGCCCTCGGCGGTGCGCTACCTGCATGAAATCGCCGAGCTGAGCGATGCGATCATGGTCGCCAGAGGGGATCTGGGCGTGGAAGTACCGGCCGAAAGCGTGCCGCAAATCCAAAAAGACATCATCAGCACCTGCCGCCAGTTGGGCAAGCCGGTGGTGGTGGCCACGCAGATGCTCGAATCCATGCGTTTCTCGCCGGCCCCCACCCGCGCCGAAGTCACCGACGTGGCCAATGCCGTCGCCGAGGGCACCGATGCGGTGATGTTGTCGGCCGAAACCGCCTCCGGCGAATACCCATTGGAAGCGGTGCAGATGATGAGCAAGATCATTCGCCAGGTGGAGAACGGCCCGGATTACCAGACCCAGTTGGATGTAAGCCGACCCAAGGCCGAGGCCACGGTGTCCGACGCCATCAGCTGCGCAATCCGCCGGATCAGCAGCATCCTGCCGGTGGCGGTGCTGGTGAACTACAGCGAGTCGGGTAGCTCCAGCCTGCGCGCGGCGCGGGAACGGCCGGCGGTGCCGATCCTCAATCTCACGCCGAACCTGTCCACCGCCCGGCGCCTGAGCGTGGCCTGGGGCGTGCATTCGGTGGTCAATGATCGGTTGCGGCAAGTGGACGAGGTGTGTTCCACGGCGCTGGAAATCGCCCAGGCCCAGGGCATGGCGCAGCGTGGGGATACGTTGTTGATCACCGCGGGGGTGCCCTTTGGGCAGCCGGGGTCGACCAACTCGCTGCGTATCGAGACGTTGATCTAGCGTCTGTTCGGGCCTTATCGCGGGCAAGCCCGCTCCCACATTTGATGGGGTTCGCCAATCAAATGTGGGAGCGGGCTTGCCCGCGATAAGGGCAACTCGGTCTCCCTGACTCCCTCACCATGCCCAACCCAACCTGCCCCGACTGGGCCGAAGCCCTGCTCAACGGCTTCAGCCAGATCTTCCTGCAGCGCCACCCGCTGTGTGGCCTGCTGTGCCTGTTGGCGATCCTCTCCTGCGCCCCGGCCCTGCTTGGCGGTGCGCTGCTGGGCGGGGTCGCCGGCTTGCTCACCGCCCAGCGCCGCGACTATCCCAAGGCCGAGCGCCAGGCCGGGCTCTATAGCTATAACGGTGTGTTGCTGGGTTTGCTGATCAGTCAGCACTTCGCCTGGTCGGCGCTGGTACCGCCGCTGATCCTGGCGTGCGGTGGCCTGAGTGCGATCCTGACCCGGCAATGGGTCAAGCGCATGGTCCATGGCGATGACCTGCCGGCCTATACCGTGCCCTTCGTGGCCATCGGCTGGTTGTTGCTCGGCACGGTCTCACCCGCCGCGCTGCCGGCAACCCCAGCGGACTCCCTCGCCTGGCTCGGCGCCCCACTGGTCGGCCTGGGCCAGATCATACTGTTGGATCAACCACTGGCCGGCTTGCTGATCGCCCTTGGCCTGCTGCTGGCCAGCCCTCGCGCGGCACTCTGGGCAATGCTCGGCGCCAGCAGCGGCGTGGCACTCGGCCTGTTGCTCGACGACCCCACCGGCGCCCTGCTCGGCCTGCACAGCTACAACCCCGCGCTTGCCGCCCTGGCTCTGAGCCAGTACCGGCGCCAACCCTGGCTGCCTTTGCTCGGCATCCTCCTGGCAAGCCTGCTTGCCCCCGGTTTTGCAGGCCTGCACCTGGCACCGCTGACAGCACCGTTTATCCTGGCCTGCTGGCTGGTGCGCGCGACGTTGCGCCTGCGGCACAGGGCCAACATGGACAGCCCGTTCGAATCCCCCTAGGCTTCGCAGACCTTTGATTCAGGCGGACTTCATGGACAGCAACAACGACTGGCGCCAGCGGCTCTACGTCATGGTATTCCAGAGCGACACGGCAGCCGGGCGGCGTTTTGACGGCATCCTGTTGCTGATCATCCTCGCAAGCCTGGTGATCGTGATGCTCGACAGCATCGACGAAGTGCACCAGAACTACGCTGATGTGCTGGCCTATATCGAGTGGGGCTTCACGCTGATCTTCGCTATCGAGTACGGCCTGCGCCTGTATTGCTCGCCCAAGCCGTTGCGCTATGCCTTCAGCTTCTACGGGTTGGTGGACTTGCTGGCCATCGTCCCCGGCATCCTTGCCCTGTACTACAGCGACGCCCAGTACCTGCTGATTATCCGCATCATCCGCATGCTGCGGATCTTCCGTGTGCTCAAGCTCAGCCCGTACCTCAAGCAAGCCAACTACCTGATGTCGGCGCTGCGCGGCAGCAAGCAGAAGATCGTGGTGTTCCTGGTCAGTGTCTGCACCCTGGTAACGGTGTTCGGCACCCTGATGTACGTGATTGAAGGCCCGGAGCATGGTTTTACCAGCATCCCCAAGGGTATTTACTGGGCTATCGTGACCCTGACCACCGTGGGCTTTGGCGACATCGTGCCCAAGACCCCGCTGGGCCAGGTGATCTCGTCGCTGGTGATGATCACCGGTTACTCGATCATCGCCGTGCCTACCGGGATTTTTACCGCCGAACTGGCCAACGCCATGCGCGGCGAGCAACTGCAACATGATTGCCCGGTGTGCAAGAAAAACACCCATGAACCCAACGCGGCCTTCTGTTCGCGCTGTGGCAACGGGCTCTATCAGAAAGTGGAATAAGCAAAGTTCTTTTTAATCTTTAAGCGTCTATGCCGCCCCGGCTATAGTCGTGGGCTATAAGCCACTACCTTCTCGAACAACAAGGAATGAGCAGTGAAAAAACTCGTTAGCGCTTCTCTCCTGGCCGCAGGCCTTGCACTGTCTATCGGTGCCCAGGCTGCCTCGACCACCCTGCTCAACGTCTCCTATGACGTGATGCGCGACTTCTACAAGGATTACAACGCCGCGTTCCAGAAGCACTGGCAAGCCGAGCACCCGGACGACAAGTTGACCTTGCAGATGTCCTTCGGCGGTTCCAGCAAACAGGCGCGCTCGGTCATCGACGGCCTGCCGGCTGACGTGATCACCATGAACATGGCCACCGACATCAACGCCCTGGCCGACAACGGCAAACTGGTGCCAGACAACTGGGTCACCCGCCTGCCGAACAACAGTGCGCCGTTCACGTCCGCCACCGTGTTTATCGTGCGCAAGGGCAACCCCAAGGCCCTGAAAGACTGGCCGGATCTGCTCAAGGATAGCGTGCAGGTGATCGTGCCCAACCCCAAGACCTCGGGTAACGGTCGCTATACCTACCTGTCGGCCTGGGGCTATGTGCTGAAGAACGGCGGTGATGAAAACAAGGCCAAGGATTTTGTTGGCAAGCTGTTCAAGCAAGCACCGGTGCTCGATACCGGTGGCCGTGCCGCCACCACGACCTTCATGACCAACCAGATCGGCGACGTGCTGGTGACCTTTGAAAACGAAGCGGAAATGATTGCCCGTGAATTCGGCCGCGATCAATTCGAAGTGGTCTACCCAAGCGTCTCTGCCGAAGCCGAGCCACCGGTGTCGGTGGTCGATAAAGTGGTCGACAAAAAAGGCACCCGAGACGTTGCCAATGACTACCTGAAATACCTGTGGTCGGCAGAAGGCCAGGAAATTGCCGCCAACAACTACCTGCGTCCACGGGACCCGGCAGTACTGGCCAAATACACCGATCGCTTCCCGAAAGTCGACTTCTTGTCGGTGGAGAAGACCTTTGGTGACTGGCGCACCGTGCAAAAGACCCACTTCAATGATGGCGGGGTATTCGACCAGATCTACAGCGGCCAGTAACTGAATGTGAGAGCGGGCTTGTGTGGGAGCGGGCTTGCTCGCGAATGGGGTGTATCAGTCAAAAACTATTTGTCTGACCCACCGCATTCGCGAGCAAGCCCGCTCCCACATTGGCTTGCGCGTAAGGCATCAATGCCAGGCATGACTGAAATCATCAGTAACACTTACTCCCTTCCTTCGCCTACCCTTTACCCTTCACGCCCTCCTTCCCCGCTTTCACGAGAACACCATGATCGCTACCCCGCCCGCGACCGCCCCCCTGACCCGTGGCATGGTGCTGCTGTTTGCGTTCTGCTGCGGCGCCATTGTCGCCAACATCTATTACGCACAACCGATCATTGAACTGATCGCCCCGGATATCGGCCTGACACCCGCCATGGCCAGCCTGATTGTGTCCCTGACCCAGATCGGTTATGCCCTGGGTCTGTTCTTCCTGGTGCCGCTGGGCGACCTGTTGGAAAACCGCCGGCTGATGATCATCACCACCGTGGTTGCCATTGCCAGCCTGCTGGGCGCGGCGTTTACCGAACAACCCAACCTGTTTTTGCTGGTGTCGTTGCTGATCGGCTTCAGCTCGGTGTCGGTGCAGATCCTGATTCCCCTGGCCGCGCACCTGGCGCCGGCCGAATCCCGTGGTCGGGTGGTGGGCAGCATCATGGGCGGCCTGTTGCTGGGCATCCTGCTGGCACGTCCGGTTTCCAGCCTGGTCGCCGACCACTTCGGCTGGCGGGCGATGTTCATGGCGGCGGCAGCGATGATGGCCGCTATCAGCCTGGTGCTATGGCGGACCGTGCCCAAGCGCCAGCCCGACCACAGCGCCAGCTACGGCCAGTTGCTGGGGTCGTTGGGCTCACTGCTGCGTCAGCAACCCTTGCTGCGCCAACGGGCGTTCTACCAGGGCTGTATGTTCGCCGCCTTCAGCCTGTTCTGGACTGCCGTCCCCCTGGAGCTCTCGCGTAATCACGGCCTGAGCCAAAGTGAAATCGCCCTGTTTGCCTTGGTGGGTGCCCTCGGCGCCATTGCCGCGCCGATCAGCGGACGCCTGGCAGATGCCGGCCATACCCATCGCGCTTCGCTGCTGGCTATGTTGCTGGCAACCTTGAGTTTTCTGCCTGCGTTGGTACACCCGGCCTACAGTGTCATCGGCTTGATGGTCACCGGCGTGGTCCTGGATTTCTGCGTGCAAATGAACATGGTCCTCGGCCAGCGCACCATCTACGCCCTCGATGCCCATAGCCGCAGCCGTCTGAATGCGCTGTACATGACCAGTATCTTCATCGGCGGTGCCCTGGGCTCGGCGATTGCCAGCAGTGTGTATGAACACGGCGGCTGGTTTGGGGTGATCCTGGTGGGCAGCGCGTTCCCCCTGGTGGCCCTGTTGCGGTTTATGAGTGTTTCCAGAGGCGCGTCGACAGTCAGCGCCTGACGTTCAAGACCACGCCGCCACGCCCAGGATCCTGTCCCAAGCAACCGCAAGAGCCCCTATAAAAAAACGCAAAAAGGAACAGTATTTTTCAAGGCAAATCGTCAGTTGCTCAAGAAACATCCGATCTACATTCAGCCCAGCACAATCAAGAACGCACCAACTTCTCCAACGCCGCATCCGCCAGGAATGATGAGCGGCTCTTCACCTTGTGCTCGCGTACATACCGGTCAATGCGCTGGATCACATACCCTGGCAAGGTCACATTGACCTTCTCGGTCTTGCCCAGGTAAGGCGAAATATCGAGCTCCAGCATGCCCCAGCCCATCCCGGCGTATTCCTCGTTGCCGTGGTGCGCCGCGACCGAGGTCGGCATGGGAATCGCCCGGCCTTCACTGGCCATCTCTTGCAGCATGATGTGCGCCACTTCCACTGCCGCGTTGTAAGCCTCTTCAAAACTGTCCCCGGCGGTCACCGCACCTGGAATATCGGGGATCTGGATACCGGTGGCGGTAAAGTCATCGCCCCATTCGATACAGATTGGGTATTGCATGAATATTCTCCTTAAAAACCGCTCTAGAACGAAAACAGCCCGGCACGCTGCCTGATACTTCGCACGGTGCCCAAGGGCAGGTCCTTCTTGGGATGGGGCACCGGTATCGTGTACGGGTTATAGCGATGCGTGAAAATATGATGGCTGCCCGTGACCCGATCCAGCACCCAGCCCGCCGCTTGCAGTTCCTTGATCAATAGCCTGCTTTGCACCACAGCCTCCTTGCTCTGGCCCGAATAAAAATAACCCCAGAGTTATCTTTACTCAAGCACAGATTTATCGAGGCAGACTGGCGGTTGTTTTGCCGGATATTGAAAAGCCGCAGGCCTTGGGTTAAAGCACCCGCCCATCCCAGCCCACCGTCACATGCCCCGGCAGCTCAGCGCGATGCTGCAACAGCCAGGCATCCAGCGTGTGCCCGACGTGGGTCAACACCCCAAGCTCGGCGCCGCACGCGTCGATGCAGTGCAGGGCCAATGTCAGGTCATTGTGATTGCGCGGCGCCTGGGGTTGCGGTGGCATGGAGCAGTCGATGACCATCACATCCAGGGGCTCGCGGCGCAACCAGGCAATGGTTGCCGGCGGCAGGCCCGTGGTATCGGTCAGATAGGCCAGGCGCCGCCCCTGCCCTTGCAGCAGGTACCCGAACGTCGGCTTGGAATGCTGGAGGGGCAACGCGGTGACCGCCAGTTCGCCAAACTGCCGGGTTTCGAACTCGGCAAAGGGCTGGCTGAAATCAAGGATACCGGGGTGTTTGTAGAGGTCCGACAGGCCTTCGGGATCGGCCGGGCCATGCACCGCAATGATCAGGCCCTGGCCCCAGCGCAGATGCAGCAGGCCCTGGGCATGATCCGCATGGTAGTGGGTCTGCAGAATGCCGTTGAGGCTGCGTGGCGGGAAGCGCTCGGTCAGATCTGTCAGCCCGCTGTCGATCAACCAGCGCTGGTCGCCGCACTCGATCAGCGCGCTGCACTCGCGGCGGCGCAAGTGTTCATGGCTGCGCGCCAGGGCACAGGCGGCGCATTCGCAGCCATACACCGGGACTTGGCGGGCATCGCCGGTGCCCAGCAGGGTCAGGCGCATGCCGAATGCCCCGGCTCCAGACAATCGAGCAATCGGGCGACGGTGTGCGCCAACGGCCCGGAGTTATCCAGCAGAAATACTCCGGGCGCGGCCTTCAGGCTGTCGCTGAACTGTGCGTTGCGGGCCAGGCGTGCGTCGATTTCTGCCACCGACTCACGGCCCCGCGCCAGCAAGCGTTGGCGCAACACCGCCTGGTCCACCGTCAGCAGCACCACCAACAGCGTCGGATAACGCGCGCGGGTTTGCGCCAGGTGCCCACGGGAGCCATTGACCAGCACATCGTCGCCGGCCGCCAGCCAGTCGTCGATCTGCCGTGGAATGCCATAAGACAAACCATTGGCCTGCCAACTGAGGGCAAAGCCGCCCTCGGCTTGCAATGTCGCGAATTGCGCGGGGCTTACGCCCTGGGCGGCCTCGCCCACCGCTTCCGCCGAACGGGTGATGACCCGCCGCACAATGCGGCAGCCGCGCTCGGCCAATGGCGCACGCGCGGCATCCAACAGGCTGTCCTTGCCCGAACCCGATGGCCCGATGAGATAGATCAACCTGCCCACCATCAAAACACCCTCTTGGCTTGTCGCCAGACTTGTTGGACCACTGGCAGCCCTTCACGGCTGCGAGCTTGCACCAGGTCCGCCCGCAGGCCAATGGCAATTTCACCACGATCATGCAAGCCCGCAGCGCGTGCCGGAGCCTGGCTGATCATCCTGACCGCGCGCGAAAGATCGCCGCCATCCTGCTGATCGGCCAGGACGAACGCCGCCTGTAGCAGGCTGGCGGGGTAATAGTCACTGGAAAGTATATCCAGCAATCCTTCGGCGGCCAGGCCGGCGGCGGCCACATTACCCGAGTGCGACCCGCCACGCACCACGTTCGGTGCGCCCATCAGCACGTTCATCCCAAGTTGCCTGCAACCGCGCGCGGCTTCCAGGGTGGTGGGGAATTCCGCGATGCTCATGCCGTAGCGCGCCGACTCCTCGACATGGGCCAGGGTCGCGTCATCATGGCTGGCCACCGACAGGCCACGCGCCAGGCAATGCTCGACAATCGCGGCACGGTAACGCTCGCTGTAGGCCTTGGAGTTAGCCATTTGCAGCACGATAAACGCGTCCATGGTCTCGTCGTTCAGGTGGTACTTGCCCATGTAGTACTCACGGTACTTGGACTCCAGCACAAACTGGCGCTGGCCCGGTGAGTGGTCCATCACCGACACCAGTTGCACCAACGGGTTTTCTACCAGGTCGCGGAACACGCTCAAGGTATCCGGGTGGCACAGCTCGCAACGCAGGTGCAGGCGGTGTTCGGCGCGGGTCAGACCGGCTTCTTGCGCCGAGGCAATGGCATTGAGCATCGCCGGCAGTTTCTGCATGCGATTGCCCCTGGGATTGACGTCGCCGATGGACACCGCGTCGAACACCGTGGTGATGCCGGCGGCGATGATCTGCGCGTCATGGCTGAGCACCGCCGAAGTCGACGGCCAGTCCACGCCGGGCCGTGGGGTCATGTGCTTTTCCAGGTTGTCGGTGTGCAACTCCACCAGCCCCGGCATCAGGAAATCTCCGCCCAGGTCCTGGGCCTGGGGCAACTGGCTGCGGCCTTCGGCGAGGTCGACGATCATCCCGTCACGCAACACCACGCTGCCGAGAAATACACGATCAGCCGTGACCAACCGGGCATTGCTGAGGATCTGTTCAACGGGCATGGGCGTAGTCCTCTTCGGCTTGATGGGCAGGTGTCATGTCCAAATGACGGTCGGCCACCGCTTCACGGGCGGCGCGGTCATGGAAGATGCCGATCAGTGCGGCACCGCCAGCCTTGGCTTCGTTCATCAGTTCCAGAACAACCTGGCGGTTGCTGTCATCCAGGGAAGCCGTCGGTTCGTCCAGCAACATCACCGGCCAGGCCACCATAAAGCCGCGGGCGATATTGACCCGCTGCTGCTCGCCACCAGAGAACGTACCCGGCGCCAGTTGCCACAGGCGCTGCGGGATATTCAGGCGCGCCAGCAAGTGCTCGGCCCGCGCCTGGGCCTGAGGTTTCGGCCAACCACGGGCCAGTGCCGGCTCCATTACCACATCCAGGCACGCCACCCGTGGGATCACCCGCAAGAACTGGCTGACATAGCCCAGGGTCTGCTGGCGTACCTGGAGAATGTCCCGGGGTTGTGCGCCCACCAGTTCCAGCCATTGCCCGTCGTGGCAGATGCGAATACTGCCGCCCGCAGGCAGGTAGTTGCCGTACAGGGTGCGCAGCAAGGTGCTTTTACCGGCGCCGGACTGGCCGTGGAGTACCAGGCACTCACCGCCCTGCACACTGAAATCCACCCCGCGCAGCACGTTCAGCACCACGCCGTTCTGCTGGTGCAAGGTGAAGGTTTTCGACAGGTCTCGGACCTCAATCAACGTATTCATCATGGCTGCAATACCGAAGACACCAGCAGTTGGGAGTAAGGATGCTGTGGATCGTCGAGGATCTGGTCGGTCAAGCCGGTTTCCACCACCCGTGAACGGCGCATCACCATCAGGCGGTCGGCCAGCAGACGCGCAACGGCCAGGTCGTGAGTGACGATCACCACCGCCAGGTCCAGCTCGCGCACCAGGCCGCGCAACAAGTCGAGCAAGCGCGCCTGCACCGACACGTCGAGGCCGCCAGTGGGTTCATCCATAAACACCAGGCGCGGGCTGGAGACGAGGTTGCGGGCGATTTGCAGGCGCTGCTGCATACCGCCGGAGAAGGTGCGCGGCAAGTCGTCGATACGTTGCGGGTCGATTTCCACCTGGCCCAGCCAATCCAGGCCGGCGCCGCGCAGTTGCTGGTAGTTGCGCACACCCTGGGCCATCAAGCGCTCGCCGATGTTGGCGCCAGCCGAAACGCCCATGCGCAGGCCGTCGCGGGGGTTCTGCTCGACAAAGCCCCATTCGGTGCGCAGCAAAGTGCGGCGTTCGGCTTCGCTGGCGCTGTACAGGTCCAGCCATTCGCCCTCCTTGCTCCGATAACCGATGCTGCCGGCCTGGGGCGGCAAGCGCCCGCTCAACAGCGAGAGCAAGGTGGATTTGCCCGAGCCGGACTCGCCGACAATCCCCAGTACTTCGCCGGGGTACAGATCAAAGCTCACGCCCTGGCAACCCTTCTGCGGGCCGTACAACAGGGACAGGTCACGCACTTGCAATAAAGGCTGGCTCACTGGTTGTTCTCCTTGACCCGTTGGGCGCAATACCAGGTGTCGGAACACACGAAACTCTGGGTGCCGGCGTCATCCAGAATCAGCTCGTCGAGGAATGATTCGTGGCTGCCACAGATCGCACAGCAGTGTTGCCACTTCTGCACTTCGAACGGGTGATCCTCGAAGTCCAGGCTGCTGACCTGGGTGTACGGCGGCACCGCGTACAGGCGCTTTTCGCGACCGGCACCGAACAGCATCAGCGCCGGGCTCATGTCGAGTTTGGGGTTGTCGAATTTGGGGATTGGCGAGGGGTCCATCACATAGCGTTCGTCGACCATCACCGGGTAGGCATAGGCCGTGGCGATATGGCCAAAGGTGGCGATATCTTCGTAGAGCTTTACGTGCATCACCCCGTAGTCATTGAGGGCATGCATGGTGCGGGTCTCGGTTTCCGAGGGCTCGATAAAACGCAGCGGCTCGGGGATCGGCACCTGATAGACCATGATCTGCCCGGCCTGCAACGGCGTTTCGGGGATGCGGTGGCGGGTCTGGATCACCGTCGCCTCGGGGGTGGCCTCGGTAGTGGCGATGCCGGCGGTGCGCGCAAAAAAACGGCGAATGGACACGGCGTTGGTGGTGTCGTCGGCGCCCTGGTCGATGACCTTGAGCACGTCCTCAGCGCCCAGGATTGCCGCGGTCAATTGCATGCCGCCGGTGCCCCAGCCATAGGGCAGCGGCATCTCGCGGCCACCGAATGGCACCTGGTAACCCGGGATTGCCACGGCCTTGAGCAAGGCGCGGCGGATCATGCGTTTGGTCTGTTCGTCGAGGTAGGCGAAGTTGTAGGCCGGATCACGCGCGGGTATCTGGGTAATGTCATTCATGGCGAGAACCCTCAGCCGGTTGGCGCAGTTTGCGGATCAGCTCCAGTTCGGCCTGGAAGTCCACGTAGTGAGGCAATTTGAGGTGCGAGACAAAACCGGCGGCCTCGACGTTGTCGCAGTGGGCCAGCACAAACTCTTCACGTTGGGCCGGCGACACCACCTCTTCGTTGAACTCTTCGGCGCGCAGCGAGCGGTCCACCAGCGCCATGCCCATGGCCTTACGCTCGGCATGCCCGAACGCCAGGCCGTAGCCACGGGTGAACTGCGCCAGCTCAGTGGCCGAGCCGACGAACTGGTTGACCATCTCGCACTCGGTGACTTCGATGCTGCCCAGGCAGATGGGAAAACCCAGTTCCTCGGGATCGATCCACACCTCTACGTCACCGATGCGAATTTCCCCGGCAAAAGGGTGATTGCGCCCATAGCCGCGCTGGGTCGAATAACCCAGCGCCAACAGAAACCCCTCATCGCCACGGGCCAGGGCTTGCAGGCGCTCGGCGCGGCTGGCAGGGAACTCCAGCGGGTCGCGGGTGATATCGGCAACGCGGGCATCGTCGTCGGCTTCGTTCTTGATCAAGCCTTCTTTGGCCAACAACCCCAGTACGCGTGGGCACGCTTCAACCCGTGCTTGGGCGCTGGTTTCCGGGCCTGGATACTCACCTTCGGCCAGCAGCGCAAAATCCAGCAGGCGGTGGGTGTAGTCGAACGTGGGGCCAAGCAATTGGCCGCCGGGCACATCCTTGAAGGTTGCGGACAAACGCCGGCTGAGCTGCATCTGCGCGGTGTCGATCGGCAGGCTGGGGCTGAAGCGCGGCAACGTGGTGCGGTAGGCGCGTAGCAGGAAGATCGCTTCCACCAGGTCCCCCGCCGCTTGCTTGATTGCCAGTGCGGCCAGTTCTTCGTCGTACAGCGAGCCTTCGGTCATCACCCGCGCAACGGCCAGCGGCAGCTGCTGGCGGATCTGCTCCACACTCAGTTCGGGAATCGCGGTATCGCCCCGGCGTTTTTTCGCCAGCAGGCGGTGGGCATTGTCGATGGCCTGTTCGCCACCCTTGACGGCTACGTACATCAGGCACACTCCTCTGCGATGCGGGTGCTGCGGGGTAAACCGAGCAGGTGGTGGCCGGCGCAGAACAGCACGTCCAGGCCTCGGGGGAACGCCTCGCGACGCAGGCGTTCCAGCCAGAACGCCTGGGGCAGCGGCAGGTTGACCTGGCGCCCGGCCTGGATGCCCGGGCCGCTCCAGTTCAGGCCGCGCCCGCTATCGAGGTCACTCAACTGGACCAGCAAGGTGCACGACTGGTCGGGATAACGGTCATTGCCGTGGTCGAAGCCGCTCAGGTCGAGCAAGTCGTGCTCCCCCAACAAGGCGAACACCGCGTCTTCGCGGCGCACGGCCAGCGGGCAGCCACAGTGGAAGGCCAGGTTGGCGCGGATCAGCGGCGTATCGAAGCTCGGCGCCAGCCACAACGGCGTGTCTGCATCCAACAGCCCCAGGCACAAGGCGTAGGTGGCCGGCGCCAGGCCTTCGAGATGCGGGGCCGTGGACAGCGGCTGGATCAAGCCCGGTTCGGCCAAGGCCTTGAGCGCTGCGCGAAAGCTGCGTTGGGCATCCAGGACCGGATCGACAAACGCCGGTTGCAATAATTGAGCATTCATCAGTTTTCTCCTCGCACCAGGGTGAAGAACTCGACCTTGGTGGCGGCGGTATCGGCTTCTTTTTGCGCACGGCGCCGGGCCTGGGCGTTGGCCAGTGCGTCGACCAAATCACTGAGCCACTGGCTCGGCTGCGCGCTTTGCAGATGGGCATCGGCCAGGGCCGCCAGTTCGGCATGCACTTTGTCGCGCCCTGCCAGGTAGCTGTAGCCGGTGCGCCCATCGGCCAGGCGTACCACGCAACGGGTCACGCTCATTTCGCCGACGTTGAACGGTGCGCCATTGCCGCCCATGCGCCCGCGAACCAGGGTCATGCCGATTTCCGGGGCACGGATCAGTTGGTAATCGGCGTCGCGCAGGGCCGCTTCGTGGGGGATCAGTTCACTGCGAAGGGCGCGGGCAAGCACGCCGATCCAGTGTTGACGCGGGGACAGGCTCATCAAACTCTCCATCAGGTCAGCACCTGGTACTGGAAGCGATCCGAACGGCTGGTGGACTGCGCCAGCTCCACCGGGCGGCCATCGCGATCGCGGGAAAGGGTGAATACGGTCAAGGCTGGCAAGTGCCGGGGCATCATCAGCAGCGCAGCTTCATCACGGTTGGGCAGGCGCGCACCGATCAGGCTCTGGGTGCGGGTCAGCGGCAGGTCGCGCTCGCGCAGGTATTGGCGCAGGGAGCCGCCGTTGTAGTCAGCCAGCAGCGGCGCATGGCTGGCGCAGTAGCGATGGCGGATCAGGCTGACCGGCTGCTGGTCAAGTTTGCGCAGGGTTTGCAGCTCGATCATCGGCGCCATCTCGGCGATCCCCAGGTGCTGCGCTTCGTCACGGCTGGCGTAGCAATAACGGCGCTTGAGCAACAGCGCCTGCACCCCGTGGCCCTGGGCCGACAGTGATTGGCTGTAGGCGGTGTCGGCGCCCATCGGGTAGATCAGCGGCCGGTCCAGCACTTGCGTGCCCTTGCCCTGCTGACGCAGCAGGCTGCCTTCGAACACCAACTCATCAATGGCCCGACGCAGCGTGTGGCGGTTGACGCCAAAACGTTCAGCCAATTGCACCTCGCCCGGCAGGAAGTCACCGGCCTGGTAATCGCTGAGTTCGCGACGCAGGATATCGGCGAGCTCGCGATACACCGGCTCATCTTGTCTAGACAACTGCATGCTTTAAAAAAGCGCCCTCAGGCACCCCTCCGAAGTCAGATAAACCGCTTGCGCAGCCGTTGGGACAGCACGTCGATCAGGCTCACGACCACAATGATTACCAGCAGCACCGCACAGGTCTGGACGAACTGGAAGGCGCGGATGTTCTCCCACAGGATCACCCCGATCCCGCCGGCGCCGACCATGCCCACCACCGTTGCCGAGCGCACATTGGCTTCGAAGCGGTAGAGCGCGTAGCTCACCCACAGCGGCATCACTTGCGGGATCACGCCGTAGATCACTTCCTGCAAGGCGCTGGCACCGGTGGCGCGCACCCCTTCCACCGGGCCTGGGTCGATGGCCTCGACCGCTTCGGCAAACAACTTTGCAAGGACCCCGGTGGTGCTGATCCACAAGGCCAGAACGCCGGCAAACGGACCCAGGCCGACCGCCACCACGAACAACATGGCGAACACCATCTCGTTGATCGAGCGGAAGGCGTCCATCACCCGGCGCAACGGCTGGTGAATCCACCATGGGGTGATGTTGTCGGCGCAGAGGATGCCCAGGGGTACCGAGCAGACAATCGCCAGCACCGTGCCCCAGAGGGCGATTTGCACGGTGACGATCATCTCCTTGAGGTAAGAGCGCCATTCGTGGAAGTCCGGCGGGAAGAAGTCGGCAGCGAAGGTCGCCATGTTTCCCGAATCGCGATACAGCGCCAGCGGGTTCATCTCGGCGCCCTTCCAGGCCCAGGCCAACAGCACCAGGAACAGGCCCCAGCCCAGGTATTGCGGCCAGGTGCGCTTGCCAACGGCTTCAGCGTGCAACGTAGTCATGGGTCACTCTCGATAATTGTTGGAACCGGGCTTGTATGGGAGCGGGCTTGCTGGCGAATGCGGTGTGTCATTCAACCCATCCAGCGACTGATGCACCGCTTTCGCGAGCAAGCCCGCTCCCACATAGGCCCGGTTCCCACAGGGGGTTAGCTGTTTGCCGCGGTTTTCTTGTCCAACTCGGTCAGGCGCTGTTGCAGCTTGGCCAGGTCAGCGTCGATGTCGGCCAGCTTCTTGGCCTTGTCGGCGGCGTCGAGCTTGCTGTCGGCACTGATCGTGGTGCGCTGCTTGAACAGCTCCAGTTGGCGGATCGGCAGCAACTGGTCGTCGTTGGAAGCGAGGAACTTGCCCAGCTGCATGTTCTTGAGCACCGCCTTCTCTTCATCGGTGTCGCCGTAATTGGCAAAGAACTCACGGATCTTGGTTTTCTCGCTGTCGGTCAATGCCTTGCTCCACACCATCGGGTCGGCGGGGATCAGTGGCGACTTCCAGATCACCTTGAGTTGCGCGGCCTTGTCCGGTTGGGTCACTTCAAGGCGGTCCCAGCTTTCGGTGTTAAAGGTGGCCACGTCCAACTGCCCCTTGGCCACGCTCAGTGCGTTGACTTCATGGCTGGAGTTGAGGGTGCGCTTGAAGGCGGTGGCGGCATCCACGTTGTTCTTGGCGAACACGTAGTAGCCCGGCACCAGATAGCCCGAGGTGGAGTTCGGGTCGCCATTGCCGAAGGTCAGGTTCTTGGCGTTCTTGAGCATGTCTTCAACGGAGTTGAGGGGGCTGTCCTTGCGCACGATCAACAGGCTCCAGTAACCGGCGGCACCGTTGGCGGCGGCGGTCTGGGCGAAGATCTCACCGTTGGAGCGGTCCACCGCTTCCATCGCCGCCTTGTTGCCGAGCCAGGCCACATCGACCTTGTTGAAACGCATGCCCTGGATCAGGCCGGCATAGTCGGAGGCGAAGGTGGCGTTGATGGTCAGGCCGGTCTTCTTGTGCATGTCATCGAGAAATGGCTGCCAGATGCTCTTGAGGTTCTGCGAAGACTCGGTGGACATGATGCCGAAGTTGATCGCCTTGTCGGCAGCCTGGGCATTGCCCATGGCGACACTGGCCAACAACACCGCAGATAGAAAAACATGACCGATACGGTTCAGCATGGAACAGGCTCCTGTGGCTCGTGAGTAAGGGTTCAAGCGCGTGCCAGGGCCAGCCGCTGGGGCAACTCGGCGTGGCGGGACTGGTCGGAAAACATCAGACTGGTGTCGACATCGGCACCGTACAGATCGTTGAGAAACTGGCTGCTCATTGCGCTGCCCTGCCCGTCGAAATGAATGCGCCCACCCTTGAGCGCCACGGCACGCGGGCAATAACGCATGGCGTAATCGACTTGATGCAGGGTCACCACGACGGTCTTGCCGTCGCGGCGATTGATGTCGGCGAGGATCTCCATGACCTTGCGCGCCGACTCCGGGTCGAGTGAGGCGATGGGTTCATCGGCGAGAATCACCTCGGCGCGCTGGGTCAGCGCCCGGGCAATCGCCACGCGCTGCTGCTGGCCACCGGACAGGGTCGAGGCGCGCTGCTGGGCCAGGTCCGCCAGGCCAACCCGCGCCAAAGAATGCATGGCACATTGCTTTTCCTCGGCATTGAACAACCCGAGGTTGCCGCGCCAGCGCGGCATGCGGCCGAGGCAACCGAGCAGCACGTTGTCAATCACACTCAGGCGATTGACCAGGTTGAACTGCTGGAAGATATAACCGATATCCGCCCGCAACCTGCGCACCCTGCCATTCAACCGCCCACTGGCCTGCACCTCCCGGCCCAGTACCTTGACGCTGCCGCCATTACCTTTGTCGCAACAGGCCAGGCCCGCCAAATGGCGCAACAAGGTGGACTTGCCGGAGCCGGACGCACCAATCAGCGCGACCATCTCACCCGTGGCGATGGTGAGTTCGAGATCGACCAGTGCGGTTTTCTTCGAAAAGGTCTTGTTCAAGTGATCGACATGGATAGCGGGAGTCATGGGCTTCTCTGTCTTGGTTTGAACAGCCTTCCATGGCTGTGTTTGAGTTCAAACGACAGTAGGCGCGGGAGGTGTCAGACCTATGACTTGCACATGACGGGAGGGGGGCGGCTTGATGAAGGTTTTATGAAAGGTTGGCTGACACGCAGGGTTCTCCTGTGGGAGCTGGCTTGCCAGCGATGGACGTCAACGATGACGCGGGCGTTCAGGATGACCGCAGCGTCTGGGAGTTTTTCGCTGGCAAAGGGTGATGGCATGGGTAGCGGTGTGCCAGGCGGGCAAGAAAAAGGCGACCCGAAGGTCGCCTTTTGTCATTTTGCGTACTGCTTGCTCAATCCTGGCGGTACACCCTGCACATTCGTCTCTTCCCATGGCCCGTTCGGGCTGATGGAGCGGCTCCAGCCGTTGCTCCAGCGGTAGTAGGTGCGCTGGCGGTAGAAGGTGTCCGGTTGCTCGTCCAGCACGTAGACCTGCATCTTGCCGTCCCAATGGCTGGCAGCGCCGGGAGGCGGGGCGAAGGTCGGGGATTTGCTCGGCAAGGGTTTGGGCGGGGCGATGACCGGGCCGCTGGGTTTGCTGCTCGGCTGGGTCGACGGGCCCGACGGAGGAATGGTCGGGCCCGTAGGGGCTGGTGGTGGCCGATGAACCGCGCAAGCACTCAAGCCCAATACCAGGCTGAGCAGGGTGATACGAGCGATGGCGGTCATGGGCGTTTCCTCGAAATTATTGATCCGGACTGTCGATGGTCAACTGCTGGGTCGTGGTGATGCTGCTGGCCAGGGGTTGACTGTGGCCGATCCACTCGCCGGCAGTCGGTTGACCGGCCCGTGAGATGCGCGCAACCAGTTGGACTTCGGCGAAGTTGGACAGTTTCAACTGCGGCATCATCGCGTCGGCATCACCCAGTTCGACGGTCACCGGCAGGTCGGCCACGGTCACGCGCTTGGCCGCCAGTGGCGCCGGCGGGCCGGAAACAGCACGGGCGAAGATGAAGACGCTGTCAGTCGGCAGCGCACGGGCTTTGACGTCAGCCGCGAGGTCCACACGCACTTTCATCACGGCGCTCTTGACGGTCGGGGCGACAACACCGCCACCTTCTTTCAACTTCTCGGCGGCGCGGTCGATGCCGCCTTGCAGCGCTGCGCGGGAGTTGTCCTGCTCCGGCAACTGGGCCAGCAGGCGGTTCCAGTAGTCGATGGCATCCTGGTAGCGCTGGCTCTCAAAGGCGGCGATGCCCAGCAGGCCGAGGCTGGTGACTTCCTTCGGATCGAGCTTCAGCGCTTCGTCGGTCAAGGCCTGAAGCTGCGGCGACCATTGCTTGTTGTTGGCAAAGTACTGCGCCTGGGCCCACTGCCCGAGCAGTTCCGGCTGGCGACCGGCCAGGGCCACGGCGCGCTCGAAGACCTTGGCCGCATCCGCCGAGCGGTCCTGGGCCATGTAGGCGCGCCCCAGGAAGTACAGGCCTTCGGCCGAATCCGGTTGCGCCGCCGCTGCCCGTTCCAGGCGCTGGGTCATGTCGGCAAGCGACACCGGCGGCTCGGCGAATTCGCGGGTCAGTTCAACTTTGTCGATGGCGCCGTAATGCAGGTACAGCGCCAGGCCCAATACCGGCACCAGCACCGCGGCCAGCAGTGGCAGCGGTTTGCCCAGGCGCGATTCCCGGGGCTTTTCCACACCTTCGGTATCGGCCAGCAATTCACGGGCGGCTTCGGCACGACCGGTGTCGAGTTGCGCCGCGTTGAGCACGCCTTCGCTTTGTTGGGTTTGCAGTTCGGCAACACGTTCCTGATACAGCGCGACGTTCAGCGCGGTGCGGTCTTCTTCACGCTGGGCGCGACGTACGCGCAACACCGGGATCAACAGGAAACTCAAGGCAACCAGGAGCAGCAGGCCAGCTGCGAGCCAGAAATCAATCATCAGTTTTTTTGTCCAGCAGTTGGTCGAGGCGTTGGCGCTCTTGGGCAGATAGCGCGTCGCTGCCATCGGTGGGAGCCGCACGGCGACGGCGGACGATCATAGCCATGACGACCAGGCCGCCCAGCAACAGGGCAGCGGGGCCAAACCAGAGCAAGGCGGTCTTGCCGGTCAACGCCGGCTTGTAGCGGACGAACTCACCGTAGCGATCAACCATGAAGTCGATGATCTGCTGGTTGTCCTTGCCCTCGCCCAACATGCGGAAAATCTCCTTGCGCAGGTCGGCGGCAATCGGCGCGTTGGAGTCGGCGATGTCCTGGTTCTGGCACTTGGGGCAGCGCAGTTCCTTGGTCAGCTCGCGGAAACGCTCGCGGTCGCCATCCCGGGCGAATTCATAGGTGTCGATGGCGGCATGTGCCACGCCCACCAGCCCCAGCGCCAGTACAGCAGCGGTCAGCCAACGCTTCATGGCTTGGCCTCATCCACCAGGGCCTGGTACTTGGCCGCCAGTTGTTCGCGCCAGACCACTTCGTCGATCACCCCCACGAACTTGTCGCGGATCACGCCCTTGGCGTCGATAAAGAAGGTTTCCGGGGCACCGTAGACGCCGAGGTTCAAGCCCAGGTTGCCGTCTTCATCGCGCACGTCCAACTGGTACGGGTTGTGAAATTCCGCCAGCCACTTCAAGGCCGCCGCATTGTCGTCCTTGTAGTTGATGCCGTAGATCACCACGCCCTTCTCGGCCAGCTTGTTCAGCACCGGGTGTTCCACGCGGCACGAAATGCACCAGGTGGCCCACACGTTGACCAGCGCCGGTTTGCCGATCAGATCGGCCTGGGTCAGGGTTTTGTCGCCCTGCACCGTCGGCAGCGAGAACGCCGGGAACGGCTTGCCGATCATCGCCGACGGCAGCTCGGCCGGGTTCAGGTACAGGCCGCGATATAAAAACACCGCGACCAGCAGAAACAGCGCCAGCGGCAATACCATCAACCAACGCTTCATACAGCGGCTCCTTGCATGCCAAGGGCTTCACGCACCCGGCTCTTGACCTTGACCCGGTAACGCCGGTCCATCGCGGCCAGCAACCCGCCGAAGCCGGTCAGCAGGCCACCGAACCAGATCCAGCGCACAAACGGTTTGACGTGCACGCGCACAGCCCAGGCGCCATCGCCCAACGGCTCGCCCAGTGCCACGTAGAGATCACGGGTGAACCCGGCGTCGATCCCGGCTTCGGTCATCATCGAGCTTTGCACGGTGTACAGGCGTTTCTCCGGGTGCAGCACGGCGATTTGCTTGCCATTGCGCACCACGCGCACGGTGCCTTTGTCGGAAGTGAAGTTCGGCCCTTCGAAGTGCTTGGCGCCTTCAAACACGAACTGGTAGCCCGCCAGGTCCATGGACTCGCCAGGCGCCAGGCGCAGGTCGCGTTCGGCGCTGTTCTGGC
Organism: Pseudomonas sp. LG1D9; assembly: GCF_002949995.1. NCBI lineage: Bacteria > Pseudomonadati > Pseudomonadota > Gammaproteobacteria > Pseudomonadales > Pseudomonadaceae > Pseudomonas > Pseudomonas sp. LG1D9. The sequence continues at coordinate 4,503,081 of NZ_CP026881.1, read as the reverse complement.
TGGACAACACCACGCCCAGGGCACACACGGCAATGCCGATGTGGGCGACCTGCATGCCCCAGTAACTGCGGGTCAGGGTCGGCAGGCCTTTGATCAGGCCCTTGTGGCGGGTCTTGTCGAAGATATCGCGCACGCCGGCCAGCAACACCCAGGCCGCCAGCATGAAGGTCGCGAGCACGGCCCAGTTGAAGTCGCCGTAGGCAATCCCGGCAATCACCGACAAGGCGGCACTGCCCAGCAGCACCGGGGTCAGCATGCCCAGCAGCCATTTGACCGGGGTGTCTTTCCAGCGCACCAGCACGCCAATGGCCATTACCACCATCAGCAGGCCCATCAACGGGATGAACAAGGCGTTGAAGTACGGCGGGCCGACCGACAGCTTGGCGCCGGTCAGGGCATCGAGCACCAGCGGGTACAGGGTGCCCAGCAGGATCATCGAAGCGGCGACCACCAGGACCAGGTTGTTCCCCAGCAGCAGGGTTTCCCGCGACCACAGGTTGAAGCCCACGTGGCTCTTGACCACCGGCGCACGCAGGGCGAACAGGGTCAGCGAGCCGCCCACCACGCAGAGCAGGAAGATCAGGATGAACACGCCGCGCTCAGGGTCGGCAGCGAACGCATGCACCGACGTCAGCACGCCGGAACGCACGAGGAAGGTGCCCAGCAGGCTCAGGGAGAAGGCGGCAATGGCCAACAAAACCGTCCAGCTCTTGAACACGCCGCGTTTTTCGGTGACTGCCAAGGAGTGAATCAGTGCCGTGCCCACCAGCCAGGGCATGAAGGAGGCGTTTTCCACCGGGTCCCAGAACCACCAGCCGCCCCAGCCGAGTTCATAGTAGGCCCACCACGAGCCCAGGGTGATGCCGATACCCAGGAAGGCCCAGGCGACGATGGTCCACGGCCGCGACCAGCGCGCCCAGGCGGCGTCGAGACGCCCGCCGAGCAAGGCGGCGATGGCAAAGGCGAAAGCCACGGAGAAGCCCACATAGCCCATGTACAGCATCGGCGGGTGGACGATCAGGCCGATATCCTGCAGCAGCGGGTTGAGGTCGCGACCGTCCACGGGAATCTGCGGCAGAATCCGCTCGAACGGGTTGGAGGTCATGATCAAGAACAGCAGGAAGCCGATGCTGATCATGCCCATCACCGCCAGCACCCGCGCCAGCATCACTTGCGGCAACTGCCGGGAGAACACCGACACCGCAAAGGTCCAGCCGCCGAGGATGAAGGCCCACAGCAGCAGGGAGCCTTCGTGGGCACCCCAGACGGCGCTGAACTTGTAGTACCAGGGCAAGGCGCTGTTGGAGTTGCTGGCGACATAGGCGACGGAAAAGTCGTCGGTCATAAAGGCGTAGGTCAGGCAACCAAAGGCGAACGCCAGGAACGCGAACTGGCCCCAGGCGGCGGGTTGCGCCAGGCTCATCCACAGCCGATCACCGCGCCAGGCGCCCAGCAGCGGCACGATGGCCTGGACGATGGCAAAGCACAGGGCGAGGATCATCGCCAACTGGCCCAACTCGGGAATAAACAATGTAGAGGTCATTGCTTAACCCTCCTTGGCTGGGGTTGGCGCGGATTGGCCGCTTTCTTTCAGGGCCTTGGTCACTTCCGGTGGCATGTATTTTTCATCGTGCTTGGCCAGCACTTCGTCGGCCACCACCACGCCCTGGGCGTTGATCTTGCCGAGGGCCACGATGCCCTGCCCTTCGCGGAACAGGTCCGGGAGGATGCCACGGTAGGTGATGGTCACGGATTTGTTGAAGTCGGTGACCACGAAGGTCACGTCCAGGGAGTCGCCGGAACGTTTCAGGGAGCCGGCCTCGACCATGCCACCGGCACGGATGCGCGTGTCTTGCGGCGCTTCGCCATTGGCGATCTGGGTCGGGGTATAGAACAGGTTGATGTTCTGCTGCAAGGCGCTCAAGGCCAGGCCCACGGCAACGCCGACGCCCACCAGGATGGCAAGGATGATCAACAGACGCTTTCTACGCAGCGGATTCACTTATCGGTCTCCCGGCGCAGACGACGCGCCTCTTGTTGCAGGTAACGCTTGCGGGCCAGGATCGGCGCAACGACGTTGAGGGCCAGGACTGCCAGGCTGATGCCATAGGCGGTCCAGACGTACAGGCCGTGGTGGCCCATGGCGAGAAAATCACTGAAAGAGGCGAAACTCATCCACGGGCTCCCAGGCTGTTTTGCACTTCGACCTTGACCCAGCTGGCGCGGGCTTCACGCTTGAGCACTTCGAGGCGCATGCGCATCAGCAGCACCGCGCCGAAAAAGCAGTAGAAGCCCAGGACCATCAGCAGCAGCGGCGCCCACATTTCCACGGGCATCGCCGGTTTTTCGGTGAGGGTGAAGGTGGCGCCCTGGTGCAGGGTGTTCCACCACTCCACGGAGTACTTGATGATCGGGATATTGATCACGCCGACAATCGCCAGCACCGCGCAGGCCTTTGCGGCACTCTCACGATTGCTGATCCCGTTGCCCAGGGCAATCAGACCGAAGTACAGAAACAGCAGGATCAACATGGACGTTAGTCGCGCATCCCAGACCCACCACGAACCCCAGGTCGGCTTGCCCCAGATCGCCCCGGTCAGCAGCGCCACCGCGGTCATCCACGCACCGATGGGCGCGGCGCATTGCAGGGCGACGTCGGCCAGCTTCATCTTCCATACCAGGCCGACGATGCCGCACACCGCCAGCATCACGTAGCAGGACTGGGCCAGCAGCGCGGCGGGAACGTGGATATAGATGATGCGAAAGCTATTGCCCTGCTGGTAATCCGGCGGCGCGAAGGCCAGGCCCCAGACCAGGCCGATACCGATCAGCAGGAAGGCGGCGACGGCGAGCCAGGGCAGCATTTTGCCGCTGATGCCATAGAACCACTTGGGCGAGCCGAGCTTGTGAAACCAGGTCCAGTTCATTGCTGTTTCCATCACGGTTGCTTCTTGTCGTTGCAAGAAGCTTAGGGTCTTTACTGACTCAGTGAAAACACTGGGTCAGACCTCATTATTCGCCGACGCTGATTTTCAGGCCGGCCGCTATAGCAAAGGGTGTCAGGGTTACCGCCAGGGCGGTCAGGCTGCCAAGCCACAAGAGGTAACCGGTCGCCGGCATCCCCATGAGCGCGGCCTGCAAGGCGCCGCTGCCCAGGATCAACACCGGGATATACAAAGGCAAAATCAGCAAGGCCAGCAACAGCCCACCGCGCTTCAAGCCGACGGTCAGTGCCGCACCGACGGCCCCCAGCAGGCTCAGCACCGGGGTGCCTAGCAACAACGAGGCCAGCAGCACCGGCAGGCATTCGGAAGGCAGTCCCAACATCATCGCCAGCAGCGGCGCGAGCAGGACCAGCGCCAGGCCGGAGAAGGCCCAGTGTGCCAGTACCTTGGCCAGTACCAGAAGAGGCAGGGGGTGCGACGAAAGGACCCACTGTTCGAGGGATCCATCTTCGAAATCACTGCGAAACAGCCCGTCCAGCGAGAGCAGGACGGACAAAAGTGCCGCTACCCACACCAGTCCCGGAGACAAGGTTTGCAACAGTTTAGTCTCGGGGCCGACCGCCAAAGGGAACAAGGCGATGACAATCGCAAAAAACACCAGCGGGTTGGCCAACTCGGCCGGGCGGCGACACAGCAAGCGAGCTTCGCGGGCGACCAACAGGGCAAAGACACTCATACCGACCACCGCCCCAGGTCCAGGTCACGGTAGCCGGCGGGCATGCGGGTCAAGGTGTGATGGGTGGTGAGGACCACCATGCCACCCTGCTCGCAATGCCGGGCCAGGTGTTCTTCAAGCTGGGCCACGCCCTGTTTGTCGAGGGCGGTGAACGGTTCGTCGAGGATCCACAGCGGCGGGCCATCCAGGTACAGCCGGGCCAGGGCCACGCGGCGTTGCTGGCCGGCCGACAGGGTATGGCAGGGAACATCTTCGAAACCCTTCAGGCCCACGGCGGCCAGGGCCTGCCAGATGGACTCGCGCGTAGCCGGGTGATGCAGGGCGCTGAGCCAACTGAGGTTTTCTTCAGCCGTCAGCACATCCTTGATCCCGGCGGCGTGGCCAATCCACAGCAGGTTGCGCGCCAGCTCCGTGCGTTGTTCGTGCAGCGGTTTGCCGTTAAGGCGCACCTGCCCTGCCGTAGGCTGCATCAAACCGGCCAGCAGGCGCAGCAGGCTGGTCTTGCCGCTGCCGTTGGGCCCACTGATCTGCACCATGTCGCCGCCCGCCAGACGCAGTTCGAGGTGTTCGAACAGCATCCGCAGGTCTCGCTCACAGGCAAGCGCAACGGCTTCAAGTAGTGGACTGGTCACAAGATCGCGGGCCTTTACGGTTCAAGTCGGCGGTGGAACGGCCGTTAAAGAGATGCACAATAACTGCATTGGCGGCCTGTTTTAGAGAGCTGGATCAATCAGTTGTGATGTTTTTGACCCGCTCTTTGAAGACGGGCGGCATTATACATGCGATGCCCTACTCTAAAGAGGGCAATTTCCTTGAGACGGCGGCCACGATGACCGGTGACATCAACCTTCCGACCCTCCCCCCAGCCCCGGCCACCGGGCCCAGGCCTGCGCCTGCAGTGGGCGAACTGCTGAAACTGCTGGAGCCCCAGACAGGCTTGATCGACGCCGGAAAAACCGTGAACGCCGAGGTGCTGGCGCTCAAGCAAGGCGGTGAAGCCTTTCAGCTATTGCTCAAGCTGACCCTCGAAGGTGGCCGCCAAACCCTGGTACAGGCCGCCAGCAGCCAGCCGCTGCCCCTGGGCAGCAACGTCGCGGTGAGCCAGACGGCGTCCGGCGACCTGGCCATCAGCCTGCAACAGGCCCTCAGCGCCAATGTCGCGGCCCTGACCCGAATCGACACCAATCAATTGCCGTTGGGCACCTTGCTGCAAGCCAAGGTCCTGACCTCGCAGATGCTGCCCCAGGGCGCCGGGCAACCGGCGCTGTACCGCTCGCTGGTGTCGGTGCTCAACAGCGCCTTGAGCGGCACCACCCTGACCCTGGAAAGCCCGCAGCCGCTGCGCGTCGGCAGCTTGCTCAGCGCCGTGGTACAGGGCGCGCAGACCCTGGATTTCGTGCCTTTGAGCGGGCTGCGCGATCAACTGGCAGTCAGTCAGCAATTGGCGACTCAGCAAAGCCGCCAGGGCTCACTGGAAGGCTTGCTCAGCGCCCTGCAAAACCTGCCGCGCACTGCCGACCTGCCGGCGGATCTGCGCGCAGCGGTAGAGCGGGTGCTGGCCGGCATGCCCGACCTGGCCCAAGTCAGTAACCCCAAGGTGCTGGCGCAATTGCTGCACAACAGCGGCGCGCTGCTGGAGGCCAAGCTGCTGGCCGGGCAAAATCCGTTGGTCCCGCCTCTGGACATGAAGGGCAGCCTGCTGCGCCTGGTGGCCGAGCTGATGCCCGCCCTCCCCGCCAGCACCAATCTCAATGCCATCCTGGCCGCCAACACCCTGGCGCAGATGCTGCCCAGTTTTGTGCGTAGCCCCTTGGGCACCCTCGGCCAGATGGGCGCCCGCACCGCACCTGGCGGCTTCCCTTTGCCGGAGCGGCTGTTGCAGCGCCTGGAGGGTGAAAACAGCCTGGAAAACCTGCTGCGCCTGGCCGCCGGCGCCATCTCCCGTTTGCAGAGCCACCAATTGTCGAGCCTGGAACAGACCGGCACCACCGCCGACGGCCGCCTGCAAACCACCTGGCAGATGGAAATCCCCATGCGTACCCTGCAGGACATCGTGCCACTGCAGGTCAAATTCCAGCGCGAAGAACCGGCGCCGGACAAGGACGAGCCTGAACGCAAGATCGAACGCGACGCCAAAAAAATGCTCTGGCGCGTGGAGCTGGCGTTCGACATGGAGCCCCTGGGCCCATTGCAGGTCCAGGCGCAACTGAGCGAAGGCAAACTCTCCAGCCAGTTGTGGGCCACCCGCCCGTTTACCGCCAGCCTGATCGAAAGCCACCTGGGTAGCCTGCGCGAACGCCTGGTGTCGTCGGGCCTCAACGTCGGCGACCTCGACTGCCACCTCGGCACCCCGCCCCGCGGGCCAAAGACCGGGCTGGAACAACGCTGGGTGGATGAAACCGCATGAAAAACCCCAACCCACCGCGCCAGGCCATCGCCCTCAAATACGACGGCAAAGCGGCTCCCGCCCTGACCGCCAAAGGCGACGACGCCCTGGCCGAAGCCATTCTGAAGTTGGCGCGGGAGCACGAAGTACCGATTTATGAAAATGCCGAGCTGGTGAAATTGCTGGCGCGCATGGAACTGGGGGACAGCATTCCCGAAGAGCTGTACCGGACCATCGCCGAGATCATTGCGTTTGCCTGGACGTTGAAGGGCAAATTCCCGGTGGGCTATGACCCGAATGCCGAGCCAGAGGAGCGGGATGTGACGGCGCGCGGGGATGATTACTGAAATCCCAAGGCTGTATGCCGACCCAAAATGTGGGAGCTAGCTATTGTGGCGAGCGGGCTTGCCCCGCGTTGGGCTGCGCAGCAGCCCCAAAACCAGCCTCCATGGTGTATCTGACACAGTGCATTCGGCTTACTGGGGCTGCTGCGCAGCCCAACGCGGGGCAAGCCCGCTCGCCACAACAGCCCGCTCGCCACAACGGCCCGCTTCCACATGGGAACTGCGGCCAGTTCAGGTTTTGTGCAATTTGCTCATCAACTGCGCCTCGGCCTGGGTCAGGCCGCAGGATTGGGTCAGTTCGTCCACCGTGGCGCCCATGCCCACCAGCTTCGCCGCTTGGGCGAAGGACAGGTTGGCCGGGTCGCGCTGTTCCAGTGCCGACAGTTTGTCGGGCAACGGGGCGAGGATTGAACGCAGTTCATGCACGTCCTCCCCCACCCGCACGGCGCTTTGCTGGTAGTTGTCCACGCGCTTGGCGATCTCGCGCAGACGTTGATCGCGCACGGCGTCGCGCTCGGCCTGCTGCAGCACCAATTCGCGTTGTTGGCGCATATAACGCAGCAACACCACCAGGGTCCCGACCCACAGCAGGGCCAGGACGATTACCGCTACCTCAAGCATCAATCAGATGTTCTCCAGGTCCGACCACTCTTCTTCGCTCATCATCTTGTCCAGCTCAACCAGAATCAGCAGCTCGCCGTTCTTGTTGCATACGCCCTGGATAAACTTGGCCGACTCTTCGTTGCCGACATTCGGCGCAGTCTCGACTTCCGACTGACGCAGGTAAACCACTTCGGCCACGCTGTCGACCATGATCCCGACCACTTGCTTGTCGGCTTCGATGATGACGATACGGGTGTTGTCGTTGACTTCAGTCGGCATCAGGCCAAAGCGCTGGCGGGTGTCGATCACGGTCACGACGTTGCCGCGCAGGTTGATGATGCCCAGCACGTAGCTCGGCGCACCCGGCACTGGCGCGATTTCGGTGTAGCGCAGCACTTCCTGCACCCGCATCACGTTGATGCCGTAGGACTCGTTGTCCAGCTTGAAGGTCACCCATTGCAGAATCGGATCATCCAAACCCTGTGCGGACGCTGACGACTTGTTCATACCCCTGACCCCTTCAAATACCGTTGATAACGGCGTGTGTTCTTCTTTGGCAGCACCGTGGCGCTGCGCCTCTTATCAAGTACGTTTGTTACCTGGCAGATCCTTTACCGCGCCGCTGGCAATCAGCTCCGCCAATTCGGCGACATCCAGCAGCGCGCACATATGTTCAATCACCGTGCCCGCCAGCCATGGCCGCTGGCCACGGTGGCTGCGCCATTTGATTTCGTTGGGGTCCAGGCGCAGCGAACGGCTGACCTGATGCACCGCCAGCCCCCATTCGTAGCCCTGCACCGAAATCACGTATTGCAGGCCCTGGCGGAAATCATCGCGATAGCGGTCGGGCATCACCCAGCGCGCAGTGTCCAGCACCTTGAGGTTGCCGGCCTGGCTCGGCAGGATCCCGAGAAACCACTCCGGCTGGCCGAACAACGGCGTCAGTTCCTGGCCTTCCAGGGAGTAGATCGACCCCAGGCACACCAGTGGCACCGCCAGTGTCAGCCCGGCGACATCGAACAACAGGCATTCGAACGACTCGGCAGCCCAGGCCGGTCGACCATCGGTTTCCACCGGTGGCGGGGTAATGCTCGGCGGCCGATGCACCTCGGCCACCGGCGGTACCAGCACCAGCGGTACAGGCTCAGGCGCGACCACAACGGCAACCGGCACCACCGCATCACGGGCCTGCTCTTCCAGGACCGCCAGTTGAAACTCATCCAGGCCGGCCTCAGCCTCGACCACAGGCACCGCCAGCGCTTCATCCAGCACCAGGATCGGCTCGGGCAGCACTTCCTCGGTCGCCTCTTGCAGCAGCGCGTCCAGGTAGGACTGCAGCGCCAGTTGCGGCCGGGTCTTGATATCGACAGGACGACTCATCTGTATGCCCACGCGCAAGCCCCGTTAACCGTGTATTCAAAGGTTATCGGCGGGATGCCCCGTGGACTTGAATTCAGGTTCATTTCACGCCACCTGCGCCACAAGTTGCTGGGCCAGCAGGTGCTTGAGCAAGGCGCGGTACGCCAGTACGCCACGGCTCTTGCCATCGAATTGCGACGGCGCCAGGCCCGCGCGGCTGGCGTCACGCAGGCGCGTATCCACCGGGATATAGCCTTGCCAGATGGTGTCCGGGTAAGCGTCGCGCAGTACGCGCAAGGTGCCCAGGGAAGCCTGGGTACGACGGTCGAACAGGGTCGGCACGATGCTGAACGGCAACGCCTGCTTGCGTGAGCGGTTGATCATGGTCAGGGTGCTGACCATCCGCTCCAGGCCCTTGACCGCCAGGTGTTCGGTCTGCACCGGGATCACCAGTTGCTGGCTGGCCGCCAGGGCATTGACCATCAGCACGCCGAGCAATGGCGGGCTGTCGATGATTGCGTAATCGAAGTCCTGCCACAGTTGCGCCAGACTCTTGGCGATCACCAGGCCCAGGCCGCTCTGCCCCGGCGACTGGCGCTCAAGGGTCGCCAGGGCGGTGCTGGAGGGCAGCAGGGAAATCTTCTCGTTGCTGGTGGGCAACAGCAGTTGCCCGGGCAAGCCGGTGGGCACACTGCCCTTGTGCAGGAACAGGTCGAAGCAACTGTGCTCCAGGGCATCGGGGTCGTAGCCGAAATAGCTGGTCATCGAGCCGTGGGGATCCAGGTCGACAATGACCACACGCTTGCCCGCCTCGGCCAGCAGACCGGCTAAGGCGATGGAGGTGGTGGTCTTGCCGACTCCACCTTTTTGATTGGCAACTGCCCAGACTCTCATTCGGATTGTTCCTCCCGGCAGGCACTGGCTCGACCGAGAAATAGCACGAGGTTATAGAGCCGGTGACGGAGAATTGACGGCACTCTCCCGAACCGGCGGCTTTACGGGCGTCGGTGCAGTTTGTGTGCCAGCCCGCTTCATTGCAGCATCAGGTTGTGCATTGGCCGCGCCGGTGGCGGTCAGGCTGCGGCGCACATCCAGGTTGCGCGACACTACCAACACCACCCGGCGGTTGCGCGCGCGGCCTTCGGCCGTCGCATTATTGGCCACGGGCTGGAATTCACCATACCCCACCGACGCCAGGCGCCCAGGGTTCACGCCCTGCATCGCCAGCATGCGCACGATGCTCGCCGAACGCGCCGACGACAGCTCCCAGTTAGTGGGAAATTGCGCAGTGTGGATCGGCTGGTCATCGGTAAAACCTTCGACGTGGATCGGGTTGTCGAAGGGTTTGAGGATGGCCGCCACCTTATCGATGATGCTGAACGCAATATCACTGGGCAGCGCATCGGCGCTGGCGAACAGCAGGCTGGAATTGAGCTCGATCTCCACCCACAGCTCGTTGCCGCGAATGGTCATCTGGTTGGAGCTGATCAGGTCGCCAAAGGCCGCACTGATATCGTCGGCGATGCTCTTGAGCGGATCGCTGCCGCCACTGATACCGGCGTCGGTCTCGTCGCTGTCCTTGACCAGGGGCTTGGCCGGGGTCATGGTCTTGGGCCGCTCGTCGCCAATGGGAATCGGCTTGAGGGCCCGGTCGGAATCGGTAAAGACGCCCACCAGGGCTTCGGAGATGACTTTGTACTTGCCTTCGTTGATCGAGGAAATGGAGTACATCACCACGAAGAAGGCGAACAGCAAGGTGATGAAGTCGGCGTAGGACACCAGCCAGCGCTCATGGTTGACGTGCTCTTCAGGCTCGCGGCGACGACGGCTCACAGGCAATCCCCCTCGCAGGCTTGCTGTGGCAACTGGGCCTGTCGTGGCATGCGGGCTTGCTGTGGCAGCCGGGCTTGCTGTGGCGAGCGGGCTTGCCCCGCGCTGGGCTGCGAAGCGGCCCTAAAATAACCACCGCGCAGTGTCAGACAGTTTGCCGATCCAGGTTTTGGGGCTGCTACGCAGCCCAGCGCGGGGCAAGCCCGCTCGCCACAGCCACAACCACAACCACAACCACAACCACAGCCACAGCCACAGCCACAGCTAAAGCCACAGCCACCACCACAACCAGCCTGCTCGGCGCCGATACTCATAGCCATCAATCCATGAAGCCCTGGAGCTTCAGTTCGATGGAGCGCGGGTTCTCGCCCTCGGCAATCGACAGGATGCCCTCCAGGAGCATTTCCCGGTAGCGGGACTGGCGCATGGCAATGGATTTGAGCTTGCTGGCAATCGGCAGCAGCAACAGGTTGGCACTGGCCACGCCATAGATGGTGGCGACAAATGCCACGGCAATGCCGCTGCCCAGTTGCGAGGGGTCGGCCAGGTTGCCCATCACGTGGATCAGGCCCATGACCGCACCGATGATGCCGATGGTCGGCGCATAGCCGCCCATGCTTTCGAAAACTTTGGCCGCGTTGATATCGCGGCTTTCCTGGGTGTAGAAGTCCACTTCGAGGATGCTGCGGATCGCTTCCGGCTCGGCGCCGTCGACCAGCAGTTGCAGGCCTTTGCGCGCGTAGCTGTCGGGCTCGGCATCGGCTACGCCTTCAAGGCCGAGCAGGCCTTCCTTGCGGGCGGTGAGGCTCCAGTTGACCACGCGGTCGATACCGCCGGCCAGGTCCACGCGCGGCGGGAAAATGATCCACACCAGGATCTGCATGGCCCGCTTGAATGAGCTCAGGGGTGACTGCAACAGCGCCGCGCCGACGGTGCCACCGATCACGATCAGCGCTGCCGGGCCGTTGGCCAGGGCGCCAAGGTGGCCGCCTTCCAGGTAATTGCCGCCAATAATGGCGACAAACGCCAGGAGTATCCCAACCAGGCTCAACACATCCATCAGTGACAGGCCTCCACTAGGTGCTTGCCGATGTCATCCAGGCTGTAGACCGCGTCGGCCAGGTCGGCCTTGACGATGGCCATGGGCATGCCATAGATCACGCAACTGGCTTCGTCCTGGGCCCAGATCGAGCTACCGCCCTGCTTGAGCAGGCGCGCGCCTTCGCGACCGTCCGCGCCCATGCCGGTGAGGACCACCGCCAGAACTTTGTCACCGTAGGACTTGGCGGCCGAACCGAAGGTGATATCCACACACGGCTTGTAGTTCAGACGCTCATCACCCGGCAGGATTTTCACCGCGCCGCGACCGTCGACCATCATTTGCTTGCCACCGGGGGCCAGCAAGGCCAGGCCCGGGCGCAGGATATCGCCGTCTTCGGCTTCCTTGACGCTGATGCGGCACAGCTTGTCCAGGCGCTCGGCAAAGGCCTTGGTAAATGCGGCGGGCATGTGCTGGATCAGCACGATGGGCGCGGGGAAGTTGGCGGGCAACTGGGTCAGGACGCGCTGCAAGGCCACCGGGCCGCCGGTGGACGTACCGATCGCCACCAGTTTGTAGGCCTTGCGCTTGGGCGCAGGCGACGCAGGAGTTGGCGCCGCCGTGCGCGTCGGCGCCACGGCAGGCCGTGCCACTGGCGCGGGAGCCGGACGCCCGAAACTGCTGCTGGTCGGTGCAGGCGCCGCTACCGGAGCGGGAGCCACCGGGGCCCGGAAGCTGCTGCGGTTGCTGCGCGAGATGCTGTGCACCTTCTCGCAGAGCATCTGCTTGACCTTCTCGGGGTTGCGCGAGATGTCTTCGAAATTCTTCGGCAGAAAGTCCACGGCGCCAGCGTCCAGCGCATCGAGGGTCACCCGGGCGCCTTCGTGGGTCAGCGACGAGAACATCAACACCGGGGTCGGGCAACGCTGCATGATGTGGCGCACGGCAGTGATGCCATCCATCATCGGCATCTCGTAGTCCATGGTGATCACGTCCGGCTTCAACGCCAGGGCCTGATCAATCGCCTCTTTGCCGTTGGTGGCCGTACCGACCACCTGGATGTTGGAATCCGCTGAAAGAATTTCCGAGACGCGGCGGCGGAAGAAACCCGAATCATCCACCACCAGAACCTTGACTACCATAACCACTCCGTTAGGCCGGGCGAGGGACAATCGCCCTGCCCGGGCCGAATCAAATACGCCGTGCGGCGTAACGCTTGAGCATGCTCGGAACATCGAGAATCAGCGCGATCCGACCGTCACCGGTAATGGTCGCACCCGACATGCCTGGCGTTCCTTGCAGCATCTTGCCCAATGGCTTGATGACCACTTCTTCCTGGCCAACCAGTTGATCGACGACAAAGCCGATACGCTGGGTGCCCACGGACAGGATCACCACGTGGCCTTCGCGCTGCTCTTCATGAGCGGCGGATGCCACCAGCCAACGCTTGAGGTAGAACAAAGGCAGGGCCTTGTCCCGCACGATCACCACTTCCTGGCCGTCGACCACATTGGTGCGCGACAGGTCGAGGTGGAAGATCTCGTTGACGTTGACCAGCGGGAAGGCGAACGCCTGGTTGCCCAGCATCACCATCAGGGTCGGCATGATCGCCAGGGTCAACGGCACCTTGATGACGATCTTCGAGCCCTGGCCCTTGGTCGAGTAAATATTGATCGAGCCGTTGAGCTGGCTGATCTTGGTCTTCACCACGTCCATGCCCACGCCACGGCCGGACACGTCGGAAATCTCGGTCTTGGTCGAGAAGCCCGGGGCAAAAATCAGGTTGTAGCACTCGGTATCGGTCAGGCGATCGGCCGCGTCCTTGTCCATAACGCCGCGCTTGACCGCGATGCCGCGCAGGATATTGGAGTCCATGCCTTTGCCGTCATCGGTGATCGACAGCAGGATATGGTCGCCTTCCTGTTCGGCCGCCAGAATCACTTTGCCCAGGCGCGGCTTGCCGCTGGCTTCGCGCTCTTCCGGGGTTTCCACACCGTGGTCAACCGCGTTGCGCACCAAGTGGACCAGCGGGTCGGCCAGGGCCTCGACCAGGTTTTTGTCGAGGTCGGTTTCTTCGCCCACCAGTTCCAGGGCGATCTCTTTTTTCAACTGCCGGGCCAAGTCACGGACCAGGCGCGGGAAGCGCCCGAAGACCTTCTTGATCGGCTGCATGCGCGTCTTCATCACCGCGGTCTGCAGGTCGGCAGTGACCACGTCGAGGTTCGACACGGCCTTTTGCATGGCTTCGTCGCCACTGTTCAAGCCCAGGCGCACCAGGCGGTTACGCACCAGCACCAGTTCGCCGACCATGTTCATGATGTCGTCCAGGCGCGCGGTATCTACCCGCACGGTGGTTTCGGCTTCACTGGCCGGGGCTTTTTCGGCAGCGGCCGGCGCGCGGGCTGGCGCCGGGGCGGCGGCACGTGCTGGAGCCGGTGCAGCGGCCTTGGCGGCAGCGGGTGCCGGTTTGGCCACCACTGCTGTAGCGGTCGCGGTGGCTGCGGCGGCAGGCGCCACTTCAGAGAACTTGCCCTTGCCGTGCAATTCGTCCAGCAGGGATTCGAATTCGTGGTCGGTGATCAGGCCATCCGCTGCCGGTGCGGCAGCAGGCGCCGCAGCAGCAGGTGCAGCCGCCGCAGCGACTGCCGGCAACGCATCGGCAGCAAACGAGCCCTTGCCATGCAACTGATCGAGCAGCGCTTCAAATTCGTCGTCGGTGATATCGGTGCTGGCCGCTGGCGCAGCAGCCTCCACAGGCGGCGGTGTGGCCGCCACGGCGTCCGGCGCGAACTGGCCCTTGCCGTGCAACTGGTCGAGCAAGGACTCGAACTCGGCGTCGGTGATGTCTTCGCTGGTCGGCACCATGGCCGGCGCAGCCGCTGCCGGTGCTTCGGCCTCGGCCTTGACGGCATTGAGGGAGTCCAGCAGTTGTTCGAATTCGCTGTCGGTAACGTCGGGTTCGGCAACCGGTTCAGGCGCAGCTTCAACCACCGGGGCGGCGGCCAGGGCGGCAGGTTCTGCCAGGCGCGCCAGGGCGGCCAGCAGTTCCGGGGTGGCGGCAGTAATCGGTGCGCGTTCACGCACTTCATTGAACATGCCGTTGACCGCGTCCAGGGCTTCGAGGATCACGTCCATCAATTCCGAATCAACGTGCCGCTCACCCTTGCGCAGGATGTCGAACACGTTTTCGGCGATGTGGCAGCACTCCACCAGCTCATGGAGCTGGAGGAAGCCGGCGCCCCCTTTTACAGTGTGAAAACCGCGAAAAATTGCATTGAGCAGGTTCGCATCATCCGGTCGGCTTTCCAGCTCGACCAGTTGCTCGGACAACTGCTCTAGAATTTCGCCGGCCTCTACAAGGAAATCCTGAAGGATTTCTTCATCGGCGCCGAAGCTCATATTGCGTGCTCCTTAGAAGCCTAAACTGGACAGCAAATCGTCTACGTCATCTTGACCTGACATAACGTCTTCACGTTTATCGGCATGAATCTGCGGACCTTCACCCTTGGCGAGGTGTTTTTGTGGATCTTTTTCCGAGAGGATCGCTTCGCGGTCATGTTCGATGCCGGCAAAACGGTCGACCTGGCCAGCCATCAGCACCAGCTTGAGCAAGTTGCTTTCCACTTCAGTGACCAGCAGGGTCACACGCTTGATCACCTGACCGGTGAGGTCCTGGTAATCCTGGGCCAGCAGAATGTCATTGAGGTTGCTGGAAACCGTACGGTTTTCCTGCTCGCTGCGTGACAGAAAACCTTCGACCCGACGCGCCAGGTCACGAAATTCTTCTGCGCCTACTTCGCGACGCATGAAGCGCCCCCAGTCAGCGCTCAACGCCTTGGCCTCATTGGCCATGCCGTTCACCAGAGGCGTGGCGTTTTCCACCAGGTCCATGGTGCGATTGGCTGCCGCCTCAGTCAGCCTGACCACGTAGGACAGGCGTTCGGTGGCATCGGTGATCTGCGAGATTTCCTCGGCCTGGGGCATGTGCGGGTCGATCTGGAAATTGACGATCGCACTGTGCAACTCACGGGTGAGCTTGCCCACTTCCTGGTACAGGCCGCGGTCGCGGGTCTGGTTGAGCTCATGGATCAACTGCACTGCGTCGCCGAACTGGCCTTTTTCCAGGCTTTCGACGAGTTGATGAGCATGTTTTTTCAGGGTCGACTCAAAGTCGGCCTGCGATGATTCTTTATGCTCCATAGCTCCCCCGTGGCAGCATCAATGACCGATGCGTTCGAAGATTTTTTCAATCTTCTCTTTCAAGGCCAGTGCAGTGAATGGCTTGACCACGTAGCCGTTGACCCCCGCCTGGGCGGCTTCGATGATCTGTTCACGCTTGGCTTCAGCGGTCACCATCAGCACAGGCAGGCTGCGCAGTTTTTCATCCGCGCGCACGTGGCGCAGTAGATCGATACCGGTCATGCCAGGCATGTTCCAGTCGGTTACCAGAAAGTCGATGCTCCCGCTGTTGAGGATCGGAATCGCCGTAATACCGTCATCCGCCTCGACCGTGTTAGTGAACCCAAGGTCACGCAACAGGTTTTTTATGATCCGCCGCATCGTTGAGAAGTCATCAACGATGAGGATTTTCATGTTCTTGTCCAATTCGACCTCCAAGCAGTCTTAAACGCGTCCAGCACCTGGGCGCGCCATATCATTCAACAGGCATTACACAAAAAGGACTGCCGGGGCGCACCACGAGCCGCTCCCGCCCGGCTTGCGCCCTGGCGGTTATCGCTCACAGTGTCCCCACACTGCCTGTCAGCGCGCTCGCCACTCTCCCAAACGCCCCCGCAAGCGGGCCGCGCATTGGCTATGTAGCTGGCTGACCCGCGATTCGCTGACCCCCAGGACCTCACCGATTTCCTTGAGGTTCAGCTCTTCGTCGTAGTACAGCGCCAACACCAGCCGCTCACGCTCCGGCAGGTTGGCAATCGCCTCTGCCAGGGCGCCCTGGAAGCGTTCATCTTCCAGGTCGCGTGAAGGCTCCTGGTGAGCGCTCGCGCCGTCCTCGTGCAGCCCTTCATGTTCGCCGTCCTGTAGCAGGTCGTCGAAACTGAACAGGCGGCTGCCCAAGGTATCGTTCAAAATCCCGTAGTAATCGTCGAGACTCAATTGGAGTTCGGCCGCAACTTCGTGATCTTTAGCGTCGCGACCGGTTTTTGCTTCAATTGAGCGAATTGCGTCACTCACCATCCGGGTATTGCGGTGGACCGAACGCGGCGCCCAATCACCTTTACGCACTTCATCGAGCATCGCGCCACGGATGCGGATACCCGCATACGTCTCGAAACTCGCACCCTTGCTCGCGTCGTACTTGGTCGACACTTCGAGCAGGCCGATCATCCCCGCCTGGATCAGGTCTTCGACCTGGACACTGGCGGGCAGGCGTGCCAGCAGGTGGTAGGCAATGCGCTTGACCAGAGGCGCATAGCGCTCGATCAATTCGCCCTGGCTGTCACGCGCTGATTTTTTGTAAAGGTTGTAGCCGCTGGCTGTCATAGCACCGGTCCTGCACTCGTCTGATGCACCAATCGCTCGACGAAAAACTCCAGATGCCCCCGGGGATTGGCGGGCAGTGGCCAGGTATCGACCTTCTGAGCAATTGCCTTGAACGCCAACGCGCATTTCGAACGAGGGAACGCTTCATAGACTGCACGCTGCTTTTGCACAGCCTTGCGCACACACTCGTCATAGGGAACTGCGCCGACGTATTGTAAGGCGACATCGAGGAAGCGATCCGTGACCTTGGTCAACTTGGCGAACAGGTTGCGCCCCTCTTGCGGGCTCTGGGCCATGTTGGCCAGCACGCGGAAGCGGTTCATGCCGTAGTCGCGGTTGAGCAGCTTGATCAGGGCGTAGGCGTCGGTGATCGAGGTGGGTTCGTCGCAGACCACCAGCAACACTTCCTGCGCGGCGCGTACGAAGCTGACCACCGACTCGCCGATCCCGGCGGCGGTGTCGATCACCAGCACGTCGAGGTTGTCGCCGATATCACTGAAGGCCTGGATCAGGCCGGCATGCTGCGCCGGGCTCAGATGCACCATGCTCTGGGTGCCGGAGGCGGCCGGGACGATACGAATCCCCCCTGGCCCCTGCAACAGCACGTCGCGCAGCTCACAGCGGCCCTCGATGACATCGGCCAGGGTGTGTTTGGGCGTCAGTCCCAGCAGAACGTCAACGTTCGCCAGGCCCAGGTCGGCATCCAGCAGCATGACGCGGCGGCCAAGCTCTGCCAGGGCCAGGGACAAATTCACTGACACGTTAGTTTTCCCGACGCCACCTTTGCCGCCGGTCACCGCGATCACCTGTACGGGATGCATGCTGCCCATGTTCTTTCTTTACCTTGTCTTGCTTAGCCGCAGGCTACATAGGGTGGCCGCGGTAGCAGACCATCGATGTAGGTACATTGCACTGTGTTTCATGTTGCCTTCAGCCGACCCGCTTGGCTGGGTTGTGATAGAGGTCGGCGAACATATCCGCCATCGCCTCTTCACTGGGTTCGTCCTGCATTTGCACACTGACTGCACGGCTGACCAACTGATGACGGCGCGGCAGATGCAAGTCATCCGGGATCCGCGGCCCGTCGGTCAGGTAGGCGACCGGTAGTTCATGGCTGATGGCAAGGCTCAACACTTCGCCCAGGCTTGCCGTTTCATCCAGCTTAGTCAGGATGCAACCGGCCAGCCCGCAACGCTTGTAGCTGTGGTACGCAGCAGTCAGAACCTGTTTTTGGCTGGTTGTTGCAAGTACCAGGTAATTTTTCGACTTGATCCCACGCCCGGCCAGGCTTTCCAGTTGCATGCGCAACGCCGGATCGCTGGCTTGCAGGCCGGCGGTATCGATCAGCACCACGCGCTTGCGCAGCAGCGGGTCGAGGGCGTTGGCCAGGGATTGGCCCGGGTCGACATGGGTCACCGGCACATTGAGGATGCGGCCCAGCGTCTTGAGCTGTTCCTGGGCACCGATGCGGTAGCTGTCCATGCTCACCAGGGCAATATTGTGGGCGCCGTACTTGAGTACATAACGGGCGGCCAGCTTGGCCAGGGTGGTGGTCTTGCCCATGCCGGCAGGGCCGACCATGGCAATCACGCCACCTTCTTCAAGGGGTTCGATTTCCGGGGTCTGGATCATCCGCGCCAGGTGGGCCAGCAGCATGCGCCAGGCCTGGCGAGGTTCTTCGATACCGGTGGTCAGCTCCAGCAGGTCGCGCGACAACGGGCCAGACAAACCGATGCGTTGCAGGCGACGCCAGAGGTTGGCCTGTTGCGGCTTGCTGCCTTGCAACTGGTTCCAGGCCAGCGAGCCCAACTGCACTTCCAGCAGTTCGCGCAGGCCGTTGAGTTCAAAGCGCATCGAGTCGAACACGCGCTGGTCGACCGCCGCAGCCGGCGCCGGCGCAGCAGGGCGCGGCGGCTCGACGAAGGTCGGCTCCACCAGGGGCTCGGCCGCGGTCAGCGGCAGGCCGGCAAACAGTTGGCGGTTGGTGGTCGCATCGCTGTCGCCACGCATGCTCAGCTCGGCCTGGGCCGAGACAATGCGCGAGGCGGTCTTGCGCAACTCGTCTTCGAGTTCCATGTTTGGCACGCGCGGCGCCAAGGCCTGGGGTTTGTAATCCAGGGCAGCCGTCAGCTCGACACCGCCGGCAATGCGACGGTTACCGATAATCGCTGCGTCGGCGCCCAGTTCATCACGAACCAGCTTCATGGCCTGACGCATATCGGCGGCGAAAAAACGCTTTACTTGCATAACCCACTACCTCAGCCGTTGGGCCCTACTGTCGCGACGATAGTCACTTGCTTGTTGTCAGGAATTTCCTGATAAGCCAATACGTGCAAATTCGGTACTGCCAGGCGTCCAAACCGCGACAACATCGCCCGGACGGGGCCGGCTACCAGCAGAATCACCGGTTGGCCCTGCATTTCCTGACGTTGTGCGGCGTCGATCAACGAACGCTGGAGCTTTTCAGCCATGCTTGGCTCCAGCAAGACGCCCTCTTCCTGGCCTTGTCCGGCCTTCTGGATACTATTGAGCAATATTTGTTCCAACCTTGGTTCCAAGGTGATTACAGGCAGCTCAGAGTCAAGCCCTACAATGCTTTGGACGATGGCACGCGACAAACCGACGCGCACCGCTGCCACCAGCGCGGCAGTATCTTGACTCTTGGCAGCATTGTTGGCGACAGCCTCGGCAATGCTGCGAATATCGCGCACCGGCACCTGTTCGGCCAACAGCGCCTGCAAAACCTTGAGCAGTTGCGACAGTGACAACACCCCCGGCACCAGCTCTTCGGCCAGTTTAGGCGAGGCTTTGGCCAGCAATTGCATGAGTTGCTGGACTTCTTCGTGGCCAATCAGCTCGTGGGAGTGCTTGTACAGAATCTGGTTGAGGTGCGTGGCAACCACGGTACTGGCGTCGACCACGGTGTAACCCAGCGATTGTGCCTGGCTCCGCTGGCTGACTTCGATCCACACCGCGTCCAGACCAAAAGCCGGATCTTTGGCGGTTATGCCGCTCAGGGTGCCAAATACCTGCCCGGGGTTGATTGCCAACTCGCGGTCGGGATAGATCTCGGCTTCGGCCAGGGTCACGCCCATCAGCGTCAGGCGATAGGCACTGGGGGCCAGGTCGAGGTTGTCGCGGATATGCACGGTGGGCATCAAAAAGCCCAGGTCCTGGGACAGCTTCTTGCGCACACCCTTGATCCGCGCCAGCAACTGGCCGCCCTGGTTGCGGTCCACCAGGGGGATCAGGCGGTAGCCGACTTCCAGGCCGATCATGTCGATGGGCGTCACGTCATCCCAGCCCAACTCCTTGGTTTCCTGGGCACGGGCCGGCGACGGCAGCAGGTCCTGCTGGCGTTCCACCTCTTTCAAGGCCTGGACCTTGACCGTGTTCTGCTTCTTCCAGAACAGGTACGCGCCGCCAGCGGCCAGGGCGGCCATACTCAGGAACGAGAAATGCGGCATGCCCGGCACGATGCCCATGATCGCCATGATGCCGGCCGCCACGGCCAGGGCCTTGGGCGAGGCGAACATCTGGCGGTTGATCTGCTTGCCCATGTCTTCGGAGCCGGACGCACGGGTCACCATGATCGCCGCAGCTGTTGATAACAACAGTGATGGCAATTGCGCCACTAATCCGTCACCGATGGTCAGCAGGGCGTACACCTTGCCCGCATCGCCGAAAGTCATGCCGTGCTGGAAGATCCCCACCGCCATGCCGCCGATCAGGTTGATAAACAGGATCAGCAGGCCGGCGATGGCGTCGCCGCGCACGAACTTGCTCGCACCGTCCATGGAGCCGTAGAACTCGGCTTCCTGGGCCACCTCGGAACGGCGGGCCTTGGCCTGGTTCTGGTCGATCAGGCCAGCGTTGAGGTCGGCGTCGATTGCCATTTGCTTGCCGGGCATCGCGTCGAGGGTAAACCGCGCGCTCACCTCGGAGATGCGCCCGGCACCCTTGGTCACTACCACGAAGTTGATGATCATCAGGATCGCAAACACCACGATACCGACCACGTAGTTACCGCCGATCACCACCTCGCCGAAGGCCTGGATCACCTTGCCCGCCGCAGCGTGACCGTCCTGGCCGTGCAGCATCACCACCCGCGTGGAGGCCACGTTAAGGGCCAGGCGCAGCAGCGTGGCAACCAGCAAAATGGTAGGGAAGACCGCGAAATCCAACGGCCGCAGCGCGTAGACGCAGACCAGCAGCACGACGATCGACAGGGCAATGTTGAAGGTGAAGAACACGTCCAGCAGGAACGGCGGCATCGGCAACATCATCATTGCCAGCATCACCAGCAGCAACAGCGGCACACCCAGATTGCCTCGCGAGAGGTCTGTCAGGGTGCCACGGGCTGTGCTGAACATATTAGAGCGATCCACCGGTATTCCTCGTGTCCCTTGAAGCAAAACTTTGACGCCAGGAGGCGACTTGAAGGCGCTGTTGCAAGAAGCCTTCCAACTTTTGCTTGAGGACTACCGGTGGTACGCCAGGATGCTGGCTAGAGCGGCTTGACGTCTACCGCTTGCTTGCCTTTTGGACCCTCGATGACACTGAACTCGACCTTTTGGCCCTCAGTTAGCGTTTTGAATCCCGTACCGACAATGCCGGAAAAGTGAACAAACAGGTCCTCTGCGCCACCGTCCGTCGTAATAAAGCCAAAGCCCTTTGAATCGCTGAACCACTTCACTGTGCCCGTTGCCATTGCCCGTCTCCCGGATCAGCACATTTCTCACGACCTATCAGAACGCGCTGCACGGGTGCTGGCTACTGTCAAAGTTGACAGGTTGCGCGCAACTTCAGACCGATGGTAAGGGCTTGCAGGGGGCTTATGGATCGTCTGTGGGTTGTGGATTTGTCTGTGGCGAGCGGGCTTGCCCCGCGCTGGGCTGCGTAGCAGCCCCAATAGGGCCGCCGCGTAGTGCCAGGCAAACCGAGGTGGCTGGTTTTGGGGCTGCTTCGCAGCCCAGCGCGGGGCAAGCCCGCTCGCCACAAACAAACCCCTAAAACCCAGGCAAGCCCCCAGTTGCTACTCAGGAATCGCGCTGCAAATCCGGCGGAATCGGCAAATCCTTGAGCGGATCCGGACGCTTGCCCTTACCCGCACGGTATTGGCGGATCTGGTAGACATAGGCCAGTACCTGCGCCACCGCCAGGTACAGCCCGGCCGGGATTTCATGGTCAAGGTCGGTTGAGTAGAAGATCGAACGCGCCAGCGCCGGTGACTCCAGCAGCAGGATGTCGTTGGCCTGGGCGATTTCGCGGATTTTCAAGGCGGTGAAGTCACTGCCCTTGGCCAGCAACAGCGGCGCACCGCCCTTCTCGGCGTCGTATTTGAGCGCCACGGCATAGTGGGTCGGGTTGGTGATGACCACGTCGGCATCGGGCACCGAAGCCATCATCTTGCGCTGGGACATCTCCCGCTGCAGCTGGCGGATGCGCTGCTTCACTTCCGGCTTACCTTCCTGGTCCTTGTGCTCGTCGCGCACTTCCTGCTTGGTCATCAGCAGTTTCTTGTGGCTTTCCCACAGCTGGATCGGCGCATCCACCGCTGCAATCAGGATCAGCCCGCAGGCCATCCACAATGAGCTCCACCCCACCAACTGCACGCTATGGATGATTGCCAGGTCCAGCGGCTCATGGGCGATACGCAGCAGGTCGTCGATATCTGACTTCAACACCACCAGTGCCACGAACAGGATGATAAAGAATTTCGCCAAGGCCTTGAGCAGCTCCACCACGGCCTTGGCGGAGAACATGCGCTTGATCCCGGCACCGGGGTTCATCCGGCTGAATTTTGGCGCCAGGCTGCCGGCTGCAAACAGCCAGCCGCCCAAGGAGATCGGCCCGATGATCGCCGCCAGGAGCAAGGTAATCAGCACCGGTTGCGCGGCAAGGATCGCGATCTTCCCCGAATGCAGCAGGTAGATGCCCATGGCACGCGGGTCCAGCAGCACTTCCCGGGGCAGGGAGAAGTTGTGCTTCATGATTTCCATCAGGTCCTGGGCCAGGCCGCCGCCGTAGATCAGCAGGCCACCGGCACCGGCGAGCATCACCGCGAGGGTGTTGAGCTCTTTGGAGCGGGCAATCTCGCCCTTTTCCCTGGAGTCCTTTTTACGTTTCTCCGTGGGGTCTTCTGTTTTGTCCTGACCACTCTCGCTCTCGGCCATGGCTCAGCGCGCCCGTGCCAGATCACGTAAGAACTGCAAGGCGTCACTGGCCAGCGGTTGATACTGATTGAGAATGTCAGCCAGGCCGACCCAGAAAATCCCCAGGCCCAACACCAGGGTCAGCGGGAAACCAATGGCGAAGATGTTCAACTGCGGCGCAGCGCGGGTCATCACGCCGAAGGCAATGTTGACCACCAGCAACGCGGTGATCGCCGGCAGCACCAGCAGCAACGCGGCGCCCAGCACCCAACTGAGGCGGCCGACCACTTCCCAGAAGTGATTGACGATCAAGCCCTCGCCCACCGGCAAAGTGGTGAAGCTCTCGGTGAGGATCTCGAACGCCACCAGATGGCCGTTCATTGCCAGAAACAGCAAGGTCACCAGCATGGTCAGGAACTGCCCGATCACCGCCACCGATACGCCGTTGGTGGGGTCGACCATGGAGGCGAAGCCCATACCCATCTGGATCGAGACGATTTGCCCGGCAATCACGAAAGCCTGGAAGAACAGGGTCAGGGAGAAGCCCATCAAGGCGCCGATCAGGATCTGTTCGGCGATCAGCAACAGCGCACTGAGGTCCAGGGCGTTGACCGGCGGCATCGCTGGCAACGTCGGCACGATGACCACCGTAATCGCTACCGTGAAAAACAGGCGTACGCGCTTGGGAACCAGCGTGGTACCGATCACCGGCATGGTCATCAGCAAGGCGCCCACCCGAAACAGCGG
This sequence comes from Pseudomonas sp. LG1D9, assembly GCF_002949995.1. Lineage (NCBI taxonomy): Bacteria > Pseudomonadati > Pseudomonadota > Gammaproteobacteria > Pseudomonadales > Pseudomonadaceae > Pseudomonas > Pseudomonas sp. LG1D9. The sequence goes on along the minus strand of NZ_CP026881.1, from coordinate 4,479,435 downwards.
CAGGATGAACGCAGCCACCCAGGTGCTGATCTGGGTGTCGGTCAACGCCAGCAAGGACTGCATCAGGTCAGCCGATCAACTGCGGAATACTGCCGTACAACTGCAGGATGTATTCCATGAAGGTCTGCACCAGCCAGGGGCCGGCAACGATCAGCGTCACCAGCATCACCAGCAAGCGCGGAAGGAAGCTCAAGGTTTGTTCGTTGATCTGCGTGGCGGCCTGGAACATCGCCACCAGCAAACCTACCAACAGGCTGGGCACCACCAGCACGGCGACCATCAGGGTGGTCAGCCACAGTGCTTCACGAAACAGGTCGACGGCGACTTCCGGAGTCATGGCGCTATACCCCTCCGAAACTGCCGGCCAGGGTGCCGATAATCAGCGCCCAACCATCCACCAGTACAAACAGCATGATCTTGAACGGCAACGAAATGATCAGCGGCGACAGCATCATCATACCCATGGCCATCAGCACACTGGCCACCACCAGGTCGATGATCAGGAACGGGATAAAGATCATGAAGCCGATCTGGAACGCGGTCTTGAGCTCGGAAGTGACAAACGCCGGCACCAGGATGGTCAAGGGTGCCTGGTCCGGGCTGGCGATGTCAGTGCGCTTGGACAGGCGCACGAACAGTTCCAGGTCGCTGGAGCGGGTCTGCGACAGCATAAAGTCCTTGATCGGGCCCTGGGCCTTTTCCACCGCGTCCTGGGCCGTCATTTTCTCTGCCAGGTAGGGTTGCAGGGCTTGCTGATTCACCTTGTCGAACACCGGCGCCATGATGAACAGCGTCAGGAACAGCGCCATGCCGGTGAGGATCTGGTTCGAGGGGGTCTGCTGCAGGCCCAGGGCCTGGCGCAGGATCGAGAACACGATAATGATCCGGGTAAAGCTGGTCATCAGCATGACGAACGCCGGGATAAAACTCAGCGCGGTCATGATCAGCAGGATCTGCAGGCTGACCGAATACTCCTGGGCGCCGGCCGCATTGGTGCCCAGGGTGATCGCCGGGATCGACAACGGGTCCGCGCCGAACGCCAGCGGCGCTGCCAGCAACAGCATGAGCGTCAGTAGAACGCGCATTACTTCTTATCCTTCTGGTCCTTGCCCATCAGCTCCATCAGGCGCTGGGCGAACTCCGGTGTGGCGGCCTCGGTCTGGGCCACGCTGACCGGATGCTTGAGCACATGCAACGGGGTAATACGGCCTGGGGTGAGGCCGAGCAGGATCTGCTCTTCGCCCACCTGCACCAGAACCAGGCGGTCACGCGGCCCCAAGGCCCGCGAGCCCACCAGTTCAATGACCTGGGCGTTGCCCGGGCCGATGCGTTGCACCCGGCGCAACAGCCAGGCGAGGACGAAGATCAGCCCCACCACCAGCAACAGGCCCAGCACCAACTGGGTCAGCTGCCCCGTCACGCTGGCGCCGGCGGCGGGCACGGCGACCTGGGCCACCGGTTCAGCCGCCATCACGCCCAGGGGCAATGCCCACACGAGTCCCAGCCAGCGGCGCGCCATCTCAGCGCAGCTTCTTGATACGTTCGCTGGGGCTGATCACGTCAGTCAGGCGGATGCCGAACTTCTCGTTGACCACTACGACTTCGCCATGGGCAATCAATGTGCCGTTGACCAGCACATCCAGCGGCTCGCCGGCCAGGCGGTCGAGCTCGATCACCGACCCCTGGTTGAGCTGCAGCAGGTTGCGGATATTGATCTCGGTACTGCCCACTTCCATGGAGATCGACACCGGGATATCGAGGATCACGTCTAGGTTCGGACCATCCAGCGATACCGGCTCATGGTTCTTCGGCACGCTGCCGAACTCTTCCATAGGCAAGCGGTTGCCCACGGGTGCAGTGGCGGCGTCGGCGGCCAGCAAGGCGTCGATATCGTCCTGGCCTGCATCGCCGGTTTCTTCCAGGGCTGCCGCCCATTCGTCAGCCAGGGCCTGGTCTTCGGCGGAAGTGTTTTCGTGTTCGGTAGCCATTACATGTCCTCGGCGCAGCAAAAATCATGAATTAGGGATGCATCATCGGGTTGAGTCAGCGACGGTTGATCGGCTCGACCACCTGCAACGCCAGGTTGCCCTTGTGGGAACCGAGCTTGACCTTGAACGACGGCACGCCGTTGGCGCGCATGATCAATTCGTCTGGCAGTTCGACAGGAATCACATCCCCCGGCTGCATATGCAAAATGTCCCGCAGGCGCAATTGGCGACGCGCCACGGTGGCGCTCAGCGGCACGTCGACATCCAGCAGGTCTTCGCGCAGAGCCTTGACCCAGCGTTCGTCCTGGTCGTCGAGGTCGGACTGGAAGCCCGCATCGAGCATCTCGCGCACCGGCTCGATCATCGAGTACGGCATGGTCACGTGCAGGTCGCCGCCACCGCCATCGAGTTCGATGTGGAAGGTGGAGACCACAATGGCTTCGCTGGGCCCGACGATGTTGGCCATGGCCGGGTTCACTTCCGAGTTGATGTACTCGAAATTGACTTCCATGATCGCCTGCCAGGCTTCCTTCAAATCGATAAAGGCCTGCTCCAGCACCATGCGCACCACGCGCAGCTCGGTAGGCGTGAATTCACGGCCTTCGATCTTGGCGTGACGGCCGTCGCCGCCAAAGAAGTTGTCCACCAGCTTGAACACCAGTTTGGCGTCGAGGATGAACAGCGCGGTACCACGCAGGGGCTTGATCTTGACCAGGTTGAGGCTGGTGGGCACGTACAGCGAATGCACGTACTCGCCAAACTTCATTACCTGCACGCCGCCCACTGCCACGTCCGCCGAGCGGCGCAGCATGTTGAACATGCTGATACGGGTGTAGCGGGCAAAACGTTCGTTGATCATCTCCAGGGTCGGCATGCGTCCACGGACGATGCGATCCTGGCTGGTCAGGTCATAACTTTTGACGCTGCCGGGCTCGGCAGCCATTTCGGTCTGTACCAGACCATCGTCGACGCCATGCAACAGGGCGTCGATTTCATCCTGGGACAGCAGGTCTTGCACGGCCATGTCGTGATCCTACTGCAATACGAAATTAGTGAAGAGTGCCTGCTCGACCACGACTTTGCCCAGCTCTTTCTGGGCCACTTCCTGCACGCTGGCAGTGACTTTCTGGCGCAGCATTTCCTGGCCCACCGGGGTGGCCAGGCTGTCGAAACTCTGCCCGGAGAACAGCATCACCAGGTTGTTGCGGATCACCGGCATATGCACCTTGAGGGCATCGAGGTCCGCCTGGTTGCGCGCCAGCAGGGAAATACTCACCTGCAGGTAGCGTTGCCGACCGTTCTGGTTGTAGTTGGCGACAAAGGCCGGGAGCATCTGCTCGAAGATTGCCGGTTGCTTGACGTTGCTGGCGGTCTCGGCCGCAGGTACCGGCTTGCTCTGGGCACTGTGCATAAAGTACCAGGTAGCCCCCACCGACACGCCGATGGCCAATAACAAGGCCAGGACAATCAACAGGATCATCTTGAGCTTGCCCTTGCCTGCTGCAGGAGCTGTTGCTGCGTCGTCACTCTTCGCCATGCCAATAATCCGTCACTATTCGGGGTTTCATAGATCCACGGGAAGGCAAGAGCAAGTGTTATGCCAGAGTTGTCTGGAGTGAGAGGGGGAATGCGTCAATGTGGGAGCGGCCATCGGTATCTACACAACCTCCAGGAACCGACAAACTCCCCCGTGGCGAGCGGGCTTGCCCCGCGCTGGGCTGCGAAGCAGCCCCAATAAGCCGAATGCGGTGTATCAGGTAAACCGTAGTGGCTGGTTTTGGGGCTGCTTCGCAGCCCAGCGCGGGGCAAGCCCGCTCGCCACAGGGGGCCTGTCTGCTTGGGACTATGTGTAGATACCGCTATTGCAGGCAAGCCAGGTCAGGTTTTAGGCGTAGTAGTCCACAGCACTGGAGCCGATGACGGACTGGGCTATCGGCGCCGCCACTTCGGTGGCTTCGCCGGCAAGGCCGGTGTCATGCCCATCGTTGTGCCCACCACTGCCACTGACCCCACGGGCCTGGTTCTGCTGTTGGTCCTGACCCTGGCCCTGCCAGCCACGGGACTGGTCGGACACGTTCACATCGACCTGGCCCATGCCCTGCTGGGCGAACATCTCCCGCAGGCGCCCGGACTGGCTTTCCAGGGCCTCGCGCACGGCGGCATGGCCGCTCATGAAATTCACCTGGGCCTGCTGGTCGGCGGTGATGTTCACGCGGATATCCAGGCGCCCCAGTTCGGCCGGCTGCAATTGGATATCGGCAGATTTGAGGTTGGCGCTGGACAGGTACATGACCCGGTTCACCACTTCCTCGGTCCAGCCACCCTGGTGCATGGCCAGCGGCTGGTTGTTCAGCGGCAAGGCGTTGGCAGTCTTGGGCGTGGCGGCCTGGGTCAAGGCGGCCAGGCGATTGGCGAAGTCATCGACGCGGGTGTCGCTGCTCGCACCTTTCAAATCCTTGAGGCCATCTTCGATCAGGCCACTGAAAGCCTTTTCGCCCCCCTGGTCGGTGCTGTCCTTGGCCGCCTGCTGGTCGACCATGGCCGCCAGGCCGTTGGTGAAGTTCTGCGCGGCGGTGGGTTCAGCCTGGGCCGGCAAGTTCTTTTGCGCCGCCTGGCTGCTGGCTGAGACATGGCCGCCCTGCTCCATCGCCAGGCGCACCGCCGGCAACGAGTCCAATGGATCGGCTTCGGGGTCGAAGGCCGGCGCGACCTCTTCCGTGACCGGCGGCGTGGTCACCAGCAGCGGCGTGCTGACGTCATCTGCCGCGCCAGCCTGGGCCGCCACTGGGGCGGGGGCCACCGCCGCGATCACGGCTGGATCAAGCACCGGGTCGACTGCCGGTGGCTGGGCTTGCGCCAGATCCTTGTCGGCACTTTTATCGTCATCGCTGCTGGCTGCCGCGTCTGCCTTGGCGGGCGGCGTGGCAGGCAAAGTCTTGCCGCTATCGGCAACTGCTGGAGTGCCAGCGGCAGGCTTGTCGTTGCCGACATCCTTCTTCGCGCTGGCCTCGGCCGGCTTGTCGCGGCTGGGCTTGGGCGCCATTTCCACAGCCTTGGAAGGTGCCGCCTTGGACTCCTTGGCGAACACCTGTGCAAAGCCTGGCGCTTTGGCCCGCGCGTCCGCGGCCGTTGCCTGCGCATTGGCGGGGGAAGCCTGCGGCTTGACCGCGGGGGCGGCCTGCAGGAGCGAGTTGGGGGCTAGAGGCATAGTTCAGGTCTCCGCTGCGCAGGGTCGAGGGCGCAGGCAGAAGATAGAGAGCAAAAGTCGGGCCAGCTTTGCAAACCGGCCCGGGCAACCCTAGAAGCGCTGGCGCTCCGATTCATACAGCGGCTTGACCAAGGCAAACTCGTGGTCGATCTGGTCGACCAGTTTGCCCAGGTCGGTCACCTGCGCCTTGGCTGATTCTGCCTCCAGGCGCTGGCACAGCCGCGCCAGGCGCACCGCACCGAGGTTGCCGCTGCTGCCCTTGAAGCTGTGGGCAATCCGCCCCAGCGCCTTGGCGTCATCGCGCGCCTTGCGCAGTGCTTCGACGCGCTTTTGCGAGTCATCGAGGAAGGTGTCGAGCAAAAGGGGGTATTCACCCTCCATCACTTCCCGCAAACCCACCAACACTTCAGGGTCCATATGTATCTGCGTCACTTGCTCGCTCCTTGATCAAGAATCGGCGGATTATGCCAGAGCCACCCAGCAAAACTCCACGCACACGCTGCGCCCGCCATCGGTCCAGCGTACATCGCTGCTCAGTTGCCGGACCAGGTTCAGCCCGCGCCCAGACAGACGGTCGATATCCAGCGGCCGCGCCAGCATGGCTTCCACGTCAAAGCCCGGACCACTGTCTTCGATACGCAGGCTCAGGCGCCCACCCACTTCGGTCGGCAGCACATCCACATGTATGCGTACATAACCACTGTTCAACTGGTCGAGCCGCTCGCTGCGCAGGCGATAGTAGCGGGCAAAGCCCTGCACATCGCGCTTGAGCTGGGAGTCCAGGCCCAGCACGCCATGCTCCAGCGCATTGGAATACAACTCGGCCATTACGCTGTACAGCGCGCCACTCTGGCCGCGCAGGCCGTGGATTTCCAGGAGCAGTTGCAGCAAGTACGGCAACGGGTTGTAACGTTTTAGGGTTTCGGCGCGAAATTCAAAACTCACTGACCAGTCCAGCGGGCACGACTGCCCACTGTCGGTGTATTGCATGGTCGAAGAATGCAAAACCTGGCCGGGCAACAGGCTGATTTCCACCAGGCTCACATCGTCGCGTACCTGGCCACGAAACCCGGCAAGGGCTTGTTCGATTTCCTCAAACAGGCGCTCAGGCTCGCGGTTGGCGGCGAACACCTCAAGCAAACGCTCCACCCCAAACAATTGTTCGCTGGCATCCGCCGTATCAATCACCCCATCGGACAGCAGGAACACCCGATCCCCCAGGGCCATCGGCCAGACTTCAGTGCCATCGTCAAAGACCTCGGGCGCCAACACGCCCAGCGGCAAATGCCGGGACACCAACGGCGTGCGCCTGCCGGTGGCCACTTCATGCACATAGCCATCGGGCATCCCGCCGTTCCATACCTCTACTACCCGCCGCTGCACACTGAGGCACAACAGCGTGGCACAGCAGAACATGTCCACCGGCAGGATGCGCTTGAGCTTGGCGTTCATCTCCCGCAGGGTCTGCGCCAGGCCATAGCCTTTGGCGGTCATACCGTAGAACACCTCGGCCAGGGGCATCGCGCCGACGGCCGCCGGCAGCCCATGGCCGGTGAAATCACCCAGCAGCACGTGCATGTCCCCCGATGGCGTGTAGGCCGCCAGCAGCAGGTCGCCGTTGAACAGCGCATAGGGTGATTGCAGGTAGCGAATGTTCGGGGCCGCGTTGATGCAGCCGGAGTGGGCGACCTTGTCGAACACCGCCTTGGCCACCCGTTGCTCGTGCAGCAGGTAGTCATGGTGGCGGGCGATCAGGTCGCGCTGCTCGAGGACCGTGGCCTGCAACCGGCGCAGGCGGTCCATGGCGTTGATCTTCGCCGCCAGGATGACCTGGTTGTAGGGCTTGGCCAGAAAGTCGTCGCCGCCGGCATCCAGGCAGCGCGCCAGGGCTTCACTCTCACGCAGGGAGGTGAGGAAGATGATGGGCACCAGCGCCTCGCCCGCCAGTTGCTTGATCTGCCGGGCCGCCTCGAAGCCGTCCATCACCGGCATCAGGGCATCCATCAACACCAACTGCGGGCGGTCGCGGGCAAACACCTGCACCGCTTCGGCGCCATTGCTGGCGGTCAGCACGTGATGGCCCTGGCGGCGCACGATGGTCGAGAGCAATAGCAGATCAGTGGCGCTGTCTTCGGCGATCAGCACGGTCAGGGTGTCGAGGGCCCGGGTGCTCAACTGATATCAAACAGTCTGTCGAAGTTGGAGATGGCGAGGATCTTGCGCACGTCGGAGTTGCTGTTGATCACACGCACATCCGCGTTATCTCCTCCGGCATGATCACGCAACAGCAGCAACATGCCCAAGGCCGAGCTGTCGAGATAGGTGGCCTCTTTCAAGTCCACCACGTAGACATCGGGAACCTTGTAGAACCGCTCATAGGAATCACGAAAGGGCTGGTGACTACCGAAATCGAATCGGCCCTTGATTGCGATCGTCAACTGCTTCCCATCCAGGGACACTTCTGACTCGACTGACATACGACTGCTTCCTTGTCGTGGGTATGTGCAACAAGGTGTAGCAGGTGATCAGGCAGTGGGCAAGGTGCTGCTGTGGCGAGGGGGCTTGTCCCCCGCTGGGCTGCGCAGCAGCCCCAACAAGACCGCTGAGTTTTTTCAGATAGACCGGGGCGGCAGGTCTTGGGGCTGCTGCGCAGCCCAGCGGGGGACAAGCCCCCTCGCCACAACAAGCGTGCGGCTAGTATTGATCCTGGCGCGGCAGGCGCTGGGACAGTTCGTCGAGCAGCTTCTGCTCGCGTTTGTCTTCCAGGGCGCGGGCTTCGTCGATGTAGCGCTGCACCAGCTTGCGCAGGCCTTCGACCCGGGCGTAGGCCTGTTGCCAGCCTTCGCGGGCCTTGTCGAGGTTGTTCTGGTGCCAGGCCAGGCTCTGGCGCTGCTGGCCGACGGCGCTTTCCAGTTGATTGAGAAAGTGCTGGTAATTCATCAGCCACTGCCCGGAAACGCCCTTGCTGCCGCGATCGATCCACTGCTGCTGGTACTCGCCCCGAAAGCGTTCCAGGTCGCCCAGTTTGCTCTCGGCCAGGCGCACCTGGCCCTGGAAATGCCCCAGGCGCTGGGCGGCGGTGCGTTCGGCGCTTTCAGCCATCTCCACCACCGGCGCAAGACGCGCGGCGCGACTGCTGGCCATGCGGGGTTAGCCGCCAGGCGCAGGTGCGAACACCGACGCCAGGTGCGCTTCGCTTTCGGCCATGCTGATGTTGTCGTTCAGGCCCTGGCGCAGGTAGGTCACCAGTTGCGGTTGCAGGGCAATCGCCAGATCGGTCTCGCGATCGCCACCGGCCACATAGGCGCCGACGCTGATCAAGTCGCGGCTCTGCTGGTAGCGCGACCACAACTGTTTGAACTGCTGGGCGCGGGTCATATGCTCGGCGCTGACCACCGAGGGCATGACCCGGCTGATGGACGCTTCGATATCGATGGCTGGGTAGTGCCCTTCCTCGGCCAGGCGCCGGGACAGCACGATGTGCCCATCGAGCACGCCCCGCGCCGAGTCGGCAATCGGGTCCTGCTGGTCATCGCCTTCGGACAATACGGTGTAGAACGCGGTGATCGAGCCACCACCGGCCTCGGCATTACCGGCACGTTCCACCAGCTTGGGCAGCTTGGCGAAGACCGACGGCGGATAGCCTTTGGTGGCGGGCGGCTCGCCAATGGCCAGGGCGATTTCCCGCTGGGCCTGGGCGAAACGCGTGAGGGAGTCCATCAGCAACAGGACATTCTTGCCCTTGTCGCGAAAATATTCGGCAATCCGCGTGCAGTACATGGCCGCGCGCAGACGCATCAGCGGCGCATCGTCCGCCGGCGACGCCACCACCACGGACCGCTTGAGGCCTTCTTCACCGAGGATGTGCTCGATGAATTCCTTGACCTCACGGCCCCGCTCACCGATCAGGCCAACCACGATGATGTCGGCCTCGGTAAAGCGCGTCATCATGCCCAGAAGCACACTCTTGCCCACGCCGGTACCGGCAAACAGGCCCAGGCGCTGGCCGCGACCGACCGTCAATAAACCGTTGATGCAACGAATACCCACGTCCAGCGGCTGGCTGATGGGGTTGCGCTTGAGCGGGTTGATGGTCGGGCCGTCCATCGGCACCCAGTCTTCGGCCTTCATCCCGCCCTTGCCGTCCAGCGCACGACCGGCGCCGTCGAGTACGCGGCCGAGCATGCTCATGCCCATCGGCAGGCGCCCGGTATCCGCCAACGGCACCACGCGTGCGCCTGGCGCAATACCGGCGAGGCTGCCAACCGGCATCAGGAAAATCTTGCTGCCGGAAAAGCCCATGACTTCCGCCTCCACCTGCACCGGGTGGTAGCTGTCATCGTTGATCACCAGGCAGCGGCTGCCCATGGCCGCGCGCAGGCCTTCGGCTTCGAGGGTCAGGCCGACCATGCGCAGCAGGCGGCCTTCCAGGATCGGCTGGCCGGGCAACTCGGTGGCTTCGATATAACCGCCCAGGCGCTTGGCGAAGCTGGTGCGATCAAGGCGCATCAGGCGCGTCCAGGTCCGTGCTCAGGTCCGGTGCCGCCGGGTGCAGCGCCTGTTCGTGCAACTGGTCGAACAGCTTGGCCATGATCTGCGTGATACGCGTCTCGACCGTGGCGTCGATCCGGCTGTGCTCGGTCTCGACCCGGCAACCACCGGGCTGCAACGCGGCATCCTCGACAATGCGCCAGGTTTCTTCGTGGCGCTCGCGCAGGGCTTTGACCTGCTCGAAATCCTGCGGGTTGATGTACAGCCGCACATTGCCGACGCCCAGGGGCAACAGCTTGAGGGCTTCGCGCATCACGCTTTCAATCTGACTGGAGTCCAGCGCCAGTTCACGCTGGATAACCTGGCGGGTGATGTGCTCCACCAGGCCGACCATGGCTTTTTCCAGCTGCGAGTCCTGCTCGGCAATCGGCGCGAACAGGTTGCCCATCAGCCGTTCGAGGCTGGCCAGTTTCACAGCGAGGGCCGCGTCAGCTTCCTGGCGAACCTTGAGGGTGGTGCTGTGGAACCCCTCTTTTTCACCCGTGGCGAAGCCTTCGTTGTAAGCCTCCTGGCGGATGCTTTCGAGCTCTTCGAGGGTCAGTGGCTGGACTTCGTCCAGGGGCACTTCTTCCATTTCCACCGGGGTCTCTTCGACCGGCTCGGGCTCGGGTTCGGGCTTATGCGGGTCGAAGCTGGGCAGCGACCAGACGTCGAACCCGCCGACGTCCCGGGCGCGAATCAAGTCGCTGGGCGTCTCATCATTGTTCGACATGCGCTGCGCCTTAGATCATTTCTTCGCCGCCCTTCCCGCCGAGAACGATTTCTCCGGCTTCGGCCATACGGCGGGCAATGGTGAGGATTTCTTTCTGCGCGGTTTCCACGTCGCTGACGCGCACCGGGCCCTTGGCTTCGAGGTCGTCGCGCAGCAGTTCGGAAGCACGCTTGGACATGTTCTTGAAGATCTTTTCCTTGACGCCCTCGTCCGAGCCCTTGAGGGCCAGCACCAGTACATCGGAGGACACTTCGCGCAGCAACGCCTGGATGCCACGGTCGTCGACATCGGAGAGGTTGTTGAACACGAACATCAGGTCTTCGATCTGCACCGACAGGGTGTCGTCGATCTCGCGGATCGAGTCCATCAGCTGGCCTTCGACCGAGCTGTCGAGGAAGTTCATGATGTCGGCCGCGCGCTTGATACCGCCCAGGGTGGTGCGTGCGGCGTTGGAGTTGCCGGAGAACTGCTTCTCCAGGATCGTGTTCAGTTCTTTCAAGGCCGCTGGCTGCACGGTGTTCAACGACGAGACGCGCAGGATGATGTCCAGGCGCACCTTGTGGTCGAAATGGCCGAGCACTTCGCCAGCCTGGTCCGGGTCCAGGTAGGCCACGACAATCGCCTGGATCTGCGGGTGCTCGTAACGGATCACGTCCGCCACCGCTCGCGGTTCCATCCACTTGAGGCTGTCGAGGCCGCTGGTGTTGCCGCCCAGCAGGATGCGGTCGATCAGGCCGTTGGCTTTGTCTTCGCCCAGGGCCGAGGTGAGCATCTTGCGGATATAGCTGTCGGAGCCAACGCCCAGGCTGGTCTGGTCGCCGACGATCTCGACGAACTCGCTCATCACCTGCTCGACTTGCTCGCGGTGCACATTGCGCATCTGCGCCATGGCGACGCCGACCCGTTGCACTTCCTTGGGGCCCATATGGCGCAGCACTTGGGCCGCGTCGGTCTCACCCAGGGACAGCAACAGCACGGCGGCTTTGTCGACCCGGGTCAGCTTGGCAACAGAGGCTCGATTATCACTCATCTGCGTTGATCCACTCTTTCACGACCTGGGCCACACGACCCGGGTCTTCTGCCACCAGACTTTTGATTGCATTCAACTGCGCGTCGTACCCTTCGCTCGGGCTTGGCAGCAGAATGCTCTGCGGCCCGCCGAGGCTGACGCGGTCGTTGGCCAGTTCGCCATCCAGGCCGCCCATGCCACCCAACTCGACATCGCCGAACGGCGCCAGCTGCTTCTTGCCGTGGCCGGTGATGTTGTTGAGCACAGGGCGCAGCACGCCAAACACCAGCACCAGGATGAACAACACCCCCAGCACTTGCTTGACGATGTCCCAGAACCAGGGTTGAGAGTAGAACGGAATATCGGCAATCACCTCACCGCGCTCCAGGGAGAACGGCATGTTGATCACGCTGACGCTGTCGCCACGGCTGGCATCGAAGCCCACGGCGTCCTGCACCAGGCGGGTGAAGCGCGCCAATTCATCGGCGGTCCACGGGGCGCGGGTGGTTTCGCCGTTGGCGGCGTTGATCTTGACCTGGTCATCCACCACCACCGACACCGACAGGCGGTTCAAGCGCCCTTGCTGTTGTTTGGTGTGGCTGATGGAGCGGTCCAGTTCGAAGTTTTTCGTCGATTGCGAACGCTTGTCGGCGGGGTACGGCGCGAGCATCGGCTGGCCGGTGGCCGGGTCCATGATCTGCTGACCATTGGCGTCCAACAGCGGCTGGCCGGGCTGGATCGCGCTGGCGGTCGCGGCGGCGCCACCGGTGGTTTGCGGGGCACTGGCCGGCGCTGGCGGCTGATTGCTCAGGGCACCGGGTACGCCTTGCGGAGGACCATTGGCGGCAGTGCGTTGTTCGCTGGTCGATTGCTCGCTGCGCAGGGCCGGCTGGTCCGGGTTGAACTGCTCGGAAGTCGACTCGACGGCGCTGAAGTCCACATCGGCGGACACTTCAGCCTTGTAGCGGTCGTTGCCCAGTACCGGTTGCAGGATGTTGTGCACACGCTGGGTGAGCATGCTTTCCATGCGGCGACTGTAGTCGAACTGCTTGCCGGCCATGGTCAGCGCGGAGTTTTCCGCCTGGTCGGAGAGCAGGTTGCCCTTCTGGTCGACCACGGTGATCTGTGACTTGCTCAGCTCAGGCACGCTGGTCGCCACCAAATTGACGATGGCCAGGACCTGGCCCGGCTCCAGGGAGCGCCCGGCAAACAGTTCGACCAATACCGAAGCGCTGGGCTTGCGCTCGTCGCGCACAAATACCGAGCTTTTCGGGATCGCCAGGTGCACACGGGCACCCTTGACGTTGTTCAGGCTAGCGATGGTGCGCGCCAGTTCGCCTTCCAGGCCGCGACGGTAGCGGGTGGCTTCCATGAACTGGCTGGTGCCCAGGCCCTGGTCTTTATCGAGAATCTCAAAACCGATGTTGCCGTCGGTCGGTGCCACGCCGGCGCCGGCCAGCTTCAAGCGGGCACGGGCGACGTCGTCGGCCTTGACCAGCAAGGCGCCGGAGTTGGGCTCCACGGTATAGGCGATATCGGAGGCGGCCAGGGTTTCCATGACCTGCTTGGCATCCATCCCCGCCAGGCTGCCATAGAGTGGCCGGTAATCGGGTTGCTGGGACCACAACACCACGGCAAAACCAATCGCCACGCTAGCAGCCAGGCCGACCATCAGGCCCACCTGACGCAACATGGTCATTTCGGAGAGGTTTTCCAGGAACGACAGGCCAAACAGCGGCGGCTTGCCGTCTGTCTTGGCGGGTACGTTATCCACGACTGCTTCTGCCATGACTTAAATCTCGTCCTTAAACCGGCATCTGCATGATGTCTTGATAAGCCTGAACCAGCTTGTTGCGCACTTGGGTCAAGGCCTGGAAGGAAACGCTGGCTTTCTGGGATGCGATCATTACGTCGGTGAGGTCGACGCCACTCTTGCCGATTTCGAAAGCGGTCGACAGTTGGCTGGACGCCTGCTGGGTATCGCTGACTTTGTTGATGGCTTGACCGAGCATATCGGCGAAGCTGCTTTGGCCCAATTCCGGCGCTTGCACGACGGATTTCGGCTGGGACATGGCGTCCATTTGCATGGATCGCATATCCAACATCAACCGATTGAACTCAACACCTTGGCTCATGAACTTCTCTCTCCGACGACCCGCAATTTTTTGACACTACGCAGCGGTTAGTAGGGGTGGTAGCAACAAGGGTGCCAGCTCCATGGCAACTCGTAAGAAAAGCCGACAAACCTTGTCAGCTGATGTGTATCTCAGCTGGCGAAAAGGAACGCTTCCACGTCCATCCCCGCATCGCGCATTTGCGCCAGCTTGTAGCGCAATGTGCGCGGGCTGATGCCCAGGCGCTCGGCAGCCTCTTTGCGGCGGCCACGTTCGGCGCGCAGGGTGTCGATAATCATCTGGAATTCGCGGCGGCGCAGGTCGTCGCCCAAGCCACCAGCGGCCTCGGCCGGCGCGCTTTGCAGCGGCGCCGGGGCCAGGCTCGGCATCGGCGCCGTACCGGCTCCGACCGCCAGGCAGAAGTCCTGGGGCTGGATCAGGCCTCCCTGCTGCAAAATCAGCGCACGCTGGATCGCGTTGTCCAGTTCACGCACGTTGCCGGGCCATGGGTAACTGATCAGGCAGGCCTGGGCCTCGGCCGACAGGCGCGCCTGGGCATGCTTCATTTTATTGACGTGTTTGTTCAACAGGCGTTCGGCCAGCGGCACGATATCGGCCGGGCGCTCACGCAACGGGCGCCAGGCCAGCGGGAAGACCGAGAGCCGGTAGAACAAGTCTTCACGAAAGCGCCCCGCCGCCACTTCGCCGGCGAGGTCACGGTTGGTGGTGGCGACCACGCGGATATCCAACTGGATCGGCTTGCGTGCGCCGACCCGCTCCACTTCGCGCTCTTGCAGCACGCGCAGCAGCTTGGCTTGCAGGCCGAGGGGCATTTCGGAGATTTCGTCGAGCAGGATGGTGCCGCCATCGGCCTGCTCAAACTTGCCGGCCTGGGCGGCGATGGCGCCGGTAAAGGAGCCTTTCTCATGGCCGAACAGGGTGGCTTCGAGCATGTTGTCAGGGATCGCCGCACAGTTGATCGCGATAAACGGTTGGCTGGCGCGGTGGGATTGCTGGTGGATGTAGCGCGCCAACACTTCCTTGCCGGTACCGGACTCGCCGGAGATCAGCACCGTGGAATCGCTGCGGGCGACCTTGGCCGCCAGCTCCAGCAGTTGCGCACTGGCCGGTTCGCAGGCAATCGGTCCCTCGCTGTCTGCCGCCCCCACGACGCCGAGAGCATGGCGCGCCACCAGCTCGATCAAGGCCTTGGGCTCGAATGGCTTGACCAGGTAATCTGCCGCGCCCTGGCGCATGGCGTCTACCGCGCGCTCTACCGCACCGTGGGCGGTCATCAACAGCACCGGCAATTGTGGCTGACGTGCCCGCAGCAGGCCGAGCAACTGGTGGCCGTCCATGCCAGGCATATTGACGTCACTGACCACCAGGCTGAAGGACTCTTGCTCCACCGCCTCCAAGGCTTCCTCGGCCGAACCGACCGCCCGATAGTCATGGCCCGCCAACAACAGCGTGTCAGCCAGTGCTTCACGCAGGGCGCGATCGTCTTCAACCAGTAAAACCTTGATAGCCATTTATCCTTACTCCGCGCTTGCCGTGCCCGAAAACAGCGGCAGCGTTATCAATGCACAGGTGCCGCGCCCCACACGGGAACGCAACTGCAATTCTCCCTGATGGGCACGGGCCACTGCCTTGACCACGGTCAGCCCCAGGCCGGTGCCGTTGGTCTTGGTGGTAAAGAAAGGTTCGCCCAGGCGCTGTAACACGGCTGGATCAATCCCGCTGCCGCTGTCGCTGATGCACAGGCGCAGGGTTTGCTCGCGGCTGTACAGGTGCACTTTGAGTCGCGCGCCCGGGCCGCTGGCCTGGCTGGCGTTTTCGATCAGGTTGAGCAGCGCGCCCACCAGGGTGTCGCGATTGCACAGCAGCTCGCCCCAATGGCTGTCGCACTGCCAACGCACCGAGGCTTCCTGTACATGGGTGGCGGCGGCGGCCTGCAGCGACTGCATCAAGGCGGCGGGCGTGACCCGGTCGGTCAGCGGCAATTCGCCACGGGCGAATACCAGCATGTCGCGCACTTGGTGCTCCAGCTCATGCAGGCGCTCCTTGAGCCGCCCGGCAAAACGCTGGTGGGTGGCGGTCGGCAATTGCTCATCAGTCAAATGGCTGGCGTAGATCAACGCAGCGGACAACGGCGTGCGGATCTGATGCGCCAGCGAAGCCACCATCCTCCCCAGGGACGACAAGCGCTCATGGCGCGCCAGCTGGTCTTGCAGGTGACGGGTTTCTGTCAGGTCGTTGAGCAGCACCAATTGACCAGGCTCGGCGTCCAGGGAACGGGTGGCGATGGACAGGCGGCGCCCGTCCTTGAGGGAAATTTCGTGGCCGTCATCTTCACGGGGGGCAAAGCAGCGGGTGATGACATGGCGCCACAGCTCGCCTTCCAGCGGCAGGCCCAGCAGGTCACAGGCCGCAGGGTTGGCTTCGCGCACGCGGCCCTGGTCGTCGATCACGATCACGCCACCGGGCAACAGGTCGAGGAGGTTTTGCAGACGGTTGGCCAGGCGCTCTTTCTCGGCCAGCTCTTGCATGCGCTGGGCACTGACCACCGCCAACTCGCCCTTAAGCTCCGAAACCCGGGCTTCCAGCAGGCTGTAGGAGTCTGTCAACTGGCTGGACATCTGGCTGAACAGCGAAAACGCCTGCTCAAGCCCTTGCCGGCTGATCTGCTCTACGGACGGGACAAGTCCCTGGGTGTCAGGGACTGAAGAAAGGTGGGCGGCGTGGGGCATCGTGCTCTCTCGCTTGGCTGACCGTCAGTTAAACGGAACGTTGCGAGTGCTATAGCAATACCCGTGCCGAAAAAAATATCCTTATTTTTCAGCAGGTTAAAAAACAGGCGTCAATCATCCGCCTGTTCATCACCTTCACGCCGGCTCATGCCGTACTTGCGCATCTTCTCCACCAACGTGGTGCGGCGGATGCGCAGGCGCTCGGCGGCACGGGCGACGATGCCATTGGCGTCGTCCAGGGCTTGTTGGATCAGCCCTTGTTCGAGGCTGCCGAGGTAGTCCTTAAGGTCCAGGCCTTCGGGGGGCAACATGGCGGTGGCACCGAAGTCCGGGGTGTGGCCGTTGATGGCTACGCGTTCTTCGAGGTCGCTGCGCAGGCTGTCCACCAATTGCTCGTCTTCGTCGTCGACGTAGCGGAATTTCTTCGGCAACTCGACCACGCCGATCACCCCGTACGGATGCATGATCGCCATGCGTTCCACCAGGTTGGCCAGCTCGCGCACGTTGCCCGGCCAGCCGTGGCGGCACAGGGACATGATTGCGGCGGAGTTGAAACGGATCGAGCCGCGCTTTTCGTGCTCCATGCGCGAGATCAACTCGTTCATCAGCAACGGGATGTCTTCCACACGCTCGCGCAGCGGAGCCATCTCGATGGGGAATACGTTGAGGCGGTAGTACAGGTCTTCGCGGAAGCTGCCGACCTCGATCATGCTTTCGAGGTTCTTGTGGGTGGCGGCGATGATGCGCACGTCGACGCTCTGGGTCTTGTTGCTGCCCACGCGTTCGAAGGTGCGCTCCTGCAACACGCGCAGCAGCTTGACCTGCATCGGCAACGGCATATCGCCGATTTCGTCGAGGAACAGGGTGCCGCCGTTGGCCAGCTCAAAACGCCCGGCACGGCTGGTGATTGCCCCGGTAAAGGCGCCCTTTTCGTGGCCGAACAGTTCGCTTTCGAGCAGCTCTGCCGGGATCGCCCCGCAGTTGACCGGCACAAAAGGTCCGTCACGACGCTTGGAATGGTAATGCAGGTTGCGCGCGACCACTTCTTTGCCGGTGCCGGACTCGCCGAGGATCAGCACGCTGGCGTCGGTATCGGCCACTTGCTGCATCATCTGGCGCACGTGCTGGATCGCACGGCTGGTGCCGACCAGGCTGCGGAACAGGTTGGGTTCGCGGTGACGACCGCGCTCGCGGGCCTGGTCGTACATCTCGCGATAGACCTGGGCACGGTGCAGGGAGTCGAGCAATTTGCTGTAGCTGGGGGGCATTTCCAGGGTGGAAAGCACACGGCGGCGCTGGTCTTCCGGCAAATCCACGGAAGAAATATCGCCCATCAGCAACACGGGAAGGAACTCATCCCAGGTTGAGAGTGTCTTTAACAGGCCAAGAACTGCGCCAGGAGCGTTTACCGTCCCGATCAGCACACAGATGACTTCACGGCTCGATGACAAAGAGCTGACGGCCTGCTGCCAATCGTGGCTGCCGCAGGGTAAATTTTCTTCACCAAGAAAATTCAAAATCACCGCCAAATCGCGGCGACGGACGCTATCGTCATCAATCAGCAGAATTTTCGTTTCACGCCACATGCAATAGCAACTTCCCTAGTAAAACTCTAATGCCCTCGAATCGGGGCAATCTAGATAGCTGTAGGCGTTTTCTGCGCTACGGTTACCTGACGTCTGAAAATAGCACTAGTTAAGTCAAAATTATGCGAGCAGTCAAATTTATGACGCGCTATGTTCGGATTAACTGAGCCAGATCAGCCGAACAGATGGTAAACCTTTGACGCATTTTTCGCTTGGTTGATCTGCGACATCTCTTCAAATATCGCCTGGCGCTCGCCGGTCGTCACCTCAAGCAGCTGTTGGTAGACCACCAACAGGCTCTCCAGCTTCTCGCGCAGCGCACCCTCGTCCACCGGCGCTTCACTGAGCACTTCGTCGATACAGGCGCGGCAACCCATGTCCAACTCGCCAATAGCATCCCAATTGCGTTCTGCCAGCGCACCGATCAAGGCGTCGCGGGTTTCGTCAATGCGTTGCAGTGCGTGGCTCATGCTGTGTTCCTCAAGGCCGGCGGCCTTAATTGGCTGCCTCGGCAGCAATGGCATCCCAACCGCTTTTAACAGTGATCAGCAGGCCTGCAACCTCATCAATCATCTGAGCGTCGTTGCCACTGTTGGCCTCAACCAAACGAGATGTCATGTAGGCATAAAGCTCATCCAGACGCTTGATCGACGTCGGATCTTCAACCTTTTCCGGATCCAGACCTTCGCGCAACCCCGAAATGATTTCAATCGCCTTACCGAGCATCAACCCTTTCTGTGCCACATCGCCACGGCTCATAGCGCCTTTTGCCTGCGCCAAACGATCCAACCCACCCTCCATCAGCATCTGCACAAGACGGTGCGGACTGGCTTCGGAAATCTGCGCGTGGGAATTGACCTTCTGATACTGACGAAGGGCTCTCATGGGGTTCATATCTCTAACTCCCTACCGGAAATAGCTGAAAAACTGTTCTAACTATTATGTCGACCACGCGACAAAAAACTTTAAAACGCTAGCGCATAGGCCCGGATCAAAAACGCAATTGATCCAAACCCAAAGAGCCAAGCGCTAATCAGGTCGTCTTGGGATTATTCAATGAGTTGAGCGTAGTCATGATACTGCTACTGCTGGCCCGGAGCTTAGCCACCAAGGAGTCCATGGCATTGTACTTTGCGCTTAGGGACAACTGCAGACTCTCGATTCGACGGTCAAGGGCTTTCTGCTCGGTGTCCAGATCCGTCAGTTTAGCGTCCAGGCTACTGGTTCGCGACGCCAGAACTCCAGTAGTACCCACATAGCTGTCAGTAGCTTTAGTCATGCGGGTGATCAACCCCTTATCGCCGGTGAACAAACCCGCGACATCCGCCCCACCAGTAGCTACCGCCTTGTCCCACTTTTTATTGTCAAGGGACAGCAGGCCAGTCTTCTGGTCAGTGTTTAGGCCAATCTGCGATAGGCTGGCCAGGGCGCCCGAACCCGAGCCGTTAAGCAGCTCACCACGCAAGGTAGAAACCAACTGACGCATAGTCGCGTCACCAGTCAGAGCACCCGCCGTAGTAGTCGCAGTTTCTCCAGTGGCAGTTACCTTGGTCTGGCTGTTGATCGAGCCAATTAACGCATTGTAGGCCGTAACAAACGACTGCACCGAGGTCTTGAGGGTATCGGTATTGCTCGCCACCTTGATGGAACTGTCACCCTTTGCGATCAACTCTAGATTCACACCACTGATCGCCGACGTAACCTTGTTGCTGGTGGACTCCATTGCAATACCAT
The DNA here is from genome assembly GCF_002949995.1 of Pseudomonas sp. LG1D9. Classification (NCBI taxonomy): domain Bacteria; kingdom Pseudomonadati; phylum Pseudomonadota; class Gammaproteobacteria; order Pseudomonadales; family Pseudomonadaceae; genus Pseudomonas; species Pseudomonas sp. LG1D9. Next base: position 4,459,783 of record NZ_CP026881.1, on the reverse strand, counting down.
CAATGGTGTACTCAGCATTTTGTGCAAGCTCACCCACTCTCGTAAAAGTGCCCAGGCCAAGCGTACCGGAAGCAACGGTAATATCGCTGCCCTTGCCAGTGGTCTGCGAAGTCATCACCAAGCGCGAACCATTGGCGTCAGTCAGAATATTTGCACTAAGGCCTTTAGACTGTAGCTGGGTATTGATCAGATCACGCGTCTGTTGCAGCGTGGCACCCGCCGGGATCGATACCCTATGGTCGGTATCAGATTGGGAAATCGTAAGTATCTGAGACTCCGAACCAGAGTTAACGACCGTCGAAGTACCATCAGCAAACACTGCCGATTGGGTTTTGGATGCAGTAGCGAGTTTCTCTACATGCAGCGCATAGCTGCCACTGGAGGCGGAGTCACCCAAGGTCACCTTGGCGAATTTCTCTTCAGAGGACGTGGCGGCCAGGCCCGTGAATGAGGAGGCCGTATTCAGCTTGGCGATGGCCGCACGATAAGCGTCCATCGCAGACTTAACACTGCCGACAGCGGACAACTGCGTAGTCGTGGTCTTTTGCTGGGCGGTAATCTGCGCTTGCTTTGGTGCCTTTTCTGCCTCCACCAAAGCCTTGACGATTGCCTGTGTATCGACGCCAGATCCCACGCCACTGATCGTTGAACTCGCCATCTTTTTGCTCCTTAACCGGTGGCTGCAGCTTTCTTGACAAAAGCCCCTTCAAGCGCAGACACAAACAATTTTCGTGCCAATTCAGGCTTTCATATCAAACAGCAGGCTGCTGGCATCGGTCAAACTCTGTGCCAGTTTCAATGCGGTTTCCGAGGGAATTTGTCGAATTACCTCTCCACTATCGGTAGCAATAACTTTGACCACCACCTTCCCTGTAGAGTCATCGATGGAAAAATCCAGCTCACGCCGCGCTGCCTGTACGAACTCTCGAATATCTGTCACCGCTTTCTCCAAATCGTCCCGCCTGGGCTCGCGGGCGGCCTGGGCGGTCACCTCGACTTTGGGCTGATTGACGATCTCGGGCGTCTTCACGACTTGGGCCGCTGCAGCCGTCGTGTAGGATAAGTTCAGCTTCACGCTCATATCCATCTGTGCCACCTAATTATTCAAGTGAAAAAATAGAAGGCTACGCCACAGTGTGCCCCAGCCAATTGCCGTACCGCCCTACTCAAGCTTTGACTTCAGGGCAGACCGTTTTTAAAAATTGTACTGTCGACCTAGCAACTGCCTGAGGTGATTTATAAAGCCTCGTAAGGTATATCGACCCAAAAACGTGTAGCTTGAGAATTTTTACGGATTATTTTCCTAAACACGACTGTAGGCCGTGTTTTCAATCAGATCGATCTCGCCCGCAAACGGAGCCAGAAAAGACGGAAGGGCGCACTAGGCGCCCTTCCGTCTTTAACCAGCCTTAAGCGATTACTGAAGCAGTTTCAGTACCGACGATGGCAGTTGGTTAGCCTGCGACAAAATGGCAGTAGAAGCCTGTTGCAGGGTTTGCTGCTTGGTCAGCTCGGCAGTCTCCGAAGCAAAGTCGGCGTCCTGCACACGGCTACGGGCAGCAGTGGAGTTTTCCGAAATGCTTTGCAGGTTGGCAACAGTGCTGGTGAAACGGTTTTGCACTGCACCCAACTGGGAACGCTGGCTGTCGATCTGCTGGATCGCATCGTTCAGCGCCTGAACCGAACGCTGCGACGAAGCGGCATCCTGGATGCTCAGGTTGGAAACGGTGGTTTCCACGGTAACTGCCGTCGACGTGGCAGCTGTCAGACCCAGTTGAGCCAGACCAGTGCCCGCGCTGCCGTTGGCAACGGTGAAAGTCTTGTTGGAGAACAGCGCCAGGGTGCTGTCAGCATTTTTGCTGGCCGTAACGCCGGTACTTGCACTGTTGATCGAGGAAACGATCGCGTCAGCGGTGTCACCCTTCTTGAACTTCACTTCTACGCCGTTCAGGACCACCGAAGTGTCGGCGGTCAGCTTAGCTTGGGACGTACCTGCTTGCAGACCAATTTTGGCCAAAGCACCTGGGCCGTTGGCAGTGCCACCGTTATCCAGCTTGATAGCCTTGCCATCTTCAGAGGTCAACAACAGACGACCGTTTGCAACGCTAGCACCTACACCAGTAGTGGCTTTTTCAGCTTCAATGGCACCAGCGACAGCAGCCAGGTCCATGCCATTCGTGAGATTGACCAGCGTACCATTGACGCTGATGTCGGTATCACCAACCAGCGTGCGCGCAGCTGCGGTCGCAGTTCCAAAGCCCGCTTCTGCACTGTTACTTGTGGCAGTGAAGGCACTATCAGACTGAAGCACCAACTCATTCGCCGCACTCAGCGAGGCGGTGACGCCAGTGGAGGACGTTTTTTCATTGATCAGCGCTACGGCCTGACCGGCAGTGGTGCCCGTCGCCAGATCAATAGTGGTGTCATTGAGTTTCAGAGTGTTGTTGGCTGTTGCCGTGGTATATGCCGCAGCACCTTGCGCCGCAAACGGCAGCGACGAGCTTCCAACTACCGAAGCCTCCAGGTCAGTCGCAGCACCTGCGGCCTTGGCTTCGCCGAAGGAACCTTTCAGGCCTGTAGCACTGATATCAGTCATACCGAACGAGATGGTTTCATTGGCATTGGCGCCGATCTGGAAGCCTACGTTGTCGAACGAACCGTCCAGAAGCTTACGGCCACCGAAGTTGGTGGTTTGGGAAATACGGGTCAACTCACCAGTCAACGCTGTGAATTCCTGCTGCAGGGACGTACGGTCGTCATCGCTGTTCGAACCGTTCGCCGATTGCAGGGCCAGTTCACGCATACGCTGCAGAATGTTGGTCGATTCTTGCATCGCGCCTTCAGCAGTCTGGGCAATCGACACGCCGTTGTTGGCGTTAGCCACAGCGACAGTTAGGCCTTTGACCTGACTGGTCAGGCGGTTAGCGATCTGCATGCCGGCAGCATCGTCTTTGGCGCTGTTGATTTTCAGGCCCGAAGATAGGCGGCTCATCGAGGTGCTCAACGCGTCGGAAGCCTTGTTCAGATTCTTCTGAACGCCCAGAGAAGTGATGTTGGTATTGACAGATAAAGCCATGACAAAGTCCTCGTAAATGGTATTAGCGGCTTCCGACCGGGCAACCGCCTGGCTTGATAGTGAAAACCTTACACAAGAGTTATCGTCGACATCGCTGGCTTCTTTAGATTTTTTTTGCAGCCGGACCCTTTTCCACTTGCAAATAGCACTGAATATTGCTTTAGAAGAGCGGTTTCAGCTTGAATCCAGACAAAAAAAGGGCGCACTAGGCGCCCTTCCGTCTTTAACCAGCCTTAAGCGATTACTGAAGCAGTTTCAGTACCGACGATGGCAGTTGGTTAGCCTGCGACAAAATGGCAGTAGAAGCCTGTTGCAGGGTTTGCTGCTTGGTCAGCTCGGCAGTCTCCGAAGCAAAGTCGGCGTCCTGCACACGGCTACGGGCAGCAGTGGAGTTTTCCGAAATGCTTTGCAGGTTGGCAACGGTACTGGTGAAACGGTTTTGCACTGCACCCAACTGGGAACGCTGGCTGTCGATCTGCTGGATCGCATCGTTCAGCGCCTGAACCGATCGCTGCGACGAAGCGGCATCCTGGATGCTCAGGTTGGAAACGGTGGTTTCCACGGTAACTGCCGTCGATGTGGCAGCTGTCAGACCCAGTTGAGCCAGACCAGTGCCAGCGCTGCCATTGGCAACGGTGAAAGTCTTGTTGGAGAACAGCGCCAGGGTGTTGTCAGCATTTTTGCTCGCCGTTACGCCGGTACTTGCACTGTTGATCGAGGAAACGATCGCGTCAGCGGTGTCACCCTTCTTGAACTTCACTTCTACGCCGTTCAGGACCACCGAAGTGTCGGCGGTCAGCTTGGCTTGGGTAGTACCCGATTGCAGACCCAACTTGGACAGCGCGCCCGGACCGGTAGTAGCGTTAGTACCGTTATCCAGCTTGATAGCTTTACCGTCAGCAGAAGTCAGAACCAAACGGCCGTCCTGCTGGGAAGCAGTCACACCAGTAGCGGCTACGGTAGCAGTGGCATTAATTGTACCGATTGCCTGGGTCAGGGTCTGGCCAGCAGCGATAGTCACTGCAGTGCCATTGATATTGATTTCAGCGCCACTGACCAGGCCAGTGAACGCAGCAGCAGGGGTAGCCACCGCCGGGCCGACTTCGGTAGTGCTGCCTTGGACACTAAAGGCGGTTGCCGAAGTCATTTTCAACTGACCAGTATCAACTACTGCGGTCACGCCGGTTTTGCTCGACTGCTGGTTAACCAGGTCAACCGCCTGAGCCAGGGTAGTGCCCGTGCCCATTGCAATGTCAGTACCGTTGACAGTCAAAACGCGAGCGGCTGTAGTGGTAGTGAACGCGTTGGTGGTACCAAAGCCCGCAAACTGGCCTTCGGCCCCCGTCACTTTGGCAGACAGATCAGTCGCCGCACCAGCAGCCTTGGCTTCGCCGTAGGAACCTTTCAGGCCGGTAGCACTGATATCAGTCATACCAAACGAAATGGTTTCGTTGGCGTTGGCGCCGATCTGGAAGCCTACGTTGTCGAACGAACCATCCAGAAGCTTACGGCCACCGAAGTTGGTGGTTTGGGAAATACGGGTCAATTCACCGGTCAGCGCCGTGAATTCCTGCTGCAAAGACGTACGGTCGTCATCGCTGTTCGAACCGTTCGCCGACTGCAGGGCCAGTTCACGCATACGCTGCAGAATGTTGGTCGATTCTTGCATCGCGCCTTCAGCAGTCTGGGCAATCGACACGCCGTTGTTGGCGTTAGCTACAGCGACAGTCAGGCCTTTGACCTGGCTGGTCAGACGGTTAGCGATCTGCATGCCGGCAGCATCGTCTTTGGCGCTGTTGATTTTCAGGCCGGAAGACAAGCGGCTCATCGAGGTGCTCAGTGCGTCGGAAGCCTTGTTCAGGTTCTTCTGAACGCCCAAGGACGTGATGTTGGTGTTTACGGATAAAGCCATGACGAAATCCTCGTAAATGGGGTGTTGCGGCTTCCGGCCGGGCAACCGCCTGGCATGGTTTGAAAACCTTCATAGTGGTTATCGTCAGCCATGCTGGCTTCTTGAGATCTTTCTGATTTATTTGTAGGAATATTCATATCGCCTGCAGGTGCCACGGGAATCAAGCAAAAAAAAACGGAAGGGCGCACTAGGCGCCCTTCCGTCTTTAACCAGCCTTAAGCGATTACTGAAGCAGTTTCAGTACCGACGATGGCAGTTGGTTAGCCTGCGACAAGATGGCAGTAGAAGCCTGTTGCAGGGTCTGTTGCTTGGTCAGCTCGGCAGTTTCCGAAGCAAAGTCGGCGTCCTGCACACGGCTACGGGCAGCAGTGGAGTTTTCCGAAATGCTTTGCAGGTTGGCAACAGTGCTGGTGAAACGGTTTTGCACTGCACCCAACTGGGAACGCTGGCTGTCGATCTGCTGAATCGCATCGTTCAACGCCTGAACCGATCGCTGCGACGAAGCTGCATCCTGGATGCTCAGGTTGGAAACGGTGGTTTCCACGGTAACTGCCGTCGATGTGGCAGCTGTCAGACCCAGTTGAGCCAGACCAGTGCCCGCGCTGCCGTTGGCAACGGTGAAGGTCTTGTTGGAGAACAGCGCCAGGGTGTTGTCAGCATTTTTGCTGGCCGTAACGCCGGTACTTGCACTGTTGATCGAGGAAACGATCGCGTCAGCGGTGTCACCCTTCTTGAACTTCACCTCTACGCCGTTCAGGACCACCGAAGTGTCGGTAGTCAGCTTGGCCTGGGACGTACCTGCTTGCAGACCCAGCTTGGCCAGAGCCCCTGGACCGTCGGTGGTATTAGAACCGTTATCCAGCTTGATAGCTTTACCGTCAGCCGAAGTCAGGGTCAGACGACCGTCGGCAGCTGTCGCGGTAACACCGGTCAGAGTGGTGTTTGCACCTGCAGTGCCATTAATGTCGGCAGCAACCTGAGCCAGTGTACGACCCGCTGCAATGGTGATTTCGGTGCCATTGATGCTGATTTGCGCGGCGCTGTTGGTGGTCGTGGTTTTGGCAACAACTGCCGCCGCGGGAAGAATGCCCGCAGCAGAACCGGCTGCAGTGAAGCTAGAAGCCGAGGTCAACTGTAGCGTCGCGCCAACAGCTTGGGCCTTGACGCCAGTAACAGCACTTTGGTCGTTGATTTTAGTAATCGACTGCGCAAGGGTATCGGCAGCCAGCAGCGCAATCGAAGTGCCGTTGAGCGTCAAGGTGCCGTCGGTCGGAGTGAAAGCGTTGACGGTAGAGAACTGGCCGATCTCGGCTTCGCCGCCTACCGCAGTCGCAGCGAGGTCAGTCGCCGCACCAGCAGCCTTGGCTTCGCCGTAGGAACCTTTCAGGCCGGTAGCACTGATATCAGTCATACCAAACGAAATGGTTTCGTTGGCGTTGGCGCCGATCTGGAAGCCTACGTTGTCGAACGAACCATCCAGAAGCTTACGGCCACCGAAGTTGGTGGTTTGGGAAATACGGGTCAATTCACCGGTCAGCGCCGTGAATTCCTGCTGCAAAGACGTACGGTCGTCATCGCTGTTCGAACCGTTCGCCGATTGCAGGGCCAGTTCACGCATACGCTGCAGAATGTTGGTCGATTCTTGCATCGCGCCTTCAGCAGTCTGGGCAATCGACACGCCGTTGTTGGCGTTAGCTACAGCGACAGTCAGGCCTTTGACCTGGCTGGTCAGACGGTTAGCGATCTGCATGCCGGCAGCATCGTCTTTGGCACTGTTGATTTTCAGGCCGGAAGACAAACGGCTCATCGAGGTGCTCAGTGCGTCGGAAGCCTTGTTCAGGTTCTTCTGAACGCCCAAGGACGTGATGTTGGTGTTTACGGATAAAGCCATGACGAAATCCTCGTAAATGGGGTGTTGCGGCTTCCGGCCGGGCAACCGCCTGGCATGGTTTGAAAACCTTCATAGTGGTTATCGTCAGCCATGCTGGCTTCTTGAGATCTTTCTGATTTATTTGTAGGAATATTCATATCGCCTGCAGGTGCCACGGGAATCAAGCAAAAAAAAACGGAAGGGCGCACTAGGCGCCCTTCCGTCTTTAACCAGCCTTAAGCGATTACTGAAGCAGTTTCAGTACCGACGATGGCAGTTGGTTAGCCTGCGACAAAATGGCAGTAGAAGCCTGTTGCAGGGTTTGCTGCTTGGTCAGCTCGGCAGTCTCCGAAGCAAAGTCGGCGTCCTGCACACGGCTACGGGCAGCAGTGGAGTTTTCCGAAATGCTTTGCAGGTTGGCAACGGTGCTGGTGAAACGGTTTTGCACTGCACCCAACTGGGAACGCTGGCTGTCGATCTGCTGGATCGCATCGTTCAGCGCCTGAACCGATCGCTGCGACGAAGCTGCATCCTGGATGCTCAGGTTGGAAACGGTGGTTTCCACGGTGATCGCCGTCGAAGTACCCGCCGTCAAGCCCAGTTGAGCCAGGCCGGTACCAGCACTGCCGTTGGCCACGCTAAAGGTTTTGTTGGAGAACAGTGCCAAGGTGTTGTCAGCATTCTTGCTAGCCGTCACACCGGTGCTTGCGCTGTTGATCGAAGAAACGATCGCGTCTGCGGTGTCACCCTTCTTGAACTTAACTTCCACGCCATTGAGGACGACTGAAGTATCGGCGGTCAGTTTGGCCTGAGTGGTGCCCGACTGCAGCCCCAAGCGAGCCAGAGCACCTGGGCCGTTGGCAGCACCAGCACCGTTATCAAGCTTAATAGCCTTGCCATCGGCAGAAGTCAGAACCAGACGACCATCCTGCTGCGAAGCAGTTACGCCAGTAGCCGTTACGGTGGCCGGAGTATTGATAGTGGCAACTGCCTGGGTCAGCGTCTGACCGGCAGCGATGGTCACAGTGGTGCCGTTGATATTGATTTCAGCAGCTTGAGACAGACCAGAGAACGCTGTTGCGTTAGTAGCCGTGGTTGGCGCTACTTCTGCGTTGTCACCCTGAACCGCAAACGCTGCGGTGGAGGTCATTTTGATGTTGCCAGCGCCATCGGCTTCAGCCTTGACACCGGTAGTACCGGTCTGACCATTGATCAGGCCAATAGCAGCAGCACGGTCAACACCACTACCAATGTTGATCGCGGTACCATTGACCGTCAGAACACGAGCAGCAGTAGTGGTGGTGTACGCGGTGGAGGTAGCGAAGCCACTGGCGAAGCTACCTTCACCACCGGTCACTTTGGCCGACAGGTCAGTCGCAACACCGGCAGCTTTGGCTTCGCCGTAGGAACCTTTCAGGCCGGTAGCACTGATATCAGTCATACCAAACGAAATGGTTTCATTGGCATTGGCGCCGATCTGGAAGCCTACGTTGTCGAACGAACCGTCCAGAAGCTTACGGCCACCGAAGTTGGTGGTTTGGGAAATACGGGTCAATTCACCGGTCAGCGCCGTGAATTCCTGCTGCAGGGACGTACGGTCGTCATCGCTGTTCGAACCGTTCGCCGATTGCAGGGCCAGTTCACGCATACGCTGCAGAATGTTGGTCGATTCTTGCATCGCGCCTTCAGCAGTCTGGGCAATCGACACGCCGTTGTTGGCGTTAGCCACAGCGACAGTTAGGCCTTTGACCTGACTGGTCAGGCGGTTAGCGATCTGCATGCCGGCAGCATCGTCTTTGGCGCTGTTGATTTTCAGGCCGGAAGACAAGCGGCTCATCGAGGTGCTCAGTGCGTCGGAAGCCTTGTTCAGGTTCTTCTGAACGCCCAAGGACGTGATGTTGGTGTTTACGGATAAAGCCATGACGAGTCCCTCGTGGATTGAGTGCTACGGCTTCCGGCCGGGGCAAGCGCCTGGGTCGGCCTAGAAAACCTTCGTCATACTTATCGTCGCGCCTGATAGTTTCTTGAGAAATTTCCTACAGAATAATGAAAACGCCCAAGGCGATTGACCTTGGGCGCTTGAGGAACCAAGCAAAACTCTACATTAAAGCCGGTATATAATCGCCGATCCCCAGGACAAGCCAACACCAAAGCCACTGATGGCCACGCGCTTCCACTCGGCGTCCATCACGTGCTTTTCCAGCAGCAGCGGAATGCTCGATGACACAGTGTTACCGGTCTCGACCATATCCTTGATGAATTTCTCCACCGGTGCATCTTCAAAACGACGGGCCACGGCGTCGACAATCGCCGCACTGCCCTGGTGGATGCAGAACGCGTCAATATCATCGGCCTTCAGGTCCGACTCGTTGAGCAACTCGTGCAGGTGCGCTGGCACCTTAAGCAGGGCGAAGTTGAAGACCTGGCGGCCGTTCATGAAGAACACGCCATCGCTGACCTTCAAATGCGGTGCGCCGGAGCCGTCGGTACCGAACTTGGCCTTGCCCAACTGCCAGGTGGCGTCTTCGCCCATCCAGGTAGCGGTGGCGGCGTCGCCGAACAGCATGGTGGTGTTGCGATCTTCCGGGTCGACGATCTTCGAGTACGGGTCGGCGGTCACCAGCAGGCCGTTTTTCAGGCCGGCGGCTTCCATGAAGCCCTTCATCGCGTAGATGCCGTAGACGTAGCCGGAGCAGCCCAGGGAAATATCGAAGGCCGCAACGTGGGTCGGCAGGCCCAGCTTGTCCTGGACGATGGCGGCGGTGTGCGGCAGCCCTTCTTCGTCGCCGTTCTGGGTCACGACGATCAGCGCGTCGATCGACTCACGCTTGAGCTCGGGGTTGTTGGCAAACAAGGCATTGACCGCCTCGACGCACAAATCCGAGGTTTCCTGTGCAGCATCCTTGCGCGGCAGGAATGCCGAGCCGATCTTGCCAATGATGAATTCTTCATCCTTGGCGAATTTGGCACCCTGGGCGTAGTTGTCCAGCCCTTCTGCCGGCACGTAGCTGGCGATGCTTTTTATGCCAATCATTGTGGCTTCCCAATACAAAATAGCTGGAGAACACCCCTGAAAACCCTTCAGGAGCGCTGACAATAAAGGGGATAACCCCGCAAAAACCCGCCGAAACTACCGAAGCCAAAGCCTGGAAAGCGGTCTGGCCTTTTCACACGATACAGTGAAGATGCGCTTTATGACTCATAGGTCACTCATTTTTGTGCGCTTTGTTTAAAAGCCTGCGCCAAAAACGACAACGGCCCACCCTGTTTCCAGGGTGGGCCGCCGGGGATTTCCGGGACAATTACATCTTGCTGAACAGGCTTAATTGGGAGATCTTCACAAAGGCCAACTGCGAAGCCTCCAGCATTGCCTTCTGGAACGCCAGATCAACGGAGGCCGTAGCCATGTCGGTGTCACCAATGGCAGCGGTCGTCGATTTATTGGCCAACACCATGCTGGTATTCTCAGTTTCCTGAATCGCCAGCGAGTTCAATCGAGCACCAATGGAACCCCGCACACTGTCAACTTGAGCCATAGAGGTCTTGATATTGGTGATGGCCGAGTTGACCACGTCAGTCACCATGGCCTGAGCAATCGGGTCGCCATCGGAAGGCGTTTCGAGGGCCTGGCGCAACTGGCTTAGGGTATCCAGCGCATTTTGCGTCTTGTGGGTATTGGAACCCACGGCGAACTGGTCACCAATATCTGGCGCACCAGTGAGGTCGAACTTCACCCCGGCCGCCGTGATGCTGTCTGGCGTCGCGAGCACAGGCGGCGGCCCCGGCTGTGCTGGCGTGCCAGGCACCACAGTACCGTTGGAGACCGGCTTGCTGTCGGCCGTGATCGGCTGGGCATACACCTCGTACGCGGTGCTCGAGGTAAATTTGATCACCGCGCCCTTGTTCGGGAAGGTGCTACCGTAGTCCGCTTGGCTGGTGATAGTACCTCCCGCCAATTGCGCGGAGGACGTATTGCTCGGAGTACGCGAGATACTGAAACTGTCCGGTTTGCTTTGCAGGGTGAATTCCCGGTCTTTGTACACCGCATCAGCCTCGGCACCGGGTTTGGTATCCCCTAGTTTCTGGCTGATATCAAAGGTCACACCATGCACGGTGACCGACGCACTTCCTTCCTTGGTCGCATCGAACTTGCCATTACCCGGGGTTTGCGAGGTGATGTCGTTACCCGCCGCATCCGATACGGTGTACTCCGTACTGCTGATAAAGGTCAGCTTATACGGCTGACCATCAGTGAAGCTGCTGTCGTAGTTAGAAGGCGAGGTCACGATGCCGCTCGAGACCAGCACCTTGCCATCGTTGACGCTACCAGTGGCCTGCGTACGACCGGCGTTGACCGTGCCCTCAAGAATCGACTTGCCGGTGTCGTTGACCACCATCGACAAGGTGTCCGAAACCTTCAGGCTCAGGGGAGTTTCGTCACCCTTGTAGCTGTAGGTCCCATCGCTGTTGCGAGCGTAGGGCGGCGTATCGCTCTTGCCGCCGGCAAACAAGTAATGGCCGGATGAATCCTTGCTGTTGAGCAGGCTCAGAACCTGCTTCTCGATTTCACCAATTTCGGCGGCTACCGCCTTTCGCTCCGCATCGCTAATGCCGCCGCCGCCCTTGCCCCCAACCTGCAGAGCCAATTCGCCGGCACGTTGCAGGGCCGTGTTGATACCGTCAAGCACACTTTCCTCGCTATTAAGCGAGTTCTTCATGCTGCTGATATTGCCCGCATACTGCCCCAACATGTCCTGCTGCTGTTGCAGCAGCAACAAACGCGCCGCGCCCACCGGATCATCCGCCGCAGTTTGGATACGCACGCCGGAGTCGATCTGCTGCTGGGTCTTGGTGACGTTGGAGAAGTTGTTGGTATAACGCGCAGTCGTGGTATTGAAATACTGTTCGGTCGAGATTCGCATCGTCTCAAACTCCCTTAAAGACTGTTGATCAGCGTGCTGAAGGTTTCTTGCGCAGCTTTAATGATCTGCGACGACGCGGTGTAGTACTGCTGGAAACGGATCATGTCGCCGGCCTCCTCATCCAGGTTGACCTGGGACACGGAGCTGCGATTGGACGTGGCGGCCGCGAGCATGGCGCCGGTCGCGCTGTTGTCGACGTTGGCCTGGCTGGCCTTGCCGCCGACGCTCGACACCAACTGGCTGTACGCGGTGCTCATGCTCACGCCCGCATTGCCATCAGTTGCGCCCACGGTCTTGCGGGTTTGCAGGTCGAGCAATTGCAGGGCATTGCGGTTGTCGAGCTTGCCGCTGCTGTTGAACGACACGGTGTAACTGTCGTCCGGCTTCGGCTCGCCACGGATCACGGTGTCCACCCCGAACGTCTGCGCATTACCGCCGGCGTCGACGTAGGGCACCTTGATCGTCAGTTTGTTGTCCTGGCCCGGCACGATGGTGCCGGTGCCAATAGGCTGGCCCTGTGCGTTATTGATCACATAGCTCTGGGTGCCATCGGCGGCACGCTCGCCAAAGGTCATCTTGACCGGCATCGACGACTTGATCGCCGCTTCCAGCTGCGCAGTATCGGCGCCGCCATGGATGTCCAGGGGCAGCGTCAAGGTCGGCGGCTCAAACACGCCAGTACCACTGTTGTTTTTGTTGCCCTCGGCCAGCAGCGGCGCAGAAAACGCTAGCTTGTTGGGGTCGGTCATCACCACCTTCAGGTCCATCGCGCCGCCAGCGGTCGGGCTGACCTTGAACGTATCGCCCGCAGCTACCGGGCCCTTGCCATCGAGGGCCAGGGTGAAGCCGTCGATTTCCGGAGGGGTCTGGGTGACGTCGAAGGGGCCCATGGACTTACCGTCCGAACGCAGGACGCTGTACATCTTGTCGTCACTGAAGGTCACCTTGTAGTCAAAGGTGCTCAGTTTGCTGGTGTCTTTGATCGTGACGTTCAGGTTGCCGGAGTTCGCGCTGTTGTTCGAGCCGCCCACACTGCGCTGGCCAATGGCAAACACGCTGTTGATGTCATTGAACAGCGCGGCGCCGAACTGCCCATTGGCGTCCAGGCCCTGCCCCAACTGGGTATTGACCGCTTCACCGACAACCATGGCGGTACGCCCCAGGTCATTGATGGCCGGCATCAACACGTCCTGGCGATAACGCAGCAAGCCGCCGATGGAGCCACCGCTGATCACTGAGCTGACGTCCATCGCTTGCCCGCCGGTGGTCAGCACCACCGAGTACTGGCTCTTGTCATCCTTGCTCGGCACCGCCGACAGCTTGTTCGACACACCGTCCGCAACCAGGGTCTGCCCAGTGCCCAGGGAGACATTGAAATGGCCGTCCGATTCAGTGACCTTGACCCCAACCAGCTCGTTGAGCGAGCGCACGGCTTCGTTGCGCGCATCCAGCAGGTTCGCCGGCTCGCCATTGCCCTGGCCCTTGGCCTGGAAAATCTGCTGATTGAGGGAGGCGATCGAAGAGGTCAATTGGTTGACCTGGCCGGTGATCGTCTCCAGTTGGCTGTTGATGCCTTCTTTCTGCTTGTTCAGTTCGGTGGCAATCGAGTTGAAGCGATTGCCCAGGGTCTGGGCAATGGTCAATACCAGTTGGCGCGCGGAGTTGTCGCTGGGGTTGGCCGAAGACGTCTGCAATGCGGCGAAGAAGCTGTTCAAGGCCGCACCGACACCGGTGGACTTATCGGACAGCAGCTTGTCCACCGAACCGATCTGGTCCAGATAAGCCTTGGCGTCGAAGTTCAGCGACGTGGTGGTCTGCAACTGGGTGTCAAGAAACTGGTTATACACCCGGCGCACATCCGACAGCGTGGTGCCGGTGCCGACAAAGACCCCGCCGACCCCGGACATGCCGTTGGCCGTCTGCATGGTCTGCTGACGCGAGTATCCAGGGGTCTTGGCGTTGGCAATGTTGTTACTCAAGGTCGCAAGCGATCCCTGAGCCGCATTGAGTCCTGACATCCCGATATTGAGCAAACCCATGGTTCAAACCTTATAAATGAGTGGATGCGCCAGCGGCAGCGTAGTTTTGATAGCTGTTCATGGTTTTGGCGATCTGCGAAATCTTGCTGGCGTACGCCGGATCCGTTGCATAACCGGCTTTTTGCAACTCGCGTACAAACTGTTCCGGGTTATCGGCCGACTTCAGGACTTCTTGATATCTTTCATTGCTTTGCAGCAAGGTCACGAGGTCGTGGAAGCTGTCCTGGTAAGAGTCGTAGGAACGGAACTGCGCCGTTTCCTTGACCATCTCGCCATTGCGAAACTCACTGGTGATCGCCCGCGCCTGGGCGCCCTGCCAACTTTGGCCTGCCTTGATGCCAAACAGGTTGTGGCTGCTGCTGCCGTCTTGCTGGCGCATCACCGATTTGCCCCAACCGGTTTCCAGGGCAGCCTGGGCCACCAGGTAACGTGGGTCGATGCCAATGCGTTCGGCCGCCTGCTTGGCCATGGGCAGCATGGTGGCGACAAATTCGTCTTGCGAGCTGAAGGCTTTTTTCGCCGGCGCCAGCGGTGGCTGGGCCACGGCACGGCCGTAGATCTGCATGCGCGAATCGCGGGCGGCAAAAGTGCGCGCGGCTCCGTTGATCACGCCATCTTCGGCGGCACTGTTGCGCAGTGGTGCGGCCTTGGCCGCACCCGGCGCCTCGACACCCGGCACGATACCGGCCAGCAGGCGATCGGTGAGTTTGCTTGGCAAGGCAATGCGCCGCTGATTCATCAACGCCATGTCATTGCGCAGGGTGCCGTCATCGGCCCGTGGCGCCACCTCGACCCGCGCCGCCCACAGCGCGCGCTGGCCATTGGAACGACCCAGCGGGCCATCCGCCTGGGTGCCGGCGGCAATCGGCGTCGGTACATCGACTTTCTTCTCGACCGCGTCCGGCCCCTGCAAGGTCGAGGCCTGCCCTTCCACTGGCTTGTTCTTTTGCATCTGGCGCAACAGCACGTCCGCCAGGCCAATACCGCCGCCCTCGCGGGACAGCGAGACGGCCAGTTGCTGGTCGTACATTTCCTGGTACTGCTTGGCCGCTGGGGTGTTCAGCGGGTTGTCCTTGCCCAGGGCATCGGTGGCCGAGCGCATGGACTTGAGCATTTCGTTGAGAAACAGCGACTCGAACTCCTGCGCCACCTTGCGCATGTTGCCTTCGCTGTTCTTGTCGCCGAACTTGAGCTGGTTAAGCCGGTTCAGGTCCGAGTAAGACCCCGAGTCGGCCGTGCTGGCGATACCGCTCTTGCGCATGTCCATGGCTACGGCCTCAAATCACGATCAGGTCGGCTTGCAAGGCGCCGGCCTGTTTCAGGGCTTCAAGGATCGCCATCAAGTCGCCGGGCGCCGCGCCCACCTGGTTCACCGCTCGTACGATTTCATCCAGGGTGGTACCGGGGCCGAACTTGAACATCGGCTTGGCTTCTTGCTGGGCATTGACCCGCGAGCGTGGGACCACGGCGGTTTCGCCGTTGGAGAACGCCCCAGGCTGGCTGACAATCGGGTCTTCGGTAATGGTCACGGTCAAGCTGCCGTGGGTCACGGCCGCTGGCGACACCTTGACGTTCTGCCCGATCACGATGGTGCCGGTACGCGAGTTGATGATGACCTTGGCCACCGCCTGACCCGGATCAACCTCAAGGTTTTCCAGGATCGACAGGTAGTCCACACGCTGGCTTGGGTCCAGCGGCGCAGTCACACGGATCGAACCGCCATCGATGGCCTGGGCCACACCAGGGCCGAGCATGTCGTTGATCTTGTCCACCACACGCTTGGCGGTGGTGAAGTCAGAACGGTTGAGGTTCAGGGTCAGGCTGTTGCCCTGGTTGAACCCGCTGGGCACGGTGCGTTCCACCGTGGCGCCGCCAGGAATCCGCCCGGCCGATGGCACGTTGACGGTGATCTTCGAACCGTCGCGACCTTCAGCATCAAACCCGCCCACCACCAGGTTGCCCTGGGCGATGGCGTAGACGTTGCCGTCGATACCTTTGAGCGGGGTCATCAGCAAGGTGCCGCCGCGCAGGCTTTTCGAGTTACCAATCGACGACACGGTGATGTCCACCACCTGCCCTGGCTTGGAGAACGCCGGCAGATCGGCACTGATCGACACCGCCGCGACGTTTTTCAACTGCACGTTGCCCGAGCCGGGCGGCACTTTGATCCCGAACTGCGAGAGCATGTTGTTGAAGGTCTGCAGGGTGAACGGGGTCTGGGTGGTCTGGTCACCCGTACCGTTGAGGCCCACCACCAGGCCGTAACCGATCAACTGGTTGGTGCGCACCCCGGAAATACTGGCGATGTCCTTCAGGCGTTCGGCCTGGGCAGCGACGCTCAGGGAGAGCAACAACACCGCTGCCATCAGCTGTTTGAGATTCAAAGTGATCACCTAGAAAGGGAACAGCGGGCTAAGGAAGAAACGGTCAAACCAACCCGGCTGACTGGCGTCGGCAAACGAACCCGTACCCGAATAGGTAATGCGTGCATCGGCGATCCGCGTGGACGGCACGGTGTTGTCGGTGGCGATATCGTCCGCCCGCACCATGCCGGCAATGCGCACCAGTTCGTCACCGGTGTTGAGGGTCATCCATTTTTCGCCGCGCACGGCAATGATGCCGTTGGGCAGTACATCGGCCACCGTCACCGTGATCGAGCCCACCAGGCTGTTGCCCTGCCCGGCCTTGCTGCTGCCGTTGGTGGCGCGGTCGCCGCTGTAGCCCACGTCCAGGCTCAAGTCACCACTGCCCAACGGGTTGTTGGTGTTCAAGCCACCGCCAAACAGCGAGGTCAGGCCGATGCCGGTCTTGCTGTTCTTGGCCACCTGGGAGTTGGCGTTCTTGCTCGCCGTGGTGCGCTCGTTCAGGGTGATGGTGATGATGTCCCCGACCCGGAATGCCTTGCGGTCGCTGTACAAGTTCTGTTCGAAACCGGCCTGGTAGATCGAACCGTTGTTGGCGGCGGCAGGCAGCGGCGTGCGCGGCAACACCGGCGCGTAGTACGGGTCATTGGGTTTTGGCGCCGGGGCAACACAGCCCGCGAGCACGGCAATCCCACTCAATGCCAGAACAGAAACAAAGCGACTCATGACCCTTACCTCACGGTGTTGCAGGCGCCTTATGAGCGCCCCATAGACTGGATTACAGATTCTGCGTAACGAACGAAAGCATCTGGTCGGCGGTGGAGATCACCTTGGAGTTCATCTCGTAGGCACGCTGGGTGGTGATCATGTTGACCATCTCTTCCACGGTGCTGACGTTGGAGGTTTCCAGGGTTCTTTGCAGGGTGGTGCCAAACCCGTTGAGGCCCGGGGTGCCGACTTGCGGCGCGCCGCTGGCGGCGGTTTCCAGGAACAAGTTGTTACCGGTGGCTTGCAGGCCGGCCGGGTTGATGAAGTCGGCGGTCTGCAGGTTGCCGATCACTTGCGACGCCGGGTTGCCGGCGATAGTGACGGACACGGTGCCGTCGGCGCCGACCGTGAAGGTCTGGGCATCGTTGGGCACGACAATCGCCGGCTCCAGGGCAAAGCCGTTGGCGGTCACGACCTGGCCGTTAGAATCCAGGTGGAAGGTGCCGTCACGGGTGTAGGAAGTAGTGCCATCCGGTTGCAGGATCTGGAAGAACCCACGGCCATTGATCGCCATGTCCAGCGGCTGCCCGGTCTGTTGCAGGTTACCGGCGGTGAAGTTCTTCTGGGTGCCGACGATGGACACACCCGTACCCACTTGCAGGCCCGACGGCAATTCGCTGTCCTGGGTCGACTGCGCACCCGGCTGGCGCTTGATCTGATAGAGCAAGTCCTGGAACTCGGCGCGATCACGTTTGAAGCCCGTGGTCGAAACGTTCGCCAGGTTGTTGGAAATAACGGTCAGGTTAGTGTCCTGGGCGGACAGACCGGTTTTGGCAACCCATAGAGCCGGAAGCATGCTGTTCTCCTTCGTGCGCCTGTTTGTTGGCGCCGCGTTACGAAATTGGTGGTCAGTGGCGCTGCAATCAGCTCATCTGCATGACGCGGGTCATGGCCTGGTCGTCTTCTTTGGCGCTGTTCATCATTTTCACGTGCAATTCGAATTGCTTGGACAAAGCCAGCACCGCGGTCATTTCTTCGACGGCATTGACGTTGCTCGACTGCAAAAAGCCCGAGTTCACCTTGACGCTGGCATCGGCCACCGCGGGCTGGCCGTCCTTGGTGTGGATCGCGCCGTCCAGGCCCTTGGTCATGTTGGCCAGGTCTGGCTTGACCAGCTTGATGCGGTCCACTTCAGCCATCACCCGCGGGCCTTCGCCCATGGCGCGGATGCTGATGGTGCCGTCTTCGCCGATTTCGACCTTCTGCTCGGGCGGCACGGAAATCGGCCCGCCATTGCCCATGATCGGCATGCCGTTGCCGGCCCGCAGGACGCCGAGCGCATCGATATTCATGCTGGCGGTACGCACGTAGGCTTCGCCACCATCGGGGGTCTGCACCGCGATCCAGCCATCGCCGCCGACGGCAACGTCCAGGTCACGACCGGTCTCGACCATCGAGCCAGGGGAAAAATCAGTGCCCGGCCGCTCGGTCAGGGCAAACGCCCGCGCCGGAAAGCTGTCACCAAACACCGGCATCGAGCGGGCCTGCTCCAGGTCACGCTGAAAACCGTTGGTGGAAATGTTCGCCAGGTTGTTGGCATGGGCCTTTTGCGCCAGTGCATTCTGGCTGGCGCCGGTCATTGCCACATAAAGGTACTTGTCCACGCTCATTCCTCTTACTGACGGACGTTTGCCGCCCACCGATGTACTGAGGAGTCTTTAGCAATTTGCGCACCAACTTTTTAAAAGCCGGGGAAAGCCAGGCGGGGCAAGGGGTTGGGGCGTATCGAGGATTATCGCAGGGGCAGGACGAGTCGGAAAAACGGCGGAGTTCTGCCGGTTGCGGCAAACAGCGGTCTTGGCAGCTATACAAATTCAATGGGGAGTGGGCTTGTGTGGGAGCGAGCAAGTCGAATCGTCGCACCGCCGCTCCCACATTTTTAATCCCGTTGTGTCAGAGGGTTATTTGTCGGCCTTGAGCACTGCGTAATCGCGCAGTTTATTGGCGATGGTGGTGTGGGATACGCCCAGGCGCTTACCCAACAACCGACTGCTGGGATGCTCGGCATACAGGCTCTCCAGCACCGCCTTTTCAAACCGCCCGACAATCTCCTCCAGCCCGCCCTCCAGGGAGAAGTCGCCAAGGGGCTGGCGCACGCCGTAGTCCGGCAGGCGAATATGCTCAGCCTTGACCGTCCCGCCCTCACACAACGACACCGCCTGGAACAGCACGTTTTCCAACTGGCGCACGTTACCCGGCCAATGGTAGTGACTGAGCCGCTCCATGGCCGCCGGCGCCAACTTGGGCAGCGGGCAGCCAATCAGGCGGCTGGCCTGGTCGATAAAGTGCTCGACCAGCGGCGGTAAACCGTCGAGGCATTCGCGCAGCGGCGGGATATGCAGCGATAACACGTTGAGCCGGTGATACAGGTCCTGGCGAAACTCCCCGCGGGCACACAGCTCCGACAAGTCCACCTGGGTCGCGCAGATCACCCGCACATCCAGGTAGACCTCTTCATCGCTGCCTACACGGCGGAAGCAGCCATCCTGCAGAAAGCGCAGCAATTTCACCTGCAACCGCGCGCTCATTTCGCCCACGCCATCCAAAAACAACGTACCGCCTGCCGTCAGCTCCAGCAGCCCGAGCTTGCCCTCTGCACGCGCCCCTTCAAATGCGCCGGGACCGTAGCCAAACAGCTCGGTCTCGGCCATCGACTCCGGCAACCCAGCGCAATTGAGCGCCATCAACGGAGACTGCCCGCGCGGGCTGGCCAGGTGACAAGCGCGTGCCAGCAGCTCCTTGCCGGTGCCGGTTTCACCTTCTATTAATAGAGGGGCGTCGAGGGGCGCCATGCGCCGGGCTTCACGCACCACCGCGGCCATCACTTTGGAGCTTTGGAAAATGCTGTCGAAGCCGCGCAGCTCCTGCTTGCGCACATTGTAGATACGCTCACCGACGCGGTCGGCACGGTGCAAGGTCAGCACGGCGCCAGCCATGGCTTCGCTGTCGTCATGCTCGGAGGATTGCAAGGGGGCGATATCGGCCAGGAACACATCGCCCTTGACCTTGACCCGCAGGCCATTGATCCGCGACTTGCTGGCGCGCACCAGTTCCGGCAGGTCGAAGTCCTCGGCGTAGCGTGACAAGGGAATGCCCGGCACTTCGTCCACCCGCACCCCGAGCAACTGCGCCGCAGCGCGGTTGGCCGCGACAATCGAGCCGCCCATGTCGATGGACAGCACCGGGAATTCCAACGCTCCGAGCAAGGCGTTGAGTTCCATGTGCCGACGCTCGCTGGGCATCAGCCCTACCCGCTTGACGCCAAATACCCCGGCGATCGCCTCGAACTGCGGGCGCAGGGCCTGGAACTGCATGTTCACCAGGTTCGGGCAGTACAGGTAAATGGCATTGCCATGCTCGCCACCGACCTCGCCCTTGGCCACGTTGACGCCGTATTCCACCAGCAGGTTGAGAATGTCCCGCAGGATGCCGATGCGGTTCTGGCAATGCACTTTGATACGCATGTAAAGGCCCGGTTTGTTGTAGGAGAGCTGATCGAGCTGCGTCTTTTTGTCGCCGCACGCAGATAGTCGTCAAGATTATGTGACAGCCAGCGACCTTTTCCCATCCGAAAATCACAATGCAGCGTGCGCCATGCCTAATCCGTAACGAATACTTTACGATAATCGGTGAATTTTCCTACAGCCCTGCCCTAGTGACAGGTGGAATCCACCGCCAGGCGGAGTATCAATAAGGCCATAGCAGGACATAACAAGAACGAATGCCTAGCAGGAGAGCCGTATGAAGCAGACGCACTACGTGGCCCGCGAGCCCGATGCGCAAGGTTTTATCCACTACCCGCCCGAAGAACATGCGGTGTGGAACACCCTGATCACTCGCCAACTGAAAGTGATCGAGGGTCGCGCCTGCCAGGAATACCTGGACGGTATCGAGAAGCTCGGCCTGCCCCACGATCGTATTCCGCAACTGGCCGAAATCAACAAAGTGCTAGCCCAAACCACCGGCTGGCAAGTGGCGCGGGTGCCGGCGCTGATCCCCTTCCAGACGTTCTTTGAATTGCTCGCCAACAAGCAGTTTCCGGTAGCGACCTTTATTCGTACCCGTGAAGAGCTGGATTACCTGCAAGAGCCGGATATTTTCCACGAGATTTTCGGCCACTGCCCACTGCTGACCAACCCCTGGTTCGCCGAATTCACCCACACCTACGGCAAGCTCGGCCTCGCCGCCACCAAGGAGCAGCGCGTGTACCTGGCGCGCCTGTACTGGATGACTATCGAGTTCGGCCTGGTGGACACCCCTGAAGGTCGACGCATCTATGGTGGCGGCATTCTGTCGTCACCCAAAGAGACGGTGTACTGCCTCTCGGATGAGCCCAAGCACCAAGCCTTCGATCCGCTGGAAGCCATGCGCACCCCTTATCGCATCGACATCCTGCAGCCGCTGTATTTCGCCCTGCCCAACCTCAAGCGCCTGTTTGAAGTGGCGCAGGAAGACATCATGGGCATGGTCGAGCGCGGTATGCAGTTGGGTCTGCACGCGCCGCTGTTCCCACCCAAGCCCAAGGCGGCTTGAACTGATGCTTTTAAGGCCAGGTGAGTCTGTTCCCTGGCCGCGCGTTGCTTTAGGGTGACGCCACTGGCAACCGAATTCCACATACTCGATTTCAGGAACACCTTTATGACCACCTTGAACCAAGCCCATTGCGAAGCCTGCCGTGCCGACGCCCCACAAGTCAGCGACGAAGAACTGCCGGTGCTGATCAAGCAGATCCCCGACTGGAACATCGAAGTGCGCGACGGTGTGATGCAGTTGGAAAAAGTATTCCTGTTCAAGAACTTCAAATTCGCCCTGGCCTTTACCAACGCCATGGGCGAAATCTCCGAGGCTGAAGGCCACCACCCAGGCCTGCTGACCGAATGGGGCAAAGTCACCGTGACCTGGTGGAGCCACTCGATCAAAGGCCTGCACCGCAACGACTTCATCATGGCCGCGCGCACCGACGAAGTGGCCAAGGATGCCGAGGGCCGCAAGTGATGCATTTCGCCGATATTGGCCGGGTGCCTGGTGATCCGATCCTGGGGCTGATGGAGTCCTATGCCAAGGACGCCAACCCGCAAAAATTCGACCTCGGCGTGGGCGTCTACAAGGATGCCCAGGGCCTGACCCCGATCCTGCAGGCAGTCAAGCGCGCCGAGCAGCGCCTGGTCGAGCAGCAAACCACCAAGACCTATATCGGTGGGCATGGCGACCCGGCTTTCGGCCGGCTGGTCAGTGAGTTGGTGCTGGGCGCAGGCAGCGCACTGCTCAAGGCACAACGCGCTGGCGCCACGCAAACCCCGGGTGGCACCGGTGCCCTGCGCCTGAGCGCCGACTTCATCGCCCACAGCCTGCCAGGCCGTGGCGTGTGGCTGAGCAACCCGACGTGGCCGATCCACGAAACCATCTTCGCCAAGGCCGGGCTCAAGGTCAGCCACTACCCATACGTGGGCAGTGACAACCGCCTGGACGTGCCGGCCATGCTCGCCACCCTGGCCACCGTGCCCGAAGGCGACGTGGTGCTGCTGCACGCTTGCTGCCACAACCCCACCGGTTTCGACCTGTCCCAGGACGACTGGCGCCAGGTGCTGCAGATCGTGCGCGAACGCCACCTCCTGCCGCTGATCGACTTCGCCTACCAGGGTTTTGGCGATGGCCTGGAGCAGGACGCATGGGCAGTTCGCCTGTTTGCCGATGAACTGCCTGAGGTGTTGATCACCAGTTCCTGCTCGAAGAATTTTGGCCTGTACAGCGACCGCGTCGGCGCGCTGATCGTGTGCGCCAACGATGCCGAGAAGCTGCTGGATGTGCGCAGCCAACTGGCGTTTATCGCGCGCAACCTGTGGTCGACACCGCCGGATCATGGGGCTGCTGTAGTCGCCACCATTTTGGGTGATGCCGAACTCAAACAGCTGTGGAGCGCCGAAGTCGAAGGCATGCGCTCGCGCATCGCGCAGTTGCGTTCGGGCTTGGTAGAAGCACTGGTGCCCCACGGATTGGCCAAGCGTTTCGCCCATGTCGGCGTGCAGCGCGGCATGTTTTCCTATACCGGCCTGAGCGCCGAACAGGTGAAGCAACTGCGGGAAAAACACAGCGTGTACATGGTCAGCTCCGGGCGCGCCAACGTCGCCGGGATTGATGAGACGCGGCTGGGGTTGCTGGCCGAGGCCATTGCAGACGTGAGCAAGCCCTGAAATGTAGGAGCGGGCTTGCCCGCGATGAGCATAGGTATCTACACAACTTTGCCGCAACGCCTAAATCCAGGCAGATAGCGCAGTTGTGGCGAGCGGGCTTGCCCCGCGCTGGGCTGCGAAGCAGCCCCAGTAAGCCGTATGCGGTGTATCAGATACTCCGTAGTGGCTGGTTTTAGGGCTGCTTCGCAGCCCAGCGCGGGGCAAGCCCGCTCGCCACAGGAGAGTTCGTCAGCTTCTGAAAGTTGTGTAGATGCCTATGCCGCGATGAGGGCGTGTCAGTCGATACATATAGTGACTGACACACCGCCTTCGCGGGCAAGCCCGCTCCCACATTTGTCCGCGTTGACCCAGGAATATCTGCCTCAGCCCGCAACCATCTCGGCCTTGACCTGCGCCTCCTTGGCCTGGGCATCCGCCAGTCGATACAGCTCGATATGCCCATCCCAGTGCTCGATCAACGCGGTGCACGACTCCACCCAATCCCCGCAATTGAGGTAGTCCACCTCGCCCACCTTGCGAATCTCCGCGTGGTGGATATGCCCGCACACCACGCCGTGCAACTCGCGCTTGGTCACTTCGTGGGCGATGGCTTCCTCGAAGTCGCTGATAAAGCTCACGGCGGTCTTCACCTTGTGCTTGAGGTACGCCGACAGCGACCAATAACCGTAGCCGTAGCGTGCCCGCCAGTGGTTCAGCCAGCGGTTGAGGGTCAGGGTGAATTCGTAGGCCGAGTCGCCAAGAAACGCCAGCCAGCGATGGTAGCGGGTGATGACGTCGAACTGGTCGCCGTGGATCACCAGCAGATGCCGGCCATCGGCGGTCACATGCACCGCCTCGTCCACCAACTGGATATTGCCCAGGATCAGCTTGGAATAGCGGCGCAGGAACTCGTCATGGTTACCGGTGACGTAGATCACCTCGGTGCCGCGCTTGCTCATGGTCAGCAGGCGGCGGATCACGTTGGTATGGGCCTGGGGCCAATACATGCCGCCGCGCATTTTCCAGCCATCGATGATATCGCCCACCAGGTACACCTTGTCGGCGTGGTAGCCCTTGAGAAACCGCGACAAATGTTCGGCCTGGCAATCCCGGGTGCCCAGGTGCACGTCGGAGATCCACAGGGTGCGAACCCGTTGCTTGCGACTGGGTTTGGCGAGCTCGGCGCTGGTCATGGGCATACCTCGAGGGTGTTTTCGCCAGCTTGCTCCCGGGCAATTAATAGCCCATGACAGTCTTGCGTCAGTCAGATGACAACGCCCGCCGCACGTCGGGCGGTGTAAACTGCCGGCCTGCCCGGGAGATTGCGATGAGACCGACCCTCACGCTGCGCCATTACACCCACGACCTGATCGCCCATAGCCATGACCACGCGCAACTGGTGTTTGGCCTGGCCGGCCGCCTGGACTTCGAGGTGGAAGGCATCGGCGGCGAAATCTGCCCGCAAGGGGTGATGGTCCTGCCCTTCTCCACCCATCACAGCTGTGGCAGCCCCCGTGGCAGCCAATGCCTGGTGCTGGATGTGCCCGACGAACAATGGGTGATGCAATCTTTGGGCGAGCACGCGGATGCCAGTCGCCGCCTGCTGGACCAACCGGCTCGGGTGAAGCTGGATGCCCGCCAGGGCCAATTGGTCAACTGGCTGGCGAGCGGCGCGCTGGATGACCCACTGATCGCCCAGCAAGGCGCGGTGTTGTTATTGGCTACGCTCAATGGCCAGCCGCCTGCTCAAGCCAGCGCGCGACGCCTGCCCTATGGCGCATTCAATGCACATATCGACCAGCACGCGGCCTACCCGCTGCAGGTCGCGGATCTGGCGCGCCTGGCAGATATTTCCGTCGCCCGCCTGCACGCCCGCTTTATCGCCGAATGCGGGTTGACCCCCATGGACTACATCCGCACCCGCCGCCTGCAAATGGCCCGCGGCTTGTTGCGCGACAGCCACCTGCCCATTGGCGAGATTGCCGCGCGGGTCGGCTATGGCTCGCAAAGCGCGTTTGCCGCGGCCGTGTTGCGCGAGTTCGGCTGCTCGCCCGGAGCCCTGCGCCGGCTCGACAACGGGCGCTAGTCCTGCGATAAAACCGGCGATTCCCACGACAGACACCCAGGCGCCAGGCGCTCTAGACTGGATGCCTGCCTGCTTACTGTTTTAAGGACTGTCATGACTCCCCGCACTGCCTTAGGCGCCCTGCATATCGGCGCACTGATGTTTGGCCTCACCGGCGTCTTCGGCAAGCTTGCCGCCGCCTCGCCCGGCATCATCGTATTTGGCCGTGCCGCTTTCGCGGTAATCGCCCTGGCGCTGTTCGCGCGCTTTGCCAGCAGCACGCCGTGGCAAAAACTCTATAGCACCGACCTGCGGCGCCTGCTGCTCAGCGGCCTGCTGCTGGCCGGGCACTGGGTGAGCTTCTTTATAGCGGTGAAAGTGGCCGGCGTGGCGATTGCGACCTTGGGGTTTGCCACATTCCCGGCTTTTACGGTGATCCTCGAAGGCCTGATCTTCCGCGAGCGGATTCGCGCCAATGAAATGGTGTTGGTGCTGCTGGTCAGCATCGGCCTGGTGCTGGTCACCCCGGACTTCGATCTCGCCAGCCAAACCACCAGCGGCCTGGTCTGGGCCGTGGTCTCGGGCCTGCTGTTCTCGCTGCTGTCGTTGAACAATCGAGCCAGCGCCAGCATCCCGCCAGTGCAGGCGGCCCTCTGTCAAAATGTGGTGGTGGCCCTGTGCTTGTTGCCCTTCGCCGCTCCTGGCCTGGGCGACGTGCGCGCTCTGGACTGGCTATGGATCGGCCTGCTGGGGGTGTTCTGTACTGGCCTGGCCCACAGTTTGTTTGTCGCCAGCCTCAAAGTGCTCAAGGCGCGCACCGCTGCCGTGGTGTTCGCCATGGAGCCGGTGTATGGCATCACCGTGGCCTGGCTGCTGTTCAGCGAAACCCCGACCCTGCGCATGCTGCTGGGCGGCGCACTGATCATTGCGGCCATCGTGGTCTCGGGCTTGATGAGCCGCCCCGTCAAGGTCAAACAGCCATCAACCATGGTCTGATCTATACTTTTCCTATCCGCAACAGTCAGCTGTCGTTCAACGGATACAGACTCCTCGACGACAGCCGTGAACCTTGA
Organism: Pseudomonas sp. LG1D9; assembly: GCF_002949995.1. Classification (NCBI taxonomy): domain Bacteria; kingdom Pseudomonadati; phylum Pseudomonadota; class Gammaproteobacteria; order Pseudomonadales; family Pseudomonadaceae; genus Pseudomonas; species Pseudomonas sp. LG1D9. The sequence continues at coordinate 4,433,525 of NZ_CP026881.1, read as the reverse complement.
AGTTGCTGCATGCGAGTGGTCGCTCCCCTAACGCTACGCAGGAGTTTCACCATGGACATGTTCATCACCCTGATCATTCAGATCATCAGCGGCGCAGTCGGCGGCAACCTGGCCGGCCTGAGCAAACAAGGCCTGGGCTCCGGGCTCAATACAGTGGTCGGTGGCGTCGGCGGCCTGGTGCTGGGGCAGATCGTCTCGGCCATCAGCGGCCTGCCTCCTGGCGGCGCGCTGGATGTCGCGGCGGTGGGCAGCAATATCGTCGGCGGCGGTGTCGGCGGCCTGGTGCTGACGTTTGTCGTCGGCTGGATCAAAAATAAAATGGCCGCCAAATAAACCCACTGTCACTGCCGGCTGCATGCCGGCAGTGTCGTTTACGAGGTACGGTCGTTGTGCCCCAGGTCTCGCTCTGGATCGATCTGGTCACGTACTCGCTGCTTGAGTACCTTGGCCTCCGGAAAGCCACCATCGGCCTTGCGCTCCCAGATCTGCACGCCGTCGCATGTAATGCGAAACACCCCGCCGGTCGCCGGTTCCAGGGCCACTTTGCCGAGGTCATCGGCAAAGGTGCTCAGCAGCTCCTGGGCCAGCCACGCGGCGCGCAGCAGCCACTGGCATTGGGTGCAATAGGTGATGACAATCTCGGGCCTGGATGCGGACATGAAATGAAGAACTCCTGAGATGACGAGACAGGTGGATCGGATGGCTATAATACCGGCCTTTGCCGTCCAGCCCCGAGATTGATGATGCGCCGCCTGTTGTCCTGCCTGTTGCTGTGCCTGCTCCCTGTCCTTGCCCAAGCCGTGGAAGCCCCCCGCCCGAAAATCGGCCTGGTGTTGTCCGGCGGTGCCGCCCGTGGCCTGGCGCACATCGGCGTGCTCAAGGCCCTGGAAGAGCAAGGCATCCATATCGATGCGATTGCCGGCACCAGCATGGGGGCGGTGATTGGCGGGCTGTACGCGTCGGGCTACAAGATCGACGAACTGGAAAAGCTGGCGCTGAGCATCGACTGGCAGTTGGCGCTGTCCGATGCCCCGCCCAGGGAAGACGTGCCGTTCCGGCGCAAGCAGGATGACCGGGACTTCCTGATCAAGCAGAAACTGAGCTTTCGCGACGACGGCAGCCTCGGCCTGCCTCTTGGCGTTATCCAGGGTCAGAACCTGGCGCTGCTGCTGGAGAGCATGTTCGCCCACAGCAGCAACACCCGCGACTTCGACAAGCTGCCGATTCCATTTCGCGCCGTGGCCACCGATATCACCAGCGGCGAGAAAGTGGTGTTCCGCAAGGGTCACCTGCCCCAGGTGATTCGCGCCAGCATGTCGATCCCCGCGGTGTTCGCCCCGGTGGAACTGGACGGGCGACTGCTGGTGGATGGCGGCATGACCGATAACATCCCCCTGGATGTGGCACGTGAGATGGGGGTCGATATCGCCATTGTGGTGGATATCGGTACGCCGCTGCGCAGCCGCAAGCAACTGGCGACGGTGGTGGATGTGCTCAACCAGTCCATCACCCTGATGACCCGCCGAAATTCCGAGGAGCAACTCAAGGCCCTGCATCCCGGCGACGTGCTGATCCAGCCACCGTTGGCCGCCTATGGTGTGACCGACTTTGGCCGCGCCAAGGACATGATCGACGCCGGCTACCGTGCCACCCGCGCCCTGGATACCCGCATGGCACGCCTGCGCCCCACCGGCTCGGTAGACGCCGAACTGACCGCCGCCCGCACACCGGGCCAGCGCAACCCGACGATCACCGCAATCAAGGTAGAGAACGACTCGAAAGTCGGTGACGACGTGATCCGCTACTACATCCGCCAACCCATCGGCGAACCCCTGAACCTGGCCCGCCTGCAATCGGACATGGGCACCCTGTATGGCCTGGATTACTTCGAGCAGGTGCAATACCGCGTGGTGAAAAAAGGCCCGGACAACACCCTGGTGATCAGCGCCCGTGGCAAACGCAGCGGCACCGATTACCTGCGCCTGGGGCTCAACCTGTCCGACGACATGCGCGGCGACAGCGCCTTCAACCTCGGCGCCAGCTACCGCGTCAACGGCATCAACCGCCTCGGCGCCGAATGGCTGACAAGGGTACAGATCGGTGATCGCCAGGAGTTGTACAGCGAGTTCTATCAGCCGATGGATACCGGCTCACGTTATTTCGTCGCCCCCTACATCAGCGCCCAGGCGCAGAACGTCGAACTGATCCTGGATAACGACCCGATCTCCGAATACCGCCTTGAGCGCTACGGGTTTGGCCTGAACGTCGGTCGGCAGATCGGCAACAGCGGCGAAATCCGCTTCGGCGTGGGAGAGGCGTGGGGCAAGGCCGATGTGCGCATCGGCGACCGCGACTTGCCAAGCGTGAGCTTCAGCGAGGGTTTCTATGAACTCAAGTACTCGTTCGACTCCCTGGACAACGTGTACTTCCCCCACACAGGTGAGGACATCGGCCTGGCCTACCGCGAGTTCGAACCGGGCCTAGGCTCCGACCAGCGCTACCGGCAATGGGAGTTCAAACTGGACAAAGCCATGAGCCACGGCCCGGACACCCTGGTACTGGGCGGTCGCTACGGGCGCACCCTGGACGATTCCGACGTAGTGATTTCCAGCTTCCTGCTGGGCGGCGCGCGGCAGTTGTCAGGGTTCCGCCAGGATGCGATTTCCGGGCAGAACATCAGCCTGATGCGCGCCGTCTACTACCGTCGCCTGACCCCACGCTCGTACTTGCCACTGGACTTCCCGCTGTACCTGGGCGCCTCCCTGGAACGCGGGCGGGCGTGGAACAACGACAATGAGTTCGACAGTGGCTACATCAACGCCGCGAGCATCTTCCTGGGGTTCGATACGCCGCTGGGGCCGTTGAATTTCAGCTATGGGTTTAATGATGACAATCAGAAGGCGGTGTACCTGAACCTCGGCCAGACCTTCTAACGACACTTAGCCAAGACGGAGCAGGCTTGTGTAGGAGCGGGCTTGCCCGCGAAAGCGGTGGTTCAGTCACCGAATATATTGACTGACACACCGCTTTCGCGAGCAACCTCGCCCCCACATTTTGATCAGCGACGTAATCGGCTCAGGTCTTTTCCAGATTGGCCAGGATGTGCCCATGGACCCGCATGCACACCCGCATATCCTCTTCATCGACACCCACAAACAGCTCCTGGCGCAGGGCCGTGGCGATGGTCTCGATCTGATCGATCAACGGGCGGGCGGGATCACACAACACAATGCGCTTGGCACGCCGGTCTTCCACCACAGCCTGGCGTTGCACCAGGCCCTGGTTCTCCAGACTGTCGAGTAGGCGAGCCAATGTAGGCCCTTCAACGCCGACACTCTGCGCCAATTCGCGCTGGGTCGGTGCTTCTTCAAAACGGGCCAGATGCAGCAGCACCAACCAGCGGGCCTGGGACAATCCCAGCCCCGCCAGGCGGCGATCCAGTTCTGCGCGCCAGCCACGGGACATTTGCGCCAACTGCATGCCAAAACGGTGTTGATCGGTTAACGGCATAAAAAACTCATGGGTTAGACTGAAAATAAAGTATGGCTAATTATTAGTCAGCTAAGCATGACCCATGACAGTAGGCAAGGTTTGCAATGTACTGATTCGTTACATTGTCGTAATTGACACATTAAATCTCGAATTCCGACTGCAAAGCGGCCCGCACACAGTACAAAACGCCCTCGGGCACCCGTCCGGTAAATAGCGGCGCTATATCGCTAACCGGTGGCAATTCACCTTCGCCGTCGAGAAAGGCGTCCTGGATTTCCCCGAGCAAGTCCTCCGGCAGGTCTAGAGCCTGCTCCAGAGACAACTGCTGCTTGCCAATGGACTCGGCCAGCAAGGTGTAGACGTTCTTTTCCGAGCATTGCAACTGCCCGGCGATCTGGATCGGCGTCATGCCTGCACGGGCCAGGCTGATCAGTTCATGGCGAATATCGGCGATTTCCTTCGGTGCCTCGGCCTGGCCGCCAAGGACTTCCAGGAAGGCCTGGCCATAACGCTCCAGCTTGCGCGCTCCCACGCCGCTGACCCGGGCCATTTCAGCCATGGTGGTGGGCTGCTCGCGTAGCATTTCCAGCAGGGTGGAGTCGGGGAAAATAACGTAGGGCGGCACGCTGTGCTCTTGCGCCAGCTTGCGCCGCAACGCCCGCAGGGCTTCCCACTGTTCCCGCTCCTCGCCGCGCACCAGTTGGCTGGCCTGGCTGGTGCTGCTGGACTTGGCAGTGGTCTGCGGCTTGAGGTCGCGGCGCAGCTCCAGGCTGACCTCGCCCTTGAGCAGCGGCCGGCAGCTGTCATTCAGGCGCAGGCCGCCATAGCCTTCCAGATCGATATCCACCAGGCCACGGGCCACCATCTGGCGGAACAACGACCGCCATTCGCCTTCAGCCCGCGCCTTGCCCACGCCATACACCGACAGGTGCTGGTGACCGAAACTGCGGATTTTTTCGTTGTCCTTGCCCAGCAGCACATCGACCAGATGACCGACACCATAACGCTGGCCAGTACGGAAGATCGCCGACAGGCCCTGGCGCGCCGGCTCGGTGGCATCCCAGGTCTGCACGCCGTCCACACAGTTATCGCAATGCCCGCACGGCTGGGGCATGTCTTCGTCAAAATAGGCGAGCAGGGTCTGGCGGCGGCAGCGGGTCTCTTCACACAGCGACAGCATGGCATCGAGCTTGTGTTGCTCCAGGCGCTTGTGGCGCTCATCGCCTTCGGAGTTTTGCAGCATCTGCTTGAGCATCACCACATCCTGCAGGCCGTAGACCATCCAGGCATCCGCCGGCAGGCCATCGCGGCCGGCCCGTCCGGTTTCCTGGTAGTACGCCTCGAGGGACTTGGGCAGGTCCATGTGCGCAACGAAGCGCACGTTGGACTTGTCGATGCCCATGCCGAACGCAATGGTCGCCACCATGATCAGGCCTTCCTCGTTGAGGAAGCGCTTCTGATGATAGGCCCGCAACTCGTTGGGCAGGCCAGCGTGGTAAGGCAACGCGGGGTAGCCCTGCTCGCAGAGGAACGCGGCCACTTCATCGACCTTCTTGCGCGACAGGCAATACACAATCCCGGCATCGCTGCGCCGCTCCGAGAGGAACGCCAGCAATTGCTTGCGCGGCTGTTCCTTGGGCACGATGCGATAAAAGATATTCGGCCGGTCGAAGCTGGAGAGAAAGCGCTCGGCGTTCTGCAGGTGCAGGCGCTCGACGATTTCTTCGCGGGTACGCTTGTCGGCCGTGGCCGTCAGGGCGATACGCGGCACATTGGGGAACAGCTCGGCCAGTTGCCCCAGTTGCAGGTATTCACGCCGGAAATCGTGACCCCATTGGGAAACGCAGTGGGCTTCGTCGATGGCGAACAGGGAGATTTCCAGGCTCTGCAAAAACGCCAGCATGCGCGGCTGCACCAGACGCTCGGGCGCAAGATAGAGCATCTTCACTTCGCCCCGGCGGATCCGCGCCGCCAGGTCGCGCTGCTGCTCGGCACTCAGGGTCGAGTTCAACGCAGCGGCGGCGACACCCAGTTCTTCCAGGGTGGCCACTTGGTCGTCCATCAGTGCGATCAACGGCGAAACCACCACCGCCAGCCCTTCACGCAACAATGCCGGCACCTGGAAGCACAACGACTTGCCACCACCGGTAGGCATCAGGACCAGCGCATCACCACCGCTGGCCACGCGCTCAATGATCGCACCCTGGCGGCCACGAAAGCTGTCGTAGCCGAAGATGTCCTTGAGGACGCGTTGAGCCTGTTCAAGCATGAAAAACTCCAAATTCCACCGAAATCCCTCTGTACAGGCTGGCTGAAAAAGCGCGCTTGGCCGGGAAATAATCCGTAAGCGAACTTTTCCCGCGACCGCCTCCGGCCTGCAGGGGCATCACAAAACGCGGCAGTATACCCGAGCGCTCCCCGGCAAAGGGCGCCACTGACGAATAGCGGCCCATCTGAAAACCTTGCAAATATGCAGTGCGGCTGGCCTGCACGCTCAAGAAGGCCTAGAATTCAGCATCGTTTATTCCCAAGGTAGTCTTTCAATGTCCTTCGCTGAGCAACTAAACCGCCTGCAAGCCTTCCTCGATGCCGATGAGCTGCATGACGAGGCGCTGGACTACGTAGCCGCCCATGGCTACCTGACTGCGCTATCGATCTGCTCGGAGCAGGTCCCTGACCGTGAATGGATCGACGCGCTGTTCGCCGAAGAGCCTCACTACAAGGACGAGGCCCAGCGCACCGAGATCGAAGAAACCCTGGTCCAGCTCAAGGCCCACATCTCCCGCCAACTGGCATCCGATGAAGAGTTCGAGCTGCCATGCGACCTCGACCTGGGCGAAGAGCCGGACGACTCCGACCTGCGCGGCTGGTGCATTGGCTTCATGGAAGGCGTGTTCCTGCGTGAAGCGGCCTGGTTCGAAACCGCCGAGGACGAAGTCAGCGAAATGCTGCTGCCGATCATGGTCGGTTCCGGCCTGTTCGACGACCAGCCTGAGTTCGCCGATATCGCCAGCGACGCCAACCTGATGGACGACATGATCGTACAGATCCCGGAAGCACTGACCGCCCTGTACCTGCTGTGCAACGCCCCCGACGAAAAACCGGCGATCCTCAAGCCTCGCCACCACTGAGTCCCCCGCCCGTGGCGCCCATGGGCAACCGCTCGCCGATTGTGCGCTACGCGCTGCTGGCCATTGGCTGGTTGAGCGTGGTGCTCGGCGTGATCGGAATCTTCTTGCCAGTCTTGCCGACCACCCCCTTCCTGCTCCTGGCTGCCGGCTGTTTTGCCCGTAGTTCACCGCGCTTTTATGCGTGGCTGGTCAACCATCCGCGCCTGGGTCCCTGGATTCGGGATTACCTGGATGGCAACGGTATCCCTCTCAAAGGCAAGGTGTACGCCATCGGCCTGATGTGGCTGAGCATCGGCCTGTCCTGCTACCTGGTGCCATTGCCCTGGGCACGCGGGTTCATGTTGACCAGTGCGGTGCTGGTGACGATCTATATCCTGCGCCAGAAAACCCTGCCACCACGATCCAACTGACCCGTGGCGAGGGGGCTCGTCCCCCGTTGGGCTGCGCAGCAGCCCCAAAACCGGTCACCTCGGTGTGTCTGAAAGGCCGAGGTGAGGCTGACTGGGGCTGCTGCGCAGCCCAACGGGGGACAAGCCCCCTCGCCACGACAGCACCGCCCATCCACCCCTGCATGACAGCACCTACCCGACCTTCGTCGACACTGACTAACCCCGAGCATCATGCGAGACTGTCGCCCCGGGCCTGGAATGCCTGGGTGTTCTTATGTCCGGAGTCCTCATGACGCTGTCCAGCGGGCTGATCGCCGCCGTTGCCCTGGCCTATATGGCCATTATGTTTGCCATCGCCTTCTACGGTGACCGCCGCCACGCGCCGCTGCCGCCACGGGTGCGTGCGTGGGTGTATAGCCTGTCGCTGGCGGTGTACTGCACCAGTTGGACCTTCTTCGGCGCCGTAGGCCAGGCCGCCGAACAATTGTGGGCTTTTTTACCGATCTACCTGGGACCCGTACTGCTGCTGGTACTCGCGCCCTGGGTCCTGCAGAAAATGGTGCTGATCAGCAAGCAGGAAAACATCACCTCCATCGCCGACTTCATCGCCGCGCGCTATGGCAAGTCCCAGTCCCTGGCCGTGGTGGTGGCGCTGATCTGCCTGGTAGGTGTGTTGCCTTATATTGCCCTGCAACTTAAAGGCATCGTGCTGGGGGTCAACCTGCTGATTGGCGCCGGCGCCGATGCCACCGGCACACGGGCCCAGGACACCGCCCTGATTGTGTCCCTGGTGCTGGCGCTGTTCACCATTGTGTTCGGCACGCGCAACCTCGACGCCACGGAGCACCACCGTGGCATGGTCCTGGCGATTGCCTTTGAATCCCTGGTAAAGCTGTTCGCGTTTCTTGCCGTCGGCGCGTTTGTCACCTACGGCCTGTACGACGGTTTCAACGACCTGTTCAGCCAGGCGATGCTCGCACCAAGGCTGGAGGAGTACTGGAAGGAGACGGTCAACTGGCCATCCATGGTGGTGCAGACCGGCGTGGCGATGATGGCAATTATCTGCCTGCCCCGGCAGTTCCACGTCACCGTGGTGGAGAATATCGAGCCCCAGGATCTGCGCCTGGCCAAGTGGGTGTTCCCGGCCTACCTGGTGCTGGCCGCGCTGTTTGTGGTGCCGATTGCCCTCGGCGGCAAGATGCTGCTGCCAAGCTCGGTGCTACCTGACTCCTACGTGATCAGCCTGCCCCTGGCCGAAGCCCATCCGGCCTTGGCGCTGCTGGCATTTATCGGCGGTGCTTCGGCGGCGACCGGCATGGTCATCGTCGCGAGCGTGGCGCTGTCGACCATGGTCTCCAACGATATGCTGTTGCCCTGGCTGCTGCGTCGCACCAACGCCGAGCGCCCGTTCGAAGTCTTCCGCCACTGGATGCTCTCGGTACGCCGGGTCAGCATCGTGATTATTCTGCTGCTGGCCTATGTGAGTTATCGCCTGCTCGGCTCCACCGCGAGCCTGGCGACCATCGGCCAGATTGCCTTTGCCGCCGTGACCCAACTGGCGCCTGCAATGCTCGGCGCGCTGTACTGGAAGCAGGCCAACCGTCGCGGCGTGTTTGCCGGCCTGGCGGCGGGCACGTTCCTGTGGTTCTACACCCTGGTGCTGCCAATTGCCGCCCATAGCCTGGGTTGGTCGCTGAATATCTTCCCTGGCCTCTCCTGGCTGCATGGCAACCCGCTGGGGCTGCCAATCACGCCGCTGACCCAAGGGGTTGTGCTGTCCCTGGCCGGTAACTTCACTCTGTTTGCCTGGGTCTCGGTCCTCTCGCGCACTCGGGTATCAGAGCATTGGCAGGCCGGGCGGTTTATCGGCCAGGAAACCAGCCAGCGCGCCAGCGCCCGCTCCATGTTGTCGGTGCAGATCAATGATCTGTTGAGCCTGGCGGCGCGCTTTGTCGGCGAGGAACGGGCGCAACAGAGCTTCATCCGCTTCGCCTACCGCCAAGGCAAGGGCTTTAACCCCAACCAGAATGCCGACAACGACTGGATCGCCCACACCGAGCGGCTGCTGGCAGGCGTACTGGGAGCCTCATCCACGCGCGCGGTGGTGAAAGCAGCGATTGAAGGCCGCGAAATGCAGCTGGAGGACGTAGTCCGTATCGCTGACGAAGCCTCCGAAGTGCTGCAGTTCAACCGGGCACTGTTGCAAGGTGCAATCGAGAACATCACCCAGGGCATCAGCGTGGTGGATCAGTCCCTCAAGCTGGTGGCCTGGAACCGCCGCTACCTGGAACTGTTCAACTACCCTGACGGATTGATCAGTGTCGGGCGGCCGATTGCCGACATTATTCGCTACAACGCCGAGCGCGGCCTGTGCGGCCCCGGTGAGGCCGAAGTCCACGTGGCGCGGCGCCTGCACTGGATGCGCCAGGGCCGCGCGCATACCTCGGAACGACTGTTTCCCAACGGCCGCGTGATCGAGCTGATCGGCAACCCGATGCCGGGCGGCGGGTTTGTCATGAGTTTCACCGACATCACCGCCTTCCGCGAGGCCGAACAGGCCCTGACCGAGGCCAATGAGGGCCTGGAACAGCGCGTCACCGAGCGCACCCATGAGCTGTCGCAGCTCAACGTCGCGCTGACCGACGCCAAAGGCGTGGCCGAATCGGCCAACCAATCGAAAACCCGCTTCCTCGCTGCGGTCAGCCATGACCTAATGCAGCCGCTCAACGCTGCGCGGCTGTTCTCGGCCGCCCTCTCCCACCAGAGCGAAGGATTGTCCGGCGAGGCTCGGCAGTTGGTGCACCACTTGGACAGTTCGCTGCGCTCGGCCGAAGACCTGATCAGCGATTTGCTGGATATCTCGCGCCTGGAAAACGGCAAGATCAATCCCCAGCGCCAGCCGTTTGCCTTGAGCGAACTGTTCGATGCCCTGGGCGCAGAGTTCAAGGTGCTGGCCCAGGAACAAGGCTTGCGCTTCCGCCTGCGTGGCAGCCGCTTGCGCATCGACAGTGATATCAAGCTGCTGCGGCGCATCCTGCAGAATTTCCTGACCAACGCCTTCCGTTATGCCCACGGCCCAGTGCTGCTGGGTGTACGACGCCGTCGCGGTGAGTTGCGTCTGGAGGTGTGGGACCGTGGACCGGGGATTCCACTGGATAAGCAGCAAGTGATCTTCGAAGAGTTCAAGCGCCTGGACAGCCACCAGACCCGTGCCGAGAAGGGCCTGGGGCTGGGCCTGGCGATTGCCGACGGGTTGTGCCGGGTACTCGGCCACCGCTTGCGCGTGCGCTCATGGCCGGGCAAAGGCAGTGTGTTCAGCGTCAGCGTGCCACTGGCCAAGGCGCAAACCAGCTTGCAGGTACCGGTCACACCGGACAAGGGCCTGCCACTGAGCGGCGCCCAGGTGCTGTGCGTGGACAACGAAGACAGCATCCTGATTGGCATGCGCAGCCTGTTGAGTCGTTGGGGCTGCCAGGTCTGGACCGCACGCGACCAGGCGCAATGCGCGGCGTTGCTGGCCGAGGGCATGCGCCCGCAATTGGCACTGGTGGATTACCACCTGGACCACGGCGAGACGGGTACCGAGTTGATGGGGTGGCTGCGCGCGCAACTGGCAGAGCCGATTCCAGGGGTGGTAATCAGCGCCGATGGCCGGCCAGAGATGGTGGCCGAGGTGCATGCAGCGGGTTTGGATTACCTGGCCAAGCCGGTCAAGCCTGCTGCGTTGCGGGCGCTGCTGAACCGGCATTTGCCGCTGTAGCTTGTGGGTGCTTTAAACCCAAGCCGATAGGGCTGCTGTGGCGAGCGGGCTTGTCGGAACGCCGTATCGCCCGCGTTGGGTGGCGCAGCCGCCCCAAAACCTGCCGGCTCGGTATGTCTTAAACAACCGCGATGCCTGGGGTGGGGCTGCTGCGCAGCCCAGCGCGGGGCAAGCCCGCTCGCCACAGGGAGAGTCATCAGTTTCTGAACGTTGTGTAGATACCCGATGCCACATTTGGGCTCTGCGTTTAGTCAGGTAACTGTGCGACGCCATCTTCATCGGTCATCGCTTTCTCCAACAGGTCGGACGGCAAGCCTTTGCTCGCGCGCGCGCCCAGCAGCTTCAACTGCTCGACCCGGCTGACCAGATTGCCGCGACCATCTGTGAGCTTATTGCGCGCTGCACTGTAAGCCTTATCCAGTTGCTGTAATCGATTGCCCACTTCGTCCAGGTCCTGGATAAACAGCACGAACTTGTCGTACAGCCAGCCGGCGCGCTCGGCGATTTCCCGGGCGTTCTGGCTTTGCCGCTCCTGCTTCCACAGGCTGTCGATCACGCGCAGGGTCGCCAGCAAGGTGGTTGGGCTGACAATCACGATATGCCGGTCGAAGGCTTCCTGGAACAGGTTGGGCTCGGCCTGCAACGCGGCGGAAAACGCTGCTTCGATGGGCACGAACAACAACACGAAATCCAGGCTATGCAGGCCTTCCAGACGCTTGTAGTCCTTGCCGGCCAAGCCTTTGACATGGTTGCGCAACGACAGCACGTGCTGCTTGAGAGCGACCTGACCGATTACCTCGTCATCGGCCGCCACGTACTGCTGGTAGGCCGTCAGGCTGACCTTGGAGTCCACCACCACCTGCTTATCGCCGGGCAACATGATCAACACGTCCGGCTGGAAGCGCTCGCCATCCGGGCCCTTGAGGCTGACTTGGGTCTGGTACTCGCGGCCCTTCTCCAGGCCGGCATGTTCCAGCACCCGCTCCAGAATCAACTCACCCCAGTTACCCTGGGTTTTCTGCCCCTTGAGGGCGCGGGTGAGGTTGGTGGCTTCGTCCGACAGGCGCAGGTTCAATTGCTGCAGGCGCTCCAGCTCCTTGGCCAGGGAAAAACGCTCGCGCGCCTCGTTCTGATAGCTTTCTTCCACACGTTTTTCGAACGACTGGATGCGTTCTTTCAACGGATCGAGCAATTGCCCCAGGCGCTGCTGGCTGGTCTCGGCAAACCGCTGTTCGCGCTCATCGAAGATTTTCCCGGCCAGTTCGGCGAACTGCGCACGCAACTCGTCCCGCGAGCCTTGCAGGTCGTTGAGGCGCTGTTGATGGCTGTCTTGCTGCTCCCGCAGTTCGGCACGCAGGGAGGCCGACAAGGCGTCCAGGCGGCGCAGTTCGCCTTCCTTGGCGCTGCGCTCGATGTTCCAGGCATGAGCGGCATCACGCGCATTGTCGCGGTCGATCTGCAGCAACTCGACTTCCCGGCGGACAGCGGCCAGATCTGCCTGCTTGGCGGCATTGGCCTGGCTCAGGTCGCTGATCTCGTCACGGCTGGCGTCCAGTTGCGCGGCCAGGCCTTCCTGGGCCATCTGCGCCGTCGCCAGGCGCTCCTCCAGCAGTTCCCAACCGGCGCTGCGTGCATTCAGGCGGCGCTGGATCTGCCAGCACAGGACCGACAGAGGCAACGCCGCAGCGGCGAGACCCAGTGCAACACTGGTCCAGTCAAAAGCCATAGCCATTCCTGCCATTACGGTAAAAGAGGAAGGTTAACCAAGCGGGCGCTTTGTGGACAGCTCAGTCTTTGATCTGGCCCAGTTCACGCTGGGCGCCCACGTCGCCGGCACGGGCGGCCTGGCGCAGAAGGTCGTGGCCGATGCGGCGGTCTCGGGCATTGCCGCACTCACGACACATCAACAGGCCCAGGCGGCTCTGTGCCACAACCACCCCCTCACGGGCCGGCTGCTTGAGCAAGCGCCCGGCAAAATGCTTGATATTGGGGTGATCGCCAATGCGTGGGCTATCCAGCAGCCACAAGGCGACTTTCAAGGAGAAGCGCTTGGGTGCGGTAACACTTGGAGGGTTGTCGGTAACAGAAGATGATACTGAGCGAAACTTCATAAAGCACTGTAGGGCAGAACGGAAGGCGCGCCACTCTACTCCTTTTTTCGTACGGGTAAAGCTGAAAAAAACCTGCACGCCCGTTCTAGAGCAAGCGCTTGGGACAATCCACAGAAGCTGTGGATAACTCAGTGGACAACCGTGCTTTAACTCGCGCAAAGGCCCATGGAACGGGGGCCGCGCTTAAACTGACGATTTTTTCACCAATAAAAAAAAGCCAGATTTTTCATTGACTTAAATTTTCGATGCAGGCATTCACGGGCCAATCCGGCGCAGTACCTTCCCGGTGACACACTGCGCAACCAATGTGCACAACTACCTGCCTGACGGTTATATCCCGCACTTTTGTGGCCCGAGGGCACAACAAAACGTTACGGGCGACACACAAGGGCCACTTTTCAAACGTGCCTGCGCTCGCCACACTGTTCGCCCTACAGCAAGGAGGTGCGCCACTTCATGAAAGGAATCCTGGTGTTCGCGTTATTGCTGTTCGCCGTTTGTGTGATTTCCCTGGGCACCAATGCCGTGCTGCCATCTCCCGACGGCGCGCTGTTTGCCATCGCCATCCTGTTATCGGCCGCTTTCACGGCGGTCAGCTTGTGTATCGAGCTGGGTGACGGACGGGTCAACGACCTGCGCGATGTGGTGAAAGTCATCGAAACCGGCCAATCCCTGCGCTTGACCCTCGCCGCCTATGCACTGGGCTGTTCATTGGCCGCAGCGTCCACGGTGCTGATTTATCGCGGGCTGATGGGCGGCTGATTGAAGTATTTTTGCTAACACACTTGCTTTAGCTGTTTCAAGCCATTAGTATCCGCAGCGTTAGTACCAAGCTGAAAGTCAATTCTGGTCGAACTAATCCCCGCGACGTAGCTTCCCTAAAGAGAAGTTCTGTCAATCTTGATGGGATCGACCACCTCGATGGTTTCCAGGTATCACTTGCGACGACACTGCCTTTGAACAATGCAAAGGGTGTCGCGAAGTATCCATACTCTGACCGAACCAACCTGCAAATTGATCAGGATCTTCACCCTGGGCCCAGAACCTTTGCCCCTGTTGTGCTGCCTGCCCTCCTAAGTACCTACCTGCCAGCCCAAGCGCGCCAAACTATTTAGCGCTTCAAACTGGCTGCTTTGTTCCAGTCGGGTTCTTCGCATGATCAATGGTGATCAGCGTCACTGGAACGTTTTAACGTTGCACGGTTCTTATCCGTGTCATTTGTAGGAACACCAATAATATGTCCACTCAAATCCATACTCAGGATGCCATTCGCACCCTAACCAATGCTTTTGCTCCAATGAACTGCCTGATCATGGCCGCTCGCAAAGGCTGCTTCAGCTTCACCCTGGTCAACGAACACGGCATCGCTCGTCATAGCGAACGCCTGTACCCCGATCAATACTCCAGCGCAGAACCGCTGCAGGCCGTGATCGAGCGTACCCGTCAGGCACTGGTTGCCTGATTGACCCGACGCTGAACATCGAAAACCCTGCCCGCAAGGCAGGGTTTTTTATTGCCCGCGATTCGGCTTTTTTAGCGGTTCCCCTTAGGCCAAACAGATATAACGCTTATAACCCGTAGCCGGAAATATTTTAAAAACAGTCCTTTACGTCGTGAATCTGACACTACACTTCAACTCAGGCGGCATGTCCCGCCTCCGGCGAGCCTGAGATCCGATTCACCGCTGCCAAGCCCCCCCCTTCTCAGGCCTCGTCGACCACTTTCACGGTTTCGAGGGTTTTATGGGCATTGCCGCCGGCGAGTTGTGTCGTTATGTGATCCGACCCACGTTGATTTACCTGGGCCGCCACAGCCAGACCGCAGAAACCCTGCTGCTGGGGGTCGCCGCCAGCCAATCGGAACTGGGCTCTGCCTTGCACGACAGGCGCGGCCACGGCCTGTATCGCATTACCGAACCGCGCCACAGGGCCCTGTGGGACGACTACCTGGCCCTCGACCCAGAGCGCGCCAGCCTGGTGCGTGGCCTCGCCAGCCAACATGCTTTCCTCAGCGGGCCGCAACTGGAGCTGACGGTCAACCTGCGCTACGCCACCGCCATCGCCTGGCTGCTGGTGGAGCAACATCGCCCCGAACTCCCCCAGCCCGACGACTTGCTCGCCATGGCCCGTATCTGGAAAGAAATTTTTCACCCCCAGGGCCGGCTGCGCGATTACACCCAGGCCTGGCAAACCTGTGTAAACCCAATGAATCAGGTCGCCTGTTGATCGGGCACTTTGCAAGATTCGGCAAAAATCGGCAATTTTGGTCGGATTGTCCTACAAAACCGCTCTATCTCCTACATTACAGCCTATAGCGCTGCGTTAATTTTATTGGTACTTTCCGCAGCGGTGATCACCTCGGAGTTCTAATAATGAAAAAAGTAATGCTCAAGACCACACTTAGCCTCGCCGTTGCCATGGCCTCTTCCCAACTGTTCGCCAGCGGCTTTGCCCTCAACGAACAAAGCGTCAGCGGTATGGGTACCGGTTTCGCAGGCCGTTCTTCTTCTGCCGATGATGCAAGCACTGTTTTTGGTAACCCTGCCGGTATGGCTCGCCTTGAAGGCCAGCAAGTCACCGGCGGTGTTGCAGCGATTGATGCGTCCACTGATATCAAAGATGTCAGCGGTCGCTCCCGCGGCACCAACAAGGGCGACATGGTCCCCTTCACGGCGGTACCGTTCGGCTTCTACACCAACAAACTCAATGACCAGTGGGCAGTCGGCTTTGGTGTGTACGCACCGTTCGGCCTGATTACCGACTACGAAAGCGGCTATCAGGGCCGTGGCTTTGGCAGCAAAAGTGAAGTGCAAGTCATCACTTTCCAGCCGACCGTCAGCTATGCCTTCAACGACCGGGTTTCCGTCGGTTTTGGCCCAACCTTCAACCGCATTGCCGGCACCCTGGAATCCGAGCTGACCCTCAACCCGGCCGTGCCAGATACCAAGATCAAGATCAAGGGTGACGATACTGCCATTGGCTTCAACGCCGGCGTATTGGTCCAGGCGACCGATACCACCCGCGTCGGCCTGACCTACCACTCGAAGGTCAAGTACAAGCTTGAAGGCCACACCGAAGTCAACGCGCCTACTGCGACCTCCAGCGCCCTGGCAACCGGCCGTTATGACGCGTCGCTGAAAATCGACACGCCTGAATCCTGGGATCTGTCGGTGACCCAAGACATGAACGACGCCTGGAAGCTGTATGCCGGTGCTACCTGGACTCGCTGGAGCCGTCTGAAGGACATCACCGTCAACAACAAAGGCGTGACAGCAGCCGGTGGCGGCCTCGCCCCAGGTCTTGTGGGCACCATCAAGGAAGACCAGAACTGGCACGACACCTGGGCTTATGCCGTGGGCACCTCGTACCAGCTGACCAAGCAGGTTGTATTGCGCACCGGCCTGACCTTCGACCAGTCGCCAACCAACAACGCTGATCGTTCGCCACGTATCCCTACCGGCGACCGGACCATCTTCAGTGTTGGCCTGGGCTATGCCGTCATGGATAACATGACCATCGACCTGGCCTACTCCTACCTCAAGGAAGAAGAAGTCAGCGTCAACCGCTCCAACGCTCTGGCAAGCTACAACGCCAAGTACAAAAACAGCGCCAACGGTTTTGGCCTGGGCATGACGTACAAGTTCTGATCCAACGCTGCATAAAAAGCCCCGCACTCCTGCAAAGGAGGCGGGGCTTTTTAGTGGCCGATAATCAGGGCTTGGAAGCCAGCGCCTGCTCCACGGCCTCGATCAGTTCCGGACTGTCGGGTTTGGTCAGGCTGGAGAAGCTGGCGATCACCTTGCCCTGGCGGTCCACCACGTACTTGTAGAAATTCCACTTCGGCGCGTTGCTCTGCTCGGCCAGGACCTTGAACAGGTGTGCCGCATCCGGGCCCCTGACCTTCTGTGGCTCGGTCATGGTGAAGGTCACGCCGTAGTTCACATAGCAGACCTTGGCCGTCTCTTCGCCCGTCTTGGCTTCCTGCTTGAAGTCATCGGAAGGCACGCCAATCACTTCCAGGCCGTCGCCCTTGTAGCGCTGATACAACGCCTCCAGGCCTTTGAACTGCGGGGCAAACCCACAAAAGCTGGCGGTATTGACGATCACCAGGGGCTTGCCTGCAAAGCGCTGGCACAGGTCGATGGACTCCTTGGCGCGTAACTTGGGCAATTGACCTTCGAGCAACGACGGACAATCGGCGGCCATGGCGACACCGCCAAAAGCCACCATCAGGGCAGGTACTGCAAGCCAGCGCTTCAACATGTCGAGGGTCCTTGGACAAAGTCAGGCAAGCAACTTAACAGATCGCCATGCCCAGTTGCATCAACGCCAGCCCGCTACGCTGCCAGCCCCACCAGGCCAGCAGCAACAGCGTCAGTAACCCGGCTGCGCCAAACCAGTATCCGATCGAATTCATGCTACCCCCATCTGCGCCTGCAGCCTTGCCACCGGCCGCTCACGCACCGGCCAGTTCAGGGCGGCCGCGACCAGGCTCAAGACAATCGCCACCTGCCAGATCAAATCGTAGTTGCCCGTTCGATCATAGACCACGCCCCCCAGCCAACCGCCCAGGAACGAACCTAGCTGGTGAAACAGGAACACAATCCCACCCAGCATCGACAGGTTTCTGACCCCGAACAAGGTCGCCACCGTACCGTTGGTCAGCGGCACAGTCGACAACCACAAAAAGCCCATGGCCATGCCGAACAGGTAGGCGCTCATCTGTGTCACCGGCGCCCACAGGAACAACACGATCACCACCGCCCGCAGCAGGTACAACGCCGTGAGCAAGCGTGGCTTGGACATCCGCCCACCGAGCCAGCCCGCCGTGTAGGTGCCGAAGATATTGAACAGGCCGATCAGCGCCAGCACCGTAGTGCCGACGGTCGCTGGCAGATGCTGATCCACCAGGTAGGCCGGCAAGTGCACGCCGATAAACACCACCTGGAATCCGCAGACAAAAAAACCAAAGGCCAGCAACCAGAACCCGGAATGGGAGCAGGCTTCCTGCAGGGCCTCGCGCAGGGTTTGCTGACCGGCCATGACCGGTAGCGGGCGGTCCTTGATCATCGTCACCAAGGGCACAATCAGCGCCACCAGCAGGCCCAGCACCAGCAAGGCCGCGGACCAGCCCAGCCAGCCGATCAGGCCCAAGGTGCCCGGCAACATGGCGAACTGGCCGAAAGAGCCGGCAGCACTGGCGATGCCCATGGCCATGCTGCGCTTTTCCGGGGCCACGGCACGCCCTACCACGCCGAGGATCACCGAGAACGAGGTACCGGACAGGCCGATACCAATCAGCAAGCCGGCACTCAGGGACAGCGACCACGCCGAATCAGACAAGCCCATGAACACCAGGCCCAAGGCATAGAGCACGCCACCGATCATCACCACTTTGGCCGCACCAAAGCGGTCGGCCAGGGCCCCGGTAAACGGCTGCGCCAGGCCCCAGATCAGGTTTTGCAAAGCGATGGCGAAGGCAAAGGTCTCACGGCCCCAGCCGAACTCGGCGCTCATGGGCGCCAGGAACAGGCCAAAGCCATGCCGTACGCCCAGGGAAAGAGCCAGGATCAGCGCACTCCCGACAAGAATCCAGCCACTGGTACGCCACATCGAGGTCATTATTATTCTCCGCCTGCGGGTATATACCCGCTTGTATTCGAACAAGCCCGCGTTTAAGCGAGTTCGTCCAGCAAGGCCAACAGGGTTTCGCGTTTTTGCACGCCCAATTTATCGATCAATTTCTGCTGCGCCGCTTCCCAGGCCGGCAAAGCGGCCGTCAGGCGCTGCTTGCCTTCCTCCGTGAGCACTACCAGGCGATTGCGCAGGTCATCGCCCTCGACCAACCGTACCAGGCCTTCACCTTCCAGCACCCGCAGGTTACGCCCCAGGGTGCTGCGGTCCAGGCCCATGGCATCGGCCAGGCTGGAAATGCTCGGTTGGTCCAGGCGCTGCAGATTACACAGCAAGGAATACTGGGCGACGTTGATCCCGAAGCCATCGAGGGCGCCGTCGTAGTGCCTGCTGACGCCACGGGCGGCACGACGCAGGTTGGTGCATAAGCATTGGGAGGCAAGCATGGAACGTGTATATACCCGCGATTAAGGAAATGCAAGAAAGTGTTACAGAGCCAGGCCGATCAACACTGCCACTTCGAGCAGCTCCAGCAAGGCGCCGGCCGTGTCACCGGTGGTGCCGCCCAGTCGATTGATCATCACTTGGCGCAGCCCCATAAAGCAGATGGCAGCGAGCAGGACGGCGATCCCACCGCTGAAACCACCGATCAACACACAGGCCAGACCGGTAAGGATCAGTACTTGTTGCCCGACAATCCGCGGCAAATGGTCGGCCAGCGCCTGGCCCAGTCCCCCGGCACGCACATAGCGAGTCGTGAGGAACAACGCCAGCAGCGAACCGCGACCGATCAATGGGGCGAGGATCAACGCAGCGCCGTTGTGTTGCTCGATCAGCGCTACCAGGGCGGTGAATTTGAGCAGCAGCACCAAGCCCAGGGTGACCACGGCAATCGGGCCGCTGCGCGGGTCCTTCATGATGGTCAGGGTGCGCTCGCGGTCGCCAAAGCCCCCCAGCCACGCATCGGCACTGTCCGCCAGGCCATCCAGGTGCAGGCCGCCACTGAGCAGCACCCACACCGTCAACAGCAGCGCCGCGTGCAACAGCAACGGCGCGCCCATCAACAGCGTGTTCAAGCCCCACAGCAGCAGCCCGAACAGCAGGCCCACCAACGGATAAAACAGCAGCGAACGCCCCAGTTCCTGCGGTTGCGGCATGCCTGGCAGGCGGATCGGCAGGCTGCTGAGAAACTGCAAGGCAATCCAGAATGGCAACATCAGGCGCCCTCGCTCAACACGCCATCGGCCTCGACCCGCAGGCTGAACAAGCCGCCGTGCCCCACCTCGACATTCAACAACTGCTCACGGGGCAAGCCACGGGCCTGGGCCAGCAATAAACGCATGACACCGCCATGGCTGATCAGCAGCACCCGTTGCCCGGCGTACAGCTGGTGCAGGCGCAGGACCGCACCGTGTACGCGCCGGGAAAACCCTTCGACAGGCTCGCCATCCGGCGGCGTAAAGCTATACGGGTCAGCCCAGAACAGCCCCAGTGCCTCGGCGTCGGTTTCCATCAACTTCGCCGCGCTCTGCCCTTCCCAGGCGCCGAAATGCAGCTCCTGCAGATCCGGCTCCAAGCTCACCGGCAAATCCAGCCGTGCGCCCAACTCTTCAGCAAAACGCGCGCAACGCTGCAGCGGCGAACTGACCAGGCGATCCCACGGCCCGCGCGCCAGCACCGCCTCGCGCATCTGCGTCCAGCCCTTGGCAGTCAGCGCATCATCCAGGCTGCCGCGCAAGCCGCCGCCCAGTTCGGTTTCGCCATGGCGCAGCAGGTCCAGGTGCAAGGTCATGCCGGGCGATCCGCCACTGCCGCCTCAGCAAACGTCGCCATCTGCCCGTGCAACGCACAAGCCAGGCGCAACAGTGGCACCGCCAACGCCGCGCCGCTGCCCTCGCCCAGGCGCAGGCCCAGCTCCAGCAGCGGCTCGGCTTGCAGGCTTTGCAGCACGTGGCGATGGCCCGGCTCGGCGCCCCGGTGGCCGAACAACAGCCATGGCCGGCAGGACGGGTTCAGACGCGTGGCGACCAGCGCCGCGACGCTGCAGATAAACCCGTCGACCAATACCACCACGCCCGCTTGGGCGCAGGCCAGATAAGCCCCCACCAACCCGGCAATCTCCAGGCCACCGAGGTTGAACAGGGTCTGCAACGGGTCACCGCGCTGCCCCGCATGCAATGCCAGCGCGCGCTCGATCACCGCCACTTTGTGGCTCACGCCCTGGGCATTCAGGCCGGTGCCGGGGCCGGTCAGGTCGCGGACCTGGCAATCGAGCAGCGCACAGGCCAGCGCGCTGGCGGCAGTGGTGTTGCCGATGCCCATTTCGCCGCCAATAAACAGCTGCGTACCGGCGTTGATCGCGCGCTGCACACTGTCACGCCCCGCCGCCAAAGCCAGCCGTCCCTGGGCCTCGGTCATGGCCGCGCCCAGCACGAAGTTGGCCGTGCCGGGGGCGATATTCAGGTGGCGCACGCCCGGCAGGTCCAGCGATGGCGTGACCGTGCCCAGGTCCAACACTTCCAGCCGCGCATCCAGTTGGCGCGCCAACACGCTGATCGCCGCGCCACCACTGACGAAGTTATGCAGCATCTGCGCGGTGACTTCCTGGGGATAGGCCGAGACACCTTCCGCGACCACGCCGTGATCGCCGGCAAAGATGCTGATCCACACGTGATCGACCATCGGCTTGACCCGGCCCTGCAAACCGGCCAATTGCACCGCCAGCGCTTCCAGTTGGCCCAGGGACCCGGCGGGTTTGGTCAGTTGTTGCTGGCGGACCAGCGCTTGTTCATAGGCCGCAGCGTCCAGCATCTTGCAGGGGTCCAGCCACCAGGATTGGCTCATAACGCAGTACCTTTCAAAGTCAGGGGCAGGCCCGCAACGGTCAGCACGACACGCTGACAACGCTCGGCCAGGGCTTGATGCAGCCAACCGGCTTCATCCACGTAGCGGCGAGTCAATTCGCCCAGCGGCACGACACCCAGGCCGGTCTCGTTGCTGACAAAAATGATTTCCCCCGGCAGCGACGCCAGGCAGTCCAGCAGTTGTTCGCGCTCCACGCCCAGGCGCTGCGGGTCGTCGAGCATCAAAAGGTTGGTGAGCCACAAGGTCAGGCAATCCACCAGCAGGCACTGGCCGGGGGCGGCGTGTTCGCGCAGGACCCGGGCCAGCTCAAGCGGTTCTTCGATCAGGCCCCAATGGCTTGGGCGACGTTGGCGATGCAGGGTCACGCGGGCATTCATTTCACCGTCCAGGGGTTGGCTGGTGGCGATATACGTGACAGGCATGGCGCTGTCGCTGGCGAGTTTTTCCGCCAGGCGGCTCTTGCCGGAGCGGGCGCCGCCGAGGATCAGTTGCAACATGGTCAAACCCTCAAATGCCACATAACTGGCGCAGCAACCGGGTGTCCAGATGCTGCTCCACCAGGTCCGCCAGGCGCTCGATATCGCGCTCGCGCAGCCCGTGGTAATCCACCTCCTGCACATCCTGCAAACCGGCCCAGCGCAACAAGGCGCTGCACGCAGCAGGCGTTTCGAATAGGCCGTGCAGATAAGTGCCGAGGATCTGCCCGTCATCGCTACAGGCGCCGTCACTGCGCCCGTCATCCAGGCGTACCGCCGGCTGCTCCAGGGCCGTGCCACGGGTCACGCCCGCATGAATCTCATAACCACTGACCGGCGCGTCTTCCAGCACCAGCCGGCCGCGCACATTGCGCAATTGTTTTTCGGCTTCCAGGGTGGTGCTGAACGCCAGCAGGCCCAGCCCCTCACTGGAGCCCGCAGTGCCTTCCAGACCGAGAGGATCGTGGACCTGCTCACCCAACATCTGCAGGCCGCCGCAGATACCCAGGATCTTGCCGCCATAGCGCAAGTGCCGGGCGATCGCACGGTCCCAGCCATTGGCGCGCAGGTAGGCCAAATCGCTGCGCACGCTTTTCGAGCCGGGCAGGATGATCAGGTCAGCGGCAGGGATCGCCTGCCCCGGCCCGACAAACTGCAAATCCACTTGGGGATGCAGGCGCAAAGGGTCAAAGTCGGTGTGATTGCTGATGCGCGGCAATACCGGCACCACCACTTTGAGCACCTGCGCCGCCTTGTCGATCTGGCGCTGGTCGATGCCATCCTCGGCTTCCAGGTGCAGGTCCATCACATAGGGCAGCACGCCGACCACCGGTTTGCCGGTGCGCGCCTCAAGCCAGTCGAGGCCCGGTTGCAGCAGCGCGATATCGCCGCGAAAGCGGTTGATGATAAAACCCTTGACCCGGGCCTGTTCCGATGGCGATAGCAACTCCAACGTGCCGACCAGGTGGGCGAATACCCCGCCGCGATTGATATCGGCAATCAGCAGCACCGGGCAGTCCACCGCTTCGGCGAACCCCATGTTGGCGATGTCGTTGGCCCGCAGATTGATCTCGGCCGGGGAGCCCGCGCCTTCGACCATCACCACTGGGTAGGCCGCACTCAAACGCGCATGAGAAGCCAGTACCGCCTGCATGGCGATGGCCTTGTAGTCGTGATAGGCCACGGCATTCATGCTGGTCACGGCATGGCCATGGATGATGACCTGGGAGCCGGTGTCGCTGTTGGGCTTGAGCAGCACCGGGTTCATATCGGTGTGCGGCGCCAGGTTGGCGGCCTGGGCCTGCACGGCCTGGGCACGGCCGATCTCGCCACCTTCTGCCGTGACCGCACTGTTGAGCGCCATGTTCTGCGGCTTGAAGGGCACCACCGCCACGCCCTGGCGCACGACCCAGCGGCACAGTGCGGTCACCAGGGTACTTTTGCCTGCATCGGAGGTGGTGCCTTGCACCATCAGGGTGGTCATGAGGCGTGTTTCCAGGCAATCAGGGCTTGTTCAAGGCGCAGCCAATCGGCGTCGGTCCCGGGCAGGCCAAAACGCAGGCTGCTGTCGTGGACAAACAGGCGCAGCAAGATGCCGCGCTGGGCCATGAACTCATGCAACTGCTCGGCACGATCGGCGATCAGCCACTGGAACAGCGCACACCCGCCTTGCGGGCGCAGGCCATACTGGTCCAGCAGATTGAAAAGACGCTGGCTGGCTTCCTCGCAGCGCTGGCGCTGCTGGGTGTGGCCGGCGCTGTCACGCAGGCAGACCTGGCCCAACTCTCGGGTCGGCCCGCTCACCGCCCATGGCCCGACCTGTTCGGCCAGCAGCTTGAGCAGCTTGCGCTCGGTCAGGACAAAGCCCAGGCGCACCCCGGCCAGGCCGAAAAACTTGCCAAAGGAGCGCAACACAATCAACCCCACTTGGTTAGCCTGGCTTGCCAGGCTCAAGTGCGGGGTGTTGTCCATAAAGGCTTCATCCACCACCAGCCAGCCACCGCGCTGGGCCAGCCGCGCATGCCAATCCAGCAGGCGCTGGGGGGTAAGGCTCAGGCCAGTTGGGTTATTGGGATTGACCACCACCAACACGTCGAGGCTGTCGAGGAAGAAGTCGACTTCCTGCTCCAGCACCTCACGCACGATGTAACCGGCGCGGCGCCAGGCTTCGGCATGCTCGGCATAGCACGGCGACAATATGCCGACCTTGCCCGCTCGGCGCAGGCGCGGCAGCAGTTGGATCGCTGCCTGGGAGCCCGCCACCGGCAACACCTGGGCGGCGCCGTAGTAGTCGCAGGCGGCCTGTTCCAGGCCGTCATCGGTCTCTGGCAAGCGCGCCCAGGCCCGTAACGGGATGGGTGGGATTGGCCAGGGCCAGGGCGCGAGGCCACTGGACAGGTCCAACCAGTCTTCCTGGGCGATGCCGTACTGCATCGCGGCTTTGCGCAGCCGGCCACCATGTTCAAGCATAGAATTGTGCCCCCGCGCACAGGATCAACACCCACAACCACACGCCGCGCTGCACCAGTTGCCAGCCACGCTCGATGGAATCGGCATCGGCTGGAGGCCCTTCACCCAGGACTGGACGCTGGTGCAACTCACCGTGATAAATCGCTGCACCGCCCAACTCGACGCCCAGGGCGCCAGCACCGGCGGCCATCACCGGGCCAGCATTCGGGCTATCCCAGGTCGGGCCCTGGCGGCGCCAGCATGTGAGCGCCAGGCGCGTCTTGCCGAGCACGGCGTAGGTCAACGCGACCAGGCGCGCGGGAATGTAATTGAGCAGATCGTCAATTTTTGCCGCCGCCCAGCCGAAGCGTTCAAAGCGTTCGTTGCGATAGCCCCACATGGCATCCAGGGTATTACTCAGGCGGTACAACACCACGCCCGGCACGCCGGCCACGACAAACCAGAACAGCGCGGCGAACACCGCGTCGCTGCCGTTTTCCAGCACCGACTCGGTGGCGGCACGCGCCACTTCAGTGCTGTCCAGTTCGCTGGTCTGGCGACTGACCAGGTAACTGACGCGCGTACGCGCCTCGTCCAGGTCCCCACTGCGCAGGGCCTGGGCCACCGGCAACACGTGCTCCCCCAGGCTGCGCATGCCCAGGGCCAGGTACAACGCGAGGATCTCGATCACCCAGCCGAAGTAAGGCGCCCAGGACAATGCCGTGGCCAGCAAGGTCAGCGGTATCACGGTGATAAACCACGCGGTCACGCCATGGCTGCGCCAGCCGCGACCTGCGGAGTTGAAACGCTGCTCGATGCGCCCGGCAAAATTGCCGAACGCCACCAGCGGATGCCAGCGCCTGGGCTCGCCCAGCAGCGCATCCAGCGCCACTGCCGCGACACTCAGCAAGGCCACACTCATTGACTCACTCCCCAATAATTCTCATACAGCATGTCACTCAACGGACGCGGTTCGGTCCAGCCTTCGAGTTGCAACATCGGTGCCGGGTAGAACTCCGTCACCGGGCCCAGACACAGCACGGCCAGCGGCTTGGCGCCAGGCGGCAGGCCGAGCAGGTCGGCCAGGTCCCGGGGTTCGAACAACGACACCCAGCCCATGCCCAGGCCTTCGGCGCGGGAGGCTAGCCATAGATTCTGGATCGCGCAGGACAGCGAGGCCAGGTCCATTTCCGGCAACGTGCGCCGGCCGAAGATATGCCGCTCGCGATCATCCATCAACGCTGCCACCAACACTTCGGCGCAGTCGTTGATGCCTTCGACCTTGAGCTTCATAAAGTCGTCCGAACGCTCGCCCAAGGCGGCCGCGGTGCGGATGCGCTCGGCTTCCACCAACTGCTGGATCTGCCCACGCAGGTTGCGGTCGCTGATGCGGATAAAGCGCCAGGGCTGCATCAGGCCGACACTGGGGGCCTGGTGCGCGGCGTGCAGCAGGCGCTGGAGCAGTTCGGGGGCCACGGTGCCGCCGCTGAAGTGGCGCATGTCGCGGCGTTCGGCGATGGCGCGGTAGATGGCTTGGCGCTCGGCTGCGGGGAAGGCGTTGTCGGTCATGGCCCTATCGCGGGCAAGCCCGCTCCCACATTGGTTAGGTGGTGGTCATTGGATGGCTGTTGGACTCGGCCCCCTGTAGGAGCTGGCTTGCCGGCGATAGCGGCGTCCCGCTCGGGCGCAAACAGCGCAGCCACCGCAGCCGGGTTCGACGGGAAATAAAAGTGCACATAGGAGGCCGTCATCCGCCCCTGGCGATACACCGCCTCGGCACCGCGCCCGCCATTGGGGCTCAGGCCACGGGCAATCGGCTGCCATTGCGTGCTGGTCAGGGAGTGATGATAGGTATGGCCGCGCAGCACGCCTTCCGGCAATTCCACCGTTTGCAGGGCCAGGGCCGCCAGGCGCTTCTGCATGACCGCATCGCCTTGCAACAGCCCCAGCAGTTCGGCGCGAGTGCCCTCGACATCGGTCAATGAGTCGAGCAAATAGAGCATGCCGCCACATTCGGCCAACAACGGCTTACCGGCAGCGTGATGGCCACGGATCGCCTGCAGCATCGCGGTGTTTTGCGACAACGCCTGATGATGCAGCTCGGGGTAACCACCGGGCAGATAGAGGCTATCGGCATCGGGCAACAGTTGGTCATGGATCGGCGAGAAGAAGCGCAACTCGGCGCCCATCGCCCGCAGCAAGTCGAGGCTCGCGCCATAGGTGAACGCGAAGGCTTCATCACGGGCCACGGCAATCCGCACCCCGGCCAGCAGTGGCTCGGCCTCGATCAGCTCGGGTGCGGCGAACTCCACCGGCGGTGGCAGCGCTACCTCGCAACTGCCAGCCAGGGCTTCGGCGGCCGCATCCAGACGCAGGTCCAGGTCGTTCAACTCGCTGGCCTGCACCAGGCCCAGGTGGCGGCTGGGCAACTCGATCCCGGTTTCCCGGGACAGTGCACCGTACCAACGCAGGCCTTCGGTCAGGCTGCCTTCAAGCAATTGCGCATGGCGCACGGTCCCGACGCGGTTGGCCAAGACCCCGGCGAACGGCAGGTCCGCCTGGTAACGCGCCAGCCCCAGCGCCAGGGCGCCAAAGGTCTGGGCCATGGCGGTGCCATCGATCACCGCCAGCACTGGCACACCAAAGTGGCGCGCCAGGTCGGCGCTGGAGGGGGTGCCGTCAAACAGCCCCATCACGCCCTCGATCAGGATCAGGTCCGCCTCCCCCGCGGCTTCCCACAACAAACGGCGACTTTCCTGCTCGCCCACCATCCACATGTCCAATTGATAGACCGGCGCGCCACTGGCGCGCTCATGGATCATCGGGTCGAGAAAGTCCGGGCCGCATTTGAATACCCGGACCTTGCGCCCCAGGTTGCGGTGCAACCGGGCCAGGGCGGCGGTGACAGTGGTTTTGCCCTGGCCTGACGCCGGTGCGGCGATCAGTACGGCTGGGCAATGGCGCGGCTGATTCAAAGTTCGATGCCTTTCTGTGCCTTGATACCGGCCTGGAACGCGTGTTTGAGCATGCCCATTTCGGTCACGGTGTCGGCCATTTCAATCAGTTCTGGCTTGGCGCCACGACCGGTGACCAGCACATGCTGCATCGGTGGCCGGGCTTGCAGGTCGCTCAACACTTGGTCCAGGTCGAGGTAGCCGTGCTTGAGCGCGATGTTCAGCTCATCCAGCACCACCAGGCCGATGGACGGGTCCTGCAACATTTCCCGGGAGACTTGCCAGGCCGCTTCGGCGGCGGCGATATCGCGCTGGCGGTCCTGGGTTTCCCAGGTGAAGCCCTCGCCCATCACATGAAACCGTACCTGCTCGGGGAAACGGCGGAAGAACAGTTCTTCACCGGTGCTGTTACGGCCCTTGATGAACTGCACTACGCCGCATTGCATGCCGTGCCCCATGGCGCGGGCCAGCATGCCAAACGCCGAACTGCTCTTGCCTTTGCCATTGCCGGTCAATACCAGCAGCAAACCGCATTCATTCGGTGAATTGGCAATGCGCTCATCAATCACCGCTTTTTTGCGCAGCATGCGCGCCAGGTGGCGTTCGTCACGATCAGGGGAATCAGTCATGGCAGCTCTCCGTTGGGGCTGGACAAAAACGGCGGGCAGGAAAAGACAATTTCTATGAAGCCAAGCATCGCCCACCGTGATGCTGTTGGATGAATCAGGCCGGTCTCCGGACTCATGAGTGGCGCCCTGTTGACCAGGGCGGGCCGACGATGCGCCTTCCCATATCGCACGCGATACAGTGGCAAAAGCAGCGTCTTGACTCATTTACCGTTGCGGGGGCAGCGCCGGGATCGTGGCCGCACTGTAGAAAAGTGCGCGCCCTCACCGGCTTCCCTGTTTCACTCGATCAACGCGTACGCCACAGAGCACCTGAAACAAGCGGCGAAGGTTAGTGGGTTGGGGGTACAGCGTCAATTAAAGCCGGCCACGCACTTGAACCATCGCCACGGGCCGTACCTCTATGACTACAGGCATTGAGGAGAAAAACATGCACAAGACCCGACTCGCCGTACTGATCATGGCCGCAGGCGCACTCGCCGCCTGCGGGGAAAGCTCAACGTTGCAGGTGTCCGACGGCACCGGGCCTTCGCCCAAGCTGCCGGAACCGAACAAAACCCTGATCCCCACCGTCAACATCGCCCCGGCCGTTGGCTGGCCCGACGGCGCCAAGCCCCAGGCCGCCGCCGGTACCCAGGTCGGCGCCTTCGCCGAAGGCCTGGACCACCCGCGCTGGCTGTATGTATTGCCCAATGGCGATGTGCTGGTGGCCGAGACCAACGCGCCGCCCAAGCCGGATGACTCCAAGGGCATTCGCGGCTGGGTCATGGAAAAGGTCATGGGCCGCGCCGGCGCGGGTGTGCCCAGCCCGAACCGCATCACCCTGCTGCGCGATGCCGACCATGATGGCGTGGCAGAAACCCGCACGGTCTTCCTGGAAAACCTCAACTCGCCCTTTGGCATGACCCTGGTGGGCAACGATCTGTATGTGGCCGATTCGGACAAGCTGCTGCGCTTCCCTTATCAACCGGGGGAAACCGCGATCAAGGCGCCAGGCACCAAGATCATCGACCTGCCGGGCGGCCCGCTGAACCACCACTGGACGAAAAACGTGGTGGCCAGCAAGGATGGCAGCAAGTTGTATGTGAGCGTGGGCTCTAACAGCAACGTCGGCGAAAACGGCCTGGAAGCCGAACAGGGCCGCGCTGCGATCTGGGAAGTCGATCGGGCCAGCGGCAAACAGCGGATTTTTGCCTCCGGCCTGCGCAACCCCAACGGCATGGCCTGGGAGCCGCAAAGCGGCAAGCTGTGGACGGCGGTCAACGAGCGCGATGAAATCGGCAGCGACCTGGTACCGGACTACATCACCTCGGTCAAGGATGGCGGCTTCTATGGCTGGCCGTTCAGTTACTACGGCCAACATGTGGATGTACGGGTCACGCCGCAGGACCCGGACCTGGTGGCCAAGGCCATCGCGCCGGACTACGCCGTCGGGCCACACACCGCGTCCCTGGGCCTGACCTTCGCAGAAGGCAACACGCTACCGGCACAATTTAGCCATGGCGCGTTTATCGGCCAGCATGGCTCGTGGAATCGCAAGCCGCACAGTGGCTACAAGGTGATATTTGTGCCGTTCGAAGGTGGCAAGCCGAAGGGGCAACCGGTGGATGTGCTGACCGGGTTTCTCAACAGTGATGAGAAAGCCATGGGGCGGCCGGTGGGTGTGGTGATCGACCAGCAAGGCGGGCTGTTGGTGGCGGATGATGTGGGGAATAAGGTGTGGCGGGTGTCGGCTGCTAAATAGCAGGACTCGACAACACCACAAAACAAATGTGGGAGCGGGCTTGTGTGTGGGCTTGCTCGCGAAAGCGGTAGATCAGCCCGTGCATCTCTAACTGACTCACCGCTATCGCGAGCAAGCCCGCTCCCACATTTTTGATCGGTGCAGGTCTTAAGGGTTACGCGCCAGGTGCTCGGCCGGCAACACGCGCTTGGCGCTCAGGTAGGCATTCTGCCAATAGGCCTTGGACAAGGTATCAAGCTTCACTGTACCGCCAGTTTGTGGCGCATGGACGAAGCGCCCTTCCCCCACATAGATGCCGGCATGGCTGACCTGCGAACCACCGCCCGTGGCAAAAAACAGCAGGTCGCCGGTTTGCAGCGCATCTTCACGCACGTCCTGGGCACGCATCACGATCAACTCGCGAGTGGTGCGCGGCAGCGAGATGCCAGCAGCATCGCGGTAGACAAAACCAATCAGGCCGCTGCAATCAAACCCCGAGTCCGGCGTGTTGCCGCCCCAGCGATAAGGTGTGCCGACCAGGCCCAAGGCGCGAAACAGCACATCTTCGGCAACCGGCGAAAAGTTCTGGGTGGTGTAGTTGAATACCGGCTTGGGCTTGACGGCCACAGGCGCAGGTGGAGGACGGCTGGCGCAGGCACTGAGCAGCGCGGCGCAGACAAGAAGAATTAGGCGGGCCGAGGTCGACATGGGCAGAACAATCCTGATCTGGATGCGGCTTTCGCTGCCGAACGCTGAAAACTAGACCGCGCAAGCAAGCTTGCGCGGTCAGGTTCGCAACAATATCTCAGGATTCTAGCGGTTACGCGTCAAACTTCAAGTATCACTTTAAGTTTACTTGCGAGCGGTAACGGTAGTCGGGGCCATCGCCAGTGCGCGCTTGGCTTCGATGAAGGTTTTGCTCCAGTAGCTGTCGCCCAGCTTATCGACCCGCACCCCACCGCTGCGGCGGCTGCTGGAGTGGATGAACTGGTCATCACCCAGGTAGATACCGGCGTGGCTGACACGACCACGGCCATTGGTACTGAAGAAAAGCAGATCGCCAGGCTTGAGGTTGTTCCGTGCGACCAACGGTGCATCCACGTTGATCATTTCGCGGGTGGAGCGCGGCAGGTTCATGCCGGCCTCTTCACGAAACAGATAACCGATAAAACCGCTGCAGTCGAAACCGGCTTCGGAAGTACCGCCGAAACGGTAGCGGGTACCGATCAGGGACATGCCGCGTTCGAGGATGCTGTCGGCCAGCAGTGGCAACTGATAAGGCTTGCTGTCGGCGAACTGGGCCAGTTCTTTTTCGGTCGCCACCTCTTCTTCATAAACAGAAGAAGACTGTGTTGCGACGAATTTGGCTTGATGTTGTTGCTGTGGCTTTTGCTGCTCGACCACCTGCTGGGGGTGGGTGGCGCAACCAAACAACAGGGTAACGAGTGCGAGAGGCACGAGGGGTGCGAAGCGATTTAGCATGGGCACGACCGTGGCTGATATGTAAAGAAGTCGAGACTATGCCTTCTATGACATCGATTTGCAAATTCAATCGTGATCTATGTGACTTCTTGTTTGACCTATGTCATCTAAGCCCTTAAACCCCATTTAGAGCCTTTTGCGTGGCCAGAGCGGCCCAAACGCAGGTTTTTTGGCGCCTGGATTTTGCCAAAAGCCCCGGTTTCAAAGGGCTGGCTACCAGCCGAGGGTTTCTTTGAGAAAGGGAATGGTGAGCTTGCGCTGGGCCTGCAGGGAGGCCTGGTCGAGCTGTTCGAGCAGGTCGAACAACGCGCTCATGCTGCGGGTGCCACGGGTAAGGATGAAATGCCCGACTTCATCGGTCAGGTGCAGGCCACGGCGCGATGCGCGCAGTTGCAAGGCACGCAGCTTGTCTTCATCGGACAACGGACGCATCTGGAAGATCAGCGCCAGGGTCAGCCGCGACTTCAGGTCCGCCAGCTTGACCGGCAGTTCCCGAGGCGAGGTTGACGCGGCAATCAACAGGCGCCGACCGCTGTCGCGCAGGCGGTTGAACAGATGGAACAGCGCTTCTTCCCAGTCCGCCCTGCCGGCAACCGCTTGCAGGTCATCCAGACACACCAGTTCGTATTGCTCGAGGTTGTCGAGGATGCCGATGCCACGGTCCAGCAGTTCTGCCAACGGCAGGTAAACCGCCGGTTCACCCAACTGCTCAAAGCGCAGGCAGGCAGCCTGCAACAGGTGGGTACGCCCCACGCCGTCCTTGCCCCAGAGGTAGATCAGGCTTTCCGTCCACCCGGCGTCGGCTTCGCAGAGCCGCTCGACATAGCCGAGTGCAGCGGCATTGGCGCCTGGGTAGTAATTGATGAAGGTAGCGTCGTCACGCAGACGCACACCTAGGGGCAGCTGAATCGGTTTCATGCTGACTGAACGGCTCCAATCGAACCGTTAGTGGCCTCTGTGAAAAGTTTGCAAAGTTTATACCCGTGACGCCGGGCGCACAATGCAACAGACCACAAGCAAAATCAAAGGTTTGCGTTAACTCATTGGATTTTTTGGAGATTGTTTGACGCGATGGCTAAATGCCAAGCTCTGAAGACAACAAACCCGGCCTTGCGCCGGGTTTGTGATCAGCCTTACAACTGAGGGTCATCCGCGCCCGTGTACACGTCCGAATCCTTGTACACATCATGCACATGGCGCACCAGCACCATGATCACCGCCGCCACCGGCAGCGCCAGCAGGATGCCGGTAAAGCCGAACAGCTCGCCGCCCGCCAGGATCGCAAAGATCACGGCCACCGGGTGCAGGCCGATACGGTCGCCCACCAGCAGCGGCGTCAACACCATGCCTTCCAGCGCCTGACCGACCATGAACACCGCGACGATCCCCAGCATCGGGTACAAGTCGCCGCCAAACTGGAACAGGCCGGCCACCAGCGCCGCGCCAATCCCGATGACAAAGCCCATGTACGGCACAATCGCCGCCAGGCCGGCAATCATGCCGATCAACAGGCCGAGTTCCAGGCCAATCGCCATTAGCCCGCCTGCATAGATAATCCCCAACGCCACCATCACCAACAACTGCCCACGAACGAAGGCACCCAGCACCTCGTGGCACTCCCCGGCCAGGGACACGATGCGCTCCTCACGATCACGGGGCAGCAGGCTGCGGATCTTGGCGATCATGATGTCCCAGTCGCGCAGCAGGTAGAACGCCACCACCGGGATCAACACCAGGTTGGTCAGCCAGCCGATCAAAGCCAGGCTGGAGGCCGTAGCCTGGCTGAGGATGACTCCGACGATATCGGTGGTCTGGCCCATGTGCTCGCTGATCGCGGCCTTGACCTTGTCGAACTTCCAGAAGCCATCGGCCAGGCCAAGCTTGGACTGCGCCCAGGGCATGGCTGTGTGTTGCAGCCAGTCGAGCATCTGCGGCGCCAGTTCATACAGGCGGACCAACTGCTTGGCCAGCATCGGCACCAGCACCAGCAACAGCGCCATGACGATCAGGGTGAACAGCGCAAATACCGCCACCACCCCCCAGGTTCGCGACAAGCCGGCCTTTTCCAGGCGATCCACCACCGGATCGAACAGATAGGCCAACAGCAACGCGACCAGGAACGGCGTCAGGATCGAATGCAGCAAGAACACAAAGACGCACAGCAGGACAATCCCGCCAAGCCACACCCAACGACGCGTATCCGCCATAAACCACTCCATCTGTCATTTGCTTCTATATAAGGAAGAACATTTACCAACGAAAACGCAGTTGCGGCTCAGGCTCGAGCGGTGGCACTGGCGCAGGTGAAGCCCCTTCGGCCACCGGCGGCTGCACAGGCTGCGGCGCAAGCGCCTCACCGGCGGGCACTTCCTGCAACTTGGCCAGGCTCAACTGGCTGCGCAGTTGCTCGCTGCTGCCATTGACCCGATAGACGATCCGATCGCCATCCACCCGCTGCAACTGCGCGCCAAAAGGTTCCAGCAGATGACCGAGGGCGGCGTAGCGTTCCAGGGTCATGCCTTGCACTTGCAGCAACTGCTCGCTGGACACCCCGGCTTTTACCGCAAAACGGGGAGCAAGACGCTCACTGACCGCCAGCAACACGGCATCAGCCAAGGCAGCCGTGTCGGCGCCCTGTACGCTGCCCTGCTCGGCTTTGTCACCCAGCCACAGGCGCCATTTGGCTTGCCATTGGCCCGCCTCTTCACGGGCGTGCACCGCCAGCAGGGCATCGGCGCCATAACGTTCGGAGGCCGAACGCAGGGGCGCGGGATCTGCACTTTCAAGATTAGGCGCGGTGGCAACGATCTGCTCATCGAGGTCGCCCAGTGGCAGGCGCAACGGCAAGCCGCGATGCTGGGCTGCACGGCGCAGTGGCTCGGCCGCCGACTGGCCATCACCCACCAGGCTGCTGCCTTCAGTGGAATCGTTCAGCCACCAGCCAAGGATCGACGGCCGATTGTTGCCCCACAACGCCAGGCCGGCATCGCGCAGGGCGCGGTCGGTGCTGACCGGGTCGAAATCCACTTGCAGGCTTTCCGGGGGGCCCGCGTCGTAGCCGTACTGGCTGATGATCTGTTGCGGATTCTTGCGGATCGCTGCCAGGCCAGGACCCTCGGCGGCCTTGGCGTCGCCGGTCAGGCGGATCACCAGGGTCTGCAGGGCACGCTGGGTGGCTTGTTCACGCTCTTGCGGCGCCTGGCTGCTGACAGGCTCCAGCACTTGATAGAGGCCATTGAGGGTTTCGGCATGACTCGCCAGGCTGACCAACGACAAACAGCCGACAAAAAAGTATCTACTCAGACCCATGAAAAAAGATTCCCGAACGACAAAAAAGCGGCTGGAACAGACCGCGTGAAGAAGGTTAAGCAAGGCTGTGACCACAGCGACCGGCAAAACATTCACAAGGCCCCGGTAAGTTTTCGTACTGTCATAACGATAGCGGGTTAAAGGCTATACCTTAATACAGGCGATCGCGGCGCCGATTAAGGTTTTTTTAGCACCATATGCCTCTGCCCGTCGGCCCGAGGATGGCCGCTGCCCCTCAAGCCTGATAAAATCGCGCGCCTTCGCAGACCGTCAACGGCTGGGCG
This sequence comes from Pseudomonas sp. LG1D9, assembly GCF_002949995.1. NCBI lineage: Bacteria > Pseudomonadati > Pseudomonadota > Gammaproteobacteria > Pseudomonadales > Pseudomonadaceae > Pseudomonas > Pseudomonas sp. LG1D9. Next base: position 4,398,842 of record NZ_CP026881.1, on the reverse strand, counting down.
TCCTGAAGTGTTCAACTTCCGTACCCCCACCGCATCGGTCGTTACCCCTGAATCCCCCCTAAAGGCCTGGATCATGAGCAAGCAACCCTCCCTGAGCTACAAGGACGCCGGTGTAGACATCGACGCCGGTGAAGCATTGGTCGAACGCATCAAGAGCGTCGCCAAGCGCACTGCGCGCCCCGAAGTCATGGGCGGCCTGGGCGGTTTCGGCGCCCTCTGCGAGATCCCGGCCGGCTACAAGCAGCCTGTGCTGGTCTCCGGCACCGACGGCGTGGGCACCAAGCTGCGCCTGGCGCTGAACCTGAACAAGCACGACACCATCGGCATCGACCTGGTAGCCATGTGCGTCAACGACCTGGTGGTATGTGGCGCCGAGCCGTTGTTCTTCCTCGACTACTACGCCACCGGCAAGCTGAACGTGGAGACCGCTGCACAAGTGGTCACCGGTATCGGCGCTGGCTGCGAATTGTCGGGTTGCTCCCTGGTCGGCGGCGAAACCGCTGAAATGCCGGGCATGTACGAAGGCGAAGACTACGACCTGGCCGGCTTCTGCGTCGGCGTTGTAGAAAAAGCCGAGATCATCGACGGTTCCAAGGTGGCCGCTGGCGACGCCCTGCTGGCCCTGCCATCGTCCGGCCCGCACTCCAACGGCTACTCGCTGATCCGCAAGATCATCGAAGTGTCCGGCGCCGACATCGAGAACACCCAGCTCGACGGCAAGCCCTTGACCGACCTGCTGATGGCCCCGACCCGCATCTACGTCAAGCCATTGCTCAAGCTGATCAAGGACACTGGCGCAGTCAAGGCCATGGCCCACATCACCGGTGGCGGCCTGCTGGACAACATCCCGCGCGTGCTGCCAAAAGGCGCCCAGGCCATCGTCGACGTGGCCAGCTGGCAGCGCCCGGCGGTCTTCGACTGGCTGCAAGAGCAAGGCAACGTCAATGAAACCGAGATGCACCGCGTGCTGAACTGCGGCGTGGGCATGGTCATCTGCGTCGCTCAAGAGCACGTGGAAACTGCGCTGAACGTACTGCGTGAAGCCGGCGAGCAGCCATGGGTGATCGGCCAGATCGCCACCGCTGCCGAAGGTGCTGCCCAGGTTGAACTGAAGAACCTCAAGGCTCACTGATGCCAGCAACCTGTGATGTCGTGGTGCTGCTTTCCGGCACCGGCAGTAACTTGCAGGCCCTGATCGATAGCACGCGCGCCGGCGACAGCCCGGTGCGCATCGCTGCGGTGATTTCCAACCGCAGCGACGCCTACGGCCTGCAACGCGCCCAGGACGCGGGTATCGATACCCGCTCCCTGGATCACAAGGCGTTCGACGGTCGCGAGGCCTTCGATGCAGCCTTGATCGAACTGATCGACGCCTTCAATCCCAAGCTCGTGGTCCTCGCCGGTTTCATGCGCATTCTCAGCGCTGACTTCGTGCGCCACTACCAGGGGCGCCTGCTGAATATCCACCCTTCCCTGCTGCCCAAATACAAAGGGTTACATACCCACCAACGGGCCCTTGAGGCCGGAGATACAGAGCACGGCTGCAGCGTGCACTTTGTCACCGAGGAACTCGATGGCGGGCCTCTGGTCGTACAGGCAGTAGTTCCGGTAGAGTCTGCGGACTCGGCGCAGAGCCTTGCGCAACGGGTTCACACCCAGGAACACAGGATTTACCCGCTGGCGGTTCGCTGGTTTGCCGAAGGACGCTTGGTGCTCGGTGAACAAGGTGCATTGTTGGACGGCCAGTTACTTGCGGCCAGCGGCCACTTGATTCGTACCTAGGAGATTTTATGCGTCGTGCCCTGCTCTTCGCTTTTGCTCTGCTTGCCCTGCCTACCGTGCACGCGGCAGATCTACAGCCTTTCTCCGCCAGCTACACCGCCGACTGGAAGCAGTTGCCCATGAGCGGCCAAGCCTCCCGCAGCCTGGAAAGCACCGGTAACGGCGTCTGGAAGCTCAGCTTCAAGGCCTCGATGATGATCGCCAGCCTGACGGAAGAAAGCACCCTGACCCTGGACAAGGACACCCTGCTGCCCCAGTCCTACCACTTTGAACGTGGTGGCCTGGGCAAAGCCAAGAAGGCCGACCTAGACTTCGACTGGACCGCCAAGATGGTCACCGGTACCGATCGCGGCGACGCGGTCAAGATCCCACTGAACCGCGGTATGGTCGATAAATCCACCTACCAGTTGGCACTTCAGCATGACGTAGCGGCCGGCAAGAAAACCATGAGTTACCAGGTAGTGGATGACGGCGAAGTCGAGACCTATGACTTCCGCGTACTGGGCACCGAGAAAGTCGACACCAAGGCCGGCAAGATCGACGCCATCAAGGTTGAGCGCGTGCGCGATCCGACGCAAAGCAAGCGCACCACGGTGATGTGGTTTGCCAAGGATTGGGACTACCTGCTGGTTCGCCTGCAACAAGTCGAAACCGACGGTAAGGAATACAACATCATGCTGTTGGACGGTACGGTCAATGGCAAGGCTGTGAAAGGCAGCTGATCGTTGATTGATTGAAAGAGCCCCGCTAACTGCGGGGCTTTTTTTCGCCTGGATTTTTTCATGGGTGGCTGATACCGCTATCGCCGGCAAGCCGGCGCCTACAGGTCTAAACAGCCTAACAAACATGAAACTTTTGTCATAAACCGCCCCCTCCTGCGACGCAATGTCGCGGTTTACGGGGCCTGGAGCATTGTTGCGGCTACTGCAATGAATTGTTGCACGCAAAGTCAGTTTACTTAGCAAGCTAACAAAATATATAACAAAGGCCTGCGACGCCTTGCCGCAGATCAACCAGAGACTGGAGCAAGCAGATGACAGTAAAAGTAACTGAACGCGACGATGCCCATATGTCCCACGAGGCCCTGGCCCACGGCATTCATATCTGGGATGTGCATCAACAAGACCTGCTGGTAGGCATGTTTCACAACGAGTGCGACGCCCACAATTATAAAAACGAGCTCGAAACCCTCGAGATGAAACGCCAGGCATCCAGCTCCTGACTCACTGGAGTGCTATGGGCCGCTCCGTGGCTGTGACCACGGAGGTGGAAGTGTTTGTGGCGAGCGGGCTTGTTGTGGCGAGCGGGCTTGCCCCGCGCTGGACTGCGAAGCAGGCCCAATAAGGCCGGCCGCGATCTTTAAGTTACAACGGTGAGCTTACGTTTTGGGGCCGCTTCGCAGCCCAGCGCGGGGCAAGCCCGCTCGCCACAACAAGCACGCCTGCCACAACAGCCCCGCTTACAACCGCAAGGTTGTTACCACATCAGATCATCAGGGATCTGGTACGCGGCGTATGGATCGTCCTCATCCGGCACCTGGGTCTCGGTGAGGATGTTGAGCTGGACGATGCGTTCAGGCGCGCGCTCCTGGATTTTCAGGGCGGCCTCCCGTGGAATCACTTCGTAACTACCGCCATGGTGGACAATCGCCAACGAGCCGTTGCTCAGCTTGTTGCGCATCAAGGTGTTGACCGACAGGCGCTTGACCTTCTTGTCGTCAACAAAGTTGTAGTAGTCCTCGGTGGTCAGCTTGGGCAGGCGCGAGGTCTCGATCAATTGCTTGACCTGCGCGGCACGGGCCTTGGCCTCGACCTTTTCCTGCTGCTGACGGTTGAGCTCCTGGTCGCGCTTGACCTTCTCGGCCTGCGCTTCCAGGGCCTGGCGCTGCTGGGTGTCATCGGCCTGGGCCTGGCCTTTGTGAACCAGGCGCTGCTGCTTCTGCTTGTCTTTGCCGACCTGCTTGGCCTGCTTCTGATTGACCAGGCCTGCTTTGAGCAACTGGTCGCGAAGGGAAATGCTCATGGTGCTTACTCACTTAGGCAACTGCTCAACCGCAGTTGGACACATTCTTTTCCTGGCGTTTGGCTTCACCCCACAGGGCGTCCAACTCTTCGAGGGTGCAATCTTCCATGGGACGGTGGGTGTCGCGCAATGCCTGTTCGATAAATCGGAATCGCCTTTCGAATTTGGCATTGGCACCGCGCAGGGCGGTTTCCGGGTCCACCTTGAGGTGCCGAGCCAGGTTGACCGCCGCAAACAGCAGGTCACCGACTTCATCGGCAATCGCTGCCGGGTCGTTGTCGGCCATGGCTTCGAGCACCTCATCGAGCTCTTCACGCACGTTATCCACCACCGGTAACGCCGCTGGCCAGTCAAAGCCTACCTGGCTCGCGCGTTTTTGCAATTTGGCCGCACGGGACAGTGACGGCAAGGCGCTGGGCACGTCATCGAGCAGGGACAGTTGCTCGGGGGCGTCAGACTTTTCTGCGCGCTCCTGCGCCTTGATGGCTTCCCAGCGCTCCTTGACCTGTTCTTCACTTAACTGAGGGATATCCAGCGGCGCATAAAGGTCGCCGGTGGGGAACACATGGGGATGCCGGCGAATCAGCTTGCGGGTGATGCTGTCCACCACCCCGGCGAACTCGAAGCGCCCTTCTTCCCGGGCCAATTGGCTGTAATACACCACCTGGAACAACAGGTCGCCCAACTCGCCTTGCAGATGATCAAAATCCCCGCGCTCGATGGCGTCGGCGACCTCGTAGGCTTCTTCCAGGGTATGGGGCACGATGCTGGCGTAGGTTTGCTTGATGTCCCACGGGCAACCATATTGCGGGTCGCGCAGGCGGTTCATCAGGTGCAGCAGGTCTTCAAGTGAATACATCGGTCAATCTCTGTTCGGGGAGCGCTGAGGATCAAATGTGGGAGCGGGCTTGCTCGCGATGGCGTTGTGTCAGTCGCCGAATATATTGACTGATCCACCGCTTTCGCGAGCAAGCCCGCTCCCACATTTTAGACCGCGCTCATCCAGCGATTTATGGCGTGCGGTTACGCCGCGTCTCGATGATGTTCGGCAACTGGGAGATACGCCCCAGCAACCGCCCCAACGCGTCCAGCCCCGGAATCTCGATGGTCAGGGACATCAGTGCAGTGTTGTCCTCTTTGTTCGAGCGGGTATTGACTGCCAGTACGTTGATCCGCTCATTGAGCAGCACTTGCGAAACGTCCCGCAGCAGACCCGAGCGGTCGTAGGCACGGATGATGATGTCCACCGGGTAGGTGAGCACCGGCACCGGCCCCCAACTGACCTGGATGATCCGCTCCGGCTCACGCCCGCCCAACTGCAGCACCGAGGCGCAGTCCTGGCGGTGAATGCTCACCCCACGGCCCTGGGTGATGTAGCCGACGATGGCATCGCCCGGCAACGGCTGGCAGCAGCCAGCCATCTGGGTCATCAGGTTGCCTACGCCCTGGATCTGGATATCGCCGCGCTTGCCCGGCTTGTAGCCGGTGGCCTTGCGTGGGATCAGTTCCAGTTGCTCGCTGCCACGCTCCGGTTCCACCAGTTGCTGGGCCAGGTTGACCAACTGCGCCAGGCGCAGGTCGCCGGCACCGAGGGCAGCGAACATGTCTTCGGCAATCTTCATGTTGGCCTTTTCGGCCAACTTGTCGAAATCCACCTGGGGCAGGCCCAGGCGACCCAGCTCGCGCTCGAGCAAGGTCTTGCCGGCGGCGACGTTCTGGTCCCGCGCCTGCAGCTTGAACCAGTGGACAATCTTCGCCCGCGCACGCGACGTGGTGATGTAGCCCAGGTTCGGGTTCAGCCAGTCGCGGCTCGGCGTACCGTGCTTGCTGGTGATGATCTCGACCTGCTCACCAGTCTGCAGGCTGTAGTTGAGCGGCACGATGCGCCCGTTGATCTTGGCGCCACGGCAGTTGTGGCCGATCTCGGTGTGCACGCGGTAGGCAAAGTCCAGCGGCGTCGCCCCCTTGGGCAAGTCGATGGCGTGGCCGTCGGGGGTGAAGATGTAGACCCGGTCGGGCTCGATATCCACCCGCAGTTGCTCGGCCAGGCCGCCGATATCCCCCAGTTCTTCGTGCCATTCCAGTACTTGGCGCAGCCAGGAGATTTTCTCTTCGTACTGGTTGGAGCCCGACTTGACGTCGGTACCCTTGTAGCGCCAGTGCGCACACACGCCCAACTCTGCCTCTTCGTGCATGGCGTGGGTACGGATCTGCACTTCCAGCACCTTGCCCTCGGGGCCGATCACCGCCGTGTGCAGCGAGCGGTAGCCGTTCTCCTTGGGGTTGGCGATGTAGTCGTCGAACTCTTTGGGAATGTGCCGCCACAGCGTATGGACGATACCCAGCGCGGTGTAGCAGTCGCGCATTTCCGGCACCAGCACACGCACGGCGCGCACGTCGTAGATCTGGCTGAAGGCCAGGCCCTTGCGCTGCATTTTGCGCCAGATCGAATAGATGTGCTTTGCCCGGCCGCTGATATCGGCTTCGACACCGGTAGCCTGCAATTCCGAGCGCAACTGGCCCATCACATCGCTGATGAAACGCTCACGATCCAACCGCCGCTCATGCAGCAGGGTCGCGATCTGTTTGTATTGATCGGGCTCCAGGTAGCGGAAGGACAAGTCCTCCAGCTCCCACTTGATATGGCCGATGCCCAGGCGGTGAGCCAGGGGCGCGTAGATATCGAAGACCTCACGGGCAACCCGGTTACGCTTTTCGTCATCGGCGGTTTTCACCGCACGGATCGCGCAGGTGCGCTCGGCCAGCTTGATCAGCGCGACGCGTACGTCGTCGACCATCGCCACCAGCATCTTGCGCAGGTTTTCCACCTGGCCCTGGGTGCCGAGCACCATCGACTGGCGCGGGCTGAGGCTGGCGCTGATCGCAGCCATACGCAACACGCCATCAATCAGCTTGGCCACCACCGCGCCGAAACGCTGGCTGACCAGCGGCAACGCAATATGCCCTTCGCGCACACCGCGATAGAGCACCGCGGCGATCAGCGAATCCTGGTCCAGCTTGAGGTCGGCGAGGATCTCGGCGATTTCAAGCCCGGTACGAAAACTGGATGTTCCTTCGGCCCAGAGGTTCTTGGCCGCATTGTCTTGCTGTTCTGCCTCGCGAGCGAACTCGCAGGCGGCTTTCAAGGCTTCACGGTCCAGTGCCGGATCGACACTGATGGCATGATCCAGCCATGCCTCGAGATTGATACTGCCGTCGGTGTTGATCGGCTGGTGTGCTCTCACCTGTACCATCTTGCTTACCTTCCCTACGACGCGCCTGTAGCGCGTCAAAATCGCTGACCTTTGTAACGCGAACTCCCTGGCAGGTCACAGGCCCTGGAGAACGCAGGCCAGTCGGACTAAGCGAGCATCCTAGCTCGCTTCAAATAACGCCATCGCCTCGACATGCGCAGTTTGCGGAAACATATCGAGGATCCCGGCACGTTTTAGCCGGTAGCCTTGCTTGACCAACTCGACAGTGTCCCGCGCCAGCGTGGCTGGATTGCAGGACACATACACCAGGCGATCAGCCCCCAGAGTGGCGAGCTTGCGCACAACCTCCAGGGCACCATCGCGGGGTGGGTCCAAGAGTACCGCAGAAAAGCCTGCTTTGGCCCACTGCGCATCACTCAAAGGCTGGGACAAATCGGCCTGAAAAAACTGCACATTATGCAAATTGTTGCTTGCGGCATTCAGCGCCGCGCGGTCCACCATGGCCTGCACGCCCTCTACCGCCACCACTTCACGCACTTGGCGCGCCAGAGGCAGGGCAAAGTTGCCAAGGCCGCAGAACAGGTCCAGCACCCGTTCGTCGGAACGTGGTGCCAGCCAATCCAGCGCCTGGGCAACCATCGCTTCGTTGACCCCGGCGTTGACCTGCACAAAATCCCCAGGCCGGTAAGCCAGGTCCAAGTCCCACTGCTGCAGACGATAGCCCAGGCCCGCCCCGGCCGCGAACGGCTGGGGCTCGCCCTCTCCATGCAGCCACAACTGGGCATCATGGAAGGCACAGAATTCTTGCAGCACCACCAGGTCGGCATCCGACAGCGGCGCCATATGCCGTAGCAACACGGCAATCGACGAGCCACTGAACAACTCCACATGCCCCAGGGCCTGAGGTTTGCTCAGGCGCCGCAACATGTTGGGCAGGCGTTGCATGATCGGTTGCAAGGCCTGTACCAGCACCGGGCAATCATCGATGGCCACGATGTCCTGGCTGGCCACGGCGCGAAAGCCAACGTCCAGGCGCTTGGCCTTGACGTCATAGCGCACGGCCACGCGGGCCCGGCGGCGATAGCCGAACTCGGGCCCGCTCAACGGCGCGGCCCACTCCTGGGGCTCGACCCCGGCAACACGGGACAATTGCTCGGCGAGCATGCGCTGTTTCAGGGCAAGCTGTTCGTCGTGGGGCAAGTGTTGCAGGCTGCAACCGCCACAACGGCCGGCATGGGCGCACGGCGCCGGGCGACGCAGTTCGCTGGCCTTGAACACCCGTTCGGTGCGGGCCTCGACCACTTTGCCATGGGCACCCAGCACCCGCGCCTCGACCTCTTCGCCGGCCAGTGCACCCACTACAAACCAGGTGCGGCCCTCGAAAAACACGATACCCCGGCCATCGTTGGCCAGGCGTTCGATGGTCAGGCGCTGTTTTTTACCGACCGGGATTTGTGGCGCCCGATTACCGCCCGTTGGCTGGAAACGCAGGCCTCGCTCTTGCTTGGCCATCAGTTGGGCGCGTCGAAAATGCCGGTCGACAGGTAACGGTCGCCTCGGTCACAGATGATCGCGACGATCACCGCGTTTTCCAGTTCTGCAGACAAGCGCAACATGCCGGCCACAGCGCCACCCGAGGACACACCGCAGAAGATGCCTTCTTCACGGGCCAGGCGACGGGTGGTGTCTTCGGCTTCACGCTGGGCCATGTCGATGATGCGATCGACGCGGGCGGCGTTGTAGATCTTTGGCAGATACTCCTCGGGCCAGCGGCGGATACCGGGGATCGCCGCGCCTTCCATCGGTTGCAGGCCAACGATCTGGATCGCCGGGTTCTGCTCCTTGAGGTAGCGCGAGTTACCCATGATGGTACCGGTGGTGCCCATGGAGCTGACGAAATGGGTGATGGTGCCCTGGGTCTGGCGCCAGATTTCCGGGCCGGTGCTGGCGTAGTGCGCTTCCGGGTTGTCACCGTTGGCGAACTGGTCCAGGACCTGGCCACGGCCTTCGGCGGCCATGCGCTCGGCGAGATCGCGCGCGCCTTCCATGCCTTCTTCCGGGGTGACCAGCAACAGCTCGGCACCATAGGCGGTCATCGCCGCCTTGCGCTCGGCGCTGCCGTTGTCGGGCATGATCAGGATCATCTTGTAGCCCTTGATCGCCGCGGCCATGGCCAGGGCAATCCCGGTATTGCCGGAGGTGGCTTCGATCAGGGTGTCGCCGGGCTTGATCTGACCGCGCAACTCGGCGCGGGTGATCATCGACAACGCCGGGCGGTCCTTGACCGAGCCTGCCGGGTTATTACCCTCGAGCTTGAGCAGCAAGGTATTGCTGGTGTTACCCGCCATGCGCTGCAAGCGGACCAGGGGGGTGTTGCCGACGCAATCGGCGATGGTTGGGTACTGCAAGGTCATGGCGTATTCGCAATCCAGACTGCGGGGGCGCCTATCATACCGGCAAACGCTGGCGGGCCATATCACGCAAAGTGTGGTGCTTATAACTCAATGAACTAAAGCCCAGGGCTGTCGGTGGAGAGGGGCTGTTATGGCTAGGGACTGTTGTGGCGAGGGGGCTTGTCCCCCGCTGGGCTGCGCAGCAGCCCCAAAACATGCCACTTCGGTGTATCTGATAAAGCGCAGTGGATCTTAGGAATTGGGGCTGCTGCGCAGCCCAGCGGGGGACAAGCCCCCTCGCCACGACAGCCCCCTCTCCACAACAGCCCCTCTGCCAGAACAGCTCCCTGGCCACAGGAGTTACACGGTATCCACCTTCAATGAATGATCGTTGAGCATCCCGTTAATGATGGTCGCCGTGTCTGCCCCACCCGCAATCAGGCCACCCGCCCCCGGTGTCACGCCGTATTGGGTCGCCAGGTTGACGCCGGCCAGGTCAATGGTCTGGGTAGCCGTGGCCCCTGCAACAGAGCTGATGTCGATGGTGGTCGTGCCGCTCACCACCTTGAAGTGCAGGTAATCATCCAGGGACGCCGTCGTCGCATTCTCCCCTTGCAGCAATTGCGACAGGTCCAGCTTATCGGTGCCCACGGTAAAGTCGGTGATGACGTCGTGCCCGCTACCGCCGGTGAGGTATTGGAAGGTGTCGGCACCCGCGCCGCCGGTCAGGGTGTTGTTGCCCGGACCACCGATCAGGATGTCATCGCCGCCCTCGCCCTTGAGGGTGTCATTGCCCAGCCCGCCCGAGATCAGGTTGTTGCTGCCGTTGCCGGTGAGGAAGTCGTTGAAGTTGGAACCGATCAGGTTCTCCAGGGCCTGCAATGTATCGGTCCCGGCGCCCCCCGTGATTTGCCCTCCCACCGTGCCAAGGTTGACGGTCACGCCCGACGTGGCATTGGCGTAACTCACTGTATCGATGCCCGCTCCACCATCGAGCAGGTCATTGCCGATGCCACTGAACAGCAGGTCATTGCCATTGCCGCCGTGCATCTCGTTGTTGCCATTGCCAGCACTCAGTACATCATTGCCATCGCCGCCATTGAGGATGTTGTTACCGGGCCCGGCCATGAGGATGTCATCACCGTTGGTACCGGTGAGGGTGGTGCCGGCCTGGTAGGTGATGTCTACGGCGGCGCTGTCGCTGCCGCCGTGGTTATCGCTGACCGAGTAGTTACCGTGGTAGTCCGGCGTGTAGTCCTGGGCGCCGGCATAGTTGATCTTCATATCTAACCGGTAGCTTTCTGCGCCATTGGCGTTGCCACCTGTTGGATTGGTGGTGTTGGCAATGTGAATCTGATAGCTACCGTCCGTTAACGCAGTCAGCGTCGCGCCATTCGTGAGAGGGAGCTCGCCGCCACCGTTGAGCGAATAGGTCATGACGATGTTACCGACCGGCCGGTTGTGATCCAGGTTGAGGGTCTCCCCCGCCTTGAGAGTGACCGTCACGCGATCGTCGGGCGTAGTGCCGCCGACACTGCTGAGATTGCCGGTGATCGCAAGGGCTGCGGTCAGGGCCCCGATATCGGCAAACGAGGTACGTACATCCCCCAGGCTTGTACCGGTGACCGTTCTGTCCCCAGTCCCGGTAAACGCCGCACCCTTGGCCACCCAGCCGGTTGGAAAACTGGTGGGGATAGGCGTCAGGTTGTCATGGTTGGCATCGCTGTCATTGGCCAGCAGCAACTGCGCAGGCACCACAATGTTGCCCGACAGGATATTGGTGATCACATGGTCATCACCGGCCACCGGTGCCACGTTGGGGTTGACCTTGACCACCAGGCTGGAGGTCGCCAGGTCGCCGTCGTTATCGCTGACGGTCACGCCAAAGGTTTCGGTGACCAGCGAGCCCGTCAATTTCGGCGGGTTGTAGCGGAACTCGCCGTTGTCCATGTCGACGATCAGCGTGCCGCCCTGGTTGGTGGTGATGGTAATACTGTTGCTGACGGTGTCGAACGTGCCGTGCCCGCCCGGCAGGTTGGCACTCATCGAGCCCCCCGCCGCCGGGTTGTAGGTGTAGGTGATGCCATCCACAGTCAGGGATTTGACGAAGCCACCGTCGGCACCAAATGTGCCATCCGTCAGCAGGCTCCCCGTGACTGGCGCGCCCTGCACCGTGCCGGCCAGCACCGCATCCAGGCCCGCCAGGTTGGCAACCACTACCGCATTGGTATTGGTGTGGGTGCTGCCGTCGTAGGCCACCGGGTCCAGGTAAATGCTGTTGACGCCCGCGCCAAGGCCTATGGCATAGGCCTTGATGCCGTTGGCATCGAGGAAGGCCCGCCATACGCCTTCTTCTGTGGCATCGATACCGTCGCCGTACTCCGGGTTGACCACGTTGCCAGGGTTGTTCGGGTTATTGGTGTTGGATGTGGTGGGGTTACCGTCCGAGAAGAAGTACGCCACGTTCTGCGCACCCTCCAGCTTGCCGGCGGTGCCGTACGCAGTCTGCGCAGTGCCCAGGGCCGAGTCGTAGTTGGTGCCATTGAACGCGGTGAGGCCGTTGACCAGGGTCTTGGCCGTGGCGACGCTGACCCATTGGCTGCTCAACTGTTGCGAGCTGTCGTTGAAGGTCACGATCTGCACCTTCACGTCGCCCATATCGTCATAGCGGTTAAGCAACTGGGTGATGGACGCCTTGGCCAGGTCGAGCCGCGTACCGCCGGCCCCAGACGCGTCATTCATGCTGCCGGAAATGTCGATGATCAGCAGCAGGTTGGAATCCACCTCCGTCGCCGTGACCTCACGCGCGCTGGACACCACTATTGGCATGTCGTCGACAATACTCACCACGATGCTGCTGGTGGTGGAGTTGCCCAATTGGTCGGTGACCTTGTAGGTGAAGGTCTCGGTCAGCACATTCGGCCCGTCATTGCTGTTGGGCAAGGTCTTCGGTGCCGACGTCAGGGTGTAGGTGTAGGTGCCATTGGCATTGAGCAGGATCTGCCCATAGCTGCCCGTCGCACTGCCGACCAGGCTGAAACTCAACGGGCCAGTGCCGCCGGTGGTCGAGCCCACCAGGGTGCCAGTGGCCGTTTCGCTGGTGGCGGTCGGGTCGCTGCCGATCACAGTGCCGGGCGCCAGGTCGAGGCCATCGAGTTTCAGGTCCAGGGCTTTTTCGTAGACCGTGACATCGCTGTCGACGCTAGCCACCAGGCCGCTGTCGGCCACATTGATGGTCAGGGTCGTGGTGCTCAAGTCACCGTCTGCATCACGCACGGTGTAGACAAAGGTATCCACCGCTCCCGGTGGGTTCACCGAGTTAGGGTTGCTGTGATACACGGCGTTGCCGTTCGCATCCAGGGTCAGGTAGCCGAAGCTGCCGGTGATATTCCCGCCCAGGCCACCACTGGCCGGCGTACCGACATTACTCCCTGCCCGCACCCCGACCACCGCACCCGCCAGGGTGGGGCTGTCGGCACCGCCGACATCATTGCCCAACACATTGACGCTGACCACACCGCCCTCTGCTACCGAGCGCACATCGGGATTGGCGATGGGCAGGTCATCGATGATGTTGATATCGATCGTGCCCGTCGCCGTATTGGTGTCGTAATCGCTGGCCGTGACCGGAATTTGCTCGGACAGGCTGTTGGCACCGCTGGCATTGGGGTGCGTTTCGTTGTCGAGCAGGGTGTAGCGGTAGCTGACCACCCCGGTGTTGGGGTCGTAGCCAGTGACAACAAAGCTGTTGCCCAGCAGGGTACCTTCCGACAGCGGGAAGGTGGCAACCACCCCGTTGGTCACCACATTCAGGCCACCGACCGTGAGGTTTTTCAAACCATCCAGGGCGGTCACGGTGAAGGTACCGGTCTGAGTCAACAAGGGCGTGTTCGGGTTGGAACCATCGACCAGGTTTTTTTCAAAGACGGTCAACTCCCCGCCAGTCAGATCCAGGCCGGTGAGCACTACCGGGTCGTTGTTGTTATGCACCTGGAGCACCAACTTGGCGGTGCTGGTATCGCCGTCACTGTCGTTCAACTGGTAGGTGAAAGTCTCGGTACCGTTCCCCCCGCCGTGCAGGGCGATAAATTGGGGGTCGGTCTTGTCGAGGGTGTAGGTGTAGCTGCCGTCGGCAAACAGTTGCAGCGTGCCGTAAGTACCGACAATAGTGTTAGGTGTGACCGGCCCGGTGGCGATCCGATCCGCGCCTTGTACGTCATTGCCCAGCACGCTGCCGGTCAGTGTGAGCTGGCTTTCAGAGGCCACGCCGCCGGGATTGTCGTCGAAGGCTTTTGGCACATCGTCGACCACATTGACGTCCAACGTGCCCGTAGCGCCGCTGTTGTTGCTGTCGGTGGCGGTCACCGTGAACGACTCGCTGATGCTGTTAGTACCTGCGCCGGTTGGGTGGCTGTCAGTGCCGTTGAGGGTGTAGCTGTAGCTGATTACACCGGTGCTGGCGTTGTAGCCGGTGATGGTCAGGGTGTTGCCGAAGCCAGTAGGTTCCGATTGCGGAAAAGTCGCGGTGACGCCATTGGTGACGACGCTGATACCGCCCACAGTCAGATTTTTCAGGCCATCCAGTGCGGTCACGGTGAAGGTGCCGGATTGGGTCAATGCAGACCCATCGTTGGCGCTGCCCAACGGCAGGTTTTTCTCGTAGACCGTGACTTCGCCGCCGTTTACTTCCAGGCCGGTCAGTACTACTGGGTCGTCGTTGTTATGCACCTGTAGCACCAGCTTGGCGGTGCTGGTATCGCCGTCACTGTCGTTCAATTGATAGGTGAAGGTTTCAGTGCCGCTGCCACCGCCGTTCAGGGCGACAAACTGTGGGTCGGTTTTGTCCAGGGTGTAGGTGTAGCTGCCGTCGGCGAAGAGCTGCAAGGTGCCATAAGTACCGTTGAAGGTACCCGCAGTTACCGGGCCGGTTGCGATTCGATCCGCGCCTTGTACGTCATTGCCCAGCACGCTGCCGGTCAGTGTGAGCTGGCTTTCAGAGGCCACGCCGCCGGGATTGTCGTCGAAGGCTTTTGGCACATCGTCGACCACATTGACGTCCAACGTGCCCGTAGCGCCGCTGTTGTTGCTGTCGGTGGCAGTTACCGTGAACGACTCGCTGATGCTGTTAGTGCCTGCGCCGGTTGGGTGGCTGTCAGTGCCGTTGAGGGTGTAGCTGTAGCTGATTACACCGGTGCTAGTGTTGTAGCCGGTGATGGTCAGGGTGTTGCCGAAGCCAGTAGGTTCCGATTGCGGAAAAGTCGCGGCGACGCCATTGGTGACGACGCTGATGCCGCCCACAGTCAGATTTTTCAGGCCATCCAGTGCGGTCACGGTGAAGGTGCCGGATTGGGTCAATGCAGCCCCATCGTTGGCGCTGCCCAACGGCAGGTTTTTCTCGTAGACGGTGACTTCGCCGCCGTTTACTTCCAGGCCCGTCAGTACTACTGGGTCGTCGTTGTTATGCACCTGCAAGACGAGGTTGGCGGTGCTGGTATCGCCATCGCTGTCGTTCAGTTGGTAAGTGAAAGTCTCAGTCCCGCTGCCACCACCATTCAGAGCCATGAACTGCGGATCGGTCTTGTCCAGGGTGTAGACATAGCTGCCATCGGCAAACAATTGCAGTGTGCCGTAGGTACCAACAATCGTATTTGGCGTGACGGGGCCGGTGGCGACCCGATCAGCACCTTGCACATCGTTGCCCAGCACGCTGCCGGTCAGTGTGAGCTGGTTTTCAGAGGCCACGCCGCCGGGATTGTCGTCGAAGGCTTTTGGCACATCGTCGACCACATTGACGTCCAACGTGCTCGTAGCGCCGCTGTTGTTGCTGTCGGTGGCAGTTACCGCAAACGACTCACTGATGCTGTTAGTGCCTGCGCCGGTTGGGTGGCTGTCAGTGCCGTTGAGGGTGTAGCTGTAACTGATCACGCCAGTGCTGGCGTTGTAGCCGGTGATGGTCAGGGTGTTACCAAAACCGGTGGGCTCCGATTGCGGGAAGGTCGCCGCAACGCCATTGCTGACGACGCTGATACCGCCCACAGTCAGATTTTTCAGTCCATCCAATGCGGTCACAGTAAAGGTGCCGGATTGGGTCAAAGCAGACCCATCGATAGCGCTGCCCAATGGCAAGTTTTTCTCGTAAACGGTGACTTCCCCGCCATTCACTTCAAGGCCAGTCAACACCACTGGATCGTCGTTGTTATGCACCTGCAAGACGAGGTTGGCGGTACTGGTATCACCGTCGCTGTCATTCAATTGATAAGTGAAAGTCTCAGTGCCGCTGCCACCGCCATTCAGGGCGACAAACTGTGGATCGGTCTTATCGAGGGTGTAGGTGTAGCTGCCATCGGCAAACAGTTGCAGTGTGCCGTAAGTACCGACGATGGTGTTTGGCGTGACCGGGCCGGTGGCGACCCGATCAGCACCTTGCACATCGTTACCCAGCACGCTGCCGGTCAGGGTCAGCTGGCTTTCAGAGGCCACGCCGCCGGGGTTGTCGTCGAAGGCTTTTGGCACATCGTCGACCACATTGACGTCCAACGTGCCCGTAGCGCCGCTGTTGTTGCTGTCGGTGGCAGTTACCGCGAACGACTCACTGATGCTATTGGTGCCTGCGCCGGTTGGGTGGCTGTCAGTGCCGTTGAGGGTGTAGCTGTAGCTGATTACACCGGTGCTAGCGTTGTAGCCGGTGATGGTCAGGGTGTTGCCGAAACCGGTGGGTTCCGATTGCGGGAAAGTCGCGGCGACGCCATTGGTGACGACGCTGATACCGCCCACCGTGAGGTTTTTCAGGCCATCCAAGGCGGTCACGGTGAAGGTGCCGGATTGGGTCAAAGCAGGCCCATCGTTGGCGCTGCCCAATGGCAGGTTTTTCTCGTAGACGGTGACTTCGCCGCCGTTTACTTCAAGGCCCGTCAGTACTACTGGGTCGTCGTTGTTATGCACCTGTAGCACCAGCTTGGCGGTGCTGGTGTCTCCGTCGCTGTCGTTCAGTTGGTAGGTGAAAGTTTCAGTGCCGCTGCCACCGCCGTTCAGGGCGACAAACTGTGGATCGGTTTTGTCCAAGGTGTAGGTGTAGCTGCCGTCGGCGAAGAGCTGCAGGGTGCCATAAGTACCAGTGAACGTACCCGCAGTTACTGGGCCGGTGGCGACCCGATCAGCGCCTTGCACATCGTTGCCCAGCACGCTGCCGCTGAGGATGAGCTGGCTTTCAGAGGCCACGCCGCCGGGGTTGTCGTCGAAGGCTTTTGGCACATCGTCGACCACATTGACGTCCAACGTGCCCGTAGCGCCGCTGTTGTTGCTGTCCGTGGCGACCACCGCAAACGACTCGCTGATGCTGTTGGCATCCGCGCCCGTTGGGTGGCTGTCAGTGCCGTTGAGGGTGTAGCTGTAGCTGATTACACCGGTGCTGGCGTTGTAGCCGGTGATGGTCAGGGTGTTGCCGAAACCGGTGGGTTCCGATTGCGGGAACGTCGCGGCGACGCCGTTGGTGACGACGCTGATACCGCCCACCGTGAGGTTTTTCAGGCCGTCCAATGCGGTCACGGTGAAGGTGCCGGATTGGGTCAGAGCAGGCCCATCGATAGCGCTGCCCAATGGCAGGTTTTTCTCGTAGACAGTGACTTCCCCGCCGTTCACCTCAAGGCCCGTCAGTACCACTGGATCGTCGTTGTTATGGACCTGCAAGACGAGGTTGGCGGTACTGGTATCACCGTCGCTGTCGTTCAATTGATAGGTGAAGGTTTCAGTGCCGCTGCCACCGCCATTCAAGGCCATGAACTGCGGATCGGTCTTGTCGAGGGTGTAGACATAGCTGCCATCGGCAAACAATTGCAGGGTGCCGTAGGTGCCAACAATGGTGTTTGGCGTGACCGGGCCGGTGGCGATGCGGTCGGCGCCTTGTACGTCATTGCCCAGCACGCTGCCGGTCAGGGTCAGCAGGCTTTCAGAGGCCACGCCGCCGGGATTGTCGTCGAAGGCTTTTGGCACATCGTCGACCACATTGACGTCCAACGTGCCCGTAGCACCGCTGTTGTTGCTGTCGGTGGCAGTCACCGTGAACGACTCGCTGATGCTGTTAGTGCCTGCGCCGGTTGGGTGGCTGTCGGTGCCGTTGAGGGTGTAGCTGTAGCTGATCACACCAGTGCTGGTGTTGTAGCCGGTGATGGTCAGGGTGTTGCCGAAACCAGTAGGTTCCGATTGCGGGAAAGTCGCGGCGACGCCATTGGTGACGACGCTGATACCGCCCACAGTGAGGTTTTTCAGGCCATCCAGTGCGGTCACGGTGAAGGTGCCGGATTGGGTCAATGCAGACCCATCGTTGGCGCTGCCCAACGGCAGGTTTTTCTCGTAGACCGTCACCTCCCCGCCATTCACTTCAAGGCCAGTCAACACCACTGGGTCGTCGTTGTTATGAACCTGCAAGACGAGCTTGGCGGTGCTGGTGTCGCCGTCGCTGTCGTTCAGTTGGTAGGTGAAGGTTTCAGTGCCGCTGCCACCGCCGTTCAGGGCGACAAACTGTGGATCGGTTTTGTCCAGGGTGTAGGTGTAGCTGCCGTCGGCGAAGAGCTGCAAGGTGCCATAAGTACCGGTGAAGGTACCCGCAGTTACCGGGCCGGTGGCGATTCGATCCGCGCCTTGCACATCGTTGCCCAGCACGCTGCCATTGAGGATGAGCTGGCTTTCAGAGGCCACGCCGCCGGGGTTGTCGTCGAAAGCTTTTGGCACATCATCGACCACAGTGACATCCAGCGAACCATTGGCGCCGCTGTTGTTGCTGTCCGTGGCGACCACCGCAAACGACTCGCTGATGCTATTGGCATCCGCGCCGGTTGGGTGGCTATCAGTACCGTTGAGCGTGTAGCTGTAGCTGATCACGCCGGTGCTGGCGTTGTAGCCGGTAATGGTCAGGGTGTTGCCGAAGCCAGTAGGTTCCGATTGCGGGAAGGTCGCCGCAACGCCATTGCTGACGACGCTGATACCGCCCACAGTCAGGTTTTTCAGCCCATCCAATGCGGTCACGGTGAAGGTGCCGGATTGGGTCAAAGCAGCCCCATCGATAGCGCTGCCCAGCGGCAGGTTTTTCTCGTAGGCAGTGACTTCCCCGCCGTTCACTTCAAGACCAGTCAATACCACTGGATCGTCGTTGTTATGCACCTGCAAGACGAGGTTGGCGGTGCTGGTGTCGCCGTCGCTGTCGTTCAATTGATAAGTGAAGGTTTCAGTGCCGCTGCCGCCACCATTCAGAGCCATGAACTGTGGGTCGGTCTTATCGAGGGTGTACACATAGCTGCCATCGGCGAAAAGCTGCAAGGTGCCATAAGTACCAGTGAACGTACCCGCAGTTACCGGCCCGGTGGCGACCCGATCCGCGCCTTGCACATCATTGCCCAGCACGCTGCCAGTCAGGGTCAACAGGCTTTCAGACGCCACTTGCGCATTGCTGTCATCGGCAGCGGCCGGTACGTCGTCCACCACACTGATATGCAGCGTGCTGGTGGCCGTGCTGTTGTTGGTATCACTGGCGATCACGCTGAAGCTTTCGGTCAGTTCGTTCACCCCCGCCGCCGTTGGATGCGCCTCGGTGCCGGTCAAGGTGTAGCTGTAGGTGATTACTCCGGTGGCCGGGTCAAAACCGGTGATGGTCAGGGTATTGCCCAGGCCGGTGGCGATCGATTGCGGGAAGCCGGCGGCAACACCACCGGACACTACGCTGATACCGCCCACGGACAGGTTCTGCAAGCCGTCCGCTGCCGACACGGTCAGGCTGCCGGTGCGGGTCAGCGCGCCAGCGTCGGGGCTGCTGCCGTCCACCAGGTTCTTTTCATAAAGCGTCAGGTCGGCACCATTGATGCTGATGCCACCGATCACCACCGGATCGTCGTTGTTATGCACTTGCAGCACCAGGTTGGCGGTGCTGCTGTCGCCATCGGCGTCGGTCAGGGTGTAGGTGAAGGTTTCCGTACCGTTGCCACCGCCCTGCAGCGTGACAAAGTCGGGGTCGGCGGTGTTCAGCGTGTAGGTGTAGCTGCCATCGGCAGCCAGGACCAGGGTGCCATATTGGCCGGTGAAGGTACCGCCGACGATGGGGCCGGTGGCGATACGGTCCGCACCCTGGGTGTCGTTGTCCAATACGTTACCGCTGAGGGTCAACAGGCTTTCCGAAGCACTGCCCTCGTGGCTGTCGTCCAGCGCCTTGGGCACGTCATCGATCACGGTGATATCCAGGGAACCGGTGGCGGTGTCGTTGTCGCTATCGGTGGCAACCACCGCAAATTGTTCGCCCAGGCTGTTGGTGCCGCCACCTGACGGATGGGCCTCATTGCCGGTCAAGGTATAGCTGTAGCTGATCACCCCGGTGGCCGCGTTGTAGCCGGTGATGCTCAGGGTGTTGCCCAGCCCGGTGGTGATGGTTTGCGGGAAGCTGCTGGCCACCCCGCCGCTGACCACGCTGATGCCGCCCACGGTCAGGCTTTGCAGGCCATCGGGCGCCGAGACGTTGAAGGTGCCGCTTTGCACCAGCGCCGCCGGATTACTGGCCGAGCCTTGGGCAAGATTGGCCTCGTCGAGCGTCAACTCACCGCCCTCGACCTCCAGCCCGCCCAGGCTCACCGGGTTGTCGGGAGGCACCACCACCGGCTGGTCGTTGCCGGTATCCGGCTGGCCGGCGACCTGGAACAACGGAAACTCGGGAATACCGCCAAAGCCCGCCGTCGGAAAGCCGATGACCGGCTCCACGCGCCCGGCGACTTCGGTCAGCAGCACAAAGGAGTGCCCACCGCCCAACTCACCCGCCGCTGTGCTGCCGGTCTGGCCAGCAGCCGTGGCTTCACCGGTCTGGGTCGGGTCGGCACCGGCAGCAATGGCTTTTTGCAGTTGCTGCACATCGGTCAACTGCGCCTGGCTCGGCGCAAGGTCTTCAGACCCATGAACCTGCGGCGCCTGGCCGGCCAGCAGTTGCGGGGAAAGGCCCAGGCTGCTGTCGCGCCCCAGGGTCAGCTCATGGCCGTTGGTCAGTTGCACCGCCACCGCACCGGCCGCGCCGGTCTGCAGTTGCTCGCCGGCAAACAGTCGGTCGCCTTCGATCAGGCTCCGGCGGCTGCCATCTCCCGCCACGGCAAAGACTTCCCCAACCACCTTGCTGACAACACCGATTAACTTGGCCATGTGCTTATCTCCCTGTCCGACCCCAGTAGTCGGCACCTCGGTTACGTGCACAAATGCAGTGGATCCAGTGGCCCGGACCTTCGCCCGGAAGTGGCACAAAACTGATTCAAATCAGCCGCCAAACCGCGCTTCGACCCGCTTGCAGAGAGCCTTCCCAGGGACCAAGTGACAAAAAACCGTCACCCTTAAATTCCCTTTTTTCCGCTACCCCACGATCCGCTTGCACTTGCGATTGAACTTTCCAAGGCCCTGAAAATGCGCCGAAGCGCACATAACTCAAGGCTTGTGCTTTGAACAATGTCTTGCTTCACGCAGAACGCATAAGTTTTTTTGGACATAAACGTTATGAGAAATTCTTCTTAGGTCCTCCTGCAAATGTTCTTAGCTCTGTTGTTACAAGCCTGAGACGGTTTGCCCACTAAATTCGTCAAATAAATGGCGACAGACCAGCAGCACTGATACACAGGAGATGTTCCCATGCGCGTCTTTACCCCCCTCTGCAGCGCCATTCTGATCGCCATGGCATGCACCAACACCCAAGCGATGTCGCTGACCCAAGCGATCCAAAGCACGCTGGACACTCACCCGGAACTCAATGCCAGCCGTAACAGCCGGCTGTCGGCCGACGAAGATGTGAAAGTCGCCAAGGGTGGCTTCTATCCCAGCCTCGACCTGAATGCCGCCTATGGCCGCGGCTACAGCGACAACAGCACCACCCGCGCCCGCGGCGGCAACCACCACACCGAGACCGACAACTACACCCAGTCGGAACTGCGCCTGCGCCAGATGCTGTTCGACGGCTTCAACACCTCCAACGAAGTGCAACGCACCGGCGCCGTGGTCAACTCACGTGCCTATTACACCCGTGGCACTGCCGAAAGCCTGGCCCTGCGCACCGTCGAGGTGTACCTGGAAGTGCTCAAGCGCCGCGACCTGCTGACCTTGGCCAAGAACAACCTGCAGGCGCACCTGCGGGTCACCGATCAGATCGGCCTACGCACCGAGCGTGGCATCGGCAGTACCGCCGACCGCGACCAGTCCACCGCCCGTCGGGCCCTGGCGGACAACAACTACCAGACCGCCATGGTCGACCTGCAAGACGCCGAATCGAATTTTTATAGTGTGGTCGGGCGCATGCCGGACGAACTGGAAAGCCCAGCCTCGATCAAGGGTCAGTTGCCCGCCGATCAACTCGGTGCGCGGCGCAGCATGCTGGAGAACAACCCCTATCTGAAATCCGCCCAGTCCGATGTGATGGCCGCCGAGAGTCAGTACGAAGTAGCCAAGTCGCCGTTCTACCCACGCTTCGACGCCGAGGCTGCGGTAGGCGCCAATAACAATGTGCAGGGCGACCTGGGCCACGACAATGAATGGCGGGTGGGCGTGGTGATGAACTACAACCTGTTCCGTGGCGGCAGCGACAAGGCCCGCCTGGCGTCGGACTCGCACAAGATCAACCAGGCCATGGACATCCGCAACAACGCCCTGCGCATGCTCAACGAGAACCTCAACCTGGCCTGGCACGCCATGGACAACGCACGCATCCAGACCCCCACCGCCCGCGAATATGCCGAAACCACCCAACGGGTGCGCGCGGCCTATCAGGATCAGTTCGGCCTGGGCCAGCGCACCCTGCTGGACCTGCTGGACAGTGAAAACGAGCTGTACAACGCCAACCGGCGCTACACCGAAGTGCGCTACACCGAAGAGTTCTCCATGTACCGCGTGCTGGCCAACATGGGCGAGCTGCTGAACAAGGAGCGCGTGGTGGTGCCGGCCGAAGCCATTGCCCAGTCGGAAGTCAGAAGCGAAGCCCACTTGCCTGACCTGAAGTAGCCAACGACGTGGAGCAGACCGCCGTGAGCCAGATGGAACCGCTGAACCCGGGTGTCGACCCGCGCCAGAGCTTTGATGACCCGTTGCTCGACGGCCTGCTGATCCTGTGCAAGCTGCATGGCTGTACCGTCAGCCGCGCCAGCCTGAGCGCCGGCCTGCCCTTGGCGCAACAACGCCTGAGCCTGGACTTGCTGCCACGGGCAGCGGCCCGGGCCAGCTTGCAGGCGCGGGTATTGCGCCGGGACTTGAAAGCAATCTCGGCGCTCAACCTGCCGGTGCTGCTGCTGCTCAACGAAGGCCGCTGCGCGGTGCTGCGGCGTTGGGGCGAGGATGGCCAGGCGCTGATCCTGCCCAGCGAAGCCGAAGGCGGCGAACAGTGGGTCAGCCGCGAGGAGCTCGACGCGGCCTACAGCGGCCAGGCCCTGTTCGCCCGGCCACGGCACGAGATCGAAGACCTGCGCGCGCCATTGGTGCCGCGGGTCGAGGCGTGGTTTCGCGACACCTTGAAGCTGTCGCGCTGGCTGTACAGCGATGCGATTCTCGCCAGCTTGCTGATCAACCTGCTGGGCCTGATGGTGCCGCTGTTTGTCATGCAGACCTACGATCGCGTGGTGCCGAACCAGGCCACGTCGACCTTGTGGGTCCTGGTGATCGGCCTGCTGATCGGCACGGGTTTCGAGCTGGTGCTGCGGGTGGTGCGCGCCCACTTGCTGGACACCGCCGGCAAGAAGACCGACGTGATTCTTTCGGCAACCCTGTTCGAGCGCATCACCGGCATGTCGATGAAGGCGCGCCCGGCCACCATCGGCGGTTTCGCCCAGAGCATCCATGACTTCCAGGGCCTGCGCGAGTTTCTCACCGCCGTGACCCTCACCAGCCTGATCGACCTGCCCTTCGCCGTGCTGATGCTGGTGGTGATCGGCCTGCTCGGCGGTTGGCTGGTGATCATTCCTTTGTGTGCGTTCCCGCTGACCATCGGCTTTGCGATGCTGATCCAGGCTCGCCTGCGCGACACCGTGCAAAAAAGCCTGAGCCTGGGCGCCGAACGCCAGGCGCTGTTGATCGAGACCCTCGGCGGCCTGGAAACCCTCAAGGCCTGCAGCGCCGAAAGCGAGCGCCAGCACCAGTGGGAAAGCACCCATGGCGCCCTCACCCGCCTCGATAGCCACGCGCGCAACCTCTCGGCGCTGGCCACCAATGGCACGTTGTTCATCCAGCAGTTTTCCGGGATGGCAACGATTGTCGCCGGGGTCTACAGCATCATCGCCGGCAGCCTCAGTGTCGGTGCGCTGGTGGCCACCTACATGCTCGGCAGCCGGGTACTGGCACCGCTGGGGCAGATTGCCGGGTTGATCACCCGCTATCAGCAGGCGCAATTGACCATGCGCAGCACCGACGCGTTGATGGCCCTGCCCCAGGAGCGCGACCCGCAACAGCGCCCCCTGGAACGCACGCAACTGACGGGCGCCCTGGAAGTCAGCCAGGTGACCTTCCACTACGCCGGGCAAAACGCCCCGGCCCTGAGCCAGGTCAGTTTCCAGCTCAAGGCGGGCGAGCGCGTGGGGATTATCGGGCGCAGCGGCTCGGGCAAAAGCACCCTGGGCCGGCTGGTGATGGGTTTTTACACCCCAGAGGAGGGCCAATTGCTGCTCGACGGTCTCGACCTGCGGCAACTGGACGTGGCCGACCTGCGCCAGCAAGTGGGCTATGTGGCCCATGATCTGCCGCTGCTGGCCGGTAGCCTGCGCGACAACCTGACCCTGGGCGCGCGCTATATCAGCGATGCGCGGATGCTCGAAGTGGCCGAACTGACCGGCGTCAGCGAGCTGGCCCGTCAACACCCCCAAGGCTTCGACCGGCCGGTGGGCGAGCGCGGTCAACTGCTGTCCGGCGGCCAACGCCAGGCGGTGTTGCTGGCCCGCGCGCTGCTGCTCGACCCGCCGATCCTGTTGCTGGATGAACCCACCAGCGCCATGGACAACAGCAGCGAAGAAACCCTGCGCCAGCGCCTGGAGCTATGGGTCAAAGGCAAGACGTTGCTCCTGGTCACGCACCGCACCTCGATGCTCAGCCTGGTCGACCGTTTGATCGTGCTGGACAACGGCCGCATCGTGGCCGACGGCCCCAAAGAAAGTGTGATCGATGCATTGCGCAAGGGCCGTGTCGGCTCGGCCGCCGTCTAGGAGCCCCACCATGTCAGCCACTCCCTCATCACCGGGCTACTTCAAGAGTTTTGGCAAAACCGCCGACAGCGAATTCATGCCCGAACTGGCGGGCGCTGCACTGCAGGACTCGCCGCGCCGTTCACGGATTATCGTGTGGCTCACCGCCGGCCTGCTGATCTGCGCCCTGCTGTGGGCCAACTTTGCGGTACTCGATGAAGTGACCATGGGCGAAGGCAAGGCCATCCCGTCGAGCAAAGTGCAGGTGATCCAGAACCTGGAGGGTGGCATCGTCACCCAGATTTACGTGCGCGAAGGACAGATGGTGGACAAGGGCGACAAGTTGCTGCAACTGGACGACACGCGGTTTCGCTCGAACAAGGGCGAAAGCGAAGTCGACCGTTATGCCCTCACCGCCCAGGTAGAACGCTTGTCCGCCGAGGCCGAGGGGCGGCCGTTCAAATTGTCCGATGAAGTGATCGCCAAGGCCCCGCAAGTGGCCGAGGACGAACGCTCGTTGTTCGAACAACGCCAGCGGCGCTTGAGCAGCGAACAGCGGACCTTGAGCGAACAACTGCGGCAGAAAACCCAGGAGCTGGCGGAATTCCGCTCCAAGCAGGGCCAATTCAGCTCCAGCCTGGCGCTGCTGCAGCAAGAGATGAACATGTCGGCGCCGCTGGTGGGCACCGGCGCGGTCTCGCCAGTGGAAATCCTGCGCCTCAAACGCAGCGCCGTGGAGATCCGTGGCTCATTGAACGCCACCACCCTGGCGATCCCCCGGGCGGAGTCGGCGATCAATGAGATCAAGAGCAAGATCGACGAATCGGTGCAGACCTTCCGCTCGGAAGCGGCCAAGGAGCTCAACGAAAAGCGCACTGATCTATCGAAAATCACCGCCACCAGCATCGCCATTGATGACCGTGTCAGCCGCACCACCGTGGTCTCGCCGGTCCATGGGGTGATCAAGCAACTGAAGGTCAACACCATCGGCGGCGTGGTCCAACCGGGCAGCGACATGGTGGAAATCGTACCGCTGGAAGACAACCTGCTGATCGAGGCCAAAGTGCGGCCCCAGGACGTAGCCTTCTTGCATCCGGGGCAGAAGGCGATGGTCAAGTTCAGTGCCTACGACTACACCATCTACGGCGGGCTCGCGGCAAAACTGGAGCTGATCGGCGCCGATACGATTACCGACGACAAGGGCAACAGCTTCTACCTGATCCAGGTGCGCACCGATAAGAACCATTTGGGCGGGGAGAAAAAACCGCTGCTGATCATCCCGGGGATGGTGGCAACGGTGGACATTATTACCGGGGAGAAAAGCGTGCTGGATTACTTGCTCAAGCCGGTGTTGAAGGCGAGGACGGAGGCGATGCGCGAGCGTTAGCGGTGTTTGGGCGGGCGCTTAAACCCAACCAGATAGGGCTGCAGTGGCGAGCGGGCTTGCCCCGCGCTGGGCTGCAAAGCAGCCCCAAAACCAACCGCTACGGAGTATTTGATATACCGCATTCGACTGACTGGGGCTGCTTTGCAGCCCAGCGCGGGGCAAGCCCGCTCGCCACAGGGAAATCGTCAGTTTCTAAAAGCTGTGTAGGTACCTGTGCCCTTCGCCGCGTCGCTGTGATGGCCCCGCCTCGGTGAACCTGCTAGTCACTCCCGTGATTGCGCTGGAAAACCTCTTCCCCCATCGCCGCAATCTGCCCCTCGATCAACGCCTCGAACGGTCGCAATAACGGCTCGAATGACTGCGGCGCCTCCAGCACCGTCAACGCCTGCTCGATCGCCTCCACCGTCGACAACGCCCCCGGCCCCGGTGCCTTGCGCAACCGATAACGGGACACGGCGCCCGCCGTCAGCGTCACCCGTGGCAACGCCGCCAGCAGCGGGTTGAGGTGCAGCAATTTACGCGCCTTGCGCCAGGTGCCGTCGGGCACCACCAGCAGCAGCGGTTCGTCGGATGGGCTGTAGGCCTGCAGCGGCTGCGCGTCCTCGCCGGGAAACAGCAGCCGCGCCTGATACCCAGGGGGGTTGAGCAAGGTCTGCAAGCCTTCGAATACTTCACCCACCACCAGTTGCGCATTCACCAGGCCCAACGCGGCCAGACGTGCGGTGTTGAGGGCATGGTTGACCTCGCTGGGATGTTGCAACAGCAACACTCGGGTGCGGCTGTCCAGGCTCGGGATCAGCGCACACAGGCAGTGGGTGTTCGGCCGCAGGCAGCGGGGGCATTGGGGTCTGGACATGTTCAGGCCTGATTGAGCTGTGCTTTGAGTAAGTCGCGGAAGGTCTGGATCAACGGTTCGCGGCTGCGCCCACGGCGCATGATCAGCGAAAACGGCGCCTGGTAGCCAAAAGTCGCGGGCAGCAGCACCCGCAAGTCGCCCTTGTCAGCCCAGGCCTGGGCGTAGTGTTCGGGCAAGTAGCCGATGTAGGCACCGGACAGCACCAGGATCAACTGCGCTTCCATACTTTCTACCGTCGCGGCGCTGTGTTTGAAGCCGTGGCGCGCCAGTTCCGCCTGGCTCCAATACCCGCGCCCGACCATGCGTTGCTGGGTGATCACCTGTTCGGGGATGCGCCGCTCGCTGAACAGTGGATGGCGCGAACTGCAGTAAAGCCAGTGTTGCTCGCGGTACAACGGCATGTAGATCAAGCCGCTCATGCGGTTGGAGAAGGCGCCGATGGCCAGGTCCAGGCGATTGTCCTGGACCCCGAGTTGCAGCTCGTAGGGGCTCATGACCGACAAATGCAAATGCACGGCCGGGTGCTCAAGGCTGTAGGCGCCGATGACTTCGGCGAATGGCAGGGCCTTGTCGCTGACGGTGGAGTCGAGCACGCCCAGTTTGAGCGTGCCACGCAGCTCGCCTTTGAGCGCCGCCGCGTACTGCTCGAAGCCCTCCAACTCGGCCAGCAGGCGCAAGGTTTCCTGATGAAACAGCTCACCCTTGCTGGTCAAGCTGAAACCGCCCCGCCCACGATGGCACAACACCAGGCCCAGGGCGCCTTCCAACTGGCTCATATAGGTACTGATGGCGGACGTCGACAGGTTGAGTTCGTGCTGGGCACTGGCAAACCCTTGGTGGCGCACCACGCTGACGAAGATGCGCAACAGTTTCAGGTCGGGCAAGGCGCTGGCCATGGAACCTCCAGGCAAAAAATCGGCTGACAGGCCCATTCCCTGTAGGAGCGAGCTTGCTCGCGAAAAACCTGAGAGCGCCGCGTACATTCTGAATGCCCGCGTGATCGTTAACGTTTTTCGCGAGCAAGCTCGCTCCTACAGGGAACAGGTTTTGCACACCGGTGGAGTCTACCCCAGGCATTAGTTCAGAAAAATCTGAACTAAGTATTTTCCCGCAGCGATTCTTCCCGTGTCCGACATTTCGCAGAATCGGCCTCTGATAACCACAACAACGATGAGGCACTCCCGTGGACAAGATCTTTCACCAACCACTGGGCGGCAACGAAATGCCGCGCTTTGCCGGCATCGCCACCATGATGCGCCTGCCCCACCTGCAAACCGCAGCCGGCCTGGATGCGGCCTTCGTCGGTGTGCCCCTGGATATTGGCACCTCGCTGCGCGCCGGGACCCGCTTCGGGCCCCGCGAAATCCGCGCCGAGTCGGTGATGATCCGCCCCTACAACATGGCCACCGGCGCCGCACCGTTCGACTCGCTGTCAGTGGCCGACATCGGCGATGTGGCGATCAACACCTTCAACCTGCTGGACGCCGTGCGCATCATCGAAGAATCCTACGATGAGATCCTCAAGCACGACGTGATCCCGCTGACCCTGGGCGGCGACCACACCATCACCCTGCCGATCCTGCGGGCGATCCACAAGAAGCACGGCAAGGTCGGGCTGGTGCATATCGATGCCCACGCCGACGTCAATGACCATATGTTCGGCGAGAAAATCGCCCACGGCACCACCTTCCGCCGTGCCGTCGAAGAGGGCCTGCTCGATTGCGACCGCGTGGTGCAAATCGGCCTGCGCGCCCAGGGCTATACCGCCGAAGACTTCAACTGGAGCCGTAAGCAGGGGTTCCGCGTGGTCCAGGCCGAAGAGTGCTGGCACCAGTCCCTCGCGCCGTTGATGGCCGAAGTCCGGGAAAAGGTCGGCGGCGGCCCGGTGTACCTGAGTTTCGATATCGACGGCATCGACCCGGCCTGGGCCCCCGGTACCGGCACCCCGGAAATCGGCGGGCTGACCACCATCCAGGCGATCGAGATTATCCGTGGCTGCCAGGGCCTGGAGCTGATTGGTTGTGACCTGGTGGAAGTTTCGCCGCCCTACGACACCACCGGCAACACCTCGTTGCTGGGCGCCAACCTGCTGTACGAAATGCTCTGTGTGCTGCCTGGCGTCACGCACCGCTGATGTAGCGCGGGGCCATGTGCCCCGCGCCTGAATACCGATAAAAATAATAATTGGAGATTCGCCAACATGGCTGTGGATCTATTCGTCGTACTTATCTACGCCGCCGGCATGCTCGTGCTCGGCTATTTGGGCATGCGCCGGGCCAAGACCCATGAAGACTACCTGGTCGCCGGGCGCAACCTGGGGCCGACCCTGTACATGGGCACCATGGCAGCAACGGTACTCGGTGGCGCGTCCACCGTGGGCAGCGTGCGCCTGGGGTATGTCCACGGTATTTCCGGCTTCTGGCTCTGCGCAGCGCTGGGCGCGGGGATCATCGCGCTGAACCTGTTCCTCGCCAAGCCCTTGCTCAAGCTGAAAATCTTCACCGTGACCCAGGTCCTGGAGCAGCGCTACAACCCCACGGCCCGCCAGGCCAGCGGGTTGATCATGCTGGCCTACGCGCTGATGCTGGCAGTGACCTCGATCCTGGGGATCGGCACCGTATTGCAGGTGATGTTTGACCTGCCCTTCTGGGCCGCCATCCTGCTGGGCGGTGGCGTGGTGCTGGTGTATTCGACCATCGGCGGCATGTGGTCATTGACCTTGACCGATATCGTGCAGTTCGTGATCAAGACCGTCGGCCTGATGTTTATCCTGCTGCCGATCTGCCTGTACCGCGTGGGCGGCTGGGATGAACTGGTGGCCAAGCTGCCAGCGGCCAGTTTCAGCTTCACCAGTATCGGCTGGGACACCATCATCACCTACTTCATGATCTACTTTTTCGGCATCCTGATCGGCCAGGACATCTGGCAACGGGTCTTTACCGCACGGGACGAAAAGGTCGCCAAGTATGCAGGCACTTTCGCCGGTTTTTACTGCATCCTCTACGGCCTGGCCTGTGCGCTGATCGGCATGGCCGCCCATGTGCTGATCCCGGACCTGGACAACGTCAACAACGCCTTCGCCGCCATCGTCAAACTGTCGCTGCCCGATGGCCTGCGTGGCCTGGTGATCGCCGCGGCCCTGGCGGCCATGATGTCCACGGCCAGCGCCGGGCTGCTCGCCGCATCCACCGTGCTCACCGAAGACCTGCTGCCACGCCTGCGCGGCGGCAAACAGTCGAGCCTGAACATCAACCGCCTGTTCACCCTGCTGACCGGCATCGCCGTGCTGGCTATCGCTTTGGTGGTAACCGATGTGATCAGTGCCTTGACCCTGGCCTATAACCTGCTGGTCGGCGGCATGTTGATCCCGTTGATCGGGGCGATCTACTGGAAACGCGCGACCACTTCGGGTGCAATCAGCGCCATGGCACTGGGGTTTGCCACGTCGCTGGTGTTCATGATCAAGGATGGTCTGGAGGCAAACACACCGATCTACTACAGCCTGGGCGTGAGTGTGGTGAGTTTTGTGCTGGTGAGCATGCTGTCGCGCCGGCCACAGGTCACGGTGGCCGACGCCGCTTGAATATAGCTTTCTTCAGCGGGTGCGACGTCGGTGTCGCATCCGTTTTTTTATTTAAAACACCAAACAAAAAGTGGGAGCGGGCTTGCTCGCGATTACGGTAGGTCAGTCAACCGTTCAGTCACTGATTTACCGTAATCGCGAGCAAGCCCGCTCCCACATTGAATCTGCGGTGTTGCGTGGTCCTACAACCGCGCTCAAACCCTGTGTCTGAGCGCTTTTCCGGGCTTACCTGCGACGCGGGCGGCGCTGTTCGTCATCGGTGCGGATAGGCACCGGTTGCAGCGGTGGCTCGATCAAGCCGAGTGCGACGCCGAGGTCGTGCAGCCAGTTTTGCAGTTTTTCTTTCATGGTGCCCCCTTTGAGGGTAGTGCCGAGCAGCTGGAATTCTGTGGCTGCTTCCTACAGATAGTAGTACTAAGTCCCACGCAATGCTTGCCTGAAACCGCAACGAACCATTACTGAATTGATACAAATCCTGACGATGCGGTCAGGCAATCGCTCGCGCATCTTGTTCAGGCCGCGTCTTGCCCTCTTGCTGCAGGTCAATCCACGCGTTGAGATTAGCCCCGAGCATGCCCTTGCGCCACATCAGCCAGGTGGTGGCGTGGGCAAACGGCTCGGCCAGGGGGTGGATCGAGACGCTGTGCTTGCCGGGCAGGCTGTCGAGCATCGATTCGGACATCAACGCCACCCCGGAACCGGCGATCACACACGCCAGCATGCCTTGATACGACTCAATCTCGATGGCCCGCCCCATGGCTACGCGGTCGTGGGAAAACCACGCTTCCAGGCGCGCCCGATACGAACAACTGCGTCGGAAGGTGAACACCGAGCGCCCGGCCACATCCTGCGGGCCGCGTACCGGCGGGTGGTCCGCCTCGCAGATCAGCAGCAAGCGCTCCTCGCACAACGGCACACCGTCCAGGGTCGCCAAGGTCAATGGGCCATCCACCAGCGCCGCATCCAGACGCCCGGTGATCAGGCCTTCAAGCAGCTCACCGCTGGGCGCCGACTGCACTTGCAGGTTCACCATCGGGTAAGCCTTGTGATACTGCGCCAGCAGTTTCGGCAAATGGATCGCGGCGGTGCTGTACATGCTGCCCAGCACAAAGTCCCCGGCTGGTTGCCCGCCCTGTACGGCGCCGTGCGCTTCGTCGTGCAGCGCCAGAAGCCGCGTGCTGTAGTCGAGCAGCACCTTGCCAGCAGGCGACAGTTGCAGGCGCTGGCGCTCGCGCACGAACAGCTCGACACCCAATTGCTCTTCCATTTGCTTGAGCCGGGTCGAGAGGTTCGACGGCACCCGGTGCAGGCGCTCTGCTGCACGGGTAATAGAGCCCTCTTCGGCCACAGCCTGGAAAATACGCAGTTGGCTGAACTCCACAACCATTCTCCTTAACTGAACAAGTTGCTCAGCATTATTCATTTTTACTGAATAACAATCCACCTTAACCTGGGGTCATCGCTTCTTGCAGGAATTTGCCCCATGTCTCCCTTGATTCGCTTACTCGCCAGCTTTATCGCCCTGATGATGGCCATGGGCATTGGCCGCTTTGCCCTCACCCCGCAAATGCCACACTTGCTCAGCGAAGGGCAAATCGACCTGACCGAGGCCGGGCTGATCGCCGCAGCCAACTACCTGGGCTATTTCGTGGGGGCCGTGGACTCGATGTTCGCGCGCAGTCATCGCCACATACGCGGGCGGCTGCTCGGCGGGTTGTGGTTGTGTGTGCTGCTGACCCTGGCGTCGTTCTGGGCCAACGGCTTCTGGTCGCACCTGATATTGCGCTTTGGCACGGGCGTGGCCAGCGCCTGGGTGCTGGTGATGATTACCGGCCTGAGCCAACCCCTGGCGATTGCCGCCGGGCGCCCGCGATTAGGAGCATTGGTATTTGCCGGGCCTGGGCTGGGGATACTGCTCACGGGACTGTTGGCATTGGGCTCGAACCTGCTGGGCGAGGATTCGGCGACGTTGTGGCTGGTGTATGGCGTGGTCGCCCTGGGCATGTTGCTGGTGATCCTGCCGTTGCTGCCCCAGCCTGACAGAGGACAGCCGCAGAGCAGCAGCGCCACAACCGGGAGCAATGGCAGCATCGCGCATCTGGGCTGGGTTTACCTGTTGTTTGGCTTGGGCTACATCATCCCCGCCACGTTCCTGTCACAAATGGCCAGCGCGCAGTTCAAGGGCGCCTGGCAGGCGGACCTGTTCTGGCCGTGCTTTGGCCTCGCGGCAGCCCTGGGTGTGTTGCTGGTCAGCCTGCGCAAGCCCAACCCCGACACTACACGCTATTGGTTGATGGCCACCCTATGGCTGCAAGCGGCCGGCGTCTTCGCTTGTTTGCTGGGCAATGGTGTGGGTTTGGCATTGGGCGTGGTGCTGTGCGGTCTGCCGTTCCTGGCGTGCATGCAACTGGTGATGCAGCGCCTGCGGGAAATCGCACCCCACGGTGCGCAACGCAGCACGGGGCTGCTGACGGCATGTTTTGCCCTGGGCCAGTTAAGTGGCCCACTGCTGGCCTCGTTGAGTAGCCACCTTAGCGGCGGCTTGCAGCCGGCGCTGATAGTGGCGGGCAGCGGCCTGATACTGGCCGGTGCATTGCTGCTACGACCGGCCCCGGCACCGATTGATTGCCGGGCGCGGCTCAGCCCCTGACGCGGTGCGCCGCCCCGTACCCCAGCAAGCAGCACGCAGCCGTGAGGAAGGTGCCCCACGCCATGTCCATCAATGCCAGGCCCGCCGACCAGCCTTGCAAGGTCGCCCAGTTGCTCAGGTCATAGGTGCCATAGGCCACCAACCCGAGCAAGGCGCCCAGGCGGGCGGCCCGTTGCCAGCCACCACTGGCCAGCGCCGGCAGCACCACAAAAGCCACACAGCCGAACACATAAAGGAAGTAGAACAGTGCCGCCGGCAGCAATCGCGGTTGTTCAAGCATCAGCGGCCCCAGCAGGGCCTTGTAGGTCGACCCCATCAACACGCCAAGCCAGAGGCCATCGAGCACTAAAAAAGCCAATAACGTACCGAGGTAAGCAAACACGACTTTTTTGCCCATGACGACACCCTACTGTAGGAGCCGGCATGCCGGCGATAGCGACTCCTACACAAGAGCAGGTTGCAGTCAGCTTAGTTCAATACGATCAGCGTGAATCACGATCTGGCCCTGCTTGTACAGCGCACCAATGGCCTTCTTGAAGTTGCCCTTGCTCACGCCAAACAAGTTGCTGATCACGGTCGGGTCGCTCTTGTCGCTGACCGGCAGGCTGCCGTTGTTTTCACGCAACTTGGCGAGGATCTTCGAGTTCAGGCTGGACGCCGCTTGTTCGCCGACCGGTTGCAGGCTCAGGCTGATATTGCCATCGGCGCGAATTTCCTTGATGAAACCCTTCTCTTCCTTGCCCGGACGCAGGAACTTGAACACTTCGTTCTTGTGGATCAGGCCCCAGTGCTTGTTGTTGATGATCGCCTTGAACCCCATATCAGTGGCTTCAGCAACCAGCAAGTCAACTTCCTGGCCCACGGTGTAGTTGGCCGGGGTCTTGTCCAGGTAACGGTCCAGGCGCGCAGTGGCGGTGATGCGCTTGGTGTGCTTGTCGAGGTAGACATGCACCACGCAGTATTCACCGGCAGTCAGTTGGCGCTTTTCCTCGGAGTAAGGCAGCAGCAGGTCCTTGGGCAGGCCCCAGTCGAGGAATACCCCGATGCTGTTGACTTCTACCACTTTCAGGCTGGCAAACTCACCCACCTGCACTTTTGGTTTTTCAGTGGTGGCGATAAGTTTGTCATCGCTGTCCAGATAAATAAAAACGTTAAGCCAGTCTTCATCTTCACTGGGAATATCTTTGGGAATATAACGATTAGGCAAGAGGATTTCGCCCTCTTGCTCACCATCCAGATACAAACCAAAGTTAGTGTGTTTAACCACTTGCAAACTGTTGTAGCGCCCGACTAAAGCCATTTCCAATACCCTCATTGCGTGGGCGGCATTCTACCCGAGTTGAAGGCAGCGGTCCCGTGTCCAGGCGCGCAACCCTGAAAAATCACGGGTTTGCCAGGGGATTTCAGGCAATCGCTCCGCTCGTCAGGTCGGGCTACGTGCTGGCATCGATGGGCGGCTGGTTTTTTTCCATCGGGTTTCTATTTAAAACATCGAGTTAGGGCCCTCAACCATAGATCAACTTAGGTTTTTATAATAACGCAGCTTATTCCTGGGAGATATTTACCAAGCAATTGTCAAGCATTTCATGTACGATGCCTGGCCAAGTTAATTTTCTACAGGTTAGTGGCCGCCATGCGCGTAAAAGCATCCAACAGCAAAGCAAAGCCAGCTCCCGCCGTTGAAACCAGCGAATCGATCAACAACCAAATCGCCGCGTTCCTCAAGTCCGGTGGCGAAATCCAGCAGATCGCCAAGGGCGTGAGCGGCCAGACTTTCGGCCCGTCCAAGCAGATCACCCTGGGTAAGAAGTAAGCGCGAAGCCGCCTACGCCTCCCACCTGGTCCCTAAGCGTCTTGCCTATCAAGGCGCTAGGACTAGAGCCCGCACCCTCCCCCCCGACACACTTTCAACCCCGCCAATCGACGAACGGGCCTCAGCCCCTGACTTTCGCCGGTATGCTTGCACACGTCTAGATCGGGCGTTTGCCCGATTCCTTCTGTTACTGCTCCTCGCTTTTCATGGAGTGACGCATGCTCAAGCCGTGCATTTTCCTGGTCAGCGCCCTGCTCGCCAGCCCCCTCGCCGACGCGCAGGTTTTCCAGCGTGAACTGGGCGACTTCGACTTGAAACTGGGGACTACGCCCAGTCGCAGCATGGCCCAGGGCCTGGTCAAACCCACCTCTCCGGGCAGCAACTCGTTCCACGGCGGCCTCGACCTGAGCCACGCCAGCGGTCTGTATTTCGGCCAGTTTTCGCCGAGCATGGGCCTGTCACCCGCCAGTAACCTGGAAGTCGATTCCTATTTGGGCTTCAAGCGCCCGTTCGACCAGACCCTGGGCTATGAACTGGGGATGATCCATTACAGCTACCCCAAGTTGAGCCCGCTCGACAGCCAGGAGTTCTACGGCGGCCTGAACCTGCTGGGCAATCGCTTTGGCGTGTCATTGGGCAACGACCCCGATCGTCGCGACAGCACCCTGTTTGCCGACCTGGGCGGCACCCAGCCGTTTGGCATTGGCGTGAGCATGAAGTACACCACTCATCAGTTAGGCGCTCCGGCATCGGTGGAGGGCGGCTCGATCCGTAGTTTCAGCGACTGGTCGGTGAAGTTCTCCCGACCGTGGATGGGCGTCGACCTGGACCTGATCTACAGCGACTCCAGCCTCAGCGGCAGCGACTGTTCGGCCTACTCCGGACACAATTCGCAATGTGATGGCCTGTTGACCCTCAAGGCCGAGCGATCGTTTTATTGATGGGCTGAACTGTCACGCCCCCGGCGAGTTCAGATGAACATCCCTGGACTGCGCAAGGACTCGCCCATGCTGTATCGGTTAAGAATCCTGGTGGCCTTGCTGGCCCTGAGCGTGCTGCTTGCCGGCTGCAACCGCGTGGGCCTGGCCTATCGCAACCTCGACGTGATCATCCCCTGGACCCTCAGCGACTACCTAGACATGAACGCCGGGCAGAAAAGCTGGTTCAACGACACCCTCAAGGACCACCTGGCCTGGCACTGCACCACCCAATTGCCCGGCTACCTCGACTGGCTCGACCGCCTGCAACAGATGGTCGACAACCATCAGGTCAGTGATGCAGCCCTGCAAACCCGCACCCTCGAAGCCAAGCAGGCCATCGCCGATGTCGCCCGGCA
The DNA here is from genome assembly GCF_002949995.1 of Pseudomonas sp. LG1D9. Classification (NCBI taxonomy): domain Bacteria; kingdom Pseudomonadati; phylum Pseudomonadota; class Gammaproteobacteria; order Pseudomonadales; family Pseudomonadaceae; genus Pseudomonas; species Pseudomonas sp. LG1D9. The sequence continues at coordinate 4,362,641 of NZ_CP026881.1, read as the reverse complement.
GGTCACTCCATCCGCCATCCAATTGCTACGCGGGCTGGACGAGCAACAGGTACGGGAGATGGATCAAGCGCTGGCCAAGGACCTGCGTAAACGCCAGGACGAATACCTCAAGCCTCCCCTGGCGCAACAGATCAAGGACCGTAGCGAGCGCATGAACAAACGCCTGGACGCCTGGCTCGGCCCGTTGAGCGCCAGCCAGCAAGAGCGTGTGCTGGCCTGGTCCACCGCCCTGGGTGCGCAGAACCAGCAATGGATCGGCAACCGCGCCCATTGGCAGGCGCAGTTCATCGCGGCCGTCAACCAACGGGCTAGCAGCGACTTCCCGCGCAAGATGGAGCAACTGCTGGTGGACCGTGAAAGCCTGTGGACCGCAGATTATCGCCAGGCCTATGCCCAGACCGAAGCGGCGGCCCGCAGTCTGCTGGTGGATTTGATGGCCGAAAGCACGGTGCAACAACGACAGAAGCTGGTGCAGAAGATCGATAAAGTGCGCAGCGACTTCCAGTCCCTCAAGTGCCTCAAGGGCAGCCAAGCCTAGCCCGACGCCATTGGGCCCAGCGTCCCCAGCCAAGCGACCAGCCCCAGGATCAGCAGCACCGCACCGAATTCCAGGCTCAGGCTACGCCGCAGGGCGCGACAGGCCTGCGTGTATTGGCCAGCCTCCACCGCCCAGGTCGCCAGCCACACACTGGCGCTGGGCCACATTGCACCGTTCAAGGCAACCAGAGCGGCCACCAGCAATACGCCGATACGCAGTATCCAGGTCAAGCCAAACTCGGTCTGCCCCAGCATCATCTGCAGATGCGGCCCAAGTGCCTGCCACTCTTGCTCACCGCTCATGGCTCGGGTCATGACCAGCAGCGAAGCCATCGAGAGCAACATGCCAAGAAGCGCGGTCCCTGCCAGCCAGCCTTTGAAATTCAACACCGCGCCGGATAGCCGCTCCGATGCCTTCAGCCCATACAGACCAAACAAGCCCAAGCCGAACAGCAGCATCAGGTCCAGGTACAGCGCAAACCGCAAGGCAATGCCCACAGACTCACTCATGGCCGGACGCTGAACACCACATCGCCGGTAATGGGGTGGGTGTCTGACGACACCGCGCGCCAGTCCACCCGGTAGGTCCCGGCCGGCAGCGGCGCCGCAGGCTTGATCAGCATCACCTTGGGGTCGCTGCTGCCCGACACACTGGCCTTGATGGGCATGGGCGAATGGGCCATGCCGGGCATCGCCGTCATGATCAGCTTGGCGCCCGAAAACTGGGTCAGCAGGTTTTCCGAAAAGTGCAGCTCAATGGTCTCGGGGGCCGGCCCGCTTGCCCCGGCCGCAGGCAGTGAAGACAGCAACTTCGGATGGGCCCAGGAAGGCCCGCTGAGCAATAATCCGGAACACAGCGCAACCGCCACCCACGTGGTTTTAAACACAGACATGCAAGGCTCCTGGCCGCTCATGGCGACAGGTTATAGGTAGAGTTTTTTAATCAGCATCCATCAAAACCACAGGCGTACACCCAGTACCCAGCGCACCTCGCTGCGGTCCTCGCCCTCGTCCCTGGCGTACTCGGCCGTCTGGCCGTAGGCACGATTCCAGGTCACCCCGACGTAAGGCGCAAACTCGCGACGGATTTCGTAACGCAGCCGCACCCCAACCTCGGTTTGCGCAAGGCCTGAGCCAATCCCGCGCCCGGGATCGTTTTTCCCGTAAAAGTTGGCCTCGGCGGTAGGCTGCAGCACCAGCCGATTGGTCAGCAAAATATCGTAGTCCCCTTCGAGGCGCGCCGCGGTCTGCCCACCTTCACCGACAAACAGCGTGGCCTCGGCCTCGAAGTTGTACAGGGCCATGCCTTGCAGGCCGAACGCCGCCCAACTCTGGCTGTCGCCCGGCTTGAAGTCCTGGCGCATACCGGCCACCACATCCCACCACGGGCTGATGGCGTGGCCCCATAACGCCTGGACCTCGGCCTTTTCAGTCTTGCCCTTGGCGCGCTCACCTTCGGTGCGCAGCCACAAGCGGTCGATATCACCGCCCATCCAGCCCTTGGCATCCCAGCCCACGGCGCGGCCATCGTCAGAGCCTTGCCATTCCAGTTGGTCGATCACAAACAACGAGTTGATGCCACTGTCATGCACCACATGCCCGCCCGGGGCGTTGTAGACCGCGGCGCGATCGGCGTCGGTCAGCGGTGGAATCGGCGTACGACTATGACTGCTGGCCGCAGGTGTTGCTGGCGTCATGCCTTGCATCTGGCTGTGGTCCATGGTTTCGGCGCTAACCAGCGCTACGGGGGCAAATGTCGCGATCAGTAGCGCAGCGGGGCGAAATAGATGGCTCATGCTCGGTTCCTCATTCTTGCACCCGGACTTCACGGAACATGCCCATTTCCATGTGGTACAGCAGATGGCAGTGATAGGCCCAGCGCCCCAGGGCATCGGCGGTCACCCGGTAACTGCGACGCGATCCTGGCGGCATGTCGATGGTGTGTTTGCGCACCATGAACTGGCCGTTTTCGTCCTCCAGGTCACTCCACATGCCATGCAGGTGAATCGGGTGCGTCATCATGGTGTCGTTGACCAGCACCACCCGCACCCGCTCGCCATAGGTCAACCTGATCGGCTCGGCATCGGAGAACTTCACCCCGTCGAAGGACCAGGCGAACTTCTCCATATGCCCGGTCAGGTGCAACTCGATGGTACGACTGGGCTCGCGGCCGTCGGGGTCTTCAAAGGTGCTGCGCAAATCGGCATAGGTCAGGACCTTGCGCCCGTTGTTGCGCAAGCCGATGCCAGGGTCGTCGAGCTTGGGTGAGGTGCTCATCGCCTGCATGTCTACCAACGGGTTGTTGGTTTCGCTGGCCGGATGGCTTTGCATTGGCATCGCCATCCCCGCCATGGCGCTGTGGTCCATGCCCTCCATCGCCCCACCGTCCATACCAGCCATCTGACTGTGATCCATGGTCGGCATATCTGCCATGGCCCCGTGATCCATTGCACCGTGGTCCATACCGCCCATGCCCATGTCGTCCATGGTCAACCAGGGGCGAGCGTCCAGCGCAGGGACCGGCGCCAGCAAGCCCGGCTCACGGCTGAGGGTGCCGCGTGCGTAGCCGGTGCGGTCCATGGATTGGGCGAACAGGGTGTAGGCCGCCTCGCTCGGTTCGACGAGCACGTCGTAGGTCTCGGCCACGGCGATGCGCAACTCGTCCACGCTGACCGGTTTCACCGGCTGGCCGTCGGCTGCCACAACCGTCATCTTCAGGCCCGGAATACGCAGATCGAAGTAGGTCATGGCCGAGCCGTTGATCAAGCGCAGGCGGATCTTCTCTCCGGCACGGAACAGCCCGGTCCAGTTTTGCGCAGGTGGTTGGCCGTTCATCAAGAAGGTGTAGGTCGCGCCGCTGACGTCCGCCAAGTCCGTGGGATTCATCTTCATTTGCGCCCACATCAGACGGTCAGCAGCAGTGGCCGACCAGCCCTTGTCGGCCACATCCTTGATGAAGTCGCCCACAGTGGGTTTATTGAAGTTGTAGTAGTCGGACTGTTTCTTCAGGGTCTTCATCAAACTGACGGGATCTTCGTCGGTCCAGTCCGTCAGCATCACCACATAGTCGCGCTGGTAAGTGAAGGGTTCCGGCTCCCGCGGATCGATCACCAGCGGGCCATAGACCCCCTGTTGCTCCTGGAGCCCGGAGTGGCTGTGGTACCAGTAGGTGCCGTGCTGGTTGACCTTGAACTGATAGACATACACCCCACCCGGCTCGATCCCCTTGAAACTCAGGCCCGGCACGCCGTCCATATTGGCCGGCAGGATAATCCCGTGCCAGTGGATCGACGTCGGCTCTGCCAGGCGGTTGCGCACGCGCAAGGTCACGGTATCGCCTTCGCGCCAGCGCAGCAGCGGCCCCGGCAAACTGCCGTTGATGGTCAAGGCAGTGCACACGTTGCCGGTGAGGTTGACCGGGGTCTGGCCAATGGACAGTTCAAAATCGCTGCCTGCCAGCACGCCCGGTTGTCCGGGACTGGCCAGGGCCCAGACCGGTGGCCGCCACAGGCCTGCGCCGCCCAGCAGGCCGGCCGCAGCCAAGCCTTTGACGAAGGTTCGTCGAGAAGTGTTGGAGTGCATGCCGATTCCATTCCCGTCAATTGAATGACCCAAGAATAGGAATCGGCGCCTGTCAGTTGGCTTAGCGCCACATTACCGATTTGACAGTTTCAGCCGGCTCAGGCGATTTGCGCCTTGGAGGCCACGACCTCGAACGTCGCCGGATCCAGCGCATCGGCCTGCTCGTCCAAAACCTGGCGCGGGTGATCGTTGCCCGGGATGGAACTGTCGATCAGCGCCAGCAGGCGGGCCCCCAGCGGCGTCAAAATGAAGTTCTCGCCATTGCCGCCCTGATCCTCTGGACGGGACTCGATAAAGCCGCGCTTGAACAACAGCGCCTCATAGTCGGCTGCGGTCTTTTTCAGCGCATCGAGGTCGCCGTTGAAGTCGCCGGCCGTGGCCTTCTCGGCGGCTTCCTGCTCGGCATACTTGCGCGGGGCAAAGCTGCCCTCGCCATTTTGCACTTCATGTAACAGACGCTCGATCAGATCCCAATTGTAAGTACTCATCCTGAATCCCTCCTGCAGGCACACCGACTGGCGGCCTTCAAAGGTTGTGACCGGCGTGTGCGGGCGCCGTTCAGCCGGATGGACGAGCGTGATTGCACTGAACTTTTCGCGGGCCGTAGCCCTCAACCGAGTATCACCGCCAAGGAGGTCCACCCATGAAAACCCTGATGCAACTGGCCGTCGCCGCCACCCTGTTGAGCGCCCTGCCCGCCTGGGCCTGTACCCCGGAAGAGGCCACGGAAAAACGTGAGCAACTGGCCAAGGAAGTCAGCACCCTCACCCAGCAGAACCCGACCAAGGCCAAGGAAATCAACGATGAACTGCAGCAAATGGACCTGGATACCGAAAGCGCGAAGTTCCCCGACAAGTGCCAGTTGATCGAGGCGCGGCTCAAGGAATTGAAGGAAGCGGCGGCCAAGGCAAAAAACTGAAGGCATAAAAAAACCGGACATTGTCCGGTTTTTTTGTGCGCCGCCGTATTATTCGGCAGCCGGTGCTTCTGGCTTGCGGCGCTTGAGCGGTGCCATTCCGTCCTTGCTGACCAACGACAGGTTGTCGGTCTTCGGCCGGTTGGCGATCTTGCGCTTGGTCGGCGACTTGGCGCCGGCTTTCTTCTTGTCGCCCTTGGCGTCGACCTTTTTCTTCTTCACGCCCACGGCCTTGCCCGAGGCCTTGACCTTCTTCGGCCCGGTGTAGGTGCCTTTGACTTCCTTGATGGTGCGCCGCTCAAACGACTGCTTGAGGTAGCGCTCGATGCTCGACATCAGGTTCCAGTCGCCATGGCAGATCAGCGAAATGGCCAGGCCATCGTTGCCGGCACGCCCGGTACGGCCGATACGGTGCACGTACTCGTCGCCGCTGCGCGGCATATCGAAGTTGATCACCATATCCAGGCCTTCGACGTCCAGGCCGCGCGCGGCGACGTCGGTGGCTACCAGGATCTTCACGCCGCCCTGCTTGAGGCGGTCGATGGCCAGCTTGCGGTCCTTCTGGTCCTTCTCACCGTGCAAGACAAACGCCTTGTACTCCTGAGCCACCAGGCGCCCGTAGATGCGGTCGGCCATGGCCCGGGTGTTGGTGAACACAATGGCCTTCTGATACGTCTCGTTGGCCAACAGCCAGTTGAGGATCTGCTCTTTGTGCACATTGTGGTCAGCGGTGATGATCTGCTGACGGGTGGTCGAGTTCAGGTCGCTGACGTTGTTGACCTGCAGGTGCTCAGGGTTGTTCAGGACCTTGGCGACCATCTCGCGCAGGGTCGAACCGCCAGTGGTGGCGGAGAACAGCATGGTCTGCTGGCGGTTGACGCATTCTTCGACCAGGCGCTGCACGTCGTCGGCAAACCCCATGTCGAGCATGCGGTCGGCTTCGTCGAGCACCAGTACTTCGACTTCCTTGAGGTCCAGGTTGCCGGCGTTCAGTTGCTCGATCATCCGCCCAGGGGTGCCGATCAGGATATCCGGGACCTTGCGCAGCATGGCGGCCTGCACCTTGAAGTCTTCACCGCCGGTGATCAGGCCGGATTTGATGAAGGTGAACTGCGAAAAGCGCTCCACTTCCTTCAAGGTCTGCTGGGCCAGTTCACGGGTAGGCAACAGGATCAGGGTCTTGATGCTGACGCGGATCTTGGCCGGGCCGATCAGACGATTGAGGATCGGCAGGACGAAAGCGGCGGTCTTGCCACTCCCGGTTTGAGCCGTCACCCGCAGGTCACGCCCTTGGAGCGCGAGCGGGATGGCCGCTGCTTGCACAGGCGTAGGCTCGACAAATTTAAGCTCGGCCACGGCTTTGAGCAGGCGTTCGTGCAGGGCGAATTGGGAAAACACGGGTGCTACCTCGAAGAAATACAAAAAATCAGCTGCATAGGGTAACGGTTTCGGGCGCTCAGGCCGAGTTTCTTTACGCGAAGTGGGCCAATCAGATGGTTTTTTGTCAGGTGATTTGTCTGCCTGCACAACTTTGCAGCACTTAAATGCTCTAATCGCCCCGTCATGTCTTACAGAAGAATCGCTTTAAACCATGGATATCAAACAGCTCTGGCTCAACGTCCAAGACCTCTGGGGTGCCCTGGACCAACATCCGCTGCTGCATTCAAGCATCGCCTTGCTGGTGCTGCTGGTCGTGGCCCTGATTGTCGGACGGGTGGCTCGCTACCTCATCCTGCACACCGTCAAACTGCTCGGGCGCCAGCCGGCGCTGCACTGGCTCAATGACCTGCGGCACAACAAAGTCTTCCATCGCCTGGCACAGATGACGCCGTCCCTGGTGATCCAGTTCGGCCTGCACCTGGTGCCGGAACTGAGCAAAAACGCCGCGTTGTTCATCGGCAACGTGGCGCTGGCGTTCACCATTCTGTTCCAGGTCCTGGCCATGAGCGCCCTGCTCAACGCCCTGCTGGATATCTACGCCCGCACCGAACACGCCCGTACGCGCTCGATCAAGGGCTATGTGCAATTGGCAAAAATGGTGTTGTTCGTATTTGGCGCAATCATCATCGTCGCCACGCTGATCGACCGCTCGCCGCTGTTGCTGTTGTCCGGCCTGGGTGCGATGTCGGCGGTGATCCTGTTGGTGTACAAGGACACGCTGCTGTCGTTTGTCGCCAGCGTGCAATTGACCAGCAACGACATGCTGCGGGTCGGCGACTGGATCGAAATGCCCCAGGTCGGCGCCGATGGCGATGTGGTGGATATCACCTTGCATACGGTCAAGGTGCAGAACTTCGACAAGACCATCGTCTCGATCCCCACCTGGCGCCTGATGTCCGAATCGTTCAAGAACTGGCGCGGCATGCAGGCCTCGGGCGGGCGGCGGATCAAACGCAGCCTGTTTATCGACGCGGCCGGCGTGCGCTTCCTGCGTGACGATGAAGAAGCGCGCATGACCCAGGTCCACCTGCTGACCGACTACATCAGCCGCAAGCAGGCGGAACTCAAAGCCTGGAACGAAGCCCAGGGCCACAGCGCGCAACTCTCGGCCAACCGCCGGCGGATGACCAACCTGGGGACGTTCCGTGCCTACGCCCTGGCGTACCTCAAGAGCCATCCCGATATCCAGCCGAACATGACCTGCATGGTGCGCCAGATGCAGACCACCTCCCAGGGCGTGCCCCTGGAAATCTACTGCTTTACCCGCACCACCGCGTGGGCGGATTACGAGCGGATCCAGGGAGATATTTTTGACTACCTGTTGGCAGTGCTGCCGGAGTTTGGCTTGAGCCTGTACCAGCAGCCAAGTGGCAATGACCTGCGGGCCGGGGTGTTGCCGGCGGTGCTAGGTGCCAGCCATTTGCCAGCCCCAGAAAAAGCTGCGCTTTAATCCACTGCGCAGACCTATTGTGGAGAGGGGGCTTGTCCCCCAAAACCAACCAACTCGGGTTACCTGAGAGAACTCGTTGGCTTTATTGGGGCTGCTGCGCAGCCCAGCGGGGGACAAGCCCCCTCGCCACCACAGCCCCATATCAGCCAGCTTTTACTGGGTTGCAGGTCCAACAGCCGGGCGCACACCCAACCGGCTGATCCACACCGCCGCCACGATCACCGCCCCGCCCAGGAACAACCGCCCCAACGGCTCATGCTGATTCCAGATCAGCAGGTTCAACAGCAACCCCACCGGCACATGCAGGTTGTTCATCACGGCCAGGGTGCCGCCGTTGACCAGGCAGGCGCCCTTGTTCCACCAGTACAAGCCCAACGCGGTACTGACCAGCCCCAGAAACACCAATACCCCCCACTGCAATGGCGCTTCGGGCAGGAAGTTGGCTTTGCCGAACAACAGGAACGCCGGCAACACCACGGCCAATGCTCCCAGGTAGAAATAGCCAAAGCGCCGGTAGTGCGGCAAGTCGCTTGGATGGCGCGCCACCAGGCGCCGGTACAGCACCTGCCCGGCGGCGTAGGTGAAGTTGGCCAGTTGCAGCAACAGGAAGCCCATGAAGAAGTCCGGGCTGATCTGGTCAAAGCGGATCACCGCCGCGCCCGCCACCGCCACCAGCGCAGCAATCAACGCCCACGGGTTGAAGCGCCGGTTCAGTGCGTCTTCGATCAACGTCACATGCAACGGCGTGAGGATGGTGAACAACAACACCTCGGGCACCGTCAGCACGCGAAAGCTCAAGTACAAGCACACATATGTCACACCAAACTGCAACGCGCCGATCAGCAGCATGCCGCGCATGAACGCAGGCTCCACCGAACGCCAGCGGGTCAGCGGGATAAACACCAGCCCGGCCAGCAGCACGCGTACCAGCACGGCGAAATAGCTGTCGACATGACCGGCCAGGTATTCGCCGATCAAGCTGAAGGAAAACGCCTGGATCAGCGTGACAATCAGTAAATAGCCCATGTGCGCCTCGTATTTGAATGGGCGCGACATTAGCGTTTTTCACGGCGGGGCGAAACTCGGGGCAAAAAAAACCCGACCTCGCTAAAGCGGCAGTCGGGCAGGAGCACTCAGGAGCAACAAGTGCAAAGGGAGGTTCGATACGCGAACTTGAAGGGTTGCGTGGGGTTATAAAAACACCACGCGATTATCTGGCGATTAACGCTTCAGGCAACCTGTGCCAGCAAGGCCTTGGCGTGGTTGACGCCCTTTTCCTGGAAGTCGCCACCCAGGTTCACCCCTTCGGCATGAATGAAGGTGACGTCATGGATACCGATAAAGCCCATGACCTGGCGCAGGTACGGTTCCTGGTGATCGCTGCTCGCGCCGGTATGGATGCCGCCACGGGCGGTCAACACGACGGCGCGCTTGCCGGTCAACAGGCCCTGTGGCCCGGTGGCGGTGTACTTGAACGTCACACCAGCGCGCAACACATGGTCAAGCCAGGCTTTGAGGGTGCTGGGGATGGCAAAGTTGTACATCGGCGCGGCCATTACCAGCACATCGGCGGCCAGCAGTTCGTCGGTCAGTTGGTTGGAACGGTCCAGGGAAGCCTGCTCATCTGCGTTGCGCTGCTCGACCGGCTTCATCCAGCCGCCCAACAGGTTGGCGTCCAGGTGCGGCACCGGGTTGATGGCCAGGTCACGCACGGTGATCTGATCGGCCGGGTGGGCCGCCTGCCATTGGCTGATGAACTGTTGGGTCAACTGGCGGGAGATGGAATCCTGCTGGCGGGCGCTGCTTTCGATGATCAGAACATTGGACATGGCTTTGTAGGCTCCATCGGTAATTGCTGTAAGTCGATGGAGTGAAGGTTAAACAGAGCCCGTTCGATAAAAAAGCGTAAAAAACTGCTATAACCCATCTATAAAGTTGTTTATAAGCGGAGCATAGCGCTGGCCGCGCCCCGCTTGTGCGTTATTTAGGCTCGCAGGTCAGTTTGATGCGCATCTTGATAATCGCGCGGCTGAACTTGACCGTGGTGTTGGTGCTTTTGCCGGCAGGAACCGTGACATTGCGTACCCGCGCAGGCTCCGGACCATTGGTAAATGCGACCCTGCACGCAGCGTCGTTGCTGCCGAAGTTACTGAGTTGGATGGAGCTGATCTCACTGTCCACATCGGACGCCATGTAATCGATGCTCACCCCCTTGATCGATTTTGACACGTCGATCGGATAGGCAAACGCGCTCAGCGGCAACAGTGCCAGCACTACACAACAGAATTTTCTCATTCGGCAGTCTCCAATAAGGACCGCCAGCTTAGGACAAGAGGAGCTCATCTTGAAAGCGCCCCGCGTGACCCTTGATCAATGGCGCACGTTGCAAGCCGTGGTCGACCATGGTGGCTTCGCCCAGGCGGCCGAAGTACTGCACCGCTCGCAATCCTCGGTGAGCTACACCGTCGCCCGCATGCAAGACCAGTTGGGCGTGCCCCTGCTGCGCATCGACGGGCGCAAGGCCGTGCTCACCGAGGCCGGCGAAGTGCTGCTGCGCCGCTCCCGGCAACTGGTGAAAAACGCCAGCCAGCTCGAAGACCTGGCCCATCATATGGAGCAAGGTTGGGAAGCCGAAGTACGCCTGGTGGTCGATGCCGCCTACCCCAACGCCCGCCTGGTGCGCGCCCTCACCGCCTTCATGCCGCAAAGCCGTGGCTGCCGCGTGCGCCTGCGTGAAGAAGTGCTGTCGGGTGTCGAGGAACTGCTGATTGAAGGCGTCGCCGACCTGGCGATCAGCAGCTTCAGCATCCCAGGCTACCTGGGCACGGAAATGAGCGATGTGGAATTTGTCGCCGTGGCCCACCCCGAACACCCCCTGCACCGGCTTAACCGCGAGTTGAGCTTCCAGGACCTGGAAAGCCAGATGCAAGTGGTGATCCGCGACTCCGGCCGCCAGCAACCACGGGACGTCGGCTGGCTCGGCGCCGAACAGCGCTGGACCGTGGGCAGCCTGGCCACCGCCGCCACCTTCGTCGGCAGCGGCCTGGGGTTTGCCTGGCTGCCCCGGCACCTGATCGAGCGCGAGCTTAAAGAAGGCGTGCTCAAGCAACTGCCCCTGGAGCAAGGCGGCAGCCGCCACCCGACGTTCTACCTGTACTCCAACAAGGACAAGCCCCTGGGCCCGGCGACGCAGATTCTCGTCGAACTGCTACGCACCTTCGACACCGCACCGCTGGACGCCCCCTTTGCCGCCCCCCGGCAAGCCTGAAACGGAGTTCACCCATGGCCTATTTCGAACATGAAGGTTGCACCCTGCATTACGAGGAATATGGCCACGGCGAGCCGCTGATCCTGATCCACGGCCTGGGCTCCAGTTGCCAGGATTGGGAACTGCAAATACCGGTATTGTCCCGGCATTACCGCCTGGTGGTGCTGGACGTGCGCGGTCACGGCCGCTCCGACAAGCCTCGGGAGCGCTACAGCATCGCTGGTTTTACCGCCGACCTGGTGGCCTTGATCGAACACCTGCAACTGCCCGCCGCCCATGTGGTGGGCCTGTCGATGGGCGCGATGATCGCCTTTCAACTGGCGGTCGACCAACCGCAGCTGCTCAAGAGCCTGTGTATCGTCAACAGCGCCCCCGAGGTCAAGGTGCGCAGCGCCGATGACTATTGGCAATGGGCCAAGCGCTGGACCCTGGCACGTGTGCTGAGCTTGAAGACCATCGGCAAGGCCCTCGGTGACAGGCTGTTTCCCAAACCCGAACAGGCCGACCTGCGGCGCAAGATGGTCGAGCGCTGGGCAAGAAACGACAAACGTGCTTACCTCGAGAGCTTCGACGCGATTGTGGGCTGGGGCGTGCAGGAACGACTTTCGAAAATCACCTGTCCAACCCTGGTCATCAGCGCCGACCATGACTACACCCCGGTGGCGCAGAAACAAATCTATGTAAAACTGCTGCCCGATGCGCGGTTGGTGGTGATCGAGGATTCGCGCCACGCCACACCGCTGGACCAACCCGAAACCTTCAATACAACCCTGCTCGATTTTCTGAAGACAGTCGAAAGCACTTCCCAGGATCACTGACCCATGCTGAAAAAAATCGCCGTTTTTGCCGGTTCTGTTCTGTTTGCTGCCAACCTGATGGCGGCCACGCCGGCCAAGGCACCACACGTATTGATCACCACCACCAATGGCGAGATCGAAATCGAGTTGGATCCGGTCAAGGCGCCCATCAGTACCGAGAACTTCCTGTCCTATGTCGACAAAGGCTTCTACACCAACACCATTTTTCATCGGGTGATCCCGGGTTTTATGGTGCAAGGCGGCGGGTTCACCCAGCAAATGTCGCAAAAGCCAACTGAAGCGCCGATCAAGAACGAAGCCAGCAACGGCCTGCATAACGTGCGTGGCACCTTGTCCATGGCGCGTACCAGTAACCCGAATTCGGCCACCAGCCAATTCTTCATCAACGTAGCCGACAACGCCTTCCTCGACCCGGGCCGTGATGCTGGCTACGCGGTATTTGCCAAAGTGGTCAAGGGTATGGACGTAGTCGATATCATCGTCAACTCGCAGACCACCACCAAGCAAGGCATGCAAAACGTGCCTATCGATCCTGTCCTGATCAAGTCGGCCAAGCGTATCGACTAAGGTCCACAGGGCGTTTCGCGCGCCGCCCACAAGGCGGCGCGTGTATTTGAAAAGGAGAGCCCGCCCGGCGGGCGTCAGACCTAATGCTCTATCGTCGCTTTGAACAACTGATCGATATCTTCCGCGACGCTCCCAGCGCGGCACCTCCCGATAAAGTCCTGCCCTTCTACCTCTATTACCTGCGCCAGGTGTGGCCGTGCTTTGCCGCGCTATTGGTGGTCGGCCTGATTGGCGCGCTGATCGAAGTAGCGCTGTTCAGCTACCTGAGCCGCATCATCGACCTGGCCCAGGGCACACCGCCGGCCAATTTCTTCCAGGTCCACGCCACCGAGTTGATCTGGATGGCCGTGGTCGCCCTGCTGCTACGCCCGATCTTCGGCGCCCTGCACGACCTGCTGGTACACCAGACCATCAGCCCCGGCATGACCAGCCTGATCCGCTGGCAGAACCACAGCTATGTGCTCAAGCAGAGCCTGAACTTTTTCCAGAACGATTTTGCCGGGCGCATTGCCCAGCGCATCATGCAGACCGGCAACTCGCTGCGCGACTCAGCCGTCGCCGCTGTCGATGCCATCTGGCACGTGGCGATCTACGCCATCAGTTCCCTGGTGCTGTTTGCCGAGGCCGACTGGCGCCTGATGATCCCGCTGGTCACCTGGATCATCGCCTACAGCCTGGCGCTGCGCTACTTCGTGCCACGGGTCAAGGAACGCTCGGTGATCTCCTCCGAGGCGCGCTCCAAATTGATGGGGCGCATCGTCGATGGCTACACCAACATCACCACCTTGAAACTGTTCGCCCACACGCAGTCCGAGCAGGAGTACGCCAAGGAAGCAATCATCGAGCAGACCGAAAAAACCCAGCTGGCCAGCCGCGTGGTGACCAGCATGGACGTGGTGATCACCACCATGAACGGCCTGCTGATCGTCACCACCACCGGCCTGGCCCTGTGGCTGTGGACCCAGTCGCTGATCTCGGTGGGCGCCATTGCCCTGGCCACCGGCCTGGTGATCCGCATCGTCAATATGTCGGGTTGGATCATGTGGGTGGTCAACGGCATTTTCGAGAACATCGGCATGGTCCAGGACGGCCTGAAGACCATCGCCCAGCCACTGGCGGTGATCGACCGCGAGAACGCCCCGCGCCTGCGCGTGCCCCACGGCGAAGTGCGCTTCGAGCAAGTGGATTTCCACTACGGCAAGAGCAGCGGCATCATCGGGGGCCTGAACCTGGTGATCAAGCCAGGGGAAAAGATCGGTCTGATCGGCCCTTCCGGTGCCGGCAAGTCGACCCTGGTCAACCTGCTGCTGCGCCTCTACGATCTGCAGGGCGGGCGCACCCTGATCGACGACCAGAACATCGCCGAAGTGGCCCAGGAAAGCCTGCGCGAACGCATCGGCATGATTACCCAGGACACCTCGCTGCTGCACCGTTCGATCCGCGACAACCTGCTGTATGGCAAGCCCGACGCCACCGACCAGGAACTTTGGGAGGCCATCCGCAAGGCGCGTGCCGATGAATTTATCCCGCTGCTCTCAGACGCCGAGGGCCGTGTCGGCCTGGACGCCCATGTGGGTGAGCGCGGGGTGAAACTCTCCGGCGGGCAACGCCAACGCATCGCCATCGCCCGGGTCCTGCTCAAGGACGCGCCGATCCTGATCATGGACGAAGCCACGTCGGCCCTGGACTCGGAAGTGGAAGCGGCCATCCAGGAAAGCCTGGAAACCCTGATGCAAGGCAAGACGGTGATTGCCATCGCTCACCGTCTGTCCACGATTGCTCGAATGGACAGGTTGGTCGTCCTGGAAAAAGGCCAGATCGCCGAGAGCGGCAGCCACGCCCAACTACTGGCACAGGGCGGCCTGTACTCGCGATTGTGGCAACACCAGACCGGCGGATTCGTCGGTATCGACTGATTCTGGACTACTAACGGCGCTATCAATTCCGAACAATTCTGACAGTTTTTTCTAACTCGCTGGCCGTGTATCACAATCCTGCTGTACTGCAATCAGGGCCCAGGGAGGGCCCTGACATCAGACTGCAGGGAAGCCTCACCGACCAGTTGATTTAGAAGGACGCGTTCATGTCTCTGTTCAAACGTTCCGTTACAGAAGGGTTAGGTACGTTTTGGCTGGTGTTGGGTGGTTGCGGGAGTGCGGTTCTGGCCGCAGCGTTCCCCGATGTCGGAATTGGTCTACTGGGGGTATCCCTGGCATTTGGACTGACGGTGCTGACCATGGCGTTCGCCATTGGCCATATCAGCGGCTGTCACCTCAACCCGGCAGTCACCGTGGGCCTGGTGGTCGGCGGCCGGTTTCCGGTCAAGGAGTTGCCAGCGTATATCGTCGCGCAGGTCATAGGTGGCGTCGTCGCGGCGGCCCTGTTGTATTTCATTGCCAGCGGCAAGCCGGGCTTTGAACTGGCTTCTGGGCTGGCCTCCAATGGTTACGGCGAACATTCGCCGGGCGGGTACTCGATGGCGGCGGGGTTTGTCACCGAACTGGTGATGACGGCGATGTTCCTGCTGATCATCCTCGGCGCCACTGACCGTCGTGCACCGGCGGGCCTGGCACCCATCGCCATCGGCCTGGGGCTGACGCTGATCCACCTGATCTCCATCCCGGTCACCAACACCTCGGTCAACCCGGCCCGCAGCACCGGCCCCGCGCTGATTGTCGGCGGCTGGGCGATCCAGCAGTTGTGGCTGTTCTGGCTGGCGCCGATCCTTGGCGCGGTAATCGGTGGCATCACCTACCGTTGGCTGGGCAAGGAAGAAAACGCCTGATCCACCCTGTAGGAGTGAGCTTGCTCGCGAAAAACCTGAGGGCGCCGCGTTTATCCAGAATGAACGCGCTGTACTTGAGTTCTTCGCGAGCAAGCTCCTACAGGGGAACCGGTCGAGTTCCCTGAGCGTTATGCCTGCCGATACGGCAACGCCGACCGCGCCTCTTCGGCATACGCCAGAATCCCTACCCGCTCGCGCTCCAGGAAGTCTGCCACGGCGGTTTTCAGGCCCGGATGGCGCAAGTAATGCCAGGAGCGGGTAATCACCGGCTCAAACCCCCGGATCAACTTGTGCTCGCCCTGGGCACCGGCATCGAAACGTTGCAGTCCATTGGCGATCGCGTAATCCATGCCTTGATAGAAACAGGTTTCGAAATGTAGCCGGTCGAACTCACCCAGGCAGCCCCAATAGCGACCGTACAGGCTATCGCCACCCACCAGGCTGAACGCCATGGCCACCGGCCGCGCCCCTTGCTTGGCCAGCACCACCCGGATGGCCTGCGGCATGCGCTCGGCCAACAGGCTGAAAAACGCCCGCGTCAGGTACGGCGACTGGCGGCGCACGGCATAGGTGTTGGCGTAACAGGCGTAGACAAAATCCCACTGGGCCTCGCTCAACTCATGGCCTTGCAACCATTGGAACTCAATCCCCTGCCCCGCCACTTGCTCGCGCTCCTTGCGCATCTGCTTGCGCTTGCGCGAACTCAGGGCGTCGAGGAAGTCCTGGAAATCGCGATAACCACGGTTCTGCCAGTGGAACTGGCAACCCAGACGCGCAAGCCAACCGGGTTGCTGGCCCAGTGCCGCATCGGCCATGGCATCGGTGAAGTTGATATGGGCGCTGGAAAGCCCTTCGATCTCCAGGTAGCCAGGCAAGCTCTGCAGCAGCTCCAGGCCATCCGCACCATTGGCCGCCAGCAGGCGCGGCCCGCTGACCGGGCTGAAGGGCACGGCTGTCAGCAACTTGGGGTAGTAATCGATGCCGGCGCGCGCGCAGGCGTCCGCCCAACCATGGTCAAACACGTATTCGCCATAGGAGTGCCATTTGCGGTAGCTGGGCAGCGCCGCGACCAGCCGCTCACCCTCGTAGTGCAGCAAGTGCTCGGGCTGCCAGCCAGAATGCCGACCAAGGCTGGCACTGTCCTCCAGCGCACTGAGGAACGCATGGCGCAGAAACGGCTGATCCTCGGGGACCAACACGTTCCACTCATCAGGCGATATTTCGGACAGGCTATTCAAACGTTTCAACGGCATGCCATTCCCCGACGGTAAACGCTCACTCACGATATTCAGGCCATTCTGACAGAACCCACTGCCTGCGCGGGCAGCAAAAAAAAACCCCGCCAAATGGCGGGGTGAAAAAGAGGATCGCGCTTTAACGGATGAAGAAAGAGCGCGTTGGAGCGGTATTACAGTTGCTTAGAACACGTACTGCACACGACCGACGATGGAATCACCGCTGTCATCGCCATTGGCGTTGGTGATCTTGTCGGTGCTGACCTTGCTGTAGTTCAGCGACAGCTTGACCGCTTCGTTGGCGTACCAGTTCACACCCAGGGTGTTCACGTTGGCCTTGGCGTCGCCGGTTTCGCGGGTAGCGCTGCTGACGACGATGTTCTTGTCGTCAACCTTGATGCTGTCGTAGCGGTAGAACACTTCCCAGGCGCCGAATTGCTTGTTCTCGGGCTTGATCGCGTCGAACTTGCCGCCGTCGAGCTTGTAGGCACGGGACTCGCCGGTCAGGGTGTAGGCCAGTTGGCCGTAGAAACCGCTGGTTTTCACGTCCTGGTAGGCATTGCTGTCAGCTTTCATCTTGCGGCTCAGGGCTTCAGCCTGCACCGAGAATGGGCCGGTTGCGAAGGCAAACTCACCACCGAACACGGTGTCGGTGTCATAGGCGCCCACTGCGGTCAGGTTGCTGGCGTTCAGGCCCAGACCACCGCCGAAAGTAGCGCGGTTGCCGTTGGAGCCGGCATCGTTGCCACCGGTGGTCGCTACGCCACGAGCGCCGAGACGAGGACGAATCCGCGAGTCGAAGGCTGCATCGTTCAGATCACGTGCCGCCACGTTCAAGCCGAAGTGCAGGACGTCGCCGCCTTTGTTCATCGGTGCCAACACGATACGGCCGTTGAATTGCTTCACGCCCTTGCCGTCTTCGTCGTTGATGTCCTTGGAGGCCAGGCTGGCGGAGCCGTAGAACATGTCCGCCGCAGTGCCGCTGACCTGGATGCCCATGCCGTTTTCGTGGGTGTTGACCCAGTCCGCAACCTCGTAGGCGGAGTTACGCTCCATGGCGGTGATCCACTTGGAGCTGGTGGCTTTTTCCAGGCCGAAATCCGGGTCAAAACGACCGACGCGGATGGTTACTGGCTTGAAGCCCACATAGGACATGGACGCTTCGTCGAAGTAGCCGTCGTCGGAGTTACCCGAGTTGTGGGAGAAGTCGTAGTTGAGCTGGTATTTGAAATCCTTGTAGACGGTGCCACCCAGCTCCAGGAAGGCGCGACGGAAGTAAGCGGCGTCGCCCGAGTCACCGTTCTTGGTGTAGAAGCCGTCAAATGAGCCGTAATCGGCTTGCAGGCGACCACCCAGCTTGAAGCTGAAGTTCTGGTCGGTAGTAGCAACCTCAAGGCCGCCCTTGGTTTTGACAACGATATCGGCGCCGTCAGTAGTGACAGTACCAGCGAAAGCCTGGGCGGTAACGGCCAGGGCCAGGGCGCTGGCCGCGAAACCGGCGAAGTGCTTACGGATCATCGAAGAATTCCCCTAATTGGTGGTCTTTTGCGTTGGAAAACACACGGGTTCTGCCCCGCTGGTGTTGGGAGGGGATCTTGGCGAGGGGATATTTCAGGCAAGTTGCTGCAAGATAAATATTTTATTACAGGGGAACTTTCTTACAACCACTGGGAATAAGCGCAAAGCTAGAGCCGGCGCGGGCTTGAGCAAAAAAAGTACGAGAAATGCCAGGTGAAAAAAAGGTGAAAAAAACTTACGAACCTGCAATGTTTTTCAGCGCAGGGCTTTTCGCCGACACAAAAAAGCCCGCGATGGCGACGTCGCGGGCGTTGGGTCCAGCGGAAGGCGGTCAGGAGTTGCGCTTGAGCTCCGAGGCCAGGCGTTCGGCCAACCCTTGTGCATCCGGCACCTCGGGTTCGGGCAGGATGCGCAAGGTGGCTTGCATCAGCCGCATCTGGCGAATGAAGCGCCGGCAGTTGGCACAGAACATCAGGTGATGGCGCATCAGCAGGCGCTCGCGAAAGGTCAGTTGCCCATCGAGATAATCACTGGAGCGTGCCACTTGTTCTTTGCAGGTCAACATTCGCCGGTTTCCTCGAAATGCTCCACCGTGGCGAAGACTTTAAGCCGCGCCCGATGCAGCAGTACACGCACATTGGAGAGCGAGATTTCCAGAAGATTACAAATTTCTTCCAACTCCAGGCCCTGGCGTTCGCGCAGCAGCAGCACGCTGCTTTGCAGCTCGGACAGACTGAGCAGCGTGTGCTCCAGGCATTCACGCAGCTCGTTTTCGGTGAGCAGCGCCTCGGGGGTGTCCTGATGCCAGGCAAAGGGCGCGATCAGCCAATGCTCGTCGCCGGCGGCAAAGCGCTCATCACCAATGGTCCCGTGGGGCGACGGCAAGTCGTCGAGCAACACTTCCCGGCGGTTCTGTTTGTAACGCCCCTTGGCCGAGTTGGCGGTGATGGTCAGCAGCCAGGTCTTGAGGCTGGAGCGCCCTTCGAACTTGGCGAGGCTGCGTACCACCGAAAGCCAGGCGTCCTGGACCACTTCGTCAGCGTGGCGCTGGCCAACGATGGCGTAGGCCACCGCACGCATGGCGCTCTGGTACTGGGTGACTAACTCCTTATAGGCCTGCTGCTCGCCCTTGAGCAGGCGCTCAAGCAAGTGCGCGTCGTCGGCTGCTGCCATTCAGAATCTCACTGTGTTGAGGGGAGCCGTTGTGGCGAGGGGGCTTGTCCCCCGCTGGGCTGCGCAGCAGCCCCCATAAAACCCACTGAGTAGTGTCAGGCAGACCGAGGGGGTGGTTTTGGGGCTGCTGCGCAGCCCAGCGGGGGACAAGCCCCCTCGCCACAACAAGCCTCCACCGATAGGCCTCTTGGCCACTCAGCGCTTGCGCAGGATCACGCTGCCAATCGAATACCCGGCGCCAAACGAGCTGAGTACCGCCAGCGCGCCCTTGGGCAGGTCGTCCTGGTAGGTGTGGAACGCAATCACCGAACCCGCCGAACTGGTGTTGGCGTAGGTATCGAGGATCACCGGTGCCTCTTCGATCTCGGCTTCACGGCCCAGCAGTTTCTTGACGATCAGGTGGTTCATGCTCAGGTTGGCCTGGTGCAGCCAGAAGCGCTTCACGTCGGTCACGCTCAACTGGTTTTCAACCAGGTGCTGGCCGATCAACTCTGCAACCATCGGGCAGACATCACGGAAGACTTTGCGGCCTTCCTGTACGAAAAGTTTATCCGGTGCACCAATGCCCTCTTCCGCAGCGCGGTTGAGAAAGCCGAAGTTGTTGCGGATGGTATTGGAGAACTTGGTCAGCAACTTGGTGCTGACAACGTCGAACTGGTGCTCGGAAGTGGCCAGGTCGGCACGCTCCAGAATCACCGCGGTGGCCGCATCGCCAAAGATGAAGTGGCTGTCGCGGTCACGGAAGTTCAGGTGGCCGGTGCAGATCTCCGGGTTGACCATCAGGATCGCCCGGGCCTGGCCCAGTTGGATGCTGTTGCAGGCGTTCTGGATGCCGAAGGTCGCCGAAGAACAGGCCACGTTCATGTCAAAACCGAACCCCTGGATACCCAGGGCTTCCTGGACTTCGATGGCGATGGCCGGATAGGCGCGTTGCAGGTTGGAGCAGGCAACGATCACCCCGTCGATATCGGCCGCAGTCTTGCCGGCGCGCTGCAGGGCTTGCTCGGCGGCGCCCACGGCCATCTGGCAGAGGATCGACCACTCGTCGTTGGAGCGCTCGGGCAGGCGCGGGGTCATGCGCGTGGGGTCCAGAATGCCTTCCTTGTCCATGACAAACCGGCTCTTGATACCCGAAGCCTTTTCGATAAAGGCGGCGCTGGATTCGGTCAACGCCTGAACGTCACCCTGCTCGATAGCCACGGCGTTGTCGGCATTGAACTGTTGAACGTAAGCATTGAAAGACTGCACCAGCTCTTCGTTGGAGATGCTGTTGGCCGGGGTGTACAGGCCTGTGCCGCTGATGACGACGTTATGCACGGTCGTTCCTCTAAATCTGTTCAGGCAGAAGGGATTGGTACCTTCGTACCAAACCGTAAGTCGCTCTAGTCCGCCGCGCGGACATCAAACGGGGAAACGCTTTGTCCCGGCGCGTCGAGGCTGATACAGCCAATCTAGACGATCCTGGCATTTATAACGGCGAAGTTTGCCATAAACCGGGGGTTTGGCGCCTGTCACACGCGCACCTGCCCCCGGGATTGCAGGTCAAGGCTCGACCTGGCTCCACTGTTTGCTCAAACGCTTGTCGGAAATCGGTACCTTGGTGCCCAACTGCTGGGCAAACAGCGACACCCGGTATTCCTCCAGCCACCAGCGGTAAAGCTCCAACTGCGGATCGCGCTTGCCTTCCTGAGTGTGCTTGTTCAGCCGCGTCTGGTACTGGCTCCACAGGCCGCTCAACTCGCCGCTCCAGACCCGATCCTTCTGCACCTGGCTGGGCAGTTTTTCCAGGCGCAGTTCGATGGCCTTGAGATAACGCGGCAGTTCCTTGAACCACTGCGCCGGGGTTTCGCGCACAAAGCCTGGGTACACCAAGTTGCTCAGTTGTTGCTTGATATCGTTGAGTGCCACGGCCTGGGCCAGGTCGATCTTGCCCTTGAAGCGCTTTTGCAGGCCGTGCCACAGCTTCAATACTTCCAGGGTCAGGCGCGCCAGGCGTTCGGCATGTTCGGTCCAACTGCCGCGTTTGCGCTCGGCCAGGGCCGCCAAACCAGCGCCATCCCTCGGCAGGCTGGCCTCGCCTTCCAGTACGCAACTGTCGAGGCTGGCCAGCAGAATGTCTTCCACCAGGGCGTCGATACGTCCCAGCTCGCGGTACATCAGCCCCAGCTCGGTAAGACCGGGCAACTTGCCGCGCAGGAATTTTGCCGGCTCGGCCAGTTGCTGCATCAACAGACGCTGCAAGGCACGGCGATGCTGGAACTCGGCTTCGGCAGCGGTGGAGAAGCGCCCTTCCTTGACCGTCCCGTTTTCCTCCACCAACGCCGGATACACCGTCATCGACAGCCCGGCGATCTTTTGCTGGGTGGTCTCGGCCACGGCGGCAAAGACCTTGGCCTCCACCGGCAACTGGCTTTTGGCAGTCTGCGGCACCGCCAGGGCGGCCTGGCTGGCTTCGACAAAACGTGCTGTCAGCGCGGCCAGGTCGCGGCCCTCGCCGAGGAACTTGCCCTGGGCGTCCACCACTTCCAGGTTCATTTTCAGATGGTTTTCCACCTGCTGCGCGGCTTCGCTCCAGGCTTCATCGCTGACCCGCGCACCGGTCATGCGCAGCAGCTCGCGCCCCAGCGCCTGGGGCAGCGAGCCCTGGGCAAATTCGATACGTTGCAGCGCAGCCTTGACGAAATCCGGCACCGGCACGAAGTTCTTGCGCAGGGCCTTGGGCAGGTTGCGCACCAGGGCAATGCACTTGGCCTCGATCAGCCCGGGCACCAGCCACTCCAGGCGCTCGGCAGGCAAGGCCGGCAACAATGGCGCGGGCACCCGCACGGTCACGCCGTCGCGCGGGTGATTGGGTTCAAAGTGATAACTCAAGGCCAGGGCCAGGTCACCCAAGTGCAGCGTGTCCGGATAATGGGCAGCGGTGACTTCACTGGCCTCGCGCGCCAGCACGTCTTCTTCGCGCATGATCAGCAGTTGCGGGTCTTTCTGGCTGGTGATCTTGTACCAACTGTCGAAGGTCGCCGTCTGGTGGATCTCCGCCGGCAGGCGCGCATCGTAGAAGGCGTACAGGGTTTCTTCGTCGGCCAGGATATCGCGGCGCCGGGCCTTGGCTTCCAGTTCGTCCAATTGCTCCAGCAACTGCTGGTTGGCGGCCAGGCACTTGGCCCGGGACTGGATCTCGCCACGTACCAGGCCTTCACGGATAAACAGCTCGCGCGACACCACCGGGTCCACAGGCCCGTAATGCACCGGCCGGCGCCCCACCACAATCAGGCCGAACAGGGTGATCTGCTCGAAGGCCACGACCTGGCCGCGCTTCTTCTCCCAATGGGGCTCGAAGTGGTTTTTCTTGATCAAGTGCCCGGCCAGGGGCTCGATCCAATCGGCATCGATCTTGGCCACCATGCGCGCATACAGCTTGGTGGTTTCCACCAGCTCGGCGGTCATCAACCATTGCGGGCGCTTCTTGCCGATCCCCGACGACGGGTGAATCCAGAAGCGCCGCTGACGGGCACCCAGATAGTCGCCCTCTTCGGTCTTCTGGCCGATCTGGCTCAGCAGGCCGGACAACACCGCCTTGTGCAGTTTCGGGAAATCCGCCGGCTCCTTGTTGACCGTCAACTGCATGTCACGGCAGATCAGGCTCAACTGGCGGTGGGAATCACGCCACTCGCGCAGGCGCAGGTAGTTGAGGAAATTCTTGCGACACCAGTTGCGCAACGGGCTGGCGGTCAATTCCTGGCGCTGCTCTTCAAAGCCGCGCCACAGGTTGACCAGACCGGCGAAGTCCGAATCGGGATCCTTCCATTGCGCGTGGGCCTGGTCGGCCGCTTGCTGGCGCTCCGGCGGGCGCTCGCGCGGGTCCTGGATCGACATGGCACTGGCGACGATCAGCACTTCCTGCAAACTGCCGAGCTTGGCCGCTTCCAGCAACATGCGGCCCATGCGCGGGTCCACCGGCAGGCGCGCCAGTTGCCGGCCCAGAGGCGTCAGTTGGCTGTTGCGGTCCACCGCCGAGAGTTCCTGCAGCAGGTTGAAGCCATCGCTGATGGCCTTGCCATCCGGTGGTTCGATAAACGGGAAGTCGGTGATTTCGCCCAGGCGCAGGTGCAGCATCTGCAGGATCACTGCCGCCAGGTTGGTGCGCAGGATTTCCGGATCGGTAAATTCCGGGCGCCCGATAAAATCTTCTTCGCTGTACAGGCGCACGCAAATGCCCGGTTCAACCCGGCCGCAACGCCCCTTACGCTGGTTGGCGCTGGCCTGGGAAACCGCCTCGATTGGCAGGCGCTGGACCTTGGCGCGGTAGCTGTAGCGGCTGATGCGGGCGGTACCGCTGTCGATCACGTAGCGGATGCCCGGCACGGTCAGCGAGGTTTCCGCGACGTTGGTCGCCAGCACCACGCGCCGCCCCGGATGGGACTGGAAAATGCGCTGCTGTTCGGCCGGCGACAGGCGCGCGTACAACGGCAGGATTTCCGTGTGCTTGAGCTGGGCCTTGCGCAGCATGTCGGCGGCATCGCGGATCTCGCGCTCACCGGGCAGGAACACCAGCACATCGCCCGGGCTCTTGCGCTCGCTGCGTTCAAAGGCGGCAATTTCATCGAGGGTGGCGAGGATCGCCTGGTCCACGGTCAAGTCGTCTTCGACGCGGTTGCCCTCTTCGTCCTGTTCCAGGGTCAGCGGGCGGTACCAGGTTTCCACCGGGAACGTACGCCCCGAGACCTCGACAATCGGCGCATCGTCGAAGTGCTTGGAGAAGCGCTCCAGGTCGATGGTGGCCGACGTGATGATGACTTTGAGGTCCGGGCGACGTGGCAGCAGGGTCTTCAGATAGCCGAGCAGGAAGTCGATGTTCAGGCTGCGCTCGTGGGCTTCGTCGACGATGATCGTGTCGTAGCGCTCGAGGTAGCGGTCGTTCTGGGTCTCGGCCAGCAGGATGCCGTCGGTCATCAGCTTGATCAGGGTGTTGGAGTCGCTCTGGTCCTCGAACCGCACCTGATAGCCGACCAGCGCGCCCAAAGGCGTCGCCAGTTCTTCGGCAACCCGACTTGCCACACTGCGTGCCGCAATACGCCGAGGCTGGGTATGGCCGATCAAGCCGTACTGGCCGCGACCGATTTCCAGGCAGATTTTCGGCAACTGCGTGGTTTTACCCGAGCCGGTCTCCCCCGCGATGATCAACACCTGGTGCTTTTGCAGCGCCGCCTTGATTTCATCGCGCTTGGCGGCGATGGGCAGGCTGTCGTCGTAACGAACCTGCGGCACGCTGGCCGCGCGCGCCGTGACCTGGGCACAGGACGCCTGCATGCGCGCCACCCACTGCGCCAGCTTCTCCTCATCGGGCTTCTTGCGCAGCTCAAGCAACTGCCGGCGCAAGCGGTGGCGGTCGGCGAGCATGGCGTGATCGAGGTTCTTCAGGAGTTGGTCGATAGCGGGCGCTTGATCAGTCATCAGGTACTTTGCAGGTCGTCTATTTATGCACGGCCGGCAATTGTGGCAGAAAAGCGCCCGCAACGTTAAAGGCCGCGTAAATCACGTTTGGGAGCTGTCGAGCCCCAGCGAGGCTGCGATGACGGCGGCACTGCCTGCATCAATGTTGCCTGCCCCACCGCTATCGCGGGCAAGCCCGCTCCTACAGGGATTAGTGCCCTTATTCGTTATCCAGGCCCTTGCGCCGGTACGGGAACACATCAATCACTTTCCCCGCCCGAATCGCCTCTTGCAGGCCTTTCCAGTAGTCGGCGTTGTACAGCTCACCGTGCAACTCATCGAACAAGCGCCGTTGCCCGGCATCAGCAAACAGGAACGGCGGGAACTCCTCGGGGAATACGTCCAGCGGGCCGATGGAATACCACGGCTCGGAGGCCATTTCATCTTCCGGGGTTCGGGGTGCCGGGATATGGCGGAAGTTGGCTTCGGTGAGGAAGCAGATCTCGTCATAGTCGTAGAACACCACGCGACCGTGGCGGGTAACGCCAAAGTTTTTCAGCAGCATGTCGCCGGGAAAGATATTCGCCGCCGCCAGCTGTTTGATTGCCAGGCCGTAATCTTCGAGGGCTTCGCGCACCTGGGCCTCATTGGCGTTTTCCAGGTAGAGGTTGAGCGGGGTCATGCGCCGTTCGGTCCAGCAGTGACGAATCAGTACCGTGTCACCTTCCACCTCGACCGTGCCCGCAGCCACTTCCAGCAGTTCGGCCAGGCATTGCGGCTCGAATTTGCTCAACGGGAAACGGAAGTCGGCGAACTCCTGGGTGTCAGCCATGCGCCCGACCCGGTCGACACTTTTGACCAGGCGGTACTTCTCGATGACCGTCGCACGGTTGACGTTCTTCGACGGCGAGAAACGGTCCTTGATGATTTTGAACACCGTGTTGAACCCCGGCAGGGTGAACACGCTCATGACCATCCCCCGCACGCCCGGGGCCATGATGAACTGGTCGTCGGTACTGGCCAGGTGGTTGATCAGCGCCCGGTAGAACTCTGACTTGCCGTGTTTGTAGAAGCCGATGGAGGTGTACAGCTCGGCGATGTGCTTGCCCGGCAGGATGCGTTTGAGAAAGCCGATGAATTCCGCCGGTACCGGCACATCCACCATGAAATAGGAGCGGGTGAACGAGAAGATGATCGACACATCGGCTTCGTCAGTGATCAGCGCGTCGATGCGGATGCCCTGCCCTTCGCGATGCAGCAGCGGGATCACCAGCGGCCACTGTTCGTCGCGGGTATAGAGACGGCCCACCAGGTATGCGCCTTTGTTGCGATAGAGCACCGAAGAAAACAGCTCGACGTTGAGGTCCGGGTCCTTGCAGACCCAATCCGGCAGGCTCTCGCGCAGTTGCGCTTCGAGGCGCTGCAGGTCGGCGGCCAGGTCGGCGTAGGGCTCGCTGAAGCGATAGTCGCTGAAAATCTGCTCGAGCATGCCCGCCAGTTGGCCCTGGGGCTTGTAGGTGCGGGTTTGCGCAGCGCGGGCGCGACGCAGGCTCGGGCGAGTGGTGTGGATGAACATGCAGCCGTCGCTGATCAGGTCGTGGCTGAACAGCCCGCAAAAGATCGAGTTGTACCAAGTCTCGGACAGCTCATCGTCAAACCGCAGGTCGATCAGGCTGATATAGGCGCTCTTGACCAGTGGCCAGGACTTGATATCCAGCAACGCGCCTGCGTCAAAGGTTGCCCGCAGGCGCGTGGTGACTTCACCGACCTTTTCTTCATACAGGTTGATCCGCGCCGCCGATGCGGTTTGCGCCTCCTGCCACTGGGCCTTCTCAAAGCGCTCGCGGGCGCCGTCGGTGATCTGGCGAAAGTGCTCGCGGTAATCGTCGAAGCCATCAAGGATCATCTGTGCGATGGACTGCGCGGTGTCGATGGCAGGCGTTTGCTGCGGCATGTCGGAGACCTCTGCGGGCGTTCGGAAGCCCTGAGATTAGCCAGAGTCCGCAAGCAGGAGAAGTACAATTTTTGCCGGCCGATGCCACGCGGATCGGTGCGCTACAAACAAATGTTTACGATTTTTTAATTCGACCATCCGGTCAATAAAGCACCCCAAAGTCACGTCGCGTCGATGAATCGATTCACCTGAAGGCCGCAAAAGCCGGGCGCTGGCACCAAAAGCAGGGAACAACTCAGGCCGGCGTGGGCTCTGCGGCCTTATACAAACGTGGATCCAATGTAAGGGAAACCCTGATTACCTCAATGATGGCACTTTGCTATATAGCCACCCCCTTCCCTGATAACAAGGTCAAAAGACCGGCTTGGGAACGGATTTAAATCGCCCAAGGAGCATTGCAATGTCATTGAGGAATATGGGGATCGGCCTGCGCGCCAGTCTGAGTTTTGCGGTATTGGCCGGCCTGCTGGTGCTGGTCGGGTTGTTTGGCCTGGGGCAGATGGCCAAGCTGCGCGAAAGTGCCGCCATCATTGAAACGGCTTGGATGCCGAGCATCGAGAACATCCACGACAGCGCCGCCAACGTCGCGGCGATCCGCCTGGAGGCGCTGCGCTTGTTGACCACCGATGAGTCGGCGGTGCGCGAGCGCAGCAAAGGTTTGATCGGCAAGGAGCGCGCGCAGTTGCAGGAGCGCCTGGACAATCACCAGGCCCTGTTGAGCAATGATCAGGAGCGTCAGCTACTGGACCAGCTCAAAACCACCGCGGCGGGTTATATGACCATCGTCGACCAGTTGATCCAACGGGTAGACCAGGATGAGCAGATGCAGGCCCTGACCTTGCTCACCGACAAGTTGACGCCCCAGGGCGTGATCCTCGGCCGGAGCCTGGACGCGTTGATCGATTTCAACCAGCAAGGCGCGCAGGATGCGGCGCAATCGGCGGCGCAGGTGTATCAGAGTGCACAGTGGATCGTCGGCGTCATCATCGCAGTCGCCCTGATCGCGACGTTGCTACTGGCCTGGCTGTTGACCCGCAGTATCACCACGCCCCTGGCGCAGGCGTTGCGCGCGGCACGTACGATTGCCGCCGGCGACCTGAGCCAGTCGATCCACGTGCAGGGCAAGGACGAACCGGCACAGTTGCTGGGCGCCCTGGCCACCATGCAGGAGCAATTGCAGGCGACCATTCGCGGTATCAGCGAATCCGCCCAGCAATTGGCCTCGGCCGCCGAAGAGATGAGCTCGGTGATGGAGCAAAGCACTCGCGGCCTGCAAGCCCAGAACGATGAAATCGAGCAGGCCGCCACCGCTGTCACGCAAATGAGCGCGGCAGTGGATGAGGTAGCGGGCAATGCCGTCTCCAGCGCCGAAGCCTCCCAGGCGTCCGATGAAGACAGCAAGCACGGGCACTATCAGATCAGCGAAACCATCAGCTCGATCCAGAACCTGGTCAACGAGGTGCTCGACGCCTCGGGCAAGGCCGAGGGCCTGGCGGTGCAGGCGCAAGACATCAGCAAGGTACTGGAAGTGATACGCGGGATTGCCGGGCAGACCAACCTGCTTGCGCTCAACGCCGCCATTGAAGCCGCCCGCGCTGGCGAGGCCGGGCGGGGCTTTGCGGTGGTGGCTGACGAGGTACGTTCCCTGGCACAACGGACCCAGGACTCCACCGAAGAAATCGAGCAGATGATCACCGGTATCCAACAAGGCACCCAGGACACGGTCGGCGCCCTCACCAGCAGCGCCGAGCACGCCAGCCAGACGTTGCAACGGGCCAACAGCGCAGGCAGCGCCCTGGAAAAAATCACCGCCGCCATTTCGCAGATCAACCAGCGCAACCTGGTGATCGCCAGTGCTGCCGAGCAACAGGCGTCGGTGGCCCGGGAGGTGGATCGGAGCCTGGTGAACATCCGCGACCTGTCGACCCAGACCGCCACCGGGGCGACCCAGACCTCGGCCGCCAGCCAGGAGCTGTCGCGCCTGGCGGTGGACCTCAATGGTTTGGTGACGCGCTTTATTGTGTAGTGGATACGTAAAAGATTTTGTCAGGCAGGTCCCTGGGCAACACTCTCGCCCTGATTAAAAAGGAGCTGTCCGTGAGACCTGTCGACACCCTGTACCTGCTGGTACTGGCCGCCATCTGGGGCGCGAGCTTTCTGTTCATGCGGATTATCGCCCCCGAGATCGGCACGATTCCTACAGCATTCTTCCGGGTGTCAATTGCCGCCGCCGGGTTGCTGGTGATCCTGGCAATCCTGCGGGTGAGCTGGGATTTTCGCGGTAAATTCAAGACCGTGCTGTTGCTTGGGGTGATCAACTCCGGGATCCCTGCGACCATGTATTCGGTGGCGGCGCAGGTCTTGCCCGCAGGTTATTCAGCGATTTTCAACGCGACGACGCCGTTGATGGGCGTATTGATTGGCGGGCTGTTTTTCCATGAACGGCTGACGCTGTCGAAGATTACCGGAGTAGGCCTGGGTTTGTTCGGCGTGGGTATTCTCACGCGGGCCGGGCCGGTGGCCTTTGACCTGGAACTGCTGATGGGCGCCCTCGCCTGCCTGCTGGCGACCACCTGCTACGGCTTCGCCGGCTTCCTGGCGCGCCGCTGGCTGGATCAACAGGGAGGCCTGGACAGCCGTCTTTCGGCCTTGGGCAGCATGCTCGGTGCCACACTGTTTCTATTGCCTTGGTTTGGCTGGAGCGCCATCAGCCATCCGCCCGCGAGTTGGGGTGGCTGGAATGTTTGGTTGTCGTTACTGGGCCTGGGACTGCTCTGCACGGCGTTTGCCTACATCCTGTACTTCCGCTTGCTGACATCCATCGGGCCGGTGAAGTCGATGACCGTCACCTTCATGATTCCGCCGTTCGGCGTGTTGTGGGGCGCATTGCTGCTGGATGAGCCGTTGTCCATGGCCCATCTGTATGGCGGGATGTTGATCGCGGGGGCGCTGTGGCTGGTGCTACGCCCAGGGAAACTGATCAAGACCGTGTAGGCGCCGGCTTGCCGGCGCCTACACGGGTATCAGGCTTTACGGAAAACGAACACCAAGCCGACGATGATCAAGCCCATCCCCAGCACACTCAGCAGCGCCAGCCGATTGCCAAAGATCAGGTAGTCCATCACCGCAGTCACCGCTGGCACCAGGTAGAACAGGCTGGTGACATTCACCAGGTTGCCCCGGGCGATCAGGCGGTACAGCAGCAGCGTCGCCAACAGTGACACCACCAGCCCCATCCACAACACCGGCAGGTAAAAGCGGCTGTCGTGCTCGAAATGAAAAGGCTGGAACGGCACGAACACTGCGCACAACAACAAGCCCGCCAGGTACTGCACTGGCAAGGTGCCCAATGGGTTCTCGGTAATGCGCTTCTGCATGATCGAGCCCAAGGTCATGCTCGCCAGCGCCAGCAAGCCAAACAGCATGCCGGCCAGGGACATGCCGGCCAGACCGATGCCCTGGTACACCACCATGATCAGCCCCACCAACCCCAGCGCCAGGCCGAATATCCGACGCCATGAACGCTGACGCTCCATCAACACCACGGTGAGGATCGGTTGCACGCCCATGATGGTTGCCATCACACCAGGGGTGATCTTCAGGTCCAGGGCCAGCAGATAGAAAATCTGATAGGCCCCCAGCAGCACCAGCCCGGTGGCCACCGCATACCACAGCGGTTTGCCCGGGCGCGGCAACCTGAGCTTGAGGATCGGTACCAGCACCACCAGGCCCGCCAGGGCAATGGCAAAGCGGATCAACAGGAAGGCAAAGGGTGATGCATGGGCCAGGCCCAGCTTGGAGAAAATCGCCCCGCTGCTCCACAGCAGGACAAACAGGCTCGTCGAGGCCGCCGCGGCCACGGATTTTTTCGAAAGAACAGACATGATGAACACCTGTAGTCAGGCAAAAAGCCAACTCAGCCAAGGCTGAAATTCAGTAGGTTCGGTACAGGCAGGCAACGGGCAACAGTGATCTGCTGATCAGCCCGAAATGCCAACGCCCGGCGGTGATACGACTGCGTACACCGGCGTGCTACTGACAGGTGGAGGGTAATGACTGATCTGCGCAGGCTGCTGGCTCCCACACGGCACGACCGCAGCGTTGACCGCTGAATCGACTACCGCTATGCGTGGGGAAGCAGGCATGGGCTGATCTTTTTTGAAGGGATTAAAGGTGCTGTGAAACACCTGGCGCCGACTATAACCAGCCGGTGACACGCTTTGCAATGGCTTTGCCAAAAGGCCAGTAAGGACAAGTTGAAAAACCACCTCTAGCCTTGGGAAAAACCAACTCACTCCTCTTCAGGAGGCTTTCGACTCATGACCGCCAATGCCAAAAACACGCGACTCCTTGCGATACCAGCTCTACCGATCCAAAGCTTTACGCCTTGCGAATGCATCGACTCAACAGTGGTACAAAAACCTGAAACACACCGACGCCCAAGGCGCAGAGATCGACTTGACCCATGTCCGTTTTGAATTGATCGACAGCCATGCATTGGCTGCCTATCAGGACTGGGCAGAAGACTCTCACTTCTCATGGGACGAGGTTGCGACATGGAAAGGCCGTGAACCGATGGCGTTCGATTTGTCCCTCTGGTACGACGAGGTGCTCTGTGGGCTGTGCTTTGCCAATCCCAATCAAAGCCGATTGCGGATCAAGGTCATCCGCCTGGAGGGAAGACCTGGAAAATCCCACCCTTTGAAAAGCCGCATAGCATCACTGACGATGATTGCCATCGACCATTACGCGAGAATCATTGGCAGCCAATGGATAGAAATTCAGGAGCCCGCACCCGGGGCTATTCCCCTCTATCAAAACCTGGGCTTTGACTTCGATTCACGGGGCAGGCTTGTGATAGCGGTAGAGAACGAATAGCATCGCAAACATGTTCAATTAATGATCAATCGTGGAGGCTGCATGGGAGAACTTATTAAAAAACCCGTCGCCCGAAAAGCGTCGTCCAAGGCCGGCCAGGAACCTAAAAGCACTGTGCTGACCGCCAATCAGCGCCGTTTTCTCAGCGCGGCTATGGCCGGCAACGTTGAAGAACCAAGCCTTTTGGCGGGTCACCCGGAAAAATAAAAGTCATAAAAAAACCGCTCATACGAGCGGTTTTTTTGAACCCATCAGCCAAACAACCAATACACCAACGCCCCCACCACCACCGCCGCCAATACCGGCCGCATGACGCGATAGGCTTTGGGGTGCTTGCGCTTCCACTGCTTGACCACACCACTGAAGCGATCGCTGAAGCTCTTGCTCCACGCATAGGCCTGGTTGATCCCGCCCACGCGCTCGTCGTCCAGGTTCTGTGGCGCAGTCGCGCGGCCCAACTGGGCACTGACCCAGCGGTTGATGCGGGTCATCAGCCGGTTGCTCAGGGGGCGTTCGATATCGCAGAACAGGATCACCCGGGTCTTCTCGGTTTCGTTCTTCACCCAGTGCACGTAGGTTTCGTCGAACATCACATCTTCACCATCGCGCCAGGCGTAGACCTGGCCATCGACGAAAATGCGGCAGTCGTCGGAGTTGGGCGTCGACAACCCCAAGTGATAGCGCAGGGACCCGGCAAACGGGTCGCGATGGGGATTGAGGTGGCTGCCGCCCGGCAACAGGGCAAACATGGCGCCCTTGACGTTAGGGATGCTGCTGACCAGGGCCACGGTTTTAGGGCACAGCAACTCGGCCGATGGCAGCGGTTTGTCGTACCACTTGAGGTAGAAGCGCTTCCAACCCTTCTTGAAGAACGAGCCAAAACCGGCATCGTTGTTCTTCTCGGCGGCGCGGATATAGCCTTCGTCAAACAGGTGCATGGCCTCGTCGCGGATCACTTCCCAGTTGTCCTTGAGCACATCCAGTTCCGGGAACTTGCTGCGGTCCAGGTACGGCTTGGACGGCACAGCCGAAAAGATGTACATCAAGGCGTTGTACGGGGCGAACAGTGCCGAATGGTTGACGAACTGGCGCAGCACCGGCAAACGCGCCTTGCCGCGCAAATGCACGTAAAGCGTACTGCCGATAAACAACAGCAGCACCGACAGCTTGGCGGCCAAAGAAAAGGTCATGCAGCAACTCCTGGAAATAGCCTCCCGGCAGCGGGAAACCCGACATAGCAGCCGGCCATGATAAACACTCCAGGCCGGAGGAAAAACCCGCATTATCCAACAATACGTTTTAAGGGGTGCGCGGCGAGTAAACAATTATGCATAAAGGGCATCAAACCGGGCTGATTTGGATCAACCCGATTTCTGTAGGAGCGAGCGTGTCTGCAAGGGGCATTCAGGCGAAGAATGAAAACGCTACGCGTGCCTACTGGTTAGACGCGGCGCCCTCAGGGTCTTCGCGGGCAAGCTCGCTCCTACAGGGTCAGGCCTGGTTTTCCTGGTCGGTGAACAGATTGCTGAACAGCATGCTCGACAGGTAACGCTCGCCGGAGTCCGGCAGGATTACCACAATGGTCTTGCCCTGCATTTCCGGTTTCTCCGCCAGGCGTACCGCGACGGCCATCGCCGCACCACAGGAAATCCCGCACAGGATGCCTTCTTCCTGCATCAACCGCAGCGCCATGGCCTTGGACTCCTCGTCACTGACCAACTCCACCCGGTCGACCATCGACAGGTCGAGGTTCTTCGGCACAAACCCTGCGCCGATCCCCTGGATCTTGTGGGGGCTGGGCTTGATTTCCTCACCGGCCAACGCCTGGGTAATCACCGGCGAGCTGATGGGCTCCACGGCCACCGAGAGGATCGGTTTGCCCGCTGTATTCTTGATGTAACGCGACACACCAGTGATGGTCCCACCCGTACCCACACCCGCTACCAGCACATCCACGGCGCCATCGGTGTCGTTCCAGATTTCCG
Source organism: Pseudomonas sp. LG1D9 (assembly GCF_002949995.1). Lineage (NCBI taxonomy): Bacteria > Pseudomonadati > Pseudomonadota > Gammaproteobacteria > Pseudomonadales > Pseudomonadaceae > Pseudomonas > Pseudomonas sp. LG1D9. The sequence continues at coordinate 4,329,102 of NZ_CP026881.1, read as the reverse complement.
GGCCGGTGGTTTTTTCATGGATGGCCGGGTTGGCCGGGTTGTCGAACTGGGCCGGCATGAAGTAGGTCGCCGGGTCGCTGGCAAGGATTTCGCCGGCTTTCTCGATCGCGCCCTTCATGCCCTTGGCCGGCTCGGTCAGCACCAGTTCAGCGCCCAGGGCCTTGAGCACCTTGCGCCGCTCGATGCTCATGGAGGCAGGCATGGTCAGCAACAACTTGTAGCCACGGGCGGCGGCGACAAAGGCCAGGCCAATCCCGGTGTTACCCGAAGTCGGCTCGACAATGGTCATGCCAGGCTTGAGTTTGCCGCTGCTTTCCGCGTCCCAGATCATGTTCGCGCCGATCCGGCACTTCACCGAATACCCAGGGTTACGCCCTTCGATCTTGGCCAGGATGGTCACGCCACGGGGCGCGATGCGGTTGATCTGAACCAGGGGCGTGTTACCGATGGAGTGCGCGTTGTCTGCAAAAATGCGGCTCATGGCGGGGTCCTTTAGGCGGTTTCAAGAAGGCAATAAGGGTATGCCTCGTACTCCAAGGCGTCCAGTCGAGGAACGTTGGCGCTGCCTGCGTAGTCAACCGCCTATACACAGGGAGGAAAAACCTATGAAGCGTCGCTACAGTTGGCCTATATGGACGGTCGCCGGGCTGGTGGTCGTGCTGGTGGCGCTGGATATCGCCCTGCCCTACCTGGTGCGCAACTACCTCAACGAAAAACTCGCCGATATGGGCGACTACCGTGGCCAAGTGACTGATGTCGACCTGGCGCTATGGCGCGGCGCGTACCGGATCAACGGCCTGCAGATCGTCAAGGTCGATGGCAAGGTGCCCGTACCGTTCGTCAAGGCCCCGGTGATCGATCTGTCGGTCAGCTGGCATTCCTTATGGTACGACCATGCGGTTGTAGCCGAAGTGCAATTCGTCGAGCCAGAACTCAACTTCGTCGACGGCGGCCCCAACAAACAGGCGTCCCAGACCGGTCGCGGCACCGACTGGCGGGCACAACTGGGCAAGTTGCTGCCCATCACCCTCAACGAAGTGCGGATCGACGACGGCAAGATCGCCTTTCACAACTTCAATTCAAAGCCGCCGGTCAACATCGACGCCACCCAGGTCAACGCCAGCCTCTATAACCTGACCAATGTGGTGGACGTCGAAGGCAAGCGCGATGCGCGCTTTGACGGCAAGGCCATGTTGCTGGGGCATGCACCACTGGAAGCCAGCGCGACTTTCGACCCACTGAGCAACTTTGAAGACTTCGAGTTCCGCTTCCGCGCCCGTGATATCCAGCTCAAGCGCATGAACGACTTCGCCTCGGCCTATGGCAAGTTCGACTTCAAAGCCGGCACCGGCGACGTGGTCATCGAGGCCCAGGCCGAAAAAGCCCAACTGACCGGTTATATCAAGCCACTGTTGCGGGACGTGGAAGTCTTCGACTGGCAGCAGGATGTGGAGAACAAGGACAAGGGGATTTTCCGCTCGATCTGGGAAGCCGTGGTCGGCGCCAGCGAAACCGTCCTGAAGAACCAGAGCAAAAACCAGTTCGCCACCCGAGTCGAGCTCAGTGGCAGCGTGCACCAGCAAGATATCAGCGCATTCCAGGCGTTTTTGCAGATTTTGCGCAATGGTTTCGTCCAGGCGTTCAATGCCCGCTACGAACAACCCAAGCCCAGCGCGGATTGACCGTGGCGTGACTGGTCATTCAGAGACTGAATAACCCGTCTGCGTTCACAGTCACCGGGGCTGCGCGCTATAGTCGCAGGCATGCTGACTACCGGCGTCATGTTCGAGGATTGAGAAATGAAGTTCGAAGGCACCCAGGCCTACGTTGCCACCGATGACCTGAAACTGGCGGTCAACGCTGCCATCACATTGGAGCGCCCGCTGCTGGTCAAGGGCGAGCCGGGCACCGGTAAGACCATGCTCGCCGAACAACTGGCCGAATCGTTCGGGGCCCGGTTGATTACCTGGCACATCAAGTCCACCACCAAGGCGCACCAGGGCCTGTATGAATACGATGCGGTCAGCCGCCTGCGCGACTCGCAGCTAGGCGTGGACAAGGTCCATGACGTGCGCAACTACCTCAAGAAAGGCAAGCTGTGGGAGGCTTTCGAGTCCGAAGAGCGGGTGATCCTGCTGATCGACGAGATCGACAAGGCCGACATCGAGTTCCCCAACGACCTGCTGCAAGAACTCGACAAGATGGAGTTCTACGTCTACGAAATCGACGAGACCATCAAGGCCAAGAAGCGCCCGATCATCATCATTACCTCCAACAACGAGAAAGAGCTGCCGGATGCGTTCCTGCGTCGCTGCTTCTTCCACTACATCGCCTTCCCCGACCGCACCACCTTGCAGAAAATCGTCGACGTGCACTATCCGGACATCAAGAAAGACCTGGTCAGCGAAGCGCTGGACGTGTTCTTCGACGTGCGCAAGGTGCCGGGCCTGAAGAAAAAACCTTCCACCTCCGAACTGGTGGACTGGCTCAAGCTGCTGATGGCCGACAACATCGGCGAAGCGGTGTTGCGCGAGCGTGATCCGACCAAGGCCATCCCGCCACTGGCCGGCGCCCTGGTGAAAAACGAGCAGGATGTGCAACTGCTTGAGCGCCTGGCGTTCATGAGCCGTCGCGGCACTCGATAAGGGCTTTTGCCATGCTGCTCAACCTGTTCAATGAAATGCGTGCAGCCAAGGTGCCGGTCTCGGTGCGTGAGCTGTTGGACTTGATCAACGCCCTGAAACAACGGGTGACCTTCGCCGACATGGACGAGTTCTACTACTTGTCCCGGGCGATCCTGGTGAAAGACGAGCGCCATTTCGACAAGTTCGACCGTGCCTTCGGCGCCTACTTCAACGGCCTGGAAAAACTCGACGATCACTTGCAGGCGCTGATTCCCGAAGATTGGCTGCGCAAGGAGTTCGAGCGTTCGCTGAGCGATGAAGAGCGCGCGCAGATCCAATCTTTGGGTGGCCTGGACAAGCTGATCGAAGAGTTCAAGAAACGCCTGGAAGAACAAAAGGAACGCCACGCCGGCGGCAACAAATGGATCGGCACCGGCGGCACCAGCCCGTTCGGTTCCGGCGGTTTCAACCCCGAGGGCATTCGCGTGGGCGATGCCGGCAAGCGCCAGGGCAAGGCGGTCAAGGTCTGGGATCAACGCGAGTACAAGAACCTCGATGATTCGGTGGAGCTGGGCACGCGCAATATCAAGGTGGCGCTGCGCCGCCTGCGCAAATTTGCACGCCAGGGTGCGGCCGAAGAGTTGGATATCGACGGCACCATCGACCACACCGCCCGCGACGCTGGCCTGCTGAATATCCAGATGCGCCCGGAACGGCGCAACACGGTCAAATTGCTGTTGCTGTTCGACATCGGCGGCTCGATGGATGCCCACGTGAAGATCTGCGAGGAGCTGTTTTCGGCCTGCAAGACCGAGTTCAAGCACCTGGAGTACTTCTACTTCCACAACTTCATTTATGAATCCGTGTGGAAGAACAACATGCGCCGCACCTCCGAGCGCACCTCGACCCAGGACCTGCTGCACAAGTACGGCGCTGACTACAAGGTGATCTTTATCGGCGATGCGGCCATGGCGCCTTACGAAATCACCCAGGCCGGTGGCAGCGTGGAGCACTGGAACGAGGAGCCGGGGTATGTGTGGATGCAGCGGTTCATGGAGAAGTACAAGAAGCTGATCTGGATTAACCCGTACCCGAAAGATACCTGGGGCTATACCTCGTCGACCAATATCGTGCGGGATTTGATTGAGGACCAGATGTATCCGCTGACCTTGCGGGGATTGGAAGAAGGGATGCGCTTTCTCTCTAAATAGGTGGTGAATTCACTGACGCTATCGCAGGCAAGCCAGCTCCCACATGGAATGCATTCACATACTTTACTGTGTGAACGCAGTTTAAATGTGGGAGCTGGCTTGCCTGCGATGCCTTTAGCGGTTCATAAATCGCTGCAAATAGCTCAGATGCTCACGGTGCGCCGTCTCCTGCATCACCGGCGCCAACCGCACCTTCTCCCCCGGCAGGCACTGGGCCAGGCGCGCCAAGGACAACGGCGTCAACGCACCCAATCGCGGGTAGCCGCCAATGGTCTGCCGGTCATTGAGCAACACAATCGGCTGCCCATCCGGCGGTACCTGGATCGCGCCCAGTGGGATGCCTTCGGAGATCAGCGACGCTCCCTGATACGCCAGCGGCGTGCCCAGCAGGCGCATGCCCATGCGGTCGGCGCGGCTGTCCAGGGCCCATTCGGTGTTAAACGCATCGAACAGGCTCTGGCCGCTGAACTGGCCGATCTGCGCACCGAGAATCACGTCCAGGGGAGCCGCTGGGTGTAATTGCTCCACAGGCAACTCACGCAAATTGCTGCTCGTGCCGCAATAGGCAAGCGTAGCGCCTTCAGCCAGGGCCCGGCCAAACCCGTCCAAACCGCCCAAGGCCTCGCGCCCGACGCTGGCACAACTGCCCAGCACCTTGGGCGCATCAAAACCTCCCGGCGCCGCCAGGTAAGCCCGTGCGCCACGGTGTGGTTGGGTGAAGCGCAAACGCTGGCCTTTTTGCAGAATGAAACTACGCCCTGGGCTGACGGCACGCTCGTCGATGTACGCCCCCAGGTCAGCACCGGCCAGTGCCAGCACGCAATAGCCTTGGGCCTGGACGGTAAAACCGCCCAAGGTGATCTCCACCACCGGCGCATCCAGTGGATTACCCAGCAGCCAATTGGCCCAGGACATCGACACCCAATCCAGCGCGCCACCCTGGGTCACGCCCAGATGCCGCACACCAAAACGCCCGGCGTCCTGCAACAGGCACAGCGCGGTGCTGGCCTCGATCAACAAGCGGCTCATGCCTGGGCCTCCAAGGGCGTGTCATCGCCACCCAGGTTGATAAATTCAGCGCGGCCGATGGCTTCGAAACGCACACTGTCGCCTGGCTGCATGAGGCTGTAGCCATCGCGCTCGCGGTCGAACAGTTTGGCCGGGGTGCGGCCGATCAGGTTCCAGCCCCCTGGGGACTCCACTGGGTAGGCTGCGGTCTGCCGCTCGGCGATGCCGACGCTGCCCGGCGCCACGCGTTTGCGCGGGGTGTTCAGGCGTGGCGCGGCGAGCTGTTCTTCGACCAGGCCCATAAAGGCAAAACCTGGGGCAAAACCCAGGGCGAAAACCTGATAGTGATGCTGGCTGTGGCGCCGAATCACCTCGTCGACCGCAAGCCCGCTGCGCTGGGCGAGCAAGGTCAGTTCAGGGCCGACGCTCAGGTCATACCACACCGGCAACACGTGACAATGCCCGCTGCCCTGGGCCTGCGGCTGCAAGTCGGTAAGCGCCTGATCGATCAGCTCCCGTGCCTGTGCCGGACTCAGCGCCAGCAGGTCGTAATGCACCATCAACGTCGTGTAGGAAGGCACCAGGTCCACCAACGCCGGGCCAAAGCCCTCGCGCAGGCGGCGCGTGGCGGCGAGCATCCAGGGCATGTTGCCTTCGGCTATTGCATCAAACAGGCGCACCATCAGGCAGTCGATGGCCACTACTTCAATCCGTGGCTTCATGGTGGCGTCAACGCCTGGCGAATGCGCTGCACCGCTGCCACCGAGCTGGCGTTATCGCCATGCACGCAAAGGGTGTCGGCCTGCAACAGCAAGGGGCTGCCATCGCTGGCGACCAGGTTTTCGCCACGGGCAATGGTCAGGGCCTGCTGGAGGATGACCTGCGCATCATGATGCACGGCCCCGGGCAACTGGCGCGAGACCAGGTGCCCGGCGTTGTCATAGGCGCGGTCGGCAAAGGCTTCGAACCACAGGGTCACGCCATACTCATCACCCAGGGCCTGGGCGGCGCTGTTGTCGCGGGTAGCCATGAGCATCAACGGCAGGCTGGCGTCGTACGCCGCCACGGCCTGGATGACCGCGCGCAGTTGCGCAGGCTTGGCCATCATGTCGTTGTACATCGCGCCATGGGGCTTGACGTAGCTGACCCGGCCACCCTGGGCCCGGCAGATCCCGTCGAGGGCACCGATCTGGTAATGCAGCAGGTCCTGGAGTTCCTCGGCCCCATACGCCATGGAGCGGCGGCCAAAGCCTGCCAGGTCCTGATAGGCCGGGTGCGCACCGATCTGCACGCCATGCTGCAATGCCAGGGCGACGGTCTTGCGCATGATGCTCGGGTCGCCGGCGTGGAAGCCGCAGGCAATATTGGCGCAATCAATGAATGGCATGACCTCGACATCCAGACCCATGGTCCAGGCGCCAAAGCTTTCGCCGATGTCGCAATTCAGTAGCAGGCGGCTCACGGTGAAGACTCCTGTAGGCTTTATTTTTTTGTAGTGTGGGATCTTTTACCAAGATCCCGCAACGATGTTGTCCTGAGCCCCGACGACGCTTATCGTGAGACAGCCCGATTTTTGGCGCGCAGCCCCCGCTGCGTCCAACTAATAAAAACCGATCCATGCATAAGAAAAAGTTGATCCCATGAATTTGAAGTTCCTCGAAACCTTCGTCTGGGTAGCCCGGCTCAAAAGCTTCCGGCTGACGGCAGAGAAGCTGTTCACCACCCAGGCCTCGATCTCCAGCCGCATTGCGGTACTGGAAAGCGAGCTGGGGGTGAAACTGTTCCTGCGTGACTCGCGAGGGGTGAGCCTGACCCCGGATGGGATTAAGGTGCTCGATTATGCCGAGCAGATGATGGTCACCATGCAGGGGCTCAAGCAGTCGCTGGAAACCACCAGCAGCAAGGTCGGACGCATCCGCATCGGCGCGATGGACACGGTGATCCATACCTGGCTCAGCCCGCTGGTGACCGAACTGATGGACCACTTCCCCCTGGTGGAAATCGAGCTGGTCGCCGATACCGCGCTCAACCTCAGCGATCAGCTGCAAAAAGGCTTTCTCGATCTGATCCTGCAAACCGACCTGCTACGCCAGGAATCGGTGCGCAGCCTGGAACTGGCCAGCCACCCCATGGGCTGGATCGTCGCTAGCCATAGCATCTACAACCGTGACTACGCCTCCCTGGCCGAGTTGGCCCAAGAGCGGATCATCACCTATTCGAAAAACTCCCACCCGCACCAGGACGTGTTGAGCCTGATGCAGGCCCATGGCGTGGCGGCGCCGCGTATGAACTGTGTGAATTCGGTATCGGCCATCACCCGCTTGCTGCGCGACGGCTTCGGTATCGGCGCGCTGCCGCCGGTGCTGGTCAGCGAAGAGTTGGCGCGGGGCGAACTGGTCATGCTGCCCATGACGCAACGCTTACCAAACCTGCAGGTGGTGGTGTCGTGGCGGGTGGGCGTGGAGTTGGTGGAGGAGATTGTTGCGTTGTGCCAGAGCGTCGTGGCGCGGTATGCCGAGGAAGTGGGTGAAGAACGCATGGTGCTCAGTCACCCACCCTCACTGAAGAAACCCGATTGAAACGGCAGGGACTGGCTTGCCTGTAAACCGCAGCATTTTTGCCGCAACGCGTAAATCCAAGCAGCCAGGGCCGCTGTGGCGAGCGGGCTTGCCCCGCGCTGGGCTGCGAAGCAGCCCCAATAAGCCCGGCGCGTTTCTTCAGATAAACCGCAATGGCCGGGTTTGGGGCTGCTTCGCAGCCCAGCGCGGGGCAAGCCCGCTCGCCACAGGGGAGCAAGCCAGGGTCTACAAACCCCGTTCCATATTTGGACTTACAAGCCTTTGAGGTCCCGCTCTTCAATCGGTCGGCTCTGGCGCAGACGCTTGCCACCCAGTACCACCCAGTCGATCAGGCGGAACAGGCATTCCAGGCCGAACGACAACAGCATCGCACCGCCCAGGCCCCAGCCCATGGCTTCGGGGGTCAGGAGGATCTGGTAGCTGTAGCCATTCCAGGTCTCCTTGCGGATATCCGGGTCGGCGGCCACCGCCACCTGCAAGGCGCGGATGTACCACGGCCCCTGCATGGCCTGGAACTGCTTGTCCAACGCCACCTGGCGATCGAGCAAGGTGCCAAGGCTGTTGGCATCGCTGCGGAACACCGGATCCTCACTGGCGCGGTAATGCGCCACCAATGCCTGCAAATCGCCATTGAAGAACTGCTGCGCAGTGCTTTCAAACCCGCGCAGGCCGGTCTGGGCTTCGATCAAATGGGCTTCGACGCGCTTGGCGTAGTCGTTGATAAACCCCGGGACTTGCACCCCGACCAACAAGCCGATGGCAAACAACACCAGGCGCAGATAGCTGAGCAACATAATCGACGTCCTTATGCGGTTGTACCCTGGCGCACGCATTCACCGCGCCGCCACAGGCTCCACTGGCCCGGTTCGTAGCGGGTCCAGGTCTCGTTTTCGGTCAAGGGTTCGGTGGCAATCACCGTTACGACATCGTTTGGCGTGGTTTCGGCCTGAAAATCGACGATCACGTCGACATCTTTCAGGCGCGCAGGGCCAAATGGTGCGCGACGGGTGATCTGCGCCAGTTTGGTCGAGCAGTAGCAGAACAGCCAGTCACCATCACTGAGCAGGCAGTTGAACACGCCTTTGCTGCGGTATTCGGCGCAGGCGGCGATCAGGTCCGGCAGCACTTGCTCGATATCCACCGGTTCGGGAAACGCCTCACGAATACGGTTGAGCAGGTCACAGAACGCCGCTTCGCTGTCGGTATCGCCCACCGGCCGGTAGAACGTGGCCTGGGGCGTGAAGTCGGCCAACTGGCCGTTATGCGCAAAACACCAGTTGCGCCCCCACAATTCGCGCACAAACGGATGGGTGTTGGACAGGCTGACCTTGCCGACGTTGGCCTGGCGGATATGGCCAATCACCACTTCGCTCTTGATCGGATAACGCTGCACCAGCAGCGCCACCTCAGACTCGCTGCTGGCCGCCGGGTCCTGGAACAGCCGCAGGCCACGGCCCTCGTAGAAGGCAATGCCCCAGCCGTCGCGGTGCGGCCCGGTACGCCCACCGCGCTGCATCAGCCCGGTGAAGCTGAACACGATATCGGTCGGTACGTTGGCACTCATGCCCAATAATTCACACATGCCAGGACTCTCGATGCAGGGCTTACAACGTTAAAGACGCGGCTCGACCCGCATGCCACTGACAGGGGCCGGCGGACGGCCATAGGGTTCGTCGTCTTCTGGCTCGGCCGCGACCGCTGCCGCAGCGGCGGCCTTCTGCTCACGCCGGGCCTTGGCGGCACGCTCGATGGGCCAGCGGATCAGCACAAAGACCAGGTACAGGCCAAAGGCGATCATCGCGTACATAAGCAAATCGGAAACCGCTCGCCAGGCGTTATTGCCCACCTTGAGCAGTAGATCCAGGGCGGTGATGGCCACGGCCGGGGCAAACTGCTCCTTGACCGGGTCGACAATGGTCGGGCTTAACAGCAGCACCGCCATCAGCAACCGCAGCGGTTCGCGCAGCCAGCGCCAGATCCAGCGGGTCAGGCGAAACCACACCAGCAGGCAGCCCAAAGCGGCGAAGGCGTAGAGGCCCCAAGCGGTCAGATAGTCGTTCTCGGTCATGGTGTCCATGGCAAGGTAGGCAAACAGGCCCGTATGATAACGGCTTTTCCGTGCCACGGCTGCAATGCCGTCGGCCCACTGCCAGACAGAGAGTGATCCATGCCTCCATCGACCCACATCACTGCCGCCCCGATTGCCCGCAGCGCCCCAGGCCAGGACCCGTATGCCTGGTTGCAGGAACGCGACAGCAGCGAGGTGCTCGACTACCTCAAGGCCGAGAATGCCTGGCAAGAGGCACAGCTCGATGATCAAAAAGAGCTGCGCGAAACGCTGTTTCAAGAGATCAAGGGGCGCATCCTCGAGACCGATCTGTCACTGCCCTCGCCCTGGGGGCCCTACCTGTACTACACGCGCACCACCGCCGGTGACGAATACCCACGTCACTATCGCTGCCCGCGCCCGGCCGATGACAGCCAGCAGATCGATGAAAGCGCCGAAGAATTGCTGCTGGACCCGAATGTACTGGCCAATGGCGGGTTTTTCTCCCTCGGTGCCTTCAGCATCAGCCCGGACCATAAGCGCCTGGCCTACAGCCTGGACACCAATGGCGAAGAGATCTACACCCTGTACGTGAAGGAATTGTCTTCAGGCAAGGTCAGCGAACTGACGTTCGAAAATTGCGACGGCAGCATGACCTGGGCCAACGACAGCCTGACGCTGTTCTTCGGCGAACTGGACGACACTCATCGCCCACACAAACTGTATCGCTATCGCCTGGACGGTACCGCTGCCGAACAGGTGTTCCACGAACCCGACGGCCGCTTCTTCCTGCATTGCTACCGCTCCAGTTCCGAGCGCCAACTGCTCCTGGCCCTGGGCAGCAAGACCACCAGTGAAATCTGGGCCCTGGACGCCGAGCAGCCGCAACAGGCATTTGCCTGCCTGGCGCCACGGGTTGAAGGCCATGAATACGATGTCGACCACGGCAAGCTGGACGACCAGTGGACCTGGTTTATCCGCAGCAACCGCGACGGCATCAACTTTGCGCTGTTCCAGGCGCCGGACAACGGCAGCGTGCCCAGCGAAGAGCAGTGGCACAACCTGATTGCCCACGATGACGCGGTGATGCTCGATGGCGTGACGCTCAATGCCCGCGCCATGACCCTGAGCCTGCGCATTGGCGGCCTGCCGGTGATCGACGTGCACCCACAAGGTCTGCCGAGCTATCGCGTGGAACTACCAGACGCGGCCTACAGCCTGTATGTGCAAAACAGCCTGGAGTTCGACAGCGACAAGATCCGCCTGCGTTACGAAGCGCTGAACCGCCCGGCGCAGGTTCGTCAGTTGGAGCTGGCCAGCGGCGCACAGCAGGTGCTCAAGGAAACCCCGGTGCTGGGTGAGTTCAACGCTGACGACTACGTAAGCCAGCGCCTGTGGGCGACGTCTGCCGATGGCACCCAGGTGCCGATCAGCCTGGTGGTCAAGCGCGACCAGGTGGACCAGCCAACGCCGCTGTACCTGTATGGCTACGGTGCCTACGGTTCCAGCCTCGACCCGTGGTTCTCCCATGCACGCCTGAGCCTGCTGGACCGGGGCGTGGCGTTTGCCATCGCCCACGTGCGCGGCGGCGGCGAACTGGGCGAAGCCTGGTACCGCGCCGGCAAGCAGGAGCACAAGCAAAACACCTTCAGCGACTTTATTGCCTGTGCCGAACACTTGATCGCCCAAGGCCTGACCACTTCCAAACAATTGGCCATCAGCGGCGGCAGCGCCGGCGGGCTGTTGATCGGTGCCGTGCTCAACCAGCGCCCGGAACTGTTCCAGGCAGCGATCGCCGAAGTGCCCTTTGTCGATGTGCTCAACACCATGCTCGACCCGGACCTGCCACTGACCGTCACTGAATATGACGAGTGGGGCAACCCACAGGAGCCCGAGGTGTACGAGCGGATCAAGGCCTATGCGCCGTACGAAAACGTCAGCGCCCAGGCGTACCCGGCGATGCTGGTGATCGCCGGCTATAACGACAGCCGAGTGCAGTACTGGGAAGCCGCCAAATGGGTAGCCAAGTTGCGCGCCACCAAGACCGACGACAACCTGCTGCTGCTCAAGACCGAACTGGGCGCCGGCCATGGCGGCATGAGCGGGCGCTACCAGGGCCTGCGTGACGTAGCCCTGGAATACGCCTTTGTGTTCAAGGCCCTGAGGTTGGTTTAAGAACCCGCTGCCGGCGCCTTCGGCTTGCTGTCGCTTTGCTGCAGGCCGGGCAAGGTCTGGTCCTTGGGCGGCTTGGGCATTTCAATCGGCGGCAACAACGGCGCCCCGGCCCCTTGTGGCTTGGGTGCCATCGGCGGGGTGACTTGCGGATAGGGGGTCGGCGTTGCAGTACCCGGTGCACCCGTGGTGGTCGCCGGTGTGTTCGGCACGGGTTGCAACTGCTGGGCATGTGCGGCACCCAATGTGAGCACACTCCCTACAATGACCGCTAGAATGCTGCACTTCATCGATGGCTCCATGGCCTGACTGTTAACCAGTCCCAAGGCTACTCCCAACCGCGCAAGAATGCCCTTCCCAATGAGATTTCCATGAAACGTTTCGTGCTGCTCGACACCACCCCCATCCCCGACAACGGCGGCGCCCTGTGCCTGTTCGAGTACGGCGAGGATTTTGTGATCAAGATCCAGGGTGGCGACGGCGGGCAATTGATGAACACGCGCATGCACGGTTCCGAAGACGCCCTGGCAGAAATCCCCTGTCGCAAAGTTGCCGGGCGCCCCGGCTCGCGGGTATTGATTGGCGGCCTGGGCATGGGGTTCACCCTGGCCTCGGCGCTCAAGCACCTGGGCAAGACGGCGCAAGTGGTCGTGGCAGAATTGGTGCCGGGCGTTGTGGAATGGAATCGCGGCCCTCTTGGAGAAAAATCCGGCAACCCGTTGCAGGATCCGCGCACCGTGATCCGCCTGGAAGACGTGGCCAAGGTCCTGCAGGCCGAGCCCCAGGGCTTTGATGCGATCATGCTCGACGTCGACAACGGCCCCGAAGGCCTGACGCAAAAAGCCAACAGCTGGCTGTACTCCGCCGGTGGCCTCAGCGCCTGCGCCAAGGCCCTGCGCCCCAAGGGCGTGCTGGCCGTGTGGTCGGCCAGCGCCGACAAGCAGTTCAGCGACAAACTGCGCAAGGCCGGCTTCAAGGCCGAGGAAGTGCAAGTCTTCGCCCATGGCAACAAGGGCACCCGGCATACCATCTGGATTGCCGAGAAGCTCAAGGGCTGAGGCAAATTGCCAGGCGAGCAGCTAGAATCAACGTCATCCGTGATCTATCCAATAAATGAACAGGAGCCATGATGAGCTCGACCAACCCGCCCTCCCACACCGCCAAGCTGGACCGCATCCTCGCCGATGCCCAGCGCGACCGGGAAATGGGCTACCGCGACAAAGCCCTGAAAATGTACCCCCACGTGTGTGGCCGTTGCGCCCGTGAGTTCGCTGGCAAGCGCCTCAGCGAACTGACCGTGCACCACCGCAACCACAACCATGACGACAACCCTCAGGACGGTTCCAACTGGGAGTTGTTGTGCTTGTACTGCCACGACAACGAACACTCGCGCTATACCGACCAACAGTATTTCGGCGAAGGCTCCACCAGCAGCCCGACCATCGCCAAGGCTACGCACAACCCGTTTGCGGCGTTGGCGGGGTTGATGAAGAAGGACGACTGACGCTCGGCGCTGAACGCAACGACGCTATCGCGGGCAAGCCCGGCTCCCACAGGTGAATGCATTTCAAATGTGGGAGCCGGGCTTGCCCGCGATGACAATCCCCCAGACCCGCCATTTCTATACCGACCGCTGTTCGAGCAATCCCCGTATAATCGCGGTTTTTCTCGAAGGCACCCTCTCCCGTGGGCAATAAACGCTACAGCTGCATCGGTCTGTACAACCCCAAATCCCCCGAAAACGTTGGCTCGGTCATGCGTGCCGCCGGCTGCTATGGGGTGGCTTCGGTGTTCTACACCGGTAAACGTTATGAGCGGGCCCGGGACTTTATTACCGACACCAAGAAGGTCCACCACGATATCCCGCTGATCGGCATCGACGATCTGAAGAAAATCCTGCCCCTGGGCTGCATCCCGGTCGCCGTGGAACTGGTAGAGGGCGCTCGGCCGCTGCCGGAATACACCCATCCTGATCGGGCGCTGTATATCTTCGGCCCTGAAGACGGCTCCCTCGACAAAGAGATCCGCGACTGGTGCGAAGACGTGATCTACATCCCGACCACCGGCTGCATGAACCTGGCAGCCACCGTCAATGTGGTGCTCTACGACCGCCTGGCCAAGGGCAATAACACCCGTTCGGGACCCAAGTACTGAGTTTTTGGGAACATCCTTGAACTGCCGACAGTCAGTTGCATATCAATGGCCCTTTGTTGGAGACAGACCATGAGCGACAGCAGAACCCTCAAACCTGTGATTGAATCGACGCCGTTCCAGACCCAGCCGACCCAGAACGTCCAGGGCTGGGAGCGCATTGGCTCCCTGGCCGGTGGCGTGGTGATGATGGGCAAGGGCATTCGCCGGGGCGGTTTTTTCGGCCTGATCCAGGTGGCGATTGGCGGCGTGGCATTGGCGCGTGGGATCAGCGGCCATAGCTCGGCCAAGTCGCTGCTGGAAAAAAGCCGTCAGGATATCAATAGTGTGCGGACCAAGATCGAGCGGGCCGGCGAGGAATTGAAGAACCTCAAGACCCGGGCTGAAGTGGCTGCCGAAAAAACCACCGGCTGACACCAATCAAAATGTAGGAGCTGCCCAGCGATAGCGTTACCTCGGTACACCTGATGGACCGAGCCGCTTGCATCGCTGGCAAGCCTGCTCCTACACGGGCCCGGTCAGTGCAGCAGCTTGCTGTCGAGCACCACGGACGATTCGCCGATCACGCTTTCAGCCAACTGCACAAACTCCTTGGTGCTGATACTGTCCAGGCGCATCAGCGCTTGGGTCAGGTCATCCAGTGAGCGCTTGTTGTGGGTTTTCAGGCGAATTTCGCGATCCAGTTCTTGCAAAACCACCACCGCCCGCGCCACCGTGGCACCGCTGACGTGCTCGCCACGCAAGGTCGTCACGCCCTTGCCATCCTTGCTCAGGCGCGCCTGGATCGCCACATAACGCTCATCGCTGATACCACCCGCGCGCCGCAGCAGCTCGATGGCGTAGTACTCCGAAAGCCCCTCACTGATCCAGTCACTGCCCTGGTGGTCGTTGAACCGTCCGATGGCTTGCACCACTTCGCGAATCAGCGGGCTGCTGCCGTTCTCGCTGACCAGCGGCGTGCGGCTATTGAGGTATACCGAATCGCGTGCGGCAAACGCGCCACGGCGCATTGGGTCGCTGGCGCCCACTACCAGCAGCTTGGCCGGGTGCCTGGGAAACGCCGCTTGCACCTGAGGCCAGACGAACGTCAGCAACGTCAGCACATCCATACGCCGCATGGCCTGGCCCTTGGGCGACGCCACGGTGACTTCGGTTTCGCCCAGGCGCACACGGCGGCTGCCCAGACTGCCGGCGAGCATCCAGCCAGTGGGCCGGTCGAACAGACGGGACACATTGTCGATACGGAATTTGTGCTTGCCGATCCGCGGCCAGGGCGTCTCGACGCTTTTCCACCCCGCCGGCAGTTCGAAGGTCAGCCGCGACACCAGTTCCACGCCATCCTGCTGGTCCAGACGGGCCGCCGGCACCAGGTCCTCGCCGCGAAACAGCGCCCAACTGGGGGTCATGCGTGATTCGTAGATACCGGCCTTGCGCGCATGGCTCAAGCGCACGCGGTAGGTCAGGCTGGCCTTGTCGGCGCCCGGCTGCCACAGGCCACGACTGGCCCCCGCGTCAGGCCTGACCTGCCACTGGCCGTCGGCCTTGAAATCGCTGTAGTCACCGTCGCGCCCCAAGTCGAAGTCCAGGCTGCGCACCGCCGAGCCCTGGGACAGGCTTAAACGGACTTCGGCCTGATCGCTCTGGGGCAAGAGTTTGACGTGATAGTCGAGGTCGACCTTTTTCGCCGACCACGCCGACGCGCTCAACCCCAACAACAGCAGGCTCACCGCCAGCTTGGCTTGGACCGTCATACGCTCTCCTTTTCAGCCTGCGCGGAAAATCAGGTAATCCTCCCAATCATCCTCGGGCACGCTGCCTTCGCTGAGCATGCGTCCGGACTGGGAAATGCGTTCGTGGTGCACGGCATCGCGATCACCGCAGACCAGGTGGTGCCAGAGCGGCAGGTCCTTGCGCTCACTCACCAGGCGATAGCCGCAGGTCGGCGGCAGCCATTTGAACTGATCGGCTTGGCCCGGCGTGAGCTGGATGCAATCAGGGACCGAGTCGCGGCGGTTAGGGTAGTCGGTGCACTGGCAGGTTTTCAGGTCCAGCAGTTTGCAGGCGATACGCGTGTAGTAGACGCTGTTGTCGTCTTCATCTTCGAGCTTTTGCAGGCAGCACAGGCCACAGCCGTCGCACAGCGACTCCCATTCCTCCTGGTCGAGGTGCTCAAGGGTTTTGCGTATCCAGAAAGGTTCGACTTTGGCGGCCATGGCTCTACATCAGTTTCGGTATGTTAAAAGGCCGCCAGTCTAGTGCCCAAGCCCCCTGGGGCCAAGCGCTTACGACTACCGGTAGGGCAAGACTTGTCAGGTACGCGGTGGCGCAGTAGCTTTGAAGGCCGGTTTTTTCCATCAGGATGCGCTTATGAGCACTGAAGCACGCGTTGCCGATTATCCGATCCACCCGCAGTTCACCGAACGTTGGTCGCCGCGTGCGTTTACCGGGGAAAGCATCCCGGAGGAAACCTTGCTGAGCTTCTTCGAGGCCGCGCGCTGGGCGCCTTCGGCCTACAACTCGCAGCCTTGGCGCTTTCTCTATGCCCGTCGCGATACGCCGGACTGGCAGCGCTTCCTTGGCCTGCTGAACGAATTCAACCGTGGCTGGGCGCAACATGCGTCGGCGCTGGTGATCGTGGTCTCGAAAACCGATTTTGCGGTGCCGGGCGCCAGCGAAGAAACCCCTGCCCTGTGGCACACCTTTGATACCGGCTCGGCCTGGGGCCACCTGGCGCTGCAAGCCAGCATCAGCGGCTGGCACACCCATGGCATGGCCGGTTTCGATCAGGAACTGACCCGCAAGGAACTGAAAATCCCCGAGGGGTATGCGCTGCATGCGGCGGTTGCCGTGGGCAAGCTGGGAGACAAGTCGACCCTGGCGCAATACCTCCAAGCCCGTGAAGCTCCAAGCCCGCGCCGGCCATTGAGCGAGTTGGTGGCCGCCGGGGACTTCAACCTTTAAGCCTGCCCCCCCCGCCGCTGACAAACGGCGGGGTGTCCAGCCCCCCATCAAGAAGGTTTAGCGACAAGGCCACTGTAGGCCACGCGCAGCGCCTCTTTATGCCTGTTATATGTGTCCATGACCACCGGCACCATAAACTCCAAACCCAGGGAATCCATATCCACCGGGTAAACTTTCTGGTCTTTGGCAGAGTACATAAAGTTCTTTAATTGCAGGTCATTGTGATAGATATCCTTGGCTTCCATTTGCGCCAATACATCATCCAGCAATGAGCGCGCCTCGGGTGGCAGGCCATTGCGCTTGAACATGCTGAGATCCACACCCTCGATCCGCCCCATTTTTATATATTTACGCCCATCCTCGATGATTACCCTGGCAAAACCCTCGCCGTAATATTTATTCAGCGATACCACTTCCGTATTGATGTACTTATCCGATGGCTTGATTGATGTAGGCCCCAGATCCTTGTAGACACTTTTGCCATCAAGGCTCGCGTAGATAATGCCCTCGCCACCTTGCCCGATCACAGCGCCCAGATCGGCTGCCACCGGCATCGGAGCAGCGCCCAACAGATTCAGGCGCTGCCATTGATCACCTTGTACGTGCTGGACCAATAGCGGCGTCTGCCGACCACGGTGATAGATCCGTGCCTGCACCACGCCCTCTTCGGTACGGGTGACTTGCCGAACCTCATACACAGCCGTCTCACCGGCACTGTCGGTATGGCGGATATGCGACAAGTGACCGTCAGCCGCAACATAGACCCCCTGGCTGTTGCGCGACAACCCGGCTATTTTCGAGGGCGCAACGCTGTACTCGACGAGCATCCTGTTGCCCAACTCGCTGCCCGGCGCGAGACGTGCCATGGCAAGCGTGCCGTCCACGGCCCTGGTCTGGGCCACAAAGTCCTGCAGAGGCCCACCATAGGCACGTAGCCTGTCGGCATCAAAGGCATACCATTTGCCGTTATGCAGGACGGCCCCTCCTTCGACACTGCGCCCTGCCACCTTGAACCTGCCGGTGGCCGCTGCGCCATAGTCGTTGCTGACAGCCTTCAACAGGTCATAGCTGCCGGAAGTGCCCCTGAGCCTATTGACCCCGCCGACACCTTTGGCGAGCCCTTTGCCGACCAGCCTGGCACCGCCGACGCTCAAGTCACCCAACCCGCCAAGCGGGTTCAAGGCGCCAATCGTGGCCGCACCAATGATCTTCGCTCCCTGCAAGGCCTTGGCCGTCCCGGATATGGCTGCGCTGCCCAACTTGCCAAGCTTTCCGGCGACGCCCGCGCCGGCAGTCAGGAAGCCAAAGATATCCAGCGCCAGGTCAAAGGCGCCCTCGCCATAGTTGCCCTGCTGGAAATTGACAATCGCCGAACGCAGCGGAACGAGGTTCAATAAAAACGTTTCAACAACCTTGGCCCTGCCCCGCTGTGCGTCCAGCGTGGTGTGCCCTCCCGCGTGTTCCTTTATCGCGGGATCATCAAGATCAAGGTGTTCGACAAATGCCTGCGCAATGTACTGAGTGCGTGCCGTCGCAAAACTATCAAGTAGCGGGTTACCCACGGGTGTTGTTTGTTCTTGTTGCTGGGCTTGGCTGGCGGCAGGTGTGAACGCCTTGGTCTCGCAGACCAGGTTGGCATTTCTGGAACGACGCTCCTCGGCTTGCCAGGGCTCAGTTGGTCGAATAGTGCCTTGGGCAAAGTTTATTTCGTACGCCGCGGTCTTTCCCTCGCGTTCGGTTTTTACCAGCAGCTCCACCCCCTTGGGATGATGGGTTTTATCGGAGAACCCCAGCCCTAGCGTATGGGATGAACGTTGATAGAAGGCGATCTTTCCATATTCAAAGTTCTTTCGGTCCTCCAGGGGAAGCTGCGCGATCAAGTGTTTGATAGCCGTGGTGACCGCCGCTTTTTTACTCTGGATGACGTCATTGAACTGCTGGTTGAACGACTCGGTTGTGCCAAACCGGTAGTTGGCATTCAACTCGGCCAGGGGGATGCGGCTGTCCGCCGAATAGAACAAGGCTGGAGAAGGCAGGTCCATCATGGCGATATCCAGCAACGAATGGAGGCCGACCAATCGGGTGGCCGGCGTTCCCGGCGCTCCTCGCGGGTAGCTTGTGGTGCTGATCAACCTTTCTTCAAAAAGCCCACCGAGATCGCCAAACCGTTGTTTGAGTTCGGCCAGCGCCAGTGCCTTTCGACTAGGGAGGGCCTGGTCCAATGACCGGCTGGCACTGATCATTTGCTGCTGGCGGGTGTTGAAGGTGTTCTGGAGGGTGTCCAGTTCTTGGACGGTGTAGCGTTCGTCCGCCTTGCGCACCAGCAGGCCATTGACCACCCCCCAGTCCACCAGCGCAGCCTGCTGTGCACGCTGGGTGATAT
Source organism: Pseudomonas sp. LG1D9 (assembly GCF_002949995.1). NCBI lineage: Bacteria > Pseudomonadati > Pseudomonadota > Gammaproteobacteria > Pseudomonadales > Pseudomonadaceae > Pseudomonas > Pseudomonas sp. LG1D9. The sequence continues at coordinate 4,309,966 of NZ_CP026881.1, read as the reverse complement.
CCGGATCAGCCAGCCTTGCGCGCTCGGCCTGCTGCATGACCTGCACAAAGGTCATGTTCGGTACTTTGCCCGGCGACTGGGCCTCGATGGTCGCCGCCGCAATCGCCAGGCTGGCCCAGGCCGAACTGCCATAGGTCACGCTGGCGGGGATGTCTTTGATAAGAAATTCGGGAGCCGCTTTGGCCAGCAACAGATAGGCGCCCACCCCGGCCATTTCCGGGCTGGTCTTGCCTCCAGCGCTCAGGTGCTCGCTCAACCCCGCTACCACCGTTGAAGCGGGTTGGCCCCAGCGCTTCTCGCTGGCCAGGTCGAAACCCGCCACCTTGTTGCGCTGGGGAGCGCCGATGGGCTCGGGATCCATCTGTACAGCCATGGCAGCCAGCAAATAGTCGCCGGCACTGCGGTCAGTGGCTATCCCGCCCATTTGTTGCTGCAGGTACTTCCCCAGCCGCTGCCCCTGGCTGGAACTGACCAGCGACTCCAGAGCCTTGGCGGGGTTGCCCAGCACAGGCGCGGCGACTGGCTGGCCAGCGTGCAGGAAACCCAACAGCCCCTTGCCTTGCCTGCCTTGTGGCTGCTCACCCAGATAACTCTGGGTCAACACGCCAAGTTTGCGCTGCTCAGTTGGGCTCAAGGGCACCGGCCAGGACAGCCCACCGCCAAAATCGCCAAGAGGGTGCTCCAGGGCTTTTTCATCCAGCGCCTGGGCCAGGCTGGTGAGATGAAAATGACTGGAGGGCAGGAATAAACCCAGATGCTTGATAAAGGCTGCCAAGGTGATGCTGCGACCGGTCTCCAGCGCATGGGACGACTCAGGGTCGATGCCCATCGGTGTGCTACCCAGTGCCGCCAGCACTGCCTGAGGCGCAGCGTCTACGCCCAATCGGGTGGCGACCTCGTGGAGCTTGCGCGCCAGGAGCTTGAGGTTTGCCTGGTCTGCCAGCCCGGCCCGCAGACCCGCCGGCTGCTTGGTTCGGGCCGGGATGACCTGGGCGCCTGCATCAACAGTGGTCGGATCAGGTTGCGGCTGCAGCGGGCGGGAAGCGTCAACGGCGCGATCAGCCGCAGGCATGAGAAGCGGGGATAGTGGCGGGGGAACAACGCGCAAAACGAGCATGGAGAGGCCTCCCTTCTTAAGGTCAGAGAGCCTCCCACTTTTGCCGCCAGCGATAAAATCAGATGGGTGCCACGCACTGTGTGGGGTTTTTCAATATCCCCGCTCGAAACTCACCTCGCCCCGCAGCGAATCCTTGGCCTGGTACGCCCGCAGGTTTTCGACAAACAGCGCCACCATCCTGCGCGGGCATGTCGGCGCGGAACTGTGGCCCGTCAGCAGCAACCCCCAGGCGGTCCAGAACGGATGGCGCTGGGGCAGTGGCTCCTGGCGGCAAACGTCGATCACCGCACCGGCCAGGTGACCTTCCTTCAAGGCCTCGACCAGGTCGGCATCCACCACCGCCACGCCACGCCCGACGTTGATAAACAACCCGGTCGGCTTGAACTGCTTGAACAGCGCTGCGTCGTACAGGTCGTGGGTGTTGGGCGTGTTGGGCAGCAGGTTGACCACATAGTCCACCTCGCCCACCAGGCGGCCCAGTTGATCCGGCCCGACCACCTCGATAAACGGTGCCTGCTCCCGGGCTTGGCTGGCGATGCCGTACAACTCCACGCCAAAGGGCAGCAGGAACTGCGCCACGCTCTGGCCGATATCGCCGGTGCCGACGATCAGCACCTTGCGCCCCGCCAGGCTCTGGCCCATGCGGTTGTCCCACTTGCGCTCGACCTGGCTCACCAGGCGCGCCAGCACTTCACGCTCGTGACCGAGCATATAGGTGAGCACGTACTCGGCCATCACCTGGCCAAAAATGCCGACGGCACGGGTCAGCCGATAATCCCGTGGCAGGCCATCGGCCAGCAGCGGCGTGATGCCGGCCCAGGTCGATTGCAGCCACTGCGGGTGATGGCCCTGGCGCAGCAGGGTTGCCAGCAGGTCCGGCTGGCCCAGCCACACCGGGCAATCGGCAGCCAGGCTCGACAATTGGGCCGAGTCGCCACTGGTCAGGACTTCAATATCCGGCGCCGCTTCGCGCAGCAATCGGGCGTACAGCGGGTGGTCCTGTTCTGCTATCAGAACGCGCATGGTTCAAACCTTTCAAAAACAGTGCAGGCGGCCACCGCCAGCAAACTGACTGCAGGGCTCGGGGCTCGCCAGGTCATTCGATTCAAACGTGTCCCGAACGGGACACTGGTCGATCACATCGGGTCGTTACGGCGCAGCAACTCTTCGGGCAGGTGTTCGATGTACTCGTCATCCGGCGGTGGCATTTGCAGGTGGTAACCCTGCTTTTCGAGGTTGGCCAGGACCGCCACGATATCCTCCTGCTGCAGCTTGCGTTCCGGCGTCAGTACCAGGTTGAACGCGTGTACCGGCTTGCCGAACACCGTCAGCAGGCCTTCGGGCACGCGCTCGAGGGCATCGCTCTTGAGCACGTAGAGGTACATGCCGGCGCGTTTCGGGCTGCGGTAGATGGAGCAAATATGTTTCAAGGCTGTTCTCCGGCAGTGGCCAGGCTGTCCAGCAGCGCCTGGCCCATCAACTCGCGGCGCCAGCCACGCAGCGAGTCAGGCAATTGGTAAGGCCCATCGGGGTAGCCGCTCTTGACCAGCGCCTCAAGGGTTTTCTTGCGCAGCATCAGTTCCGGGGCCATGTCCAGGCGTTCGGCGAAGGTCTGGCCCAGGGCGCGCAGTTGCTTGATCAGCACCGCGGCATCCACCGGCAACGGCTCGGGTACGGCCGGTGGCCATTGGTCCATCGGCACACTGGCGGCACGCTTGATCAGGCCCAGCAGAAACTCGCCGTCCTGGCGCACGGTGCGCGGGTGCATGTCTTCGATTTTGCCCAGGGCAGCGAGGTTATCCGGCTGCGACTTGGCCAGGGGCCATAGTGAGTGTTCGCGGATGATGCGGTTGCGTGGCAGGTCGCGGGCACGGGCCTGCTGCTCGCGCCAGGCGCACAGTTCGCGCAACACGGCGAGCTGGGCCCGGGACAGTTTCCAAGCCAGCTTGGCGTCGCGGTAGACCTCGTAGGGGTCGATTTCCCGGCGCAGGTTGGCCACCAGTTCGGCGCCATCTTCCAGGACCCAGGCGTACTTATCGTCGGATAACCGCGGACGCAGGAGCGTATAGACCTGCGCCAGATGCACCGCGTCTTCGGCGGCGTAACTGACCTGGGTCTCGGACAGTGGCCGCTGCAGCCAGTCCGAACGGGTCTCGCCCTTGGGCAACTCGATATCCAGCACCGCTTGCACCAGGCGCGAGTAGCCCATGGAGAAGCCGAGGTTCAGGTAGGCCGCCGCCAATTGCGTGTCGAACAATGGCACCGGCAGGCTGCCGGTCAGGCGCAGCAATACTTCCAGGTCTTCGCTGCAGGCGTGCACCACCTTGATCACCGCTGGATTTTCCAGCAGCGCGGCCAAGGGCTGCCAGTTATCGATGGTCAGGGGATCGATCAGATAAGCGCGTACACCATCCCCGATCTGGATCAACCCGGCGATGGGATAGAAGGTGTCGACCCGCATGAATTCGGTGTCGAGGGCGACGAATGGCAACTGCTGCCATTCGGCGCAATGCTGGCCGAGGCTATCGTTGTCGCAGATCCAGTGAATATCGATGGCCACACGGCTCTCCCTTGAAGAATGGCGCGCAGTATATATCGCCTGAGGGTCTTTCGAGCACCCGCAGTGTGCCAGCCATCATGAAAACTCTGACAGGAGACGAAGAATAGTCCGACGTGCGCGGCTTATCCTCTTTTACGCAGCACATAAACCCGCCACAAGGCCGAGCCGGGCATGAACTCTTGCTGGTTCAGCACCGTGAAGCCCGCCTGGCGGAACTCCGCTTCCACCTCGCTGCGATGGGCCAGTAAAGGTTGCCCCGCGCCTGCCGGGTGGCGTTGACGATGGCGGCTGTCGCTGTCTACCGAGACAATCACCGTGTCGCGGCTGACCCGGTGAAATTCGCGCAACAACGCCAGCCGCGCGTCAGCCGTGGGGACGTGGCGAAACAATTCCAGGCAAAAAATGCAGTCCACCGCGTTGGCCGACAGGCCGATGGAAAAGGCCGAGCCCTGAAACGTCTTGATCCGCCGCAGAAATGCCGCGCCATGGTGGCTCTGTGCATGATCGAGCATGACTTGGGAGGCGTCCGAGGCCAGGATCACGCGGTTGCTGTGCTCAGCCAGCACCGGCCAGAAACGCCCCGCCCCGCAGGCCAGGTCCAGCACCAGGCCGGGCTCCCCCGCCACCTTCAGGGCCTGGCGCACCAGGCGCTCATCGCGCCATAACCACAAGCGCCGCAGCAAACCAGGCGGTCGCGTGTCACCACAGACCCGAGCGTGGTCACGATCACAGCGCGCGGCGAATTCAGCCTCGATGGACGATAAGAGGGGTGGTGACATCACGGGACTCATGTAGATGAACCGGTCTCTACGGACACTGGAACTTGAGCTTAACCACCCCTGCGTGAAAAAAAGGTCGAAAGGCCATCGTCACGCCTGGTGCAGGTACCAACGCCAGTCCTGCTCACCCACTTCGCCCATGAACTGCCGGTACTCGGCCCGCTTGACCGCCAGGTACACGCCGAGGAACTCCTGGCCGAACGCCTCACGCGCCCAGGCCGAACCTTCCAATGCGCGCAAGGTGGTCAGCCAATCGGTGGGCAGCAACGCCTTGCCCTGGGCATAACCGTTGCCCGTCACCGGCGCGCCCGGATCGCGCTGCTCGCGAATGCCTCGGTGAATCCCCGCGAGAATGGCTGCCGCGGCCAGGTAAGGGTTGGCATCGGCGCCGCAGATGCGGTGTTCGATATGCCGCGAATACGCCGGCCCGCCTGGCACACGCAGGCTCACCGTGCGGTTGTCGACGCCCCAGGTGGCGGCCAGCGGCGCGTAGCTGTTGCTCTGGAAGCGGCGGTAGGAGTTGGCGTTGGGACAAAACAGCAGCAAACAGTCGAGCAAGGTACTGAGCATCCCGCCGACCGCCTGGCGCAACAATGGCGTACCGTCGGGCGCCTCGCTGGCAAACAGGTTGTTGCCGTCGGCATCCGCCAGGCTGACATGCATGTGCATGCCTGTGCCGGCCAGGTCGTCGAACGGCTTGGCCATGAAACAGGCCGTCATCCCGTGCTTGTGGGCCACGCCCTTGACCAGGCGTTTGTAACGCACCGCCTCGTCCATCGCCTGCAACGCATCGCTGCGATGCTCAAGGGTGATCTCCACCTGGCCTGGGGCGTATTCGGAAATTGCCGTGCGCGCGGGGATGCCTTGCAGCTTGCAGGCGCTGTACAGGTCGGCCAGAAACGGCTCGATCTGCTCCAGTTCCCGCAGGCCATAGACCTGGGTCGAGCGCGGGCGAGCGCCATCCACATCCCGCGCCGGTTGCGGGCGGCCATTGCTGTCGGGTTTCTGGTCGAGCAGGTAGAACTCCAGTTCCGCCGCCATCACCGGGTAATAACCGTCGGCCTTGAGCCCGTCGATGACCTTGGCCAGCAAGTGCCGGGGATCGGCAACCGTCGCCGGCAGGCCTTCCTCGGGGTGCATGCTGACTTGCACCGCAGCCGTGGGAATCAAGCGCCACGGCATGCGTTGCAAACTGCCGCTGATCGGGTAGGCACGGCAATCGATATCGCCCACCTCCCACACCAGACCGGAGTTTTCTACGTCATCGCCATTGAGGGTCAGGCCCAGGATGGTGCTGGGCAGCGGCCGACCGCTTGCATAGACCGCCAGCAGTTCATCACGGTGCAGCAACTTGCCCCGGGGCACGCCGTTGCTGTCGAGGATGAACAGTTCGAACATCTCGATATCGGGGTTGTGGTCAAGAAAGGACTGGGCTTCGTGCAGGTTGGCAAAGACGGTACTCATGGCAGCTCTCTTACGTTTGCGTCAGGCAGGCGCGCACGACGGCACGCCCTGGATGGGCATAGGTATCTACACAACTTTCAGAAACTGACGAACTCCCCCGTGGCGAGCGGGCTTGCCCCGCGCTGGGCTGCGAAGCAGCCCCAATAAGCCCGCCGCGTTTCTTCAGATAAATTGCGATAGGCGGGTTTAGGGCTGCTTCGCAGCCCAGCGCGGGGCAAGCCCGCTCGCCACAACTGCGCTATCTGCCTGGACCTAGGTGTTGCGGCAAAGTTGTGTAGATACCTATGCCTGGATGGGGGCAATCAGCGTAAGGGCGTGGTGTCTGGCGGGCGGGCGTGGCGGCAGTGCCACAGCGCCCAAAAGGCCAGTTCAGAGGGCAGTGCATCAGCACCCAACCGACATACCGGGCAGCAGGGCGCGATGGCGCCAGGCGAGGCCTCGGGGTGAGCGTCGGGGGAGCCGTCCATGCAGTGATCACAGTGAAGAGATGAGCACCAGCGTCACACGGTGCAATAAGTCGTTAAATTCACCCTTGATGGAGTTTGGATGCGACCTCACTAAACATTCAGAAGCGACTTACATCGTTTGCTGAATATTCATGCATAGCTCACAGCCGTCTACGCTGTTGGGACATTCACAAGAACGAGGGACGGGTCAATGAAGGGAATGCTCCGCGCCACCTGGCTGCTGTTGCTGTTGTGTGCCAGCCAGGCCCACGCCGCTACCGCGCAGGAACAGGACGCCCAGGCCGCCAAAGCGCTGCTGGAGAAGGCTCTGGCCTACTATCATGACAACGGTGACAAGGCCTTCGCCGCCTTCAGTCGCCAGGGCGAGTTTGTCGACAAGGACCGTTATGTGTTCGTGGTCGATACCAAGGGCGTGCTGCTGGCCAGTGGCGGCCCGTCATCGGCGTTGATCGGGCGCGACGTGTCCAAAGTGCTCGGCCCGGACCTGCGCCAGTCCTTCAAGGAAGCGCTGAACATTCCGGAAGGCAATGGCATCCAGCAGGCCGAATACCGCTGGCAGAACTGGAACGATGGCAAGGTTGAACGCAAGCATGTGTTCTACCAGCGCATCGGCCAGCACATCCTGGCCGTCGGCTATTACCTGCCCCGCGCCACGCCCGAACAGGCCAAGGCCCTGCGGGACAAGGCGGTCAAGGACCTGGAGAAAAACGAAGCGGGCACCTTGAAGGCAATCAACGCGCTGCAAGGTGGCTTCCTGCAGGACGACCTGTATGTGTTCGTGGTCGACCTGGATACCGGGCGCTACGTGGCCCATGGTACCGACCTGCGCCTGATCAACACCGACTTTGCCAAGGTCAAGGACCCGGACGGCAAGCCCGTGGGTGAGCCGATCCTGGCACTGATGAAGGAGCAGGGTCAGGGCGAATATGAGTACCGCTGGAAAAACCCGGTGACCGGCAAGGTGGAAGACAAGCATGCCTACCTGCGTAAGAGTGGGCATTTTCTAGTGGCAGTGGGTTACTACAGCCCATAAAGCGCCCGCGCTAAAGAATCCCCGTGGCGAGGGGGCTAGTCCCCCGTTGGGCTGCGCAGCAGCCCCAAAATATGCCACCCCGGTGTGTCAGATAAAACTCGGTGAGGCTTATTGGGTTGGGGCTGCTGCGCAGCCCAACGGGGGACGAGCCCCCTCGCCACGGGCGGGGTTCGCGCTTAATTGAGCGTCCTGGGTCGAAGCGTTTATCGCGCCTTGTCCTCACGCCCACGCAACAGGTGGTTGGGCATGGCAATCGCCGCCGCCAGCCCCAGCAGCGACACCGCCGCACTGATCATCAATAAACGCCGGAACGTACTCAGCAACTCCCCACGCAAAGCATCCTGCGCCGGGCCGGGCGCGGCATTGAGGCCATCGAGCAGGACGTTGCCGGAACTGCCTTCAGCCATCATCGAGCCACCGGCCAGATGGGCAATACTCGAATCCTGCAACAACGCCAGCAGCAAGGCCGACATGCATGCCACGCCGACCGCGCCACCCAGGGAGCGGAACAGGTTGGTGGTGCTGGTGGCGACGCCAATGTCGTGTTGGGCCACCGAGTTTTGCGTGCCCACCAGGGATGTCGGGAACTGCATGCCTGAGGCAATGCCACTGAGCACCATGAACAGGCTGCTCAAGACCAGGGACTGGGGTGCGCTGAAGGCCATGCCGAAGATCGCAATCGGCGTGAGCACTGCCCCGGCCAGGATCATGGGTTTGTAGCGCCCCGTCACCGAGGTCATGCGCCCGGCGAAGAACGCGCCCATGGGCAAGCCCATCGCCAGCGGCAGCAGGTGCAGCGCAGCGCTGTCGGCGCCGGCGCCCGTGACGCTCTGGTAGCGCAGGGGCATCAGTACGATCAGCGAGATGGCCTGGAAACTGGTGAAGAAAATCGTGCACCAGCACAGCACCGCGCTGCGGTTGGCGAACAGGTGCATGGGCAACAACGGCTCCCGCGCCCGGCGCTCGTGCCAGACAAACAGCGTCAACGCCACCAGGGCACATGCCAGCAGGCCCAGCACTTGATCATCGCGCCAATGATGGCCCTGGCCGATTTCGGTGATGCCCAGCAACAACGCCGTCAGGCCAACGATCATCAGCAGCGTGCCAAGGTAATCGATGATCGGCTTGCGCTGTGGCACCGGCAGCCCCACCAGGGTGCGATGGGCCACCCACCAGGCGCCCGCGCCCAATGGCAGGTTGATCAAAAACACCCAGCGCCACGACAGGTACTCGGTCATATAGCCGCCCAGCACCGGCCCGGCCACGCTGGCGACGGCGTACATGCTGCTGAAGTAACCCTGGTAACGCCCGCGCTCGCGGGGTGGGATGATGTCGCCGATGATCGCCTGGCTCACGGAAATCATCCCGCCCGCGCCAATGCCCTGGAGGATACGCGCCAGCACCAGTTGTTCCATGCTTTGCGCCATGCCACAAAACAGCGAGGCGACGGTGAACAGGCCCATGCCGATCAGCATCATGGGCCGGCGCCCGTACAGGTCGCCGAGCTTGCCGTAGATCGGCACCGCCACCGTCATCGCCACCATGTAGCCAGAGATGACCCAGGCCAGCAGGTTGACGTCGTTGAACTGGGCGGAAATGGCCGGCATCGACACCGCCACGATGGTCTGGTCCAGGGCGCCGAGGAAAATCGCCAACATCAGCGCGGCGAGGACACTGCGTACGGAAGGTGTGGGTTGAGTCACGGCAGAACCTGCAGGCAAGGCCACGGAAAAAGAGGCCCGCGGCAATGCCCGTCATGTTACTCGATAGCCAGCTATTGGATAGCTTCGTAGGGAAGTCCGACGTAATTTTCTGCAATGGTTTTACGCCCGGCCTCAGACTCGACAAAGTACTCCAGCTCGCTCTGGGCGATACGTTGGCTGAAGCCATCCGCCTCGGGAAACTGGTGCAGCATCGAGGTCATCCACCACGAAAACCGCTCGGCCTTCCAGATACGGCGCAGGCAGATCTGTGAGTATTTTTCCAGCAGTTCCACGCGCCCTTCCCGGTACACCTTGCACAGGATCGTAAACAGGGTGCTGACATCACTGGCCGCCAGGTTCAGGCCCTTGGCCCCGGTGGGCGGCACGATGTGGGCGGCGTCTCCCAGCAGGAACAGGCGCCCGTACTGCATGGGCTCCACCACGAAACTGCGCAGCGGGGCGATGCTCTTTTCGATCGACGGCCCGGTGACCAATTGCGCCGCCAGATCCGTGGGTAAGCGCGCCTTGAGTTCATCCCAGAAGCGCTGGTCGGACCACGCGTCAATCGACTCCGCGGCCGGCACTTGCAGGTAATAGCGGCTGCGGCTGGACGAACGCATGCTGCACAGGGCAAAGCCGCGCGGGTGCTTGGCGTATACCAATTCGTCGTGGACCGGCGGGGTGTCGGCAAGAATGCCCAGCCAGCCGAAGGGGTAAACCCGCTCGAAGGTCTTGAGCACGTCGCTGGGGATCGACTGACGCGCCACGCCGTGGAAGCCATCGCAACCGGCGATGTAGTCACAATCCACGCGTACCTGCTGGCCTTGATGCTCGAAGGTCAGCCAGGGCCGCTCGCCCTTGAGGTCGTGGGGTTGTACGTTGCGTGCTTCATACAAAGTGATGGCGCCGGCCTGCTCGCGGGCGGCCATCAGGTCGCGGGTGACTTCGGTCTGGCCGTAGATCATCACGGTCTTGCCGCCGGTCAGGGATTTCAGGTCGATGTGTTGCAAACGCCCATTCAGAGCCAGCTCGAAGCCTTCATGCACCAGGCCTTCGGCGTCCATCCGCTGGCCGACGCCCGCGTGGCGCAACAGCTCGACCATGCCCTGCTCCAGCACCCCGGCGCGAATCCGCCCCAGAACATAGTCCGGGGTCTGCCGCTCAAGAATCAGGGTTTCAATCCCGGCGTTGTGCAGCAACTGGCCGAGCAGCAGCCCCGAAGGACCGGCGCCGATGATGGCGATTTGGGTTTTTAGCGTTTTCATTATTTTTATGACCCGCCTGCTTCCCCCGAACGTAACCGGTGAAAGCGTTGTCAGTGGTTTTGGTACTGGCATTTTTCCCTTGAGTGACCGCCACAAGAAGGTGAAAACTGAGCCAAAGCCTGCGCTTTTCGCCAATCGGGGCGATTACCGAACCACTGTCCTGAGTATCGGATAAAAACATGACCAAAAATGCCAGCCCCGCGATTCCAGTGTTCAAACTCTACGGGGAAAGCCAACAGTGGCCGACGCCAGACTTGCTGCACTGTGAAACCATCTCCCGGCGCAGCCGTGAGTACCAGTGGGAGATCCAGCCCCACCGGCATGCGGACCTGTGCCAATTGCTCTACGTGTACAAGGGCCAGGCGCAACTGGAGATCGAGGGCCAGCGCACGACGCTGACGCAGTCGACCCTGCAGGTGCTGCCGCCGCTGTGTGTGCATGGGTTCCGGTTTTCCGAGGATGTCGAAGGATTTGTGGTGACACTGGCCGCGCCACTGGTGGCGCACCTGCAAGGCCAATTGGGTTCGGCGGTGGACGGCTTGAGCGCCCTGGGCAGCTACCCGGCGGGCCAGGACAGTGACTATCTCAATAGCCTGTTTACGCGGTTGCAGAACGAATACAGCGACGACTTCCCGGCCCGGGACATGATGATGCACGCCCTGGTCAGCGTGCTATTGGTGTGGATCAGCCGCCAGGCCATCCAGCGCCGCCATCCACGGGCCCCACGGGGCCGTGAATACTTCCGGCGGTTCACCCAGTTGGTGGAGCAGCACTACCGCGAACACCCGAAAATCGAAGACCTGGCGCACAAGCTGGGGATCTCTGTATCGCACCTCAATGGCACCTGCCGCGAATTGGGCGGGCAGCCGGCCTTGCAGATCATGCATGACCGTCAGTTGCTGGAGGCCAAGCGCCTGCTGACCTACACCAGCATGACCATCAACGAAATGTCTGAGGTTTTGGGGTTTTCAGATCCGACCAACTTTTCACGCCTGTTCCGACGACGCGTGGGGTTTTCACCCAAGGCATTTCGCGAACAGCTGAACGCGGCGCCTATCGATGGCGTGTCAGCGCAGAGCGCTCAACGTCGCTGAGTAGGTGCATTGCCCATGGTTGCAGCTCGCGGCCATGCCCGGTTGCTGGCGGGCCTGTTCGGCGCGGTAGGCGGCGGTGCCGTACAGGGCTGTGGCGAAGGCGCACAGGGCAAAGATCATCAGGTACTTTCTGGTTTTGATCGTCATGGCGGTGACCTCCGGACAGATCAAGAAGGTGCTGTCTTAAGCATAGGTCAGCCAGGGCGAGTTGCCAGTATTGACGGGTATTCAGGCGCCTTATCGGCCCTACAGCCCCGCATCCCATTGCGGCTCGGGCGGGAAGCGCAATACCAGGAAATCCAGAAGGCTGCGCAAGGCCTGCGGCATGTGCTTGCGCGAGGCGTAGACCGCGTACATGTTCATCCGCCGGGGCTCGGCATGGGGCAGCAGGCGGATCAGTTGCCCGCTGCGGATGTAATCGCCGGCCTGATAGGTCGGCAACATCGCCACCCCCGCGCCGGCCAGGGTCAGCCGTAGCAAGGTGCTGGCCTCATTGGCGCTGATATTGCCGTGCACCGGCACCGACACCGGTTCGCCATCCTCCTCGAAATGCCACAGGCTTTTGCCGAAGTAAGAATGGGTCAGGCAGTTATGCCCCGCCAGTTCCTCTACCCGCTGGGGTTGCGGGTGTTCCTGCAGATACGCCGGCGAAGCGCAGATCACCGAGCGGCATACCGTCAGTTGACGGGCGATCAGGTTGGGATCCAGGTCATTGCTGGTGCGGATCGCCAGGTCAATGCGCTCATCCACCAGGTTCACCGTGCGATCGAGCATCTGCAGGTCAATGCTGACCAACGGGTAACGCTTGACGTAATCGGCCATCGCCTCGGCCAACTGCGCCTGGCCAAACGAGGTGCTGACACTCAGGCGCACCAGGCCACGGGGGGCGTCGTCCGGTTCGCTGACGGCGGCCTGCATGTCGCAGGACAATTCCAGCATCTGCCGGCATCGTGGCAGGGTTTCGCTGCCGGCGGCGGTCAGGCTGAGCTTGCGGGTGGTGCGGTGCATCAAGCGTGCGCCGACCCAGTCCTCCAGCTCCGCCAGATAACGCGACACCACAGGGCGCGACAGGTCCAGATGATCGGCGGCGGCAGATTGGCTGCCCAGGTCGACCACGGTGACAAACACGCGCATTGCTTGAAGACGATCCATGATTTGCCCGATTTCAGAAACAAACTATGTTCCAGCATCGCATTTTTTGCTGCGTTCAGTGCAACTAAGCTCTGTCCATCGCCTGCCAAGGCACCCCTGACCTGGACCTGAACATGCTCACCACCCTCAAGCGCTTTGTATTGGCCACTACCGTTCTCGGCTTTGCCGCCCACGCCGTCGCCGCCGACCTCACTCTCGATGTCTACAACCCGGGCGAATCGGCGATCTTCCCCGTCAGTTCAGTGCTGGTCAGCGGCGAGAAAGACGCGATCCTGGTGGACGCGCAGTTTGGCAAAGGCCAGGCCGAACAACTGGTGCAGAAAATCCGCGCCAGCGGCAAACAACTGACCACCATCTATATCAGCCATGGCGACCCAGACTACTACTTCGGCCTCGACACCCTGGCCAGCGCCTTCCCCCAGGCCAAGATCCTCGCCCCGCAGCCAGTGGTCGACCATATCAAGGCCACCGTTGCCGGAAAGATCGAATACTGGGGTCCGAAAATGGGCGACGACAAGCCGGCCAAAACCATTATTCCCCAAGTCCTCGAAGGCCATAGCCTGACGCTTGAAGGGCAAGCACTGGAAGTGATCGGCCTGGACGGCCCGCAGCCGGATCGCAGCTTTGTCTGGATCCCATCGATCAAGGCCGTGGTCGGCGGCGTGGTGGTCTCGCAAAACATCCACCTGTGGATGGCCGACACCCAGGGCGCGAAATCCCACGCCGATTGGCTGGGCACCCTGCAACGTATCGAAAAACTCAAACCGGTCACCGTGGTACCCGGTCACTACCTGGGCACACCTTCGGCCAAATCTGTCGCCTTCACTGCCGACTACATCAAGGCGTTCGACGTAGAGACCGCCAAGGCCAAGGATTCCACCGCACTGATTGCGGCGATGAAAAAACGCTACCCGCACCTGGCCGATGAAAGCTCTCTGGAACTGAGCGCCAAAGTCGCCAAGGGCGAAATGAAGTGGTGAATTGATCCAACCTTTACCCACCCTGGAGAACGTCATGAGCAAGATTGCAATCATTGGTGCCACCGGCCGTGCCGGTAGCCAACTGCTGGAAGAAGCCCTGCGTCGCGGCCACACGGTCACTGCCATTGCCCGTAACACTGGCGCTATCGCAGCGCGTCCCGGCCTGACCGTCAAACAGGTCGACGCCCTGGACGCGGCAGCTCTGCAACAGGCCATCAGCGGCAGCGACGTGGTGATCAGCGCCGCGCACTTCGCCACCCTGCCCGCTGCCGCAGTGATCGGCCCGGTCAAACAGGCCGGCGTAAAGCGTTTGCTGGTAGTGGGCGGTGCGGGTTCGCTGCTGTTGCCGGGCGGCGGGCGGGTCATCGACAGCGAAGGTTTCCCTGCCGAATACAAGGCCGAGGCCAGTGCGGGTGCGGTGTTCCTCGACACCTTGCGCCAGGAAAAGACGCTGGACTGGACCTTTCTTTCGCCCTCGGCAGAGTTTGTCGAGACTGAGCGCACCGGCACGTTCCGCCTGGGCCAGGACGACCTGCTGGTGAGCAGCGAAGGCCGTAGCTGGATCAGCTTTGCCGACTTCGCCATTGCGTTGATCGATGAAGTGGAAACACCGAAACATTCGCGCCAGCGTTTCACCGTAGGCTACTAAGCACACACCCTGTGGCGAGCGGGCTTGCCCCGCGCGGCATGAGTATCTACACAACTCTTTGATGGTTCTTTGGGTTGTGTACATATCCGTTGCTGCGGTCACGGCGGCTATGGGTTCCGCCCTGACAGCCGACCTGATCGGTGAGGCTTACGCGTATACCTGTGGGAGCTGGCTTGCCTGCGATAGCGGTCGATCAGTCAATATATTTATCGGCTGATACACCGCTATCGCAGGCAAGCCCGCTCCCACAGGGGAATGCAGCTTCGCGCTCTGGCGTTGCTGTTGATCTGGCTTTTGATCTTAGGCGCCCCGTTAAACCACGATGGCCGCAGGCAGGTATTGCGCAGTGGGCACCCCGGCAGGATGCCGGGGTAGCCGCGACACGGCCATGGATGGCCGATCGCGGCGGGCCCACGGAGCAATGCCTGACTGCGGGCATGCCGAGCCTAGGCGAGGCACCGAGTGGTGGGGCAAGAGCGTTTTGCTTACTTTTGCGCTGTTCAAAAGTGAGCCGCCGTAAGGGCCAGCCCTTTCAAGGTCTTTTGAGCTTAGCTGCCTTGAGTACCCGATCCGTCGACACGTGAGCATTCGCGGCTTTGCCTTCCAGCCACTCTTTGGGTTTAGGCACCTTTGGCCCCCGTTTGCTCTTGGCGACCGCTTTAGGTAGGACGTTTTTCGCCAGCGTCAGTAAGTACGGAGCCAATCCTGCTTCAGGAATTGGGATCGATAAGGGCTCTGGCGGCAAGGCAATCTGCATGCCTTCATATCCGCTGCGTACCTGTACCGTCAGGTGGAAAATCGATGCTTCCCAATCGTCGGGCAGGATCTGGCGATGAGCCTGCTCAACGCTGCGTTTGAGCACCGCCAAAACGTTGTAAGCCAACACGGCCGACGCAAACCCCAACAGGGCTGCTTTGGGGTTGCCCAAGGTTTCGATTTCACTGTCCAACACCGCTTCCAGGCGCTGGAACATCCCTTCGATACTCCAGCGACGGCGGTACAAATCGGCGATTTGCTCGGCACTGATAGAGTCAGGCAAGTTGCTCCAGAACAGCAGCGTGGTGTCGCCGGATTCGGTGGGTTTTTGCAGCTTCAGTTCGACTCGCCGCCACTGGCAACCACCTTTTACTTCGATGATTTGCTCGCGCACGCTGCCTGCCGCAACCGCGATAGGCTCCTGCCAATCGCCTTCCTTAAGCAGACGTGGATGTTTGCTCTGTTCGCGGATGATGAACGAGGCCCCGGTATCTTCACAGGCCCCCATGACCGGGAGTGTGCAGTAGAGTCGATCAGCCATCCACAGTTGTCCCGCACTGGCTTTTTCCAGCAATGGCAGCACGCTGACGCGTTCGCTGGCATAGGCATCTTCACAAGGCTGAAGATCGACGACCTGGTCCAGATCGGGGTCGTAAACCACAACGGAAAAACCAGGCCGGGCGGCGCCCCGTTCCCTGCGCAAAGCGCCCAGGCGCTTTTCGCTGGAAGGCAGGTGGTTACCGTCAACGACCCTTAATTGCCAGCCAGGCAAAATGGCTGAGTGCCCCAGCTCTTTTATCGTCGGGGCCAAGCGCTCTGCGCTCCCGGTGACCAGGGCGCGCAGCAGCGCAGGCTCTGTGCGGCTGACCTTGTCATACAGCGCCGCCAAGCTAACAGGAAGGTCTTCCATCTGCCGCGCGGCGGCATGCAGAGAAGGTCGCAAGCCCAATGAAACAAGGGACATCAGTTCAACAATGGTTGAAAACAAAAGCTCGCGTGGGTACTGCCGCTGACGATGTTCTTCGAACACCTGATCGACCCATTCAGCAGGAACAGCCTGTTCCAATATCACTTTGGTCATGACACTGGCCGGTGCTTTTTTCTCAAACCGCGCTAGAACTTCTGCCCACATCGATTTCGTTCCCCTGACTGGCGTTTTGGGGGATTTTATCAAAGACCTTGAAAGGGCTGGCCGTAAGGGCGGAACCCATGGCCGCCGTTACCGCAGCAATGGATATGCCCCCTACATCAGCCCAAAACCCAGAGCCCAGAAGTATCAGAGAGTTGTGTAGATACTCATGCCCGCGCGGGGCTGCGCAGCAGCCCCACAACCAGTCTCTGCGCAATATCTGATTGCCACAGGTCAGGTGTGCAATCGACAAAGCAGCGCCTGTTTTTTCAATAGCCCCTGCGACTTTCTCATTTGCCCCCCGCCCTGGGTGGCCGCCTAATAGCGACCTTGTCCGCTCAAGGCCCGCCCATGGAAAACGTCCACGCTAAACCCACCACCGCCCTCTGGCTGATGCTCAGCGTTGTGCTGGTGGCCCTGAACCTGCGCCCGTCCATGGCGGCGGTCGGGCCTTTGTTATCGTCGATCCGCGCCGATGTACCCCTGAGTTTCAGCACCGCCTCGTTGTTGACCATGCTGCCAGTGATGGCGATGGGTTTGGCGATGTTCTTTGGCATTGGCCTGGGCAAACGGTTGGGTGAGCATCGCAGTATCGTGCTGTCGCTGGTGGTGATTGGCCTGGCCACCCTGTCGCGGTTGTTTCTCGACTCTGCGGCCGAATTGATCCTCAGCGCCATTGCCGCCGGCGTGGGCATTGCGTTGATCCAGGCGTTGATGCCCGCGCTGATCAAGTCGCACTTTCGTGACAATGTTTCGCTGTTCATGGGCCTGTACGTCACAGCGATCATGGGTGGCGCAGCATTGGCGGCATCGTTCTCGCCGTTCATCCAGGTGCAAACCGGCAGTTGGCGCATCGGCCTGGCAATCTGGGCGGTGCTTGCGGTATTGGCGCTGCTGCTCTGGTACGCCCAGCGCGCAGCGTTGCCACCCCTGCCCCCAGCCGGCGCCGGCCCCCAGGAGTCATTTTTCGGTAATCGCCGTGCGTGGTTGCTGGCGATTTTCTTCGGCCTCGGTACCGCCTCCTACACCTGCGTACTGGCATGGCTGGCGCCGTACTACGTCGAGCAGGGCTGGAGCGAACAGAACGCCGGGCTGCTACTGGGCTTCCTGACGGCCATGGAAGTGGTGTCCGGGCTGATCACCCCGGCCATCGCCAACCGGCGGCAGGACAAGCGCGGCGTGGTTGCCGTGTTGCTGGTGCTGATCATCGCGGGCTTCTGTGGCCTGATCCTCTCGCCGCAGCACCTCACATTACTGTGGCCGTGCCTGCTGGGCCTGGGCATTGGCGGGCTGTTCCCCATGAGCCTGATCCTGTCGCTCGACCATCTGGACAACCCACGCCGCGCCGGTGGCCTGACGGCATTCGTGCAGGGCATCGGCTACCTGATTGCTGGCGTATCGCCGCTGATTGCCGGGATGATCCGCGACCAACTGGGCAGTTTCGAGTGGGCCTGGTGGTCGCTCACCGCCGTGGTGGTGGTGATGTTACTGATCGTCCTGCGCTTCGACCCACGCCACTATGCACGGCATATCCGCTAGGGCGTCGTGTTCCAAACAGTATCTGTCCCACAATGAACATAGAAAGGTCCGACAGACCTTTCTATTGGTACGAGCGTTCCGTTAACATTTTGTCTTGTTTGCGCTGCGGTCGCGCAACAGACTCACGGACGGAACGAATGCTAAACAGCAACTTGCTTAGAAAGCTCGATATGCAGGACCTGATGGTGTTCATCGCGGTGTATGAGCAAAGCAGCGTCACCGATGTGTCCGAAACCCTGTTTGTCAGCCAGTCCACCGTCAGTTACAGCCTGAAGAAGCTGCGCACCAGCTTCGAGGACGACTTGTTTATCAATACCCGTGCCGGCATGCGCCCGACCTACAAGGCCAGCACCATGTATGGCCATGTGCAGAAAATCCTCGAAAGCATCAACCTCTGCCATGCGGGTGCGCAGACGTTCGACCCCAAGCAAAAAACCGTCACCTTCAACCTTTGTGCGCCCGAGTACTTCGAACAACTGATCCTGCCCAGATTGTTGAAAGACTTCGATCATGCCGACCTGCCGGTGATCGTCAACGTGCAGAAGCTGGAAACCGAGATTCCCATCGAAGCGCTGCGCGACGGGCGCCTGGACCTGGTGATCTGCTTCGGCCCGCACTTTCATCGCGAGCACAAGGACCTCAGGACCGAGATGCTGCTGGAGGACGACCTGGTCTGCGTCTTCGACAAACGCGCCGCCCCGCGCGAGCCGGCGTTCAGCCTGCAGTCCTTTGTGGCACGGCGCCACGTATTCCCCACGCCCTGGACCTCGGACACCAACATGATCGACGGCTGGCTGGCCCGCCAGGCCCACAAGCGCCAGGTCATCGCCCGCGCCAACAGCTACAGCGCGGCGCTGAAGATGATTGCCGGCACCGACTTCATCGTCACCCTGCCCCGACGTGTGCAGCAGTTGCTGGCCGTGGAGCCGCAGTTTGGCCACTGCGAGGCACCCAACGGCCTGCCGGGGTTTACCCTGGATATGCAATGGAACGACGCCAGCGAGCAGGAAAGCGCCAACCTGTGGTTTCGGGAACAGGTGGCCAGAGCCGCAGCAAGCCTCAAGCTGGAAGCGCTGAAAGAAGCCCATGCATAGCGTGCAATCCAACGTTCTCAGCCCTTCATAAAGGCTTCCAGCCGTGAGCGCATCCAGCGCTCGGCGGGGTCGCTGTCAACGTGGCTTAGCCAGACCATGGACAGGTCCAGGGTCGGCGTGTCGAACGGGAACGGCTCGCAAAACAGGTTGCCCGCCGCCGCCATGGCCTGGGCCGCATAGTCCGGCAGGCTGGCGATCATATCGGTGCCGGCCAACAACGCCGGCAAGGAGCTGTATTGCGGCACGGATAACACTACGTGCCGCTTGCGACCGATCTCTGCCAGCCACTCATCGGCAAAACCCGCAACATTGGCGGTGTGGGACACCAGCACATGGGGCCGTGAGCAATATTCATCGAGGGTCAGCGGCTGGTCCGAGGGATCGGCGCGTAGCACGCTGGGGCGGATATGGCGCAACAACTTGCGCTTGGCATTGGCCGGCAGGCCGCGGGTCTGGGTGATGCCCACGGTAATATCGCCCGCTGCCAGCAAATCCGGGATGCGCCAGTAATCCACATGCTGCACCACAAATACCACCTGCGGCGCTTCGGTGCGCAGGGCACGCAGCAGCGGTGGCAACAGGCCGAACTCGACGTCATCGGACAGGCCGATGCGAAAGGTCATGGTGCTGACAGACGGGTCGAAATCATGGGTAAGACTCAACGCCGCCGACAGCGAATCCAGGGCCGGCGACAGATGCAGGATAAGTTCCTCGGCCCGCGCCGTGGGTTCCATGCGATGGCCGACGCGGATAAACAGCGGGTCGTTGAACAACGTGCGCAGGCGGTTGAGGGCGGCGCTGATCGTCGGCTGGCCGAGAAACAGCTTCTCTGCCGCGCGTGTCACGTTGCGCTCGAGCATCAGCGTTTCAAACACCACCATCAGATTGATATCGGCCTTGCGTAATTCATTGCGATTCATGGCACGCGCACCACAGCCCAAGACAGCCGGCAGTTTAGGAACACAGCGGGCCCTGCGTCTATGTGCAGACTATCCAAGCCAAGGGTTTGGGACTATAAATCAGCTTCCACGGCAACCGAGAACATCACCGTGCTGGTCATTCTTGTCCTGGCTGTTCTGATGGCCGGGATGTGCATCTGGTCCATCAAGTTCATCGCCCACCCTACCGCCAGAACACTGTTGCGGGTATTTGTAGGGTTGTGCCTGGCCGCTATCGTTGCGTACCTGGTGCTCGCGTCGGGGTTTCCTACGGCCTTGCTGGTATCGGCAGGCATTCTTTAATCACCATCTCACTCAAGCATGGAGCGCTTAACCATGAAGTTCGCCTACACCATCGTCTATGTGCCCGACGTCGCCGCGTCCCTGCAATTTTTTGAAAACGCCTTCGGCTTCAACCGGCGTTTCCTGCATGAATCAGGCACCTATGGCGAGCTGGATACGGGTGGCACCACCTTGTCCTTTGCGGCCCATGAGCTGGGGGAGATGAATTTTCCCGGCGGGCACGTGGCAGCCCACAGCTCGAAACAACCACTGGGCATGGAGTTGGGGTTCGTCACCGATGACGTGCCGGCCGCCCACGCCAAGGCGCTAAGCGCCGGTGCAAGCGAGCTGACGGCGCCAAGCAGCAAGCCCTGGGGCCAGGTGGTGTCGTATGTGCGTTGCCCGGATGGCACGCTGGTGGAACTGTGTACGCCGATCCAAGGCTGACACGCACCTGGCAAGCCGGCTGTTGCCGTCAGGGTTTCAGCGGACGCTCCTGATCGCGCTCGGACAGTTCCGTACCATCATCCGGGTGCTTCCAGGTCTGTGGCTTCTCTTCCTCGCGACGCTGCCGGGCGCGCTCCTGCTGCGTCTCGTCGTGCGGCTTGGGTTCATTGTTCATACCGTCCTCCCGTCCTTAAGATTGAGTCCCGCTTAAGCAGCATAGAACAGCAAACGCATTTCTTGCGGGCAGCGAGCGCTGCAACTATGCAACTGGTTGCATATTAAAATTCACCCTGCTAATTTCTCCTCGCCAGGTACCCGACCCCCGATCCGATTGGAGCCGCCATGACTCTCCCCGCTGTGTTGCAAGGCCGTCTTTCGATTCCAGTGGTGTGTTCGCCGCTGTTTATTATTTCCAGCCCGCAGCTGGTAATCGCCCAGTGCAAGGCGGGCGTGGTGGGTTCGTTCCCGGCACTGAATGCACGACCGGCACCTGTGCTGGAGGAGTGGCTCAAACAGATCACGACCGAGCTGGCCGCGTACGATGCCCTGCATCCGGACAAGCCCTCTGCGCCGTTTGCGGTCAACCAGATCGTGCACAAGTCCAATGATCGCCTCGAACACGACCTGGCCCTGTGCGCCAAGTACAAAGTCCCGATCATCATCACGTCCCTGGGTGCGCGGGTGGATGTGAATGACGCGGTGCACGCCTACGGCGGCATCGTGCTGCACGACGTGATCAACAATACCTTCGCCAAAAAAGCCATCGACAAAGGCGCCGACGGCCTGATCGCCGTGGCTGCGGGCGCCGGTGGCCATGCGGGGAAGATTTCGCCCTTTGCGCTTATCCAGGAAATCCGTGAATGGTTCGACGGCCCGCTGCTGCTTTCGGGGGCCATTTCCCACGGCAATGGAATTCTCGCCGCGCAGGCAGCAGGTGCGGACCTGGCCTACATAGGCTCGGCATTTATCGCCACTGAAGAAGCCCATGCCCAGGCGGCCTACAAGCAGATGATTGTCGAGAGCTCGGCCGATGACATTGTGTACTCCAACCTGTTTACCGGCGTGCATGGCAATTACCTGCGCCAAAGCATCGCCAACAGCGGCCTGGACCCGGATGAACTACCGGTGTCCGACCCTTCGGCAATGAATTTCGGCACCGGTGAAGGGGCCAAGGCCAAGGCATGGAAAGATATCTGGGGCGCAGGCCAAGGTGTAGGCGCGGTCAAGTCGGTACTGCCGGCGGGCGGTTTGATCGAGCGGCTCAAGGGCGAGTATCAAGCCTCACGTAAACGCCTGGACCTCAGCGCGACTCATTAACGAAGAACAAAAGTGGGAGCTGTCGAGCCCTGGCGAGGCTGCGATGGCGGTGGGTCAGGTGACATCTTCGGTGCCTGTGTTGCCGCTATCGCAGCCTCGCTGGGGCTCGACAGCTCCCACAGGGGATTGGCGCTGGGTCGGGGATTTCAGTCTGGGTGGAGATCAAGGGTGGGAGCTGTCGAGCCCCAGCGAGGCTGCGATGGCGGTGGGTCAGGCGACATCTTTGGTGCCTGTGTTGCCGCTATCGCAGGCTCGCTGAAGCTCGACAGCTCCCACAGGGGATTGGCGGTGGGGCGGGGATTTCAGTCTGGGTGGAGATCAAGGGTGGGAGCTGTCGAGCCCCGGCGAGGCTGCGATGGCGGTGGGTCAGGCGACATCTTTGGTGCCTGTGTTGCCGCTATCGCAGCCTCGCTGAAGCTCGACAGCTCCTACAGGGGATTGGCGCTGGGTCGGGGATTTCAGTCTGGGTGGAGATCAAGGGTGGGAGCTGTCGAGCCCTGGCGAGACTGCGATGGCGGTGGGTCAGGTGACATCTTCGGTGCCTGTGTTGCCGCTATCGCAGCCTCGCTGAAGCTCGACAGCTCCTACAGGGGATTGGTGGTGGGGCGGGGATTTCAGTCTGGGTGGAGATCAAGGGTGGGAGCTGTCGAGCCCTGGCGAGGCTGCGATGGCGGTGGGTCAGGCGACATCTTCGGTGCATGTGTTGCCGCTATCGCAGCCTCGCTGGGGCTCGACAGCTCCTACAGGGGATTGGCGGTGGGCCGGAGTCGAACCCTGCCTGGCCTCACGCCTCAATCAATGGCAATAACTCCTCCGCCCAGGCCAGCCAGCTTTCTTCGAGCATGATTCCGCGCCGCAGCACCACGTATTGCAGGCGCTGTGCGTGGGTCAACGAAGCAGACGAAAAGTCGCGCTGTTCAATCTGCCGATATGTCTCAAGCATGGCCTGGTGTTGCTTGAACAGGCGCAGCACTTCCTCACGCAGGCCCAACGGCCCGATGACCGCCTCGGCACGTAGCTTGATCAGCAGTGCCTGGCTCTGGTCCCCCGACTCTTGCGGCTCGCCCGCCCAACGCTGCAACTCTTCGCGCCCCGCAGGTAGCACCTGGTAGATTTTTTTGCGCCGCTTGTCGGCCTCGGGACAGTCCTGCGCCATGAGCCAGCCGGCCGTGACCATGCGCCCCAGCTCACGATAGATCTGCTGATGGGTGGCCTGCCAGAAGTAACCAATGGAGCGGTCGAACCGATTGGCCAGCTCATACCCCGTCGAGGGCTTTTCCAGGAGTGAGGTCAGGAGTGCGTGTTGGATGGACATGGGGCGCAGTCTATCTCCGTGGTTCTGGAGCGGGCGAGCATGAAGTCGATGAACGTCGATGTCGCGCGAGTGTGGTGGTGGTCGGGCATGTAGAGCATATACATGTTGGTGCCGAAGATGCTCAGACGCCAGGCGTCCAGTGCGGTAACCAGCGTGCCCTGGCGTACGTCGTCCTGCACCAGGTAGTCCGGCACCAGCCCTACGCCCAGCCCGGCCAATACGGCTTGGCGCAGGAACAGAAAGTTCTCTGAAATCAGGGTGGGCTCCAGCAGTACCTCATGGCGCTCATCGTCCAGGTACGCAGCAACGCGCAATTGTCGGCCGACCACCGCCGCGGTAATCAGCGGTGCGGTGCGCAAGTCGCTCAGTTGTCCGGGCACGCCATGTTCCCGGGCATAGGCCGCCGAGACGCAAGCCACGTAGCGCAACACGCCCATGTCCCGAGCTACCAGGTTTTGCGGCGGCTCGGACATGACCCGTACTGCGATATCCACTTCATCGCGCATCAGGTCTTCGACGCGATTTTCGAACATCACATCCAGCACGATCCCCGGGTACAGCCGCTTGAAGTCCAGCAGCCAGTCGGCCATCACCCATTGCCCGTAACCGCTGGGCACACTCACCCGCACCCTGCCCTGCAAGCTCTGGCCCAGCGATGAGACCGACTCTTGCGCCGCCAGCAGTTCATTGCGAATGGCCCGCCCGTGCTCATACAGGCGCAGGCCGATCTCGGTCGGCTCAATGCGGCGCGTCGTGCGCCGCACCAGTTGCAAACCGATCGACTGCTCCAGGCGGCTGAGGTGGTAGCTGATATTGGCCCGGCTGACTTTAAGTCGCCGTGCGGCCTCGCTGAGGTTGCCTGCATCGATGATTTCGACCAGCAAGGTAAGCGACTTGAGGTCCATGGGGATCACTGTCAAAGGATTTTGAACAGCCTGTCAATCAGGGCTGTGATTGTCAATGAAGCTTTGCCTTCCGATAATCCTTGGGATAACCAGCCACTGAGCACAACAGGTGAAACCATGGGTGAACCGATTCTTGTGGGGCGTGAAGGTGCTGTCCTCGTGCTGTCCAATAACAACCCCGCCGCACGTAATGCACTCACGCCCGAGTTCTATGCCGCATTGCCCCAGGCCCTGGCCCAGGCCGAGGCAGACCCGTCGATTGGCGCCGTGGTGCTGACCGGGGTTGGCGGCCATTTCTGCGCCGGCGGCGATCTGCATCGGCTGGCATTGCGTCGGGCCATGACGCCAGCGGAGCGCCGGGTCAATCTTGAAGGCCTGCATGACCTGATCCGCGCGCTCCAAAATTGCAGCAAGCCGGTGATTGCCGCCGTCGAAGGCGCCGCCGCCGGCGCCGGCCTATCGATTGCGTTGGCTTGCGACATGCTGGTCGTGGCGCGTAACGCGGCGTTTTCGGTGGCCTACGTCAAGGTTGGCCTCACGCCCGATGGTGGTGCCACGGCGTTCCTCGCCGAATTTGTTTCGCGCCAGGTACTGACGCAACTGTGCCTGACAGGTGAGCGTATCAGCGGTGAACGCTTGCATGCCTTGGGCGCGGTCAATGCGCTGACCGAACCCGGTGACGCGCTCCCGGCAGCCATCATCCTGGCAACCCGGATTGCCGCTGGCCCACAGCGAGCAATGGCACGCATCAAGACCCTGTGCCGCCAGGCCAGCCGCACGACCCTGGAACAACAGCTGGAGCTGGAGGCCAACCATATGGTGGTGTCCATGGGGGACGATGAAGCTGCCGAAGGGATTGCCGCATTCTTTGACAAACGCCCCGCAGACTTCAACGGCTTACGAATAACCGATCAATAGTTCCGCATAGCGAAACACGATTCCATATATTTGACATGCAGCCGCATTGCGTGCAAATCTCCAGCGAGATGGCACCGCCATACCGCCCGCATATCGATTAACCCAGACTCATAACAATAGGGTTTTAGAATGTTCAACCGTCACCTGCCCCATTGGCCGGAGGGTGCGCCCCACCACCTGACACTGCCGGATACCAGCCTGTTCTGTAACCTGGAAATCTCTGCCCGGCGTTATCCGCAAAAGACCGCGATCATCTACTACGACACCCTCATCACCTACGCCCAGTTGCTTGATGAGGTCGAGCGGCTGGCCGGGTATTTCCAATCCCAGGGGGTCAAGCGCGGGGACCGAGTCCTGTTGTTCATGCAGAACTCGCCGCAGTTCATCATCACCTACTACGCCGCGCTGCGCGCCGATGCCATGGTGGTACCGCTCAACCCCATGAGCCGCGCCAGCGAGCTGGAACACTACCTGCACGATACTGACGGCGAGATCGTCGTCTGCGCCCAGGATCTCGCGCCGTTTGTCACGCCGCTGCTCGGCCGCTTCAAGCTGCGCCACGTATTGACCACGGCCTACTCAGAGTACCTGCGTACACCCACCGACCTGCCCCTGCCGCCCGAGTTGCTGGCCCCGGTTGAAACGGCAACGTTGCCGGGTGTGACACGCTGGCAGGCCGCCCTCGATTGCGGGCAACGCCCCGGCCCCCACCTGAGTGACGCCGACGATCACTGCGTGATGCCTTATAGCTCAGGCACCACCGGCGTACCCAAGGGCTGCCTGCATACCCATGGGTCGGTGATGGCGACAACGGTGCACCGCCAAGCCTGGACCAACCGCAATTGCGAAGACGTGGTGCTGACCACCCTGCCGCTGTTCCATGTCGCCGGTATGCAATCGTCGATGAACGGGCCGATTTTCAGTGGCGCCTGTGTGGTGGTCATGACCCGCTGGAACCGTGAAGTCGCCGCACAGTTGATGCAGCGATATCGCGTCAGCAACTGGTCCAATATCGTCACCATGGCCGTGGATTTCCTGACCCAGGACGGGCTCGACCGCTATGACCTGTCGAGCCTCAACTACATTGGCGGCGGCGGCGCGGCGATGCCCGGCCCGGTCAAGGACAAGCTCAAGCAGTTGCTGGGCCTGGACTACATCGAAGGTTACGGCATGACCGAAACCATGGCCGCGACCCATATGAACCCCAAGGCGCGCAGCAAATCCCAATGCCTGGGCATTCCGGCGTTCGACGTCGACTCACGCGTGATCGACAGCACCACCGGCCTGGAGCTGGCGCCCCACGAAGTGGGCGAAATTGTCTGCCGGGGCCCGCAGGTGTTCAAAGGCTACTGGCGACTCCCGCAGGACACCGAAAAAGCCTTTATCGAACTGGAAGGTAAACGCTTCCTACGCACCGGCGACCTCGGCTACTACGATGAAGACGGCTACTTCTTCATGGTCGACCGCATCAAACGCATGATCAACGCCTCCGGCTACAAGGTCTGGCCTTCGGAAGTCGAAAGCCTGATGTACCGCCATCCGGCGATCAAGCAATGCTGCGTCATCTCCTCCCCCGACGCACGCCGAGGGGAAGCGGTCAAAGCCCTGGTGACCCTGCACCCCGGACAACAGGACACCACGGCCAGCGACATCATCGAGTGGTGCAAGGCCAACATGTCGGCCTACAAAGTCCCCGTCACCATTGAGTTTCGCGAGCACCTGCCGCAATCCGGTGCCGGCAAACTGCTCTGGCGCCAATTGCAGGATGAAGAATGGGCCGCCCACACCCCCTCCGTTACTGGCACAGGAAGCTGATTGATGTCTGACGCCGTTATTGTCTCCACCGCGCGTACCGCCCTGGGCAAATCTTACCGGGGCGCCCTGAACAACACCCACAGCATCGACCTGGCCGGCCATGTGATCCAACAGGCCGTGGCCCGTGCCGGAATTGATCCAGGGCTGATTGAGGATGTGATCCTCGGCGCGACGTTCCAGGAAGGCGCCCAGGGCAAGAACATGGCACGCCTGGCGGCCATCCGTGGCGGGTTGCCTACCACCACCGCGGGTTTGTCGATCAACCGTTTTTGCAGCTCGGGGCTGCAAGCCATCGCCCTCGCGGCACAACGTATCGTGTCGGAAAAAGTCCCGGCGATGATCGCCGGCGGCGTGGAATCCATCAGCCTGCTGCAAAACGACAAGCTCAATACCTATCGCAGTCAGAACCCCTGGCTGCTGGAGCACAAACCCGAGCTTTACCTGTCGATGATTGAAACCGCCGACATCGTTGCCCATCGCTACAACATCAGCCGCGAGGCCCAGGACGAATACGCCCTGCTCAGCCAGCAGCGCACCGCCGCGGCCCAGGCCGCCGGTTTGTTTGATGCCGAGATTGTTCCTTTCACCACGCACATGCTGGTCAAGGACAAACACAGCGGCGAGGTCAGCGAGCAGCCCGTCACCCTCACCCAAGACGAATGCAACCGCCCCTCCACCACCCTGCAAAACCTGGCCCTGTTGGAGCCGGTGCGCGGAGCCGGGCAATTCATCACGGCGGGCAATGCCAGCCAATTGTCCGATGGGGCATCGGTGTGCCTGGTCATGCACAGCCTCTACGCCGAACGCAATAACCTCGAGCCGCTGGGGATTTTCCGGGGTTTTGCCGTGGCCGGTTGCGAGCCGGACGAAATGGGCATTGGCCCGGTCTATGCCATCCCGCGCCTGCTCAAGCGCAACGGGCTGAAGATCGACGATATCGACCTGTGGGAGCTCAACGAGGCCTTCGCTTCGCAGGTGATCTACTGCCGGGAAAAGCTCGGCATTCCCTTGGAGAAGATGAATGTCAACGGCGGTTCCATCTCCATCGGCCACCCTTATGGCGTCACCGGCTCACGCCTGACCGGCCATGCCCTGATCGAAGGCAAACGGCGCGGCGCCAGATATGTGGTGGTGACCATGTGCATCGGCGGCGGGCAAGGCGCTGCCGGGTTGTTCGAGGTGGTCTGACGCAGAACCCGCGTGCGAAGCTGCATCTGTGTGGGAGCTTGCTCGCGAAAGCGGTGGGTCAGTCAGAATCTATTTTTCTGACCCGCCGCCTTCGCGGGCAAGCCCGCTCCCACAGGGGATCTGTGCCAGGCGCAGAGTCTTTGCCAACCCATCACATGGAGGAGCTGGCTTGCCTGGGCTACACAACTTTCAAAAACTGACGACTCACCCTGTGGCGAGCGGGCTTGCCCGCGCTGGGCTGCGTAGCAGCCCCACCCCAGGCACCGCGGTTGTTTCAGGCATACCGAGCCGGCAGGTTTTGGGGCGGCTCCGCCACCCAGCGCGGGCGATGCGGCGTTCCGACAAGCCCGCTCACCACAACAAGTCCGCATTTGCATGCAGTGGTTTCAGTCAAGCCGTTCGATCACGCAGGCAATGCCCTGGCCAATCCCGATGCATAGGCTCACCAATGCGTAGCGCCCTTGTTGGCGCTCCAGGCTGCGCAAGGCGGTCAGGGTCAAGCGGGCACCGGAGGCGCCCAGCGGGTGGCCGATGGCGATGGCACCGCCCTGGGCATTCAAGCGTGGGTCGTCGAAGGCCAGGCCCAACTCCTTGGCGCACCCCAGCACCTGGGTGGCGAAGGCTTCGTTGATTTCAATCACGTCCATATCCGCCAGGCTCAGCCCGGCACGCGCCAAGACTTTGCGAATCGCCGGTACCGGCCCCAGGCCCATCACCCGTGGTGCAACCCCCGCGACCGCACCGGCCACGATCCGTGCCCGTGGCTTGAGCCCGTGACGCTCACCGATAGCGCGGTTGCCCATAATCAGCGCCGCCGCGCCATCGTTGATCCCCGAGGCATTACCTGCCGTGACTACACCGCCCTCGAACAGCGCACCCAGACGGGCGAGCGCTGGCTCATCGGTGCTCGGCCGTGGGTGCTCATCGGCGACCACCGCCTTGGGCGGCAACTTGCGCCCCTGGGGCACCAGGACCTGCAGCAGTTCCTCCTCGTAAAAACCCTCGGCCAGCGCCTTGGCATACAACGCCTGGCTGCGCGCCGCGAACGCATCACTGTCGCCACGGCTGATACCCAGATCGTGCGCAATGTTATCGGCGGTCTGCGGCATGCTGTCGGCGCCGAATTCAGCCTCGATCCGCGGGTTGGGAAAACGTGCACCGATGCTGCTGTCAAAAACCTGGAACGCCCGGGAGAAGGCCGCCTCGCTCTTGCCCACGACAAACGGCGCACGGCTCATGCTCTCGGTGCCGCCGGCGATAAACAGCTGGCCTTCATCGCACCGGATCATCCGATTCACATCCAGCACCGCCGCCAGCCCCGAGCCGCACAAGCGGTTGACCGTCAAGCCACCGGTGGTCAATGGCAAACCCGCGAGCAACGCCGCGTTGCGGGCGACGTTGCGCGCATCTTCACCGGCCTGGCAGGCACAGCCCGCCACGACGTCTTCGTAGTCCTCGGCAGCGAACGGGCTACGCGCCACCAGGGCGCGGATGACCTCACCCAGCAAGTCATCGGGACGCACGCTGGCCAAGGCGCCGGCGCTGCGGCCAAAAGGTGTACGCAGGCCATCATAGATATAAGCAGACATGGTTATTGCTCCTGCACGGCAGAGGGTTGATCGGGAGTTTGCAGGCTCAGGCCCAACTGGACCCGGCGACGCAGCCAGGGGCTGGGACGGTAGCGCGGCTCCTCATAGCAGCCTTGAATGCCACGCAGCACCGCGAGGATTTTGTCGGCGCCATAGAACTCGGCGAAGGCCAGTGGGCCGCGCGGATAACCCAGCGCCAGCATCACCGCGCGGTCGAGGGTGGCCGGGGTGGCGATGCCGCGCTGGACGATTTCCGCTCCCAGGTTGGCCACGCTTGCCACTACCCGCTGGATGATGAAACCGGGTGAGTCATTGATCACTTCCACCGGTACCCCGTTGCTGCCCAAGGCCTGAACCGCCTGGGCTTCGAATGCCGGGTCCAGCGCAGGCTGGCGCATCAGCACCAGGCGTTTGGAGAAGTCGCAGAAGGTGTCCAGGGCCAGGGTACGCTCGGCGGGCAACCCTTGGCGCGCGATCACGCTGCTGGCATCTTCCCCCAGCGGGGTGATCAGGCAGATCGCATTGGCCGAGGGTTGAGCGGCCTCTTCGAGCATCGCCCCACTGGCGCCGAGCAAAGCCGCCACTTCACCCCTCACCTGCGCATCCTGGCTGTCGAGCCAGAAGCTGCGGTCAACCGACACATGCGCGCGTTTGGGCTGCGGCGAACGCAGTTGCTGGCCATCGACATAGCGGTAAAAACCCTGCCCATCACTCTTGCGCCCCAGCAAACCTGCGGCCACCCGCTGGGCCGCCAGGTAAGACGGGGTATAACGCGGATCACCATAAAACTGCGCGTAGATCGACTCCATCACGCCATGGGAGATGTCCAGGCCGGTGAGGTCAAAAAGCTCGAACGGCCCCATGCGAAACCCCGGGCCATCGCGCAAGATGCGGTCGATCTGCTCGAAATCGGCAATGTTCTCGCCAAGGATACGCAACGCTTCAGTGCCATAGGCACGACCGGCATGGTTGACCAGAAAGCCCGGAGTGTCTGGGGTCTGAGCCGCAAAGTGACCAGCCGCCTCGGCCAACGCACACAGGCGCTCCACCACCTGCACCTGGGTACGTTCGCCGCGCACTACCTCGACGATCTTCATCAGCGGTACGGGGTTGAAGAAGTGAAAACCGGCAACCCGCTCGGGGTGCTGGCATCCGCTGGCGATCTGCGTGACGGACAGCGACGACGTGTTGGTAGCCAATACCGCGCTCGGCGCAACGATGGCTTCCAACTGGCGAAACAGCTCTTGCTTGGCCTCCAGGTTCTCGACGATGGCTTCGATCAACAGATCGCAACCGGCCAAGGCTTCCAGGCTGGCAGCAGGCTGCATGCGCGCCAGCGTCTGCGCCAACTGCTCGGGGCTGAGCTTGCCCTTGGCCACCTGGCGCTCCAACAGGTCCTTGTTAAAGCTCAGCGCCTGTTCGACCGCTTCAGGGCGCACGTCATACAGCAGCACCTCACAGCCTGACGTCGCAAACACTTGAACAATGCCACGGCCCATGGCGCCGCTGCCAATCACACCGATACGTGAAAACATGGTTTCTCCGATTTTATGTTTCGCTGTGCAGAACCTAATTCCGTATTGACTAGAATACTAATTATTGTCAGGCTCAACTTCAATCTAAAAAAGGCTCTTTGCGGAACATACCGTGCATAGCAAGTGCCGCCGTTCACCCATAACAAAAAGAGAACACACCATGACCGTCTCACCACCCGCCGACCTGCAAGGCCTGTTCAGTGGATTCGCCGCGTACCTGGGCCTTGATCTGGTTGAATACGGCCAGGCGCAAACCGTCATCGCGCTGCAGGTGCGCCCCGAGCATCTCAACCAGGCCGGCAACCTGCACGGCGGTGTGATTGCCGCCATGGCCGACGCAGCGCTGGGCATGTGCGGCACCTGGAACATCGACCCGGACCTGTGGCGCTTGTCCCTGACCCTGTCACTGAACATCAACTACATGGCTCCCGCCCCCGCAGGCAGTCGGGTTCGGGTCGTCGCCCGGGTCCGGGGCGGCGGGCCGAAAATCTACATGGCCGCGTGTGATGTGCTCGATGCCGAGGACCACCTGTTGGCCAGCGCCGAAGGTGTGTTCAAGCGTAGCCGCCTGCGCCGCCTGCCCGCGTGAAGCTGACACGCCTGCTGCCACTGGCCCTGCTCTGCGAACTGGTTGCCCTGGGCACGCGTACCAGTGCGTTCAGCCTGATCGCGGCGCTGCTGTTCGGATTGTTTTTTATCCGCCACTGGCAGTCGCTCATGCCCTACCCTCGGCGCCTGGGCCTGGCGACGCTGGTGTTGCTCGCGATCTGGCTGGTCAAGGCCCCGCTGGATCTGCCCGCCGTCCAGCGCATGAGCAGCGCTGGCGCCTATTACGCAGCGTTCATTGGTGGATTGGGGCTGATGGGCTGCCTGGTCAAGCGCCTGCCGGCACTGCGGGAGGTGCATCGTTTTCTGTTGCGTGGACCACGTTCGCTGCTCTATCCGCGCTATCTGCTGGCCGCATTGGGGCTGGGGTCAATCCTCAGTTTCGGCATGCTCAACCTGATGTGCTCGACCCTGCACAGCTACCTGCAGCCGTTTGCGGCGGATCATCCGGGCCGGCGTGATGGCCAGCGCGGCGTGCTGACCGCTGCCATTCGCGGTTTTGCCCTGGTGCCGTTGGTTGCGCCGACCAGTATTGTCGTGGCGATCATCACCCGTGAAGTGCCGAGCCTGGCCTGGGCCGACCTGCTGCCTTACGGGGTGATCGCCACGGTGCTGCTCATGCTCATTGGCGCACGCACGGAAAACCGCCACTTGCAGACCCTGGTCGACGAATCACCCGAAATCCCCGCCGCGTCTCTCAACCCGCTGGCGCTCGGCACCGCCGTAGGCATTGGTGCGATTGTGGCGCTGGCCAGCCTGAGTTGGCTGAACATCACCCAGGCATCGCTGATGGTGGTGCCGCTACTGGTCAGCGGCTGGCTGTTCCTCGAAAGCCCGCGCAAGGCCTACGACGAATTGGCCGAGCATCTGGCGGGCATGCGTAATGAGATTTTTATATTTGGCTGTTCGGCGCTGTTCGGTGCGCTGTTCAATCAACTGGTTTCCCTGGAGCAGGTGGTGCCGTTGCTCGGTGGCTCCTCTCAGGTTTTCTGGGTGCAATGCATGGCGTTGCTGGGCGTGGTGGGGCTCGCCCTGGTCGGTATTGCGCCGATTATCACCCTGAGCATTTGTGCCGGCTTGCTGGCCCAATTGCAGGTGGCCGGCGTCAACCCACTGGGGCCTGCCGTCAGCCTGGTCTGCGCGTTTTCCCTGGCGATGCTGCTCTCGCCCTTTGGGCCTGCGGTGCTGATCCTGGCGCGCACGGCTGGCACCTCGGCGTGGACGATTGTCCTCACCTGGAATGGCCGTTTCGCGCTGATCGCCATTCCGGTGTTGCTGGCCCTGTCGTGGGTCGTGCAATGGTTCCACTAGCGGAACAGGATTCCGCTATGCTGCCACTTTGCGCGACTATATAAGTCGTTGCATTGAAATCGCGACGGTTACTGCCCACACTGCCGGGCATTATCGACTAACCTCTTCCACTGCCTGTCCGCTGCCCACACGAGCCTCCATGACTGAAGAAATCGAAACGCCCGAGAACGAACCCAAGGACCGGAAATTCGTCGAAGCCCTGAGTCGCGGTCTCGAAGTGCTGCGCGCGTTCACCCACGGCAACGTCACCCGTGGCAACCAGGACATTGCGCGGATTACCGGCCTGCCCAAGCCCACGGTTTCGCGCCTGACCTACACCCTGACGCAACTTGGCTACCTGAGCTACAACCAGGACGTTGAAAAGTACCAACTGGACTCTGGGGTGCTGGCCCTGGGTTACGCCTACGTCAACAACCTGCGGGTGCGCCAGCTGGGCAAGCCGCTGATGGACGAGTTCGCACGGCGCACCAACACCACCGTTGGCCTCACCTGCCGCGATCGCCTGTCGATGATCTACGTGGAAAGCTGCCGCCCACCCGACGTCGCCAGCCTGCGTATGGAAGCCGGTGTGCGCCTGCCGCTGAGCACCACTGCCGCAGGTCGCGCCTACCTGGCCGCCACGCCGGAAAACGAGCGGGCGCATCTGATCGGCGAAATAGCCAAGAAAGCCGGTGACGAATGGCCGGCCCTGGAAATCTCGTTGAATGAATCGTTCCGCGAGTATGAAGAGTTCGGTTTTTGCCTGTCCCTCGGCGAGTGGGACCGCAACGTCAACGCCGCAGGCGTTCCGCTGCGCCTGGCCGACGGCAGCATCATGGCCCTGACCTGTGGCGCGCCGAAGTTCCAGCTGCCTACCGACACCCTGCAAAGCTCCCTGGCACATCAACTGGTGATGTTGGCCAGGGACATCGAAAGCCTGGGCGCCTGATCGCCATTGCTCATGCAGGCGCGCAACTGATCGCGCCTGCATGAGCCATCTACAGGCTAGCGCTCAACGCGGGAACCGCCTCGAACAAGTCCGCCACCAGACCGTAATCAGCCACCTGGAAGATCGGTGCTTCTTCGTCCTTGTTGATCGCAACGATCACTTTGGAATCCTTCATACCGGCCAAGTGCTGGATCGCGCCGGAGATGCCGACGGCGATGTACAGCTGTGGCGCCACGATCTTGCCGGTCTGGCCGACCTGCATGTCGTTGGGTACGAAGCCTGCGTCGACCGCCGCGCGCGAAGCGCCGACTGCCGCGCCCAGCTTGTCGGCCAGGGCGTACAGGTGCTTGAAGTTGTCACCGTTCTGCATGCCACGTCCGCCGGAAACGACGATCTTGGCAGCGGTCAGCTCAGGACGGTCGGACTTGGCCAGTTCTTCGCCAACAAAGCTGGAAGTGCCAGCATCGTGGGCAGCAGCAACTGCTTCAACGGCAGCCGAACCACCTTCGGCGGCAACTGGGTCGAAACCGGTGGCACGCACGGTGATGACTTTGACGCCAGCCGTCGATTGCACGGTGGCAATGGCGTTACCGGCGTAGATCGGGCGCTTGAAGGTGTCGGCACTTTCGACCGAAACGATCTCGGAGATCTGGTCAACGTCCAACTGCGCAGCAACGCGTGGCAGGATGTTTTTGCCGTTGGAAGTGGCGGCAGCCAGGATGTGGCTGTAGCCAGAGCCTCCCGCCTCTAAACCAAGAGCAGCAATCAGAGGGGCAACGTTTTCCGGCAACTGGTGCGCGTAGGCAGCGTTATCGGCCAGCAGTACTTTGCTCACACCCGCGACTTTTGCTGCGGCTTCAGCCACGGCGCCAGCGCCTTGACCAGCGACCAGTACGTGGATGTCGCCACCGATTTTGGCGGCAGCAGCAACGGTGTTCAGGGTGGCCGGGGCCAGCACCTTGTTGTCGTGTTCGGCGATTACCAAGATAGTCATTATCAGGCTCTCCAATTCAAAGCACCTTCGCTTCGTTTTTCAGTTTCTCGACCAGTTCAGCCACCGACTTGACCTTGATACCCGCGCTGCGTGCAGCTGGCGCTTCGACTTTGACGGTCTTGTTGGTGGAGGCGGTGGAAACGCCCAAAGCATCCGGAGTCAGCACTTCGAGAGGCTTTTTCTTGGCTTTCATGATGTTTGGCAGGGACGCATAACGCGGCTCGTTCAAACGCAGGTCGGTGGTGACGATGGCCGGCAGTTTCAAGGAAACCGTCTGCGCGCCGCCGTCGATTTCGCGGGTCACGGCAACGCTGTCGCCGCTGACTTCGACTTTGGAAGCGAAGGTGCCCTGGCCGTAACCGGTCAGTGCAGCCAGCATCTGGCCAGTCTGGTTGTTGTCGCTGTCGATGGCCTGTTTGCCAAGGATCACCAGTTGCGGCTGTTCCTTGTCGACAACGGCCTTGAGCAGCTTGGCAACGGCCAGCGAGGTCAGTTCTTCAGCGGATTCGACGAGTACGGCGCGATCAGCACCCAGCGCCAGAGCAGTACGCAACTGCTCTTGAGCAGTGGATGGCCCTACGGAAACGACGACGATTTCAGTCGCAACGCGCCCTTCTTTTATAGAGAGTTCTTTCAGGCGTACGGCTTCTTCCACGGCGATTTCGCAGAAAGGGTTCATCGACATTTTGACGTTAGCCAGATCGACGCCGGAATTGTCCGCCTTGACGCGAACTTTCACGTTGTAATCGACCACTCGTTTGACTGCGACGAGGACTTTCATAGGGACTCCCTCAGAGTGAAAAATGGGCGGTTCATGCGGCATCGAGCAACGCGGCATAGGCCTTGAGGTGATGGTCGTCATCACCGAACTGATGGCTGAGCATCACCAGGCGTTTGGCGTGGTGCGCCAGGGAATATTCCCAAGTCATGCCAATCCCGCCGTGTAGCTGGATCGCCTGCTCGGCGATGTTGCGCGCGGCGCGGGTGACGATGAACTTGGCGGCGGCCAGGGTCCGGGTGCGTTCAAGGCTGTGCGCTTCATCGCAGTAGCACGCTGCCAGGATGGCCATGCTGGTGGCCTGTTCCAGTTCGGTGCGCATGTCGACCATACGGTGCTGCAGCACCTGGAACTGCCCGATTGCCACACCAAACTGCTGGCGCGTCTTCAGGTAGTCGAGGGTCAGGCGACAGGCTTCCTGCATGCTGCCCAGGGCATCGGCGCACTGTGCGGCAATGGCGCGCCCTTGCTGATAACGCAACGCTGCCAGTGCCTGGCCGGGCTCACCCAATACCTGATCGGCAGAGACGGTCACCTTGTCCAGGTAAAGGTCGCAGGCTTTGCGGCCATCCACCGTGGGATAGGTGCGGCGCTCGACGCCAGCGGCCTGCGGATCGACCAGGAACAGGCCGATGCCGTGCTCATCGCGACTGTCACCGCTGATCCGCGCGCTGACCAGAATCAAGCCGGCCTGGTGCCCACCTATCACCACCGCTTTCCTGCCGGTCAGTGTCCAGCCCTCGGCCGTCTGTTCGGCACGGGTCTGCACATCGTTCAGATGGTAGTGACTCTGTGGTTCTTCAAAGGCCGTGGCCAGCAGCAATTGACCGCTGGCCACTTGTTGCAACAGGTTTTGCTGGGCCGGACTGCCGAGTTGCATCAGCAAGCCGCCCGCATAAATCACCGACTCCACATAGGGTTCCAGGCACAAGCCTCGGCCGAATTCGGTCATCAACAGCATCGTGTCGACGCCGCCCCCGCCAAAACCGCCCAAGTCCTCGGGAAACGGCACTGCCGTCAGCCCCAACTCACCCAACTGCTGCCAGAAGGCCAGGCTGAAGCCCGCGTCGCTCTGGGCATAGTGTTCACGCGCCTCGAAGCTGTAGGCGTCGCGTACCAGGCGTGTCGCTGTGTCTTGCAGCATTTGCTGCTCTTCGGTCAGTTTGAAGTCCATGGTCAGAGCCCCTTACAGTTCGAGAATCATCTTGGCGACGATGTTTTTCTGGATTTCGTTGGAACCGCCGAAGATCGACAGCTTGCGCAGGTTGAAATACTGGCTGGCCAACGCCACGCTGTAGTCGGCGTGCAGGGGTTCGCCCGGGTAATCCAGGCCCAACTCTTCTTCCAGAAACGGCAACGCGTACGGCCCGATCACCTTGCGCAGCAAGTGGCTGATGGCCTGGCGGACTTCAGTGCCCTTGACCTTGAGGATCGAACTTTCTGCCCCCGGCACCCCGCCGTCCTTGGCCGCAGCCAGGGTGCGCAGCGTGCTCATTTCGGCAGCCATGAGTTGCATTTCCAACTCTGCGACCTGGGCGCGAAACAGCGGGTCGTCGAATATCGGCCGACCTTCGCTCATCTGCTTGCGGGCAATGCGCTTGAGGTGGGCCAGCGCCGCTTTCGAAGCACCGATTCCCGCAAGGCCGGTGCGCTCGTAGGTGAGCAGGTATTTGGCGCATGTCCAGCCTTGGTTTTCTTCGCCCACCAGGTTCGCTACGGGCACCTTGACGTTGTCGAAGAACACCTCGTTGACCTCGTGCTCGCCGTCCAGGGTGATGATCGGCCGCACGCTGATACCCGGGCTGGTCATATCGATCAGCAGAAAGGAAATACCCCGCTGCTTCTGCGCCTGGGGGTCGGTGCGCACCAGGCAGAAAA
The DNA here is from genome assembly GCF_002949995.1 of Pseudomonas sp. LG1D9. NCBI lineage: Bacteria > Pseudomonadati > Pseudomonadota > Gammaproteobacteria > Pseudomonadales > Pseudomonadaceae > Pseudomonas > Pseudomonas sp. LG1D9. The sequence continues at coordinate 4,272,441 of NZ_CP026881.1, read as the reverse complement.
TCATGTTGGCGTGCTGGCCCAGGGTGGTCCAGGTCTTCTGGCCATTGACGATGTAATAGTCGCCCTCGCGCACCGCGCGGGTTTTCAGCGAGGCCAGGTCAGAGCCGGCGCCTGGCTCGGAGTAGCCCTGGCACCACCAATCGGCACCGTTGAGGATGCGTGGCAGGTAGTGGTCTTGTTGCTGCGGCGTGCCGAACTTGATCAGCACCGGCGCCACCATGTTGACCCCGAACGGAATGCTGCGCGGAGCGCCCACCAGTGCGCATTCCTCATCAAAGATATGCTTTTGCACAGCACCCCAGCCGGTGCCGCCAAAGGCCACTGGCCAATGGGTGGCGTACCATCCCTGCGCGTTCTGGATTGCCTGCCAGCGCAGGTGATCATCCTTGGACAAGGGCTTGCCCAGGCGCACCTTGTCGGCCAGGTCCTGGGGCAGTTTGTTCTTCAAGAAGGCCCTGACTTCATCACGAAACGCCAGTTCTTCAGCGGTAAAATGAATATCCATGTTGTTTCTCCAAGCCATTGATAGACCGTGAAGCAGGCCGTTATGAATCCAGTTTCCAGTCAGCGAAGCGCCGCCCTTCTGCCGCCAGTTTTTCCAGCAGCGGCGCGGGTTCCCACCAGGCGCCGAAGCGTTGGTGGAACTCGCGAATACGGGCCAGTACCTTTTCCAGGCCAAGGCTGTCGGCATAGAACATCGGCCCGCCTCGCCAGGCGGCAAAGCCATAGCCATTGAGGTAGATGACATCGATGTCGCTGCTACGTCGGGCGATGCCTTCCTGAAGGATTTTTGCGCCCTCGTTGATCAAGGCGAACAGGCAGCGCTCGACGATGTATTCATCACTCAGGGCGCGGCGCTCGATGCCTTTGTCGCGGGAGACGGCTTGCAGCAGCGGCAACAGGTCAGGGTTGGGCTCGGGACGACGGGAGCCGGGGGCGTAACAGTAGAAGCCCTTGCCGGTCTTCTGGCCGAGCATGCCGGCCGCGTACAACGCGTCGAGGACGCCGGGCAACGGATAGTTCGCGGGCAGCGTGGCGCGCTGGCGCTGGCGGATGCTCCAGCCGATATCCAGCCCCGACAGGTCCCGCATGGCATTGGGGCCCATGGCCATGCCGAAGGTCCGCAAGGCCCCGTCGACTTGCTCGGGAGTGGCGCCCTCCTCCAACAGGAACTCGGCCTCGCGGCCATACTGGAAGATCATGCGGTTACCGACGAACCCGTCACAGACGCCTACCACCACGGCAATCTTGTTGAGCTTTTTGCTCAATTGCATGACGGTGACCAACACGTCGAAAGCGGTGTGCCGCCCGCGCACGACTTCCAGCAGGCGCATGACGTTGGCCGGGCTGAAAAAGTGCAGGCCCACCACATCCTGAGGCCGTGAAGTGAAACCGGCGATGACGTCCAGGTCCAGTGACGACGTATTGCTGGCGAGGATCGCGCCGGGTTTGCAGACCAGATCCAGGCGTTCAAACACCTGCCGCTTGACCTCCAGGCTTTCAAACACCGCCTCGATGACCAGATCGGCAGTGGCCAGCTCGCTGTAGTCCACCCCACCATGCAGCAGCGCCAAACGCTGCTCCATCACGGCAGGGCTCAAGCTGCCACGGGCGACACTGGCTTCGCAGGTCTCGCGGGCACGCTGCAATGCCCGTTGCAGAGCCGGCTCATCGACTTCCAAGAGCAGCACGGCAATGCCCGCGCTGACAAAACTCAAGGCGATGCCCACGCCCATGGTGCCGCCACCGATCACCCCGACGCGTTCAACGTTACGCACGGGCGTGTCCTTGGGCAGGTCGTCGATCTGGGCACATTGGCGCTCGGCAAAAAAGGCGTGTACCAGCGCCGCACGCTGCTCAGAGGCCAGGCACTCCTGGAACAGTGCGCGCTCGCGTTGCAAGCCTTCGGCCAGTGGCAGCAAGGTCGCCGCCTCGACCGCCGCGACGCAGCGTGGAGGGGAAAAGAACCCCGGTAAACGCTGGCTGACCTCCACGCGTTTGGCGGCGATCAACGCGGCGTTGTCCGCGCCCTTGAGGGCGGCGGTTTGTTCACCGGTGCGCCGCACACCCAGGCCGTTATCCAGCATGCGTTGGGCAAAGGCGATGGCGGCGGTGCGAGGGTCACCGTCGAACAGTTCATCGACAATGTGATGTTCCCGGGCGTGAGTGGCGTTGATGGGCTGGCCGGAGACAATCATCTCCAAGGCCTTGGCCACACCGGCTAGACGGGGCAAGCGCTGGGTGCCGCCCGCGCCCGGTAGCAACCCGAGCTTGACCTCCGGCAGACCGACTTTGGCATCGCGGCGGGCGATTCGATAATGGCAACCCAGGGCCATTTCCAGACCTCCGCCCAGGGCCGTGCCGTGAATCACCGCGACACAGGGTTTGTCGCTTTGTTCATAGGCGTTGACCACTTCCGGCAGGCTCGGCGCCTGAGGCGGCTTGCCGAATTCCTTGATATCAGCCCCGGCAATGAAAGTGCGGCCAGCGCACAGCAACACCAACACCTTGGCCTGCGTGTCGATCTGGCCCTGGTGCAAGGCGCGCAACAGACCTTCACGCTCGGCTTGACCGAGGGCATTGACCGGCGGGTTGTTCAGGGTGATCAGTGCAATCTCGCCTTGGCGCTCGTAGCTCACGCTGGAATTCATCTGAACCTCGATATCTTGTTTTTATTGAAACCATGTTCCGCATTGCGGAACATGTGGATCGATTTTATCAAAGAGCCATGTTTTGGCAAACGGTTTCTGGAAAGATTTCCGACGAAAAAAAAGCCGACACCCCACGGGGGTGCCAGCTTGATCGAGCGCGAGAAATTGCTGACTCAAGCGTCAGCCGCTGGCACCTGCCGCCCAGGGACCACCAGCGTGGGATCCTTGGGCGCCCAGCTTTTGAGACGCTCCAGGCTCTCGCGATACGACCGCAGGCCGCTCATCAGAATCACCACTGCCAGCACCAGCGAAACGCCCGTCACCACTGCCAGCGAGTAGCGCAGCGCCGAGTCGCTGCCGAACACATAATCGGTACCCAAGGCCACGGCCGTCGGGCCAATCCCCAGGCCGATCAGGGTCACGGCAAACTGATAAAGCGCCGAGGCCTGCCCACGCATCGGGCTGGGCACCACTTCTTGCACGGCCAAAGGACCGACGCCAAAGGGCATGCTCACGGTAAACACGTGAAGGGCCATCATCACCAGGGCCAGGTTCTTGTCATCCACCAAATAGCCCAAGTTCGACGGCAAGGTCAGCACAGCAGCCAGGATTGCGATACGCAGGGGAGCATCGCGGTGACCGCGCTTGATCAGCCAGTCGCACAACCGGCCGCCCACCAACAAGCCAAGGGAGCCGCAGATCGCCAGCATACTGCCGTAGATCACCCCGACCTCAGGTACGCTCATGTCGAACGAGCGCACAAAAAATGTCGGGATCCAGGCACTGCTGCCGTAGGCCGTAAACGTCAGGCAAGCAAAGCCCAGGTTATGGCAAAGCATGGTGCGGCGGTTTTTACGCAGGTAATCGACGAACTCCGAAAACGGCAGCTCCAGGCCCGCCCCCACGCCATGGCGCACCGGCTCGCGCAACAACAGCAAGCACAGGGAGAAGACCACGCCAACCGCGCCGAGAATCAGGAACACCATTTGCCACGGGCGCACCGTGCCGATAAGCGGCAATGTCATATCACCCTGGCTGGTAGCAAAGTGCACCGCCACCCCGCCCAACAACAGGGCAACGCCCGAACCCAGGTAAATCGCCGTCGAATACACGCTGAACGCCGTACCGCGACGCTCAGGGGTGAAACTGTCGGAGATCATCGAGTAAGCACAGGGCGCCAAGGAGGCTTCGCCTGCTGCCACGCCAATCCGGCAAAAAAGGAACTGCCAGTAACCTTTGACCATCCCGCAAGCGGCCGTCATGCCGCTCCACACCAGGATCCCGCACATCAGCAGGTTACGCCGGCTCTTGCTGTCGGCAATCCGCCCCAGCGGGATGCCACAGAGGGTGTAGAAAATCGCAAACGACAGCCCCATCAACAGGCTCATCTGCGTGTCACTGATATCCATGTCGTGACGGATCGGTCCCACCAGCAGGTTGAGAATCTGCCGGTCCACGAAGGATAAAACGTAGGCCAGCATCAGTATGCTGACGGTGAACCAGGCGCGTATACGTGATGGATAAAGTGCGTTCTTCATAGCCGCTACGACCTCATTGTTGTTATAGACCCGCCTGGCGGGCTGTCACCGACTCGACTACAGGAGTGGCAGGGTGTAACTGATGATCAGGCGGTTATCGTCCAGATCACTGCCAAAGTGATTCATGCGCAAAGACGAGTTACGCCATTTCACCCCCAGATTTTTCAACGAACCGTCCTGGAACACGTAGGCAATGTCCGTATCGCGCTCCCACTCAGAGCCCGTCGGCTTGCCAGCGCCCAACTCAATATCGCTGCCGTAGACGTAACGGGTCATGAAGGTCAGGCCCGGAATACCCACAGCGGCAAAATTGAAGTCGTAGCGAGCCTGCCAGGACATCTCATCCCGGTTGGCAAAATCGTTGTTGGAAATAAAGTTGGGCAAGAACGCATCGGCGCCATGGATATAGGCGTAGCCAGTGTCGCCACTCATCTTCTGATAGGCCAGACCAAACGCGTGGCCGCCCAGACTGTAGGTGAGCATCGCTGACACGGCAGTGTTATCGATATTGCTCTGGCCTTCGTTGTAGGACCTGGCATAACGCAAGTCACTCTTGAGCGACTGCCCTTCCCCAAGGGGCAGCACATGCAACAGGCTGAAATTGTGCTGGCGGTAAAAACGGTCGAGTTCACCGTAGAAGTAGCTGCCACTTAACTGGTTGCTCCACTTGTAACCGACGCCTGCGAAGTTGAACTCATCAGTGCTGGCGCCTTTGCTGACACGAATGCCCTTGGCGTTGGCCACTGACGGCGTCAGGTCTTCGCGGTTCGTGGAATCGCGCTGGGTCACCTGGCGGATCTGCCCCGCATCAAGGGTGGTGTTGGCGAACTCCTGGGAATTCAGATGTACGCCTTCGAACGTCTGCGGCAACAAGCGGGTGTCGTTGAACTGAACAACCGGCAGGCGCGGATGCAAGGTCCCGATCCTGAGCAAACTCTTGGACGCCCGCACCTTGGCCGTCAGGCCAAGGGAGCCCCTTTCATCCACCGCACGGCCATCTCGCTGGCGAGGCAACAAACCGGAACCGGCACGGTCCTGGCTGGAGTCGAGCTTCACGCCAACCAAACCGATCGCATCCAGCCCAAAACCAACAGGGCCCGCGGTAAACCCAGATGCGTAACGCAGCAAAAAGCCCTGGGCCCACTCTTCCTGCTTGGACTGGGTGGTGCTGGCCTGGCTGTAGTCGCGATTGATGTAAAAATTACGCAGCTCGACGCTGGCCTTACTGTCTGCGAAAAAGTCCGCATACGCCGACGCAGGCACAATGCAAACCAGGAGACACGTAGCAATGACGCAGGAATGGCGCTCCATGATGCAGCCCTATTTTTGTTGTTATGTGTGAAGTCCCTCGCCCCTCGCCAAGGACGAAGGAACGCTACAGCTTTGACAATTCAATCAATTTCGCTGTGCGGAACTGTATTTTGAATTAACAACAAAATATAAGCATTTCACCAATTTTAAGTAAAGGGCTGACGGGAAAACAAAATCACAAAATGTGTATGTGATTGTTTTTTATGGGTTTACCTGAATGAAAACCGGGGAGCGATTATTGGAAGTGTTTCGCTAGGCAAAACGCTGGGGAGAAATCGTCAAAACAGGGTGGCAAAACTGGGGAGGCAGGCGTTGGAAGAGAGGGAGACGGAAACGAAAAAGCCCCGCAGAAATTAATCTGCGGGGCTTTTCTATGTGATGGCGGAGAGATAGGGACTTTTCGAATCGTACTTTCCAGCCCTTTAAAACCAATAGGTACAGATACTTTCTGGCATTTTGCTAAAAATTCTTGCTGCAAATTTTCAAAAAATAAAATAGCCCTTCGTCATAAAAACCTTCCATGGAAGTGTCGAAAAAGCTCGATAAACGGAGCGTTACCACCAGATAACTGGTATTCCCGCCGATCCCTCCTGCCCTTTCGGCATAAAAACAGAAGAAGAAAAGCGAAAAAAGCGGAGAAAGATCGACAATATCAAAAACCATTAATCGTACGTAAATACCTCACACTTAAACAGTAGGATTCCGAACCTTTAGAAAAACCCATCCCCTCAACTGGCTTATACATTCAACCGTATCGTTTTCCGATGATTGCCAATTTATCTTCCGACGTATAACATAAAGAAACTGCCCATATTATTTTTACACAGCTTTCAGGATGATAGCTTATGGTTATTAGCGATCTTATTGCCCCAATCACTTACGAAGAAAGAATTGTGGTTTTTTTTGATGTGCTTGGCTGGAAATCACACATCTCCAATGCAGGAAACGATCCGGTAAAAATCGGACAACTTGCCCTCATCCCCAAACTACTGAAAAGCTCACCACTTCTTCAAGCTACCGGTTCAGGAGAGGCAAAAATCACCTCATTTTCTGATTGCTGCGTAATCAGCCTTCCATATAAAGAGGAGTTTCTACCGCAAATAATATATGGACTATCTAATATTTTCATAGGATCTGCAATATGTGGATTTCTTTTGCGAGCAGGAGTCACAATTGGACAGTTACATCATCAAGAAGATATAGTTTTTGGTCCAGCCCTCAACAAGGCTTACCAACTGGAGTCAAAAGGCGTATATCCAAGAATAATTTTGGATGATGCAATTTCCGAATTAAACCATTTAGACATCATTCCGGACATGCTAGACAACGATAGCCTCGGGCTTTTTGTTGACCCTTACAAACTATCGTTTACCAAGTCAAAACATCTCATAACGAGTTCATTCCCAAAGGACGATTTTATGGGAGTAGCAACAGATAATGGAGTTACCATCTATACCCTTCTTCTACTTCGCCTTGAAGAAATATTAGCTAAAACCGAGAAGGATGAGCATCGAAAAAGAGCAAATTGGGTTTACGCACGAGTTCGGCAACAATTCAAAACCATACTCGGCGGCTAGCTTTAACCGATAACAAATTTAGCTTATGAAAACAACTGATAAATTATCACAAGCACCGTCCAAAAATGAATTTTAAGAAACGAAAAAACTGCCATCCACAGGCAGGATTCGGGTCGAGACCTCATTTACCATCGTCTTGAGAATTTAGGTAATTGGCGATTACGTCACCATGACAAGCTGCAGGCTTGCAGTGACAGCCGAGCGTCTTACCTCTGAGCTTTTCGATGTTCTCATCAAACTTTTCGGGTAGTTTCAAAAAACGCTTATCAAAATCATAAGCAAACTTGGCTATTACCTCATCACGGGTGCCTTCTTTACCCATTTGGTAAGGATTGCCCCATAGGGTTCCCCTACCAATGTAAACATCATAGCTATCACCCATATCTTTATTAGAAACTTTGGTGATTTTTAAATTTATCACTCTTGTCGGTATTTCCATGTCAAGCAATTCATTATGAAGAATATAAAAACAGTTTCTTTCTTCATCTTGGAAAAGAATAGCGTGCGTGACTTCCTTCAACGCGTCTTTATCTGAGACTAAAGCGGTTGCCTGCAAACCTTTGGACTTTGAATATGTCTCGATAAATTCGTTTTCGTCACGAACGAAAATCAGCTCTACTTTTTCAAGAGAGCTGATAATTTTATCGACTTTCCTTTCAAATTTAGAATATGAACGGAAGTCAATAGGATATGCGATTAAGACCTTTGCTTCTTTGCTCATACTAAATCTTTGACAACCGCATCAGATTGATTCCAAGCTTGCTTAAGGTAATTTGCAACCAGTCGTCTGTGGCACTGGTGCGGTTGATGCTCGCTACAAAGCAAGCACCCCTCATCAATGATTTCTGGCTTTACGTGTTTTTCAATATTTCGCTTCGCCATAAGATTGAGGAATTTATCTTCATACTGTTGCCAAGAAATTTCCTTTTTCTGATATGGCGACAAAATTTCTTTTGTGGGTGCCAATTCTGGCAAATGTACGTAGTCAACGTCGCATATTTCTTTTAAAAAATATTTCAAGTCGTCTCTTTTCGCAAAACCTGAGAGTTGAGAAATATTGTTCAATCGAACGTCAACAACCCGCTTTGTGCCCGACAATTTAATAAGTGAAAAAAACCGTTCAGCTTTTTTCTCTGTAAATCCTATTGTAAATATTTTCATTTTCATCCTCAGATCACAGCGGCTATCAATTTATAAGCAAACCCATTGCTCACGTCACCAAGGCTAACCGTGAAATAGCTGATACCTTCTGGAACATATTCACCGGCACCTTGCCGCTGATAGTAATTTTCCACATCACAATCAGTGATGATAAGAGAATAGTTAACTCTATTATACGAAAATGTTGCCCGTGCCTTTAGCGTCCTATCCCCGCGATACGCACCTTCTGCAGAGACTCTAACCCTGATATTTTGAGGGCGAATTAGGTAGAGGCTGGGTCGAGGATGGAGAAGGATCTCAGCCGGAACCTTATCATTGCAGCCTGAATAGCTGTGATGATTGTTTTCCCATAAGGCAAGTGGCGTATCCACAAGACCTGCAAGGTCAGCAATTGAGGCCTGCCCATTCTGAACCCAAACGGGTGGATGCTGAATCACATGATTCTCTTGTTGAAACACATGCCCATGAGCATTGGAAAAGGATATAGATAAAAGATCACGTAACTGAGCAAATTGGCCCGTTTGGCATGTCCGTTCTGGGTCTGAGATCGAATCTTGTGGGCGATTGCTTACAGGACGTACCCAAGTGCCATGGTGATCACCACCCCATATTTTTCCAGCGATGCACTTGCCTTGCGGTTTTCGTGAGTTGGCCAAACAAACAATCTGAGCTTGATAAGGCATGTCGGCTTCCTTTCCGTGATGGCGATGTGCCTTGCGTATCCTCGCCTCAGCCCATCATGGATGGCAAGCCCTACTTTGGTGAATCCACAACAGGAAAGGTCCATCAAGCGATCTATGTCGCATCGTAAGAGCCTCTAACGAAGACTCGTTCGCGTGCTGTACGTCGCGACGCCAACCCCGCCGTTTCGCACCATAGCCGGTCACAGAGGTTAACGGCCTATGAGGTTGGAAGGTGGAACTGATCTATTCAATCAAAAAATACGGACGAAAAAAAACAGCAATTTGGCTACTGTAGCTTGGCAAAAAAATGCCGCAAGCTACTGCTACAAATTACTGTTTTTGCACCTTCGTAACTAATTTATTTACAAAGGTTTTTATGTAATGGCGGAGAGATAGGGATTCGAACCCTAGGTACCGGTGAAGGTACAACGGATTTCGAATCCGTCCCATTCGGCCACTCTGGCATCTCTCCAACGGCGCGCATCATAACAGCCTGTTACTGGGAAGCAAAGCTCTCAGTGGATTTTTTTCCGTGCTATCAGATGCTTGCGTCGATTACAGCGGTACACCGAGACGGTTGGCGACTTCTTCGTAGGCTTCGATAACGTCACCGAGGCCCTGGCGGAAGCGGTCTTTGTCCATCTTCTTGCGTGTGTCCTTGTCCCACAGGCGGCAGCCGTCTGGGCTGAATTCGTCGCCCAGGACGATGGAGCCGTCGTGGAATACGCCGAATTCCAGTTTGAAGTCCACCAGCAGCAGGCCAGCATCGTCAAACAGTTTGCTCAGGACGTCGTTGACCTTGAGCGACAGTTCTTTCATGCGTGCCAGCTGTTCAGCAGTGCCCCAGCCGAATGCCACGACGTGGGATTCGTTGATGAACGGGTCGCCCTTGGCGTCGTCCTTGAGGAACAGTTCGAACGTGTAAGGGTTGAGCTTGAGGCCCTCTTCCACGCCCAGGCGCTTGACCAGGCTGCCGGCTGCGTAGTTACGCACGACGCACTCGACCGGGATCATGTCGAGTTTTTTCACCAGGCATTCGTTGTCGCCCAGCAGTTTGTCGAATTGGGTCGGAATGCCGGCCGCTTCGAGTTTCTGCATGATGAAGGCGTTGAACTTGTTGTTCACCATGCCCTTGCGGTCGAGCTGTTCGATGCGCTTGCCATCGAACGCCGAGGTGTCGTTGCGAAACAGCAGGATCAAGCGGTTGGCGTCGTCGGTCTTGTAAACCGACTTGGCTTTGCCGCGGTAGAGTTCTTCACGTTTTTCCATGATGGGCTCCGCTTGGTAAGTAGATGGGCTAGGCGATATGTCGCCAGTCAAGCCCTGAATCTTGATCGGCCAGTTGCAGCCAGTCCGGGTCGCACCCGAGGGTGTCGACAAAACATTGCCGGGCAAGCTGCGGCAGGTTGTTCTTGCTGCTCAGGTGGGCCAGGACCAGGTGTTGCAGGTCTTGCCAGCCCAACTCATACACCAGGTACGCCGCCTGGTGGTTGTTCAAATGTCCCAGCTCGCCACCCACCCGTTGCTTGAGAAAGTACGGGTAGTGACCGCGCGCCAGCAGGTCACGGCAATGGTTGGACTCGATCATCAACGCATCGAGGTCACGATAGCCTTCCAGCACCTTGGCACAGTAGGAACCCAGGTCGGTAAGCAGGCCAAAGCGGCGCTCGCCGTCACTGAATACATATTGCGTGGGCTCGTGGGCATCATGCGCCACAGCAATCACGTCGATGCTCAAGGCACCGATCTGCAGTTGCTCGCCACCGGCCAGGAAACCTGCGGGTTCAATGGGTTTGCGCATCCCGCGCAAGGTGCCGCGACTCAGGTACACCGGAAGATTGTAGCGCCGAGACAGCAAACCCACGCCATGCACGTGGTCGGCATGTTCGTGGGTCACTAGAATCGCGCTCAACTGCGCGGGGTGAACCCCCAGGCGCAGCAGGCGTCGCTCGGTTTCCCGCAGGGAGAAACCACAATCCACCAGGACGTACGTGTCGTCGTGGGCTACTAGCGTGCCGTTCCCTTGGCTACCGCTGCCGAGAACAGCAAAACGCATCGGATCAGCCCAGGTTGTCCTGAATCACGCCCAACACTTTGCGCGCCGTTTCTGCTGGCGCCACGGTGTTGATGTTTTTCTCGACGGTGACTTGCACGTTGTCGCCGACCTTGCTCAAGCGCACTTGATAACGCTCGGCGCGGGTCTCGATCTCTTCCTTGGTCGGCTCGCTGCCGAACAACTTGCTGAAGAAACCACGCTCTTCGTCTTTCTTCTCGGCCTTTTCTGCCACGTTGATGTAGTACAGGCCCAGGCTGCGGTTGATGTCTTCGACGCGCCATGGCCCTTGCTCCAGGGCACGGCCGACGCTGGCCCAGGCACGGTCCAGGTCTTCACCCAGGTTGAGCACAACGTTGCCGCTGCCGTCTTCGGTGAGGCTGACACGGCTAGGGGTGTCGTAGTCACGGGCGGCGAGCAGCGAGACGGAACCGCCCTTCTCGGAGATGCGGCTCATGCTGGCAAGCATCTCGTCGACCAGCGCGGCATCGACACCGCTGTTGACCGAACGGTTGGTGAAGTCGACGTTGGCGGTGCTGCCCGCAGGACGCTCGGCGCTGACCACGTAGACTTCACTGGTATTGCGCTGCACGCCTGGCTCGATGCGCACGCGGATGCGGCTTTCGCCATCAGCGGCGACGCCACTCGCCTGCAAGCGCTTGGCCATGTTGGCCGACAGCTCACTCGGCTGCTGCCACGCGGTGGTGAATTCACCGGTCTGCGGGCGTTGCTCGTCGATACGGAAGCCATTGTCCTGGAAGAACTGCACCGCCACCGGCCAGACTTCGGCAGGTGGGCGCTGGGCCATGATCCAACGCGAATCGCCGCTTTTCTGCAGGCTGTAGTCGCTGGCATCGGCCAGGGCCGAAATCGGTTGTGGACGCGGTACTTCGTACTCGCCCTTGACGGTGTCGTCGGCTACGTTGCGCGGGATCGGCAGCAACGGGTCAAGGCGCTTGGCGACGTTGACGTCCGGCGGCAATTGCATCGGTGCGGTTTGTTGTGCTTCCAGGTAATCGCTGCCGCGGTCACGGAAGTAGCCTTCCGGGCCCCAGATCCAACCGCAGCCACTGGTGCTGGAGATAATCAAGGCAAGTGCGGAAAGTCCGGCCAATCGCTTCATGCGTAGTGCTTCCTCAATTAAACCAGGACGCCGGACTGGCGCAGGGCCTGTCGCAGCGGTTCGTGACAGGCTGGGCTGAGTTGGGTGAGCGGCAGACGGATACCGTCCGGCATCAGGCCCATTTCATGCAGCGCCCATTTCACGGGAATAGGGTTGGATTCGATGAACAGTGTTTTGTTGAGCGGCATCAGCTTTTCGTGAATCGCGCGGGCGGTCACGGCGTCGCCGGCGATGGCAGCGGCGCACATCTGGCTCATGGCACGCGGGGCAACGTTGGCGGTTACCGAGATATTGCCCTTGCCGCCCAGCAGAATCAGCTCCACCGCCGTGGCGTCGTCGCCGGAGTACAGCAGGAAGTCACTGCTCACGCCGGCCAGGATGTCCTTGGCGCGCTGCAGGTCGCCCGTGGCTTCTTTGATACCGATGATGTTCGGCACGGTCGACAGGCGGATCACGGTCGCGGCCTGCATGTCGCACGCCGTGCGCCCTGGCACGTTGTATAGGATCTGCGGGATGTCGACGGCTTCGGCGATGGTCTTGAAGTGCTGGTACAAGCCTTCCTGGGTCGGCTTGTTGTAGTACGGCGTCACCAGCAGGCAGGCATCGGCACCGGCTTTCTTGGCGTTCTTGGTCAGCTCGATCGCTTCGCGAGTCGAGTTGGCGCCCGTACCGGCAATGACCGCGATACGCCCTGCAACGCGCTTGACCACAAACTCGATCACCTCGATGTGTTCTTCCACATCAAGCGTGGCCGATTCACCCGTGGTGCCGACGGCCACAATGGCGTTGGTGCCTTCTTGCAGGTGAAAGTCCACCAGTTTGCCCAGGCTGTCCCAGTCGAGATTACCTTGTGCATCCATGGGTGTGACCAGTGCCACCATACTGCCCGCAATCATGCAACCGCTCCTGCCGGAAAAAGAGAGCCGTAATGGTACTGGCGCCAAGATGCTTGCACAAGCGAAGTACCCTCTGAGGATGCGTTCTGGATCAACTTAGTTGCCGGCAATGCCATCATTGGGCCAAAGCACGGCCAACTGCCACTGAATATGCAATGAAAACGCCACGTCCTAGCCCTTGGCGGCGCTTTTCGCTACCCTTGATCCTTTGATCGGTACCGCACGCTCGTATCGACCGCTCATCGCTTTAGGAATGCTGCATGTCCACCCCCACAGTCCGCGAACAATTCCTTGTTATCAGTGCCCTTGGCGCCAACCCCATGGAGCTGACTAACGTCCTGTGCCGCGCCAGCCATGAAAACCGCTGCGCCGTCGTGACCTCACGCCTGACTCGCCATGGCGAATGCAGTGCGCTGGTCCTGCAGATTTCCGGAAGCTGGGATGCCCTGGCGCGCCTGGAAGCCGGCTTGCCGACCCTGGCCAAGAAGCACGACTTCACCGTCAATGTGGTGCGCAGTGCGGCCCTGGAGAACCGTCCCCAGGCGCTACCGTATGTGGCCTACGTCAGTTCGGCCTACCGTTCGGACATCGTCAATGAACTGTGCCAGTTCTTTATCGACCATAACGTCGAACTGGAAAACCTGACGTTTGACACTTATCAGGCCCCTCAGACCGGCGGCACCATGCTCAACGCCACCTTTACGGTGACCTTGCCGGCAGGCGTGCAGATCAGTTGGTTGCGTGACCAGTTCCTGGATTTCGCCGATGCGCTGAACCTGGATGCACTGATCGAACCCTGGCGCCCACAGAACCCAATGTAAGGAAGTTTTCCATGGCGGTAGTCATCGACACACCGGTCGCCGATTTCCAAGCCCCGGCGACCAGCGGGCAGACGTTCAGCCTCGCGGGACTCAAGGGCAAGCAAGTGGTGATCTACTTCTACCCCAAAGACAGCACGCCAGGCTGCACCACTGAAGGCCAGGGTTTTCGTGACCAGTACGCTGCCTTCCAGGCCGCCAACACCGAGGTGTTTGGCGTGTCCCGGGACAGCGTGAAGTCCCATGAGAACTTCAAGGCCAAGCAGGCCTTCCCCTTCGAGCTGATCAGCGACAAGGACGAAGCGGTTTGCCAGCTGTTTGATGTAATCAAGCTGAAGAAACTGTACGGCAAGGAATACATGGGGGTGGATCGCAGCACCTTCCTGATCGACAAAAATGGCGTGCTGCGCCAGGAATGGCGCGGCGTGAAGGTGCCGGGGCATGTGGATGCCGTCTTGGCGGCGGCGCAGGCGCTGGACAAGGCTTGATGTAGTGGATGGCCGTTAGATAGCTATCGCTGGCAGGCCAGTTCCTACATTGGATCGGTGGAGCCGGGCTTGCCCGCGATGGGGCCATCAGGCCTTGCGCAACCAGTAACGATACACACCGTTATCGGCCTCTTCGTGCAACAGCGCATGCCCCGCCAGCTTGGCAAACGTGCGGAAGTCGCGCTGGGAACCCGCATCCGTGGCAATCACCTTGAGTACCGCACCGCTGGCCAGCCGATTGAGCTCCATCTTGGCCTTGAGCAATGGCAACGGGCAGTTCAGGCCGCTGGCATCGAGCTCGGCGTCGTGGTTTACAGCATCGGTCATGGTTTTGCTCCTGGCGGCATCAAGGGGTGCTTAGAATATCTGGTCCCAGGCTCAGTGTCCGGCTACAGTAAGGTCTTTGTCGAAAGGCTTTGTGCATGACTTTTTTGCGCCCTACCCTGCTGACGCTAGCTTGCCTGCTTGCCTCTCCAGGCTTCGCCGACGATCTGCCGTCACTTGGCGACGCCAGTTCTGCCATTGTCTCGCCACAACAGGAACACCAACTGGGCCGGGCCTGGCTGGCATTCCTGCGCGGGCAGGTCTCGGTCCTCAATGACCCGCAACTCAAGGATTACGTCGAAACCAGCGTTTACAAGCTGGTGGAGACCAGCCAGGTCAATGACCGGCGGCTGGAGTTCATCCTGATCAATAGCCCGCAACTTAACGCGTTTGCCGCACCGGGCGGGATTGTCGGGGTCAACGGCGGCCTGTTCCTCAACGCCCAGACCGAAGGCGAATACGCCTCGGTCATGGCTCACGAACTGGCGCACTTGTCGCAACGCCACTTCGCCCGTGGCGTGGAAGCCCAGCAACGGATGCAGATCCCGATGATGGCCGCGCTGCTCGGCGGGATTATCGCGGCAGCCGCCGGCGCCGGGGATGCCGGGATCGCTGCGATTGCCGGCAGCCAGGCCGCGGCCATCCAGGAGCAACGACGCTTCTCCCGGCAAAATGAACAGGAAGCCGACCGCATCGGCATCCTCAACATGGTCAAGGCCGGCTACGATCCGCGCTCGATGCCAACCATGTTCGAGCGCTTGATGCGCCAATACCGCTTCGATGCCAAGCCACCGGAATTCCTGCTGACGCACCCGGTCACCGAATCGCGGATCGCCGACACCCGTAACCGCGCCGAGCAAGCCAAGACCGGCGGCACCGAAGACAGCCTGCGTTATCAATTGATACGCGCCCGGGTCCAGCTGTATTACGAAGACACACCTGGGCTGGCCGCCAAGCGCTTCCGCGCCCAGCTGGATGAGAACCCAAAAAGCGATGTGGCGCGCTACGGCCTGGCCATCGCCCAGATCAAGGGCACCCAACTCAATGAGGCGCGGGAAACCCTCAAGCCGCTGCTGGCCAAGGCGCCCAACGACATCACCTACAACCTGGCGCAGATCGAGCTGGATATCACCAACAATCGCATGCCCGACGCGCAGCAACGTACCGATCGCATGCTGGCCCAGTACCCCAGCAACTACCCGTTGAACCAGGTGCGCGTGGACCTGCTGCTCAAGCAGAACCGTACGGCCGACGCGGAAAAGGCCCTGGAAGGCCTGCTCAAGTCGCGTTCCGATGATCCGGATGTGTGGTATCAGGTCGCCGAGACTCGCGGCCTGTCCGGCAATATCATCGGCTTGCATCAAGCCCGCGCCGAGTACTTCGCGCTGGTGGGCGACTTCCAGCAAGCGATCCAGCAATTGGACTTTGCCAAGCGCCGCGCCGGCAGCAATTTCCCGCTGTCGTCACGCATCGATGCGCGCCAGCGTGAGTTGATCGAACAGGAGCGCATCGTCAAAGGCATGATGAGCTAAACCCAGCGCCCACAAAAAAGCCCCGCTCTCGACTATCGAGAGCGGGGCTTTTTATTGACCCGCTACTAGCGCATTACTCCGCCAGTTTGAAGGTGATGAAGCTGGCGCGCCCTTGACGCAGGACCCGCATCGACACCGAGCGATTCTTCGGCAGCGCCTTGGCGATGTCGGTGAACTCCTTGGTGGAATTGATGGCCTGGTTGTTCAAGTGGGTAATCACGTCACCGGGTTGCAGGCCGATCAGGGCGGCCGGGCCGTCCTGAACTTCCTTGATCACCACACCGCTCTTGAGGTCGAAGCTCTTCTTCTGTTCGTCGGTCAACTCCACCACGGCGATGCCCAGGCGGTTGCTGCTGCGCTCGGCGCCGGATTTGCCGCCCAGCGCGAGTTCCTGGCCTTCTTCCGGAATGGCTCCGACAGTCAGTTCAACATTCTGACGCTTGCCTTCGCGGATCACTTCAAGCTTGGCCTTGCCACCTGCCTTGAGTGCGCCTACCAGATGCGGCAGGTCAGCAGACATGACAATCGGCTGGCCATTCATGCTGAGAATCACATCGCCAACCTTCAAGCCGCCTTTGGCAGCCGGGCCATCATCCTGAATCTGCGCGACCAGGGCACCAGCCGGCTTGTCCAGGCCAAAGGATTCAGCCAGGTCTTTGTTCACTTCCTGGATAACCACGCCCAACCAGCCACGGCTGACCTTGCCACCGTCCTTGAGTTGGTTGGAAACGTCCAGGGCCACATCAATCGGGATAGCGAAGGAGACCCCCATGAAACCACCGGAGCGGGTGTAGATCTGCGAGTTGATCCCCACCACTTCGCCCGCCAGGTTGAACAGCGGGCCACCGGAGTTGCCCGGGTTGATCGGCACGTCGGTCTGGATGAACGGTACATAGTTCTCGTTCGGCAGGCTGCGGCCGATAGCGCTGACGATGCCTTGGGTCACCGTATGGTCAAAGCCAAACGGCGAACCAATGGCCACCACCCATTGCCCGGCCTTGAGGTCCTGGGATTTACCCAGTTTCAACACCGGCAGGTCCTTGCCTTCGATCTTCAGCAAGGCGACGTCGGAACGTGGATCGGTGCCGACCAGCTTGGCCTTGAGCTCACTGCGGTCAGCCAGGCGTACGAGAATTTCGTCGGCGTCGGCGATCACATGATTGTTGGTCAGGATGTAGCCGTCGGGCGAAATGATAAAGCCCGAGCCCAGGGATTGCGCTTCGCGCTGACCACCGCCACCACGGGGCGAGCGCGGCTGGGGCATGCCACGCTCGAAGAACTCCCGCAGCATGGGCGGCAGGCCTTCAAGGTCGGGCATCTGCTGGTTCGAGACTTTACGATCCGGCAGCTTCTGGGTGGTACTGATGTTCACCACGGCAGGCGAAGCCTGCTCCACCAGTTGGGTGAAGTCAGGCAACTCCGCCGCTTGCGCGGAAACGGCCTGACCCAGCACCAGCACCGTGGCGACTATGGATAGGTAAGATTTCAAACGTGGTATCGACATACAGCTCCCGTTACGACGAGCAGGGTTGGGCGACAGGGTTCAATAAACGCCGAAGACTACTACTAGCGACGTCAACATTGCGTGAACAACACAAGGCCAGGGCCGAGGAGTTCTGACCTATAAAAAACATAAGGAGATTTTGCAAGTGAAAATACTCTCCAGAAGTTTCATGTTCTCGGCAGAAGAACAAGGCAACCTTCGCCTGTCTCCTGCAGCACTGTGAACGATCTGGATGAGCATAGGATTAACGGTTCAAGGCTTTTCGGGCGCCGGGCCACTGCGAACAGACAGGATTATCCGTTCGGCGGTCCCCATCGGAATCTCCCCGACAACCGTGGCAACGATGTCGCCCTCAGGCGTACTCATGCGACGGGATACCGCAACCGTAGGACCAAGCTGAACGCGGCTTTCGGTAGCAGCCTCGCCCGTCACAGGCTCAAGGAACAGTGAAAAACGCGCGAGCCCATCGTCATACATCAAACTGTTTACAACCACCTGGGTCTTGGGATCCTTGCGCGCGTCACTGCGGGTCAACTCGAACCCTGGCGGCAACCATTGCGGATGCCAAGCCTGGGCCTGGCCCGTTGGCGCTGACGCCTTATTGCTCGCAGGGGTCAACGGCTTGCAGTCGCTGCCTGGCTGCAAATCACGCGCATCGGGGGTTGTGGTCTTCAGTTGGGTGAACTGGAATCGCTCCAGCAATTGCCCCTTATCGTTAATCAGCAACGACTTGAGAGGCAGCGCGGTTTCACGATCCAGGTGCAACTCAAATCCGTAGCGGTACTGGTCACGCGGGGTCAGCGACACGATCACCGCTTTACGGCCGGCCACTAGCGACTTTCCGCTGACGACAATCTCGTAGAAAGGGTTGAGTTTTTGTGGGTCGAATTCGTGGGCGGAAGCGCCCGGGGAGTTATCGACGCCGGCCACCAGACTGCCGGAAACGCATTGGATGCGCCCATCGATACGCACAAGCTCCTGAGCCGATCCATCGAGCTGCAACAAGCGCTCATGAACCTGCCCGTTCTGGACGCGATGCCAGATCTCATGGGTAGAAAAACTACCGTTACGCTCGTAGATAAACGTGCCTTGGTAGCTTTGCTGCCCTGCCCGCCCAAGACGTTTCAGCCAATCCTGGCCTTCGTCGGCTTGGGCAGGAACTGCAAACCAGCCACTGAGCAAAAGCGCAAGGAGCGGTATGGCACGCATAAAGCTCCTTAGCGGTTTAGCGGTTTTCCAGGTTTGCAGCGCGAGCGTAAGGCAAGGCGCTTTCGGTGCCTTTTACCGCCGACTCCTGAGCGTGTTGACGCAGGTAGCCTGGCAGACGCTGGTCCTGCCAGCCGGATTGCCCTTGCAGCACGCCATTGGCCATCGGGCCTGGTGCTTCAGAGCTTTCCTTGTAGCCGGCCAGTACAGCTGGACCCTTGACCTGCGGACCGGCCATGACCGGTTGCTGGGTTTGCTGGGCCAGTTCGGCACCGGCGATCTCGTCCTGGTTGTACAGGCGCACACCAGCCAGTACGGCCACAGTCACCGAGGCAGCAACTGCCAAGCGACCCAGGCTACGCCACGGACCACGTGCAGCTTTTGCCGGAACGGCTTCATCGGCCAGCGCAGCAGAAACGGCCGCAGCAATATCCAGACGAGGGACTAGTAGATCCTTGTGCATCACCGCCCGAGCGACTTGGTAACGAGACCAGGTATCACGGGTTTCGGCGTCATCAAATGCATTGAGCACTCGACGAAGTTCCAGTTCATCCGCTTCGTTATCCATCACTGCGGACAGCGATTCCTGCAGGGCATCACGACTCATGGCGGTTCCTCTCTTGGCTGTCGCCGCTGTCTTTAGTTTTCCTGCAACAACGGTTGCAGGGCTTTATCGATGGCTTCCCGAGCCCGGAAAATCCGGGAGCGTACGGTCCCCACCGGACATTGCATGACGCTCGCAATGTCCTCGTAACTCAGACCATCGAATTCACGTAAAGTTAACGCCGTACGCAAATCTTCTGGCAGTTGCTGAATAGTGCGATGGACAGTGCCTTCGATCTCGTCGCGCAGCAATGCACGCTCCGGCGACTCGAGATCTTTGAGGCCGTGATCACCATCATAAAATTCAGCATCTTCCGAACTCACATCACTATCTGGCGGGCGGCGACCGCGAGAAACCAGATAGTTCTTCGCCGTGTTGATGGCGATGCGGTAAAGCCACGTGTAAAACGCACTGTCACCGCGAAAATTACCGAGTGCACGGTAAGCCTTGATAAAGGCTTCCTGTGCAACGTCCTGCGCTTCATGGGTGTCGTGCACAAACCGCACGATCAACCCGAGAATTTTGTGCTGGTATTTCAGCACTAGCAGATCAAATGCTCGCTTGTCGCCGCGTTGAACGCGCTCAACAAGCTGCTGATCCTCTTCCTGGGTTAGCATGAACACTCCTCGTTGTACTTGAAGGAGGCTTGCATAACTAAACGATCAGGCTTGCAAACATAGACTAGGACTTTTCGCAAAAGTTCTCCCCCTTCAAGCAAGTTTCCGGTGGGCTCTGTTTTGGCACACACGAAAAACGCAGCGCGGGCATAGCCGGCTGCGCGAATAATCTTGTCGCCGGTTTTCTGACGCTCCCATGCTCCAGGCCAATCAGTAAAACCAACGTTTTCCCAGCTTTCGGGCATCCTGTAATGGAGTCGGGCGGGATACAAAAGTTCCCATCTCCCTACCGGACCGCCTCATCAAAGCCGTGCAGTTCGTTCACCGTAGTCTCACAATGCCACGAATGCCCGGCTATTGTGCCGATAGCCCCCTCTATATACTAGTGGGCCGTGTGACCCTTTGATTCGCCGATCCAGGCGTCCTGTTTGCGCCACCCCTTCGGATCGCTTTTTGCGGAATCCCATAAATGAGCCAACAGTTTCAACACGATGTCCTGGTGATTGGTAGCGGCGCCGCAGGCTTGAGCCTTGCACTGACCCTGCCGAGCCATCTGCGCGTAGCTGTATTGAGCAAGGGCGACCTGGCCAACGGTTCGACGTTCTGGGCCCAGGGCGGAGTTGCTGCCGTGCTGGATGACACCGACACGGTGCAATCCCACGTTGAAGACACCCTCAACGCCGGCGGCGGCTTGTGTAACGAACAAGCAGTGCGTTTCACCGTCGAGCACAGCCGCGAAGCCATCCAGTGGCTGATCGACCAGGGCGTGCCGTTTACCCGTGATGAACATGCGGGCAGTGATGACGGTGGTTTCGAGTTCCACCTGACCCGTGAAGGCGGCCACAGCCACCGGCGCATCATCCATGCCGCCGATGCCACCGGCGCCGCGATCTTCAAGACCCTGCTGGCCCAGGCCCGGCAACGGCCGAATATCGAACTGCTGGAGCAACGGGTCGCCGTCGACCTGATCACCGAAAAACGCCTGGGCCTGGCCGGCGAGCGCTGCCTGGGGGCCTACGTCCTCAACCGCGCCAGCGGTGAAGTCGATACCTACGGCGCGCGTTTCACCATCCTGGCATCAGGTGGCGCCGCCAAAGTCTACCTCTACACCAGCAACCCCGACGGTGCCTGCGGGGATGGCATCGCCATGGCCTGGCGGTCGGGTTGCCGGGTGGCGAACCTGGAGTTCAACCAGTTTCACCCCACCTGCCTGTATCACCCCCAGGCCAAGAGTTTCCTGATCACCGAAGCCCTGCGGGGTGAAGGCGCCCACCTGAAGCTACCCAACGGCGAGCGCTTCATGCAGCGCTTCGACCCGCGTGCCGAACTGGCACCACGGGATATCGTGGCCCGCGCCATCGACCACGAGATGAAGCGCCTGGGCATCGATTGCGTCTACCTGGACATCAGCCACAAGCCAGCCGACTTCATCAAGACTCACTTCCCGACGGTCTACGAACGCTGCCTGGCCTTCAATATCGATATCACCAAAGGGCCGATCCCGGTGGTCCCGGCGGCGCACTACACCTGTGGCGGGGTGATGGTCGACCAGCAAGGCCGCACCGACGTCCCCGGCCTGTATGCGATTGGCGAAACCAGTTTCACCGGCCTGCACGGCGCCAACCGCATGGCCAGCAACTCGCTGCTCGAATGCTTCGTCTATGCCCGCTCCGCAGCCGCCGACATCCTCGAACAACTGCCGCGCATCCCGGTCCCGGCCGCCCTGCCCCGCTGGGACGCCAGCCAGGTCACCGACTCGGACGAGGACGTGATCATCGCCCACAACTGGGACGAGCTGCGGCGCTTCATGTGGGACTACGTGGGGATCGTGCGCACCAACAAGCGCTTGGCACGGGCGCAGCATCGTGTGCGGTTGTTGCTGGATGAGATCGACGAGTTCTACAGCAACTACAAGGTCAGCCGTGACCTGATCGAGTTGCGCAACCTGGCCCAGGTCGCCGAGCTGATGATCCGCTCGGCCATGGAGCGCAAGGAAAGCCGAGGCCTGCATTACACGCTCGACTACCCGCAGATGCTGCCAGAGGCCCTCGACACTATCCTGGTGCCAACCACCTACGCCGACTGAACTTCAAGCGTACCCGCAGGCGCCGATGGACATCGGCGGCCTGCGAAGCATGGGGTACGCACACCGAGCGCACCCGCCACTCCCCCGGCAACCGGTAGCGCAGCACCACGATCAGCGGCAACGCCAGGCTGTCAGGGCACAACTGTACGGCGTGCCAGCCTCGCGCCGCGCTCCACAATTGCCAGCCGTCGGCATTGCGGCGCAGGCCACGAACCGACGAACGGTGGGTCAAGCGAATATGACGCGGCAAGGTCCACAAGGCATGGGCCAGGCACGCCAGTACACCCAGTAGAGTAATTAAGACAGGTACAGCCAGCAGGTACAGCGCACCGAGTGCCAGCACCTGGGCAAGGAGATACGCCGCCAGCAACCGCCCGCAGGCCTGCCAGCGGCATTCAAAGCTATTACTTGGGCTGGACACGATCCAGGATCATCCGGACCATGCGTTGCAGCTCCGGATCTTCCGATTCGGCACGTTCCATGAACCAGCCGAACATATCCTGATCTTCGCAGGTCAGCAGCCTGACGTAGAGGTCGCGATCCACCTTATCGAGAGTCGCATAAACCTCTTTGGTGAAAGGCACCAGCAACACATCCAACTCCAGCATGCCGCGACGGCTGTGCCAGTACAGGCGATTGATTTCTACATCTTCGACCATGGAGCGCTCCTCAAATAGGGCGCAAGTATACAGGCCCACGCCCCTTGGAACAGTCGGCTTTGGTCGGGCTTATGAAACTACCCATTTACCGGGCGCCCCTCTATGATGCACCCATGACTTTCCAACTGCGATGACCCATGGCTGACTCTGCTTTTTTCTGCCCCCTGTCCCACGAAGGCGTCCTGGCCGTTCGCGGCGCTGACGCGGCCAAGTTCCTCCAGGGACAACTGACCTGCAACCTCAACTACCTCAACGACACCCACGCCAGCCTCGGCGCGCGCTGCACCCAAAAGGGCCGTATGCAGTCGAGCTTCCGTATCGTGCTGCAAGGTGACGGCGTGTTGCTGGCCATGGCCAGCGAACTGCTGGAGCCACAACTGGCGGACCTGAAAAAATACGCCGTGTTTTCCAAGTCCAAGCTCACGGACGAAAGCGCCGCCTGGGTTCGCTTCGGCCTGGCCGACGCTGACCAGGCAATCGCCAGCCTGGGCCTGGATTTGCCAGCCGAGACCGACAGCGTGGCGCGCCATGAAGAGCTGCTGGCCATTCGCGTCTCCCCCGGCCGCGCCGAACTCTGGGCGCCCGCCGCGCAAGCCGAGCCGCTGCGCAACCAACTGGCCGCAACACTTGCCGAAGGCGATCTCAATGCCTGGCTGCTGGGGCAGGTCCGCGCTGGCATCGGGCAGGTCATGGCCCAGACCCGCGAGCTGTTCATCCCGCAGATGCTCAACCTGCAGGCAGTTGGTGGCGTAAGTTTCAAGAAAGGCTGCTACACCGGCCAGGAAATCGTCGCCCGCATGCAATACCTGGGCAAACTCAAGCGGCGCCTGTACCGCCTGAGCCTGGATGGCGACGTATTGCCCGAACCAGGTACACCACTGTTTGCCCCCAGCCATAACAGTGCCATCGGCGAGGTGGTGATTGCCGCCCGGGCCGACGAAGGGATTGAACTTCTGGCGGTGCTGCAAGCCGAAGCAGCCGACAGTGGCGATGTGCATTTAGGTACGCTGGAAGGCCCGGGTCTCAAGTTGCTCGACCTGCCCTACCCACTGGACCGTGATCGCGAGATCCAGCGTTAATCGCCACACCCTTTTGCAGCACCCTAGAGAGCATGAATGAACAAACTGGCGGAAAAAGTCCAACAGGCGTTGGTGATGGCCATCGATAACGATGACCTGGTTCTGCCCACGTTACCGGAAGTGGCCCTGAAAATTCGTCAGGCCGCCGAAGACCCCGAAGTCAGCATCAGTCATTTAAGCAAAGTCATCAGCCGCGATACCGCCCTCACGGCGCGGCTGATCAAGGTGGTCAACAGCCCGCTGTTGCGTGCCTCCCAGGAAGTCACCGACCTGCACACCGCCATCACGCGCCTGGGCACCAACTACAGCAGCAACCTGGCGATCGGCCTGGTGATGGAACAAATCTTCCATGCCCGCTCAGAAGCCGTCGAACAGAAGATGCGTGAAGTCTGGCGCCGCAGCCTGGAAGTGGCGGGCGTCTGCTACGCCTTGTGCCGCAACCACAGCCAGCTCAAGCCGGACCAGGCTGCGCTCGGCGGGCTGGTGCACCAGATCGGCGTATTGCCGATCCTGACCTACGCCGAAGATCACTACGAACTGCTCTCTGACCCGGTCAGCCTCAACCATGTGATCGATAGCATCCACCCGCTGCTGGGGGACAAACTGCTGCGTGGCTGGGACTTCCCGGAAATGCTGGTGAATGTGCCCGCACACTACCAGGACCTTGAGCGCGACTCGGCCAGCCTGGACTATGTCGACCTGGTGCAAGTGGCCGTGCTGTATTGCCACAAGAACACCAACCACCCGCTGGCCCACACTGCGTTGTCGAACTTGCCGGCATTCAAGAAGCTGCGCATCGACCCGCTCAATGAAGTGGTGCGCACCGAGCTGGATGAAGCACGCTCAATGTTCTACTGACCCCCTGTAGGAGCGGGCTTGCCCGCGATGGTCGTCAACGATGGCGTTGGGCGCCTGGCACTCTGCGGCGGTCTGTCGCCCGCTATCGCAGGCAAGCCAGCTCCCACAGGTAAGCAGCTCGGCCCTCGCTGTCAGCCCGCGATAAAACTTACCCGCACCTTGAGCCCTTTGAGCTCGCCATCATGCAGGCTGATCTGGGCCAGGTGCGCGCGGCAGATCTCCCCGACAATCGCCAACCCCAGGCCTGACCCCGCGCCCTGCTGGTTGCGCCGATAGAAGCGCTCGAACACCCGGTCGCGCTCATCCAGCGGAATGCCTGGGCCATCATCTTCCACTTCCAGCACCGCCGGCGCGGTGACCCGCAGGATCACGTTGCCACCTGATGGCGTGTGCGCCAGGGCGTTATCCACCAGGTTGCTCAACAGCTCGTTCAGCAAGGTCGGCTCGCCGCGCAACCACACCGGCTGATCCGCCTCCAATGCCAATGCCACGCCGCGAGCATGGGCCAGGGGCGCCATGGCCATGCCCAATTCACGGGCCAGTTGACTGAGGTCGAGCAACTGCGCCCCCCCTTCAGCAATCGCCCGCGCACCGTTTTCGATGCGTGCCAGGGACAGCAACTGATTGGCCAGGTGGGTCAAGCGATCCGTACCTTGCGCCGCCGTCTCCAGGGTGCTGCGCCAGATGGCCGGCTCCTCGGCGCGCAGGCCCAATTCCAGCCGGGCCTTGAGCGCGGCCAATGGGGTGCGCAACTCGTGGGAAGCGTCGGCAATAAACTGGGCCTGGCGCTCGAACTGCCCGCGCAGGCGTTCGGTAAAGTGGTTCAAGGCCCGCACCAGCGGCCCCAGTTCGTGCTGCACTTCAACCAGCGGCAGCGGCCGCAGATCATCCGGCTGGCGTTCTTCCACCGCCGTGCGCAATCGCTCCAGCGGGCGCAGCGCCGCACTTACCGCAAACCACACCAGCAGCAAGGCGCCAATGGCCAGCATCCCCAGGCGCAGCAAGGTATCGGCCATCAGGCTGCGGGCCATGCTGACGCGGGCTTCGTCGGTTTCTGCCACGCGGATTTCGGCCATGCCATTCATGTTCGGTTCCGACACCGCCTTGAGCAGGCTCACCACCCGCACATTCTGCCCCTGGTACTTGGCGTTATAGAAACGCGCCAAGGCCGGATAATCGTCGGTGCGCGGCGTGCCCGGCGGCGGGCCTGGCAGGTGTTCGTAGCCAGAAATCAGCTTCTGGTGAATATCATTGACCTGGTAATAAATCCGCCCGGCACTGTCATAGGCGAATGTGTCCAGTGCCACGTAGGGCACATCGGCGCTGAGGGTGCCGTCGCGCTGGGACAGGCCGGCGGCGATGGTCCGCGCCGAGGCCAGCAACGTGCGGTCGTAGGCGGTGTCTGCCGCCTCGCGACCGTTCCAGTAGGCGCTCAAGCCGCTGGCCAGCATCAACACCACCAACAGCAATGCCAGGTTCCACAGCAGGCGCCATCGCAGGCTGCTGTGCTTACGCATCACGGGCTTCCAGCAAGTATCCAAGACCACGGAAAGTGACGATGGCGACCGGCTGCCCATCGAGTTTCTTGCGCAAGCGGTGCACATAGATTTCGATGGCATCGGGGCTGGCTTCCTCATCCAGGCCAAACACCTGGGACGCCAGTTGCTCCTTGCTCATGACCCGACCAGGGCGGGCGATCAGCGCTTCGAGCACCGCCTGCTCACGGGAGGTCAACGTCAGCAGCTCACCACCGAGGGTGAAACGCCGGGTTTCCACGTCATACACCAGCACGCCACAGGTCTGCTGCCGCTCGCCACCCAGCACGCTGCGGCGCAGCAGCGCCTTGACCCTGGCTTCCAGTTCAGTCAGTTCAAAGGGTTTGGCCAGATAGTCATCGGCGCCCAGGTTAAGGCCATGTACCCGGTCCTTTACATCGCTGCGGGCAGTCAGCATCAACACCGGAAGATTTTTGCCACGGGCCCGCAGGCGCGCCAGCACCTCGAAACCATCCATGCGCGGCAAGCCCACATCGAGAATCGCCACGGCGTATTCCTCGCTGCTCAAGGCCAGGTCCGCCGCCACGCCATCGTGCAACACATCCACCGTCAACCCCGTGCTCTTGAGCGCCTGGGCCACACTTTCGGCCAGTTGCAGATGGTCTTCGACGAGCAGGACACGCATGGGTTTGTACCTCGTTGAGGGGTGGCCGGTGCCACCCTTTGTTTACCAACTCGCGGCGCAGTTTACAGCCGCGGCCTGTGCTGTGAAGCCCGAAAACATTGAAAGGACGCTGAAAGGTTAGTGAAAGGTTCGCCCATTAGCATCCGGAAACGGACGGTTACACCTTCCGAGCTATTTCACCCATAGCGCCCGAAAAACGCCTCGAAGCGTTTTCGCCTCATAAGAACAATAACGGAGTGCATCACGATGCTGTCGACACAGCCCCAGGCTTGCCCGCCTGTTCGTTTTTCCCGCCTGACCCAGACCGCCCTCGCCAGTGCCGCTGCCCTTGCCGGCTTTTCGCCGCTTAGCCAGGCTGCCTTCTTTGAAGACAGTAGCGCGACCCTGGAAACCCGCAACATGTACTTCAACCGCGACTTTCGCGACGGTACCAGCGCCCAGCAGTCCAAGCGCGACGAGTGGGCCCAGGGCTTCATGCTCAACCTGCAATCAGGCTACACCGACGGCACTGTCGGTTTTGGCGTAGATGCGCTGGGCATGCTCGGGGTCAAGCTCGACTCCAGCCCCGACCGCACCGGCAGCGGCCTGCTGCCCACCCACGATGATGGCCGCGCCGCTGACGAGTACTCCAAGCTGGGCCTGACCGGCAAAGTGAAAATCTCCGCCACTGAGCTTAAGGTCGGTTCGCTGATCCCCGAGTTGCCAATCCTCAAGGCCAACGACGGGCGCATCCTGCCGCAGACCTTCAACGGTGGCCTGCTGACCTCCAAGGAGTTCAAAAACCTGACGTTCACCGGCGGGCGCCTGGACAAGGCCAAGGACCGCGACGACACCAACTACGAGGACATTGCCCTCAACAACAAGAACAGCCGCTTCCTCAGCGGAGCCACCGGCAAGCACTTCAACTTCGGTGGCGTGGACTACAAGTTTGCCGAGAAGATCACCGGCAGCTACCACTTCGCCCAACTGGACGACGTGTACCGCCAACACTTCCTCGGCGTGGTCGCCTCAACGCCCATGGGCCCGGGCACCTTCGGCACCGACCTGCGCCTGGCCATCAGCGATGACACCGGCAGCGCGCGCGGCGGCAGCATTGACAACAAATCCCTCAACGGCATTTTCAGCTACGCCCTCAACGGCCATAAACTGAGCGCCGGCTACCAGCACATGTCCGGTGATAGCGCATTCCCGTATGTGGATGGCAGCGACCCGTACCTGGTCAACTTTGTACAGATCAACGACTTTGCCGGCGCCGAAGAACGCTCCTGGCAGGCCCGTTACGACTACGATTTTGCCAAGCTGGGGATCCCCGGCCTGAGCTTCATGAGCCGCTACTTGTCCGGTGACAACATCAAGCTCAAGAATGGCGACACCGGCAAAGAGTGGGAACGCAACACCGAAATCAAATACGTGGTGCAAAGCGGCGCGCTCAAGGACGTGGCCGTGCGCCTGCGTAACGCCACCTACCGCTCCAACTACTCGGCCCGGGACGCAGACGAAGTGCGCGTGCTGGTCAGTTACAGCGTCGCACTGTGGTAACCCTGAAAGTCATACCCCCAATAACAACAATGACGGAGTTCCCCATGTCCTCATCCCTGCGTAAATTTGCCCTGGCCGCCGGCTGCATGTTGTTCGCCGGCCAACTGCTGGCCGCCGATGAACCCAAGCGCCCGGAGTGCATCGCACCGGCCTCCCCCGGCGGCGGTTTTGACCTGACGTGCAAACTGGTGCAAAGCGCACTGGTCAACGAGAAGCTGCTGAGCAAGCCGATGCGCGTGACCTACATGCCTGGCGGCGTGGGTGCGGTGGCCTATAACGCCGTCGTGGCCCAGCGCCCCGCCGATGCTGGCACGCTGGTAGCCTGGTCCAGTGGTTCCCTGCTGAACCTGGCCCAGGGCAAATTCGGGCGGTTCGATGAAAGCGCAGTGAAATGGCTGGCCGCGGTTGGCACCAGCTATGGCGCGATTGCGGTGAAAGCCGATTCGCCCTACAAGAGCCTCGATGACCTGGTACAGGCGCTGAAGAAAGATCCGAGCAAAGTAGTGATTGGTTCCGGCGGCACCGTCGGCAGCCAGGACTGGATGCAGACCGCCCTGATCGCCAAGGCTGCCGGAATCAACCCCCGCGACCTGCGTTATGTGGCCCTCGAAGGCGGCGGTGAAATCGCCACTGCCCTGCTCGGCGGGCATATCCAGGTGGGCAGTACCGACATCTCCGACTCCATGCCCCACATCCTCAGCGGCGATATGCGCCTGCTCGCGGTGTTCTCCGAAGAGCGCCTGGACGAGCCGGAAATGAAGAATATTCCGACCGCCAAAGAGCAAGGCTACGACATCGTCTGGCCGGTGGTACGTGGTTTCTACCTTGGGCCAAAAGTCAGCGATGCCGACTACGCCTGGTGGAAGGATGCGTTCGACAAACTGCTGGCCTCCGAAGAGTTCGCCAAGCTGCGTGACCAGCGCGAGCTGTTCCCCTTCGCCATGACCGGCCAGGAGCTGGACACCTACGTGAAGAAACAGGTGGCTGACTACAAAGTGCTGGCCAAAGAGTTCGGCCTGATCCAGTAATCGCCCCTGTCATGTAATGCCCCTGTAGGAGCGAGCTTGCTCGCGAAAAACGTCAACGAAAACGCGGTTCAACTGGTTTGACGCGGCGCTTTCACGTTCTTCGCGAGCAAGCTCGCGCCTACAAAGGTGGCCTTGGAGTTTCCTATGCTCTTACAACGCATTTTCGCCGCAGTGCTGCTGCTGGCCTGCGCCGGCCTGGCGCTGATGGCCTGGCCGTACCAGGCGTCCTTTTCCTACGAACCCGTGGGGCCGCGGGCCTACCCGCTGCTGATGCTCGGGCTGATGAGCCTGGCACTGATCTACATGCTGTTTCGCCCGCAGCCGACCAAGCACACCGAAGAAGAGCCCGCCCTCGACCGTCAGACCCTGTTCAAGATCGGTATCTGCGTCGCGCTGCTGATCGTGTTCGCCGGCACCTTCGAACCCTTGGGTTTTATCCTCAGCAGCATGCTGATCGGCATCCCCATGGCGCGCCTGTATGGCGGCCGCTGGATGCCCAGCGTGGTAATCGTCAGCCTGATGGCCATTGGTCTTTATCTGCTCTTTGATAAAGCCATGGACGTGCCGCTGCCCCTCGGTCTGCTCGACGTTCTGGAGAACTGATATGGATACTTTTGGCTATTTGGGCCAGGGCTTCGGCGTCGCACTGAGCCCCTACAACCTGGTGACCGCGCTGTGCGGCACCCTGATCGGCACCGTGGTCGGCCTGCTGCCGGGCCTGGGCCCGATCAATGGCGTGGCACTGTTGATCCCCATCGCCTTTGCCCTGGGCCTGCCGCCAGAATCGGCCTTGATTCTGCTGGCAGCCGTGTACCTGGGTTGCGAATACGGCGGGCGTATCAGCTCGATCCTGCTGAACATCCCAGGCGAAGCTTCCACCGTGATGACTACCCTGGACGGCTACCCAATGGCCCGCAAAGGCCTGGCCGGCGTGGCCCTGTCGTTGTCGGCATGGAGTTCGTTTATCGGCGCGTTTATCGCCACCTGCGGCATGGTGCTGTTTGCCCCGCTGCTGGCCAAATGGGCGATTGCCTTCGGGCCGGCGGAATACTTCGTGCTGATGGTATTTGCCATCGTTTGCCTCGGTGGCATGGCCGGTGACAAACCGCTGAAGACCTTTGTAGCGGCGCTGATCGGCCTGTTCCTGTCGGCGGTGGGTATTGACGCCAACAGCGGCGTTTACCGCTTTACCGGCGACAATATTCACCTGACCGACGGCATCCAGTTTGTGGTGCTGGTACTGGGCCTGTTCTCCATCAGCGAGATCCTGCTGCTGCTGGAAAAAACCCATCGTGGCCAGGAGGCGGTAAAAGCCACTGGGCGGATGATGTTCAACCTGAAGGAAGCTTCTGCGGTATTTGTAGTTAACATCCGCTGTGGCCTGCTGGGCTTCATCATGGGCGTACTGCCCGGGGCGGGTGCCACCCTGGCGTCAGCCGTGGCCTACATGACCGAGAAACGCCTGGCCGGTGCCAGTGGTAAATTCGGGCAAGGCGACATGCGTGGCCTGGCCGCGCCAGAAACCGCCATCGGCGCCTCCGCCTGCGGTGCGCTGGTACCGATGTTGACCCTCGGCGTACCGGGCTCGGGTACCACGGCGGTGATGATCGGCGCGTTGTCGCTGTACAACATCACCCCTGGCCCGCTGTTGTTCCAACAGCAGCCGGATATCGTCTGGGGCCTGATCGCTTCGTTGTTTATCGCCAACATCATGCTGGTGATCCTCAACATCCCGATGATCCGCATCTTCACCCGCATCCTCGCCGTGCCGAACTGGGCACTGGTGCCGGTGATCGCCATCATCACCGCGATTGGTGTGTACGCGGTCCACGCCACCACCTTCGACCTGTTCCTGATGGTGGGTATCGGTATCTTCGGCTACATCCTGCGCAAGCTGGACTTCCCGCTGTCACCAGTGTTGCTGGGCTTTATCCTCGGCGGCCTGATGGAGCAGAACCTGCGCCGGGCGCTGTCGATCTCCAACGGCGATTTGCAGATTCTCTGGTCGAGCCCGATCACCTTTGGCGTCTGGGTACTGACGGCATTGATGCTGGCCTTCCCGCTGATCCGCATCTACCGCAAACGGGCCCTGCAGCGTCGCGCCGTGGCCGATGTCTGAAGTCACCTTTAAACAATGGTGGGCAACACCGCTGGTCGGTCTGGCCGGCGGTTACCTGGCCAGCCTGGTCGGCTGGCCTTTGCCGTATATGGTCGGTTCGTTGCTGGCGATCATCCTGGTGCGCTGCCTCACGCCCTGGCAGTTGGGCGAGATTCCCGGCGGTCGCAAATGTGGGCAATGGGTGGTGGGCATCGGTATCGGCCTGCACTTCACCCCGATGGTGATCGAGCAGGTGATGAGCCACTTTGGCCTGATCTTCTTCGGCGCGCTGGTCACCAGCCTGTCGAGCATTGTCGGTGTGTGGTTGATGCGCCGCAGCGGTGAAGACCGTGCAACGGCGTTTTTCTCGAGTATGCCGGGCGGCTCCGGCGAGATGGTCAACCTCGGTGCGCGTAATGGCGCGGTACTCAGCCGCGTGGCAGCAGGCCAGAGTCTGCGGGTGTTGTTGGTGGTGCTGTGCGTACCGGCGATCTTCAAATATTTGCTCGGCGGCGGCGCACCACAATTTCACCCGGCACCCGTGGACTGGGCCTGGCTGGCCGTGCTGTTTCCCATCGGCGCCCTGGTCGCCTGGGGCTGGCAGCGTCTGCACCAGCCCAATCCGTGGTTGTTCGGGCCGTTGCTGGTCAGCGCCATTGCCAGCATCACCTGGGATCTGCACATCGGCCTGCCCGATGGCGGCAGTCAGGTCGGCCAATGGTTGATCGGCAGCGGCCTGGGTTGCCACTTCAACCGGCAGTTCTTTCGTCGGGCGCCCGCCTTCATGGGCCGCACCTTGATCGGCACAGTGCTGACCATGTTGATCGCCACCCTGGCGGCGGTAGGTTTGAGTGCGCTGACGCAGTTGGATCTGCGCTCGCTGACGCTGGGCATGATGCCCGGTGGGATTGCCGAAATGAGCCTCACGGCCGAGACCCTGCAACTGTCGGTGCCGTTGGTGACGGCAATGCAGGTGATGCGGTTGTTGTTTGTGCTGTTCCTCGCGGAACCATTATTCCGCCACTGGAACCGCCAGCCGGACACCGTCTAAAACCTGGCACAACCCTAATGTGTGCGGGCTTGCTCGCGAAGGCGGTGGCTCAGTTGATAAATACTTGACTGATCCACCGCCTTCGCGAGCAAGCCCGCTCCCACACAATCACGCCTCACATCCTTTGGTGTTGGGCCTTAGATGGGCGGCAAACGCCACTCGATCGGCGTCTCGCCATTCTGCTCAAGAAACTTGTTCGTCCGGCTGAAATGCCCGCAGCCCAAAAACCCGCGATACGCCGACAATGGCGACGGATGCACCGAAGTCAGCACCAAATGCTTGGTGGCATCAATCAGCTTCTGCTTGCCCTGGGCATGCGCCCCCCACAGCAGGAACACCAGGTGCGGCTGATGCTCGCTGACCACTTCAATCACCCGGTCAGTGAAGAACTGCCAGCCCTTGCCCGCATGGGCGTTGGCTGTCGCACGTTCCACGGTCATGGTGGTGTTGAGCAGCAACACGCCCTGGTCGGCCCAGCTTTGCAGGCAACCATGGTTGGGAATGTCGATATTGAGGTCGCGCTTGAGCTCTTTATAGATGTTGAGCAGCGACGGCGGCGTCGGCACGCCCGGCTGCACCGAGAAGCACAGGCCATGGGCCTGGCCCGGGCCGTGGTAGGGGTCCTGGCCGAGGATCACCACCTTGACCTTGTCCAGCGGCGTGGAGTTGAGCGCATTGAAAATCAACGGGCCCGGCGGGTAGATCTCTTTGCCTGCCGCATGCTCCTGGCGCAGGAACTCGCGCAACTCGTTCATGTACGGCTGCTCGAACTCCTCGCGCAGGGCGTGTTTCCAGCTCGGTTCGAGTTTGATACGGTCGTCGGAAGTCATCAGAAACACATCATGTAAAAAGAGTGGGCGAACCCTAGGAAAGCCCACCCCACTTGTCAATTGATCTGACGCATAACCGGCACATTCCCACGAAGGGATCATACTCAACGTTCAATTTACCGATTGAGGTCATGATGAATCTGCACTTCGAAGAGCTCACTGGCACCGATGGGGCCCGTATCGGCATCGCCAGCCTGGACGCGGAAAAATCCCTCAATGCCCTCTCCCTCCCGATGATCCTGGCCCTGGGCGAACGCCTGGACCACTGGGCCAGGGACCCGCAAATCGTCTGCGTGCTGCTGCGCGGCAACGGAGCCAAGGCGTTCTGCGCCGGCGGTGAAGTGCGCAGCCTGGCCCAGGCCTGTCGTGAGCAGCCGGGTGAAGTGCCGGCGTTGGCTGCACAGTTTTTTGCTGCGGAATATCGTCTCGACTATCGCTTGCATACCTACCCCAAGCCACTGATCTGCTGGGGCCATGGCTATGTGCTGGGCGGCGGCATGGGCTTGCTGCAAAGCGCAGCCATCCGCGTGGTCACACCGAGCAGCCGCCTGGCCATGCCGGAAATCAGCATCGGCCTGTACCCGGATGTGGGCGCCAGTTGGTTCCTCTCACGCCTGCCGGGCAAGCTCGGCCTGTTTCTCGGTCTCACTGGGGCCCATATGAATGGTCGCGACGCCCTGGACCTGGGCCTGGCCGACCGTTTCCTGCTGGATGAACAACAGGACGAGATGCTCGAAGGCCTGCTGCAGTTGAATTGGCAGGAGCAGACGGCGATGCAACTCAACAGCCTGTTCAAGGCCCTGGCCCAGGAAGCCGTCAGCCAGCAGCCCGCGCCGCAGTGGCTGCCACGACGCCAGCAAATCGACGATTGGCTGGATGTGGGCGACGTGTGCGGCGCCTGGCGCGCGTTGAGCCAGTTGCGCGAGCATGCCGACCCGCTGTTCAGCCGGGCCGGCAAGACATTGAGCGAGGGCTGCCCACTGACCGCCCATCTGGTGTGGGAGCAGATCCGACGGGCGCGCCACCTGTCCCTGTCAGAGGTTTTCCAGATGGAGTACACCTTGAGCCTCAATTGCTGTCGGCACCCGGAGTTCAGTGAAGGGGTACGGGCACGTCTGATCGACAAGGATCAGCAGCCCCATTGGCATTGGCCGGATATCAAGCGCGTTCCCGAGGCGGTGGTCGAGGCGCACTTTCACAAGGCCTGGGAAGGACGCCATCCGCTGGCGGACCTGTCTGACGTATGACAGAGCGGCGTCAGGCAATTGGCTAGTTTTGGGGGTTATCGAGGGTGAACGAACAGTTGTCGGGCTGGCTGTCCGTACATATGTAGATTTGCTGGTCAAACGGCCCACGGGCCGGCACCCAGTGGGTGGAATCACTCAGTGACATACTGGGGCGTGGCTCGGGCGCCTGGAACCTGAGGTTGACCCACTGGTTGTTGGCCGCCTTGTAGGTGCAGTATTCCAGATGCCCTCGCCTGCGCTCCCCGGCCTCGGTCGGCGTAAAAACGGCGCCGACAAACGTGTCCACAAAGCCCGGAAACTCAACCTTGGGGCTTTTCCAGACGCCGTTGTCACTTTGCAAATAACCACCCGTGCGCTTGATCGACGAGGGATAGGGGCAGCCGAACTCTGCGCTGGCATCAGCGATCGGAAAAACGCCTAGTAAACATAGAATGACTACCCGGCTGATCATGTGTCATTCCAGTGCGCTGCTGAGGTATTGCCACTTAGTTAAGTCCGAGAAGGGTGCGCAAGATAGCTGTGAAATATGACAGTGGAGACAAACGGTCGCCCACAAAAAACGGCGCTTTGCGCGCCGTTTAAAGGAATAGATGTTTACCGGTGCCCGCCGCGGCCCCGGCCATGTTCGCCACCACGGCCGTCTCCTCGCCCATGACCACTGTAGCCGCGGTGATCGCCCCAACCCTGGTTTGGGTAGGGCCGGTAGCCCGCTCTTGGCCCCGCTGGGTAGTAACGGGGTGCCGGCTGGTAATAACGAGGCGCGGAATAGTAGCGCGGGGGCGGTGCGTAATAGCCGCGCCGATACTGGTAAGACGGCCCGCCGCCGTAGTAATAGACCGGCGCCGGCGCGGTGTAAACTTCGGATCGATAGTAGCTGGAGCCTCCATCGTAATAGGGCACACAGGCAGAAAGGGTCAAGCCGAGCACAGCGGTGAGGAGCAATCGACGATACATGGCGGCCTCCTGGACCGCGGAAGAGCCCACACCAGCGACGCTGGAGGGCGACACACAGCCTTCGCTGAATGACGAAATATCTGACATCAAAAACAGAATCTGGTGCGACCTGGACATAGATTGAAACATCTGTGGCGCAATAAACCGCCCAGGGCTGTATCGTGCCAGGTATACCGGGTTTCACCGCAATCTCGACTGAATCACGCCTGAACCGACCGATGACCACTCCCACACTTTGCCCGGCCTGCGGCGCCCGCAACGACTGCACCCTGGCCGACCCACGCACCGCTGACCGCGCCTGCTGGTGCTACAGCGTCACCATCGACCCCAAGGTGCTCGAAGCCCTGCCGATGGCGCTTCGCAACAAGGCTTGCCTGTGCCCGCGCTGTGCCCAGGTCGATGCCCAATTGCGCGGGGCCGAGCCCCAGTAATGCGCATCGACCGATTTCTCAGCAACCTGCCGCGCTTCAATCGCCAGCAGGTGCGCCTGCTGCTGGCTGAGCGGCGGATCCAGGTGGATGGACAGCCGGTAAACGATCCACGGCATGACGTTCGCGAGTTCAGCCGGGTGGAATGTGATGGCCAACTCCTGCAAGCCGGCAAACCCGCGCGGTACTTCATGCTGCATAAGCCGCCTGGCTGCGTGAGTGCCACCGTCGACCCGCAACACGCCACCGTCCTCGACCTGCTGGATGAACCCGACAAGGGCGACCTGCATATCGCCGGCCGCCTGGACTTCAACACCACTGGCCTGCTGCTGCTCACCAATGACGGCCAGTGGTCGCGACGCCTGACCCAGCCCCAGACCAAACTGCCCAAGGTCTACTACGTCGAGACCGAACAGGAGATTGGCCCGGACTATGCCGCAACGTTCAGCGCCGGCCTGTACTTCGCCTTCGAGGACCTGACCACCCAACCGGCCGATCTGCAGGTGCTGGGCCCCAAAAGTGCGCGCCTGAGCATCATTGAAGGGCGTTATCACCAGGTCAAGCGCATGTTCGGGCACTTCAACAACAAGGTCACGCGCCTGCACCGCGAGCGCATGGGGCCGCTGGTGCTGGATGAACAGCTCGCCCCCGGCCAGTATCGGCCGCTGACCGAGGCTGAAATCCGCCAGATATGACCGTTGGGCCGGTGATCGGCAAAACTCCAGCGTGAAACTGGCGACCTGGCCCGCCTCCTGCTTGAATCAAATCGCCAGCCGCAATCTGACTGGCAAGTCACAGCCTCTTCCAAGAAACACATTGCCTGCCCGCACTCCCTTGATTGCAGGCGTTGCAGGCAAGCTGCCCGCCATAACAACACCCGTCGGCGAGTTTCATCGGACCGACATGGGCCTCCCTTCCAGGCGTATGCCTACCTGTCACAAAGCTCGTGCAGAGTGATCTGCGCGCACCACCCGCTTGCCAGGAGTCTTACGACATGAGGCCAGAAATCGCTGTGCTGGATATACAGGGTCAGTATCGGGTTTACACGGAGTTCTATCGCGCGGAGGCTGCTCAAAAGACCATCATCCTGGTCAACGGCTCCATGGCCACCACCGCGTCTTTTGCCCAGACCGTGAAAAGCCTGTATCCGCAGTTCAACGTGGTTTTGTACGATCAGCCCTACGCCGGTCGCTCCAAAGCCCACAACCGTCATGAGCAAATGCTGACGAAGGACAGTGAAGGCCAGATCCTCCTGGAACTCATCGAGCACTTCGCCGCCGAACATGTGCTGTCCTTCTCCTGGGGCGGTGTCGCCACCCTCGTCGCCCTTGCCCAGCGGCCTCGGCGAGTGGAAAAGGCCGTCATCAGCTCGTTCTCTCCGGTGATCAACGCGCCGATGCGCGACTACCTGGAGCGCGGCGTCGACTACCTCGGCAGCCTCGACCGCCACAGCGTCGGGCACCTGGTCAACAGCACCATCGGCAAACACCTGCCGCCGCTGTTCAAGCGCTTCAACTATCGGCACGTCAGCACCCTGGCCGAGCACGAGTATGGGCAGATGCACTTCCACATCAGCCAGGTCCTCAACAGCGACCGCCAGTGCTACCTCAAGGCTGCGCGGCAGATCGACATTCCGGTGTTGTTCTTGAATGGCGAATGGGACGAATACACCAGCGCCGAGGATGCCCGACTGTTTGGCCAGCATGTGGCCAACAGCAGCTTTGGCACCATCCAGGCCACCGGGCACTTCCTGGACATGGAGCACAAGGCCGCGTGCAACGACAGCCGGAAGGCATTGATGGGCTTTTTGAAACCGCAACAGTCGGTGAGTCGACTGCGGTATCACCAGGGGCAGGCTGTGCATGCACTGGCGATTTAAAGGCTGGACCCTGGGCGGGTATGACGCTGTGTCGCTGCCCAGGGTTGGCTGAAAGTTTGGACGGACGCTCGCAACTTGCACATTTTTCAAAGAAAAACTTCAAATCGCCGCGCACATCTGGTACAAAGTCAGCCGCTTTGAGCGGGTATAGTTTAGTGGCAAAACGAAAGCTTCCCAAGCTTTAGTTGAGGGTTCTTATTGGACACCCGTCTTTGGTGCATGGTAAAAACGCGTAATGCGGGTATAGTTTAGTGGTAAAATGAAAGCTTCCCAAGCTTTAGTTGAGGGTTCGATTCCCTCTACCCGCTCCACCTTCTAGCCAGTGTTTCCGGGCCTTCCAGGGGATCCCCCCCAATCAGGAAGCCCCTCCAAGCCTCATGGCAACGCCTCGATCCCAGCTCCCCAGTACCTCCCCTAGAGTCACCAAAATTTGGTGCACCGTCGACGCCGTCCAGAATGACGAATCGACAGATCATCGCCCTCCTCGTGCCACCCAATAAACCCCAAAAAGCTCATTTCGTACCTAGCCTGGATCGCCGACAAGCTCATCATCGTGCGCTCAAGAATGCAGTCCCGGAATGCTACCCAGGAAGACGATCCAGAACTCCCGAGAGGGAGTGAGCGGTATGGCCAGCCCTCCCCCTCAAAAAATCACCTGGACGTATACAGGGCTCGAAACGACCACCAGCATCCATTCCAATGTTCAGTCGATCCCCATCTTCCGTCCGAGCTCCTGACCACGATCACGATCGCGCTCACGTTGGCGGTAACGCTTTACAAAGCTGGCTTCGATCAGCTCTTCGACTCCCAACCCAAGTCCGCAGTTTACCAACGACGCCATAGAACTATCGCTCAGTGAAAAATCATTGGGAATGAAGCCAATATTCTCAACCCTGTTCCTATCAAGTTCTGCCTCAAATGCTTTCAAGAAGTCAGCCAGCCCAGGGCGACGAGCTTCAGTTGCTGCACTTGCAGCGGAGTCATCAGCAACTGTTACTGCATTAGCCGCATTGATACCAATCTGCGCCACCACTTGAGTTATGGAAGGCCAATATTTGAGATCATACTGATAGGTCAACTTCTCCAACTTACCTTTCACGTGAGACCTGAAAAGCCCATTATCCTCAGAGGCTTCTTCAACGACATCCATAATATGGTAGTAGGTATCACTACTAAAACTGGACATCTCTTTAACCTCGGTGCGCCGCGAGAGCAACTCCGAGAGCAACTCTGAAACTTTTGCAATTCTCACATTCAACTCAGTGAGCATCTCCCGATCCTCGCGAGCTTCTTTGATCTTTCCAGGATTCCAGGAGTACACAGTGGTTGTGAAAACATCAAAGAATGAACTTAGCGCCCTAGGCTGTTCTGCCAGCGTGGCGTGCAGCTCGACGTAGACATCAGCAAGCTCAGTGGTGCGTCCCAGCAGACTCTCGATGATTCGGTTGATACTGCGCCAGGTACCGTTTTCCTCATTATATTTAAAGTCCTCACGCAATATGCTTTCACACACATCGATTGCAGTGGCACGACCTTTAACATCCATTTTAGAAACCTCTATTAATTGATAATCAGATGATAAAGTCTCAGCCGTGAGGTGTCGGTACCTATCCGAAAAAAAACCTTTCCGTCATGGGTACCCTCAGCGCGCCCCACCAAACGTCAAGCCTGAGCAGAGCATCAAGCCCAAGTATCAAGCCAAAACCAAAGCTGAAGCGGCAGATGATGAAATAACGTTCTTGTCCAAATAATCCGAAAACAACTAACACCAAGCCCCGCAGCCCAAGCAGCTTTACTTTACACCCCAGTAAAGTTAATTAGGCGAAACATGGGTGGCGGATCGCATCTCTTTCAGTAACACTTAACCGACTCTACATAGGTAACTGATATGAATGTGGCCACCTCCTCCCCCGTCGACGACTTGCTCAACCCAGGCGAAAGCGCATCACGCCCAGTCCGGATTCTAGCGGCTGCGGGCAGGATGTTCATTGAGCACGGGTACGAAGGAGCCAGCATGGAGGAGATCGCCAAGGCTGCAGCGGTGACCCGCCAGACTCTGTATAACCGCTTCCCCGATGGCAAGGAGTCGCTTTTCGTGGCGGTGGCAGAGCGGATGTGGAAAGCCTTCCCCGTCATGAACGTTGCAACAGATGAGCGCGCGCTGTCCGACCCGAGGAGAGGCCTCATGCAGATCGCCACCGAGTTCGCGTGCTTCTGGTCTGGCCCGACAGCCGCCGACTTCCTACGCATGGTCATCATGGAAGGCAGACGATTCCCTGTGCTGTCCAGCCGATTTGACGAGGTTATCCAAGCGCCGGCAATGACCGTCATCAGCGACTACCTGGCCGAACTGGCACGCAGAGGTACCTTGGCAGTTCAAGAGCCTGAAACTGCCGCCTGCGACTTCATGGAGATGCTCGATGGTCGGGTTCTCTGGAAACAGGTCAGAGCCAACAGCGAGCCGCTTGCCCGCGAGGAGATCGAGCAGATCGTGGAGCGCACCGTGGACGCCTTCCTGCGATCGCTCCGGCACTGAAATCCTAGAGATCAGCGAAAGGCCTGCAACACCCGCAAAAACCGGAAAACTTGCCAAAACACCCGAACACGCACGATCAGTCCACACACCGCAGGCCTAGAGGCTTCTAGAGCCACGCGCCCCGAACCCTGACGCCACAGACCACAGACCTAAACTCAATCAGAAATCCCCATCCAGCAGCCCCTCCATACCTGCTGGAAGCGAATGCGCGCTACTTGGTGGAGTCAGCAACGGCAACAGCTTGTCCTCCGGCAGCGCCTGATCATCTGTGTCGTACTTCACCTGCCGGATCCCGTGGTAGACGAGGCTGTCACTGACATACTCGATGCAAGGCCCATCGGACTCCTTGGGGCCTCTGACCATATAGCCGTTCCGAACCCTTCCCATCGAAGCGGTAGCATCGCAGGCGACGTGCGAGAACAGCACAATGTTGCTGCCGGCGCTCTCCTGCACGGATTTGAAGATCACACCATCAATACGGGGCTTACAGTGGGTGGCCAGGTACTCAGCGATGACTTGAGTAGTTAGATAGTCGCGCTCTGCTCCAGGAAGCACCGGCACCGTGATTGCGTCATGCAGATACCTCAGGAAATCCCGCCGCCCTACCTTCGAATGGTATTTGGAGTCAAAGAAGCTTGGCATGGGCCCTAGATCTGCTTTTTCAAAGCGTCCGAAATCCAACACCTTGACCTCCCTGACCAACCTGAATTCGCCACTCACGACGGTGCCGCCAACCGGGGGACGGAGCTCAGCGACACAGGTCTTGCGCTCGAATGCTCCGTAGAAGGCAGGAACACCTGCAGGGTTCATCCTGCCCTCTCCAGCTCGCTCCTTCGGGGGAGCTCCGAGATTACGCGCAGGGTTGGCTGTGATCTCGGAAACACTCTCGCCGCCCATGCAGGTTCGGGCGCGGAAGATCGACGGAGAGTTTTCAGGCGTGAGCAACCGCACCACGGCATTTTCATCGGACGAGGCTGAGTACTTATCCAGATCTTTGAAGATCCAGCCCAAGAACGCCTTGGCGCTGTCGTTGAAGAAGCGTATTCCATGCTTCATACCTTCCTGGAACTCGCACCATTGGTGGCCGATGTCATTCAAGCTGAAACGTTGTCTGGAGTACTGAATGTCGTCACTGTATGACGTCAGGCGCCGGCTCACTGCAGCCACGATCGGCTCGATGTTGTCGCAGCCAAAGATTTCGCTTACCCAGTGTTCGATGCTCTCGCCTTCTTGATGGTCAATCCGACCACCGTTCCAACGCCAAACGTGATCACCCTCTGTGATGTAGGTACCAAGGATTTCGGTGACACGAGAGACGATCTCAGCGAGTGGCACGCACTTGCGTTTCGAGTTGCAAAGGCTGCACTGAGCGGAGGCCCCACTGCGCTGGATCTGCCGCCCTAGAAAGCGGTCGTGCACGCACTGATAACACACTCCCTTGGTAGCCTGTCCGTCTTTCACATTTTCCATTCGCATGGTGCTGGCAGTACCTGAACCTGTTCATCAAGGGGGCATGATGACTGAAGCGCCGCGATTGGAATACCATCCAAAACGGCTCAAGGCCCAAATTGCTCTGGAATAACGCCGCCCTCAACATCGGACAGGGTGTCCTCTAATGCGCTGCCAGATACCCAATCCGGACGCTGCCATACTCCAGACATTGAGCCCACTCAAGGAATCGGCATGCTGATCGAGTTCGACCTCAACCATAATGACGCGCAAGCCCTGTTGCGCCACTGCACAGAACACAAGCCAAACTCTGAGGATTTTCGAGAAAATGCTCGCCTAAGGGAGGCTTTGGAAACGCTCGCGGAGGCGATCAATGACGCGATGAGTCCAAGCAAGGACGGCCCGGAGTCGTCGGAAACGATTGATCCACGGCTGCTTGATGCAGCGATGGCAATCTTCGGCGACAAGAAAAGTGCGGTGGACTGGCTATCGCAACCCTTACGAGCGTTGGGAGCGAAACGCCCGAGGGATGCCCACATCGACGACGCCTTGACACTTCTTGCGCGCATTGAGCATGGGTTCGGTGCCTGAAAGCATTGCGAGGTCTGCAGATCACCCCGCAGGCCCATTAAGTGATTCAGGGAGGTTGCACAGGATGGCCAAGAAGCCGAAGTTCTACGCTGTTGTCCACGGACGGAAACTCGGGATTTTCAATAGCTGGGAAGGTGGGGCTCGCTTGTCCATTGACCGTTTTCCGGAAGCGAAACACCAGTCGTTCGCAACGCTTGAGCTCGCTGAGGAGTGGTACCGCCAGAACACCCCCACGCCAGGCTCGAACCACTCACCGGTTCTTCACTTCAGCACGCAAGCGTCCGCGCAACTGCCGACCGTCATTCCACAACAGCCTCAACAGCCGACCTTGGACGGCGTGGTTGCCAAGGACTACGTCGTCTACCTGATCATCGATCCGGTAACAGAGGAGCCGTTCTACGTAGGGCAGACAGGCGACTTCGAAGCCCGGCAGCGAGGCCATCTTGGGAAAGCCAACCATGACTGCAAACGCGCGGCAGCCAAGATCGCCCAGATACTCGATGACGGGATGACCCCAGCATTCAAAGTTGTAGAAACCTGCGAATCTGAAGAGGCCTCTTTGGAGGCCGAGACACGCTGGATCGAGCACTGTACCGCCAGGGGTATCACGGTTTGGAACCGCACGAGGGAGCATCGCCAAATCCAAGCATTACACATGAAGCCCAGAATCGAGTTTGATCGAATTATCGGGGACGGCCCCTTCACCCTCGGCCCCTACCCATACGACTCCAGGTTTGAGCTGAAGAGCAAGCTCAATGCCTTCTTGGCCAAGTCTGCCCAAGGTGCGATAAAGCTGGGCATGGCCACCGAGAAGCTCAGGTTGATCTGGAAACTCACCCGCCAGGCAGGGGAAGTCAGCGAATTTCGCATCGTCAAGAACGCATCCAAGCATCAGCTCGAAGCAGTCCTCGTGTCCGGATCAACCGTGAACTTTGACTACGGCGCCGCGATCGACCGCCTCCCCTGACCTGCTGCAACCAGGTGACGAGAGCCCCCTCCAGCACCGGATCCGAGCGCATAGAAGAAGCGCACCTGATGCACCTCAGTCACCTCCTCCAAAGACCGGATTATCCAAGCCCAAGAAATCCGCCATCCAAGTTCGCTCCTCGTCACTGGGCTCGTAAGAATAAGCAGTCTTACCCTCAACTTGTTCAGGCAGTTCACGCCAATATCTTGGTTCAGCCACACCGTCCAAAAACACCAGCTCGCAGGACACATAGCACATCCATATCCCTGCCGTCAGAAATTGAATATTCAACTGTAACGATTCTTCATCGCCTGTGTATTCGCGGATGGGCGTGAACTGCTTATGCAAAGTTCCAATATGTGTGAACTCTCGACTCAGCAAGCCGTAGATGTGGCCGAATGGAGGGAAGACGCGCTTGGCACTGGAAACGGCGCGCGGAGACTCAAATTTGTGCTCTTGGTACTTTTGAAAGTCTTCCGGAAATTGCATGAGATGCAGGGCTACGGCCATGGTTTCAATGGCTGAGCGCACGACCGGCCCAGGCTGCAAAACGAAGCCACCACGAAGCATATAGGCCGCACCAACCATGGAGTTCAGGGCATTGGAGAGGAGTTCTGCACACGCCATGCGAAGCTTATCTTCGTTGCGTTCGGCCCTGAACATCCCCGAAGCCCAGATAGCGGAGCAATGGGTAAAAAGTGCACTCATTTTTTCAAGGTCAGCACTATGTAGCGCATCAAAACTTTTAGCAATTCTATCAGCGTCGCGAGTTATTTGATTAATGAGCATTGACCTACGAAACTCGTATATCTTCTCGTTAGCTGGATCAAAAACCACTGCACAAGTATCAGGATGCTGTTCCCACATAGATCATTCCTTGTTCGTTAAGAGTCTTCAACCTGCGACGCTGATACCTTTAATCCGCCAACCCATGTGAGCGAACCGGCTCAGGCAATAGGGTGCTGAAGCCAATAAGAATAAATTGCGCAATCAATATCAGCAGTACCCGTCCTGTGAAGCATAGCTCGCAACCCAAGACAGTTTCCCCGTTGCCCTCTGTACAATGACTTCCATCAGGGCAGCCGAAAAAATCCCCCTCATGGTCAAGCCTAGCAAGTTGACAAGCCTGACAAGCCTGTCAAATTGGCAAGTCCCTGAGTGTTGATCAGCACCAGAAGCGATGCTACCGTACCGACCACGGTCTTCCTGGATCGAGCGGTCGGC
Organism: Pseudomonas sp. LG1D9; assembly: GCF_002949995.1. Lineage (NCBI taxonomy): Bacteria > Pseudomonadati > Pseudomonadota > Gammaproteobacteria > Pseudomonadales > Pseudomonadaceae > Pseudomonas > Pseudomonas sp. LG1D9. The sequence goes on along the minus strand of NZ_CP026881.1, from coordinate 4,227,671 downwards.
ATGCAAAGCCTTTGCGCCTCAGGTGTTTCTCCCTTCTTTCGCACGCACTTCGACAATTGTCAGCGGGCAGCCGACACCGTGACATTGGAGAATTGCCATGCGCGTTCCGGTCTATCCCGAAGATCTGCTCCCCCAAGCCGCCTTCAAAAGACTCGCCAAACTCATCCAGAAACGGTGGCCAGGCCAATCACCCGTCCAGCTCTCTTTTGCCCGAGAGACCCTGTCCAAGGGACTAGGGTATGCCAATTACCACGATCTCATGAAAGAGTCCGTCAACTGGCCTCAGTATGCAGAAACGCCTGCCCTGAGTACCACGCACACCCAGCTCGCGGCTGAGATTTCTTCGGTATTGGCCTTGGCCAACGACACCTCAGTACCGCGCAGCGCGCTTGACCCTTTTGTCGAGACGCTCCCGTTGAAAGTGCTTAGCACGTTCAAGGGGGCTGCCTCACGAGGCGTGGAAGTGACCAAGAGCCCAATGCCTGATTTAGACCAGACTGAAATCTGTCCTGTGAACACCACCGCCCCAGAGTCAGAAGTCCCGCGCTACACGTGTCCACCTATAACGCACAAGCCATCGAAGCTCCAGGCCATTTCGTTGGGACTGGATATCTTCACTCACAGTGATGCGATCAAGCGGATCGTTGAAAACTCAGGAAGCCTTCGCGACCGGAGCCTTTTTGCATTGCTGGAGACAGGGCTTCGGGGGCACGTCATCCTTGGTACCAAGGTTTCCCAGGTTGTCAGCTTGAAAACCCAAATGCCTTCGAGCAAAGAGATATCCATTGAGATCACGAAAGCGAAACCACCACTAACTCTTGCGAACACAGCTGTAATCGAGAAGTACATTAGGGAGGAAAATCTCTCTGCCGATGACTATCTCTTCCCGAGTGATGACCGGAAGCAACCCATGTCGACATCGCAACTGCTTCGGATTTTTCAGTCGTGGGAACGAGGGGCTCAACTCCCCCGCTCAACACTCACGCCGAGCACCTTGAGACGGGCAGCTATGGCACAGCTAGCAGCGTCCACCCCACCGCAACAGCCTGGCAAGCGAATCGCCGGTCAGCTGGGTCACTCCTCCAGTTCCATGGCCGAACACTACGTTTCACTCACTACGACAGGCGCTGATGCCTCCTTGAAGACTGCCAAGTAAACCGGGAAAGCCTCTGAGTCTTGAAAGACCCAGGAGCACACGGGAAGGCCGTGAGGACTAGCATGGACGACCCACATCTAACAGCATGCTAGGCCTGGGCACATAGAGCTGCGTGGAGCGCTTCAATCGGCGAGCCTTGGGGTAGTGACTTCCAAGGCTCGTTACGAGCGATACGTTACTCGTTGTCTCCGAACGTCAGATCCAACGCAGTCTCCCACGCTTCGCCTTGCTCAAGCGTTGCCACCTTTCTGATGAACTCATCAATGATGGCTTCCTGCTCATCCTCGGTCTGTGCAGCTCCGAGCTTGCCGTCCAATTCTTGAGTGAGTCGGCTGCGATTTTCTGCATGGCTTTCGATGCTCCACTGCTCAAGCACACGATCCAATGCGGCTTTGTTTGCAGCCATCGTGCATGAGTGTTCCGCCCTGAACGATTGCGGTGTCCTCGGGAGGTAGCCAGAGGGTGCTATCCCCTCGATCACGAACCGAGCAGGGCTCATTGATCGAGGATTGATGGCTAAACCTCGGAAGGGAATGCCCGTGGCAGGGCCGAGCACGACCGAGAACCGCCATCCGCCGAAAATCTCAATGAAGGCCACGATAAGGTCACCGACTTCAGTGACAATCAACGAATGCTCAAATCCCGAGAGCTCTGCGCCAATGCACTTATGATGGGGCTCGATCTTCGAGATGGTTGGCCACGGGTTGACGAAATCCCACCCGCAGAACTCGTTGATGGCCGGCTCGCCACAGATGATCGCGTCTCTCACATCAGGATCTATGACTGCGCGGGCCCGCTCATTGCCGTACAGCAGCACAAAGCCTGCAACAGCCGACTTTGCGATGCATTTCCACACCTTTATGCCATCAAACTTCGAGCCCAACTTGATTGGCGGCACTTTCCGCTCAATCATCATCGCGTTCGAGAAATCCGCCTGCAGCTTGCGCTTGTTCAGGATTGATTGTACCCGCTTGGCCTCGGCTTCATTCGGGACAGTCAGGTTCAAGACACTCCCAACCTGGAGGTCGCTCGGCACCTTAGGTGGCCTGATGAAGGGTATGAACCCAGGGGCTAGATCGAACGATGCCCCCTCTTCCAACACACCTGCATTCGCGATCGTGGGCGGAGGCTTTTTCCGACCTGTCCAGATTTGGAGACCATTTCGGACATGCTCAAAGGCATCAGCCAGGGCGTCATCAATCTTGCCAGTCTCTTGGCCTGCAAAAGCATTGTTGCATTTCGTGCAGGTGGCGCGGGGGGTAATCAGACGGCCCCCTAAAGCGGACAGAAAGATGTGTTCATCGCTACCAGGGTTCAAGTCGACATCGCAGAATAAGCACTTTTCCATTTTTGAGAGGCTTCCAGGTACGGAGTGATCAGTGAAACGAGACTCGGAGCTGTCCTTTTACGATGCGGCTCAGCTAAGCCCATTAGGCCCGAATACACGGTATCATTTCTGACCGCACGGGCAGTCGCCCTCGTTGATCAAGGCGCTCAAATGCCCGTCAAATTTGTCCTCTTCGATGCCTTCGGCACGCTTGTCCGCATCCCCAAAGCCACCCACCCCTATCGTCAAATTCTCAAGGAGGGCATCCGCCAGGGTCGCAGGCCGCGACCAGATGACCTTCACCACATCATGGCTCGTGCTCTGAGCCTGAGCGATGCGGCAGATCACTTCGGGATCAAGATTCCTGCAGATCGCATGGCCGAGATTCACGGTGCCTTGGAAGCAGAGCTGGACAGTATCGAAGCCTTCGAAGATGGGATTCGAGCCGTCGACAGATTGCAGGCTGAGGGCATCAAGATTGCCATCGCGTCCAATCTAGCAGCCCCATACGCAGAGCCTGTCCGGCGCCTGTACCCAACCATGGATGCCTATGGCTTCAGCTTCGCTGTTGGAGCCCTGAAACCCCAGCCATTTGTGTATCGAGCCACCTGCGAACTCATGGGGGCAGAGACCAGCGATGCCTATGAAGAAAACGCTGTGCTGATGATTGGCGATTCAGAAAAGTGTGACCGTGACGGCCCTATGGCCGTGGGCATTCGGGGATTTCTGCTGAACCGCAATGGGGGTAAAGATTTCACCAACCTCGATGAGTTTGCCGAATACTTATTGAAGGTGTCCCGCCCCATCGCTTAGCTCGGAACAAGCGTGCCCAGATGCACAAATTTATCTTCGCGATCTGGGCTCGGGAAACCCTGACTGCTCGTTGATGAACAGTCGTGGCGTTTCAAAAGCGTGATGCGCATCACAAAAATCCCGATATTTCTGATATTTTGGTTAAAAAACAACCAGACAGCCTGGAGCTAGGGACTTCCCTATCGGAGTAGCCATGGCGCATAAAATGGGTGCCGGCGTGCATCGCTCAAGGCTCATTTCACCGAATGGGGGGTCGGTGACCTTTCAGGTAGAAAACACGCCAGCCTGTGTGGTATTGATTCATCGTGCTCTGATTGAGGCATGGATTGACGCCGCGATGTGACCTTTCCTCAGGGAAGCAATTTGCGATATCAATAATTTTCGATGTGCATACTAAGGATGGAATAATGTCTATTGGTGAGATGGGTGTTCTGGAAAATGGAAACCTTCGAATAAACTCAAGTGATCACGGGCCTGTTACGCTCACTCGCTGGACGATCCAGCCGCTGAGCCTTGATGACTTAAATCGTTACAGAAATAACCAATCTATCGAGATCCTATTCACAGATCTTAGCGTTTTGGAAGACGGCCACATTACTGAAATCAAAGTAACCAGCCAGATTCCCGACCTGCTTCAGTCATACTGCTTGGTGAAGGGAGGGTGGTTGCCACCTAGTTTCGGAATGCTGAATCGCTTTATATTTGCCGATCGAAACTTCATAAGCAGGATAGGCAATTACTTCGAAAATAATCTAGCAAAGAAAGAAAGCCTCGCTGGATGGTTCGATGATTTAAGGCACTTCAATCTTAGCATCGATCTACTTCCATATGCGATGGAGGCGAACACGCAGCAATTCCCTTCAAAAGAAGAAATTGCAAGCCAGGTTAAAGAGGCCAGAGAAAAGCTTCAGCAGGCGGCGCCTGGCGTTCGTATTACACAGTATCCCGAACCTGTCGAGGATTACGCTTGGCGGCTTATGGATCACATGCGACCAAGCATTGAAAACCGTATGGCCTTTCTCATCGAGGTAGCGCCTCACGTCAAACCCTGCATCGCTACTGATAAAGTTTTGGAGCGCTGGAAAAACATTGCAGCGATAGCAGAAAAGTATGATTTGAAAACGGATATCGTGACAATTCTAGCGCTGATTGGCGTATCTGCCCCGAAGAAGGACTCACCAGGCCTAGGCGTACTCAAGATCACTGATCCGTATTTGGAAAAGTCAGCTTACAACGCCTGCCTAGACATCGCCATCATGGAAGTGTTTTTGAACCTACAGAAAAAAGACCCTGCAGGGCGCTATGCAATCATCACCAAAGATGCGCCTCTTGCTCGCTTTGGTGGTATTTTAAGTTCATTGACGTATGGCAAGTCAGAGAATGGTATCTTGAATATCACCACAAGCATTCCTGATGATCTCATTGAAAATAAGGATCCCGTGCTTCGCGCGGAATTTACAAGACTGCTTAGCGGCAAAGCCTAAGCGCCAAAACAGGAACGCCCGAGCAAATCGGGCGTTCCTTGTGCGCTGCCACTCAAGATTCCCTTCGAGAAGAAATGCCGAGGCCGAAGGTGCGGCAGGCGACGATGGTACGAACACCCACTCACAATACCTGGACGAGCATTACTGAGTCGCGATGTCAGCAGCCAAAGAAACTAGCGAACTACAATGCCATAGTCAGAAAAGTCACGGAGAATTCTTTTCCGGCTAAGCATCGCTGGCAGCTTGAACGTATTCCGATATCCATACCAGAATCCCATAGGAATGAGTATCAGCCCCACCCCATAAGTCGCCGTCGCAGCGATAACGCCCATTGGGATTGCCGCAATCGTCATTAAAATACCTTTCATAACTGTTGACCTGGCGATCAACTGCAGATCACTAAGGTCATATTCAACCTTTCCGCTAGCATTCTCGAATGCGATAACCACAATTGATTTCTTGGAAACATGCTTGTAAAACCATGTGCGTGGCACATTCATTGCCATCGCGCCATGTTGCCTCAAGTATTTCGGCATTACTACCTGCTTGAAGTAAAACGTCTGACCTTGTTCATCCTCAAGCCTAACCCGGCCATACAGTGCATCCAGGTCACCCGAGCCCTGCACATCATAGTTCTTCACTACTACTTTAATTTTCTTGAGGTCAGACATGGAACGTCCTTAATTCACTTGAACACAGGCCACCTACCCCACCGTTTTTTTGGCAGGAAAGGAAGCACTCTCAAAACTGATCATTTGCAGTTGCTAGAATGCCAACAGCGCTTGTCGAACTCAAGCACGCACATATAGCTTGCACTTAAAACATTGAGTCACTCAGTTCACTGGCAATAACAAAGTAGTCCGCACCACTTACACTTCGCATTAATTTGAATCCGCACCTGCGCTCAACCTCCTGCAGAGGGGGAGTTACTACAGTCATGGCATTTTCATTAACGCCCGACAAATCGTGAAAAACACTTGCCGCAAAGCGATCTCCTACCCTGGCCGCCCCGACCAAGTAGGCATCTACAGTCACACCCCAATCCAGATTTCGCGCCTGTACAACCTCGGTGGGAACAGTTTGATTAGGAGCCGAGCCACCTTCTTTGCCCCTGAACTCATACTTCAACATTGAACTCGACATCAGATCTCAATCTCAAAAAACGGATCGAAACCCGTAGGCTCATTTGGATAGCCTCGCGGATTTGAAATCAATCGGCAGCCGGCAAGTGTTACATCGACGGCATGGTGAGTGTGGCCGAATACCCATATGTCACTTTTCTCGATCAGGCTTGCCCACTCGTTGGTATAAGCGGCATTGAGATGCCCTTCATTTTGAGTTCCGGCCACAACCGAGGACGGGCAATGATGGGTCACGACAACCGTCTTGCCCTCATAGGGTTGATTCAATTGCTCAGTCAGCCACGCCTTGGCCAGCTGATTTCGGCTGACCAGATCATCTGGACGGATGCGACGGTAGTTACTATCTGTCCTGATCTGTTTGAAATCTGTCATCCACTCTCTCGCCATGTTGCTAGCGGCAACCTGGTCGCCAGTGCTCGTGAAGTCTGTCCAGCTCATCGTGCCAAGCACCCTGACGCCAGCCAACTCCAAGATCTGGTTTTCCAGAACATGCACGTGCGCCGCAGCGGCATCCCGCATCTTCTGCAGCGTGCGATCGAGATGACCGCCGTACAGCTCGTGATTACCCATGACGTAGGCGACCTTGCATTCGAACGACTCATTGGCCCACTGGACACCGCGAGTCTTTTTGTCGACGTCTCCAGCCAATATCACCAGGTCAACGCCTGAACAATCGGGGGGATTCCAAGGGTGAAATTCACGATGCAGGTCTGAGTAGATCCTGACTTTCAAACCTTCACCCTCCATAGGGTTTGCAACGACATAGCATAAGCAACTGACGATTTAACGGTTTATTGAACGCCGCTCCCACGCTGTCTTCCAAGGAAGCAAAGGCTTGGAGGGGTGCCAAGCTAATGACACCTCTCACAAGCCATCCATGACGTGGACGGCATAAGGCATCCACAGCGACGCGCATGATCGGTTTTATACACTATATGCTGTGTAACTGTACATCGCGCCGTGGCTACATCCTCAGTTTTAAGGGGATCTGCGTTGATAAGGCCGGCGCTTGCAGCAGTTATACGGACAGTCCGAGGAAGCTTGGGTCTGACCCAGGAAGGGCTGGGCCATGCTATCTCGCGCACCTACGCAGCGAAGATCGAGAATGCGGTCAGCTCCCCTACCCTCGACAAGTTCACAGAGCTCGCCGCCGCCCTAAACCTGAGCCCGGTTGCTTTGCTCTCCCTTGTCATTGCGACACGAGACAATGTCCCCACCTCGACCGTGCTGACAGAAGCAGCAGACCAACTGAAGGCGATAGAAGCGAAGATCAGCCCGAGCGATATCGCAGCGCAGTTGACCGGTAAAGAGATTGTGAAGCGCCCCGCCGCGCGCCCAGCCGATCCTCTGAAACTGCAGCAAGTGCTTGAGAGCAAGAATGCTGGGCTGACGAAAGCCGAAACCGCCAGGCAGCTTGGGATGAGCCGCTCGACGGTAGGCTTTCTATGGGATCGCTCCCCTACCACCGAAAACTAGGGGAATGTTGCTCAGGGCAATCAGGTATCCTTACCCCGTTCTGTAGCTTCGGTTATCGGTGGCCCTATATTTGGCGTACCGCTTTGGTGTTCACGAGCTTCAGCAGCCCAATGCCGAGAGTTGCTCATTGGGCTCTATCGCTCCTTGTTTGAATGGTATTCCCCGCTAACGATGCCTTGATCCGGGCCTTCCAGAATCTAGCCTACGGACGGTGTAAACCGAAAAAATGACCTGTAAACCATCTAGATTAACAAGTCATTTTCTGGGTTTACAGGTCGAGTTCGTTAGACTCGATTTGCGTCCAAACTGGGTCGCCAGCACTCACCAAATTTGGCTACCGCCCCGCTCACCTAGCGAACTTCTCAAGCGTATTGGGTACCTGCTTAATCGGTGCGGGCAATCGTCGGTTTACTCAATTTTGCCGATAGCCGGCCAATTGCTATTAGTGGTAGCGTTGCGTTATCAGCAGGCTCCGTATTTGTCACCTAGGTTGATCAATCGGATGCCCATTTCTGGAAATTACTCGCGATACAGGGATGTCATGGTGCGTATTACTAGCCCATCCAACAAAGGTGGGCCCGCTGCGAGGCAAGGCTTCAAGTATCAAGACCATGTAGCCGTCAGCTTCATTTTCAAGATGCTGCGCGATAGCAGTTACTCCCAAGTAGAGTGCGAGACCGCCGACGATATCGTGGCCGTATTTCAGTGCGCTGGGGAGCTCGTCAACGAGTACATTCAGGTCAAGACGACTGAGGGTGACCACAAATGGAATATGGAAGAGGTGACCAAGCTGGATGGCACCAAAGCCAACTCTTCCTTGCTCCATAAATCGCTGAATTGCGATGTTCGTTCTGGCCCTGCCCGCTTCCGAATTGTGACACAGCGCGACGTCGCAAAGATTCTCAACGGCTTCAAAACCGAGCTGGATAAGCGGAATCTGCCTGACACCACCACGGCCCGAGGCAAGGCCCTGCTCAAGAAGTTCAAGACATTCAGTTCCCCACAAAATCGGAGTTTTGCCTACTGGGCAGAGAACTGCGTCTGGCAGGTCTACGGGGATGTGGAGGCACTAGAAGCGGTCAACATCAAGGCCCTCTCCAAGCTTGCTGAGGATTTCGGGAACCGCCCCAACAATACCCAGATGCAGGCTATTTACGATGAGTTCTTGGAGATGGCTGACAAGGCTGCCACGGCCAACGTGAAAACAGCAGCATCGACGAAGATCATTCTGCGGGCTCCGGCTCTGGCCCACCTCAAGCAGCTACTAGAGGCCGCAGATGACCAGTCAACGGCTACAGCCAAACCCTACAAAAAACGTCCAGATCCCTTCCTGGTCGAGTTTCACGCAAGCACCGATGAAGGCCTGCTGCACACATTTTCCGGCTTCGACGTTCGCTACGCGCTGAAGGCATGGCGGCACGATGGTTTTGCTAAACACCTGGTCGAATGGCTCCCAGAATTCTCACTCAAGGCGAGCGAGATCGTGAACATCCTCGCGCACAATGCCGAGGCCATGCTCGCTCGTTCCATCAATGCCTTCAGCGACAGCGAGCTGCCTCGCGATAGGCTGGTCGCCGAACTGATCCTCCACGCCATCCTGCGCAGCCGCCAAAACAGCGAGCCCGTGGCATGCAAGGTTTTCTATAAATCCGGTGGCAAGCTCTCCGAATTTGGCAACGCCCACATTGTCCAGATACCTGGCCAGGACGATCAGCTATGGCTAGGGCTCGCGCGCCTGATTGAAGCAGGCAACATGGACGCGACGTTGGCCCAGATCTGCGGCGTCTTGGACGCTACCATTTCGGAAACGGTACTGTCGTCAGAACGCGAAATCATCATCAACCTGCGCGAGCCTCTTCACCATCAACCGAAAGCGGACGCCTTCAACCAGGCACTGCATCGAAACTCGCCAGTCGATGACATGCTGAACGTCCTCTGCTTCCCTATCCTGTTGACCTACAACAGTCACGCACTCTCATCAGGCTGGCTAGCTGATTACGTGAACCACCTCAGAAAAGAGATCGAAGCCCACTTCAGCACCTTCACCACCCAGTTGCCAGAGAACATCAAGCAAGTGAAGGTCATGGTGTTCCTCGTGCCAATGGAGAGCATCGAGAAGCTGACCAATGCCTTCAATGCTCGCTGCAAAACACTGGAAGACTTGCAGGTATGACCTCGGGCGTGCGGTTAATTTGCACAGCTGAAAACACTACAGGGTGAAGGTATTCCGAGCTGGCCAAGCCAACTTCGGCGATCTCAAGGAACGATGCGGTAATGAACTACGAAACGATCAAGAACAGTCTGGCCAACCTCAGTGATGAGGGAGCTTCAACAGTCGATGTGCTGCTCGCCATCAATACCATCGTCAACCGAAGCAACTCCGATTGGGAAGGACGCGACCTGGTGATCCGGGCGCTCGACAAATTCGCACTCTTTGACGCAGTCGAGCAATCGCTCCTGCTCAACATGGTGCGAGCTGTTGGGCTCTTTCCTTACATCACGCCCCACCTGAGCAACATGGCCTTGTCTGACCGCTTGGCTTACGAGGCTCACAGGGTTGAAGGTGTAGAGCCTGGCATGGTGTTTCATCACCTTCAGGCACACGTTTTCAGCTTGATCATGCAGGGTCAAAACGTCGTCCTGAGCGCCTCCACCAGTGTCGGCAAGAGCCTGGTCATCGACGCGGTACTTGCCCAGCGACGGTTCAAAAAGGTGGTGGTGATCGTTCCCACCATTGCGTTAATCGACGAAACCCGACGCCGCTTGGTCAAGCGCTTCCGGGACTTCAACCTGATCACGCATCCCAGCCAGGAAGCTGTGCCAGACGCCACTAACGTGTACTTGCTGACGCAGGAGCGAGTCATCCAGCGCCCAGACTTGGATGATGTGGGATTCTTCATCCTGGACGAATTTTACAAAATCGATTTGGCGAGTGATAAGAATGGAAGCACACGCGCCGTCGATCTGAGCTTGGCGTTCCACAAGCTCGCAAAGACCGGTGCACAGTTTTACATGCTAGGGCCGCACATTCAGAAGATCTCTGGGTTGGACGGTTACGAGTACCATTTCATCCCGTCCGACTACAGCACCGTCGCGGTCGATATCCAGAATTTCAATCTGGGCATGCGCTCTGAACAGCGCACACAAAAGCTCCTGGAGCTGGTCAGGACGCTGGAGTCCCCTACCCTGATCTACTGTCAGGCGCCGGCAAGCGCAAACAGAGTCGCTGAGTATTTGATCCAAGATGCCGGGTTGGCCCCGGTGCCGGAGACGCAAGAAATCGCTGCCTGGATCTCCAAGCATTACCACCCGGAATGGAACGTTGCCAGGGCGATAGCCCTGGGCATCGGGATACACCATGGCGGGGTGCCTCGCGCGCTGCAGCAGTACATCGTCAAGCTATTCAACGATGGCGTTATCAAGCGAATCATTTGCACATCCACGATGATCGAGGGCGTCAATACGTCGGCTGAAAACGTCATTATTTATGACCGCCGCCTCAAAACGTCCACGTTCGACTACTTCACCTACAAGAACATTTCCGGGCGTGCTGGCCGCATGAACAAATACTTCATCGGCAAGGTGTTCATGCTCGAAGCCCCGCCCGTTGAGCAGGGATTGACCGTCGAGTACCCCATCGGCCATCAGGATGAGACTTCACCTATCGGCCTGTTGATGCAACTAGAAAACGAATACCTCACGGACATCTCGCGAGGCCGGCTCCAGGAAGCGTATGCCAACGAGGTGCTGTCACCCGCGACCTTAATCGAAAATCGCCACATTCCTATCGAGCGGCAGGTCAAGGTCGCGAAAACGATCATAGGTGAGCTTCCAGACAACCACGAATTGTTAAGCTGGAAAGGCATCCCTGAGCCTGACCAGCTGAACTACTTGTGTGAGCTGGTCTACAGCCTGGAAGGCGAGAACCTGATGGAGTACCAGATCGCGTCCAGCTCTCAGTTAGCCTGGCACATCAACGAGCTCCGAAATCAGAAAAACCTGCCGGCCTACCTGAGCGAAGCGGTGGAAAATCGGTGGGTGAATGTATCAGCGAGCGAAGCTATTAACCTGCGCCTGAAATTCATTAGAAACATGGTGTGCTTCAGGTTGCCTCGGGACATCATGGCCATTCACAAAATCCAGGTCGACGTACTGGAGCAAGAGGGGTACGAACCTGGAGACTTCAGCTTCTTCGCTGAGCAACTGGAAAATATGTTCCTTGATCCCCTGCTCACCGCACTCGACGAATACGGAATTCCTACCCAGATCTCGACCAAGATCAAGCACCTGATCTTGCCATCAGAGCACCTGAACGACTTGCTGGCAAAACTGCGGTTGCTTGCCCCTCGGGTGGAGCGCCTCCAGCTCACCAGCTTTGAGAAAGATGTGATGCAATGGGCGGTCGCTGAGATGTGATGGTGGACGGGCGAGAACGGATGCTGGGAGGCTTATCGGGATTCAGGCCTTCCACCAATTGACGAGTCTGCCAGCAACCCTGCAGAGAGGAACGAAAATGCCAAACCCACTGGTCATCAAAGGTCAGCGTTTTTCATCCCAAATTGAGGCGGAGCGCTTTTTTTACGCCATGCGTGACAGAAACCTCGTCAGCGGTGGAGATATCAAAGGCTCCACTGAATTCGATTTGCTCGAAGAGCTGTACGTCCGGTATTGCCAGGCCACCAACTGGCCAACGCCAGGAAATCCTGTTGCGTTTTACGCGCGCAATATCGCGCGTGGGAGCGGCCCAAATGGTGGCACCACGCAGGGGTTCGTCGTGAAGTTCAGTGATGGGAGCGAGCAGGAGTTTTCCGTAAAGAAAGCAGTTAAGGCCTCGGCAACGTAATTACTCCTCCACCTCAACGAATGTCCTTCTGGCCATCTCAAGACAAGACTATCGACCCATGACGTATGCACTGATCGACAATGCCACACTCACAGCCGTCCAGCGCGCCACCGGGGCGGTAGCAGTCAAGACCAGCGACACGATCAACGGGGATCTGTGTGCTTTGGAGAACTTTCTGCAAGGCAATCTCTTCTACGATGATCTTCTCTGCATAGACAACTACAAGCCTGAGCATAGAGACAGTCGGAAACAGCAATTTCCTTACCTTCGGTTCTTGGCGCCCACTGAATTTGGTCTTGAGGAGGTGGATGCGGTCGCGCAAAAGGAAGCGGCATCAATCCGTCCCGAAATTCGGGGGGGAGAATTTGTGGATGAGGACTTCAGCGCCCTATTGGAGCAATTAAAAATGAACATGGTGTGCACCTGGGATCAAGCCTCCAGCGTGTATTACCTGACCATGAGGATGTTGGGCTACCGTGGCTCTGAGGAATACAGCAAGTACAGCGCTTTAAGTGCAGCTATTTTCGCAGAGTTGAGTGATGCAGGCGAAACGCGCGGGCGCTGGTCGAAGGACGTCAAGCTTGTAAGCTCGGATGGTCACGTGTTCAGTAAGTCAGAGTTCTCAGAAAGCAGCCGGGGCGACTATGGTGGCCCCACAAGGCAGTTGGAGATGTTCGTAGCCTCCCTAAATTGGCTCGCCTATAAATCCATTTATTACTCGACTGCCGCCAAACACTTGAAAGCTGACTCATTCATCCACCCCATCCGGCACGCTTATCAGGTGCACTGGATGAAAAAAGTCGGCGCCTTTGGCCATGATTTCACCGCCCGACTCCTGGCCAACCTCGCGGACAAGACAAGAACGAGCATTTCGGAAATCCAATCACACGGAGCAACCCAAACTGTTGCATTGGATCTGCCCTTGTTCTCGGCGTGGCTAACTCAATCTACTGGTAGCGTCTCCAATGCCATTGAGGCTGCCAGACAGCTCCGCAACGAAGGTCATTTCGTCACCATGCGTGAAACGCTCAAAGCCATTCGCATTGCGTTCGACGAGCAGGGCATTGCGAGCGGCAACAAGCGCGTTACGAAGCTCATGGACGACGTCGACAAGATTTGCGGCGACCTTAGACGTAGCTACGGTGTACGGTCTACTCAGGGCATTCAGGGCAGCTTTCTCATTAAAACGGCAAGCTCAGTCACCAGCCTATTCGGGATTTCACTACCTGACCGCGATTTCGCTCTCTCGACACCTGAGTTCATGAAAACAGAATCGACCAAAGCCTTCACAACCGTCGTGAAGGACATAACCAAGGAGCTCACCGCAATGGAGCGCCTAGGTGGTATGCGAGATCTCATGGCCAAGTCATTCAGGATTGAGGGCGAAGATCACGGCGGCCCCAAGGTTCAGGAACCGAGGTTCCGTTACGTAAAGTCCGGATGGCAAAAACCGATGTGAAGTCTGTCCGCGTTCTTGTGGCTTAGCTGTTAGATGCCGAGTTCCAGGGTGCTCATGGATCAGGGCCTGACTCAAGTTGAAGTTGCGAGGCGGCTTGGCGTCGCTAGGCGGACAGTCAGCAACCATCTCAAAAGAAAATAACTTCCAGGGAGATCGACTAAGCGCCGGTCAACAATATCAACAAACCGCTGAGGCCTGAATAGGTCGGAGCGGCTAACTCCCATCGCTATCATAGGTAACCACCCATCTAGTTAGAATGGCCGTGCAAACGTGTTGTCGCTGCCTCGTCAGCCATATCACTATGCCATCCAACTTGGTGCTCTGTCTCTCAGCGAGTAGTTAATGCTGAGGCAACTGCCCGCCCCGCCCCAGTTAACGAAAAGGAAATGCGCCGTGCATCTTGATGCATGTCGGTACCTGTTCAGATCATCACAGAACTGACTCTCCCATGGCGGGCTCGATCACTACTATCAGCAGCACTTACTATGACCCTGTCCGAAACGAGCGTGAAGATAGCCAAGTGGTAACGCGCCTCTCACCCCGTCGATGCACGGGCGCAGCCGATGGCCTTGCCCAAGGACTCCAAGGCCTTCTTGATCGAGTCCAGCGTGATGGAGCCCACCGCATAGCCCTTCAAATCGGTAAGAAGGTAGACGGCATTGTTCACATCTGGGGTCTGCGTACTTGAACACCATGTCGGTTGGATGCGTGTGCTCAGTCTTCTTCAAGGGCGTGTATGTTTCCTTCTTCACACAGGCGAAGTTGAGGTTCGCCGGCCCTTCTATCTTCCAGCGGAAGATACTGAAGATCTCGTTTGAAAACGAGCTCCGCGAGCCTAGCAATATTTTCGGTGCCACCGCTCGGCATGGTCGTTCCTGTCTTGAAATAAGCGCACAGAAACGGTAGCGAGTCGGGATCAAAGACCCTTGCCGGGAGGGCGCGTCCTGCTTTGGATATGGCTTCATGCCAGCATAAATTACCGCAAAACGCCGAAGTCGACCGTCGTGAAGATCGCCTCTGATATGGCTGTTCGTCGGGATGGCGGCATCCGGCTGATCCTTGGTGCGGCGCGAAAGTGGACGAAAAATCATGGAATTGATGGCCGGAGCACACTGACTGCTCAACGGCCTACGCCTGGCGTGCGATCGGGGCGCTGGGAGACGGAGAAACCTGAATTACGGGGCTTTGCGAGAATACGAGTGGTGGTTAAAAGTCGTGCTGAGTAGCAACATCCTGCGTTAAAAACGCAAAAAAAGGCATAAAAAACTCAACAATAAGAACATTATGTCATTTCAAATTTAACTTTACAGTCAATACCATTCCGCTCGCAAGATTAAACCATGATATGAGGTTACTGTCAATATATGCGTAAATCGAAGATTGCCCTAGTAGGCCATGGCTCGAATCAACCTCCCACCGCTTCCCAAAAACAGCTAACCGCTGGTAATAGCATTGAGGCGATGAACAGCCTTACGCGAGTCAAGTGCGAGCCACCCAGGCTCTACGAGACAGCCACAGGTGCACCATTGGATTTCTACAATGAGTTCACCGAGTACCTCTGGGGCGATATCGGCATCACTTACTCGCGAAACTCGGCTATCGCAATGGAGAGAGGTGGGCGGGTATTCACCGAATTCCTCTATGAGACCGGCGCCCTCTCTGGCCGACTCGACCCTGCGACTGCATCAAAAACCATGCACCTTTTCCCGTCATATCTCATCGACGGAGCGCAGGCCAAAGACCCGATCGTCCGCCAGGCATTCATCCGAACGGGCCGCAAAACGATCTCCCCCAAATCTGCCGGGCAATACATCGCAGGCGCCAATTGCATGCTGAACGTCTGCAGCGCAATCACGTTTGAGCAGGCAGAACTGACCTCCGTACTGACTGGTCTGCCTCCCCAGACTCAAATCAATGCGTTGCCGGAACTCAATCCCAGGGTGCGCAGCCCTCAGGAATTAGCTCGAATACACGCCAACACGCTGCAGGTCAAACCCACCCTTGGTGCTGGCGCAAAGATAGCCCGAGGCGGCCTGCGCGCCCCCAAGATCAAGAAAGACCGGACGGCCAAACACATTGGCCTCCCACATATCCTACCCATGCTTGAGAGCGCCCCAACGCCATTGGACGGTTTGATCTGGAGCTTGGGACTTGGCAGCCTGAGGCTCTCGGAAGCGGTTGGGGTTCGCCTGGAGGACGTTGACGCCCACAAGAGGATCATTCGCATAGAAGATCCCGATGGCCTGCGTGACACGACGAACAAGGAGCGCTTTGGGTTCAAGGGTCGCAAGACTGCTGTCGTGACGATGTTCGAGCCGTTCAAATCCATTTTCTGGCAGAAGCTGGCTGACTACATGGCTGTGCGCCCCTGCTCCGAAAGCCGCTGGCTGCTGCTGTCGCTTGATGAAGACACCTACGGTGTACCTCTCTGCGAACTCAATTCAAACAGCGTCAACAAGGCGATCAACCGCCGCATTCAAGCCACTCAGAAAAAACTGAAGTTCGTCGCTCCCCAGGGAAACTACTCGTCCCACGACTTCCGACACCTCTTCGGGGTTTGGGCGCGCAACTACGTAATGGTGCCGGGCCGACCCAAGCCGGGCCTCGACCTACCTGAAATTCAGTTGCTGATGGGGCACGCAGATCTCCGGAGTACCGAGATCTATGCCGCAGATCTGGGCATCAACACCCTTGTGGACGTCGATGCTGCCAACGAGCTCGTGTACCACCAAGGCAAGGGCGAAAGCATTGACCACTACCGTGGCCTGGCCTACGGGCGTTTGAGCGAAGAACTGCTTGAGCGGGGCCCAGAAGCGTGATCAACACCACCGACAGCCTCACCCTGCACGGCAATGATGTCCTACAAAATGCTGCGGCCATCTTGCAAGAACTGGCTCAGAAAGCCATGGATGCCGAGAGCGTGCCCGGGAAAGCCAATCCTGAGTTCCTGACGGATAGGCAAGCCAGGCACCGGCTGGCGTTATCCATCTTCCTGAGGATTCGCAAGGGTCGTGCATTGACCTACCCGGAGCTCACGACACTCTACAATCTCTGCCTGGTTCCCGACAAACAGCTCGATCTTGCCCTACCTTTGTATACGGCACTCACTGGCGAGGCTGCCCCGCATCCTAAAGATGTTAGCGGCATTCGCATCCCCATTCGGACAATGTTTGTTCTCTTGTGGACTAAGGGGAATGCCACACTCCCTCATGACTTCAACATCAGTGGCGTATGGGCTAAGTATCCGGAGCTGATTGATAGATCGCAGGGCTTTATCCACAAGATCGCGGGAGTCAAGACATCGAATCTGCATCGCTGCACTCGAAATTTTCAATACCGAGTCAACTGGCAGCGGCCCGAAGACATTGTATTTGAAGAGTTGTGGGAAGCAGCGCCTGTAGTAGTCGACAAGCAACGTGAAATAAAAAGCAAGTCTAAGAAGGGTAGCAAATGCACTGATTTTTCCTACCTAACATGGCTTCATCTATTTGCCAGAGAGCATCCAAAAATTGTAAGCCCGGATCAAGCCCGGCTTCTTGAAGGCTATCATGCTCACCTAAGTGCCACAACGTTCGAAATTTCGAGCACCGAGAACAGGAAATCTTATGCGCAGTTCGTCAAACACTGGGGCTCGATGGGTAATAATTACTCAAAAAATGAGAATCTCCAATCCAGAAGAGCCCGCTACGCCTCAGGAATAGATGGCCGAAAACACAAGGACAAACAACGAACCGAAGAAAAAAATACGCGAGCTGAGGAAACCAAAAAGGAGGCACAAGACTTACTCCCCCCGAGGAGTATGCTCTTTTGCCTGGTCGTCGCCGACCAACTATTTATAACTATGACTGGGTGAACGGCTACTACAATACCCAGGACCACCTAGACATTGAAAAGAACTTGTCCTGTTGGATTAAGGCTGGCGAGCTGCACCTTGAACACATTGAAGAACTCATAAGCATTAACAGCAGAAAGCAAGAAGTTGGATACATACATATTCTGATGGATTACCTAGGTAGGTATCTGCCTACTTGGCTTAGCAAACACCCCAACAGCGGCATCGAGATCCCGACCAACATTGAGAATTTTCACCGCTCCATTTTTTGGCATCGTACGTCCAAAAATAGCAACCTAAGCAACCCAAAGGACAATTCAAAAATCGATTTGCCGCTCACACTGATGCAGTTTTACGACCTGAAGCGCAGCATCAAAACCAAAGCCAGGTTCATTTTTTCGATATGGCGATATTTCGAAGTCGCGATAGCGAACGGCAACGTAGTAATGCCTAATGGTGAACCTCTAGTCAGTGGCCTCTATAAAAATCCGATCCATCCAGATTTGGACTCCACAGGAAGTGGCTCGGCAGGTAAAAGTGACAAAATCCCCCTCCCCATCGACTCAATGTTGATGGTGGAAGCCTATATGCTCGCACTCGACGCTATCGGGGTCGAGCTTCAAAACAAATGCCTCAGAGGTATCTATAGCTTCCAAGACACTTTGGATCTAAAAAACAGCAGCTGGATCGACCTCGAAAAATACGGAATCTCTTATTCCATCAAGTTGTGGAACCCGAATGACACCTCGCAGGAATTGGAGGTACCGCTCAAAAAAATCATCAATGCTTACTCGTGGAAAAGTGAAAAATACAAATCACCTAGCAGCGAAATTTACGTTCCATGGCTGTCACAGGTGAGGATGCTCACAACGGCTCTCTTCTCAGGGCTGCGCCTGCAAAATTGCCAATGGTTGGATATCCGCAGCTTTGATAAATATTACGACCACTCTATGAGGGGAAGCCTGAGCAGCTGCATCCTCTATCTCAATACGGACAAAAGCGGAAAAAGCCGCCCCATCACACTCCCTTATAAAGTCATGGATGTGCTGCTCCAGGAACGCCATTTCCAAACCAGGGAGTACGGAAAAAAATACACAGGCGTGCATTATCAAAATGACCCTAAGAGCACTAAAAAATACAGCAAGATCCACCCTCTTTTCCGTAGCCCTTGGCTCAATAACGGCGCTCCGTTTTCTGACACTTCTTACACCCTAAAATGGACGTTGGTTCTTCGCGGATTTCAGGAGATATACAACGAATTCGTACCTCCAGAGCGTCGTCATGAGTTCGTAGAACGCACTGCCGCTGGAGATTGGTCGGCAGTACATACTCCACATGCTCTGCGGGCCACATGGATTACCCATCGCCGTATCTATGCGAGCCTTGATTACGCCATTATCGGAGGGCAAGTCGGTCATGCTCAGAAGTATACAAGCGCGCATTATGTAGTGCCGACTCATCAAGAAGCTCTGGCCTTGATTGATTCCGCCAACAGAGCGGTCTCCGAGCATGCGTTTGCAGCTCTGACCGGAAGTCCTCCCAGCCCATCATCGCCTAATTCGGCGCTGGTTAAAGGCTGGGAACAGAACCGCAAAGAGACCGTGCGCGACCAGCATCTCATCTCCGTAATCCCTGATATCTTGAACGCCGACGAGACAGGCCTGGACTTGATTGCCAGCACTAAAACTCAGCGCGTAAAGTTCTTAGACTGTTGCATTTGTGCTCTTGATGGTGACTGCCCGAAAAAGCTGATGACTTTCACGCGAAAGGCTCGCACCTGTGGTATTTGCCCTTACGCAGTATTCGGGATCGATCATCTACCTGCCCTGAATGCAAGAGTCCGCGATCTTGCCTGTCGTGTGGAGCAACTCAGACCAAAACTTCAACAAACCCTTAAACACCAACCAAAATCGTCCAGCACAGAGATAATTTACAACGAACTTTCGCTTTGCACCCTGGAGCTGGCTGGTTATCGCCAAGTCATCCAGATCTTGGAGAAAAATTGGCGAGAAGAAAAATTTTCGAACGGGTACATCGCTCGTCATCGTGACCTTGCTAACGCTGTTCGTCACAGTGTTGATATGGCAGATCCCAAACAGCGCGTTATTTCGATGCTGATAGACGCCTCCCAGTTCCCAGCCTTCGCTTCAGAACATTACCCCCTGATTCTTGATGAATTGGCACGTAACCCGGAATTCCTCCAGGTTGCCAACCAACCATTCGAGGAAAGGGAAATCTACATTGGGCAGATCTTGTCGATCATGGGCGGTACAGGCCTTTCATTCGAGGAAATCTCCGCGTATGCGCTGAGCAAGCCCTCTGCCCTCCTCCTCAATCATCAAGCCCCGATGGCAGGGGCAAACTGAGATGACCTGGCGAACTCGTCTGTCCAAGTTAGGTTAATTGGCCAGACGAGCTCGTGGGACTGCGCACAACTGAACATGAAAAGAAAACCCACCAATGCTCTGTCTACCCCAACGCCTAAAGAGCGAAGAGGTGCAGCACAACTCAAGGCAACGATCGCTCGAATCCATGCCGCTTTGCAGATCCTTCAACAACAGGCTGAGCCCTTCAAAAACATCAGTCAGTTGGCAGATGAAGTCGCTCGTATATGCGGCATCGACCGCAGCCTGCTCTTGAAGCGCGGAAAGTCATACAGGAAGTGCCTCGACGCTTACCCAGGGCTCCTTGGCGATGGAGGTACCCCACCCACCCCATACAACACGGACATAGATCCACTGCATCCGGTCATGATCCGAAACACCCAGTTGGAGGAGGAGAACGCCAAGCTTCGCAACATCGTGGACGATTTGTCGAAACGCCCCGTGCAGGCTGCCCGGTCTCAGGACGTTGCTACCAAGGCCAGCGGAGTGGCTGAGTACCAGCGCGAGTATGAAGTGACCTGCCAGTTGGTGGACAGGATCCTCGATCACAAGCGGGCCATTCGGATCATAAACGACACCCTGACCGACCTCTCAGATGTCAGCGGCATCCCGAAACCGATAGCCGACTCAACACTCATTGCCCCCTATGTCGAATGGAAGAATGCCCGTGCGTGAACTGAATGATCGTATCTCCAATGCTGAGGCTGAAGTTGGGTTGGGAGCTGGGGCTAGGTCAGCCGGGAGTGCTTCTGGAGATGCTTCTGGAGGCGGTTCGCCGCATGAGGTGCTACGCGCCATGAAACCGGAACTGGAGTCGGCGAAGAGGCTGCGCCAGGTAGCTCTGGAGATCATCGAGTCAGGTAAGAGCGTGCCGATGCGGGCCGGCAAGATAAACCTTGCATGGCTGGCCGGGACGGTGGGTCTTACCAGGCAGGTCTTCTACGAGGGGCGTGGCGGGCCAGAGCTGTCCCAGATTGCTGAGCTGCTGCTGGAGCATGTGCGATCTCAACCCTCCACCAAGGCCCATTCGCAGTACGACAAATCACTGGCCAGCTTACGAACCGAGATCCAGCTGCTCAGAACCCAGCTGCGAGATGCCGAGCGCGGCTTGAAGCGTGCGGCTTTCCGGGAAGAGATCATTCGGTCAGGGAAGATCCTCACGTTCTGACTGGGCCCTTGGCAGGCCCCGCTTCGCGGCTCTACAGCAGATTCCGTCCAGCTTCATTCCCCTGTCTTTCTACCCAACGGTGCATCAGGCCAATGGCAAAGTACTACTTCGTCCGGAAATTCACGCTCACGCTGGGTGGCGAGCGGCAATTCCATCTCCTATCGCTGGCCACCGGGACATCCTTCAAGGCGCAGCTCGATCCGGAGCTAGTGTCGAAACCCATATTCCCCGGCATGACCTATCGCGCGTCCATCGCTAAGCGCGGTAGAGGGCTGGTCATTACCTACCTGTACCCCGCTCTTTGCGTGGAATACGATGAATGCAGGGCACTGGCGGGCTTCGTTGGTACACAGAAAGCGCTCCCCCAATACTCACCGCCGTCCGGACTCGCGAGCGTTTTGGAACAAGCTGCTTTGCTGGAACAGCGCAGTGTGCGGCAGCTGCTTGACCATGAGAGTCGGTTCATTCTTGGGAAGCACCTGGGCGATGCTCAGACGGCCCAGTTGCAGTTCGCATGGCAGGAGTACAAGGCCTTCCAGGAGTCGGTGTCTGGAATCATGATTCAAGAATTCGATCAAGCCAGTGCGGAGCAGATGGTGATTTGTCTGCCACTAAACGCCTGCTTCCTCCTTATTCATCCCCCACTGGCACTGCCGTTTCTTGAGACCAATGACGACTCAGTTCTGGATCATCCAGGCTTCGATCAGACGCCTGGATTGAGGAAGGCCTGGGCACTGCTAAGGCATCTGGAAGCCCAGTCAACGGCGGGGAACACCCTTGTTGAGGTCGCTTCTGTTTATGGGTGTGGGGCTGACGTGGTTGGGGTAAATGCGGTGGAGGTAGCTGGCGGTGGTGATGTTATCGGCAGCGTCATCGCGGGCTCGGATGATGTGCTTGAGGCGATTCGCGAGTGTGAGGGCCACGGCTGGGTTGTGGCGACGGAGGGCCACGTTCAGCTCAAGTCGAACCATATCCTGCAGAGCGCAGTACGCCATCATCTGACCAGGATCTGCACGCCCTTTCACCCAACCTATAGCGAGCGTGAGATTGAACACGCCTTCAGCCGCTTGAGCGCGTTCACCCCGGACATGTTCGCTTTCGACATGCTCGACGAAGTGACCCTGGCACTGAATTCACGCGTACTGCTCGTTCGATATGACGATGTCAAAGCAGCCGTCGAATTCACCCAGCAGTACTGTGCAGTCTCGGAGCTTTTGACGAATACCGTTCCGACCTCGGTGACGATCGCGAAGGCCAGGAGCGAGGCCTATGAAAATGAGTTAGGTCATGCCCCTGTCCCGTTCTACGAAATTACAGATGGCGCTCATGCGCAGGCAATCGTCGTACATCAGTTTAATCAGTTGCCCTTGTTCGAGATTTTTCAGCTGCTGGCAGAGCTGGAGAATGTGGTGAATTTGGTTGCGCTGGTCGATGCCACCCTGCCGGCCAATGCAGCTGTTGATCAGATGTCTCGCTACTTCCCCACCGTGGATGTCCGCATTCGCCAGCAAGGTGCTTTGCCAATCCAGCAATGCCTTCGGAAACTCTCCGAGATCGAGGCACGGATCGATGCAGAGGACGTTCAGCGCATCGCGGTGATCTGTGACTGCCCTGAGATTGCCCACCTGCTGAACCGGCGGTACAGCTCAGTTCCAGCAGATACGAAAGTGCCTAAAAAGGGCGATCTGATTCGGCTTTCTCCTCGTGGTCTTCGACGTAAGGATGACGCCCTGATTCGCATTGTGAACGTCAGGTCGAATGAGCTTTTCGTGTCTCAGTCACAGATGTATCGGATGATCAAAGCAGACGAGTTCGCAGGGTACTCATGGGATGCAGGATTCGCACTGAGCCCGAACGAAGCACTGGGGGTCGAGCTCCCTCCGGTACTGGTGTTCACCTCCGCTCAAGGCGGCGCTGATGGGGAAAGGCCGGGGGCTGCGTTCGTCAGGAACGTGCAGGCGCAAGGAGCTCGCGTGATTGAGCACTGCGTGTATGAGATTGAGGGCTCTCCGAGGCTTGCGAACCCTGGGACTTTGCAGCGGATTGTGCCGCTGGTTGAGTGATGTCAGGAACTGCTGAGCATAACTCCAACCATGCGTTGTGTCGGTTGCTTACAGAGCTCGCATAGACACGACCGATCAATAAACGCTTTGGCTCGGTATCCGCTGACTGAGACGCTTTTGGGTGCGAAGAGCCTGCAGATCCTCCAGTTGACAAACCAAGATTTCTGCACAAAAATACCGGTTGACAGTATCCCTTATTTGCACAGTTTTCGAGGTCGTATCGATGCACGAAATCCAGCACCCAAGTCATTTCGCACCCGAGTTGCTCCCCGAATACCTGGATCTGGTCTGCCAGGAAGTGATCTCAGTTGCGTATCAGGCGCTGGCTGATGCATCTACACCAAACGATACCGCATACACCCGCGCGACCCTGCTCTACGGGCGTCTTCAAGGGCTCTGTAAGGCGTTGGGTGCCGATGTGACCCTGCCATGGCTTGAGCTGCGAAACGGCACCATGGACTTCACGATCAGCATCAACGGAGTTTTGCTACAGATCGTCACCGACGATCCTGATGCTCCTAAGAAACTGCATCGGCTCAAGGCCAATCTGGTCGAGCTGTACCAACTGAGTCTCTTCGAGGCCAGCCCCGAGGTTTCCACCTGGAGACTGTTTGTCGATGGGAACAACGACCTCGAATTCCCTGAGTTCAAAGCCACGATCGTGGGCTTCGATATCAACCAAAATATCCTTTGCCACTGGGCACATGAATACAAGGCCAGCGTGCCGGTCAGAACCAGCGATCTCCCTGCTCAAGTCGAGATCGAGGAACCTTTGGTGGTTCGCAGAAACAAAGACGCCGACACGAAAAAAACCGACGAACCTGGCAGCGTAGATGGACGATAGAACACAGCAACTGGCATTAGGCGACGAATTCTCTCCGGACAAGCTGCGCCTTGCGCGCTGCGCGTCCGGCTGGTCGCTTGCAGACATCGGTGACCTGCTTGGAGTTACCCGGCAGTATGCTCACAAACTGGAGGTAAATGGATTTCCCTCCGCCGTACAGCTGGAAATGCTGAGCACGGCTCTGGGCGTCACTCAGGAGTTTTTCTTTGCGCCCAGACGCAGCTCCGTTGAACTTGAGCAATGCCATTTCCGAAGCGTGCGCGCCTCAACTGTGACGGTGAAGAAATCGATTGCAGCTCAGGTTGAGCTTTTCGAACTGCTGATTGATGAGCTCGACAAAGAAGTCGCGTTCCCGGATATCAGCTTTCGGACACATGATGAACCAGTGACAAGTGTCAATACTATCGAACAGATTGCTGAGCGTTTTCGTAGAGAGCAATCGTTGGGGCTTGGGCCTCTCTCGAACGTCACCAGACTGGTCGAGAAAATTGGAGTGCTGGTCGTCAATATCGCTGAAGCGGATGATCGCATCGACGCGTTTTCCTTACACAACAAGCGCCCACTGATTGTTCGCAACACCGCAAAGCAGAACCCATGCAGACAACGTTTCGACATCGCCCATGAGCTCGGTCACCTGGTGATGCACCAAGGTGTGGAAACGGGCTGCCGGCACACGGAAGATCAGGCCAACCAATTCGCAAGTGCCCTTTTGATGCCCAGGGCAAGCTTTGCAGGAGAATTCCCTGCAATGCGAGGCCGGTATCTCAACTGGCAAGCATTGGGTGAGCTAAAGCTGAGGTGGAAGGTTAGTTTCAAGGCTCTGATCTATCGGGCTCAGGCTCTGGATCTCATCAGCCAAGAGCAGGCCAAGTCAGGCTTCACTTACCTGAATCGTAAGGGCTTCACACGGCGGGAAGATCTCGATGATCAGATCGAGATGGAGTCACCTCGACTGGTGCAGCGCGCCCTGGATTTGCTGGATCATGCGAGTTGGAGAAAAGCTCTCAAGGCTTGTGGGCTTACCCGCGAGATGGTTGAAAGCCGCTTCATGCTCACACCACCTGAGCCACCTTTGAGGCTGGTCTAAAGGATCTACTACGAGGCGGATATGGAGCTCAATTTCGAACGGCTGCAGGCACATATCCTCCCTCTGACGACGGCAGAACCATAAAACCAAAATCCTGAAAAATGCAGGTGCAACTAATCGACCTAATCAGCAAGCAACAGATTTAGCCTGACGTCATAAGAAGATAATATCGAATGCAACATCGGTTACTTTTAAGCCCGCAACCCACACATCATGTTTTGAATGCGACGCCCTAAAGCCAACTTGACAGGCTGGCCCAACAGCATCGCTAGGCCGTAAAACACGGGTAGTATTCCCACTATTTACATACAAGGATGTCTGCAAGTGAAAACACCATCATACTTGCTAGAAAGTGCTCGCTTTGACTTCGGAGACGGCTCTGACGGACATGTTAAATTTATCGGCGAGAACGCCAACTTAAAGAAAACACACATCTCCTTTATCGTTGGAGCAAATGGCACTGGCAAAAGCCGCATGCTAGCCAGCCTAGTAGATGCTTTTAATGAGCAACATTCACAAAACTCAATTGAAGAAAAATATCATCGCCAACTATCAGGCTCACACAACCTGCCATGCATTGAAATAGTGGCGAGGGCACATGGTATCTCAGATCAGACAAGGGCCCAACACTCCGAAGAGAAAAAACTTTCTACACCACATCTTCCATCAAGAATCCTAGCCATTTCTAACCTAGTGATCGATAAGTTTCCTTATCGTCAAGATAGCATCGACGAAGATCAATTCTATTATTACCTAGGAGTCAGACAAGCGACCAATCTGACCACGACGGGATCGACCGATAGAGCGGTGGCTGAGTCGGTGATACGAATGCTTGCCGATAGCACGCGCCTGGAAGCATTTGGGTCATGGATTGATATGGTCTTCGGCAATGGCAGGGAAATCGCATTTGGGTTCAACAGACGTAAGCTTCAGGAAATACGAAAATTCCTCAAAATCGCTAACAAGTTCGAATATATACAAGAGCGGCTAGAGCGGCGCATGGGCTCTAGAAGGGCTGACATGATCAGCGGTGAGGAGCTGCTAGCTATGACAGGCCATATTGAGGAGCTGTTCACTCTACTGGAAAATAATCTTCAAACTCAACTCTACTCTAAAGTCGAGAGAGCCACATTGAGACTGGCCACACTTCAAGAGCAGGACAAATCTAATCTGAGTAGACTTGTGATTGGTTTTTTAGCTGCGAGTCGCGCTGGTATTTCTGTGTGGCCAAGCCTTTTGTTTGAGGGAAGATCGTGGTTGGGCTTTGAGGAGTTGAGTTCAGGGCAGCAAAATTTACTGTCAGTCGGCGCGAAAGTCATTGCCTACGCGACCCCTGGCTGCCTAGTGGTGATTGATGAGCCTGAGGTTAGCCTCAATGTAATTTGGCAACAGCGTTACGTGGAATTATTACAAAAGTCTTTAGCAGGGGCCACTGGGAGCCACGTCATCATCGCGACCCATTCGCCTCATATGCTGTCAAGCGTAGCGCATGGACTTGCCAGTATTGTCACGCTGGGGCGCAAGTCGGATCAAATAGTCGCTGAGGTTCAAGATGGCGTATTCGAGGGTTGGGGTTCCGAATCCGTCTTGTATAACGTATTGCAAATACCGTCTGCGTCAAACTACCACCTGACGAGAGAACTGAGCGCCGTGCTTAAGCACATCCAAGACGGGGGAAAAGACAGAGATTTTCTCAACGGCTTCATGACCAAGATATCTCGCATTAACTACAAAGGCATTGAGCCGCTGGCGCTAGTAGTTAAGGAAGTCCAAACTTACATGGAGCGTCTGAATTGAAAAGGTTCATAGTCCCCTCGTATGGATGGAAGCTAGTCAAAGAATTAAAGCATTATGCAATTACAACCAAGGCCAAAGATCCCTGGAGCCATGGAAAACAGGCAACTAAGAATTTCAAACAAGAAATGACGAGACTCATGCTTATCGAACAGAAGAGGCGCTGCGCTTACTGTGGCTGCCGACTGTTCGAAAAGCGCCCTCACCGAGATCATATAGCCCCGAAGGAATCGTATAGAGAGTGGATGTTTTGGCCTACCAATTTAGTTTTATCATGCTATACGTGCAACACCGACCTTAAGAAAACTTTCGACCCAATATTGGTCAAAGGAAGCACCTATCGACGGTCAGAATTCTCATTCGTACATCCTTACTTTGATGACCTCGACGACCACATCACCTATACATCGGAGGATGTTAAAGTTTTAATCCAAGAGCGTAACGGCTCGACTAAAGGCAAAAAGACCATCGATGTATTTGAGCTCTCCAGCGCGGAGCGTTCCAATCAGCGAGCTAAAGACTATCTCCATGACGAGGACGCGGCAGACTTGTATGGCCACCATCGTGCGTTGCTGGAAAACGCAAGAGCTGCCATTGAGACGCGGCTGTTGAAGATGAATGACTAGAAGCCATCTTGGTGAGGATTGAGTGACACTAATGAGTGTCCTCCCCAGTTCTCAAATGCAAAA
This sequence comes from Pseudomonas sp. LG1D9, assembly GCF_002949995.1. Classification (NCBI taxonomy): domain Bacteria; kingdom Pseudomonadati; phylum Pseudomonadota; class Gammaproteobacteria; order Pseudomonadales; family Pseudomonadaceae; genus Pseudomonas; species Pseudomonas sp. LG1D9. The sequence goes on along the minus strand of NZ_CP026881.1, from coordinate 4,200,110 downwards.
GGTGCCTATGCGCCTTTTGGTCGCTGCATATTTACGCCGATGCGACATTCGATTCCCCGTTTACCAAGCTCTGCCCCGCTGGACATGACCAGCTGCGGAGCTGGGGGGCCGCACTGATTCCACCTCGGAGACTCGCAAGCGGATCGACGTCTTGATCAATACCCCAGGTGCTGGTCAGGGCCACTAGCCTATTGAACCATCGATTTTGGCGACCGGCTGACGCACCATGCGCCTGCCGTTCGCCGATTTCAGACGTACTCTGAGTGGATATCCACTACCCTTCCACGAAAGGCACTAAGTAGTTGGCCAATCTGTCCGCGCGTATCTGCGAGTGCTCGATTAAATGCTGGCAATGCCCTTCAAGCTCAATGTCGGTCAATTGAGACTCGCAGAGCGCTCTCAGCAATACCCTAGAATCTGCAACCATTTGATTCAGCCGATCAAGCGTGAGGGCATAGCTCTCGTGTGCTGACGCTGCTGCGGTTGCCTTGTTCGTGGGGTGCACAACCACACGTAGACTTGAGTATCCAGGGTAGTTTTGAACAAACCACTGCTCTGCGACAAGAAGCTGGCCATGCTCCTCCTTGGTTAAAGGGTTCCTGTCCTGCTTGCGACTTTTTGCTTCCAGGATCAGAGCAGCCTTGTTGGGTAGAAGCCATAGTACATCAGGCCCCTCCCCACCGACGTCATGGCGTTCGGTAGAAAGGCCTATCAAGACACCGAGATCTGCAAGCGCCTGCTCAAACTGGTTGGCAGAAGCGTTGCTGTTCAACCTGGATACCACCTGCTCGAAGCGTTGAAGCAAACCACGTCTCATCCGATATCCACGCAGCTGAGATGCAATAGCTGCGCCCTGCGCACCGGGAGTAGGGAGGGGTCGGTAGGGTGATGAGGTGCGCGGACGTAATAGGTTACGGTTCGCCGAAAATGCCGATCGTTGGAGCTCGTCACTGCGCTCGGCTTGCCCCCAATTGTTCGCTATCCGGCCTGCCAATTGGTATAGCCAACCGCGTGTTTGGTCATCAACCGCGTCCTGGGCACCAGCTACCTGATCCAAGCGAGCGATGGCCTTGTCATAACAGCCATCCGCCCAGAGGTTGAAAGCTTTGCGCTCCGTCGACGCCGTATCGAACCGCCTCGGATCTGGCGCTTCCGGCCCCACGTTTTCCGCGAGCGTAGCGGCATGGTATTCAACCCATTCAGTGTTCCGGTTGATGCTGAGCCCGATTGTATTTCCCAAATCGTTAACGTCACTGACTTCCTTGCTGACCGTCGACCCCATTTCGAGCTGTGCTCGGGTCGCACTCGTAAGCAACTTGAAGTTCGCGTCCTTGGCAATCCAACCTGCCAAATCAGAACCAAGAAGCAGCACTACGCAATGGTCACCCGCTCCACGCGCTCCACGTCCAATACCCTGCTCTATGCGCTGCGCTAGCATGCGGCTGATGGTAGCCCCACCGTATAGGGTGGCAGCACGCAGGAGCTCATAATCAGATGTCCCGGAGGGAAGCCCTTCCATCACCAGGATTCTGCATGAATCGCCAGGTAAATCGATCCCATCGTAACGGTTGGCAAATACGACTGGCCCACTCGTTCTGCGAGATTGCAGTGCCTCAATTGCATTCTCAACTTGGTCTGAGCCTTCGGCGAATTGAGCAGTGCCATCCCATGCCTTTGCAGCATAATTGGCATGCACCAACACCACAGCCCCAAGGTTCATCGCAGCGACTTGCTTGAGAATGGATTTAGCGACGCTTTGCGCATCGAAATCGAACTGCATCAGGCTTGGGATCAGGATCATCCGCTCACTGATCCCTGCGAGAGATCTGGAGGCCAACGCGTTGTTCACATGCTGAGGATCGGCGTCGAACGTACGGACAATTTCGCTATCGTCAGCGATGGTCGCCGACATATAGATTCGCCGGGGAGCATCAGCGAATGTGGGGAAATTGTTCACCTGGGGCAGGACAGTCGTAACGGTGAATGCTTTGCTACTGATCAGCGCATGGCACAGGTGCAGATTGTCCCGCAGTAATGGCCAAGCAAACGGAACGTCCTCGCCGTTGCCACGCAACATTCCCCTTACGGTGTCCAACTGCTCATTCCAGGCCCAATAAGGTACTTCCACGACGCCGTTGTTCAGCCCCGAAACGGTATCGTCAAAGGTTCCCAGTCGATCAATTTCTCGAAAGGCGTTACGGAATAAGGTGCACAGCGCGTTATACGTTTCCTTGTCATCCTCAGATGAGACCTCAAGAGTGAACGACTCGCGCACAACAGAGAATGCCACATGGGCGTCATCGAGGATTACTGCACCCACTTTAATGGGCATCCGCCCCCCACGAACCCCAAACTTGCTATGGCCGTTGAATAAGGCTTTGTACGACGCGACCATCACCGCTTTGCCGTTTATAAAGTCATCGTGCAGCGGCTGCCCTCGGGTATATGGGACAGCGAGAATCCCAAGCGATTTTGCTTTCTCCAGGGTTTGCTTGACCAACTGCGTGGTCGGAGCCAGATACAGCACAGGCTCTTTCAGATCATTCAAGGTCGACTGAGCAATCAGCAGACCTACTAGAGTCTTTCCTCCCCCGGTATGGAGCTTGACCACCGTGTCACGCTCGTCCTTACGCTTGAACCAGGCCTCCAGCACCTCAGCTTGACTGGTGTAAAGATCATTGATGCCTTGAGGCTTTGGCATGCGCCTGAAGATTTCCAGGGGATCTATCGGTGCCGGTCGCTGAGACTGCGATCTGAGTTTGTTGAAGTCCACCATCCTTGTTTACCTCCCAATCGCCGTTGAGCTTGAGCTTGAGCTTGAGCTGCCCATGTTCGTCCGATTGGATATCATCATCAACGATTAATTGTGATAGATCAGAGCATTCCCTGACAGCTTGTTCCATCTCTTGCAGATGGTCGCGACGCCCACAGGGTCGTCGCCAAGGATAGCGTGCTCCATTAGCAACACCCGAAAGCCCTATAGGCCGTCCTCCCCTCGAACGGGAACTCAATGTGCCACCTTCGTACTCACAATGGTCGAATCATCTACCCCACGCCGCGGGTACTAAGGTCGACTGATCTAGTCGAACGCGAGAAAGGCAGGTATTGGGACGTTGATCTCTCCCAGATACCTCTGCAACGAGAAAAACAGGGCAACGTGAATAGCCCGTTAGAGTATTCACTCTCCTCTGCCAATTTCAGTGAGATTGAACCGATCAGGTGTGAACATCTTCACGTGATGAGCGAACGCCTTCTCCATCGCATCCTTGACAGGGGAAATATAGGCCTGCCAGGATTCATGATTGTATTGCCTGATGATGGACAGGACTGAAAACTCCAAGTGATGTAACGAGTACTTCATCAAGGTATCCCCATCAGAAAGTTTTTCCCTCAGCACATTATAGAACTCATGACAATCAACTCTACCTTTGCCATCTTTCATAGTATGGCAGGGTATTGACCTTGAGGCATTTGCTATTCGGTTAACCTCTTCCATGTCTTTATAAAGGCACATCAACTCTGTCTCGATACTAGGCCTAACCCTCTCTTCTGCCCGTTCAAGAGCAGATTCAAGAATTTGAACTCTTTCTCGGTGATATTCATTAACAACTTCTTCAGAGACATCATTGAGCCATAACTGATGATGATATTCAGGAAGGCCGCCAATAGGCTTAAAATTTTGCAAATGAAAATCATGTAGACTGCACTTAGCAAAAGCCAAAGCTTGTTTCATATCTTCGGGTACGTTGATGCCGCTATGTACCTTTTCGAGCACTTTGTTAAGCTTGTCGTTATGAATATCGCCATCAGTCACGCACACAACCTCAAGGAATCTATTATCCCCAGACGCCTTTAGCTGCTCGCGATATACATAGATACCATACATGAGCGTTGGCATGTTATCCCATGCACCCGCTGTGATGACTTTGTACGACCCTTTCGACTCATGGGCGACCATCCCGAGAATAGTTTTGGCTAAATCATCTTCACAAATGACGATCACGGAAGGGATAAGATTACTAACCATAGAGCCATGGCGTTCTATCAATGTTTTCTTTGAATTTTCATCCATTGATGTGCTGACAGAGGTCATGCCCATAAACCCGACTCCAACATTCACCTTGAACACATTGACCTTCTCATCTTCCATGGCTCATCCTTTGACAAAATTTACGCTAGAATTTTAGCGATTAGCAGCATCACTTCAACGGCAGTTAATCAAATTTTGGTCACAAAAACCATTCATCAAAATGGCTGCCCAGAATGCACCATTTCCTCAAAAAATAGATACTTTTTGTGTTGTGCAGGGCGTCAGCACCCGATGGCCCTTGACCAGCCTATGGATGACGCGAAAGTAAATGCTAATGGGGGGATAAAGCATGCTTCTGCTGTACGAATGGGCTAGCCGTACAAGGATGCGCTCACTTAATGAGGAATGATGACTCAAGGCTACTGGCCATTTGCATACTGTCCCCGTAAGGAGCTCTACCATCCATTTTCGAGATGTCCAACAGCGCACCATTGCCGTAGCCGATCGGCATGATGATCATGGTGCGATGTGAAGGTCGTCGAGTCGAAGCGACGGATCTGCTGACCGACACCGGTGTCGGTGGAAGTGAACACGCTGGCCACCTTGCCGACTAATACACCTTCCGCCCGAACTCCGCTGGACTAGCGACCGGACTACCTTGTCTACGTTGCCATGCGCTGCTTTGAAGGCCTCAGGATTAAACAATAGGTGATTGGTCACCTGTCTGTGGGGGCATGGATATCAGGGTGCACCATGGTGCACAATCGAGAACGGAGCTATTCACCCGTAAAACCGGGTCATAGCGGAAGGAGACCACTACACGGATACACGCTTTAGGCCCCAAATGCCCAATAAGGGTTCGATTCCCTCTACCCGCTCCACATCATTGTGTTCCCACGCCAAATTGTTTTTAGCGGGGAATGATAAAAAACCGGCTCATGGAGCCGGTTTTTTTACGCCCGGATTTTACCCATCAATCCCCGCCTGCTCAGCCGCCCCCACCCGCAAAACCGTGTAATACCTCCAGCCGGCAGCCCTGGCGTTCCCCCATACACTTCTTGAACGACCTGCCGCTGCCGTTTGGTAGGTAGAGTGTTGATAATTTTTTTTCAGTGGTTATAGTCACCACCAACACACCACAAGGAGGTGATGTGGATAGCCGATATTTGATAGGCCATATCGTTGCAGACGGCTGGTATCTGGCACGCGTCAGGGGCAGCCATCATCATTTCAAACATCCAACCAAGCCTGGGCTGGTGACCATTCCCCATCCCCGGAAAGAGCTGTTGGACAAGACCGCCAAGAGCATTTTGAAACAAGCTCTGCTCGGTTGAGCGTTCCAGGGAGAACCACGAACATGCTGTATCCGATTGCAATCTCAACGGGTGACGACGACCACGCCTGGGGAGTGGAAGTCCCCGACATCCCTGGGTGTTTCTCTGCCGGAGATGACCTGGATGACGCCATGGCCATGGCACGGGAGGCCATAGAAGGTCACTTCGAGCTGCTGGCGGAAGATGGCGCGCCCATTCCCAGCGCGCAAAAAGTCACCCACCACGCGGCCAACCCTCTGTACGCCGGCTGCATCTGGGCGGTAGTGGACATTGATGTGACCAAGTACCTGGGCAAGGCGCAAAAACTCAACATCACCTTGCCGGGTTATCTGCTCAACCGCATTGATGAATACGTGCTGCATCACCCGGAAGAAAAAAGCCGCTCCGGGTTCCTCGCTTCGGCAGCGCTGAAAGTGCTGCAACAAGAGCGGTGACGCTCCCGAATTTGACCGCAAGAAACGTAGTTCACGCAGCTGCGATGAGCGCTAAAGTGCCAACCTGTCCACTAAATGGTCCGCCCAACAAGGAGCCCGCTCATGCCGTGTGAATACAAACTCATGCCCTCCCCCGTCGGCCAATTGACCCTGGTCGCACGCAACGGCAAGCTCGCCGCCATCTTGTGGGAAACCGAGCGCGCCAACCGGGTGCGCCTGGGCGAGTTGGTGGAGGTCGATGACAGCCCAGCGCTGCTGCAAGCGGAACGCCAGTTGAATGAATATTTTGCCGGCACCCGCGACCGCTTCGATCTGGAACTGGATTTCGAAGGCACCGAATTCCAGAAAAAAGTCTGGGCCGCGCTGTTGACCATTCCCTTCGGCGAAACCCGCAGTTACAGCCAGATAGCCACGCAGATTGGCAGCCCGAAAGCGGTGCGTGCGGTGGGGGCCGCCAATGGGCGCAATCCGATTTCAATCGTCGCGCCCTGCCATCGGGTGATTGGTGCGTCGGGCCGGCTCACCGGGTTTGCCGGTGGCCTGGAGGCCAAGCAGTACCTGCTCACGCTGGAGGACGGCGAGCCGACCCGGTCGCTGTTTTGATGACGCTATGGCTGGTCGGCCTTGGAATCCTTCATTTGCACGGATGATTTGCTGCCATCGGTATTGTCCTGGGTTTCGTTGTTCGAGCTGTCGAAGCAGCCCTGCAGGAGTACCAGGCAGCAGGCCAGGCAAAGGGTACGGGTAAGGTTCATGGTCGTGCGTCCATTCAACGGGGTGATAAGACAGTGACCCATCGGCCCGGGCCTGGGTTCGATACCCCCACGGTTGGCCCGCCGAACGGTCAAGCGGCATAAAAAAACGGCGGTTGGAGTTCAATCCAACCACCGTTCTCGGGAGCGCAACCTCCCTCAACCGTCGCCGCGACGACTCTTGCCGTAGGACGATGCCAGCGCCCGGGCTTTTTCCAGGCGGGTTTCCAGCTTAGGCAAGGTCTCATCGACCAATGCTTTGATTTCGGGGATCTCCGACGCAGCGCCTTCCTGCTTGAACAAGGCGATTGCATCTTCGTTGGCCTTGACCTGCTGGGCCGTGTAGGCGGCGTCAAACGAATCGCCATCGGTCAGTTCAGGCATCAGGGTTTCGGCCTTGTCGGCGATCTGGTCGCGAGGCGCCACCGGCAAGTCGAGTTTTTTCGCAATGGCCGCCAAATGCTGGTTGGCCAGGGTGCGTTCGTTGATGACCTCGATGGTGTAGTCCTTGATTTCCTGGGACGAAGTCTTGGCGTGGGCCATGCGGCTGGTTTCGATATCAGCCATGCCTTTGGCCGAGGCTTGTTCGATGAATTCGGCAGGCCCTTGGGCGAGCGCATTGCTGGCGCCGAGGCCCAGCAGCATCGCGAAAGTGGCGGTGCGTAACCGGATAGCCGTGCGGCTCATGATGGGTTCCTCCAGGTAATAAATACATGCCGGGGAACGAGCCCCGCCCTGAATCTGAATTTTCAGGGCGGCAAAGGTTTAGAAAAAACTTGTTGGTGCGACGAACGGTCGTGTGGCGTCAGGCGGTTTTACTGCCCAGCAAGCCCGGCAACGCATGGGCCAGGGCATTGAGCGCAAAGCCGATAAACATCACGCCACACAGCTTGGTGATCAACACTTCATGGCGCTGATACACCGCACGCACCTGCCGCGCGCCGACAACTGCGATCAGGATCCCATAGGCCAGCAGGCCGCCAAAAAAGCTCAGGACGATCAACCACGGCAACATGCCCCAGGTCAGCAACTCGGCCCGGCTCGACAGCAACGCAGTGAATGTAGCCACGGCCACGGGATATGCCTTGGGGTTGGTCAGGCCAAACAGGATGCCGTGCCAGAACGGTTGGCGCGCTGCACCCTGGGGCGACTCGTCGCTGCGGTTGCGGGTACGAATCGCACGAATGCCCAGCCAAAACAGATACAGGGCGCTGAGCACACCCAGCACATCAAACGCGCTGCTGCCGATTTCCCGCGCGCCGACAATCGCCACCAGCGCGGTGCTGCACCACACCACATCGCCCAACAGGTGCCCGCACAGAAAACCGGCCCCGGCCCGCCGGCCGCGCGCGGCGCCAATGCCAAATACCGCCAGCACCCCTGGACCCGGCGTGATGCCGTAGATAAAGCCCGAGGCAATGACGGCAAACAACAATGATGAAGTCATGGGTAACACGCTCAGAAAATAGTAGGGGCGCGTCGATTGTGCACAATCCACCCCACACTGCAATGCTAGGTTCCACGTCTGGCCAGCACGTCCTGCACTTGCGCGATCAACCACTGTAACGCGCCGTCCCCGCCGCGGCGTTTATGCCAGGCCAGTACAAAACCGAAGGACGGAATATGAAACGGTGGCGGTACCACCAGCAGATGCCGCGGATCGATATTCAGCAGCCCCTGTGAGGACACGGTAAGGATCAAGTCGGTGCCCTGGATCAACTGCGGCGCGACGCTCCAATGCGGCAGGCTGATCGCCACATGCCGCCGCTCACGGATCGCGGTCAGCGCCCGTTCGATTTCCGGGGTGCCACTGCCGCGCATTTCCAGCAACACATGGGGCCGCGCCAGGTAGGTGGGTAAGTCGAGCACACCCTCGGCGGGCAAACTATCGCGGTCCACCAGGCAGGCGTAGTGCTCTTGGAACAATGGGGTGCTGCGCAACTCGGCTGGCAGGTCGGGAAAGACCCCGGCGGCCAGGTCGATTTCGCCACTGAGCACCCCTTCTTGCATGCCCTCACGACTGGCGTGGGTGATGGCCAGGTCAATCCCCGGCGCCTGCTCGCGCAGCGCTCTTGCCAGCCCAGGCAACAGCAGCGCCGCGCCATAATCGGACATGGCCAAACGAAAAGTGCGCTTGGCCGACGCCGGTTCGAAACGGTTCGGCGCCAGCAGCGACTGCACCTGGGCCAGCGCATCAGCCAAGGGCGCCGCCAGTTCCAGCGCACGAGCGGTGGCGACCAGGCCACTGCCCTGGCGCACCAGCAACGGGTCGCCCAGCAGGTCCCGCAAGCGTGCCAGTGCATGGCTCACCGCCGGCTGGCTCAGGTGCAGGCGCTCGGCGGCGCGGGTGACGTGCTGCTCGCTGAGCAACGCGTCGAGGATCACCAGCAAGTTGAGGTCGATACGGCGCAGATCATTCATATGGTGCATGTTCAGCATAAGAACTTGGAATTTAAATCTGCGCGACGAATACCGTAGAGTCCAGTAAAACCTTTGGGAGATTGATCATGACCACGTTGCATTGGCTGGGCTTGTTACTGTTGGCGGTGATTGCCGGGGCGGTGGTGCCGTTTCAGAGCGCGATCAACGCTAACCTCGGGCGCGGCCTTGGGCATCCGCTGTGGGCGACACTGGCCTCGCTGCTGGTGAGTATCCTGGTGTTGCTGCCGGTAATTCTGGCGTTAAGGTTGCCGCTGCCAAGCCTGGGTTTTATCAGCAAGGCCCCACTGTGGATGTGGACCGGCGGCGCATTCGGCGTGTGTTTTATCTCCCTGGCCCTGGTCCTGCTGCCCAAGCTCGGCGCCTCCGGATTTATCGCCCTGGCCCTGAGCGGGCAGGTCCTCGCCTCGTTGTTACTTGATCACTTTGGCTTGTTTGGCTTGGTGGAGCGGCAACTGACAGCACCCCGTTTGCTCGGGGTGCTGATGTTGATCGGGGGGGTGGCGTTGATTCAGTTCAGTGCCGCACCGACCAGGGCGTTGACCGCCGTGGGATGAGGGTTCAGCGCTTGTCGGAGGTGCGCAATAGGTGTGGCAGGCCCCAGAGCAACAGCGCCGCCGCAATCAACGCGCACACACCAATCACATACAGCGCCGGGGTGGTGCTGCCTGTGATGTCCTTGATGCGCCCGACCATTACCGGGCTGACAATGCCGCCCAGTTGGCCCAGGGTATTGATCAAGGCAATCCCGCCCGCTGCACCTGCGCCGGCACCGGCCAGTAGCTTGGGAGGCAAGGTCCAGAAGGTCGGGATCGAGGCGATAATACCGGCGCCCAACAGGCCCAGGGCGATGATCAGGAATGTCGTGTGGTCATCAAAGATCCCGGCGCAGAAGAAGCCCACGGCACCCAGCGCCACCAGGCCGCTGACAAACTTGCGCCGCTCACCGGTTGCATCCGACCAACGTCCGATCACCACCATGCTGATCGCCCCGCAGACGTACGGAATCGCCGTCAGAAAACCGATGGTGACCGAACTCTGGACGCCAGTGCTGCGGATCAGTTGCGGCGCCCAAAAGTTCAGGCCATAGGATGCCACCTGGATCAGGAAGTAGATCAACCCCAGGGTGAGGAACCCGGGAATTTTCAGGGCCTGGAGCAATGAGCCTTTCTTGTGAACTTCATGCACCGCGATGCGACTCGACAACAGGGCTTTCTCTTCAGCGCTCAGCCACGGCGCATCTTCAATGCGGTCCTTGAGCTGGGTCAAAACCATCCATGCCAGCACCACGCAAGGCAAGCCACCGAGCAGGAACAACCAGTGCCAGCCGCGCAGTTGCAGCACGCCATCCATGTGTTCCAGCACCAGGCCGGAAAACGGCGCGCCCACCAACCCGGCAAACGCCGAGGCGAGGAACAGCATTGAGGTAATCCGCCCGCGGAAATCCTGGGGGAACCACAAGGTCAGGTAATACAGCACCCCCGGCGCAAAACCGGCCTCCATGGCGCCGATCAGAAAGCGCAATGTGTAGAACTGCCACTCGGCCGTCACAAATACCATGGCCGCCGTGGCAAGGCCCCATGACACCATGATCCGGGCGATCCAACGTCGGGCTCCGACCCGGTACAACATCATGTTGCTCGGCACTTCGAAGATCACATAGCCCATCACAAACAACCCCGCGCCCAAGCCGTAGGCGGTGTTGCTCAACCCCAGATCGGCCTGCAACTGGAACTTGGCGAAGCTGATATTGATACGGTCAAAAAACGCGAACAGATAACACACCATGATCAATGGCATCAGGCGCCAAGCGACCTTATTGACCAGGGCTTTCATTTCATCGGGCTCAACGGCCGGGCGTACGCCGGCCTCCATCGTCTTTGGCTTCATGTGTTTCTCCAGGGGGACTGCCCACAGGCGTCCGAATTGTTTTTGTTGTCTGGGTGAGGCTCACAGGGTGGCGATATACGCCGGGGGCGGATGCAGGTCACTGTTGCGGCCGGCCTTGACCACCTGGCCAGGCAGTTCATGGCCGAGCAGCGCCGGTAATTGCCTGGACATCTGCAACAGATGTGGCAAGTCGATACCGGTGGGGATGCCAACTTCTTCACACAGGTTGACCAAATCTTCGGTGCAGATATTGCCCGACGCCCCCGGTGCAAACGGGCAACCGCCGAGCCCGCCGAGGGCCGCATCAAAACGCCGGCCTCCGGCCTCGTAGGCCGCCAGTACATTGCACAACCCCAGGCCACGGGTATTGTGAAAATGCAGGGTCAAATCGCTGGCGCGCACACGCTGCAACACCCGATTGACCAGGCGCCGGACCTGACGCGGGTTGGCCATGCCGGTGGTATCGGCCAGGGTGATGCCCTGGACGCCCAGTTCGAGATAGGCGTCCACCAGGTGCAGCACATGGTCCTCGTCGATCTTGCCTTCGAACGGGCAACCGAAGGTGGTGGCGATACTGCCATTGAGGCTTACCGGGTAATCGCTGGCAAAATTCACCACCTCGCCGAAGGCCGCCAGCGAGGCTTCGCAGCGCATGCGCAGGTTGGCCAGGTTGTGGGTCTGGCTGGCGGACAGCACCAGGTTCAACTCATCCGCGCCAGAGGTAACTGCACGCTGGGCGCCCTTGAGGTTGGGGATCAGTGCCACATAGATCACCCCGGTGCGACGGCGAATCCCCTGGAATACCTGTTCGCCATCCCGCAGTGCGGGAATAGCCTTGGGCGAGACAAAGGAGCCGGCCTCGATGCGCGAAAAACCGGCCTGGGACAATTGGTCGATCAGGCTGATTTTATCGGCGGTCTCGACCCAGCCCGGCTCGATTTGCAAGCCGTCCCTGGGCGAGACTTCCTGCACAATCAGTGGGTCGGAATAATCAACGATCATTGCACTACTCCCGCGTTTTTCAGGCGCTGAATATCAGCCTCGGCCAGGCCCATGCCGCCGAGAATTTCATCGGTGTGCTGGCCCAGGCTGGGACCTTGCCAGTTCACGGCGCCGGGGGTTTGCGAGAGTTTGGGCACAATGCCCGGCATCTTCACCGTCAACCCGCCAGGCAGTTCGGCGTTGAGCAGCATGCCCCGAGCCTGATAGTGCGGATCGGCGACGATATCAGCCACCGAATAAATACGTCCGGCGGGCACCTCGGCCGCCTGCAAGGCATCGAGCACCCGTTCGATGGGCAGGCTGCTGGTCCAATGGGTGATGGCCGCATCCAGCAGGCCGCTTTGCGCCGCACGGCCGTCGTTATGGGCGAGCGCCTCATCCTCGGCCAGATCGATGCGGCCAATGGCAGTCATCAGCCGTTTGTAGATGGGGTCACTGTTACCGGCGATCACCACATAGGCGCCGTCGGCAGTCGGGTAAGTATTGGACGGTGCAATACCGGGCAAGGCGCCACCGCTGCGTTCACGAACATGGCCGAGCATGTCGTATTCCGGCACCAGGCTTTCCATCAGGTTGAACACACTCTCAGCCAAAGACACGTCCACCACCTGCCCATCGCCCTGCCCGGTCTTGACCCGCAGCAGCGACATCAAGGCGCCGATCACCCCGTGCAACGAAGCCAGGGAGTCGCCGAGGCTGACCCCGACCCGGGCCGGCGGTGAATCGGGGTTGCCAGTGGTATAGCGAATCCCGCCCATGGCTTCGCCGATTGCACCAAAACCCGGGCGGTCGCGATAAGGCCCGGTCTGGCCGTAGCCGGAGATGCGTACCAGGGTCAGCCTGGGGTTGAGGGCATGCAACACGTCCCAGCCCAGGCCGAGTTTCTCCAGGCCGCCAGGGCGCAGGTTCTCGATCAGCACATCGGCATCGCCAAGCAACTGCTTGACCAGCGCCAGGCCTTCGGCTGACTTGAGGTCCAGGGCCAGGGATTTCTTGTTGCGCGATTGCAGATACCACCACAGCGAGGTGCCCTGATGCAGCTTTCGCCATTTGCGAAGCGGGTCGCCTTGGCCCATGGATTCGATCTTGATCACCTCGGCACCAAACTCGGCCATCAACCGGGCGGCGAACGGCGCAGCAATCAACGTGCCGATCTCGATCACCTTGATACCGCTCAGGGGAGCCGTCATAGGGCGTACCTCTTGTGCTTGGAATGTGAACCCAGGCTAGAGGACGGTGAAGGGGTAAATCCAACCTTCAATTGGCAACGAGCGTTCGCAAAACGCGAACGACCAGGGAACGAGCCGACAGACCATTCCGTCAGACCGCACCCTCAGAGGCGTGTAGATATTCAAACAATAAACGGCTGACCGGCGACAGCGCGGCTTCATCGCGCACCACCAGGACCAAACGGCGTACCGCCCATTCATCCGTCAGCGGGACCGCCTGCAGGCCCAGCGAGCGCCCGAACAATTCATAGGCTTTCTGCGGCAGGATGCCGATGCCCATGTGGGCCTGGACCATGCGGCACATCGCATCGAAGCCCGGCACATGGATGCGCAGGTGCAGCATTTTGCCAGCCTCCCGCGCCGCTGCGTGGGTACGCATATTGATCGAACTGGCGACATGCAGGCCGACATAATCGCAGCCCAGGGTTTCGCTGAACGACAACCCCTCACGGTCGGCCAGCGGGTGATCCATCGGCATCAGCACCATCAGGTTGTCGCGGCGATACGTCACGCTGAACAAGCCCTTGGTATCGGTATCGCTGGAGCAGATCCCCAAGTCCGCCACACCGTCGAGCACACCCTGAACCACACCCGTGCTGGGGCGTTCTTCAAGGTCGGTCTTGAGCTGCGGATGCAGCGCGGTGAAGTCGCGCAAATCTTCCGGCAGGAACTGGATGATCGCCGACAGGTTGGCCAGCATCCGCACATACCCACGCACGCCATGGCTGTGTTCGCCCAATTCCAGGCCCATCTTCTGCACGTTGAACAGCATCTGCCGGCCGTGATGCAACAAGGTTTCACCCGCCGCAGTGAGGCTCATGCCCTTGGCCTGGCGCACAAACAATGTCAGGCCCAGCATTTTTTCCAGATCCACCAGACGCTTGCTGGCGGCCGATACGGCAATGGATTCACGCGCTGCAGCGCGGGTCAGCGTGCCCTCCTCGTACACGGCGACGAACAGCTGCAAGGTGATCAGATCCAGGCGACGGATCAGGCTTTTGGACAACATCACATACGCTCAGCGGCCAGACGGTGGATCTCGGCGGGCTCGATCACCGCTTGCGGCGCGCCATGCCGGACCACCGCCAGCATCGCCCGTCCGACGGTCTCAGTACTCACGACCCACGCCGGCCGCACACGACGCACCAACGACAGCAGCGGCCCGATCAGGTTGTAGATTGTCTGGTAAAGCGGGGTTTTAGAACGCACGCCATGCAACGGCTGGATGATCCCCGGACGGAACAGGTAAACCGCCTTGAACGGCAGGCGCAGCAAGGCATTCTCGGTCTTGCCCTTGACCCGCGCCCACATCACCTTGCCCTGCTCGGAGCTGTCGGTGCCCGTACCGGACACATACACAAAAGTCATCTGCGGATTGAGCCGCGCCAGGGTGCTGGCGGCGACCAGGGTCAGGTCGTAGGTCTGGCGGGTGTAGGTGGCTTCATCCATACCCACCGACGACACCCCCAGGCAAAACAGGCAGGCATCAAAGCCTTGCAGCAAATGCTCCAAGGGTTGGAAGTCGAACATATCGGCGTGTAGCACCTGATGCAGCTTGCCATGCTCCTGGGTCAACGCCGTGCGCCCCACCGCCACCACTTCCTGCACATCAGCGGCCAGCAGACACTCACGCAACACGCCCTGGCCGACCATGCCGGTGGCGCCGAATAGCAAAACTCTCATAAGGGTGGGCCTCGGTGGCAAGCTTCAAGTTAAGAGCAGTACAAGCTGCTCAGATTAACAGCTTGTCGCTTGAAGCTTGCCACTGCTCGACTCAAAACGCGCTGCGGAAAATCTCCTCGATCTGCCGCTGGTCAGCGCGCCGTGGGTTGGTCAGGCCGCAGGCGTCCTTGAGGGCGTTGGTCGCCAGCAACGGAATGTCTTGCAGCTTGGCGCCCAGCTCACGCAGGCCGGCCGGGATTTCAACGTCCTGGGACAGGCAGCGGATCGCTGCGATGGCCGCCTGCGCGCCTTCTTCGGGGCTGGCGTGTTTGTCGGTCACACCCAGGGCGCGGCCGACGTCGCTCAGGCGCGCCGCGCTGACGCTGGCATTGAAGCTTTGCACGTGGGGCAGCAACACCGCGTTGCACACGCCATGGGGCAAGTCGTAAAGGCCGCCCAACTGGTGGGCCATAGCGTGGACAAAACCCAGGGAGGCGTTGTTGAAGGCCATGCCCGCCAGAAATTGCGCGTAGGCCATGTTTTCACGGGCCGCCATGTCGCTGCCGTCACGCACCGCCAGGCGCAGGTTGGCGCTGATCAGTTCGATCGCCTTGATCGCGCACGCATCGGTGATCGGGTTAGCCGCCGTAGAAACATAGGCTTCGATGGCGTGGGTCAACGCGTCCATACCGGTGGCGGCGGTCAGGCCCTTGGGCATGGCGACCATCAGCGCCGGGTCGTTGACCGACAGCAATGGCGTGACGTTACGGTCGACGATGGCCATTTTCACGTGGCGGGTTTCGTCGGTGATGATGCAAAAACGGGTCATTTCGCTGGCAGTACCGGCGGTGGTGTTGATGGCCACCAGCGGCAGTTGCGGCTTGCTCGATTGGTCGACACCTTCGTAGTCGCCGATATGCCCGCCATTGGTGGCACACAGGGCGATACCCTTGGCGCAGTCATGGGGCGACCCCCCGCCCAACGACACCACGAAATCGCAGCCACTGGCCTGCAACAACGCCAGGCCGTTCTCGACGTTCTCCACGTTGGGGTTGGGTTTGGCGCCGTCGTAGAGCACCGAATCGATGTCCTGCATCGCCAGTTTCTCGGCAATCATGCGGGCCACGCCCGCCTTGGCCAGGCCGGCGTCGGTGACGATCAGCGCCTTGCGAAAACCGTAGTTGCGGATCGCGCTCATGGCTTCGTCGAGGCAATCGATGCCCATGATGTTGACGGCGGGAATGAAGAACGTGCTGCTCATGGTGAACCCTCGGGGATACGTTGATGCCTACAGCATCAACCCCACCCGCCTGCGGCATCTTGACCAAGATCAACGCCCGCCCGTGATAAAGTCACCGCCCAGCCGTTTTTGAGTAGACCCGCCGCAATGAAGGATTTCCAGGATATCGACGCCGCCCTTGAAGACTGGACCGCACTGCGCAGCAGCACCGCCTTTTCCGCGATCCTGATCGGCAACGGTGCCAGTCGTGCGGTATGGGAAGATTTTGCCTACGACTCGCTGTTTGAAAACGCGCGCACCGTCGAAGAGAAGCCCTTGAGCGCTTCCGAATTGAGCGTGTTTGACGCGATGCAGACCCGTAGCTTCGAGCAGGTGCTGGGCGCCCTGAAAACCACCAGCCGCGTCAACAAGGCCCTGGCCGTCAGCTCCGCCGCGCCACGTAATCGCTACTACGCGATCAAGGAAGCGCTGATCAATAGCATCCACGCCGTGCATATCCCCTGGCGCCTGGTGCAACCCTCGACCCTGGCCACGATCAATCAGGAACTGGCGAGCTACAAGACGGTGTTCACCAGCAATTACGACCTGCTCAACTACTGGTCGATCCTGCACACACCGGGCATCGACGACCTGTTTCGCGGCGCCGATTCACGCTTTGACCTGCGCGACACCGCCACCGCCGCGACGCGCATTCTGTACCTGCACGGTGGCCTGCATCTGGTGCGCAACCTGGATGGCTCGGCGCGTAAATTGCCGTCCACCGACAGCACGTTGCTCAGCAGCTTTGCCATCAACAACACCATCAAGACCCTCGACGATGTGCCGCTGTTTATCAACGAAGGCCCCAGCAGCGAGAAGCTCAAGAGCATTCGCAGTTCGGATTACCTGTCGTTCTGCTATGAACAGTTGCTGGGGCAGGCAGGCGCGCTGTGCATCTTTGGCCATCACCTGAGCGAACAGGACGGGCACTTGGTGCAAGCCATTCGTCGGTCGCGGATCAAGACCCTGGCGATCTCGGTGTTTGGCCGCAGCGACGGGTTTATCCAGCAGCAGAAGCGGCGGTATGCCGCGCTGTTCGAGGGGATGGAGGTGGAGCTCAGGTTCTTTGCGGCGCGCAGCCATGCGTTGGGCAAGCCGGCATTGTCGGTGCCGGTCGAGCACTGATCCCAGCCTAACTGGAGACCCCATGTGGGAGCGGGCTTGCTCGCGATAGCGGTGGGTCTGACGCTGGATGTGTTGAATGACACACCGCTTTCGCGAGCAAGCCCGCTCCCACACAAGCCAGCTCCTACATTGACCGCGTTCCAGGCCTATTCTTCGGCGCTGTGCACCACTACCAACAACTGCGCCTGCACCTCACCGACTGAACGGATCCGGTGGGGCTTTTGCGCATTGAAGTGCAGCGCATCGCCGCGCTCCAGCAGCACCCGCTCGCTCATGAAGTCCACTTCCACCCGGCCTTCATGCACAAACAAAAACTCCTCCCCCACATGCTCCTTGAAGGTCTTGTCGCTGAACTCCGACGGCGGGTAGATGATGAACGGCAGCAGGCTGCGCTCGCTGACCTGATGGGCCAGTACCGCATAACCCGGCGAGGTATCAGGCCGCTCATGGCTGCGCACCAGGCTGTAGCTGTCGAGGCTGACGCTGTCTTCGCTGAACAATTCTTCGACCTTGACGTTCAACGCCTTGGCCAGTTTCAGCGCGGCGGCAATCGACGGGGTGTTCAGGCCGCGTTCGACTTTGGACAGGTAACTCTTGGTCATCCCGGATTTTTCGGCCAATGCCTCCAAGGTGACCCCGAGTTTTTTTCTCAATAATTTCAAACGGATAGACATGCGCAGCGTTTAATCCAAGCAGGATGCGATGATTATTGCTTGCCAATGACACAAAGTGTCATATAGCCTCTTTAGTGTCATTTGCAGAACCCAACGACCTTGCGAGCAGCGGGAACCCGCAAATCGACGTCCATTGAACCACCCAAAGGACACCGATATGGCCAAGACATTAGCACTCCCCAAAGACCAACTGGTCAAGCAAGCGCTGACCCAGATGCAAAGTACCCTGGCGGATAATACGTGGACCGACCGGCAAAAGCTGGCCCTGACCTGCCGTATTCTGTTCGAGAACGGCCACGACTCGGGCCTGGCCGGGCAGATTACCGCCCGTGGCCCGCAGCCTGGCACCTACTACACCCAGCAACTGGGCCTGGGTTTCGATGAAATCACCGCCAGCAACCTGCTGCTGGTCAACGAAGACCTGGAGGTGTTGGAAGGCCACGGCATGCCCAACCCGGCCAACCGTTTTCACAGCTGGGTCTATCGTGGCCGGCCGGATGTGAACTGCATCATCCACACCCATCCGACCCACATCGCCGCATTGTCGATGCTCGAAGTGCCGCTGCAGGTGTCGCACATGGACCTGTGCCCGCTGTATGAAGACTGCGCATTCCTCGAAGCCTGGCCGGGTGTGCCGGTGGGTAATGAAGAAGGCGAAATCATCACCGAGGCCCTGGGCGACAAGCGCGCCATCCTGCTGTCTCACCACGGCCAGTTGTCCACTGGAAGCACCATCGAAGAAGCCTGTGTGATCGCGCAATTGATCGAACGGGCGGCCAAACTGCAATTGCTGGCCATGGCCGCCGGTACCGTCAAGCCGATCCTGCCGCAGTTGGGACGCGAGGCCCATGACTGGATCTCCAAGCCCAAGCGCCACGGCGCCGCGTTCAACTACTACGCTCGGCAGAACCTGCGCCAACACGCCGATTGCCTGAACTGAAGCCTTTTTCGACCGGAGACATTCCATGTCCACCCCAACTATTCACGGCATTATCGGCTACACCATCACCCCGTTCAGCGCCGACGGCAGCACCCTTGACCTCGACGCCCTGGGCCGCTCCATCGACCGTCTGATCGACAGCGGCGTGCACGCCATCGCCCCGCTAGGCAGCACCGGTGAAGGCGCCTACCTGAGCGATGCCGAGTGGGATGAAGTCAGCGCCTACAGTATCCGCAAGGTCGCCAAGCGCGTGCCGACCATCGTCAGCGTGTCCGACCTGACCACCGCCAAGGCCGTGCGCCGCGCACGCTTTGCCGAAGCCGAGGGCGCTGATGTGGTGATGGTACTGCCGACGTCCTACTGGAAGCTCAGTGAAGCGCAGATCCTTGCGCACTACGCGGCCATTGGCGATAGCGTCGGCGTGCCGATCATGCTCTACAACAACCCGGCCACCAGCGGCACGGATATGTCCGTGGAGCTGATCCTGCGGATCGTCAACAGCGTTGATAACGTGACGATGGTCAAGGAGAGCACCGGCGATATCCAGCGCATGCACCAGCTGTACCGCCAGGGCGAAGGCCAGGTGCCGTTCTACAACGGCTGCAACCCCCTGGCCCTGGAAGCCTTCGCCGCCGGGGCCAAGGGTTGGTGCACCGCTGCGCCGAACCTGATCCCACAGCTCAACCTGGACCTGTACCAGGCGGTACTGGCCAATGACCTCAACCGAGCGCGGGAGGTGTTCTATCGTCAGTTGCCGGTGCTGGACTTTATCCTCAAGGGTGGCTTGCCGGCGACGATCAAGGCAGGTTTGCGCATGACCGGGCTGGAGGTGGGTGATCCGCGACTGCCGGTGTTCCCGCTGGACATGGCGGGCCAGGCGCAGTTGCAGAAACTGCTGACCTCATTGAGCTAAACCACAACCCTGTGGGAGCGGGCTTGCCCGCGATAGCGGTGGGTCAGACACATCGCAATCGCGAGCAAGCCCGCTCCCACATTGGATTGCATAGGCCTTTAAATTTACGGAGACAAATAGCAATAGTTCTCGATATCATTCGCGACTTTTCTGCAGCGTGCTGCGTCAAGAAGGATATCCATGTCTCGTTTCAAGCCCGACCCGTTGTCGGCCGACGCCTTTCGCGGGTTTTATGCAGACATCCTGCATTACCTGCGCAGACGCACGGACAACGCCAGCGACGCGGCGGACATGACCCAGGATGTCTTTACCCAATGGCTGGACTACAACGACCGGACCAAGGTCGAGCAGCCACGGGCCTTTCTGTTTCAGATGGCACGCAACCTGTTGCGTGACCATTGGCGCAAACAGAAGGTGCGGCACAGCGTCCACCATCAACAGGCCGAATGGGACGCCGAGCCTGTCACCGACGAGCAAAACGATCCCATGGCCGCCGCTCAACGCATCCAACGCCTGGAACAGTTGAAAGAAGTCCTCGCCGAACTCTCGCCCCGCAGGCGAGAAGCCCTTATGCTGCACCGCTTCGAAGGCCTGAGCCAGGCGCAGATCGCCGAGCGCATGGGCGTTTCGATCAGCATGGTGGAAAAGCACATCGCCTTTGCCCTGCTGCACTGCAAGCAGCGACTTCAAAAAGACCCGGGCAAGGAGCAGCCAGAATGACCCGCTTGAGCACCCGCGACGGCCACGGAATTGATGAGCACGACACCATCGATGCCCAGGCAGCCAGTTGGTTTGCACGCAATCGCAACGAAGTTGGCACGCAGGACCGCAAGGCCTTCGCCGCCTGGCACGCCGTGCCGGCCCATGCGCGCGCCTACGCCGAATTCGAACAGCTGTGGGCCGACCTTGGCGAACTGCAGCAACTGAACAAACCCGTGCCCCTGCCCACGCGCAAACCCGCGCCTTGGCGCCCGGCGCTGGCGTTGGCTGCCGCGCTGGTCTGCGCGTTGCTCGCCAGTAACCTGGGGGCCCCGCGTGGGCTCTATCACACCGAGGTCGCGGCGCAGGCCAAAGGCATGCGCACCCTGGACCTGCCGGATGGCAGCACCTTGTACGTCAACGCCAGCACCCGCTTGCGGGTGGACTTCGATGCCCATCGCCGCGTGATCCATCTGGACCAGGGCCAGTTGTACGTGGAGGTGGCGCCCGACAAGGAGCGGCCTCTGTTCGTGCGCGCGGGCGAGGCCGACGTGCGGGTGGTGGGCACTGCGTTTGACGTGCGTCGCAGCCAGCAGCAACTGGTGGTCAGCGTGGCCCACGGGACCGTCGCCTTCGCCCCCGACCAGAACGCCAGCGCCGTGCTGCTCAGCGCTCAACAACGGGCGACCTACAGCTACGCCAAGGGCTCCATGCAGCAGCAAACCCTGGCCGCTGGCGAAGTCGCCGACTGGCGCAGCGGCCACTTGTCCTTTCGCAACCGCGAGCTGGCCAGCCTGCTGGATGAGCTGAGCCTGTATCGGCCCAAGGCCGTGGTGTTGGCCGATGGCCCAGTGGCGCAACTGAAGGTTTCCGGCAATCTCGATGTCAACGACCCGGATGCGCTGCTCAACGCACTGCCTGCCTTGCTGCCGGTGAAAACCGTGCCCCTGGCCGACGGCAGGGTCCGTATCGAAGCACGTAAGTAGCGCCATTTGAGAATATTTTGCATTCGCATGTGAGGATTTTTTTTCCTGCCGCGTCTTCCTCCGGTCTGCGTTTGATACGCATGCCTTTTTTGGCTATTTAGCCGCCTTGGGGGATTTCATGTTTCGCGCGCCTTGCCTTGCCCTGCACCTGTCTCTTCGACCGACACTCATCGCCGCCTGCCTAGCCGTCAGCCTCACGGCCCAGGCCGAGTCGCTCAAACTGCAACTGCCGGCCCAACCGCTGGCCACATCCCTGAGCCAGGTGGCGCAACAGGCGAAAATCCAGCTGCTGTTCGATGAGGACCTGCTGAAAAATGTCCAGGCGCCCGCGATCAACGGTGATTACACCCCCGAAGTAGCGATCCGCACCCTGCTCAAGACCGGCGAATTCACCCTGATCAAAGTCGGCAGCACCTATGTCGTGCGCCCCGAAGAAAGCCGCACCACCAACAGCACCAGCGTGCAGTTGGACGCTTTGAGCGTGATCGGTACCGGCAATCAAGTCGATGCCAGCACCGTTGGACGCTCGACCCTGTCCCAGGCCGATATCGACCGCCTGCAACCCAACAACATCGCCAGCCTGGTACAGACGCTGCCAGGGGTGACCATGGGCGGCTCGATGAAGCCTGGCGGACAGATCATCAACATTCGCGGGATGGGCGAGGCCGAAGACGTGCCGATGACCGTCGATGGCGCGGCCAAAAGCGGTTTCGAGCGCTATCAGCAAGGGACCGTGTTTATCGAGCCCGAGATGATCAAGAGTGTCGAGGTGGAAAAAGGCCCGCACTCGGCCTTCACCGGCAACGGAGGCTTCGGTGGTACGGTCAACATGGTCACCAAGGATGCGCCAGACCTGCTCAAGGACGGACGCAACAGCGGTGCGATGCTCAAGTATGGGTATGCCAGCAACGACCACGAACAGGTCTACAGCGGTGCCGTGTATGGCCGCACCGACGACGGTCGCATCGACGCCCTGGCCTACCTGACCAAGCGCGACGGCGGCGACATGAAGCTGGCCGACAAGCGCGACTACGACAGCAAGGACTACCCGATCAACCCGCAGCGCCTGCCCAACAGCGCACAAGATGTGGACGGTCAACTGTTCAAACTGAACATGTACCTCACCGATGAGCACAGCCTCGGTTTCTCCTACTCCCGGGCCAACAGCGAACGCTGGACGCCGTTTTCGGCCAGGAGTTACCCATCGCCACCGCGCAAGGCCGATATCGACCGCTATGGCTATGACGCTGCCGTCAGACGGTTCCTGGCCAACCGCCACACCGTCGATACCACTTGGTCGGGCAAGTACGAATACCAGCCCCTGGGTAACCCGCTGATCGACATGAAGCTCAGCTATTCGGAGTCCAACACCGACCAGACCGACACACGCGATGCCACGGCCGTGACGAGCTTATCCACGGGCGGGCGCAAGATGGACACCGCCTACACCGACAAGATTCTCGAACTGCGCAACATCAGCCTCTTCAACACGGGCCCGCTGGACCATGCCTTGACCACCGGCGTGCAGATCCGCAAGCACATCCGCGATACCGAAAGCTGGATGCCCGGTGAAAAGTACGACACGCCTGAGTACAACTACGGGCATTTCCAACCGGCGTTCATGCCCCACGGCAAGGTCGACACCCATGCGTTCTACATCCAGGACGCCGTAACCCTGGGCGACGTGACCATCACCCCATCCCTGCGGTATGACCACGTGGTCAACCGTGGCAAAGCCAACGACGCGCCGTACTACAGCAACCCCGACCCGGCCTTCGGCCACGACTACAGCGACCGCACCTATGCCGGCTGGTCGCCGCGCCTGGCAGCGTTCTGGAAGGTCACCCCGGACGTGGTGATGTTCGCCAACTGGAGCAAGACCTGGCGCGCGCCGGTGATCGACGAACAATACGAAGTCCAGGGCCTGGGCAGCCGCACCTCCACCAGCCGCAACCTCGACCCGGAACGCATCACCGCCATCACCGTGGGCAACATCACCAACTTCGCCAACGTGATTGCCAGCGGCGACAGCCTGCAACTGCGCACGACGCTGTTCCACAACAAGATCGAAGACGAGATTTTCAAGGCCACCGGCCTCGGCTGCCAGCAACAGAACTACATGGAAGGCTCCATCGCCAAGGTCTGCACCGACATGGCGTCGAAGACCAACTACCGCAACGTCGGCAGCATGACCATCAAGGGCTTCGAGCTCGAAGGCTACTACGACTCGACCTACCTGTTCGGCTCCCTGAGCTACTCGTGGGCCACCGGCAAACGCGAAAACCCCTACACCAACCCGTGGGCGACCGACATCCACGTGTGGGCCCGTGACATTCCACCGGCCAAATGGGTCGCGATGCTGGGCACCAAGATTCCTGCCTGGGACGCACAAGTGGGTTGGCAAGGCCAGTTCGTGCGCAAGACCGATCGCCTGCCCAGCGACAAATATTCGAGCGGCCTGAACAGCGGCTTCGGCGACAGTTTCTACGACCAGTACCCCAACGCCAGCTACGACACCCAGGGCCTGTTCGCCAAATGGACACCGCAACAGCCGTACCTCAAGGGGACCGAAGTCAACTTCACCGTCGACAACCTGTTCAACCGCAGCTACATGCCGGCCTTGAGTGGCGACAGCGCCACCAGCGTCGGACGCAATGCCAAGATCAGCGTAACGCGGTTCTTCTAACGCTGTAGGAGCCGGCTTGCCGGCGATGAGGCCCTTGAGCCAAGCGTTGTTTTACGGGCGCCATCGCCGGCAAGCCGGCTCCTACGGGAACTGTACGGTTCAATCTGCACCCAGCTGTAAGCCCGCGCCGTGCGGGCTTTGTGGCTAGATGGGCAGCCTCTTCCAGCCCATTCGATCCGGTTGTTCCCATGAACTCGCGCGAAAATACCGGCATGGCCTTAGGCCTGCTCGGCGTCATCATCTTCAGCCTGACCCTGCCCTTCACCCGCATCGTGGTGCAGGAAATCCATCCGTTGCTCAATGGCCTGGGCCGCGCGTTGTTCGCGGCGGTGCCGGCAGCCTTGCTGTTGCTGTGGCGCCGCGAAGCCTGGCCGACCTGGCGCCAGGTACGCGGCCTGAGCCTGGTGATTGCAGGGGTGATCCTCGGCTTCCCGGTGTTGTCGGCCTGGGCCATGCAAACCCTGCCCGCCTCCCACGGCGCCCTGGTCAACGGCCTGCAACCTCTGTGCGTGGCGTTGTATGCGGCGTGGTTGTCCCATGAACGGCCGTCAAAAGCCTTCTGGGCCTGCGCGGCGCTGGGCAGTGCGTTGGTGCTTGGTTATGCGCTGATCAGCGGCGCCGGTAGCATCCAGGCCGGTGATTTGCTGATGCTTGGGGCAATTGCCGTGGGTGGCCTGGGCTATGCCGAAGGCGGCCGGTTGGCCAAGGAGATGGGCGGCTGGCAGGTGATCTGCTGGGCGCTGGTGCTGTCGACGCCACTGTTGATCGGGCCGGTGGCGTACCTGGCGCTGCAACACGAAGGCGCGATTTCGGCCCGCACCTGGTGGGCGTTTGGCTACGTCTCGCTGTTTTCGCAGTTCCTGGGGTTCTTTGCCTGGTACGCCGGGCTGGCCATGGGCGGAATCGCGCGGGTCAGCCAGATCCAACTTCTGCAGATCTTCTTCACCATCGCCTTTTCCGCGCTGTTTTTTGGTGAGCACATCGAGCCGATTACGTGGCTGTTTGCCTGCGGGGTGATCGTGACGGTGATGCTGGGGCGCAAGACGGCTGTGCAGCCGGCCAAGCCGCATACACTCTAAATGTGGGAGCGGGCTTGCCCGCGAAAGCGGTGGTTCAGCCGCCCACTATATCGACTGACACTCCGTCATCGCGGGCAAGCCCGCTCCTACATTGTCTTCAGGGCAGGTAGTTATCGGCGCGTAGCAGGGTTTCCAGGCAGTGCTCGCTGATCTGGTAGAACGCCTTCAATTCGCGGATTTTCTCCAGCAACTGCGCGTTATCCGAAGGCTCGGCACGCTTGACCGCCAAAATCATCTTGTTCTTGTTGGTGTGGTCCAGGGAGATGAACTCGAACACCTTGGTCTCATAGCCACAGGCTTCCAGGAACAACGCGCGCAAGCTGTCGGTGACCATTTCCGCCTGCTGGCCCAGGTGCAGGCCATATTGCAGCATCGGCTTGAGCAGCGCCGGGCTCTGGATCTGTAAGCGGATCTGTTTGTGGCAGCACGGCGAGCACATGATGATCGACGCCCCGGAGCGGATGCCGGTATGAATCGCATAGTCGGTGGCGATGTCGCAGGCATGCAGGGCGATCATCACGTCCAGCTCGCTGGGCGCCACGCTGCGCACATCACCGCACTTGAACACCAGCCCCGGGTGTTCCAGGCGAGCGGCGGCGTTGTTGCACAGGGTGACCATGTCTTCGCGCAACTCCACGCCCGTCACCTGGCCGTCGGCCTTGAGGGTGTTGCGCAGGTAGTCGTGGATGGCGAACGTCAGGTAGCCCTTGCCCGAACCAAAATCCGCGACCCGCACTGGCCGGTCCAGTTGCAAGGGGGATGAGGTCAGCGCATGGCTGAACACCTCGATGAACTTGTTGATCTGCTTCCACTTGCGCGACATCGCCGGGATCAGCTCGTGCTTGGCGTTGGTCACGCCCAGGTCGGCGAGAAACGGCCGCGTCAGGTCAAGGAAGCGGTTTTTCTCGCGGTTGTGTTCGGCCGATGGTGCTTCACGCAGTTGCTGGGGTTTGCTCTTGAACAGCGAGCTTTTGTTCTTCTTGCTGTATTCCAACTGCGCCTCGTCGGTCAATGACAGCAGATGGGCGTTCTTGAACGAGGCTGGCAACAGCGCGGCAAGCGTCGCGACGGCGTCTTCGAGGGGGAAATTCTTGGTGATATCACGGGTCTTGTAACGATAGACAAAAGACAGGCACGCCTGCTCCTTGACCGTCACCGGCTTGATGATCAGGCGTTGCAATTCGGTTTCTTCACCCACGTACTTGGCCAGCACCAGCTTGATAAAGGCATTCTGCTCAAGGCTTGCGCGCAGCAGTTCGATGAACTGGGCGTGATGATCCGGCGCGGGGGTGGCCGGTTTAGGGGTGACAGACATGAACAAAAACGCCTCGGGCAGGGAATGCCGGGCATTTTAGGGGGGATGGGGGCTCAGGGCACGGAGTAATTTGCCCAACGGTCAGCACAATTCAAAATGTGGGGGCTGCGCATAGCTACCCAGACAACGTTCAGAAACTGACGACTTGCCCTGTGGCGAGCGGGCTTGCCCCGCGCTGGGCTGCGAAGCAGCCCTAAACCCGGTCATCGCGATTTATCTGAAAAAACGCGTCGGGCTTTTTGGGGCTGCTTCGCAGCCCAGCGCGGGGCAAGCCCGCTCGCCACAGCAGCCCGATCTGTTTGGATTGTTGTGTAGATACCTATGCCTGCATCGCTGGCAAGCCAGCGCCTACAGAAGGTGGTGGCCACCGGTTACTTGAGGACGATCAGGCGGTTGGGCAGTTCGTTACGGGTGTGGGTCTGGGGCACATGCACCTTGAGCAGTTCGCCACAGGCCTCGATGCAGGTGATAAACCCGGTCAACGTCTGCCCCTGTTTCACCTGCTGGGTAAACGTCTTGACGATGGCATCCCAACTGCTGTCATCCAGGCGCTGGGAAATCCCGTCATCCACCAGGATCTCCACGTAACGCTCGGCCTCGCTGACAAAAATCAGTACCCCGGTGCTGCCCAGGGTGTGGTGCAGGTTCTGCTCCAGGAACTGCCGGCGTGCCAGGTTCGACGCGCGCCAATGCCGCACCGAGCGCGGGATCAGGCGGGTGGTGATGGCCGGCAGGCGGAACACCAGGCACAGCACAATGAACGTCGCCCATTGCGCCAGCAGCAGCGTGTGCATGGTCAACCAGCCCGACAGGTAATGCACGATCCCCGGCACCACCAACGCCACCACACTGGCCCACAGCAGCGGGATGTAGGCGTAGTCGTCGGCGCGGGCGGCCAGCACGGTCACCAGTTCGGCGTCGGTCTGTTGCTCGACCCTGGCGATCGCTTCGGCCACTTGGCGCTGCTCGTGTTCTGTCAGTAAAGCCATGGTTGTAGATGCTCTTTAGTTATTGTCATTACCAGCCACCCGAAGCCCCGCCGCCGCCAAAACCGCCACCGCCGCCCCTGAAGCCACCGCCCCCGCCACCGCCGCCGCCACGCCCACTGCTGCTGAGAATCGCCAGCAAAATGGCGCCTACCGGCAGGCCCATGCGGTTGCACAGCCACAACACCACCAGCAACAGAATGAACAAGCCGATGGAGAATACCGGGTTGTCCTTGGCGAAGTTGGGATCAGCCACATGGGCCGGCACGGCCAGCGGCTCGCCACCAACCACCTGGATCATGGCGGCCACGCCGTCGCTGATGCCCTGGGTGAAATTGCCCGCCTTGAACTTGGGCGCAATCACCTGGTTGATGATCACCCATGACTGCGCATCGGTGAGTACGCCTTCCAGGCCGTAGCCCACTTCGATGCGCAACTGGCGCTCGTCGCGAGCCACGATCAACAGCGCACCGTTGTCCTTGCCCTTCTGGCCGATGCCCCAGTGCCGACCCAGTTGATAACCGAAGTCTTCAATGGGCAGGCCTTGCAGGTCGGGCACCGTGACCACCACGATCTGGTCGCCGCTGGTCTGCTCCAGCGCCTGCAATTGCTGGCTCAGTTGCGCACGCACCGGCGGGTCGATCATCTGCGCGTTGTCGACCACCCGTCCGGTCAGCGCCGGAAAATCCGGCGCCGCCTGGGCAGTCAGGCTCACGGCCAGCAGCAGCGCCGCCAGCCACCCAGCACGCAGGGTCATCAGAATTTCACTTGTGGCGCTTTATCGGCATCGGCACTGGTGGCCTCGAAGTTGGCGCGCACCGGCAAGTCGCTGTACATCACGCTGTGCCACAGGCGGCCTGGGAACGTGCGGATCTCGGTGTTGAAGGCCTGCACGGCGGCGATAAAGTCGCGACGGGCCACGCTGATGCGGTTTTCGGTGCCTTCAAGCTGCGATTGCAGGGCCAGGAAGTTCTGGTTGGCCTTGAGGTCCGGATAGCGCTCGGACACCACCATCAGGCGGCTGAGGGCACCGCTCAGGCCTTCCTGGGCTTGCTGGAACTGCTTGAGTTTTTCCGGGTTGTCGAGGGTGCTGGCATCGACCTGGATCGAGGTCGCCTTGGCGCGCGCTTCGATCACGGCGGTGAGAGTGTCCTGCTCATGGGCCGCGTAGCCCTTGACCACTTCGACCAGATTGGGGATCAGGTCGGCGCGCCGTTGATACTGGTTCTGCACCTGGGCCCAGGCCGCCTTGACCTGTTCGTCCAGGGTCGGGATCTTGTTGATGCCGCAACCGCTCAGCACGCTGCTGATCAGTAGCAGGGCCGCGGCTTTCCAGCCCCATCGAATAGTCTGTGCTGCTTGCATGGTGTGTCTCCTGACCAACCTTATGGAATTTGACGACTGACCCTATACATCACGCGCTTGGGGCATAATCCGCCACTACTGGATTACAGCGAGCCAATCAGCTAAAAGATGCCCTTCTTTATGGATAGTTCATAAAGAGCCCGCAAGTGTGCGGTATGTACCCACACAACACCCGAACAACAATAGTCGCTCCCCACATTTTGGCCGAGCAGTGTTTACGTGACGCTGCGCAGTACGCCGAAAAAGGATATTCATGAAAAAGCTGTGTTTGCTGGGCCTTGTTGCCACTCTGGCCAGTCACTCCGTCGTTGCCGAGACCAAGCCCGCTGCGCTTAAGGACAAGGACGCGTTCGTCAGCGACCTGCTCGGGCAGATGACCCTGGATGAAAAGATCGGCCAATTGCGCCTGATCAGCATCGGCCCGGAAATGCCGCGGGAGATGATCCGCAAGGAAATCGCCGCCGGGCGCATTGGTGGCACGTTCAACTCCATCACCCGCCCGGAAAACCGTCCGATGCAGGACGCGGCCATGCGCAGCCGCTTGAAGATCCCGATGTTCTTCGCCTATGACGTGATCCACGGCCACCGCACCATTTTCCCGATCAGCCTGGCCCTGGCCTCAAGCTGGGACATGGACGCCATCGGCCGCTCCGGGCGCATTGCCGCTAAAGAAGCGGCGGCAGACAGCCTCGACATCACCTTCGCGCCGATGGTCGATATCTCCCGCGACGCCCGCTGGGGCCGCACCTCCGAAGGTTTCGGCGAAGACACCTACCTGGTGTCGCGCATCAGCGAAGTGATGGTCAAGGCCTTCCAGGGCACGAGCCCGGCCCAGGCCGACAGCATCATGGCCAGCGTCAAGCACTTCGCCCTGTACGGCGCGGTGGAAGGCGGGCGCGACTACAACGTGGTCGACATGAGCCCGGTCAAGATGTACCAGGACTACCTGCCGCCCTACCACGCCGCGATCAAGGCCGGCGCCGGCGGCGTGATGGTGGCGTTGAACTCGATCAACGGCGTGCCCGCCACCGCCAACACCTGGCTGATGAACGATTTGCTGCGTAAAGAGTGGGGCTTCAAGGGCCTGACCGTGAGCGACCACGGTGCGATCTTCGAGCTGATCAAGCACGGCGTCGCCAAGGACGGTCGCGAAGCGGCCAAGCTGGCGATCAAGGCCGGCATCGACATGAGCATGAACGACCAGCTCTACGGCAAGGAGTTGCCAGGGCTGCTGAAATCCGGCGAGATCGAGCAAAAAGACATCGACAACGCCGTGCGTGAAGTGCTCGGTGCCAAGTACGACATGGGCCTGTTTGCCGACCCGTACCTGCGTATCGGCAAGGCCGAGGACGATCCGGCCGACACCTATGCCGAAAGCCGCCTGCACCGCAGCGAAGCCCGCGACGTTGCGCGGCGCAGCCTGGTGTTGCTGAAAAACCAGAACGACACCCTGCCCCTGAAGAAATCCGCGACCATCGCCCTGGTCGGCCCGCTGGCCAAGGCACCCATCGACATGATGGGCAGTTGGGCCGCCGCCGGTAAACCTGCGCAATCGGTGACCCTGCTGGACGGCATGAACGCGGTGATCGGTGAACAGGGCAAAGTGATCTACGCCCGTGGCGCCAACATCACCAGCGACAAGGCGGTGGTGGACTACCTCAACTTCCTCAATTTCGATGCCCCGGAAGTGGTGGATGATCCGCGCTCGGCCCAGGTGCTGATCGACGAAGCGGTCAAGGCCGCGAAAAACGCCGATGTGGTGGTAGCCGCCGTGGGCGAGTCCCGTGGCATGTCCCACGAGTCATCGAGCCGTACCGACCTGAACATCCCGCAAAGCCAGCGCGACCTGATCACGGCCTTGAAAGCCACGGGCAAGCCGCTGGTCCTGGTGCTGATGAACGGCCGGCCGCTGTCGATCCTCGAAGAGAGCCAGCAAGCCGACGCGATCCTGGAAACCTGGTTCGCCGGTACCGAAGGCGGCAATGCGATTGCCGACGTGCTGTTCGGTGACTACAACCCCTCGGGCAAGCTGCCGATCACCTTCCCACGCTCCGTGGGGCAGATTCCGACCTACTACAACCACCTGACCATTGGCCGGCCATTCACGCCGGGCAAACCGGGCAACTACACCTCGCAGTACTTCGATGACACCACAGGCCCGCTGTATCCGTTTGGTTATGGCCTGAGCTACACCCGCTTCAGCCTGTCGGACATGGCGCTGTCGTCCACCACCCTGAACAAGACCGGCAAGCTCGACGCCAGTGTCATCCTGAAAAACACCGGCAAGGTGGATGGCGAAACCGTGGTGCAGTTGTACATCCAGGACGTGGCCGGCTCGATGATCCGCCCGATCAAGGAGTTGAAGAACTTCCAGAAGATCCTGCTCAAGGCCGGCGAATCGAAGGTGGTGCACTTCAGCATTACCGAGGATGACTTGAAGTTCTACAACACCCAGCTCAAGTTCGCGGCCGAACCTGGCCAGTTCAATGTGCAGATCGGCCTGGACTCTCAGGACGTGCAGCAGCAGAGTTTCGAACTGCTGTGATTTGAAGCGGTATGTGGGAGCTGGCTTGCCTGCGATGGCAACACCTCGGTGGCACTGATAGACCGAGGTGCCGCCATCGCAGCATAGGTATCTACACAACTTTGCCGCAACGCTTAAATCCAGGCAGATAGCGAAGTTGTGGCGAGCGGGCTTGCCCCGCGCTGGGCTGCGAAGCAGCCCCAAAACCAGCCGCTGGGGTGTATCTGGTACAACGCATTCGGCTTATTGGGGCTGCTTCGCAGCCCAGCGCGGGGCAAGCCCGCTCGCCACGGGGGAGTTCGTCAGTTTCTGAAAGTTGTGTAGATACTTATGGCCATCGCAGGCAAGCCAGCTCCTACATTGGATTGGCGGTGTGCTCCCTAGCCTCTTCGATCCAGCAGGTTGACCACCAACCGATCAATCCAGCCCCACACCCGCTGTTTGACCCGCCGCCACAATGGCCGGGCCTTCCATGCCTCCAGGCTGACCGCCTGGCTCTGGGCAAAATCGCGCTCGAAGCTGCCCGCCACCGCCAGCGTCAACTCCGGATCCAAGGCTTCCAGGTTGGCCTCCAGGTTGAAGCGCAGGTTCCAGTGATCGAAATTGCACGAGCCGATGCTCACCCAATCGTCCACCAGCACCATCTTCAGGTGCAGGAAACAGGGCTGGTATTCGAAGATCTGCACCCCGGACTTGAGCAGGCGCGGGTAATAACGGTGCCCGGCGTAGCGCACCGAAGGATGGTCGGTGCGTGGCCCGGTCAGCAGCAGGCGTACATCCACACCGCGCCCGGCTGCGCGGCGCAGGGCCCGGCGTACGCCCCAGGTGGGCAAGAAGTACGGCGTGGCCAGCCAGATACGGCGCTGGCCGCTGTTCAGGGCGCGGATCAGCGATTGCAAAATGTCCCGATGTTGGCCCGCGTCGGCATACGCCACCCGCCCCAGGCCCGGGCCGGTCGCCGGTACTTTGGGCAGGCGCGGCAAACCAAAATGCGTGGCTGGCTTCCAGGCACGGCGGTGGTCGTTGACCCGCCACTGGCGGTCGAACAGGGCTTGCCAGTCGAGCACCAGCGGGCCGCTGATTTGCACCATGACTTCGTGCCACTCACAGGTGTCCTGCCCTGGCGTCCAGAACTCATCGGTGACCCCGGTGCCGCCCACCACGGCGATGCTCTGGTCGACCAGCAGCAGCTTGCGGTGGTCGCGGTAGAGGTTGCGCATCCAACGGCGCCAGCGCAGGCGGTTGTAGAAGCGCAGCTCCACCCCGGCATCGGTCAAGCGGCGCCGCAGGCCCAGGGTAAATGCCAGGCTGCCGTAGTCATCGAACAGGCAGCGCACCTGGACCCCACGCTCGGCCGCGTGCACCAGCGCCTTGACCATCTGCTCGGCACAGGCACCCGCCTCCACCAGATACAGCTCAAGCTCCACCTGGCGTTCGGCGCGGGCGATCGCCACCAGCATCTGCGGGAAAAAGTTCGGGCCGTCGATCAGCAATTCGAAGCGGTTGGCGCTGCGCCAGGGGAACACCGCGCCGCTCATGTCAGCGCGCCGTGAAAATCAGCACCGCACCCACCGGCACCGACAGGCTGATCGCGTCCAGCCCGGCAGCATTGCGCAAAGTCTCTACGCCAGAGAGCAAGTCAAAATCCTTGGCGTGCAACACCAGCGGCTCCAGGGTCACCACCTGGAAACGCCGGTCATCCAGGCGTGTCGCCAGCAGTTCGGCGTTGTAGGTCTGGGTCTTGCCATGCAGGGTGACCGACAGCGGCAGGCGCAACTCCAACTGTGCCCCGGTGGCCAGGTCGTTGATAGGTTGCAGGTTGATTTGAGCGTTGATCAGCGCATCGGGGTGGGTCTTGATCTGGAACAGGTCGTTGCGCATGCGCTCGTCGCGCAGCGGGATGCCGCTGTTGACCGACTCCAGCTCGACTTCCAACTGCGCTGCGCCTTTGTCATCGACCTTGCCGTGCAGCACCAGGAAGCGCTGGACTTCAGACAGGTCAGTGTTTTTGGTGGTGACGAACGACAGCCTTGAGGATTCGTTATCCAGGTACCAGGCGGCCTGCACAGGCACGGCGATGGCGGCCAGTAGCAGGAAGGCCAGGGGTTTGAAGACGGATACGTTGAACATTAAACACTCGCGCGGAGAAAAACCTGCTCGAACAGTAGCAAAGACCCTTTGTAGGAGCGAGCTTGCTCGCGAAAATCGTCAACGCTAACGCGTGCATCCTGGATACTCGCGGTGTGCCCAGGTTTTTCGCGAGCAAGCTCGCTCCTACAAGGAGGGTGCCGCTTCAGGCCAGTGCGTGCTGCACGCCTTGCACCGTCGCCTCCAGGCTAGCCAGATGCAGACTCAACACCCGTTCCACCGGCGCCTGGTGCATCGGCCAATGCAACGCCATGCTCCCCACCAGCCGCCCATTGGCCCGCACCGGCAGCGCCACCGCGCGGATCAGGAATGGCAAGCGCACCGGATACTCCCAGTACCCTTCGGTACGCTGGCCAAACCCCTGGTGCTGGGATTGCTCGCACGCACGGTACTGATCGTCGGCCGGCACATGCTCGCGGCTGGCCAGGCGCTGGACTTCATCCGCCGCCAACTCGGCCAGGCACGCCTTGCCCATGGCCGAATGGAACAGGCTGGCATGCTGGCCGACGATCTGGCAGTTGTTGGGGTAGAGCTTGCGCAGCACCGTGGGGATCGCGCTTTCCATGACTTCCAGGCGCTCGCCGTCGAAGTTCGACAAGTCCGCCACCAACCCGGTGCGCTCGCTGAGTTCCAGCAGCCACGGCGCCGCACACTCCACCAGGCGGCGCTTGAAACGTTGCTGGGTATCGCCGAACAGGCGCTGGGCGCTGATGCGATAACGCCGGTCGCTCAGGCCACGGTAGATCCAGCCCTGCTCCTGCAAGGTCAGCAACATCCGCGACACCGTGGCCTTGGGCAGGCGCGTCAGGTAATGCAGTTCCTCAAGCCCCAGGGCCTGGTGCTCGCCGAGCAACTCAATGATGGCCAGTGCCCGCTCCACTGAACGCACAGTCCCCGTGTCGGCGTTGCTGCCCATGGCTGATCTCCCGGTTGCTGATGGATGATCGAATTTCACAGCAAGATACAGGCCGCCCTCCCCTCAGGCGTTCGCCCTCAAGCATTGCGGAGGGCGGCGCTGGACCCAATGCGTCAGTTGCTCATGGGCGTAGGCCAGTTGCAGTACGGCGCGATCCGCCTGGGCCGGGCCGATGATTTGCAGGCCCATGGGCAAGCCTTGGGGGTTGAAGCCCACCGGCACACTCATGCTCGGCAGGCCGGCCAATGTCGGGCCGATCACTACCTCCATCCAGCGGTGATAGGTGTCCATGGTTCGCCCTCCAACGACGCGCGGCCAGTGCTGTTGTGCATCGAAAGGGAACACTTGGGCACTGGGCAACAGCAGAAAATCGTAACGCTCGAACAACTTGGCCAGGGCGCGGTACCACTCGCTGCGCGCCAACGAGGCCTGATACACATCCGCTGCGCTCAGCTGCAGGCCGCCCTCCACTTCCCACTGTGCTTCCAGCTTGAGCAACCCACGTTTTTGCGGGTCGGCATACGCCGCCCCCAGCGCGCCCTGCACCAGCCAATGACGATGCACCAGCCAGGTGTGCCACAGGCGCTCCATGGAAAAGTCCGGCTGGCAGCCTTCCACTTCGCAGCCCAACGCACTGAAATCGCCGAGGGCTGATTCACACAGGCCAAGCACGCCATCGTCCATCGGCAGATAGCCGTTGTAATCCCCCAGCCACCCCAGGCGCGCGCCCTTGAAGTCGCGGGCCAGCGGCGCGCCGAATACGCTCGGATCGTCCTTGAGCGACAACGGCACCCGCGCATCAAAGCCCGCCTGGATGCTCAACAACCGCGCCACATCCGCCACGCTGCGGCCCATCGGGCCTTCGGTGGCCAACTGCTGGACAAACACCTCCGGCGCCGGCCCATGGGGCACGCGGCCCTGGGACGGGCGCAAGCCAAACACGTTATTGAACGCCGCAGGGTTGCGCAGCGAGCCCATCATGTCGCTACCGTCGGCCACCGGCAGCATGCGCAGCGCCAACGCTACCGCCGCCCCGCCGCTGCTGCCGCCGGCCACCAAGGCGGGGTCGTAGGCATTGCCGGTGGTGCCGAACACGCTGTTGTAGGTCTGCGAGCCCAGGCCGAATTCAGGCACGTTGCTCTTGCCGATGATAATCGCGCCACTGGCCCGTACCCGCGCCACGGCGATGGCGTCTTCAGCGGGCACCTGTTCGGCGAACAGTGGCGAGCCCATGGTCGTGCACAAACCCTTGGTTGCTGCCAGATCCTTGATCGCCTGGGGCATGCCATGCATCCAGCCACGGGAGCGGCCCTGGTCCAGCTCTCGGTCACAGGCCCGGGCCTCGGCCAGCACGTGCTCTTCGTCGCGCAACGACACCAGGGCATTGACCGACGGGTTGAAACGCGCAATCTGCGCCAGATAAGCCTGCATCACGTCGTGACACGACACCTGCCGGGCGTGGATCGCCTGGGACAACGCAATTGCATCGAGCTCAACAATGTTCAAGGTTTCACTCCCTTGGTAAAGCGCGCCGGTGCTGCGGCCCTCGGCGCCTCATGCATGCAGTAAGTGCCCAGCAGCGTCAGGACGCAAGCGAACAGCACATAAAACGCCGGGGCCACCGGGGTGCCCAGCTCTTTGCTCAGCCAGGTGACGATCAGCGGAGCAAAGCCACCAAACACCATCACCGCCACGTTGTAGGCCACTGACACCCCGGTGGAGCGCACCTCGATGGGAAACTGCTCGGCCAGGGCCGTCGGCGCCGGGCCGAAGAAGCCGCCGATGGCGATGCACAACATCACTTGCATCACCAGCAACCGCTCGATGGACGGCGCCGCCGCGACCCACACGTACAGCGGGTAAACCATCACGAAAAACGCCAGGGTGAAGCCCATCAACACCGGCCGCCGCCCCAGGCGATCGGACAGCAGGCCAGACAGCGGAATCACCACGGTCATCAGCGCCACGGCGAACATCTGCACCATCAATACCTGGTCCAGGGGCAGGCCCAGGTTCTTGTGGGCGAAGGTCGGCATATTCACCAGCACCACGTAGAAGGACACCGTCGCGCCACAGGCCAGGCCCATGCTCACCAGGATGCTGCGCCGATGCTCACGCAGCACCGTCATCAGGCTCGGCGCCGGGCCGGTGGCCTGTTTGCGCGCCTCGATAAATTCCTCCGGGTCTTCCATATGCCGGCGAATCCACAAGCCCACCGGGCCGATCAGCAGGCCGAACACAAACGGCAGGCGCCAGCCCCACAAGTCGAGGGTTTCTGGAGTAAAAAAGTGCGTGACCAACGCGACCATCGCCGCGCCGCCAAACACCGCCAGGCACTGCCCGACCAATTGCCAGGAGCCGTACAGGCCCTTGCGATGGGCCGGCGCGCTTTCCACCAGGAATGCCGTGGCGCTGGCATATTCACCGCCCGTGGCAAAGCCCTGGAGCATGCGCGCCACCACGATCAACAGCGGCGCGCCCATGCCGATGGCGGCGTAGTTGGGGGCAAATACGATCAGCGCGATAGACACGGTCATCAAGCGGATAATCAGTTGCATGGCGGCCTTGCGGCCTTTGCGGTCGGCGTACATGCCCAGCAGGATGCCGCCCACCGGGCGCATGAAGAAACCCACGCCGAAAGTGGCCAGGGCCATCAACAGCGAGGCGTATTCGTCGTCCGAGGGGAAGAACTGCCGGGCGATGATGCTGGCCAGAAAGCCGTAGACGATGAAGTCGTACCACTCCAGCGCGTTGCCGACCACCGCCGCTACCACTTGCCGGGTGCGGGACACGCCTTTTATTGAAGTCTGCATGAGAACACTCCATTCAACCTGTTGAGGAAAGGTCCAGCGGCAGGAAAAAGGCAGGGGTTCAGGCCGGTTTGAGCCAGCTCTCGGCCAAGGCACCCCAGTAGGCGGCACCGGTCAGCAGGATCTCGTCGTTGAAGTCATAGGCAGGGTTGTGGACCATCGGCCGCGACACGCCGTTGCCGATAAACAGGTAGCTGCCGGGGCAGCGCTGGAGCATCCAGGCGAAGTCTTCGCTGCCCATCAGCTTGGGTGTATTGGCGTCGACCGCCGCTTCACCAAGCAAGGCAATGCCGACCTGGCGGGCGAACTCGGTTTCGTCGCCATGGTTGACCAGCACCGGATAGGCCGGGCGATGTTCGATCTGCGCGGTACAGCCAAAGCTCTCGGCCTGGGTCTGGATGATCGCCTTGACCCGCTCCAGCATCTGCTCGCGCACCGGTGCATTGAGGGCGCGCAGGCTCAGGCGCAATACGGCCTGCTGGGGGATCACGTTGGCCGCTTGCCCCGCTTGCAGGGCGCCGACCGTGACCACCGCCGCTTCCTGGGCATTGATGTTGCGCGCCACTACCGTCTGCAAGGCCATGACCGTACTGGCGGCGGCGACCAGCGGGTCGATGGTCAGGTGCGGCATGGAGCCGTGCCCGCCGACACCTTCGAGGGTCACGGTGAGCAGGTCCTGGGAAGCCATCATCGGCCCGGTCCGCAGGCCCAGGTGGCCGGCAGGCAAGCCGGGCATGTTGTGCATGCCGAACAGCGCGTCACAGGGGAAGCGCTCCAGCAAGCCATCGGCGAGCATCGCTTCGGCGCCGCCCTGGCCTTCTTCGGCCGGCTGGAAAATCAGGTTGAGGGTGCCGTCGAACTGACGCGTCGCCGCCAGGTAGCGCGCGGCGCCCAGCAGCATGGTGGTGTGACCGTCGTGACCGCAGGCATGCATGCAGCCGGCGTGTTGGCTGCTGTAGGCGACGCCGGTGTTTTCGATGATCGGCAAGGCGTCCATGTCGGCCCGAATCCCCAGGGTGCGCGAGCTGCTGCCATTGCGCAGCACGCCGACCACGCCGGTCTGGCCGATGCCGGTATGCACTTCATAACCCCAGTTTTTCAGGGACTGGGCGACCAAGGCCGAGGTGCGGTTTTCTTCAAACCCCAGTTCGGGGTGGGCGTGGATATCCTGGCGCACGGCGTGCAGGTCGCTGGCGACATCGCTCAGCCAATCCAGGATGTGCTGGTGTGGGCTCATGGTGACTCTCCTCGCAGGCGGGTATTCCCGTTCTTTTTTGTGGCACCGCCACAGATAACCGCGATGGGCGTGCGAGGACAATCAAAGGTGGTTCCACCCTGTGGAACCTCAGGGCAGCAGGCGACAGCCCTGGCGCTCGCCCAGCCATTGGGCGCTGTGGCTGCGGCCCAGGCCACTGGCGGTGACCAGGCGCGTATCCGGGTGATCGGCAAAGGCGCTGGTGGGGATGTATTGCTTCACATAGCCCAGGCAATAGTCAGCCGGGTTGCCCGCCACATACCGGCACGAGCAGTACTCCTTGGCGGTGTAGGCGGCAATGATGTCGGGGAAGGCTTGCAGGTTGACGCGCTCGTGCCAGGTCCAACCCAGCACCGCGAGCAACAACAGGAGAAACAGGCTGATAAACGGCCGACGACGGATCATGGCTGCACCGCCGCAAGCACGCGCTTGAGCAGTTCATTGTGGCGATAGCTGCCATCGCGGTCATCGCCATAACGCACGATCACCAACCTTGCCTGGGGCAACACATACAACGCCTGGCCCCAGTGGCCCAGGGCCGCGAAGGTATCGTCGGGCGCATCCGGCCAGGGCCGGGCAGCGCCCTGCACTTGACGGTTGAGCCACCAGTGGCCGCCGGGCACCGCTTCGTCCTGGCCCGCGATG
This sequence comes from Pseudomonas sp. LG1D9, assembly GCF_002949995.1. NCBI lineage: Bacteria > Pseudomonadati > Pseudomonadota > Gammaproteobacteria > Pseudomonadales > Pseudomonadaceae > Pseudomonas > Pseudomonas sp. LG1D9. Next base: position 4,160,993 of record NZ_CP026881.1, on the reverse strand, counting down.
TACTGCGCCAGGGGTTGGCGATTGAAGTCGACCCACGCCTTGGGCAGCAATTGCCGCTCGCCCCAGCGCCCGTCCCGCGCCATCAACAAGCCAATGCGCGCCAGATCGCGGGCAGTCATGTAGGCATAGGACGAGGCGACAAAGGTTTCATTGGCGTCACTTTCCCAGGTGGCGCTGCCAATCCCCAAGGGCGTGAACAGCGCGGTCCACGGGTAATCGACATACGCCTTATGGCCAAGCATGCCCTTGAGGGCGGCGGACGCCAGATTGCTGTCGCCGCTGGAGTAGCGAAACGCCTGGCCCGCTGCAGCGAAGGTAGGAGTGTCGGCGGAAAACTCCGCCATATCGGCATGGCCACGGGTGTAGAGCATGGCCACCACCGAGGATTTCAGCGGCGCGTATTCGTAGTCTTCCTGCCAGTCCAGGCCCGAGGTCCAGTTCAGTAGGTGCGCCAGGGTGATGCTCGGGTGTTGCTTCATCGGCGGATAGAAACGCGCGACCGGGTCGCTGAGCTTGAAGCGGTTTTCGCCGTAGGCAACGCCCAATACCGTGGCCATCAGGCTTTTGCTGATGGACCAGGTCAGGTGCGGCGTGCTGGCGGTAGTGGGCGCGGCGTAGCGTTCATAAATGACTTCGCCGTCACGGATCACCAGCAACGCGTCGGTGCGGATGCCTTGGCGGGTGAGGTCATTGCGGGCCGGGAAGGCATAGTCCTCCAGGGCCTTCACGGCGGGGCCGGTCAATTGCGCGCCCTGGGCCCAATCCTTCGCCGGCCAGGCCTGGGCGTGTGCGGTAGCGGTGAACAGCAGCATGGCGACGCACAGCAGGCCTTTGACCATGGACAAGCACTCGGGGGCATTCAAACCCGCGAGCCTAATGCAGATAAATGACGGTTTGGCGACAAGGCCATCGGTTTGCCGCGCCGCATAAACCCAAGCAGCTAAAGCTGTCGTGGCGAGCGGGCTCGCCACATAAGCTCAAGGGGATGGGTTCAGGGCTTTTTCCAGGCGCTTGGCCCGGGCGCTGGCGGCAAGGTCCAGCACGGCTTGGTCGCGCTGCCACATGGCGGCCCACGCCCCTTCACTCATCGCTTGATTGACCTGCGGCTTCAGCGCCTCGAACTGCGCAAACAATCCCCCCAACAACACATGCCCTGCCGCCGAGGCCGTGGGCTGGCGAATGACTTCGGCGCAGCCGGCCAGCAACGCCAATAACTGCAAACGCAGGGTCTGGGGCCAATCACACTCCTGGCCGATGCCATGCAGCCAGGCGGTCATCGCGCTCAAGACATAGGTGTCTTCCAGCGTGCGGAAGGGTTTGACGTAGTCGTCCCAGCCATCCCCTGGCAAACGCTCGCAGGCGGCATGGTCGAGGTGGACGCGCCCGTGGCTGATATCGGGCATCAACGGGATCGCGGGCAAGGGCTCGACGCGTACGCCGGGTTCGCCGGCCAGCACTACTGCCAGGCTCAGGCGCGGTTTTTCATCGGCGGCCTCGCAACGCGCGGCGACCAATAGCCAGTCGGCGGCATCGCCGGCGGTGACGAAGTCCTTGCGCCCGCTCAGACGCAAGTCGTCCAGGCGCGTTTGCATGTCCACTGGGCGCAGGCTGCGCTGTTCGGTCGCACACAAGGCGCCCAGGCTGTGGGGCGCGCTGGGCCATAACGCGCGCAAAGCTGCTTGATAACCCACCAGAAACGCCAGGCCGGGCGTGGCCATCAGGCGCGCACCCTGGGTTGCCAATTCGAAGGGCGTCACCTGCCCCAGGCGTTGCAATAAAACGCTGTAGCCCTCGGCCAGGTTGGCGTGGACGGGCAGTCGGTCGGGTCGATCGAGCAAAGCGTGCCAGGGCATGGAGGGCTCCTTGGGGGCTGTCATCTAAGCGTCACCGTAGATTCATGGAGATGACACCGGGGGTACATAGCCTGACTTTGCACAACAAAGTCGACTGGCCGCAACCCTGGCCGGCACCTGGAGACTCGCCATGACTCAGATCGCCCGCATCAGTGACACCGGCAATGAACGCCGTCTGCAAGCCGAACGCCTGATCGGCGCCCAGGCTTTGCAGGAAGCCCAGGCCCTGCGTTTCACCGTTTTCAGCGGCGAGTTCAATGCCAAGCTGAAAGGCGCGGAGCTGGGCCTGGACATGGATGACTATGATGTTCACTGCAGCCACATTGGCGTACGGGACTTGAACACCGGGCGACTGGTTGCCACTACCCGGCTGCTGGATCACCAGGCGGCCAGCACCTTGGGCCGGTTCTACAGCGAAGAAGAATTCAGCCTCCACGGCCTGTTGCATCTGCAAGGGCCGATCCTGGAGATCGGTCGTACCTGCGTCGACCCGGCCTACCGCAACGGCGGCACCATCGCGGTGCTGTGGGGCGAACTGGCCGAAGTGCTCAACCAGGGCGGCTACAGCTACCTGATGGGCTGCGCCAGCATCCCGATGCACGACGGTGGCATCCAGGCCCACGCAATCATGCAGCGCCTGCGCGAACGCTACCTGTGCAACGAACACCTGCGCGCCGAACCGAAAAAACCGCTGCCGAGCCTGGACCTGCCGTCCAACGTCATCGCCGAAATGCCGCCGCTGCTCAAGGCCTACATGCGCCTGGGCGCGAAGATCTGCGGTGAGCCATGCTGGGACGAGGATTTCCAGGTGGCTGACGTGTTCATCCTGCTCAAGCGCGACGAGTTGTGCCCGCGTTATGCCCGCCACTTCAAGGCGGCCATGTGATGGGGCGCCTGCGGGTCTACGGGCGGATCGCCCGCGTGCTGCTGGTGGTAAGCCTGGGCTTGAGCATGGCCGGGGTGTTTGGTCTGTTCGAGCGCCTGGGGGTTGCCAACTCCATGGTGCGGCGCCAGCGCTGGTCGCGGTTTTTCATGGCGCGCTTGAGCAATGCCCTGCCCTTTCGCGTGAGCGTGCATGGCGAAATGCCGCAACAGCCGATGCTGTGGGTCAGCAACCATGTGTCCTGGACCGACATCCCGCTGCTGGGCATGGTGACGCCGCTGTCGTTCCTGTCCAAGGCCGAGGTGCGTACCTGGCCGGTGGCCGGTTGGCTGGCGGCCAAGGCCGGCAGTCTGTTTATCCGCCGTGGCTCGGGTGACAGCCAATTGATCCGCAAGCAGATGACCCGTCATCTGCAGCAAAAACACCCGCTGCTGATGTTCCCTGAAGGCACCACCACCGATGGCCGCAGCCTGCGCACCTTCCATGGTCGGCTACTGGCCAGTGCGATTGATGCCGATGTTGCGCTGCAACCGGTGGCTATCCGGTATTTGCGCGATGGGCAGATTGATCCGCTCGCACCGTTTATTGGTGATGATGATTTGCTCTCGCACCTGATGCGCCTGTTTGGCAATGATCAGGGCGACGTTGAGATTCATCTGCTCAAGCCGATTGCCTGCGCCGGCCAGGAGCGTGCAGCGCTGGCGTATCAGGCGCAGCAGGCGGTGCACAAGGCGTTGTTCGGCGAGGCGGTCCTGCCAGCCGAACCAAGACATATAGGCACACTGGCCGCTGCCTGAGCCTCCCTGTAGGAGCGAGCTTGGCTCCTACATAGAGGTAGTGTGTTGGGCGGAAAATACCTGCAGTTGGGGATAGAACACCCGGAAGTCCTCGCTCAACGGCTCATACAACAGCCGCAGTTCCTGCATCGCCTGGCCCAGTTCCTCGGGTTGGCTCAGGCGCCGGGAAATCCCCCGCAGCACTTGCTCCATCACCGCAAACTCGCGGTAGGAGCCCAGCCAGTCATCAGCCGCCATGTAGGGCGCAATCTGCGCCAGGCGCCCCGGCAGCTGCGGTTCGGCCGCCAGTACCCGGTAAACCTGGGAGGTAAAGCGCTCCAGCGGCTGGTCGGCATACTGGGCCCAATCCCGCGCCAGGCAATGGTCGAAGAACACGTCGAGGACGATCCCCGCATAGCGCCGCCGGGTCAGGGTGAAGCGTGACAATGCCTGCCCGACCAGTGGATGGCTGTCGGTAAAGCGGTCGATCGAGCGATGCAGTTGGATTGCTGCCTCGATTTGCGGGCTGTACTGGCCCTGTAGGCGGCCTTTGACGAAATCGCCATAGAGGCTACCCAGCAGTTGTGCAGGAAGTTGGCCGCCAAGGTGCAGATGTGCGAGATAATTCATGGCGCGCAGTTTAGCACTGCCATCAACGTATCGTTATAACCCGATATACCGATTTATCTGGTAACAAGATCAAAATCGTATTGGTATATCGGGATATAGCGATTTAAAGTTCGCCTCATCGCGATATAACGTTTTACCAATACCGAGCCCTGCCATGTCCATTGACCTCGACGAAATAATAAAAGCCCTGGCACACCCAGTACGGCGAGACATTCTCAACTGGCTGAAAGACCCGAAAGTGCAGTTCCCCGAGCAAGTGCACAACCACGAGTACGGCATCTGCGCCGGCCAGATCGACCAGCGCTGCGGCCTGTCCCAATCCACCGTGTCGGCACACCTGGCCACCCTGCAACGCGCAGGCTTGATCAGTAGCCAGAAAGCCGGGCAATGGCACTTTTTCCGCCGCAATGAAGACGTGATCCAAGCGTTTATCCAAGCCATCACCGAAGAACTCAGCCCCCCGCTGTAAAGGACCCCTCGATGCCTCTCTCGCTACTCATACTGGCCCTAAGCGCCTTCGCCATCGGCACCACCGAATTCGTCATCATGGGCCTGTTGCCCGATGTGGCGGCCGACCTCGGTGTGTCGATTCCAGGCGCCGGCTGGCTGGTGACCGGCTACGCCCTGGGCGTGGCCATCGGTGCCCCGTTCATGGCACTGGCCACCGCCAAGCTGCCGCGCAAGGCCGCCCTGGTAGCGCTGATGGGCATTTTCATCATCGGCAACCTGCTCTGTGCCCTGGCCAGTGACTACAACGTGCTGATGTTTGCCCGTGTGGTGACCGCGCTGTGCCACGGCGCGTTCTTCGGGATCGGCTCGGTAGTGGCCGCCAACCTGGTACCGGCCAACAAGCGCGCGTCGGCGGTGGCCCTGATGTTTACCGGCCTGACCCTGGCCAACGTACTCGGCGTGCCCCTGGGTACCGCGCTGGGCCAGGAAGCTGGCTGGCGCTCGACCTTCTGGGCCGTGACGGTGATTGGCGTCATTGCGCTGATCGGCCTGATTCGCTTCCTGCCGGCCAAGCGGGATGAAGAAAAACTCGACATGCGCGCCGAACTGGCGGCCCTCAAGGGTGCCGGCATCTGGTTGTCGTTGAGCATGACTGCGCTGTTTGCCGCGTCGATGTTCACCCTCTTCACCTACGTCGCGCCGCTGCTGGGGGATGTAACCGGTATCTCACCCAAAGGCGTGACCTGGACCCTGCTGCTGATCGGCCTGGGCCTGACCGTGGGCAATATCATCGGCGGCAAGCTGGCGGACAAGCGCCTGGCAGCCACCCTGATCGGCGTGTTTATCAGCATGGCCGTGGTGTCCACCGCCTTGACCTGGACCAGCGTCGCCATTATTCCCACCGAAATCACCCTGTTCCTCTGGGCCACCGCGTCGTTTGCCGCCGTGCCGGCGCTGCAGATCAACGTGGTGACGTTCGGCAAGGCCGCGCCCAACCTGGTCTCGACCCTCAATATCGGCGCTTTCAACATCGGCAACGCGCTAGGCGCCTGGGTTGGCGGCAGCGTGATTGCCCACGGTTTCGGCCTGACCAGCGTGCCGTTGGCGGCTGCAGCCCTGGCGATCCTGGCGCTGGTGGTCACGCTGATCACGTTCCGCCAGAGCGGCGATGCCGACCTGGCGCCGGCCACTAATTAATCACTTAGAACAGACGAGCGTTTGCGATGACGACTATTTTCGATCCGATCAAACTGGGCGATGTGCAACTGTCCAACCGCATCATCATGGCGCCACTGACCCGCTGCCGTGCCGATGCCGGCCGCGTACCCAATGCGCTGATGGCTGAATACTATGTGCAGCGGGCCTCCGCCGGGCTGATCCTCAGCGAAGCCACCTCGGTGACGCCGATGGGCGTGGGTTATCCGGACACCCCGGGCATCTGGTCCAACGACCAGGTGCGCGGCTGGACCAACATCACCAAGGCCGTGCATGGCGCAGGCGGCAAGATTTTCCTGCAGCTGTGGCATGTAGGGCGTATCTCGCACCCGTCCTACCTGGACGGCGAAGCCCCGGTGGCACCGAGCGCCATCCAGCCGGCAGGCCATGTCAGCCTGGTGCGCCCGCTGGCGGACTACCCGACCCCACGCGCCCTGGAAACCGCAGAAATCGCGGATATCGTCGACGCCTACCGCGCGGGTGCCGAAAACGCCAAGGCTGCCGGTTTTGATGGGGTGGAAGTGCACGGCGCCAACGGTTACCTGCTCGACCAGTTCCTGCAAAGCAGTACCAACCAGCGCACTGACGAGTACGGCGGGTCCCTGGAAAACCGTGCACGATTGTTGCTGGAAGTGACCGATGCAGTGATCGAAGTCTGGGGCGCCGGCCGCGTGGGCATGCATTTGTCGCCGCGGGGCGATCTCCACGACATGGGCGATGACAACCTGGCAGAAACCTTCACTTACGTCGCCCGTGAACTGGGCAAGCGTGGCATCGCCTTTATCTGCGCCCGCGAAAAAGAAGCCGGCGACAGCCTGGGCCCACAACTGAAGGCCGCGTTCGGTGGCCCGTACATCGTCAACGAGCGCTTCACCAAGGACAGCGCCAACACCTGGCTGGCTTCGGGCAAGGCGGATGCGGTGGCCTTTGGCGTACCGTTTATCGCCAACCCGGACCTGCCGGCGCGCCTCCAGGCCGATGCACCGCTGAATGAAGCGAACCCACAGACCTTCTACGCCAAGGGCCCGGTCGGTTACATCGACTACCCGACCCTGCCACTGTAGGAGCGAGCGTGCTCGCGAAAAACCTGAGAACGCCGCAATAAACCAGATGCACTGCGTTATCGTTTACGTTCTTCGCGAGCACGCTCGCGCCTACACAAAAGCAGAAACGCAAAAGCCCCGGTTCGTGAGAGCCGGGGCTTTTTATGTGAGCCATCCGTTGTAGGAAACACTCCTTCACAGCAATGCAACAATATCGCTACAAAATACTTAGCCGGCTACCTTTCAACCCGGCGCCAGCGCGTATATAAAGTCACCCCACAAATAAGTCGGAAGGACGATTGACCGTCCTTGGGCTTTACTGTTGACACAAACGAACGTAATTACGCATTTTGTATCAATTGCGCAGGCCCGGGCTCAGGCGCAGCATGTCCAGCCCTATATCCACCAGACGCTCGGCCTGCTGATACAGCTCGAAGCTGTCAGGCACCAGTAGCCACTGGCCAATAAGCCCATTGATATAAGCGTGAATGCACACCGCCCCGCGAGCGGTGTCGAGGTTTTCCGGGAGTTGCCCGCGGTGGACTGCATTGCGCAGCGTCAGGCCGATGCGCAGGTTGCACTCAAGGCTGTGGGTCTGGCGCTGACGGCGCATGTCGCACATTTCATCGGTAAATTCGCACTTATGGAACAGGATCTCATTTATGCGCCGAGTCTTCGGGTCCAGGGCCACCTGATGAAAAAGATGGATCAGCAGCTTGCGCATGCAGCCCAGCGGATCTACCTCATCCTCGCTTTCACTGGCCCTGGCCAATTCGTCCAGCGGTTCGTGCAGCGTGTCGAGCAGTGCCTGCAACAGGTCCGACTTGTTGCTGAAGTGCCAATAGATCGCGCCCCGCGTCACCCCTGCCCTGGCCGCGATATCTGCCAACGTAGTGCGCGCAACGCCGCGCTCATAAAAGGCTTGCTCGGCGGCTTCAAGTATTTGGCTACGCGTTTCCTGAGCTTCCTCTTTGGTACGACGAACCATGGCAGTAACACCTCAATCAGGACACGAGCGGTGGTTGATGACCACCTTCTGAATAATTATGGGACGACACCTTCATGGGCGCCGAACGTAATAGAATCGAGGCTTTCAGCGCTGCCTTGTAAGGAATCCGCGAAGCCTGTCAAGAGTTTACAAACAACCATGAACGTAAGTATATTGCCTAGCAAGCTACTTATCTACTCAATGCCTGTTTTTTACCCTTCCACACTTCTTGTGCGCATAAAGCGCGCCTGACCCGAGGATCTTCATGCAACTTAAGCCAGCTGTTACCGCTCTGGTCACTGCCGTCGCCCTGGCATCGCTGCTCAGCGGATGTAAAAAGGAAGAAGCGGCGCCGCCCGCTCAAACCCCTCAGGTCGGCGTGGTCACCATTCAACCTCAAGCCTATACCCTGACCTCCGAATTGCCGGGGCGCACCACTGCGTTCCGCATCGCGGAAGTGCGCCCGCAGGTCAACGGCATCATTCTCAAGCGCCTGTTCAAGGAAGGCGGCGACGTCAAGGAAGGCCAGCAGCTCTATCAGATCGATCCGTCGGTCTATGAGGCCACCCTGAAAAGCGCCCAGGCCAACCTGCAGCAGACCAAGTCGATTGCCGACCGCTACAAGCAACTGGTCAACGAGCAGGCCGTCAGCCGCCAGGAATACGACACCGCCGTGTCCAACCGCATGACCTCGGAAGCCAACCTGCAGAGCGCCCAGATCAACGTGCGCTACACCAAGGTATTCGCCCCGATTTCCGGGCGTATCGGCCGCTCCTCGGTCACTGAGGGCGCACTGGTCAGCAATGGCCAGGCCGATGCCATGGCCGTGATCCAGCAGTTGGACCCGATCTACGTCGACGTCACGCAGTCGTCCACCGAGATGCTGAAGCTGCGTCGCGACCTGGAAAGCGGCCAACTGCAAAAAGCCGGTGAAAACGCGGCCATGGTCAAGTTGACCCTGGAAGACGGCAGCGAATACAGCCAGCAAGGCCGCCTGGAGTTCTCCGAAGTGTCGGTCGACCAGACCACCGGTTCGGTAACCCTGCGCGCCGTGTTCCCCAACCCTGACCACACCCTGCTGCCGGGCATGTTTGTCCACGCGCAATTGCAGGCCGGTGTGAACAGCAAAGCAATCCTCGCCCCTCAACAGGGCGTGACCCGCGACATCAAGGGTATCCCGACGGCGCTGGTGGTGACTGCCGACAACAAGGTTGAACAGCGCGTGCTGGTGGCCAACCGTACCGCCGGTGCCTACTGGCTGGTGGAAAAGGGCCTGAATGCCGGTGACCGTGTGATCACCGAAGGCTTGCAGTTCATCAAGCCGGGCATCACGGTTGAAGCGAAGGAAGCCACCAACGCCAAGCCTGCCGGTACTGCTCCTGCCGCTGCTGGCAAAGGGGAGTAATACATGTCGAAATTTTTTATCGACCGTCCCATTTTTGCCTGGGTAATAGCCCTGGTAATCATGCTGGTCGGGGCACTGTCGATCCTGAAGTTGCCCATCAACCAATACCCGGCCATCGCGCCAACCGCCATTGATATCCAGGTGACCTACCCAGGCGCGTCCGCACAAACCGTGCAGGACACCGTGGTGCAGGTGATCGAGCAACAGCTCAACGGTATCGACAACCTGCGTTATGTGGCCTCGGACAGTAACTCCGACGGCAGCATGACCATCACCGCGACGTTCAACCAGGGGACCAACCCCGACATCGCTCAGGTTCAGGTGCAGAACAAGCTCAACCTGGCGACCCCATTGCTGCCGCAAGAAGTGCAGCAGCAAGGGATCCGCGTAACCAAGTCGGTGAAGAACTTCCTCATGGTGATCGGCCTGGTGTCCGAAGACGGCACCATGACCAAGGATGACCTGTCCAACTACATCGTTTCCAACATCCAGGACCCGATTTCACGGACGTCTGGCGTCGGTGACTTCCAGGTCTTCGGTTCCCAGTACGCCATGCGTATCTGGCTGGACCCGGCCAAGTTGAACAACTTCCAGATGACCCCGGTGGATGTCAGCGCCGCCGTGCAGGCCCAGAACGTACAGGTGGCCACCGGCCAACTGGGCGGCCTGCCTGCTCTGCCCGGCACTCAGTTGAACGCCACCATCATCGGCAAGACCCGTCTGCAAAGCGCCGAGCAGTTTGAAAAGATCCTGCTGCGCGTGAACAGCGATGGCTCCCAAGTGCGCCTGGGCGATGTCGCCCGGGTCGAGCTGGGTGGTCAGAACTACAGCATCAGCGCCCAGTTCAACGGCAAGCCGGCTTCCGGCATGGCGATCAAACTGGCCTCGGGCGCCAACGCCCTGGACACCGCCAAGGCCATCCGCGCCACGGTCGCGTCCCTGGAGCCGTTCTTCCCGCCTGGCATGAAAGCCGTGGTTCCCTATGACACCACCCCCGTGGTGACCGAATCGATTTCCGGGGTAGTCGATACCCTGGTCGAGGCGATCATCCTGGTGTTCCTGGTGATGTACCTGTTCCTGCAGAACTTTCGCGCCACCATCATCACCACCATGACGGTACCGGTGGTATTGCTGGGTACATTCGGCATCCTCGCGGCCTTCGGCTTCACCATCAACACCTTGACCATGTTCGGCATGATCCTGGCCATCGGCTTGCTGGTGGACGATGCGATCGTGGTGGTGGAAAACGTCGAGCGGGTGATGGCCGAGGAACACCTGTCGCCCAAGGAGGCGACGGTCAAGTCCATGAGCCAGATCCAGGGCGCCCTGGTGGGTATTGCCCTGGTACTGTCGGCGGTACTGCTGCCGATGGCATTCTTTGGCGGCTCCACGGGTGTGATCTATAAACAGTTCTCCATCACCATTGTGTCGGCGATGGCCCTGTCGGTGCTGGTTGCACTGATCTTCACCCCGGCCTTGTGCGCCACCATGCTCAAGCCGATCGACCCTGAGAAACACGGGCAACCCAAGCGTGGTTTCTTCGGCTGGTTCAACCGCACCTTCGACCGTGGCGTACTGAGCTACGAGCGTGGCGTGGGCAACATGATCAAGCACAAGGCGCCTTCGTTCCTGGTGTACCTGATCATCTTCGCCGGCATGATCTGGCTGTTCACCCGTATTCCGAGCGCGTTCCTGCCCGAGGAAGACCAGGGTGTGATCTTCGCCCAGGTGCAGACGCCGGTCGGTTCTTCCGCCGAGCGTACGCAAACCGTGATCGACGACATGCGTGCCTACCTGCTCAACGACAAGGAAGGCGAACCGGGTGAAGGTTCGGCCGTGAAGTCGGTGTTTACCGTCAACGGCTTCAACTTTGCCGGTCGTGGCCAAAGCTCGGGCCTGGCGTTTGTGATGCTCAAGCCATGGGACGAGCGGGATGCCTCGATGTCGGTATTCGAGGTGGCCAAGCGGGCCCAGGGTTACTTCTCCCAGACCTTCAAGGACGCCATGGTGTTCGCCATCGTGCCGCCTTCGGTACTGGAGCTGGGTAACGCAACGGGGTTCGACGTGTTCCTGCAGGATCAGGGCGGTGTTGGTCACGATGCCTTGATGAACGCCCGTAACCAGTTCCTCGGCATGGCGGCCCAAAGCAAGATTCTTGCTGGCGTGCGTCCAAACGGTGTGAACGATGAGCCGCAGTATGAGTTGACCATCGACGACGAGAAGGCCAGCGCCCAGGGCATCAGCCTGTCGAGCATCAACCAGACCCTGGCGATTGCCCTGGGTGGCAGCTACATCAACGACTTCATCGACCGTGGTCGAGTGAAGAAGGTCTATATCCAGGGCGATGCCGCTGGCCGGATGTCCCCGGAAGACCTGAACAAATGGTACGTACGCGCCGACGACGGGAAAATGGTGCCGTTATCAGCCATTGCCTCTGGCAACTGGATCTTCGGTTCGCCGAAACTGTCGCGGTACAACGGCGTAGCGGCAATGGAAGTCCTCGGGACCCCGGCGCCGGGCTACAGCACCGGTGACGCGATGGCAGAAGTCGAGCGTATCGCCAAGCAACTGCCAGCGGGTGTGGGCTATGCCTGGACCGGCCTGTCCTATGAAGAACGCTTGTCCGGCTCCCAGGCGCCTGCGCTGTACGCCCTGTCGTTGCTGGTCGTGTTCCTCTGCCTGGCAGCGCTGTACGAAAGCTGGTCGATCCCGATTGCGGTGGTGCTGGTTGTGCCGCTGGGTGTAATCGGTGCACTGATGGCTACCAGCCTGCGGGGACTGTCCAACGACGTGTTCTTCCAGGTGGGGTTGTTGGTGACCGTGGGCCTGGCCTCGAAGAACGCCATCCTGATCGTGGAGTTCGCCAAGGAGCTGCATGAACAGGGCAAGGGCATCGTCGAGGCGGCCATCGAAGCGTCCCGCATGCGTCTGCGTCCGATCATCATGACGTCCATGGCGTTCGTCCTCGGTGTACTGCCGCTGGCGATCTCCTCGGGCGCAGGTTCGGGCAGCCAACACGCAATCGGTACCGGGGTAATTGGCGGTATGATCACCGCTACCGTCCTGGCGATCTTCTGGGTGCCACTGTTCTTCGTGACCGTGTCCGCCATTGGCAGCCGGAAAAAAACTGACAAGTCCGATACACCGCAAACTCCTAAAGAGGCTGGCTAATGCGCAAGTCGCTACTTTCCCTGGCAGTCACGGCATTTGTGCTCAGTGGCTGCTCGCTGATCCCTGACTATCAGCAGCCTGAAGCGCCGGTTGCCGCCCAATTCCCGCAGGGGCCGGCGTATTCGTCGGCCCAGGCGCCGAGCCAGGCCGCGGCCGAACAGGGCTGGAAGCAGTTTTTCCACGACCCTGCCCTGCAACAGTTGATCCAGGTTGCACTGGTCAACAACCGTGACCTGCGCGTCGCCGCGCTGAACATCGACGCCTTTGCCGCGCAGTACCGCATCCAGCGTGCGGACCTGTTCCCGGCCGTCGGCGCCAATGGCAGCGGCAGCCGCCAGCGCGTTCCGGCACGGGCCTCGCAAACCGGCGAATCGAACATCACCAGCTCCTACTCGGCGACCCTCGGGATCAACGCCTACGAGCTGGACCTGTTCGGCCGGGTACGCAGCCTGAGCGAAGAAGCGTTGCAGAAATACTTCGCCACTGAAGAAGCGCGCCGCAGCACGCAGATCAGCCTGGTGGCCAGCGTGGCCAATGCCTACCTGACCTGGCAAGCGGACAAGGAACTGCTCAAGCTGACCCAGGACACCCTGGCCGCCTACGAGCAGAGCTTCAAGCTCACCTCGCGCAGCAACGAAGTCGGCGTAGCCTCGGCCCTGGACTTGAGCCAGGCGCGCACCTCGGTTGAAAGCGCCCGTGTGCAACTGGCCCGCTACACCCGCCAGGTGGCCCAGGACGAAAACAACCTGACCCTGCTGCTGGGCACCGGCCTGCCGGCGAATCTCGTTACTCAGCCGCTGTCCGACGACCTGTTGAGCGAAGTACCGGCTGGCCTGCCTTCAGACCTGCTGCAACGTCGTCCCGACATCCTGCAGGCCGAGCACAACCTCAAGGCTGCCAACGCCAATATCGGCGCGGCACGGGCTGCGTTCTTCCCGAGCATCAGCCTGACCGCCAATGCCGGTACGTTGAGCCCGGACCTCGGCGGCCTGTTCAAGGGCGGCTCGGGTACCTGGTCGTTCGCGCCACAGATCAACATCCCGATCTTCAACGCCGGTAGCCTGCGCGCAAGCCTGGACTACTCGAAGATCCAGAAAGAGATCAACGTCGCGACCTACGAGAAGTCGATCCAGACCGCGTTCCAGGAAGTCTCCGACGGCCTGGCGGCACGTGCGACCTACAACCAACAGTTGCAGGCCCAGCGTGATTTCGTCTCGGCGAACCAGGACTACTACCGTCTGGCAGAGCGTCGCTACCGCATTGGTGTCGACAGCAACCTGACCTTCCTCGACGCCCAACGCCAGCTGTTCGCTGCCCAGCAAACGCTGATCACCGACCGCCTGGCCCAACTGACCAGCGAAGTGACCTTGTACAAGGCCCTCGGTGGCGGTTGGAACGAACAGACGGCGAAGAATGAGCCAGTGAAAGAAGAAGCGCCGAAACTCAAGTTGTTCTGAGCGGCGTAGCGACACACGAAGCCCACCTTTTGGTGGGCTTTTTCATGGGCGCACAGTTTCGTGCGATCACCGCCCAAAACCCGCCCTCCCCCAATTGAATCGCCCCAGCAACGCCACGCACCATGGCCCGCACCTGAAAACCACCAATAACAACAGGTCCCACGCCATGAGCACTTTGCACCCTCGCCGGCTATTGCTGGCTACCGCTGTCGCCAGCCTTGCCCTTCCCGCTGTCGCCGAAGAACACGGCTTTCTCGAAGATGCCAGCGCCAACCTCAACCTGCGCAACTTCTTCTTCAACCGCAATTTCACCGACCCGACCAAGACCCAGGGCGGTGCGCAGGAGTGGACGCAGAGTTTCATCCTCGACGCCAAGTCCGGCTTCACCCAGGGCACCGTGGGTTTTGGCGTGGACGTGCTGGGTATGTACTCGCAAAAGCTCGACGGCGGCGGCGGCTCTGGCGGCACTCAACTGCTGCCCCTGGATCACGACGGCAAACCAGCGGATAACTTCGGTCGCCTGGGGGTGGCGTTCAAGGCGCGGTTTTCCAAGACCGAGCTGAAAGTCGGCGAGTGGATGCCGGTGTTGCCGATCCTGCGTTCGGACGACGGTCGCTCCCTGCCGCAAACCCTGCGCGGCGGGCAGATCACCTCCAGAGAGATCGACGGCCTGAGCCTGTATGGCGGCCAGTTCCGCGCCAACAGCCCGCGTGATGACAGCAGCATGACCGACATGTCGATGTTCGGTAAAACCGCCTTCACCTCCGATCGTTTCAACTTCCAGGGCGCCGAATATGCATTCAACGACAAGCGCACCCAGGTCGGCGTGTGGAATGCCCAGCTCAAGGACATCTACCGCCAGCAATACCTCAACCTGACCCACAGCCAGCCCGTGGGCGACTGGACCCTGGGCGCCAACCTGGGCTTCTTCTACGGCAAGGAGGCCGGCAGCGCCCGTGCCGGCAACCTGGACAACAAGACCTGGTCCGGCCTGTTCTCGGCCAAGTACGGCGGCAACACCTTCTACGTCGGCCTGCAAAAACTCAGCGGCAATAGCGCGTGGATGCGGGTCAATGGCACCAGCGGCGGCACCCTGGCCAACGACAGCTTCAATGCCAGCTATGACAACGCCGAGGAAAAATCCTGGCAGCTGCGCCATGACTACAACTTCGCCGCGCTCGGCGTGCCCGGGCTGACCCTGATGAACCGCTACATCAGCGGCAGCAACGTGCATACCGCCACCGTCAGCGACGGCAAGGAATGGGGCCGGGAAAGCGAAGTCGGCTACACCGTGCAAAGCGGCAGCCTGAAAAACCTTACCCTGCGCTGGCGCAATTCCAGCATGCGTCGGGACTACAGCAACAACGAATTTGATGAAAACCGGTTGATCGTCAGCTATCCGATAAGTCTGCTGTAAACCGGCGACAATCTTGCTGTATGGTGCGCGCCTGCCGCTGCTGATCCCACTCAGTAGCGGCCTTTACCTGAGCCCGCGCACACCATGAAGCCCGCCGTCCTCGCTACCGCCCTGTTCGCCCTGGCACTTTGCCTCAGTGGCTGCATCGGCGCGCCCGTAGCGTTGACGCCACTGACCGAACAACGCCTGCAAACCCAGGCGCCGATCCGCTTTTTGCTGACCTTCGATGATGGCCCCAGTGCTTCGGGCTACGCCAACCCCAGCCGTTCGGTGATTCAGGATCTGGCCGACAACCCGGTGCAACCGGGGATCAAGGCGATCTTCTTTTTACAGACCGACGCCTGGCGCGCCGGTGGCAGCCCGCGCGGGCGCAAGACCATGGCGCGTGAGCACGCTGCTGGCCATATCCTGGCGTTTCACACTGCCACGCGCTGGCACAGCAATCACCGTCTGCTCAATGACAACGACCTGGAACAGACCCTGCGCCAGGGCGCCGCGAGCATCGCCTCGATCACCGGCGCCGCACCGAGGCTGGTACGCCCACCGTTCTGGAACTACGACCGACGGACCTTCGCCGCGTACCAGCGCCACGGTATGCATATTCTGTTGACCGATTTAAGTGCCAATGACGGCAAGATCTGGGGCTTCAATGCCAGCCCCCAGCGCCGCGCCAACCTGTTGCGGCAGCTGTCGCTGGTGCGCGAACGCATTGCCCTGGGCCAGTTGCCGACCGTCGACGGGGTGATTCCCGTGGTCGTCACCTTTCACGACATCAACCGCTATACCGCCCGGCACCTGCAGGAATACCTGCAGATCCTGATGGACAGCGCCCAGGCCAATGGCTTGAAAACTGCCGCTGAACCGTTCTACAGCGACCGCTCGGCGCTGGAACGTGGCGCCCTGGCCCGCACGGTAAAAGACCTCCACGAGGTGGTGCAGTTGCCCGGTATGTGGAATTGGGTGTGGGACGCGGACGCCCGATGAGGCGCGTGAACCCGGAATAAAACACACCTTCTCCATGAGTATCTGTCGAATATTTTGAGCCAGATACTTTAAGTCATTTAAAAAACCGGTATTACTTTCTTCAGGAACGTTTACCCAACAACCCACCACCGACTCTCAAAGTGCATACGTCCTAGCGAGAGTCTGTAATGGTTAACTTACCTGCTGCAACATATCCCAACGTCACCCTTTCTTCCCCACCCTCCGAAACTTCCGGCCAAAGAACCACTCCCGCCGTTACCGTAATTCAAAGCCCCCACATACAAGAAGCGACCACCCGCTTTACATCAAAGTCAAAACTCCTACCCGAGCAGAATTACGTCGAGAAATACCCAAACTACACAAACTCGGCGCCACTCTTTAGCGATAACAACATAAAAGTTATCCATAAATCCTCCTGGACAATTGAGAAAGAGGATAACTATAGAAATATCAACAACGTACTTCAAATCGAAACCGGAGACAAAGCAGACACTATAAAAGTCAGCCAACCTTCAGCCAACGAAATCAACTTGCAAGTCAATGGCGCTCACTACACTTTAAAGCTCAACAACCATGAAAACTACCCTGAAGAACTGCACATAAAATCCAAAGGCGGCAATGACAAAATCAAGGTTGATCCCAGCGTCACCGTACCCATCACCATTGAAGGTGGCAGAGGCAATGACCAGATTGAAGCCCTTGGCAGTGGTTTGACTGCAGTCTATGGCGGGGCTGGAAATGATGACATCACCCTGGGCAGCGGGGCCGGTTATGCCGAAGGCAACAGTGGCGATGACAAAATGAAAGGCGGGACCGGTAAATCCGTGATGTATGGAAATGCCGGCAGAGACCAGATGTTTTCTGGCGCCGGGAGCAAAGGTACATTCAGCTACATGGATGGGGGCGCAGGCGACGACTTCATGATCAGCGAAAGCCCCTTTAACGTGATGCACGGTGGCCCCGGCCAGGACTTTATGTACGGAAGAGGCCCTACCACCTTTTATACCGGGCGGGGCCGGGATACCGTCTTTGCAAACGATGCCCGCGACAAAGTCTATGCCGATGCTGGGGATCGTGTGTGCCGGGTTCCCGGTTCTACATTAAGACAAGTCACAATAAGCGATGCCGGCAATAAGGGCTTGAATATCGAAGGCACAGATAAGTTCCGACAGCGTACAGAAGATGATCTTGAGTTCTTTAGAAACTCGCCGACTGCGCAAAAGATGCTCTCCGAGTTAGACCAGGCCGCCGAGCGCAATGGTGCTCCCGTCACGATCAAAGAAACCTTGACCCGCTCTAACTATTCGTTCGCCAACGCGTTCACAAGAGAAACCGACAAACAACTCAAGGACTATGACGATATCAGCGAGTCCGCACAGTTAGGTTTCATCCACGACAATACCAAGGGTTCGGTGGCGACCAGCGCGACGATACACAGCAACCCGCGCATCATATTCACTCCCACCCTCGTACCGCCGATAGTCGACCTCTACCATGAAATGGCACATGCCTATAACGGCGCCAATGGCACTTTCTTACCGGGTACAACCACCCGACCTGATCTGGAGTTTCCAGAGCCCAACTCAGAGCGACAAGCCGTTGGCGTGGAGATCGATGCAGCGGCCTTTGATTTTGACAACGACCGCGCCACTCCCCCCACGACAACCAACCCCAAGACCTTTACCGAAAATGCGCTGCGTGAAGAAATGGGCTTTCCCCTGCGCAAGTCTTACTATCACATTGACTGAGCAATAATCAGCCGCCCTGAGCGATGCATGATTGGGAGAAGCCGCCCTCAACCGCGCGACTCAACCCCCAACTCATCCCATACCGACTCCGCCAGGTGGAAGGTCGCATTGGCCGCCGGGATCCCACAGTAGATCGCGCTCTGCATCAGCACTTCCTTGATCTCGGCGCGGGTCACGCCATTGCTGGCGGCGGCCCGCAGGTGCAGCTTGAGCTCTTCGTTGCGGTTCATGCCGATCAGCATCGCGATGGTGATCAGGCTGCGAGTGTGCCGGGGCAAACCCGGGCGGGTCCAGATGTCACCCCAGGCGTGGCGGGTGATCATTTCCTGGAACTCACTGTTGAACTCGGTCAGGGCATTGAGGCTGCGATCGACATGGGCATCGCCCAGCACTTCACGACGGACCTTGAGGCCATCGGCATAACGTTGTTTCTCGTCCACAAAATTCTCCTGTATTGGTGCGGGCCTGCCGTGAGAAGCGGGCTTGTTGTGGCGAGCGGGCTTGCCCCGCGCTGGGCTGCGTAGCAGCCCCAACAAGATCGCAGTGTTTTATCAGATAGTCCGAGGTGACTGATTTTAGGGCTGCTGCGCAGCCCAGCGCGGGGCAAGCCCGCTCGCCACAACCACAACCACAACCACAACCACAACCAAACCCAAACCCCATCAATCAGCTAACAAAAAGGCCAGCACCCGATCGCTGAACGCAGCCCCGGCCTGTACGTTGGACAGGTGTGCCGCGTAGAACTCGGCGTACTCAGCCCCCCGTACCTGCTCCTGGATAAAGCGGCTGCCAGACGGCGGTGTCACCGCATCTTCGGTACCGGCGATCACCAGGGTCGGCACGCTGATCAACGACACTTGCTCGCGAAAATCGGCATCGCGCACCGCGCCACAGTTGGCGGCGTAACCGGCGGGATCGGTGGCGGCCAGCATGTCGGTAATCCGCTGGGCCTGCTCGGGATGAGCCTGGGCAAAATCTGCGGTAAACCAGCGCGCAATCGACGCATCGCGCAGCGCCACCATGGCCGCCGGGCCATCGCGCAGGACCATTTCTATTCGAGGGTTCCAGATATCCGCAGTGCCGATTTTCGCTGCGGTGTTGCACACCACCAGTTTGAGCAAGCGCTCGCCAGCATTGATGCCCAGCCACTGGCCAATCAGGCCGCCCATGGACAAGCCGCAGAAATGCGCGCGTTCGATGTTCAGCGCATCCAGCAGCGCCAGCACATCCCGCCCTAGCTGTTCGATGCTGTAGGGGCCTGCGGTAACCAGGGATTTGCAGTGGCCACGGGTATCGAGGCGCAGCACCCGAAAGTGCTCGGTGAACGCCGGCATTTGCGTGTCCCACATCCGTAGGTCAGTGCCCAGTGAGTTGGACAGCACCAATACCGGCGCACCTTCGGGGCCTTCCAGTTGGTAATTCAGTTCGCCATCGGCGAGTTGTACAGATCCCACAGCAGCCTCCTCAGGCAGAAAATGCAAAGTGTTCGGCCACGGCGCGGCTGACCCAGGTCTGTGCCTGGCCCAGGTAATGCGCCGGGTCCAGCAGGCGATCCAACTCCAGCGCCGACAGCTCTGCGGTGACTTGCGGCTCATCGGCCAACACCGCGCGCAAATGGCGCTGCTCGGCGACGGCGCGTTTGCAGCACTGCTCCAGTAAGTGATGGGCGGTTTCACGTCCCAGGCGCTGGGCGAGCACGATACTGACGGCTTCGGCCAGCACCAGCCCCTGGGTCAGGTCGAGATTTTTGCCCATGCGTTGCGCGTCGACTTCCAGGCCTTCGCTCACCAGCAGCGCTTGGTGCAAGGCGCCGGACACCAGGCGGCAGATTTCGGGCAAGGTCTCCCACTCGGCATGCCACAGGCCCAGGCTGCGTTCGTGTTCCTGGGGCATGGCGCTGAACATCGTCGATACCAGGCCAGGCACACGGGTGGCCGCACTGATCAGTACAGCGGCGCCCACCGGGTTGCGTTTGTGCGGCATGGTCGAGGAACCGCCCTTGCCCGGTGCCGACGGCTCGAACACTTCCGCCGCTTCGGTCTGCATCAACAGGCTGATATCGCGACCGAGCTTGCCGAGGCTGCCGGCGATCAGGCCAAGGACGCTGGCAAACTCCACCAGCCGATCACGCTGGGTATGCCAGGGTTGTTCCGGCAGCGTCAGTTGCAACTCCGCCGCCAGGGCTTGCGCCACTGGCATCGCCTGTTCGCCCAACGCCGCCAAGGTGCCGGACGCCCCGCCGAATTGCAGGACCAGCAGGCGTGGCTTCAACTCCTGCAGCCGTTGGCGACTGCGCGTCACCGCCCCCAGCCAACCGGCGATTTTCATCCCCAGGGTGACCGGCGTGGCGTGCTGTAACCAGGTACGCCCGGCCAATGGCACGTCGGCATAACGCTGCGCCTGGGTGGCGAGCACCGCGCCCAGCCGGGCCAGGTCTGCCTCGATCAGCACCAGCGCCTGGCGCAGTTGCAACACCAGGCCGGTGTCCATCACATCCTGGCTGGTGGCGCCCAGATGCACATACCGCTCGGCGCCGGCGTCTTCACTGGCAATCAACTTGCCCAGGGCCTTGACCAACGGAATCGCCGAATTGCCCGCCGTGGCAATCGCTACGCCGAGGGCATCCACGTCATACAACGAGGCCAGGCAGGCCTGGGCAATCGGCGCCACGGCGGCCGGCGGGATCAACCCGACCCGGGCCTGCGCCCGGGCCAATCCGGCTTCAAAATCCAGCATGCCCTGCAAGCGTCCCTGGTCACAGAACACCTCGGCCATGCTATCGGCGGTGAAGTAAGCGTCGAACAATTGGTTGCTCGTGCGCAGTGTCATAACTCATCCCTTACAGATCGTGGTGCAAGTACTCAGCCTGTTTCGGCAGGCGCAGGCTGAACAGGAACGCAATGGCCATCATGCCGGTCACGTACCAGTAGAAGGTGTTTTCCAGGCCGATGGACTTCAGGCCCAGGGCCACGTATTCCGCCGAACCACCGAAGATCGCATTGGCCACCGCATAGGCCAGGCCTACACCGAGGGCGCGTACTTGTGGCGGGAACATTTCCGCTTTTACCAGGCCGCTGATGGAGGTGTAGAAACTCACAATCGCCAGCGCCAGGGTAATCAGTACAAAGGCCAGGAACGGGCTGGTCACGGTTTTCAGGGTCAGCAGGATCGGCACCGTGCACAGGGTGCCGAGGGCGCCAAACCAGAGCATCGAGTTACGGCGGCCGATCTTGTCCGAGAGCATGCCGAACAGCGGCTGCATGCACATGTAGAGGAACAGCGCACCGGTCATGATGTAGCTGGCGGTCTTGGCGTGCATGCCGGCGGTATTCACCAGGTACTTCTGCATGTAGGTGGTGAAGGTGTAGAAAATCAGCGAGCCGCCAGCGGTGTAGCCGAGCACGGTGATAAACGCGGCCTTGTGATCACGGAACAGCGCGGCAATGCTGCCGGCGTCCTTGTTGTCACGCATTTCCTTGCTGGTGGTTTCTTTCAGGGAGCGGCGCAGCAACAGCGAAATCACCGCCGCCACCGCACCGATCACAAACGGAATGCGCCAGCCCCAGGCCCGCAGTTCGTCTTCGGTGAGCAGTTGTTGCAGGATCACCACCACCGACACCGCCAGCAGTTGCCCGCCGATCAATGTCACGTATTGGAACGACGCGAAGAAGCCGCGCTGGCCCTTGAGTGCAACTTCACTCATGTAGGTTGCCGTGGTGCCGTACTCGCCGCCCACCGACAGGCCCTGGAACAAGCGCGCCATCAGCAGCAGCGCCGGCGCCCAGGCGCCGATGTCTTTATAGGTGGGCAGAAAAGCGATGACCAGCGAGCCGGCACACATCATCAGCACCGAGATCATCATGGAGTTCTTGCGCCCGTGCTTGTCGGCGACCCGGCCAAACAGCCAGCCACCGATGGGGCGCATCAGAAAGCCTGCGGCGAATACGCCCGCGGTGTTGAGCAGTTGCACCGTGGGGTCGTCGGAGGGGAAAAACGCCGGGGCAAAATAGATGGCGCAGAAGGCGTACACGTAGAAGTCGAACCATTCGACCAGGTTGCCGGAAGAGGCCCCGACAATCGCAAAAATCCTTTTGCTGCGTTCTTCTCCGGTGTAG
Source organism: Pseudomonas sp. LG1D9 (assembly GCF_002949995.1). NCBI lineage: Bacteria > Pseudomonadati > Pseudomonadota > Gammaproteobacteria > Pseudomonadales > Pseudomonadaceae > Pseudomonas > Pseudomonas sp. LG1D9. The sequence continues at coordinate 4,138,858 of NZ_CP026881.1, read as the reverse complement.
TGACTGGTATTCGTTGTCATGTTGTTTTCACTCGAGGGGAACGGGTTAGAGTCTAGACATACTTTGCAACAACCTCGTTCCGCAAGCAGACCTTTGGATTGTGGGCGCCTGTACCGACCTCATCGCAGGCAAGCCAGCTCCCACAGGTGATCGCATTCCAATGTGGGAGCGGGCTTGCCCGCGATGGGGCCCTTTCAGACTACTCAGTAATCGAAAAACACCGTTTCTTCATCTGTCCCCTGCAGCACCACGTTCCACTGATAAACCCCCGACGCATCCGCCTTGGCCACCAAGGTCCGCCGCCGCTCTGCCGGCACACACGCCAGCAACGGGTCATCGCCATTGGCCGACTCGCCCTCGAAATAAATCCGCGTCAGCAAGTGCTTCACCAAACCACGGGCAAACACCAACACCACCAAATGCGGCGCCTGGGTTGTGCCCTTGAGGCCCGGCACGCTGCCGGGCTTGATGGTGCTGAAACGGAAACGCCCTTCACCATCCACCGGGACCCGGCCAAACCCTTCGAAGTTGGGGTCCAGGGCTTTGTCCTGGTCATCCTCGGGGTGGTCATATTTGCCGGCGGCGTTGGCCTGCCAGACTTCCAGCATGGCGTCGTTGACCACATCGCCATTGCCATCCACCACTTGCCCGGTGATCGCCACGCGCTCGCCGAGGGTACCGGCGTTGGCCAGGTCTTCGCGGTTCAGCCAGGTCAGGCCGATGTGATAGTACGGCCCGACGGTGTGGGACGTGGTTGCGTTAAGGGTCATGTCATTTCTCCATCGGCGTGGCGTCACGGCCGCGCAGGACGATGTCCCAGCGGTAGCCGAGGGCGTAGTGCGGCACGGTCTTTTCCAGATCGAAACTGGCGATCAGGCGTTCCTTGGCCGAAGTGTCGGGCACGCAGTTGTAGATCGGGTCATAGGCCAGCAGCGGGTCGCCAGGGAAGTACATCTGGGTCACCAAGCGCGTCAGCACGCTGGGGCCGAACAGCGAGAAGTGAATGTGTGCCGGACGCCAGGCGTTGTGATGATTGCCCCACGGATAAGCGCCAGGCTTGATGGTCTGGAACTGGTACCAGCCATCGGCGTCGGTAACGGTGCGACCGGTGCCGGTGAAGTTCGGATCCAGGGGCGCATCGTGCAAGTCGCGCTTGTGGTTGTAGCGACCGGCAGCGTTGGCCTGCCAGATCTCGACCAGGATGCCCGGCACAGGCAGGCCATTTTCATCCAGGACCCGACCGTGAATGATGATGCGCTCGCCTTGGGGTTCGCCATCGTGCTGGGCAGTCAGGTCATTGTCGTGCTCGGCAATGCGTTCGGCGCCGATGGTCGGGCCGGTGATTTCCGATAGCGAATGGGGCAGAAACACCAACGGCTTGGACGGCGAACGCAGGTTCGTCGATTGGTACGCCGGGTGCAGGTAATCAGGCTGAGTACCCGCTTGCGGGCGCCGGTATCCGGGCTTGTCACTCATGGAGTCATCCTCTTTATTCTTGTCAGTCTCAAACGCGTTCAATCGCCAGGGCCAGGCCTTGGCCGACGCCAACACACATGGTCGCCAGGCCTTTGCTGCCGCCGGTTTTTTCCAGTTGATGCAGCGCGGTCAACACCAGGCGCGCACCGCTCATGCCCAGCGGATGGCCCAAGGCAATTGCGCCACCGTTGGGATTGACCTGGGTTGCGTCGTCCGCCAGGCCCAACTCGCGCAGCACCGCCAGGCCTTGGCTGGCAAAGGCTTCGTTGAGTTCGATCACATCAAAGTCGCTGACGGCCAGGCCCAGGCGCTCAACCAGTTTGCGCACCGCAGGCACCGGGCCGATGCCCATCACACGAGGTTCGACCCCGGCGCTAGCCATGCCCAACACCCGGGCGCGGGCAGTCAGGCCGTGCTTTTTCACGGCTTCGGCGCTGGCCAGAATCAAGGCTGCAGCGCCATCGTTGACGCCGGAGGCGTTGCCGGCGGTGACGGTCTTGTCCGGACCATTGACGGGCTTGAGCTTGGCCAGCGCCTCGAGGCTGGAGTCGGCGCGTGGATGCTCGTCGTGCTCCACCAGGGTCTCGCCTTTTTTATGGGCGACCCGCACCGGCACGATTTCTTCAGCGAAGAACCCGGCAGCCTGGGCAGCGGCCGTGCGTTGCTGGCTGCGCAAGGCGAAGGCGTCCTGGTCGGCGCGCGAGACTTTATAGTCGTCCGCCACGTTATCAGCGGTCTGCGGCATGGCATCGACGCCGTACTGGGCCTTCATCAACGGGTTGATAAAACGCCAGCCGATGGTGGTGTCTTCCAGCTTCATGTTGCGCGAGAACGCGGCATCGGCCTTGCCCATCACGAACGGCGCACGGGACATCGACTCGACGCCACCGGCAATCGCCAGCTCCATTTCGCCACTGGCGATGGCGCGGAACGCGGTGCCGATGGCGTCCATGCCCGAGGCACACAAACGGTTGAGGGTCACGCCAGGGATGCTCGATGGCAAGCCGGCCAACAGCGAAGCCATGCGGGCCACGTTGCGGTTGTCTTCGCCAGCCTGGTTGGCGCAGCCGAGGAACACTTCGTCGACCGCGGTCCAGTCCACCGACGGGTTGCGCGCCATCAGTGCCTTGATCGGCAAGGCCGCCAGGTCATCGGCGCGCACCGTGGACAGGCCACCGCCGAAGCGGCCGATGGGGGTGCGGATCGCATCACAGATAAACACGTCGCGCATCAGGCTTCTCCTGGGGTTTGGCCATGGGCGGCGGCGGTACGGGCTTCAAGGTCGCGCAAGGCGTTCAGTTCGATGTCGGTGGGCTCGGCGCTGGTGCCGAGTTGATCGGCAAAGCGCACCGCCCAGCCGGTGGCGGCGATCACTTGCTCGCGGGTCACGCCTGGGTGCAAAGCCGTGACCACAAATTCGTGGGTGCCCTCTTCCGGTTCCATGATGCACAGGTCGGTAATAATCCCTACCGGGCCTGCGCCTGGCAGGCCGAGGCGCTTGCGCGAATCGCCGCCTTCGCCATGGCCGACCGAGGTAATGAAGTCCAGTTTGTCGACAAACGAACGGGACGACTGCTTGAGGATGATCAGCACGCTCTTGGCGGAACCGGCGATTTCCGGCGCGCCACCGGCGCCCGGCAGGCGCACCTTGGGCTGATGATAGTCACCGACCACGGTGGTGTTGATATTGCCGAAACGGTCGACCTGGGCCGCGCCTAGAAAGCCGACGTCAATGCGCCCGCCTTGCAGCCAGTAGCGAAAAATCTCACCGGTGGGGACTACGGTATCGGCGGTTTCCGCCAGTTCGCCGTCGCCAATGGACAGCGGCAGTACCGAAGGCTTGGCGCCAATCGGGCCGGACTCGTAGATCAACACCACATCCGGCGAAGACGTCAGGCGCGCAAGGTTGGCGGCCTTGGACGGCAGGCCGATACCGACGAAGCATACCGAGCCGTTTTTAAGGCGACGCGCGGCGGCGACGGTCATCATTTCATTGGTCGAGTAAGTCATTACTTGGCCTCCTGGGCCGCAGCCAGCTTGGCCTGGAATTGACTGAAGTCGGCGGTGCCATGGATGTATTCATCGATCCAGGCGGTAAACGTCCCACGATCCCGAGCGATCGGGTCCCAGGCTTGATAGAAGCGATTGTCGCGTTCGGTGTAACCGTGGGCGTAGGACGGATGCGCGCCACCCGGCACATGGCACACGGCGGTCAGGGCCCAGGTCGGCAGCACGCAGGCGTTCATCGGCGCGTTGAGGTCATCGACGATCTCTTCGACGGTGACGATGCAACGCTTGGCCGCCAATGCCGCCTCTTTCTGCACCCCAAGGATCCCCCACAACAGCACGTTGCCCTTGCGATCGGCCTTTTGCGCATGGATCACGGTGATGTCCGGGCGCACCGACGGCACCGCCGCCAGCACTTCGCCAGTGAAGGGGCAGGTCACGGTCTTGATCAACGGGTTGACCTTGGGCAGGTCGGAACCGGCATACGCCCGCAACACCGCGAACGGCAAGCCGGAAGCGCCGGCCACGTAGGCGTTGGCCAGGTCCGCATGGCTGTGTTCTTCGATCTCCAACGGTTGCGGCCATTGCTTCTCGACCGCGTCCCGCAGGCGATGCAGGGAACCCACGCCAGGGTTGCCGCCCCACGAGAAAATCAACTTGCGTGCACAGCCGGCACCGATCAGTTGGTCGTAGATCAGGTCGGGCGTCATGCGTACCAGCGTCAGGTCTTTCTTGCCCTGACGAATGATTTCATGACCTGCCGCTGTAGGGATCAGGTGGGTAAAGCCTTCGAGCGCGACGGTATCACCGTCATTGACGAACTGCTTTACCGCATCAGCCAGCGAAAGGATTTCAGCCATGGGGTTGGGCTCCCGATGTAGGTCGAAAAAGGCGCTGGAGGCAGCGCCGAAGTGCTTGAAGAGTAAGCCGGGGTCTGGAGCCAAACAATCCGATAATCGACTATCCGTTCGATAATCGAACAGATTGTTGCTTGGCTAACATTCCGCCAAACACCCCTGAATTCAATGTGAGCACCGTCCATGTGGGAGCGGGCTTGCTCCCACACTTTTGAAGCGTGCCGGCCTTAAATCTCAGGTGGCATCCGCATGACTAACCAGGCCTTTGATCAACACCGCAGTGGTGGCCAATGCAGCCGGAATCACCAACGCCGTCAGCACCTGCTCGAAGTTCCAGCCCAGCCCCAGCAAGGTGGCGCCCATCCATGCGCCGAGGATCGCGCCAAAACGTCCAATCCCCAGCATCCACGAGACACCCGTGGCGCGCCCCTGGGTCGGGTAGAACCGCGCGGCCAGCGAAGGCATGGCCGATTGCGCACCGTTGACACACATCCCGGCGATCAACACCAGGGTGGCCAAAAGGGTGATATTGCCCAGGCTTTGGCCCACGGCGTAGGCAAACACCCCAGCCAGCAGGTAGAAAGTACCGATGACCTTGTGCGGATTGAACCGGTCCATGGCCCAGCCCACGCCCACGGCGCTGAGTACGCCACCAAACTGGAACAACGCGCCGATGAACGCCGCCTGTTCCATGCTGGCACCGCTGTCACGCATCAGGGTCGGCAACCAACTGGTCAGCAGGTACACAATCACCAGGCCCATGAAGTACGTGAGCCACAACAACAAGGTGCCGGTGCTGTAAGTGCCGGAGAAGATCACCGCGAACACATTGCGCGCCTTGACGGTTTTCTGTTCCGGGACACTGAAGCTGGCGGCCTGGGCGACGGTGGCCGGGTCGATGGGTGCCAGGGCCTTGCGCACTTTGTCGGTGCCGCGATTGCGCACCACCAGGTAGCGCGCCGACTCCGGCAGCCACAGCAGCAGCACCCCCACCAGGATCAGGGGCAGGATGCCGCCGATCAGCAGCAGGCTGTGCCAGCCGAACAGCGGTATGAGCTTGGCCGAGATAAACCCGCCACCGGCCATGCCCAGGTTGAAACCACAGAACATGCTGGTCACCAACAACGACTTGTGGCGCTCCGGGGTGTATTCAGACAGCAATGTCGTCGCGTTCGGCATTCCGGCGCCCAGGCCCAGGCCGGTCAGGAACCGCAACACCAGTAGCTGATCAACGTTGGTGCTGTAGGCCGAGGCCAGGCTGAAGGCGCCGAACACCAGCACGGCCCCCACCAGCACCACCTTGCGCCCGAACCGGTCGGCCAAGGGCCCCGAGCCCAAGGCGCCAAAAACCATGCCGATCAACGCCGCACTCATCACCGGGCCGAGGCTGGCACGGTCGATCCCCCAATCCTGGGACAGCGCCGGCGCAATGAAGCCCATGGCCGCAGTATCCAGGCCATCGAGAAAGACAATCAGGAAACACAGGATCACCACCCGCCATTGATAGCGGGACAAAGGTTGCGCGTTGATAAAGGACTGCACGTCCAGACATGTACCAACAGAAGGCGAAGGCTGATTCATTGTTTTTATTTCCACACCGATGGCGGGCGGACGACGGTGAGTCGTCATTATTATTGGAGCGAAATCAGACCTGCGGCGTACGCCATCGCGGTCAATCACGCTGCCGCGACATTAATAAGCCAGGGGAAACACCGTCAATTCACCAAACCGGGATCTGTGCGGTCACCGAACAGCTTAAGCAAACAACTGGGCACTCAGCTCCTGGCTGGCGCTAAGCATGCTCGGCAGGAAGCGTTGCTCCAGCTCGCTACGGCTGACCCGGCCGGCATGGGTGCTGACGTTCAGCGCAGCCAGCACCTGGCCAGACGCGTCATACACCGGCACGGCAATGGAACGCAGGCCCTGCTCCAGTTCCTGGTCAACGATGCACCAACCCTGTTGCCGCACTTGTTGCAGGCATTCCAGCAACGCTTCGGGCGTGGTCAGGGTGCGGCTGGTCTTGGTTTGCAGGTCGGCATGATCGAGGTAGTCCTGCAGCGACGCATCATCCAGGGCGGCCAGCAAGATCCGCCCCATGGACGTGCAATAGGCCGGCAGCCGGCCACCGACCGACAGATCCACCGAGATCAGGCGCTGAGTCGTGGCGGAGCGGGCGATATAGAGGATGTCGTCACCTTCCAGGGTCGCCATGTTGCAGGCTTCGTGAAGCTGCTCGCTCATGCGGTCCAGGTAGGGCTGGGCAGAAACCGCCAGGGGTGTGGACGACAGGTAGGCATGCCCCAGGGTCAGGACCTTGGGCAACAGCGAGTAGGTGCGCCCGTCGGTAGTGGCGTAGCCGAGTTTGATCAAGGTATGCAGGCAACGCCTGACGGCAGCGCGGGGGATTTCTGTGCGATGGCTGATCTGCGCGATGGTCAGGTGGCGCTTGCGCTCCTGGAACGCCTGCACAACGGCCAGCCCGCGTGCCAGGGAGGTCATGAAATCCGGGTCGCCGGTAAACGCCTGGATGCGTTTGGCCGGTGACGCAACGATCGGCGGCGCCACTGAGGCAAAGGAGTTGCGCAATTGATCGTTCATTTCAGGTCCTTTCTCTTATTTTCAAGCGCCATTACAAGCCGCCGCGCGGCAGATGTACAAGGCAGGGGCGCCAAGATTGGGCGATTATCGGACGATCATTCGATAATCGCAATTTGTTGGCTACCTGGATCAGGCGCAGCAGTGTTGACTTAATTAATGCCAATTTTACTTTCAACTGTCACATGCCGGTTATTAAGCAAGTGGCGCCAACTTCTCGACACTATTGAACTACCCTCTCACCAGGCCAAGTTGACGTTTTTTAACTTGTTGACGATAGTCTTATTCAAATGCGCCGCTATAATGCACTCTGCGACAATGTGAAGTGGGCCTGACGCGCGATCTTTGATCCCGCTGAACCCAGCCCTTGCCTTATCCAGGCCTTGGCCGCATGTACCCAGCCTGAAAAAGAAAACTGTTGCTACGACAGTTGTACTTCCCCGGTGCCGTGGCCGCGCGCAATTCAGAAGTGGTGAGTCGTATGCCTCTTCCTGATATCGCGCTTCACCGGAATCAAACTCAACTCAATTAGGTAGCAATGTGACGAAAGACGAACTGCGCGCGGAACTTGAGCGCCAGGAGCAACGTTACAAGGATGTTTACGGCGGGGAAGTCACCACCTACGCCGCCCAACCGGAGCCGGAACGCAAACCATGGCGCAAACGAGCCAGCCTGCTCGACCAGGCGTTTGCCCAGGAAATCCAAAAGATCGAAAAGGACCTCAAGGCCGAAGAGCCATAAGCTCTGCTGGACTGAGCCCCCTGGCCAGTCACCGCCCTGCCAGCACCTCCTGGCAGGGGCGCCTTGGGCATGCCCTCCAATCGTCAGTTTCGGCGCCATTACGAAATTTCATACAGCCGTTTCAGCCGCCTTACCTTAATTGTCGCACCCCGCTCCGCCCCCTCTATTCTTTACAAATCAATGAGTTGCCAAACCAGCGGAATATCTGATAGCCGCACCCCTCCTCCAAACTAATTCGTTGAAGAATGTTACCGGCGAGCAGCTAGTGCATCGATTACTGAGGTTTTCTGGCATAATCGCGCCCCCTTACGACCGGGTCATAAAACCTTCATGATCGATTTATTCAGCGGACTGGATGCCTGGGTTCTTGTGAGCCTGTTGCTCGCCCTCGCCTTTGTCCTCGCCTTCGAGTTCATCAATGGCTTTCATGACACCGCTAACGCGGTGGCCACAGTCATCTATACCAAAGCGATGCCGCCGCACCTGGCCGTATTCTTTTCCGGGGTGTTCAACTTCCTCGGCGTGTTGCTCGGCGGGGTAGGCGTTGCCTATGCCATCGTGCACTTGCTGCCGGTGGAGTTGCTGATCAATGTGAACACCGGACATGGCCTGGCCATGGTGTTCTCATTGTTGGCCGCCGCCATCACGTGGAATCTCGGCACCTGGTATTTCGGGATCCCGGCATCCAGCTCCCACACGCTGATCGGTTCGATCCTCGGTGTCGGCCTGGCCAATGCCCTGATCAACGATATTCCGCTGGCGGACGGGGTTAACTGGCAGAAGGCTATTGATATCGGCGCCTCGCTGGTGTTCTCGCCCATGGCCGGCTTCCTGGTCGCAGCCCTGGTGTTGATTGGTCTTAAATGGTGGCGTCCGCTGTCCAAGATGCACAAGACACCGGACCAGCGCCGCAAGCTCGACGACAAGAAACACCCGCCGTTCTGGAACCGCCTGGTACTGGTGATTTCGGCGATGGCCGTGAGTTTCGTGCATGGATCCAACGACGGCCAGAAAGGTATCGGCCTGATCATGCTGGTGCTGATTGGTATCGTGCCCGCGCAGTTCGTACTCGATCTGGGCAGCACCACTTACCAGATCGAGCGAACCCGCGACGCCACCCTGCACCTCAACCAGTTCTACCAGCGCAACCACGAAACCCTCGGCGAATTCCTTGCCCTGGGCAAAAGTGTCAGAGACGACCTGCCAGGCAAGTTCCGTTGCAATCCGCAACAGACCGAACCCACCATCAACGCCCTCCTCGGCACATTGAAGGGTGTCTCTGACTACCACTCCTTGACCTCCGACCAGCGCATTGAAGTCCGTCGCTACTTGCTGTGCCTGGACGATACCGCGAAGAAAGTCGGCAAGCTGCCAGGCCTTGATTCCCGCGAGAAGTCGGACCTGGAAAAACTGCGTAAAGACCTGACCGCTACCACCGAATACGCCCCGTTCTGGGTGATCCTCGCCGTGGCCCTGGCCCTTGGCCTGGGCACCATGGTGGGCTGGAAGCGTGTGGTACTGACCATCGGTGAGAAGATCGGCAAGCAGGGCATGACCTATGCCCAGGGCATGTCGGCGCAGATCACCACCGCCACCATGATTGGCTTTGCCAACATCTTCGCCCTGCCGGTCTCCACCACCCACGTGCTGTCTTCGGGCGTGGCCGGGACCATGGTCGCGAACAAGAGCGGCCTGCAAGGCGGCACCGTGAAGACCATCCTGATGGCCTGGGTGCTGACCCTTCCGGCCACGGTGAGCCTGTCGGCCGGGTTGTTCTGGCTGGCATCCAAGGCGCTGGGCAGTTAACAGCCCGCGCAACTGAAAAAGGCGTGACCCTCGCGGGTCACGCCTTTTTTTGTCCTTGTAGGAGCCGGCTTGCCGGCGAAAAACTGGAGAGCAGCACGGGCACCAGGCCCACCGCGTTATCGTTGGCGATTTTCGCCGGCAAGCCGGCTCCTACAAGAACTGCGTCAAAATCCGGGCAAAAAAAAGGGCGACCGAAGTCGCCCAAAATGCCTTGCGTGCTCATGTAACCCGGAAAAACCTATGGTTTTTTACGCTTATTCGCGTCTTTCCAGATAAAAAAACCAAACCCTACAAAAAACAGCACCATGAGGCCGACAGTCAGCACCCCGGCGAAAACCACATTATCGAAAAACATGACCGGCCTCCTGCTCTTGCCCTGTTGCGATGGGGCTAAGTTAACCAAGAAGGCGGGAGGAGAAATTGACGGGGATCAATGTCGCCCGCAACGGGGCGTATAGAAGGGAAATAACTGATCTGAATCAACAGATTCAGGTCATTTCAGCGCTTTTTCGTTTTGTTTTTCGACTTTTTCTTCGTCTTGCCCAACGGCATGGCCTGCTCGAACGCCTGGCGCACGTCATTCAGGCGCTTGTCGTTGAGGTCATGTACCCGTTTGGCCCGTTCGGCATTCAGGTCGATCAGCTTGTCGTCACTCATGGCATGGCTTACGTGGTGGCTGGAGTGACTCAATAATGCGTCCTGGCCCGCCCGGGGGTCAAACCTCGACATCCACCCACAACCCCTGGCGGGGCGCGTCTTCGATCAGCGGCGCGACTGGCACGGTGTTATCAGCATTGAGCTCATCACCAGGAATGGCCAGGTGTTGCTCAGGATCCTCGTCGGCTTCGCGCCGGCGTTTCTGCTGTTCCTGCTGGCGCCGCTGTTCCTCACGCAGCATCAGTGTCGATTGCTCGGCGTCGCGGTGCTTGAGGTCGATGGTGCTTTCGTTGGAGCTCGGCTGCGCGGGGACCACCGGTGGAATATCGGGCTTTGGGCGCACGGGGTCGAGTTGCGACGTGACCGGCACAACACTCAAGGGCAAGATCGGTGGCAGCATAATTATTAGTCTCCTGTCAGCAGGCTGTCGGCTGGCGCACCAGCGACTTGAGCCCAGGCTCGCCAACTTGTGACCCAGTCGTCAGTCACCCGTGCCCTGCCACCCGTCGAATCGCCCTCTTTCATCCCTGCAAGCGGAGTAGTTTTTGTCAGAGTCCTTTGGCTGGGGCCCTTGTTCCGTTAGAATAGTCGGCTTTTTCACGGCGGGAGTCAGGCAGCATGGCGCAGCAGTATCAACCGGGGCAACGCTGGATTAGTGACAGCGAAGCAGAGCTGGGGTTAGGCACCGTTCTGGCACAGGACGGCCGCTTGTTGACCGTGCTCTATCCGGCCACTGGCGACACCCGCCAGTATGCGCTACGGAATGCGCCCCTCACTCGCGTGAGGTTTTCGCCGGGTGACACCATCACCCACTTCGAAGGCTGGAAAATGACCGTGCGCGAGGTCGACGATGTCGATGGCCTGCTGGTCTACCACGGTCTCAATGGGCAGAACGAGCAGGTCACCCTGCCGGAAACCCAACTGTCGAACTTCATCCAGTTCCGCCTCGCCAGCGACCGTCTGTTCGCCGGGCAGATCGACCCGCTGGCCTGGTTCTCCCTGCGCTACCACACCCTGGAACACACCAGCCGCCAATTGCAGTCCTCGCTCTGGGGCCTGGGTGGCGTACGTGCGCAGCCGATTGCACACCAATTGCACATTGCCCGTGAAGTGGCCGACCGTATCGCACCACGGGTCCTGCTGGCCGACGAAGTAGGCCTGGGCAAGACCATCGAAGCCGGCCTGGTGATCCATCGCCAGTTGCTGTCCGGCCGCGCCAATCGCGTGTTGATCCTGGTCCCGGAAAACCTGCAGCACCAATGGCTGGTAGAAATGCGCCGGCGCTTCAACCTGCAGGTTGCGCTGTTCGACGAAGAACGTTTTATCGAAAGCGATGCCAGCAACCCGTTCGAAGACACCCAGCTCGCGCTGGTGGCCCTGGAATGGCTGGTGGATGACGAGAAAGCCCAGGACGCGCTGTTCGCCGCCGGCTGGGACTTGATGGTGGTCGACGAAGCGCACCACCTGGTCTGGCATGAAGAGAAAGCCAGCGCCGAATACCAGCTGGTCGAGCAGTTGGCCGAGACCATTCCCGGCGTGCTGCTGCTGACCGCAACCCCTGAACAACTGGGCCAGGACAGCCACTTCGCCCGGCTGCGCCTGCTGGACCCGAACCGTTTCCACGACGTCAAAGCCTTCCGCGCCGAGAGCGAGAACTATCGCCCAGTGGCCGAAGCCGTCCAGGAATTGATGGACAAGGGCCGTCTTTCACCGGCTGCGCACAAGACTATCCAAGGCTTCCTTGGCAACGAAGGTGAAGCCCTGCTGGCCGCCGTCAACGATGGCGACACCGAAGCCAGCGCACGCCTGGTGCGTGAACTGCTGGACCGCCACGGCACCGGCCGCGTGCTGTTCCGTAACACCCGCGCCGCGGTGCAGGGCTTCCCCGAGCGCAAGCTGCACGCCTACCCGCTGCCGTGCCCGGACGAGTACCTGGAACTGCCGCTGGGCGAGCATGCCGAGTTGTATCCGGAAGTCAGCTTCCAGTCGCAGCCAGATATTGAAGAAGAAAACCGCTGGTGGCGCTTCGACCCGCGCGTCGAGTGGCTGATCGACCAGCTGAAGATGCTCAAGCGCACCAAGGTCCTGGTGATCTGCGCCCATGCCGAAACCGCCATGGACCTGGAAGACGCCCTGCGCGTGCGCTCCGGCATCCCGGCCACGGTATTCCACGAGGGCATGAACATCCTCGAACGGGACCGTGCCGCCGCCTACTTCGCTGATGAAGAGTTCGGCGCCCAGGTGCTGATCTGTTCGGAAATCGGCAGTGAAGGCCGCAACTTCCAGTTCGCCCACCATCTGGTGCTGTTCGATCTGCCGTCGCACCCGGACTTGCTGGAGCAACGCATTGGGCGCCTGGACCGGATCGGCCAGAAGCATGTGATCGAATTGCACGTGCCGTACCTGGAAACCAGCCCGCAAGAGCGGCTGTTCCAGTGGTACCACGAAGCGCTGAATGCCTTCCTTAATACCTGCCCGACCGGCAACGCCTTGCAGCACCAGTTCGGCCCGCGCCTGCTGCCGCTGTTGGAAAACGCCGACGACGGTGAATGGCAAGGCCTGATCGACCAAGCCCGCGCCGAGCGCGAGCGCCTGGAGGCCGAGTTGCACACCGGCCGCGACCGCCTGCTGGAGCTCAACTCCGGCGGCGCAGGTGAAGGTGATGCGCTGGTCGAAGACATCCTGGAGCAAGACGATCAGTTCACCCTGCCGATCTACATGGAAACCCTGTTCGATGCATTTGGCATCGACAGCGAAGACCATTCGGAAAACGCGCTGATCCTCAAACCCAGCGAAAAAATGCTCGACGCCAGCTTCCCCCTCGGCGACGACGAAGGCGTGACCATCACTTACGACCGCAACCAGGCGCTGTCTCGCGAAGACATGCAGTTCATCACCTGGGAGCACCCGATGGTCCAGGGCGGCATGGACCTGGTGCTGTCCGGTTCCATGGGTAACACCGCCGTGGCGCTGATCAAGAACAAGGCGCTCAAGCCGGGCACCGTGTTGCTGGAACTGCTCTACGTCAGTGAGGTGGTGGCGCCGCGTTCGCTGCAACTGGGTCGCTACCTGCCGCCAGCGGCACTGCGTTGCCTGTTGGATGCCAATGGCAATGACTTGTCGGGCCGTGTGTCATTCACCACCCTGAACGACCAGTTGGAAAGCGTGCCACGGGCCAACGCCAACAAGTTCGTGCAGGCCCAGCGTGACCAGCTGACGCCACGGATCAACGCCGGCGAAGAGAAAATCGCCCCGCGCCACGCCGAACGTGTGGCCGAGGCGCAACGTCGCCTGGCAGCAGACACCGACGAAGAGCTGGCGCGCCTGACGGCCCTGCAAGCGGTCAACCCAACCGTGCGCGACAGCGAACTGGTTGCCCTGCGCCAACAACGCGAGCAAGGCCTGGCCATGCTCGACAAGGCGGCGTTGCGGTTGGAAGCGATTCGGGTGTTGGTAGCGGGTTGATCCGCGCCCTGCCCTGTCAAACAAGAAGGCCCGCGCAATGCGGGCCTTTTTTATGGGGTCTTGAGGGCCTCATCGCAGGCAAGCCAGCTCCCACAATTGACCGGTGTTCCAGTTGGCAACTCGGTTAACTGTGGGAGCAGGCTTGCCTGCGATGCCATCACCTCGATCTCAAGCAGGAACCGCCGGACCAGGCACCTCCACCACCCCCAACCCATCCTTCATCCGCTTGGCATCGCGCACAAAACACCGCGAAGCCTGGAACAGAAACAGCATGGTCAGGAACAACGCCACCGGGATCAGGTACATGGCGTCATGCAGGCCCACGGCCTTGAACGCTTCGGTCATTTGTTCGGCACCCGCCGCATACATCGCCGCATGGGCAAAGTGATCAGACAATGCGCCCACCACCACTGGCCCCATACCACCACCCAGCAGATACAGGCCGGCAAAGAACAGTGCCATGGCCGTAGCCCGCAGGCGTGGCTCCACCACGTCCTGGATCGCCGTGTACACACAGGTATAGAAGTTATAGGCAAACAGCCAGCCCACACTGAACACCGCGACAAACACTCCAATCTCGATGCGCCCCGCATGCAGGGCCCAGGCCGTGCAGACCGTGGAAATAATCAGGCTGAACGCGGCAAACAGCAGGCGGCCGTTGGGGATACGTTGGTGAATCTTGTCGGCCACCAGCCCACCCAGGGTCAGGCCGAACAAGCCCGTCACACCGACAATCACCCCGGTTGCTACCGCTGCTTCTTGCAGCGGCATCAGGAAGTAGCGTTGCAGCATCGGCACCAGGAACGAGTTGCAGGCATAGGTGGCAAAGTTGAAGCACAGCCCGGCCAGCACCAACCAAAGGAAGGTCGGGACCGCCAGCACGCGACGAATCGGCCGGTCGACTTTCTCTTGGGAAACTTGCACGGTTTCGGCGGCGCCGCGCTTGGGCTCCTTGATGTAGAACATGAAGATCGCGAGGATCAGCCCCGGGACCGCGGCAATAAAGAACGGTGCACGCCAGCTGTCGAACGCCTGGACCATCGCGCCGATGGTGAAGAACGCCAGCAACAGGCCCAAGGGCAGGCCCAGCATGAAAATCCCCATGGCCCGGGCGCGGCGGTGGGCCGGGAACAGGTCGCCGATCAACGAGTTGGCGGCCGGTGCATAACTGGCTTCGCCAATACCAATGCCCATGCGCACCAGCAGGAAGGTCCAGAAGCTGCCAACCATACCGTTGACCGCCGTCAGCGCACTCCAGCTCGCCAGGCCCCAGCCCATCAGTTTGCTACGTGAGCCGGTATCGGCCAGGCGCCCCAAAGGCAAGCCGGCAATGGCATAAACGATGGTGAACGCGGTGCCGATGATGCCGAGCTGGAAGTCACTGAGGTGCCATTCCATGCGGATCGGCTCGATGATGATCGCCGGAATCGTGCGATCAAAGAAGTTGAACAGGTTGGCCAGGAACAGCAGGAACAGAATGCGCCAGGCATTCGCCGCTTGGGTCGAGTTCTGCATGGGTCCGTCTCTTTATTGTTATAGAGGCTCGATGCCGACGCATCCTGCCCGGAACCTGCAATCTAGTCAGGCGCGGCGCGGTTGTCTGTAATGATTCGTAAAGCTGATAGGGCGTAATGTCATCCAGGGCAGCCCGATTTTCCCCGGTAAAAAAATAAGCACGCGCCCCCCTTCCCAAGCGCCTTGGCAGGAATAGAATAGCGAGCCTTCCGCAGTTCCCCCCCTTACCTCTTATTGATGACGTGCCATGTCCGATGCCAGTCCGTGTCTGAATTGCGGTGCCTGCTGTTCACACTTTCGCGTGTCTTTCTTTTGGGGCGAATGCGCTTCATCAGGCGGCACCGTGCCCGATGAACTGGTGGTACAGATCAACCCCAGCCGAGTGGCGATGATCGGCACCGACCAAAAGCCGGCGCGCTGCTGCAGCCTGGAAGGCGAAGTGGGCAGCGGCACACGCTGCTCGATCTACGCCCAGCGTTCCAGCGTATGCCGGGAGTTCGAAGCGTCATGGAGCCAGGGCGAAGTGAACGTCGATTGCGACGCCGCCCGCGCCGCGTTCGGCCTGGCGCCGCTTGAGCAACCGCCTTACGAGTACGAATTGCCGATCAGCGCTTAGAATCATTGGCTATGGTCAGCATGCCAAAATCGAAGAAGTCAAAATGCCATTACCGCTTGCGATTCCGTTGAGCCTTCTATACTCGAATCCATAGGTCATCGCCGCGCGCCGTGACACGAGATGACTCAAACGGGACATGCTATGGAATGGCTGGGTCTGCATTTTTTTACCCCCCTTCCCGAGAGCGGGCATTTATTACTCGATTGCACCCATAACCCCTTCCTGGTGCTACTGGCGTACCTGGTTGCCTGCGCAGCGGGCTTCGGCACCTTGGACATGGCTGAACGGGTCGGCCACGTTGACAACCCCACGGCAAAACGCCGCTGGCGCTGGATCGGCGCCGCTTGCCTGGCCGGCGGGATCTGGTCGACTCACTTCATCAGCATGCTGGCGTTCCAGGCGCCCATTGCCATCCATTACGAAGTGTTCATGACCGTTGCCTCCTTGTTGATCGCAATGGTCGCGTCGCTATTCGCCATGCAAACCCTCAGTCATGCGCAACTGCACTTTCATCAATACCTGGTCGCCTCCATCTGGATGGGCTTGGGCATCGCCCTGATGCATTACGTGGGCATGGCCGCCATGCGCTCCGAGGCCCAGGTGTATTTTTCCGGCGCGCTGTTCGGGTTGTCGGTGGCCATCGCCATCGGCGCCAGCCTGGCAGCCTTGCTGTTGTCCCATTACCTGCGCAGTGGCAGCGGGATGTTCCACCAACTGCTCAAGTACGGCGCCAGCCTGGTGCTCGGCGCCGGCATTCTCAGCATGCACTTCACCGGCATGGCCGCCATGCAACTGCTGCTGCCCACAGGGGCTGTGCCGCCGCTGCCAATCGACAATCACCCGACGCAACTGGGGCTGTCGGTGGCCGTCATCACATTGCTGGTGATCGGCAGCAGCATCAGTGCGGCCCTCGCCGACAAGAAACTGCAGCACAAGGAACGCGACCTGCGTCGGGTCAATACCCTGCTGAGCGAACTGGACCAGGCGCGCGCGTCCCTGCAGCAAGTCGCCCACTATGATGCCTTGACCAGCCTGCTCAATCGCCGGGGTTTCAACCAGATCTTCGCCGAAAAGCTCGCACAGAAATCCCTCGACGGGGGCATGCTGGCGGTGATTTTCCTCGACATCGACCACTTCAAGCGGATCAACGACAGCCTGGGCCATGACGCCGGCGATGAGCTGCTGACGGTCCTGGCCGGGCATATCAAGAGTTCGGTACGCAGCCACAATGATGTAGTGGCGCGGTTTGGCGGCGATGAGTTCTGCATCCTGATCAATATCCATCATCGCGACGAAGCGCGGCACATGGCCCAGCGCATCATGCTGAAAATGAAAGAGCCCATCGAGCTGGCCGGCCGGCGCATGGTGATGACCACCAGCATCGGTATCAGCGTGTTTCCCGAGGATGGGACCACCAGCGAGGAACTGCTGAAAACCGCCGACCTGGCGCTCTATCAGTCCAAGGATGGCGGGCGCAACAGCTTGAATTTCTTCAGCTCCAACCTGAAAACCCGGGCCTCTCTTGAACTGCAACTGGAAGAGGAACTGCGTAACGCACTACGCAACCAAAAAGAACTGGTCCTGCATTACCAACCGATTCTCGACCTGCGCAAAGGCAAAGTCACCCGGCTTGAAGCCCTGGTGCGCTGGCAACATCCCGTCCATGGTTTGCTGGCGCCCGACCGGTTTATCGGTATTGCCGAAAACAACGGGCTGATCGCCGAACTGGACAACTGGGTACTACGCCAGGCCTGTGCCGACCTGAGTTGGCTGACGGAACAGGGCCACCCCGACCTGAGCATGGCCGTCAACTGCTCGGCCCTTAACCTGGCCCGTGACGAACTGGCGGACGAGATCGAATATGCCCTGCGCAGCAGTGGTATCGCTGCCAGCCGCCTGGAACTGGAAGTGACCGAAAATGCCTTGATGGGCAACATCAGCAGCACCCTGATCCTGCTGCGGCAAATCCGCGCGCTGGGCGTTTCGCTGTCCATCGATGACTTCGGCACCGGCTACTCCTCCCTTTCCTATCTCAAGCGTTTGCCCCTCAATACCTTGAAAATCGATCGGTCCTTTATCCAGGACATTCCCAAATCCACCACCGATATGGAGATTGTCCAGGCGATCATCGGCATGGCCCACACCCTGCACCTGCAGGTCATCACCGAAGGGGTGGAAACTGCGCAGCAACTGGAGCTTCTGATCAAGCATGGTTGCGACTATGTGCAGGGTTATCTGCTTAGTGCAGCAGTGCCGGCCAATGAAGTCAGCGCGTTGATCATCGCGCTGGATCAGCACAACCCGCTCACACCGTTAAGCCAGGCAAGCGGCAAGGACACCTCTTCGGTGGTACGTCCCATCCGTTGACTCGCAAAAGCCTTGGCATATCGCCATCATTTTGATTAAAGAACGCCGACGAACGGCCGATTCATGAGAGTCCGGCGCCGCTTTTCCCTAGAAAAAATAGGGTTAAGACGGGTCGCTGAGGCCTAAAACGCACTGTAAAAGTCGCGAACTCTCACTCGGTGATGGCTCTTTGATGCTTTCCAGCCATCCGTCCAGGCACATGGCGCACAATGACTTCTAAAAATAATCCTGTTACTGCGGTATCCGACGTGTTGCTGACAGCTCCTGCGGAAAAACCCTCAGGTTCAAAGTCATTGAACAGTCAACGTGCGCTGGGCACCCAGCAATACCTGTACTTCACCGAAACCAACACCGACCGCATCCTCGACAACCTCGACGGCCTGCGCGACATGGTGTTCCCACGCCCGCCGCACCTTGAGGGCGACAGCGAGTTACGCAGCGAGCAGGAATTTCCCTCGGTCTGCCTGATCGGCTTGGGGCGCTGCGGTTCCAACATTGCCCTGGATGTCGCGGAGCTGGTCTACAACGCGCGCAAGTTCTACTTGAACGAGTTCAGCACCGAAGACAAATCCTACGTTGAAAAGGGCTACAGCCCTGCCCAATGGATCCGCAACAACCTGCGCCTGGGCGCCAGCAAGGCCAGCAAGCCGGTATTCCTGGTAGAACCGTTGGTGATGCTCGGCGACCTGGACAAAGACATCGCCGGGCGCATCCGTTTTTCCCGCAAGGGCGAAAAAAGCGGCTTTTTGCGCGACTACAGCAAGATGAAAATCATGGACCTGTCGGAAGTGCACGCCGGTGGCGCCGGTAACGCACCGATCCTCGGCCAGTACCTGGCCAAGATCATCCTCAACAAAGACACCCAGCGTTTTTCCAGCCCCGACTGGAAGATGATCCATTCGTACCTGATCGATTCCTGCGGGATCAAGGCCAACCAGTCGCGCCTGTACTTCTCGATCTTCAGCGCCGGCGGCGGCACCGGCTCGGGCATGGCCTCGGAATTTGGCCTGGCCCAACAGCACTCGTACATGAACAAGACCTTCGACACCAAGCCCGCCGACGAGCACGACAGCAAGAGCGGCCACGCCTTTGTGTTCGAGCCGATCTTCACCAGCGGCATTTGCGTGCTACCGAATATCTCCGATCACCGCAGCGAAATGTCCGAGGCTCTGCACATCAACGCCGGGCGGCTGCTGTGCAAGTACCTGTCGGAGGAATGGGACTTCTCGTACAACTTCGACAATGAAGACAGCAGCGAGGCCAGCGTCAAAGGGCGTATTCGCCCGTGGAACGCCATGATGCTGATCTCCAACGACATCATGCGTTACGCCGAAGAAAGCGACGATGGCAACATCCAGAACATTGACGTCAATGCCATGGAAAAACACGCCAACCAGTACATCTCACAGCAGATCTTCAACATTCTGACGGCCCAGGCGGTGACAACCGACTACGACCAGAACTATTTCCGCCGGGCCGGCATTGATATCGGTGAAACCATTCGCCTGGACGCCAACGACCTGTTCATGAGCCTGGCCGGGCCGGTGGCGATTGCCTATGCCGAGTCTGTGGTCCCGGAAACCCCGGCGCCGTCGAATGACAAGTTCAAGGTGTTCGAAAAAGAACCGCAGCGCTTGAACATCGATGACCTGTTCTTCCGCTCCATCGACCTGCCCCACTTCAACAAGGTCACCCAGGCCATCGAAGGCATCAGCCTGCTGCCGATCGAGTCCAAGCGCTATCGGGCGTCGCTGGAGCAGTACAAGAATTCCGGCTACGACGCGGCGGCCCTGCATGACCTGCACTTCTTCAAGAACTGCTCGTCGGTGGTGTCCATCGTCTCCCTGCCCAAGGACTACAAACTGTCCTATATGGACCTGAACCGGCTCAAGACGCACCTCAACAGCCTGTTCCCCAACACCACCCTCAAGCGTTACGCACTGGTGATCGGCGCCTCGGCCAACCTGTCGCTGACCACGCTGATCGCCAAGAGCCCGTGCCTGTCGGATGATTTCCTGACGTTGATCGTGGCCTTTATCAAACGCTGCTTTGCCCGCAACCCGTACCGCTTCGACGAGACGCTGGACAACTCGATCCTGGACTTCATCATCCATGAAGACTTCGACGAGGACCGTATTGACGAGTTGCTCAACGAATTCGAGAACCCGGCGAAAATCCTCGATACCAACTGGTACGCGATCAAGCCGATGTATGAGAAGAAGTACCGCGAGCTGATCAATGACAAAGAGAAGTTTGTCTCGATCAACGACATCCGCCTGTCGCGGGACTGTGTGAAGAAGGCGATCAAGTACCTGCGTGAGATTTATCGTCACCGGATTGGCAAGACCAAGGTTATTTCCTTGAATAACCATACCGGGAAGACGGCCTAGACCGCGGCGCGGCCTTCGCGGGCAAGCCCGCTCCCACAGTTGACCGAGGTCCACCCTTGGAATGCGGTCGACTGTGGGCGGGCTTGCTCGCGAAAGCGGTCTGCCAGGCGACAATATCCATAACCTTGCCACACCAAGAAACAATTCCCCGAGCCATTCGCGGCCCGCAAAACTGTTCCCATGACGTTTACGTCACCCTCGCCTGTGACCTTTCTTCACGGCCAGTTGCCATCATGGCGAAAGCGGTTACTCCGCTACACACTTCCCACCGGGAAAAACTCGCACCATTTCAGTGCTAGCATTTAATTCAATGCCCTTTCCTGGATCAGAATCCACGGCGAAACCACCACCGCCCACAGACTCGGATCACGCTCCAGCAGGTCCAATGCCCGCGTCGCAGACACTTCGCCAAGGCTCCCCGAGGCCAGCCAGGCGGCCACTTTGTCCCGGCTGTCCTCGGCCATGCCCTCGGCGGCTTCGATCAAATCTAGGCCCGCGTCGACCCACAATAGGGCACCCTTGGCGAAGAACGGCTCAAGCTCCTTCCAGGAAATTTCCGCGGTTTCGCCGAGCAGCTTGGCATAGAGGGTGCTAGGTTCTTGCGTCATGGGAACTCACCTGAGGAAAAAATCGGCGCAATCATACCGTCGAGACTTCCTCAGAAAAACCCAGTTGCAATTGAGGCACCGATTGAAAGCGTCAGGAACGCCAAGGATTGCCCGAGACTCTGGCATTCACCCGCCGCAATTCTGTCTTTTTCTTTCATTTAAGCGACATACCCAGGGTTTGCCCCCAGTAGCTAGCTTTTCAAGCGATCAACCGGCGCTCTACACTGTACCGGTACAGTTGCCAGGCCGCTGCCGGGGGGATATCCGAGATATCTGATCCGGTTCTGTAGCCCACAAGGCCGCTAGAACTATAAAAAATACAACAGTAAGAGTGGAGCACTATGAATAAGGCTACTAAGCAGATTTCCAAACTGTTTGCCGCTATGGTCCTGGCTGGGGTTGCCGGCCATTCGTTCGCAGCTGACACCATCAAGATCGGTATTGCCGGCCCTAAAACCGGCCCTGTGACCCAATACGGCGATATGCAGTTCATGGGCGCCAAGCAAGCCATCAAAGACATCAACGCCAAGGGCGGTGTCGACGGCAAGATGCTCGAAGCCAAGGAATACGATGACGCTTGCGACCCTAAACAAGCCGTTGCCGTAGCCAACAAAGTGGTCAACGACGGCGTCAAGTTCGTTGTCGGCCACCTCTGCTCCAGCTCCACTCAACCCGCTACCGACATCTACGAAGACGAAGGCGTGATCATGATCACGCCTGCCGCCACCAGCCCGGAAATCACCGCTCGTGGCTACAAGCTGGTCTTCCGTACCATCGGCCTGGACAGCGCCCAGGGCCCAGCGGCCGGCAACTACATCGCCGACCACGTCAAGCCGAAGGTCGTTGCAGTACTGCACGACAAGCAACAGTACGGTGAAGGCATCGCCACTGCGGTCAAGCAGACCCTCGAGAGCAAAGGCACCAAGGTTGCCGTGTTCGAAGGCCTGAACGCCGGTGACAAAGACTTCTCCTCGATCATCCAGAAGCTCAAGCAAGCCAACGTCGACTTCGTCTACTACGGCGGCTACCACCCAGAACTGGGCCTGATCCTGCGCCAGTCCCAGGAAAAAGGCCTGAAAGCCAAGTTCATGGGTCCGGAAGGCGTGGGTAACGACTCCATCTCGCAAATCGCCCAGAAAGCCTCCGAAGGCCTGCTGGTCACCCTGCCGAAATCCTTCGACGCAGACCCTGCCAACAAGGCAATCGTCGACGCACTCAAGGCTGACGGCAAAGACCCAAGCGGTCCGTTCGTGTTCCCAGCCTACTCGGCGGTGGAAATCATTGCCGGCGGCATCGCTGCTGCCAAAAGCGAAGACACCACCAAAGTGGCCGAGGCCATCCACGCGGGTACCTTCAAGACCCCAACCGGCGACCTGAGCTTCGACGCCAAGGGCGACCTGAAAGACTTCAAGTTCGTGGTCTACGAATGGCACTTCGGTCAACCAAAAACCGAAGTTTCCCCTCAGTAAGCCAGGCGTTACTGGACAACAAGCCCACTGTGCAAGCAGTGGGTTTTGTTTTACGAGGTTTATGGGCCACGCACCCGCGATCCGGGCGCTGGTTCACCTGAAAATCTTAAAACCGTCACCAGCGGTTCGCTGGCAAATGCTTTGTGCAAATGTGCTCACAGAACACAGCACCAGGCTGGAAGATGACTCCACCAGTGAAATGCGTATCGGGTTTTTAGGAGCGCTGTAATGCCTGAGATCTATCATTTTTTCCAACAGCTGGTTAATGGCCTGACCATTGGCAGCACCTATGCCTTGATAGCCATTGGCTACACAATGGTTTACGGCATCATTGGAATGATCAACTTCGCCCACGGCGAGGTGTACATGATTGGCTCCTATGTGGCTTTCATCGCCATTGCCGGGTTGGCCATGATGGGTATCCACTCCCTGCCGCTGTTGATGACTGCCGCGTTCCTTGCGTCAATCGTCGTAACCAGTGCCTACGGCTACAGTATCGAACGCGTTGCGTACCGCCCCTTGCGTGGCAGCAACCGCCTGATCCCGTTGATTTCCGCCATCGGCATGTCGATTTTCCTACAGAACACCGTATTGCTATCCCAGGACTCCAAGGACAAGTCCATTCCCAACCTGATCCCGGGCAGTATTTCCTTCGGGCCGGGCGGTGCAGAAGAAGTCCTGATTTCCTACATGCAGATCCTGGTCTTCGTCGTCACCCTGGTGGCGATGCTCGGCCTGACCCTGTTCATCTCCCGCTCCCGTCTGGGGCGCGCCTGCCGGGCCTGCGCCGAAGACATCAAGATGGCCAACCTGTTGGGCATCAACACCAACAACATCATTGCCCTGACCTTCGTGATCGGTGCTGCATTGGCCGCCGTCGCGGCGGTGCTGCTGAGCATGCAGTATGGCGTGATCAACCCCAACGCCGGCTTCCTGGTGGGCCTCAAAGCCTTTACCGCGGCGGTTCTGGGCGGCATCGGCAGTATTCCGGGCGCCATGCTCGGGGGGCTGGTGCTGGGTGTGGCCGAAGCCTTTGGTGCCGATATCTTCGGCGACCAGTACAAGGACGTGGTGGCCTTCGGTCTATTGGTTCTGGTGCTGTTATTCCGGCCGACCGGCATCCTGGGCCGTCCGGAGGTTGAGAAAGTATGAGCAGATATCTTAAATCGGCGTTTTTCAGCGCCTTGCTGGTATGGGCCGTGGCCTTTCCGGTACTCGGGCTCAAGTTGAGCATTGTCGGGATCAACCTTGAAGTACACGGCACCGGGCCGGTGACACTGACCATCATCGCCCTGTGCTCGGTGCTGATGTTCCTGCGGGTACTGTTCACCCAGCAGGTTGGTGCGCTGCTCAAGTCCAACCGGGGCCCGCTGGTCTCGCCCAAGGTCAGCCAGTTCCTGACCCTGCCGCGCACCCAGCGCTACATCATCATCGGCCTGATCGTGGCCGCGTTGATCTGGCCATTCTTCGGCTCCCGTGGTGCGGTGGATATTGCCACCCTGATCCTGATCTACGTGTTGCTGGGCCTGGGCCTGAACATCGTGGTGGGCCTGGCCGGGCTGCTCGACCTGGGTTACGTGGGCTTCTACGCAGTCGGTGCCTACACCTACGCGCTGCTCTCGCACTACCTGGGCTGGAGCTTCTGGATCTGCCTGCCATTGGCCGGCATGGCGGCGGCGACGTTCGGCTTCCTGCTGGGCTTCCCGGTGTTGCGCCTGCGCGGTGACTACCTGGCCATCGTGACCCTGGGCTTCGGTGAAATCATCCGCCTGTTCCTGCGTAACCTCACCGATATCACCGGGGGTCCCAACGGCATCAGCAGCATTCCCAAGCCAACGTTCTTCGGCTTGTCGTTTGATCGCTCCGCTGCCGAGGGCATGCAGACCTTCCACGAGTACTTCGGGATTGCCTACAACCCGGTGAGCAAGGTGGTGTTCCTGTACCTGGTCGCCCTGCTGCTGGCCCTGGCCGCGCTGTTCGTGATCAACCGCCTGCTGCGCATGCCGATCGGGCGCGCGTGGGAAGCGCTGCGTGAAGACGAAATCGCTTGCCGCGCGCTGGGCCTGAATCCGACCATCATCAAGCTCTCCGCCTTTACCCTGGGTGCTGCGTTCGCCGGTTTTGCCGGTAGCTTCTTTGCTGCTCGCCAAGGCCTGGTGACGCCGGAGTCGTTTACCTTCATCGAGTCGGCAATCATCCTCGCCATCGTGGTATTGGGTGGTATGGGCTCGCAGCTGGGCGTGATTCTTGCGGCCATCGTGATGATCCTGCTGCCGGAACTGATGCGTGAGTTCAGCGAGTACCGCATGTTGATGTTCGGCGCCATGATGGTGCTGATGATGATCTGGCGCCCTCAAGGCCTGCTGCCCATGCAACGTCCACATATGGAGCTGCGCAAATGAGCCGCGAGATCCTGAAAGTCGAAAACCTGAGCATGCGTTTCGGCGGCTTGCTGGCGGTCAATGGCGTGGCCCTGACCGTCAAAGAGAAACAAGTGGTCGCCTTGATCGGCCCCAACGGCGCCGGCAAGACCACGGTGTTCAACTGCCTGACCGGTTTCTACAAGCCGGCCGGTGGCAGCATCCTGCTGGACGGCCAGCCGATCCAGGGCCTGGCCGGTCACGAGATCGCCCGCAAGGGCGTGGTGCGGACCTTCCAGAACGTGCGGTTGTTCAAGGACATGACCGCAGTGGAAAACCTGCTGATTGCCCAGCACCGTCACCTGAACACCAACTTCTTCGCAGGCCTGTTCAAGACCCCGGCGTTCCGCAAGAGCGAGCGCGAGGCCATGGAGTACGCCGCGTATTGGCTGGACAAGGTCAACCTCACCGAGTTTGCCAACCGCCCGGCCGGCACCCTGGCCTATGGTCAGCAGCGTCGCCTGGAAATCGCCCGCTGCATGATGACCCGCCCGCGGATCCTGATGCTCGACGAACCGGCGGCAGGCCTCAACCCCAAGGAAACCGAAGACCTCAAGGCGTTGATCGGTGTGCTGCGTGAAGAAAACAACGCCACCGTGCTGCTGATCGAGCACGACATGAAACTGGTCATGAGCATTTCCGACCATATCGTCGTGATCAACCAGGGCACGCCATTGGCCAACGGGACGCCGGAGCAGATCCGCGACAACCCGGAAGTGATCAAAGCCTATTTGGGGGAAGCGTAAATGCTGCAATTCGAAAACGTTTCCACTTTCTACGGCAAGATCCAGGCCCTGCACGACGTCAACGTGGAAGTGCGCCAGGGCGAGATCGTCACCCTGATCGGTGCCAACGGTGCCGGCAAGTCCACCTTGCTGATGACCCTGTGCGGTTCGCCCCAGGCTCACAGCGGCAGCATCCGCTACATGGGTGAGGAACTGGTGGGCCAGCACTCGGCAGCGATCATGCGCAAGAGCATTGCCGTGGTCCCGGAAGGCCGTCGGGTGTTTGCCCGCCTGACCGTGGAAGAAAACCTCGCCATGGGCGGGTTCTTTACCGACAAGGGCGATTACCAGGAGCAGATGGACAAGGTGCTGCACCTGTTCCCTCGGCTCAAGGAGCGTTTCAGCCAGCGCGGCGGCACCATGTCCGGCGGCGAACAGCAGATGCTCGCCATCGGCCGTGCGCTGATGAGCAAGCCTAAGCTGCTGCTGTTGGACGAACCTTCCCTGGGCCTGGCGCCGATCATCATCCAGCAGATCTTCGACATCATCGAGCAACTGCGCAAGGACGGTGTGACGGTGTTTTTGGTGGAGCAGAACGCCAACCAGGCGTTGAAAATTGCCGACCGTGCCTATGTACTGGAAAACGGCCGGGTGGTGATGCAGGGCAGCGGCGAGCAATTGCTGACCGACCCGAAAGTGCGCGAGGCGTACCTGGGCGGCTAAAAACGGCGTAAAAAATGTGGGAGCGGGCTTGCCCGCGATGGCGGAGTGCCAGGGCCGGATGTATTGGCTGACGCACCTCTATCGCGGGCAAGCCCGCTCCCACATTTGTTTTGTGTGAACCGTAGAATTTGCGTTGTTTTCAAGTTTTCTTCGATCCCCGTGTAACGATCCCCTCCCCCCTTTCTCTAGTGGGGTAAGCAAGCACAAACGCTTTCTTACCTACCTCACTACTGGAGAAACACCATGACCACTACCACCCGTTCGCTGTCCGCCGCCACCCTCGTCCTGGCCCTGGGTTCTGCCTTGAGCCTGAGCACCCTGACCACTGTCGCCCATGCCGACGAGCCGAAGATGGAAAAATGCTTTGGCGTCGCCCTCAAAGGCAAGAACGACTGCGCCGCAGGCGCCGGCACCACCTGCGCGGGCACCTCGAATACCGACTACCAGGCCAACGCCTGGAACCTGGTCCCCGAGGGCACCTGCATGAAGATGGAAAGCAAAACCTCGCCAACCGGTTTTGGCCAACTGGAAGCCTTCAAGGCCAAATCCTGAATCCCCCGCCTGAGTACTGACGATGACGCTTTCATCCCTGCCTGATGTCGCCCAGGCTCAGGCTCCCGGCCTTCCGCGCCGGGCCGGGCTGGGGCTCAAGAGCGAGCACTTCCAGCAAGTGCTCGCTACCCTGCCCGACATTGGTTTTTTTGAGGTCCACGCCGAAAACTACATGGTGGCCGGCGGACCGTTCCACCACTACCTGGGGTTGATCCGCGAGCACTATGCGCTGTCGCTGCACGGCGTCGGCCTGTCCATCGGCGGCGAAGGCCCGCTGGACCACGCTCACTTGGCGCGCCTGGCGGCACTGGTGGAACGCTATCAACCCCACTCCTTTTCCGAACACCTGGCGTGGTCCAGCCACGGCCCGGTGTTTCTCAATGATCTGCTGCCCCTGGCCTATGACGACGCAACCCTCAAGCGGGTGTGCGAACACATTGACCAGGTACAAAGCACGCTCAAGCGGCGCATGTTGCTGGAGAACCCGTCGACCTACCTGCTGTTCCAACACTCCTCCCTGGACGAAACCGACTTTATCCGCGAGGTCATCCAGCGCACCGGCTGCGGCTTGTTGCTGGACGTGAACAACGTGTATGTGTCCTGCATCAATCATCAGCAGGATCCGTTGGCCTACCTCAATGCCTTGCCTTTGCACAGCGTGGGCGAGATTCATCTGGCGGGTTTTGCCGAAGATGCCGACAGCCTGGGTGATCGCCTGCTGATCGATGACCACGGAGCGCCGGTCGACAACGCCGTCTGGCAGTTGTATCAACAGGCACTGCAACGCACCGGCCCGGTGGCTACGCTGATCGAGCGCGACAACGATGTACCGGCCTTTAGCGTATTGCACGCCGAAGCCCGGCAAGCGGACCAGCATCTGCTGGCTGCGGCGGTGCACCCATGAACCGGCACGAACAGTTCGCCCAGGCCCTGCTTACGCCGGGCCTGCCATGCCCGGATGGATTATTCAGCCGCAATGGCGCCGAGCCTGCCAGCCGTTTTGCGGTGTATCGCAATAACGTCCACAGCTCATTGATCAACGCCCTGGCCGACAGTTATCCGGTGACCCAACAACTGGTGGGCGAGCATTTTTTCCGGGCGATGGCGGGGTTGTATATCCAGGCGTATCCGCCTATCAGCCCGCTGCTCCACGACTACGGCAGTGACCTGGCGGACTTTATCAAGGGCTTCGCCCCCGCTGCCGATGTGCCGTACGTGGCCGACGTGGCTCGACTGGAACGCTTGCGCATCAGTGCATATCACGCCATCGACACCCCCGTGGCCAATCCACACGCCGTGGTGAACCAACTGCAGCAGTTATCAAGTCTGGGCAACGTGCGCCTGCAATTGCATCCCTGCGTTGCCACCTTGCGCTCGGACTACGCCGTGGTGGCCCTATGGGCTGCGCACCAAACCACCGACCCCGTCGCCCGACTCGACCCCTGGCATGGGCAAAGTGCGCTGGTCCTGCGCAACGGCCTGGAGGTCGAAGTGTTTTGCATCGACAGCGGCTGCGTGACCTTCATCAACAGCCTGAACAACGATTGGCCCCTGGAAATGGCGATGGCATACGCCCTCGACGCGGCCAGCGAATTCGACCTGCACCAATGCCTGGGACTGCTGATCAACCACCGCGCCATCACCCAAATCAAGGTACACCCATGAATACTGCCGCCCCGTGCCTGAGTGCACGCATCACTCAAACCTTCGAAAAAATCCCCTACAGCCTGATCGCCCTTGTCGCACGCTTTTCCATTGCGGCGGTGTTCTGGAAGTCTGGCCAGACCAAGGTCCAGGGGTTTGCCGTCGACCTGATAGATGGCACCTTCGAACTGGGCATGCCCCACCTGGCCAGCTCCACCGTGCCGTTGTTTCGAAGTGAATACCGGCTACCGTTTGTGCCCGCAGAAGTGGCCGCCTACCTGGCGACGTTCGCCGAGCACCTTTTCCCGGTCCTGATTCTGCTGGGGCTCGCCACGCGTTTTTCAGCGCTGGCGTTACTGGGCATGACCCTGGTGATTCAACTGTTTGTCTATCCGGATGCCTACCCGACCCACGGCACCTGGATCGCGTTGCTCCTGGTATTGATGGCCAAGGGGCCAGGACGGCTATCGATTGATCACTGGATCGCCCGGCGCTGGCGCTAGAGCCGGTCCAACGCTTCGCCGTTGCGCTTGAACCAGCCCACCAGGTAATCGGCCAGCACTTGGGTGCGACGCGGTAGCCCGCCCTGATACGGGTGCACCAGGTACATCGGCATGCTGCGGGTCTGATAATCACGCAAGAGCCAACGAAGCCGGCCGTCAGCCAATTCCTCTTGCAACAGATAGGACGGCAACCGTGCGATACCGGCCCCCACCAGCGCGGCCTTTTTCAGCAGGTTGTAGTGGTTGGAGGCAAACGTGCCATCCACCCGCACTCGCAACAGCTCGTGCTGCTGGTGATACAACCACTCTTCACGCCCACTGTAATGGCTGTTGAGTAAACAGCGGTGCCCAACCAGATCCGCGGGTGTCAGCGGCTCACCGTACTGTTGCAGATATGCCGGGCTGGCACAGGTCATTTCATGCCAGGCCAACAGGGGCTTGGCGACCAGGCGCTCATCGTTGGCAACCTCTGAGCGTACCGCCAGATCAAAACCGTCCCTGGCCAAGTCTCGATAATTATTGCTCAGATCCACTTCGACCTGCACTTGCGGGTACTGGCGGGAAAACTCCAATAACAGGCCATCAAAGAAGGTTTCGCCCAGGGAAACCGGAACCGTCATACGCACCGGCCCGGCCACATCGTCTTTCAGCCGGGCCAATGCCTGACGTGCGCGGTCCACCTGGATGACCAGCGCCTGGGCTTGTGGCAGCAGGGCCGCGCCGGCAGCGGTCAGATTCAGTCGGCGGGTGGTGCGGTGCAGTAACACCACCGAGAACTGTGCCTCCAGCTGGCTGATGCGCTTGGACAACTGCCCCTTGCTGCAGCCCAGTTGCTGGGCTGCCAGGGTAAAGCTGCCGGCTTCGATCAACACCGCAAACGCCGCCAGGTCGTCCATCTCGCTCATGGATTGTTTCCAATTGAAAACCAAAGGTTGCCTATTAGTGCGCTTATCTACCGAAAAAACCACTCTAGACTGCAGGCTCACTTGAACCCTTTGAGGT
Source organism: Pseudomonas sp. LG1D9 (assembly GCF_002949995.1). Classification (NCBI taxonomy): domain Bacteria; kingdom Pseudomonadati; phylum Pseudomonadota; class Gammaproteobacteria; order Pseudomonadales; family Pseudomonadaceae; genus Pseudomonas; species Pseudomonas sp. LG1D9. The sequence goes on along the minus strand of NZ_CP026881.1, from coordinate 4,108,720 downwards.
ACCACACCATGAAAATCCTGTTGATTGGCGCCAGCGGCACGGTGGGCTCGGCAGTCAAGGCCGAGCTGTCCCAGCGCCACGAAGTGATCAGCATTGGGCGCAAGAGCGGCGACTTTCAGGTCGATATCAGCGACAGCGCGTCGATCCGCCAACTGTTTGCGCAAACTGGCAAGTTCGACGCCCTGGTCTGCGCCGCCGGCAACGTCAACTTCGTGCCCCTGGGCGACATGGATGCCAGCCACTTCGACCTCGGCCTGCAAGACAAACTGATGGGCCAGGTCAACCTGCTGCTGATCGGCCGCGAATTTGCCAACGACGGTGCGTCGTTCACCTTCACCAGCGGCATCCTCAATCGCGACCCGATCCGCACCGGCGCTTCGGCCGCACTGGTCAATGGCGCCATCGATGCCTTCATCAAAGCGGCGGCGATTGAATTGCCACGGGGCTTGCGCATCAATTCGGTGAGTCCGACCGTGTTGGTGGAGGCTATGGGCAGCTATGCGCCGTACTTCAGGGGCTTCAAGCCGGTTCCTGCGGCGGAGGTGGCATTAGCCTACGCAAAGAGTGTTGAAGGCTTACAGACCGGACAGACTTACATCGTCGGCTGAACGGCGGCCGGTCAGTATCACTCGAGCAGCGATGGCATCATCTCCAGCAACTGGTCACGGGGAATGGAAAACGTCAGGGCGGGGCGGTCAAGGACACTCTGAACCGTCGCGGTATTGAGCTGCCGGCCATTGAGATACAGCGTTATCCGTTTGTGCATGGCCAACAGGCTCAGGGCTCTTGTACGCGCCCTGGCCTCGGGCGTCAGCGTCACGTGGACTTGAATAAACTCAGGCCGGGGTACAGAGGCTTTTTTCAGGCTCACCGTGATCTCGGTAAAGTCGGTCTGTGAGCTGTAGAACAGCTTGGCCGGAGCCTGGGCCCAGGCCAGGGGCGTCATCCAGACCAGGGCGAAAAAGGCCCATCGAAGGTTCATACATGTGCTCCTTTGAAAAGCTTGAACGTTGCACAAGGTTGGCACAGCAAACAGAGGAAAAGGCTTAAATCCGCGCGCCATTAAAATGCTGAAACCTAATCGCACGCCATCCTCGGCTTGTGATGCAGCGCCAGCCTGCGTAACGTGGCGGCACTTGTCAGGAGACCCGATAATGCTTGCCGCCCGTACCCTTGCTCTGTTTGCCCTGCTGCCCTTGTTCGCTGCCTGCCAGGTGTTTGAACGCGATCCGGCGACGCCCTCCACTGCGGGCCTGACTCGCATGCAAGGCGAATTGACGGCCATCGGCGACAAATTGCTGTTCCAGCCCTGCCATGACCAGCGTAACTACGTGGTCAACGATACCGGCGGTACCAGCATCCTCCAGGAAGCGGCGTCCCTGGCCGGCCAGCAAGGGGCGTTGTTTGCCGACTTGCGCGGCAAATTTTCCGGGGTCGCCAGCGGCACCCAGGGCCAGGTGGAGCTGCAACAGCTGTACCGCGTCGAACGCTCGACCTCAGCCTGTGACGACCCGGACTTCAAGCGTATGATCCTGCGCGCCAACGGGCACAAGCCAGCCTGGGCACTGAATGTGACCAACAAGGGCATGGTCCTGCAACGCGAAGGCCAGCCACCGTTGCCGGTGCCTTATGTGGAAGAGCAACTGGGTGACGGCCGTTTCAACCTCACCACCGAAGCCAACGGCCAGCAGATTGAACTGTGGGTCGCGCCCCAGCGCTGCATCGATAGCGTCAGCGGCAGCCTGCAACACATGAGCGCCGAACTTCGGATCAACGGTCAAGTGCAGCGTGGCTGCGCGGCATTTGGCGGCTCGCGAGACGACTGATTCGCCCCTGGGCGGTTTTAGCATGACGGGAATGCGTCGTTGGGGCTTATAATCGCCGGTTTGCAAAACCGCCGGCCCTACCAAACGCCGCATATCGGATCCTGTCATGCTACGAATCACCGAACTCAAGCTGCCCATCGACCATCCCGAAGAAGACCTGCGGCCTGCCATCGTGCAGCGCCTGGGCATCGCCAGTGATGATCTGCTCGATTTCACCCTGTTCAAACGCAGCTACGATGCTCGCAAGAAATCGTCGGAGCTGTGCTTTATCTACACCGTCGACCTTGAGGTCAAGGGTGAAGCTGCCCTGCTGCTCAAGTTCGCCGACGACCGCAATATCAATGCCGCGCCCGATGTCAGCTACAAGGTCGTGGGCCAGGCGCCGGCAGACCTGAGCGAGCGGCCCATCGTTGTCGGCTTCGGCCCTTGCGGGATCTTTGCCGGGTTGTTGCTGGCGCAGATGGGTTTCAAGCCGATCATCCTCGAACGCGGCCGCGAAGTGCGCCAACGTACCAAGGACACCTGGGGCCTGTGGCGCAAAAGCGTACTCAACCCCGAGTCCAACGTGCAGTTCGGCGAGGGCGGCGCCGGGACCTTTTCCGACGGCAAGCTCTACAGCCAGATCAAGGACCCGAAGTTCCACGGGCGCAAGGTCTTGCATGAGTTCGTCAAGGCCGGCGCGCCGGATGAGATCCTCTATGTCAGCAAGCCGCACATCGGCACCTTTCGTCTGACCGGTGTGGTGGAAAACATGCGCCAGCAGATCATCGCCCTGGGCGGTGAGGTGCGTTTTGAACAGCGGGTCACCGACGTGCTGATCGAAGACGACCAGTTGAATGGCGTGGTGGTCGCTGGGGGCGAACAGATCCTCTCCAAGCATGTGATTCTTGCCCTCGGCCACAGCGCCCGCGACACCTTCCGCATGCTCCACGGCCGTGGTGTGTACATGGAAGCCAAGCCGTTTTCGGTGGGCTTTCGCATCGAACACCCGCAATCGCTGATCGACGCCGCACGCCTGGGCAAGTATGCCGGGCACCCGAAACTGGGCGCGGCCGACTACAAGCTGGTGCACCACGCCAAGAACGGCCGTTCGGTATACAGCTTCTGTATGTGCCCGGGCGGTACGGTGGTTGCGGCCACTTCCGAGCCAAATCGGGTCGTGACCAATGGCATGAGCCAGTACTCGCGTAACGAGCGTAATGCCAACTCCGGGATCGTGGTCGGCATCACCCCGGAAGTGGACTACCCCGGTGGCCCTCTGGCCGGGATCGAATTGCAGGAGCGCCTGGAGTCCCACGCGTTCATCCTCGGCGGCAGCAACTACGAAGCGCCGGCGCAACTGGTCGGTGATTTCATCGCCGGCAAGCCGTCCACCGCCATTGGAACTGTGGAACCGTCCTACAAGCCAGGTGTAGCCCTCGGTGACTTGGCCCTGGCCTTGCCAGACTTCGCCATCGAGGCCATCCGCGAAGCGTTGCCGGCCTTTGAGAAGCAGATCAAGGGCTACTCGCTGCACGACGCGGTACTGACCGGGATCGAGACCCGCACTTCGTCGCCGCTGCGGATCACCCGCGATGCGTCGATGCAGAGCTTGAATGTCAAAGGCCTGTTCCCGGCCGGCGAAGGCGCCGGTTATGCCGGTGGGATCTTGTCGGCAGGCGTTGACGGGATTCGGATTGCCGAAGCCGTGGCCCGGGATATCCTCGGCATCGAGGCCTGACAGCTCACCCGCAAACGCCCCTCTCTATCGTGGGAGCCGGACTTGCCCGAGATGGCCACCATAGGTATCTACACAACTTTCAGAAACTGACGAACTTTCCTGTGGCGAGCGGGCTTGCCCCGCGCTGGGCTGCGAAGCAGCCCTAAACCCGGCCATCAGAGGTTTATCTGAAGAAACGCGGAGGGCTTTTTGGGGCTGCTTCGCAGCCCAGCGCGGGGCAAGCCCGCTCGCCACTGGAGAGTTGTGTAGATACCTACGGCCATCGCGGGCAAGCCCGGCTCCCAAAATGGTTTCCATACACAGGAAGTTTTAGATATTGGCGCGCAGGATGCTGTCCGGCAACGGCTCGCCCCGCTCGACACTGGCTGCAACAGCGTCAATCAGCTCCTCCAACTCATACCCTTGCCCGAGCAGCCACGCATCGTCGTAATAGGTCGTGGCATAACGCTCGCCCCCATCACACAGAATCGCCACGATAGACCCCGACTCTCCTGCCGCCTGCATCTGCTGCGCGGCAATCAACGCGCCAATCAGATTGGTACCGCTGGAACCCCCGACCCGCCGTCCCAAGCGTTGCGCCAGGTAATGCATGGCCGCCAACGACAAGGCATCCGGCACCTTGACCATCGCATCAATCACCTTGGGCAGGAATGACGCTTCTACCCGTGGCCGGCCAATGCCCTCGATCCGCGAACCGCAGTCCAGGCGCAGGCTGGCATCACCGGTCTGGTAGTACTCGAAGAACACCGAACGCTCGGCGTCGGCGCATAACACCCGGGTGCAATGCTGGCGATAACGCACATAACGCCCGAGGGTCGCGGTGGTACCGCCGGTACCCGGGCTGGAAATCAGCCAGCTTGGCTCGGGATGCCGCTCGAAACGCAACTGCTGGAAGATCGACTCGGCAATATTGTTGTTCGCCCGCCAGTCGGTGGCCCGTTCGGCGTAGGTGAACTGATCCATGAAGTGCCCGCCGCTTTCCTGCGCCAGGCGCTCGGATTCGGCGTAGATCTGCGTGGGATCCTGCACCAGATGGCTCTTGCCGCCGTAAAAGGCGATCTGCGCAATCTTTTCCTGGGAGGTGGTGGCCGGCATCACCGCAATGAACGGCAGGCCCAACAAGCGCGCGAAGTACGCCTCGGAAATCGCCGTCGAGCCGCTGGAGGCTTCGATCACCGGCGCGCCCGGCTTGAGCCAGCCGTTGCACAGGGCATACAGGAACAAAGAGCGGGCCAACCGGTGCTTGAGGCTCCCGGTAGGGTGGCTGGACTCATCCTTGAAATACAACTCGATCCCCGGCAAACCCGGCAGCGGTAGGGGGATCAGGTGGGTGTCGGCGCTGCGCTGGAAGTCCGCTTCAATAATGCGGATGGCCTCTCGGGCCCACGGACGGTGGTCGCTCATGCTCAGGTTCCATTAAGTTTTCAGGCTTGATCTTAAGGACTTTCCTACACTGCACACAGATACAGTCATGACTCAATTCGATACACAATTGCCAGGCTTTGACGCAATCCATACAACGACGCTTTTATATAACAAAAAAGAATATAACTTTTGTTTTAACAACTAACAGTACGGGTTAGGGTACGCCCCTATTGAACTTTGATTGGAGAGCATCCCTTGCCTCTGCGTAGCACGTTTACCCGTTTCTTCCAGCTCGAAGCGGCCAGTGGTCTGTTACTGATCGCTGCGGCCGCCTTGGCCCTGATCATCAACAATTCGCCGCTGTCCTCGTTCTATAACAGCTTTCTTGAAGTGCCCGTCGCCGTCCAGATCGGCGCCCTGCAAATCGCCAAGCCTTCACTGCTATGGATCAACGACGGCCTGATGGCCCTGTTCTTCCTGCTGATCGGCCTGGAGGTCAAGCGCGAGTTGCTCGACGGCCACCTGTCAAAGCCATCCCAGGTCGTGCTGCCAGGCGCAGCGGCTATCGGCGGCATGGTGGTGCCGGCGCTGATCTACTGGGCGCTGAACAAGGATAACCCGGCGGCGCTGGGCGGCTGGGCCATCCCGATGGCCACCGATATCGCCTTTGCCCTCGGCGTGCTGGCACTGCTGGGCAAGCGTGTCCCGGTGTCGCTGAAGCTGTTCCTGATGACCCTGGCGATCATTGATGACTTGGGCGCCATCATTGTCATCGCGATTTTCTACTCCGGCGACCTGTCCACCGCGTCGCTGGCAGGCGCTGGCGCGTGCCTTGTCGCACTGATAGCCATGAACCGCCTGGGGGTGGTGAAGCTCGGGCCCTATCTGATCATCGGCCTGATCCTGTGGGTCTGCGTACTCAAGAGTGGTGTGCACGCAACCCTGGCCGGCGTCACCCTGGCGTTCTGCATTCCGCTGCGCACCAAGAACGCCGAGCCATCGCCCCTGCTGAGCCTGGAACACGCCCTGCACCCGTGGGTGGCGTACGGCATCCTGCCGCTGTTCGCGTTTGCCAACGCTGGTGTGTCCCTGGCCGGGGTCAACCTGGAAAGCTTCACCCACCATGTGCCTATGGGTATCGCCGCAGGCCTGCTGCTGGGCAAGACCGTCGGTGTGTTTGGCCTGACCTGGCTCGCAGTGAAAACCGGCCTTGCGGCCCTGCCGACTGGCGCCAATTGGGGCCAAGTCATGGGCGTGGCCATCCTGTGTGGTATCGGCTTCACCATGAGCCTGTTTGTCGGTTCGCTGGCGTTCGTACCACGCAGTAGCGAATACGCCGGGATGGACCGGATGGGCATACTCACCGGTTCGATCCTTGCTGCATTGATTGGTTATGCAGTGACAGCGATGGCCAGTCGCAAGCAGGTGACGGTCAACGCATAACGCGTAACGAGGGGGCAGGCTTTTCCTGCCCCCTCATTCTTTAAGCCTCTTCTCCCCTCGCTTACAGCACCTTCCTACATTTTTTCTCGTGCTCCTCCCATAACGTCGCACATCCGACTTCAAGAACGGATGTCGCGGTGTAACTCGCCAGGAGGGCATGATGGCCAACAACCAAGACAGACCGCAGGTCTGGCGCTCCTACGGGACCGGCACCGGTGGCTATCGCCGCCTGGAACCTATGAACGAGCGCGAACTGGCGGCCCGCGAGGCGCTCCAGCAACCCTACAACGCAATGCTCGCCCGCCAGCAGGCCTACGAAGCAAAGCTTCAACCGGCTTCAGAACCGAACCCTGCTCCTGTCGTCGGGTGCGTTTTCGCCAAGTCCTGCAACTTGCCGGACGCCATCATCAGCTACAACAACCCGTCTGGTTACATTCCCCTGGAGCGCCTCGCAGACTATGGCGAACATGCGGTGCTGGGCCTGGTCGCACGCCTAGTAGGTATCGACCCACAGACAAAGATAGATCGCACCACAGATGAGCTTTACCACGGCCATGTGAGGTCTTGGGAAGAGCTTCATCAAGACATGAAAAATGCGCTGATAAAAGCGGGTAAAACCAACCGCAAAGGAAAAACTCTCGGAGCAGAAAAATGAACATCCACTATCACGACCCGGATATGAGCCATGAGGAAGCAGTAAGTAGTCTTGCCGCTGGAGACGAACGAAAGGTAGCAACTGCACTGATTTCTATCGGGCTTAATGAAAAAAATAGCGCCTGGGCTCAGGAGACCTGCTTAGAACATATAAGTCATGACAACCAAGCGATTGCCTCAGCTGCCATAGTCGCTGTAGGTCATATCGCGCGTCGATTCAGAACATTGGACACCGCTAAGGTGTCTGCGGCAATGCACCAGGCTGGGCAAAAACACCCATCACTGAGCGGCGTGATAAGTAGCGCGCGAGATGACATCGAAATATTCACCTGATCGCTCCCTCCAACCCGTCACTCAATCTGAGAGTTTTTCCTTCACGGCGCCCCTTTAACCAGTAAAAGATGGAGCCCGTCGATGGTTACAACATATCCCGGCAGTAAACTTGGAGGTGAGCTAGAGCCGTTAATAATCAAATCCATCTCCACGAAAATCCAAAAAAAGAAAAAAGAGTCGCACCATGAGATATCTGATTGAAGCCTTCGATAAGGTTACTGACCTCCAAGTGTTTGTAATCGAGCTACCTCATGGGTGCGAGGACAAGTTGAAAACCATAATGCAATGGTCCGAAGAGCAACATGGCTGGGAGGGCTACAACCTGACCCCCGCTCAACTGACGGCTATAGAAACCTTAGCCGGCAGAGTGATAAATGACTCTATTCATCACTTCCAACTTACTTGCAACGTTTAACGCGCCCGCCCGAAATTAAAAATCATATTAAGAAAATCCGTAGCCAAACTGAAAAAACCCCGACCAGTCACCCGGTCGGGGTTTTTCTTTTACTGTGTGACGCTTAGCGGGTAACGCGACTGGTCCCGTCTACGGTCATGATGCGCACGCGGTCGCCGATGCGGAAGATTTCGTTTTCCTGCACGGCCTGGACGTAGGCGCGCATGCTGCCGTCGTCTTCGCGCACGGTGATTTCAACGCCCTGGGTGCGGGTCAGGCCTTCTTCGGTGGCCGAGCCCAGCAGGCCGCCCGCCACGGCACCGATAACGGCGGTGACGATGCTGCCGCGACCGCCGCCGATGGCGCTACCACCAACACCGCCGATGACTGCGCCTGCTGCGCCGCCGATTGGGGTCTTGGTGCCTTCGATCTTGACCGGACGCAGGGATTCAATGGTGCCCATGCGCACGCTCTGCACGCGACGGGCTTCGTCACGGGAATACGAGTCGCCGGTCAGACTGGAGGCGCAGCCACCCAGCAGCAACGACATGGTGGTAAAGCAGGCAACCAGCAGAACAGACTTACGCATAGCATCAACTCCAAAGGACATATCTTTATTAGACTCCGCTGCTTGACGCCTGTCACGGCACGGCCCGGAGAAAATTGCTTTCATTCAGCCCCAGTACAGACAGGCTGTACCGCAAAAACAGACAAACGGTAGCACCTGCACCCAGACAAGGAATTTCATGGACTACTTCATCATTGTAGCTACCACCGCAGCCGGCCTGTATTTCCATTGGTGGCTGTACCGGCGGATCAAGCGCTGGGTAGACCGCGACCTGGCGCTGTCACTGGCAGGAGACGATCAGCACAAGCGCAACTTTATGCTGCAACAGTTGGACCGCGCCAAGGCTGAGAAGGTCAAGCGTAAGGACTTGCCACAGTGGCTGCAGGACGCAGCACGGCAATATGAGGTCAAGTAGAGGCTGTAGGAGCCGGCTAGCCGGCTCCTACAAGTATGACGTTTTCAGGGTGCCAATCGCTCGCGGGTCCAGTCGGCACCCTGCAAACGATAGTTCAAGCGATCATGCAGACGACTCGCCCTGCCCTGCCAGAACTCGATGCGCTCCGGCAGCAGGCGATACCCCCCCCAGTGCTCCGGGCAATCGGGCTGGGTCTCGCTGAAACGCTGTTCGGTCAGCGTGAGCAGGTCCTGCAACTGCTGGCGATCGCGGATCACCTGGCTTTGCGGGGAAGCCCAGGCGCCGATACGGCTGCCCAGTGGGCGTACTTGATAGTAGGCGTCCGACTCCTCGGGCGTGACCTTGACCACCCGACCCTCGATACGCACCTGGCGCTCCAGGGTCGGCCAGAAGAAGGTCATGGCAGCAAACGGGCGGGCTGCCATTTGCTGGCCCTTGGCGCTCTGGTAGTTGGTGAAGAAGGTAAAGCCCTGGGCATCCAGCCCCTTGAGCAGCAGGACGCGGCAGTGAGGCCGGCCCTCATGGTCGACGGTCGCCAGGGTCATGGCATTGGCCTCGACCGGCGGTTGCTCGGTCTTGACCGCGTCGTTGAACCACTGGTGGAACAAGGCAAACGGCTCGGCCGGGGCCTGGGCTTCGCTCAAACCGTCCCGTGTGTAGTCACGGCGCATATCTGCCAGTGCCTGGGTCATGCAGCTTTATCCTTCTTGCTCAACTGCTCAGTTTTTCGCCTGGTCGTTTGCAGCTACTTTTTTCGCTGGCGTTGCAGCCTTGGCAGCAGCTGGCTTTTTGGCTGCTGGCTTGGCGGCCGCTTTTTTCGCGGCTGGCTTGGCGGCGGCCTTCTTGGCAGGTGCTTTCTTGGCGGCAACCGCTTTCTTGGCGACCGGCGCTGGGGCAACCACGTCCTGTACCGCAACCATTTCTGGCTTCGGCGGGTTTGGCGAGTTGTACTTGCTCAGCAGTGCCAGCATGGTAGTGCGCTGGGTGAACATGATTTCCATGCGACGGTTCAGGGCACGGCCCTGGGTGCTGTCATTGGCAGCGCGGGGCATCAGGTCACCCATGCCACGCAACATCAAGCGGTCCTGCTTCAAGCCACTGAGGCTGAAGATCGACGCGATAGACTGGGCACGCTCCTTGGTCAGGGGCTGGTTCTGCACGGTGTCGATATGACCAAGCACCAGCACGGCGGTCTTGGGATCGCTTTCAACGGCCTTGGCCACACGGGTGAACGGACCCAAGGTCACTGGCAGCAACATCGCCGGGCGTTTCGGGTTGTAGGAGCCATCGACCGGGGCTATCACCACCAGAACGTTGTCGCGACGCTCCAGTTGCAGGTTGCTGTCCTTGATCGCGGCGCGCAGGCGCGGCTCGTAGTCGTCCAGCCAGGCCTGGGTGATTTTCGGGTCTGGCATCGGGATGTTGGTCACATCGACTTTGCTTAGGGGTTTTGGCTTGCTTTCAAACGGCCACCACCATTTGGTGTCGGTTTCAGTCTTGGCGACTACCGGGGCCGCAGATGGAGCCGGCGTTGCCGCCTGCAGGTCGGCCTTAAGATCGGCCTTGGCGTCAGCCGCCTTGGCATCGGCTTTGGCAGTAACGTCCTTGGTCGCCGACTTGTCGAACCCGAATGACCACCAATGCTCGCCAGACGCATCATTTTGTGGAGTTTGTGCACAGCCAGTAATAGTTAGGCAGAGCGCCAGTGCCAAGGACTTGTTCGATAACATGAGATATCCACAAAATGAGAAAACACAGGGGTCTGGATGACCCGTTAAACAGACGCTTCACGAAGTTTAAAGTAACAATACTTTTCAAGCGCCTTTTGTAGGTGCCTTTTTAACAAAAAAACGCCGGACGGCAAGCTATTTACAGACAACCGGCCAATATTCTTACCAACTTTTGCGCGCGTGGGTCCATAAGTACATACGGACCTAGAGTATTGGTCACGAAACCAAATGCTACATCATGTTCCGGGTCAGCAAAGCCCACGGAACCACCCGCCCCAGGATGCCCAAATGCACGCGGGCCAAGGCCGAACGTGGCATTGGGCACATCCGGCTGGTCCAACATGCAACCCAGGCCAAAGCGGGTTTGCGTCAATAAGGTTTTATCCGGCCCGATACTGTGCTCGCGGGTCAGCTGTTCAAGCATATCGGCTTCCAACAAACTTCCGTCCAACAAACCACTATAAAACCCGGCCAAACTGCGCGCATTGCCATGCCCATTTGCCGCAGGCTGCTGCATACGACGCCACTCGGGTTTGTTAGTGCTGGTTAGTATAGAAGGCGGATTGGTAAACGCCCGGGTGCTCATTGCCTCGGGCTCACGCAGGGTGACCTGCAATAGCCGCTGGGCCGCCTCATCCCCCATATTGCCTTTGCCCCTGGCAATGTGCGCGACACGATAAAACTCTTCGTCCGCCAGCCCGACGTGAAAGTCCAAGCCCAACGGGCGGGCAACCCGGGCCACGATCGACTCCCCCGGCCCACGCCCATCGGCGCGGCGCAGCAGTTCCCCGACGAGCCAGCCATAGGTGATGGCGGCGTAGCCATGGCCTTCCCCGGGGGTCCACCAGGGAGCCTCGGCGGCCAGGGCCGCCGTCATCAACGGCCAGTCATACAGGGCTTCGGCGGGCAACGTCTCACGCAACGCTGGCAACCCGGCCTTATGGCACAGCAGTTGGCGCAAGGTGATGCTTTCCTTGCCCGCCGCCGCGAATTCAGGCCAGTAGTTGGCCACGGGGACGTCCAGTTGCAATTTGCCTTCGGCAACCAGTTGCAAGGCCGTGACAGCGGTAAAGGTCTTGGTGCAGGAGAACAGGTTGGCGATGGTGTCGCTGTGCCAGGCCTCGGCACCGTCCTTGTCGGCAGTACCGGCCCACAGATCGACGACGGTTTCGCCGCCAATCTGCACACACAGCGCAGCGCCGCGCTCCTGAGGGTCGTCAAACAATGCGGCGAAGGCTTCACGCACTGCTTCGAATTGAAGTTCGTAATGACCCTGAATCTGCACCTGAATCCCCCCGGAAAAGACCTACGTTAAGTGGCGCCCATTGTTCCAGTCATTACTGGGTTTGGGAACCCGTTGCAGCCTTGGCTTTTTCCGCTTCCTGGGCCAACTGCTGGATCGCCGCCAGGTTGCTTTTACGCACACTGTCGACGAAGCCCTGGAACGGCACATCGGTGATCCCCACCAGACCGAAGTGACCGTTTTCACCGTCCAGCAAACGCCCGGTCACTGGCTGGTCGAGGTACTGGAACCAGTGCACGCCGACAATCGACGGCTCGGCCATGGCCTGCTTGAGGAAGGTCGCATAAGCCGGGCCGCGCGCCTCCTCCCGGGCCAATTGCGTGACCCCACCCCAGAACGGGCCACGGTCGGCCGAGCCGAAGTTGAACTCGCTGATCAGCACCGGTTTGTCCAGTGCGCGCAGCGCCGCAAAGTCGTAACCGTCCTGGGGCTTGAGGGTGTACATGTTGAAGCTCAACACATCGCAATACTGGGCGCAGGACGCCACCGCCTCCGGGGTGCTGACCGCATAGCGGCCACCCAGCAGCAACTGGTTGGGCGCATGCCATTTAAGCGCATCGGAGATGGTCTTGAAGTAGGCGTCGGCGAAGGTCTTCTGGAAGTATTGGAAATCAGCCTCGATTTCCGGATGCTCGGCGTTGGGAACCGGCGGCTCGAAGCCTGGATCTTCCATCAACTCCCAGCCAGCCAACTGGATACCCCAGGCTTTGGAAAGGCCATCTTCGTTGCGGTACTTGTCGCGCAATTGCTTGAGGAACGCGCGCTTGGCCGGCACATCCGTAGTCATGCGCAGAGTGCCGTAGGCCAGGGCGTAGCGGGATTTCGCATCATCGCCGGGACCGGCCCATGCCAGTTCGTTATCGGCAAAGAAGCCAATCAACCAGGGGTCGTCGCGATGGTCGCGGGTGGCGATCGCCACGGCCCGCTCAGTGGCCATGGCAAAGCGCGGGTCGAACGGATCGGGCATGCCACCCCACCAGTCGATACCGGTGCTGATACTGGTGTAGTCGCCAATGATCGACAGAGGCAAGGTGTAAGGCACGCGACGAGCGTCACCCAAGTGCGGGGTGCTCCAGTTGCCGATCGTGTTGAAACCCCAGGCTTGCAGGCGGTCCAGGGTGTGGCCGGTCCAGCGGGCCTGGTCAAAGCCTGGGGCCGTGCAGGGCTGCGCCTCGGCCGCCGGGTCACACGCCTGGCCGTAGGTGCGTTGCAGGTTGGCACCGTAGAAGTTGTACCAGCGCCCCACATTGAAACCGCGCCCTGCATCGGCGCCATTGCCGCCACGGTTGTCACCGCTGCCGTAATACTTGTCGAAGGGCTCGCCCGCCTTGGGCAGTGCGCCAAACATCCATTCGCGTCCCGCAACATAAGTCTGGCTATTGTCCGGGCTCACGGTGTTGACGCCCAGGGAGTAGAACGGATGCCCCAGCGGTGTCACCAGGTACCAGCGCCCGTCGCGCTTTTCGGTGCGGAAGAAGCCGCTGGCTTCAAAGGCCGGGCCCTTGGTGCTGCCGCCAAACTTGTCCAGGGCGCTCTTGTCACGCTCTGCGAGCCAGCCCTTGAGTTGTTGCTGCTCCTTGGCGGCAGCGGCTTTCAACTGCTCGTCGCTGCTGACTTTTTCTGGCCAGCGCGCGCGGTTGGACTGCCCATAGGCATCCACCAGCTCACTGTAGGCGGCCTTGAGCACCGGTTCACTGTCCTGCACGCCAAAGCGCTCCAGCAGGATGCTTTGCGGCGCTGCCGGCTTGATCATCGACAGAGTGACCGAGACCACCTGGCTGCGATCGATTTCGCCAGCACTGCCAGCGAGCATGACGCGCTGACCGTCCACAGTGATGGGCATCGGCGGTCCGGCCTTCATGCCCTGGCTCAAGGGCGAGTTGGCCAGCAGGGGCACCAGCAGGGTTTGCGCAGGCCCCGCCGGTAAATCGATACGGCTGACCAGGGTCTTGCCGTCGCTGCTCTGTACCTTGACGTACAACGTCAGTGCCCAATCCATCGCACTCTGGATGCGCAGGCTCATGGCACTCGATTGTGACCAGTCCCACACGCCGCTTTGCGGGCTGAGCACCAGGCTCGGCTCCGCCGCCGGGTTGAAGGTGATGCGGCGCAGCACTTCGCCTTCCGGGGTCTGTTCAGCGTTGTATTGCGGCAGGCTGGCGTCCTGGGTCGCCACCTTGACCACATCGGCCGGCCGGACAAAGTTGAACAGCGTCTGTTGCCCAGCCGGTGCGGCCAGCAATGGCGTGGCGAACAGCAGGGCAAAAAGAGCAGGCAGCGTGCGAATCATACGAACAAGGTTCTCCCAATCGGCCGGTGAATGGCCTGATGACATAAACGAGATAGACCACGAAGTGGGCGAATTCGCCCACTGTGGCTTAAGAAATTTCGCGCCGGAAAGGCGGCAAGGCATTCAGGATAGCCTTGCCATAGCGTTGGGTGACCAATCGGCGGTCGAGCAAGGTGATGGTGCCACGGTCCTCTTCAGTACGCAGCAAGCGGCCACAGGCCTGGACCAGCTTCAACGAGGCATCCGGCACGGAGATCTCCATGAACGGATTACCGCCCCGGGCTTCGATCCATTCGGCCAGCGCGGCCTCGACTGGGTCGTCAGGCACCGAGAACGGGATCTTCGCGATCACCACGTGTTCGCAGTAAGCCCCGGGCAAGTCGACACCTTCGGCAAAGCTCGCCAGGCCGAACAGCACACTGGAATCCCCACCATCGACCCGCGCCTTGTGCTTGTTCAGGGTTTCCTGTTTCGACAGGTTGCCCTGGATGAATACCTGTTTACGCCAGTCGCGGTCGAGGCCGTCGAACACGTCTTGCATCTGCTTGCGTGACGAGAACAGCACCAGCGTGCCTTTGGAACCTTCCACCAGCGATGGCAGGTCACGAATGATTGCTGCGGTGTGGGCCGGCGCATCCCGTGGGTCGGCCTTGAGGTCCGGCACCCGCAGCACACCGGCGTCGGCGTGGTGGAACGGGCTGGGCACCACGGCGGTAACCGCCTTTTTCGGCAGGCCGGCACGCATGCGAAAGCGCTCGAAGGTACCGAGGGCGGTCAGGGTGGCCGAGGTCACAAGGGCGCCGTAGGCTACGTTCCACAGGTTGCGCCGCAGCATCTCCGCCGCGAGGATCGGGCTGGCGTTGACTTCGATATCGAACAACGCGCCGCTTTCCGACAGCGTCAGCCAGCGGGCCATGGGCGGATTGTCTTCCGGGTCTTCGACGGTAAAGGCGGTCCACAACTCCCAGTTGCCCTGGGCACGAGACAGCAGGCTGCCAAACAGCGGGTACCACTCTTCGGCCTGGTTGCTGGCAATGCCGATATTGACCTCCCCGTCCATGCCTTCCTTGAGCAAGTCGGTGAGGCGGGTGAACAGATCAGTCAGGCGTGAGAAGCCCTTCTTCAACTCCACGCCCATCTCGCGCATGTGCTCGGGGATCAGCCCGCCGACAAAGCGATGGCGGGGCCGTTCGCGGCCTTCGACGTCTTCGCCGGGCTTGAAGTCCGCCACCTGCTCGCAGGCGCTGAACATGAACTGTTGCTGGGTCTTGATCTCCCGCGCCAGCTCCGGCACCTGCTCGATCAGCTTGCCCAGGTCGCCGGGCAGCGGATGCTGGGCCAGCAGCTTGGTGAGGTTCTTGGCGGTGGTTTCCAGCCAGTCGGCAGTGGACCGCAGGCGCGTGTAGTGGGCGAAGTGGCCGATGGCCTTGTCCGGCAAGTGGTGGCCTTCGTCGAACACGTACAACGTGTCCCGCGGGTCAGGCAGCACCGCCCCGCCACCCAGGGCCAGGTCGGCGAGGACCATGTCGTGGTTGGTGACAATCACGTCAACCTTGCCCATGCCTTCGCGGGCCTTGTAGAAGGCGCACTGGCCGAAGTTGGGGCAGTGACGGTTGGTGCACTGGCTATGATCGGTGGTCAGGCGCGCCCAGTCGGCGTCTTCCAGGGCATTGGGCCAGCTGTCGCGGTCACCATCCCACTTATTGCCGGCCAGCTTCTCGATCATGCTGGTAAACAGCTTCTGGCTGGCCTCATCGACTTCGATCTTGAAGCCTTCTTCTTCGAACAGCGAGGCCGTGGCGGTTTGCGCGTGGCCTTCCTGGAGCAGCACGTCCAGTTTGGACAGGCACATATAACGGCCACGGCCCTTGGCCAGGGCAAAGGTGAAGCTCAGGCCGCTGTTGCGCATCAGGTCTGGCAGGTCTTTGTAGACGATCTGCTCCTGCAGGGCCACGGTGGCAGTGGCAATCACCAGGCGCTTGCCGGCGGCCTTGGCAGTAGGAATCGCCGCCAGGCTGTAGGCTACGGTCTTGCCGGTACCGGTGCCGGCCTCGACGGCCACGACCGCGGGGTCGCCACTGCGCCGGCCTTCGTCGTCGGTGTCGATATCCCCGAGGACCTTGGCTACTTCGGCGATCATCAGGCGCTGGCCGTAACGCGGTTTCAAGCTCTTGGCTTCGAGAAAACGCGAGTAGGCGCCCTGGATCGTGGTTTTGAGTTCAGTGCTGATCATGGATAGTCGGGCGCAAAAAACGCTGGATAAATTTTCAGTGGTTCGGATCGGCCGCTATCATACCCCGCTAATTAATCCCGCGCAGAACGGAGTACCTCAATGACCGTCTTTAGCCTTGCCTACACCCTGCATGTATTGGCCGCCCTGGTATGGGTCGGTGGTATGTTTTTCGCCTGGATGATCCTGCGCCCGGCCGCTGTGGCGGCGCTTGAAGGGCCGGCGCGGCTGAAACTGTGGACGAATGTGTTTCCGCGTTTTTTCGTGTGGGTCTGGGTGGCGGTGCTGATCTTGCCGATCAGTGGCGTCGGCCTATTGCAACTGCGCTTCAACGGGTTTGAAACCGCACCGCGTTATGTGCAGGTGATGATGGGGCTGTATGTAGTGATGACGGCGCTGTTTATCCGCATCCAGGCGCTGCAACTGCCTGAACTGCGCACGGCTGTGGCGGCCGAGGACTGGGCGACGGGCGCGCAGGTGCTGGGAAAAATCCGAAAGTTGGTAGGGATCAATCTGATTGTGGGATTGGTGGTGGTGGCGGTTGCCTCGGCTCGGCCGATGTTCTGAGGGTGTTCTTCAGGGCCTCATCGCGGGCAAGCCCGCTCCCACATTTGAATCGGTTCGCAAATCAAGTGTGGGCGGGCTTGCCCGCGATGGCGTCAGTGCCTATAGCTCAAAGCCGTTGGATGGTCACCGTGCCGGCAGGTCCGGAAGGCCCTGCCTGCCCTTCCAACCCCGGTCGGCCTTTCTCGCCGCCATCGGCGCGGTACACCAGGCACCCCTTGGACTGCCCGCCCTTGCCCGGTTTGCCGGCAACACCTGGCAAGCCGCCAGCACCGCCGTCGACCCAGACCTTTATCTGCTCGCTCGGATAATCCTGTGGCAATTCGATGCGCACTGCCGCACCCGCAGCGCCTGGCAGCCCGTCGCCGCCGTTGTCGCCATTGGCGCCACGCCCGGCCGAACCCCAGGTGCACCCTGGGTCTTCGCCATTGGCGCCATCCAGGCCGCTATAACCTTGGGCGCCGGTGCCACCCCGGGCATCGACAGACAATAGCTGCGCATTCAATGCATTGATCCGCAACGTCAGGTCACGCCCCGGCTTGGCCGGCTTTTCATGGGTGCCGGGCGCCCCCCGGGAGGTGATCTGGCTGCCATGCTCCAACTGCGCATGCCGTACCTGCAATTGCAGGGCCGAGGCGCTGGGCACGATGGCTATCCGCGCGTCGCGGCCCAGGTGCAGTTCGTCGACGGTGACCTGGGTGATATTCGCCGGAATCAACAAGGTGCCATAGTCGGCCACTTCCAGACGTTCCAACTGCAGCACGCTGGTGCTGTTGGGCAAGCGCAACAACGAGTTGGTCTCGACGCTGACGCTTTCGGCCAAGGCAATGGGGCTGACCAGCAGGGCCAGGAGAAAAACGTTACGCATGATTGCCATCCTTGTTGTCTTGATCAGCCGTAGGTGCAGGCAGGCTCTTTATATGGAACATCCCCAGCAACAGGATCAGCAGGCGGTCACGCCAAGGGTGGGCACGATGTTTGACGCTGGCGTTGAATAACACCAACTCCAGGAGATGGGTCAGCAATAAAAGGATACCGACCAGGTTGACCAGCAGATGAAATGGATTGGTCAGCGGTTTGAACAGATTGACCAGCACAACGACCCAGAACAGCAACGCCAGCAACTTCCCCAATCGCAACAACAGCTTCATGCCCTACGCCCCCTTGCACATTATTCTTTGGGCGCACAGTAACGAGTTCTACAGGCGATTTGCCAGTGAAGGATTAAAAAACTTGAGATAGCTGCGATTTGGCGACCAGATCGCCGAGGATTGTCTGAAGCTTCCGTCAGAAATGCCCCTGGAGTCACCCAGGGGCAGGCGTGCAGCGCGCTAGCGGTTGATCTGGATTTCCACGCGGCGGTTCAGGGCGCGGCCGTCGGCGGTTTTGTTGTCCGCCACCGGGTGGGTTTCACCAGCACCTGTCACCGACACAAAGTTGCTGCGGGGCACCCCGGAGCTGACCAGGTAGTCGGTCACCGAATGGGCGCGTTTTTCCGAGAGCTTCTGGTTGTACGCATCTTTACCGACGCTGTCGGTATGCCCGCTGACCCGCAGTTGGGCACTCGGCGCCTCCTGTTTCAGGCGTGCGGCGACGGTGTCGAGCTTGGTTTTATCGGCCGCCGTCAGCCGGGCCGAGTCGAACTCAAAGTGCACGTCACGAATCACGATGGTCTCTTCCTTGACCACCACCACTTCTTCGACGACTACCGCCTCGGGTACTGGCGGGCAGCCATTGGCATCGACCTGCACGCCTTTGGGGGTGCCCGGGCATTGGTCGCGGCTGTCGGGCACACCGTCGCCATCCTCATCACCGTCGCCATGGACCCAGCAATAGGCGCCGGCCATGCCGCCGATCAACAACGCACCACCGCCGGCCCATGACGAACTTTCGGTGGCGCCCAGCGCGGCACCGGTTACGCCGCCGAGGGCTGCACAGGTGGGCCAATCGGTTTTTTGCAAGCCTGCGCAACCTGTCAATACTCCGGTTAGCAGAACCAAGGGTAGAGCTGTCCGCATGATGCTCATTTGATTTCTCCTGAGGGGATCGGCCGCAAGCCGATGGGTGGAGTAAAGACCGCTCTTTTCATCCGCGCCAGCGCGCCAAACCCCCGTATTCATTGGCCCACGCTGCTTTTTCCAGCCGACAGGCCGCCGCCCGCTCTAGGCCCGCGCGCTCAAGCAGGCTAGTCTTCACGGTTCTGATGTGAGGATCTTCGATGACCGCCGGTAATTCTTCCCGTACGCCGCAGCAATCACTCGCTGCCCTGCTTGATCGCCAAGCCCCCAAACGCCTGCTGGTATTGGGTGCCGGCCACTTCCCGGCGCTGGATGCGTTCAAGCAGGCCCACCCGGACACCGTGGTCTGCGTCGCAGGGCCGGGGCCATTGCCTGCCGACCTGGCCGCCCAGCGATTTGACCTGGCCCTGGTGGTCGACTGCCTGGAGCACCTGTCAAAACGTGCAGGGTTGGAGCTACTGGGCGGAGTGCGCAACCTCAATGCCAGCCGTATAGCCGTCCTCGCCGACCTGGCGGCCTGCGGCTGGAAAGACACCGACTTTTTCTCCCTGGCCCTGCAGACCAGCGAGCACTTTTGCCGCGACAATCAGGTACTGACGCTGTTTACCTACGATCTGCTTGAATACAAACAGGTACCGGACTGGCTGAACGCCCGGTTCTGGGCCAACCCGGAAAATTTTGGAAAGTACTGGTGGTAACCATGAGCACCTCCATTTGCCCTTGCGGCAGCGGCAACCTGCTGGATGCCTGCTGCGGCCATTATCACTCTGGCCACCCCGCACCCTGCGCCACGGCGTTGATGCGCTCACGCTACAGCGCCTATGTGCTGGGGTTGGTGGATTACCTGGTGGCGACTACGCTACCGGCACAACGCAGCGGCCTGGATCGTGAGGCTATCGGGGCCTGGAGCGCGCAAAGCACCTGGCTGGGCCTGGAGGTCGAAAGTTCCGAGGTGTTTGGTGGGCAGCCGGAACATGCCTTCGTCACCTTTACCGCGCGCTGGCATGACAGCACCGGCGAACATAGCCACCGGGAACAGTCCTCTTTCGTACAGAACGATGGGCACTGGTACTTTATTGACCCTACCGTGGAGGTGAAGGCGGGACGCAATGATGCCTGCCTGTGCGGCAGCGGGCAGAAGTTCAAGAAGTGCTGTTCCAGCTACCTGTAAGAGTCCGCTTCTTTGTAGGAGCAAGCTTGCTCGCAAAGAAGGCAAGCGCACCGCATTTACCCAGACTGCCCTCGTCATCGTTGACGACCATCGCCGGCAAGCCGGCTCCTACAAAGGAATGCGTCATGGTCAGCCGATTACGAAGCTATAGCTATTTGTTGATGCTGGCCGTTGGGCTCTCGGGATGCACGTCCTGGTTCGCCGATGACACGCCGCCACCGCAGATCCACCTGGTCAAGGTGGAGTTGGTGCGCGCCAAGTTGCTGGAACAGAAATTCAAGCTGCACTTTCGTGTGGATAACCGCGGCGACTCGGACCTGACCGTGCGCGGCCTGATCTACAAGATCAGCCTGGCCGATGTGGAACTGACCGAAGGCGAGTCCAACGAATGGCTGACAATTGCGCCCCATGGCCGGGGATTTTTCAAAGTCACGGTGCGCACCAACCTGTGGCCGCAGGTGCGGGAAATCGCCGACCTGTTGAAAAACCCGGACCGGCCCATCCCCTATCGCCTGGAAGGTGAACTGAAAACCGGATTATTCATCGGTAACGACGTGCACGTGATGCGCAATGACGAGATAATCCCCGGCGATTTTATTCCGGAGCGACACCAATGACTCAGCAACCCCACGTCCATGGTCCTGACTGCAACCACGATCACGATCACGATCATCACGATCACGACCATGGTCATGTCCACGGCCCGAACTGCGGCCATGCCCACCAGGAACCCGTGCGCAATGCCCTGAAGGATGTGGGCCGCAACGACCCATGCCCATGCGGCAGCGCCAAGAAGTTCAAGAAGTGCCACGGCGCCTGATACGCCTTATGTAGGCGCAGGCTTGTCGGTCTTTACCAGCAAGCCGGCTCCTACGGTTCTATCGATAGACCCAAATATTTCATTGAATTTTTCCTAGTCGACCATTACCTATACCTACAGGCACATCATCGGGCGCCCTGCCCGTTCAAGCATCACCAATCCTGGAGAGCTTCATGATCGACCTGTATTACTGGACCACCCCCAACGGTCACAAGATTTCGTTGTTCCTGGAAGAAGCCGGCCTGCCCTACGAGGTGCACCCGATCAACATTGGCCAGGGCGACCAGTTCAAGCCAGACTTCCTGAAGATCGCGCCCAACAACCGCATTCCGGCGATTGTCGATCAGCATCCGAGTGACGGTGGCGCACCGATTTCCCTGTTTGAATCCGGCGCCATCCTGCTGTACCTCGCGGAAAAAACCGGTCAGTTCCTGCCCAAGGACCTGCGCGCTCGCCAGGAAGTACTGCAATGGTTGTTCTGGCAAATGGGCGGCCTGGGCCCGATGGCCGGACAGAATCACCATTTCAGCCAGTTCGCCCCGGAAAAGATCCCCTACGCCATCAAACGCTACGTCGATGAAACCGCGCGCCTCTATGGCGTGCTGGACCGGCGCCTGGCCGATCGCAGCTTTGTCGCCGGCGAGGCCTACAGCATTGCCGATATGGCGATCTACCCATGGATCGTTTCCCACAAATGGCAGAGCCAGCGCCTGGAAGATTTCCCCCACCTGCATCGCTGGTTCAACCTGATCAAGGAACGCCCGGCGACGGTGCGGGCCTATGACTTGGTACAGAAGGTCAACCCGCCGAAATCCTGATCGTGCCCTGTAGGAACTGGCTAGCCGGCGAAGATCGTCAACAAAAACGCCGGGGCCTGGATAAGCGTGGCGCCTGGTAGTTTTTCGCCGGCAAGCCGGCTCCTACAAGGGTTTATGAGTGTTTGAAAAAATTAGCATCGCCTCCCGCTTGCGTCGGTTCGCCGCGCTCACTAACGTAGCGCCTTTACTGACGCTACCCCCCGCAGGAGCTTTGCCATGGCCTCGCCAGCCCTCTCACGTTTTCTTCCCCGGTTCGGCGTTGCCGCGGCAGTGGCCAGTGCCTTGGGCCTGGCCGGTTGCCAGTCACTGAACAGCCAGGACACTCTGCCTCCCGTTTCCGGCGTACAGCCGCTCAAGGGCCTGGCGCAAAATGTCTCCGTGCGGCGCAACAGCCAGGGTATGCCGCTGATCGAAAGCAACACCTTCCACGACGCACTGTTCACCCTCGGTTATGTGCACGCCAGCGATCGGATCAACCAGATGGTCACCCTGCGCCTGCTGGCCCAGGGCCGCCTGGCAGAAATGTCCGGGCCGGATGTGCTGGATGTCGACCGTTTCATGCGCGCGGTAAACCTCAAGAAAAGCGCCAGCGAGCTATACAACGCCTCGTCACCGCGCCTCAAGCGCTTCTTCGAAGTGTATGCCCGCGGGGTCAATGCCTACCTGTTCCGCTACCGCGACAAGCTGCCGGCAGACCTGGCCCAGAGCGGCTACAAGCCCGAATACTGGAAGCCAGAGGATTCGGCGCTGCTGTTCTGCCTGCTCAACTTCAGTGAGTCGGCCAACCTGCAGGAAGAGTTGTCCGCCCTGGTGTTGGCGCAAAAAGTCGGCGCCGACAAACTCGCCTGGCTGACCCCAAGCTACCCGGACGAACCTCTGCCTGCGGCGGAAGCCGACAAGCTCAAGGGCGTCAACCTCGGGCAGATTCCCGGCCTTGCCACGCTCACCAGCATCAACGAGCGCCTGGGCAGCCTCAACACCCTTGGGGTTTCCACCGCCAGCAACTGGGCCATCGCCCCGCAACGCAGCCGCAGTGGCCGCAGCCTGCTGGCGAACGACCTGTCGACGCCGATGCAGGCACCGTCCCTGTGGACGTTCGTACAAATCCGCGCACCGAAATACCAGGCGGCCGGGGTGTCGATTGCCGGGGTACCTACGCTGCTATCCGGCTTCAATGGCAAGGTGGCCTGGAGCATGAGCCAGGTCTCCGGCGATACCCAGGACCTGTTCCTGGAAAAGGTCAGACGCCAGGGCAGCGCGCTGTACTACGAGCACAATGGCAAATGGGTGCCGGCCATCGTGCGTAACGAAACCTTCTTCGCCAAGGGCCAGCGGCCGATTCGCGAAACAGTGTACGAAACCCGCCACGGGCCGCTGCTCAATAGCGCCCAGTCGCTGACCAGCGGCTACGGCCTGGCCCTGCAAACCGCCGACTTCAAGGGTGACAAGAGCCTGGATGCATTTTTCGACCTGTCCCGGGCGCAGAACGTGGAAAAAGCCTCGGACGCCAGCCGTGAGATTCGTGCCATCCCCCTGAACATGGTGTTTGCCGACGCCAGCAATATTGGCTGGCAGGTCACCGGGCGCTTCCCCAACCGCCGCGAAGGCGAAGGCCTGCTGCCGTCGCCAGGCTGGGACGGGCGCTTTGACTGGGATGGCTACGCCGACGCGATGCTGCACCCCTATGACCAGGACCCGCCACAAGGTTGGGTCGGCACCGCCAACCAACGCACCGTGCCCCACGGCTATGGCATGCAACTGTCCAACTCCTGGGCCGCACCCGAACGCAGCGAACGCCTGGCGCAACTGGCCGGCAACGGCAAACACGACAGCCGTAGCGTGATTGCCATGCAGTACGACCAGACCACGCTGTTCGCTGCCAAGCTCAAAGGCATGTTCCAGGCACCGGGTATGGCTCTGCCACTGAAACAGGCGATCGATGCCCTGCCTGCCGCCGATCGGGCCAAGGCCCAGGAGGCCCTGAGCCGACTGATGGCGTTCGACGGGCGCCTGGCAGCCACGTCGAGCGATGCTGCGATCTACCAACTGTTCCTGCAGGAAAGCGCCAAGCAGATTTTCCTCGATGAACTGGGCCCGGAAACCAGCGCCACCTGGAAAGCGTTTGTCAGCAACGCCAACCTGTCCTACGCCGCCCAGGCCGACCATCTGTTGGGACGTGAAGACAGCCCATTCTGGGACGACCTGCGCACGGCGCAAAAAGAAGACAAACCGGCGATCCTCGCCCGCAGCCTGGTCGCAGCAATCACCGCCGGCGACAGCTTGTTGGGTGCAGATCACAAGGCCTGGCAATGGGGCAAACTGCACAGCTACACCTGGAAAACCAGCAGTGGCCAAACCTTGCGTGGCCCGTTGGCGGCAGGTGGTGATCACACTACGTTGAACGCTGCGCCCTACAATTGGGGGCAGGATTTCGCCACCACCCAAGTCCAGGCCATGCGCATGATTGTGGATTTCGGCCAGGTAGAACCCATGATGGGCCAGGGCGGTATCGGCCAATCCGGCAACCCTGCCAGCCCGTACTATGCCAATGGCATCGATCCGTGGCTCAAGGCGCAGTACTTGAGCTTCCCGATGCAACCACAGAACTTTGACAAGGCGTACGGCAAGACCCGATTGACGCTGACCCCTGGGAAATAACCCGATGCAGGAGCTGGCATGCCAGCTCCTGCCATTGATGATCAGGCTGCACTGCAATGGTGCTGAAGCTATGTAGCGCCCGATATCGGGCGCTTGCCACGTTACCCTTCGCGTAATCCCACCTATTAAAAAGACCGTTCGGAACTATGGTGCAGAAATTGCTACTTGCGATTTGCCTGACCCCGTTCAGTAACAGTCCTAATCGCGCCACAAGCGCTTATCGTGGTTTCCAGGGATTACATAATGAAAAAAGCATTGCTGACCCTTTCTGCACTCGCTCTGTGCATGGCCGCCGGTACCGCCCTGGCCAAGGAATACAAAGAATTGCGTTTTGGTGTGGACCCTTCCTACGCGCCGTTTGAATCCAAGGCGGCCGACGGTAGCCTGGTGGGCTTCGATATCGACCTGGGCAACGCCATTTGTGCGGAGCTGAAGGTCAAGTGCAAGTGGGTAGAAAGCGACTTTGACGGCATGATCCCGGGCCTCAAAGCCAAGAAGTTCGACGGCGTGATTTCGTCGATGACCGTGACCCCGGCCCGCGAGAAGGTTATCGACTTCTCCAGCGAGCTGTTTTCCGGCCCCACTTCCTACGTGTTCAAGAAAGGCGCCGGCCTGAGCGAAGATATTGCGTCGCTCAAAGGCAAGACCGTGGGTTATGAGCAAGGCACCATCCAGGAAGCCTATGCCAAGGCCGTGCTGGACAAAGCCGGGGTAAAAACCCAGGCCTACCAGAACCAGGACCAGGTGTATGCCGACCTGACCTCGGGCCGCCTTGATGCATCGATCCAGGACATGCTGCAAGCCGAGCTGGGCTTTTTGAAGTCGCCGCAAGGCGCGGACTACGAAGTCAGCAAGCCGGTAGACAGCGAAATGCTGCCCTCCAAGACCGCCGTGGGCATCGCAAAAGGTAACAAAGAGCTGAAAGCCCTCTTGGATAAAGGTATCAAAGCGTTACACGATGATGGCACCTACGCCACCATCCAGAAAAAACACTTTGGCGATCTGAACCTGTACAGCGGCAAGTAATGCTGCGGCGCCCACTCCGCCAAGGGGTGGGCGCACTATCGATGGCCAAGGGCATACCCCATGTTTGAAGACCTGCTGCAGACCCTCGGGCTTGGCGCGTTCAGCCTGCAAGGGTTTGGCCCGCTATTGCTGCAAGGCACCTGGATGACCATCAAGTTGTCGGTGCTGTCCCTGGCCGTCAGCGTCGTGCTGGGCCTGCTCGGGGCCAGCGCCAAGTTGTCGAGCGTGGCGCTGTTGCGCATCCCCGCCCAGCTCTACACCACCCTGATTCGCGGCGTGCCGGATCTGGTGCTGATGCTGCTGATTTTCTACAGCCTGCAAACCTGGCTGACCAGTTTCACCGACTACATGGAATGGGAATACATCGAGATCAACCCATTCGGCGCCGGGGTGATTACCCTGGGTTTTATCTACGGTGCGTATTTCACCGAGACGTTCCGCGGTGCGATCCTCGCCGTGCACCGCGGCCAGTTGGAGGCCGCCACGGCTTATGGCCTCACACGCCGGCAGCGCTTTCGCTACGTGACCTTCCCGCAAATGATGCGCTTTGCCCTACCGGGTATCGGCAATAACTGGATGGTGATGCTCAAGGCCACGGCACTGGTGTCGATCATCGGCCTGGCCGACGTGGTCAAGGCCGCCCAGGACGCGGGCAAAAGTACCTATCAGTTGTTCTTTTTCCTGGTGGTCGCGGCCTTGATCTACCTGGCCATCACCAGCGCATCAAACTTCGTCCTGCGCAGGCTGGAAACCCGTTACGCGGCAGGCGTTCGGGAGGCGGTGCGATGATCGAACTCTTGCAGGAATACTGGCGCCCCTTCCTCTACAGCGACGGCAACCACATAACGGGCCTGGCCATGACGATGTGGTTGCTCACGGCTTCGCTCTGCATCGGTTTCGTGGTGTCGATCCCGTTATCCATCGCCCGCGTCTCGCCCAACCGCTGGGTGCGCTGGCCGGTGCAGTTTTACACCTACCTGTTTCGCGGCACGCCGCTCTACATCCAGTTGCTGATTTGCTACACCGGCATCTACAGCCTGGCTGCCATTCGTGCCCAGCCGGTGCTGGATGCGTTTTTTCGCGACGCAATGAACTGCACCTTGCTTGCGTTTGCCCTCAACACCTGCGCCTACACCACGGAAATCTTCGCCGGGGCCATCCGCAGCATGGCCCACGGTGAGGTCGAGGCCGCAAAAGCTTATGGCCTGAGCGGCTGGAAACTGTATGCCTACGTGATCATGCCCTCGGCCCTGCGTCGTTCATTGCCGTACTACAGTAATGAAGTGATCCTGATGCTGCACTCGACGACGGTGGCCTTTACCGCGACGATCCCGGACATCCTCAAAGTGGCCCGGGACGCCAACTCGGCCACCTTCCTCACGTTCCAATCGTTTGGTATCGCTGCGCTGATCTACCTGACCGTGACGTTTGCCCTGGTCGGTCTGTTTCGTCTGGCGGAGCGTCGCTGGCTGGCCTTTCTCGGGCCTGGTCATTAAGGAGCCCCTATGCGGCAACAGATTCACCCCATCCTCGCACCGGTGCCCGGCACCGCACGGCAGATCCACAGCTTCCACTTCGGGCCAGAGCAGGCCGAAGGAAAAATCTATATCCAGTCCTCGCTGCACGCCGACGAGTTGCCCGGCATGCTGGTGGCCTGGCACTTGAAGGCGCGCCTGGCGGAACTGGCCACTGCCGGCCGCCTGCGTAGCGAAATCGTGCTGGTGCCCGTCGCCAACCCGGTAGGCCTGGAACAGGTATTGATGGATATTCCCCTGGGCCGCTACGAACTGGAGAGCGGGCAGAACTTCAATCGTCTGTTTACCGACCTCAGTGAAGAGGTCGGCAATCAGGTCGAAGGCCTGCTGGGGGATGATCCACGGCTTAACGTCGCATTGATCCGCGAGAGCCTGCGCCAGGCTCTCGACCGCCATATACCCACCACGCAACTGCAATCCCAGCGCCTTGTGCTGCAACGCCTGGCCTGTGATGCCGATATGGTGCTGGACCTGCATTGCGACTTCGAAGCCGTCGCCCATCTGTACACCACACCCGAGGCCTGGCCCCAGGTCGAGCCGCTGGCCCGCTACATCGGCGCCGAAGCCAGCCTGTTGGCCACCGATTCCGGCGGGCAGTCCTTCGATGAGTGTTTCACCCTGCTCTGGTGGCAGTTGCAGCAACGGTTTGGCCAACGCTTCGCGATTCCCCTGGGCAGCTTTTCGGTGACCCTGGAGTTGCGCGGCCAGGGTGATGTCAATCACGGCCTGGCCAGCCTCGACTGTCAGGCGATCATCGACTACCTGATGCACTTTGGCGCCATTAGCGGCGAACCTGCGCCCCTACCCGGGTTGCCCTACCCCGCCACGCCGCTTGCCGCCGTCGAGCCGGTGACCACCCCTGTAGGCGGCCTGCTGGTGTTTCACGCGCTGCCAGGGGAATACCTCGAGGCCGGGCAGTTGGTCGCCGAAGTCATCGACCCCATTCACGACCGCGTCAGCCCCATTCATTGCCGGTACGCCGGCCTGCTGTATGCCCGGTCGCTGCGGCGCATGGCCACGGCCGGCATGGTGATTGCCCATGTCGCCGGACATACGCCCTATCGCAGTGGCTATTTACTATCGCCTTGAGGATGCACGCCCCATGTACAAATTGACCGTTGAAGGCCTGCATAAACGCTATGGCGACCATGAAGTGCTCAAAGGGGTTTCGCTAAAGGCCAAAAGCGGTGATGTGATCAGCCTGATCGGCGCCAGCGGTTCGGGGAAAAGCACCTTCCTGCGTTGCATCAATTTCCTTGAACAACCCAATGATGGCGCCATGAGCCTTGATGGCCAGCCGATCCGCATGGTCGGCGACCGCCATGGTATGCGCGTGGCCGACGAGGCCGAGTTACAGCGCCTGCGTACCCGTCTGGCGATGGTGTTCCAGCACTTCAACCTGTGGAGCCATATGAGCGTGCTGGAGAACATCACCATGGCCCCCCGCAGGGTCTTGGGGTGTAGCAAAAAGGACGCCGAGGACCGCGCCAGACGTTATCTGGACAAGGTTGGGCTGCCGGCACGGGTAGCGGACCAGTACCCGGCGTTCCTGTCGGGTGGCCAGCAGCAGCGGGTAGCTATCGCGCGCGCCCTGGCGATGGAGCCGGAGGTGATGCTGTTCGACGAGCCAACGTCGGCCCTCGACCCGGAACTGGTCGGCGAAGTATTGAAGGTGATCCAGGGTTTGGCTGAAGAGGGGCGGACCATGATCATGGTGACCCATGAGATGAGTTTTGCGCGCAAGGTCTCGAGCCAGGTGCTGTTTTTGCATCAAGGCCTGGTGGAAGAAGAAGGCACCCCGCAAGAGGTGCTGGACCACCCGAAAAGCGCGCGATTGCAGCAGTTTTTGAGTGGCAACCTGAAATAAACAGCGCACAACGCTGAGGCCTGGCGAAAGGGTTGTTCAGACTCTGGCCTGGTTGTGGCGAGCGGGCTTGCCACAGTCCAGATAACTTCGCCGCCTTTATCCAGGTGAACTGCGGTGTCAGGTTTCAGGGCTGCTGCGCAGCCCAGCGCGGGGCAAGCCCGCTCGCCATAGGTATCAAGCCACAGGCGCGGGTGGTGGCTCGTCCGGCAGGGTCGGTACGCCAGGTTCAGTAGGTTGTTCCGGGGTATCGGGGTCAGGCTGGCCAGGGATGCCGCCAGCGGCGGGGTCGGCCATCAAGGACCAGGCCAGAACACCAATCTGGTTGGGTTCAAGCCGGGCAAGTTCGGCGCTGATTCGCGGGTCGATCTTCATAGGGTACTCCTCAAGCGTGGCTCGGCGCGCTGTGCACGCGCCGAGGCAGTACACCCAATAGAGTGCCTGCCCGCTGACAAATTCCCTTGCTCTGTAAGACGTTTCTATCAGGTGCGTGGCAGAGTGACGCCGCGCTGGCCCTGGTACTTGCCGCCACGGTCCTTATAGGACACTTCGCACTCTTCATCGGATTCGAAGAACAGCATCTGCGCCACGCCTTCGTTGGCGTAGATCTTGGCGGGCAAGGTGGTGGTGTTGGAGAACTCCAGGGTCACGTGGCCTTCCCATTCCGGCTCGAGCGGCGTCACGTTGACGATGATGCCGCAGCGCGCGTAGGTGCTCTTGCCCAGGCAGATGGTCAGGACATTACGCGGGATGCGGAAAAACTCGACAGTGCGCGCCAGGGCGAAGGAGTTAGGCGGGATGATGCACACATCGCTCTTCACATCGACGAAGCTCTTTTCATCGAAGTTTTTCGGATCGACGGTGGCCGAGTTGATATTGGTGAACACCTTGAATTCATCGGCGCAACGCACATCGTAGCCGTAGCTGGAAACCCCGAACGAAATCAGGCGTTCAGCGCCCTCACCGCGCATCTGGCGCTCGACGAAGGGTTCGATCATGCCGTGCTCTTGCGCCATGCGGCGAATCCACTTGTCCGATTTGATGCTCATGGCGGGTGTCCTGAATAGCGAGGTGGAAAATTCTGTTGGGCATCTTACCGGGGCTGGCCTCGCGGTTCAAAGGACGCGGGGGTTTTTCTTGATTAAGTTGAGCCCGGTCACTGTCAGCCGTGCGGGGCGAGCCCTGCCCCGGAATCAAAGGGCAGCAGGCCTGTAAAAGGCACCGCCAGTCACGAAAATAGAGAAACCTTCGGAAATACCATTGGCACGTTCCGGAAAAAGGGTTAAGGTGGCGCCACTGTGCTGCTTGTGTCACTGAGAATCTCTACACGATATGTTGAATTTCGATCCAACCATCTCCAAGAATTTTTCCTGCTCTTTGCACTCAGTCTCGGCCAGGGCTTTTCCTGAGTCGCAGTTAACTTTGTCCAAGGAGATACACCATGTCTAATCGCCAAACTGGTACCGTTAAGTGGTTCAACGATGAAAAAGGCTTCGGCTTCATCACTCCACAATCCGGTGACGACCTGTTCGTTCACTTCAAAGCTATCCAATCCGACGGCTTCAAAAGCCTGAAAGAAGGCCAACAGGTTTCTTTCATCGCTACCCGCGGTCAGAAAGGCATGCAAGCTGAAGAAGTTCAAGTTATCTAACTTGTACTGACTCAGTCGAAAGAACCCCGCCCTTAAAAGCGGGGTTTTTTTATGCCTGCCATTCGGTCGTTATGGTCGAGCACAAAAAAATGTGGGAGCGGGCTTGCCCGCTCCCACATTGGCTCAAGCGTCGTTATTGAAACAACGACTCGCTCGACAGACCATTCTTCTCCAGGATCTCCCGCAAGCGCTTGAGACCCTCCACCTGGATCTGCCGCACCCGCTCGCGGGTCAAGCCGATTTCCAGGCCTACATCTTCCAGGGTGCTGCTTTCATGGCCACGCAGGCCAAAGCGGCGAATCACCACCTCACGCTGCTTGTCCGTCAACTCTGAAAGCCATTGGTCGATACTCTGTGACAAGTCATCGTCCTGCAACAGCTCGCACGGATCCGTTGGCCGGTCATCCGTCAGGGTGTCCAGCAGGGTTTTATCCGAGTCCGGACCCAGCGAGACATCGACCGAAGACACACGCTCATTAAGACCCAGCATGCGCTTGACCTCTCCCACCGGTTTTTCCAGCAGGTTGGCGATCTCTTCAGGCGAAGGTTCATGATCAAGTTTCTGGGTGAGTTCACGTGCCGCCCGCAGGTACACGTTCAGCTCCTTGACGACATGAATCGGCAGCCGGATGGTCCGGGTCTGATTCATGATTGCACGCTCGATGGTCTGGCGAATCCACCACGTAGCGTAGGTCGAGAAGCGAAAACCGCGCTCTGGGTCAAACTTCTCCACGGCCCGGATCAGACCGAGGTTGCCTTCTTCGATCAGGTCCAACAGGGACAGCCCACGATTGACGTAGCGTCGGGCGATTTTCACCACCAGGCGCAGGTTGCTTTCAATCATGCGTTTGCGCCCAGCCGGATCACCCTTTTGCGACAGTCGCGCAAAATGGACTTCTTCTTCGGGAGTGAGCAAGGGGGAAAAGCCGATTTCATTGAGGTACAACTGGGTAGCATCGAGCGCCCGGGTGTAATCAATATACTTATGCTGTTTTAACGCTGTGGAGTTTTTGGACTTGGTACGAACTGAAGGTACAGCGGGTCCCTCATTCGACATCGATTCCGTACCGATGCCGGTCTCCATAAGGAGAACCTCATCGTCGATGTCAAACTCCGGCGCTTCTTTACTGAGAGCCATTGTTATAGTCCTTTGGTGAGTTCGACCTCAAGCTCAAGCGACGCCTTTATCCTTGGCAACGCTGGAGCCTGTTCCTTCTACGTGAGGGAACAGGCTGACAACACATCAACGCCGGGGTAGGAATTGCAGTGGATCTACAGGTTTACCCTGGCGGCGAATCTCAAAGTGCAGTTTCACCCGGTCTGTACCAGTCGACCCCATTTCGGCAATTGTCTGTCCGACTTTGACCTGCTGCCCCTCCCGAACCAACAACCTGCGGTTATGACCGTAGGCACTGACGTAGGTATCGCTGTGTTTGATGATGACCAATTCGCCGTAGCCCCGTAAACCACTCCCGGCGTATACAACGGTCCCATCAGACGCAGCTAAAACAGGCTGTCCCAAATCCCCGGCGATATCAATGCCTTTATTCAAACTACCGTTTGAAGAGAATTTTCCAATCAGGATGCCATTTGAGGGCCATCCCCAACCGGTCGGCGCAGGTCCCGCAGGCGGCAACGGCGCGGGTGCCGGCTTGCTCGCAACCTTAGGCGCAACGGTGCCTGCAGGCCGGGTGAAGACCGTAGTCTTACTGGAAGAAGAGGCCGAGGAACCGGATTTTGTCACAACTGCCGTGGGTGCCGAACCCGTGCGTCCATCGAAACGGATGGTCTGCCCCGGATGGATCGTATAGGGCACAGGAATATTGTTACGCGCTGCGAGCGCCTTGTAGTCCCAGCCATAACGGAAGGCGATCGAGAACATCGTATCGCCCTTGCGCACCACGTATTGCCCGGTGGTCACCGTAGGCCGTTGCGGTGCTGCGCTATTGCGGTCGACAACCCGCGCGCCGCTACCTGTGCTGGAGCAGGCAGCCAGCAAGGAACTCAAGACAAGGCCAATCACCAGTCGCTGAAAGCTCGTTTTACTCATACGCTGCGCAATGACTGTGAGACTCACCCGCCGCTCCCTTTGTGGTGGCTGAAACATGAACGCCTGTATCAGGCTTGAAATATGTCGCAAGTATAACTGGCTGCCAGACTTTAACCGGCAACAAGGTAGAAACGAAAAATTCATCTCGTTTATAAACTACCCAACTTGATGTTGACTCAATGAACCCCGCTGTAAGACACATACCCAGCAATAGAATTCAGTGCGCCGTGACAAATGATCAGGCCAGCGGCCCATTAAGTAACGGAACGAAACGCACCGCTCCCAGGACATGCCGGGAAAAACCTTCTTCTTCGCGCACGATCAACATCAACTGCTGCACTTCGCCCGAGCCCACCGGTATCACCAGGCGCCCACCCGGTGCCAGTTGATCGAGGAGTGCCTGGGGCACATCGGTGGCGACGGCCGTCACGATGATGCCGTTGTAGGGCGCCAATGCCGGCCAGCCTTCCCAGCCATCCCCCCAGCGAAACACAACGTTGCGCAGGTTCAGCTCCACCAGGCGTTCCTTGGCCCGGTCCTGCAAGACCTTGATCCGCTCGACGGAAAACACCCGCTCGACCAATTGCGAGAGCACGGCCGTCTGGTACCCGGACCCCGTACCAATCTCCAGCACTTTGTCCAAAGGACCCGCAGCCAACAGCAACTCGCTCATCCGCGCCACCATATAGGGCTGGGAGATGGTCTGGTTGTGGCCAATGGGCAACGCGGTATCTTCGTAGGCACGATGGGCCAGAGCCTCATCGACAAACAGGTGGCGCGGGGTACGGCGGATGACTTCCAGCACCTGGGCGTTGGACAGACCCTCTTCGTAAAGCCGCTGGATCAAACGCTCACGGGTGCGTTGGGAAGTCATGCCGATGCCACGGCGCAACAGGTCGTCCTGTTCACGAGCCATCAGCGCAGCCCCTCCAACCAGGGATCGAGCCCACCGAAGGCATCATTGAATGTGCGATCAAGTTGTAACGGGGTAATCGAAACATAACCTTGCATCACCGCATGAAAGTCCGTGCCCGGTCCGCCATCCTCGGCGTCGCCCGCTGCGGCAATCCAGTAGCCTTCCCTGCCACGGGGATCGACCACTTTCAACGGTGCCGCCGCGCGCGCGCGATGGCCCAGGCGGGTCAACTGGATACCGCGAATATGGTCCAGGGGCAGATTGGGGATATTGACGTTGAGCACCGTACGCGGCGGTAGCACCAGCGTGCCGTGGGCCTCGACCAGCTTGCGCGCAAAATACGCAGCGGTCGCCAGGTTATCCACCTGCCGCGACGCCAGCGAAAAAGCGAAAGCCGTGCGCCCCAGGAAGCGCCCTTCAAGGGCCGCCGCCACAGTGCCGGAGTACAACACGTCATCGCCCAGGTTGGCGCCCAGGTTGATCCCGGAAACCACCAGGTCCGGCTCATCGGCCAGCAAGCTGTTGATCGCCAGGTGCACGCAATCGGTCGGCGTGCCATTGACGCTGATAAAGCCGTTGGCCAGCGTCTGCGGGTGCAAGGGACGGTCGAGCGTCAGCGAACTGCTGGCGCCGCTTTTGTCCTGGTCGGGGGCAACCACCACGCACTCGGCGTAATCCGCCAGCGCAGCATGAAGCGCGGCAAGGCCGGGTGCGGTGACCCCGTCGTCGTTAGATATCAGAATACGCATGGGCTGTCCGTCTGCCCCACCGGCACCAGATCAACAAGCTCGCGCACCAAGACAGTGGCGAAGCATCCGGCCGGCAGGACGAATTCCAATTGCAGAATGTCAGTCTCGGGATAATGCCACGTCAACCCGCCAATGGGCAGTCGCAGAATGCGACGTTCCTGGCTCATGCCGGCTTTGGCCAGCCAATCGCACAGGTCCGCCTCGCTCGCAGCAACCGCTTGCTCCAGTGCATGGGTGGCGCCAGTGGCGGGCGAATCGCCTTCACCCCATTGCGGGCCGGTGGGATGCAGGTCGAGGATCGCCAGGCGTGGATCGCTGCACTCCGCCTCCCCGGCCGGGAAAAAGCTGCGACTGTCGGTGAATGCCAGCAGGTCACCGACCTGGGCCCGCTGCCACGAACCATCGGCAACCCGCGCCGCCAACACTTTATTGAATACAAAACTGCGCGCCGTCGACAGCAGGCGCGAACGCACATTGCGTTGCTCCGGCAGCGCCTTGCGGGCCGCCCAGTCGCGGGCATCGACGACATTGCCGCCGTTGTGGCCAAAGCGCTGGGAGCCGAAATAATTGGGAATCCCGTGCTTGGCGATCAATTGCAGGCGCGCATCGATAGCAGCCTGGTCGCCCGCCAGTTGGGTCAGGCGCAGGGTAAAACCGTTGGCCGAATGTGCACCACGCTGCAACTTGCGTTTGTGGCGAGCGGTCTTGAGAATCTTCAGGGTGTCGTTTTGCGCCGCGCTCAAGTCGGGATCGGCCTTGCCCGGTAACTGCACGCTGAACCACTGGCGCGTCAGCGCCTGGCGATCCTTGAGGCCGGCATAGCTGACAGTGCGCAACGGCACACCGGCCGCCTTGGCAATGCGCCGCGCAGCCTCTTCAGTGTTCAGCCCGCGCTTTTCGACCCACAACCACAGGTGCTCACCCTCGCCAGTCAGCGGGATATCCAGCACTTCATCCACCTGGAAATCTTCGGCCGTGGCCTTGAGCGCCGCGCTGCCCAGAGCCTCGCCATAGGCCCTAGGGCCCAACAATTGCAGGTCGTTCATGCGCGCAACAACAAGGCGACGGAGTGCACCGCGATGCCCTCTTCACGACCCGTAAACCCGAGCTTTTCGGTAGTGGTGGCTTTCACGTTGACTTGATCCAGTTCTATTTGCAGGTCGGCGGCAATCACGGCGCGCATCGATTCGATATGCGGCGCCATCTTTGGCGCCTGGGCAACGATGGTGTTATCGACATTGCCGACCTTCCAGCCTTTGGCATGGATCAGGCCGACCACATGCCGCAGCAGCACGCGGCTGTCCGCGCCCTTGAAAGTGGGGTCGGTGTCCGGAAAGTGTTTGCCGATATCCCCCAACGCCGCTGCGCCGAGCAAGGCATCGCTCAAGGCATGCAGCACAACGTCGCCGTCGGAATGAGCCAGCAACCCATGGTGGTGCGCAATGCGCACGCCGCCCAGGGTGATGAAGTCGCCTTCGGCGAAACGGTGCACATCATAGCCGTGGCCAATACGCATAAAAAAACGCCCCGATTTAATTCAGGGCGTGATTCTACCTACTTTTGCCGGACATTAACCGAGCAAAGCACGTCCATGATGACGCAAGTGGTCCTCGATGAAGCTGGCGATAAAGAAGTAGCTGTGGTCATAGCCCGGTTGCAGGCGCAGCTCCAGCGGATGGCCCGCCGCCTTGGCAGCCTGCAACAAGGCCTCGGGCTTGAGTTGGGTGACCAGGAAGTCGTCGCGATCGCCCTGATCCACCAGCAATGGCAGCTTTTGCGAGGCTTCGCTGATCAGCACGCAGGCGTCCCATTCGCGCCACTTGGAGCGCTCTTCCCCCAGGTAGCGAGAAAAGGCTTTTTGGCCCCAAGGGCAATCCATCGGATTATTGATGGGCGAAAAGGCCGACACCGACTGATAGCGCCCCGGATTGCGCAAGGCACACACCAACGCACCGTGCCCGCCCATGGAGTGGCCACTGATGCCGCGCTTGTCGCAAGCCGGGAAATGCGCTTCAACCAACGCCGGCAATTCCTGCACGACATAGTCGTGCATCCGATAATGCTTGCTCCAAGGTTCCTGCGTGGCATTCAGGTAGAACCCGGCCCCCAAGCCAAAGTCCCAGGCGTTGTCCGGATCACCCGGTACACCCGGCCCACGAGGGCTGGTATCCGGCGCGACGATGATCATTCCCAGCTCGGCCGCCACACGATGCGCGCCAGCCTTCTGCATGAAGTTTTCATCGGTGCAGGTCAGCCCCGACAGCCAGTACAACACCGGCAGCTTGCCGCCCTGCTCCGCCTGGGGCGGCAGGTAGACGGCGAAGGTCATGTCGCAGTCCAGCACCTCGGAATGATGCTTGTAACGCTTGTGCCAGCCGCCGAAGCTCTTCTGGCATGACAGGTTTTCCAGACTCATGGCCGACCTCAGAAATGGATGACGGTGCGAATGCTCTTGCCTTCATGCATCAGGTCGAAAGCCTTGTTGATATCTTCCAGGCCCATGGTGTGGGTGATGAAGGTATCCAGGGGGATTTCGCCGGTCTGGGCCATTTCCACGTAGCTTGGCAACTCGCTGCGGCCACGCACGCCACCGAATGCCGAACCGCGCCAGACGCGGCCGGTCACCAGTTGGAACGGACGGGTGGCAATTTCCTGACCGGCACCGGCGACACCGATGATCACCGACTCGCCCCAGCCTTTGTGGCAGCACTCAAGCGCTGCGCGCATCAGTTGCACATTGCCAATGCACTCGAAGGAAAAGTCCACGCCGCCGTCGGTCAAATCGACAATCACATCCTGAATCGGGCGATCGTAGTCTTTCGGGTTGATGCAATCGGTGGCGCCCAGTTGCTTGGCAATCTCGAACTTGGCCGGGTTGATATCGATGGCGATGATACGACCGGCCTTGGCTTTCACCGCGCCGATCACAGCCGACAAGCCAATCCCGCCCAGGCCGAAGATGGCAACGGTATCGCCCGGCTTGACCTTGGCGGTGTTGATCACCGCACCGATGCCAGTGGTGACACCACAACCCAGCAGGCAGACTTTTTCCAGCGGGGCTTCTTTAGGAATCTTGGCCACGGAGATTTCCGGCAGCACGGTGTACTCGGAAAAGGTCGAAGTCCCCATGTAGTGGAAAATCGGCTGACCCTTGTAGGAAAAACGCGTGGTGCCGTCCGGCATCAGACCTTTGCCCTGGGTTGCGCGGATGGCCTGGCACAGGTTGGTCTTGCCCGACAGGCAGAATTTGCACTTGCCACATTCCGGGGTGTACAGCGGGATCACGTGGTCGCCCACCGCTACCGAGGTCACACCCTCGCCAATGGCTTCGACCACTGCGCCGCCTTCGTGGCCCAGGATCGACGGGAAAATACCTTCAGGATCGGCACCCGACAGGGTGTAGGCATCGGTATGGCAAACCCCGGAAGCGACCACACGCAGCAGGACTTCGCCAGCCTTGGGCATGGCCACATCCACTTCCACGATCTCCAGCGGTTTCTTGGCTTCAAAGGCGACAGCGGCGCGTGACTTGATCATCCGGGTTTCTCCAGGGGCTTGAAAAGTGAGACGGGCAGTGTAAAACATGGCCCACTGATTAATAATCCAGGCAAAAGCAAAACATTATTGCCATACAGGGACAATCTGCATGCTGGAGAACCGCTGGGAAGGCATCGATGAATTCGTCGCGGTGGCCGAATGCAGCCAATTCACCGCCGCGGCAGAACGTCTTGGAGTGTCTTCGTCGCATATCAGCCGCCAGGTGGCACGCCTGGAGGAGCGCCTGCAAACCCGCTTGCTCTATCGCAGTACCCGGCGGGTGACGCTGACCGAGGCCGGCCAGACCTTCCTCCAGCATTGCCAGCGCCTGCAAGACGGGCGTGAAGAAGCCTTGCGCGCCGTGGGCGACCTGACCAGCGAGCCCAAGGGCATGTTGCGCATGACCTGCGCGGTGGCCTATGGCGAACGTTTTATCGTGCCACTGGTTACACGCTTCATGGGGCTGTATCCGCAATTGCGGGTGGATATCGAACTGAGCAACCGCCCGCTCGACCTGGTGCATGAAGGCCTGGACCTGGCGATTCGCCTGGGGCGCCTGCAGGACTCGCGAATGGTCGCCAGCCGCCTGGCACCGCGCCGCATGTATCTGTGCGCGTCGCCGTCGTACTTGGAAAGGTATGGACGCCCACATAGCTTGTCGGAACTGAGCCGGCATAACTGCCTGATCGGCAGCTCGGATATTTGGCAATTGGCCCAGGATGGGCGCGAATTCTCCCAAAGGGTGCAGGGAAACTGGCGCTGCAACAGTGGGCAGGCAGTGCTGGATGCGGCGCTGCAGGGGGTGGGGTTGTGTCAGTTGCCGGATTATTACGTGCTGGAGCACTTGCACAGCGGGGCGCTGTTTTCACTGCTTGAGGCCCATCAACCGCCAAATACCGCAGTGTGGGCGCTGTATCCGCAGCAGCGGCATTTGTCGCCGAAGGTGCGCAAGTTAGTGGATTACCTAAAGGAAGGGCTGGCTGGGCGGCCGGAGTATGGCGGGTGATCTGGAGTGTCAGGCCCGGCCTCATCGCAGGCAAGCCAGCTCCCACACTTGGCCGCATTCCAGTAAGTATATGCAGTCAAGTGTGGGAGCTGGCTTGCCTGCGATAGAGTCAACTCGGTGTAACTGACTAGCTACGATTGGCCCATCGCAACCTGAGCCACTCCAGGTCCTCTGGCCGGGTCACCTTGATATTGTCCGCGCGCCCTTCCACCAGACGCGGCGCCTGGCCGGACCATTCCATGGCCGAGGCTTCGTCGGTGATAACTGCGTCGGCCACCAGGCTATCGGCCAAGGCACGATGCAGCGCACCCAGGCGAAACATTTGCGGCGTGTAGGCTTGCCAGATCAGGCTGCGGTCAATGGTTTCCACGACCCGCCCGTGCTTGTCGACACGCTTGAGGGTGTCGCGGGCCGGCACAGCCAGCAAGCCGCCTACAGGGTCGTGCGCCAACTCCGCCAACAACGTGTCGAGGTCCTCGCGGCTCAGGTTCGGCCGTGCGGCATCGTGCACCAGCACCCAGTCGTCATCGCTGGCGCCCAAGGCATTGAGTTGCAGCAACGCATTGAGTACCGAGCCTGAACGCTGCGAACCACCGTCCGCGCGCTGGATGCGCGGGTCGCCAGCACACGCCAGGCTTGGCCAATAAGGATCATCCACAGCCAAACTGACCACCAGCCCCTTGAGGCTCGGATGGTCGAGGAAACAGCCCAGGCTGTGTTCAAGAATAGTGCGCCCGCCCAACTGCAGATACTGCTTGGGACGGTCTGCGGCCATACGGGCACCGACGCCCGCTGCAGGAATCACGGCCCAGAAGGCCGGCAAACAGGAACTCATTGGGCCAACTGGTAGAGGGTTTCGCCCTCCTTGACCATGCCCAATTCATGACGAGCCCGCTCTTCGACGGTCTCCATGCCTTTTTTCAACTCAAGCACTTCGGCATCGAGTACACGGTTGCGCTCCAGCAACACCTCGTTCTCGGCGTGCTGCGCGGCAATTTGCTGGGTCAGGTCGGTTACCTGCGCCAGGCTGCCATTGCCCACCCAAAGGCGGTACTGCAGGCCAGCCAGCAGCAAGAGCAAGACGAGGAACAACCAATTGGGACTGCGCATCGAATATCGGGTATCCAGTGAAAAAAGACAGCCATGCAAAACTTTTGAAGCAACTGATAGCACGAAGCCTGGAAGAACCAGGCTTGTGCTTGATAGGCATCAGATTAGTGCGCAAATTCACTCTTCAGCGAGTTTTCCGACACAATCCGTTGTCTTTTTACCATCAACTACTCAGCCGCGAAACTCACCGCGACCGTTGTATTTGGCTTTACCGCCCAATTGCTCTTCGATACGCAGCAGTTGGTTGTACTTGGAAACGCGGTCGGAACGGCACAGGGAACCGGTTTTGATCTGGCCCGCGGAGGTACCCACGGCCAGGTCGGCAATGGTCGAGTCTTCGGTTTCGCCGGAGCGGTGCGAGATCACGGCGGTGTAGCCCGCGGCCTTGGCCATCTGGATAGCTTCCAGGGTTTCGGTCAGGGTGCCGATCTGGTTGAACTTGATCAGGATCGAGTTGGCGATCTTCTTGTCGATGCCTTCTTTCAGGATCTTGGTGTTGGTCACGAACAGGTCGTCGCCAACCAGCTGGATCTTCTCGCCGATCTTGTCGGTGAGGATTTTCCAACCGTCCCAGTCGGACTCGTCCAAGCCGTCTTCGATCGAAATGATCGGGTAGCGTTGGGTCAGGCCCTTCAGGTATTCAGCGAAACCTTCGGAGTTGAACACCTGGCCTTCGCCAGACAGGTTGTACTTGCCATCTTCATAAAACTCGCTGGCCGCGCAGTCCAGGGCCAGGGTCACGTCGGTGCCCAGCTTGTAGCCAGCGTTGGCCACCGCTTCGGAGATCACTTTCAGTGCATCTTCGTTGGACGCCAGGTTCGGTGCGAAACCACCTTCGTCGCCCACAGCAGTGCTCAGGCCACGGGCCTTCAGCACAGCTTTGAGGTGATGGAAGATCTCGGTGCCCATGCGCAGGCCTTCGGAGAAGGTCTTGGCGCCGACTGGCTGCACCATGAATTCCTGGATATCGACGTTGTTGTCCGCGTGTTCGCCACCGTTGATGATGTTCATCATCGGCACCGGCATGGAGTACACGCCCGGAGTGCCGTTCAGGTTGGCAATGTGCGCGTACAGCGGCAGGTCTTGATCCTGTGCAGCGGCCTTGGCAGCTGCCAGGGATACGGCGAGGATCGCATTGGCGCCGAGGCTGCCTTTGTTTTCAGTGCCGTCGAGCTTGATCATCGCGTGGTCCAGAGCTTTCTGGTCCAGCGGGTCCTTGCCCAGCAACAGGTCGCGGATCGGACCGTTGATGTTGGCTACCGCCTTGAGGACACCCTTGCCCAGGTAACGGCTCTTGTCGCCATCACGCAGTTCCAGCGCTTCGCGCGAACCGGTGGAAGCACCGGACGGCGCGCAGGCGCTGCCGATGATACCGTTATCGAGAAGCACGTCGGCTTCGACGGTGGGGTTGCCACGGGAGTCGAGAACTTCACGACCTTTGATGTCGACGATTTTTGCCATTGTTGTAAACACTCCAAAGTTGACGAAAACGACGCAGCTGAAGGAAATCTTTTGACCGACCGCAAGGGTGGAACAACGGGGCAGGCTTGCAGGCGACAAGGCCCAGGCCCTGGGACCTGAGCATAAAGCGCGGAAAGTTTACCGGAGAAACGCGGGTTACGCGGTCTCTACTGTCGGAAAACTCTTGACCAGTTCGTCCAATTGCTTGAGCTGGGCCAGGAATGGCTCCAACTTGTCCAGGCGCAGGGCACAAGGACCGTCGCACTTGGCGTTGTCCGGGTCCGGGTGGGCTTCCAGGAACAGGCCAGCCAGGGACTGGCTGATACCGGCCTTGGCCAGGTCCAGCACCTGGGCACGTCGCCCACCGGCAGAATCTGCGCGACCACCGGGCATTTGCAGCGCGTGGGTCACGTCGAAGAATACCGGGTATTCGAACTGTTTCATGATGCCGAAACCGAGCATGTCCACCACGAGGTTGTTGTAGCCGAAGCTCGAACCACGCTCGCAGAGGATCAACTGGTCGTTACCCGCTTCCACGCACTTGTTCAGGATGTGTTTCATTTCCTGGGGCGCGAGGAACTGGGCTTTCTTGATATTGATCACAGCGCCGGTCTTGGCCATCGCGACCACCAGGTCGGTCTGGCGCGACAGGAAGGCCGGCAACTGGATGATGTCGCACACCTCGGCGACCACGGCCGCCTGCTCAGGCTCGTGGACGTCGGTGATGATCGGCACGCCGAAGGCTTGCTTGATGTCCTGGAAGATCCGCATGCCTTCTTCAAGGCCCGGGCCGCGATAGGAGGTCACGGACGAACGGTTGGCCTTGTCGAAGCTGGCCTTGAATACATAAGGGATACCCAGTTTCTCGGTAACCTTTACGTACTCTTCACAGACCTGCATCGCCATGTCGCGGCTTTCCAGCACGTTCATGCCGCCAAACAGCACCATGGGCTTGTCGTTGGCAATCTCGATGTCGCCTACGCGAATGATCTTCTGGGCCATCAGGTTTACGCCTTCTTCTGATGTTGCGTCAGTGCAGCCTTGACGAAACCGCTGAACAACGGGTGACCGTCGCGCGGGGTCGACGTGAACTCAGGGTGGAACTGGCAAGCGACGAACCATGGATGATCCGGGGCTTCGACCACTTCCACCAGCTTGCCATCACCGGAGCGACCGGAGATTTTCAGGCCGGCTTCCTTGATCTGCGGCAGCAGGTTGTTGTTCACCTCATAACGATGACGGTGACGCTCGACAATCACATCCTTGCCATAGCAGTCGTGCACCAGCGAACCGGACTCCAGCAGGCAATCCTGTGCGCCCAGACGCATGGTGCCGCCCAGGTCGGAGGTTTCGGTGCGGGTTTCGACAGCGCCGGTGGCATCTTCCCACTCGGTGATCAGGCCCACGACCGGGTGGCCGCTGGTGTGATCGAACTCGGTGGAGTTGGCGTCTTTCCAGCCCAGCACGTTACGGGCGAACTCGATGACGGCCACTTGCATGCCCAGGCAGATACCCAGGTACGGCACCTTGTTCTCGCGAGCGTACTGCACGGCAGTGATCTTGCCTTCCACGCCACGCAGGCCGAAACCGCCTGGTACGAGGATAGCGTCAACACCTTCGAGCAGGGCGGTGCCCTGGTTCTCGATATCTTCGGAATCGATGTAGCGCAGGTTGACCTTGGTCCGGTTGCTGATACCCGCGTGGCTCATCGCTTCGATCAGCGACTTGTACGCGTCCAGCAGTTCCATGTACTTGCCGACCATGGCGATGGTCACTTCGTGCTCAGGGTTGAGCTTGGCGTCAACCACCGCTTCCCACTCGGACAAGTCCGCACCGTTGCACTGCAGGCCGAAACGCTCGACCACAAAATCATCCAGGCCTTGGGAATGCAGGATGCCCGGGATCTTGTAGATGGTGTCGGCGTCTTCCAGGGCAATCACCGCACGCTCTTCAACGTTGGTGAACTGGGCGATCTTGCGACGCGAGGAAATGTCGATCGGGTGATCGGAGCGGCACACCAGCACGTCCGGCTGCAGGCCGATGGAACGCAGTTCCTTGACCGAATGCTGGGTTGGCTTGGTTTTGGTTTCGCCGGCAGTGGCGATGTATGGCACCAGCGTCAGGTGCATCAGCATCGCGCGCTTGGCGCCGACTTCGAAACGCAATTGGCGGATGGCTTCGAGGAACGGCTGGGATTCGATGTCACCCACGGTGCCACCGATCTCGACCATCGCCACGTCGGCATCGCCTGCACCCTTGATGATGCGGCGCTTGATTTCGTCGGTGATGTGCGGGATCACCTGGATGGTTGCACCCAGGTAGTCACCACGGCGCTCTTTGCGCAGCACGTGCTCGTAGACACGGCCAGTGGTGAAGTTGTTGTTCTGGGTCATGGTCGTGCGGATGAACCGCTCGTAGTGGCCCAGGTCCAGGTCGGTCTCGGCGCCGTCATGGGTGACGAACACTTCACCGTGCTGGAACGGGCTCATGGTGCCCGGGTCGACGTTGATGTACGGGTCCAGCTTGAGCATGGTGACCTTAAGTCCCCGCGCCTCCAGGATGGCCGCCAACGAAGCGGAGGCAATGCCTTTCCCCAATGAAGAAACAACACCGCCCGTGACGAATATGTAGCGCGTCATGAAAAACCCTAGAAGTCTGCGTTAAAGCGGTCGGAGCCGCCGGGGAAAGCGAAGGAAGGCCGAAGCCCCCGATCACCTGCATTAATCACAGTGCACCTTTCAAAAAAACCGCCGCGTTGTGACAGACCAGCAATGGAACACCGGTACGTTGATCGCTACACATTTTTTGGAATCGCCCAGCAAAGACTGCTTGGTAATCGGCAACAACTGTGTTTCAGGAGAATCCACAGAAGTTGTATCAAGAAGGGAGCGTAGTCTACCGGAAAGGCGCTATCAGCTCAAACCTTGATCGCAGGTTGGTGGCGCCCAATGTAATTGCCAGTCATCCCCCTGCCCTGTCGAGGCCCTCGCCAGGTTGGCCACAGCCAGTAGCCGGGAGCCCTGGTACAGCAGCGGCAATCTGCCACGGATAAAACCCGGCACCGCACTTTCGTTGAGCAAACGCTTGAGGTCACGCCGGCCACGACCTGGCACTTCCATGACTTCACCGC
Organism: Pseudomonas sp. LG1D9; assembly: GCF_002949995.1. Classification (NCBI taxonomy): domain Bacteria; kingdom Pseudomonadati; phylum Pseudomonadota; class Gammaproteobacteria; order Pseudomonadales; family Pseudomonadaceae; genus Pseudomonas; species Pseudomonas sp. LG1D9. The sequence goes on along the minus strand of NZ_CP026881.1, from coordinate 4,064,365 downwards.
CCTGGCGGTAGCCGATGCTCAAAGGGCCTTCAGGGGCATTTGCGCTGAAATACAGCTGGCCGTTGCCAGGTAACTGTAGTGGGTTTTGCGGGTGTGGCCAGCTTAGCGCAGTGTCGGAAAATTCCGACCAAGCGGCAGGCACCCACCAGATGCGATCGTCGCAACGGTGCAATTGGCCGTCGGCCAAACGCCACACTGGCTGTGCGTCAGCCTTGGCATCACGCAGGGTATTCCAGCCGACCCAGTGCTCGCTGTCGGGCAAGGGCGTCAGGGGCGCCAGCCAGTAACGCAGGGCATTGCGCTGCCGGGCGTCGGAAAGATCACGCAACGGCGCAAGCGCCAACGAGGGCAACGCCAGCCAGGGAAATGCCGATGGCAACTGGGCGGCCTGCACATCCAATTGCGCCAGTTCATCAAGCAGCTCTTGGGCCTGCGCCAGATGCCCTGCGGTCCGCGCCAGGGTATTTACCGCTTGGGGCCAGCGCGCAGTGAGCTGCGGGAACACTTGATGACGCAGATAATTGCGGGAGAAACGTGAGTCACCGTTGGACGGGTCTTCGATCCAGCTCAGTTGCTGTTCGCGAGCGTAGGTTTCCAGCTCGGCCCGCGACACGTCCAACAGCGGCCGCGCCAGCCAGCCTTCGCCCAAGGGACGCTGTACTGGCATGCCAGTGAGGCCCCGCACCCCGGCGCCCCGCAGCAGGCGGAACAACAGGGTTTCGGCCTGATCGTCACGATGCTGGCCTGTGAGTAGCAATTCCCCTGGAGCGATCGCTTCGGCAAACGCCTGGTAGCGCGCATCACGGGCCGCACGCTCGAGGCTTGCACCTGCCTGCACTTGCACTGGCATGATCCGCAGCGACACACCTGCGCCATCACAGACCGCCTGACAATGCGCGGGCCACGCGTCAGCCGCAGCCTGGAGGCCATGGTGAACGTGAATCGCCTGCAGGGGCGGCAAGGACTGGTGTTTTGCCAGATCGGCGAGAAGGTGCAGCAGGACCGTAGAGTCGAGCCCGCCGGAGAAAGCGATATGCCAGGCCGAGGCGTTGCGCCACGGGGCGAGGGTTTGCAGAAGTTTGGCGGTTAGAGTTGGTTTCATCGCACGTTACCGCCACAAAACTGGAATACGTTAACCAAGCATATACAAAGCAAATGTGGGAGCGGGCTTGCCCGCGATAGCGGTGTACCAGTCAACCAATCTGGCACTGACACATTGCTATCGCGAGCAAGCCCGCTCCCACATGGGTAACGCAGTGGCTTAGAGACCGTAGCTCATCAGGCGCTCATAACGACGGGCCAGCAGCGCCTCGTTATCGAACTTCTTGAGCATGTCCAACTGCGCACAGAGCTCAGCGCGGATGGTGGCCGACGCAGCAGCCGGGTCGCGATGGGCGCCGCCCAGGGGCTCGGCGATTACTTTGTCGACAATGCCCAGGCCTTTGAGGCGATCAGCGGTAATACCCATGGCTTCGGCAGCATCCGGAGCCTTTTCTGCGGTTTTCCACAGGATCGAGGCGCAACCTTCCGGCGAGATCACCGCGTAGGTGGAATACTGCAGCATGTTCAATTGGTCGCAGACGCCAATGGCCAACGCACCGCCGGAACCGCCTTCACCAATCACGGTCGCGATGATCGGGGTTTTCAGGCGTGCCATCACCCGCAGGTTCCAGGCAATCGCTTCGCTCTGGTTGCGCTCTTCAGCGTCGATGCCTGGGTAGGCACCCGGGGTGTCGATAAAGGTCAGGATCGGCATCTTGAAGCGTTCAGCCATCTCCATCAGGCGGCAAGCCTTGCGGTAGCCTTCTGGACGCGGCATGCCGAAGTTGCGACGCACTTTCTCGCGCACTTCGCGGCCTTTCTGGTGACCGATCACCATCACGGGCTGGTCGTCGAGGCGGGCAATACCGCCGACAATCGCCGCGTCATCGGAGAAGTGACGGTCGCCGTGCAACTCGTCAAACTCGGTGAAGATGTGATCGATGTAGTCCAGGGTATACGGACGGCGTGGGTGGCGGGCCAGGCGCGCGATCTGCCAGCTGGTCAGCTTGCCGAAGATGTCTTCGGTGAGCGTCTTGCTCTTGTCTTGCAGGCGGGAGATTTCATCGCCGATATTCAGCGAATTGTCATTGCCGACCAGGCGCAGCTCTTCGATCTTGGCTTGCAGGTCAGCGATCGGCTGTTCGAAATCAAGAAAATTCGGGTTCATAAGCGTCCGTCTTGGGTCGACGGCCAGGGAGTGCCTGGCCAGCCGGTTGTCTATTCGCGCCCTACCTTAAGGGAGAGGCGCGTCAAGGTCGAGATTAAATGTTGAGTCGAGGTCAGGGGTACAAGGGCAGCCCTGACCGTCAACGGTATTGGAGGAAGACGTTGTCACGCCCGAACTGGTCACGCAATGCTTGAATCAAGCCATCAGCCGGGTCAATTCGCCACGTCTCGCCGAACTGCAACATCGCCTTGGCGTCGTTGCCGGTGTACTCCATGGTCACCGGGCATGCGCCACGGTGACGCTTGAGCAGATCCCCCAGCCAGCGTAGCTGATCGCCCTTGAGCGCCTCGGTTTTGACCTTCAGGCGCAGGCTTTCGGCCAGGTTGGTACGGGCATCTTCCATGCTCATCACCCGCTTGATCCGCAGGCGCAGGCCGCCGGAGAAGTCATCGTTGCTGACCTCCCCTTCCACCACCACCATCGCGTCGGTCTGCAACAGCGACTGCGCGGAGTGGAAGGCGTCGGCAAACAGCGACGCTTCGATACGCCCGGAGCGGTCGTCGAGGGTGATGAAACCCATCTTGTCGCCCTTTTTGTTCTTCATCACCCGCAAGGCAATGATCATCCCGGCGACAGTCTGGGTATCGCGCGCCGGCTTCAGGTCGATGATGCGCTGGCGGGCAAATCGGCGGATCTCGCCTTCATATTCATCAATCGGGTGACCGGTGAGGTACAGGCCCAGTGTGTCTTTTTCACCCTTGAGCCGCTCCTTGAGGGTCAGCTCCTTGGCCTTGCGGTGGTTGGCATACACATCGGCGTCTTCTTCGACGAACAGCCCGCCGAACAGGTCGGCATGCCCGCTGTCGTGGGTCCGGGCAGTTTGTTCGGCAGCCTTGATCGCTTCTTCCATGGCGGTCAGCAGTACCGCGCGATTACGGTCGATATTGGCCTGGTAGGCCTTCGGCTCGTCATGGAAATACGGCCCGAGGCGGTCAAGTGCACCGCTGCGGATCAGGCCATCGAGGGTACGTTTGTTGATGCGCTTGAGGTCGACCCGAGCGCAGAAGTCGAACAGATCCTTGAAAGGACCGTCCTGGCGCGCCTCGGTGATCGCCTCGACCGGGCCCTCGCCCACGCCTTTGATCGCGCCCAGGCCGTAGATGATGCGGCCTTCGTCGTTCACGGTGAACTTGAACTCCGAGGCGTTCACGTCCGGCGCGTCGAGACGCAGCTTCATGGTCCGCACTTCTTCGATCAAGGTCACGACCTTGTCGGTGTTGTGCATATCCGCTGAAAGCACCGCCGCCATGAAAGGCGCCGGGTAGTGGGCTTTCAGCCAGGCAGTCTGGTATGACACCAGGCCGTAGGCGGCGGAGTGGGATTTGTTGAAGCCATAACCGGCGAACTTTTCTACCAGGTCAAAGATGTTACCGGCAAGGTCAGCGTCGATATTGTTGGTGGCGCAACCTTCAATGAAACCGCCGCGCTGCTTGGCCATTTCCTCGGGCTTTTTCTTACCCATGGCGCGACGCAGCATGTCTGCACCGCCGAGGGTGTAGCCGGCCATGACCTGGGCGATCTGCATCACCTGTTCCTGATACAGGATGATGCCGTAGGTCGGTGCCAGTACTGGCTTGAGGCCCTCGTACTGGTAATCGGAGTGCGGGTAGGCCAGTTCGGCGCGCCCGTGCTTACGGTTGATAAAGTCGTCAACCATGCCCGATTGCAGCGGGCCCGGACGGAACAGGGCCACCAGTGCGATCAAGTCTTCCAGGCAGTCGGGCTTGAGCTTTTTGATCAGCTCCTTCATACCGCGGGACTCAAGCTGGAACACCGCGGTGGTCTCGGCCTTTTGCAGCAGGGCGTAGGTCGGCTTGTCGTCCAGCGGGATAAAGGCGATATCCAGCGGTGCCTCATCGACCTTGGCCCGCTCGCGGTTGATGGTCTTGAGCGCCCAATCGATGATCGTCAGGGTCCGCAGGCCGAGGAAGTCGAACTTCACCAGGCCGGCCGCCTCGACGTCATCCTTGTCGAACTGGGTTACCAGGCCACCGCCCTCTTCGTCGCAATAGATCGGCGAAAAGTCTGTGAGCTTGGTCGGCGCAATTACCACACCACCGGCGTGCTTGCCGACGTTACGCACCACGCCTTCAAGCTTGCGGGCCATGTCCCAGATTTCGGCAGCTTCTTCATCGACCTTGATGAAGTCACGCAGGATTTCTTCCTGTTCGTAGGCCTTTTCCAGGGTCATGCCGACTTCGAAAGGAATCATCTTCGACAGACGATCCGCCAGGCCGTAGGACTTGCCCTGCACCCGCGCCACGTCGCGGATTACCGCCTTGGCAGCCATGGAACCGAAGGTAATGATCTGGCTTACCGCATTGCGACCGTATTTTTCGGCCACATATTCGATAACCCGGTCGCGACCATCCATGCAGAAGTCGACGTCGAAGTCGGGCATCGATACCCGTTCCGGGTTCAGGAACCGTTCGAACAGCAGGTCATATTCCAGCGGATCGAGGTCGGTGATCTTCTGCACATAGGCCACCAGCGACCCGGCACCCGACCCCCGGCCAGGCCCCACCGGCACGCCGTTGCTTTTGGCCCACTGGATAAAGTCCATTACGATCAGGAAGTAACCGGGGAACCCCATCTGGATGATGATATCCAGCTCGAAATTCAGCCGGTCGACATACACCTGGCGCTTGGCTTCGTAATCCTCAGTCGTGTCTTTGGGCAGCAGAACGGATAGACGCTCTTCCAGGCCATCAAAGGACACCTTGCGGAAATACTCATCGATGGTCATGCCATCGGGAATCGGGAAGTTGGGCAGGAAGTGCTTGCCCAGCTTCACTTCAATGTTGCAGCGCTTGGCAATTTCGACGGAGTTTTCCAGCGCCTCGGGCAGGTCACTGAACAGCTCGGCCATTTCCTCGGCACTCTTGAGGTATTGCTCTTCGCTGTAGTTTTTCGAGCGACGCGGATCGTCCAGCGCCCGCCCCTCACCGATGCACACGCGGGTTTCGTGGGCCTCGAAGTCTTCCTTCTTGATAAAGCGCACATCGTTGGTAGCCACCAGCGGTGCACCCAGCTTTTCGGCCAGGGCCACGGCGGCATGCAAGTGCTCTTCGTCATTGGGGCGGTTGGTGCGCTGCACTTCCAGATAGAAGCGACCAGGGAAGACCTGCATCCACTCGCTCGCCAGCACTTGTGCCTCGTGCGGATTACCGCCGAGCAGGGCGATCCCGATCTCGCCCTCTTTAGCCGCCGATAGCATGATCAGGCCTTCGCTGGCCTCGGCGACCCATTCGCGCTCGATGATGATCGAGCCATTGCGCTGGCCGTCGATGAAACCACGGGAAATCAGTTCAGTCAGGTTGCGATAGCCCACGCCATTCATCGCCAACAGGCTGATACGGCTCAGGGCGTTGTCCGGGTCTTTGTTGGACAGCCACAAGTCGGCGCCGCAGATCGGCTTGATCCCGGCGCCCATGGCATTCTTGTAGAACTTGACCAGGGAACACATGTTGTTCTGGTCAGTGACCGCAACGGCAGGCATGTTCATGCCCACCAGGGTTTTGACCAGCGGTTTGATCCGTACCAGGCCGTCGACCAGGGAGTATTCAGTGTGCAGGCGCAGGTGAACGAATGAAGCCGGCATAGTGATCCTGTCTAGATACGTGTGAAAACAACAAGGCCCGGATTGTACCGGGCCTTGAGTAAAACATCAGCCTGCGCCTAAATCTCGACCAGGCTTTCGCGCACCTCGTAAGCCTGGCGGACCGGGGCGAACGAGCGGCGGTGGATCGGTGTCGGGCCCAATCGCGCCAGGGCTTCCAGATGAACGGGCGTCGGGTAGCCTTTGTGGCCACCGATGCCATAGCCCGGATAGATCAACTCGAACGCCGCCATTTCACGGTCGCGACTGACCTTGGCCAGGATCGATGCGGCGGCAATCGCCGGAACCTTGCTATCCCCCTTGACCACTGCTTCGGCGGGCATCGCCAACTTCGGGCAGCGATTACCGTCGATCATCGCCAGCTTCGGGGTGATGTGCAGGCCCTCGACGGCGCGTTGCATGGCCAGCATCGTGGCATGGAGAATATTCAGCTCGTCGATTTCCTCGACCTCAGCCCTGGCGATATGCCAACTAAGGGCCTTTTCGCAAATTTCGTCAAAAAGCTTTTCACGACGGGCTTCGGTGAGCTTCTTCGAATCGTTGAGGCCGAGAATCGGGCGACTCGGGTCAAGAATCACCGCCGCAGTCACCACCGCGCCACACAGCGGGCCGCGCCCTACTTCATCGACACCGGCGACCAATTCGTGTGTTTGAGCGACCAGGCTGAAATCCAGGCCCATTTGCGTCTTCATAGGGTTTCCTGCTGGCGGCCGATCAACGTCAATACAGCATCTGCTGCCTGGTTCGACGCATCACGGCGCAAGGTACGGTGAATTTCGTCAAACCCACGGGTCTGCTCTTCGCCGCCGTCGATCAACGGCGCAATGGTCTGGGCCAATGCTTCGGGCGTCGCAGCGTCCTGCAGCAACTCCGGTACCAACAAACGCTGGGCAAGCAAGTTGGGCAAGGAGATGTAGGGACTTTTGACCATGCGCTTGAGAATCCAGTAGGTCAGCGGTGCCAATCGATAGGCAACGACCATTGGGCGCTTGTAGAGCAACGCTTCCAGCGTGGCCGTACCGGAAGCGATCAACACTGCATCACACGCGGCCAGGGCCAGGTGCGAACCGCCGTCGAGCAGCGTCAACGGCAGGTCGCGCCCCACCAGCAAGGCTTCGATCTGTGCGCGCCGCTGCGGGCTGGCGCACGGCAGCACAAACCGCACACCCGGCTTCAAGGCCAGCAAGCGCTCGGCTGCATCGAAAAACAATGCGCCCAGGCGCCCGACTTCACCGCCACGACTGCCAGGCATCAACGCCACCAACGGCCCGTCGGCCAGCCCCAATTCGGCGCGGGCGGCGGCACGGTCAGCCTGCAGCGGGATGGTATCGGCCAGGGTATGGCCGACAAACCTTACCGGCACGCCCTGCTCTTCGTAGAATCGCGCCTCGAAAGGCAACAGGGTCAGCATCAGGTCGCAGCCTTCGCGGATTTTCAAGACACGCTTCTGCCGCCATGCCCACACGGAGGGGCTGACGTAATGGACGGTCTTGATTCCGGCCTGACGCAGTTTGAGTTCGATATTGAGGGTGAAGTCCGGGGCGTCGATACCGATAAAGACGTCCGGTTTTTCTGCAATCAGGGTCTGGATCAGCAGTTTGCGCCGAGCCAGTAGCTCGCGCAGGCGCCCCAATACTTCCACCAACCCCATGACCGACAACCGCTCCATGGGAAAGTAGGAAGTCAGGCCTTCAGCCTGCATCAATGGGCCACCGACCCCGATGAATTCCACCGCCGGATGCTGCGCCTTGATAGCGCGCATCAGGCCCGCGCCCAGGATATCGCCGGAAGCTTCTCCGGCCACCAATGCAATACGCAGCGTGGCCATGATCAGCGGGTGATGCCGCGAGTCGATGCCTGGATCGAATCACGGAAGATGGCAACTTCGGGAAACAGCGCCGCCGGCTCGGCCAACTCGCCCAGGGCCTGGTCAACCGTCAGCCCCTGGCGATAGACCACCTTATAGGCGCGACGCAGGGCGTGGATCGCTTCTTCGCTGAAACCGCGTCGGCGCATGCCTTCGAAGTTCATGCTGCGGGCTTCGGCTGGGTTGCCAAATACCGTGACGAACGCCGGGACATCCTTGCCAATAGCAGTACCCATGCCGGAAAAGCTGTGAGCGCCGATATGGCAGTACTGATGCACCAGGGTGAAACCGGACAGGATCGCCCAGTCGTCAACATGTACATGGCCGGCCAGCGCGGTGTTATTGACCAGGATGCAGTGGTTGCCAATCACGCTGTCGTGGCCGATGTGCGCGTAGGCCATCACCAGGTTGTGATCGCCCAGGGTGGTTTCTGCCCGGTCCTGCACAGTGCCACGATGAATGGTCACGCCTTCACGAATGATGTTGTGATCACCGATTACCAGGCGGGTTTCTTCACCCTTGTACTTCATGTCCGGCGTGTCTTCGCCTACCGAGGAAAACTGGTAGATGCGGTTGTGTTTGCCAATGCGGGTCGGACCCTTGAGGATCACGTGTGGCCCGATGACTGTCCCCTCGCCGATTTCCACACCTGCGCCGATGATCGACCAAGGGCCGACCTCAACGTCGGCGGCCAGCACGGCCGTCGGATCGATGATTGCGCGAGGGTCAATCAAACTCATAGTTTGCGTTCCGCACAGATGATTTCGGCGGAGCACACAGGCTTGCCGTCAACGGAGGCCTGGCATTCGAATTTCCAGATCTGGCGCTTGCAGCTCACGAACTTGGCTTCCAGGATCAACTGGTCGCCTGGGGTGACCGGGTTGCGGAAACGCAGCTTGTCGGAGCCCACGAAATAGTAAAGCGTGCCATCGGCAGGCTTCAGGTCGAGCATTTTAAAACCCAGGATGCCAGCGGCCTGCGCCATCGCCTCGATGATCAATACGCCCGGCATGATTGGATGCGCGGGGAAGTGACCATTGAAAAATGGTTCATTGATGCTGACATTCTTGTAGGCACGAATGCGCTTTTCCTCAACATTCAGCTCCACTACACGGTCCACCAGCAGGAACGGGTAACGGTGAGGCAGGTATTCGCGAATCTCGTTGATGTCCATCATTTCGGGGGGAAGCCTGTAATAAAGATTGGGGGCGCGCGGACTAAGGCACGCCCCTCTAGCAAATCAAGAAGGCAGTCTAGCTGCTGTGCACACTTGATATGGAAATGGTATCAGCCATCTGATGAAACATTACTGCCAGGGGTCACGTCCCCAACACGCTTTTCCAGATGTTTCAGGCGCCGCGCCATGTCGTCGAGCTGCCTTAAACGGGCCGCGCTCTTGCGCCACTCAGCCGCGGGTTGCATCGCCGTACCGGAAGAATAGGCCCCAGGCTCGGTAATCGAATGGGTCACCATGGTCATGCCGGTAATGAATACGTTGTCGCAGACTTCAATATGGCCCACCAAACCGACACCACCGGCCAGCATGCAATGCTTACCGATCTTGGTGCTGCCGGAGATGCCGACGCACGCAGCCATGGCCGTGTGATCGCCAATCTGCACGTTGTGGGCGATCTGGATCTGGTTGTCGAGCTTCACACCATTGCCAATCACGGTATCGGCCAGGGCCCCGCGATCAACGGCAGTGTTGACGCCAATCTCCACATCATCACCGATCAGCACACCGCCGACCTGGGCAATCTTCTGCCAGATGCCTTTCTCGTTGGCGAAGCCGAAGCCCTCGCCACCGATCACGGCACCCGACTGAATCACCACCCGCTGCCCGATACGCACATCGTGGTACAGGGTCACGCGTGGTGCGAGCCAGCCACCTGCGGCGATTTCGCTGCGGGCACCGATAAAGCAATGGGCACCGACCGTCACGCCTGCACCAATGCGCGCACCGCTCTCGATCACCGCGAAAGCACCAATGCTCGCCGCAGGATCAACCTGTGCGTCGTCGGCGATCACCGCAGACGGATGAATGCCTGGGGCGGCCTTGGGCTTGGGGTCGAACAGATGGGAAACCCGCGCGTAAGCAGCGTAAGGGTCGGGCACCACCAGCGCATCCCCGGCAAACGTCTCGGCGTCAGCGGCCTTCAGCAATACTGCTGCAGCCTGGCTGTCGCCCAGGTATTTACGGTATTGGGGATTTGCAAGGAAGCTCAACTGAGCTGGGCCAGCCTCCTGCAAGGTGGCTAGCCCAGTGATTTCCTTCTCCTTGGAGCCACGCAAGGTGGCCCCCAGGAACTCGGCCAACTCGCCGAGTTTGATAGTCGCGGTCATGGCTTACTTCAGCTGGTTCATGCGCTCGATCACCTGGCGGGTGATGTCGTATTGAGGCTTGACGTCGATCACGGCGCCACGCTCGAAGACCAGGTCAAAGGCACCTTTCTTGATGACTTCTTCCACAGCGCTGTCGAGTTTTGGCTTCAGTTGCTTGAGCATTTCACGGTCAGCAACAGCCTTGGCCTCGTTCAGTTCCTTGGACTGGAACTGATAGTCACGGGCCTTTTGCTTGAACTCAAGCTCCAGACGCTCGCGCTCGCCTTGCTGCATTTTGTCACCGCCGGCGACCAGGCGATCCTGGATGCCCTTGGCACTGCTTTCCAGGGTCTTGAGTTTGGTCAGTTGCGGACCGAATTTTTTCTCGGCATCCACGGCGTACTTCTTGGCCGCATCGGATTCCAGCAGGGCCATCTGATAGTTCAGGACGGCGATTTTCATTTCGGCAAACGCCGGGGTTGCGACCAGCACGGTTGCCAGAAGAACCAATTGAGTCAACTTACGCACGATGCACTCCTACAGAATCCGTTGTCGTTATCTTGGGTCGGACGCTTAGAACGTCTGGCCGAGGGAAAATTGGAAAATCTGGGTTTCAGCGTTATCCGGTTTCTTGATTGGCATCGCCAAGGCGAAGCTCAATGGACCCAGGGCAGTAATCCAGGTCACACCTACACCCACGGAGCTGGCCAGATTGCTCAGGCTGACGTCGTTGCACTGGGTGTTGGACTTCAAGCCACTCGGGTTACGGATCTGCTCGCACTTGGAGTCGAATACGTTACCCACATCCCAGAAGACCGAGGTCCGCAGGGAGCGCTGGTCCTTGACGAACGGCAGCGGGAAGAGAATTTCCGCACCACCTTGAATCAACACGTTACCACCGAACGGCAGCGGGTCATTGTCCGAGTCACGCACAGTGCCGACGTTACCGGTTTCGGCAACACCACGGCTCGGCGTACCACGAGGACCCAGGGTGCTGTCCTTAAAGCCACGTACGGAGTTGAAGCCACCGGCGTAGTAGTTCTCGTAGAACGGCAGGCCATCGGTCGAGCCGTAGCCATCACCATAGCCCAATTCAGTGTGCAGGCGCATGGTGTAGTTATCGCTCAACGGCGTGAACAACTGACCACGGTAGTCGAGTTTGAAGAACGACAGGTCGCTACCTGGGGTGGTGGCTTCCAGGGTCAAGCTCTGGGAGTGACCACGGGTGGCCAGCACGCCTTTGTTCAGGGTGGACTCGGACCAACCGGCCGAGGCCTTGAAGTTGAGGAACTTGTCACCTTCGCGGCGGGTAAAGTCGAAGATCTCGTCCACGGTGTAGACACCGGTCTTGATCTCATCCTGCTGCGCGGTCAGGCCGAAGGTCAGACGCGAGGTCTCACTGATCGGGTAGCCCACGTTGACACCGGCACCCAGGCTGTCGATCGCATAGCTTGCAACGTCGACGTCGAGGTCTTTGTAGTCGGTGGTGCGGTAGAAGGCGTTGTAGCCCAGGCTCACACCGTCAGCAGTCCAGTAGGGGTCCACATAACCGAAGTTGTAGCGGCTCTGGTATTCACTGCGAGTCAGGCCAATGGAAACCTTGTTACCGGTACCCAGGAAGTTGTTCTGGGTGATCGAGCCACCGAGGATCAGGCCGGCACTCTGTGCAAAGCCGACACTGGCGGTGATCGAGCCGGATGCTTGCTCTTCGACGGCGTAGTTCACGTCGACCTGGTCATCCACACCCGGTACGGCCGGGGTCTCGACGTTGACTTCCTTGAAGAAGCCCAGGCGCTCAAGACGGGTCTTGGACTGGTCGATCAGGTAGGTCGAAGCCCAGCCACCTTCCATCTGGCGCATTTCGCGACGCAGCACTTCGTCCTCGGACTTGGTGTTGCCACGGAAGTTGATGCGGTTGACGTAGGCACGCTTGCCTGGATCGACGACAAAGGTGATGTCCACGGTGTGGTCATCATCATGTGGGGTCGGCACGCCGTTGACGTTGGCGAAGGTATAGCCTTCGTTACCCAGGCGACGGGTGATCAATTCGGAAGTGGTGGTCATCAGCTTGCGCGAGAACACCTGGTCCTTCTGGACCAGCAGCAGGGACTTGACCTGGTCTTCAGGCACTTTCAGGTCGCCGCTGAGCTTCACGTCACGAACGCGATACTTCTCGCCTTCGTTGACGTTGACCGTGATGTACACGTGCTTCTTGTCCGGGGTGATGGACACCTGGGTCGAAGCGATATCCATGTTGATATAGCCGCGGTCCAGGTAGTAAGAGCGCAGACGCTCCAGGTCGCCGGAAAGCTTTTCACGGGCGTACTTGTCGTCGTTCTTGAAGAACGACAGCCAGTTGGTGGTCTTGAGTTCGAACAGGTCGATCAGGTCTTCGTCAGCGAACTTGGTGTTGCCCACCACGTTGATGTGCTGGATCGCCGCCACGGTGCCTTCGTTGATGTTGACCTTCAGGCCGACACGGTTGCGCGGCTGCGGCACCACTTCGGTTTCCACGGAGGCGGAGTAGCGGCCCTGGGCCACGTACTGACGCTGCAGTTCGTTACGCACGCCTTCGAGGGTGGCTCGCTGGAAGATCTCGCCTTCGGCCAGGCCGGATTGCTTGAGACCTTTCATCAAGTCTTCAGTAGAGATCGCCTTGTTGCCTTCGATCTCGATACTGGCGACAGAAGGTCGCTCGACGACAGTGATGACCAGGACGTTGCCTTCACGACCCAGTTGGATATCTTGAAAGAAGCCGGTTTTGAACAGCGCACGAGTGGATTCCACCAGGCGACGGTCGTCAGCCTGTTCCCCAACGTTCAACGGCAAGGCGCCAAACACGCTACCCGCGGAAACCCGCTGGAGGCCGTTGACGCGAATATCGGAGATGGTGAAGGACTCGGCGTGAACTTCGGCGATCATCAATACGGTGAGAACCGCAGTTAGCAGCAGACGTTTCATGAAGTCCTTTCTTATTCCAACTGGCAATAAACAAACTGCCGCAAAATGCGGCAGATTCGCAATTCAGCGAAGCGTTACAGACGTCCCAGATCGTTGACCAGAGCTAACAACATCACCCCGACCACCAAACTGATACCGATCTGTATCCCCCAACCCTGCACCCGATCCGACAAGGGGCGACCACGCACCCACTCGACGAGATAAAACAACAGATGCCCCCCATCCAATACTGGAATGGGCAACAAATTCAGAACCCCAAGGCTAATACTCAGATAAGCCAGGAAATTCAGGAAATCAGCAACACCCGACTGGGCAGAAGCGCCCGCCACTTTAGCAATGGTTATCGGTCCACTCAAGTTTTTTACCGAGAGCTCGCCGAACAACATTTTCTTCAGCGAATCGAGGGTCAGTACGCTCATGGTCCAAGTGCGTCGCGCACCCTCGCCAATTGCCGCCAATGGCCCGAAACTGACCTCTCTCACCATCGATGGCGGCCATTCGACACCTTTGACCCCGGCCCCCAGATACCCGCCGGCTGCTTTGGCCTCCCCGCGCACCGCGAGGGTGACAGGGACGTCGATTTGAGCACCGTCGCGCTCGACTTTCAGCACAATTTTCGTATCAGGACGTACACGAACCAGATCGACCACTTGCTGCCAGTCACCCAGTGCCTGGCCGTCGAGGGCCAGCAAGCGGTCACCGGTCTTCAGGCGGGCAGCCTGGGCCGGGCCCTTGGGATCGAGTTCTGCCAATACCGGCGGCAGTGCCGGGCGCCACGGACGAATGCCCAGGGACTTGATCGGATCAGGCTCGTCGGCGCCCTTGAGCCACTTGTCCAACACCAGCTCGCGCGGCGTCTCGGCTGTCGAGTCCTGTTCGCGCACCACCAACTGCACCGTGCCACTTTCACCCAGGCGCCGGACCAATTGCAGATTGACCGCACCCCAACCCGTGGTCGGCTCACCATCAATGGCGACGATTTCCTGGCCGGCGCTCAATCCAGCCTTGGCGGCAATACTGCCCGCCTCCACCGCACCGATGACCGGGCGCACCTGCTGGCTGCCCAGCATTGCCAGGACCCAGAAGAACACCATGGCCAGCAGGAAGTTGGCGATCGGGCCGGCAGCCACGATAGCGATACGCTGACGAACGGTCTTGCGATTGAAAGATTGATCCAACTGATCGGCCGGTACTTCGCCTTCGCGCTCGTCGAGCATCTTGACGTAGCCGCCCAAGGGAATTGCGGCAATCACGAATTCGGTGCCACGCCGGTCATGCCAGCGCAGCAGCGGCATGCCGAAACCCACGGAAAAACGCAGGACTTTGACGCCACAACGCCGCGCCACCCAAAAATGACCAAACTCGTGAAAAGTGACCAGCACACCCAGAGCAACCAGGGTGCCGACAATCATGTAGAGCGCACTCATCTAATTTCTCCGCATTCCAATCCCGCGCCTGCCGACTAACCTGCGTGGCGTTTCAACCATTGCTCGGCCAAGACCCGGGCCTTGGCATCGGCCTCGAACACGGCGCCCAAATCATTCACGGCAACCACCGGCTCGAGACTTAAAATTTCCTCGATGATACTCGCGATCTGTGGGAAGCGGATGCGCCGATCAAGAAACGCGGCAACCGCCACCTCATTGGCCGCATTCAACATCGCCGGAGCGCTGTTGCCCGCCTCTGCCGCTTCACGCGCCAGGCGCAGGCAAGGGAAACGCTGATCATCCGGCGCTTCGAAATCCAGGCGTGCAATGGCAAACAGATCCAGGGGTGCCACACCCGAGTCGATGCGCTCGGGCCATGCCAGGGCATTGGCAATCGGCGTACGCATGTCCGGGTTGCCCAACTGGGCCAGCACCGAACCATCCACATAGTCGACCAGGGAGTGAATCACGCTTTGCGGATGAATCACCACCTCGACCTGCTCGGCCCGGGCGTCAAACAGCCAGCAGGCTTCGATCAGCTCAAGGCCCTTATTCATCATGCTCGCCGAATCCACCGAGATCTTGCGCCCCATCGACCAGTTGGGATGGGCGCAGGCCTGATCGGGAGAAACGTGTTCCAGATCGGCCAACGGTGTCTGGCGGAACGGACCACCGGACGCGGTCAGCAGGATGCGCCTTACACCCACCTGGCTCAGGCCGCGGGCAAAGTCGCCCGGCATGCACTGGAAAATCGCATTGTGCTCGCTGTCCAGCGGCAACAGCACGGCGCCACTTTTGCGCACCGCCTGCATAAACAGCGCGCCGGACATCACCAGCGCCTCTTTATTGGCCAACAGGATCTTCTTGCCAGCATCGACCGCCGCCAGGGTTGGCCGCAGGCCCGCGGCACCGACAATGGCGGCAACCACGGTATCCACTTCAGGCGCAGCGGACACCTGGCACAAGCCCTCCTCGCCGACCAACACCTGGGTGCCCAGGCCGGCAGCACGCAGGTCGTCCTGCAAGCCACGGGCAGCAACGGCATCCGGTACCACTGCGAACTGCGGCACGTACCGCACGCACAGCGCCAGCAGCTCGCTCAAGCGGCTGAAGCCGGTCAGGGCGAATACCTGGTAGCGCTCGGGGTGACGGGCAATCACGTCCAGGGTGCTTAAGCCCACCGAGCCGGTTGCGCCCAGCACTGTCACCTGCTGTAGGCGGCTCACGAAGCAGCCATCCACAACAGCACGGCAAATACCGGGATCGCCGCCGTCAGGCTGTCAATGCGGTCCAGCACGCCGCCATGGCCCGGCAGCAGATTACTGCTGTCCTTGATGCCAGCCTGGCGCTTGAACATGCTTTCGGTCAGGTCGCCGACCACCGAGATCAGTACCACCACTGCCGCGCCGATAAGGGCCACGAGAATTTGCTTGGTTTCCCACTCGCGCACAACGCCGACCACCAAGGTAATCAACAACGTCAACGCCAGCCCGCCGTACACCCCTTCCCAGCTCTTGCCGGGACTGACCGCCGGGGCCAGCTTGCGCTTGCCAAAGGCACGGCCGGAGAAATACGCACCGATATCCGCGCCCCAGACCAGCACCATCACCGCCATGATCAACCAGTTGCCCAAGGCCATATGCTTGATATAGATCAGGCCCTGCCAGGCCGGCAGCAGGATCAGCAGGCCGATCACCAGCTTGCAGGCGACACTGGACCACTTGCCACTGGTGCGCGGGTAGGTCAATACAAGGAATGTTGCCAACGCCCACCACAGTACCGCCGCCCCGAGCACCCAGGGTGCGACATCCGGCAGGATGTACATCAGGAACAGCAGCAACGCGACCACGGCGGCATACACCACCCGCGGCAACTGCTCGGCAAACCCTGCCAGGCGCGCCCATTCCCAGGCGCCCAGGGTTACGACCAGGCCAATGAACAGCGCAAAGCCTGCGCCTTCAAGCAGGAAAAACCCGCACAGGGCGATCGGCAGCAGGATCAGTGCCGTGATGATTCGTTGTTTAAGCATTAAACCCGGGCTCCAGCTTCGATCTGCTCGCTCGTTTTACCGAAGCGACGCTGACGGGAAGCGAAATCGGCCAGTGCATTACGCATGGCATCGTGTTTGAAGTCCGGCCAGAACAGGTCGGAGAAGTACAGCTCGGTATAGGCCAACTGCCACAACAGGAAATTGCTGATGCGGTGTTCACCCCCGGTACGGATGCATAGATCCGGTAACGGCAGGTCACCCGTCACCAGGCAGGTTTGCAACAACTCAGGCGTGATGTCTTCCGGTCGCAGATGGCCGGCCTGCACTTCACGCGCCAGACGCTGTGCGGCCTGGGCGATATCCCATTGCCCGCCGTAATTGGCAGCGATTTGCAGGACGAAGCGATTGCTACCGGCGGTGATCGCCTCGGCTTCACGCATGGCCGCCTGCAGCTCCGGGTGGAACCGCGAGCGGTCGCCGATGATACGCAGGCTGATGTTGTTGTCGTTGAGACGCTTGGCCTCGCGACGCAAGGCCTTGAAGAACAGGTCCATCAAGGCGCTGACTTCGTCGGCCGGCCGTTGCCAGTTTTCACTGGAGAAGGCAAACAAGGTCAATACCTCGACCTTGGCCTCGGCACACACCTCGATCACGGCCCGTACCGCATCGACACCCGCTTTATGCCCGGCGACACCCGGCATAAAGCGTTTTTTCGCCCAGCGATTATTCCCATCCATGATGATCGCGACATGGCGCGGCACCACGGAGGGCACAGTCTGCTTGGTCTTTTCCATGAAAGCGTCCTGACCCCTTATACGGCCATCAGGTCCTTTTCTTTCTCTTCCGTGGCCTTGGTGATCAGGGCCTCGGATTCCTTGGTCAGCTTATCGATATCAGCGATTGCACGACGCTCTTCGTCTTCGCTGATTTCCTTGTCCTTGACCAGCTTTTTCAGGTCACCCAAGGCGTCACGGCGAATGTTACGCACGGCAACACGGGCATCTTCCGCTGCGCTACGCGCCTGCTTGGTGAAGCCCTTACGGGTTTCTTCGGTCAGCGCAGGCATGGAGATCAGCAGCAGCTCGCCCAGGTTGGTCGGGTTGAGGTTCAGGCCGGCGCTCTGGATGGCCTTGTCGACGGCAGCGAGCATATTGCGCTCGAAAGCCACGACCTGCAGGGTGCGCGAGTCTTTCACGGTCACGTTGGCCACGCCACTCAGCGGAGTGTCGGAACCGTAGTAAGGCACCATCACGCTGCCCAGGATGCTTGGGTGGGCCTTGCCGGTACGAATCTGGCCGAATGCATGGCTCAGAGATTCCAGGGATTTGTGCATACGCGCCTGGGCGTCTTTCTTGATTTCGTTGATCATTGTTGGCCTTCCTCGATCAGAGTCCCTTCTGCGCCGCCGTGTACGATATTCAGCAGGGCGCCGGGCTTGTTCATGTTAAATACGCGCAGCGGCATCTTGTGGTCGCGGCACAGGCAGATTGCCGTCAGATCCATAACACCCAGCTTGCGATCCAGTACTTCATCATAAGTCAGATGATCGAACTTCTCGGCATGCGGGTCTTTGAATGGGTCGGCAGTGTAGACACCGTCAACCTTGGTGGCCTTGAGCACCACGTCAGCATCGATTTCGATGGCGCGCAGGCAGGCCGCCGAGTCGGTGGTGAAGAACGGGTTGCCGGTACCGGCGGCAAAGATCACCACCTCTTTGGCGTTCAGGTGACGCATGGCTTTGCGACGGTCGTAATGATCGGTCACGCCAACCATCGAGATGGCCGACATCACAATGGCCGAGATATTGGCACGCTCCAGGGCATCACGCATGGCCAGGGCGTTCATCACAGTGGCCAGCATGCCCATGTGGTCGCCAGTGACCCGATCCATGCCAGCCGCACTGAGCGCTGCACCACGGAACAGGTTGCCACCACCAATCACCAGGCCAACCTGGACACCGATGCCGACCAGTTGGCCGACTTCCAATGCCATGCGGTCAAGCACTTTGGGATCGATCCCGAACTCTTCCGAGCCCATCAGGGCCTCGCCGCTAAGCTTGAGTAGAATGCGTTTATAGCGAGCCTGATAACCACTGCCCTGCTGAGCCATTGCGAATCTCTCCTGCGGCGTATTTTTAAAAAATTCTTGGCGAGCCGTTTACGGCTTGCGTTCACTCTAGCTGGACGCTGTCACAGCGCCATCGGAACACGGCTTTGTAAGCCAGTTCCAAAGGGAAGCCAAATAAAATTGAGCATCCCATTTGAAAAGAGGCTGCGCGCGTGAGCGGGCAGCCTCTCTTGGGCGACAGTTGAAAACTGTCTTATTGCTTGGCGGCAGCCAGCTGGGCAGCAACTTCTTCAGCGAAGTTGTCGACCGGCTTCTCGATACCGTCGCCTACTTTGAAGTAGGTGAAGGAAACGATTTCAGCACCGGCTTTCTTGGCCAGTTCGCCAACCTTGATTTCAGGGTTCTTGACGAACGCCTGCTCAACCAGGCTTGCTTCGGCCAGGAACTTGCTGATACGGCCTTTGACCATGTTCTCAACAATGTTTTCTGGCTTGCCTTTGATTTTTTCTTCGTTCAGCTGCAGGAACACAGCTTTTTCACGCTCGATCGCTTCGGCAGAAACTTCCGAAGGCAGCAGGAACTCAGGGTTGCTGGCCGCTACGTGCATAGCGATGTCTTTGGCCAGCTCAACGTTGCCGCCCTTGAGGACAACTGCAACACCGATCTTGTTACCGTGCAGGTAACCACCAACAACATCACCTTCAACACGTACCAGGCGACGGATGTTGACGTTTTCGCCAACCTTGCCGACCAGTACCAGGCGATCGGCTTCTTGAGCGGCGATCAGCGGAGCGACGTCAGTCAGTTTGTCGGCGAACGCTTTTTCAACGCTAGCAGCAACAAATGCCTTGAAGTCGTCCTGCAGAGCCAGGAAGTCGGTCTGCGAGTTCACTTCCAGCAGAACGGCGGACTTGCCGTCTTCTTTCAAAGCGATAGCGCCTTCAGCAGCTACGTTGCCTGCTTTCTTGGCAGCCTTGATCGCGCCCGAAGCACGCATGTCATCAATGGCTTTTTCGATGTCGCCGTCAGCCTTTTCCAGGGCTTTCTTGCAATCCATCATGCCTTCGCCAGTACGCTCACGCAGTTCTTTAACCAACGCTGCAGTAATTGCTGCCATTTTCAAATTCCTCTTGGATAGGTTTTCAACCATTCCACCCGACTTGTACGGGCGTTCAATTCTTCCCGAACCACCCTTGTTAACCGCTGCACGTTACAGATGCTGTAGCTGTGCCGCTCACAAATGGTTTTCGAGGTGGCAAAAAGGGGGCCAAGCCCCCTTTTTGCTTACTGAGTCAACGCCAGGGCGTCAATTACTCAGCTGCAGCGACCGGTGCTTCTTCAGCAGCGAACTCTACGGTGCCGCCGCCAACATTGTTGCGGCCACGGATTACAGCGTCAGCCATCGAACCCATGTACAGCTGGATAGCGCGGATTGCGTCATCGTTGCCTGGGATGATGTAGTCAACGCCTTCCGGGCTGCTGTTGGTATCGACTACGCCGATAACCGGGATGCCCAGCTTGTTGGCTTCGGTGATCGCGATGCGCTCGTGATCAACGTCGATAACGAACAGTGCGTCAGGCAGACCGCCCATGTCCTTGATACCACCCAGGGAACGATCGAGCTTTTCCAGGTCACGGGAGCGCATCAGCGCTTCTTTCTTGGTCAGCTTGGCGAAAGTACCGTCTTCGGCTTGCACTTCAAGGTCACGCAGACGCTTGATGGAAGCACGGATGGTTTTGAAGTTGGTCAGCATGCCGCCCAACCAACGGTGATCGACGTACGGCGAACCGCAACGTGCTGCTTCTTCAGCAACGATCTTGCCAGCGGAACGCTTGGTGCCGACGAACAGAATCTTGTTTTTGCCCTGGGCCAGGCGTTCTACGAAAGTCAGAGCTTCGTTGAACATTGGCAGGGTTTTTTCAAGGTTGATAATGTGGATCTTGTTACGCGCGCCGAAAATGTATTTACCCATTTTCGGGTTCCAGTAACGGGTCTGGTGACCGAAGTGCACACCGGCCTTCAGCATATCGCGCATGTTGACTTGGGACATGATAGTTCCTTAATAAGTCGGGTTTGGCCTCCACGTATCCCAATGACCAACCAGCGGCTTCAAGGCCTCCGGCACCCAGGTCATCGTGTCGACACGTGTGTGGATTTAAGCTTTGCGGGGTATCCCCGGAAAGCGGCGCATTTTATACCACAGCAACGACAAAAACGAAACCCGCAATCGCATTTGCTTGCCGTCACTGCCACCCAAGCCATTGAATCGGGTGAAAATACCCGCACCTTATAGAGAGAAGCGATAGCCAGACACTCATGGTTTATACCTTGCGTCTGTTAGAATCGCGTTTTTTGGGCTTGTGCGAACGCTGCACCTTTTTGTCGCACGCCCGTAAACCGTATTGATTTCAGCGCGTCGCGCTAGAGAGAGCCTGTATGACCGTTACCCTGAAAACCGCCGAAGATATCGCAGGCATGCGCGTTGCCGGCAAACTGGCTGCAGACGTGCTGGAAATGATTGCCGAACACGTCAAGCCCGGCGTTACCACTGAAGCCCTGGACCGCATCTGCCATGACTATATTGTCGACGTGCAGAAAGCCATCCCCGCGCCGCTGAACTACAAAGGCTTCCCCAAGTCGATCTGCACCTCGATCAACCACGTGGTCTGCCACGGCATCCCGGGCGACAAGCCGCTCAAAGACGGTGACACCCTGAACATCGACGTCACCGTGATCAAGGACGGCTACCACGGCGACACCAGCCGTATGTTCCACGTCGGCAACGTCCCGGTCTGGGCCGAGCGCCTGTCCCAGGTCACCCAGGAATGCATGTACAAGGCCATTGAACTGGTCAAGCCGGGCTGCCGCCTGGGTGACATCGGCGAAGTGATCCAGAAGCACGCTGAAAAGAACGGGTTTTCGGTGGTCCGCGAATTCTGCGGCCACGGCATCGGCAAAGTGTTCCACGAAGAGCCACAGATCCTGCACTACGGCCGTGCTGGCACCGGTATGGAGCTCAAGGCAGGCATGACCTTCACCATCGAGCCGATGATCAACCAGGGCAAGGCCGACACCAAGGTACTGGGCGACGGCTGGACCGCCATCACCAAGGACCGCAAGCTCTCGGCACAGTGGGAACACACCCTGCTGGTCACCGACACCGGCTATGAGATCTTCACCCTGCGCGCCGACGACACGATCCCCCGCGTTTCGGCCTGATGTTTGCAGCGGGCTTTCCGGATTAGCAACGTTGCGACCTACACATAGATAGAAAGGAAAGCCGATCGATGCCCCAGGTGGATCCCGAACTCTTCGACCGTGGCCAGTTCCAGGCGGAACTGGCGCTGAAGGCAAGCCCGATTGCCGCCTTCAAGAAGGCCATCCGCCAGGCCCGCGAGGTGCTCGACGGGCGTTTTCGCAGCGGCCGGGAGATCCGCCGGCTGATCGAGGATCGCGCCTGGTTCGTCGATAACATCCTGCAGAAGGCCTGGGAGCAGTTCGACTGGAGCGAAGATGCCGATATCGCCCTGGTGGCCGTCGGCGGCTATGGCCGGGGCGAACTGCACCCCTACTCCGATATCGACCTGCTGATCCTGCTGGACAGCGCCGACCACGAGATCTTTCGTGATTCCATCGAGCGTTTTCTGACGCTGTTGTGGGACATCGGCCTGGAAGTCGGTCAGAGCGTGCGTTCGGTAGATGAATGCGCCGAAGAAGCCCGTGCCGACCTCACCGTGGTCACCAACCTGATGGAAAGCCGCACCATCTGCGGCCCCGAACGCCTGCGCCAGCGCATGCTGGAAGTCACCAGCACCGCGCATATGTGGCCGAGCAAGGAGTTCTTCCTCGCCAAGCGCGCCGAGCAGAAAGCCCGGCACCACAAGTACAACGACACCGAGTACAACCTGGAACCCAACGTCAAGGGCTCGCCTGGCGGGCTGAGGGACATCCAGACCATCTTGTGGGTGGCCCGGCGCCAGTACGGCACCCTGAACCTGCGGGCCCTGGCCGGCGAAGGCTTTTTGGTAGAGAGCGAAAACGCCCTGCTGGCCTCGTCCCAGGAGTTTTTGTGGAAGGTGCGCTACGCCCTGCACATGCTCGCCGGACGCTCCGAAGACCGCCTGCTGTTTGACCACCAGCGCTCCATCGCCGCCCTGTTGGGCTTTGAAGGCGAAGACGCGAAGACCAGTATCGAAAGCTTCATGCAGCAGTACTACCGGGTGGTCATGAGTATTGCCCAGCTCAGCGACCTGATCATCCAGCATTTTGAAGAAGTGATCCTGGCCCCCGAAGACGAAGCGCCACCGCAACCGATCAATGCGCGCTTCCAACTGCACGACGGCTATATCGAGGCGCGCCACGACAACGTGTTCAAGCGCACCCCCTTTGCCATGCTGGAAATCTTCGTGCTGATGGCCCAGCAACCGGAAATCAAGGGCGTGCGCGCCGATACCATCCGCTTGCTGCGGGAAAACCGCCACCTGATCGACGACGAATTTCGCAACGACATCCGCAATACCAGCCTGTTTATCGAACTGTTCAAGTGCAAGATCGGCATCCACCGCAACCTGCGGCGCATGAACCGCTACGGCATCCTCGGGCGCTATCTGCCGGAGTTCGGCTTTATCGTCGGGCAGATGCAACACGACCTGTTCCACATCTATACGGTCGACGCCCACACCCTGAACCTGATCAAGCACCTGCGTAAGCTGCAGTACACCCAGGTGTCAGAGAAATTCCCGCTGGCCAGTAAGCTGATGGCCAAGCTACCCAAGCCTGAACTGATCTACCTGGCCGGCCTGTACCACGATATCGGCAAGGGCCGACACGGCGACCATTCGGAAATCGGCGCGGTGGATGCGCAAGCCTTCTGCCAGCGCCACCAGTTGCCGCAGTGGGACAGCCGCCTGATTGTCTGGCTGGTACAGAACCACCTGGTCATGTCCACCACCGCCCAGCGCAAGGATTTGTCCGACCCACAGGTAATCCATGACTTCGCGCAGGCCGTCGGCGACGAAACCCGTCTCGACTACCTGTACGTGCTGACCGTCTCCGACATCAACGCCACCAATCCGACCCTTTGGAACTCGTGGCGCGCCAGCCTGTTGCGCCAGCTCTATACCGAGACCAAGCGCGCGTTGCGCCGCGGCCTGGAAAACCCGGTGGACCGCGAAGAGCAGATCCGCCGCACCCAGAGCGCGGCCCTGGATATCCTGGTGCGCGGCGGCAACGACCCGGACGATGTGGAGCAACTCTGGTCGCAATTGGGTGATGACTATTTCCTGCGCCACACCGCAGGCGACGTGGCCTGGCAC
Source organism: Pseudomonas sp. LG1D9 (assembly GCF_002949995.1). NCBI lineage: Bacteria > Pseudomonadati > Pseudomonadota > Gammaproteobacteria > Pseudomonadales > Pseudomonadaceae > Pseudomonas > Pseudomonas sp. LG1D9. The sequence goes on along the minus strand of NZ_CP026881.1, from coordinate 4,040,527 downwards.
ACCGACGCGATCCTCCAGCAGCCGGCTGACGGTGGCCCGCTGGTGCTGATCAAGGAAACGACCCAGCGCGAATTCGAAGGCGGCACGCAGATCTTTATCTACGCCCCGGACCAGCACGACTTCTTCGCCGTGACCGTGGCCGCGATGGATCAGCTCAACCTGAACATCCATGACGCGCGGGTCATTACCTCCAGCAGCCAGTTCACCCTCGACACCTATATCGTGCTCGACACCGAAGGCGAGTCCATCGGCGACAACCCCGAGCGCGTGAAAAAAATCCGCGAAGGCCTGACCGAAGCCCTGCGCAACCCTGACGACTACCCGACCATCATCCAGCGCCGGGTGCCGCGCCAGCTCAAGCATTTTGCCTTTGCGCCCCAGGTGACCATCCACAACGACGCCCAGCGCCCGGTAACGGTGCTGGAACTCAGCGCACCGGATCGGCCAGGCCTGCTGGCACGGATCGGCGGGATCTTCCTGGAGTTCGACCTGTCATTGCAAAACGCCAAGATTGCCACCCTGGGCGAGCGGGTCGAAGACGTGTTTTTTATTACCGACGCCGACAATCACCCCCTGTCCGACCCGGAACTGTGCCGCCGCTTGCAGGACGCTATCGTCGCGCAATTGAGCGTGAACCAGGAGCCCGGGGCAGAAGGGTTCCGACTGACCATTTGAGTTGAATTTTATTTCCCTGTGGCCGCACGCCCTTGTAGGAGCTGGCTTGCCTGCGATGGCATCGCCGCGGTGTAACAGATACACCGCGGCGCCTACATCGCAGGCAAGCCAGCGCCTACAGGGGCCGCGTTCAACGATAGAGGCCCCCAATGAACAACGCCCTGAACCAGCTGCAACCCTACCCGTTCGAGAAATTGCGCGCCCTGCTGGGCAGTGTCACGCCAAACCCGGACAAGCGCCCGATCGCCCTGTCCATCGGCGAGCCCAAGCACAAGTCCCCGGATTTCGTCGCCCAGGCCCTGACCAATAACCTCGACCAAATGGCGGTGTACCCCACCACCCTGGGCATCCCGGCCCTGCGCGAGGCCATTGGCGCCTGGTGCGAACGACGCTTCAACGTGCCCAAGGGCTGGCTGGACCCGGCGCGCAATATCCTGCCGGTCAATGGCACCCGCGAAGCGCTGTTCGCGTTCACCCAGACCGTGGTCAACCGTGGCGACGATGCGCTGGTGGTCAGCCCGAACCCGTTCTACCAGATCTATGAAGGCGCAGCATTCCTCGCCGGAGCCAAGCCGCATTACCTGCCGTGCCTGGATGAAAACGGCTTCAATCCGGATTTCGATGCAGTGACGCCGGATATCTGGCAACGCTGCCAGATCCTGTTCCTGTGCTCCCCCGGCAACCCGACCGGCGCACTGATCCCCGTCGCCACCCTGAAAAAACTGATCGCCCTGGCCGACCAGTACGACTTCGTGATCGCCGCCGACGAGTGCTACAGCGAGCTGTACTTCGACGAACAAACCCCGCCGCCTGGCCTGCTCAGCGCCTGTGTCGAACTGGGTCGCGAGGATTTCAAGCGCTGCGTGGTGTTCCATAGCCTGTCCAAGCGTTCCAACCTGCCGGGCCTGCGTTCCGGTTTTGTGGCCGGCGATGCCGAGATCCTCAAGGCCTTCCTGCTGTACCGCACCTACCACGGCTGTGCCATGCCGGTGCAAACCCAGCTGGCGAGCGTTGCCGCCTGGCAGGATGAGGCTCATGTATTGGCCAACCGTGATCTGTACCGGGAAAAATTCGCCGCGGTCCTGGCGATTCTCAAGCCGGTATTGGACGTACAGAACCCTGACGGTGGTTTTTACCTGTGGCCGAACGTCGAGGGCGACGACGCCGCGTTCTGCCGCGACTTGTTCGTGGAAGAACACGTGACCGTGGTGCCGGGCTCGTACCTGTCGCGGGAAGTGGACGGTTTCAATCCAGGTGCCGGGCGGGTGCGCCTGGCACTGGTGGCACCGTTATCCGAATGCGTTGAAGCCGCTGAACGGATGCGCAACTTCATCCAGCGCCGTCGTTGATGACCGGGGCCGCTCCCGCCTGGGAGCGGCCTGCGTAGGGGTGAATTAACCCACGCGGCTATTTCTGGGTCCCCAGGTTAGCCTCACTCATATCCAGGTCCGCCAGCACTTCGCGCAGCACATCATCACCAATCTGGTGGTGACGGCTCAGGCTGTACAACTCCAAGCGCTGCGCGCGCAGGGCCTTGAGCCGCAACTTGCGCTCCAGTTGATCCATCTGCAGCGCCAGCGCCTGGGCTTCGGCCGAGTCATTGAACACCTCCAGTTGGTGACGGTACTCCGACATGATCCGCGCCTTGAGCTCCGTCGCCAATGCGGCCTGCGCCGCGTCCAGGGGCGCCACCTCGGCGGCCTCCTCTGCCTCCAGGGCATGAATCGCCGCCTCGGCGGTTTTCTTCCAGGCATCGCGCACCTCACCGCGACGCTTGTCATCCGGGCTTTTCTCAATCCCCCGTAGCAACAGCGGCAAGGCAATGCAGGCGGCCACCAACGACAGCAGGATCACCCCGGCGGCGATAAAGATCAGCAAGTCGCGCTCAGGAAACGCCTGGCCCGGTGCAAACAGCAACGGCACTGACATCACACCGGCCAGCGTCACCGCCCCGCGCACCCCACCGACGGTCAAAAGCCAGCAAGACCGCGCGGTTGGCACCAGGGTCAGCTCGCTTTTACCACGCAGGCGCCGCAGCAGGCCGGACAGGCGCCAGATACTCTGTACCCAGATAAACCGCAGCACCAGCAACACCAGGAAGATCGCGATCACGTCCAGAACGCGATAGAACAAGGTCGGCCACAGCGTAGCTTCGTGACTGGTCACCGCCTTGATGATGTCGGGCAATTGCAGGCCCAGCAGCAGGAAGATCAGCCCGTTGAAGGCAAACTCCAGCAGCGACCAGACACTGCGATTGAGCAACCGCGTACTGGTCTGGCGCGGCAGCAGGTCCAGCCAGCTTTGCATCATGCCCGCCGCCACCGCCGAGAGAATCCCCGACGCGCCCAGGCGTTCGGCCAGCACATAAGCGGCAAACGGCAGCAGCAACATAAACACCACATGGGTGGCCGGGTCATCCCAACCCCGGGCAATCATCCAGGCCCGCAGGCGCCCCACCAGCCAGCTCAACGCCACGCCGATGGCCAGGCCTCCGAGCGCCACCAGCACAAACGTCAGGCTGGCATCGGCCAGGGAAAACACCCCGGTCAACGCCGCCGCGAGGGCAAACTTGAACGTCACCAGGCCCGACGCATCGTTCATCAAGGCCTCGCCCTGGAGCATATGCATCAAGGGTGTGGGCAAGCGGTTCTGGGAAATCGCCGACACCGCCACTGCATCCGTCGGCGACAACACAGCCGCCAGGGCGAACGCCACAGGCAACGGAATGCTTGGCAACAACCAATGGATAAAGTAACCGGCGCCCACCACGGTAAACAGCACCAGCCCTACCGCCAATGTCAGGATGGGACCACGCAAGCGCCACAACTCACGCTTGGGCATGCGCCAGCCATCGGAGAACAGCAGCGGCGGCAGGAACAGAAATAGAAACAGCTCCGGGTCCAGCGCTACATGCAACCCCAGGGTCGGCCACGCCAGCAGGGCACCGGCGGCAATCTGCACCAACGGCAACGGCAAGGGGATGACACGCCCGACCAGACGCGAAACGCTGACCAGCATCAGCAGGATAAGAACGGTGTAGGCGGTTTGCATAAAGCGGGTTCCCGGACAATCGACGTACTACGACACATATCAGGCAGCAGCGCGCCTTTGAAGTGCCATATTAGCCACCTATGCTGCCGTCTGGCTTTTGCACATAAGTCGCACCCGATCACGTAAAGAGTGACGAGCGGCACCGAATCCCTTCGGTCATGGCATAATCCGCGATCCTACGTTTCCATCAGCCCAAAGGGGGCAGTTCCTTGACCGATTCAAGCAAAACATTGCACCTTTTCGGCATCAAAGCCTGCGACACCATGAAAAAGGCGCGTACCTGGCTCGATGAAAATGCCATCAGCTATACGTTTCATGACTACAAGACGGCCGGTATCGACCGCGAACACTTGACCCAATGGTGCAACGAGCACGGTTGGCAAGTGGTTTTGAACCGTGCAGGCACGACCTTTCGCAAACTCGAAGACGAACAGAAAGCCGATCTCGACCAGGCGAAAGCGATTGAACTGATGCTCGCACAACCCTCGATGATCAAGCGCCCGGTGCTCGATCTCGGTGACAGAACCCTGATTGGCTTCAAGCCAGATAGTTATTCGGCGGCCCTCAAGTAGGCCAGCCACTTCATTTTTGTAGAGGTAACAGCATGTCCAATTCCCTGTTCAGCCTGGGCTTCGGCGTCGGCACCCAGAACCGCCAAGGTGCTTGGCTGGAAGTGTTTTACGCCCAACCATTGCTCAACCCTTCGGCCGAGATCGTTGCCGCCATCGCGCCTATCCTCGGCTACACCGAAGGCAACCAGGCCATCACTTTCACCATTGCCCAAGCCTCGCAGCTGGTTGATGCCCTGAAAAATGTAGATGCCACCCAAGCCGCCCTGCTGACCCGCCTGGCCGAAAGCCACAAGCCGTTGGTCGCCACGCTGCTGGCCGAGGACGCGGCATTGACCTCCACCCCAGAGGCCTACCTCAAGCTGCATCTGCTGTCCCACCGCCTGGTCAAGCCCCATGGCCTGAGCCTGGCCGGTGTGTTCCCGCAACTGCCGAACGTGGCCTGGACCAGCCAGGGTGCGATCGACATCGGCGAGCTGGCCGAGCGCCAGTTGGAAGCACGCCTGCGTGGCGAGCTGCTGGAAGTGTTCTCGGTGGACAAGTTCCCGAAAATGACCGACTACGTGGTGCCGGCCGGCGTGCGTATCGCCGATGCTGCGCGTCTGCGCCTGGGTGCCTATGTGGGCGAAGGCACCACGGTGATGCATGAAGGCTTCATCAACTTCAACGCGGGCACCGAAGGCCCTGGCATGATCGAAGGTCGTGTATCGGCGGGTGTCTTCGTCGGCAAGGGTTCGGACCTGGGCGGCGGTTGCTCCACCATGGGTACCCTGTCGGGCGGCGGCAACATCGTGATCAAGGTGGGCGAAGGCTGCCTGATCGGCGCCAACGCCGGTATCGGTATCCCGTTGGGTGATCGCAACACCGTGGAATCGGGCCTGTACGTGACCGCTGGCACCAAAGTGGCACTGCTCGATGAGCAGAACCAACTGGTCAAGGTGGTCAAGGCCCGTGAACTGGCTGGCCAGCCGGACCTGCTGTTCCGCCGTAACTCCGAAACCGGTGCCGTGGAGTGCAAAACCCACAAGTCGGCGATCGAACTGAACGCAGCGCTGCACGCTCACAACTAAGCAGCGACTCGATGCCACCGGAACCGGCCGCGTTATTCAGCGCGGCCGGTTCATATGAGTCTTGAACCCCATGCTTGTGCCTTCGCCCTGGCGCGCCGATTTCCCGGCCATCGCTACCTTGCAACGGCAAGACCAGACCTATCTGGACAACGCCGCTACCACGCAAAAACCTCAAGCCCTGTTGGACGCCCTCAGCCATTACTACGCCAATGGCGCAGCCAATGTGCACCGTGCCCAGCATTTGCCGGGCGCCCATGCGACCCAGGCGTTCGAGGACAGTCGCAGCAAAGTGGCGCAATGGCTCAACGTCGGTGACCGCGGGCAAATCATCTTCACCCACGGCGCAACTTCAGCGCTGAACCTCCTGGCCTATGGCCTTGAGCACCTTTTCAACCCGGGCGATGAGATTGTCATCAGCGCCCTGGAACATCACGCCAACCTATTGCCCTGGCAGCAGTTGGCCAAACGCCGCGAGCTCACGCTTGTGGTGTTGCCCCTCGACGACGCCGGCTTGATCGACCTGCACGCCGCCGCCACGATGATCGGGCCACGCACCCGCCTGCTGGCGGTGAGCCAGTTATCCAACGTGCTGGGCGCCTGGCAGCCGTTGGCGCAGTTGCTGGCACTGGCCAAGGCCCACGACGCCTTGACCGTGGTGGATGGCGCACAGGGCATCGTCCACGGGCGCCATGACGTGCAGGCCCTGGGCTGCGACTTCTACGTATTTTCCAGCCACAAGCTCTACGGCCCGGACGGCGTCGGCGTGCTTTACGGCCGCACCGAAGGCCTGCATCTGCTGCGTCACTGGCAGTTTGGCGGCGAGATGGTGCAACAGGCGGACTACCACAGCGCCAGCTTTCGCCCGGCGCCCCTGGGTTTCGAAGCGGGCACCCCGCCGATTGCCAGCGTGATTGGCCTGGGGGCGACCCTGGACTACCTCAATTCCTTGGATCAAGCGGCGGTGCTCGCCCATGAAGCGGCGCTGCATGACTATCTATTGCGCGGCTTGCGGGCACGCAATGGCGTGCGCCTGCTGGGCTCGCCACACGTGGCCCTGGCCAGCTTCGTGGTAGACGGTATACACAGCGCCGACCTCGCCCACCTGCTGACCGAGCAAGGCATCGCGGTACGCGCCGGCCATCACTGTGCAATGCCCCTGCTCAAGAGCCTGCATTTATCCGGCGCAATCCGGGTTTCGTTGGCGCTGTACAACGACTCCGATGACCTGGAGCGCTTTTTTGAAGCGCTGGACCAGGCGCTGGACATGCTGCGATGAGCCTGCCAGCGGATGCGCTGGCCGCGCTGCAGGCCTTTCAGGCTGTCGGCAGCTGGGAGCAACGCGCCCGCCTGCTGATGCAATGGGGCGAGCGGCTGCCGGCGTTGGTGCCTGAGGACAAGATCGACGCCAACCTGGTACAGGGCTGTGAAAGCCTGGTGTGGCTGGTGGGGCGCTTGCACGAGGGCCACTGGCAGTTTGCCGCCAGCAGCGACGCGCGCTTGATTCGCGGGTTGGTGGCGTTGTTGCTGGCGCGGGTCAATGGCCTATCGGCGCACGCGTTACAGGCGGTCGACCTGCCTGACTGGTTCAACCAGCTGGGCCTCTCCCGCCAGCTGTCGCCGTCGCGCAGCAATGGCCTGAACGCAGTCCTGCAGCGCATGCGCGACTTGAGCCATACGCAAAACTAACTGTAGGAGCGGGCTTGCCCGCGATAGCAGTGGATCAGTGCCAGATGTCTTGCCTGGCACACCGCCATCGCGGGCAAGCCCCACATTTTGTTTATGCCCAGCAGCGAGATTCAGGTGGGCTTGACCCGTTCGGACGGCCTGCGCACTCCGGCCACGATCTTATCCACGGCCTTGGTCGCCGCCACCATGCCAAAGGTCGCCGTCACCATCATCACCGCGCCAAACCCACCCGCGCAGTCCAGCTTCACGCCATCCCCCACAAAACTCTTCTGCAAGCAGATGCTGCCATCGGGCTTGGGATAACGCAGCTGTTCGGTGGAGAACACGCAAGGCACGCTGTAGTGCCGGGTCACGGTGCGTGAAAAGCCGTAGTCACGACGCAAGGTGGAACGCACTTTCGAGGCCAGTGGGTCGTTGAAGGTGCGGTTCAGGTCGCACACTTGGATCAGCGTCGGGTCAATCTGCCCGCCGGCGCCGCCGGTGGTGATGATCTGGATCTTGCGCCGCTTGCACCAGGCGATCAGCGCCGCCTTGGCGTTGACCGCATCGATGCAGTCAATCACACAGTCAATGTCAGGCGTGATGTACTCGGCCATGGTGTCGCGGGTCACGAAGTCCGCCACCGCATGCACGGTGCAATCGGGGTTGATCGCACGCAGGCGCTCGGCCATCACTTCGACCTTGGGCTTGCCTACCGTGCTGTCCAGGGCGTGCAACTGACGGTTGCTGTTGCTGACGCACACGTCGTCCAGGTCAAACAGCGAAATCTCGCCCACCCCGCAGCGGGCCATGGCTTCCGCCGCCCACGAGCCGACACCGCCCACGCCGACGATGGCCACATGGGCCGCTTTCATACGCTCCAGGCCTTCAATGCCATACAAACGGGCGACGCCGGCAAACCGTGGATCTTCTGTGCTCATGACCATTACCCCAAAAACCGGCGCGCATTATGGACTACGCGGCGACAAGTTCGAAGCTTCCAGCTACAAGTAAAGAACTCCGCAGAGGTTTCGCTGACTAAACTCCGGTTTTTCCCAGCTTGCTGTACGCTCATGGAAGGGCCAGTGTAGGATGCGCGCCGTTCGGCGCAGGCCAACACCTCTTTTCGTTCCGCACCCTTTGGAACCCGAAATAGCTATGTCATCGCGTAAATTTGGACTCAACCTGGTGGTAGTGCTGGCGATTGCCGCGCTGTTCACCGGTTTCTGGGCGCTGATCAACCGCCCGGTCACTACTCCCAACTGGCCACAGCAGATCTCCGGGTTTTCGTACTCGCCGTTCCAGCAAGGCCAGTACCCGCAGAAAGACCAGTACCCGACCGACGAACAGATGCGTCAGGACCTTGCGATCATGAGCAAGCTGACGGACAACATCCGTACCTATTCGGTCGACGGCACCCTGGGGGACATCCCCAAGCTGGCGGAAGAATTCGGCCTGCGCGTGACCCTGGGGATCTGGATCAGCCCGGACCTGGAGCGCAACGAGCGTGAGATCCAGCGTGCCATCGAGATCGCCAACACCTCGCGCAGCGTGGTACGTGTGGTGGTCGGCAACGAGGCGATCTTCCGCAAGGAAATCACCGCCGACGAGCTGATTGTGCTGCTGGACCGGGTGCGCGCCGCTGTCAAAGTGCCAGTGACCACCTCAGAGCAGTGGCATATCTGGGAGCACAACCCGCAACTGGGCAAGCATGTCGACCTGATCGCCGCGCACGTCCTGCCGTATTGGGAACATATTCCCATGGCCCAGGCCGGGCAATTCGTCCTCGACCGCGCCAAGGATCTGAAGAAGACCTTCCCGAAAAAGCCGCTGCTGCTGTCGGAAGTCGGCTGGCCGAGCAATGGCCGCATGCGCGGTGGCGCGGACGCGTCGCCTGCCGACCAGGCCATTTACCTGCGTACCCTGGTCAACAAACTGAACCGCCAGGGCTACAACTACTTCGTGATCGAAGCCTTCGACCAACCTTGGAAGGCCAGTGACGAAGGCTCGGTGGGCGCCTATTGGGGTGTGTTCAACGCCGCGCGCCAGCAGAAATTCAATTTTGAAGGCCCGGTGGTAGCGATTCCGCAATGGCGGGTGCTGGCCATCGGCTCGGTGGTGCTGGCGCTGCTGTCGCTGACCCTGCTGATGATCGACGGCTCGGCCCTGCGCCAGCGTGGCCGTACCTTCCTGACCTTTATCGCGTTCCTGTGTGGCTCGGTGCTGGTATGGATCGGCTACGACTACAGCCAGCAATACAGCACGTGGTTCAGCCTGACGGTGGGCTTCTTGCTGGCCCTCGGCGCGCTTGGGGTGTTTATTGTGCTGCTGACCGAGGCCCATGAGCTGGCGGAAGCGGTCTGGACCCACAAGCGCCGCCGCGAATTCCTACCGGTGGAAGGTGATTCGGACTACCGCCCGAAAGTGTCGATCCATGTGCCGTGCTACAACGAGCCACCGGAGATGGTCAAACAGACCCTCGACGCCCTGGCCGCCCTCGACTACCCGGACTACGAAGTCCTGATCATCGACAACAACACCAAGGACCCGGCCGTGTGGGAACCGGTGCGCGACTACTGTGAGACGCTGGGCCCGCGCTTCAAGTTCTTCCACGTCGCGCCCCTGGCCGGTTTCAAGGGCGGCGCGCTGAACTACTTGATCCCGCACACCGCCAAGGACGCCGAAGTGATCGCGGTGATCGACTCGGACTACTGCGTGTCGCCCAACTGGCTCAAACACATGGTGCCGCACTTCGCCGACCCGAAAATCGCCGTAGTGCAATCGCCCCAGGATTACCGCGACCAGAACGAAAGCACCTTCAAGAAGCTCTGCTACGCCGAATACAAAGGCTTCTTCCATATCGGCATGGTCACGCGCAACGACCGCGACGCCATCATCCAGCACGGCACCATGACCATGACTCGCCGCTCGGTGCTCGAAGAGCTGGGCTGGGCCGACTGGTGTATCTGTGAAGATGCGGAACTGGGCCTACGGGTGTTTGAGAAAGGTCTGTCGGCTGCCTACTACCACACCAGCTACGGCAAGGGCTTGATGCCCGATACCTTTATCGACTTCAAGAAGCAGCGCTTCCGCTGGGCCTACGGCGCGATCCAGATCATCAAGCGCCACACCGCCAGCCTGTTGCGTGGCAAGGACACGGAACTGACCCGTGGCCAGCGCTACCACTTCCTCGCGGGCTGGCTGCCGTGGGTGGCGGACGGCATGAATATCTTCTTCACCGTCGGTGCCTTGTTGTGGTCGGCGGCGATGATCATTGTGCCGACCCGGGTCGATCCGCCCCTGCTGATCTTCGCAATCCCGCCGTTGGCGCTATTCGTGTTCAAGGTCGGCAAGATCATCTTCCTCTACCGTCGCGCCGTGGGTGTGAACCTCAAGGATGCGTTCTGCGCGGCCCTGGCCGGGTTGGCGTTGTCCCATACCATCGCCAAGGCGGTGCTGTATGGTTTCTTCACCACCAGTATTCCGTTCTTTCGTACACCGAAAAACGCGGATAACCACGGCTTCTGGGTAGCGATTTCCGAGGCTCGGGAGGAGATGTTCATCATGTTGCTGCTGTGGGGCGCAGCGCTGGGGATTTACCTGGTGCAAGGCCTGCCGAGCAATGACATGCGCTTCTGGGTGGTGATGTTGCTGGTGCAATCGTTGCCGTATGTGGCGGCGTTGATCATGGCGTTCCTCTCGTCACTGCCTAAACCTGCAGCGGTGGTGGAGCCCGCCCCAGCGGCGTAAAAACTTGCGCAATCCACTAAACGGCGGCCTCTGGTCGCCGTTTTGCTATAAGATAACGGCCCTTTTGCAGAGCATGGCCCAGGCCATGCTTTATGGGGGAGCGGGCTTGCCCGCGATAGCGGTCTGTCAGTAACCGATGCACTGACTGATCCGCCGCAATCGCGGGCAAGCCCGCTCCCACATTGGAATCGCGCTGCTGTTGCACATTCGTCCTGCGCCCATAACACGCTTTCGGAGCTTCCCCATGACGGCCCACGCCGACCTTTCGCCGACCCTCCAACTCGCTATCGACCTGATCCGTCGCCCGTCGGTAACGCCTGTCGACGCTGACTGCCAGAAGCTGATGATGCAACGCCTGGGCGACGCCGGCTTTGCGCTTGAGCCGATGCGTATCGAAGATGTGGATAACTTCTGGGCCACCCACGGCAAGCATGAAGGTCCGGTACTGTGCTTCGCCGGCCACACCGACGTGGTCCCGACCGGCCCGGTGCAGGCCTGGCAGAATGATCCGTTCGACGCGCTGATCGACGAACACGGCATGTTGTGCGGGCGTGGCGCAGCCGACATGAAAGGCAGCCTGGCCGCCATGCTGGTAGCGTCCGAACGCTTTGTGAAGGACTACCCGGACCACAAGGGTTCGGTAGCCTTCCTGATCACCAGCGACGAAGAAGGCCCGGCACACCACGGCACCAAAGCGGTGATCGAGCGCCTGGCGGCGCGCAAGGAGCGCCTGGACTGGTGCATCGTTGGCGAGCCGTCGAGCACCACCCTGGTGGGCGACGTGGTCAAGAATGGCCGTCGTGGCTCCCTCGGCGCGACCTTGACCGTGCGCGGTGTGCAAGGCCACGTGGCCTACCCGCACCTGGCTAAGAACCCGATCCACCTGGCCGCCCCGGCGCTGGCGGAACTAGCCGCCGAGCATTGGGATGACGGCAACACCTTCTTCCCGCCGACCAGCTTCCAGATTTCCAACCTCAACTCCGGCACCGGCGCCACCAACGTGATCCCCGGCGACCTGACGGCGGTGTTCAACTTCCGGTTCTCCACCGAGTCCACCGTCGAAGGCCTGCAGCAGCGGGTCGCGGCGATTCTCGACAAACATGGCCTGGACTGGCATGTGGAATGGGCGCTGTCGGGCCTGCCGTTCCTCACCGAACCCGGCGCACTGCTCGATGCGGTGTCTGCCAGCATCAAGGCCATCACCGGGCGCGAGACCAAGGCGTCCACCAGCGGTGGCACGTCCGACGGGCGCTTTATCGCGACCCTCGGTACCCAAGTGGTGGAACTGGGCCCGGTCAACGCGACAATCCATCAGGTCAACGAACGCATCCTGGCCAGCGACCTCGATGTGCTGACCGAAATCTACTACCAGACCCTGATCAAGTTGCTCGCCTGATGCTCGCCTGCCCCATTTGCAGTGCGCCACTCAATGAGGTGGACAATGGCGTGGTGTGCCCCGCCGGACACCGTTTCGACCGGGCCCGCCAGGGTTATCTGAACCTGTTGCCGGTGCAGCACAAGAACAGCCGCGACCCGGGCGATAACCTGGCGATGGTGGAGGCGCGCCGCGACTTCCTCAATGCCGGGCACTACGCGCCGGTGGCCAGGCGCCTGGCGGCACTGGCAGCGGAACGCAAACCCCAGCGCTGGCTGGATATCGGCTGCGGCGAAGGTTATTACACCGCACAAATCGCCGATGCCCTGCTGCGCGCCGATGGTTATGCCCTGGATATCTCCAAGGAAGCGGTCAAGCGCGCGTGCAAGCGCAACCCGACGCTGACTTGGCTGATCGCCAGCATGGCCCGCGTACCGTTGGCCGACGGCAGTTGCCAGTTCCTCGCCAGCGTGTTCAGCCCGCTGGACTGGCAGGAAGCCAAGCGCCTGCTCAGCCCTGGCGGCGGCCTGATGAAGGTCGGCCCGACCCGCGGCCACCTGATGGAGCTGCGCGAGCGTTTGTACGACGAAGTGCGTGAGTACACCGACGACAAGCACTTGGCCCTGGTGCCGGACGGCATGAGCCTGCAACACAGCGAAGTCCTGGAGTTCCAGCTCAGCCTGGCCGAGCCCAAGGACCGTGCCAACCTGCTGGCGATGACGCCCCACGGCTGGCGCGCCAGTGCCGAGCGGCGCGCCCAGGTGATCGAACAGGCCGAACCGCTGCTGGTCACCGTGTCGATGCGCTACGACTATTTCGTGCTTCAATAACCGACTTTTCCGGGCATTTGCGCCCACCCTGAATCCGCGAATGGATTTTCGAATCCCGCAACGAGGAACATCCATGCGCCAACCCGATATCGAGATTTACCTCAAGGACGCCGACGTCGACCACAAGGCTATCGCTGCCTGGCTCGGCGCCGCCCTGGGGCCATGTACCGACTGGGTACAAAAGGGCCAGACCTACAAGTGCAAGGCCGGCAACGTACCCGTGACCTGGCTGCCCAAGGCCGTGGGCAAATGGAACAGCCTGTACCTGGAAAGCGACCAGACCCCGTGGGAAGACGACATCGCCTGCGCCCGCGCCGCCTTTGCCGCGCTGAACGTTGAAGTGCGCTGCGCGCCGGGGACGTGGGTTGAAGAGGAAGGTGAAGAAAGCGCCGACACCTGGATTCGGATCAGCACCGACGGTGAAGAACAGATCACCTGGAAAACCGCCTGATCCAGCCCGGTCAGTGTGGGAGCTGACTTGTGTGGGAGCTGGCCAGCTCCCACACAAGCCAGCTCCCCCATGCAACAACCCGCGTTACAGGCCCACCACATCCTCCGCCTGCAAGCCCTTCTCGCCGGTCACCACGGCGTATTCCACCTGCTGGCCCTCGGCCAGGGAGCGGTGGCCTTCACCGCGGATGGCGCGGTAGTGCACAAACACATCCTTGCCGTCTTCCCGCTGGATAAAGCCATAGCCCTTGGCGTCGTTGAACCACTTCACATTGCCGGTTTCGCGCGTTGTCATCTATTTGCTCCCACTGGTTTTTATTGTTGAGTCAGTCGCATTGAACTGCCGAGTATAAGACAGGCTCAAAAACGATCAACTCAACTTTACTTCGCCGCTTTTTTGCCGATTTTCGGCGAATACGGCACACTACCCGCCCGAGCGCCTGCTCGGTTTTTTCCACTCAAAGCAGCACACCTATGACCCGCTCCCCGTTCCGCCGTCTGGTATTTGGCACCTTGCGCCGACTGTTGTACCTCTGGGTTCGCTCGGAGACGATCAACCAGTCGTCCCTCACCCTTAACCTGGACCGCAGCCGGCCGGTGTTCTACGTCCTGCAATCGCCCTCCCTGACCGAACTGGCCGTGGTGGATGCCGAGTGCACCAAGGCTGGCTTGCCGCGCCCGGTGCTGCCGGTGTCGGTCGGCCCGTTGATGGAGCCGGCGGCGTTTTTCTACCTCACGCCCGACCCGGACTGGCTCGGCCGCCAGGACAAGCGCGGCGCGCCGCCGACCTTGACGCGCCTGGTCAATACCCTGACCGAGCACGCCGAAGAAAACGCCCAGATCATCCCGGTCAGCGTGTTCTGGGGCCAGTCACCGGCCAGCGAGTCGAGCCCCTGGAAACTGCTGTTCGCCGACAGCTGGGCCGTCACCGGGCGCCTGCGCCGGCTGCTGAGCATCCTGATCCTGGGGCGCAAGACCCGTGTGCAATTCTCTGCGCCAATCAACCTGCGTGAATTGATCGAGCACAATAAAGGTCACGAACGTACGGTGCGCATGGCCCAAAGGATCCTGCGGGTACACTTTCGCAACCTGAAGACGGCGGTGATCGGCCCCGACCTGTCCCACCGGCGCAACCTGGTCAAGGGCCTGGTGAACATGCCGCTGGTACGCCAGGCGATCCTCGACGAAGCCGAGCGCGAGAACATCACGGCCGAAAAAGCCAAGGCCCAGGCCCTGCGCTATGGCAATGAGATCGCCTCGGACTACACCTACACCGCCATCCGCTTCCTGGAAGTGGTGCTGAGCTGGTTCTGGAACAAGATCTACGACGGGATCAAGGTCAACAATATCGAAGGTGTGCAAAAGGTCGCCCAGGGCTACGAAGTGATCTACGTGCCCTGCCACCGCAGCCATATCGACTACCTGCTGCTGTCGTACCTGCTCTTCAAGAATGGCCTGACCCCGCCGCACATCGCCGCCGGGATCAACCTCAATATGCCGGTGATCGGCAGCCTGCTACGCCGTGGCGGGGCGTTTTTCATGCGCCGCACGTTCAAGGGCAACCCGCTGTACACCTCGGTGTTCAACGAATACCTGCACACCCTGTTCACCAAGGGTTTCCCGGTGGAGTACTTCGTCGAGGGCGGCCGCTCGCGCACCGGGCGCATGCTGCAACCCAAGACCGGGATGCTGGCGATCACCCTGCGCAGTTTCCTGCGCTCTTCGCGCATGCCCATCGTGTTTGTGCCGGTGTATATCGGCTACGAACGGGTGCTGGAAGGCCGCACCTACCTGGGCGAGCTGCGCGGCGCGACGAAAAAGAAAGAGTCGATCTTCGATATCTTCAAGGTCATTGGCGCCTTGAAACAGCGTTTTGGCCAGGTGGCGGTCAACTTCGGCGAGCCGATCAAGCTGGCTGAGTTCCTCGACCAGGAGCAACCGGACTGGCGCGCCCAGGACCTGGGGCCGAACTACAAACCGGCCTGGCTCAATGAAACCACCAACCGCCTCGGCGAGCGTGTGGCCCAGCACCTCAACGAGGCCGCTGCGATCAACCCGGTTAACCTGGTGGCGCTGGCGCTGCTTTCAACCAGCCGCCTGGCCCTGGACGACCAGGCCATGGCACGGGTGCTGGACCTGTACCTGGCGCTGCTGCGCCGGGTGCCCTACTCGCCCCATACCACGCTGCCCGAGGGCGACGGCCAGGCGCTGATCAAGCACGTCAAGGATATGAACCTGCTGTCGGAACAGAGCGATGCCCTGGGCAAGATCCTGTATCTGGACGAGCAAAACGCCGTCCTGATGACCTATTACCGCAACAACGTGCTGCATATCTTCGCCCTGCCGGCGCTGCTCGCCAGTTTCTTCCAGAGCAGCTCGCGCATGAGCCGCGAACAGATCCTGCGCTACACCCGCGCGCTCTACCCGTACCTGCAATCGGAGTTGTTTATCCGCTGGTCCCTGGACGAGCTGGACGCGGTGGTCGACCAGTGGCTCGAAGCCCTGGTGGAACAAGGCCTGCTGCGCTTTGAAAACAACATCTACCTGCGCCCGGCGCCCAGCTCGCGCAACTTTGTGCTGCTGACCCTGTTGTCCAAGAGCATTGCCCAGACCCTGCAACGCTTCTATATGGCCATTTCCCTGCTGCTCAACAGCGGCCAGAACAGTATCAGCGCCGAAGAACTGGAAGACTTGTGCACGGTCATGGCCCAGCGCTTGTCGATCCTGCATGGCCTGAATGCCCCGGAGTTCTTCGACAAGAGCCTTTTCCGACATTTTATTCAGACATTGCTCGAGCAAGATGTGCTGCGCCGCGATGAAGCCGGCAAGTTGAGTTACCACGACCTGCTCGGCGAGTTGGCCGAAGGCGCAGCCAAACGGGTATTGCCCGCGGAGATTCGCCTGTCGATCCGCCAGGTGGCGTTGCACCGCAACGACGAAGCGCCAGCCCCAGACACCGAACCGGGCGAAACCCGCTAGATTTACCAAGGCGCCAGGGTGTTTCTGGCGCCGTTGACAAGGAGCTGCACCATGAAAAAGATTATTCTCCTGGGCCTGACCGCCCTGCTGGGAGCCTGCCACTCGATGAATCCTGCCCCTAAGGCCAGCCTTGATGGCGAAGTGTTCTACCTGCAACGCATCGCCCTGCCGCCTACCGCTACCTTGAGCGTCAGCCTGCAGGACGTGTCCCTGGCCGATGCGCCCGCCGTCACCCTGGCCGAGCAAAAAGGCCCGGTCAATGGCAAGCAGGTACCGCTGCCCTTCCACCTGAGCTACGACCCGGCACAGGTCAAGCCTGGCCACAGCTATTCGGTCAGCGCTCGCATCGAGCTGGATGGCAAGCTAATGTTTATCACCACCGAACGCCATTCGGTGCAGTTGAACGGCCAGGATCCCCAGCCGCTTCGCCTGCGCGTTGACGCCGTTGCCCACTGATCCAGTCGATTAAAAGGAAGCGCCCATGCTCCGTAACTCTCTTCGCCTCAGCGCCCTGTGCGCCGGCCTGCTGCTCGGTGCCAACGCCATGGCCCTGTCCCTTGGTGACCTGTCCCAGGGCGACGCCACGGGTGGCCTCAAGGACGCACTGACCCAAGGCGCGCAGATTGCCGTCAAACAACTGGGGACTCCCGGTGGTTTCAGCAACAACCCCGAGGTCAAGATCGGCTTGCCAGGCAAGCTGGAAAAAGCCGCCGGCGCCCTGAAAATGCTCGGCATGGGCGATCAAATCACCCAACTTGAAGACAGCATGAACAAAGCTGCCGAATCCGCCGTGACCCAGGCCCAGCCGATTCTGGTGAATGCCGTGAAAAACATGAGCGTGACCGATGCCAAGGGCATTCTCAGCGGCGGCCAGGATTCGGCAACCCAGTATCTGGACAAAAGCAGCCGCGAGCAGATCCGCGCCAAGTTCCTGCCGATCGTCAAGCAATCCACGGACAAGGTCGGTGTCGCCCAGCAGTACAACGCGCTCGCCAAGAAGGCCCCGATGGGCTTGCTCGGTGGCAAGGCCGACAGCGTCGAAAACTATGTGACGGAACAAGCGCTGGACGGTTTGTTCAAGATGATTGCCCAGCAGGAAGAAAGCATTCGCCAGAACCCGGCAGCCGCCGCGACCAGCCTGGCGAAGAAAGTCTTCGGCGCCCTCTAGGGCACCTCGTTCACCCCGCTGTACAACAAAAAACGCCCCGAATAATCGGGGCGTTTTTGTTACTGGGCCGCCTCTGGACAGGCCTGAAACTCAGGCCCCTTCCCTTCAGTGACCGTAGGTTATTTTCCCTTCGAACTTCATGGTGTTACCGCAAGGCTTGGCGTGGCATGGGTCGGGTTTGGCATGGCATGGCTCAGGCTTGGCCGGGCATGGCGGTTTCGACGCGGGTTGGCCATTGGCCCCGGACATCAGCGATTTGAGTCCAAGCATCGACAAAGGTCCCAGATACATCCGGATCGGCATAAACATAGATCAGTCCTCATGGCTCAATGAAGCCTTTCCGGCAAACAACCGTTGCACGGAGAAGGCACCTGCATCCCAGGTTTGCCCTGAGTGGCAGGTGCGCCAGAAACAGTTCCCGCACCTTGTAGCCGATTGACCCTGACTTAAGCCGACTTCGGCTTGACCCGGAACCACGCCGCATACAGTGCCGGCAAAAACAGCAGGGTCAACGCCGTCGCCACAATCAGCCCACCCATGATCGCCACCGCCATCGGCCCGAAGAACACGCTACGCGACAACGGGATCATCGCCAGCACCGCCGCCAGCGCCGTCAACACAATCGGCCGGAAACGCCGCACGGTGGCCTCGATAATTGCCTGCCACGGATCCAGGCCGGCCTTGATGTCCTGTTCGATCTGATCCACCAGGATCACCGAGTTGCGCATGATCATCCCGGACAGCGCGATAGTCCCCAGCATGGCCACAAAACCGAACGGCTGGCGGAATACCAGCAGGAACAGCGTCACACCGATCAGCCCCAGCGGCGCAGTCAGGAACACCATGGCCGTGCGCGAAAAGCTGCGCAGTTGCAGCATCAGCAAGGTCAGCACGACCACAATGAACAGCGGCACACCGGCCTTCACCGAATTCTGCCCACGGGCGGAATCCTCGACGGTGCCGCCTACGTCCAACAGATAACCGTCCGGCAGTTCGGAGCGCACGTCGGCCAGGGTCGGCAGGATCTGCTGGACCAGGGTCGCGGGTTGCTCCTTGCCGTAGATATCCGCGCGCACCGTCACCGTCGGCAGGCGATTGCGGTGCCAGATGATGCCCTCCTCGAAGCCATACTCCAGGGTGGCGATCTGCGACAGCGCCACACTGGTACCGTTGTCGGTCGGTACTGCCAGGCTCGGCAACAGCGACAACTCGGTGCGCTCGTGCACGGTGCCGCGCAGGAGGATCTCGATCAACTCGTTGTCCTCCCGGTATTGGCTGACGCTGGAACCGGTCAGGGAACTCTGGAGGAATTTCGACAGGTTGGCGGTGCTCACGCCCAAGGCGCGGGCGCGATCCTGGTCGACATTGAGGTAGACGATCTTGCTCGGCTCTTCCCAATCCAGGTGCACGTTGACCACGTGGGTATTCTCACGCACCTTGGCCGCGACCTTGCGCGCCAGGGCCCGCACTTCTTCGATGTGCTCGCCGGTCACACGAAACTGCACCGGATAACCAACCGGTGGGCCGTTCTCCAGGCGCGTGACCCGCGAGCGCAGGTCGGGGAATTGCTCGTTAAGGGTTTCGATCAACCAGGTGCGCAGGCTTTCGCGCTCCTCGATGGTCTTGGCCAACACCACGAACTGGGCAAAGCTGGCCGCCGGCAGTTGCTGGTCCAACGGCAGGTAGAAGCGCGGTGACCCGGTGCCGACATAGGCCACGTAATTGTCGATCCCTGCGTGTTCCTTGAGCAAACCTTCGAGGCGCTTGACCTGATCGGCGGTGTTGCTCAGGGAAGCACCTTCCGCCAGTTTCAGGTCGACCATCAGCTCCAGGCGCCCGGACGCCGGGAAGAACTGTTGCGGGACAAAGCGGAACAGTGCCACCGAGCCGATAAACAGCAGCACCGTCAGCACGATCACGGTTTTGCGGCGGCGCACGCACCATTCCACCCAGCGTCGTACACGCTGATAGAACGGCGTGCCGTAGGGATCCGGGCCATCGGTGCCGTGCTTGGCGGCATGAATCTTCGCCAGATCCGGCAGGAGTTTCTCCCCCAGATAGGGCACAAACACCACGGCAGCCACCCACGAGGCCAGCAGCGCAATGGTCACTACCTGGAAGATCGACCGGGTGTACTCGCCGGTGCTCGATTGCGCGGTGGCTATCGGCAGGAAGCCGGCCGCAGTGATCAACGTACCGGTCAGCATCGGAAACGCCGTACTGGTCCAGGCGAAACTGGCGGCTTTGAGGCGGTCGTAGCCCTGCTCCATTTTGATCGCCATCATTTCCACGGCAATGATCGCGTCGTCCACCAACAAGCCCAGGGCCAGGACCAAGGCGCCCAAGGAAATCTTGTGCAGGCCGATCCCCAGGTAATACATGCAGGCAAAGGTCATCGCCAACACCAGCGGAATCGCCAGTGCCACCACCATGCCGGTGCGCACGCCAAGGGAGAAGAAGCTCACCAGCAACACAATCGCCAACGCTTCGGCCAGCACCTGGACGAATTCGCCCACGCTGGTCTTCACTGCCGCTGGTTGATCCGACACCTTGCGCAGTTCCATGCCGGCCGGAAGGTTCTTCTGCAGGCGTGCGAACTCACCTTCCAGAGCCTTGCCCAGCACCAGGATGTCACCGCCATCGCGCATGGCCACGGCCAGGCCGATGGCGTCGTCCCCCATATAACGCATACGCGGCGCAGGAGGGTCGTTGAAGCCACGGTGAATCTCGGCCACATCGCCGATGCGGAAGGTGCGATCACCCACGCGGATCGGGAAATTACGGATTTCTTCGACCGTCTTGAAGTTACCCGACACCCGCAGTTGCACACGCTCGCTCGGGGTTTCAAAGAAGCCGGCAGTAGACACCGCGTTCTGCTCCTGCAGCGCCTGCTGCACTGCCGCCAGGGGCAGCCCGAGGGTGGCGAGCTTGAGGTTGGACAACTCGATCCAGATCTTCTCGTCCTGCAATCCCAGCAGCTCGACCTTGCCCACATCCGGTACCCGTTGCAGCTGGATCTGGATGCGGTCGGCGTAGTCCTTGAGCACCGCGTAGTCAAAACCCTCGCCGGTCAGGGCGTAGATATTGCCAAAGGTGGTGCCGAATTCATCGTTGAAGAACGGGCCCTGGATATCCGGTGGCAGGGTCTGGCGGATATCGCTGATCTTCTTGCGTACCTGGTACCAGAGGTCGGGAATCTGCGCCGAGTGCATCGAGTCCCGGGCGATAAACGTGACCTGGGATTCGCCGGGGCGGGAGAACGAGACAATGCGCTCGTACTCGCCGGTCTCCATCAGTTTCTTTTCAATACGCTCGGTGACCTGACGCGAGACTTCCTGGGCCGTGGCGCCTGGCCAGTTGGTCTTGATCACCATGGCTTTGAAGGTGAACGGCGGGTCTTCGCTTTGCCCTAGCTTGGTGTAGGACAACGTACCGACAACCGCCAGCAACAACATCAGGAACAGCACGATCTGGCGATTACGCAACGCCCATTCGGAAAGATTGAAACCCATCGGGGACTACTCCTTGTTGGCCGCCAGATTCACCACCCGGTTGGAGCGATCCACCGGGCGTACTTGCTGGCCCTCATGGAGCACATGGACACCGGCGGCAATCACCCAGTCGGAAGGGTTCAGGCCTTCGAGCACCGGGACGCTTTTTTCGCCAAAGGCACCAATCCGCACCGCTGTGCGCTTGAGGGTGTTATCCGGCTTGACCAACCAGACGTAGGACGCGCCGTTCTCTGCGCTGAGGGCAGATAGCGGGACCGACAGCGGGATCACGCCATCAGCCTGAATAAATACCCGTGCACTCTGCCCCAGCTCGGCTGGCACCTTGCCGGCGTTGAAGGCCACGCGGGCGGCGAAGGTGCGCGACTTGGGGTCCGCCGCCGGTGACAGCTCGCGAATGCGCCCGTCAAAACGCTGGTCGGGCTGGCTCCACAATTCCACGGAGACCGGCTGGCCAACCTTGAAGCGGCCGAAGCTTTGCTCCGGGAAGCTGATCAACACTTCACGCTCGCCATCGGTGGCCAAGGTGAACACGGTCTGCCCGGCAGCTACCACTTGCCCGACTTCCACCGCACGCTTGGCCACCACGCCGTCCTGGGGCGCGCGCAGCACGGCATAGCCGGCCTGGTTGTTGGCCACGTCGAATTCGGCCTTGATCTGTTGCAGGCGTGCGAGACCTGAGCGGTAGAGGTTTTCGGAATTGTCGTACTGGGAGCGGCTGACCATCTGACGGTCCATCAGGGTCTTGTAGCGATCCCGCTCGGCCCGCACCAGGCTCAGATTGGCTTCAGCCGCCGTAACCTGGGCGCGGGTGGCCTGCAGTTGCAGGCGCACATCCTGGGGGTCGAGCTCTGCCAGCGGCTGGTTAGCCTTGACGCGCTCGCCCTCCTCCACCAGCCGTCGGCTGACTTTGCCCCCAATGCGAAAGGCCAGGTCAGGCTCATAACGGGCGCGAACCTCGCCAGGATAGCTGTCCATCGCCAGCGCCGAAGGCTGCGGCTGCACCACCATGGCCGGGCGGACGGTGGTTTGGGCCGCTTCTTCATGGCCACAGCCAGCCAACAAGAAAGCCAGGCTGACAGGCAACGCGAGGGGCAGGAAAATGCTGCGCATGCTGAAGGACCTTTCGCAAATGGTGCTTGGAATAATTATACTGGCCGGTATGTTATTAATACCAAACTCACCAGTCCAGTATTAAAGTGAAAATGTCCGACAATCCTGTAAACACCAATAGCCCCGGGCGTCCCAAGGACATGGCAAAACGCCAGGCAATCCTCGACGCGGCAAAAGTCCTGTTTTTGAGCAACGGTTACGCAAGTACCAGCATGGATGCAGTAGCCCTAGAGGCTGGCGTGTCGAAACTGACGGTCTACAGCCACTTCACCGACAAAGAAACGCTGTTCACCGCCGCCGTCGAAGCCAAGTGCGAAGCCCAGTTGCCGGTGATGTATTTCGAATTGCCCGACGGCGTGCCGGTGGAGAAGGTGTTGCTGAACATCGCCCGAGGCTTTCACCTGCTGATCAACAGCGAGGAGTCGGTGAACCTGCACCGGTTGATGATGACGTCGGGCAATCAGGATCCGAAGCTGTCACAGATCTTCTTCGAAGCCGGCCCCATGCGGATGCTGCAGGGGATGGAGCGCTTGCTGGGCAAGATCAACCAGAGCGGTGCATTGAGCATCGACAAGCCGTTTACCGCCGCCGAGCACTTCTTTTGCCTGCTCAAGGGCACGGCGAATTTCTGCTTGCTGTATGGCTGCGGTGAACGCTTGAGCGAAGCGGCCGCCGAGGAGCATGTGCAGGAAGTGGTGGGGTTGTTTATGCGGGCGTATCGACCTTGAACAGTCGTTGATCGATCTGACGCCATCGCCGGCAAGCCGGCTCCTACAAGGTGATTGCGTTTATTGTAGGAGCCGGCTTGCCGGCGACGGGGCCCTCAGGCCTTGAGCGCTTTTTTAGGGTAAATATCGTACCGGCTGGATTTGCCGTCCAGCGCGTGGCTCGGCTTGGGCCCGTCAATGCACGGCGCCTTGCGCGGGCGCTTGACCACCACCCGGTGGCTGGCCAGGGCCAAGGCCGCCGCCAGCAACGCCGGGGCATCCGGATCGTCGCCCACCAGCGGGCGAAACAAGCGCATTTCTTTCTTCACCAGGGCGGTTTTCTCACGATGGGGAAACATCGGGTCCAGGTAGATGACCTGCGGCGGCTCACCTTCCCAATTGCGCATCACCTCAATGGAGTTGCCCTTGAGCAAGGTCATTCGCGCGACAATCGGCGCTACTTCAAAATCATCAGCACCGCGCGCCAGGCCATCTTCGAGCAAGGCACCAATCAACGGTTGCCGCTCGATCAGGCTCATCTCACAGCCCAGGCTGGCCAATACGAACGCGTCCTTGCCCAGGCCGGCCGTGGCATCCAGCACCCGGGGCCGTACACCCTGGGACACGCCAACCGCCTTGGCAATCATCTGCCCGCTGCCACCGCCGTAGAGCCGGCGATGGGCCGCGCCGCCCTCGACAAAATCCACCCGCACCGGGCCAGGCGCATCAGGCCCCAACTGTTGCAGTTGCAGGCCATGCTCACCCACTTGCAGGGCAAAATCGGCGTCTGCCAACTGCAAAGGCAGGCCAAGCTGCTCGGCCCACTGCTGGGCGCGGGCCTGGAAACCGTCGGCCAAGGCCTCGACCCGAATGCGGCTGGCCGCGGGTTGTTCGCTCATCGTTTACTACGCTCAAAAATATTAAGGATCGGCAGAAAGCGGCCGATAAAAAAGGATCAGGCATTTTGCCAGACCCTGAGCGTCGACCGAGAGAAATGTCAGACATTCATTCCCTATTCACCGGTGTACTGCCGACCCACAACCACTTCGGCCTGCGCAATACCCAAGCGCTGGCCGGCGTCAGTCATGTGTGGCAGGACTTCTTCGCCCGGGCGTTGGCCGAGCAACTTGGTCAGGAGCCAGGTGCGCAGGTGGCCGCAGATCCGGTGCCGGTGGATGCCTCAGTCGAACCCAGCGCCGGCAGCGACCTGCTGACGCAAATCGTTACCCAGCGTCATTGCGATGTACAGGACACCGAGATCGCCCCGCCTGAGCCGCTGTTCCTGCCGATTGCCGAGTTCGAACTGCAGCTGCTGCCACCGGCGGCCGTGCCGTTCCCGGAGGATGAAATCGTCGCCCAGCAGCGCCAGCAGAATTTCGAAAGTGGCTGGGTACGGCCGATCGTCCTGACCGCCGGCCAGCCACTGCCCGAGCCAGGCCCGGCGCCGCAACCCAAGCCGTTGTTCCTGCCGATCGCCGAATTCGAACTGGACCTGCTGCCACCGGCAGCCGAACCTTACCCCGAAGAAGAACGGGTGCAGCAGCAAAAGGCCCTGGACTTCGATTGCGGCTGGGCGCGCCCACTGATCCTCAACAACCTGCGCCTGGCGGCCTGACCTTTAGCGGCACACCCACCAACGGCCCATATCCAGATGGAAATGGTTGCGATGGGCGGCGTTGTAGTCCGGGCTCAAGACCACGTTGAAATCGTTGCATGCACTGTCGCGCACCTGGCGCAGAAAGCGCGCGCTGGCCCCCTCCCCTGGCCAATCCTTCAATACATTGATACTGCGCCCGTCCGCCAGACGGAACCCGGCGATGTCCAGGGCATTGGCCGAGGCATGCTGGCTGAGTTGCCCTTGCTCACGCCCATACATATTGCGACAGGCAAAACTGCCCAAGTGATCGACCCGCGTCACCGCCTGGCCAAACACTGCCTGGGCGGCCGGCTGCAAGCTGTGGCGCTCGAACAGGGCAAACGCCACCGCCAACGGGCAACTGGCGAGGAAACTGCTGCTCAACCCCACCTCCGCACCCTGTACCCGCAGGACGTTGCGCAATGGGCACGCAGCATCCACCGGGCTGTCCGCTTGATGGCTGACCCGCAGCCCGGAGGTTTTCAGCACCAGGTCGCACAGCGCGGGATCATCCTGCAAACGCCCGAGCTTGAACCGCGTCAGCACGTTGGGAGCCGCCTGCACGTCCAGCGGCGCCCAGGGGTTCCACTCGGCCGGCACCGGCACCCAGCCGCGCCAGATGCCCACGAGTAGGCCGCCGGCGAGTAGCAGCAACACACCCAACACTTTGAAAAAAGCCACGACTCAACCCTTGAACAACTGATTGGCCTGGCTGAACGGCATCGAGCGCTCGGTAAAAGTGAAGGTTCCCAGTTCCTGAACCTCCCGCGCGGCCCTGAAGAACTCCCCATAGGCCGCCAGGGCCATGGCCGAGCCGACGCTAATGCGCCTGACGCCCATCTCGCTCAGTTGCGCCACCGAGAGCTTGAGGCCACCTGACATCAACACATTCACCGGCTTTGGCGCCACCGCCTGCACCACCGCCAGTACTTCCTCAGCACTGCGCAGGCCCGGCGCATACAACACGTCAGCGCCCGCTTCGGCGTAGGCCTGCAAACGGCGAATAGTGTCGGGCAGATCCAGGCGACCATGTAGGAGGTTTTCCGCACGGGCCGTCAGCATGAAGGGGAATGGCAAGCTGCGTGCCGCAGCGACGGCAGCCTCGATGCGTTCAACAGACAGATCAAAGGGATAGATCGGGTCGACCGCAATCCCGGTAGCGTCTTCGATAGAACCGCCGACGATGCCGGTAGCGGCAGCGCGCAGTAGGCTCTGGGCACAACCTTGAGGCGTATCGCTGAAGCCGTTTTCCAGGTCCGCCGCCACCGGCAGCGCGGTGGCCTGGACGATCATCCCAGCGTTGCCCAAGGTATCTTCCAGCGACAGCGCACCTTCGGCATCAGGGCGCCCAAGACTGAAGGCAAACCCCGCGCTGGTGGTGGCCAAGGCTTCAAAGCCAAGACTGGCGAGCATCTTGGCGGAGCCGGCGTCCCACGGATTGGGCATGACGAACGCACGATCACGCTCGTGCAGGGCTTTAAAGGATTCGGCGCGAAGGGTTTGGGCATCCATGACTGACTCCAGGCACAAAAGAACCCTAGAGTAACCCCAGTTGCTCCACCGCGGGTTCCCGATGCAACTGCGCCAATGCAGGCAACCCCGGCAAACGCGCCATCAATTGCTGATGAAAGCGCATGGCCAGTTGGGCCGCCAGGCGGTTGTCCGACGTGTGCAAGAACACGTAGGGCGTGCGCCCTTCTTCGATCCAGCCAGCGACTTTTTCCACCCACGGCACCAGGAATGGGTCGTTGGCTTCCAGCTCCGGGTGGCCGATAAAACGCACCTGGGGAAACTGGGTCAAGGCCGCGGGCCGGGGTGGGACCTTGGGCTTTTTCGATTGGGCGTGGAGCACCGCCGCCGAGGTTGACGTGCAACTGAACAGAGCCCGCGGGTCGAGGCAGATGCGCTCGACACCACGGTCACGCAGCAGGCGGTTGAGGCTGCGCTCGGCGTCGCCCTTGGCGAAGAACTCACGGTGCCGCACTTCGACCGCCAACGGGCGCTCCAGGCCGTCGATAAAGCCTGCCAGTTCACCCAGGCGCTGCGGGGTGAAGCTGGCGGGCAGTTGCAACCACAGTGGCGAAACCCGCTCACCCAGCGGGCTCATCAAGCCGAGGAAGCTTTCGGCGGCGGGCAACTGTTCGCGCAGGTCAGCGCTGTGGCTGATATCCCCGGGGAATTTGGCGGTAAAGCGAAAGTGCGCGGGCATGATCTCGGCCCAGCGTTGCACTGTAGCGACTGAGGGCCGCGCGTAGAACGTGGTGTTGCCCTCGCAGGCGTTGAACACCTGGCAATACAGCCCAAGAAAATCCGTGGCGCGGGCGTCTTGCGGATACAGGTACTCGCGCCAGGCGTTTTCGCTCCAGGACGGGCAACCGAGAAAATAAGGCAACAGCATCAGATGTGGATATCGAGACCCAGCACTTCCATATCCCATTCGACAAAGCCGGCAGTGGTCAGGTAGCTGGCCAGGGCCGTGGCGACGTTCTTGCTCATGGATCGCGGGAAGATCATGTCTTGCTGGCGGGCCGGAACGCCGCCGATCCGCGCGCCACTGGCACCTTGGGAGCGGGCCGAAACCGCCGCACCCTGGGATGTTTCGGGCTGGACTTCAATAAAATCGGGGGATTCTTCGACGGACTCGTCTACCTTCACGTTCGCCTTGCGAGGCTTGCGCTTGAGGGGGTAGGACTGTGAGGAGAAACCGTCTATACGCATGCATGCAGATCCGTGATCAATGATGGCAATTTAGCGGCACTTTCCTTGGCGCGCAAATGCTCTGGTGATAACTAGAACACATAAACGGGTAAAGGTTTAAACCCCGGGGCAAATTCTGACGATTGGCGATGCACTCCCCTGTAGGAGCGAGCTTGTTCGCGGAAAACCTGAGGGCAACGCGGGGAGTCAGGTTCCCCGGGTTATCGTTAACGACCTTCGCGAGCAAGCTCGCTCCTACAAAATACCGGCAGGCGTCCAACCCCGCCCACTGTAGGAGCGAGCTTGCTCGCGAAAAACCTCAGGGCAATGCGGGGAGTCAGGTTCACAGCGTTATCGTTAGCGACCTTCGCGAGCAAGCTCGCTCCTACAAAATACCGGCAGGCGTCCAACCCCGCCCACTGTAGGAGCGAGCTTGCTCGCGAAAAACCTCAGGGCAACGCGGGGAGTCAGGTCCCCCGGGTTATCGTTAACGACCTTCGCGAGCAAGCTCGCTCCTACATGGGGTCAGGATTGTTGGCGTTCGGCCTTGGTCTGCGCCACTTTATCGCGCAGGTAAACCGGCGCGGCTTGATCGGCGGGGACTGCCTCGCCGCGCTCCCAGGCAAAACGCGCGAGGGTCAGCAGGTCTTCGGCATGGGGCAGCATTGCGGCATCCTGGCCGACCGTGGGCACGGCGATACGCTCGCCATACCCCCACCCCGTACCGGCGCCAAACCAGTCACCGCTGGCATCCGCCGGCAAGGCAGCTGCCTCGGGCGGCTGCACGGCTTCGACACCGACCAGGCGCATCTCACCACCGGTTTCGCGGTAGCAGCCCCAATAGACTTCATCCATCCGCGCATCAATGGCTGCCGCGACCTGCGACGCGCCATGCTCACGCAGGGCACGCTGTGCCAGCACTGCCAGGTTGGACACCGGCAACACCGGTCGCTCCAGGGCGAACGCCAGGCCCTGCACCACACCAATGGCGATACGCACACCGGTGAACGCACCCGGGCCACGGCCAAAAGCGATGGCGTCCACCGCCGACAAGGTGGTGCCGGCATCCAGCAATAACTGCTTGATCATCGGCAGCAGCTTTTGCGCGTGCAAGCGGGGGATCACCTCATAGTGGCTCGTGACCTTGCCGTCATGCAGCAGGGCAACGGAGCAAGCTTCAGTCGCGGTGTCCAGGGCCAGCAGGGTGCTCATCGGTGTGGGTGTCCAAATCGAAAAAAAGTGCGCCAGTATAAACAACAACGGCCCGCAAGCGGGCCGTTGAACATCAAGCCGATCGTCAGATCAGTTCAGCGCTTGCAGCACCTTGGCGGTGATGGCTTCAACCGAACCAACGCCTGGGATGTGGCTGTATTTCGGCTTGCCCTGGGCAGCCGACAGCTTCTGGTAGAACTCCACCAGCGGCTTGGTCTGGGAGTGGTAGACCGACAGGCGATGACGCACGGTTTCTTCGGTATCGTCTTTGCGCTGTACCAGGTCGTCACCGGTTACATCATCCTTGCCAGCCACTTTTGGCGGGTTGTAGACGATGTGGTAGACGCGGCCCGACGCTTCGTGAACGCGGCGACCGGCAATACGCTGGACGATCTCTTCATCTTCAACGGCGATTTCGACCACGGCGTCCAGTTCAACGCCCGCCTTCACCAGGGCTTCGGCCTGGGGAATGGTGCGTGGGAAACCGTCGAACAGGAAACCGTTCTTGCAGTCGTCCTGGCTGATGCGTTCCTTGACCAAGTTGATGATCAGGTCATCGGAGACCAGGCCACCGCTGTCCATCACGCTCTTGGCGATCAGGCCCAGCTCGGTGCCGGCCTTGACGGCAGCGCGCAGCATGTCGCCAGTGGAGATTTGTGGAATGCCGAACTTTTCAGTGATGAACTTTGCCTGAGTACCTTTACCGGCCCCGGGAGCTCCCAGCAGAATGACGCGCATCGATGTGCTCCTCAATTTTTTATAGAGATGACGCTCGGATTCGCCGCGTGGGGCCAATCTCGTAGAATATGCTCGTAAAAATACGAATCCAGGCCGCCCAAACGGCCAAAGGCTGATCAAGATACACAGCGAGCCCTAACCACACAAGCCGCCAAAAGTCGGAAGAACCCGCACCACACAAGCCTTTTGGTCGCGGTATCCCTTGGTGCAACCCCGACACAAAACCGCCGGCAGAGCCCTTTCGGGTCAACCGGCGGTTTTGTGTGCAAGCCCTTGAGAACACGTCAGAAATGTCAGCCGGTATTACGCAGCCCGGCGGCAATACCGGCCACGGACACCAGCAGCGCCTGTTCCAGAGGGCTGTCCTGTGTCGCTTCCTGCTGGCGGGACCGGGCCAGCAGTTCGGCCTGCAACAGGTGCAATGGGTCGAGGTAGGTGTTGCGCAGGCGGATGAACTCCAGGGTGTCGGGACTGTGCGCCAGCAACTGCGATTGCCCGGTCAGGCCAAGCACCACCGCGCACGCCTGCGACAATAGGTCGCGTAAATGCGCCCCCAGTGGCAGCAGGTCAGGCTGCACCAGACGCTCGTCATACAGGCGGGCGATATCGGCGTCGGCCTTGGCCAGGACCATTTCCAGCATGTCGATACGGGTGCGGAAGAACGGCCACTGTTCGCGCATCTGCCCCAGCAACTCGCCTTCGCCACGCTCCAGGGCCTTGCTCAAGGCCGCTTCCCAACCCAGCCAGGCCGGCAGCATCAGGCGGGTCTGGGTCCAGCCGAAAATCCACGGGATCGCCCGCAGGCTTTCGATGCCTCCCGCACGGCGCTTGGCCGGGCGACTGCCCAGGGGCAAGCGGCCCAGCTCCTGTTCGGGCGTGGACTGGCGGAAGTACTCGACGAACTGCGGATTTTCCCGCACCACGGCGCGATAGGCGCTGACGCCATCGGCCGCCAACTCATCCATCAAATGCCGCCAGGCCGGCTCCGGTGGCGGCGGTGGCAACAAGGTCGCCTCCAGCACCGCGGCCAGGTACAGATTGAGGTTCTGCTCGGCGATATCCGGCAAGCCGAACTTGAAGCGAATCATCTCGCCTTGCTCGGTGGTGCGAAAACGCCCGGCGACCGAACCCGGCGGCTGCGACAGAATCGCCGCGTGGGCCGGGCCGCCGCCACGGCCAACGGTGCCACCGCGCCCATGGAACAACAACAGTTCCACCTGCTGCTCGCGGCAGATATCCACCAGGCGCTCCTGGGCCCGGTACTGGGCCCAGGCGGCAGCGGTGGTGCCAGCGTCCTTGGCCGAGTCCGAATAGCCGATCATCACTTCCTGCGGGCCTTGCAACCGCGCGCGGTAGCCGGGCAACAGCAACAGGCGTTCGATCACCGGGCCGGCGTTGTCCAGGTCGGCCAGGGTCTCGAACAACGGCACCACGCGCATCGGCCGCTGCACCCCGGACTCCTTGAGCAGCAACTGCACCGCCAACACATCGGATGCCGCGCCCGCCATGGAGATGACGTAGGAACCGAGGGACGCCGCCGGCGCAGCGGCAATTTCCTTACAGGTATTGAGCACTTCGGCGGTGTCGGCCGAAGGCTTGAAGTAGCCTGGCAACAAGGGGCGACGGTTGGCCAGCTCCTTCATCAGGAAGGTGATGCGCGCATCTTCGTCCCAGTCTTCATAGCGGCCCAGGCCCAGGTAGTCGGTGATCTCGGTCATCGCCGCCGAATGCCGGCTGGAGTCCTGGCGCACGTCCAGGCGTACCAGGAACAGGCCAAACGTTACCGCACGGCGCAGGCAATCAAGCAGCGGGCCGTCGGCAATCACCCCCATGCCGCAGGCGTGCAGGGACTGATAGCACAACTCCAGCGGCTCCAGCAGGTCGCGGTTGTTTTGCAGTACATCGGCCGGCGCCGGGGTGCTGCTGGTCAACGCCGCATGCGCCCAATTGCGTGTGGCGCGCAGACGTTCGCGCAGTTGCTTGAGCAAGGCCCGGTAAGGCTCGACGCTGTCACCGACCTTGGCCTGCAACTCAGGGCTGGCCTGCTGCATCGACAGTTCGGATGCCAGGTGATCGATATCGCGCAAGTACAGGTCCGCAGCCATCCAGCGCGCCAGCAGTAGCACTTCGCGGGTCACGGGTGCCGTCACGTTGGGGTTGCCGTCGCGGTCACCGCCCATCCACGAGGCAAAGCGGATCGGTGCCGCCTCCAAGGGCAGACGCAGGCCGGTGGCGGCGTGCAAGGCTTGATCGGCTTTGCGCAGGTAGTTGGGGATGGCATGCCACAGCGAATGCTCGATCACCGCGAATCCCCACTTGGCCTCGTCCACCGGAGTGGGCCGGGTGCGGCGAATTTCTTCGGTGTGCCAGGCTTCGGCGATCAGCCGTTGCAAACGTTGGCGAATCTGCTCGCGCTCAGCGCTGGTCAGGTCACGGTGATCCTGCAAGGCCAATTGTGCGGCGATAGCGTCGTATTTCTGGATCAGCGTGCGGCGCGCAACCTCGGTCGGGTGGGCGGTGAGCACCAGCTCGATTTCCAGGCGCGCCAACTGCCGGGCCAGGGATTCGCTGCTATGGCCTTCACGCTGCAAGCGCGCCAGCAACTCGGGCAGTACCCGCGATTCGAACGGGGCCGGCTGTGATTCATCGCGCCGGTGAATCAGTTGATACTGCTCGGCGATATTGGCCAGGTTGAGGAACTGGTTGAACGCACGCGCCACCGGCAGCAACTCGTCTTCTTGCAACTGGTTGAGGCTGGCACTCAGCTCTTCGCCGGCCGCCGCCTCCGTGGCGCCACCCCGGCGATCGGCCTTGGCGCCTTTGCGAATCTGCTCGATCTTGTCGAGGAACTCATCACCGTACTGCTCTCGAATCGTGTTGCCCAGCAGCTCACCCAGCAGGTGAACATCTTCACGCAAACGTGCATCGATATCGCTCATCAGCCAATCTCCAGCCAGGAATCCGGGACGCTTTGATCTGCAAGAGTGCCGATCAAGGCGCGGTCTTACAAGCGATGTTCGGCAGCGACGCGCTTACAACTTTGTGGGTTGCAGCTAGTCTCAAGGGTACGTCGTGGCGTTATCCACGCCGCGACCGGTCACTCATCACCGCCCGCTACCCTGGGCATAACTGAGGTTGCCATGAAAATCCGAGAACTGGCCCAGCAATGGGAAGAAACCGCCAAGGGTCGCCTGACCAAGACCGAATATGCCATCCACCTGGATGTAGAGGCCGCCGCACGGCTGGCGGCCATCCGCGAGATGTACCCCAAGCGCAGCACCGAGGAATTGCTCGGTGAGCTGATCGGCGCCGCCCTCGAAGAGCTGGAAGCCAGCTTTCCCTATATCCGGGGCCAGCATGTGATTGCCACCGATGAAGAGGGCGATCCTTTGTATGAGGACGTGGGCCCAACCCCGCGCTTCCTGTCGCTTTCACGACGCTACCTGCAGGATATGTCGGGCATGCCTGACGATCAGAAACACTGATAAACATCCGCTGAAAAACACCATCCCCCCGGCTACCGGGCCTTTTATAGGCCCGGCATACCTCTGCGCATGGCAAAAGTTCCGATTTTTAAACGCTGACCCTTCAGTCAGATTTGTTCAGATGTTTTTTCGGGCAAATCGCCATCTTTGGCTGAACTATTCAAAAAAGCCTCGGGTCACAGCCAGTAAGCCATCACTTGGAACAGGCGTTTGAAAAGGCAAACTGAGCTTCACCGCCAAAACGCAGACGCTGAACACCTTAGATGGATTTGATGTTTTTCAGGAGTTATCCAATGGAGTTGAAGACGATGAAGACCAGCACTGCCAAATCCTCGTTTAACCACCTGCGCGGGCTTAAATTGGCCGCGTTGGCAATCGGCACCAGCTTCGTCCTCGCGGGCTGCGCCGGCAACCCGCCGACCGAGCAGTACGCGGTGACCCAATCGGCCGTGAACAGCGCCGTCAGCGCTGGCGGTACCGAATACGCTGCCGTGGAAATGAAAGCTGCCCAGGACAAGCTCAAGCAAGCCGAGCTGGCCATGCATGACAAGAAGTACGACGAAGCCCGTCGTCTGGCCGAACAGGCTGAGTGGGACGCTCGCGTTGCAGAGCGCAAGGCCCAGGCTGCCAAGGCTGATCTGGCGCTCAAGGATTCCCAGAAGGCTGTTCAGGAGCTGCGTAACGAAGGCATGCGTCCTGCTGTGATCCAGCAGAAGTAAGCAGCGCCCTTGTTTGCATCGCACCCGAAATCGAATTGAAAGGACGACACCATTATGCGTAAACAATTGATGATCCCTGCCCTGCTGGCGATGAGCGTTGCACTGGCGGCCTGCTCCACACCGCCTAACGCCAACCTGGAAAACGCACGGACCAATTTCTCGGCCCTGCAAGCCAACCCGCAAGCGACCAAAATCGCCGCCCTGGAAACCAAGGACGCCAGCGAATGGCTGGACAAGGCCGACAAGGCCTACCGCGACAAGGAAGACGAGAAGAAGGTCGACCAACTGGCCTACCTGACCAACCAGCGCGTTGAAGTCGCCAAGGACACCATCGCCCTGCGCGAGTCCGAAGCCAAGCTGAAAAATGCCGGTGACGAACGTGCCCGCGCCTTGCTCGAGGCCCGTGACGCGCAGATCAAGCAACTGCAAAACAGCTTGAATGCCAAGCAGACCGAACGCGGTACCCTGGTGACTTTCGGTGACGTGCTGTTCGCTACCAACAAGGCCGACCTGAAATCCAGCGGTCTGATGAACATCAACAAACTGGCGCAATTCCTCCAGGAAAACCCGGATCGCAAAGTAATCGTCGAAGGCTACACCGATAGCACCGGCAGCGCGGCCTACAACCAGACCCTGTCTGAGCGCCGTGCCACTTCGGTACAGGTTGCGCTGATCAAGATGGGCGTTAACCCAAGCCGCATCGTGACCGCAGGCTATGGCAAGGAATACCCGATTGCCGATAACGGCAGCGTTTCGGGCCGTGCCATGAACCGTCGCGTTGAAGTGACCATCTCCAACGACAACCAGCCGGTCAAGCCACGTTCTTCGGTGCAATAACCGCCTGACGTCTACCGGTCTGAAAGCCCTGCCTGAGTTCCAGGCAGGGCTTTTTTTTTGCAAAAGAAACACCTGCCGACCGGTTGCTTGCGGTTAGCCGAAGTTGACCGGATTGTTGTTCTCCTGCGGCATCATGTTCTGCATACCCTGCTGTTTTTCGCCATTCATCTGATTGCGTGGCGAGTCTTGCTCATCCCCTCCGCCGGCGCCACTGCCGCCAGCACCCTGAGAGCCGCCTGCACCACCGGCACTGGCCAACAGCATCTCCAGGAGCGTTTTCAAGGCTTCAGGATCCGTTTTGCCCTGCTGCTGAGCGCCGCCCACGTCCTTGCCGACCATGTTGCCGGAATCACCAAGACCGCCGCCGCCAAAGTTACCAAAGCCGCTTGAACCGCCTATTCCACCAATACTCATCGCGATACTCCACATAATTTAAGGGTTGCTTGTCAGCAGTGCTGACCCCCCAATCAGTGGCTTCATACAGGATGTGGTTCCAAAAATTACCGGTTTGCTTACTGCTCCAGCTGTGGGGTTTCCTGGCCCATGCAGCGCACTGCCTGCTTCTTGCTGTTTACCAGCACACCCGTCAGCCCCTTTTGCTCGGTGTCGAACAACACCAGCACGCCATCAACGCATTGCGCCACCTGGGGTGCCGGGGTCAGGGAGACTTTATAGTCTTCGCCGGGCACGGTCTTGAGCATGGTGTAGTCGCTGAGCAGCAGCGCATCCTCGGGCTTGGCGAAGTGCAGGTAACCGTAGTACCACAGGCAACCCACGGTGCCGATGATGGTGCCGATGCCGGTGAGGATCAGGGGGATCATGTTGCGTTCTTCGCTCATTGCGGGCTCTCTGATGGTTCAACTTGAGGATTGGCGGCCGCCGGGTAATTGGGGATCTCCCCCAGGCGGCGCAGGCCATTGAAATGCTGCGGGTCGTCAAGGTAGCGCAGCATCACGGTTTGCCAGGTCTTGTCGGCAAAGGTCTGCACATGCCCACCCCGGGTCAGTTGCAGCACCCTGGGCGGCGGCGCAGCTTGATACAGACGGATGCCGTTGGAAAGCGGCACGATCGGATCATCCAGACTGTGGAACAGCAGTTTCGGCACGCCGGTCAGCTGTGGCATGCCGTGGATTGCGCTGTCGGCGTCCGGCACCAGCCATGACAACGGCACCTGAAACGGCCATGTTAGCCAGGAAGTACTCAGGGCGAATTGCCCTACATCACGATAACTGGCAGGCACCCCGTCCAGCACCAGCGCCTTGAGCCGGGGTTGGCGCGCAGGGTGAGCCGCCAGGTAATGCACCGCCAACGCCCCGCCCAGGCTCTGGCCCAGGACGACCAGCGGCAGGCCCTGGGCTTCGGGCGCCTGGTCGAGCCACTGGAAAGCGGCATCCAGGTCCTGGTAGATGGCCGGCAATGAAGGTTTGCCTTGCGATACGCCATAGCCGCGGTAGTCCAGCATCAGCACTTGATAGCCCTGGGCCGGCAACCACCAACTGCCCCCCAGGTGCCCGGACAGGTTGCCACCGTTGCCGTGCAGGTGCAGCACCGTGCCCTTGAGCGGCACGCCGGGCTTGGCCGGTAGCCACCAGGCCCGCAGCTGCACGCCGTCGGCGGTGGTCAGGGTGACGTCACGGTATTCCAGGCGCGCCTGTTGCGGGGTAAAGGGCAGGCCGCGCTCGGGGTAGAACAACAGCGAGCTGCAGCCATTGAGGGTCAGAAGCAGGCATAGAATGGCGAGCAGTCTCATCCGTTGAAACCTCGTAAGTGGGTGAGGACACTGTAGGAGCCGGCTTGCCGGCGATCGCAGTCTACCCGTGATACAGCCTTGTCTGGCGGATCGCTATCGCCGGCAAGCCGGCGCCTACAGTTGATGGGGTGGGTCAGAGGATGTTGGAGTAATCCGCCTCGATCCGATCCAGGCTCAGGTGGTTGAGGAAGTTTGAGAAGCACATCCACGCCGACAAGGCGTTCATGTCGCGGAACTGGTCCGGCAGGTATTTAGGCGGCACCACCAGGCCTTCGTCCACCAACTGGCGCAAGGTGCGCATGTCTTCCAGGGTGGTCTTGCCGCAGAACAACAGCGGCACCTGCTCCAACTTGCCTTTGCGCACGGCCAGCTGGATGTAGTTGTAGACCATGATAAAGCCCTTGAGATAGGACAAATCCTTGGTAAACGGCAGGCCCGTCGGGGTCGAGCCGCGGAATACCCGGCTGGCATTACCGTAGCTCTCGGCCATTTCAAAGCCCTGCTCGCGGAAGAACTCGAACACCTGCAGGAAATCAGCGCCCTCTTCCACCATATGGATCGCACGGGTGCGGTTGGTCAGCTTGCGCAGGCGGCTAGGGTAGGAGGCGAAAGTGATGATCTCCATCAGGATCGCCAGGCCTTCCTGGGTCACGGTCGACGACGGTGGCCCCTTGGACAGGAAGGTGCAGATCGGCTGGTTCTGGCCATTGAGGGTGGTGCCCACGTGAACCAGCCCCTCGTGGACTTCCAGGGCCCGCACATCGCGCTCGTTGAACATCGCATCGGCGCGGATCTTGATGTAGTCGGCCCCAGCCGCTGCGTCGGCCACGATGCCGTCTGACTCAAATACGCGGATGGTTTCCTCGGCCTCGCCAAACACCTTGTTCAGGCGGCTTTGCAGCAGGCTCACGGCGTCCTTGGCGGTCAAGGTCTTGGCTTCGTCCTTGAGGTCGCCACGCCCGTCGATGTTGTTCAGGTAGTCGGAAAGCATCAGGCCCAGGTCGGCCAGGGTCGGGTCGCCAGCATGGAATGCATCGGACGCGGCGCCGTACAGCTCCTGGGAAATCAGGCCGAAGTCCTCGGTACCACGGGCTTCGAGCATGCGCACCACCATGCGGTATTCCTTGCACATGCGCCGCATGATCTGCCCGACCGGATTGAACTGGCCCAACTGGCGGGTGATATCGCGCTCGATGTTCTGGAACTCCAGCTTCACCTTGCTCGAATCGAACGACAGTGGCCGGTTCAAGTAATAATCGCGGTCCACCGCCGGCATGTGCTTGCCCTTGCCCTGGAGGAAGCCCTTGCGAATGTTGTCGTCCCACTTCACAGCGTCGAGGACGCGAATCGGTGTTTGCGCCAGCACAATGCGATCGGACAAGGTGCGTATCGTCTGCTGGTAATCGTCCACCCGGTGCTTCCTCTTTAAACGTTATTTGCCCACGCGCTGATAGCGCACGGCTTCGACAAACACATCGGCGTTGGCCGGATCATCCAGGTAAGCCAGGACCTGACTCATGGGGCTGTCGACCAATGTCCCGTCGCCCTCGACCGTCTCTACGCTGCTGCCCATCAGGATTTTCTGCGCGATGGCCTGGTTGATCGCCTCGGGATCGAGGTTATAGACCACCAGTTCGCGGGCATCATTGAATTCGAAGCCGGCCAGGATAAAGTGCCCGCCGAGCTTGTCCGGCAGCGGCGCCGACAGGTACCAGCGGTTGCCGTGGCGGGACACGCTGAACAGGTATTCGTCGCGCTTGACCGGCTTGGTCTGCGAGGTGCTCACCGCCTTGTAGCGACGCTTGCCCGCGCGGCTGATCTGCAGGTTGAGCGGTTCGCCCCAAGCGTTCTTGCTGGCCCACTTGCCCAACAGCGCCTCAGGCGCAGCCTCGCTGGCCGGCAAGGGCTCCTTGAAGGTCACCAAGCAGCCACTGAGCAACAGGAACGACATTGCGACTACCAGTACACGCCAAGCTTTCATCGGACACTCCAGCAATGAGCGATCTTCTGTAGGAGCGAGCTTG
Source organism: Pseudomonas sp. LG1D9 (assembly GCF_002949995.1). Lineage (NCBI taxonomy): Bacteria > Pseudomonadati > Pseudomonadota > Gammaproteobacteria > Pseudomonadales > Pseudomonadaceae > Pseudomonas > Pseudomonas sp. LG1D9. The sequence continues at coordinate 4,002,518 of NZ_CP026881.1, read as the reverse complement.
CTCGCGAAAAGCCTGAGGGCAACGCGGGGAGTCAGGTTCCCCGCGTCATCGTTAACGCCCTTCGCGAGCAAGCTCGCTCCTACATGGGCAGGTCCATAGTGCTGCTAAAACCTCAGACCGAAGCCAGGACCAGGTGCATGTAACGTTTGAGAATCTCGAGCATTTCTTCACCGGTCAGCGCCTCGGGCTCGAACAACAGGCCCTGATATTCCATCCGACTGATAATCGCCGTCAACACTTTGGCATCCTGTTGCGGCTCACGGGAACCCAGCACCTGGAAAAACTGGCAAGTGCCCTGCAACAAAATCTGCTGGTGAGAACGGACCAGCTCGCCCAGGCGCGGGTTCAACAAGGCCTCCTGGCGAAACGCCTGCTCGGCCATCAAGTATTCGCGACGGTTAAGCAGTTGGCGCAGGACGTAATCGGCGGTCAGGCGCGCAATATCATCGGCCAGTTGCGAGCGCGACTCGGCACTGCCATCTCCGTAGGCCACCATTTCTCGCAACAAGCCTTCGTTGCGCACCCACAACTTGCCCATGAACGCGGCACTGCGCTCCACATACTGGGCAAAGGTGTCGGTGAGCAGGTCGTCGATATCCTTGAAATAGTAGGTGGTGGCCGACAGCGGCACACCGGCCTCTGCCGCCACCGCCCGATGGCGCACGGCCCGCACGCCATCGCGCACGACAATACGCATGGCCGCGTCGAGAATATCCTGGCGACGCTGCTCGCTGCCCTGGCGGCTGGCCTTGCGGCCCTGGTACTGAACACTCTCTGCCACGGCGGCAGCGATGCCAGCGGCGCCTTCTTGAGCCATTACGCGCTTCACGAAAGATCGTCCTCTCACTCAACAAAAGTCTGGCGCCGTACGCTTGACGTTAGTACAGGCCACACAAAAAAGCCGCCTTATAAAAGGCGGCTTCGGCATTCGCTAAGACTACGCTTGTGGCCGCATATGCGGGAACAAGATCACATCGCGGATCGACGGTGAGTTGGTCAACAGCATCACCAGACGGTCGATACCAATACCTTCACCAGCCGTTGGCGGCATGCCGTACTCCAGCGCGCGAACAAAGTCGGCGTCGTAGTGCATGGCTTCGTCGTCACCGGCGTCCTTGTCGGCCACTTGGGCCATGAAGCGCTCAGCCTGGTCTTCGGCGTCATTCAACTCGGAGTAGGCGTTGGCGATTTCGCGACCACCGATGAACAGCTCGAAACGGTCGGTGACGTTCGGGTTGTCATCGTTGCGACGGGCCAGCGGCGAGACTTCGAATGGGTACTGGGTAATGAAGTGCGGCTGTTCCAGCTTGTGCTCCACCAGCTCTTCGAAAATCATCACCTGCAGCTTGCCCAGGCCTTCGAAGCCCAGGACCTTGGCCCCGGCTTTCTTGGCGATGGCACGGGCCTTGTCGATGTCGTTCAGGTCGTCAGCGGTCAGCTCAGGGTTGTACTTGAGGATCGAATCGAACACCGACAGGCGCACGAACGGCTCACCGAAGTGGAATACCTTGTCGCCGTACGGCACATCGGTGCTGCCCAGGACCAACTGCGCCAGCTCGCGGAACAGTTCTTCGGTCAGGTCCATGTTGTCTTCGTAGTCGGCGTAGGCCTGGTAGAACTCCAACATGGTGAATTCTGGGTTGTGACGGGTCGAGACACCTTCGTTGCGGAAGTTGCGGTTGATCTCGAACACTTTCTCAAAGCCACCGACCACCAGGCGCTTGAGGTACAGCTCCGGGGCGATGCGCAGGAACATTTCCATGTCCAGGGCATTGTGGTGGGTTTCGAACGGCTTGGCTGCCGCGCCACCCGGAATGGTCTGCAGCATCGGCGTCTCGACTTCGAGGAAGTCACGTGCCATCAGGAAGCTGCGGATGTGCGCGATCACTTGCGAACGCACACGGAAAGTCTGGCGCACTTCTTCGTTGACGATCAGGTCGACGTAGCGCTGGCGATAACGCTGCTCGGTGTCGGTCAGGCCGTGGTGCTTGTCTGGCAGCGGGCGCAGCGACTTGGTCAGCAGGCGCACGTTGGTCATTTCAACGTAGAGGTCGCCCTTGCCCGAACGGGCCAGGGTGCCTTCGGCGGCAATGATGTCGCCCATGTCCCAGGTTTTCACCGAGGCCAGGGTTTCTTCCGAGAGCGTCTTGCGGTTGACGTAGACCTGGATGCGCCCGGTCATGTCCTGGATCACCATGAACGAGCCACGGTTGAGCATGATGCGACCTGCAACCTTGACCGGAATCGCAGCTTCTGCCAGCTCTTCCTTGGTCTTGTCCGCGTACTGCTTCTGCAAGGCATCGCAGTAGTTTTCGCGGCGGAAGTCGTTGGGGAAGGCGTTACCCTTGGCGCGCTCGGCAGCAAGCTTTTCCTTGCGCAGGGCGATCAGAGAGTTTTCTTCCTGTTGCAGGGCCTGCGGATCGAGTTGTTGGTCGCTCATGTCTTTAAATATTCCATCTGGTTCGTTGTCCCAGGCGTAGGCCGGGGATCGCCGGCAAGCCGGCTCCTACAGGGATCGCGGTTTGTCAGCGTATTACAGGCCTGACTTCAGGCTGGCTTCCAGGTATTCGTCGATATCGCCGTCGAGCACCTTGTCGCAATCGCTGCGTTCGATGTTAGTGCGCAGATCCTTGATCCGCGACGCATCGAGCACATACGAACGGATCTGGTGACCCCAGCCGATATCCGATTTGGTGTCTTCCAGCGCCTGGGAAGCAGCGTTGCGCTTCTGCATCTCCTGCTCGTACAACTTGGCCCGCAGCATTTTCATGGCGGTGTCCTTGTTGGCGTGCTGGGAACGTTCGTTCTGGCAGCTGACCACGGTGTTGGTCGGTACGTGGGTGATACGTACGGCCGAGTCGGTGGTGTTTACGTGCTGACCACCGGCACCGGAGGAGCGGTAGGTGTCGATGCGCAGGTCGGCCGGGTTGATCTCGATTTCGACTTTGTCGTCGATCTCTGGCGAGACGAACACTGCAGAGAACGAGGTGTGGCGACGGTTGCCGGAGTCGAACGGGCTCTTGCGCACCAGGCGGTGAACGCCGATCTCGGTCCGCAGCCAGCCAAAGGCGTATTCACCCTTGATATGCACGGTCGCGCCCTTGATACCGGCGACTTCACCGGCGGACAGTTCCATGATGGTTGCTTCGAAACCGCGTTTGTCAGCCCAGCGCAGGTACATGCGCAGCAGGATGTTGGCCCAGTCCTGGGCTTCGGTGCCGCCGGAACCGGCCTGGATATCCAGGTAGGCGTTGTTCGGGTCCATTTCGTGGCTGAACATGCGGCGGAATTCGAGTTTGGCGAGGTTGTCCTCGAGACGGGCCAGCTCGGCGACGACATCGCCCACTGCGCCTTCGTCGTTTTCTTCGACGGCCATGTCCAGCAGGTCGCGGCAGTCGCCCAGACCGGTGTTCAATTCGTCGAGGGTGTCGACGATCTGCGCCAGCGCAGCGCGCTCGCGGCCCAGTTCCTGGGCGTATTCAGGTTTGTTCCAGACAGCCGGATCTTCAAGCTCGCGATTGACTTCGGTCAGACGCTCATGCTTTTGATCGTAGTCAAAGATACCCCCGAATAGTTTCGGAGCGCTCGGACAGGTCCTTGATGGTGTTAAGGATCGGGTTGATTTCCATGGCGGGCAGCACTCGTTGGCGAACTTTTGAAAGCCGGCGAGTATAACGGCAAAAGGCCGGAAACGGCAGTCCGCTTGGCCGAAAAGGCGGGGTTTGTGTGATATCCACAGACCGATAAAGAGCAAATGTGGGAGCTGGCTTGCCTGCGATGCAGACGCCTCGGTGTATCAAGTAGACCGAGGCGACGCCATCGCAGGCAAGCCAGCTCCTACATTGGGTTGGCGGTGTTCTGCGGGTTATTCGATCCCCACCTGGTTGCGCCCGTTATGCTTGGCCAGGTACAACCCCTTGTCCGCCGCCGAGATCAACTGCCGGCAATCGGTGCCCAGCAGCGGCGTCATGGTCGCCAGGCCAATGCTGATGGTCAGGCTTGCCCCGTCAGAAGGTGCGATGTGCGGGATCTTCAGCGCGGCAACGGCCTGGCGCAGTTTCTCGGCCACCAACCGCGCGCCACCCGGCGAAGTATTGGGCAGCACCAGGGCAAATTCCTCACCCCCGTAGCGCGCCGGCAGGTCCGAAGGGCGGCTGCTGGCATCGCGGATAGTCGCTGCCACCTTGCGCAACGCTTCATCACCTTCCAGATGCCCGAAGCTGTCGTTGTAGGTCTTGAAGAAATCCACGTCGATCATCAGTAACGACAGCTGGGTCTGGTCACGCATGGCACGCCGCCATTCCAGTTCCAGGTACTCGTCGAAATGCCGGCGGTTGGACAGCCCGGTCAAGCCATCGGAGTTCATCAAGCGTTGCAGGACCAGGTTGGTGTCCAGCAACTGTTGCTGGCTGACCCGCAGCGCACGGTAGGCCGCGTCCCGTTGCAGCAGGGTCATGTAGGAACGCGAGTGGTAGCGGATACGCGCCACCAGCTCGATGTTGTCCGGCAGTTTGACCAGGTAGTCATTGGCCCCGGCGGCAAACGCGGCGCTCTTGATCAGCGGGTCTTCCTTGGTGGAGAGCACGATGATCGGAATGTTCTGGGTCGCCGGGTGGTTGCGGTATTCGCGCACCAGGGTCAGGCCGTCCAGCCCGGGCATGACCAGGTCCTGGAGGATCACCGTCGGCTTGATGCGGATCGCCTGGGAGATCGCCTGGTGGGGGTCGGCACAAAAGTGGAAGTCGATATTGTCCTCATGGGCCAGACCGCGCCGCACGGCTTCGCCGATCATCGCCTGGTCGTCCACCAGCAACACCATGGCGGCGTTTTCGTCGGTCTTGAAGTCGTCGAGCTGTAAATCATTCATTTGCGGTCACCTGAGTTACTACGTGCAGGCCAGGACAGCGAGTCATATCGGTCATTTTGCGAATACCTCCAGCAATCGTGGCGCAATTCTGTCCAATGGGCGAATCTCAACAGCGGCATCAATCGCCGCTGCCGCTTTGGGCATGCCGTAAACTGCACAGCTCTGCTGATCCTGAGCGATGGTCAGATAGCCCTGCTGACGCATCAATTTGAGTCCCTGGGCTCCGTCGCGTCCCATGCCGGTCAGCAAGACGCCGACGGCATCGCCGTTCCAATGGCTGGCGACGCTCTCGAAAAACACGTCGATGGACGGCCGATAAATTTCGTTCACGGGCTCCGCCGTGTAGGCCAGCGTGCCGTTTTTCAGCAGCCGGATATGATGATTGGTGCCGGCCAGCAACACCACGCCACTCTGCGGGGGCTCCCCCTCACGCGCCAGGCGCACCGGCAGGCCCGAGGCACTGCTCAGCCACTCGGCCATGCCGGCGGCGAATACCTGGTCCACATGCTGCACCAGCACAATGGCTGCCGCAAAGTCCCGAGGCAAGCCCTTGAGCAGGATTTCCAGCGCGGCCGGACCGCCTGCCGAAGAGCCGATCGCCACCAGGCTCTGGCGTTTGCCGGTCCCCCGTGCGGGCACCGGTTCCGCCCGCACCCGGCTGCCGCGCTGGCCGATCAGCCAGCCAATATTGAGGATTTTGCGCAACAAGGGCGCGGCCGCCTCCTTGGCATCGCCAACCCCCAGCGCCGGGGTGTCCACCACATCCAGGGCGCCATGGCCCATGGCTTCGAAGACGCGGCTGACATTCTGCTGGCGATCCACCGTAACGATAACGATAGCGCATGGCGTCTCGGCCATGATTTGCCGGGTCGCCTCGACCCCATCCATCACCGGCATGATCAGGTCCATCAGGATCAGGTCCGGGGTCAACTCGGCGCAGCGCTGCACGGCTTCCAGGCCGTTAGTGGCGACCCACACCACCTCATGGGCCGGTTCGAGGCTCAAGGCCCGGCGCAATGCTTCGACCGCCAGGGGCATGTCATTGACGATGGCGATCTTCATGCGCGCGCCCCTCCAATCAGTTCCACCACCGCATCAAGCAGGGCGTCATCATGGAAGCTGGCCTTGGCCAGGTAATAGTCGGCGCCGGCATCCAGGCCACGACGCCGGTCTTCTTCGCGATCCTTATAAGACACCACCATCACCGGCAGCGACTGCAGGCGAGTGTCACGGCGCAACAGTGTGACCAATTCAATACCGTCCATGCGGGGCATATCAATGTCAGTGATCAGCAGGTCGAAGTCTTCGGAGCGCAGAGCATTCCAGCCATCCATACCATCGACGGCGACCGCCACGTCATATCCACGGTTAAGTAATAGCTTGCGCTGCAGTTCGCGCACGGTGAGTGAGTCATCCACCACCAGGATGCGCTTGCGCGCAGCCTCGACGGTTTGCTGGGCGCGTCGGGCAATGCGCTCCAGGCGGCCGGTGTTGAGCAACTTGTCCACCGAGCGCAGCATGTCCTCGACATCGACGATCAACACCACTGAACCGTCATCGAGCAGCGCGCCGGCAGAAATGTCCTGCACCTTGCCCAGGCGATCATCCAGCGGCAACACCACCAGGGTGCGCTCGCCGATAAAGCGTTCCACGGCAATCCCGTACACCGCTTCGCGCTCACGGATCACCACAACCTTGAGAGTGTCCTGGCTGGTCTGCCCCGGCGGGCGCTGCAACAGCTGGCTGGCCGCGACCAGGCCGACATGCCGGCCCTCGTGCCAGAAATGCTGGCGGCCTTCCAGTTGCACGATTTCGTCGGGCTCCAGGTCGCACATGCGTTCGATATGGGCCAGGGGGAAGGCGTAGGCTTCTTCGCCGACTTCCACCACCAGGCTGCGCACCACCGACAGGGTCAACGGCACTTCCAGATGAAAGCGGCTGCCCTGCCCCGCCGTCTGCTCCAGCACCACCGCGCCGCGCAATTGGCGGACCATGTGCTGCACCGCGTCCAGGCCAACGCCGCGCCCGGAGACCTCAGTGACCTTGTCGCGCAGGCTGAAGCCCGGCAAGAACAGGAAGGTCAGCAATTCCTCTTCGCTCAGGCGCAAGGCCGTTTCCAGCGGCGACAGATTGCGCTCGACAATACTGGCGCGCAGGCGCTCCAGATCGACGCCGTTGCCGTCATCGCTCAATTCCAGCACCAGCAGGCCAGCCTGGTGCGAGGCGCGCAGGCGGATCAGGCCCTCGGCCGGCTTGCCCGCCAGCAGGCGCTGCTCGGGCATTTCGATGCCGTGATCGACGGCATTGCGCAGCAAATGGGTCAGCGGCGCTTCAAGTTTTTCCAGGACATCGCGGTCCACCTGGGTCTTTTCGCCTTCGATTTCCAGACGCACCTGCTTGCCCAGGCTGCGGCCCAGGTCACGCACCATGCGCACCTGCCCCGCCAGTACATCGGCAAACGGCCGCATGCGACACGCCAGCGCCGTGTCATACAGCACCTGGGCACGCTGGCCGGCTTGCCAGCCGAATTCATCGAGCTCGGCGGTCTTTTCTGCCAGCAGCAACTGCGCTTCACCCAGCAGGCGGCGGGCATCGCCCAGGGCTTCCTGGGCTTCAAGGCTCAGGTCGAGGGTCTTGAGTTGGCCATCGAGGTTGTCCAGGGCCCGGGCGCCGTTGCTTTGAATGCGTTTGAGGCGTTGCAGGCTGGACAGGTACGGCTTGAGTCGCTGGGTTTCCACCAGGGACTTGCTGGACAGGTCCAACAGGCTGTTCAAGCGCTCGGCCGTGACCCGCAAGACCCGTTCGCCGCCTTCGGTCATGCGTTTGTTCTGGCGCGGCGCTTCACTGCCCAGGGGCGGCGCGGCCTCTGGTTCCGGGGGCAACAGCAGCGATTCTTCAAGGGACGGCAGCGGCTGCGCAAGCAGCTCCGGCACAGGCGGCGGTGCAACCACTTTGGCCGTGGGTTGCGAGGGGTCCAGCAAGCGCTCCATCAGCGCCACATACCCCTCGATATCGGCCGGGCCCACGGTATTGCCCGGTGTGGCAATGCGCATCAGCAGGTCAGTGCCCTGCAACAACGCGTCGATATGTTCGGGTTGCAGGTACAAGCGGCTTTCCTGGGCGCTGACCAGGCAATCTTCCATCACATGGGCAACGCTGACGCCGGCGTCGACCCCGACAATCCGCGCCGCGCCCTTAAGCGAATGCGCCGCGCGCATGCAGGCTTCAAGCTGGTCGGCCTGGGTCGGGTTGCGCTCCAGGGCCAGCAAGCCGGCGCTGAGCACCTGGGTCTGGGCATCGGCTTCCAGGCTGAACAGCTCCAGCAGCGAGGCGTCGCGCATCTGGTCGGGGGTCATGACAGGCTCCGGGTCACGGCAGACAGCAGTTGCGCCTCGTCCAGCCAGCGCAGGCTGCGGCCTTTGAACTGCAACACACCCTGGGTATAGCGCGCACTGGCCTGGGTGCCGGACGCAGATGCCGCTTTGAGGGTGCGCTCATCAATGGCGTGGATGCCATCCACTTCGTCCACCGGCACCACCACCGGGCCATCCTGCGCGGCAATGATCAACATGCGCGGCATGATCCGCCCACCGCTGGGGCCACCGGCGGTGCTGTCGAGCCCCAACAGCTCCACCAGGGACAGGCAGGCCACCAGCGCACCGCGCACATTGGCGACCCCGAGCAGCGCCCGGGAGCGCTGGTGGGGCAAGGAATGGATCGGCTGCAGGGGCGCTACTTCCACCAGGCAACGGGTGGCGATGCCCAGCCACTCCTCGCCCAAGCGGAACATCAGCAATGAACGGGTGGCGACCTCATCATCGGCCTGCGCGGCGACGGCATGACGATGGTCTTGCTGCGCCAAGGCATAACGATCCAGCAGGCGGGTGGCGGCTGCGGAATACACCGCGCAATTGCGGCAGTGGATATGCTCGGCCAGCAACGGGCAGGACTTGTCGCCGTGGATCCCAATGCGGTTCCAGCAATCATCGATAGCCTGGGTATCGGCAACCGTCAGGTCCAGGTCGGTATCCGGGGATGCAGAGCTACTCATCGTTTACGCTCACTGTCAGCGGCTCGCTCGCTGCGGGCAGCACGGGCTTGCAAGCGCCGCGCCCCCGCCGTATCGCCCTGGGATTCGAGCAGCGCGGCCAGGTGCATCAAGGCCTGCGGATGCTGGGGTTCCAGGTACAAGGCTTTTCGATAATACCCCTGGGCTTCGAGGGCGCTACCCGCCACGTCACTGAGCAGGCCCAGCCAGTAAAAGACCTGGGCCGCCGGTGGATGGTTTTGCAGGTAACGCTCGCAGGCAGCGCGGGCCTCAAGGCTTTTGCCTTCATTGGCCAGGGTCGCGATCTGACCGAGCAACTGCGCCGCATCCGAGTGCACGGGCGCAGGCTTGATCGGCACCACCGGCGCCGCGAATGCGCTGAAGGGTCGGGGCTTGCTCGGAATCGGCGCGGCGCTGCGCTGGGGCACCGCAGGCGGTACCGGGATGTAGACCGGATCGGGTACCGCTTCGGCATGACGGCTGAAGGCAAATGACTGCGGCACACCAATCGAGCGCATGCCCAGGCGTCCCAGCAGGCTGCCTTCGGCCGGGCCGATAAACAGCACGCCGTCGACATGGGTCAGGCCCTTGAGCACTTCAAATACCTGCTTCTGGGTCGGCTGGTCGAAGTAGATCAGCAGGTTGCGGCAGAACACAAAATCATAGGTGGGCTCGTTGGCCAACAGCTGCGGATCGAGCAGGTTGCCCACCTGCAGACGCACCTGTTCACGCACCCGGTCGCAGACACGGTAGCCATCCTCTTCGGCGCTGAAATGCCGCTCACGGAATTCGATGTCCTGGCCACGGAAGGAATTCTTGCCATACACCCCACGTCGCGCCCGCTCCACCGAGAGCGGGCTGACGTCCATGCCTTGCACCTTGAACTGGTGAGGCGAAAGGCCCGCATCGAGCAGGGCCATGGCGATGGAATAAGGCTCTTCACCGGTGGAGCACGGCAGGCTGAGGATGCGCAGGGCGCGCATGTGCTTGATCTCGCCCAGCCGCGCCACCGCTAGCCGCGCCAGGGTGGCAAAGGATTCGGGATAACGAAAAAACCAGGTCTCGGGGACGATGACCGCTTCGATCAGCGCCTGTTGTTCATCGCCGCTGGTTTGCAGGCGCTGCCAGTATTGATCGGCACTCAGCCCCTGCAACGCCTGGCTGCGCTGGCGCACGGCGCGCTCGATAATCGCCTCGCCCACCGAGGCGACATCCAGGCCGATTCGCTCCTTGAGGAAGTCGAAAAAGCGTTGGTCATTGCTCATTACACCTCCCCAGCAGTCAGGTCGGGGGCAAACAGCAGGGCACGGACCTCGGCGGTGAGCAGGTCGGCGACGCCGATCCACTGTGTCAGGCCCTGCTCGTCTTCGCGCACCGGCCCCAGGTACCGCGCTTGGCGATTGTCCAGGCCATAGGGTTGGAAATCCGCCGGATCGCAGCGCAGGGTGTCAGTCGCCTGTTCGAGGATCAGCCCCAGCCAGCGCGACTCCAGCCAAGCCTCTGGACGATAGTTGACCAGTACCAGCCGTGTGCTGGTGCGGGCCTGGGCCGGCTTACCAAAGGTCAGGGCGCTGAGGTCGATCACCGGCACCATGTTGCCGCGATGGGCAAAGATCCCGGCGACCCACACCGGCGCATGGGCGATGGGCTTGAGCGGCAGGCGCGGCAACACCTCGGCCACTTCCGTGGCCTTGAGGGCGTAGCGCTCGCTGCCGATATGAAACACCAGGAACAAGGCTTTTTTGGCTGCCGCCGCCACGCCGCGTTTCGCCGCTGGATCACTCATCAGACTTTGAAACGCGACACGCCGCTGCGCAAACCCACCGCAACCTGGCTCAATTCATCAATGGCAAAGCTGGCCTGGCGCAGCGACTCCACGGTCTGGCTGCTGGCGTCGCCCAACTGCACCAGCGCATGGTTGATCTGCTCGGCACCCGTGGCCTGGGCCTGCATGCCCTCGTTGACCATCAGCACCCGCGGCGCCAAGGCCTGGACCTGGTGGATGATCTGCGACAGTTGCTCGCCCACTTGCTGCACTTCGAACATGCCGCGACGCACTTCTTCGGAGAACTTATCCATGCCCATTACCCCAGCCGATACGGCGGACTGGATCTCGCGCACCATCTGCTCGATATCGTAGGTGGCCACGGCGGTCTGGTCTGCCAGGCGCCTTACTTCGGTGGCCACCACGGCAAAGCCGCGTCCGTACTCACCGGCTTTCTCGGCCTCGATGGCGGCATTGAGGGACAGCAGGTTGGTCTGATCGGCCACCTTGACGATCGTCACCACCACCTGGTTGATGTTGCCGGCCTTCTCATTGAGGATCGCCAACTTGGCGTTCACCAGATCGGCGGCGCCCATCACCGAGTGCATGGTTTCTTCCATGCGGGCCAGGCCTTGCTGGCCGGAACCGGCGGCCACCGAGGCCTGGTCGGCAGCGGTGGACACTTCGGTCATGGTGCGCACCAGGTCCTTGGACGTGGCCGCGATTTCCCGCGAAGTCGCACCGATTTCGGTGGTGGTGGCGGCGGTTTCAGTGGCGGTGGCCTGTTGCTGCTTGGAGGTGGCGGCAATCTCGGTCACCGACGTGGTGACCTGTACCGACGACCGCTGGGCCTGGGAGACCAGGGCGGTGAGTTCGGTCATCATGTCGTTGAAGCCGGTCTCGACGGCACCGAACTCGTCCTTGCGGTCCAGGTTCAGGCGCTTGCTCAGATCGCCGGTACGCATGGTTTCGAGGATATCGACGATGCGTTTCATCGGCGCCATGATCGCGCGCATCAGCAGCAGCCCGCACAGGGCGGCGGCGAGGATCGCGAGGAGCAGCGAAACGCCCATGCTGATTTTCGCCGCGGCCACGGCGTCATCGATGGCGGCGGTGGCGTCATCCGCGACTTTTTTGTTCTCGTTGATGATGTCGTTGAGCTTCATACGGCCTGCGGTCCAGGCCGGGGTCAGTTGCTCGTCGAACATCTTGACGGCCTCGGCCTCCTTGTTGGCCTGGTGCAGTTCCAGCACCTGGGCCAGCACCTGGTTGTACTTCTGGTGCAGGGTTTCGAAGGTGTCGAACTCCGTACGATCCTGGTCGATATTGATGGTCTTGACGTAACTGGCCATATGCTGCTCAAGGCGCGCCTCGAACGTCTTGTAATCCTGGCGGTCAGCATCGGAAATGCCCTGGTGCTCGCGCAAACCGATCAATTCCTGGGTCTGCAGGTAGCTGTCGACCCAGGCGCTGCGGATCATCGAGCTGAAAAACACCCCCGGCACGGCGTCGTCGCGCACCGAGTTTTCACTCGTTTCGATCTTCAGCAACCGTGAATACGAGACCACAACCATCAGCAGCATGATGGCGATAATGACCGCAAAGCTCGCCAATATGCGTTGGCGCAAGGTCCAGTTCTTCACAGTATTTCCTCGAGGGCCGATCAAATGCCGGGGAGTATAGCTGAGGCCGTGCCATCATTTATCAATGGGTTGTGGCCCAAGTCTCAAGGAATACAAAAACACCCCGCAACCTGTCCGGCTGCGGGGTGTGTTTTTGTGCGGGGCGGGTCAGAGCGTGGCTTGGCGTACCTGTTTTTCCAGTTCCGTCTTAAGCCCCGGTTCCAACTTGAGCTGGCGGGCCAGTTCGTCGAGGTAGGACTTCTCCATGAAGTTTTCCTCGTCCACCAGCATGACGCTGGCGATGTACATTTCGGCGGCCATTTCCGGGGTGCTGGCGGCGCGGGCTACATCAGCAGGGTCCAAGGGTTTGTTGAGCTCGGCATGCAGCCAGTGTTGCAGCTCCTGGTCGTTGTCGAGCTTGACGAACTCACCTTCGATCAAGGTGCGCTCGCGCTCGTCCACATGGCCATCGGCCTTGGCCGCGGCCACCAGGGCCTTGAGAATTGCCTGGCTGTGCAGCTCGACCTGGGCCGGAGGCAAGCGGTCGAGGGTCTGTGGCTCGCCTTTAGGTGCGCCGGCCTGTTGTGCCTGCCAGTTGCCGTAGGCCTTGTAGGCAATTACGCCTAGTGCTGCGAGACCGCCATAGGTGAGGGCTTTACCGCCAAAATTGCGGGCTTTTTTGTTGCCCAGCAGCAGGCCCATGGCCCCGGCGGCCAACGCCCCGCCACCCGCGCCGCCCAACAGACTGCCGAGCCCGCCACCGCCGAGCAGGCCGCCCAGTGCGCCTTTGTCATCGCCTTTACGTTGACCGCCCGCCTTTTTTTGCAGCATGTCCTGGCCGGACTTGAGCAACTGATCAAGCAATCCACGGGTATTCATTCATAGCCTCCAGAAACTTGGGTTCATAGGTTTAATAGGCTGTCAGCGTAAAACTAAGTGCCAATATTCCTGGATATAGAGTGCTTCCAGATGTAACTCAACTGGGGTTGGGGTTGGGGTTGGGGTTGGGTACATATCCGTTGCTGCGGTTACGGCCACTTAGGGTTCCGCCCTTACGGCGGGTCACTTTGGAAAAGCCCCAAAGTAACCAAAGGGCTCTTGCCCCACCACTCGGTGCCTCGCCTAGGCTCGGCATGCCCGTAATCCGACATTGATTTGGGGGGCCGCCGCGATGGGCCATCCATGGCCCAGCGCGGCTAAACCGGCGTCCTGCCGGTTTACCCCCCAAATCAATATCGGATTACGGCCAGCGTGGTTTAACGGGGCGCCTAAGATCAAAATCACAAGCAGAGCGAGGCGGCCTGACAGCCGACCTGATCGTCGAAGCGTGCGCGTACCCCTTGTGGGAGCTGGCTTGCCTGCTCCCACAAGGGAATGCAGCTTCGCGCTCTGGCTTTGTTGTTGCTGTTGCTCTGCTTTTGATCTGGCTTTTGATCTTAGGCGCCCCGTCAAACCACGATGGCCGCAGGCAGGTATTGCGCAGTGGGCACCCCGGCAGGATGCCGGGGTAGCCGCGACACGGCCATGGATGGCCGATCGCGGCGGGCCCACGGAGCAATGCCTGACTGCGGGCATGCCGAGCCTAGGCGAGGCACCGAGTGGTGGGGCAAGAGCCCTTTGGTTACTTTGGGGCTCTTTTCCAAAGTGACCCGCCGTATGGGCGGAACCCATAGCCGCCGTTACCGCAGCAAACGGATATGTACTCCTATACAGGCCCCACTGCTGACACGTCTTGTTTCACATGCAACGCCATCATCCCGCCATCAATCAATTTTCCTTCCCCACCGAACCCCTTAAGCTATCTGGCATCTGTTTACTGTCCGTTGCGTTTGGCCGAAGGCATGTCCGAACCGTTATTTCTGATCCAGCACGCGCCAGGAACGGCACGGGATTGCTCACCACAGGTTGTATTTATGCACCGCAGGAATTTGCTCAAAGCGTCCATGGCCATCGCGGCCTACACCGGGCTGTCGGCCAGTGGCCTGCTCGCCGCTCAGGCCTGGGCCGGGAATCGTGCAGCCGATGGCGACGCCAAGGCGTTCGACTTCGATTGGCTCAAGCTGCAAGCCAAGCAACTGGCTGGCAAACAGTATCAGGACACGCGCCAGGTACTGCCGCCGACCCTGGCGACCATGACCCCGCAGAATTTCAATGCCATTGGCTACGACGCCAATCATTCGTTGTGGAAAGACCTCAAAGGCCAACTGGACGTGCAGTTTTTCCACGTCGGCATGGGCTTCAAGAACCCGGTGCGCATGCACAGTGTCGACCCCAAGACCCGTCAGGCGCGGGAGGTGCATTTCCGTCCATCGCTGTTCAACTATGAAAAAACCACGGTCGATACCCAGCAGCTCAAGGGCGACCTGGGCTTTTCCGGTTTCAAGCTGTTCAAGGCCCCGGAGCTGGACCGCCACGATGTAGTGTCTTTCCTCGGCGCCAGCTATTTCCGTGCGGTGGATAACACCGGCCAGTACGGTCTTTCGGCACGCGGCCTGGCTATCGATACCTACGCCAGCAAACGCGAAGAGTTCCCCGATTTCACCCAGTTCTGGTTCGAGACGCCGGACAAGGACAGCACCCGTTTCGTGGTCTACGCCCTGCTCGACTCGCCGAGCGCCACTGGCGCCTACCGCTTCGACATCGATTGCCAGGCCACCCAGGTGGTGATGGCCATCGACGCCCATATCAACGCGCGGACTGCGATCCAGCAGATGGGCATCGCGCCCATGACCAGCATGTTCAGCTGCGGCACCCATGAGCGGCGCATGTGCGACACCATTCACCCGCAGATCCACGATTCCGACCGCCTGGCGATGTGGCGCGGCAACGGCGAGTGGATCTGCCGCCCGCTGAACAACCCGGCCAAGCTGCAATTCAATGCCTTCGCCGATAAAGACCCGAAAGGTTTTGGCCTGGTACAGACCGACCATGAATTTGCCAGCTACCAGGACACTGTCGACTGGTACAGCAAGCGCCCGAGCCTGTGGGTAGAACCGACCACTGCGTGGGGCGAAGGCTCTGTCGACCTGCTGGAAATCCCTACCACCGGCGAGACCATGGACAACATCGTCGCCTTCTGGACCCCAAAGAAACCGGTGGCCGCCGGCGACTCCCTGAACTTTGGCTACAAGCTCTACTGGAGCGCCCTGCCCCCGGTCAGCACGCCGCTGGCGCAGGTCAATGCCACCCGTTCCGGCATGGGCGGTTTCACCGAAGGCTGGGCACCGGGCGAGCACTACCCGCCGGTCTGGGCCCGCCGTTTTGCCGTGGATTTCAAGGGCGGTGGCCTCGACCGTCTGCCCGCAGGCACCGGCATCGAGCCAGTGGTGACCTGCTCCCATGGCGAAGTGAAAGATTTCAGTGTGCTGGTGCTCGATGACATCAAGGGCTACCGCATCCTCTTCGACTGGTACCCGACCAGCGACAGCTTGGAGCCGGTGGAAATGCGCCTGTTCATTCGCACCAATGACCGGACCTTGAGTGAAACCTGGTTGTACCAGTACTTCCCACCCGCACCGGACAAACGCAAGTACAGCTGATGCCAAACGTTCCCACGCACTGAGTGCGTGGGAACGCCGTGGCCGGGTCAAAAGCGTGAAATGCTTTTCATCGCGCCAATCAAGTAGCGCATTGCAACTTGATCGTTTTCGGTCAAGGCGCGGTATTGCTCCAGCAGTTGTGCCTCATCCGAGCTCAACCGACGGCCATGCAACGACAGCCTGCGGCTGAAAAAAAGCACCAGAACCCCTGTTACACCAATGGACTTGGCCATGGAATGTTTCTCCGTGTAATAAACAACAACTCCTAATGCCCATAACCCTGTCCGCGAAGTGCAATGCCTCAGCGAGCAAACAGACTGACTTCCCGGGCCAGAAGCCGCCTTACTTCAAGCGTAGAAACTATCCTGGCGCCTGTGAGATTTTTTTAGAGTATTCACTTAAATAATTCGATTGAAGCAAAAAGCTTGCGGAAAATTCTTACGCCTCATAAATTGACTGACTACTCAATTAATCAATGAGGCCGGCATGCGCACCAGTGATCCCCAACAACGCGAAAGCAAACGCATGGCCCTGTTGGATGCCGCGTCCCAGTGTTTTGCCGAGGCCGGTTTTGTCGCCACGCGCACCGCTGATATCTGCGCCCGGGCCGGTATGAGCGCGGGCAATCTGTTCCACTATTTCGCCAGCAAGCACGAGGTGTTGCTGGCGCTGGTGGCCCGCGAAGGTGCCGAGATCCAACAGGCCATGGCGCCGCTGGCCAAGGCGGCTGATCCAATGGCGCAGTTGCTGGCTTTCCTTGATCAGGTCTGCCAATTGGCCTGCGACCGCCACTATGCTGGCCTGGCGCTGGAGATCTCGGCCCTGGGTCATCGCGACGAAGCCGTGGCGCGGTTGGTAAAGGCCAATGACCGTTCCTTGCGTGACGGCCTGGAAGCACTGGTAAGGGCCGCCGACCAGGCCGGGCAATTGCACACCGCATTGAGCGTGCCCGACGCGGCCAACTGGCTGGCCGCCTTGATCGATGGCATGTTCGCCCGCGTGGCCGCCGACCCGGACTTCCACCCCGAGCAGCAGACCACGGTCCTGCAGGGCTTGGTGGTTCACCTGCTGCAGGGGCGTTGAACATGCCAGCAACGGCCACTGCGCGCCTGGTCCAGGTCGATGCGCTGCGCGGGTTTGCCTTGTTCGGCATCCTCAGCGTCAATATCTGGGCCTTTGCCGATCCCTTCTACGCCTCGACGGCCAGCAATCCGGCCTACGCCAGCGTGCTCGATCACGGGGTGCGGTTGCTGGTGGCATTGTTGTTCGAGACCAAGTTCTACCTGCTGTTTTCCTTCCTGTTCGGCTACAGCTTCACCCTGCAAATGGCCGCCGCCGAGCGTGCCAAGGCCGCGTTCGTCCCGCGCATGCTGCGCAGGCAACTGGCACTGCTAGCATTGGGCCTGGTGCATGGAGCCCTGTTGTACTACGGGGAGATTCTCTCGACTTATGCCCTGCTGGGCCTGGTGCTGCTGGCCGCCCGCAACCTGTCAGCGGCCCGCGCCCGGCGGTGGGCAATCGGCCTGGTGGTGGTCGCCTGTGCACTGTGGATGGTGCTGGGTGTGTTGCAGGGGCTGGGAGGTGAATGGGTCGGCACGGGTCATGGCGAAGGCCAGGCAAAACTCGCGGCGTTTTCCGCCGGTGCCCTGCAGACCTTGCAATTTCATAGTCGGGAGGTGTGGGCCACGGTGCCTGCGTTATGGCTATTGCAGGGCCCCAGCGCGCTGGCGATGTTCCTGTTCGGCTACGCCGCCGGGCGACAGCAGTGGCTGGCGTCGCCACAGGCCTGGGATCCCCGTGCCCGGCGCCTGCTGCTAATCACTGCCCCACTGGGCCTGCTCGGAGCGCTGGTCTACGCCCTGACCGCCGCTTTCAAACCAGGCGGCGGCCTGGAAACCTTTGCCTTCGGCCTCGGCCAACTGACGGCACCGCTGCTGACAGCTGCCTATTGATGCTGGCGCTGTTCAACACCACCGCCGGCGCCAGGCTGTGCGCGCGCCTGGCGCCGCTGGGCAAGATGGCCTTGAGCAATTACCTCATGCAATCGATGCTGCTCGGACTGCTGTTCACAGGCTACGGCGCTGGCTGGATCAACCAGGTCGAACCCTGGCTGCTGTTACCCATGGCGGCGGCGATTTTTGTCCTGCAAATGTGGCTGAGCACGCACTGGCTGCGCCGCCACCCCTATGGGCCGTTCGAGTGGTTGTTGCGCGCCGCGACGCTACTGGCCTGGCCGAACTGGCGGCGCAGCCAATAAACCCCAGGATCGTCACTCCCCGGCGACAGGCACAAAAACCCACCGTGATCAGCGGTGGGTCTGGGTGATAAATGTAAACAATCAGTCGCGCAAGTCAGACTCATGAATCGGCTGGTCGCGGTGCGTCGCCCGTTGGTATTGCGCCGGCCAGATCGCCTTGCGCCCGCCCAGGTCGTCATCGGCGTGCAGCGGCCAATACGGATCACGCAGCAGTTCACGGGCAAGGAAGATGATATCGGCCTGGCAGGTGCGCAGAATATGTTCGGCCTGGGCCGGCTCGGTAATCATGCCCACCGTGCCCGTGGCCATGCCGGACTCCTTGCGCACACGCTCGGCAAAGCGCGTTTGATAACCGGGCCCCGTAGGGATTTCTGCGTTGGCCGCAGTGCCACCGGAGGATACGTCGATCAGGTCCACGCCCAGGTCTTTCAGGCGACGGGCCAGTTCCACGGTTTCATCCGGGTTCCAGCCGTCTTCCACCCAGTCGGTGGCTGAAACGCGCACAAACAACGGCAGCTCTTGCGGCCACACCTCACGCACCGCTTCGGTGACTTGCAACACCAGGCGAATACGGTTTTCAAAGGAGCCGCCATATTGATCCTGGCGCTGATTGCTCAGGGGCGACAGAAACTGATGCAGCAGATAACCATGGGCGGCGTGGATTTCCACCACTTTGAAACCTGCGGTCAGGGCGCGCTTGGCGGCGGCCACAAAATCGCCAATCACCTGTCGGATTTGCCCTTCATCCAATTGCCGTGGCGCGGTGTGCTGTGGGTCGAAGGCGATGGGCGACGGGCCTACCGGCACCCAGCCGCCATCTTCGGGCTTGACGCTGCCATGCTTGCCGATCCACGGCCGGTGGGTGCTGGCCTTGCGCCCGGCGTGGGCCAGTTGAATGCCTGCCACCGCCCCTTGGGCGCTGATAAAGCGGGTGATGCGCTGCAACGGTTCAATCTGGGCATCATTCCACAGGCCCAGGTCCTGGGCGGTGATGCGGCCATCAGCGGTCACGGCGGTGGCTTCGCTGAAAATCAGACCAGCGCCGCCTACAGCGCGGCTGCCCAGGTGCACCAGGTGCCAGTCATTGGCCAGGCCATCGACGGCGGAGTACTGGCACATCGGCGAGACGGCAATGCGGTTGAGCAGGGTCAATTGGCGCAGGGTATAGGGTTCAAGCAACAGACTCATGGGGCACCTCTTCTCGTATCCGGTGGGCATTGGCTCCAGGGTTCTGTCTGACCGGTGCGCGTGACGAAAAGATGAAAGGCCCGTCCCCTTCGGGCTAAAAAACAGACAAGGTCACAAGACCAATCACACAGTGCTTAGAGACTAGTCGACAACCGGGGATTGCACAGGGTTCAGCGCGGTTCGATGTGGGCAATCATCAATTGCACGGTTTCCTGGCCACGGAATTCGTTGACGTCCAGCTTGTAGGCCAGCTCCACCCAGCGAATGGTCGGGTTGGGCCACACTTCGCGGTCGATGCCAAAGGCAATGCCATCGAGTTTCACCGCGCCACACTCACTCTTGAGCACCACCTTGAGGTGACGCTCGCCCACCACCCGTTGCTCCACCAGTTGAAATACCCCGTGAAACAACGGCTCGGGAAAATGCTGGCCCCAGGGCCCGGCATTGCGCAGGGCGCGGGCCAGTTCCAGGTGGAATTCCTCCACGGCCAGGGTGCCATCGGACAACAGGCGCCCGGTGAGGTCTTCTTCACGCAGTTGCCGGCGCACTTCGGCGTCGAAGGCTTCGGCGAACAGCGGGAAGTTCGCTTCAGGCAAGGTCAGGCCCGCCGCCATGGCGTGGCCGCCGTATTTGGCGATCAGGTTCGGATGCTGGCTGGCCACCACCGCCAGCGCGTCGCGGATGTGGAACCCCGGCACCGAACGCCCAGAGCCCTTGAGCAGGCCATCACCGGCATCGGCAAAGGCAATGGTCGGGCGGAAATAGCGTTCTTTCATACGCGAGGCGAGGATCCCGATGACCCCCTGATGCCACTCCGGGTCGAACAGGCACAGGCCGAATGGCATCGACTCCACCGGCAAGTCCTTGAGCTGGGCCAGGGCTTCGCGCTGCATGCCCTGCTCGATGGCCTTGCGGTCCTGGTTCATGCCATCCAGTTGCGCGGCCATTTCCCGGGCCTGGGCGAAGTCGCTGGTGAGCAGGCATTCGATGCCCAGGCTCATGTCATCCAGGCGCCCGGCCGCGTTGAGCCGCGGGCCGAGGATAAAGCCCAGGTCGGTGGAGGTGATACGCGCAGCGTCGCGCTTGGCCACTTCGAGGATCGCCTTGATGCCCGGCCGCGCACGCCCGGCGCGGATCCGTTCCAGGCCCTGGTAGACCAGGATGCGGTTGTTGGCATCCAGCGGTACCACGTCGGCCACACTGCCCAGGGCGACCAGGTCGAGCAACTCGCCGATATTGGGCTGCGGCTGTTTGTCGTACCAACCCAAGCTGCGCAAACGCGCGCGCAAGGCCATCAACACGTAGAAAATCACCCCCACGCCGGCCAGGGCCTTGCTGGGGAATGTGCAGCCGGGTTGGTTCGGGTTGACGATGGCATCGGCCGCCGGCAGTTCATCGCCGGGCAAGTGGTGGTCGGTGACCAGCACCTTGAGCCCCGCCGCCTTCGCCGCCGCCACGCCTTCGACACTGGAGATGCCGTTGTCCACGGTGATCAGCAACTGCGGCTCGCGCTGCAAGGCCACGGCGACGATTTCCGGGGTCAGGCCATAGCCGTATTCGAAGCGGTTGGGTACCAGGTAATCGACATGGGCGGCCCCGAGCAAGCGCAGGCCGAGGGTGCCCACGGTACTGGCTGTGGCGCCATCGGCATCGAAGTCGCCGACGATCAGGATCCGCTGGCGTTGTTCCAGGGCCGTCACCAGCAAGTCCACGGCGGCATCGATCCCTTTGAGCTGCTGATACGGAATCAACCGCGCCAGGCTCTTATCCAGCTCATCCTGCGAGGTCACGCCACGGGCGGCGTAGAGACGGGTCAGCAATGGTGGCAATTCACCGAGGAACGGCAGGACAGCGGGCAATGGGCGGGGATCGATACGCATGGGGTGATGGGGGCTTCTCTAGCTATAGATAAAAATGCTCACCCTGTAGGAGCGAGCTTGCTCGCGAAAAACGCATGGGCACCGCAATAATTCTGAATGCCCGCGTTATCGTGGACGCCCTTCGCGAGCAAGCTCGCTCCTACAGAGGGCGGTGTTGGGTTCTAGCCGCGTTCGCCGACCAGCCACTGCAGTTGCACTTCATGCTGGCCGCGGTCATCGGTGACGAAGATCGTGCCTTCGCTGATCATCACATCCCACTTGATCACCCGTGGCATGTCCTTGGCCAGGATTTCCAGGATTTCCTGGGGCACGGCGGCGATATGTACGTTTTTCAGGTTGTTGGCCACCGGCACCACCTTGCCTTCCCACACCCGCAGGCTGCCGTAGGCCAGCAGGCTGGTACGTTCGGTGCGACGCGAACACCAGGTCAGGCGGTCGGCATCGGGCTGGCCGACTTCGATCCAGTGCAGGACCCGATCATCCAGGCTTTTTTCCCACAGCGCTGGTTCGTCTACATCTGACAGTCCACGACCAAACGACAACTGCTCGTTGTACCAAAGGGCGTAGGCCAGCAGACGCACGGTCATGCGCTCTTCGGTTTCCGACGGGTGACGGGCGATGGTTTGCTTGACGCTCTCGTACACCGAACGATCGAGGTCGGTCAGGTTGAGTTCAAACTTGTAGGTCGTGGACGGCTGGGCCATGAACGGACTTCTAGAGACAGGAAAAGGCGGCCAGTCTAACCGATGGCGGGGTCATTCAACGAATCCTGCGCTGCATCATCCTTATCCCTGGGGCGCTCGCCTATGTTAAAAGGCAATACACACCTGCCTGCGCTTGTAAGGAACCTCATGTCGTTTACCGCCAAACCGCTTGCCGGCCTGAAAGTCATCGAACTGGGCACACTGATCGCCGGCCCGTTCGCCTCGCGCATCTGCGCCGAGTTCGGGGCCGACGTGATCAAGGTCGAATCCCCTGACGGCGGCGACCCGCTGCGCAAATGGCGCAAGCTGTATGAAGGCACCTCGCTGTGGTGGTTCGTGCAGGCACGCAATAAAAAGTCCCTGACCCTGAACCTCAAGCATCCGGACGGCCTGGCGATCCTCAAGCAACTGCTGGCAGACGCCGACAT
The DNA here is from genome assembly GCF_002949995.1 of Pseudomonas sp. LG1D9. Classification (NCBI taxonomy): domain Bacteria; kingdom Pseudomonadati; phylum Pseudomonadota; class Gammaproteobacteria; order Pseudomonadales; family Pseudomonadaceae; genus Pseudomonas; species Pseudomonas sp. LG1D9. Next base: position 3,980,220 of record NZ_CP026881.1, on the reverse strand, counting down.
CCTGATCGAGAACTTCCGCCCCGGCGTCCTCGAAAAACTCGGCCTGGACTGGGACACCCTGCACGCCCTGAACCCCAGGCTGGTGATGGTCCGGCTCTCGGGTTTTGGCCAGACCGGGCCGATGAAGGATCAACCGGGCTTCGGCGCGGTCGGTGAGTCCATGGGTGGCCTGCGCTACATCACCGGTTTCGAGGACCGCCCGCCGGTACGCACCGGGATTTCCATTGGCGATTCCATCGCCGCGCTGTGGGCGGTGATTGGCGCACTGATGGCCTTGCGGCATCGCGAGATCAACGGTGGCCTGGGCCAAGTGGTGGATGTGGCGTTGTATGAAGCCATCTTCGCGATGATGGAAAGCATGATCCCGGAGTTCGATGTGTTCGGGTTTATCCGCGAGCGCACCGGCAACATCATGCCGGGCATTACCCCGTCATCGATCCATACCACCGCCGATGGCAAGCACGTGCAAATTGGCGCCAATGGCGATGCGATCTTCAAGCGCTTCATGCTGGCGGTCGGTCGTGAGGACCTGGCCAATGACCCACAACTGGCCAGCAACGATGGCCGCGATAGCCGGCGCGACGAGCTGTACGGCGTGATCGACCGCTGGGTCAACAGCTTGTCACTGGAGCAGGTGGTGGAGCAGTTGAACCTGGCCGAAGTGCCGGCCAGCCGGATCTACAGCGCCGAAGATATGCTGGGCGACCCGCAATACCTGGCCCGGGAAATGTTCCTCAAGGCCCAACTGCCCGACGGCAAGGATTTCAAGATGCCCGGTATCGTGCCCAAGCTGTCGGACACCCCTGGCAGTTGTGAGTGGGTCGGGCCACAGCTGGGTGAGCACAATACCGTGATTCTGCAAGCCCTGGGTTACGACAGCAGCGCCGTGGCCCATTTGCGCAAGGAGGGCGCGATCTGATGCAGCTCGGAGCACGTTCAAGATAATGGCCGCCCGTTTCATCAGGGCGCTGCGGCGCCTATGGCTCACCGCCCCGCTGCTCGTGGCGCTGCCGCTATCGAGCCAGGCACAGGAAACGTTGACCTGGCTGGTGCGCGACCTGCCGCCGATGACTATCTTCGACGGCCCGCAAAAGGATCAGGGCAGCATTGATAAAATGCTGCCGTTATTGATCGAGCGCCTGCCGCAATATCGCCACCAGATCCTGCACGTCAATCGCGCCCGTGGCATCCAAATGCTCAATGCGCCCTCCTTCACCTGCGATCCCTCGCTGGTATGGACACCCGCGCGGGCCAAGAACATTGTCTTTTCCACACCGGCATTTGCCGTGTTGAGCAATGGCATCGCGATTCGCCGTAACCGACAGGACGCCCTGGCAAGCTATGTGGTTGACGGCAAATTCGATCTGGCGCGGTTTCTTGGTGCGCAGCAGACACGTCTTGGGATTGTCGCCGAGCGTAGCTATGGACCCGGGATTGACGAACAGTTGATCCACGCTGATCCACTGGAGCTGACCCCCCACTACGGCAACGATGCACTGGGCAGTTTGCTGCAGATGCAGCGCCTGGGGCGGCTGGAAGCGGTGTTGGGCTACTGGACGGAAATCCGCTACCAGGCCACGCAACAAGGCATGGATTCCCAGGACCTGGTGTTCTATCCGATCAAGGGCATGCCGCGTTATCAGCGGATCCATATCGGTTGCTCGAACACCGCGCTGGGACGCCAGGCCATCAGCCATATCAACCGCGAGTTGCAGAATATTCCCCAGGCAGCGCTGCTTGAGTCCTACGCCAACAGGCTGGACCCGCTGATGCGCGAGCAATACCTCAGGGACAACCCGCGGTTTTTCAGTGAAACACCGCCGCCTTGATAAATTTTTGGCAAAAAGAAACCCCGAGCAGTGGGGAGACAACTCGGGGTTAAACGTGGCCTACAAAGACCAGTACAACAAGCTACAAGCACCGGAGCACAATGCTTGATCCTGCTGTTACAACGTCTGACTCGCCTTCCTGTAGGAAGTTTCCAAAGATAAAACTTTGTTCATGCCTGGACGGTGATGCGTGTCTGGGCGGCGTTGCGCAAGGCTGCGATCACCGAGGGTTCCAGGCGCCCTTCGGCGATTTTCAGGTCGCGGTGCAGGCAATCCACCACGTCCACCAGGGCGCGCTTGTCGGTCAATTGCCCGCGATCCACCTCGCGCTCAACCACGATAGCGCCCGTCGGGCTCTTCACCGTCACCAGGCACTCGCCGTGTACACCCGAGGTGGTCAGCGTGACCTGATAAGGGCTCAGCGCTTCACCGAGCAATAGGCTGATACTTTCCATCTCGATCACCACTCAATCATGAGAAAAAGAAATAACCACTGTAGGAACGCCGCCCGGAAACAAGCTCGCTCCTACAGGTAAATGACCGTCGTCCAAAGCACAAAGTTCGCCTTTGGGCTGAGGCAATCGAGCATGCATGGCAAATATGACAGAGAGAAAACAGCCGCTGACAGGCTAGAATCTCCTGATTATTGCCGGAGTCCACCGTGAGAGACGCGTCTGAACAGCCCTTGCGTATTGTCATCGCCGACGATCATCCGATTTTCCTGATCGGTTTGCGGGCAGTGCTGGAGCGCGATGAGCAGGTGCGCATCGTCGGTGAGGCCAACTCGCCCCAGGCCCTCGCGGCCCTGCTGCAACGCTGCCCCTGCGATGTACTGGTCAGCGATTTCATGATGCCCGCCGAACCCCAGGCCGACGGCCTGCGCCTGATCGAGCACCTGCGCCGGCATTACCCCGACCTGCCCCTGGTGGTGGTGACCATGCTCAACAATGCCGGCCTGTTCAACTCGATCCTGGAGCTTGGGGTCATGGGCCTGTTGAGCAAGGCCAGCCTGGCCGATGAACTCCCCGAGGCCATCGCCCAGGTGCGCCAGCGGCGGCCCTATGTGGCTCGCACTATCCAACAGGCCTTGGCCCTGGCAGGCGCAGTGGGGGCTGATCGCCTGCACTCGCAGCATCAGCTGTCACCCAGGGAACTGGAAGTGATCCGCTTGCTGGCAGGCGGCAAGACCGTGGGCGAGATTGCCGCGCACCTCAATCGCAGCAAGCAGACCGTCAGCGCACAGAAAGTCAGTGCCATGCGCAAGCTGGGGCTGATCAGTGATGCCGCGTTGTTCATCTACGTGCAGGAACACGGGTTGGCTTAGGTTTGCCACCTGAAGTCCTGCGCAGGATTTTCGACCGCTATCGCCGGCAAGCCGGCGCCTACAGGGCAATCGCGGTAGATTGCGCCAGCCAGTGTTGCAGCACCTGGGCGCTCATCGGATGGGCAATCAGGCAACCCTGTAGCCATGCCGACCCCAGCGCGCGCACCGCGTCGCGGTCGGCGGGGGTTTCAATCCCGGTCACCACCACGCCGACCCCCAGGTGCCCGGCCATGCTCATGGCGCCGGCGACCACCGCGCATTTGCGCTCGTCGCCCGCCATCCCGCTGGCAAACGCCGGGGGAATCTTCAACTCGGTGAAGGGCAACTCCAGCAAACGCTGCAGGCTGGTACCGCCGATGCCGAAATCGCCAATGGACAGCTTGCAGCCGATCATCCGCAGGCGCAGCAACCCAGTGACATGGGCGCTGTCGGTCTTCAGGCGCGAGGTTTCCACCAGTTCCAGGGTGAGGTTGCGCGCGGGTACCGCATAGCGTTGCAGCAGCCCTTGCAGGGTCAGCGCGAAGTGCTCCTGCTCCAGCAGCCGCCCGGGAATGTTGACCGATACTGGCAGCTCCCGACCCGTGTCCCGGGTCACCTGGGCGCAAAGCTGCAACACCTGCTCCAGCACGTACCAGGTAAACGCCTGCTCCAGCCCCGCCAACTCCAGCAACGGCAGAAACTCACTGGGCATCAACTGGCCATGCTCCGGGTCTTGCCAGCGTGCCAACGCCTCCACGCCTTGCAGGTCACCGGCCTGGCTGACGATGGGCTGGTAGCAGACACTGGCGTAGCGCTCGATGGCCGCCTCGCCGACTTCAGCGCACAGTTGCTCGGTTGCGAACTCACTCACCCCCAGCATCTGGCGTACGCGATCCCAGGACAACGCCTGCGGGCTAGGTCGCAAGCGCTGCCGGCACGCCTCGAGCATTTGCCCGATGGCAGTGGCGGAAGCCGGCTTGGGCATGCACCCCAGCACATTGAGCCCCGCCTGGCGCGCCATGTTGGCCACGCCATCCAGTACATCGGGATCGGCGTCGCTCAACAGGACCAGCACCTGGGCCTGGCCGTGTTCAGCCATTTCGCGGATCAGCCCCAGTGAGTCGCCATGCTCCAGATACAAATCGCAGATGGCGATATCCACCGGGCCCTTGCTCGCCAGCGACTGGCGGGCGACCTCAACGCTGTCGGCCGTGAGTACGTTGAACACGCCGTTGGCATTGAGCATCTGGTGCAGGGCCATGAGCTGGAACGGATGATCTTCGAGAATCAGGACTTTGAGTGAGCGCATGGGAAACTCTGGGGCTACGTGCAAGATCGTTCACATTAGCCAAAACCCGCGCAAGCCCCCATAGGACGCGTCCTATTCTTGCACCTATTGTTCTTGCGCCTGTAGATAAGGCCGGATTTCTTGCTGCAACACCCCCATGGTCGCGGACAAGGTTTGCCAGTGCTGCGCCAGTTCATCGTCACGGTGCTCCCGGGCACTGGTTTCGAGGGCGATGCAGGCCTTGGCCAATGGCAGCGCATCCACCAGGCAACAAATACCCTTGAGACGATGCAGGCTGGCCCGCAACTGCGCCAGGTCGCGCTCGGCCATGGCGCTGCCCAACAAGCGGTGCTCGTGTTCAAGGTTGTTCGCCAGCTCCTGCAACATGCTTTGCAGGATCGGCCCGTCGGCCTGGGTCATCTTGCGCAGGGCCTGCAGGTCGAAGGCAGGTACGGCCGTGACCCGGGCCAATACCTGGGTCCATTGCTCCAGGGTCACCGGCTTGACCAGCAGCACATCCATACCCGCCTGCCGGCCGCGTTGCCCTTCGTCTTCCTGGGCATCGGCGGTGCAACCCACCAACGCGCAACGCGGGCGCTGCTCCTGGGCTTCTATCTGGCGAATGGCCTCGGCCAGGGCATAACCGGACATACCCGGCATATGACAATCGGTCACCAGCACGTCGAACGCCTCGCTGCGCCAACGTTGCAACGCCGCCTCGGCACTATTGAGGGCCACCACCTGATGCCCGAGAAATTGCAACTGCTGGGCCAGCACCAGGCGGTTGGCCGGCAGGTCGTCGACAATCAGCACCGACAATGCCCGGCCCGGTGCCTGCACAGGCACGGCGGCGGCTGGCGCGGGCAGGTCGTCACTGCCGACCCGGTCCAGGCGCAGGTCGATGCACACGGTGGTGCCTTCGCCCAAGGCACTGTGCAGGGTGATCTCACCACCCATCAAATCCACCAACTGCTGGCAGATGCTCAAGCCCAACCCGGTGCCGCCATGCTCGGCCGCTGTCAGCGGGCTGCCCTGGATAAACGGCTTGAACACTCGGGCCTGCTGTTCAACGCTGATACCGGGACCGGTGTCTTCGACGCACAGGTGCAGGTATTCATGACCGTCACCATCCACCTGGCAGGCCACACGCAGGCGCACTTCTCCGTGCTGCGTGAATTTCAGCGCATTGCCCAGCAGGTTATGCATGACCTGGCGCAGGCGTAGCGGGTCGAACCAATAGAAGCCTTGCGCCTGGGGATCAAACGCCAGGGTCAGGTGCAGGCCCTTTTTCTGCGCGGTGGCTTCAAACAGTCGCTGGATGCCTTCAAAGAAACCTTTCAGGTCGGTGGTCTGTGGCGCCAGTTGCAGGTGGCCGGCTTCGATCTTCGCCAGGTCCAGGCTATCGCCCATCAAGGCGATCAGTTCCCGTGCCGAACGATGGGCCACCTGCAGCGCCTCGGAGACAGGCGCCCCCGAGGCCAGGGCGCGTTCCTGCTCCAGTTCGAGCAGACCGATAATCGCCGTCATCGGTGTACGGATCTCATGGCTGAGGTTCGACACGAAGGCGCTCTTGGCGTAGTTCGCGGCATCAGCGGCGCGCCGTGCGTCCATCAGTTGGGTTTCCAGGACCTTGCGCTCGTTGATATCCACCCAACCGCCAAGCAAGCCCTGCAACTGACCCTTGGCGTCATAAAACGGCACGGTCCATTGATAGACGTGGGCAATGCCGCCGTTGAACTCCAACTGGCGGTCGACAAACAACGACTGCTGTGTGGCCAGTTGCTCCATATGCCCGATATGCAGGCGCCAGGCCGTGGTGTCAGGCAGCACTGCGCTCTGTGGCAGGGTCAGGCCGCGAATCAGCTCCAGCCGGGTGGACATCTGTTGCTCATAGCTTTTGTTGCAGGTGACCAGGCGGCCAGCAAGATCGCGCACAAATACGGGGTTGGGGATACCGTCGAGCAAGGCCCGCTTGAAGGCCAACTGGTCATTGAGCCGCCGCTCGGCCTCGACCCGCTGGCGGATCTGGCGCTTGAGCCGGCTGTTCCAGACCAGCGACATCAGCACCAACAGCAGCGCCGTGGCGACCGTCCAGTAGGCCCACGACGGCACCCGCTGCCAGGCGGGCACCGGGACTGCCACCGCGCCCATCCAACGCAAGCGCAGGGCGCTCAGTTCGGCCACCGGCAAGGCCTCCAGGGCCTTGTTCAAAATACTCAGCAACTCGGGATGGTCCTTGCGTACGGCCAGGCTGTCACTGGACCACTTGCCATCGACGCTGCGACCGACCCGCAACTCATCGGTCGGGTAACTCTGTACCTCCACTTCACTCTGGATGGTCGCGTCGGCGTCTCCCCGGGCGACCAAGGCGCGGGCCTCGATGTAGTTGGGCACCAGGCGCAGGCGGATCTCTGGGTATTCGCGACGGATATAGGCCTCCAGCACATGCCGCGCAGGCAACGCCAGGACCTTGCCCGAGAGGTGGCTCAGGTTGATCACCGGCGGCGCATCGACCCGTTCGACAAACACCCAGCCGGCGCCGCCAAAACCATGGCTGAAATCGAGAAAGCGCCGGCGCTCGGTATTTTCCACCAGGGTGGTACTCATGTCCGCACCGTGGGTTTCCAGGAGTTCCAGGGTTTGCGCGGTAGAAAACACTTCCTCGAGGACAAACTGCACACCGGTCATGCGCGACAGGCGATTAAGCAGGTCGATATTCATCCCTACCCAGCGGCCATCCTTGTCCTTGAATACATACGGCGAGTATTGCTGGGCCGCCACCACTACCTGGGGATGGCGCAGCATCCAGGCCTGCTCGGCGGCGGTCAGGGGGATACGCTCACCGTCAACGTCCACCCCCAGGCCGGTGGTCCAGCGAGCGAGAATTTCGCGGCGTACCGAGTCATCGATGCTGTGCAGCGCGCGGTCCATCATCCGGCCCAACAAAGGGTCGGCCTGACGCGTGGCGAAGGCAAAGCCAATCGGCGCCAGGCGGCTCTGCTCCTTGATCTGCATCCCCAGGTAGGGGCGCAGGGACTTGTAGGCGCGCACGATCACTTCATTGCCGATAAACGCATCCACATCGCCCTGGGCCAAGGCTTCCAGGCCGCTGTAGAGGTTGGGCGCGAGCATGATGTGGCTTTGCGGGTACGCCGCATGCACGTTCTTGACGTTGGCATAGCCATCAAGCAACACGACTTTCTTATCCTTGAGGTCGTCTTGCAGGACGTCGTCAGTACGCACCACCACCACGGAACGGTCCGGCATATAGTCCGGGGTAAAGGCCAGGCCGGGCACATCCCGCTCGTAGCCGTTGGCACTGGTGAGGATATCAATAGCGCCGCTGCGCAACGCCTCCACTGCCTGGGCCCGCTCGGCGAAGCCCATCACTTGCATGGGCACGCCGAGGCGCGCGCCCACCAGGCTCAAGTAGTCGGCGCTGATGCCCTGGTAGCGATTGTGATCACGGGTGATATCGATGGGTTGGTAATCATCGATAGAGATCCCCACTTTCAAGGTGCGATGCTGTGCCAGCCACTGCCGTTCGGCGGGCGCCAGGGTCATGGGCGGCAGGGTGATAAACGCCGGCACCAGATTGAACGGCAGGCTGACGGCGGCCAGGCTGACGGGCAGTTGGCCGAGCAGGAGCAGGCTCAGTAGGCACTGGCGCCATCGGGTCGTGAACGGCACCTTGTGGGCTTCCTTGTTGGTTGTTATCGGGTGTGCTGCGGTAACCGCGCTTAAGGATCAACTCCCACCTGTGGCGAGGAGGCTTGCCCTCCGCTGGGCTGCGCAGCAGCCCCATTAAGACCTACTCAGTTTAATCAGATATACCGAGGTGGGGGTGTTGGGGCTGCTACGCAGCCCAGCGGAGGGCAAGCCTCCTCGCCACAGGTGGTCAGCACCCCGCCCATGAAAAACGGCGCTGGCCCATTTCTGGACAAGCGCCGTTTTCATTACGCGAGCAGCACTCCTGGACTCAGAGCGGCTTCCCACGATTGCCATGCTGGCTGACAAACGCCTGGATGGCTTTGAGGTCGTTAGGCAGCACGGTGCAACGCTCTTCACGCTCGAACAGGTCAGCCAGGTGCGGCGGCAGTTCCAGGGCTTTGCCGACGCCGGCCTTCTGCACCGCCTCGGGGAATTTCACCGGATGGGCCGTGCCGAGGATGACCATCGGAATATCCAGGCTACGGCGGCATTCGCGCGCGGCCTTGACGCCAATGGCGGTGTGCGGGTCCAGCAGCTCGCCGGTCTGGGCATAGACTTCGGCGATGGTCTCGCAGGTCTGGGCATCGTCCACCGCCAGGGAATCGAACAGCTTGCGGGTTTCGGTCCAGCGTTCCTGGTCGACGCTGAAACCGCCACCCTGCTTGAAGCTGTCCATCAGGCCGGCCAATGCAGCGCCGTTGCGGCCGTGCATGTCGAACAGCAAACGCTCGAAGTTCGACGAGACCATGATGTCCATCGACGGCGACAGGGTCGCGTGCAGGGTTTCCTTGACGTACTGGTTGCCACTCATGAAGCGGTGCAGGATGTCGTTGCGGTTGGTGGCGACGATCAATTGGTTGATCGGCAGGCCCATGTTGCGCGCCAGGTAGCCGGCGAAGATATCGCCGAAGTTGCCGGTCGGCACCGAGAACGACACCGAACGCGCCGGCCCGCCCAGCTGCAGCGAGGCGTGGAAGTAGTAAACGATCTGGGCCATGATCCGCGCCCAGTTGATCGAGTTCACCGCCACCAGGCGCGTGCCCTTGAGGAAGCTCTGGTCGGCGAAGCTGGCCTTGACCATTTCCTGGCAGTCATCGAAGTTGCCTTCGACGGCGATGTTGTGGATGTTCTCGCCAAAGATAGTGGTCATCTGCCGGCGCTGCACGTCCGAGACACGGTTGTGCGGGTGCAGGATGAAAATGTCGACGTTTTCGCAGTGCTTGCAGCCTTCGATGGCCGCCGAGCCGGTATCACCGGAGGTGGCACCGATGATCACCACGCGTTCGCCGCGTTTCTCCAGCACGTAGTCCAGCAGGCGACCGAGCAGTTGCAGGGCGAAATCCTTGAACGCCAGGGTCGGGCCGTGGAACAGCTCCAGCACCCATTCGTTGCCGTTCAGTTGGCGCAACGGAGCGATGGCGTTGTGGGAGAACACGCCGTAGGTCTCTTCGAGGATCTTTTTGAAATCGGCATCGGGGATGCTGCCGGTGACGAACGGGCGCATGACCCGGAACGCCAGCTCGTGGTACGGCAGGCCGGCCCAGGAGGCGATTTCTTCCTGGGTGAAACGTGGCAGGTTTTCCGGCACGTACAGACCGCCGTCGGTGGCGAGGCCTGCGAGCAGGACGTCTTCGAAATTCAGGGCCGGTGCCTGGCCGCGGGTGCTGATGTAACGCATGACTGGCTCCTCTACAACATTCTTGAACAGAGGCCGCCGAACCTGCGGGGCCTCTGCAACCTATCGTTAGTTAAGGTGTTCGACGCGGATCCGTACCACCGGCCCGACCACGCCTTGCAAGGCTTCCAGGGCGGCGATGGCATCGTTCATGTGCTGTTCCAGCACACGGTGCGTCAGCAGGATCATGGGTACCAGGCCGTCGTGTTCTTCGACCTCCTTCTGCATGATCGACTCAATGTTGATACCGCGCTCCGAGAGGATGCTGGCCACCTGGGCCAACACGCCCGGATGATCCTTGGCCTGGATGCGCAGGTAGTAGGAGCTTTCGCAGGCTTCGATCGGCAGGATCGGGTGCGCCGACAGCGAGTCCGGTTGGAACGCCAGGTGCGGCACGCGGTTTTCCGGGTCGCTGGTCATGGCACGAACCACGTCCACCAGGTCGGCAATCACCGAGGAAGCGGTCGGCTCCATGCCGGCGCCAGCGCCGTAGAACAGGGTCGAACCGGCGGCGTCGCCATTGACCATCACCGCGTTCATCACGCCATTGACGTTGGCGATCAGGCGATCGGCCGGGATCAGGGTCGGGTGTACGCGCAATTCGATACCGGCCGCGGTGCTGCGCGCTACGCCCAGGTGCTTGATGCGGTAGCCCAGGGCTTCGGCGTAGTTCACGTCGGCGGTGGTCAGCTTGGTGATGCCTTCGGTGTAGGCCTTGTCGAACTGCAGCGGAATGCCAAAGGCGATGGACGCCAGGATAGTCAGCTTATGCGCTGCGTCGATGCCCTCGACGTCAAATGTCGGGTCGGCTTCGGCGTAACCCAGGGCCTGGGCCTCGGCCAGCACGTCTTCGAAGGTACGGCCCTTCTCGCGCATTTCGGTCAGGATGAAGTTACCGGTGCCGTTGATGATGCCGGCTACCCAGTTGATGCGGTTGGCCGACAGGCCTTCACGGATCGCCTTGATCACCGGGATACCGCCGGCCACCGCTGCTTCGAACGCAACGATCACACCCTTCTCGCGGGCCTTGGCGAAGATTTCATTGCCGTGCACGGCAATCAGCGCCTTGTTGGCAGTGACCACATGCTTGCCGTTTTCGATGGCCTTGAGCACCAGCTCACGGGCGACGGTGTAGCCGCCCACCAGCTCGATGACGATATCGATTTCAGGGTTGGTGGCCACGTCGAAGACATCGTTGGTAATCGCAATACCGGTCGTTTGGTACTGAGGCTTTGGCGTACGCATGGCAATTTGTGCCACTTCAATCCCACGCCCTGCACGGCGGGAAATTTCCTCAGCATTACGCTGAAGTACGTTCAAGGTGCCGCCACCGACGGTCCCTAACCCACAGATGCCTACTTTGACCGGTTTCACTGAAGAACTCCCCATGAAACGGCCGACTCAAGGTCGGCCGTGAAAAACAGCCGCACAACTGCGGCTCGCTATTAATGACCCGTCGACAGCTCGGCGGGTCTGACCGTCAAAGGCTCGACGATACTGCTTATTTGGCACCCAACGCCAGTTTGGCGATTTGTGGTGCAGGCTGGTAGCCCGGAATGACCTGGCCGTCTGCCAAAACGATGGCCGGCGTACCGTTCACGCCGATCGACTGGCCCAGGTTGAACTGCTTGGACACCGGGTTGGCACAGGCAGCAGCCTTGATGTCCTTGCCGTCGACCATCTTGTCCATGGCGGCTTTCTTGTCAGCCGAACACCAGACCGCTTGCAACTGCTTGTCGCCCGGCGAACCCAGGCCCTGGCGCGGGAACGCGACGTAGCGCACTTCGACGCCCATTTTGTTCAGCTCAGGCACTTCGGCGTGCAATTTGTGGCAGTACGGGCAGGTGGTGTCGGTGAATACGGTGATGTGGGTCTTGGTCTCGCCAATGGCCGGGTACACCACGGTTTCGGCAACCGGAATGCCGTTGATCAACTTGGACACGCCCAGGCGCTCGGCCTTCTCGGTGAGGTTGACCGGCTTGCCGTCTTTCAACTGGAACAGGTAGCCCTGGACGATGTACTGGCCGTCGGCACTGGCGTACAGCACGCGGCTGCCCTTGAGTTTGACTTCATACAGGCCGGCCATGGGGCTGGCGCTGATGCTTTCGACCGGGGTTTCGAGTTGGAGGCTTTCCAGACTCTTACGGATTGTCTTCTCGGCGGCGTCATCGGCGACGGCAAAGGTTGAGACCAACGCAATAGCTGCGGCGGCGAAAATCTGGGTCAAGCGCATGGGAACTCCTGAAGGCAGATGCAGGGACGAAGGCCAGGACGCCGATCTGGAAACACGGCTCGGGGCCGTCCCCTTTGCAAACCGGCAAAGCCTACCACAATTGGGCGCCAGGGCAGACGCCGGCGGCCAAATTGGGGCCTGTCAGCCCCTTGGGTGATGTTTGGCGTGCAGCTCCTGCAACCTTGCGCGCGCCACGTGGGTGTAAATCTGCGTGGTCGACAGATCGCTATGACCCAGCAACATCTGCACCACCCGCAAGTCCGCGCCGTGGTTGAGCAAATGGGTGGCGAACGCATGGCGCAGGGTGTGGGGGGACAGCGACTTGCCGATCCCGGCCACCTTGGCCTGGTGCTTGATGCGATGCCAGAAGGTCTGGCGGGTCATCTGCTCGCCGCGCAGGCTGGGAAACAGCACGTCACTGGGGCGCCCGCCGAGCAGTTCGCTGCGGGCATCGCGCATATAGCGCTCGACCCACACGATCGCCTCTTCACCCATGGGCACCAGGCGTTCCTTGCTGCCCTTGCCCATCACCCGTAACACGCCCTGGCGCAGGTTGACCTGCTCCAGGGTCAGGCTGATCAGCTCGGTGACGCGCAGGCCGCAGGCATACAACACCTCCAGCATGGCGCGATCACGCTGGCCGATGGCCTCGCTCAGGTCGGGCGCGGCCAGCAGGGCTTCAACGTCGGCTTCCGACAGGGATTTGGGCAATGGCCTGCCGAGTTGCGGCATATCGACTTGCAGGGTCGGGTCGACCGCAATCAGCTTTTCCCGGAGCAAGTAGCGATAAAACCCACGCACTCCCGAGAGAAATCTTGCGGTGGAGCGCGGTTTGTAGTTTTGTTCAAGGCGCCAGGCCAGGTGATCGAGGATCAACTCGCGCCCGGCTTGGCTCAGCTCGAGGTTTCTCTCCAATAGCCAGCCATTGAACAGAGCCAGGTCGCTGCGGTAGGACTGGCGAGTGTTGTCCGACAGGCCTTTTTCCAGCCAGAGGGCATCAAGGAAGCGGTCGATCAGGGGGTGGTCAATGGCGGGCATGGGGGCTCAGGTTGATTACTTCAGTGTCTGGTAGATCCTATCGCAGGCAAGCCAGCTCCCACAGGGAAATGCATGCCTTGCCTGCAAGAGCAGCGACGCGGTCTCAGGTCAGTCTACAAACCCTGGCAGCACCGGCACCGGACGCTTGTCGGCATCGATTGCCACAAAGCTGAACACACCCTGGATCGCCTTCTCGCGACCATCGGCACTCATGCTCTCGACAAACACTTGCACTTCTACCTTGAGGCTGGTGTTACCGACCTTGATCACCCGGCCAATCAGTTCGACGATGGAACCGGCCGGGATCGCGTGGTTGAAGTCGATACGATCGGTGGAAACCGTCACCAGCGGCAAGCGGCAGAAACGTGTGGCGGTAATGAATGACACTTCATCCATCCACGCCAATGCAGTGCCGCCAAACAGCGTGTTGTGGTGGTTGGTGGTCGGCGGGAATACGGCCTTGGTTACATGGGTCACAGACAGGTCGGTGCGACGCTGGATTTCTTCGAGACGGGCGGTCATGAACGGGTTCCGGGCAAGTGGCAAATTTCAGGCACAAAAAAGCAGCCCGTAGGCTGCTTTTTTCTGCATCGGGAAGCTGGACTTAAGCCAGTTTTTCCTTGATGCGAGCTGCTTTACCGGACAGGTCACGCAGGTAGTACAGCTTGGCTTTACGTACGTCACCGCGACGTTTAACGGCCATGCTGTCGATTTGCGGGCTGTAGGTCTGGAAAGTACGCTCTACGCCAACACCGTTGGAGATTTTACGAACAGTGAAAGCACTGTTCACACCACGGTTACGCTTGGCGATAACTACGCCTTCGAACGCTTGCAGACGCGAACGGTCGCCTTCCTTCACTTTCACCTGAACGACAATGGTGTCGCCCGGGGCAAAGGTAGGGATCTCTTTGGTCATCTGCTCTGCTTCGAGTGCAAGGATGATTTTGTTAGTCATGCTGTGCTCCTAAGGTAAATCGTCGGATCTACCATCGATACGTTGTTAACTATCGTCCCGCCCGAGGATGTATTCCTCGAGCAGCTTCTTCTCTTCTCCAGAAAGCGAGCGGCTTTCCAGAAGATCGGCGCGTCGTTCATAGGTCCGACCAAGGGACTGCTGTAAACGCCAACGCCGGATGTGTGCGTGATTGCCACTTAGCAATACGTCGGGAACACGCTGATCCGCATACACCTCCGGTCGGGTGTAGTGCGGGCAATCCAGCAAACCATCCGTGAAGGAATCTTCCTCCGCGGAGTCCGCATGCCCTAAAGCTCCAGGCAGCAGTCGTGTAACCGCATCTATCAGGACCATCGCCGGCAGCTCACCGCCAGACAGGACATAGTCCCCAATCGACCACTCTTCATCGACATGAGCGTCAATAAAACGCTCGTCAATGCCTTCATAGCGACCGGCAATCAGGATCAGTGCTTCCTCATTCGCCAGTTCGCGTACCGCAGCCTGTTTCAGCTGGCGGCCTTGAGGGGACAGGTAAATTACCTTCGCCTTCTCCCCTGCTGCTGCCTTGGCCTGAACCAGGGCGTCTTCCAGGGGCTTGATCTTCATCACCATGCCCGGGCCACCGCCAAATGGGCGATCGTCCACAGTGTGATGTCGATCCGTCGTGTAGTCTCGCGGGTTCCAACAAGTGAGCTGCAAGAGCCCTTGTTTCACCGCCCGACTGGTGATGCCGTACTCGCTGATGGCGGAAAACATCTCGGGAAACAAACTGATCACTTCAATGCGCAAATTAGCCACGCTTAGAAGTCCGCATCCCATTCCACCTTCATCTCGCCCGCTGCCAGGTCGACGGCCAACACACATTGCTCGGTATAGGGCAACAGGCGTTCGCGATCATCCAGGCTGCCAGCGCAAGGCTTGACCACCATTACATCATTGGCGCCGGTTTCCAGAAGATGATCGATTTTCCCAAGCAATTGCCCGAGTTGATCAATAACCTTCAGACCTTCCAGCTGGTACCAGTAGTACTCGCCGTCGGTCAATTCAGGGAACAGGTTGCGCGGCACGCAGATCTCATAACCGGCCAGAAGACGTGCTTCTTCACGATCATCGAGACCCTTGAGCTTTGCGACCAGGAACTTGTCGTTCCCGCGTCCACTGACCAGCTCGACCTGTTTCACACTACCTTCGCGCTTGAGCGTCCAGGTCTTGTACTGCAACAGGTTTTCAGTCGGATCAGTAAAGGAATACACCTTCACTTCGCCGCGAACGCCATGAACAGAGTAAATCTTGCCGATAACGATCAAATCATCAGCAACAGCTGGCGTCGCGTTCATATTGCTCAGGCTGCGGCCTTAGCCGAGTCCTTCAACAACTTGGCAACACGCTCGGAAGGCTGTGCACCAACGCTCAGCCAGTAGGCTACGCGCTCTTGGTTCACGGACAGACGAACTTCTTGACCACGAGCAACAGGGTTGAAGAAACCAACCTGTTCCTTGTGCGAACCGTCACGCGGGTTGCGGCTGTCGGTTACGGTCAAGTGGTAAAACGGGCGCTTTTTGGAGCCGCCAAGGGCAAGACGGATTGTTAGCATGTGAACATCGTTCCTGTAGTCGGTGCTGCAAATCTAAATGCACAGCGGGCATGGGTGCCCGAAAGGCCGCATATTCTAAGGAATATCCGGACTTTTGCAAATGTCTTTTTCCGGCGCCTGACCGCGTGCCATTCAGATCTGCTATAGAGCCGTCGGTTAAAACGGCGAGTCAGCTCCCGCCAACGGCGGGTTTGCTGGAGATCCCACGTCCCTGTGGGTCTGCACAAGAGCGAACTCTTGCGCGAATTCTTTACATCTTCGGCATGCCACGACCGGGCATCATACCGCCCATGCCGCGCATCATTTTGGCCATGCCGCCTTTGGCCGAGAATTTCTTCATCATCTTTTGCATTTGCTTGTGCTGCTTGATCAAGCGACCAATGTCCTGCACCTGGGTGCCGGAACCCATGGCGATCCGACGCTTGCGCGAACCGCTGATCAGCTCAGGGTCGCGGCGCTCGGCCGGGGTCATGGAGTTGATGATGGCTTCCATCTGCTTGAACTGCTTCTCTGCCGCACCCTGGGCATTGCCCATTTGCGCCAGGTTCACACCGCCGATGTTCGGCAGTTTGTCCATCAGGCCGCCGAGGCCGCCCATGTTCTTCATCTGTTGCAGCTGGTCACGGAAGTCTTCGAGGTCGAAGCCCTTGCCCTTCTTCAGCTTCTTGGCCAGTTTGTCGGCCTTGTCCTTGTCGAGGGTCTGTTCGGCCTGCTCGATCAGGCTGAGCACGTCGCCCATGCCAAGGATACGCGAGGCGATACGCTCAGGGTGGAACGGCTCGAGCGCTTCGGTCTTCTCGCCCATACCGATGAACTTGATCGGCTTGCCGGTGATTGCGCGCACCGACAGTGCGGCACCGCCACGGGCATCACCGTCGACCTTGGTCAGGATCACGCCGGTCAGCGGCAGTGCATCACCAAAGGCCTTGGCGGTGTTGGCCGCATCCTGGCCGGTCATGGCGTCGACCACGAACAGCGTTTCTACCGGGTTGATCGCGGCATGCAGCGCCTTGATCTCGCCCATCATCTCTTCATCGATGTGCAGGCGACCGGCGGTATCGACGATCACCACGTCGATGAACTTGAGCTTGGCTTCTTTAATAGCCGCGTTGGCGATGTCGACCGGCTTCTGGCTCAGGTCGGACGGGAAGAAGGTCACGCCGACTTCACCGGCGAGCATTTCCAACTGCTTGATCGCGGCCGGACGGTATACGTCGGCCGAGACCACCATCACGGACTTTTTCTTGCGCTCTTTGAGGAAGCGCGCCAGCTTGGCAGCGGTGGTGGTCTTACCCGCACCCTGCAAACCGGCCATCAGCACAACGGCCGGCGGCACGGCGCTGAGGTTCAGGTCTTCGTTGGCCGCGCCCATCAGGCTTTCGAGCTCGGCCTGGACGACCTTCACAAAGGCCTGGCCCGGCGTCAGGCTGCGGGACACTTCAGTGCCGACCGCACGTTCCTTGACCGAGTTGACGAAATCCTTGACCACAGGCAAGGCAACGTCGGCTTCCAGCAATGCCATGCGCACTTCGCGCAGGGTGTCTTTAATATTGTCCTCGGTCAGCTTGGCCTTGCCGGTGACATGGCGCAGCGTCTGCGAGAGACGGTCAGTCAGATTTTCAAACATGCGCGATCCTTTCAGGCCCTATTCATCGAAATGCATTGGTAGACCGAGGTAATGGCGGCCCAGGCTGTGATAAATCGCTATTAAAAACAGCGCTCGGCGAGCCTGCGGCGTGGGCAGGTCGCGGATTATAGCGAAGACTGCCGCCATGCACACCCGCTGTCTGGCCCGGTGGTCTTTCGTGGAACGCAGGTGTGTGCCAAACTCATCGGCTTTCGGGCTTGCCTAACAGGATTTATGCTCCCTTTGTCACCCAGTTTGCTACCCAGTCTCGCCGCCGCACTCTTGTATGCCGCTGCGACCCTCTATCAGGGCACCCGCCTGGCTCAACGCGCCAGGGCGGACAAACGCCTGCTGGCCGGGCTTGGCGTGCTAGCCTTGCTGGCCCACGCCGCCAGCCTGTTCACCCACCTGATGACGCCGGTGGGCCTGGGCCTGGACTTTTTCAGCGCCGCCAGCCTGATTGCCGCTGCGGTCATCGCCTTGACGCTGCTGGCCTGCGCGCGGATCCCGGTGGAGAACCTGCTGTTGCTGCTCTTCCCCCTGGGGATGCTGACGGTGCTGCTGGCGCAATTCGCCCCCACCGGCACCGTGCAGGTGATCGATGAGGAGCCGGGCATCCTCGCCCATATCCTGTTGTCGATCCTCGCCTACGGCATGTTCACCATCGCCGTGTTCCAGGCTTTGCTGCTGCTTTTGCAGGACCACCAGCTCAAGCACAAGCATCCTTCGGGGCTGATCAAGAACTTCCCGCCGCTGCAGACCATGGAAAGCCTGCTGTTCGGCTTCCTCTGGGCCGGCTGGACGCTGCTGTCGCTGTCGCTGATTTCCGGCTGGCTGTTCGTCGAGAACCTGTTCGCCCAGCATCTGGTCCACAAGACCCTGCTGGCGTGCCTGGCCTGGGTGGTGTTCAGCGTGCTGCTGTGGGGCCGCAATCGCCTGGGCTGGCGTGGGCACAAAGCGATCCGCTGGACCCTGGCCGGTTTCTGCCTGCTGATGCTGGCGTATTTCGGCAGCAAGCTGGTTCGCGAATTCATCCTGCATATCTGACGGGCAACGATCATGGACAACTTGCCCCTTGAGCCAATGCTCGCGGTAGTCGCGCTGCTGGTGTTGTGGTCGGCGCTGTTTACCGCCATCGAAGCCGCCCAGCACCATTTGCTGGCCCTGCGCCCTGGTACACGCCAGGGCGACAAGGCCGCTGCCCGCCTCAGCTTCCCGCGCAACAGCCTGATCCTGTGCAACACCCTGTGCCGCGCGGTGGTGGTGATTCTCTGCACCCTGCTGGCGATCCATGTCTGGGCCGAAAACGGTCCCTGGCTCGGCTGGCTGATCTCCAGCGCGCTGTTGCTGGTACTGGCCGACTACCTGCCCCGCACCCTGGCCACCCGCTATCCGCACGCGGTGCTGGGGTTTGGCAATACACTGCTGGGCATCCCGCTAAAGATCCTCTACCCCCTGGCCTGGGTGCTCAATGGCATCAGCCTGCTGCTGCTGCGCCCTTTCGCCCGCAAGTCGGGGATCGTCAAGAATAGCGACGAGCCTCAGCCCGACCGCTCCGACGAGCAGGCCACGGACGACAGCGAAGACCGCGCCCCGGGCATGCCCGGCATCCACGCCCTGGACAACATCACCGTCAATGACATCCTGGTGCCACGCAGTGAAGTCGACGGCATCAACCTCGATGACCCTATCGAAGACATCATCGAACAACTGCGCACCTCCCAGCGCACACGCCTGCCGGTGTTCCACAGCGATATCAACCAGGTCGAGGCGGTGCTCAACACCCGCCAGATCCAGCACTTGCTACCCGACGCCAGCCTGACCAAGGACGCCCTGCTCGCGGCTTGCCACGAGCCGTACTTCGTGCCGGAGAGCACGCCGCTGCAGCTGCAATTGCTGAACTTCCACAAACAGCAACGCCGCCTGGGCATGGTGGTGGACGAATATGGCGAAGTGCTGGGCATCGTCACCCTGGAAGACATCCTGGAAGAAATCGTCGGCGAATTCGAAAGCGAACAGAGCCTGGACAACCCGCTGATCCAGCCCCAGCCAGACGGTCGCTATGTGATTGATGGCGCGGTGTCGATCCGCGAACTCAACAAGTGCCTGGGCTGGCACCTGCCCAGCGACGGCCCCAAGACCCTCAACGGCCTGGTGACCGAAGCGCTGGAGACCATTCCCGATTGCGCGGTGTGCCTGAAAATCGGCCGCTATCGCCTGGAAATCCTCGAGACCGAGGACAACCGGGTAAGCAAGGTACTGATCTGGCATATCGGCTCGGCACCGATAGCCACCTGACTCACCGCGGCTGGGCTTGTGTGGGAGCGGGCTTGCCCGCGATAGCATCACCTCGGTAGCACTGATACACCGAGGCGCCTGCATCGCGGGCAAGCCCGCTCCCACATTTGATCTCCTGCGTTCGCACCTCTTGTTGTATCCGCGCGCGCCTTCCTATAATCGATCCCGCTTACCCAAGCCCCGCCCGACCGCGTGCTATCCGCACTGAGCGTGTCCAGGCACCGCTTTATCGTGTCTGACCGGTACTCGCTCCCATCCCGAGCCGATGCCGCGCACTGCCCTGATCCATGGGTGCAAGACCAATAATAATCCGCGCCAAAGGCGCAATGACCATCAGGGATACCTCAATGAGCACCACCTATAACGAGGCCGCTCCCGCCGCCCCGACCAACTCGACCAGCCGCGTCGCGACCGCGAGCATCATCGGCACGGCCATCGAGTTCTACGACTTCTATATCTACGCCACGGCCGCTGCGCTGGTGATCGGCCCGGTGTTCTTCCCGCAGAGTTCCGGCACCGCGCAGATGCTGGCGGCGTTCCTGACCTTCGGTATCGCGTTTATCGCCCGGCCATTGGGCTCGGCGCTGTTCGGCCATTTCGGTGACCGCATCGGGCGTAAATCGACGCTGGTGGCCTCATTGCTGCTGATGGGCGTGTGCACCACCTTGATCGGCTTGCTGCCGGGTTACGACAGCATTGGCGCCTGGGCACCGATCCTGTTGTGTGTGCTGCGTTTTGGCCAGGGCCTGGGCCTGGGCGGGGAATGGGGCGGCGCCGCCCTGCTGGCCACCGAGAACGCGCCCAAGGGCAAGCGCGCCTGGTTCGGCATGTTCCCGCAGTTGGGGCCTTCCATTGGGTTCCTGGCGGCCAATGGGCTGTTTCTGATCCTGGCGATGAACCTGGATGACGAGCAATTCCGCAACTGGGGCTGGCGCATTCCGTTCCTGCTCAGCGCCGCGCTGGTGATGGTGGGTCTGTATGCCCGCCTGAAACTGCATGAAACCCCGGTATTCGCCAACGCCGTGGCCAAGGAAAAACCGGTGAAAGTGCCGTTGGTGGAGCTGTTCAGCCAGCATTGGCTGCAGGTGCTGCTGGGCGCCGCGGCGATGGTGGTGTGTTATGCGCTGTTCTATATCACCACGGCATTTTCCCTGAGCTACGGTGTGAGCACCCTGGGTTACAGCCGCGAAACCTTCCTCGCCCTGCTGTGCTTTGCCGTGCTGTTCATGGGCGCCGCCACGCCGCTGGCGGCCCTGGCCAGTGACCGTTACGGGCGCAAGCCGGTGCTGATCGTCGGTGCGGTGCTGGCAATTCTCTCGGGCTTCACCATGGAACCGTTGCTGACCCATGGCTCGACCTGGGCGGTGGCGTTGTTCCTGTGCCTGGAACTGTTCCTGATGGGCGTGACATTTGCACCGATGGGGGCATTGTTGCCGGAATTGTTTCCGACACGCGTGCGTTATACCGGGGCTTCGGCGGCGTATAACCTGGGCGGGATCGTCGGGGCTTCGGCCGCACCGTTCTTTGCGACCAAGCTAGTGGCAATGGGTGGGCTGAGTTATGTCGGCGGGTATGTGTCGGCGGCAGCGTTGCTGAGTTTGATTGCGGTGCTGTGCCTGAAAGAGACGCGGGATAATGATTTGAACAAGGTCGCCTGATAGACCGCTATCGCGGGCAAGCCCGCTCCCACACTGGGAATGTATTCCAAATGTGGGAGCGAGCTTGCCCGCGATGCTTTTAGAGCTCTACAACCACTGCCTGCGAGGCACGGGTCGCCTTGGCCCGGGCAGCCTCGATCGACTCATCCCGCGCCAACGCCACGCCCATGCGGCGCTGGCCATTCACTTCTGGCTTGCCGAACAGACGCAGCGCGGTATCTGGCTCGCTGAGGGCTGCGCCGAGGTTGGCGAAAGCGGTTTGGGTCGACTGCCCTTCCACCAGGATCACCGACGATGCCGATGGCCCGAACTGACGGATCAACGGAATCGGCAAGCCCAGAATCGCCCGCGCATGCAGGGCAAACTGCGACAGGTCCTGGGAGATCAAGGTCACCAGACCAGTGTCGTGGGGGCGCGGCGAAACTTCGCTGAACCACACCTGATCACCCTTGATGAACAACTCGACACCAAACAGGCCACGGCCACCCAGGGCCTCGGTCACGGCTTTGGCGACGCGCTCGGATTCAGCCAGTGCCGCCGGGCTCATGGCCTGGGGCTGCCAGGACTCCTGGTAGTCGCCCTTCTCCTGGCGGTGACCCACTGGCGCGCAGAAGGTGGTGCCGCCCACGTGACGCACGGTCAGCAGGGTGATTTCGTAGTCGAAATCGATAAACCCTTCGATGATCACCCGGCCCTTACCGGCGCGGCCGCCTTCCTGGGCGTAGTCCCAGGCTTTTTGCACATCATCGGCACTGCGCAACAGGCTCTGGCCCTTGCCCGACGAACTCATCACCGGCTTGACCACACATGGGAAACCCAGGTCTTCGACGGCCTTGCGGAAGTCTTCGACGGTGTCGGCAAAGTGGTACGGCGAGGTCGGCAGGTCCAGCTCTTCAGCGGCCAGGCGGCGGATGCCCTCGCGGTTCATGGTCAACAGCGCCGCGCGGGCGGTGGGGATCACGGTAAAGCCTTCGGCCTCCAGCTCCACCAGGGTGCCGGTGGCGATGGCTTCGATTTCCGGGACGATGAAATGCGGTTTTTCCGCTTCGATCACCGCACGCAGGGCCGCGCCATCGAGCATGTTGATCACATGGCTGCGATGCGCCACCTGCATGGCCGGCGCGTTGGCGTAGCGATCCACGGCAATCACTTCAACGCCCAGGCGTTGCAGCTCGATTACCACTTCCTTGCCCAGCTCACCGCAGCCACACATCAATACGCGGGTCGCGGTTGGCGACAATGGAGTTCCGATTCGGGTCATCTCAGGTCCTCAGGGGAGCGGATCAGGGGGAGAAAGGCCGGCATTTTACATGAACCGCAGGCGTTGGCCTCAGTTGGCGACACGCTGGCGACGCAAACGCCAGGCCATGGCCAGCCACACCACGGTGACCCCCGCAAATTTCGAGGCCAGGGCGGTGCCGACCACAGCGGGCGTCAACGCGCCGATCAGGCCAAAAAAGATAAAGGTATCGAGGGGAATACTCAGCGCCGAACTGATCCACAGCCGGTCATGCAATGGGCGCTTGGTGATGCTGAAAACCAGCCAGTCGATGCACTCGGACACCGCGAACGCCGTGGCACTGGCCAAGGCGATAGACGGATCGGAGGTGATATAGGACAGCACCAGCGCCGCGAGCATGGCGATGATCGCCCCGTGGCCGAAGCGGGTTTGCACCATGTCACGCAGGATAAACACCAGGCCACCCCAGGCGGACCAGATGACATCCAGATGCGGGGCAGTGGAAAAGGCGAAGTTGATCAGCACAACGCTGCTGATATAGGCGATCAGGAAGAGCATGGGGCGATGGACCTGTGGGCAAGGGCCACAGGGTACTGCACAAGAAACCCTGTGGCGAGCGGGCCTGTTGTGACCACTGAACCTATTGTGGCGAGCGGGCTTGCCCCGCGCTGGGCTGCGTAGCAGCCCTAAAGACAGGCGCTGCGGTTTACCTGAACGTCCGCGGAGGTTTTATTGGGGCTGCTGCGCAGCCCAGCGCGGGCGATGCGGCGTTCCGACAAGCCCGCTCGCCACAGAGGCCCTCTCCAAGCGCCCTAGGTACTCCAGACACACCGCGTCAGCCGGCGACAGCTCATCAGCTATTTTTGTGGCCAACGGACTTGTTGTGACCACTGGACCTAATGTGGCGAGCGGGCTTGCCCCGCGCTGGGCTGTGTAGCAGCCCTAAAGACAGGCGCTGCTGTTTACCTGAACGTGCGCGGAGGTTTTATTGGGGCTGCTGCGCAGCCCAGCGCGGGCGATGCGGCGTTCCGACAAGCCCGCTCGCCACAGAGGCCCTCTCCGAGCGCCCTAGGTACTCCAGACACACCGCGCCAGCCGGCGACAGCTCATCAGCTATTTTTGTGGCCAACGGACTTGTTGTGACCACTGGACCTAATGTGGCGAGCGGGCTTGCCCCGCGCTGGGCTGCGTAGCAGCCCTAAAGACAGGCGCTGCGGTTTACCTGAACGTGCGCGGAGGTTTTATTGGGGCTGCTACGCAGCCCAGCGCGGGCGATGCGGCGTTCCGACAAGCCCGCTCGCCACAGAGGCCCTCTCCAAGCGCCCTAGGTACTCCAGACACACCGCGCCAGCCGGCGACAGCTCAACAGTTATTTTTGTGGCCAACGGACTTGTTGTGACCACTGGACCTAATGTGGCGAGCGGGCTTGCCCCGCGCTGGGCTGCGTAGCAGCCCTAAAGACAGGCGCTGCGGTTTACCTGAACGTGCGCGGAGGTTTTATTGGGGCTGCTGCGCAGCCCAGCGCGGGCGATGCGGCGTTCCGACAAGCCCGCTCGCCACAGAGGCCCTCTCCAAGCGCCCTAGGTACTCCAGACACACCGCGCCAGCCGGCGACAGCTCATCAGCTATTTTTGTGGCCAACGGACTTGTTGTGACCACTGGACCTAATGTGGCGAGCGGGCTTGCCCCGCGCTGGGCTGCGTAGCAGCCCTAAAGACAGGCGCTGCGGTTTACCTGAACGTCCGCGGAGGTTTTATTGGGGCTGCTGCGCAGCCCAGCGCGGGCGATGCGGCGTTCCGACAAGCCCGCTCACCACAGAGGCCCTCTCCAAGCGCCCTAGGTACTCCAGACACACCGCGCCAGCCGGCGACAGCTCAACAGTTATTTTTGTGGCCAGCGGACTTGTTGTGACCACTGGACCTAGTGTGGCGAGCGGGCTTGCCCCGCGCTGGGCTGCGTAGCAGCCCTAAAGACAGGCGCTGCGGTGTACCTGAACGTCCGCGGAGGTTTTATTGGGGCTGCTACGCAGCCCAGCGCGGGGCAAGCCCGCTCGCCACAACAAGCCCGCTCGCCACAACAGGTTCGCTCGCCATTCAAAAATATCAGGCGTCGGATTTTCCGGGGATCATCCACAACATTCCACTGGCCTTCGCCCGTTCATGGCACAGCCCCAGCACCACCCGGCGCTCGGCATTGTCCATGCGACTCCAACGCGTGATTTCATCGACATTGCGCTGGCAACCCGTGCAGATATCGTCGTCATCCAGCGCACAAATACTCACACAGGGCGAGGCTACGGGGCGTTCAACCGGGTTCATTCTGACTGCTCGACCAGATCACGGGCATAGCGCTGGGAGTTATGCACATAGTGCGCAGCACTGGCCTCCAGCATTCTTTTCTGCTGCTCGGTCAATTCCCGCACGACCTTGCCGGGCGAGCCCATCACCAGCGAGCCATCGGGGATTTCCTTGCCTTCGCCGATCAACGAGTTGGCGCCGATGATGCAATGCCGGCCGATCTTGGCACCGTTGAGGATCACCGCATTGATGCCGATCAGGCTGTAGTCGCCGACGGTGCAGCCATGCAGCATGGCGTTATGCCCAACCGTCACACCGGTGCCCAGGGTCAGCGGGTAGCCCATGTCGGTGTGCATCACGCTGCCGTCCTGCACGTTGCTGTTCTTGCCGATCAGGATCAGTTCGTTGTCGCCACGCAACACCGCGTTGAACCAGACGTTGGCCCCCTCTTCCAGCTTGACCTTGCCCACCAGCGTGGCATTGGGCGCCACCCAGCTGTGTGGATGGGTCTCGACGCGGGCATCGCCCAGGCGGTATTTCATGGTCTTCCCTCACGGCTTGCCATTCAAACGATGGCTTAGGTATTGATAAAGCTTTTCGGCGGTCGATGCAGGCTGATGTCGGCATCGTCATAGAGCAGGTTGATCAACTCTACGATCATGATCGCCGTCAGGCCCCAGATCTTGTATTCACCGAACCGATAGCTGGGCACGTACCAACTGCGGCCCTGGTAATCGATGCGATGGGTGTGCTCGCGCGGGTCCTGGCGGAAAAACTCCAGGGGCACGCTGAATACCGCAGCAATCTCGGCGTCGTTGGCCAGGTACTCGACATAATCGGGAATCACCCCCACATACGGGGTCACACGGATGCCGTGCAGGGAGATCAGCGGGCTCAAGGGGCCGATCACTTCCACCAGGCCCGGCGGCAGGCCGATTTCTTCTTCGGCCTCGCGCAGGGCAGTGAACACCAGGTCCGGGTCTTCCGGGTCGCGCCGCCCTCCCGGAAAGGCCACTTCGCCACCGTGGGTCGACAGCCCGCTGGCACGCAGGGTCAGGATCAGCTCGGGTTCGTCACTACGGGTAATCGGCACCAGCACGGCGGCCTCGGGGAAACGTCCGTCAGTTTCCAGCGTGCGTGGCGTGTGATTGCTTACCCGGCGAAGTAGCTCGTCCAGCATGAGTCATCTCGATCTGTTGGCTACCTTGCATCATGCACCAAAGCGTACGGGCGCCCAACCCCAAAACCCCGGCGGTGTCGCTAAACGACAACTTGCAGGCCACTGCCCTGCACGCCAAGATAGGCGCAGTCCCCAGGAACCCAAGCATGAACTTCTGCAGCCAGTGCGGTAAACCGGTCATCCAGCGCATTCCCGAAGGCGATGCACGCCTGCGTTATGTGTGTGACCACTGTCAGACCATTCACTACCAGAATCCCAATATCGTCGCCGGTACCCTGCCCGTCTGGGGCAACCAGGTGCTGCTGTGCCGACGGGCCATCGAACCGCGCCTGGGCTTCTGGACCCTGCCTGCAGGCTTTATGGAAAACGGCGAGACCGTCGAACAGGGCGCCATGCGCGAAACCCTTGAGGAAGCCTGCGCCAGGGTGCGCAACCTGAGCATCTACACGTTGATCGATGTACCGCACATCAGCCAGGTGCATATTTTCTACCGCGCCGAACTGATCGACCTGGACTTTGCCGCCGGCCCCGAGAGCCTGGAAGTCAGGCTGTTCGATGAAGCCGATATCCCTTGGTCCGAGCTAGCTTTCCGCACGGTCAGGCGTACCTTAGAATGCTTTTTCGCTGACCGTCGGCAACAGGTGTTCCCCGTGCGCAGCGAATCGGTGCCGCCTGCGACTCAACCGGCGCAATAAGCCTTTATACGGATATCGTTTCAATGCGTTGGTTGCTTGCCCTGCTCTGCCTGTCGTTCGCCAGCCTGTCGTGCGCCACCACCCTGCAAACCCTGGGCGGCAAACCCGTCGAGAAGATCCTGGTGCTCAAGTCCGCCCATCAGTTGCAACTGATCAACGACGGCAAGCCGCTCAAGACCTACCGTATTTCCCTGGGCAAGAACCCCAAGGGCCACAAGCTGATCGAAGGCGACCGCCGCACCCCGGAAGGCTTCTACTGGATCGACTGGCGCAAGACCAGCGACCGCTTCAACCTGTCCATGCACATCTCCTACCCCAATATCAGCGATGCCGCCCGCGCGCGCCGCGAAGGGGTCAAGCCCGGCAGCATGATCATGATCCACGGCACGCCAGACAGTGAGGAATACCCCGAACAGTGGTTCCACACCCTGGACTGGACCGACGGCTGCATCGGCATGCGCAATGTCGACATGCGCGAAGTGTGGAACCTGGTCAAGGACGGCACGATGATCGAGATCCGCCCGTAACCGGCACCGTTCGTAAAATAATTCAAAAAAAACCTGCCTCCCCCACAGCCCCTGCCGGTGAATACCATTTCACTGCCAGGGGCTGCGTCTTTCTGCGCGCGATAAAGACCTCTCTAATACCACTTGATACCAGGCACCTTTAAGGTGCCTGCAAACAGCCGTGTGCACGCTTTTGGCGGCATTGACATGGTATTTAAGTGGTATTAATTTCCGGCCATTACCGGGCGACAACACTCCAATAACGCATCGGAAACCCTACAGATGAATCCCATCCAGACCCTGCGTCCTGACGACCGACAATCCACGCCGCTGTACCTGCAACTGGCCCGCAACCTGGAAGCCGCGATCCATGCCGGCCAGTGGAAATCCGAGCAGGCCTTGCCCTCGGAGCGCGTGCTCAGCGAGCAGTTGAGCATTTCCCGGGTCACCGCCCGCAAAGCCCTGGAAGTGTTGTTCGCCCAAGGCCTGATCCGCCGCAGCCAAGGCTCCGGGACTTTTATTACGCCGCGCCTGGAACAACCGCTGTCGCGCCTTTCGGGGTTCAGCGAAATGCTGCGGCTCAAGGGGTTTGCCCCCAGTTCGCAATGGCTGGTGCGCGAGATCACCCCCCCGACCCATGAAGAACTGATCCGCCTGGGCCTGTCGCCCACCGACAAAGTGGCGCGGCTCAAGCGCCTGCGCAAAGCGGACGACACCGTGATGGCCATCGAGATGAGCGCCCTGCCCGCTTCGATCATTCCCAACCCCCAGGCCATTGGCAGCTCGCTCTACGAATACCTGGAAGGCATCGGCAAACCGGTGGTGCGGGCCCTGCAACACATCCAGGCAATCAACGCCTCGGACGAGTTCGCGGCCCTGGTGGGCATCGCCCCCGGCACCGCCATGCTGCTGATGACCCGGGTCGGCTACACCGCCGACAACACGCCCATCGAGATCACCGACACCTACTGCCGCAACGACTACTACGACTTTGTCGCAGAGCTGCGTCGCTATGACTTTGCCGCCGAGTTGCGGCCTTAGAGAACTGCCATGTCCGAAGACAATATCCTCACGCCCCACGGCTGGATTCGCGGCCGCCTGGTGCACCACGAAGGCAAGGTCAGCGCCGTCGAAGGCGTGCCTTGCGATCCGGCCGACAACGACCTGCCCTACTTGCTGCCGGGTTTTATCGACCTGCATGTGCACGGCGGCGGCGGCAAGGACATCATGGAAGGCCGCAGCGCCTTCGAGACCATCACTCGCACCCATGTGCGTTTCGGCACCACCTCGTTGTTGGCCACCACCATGACTGCGCCGGTCGAGGAAATCTCCCGGGTGCTCGGCGAACTCGGCCAGTTCTGCGAACAGCGCCCGGCCGGCAGCGCCCGAGTGCTGGGGGTGCATCTGGAAGGCCCCTACATCAACCCGGGAAAACTCGGTGCCCAACCGAACTTCGCCCACACAGCGCTGATGGCCGAGGTTGAGGAATACCTGCGCCTGGCCCCGATCCGGGTGATCACCATTGCCCCGGAAATCGCCGGCCATGACGGCCTGATCCGCGCGCTCAGCCAACGCGGGGTGCGCATGCAGATCGGCCATACCCTGGGCAGCTATGAAGAAGGCGTCGCCGCCCTGGCCGCCGGCGCGACCAGCTTCACCCACTTGTACAACGCCATGAGCCCGCTGCATCACCGCGAGCCGGGCATCGTCGGCGCCGCCCTGGCCCATGCCAAATACGCAGAGTTGATCCCGGACCTGCTGCACGTGCACCCCGGCGCCATGCGCGTGGCCCTGCGCTCGATCCCCTGCCTGTACTGCGTCACCGACTCCACGGCCGCCGCCGGCATGCCCGACGGTGAATACAAGCTGGGCAGCCATACCGTGACCAAATGCCTGGGCGGCGTGCGCCTGGCCGACGGCACCCTGGCCGGCAGCACCCTGACCATGGATCAGGCGCTGCGCAACCTGGTGAAGATCGGCCTGCCGATCAACGAAGCCTCACAGCGCCTGTCGCAATTTCCTGCGGACTATCTGGGCCTGGAACAACGCGGCCGCCTGCAACCCGGCAGTTTTGCCGACTGCGTGCGCCTGGACCGCTCCCTGCACCTCACCGACGTAATGGTCGAAGGAGAAACCATTGACTTCAAAAATGCTTGAAGAGGCCCTGGCCTCCTGTGAGGCCGTCGCGGCCCAATTGCAATGCCTCGACCCGCTGCTGGCCGAAGTCGCGGGCCGCCTGCGCCGCCAGCCGCCGCAAGTGGCGATGACCGTCGCCCGTGGCAGTTCGGACCACGCCGCCAGCTACTTCGCCTACCTGACCATGCAACACGTGGGCGTGCCGGTGGCGTCGCTGCCGATGTCGGTGGTGACACTGGCGCAGGCGCCGCTGAAAGTCAGCGGTCAGGCCGCCTTCGGGTTTTCCCAGTCGGGGCAAAGCCCGGACCTGGTCAACAGCCTGCGCCTGCTGCGCAAGCGCGGGGCGTTGAGCGTATCGATGGTCAACGCCGAAGACTCGCCCCTGGAGGCCGCGTGCGAATTCCATGTGCCCCTGTGCGCCGGCCCCGAACGCAGTGTGGCCGCGACCAAGAGCTTTATCGCCACCTTGAGCGCCAGTGCCCAGTTGGTCGGCCACTGGAACCAGGAAGACGGCCTGCTCGAAGCCTGCCACGCCTTGCCTGCCGGCCTGCGCGAAGCGGCGACCCAGGACTGGAGCCTGGCCATCGACGCCCTGCGCGATTGCCAGCGCCTGATGGTCATCGGCCGTGGCGCCGGGTTTGCCATCGCCCAGGAAGCCGCGCTCAAACTCAAGGAAACCTCGGCGATCCAGGCCGAAGCCTTCAGCAGCGCCGAAGTGCGCCACGGGCCGATGGCCTTGATCGACGCCAACTACCCGTTGCTGGTGTTCGCCCCACGCGGCGCCGAACAGCCGGGGTTGCTGACCCTGGCCACGGAAATGCGCCAACGCGGCGCCCGCGTACTGCTGGCCGCACCCGACGATATCGCCGAGCGCGACCTGACCCTGAGCCGCGCCGAACACCCGGCCCTGGACCCGATCCTGGCGATCCAGAGCTTTTACGTAATGGCCGCCGGCCTGGCCCAGGCCCGGGGCATGGACCCCGACCAGCCGCGCCACCTGAGCAAAGTCACCCGCACCCACTGAAGTGATGTGCAGCGTTTTCCTGATGAGTACCGTGCCCATGACCAACAATAACAATGACCTGACCCTCAACGCGCCCCTGACCGGGCCGGTGCGGACCCTGGGCAACGTGCCAGACGAGGTGTTCGCCAGCGGCGCCATGGGCGATGGCCTGGCCATCGACCCGCTCAACGATTGCCTGTATGCGCCATGCGATGGCGTGGTGATTCACCTTGCCCGCACCGGGCATGCGCTGACCCTGCGCGCCGACAACGGTGCAGAGATCCTGTTGCACGTGGGCATCGACACCGTCGAGCTCAAGGGCGAGGGCTTTGCGCTGCTGGTCAAGGAAGGCGCCCGGGTGAGCAGCGGCCAGGCCCTGGTGCGCCTGGACCTGGACCGCATCGCCCGCCAGTGCAAAAGCCTGATCAGCCTGATCATCCTCACCAACAGCGATCAGTTCGAGCTGCGACCGTTCAGCATGCAAATGGCGACCGTGGGCCAACCGCTGATGCAGGTCTGCCCGCGCCACACCTCGGCCACCCGCACAGCGCCTGGCGCGCACACCGGCAACGCCGCCAGCGCCAGCATTCGCATCACCCACAAGGGGGGCCTGCATGCACGCCCCGCTGCGCTGGTCCGCAAGACCGCGCAAGGTTTCAGCAGCCAGTCGCACCTGCATTTCGCCGGCAAGTCTGCGCCGTGCGACAGCCTGATCGGCCTGCTGGGCCTGGGGATTGGCGAGCAGGACGAAGTGCGCGTCAGTTGCCAGGGCGCAGACAGCGAAGCCGCCTTGCAAGCGCTGCTCGCGGCGCTGTCGCTGGAGGTTCCCCACACCGCCCCGGCCCCGGCCGCCGCCCCTGCACATCGCGCCCCCGCCGAAGCCGGTGTGTTGCAGGGTGTCTGCGCCGCGCCCGGCCTGGTCTGCGGGCCATTGTGGCGCATGAGCAGCATCGAGTTGCCAGCAGACCCGCGAACCCACGTCGCCGATGAGCAGTTGCAGCAACTGGACGCCGCCCTGGAGCAGGTGCGCGGGGAAATCCGCCGTACCCTGGAGCACGCCCGCCGGCGCAAGGACGTGGACGAAGAGGAGATCTTCGCCGCCCACCTGGCCCTGCTGGAAGACCCTGCCCTGCTGCACAGCGCCAGCCAGGCCATTGACCAGGGCAGCGCCGCCACCCATGCCTGGCGCGATGCAATCCAGGCCCAATGCGCCGTACTGCTGGGCTTGGGCAAGCCGTTGTTCGCCGAACGCGCCAACGACCTGCGGGACTTGCAGCAGCGGGTCCTGCGGGCGCTGCTGGGTGAAGCCTGGCAGTTCGAGTTGCCGGCCGGCGCCATTGTCGCCGCCCATGAATTGACCCCCTCGGACCTGCTGCAGTTGAGCGAGCAGAACGCTGCGGGCCTGTGCATGGCCGAAGGGGGCGCCACCTCCCATGTGGCGATCCTGGCCCGGGGCAAAGGCTTGCCCTGTGTGGTCGCCCTGGGCAGTGAAGTGCTCGATGTGCCCCAAGGCCAGCGTGTGGTGCTGGACGCCGCCAACGGCCGCCTGGAACTGATGCCCGATGATGCACGCCACGCCGAGGTGCACCAGATCCGCGATGCGCAAAAACTGCAGCGCCAGCAGCAACAGGCCCAGGCCCAGACAGCAGCCAGCACCCTTGATGGCGTAAGCGTTGAGGTGGCGGCCAACGTGGCCTCCAGCAGCGAGGCACAGATGGCCTACGAAAACGGCGCCGATGGCGTTGGCCTGTTGCGCACCGAATTTCTGTTTGTCGACCGCCGCACCGCGCCCGATGAACAAGAGCAGCGCCAGGCCTACCAGGCGGTGCTGGACGCCATGGGCGACAAACCAGTGATCATTCGCACCATCGATGTGGGCGGCGACAAACAGCTCGACTATCTGCCACTGCCCGCCGAAGCCAATCCGGTGCTGGGCCTGCGCGGCATTCGCATGGCCCAGGTACGCCCGGAACTGCTCGACCAGCAACTGCGCGCCCTGCTGCAGGTCAGCCCGTTGCAGCGCTGTCGGATCCTGTTGCCGATGGTCAGTGAAGTGGACGAGTTGCTGCACATTCGCCAGCGCCTCGACGACCTGTGCGCCGAACTGGGGTTGACCCAGCGCCCGGACCTGGGGGTGATGATCGAAGTGCCGGCCGCCGCGCTGATGGCCGAGCAACTGGCCGAGCATGCGGACTTTTTGTCGATCGGCACCAATGACCTGTCCCAGTACACCCTGGCCATGGACCGCGACCATGCCGGCCTGGCTGCCCGGGTCGATGCATTGCACCCGGCGCTGTTGCGCCTGATCGCCCAGACCTGCGCCGGCGCCGCGAAACATGGCCGTTGGGTCGGCGTGTGTGGCGCCCTGGCCTCCGACCCGCTGGCCACGCCGGTGCTGGTGGGCCTGGGCGTGCGCGAGCTGTCCGTGAGCCCGCCGCAGATTGCTGAAATCAAAGACCGTGTGCGCCACCTCGACGCCGCGCAATGCCGGCAACTGAGCCAGGGCCTGCTCAACCTGAGCAGCGCCGGGGCCGTACGCCAAGCCTGTCACCAGCACTGGCCGTTGAGCTGACAACAACAAGAAAAAGGAGACTCGCCATGTACCAATTGTTCATCGAAGGCCTGCAACGCCTGGGCCGCGCATTGATGCTACCCATCGCCATCCTGCCGATTGCCGGCCTGTTGCTGCGCCTGGGTGATACCGACCTGCTGAACATCGCGGTGATGCACGACGCCGGGCAAGCGATCTTTGCCAACCTGGCCCTGATTTTCGCCATCGGTATCGCCGTCGGCTTTGCCCGGGACAACAACGGCACAGCCGGGCTGGCGGGCGCCATCGGTTACCTAGTGATGATCTCGACCCTCAAGGTGCTGGACTCGACCATCAACATGGGCATGCTGGCCGGGATCGTCAGCGGCTTGATGGCCGGCGCCCTGTACAACCGCTTCAAGGACATCAAGCTGCCGGAGTATCTGGCCTTTTTCGGCGGGCGACGTTTCGTGCCGATTGTCACCGGGTTCTCGGCAGTGGGCCTGGGCGTGGTGTTCGGCCTGATCTGGCCGCCGGTGCAGCACGCCATCAACGGCTTCGGCGTCTTGCTGATGGAAAGCGGCAGCCTGGGGGCGTTTGTGTTTGGCGTATTCAACCGCCTGCTGATCGTCACCGGCCTGCACCATATCCTCAACAATATGGCCTGGTTCGTGTTCGGCAGCTTCACTGACCCGGCCACCGGCGCGGTGGTGACGGGCGACCTGACCCGCTACTTTGCCGGCGACCCCAACGGCGGCCAGTTCATGACCGGCATGTTCCCGGTGATGCTGTTCGGCCTGCCGGCGGCGTGCCTGGCGATGTACCGCAATGCCCTGCCGGAGCGGCGCAAGATCATGGGCGGGATATTCCTGTCGATGGCCCTGACCTCGTTCCTCACCGGGGTGACCGAGCCGATCGAGTTTGCGTTCATGTTCCTCGCGCCGTTCCTGTATCTGCTGCATGCGCTGCTGACAGGCCTGTCGATGGCCGTCACCAACCTGCTGGACATTCACCTGGGCTTCACCTTTTCCGGCGGTTTCATCGACATGGTCCTGGGCTGGGGCAAATCCACCAATGGCTGGCTGGTGGTGCCCGTGGGCCTGGCGTATGCGCTGATCTACTACAGCGTGTTCAGCTACTGCATCCGCCGCTTCAACCTGAAAACGCCAGGGCGCGAAGACATCCAGGTGGCCCAGGCCGAGGTCATGACGGATAACCAGCGGGCCCATGCGTACCTGCGCGCATTGGGCGGTGCCGCGAACCTGTTGAGCGTCGGCGCCTGCACCACGCGCTTGCGCCTGGACATGGTGGACCGCAACAAGGCGCTGGATGCCGAGTTGAAAGCCCTTGGCGCCATGGCCGTGGTCCGTCCCGGCAACGGCGGCAGCCTGCAGGTCGTCGTCGGGCCGCTGGCCGATAGCATTGCCGATGAAATCCGCCTGGCGATGCCCTCATCCAATCACGTGCCAGTGGCCGGCGCCGCCATGCCAGCGCCAGCGGCCAGCGCCGCTACAGTCGCCACGGCCCAGGCACAGCAATGGCTGGATGCATTGGGCGGGCAGGACAATGTGGTGCAACTGGACTGCATCGCCATGACCCGTATCCGCCTGCAACTGGCCGATGAAAAAGGCCTGTCGCAGGCGCAACTCAACAGCCTCGGCTGCCAGGGTGTCAGCCGGCTTGAAGACGGCGTGTGGCATTTGCTGGTCGGCGACCAGGCCCAGGGCTTGAGCGACGCCCTCAAGGCCCTGGCACAACGCAACCCGGTGC
Organism: Pseudomonas sp. LG1D9; assembly: GCF_002949995.1. Taxonomy (NCBI): domain Bacteria; kingdom Pseudomonadati; phylum Pseudomonadota; class Gammaproteobacteria; order Pseudomonadales; family Pseudomonadaceae; genus Pseudomonas; species Pseudomonas sp. LG1D9. The sequence continues at coordinate 3,945,654 of NZ_CP026881.1, read as the reverse complement.
GCGCGGGCGCCTGACCTACCTATCTACCGCCCCGCCCGGGGCGGCCCTGCCCATGCTGACGGCTCTAACCCTCAGCATGGAGCCCGTGCCTGTGAGCACTTCCAATCCCCCCTTGAGCTTTGACGAGATCAAAGGCTCACTCAACCTGATCGGCCACCACCTGCTCGATGTCGATGGGCCGTTGCTGCCTGCGCAAACCCAGTCGGCAGACCTGGCTTATCTGGAACGCTTGAACACGCTTCTCAAACAGTACCGGCAACAGTTCCTCGACAAGAGCCGTGCGCTGTACCAGGAGTTGGCCGAGCGTGATCTGCAAAGCGCTGAAGGCCAGACCCTGCTGGCCACCCTCAGAACCACGCTGAACACACAACTGCAGGACATGGACCGCCGCGAGCAGATCGACGGCAAGGCACGTAAATCCTTCATGACCTTTGAGGACGGCTACACAGCCCTGACTCACGAAGCCGCACTCGCGGGCGCCGACCGCCTGCTGCACCCGCAGGAGTTGGCGATCCTGGACCGCATACCGCTTGGCGTCACACAACGCCCAGGCCTGTATGCACTGACCTTTGAATACCAAGGGCAAACCGTCGAATTGGCCGCAGCTTTTGTGCTGACCGAACATTCAAGCCCGCAGGTGAGCGAGCTTCAATCGAGCACACCGGTCGGCCGTGTGGCGCTGTTTACCCCCTCACGCGGGATCGAGTTTTTTGCCACCCTCATCGACCTCGACACCGCGCTGTTCCAGCGCCTGGACGCCGCCGCCGAGCGCACGCACTTCATGGGCCTGCTGCCCACCGACTACCACGCGTTGACGCCACACGCCATCTGGCCGCTGGGGTTGAACCCGATCAGTGAGCGGCCGCTGTTCGAACACCTCGACAACCAACTGATCGCCAAGCGCAGCGATGACATCACCCGTGCCCTCAGCCTGGTGGACAACCCGCACAGCGACGCGCAAGCCCTGATCAACGCGCTGGAGCAGGCCATCGCAGCTGCCGTTCCCGACGTCAGCGCGCGCCTGCAATGGCGTGCCCAACTGCTGCTCGATCGCTGGCTGCGGTACAGCGCGCCGGACTGGTACCGCAGCGCCACCGCCCCCCAACGCGCTCAACTCGCCGAACATCTGCACCATTACAACCAGGCCCGGCAACATCTGGAGCAACTGTTCGGCGCCCTCGCCACGCCTTACGCGCTGGCGCGTCACCAATGGCTGGAGCGCCTGAGCGATGAGCTGGATATCCACGACCTCGAACCGCAACGCCTGCTGGTAACCACGCGGCGCTTGCTCAACCCGATCGGCGAATACAACCACGAGCGCGACCTGGTCGAGCTGGCCTTGCGCGGCCCACATCCCGACGATGAGCACACCGGCTCCGACTTCCTGAAAAAAACCAGCCTCAGCTACGACGGCGCGCCACTGCCCGCCGCCTACGCCGAGCTGACACCAGGCTGGCTCGCGGAGCAACTGGGTACGCTACAACCGCGTATCGACTTCAGTACCTTGCAAAAGCAACTCCACGCGAAGACCGAACTGTGCCAGGCCATCGAGGCCATGCTTGATCACAGAATCATTACCCTGGCCTGCACCGCGCTGCTGCAGGGGCATCTCAGCGCTGACGATGTCGAGCTGATCCAGCGCGTGCGCCAAGGCAGCGACCCGTTGCTGAGCGCCTCAACCCTGGCGTTGCACGAGGCTCAGTTGCAAGACCTGTGGGTGCTGCGCCGGCGCAACGCCAGCGGCGCCGTCGACCGCGTGCTGCTGTGTACGCCGCAAGCACCGCGCGCGCAGCAATTCCAGGCGTTCGACAGTGAAGTTGCCTGCCAGAATCACATCCTCGGCTGGACCCTGGACAATGGCGTCAAGTCACCGCCCGGCACCCTCACCGATTACCTGGTCACCCGCGTCGCCCTGCGCTTTCGCGCCAAGATGAAACAGGTGCTCAGCGGCCTGAGCTACAAGTTTCACGCCCAGGAGCACCGCGAAATCAGCTTCGGCCCCACCGTCAGCCATGCCGATTGCCTCAAGGCAATGGCCACCCATGTGTTGGCCACGCGCCTGGATGACGATGAGTTCAGCACCCCCGCCTGGTTCCGCGCGGCGCCGCTGACCACACGGCGCACCCTGATGAAACTGGCGGACGACACCGAAGGCGGTCTGCGTGCCTACAACGATTACCCCTTGTCCGAGGCACAGGTGCCGAGCTTCAGCACGTACCTGCATGAGCAGGCGCGCCAGCGCCTGGGCACGCTGCTTGGGCGCCCGCGCCCCGACGTCGACCCCGACAGCGTCTGGGCCTACGCACCCACGCTCGCCAAGGCTGCGCCAATCAGCTACACCCAGCTGTACCGCGACGGCTACGCCGACGGCATCGGTTTTCTCGACGAGAAATTCTCCCGCTCGGCTCGCTTCAAAGGCCCCGACGGCGTGGACCTGAGCCCGTTGACTGCCGAGAAAGTCGCGCGCTCGGTCACCGGGGTCTGGATCGGCGAGCGGTATATCAATGAGATCAAGACCCGCCTGCTCAACGTCGACAGCCCGGACTACGCGCTGCGGCGCAACGCCACCCTGGCCCTGACCCAAGGCCAGCTGCGCAGCGCCGCCCTTGAATGCCGCCTGCAAGGGCATATCGCCGCGCTCGACGGCGCTTGGCTTAAGCGCAGCATCGCCAGCATGGACCAGACCTCGCCGGCGATCCGCCGCGATCACGCGATCCACCGCTTGAGCATCGACGGCGAATGGGTGATCGGCTGCTACCTCTTCACCCATGCCGATGCCCCGACGCTGCTCTACACCCCCAACGCCCCGGACGGCATCAGCGTGCGTGAAGCCCGGCAGTTCAACTACCTGTTGAAAAAACTCCCCGGCATGCTCGGTTACCTGGTGCAGCGCGTCGCGGTGCAGTCCCTGGGGCGGGTGCGCACTTTCCTTGAGGACGCCCGGCGGCAGTTGCCACAAGGGCTGGATAAAACCAGTGTCAGCCCGCCGCGCCATGACCCGATCCGCGCACAGACCCAGATCCAGGACCTGCGACGCGAGGTGTATGACCTCAAGCTGCAACGCACGATGGATGACGTGAAAGCCACCACCGTCAACCGCACCCAGATGATCAGCGGCATCGCCTGGACGTGCGTGGAATGGGTCGCCGCCATCGCCACCGCACCCTTCCCGGTGCTGAGCCTGAGCATCGGCCTGGCGCTGGCGTTCAAGGACGGCATGCTCGCTCTGCACGCCTACCATCAAGGCGACAACGCCCAGGCCCTGGAACACTTGATCGGTTACCTGCTCAACAGCGCCGGCGGCTTGTTCACCGATCTGCGCCCGGCCCTCGGCACCCTGCAACAGTTTGCCGTGCGCCAGGCCCCCAGGCGAATCGTGCAGAGCCCTGCGCTAAGACTGATCAGCCCACTGGAACCGCCGCCGCTCAAGCCTGCGGGGATGCAATCGGTGTTGTTCCAGGGCGAATTTCTCTGGGCGCACAAAACACCGGACCCGATCGGGCGCTATCTGCTCTATCGCCTCGACCCGATCACCGGCAAGTTGGTGTCCACCACCCGCCTCGCTGCCCCGGATGACCTGGGCATTTGGCGACGCACTGGCGTGATCGGCGGCGCGCCGAAGTATGAAAAACTGCCACAGACACCCGACGCACTGAAGCGTTATGAGATGCCGGCCAAGTACGCAGACAAGCTGGAGCACGTGCTCAACCCCAACCTCAAGGCGCAACTGCACCAACAGGGCGACTGGGTGTACGAAAACCCCCACATCACCTTGGCCGCAGCGGCCCGGGACCTGCGACCGCTGCGTGAGGTGTACCAGCAACAGGTCAGCCAACTGACCCGCGATGCCGAGGACTTCTTCCGCCAGCAGCCACCCGTGGCGCCCCGTGCGCAGGTGCCGGCCGTCGCGTTGGAGAACTCGCTGGCCGCACTCACCGACAACGCTGCGTTTACCCGCGCACCAAACCTGATCATCGGCGCCATCCCCGACAGCGGCGTCGGCCAACAGGTGCTGATCGACAACCTCGAGGCGCTGTTCGACAAAGGCTTCAAGCGCCTGTACATCGAATACCTGCCCGGTGATGTATTCCGCCCGAAACTGGACAAGCTCAACAGCGGCCAATCCTGGAAGCACATCGAGCGGCATCTGATGCTTGTGGACAAGGACCTCGGGTTTGCCGACAACGCCGAATTTTCCTACCTGGCGCTGGTGCGCAAGGCTTCAGCCAAAGGCATCAAGATCAAAGCGCTGGACGCCTCGACCTGCTACGACCTGGATGACGCCCTCCACCTCGGCGACACCCCGCCCACCACCACGCGCGGCACCGCCTTGCGCAACTTCTACTCGCACAAAGTCCTGCTGGCCGACAGCGAAGCCGTGCCCGATGAACGCTGGATCGCCCTGATGGACCCGGCACGCATGACCATAACCGATCAGGCGCCGGGCCTGGCCGACCTGCACAAAGCAATTGCCGTACGCGTGGAGGATGTCGGCGCCGATCAGGCCGTGGGTTTGCGCATTGATGCGGGCGACACCACAGCCGATTACACCCTGGCCGTGCGCGCGCCTGAACGCCCCGTAATATCGCCAGGCCCGTCGATGGCGGAGGCAACAGTCACGCATTTCAGCGACTACGATCTGGCTGCCGACCTGCGCGAAAGCATCCTGGCCCAGTCCAACCAGTATCGCGGGCTGGACACCCGTTACCTGCCGGGGCCCGCGCATCGCAAGGCGTTTTCGGCCTTCAAAAGCACACGAGACCGTCTGTCCCTGGATGCCCAGCAGTATTTCAGCCAGCACACCCTGCCGGCCCGCCCGGAATTGTCGCGGCTCAACGGCCAAACGTTGCCGGAGCCGTTTTTGCGTGCGGTGAGTGAAAGCCAACTGGCGGGGCTGGTCATCGGCGAGGCGCACAGCGCGCAGGCGAGCAAAGCGTTCCTGATCAAACACATGAAGCAACTCAAGGCGCTGAAGTTCGACACGCTGTACGTCGAACATTTACTCACCGACTTGCACCAGGCGGAGTTGGATGCCTTGCGCCAGTCAAAACGCCTGTCGCCCGCGCTCAAGGACTACCTCAAACGCCAGAACGCCGGGCATATGCCGCTCTACAGCGGCGCCAACAGCTATTTAGAAGTGATCCAGCAAGCCAACAAACACGGGCTGCGCGTGCGAGCGCTCGATTGCACCGCCAGTTATTACGTCAAGGGCGCCAACCCCGAAGCGCGCAACCAGATGTTCAGCTACTTCGCCTCCCGGGTGATCGACGCCGACCAGGCGGCACACGGCGCGCACAAATGGGTGGCGTTCATCGGCAGCGCCCACACCAACACCCACCTGCAAGTGCCTGGCCTGGCCGAGCTGCAAGGCGCCGCCAGCCTGCACATCCGCGACGCAGCGCCCAGCCGCTCACTCCCCATCCAGCCCGGCCGCTGGGAGACGAACCTGGAAACCCGCTGGGCCGCCCTGCGCAGCGACTTCACCTTGCAGGTCGGCATCGCCGACATCCGCGAACCGACCGCCTTCGTACCGCTGGACCGCACGCGGCTGAAAGTGTCCGGGCACTTTCTGGTCGAACGCCCGTCCACGGCAGAAACCAACCTGCTGCATAAATCCAGAACCGGGGAAATCGTCTCGACCCCGATCCAGGTGGACGATCAGGGCATGTTCTTCATCGATCGCTGGGGCATGACCGAGCAGCGCTTTGTCTACCAGAGCACCTTGATCGACGCCATTCGTGCCGAGGTAAAACTCACGCCCGCGCCATAAGCCGGGCAAAAATCCGCCTTCCCGGTAGGGAGGGTGGGTTGTTTGGACGGGCGCTATCGCGGCATAGCTATCCACACAACTTCCAATAACTAACAACCTTCCCCGTGGCGAGCGGGCTTGCCCGCGCTGGGCTGCGAAGCAGCCCCAGTAAGCCGAATGCGGTATATCAGATACTCCGTAGCGGCTGGTTTTGGGGCTGCTTCGCAGCCCAACGCGGGGCAAGCCCGCTCGCCACAACGGCCCTATCTGCTTATTGTGTAGGTATCGATGGCTATCACAGGCAACAAAAAACCCGCTGACCAAACTGGCCCAGCGGGTTTCTTGTTTATGCAGCCTACGAATCAGAAATCCGCCAACTGCCACACCTCATACGCCGGTGTCTCGTAGGGGTGGCTGAGCTTCAACGCAGCCACAACCGCCACGATCAGCTCATCAGCCACCACCAGCTCAACCTTCCACTCCTCAACCACTTCAACCTGGCCGACCTGCCCGATAAACGGCTGGCTGCCATCCAACGCGCGGAATTGGCCCTGGCCTAGCACTTGCCAGGCGCAGCTGTCGTAGTTGCCGATGCGCCCGCCGCCGGCTGCGAAGACGGCGGTTTTCACCGTCTCCACATGGCTGTCGGGCACAAAGAAGCTGAGCTTGTACACAGCCTTAGTTCACCCACACGCGAGCGTTACGGAACATGCGCATCCACGCGCCGTCTTCGCTCCACTCTTCAGGGCGCCAGGAGTTCTGCACGGCGCGGAATACACGCTCCGGGTGCGGCATCATGATGGTCACGCGACCGTCGCGGCTGGTAAGGCCGGTGATCCCACGCGGCGAGCCGTTCGGGTTGGCCGGGTAGCTTTCGGTGACCTTGCCGTGGTTGTCGACAAAGCGCAGGGCCACGGTGCCGGACAGATCGGCTTCCAACAGGGCTTCTTCGCTCTCGAACTCGGCATGGCCTTCACCGTGGGCGATGGCGATTGGCATGCGCGAACCGGCCATGCCTTGCAGGAAGATCGAGTTGGATTCCTGCACCTGCACCATGGCCACACGGGCTTCGAACTGCTCGGAACGGTTGCGCACAAAGTGCGGCCAGAACTCGCTGCCCGGAATCAGCTCGCTGAGGTTGGACATCATCTGGCAACCGTTGCACACACCCAGGGTGAAGCTGTCGTTACGCTCGAAGAACCCCTGGAACGCATCGCGGGCACGGCTGTTGAACAGGGCTGATTTGGCCCAGCCTTCACCGGCACCCAGCACGTCGCCGTAGGAGAAACCACCGCAGGCCACCAGGCCTTTGAACTCGTCGAGGTCAACACGGCCGGCGAGGATGTCGCTCATGTGCACATCGATCGCGTTGAAGCCCGCACGGTCGAACGCCGCCGCCATCTCCACCTGGCCGTTGACGCCCTGCTCACGCAGTACGGCAACTTGAGGACGGATGCCTTTCTTGATGTAAGGCGCGGCGATGTCCTGGTTGACGTCGAAGCTGAGCTTGGCGCTCAGGCCCGGGTTGTCTTCTTCCAGGATCACCTCGAACTCTTGCTCGGCGCAGTCGACGTTGTCGCGCAGGCGCTGGATCTGGTAGCTGGTCTCGGCCCACTGGCGTTGCAGCAAGCGGCGCTGGCCGGCAAACACGGTATCGCCGTTGAACGAGATATTGATTTCGCCGTTGTTGATCGGCTGGCCAATCACCGCCACGCAATCATCCAGGCCAGCGGCGCTGAATTGTGCGAGTACATCCGGGGTGGCGTCCTGGCGCACCTGGATCACCGCGCCCAACTCTTCGTTGAACAGGATGCCGTTGATCTCGGCAGCATCCTCGGCAACGCTGTCGAGCACGATGTTCAGGCCGCAGTGACCGGCGAACGCCATCTCTACAACGCTGGTCAGCAAGCCGCCGTCGGAACGGTCGTGGTAAGCCAGCAGGTGGCCGTCGGCATTCAGGCCCTGGATCACGGCGAAGAAGGCTTTGAGGTCTTCCGCATCATCCACGTCCGGCGCGTGTTTGCCGAGTTTGCCGTGGGTCTGCGCCAGGATCGAGGCGCCCATGCGGTTCTGGCCACGGCCCAGGTCGATCAGGATCAGATCGGTGGTGCCCTTGTCCATGCGCAGTTGCGGGGTCAGGGTCTGGCGGATATCGGTGACCGGGGCGAAGCCGGTAACGATCAACGACAGCGGCGAAGTGACGCTCTTGTCGCTGCCATCTTCGTTCCAGCGGGTGGCCATGGACATGGAGTCCTTGCCCACCGGGATGGTGATGCCCAACTCGGGGCACAGCTCCATGCCGACCGCTTTTACGGTGTCGTACAGGCGCGCATCTTCGCCCGGATGACCGGCGGCCGACATCCAGTTGGCCGACAGTTTGATGTCGGACAGCTTGCCAATACGGGAAGCCGCGATGTTGGTGAGGGTTTCACCAATGGCCATGCGGCCCGACGCCGGGGCGTCCAGCAGGGCCAGCGGCGTGCGCTCGCCCATGGCCATGGCTTCACCGGTATACACGTCGAAGCTGGTGGCGGTGACGGCAACGTCAGCCACTGGAACCTGCCATGGGCCGACCATTTGGTCACGGGCAACCAGGCCGGTGATGGTGCGGTCGCCGATGGTGATCAGGAAGCTTTTGCTCGCCACGGCCGGGTGGTGCAGCACGCGTTCGATGCTGTCGGCCAGTTCCAGTGTGCTTGGGTCGAAATCATCGCCCAACTCGGCTTCACGTACCGCCGAGCGGTGCATGCGTGGGGCTTTGCCCAGCAGCACTTCAAGGGGCATGTCTACCGGGCTGTTGCCGAAGTGGCTGTCGGTGACAGTCAGTTGCGGCTCGGCAGTGGCTTCGCCGACCACCGCAAACGGGCAGCGCTCGCGCTCGCAGATGGCCTGGAAGCGTTCGAAGTCCGCCGGGCCAACGGCCAGGACGTAACGTTCCTGGGATTCGTTGCTCCAGATTTCGTGCGGGGCCATGCCCGGCTCGTCATTTGGAATGTTGCGCAGTTCGAAACGGCCACCACGGTCGCCATCGTTGACCAACTCAGGGAAGGCGTTGGACAAACCACCGGCGCCGACGTCGTGGATAAAGCTGATGGGGTTCTTGTCACCCAACTGCCAGCAACGGTCGATGACTTCCTGGCAGCGACGCTCCATCTCGGGGTTTTCGCGCTGTACGGAAGCAAAATCCAGGTCTGCCGAGCTGGTGCCGGTGGCCATCGAGGAAGCGGCACCGCCGCCCAGGCCGATCAGCATCGCCGGGCCGCCAAGCACGATCAGCTTGGAGCCGACCAGGATCTCGCCCTTCTGCACGTGGTCTTCACGGATGTTGCCCATGCCGCCGGCCAACATGATCGGCTTGTGGTAACCGCGCACTTCATCGCCACGGGGGGTGGTGATGGATTGTTCGAAGGTACGGAAGTAACCGGTCAGCGCCGGGCGCCCGAATTCGTTGTTGAACGCGGCGCCGCCCAGCGGGCCTTCGATCATGATGTCCAGCGCAGTAACGATGCGCTCAGGCTTGCCGTACGGCACTTCCCATGGCTGTTCGAAGCCTGGGATCTGCAGGTTGGACACGGTGAAACCGGTCAGGCCGGCCTTGGGCTTGGCGCCACGGCCGGTTGCACCTTCGTCGCGGATCTCGCCGCCCGAGCCGGTGGCTGCGCCCGGGAACGGGGCAATTGCGGTCGGGTGGTTGTGGGTCTCGACCTTCATCAGGATATGCACCGGCTCCTGCACCGCGCCGTACTGGCGGGTTTCAGGGTCCGGGAAGAAACGGCCGGCAACGCTGCCGACGATCACCGAGGCGTTGTCTTTATAAGCCGACAGAACGCCTTCGCTGTGCATCACGTAGGTGTTCTTGATCATGCCGAACAGGCTTTTTTCCTGGCTCTGGCCGTCGATGTCCCAACTGGCGTTGAAGATCTTGTGCCGGCAGTGCTCGGAGTTGGCCTGGGCGAACATCATCAGTTCGATGTCGTGGGGGTTGCGTTGCAAACCGTTGAAGGCGTTGACCAGGTAGTCAATTTCGTCTTCAGCCAGGGCCAGGCCCAGCTCGGTGTTGGCCTTCTCGAGGGCGGCGCGGCCACCGCCGAGCACGTCAATCGCAGTAAGCGGCTTGGGCTCGGCGTGGCTGAACAGGCCGGCGGCCTGTTCCAGCTGGCTGACGATGATCTGGGTCATGCGGTCGTGCAGGCTGCTGGCGATCAGCTCGGCTTCGGCATCGCTGAACTGGCCAGCCACGTAGAAGGCGATCCCGCGTTCCAGGCGCTGGATTTTTTCCAGGCCGCAGTTGCGGGCGATATCGCTGGCCTTGCTCGACCAGGGCGAGATGGTGCCGAACCGCGGCAGAACCAGGAACAAGCGGCCGGTCGGCTCTTGAACGGGAACGCTGGGGCCGTACTTCAGAAGGCGTGCCAGCACTTGCTGTTCGTCGGCGGTCAAAACGCCGTTAACGTCGGCGAAGTGAGCAAATTCAGCATACAAGCCAGTGACAGCTGGAACCTTCTGGCTCAGTTGCTCAAGGAGTTTGCTGTGGCGAAAGGCAGAAAGGGCAGGAGCGCCGCGCAGGATCAACATCTTCGGGACAGCCTCGGGAAGGGGGTGTGCTTTGAGGCCGTGCATTCTAGCGTAAACCTGCGCCAACGGCACCCGAAACGGCACTGCTGGCCGCTGCCGAACGTCAGTTGGCCTCGATTGCACGGTATCGAGGGGGTTTCCGGGGCTGCTGGTGCAGTTATTTTCACCGTCACAATCATGCGCCAGGCCACGTTTCTGCGGGCTGCAGCACAGTTTTGCGGGTGCTAGCAGACAACGCCCATGCTGTCGAGATATGGCGCCGTGGGCCGTTTGCGTATACTGCGCAGATGTTCTCCCCAACTGCTTTGCGCCCGCGATGTGCCAAATGGCTCCTCGCCACCGGACTCTTCCTGATGCTCAGCGCCTGTGTTGATAAGCCCAGCACGCTCGAGCGAATCAAGGAGGATGGCGTATTGCGGGTGGTTACCCGAAACAGCCCGGCCACCTATTTCCAGGACCGCAACGGCGAAACCGGTTTCGAATACGAACTGGTCAAGCGCTTTGCCGACGACCTGGGGGTGAAGCTTGAAATCGAGACGGCCGACAATCTCGACGACCTGTTCGGCCAGTTGGGCAAGCCCAACGGCCCGGTCTTGGCCGCCGCCGGTCTGGTCAGCAGCGAACAGCGCAAGCAACAGGTGCGCTTTTCCCATGCCTACCTGGAAGTGACCCCGCAGATCATCTACCGCAACGGCCAGTCCCGCCCCACCAACGCGGCCGACCTGGTGGGCAAGAAGATCATGGTGCTCAAGGGCAGCACCCACGCCGAGCAACTGGCCGAGCTGAAAAAGCAGAACCCTGCGATTGAATACGAAGAGTCCGACGCCGTTGAAGTGGTCGACCTGCTGCGCATGGTCGACGAAGGGCAGATCGACCTGACCCTGGTCGACTCCAATGAAGTGGCGATGAACCAGGTGTACTTCCCCAACGTACGGGTGGCCTTTGACCTGGGCGATGCCAGCAACCAGAGCTGGGCGGTGGCTGCAGGTGAAGACAACAGCCTGCTCAACGAGGTCAACAGCTACCTCGACAAGGTCGAGAAGAACGGCACCTTGCAGCGCCTCAAGGATCGTTATTACGGGCATGTCGATGTGCTGGGCTATGTGGGCGCCTACACCTTTGCCCAGCATTTGCAGCAGCGCCTGCCCAAGTACGAAAAGTTCTTCAAGACGTCGGCCAAGGAAGAAAAGGTCGATTGGCGGCTATTGGCAGCCATTGGCTATCAGGAATCGCTGTGGCAACCGGCGGTCACCTCCAAGACCGGCGTGCGCGGCCTGATGATGCTGACCCAGAACACCGCCCAGGCGATGGGCGTGTCCAACCGCCTCGACGCCCGGCAAAGCATCAAGGGCGGGGCCAAGTACCTGGCGATGATCAAGAGCGAACTGGACGACAAGATCCTTGAACCTGATCGCACCTGGTTTGCGCTGGCGGCCTACAACGTGGGCGGCGGCCACCTCGATGACGCACGCAAACTGGCGCAAAAAGAAGGCCTGAACCCGAACAAATGGCTGGACGTGAAGAAAATGCTGCCGCGCCTGTCGCAGAAGCAGTGGTACAGCAAAACCCGCTACGGCTACGCCCGTGGCGGCGAGCCAGTACATTTCGTGGCCAACATCCGTCGTTACTACGACATCCTGACCTGGGTGACCCAGCCGCAGCTGGAAGGCAACCAGATGGTGGAAGGCAACCTGCACGTCCCGGGCGTGGACAAAACCAAGCCCTCGCAAGACAGCCCCCAACTCTGACCCCTGGGAACGATCAGACACACAGAACCCAATGTGGGAGCGGGCTTGCTCGCGAAAGCGGAGGGTCAGTTGATGAATAATTGACTGACACACCGCTTTCGCGAGCAAGCCCGCTCCCACATTTATTTTGTGGTGTTCTACAGGCCAGTGATCAGATGCACCACCCCGCCTGCCAGCACCATCACCGCCGTGATACCCGCCGTCTTTAGCGCCACCTCGTCCATTCGTGTCGAATCCTGTAGCTGAACCCGGATCCGCGTCAACGCCACCCGCTGCTGTGTCTTGAGATTCGCCGCCCCACCCAGCGCACTCAACACCGCCGGCGCCAACATCGCGTCAGCCGCAGGCTCGGTGCTCGGTGTTTCGGCCACCAGGTCCGGTGTCAGGGCCTTCCAGAACGCCCGCTGTAATTTCTCGAACATGCTCAATGCTCCACGACAGGTAAAGTTTCTACAGTCGCCGTGTGGTAAAGGCGCAAGGCCTCGCGCACTTGGCCGGCTTCTTCAAGGCCCAGGACCTGGCGGGCGATGATCTGGCAATCCGCCAGGTCCAGCTCGCGCACGGTGGCCTTGATACTGGGGATCAGCGGCACGCTGACGGACAGTTCGTCCACCCCCAGCCCGATCAGCATCGGCACCGCCAGCGCCTCGGACGCCAGCGCGCCACATACGCCCACCCACTTGCCATGGGCGTGGGCGGCCTTGACCGTGGTGTCGATCAGGCGCAGCACCGCCGGGTGAAAACTGTCGGCCTGGCTGGCCAGGCGTGGATGGTCGCGGTCCATGGCCAGGGTGTATTGGGTCAGGTCATTGGTACCAATGGAGAAAAAATCCACATGGGGCGCGAACACATCCGCCATCAACGCGGCCGACGGCACCTCGATCATGATCCCCAGTTTCGGCAATTCGCTAAGCCCCAGGGCCAGCGCTTGTTCTTCCAGGATCTCGCGGGCCTGGCGCAGCTCCGACAGCAGGCTGACCATCGGCAACATAATGTGCAACCGCGCCAAGCCCGCGCTGGCCAGGATTGCCCGGAACTGCTCGCGCAACAACTCGGGACGTTCCAGGCACAAGCGAATCCCGCGCAGGCCTAGAAATGGATTGGTCTCGCTGTCCATCGGCACATAGGCCAAGGGTTTGTCACCGCCCACATCAAGGGTGCGCACCACCAGATTGCGCTCGGGGCCCAGCACACCGGCAATGGCGCTGTAGGTCTGGGCCTGTTCCTGCGGGCTCGGCGCGCGGTTGCGGTCCAGATAGAGAAACTCCGAGCGCAACAGCCCCACCCCCTCGGCTCCCAGCGCCAGGGCTTGCTGTACCTCTTGCAGCGAAGCGACGTTGGCCGTCACTTCAATATGATGACCGTCGCGAGTGGTGGCGGCCAAGGCAGCCTGCTGCACATCGCGTTGATGGCGCACAACCTGCTGCTCGCGCGCGGCCCGCAGCGTCTCGATCACCCCCGGGGCCGGCTCGAGGTGCAGTTCGCCTTTGTCGGCGTCCAGCAACACTGGCGAGCCATCGGGTATCGCCAAGACCTGGACCGGCACACCGCAAATCGCCGGCAAGCCAAGAGCGCGAGCAAGTATGGCGACGTGGCTGGTGGCCCCTCCGGCCACGGTGATAAACCCCAACACCTTGGCCGGGTCGAGGCTGGCGGTTTGCGAGGGGGTCAATTGCTCGGCAATCAGGATGGCCTGCTCCGGCAAATCCCAGGCGCCGTCCTGGACCCCGAGGATCAGCTTGAGGACCCGCTGGCCAACATCCGCCATATCGGCGGCACGCTCGGCCAGCAGTGGGCTGCCGGATTGCTCGAACAGTGCAGCGGTGGCGAGAGTGGCGCTGTTCCAGGCGAAGGCCGCGCTCTTGCCTTGGGCCAGCAGACCGTGGGCGTGTTCCAGCAGGGTCGGGTCTTCGAGCAATTCCTGATGGGCACCAAAAATCTGTGCCTGGGCGCTCCCCGAGGCCTTGTCCTGTAGCGCTTGCAGTGCTTGGGCTGCAGCCTGTAGAGCGCGCGTCAGCGCGGCACGTTCTGGGGTCTCGCCAGTGCCCTTTTCAGTCACTTTCAGCTCAGGCTCGGTGACCTGAACCACGTGGCCAAACGCCGAACCTGGCGATGCGCACACGCCCCGCAACACCGTTGCCGATGACAGCGGGGCGATGGCCTCGGCCACCACGGCCACCGCTTCGCCGCACCCTTGGGCCAACAACGCGACCAACGCCTCGATCGCCGCCGCCGCATCCGCCCCCGCCGCACTCACTTGCAGGGTATCGCCGCACACTGTTTGCAGGCCCATGATCGCCACCAATGACTTGGCGTTGGCGCTCTGGGTTTGCTTGTGCAGGCAGATGCTCGCCTTGAACCCCTTTGCGGCCTGGGCCAGCACGGCCGCCGGACGGGCATGCAGGCCGTTGGCATTGGGCAGCGTCAGGGGCTTGGAAAACAGGGCGTCGCCCTCTTCTTCCGCGTCATTGGCAGCACCTATTGCAGGCGTCACGCGCAGCAACGGTTGCCCGGCTTCAACCAGCCCCGTAGCCGCCGCCAGCAGCGTAAATGGCTCGCCGCTGACCACCAGCATCAGGGTCAGCAAACTGCGGGCATTGAGGGCGATGTAGTCGGCATCAAACTCGATCAGCGGTTGCCCGGCCACCACCCGCTGGCCTTCCTCGACCAGCCGGGTGAACCCCTTGCCCGCCAGGTTCACGGTATCCAGGCCGATATGCATCAACACCTGCACGCCGTGGTCGTCAGTGACGCTGACCGCATGACCACTGTCCTGGATATTGCTGATCACCCCGGCCAGCGGCGCGCAGAGGGTCTGCGAGGTGGGATCGATACACACGCCGTCGCCAATCAGGCGGCTGGAGAACACCGGATCCGGCACCTGGTCCAGGGGCAACAGCACCCCGGCCAGGGGCGCCAGCAGTTCCAGGGGTTGAGTTGTGGTCATGACATCACCTGCTGTTTGGTTCTGTAAAAATCATGGGTGAATGCAAATCCCCGTAGGGGCCGGCTTGCCGGCGATGCTGACGACTCGGTCTCTGCCAAAGACCGAGGGGCCGCCATCGCTGGCAAGCCAGCTCCCACATAAGGGGTCACTACATCGGCCGTATTTATTTCCACCAGTATTCGACCTGCACACCGAAGTTGGAACCGTGCCGCGCACTGCCGTAGGAGCCGCTGTCGGACAACGCCGAACCCGCCGCCAGTTCATTGGCCGCACGCTTGGCCGCCTGGTTCCAGGTGGCATAGGTGTAGTACAAGCGCACTTCCGGCCGCGCCCAGAAATCCGGGCCTTTGGGCGACCAGGTCGGGGCGAACGTGAACTTGCTGAGCTTGCGCGTGCCGCCGCTGGCATCCACTTGGTCATGGCCCAGCTCGGTGACCAGCTTGAACTGTTCGCTGATGGCATACGCCGGGCGCACACCAATGGACATCCAGGTCTGGTCCTGGCTGCCTGGGCGCACATCTTTCTGGTACACCGCCTCGACCTGGCCACCGAAACGCGGGGTCACTTGCCAGTCAAAAAACTCCACCGCGCGGTAGCTTTTGCTGCTGCGTTCCAATGCCGTATTCCCGGTGTAGCCAAGGCCCGTGCCCGGCCCTTCACCGTACTGCAGGGCAAACTTGTTCTTGCCGCCGAGGAAGGCCGCCTGCACATGCTGGGCAGTCAGGGCCCAGCCGCTGTGGGTATCGCGTCCGCCAGCCTGTTCGATGTAGCTCAGGCCCAACTCCAGCTCCCCGCCGGGGTTGGTCTTGAAGCCTGCGACGTTGAAGTCGTGACGGGTGGCGTATTCCTTCTGGTACAGGTTGTCCTTGCGCGACAGGGCGTAGCTGTATTTCAGATCGCCAATCAGCACGTCCTCGATACCGCCGCCGGTGGCGCTCTGGTTCCAGTAGTAGAAGTCGGAAATATGGATGTCATTTCGTTTGTAGTAGCGCCGGCCGGCCCACAGTGAACCGCCGTTGAGGCTGGGCATGTTCGACCACTGCGCATACATCTGCGGCATGCGGGCCGAACCATTGTTTTCGCCCTGGAACTTCAGTTCGCGGTCGTACTTGTTGTACAGCGAGGCCATGGCATCGACGCTCAGCACCGAGCCGTCGTCGAGGGTGAACAGGTCCTGGCGTAACTCCAACTCGGCGTATTGTTCACATTCGTTGCCCAGGCGGTATTTGGATTGGGCACCCGGCAGTTGGAAACACTGCTGCGGGCCGCTGCCGGTCGAGGTGCCGGCACCACTGCGCAGGTAGCCGGCGAATTCCAGGGCGTGGGCCGCCAGGGGCAACGTCAGACAGGATGCAGCGAGGCCCAGCTTTATTGTTGTTTTCATGAAGCGCTCCTTTTTTCTTATTGTGTGTAACGCGATTCTGTAGGAGCGAGCTTGCTCGCGAAAATCGTCAACGGTGACGTGGGCATTGCGGATGCACGCGGCGCTTTGAAGTTTTTCGCGAGCAAGCTCGCTCCTACAAAAAGGGGAATGTCAGTCGGTCAGGTGCAGCACAAAAGACTCGTATGGGCGCAGGGTGATGCTGTCGGTGCGCACCGGGCAGTCGGGGTAGTTGCTGATCAGCAGCCGTTGCGCGCTCGCCGCGCTGATCACTTGGCCAGGCAGTTGGATCTCGCAGGGCTGGCCGTAGAAGTTGTTCAGCACCAGCAGGCGCTCGCCATGGCCTTCACGCAGATACGCCCAGACTTTGGCGTGATCGCACAACAGTTGGCGGTACACGCCCTGCTGGATCAGCGGCTCAAGGCGACGCAAGGCGATCAGCGCCCGGTAGTGATGCAGCACCGAATCCGGGTCATCCAACTGGCTCTGCACATTGATCTGCGCCGCATTGGCCGGGATGCCAATCCACGGTTCACCGCTGCTGAAGCCGGCATTTGCCTGGCCGTTCCATTGCATCGGCGTGCGCCCGTTATCCCGGGACTTTTGCATGATGGCGGCCATGCTTGACGCTTGCGACTCGCCCGCATCGCGCTTGAGGCGGTAGATGTTCAGGGTCTCGACATCGCGGTACTGCCCGATCTGGTCGAACCCCGGATTGGTCATGCCCAGCTCTTCGCCCTGATACACAAACGGCGTGCCCTGCAGAAAGTGCAAGGCGGTGGCGAGCATCTTGGCCGAGACCACGCGGTACTCGCCGTCATCACCAAATCGCGAGACCACCCGCGGCTGGTCATGGTTACACCAGAACAGCGCATTCCACCCGCCACCGGCCTGCATGCCCAGTTGCCAGTCAGAGAGAATCTGCTTGAGTTGCAGGAAGTCGAAGTCGGCGCGCACCCATTTTTGCAGGTTGGGGTAATCCACTTTCAGATGATGAAAGTTGAAGGTCATCGACAGTTCTTTCGACTCCGGGCGCGAGTAGCGAATGCAGTGCTCGAGGCTGGTGGATGACATCTCGCCAACGTTGATCAGGTCGTGGCCTTCGAAGACTTCGCGGTGCATTTCCTGCAGGTACTCATGCACGTGCGGACCATCGGTGTAGAAGCGCCGGCCATCGCTGTTGTCTTCGGGAAAGTCCGCCGGCTTGGAAATCAGGTTGATTACATCCAGGCGGAAACCGCCCACGCCTTTGTCACGCCAGAAGCACATGAGTTTGTAGACTTCGGCGCGCACCTTGGGGTTGTCCCAATTGAGGTCGGCCTGGGTGTGGTCGAACAGGTGCAGGAAGTACTGGCCGGTCTGCGCCTCGTATTCCCAGGCCGAGCCACCGAACTTGGACTCCCAGTTGTTCGGCTGGTCGCGCCAGATGTAGAAGTCGCGGTACGGGTTGTCGAGGCTGCTGCGCGCCTGCTGGAACCATTCGTGCTCGATGGAGGTGTGGTTGACCACGATGTCGAGCATCAGCTTGATCCCGCGCTTGGCGGCTTCGCCGATCAGCAGGTCGCAGTCGGCCATGGTCCCGTAGCTGGGATCGATGGCGTAGTAGTCGCTGATGTCGTAGCCGTTGTCGCGCTGGGGCGAGCGCAGGAACGGGGTGATCCACAGGCAATCGACACCCAGCCATTGGAGGTAATCGAGTTTGTCCACGATGCCCAGCAGGTCACCGGTGGCGTTACCCGCATGGCTGTGGAAGCTTTTTGGGTAGATCTGGTAGATCACCGAGTGTTGCCAGTCTTGCATGGTGGGTTCCTTCAGTAGAGTTATGTGCTGGCCTTGCGGGCCTCTTCGCGGGCAAGCCCGCTCCCACATGGGGGAACGCATTTCAAATGTGGGAGCGGGCTTGCTCGCGAAGGCGGTAGTTCAGGCGACCCGGTATCCAGGCCGCACGATCTTCATGCTCAACGCACAGGTCAAAACAAACGGCACCACAATCGCGATGACCATGCCGATAACGAAGCTTGGGATGTACTGCGGGATGATCGAGATAAACCCAGGCAAACCACCGACGCCGATGGCCGAGGCCTGGACCTTGTTCAGCGAGAGGAAAATGCTGCCCAGCGCCGAGCCGAGCAACGCGGCATAGAACGGGAACTTGAAGCGCAGGTTCACCCCAAACATCGCCGGTTCAGTGATGCCGAAGTAGGCAGAAATCGCCGAGGTCGAGGCCATGCTTTTGTCCCGTGCATTGCGGCTCATATAGAACACTCCGAGCGCGGCACTGCCCTGGGCCAGGTTGGACATGACAATCATCGGCCAGATAAATGTGCCGCCCTGGGTCGAGATCAGTTGCAGGTCCACGGCGAGGAACATGTGGTGCATGCCGGTGATCACCAGCGGCGCATACAGCAGGCCGAAAATCGCCCCGCCGACCATCGGCGCCAGGTCGAATAACGTGACGACGCCTTCGGTGATCAGGATGCCGAGGTGACGGGTGACCGGGCCGATGATCGCCAGGGCCAGCACGCCGGTGACGACGATGGTGGTGATCGGCACCACGAGCAATTGGATGGCATTGGGCACGCGCGCCCGCAGCCACTTCTCAATCACGCTCATGACATAGGCGGCCATCAGGATCGGCAGGATCTGGCCCTGATAACCCACTTTCTCGATCTGGAACCAGCCAAAAATATCGAAGTACGGCAGGCTCTGGCCGTCGAGCCCGGCCACCGCCTTGCCGTAGTTCCAGGCGTTGAGCAGGTCCGGGTGCACCAGCATCAGGCCGAGTACGATGCCGAGGATTTCACTGCCGCCAAAGCGCTTGGCCGCCGACCAGCCCACCAGCGCCGGCAGGAACACGAACGAGGTGTTGGCCATCAGGTTGATCAGGCTCCACAGGCCATCCAGGTTCGGATAGGCCTCCAGCAAAGTCTGGCCCTCGATGAACATGCCTTTGGCGCCCATCAGGTTGTTGATGCCCATCAGCAGGCCGGCAATGATCAGCGCCGGCAGGATCGGCATGAACACGTCGGAGAACACGCGAACCAGGCGCTGCAGGGCGTTGGTCTTGTCGGCGCCCTTCTTCTTCACATCGGCGATGGTGGCGGCGGCAAGGCCGGTCTGTTCGCGCAGGGCGGCGTAGACCTTTTCTACTTCGCCAGGGCCGATGACGACCTGGAACAGGCCGCCGGTGAAGAACGAGCCTTTGACCAGATCGACCTGGTTCAATGCACTGGCGTTGACCAGGCTTGGGTCCTTGAGCGCCAGGCGCAGGCGCGTCACGCAGTGGGCCGCTTGCTCAAGGTTGTCGCTGCCCCCGAGATGTTCGAGGATCTCGCGGGCAATGTTGGAATAGTCGTGGCTCATGCTTGTTCTTCCACTTTAGATTTTTGTTATTGGCAGCACGCCGAGGGCAAAAGTACTCGTACAGACGAGTTAAAGCAACAACTCGTCTGTACGAGTTACAAAAATATCCGATGACCTCTTTTGTAGGAGCGAGCTTGCTCGCGAAGAACCTGAGGGCAGCACGGGGTGTCTGGTTTTTCGCGTTATCGTTGACGTTTTTCGCGAGCAAGCTCGCTCCTACAGGGATTGGCGATATCCGAGGGTCCAATGGACAAACTCCACCTCTGCCACTAAGGTTCCTGCCTTGAATGATCAAGTCGGGCACAGAGCCATCCCCATGAGCAAATACAACCAGATCTATACGGATCTGCTTGCCAGCATCACCACCGAACGCCTGCAACGCGGCACGCGCCTTCCCTCTGAAACCGAATTGATGGACGCCTACCAGGCCAGCCGTGGCACCGTGCGTCGGGCCATCGAGCAATTGCAGGAGCGTGGGTTCGCGCAAAAGATCCATGGCAAGGGCACGTTCGTGCTGTCGCCCAACCCGATTGAGTTCCAACTGGGGGGCATCGTCAGCTTCCACGAAACCCACGCCGACCTGGGCGATGACGTACGCACCGAAGTGGTCGAATTCACTCAATTGCCCCTGGAAGGCTCCCTGCAGCAGCATATCGAGGCCGAGCCCGGCACCCTGATCACGCGCATCAAGCGAGTGCGGCGCATCGGCGGCAAACGCGTGATCCTCGACATCAACCACTTCGTCGCCGACCTGATCCCGGGCCTGGACCAGACGATTGCCGAACAGTCGATCTACGCGTTTATCGAGCAGACGCTGCAACTGCAGATCAGCTACGCCCAGCGCACCATCGAAGCCCTGCCCCGCAGTAAGGACGACCAGGCGCACCTGGACCTCGACGGCCAGAGCCATGTGATTGTGGTGAGCAACCAGACGTTTTTGCAGGATGGGCGGCAGTTCGAGTACACCGAGTCGCGACATACGTTGGATAAGTTTTACTTTTCGGATATTGCGCGGCGCTAACTATTTACCCCTGCCCCCCACAACAACCCCGGCATGCTTTTTCTCTCTAGCCACAGGAGAACGACATGCCGATGATCGATACATCCCCCGCCGCCCAGCGCCAGCTCAAGGCCATGGCACCTACAGTGCTCGACGCGTGCCCGAACATGCAGGCGATGGCGACCGACACAGCCCGCGAGATTCTCGCCAGGCACGACCTCGCGGGCCTGGACCCCGACCACGTGTACTGGCATCGATTCAAAGGCGGCATTGGTGACGGCCAGGCATTTACCGGCTGGATCCACAACGAGAAGCCGTTGGAGTCCATGACCCTGCCGCAACTGGTGATTCACCGTTTCAGCCTTCACGATCAGGACAACGCGGACCTGCTCGACGGTGACGGCGGCTTCTACAGCGTGGGCCCCGAAGCACGGGTTTTTGATCACCGCAACGAGGTGCGCCTGTCTGCCAGAGCCGTGCTCAACGACTTCTGGGACATCAACTTCAGCGACCGCTACAGCACCCGCATGGACAGCTTCTGGCACACACATCAAGACGACTTCCGGACCCTGTGCAAGGTCAATTTCCTCGCCAGCGCCCTGCAAGCCCGGCAGGCCGACCAGTTGACCGAGGTGCAATTCCAGAACGTGATCAAGGCCGTCGCCAACGGCCTGGACTGGCCCCCGACCTTATCCAACCTGCAAGCCAGCGCCCCTGCCATGCCAGGCCTGAGGTTGGCGGCGCTGGACATTGGCGGGCATGTTGCCAGCGATATCCTGCGCATCATCGACCACGACGGTCGGCAAATCCTCTATGTGCCCGGCCAAGCCCAAGCCTTTCATTGCTTCAGCACGCCGGCTGACCTGCATTTCTGGTTGTTGTGCCAAACCAATCATCCGGATAACCGCGCACAGTTCATGACCCACTTCCCGCTCTCGGCGCAGATCCAACAAGACGACACCGATGCGGTGACCTGGAAACAGATGCTGCTGACGCCGATCCTGATCTATCGCACCGCCCAGGCCCTGACCGGCACACTGCCAGCCGACTGGGTGGACAAGGGACTCAATGCGAACATCGATCAGCTGTTCGTGACCTGGGGCCAGTGGAATCATCACCTGATCAACCAGGCGGACACGACCATCGACGGCGATGCGTTCACTTGGCTCGCCCAGGCCAGCAAGGCGCGCATGCAAAATGACGCCGACTTCTGCCTGCACAGCAACGGCGACCTGCGCAAGAAACTGTGGATCGGCTACCTGAACGCCTTCAGTAAAGTCTTCGGCCCGATGGCTGTGGTCGGCGGGCCGGTGGCCCTGGTGGTACTCGGCGCCAGCACGGCCAACCTGGGACTTAATATCGACCAGGCGATCAATGGCAAAACCCTGGCCGAGCGCCGCGCAGGCGAACAAGGAGCGGTTTTCAGTGCCATCGACACCCTGTTCAACCTGAGCCTGTTGAAAGCCGACGGGGTACTGCCGGAAATCGCCGAGGCCCCGGAGCGTTTTGCCCCAGCACCGGTGGAGCCACTCGCCCCACCGCCCGCTACGGTCCTGGAGGTAGTGGAACCCAAGCTGATGGTGCCGGCCCATTACGAGGCCAACCTGATTCTTGAAGGCGCGCCTCCTAGCACCACGCCGGGCAAGTTCTTTCAGGTCTACACCCTGAAAACCTCAAATGGCATGCCTCAACACGCCATCCTGATGAACGACATGGCCTACTACGTGCGCTACGAAAGTGACCTGAATGGCCCGGGCTACTGGGTCATTGTCGACCCGGCCAACCCGCAGGGATTCACCGCAACGGTACCGGTACGCTTGAACGCACTGGATGAGTGGGAGCCCGTATCTGGCAGCCGCGGCTTGAAGGGCGGAGGCGGCAACTCCAGCAAGGCGGCCAAGGTCAAGACCAAGGTCAAGGTCAAACCGGTGGCCGATGCCGGCGCCGCCGAGCCTGGAACATCGAGTGCGATTGGCAGGGTAACCACCGAGTTCGACGCGCGCCCATCGATCCGCCACGACTTGAAGGAATGGGCGCTGGGGATCCTTGAAATCCATATCGACAGCCGCTTCCTGAACCTCGATCGCTACAATTTCTACTTCGGCCACACCCACACCAGGCTGCTGGACTCGGCCAAAGCCTTCTACCGCGAACTCTCCTGGAGTCGCTTGCCGCCGCGCCCGAGCGTTCCCATCGTGCCCCCGCAAACCTCATTCAGCGAACTGATAGAACAACTGCCGCACGACCTGCCCGGGCTGGTTATCGGCGAAACCCTGGACCGCATCACCAGTACGCGCCTGATCATCGAGAACATCCCCCTGCTCGCGCGCAAGGGCGTCAGAACCCTGTACATGCGGCGTCTGCTCAACGACTTTGCCCAGGACGACCTCAATCGCTACTTCCAGAGCGGGTCAATGTCACAAGACCTGCAAGACAGCCTGGAGGCGATGAGCACCGACCCCGCAGGACAATTCAACGAACTGCAACTGATCAAGGCAGCCAGGAGCAACGGCATTCGCGTGCAGGCCATCGACTGCGCCGCGCACTACAAATACACAGACCCGCTGGTCGACCGCTCGGCGCAAATGGCGCGCAACTACCTGGCCCACCGGATTATCAACGCCGACAAAGCCTTGAACGGTGGCGGCAAATGGCTGGTGATGACCGCGCCGACCAGCACCAACACGTTCAGGGAGGTGGCCGGCATCAGTGAGCTGGAGGGCGGGATGGGAGTGCGTATTGAGGAGGTGTACCCAGGGGAAGGCCACGATATACGGGTAGATCCAGGCGCGCCGGTGGATCACGACACGATGGAACCGGACGAAAACATGAGCGTCCCCTTCAATACCCTGCATGCCGACCTGCGGGTACAGGTCGAGGCACCGCCCGTGCAGCGCACGGAGCTGCAAAACCGGCAATTGCTGTTTCGCAAAGGCATGTACCTGATCGATGAGACGCAAGGTTCGTACAGGCTGTTTCACCGCAGTCGGGATCTAGGCGTCGTCATCACGCCCATCACCCGACTGGCCGACGGCGGCTTCGTAATCGAGCGCCCTACCTGGCCGCTGGTGCACCAAGTGCATTTCCCCACGCTAGACCAACTATCCGCCGCGATCACCAACACCGGCTTGAGCTTGCAAAGCAGGCTGCCACGCTGAGTCGTTCAACGGAGTGAAAAACCTGGCCGTGGCCAGGTTTTTTTGCTGCGCAACCGTTTGTTTGTTGTCGAACGGTGTCTCACACTTTATCCACGTCAAACCATAAGGGAAAACACCATGCTCACGAGGAGCCTGTTACTGAGTCTTTGCGCTGTGACATTGGTTGGCTGCACGGGCAGAGGCTTTCAACCGCCGCCGCCAGAATTTACCAATTGGAAAAAGGTCGGGGTGTCTGAAAAGGGCGTCAAAAACGCTATGACCGCATGCGGCTATACCAACCTGGTAGGGACGGGAGACACGACGCCGATTGACCAGGTGCTCACGCGGTTTTATTGCATGAAAGACGCAGGTTTCAAGCGCACCGATAACATTGACCTGTGCAAGGAAGGTCGCATCGGTGAATCGCCGGTGTGCGAAGGCCGCCGGTAATCCAGTACGGCATCGCAGCAGGGCAGTTGCGCCTCCTCGACCGCCATCATCGGCGAGCCTGGGGAGCCCAAAAAAGCCAAAAGCCCGCAATTACGCGGGCTCCAGGGCATTTCTTGCTAGATCGTGCCGGACAATGCCGGACGCTCAATCATTCCCACTCAATAGTCGCCGGCGGCTTGCTCGACACGTCATACGTCACGCGCGAAATACCTTCGATCTCATTGATGATACGGCCGCTGACAGTCTCCAGCAGTTCGTACGGCAGGTGCGCCCAGCGGGCGGTCATGAAGTCGATGGTTTCTACCGCACGCAGGGCCACGACCCACGCGTAACGACGGCCATCGCCTACAACGCCAACCGACTTCACTGGCTGGAACACCACGAAGGCCTGGCTGACCTTGTGGTACCAGTCGGCCTTGCGCAGTTCTTCGATGAAGATGTGGTCGGCACGACGCAGCAGGTCGGCGTATTCCTTCTTCACTTCACCGAGGATCCGCACGCCCAGGCCCGGGCCCGGGAATGGGTGGCGGTAGACCATGTCGTACGGCAGGCCCAGTTCCAGGCCCAGACGGCGGACTTCGTCCTTGAACAGTTCGCGCAGCGGTTCTACCAGCTTGAGGTTCATTTCCTCAGGCAGGCCACCCACGTTGTGGTGGGACTTGATCACGTGGGCCTTGCCGCTCTTGGCGCCAGCCGACTCGATCACGTCAGGGTAGATGGTGCCCTGGGCGAGGTACTTGATGTTGTCCAGTTTGTTGGACTGGGCATCGAAGACGTCGATGAAGGTGCGACCGATGATCTTGCGCTTCTTCTCCGGGTCCGACTCGCCGGCCAGGTTGTTGAGGAACTGGTCCTCGGCGTTGGCGCGGATCACCTTGACGCCCATGTTCTCGGCGAACATGGCCATCACTTGCTCACCTTCGTGCAGGCGCAGCAGGCCGTTGTCGACGAAGACGCAGGTCAGTTGGTCGCCAATCGCCTTGTGCAGCAGCGCGGCAACCACGGAGGAGTCAACGCCGCCGGACAGGCCCAGCAGCACGTTGTCGGTACCGACCTGGGCGCGCACGTTGGCGATGGCGTCTTCAGCGATTTTCGACGGGGTCCACAGGGCTTCACACTCGCAGATGTCGAGGATGAAGCGCGACAGGATGCGCCCGCCTTGCTTGGTGTGGGTCACTTCCGGGTGGAACTGCACGCCGTAGTAACGACGCTCGTCGCTGAACATGCCGGCAATCGGGCAGCTCGGGGTGCTGGCCAGGATGTGGAAGTCTTCCGGCATCCTGGTGACCTTGTCACCGTGGCTCATCCAGACGTCGAGGCCGAACAGGCCGTCGGCGTCGACGTGGTCTTCGATGCCGTCCAGCAGGCGGCTCTTGCCGACCACGTCCACACGGGCATAACCGAATTCACGCAGCTCGGAGCCTTCGACCTTGCCGCCCAGTTGCTCGGCCATGGTCTGCATGCCGTAGCAGATACCGAAGACCGGCACGCCCAGGTCAAACACCGCTTGCGGGCAGCGCGGGCTGTTGGCTTCGTGCACGGACTCGGGGCCACCGGCGAGGATGACGCCTTTAGGGGCGAATTCGCGGATCGCTTCGTCATCCATATCGAACGGATGCAGTTCGCAGTACACGCCGATTTCACGCACACGGCGGGCAATCAGTTGGGTGTACTGGGAACCGAAGTCGAGGATCAGGATACGGTGGGCGTGAATGTCGAGGGCCATGAAGTCAGTCTCGTCTAATGAATCAGAAACAACTCGGGGCTGAAAGAACAGCCCCGGTTACTTAACGTTTTGCTGGAAGCCTCAACCTACGCGGTAGTTTGGCGCTTCCTTGGTGATCTGCACGTCGTGGACATGGGATTCAGCCATGCCGGCGCCGGTGATCCGTACGAACTCTGGCTTGGTGCGCATTTCTTCGATGTCGGCGCTGCCGGTGTAGCCCATCGAGGAACGCAGGCCGCCCATCAGTTGATGGATGATGGCGCTCAGGGTGCCCTTGTACGGCACACGGCCTTCGATGCCTTCCGGGACGAGCTTCTCGGCGCCTGCCGAGGAGTCCTGGAAGTAGCGGTCCGAAGATCCTTGCGCCTGGGACATGGCGCCCAGCGAACCCATGCCGCGGTAAGCCTTGTAGGAACGGCCCTGGAACAGTTCGATCTCGCCTGGCGCTTCTTCGGTACCTGCGAACATCGAGCCCATCATCACGCAGGAAGCACCGGCTACGATGGCCTTGGACAGGTCACCGGAGAAACGGATGCCGCCGTCGGCGATCAATGGTACGCCAGTGCCTTCAAGGGCAGCGGCAACATTGGCGATGGCGCTGATTTGCGGCACGCCCACACCGGCGACGATACGTGTGGTGCAGATCGAGCCTGGGCCGATACCGACCTTGACTGCGTCAGCGCCGGCTTCGGCCAGGGCCTTGGCGGCAGCGCCGGTGGCGATGTTGCCGCCGATCACCTGCACGTCAGGGAAGTTCTGCTTGACCCAGCGTACGCGGTCGATCACGCCTTTGGAGTGACCGTGGGCAGTGTCGACCACCACCACGTCAACACCGGCAGCGACCAGGGCCGAAACGCGGTCGCCGGTGTCTTTACCGGTACCAACGGCGGCGCCAACGCGCAGACGACCTTGGTCATCCTTGCTGGCAAGCGGGTAGGCCTTGGCTTTTTCGATGTCGTTGACGGTCATCA
Organism: Pseudomonas sp. LG1D9; assembly: GCF_002949995.1. Taxonomy (NCBI): domain Bacteria; kingdom Pseudomonadati; phylum Pseudomonadota; class Gammaproteobacteria; order Pseudomonadales; family Pseudomonadaceae; genus Pseudomonas; species Pseudomonas sp. LG1D9. Next base: position 3,918,607 of record NZ_CP026881.1, on the reverse strand, counting down.
TGCCCTTGAGGGCGAATTTGTCGTCGACGATCAGCACGCGCTCGATGCGGTGCTTGTGCAGCAGTTCACGCACATCGTTCTTGTCGGCGCCTTCCTTGACAGTGACCAGGCGCTCTTTAGGCGTCATCACTTCACGGACGGTGACTTCAAGACGGTTTTCGAAGCGCACGTCACGGGAAGTGACGATGCCGACCAGGTCGCCATCGTGCAGCACTGGAACACCGGAGATGTTGTGCAGGCGGGTCAGGTCGAACAGGTCGCGTACGGTGGCGTCGGCTTCGATGGTGATCGGATCTTTCACCACACCGGCTTCATAACGCTTGACCTTGCGCACTTCGGCAGCTTGCTGGTCGATGGTCATGTTCTTGTGGATGATGCCGATGCCGCCTTCCTGAGCCATGGCGATTGCCAAACGGGCTTCGGTGACGGTGTCCATGGCAGCGGAAACCAGGGGAATATTCAGCTCGATGCCACGGGTTAGGCGGGTCTTGAGACTGACTTCGTTAGGAAGCACCTCGGAGTAACCGGGCACTAGGAGAATGTCGTCGAATGTCAGAGCTTCTTGGCTGATACGCAGCATCGCGGGGGCTCCCGAGCGGGAAAATGGAAGCGCGCCATTATATACATGCGCCCTGCCGGGCTCAATGTAAAACTCTGACAAACTTGGTAATACTGATAGATGGGTAAACCCAGGCGCCTTTCTGTAGGAGCGAGCTCGCTCGCGAAGAGCGTGAAGGCACCGCGCAAAACCAGCCAGCCAGCATTATCGTTGACGATTTTCGCGAGCAGGCTCGCGCCTACAATTCGACTTTGACCCAACTCATCTTCTGGTCGAGCCAGTCGGCAAATTCGTCGATAAAGCTCTGCTTGAAGCCCGCTTCGGCCCAGTTGTTGAAGATGAAGCCCAGGTTGGAAAAGCCGCACTCCTGCAAGAATAGAAACCCGTTGATGTCATCTTCATGCCCACACAGCGGGCAGGTGAAGTTGTCGGTATGGCCGGGCATCCAGTCCTCCAGGCTCTCGAACAGCGCCTCGCCGACTTCTTTAAGGCATTGCGGGCAGCCGGCTTCTTCGAGAAACCCCTTGGCCGGGGTATAGATGCAACGCTTGTAGATGATTTCCAGGCCATTGACCGGCTCATTGAATGGCAACGCCTCGGGGTGCAACACCACGGCGCGGGCGCCGTCGGCCAGGGCATAGCCCATGCGGTTGCCGGTGCGGCCACAGGTGGTCAGTTCTTCCTTGATGATATTCTTGCGCACCAGCCAGCGCACGATGGCCCGGGCGCGGGGTTCGTGGACGGGCAAGGTGGAGATTTTCGGGACAAGGATGCTTTGGGAATTCATGGGAGTCCTGCGGTGTGGCTGCTGGCCTCATCGCGGGCAAGCCCGGCTCCCACAGTTGATCGCATACCAATGTGGGAGCCGGGCTTGCCCGCGATAAGGCCCTAGAGCCCGGCAGCTTAATCCCTGCCACCCACAGGTCAAGTACTCAAATACCGCCCAATCAACGCTATGCCACTGGCCAGCACCAGCCACGTCACCAACCGCACAAACGCCTCGCGGGACATGCGCAGGGTCAACCTACGCCCCGCCCACAGCCCCAGGGCCATCGCCGGCAGCAGGCACACCGCCAGCAGCAGCAAGGGCAATTGGGCATACACCCCGGCGATCAAAAACAAACTCAGGCGTACCACCGTGCTCGCGCTGATCAACGCACTTTGGGTGGCTCGCGCGCCGTCCTTGGGCAGGCGGCTGTTCAGATAAATCGCATACAAAAAGCCGCCACTGCCAAACAAGGCCCCAAACAATCCGCCCACTACGCCCATGGGCACCGACCATCCGGCAGCCAAAGCTGTGGGCTTGGCCTTTACCGCCAGGCTGTAGATGGCATAGGCGCTGATAAACAGGCCCATCAACAGCAGGAGCAGGTCCGAATGCAGGTTAAGCAAGAAGATCACACCCAGGGTGCAGCCAATGGCCATGCACGGCAGTAACCGCAATAGCTCCGGCTTGACCACATCCCGCCGCGATTGCAGCAGGTTGCCAAAGGCCGCGACGAAATCCAGCAGCACCAGCAACGGAATGATCTTCGACAGCGGCATGAACATAATCAGGATCGGCCCGGCCACCAGTGCCGTGCCGAAGCCGGCGATGCCAAACACGATATAGGCCAGGGTGATCCCCAGGCCGATCACCAGCCAATCCACCGGACCAAACGACCACTGCGCCATCAATTCAACCAGGCTCATGAAATATTCCTTGTTAGCGATGGCCCTCACTTTAGCCAAGCTGATGTGTTGCGACTAATATCTTCAAAGCCATCCATCTATCTCAAAAAGGCATGACTGGTGATTTCTACCCGACAACTGCGTTACTTCGTCGAAATAGCCGAGAGCGGCAGCTTCAGCGCCGCCGCCGAACGCCTGTTTGTCGCGCAATCGGCCCTCAGCCGGCAGATCAAGGAGCTGGAAACCCTCCTGCAAACCCCCCTGTTCGAGCGCACCGCCCGCCTCCCGCGCCTGACGGCCGCCGGCGAGGCGTTTTATCCACGGGCGCGCAACCTGCTGGGCGAGTTGCACAAGGCCAGTGAATTGGCGACCCAGGTCGGCCACGGCCAACTCGGCACGCTGCGCCTGAGCCACTCCAGCACGGTGCCGATGAGCGGGCGCGTCCTGCGCGGGATCAGCGCCTGGCTGGAGCAGTGTCCCGGGGTGTCTATGGATATCGTCAAACTGTCCTCAGAAGCGCAGTTGGAGGACATTGCCGACGGTCGGCTGGAGGTCGGCCTGCTGCGCCTGCCGGTGCTGCGCCAGCGCGAAGGGGTGCGCATCGTGCCTCTGTATCAAGAGCCACTGCTGCTGGCTGTCCCTCCTACCCACCCTTTGGCCCGGCATTCCTCGGCCATTGAACTGGCGCAATTGAAAGACCAAGCCTTTATTTCGATCCCCCACCCACAACGCGGCGGCCTGAGTTACCTGTCGGCCGAGTTGTGCATGCGTGCCGGATTTTTCCCCAAGGCCGCGCGGGTGATGTCGCGCAAGACCACCCAACTGCAGTTGATCCAGGCTGGATTTGGCATTGCGCTGCTGCCCGAGTCGATGCGTGATATCGCCCCGGCCAACATTCACTTCCTGCCCCTGGCCGACCCTGATTGCCACAGCACAGTGGCCCTGGCCTGTGCGCAGGCGCCGAGCGCGTTGGTTGCGCAGTTCTGTCAAACACTGGCCGAATGCCTATAAACTGCCGCCCATGACTAAAGATCTCTTGCCATGATAAAAGACCCGTTTGCCCGCCTGGGCCTGGACCGCGAGGTCCTGACTGTCAGCCAGCTCAACGGCCGCGCTCGGGTGTTGCTCGAGGACGTGTTCACCAATATCTGGGTCGAAGGCGAGATCTCCAACCTCGCCCGCCCGGCCTCTGGGCATGTGTATTTCACCCTCAAGGACAGCGGCGCGCAGGTACGGTGCGCGCTGTTTCGCAACAACGCCGCGCGCGTGCGCCAGGCATTGAAGGATGGCCTGGCGGTCAAGGTGCGGGGCAAAGTCTCGCTGTTCGAGGGGCGTGGCGACTACCAGTTGATCCTCGACACTGTAGAGCCAGCCGGCGATGGTGCGCTGCGCCTGGCCTTCGATGCCTTGAAGGAAAAGCTCAGCGCCGAAGGGCTGTTCAGTGCCGAGCGCAAGGTGCCGCTGCCGGCCCATCCGCGCCGCATCGGCATTATCAGTTCACCCACCGGCGCGGTGATTCGCGACATCATCAGTGTATTCGCCCGCCGTGCACCAAACGTGCAGCTGACCCTGATCCCCACCGCCGTGCAGGGCCGTGAAGCCGTGGCGCAGATTGTCCGCGCCCTCAAGCTGGCGGATGCCCGGGGCTTTGATGCGCTGATCCTCGCCCGTGGCGGCGGCTCGCTGGAAGACCTCTGGTGTTTCAACGAAGAAGCCGTGGCCCGTGCCATCGATGCGTGTGTCACGCCTATCGTCAGTGCGGTTGGCCATGAAACCGATGTATCCATCAGTGACTTCGTGGCCGATGTGCGCGCCCCCACGCCCTCGGCTGCCGCTGAGTTGCTGGCGCCGGATGCCAGCAACCTGGTACGCCAGGTCGAAAGCCTGCACCGGCGCCTGGTGATGTTGATGCGCAATCGCCTGACCCACGACCGCCTGCGCCTGGAAGGCATGGCCCGGCGCCTGCGTCACCCCGGTGAGCGTCTGCGCCAGCAGGCCCAGCGCCTGGATGACCTGGATATGCGCCTGCGCAGGGCGTTCGAGCGCAGCCTCAATACCCGTCGCGAACGCCTGATCCGCCTCGAAACCCGCCTGGCCGGCCAGCACCCGGGGCGCCAACTGGCCCTGCTGCGCCAGCGCCTGGACAGCCTCGCCGAGCGCCTGCCCCGGGCCATGCGCGAAGGTCTCAAGGCGCGCCGCCTGCAACTGCAAAGCCAGGTGCAGACGTTGCAGGTGGTCAGCCCGCTGGCGACCCTGGGCCGTGGCTACAGCATCCTGCTGGACGAGCGCGGCCAGGCCATTCGCAATGCCGCGCAAACCCACACCGGCCAGCGCCTGACCGCGCGTCTCGGTGAGGGCCAACTGCAAGTGCGGGTGGAAGATAACCACCTGACACCCGTCACCCTTTCATTACTGGATTGATTGATGCCTCGTCTATTTAGCCTGTTGCTGCTGTGCCTCGCTTTTAACGCCCACGCCGACAGCTACATCACCCGCACCCTGAACAAGCCGGTGCCCGGTGGCGTGGCCGTGGTCGACCTGGGCCCTGGGGCCGCCGCGCCGAAAGCCACTTATCAGGGCAAACCGGTGCTGGTGGTCAAGGAACAGGACAACTGGCTGGCGATTGTCGGCATCCCGCTGACGGTCAAGCCCGGTAACGAGCGCATCAGCAGCGGTGGGCGCAACCTGCCGTTTATCGTCGGTTTCAAGAAGTATCCAGAACAGCGCATCACCCTGAAGAACAAAAGCCAGGTCAACCCCGAGCCTGCGCAACTCAAGCGCATCGAGGGCGAGCTGGCCGTGCAGCTCAAGGCTTACCGCAGCTTCAGCCCGAACCTGCCGAGCAACCTGGTGCTGGACAAGCCAGTGAGCGGCCCGCTGTCCAGCAAGTTCGGCGTGCGCCGCTTCTTCAACGGTGAAGAACGCAACCCGCACTCGGGCCTGGACTTCGCGGTGCCCGCTGGCACGCCGATCAAGACCCCGGCCAATGGCAAGGTGATTCTGGTGGGGAACTACTTCTTTAACGGCAACACGGTGTTTGTCGACCACGGCCAGGGCTTTATCAGCATGTTCTGCCATATGTCGAAGATTGATGTGAAGGTGGGCCAGCAACTGGTGCGCGGGGCGGTGGTTGGCAAGGTCGGTTCGACGGGCCGAGCGACCGGGCCGCATATGCATTGGAATATCAGCTTGAATGATGCGCGGGTGGACCCGGCGATCTTTATAGGGGCGTTCCAGCCTTGATCTGATCGCGGGGCAGACTGGCGTCATCGCAGGCTTGCATGCGATGGCGCCAAATCAGTCTGCACTGATTGCGCATCCGCAAACCCTCACGCAAATAAAACAAAGCATCCTGACTTTACTCACCATAAAATCTCGTTTACCAGAGCAATAGCAGAACTTCTCTCAATTTTTTCCGACTGCTTGCCATCTTTCACCTCGCCGGTTAGGGTTGAGCTTATGAAAACCTCTCACACCCTCATTCAGCTCCGCCAGCACCGCAGCCTGTGCCTCGTCAGCGCACGACTGCCAGGCTGAATCGATCTGCCTCGTCCCCGGTTTGCATCCCTAATAAACGCTTTCTGGCAGGCCGCCTCTTCTCGGCCCTACAACAAGGATTCTTCTGATGAGCATGCTCAAAGACCCGTCTTCGAAATACCGCGCGTTCCCGACCATTGATATCCCGGACCGTACCTGGCCGTCGAAGACCATCACTACCGCGCCGATCTGGTGCAGTTCCGACTTGCGCGACGGCAACCAGTCGTTGATCGAACCGATGGACGCCGTGAAGAAACTGCGTTTCTGGAAAACCCTGGTCTCGGTGGGCGTGAAAGAGATCGAAGCCTCGTTCCCGGCCGCTTCGCAGACTGACTTCGACTTCGTACGCACCCTGATCGAAGACAACCATATCCCCGAGGACACCACCATCCAGGTGCTGACCCAGGGCCGTGAAGACTTGATCGCGCGTACTTTCGAATCCCTGCGCGGCGCCAAGAAAGCCATCGTGCACTTGTACAACGCCACCTCGCCGTCCTTCCGCCGTATCGTGTTCAATCAGGACAAGGACGGGATCAAGGCCATCGCGGTCGACGCCGCCAAGCTGTTCGTCAAGTACGCCGCCCAGCAGCCGGAAACCCAGTGGACTTTCGAGTACTCGCCAGAGACCTTCAGCGCCACTGAGCTGGAATTCGCCAAGGAAGTATGTGACGCAGTGATCGAGGTGTGGAACCCGACGCCCGAGCACAAGATGATCCTCAACCTGCCGGCCACCGTGGAATGCGCCACGCCGAACATCTATGCCGACCAGATCGAGTGGTTCGGTCGCCATATCAACCGTCGTGACAGCGTGATCATCAGCCTGCACACCCACAACGACCGTGGCACTGGCGTCGCTGCCACCGAGCTGGGCCTGATGGCGGGTGCCGACCGTGTCGAAGGTTGCCTGTTCGGCAACGGCGAGCGTACTGGTAACGTCGACCTCGTCACCGTCGCCTTGAACCTCTACACCCAGGGCGTAAACCCTGAGTTGGACTTCTCCGATATCGACGGCGTGCGCAAAGTGGTCGAGGAGTGCAACCAGATCCCGGTGCACCCACGTCACCCGTATGTGGGCGATCTGGTCCACACCGCGTTCTCCGGCTCGCACCAGGATGCAATCCGCAAAGGCTTCGCCCAGCAGAAACCGGATGCCTTGTGGGAAGTGCCGTACTTGCCAATCGACCCGGCCGATATTGGCCGCAGCTACGAGGCGGTGATCCGCGTCAACAGCCAGTCGGGCAAGGGCGGTATCGCTTACCTGCTGGAACAGGAATACGGCATCAGCTTGCCACGCCGCATGCAGATCGAGTTCAGCCAGGTCGTCCAGGCCGAAACCGACCGCGTGGGCCTGGAGATGACCGCCTCGCAGATCCACGCGTTGCTGCAGCGTGAATACCTGCAAGCCAACACCCCGTACGCGCTGGTCAGCCACCGCTTGCAGGAAGAAAACGGCAACAGCTCGGTAGAGGTTGAAGTCTCCGGCAAGGGCCAGGGTGAAACCAACCTGCGCTGGCACGGCAAAGGCAACGGCGCGCTGGAAGCGCTGGTAGCCGGCCTGCCGATTGGTGTCGAGATCATGGACTACAACGAGCACGCGATCGGCGCAGGTACTAACGCCAAGGCTGCGGCTTACATCGAACTGCGCGTGAACGGCGAGCGTCCGGTGCATGGCGTGGGGATTGATGAAAACATCACGACGGCCAGCTTCAAGGCGGTGTTCAGCGCGCTGAACCGCTCGTTGAGCCAGCTGGAAGCGAAAGCGGCGTAACTGACCGCTGAAAAGCCAAAGGCCCCTGGATGCGAATCCAGGGGCCTTTTTACTTTGGGGGCTGGGGGATGCTGATGGGCCTATCGCGGGCAAGCCCGCTCCCACATTTGGAATGCATTTCCCTGTGGGAGCGGGCTTGCCCGCGATAGCTATCCCCCATACACCAAAGATTTATCAGACAAACTGAAAGCTATCGGCATCCAGGTTCGCCGGAAACCTCTGGCGATATTCAGCCAATTGCGCCGCCTCCAGGCAGACCTGGAACACCCCGTCCGCCTCCCCTGCGCTCAACAGGCTTTCGCCCTGGAAGTCGAGGACTTGGCTGTCCCCCGTGTAAGCAAACCCCTTCCCGTCCGTCCCCACCCGGTTTACCGCCGCCACATAGCACAAGTTCTCGATGGCCCGCGCCGGCAACAGGCGGTTCCAGTGCTGGCGCCGTGCCCCCGGCCAATTGGCGGTGTACAACAACAGGTCCGTATCCTGGGCATCACGACTCCACACCGGGAAGCGCAGGTCGTAGCAGATCAGCGGGCGAATCCGCCAGCCCTTGAGCTCGAACTGCACCTGCCGCTCGCCCGGGGTGTAGTGATTGTGCTCACCCGCCATGCGAAACAGGTGCCGCTTGTCGTAGTGCAACACCTCGCCATCGGGTCGCGCCCACAACAGGCGGTTGCGGTGACTGCCATCGGCGGCCTGGATAATCACGCTGCCGGTAATGACCGCGTTGTACTGCTGCGCCTGGACCTTGAGCCACTCATGGGTCGGGCCGTTTTCGGCTTCGGCCAGGGCTTCGGACTCCATGGAAAAACCGGTGGTGAACATTTCCGGCAGCACGATCAAGTCGGCGCCCCTGGCTTGCTCCAGCAGCAACTCGAAATGCTCCAGGTTGGCCTGGCGGTCATGCCAGGCCAGGGTGGTCTGGACCAGGGCGATGTTCAGATCGGGTAACGCACTCAGATCACGCATAGTTTCTCGGCTGCTTGGCGCAGCGTCTCCTCGCGTTTGGCAAAGCACAGGCGCACCAGGCGCTGGCCTTGGGGTGGGTTCTGGTAGAACACCGAGACCGGAATCGTCGCCACGCCATGTTCGCGGGTCATCCACAGCGACATGGCCACGTCATCCAGGTCCGGGCGAATCTGTGAGTAATCCACCAGTTGAAAGTAAGTACCGGCCACCCGCGTGAAACTGAAACGCGAGGGGGCCAGCAGATCGCAGAACAGGTCACGCTTGGCCTGGTAAAAAGCCGGTAGCTCCTCGACGTGTTCAGGGTGCTCGGCCATAAAGTCGGCCAGGGCGAACTGCAACGGCGTCACGCCGCAGAAGCTGACGTATTGATGCACCTTGCGCAGTTCGGCGCTCAAGGCCGCAGGCGCAACCACGTAACCGGTCTTCCAGCCAGTAACGTGGTAGGTCTTGCCAAAGGAGCTGACCACGAACGCGCGCTGATACAGCTCCTCGTGGGCCAGGACGCTGACGTGGGGCACGCCATCGAATACCAGGTGTTCGTAGACCTCATCGCTGACCAGATAGATATCGCGGTCACGGATCAGCTCGGCCAACTGGTCCAGCTCGGCACGGCTGATCAGGGCGCCGCTGGGGTTGTGCGGGGTGTTGAGGATGATCATGCGCGTGCGCGGTGATAGCGCGGCCTTGATCTGCTCGAAATCCAGGCTGAAGTCCGCCAGCCCCAATGGCACATGCACACAACGACCGCCGGCCAACTCCACAGAGGGCTCGTAGCTGTCGTAGCACGGGTCGAAGACGATGACTTCATCACCGCTGCGGATCACCGCCTGGATCGCACAGAAGATCGCCTGGGTGGCGCCGGGGGTGATGGTCACCTCGCTGTCGGGATCAACCTGCACGCCGTAGCTGCGGGCGACCTTGGCCGCAACTTGCTGGCGCAGGGCCGGTAGACCGGTCATTGGCGCGTATTGGTTATGACCGTTGGCAACATGTTTGCCCACCGCGTCGAGCAAGGCCTGGGGGCCGTTGAAATCGGGGAAGCCCTGGGACAGGTTCAGCGCGCCGGTTTGCGCAGCGAGTTGCGACATGGTGGTGAAGATGGTGGTGCCGACGTTTGGCAGCTTGCTGGTGATCATTCGGTGGGCCCCTGACGGTGAGTTACAAGTTGTAAGCTGCAAGCGCCGAGGGGTCAATCGTGAGGCACAAAAAAGGGCTCGTTCAGAGCCCTTTTTGGGTAACGCCTAACTGGTATAGGTACTGGCTTGCCTGGGTAGCGGTGGGTCAGTCAGCAAGTTGGTGTCTGATCTATCGCTATTGCGGGCAAGCCCGCTCCCACACACGCCAGCCCCACAGTCAGCGGCGGTCTTTACGCTTTTTGTCAGCCTTCTTGTTGTGGCTCATCAAGCGACGTTTCTTGTTCACTTGGCGGTCAGTCAGGCTGTTCTTGTTGCCTTCGTACGGGTTCTCGCCACCTTTGAACTCGATGCGGATCGGCGTACCGACCAGCTTCAAGACACGACGGTAGGTGTTTTCCAGGTAGCGCACGTAGGACTTAGGCACCTTCTCGATCTGGTTACCGTGGATCACGATAATCGGCGGGTTGGCACCACCCAAGTGGGCGTAACGCAGCTTGATCCGGCGGTTGTTGACCATCGGCGGCGCGTGCTCGCCAACTGCATCCTCAAGGATCTGGGTCAGGCGGTTGGTCGGCCAGCGGGTGACCGCAGACTTGAACGAGTTCTGTACCGAGGCGTAGAGGTTGCCCACGCCGGTGCCGTGCAGCGCCGAGATAAAGTGGATGTCGGCGAAGTCGACGAAGAACAACCGGCGTTGCAGCTCGACCTTGACGAAGTCACGCTCGCTCGGGGTCATGCCGTCCCATTTGTTGATCGCGATCACCAATGCCCGACCGGCCTCCAGGGCAAAGCCCAGCAGGTTGAGGTCGTGGTCGACCACGCCTTCGCGGGCGTCCATGACGAAGATCACCACGTTGGCGTCTTTGATCGCCTGCAGGGTTTTCACCACCGAGAACTTTTCGACTTCCTCGTGGATCTTGCCGCGCTTGCGCACACCGGCGGTGTCGATCAGCGTGTACTTCTCGTCGTTGCGCTCGAACGGGATGTAGATGCTGTCACGGGTGGTGCCGGGCTGGTCATAGACGATTACCCGGTCTTCACCGAGCATGCGGTTGACCAGGGTCGACTTGCCGACGTTCGGACGGCCAATGATGGCGATCTTGATGCCGTCTTTTTCGCTTGGGCCAGGAATGCGCTTGGCTTCCTCACCTTCGGCAACGAGCTCTTCTTCGCCTTCAACTTCGTCGGCGTCATCCTTGGGGAAGTCGCGCAGGGCGATTTCCAGCATCTGGGTGATGCCGCGACCATGGGCACCGGCGACCGGGATCGCGTCACCCAGGCCCATCGGGCTGAATTCGGCGCGGGCCGCCTCAGGATCGATGTTGTCGATCTTGTTGGCGATCAGATAGGAACGCTTGTTGCGCTTGCGCAGGTGCTCGCCGATCATCTGGTCGGCAGCGGTGTAGCCCGCACGGGCATCCACCAGGAACAACACGACATCGGCTTCTTCAATGGCCAGCAGCGACTGCTCGGCCATCTTTTCGTCCATGCCATGCTCGTCACCGGAGATACCTCCGGTGTCGACAATAATGTAGGAGCGCCCTTGCCACTTTGCCTCACCGTATTGGCGATCACGGGTCAGACCGGACAAGTCGCCGACGATGGCGTCGCGAGTCCTGGTCAGGCGGTTGAACAAGGTGGACTTGCCGACGTTAGGTCGGCCCACCAGGGCGATTACGGGAACCATGCGGCTCTCCACTGCGTTATTTCAGAAAATACAAAAGCCGCTGCAAGGCAGCGGCTGGTGCTCGGGGCGGCATTTGAAATGCCACATGCCCTGCTCTGCCCCCGCTACTGTAGGAGCGAGCTTGCTCGCGAAAAACCCGAGGACGACGCGTTTATCCAGAAAACCCGCGTTATCGTTGACGTCCTTCGCGAGCAAGCTCGCTCCTACAGCAACAGGTATTGAAGTAGGGCCGCCTGGGGGTTACCCCAAGCATAGTTCTTACTTGATGGTCAGGGCTTCCAGCTTGCCGCTGTTACCAAACACATAAAGCATGTTGCCTACCACCAGCGGACGCGCACGCAGGCCGTCGCTGTCGATACGTTCACGGCCGACAAAGCGCCCGTCCACCTGGCTCAGCAGGTGCAGGTAACCTTCCAGGTCGCCTACCGCTACATAGCTGGAGAACACTTCCGGCGCCGACAGTTGACGGCGAGCCAGCGAGTCGTTGCTCCACAGGGCTGTGGTGGAACGCTCGTCGACGCTTTCAACGGTACCGGATGCCAGGCTCACGTAGACGCTGCCAAACCCTTGGGCGACACCGGCGTAGCTGGAGGCATCACGCTGCCAGAGAACACGGCCGCTTTGCAGGTCCAGCGCCGCAACACGGCCCTGGTAAGTGGCGACGTACAGCGTTTCACCCGACAGCAGCAAGCCACCGTCGATGTCCACGACACGGTCCAACTCGGAGCGACCTTGCGGAATAGCGACCCGCGATTCCCAGGCCGGCACGCCGTTCTGGGTATCCAGGGCGACCACTTTACCGGTCGAAAGACCTGCCAGCGCCAGGTTATTGGTCACAACCGGACCACTGGTACCGCGCAATGTCAGCACCGCAGGGGTGCTGTCGTACAGCCAGCGCTGCTCACCGGTGTTGGCGTCAAGGCCGATGACACGGTCATCCTGGGTTTGCACCACGACGATATCGCCATTGGTGGCAGGCGGTGCGAGCACTTCACTGGTCACGCGAGCGCGCCATTTCTCTTCACCGGTGCTCGAATCCAGGGCCACGACTTCGCCTTTCAGCGTGCCGATCATCACCATGCCGTAACCCACGCCAACGGCGCCGGAAACCGGCAGTTCGAGATCTTTCTTCCACTTGACGTCGCCGTTCATGCGGTCCATGGAGATCACGACACCATTCACGTCAGCGGCCACAATGTTGTCACCGTCGATTGCCGGTACCAACATGTTGTAGGTATCACCCTGGCCGTCACCGATGGAGCGGCTCCACTGCTTTTGCAGGACCACTTCTTCCTTGAAGCTGGTCAGCTCGGCCGGAGGCAGTTCTTTTTTGCTGTTGCTGCTGCAACCCGCGGCCAAAACGGCCAGAGCCAGCAATGCTGCATGTTTCCAACGGATCACGTCACGCATCCCCTTTGGCCAAGTCGTCCAGCTTGATTTGTAAGCCACCGACCGCTGCTTCATCAGACAGCGCAGCCTTGGCTTTTTGGTACGCAGCATTGGCTTCGTCGGTACGACCCAATTGGACCAGCAGGTCCCCCTTGAGCTCTTCGCGAGTGGCTACAAATGCCTTGTCAGCATCGCCGTCGAGCAGTTTCAGTGCTTCGTCGGCCTTGTTCTGTGCAGCCAGGACCTGGGCCAGGCGCTGACGTGCGATTTCACCCAGGGTCGGGTTGCTCGGCTTGTCGGCGATGGCTTTGAGTTCGGAGGCTGCGTCATCCAGCTTGCCGGTATCAACCGCGACTTTCGCGACGAACAGGCTGCCGTATTGGGCGTAGGTGCTACCGCCAAATTCGTTTTTCAGCTTGCCGGCCAGGTCCGCCACTTGGGCAGGATCAGGCTTGCCAGTAGGGGTCAGCGTGGTTTCCAGCAGTTGCTGATAGAGCATCGAGGCGCCTTGCGACTGATTGCTCTGATACTTCTGGAACGCCTGCCAACCGAACACCACCACCAGCGCCAACAGGCCGCCAGTTACCAGGGGTTTGCCGTTACGCTGCCACCAGTCTTTGAACTCGGCCAGCTGATCATCTTCAGTACTCGACACCCCAATACTCCTTAATCGCTAAATTCGGCTGTTTGACAGCTTCAACCCTGCACGATGCAGGTGGCCAAGTGCGCGGCAAGCGCATCAAAGGCAATGCTTTGTTGTTCGCCCTGGCCACGCAGGGGTTTGACACTTACTACTTGCTGGGCCAGTTCATCGTCGCCCAGGATCAGCGCGTACAACGCGCCACTCTTGTCGGCTTTCTTGAATTGGCTCTTGAAGCTGCCAGCGCCGGCATTGACCTGCAGGCGCAGGCTCGGCAGTTGGTCGCGCAACTGTTCGCTCAAGGCCAGGCCAGCCAGTTCGGCCGCCTCGCCAAAGGCGCACAGGTACACGTCCACCTGACGGGAAATTTCTTCGGGGATCTGCTCCAGGGTTTCCAGCAGCAGGATCAGCCGCTCGATGCCCATGGCAAAGCCCACGCCCGTGGTCGGCTTGCCGCCCATCTGCTCGACCAGGCCGTCGTAGCGACCACCGGCACACACGGTGCCCTGGGCGCCGAGCTTGTCGGTGACCCACTCGAACACGGTCTTGCTGTAGTAATCGAGGCCGCGCACCAACTTGGGGTTGATCACGTAGGGAATACCGGCCGCATCCAGGCGAGCCTTGAGGCCCTCGAAATGCGTGCGGGATTCATCGTCCAGGTAGTCGGCCATTTTCGGCGCGTCGACCAGCACGGCCTGGGTGTCGGCGTTCTTGGTATCGAGGACGCGCAACGGGTTGGTCTTCAGGCGACGCTGGCTGTCTTCATCGAGCTTGTCCAGGTGGGCCGACAGGTAATCGACCAGGGCTTCGCGGTAGCGGCCACGGGATTCGCTGGTGCCCAGGCTGTTGAGTTCGAGCTTGACCGCGTCGCGAATGCCCAACTGGCCCCACAGACGCCAGGTCAGCACGATCAGCTCGGCATCGATATCCGGGCCATCGAGGTTGAAGACTTCGCAACCGATCTGGTGAAACTGGCGATAACGGCCTTTTTGCGGGCGTTCGTGACGGAACATCGGGCCGATGTACCACAGCTTCTGAGTCTGCCCACCACCGGTGATGCCATGTTCAAGCACGGCGCGCACGCACGCAGCGGTACCTTCCGGACGCAGGGTCAGGGAGTCGCCGTTGCGGTCCTCGAAGGTGTACATCTCTTTTTCGACGATGTCGGTCACTTCACCGATGGAGCGCTTGAACAGCTCGGTGAACTCGACGATTGGCATGCGGATCTGCTTGTAACCGTAGTTATCCAGCAGGCGCGCGACCGTGCTCTCGAAATAGCGCCACAGGGGCGTCTGTTCGGGCAGGATGTCGTTCATGCCACGGATGGCTTGCAGAGACTTGCTCACATCAAATCCTTAAATTCGTTCAATCAGCCGCGAGCGATCAGCGCTGCGTCTGCGGCGACCTTCTCGGCCGCTTTGTCGCGGATCAGCTTTTCGAGCTGATCCACCAGATTGTCATTCGTCAATTTCTGCGACGGCTTGCCGTCGATGTAAATCAGGTTCGGGGTACCGCCGGTCAGGCCCACATGAGCCTCTTTGGCCTCACCTGGCCCGTTGACCACACAACCGATGACCGCGACATCCAGCGGCACCAGCAGGTCTTCCAGGCGTACTTCCAACTCGTTCATGGTTTTCACCACGTCGAAGTTCTGCCGCGAGCAGCTCGGGCAGGCAATAAAATTGATGCCACGGGAGCGTAGATGCAGGGATTTGAGAATGTCGTAGCCGACTTTCACTTCCTCTACCGGGTCCGCCGCCAGGGAGATGCGAATGGTATCGCCAATCCCGTCGGCCAGCAGCATACCGAGACCTACTGCAGATTTCACTGTGCCTGAACGCAAACCGCCGGCTTCAGTGATGCCCAGGTGCAACGGCTGCACGATTTCCTTGGCCAACAGGCGGTAGGCTTCTACGGCCATGAACACGTCAGAAGCCTTTACGCTGACCTTGAAGTCCTGGAAATTCAGGCGTTCAAGGTGCTCGACATGGCGCAGTGCGGACTCGACCAGCGCTGCCGGAGTAGGCTCGCCATATTTCTTTTGCAGGTCTTTTTCCAGGGAACCGGCGTTGACGCCGATACGGATCGGAATCCCGCGATCGCGGGCAGCGTCGACCACGGCACGCACTCGGTCTTCGCGGCCGATGTTGCCCGGGTTGATCCGCAGACAGTCGACGCCCAGTTCGGCTACGCGCAGAGCGATCTTGTAGTCGAAGTGAATATCGGCGACCAACGGCACCTTGACCAGTTGCTTGATGCGACCGAAGGCTTCGGCGGCGTCCATATCCGGCACGGAAACCCGCACGATATCGACGCCCGCAGCCTCCAGGCGGTTGATCTGGGCCACGGTGGCCGCCACATCATTGGTGTCGCTGTTGGTCATGCTCTGTACGGCGATGGGGGCATCGCCACCCACCGGCACGGAGCCAACCCAGATCTTGCGCGATACGCGACGTTTGATTGGAGATTCGCCGTGCATGACTATTGTCCCAACTTCAGGCGAGCGGTCTCGCCACTGGTGAACGGCGCCACGTCCACAGGCTGGCCGTTGTAGGCCACTTGCGCGCCACGGGCAAAGCCCAGACGCAGCGTCAAAGGAGGCTTGCCGACCTGATCAAGCGTATCTCCCTTACGCTTCAAAGCACTGAACAGGACCTTGCCATTGCCATCGGTGACTTGTGTCCAGCAGTCAGCGACGTAGGTAATCTGGAGACGGCCATCGCCGGCCACACTGGCAGGCGCCTGGGCGACAGGGGCGGCTACCGTTGGCGCGACCGGGGTCGGGGCCGGAGCGGCGGGCGCCTGGGCCGCAGTGGCCGGGGCCGGGGTTGCCGGCACGGCTGGAGCCGGCGCAACGGTGGCCGGAGCCGATTCAGTGCCGGCTTCGACGGGCGGTTGAGCCGCTTGCAGGTCAAGGTTGGTTCCAGCTGCGGCCTTGCCCTGGGCCACAGCCTGGTCTTCCGGCTCGTCCAGGGGGTGGATCTGGGTGGTGCCGTCGGCGCTTTCGACTTCGACATGCTCCAGGGCGTTACTGACCAGGTCCTTGCTGCGCAGCGAGGTCTGATCCTGCCACCAGATAAAGCCACCACCGATCACTGCAATCAACAGCAACAGGCTGACAATTCGCAAAATAGTGTGGGAAACGCGCACCGGTTCTTCAATACGACCGAGACCGTGCACGTTGCTGCCCTGGGAGTCGGTACCGGTGAACTGGTCGAATTGCTGGACCAGGATGGCCTGGTCGGTGCCCAACAGCTTGGCGTAGGCACGGATATAACCGCGGGCGAAGGTATGCCCGGGCAGTTTGTCGAACGCGCCGTTTTCCAGGTTGCCCAGGGAAGTGGTGGTCAAATTGAGCTTGAGGGCCACTTCTTCCAGTGACCAACCATTGCTTTCGCGGGCCTGACGCAAGGTCTCGCCTGGGTTAACGCGATTAGCGGCTACAACTTCCGGGTGCGCGGCTTTCATCATTGCTCCGACAGGTATTGCTGATATTCCGGCGTACCGGGATAGAGTCGTTCTAGTTGCTGGCCAAAACGTGCGGCCTTGTCGCGTTCTTCATGAACCGTGGCCAGGCGCACACCGAGCAATAGACTACGTGCATTTTGCCCACTGAGCAGGCTAAAACGCTCGTAATAGTCACGTGCCGGCACATAATGCCTGTCTTCAAACGACAACTGGGCCATTTCAAGCAAGGCCCGTGGCTGGCGTTGGTTCAGGTGCAGGGCTTTTTCCAGTTGCTGGCGGGCTTTTTCCCGCTGGCCAAGGCGCACAGACGTCACCCCAAGGTTCTCGAAAACCCGCGAACGTTCAGGATATAGGGTATCAGTGGCTGCCTGCTGGAAATAACCGGATGCTTGTTCATAACGTTCCTGCTGGAACAGGAAGCTGCCGTAGTTATTGAGCAGGCGCGGATCATGGGGGCGAACCGCCAGAGCCTTCTGGTAATACTGGTCGGCCAACTCGGGCTCGGCCTGGGCCTGGAATACCAGGGCCAGCGCCGCATTGGCGTCGGCATCCTGGTTGTCGAGGGCCAGGGCCTTTTGCAGCGGCACCTTGGCCTGCTCGCTCAACCCCTGGCGCAGGTAACCCAGCCCCAACTGCACATAGGCAGCACGCGCTTCGTCACGGCCCTTGCCGGTTTGCAACGGGCTGTCAGAGCCCGATGAAACACAGCCAACCGAGAGGCTGGCAACAAGCAAAAGCAGCGCAAGGCGCAAGGGCATAGAGATCCTCTCTCAGATTCGATTCACAGCAATTTGCGGCAAATCGTCGGCGGCGTTCAGTTCACGCACGGCGATATAACGCTCGCTGCGACGGGTGCGGTCCAGCACCTGTCCGACCAATTGGCCACAGGCGGCGTCGATGTCTTCACCACGGGTGGTGCGCACAGTCACGTTGTAGCCTGCCTGGTGCAGTTGATCCTGGAAACGGCGGATGGCGTTGTTGCTCGGCCGCTCGTAGCCAGAATGGGGAAACGGGTTGAACGGGATCAGGTTGATCTTGCACGGGGTGTTCTTGAGCAACTCGATCATCTCGACCGCGTGTTCGACCTTGTCGTTGATGTCCTTGAGCATGGTGTACTCAATGGTCAGCACGCGCTTCTCACCCAAGGTCGCCATATAACGCTGGCAAGACTCGAGCAGCATCTTAAGCGGATACTTCTTGTTGATCGGCACCAATTGGTTACGCAATGCGTCATTGGGTGCGTGCAGCGACAACGCCAGGGAGACGTCGATGTGCTTGGCCAGCTCATCGATCATCGGGACCACGCCGGAGGTCGACAGGGTCACACGGCGCTTGGAGATGCCGTAGCCCAGGTCGTCCATCATCAAATGCATGGCCGCAATCACGTTGTCGAAGTTCAGCAGCGGCTCACCCATGCCCATCATCACCACATTGGTGATGGCACGGTCGACGGTTGCCGGGACGCTGCCAAAGGATTTGTTGGCAATCCACACCTGGCCGATGACTTCGGCGGCGGTGAGGTTGCTATTGAAGCCTTGCTTGCCGGTGGAGCAGAAACTGCAGTCCAGGGCACAGCCTGCCTGGGACGAAACGCACAAAGTGCCGCGCTTGCCCTGGGGAATGTAGACGGTCTCGACGCAACTGCCGGACGCCACGCGCACCACCCACTTACGGGTGCCATCGCTGGAGATGTCCTCGCTGACAACCTCGGGACCACGGACCTCGGCAATAGCCTTGAGCTTGTCGCGCAGGGCCTTGCTGACGTTCGTCATGGCGTCGAAATCGTCGACGCCAAAGTGGTGAATCCACTTCATTACCTGACCGGCACGGAAACGCTTCTCCCCGATTGAGTCGAAGAATTTTTCCATTTCCTGTTGAGTCAGCCCCAGCAGGTTGGTTTTTACAGTCGATGTAGTCATGGATTCACCTTCACTCTTAAGCCAATGCTTAGCGAGTGGTTACTTCAGTAGCTGCGAAGAAGTACGAAATTTCGCGAGCAGCAGCGGCTTCGGAGTCCGAACCGTGTACAGCGTTGGCGTCGATGGAGTCAGCGAAGTCAGCACGGATGGTGCCGGCAGCAGCTTCTTTAGGGTTGGTAGCGCCCATCAGCTCACGGTTCAGAGCGATAGCGTTTTCGCCTTCCAGAACCTGTACAACAACAGGACCGGAGATCATGAAGGCAACCAGGTCGCCGAAGAAACCACGAGCGCTGTGCTCAGCGTAGAAGCCTTCAGCTTCAGCCTTAGACAGTTGCTTGAGTTTCGAAGCTACAACCTTCAGGCCGGCTTTTTCGAAACGAGTGGTGATCTCGCCGATGACGTTTTTTGCAACAGCGTCAGGCTTGATGATGGAGAAAGTACGTTGAACAGCCATGGTGTAACTCCAGAAACGGTAATTTGCGAAAAATTAAACCCGCGAATTATACGCGGGTTCTTGGGTATTGCCTAACCTGCGGGGATGATCAGTCTATTTCTTCTATCCAGAGCGCCTGAACTGCTTCCAACACCTTCTCGCCGCAGCGACCGGAGGTGTTGTCGAAATCAGGAAGCTCCATGATCCAGCGCTGCAGGTCGACAAAGTTGACCTTCAGCGGATCAATATCCGGCTTGGTTTCAGCCAACTCTTCAGCAATGCGCTGTACATCATTCCAGCCATAATTCATGACAGCACTACCAGTCAGTGCGGCGCTTCGGCCGCATGGTTGAGGGAATACTTCGGAATTTCGACGGTGAGGTCTTCAGTCCCCACCTTTGCCTGACAGCTCAGGCGCGAAGTCGGTTCCAGGCCCCATGCCCTATCAAGATAGTCCTCTTCCAGCTCATCGGCCTCTTCGAGGCTATTGAAACCTTCGCGGATAATGCAGTGACAGGTGGTGCAGGCATTGACGCCACCACAGGCACTCTCAATCTCGATGTGGTTGTCATGGGCGACTTCGAGAAGGGACTTGCCGGTCTCAGCCTCCACGACCATACCGTCCGGGCAATGCTCGGCGTGTGGCAGAAAAATGACCTGCGGCATCAGTTATTCCTCAATTTCATTCAGGTTGCGTCCCGCCAGGGCGGCTTTCACCGTCTGGTTCATACGACGGGCGGCAAAGGCATCGGTTACTTGTGAAAGGCGCTTGGTCTGTTGTTCGATGGCATAACCATCGGTGCCTTTCATCAATTCGGCCAGTTCCTGCATCTGCAGGTCGATGACCAGGCGTTCTTCAGCATCCAGAAGGCGCTCGCCGTCGGCCTCAAGGGCGCCCTGCACAGCCTCGAGAAGGCGCTGGGCATCGACTTGCTGTTCACGCAGCACACGGGCGACCTTGTCGTCACCGGCATACTGGAACGAATCCTTGAGCATCTTGGCGATTTCGCCGTCGGTCAGGCCGTAGGACGGCTTGACCTGGATACTGGCTTCAACGCCCGAGCCCAACTCACGCGCGGCCACACTGAGCAGGCCATCGGCGTCGACCTGGAAGGTCACGCGAATCTTCGCTGCGCCCGCGACCATCGCCGGGATGCCGCGCAATTCAAAGCGTGCCAGGGAGCGGCAGTCGCTGATCAGCTCGCGCTCGCCTTGCAGCACATGAATCATCATGGCCGTCTGGCCATCTTTATACGTGGTGAAGTCCTGGGCGCGGGCGACGGGAATGGTGGTGTTGCGTGGAATCACCTTCTCCATCAAGCCACCCATGGTTTCCAGGCCCAGGGACAACGGAATTACGTCGAGCAGAAGCAGTTCGCCACCCTCTCGCTTGTTGCCAGCCAGGGTATCGGCCTGGATCGCAGCACCAATGGCCACCACTTGATCCGGATCGATTTCGGTCAGCGGCTGACGACCAAAGGCTTCGGCCACGGCTTCGCGAACCCGTGGCACACGGGTCGAACCGCCAACCATGACCACTGCGCCAACTTCTTCCAGCTCGATACCGGAGTCACGCACGGCGCGACGGCAGGCTTTCAGACTACGGGCAACCATCGGCTCGATCAGCGCATCGAAGGCTTCACGGGTCAGTTGAGCCGACCATGAGCCGTAGGACACCTCAACAGATGCAGCGTCAGTCAGGGCTTCTTTGGCCGCGCAGGCCGTTTGCAGCAGATTGCGCTGGGCGCCCGGATCGAGGTCGGCGGACAAGCCGGCGCTGGTGATGATCCAACCGGCGATGGCGTGGTCGAAATCGTCACCCCCCAGGGCACTGTCGCCACCGGTAGCCAGGACTTCGAAAACACCGCCAGTCAGGCGCAGGATGGAAATATCAAAAGTACCGCCACCCAGGTCGTAAATCGCGACCAGGCCTTCGGCATGCTGGTCCAGGCCATAGGCCACGGCAGCAGCGGTTGGCTCGTTGAGCAGGCGCAAGACATTGAGGCCGGCCAGTTTCGCCGCATCCTTGGTGGCTTGGCGCTGGGCATCATCGAAATATGCCGGAACGGTGATCACCGCCCCTACCAGCTCGCCGCCCAAGGTGGTTTCGGCGCGCTGGCGCAGGACCTTGAGGATATCGGCCGACACTTCCACCGGGCTTTTCGGGCCTTGGATGGTGTCGATAAACGGCATATGGGATTCACCGCCGACAAAGCGGTACGGCAGTTGATCGCCCAATTGCTTGACGTCGGACAACCCACGACCCATCAAGCGCTTGACCGACAACACCGTGTTCAACGGATCGGTAGAGGCCGCGAGCCTGGCCGACTCGCCCACTTCGGTGCGGTCAGCGTGATAGCGCACGGCGGACGGCAGGATCACTTGGCCATCAGCATCGGGCAGCGGCTCGGAGAGACCGCTGCGCAGTGCGGCGACCAGTGAATTGGTAGTACCCAAGTCGATGCCAACCGCCAGGCGACGCTGGTGCGGTTGAGGACTTTGGCCGGGTTCGGCGATCTGCAGTAGAGCCATGGTAATCAGGTCTTATCTGTCTATCAGGCGTGCAATCTGTGCAGCACTGGGTTAATCGTCGAGGCGCTCTTCTAACTGGCGCACTTCGTAAGTGAGCTTCTCGAGGAACTGCATGCGCCGCATCAGGCGTTCGGCCTGTTCACGCTGCGCTGCATCATCCCAACAAGCTGCGAAGCTTTCGTTGAGCTCATCCTGGGCCACTTTCAGACGGCGCTTGAAGACCGCGACGCCAGCCAGATCGGCCTCGTCCTGCAAGTCTTCGAGCTCCTCGCGCCACTGCATCTGCTGCATCAGGAAATCAGGGTCATGGACCGTAACTTCCAGCGGCAACTCGCGACCGCCCATGGCGAGCAGGTAACGCGCGCGCTTGGGAGGGCTTTTGAGCGTCTGATAGGCTTCGTTGAGGCTGGCTGACTGCTCCAGCGCCAGGCGTTGCTCACGCTCGGAAGCGTCGGCAAAGCGGTCCGGATGCACCCCACGCGCCAATTCACGGTAGCGCGTGGCAAGCTGTTCGAGGTCCAGGCGAAAACTCGGCTGCAGCTCGAATAAAGCGAAATGACAAGGAGTACCCACAAATAGCCTCAGATGTTGAAGCTTTCGCCGCAGCCACATTCACCGCGCACGTTGGGGTTGTTGAACTTGAAGCCTTCGTTCAACCCTTCCTTGACGAAATCGAGCTCGGTGCCGTCCAGGTAGGTCAGGCTTTTAGGGTCGATGATCACTTTCTCGCCGTGACTTTCGAACACCTGGTCTTCCGCAACCACCTCGTCGACGAACTCCAGCACATAGGCAAGGCCGGAACAGCCCGTGGTGCGCACACCCAGACGAATCCCCTCACCTTTACCGCGCCCATCCAGGGAGCGTCGCACGTGCCGCGCAGCCGCTTCTGTCATGCTGATAGCCATCGTTGACTCCTTACTCGTCGCCAAATGCTTAGATCAAGCCTTTCTTCTGCTTGTAGTCGCGAACGGCCGCCTTGATGGCGTCTTCTGCGAGTACCGAGCAGTGAATTTTCACTGGCGGCAGGGCCAGTTCTTCGGCCAGCTGAGTGTTCTTGATGGTCTCTGCTTCATCCAGAGTCTTGCCTTTCATCCACTCGGTCGCCAGGGAGCTGGAGGCGATGGCCGAACCGCAGCCGTAGGTCTTGAACTTGGCATCTTCGATGATGCCCTGCTCGTTGACCTTGATCTGCAGGCGCATGACGTCGCCGCACGCCGGAGCGCCGACCATGCCGGTGCCGACATCAGGATCTTCCGCGTCCATCTTGCCGACGTTGCGCGGGTTTTCGTAGTGGTCGATGACCTTTTCGCTGTAAGCCATGGTACTCAATCCTCACTCATCAGGGCCGCTCTGGAACCCTGTAGAAACGCCTGCGTTTTCCGCCACGTTCCTACAGAGCTTGGGTGGCGGCTTCTATATTTAGTGTGCCGCCCACTCGATCTTGGAAATATCGACACCGTCTTTGAACATGTCCCACAGCGGCGACAGGGTGCGCAGCTTGGTGACCGCTTCGCAGACTTTCTGCGCCGCGTAGTCAACTTCTTCTTCGGTGGTGAAACGGCCGAACGTAAAGCGGATGGAACTGTGCGCCAACTCGTCGTTGCGGCCCAGGGCGCGCAGGACATAGGACGGCTCAAGGGAGGCCGAGGTGCAGGCCGAACCGGACGAAACCGCCAGGTCCTTGAGCGCCATGATCAGCGACTCGCCTTCAACGTAGTTGAAGCTCAAATTCAGGTTGTGCGGTACGCGGGCGGTCATGCTGCCGTTGATGTACAGCTCTTCAAGGTTCTCGACCTGCTTGTAGAAGCGATCGCTGAGGGCCTTGATGCGCACGTTTTCGGCAGCCATGTCTTCCTTGGCTACGCGGAAGGCTTCGCCCATGCCCACGATCTGGTGGGTCGCCAGGGTGCCCGAACGCATGCCGCGCTCGTGACCGCCGCCGTGCATGGTGGCTTCGATGCGCACACGTGGCTTGCGGCTCACGTACAGCGCGCCAATGCCTTTGGGGCCGTAGGTCTTGTGGGCCGAGAACGACATCAGGTCGACTTTCAGCTTGGACAGGTCGATGTCGACCTTGCCGGTGGACTGGGCAGCATCGACATGCAGCAACACGCCCTTGGAGCGGGTCAGCTCACCAATGGCGGCGATGTCGTTGATGGTGCCGATTTCGTTGTTTACATGGATCACGGAAACCAGAATGGTGTCTTCACGCATCGCGGCTTCGATCATCGCCGGGGTGACGATACCGTCAGTGGTCGGCTCAAGGTAGGTAACCTCGAAACCTTCACGCTCCAGTTGGCGCATGGTGTCGAGGACGGCCTTGTGCTCGATCTTGGTGGTGATCAGGTGCTTGCCCTTGGTCGCATAGAAATGCGCGGCGCCCTTGATTGCCAGGTTGTCGGACTCGGTGGCACCGGAAGTCCAGACGATTTCACGCGGGTCGGCATTGACCAGGTCTGCGACCTGGCGACGAGCGTTCTCCACCGCTTCCTCGGCCTTCCAGCCAAAAACGTGGGAGCGAGAGGCCGGGTTGCCGAAGTTTCCGTCAACCAGCAGGCACTCGCTCATCTTTTGCGCGACACGCGGATCAACCGGGGTGGTCGCTGAGTAATCAAGGTAAATCGGCAATTTCATGGACTTTCTCCTAAATCAGGCTGGCTGGCGTGCCGTTAGCTCTGCGGCTGTCACTCGACGGCGGACGCTTCAATCTTGTCCAGGCGCGGCGCCTTGGTGTTGCATCGGCGCTGGTCCTGACGCTGGGCTACTTCCTGCACCTCACGGCGAGTCACAAGATCAGCCAAGCTGATACCACTCAAAAACTCATGGATCTGCAGGCTCAGGTCACACCACAAGTGGTGCGTCAGGCAGGTGTCGCCGGCATGGCAATCACCCAGGCCCTGGCACTTGGTGGCATCGACGGATTCATTCACCGCGTCGATCACCTGGGCAACCTGGATGCCCTGCATGTCGCGGGACAACTGATAACCGCCGCCCGGGCCGCGCACACTGGAAACCAGGTTACTGCGGCGCAACTTGGCGAACAGTTGCTCAAGGTAAGACAGGGAAATGCCTTGGCGCTCGGAGATATCGGCCAGGGACACCGGCCCGTTTTGCGCGTGCAGGGCCAGGTCAAGCATGGCGGTCACCGCGTAACGGCCTTTTGTAGTCAGTCTCATGGACAAGTACCAAGGTGTTTCAGAATGGGAGCAAGTATGCGATTCCCGAGTATTTAAGTCAACTATAAGACCTAGTACTTTAGTCAGGAATACCCGTAAAAAGGGCGCGCGAATTGTAGCAGGACGGGGTGGGATCGAACAGCGGCAGCGGACAACCTGCATTGCCAGGCACGCGGCAGATCAATTGTGGTAGCTGGCTTGTTCGCGCAGGCGGTGGGTCAGCCATTCGTTTAGGCGACTGAGACACCGCCTTCGCGGGCAAGCCCGCTCCCACAAGGGGGGGGCTTGCGATGATCGCGAGGACTCAGCCGGCCTTGGTGGCGGCTTCGTCCTTTATTTCGGCGAAGTCTTCTTCGCGCAACTCAGGCAGATCCTTCGCACAGTAGGGACTGCCCAGATCCTTCAGCGCGCCGCACATGCCGTCCAACTTGCCGTCTACCGCCTGCAGATGGTCGAGCAACTGGCCAATGGCGCGCGCCACCGGGTCCGGCATGTCTTCGCTGACGCCGTAGGCATCGAAGCCGATTTTCTCGGCCATGGCCTTGCGTTTGGCCTCCTGCTCATCGCCGACTTCCGGTTTGACGATGATCCGCCCGGGAATCCCTACCACGGTGGCGCCTGGCGGCACCGCCTTGGTGACTACGGCATTGGAGCCGACCTTGGCCCCGGCACCAACGGTAAACGGCCCCAGGACCTTGGCCCCCGCCCCGACCACCACGCCATTTTCAAGGGTCGGGTGACGCTTGCCCTTATTCCAGGTGGTGCCTCCCAGAGTCACGCCCTGGTACAGGGTCACATCGTCACCAATCTCGGCGGTTTCACCAATAACGATGCCCATGCCATGGTCGATAAAGAAGCGACGACCCACCTTGGCCCCCGGATGAATCTCGATCCCGGTCAGCCAGCGACCGAAGTTCGACACCAGCCGCGCCAGCCACTTCCAGCCCATACCCCACAAGGCACCGGACAGACGGTGAATCCAGATCGCATGCATCCCGGGGTAGCAGGTCAACACTTCAAAGGCGTTGCGCGCCGCCGGGTCACGGTGGAAAACACTCTGGATATCTTCTCGCAAACGCTCGAACATTTTTAATCCTTCCGCTTAAGAAGCTCGCCACGGGCCGCTTTCTGGGTTTCCGTGAGGATGCCACGCAATATATTCATTTCTGCCCGGCTGACCGAGCTGCGTCCGTAAAGCCTGCGCAGGCGCGCCATCAAGTGCCGTGGTTTTTCCGGATCGAGGAATTCGATGGCCACCAGGGTTTGCTCCAGGTGCTCATAGAACCGCTCCAGCTCATCCATGGTGGCCAACTCGCCACTTTTGGTGGATGCAACCTCGTCCTTCTCCATCTTGCTCGGCTGGCCTTGTGCCGCCAACCAGGCCATTCGCACTTCATAACTCAACACTTGCACAGCGGCCCCGAGGTTCAGAGAACTGAATTCAGGGTCTGATGGGATGTGCACGTGAAAATGACATCGCTGCAACTCGTCATTGGTCAGGCCGGAGTCTTCACGACCAAATACCAAGGCGATTTCGGCGCCGCCGGCCGCCTCTTCGACCACTTTGGCCCCGCATTCGCGAGGATCGAGCAGCGGCCAGGGAATGCGGCGGTCGCGGGCGCTGGTGCCGAGCACCAGATTACAACCGACCAGAGCATCTTCCAGGCTGGCGACGACCTGGGCTTTTTCCAGGATGTCATTGGCGCCGGAGGCGCGAGCGTCGGCCTCATGGTGTGGGAACACACGCGGCTCCACCAGCACCAGGCGCGTCAGCCCCATGTTCTTCATAGCCCGCGCCACCCCGCCGATATTGCCGGGGTGACTGGTATTGACGAGGACGACACTAATGTTTTGCAGCAAGGGAGGCGCTCTCGGACACGGGAAAGGGGAGCAAATCTTACAGAACAGCCTAAGGTTATGCCATGAAAGCGAACGTCGTCCTTCACCTGAAGAAAGTTTCTGCTAGAATGCTCGGCTTTCTTTAACAACCTTAGGTGACACATCCATGCAGCCCATGCTGAATATCGCGCTGCGCGCCGCCCGCAGCGCCAGTGAATTGATCTTCCGCTCCATCGAGCGCCTGGATACCATCAAGGTCGACGAAAAAGACGCCAAGGATTATGTATCCGAGGTGGATCGCGCCGCCGAACAGAAAATCATCGACGCCCTGCGCAAGGCCTACCCTACCCACGGCATCCTCGGCGAAGAAACCGGCCTGCACAAAGGCAGCGGCGAAGGCGAAGACTACCTGTGGATCATCGACCCACTGGATGGCACCACCAACTTCCTGCGCGGCATCCCGCACTTTGCCGTGAGCATTGCCTGCAAATACCGTGGCCGCCTGGAACACGCCGTCGTACTCGACCCGGTTCGCCAGGAAGAATTCACCGCCAGCCGTGGCCGTGGCGCCCAGCTGAACGGTCGCCGCCTGCGCGTCAGCGGTCGCACCAGCCTGGACGGCGCCCTGCTGGGCACCGGCTTCCCGTTCCGTGATGACCAGATGGACAACCTGGAAAACTACCTGGGCATGTTCCGCGCCCTGGTTGGCCAGACCGCCGGCATCCGCCGCGCCGGTGCAGCCAGCCTGGACCTGGCCTACGTGGCCGCCGGTCGTTTTGATGCGTTCTGGGAGTCAGGCCTGTCCGAGTGGGACATGGCTGCAGGCGCCCTGCTGATTCAAGAAGCCGGCGGCCTGGTGAGCGACTTCACCGGCGGCCACGACTTCCTGGAGAAGGGTCACGTGGTTGCAGGCAACACCAAATGCTTCAAGGCAGTACTGACGGCGATCCAGCCGCACCTGCCGGCTTCGCTGAAGCGTTAAGCGAGCGAGCACAAAAAAGCACCCCGAGGGGTGCTTTTTTTATGCCTGGGATTTGGCCGGAACCAGCTCCTACCAATTTGGGCAATGCCCAATGTGGGAGCTGGCTTGCCTGCGATAGCGCTCTGCCAGCTAGCTTACCGGTACAGACCCACCGCTTTCGCGAGCCAGCCCGCTCCCACATTTTGAACTTCGCCAGACTTGGTATTACTGCTGATTCTGGCCGAGGACCAGGCGACCCTCTTTATCCACAGGGATCTGGCTACCAGGATCACGCTCCATACGCACCGATCCTTCCTTGCCATCCAGGTTGTAACGCACGTCATACCCGACAACCTTGTCACTGATGTCGTTGACGGTGTTACAGCGCGTCTGGGTGGTGGTGTAGGTATCACGGTTCTGCATGCCTTCCTGAACCTTGTTACCGGCATAACCACCACCCACTGCGCCGGCTACGGTGGCAATCTTCTTGCCAGTACCGCCGCCGATCTGGTTACCCAGCAGGCCGCCGGCCAGGGCGCCAACCACGGTACCGGCGATTTGATGCTGATCCTGCACCGGACGTTGCCGGGTCACGGTGACGTCCTTGCAGACTTCACGAGGGGTTTTGATCTGGGTCTTGACCGGCTGCACCGCCAGCACTTGCGCATACTCAGGGCCGCTTTTTACCAGGCTGTAGGTGGCAACAGCACCCCCGGCAGTCACACCGACAGCACCCAATACCGCACCAACCAGTAACGACTTGTTCACGTGAACCTCCTGACCATCACAAGCGGACTGAAACGTCCGCGCTATACCCAGCCTTGGAGCAAAAAAAAAGGCGCGAGTTCAATACTCACGCCTTCTTTGTAACAGCAGATCAACAAACACCCATCAAGGGCGGTCGTCGACCTCCTTGTCTGTCGCAACAGGAGGAATCAAGTCCTCGCTGTTGAGGTTCAGCCAGATCAGCACCACGTTGGCGATGTAGATCGACGAGTAGGTGCCCGCCAGTACGCCGATAAACAGCGCCAGGGAGAAGCCCCACAGGTTGTCGCCACCGAAGATCATCAATGCGGCAATCGCCAGCAAGGTGGAGATCGACGTCGCCATGGTGCGCAACAGGGTCTGGGTGGTGGAGATGTTGATGTTCTCGATCAACGTCGCCTTGCGCAGTACCCGGAAGTTCTCGCGAACCCGGTCGAATACCACGATGGTGTCGTTGAGGGAGTAACCAATGATCGCCAGCACCGCCGCCAATACTGTCAGGTCGAAGGTGATCTGGAAGTACGCCAGGATACCCACGGTCACGATCACGTCGTGGATCAGCGAGACAATGGCACCAACCCCGAACTTCCACTGAAAGCGGAAGGCCAGGTAGATCATGATGCCGGCCAGCGCCATCAGCATGCCGAGGCCGCCTTGGTCGCGCAGTTCTTCACCCACCTGCGGGCCGACGAACTCGACGCGCTTGACCGACGCCGGGTTGTCGCCGCCGACCTTGAGCAAGGCCTCCGCTACCTGGTGACCCAGTTGCGGGTCTTCGCCAGGCATACGCACCAGCAGGTCGGTGGTCGCGCCAAAACTCTGCACGATGGCCTCGTGATAACCGGCCTCGTTCAGTTGGGTACGCACCTTGGTTACGTCGGCCGGCTTCTCGTAGGTCAGCTCGATGAGCGTACCGCCGGTGAAGTCCAGACCGTAGTTCAGGCCCTTATGGAACCAGCTGAACAACGCCAGGACGGTAAGGAGCACAGTGACGCCGAACGCAACGTTGCGAACGCCCATGAAGTTGATTGTACGTAACATGGCAGCCCCTTAAATCCACAACTTCTTGAAGTCACGCCCGCCAAAGATCAGGTTGACCATTGCGCGGGTCACCATGATGGCCGTGAACATCGAGGTAAAGATACCGAGGGACATGGTCACCGCAAAGCCCTTGACCGGACCGGTGCCCATGGCAAAGAGAATCCCGCCAACCAGCAACGTGGTCAGGTTGGAGTCGAGAATTGCCGTGAATGCCCGGCCGAAACCTTCGTTGATTGCCCGTTGCACGCTCATGCCCGCCGCGATCTCTTCACGAATCCGCGAGAAGATCAGCACGTTGGCGTCCACCGCCATACCCATGGTGAGTACGATACCGGCGATACCCGGCAGGGTCAGTGTAGCCCCCAGCAGCGACATCAAGGCCAGCAGCATGACCATGTTGCCCGCCAGCGCGACGGTGGCGATGACGCCAAAGAAGCGATAGATGGCGATGATGAACAGGGACACGAACAACATGCCCCACAGCGACGCATCGACACCCTTGGTGATGTTGTCGGCACCCAGGCTTGGACCGATGGTGCGCTCTTCAGCGAAGTACATCGGCGCAGCCAGGCCACCAGCACGCAGCAGCAGGGCCAACTCGGACGATTCGCCTTGGCCGTTCAGGCCAGTGATGCGGAATTGAGCACCCAGTGGCGACTGGATGGTCGCCAGGCTGATGATCTTCTTCTCTTCCTTGAAGGTCTGCACCGCGACGTCTTTTTCGACGCCATTGACCATTTGCTTGACGTAAGTGGTTACCGGACGCTGCTCGATGAAGATCACCGCCATGCTGCGACCGACGTTGCTGCGGGTTGCGCGGCTCATCAGTTCGCCACCATGACCATCCAGGCGGATGTTCACTTCAGGCGTGCCATGCTCACCGAAACCGGCCTTGGCGTCTGTCACCTGGTCGCCCGTGATGATCAGGCTACGCTCGATCTGCGCTGGAGGACGGTTGCCTTCACGGAACTCGAAAGTCTCGGAGGTGGCCTTGGAAGCACCCGGCTCGGCGGCCAGGCGGAATTCAAGGTTGGCAGTCTTGCCCAGGATCCGCTTGGCTTCAGCAGTATCCTGCACACCCGGCAGTTCGACCACGATGCGGTTGGCACCCTGGCGCTGAACCAGAGGCTCGGCCACACCCAGCTCGTTGACGCGGTTACGGACCGTGGTCAAGTTCTGCTTGATGGAGTATTCACGGATTTCCGCCAGCTTGGCCGGGGTCATCGCCAGACGCAGCACCGGCTGACCATTGAGGTCGGCGGGCACAATGTCGAAATCGTTGAAGCTCTTGCGAATCAGGGCGCGCGCCTGTTCACGGATAGCTTCGTCAGCAAAGCCCAGCTGGATGGCACCGTTGAGTTGCGGCAGGCTGCGATAACGCAGGCGCTCTTTGCGCAGCAGGCTCTTCACATCGCCTTCGTAGACTTTCATGCGTGCGTCGAGGGCTTTGTCCATGTCCACTTCCAACAGGAAGTGCACACCACCGGACAAGTCCAGGCCCAGTTTCATCGGGTGTGCGCCGATGCTCCGCAGCCATTTCGGCGTGGTCTGTGCCAGGTTAAGCGCGACTACGTAGTCATCACCCATCACCTTGCGCACGACATCCTTGGCCGGCAATTGGTCTTCCTGCTTGGTCAGGCGCAACAAGCCGCCCTTCGCATCAGCTGCCAATGTTGCCGCCTTGACCTGGATTCCCGCGTCAGTGAGCGCTTTGCTCGCGCGGTCCAGATCAGCCTGATTGACCTGCAGCGAAGTGCTGGCGCCAGTGATCTGGATCGCAGGGTCATCAGGATAGAGATTGGGAGCGGAATAAATAAAACCGATCGCCAGCACCGCCAGGATCAGTACGTATTTCCACAGAGGGTATTTGTTCAGCATCACGCCGCCCGCTTATGACGCGGGGCGCCTTGCGCGCCCCGTCGATTGGTAAAAGTTGTTACTCAGATCGCTTTGAGCGTGCCTTTAGGCAGCGTGGCGGCGATGGCGCCTTTCTGGAACTTCATTTCAACGGTGTCGGAGACTTCCAGGACTACGAAAGCGTCGGAAACCTTGGTGATCTTGCCAGCGATACCGCCGGTGGTCACAACTTCGTCACCTTTTTGCAAGCTGCCCAGCAGGTTTTTCTGCTCTTTGGCGCGCTTGGCCTGTGGACGCCAGATCATCAGGTAGAAGATGACCAGGAAGCCGACCAGGAAAATCCACTCGAAACCACCGCCCATAGGACCGGCAGCGGCCGGTGCAGCGGCGTCAGCCATAGCGTTAGAGATAAAAAAGCTCATTTAGCACTCCAGTTGCAAATAGTGAATCTTAGGGTCGGGAAACTCAGTCCAAGGGCGGCACGGGAAGCCCGCGCTTGGCATAGAAGGCATCGACAAAGGCGGCCAATGTACCCTGTTGAATAGCCTCGCGCAAACCAGCCATCAGGACTTGGTAGTGACGCAAATTGTGGATGGTATTCAACATGCTACCCAGCATTTCCCCGCATTTGTCCAGATGGTGCAGATAAGCACGGGAGAAGTTCTGGCAGGTGTAGCAATCACAGGTGGAATCCAGCGGCGAATCATCATGGCGATGGAACGCGTTACGGATCTTCAGCACGCCTGTATCAATGAACAGATGCCCATTGCGGGCATTACGGGTTGGCATCACGCAATCGAACATGTCCACACCGCGGCGCACACCCTCTACGAGATCTTCTGGTTTGCCAACGCCCATAAGGTAACGAGGTTTGTCAGAAGGCATCAGGCCTGGGAGGTAGTCCAGCACCTTGATCATCTCGTGCTTGGGCTCGCCCACCGACAGGCCACCAATGGCCAGGCCATCGAAACCGATTTTGTCCAGGCCTTCGAGCGAGCGCTTGCGCAGGCTTTCGTGCATGCCGCCCTGGACGATGCCGAACAGCGCAGCAGTGTTGTCGCCGTGGGCATTCTTCGAACGCTGGGCCCAACGCAACGACAGCTCCATGGAGATGCGCGCCACGTCTTCATCGGCCGGGTACGGCGTGCACTCGTCAAAAATCATCACGATGTCGGAGCCCAGGTCGCGCTGGACCTGCATCG
Organism: Pseudomonas sp. LG1D9; assembly: GCF_002949995.1. Taxonomy (NCBI): domain Bacteria; kingdom Pseudomonadati; phylum Pseudomonadota; class Gammaproteobacteria; order Pseudomonadales; family Pseudomonadaceae; genus Pseudomonas; species Pseudomonas sp. LG1D9. Next base: position 3,886,061 of record NZ_CP026881.1, on the reverse strand, counting down.
ACTCTTCCGGGCCCATGAACACCTTGGAACCGTCCACCGGCGAGGCGAAGGTCACGCCCTCCTCCTTGATCTTGCGCATGGCGCCCAGGCTGAACACCTGGAAGCCACCGGAGTCGGTGAGGATCGGGCCTTGCCACTTCATGAAATCGTGCAGGTCGCCATGCTTCTTGATCACTTCCGTGCCCGGGCGCAGCCACAGGTGGAAGGTGTTGCCGAGGATGATCTCGGCACCGGTGGCAACGATGTCACGCGGCAGCATGCCCTTGACGGTGCCGTAGGTGCCGACCGGCATGAACGCCGGGGTCTCCACGGTGCCACGGGGGAAGGTCAGCCGACCGCGACGGGCCTTGCCGTCGGTGGCCAACAATTCAAACGACATACGACTCATAGTTGTTCCTCTGGGCCGCGCGGCGCCGGATTACGGGTGATAAACATCGCATCACCGTAGCTGAAAAAACGGTACCCGTTATCGATGGCGGCCTGGTAGGCGGCCATGGTCTCGGGGTAACCGGCAAATGCCGAGACCAGCATCAATAGCGTGGATTCGGGCAAATGGAAGTTGGTGACCAGGCAATCGACCACATGGAATGGCCGGCCTGGGTAGATAAAGATATCGGTGTCGCCACTGAACGGCTTGAGCACGCCATCGCGCGCCGCACTCTCCAGGGACCGCACGCTGGTGGTGCCCACTGCGACCACTCGCCCACCGCGCGCCTTGCACGCGTCGACCGCGTCCACGACGTCCTGGCTGACTTCCAGCCATTCGCTGTGCATATGGTGATCTTCGATGTTATCCACACGCACCGGCTGAAACGTCCCGGCCCCCACGTGCAGGGTCACATAGGCAGTCTCGACGCCCTTGGCGGCAATCGCATCCAGCAGCGGCTGGTCGAAATGCAGCCCGGCAGTCGGCGCAGCGACCGCGCCCAGGCGCTGGGAGTACACCGTCTGATAGCGCTCGCGGTCCGAATCTTCGTCGGGGCGGTCTATATAAGGAGGCAACGGCATATGGCCGACACGCTCCAGCAGCGGCAACACTTCCTCGGCAAACCTGAGTTCGAACAACGCGTCATGGCGCGCCACCATCTGGGCTTCGCCACCGCCATCAATCAGGATGCTCGACCCTGGTTTGGGCGACTTGCTGGAGCGCACATGGGCCAGCACACGATGGCTGTCCAGCACCCGCTCCACCAGAATTTCCAGCTTGCCGCCGGAAGCTTTCTGGCCAAACAGCCGCGCCGGAATCACCCGGGTATTGTTGAAGACCATCAAGTCGCCTGGGCGCAAATGCTCAAGCAAATCAGTGAATTGACGGTGTGCAAGGGCACCGCTGACCCCGTCCAGGGTCAACAGTCGACTGGCGCGACGCTCGGCCAAAGGGTGGCGAGCAATCAGCGAATCCGGGAGTTCAAAAGTAAAGTCAGCAACGCGCATGATGGGGTTCGTCTAGCAGGGCCGGGAAGTCTAGCGGAAATAGTGAAAATAGACCATGAAACGTGATTGACCAACGGTAATCACCTCTCTATACTTCGCCGCCATTGAGCCCTGATGGCGGAATTGGTAGACGCGGCGGATTCAAAATCCGTTTTCGAAAGGAGTGGGAGTTCGAGTCTCCCTCGGGGCACCATTTGCAGTACATAGACGACTACCACCGTCTACGTAACACCCCTAGAGCCCGCTAACTGCGGGCTTTTTGGTCTCTGGGGTTCCACCCCCTTCTCTTGCAAGCCAGCCTCTTTTTGGTACATTTTCTGTACATATTCCAGTTCGAGAACCGGAGGTGTACAGCGATGCCATTGACCGTCTTGCAAATCAAAGCGTCCAAGCCTGCCGACAGACCGTTCACGTTGAGTGATAGTTCGGGTCTTGCCTTGCTGGTGAAACCCAACGGCAGCAAGTATTGGCACTTCCGGTACACCTATCAGGGGCGGGCGGCGCGCATGTCACTGGGCGTGTATCCGCATATCTCCTTACAGGAAGCCCGTGAACGAGCTGCAGAATGCCGCAACCTACTCAAGCAAGGCACCAACCCCGGCGCCAAACGCCGCGATGACAAACTGCGACAGCAGGAGGCCGGGCTCAACACCTTCAGGCGAGCCGCGGAGTACTGGTACCAATTCAAATCGGACTCCGGCCGCAGCAGCGCGACGCTGAAGAAGATCCGCGACTATCTCGATAAGGATCTACTGCCCGCTCTCGGCGAGAAGCAACTGGAGCTCATCACGCGAAGCGACTGCGCAAAACTGCAGGCCTGCATCGAAAAACGAGGCGCCTTCAATGTTGCGGACAAGACCCGGACCTGGCTGAAACAGATTTTCAGTCAAGCGATTGCACGCGGCCTGTGCGAACACAATCCAGCCTCCGAACTCCATGCCATTGCGATAGCCCCACCGCCCACTCAACACTACCCACATCTGCACGAACACGAACTACCTGAGTTTCTCCGGGCCTTAAGCAAGACCACCAGCCGGCTACCAGCGAGGATTGCATCATGGATGACAATTCTGACGGCGAGCCGCCCTGGCATGGTTCGCTACGCAAAATGGGAGGAAATCGATTTTGAGGAAGGGATATGGACCATCCCGGCCGCCCGCATGAAGATGCGCAGAGACTACGTCAGCCCTCTACCTCATCAATTGATCGCCATGCTTACCAAACTGAACCAAAGCACTGGCCGCAGTCGGTATCTATTCCCAGGCAATGGTGAAAAGCAGCCAGTCATCAGTGAAAACACGATCAACCTGGTGTTCGCCAAGATCGGCTATAAAGGACGACTCGTCAGCCATGGCACTCGTCATACCGCAAGCACGCTGCTGCGCGAACATGGCTGGCTGAAGGACCATGTCGAAAGCCAGCTGGCTCACGTCGAGGGCGGCATCTCTGGCGAGTACAATCAAGCCCTATACCTGCCGCAACGTCGGATCATGATGCAGTGGTATGCAGACTATCTCGACGCCCTCAAAGAAGGCATTACAGCCAACCTTCGCGATCAATTTGATACTCGCGTTAATCAGTTCCTCGCACGCCCTCCTGCACCGCCTCTAACAGCATCCCATGCACACAAAGATGATCACCTCCAAAAGTTGCCTATCGAGACAGACTCAACGGCGACTCAGTGATCACGTGACGCCTAACCAATTCGACCCGGTCGACGACAACATCATCGCCTTGCAAAACTACCGAGGCGCATTCCAACACTGGTAAGTCGGTGAGATCTCACAGCCCAGCCTTCCACGCGGGTCCATCCAAGCAGGGCTGCAAAGCCGCCCTGCTTGGATGGACCTCACTTAAAAAACCTAAAGCCCATACAGCTATCTGTGGAAAACCACTGATTTCCACCGGTGGATAATTTCATCCACCGCCGCAGAACTTCCCAAAACTCGAGACTTGACCCGAATTATCCACAGGCGTAGAAAAGATCGGGCAAAGCGCTGTCGTTGACAGCAACCCAGGTAGCCAGAACCTTTAAGGCTACGCCACACCGTGGTGGTTCTCCCAAAGTGCGATTAGCGTCCGGCGGTTCGCACGGTCACAGGGATGTGATGGATGCCTACTTTTACCAGCGTGCCCACTGCGGCAACTCATTCCCTTTCATAGCTGCCCTGCAGCAACCTATCCGCTTGGCCATTTCATTGCGCCAACCTGCGCCCGTCTCTTTCTCCCGGAAAGAGACGGGCGCTCCTACCGCTACTGCAACCCAACTCGTACAAGGCATTGCGGCATTTCCCCACGTGACAATCGGCATGACAAACACCGAAGTCACCAGCAACAGCGATGCAGATGATGGTGCTGCAGCCCACGGGATTGACTGCACCTGACTGACAGTCAGGCATGCCCCGGTCATCGCTTCACTGCCTTCACCTGACTCAGGATCTCGCGGCACTGGTCTCGTCAGCCAGTGCAGCCTCCACCCGCCCACCGGTAACGGTGTTCAGGAGGCCAGATCATGAGATGCCCAAGCTCCCGGTCGTAAAGAGCCGCCAGTCCCGCGTTAGTGGACAACCCTCACAGGTCGCAGGGGCCTTGATCCCTGATAACACTCAACATTCTTGGCGGGATGACGTGGGGAAAAGCTTCAACGTTTTGACTTCGAGAGGAGTTTGATCATGGCGTTGGTCGGTAAACGGGACGAGCGCAATTTTGGCTATGGCCGGCAATTGAGCTACGCCGGGCCGCAGGCGTTGAAAGACATGTTCGGCGGTGGGCATTACGGCACGGTAAAGGCGCACAGTGATCGCTGGCAGGCGTTTGTACGCTGGTGTCGGTCGGAGGATGGACCAGGGTTTAACGATGCGCGACAAATTGATCGGCAGACCTTGCTGGACTACGCCGGGTATCTGCGCCAGCAAGTTGAACAAGGTGAGCTCGCTATCGCGACTGCACAAAACCGATTATCCAGTGCGAATCGGACCATGGCCGCGCTGCGAGGTGATCAGTATGTGAAGGTGTCGAGTCCGAGCAAGGCTTTAGGACTGCAGCGCACAACCGTCCGCACAGCAGCCCCGCAAGGCCAGGATCGTGAACAGGTGAAGCGGATCGTCGAGGCGCTCTGCGAATACCAACTACCGCGCGCGGCTGCCATCGTGCAGCTGGCACGAGCCACAGGCATGCGCTTACGCGAGGCGATTTTGGCCGACCTTCCGCGCTTGAAGCATGAGGCCGAACAATACGGCAAGATCAACATCCAGGACGGTACCAAAGGTGGCCGTTCAGGCGCGTCAGCACCTCGCTGGATCGGGGAGGATGATCATATTCGGGACGCACTGAAGTTTGCCGAAAAGGTCTCGCCCGACGATAGCCGCAACCTGCTTGCACCGAACGAACGCTACCTCGATTTCTTGCAGGGAATCGTCGGCCCCGCACGGGACATCCTCCATAAGAACAACCTCAAAGGCTTCCATGAATTGCGGGCAGCCTATGCATGCGAACGTTACGAGCAAATCACCCATCATCCCGCGCCTATCAACGGTGGCCATTGCTATCAGCTCAACCGACACCTCGATCAGGAGGCCCGAGTACAAATCAACTATGAGCTGGGGCACGGCCGTATCGGCGTGGTATCGGCTTACATTGGTGGTCGAGCATGAACACGGCATTCGATATGGAGCTGTTCCTGGCGGGCGTCTTGACCGGATCACACACCACACGCCAACGCCACCTGCGTCAGGCGAAGACTATCCAAACAGCGATCGCTGAGCGCTGGCAATGCGACAATCCATGGACTTGGCAGAGAAAACACCTTGCATGGTTTTTGAATCACCATCTAAACCAGCGCACTGAATCGACGCGCTATTACTATTTGTTGACCATACAATTACTCACTCATCGTCTAGGAAAATCCTGGCAGCTCACCCACTAAGCGAAGGTCAGAAAACGGCCAGAAGCGGACGAAAAACTATTTCCGCTCCCCATTGCTTTAGTCGTCCTGATCGCGGTCACGACACCACCGGAGGAAGCCACTAAACGTAGTTGCGATAGGTGCTAATTCGCCCTTTAGAAGAAGGTCGAACTGACCGAACTCTACATCAAACACAGCTTGGGATGAGCGGTTGTAGAGCACGATGCCTTGCCCCACTACTCCGGTAAGAGCCAGATAACCAACTGGTACTCCAAGCTCGTTGATCGCGTAGGTAGTCACCTGCTCAACCTGATCGATTTCGATCAACTCATACCATCCCCGAACAGGCATTGCGCCGTGACGAAAATAAAGATCGGCTAGCTCAGTACCCTCGATTTCCAACTTGGTGACGTAAAACCAGACGTCAGCTTGGTGAGCTAGCAAATGTGCTCTATAGCCAGAGGAAGAGTTAGATTGGAGCCATTCTTCGATGTCGGAAGGGAGCATATGTTGAGGGCCAGGAGCGAAGTTTGTTCAGCAGGCTATTAGAGTATTTTTACCGTGCAAAGCTCTAGGTAAGCGCTGTCCGCTTCTGGCCGTTTTCTGTCCATCGCGAGAGGCAGAAAACGACCCATGACGGACGTTCAAGCAGATGTGATGCCAAATGATCGATGGAGTGCGCATTGCCTCTACGGGGCATTTCAAAACCTCAAAAAAAAATGACCAAAAGCCCTGGGCATTGATTTCACGGCGACGCGTTGATTAGCCATCCTGACCGCTATCAGCAAAACGCACCGCGATAGCCTGGAATTGCTCATGGTTGGCCAGGAAAACCTCGCAGATTTCTGGATCGAAATGCGTAGCACATCCCTGGCGGATTATCTCCAGCGCCTGATCGTGTGACATGCCCTTCTTGTATACGCGTCGGCTAATCAGCGCGTCATAGACATCCGCCACCGCCATGAGCCTGGCGCTGATGGGGATGTCATCGGCACTCAGCCCATCGGGATAACCGGTACCATCCCACTTTTCATGGTGGCTGTAGGCGATCTCCTTGGCAAGGCGCAGAAATGCCACCGAGGTGCCTAACTGCTCTTCGGCATTCCGGATGGCATCGCGTCCCAGTACCGTATGGGTCTTCATCGTCTCGAACTCTTCCGGCGTGAGGCGCCCCGGCTTGAGCAGTATGCCATCGGGTATGCCGATCTTGCCGATGTCATGCAGTGGAGCCGACTTGAACAGCAGGCGGATGCTCTCGTCATTGAGAAAATGCTGGAACCTCGGATGTTCGCGAAGCATCTCGGCCAGTAGTCTGACGTAGTGCTGAGTTCGTCGAATGTGGTTACCCGTCTCATTGTCGCGGGTTTCGGCCAGCGAGGTCATGGCCTGAATGGTCACATCCTGGATGGCGATGACCTCGGCGGTGCGGCGCTGAACTTCCTGCTCAAGGTAAGCCTTCTGATCACGCAAAAAGTCGGCGGCCGCCTTGACCTTCAATTGGGTTTCCACCCGTGCCAGCACGATGGGTGGATTGATCGGCTTGGTGATGTAGTCCACGGCGCCCATCTGCAAACCCAGGATCTCGTCTTCCATTGTCGCCATGGCGGTGATGAAGATGATCGGGATATCAGCGGTGCGCGGATCGCGCTTGAGCTGCTCTGCCACCTCATACCCCGACAGATCAGGCATCATGATGTCGAGCAGAATCAGATCCGGGCGAGGCTCCTGCACCGCTGCCTTCAGCGCGCGCTCACCGCTGATGGCCACGCGCGTGCGGTAGATGTCCTTCAGCAGGCCATTGATCAGCGTAATGTTCTCCGGCGTATCATCGACAATGAGGATGATCGGGCTAAGTGAGTAGTTTAGCGTTTCACTCATGATGCTCCCTCCAGCACGGGGTATCGCGGGCCGTCGATGCACGCTTGAGTGTTAGCCGTGCGGCCTCGAAGTCAAAGTTGTTCACCTCATTCATCAACTGCTCGAAACTGTCCTGGCCGAGTGCTCCGCGCAACGAATCCGCATACTGCTCCATATAATCCGGCGCTGCTCCGTCATTGGCCTCCAGCAGGTGCATGAGCGCTATGGCATGCTGTGCCCAGTCGACGCTCGATACCGCCGCCGGTGCTGCCTGGCCGCTACCCAGCGCTTGGCGGATCGCATGCACGGCCAGCGAGAGCGCTTCGATCAATTCATTCACCAATGCGTCCGACTCGGCGTGCGCCCTGATCGCGGTTTCCAGCTTACCGGCCATGACTTGCAGGCCGCTGAAGCCGAGGTTGCCTGCAACGCCTTTAACGGTATGGGCCATTCGCTCGGCCGTCGCCCGATCACCCGCGCGCAGCGCGTTCCCCAGCGCTTGCCCTTCCAAAGCCCTGCGGTCGGCAAATTGACCCAGCAGCTTGATGTATAGCTGGCGATTGCCAGCCACTCGCCTCAGTCCGTCGGCGCTATCTAGCCCTGGAATGTCCGGTAGGCGCTCCTCGCCCGATGCGACGCTGGACGGCTCCACTGCCGCCGACCGAGGTACGACCCAGCGCAGAACCGTGGCGATGAGTGCTTGCGGATCCACGGGCTTGGTCACATGGTCGACCATGCCCGCCTCGATGCAGCGCTCCCGGTCCTCGACCCTGGCATGTGCGGTCATAGCAATCACCGGGATCTGTGCGCAGTGAGGCTCGACGCGAATACGCCGGGTCGTCTCGAGACCATCCATCTGCGGCATCTGTACGTCCATCAGCACCGCGTCGTATTGCGCTGCAGCCAACATCGACAGCGCCTCGCAGCCGTTGCCGGCAACTTCCACCAGGGCACCGGCAGCCTCGAGAAGCTCCCTGGCAATCTGTTGGTTGATTTCGTTGTCCTCCGCGACGAGCAGGCGCACTCCGGCGAGCACCTGCGCCTGCGCAATGGGTACGGTTACCGCCACCACGCCCGTTTGCGGCGCGAATAAGTTGACCAGTACCTCTACCAGCGAGGACTGGTTGACCGGCTTGACCAGGAACGCGCGAATGCCGGCCGCTTGCGCAGCGGCGTGCATTTCGTCATGCCCAAATGCACTGACCATGACGGCGTACAATGTAGGCTGCAGGCCAAGCGCCCGGCGCGTCGTCTCGATGCCATCCATCTCTGGCATCTGCCAATCCACCAATAGCACCCGGAACGGGTCGTCGGCCGCCGCACCGCGAAGGCTCTCCAGAGCAGCCTCGCCTGACGCCACCGCGACCGGTGAAAGTCCCGCTACGCGAAGCATATCGGAAAGGATCTGGCGCGCGTCGGCATTGTCATCGACGACCAGGACCCGCGCTCCGGCGAGCTCCGCAGGGACAATCTGGCGCTGCGTACGCATGTGCTGGTCAAGACCAAGCCAGACGCTGAAAGAGAACGTGCTGCCGTTGCCCGGTTCGGAGTCCACCGCGATCGTTCCGCTCATCAGCTCGACGATGCGCTTCGAGATGGCAAGGCCCAGGCCGGTACCGCCGAATTGTCGCGTGGTGGAGCTATCGGCTTGGGCAAAGGCCTCAAAGAGTCGCCCGGCCTGCTCGGGAGTCATGCCGATACCGGTATCGCGTACACGAACCTGCAGTTGAACTTTGTCGCCGGTGCGGCCCAGGTTGCGAACCACGACCGTCACCTGCCCATGCTCGGTGAATTTCACTGCATTGCCTACCAGGTTCAGGATGACCTGGCCCAGGCGCAGCGGATCTCCAAGCAGCGTCCCGGGAACGTCCGACGCCCGGTCGAACAGCAGCTCAATACCCCTGTCGTAGGCCTTTTGCGCAATCAGCGAGGACACGTTGTCGAGCACCGCATCGATCTCAAACGGCACGGCCTCGACGCTGAGCTTTCCGGCCTCGATCTTGGAAAAGTCGAGGATGTCGTTGATGATGCCAAGCAGCGAAGTGCCCGCGTTGTGGATCTTCGAGACATAATCGCGCTGCCGCTGGTCCAGCGAAGTCTTCAGCGCAAGGTAGGACATGCCGATGATCGCATTCATGGGCGTGCGGATTTCGTGACTCATGTTTGCAAGGAAGTCGCTTTTTGCCCGCGTCGCCTCTTCAGCAATCTCCTTCGCCCGCTGCTGCACCTGCTCTACTGCCTTGCGCTCGGTGATGTCCTGCAGCCAGTGGAGCAGCCCTTGCTCCCCCTGGATCTGGATTGGCAGGTAGGTGACAAGTATGGTGCGTTCGCGCCCCTGCCGGTCACGCATCGGTACTTCCTGGTCCTTTGCGATGCCGTCGTCCGTGAGGCGTTCGACGATGGCTTCGCGATCATGCCCATTCGCGTAAATCTGCGAAGCAGCGTCACCGACGCCTACGCCGAACGTTTCACAAAAGCGGGGGTTGGCGAAGCGGATCACGCCCTGGGTAGAAAAGGCTATGTTGATTGGACTCGTATCGAGGATTGCCTGCAGCCGCGCGCGTTCTTCGCTAAGCGCCACTGCTGCCGCATGATGATCCGTGACATCGCGCACCCAGCTAGCGACCAGGGTCTCACCGTGGATTGTCACGAATGATGCGCCGACCAGAACCCAGAGAATTGATCCATTTTTGTGCAACAGGCGAGTCTCGAAGTGTTCGACCTTGCCGTTTCGTGTCAGCAGTTCGAGGAAGCGTTCGCGCTCCTTAGGGTCGACATACAGGCTCGTGGCGTTGCGCCCGAGCAGGTCCTCGCTGACATAACCGGTCGCCTGTGAAAAGCGTTGGCTTACTTCCCTGACGACCCCGTTCCGATCTGCCAGCACCAGGCTGGCGGGGCTTGTATCCATGAGCGCGCGGGTGAAAGCCTCGCGCTCGGCTAGCTCTGCGGCAACGCGCTTGCGCTCGTCCACTTCGCGGTTGAGGCGTCGGTTCCAGGCCAGCATGGCGCCGAGCAACAGCAGGACCGCGACCAAACTCGGGATCGCCCAGTTCATTACGGTTTTGATATCGAGGCTGTCCTCGTTGAAGGACTCCTCGAACAGCCGGTATTCCATGAGCGATACGCGATAGTACCGCCGCCAGCTCGCATCGAGCGGCGAATCAATGCGATTGCTGGACTGGAAGAACCGCTCCAGCGCTCGCGCGAGATCCGGGGCGTTGCGCGCAACACCCCACCCAACGCTGGTCGCTTCGCTGACCGGAAACGCAATGGAGAGACGTTCGGGATCTTCACGGGCCCAGCGCAGCGCGCTTTCGCTACCCAACACCGTGAAATCCACCTTCGCATCGGCGACCAGTTTCACCGCCTGTTCGGTTGGCGCATACACTATTCTGACCGGCTGACTGGAGAGAGGACCGCGGTTGGCTTCATCGATCCACTGCTCGTAGCCCGTGCCCTTCTGCACTGCCGCCGTCAGACCGAGCAAATCAGACACCTCGTTGCCCAGGGACTGGTTGGAGCGATGGGCGATGACCAGGTTGCGGACCCGGTAGTAGGGCACGAGCAACATCTTCGTTTCGCGCCAAGGGACGATCTGCAAGTCATTTGGATAAAGATCACAGCTGCCGTCGGCGAGTAGCTTCGGGTCGTAGCTTGCCTCGCGTACGGTCTCGCCCCGATCGTCGTGAAACTGCGCATCGAAACTCGGCAGTTCCGTTACCTGTGGGCGTAAACCAAGTGATTGCGCGAACGCCTCCGCATTGGTCCGGTAGAAGGAAGCGCTTGAGCCAGCCACGCATATGCGCAGGACGCCACTTTCCCGAATCTGGGACAGCGTACGTGCTTCCACGCATGGCATGCTCAGCACCAACAAGCCTCCCAGCGCAAGCAACGCTCCCCAGCGCGGCTTTGTTTTCAAAATGCATCTACTGGTAGGTAATTGCTCACGATCCAACTCGACATATCCTTGTGAACGCCCTTGCAGAGCTTGTCCGTCTTCCTACACTGGTACGATAGGCTTTTGGAGTGTAGGCATACGCTACAGCAAGCGCCAGCAACAAAAACTGGGCCAGCTAGCGAATTTCCACTGGTGCTTACCGTTCGGAAAGTGAGTTTCCGGACGCTCACTCAGTACTCGTACACATAAGTTTCGCCAATGTCCGCTCCGGGTCGATTCTGTTGAAAAAGTCGGTTATCCAAAACTGCCTGGCCATTGCCTAGTGAGAACACCATTTTTGCAAGCTGCTGCGTGAAATCTGCGTCTGGAAACCTCTGCCAAAAGTAAAAATTTCAATCTCGGACGCGTACTTTTCTGCCGTGGAAACCATGGTCGACTTTTTCAACAGAATCGGTCGACTGCGGCCCTTCATGACTGGCAGCAGTCGACTGTGGATGCACCCTCCTCCCGGTGTCCTTCCGACCATGCGCAACTCCCTACCGAGGTCAGTAATCCTCCTGCTACGCTGAAAATTTCACGGAGGATTGCACAACGCCAAACTCAGACTTGCTCCCTTCCCTGCTATTTAAGATCAACGAAAACCAGCTCGCCCTGGAGGCCGCCATCATGGAGCTTTCGAACTGGGTAGAGATGCGCGGATCGGCGGACGTCGCCGACAATGTTCGGGGCGCCCTAGACACGATCGATCGAAACGAGGAGTTCATCAAGATAACGCTTGCTGTGCTCATGACGCCCGACTAATCGCGAAAGTTCGCCATGTATCAGTTCGACATTTTTTGGCAGACCAGGGAGTCTATCCGTAACCAATTTTTTGTAGATATTATTCACAGCTCGTCGGAAATTGGATGGAGAAATCCAATCAGGCTTCCATCGACACCAGCCCTTATTGGAGGCTGGTAGGGTGTACACTTCACGGTACAACGTGGAAGTGTACACATGCAAAAAACTATATTAATTATACAGTTATGCTATTATTCGAGTCTCCCTCGGGGCACCATATAGCAATACCTGAAAGTCTCTACCAGGCTTTCAGCAACAGAGAAACCGGCCACTTGAGCCGGTTTTTTTGTGCCTGGGTATCTACCTCTGGATCCCTGTATCCCTGCTTGTATCGTGAGAAAAATACCGAACCTTGGGACACAAGGATGAAGCGCGCAGATGTCAAGCACCGCCCTCTCGCGAATACGACGCTCGCCGACACTGGCCTTTACCTTGGCACCTGTGCCGCGCCTGGCGCTGGATGGCATGTTGTTCGAAATCGAAGCAGTGGCCGGTGCTGCTCGATTGATATTTCGAGCAAGAGACAGCGAGCCCGTGAAATAACAGCTTCACGGGTTCAAGATTGATGGTCTTGAGACGGTACTTCAGAAATTGGTGCGCAGCGTAAAGGTCATGTTTCGCGGGGCACCATAGTAGTTTTGCGACTCTACCGGCCCGGTCTGAGCGTAATAGACGCGGTCAAAAATGTTTTCTACGTTCATCGAAAGGCTCACGCTTTTGGTGATGTCGTACGCTATGCGCGCGTTGTAGAGGGCATAACCTGAACCTTCGTGTTTCATACCACTGCCCAGCATGTAGGTACCACTCTGAATACGTGCTCCGGCTCCCACCTGCCACTTGGCGAATTCGTCAGGTAGCGTGTAGTTGGCCCACACACGCGCCGCATGGGCGGGCATCTGAGTCAGGAAGCTGCGACCTTCGAGGCTGACATCGTCCGGGTTTTCCAGATAACGACTACGTGTGTAGGTATAGCTGGCACTGAGTTGCAAGCCCGTCATGACCCTGCCGTTGACCTCGGCTTCAAACCCCTCTGAACGGACTTTCCCTCCAGCGATGTGACAAAGCGTGGTGAATGGGCTGTTGCACGGAGATGCATAGGATTTGTCGATCTGCGCCCGGCCATTGAAGTTTGTCTGGTAGATCGCGAACGAGGTGTTCAGTGCTCCGCCGTAAAGCTCGCCTTTAAGCCCCAATTCGTAGGTTTCTCCAGAACGTGGAGACAAAGTGTCGCCAGCGTAGGTCATGAAGTCGGTTTGCGGGGAGAATATCTCGGAGTAGCTGCCATAAGCCGACCAGTTCTGTGTCAGCGCATACACCAGTCCATAAAAGGGCACGACCTTGGCATTGGTTTTCTGCCCCGAGAGTTTGGATACCCCGCTCGGCTCGGCAATCTGGTCTTGGCTGTAGTCCCACCAACTGACGCGGGCACCGACAATCACATCCAGCGGCTCAAGCACGTTCATCCGCAAAGACCCGTAGACACCTTGCTGGTCGAGCGTCGACTTGACGGTACGGTAGCGGGCCAGGCGATCGTATCGAGGGGGGATGAAATCGATGATGCTCGGGATGCTTTTCGTTTCCTCGTACTCCTGTGTCTCATAACGCCCGGAATCGCGCTTGGCGTGAGTGACGTTGGCACCGAGGATGACTTCGTGACGCCGTTCGAGCAGTTCGAAGTGGCCATTGAGATAAGCGTCGGTGTTGTACTGATAGTTGTTTTCCGAACGGCTTTCCGCCCAGTTGTAGCCACCGCCATGGGTCAGCGGATCAATCAGGCCGCCGGTGTTGCTGTAGATAGTGTCCAGATTCAGCTTGGTGTAGTTGGTGGTCAGGCTCATCCGCCAATCATCGTTGATCTGGTGCTTGGCTTCGAGGAACACCTGAGTAGTTTCCACATCGTTGTAGTCCGATGGCGAACTCAAGTTGGTCGAGCGTTTCCAGTCGATATTCGCGCCGGTCTTGTAGGCCGGAAGACCGAAGTCCATAACCCCACGATTGTTCACGTTCTGATAGGAAAAACCGGCGCTTATCAGGGTTTGTGGCGACAGGTCGAACTCCAGGACGCCATAAGTAGAAGACCGCTCGGTCTTGGCGTTGTCATAAAAATAGCCACGGTCGCCGTAGGAGGTTACCAAGCGACCCCGAACGCTTTTGTCTTCGTTAAGCGGACCTTGAACGTCGATTTGCTGGCGATAGTTGTCCCAGCGCCCTGCGGACGTGGTGGTGCTGATGTGGAAGTCTGATGAGGCCCGCTTGCGTACCAGGTTGATGGCGCCACCGGGCGAACCTGCCCCCTGAAACAAGCCAGCTGAGCCCTTGAGCAATTCAACCCGCTCATAAGGGACCAGGTCAGCCCAGTTCTGCGAGGTAATGCTGTTGCCGTTTGGCAGCGGTATGCCGTTGATCTGGTAGTTATCGATCTGAAAGCCGCGCGCATAAGGCTGGTTATCGCCCACCATGTAGCCGTATGTGATCACCCCGGGCAGGTTGTTGTAGACGTCATCCAGCGTCTGGATATTCTGGTCCTTGATTCGCTGGGCCGTGAGTACCGAAATGCTCTGTGGAATATCCTTGAGGGGACGCTCGCTTTTGCCGATACTCACAGCGCCCGTCGTGTAGGAGGGAGAGTCTTCAGTATTTATGCCCAACCCGGCAGCCTGAATGGTGGTAGCGCCCAACTCCAGGGCGTCGCTCTTATTGGGAGCGGCAATCAGATAACTCCCATCGGCGGTTTTCTGCGCCACCAAGCCAGTGTTGCCGACGATACGCTCCAACGCCTGTTCGACGCTGAGCTGCGCGTGCAGCGCCACTGCCTGGCGTCCTTCGGCAACATCGGTTGCGAACAGGATTCGACTACCGGTCTGTGCCGCCAAAGCATTCAGTGTTTTATCCAACGCCTGGGCCGGGATATCCAGCGAATAGACAGCGCTTTTTGCGTGGACGGTGCTTGCCAATAGCAGGCCGCTCGCGAGCAGGCTCAGGCGAAGCGATGACGTGTTCTTACCCATGTTTTCCCCATTCGAACAGTCGATGAAAGCGTTCTTCATAGGGTTGGCGTATGGACGACGTCAGATGTTGAGGTCTGACCTGAATATAATTCTCATTTAATTAATGAGTGATTGTTAATCAGCGAATTTTACTGAAGCTAACGGTGCCGTCCGCGGCACGTACGATGCTCACTGGCAAGATCGACGGCAGCAGGCCGATCAGCGCCTCGACCGAGCCACTGTCAAACTCACCGGAGAGGCGCAGTTCGCCGACCTGCGCATCGGCCAACCGTAACGGTTTTTGCCGGTAATGCTGAAGGTCCGCGATCACCTCGCGCAAGGGCGTGCCGTCGAAGCGCAACTTGTCCTGACGCCAGGCCGTGAGGGCAGCGACGTCGACCGGCCTCACCTCGCCCAGTTGCGCGGATGACGCCCGCAGCTGCTGGCCGGCGTTTAGTCTCACAACTGCAGTGCGATTGCTGCTGACTTCAACAGCGCCCTCAATGACCCCCACGTCCACGCCGCGCACGTCACTGCGCACGTCAAATACAGTGCCTATATCACGAACTCTTACGCCTTGGCTGCGCACGATAAAAGGCGTATCGGCATGCACGACACTGAACAGTGCTTCGCCGTGAATCAGTTCCAATTGGCGGCTGCGGAGGCGCTTTTCAATGATCAAGTGACTGCCGGAATTCAACTCGACGCGACTGCCGTCAACCAGTTGAAGCTGTTCCCGCTGGCCTATCGCAACATGGATATCCTCGTGTTTCCACGCGGGATCAAGCAACCAGATAGCGCTGCCCAGGGCCAGAACTAACGTGCCTGCACGAGCCGCATTTCTGCGTTTGCGGCGACTCTCAGTCATTGCCTTGCCTTCAGCCAGCAGGGCCTCCCTGGACGGAGCGCGTTCACGTAATGCCTCGGCAAATGGCTGCAACGGATCGGCCGCGTCAGGACGACGTTTTTTGTCGAATGCGTCCGGGTGACTCATGGTTACGCCTGCCCCTGTCGTTGCATCAGCCGACGTGCAGGTTCCCAGCGCAGAATGATGGCTGCCATTGCGCGGCCAAAATGCTGGGTGACCATGTTCAGGGAAATATCCAACTCGTCGGCAATTTCACGTTGCGGCATGCCATGGATACGATGCAGCAAAAATACCTGGCGCTGGCGCGCCGGCAGCGCCTCAATGATTGCCAAGAGGGCACGCACGTGTTGTTCGAATTCTACCGCCCGCGCACCGTCCCAACTGTCCATCCCTTCTTCGGGCGACATGTGTGTTTGAACATATAGGCTACGAGTGCGCTCGGCGCGGATACGATCAACGGCGCGGTTGAAGCTCACCTTGCGCAGAAATGCCAAAGGCAGTGCGACTTTTTCCTTGGGCGGTTTTTCGAGAATCTGGATACAAACGTCATGAACAAGATCACGAGCAAAGTGTTTGCCGTTGAAACGAAGCCGGATGTACTCCACCAGCGCATCGTAGTGAAGGGTCAGCGCGGTCATCAGCTCTTCATTGGGCGACGTCTTCGACATGGGAATCAAACGGGATTGATGAGAATGTATCTCATTATATCGTTATCTTAA
Source organism: Pseudomonas sp. LG1D9 (assembly GCF_002949995.1). Classification (NCBI taxonomy): domain Bacteria; kingdom Pseudomonadati; phylum Pseudomonadota; class Gammaproteobacteria; order Pseudomonadales; family Pseudomonadaceae; genus Pseudomonas; species Pseudomonas sp. LG1D9. The sequence goes on along the minus strand of NZ_CP026881.1, from coordinate 3,869,554 downwards.
CGACGTTTGCGAGCCGTCAGATGTTGTTCTTTAAACTGAGATGAAGTCCCGCAGAGTGAGACGGATGCTAAGTGCATATCGGTTGTTCGCTGCAAATGGGCAAAGTCTACTCAGGATCTCGCTGCGCGGGTCTCGCCAGCCAGCCCACGTCTTTGAACGTATTCAGGAGGCCCGAGTACAAACCCGCTATGGACTGGGGCAAGGCCTTACCCCACCGCCACCCAATGCCCCCCGCCCACATCGTGAAACTTCTGCAGCGGCGCTTCAAACCCCTTGCCCTTGATCGGACTGGGTTGCTCGAACTCTTGCAGCAACGCCTTGAAATCACGCTTCTGGTCGACATCAGGCATCGGCACCGCGCTGAGCAGGCGTTTGGTGTAGGGATGCTGGGGGTTGTGCAGCACGTGATCACGGCGGCCGATCTCGACTATCTGGCCGCCATACATCACCGCGACGCGATGGCAGATGCGCTCGACCACGGCCATGTCGTGGGAAATGAACAGGTAGCTGAGTCGATGCTGTTTGCGCAGGTGTTCCAACAACTCAAGCACTTGGGCCTGCACTGATACGTCGAGGGCGGAGACGGATTCATCGGCGATGATGACTTTGGGGTTGAGCGCCAATGCGCGGGCAATGCAGATACGCTGGCGTTGCCCGCCCGAGAACTGGTGCGGGTAGCGGTACATGGCGTCAGCCGGCATATCGACCTGGCGTAACAGTTCGGCGACACGCTCCTGTCGTTGCGCCAGTGGCAATTGGTCATGGATCAGCAGCGGCTCGCCTACCAGCTCCAGGATGTTTTTGCGTGGGTTCAGGGCCGCGTAGGGGTCCTGGAAGACCATTTGGATATCGCGGCGCACGGCCTGCAGTTCGGCGCCGTGCAAGCCGTTCAACTCTTTGCCGAACAACTGCACGCTGCCTTGATAGGCCAGCATATTCATCAGGGCCTTACCGGTGGTGGATTTACCACAGCCACTCTCCCCCACCAGCCCCAGGGTTTCGCCTTGGCGCAGTTCAAAGTTGAGCCCTTCTACCGCGTGCACCTGTTTGTCTTCTTCGAACCAGCCCATGCGCACAGGAAAGCGCACGGACAAGTCGCGCACCTGCAAGACCACCGGTTGCTGGCTGACGTCGCCCGGCTGGCCCGCCGTGCCCAGCACGGGCACCGCCGCGAGCAATTTACGGGTGTAGTCGGCCTGAGGCTGGGTGAATAGCTGGCGCACGGGCGCTTGTTCTTCGGTGCGACCATGGTTCATCACCACCACCTGGTCGGCCATTTCAGCGACCACCCCCATGTCGTGCGTGATCATCAGCAAGCTGGTGCCGTAGACCTGTTGCAGTTCGCGCATCAGTTCCAGGATCTGCGCCTGGATGGTCACGTCCAGCGCGGTGGTCGGCTCATCGGCGATCAGCACTTTGGGCCGACAGAGCATGGCCATCGCGATCATCACACGCTGGCGCATGCCACCGGAAAGCTCATGGGGATACTGCTGCAGGCGTTTTTCCACCTGCGGCATGCGCACCGATTCAAGCATCTCCCGGGCGCGCTGGCGCAGCGCCTGACGCCCCAGGGGTTCGTGCCGGCGTAGCGTCTCCTGCAATTGCTGGCCGACAGTCATCAGCGGGTTGAGCGACGTCATCGGCTCCTGGAAGATCATGCCGATCTGTTTGCCGCGCAGTCGTTGCAACTCGCGCTCGGGCGCGCCGATCAAGTCGCGCCCTTCAAAGCTGATCGCGCCTTCGGCCACCCGGACCGCCTTGGGCAACAGCCCCATGATCGCCAGCGACGACAGCGATTTACCACTGCCGGACTCCCCGGCGATACACAGTGTCTGGCCGGCGAACAGGTCGAAGCTCAGGTGATCGACCACGCGCCGGGAGCTGGCCCCCATGCCGACATCGATGGACAACTGCTGCACCGACAAAATCGGCTGGGAGGTCCCGTTACTCATCAAAGCTCCTCACGCGTGAAGCGACAAACGCCAAGTCGTTGGCGATGAACAGCCATCAGGCAAATACGATTTTCGGGAAGTAGAACGACACGACCCAGTTGGGCAGGTCGACGATCTCGCTGATACGCAAATCGCCACATACCGAACACAACATGTACGCCTGCTCCGCGGGCATGTGGTGCTCACGGCACAGCCAGTCGATGGTGTTGCTGACGGCCTGACGTGCGGCTTGCATCAAGTCCGGGCCAATGCCGGTGAAGGCTTCGTAGCCCGCACCGTCCAGGTGACGGGTCACGGGGCCTGGGGTGCTGAAGCGCGGCGTTGCCAGGGGGGTATTCTTGATCAGGTCCAGCTTCACCACCACATCCATTGCGCTCTCGATCGCGGTGCCGCACACCTCACCATCGCCTTGCGCCGCGTGGGTATCGCCAATCGACAACAAGGCGCCGCTGACCTCCACCGGCAGGTACAGCGTGGTACCGGCCGACAGGTCGCGGATGTCCAGGTTGCCGCCGACCCGGCGCGGTGGCACCACCGAGTGCAAGCCCGCCAACGCCGGCGCAAGGCCGATGGTGCCGGCAAAGGGCTTGAGCGGCACTTTGGCGAAATCACTGAAGGCCGCCGGGCTCAGGGCCAGTTTGTCGTAGTGCCACAGCACCAGGGCGGGGTCCGTGAACTGGTCCGCAAGCAGGCCAAACCCCGGGATGTTGGCTGTCCAGCCGAAGCCGCTCGGCTTGAAGCTGTCGAGGGTGATTTTCAGCACGTCGCCAGGCTCGGCACCCTCGACAAAAATTGGCCCGGTCACAGGGTTGATCGTATCGAACGGCACCTTGCCGACATCGTCTACCGTCGATTGCGGCGTGAAGAAGCCGTTGGACGAATCGCGGCAGCAGAACTCCAGCATGGCACCTGGCGCCACCCGGGCGGTCGGTTCGATGCTGTTGTCCCAGCCGAAATGGCTGTTGACGCTGTGAATGGTCTTGACCAGGCAGTTCTGGCACATAGGGAGAAAACTCCGCGTAAAGACCACGCCCGGAAGGCGTGGTGACAGGCCGGCTGCGCTTTATTTCAGGTAGATGTAGTTGTAGTTGACCGGGATGTGCACCGGATCGACATACAGTGCGTCGCTGCCGCCCATGCGCGAGGAGCGCACGGTGAAGCGTTGTTCGTTGAAGATCGGGACCCACGGCGCATCGGCCATCACATCGATGAAGATCTTCTTCCACAGCGCCGTCCGCTCGGCCTGTTGCTCCGGCTTGGCCATGCTGTCGGCCTTGGCGGCCAGCGCGTCCAGGTTCTTGTTGCAATACAGCGCCCAGTTCCAGCCACCGTCCACCGCACTGTCACAGCCCAGGATCGGCCCGTAGAAGTTCGAGGGGTCCGGGAAGTCGGCAATCCAGGCCATGCCGCCGGACCACACCATCGGCGCCTGATCCTTGGAACCGCCTGCCGCAATCACGTTGGCCTGCGCCAGGGACTTGATCTTCACACGCACCCCGACCTTCGCCAGGTCCTGCTGGATAGCCTGGGCGATACGCGGCTGCGGGTCGGTGTTCATCACGTACATCTCGGTGTCGAAACCCTTGTCGAAACCGGCTTCGGCCAAGAGCTTCTTCGCGCCTTCGACATCGTAGGCGTAGCCTTTGTAGTCCTTGTCGTAGCCCGGCATCGCGGGCGGCAGCGGCTGGTTGGCCGGGACCGCACGGCCGTTGATGATGCGCACGATGCGATCCTTGCTGATCGCCATGTTCACCGCCTGGCGCACCTTGAGGTTGTCGAAGGGCGGCAGTGTGGTTTTCAGGGTCAGGTAGCCGGTTTGCAATTGATCACCGGTGACCACCAGGCTCTTGAACTTGGGGTCGTTCTTGAACTCGAGGAACTTGGCCGGCGGCACACCGTCGCCCGCGATGTCGACCTCGCCCTTTTGCAAACGCAACAACGCGACCATCGGATCCTAGCCGACCTCAAAGGCGATCGAGTCGAGGTGCGGCAGGCCCGCCTTGAAATAGTCCGGGTTCTTCTTGAACAGAATCTGCTGCCCCAGCTTCCACTCCGCCAGGCTGTAGGCACCGGTGCCCACCGGGTGTTTGCCGAAGTCGGCGCCCCACTTCTCGACCTCCTCCTTGGGTACGACAAAGGAGAAGTTGATCGCCATCACCTGCAGGAACGTCGCATTTGCCGACTTGAGCGTGATCTTGACGGTGTAATCGTCGACGACCTCAATGCCCGCCAACTGTTCGGCCTTGCTGGCCGCCATGTCTTCATAGCCGACGATCGAACTGAAGAAACCCGCACCCGGGCTCTGGGTTTTCGGGTTGACGGTACGCTCCAGGGAGTACTTCACGTCGCTGGCCTTGAGTTCGCGACCATTGTGGAACTTCACGCCTTTCTTCAAGGTGAAGGTATAGACGGTGCCATCCTCGGAGATGCTGTAGTCCGAAGCCAGGTTCTTGGTCAGTTCCGTGGTACCTGGCTTGTAGTCCATCAGACCGTCGAACAGGCTTTTGATCATCGACCAGTTCTGCCAGTCATAACCGATGGCCGGGTCGAGGGTGGCCACGTCGTTTTGATAGGTAATCACCGCGGCGCCACCGTCTTTGGCGTTTGGATCAAAGTCATCGGCCAACAGATTGCCGGCAAACAACGCAGCCGCGATGGCCAAGGATAATGCTTTGCGATTCATGCTTCAGCCCCTTACCTATGGTGATGTTCCTAGTGTTTTTTGATGTCGATACGCGGGTCGACCCAAGGGATCACCAGGTCGGCGACCAGGTTGCCCAAAACGATTGCCACCGCTGAAACCGTGGTCACCCCGACAATCACCGGGATGTCGACCTGCTGGATCGCCTGCCATGTCAACTGACCAATTCCCGGCCAGCCGAAGACTGACTCGACCACCACCAGCCCGCCCATGAAGATCCCGATGTCGATGCCGATCATCGGAATCACCGGCACGATGGCGTTGGGCAGTACATGCCGCAGCACCACGCGTACGCGGCTCAAGCCCTTGGCCCGGGCGGTGCGGATGAAGTCTTGGTGCAGCACCTCGATCATTGAGGAGCGCACCATGCGCGAGTACCAGCCGCTACCGAGAATGCCCAGGGTCAGGGCCGGCAACAGCAGGTGTTCGAAGCCGCCATAACCGCCCATGGGGAACCAGTCCAACTGCACGGCGAAGAAGTACAGGAACAGCATCGCCGCGATGAACTGCGGGGCCGATACGCCGATGAACGAAAGGGCCATCAAGGCTTTGTCGGCCCAACTGTCGCGGCGCAATGCGGCGATCACGCCGAGGCTGATACCAATCAGCAACTCGAAACCGATGCCCGCGGCCATCAACTCCAGGGACGGACGCAAGCGCGCGCCGATCAGTTCCGTCACCGGGCTGCGCTGGATGTAGGAGCGCCCGAGGTCGCCCTGCACCAGGTTGCCCAGGTAATTGGCGTACTGCTGATAGAACGGCAGGTCGAGCCCTAGTTGCATGCGGATCCCAGCCACCACTTCGGGCGTGGCGCTGCGCCCGGCAATCTGGCGTGCCGGGTCAGCAGGCAGCATGAACAGCAGCAGGTACGTGATGAAGGTCACGCCAAGCAGGATCAACAGCGAGTAGCCGATGCGACGACTGATAAAGGCCAACATTCAGCTTCTCCCTTGCAGGGTAGGATCGAGTTCGTCGCGCAGGGCATCGCCCACCAGGTTGAATGCCAGCGACAGCAGGACAATCGCAATGCCGGGGAAAAACACCAGCCACGGCGCCGAGGTGAAATAGGTCTGGCTCTCGAAAATGATGTTGCCCCAGCTCGGCGTTGGCGGTTGGACTCCCACGCCCAGGTACGACAAGGTGGCTTCCAGCAGCACTGTGGTCGAGATGCCCAGGGTGGCCCAGACGAGGATGGTCGGTAGCAGATGAGGCAGCAGGTGAGAGAACAGAATGCGCAGCGAGCTGGCTCCCAGGGTTCGCTCTACGGCCACGAAGTCACGGGCGCTCAGGGCGATGGTTTCGGAGTAGATCACCCGGGCGATCTGTACCCAGTTGACCATGGCGATCACCAACGCAACGATCCACACGCTGGGCTGGAAAATCGCCGACAGCGCAATCGCCAGCAGCAAGGCCGGGAACGCCATCATCAAGTCAGTGAAGCGCATCAGCGTGCTGCCGACCCAGCCACGCAGGAAGCCCGCGCTCAGCCCCACCAGCGTGCCGATCAGCACCGCCAGGCCATTGGCGAGCAAGCCGATGAACAACGACGTCCGTGCGCCATAGATCAGCCGCGACAGCAGATCACGGCCGAGTAGATCGGTGCCCAGCAGGTACGGCGTATCGGGGGACAGCGGCGCGCCTTCCAACGACAGGCCTTCGACAAATTGCTCGGATGGATCGTATGGGCTCATCCACGGTGCAAACAACGCCAGTAACACGACAATCACGATGTACAACAGCGACAACGCCACCGCCGGACGGCGAACCAAGGCACGCAACACCTTCATAGCTGGCCCCTGCTCGGTTGCAGGCGATCTGCCGCCATCTCCGCACACAAGTCATCCAGGCTACGGTTCAAGTGCATGGACAGGCTACGCAGGCGCTCATAGGCCTCGCGCTCATCGATCTGCTGCTCGACCATCAACCGCGCCAACGCCTGGGCCAGCAGCGGCCGTGCCAGGAGTCGCTGTTGCAGCGCTTCAATGGTGCGGCTGTCGCTATCAAGTCGTTCACGCAGACCGATCGCCATCATCAACGTGGTGTAGACCGAACCTTGGGTGATCGGCTTGTTCAGCAACGCGGTCGCCCCCAACTCAATGGCGCGCTGGATGTGCGACAGGGTTTCGTGGGAGGTCAGCGCCACAATGGGCACGCCGGCAGCGCTCAGGCGTTGCAGGGTGGTGGGGCTGGCAAAGGGTTCCAACTCGACGATGGCAGCAAAACAACCATCGAGCGAATCATCCGCGTCCTCAAACAACTCCTGCGCGGTAATGCCCAGCCGCTGCAAGCTCTTGTGCAGGTTAGCCAGGCTACGCGGCTCGCAGTCGATCAACAGCAACCGGCCCGCTTCAAAGTCTGGGCGTTTGAACAGGCTCATTTGACGATCCTCAGGCGGGGTGCGGGTGCAACTGCGCGCAGACGTTGAAATTCACTCAGGTCGGTGGCGGTCAGGTAAGGGTCGGCCGGCAGTGGCCGTGCCTCACTGTGCAGGACGACGAAGCGGCCCGCGCGCAGCTCAGCAATATGGCAAGGCTGGCTGCTGTGGTTGTTGCGCTCGGCGATGGCCAGGGTGCCGAACACGCTGTCCTGCGGGTGGTCGTACACGTAGCGGCAAATACCCTCGGGGTCATCGCTGCCACACTGGTCCAGCGCCCGGGCAAACAGGTGCAGGGCTACGTACATCCCGGTGTAGAAGTGCGAAATCGGGTGCACCCCATGCAGCATGTGCTGCTGCTGACTGAACGCAGGGGCGACTTCTTCAAAGAACGGACCGCATGACAGCACACGCAGGCTGCGCAGGTCGCCGACGTCACTCAATTCGGCCTCGGTCAGGTTGCAGCTCAACACCGGCAGGCTCCAGCCGACGGAGTTGCACGCGGCATCCAACTGCCGCAAAAAGGCGTAGGAGGATTTCCCGATCAAGTTGTTGAGAATGAACGCCGGCCGTTCTACCAGCAACGTCTGGATCAACTCACTGAAAGGCGTTGCGTCCAGATGGATGTAGCGCTCCAGCAACACTTGGACGCCGGCCACTTCGAGCACTTCACGGGCGACCCGATTACTTTCCCAACCCCAGCTGTAGTTCGACCCCAGCAGCACGGCGCGCTTGCCAAACGTCTGCAGGGCGTAGCGCAACAAGGGGATCAACGTCTGGTTCGGGCAACCGCCGAGATACAGCACATGTTCGCTGCTCTCGAACCCCTCATACGGGCAGGCGTACCACAACAGACCGGCGTTCTGCTCCAGGTCCGGAATGATCTCCTTACGACTGGCGGAGGTAGTGGTGCCGAAGATGTGCCGTACTCCGGACTGCATCAACTCAACGGCCCCTTCGCTGTACCGGTGCAGAACGCCTCGTGGATCGCGGTGGGTGGCCTGCAGGATAAAGTCATAGCCAGGGTTGCCATTGATTTGCGCGAGCGCGTGGGTTGCCCCGGCCAACGCATTGCGCCCAACACTTTTGTAGGTGCCCTCGGTGGAGAGCAACAGCCCAACCTCAATGGTACGACGCATCTATTTTCCCCAAAAAAAAACCTGATCGACCAGGGGACTGGTCAATCAGGCTTCATTACCTGGCGCTCAAGGCGTGCGATGTCTGTCGGCAAGACTTAGTGGCATGGCCAGGCTTGCTCGTGGTTATCACTATGAAATAAGCGTGCCATCTTTACAGTGGCGTGGGAGCTGGGGCTTTTCGGGATGTACAGAGGGCGCGTCGGCACTGAGTTGGAACACAGTGGCGGTTCTGAGCTTCACTAGAGTGCACAGCAGTTGGGGCAGACTTGTACTGACTTCGGGCGAGACTCTTGCGTACAGATGTAACGTTAGTTCCCAAGCTGTTGCCGGCGCCTTTGCCCGAGTGCGGCAATACGAGACAAGTTGGTGGTATCGAATCTTGCTGCTGGAAACTTGCCACAGTGCCTTTTCGACCGCCCAAAACAAAACCCCAACTGCTTTCGCAATTGGGGTTTCGGAATTTAATCTTGACGATGACCTACTCTCACATGGGGAAACCCCACACTACCATCGGCGATGCATCGTTTCACTACTGAGTTCGGGATGGGATCAGGTGGTTCCAATGCTCTATGGTCGTCAAGAAATTCGGGTACTGAGTCGTGGCCAGCTGGCCTCGCTTCAGCAAATTGGGTATGTAATAGAAGTCGGTGTTTTGCGAGATCGAACTTTCGGTTCGTTTCGTCTTCACACACCGCAATCTGGCCTTTCGACGCAAATTGCTTGGGTGTTATATGGTCAAGCCTCACGGGCAATTAGTATTGGTTAGCTCAACGCCTCACAGCGCTTACACACCCAACCTATCAACGTCGTAGTCTTCGACGGCCCTTCAGGGAACTCAAGGTTCCAGTGAGATCTCATCTTGAGGCTAGTTTCCCGCTTAGATGCTTTCAGCGGTTATCTATTCCGAACATAGCTACCCGGCAATGCCACTGGCGTGACAACCGGAACACCAGAGGTTCGTCCACTCCGGTCCTCTCGTACTAGGAGCAGCCCCTCTCAAATCTCAAACGTCCACGGCAGATAGGGACCGAACTGTCTCACGACGTTCTAAACCCAGCTCGCGTACCACTTTAAATGGCGAACAGCCATACCCTTGGGACCGGCTTCAGCCCCAGGATGTGATGAGCCGACATCGAGGTGCCAAACACCGCCGTCGATATGAACTCTTGGGCGGTATCAGCCTGTTATCCCCGGAGTACCTTTTATCCGTTGAGCGATGGCCCTTCCATACAGAACCACCGGATCACTAAGACCTACTTTCGTACCTGCTCGACGTGTCTGTCTCGCAGTCAAGCGCGCTTTTGCCTTTATACTCTACGACCGATTTCCGACCGGTCTGAGCGCACCTTCGTACTCCTCCGTTACTCTTTAGGAGGAGACCGCCCCAGTCAAACTACCCACCATACACTGTCCTCGATCCGGATAACGGACCTGAGTTAGAACCTCAAAGTTGCCAGGGTGGTATTTCAAGGTTGGCTCCACGCAGACTGGCGTCCACGCTTCAAAGCCTCCCACCTATCCTACACAAGCAAATTCAAAGTCCAGTGCAAAGCTATAGTAAAGGTTCACGGGGTCTTTCCGTCTAGCCGCGGATACACTGCATCTTCACAGCGATTTCAATTTCACTGAGTCTCGGGTGGAGACAGCGCCGCCATCGTTACGCCATTCGTGCAGGTCGGAACTTACCCGACAAGGAATTTCGCTACCTTAGGACCGTTATAGTTACGGCCGCCGTTTACCGGGGCTTCGATCAAGAGCTTCGCGTTAGCTAACCCCATCAATTAACCTTCCGGCACCGGGCAGGCGTCACACCCTATACGTCCACTTTCGTGTTTGCAGAGTGCTGTGTTTTTAATAAACAGTCGCAGCGGCCTGGTATCTTCGACCGGCATGAGCTTACGGAGCAAGTCCTTCACCCTCACCGGCGCACCTTCTCCCGAAGTTACGGTGCCATTTTGCCTAGTTCCTTCACCCGAGTTCTCTCAAGCGCCTTGGTATTCTCTACCCAACCACCTGTGTCGGTTTGGGGTACGGTTCCTGGTTACCTGAAGCTTAGAAGCTTTTCTTGGAAGCATGGCATCAACCACTTCGTCACTCAAAGAGTAACTCGTCATCAGCTCTCGGCCTTAGAATCCCGGATTTACCTAAGATTCCAGCCTACCACCTTAAACTTGGACAACCAACGCCAAGCTGGCCTAGCCTTCTCCGTCCCTCCATCGCAATAACCAGAAGTACAGGAATATTAACCTGTTTTCCATCGACTACGCTTTTCAGCCTCGCCTTAGGGACCGACTAACCCTGCGTCGATTAACGTTGCGCAGGAAACCTTGGTCTTTCGGCGTGGGTGTTTTTCACACCCATTGTCGTTACTCATGTCAGCATTCGCACTTCTGATACCTCCAGCAAGCTTCTCAACTCACCTTCACAGGCTTACAGAACGCTCCTCTACCGCATCATCCGAAGATGATACCCGTAGCTTCGGTGTATGGTTTGAGCCCCGTTACATCTTCCGCGCAGGCCGACTCGACTAGTGAGCTATTACGCTTTCTTTAAAGGGTGGCTGCTTCTAAGCCAACCTCCTAGCTGTCTAAGCCTTCCCACATCGTTTCCCACTTAACCATAACTTTGGGACCTTAGCTGACGGTCTGGGTTGTTTCCCTTTTCACGACGGACGTTAGCACCCGCCGTGTGTCTCCCATGCTCGGCACTTGTAGGTATTCGGAGTTTGCATCGGTTTGGTAAGTCGGGATGACCCCCTAGCCGAAACAGTGCTCTACCCCCTACAGTGATACATGAGGCGCTACCTAAATAGCTTTCGAGGAGAACCAGCTATCTCCGAGCTTGATTAGCCTTTCACTCCGATCCACAGGTCATCCGCTAACTTTTCAACGGTAGTCGGTTCGGTCCTCCAGTTAGTGTTACCCAACCTTCAACCTGCCCATGGATAGATCGCCCGGTTTCGGGTCTATTCCCAGCGACTAGACGCCCTATTAAGACTCGCTTTCGCTACGCCTCCCCTATTCGGTTAAGCTCGCCACTGAAAATAAGTCGCTGACCCATTATACAAAAGGTACGCAGTCACCCAACAAAGTGGGCTCCCACTGCTTGTACGCATACGGTTTCAGGATCTATTTCACTCCCCTCTCCGGGGTTCTTTTCGCCTTTCCCTCACGGTACTAGTTCACTATCGGTCAGTCAGTAGTATTTAGCCTTGGAGGATGGTCCCCCCATATTCAGACAAAGTTTCTCGTGCTCCGTCCTACTCGATTTCATGACTAAGAGATTTTCGCGTACAGGGCTATCACCCACTATGGCCGCACTTTCCAGAGCGTTCCGCTAATCTCAAAGCCACTTAAGGGCTAGTCCCCGTTCGCTCGCCACTACTAAGGGAATCTCGGTTGATTTCTTTTCCTCAGGGTACTTAGATGTTTCAGTTCCCCTGGTTCGCCTCTTACGCCTATGTATTCAGCGTAAGATAACCATCTTATGATGGCTGGGTTCCCCCATTCAGACATCTCCGGATCAAAGTCTGTTTGCCGACTCCCCGAAGCTTTTCGCAGGCTACCACGTCTTTCATCGCCTCTGACTGCCAAGGCATCCACCGTATGCGCTTCTTCACTTGACCATATAACCCCAAGCAATCTGGTTATACTGTGAAGACGACATTCGCCGAAAATTCGAATTTCTCAACTAAGAGAACTCACAAATTTTACCTTAGCCTGATCCGTTACCAGTGAAAGTAACGTTCAGTCTATCTTTCTATCACATACCCAAATTTTTAAAGAACGAACTAGTCAAAGACTAGAAATCAACATTCACCATCACAACGATGGAATGCTCATTTCTAAGCTTTATACAAACAGAAGCAGTAGTGGTGGAGCCAAACGGGATCGAACCGTTGACCTCCTGCGTGCAAGGCAGGCGCTCTCCCAGCTGAGCTATGGCCCCGTATTTCTACAGGCGTTTCCCACACAAAATTGGTGGGTCTGGGCAGATTCGAACTGCCGACCTCACCCTTATCAGGGGTGCGCTCTAACCAACTGAGCTACAGACCCAATTTCGGGCTGCTTCTTTTCGTCTTCTTCAATGAATCAAGCAATTCGTGTGGGAACTTATGGAGCAGCTGATGTCGTCGATTAAGGAGGTGATCCAGCCGCAGGTTCCCCTACGGCTACCTTGTTACGACTTCACCCCAGTCATGAATCACACCGTGGTAACCGTCCTCCCGAAGGTTAGACTAGCTACTTCTGGTGCAACCCACTCCCATGGTGTGACGGGCGGTGTGTACAAGGCCCGGGAACGTATTCACCGCGACATTCTGATTCGCGATTACTAGCGATTCCGACTTCACGCAGTCGAGTTGCAGACTGCGATCCGGACTACGATCGGTTTTGTGGGATTAGCTCCACCTCGCGGCTTGGCAACCCTCTGTACCGACCATTGTAGCACGTGTGTAGCCCAGGCCGTAAGGGCCATGATGACTTGACGTCATCCCCACCTTCCTCCGGTTTGTCACCGGCAGTCTCCTTAGAGTGCCCACCATAACGTGCTGGTAACTAAGGACAAGGGTTGCGCTCGTTACGGGACTTAACCCAACATCTCACGACACGAGCTGACGACAGCCATGCAGCACCTGTCTCAATGTTCCCGAAGGCACCAATCTATCTCTAGAAAGTTCATTGGATGTCAAGGCCTGGTAAGGTTCTTCGCGTTGCTTCGAATTAAACCACATGCTCCACCGCTTGTGCGGGCCCCCGTCAATTCATTTGAGTTTTAACCTTGCGGCCGTACTCCCCAGGCGGTCAACTTAATGCGTTAGCTGCGCCACTAAGAGCTCAAGGCTCCCAACGGCTAGTTGACATCGTTTACGGCGTGGACTACCAGGGTATCTAATCCTGTTTGCTCCCCACGCTTTCGCACCTCAGTGTCAGTATCAGTCCAGGTGGTCGCCTTCGCCACTGGTGTTCCTTCCTATATCTACGCATTTCACCGCTACACAGGAAATTCCACCACCCTCTACCATACTCTAGTCAGTCAGTTTTGAATGCAGTTCCCAGGTTGAGCCCGGGGATTTCACATCCAACTTAACTAACCACCTACGCGCGCTTTACGCCCAGTAATTCCGATTAACGCTTGCACCCTCTGTATTACCGCGGCTGCTGGCACAGAGTTAGCCGGTGCTTATTCTGTCGGTAACGTCAAAACAGCAAAGTATTAATTTACTGCCCTTCCTCCCAACTTAAAGTGCTTTACAATCCGAAGACCTTCTTCACACACGCGGCATGGCTGGATCAGGCTTTCGCCCATTGTCCAATATTCCCCACTGCTGCCTCCCGTAGGAGTCTGGACCGTGTCTCAGTTCCAGTGTGACTGATCATCCTCTCAGACCAGTTACGGATCGTCGCCTTGGTGAGCCATTACCCCACCAACTAGCTAATCCGACCTAGGCTCATCTGATAGCGCAAGGCCCGAAGGTCCCCTGCTTTCTCCCGTAGGACGTATGCGGTATTAGCGTCCGTTTCCGAACGTTATCCCCCACTACCAGGCAGATTCCTAGGCATTACTCACCCGTCCGCCGCTCTCAAGAGAAGCAAGCTTCTCTCTACCGCTCGACTTGCATGTGTTAGGCCTGCCGCCAGCGTTCAATCTGAGCCATGATCAAACTCTTCAGTTCAAACATCTTTGGGTTTTTAAGAAACCCTAAACTTGGCTCAGCAATCGTTGGTTACATCTTTGATTTCTCGCGGAGTAACTTGTGATGCTGATAATCTTGTTGACTATCAGTCTGACTCCACAAGCACCCACACGAATTGCTTGATTCAGTTGTTAAAGAGCGGTTGGCTAAGATCTTTCGTCTCAACCGAGGCGCGCATTCTACAGCAGCCTCATTTGCTGTCAAGTGGTTATTTTCAGAAGCTTTCGAGGATTTCCTCAACAACTTCAACCACTTGCGCTTCCGATCTCTCGTCAGCGGGAGGCGAATAATACAGGATTAAAACACGTGGTCAACCCCCGCCTGAAAATTCTTTGCAAAGCGCCTGATTTGCCATCATGAAACGTCCTAGACAGCCCAAGCACTACCTCAGCAAGCACGGCTAGGCGCGGGCATGCGGGAATCCCTGACGCTATGGCCTACCGAACTCCAGGAGCCTCCATCCAGTGTCTGACTTGTCGAGCAACGCCGCCTACACACAACGCTTCAATGCAGTCCTCACCTATATAGAAGCCAATCTCGAAGGTGACCTGTCCGTGAAGGCGTTGAGCCAAGTGGCGAATTTTTCGGCGTTTCACTTCCATCGGCAATTCACTGCCTTCGTCGGCGTACCAGTTTCACGCTACGTGCAATTGATGCGGTTACGACGCGCGGCGCATTGCCTGGCCTCCACCCCGGGTTACTCGGTACTGGAAGCAGCCTTCGGTGCAGGTTTCGAAAGCCCCGAGGCTTTTTCCAGGGCATTCCGGCGAGCGTTCGGTATGGCACCGAGTGCGTTCAGGAAGCAGCCCAGTTGGCAGGTCTGGAGTTCGGTGTTCACCATCCCTCACTTCTCAAGGAACATCATCATGCACGTACGAATCGTAGAGTTTCACCCCGTCAGAGTGGCAACACTCGAACACTGTGGCGCTCCCGGGCTCGTTAGCGAGAGTGTGCGCAGGTTTTCCGAGTGGCGCATGCGCAGCGGACAGTCTCCCGTGCAATCAAGTCGCAGCTTTGGCATTCCTTTCGGCAACCCCGATACAACCCCGCCCGAAGCATTCCGGTTTGCACTCTGCGGTGAAATTGACGAGGCCGTGGCCGCAAATGAGTTCGGCGTAACCGAGCGCGTTATCCCAGGAGGGCGTTGCGTTGTCGTGCGCCACGTGGGCTCGACGGACCACATCGGCGAGACCATCTACCCGATCTATCGCGACTGGCTACCCACCAGCGGCGAGGAACTGCGCGACCACCCCCTGTTCTTCGATTATCTGAGCGTTTATCCCGAGACCCCGCAGGATCAATGGCAGACCGACATATATGTACCCCTGCAATAACGCGCCACCCACCTACCGCCACATCCAATTTAATCTATACAAATCAAGCCATTAATGCTTTAAAGAAAGGCCTTGAAACTCAAGGTCTTTTTTTCGCCTGCAGAAAAATGACCACCCCCGCTGCACTCCATAGGAGAGGACCCAGGACCATGGAATTGACGCTCGAAGCCGTTGCTCTATTCGCCCTCAAACTGGTGCATGAGACCGAAGATGGCAGCCCGATCCTGCGCGACGATCTGGTCATGGATGGTTACGAGCGGGAGGTGTTTGGGTTGTTGGTGCGCAGTGGCGACCTGCCAACCATCCAACACAAGGTAGATGAATGCACCAAGCAGGCCCTGGCGACCTTGGGCGGAGCCAACAGGGTGTTGGGCCGCGAGCTGCAAAAGCTTATGACTGACGTCCAGCAAGCCTCGACACTAGAGGAACTCAATCCCCCACTCGAAGCACTCAAGGACTACCTCAAGGCAATCCTGTAGCACCCTCCCAGCCCCCCAAGGACCTTCCAATGATCGACTTCAACAACAAAGGCTTCTTCAAACTCAAGCAAAACAACGAGTATGCCGAACGCGTTGCTTCGCTGTTGCTCGATGACGAACAAGTAGTCGATGCCTATAAAGCCATGCGCGACGGCGTGGTGTTCACCACCAAACGCATCATCGCCGTGAACGTACAAGGCATCACCGGCAGCAAGAAAGACTTCACCTCACTGCCCTACAAAAACATCGTCGCGTACTCGGTGGAAACCTCCGGTACGTTCGACCTGGATTCGGAACTGGAGATCTACTTCTCATCGCTGGGCAAAGTGAAGTTCGAGTTCACCGGCAAGACCTCGATTGTCGAAATCTCCAGGCTGATCTCTAAACATCTGTTGGGATGATCGGCTGGCAATACTCCCAGCGGTTGCCAACTGTTTCATTGCTCTGGCTCCCAGCCCGATGGCTGACGTAGGATAAGTGCTTCAGCCCAAGGAGCGTCACGGATGAGCGCCACTCCCCCCCAATCGTTCTCTCTGGCGCTGCGCTCTTATTCCGGGCAGATCGAGCTGCACGAGCACGATTTTCATCAAATAGTCCTCCCCCAATCCGGGTCGATGGAGATTGAGGTCGACGGATGGGGTGGCAAAGTCGATGCGAGCCAGGGCGTGGTGATTGCCGCCGGCGCCCGGCATACGTTCCTGGCCAATACCCGTAACAGTTTCCTGGTACTGGACGTGTTGATGCCGCCTGCCGAACAACAGCAGCCAAGCACCGCGCAGCTCCTGGATCCGCTCCATGACAAACGCTTTTTCGCGGTCCGCCCCCAGATCCGGCATTTACTCGACTACGCAAACAACAACGGAACATGGCTGGTCAACTCACCAGAAATGGCCCAGTCATGGAGCCATTTGCTCTTGGGCTCATTGCTGCAACCCGACGCCCCGCCGAACGACCCCGGGCAACTCATTCTCGCCAGGGCGCTGGCCTACATCGAGCAGCACCTGAGTACGCCCCTGACAGTGCATGACATTGCCCGTAACGCGGGCACCAGCGAGCGGCGGCTGTATGTCTTGTTCGGACAACACATGAAACGAACCCCGTTCACCCACATCGCGACCTTGCGCCTGAACCTGGCCGTCGATCTGTTGCGCCAGACCTCGCTGTCGATCATTGATATTGCGCACCGCGCCGGTTATGCCGATCAGAGTGCGTTGAGCCATGCCCTGAAGAAAGCCCGCAACCTCACCCCGGCGGCTGTGCGTAAACAAGCACGCGATCATTGAAAACAGCAGGCCTGAACATTTTTTTGGCAGGCCCGATCAATACGCGCCCCTCGAAACTTTTTTATTGTCCCGGCATTAGGATCATCTAAAGACGGGGCAGCATGAGCACTTCCAACGCATCCTTCACCCTTGCCAAGGGCGCCGCAGGTGCCACCCTGATTGGGGTCATTGCAGTGTTTTTGTGGGCGTGCCTGGCACTGTTGACCACATTGACCGCAGGAATCCCGGCTTTTCAGTTGCTGGCATCGAGTTTCGCCGTCGCATTCGTGGCAAGTCTGTTGATGCTGGGTATGCGCGGCGCTGAGGGGTTCAGCAGTTGGCGCCAGCCCTGGTACGTGTGGGCAACGGGCTTCGCCGGCATCTTTGTCTATCACTCTCTGTATTTTTTCGCCCTGAAGGCCGCGCCGGCGGCTGAAGCCAGCCTTATTGCGTACCTGTGGCCGCTGCTGATCGTCCTGCTGTCGGGGTTTTCCACTGGTGAGTCGCTGCGCAAGCGCCAACTGCTGGGGGCATTGCTCGGTCTGGCAGGGACGGCCTTCATCATGCAACAGCGCGCCCAGGGTGAAAGCCTGGCGATGCCGATTGTCGGTTACGCCGCTGCCTTTGCCTGTGCCTGGGTCTGGTCGATTTACTCGGTGGTGAACCGGCGCTTCAGCAATGTCCCCAGCAGCATCATCGGCGGCATTTGCGGGTTGGTCGCAATCGCCGGATTGCTGTGCCACCTGGCCTTCGAAACCACAGTGCAGCCTGGCGCGGGCCAATGGGCGGCAATCGTCGCGCTGGGGCTCGGCCCGGTAGGCCTGGCCTTTTTCGCATGGGATCACGCAACCAAGCACGGCAACCTGGCGATGCTTGGCGCCTTGTCTTACCTGGCGCCGCTGTTCTCCACACTGCTGCTGATTGCCGTAGGGCAAAGCGACGCCAAGCCGATCCTGCTGCTCCCTGCCGCGTTAATCATCGCAGGGGCCGTCATTGCCACTTCACGCTCACGCAAAACCTCACGCTGATATCGAGCCCCCCAGGAGATAGACAAATGGATTTGATCGCTTCGCAAGATACCGTGAGGATCGAGAGCTGCGGCCCCGGTTTTTCGGTTGCGCCCACACGGCCCTTGCTCAGTCACCTGGGACAGCCATCGTTACTGAGCAGCCGCACCGGCATCCGCCGGCGTGCCAATGGCGAAGCCCCTCGCGTATTGTTGTTTGTTCCCCCTTACACGCGCCTGATCGAGCCCACGCTGGACGACAGCGCATTCGCCCGCATCGGCATTGATACATTTGAAGTCATGAAACGTGCCGGTACCCCCATCGGTCTGTTGCGCATCGCCACCGTCGCCCGGCGTGCGGGTTATGAGGTGCAGATTGTCGATGCGCCCTTTGCCGGCTGGTCCCAGGAGTCCAGCCTGGTCAAGGTCGACCAGGGCCACCTGATCCGCTACGGCCTGACCGATGCGCAGATGCGCAAGATCATCGAAACCGCGCAGCCCGATATTGTCGGCATCCAATGCAACTACACCGTGCAATGGGGCAATGCCCGTGCACTGGCTGAACTGGTAAGGAATATCGACCCCAACCTGGTCCTGGTCACCGGCGGTGCTCATTCCAGTGGTGATTGGAAAAACGCGCTGCTGGATTCGGCCTTCGACTTTGCACTGATCAACGAAGCCGACCGCGCCTTCACACTGCTGCTCGATGCCTTGACCCACGAGGGCACCGACATCAATGCCGTGCCTGGCGTGGCCTACCGCGACAGCCGTGGGCAACTGGTTCGCCCTAGCCACAAGTCCAGCTATCTGAGCATCGTCCCCAAGCGCCAGGACCTCGACGAGCGGCTTGGCCTGATGCCCTTGCCGGATTTCAGCTTCCTGGACATGAACCATTACCTGCAGCCCTACCACTCCTCCGGAGCACGGGTGCGCAAGTACGGTGCCTGGGCGCAGATATTCTCCACGATTGGCTGCAACGTGAACTGTAACTTCTGCTACATCCCGAAAATCAATGGCCCTTGGCGCGCCCTGGGCCTCGACTGGTTTGACCTGCACTTGGCCGACTTGGTCAAGCAAGGCGTGACCGAGGTGTTGATCGAGGACGATCACCTGATGCACGACCCGCTGTATGCCATGGAGGTCGGTCGGCTGCTGAAAAAACATGACTTGCCCTGGGTTGAGGAAGGCGGGTTGAGCCTCTTCAACCTGATCCTGCTGCACCTGGGTGAGCGTTTTATCGCCCAGATGGACGAAAAGGAGCGCAAGAGCCCCCAATATCGCAATGTGATCGAAGCGGTCAAAGGAGGACTGACGGCAAGGGAGTTCATTCGCTCGATTGCCGAAAATGGCTGCTACAACATCTACCTTGCGGTGGAGAGCGCGAACGAGGACGCCCTGGTCAACTCCAACAAATCCCGACTCAATGCCATTCAACACTCCACATTCGAACTCATAGAAATTTTCACCGAACACGGGATTCAAGTCACCGGCGGGTTCATGCTGGGGTTCGTCAACCCTCCCGCGGGGCCTGGGCAAAAGCCTTTTGTAGAAAGCCTGGAGTTGATCGACCGGACCATCGATTACGCCGTCAACCTGATGGGCGCCGGCATGGCCTATGCCAACCCGTTTATCGTCACCCCGATCCCCGGGACGCCGATGTGGGAGTACCAGCGGCAATTTGTCGTGCGCCATTACGACAACGGCTGGTCCCATGAAAAAGCCACCATGGCGACCGATCAATGGAGCGCCGAAGCTATCGAAAAAGCCCGCATGGAATTGCTGGTCAGGGCCAATGGCGCTGATCGTGTCAGGGAGATGGTGCGCCGAGGCACCTGGCCCGTAGACGCTTGATGCAAGGGGTTGGAGCTTTCGGCGCCGAGGCGCAGTGAGCGCTGGAAGCATCCAACCGTCAAATCAGTTCAGTCACCGACCCCGCACTTGTCCATTCAGGCCCACTATCGGCCCAACCAATCCATCCCCCCAATCTATCGATTTGAGCTATCCCCCACCCTCCCCGACTATTGGCGCCACTTCCAACAACAAAAACCAGGAAAACGCCATGACCGCCCGATTCCACAACCCGGTAGACACTCGCTTCGGCTGGGGTTGCCTGCAAGACCTGGCCAGTATCACCGCGCAGCAGACCGTCACGCTCGTCACCTTTCCGGAAGCCCGTGCGCTGGGCTTGGTGGATAGGATCCAGGCACTGCTGGGCGAGCGTCTGGTGTATGTGGTCGAGGATGTGCAGCCCAACCCCGATGTCGCTCAACTGCGTGGCACCTATGAGCGTTTCTGGCAGCAGGCCGGAAGTTGTGATGTGGTGCTGGCCGTCGGTGGTGGCAGTGCAATTGATACGGCCAAGGCATTGATCGTCGGCACCGCGTCCGGGCAGTTCGATGAGTTGCTGGCGTTGTTGGCGACCGGCCAACCGTTTGTACCGGCCCATTGCAAGACGTTGATCGCGGCGCCGACCACCGCGGGTACCGGCAGCGAGGTGACGCCCTGGGCGACGATCTGGGATTCGGCCAGCCACAAGAAGTACTCCCTGCACCTGGACTGCACCTGGCCAAAGGTAGCGATTGTTGATCCACAGTTGATGCTCACGGTGCCAGCCGGGGTCACCGTATCTACAGGGCTCGATGCTTTATCCCACGCACTGGAGTCGATCTGGAATATCAACGCCAACCCGGTTTCCGACACTTTTGCGGTGTCCGCCATCGAGGACATCCTGGAGTGCCTGCCGCAACTGCGGCGCGACCTTGGCAACCCAGAGTTGCGCTCACGCATGGCCTTGGCGGCACTCAAGGCAGGCCTGGCGTTTTCCAATACCAAGACCGCCCTGGCCCACTCCATTTCCTACGAAATGACCCTGCACCACGGCCTGCCCCATGGCATCGCCTGCTCCTTTACCTTGCCGCTGGTGTTGGGGTTTGCGTGGGGGCATGACGCGGCGCGCGATCACACGCTGCGCCGGGTGTTCGGCAATGACCTGGATAAAGCCCAGACCCAGTTGCGCAACTTCCTGCACAGCCTGGACGTAAAAACCGAGTTCGCCGACTACGGCGTCACGCCCACCGAGGCCGACGCGATGATCCGCTTCGCCCTGCAAGGGGCACGCGGCAAGAACTTTATCGGTTCCAGGGCCGCCTGAGCCCAACGCAATTCAGTCTTTCCTCTTGCACCTGTAAAGCGTGCCACCCCGTCGCTGCGGTTTCGGGGGCGAATAACAATAAGGAAAACATCATGAATCGTGCACACACCCTGCCTGTCCCTGCCGTTCGCTCGGCGTCGTTCCGTGTTGCCCAGTGGCGCATGCTGCTGGCGGCGATGTTCTGTTACCTGTTTTTCTACACCGGGCGCCAGACCTTCGGCTTCGCCATCCCGGGGATACAGGCCGAGTTCGGCCTGACCAAGGAGGTGCTGGGCTGGATCTCGGCCGCCATGCTCTGGGCCTATGCCATTGGCCAGGCGATCAACGGCAACCTGGCCGACAAATTCGGCGGCCGGCGCATCATGACCCTGGGCGCGGTGCTGTCCTGTGGCGCCAACTGGGTCACCAGTTTTGCCAGTGGCTTTGCCGGATTGATCCTGCCGTGGGGCATCAACGGGTACTTCCAGGCACTGGGCTGGGCCCCGGGCAGCCGCTTGATCTCCAATTGGTGGAGCGCCAGCGAGCGCGGCCGGGTCTATGGCTTCTATGTGTTCGCCGCCGGTTGTGCCTCGGTGCTGTCCTATGTGACCTCCATCGTGGTGCTGGAGGTGCTGCACCTGGAATGGCGCTGGATCTTCCGCCTGCCAGTCCTGCTGATGCTGGCCGGGGGCATCCTGTTTTACCTGGTGGCCCGTGAACGCCCACAGGATCTTGGCTTCGAGCCCCTGGCCGATACCGGCGTGGCCAACGCCGAGGACAAGGGCCATGAAGTGGCCCAGGACACCGAAGAAACCTCGGCACAGCGCTACAAAGCCGTGCTGAAAAACGCGCGCCTGATCATCGCCGCCGTGTCCCTGGGCTTCCAGAACGCTGCGCGCTACGGCTTGATCGTGTGGGTACCGGTGCATTTTCTAGGCGCCAACTGGAAAAGCGGCGACAGCATGATCGATCCCAAGTGGATCACCGTCGCCCTGCCAGTCGGCATGGCCGTCGGCGCCCTGAGCAATGGCTGGGTGTCCGACAAGCTGTTCGGCTCCAAGCGCTACCTGGCGATCATGCTCTATATGTTCCTCGGCGCCGCCACCAGCCTGTGGATGTGGAGCCTGCCGCCCCATAGTGCAATCGGCCTGGTGGCGCTGTTTCTGTGCGGGTTCTTTGTCTACGGCCCGGCATCCAGCTTCTGGGCTCTGTGCCCGGACTTGGTAGGCGCCAAGCGCGCAGGCACCGCAACCGGTGTGATGAACTTCTCGTCTTATCTGTTCGCTGGCCTGGCGGAACCGCTGATCGGCAGTATGCTCGACAGTACCGGCAATACGTCGCTGATCTTCATCGTCGTCACCTCGGCCTGCCTGTGCAGCGCGGTGGTGGCCCTGTTTATCCGCCGTTGACGCCTTCTGGAACAGGACCCGTTATGTACCAGTACCACAAGTGGCTGCGTTCGTTTCATGCGGTGGCGAAGACCGGTAGTTTCACCCTCGCCGCCGAGTACTTGAGCGTCGGCCAGCCAACGGTCAGCGAACAGGTGAACGCCCTGGAAAAGCAGTTCTCGGTGGAGTTGTTCCACCGCCGTGGGCGCTTTATCGAGATGAGCGCGGCCGGCCACGCGCTCTACGGAATCACCCAGGGCCTGTTCGGCCAGGAGGATGAGGCCATGCAATTGCTGCACAGCTTCAAGCAGCGCAAGACCGGGATGTTGCGCCTGGGCGCGGTGTCGCCGCCAATCGCCATGAACCTGACGTACGAGTTGATGCAACGCCACCCGGACATCGAGCTGGAAACCTCGTTTTCCCCGGAGAAGGAAACCCTCGACCGCCTGTTCAACTTTGATATCGACGTGGCAATCCTGGCCCTCTCGGAATTTGACCGACGCTTCGACACGCAACTGTACCGCCGCTACCCGATCATCGCGGTGGTACGCGACGACCATCCCTGGGCGGCGCAGAAAGAAGTGCACGTCGCACAGATCAGCCAGGAGCGCTGGGTCATGCGCGAACGCAGCTCACGCACCCGGCAGTTGGTGGAAGAAAGCTGCAAGCGCCTGGGTGTGGACCTCAACTGCGTGATGCAGCTCAACAGCCGCGAGGCCATCGTGCATGCCATCGCCAAGGGCATCGGCATCGGCTTTGTGTCGGCGGTGGAGTACGCCGAAACGCCGGGCACCACCCCGATCACCTTTGTCGATCACCCGTTTTCCATCGACTACCACCTGTGTTGCCTGGGGATCCGGCGCAACCGCCCGATGATCGCCGAACTGTTTGAGGCCAGCCCCATACCGGCTACCTGAATCGCCTGATTTTTTTGTACGCAACCGGCTTACCCCGTTTATCGGGGGACGGCCCACTCATACCCGAAACTGGAGATTGCTCATGCATTACCAACAACCTGCCAAGCTGCAAGCCGCGGTCCTGGACTGGGCCGGCACCGTCGTCGACTTCGGCTCCTTCGCCCCCACGCAGATTTTTGTCGAAGCCTTTGCCGAGTTCGGCGTCGCGGTTTCCCTGGAGGAAGCGCGCGGCCCCATGGGCATGGGCAAGTGGGATCACATCCGCACCCTGTGCAATCAACCGCAGATTGCCGAACGTTATCGCGCCGTGTTCCATCGCCTGCCGAGCGACGAGGACGTCACCGCCCTGTATGAGCGTTTCATGCCACTGCAGATAGAGAAAATCGCCCTGCATTCGGCGGTGATTCCCGGCGCACTGCAGGCAATTGAAACCCTGCGGGGCAAAGGCCTGAAGATCGGCTCGTGCTCGGGCTATCCGGCGGTGGTGATGGCCAAGGTGGTTGAGTTGGCGCGGCAAAATGGCTACGTGGCCGATCATGTGGTGGCCACTGACGAAGTGCCCAACGGACGTCCACATCCAGCCCAGGCCCTGGCCAACGTGATCGCCTTGGGCATCAGCGATGTGGCGGCATGCGTCAAGGTCGATGACACTTGGCCAGGGATCCTGGAAGGGCGCAGTGCCGGCATGTGGACGGTGGCGCTGACCTGCTCCGGCAACGCGCTGGGGCGCACTTACGCACAATACAAAGCGCTACCGGCCGAAGAACTGGCCCAGGAGCGCGAGCGTATTTCCCAGATGTTTGAGGGTGCGCGACCACACTACCTGATCGATACCATCGTCGACCTGCCAGCGGTGATCGATGACATCAATGGGCGGCTAGCGCGTGGTGAAACACCCCAGGGCACCTGATCCTGGCAGCCTGCTCGTCTGTGGCGAGCGGGCTTGTCGGAGCGCCGCATCGCCCGCGCTGGGCTGCAAAGCAGCCCCAACCAGCCAAATGCGGTGTATCAGATATTCGTAGCGGCTGGGTTGGGCTATTGCGTCTGGAAAGTCTCAAGATACGCCAGCAGGTTCTCGATCTTCTCCTGATCGCTGATCCCCCAGAAAATCATACGGGTGCCGCTCACCACTTTCTTCGGGTTCTCGATATAGGCGGCAAGTGTTTCCCGCGTCCACACCACACCTGAGTTTTTCATCGCGTCGGAATACTGATAGTCCGCCGTGGTACCCGCCAGCCGCCCGATCACCCCATTGAGCTGTGGCCCGAAACCGCCGCGCGCATTCAACCCGACACTGTGGCAACCGCCGCAGGTCTTGGTGAACAACCTGCCACCCGCCTCGGCATCACCCGCTGCCGTCGCCGAAGTGTTAAAGAGCGCGGCAGTGAACAAAAGAGTCAGTAAGGCAGCGGGTTTCATCAGGGGCTCCAGGTCAGGGCTTCAGCAGTGAAGGCGGCAATTATGCCTGCGGTTTACTTGTCCTCGTCCACGTTATTGAAGCGTGCCCGGTTGATCTGCCAAGGCAGGGCTGGCTGCGAACGGATTTTCTTGTGTTTGCCACGGCTGAAAAAGTGCGTTTGCAGTTCTAGGAAGTGTCGGTCGCGCCCAACCTGTTCAAAGGTCACGATAAAGAAAATCAGCGGTTTGCTGGCCTCGGCCCAGAGCCTGGAAGCCTTCTCTATAGCTGCGGGCAAGTGATCGATGCTGCTGTAGGAGACGAAGGTGGCAAACGCCGCAGGTTCTCGTTGATTTAGCAGCTTGGTGATTTCCTCTACTTTCTTGTTATGAGGCTCATCCCACTCCCATTCGACATGGGACAAGACGCTTTTGTCCGGGAACCTCAAGACCGCATCGGTGCGCCCACTCTGTTCGAAATAGGCACGCGCGCCGAGCAACTTGGCGCACTGACGCATCACCAGCCCAACATGAATCGTCCAGCCCGCACGGTTGGTGACGGCATCGACCTCCACCGGAAAATCCTGATACCACAGGCAATTGAATAAGGTGATGAAGTCGCGTTCGATCCGTTTCATTTTCTTCCCTGGCTTCGGCTGGACAAATATCAAAGAGCCATCATTCTAAATCAGTCGAAGAACAATCCCGCCCTGCCCGACATAACATTTAGACACAGCCATTCAATTGCCATCACTCCCGCCCTCTGCTTGCATGCGCACTTTCCCTCAGCACGTCAGTTCAGGAGCGATCGATGAGAACCATGGTGGTCGGTGCAAGCAAAGGTTTGGGCAGGGCATTTATGGAAGGCGTGGGCGGGGCGGGCGATACCTTGATCGGTGTCTCGCGCAGCCGCCCCACTGGCTTGGTCTCCAGCACCGGCGCCGAAGTGTCGTGGGTAGAAGCCGACCTTGGCCAACCAGCACAGGCCGCGCAGCTCATCGAACAAGCAGTGGCGCAGGACGGCCTGGACACGCTGATCTATAACCTGGGCATCTGGGAGGATCGGGCGTTCGATGAGGCCTACAGCTTTCTCAAGGATGAAGACACGCAGTTGGAAGCCATCGTCAGTTGCAACATCACCGCGCCTCTGCTGCTGATCAAGCGCCTGCTGCCCGTACTGTTAAAAAGCCCCAACCCACGCATCATCCTGACCGGCTCGACCTCGGGACTGCCCCAGAGCGGGCGCCCGGAAGTCACGTTTGGCGCGTCGAAATTCGCCCTGCGCGGCATGGCCGATGCCCTGCGCGAAGGCTATCGGCACCAGCGCCTGGGCGTGACCTGCCTGAACCTGGGCTACCTGAATACCGAGGACCCGTTGAGCACCTCCCGGCTTGAGGCCGAGCAGCGCGGCGACGGGCAGTTGATCCCGGTACATGACGTGGTGCAGGTGGTGCGCATGGCCATGAGCCTGTCATCGGCCAGCTTCGTCAAGGAGCTGACGTTGCCGGCATTGCTCGACGAGCGCTTCTGACTCAATAGGCCGAATCTTCAGACAGCCAGGTAGATCGTCATCAGGCATAACGGCACCAACACCAGCCCCAGCAACATCATGAACACCACACTCATGGCGTTGGTCCGGGGCGTGCCAACGTGGCTGACAACCCCCATGCACAAGCGTCGCAGCCAGTCAGCGCCCCTGGCGAACTGGTAGGCCACGGTGATGGTAAGCAGTGAGAGTGTGCCGGTGACCGCGCAGTAAAACAGGATCGGCTCAGGCATGAAGTAGCTGGAGACAAGCCCTTCGGACGTGGCATAGATAAATGTCACGGGCTGAAACAGCGAAATCGAATACAGCACATCGCGCAATGGACTGAACGTGATCGTCGGCCGCACTTCGTCGGCGGGCAACATGGCGTACAGCTCGCTCATATCCGACCAGCGAAACCAGTAAACCGCCGCGCTGAACAGCAGGTACGCCAACGCAATCGTCGCCGAAAAGCACCACAAAAACCGCCACGAACCAAAGCCGCGGCGCATCCCCACATTGATGCTCCATTTCGTCAATTGGATGGTCACGCAATCGATCGCGATCGCGACGAGCAGGCCCTTGCTATAAAAGTCCTTGATCGCCTGCAGCACATTGGGCGGCGGCGGCACATTGAACACGTGCTCAGGGTTTTTAAACAGGTAGAGATCCAGCAGCCACACGACAAAAAACACCAGTGACACCAGCAAGGTGTACAGCGGGATGCTGATCAACTGGCGCCTGGCCAGTAACGTGCGCCCGAACACCCGCTGGAAGCAACTGGCCCACAACTGCGCTATCCCGATAAAGCGATCACGGCCAAGGCTCATGCCGCTCAAGCTCTTGAGTATTTCCAGGCGACTTTTCTTGGTGCTGAACGCCACTGCCACCAACACCCCGGTGCAACCGAACAAAACGGTGGCAACGACGATCAACGCGCCGATCATCTCTTTCACACTGGCATTCCTTGCGGTGAATTTTCCGGCCCACATCCTGGCTTAACCCACCCAAGACTCGCAAGCTATAGCGGTTGTGCAGCCGCCGTAGATAGCACCAAATGACCACCCATCGAATAAAAAACATCCAATCGAACCTAACCCCTGACTGGCCACTCCACCTTATTCAACCCAGATGGTGGAGTAAGGATCATGGCTCAGCCATCGATATTGGTATTGGAAGACGACGAGATTATTCGCTCGCTGATGGTGGACGTGCTGGAGGAATTCGGCGCCGTGGTGACCTCTTTCCCTTCGGCCGATGAGGGGATGATTTTTCTGGAGAGGACCAGTGATCCGGTAGACCTGATTGTCAGCGATATCCAGATGCCCGGCCTGCTCAACGGCTATGACTTGAGCAAGGTCGTGGCCCATCGCTGGCCATCCTTGCCAGTGGTGCTGACCTCAGGCAATACGGTGATGGCCGCACAATTGGGCAGCACGGTGAAGTTTTTGCCCAAGCCCTGGAGCACAGAGCGGCTGCTCGACTGTGTGCAAGCCGCGTTGGTGCAAGGTACCTCCCTGCACTAATAGCATCGCAATATCGCGGCAATCGAACTTCGCGACAGAGTGTGAGGTCTGTTTTTGAGTATCCGGTTATTTTTCTGACGAAAACGTCAGGTTTTTCGTTATGACCTCTCAGATACAGACGGTCGGGCGTATAGAATTGTGCGTCCACCCTTCACTCACGCGTCAGCCATGGCCCGCCCTGGCCGACCCCTCCGAGCTTCCTGCATGCATCCACCGGCCCATGACGTCGCGGCGCCCTCCCTGCTTGAAGCCTTGCGCTCGGGCACAGCCCAACTCCATGTGGCCCTGGAAAAACGCTTGCCGTTCTTTTCATCGGGGCTGGATGCCGACTGGTATGGCCGCCTGCTTGCGGCCTACTACGGTTTCTACCATCCGATAGAATCGCGACTGTACGACAGCGCGATGATTCCTGTGGGATTCGACCAGACGCTGCGAGTGAAAACACCAACCCTGCACAGTGACCTGATTGCCTTGGGCCTGGCTAACCCAGCGATTGTCGCCCTGCCCCTCTGCCCGAGCCTCCCTCCTCTCGGCACACCGGCCGCCTGCCTGGGCGTGTTGTATGTGCTCGAAGGCGCGACCCTTGGCGGCCAGGTGCTGCGCCGGGAGATGGCCCGCAGCCTGGGGCTGGACGCCAGCAATGGCGGCGCCTTTCTCAATGTTTATGGCGCCGAGACCGGTCGGCGCTGGAAAGACTTTCTCGACTACCTGGGCCACGTCCCGCTGGACGACCTTGGCCGTCAGCAGGCGGTGGACGCGGCCTGTGCGACATTTCGCTGTTTTGAGCAATGGCTCGACAGCCAGGAGGTACTGCTATGAAACCCGATGACTTTGAACAACTGCTGGCCAACTGTGCTGACGAGCCAATCCGTTTTCCCGGTGCGATCCAGCCTCACGGCGTGCTGCTGACCCTGAGCGAACCAGACTTGCGGATCGTGCAAGTCAGCGCCAACGTGGTCAGCCTGTTCAATCACCAGCCCGAGGCCTTGCTCGGCCAACCACTGGACACGCTGCTGGGCACGCAACATACCGACGTTGTGCGCCAGATGGCCGGCCAACCCAGCTTTATCGATGCCCCGCCACTGTACGTCACCCTTAACGGTGGCCAGTTCGAAGGCCTGTTGCATCGCCACCAAGGCGTGCTGGTGCTGGAATTCGAGCCACACTACGAGCACTTCCAGCCCAAGTCCCAGAATGGTCGCACCAGCAACCTGGGCAAGATGCTGCAACGGTTGCAGTCGGCGAAAACCCTGCAAGCCTTGTACGAAATCAGCGTGAGCGAAATCCAGGCCATGACCGGCTATGACCGGGTACTGATTTATCGCTTCGAAGAGGAAGGCCACGGCCAGGTCATCGCCGAAGCATCCGCGCCCTCCATGGAACTGTTCAACGGCCTGTTCTTCCCCGCGTCCGACATCCCGCAACAAGCCCGCGAGCTGTACCGCACCAACTGGTTGCGGATCATCCCCAATGCCGACTACGAGCCGGTGCCGCTGCTGCCCAAGCTGCGCCCGGACACCGGCCAGCCGCTGGATCTGAGCTTCGCCACCCTGCGTAGCGTGTCGCCGATCCACTGCCAATACATGAAGAACATGGGCGTGCTGTCGTCCATGAGCATCTCGCTGATGAAGGGCGACAAATTGTGGGGCCTGATCAGCTGCGGTAACCGCGAGCCGCTGCACGTGCCCAACGATCTGCGCACCACCTGCCAGACCATCGGCCAAGTGCTGTCGTTGCAGATCAGCGCCATGGAAGCCCTGGATATCAGCCGCCAGCGTGAAGAAAAGGTCGACGCCCTGGGCGAACTTAACCAGGCAATGAGCAACTCATCGGACGCGGTGTTCGACGGCCTGGCCCAATGTCCACAGGTGCTGATGGACCTGGTGCAGGCCGGCGGCGTGGCAATCATTGAAGGCCAGCAACTGCACCGCTACGGCAACTGCCCCGAGCCGGAGCAGATCCGCGCCTTGCACAAGTGGTTGAAGGACACCGGGCAACCGGTGTTTGCCAGCCACCATCTGTCAGCGGTCTACCCGCCCGCGGCGGATTATCAGGCGGTAGCCAGTGGCGTCATGGCCATGAGTTTGCCCAAACCGGTGGACAACGGCGTGCTGTGGTTCCGCCCGGAAGTCAAAGAGAACATCCAGTGGAGCGGCGACCCGAAGAAACCGCTGGCCCTGGAGAAATCCGACACTGGCCTGCGCCTTCGCCCACGCACCTCGTTTGAAATCTGGAAGGTGGAAATGGCCGGCATCTCCACCAAGTGGAGCCCCGGCGACCGCTTTGCCGCCAACGATCTGCGCCGCTCGGCCCTGGAAAACGACCTGGCCCGCCAGGTCCTGCGCGAACAACAGGCCGTGCGCGCCCGGGATGAGCTGGTAGCCGTGGTATCCCATGACCTGCGCAACCCGATGACCGTGATCTCGATGCTCTGCGGCATGATGCAAAAGGCTTTCAGTTCCGATGGCACCCACACCTCGCGGCGGATTTCCTCGGCAATCGACACCATGCAACAAGCCGCCGGGCGCATGAATGTGTTGCTGGAAGATTTGCTCGACACCTCAAAAATCGAAGCGGGCCGCTACACCGTCAGGCCGGTGCCGCTGGACGTCAGCCAGATCTTCGAAGAGGCCTACTCACTGCTGGCGCCCCTGGCCCTGGAAAAGGGCGTGGACCTGTCGTTCAACGCCGAACCCGGCCTGCAGATCAACGCCGACCCCGAGCGCCTGTTCCAGGTGCTGTCGAACCTGATCGGCAACGCCATCAAATTCACACCTCGCCAGGGCATTATCGGTATTTCGGCGATGAGCAATGACGAGGAAATTGTGTTTTCAGTGCGTGACTCCGGTGAGGGCATTGCCCCTGACCAGTTGCCCCATGTGTTTGATCGCTATTGGACCCTGACCGAAAACAATCCCACGGGTAGCGGCCTGGGGTTGTACATCACCCAGGGTATCGTCAAGGCCCACGGCGGCCGGATCGAGGCCCAAAGCGAGCTGGGACGTGGCAGTGAGTTCCGCTTTACCGTGCCAAAAGCGCCGAAAGAATCACACCTCTGATCGGGCGTGCTGTGGCGAGCCGTTTGCCACAGCGTCGCGCTCTTCGTATTCATATTTGGAAGCGAGTTGTTTATAGCTCGACTATCAGCCTGCTAGGTAGCGTTGGCGTCGCCATGGCAGCGCCAGACATTCTTACCGAGACGATACCGATGATCGCCACTATCACTTCCCCCCTCGTACACCTGCATCAGTACCCTGCACACTCGGACGAACCCGCCCTCACGCGCAACAAACGTTCCTACGACCAGCCCTTCGCCGCGGGCCCGGCCAATGACTTCAACCGCCTTTCGGCCAACGACCGCCGCAAGAGCACCGGCACGCTGGACAGCCTGGGCCGTGGGAACCTGCTGTAGATGATCCAGGCCGGGGCCCCGCACCTGCCGCGTTGACAAAACACCGACATCCCCTGCGCTAACCTGCGCTGTCATCCTTCGCACAGAGCCATTTTTTCATGCTGCAACCCGACATATTGCCCGCCGTCCTCGCCGGCCCCCTGTTGCGTCGTCTGGAACCTGGGCGCCTGGTGTTGTGGCTGGTGGGCAGTCGAGCGCTGGCACTGACCCTGCGATTGCAGTTCACCCAGCACGCGCGCCAACAGTCGCTGGATATCGACCTCGACGCCAGCCGCTGCCAGGTGATCCCCGTAGGTCGCGCAGCGTTTATCCACCTGATCGATGTAACGCTGGACACGCCGCTGCCCCAGGACGTGCCCATCAGCTATGACCTGCTGACCGACGATCAAAGCGGCATCGCCGAGTGGGCGCCGCACCTGCTGTACGCCAATGCCCAGACCCCGGATTTCATCCTGCACAGCCGTATCCGCCAGTTGCTGCACGGCTCTTGCCGCAAACCCCACCATTACGCCGATGAAGGCCTGCTCTGCGCAGACCGCCTGTTGGCCGAAGATCGCAGCCTGGCCCAGCGCCCGGCCCTGTTGATGATGAGCGGCGACCAGGTGTATGCCGACGATGTCGCCGGGCCGATGCTGCGCGCCATTCATGGCCTGATTGCTCGCCTGGGCCTGTTCGATGAACATCTCGATGGCGCAGTGGTGGACGACAGCACCCGGCTCTACGACCACCCCGCCAGCTACTACCATCGCGCCGACCTGTTACCGGCGCTGGAGAGCAACGAGACCCTGCGCGAACGCTTCTTTGGCGGCGTGAAGAAACCGATCTTCACCAGCAGCACCGCCGACAACCACCTGGTAACTTTCGCCGAAGTCATGGCGATGTACCTGCTGGCCTGGTCGCCAACCCCTTGGAGCCTGATCGCCCCGCACCCTCCCACGCGGTTATCCCTGGAAGAACGGGCACGCTACGCCCGTGAACAGGTGCCTGTGGATAAGTTTCGCGATGGCCTGGCCGGCGTGGCCCGGGTGTTCGCCCATGTTCCATGCCTGATGATCTTCGATGATCACGACATTACCGATGACTGGAACCTCAGCGCCCAGTGGGAGCAGACCGCCTACGGCAACCCCTTCTCCAAGCGCATCATCGGCAACGCCCTGCTTGCCTACATGCTTTGCCAGGGCTGGGGCAACAACCCCGATGCCTTCGCCCTAATCGTGGAAAAAACCCTGGCCCTGACCGCCACCGCCCAGGACCACGACAATCATCTGCATGCCCCCAGCCAGGACCAATTGCTGGAAGAACTCCTGAAATTCCAGCAGTGGCACTACGTGCTACCCACCACTCCGGCGCTGGTGGTCATCGACACCCGCACGCGGCGCTGGCGCAGTGAGTTCACCCTCAAGCAACCGTCCGGCCTGCTGGACTGGGAAGCCTTGAGCGAATTGCAACAGGAACTGCTGGACCACCCGTCGGCCATCATCGTTTCGCCCGCGCCGATCTTCGGCGTCAAGCTGATCGAAACCGTGCAGAAAATCTTCAGTTGGTGCGGCTACCCGCTATTGGTAGATGCCGAAAACTGGATGGCCCACCGTGGCGCCGCACAAGTGATCCTGAATATCTTCCGCCACTCGCGTACCCCGGGGAACTACGTGATTCTGTCCGGGGATGTGCACTACTCGTTCGTCTACAAGGTGCTGATCCGCCATCGCAATGTCGGGCCGCATATCTGGCAGATCACCAGCAGCGGCATCAAGAACCAGTTCCCGCCGCGCCTGCTGGAATGGTTCGACCGCCTCAACCGCTGGCTGTACTCGCCGCGCTCGCCCCTGAACTGGCTGACCCGTCGCCGTCGCATGCAGGTGGTGCCGTATATCCCGGAGCATGCCGAAGCCGGCGAGCGCCTGTGGAACAGTGCCGGCATCGGCCAGGTATTTTTCAACGAACAAGGCCAGCCTGAGTCGATCTACCAGCACAATGCCAACGGTGCGCCGCCCACGCGCATGGTAGAGCCGCAATAGCCTGCAGGCCGCGAACAATGGCACTTAGCCATAGTTTTGCGGCCTCTTCTACGCAGGCAAGCCTCGTTGTACAGTACGCCAAGCCACGGAGTATCGGCGTTAACACCTGACTGGCCATAGTGAGCCAGCACCCTCGCAGGGAGCGCGCAGATGGGCGATATATCCGATAAGGATCCGTTGAAAGGTGAGCTTTTCGACGTCAATGCCGACCTGGTCCATGCCATCATGGAACTGGTCAGCGATGGAATATGGGACTGGAATGCCAACACCGGGTTTGTCTACCGCAACCCCGGCTGGTACGAAATGCTGGGCTACAATCCCCACTCCCTGGAAAACACCGTCTTCACCTGGGAAAGCGTGATCCATCCCGACGATTACCCCCATGTGATGAAAGTCTTCGATGACTACATCAATAGCCGCGCCACCCACTATCAAGTCGAGTACCGCTGTCGAAAAAAAGACGGCACATGGCTATGGATCGAAGACCGTGGCTACGTGATCGCCCGCAATCCCGATGGTTCGGTGTGGCGTATGGTCGGCGCACACCGCAGCATTCACGAACGCAAACGCTCCCTGGAACAACTTGAGCGGCGCAACCAATCCCTGGAAGCCCTGGTGGCCGAACGCACCCGTGAGCTGTCGCGGGTCAACCAGCAACTGCAGCTACAACTGGACGAAAATCGCTCCCTGGCCGAGCGCGATACCTTGACCCGTATCGCCAGCCGCTATCGCCTGGAAAAAGCCTTGCTGGAAGAATGCGAACGCGCCCAGCGGTTTCGCCTGCCGTTGGCGGTGATTGCCATGGATGTCGATGACTTCAAACCGATCAACGACCAGCACGGGCATGCCGTGGGCGATGCCGTGGGCGATGCCACCCTGCTGCAGGTAGTCGAACGCCTGGAGCATTGCGTGCGCCAGGGCGATTTACTGGCACGCTGGGGTGGCGATGAATTTATGGTGATCATGCCCAAGAGCACCGTGGAAACCGCCATGGCACTGGCCGAGCGTATCCGCCAGGCAGTCCTCGACATCCCCCCTGTGGGTGATTTCAAGGTGACCTTGAGCCTGGGGGTGGTACAACGCCTCGACCACGAGTCGCCCACCAACCTGATGGCTCGGGCGGACCAGGCGTTGTACCGGTCCAAGGCAGCAGGCAAGGACCGGGTTTCACAATAGGGACTGTGCCTATACCTGTGGCAACCGGGCTTGTCGTGGCGAGCGGGCTTGCCCCGCGCTGGGCTGCGCAGCAGCCCCAACAAATCCACCCCAGCTACCCCAGACACACCGAGCAAACAGGCTTTGGGGCGGCTTCGCCACCCAACGGGGGACAAGCCCCCTCTCCACATTTACCGCACCAGCCTGCCGACTGCGGCCAGAGCGCCCGTTGTGGCAAGCGGGCTTGTTGTGGCGAGCGGGCTTGCCCGCGCTGGGCTGCGCAGCAGCCCCAACAAACCCACCCCAGCTACCCCAGACACACCGAGCAAGCAGGTTTTGGGGCGGCTTCGCCACCCAACGGGGAACAAGCCCCCTCTCCACATTTACCGCGCCAGCCTGCCGACCGCGGCCCGAGCGCCCGTTGTGGAGCGGGCTTGTTGTGGCGAGCGGGCTTGCCCGCGCTGGGCTGCGCAGCAGCCCCAACAAACCCACCCCAGCTACCCCAGACACACCGAGCAAACAGGCTTTGGGGCGACTTCGCCACCCAACGGGGAACAAGCCCCCTCTCCACATTTAACGCGCCAGCCTGCCGACTGCGGCCAGAGCGCCCGTTGTGGCAACCGGGCTTGTTGTGGCGAGCGGGCTTGCCCGCGCTGGGCTGCGCAGCAGCCCCAACAAACCCACCCCAGTTACCCCTGACACACCGAGCAAACAGGTTTTAGGGCGGCTTCGCCACCCAACGGGGGACAAGCCCCCTCTCCACATTTACCGCACCAGCCTGCCGACCGCGGCCCGAGCGCCCGTTGTGGCAAGCGGGCTTTTTGTGGCGAGCGGGCTTGCCCCGCGCTGGGCTGCGCAGCAGCCCCAACAAACCCACCCCAGCCACGCCAGACACACCAAGCAAACAGGTTTTAGGGCGACTTCGCCACCCAACGGGGAACAAGCCCCCTCTCCACATTTAACGCGCCAGCCTGCCGACCGCGGCCCGAGCGCCCGTTGTGGAGCGGGCTTGTTGTGGCGAGCGGGCTTGCCCGCGCTGGGCTGCGCAGCAGCCCCAACAAACCCACCCCAGTTACCCCAGACACACCGAGCAAACAGGTTTTAGGGCGGCTTCGCCACCCAACGGAGGACAAGCCCCCTCTCCACATTTACCGCGCCAGCCTGCCGACTGCGGCCCGAGCGCCCGTTGTGGCAACCGGGCTTGTTGTGGCGAGCGGGCTTGCCCCGCGCTGGGCTGCGCAGCAGCCCCAACAAACCCACCCCAGTTACCCCTGACACACCGAGCAAACAGGCTTTGGGGCGGCTTCGCCACCCAACGCGGGACAAGCCCGCTCACCACAGTTGACCTCCTGCGCAGCAGCCCCCATTCCCCACAGGGCACAGTTTTTTTGCCAATACCCCCGCGCTAGTAACGCGCATCCACCGGCTTGCCACCGTTCGGCCAGTCCTTGACCTTGTCCGGGAAGTCCGGGCGTGGTTTTTGCGAGAAGTAGGCGGCAACGTCCACCGCTTCCTGGTCCGACAAGCCGCCCTGGCCCAACGGGAATTTTTCGTGGAAGCCGATCGGCATGTTGCGTTTGACGAACGCGGCCGCGGTGTAAGTGCGGGCCATGCCGGCACCGATGTTGAACGACTGATCGCCCCACAACGGTGGGTACACCAAAGTGCCGTCCGCTCGGGCCAGGCCTTCGCCGTCATTGCCATGGCATACCGCGCATTGCTTGGCGTAGACCTGTTCGCCATTGGCAAGGTCGGGCTTGATGGCCGGGTCGATCTTGCCGACACCCCGGCCAGGCACCTTGTCCTCGGGCTTGGTGTTGTTTTTCATCCAGTCGAAGTACGCCACCATCGCCTGCATATCCGCCGATTGTGGCTGCACCGGTTTGCCATTCATCGAGCGGCGGAAGCAACCGTTGATGCGTTCTTCCAGGCTCACCACCTTGCCAGCACGCGGGGCGTAGCTGGGGAAGAAGGCCGACACGCCCACAAACGGCGAACCATCCGCCACGGTGCCGGCATTGAGATGGCAACTGGTGCAGTTCAGCGAGTTGCCGACATTGTCTGGCAGCAGTTCCTTGGTTTGCAGGTGCAAGCGCATGCCGCGTATCACTTGGTCGGCATTCGAAGCTGCCAGCAGATTGGCCAGGCGCGGGGTTTCGAACGCCGATGAGTCGGTGCTGACCGGGTTGAGCTGGTCACGCATTTTCTTCACCTGGGCGGTACTGATCGGCGTGCCTTCGTTACCCCAGCGCGTGCGCACAAAGGTGAGAATTTCCGCTACTTCGTTGTTCCCCAGGCGCGCAAAGCCCGGCATGGTGTAGACCCGTGGATGGGCTGCGGTCTCGGCGGTTTCCCAACCGGTAAGGGTAATGTGCAGCAACGAGGTCGGGTTGCTGGCAACCACGCCGGCGTTGCCGGCCAATGCCGGGAAAAGCCCTTTCACACCGGCGCCGTCGCTGCGGTGGCAATCGCTGCAGAACTGCATGTAACCCAGGCCGCCACGGCTGGTGAACAAGTCCTTGGGCAGTTCGGCAGGGCCTTTGGCGACCGCTGGCATCGGCAGGTCGTCCTTGCCCGGAGGCAGGGATTTCAAATACGTCGCGACGGCCGTCAGATCGGCGTCCGTGAAATGCTGGGTACTGTGACGGATCACGTCCACCATGTTGCCCGACACTGTGGCAAAGCGGTTCTGCCCGGTCTTGAGCAGTTGCACGGTGTCTTCCACCGTCCACAGGTTGCGCAGACTCAAGGCGCGCCAATGCTCGACGGTTTCCCCGCCCAGGTAGTGCTCGCCGCCGCTGCCGGTGTCGCTCATGGCTTTTTCCTGGAAGGCGATACCCCGCGGGGTATGGCACGAGCCGCAGTGGCCGAGGCCCTGGACCAGATAGGCGCCGCGGTTGAGCACTGCATCCCGGGCCGGGTCGGGCTGGAACGGTTGTTTGTCGAGGAACATGAAGTTCCACAACGCCAGGCCCCAGCGCTGGTTGAACGGGAACCCCATGTCTGCTTCGAGGTTGGCCTGGCTCACTGGCTTGACCTCATGCATCAGGTAGGCGAACAAGGCGCGCATGTCCTCTTCGCTCATCTTCGCGTAGGACGGATACGGCATGGCTGGGTACAGGTTCATACCAGCAGGTGTCACACCTTCACGCATCACGCGGTCGAACTGTTCGAAGCTGTAGTTACCGATGCCGGTCTCGCGGTCCGGGGTGATGTTGCTGGAATAGATGGTGCCCATGGGCGTGCTCAGTTCCAGGCCGCCGGCCATCTGTGGACCTTGCTTGGCGGTGTGGCAGGCGATGCAGTCACCGAGTTGGGCCACGTATTTGCCTTGGGCGATCAGCTCGGTATCGGGTTTGGCAGGTTCGTTGGCGTGCAGGGGAAGCGCAAGACACAGCGTCGCCCCCATCAAGGCCAAACGTGACAGAGAAAGGGCCATCGCATTATTCCTTTAATAACCTGGCCTGGGGGTTGGCCCCTGGGTACAGGTTTATCTTCGTTTTTATGAGGTCATCAGGCGGACAACCGGGGCTTTGTAAGCCCCGGTTTGTTGTAGCGGATTTTCGAGGGTGGCCCGTTGATATGGATCAGGGCCGGGGGAGGTTCAGGCGTTTTGCAGGTATTGCGCAGCGTCGAGTTCGATCATCACCGGTTGGCGGCTGGTGGCCAGGGTTTGCAACAACGTGTGCAAGGCCTGTGGCGTGTCCGCCGTGTGGTGCTCGACATGGCAGCTGCGGGCCATCGCGGCAAAGTCCGGGGTCATGATATCCACGCCCAGCGGGGTGATTTCCCGGGCTTGCATATAGTCGCGGATCTCGCCGTAGCACTGGTTGTTCCACACCACCAGGATCACGCCGATACCTGCCTCCCGGGCTGCGATCAGTTCGTTGCTGGCAAACTGCAGGCCGCCATCGCCCACCAGCGCCACCACCGGTCGCTCGGGCTTGGCCAGCTTGGCACCGATAGCCGCCGGCAACCCGTAGCCGAGAGTGCCGTAGCCAGTGCCAGCATTGAACCAGCTGTTGGCCGCCGGCGCCTGGTAACCCACCGCGCCCTGATACACCGGCTGGGTCGAATCGCCGACGATCAACGGGTCGACCAGGCTGTCGCGCAGCAGGTCCAGCAAGCCTTGCAGCCCCTGTTGCTTGGCATTCCATGTCTCGCGCTCCAGACGGTTGACCCGCTGCACGCTGTCCTGTGCCCAACGCCCGCTCGGGGCAGGTGGGCGGACCTCATCCAGCAGCGCCTGCAACCCTTCGCGGGCATCGCCCACCAGCCCGACATGGGCCCGTTGCACGCCCATGACTTGCATCGGGTCGATATCCAGACGGATCAGTGGTGCCTTGAATTTCAGTGGGCCAAGGCCGAAGAAGTCGTAGTCGGTTTCCCCAAGCTCCGTGCCCACGGCGAGGATCACATCGGCTTCGTCAAACAGCGAGCGGCCATGTTTGGATGACTGCACGCCGTCCAGCAATAAGGGGTGGTTCATGGGCAGCAAGCCACGGGCATTAGTGGTCAGGGCCACCGGCGCTTGCAGGCGCTCGGCCAGTTGCTGCAACACCTCGGCGCAATCACGGGCACCGCCGCCGGCGAGAATCAGCGGCCGGCGCGCGTCGTTGAGCAAATTCAACGCCGCACGCAACGAGGCCGGCGCCGGGGCCGGTGCGCCTGGCAGGCTGCGGGGCATCAGGTTGAGGTCGATGGCCGGCATGTCCAGCACATCCAGGGGGATTTCCAGGTGCACAGGGCGCGGGCGCGCACATTTGAACACGGCGAAAGCGCGGGCCAGCAGCTCGGGCAATTGCTCAGGCGATTGCAACGTGTGGCTGAACGCACACACCCCCGCGACCATCGCGCGCTGATCCGGCAACTCGTGCAGATGCCCATGGCCCAGGCGCAGATGTTCGCGGCGGTTGGTGGTGGAAATCACCAGCATCGGCACCGAGTCGGCATAAGCCTGGCCCATGGCGGTCAGAATATTGGTCATGCCCGGGCCGGTAATGATGAAACAGACGCCCGGCTTGCCACTGGCGCGGGCGTAGCCGTCGGCCATAAAACCGGCACCCTGTTCATGGCGCGGGCTGACATGGCGCAGGCGGCTGCCGTGCAGGCCGCGATAGAGCTCGACGGTATGCACGCCGGGGATACCGAACACGGTATCTACCCCATAACCTTCCAGCAGGCGAACCAGGGACTGGGCGCAGGTGGTCATTGCTCACTTCCTTCTTATTGTTCTGTGTCGATTGGCCAGACCTTAGGGTGCGACCCGAGGGCGGACAAGCAAAAAATTTACCGGCCATTGGCAAAAAAAATTCACGGATTGCCTGGCGTCAAAGCCCGCCGCCCAGCTGCGACTTCACCCACTCGCCAAACGCCTGCACCACCGGTCGTTCGACTTTCTGGTGATCGGCCACCAGGTAATAGCCACGGTTGGACTCGATCTCGGTCTCGAACGGTCGCACCAGCAAGCCCCTGGCCAGGGCTTCACCGCTGATCAGGTTGTCGCCCATGGCGATACCCTGGCTGGCGATGCACGCCGACTGCACAAAGTGCGCATCGGCAAACACGATGCCGCGCTGCACATCGACATTCGGCGCCCCGGCGGCGGCCAGCCAGACGCGCCAGTCGGAGTAGTCGATCATATGCAGCAAAGGTGCGCCGGCCAGGTGTTCCGGGTTCTTCAGGCCGCCCATGGTGTTGACCAGGCGCGGGCTGCACACCGGGAAGTAGCGCAGCGAAACGATCTTCTGCACATGCTGGTTGGGCCAGTCGCCCATGCCGTAGGCGATAAACAGGTCGGCGCCGTGGTCGCTGGTGTCGTCTGGGGTACGCGGTGAAATCAGGTGCAGTTCGACCTGTGGATAAAGGGCCTGGAAGTCGGCGATATGCGTGCACAGCCAATAGGTGGCAAAGCCCGCCGGGCTGCTGATACACAGGCGCCCGCTGACCTGCTGGCCATCAAAGCGCTGGCCAGCCTCGAGGATATTGGCCAGCAGCCCATGGATATCCCGGGCATAGCGCTCGCCTTGCCAAGTGATGCGGATATTGCGCCCGGTGCGCTCGGTCAGGGCAAAGCCCAGGGTTTGTTCCAGGCTCTTGATCTGGTGGCTGATGGCGCTGGGGGTGAGGTTCAGCTCGGTAGCGGCCTCGGACACACTGCCCAGCCGGGCCACCGCGTCCAGCGCCCGCAAGGCGGTCATGGAGGGGTAACGCATGGATGTTCACCTGCTCAAAGATACCCGCACCATAGCCGTAATCGGCCGTCAGACATAGCCACCGGCAAAGCGGACAGTTGAATTAAATTTCAAGATCGACGGAAAAATGCTCGATTGACCTCAAATGGCCAGTGGCTATTCTCGACCTTCAGCACGGCACGCCCAAACTTGCCGGCGTTGGTCGTCAACGATGACATGGGCAGGCTGGATAAACGTGGTGTTCTTGCGTTTTTCGCTGGCAAGCCAGCTCCCACAGGGGGCGGTGTCCAGGTTGATCAATTTACAAAAATAAAGAGGGAAAACCCTTGAACCCAGTCACCCCAGTGGTCGCCATTGATGCTCTGCACAAGAGCTACGCTGCGCACCATGTTCTCAAAGGCATTTCCCTGCGCGCCAACGAAGGCGATGTGGTGTCGCTGATCGGTTCCAGCGGTTCGGGCAAAAGCACCCTGCTGCGTTGCATCAACCTGCTGGAAATCCCTTGCAGCGGCAGCCTGCGCATCAACGGCGAAGAAGTGCGCCTGAAAAAGGACCGCGCCGGCAACCCGCTGATCGCCGACCCGGATCAAGTCGCTCGCCTGCGCACGCAACTGGGCATGGTGTTCCAGAGCTTCAATCTGTGGCCCCACCGCACCGTGCTGGAAAATGTCATCGAAGCCCCGGTGTATGTGCTGGGTGAAGACCGCAAGGACGCCATCGCCCACGCCGAGCACCTGCTGGAAAAAGTCGGCCTGGCCAGCAAGCGCGATACCTTCCCAGCCTTCCTTTCCGGTGGCCAGCAACAACGCGTGGCCATCGCCCGCGCCCTGGCCATGCGCCCGCGCGTATTGCTGATGGATGAACCTACCTCGGCCCTCGACCCGGAGTTGGTCGGCGAAGTGCTGAAGGTGATCCAGGGCATCGCCGAAGAAGGCCGCACCATGATCCTCGTCACCCACGAAATGGCGTTTGCCCGCGATGTATCGAGCAAAGTCATGTTTTTGCACCAAGGGTTGGTTGAAGAAGAAGGCACGCCACAGCAAGTCTTCCAGAACCCCACCAGCGAGCGTTGCCGCCAGTTCGTCATGGCCCAGGACAATCGCGTTTGAACTGCCGCTTCCATCCTTCAAAACAATAACTTCGAAAGGGTCAAGCCATGCACAACTCTCTGAAATCCCTCGCCGCCGGCTGCGTGCTCGCCGTGCTTTCCCACAGTGCCGTTGCCGCCGACAAAATTGTCTTTGGCATCGCCCTGGAACCGTACCCACCGTTTTCCGAAAAAGCCGGCAATGGCGCCTGGGGCGGTTTCGAACCGGACCTGATCAAGGCCCTGTGCGAACGCCTGCAAGCCCAATGCCCGCTCAAGGAAGTGTCCTGGGACGGCCTGATTCCGGCGCTGCAATCGAGCCAGATCGACGTGATCCTCAACTCCCTGAGCATCACCGAGGAACGCGAAAAGGTCATCGCCTTCACCGCCCCTTACTACCAGACCCCGGCCATGTGGGTCGCCGACAAAAGCCTGGAGCTGGTCACCACCCCCGAAGGCCTCAAGGGCAAGCTGATCGGCGTGCAGGGCTCGACGTCCAACGCCACGTATCTCAAGGCTTACTACGCCAAGGGTTCGACCCTGCGCTACTACAACACCCAGGACGACATGACCGCCGACCTGCAAAGCGGACGGATCGACGTCATGCTGGCCGACGCCCTGACCATCGAGCCGATGCTCAAGTCTGATGCTGGCAGCGGCCTGGCCGACAAGGGCCTGGCGCCCAAGGATCCATTGTTCGGTTCGGGCATCGGCGCCGCCGTGCGCAAGGGTGATGACAGCCTGCGCGAGCAGCTCAACA
This sequence comes from Pseudomonas sp. LG1D9, assembly GCF_002949995.1. Classification (NCBI taxonomy): domain Bacteria; kingdom Pseudomonadati; phylum Pseudomonadota; class Gammaproteobacteria; order Pseudomonadales; family Pseudomonadaceae; genus Pseudomonas; species Pseudomonas sp. LG1D9. The sequence continues at coordinate 3,827,105 of NZ_CP026881.1, read as the reverse complement.
CCGCGCTGGCGGCGCTGAAGGCTGACGGCACCTACGACAAAATTCGCAGCCGCTATTTCAGCGTCGATATTTCCGCGCAATAACGTCCAACGGAACGCGCCATGATTTCTTTGTCCGAACTCTCCCAGCTGTTCGTCGCCGACGGCTGGCTCAACGCCCTGCTCCAGGGGGCGGTGGTGACCTTGCAGATTTCCGCCGGGGCCTTTGTGCTGGGCCTGGGCATCGGCCTGCTGGTGGCCATGATCAAGCTCAAGGGCCCACGCTGGATGGTGCGCCTGGCCAACCTGTACACCACGCTGTACCGCGCGGTGCCGGAGTTGCTGCTGATTTTGCTGCTGTATTACGCCGGCACCGACCTGCTGAACATGGCGATGGCCGCCATGGGCCGCGACAGCGTGACGGTCAACGGCTTTATCGCCGCCGTGCTGGTGCTGGGCATTGTCCAGGGCGCCTATTCGGCGGAGATCATTCGTGGCGCGATCCAGGCCATTCCCGTCGGCCAATTGGAAGCAGCGCGGGCCTTTGGCATCGAACGCTGGTTGCTGGTACGCCGGGTGCTGCTGCCCAGCATGCTGCCGTTTGCCATGGCCGGCCTGTCGAACCTGTGGCTGGTGCTGGTCAAGGACAGCGCGCTGATCAGCATCGTCGGCTACAGCGAGCTGCTCTCGGTGGGCAAGCAGGCGGCCGGTTCCACCAAACATTACCTGGTGTTCTACCTGGCGGTGGCAGCGGTGTATTTCATCATCACCCTGATTTCCAACGGCGCCTTCCGGGTGTTCGAGCGACGGATCAACCGCTGGATGCCGCAGCACTAAGGAGCGCAGTGGATGGATTTTTCATGGATCAACAGTTTTGGCAACGAGCTGCTGCATGGCCTGGGCATCACCCTGAAACTGCTGGCGTTGTCCGGGGTGTTCGGGTTCTTGCTGGCGGTGCTGGTGGCGTTGGGGCGCTTGTCGTCCAACCCGCTGATCAGTGCGCCGCTGCGCGCCTACACCGCGGTATTCCGGGGCACGCCGCTGCTGGTGCAGATCTACATCCTGTATTACGGCGTAGGCAGCGTGTTTGCCAGCTACCCGCTGATTCGCGGCAGCTTCCTCTGGCCGTACTTGCGTGAAGGTTTCTGGTACGTGGCCCTGGCGTTGATCCTGTGTGTCGGCGCCTATGTCGGCGAAGTGTTGCGCGGCGCCCTGCGTGCGGTGCCACGGGGCGAGCTGGAAGCGGCGCGGGCCTTTGGCATGAAGCGCCTGATGGTGCTGCGCCGGGTCTGGCTGCCGCGGGCGCTGGAGCTGGTGAAGCCGACATTGGTGGGCGAGACCGTGCTACTGCTCAAGGCCACCGCGCTGGCTTCCACCGTGGCCGTCACCGACTTGCTCGGCGCCGCCAACCTGGTGCGTGCGCAGACGCTGCGGGTGTACGAACCCCTGCTGGCCGTGGCGGTGATCTACATTGTCCTGGCGTTCGTGATCGAACACGTCTTCTCGCGCTGGGGCAAAGTCCCGCAGCGCCAGGCTTGAATCAACTTTAGGAGAACAAGGATGCGTTATTCACCGTTTGTCGAGCGCATTAGTGGCGAGTCCGTCAGCGCCTGGGATATTCACTACGCGGCCGTCGAAGCCCGTGGCCGTGGCGAAGATGTGATTGTGTTGAGCGTGGGCGACCCGGACTTCGCCACCGCCAGCGCCATTTGCGAAACCGCCGTCGATGCCCTGCGCGCCGGCGACACTCACTACACCCACGTCCTCGGCCGGCCGGCCCTGCGCGAGGCGATTGCCGCCAAGCAAAGCCGCCTGCAAGGGATTGCCGTACACGCTGATAACGTGGCCCTGGTGGCCGGTGCGCAAAACGGCCTGTTCGCCACCTCGCTGTGCCTGTTCAGCCAGGGCGATGAAGTGCTGGTGCCAGAACCGATGTACCTGACTTATGAAGCGTGCATCCATGCTTCCGGTGCGCGCATCGCAACCATCGAGCAACCGGCGGCCAAAGGTTTCCGCCTGACCCGCGCCGCCCTGGAAAAAGCCATTAGCGCCAAGACCCGGGGCATTGCCCTGGCCACGCCCTGCAACCCCACCGGCAACGTCTACAGCCGGGAAGAGCTGGAACTGGTGGCCGAAGTCGCCCGTGAGCATGACCTGTGGGTGATTTCCGATGAAGTCTACGGCCAGATCACTTACGACCAGCCGCACCTGAGCATCGCCTCGCTGCCGGGCATGGCTGAGCGCACCGTGGTGCTCAACAGCCTGTCGAAAACCCACGCCATGACCGGCTGGCGCGTGGGTTGGGTGGTAGCGCCGACTGCGTTGGTGGGCCACCTGGATAACCTGCTGCTGTGCATGCTCTATGGCTTGCCGGGGTTTATCCAGGAAGCGGCGATCAAGGCCCTGGAACTGGATGACGAAGTGGTCAGCGATGCGCGCACGGTGTATCGCCGCCGGCGTGACCTGGTGGTAGCGGGCCTCGGCGGCATTGCCGACCTCGATTGCCGCGTGCCGCAGGCCGGGATGTTCATGCTGGTGGACGTGCGCCGCACGGGGCTGTCGAGCATGGACTTTGCCTGGCAGCTGTTCCGCGCCACCGGCGTCTCGGTGCTCGATGCCCAGGCGTTTGGCGCCAGTGCCGAGGGCTTTGTGCGCATCTCCTTTACCGTCGCCGATGACACCCTCAAGGACGCCTGCCAGCGCATTGCCGGGTTTGTCGAGGGCCTGAGAGCCAACCGCTGATTATGTGAACACTGGGATTGATGTGGGAGCTGGCTTGCCTGCTCCCACATTTGATCTTTGCTCGTCTTGAATATTGAGGTTTCCCCCGTGACCGCTTCCGACCAATTCACTTCCACCCACTCCGTTGTCGGCGAGCACGCTGACCTGGTGTTGCACCACGGCCGTTTCTACACCCTCGACCCGAGCCAGCCGTGGGCCGACGCGGTGGCGATTCGCGGGGGACGTTTTATCGCGGTGGGTACGCTCGCCGACCTGCAACACCTGATCGGCCCGCAGACCCGCCAGCACGATCTGCTGGGCGCATTCTGCATGCCCGGCCTGCACGATATGCACACTCACCCGGACCTCGCCCTGGCCCCGCGCTACAGCGATGACCTGGACGTGGGCATCGAAGACCCCACCCCCGAACAACTGGCGGCGGCGATCCACGCCTATGCCGACGCCCACCCCGGTGATGGCTGGATCTACGGCCAATACTGGGTGCGCTACACCTTCCGCGAAGCCGGACTGACCCCAGGTCGCGAGTGGCTCGACAGCATCATGCCGGACCGCCCGGTGGCGCTGCTGGACCGCATGTGGGGCACCATGATGGTCAACTCCTGCGCCTTGAGACTGGCCGGCATCGACCGCCACACCGCCGACCCGCGCAACGGCTATATGGAGCGCGACGAACTCAGCGGCGAGCCCAATGGCCTGATGATCGACGGTGCCTACGCGCTGATCCACGCGGCCATGCCGCCCACACCGGTGGCGGTGCTGCGCCGGGCCTATCGCGACGGCGTGCATTTCCAAAGCTCGCGCGGCGTTACCGCGACCAAGTACGTGCACGTCTGCGAGCGGCGCCTGGACGCCCTCAAGGAACTGGACGACGCCGGCGAATTGAGCGTGCGCGTGGAAGCGGCGATCAGTTGGCAGGACGATATTTTCCCGGTGCGCCGGCGCTGGGAACTGCTCGGTGGCGAGCGTCACTACTACCGCAGCGCGCGGCTCAATGCCAACGCGGTGAAGTTCCACTTCGACGGCACCGTGGAGCCCAAGTCTTCGTACCTGATGACCCCATGGGCCGCCGATTCCACCTGGCGCGGCAAGCTCAACCTGACCCCGGAACACATCACCGACATGGTGGTGGACATGGACCGTCGCGGCCTGCGGGTGATCGCCCACTGCACCGGCGACGGCGCCTCCGATGTGTTCCTCGATGCGGTGGCCGAGGCGCGGCGGGTCAATGGCGACAGTGGCATCCGGCACCAGTGCGCCCACAGCACCTTGCTGCATCCGGGCAACCTCAAGCGCTTCAAGGCGCTGAACGTGATCGCCGAGTTCTCCCCGGCGGCCTGGTACCCGACGCCGTTTGCCAGTGGCGCCCGCTCCGGTTATGGCGCCGAGCGCCTCAAGCGCATCTACGACTTCAAAGGTGTGCTGGCCGAAGGTGGCCTGGCGGTGATGGGCACTGACTGGCCGGTGGCCTCGATTGACCCGTGGCTGGCCCTGGAAACCATGGTCACCCGGCAGAACCCGTGGAACCAGGAACCGGACTGCTTCGGCGAGCCGATCACCCTGGAACAGGCGCTGCAAGTGGCGACCCTCAACGGCGCCCATGCCATGGGCCTGGAGCATTCCACCGGCAGCCTGGAAGTGGGCAAGTGCGCCGACCTGATCGTGATCGACCGCGACCTGTTTGCCCAGCCGGCGCGCAACTACATCCACCAGACCCAGGTGCTGCTGACCTTTGTCGATGGCCGTCCGGTCTACGACCGTCTCAACGCGTTTGAAGGCACAGCCTTGCAAGCTGTGTGGCAGGGCCTGCCGCCGGTGATCGAATGAATAACGACAGCATTGCCGTCACGGTGGTCTCGGGCTTTCTCGGCGCTGGCAAGACCACCCTGCTCAACCGCATCGCACAGCAGCCGCAACATGGGCGGATGGCGGTGATCGTGAATGACTTTGGCGAGCTGAATATCGATGCGGCGATCATCGCCGAAGTCACCGATGCGGTGTTCAGCCTGCAGAACGGCTGCATCTGCTGCACCGTGCAAGAGGACCTGCTGGCGCAACTGGTGAGCCTGAGCCAACTGCGCCCGCGCCTGGATCGCATCGTGATCGAGTGCAGTGGCGTGTCCGACCCGCAGCGCATTGTGCAGACCCTGGGTTATCCACAGCTCAAGGCGCACTTGCATCTGGATACGGTGATCACCCTGGTGGATGCCAGCGGTTATGCCGCCCTGGAAGGTGAGTTCGCCCGTTTGTCCCGCGCTCAGGTGGCCTGTGCCGACCTGGTGCTGCTGAACAAGGCCGATCTGGTCAGCGCCGCCGAACTGCAAAGCCTGCGCGCAACTATCGGTGCGCGCACACGGGTGATCAGCACCGTGCAGGCGCAGATCCCCGACGCCCTGCTGCTGGGCGAACGCAGCCCGCGCAACGGCTTTACTCCCGTGCCGGCGCCGCACCATGAACTGTTTGAAAGCTGGACCTGGCAAGGCACCCAGGCCCTGCCGGCCAAGGCCCTGCGCGACTGGCTGGGGCAACTGCCCAAGGACGTGTTCCGCCTTAAAGGCCTGGTGCATTTGCAGGGCAACGACCAGCCCTTCTGGCTGCAACATGTGGGCAACCGCAGCCAGTTCACCCTGGCCAGCGGCGAGCATGCGCAAAATTCGGCACAACTGGTGTTTATCGCGCGGCGCGGCAGTGAGCTGCGGGAGCGGTTGGAGGCGCAATTGCAGGAGATACAGGGCCTGTAGACGCGGATGACGATGAAGGCAGAGTGCCGCCTTGACCTTGCTACCCTGGCCCTTGAAAATGCCCGACGCTTTTTCGTCTCCCCGCTTACAGAAGTAGTGAAATTTCAATGTCTGATTCCCGTACCGAAGAATCCGTAGTCACCTTGCAATCCAAAGCTGAATACGAAAACGCCATCAATCTTTCACAGCATGTGCCAGCGGCCAAGAACATCAGTGAAATGGTGCTGGACGCGTTCCATACCTCCAAGGAAAGCGACCAGATCCGCGAGTTGCGCGTGGCCATCCGCCAGGCCCACGACGCCTTTGACGATGACAAGGCCTACGACCTGATGGGCCAGCTCAAGCAGCTCAAGGACGCCGAAGCCGCCGACAACGCCGCCCTCGAAGACCTGAGCAGCAAGTTCTCGATCAGCCGCATCCTTTCCAGCTTCAAGGACGACCCCGAGTTCCAGGAACTGGTCTACGGCCTGGCGCTGAAGGTGCTGAACCAGACCCACCAGGCCATCAGCAACCCAAGCGCCGGCAAAGGCAAGGCCGCCCGGGTGAAGAAGGAAGTGGAAGTGTTTGTGATCAGCAAGGATGGCATCAGCGTCACCCTGCCATTGCGCACACCGCGCTCCAAACTCAATGTCGACCGCGAGGCGCTGGAATTCCTCGGTTTCAGCTTTGTGGGTGAAGGCGACGAGGCCGAGCTTGAGAGCGAGACCTTTGTGGATAACTCCGGTGCCGAACAGCCTTTGACGCGCAAGAGCATCGTCACCGCGCTGCAGCAGCAGACGGCGTTTGACGGTTACAGCATCGCTCAGCAATAAGCCGCCGCACCACCTCTCTAATGTGGGAGCGGGCTTGCTCGCGAATGCGCAGTGTCAGTCACTTTATTTGTTGATTGATACACCGCTTTCGCGAGCAAGCCCGCTCCCACAGGGGTTCTGCGGTACTTTCAGAGTTCAATAAAAAGCCCCGCTCTTCTCTCGAAGGCGGGGCTTTTCATTGCATCCCAACTCAGTGGGCGTAAGTCAGCAGCAACTCTTTCGGCACCTGGAAATCCAGGGACATCATCACGCTCAAGGCGGTGATGGTGAAGATCGAGAAGACAAACAACTTGCGCGCCCAGACGGTGTCATCCACCGCCTTGTAGCCGGTCCAGGCCATGTACAACCAGTACATGCCCATGGCCGCGGCGACGGCGAGGTAGCTCATGCCGGCGTAGCCACTGAAGGTCAACATCAAGGTCGCCACGAGGAAGGCCAGGATGTAGAGCAGGATGTGTTTCTTCGCCACCTGGATGCCGCGCTTGACCGGCAATACCGGAATCGAAGCCGCCAGGTAGTCGTTGAAACGGAAGATCGCAATGGCGTAGGAGTGCGGCATCTGCCACAGGCTGAACATCACCAGTAGCACCAGCGCGGCCATGTCGAAGCTATTGGTCACAGCCACGTAACCAATCACCGGCGGCATCGCCCCCGACAGACTGCCCACCAGCGTGCCGTGAACCGACTTGCGCTTGAGGTACAGGCTGTAGAGGCCGACGTAGATGACAAAACCGATCACGGCAAACAACGCCGCCAGCGGATTGGCCACCGTGTACAGCAACGCCACGCCGGCAACACCGAGGACGGTCGCAAAGATCAGTGCCAGTTTCAGGGAGATAAGGCCCTGGACCAGCACGCGATTCTTGGTGCGCTCCATCTTGATATCGATGTCACGGTCGATGCAGTTGTTGAACACGCAACCGGAGGCCACAACAAGGGAAGTGCCGATCATTGCCGCCAGGAAGATGGCCAGATCGACATGCCCCTTGGAGGCCAGGAAGAAACCGCCTGCCACAGAAAGCACGTTACCGAAAATGATCCCCGGTTTGGTGATTTGGATAAAGTGCTTAAGCGACATCGGGTCTTACCTCACTTCGCCATCATGTAGGTGTGGATGCTGAACATGATCCACAACGACAGGCCAACCAGCAGCAGGATCACAATGGCCGTGAACACAAACGCAATCACGTTGTTGCGCTGGGCCTGGGAGCGATCCAGGTGCAGGAAGTAATACAGGTGGACAACCACCTGGATCACCGCGAACAACAGCACGATAGCCAATGTAGTGGCCTTCGGCAGGGTCGGGTACATCACCAGGCCGAACGGGATGATCGTCAGAATCACCGACAGGATGAAGCCGATAGCGTAAGACTTTACGCTGCCGTGGCTCGCATCATGGCTGTCATGGGAGTGTGCATTAGCCATTACAGAGTCCCCATCAAGTAGACAACGGTGAAGACGCAGATCCAGACCACGTCCAGGAAGTGCCAGAACAGGCTCAGGCAGCTCAGGCGCGTCTTGTTGGTCGACGTCAGGCCATGCTTGTTGACCTGGTACATCATGATCGCCATCCAGATCAGACCGGCGGTTACGTGCAGACCGTGGGTACCGACCAGGGTGAAGAACGCCGACAGGAAGCCGGAACGGCTAGGGCCGTAGCCTTCGGAGATCAGCAGGTGGAACTCGTTGATCTCCATGGCGATAAAGCCAAGGCCGAGCAAGAAGGTCAGTCCCAGCCACTTGAGCACGCCTGCCTTGTTGCCACGGAAGAACGCCAGCATGGCGAAGCCGTAGGTGATCGAACTGAACAGCAGCAAGGCGGTTTCGCCCAGTACGTAGTTCAGTTCGAAGATGTCGTGGCCCGACGGGCCACCCGCTACGTTGTTTACCAGTACCGCGTATACCGCGAAGATCGATGCAAACAGGATGCAGTCGGTCATCAGGTAGAGCCAGAAACCGTATACGGTCATCTCGCCCGCGTCGTGGTGGTCATCGTGCCCATGGTCATCGACATGGGCGTGTCCAGCATTGGTCACTAAGTTCGACATGGTTTAAGCCTGTTCCAACGAGGTTTCAACACGGTTGGCCGGAATCTTCTTCTCGGCTACCAGGCGAGCGTGCTGCTCGGCTTCGATGCGCTCGATCACGTCGACCGGCACCATGTAGCCTTGATCATCACGAGCCGCGTGGATCACGAAATAGATCACGGTGCCAGCCAGGCTTGCGATAGCCAGCCACCAGATGTGCCAGATCATCGCGAAACCGAAGACCGTCAACAGCGCGCCCATCACCACGCCAGTGGCGGTGTTGTTCGGCATGTGGATCGGCGAGTAGCGCACAGGACGCTGGTACGCCGTACCGTTTTCCTTGGCTTCGGTGAACGGGTCGATGGTCTCGGCCTTAGGCAGCACGGCGAAGTTGTAGAACGGTGGTGGCGACGAGGTCGACCATTCCAGGGTGTGTGCATTCCATGGATCGCCGGAGTCGCAGGCGTTTTGCTTGCGGTCACGGATACTCACGTACAGCTGGATCAACTGGCAGGCGATACCGACAGCGATCATCACCGCACCGAACATGGCGACGTACAGGTACGGCACCCACTCAGGGTTGGTAGTGGCGTTCAGACGACGGGTCATGCCCATGAAGCCCAGTGCATAGAGCGGCATGAACGCGACGAAGAAGCCGGTGATCCAGAACCAGAATGCAGCCTTGCCCCAGCCTTCGTGCAGCTTGAAGCCGAACGCTTTCGGGAAGTAGAAGCTGAAACCAGCGATGTAGCCGAATACCGCGCCGCCGATGATCACGTTGTGGAAGTGAGCGATCACGAACAGGCTGTTGTGCAGTACGAAGTCAGCACCCGGGATGGCCAGCAGTACGCCAGTCATGCCGCCGATGGCGAAGGTCACCATGAAGCCCAGGGTCCACAGAACCTGGCTGGTGAAGCGCAGGCGGCCGTGGTAGATGGTGAATAGCCAGTTGAATAGCTTCACCCCCGTCGGGATCGAAATCAGCATCGTCGCCAGGCCGAAGAAGGCGTTGACGCTGGCCCCCGAACCCATGGTGAAGAAGTGGTGCAGCCAAACCATGAAGCCCAGCACCGAGATCGCGCCGGAGGCGTAGACCATCGAGTGGTGACCAAACAGGCGCTTGCCGGTAAAGGTCGAGATCACTTCGGAGAAGATACCGAACGCTGGCAGGATCAGGATGTACACCTCAGGGTGACCCCATGCCCAGAACAGGTTCACGTACATCATTGGATTGCCACCAAGTTCATTGGTGAAAATGTGGAAATCCATGTAACGGTCAAGCGTCAGCAGTGCCAGGGTAGCGGTCAGGATCGGGAACGAAGCCACGATCAGGACGTTGGCCCAGGTGCAGGTCCAGGTGAAGATCGGCATGTCCATCAGTTTCATGCCTGGGGTACGCATTTTCAGCACGGTGGCCAGGAAGTTGACCCCCGTTAGCGTCGTACCCAACCCGGATAACTGTAGCGCCCAGATGTAGTAATCCATCCCCACGCCCGGACTGTATTGCAGCCCCGACAACGGCGGATAGGCAACCCAACCGGTCTTGGCGAATTCGCCGACGCCCAGGGACAGGTTGATCAGCACGACGCCGGAAACCAGCAGCCAGAAGCTCAGGGAGTTGAGGAACGGGAACGCAACGTCACGCGCACCGATCTGCAGCGGCACTGCCAGGTTCATCAGGCCGGTGAAGAAAGGCATCGCCATGAAGATGATCATGATCACACCGTGGGCGGTGAAGATCTGGTCATAGTGTTCAGGCGGCAGGTAGCCAGGCGAACCTTCGGTGGCCATGGCCAACTGGGTCCGCATCATGATGGCGTCGGCAAAACCGCGCAGCAGCATGACCATGGCGACGATGATGTACATCACGCCGATTTTCTTGTGGTCGACCGACGTCAGCCACTCGGTCCACAGGTAGGTCCACTTCTTGAAGTAGGTGATTGCCGCAAACAGCGCCAGACCACCCAGCGCGATCATGGCGATGGTCACCATCACGATCGGCTCGTGGAATGGGACCGCTTCCCAACTTAATTTACCAAACATCGTTTACTCCTCTGCCCCGGCAGCTGAATGCGAATTTGCGTCCGTCCCTTCCACAGCAGCCACTTCTTTCTTCTCGTGCTTGACCGGCTTGCCTGGCTTCATCCCTTCATACTTATCGATGATTTTCTGAAACAGGTCCGGCGTGTACGAGGAGTACAGCTCTACAGGGTTGTTCTGGCTTGGCTTGGCAAGGGCTTCGTATTCAGCTTTTTCAAGCTGTTTTGGTGAGCTCTTGGCTTCTTGTACCCAGGCGTTGAAGTCTTCCTGAGTGGTGGCGATTGCTTTGAATTTCATGCCGGTAAAGCCCGCGCCACTGTAGTTGGCGGAGATACCGTCGAGCTCGGCGTTCTGGTTGGCAATCAGGTGCAGCTTGGTCTGCATGCCCGCCATCGCGTAGATCTGGCCACCCAGGCCCGGGATGAAGAACGAGTTCATCACCGCATCCGAGGTCACTTTGAAGTTGATCGGGGTGTTGGCCGGGAACACGATCTTGTTGACGGTGGCGATCCCTTGCTCGGGATAGATGAACAACCACTTCCAGTCCAGCGCGACCACTTCGATAGTGATTGGCGGCACGTCGGATTCCAGCGGACGGTAAGGGTCCAGCTCGTGGGTCGACTTATAGGTGATGTAACCCAGGGCGATGATGATGAGTACAGGTACCAGCCACACCGCGATCTCGATCTTGGTGGAGTGCGACCACTTCGGCGCGTAGGTGGCCTTGGTGTTGGACGCGCGGTATTTCCAGGCGAACGCGAAGGTCATCACGATCACCGGCACCACGACCAACAACATCAGCAGCGTAGCGGTGATGATCAGGTTACGTTGCTCCACGCCGACCTGACCCACAGGGTCGAGCAGCGTCCAGTTGCAGCCTCCCAGCAATAACATGCCGAAAAGCGGCACTATGCCTAGTAATCGGGTGTACCTGTTTTTACTCATCTCACGACCTCTAAAGCAGCTTGCGCAATGCAGTTGGGTTTTGATCGCCAACACTTCACCCTGCCAAGGGTTGGCATTTCTCTTCGATTGAATAAGGGCCTGCCCGGCGCTTCATGCGCTGATCGACACGTCCAGGTCTGGCGGTGAATTCTTATTCGATTTCGTTGGTCAAAGGCCTAGTTACAGACCAATTCCATTTGGTGCGGATAGTTGAAAGGCTGCCGGCACCTGGGGTCGCATGAAGCAATGTTTTCGCCTCTCGACCGCCCTATTTGCTCAGGGTTGAGCAGCACCGGACACTCAGTGCGGGCGATTGTAGTTAGCTAGCGATGTATAAACCATGACTTATAAAGAAATAATTTTTATCGATTCCAGCAATAATCCTGCGCCATTGTTGCAAAGGTTCGGGATCGTATCGCGTTTGATTCTCAACAAAAACCACAAAAAATGCCGTGTTATTGCCCATTGTGTCGCACCCAAGGGGTCCTTCCCGGGTCGCCAAACCCCAGGCAAGCCCTCTAAAAACAAGGCATTCGTAGATCACCGCAAGTTCTGCAACGCACGCCGTTCGCGGCTCGGCTCCAAGCAGAAAGTGACAGGTAAAAGCAACTGCCCGAGGGTGGATTAACCGGCAAACCCAGGGGTAGGAAACCTCCTGCGGCACCTTCACTGTGACAACGTGTCGCACTTCGCGCACCGCCAATCTTGTCCAGCGTCACGGTCCGTTCACAAAATGCCCACACACAAAAACGCCCCGGCCTGCATCAGCAGGACCGGGGCGTTTTGTAGGACGATTTAAGCGCTGTGCTTGCGATTGCGGTAAATGCCCAGCGGCACCAGGATCACCGTCAACACGAACGCCACCAGCGCCCACTGGGCCAGGGACAAGCCCAGTACCGGCGGATACGGCGTGCTGCAGAAACCATCGACCTGGAAGCCCAGGGGGAAGATCTTCGCCAGGGGCAGGTCATCGACAATCGGCTGCAGTACATCGACACCGCAACTGATGGCCGGATAGAACTGGGTATACACATGGTGCCCGGCGGCAGCGACACCGCCCAGGGCGCTGAGTACCACCAGTACTTCAAAGATCGTGACACTGCGCTGGGTACGCATTGCCGCGCCAATAAAGGAAAAGAGCGCAATCAGCAGCAAGGCATAGCGCTGCAGGATGCACAGTGGGCATGGCGCTTCACCCAGCACTATCTGCATATAAAGCGCGCCACCGATCAGCGCCAGGCAGATGATCCCCAGCAACACCAAAAAGCGCCGCTCACGCCCCAACCGCATTTCGTCAATCATCCCCGTTTCCCTTTGCCTAATGATGGGTGTGCCAATGGCCGCAAGTTTACACACAGGAAGTGAAAATTTAGCAGTAGGCGTCGGCATCTTAGGCGCAGGCGGGTTAACGACACATTAATGTGGGGGCTTTCGGACGCCATCGCAGGCAAGCCAGCTCCCACAATTTGATCTGTGAATACATTCAAATGTGGGAGCTGGCTTGCCTGCGATGACGCCAACGCGGTTTAAAGAGCGGCCGCTTATTCCAGCGCCGCCGCCGGCCCGAAGAACTCATACCGGCTCTGCTTTTCAGGCACACCCAGGGCCTTGAGGTGACGCTTGATCGCACTCATAAACCCTTTGGGCCCAAGGAAGTAGGCATCCACATCACGCTCCTCAGGCAACCACGCCGCCAGTTGCTCCTGGGTCAACATCCCCAGCTTGTCCGCCGCCGGGCTGATGCCGTCGTCTTCGGCGTAGCAGTAGAAGCGCTGCAGTTGCGGGTGACGCGCGGCCAGGGCATCGACCCAGTCGCGAAACGCATGCACGCCACCATTGCGCGCGCAGTGGATGAAGTGCACCGGGCGCTCGGTCGCCAACGCCGCTTCCAGCATCGGCAGGGTTGGCGTGATGCCCACACCGCCACTGATCAGCACCAGGGGTTTGTCGCTGTCCACCAGCGTGAACTCCCCCGACGGCGGGAACAGGTCGATGCTCGCCCCCACGTGCATCTGGTCATGCAGGTAATTGGACACGCGCCCGCCCGCTTCGCGCTTGACGCTGATGCGGTATAGGCCCGCATCGGTACGCGCCGACAATGAATAGTTGCGGCGCACTTCTTCGCCATCGAGGATCAGCTTCAAGCCGATGTACTGGCCGGGCTCGGCGGCGAGGATCGGGCCGTTGTCCACCGGGGCAAAGTACAAGGAGATGATTTCACTGCTCTCCTCCACGCGCTTGACCAGCAAAAACGGGCGCGCCCCGCGCCAGCCGCCAACGGCCTGGGCTTTTTCGTCGTAGATGGCACTCTCTGCGCCGATCAGGATATCGGCCAGTTGCCCGTAGGCTGCGCCCCATGCACTCATCACTTCAGGGGTGGCGATTTCATCACCCAGCACCTCGGAAATCGCCCGCAACAGGCAGTTGCCGACAATCGGGTAATGCTCCGGCAGGATTTGCAGGGCCACGTGCTTGTTGATGATCTTGGCCACGAGGTCGCCCAACTGATCCAACTGGTCGATGTGCCGGGCGTACATCAGCACACCGTTGGCCAAGGCGCGAGGTTGGTCGCCGCTGGCCTGGTGGGCCTGGTTGAACAGCGGGCGCACTTCGGGGTACTCGGACAACATCATGCGGTAGAAGTGGGTGATCAGGGCTTCACCACCGCTTTCGAGCAGCGGCACAGTAGATTTGACGATGGCACGGTCTTGAACGCTAAGCATGGGGAGACTCCTGAGCCTTTGGGCTTCTGAATGATTACCTTGGGATACTCAGTATTCGTGCCAACAAATAATCCGTTATTTATCAATGATTTAAATTAACAGTAGTCAATATGACTTCCCACAACTTATAGTCATTAGGACTACAAGGAGTCATTATGACTGCACACTCCCTGCTCACCACCCTGCTGCCACTGGTTGCCGACCTTTCCCGCGAACTGCCGGAAGGCGAGCGCTACCGACGCCTGCTGCAAGCCATGCGCACCCTGCTGCCCTGCGATGCCGCCGCACTGCTGCGCCTGGACGGCGAATGGCTGGTGCCGCTGGCGGTGGACGGCTTGAGCCCTGACACCCTCGGGCGACGCTTCAAGATCAGCGAACATCCGCGCTTTGCCGTGCTGCTGAGCAGCCCCGGCCCAACCCGCTTTGATAGCGACAGCGAATTGCCCGACCCCTACGACGGCCTGGTCGATGGCCTGCACGGGCACCTGGAAGTCCACGACTGCATGGGCTGCCCGCTGTTTGTCGACGACCACCCCTGGGGCCTGCTGACCCTGGATGCCCTCGACACCGAACGCTTCGAACGTGTGGAACTGGACGCCTTGCAGGCGTTTGCCAGCCTCGCCGCCGCCACGGTCAATGTCGCCGAACGCATGGAACACCTGGCCTTGCGCGCCGAGGACGAACACCAGCGTGCAGAAATCTATCGCCAGGCCAGCGGCCAGCAGCACAAGGAAATGATCGGCCAGAGCAAGACCCACAAACGCCTGGTGGAAGAAATCAAGCTGGTGGGCGGTAGTGATTTGACCGTGTTGATCACCGGCGAGACCGGGGTCGGCAAGGAGCTGGTGGCCCAGGCCATTCACGCAGCCTCGCCCCGTTCAGAGAAACCGCTGATCAGCCTCAATTGCGCAGCGCTGCCAGAGACCCTGGTGGAAAGTGAGCTGTTTGGCCACGTTCGCGGCGCGTTCACCGGGGCGCTGAACGAACGGCGGGGCAAGTTCGAGCTGGCCAATGGCGGCACCTTGTTCCTTGATGAAGTGGGTGAGTTGTCGCTGACGGTCCAGGCCAAGCTGTTGCGGGTGTTGCAAAGCGGGCAGTTGCAGCGACTGGGTTCGGATAAGGAGCATCAAGTGGACGTGCGCCTGATCGCCGCCACCAACCGTGACTTGGCCGAAGAAGTGCGCAACGGCCGTTACCGCGCCGACTTCTATCACCGCTTGAGCGTGTACCCGCTGCAAGTTCCGGCCTTGCGTGAACGCGGGCGTGACGTGTTGCTGCTGGCCGGTTTCTTCCTGGAACAGAACCGCTCGCGCATGGGCCTGGGCAGCCTGCGCCTGACCAGCGATGCCCAGGCGGCGTTGCTGGCTTATGGCTGGCCCGGGAATGTGCGAGAGCTGGAACACTTGATTGGCCGCAGCGCGCTGAAAGCCTTGGGTAACCACCGGGAGCGGCCGAAGATCCTCAGCCTCAGCGCCAAGGACCTGGACTTGCCGAGTGAAGCGGCGCCGCTGATTGAGGAACAGGCCGAGCTAGCCGTGGTGACCGGTGACTTGCGCCAGGCCACCGAGCATTACCAAAGGCAAGTCATCAGCGCCTGCCTGGAACGCCATCAGCACAATTGGGCCAGCGCCGCCCGCGAACTGGGGCTGGACCGCGCCAACCTGGGGCGCATGGCCAAGCGCCTGGGCCTCAAGTAACACCGATCAAACTGTGGGAGCTGGCTTGCCTGCTCCCACATCAGATTTGCTTCGATTCCCAAAGCGGACTCACAGGCGTAATCGCTCGGGGCTTACGAAACACCAACACATTCCCCAGCATCACCAGCACCAACCCGCCCAGCGCCGGGGCGGTCCACTGGTAGCCTTCGAGCAGCGCCGAGACGTTCAGCGCCACCACCGGGAACAACACCGTGCAATAGGCCGCCCGCTCCGGGCCCATGCGGCCGACCAGGGTCAGGTAGGCGGTGAAGCCGATCACCGAGCCGGGGATCACCAGGTACAGCAACGAGCCGATGTAGCGAGTGTTCCATTCCATTTCAAAAGGAATGCCCTGGATCACGCAGTACAACGCCAGCATCGATGCGCCGTAAGCCATGCCCCAGGCGTTGGTGGTCAACGGCTTGAGCCCGGCTTTCTGTTGCAGGCTCGACAGCATGTTGCCCGCCGAGAAACACATCGTCCCCAGCAACGCCAGGCCCAAGCCCAGCAGCGTCTCGGGGCTGGCGGTATGCCCGACCAGTTCCGGCCAGAACAACAACCCCAGGCCGAGCAACCCGAGGCCGCCGCCCAGCAACACGTTACGCGCCACTTTCTGGCCGAAGAACACTCGGGCATTCAAGGCATTCCATAGCGTCGCGGTGGAGAACACCACGGCCACCAGGCCACTGGGGATCCATTGGCTGGCGGTAAGGAAGCACATGAAGTTCACGCAAAACAGGCACAAGCCCTGGGCCAGGCAGATCAGGTGCCCACGGCGGTTCATCACCTGCAATTTGCGACTGAGTAGCAGCAACACAAACAGCACCAGTGCCGCCAGGCCGAAGCGATAGACGATGGATGCCGCAATCTCCACCACACCCAGTTGCCATTTGAGGGCGATCCAGGTGGTGCCCCAGATCAGCACGGTCAGTAAGTACAGGGATAGGTTCATGGCGCACTCCGGTGGTTGAGCCACAGTTTCACCCCGACTGGCTGCCAGGCACTTGCAGATTCTTGCGCTTTTGTCGGGCCGAGGGATCACAGCGCCAGCCGCCGGGAGTAGGATGCAAGGCGTCGGAGAGAACCCCATGTCTGCACTGGAAAACCTACAAGTCTTCAAAGCCCTGAACAGCTCGCCCAACGCTCGCCTTGAGCTGAGTGCCGAGCTGGGTGACGGCTTGTCTGCGGCTTTGTGGAGCAACCACCACGACGCCCAGGACTACGAGGCCCCCAGCCATCACACCCTGTCCTGCTACGTGGGCGGTGGCACTGAGACATTTCGCCGTGGCCAGCCCGGCACCAAGGGCGGCCCCGACAAATTGTGCATCCTGCCCGCCGAGCATCAGTCGGCCTGGGTGATCAACGGCGAAATCCGCCTGGCCCATGTGTATTTCAGCCCGGAGCAATTTGCCCTGGGTTGCGTCACCCTGCTGGACCGCGAACCCCGGGCGCTGCAACTGCGCGAAAGCACGTTCCTGGAAGACCCGCAGCAGGCCGGGCGTTTTCACCGGTTGATCGGCCTGAACTGGCAGGAGCCCGCCGAACGCCTGCTGACCAGTAGCCTGGCCCATGAAATGCTCAGCCACACCCTGCTCAGCCAGGTCGGCCTGCGCGAAGGTTTGCGGCTCAAGGGTGGATTGGCCGCACACCAACGCCGGCAGTTGGTGGAATACATCGAACAGCAACTGGCCGAGCCGCTCAGCCTGGGGCAATTGGCGGGGTTGTGTGCGTTGTCGGAGTACCACTTTGCGCGGATGTTTCGCACCAGTTTCGGCCTGCCGCCTCACCAATATGTGCTGGCCCGCCGCCTGGTACGGGCCCAGGCCATGTTGCGCGGCGGATCACTGCCATTGGGGGAGATTGCCCTGGCGTGCGGGTTTTCCAGTGCCAGCCACTTTACCAACCGGTTTCGCCAGGCGATGGGCGCGACACCGGGTGAATACCGACAGGCGTTCCAACCCCGCCCCCTGTAGGAGCGAGCTTGCTCGCGAAAAACCTGAGGGCGATGCGGGGCGTCAGGTTTCCCGCGTTAGCGTTAACGACCTTCGCGAGCAAGCTCGCTCCTACAAAGGACTGTCGCCACACGGTCTTCCACAGCCTTGATCCGGCTACCCTCCACCACGTAGTTATTGGTCAGCATCGAAAACACCAACCGCCGCCCACTCGCATCGGTGAGGTAGCCCGTCAACGAAGACACCCCACCCATCGAACCCGTCTTGGCCTGCAGGTTGCCTTGTGCCGCGGTCCCGCGCAGGCGGTAACGCAGGCTGCCGCCGCTCAGCCGATCCGGGTTGCCGGCAATCGGCAGCGCGTCGTACCAGGCGTTGAACCACGGCTGCTTGCCCATGGCCAGCAGCAGGTCGGTGAAGTTCTGTGCCGACACCAGGTTACGTCGCGACAAACCGGAGCCATCCACCTGGTTCAGCGTTGCCGGGTCCAGGCCTTGGCGGCGCAGAAAATCCGCAACCGCTGCCACACCCGCCGCCGCTGTCCCGGCATTCGCCTGTTGTCGCCCCATGGCCTTGAGCAGTGCTTCGGCCATGCTGTTGTTGGACAGCTTGAGCAGCGGCCTGATCAGCTCCTGCAACGGCGCCGACTGGTGTGTCGCCAGCACAGTGGCGTTCGCCGGGCTCACACCTCCGATCACCCGCCGACCCTGCACGCTGATCCCCTGCTCCGCCAGGGCCTGGGCAAACAGATTGGCCACCAGTTGCGTCGGCTCCCACACGCTGACCCACTGGCGGCTTTGCGTCCCCGGCTTGAGGGTGCCACTGAGGCGCAGCAGGTTGCTGCCATGCTGGCGATTGAGCCCATAGCTGTTGCCTGGGCCACTGACGGCCAGATTGCTCAGTTGCACATAATCGGTAGGTGGGCTGAGGGTGACGCTCAGCGGTTGGCCGACCGCCACAGGCGCCTTGGCCGTGACGATCAAGGTGCCCGCATCAAAATCGGCATTGGGTGACACCGTCAGCGCGGAAATCTGCGCGCCGTAATACTTGTCTTCGTCGTCATGGGCCCAATCCACGCCCAGGCGTTCGGCGTCGAACCAAGTGTCATCGAACACCAAATCGCCCTGGATCTGCTGGATGCCCTGCGCGGCCAGGCTCGCCGCCAGCGCCTGGTAATCGGCCCACTGGATCGTCGGGTCGCCCAGGCCGCGCAGGTACAGATTGCCCATCAGGCGTGTGCCTTGTTGGCTGCCATTACTCAGCAACTGCGTAGAAAACCGATACTGCGGGCCCAGCACATCCATGGCCGCCGCCGTGGTCAGCAGTTTCATGCTGGAAGCCGGCACCAGCCGCGTGCGTGGGTTGTGCTGGTACAGCGTGTTGCCGCTGCGGGCATCGCGCACCATCAGGGAAACGCTGGCACCGGCCAGGGCCGGATCGGCCAGCAATTGGTCCAGTGCCTGCTCGCTGGTTTTCGAAGACGTGGCACAGCCACCCAACAACAGGCTCAAGCCCACCAGCATGGCACTGGCGTGTATCCATCGTCCCAACTGCATCAAACCGTCCCGGCAATCATCAAAGACCGCAACGCTAGCAGCTCACGCCGCCAGCGTCATCGCCAATGATCAGAACTCCAGGGTGCTGGACAACGTCACCTGGCGCGCATCGCCCATGGACACAAACAGACGGCTGACGGCCGAGGTGTAGTAAGTACGGTCAAACAGGTTCTTTACGTTGAGCTGGAACTTGACCTTCTGCCCGTCGACCTTGGTGTCGTAGGTGGCAAACGCATCCGCCACGGTATAGCCCGGCAAGTCGAAGCTGTTGAGGGCATCGCCGGCACGCTCACCGACATAACGCGCACCGGCACCGACGCGCAGTTGATCGCCGCCGACGACAGTGCCGAAGTCGTACACGGCTGAAACAGAGCCGGAATTCTTCGCCACGTTTTGCAGGCCCTTGCCTTTGTAGGTCGGGTCTTCGGTGACTTCGGCATCGGTGTAGGCGTAGCTGCCGATCAGGCTCCACTGCTCGGTCAATTGCCCGCTCAGGTCCATTTCCAGACCACGGGAACGTACCTTGCCGGCGACGCTGTAGATCGAGGTCGCGCCCTCGGTGATCGACACCAGCACGTTGCGCTTGTGGATATCAAACAACGCCACGTTGGCGGTAATGCGCCCCGGCATATCGAGCTTGGCCCCCAGCTCCCAGGACTTGGATTCTTCCGGGGCGATGCTGCCGTCGATCACCATCTTGTTGTCCAACGGCGCGATGGTGGAGTTGGGTTTGAACGATTCGGTGTAGCTGCCGTAAAACGACAGCGCATCGGTATAGCGGTACACCAGACCGGCGCGGGGCACCCACTTCTGGCCGTTGCTGTCGGTGTTGGCGGTGAACGGCCGGCCTTTGCCGGCGTACTGGTCGTACTCCTGGAAGCGGGCGCCACCGACCAGGATCCACTGGTCGGTGAGGTGGATGGCATCCTGGAAAAACACCGAGTCGCTGCGCAGCAGATCGGTCTGGTTGCTGTCCGGCGCGCTGACCGTGGTGCCGGCCACTTCGCGGCCATACACCGGGTCGTTGTAATTGAACACACTGCGGCTGGCTTGGCGGATCAGGTCGGCGCGGTAGATTTTGCGGTACTCGTCATCCAGGCCGAACACCAGGTCATGGCGCATGCCGGCCACATCCACCTTGCCTTCGAGGCTGACGGTGGTGAAGCGGTCGGTGGTCAGCGCGCCCTGGGTGCCGTCCATGTTGCGGTTCAGGGTGCCATTGGGGTTGACCTTGGTCACGCGCACTTGGCTGGCGTCGTAGGTTTCGCGGTTCCAGCTGTAGCCGAAATGGGCCTTCCAGTCGTCATTCAGATCGTGGTCAACCTCGAAGCGATACAGGTCGGAGCGGCCTTCCATATTGTTGAACGACTCGTCCAGGCGGCGCGTGGCGGGGATGTTCAGTGGGTGGTTGGTATTCGGGTCGATGGCTGTGCCACGGTCGAACGGCGAGAGGAATTCGCGGTGCTCGTAGGCCAGCAACACTTTGGTGTTGTCGCCGTACCAGGCCAGGGACGGTGCGATCAGGCTTTCGCGGTAGGTGCCAAAGTTGCGCCAGTAGTCTTCATCCTGATGATCGACAATCAAGCGGTAAGCCAGGCCGCTGTCGCCGATGGGGCCGGTGGTATCGAGGTTGCCGCCGCTGCCGTTCTTGCCGCTGCCATAGCTCGAGCCGCGCACAGTAAGAGCGGTGGATTGGGTCAGCTCGGGTTTCTTGCTGACGATATTGATCACCCCGCCCGGGTCCTGGATGCCATACAACAACGACGCCGGGCCCTTGAGCACTTCGACGCGCTCGGCGGTTTCGTTCAGCGCCCGCCCCTGCACCACCGGCATGCCGTCGCGCATGACCGAGCCATTGCGGTTATCCCCAAAGCCACGCAGCATCACCGCATCCTGGGTGCTGCCCAAGGTGTTGGCCTGGGTGACGCCGCTGATGTTGGTCAATGCATCGTCGAGGTTGCGCGGCACCTGGTCGCGCATCACCTGGGCCGGCACGATGTTCACGGTTTGCGGGGTTTCCAGCAGCAAGCCCTGGGAGCGCATCACCGAACTGGTGGGCGGTGGCTGGTAGCTGGTGGCTTGCTGCGGGTTCACGCCGCTGATGGTCGTGGCGCCGAGGTTGACCGCGCCTTCGGTAGGCAGCGGCTCCAGGGCCAGGGTGCGCGCGTCGATCTGGCGGAAGGTCAAGCCGGAACTGCCCAGCAGGCGCTGCAGGGCCTGGGCCGCACTCATCTGCCCAGTGACGGCCGGGGCATTGAGGGTGTAGGGCGCTTCGTCGGTGTAGACCACGCTGATGCCGGTCACGCGACTGAAATCGCTCAGTGCCTGGGGCAACGGTTTGGCCTGGAGTGCAAAGTTGAAGACCGTGCTTTGCTGTTGCGCATCCGCCGCCTGCGCCAGGCTCAGCGGCAATACCGCCAGACCTGAAGCGGCCAGAAGGGAGGCTCCCAGCCACTGTTTAACCGAACCGCCTGCCGCCGACTTTGCCCTGGACTTCATGCTTGAGAACCCGTGTAGAAAACGCCGTTAATGCGAATTGATCGCAGTTTCAAGCACTACACGGATGGCGTGGGGTTTTACCTCAGGTGAAATTGAAAATAATTTCACCCTCAGCCTTTGTTCTTGTTTTTTGCCCCACCCTGGCGGGCCTTGAAGCGTGGGTTGGACTTGCAGATCACATAGATCCGCCCACGGCGCTTGACGATCTGGCAGTCGCGGTGACGGTTTTTGGCTTCTTTGAGTGAGGACAGGACTTTCATGGGGGAGGCTCCTTCGCTTGAATGTAATAACATATCATAAATACAAATAAGAACAGTTATCAACTCTCTCTCACCCACCCATTCCTGTAGGAACTGGCTTGCCAGCGATGAGCATAGGTATCTACACAACTTTCAGAAACTGACGAACTCTCCTGTGGCGAGCGGGCTTGTCGGAACGCCGCATCGCCCGCGCTGGGCTGCGAAGCAGCCCCAAAACCAGCCGCTGCGGTGTATCTGGTACAACGCATTCGGCTTATTGGGGCTGCTTCGCAGCCCAGCGCGGGGCAAGCCCGCTCGCCACAACTGCGCTATTTGCCTGGATCTAGGCGTTGCGGCAAAGTTGTGTAGATACCTATGCAGCGATGAGGCCCCCAAGACCTACGCTGCTCTTGACGACGCCATCGCCGGCCGGCTCCTACAGGGGTGTGGATAGTTTTTAGCGAACGACGATCAGCCGGCCCAGCACATTGTGCTGCTCAAAACCCAGCACTGCTTGCAATGCCTTGAGCACCGCCTCGGGGTCCTTGCTCGGGAAGCTGCCGCTGACCCGGCGGGCGCCGAGTTGGTCATTGAGCAGCAGGATGCGGCCGGGGTAGTAACGGCCAAGGTCCTTGACCACATCGGCCAATGGGGCCTTGTAGTAGTTGAGCCAGCCGTCGCGCCACCCCAGGCGTGATTCACTGTCCACGGCATGCCGCTCATCAGCCACACCCTCGACGTAGGCCAATTGTTGGCCGGCCGTCAGAATCTGCTGAGTACCCTGGGCAGACGGCGTCACCCCTACCCGCCCCGACAACACCGTTACCTGGGCGCCCGCCGGTTGCAGGCGCACTTCAAACTGCGTGCCCAGCACCCGCACTTCGCCGCTGTCGGCGTGCACCACAAAGGCTTGCCCTGTGTGGGCGACATTGAAAAAACCGGCGCCACGACGCAGTTGGATATGCCGCTCGCCCTGGCTGAAATCCACGGCAATCGCGCTGTCGGCATCCAGGGTGATTTGGCTGTGGTCGGCCAGGGTCACGGTTTTGACTTCACCCGGCGCGCTGACGTAATCGGCGCCCAGGTCGTCGGCCCAGCGCTGCGGCTGCCAACCGGCGCCCATCGACACCATCAACACCAGGCAAGCCGCCATCGCCAGTGCCACAGACCAGCGGCGCATACGGGCGGGTTTCGCGCCATCCATGGCCTTGAGGTAACGCTGCAAGGCCAAGGCATCTTCGTCGGCCAGGGTGCTCGCCGGCACTTCGCTCAACTCCCACAACACCTGGGCCTGGGCATACGCCTCGACATGGGCCGGGTCGGCGCGCAGCCAGTGGCTGAACGTGGCCTGGTCGCCACTGCTCGGCGCATCGTGCAGCAGGCTGAGCCAGGCCAGGGCGGCCTGTTCCTGGGCGGGCGTCGGGGTGACGTTCACGGTGCTTTCCCTGGCGAGCGTGGTGGTGGGGGTTCACGAAGGCTGGCTTTGCAGGCTTCGAGGGCGCGCATCATATGTTTTTCCACGGCACTTTGGGACAGGCCCATGGCCTTGGCGATTTCTGCGTATTTGCGCCCGTGGATGCGGTTGAGCAAAAAGATCTGCCGCGTACGCTCCGGCAAACTGCGCAGCGCCGCTTCCACATGGCGCAGATCGTTGCCCGCTTCCAGCGCGGCCTGGGGCTCGGAGCCGTGATGATCCTGATGTTCCGGCAACCAGCCTTCATTGCCGCGCACCCGCGCGCCTTCGCTGCGCAAGTGGTCGATGGCGATATTGCCGGCGCAGCGCAGCAGGTAGGTGCTGAGTTCTTCGACCTGCAC
The DNA here is from genome assembly GCF_002949995.1 of Pseudomonas sp. LG1D9. Taxonomy (NCBI): domain Bacteria; kingdom Pseudomonadati; phylum Pseudomonadota; class Gammaproteobacteria; order Pseudomonadales; family Pseudomonadaceae; genus Pseudomonas; species Pseudomonas sp. LG1D9. The sequence goes on along the minus strand of NZ_CP026881.1, from coordinate 3,803,345 downwards.
CAGGGGCCGGCGCCAAAAGCGCAGGAACAAGTCCTGCACCAGGTCCGCGGCCGTCGCCCGGCAGCCTACGCGGCGGCTGACCAACGCCTCCATCTGTGAGCGCTGGGACAAAAATACCTGCAGGAAATGTGCACGCCCGCCCGACGATTCTGCGTGGGGGTGATCCTGGGGTTCGGGCGGTGTGCTGATCATCGACAGGGCTCAGAGGGTCGCGAATGCCGCAACGGGGCTGGCCAGCAGGCCGACGCCCGCGAGGATCAAGGCCAGCCTTGGCCGATACGGCAACAGCAACACCAGCACCAGCCCGCTGAGCATCAGCACCGCGCACCAGTCCACCAGGCCCCGGCTCCAGCCGGCCATGTGCACCGCCGGCCAGATCGACAGCGCCAACAGCAGCCATCCGCCCACACGCAACCCCAGGCGCCGCCGTGGCGAAGGTTTGCTGTGCAGCAACTCGCCGTGGTGACGGTCCAGGGACAGGCACAGCGCAACAAAACCTGCGTAGCACAGCAACAAGGCCAGCAACATCAGTGCACCTCGCCTTTGAGGGTCAGTGGGCGGGCGCGCTCGGCCCGGGGCTGCACGGCGCTGCGGTGCTGCATTTTCCAGGCAGCCCAGGCCAGGAACAGGCCGCTGCCCAGGCACGTCAGGTCAAAACCGGCCATGGCCCAATCACCCTTGGCCAGCGACACGCCCAGGTGCTCGGAAGTGGTCAGCGCATTGAGCAGCGGCACCGCCATAAACAGCACGGCGCCCAGGCCCAGTTGCTCGATCCAGGCGCGGCGGCCACGGCGCAGCATGGCGTGGAGCAAGGTCAGGCCCCAGGCGATAAAGAAGCTCTGCACTTCCCAGTCCGAACGCTCAGCGAAGGTCGCAGGCAGCAGGCGATTGGCCCAGAAAAACACAGCAATGGCGATGAGCAGCCCGGACATACTGGCCAGGTTCAGCACTTCCACCAGGCGCAATTCAAACGGCATCACCCCGGTTTTTGCGTGCTTGAGCTGCCGCTTGCCCAGCCAGATCACCAGGCCGGTGCCAATCATCGCCGTGCCCGCCAGGCCGCAGATAAAGTACAGCCACCGCAGCACCGGGCCGGCGAAATGCCCCATGTGCAGGCCATAGAAGCTGCCCCCAATCGCCATCGGCAGCGACTGTTCGCCACTGACCCGTAGCAGCTCGCCAGTGTTGCCATTAAACGACACGGTACTGCCGAAATCATGCACCACCCGGTCAGAGCCGGCGCGGGAGACATTGACCGAGGCATTCACGTCGCCAGGGTTGTTCACCGCCAGCCGCCCCACATGACCACCGTCCCACTGCGCCCGCGCCTGTTCCACCAGCGGCGCCAACGGCAGCAGTTTGCCCGGCTGGCCGAGGGCCGGCGCATTGTCGGTGGCGGGGAACAATTCATTGAAGAAGGCGCGGGTGTCGCCGTCATAGGACGCGATGATGCTGGCGGGCATGACCATGGTCATGAAAATCACCAGGCTGCTGTAGGTGATCATCAGGTGGAACGGCAACACCAGCACGCCGACCGCATTGTGCCCATCGAGCCAGGAGCGCTGGCCCTTGCGCGGACGGAAGGTGAAGAAGTCCTTGAAGATTTTCTTGTGGGTGATGATCCCGGTGATCAGCGCCACAAACATCACCATCGCGGCGATAGTCGACAACCAGCGACCCCACGGATGGGGCATCTGCAACTGGAAGTGGAACCGGTAGAAGAACTCGCCGCCCATGGTTTCCCGGGCCTGGAGCTGTTCGCCGGAGACCGGGTCGAGCATTTTCTCGATGAAATTGCCGCGCCGGCCAGGGTCGATCTTGTCTTGCCACATCACCGATAAACCGGGGTCGCGGCTATCGGGCAAGCCGATAAACCAACGGGCCGCCGTGGGTGCGTGCTGTTCCAGGTAGCGTTGCGCCACGGCCACGCTGCGCGCATCGTCCACGGCATGGGCGGGTACTTCCGGCTGCATCCAGTGAGTGATTTCGCCCTTGAAGTAAGACAGGGTGCCGGTGAGGAAAATCGCGAACAGCAACCAGCCGAAAATCAACCCGGCCCAGGTGTGCAACCAGGCCATTGCCTGACGGAAACCCTCTTTCATGGGCGCCCCATCCAATAGGCCAGGCCAGCCAGGGTGGCCAATATCGCGCACGGCACCAGCACGCCAAACCAGGCGCGGGCCGCACTGCGGCAGGCAAAGCACCAGATCACCGCCAGCAGGTAGAACACAAAGGAACTGAGCATGCCACTGACCACCGCATCGGCGCGCGAGAGTGGCAGCCAGAAGCTCAGGCACACACTGGCCAGGGACGCCAACACATAGCCGCCGACGACAGCCGCCAGCAGCCGCGACGTCACACCGAGCCGATAGGAAAGAGGAAGTGAGGCTTTGCTTTTCATGCCAGTGGCGCCTGGTTTATCAGGGGCGGGAGTTTAATGATAAATATTCTCATAAGCAAAAGAGAACGACGAACATCAAATGTACCTTGCCTGCAATGGCGGTGGGGCAGTCGACATACAGGGGATCTCGGCAAGACAGAGAGTTTTGGACATGCCCCAAAACAAATGTGGGAGCTGGCTTGCCTGCGATAGCGGTGGGTCAGTTAACGCATAGGTGACTGACACAGCGCTATCGCAGGCAAGCCAGCTCCCACAGGTGACTGGCGGCTATAAAAGCAGCTATCGGTCTTCTGCCGATTGCTGAATGCCATCTCGCCGCCTACAATGCGAACAATTCTCGTTACCTAAAGCATGCAGATGCTGCCGGAGTGTTCGCGTTGCGGCCGTCCAATACCGTCGAAGTCCTGTATCACGACCATCACCACTGGCTGACCGGCTGGTTGCGACGCAAGCTCGGCTGCCCGCAAAGTGCCGCAGACCTGGCCCAGGATACGTTTATCCGGGTGTTGACCGCCCACGAGACACCGACGCTGATCGAGCCCCGCGCCTTCCTCACCACCATCGCCAAGCGCGTACTGTTCAACCACTACCGCCGCCAGGACCTGGAACGCGCCTACCTCGATGCCCTGGCGCAAATGCCCGAGTTCGCCGCGCCGTCGGAAGAAGAGCGGGCGATCATCCTGCAAACCCTAATGGAGCTGGACCAGTTGCTCGACGGTTTGCCAGTGCTGGTCAAGCGCGCTTTCCTGCTGGCCCAACTCGATGGCCTGACCTACGGGCAAATCGCTGCCGAACTGGGGATCTCCATCGCCACCGTCAAACGTCATCTGAATAAAGCCGCCATGCGCTGCTATTTCGCCCTATGAACCCCACCGCGAACTTCTCGACCCAAGTCGCCGAGCAGGCGGTGCAGTGGCTGATGCAAATGCAGCAAGGCCCGCTCAACCCGCGCCAACAGGCAAACTGGCAGCATTGGCTGGATGCCCACAGCGAACATCAACGGGCGTGGGAGCATATACAGCGGGTCAACCAGCGCTTGCGCGGGATGCCTTCGCCCCTGGCCCATGCGGCGTTGAACGCACCGCAATCCAGTAGCCGGCGCCAGGCCCTGAAGCTGTTGTTGATTCTGGGCGCCGGTTCGGCAGCAACCTGGGGCTTGCGCCAGCAGCACTTGATCCCGCCATTGACTGCCGACTACCGCAGCCCCCTCGGCCAGCGGCGCAAGGTACAGCTGGCCGATGGCAGCCAACTGCAACTCAATACCGCGAGTGCGGTGGATGTGCAATTCGATGGCCCACAACGGCTGATCCGCCTGCTCGAAGGCGAGATATTGCTGCGCGCCAACACCCCACTGCAGATCATCACTAGCCAGGGCATCGTCACCACCCAGGCGGTGCAGGTGAATGTGCGCCAGTTCAACGATCACACCCAGGTCGCGGTGCTGGACGGCCAGGTGCAAATGTCACCCAAGTCCTACAGCGGCCTGCCCCTGACCCTGGAAAAATCCCACCTGGCCAACCTCACCCGCAAAGGCTGGGATATGCCGCGCCCCACCGATGCCAATACGGGCGCCTGGGCCGACGGCATGCTGGTGGCGTCGCACATGCGCCTGGCAGATTTCCTCGAGGAACTGAGCCGATATCGCCGCGGCCAATTGCAGTGCGATCCACAGGTGGCGAACTTGCTGATCTCCGGCAGCTACCCGTTGGACGACAGCGAACGCATCCTCGACCTGCTGCAAATCAGCCTGCCGGTCAAAGTGCGACGTTTTACCCGTTACTGGGTCAGCGTCGAAGCCCGCGTTTAAATTATTTTCGGCAACCGTGAGCCGTTTTCCGTACCTCGCGTGACAGAGAGGGAAAGCCACCCAGTTTCCCACCTCTGAGGAACGTTCTTCATGCCCCAGCAACCGACTCGCCTGACGCCACTTACCCGCACGCTGCGCCACTTGCTGCTGGGCGCGAGCCTCAGTTTCAGCGCCCTGCCCTACGCCATGGCGGCCGAGGCCAAGCCTTATCAGATCGCCCCGACGTCCCTGGAGGCTGCGCTGAATCAGTTTGGCCGTGAAGCCGGCGTGCTGATTTCCTTTGGCTCCGAAGTGACCGCCGGCGTACAAAGCCAGGGCCTGACAGGCAACTACACCACCGAGCAAGGTTTGAACGCGTTGCTCAAGGGCACCGGCCTGCAAGCCCGCGCCGAAGGTAACAACGCCTACAGCCTGCAACCGCTGAACGCGCCGGCCACCCTGGAGCTGGGCACGTCCAATGTCGTGGGCGACTGGCTGGGCGATGCCGCGCAAACCAACGTCTTCGAACACCCCGGCGCCCGTGATGTGATCCGTCGCGAAGAGTTCGAGCGCCAGGGCGCAACCCAGGCCAGGGACGTGCTCAACCGCATTCCCGGGGTCAACGCTCCAGAAAACAACGGCACCGGCAGCCACGACATGGCGCTGAACTTCGGCATTCGCGGGCTCAATCCGCGCCTGGCGTCACGCTCGACAGTATTGATGGACGGGATTCCGGTGCCCTTCGCCCCGTATGGCCAACCGCAACTGTCGTTCGCGCCGGTCAGCATGGGCAACATGGATGCAGTAGACGTGGTGCGCGGCGGTGGCGCCGTGCGTTACGGGCCGCAAAACGTCGGCGGCGTAGTCAACTTCGTGACCCGGGCGATTCCGGATGCGCCGACGGTCAAGGGTGGCCTGCAGACCGAGACCAGCCCGTCCTCCAGCCATGATGGCTTCAAGACCACCGGCAATCTGCTGGCGGGTGGCACTGCCGACAACGGCCTGGGCGGCGCGATCCTGTATTCCGGCACCCGCGGCGGTGACTGGCGAGAACACAGCGACACACAAATCGACGACCTGATCCTCAAGGGCAACTACCAACTGGACGAAGCCAACAGCTTCAATGCCATGGCCCAGTACTACGAAGGCCAGGCCGATATGCCCGGTGGCTTGAGCACTGCGGCCTACAAGGCCGACCCATATCAGTCCACCCGCCCCTACGACAAATTCTGGGGCCGCCGTACGATGTTTAACGTCGGCTACCGCTACCAGGAAGATCGCCGGGAATTCACCGTCAACAGCTTCTTTACCAAGACCCTGCGCAGCGGTTATCTGGACCAGGGCAGCTTCCTTTCGCTGTCACCGCGCGAGTATTGGGTACGCGGCCTGGAAACGCGCCTGGCCCAAGGCTTCGACCTCGGCCCGACCAGCCACGAAGTCGGTGTGGGCTACCGCTACATCAACGAAGCCGGGCATGAATTGCGCTACCGCACGCCGATTGCGGCCAACCAGCAACTGCCCAACACCGACAGCCGCAACGACCGCGACACCCGGGGTGGCACCGAAGCCAATGCATTCTTTATCGACGACCGGATCGATATCGGCAAGTGGACCATAACCCCTGGCATCCGCTACGAGATGATCAAGTCGCAACAGACCAACAACCTGACCAACGTCAAATACAAGGGCGACTACAACACCGCCTTGCCGGCGTTGAACGTGCTCTATCACCTGACCGACGACTGGAACCTGTACGCCAACACCGAAGGCTCCTTCGGCAGCGTGCAGTACAGCCAGATGCCCAACCGTGTGAGCAGCGGCGCGGTCAAGCCGGAAAAGGCCCGTACGTGGGAAGTCGGCACCCGCTACGACAACGGCGCGCTGCGCGCGGAAATCGGTGCGTTCCTGATCAACTTCGACAACCAGTATGAAAGCAACCAGACCAACGACTCGGTGATCGCCCGGGGCGAAACCCGGCACCAGGGCATCGAGTCCAGCCTCAATTATGCTCTCGATGGCTTGAGCCCGGCGCTGGCCGGTTTTGATGTGTACGCCAGCTACGCCTACGTCGATGCAACCATCCGTGAAGACGGCCCGAACAAAGGCAACCGCGTGCCGTTTTCGTCCAAGCACAAAGGCACCCTGGGCGTGGGCTACACCGAAGGTGCATGGAAGTTGAACCTGGACAGCACCTACCAGAGCAGCCAATTCGCCGACAACGCCAACACCCGGGCTGAAAGCGTGGACGGCAGCACCGGGCGCATTCCTGGCTACATGCTGTTCAGCAGCCGCGCGGCCTATGACTTCGGCCCGCAATTGTCGGACTTGAATGTGGCGGTGGGGGTGAAGAACATCTTCAACACCCAGTACTACACCCGCTCGTTTGACGACAACAACAAGGGAAAATACGTGGGCGAACCGCGCACGGTGTACGTACAGACCTCGGTCGCATTCTGACGGCCGGACTGCCGGCTTACTGTAGGAGCGAGCTTGCTCGCGAAAAGCTTAAGAACACCGCGTGCCCGCAGGATCTGCGCGTTATCCTTTACGCCCTTCGCGAGCAAGCTCGCTCCCACAGTGAAGCGTTCATCAGACACAAAAAAACGGGCCTGCATCTGCAGGCCCGTTTTGTATGGGGTTGAAAAACACTCAGCAATCAGCTGTTAAGCGCAGCCTGTTCGTTTTCCAGGAATTCCTCTTCAAGCCCGGCTTCATCGACTTGGTTGTTTGGCGTGCTTTTCTCTGCACGCGGCTTGCCTTGCAGCCTGCCGAACAGATGTTCCAGCGCGTTATCCAGTTTGGTGGCCGCCCCGTCGATCGCTTGTTCCAGGGTGTCGGCTTTATGGATAACCGAAATCGGTTGATGACCCTTTGGCCGCGCTTCCAGGCGGCAACTTAAATCGTGGGGGCCCGGCTTGTCGCCGTTCTCATCCTTCAAAAAGACTTCGATGCGGGTCAAGTCTTCTTCATAACGTTCGAGCGTGCTCTCAATGGTAGTACGTACCCACTCCTCCAGTCGGAGGCTGCTTTCAATATGGTTATCGCTGTTGACTAGGATTTGCATAGTGTTTCCCTTATTTCAGCTAGCTCGCCAGAGATCACAACTGCAACACCGATGCGGTGAAACCATGACCTCTTGATTACACAATTGAGCACCTGAGAGAACAATTCAACCCCTACGCAAAGATAAATCCTACATTACAAATTAAGTCTGACAACCGCCCAAAGCGCTGTTATGGTCGGGAGTTGGGTACACCTGCTCACCTGCGTAAATCCTCACAATTGACCCTCTCCCAAGGGGTGCAATCCGCGAAAAATCTCCGCCTCCTCCACCAGCCAGTCATGCACCGCACGTACGCCGGGATGGTTCAGCGCGCCTGGCGCATACAGCAGCACGTAGCGTTTGTGATTCGCAACCGCGAGCCCGAACGGCACGATCAGGGTGCCACGCTCCAATTCATCATTGAGCAGGGTGCGCCGGGCAATCGCCACCCCCATGCCGGCAATGGCAGCCTCGATGGTCAGATGGTTGCGGTTGAAGGTGTGGCCGCGCCGCACGTCCGCGTCGTGATAGCCGATAGCATTCAGGTAAAACTCCCACTCCGCATACTCATAACTCCCACGCCAGGCGGTGATGTCGTGCAGTAACGGGAAATGGGCCAGGTCGGCCGGGCCGTGCAGCGGCGGCCGACCGCGCAACAGGCTCGGCGCGCACACCGGGAATATCTGCTCATCCAGCAAGGCTGTGGATAACAAACCCGGATAACTGCCGTCGTTAAGGTCGATGGCCAGATCGAAGTCGCCTTCGTGCAAGGCGATGCTGCTGTCTTCGGCCACCAGTCGCAGTTGGATATCCGGAAAACGCTGCTGCAAACGCGGCAGGCGCGGCGTCAACCACTTGCCGAGGAACGACGGAATGGAGCGCAGGCGCAAGGTGCCGCTGATCATCCCCGCATCCAGGCGCTGCAACTCGGCATCGATACTGCCGTAGGCCTCGCTCACCGTGATCGCCAGCCGCTGCCCTTCGGCACTCAACTCCACGCCGCGCGCCCGTCGATGAAACAGGCGAAAGCCCAGGCGCTCTTCCAATTGGCGAATCTGCTGGCTGACCGCACCGGGTGTGATGTGCAGTTCTTCGGCGCAACGGGTAAAGGACAGATGCCGTGCGGCACAGGCAAATACGTGCAACCAGACATACGTCTGGGCATGCAGGGGGCGGGCCATAGAGTTTAGTCCTGCTAAAGGGTGTCTTAGGATAATTCGTTGGTCAGTGCCGATCTAGAGGGGCAGTATCGCGCCACTTCCGCTTGTCCTACAAACAATGGCAGCGATTTCCTACTCCATAGCTTGTAAGGCTTTAGCATGGCTATCAGCGTTTTTGATCTATTCAAGGTGGGCATCGGCCCGTCCAGCTCCCATACCGTTGGCCCCATGCGGGCGGCGGCCACCTTCGCCCAATCCCTCGCAGACCAACAAGTGCTGGAGCAAACCCAGCGCGTGGAAGTGCGCCTGTACGGTTCTCTGTCCGCCACCGGCGTGGGCCATGCCACCGACCGCGCCTGCGTGATGGGGCTGATGGGCGAATGGCCGGATCGGGTTGACCCTACCTCGATCGGGCCGCGTATCCAGCAGTTGCGCGAATCAGGCCGATTGTTGCTTGCCGGCACCCAAGAAATCTCCTTCAACTGGCAGCACGACCTCCTGCTGCTGGAGGAAAGCCTGCCCTACCACCCCAACGCCATGTCCCTGCATGCCTACGGGACAGACGGCCTGTTGAGCGAACAGACCTACTACTCGGTGGGCGGTGGTTTCATCATCGAGGCCGCGGAAGCCGAGTCGGGTATTGCTCCCACCAGCGATGTAGAACTGCCCTACGACTTTTCCAGTGCCGTCGAACTGCTGGCCCTGTGCAACAAGCACGGCCTGCGGGTTTCCGAATTGATGATGGCCAACGAGCGCGCCTGGCGCAGTGACGAAGACATCCGTAGCGGCCTGCTGCATATCTGGTCGGTGATGCGCGAGTGCGTCGAGCAGGGCCTGCGTGATGAGGGCATCTTGCCCGGCGGCCTGGATGTACCGCGCCGCGCCGCCAAGCTGCACCGTAGCCTGCTGGAAATAGGCAAACCGAATGTAATCACTTCAACGTTGTCGGCCATGGAATGGGTCAACCTGTTCGCCCTCGCCGTCAACGAAGAAAACGCCGCCGGTGGGCGCATGGTCACCGCGCCGACCAATGGCGCGGCCGGGATCATTCCGGCAGTGCTGCACTACTACATGAAATTCAACGCCGACGCGTCTGATGATGATGTGGTCAATTTCTTTCTGGCTGCCGCTGCCGTCGGCATCCTGTGCAAGAAAAACGCCTCGATCTCCGGCGCCGAAGTCGGCTGCCAGGGCGAAGTCGGCTCGGCCTGCGCCATGGCCGCCGCAGGTCTGGCGGACATTCTCGGCGCCACCCCCGAGCAACTGGAAAACGCCGCCGAAATCGGCCTGGAGCACAACCTCGGCCTGACCTGCGATCCAGTCGGTGGCCTGGTCCAGGTGCCCTGTATCGAGCGCAATGCCATCGCCGCCGTCAAAGCCATCAACGCCACGCAAATGGCCCTGCGCGGCGACGGCAAGCACTTTATCTCCCTCGACCGGGTGATCCGCACCATGCGCGATACCGGCGCCGACATGCATGACAAATACAAAGAAACTTCACGGGGCGGCCTGGCTGTCAGCTGGGTGGAGTGCTGAGGAGCACGACGACCCGCCCCATACGTGAGCCCGCGCAAAAATAATAACGAGGCAATAACGATGACCGATGTACGTACACCTGCTGCCGAAAATCCAGCTTCTGTCACGCAAACCGTAACCACCGGCTGGAGCAAGCACGACACCACCTGGATGCTCGGCCTCTACGGCACCGCCATCGGTGCCGGCACCCTGTTCCTGCCGATCAACGCCGGGGTCGGTGGCTTCTGGCCATTGATCATCCTGGCGCTGCTGGCCTTCCCCATGACCTTCTTCGCCCACCGTGGGCTGACGCGCTTTGTGCTGTCGGGCAAATCCGGCGACATTACGGACGTCGTGGAAGAACATTTCGGCGTTGGCGCCGGCAAGCTGATTACCCTGCTGTACTTTTTCGCCATCTTCCCGATCCTGCTGGTGTACAGCGTCGCGCTGACCAACACCCTCGGCAGTTTCATGGAACACCAACTGCACATGACCCCGCCCCCACGGGCGATCCTGTCCCTGGTACTGATCCTCGGCCTGATGGCCATTGTGCGTTGCGGCCAGGGCGTGATCGTCAAGGCCATGAGCGTGCTGGTCTACCCATTTGTCGCCGCCTTGCTGTTGCTGGCGCTGAGCCTGATCCCCAACTGGAACGGTGCGTTCTTCGCCTCGGCCAGCGAGGGCATGCCCCTGCCGGCATTCTTCAAGACCCTGTGGCTGGCGATTCCGGTGATGGTGTTTTCGTTTAACCATTCGCCGATCATCTCGGCATTCGCGGTGGACCAGAAACGCGTGTACGGCGCCCAAGCCGAACGCAAGAGCAGCGGCATCCTGGCCATGGCCCACGGCATGATGGTGCTCACCGTGATGTTCTTCTGCTTCAGTTGCGTACTGGCACTGTCACCCGCCGACCTCGCGGCCGCCAAGGCACAGAACATCTCGATCCTGTCCTACCTGGCCAACCACTTCCAGACCCCGGTGATCGCCTACGCTGCGCCTTTGATCGCGCTGGTGGCCATCACCAAATCCTTCCTCGGCCACTACATCGGCGCCAGCGAAGGCTTCCAGGGCCTGATCGTCAAATCCCTGCGCGGGCGCAACCGCACGCTGTCGGCGCGCTGGCTGGAACGTTGCACCGCCGTGTTCATGATCCTCAGTTGCTGGGCCGTTGCCACCTTCAACCCAAGCATCCTGGGCATGATCGAAACCATGGGCGGGCCGATCATCGCGTGCTTGCTGTTCCTGATGCCGATGTACGCCATCCGCCGCGTGCCATCGCTGCGCCAGTATTCGGGCCAGGTATCGAATGTATTTGTGGTGCTGCTGGGGTTGATTGCGCTGTCTGCGGTCATTTTCTCGCTGGTGCCCTGAAACAGATCACCCTGTAGGAGCGGGTTTGCCCGCGATGGCGGTATGTCAGTCACTAAATGGTTGGCTGATCCACCGCAATCGCGGGCAAGCCCGCTCCCACAGGGGCAGCTCGTCGTCAGAAAGATGCCTGTACGGCACGCCCCTTGCTGTACACCCACTGAAGGAAAACGGAGCTTGTGACCGGCGGTCAGGCAACACGAACCAATCCTGATACCGGTCGTCAATCAGTGCATGTTCTTATCAGGCGGTAACGCACCATGGACAATCCTTTTCAGCTGATCACCGACACGTTCACCCCAAAATACCGGGTCAACCTGAGCATCCAGCGCCTGGACGGCAGCATCATGCTGACCCTCTCCGACGACAGCGGCGTGGTTGCCAAACGCATGATCAGCGCCGAACAGCGCAACGACCCACAACGCCTCAAACGCCTGGTGCAAAGCGTGCAATTCGGTATTGCCATTGAACAGGGGCACAGCGCCATGGAGATCCTGGCGGTGATGACCGACGGCGACAGTCACAAACTGCTGCAGCGCCCACCGAGCAACCGGCCGCCGATCACGGCCGGGCTCTGACTCAGGACTCGGACTTTTCCTTGACCGATGGGTAACGCGACGACGCAAAACGCACCACCAGGATGGCAAACGCCAACAGCAGAATCCCACCGCACAGGTAAATGATGCCCAGGTCCGGGGCATTGTGGTGAGACACGTCGCCGATCAGCAGACGGGTCAATGCGGTGATTGCCACGTAGAGCAGGAAGCGGATGGGCATGTGGTTGGTCTTGAAATAGATCCCCACCATGGCGCCCAACTCCAGGTAGATAAACAGCAACAGGATGTCATCAACGCTGATGCCACCTTTTTGCAACATGTCGATAAAGGTCAGCACAGCCGCATAGGCGGTGATTGCACCGATGCCAAACAGCGCCAGGTAGTGAAACGCCTCCACCGCCAGATTGCCCAGGGAATCTGCGTTTGCGTGCAAGCTTTTGCGCACTTTGTCGGCCCACTTCATTTCTGTCATTACTCACCACCACTGTTTAAAAAATAGCCAACTGTTTGCCATTGCCTAAGCCATGCTTTGGCCCGGGGATAATGCCCGTTTGGCATGACGATTTCTCTGCATGCAGAAAGAAGGCCAGAGATTGCAGAATGAGATGATGGTGGAATGACAGGAGACACGCATACAGAAAAACACATTAACTCTGAGCATCCGAGAGGCCGGTTTATCAGGGATACCGTTGGCGCGCATGCAAGACCGAGAGTACCCGGATGTAGTCCGTCACTTGATAAACAACCAGATAATTTGGATGAACCACCATCTCCCGCGTGCCGATAACACGTCCGGGTCGGTAAAGATGGGGCCTACGGGACAGAGCCAGTACAGAGGCTTCTATTGCCTGGTTTAGCTCAAGTGCTGCGACTAAATTGCGGTCGCTGATGTAACTAATAATTTGCTGGAGTTGCTCCCGCGCTGCGGGCGCCCACTCAATCAGCATCGCCTTTGTTGCGTTTGGATGCGATCAGGGCGCGCATCTCAGCCATCACCTCATCATGAGGAATACCTGGCCTTGGGTCATCAAGAGCGGCTTGCACCTTGGCGCGAAACCACCGGTCATAGCTGTCGGCCTGCTCTTCAGTCTCTGCGGGGGTAGCAGAAGAAAAGGAAGTGTCCATAAAAGCCTCCATTGTTGATGAAGAAGGAGTCTAGTCGTTGCTGTTTTGACTGTCGTGCTCAAAGCGATGAAGTGAGTCTGGGGGGTTGGGCATGGCGTATCTATTCTTGATCGAATGGATATCCTGCACCGTCTGCCGCCAAGCAGATTGGGTGACGGACCGGTAAGAAGAAACCCAGCACCCCGCCTCGACACAGGAAAGCAGGCGTAAAAACACCAGCGTTCTTGTTGGGGGTTGTTGCGCTATCTTCTACCGGGCCGACAAGCCCAATCGCTGCATACGCAGCGCCCGAGGAAGGTAAGCCACCGGACAAATCCAGCGCAACCCCGGCAAGTTGTCAGAAATTTTCCTTTGTAGCAAAGCCCCATTTCCCGACTACATTAAAAAGCTGCTACCCAAACCCCCTGGATTGGCTTATCCTTTTAGCTGTATATAAATACAGTAGTCGCAATAGACAACTATCGTGAAGGCATGTGAGGTGGTGAATGGCCGTCGAAGTGGTATACCGCAGCAGCCGAGATCTGGAGCGTTTGTTCATGGATAAAGCCGAAGCTGACCGTCATGACAAGATGCTTGAACTCGCTGAGTTGCTCGCAGAAGTGTTGCAAAAAGCCGTGCCGTCCCTGAGTGAGCAGCAGGTGGAGGAAGCCGGGATCTACATGGCGAAGAATCGCGATGTGTTTGCCAAGGCGTTCAAGAGCCAGCCGGATGCGCTGTCCGAGTTGCTGAACCCCGCGGCGGAATAAAGCCCGAATTGAACAGGCCCTGAATCGATGATTCAGGGCCTTTTTAATAAGTGCTAGGCGTACAGCAGGCGCTCGGCCAGTTCATCGGCGACCCGCGCGGGTGAGCGTTTTTCGGCTTGGGCGTGGGCGAAGATTTCGGTCAGGCGTGTACCGATGTTGGACAGGTGCGCGGTGATAGTCGCCAGGTCCGCGCCACCGTGCTTGAGGGCGACGTAGATCAGGCCGCCGGAGTTGATCACGTAATCCGGTGCGTAGAGGATGCCACGTGCCTCCAACTGGTCGGCCACTTGCAGGTGGGTCAGTTGCGCACTGGCCGAGCCGGCCACGGCGGCGCAGCGCAGTTGGGCGACGCTCTGGCGATTGAGCACCGCGCCCAGGCCGCAGGGCGCGAGGATGTCGCACGGGGTGCTGAGCAACGCATCGTTGGCAATCGGGTGGGCGCCCAGTTGCTCCATGGCCAATTGCACTTTGCCAGGGTCGATATCACTCACCAGCAATTCGGCGCCGGCGGCGTGCAGTTGTTCGGCCAGGGCGTAGCCGACGTTGCCCAGGCCCTGGATTGCCACTCGCAGGCCCTCCAGGTTGTCGCTGCCCAGGCGGGCCATGGCGGCGGTGCGGATGCCGGCGAATACGCCCATGGCCGCATGGGGTGACGGGTCGCCGGCGGCGGTGGTGCTGGTGACAAAACGTGTGTGCTGGGCGATGCAATCCATGTCGGCCACGGAAGTGCCGCTGTCGATGGCAGTGATGTAGCGGCCATCGAGCTGCTCGATACACCGGCCGAAGGCTTCGAACAACGCGGCGCGGCTTTCCACATGGGCGGGACGGATGATCACCGCGTTGCCGCCGCCTACCGGCAAGCCGGCCAGCGCGGCTTTGTAGCTCATGCCCTGGGCCAGGCGTGCGGCGTCGGCCACGGCGCTTTCGTCGTCGGGGTAAGCCAGATAGCGACAGCCACCCAGGGCCGGCCCCAGGCGACTGCTGTGAATGGCAATGACCGCCTTCAACCCGGTCACCGGGTCAACGCTCAGGTGCAGGGATTCAACGCGGGTGCTGTGCATGAGAGCAAACATCGTCGAGCTCCCGAATGACTGCTTGTAGTCGCCAAGTATAGGCCGCCGGGAAAAGGTTGCAGGAGCGCGCAGGAATAAGCAGCCCGTAATTACAGGCTTTGCGACATAACCAGGTAGGCCAGGTCCTAAGGGACTGGACGAAAGTTCTCGGCAAGGCTAAAACGGGACATCCGACGGAGAATGCAATGAATCCCCGCCAAGCCTTTTTCGACTGCCTGCACCGCTCGCCTCCGGCGCTGTTTGAAGCCGCCTTATGGATCGCTGCCGAGCACGACCCTACCGTAGAGCCACGGGCGATCCTGGCTGACTTCACTGCGCTGCACCAGCAGGTCAGCCTGGGCATGCCGCTGCTGCCGGCCGATGAACTGGGCCAGCCGTTGCTGCGGATAATGAATGACCTGGGGTTCGCCCAGGACGACTTCACCCCCTTGCGCCCCGCCGCCGCGCTGTTGGACAAGGTGTTGCAGCGCCGACGCGGGCAACCCCTGGCCCTGGGTCTGATTGCCCTGGAGTTGGCGCGGCGCCTGGGGATTCCCATGGCCGGGGTCAACTTTCCGGGGCACTTCCTGCTACGGGTGAGCGGTGCCGATCATTTGCTCGATCCCTGTGGCGGGCGACGGCTGTACCCCAACGACTGCCGCGAATTGCTGCAACGCCAGTACGGCCCCAATCTCAAGCTGCAAGCCGAACACTTGCGCAGCGCCGAACCGCGGCTGATCCTGCAACGGCTGTCGCGCAACCTGCGGCAACTGTACGTGGCCAATGACAATCACCTTGCGGCGCTGATCGATGCCGAACGGGTGCTGGAACTGGGCGACGCCAATGCCGCCGACTATCTGGCACGGGCCAGCCTGTACAAGCATCTGGATTGCCCGAATGCCGAGCGCTTCGACCTTGAGCATGCGCTGTTGCTCAGCGAGGATCCGGTGCAGCGACTCAGACTGACTGAACGCCTGGGCCACCTGCCACCTGGCGCGGTGGTGCATTGAATGGGGGCGACCGTAAGACCGCGTCGCACCCATCGCAGCCGCGCCGGGCTCGACAGTTCCCACAGGTAAGCATGGTGTTATTCAGGTTTTGAGGATATCGCCACGCAGTGAATCTTTTGGCGCCTTGGCCTCAGGCGAACGCACCTGAATGATCAGTAACGCGGCAATCACCGCCGGAATCGCACAGAAGAAGAAAATCTGCTGCACCGGTACATGCATCGCCAGCAGCATGCTGCCAAACAGTGGCCCCAGGATCGAACCAAAGCGCCCGACACCCAACGCCCATCCCGTGCCCGTGGCACGCACGTGGGCCGGGTAGAAGTTGCTGGCAAACGCATTGAGGGTCAACTGGCCGCCAATGATGCAAAAGCCCGCCGCAAACACAAATGCCACCAGGTAACGCGGGTTGTCGTGATTGAGCCCCAGCAGAATCGTGCACACCGCCGCTGCCGCCAGCACACCCGAGAGCAAGCGCACTTTGCTTTTCAGGCGGTCGGCAAACCAGGCCATGCCAATCGCGCCCAAGGTGCCGGCGAACAGGAACATCGAGGTCACCAGGTTGGCTTTATTCAAGGCCATGCCACTTTCCAGCAACAGTGACGGCAACCAGCTGATCATGAAATACAGCAGGATCAGGCTGACGAAAAAGGTCGACCAGATCAGCAACGTTGGCCGTGCATAACCATTGCGGAACAACTCCACCACCGTCAGTTTGCTGCCCTGTTCCTGGCGATTCTGTTGTTCGCTGGCCGCCGGTGCCTGCCAGCCGGGCAGCATGCGCGCCGTGACTTTCTGCAGGCGCGCATAGGGCGGCGCATCGCGCAACAAACGCGGTAAGGACTCAGGCAGCAGCCATGCCAGAAACGGGAACAACAGCAATGGCGTCACGCCACCAGCGAGGAACACCGCCTGCCAGCCGAAGCTGTCGATAAAGCCCGCCGCGACAAAACCACCCGCCGCCCCGCCGAACGAGAAGCCACAGGCCGCCAACGTCACCATCAGGGTGCGCATACGCGGTGGCGAGTATTCCGACATCAACGCCATGGCGCTGGGCATCGCGCCGCCCATGCCAATGCCGCAGATAAAACGCGCGACCATCAGCGTTTCGAGGGAATTGGCGAACACCATCAACACCGTGAGGCTGGCGTAGATCAGTACGCAAGCGAGCAAAATTCGGCGCACGCCGAAGCGATCAGCCAAGGGCGTCACGGCCAGCGAGCCGAGGGTCAGCCCCAGCAGGTTGGCACTGAACACAGGGCCGAAGGCGGCTTTTTCCAGGCCCCAGTCCTGGGCCAGGGCCGGGACCACGTAACCCAGCACCTGGGCATCGTAGCCATCGGTCACCAGCAACAACGCCAACAACAGAAGAATCAACCACTGATAGCGCGACACCGGACGGGCGTCGAGTGCCGCGCGAAAGCTGGCAATCTGATTGTGCATCGCAAGGTACCTGTTTTGTTTTTATGGGTATCACTTGTGGGAGCTGGCTTGCCTGCGATGGCGGTGTGTCAGTCAACACCGCCATCGCAGGCAAGCCAGCGCCTACATTGATCTAGGGGGTGTCAGGTTGGTTGGAGGGATGGGCCTGGATAAATGCAGGATGTTTGGCAGCCAAGGCTGCGACGCGCAGGATCCGTGGATAGTTGTCCAGCGCCACTTTGAAGCGCTCCGCCGCGTACAGCTGAGGGATCAGAAAGGTATCCGCCAAGCCAGGCTGCTCGCCAAAGCAGTAACCCTGGTCGCCGATCAATTGCTCGACGGCGCCCAGGCCCTGGCTGATCCAGTGCCCGATCCATGCCAGCAACTGCGCTTCGTCATGCCCCCACTGGCGCAGGAGGTTCTGGGTGCTGGAGTTGTGCAGCGGGTGAATATCACAGCCGATGATCGCGGCCACCGCGCGCTCATGGGCGCGGGTCGCCAGGTCCTCGGCCAGTAGCGCGGGCTGTGGATAACGCTCATCCAGGTACTCGATGATCGCCGGCGACTGGATCAGCAACTCGCCTTCATCGGTGCGCAAGGCCGGGACACGGCCCTGCGGGTTGATCGCCAGGTATTCGGGCTGGCGATTGGCGCCGCCCTTGGGTACCAGCAGGTTGACTGGCAGCGCAGTGAACGCCAGGCCCTTGAGGGCCAGGGCAATGCGCACCCGATAGGACGCCGTGGAACGGTAGTAGGTATAGAGTTCCATGCCCCTGCCCTCTTAGCGCGCCGCGACTATGGTGCCACGGCATTCGCCAAAGCCGATGGAGGCAAATCCATCACGCTGGCAGCGGGCACGCAGGATGATTTCGTCGCCGTCTTCAAGGAACTTACGCACCTCGCCCGAGGCCAGTTCAATCGGCTTTTTCCCGCCTTCGGTGATTTCCAGCAAGCTGCCGAACTGGCCGGCCGCCGGGCCCGACAAAGTGCCCGAACCAAACAGGTCGCCCGCCTGCAATTGGCAGCCGTTGACACTGTGGTGCGCAACCATTTGCGCCACGGTCCAGTACATGTGCTGGGTGTTACTCAGGGTCAGGCGATGGGCCGGCAGGTTCTGCTCGCGCATCGCGGCGGTGGTGAGCAGTACTTCCAGTTCGATATCAAAGCCACCAGCGGCCTGGTCGCGGCTGTCCAGCAGGTACGGCAGCGGTTGTGGATCACCGGCCGGCCGCGCGGGCTGGGCCTTGCGGAACGGTTCCAGAGCTTCGGCCGTGACCACCCATGGCGAGATGCTGGTGATAAAGCTTTTGGACAGGAACGGCCCCAGCGGCTGGTATTCCCAGGCCTGGATATCCCGCGCCGACCAGTCGTTGAGCAGGCAAAAACCGGCGATATGCTCGGCGGCGTCGCCAATGGCAATCGAGTCGCCCATGGCATTGCCCTGGCCGATCCAGATGCCCAGTTCCAATTCATAGTCCAGGCGTGCGCACGGGCCGAAGGTCGGTTCGCTGTGGCCGGCCGGCAGGGTCTGGCCCTTGGGCCGACGCACCTCGGTGCCGGAGGTGCGGATGGTCGACGCACGGCCGTGATAACCGATCGGCACGTACTTGTAGTTGGGCAGCAAGGGGTTGTCGGGGCGAAACAGTTTGCCGACGTTCTGCGCGTGCTCGATGCCGACGTAGAAGTCGGTGTAGTCGTTGATTTTCGCCGGCAGGTGCATCTGGCAATCGCTGGCCAGGGGCAACACCTGAGCGCCCAGGGCTTGCAACTTGGCCTGCTGGTCGCTGCCCTCGGCCAGCAATTCCAGCAGGCGTTCGCGCAGGGCAACCCGCGGGCCGCGGCCCAGTTCGAAGAAGGCGTTCAATTGGCCGCCTGCCATGGCGTCGATGGCGCGGCGCGCTTCACCGTCAAACAGCTCACGGGCGGCCTGCAGATCAAAAATATGCTCGCCAATCGCCACGCCACTGCGCGGCGCCGAACCATTGAGGCTGAAGATGCCCAGGGGCAGGTTCTGCAGGGGGAAATCCGTGTGACCGTTGGCCGAGGCCACCCAACTACGGGTGAGAGTGGACTGAGTCATGGTTTATCTCCGATTCGGGTTGAAGGTTGCCGGCAACGTGGCCCAGCAAGCGTCGTAAGTGTTTTGCAGTTGCGGGCAGTCCAGGGCGAACCGGGTCGGGCGCAGCACCTGGCTGGTCTCGAACATGAAGGCCATGGTGTTATCGATCTTGTGCGGCGCAAGGTCCACGGCGATGGCCTTGGTGCAGGTCTCACCATCCGGGCCGTGGGCGCTCATGCAGCTGTGCAGCGACGCGCCGCCCGGCAGGAAGCCTTCGGCCTTGGCATCGTAGGCACCCTGGATCAGGCCCATGTATTCGTTCATCAGGTTGCGGTGGAACCACGGTGGCCGGAAGGTGTTCTCGGCCACCATCCAGCGCGGCGGGAAGATCACGAAGTCGAGGTTGGCCAGGCCATGGACGCTGGTGGGCGAGGTCAACACGGTAAAGATCGACGGGTCCGGGTGATCGAAACTCACCGTACCGATGGTGTTGAAGCGGCGCAGGTCGTATTTGTACGGCACGTTGTTGCCGTGCCAGGCCACCACGTTCAGCGGTGAGTGGTCCAGGGTGCAGCCCCACAGCTCGCCGAGGAACTTCTGCACCAGGGGCGTGGGTTGGGACAGGTCTTCGTAGTGGGCGACCGGGGTCAGGAAGTCCCGCGGGTTGGCCAGGCCATTGCTGCCGATCGGCCCCAGGTCCGGCAGGCGCAGCGGTGCTCCGTGGTTTTCGGCAACGTAGCCGCGCGCCTGGGCATCCAGCAGTTCGATGCGAAATTTCAGGCCCCGAGGCAGCACGACGATTTCCAGCGGCTCGACCTCCAACACGCCCAACTCGGTGGCGATGCGCAGGCGGCCTTGCTCGGGAACGATCAACAGTTCGCCATCGGCGTTAAAGAACACGCGCTCCATGGAGCGGTTGGCGCGGTAATGATAGATGCTGATGCCTGAGGGCTTTTCGGCGCCGGAGTTGGCCACCATGGCCACCAGCCCATCGATAAAGTCGGTGGGTTCTGCGGGAACATCCAACGGGTTCCAACGCAGGCGGTTAGGCGTGACCTCACCCAGCGGGCCACCGGCCAGTTGCCGTTCCAGTTTGATGAATGCCGGGTGATTGGCCGACGGCTGGATGCGATACATCCAGGTGCGCCGGGCTTCGCTGCGCACCATAGTGAAGGCGGTGCCGGAGAACAGCTCGGTGTACAGCCCGTAGGGCGCTTTTTGCGGGGAGTTCTGGCCGACCGGCAGTGCACCTGGCAAGGCTTCGCTGGCGAATTCATTGCCAAAGCCCGATTGATAATCGAGGGTCATGGATCGTCCTCAGTAAGGAAGTTGTTTTTATCGTAATCCAGTTACGCATAACGTAATTTGCTCCGTATCGACCGTCAAGCTATAAAGACCGCCATTCGTCTTTGGGACACACGTTCTCCATGGAAAAGCCGCCCGCCCCCCGCGACACCGGTAAACAGAAAGTCCGCTCGGCCGAAGTCGGCACCGACATCCTCAAGGCCCTGGCCGAACTGTCGCCGGCCACCTCCCTGTCGCGCCTGGCCGAACATGTGCAGATGCCCGCCAGCAAGGTCCACCGCTACTTGCAGGCCCTGATTGCCTCGGGCTTTGCCGAGCAGAACACCGCCACCAACCATTACGGCCTGGGTCGCGAGGCCCTGCGCGTGGGGCTGGCGGCGCTGGGCAGCATGGATGTACTGAAAGTCGCCACCCTGCCCCTGGCGCAGTTGCGCGATGAGTTGAATGAAACCTGCTTTCTCGCGGTGTGGGGCAACCACGGCGCGACCGTGGTGCATATCGAACCGGCTGTACGCGCGGTCACGGTGGTGACGCAACTGGGGTCGGTGCTGCCGCTGCTCAGTTCCTCAACCGGGCTGGTGTTCAGCGCCTTCTTGCCAGAGCGCGAAACCGTAGACCTGCGCGCGCAGGAGATCGAGGCCGGTACCGCCCATGCGCTGGCGGATGACCAGGCGTATAGGCAGGCCTGTGAGCAGATTCGCCAGCGTGGCCTGCACTTTGTGCATGGCTTGCTGATGCCGGGAGTCGATGCGCTGTCGGCGCCGGTGTTCAACGCGATGGGGCAGGTGGTGGCGGTGATGACCGTGGTGGGGCCGACCTCGTTGTTCCATGCCGATGAAGATGGGCCGGCGGCCAGGCAATTGCTTGCGGCGAGCCAGGCGGTGAGTTGGCGGATGGGGTATCAGCCCTGACTGCACGCACGCGGGTAAATGTGGGAGCCCCCACTACCTCTTCGACTTAGCGCTGTCGCGCATCAAACTGGATTCCCTGTGGCGAGCGGGCTTGCCCCGCGCTGGGCTGCGCAGCAGCCCCAAAACCAGTCTCTGCGCAGTATCTGGTACACCGCATTCGTCCTTTATTAGGGGCGCTACGCGCCCCAGCGCGGGCGATGCGGCGTTCCGACAAGCCCGCTCGCCACAAAAAACAGTCACTTAAGTAAAAAATTTAATCCTTTAAAATCAACAATTTATTTTATTTTTGATAAGAGCTGGCTTGCCTGCTCCTGCATGCTGAGCTGCGTTGCTTGAAAATCAGGCCATCAGGCCCAGGGTCTTGGCCTTGGCCACCGCCTGGGTGCGGCGCTCCACCCCCAGCTTGCTGTGGATCCGCCGGGCATGGGTCTTTACGGTGTGCAGCGAGATAAACAACAGATCGGCAATTTCCAGGTTGGAGTTGCCCAGCGCAATCAGTTGCAGCACCTCCAATTCGCGCTGGCTCAGGGGGTTTTCTCCAGGTGCCGCCACCGCCTCTTGAGGTTCAAGCCCCAACTCACAGAGCAACCCCGGCTGGCGCAGGCGCAGTTCACGCACCGCCTGCTGCACCTGGCAGCGCGCCGCCAGGGCCAGCCCGGTTTGCAGCGAGCGCACCGCGTTCGCTCGCTCGCCCAGTTGCCAGGCCACCTCGCCCAACACCAAGTGCAGTTCCACCTCCAGGCATTGCATGCCGCGCTCGCGGGCAGTGTCGAGCAAGGCTGTGAGCCGCTGGATGGGCTGCTCGGCCTGGCGCAGTTTGACTTGGGCCAGCACCAACAGGTATTCCAGCCGGGGGATCAGTTCCAGGGTTGCCGGCGGTGCCTGTTTGGCCTGGGGGCCGTGATAGTGGCGCAGCACCCGGCTGACCGCTTCCTGGGTCAGCTCGGCCCGCCCCTGCTGTAACCAGAAATGCCCGCTGAGCAAGAGCAACACCGCCCGGTACACCGTGTCGGGCACGTGCCGGCGTTGCATCAGGCGTTCGGCGTCACGTAGCTGGATAAACGCCTGGGCGTAATCACCACGATTGGCCGCCAGCATCGCCATCCCAAGGAAACCATAGAGCACACGCTTGTCCTGGCTGTGCAAGCACATGCCCAGGCCGGCTTCGAGGCACTCGGTGGCCAACGCATCATGCCCCTGGCGCAAGGCCAGGTGGCCACGGCGCAAGGCTATCCGGCCCATCAATGGCCCCGCCTTGAGGCGCTGCTGCACCAGCATCGCCTGCACACCTTCCAACAGGCTCTGGGCCCGGTACGGTGCGCCTCGCTGTTCCAGCAGCTGCGCATGGTCAAGTTCCAGCACCGCCTCCAACAGCAACGAACCGTTGGCCCGCGCCAGGCACAACGCCTCACGGTTGAGGGCCTGGGCCACGTCCAGTTCGCCGCGCAGCAACGCTTGCTGGGTCAGGCCCGACAAGCACATTAACCGCGATGTCCAGGCGCTGTCCGGCAAGTCATTCAACGCCTCCAGAAAATGCCCGCGCGCAGGTACCGCGTCCCCCCCAAGATGCAACAACCACCCCCACTGCGCCTGCCAGCGCGCCAGCAGATGCCGTTGCAGGGCGGCCGTAGGTTGCGGGGTGAAGCGCGCCAGTTGGTCGATACATTGCGCGGCCTGGTCGAAACGCCCGGCAAACAGCAAGGCGGCGGTGACCAGCCCCACCAGTTGCGCCGAGCCGAGCATCAACTCGTCGCCATGTTGCTCATGCAGACGCAACAACAGCACGGCGTTTTGCTGGCGGAACAAGTCTTCAAAACTGAAGTGCTCCAACAGGCTGACCGCCACTTCGTATTCCTCAGCCAACAGCGCCTGCTCAAACGCCGCCTGCCAGTCCTGGGCCGCGGTGAACCATTGGCAGGCGCGCCGATGCCAGGAGCGCCGGGCCGGCCACGGTTCGTCGCGCAGCAACTGGGCCAGGGGCGGGAAGACCTGCAGCCAGTCTGGCGAATCGTCCCAGGGCTCGATGAACGCACCCAGGGCCTGAAGGTCGCGCAGGTAGCCGGCGCCATCGCCAAACCCGAACAAGTGCTCGCACAGTCCCGGGTTGAAACGCGGCAGATGTGCCAGGACGCGCCAGGCCTCCTCCAATTCTTCGGGCAACGTGCTGAACAGCTCGTGTTGCAGGTAATCGAGCAAGGTTTGCGAACGCCCATGCCAGGCGCCGCTGTCGGGATGGTTGTCGCCTTCGAGCAGGGCGATACGCACGCCTGCGCACCAGCCCGCAGAAAATTGCAGGACTTTGTCGGCAGACTGCCCGGCAGCGGCGTGGTGATCGAGCAGTTGCTGGACCTCGCGCTGATCGAACGCCAACTCGGTGCCGCCCCATTCCCACAGCTCATCATCGAGCAGCAACCGCGGCCAATTGCACGCCGGCCGACGTCGCGCGCCCAGCCACCAGGTCAAGGCCGGGCTACTCGAGGCCAGCAGCCGATCGAGCAAAGCATCCAATGCGGGCGCCGCCACCCGGCAATAGTCATCGAGAAACAGCCAGGCTGGCGTTTGCCAGCGGCTCAGGTCCAGCAACAAGCTGGCTTCATCGACAAACGCCAGGCCCAGGCTTTGTGCCAGGCGCTGGCACAGAGCATGAGGGTCCAATGCCGTACCGTTGAGCGCCAACCAATACACCTGGCAGCTCGCCGGTGCCTGCTGGGCGCATTCAGCCAACAAGGCGCTCTTGCCGCTGCCGGCCGGCGCGCACAGCAACCTTACCCGCGCCTGCGTCCCTAGCAACGGGTCGGCCAGGCGGCGGCGCAGCAAATGGTGGGAAGACAAACGTGGCATGAATCCAGGACGATCCAGGCGACGGGTCATGGCGGTCATTACAGCGTCCCTTTTTTATTTTTATGCGGCGTGCGGCCTACCGTAGTCCCCTCGATGGGCGTTGTTGAAGAAGTATTCAGCGGGCTGATTGCCGGGCATAAAAAAGCCGGGCTTCAAAACAAGCCCGGCACGATCAAAGGTAAGCCAGCTCCCACAATGATTGGGTCTACAACCTTGGATCAGCGGACGCCCGAGGCGCGCAGGGCCGAAGGGGTGTAGTCCGCCGCCTTGGCATTGAAGCCGAACACGAAACTGCTCTTCTCCTCGTTCTTCATGCCCAGGGCGATGTAGCGCCCGGCGATGATGTCGTACAGGGTCTCGACGGTGTAGGCCGGGGTCTGGTGGTTGTAGTAGAACTGCGCGTGACCTTCGGCAACGCGCCACAGTTGGCCACGACCGTCGTAATGATCCACCAGCGCCACCTGCCAGCTGTCTTCATCGATGTACATATGGCGCTTGGCGTAGATGTGCCGCTCGCTCGGCTTGACGGTGCCAACCACCTCCCAGACCCGGTGCAGTTCGTAGCGGGTCAGGTCCTGGTTGATATGCCCGGCCTTGATGATGTCGTCGTACTTGAGCGAAGGCGAGTCGAGCTTGTAGGCGTTGTAGGGAATGTACATTTCCTTCTTGCCCACCAGCTTCCAGTCGTAGCGATCTGGCGCACCGGAGAACATGTCGAAGTTATCCGAGGTACGCAGGCCGTCGGACGCGGTGCCCGGCCCGTCGTAGGCCACTTGCGGTGCGCGGCGTACGCGGCGTTGGCCGGCGTTGTAGATCCACGCCAGGCGCGGTTCCTTCACCTGGTCGAGGGTTTCGTGTACCAGCAGCACGTTGCCCGCCAGGCGCGCGGGGGCGGTGACCGACTGTTTGAAGAACGTCAGCACGTTGGCGCCCTTGGCCGGGTCCATGTCGGGGATCAGTTGCGGCACCGCCACTTCTTCTTCAAAGCGGATCGGCGTGTAGCTGCCGTTGGTCTGCGGTGTGGCCTGGGTAATGATGCGCCGCAGGTTGCCGCCGTGGTAACGGGTGATGTGGTTCCACAACACCTCGACGCCAGTCTTCGGGATCGGGAAGGCGTAGTAACGGTTGCCGGTGAAGTTCTCCAGGCCGTTGCCGTCGTTGATCGACTTGACGTTGAGTGCGCTGCGCTTGATCGACTCGTAGATATCGTCGGGCAGGTTGACCGTGCGGTGGGTGGTGTAGACCGGGATTTTGTAAGTCTCGGGGTAACGTTTGAACATCGCCACCTGGCCATCCGACAGCTTGTCCTTGTACTTGTCGACCGTGGCGGCGGTGATCACAAACAGCGGTTTTTCATTGGCGAACGGGTCGGCCAAAAAGCCCTTGCTGTCGACTGCACCGGCGTTTTTCGGGATGCCACCGGTCCAGGCCGGGATCGAGCCATCGGCATTACCGGCCATTTGCGCGCCGACCGGAGTCAAGGTGGTCCCAAGCTTGGCGGCTTCTTCCGCTGACACGGCAGCCATCACGTTGGCGGCCAACAGGCTGAGGGCCAGTACGCCGCACTGCAAAATCATCTTACGCATGGTTATTGTCCTTGTTCTTTTTTAGCCGAATCAGAAGTTCACGCCAAAGCTGAGGGCGAGGAAGTCACGGTCGGTCAGGGTGTTGTAGTCACCGCCAAAAAAGTCGGTGTAGCTCAAGCTCGCGGTGTAGGTGTTGCGATAGTCCGCATCGACCCCGACGCTGAGCGCCTTGGCCCCCTCGTTGAACAGGCCGTTGGGGCCATAGCCCTTGACGTCATGGGACCAGGACAGGTTGGGCTTGAGGTTGATCCCGGCGATCACGTTGTTGTAATCAAGAATGGCCCTGGCGCGATAACCCCAGGACGTCGCCGTGACGAAGCCGTCGGTATCACCACCAAAGCCGTACTGGCCGTAGACCGAATCGCGGCCGTAGCGCAGCTTGGTTTTGTTCTCCAGCCCGCCCACCCGCACGATGGCCGCCTCGCCCACTACAGTCAGGCGTTCGGCGCCCAGCACCTGGTCGAAGAACTGGGTCATGGTGGTTTGGAACTGGGTGATTTCCTTGCGCCGGTAGCCGGTGTTGTCGGCACCGAATGAGCTGCGAATGGGTGACACGGTGTTACCGGCAATCGGGTTGACCAGGGCCAGGGTCAGGTCTGTGGTGTTGAGTTGCACTGGCGCGTTGGGACGGTAGCTGATTTCCCCGGTCCAGGCCGTGCCGGTGGGCAAGGTGGTGGAAAAGCTGGCGCCGTACAGGCGGATGTCTTCCGGGTAATCCAGGTAGTACTGGCCGCGGCCGAGCATCACGCTCTGCGCCAGGCCGGCGCCACTGCCGGGGGCAATGCCGTTGGCGGTATTGATGATATTGCCGATGGTCGCAAGGTTAGTGTTGGCCGTGAGCGTGCCCACGGTCGGCGTGCGGCTGTGGTAATTCATGAAGTACAGGCCGTACTCGGTGTCATCGCCGAGCCAGCGCAACGCCATGCCGAACTGCCCGGAATCCCGTGCATCACGGTCGGCGGCGCGGCGCACGATCACCCCTTCATCGGTCACGCCAAACCCCTGGCCGAACGCGGCGGCCACCGGTTGCAGCGGGCGGATCGCCGGGCTGCCGACGGTGTAGTTGTCGGTGCAGCCATCGGCCGCCACGTCGCCACCAAAGAAGGTGCCGCAGTTGTCCAGCACCGTCTGGTCCCACTCCAGTTGGTAGAAGCCTTCCACGGTCAGTTGGTTGGTCAGGCCCTGGGAGGCGAACAGCATGTTCACCGGAATCAGGCCTTCCTTGATCTCGGCGCCGGGCCGGCGGAAGGCCGAGACGTCGATAGGGTTGATGCTGTTGATGGAGTTGCCGATGAAGGTACTTTCGCCCCAGCTGACCACCTGTTTACCGGCGCGCACGGTGCCCGGCAAATCCCACAGGGAGTAGTTGTGATAGACGAAGGCATCGAGGATCTGCGCCCCGCTGGATTTGGAGCCTTCCTTGCGGTTGTGGTCGCTGATG
Organism: Pseudomonas sp. LG1D9; assembly: GCF_002949995.1. Taxonomy (NCBI): domain Bacteria; kingdom Pseudomonadati; phylum Pseudomonadota; class Gammaproteobacteria; order Pseudomonadales; family Pseudomonadaceae; genus Pseudomonas; species Pseudomonas sp. LG1D9. The sequence goes on along the minus strand of NZ_CP026881.1, from coordinate 3,776,020 downwards.
GGCTTGAACTCGCGGTCTTCGTCCTTGAGTTCGAAGTCGTACCAGTATTTGCCCCGCACAAACACACCGGTATCGCCGTACTTGAGCTCCAGGTCGTGCAGGCCCTTGAAGATTTTCGAGAAGGTCTCGCCTTTCTTGAAGTTCAAGCGCCCGTCATCCCCAGTGGAGGCCTGGCCACTGCCGCCATTGACCGTGCCCACCAGCTTGCGGTCGGCATCGCGCATGCCCCAGCTGGCACCTACCGACAGCGACGAATCGAATTGCCCCTCGATCTCGCCGATGTTGAATGAAACAGCCTGCGCCTGAACGCAGCAACCCAAAGCAACCGCAGCGGCCAGCGCCTGTGGCCTGAAGATGGCGCGCATTGTTGTTTTTGTCATGCGTCTTCCCCGGTGGTGTGACAGAAGGCCCCACCCTACTGCCCGCCATCAGGAGCGATAAGCGCACCAAGGAGGTATTCGTTTTGTCGCTCGAAAGGATTAGCGCAGGCTCTAGCGCGGGTATTGGCGGGGCTATCGACGTAGTGGATGAAGGGTTATCAAGAGAATGGATAACCCCACGCCCCCTGTAGGAGCGAGCTTGCTCGCGAAGAACGTGAGTACGCCGCGTTAAACCAGACAAAACGCGTCATCGTTCACGTTTTTCGCGAGCAAGCTCGCTCCTACAGGGGGTAGTCACTGTTGTTGTTTTGGTAATAGTCCTTGTCCTGAATCAGTATTTTTCATTCCGCTACAAGGGACTATTCTTACCGGGCCTTCAGAACAAACCATCCGTTTCCTGGAAGCCAGTCTTCAACAGATTGAAGCGAATTTTCAGTCTGTTACCCGTGTTCACTGACGTTGATTTGTAGCTCCTTGATCCAACGTCTTACTTCGGCCGCTGCGTATGCAGCGGCCTTTTTTATGCCTGAAACAAAGCGGGGCGCCATCAGCGCCCCGCAGGATTGAATGTTTTTCAGGTAACGATCAGAGGCTGTATTTCTGCAGGTTGTCCATCATCTCTTTCAGGGCTTCGATGTTGTCCTTGGGATGGGCCGCCCCTTCAAAGTCGCAGATCTGCTGCCAGTGCGCCGCCACATCCTCTGGCGAGAAGCCGGCCTCGGGATCAAAGCCCACGCCCAGGCTGCGCTCCCAACGGGTCTTGCCGATCCAGCCGCCGCCCACTTCGAACAGCCCGGAAGTTTCCTGGCACGCCTCGCTGCCCAGGTACACCACCAGCGGGCTGACCAACTCGGGCTTGAGGCGCTCGAACACCTGTGGCGGGATCAGGCCTTCGGTCATGCGCGTACCGCCCGTGGGCGCGATGGCATTGACCAGGATGTTGTTCTTGCGCCCTTCCAACGCCAGGGTGCGGGTCAGGCCATACAGGCCGAGCTTGGCCATGCCGTAGTTGGACTGGCCGAAGTTGCCGTAGATGCCCGACGTCGACGCGGTGAAAATTACCCGGCCATAACCTTGCTCGCGCATATGCGGCCAGGCAGCGCGGGTGACTTTGTAGGCACCTTCGACGTGCACGCGGTAAACCAGGTCCCAGTCGCCGTCCTCCATTTTATGAAAGGTCTTGTCGCGCAGGATCCCGGCGTTGTTCACCACCACGTCGATGCGGCCAAATACATCGAGGGCGTGTTGCACAATCTTTTCGCCGTCGGTCACCGAATCATGGTTGGCCTCGGCAATGCCCCCGGCCTCGCGGATCTCGGCCACTACGCGGTCGGCGGCCGAGGCGTTGGCGCCTTCGCCCTGAGTCGAGCCGCCAAGGTCGTTGACCAGTACCTTGGCCCCGTGCCTGGCGAACAGCAGCGCATGGGCACGACCCAAGCCACCACCGGCCCCGGTGACGATCACGACTTTATCTTGGAACTGCACAGACTCACTCATAGGGAACTCCAGCGAAGACAGTGGACGATGGGTTGAGTGTCAGGCACGGAGCTTGTGGTCACAATAAATACGGGCGGGGGTGAATGGTGCGCAATAAGGTACGGGGATGATCGGCTCGTGTAGAAGCTGGCTTGTGTGGGAGCTGGCTTGCCTGCGATTGCATCACCTCGGTGCAACTGACTTACCGAGGTACCCGCATCGCAGGCAAGCCCGCTCCTGCATAAGCCAGTTCCCACAGGCGATCCTGGTTGCTTTCAATGCCCTCGCGAAACGCCAGGTAATGCTTGAGCACCTGGACCGGCGCCTCCACCTGCGGGTAGTGGCCGATATTGGCCAGCAATACCGTGTCGGCATCCGCTATCAGCTCGCGGTAGCGCGCGACCATATGCCCGCCGGAAATCGGGTCTACCTCGCCATCGATAACCCGCAACGGTACTTCGCCGCGTTGCATGGCCGCCACCCAGCGCTCGCGTTGTTGACGGCGCTGGGGGATGTAGGCGATGAGTTTGTGCAGGATCCGTGGGCCGTCGTTGTTTTCGATCAGGCTCCAGAAGTCATCCAGAGCGCTTTCGCTGGGGCGGGTGCCGGGGCCGAAGATCTGCTTGAAACTGTCAGCCAGGGCGTTGCGCCCGAATGCACGGCCGATCATCCAACCCAAGGGGCTGAGCAATAGTTTTTGCACCAGCGCCGCGCGGTGGGTCTCGGGGAAGAGCCCGCCATTGAGAAAGACACAACTGGCCAGTTGGAAGCTGCCCTCGTAGTGCCGGGCGAGCAGTTCCTGGGCCACGCTGTCGCCGTAGTCATGGGCCATGATATGCACCGGCTGCTGCACGCGCAGATGGGCCAGCAGGGCCTGTTGCAGATCAGCCTGCTCCAGCAGGCAATAGGTGTGGTCCAGGGGCTTGGCCGAGTCGCCAAACCCGAGCATGTCGCAGGCAATCACCAGGTTGCGCTGGGCCAGGGGCTGCCAGAGGTAATGCCAGTCCCAACTGGCGCTGGGGAAGCCGTGGATCAGCAACAATGGCTCGCCCTGGCCGGCCACCCAGTAACGGATGGTCTGCCCGCGAAAAACAAAACTCTGCCCGCGTTTGCGCCAGGCACGCAGCGGAATCTCGGCCAGTGGCATTAGAGTCGGTATCCAGGGTCTTGTGTATCGAGTTTGCGCAACAGCGCCGGCCAGGCCAATGCACCACCCATGCCTTGGGCGCTTTTGGTTACGCCAGCGATCATCGCCTTGGCCCCCGCCAGAATCTGCGGCTCGATGGCGATCAATTCGGCCCCGCCGTTTTGCGCCAGTACCTGGATATCGCAGGCGCGCTGGAAGGTGAACATCATCAGGAAGGTATCGGCGATGGTCGCCCCGCAGGTCAGCAGGCCATGGTTGTGCAGCATCAGAAAATTGTTCGGCCCCAGGTCGGCTTGCAGGCGGGCCTTTTCCTCGTGGTTCAGCGCGACGCCTTCGTAGGCGTGATAGGCCAGGCTCGACAGCACGAACAGCGACTGCTGGCTGATGGGCAGCACGCCCTGCTTCTGCGCCGACACCGCCACGCCGGCTGCGGTATGGGTGTGCAGCACGCAGACCACGTCGTGACGTACTTCGTGTACCGCGCTGTGAATGGTGTAGCCCGCCGGGTTGATCTCGTAGGGGCTGTCCATCAGTTTGTTACCGGCCTGGTCGACCTTGACCAGACTGGAGGCGGTGATCTCGTGGAACATCAGCCCGAAGGGGTTGATCAGGAAGTCTTCAGTGCCGGGTACCTTGGCCGAGATGTGGGTGAAAATCAGATCATCCCAACCATGCATGGCCACCAGGCGATAGCACGCGGCCAAGTCTATGCGGGCCTGCCATTCGGCAGCGCTGACCTGGTCTTTAACACTCTGTGTCGATTGAACGGGGGCTAGGCTCACGGCAATGACCTCGACGCTGTGGTGTTTTTATTATTTTTAGACTGAAGGGCCAGTCTAGTCAGACCTCGGGCACGCCGTAGTTGCGTTGGCAGCCAGCTTGATGACCGAGCGAGTCAACCGTGAGGATAGTTCGGATTCGTACAACGTGGTGTCAGAGAAGCGACGCCAATAAAGGTGCGGCGAACAGGTTGAGCAAGCCCGTAAGCACCATCACCAAGCCCGCCACCGAGCCCTCTTCGCCACCTACTTCATGGGCACGACTGACGCCAGCACCGTGGGCGCCCACGCCAAACAACGCGCCCCGCGCCAGGGCACTGCGCAGCGGCAGCCACTTGAGCAGCACCCCGCCAAGCAGGGCGCCGAACACGCCGGTGAACATCACGAATACCGCCGTGAGTTCCGGCACGCCGCCCAGGTCGTGGGCCAGGGGCATGGCAAAGGGCGTGGTGATCGAGCGCGGCACCAATGACAGGGTGACCGAACTATCCAAGGCCAACGCCTTGGCCAAGCCGAAAGAAGTCCCGATGGACGCCGCGCTACCCGCCAGCATGCCCAGCAGCAATGCCGACCAGTGGCGCATCAATAACTGGCGCTGCTGCCAGATCGGGATGGCGAACGCCACCGTCACCGGTCCCAGCACCAGCATCAGCCAATGGGTGTCGGTGGCGTACTCGGCATAGGCGGTGTTCAGCGGCACGGCCACCGCCAACAGCAGCGCGGGCACCAGGATCAGCGGCGATAGCAGGTAACGCCCGGTGCGCCGGTAGATCCAGCGGCTGAACCCGTAGGCCACAAGGGTCAGGGCCAGCCAGAACAGTGGCATCAGTTCAAGCTTCATCGCGCAGCTTCCAGCGGCAGACGAGTTCAACGGTAAATGCCGTGACCAACATCACCATCAGGGTGCTAAGGGCGATCACCAACATGATGCGCCAACCGTCATGGCGCATCAGCCCACCGTAATCGAGCAGGCTCATCAACGCCGGGATAAAGAACAGCAGCATTTCCGCCATCAACATACCAGCGCCCAATTGCAGGGCTGCGGGCTTGATCAGGCCACTGGCGAACACCAGCAACAGCAGGCCCAGGCCAATGACCCCGCCTGGAATCGGCCAGGCCAGCCACAGGGCTACTTGGCAACCCAGCAGGTAAATCGCCAGCAATACCAGCAACTCAACCAGCAACCGGCACACATATTTGAAGGTGAAACGTTTAGTAGACATGGGTTCCTCGCAGGCCCCCATGTTAAAGAGCCCCCTGGCATCCCCAAAGCGAATTGTTAGACTGCAAGCCATTCCAATCTGGAATTACCGTAATGGAATTCAAACAGCTGCGCAGTTTTATCGAAGTGGTTCAACGTGGCGGTTTTACCCAGGCCGGGAGAACCCTGCATATCAGCCAGTCCGCGGTGAGCAAGCAAGTGGCGCAACTGGAGCAAAGCCTGGGTACGCCGCTGCTCGACCGCATTGGCTCGCAGGTGCGCCTGACCGCCGCCGGGCATGTGGTGCTGCAACGGGCCGAGGCGATGCTGCGCCTGCAAACCGAATTGTTGAGCGAGTTGGACGACTTGAATCAGTTGACCCGTGGCGAGTTGCGCATGGGCCTGCCGCAACTGGGGGGCGACACACTGTTTGCCGAGTTGTTTGCCGAATATCGGCGACGCTATCCCAATGTCAGCATCCAATTGCTTGAGGGCGGCAGTCGCAATATCGAGCAGGCGATCCTCGCCGGGGAGCTGGACGTAGGCGGCAGCTTGTTACCCACCGATCCGGCGTTTGCCTGGCAAGCCTTCTGTGATGAACCACTGGATGCGCTGCTGCCCGTGGACCACCCGCTGGCGCAGCGTGGGCAGATTGGCTTGGAGGAATTGGCCGACACGCCGTTTTTGATGTATCAGCGCAGCTTTGTGCTCAATGACCGGCTGCTCCAGGCTTGCCAGCAAGTGGGCTTCACACCCCGGGAAAGCGGGCGCAGCGGCCAGGCGGATTTTCTCGTGGCACTGGTGGCTGCCGGCCAGGGCGTGGTGCTGCTGCCCAGTGTGGTCGCGCGCGGCCTGGAGCGCCCTGGTGTAGTGCGCCTGACACTCAGGGCGCCCGAATTCCTACGCTGGGACATCGCTTTTATCTGGCGCCAGGGCGCCTATCTGTCGAAAGCCGCCCTGGCCTGGCTGGCGTTACTACGTGAGTACCCGATCAGCCGCGCAGCGCCGTGACCAGCTCTGCCAGCCATGGCTCAGCATCGGCTTCCGGGGTGACGCTTTCGCTGGCATCCAGGCGCAGCATCGGCAGCACTTCGCGTACGCCCAACTCGCCGAACAGCTCGCGCATCTGCTCCCCGCCGCCACAGAATGTGTCGCCATAGCTGGCATCACCCAGGCCGATCACCGCACCTGGCAAACCGCGCCAGGCGGCGGGCAGTTGATCGCGGATTGTCGAATACAGCGGCATCAGGTTGTCTGGCAATTCGCCCATGCCGGTGGTGGAGGTTACGGCCAGAAAGGCGTCCGGGGCGAAGGCCTGCACATCGGCCAGGGTCGCCCGCGGGTTATGCCAGGCCTCGAACCCGGCTGCGTTGAGGAGACCCATGGCGTGGCGGGCAACTTCTTCGGCCGTGCCATAGACCGAGCCGGAAAGGATGGCGACTTTCATCAATCTGATCCTGTAGTTGAGTGAAAACCTGGGATATTAGCAGTTGGCAGCCGCGTGAGTTGTCTTACACTACGAAATCCACAAACACGCTATGGATCGCTCAATGATCAACGCCAAGCTGATGCAGATGGTGATCAATGCCTCTAACGACGGGATCACCGTGGCTGAGAGGGAGGGCAAGGACAAGCCCCTGATTTACGTGAACCCGGCCTTCGAACGCATGACCGGCTACAGCCTGGACGAAATCCTTTACCAGGATTGCCGCTTCCTGCAATCGGGTGACCGTGACCAGCCGGCCCTGATGGCCATCCGCGAAGCCCTGGACACTGGCGGCGCGTGCCGGGAAATCCTGCGCAACTTCCGCAAGGACGGCACGCACTTCTGGAATGAGCTGTCATTATCGACGGTTTACAATCAGGCCGATCAGCAGACGTACTTCGTTGGCGTGCAAAAAGATGTAACGGTTCAGGTCAAGGCCCAGCAGCGTGTAGCCCAGCTTGAAGCCCAGGTGGCGCAGCTTACAGCCGAGCTGGCAGCACTCCGGGCGACGAGCGGATCTAACAAACTTTAGAAAACACGGTCTTTAGGGTGATAATCAGTTTAATCACGCCTTTCCTTGAGCCACATCAATGCAACGCGACACGCTCTTGACCCAGGACGAACTGGACTTCATCCAGAACATGCACCACAACCCGCAACTGAATGTGCGGGATGTGTCGTCGAGCCTGACGGTCAATGGCGGCGCGCAGATCCGCGACTTGCTCACGCGCCTTGCGGCCCATGAACAGGTGACGATCCAGGCGCAGTTCGATAACCAGCAGATGACCTTCCCCCTGCAATTGGTGGAGGACGAGTTTCATGCCCTGCACCTTCGCCTGGGAGTACCGAGCATTTTCGAGGACGGGCCAATGATCCGGCCTTGGCGCCTGGTCCTCGAAGAGCCGGTCGCCCTGGAAAACGTCAAGGGCCAGCCCGGGGCGCTGTGGGTACATGAAGTATCGTTCAAGGGCTTGCTGGTACAGTCCCGTGGCCGTAGCAAACCACCCAGGACTTTCTCGATGTGGTTCAGCCCGTCCGGCTACGAGAGGATTGCGGTGCGTGGCACGCTGGAGCGCGAGACCGCTCGCGGGCTGTTTGCCTACCGCTTGAGCCAGGGTGATGTGGATGAAACCGAGCGCCTGCGCCAGTTCATCCTGCAACAGCACCGCCTGGCCCACCCTGAGGTGCACGCCTGATCTCAGGTATCCAGGGTTCCCCTTAAAAACTGCTGCAAGCGCCGCTGCATCAGCCTTCCCTCATTGCCCAGGCAGCCAATGGCAGTACCGGCCAGTAGCTGCTCGGCCATGTCCGAGGCATCACCGGCCAGCAGTAGCGGGCACTCCAGGGTCAGGGCCAATCGGGCCAACCGCTTGGGTAACTCATGGGTGGGTGAACGGTTGGAGAACAGCACCAGCGCCTGCGGGCGGGTCTTCTCGCAGATCAGTGTCAACTCATCCAGGGGCTGGCCCACGTTCAGCACATGCACGGCCAGTTCATCACCATTGAGCATGAGCCCCGCCACCAGCAATTCCAGTTCTCGGCATTCACCGGCAATGGCTGCCAACAGTACCTGCGGCGTACGGCCGGCGCGGGCCAGTTGCAGGCGCTGGGAAATTCGCGCGCGCAAGAAGCTGTCGAAAAACAGCCATTCGCTGGCCTGGCCAAAACGGCCCTGATGCCGCAGCAATTGGCGCCAAAGGGGCATCAGGATGTCCTGAAACGCCACTGAAGCGGGGTAGGCCGCAAAGACCTGCCCGTACAGGCGCTCCAGTTGCAGCTCATCAAACGCACCGATGGCCAGTTGCAACTGCTGCTGCCACTGCGCCCACTCAAGCTCACCGCTGCCTTCTTGTGGGTGTTGCAGTGAAGACAGTTGCGCATCATCCCGGGCGAGAATCTTGCCGACTTTGCTGACTGCCACGCCCCGCTCGATCCAATCCAGAATGCGATGAACGGTGTCGATGTCCTTCTGCGTGTACAGGCGATGCCCACTTTCGGTGCGCACCGGCTGGATCAAACCATAACGGCGCTCCCACGCACGCAGGGTGATCGGGTTGATACCTGTCAATCTTGCGACTTCGCGAATCGGGAACAACTCATCCGCAGCGGACAGGCCGTCATGCTCAAGACCGGGGGAAGGGGCTGTGATTACAGGCATAAAATGACCAGAAACTTATACGAAGTTGGATCCCATTTAACGCTTGTATACCTGTCTTTTTCAAGGGGCCTGCCCAGCCGTCCAATGCCGCTGGCGTATTTCGTCAAATCAGGAATAATCCTTGCCTGTTTTTCTGCGTCGCCGCCCTACCCTGCGGTTTCGCCAGGGACGCCACCTACCCGGTGCTGCGCTCCCATGCATTCGGAGATACACAATGTCTACCCTACCCGTCACCTTGATGGTTGCGCGCCGCGCCGCCCAAGGTCGTTATCAAGACATGATGAGCTGGCTACGCGAAGGCGAGCAACTGGCCACTGACTTCCCCGGCTACCTGGGTTCAGGCGTGCTTGCACCGCCTGCCGACGGTGGCGAATTCCAAATCATCTTCCGCTTCGCCGACGAGCAGACCCTGCACGCCTGGGAGTTCTCCGCCTCGCGCAGCGCCTGGCTGGGGCGCGGCAGCGAATTGTTCGCCGACCCCATGGAGCATCGTGTCAGCGGCATGGAGGGCTGGTTTGGCGCGGCGGGCCAGCGCCCACCGCGCTGGAAACAGGCCGTGGCGATCTGGCTGGCATTTTTCCCGGTGTCACTGCTGTTCAACGTCGGCCTGGAACCGTTGTTGGCCGAGTTGGGCTTGTTCAGCCGCGTGCTGGTCAGCACCCTGGCCCTGACGCCCTTGATGGTCTATCTGTTTATTCCCCTGTCGACCCATTTGCTGGCGGGCTGGCTCAATCCTGCCCCGCGCCGGGTAAAACCTGGCGAAGCAACCGTTTGAGCCGATCCACTACAGGCCGGTCGCTGGTATAGTTTTAGCTTGCCCGCGACCCGAGCTTCCCATGACCTGTACCCCCGCCCCGATCCTCATCACCGGCGCCGGCCAACGTGTCGGCCTGCACTGCGCCCAGCGCCTGCTGGATGAAAAGCAACCGGTGATCTTCAGCTATCGCAGTGAACGCCCCGGTGTGCAGGCCTTGCGCGAGCGTGGCGCGGTGGGCGTATTTGCCGATTTCTCGTCCGAGGCCGGTATCCTGGCGTTCATCAGCGAACTCAAGACCCATACCGACAGCCTGCGGGCAATCATCCACAACGCCTCGACCTGGGCCGCAGAGACACCTGGTGACGAGGCCAGCGCCTTTATCGATATGTTCAGCGTGCACATGCTTGCGCCGTACCTGATCAACCTGCATTGTGCTGACTTGCTCAGAGGCTCGACGCCGGCCGACATTGTGCATATCAGCGACGACGTAACCCGCAAGGGCAGCCGCCAGCATATCGCCTACTGCGCCACCAAGGCCGGGCTCGACAGCCTGACCCTGTCCTTCGCCGCCCAATACGCGCCTCGGATCAAGGTCAATGGCATCGCGCCAGCCATGGTGATGTTCAACGAAGGCGACGACGCGGCTTATCGCGCCAAGGTCCTGGCCAAGTCGGCACTGGGTATCGAACCCGGGCCTGAGGTGATCTACCAGAGCGTGCGTTACCTGTTGGACAACCCTTATGTGACCGGCACCACCCTGACCGTCAATGGCGGGCGCCATGTCAAGTAAACCCGAACACCAGCCGCCTGGGGTTCCTGCAACTGATTGGACGGAGCAAGTAGCAATGCCACAACTTCAACCAGGTATGGCGCGCATCCGGGTCAAGGACCTGTGTCTGCGTACCTTTATTGGCATCAACGAGGATGAAATCCTCAACAAGCAGGATGTGTTGATCAACCTGACCATCCTGTATGCCGCACAAGACGCCGTGCGCGACAACGATATCGACCACGCCTTGAACTACCGCACCATCACCAAGGCCATCATCGCCCACGTCGAAAGCAACCGCTTTGCCCTGCTCGAACGCCTGACCCAGGAAGTGCTGGACCTGGTGATGAGCAATGAGTCGGTGCTGTATGCCGAAGTCGAAGTCGACAAGCCCCATGCGCTGCGCTTTGCCGAATCGGTATCGATTACGCTCGCGGCCAGCCGTTAACCCCCCTGAATCTGCGTGAACCCTATGACCGATCAACAACGCCTGGAACTCGAAGCTGCTGCCTTCCGCCGCCTGGTTGCGCACCTGGACAGCCGCAAGGATGTGCAGAACATCGACCTGATGAATCTTGCCGGGTTCTGCCGCAACTGCCTGTCCAAGTGGTACAAGGCCGAGGCCGACGAACGCCAGATCGAAGTCAGCCTCGATGACGCCCGCGAAGTGGTGTACGGCATGCCGTACGCCGAGTGGAAAGCCCAGTACCAGCAAGAAGCCAGCGCCGAACAACAAGCGGCGTTTGCCAAAGGAAAAACCCATGACTGACCTGAACACCCTGCACACCAGCCTCGACAGCGGCGAACACCAGTTTGCCGATACCCTGGCCTTCATCGCCGCTGGCTACGACTACCAGCCACAGGCCTTTACCAATGGCAGCGTAGAAAACGCCGCTGGGCAGAACGAAGGCTCGTGCAAGACCCTGGGCCTGGCGCTGCTCGAAGGCTTGAGCGACCAGCAGGCTTTGCTGGCGTTCGGCGAGCATTACCGTTCGGTGTTGGCGACGCCTGAGGGCACAGATCACAGCAACATCCGCGCGTTGATCGAGCATGGGTTGGCGGGAGTGAAGTTTGTCCAGCCGCCTTTGACCCGCCGCTGATCCAGCTTGCCAACCCGGTCAATGTGGGAGCCGGGCTTGCCCGCGATGGCGGTAGGTATCTACACAACTTCCAGAAACTGACGAACTTCCCTGTGGCGAGCGGGCTTGCCCCGCGCTGGGCTGCGTAGCAGCCCCACTTCAGGCACCGCGGTTGTTTCAGGTGTACCGAGCCAGCAGGTTTTGGGGCGGCTTCGCCACCCAACGCGGGTCAAGCCCGCTCGCCACAAAAAAACCGGCCGCGCGGCCGGTTTTTTTATTGCAACGGTTTAGAAAGAAGCGTCTTTCAAACCATCGAGGTAACGCTCGGCATCCAGGGCTGCCATGCAACCGGCGCCGGCCGAGGTGATGGCCTGGCGGTAGACGTGGTCGGCCACGTCGCCAGCGGCAAAGATGCCTTCGATGTTGGTCGCGGTGGCGTTGCCTTCACGACCGCCCTGCACCACCAGGTAACCGTCTTTGGCGGTCAGCTTGCCTTCGAACAACGATGTGTTCGGGGTGTGGCCGATAGCAATGAATACGCCGTCGACTTTCAGCTCGTCGAAGCTGCCATCGTTGTTCTTCAAACGCGCACCGGTCACGCCCATGTTGTCGCCCAGGACTTCGTCCAGGTTGGCGTTGAGCTTGAGGATGATCTTGCCTTCGGCAACCCGCGCGTGCAGCTTGTCGATCAGGATCTTCTCGGCGCGGAAGGTTTCGCGACGGTGAACCAGGGTCACGGTGCTGGCGATATTGGCCAGGTACAGTGCTTCTTCCACGGCGGTGTTACCACCACCGACCACCGCCACCGGCTTGTTGCGGTAGAAGAAACCATCGCAGGTCGCGCAGGCGGAAACGCCCTTGCCCATGAAGGCCTCTTCCGATGGCAGGCCCAGGTAACGGGCGCTGGCGCCAGTGGCGATGATCAGCGCGTCACAGGTGTAGACGCCGCTGTCGCCAGTCAGGCTGTAGGGCTTTTTCGAGAAGTCCACGGCATTGATGTGGTCGAAGACGATTTCGGTCTCGAAGCGCTCGGCGTGTTCTTTCATGCGTTCCATCAGCACCGGGCCGGTCAGGCCATGGACGTCGCCCGGCCAGTTGTCGACTTCAGTGGTGGTGGTCAGCTGACCACCCGCCTGCATGCCGGTGATCAGCAACGGCTTGAGGTTGGCCCGGGCCGCGTAGACCGCAGCGCTGTAACCGGCAGGGCCGGAACCGAGAATAATCACTCGCGAATGACGGGTATCAGACATGACTCACTCCTATCGACCGCCCGGACTACAGAGCGGCTGGAATAAAAAAGGACCGCGAAGCACTTGGGGAAGGCTTGAACTCGCAGGCCCTGAAAATAATGGGTGCAGCGTATAGAGGGGGGCAAGATTAAGGAAATACGGAATAACAATCCAGCTCATAGGTGGTCTCTATCCTGTGCCCCCTATTAATCGACATGTTTGTTACCGTTAATGTCGACTCGCTGACCGTGCTTTCACCGCTTTCGCAAAGCCGGTAAGGTCGGCGCGTTTGCCCTTTTACCCGGAGTTACCCATGCCCGCCCCCGTTCTGTCAGGCCCACAATACCTGCGCGAAGGCCTGAAACTGGTCTTGAGCCCAGGCCTGCGCCTGTTCGTCCTGCTGCCCCTGGCGATCAACCTGATACTGTTCGTCGGATTGATCTATTTTGCTGGCCATCAGTTCAGCCTATGGGTCGACACCTTGATGCCAACGCTGCCCAGTTGGCTGAGTTTCCTCAGCTACATCCTGTGGCCGCTGTTCGTGCTGCTGGTGGCTTTTATGGTGTTTTTCAGCTTCACCATGCTCGCCAATATCATCGCAGCGCCGTTCAATGGTTTTCTCGCCGAGAAGGTCGAAGTAGTGGTGCGCGGTACCGATGACTTCCCGGCCTTCAGTTGGGCCGAACTGTTCGCCATGGTCCCGCGCACACTGGCGCGGGAAATGCGCAAGCTCGGCTACTTCCTGCCACGCGCCATCGGCCTGTTTATCCTGTCGTTCATTCCCGTGGTCAACCTGATCGCCGCCCCCCTGTGGCTGCTGTTCGGGGTATGGATGATGGCGATCCAGTACATCGACTACCCAGCCGATAACCACAAGCTGGGCTGGAACGAAATGCTCGCCTGGCTGCGGCAGAAGCGCTGGCAGAGCATGAGCTTCGGTGGGATTGTTTACCTGGTGTTGCTGGTGCCGGTGGTCAACCTGCTGATGATGCCCGCGGCGGTGGCCGGGGCGACGTTGTTCTGGGTGCGTGAGCGCGGCGCCGAAACCATGCTGGCGCAAAAGCCCTAATCTGTTCGATTGACCTGGATCATGACGATTTGCCCACATAAAGCACATGGTTATTAAAACTATAAGCCTGTGGGGAGCAAGCCATGTACAGACCGTTGATGCTGATGTTTGGGTTGATGTTGGGCGGCGAGGCCTGGGGGGCCGCTGCCGCCAACGAGCCGATCTTGCCGGTGCAGCCGGCGAAAATCACTGACGCCGCCAAGGTCGAGTTGGGCAAGCAATTGTTCTTCGACCCGCGCCTGTCCAAGTCCGGCTTCATATCCTGCAACTCGTGCCACAACCTGAGCATGGGCGGCAGCGACAATCTGCCCACCTCCATCGGCCATAACTGGCACCAGGGGCCGATCAACTCACCGACGGTGCTCAACTCCAGCATGAGCGTTGCGCAGTTCTGGGATGGACGCGCGGCAACCCTGCAAGAGCAGGCCGGCGGCCCGATCTCCAACCCGGGCGAAATGGGCTTCACCCATGATCTGGCCGTGGACGTGCTGCGCTCGATCCCGCAATACCAGGCCTCGTTCAAGAAAGTGTATGGCGATGACGGCATCAAGTTCGACGATGTGACCAACGCCATCGCGGCCTTCGAAGAAACCCTGGTCACCCCCAACGCCCCGTTCGACCGCTGGCTGCTGGGCGATAAAAAAGCCATCAGCGCCACGGCAGCGCAGGGCTACCAGTTGTTCAAGAGCATCGGCTGCGTGGCCTGCCATAACGGCGAGGCGGTCGGTGGCAGCACCTTCCAGAAAATGGGCATGGTCGAACCCTATGCCACCAAGAACCCGGCCCAAGGCGTGGCAGGCCTGACCGGCAAGGATCAGGACCGGATGATGTTCAAGGTGCCGACCTTGCGCAACGTCGCCCTGACTTACCCCTACTTCCACGACGGTGCCTACTGGAACCTGAGCGAAGCGGTAGACGTCATGGCCCGCCTGCAATTGGGGCGCAAGTTGAGCACCGATGAGGTCAGCCAGATTGTCGCGTTCCTCGACACCCTGACCGGCGACCAGCCGGACTTCAAGCTGCCGATCCTCCCGCCCTCCTCGGCCAAGACCCCGCGTCCTGCGCCGTTCAACTAAGCCGGTAGCGGGCCGGTCGTCATAAATCCGTCATTGCGACGACACAATGGCGACATGGCCCGCGCCGACACTGGCTGCATGACGACAGCTTTCCTGAATATCACCCTGATTACCGAAACCTTCCCACCGGAAATCAACGGCGTGGCCAACACCCTTGGCCGCCTGTGTGACGGCCTGCGCGCACGTGGACATCAGGTGGAACTGGTGCGCCCGCGCCAGACTGGCGACTTGAGTCGCCAGAGCGACGACGGCCTGCTGCTGTGTCGCGGCTGGCCTCTACCGGGTTATCCCGGCCTGCAATGGGGCCAGTCCTCCATGCACAAACTGCTGCGGCGCTGGAAACGCCAGCGTCCAGACGTGCTGTACATCGCCACCGAAGGCCCGCTGGGCTTGTCGGCTTTGCGGGCGGCACGGCGCCTGGGGATCAGCGTGGTCAGCGGTTTCCACACCAACTTCCAGCAGTATTCCAGCCAATACGGCCTGGGCATGCTCAGCCGCATCCTGACCCACTACCTGCGCTGGTTCCATAACCGCTCCAGCCTGACCCTGGTACCCAGCGTCAGCCAGCGCCTGGAACTGGAACGCCGCCACTTCGAACGCCTGGACCTGTTATCGCGCGGCGTCGACAGCCAGCTGTTCCACCCAGCCAGACGTGACAACGTCCTACGTGAACAGTGGGGGCTGGGCACTGAGGACATTGCCGTCATGCATGTAGGCCGCCTGGCACCGGAGAAAAACCTCGGTGTGCTCAAACGCTGCCTCGAGGCCTTGCAGGCGACTTATCCACAGCGCCGACTGACGCTGATCGTCGTCGGCGATGGGCCGCAACGCGAGGCACTGGCCAAGGCCCTCCCCGGCGCAATTTTCTGCGGCACACAACGCGGTGAGGAACTGGCGCGCCACTATGCGTCGGGGGACCTGTTTCTGTTCCCCAGCCTCACCGAGACCTTTGGCAATGTGGTGCTCGAAGCGATGGCATCGGGATTGGGCGTGGTGGCCTACGACCAGGCGGCCGCCACCCAGCACATCCGCCATGGCTACAGTGGTGCCGTGGCGATGCCGGGGGATGAGGATGCGTTTTGCGATGCCGCCTGTTGGTTGCTGGAAGAACCCGAGAGCTTGCGTCGGGTGCGCCTGAACGCGCGCCAGCACGCCAGTCGCCAGGGCTGGCCGGCGATTATCGAGCGGTTTGAACAGCAATTGCGCGGGGCGTGTGGTGAGGATGTGATGGAGACGGGCGGTTCGAAGCTGACCTGATGGGCCCTATCGCGGGCAAGCCCGCTCCCACATTGGAATGCAATCAACCTGTGGGAGCGGGCTTGCCCGCGATGGCGCCCGTCAATTCCCCCCTAAACCAGAGTGGTCAGCGCCTCGCGACTGAAGGGCAAGATATCCCCCTCACGGCCTTCACGCACCTTCACCGCCCAGTCCGGGTCGACCAGCAGCGCACGGCCCACGGCCACCAGATCGAACTCATCGTTGTTCAAGCGCTCCAGCAGTTTTTCCAGGCTCGCTGGCTGAGCGATTTTGTCGGTATTGACCATGAACTGCAGGAACTCACCATCCAGGCCCACACTGCCCACGGTGATGGTCGGCTTGCCGGTGAGCTTACGGGTCCAACCGGCCAGGTTCAGCTCGGAGCCCTCGAACTCCGGCTCCCAGAACCGACGGGTGGAGCAGTGAAAAATATCCACACCGGCGTCGGCCAACGGCTTGAGGAACTCCCCCAGGGCCTCGGGGGTTTGCACCAGACGCGCGGTGTAATCCTGCTGCTTCCACTGGGAGAAACGGAAAATGATCGGGAAATCGGGGCCTGTGGCAGACCGCACGGCTTGGATCAATTCAATGGCAAACCGCGAACGGTTGGCCAGGCTGCCGCCGTATTCGTCCGTACGCTGGTTGCTGCCTTCCCAAAAGAACTGGTCGACCAGGTAACCGTGGGCGCCGTGGATTTCCACACCGTCCATGCCAATATCCTGGGCATCTTTGGCCGCCTGGGCGAAGGCAGCGACCACCTCCTGGATATCCTGGACCGTCATGCCGTGGACCAGCACGTTGCCATCCTTGAGTTTTTCCATCGGGCCGTAGGCCGGCACGCTGGCGTCCGGCTCGGTGCCGATACGCCGTACGCTGCCGACGTGCCACAACTGCGGGACGATCTTGCCGCCTTCGGCATGCACCGCATCGACCACTTTCTTCCAGCCTGCCAATGCCGCTGCACCGTAGAAATGCGGGACATTCGGGTAACCGTTGGAAGCCTGATGGCCCACTACCGTGCCTTCGGTGATGATCAGGCCTACGCCGGCCCCGGCGCGGCGACGGTAGTACTCGATCACTTTGGAATTGGGTACGCCACCCGGGGAAAACGAGCGGGTCATCGGCGCCATGACCACACGGGACGGCAGTTGCAGGGCACCGAGCTGGAAAGGTTTGAACAAGGCTTGGACAGGCATGGGAGCACTCCGCACGAGAGGGATTTTATGATGCGGATAATATGGAGTGCGGGCGCTGCTGGGTAGCACTATTGATTTCAGTGATTAACATGCAAAAGCCGGGAGCTACACAACACATTGCAGGACCCGGCAAGCCGGCTCCTACATGGATCAGGCCAGGGCTTTTTCGATGGCTTGGATGATCGTCGGGTCATCTGGCGCAGTGCGCGGGGAGAATCGCGCCAAAACCCGCCCATCCTTGCCCAACAGGAACTTCTCGAAATTCCAGGTGATATCCCCGGGAAACTCGGCCCCCTCGCCCGCGAGCAAGCGATACAACTGATGGCGCTCGGAGCCGTTCACATCCAGCTTGCTGCCCAATGGAAAGGTCACCCCGTAGTTGAGGCTGCAAAATTCGCGGATTTCTTCCTCCGTACCCGGCTCCTGGCCAGCAAACTGATTGCACGGCAGGCCCAGCACGGTAAACCCCTGATCCTTGTATAGCTGGTAGAGGTTTTCCAGCGCCGCATATTGCGGGGTCAGCCCACATTTGGAGGCGACATTGACCACCAGCACGACTTGCCCTTTATAGGGCGCCAGAGGCAGCTCCTGACCATCCAGGGCTTTGAGTTTAAGGTCGTGGAAAGCACTCATGACACACTCCAGGTTTCCCATATTCTGGTTAACGGCATTTCGAGATTACAGCCGCCAAGTCGGCAAGAATAGCCGCCAATCAAAAAAGGCGCCCGAAGGCGCCTTTCTTTTCAACTGACCGGCCGTAGCCCGTCAATCAATGGTGGTGACCACCTTCGCCGTGCACGTGGCCGTGAGCCACTTCTTCCTGGGATGCGTCGCGGATGGCAACGATCTTGACCTGGAAGTTCAGGCGCTGGCCGGCCAGCGGGTGGTTGCCGTCGACGGTGACGTCGTCGCCATCCAGGTCGCGGATGGTCACGATCTGCATCTGGCCGTCCGGCGCGGAGGCGTGGAACTGCATGCCCACTTCCAGTTCGTCGACGCCTTCGAACATGCTGCGGCTCAGGGTGCTGACCAGTTCGGCCGAGTACTCGCCATAGGCATCTTCAGGTTCGATGGCAACGGTCAGCTCATCACCAACCTCTTTGCCTTCCAGGGCCTTTTCCAGGCCCGGGATGATGTTACCTGCGCCTTGCAGGTAGACCAGCGGCGCGCCGCCGGCGGAGCTGTCGATGACCTCACCAGCGTCGTTGGTCAGGGTATAGTCAATGGAGACAGCCTTGTTGGCGGCGATCGGCATGGGGCGAGACCTTTTGCATAAGAATGAAGAACGGACAAGTCTAAACAAGGATTTGCCCGAAAGCGAACACAACCCGGACAGACGGAGTCGATCCAGTGACTCGACGGTCGTCGGATTTCATCAGGACGCGGACGGCCACTGGGTCGCCACGCTGTCCTGCGGCCATACGCAGCACCTACGGCACCAACCGCCCTGGCAATCCCGGGGCTGGGTGCTGGATGCGGCGCAACGCCTGGCAAAAATAGGCCAGCCCTTTGCCTGTGGCTGGTGTGCGCAGCGCCCGGATAACGATACCCTTGGCAGCTGATTCCCGGTCGGCGCGCAGCCATAGCGCACCACCGAAGCCATGCACCTTCAGAGAATTCGCATGCAGACTTTTTTTATCGCGCCCACCGACTTTGGTGTGGGTCTGACCTCCATCAGCCTTGGGCTGGTGCGTACCCTTGAACGGGCCGGGCTGAAAGTCGGGTTTTTCAAGCCCATTGCCCAGCCCCATCCCGGCGACACGGGGCCTGAGCGCTCCACCGAGCTGGTGGCCCGTACCCATGGCCTGAAACCACCGCAGCCACTGGGCCTGGCCCATGTCGAGCGGATGCTCGGCGATGGCCAGCTGGATGAGTTGCTCGAAGAGATCATCACCCTTTACCAACAGGCCGCCGTGGGCAAGGACGTGCTGATTGTCGAGGGCATGGTGCCGACCCGCAGCGCCAGCTATGCGGCACGGGTCAACCTGCACCTGGCAAAAAGCCTGGATGCCGAAGTCATCCTGGTCTCGGCCCCGGAAAACGAAGTGCTGACCGAACTGTCCGGGCGTGTGGAATTGCAGGCGCAACTGTTCGGTGGCCCGAAAGACCCGAAAGTGCTCGGCGTGATTCTCAACAAGGTGCAGACCGACGAGAGCATGGAGGCCTTCGCCGCCCGTCTCAAGGAGCATTCGCCGCTGCTGCGCAGTGGCGATTTCCGCCTGCTCGGCTGTATTCCGTTCCAGCCCGAGCTCAACGCCCCGCGCACCCGTGACGTGGCCGACCTGATGGGCGCGCAAGTGCTCAACGCAGGCGACTATGAAACCCGGCGCATGAGCAAAATCATCATCTGCGCGCGCACCATGCGCAACACCGTGGAGCTGCTCAAGCCCGGCGTGCTGGTGGTGACACCGGGGGATCGCGACGACATCATCCTCGCCGTCAGCCTGGCCGCGATCAATGGCGTGCCCCTGGCCGGCCTGCTGCTGACCAGCGACACCCTGCCTGACCCACGGATCATGGAGCTGTGCCGTGGTGCGTTCCAGGCCGGCTTGCCGGTGCTGTCGGTGAGCACCGGGTCCTATGACACCGCCAACCAGCTCAACAGCCTGAACAAGGAAATCCCGATTGATGACCGCGAACGCGCAGAGATCATCACCGATTTCGTCGCCAGTCACCTGGATGCGCGCTGGCTGCACCAGCGTTGCGGTACACCACGGGAGATGCGCCTGTCGCCGGCGGTATTCCGCTACCAGTTGATCCAGCGCGCCCAGGCCGCCAACAAGCGCATCGTGCTGCCCGAAGGCAGCGAGCCGTTGACCGTGCAAGCCGCCGCCATCTGCCAGGCCCGCGGCATTGCCCGTTGCGTGCTGCTGGCCAAGCCGGCCGACGTCGAGGCCGTGGCCCGCGCCCATGGCATCGAACTGCCCGAAGGCCTGGAAATTCTCGACCCGGACCTGATCCGCCAGCGCTACGTCGAGCCGATGGTGGCGCTGCGCAAGAGCAAAAGCCTCAACGCGCCGATGGCCGAGCAGCAACTGGAAGACACCGTGGTGATCGCTACCATGATGCTGGCGCTGGATGAGGTGGATGGGCTGGTGTCCGGGGTGATCCACTCCACCGCCAATACCATCCGCCCTGCATTGCAGCTGATTAAAACGGCGCCGGGTTGCACCCTGGTGTCGTCGGTGTTTTTCATGCTGTTTCCCGAGCAGGTGCTGGTCTACGGCGACTGCGTGATGAACCCGCACCCCAGCGCCGCGGAGCTGGCGGAAATCGCCCTGCAAAGCGCCGACTCGGCCGCCGCCTTCGGCATTACCCCGCGCGTGGCGATGATCAGCTATTCCAGCGGAGACTCGGCCAGTGGCGAGGAAGTGGAAAAAGTCCGCGAGGCCACCTTGTTGGCCCACGAACAGCAAAGCTCGCTGCTGATCGACGGCCCGTTGCAGTACGACGCAGCGGCCAACGAAAACGTCGCCCGGCAACTGGCGCCCAACAGCCTGGTGGCGGGCAAGGCCACGGTCTTTGTGTTCCCCGACCTCAATACCGGCAACACCACCCACAAGGCGGTGCAGCGCAGTGCCGATTGCGTCAGCCTCGGCCCGATGCTGCAAGGCCTGCGCAAACCCGTGAACGACCTGCCCCGTGGGGCCCAGGTAGATGACATCGTCTACACCATCGCCCTGACCGCGATTCAAGCCGCCAACCGACCTATGGATGCCTAAATGCTGGACTTTCTGCCTGCCCCCCTGCGCGGGGTGATCGCCTCGCTGCTGTTGGCGTTGAACACCATCCTGTTGTGTTCATTCCTGTTTATCGTCGCGTTGTTCAAGGCGCTGCCGTTCGCCAAGCGCTTCAGCGAATGGCTGATGAACCAGACCCACGAGGCCTGGATCAGCAATAACAACACCTGGATGAACCTGGTGCGCCGCACACGCTGGCACATCAAGGGCCTGGAAGGCCTGGACTACCAGCACTCGTACCTGGTGACCAGCAACCACCAGAGCTGGGTCGATATCATGGTGTTGCAGTACGTGCTCAACCGGCGGATCCGCCCGCTGAAGTTTTTCCTCAAACAGGAACTGATCTGGGTGCCGGTGATTGGCCTGGCCTGGTGGGCGCTGGGCTTCCCCTTCATGAAGCGCTACACCAAGGCTTACCTGGAAAAACACCCGGAGAAGAAAGGCAAGGACCTGGCAACCACCCGCAAGACCTGTGCAAAGTTCCGTGACAACCCGGTGGGCATTTTCAACTTTGCCGAAGGCACACGCTTTACCCCAGGCAAACATGCGCAGCAGCAGTCGCCGTTTCGTTACCTGCTCAAGCCCAAGGCCGGTGGCATTGCGTTTGTGCTGGATGCCATGGGCGAGCAGTTGAAGTCATTGGTGAACGTGACGATCCACTACCCTGACGGGCGTCCGGGGTACTGGGACTTGCTGTGCGGCAATGTCAAAGACGTGGTTGTGCAGTTTGAAGAGGTGCAGATCCCGGCCGAGTTCATTGGCAAGAATTATGAGCAGGATGGGGAGTATCGGCTGGCGTTCCAGGGATGGATCAACCAGTTATGGGAAGACAAGGATGCTCTGCTGAGCCGACTTCACATCGAGTACCCAGGCAATAGGTGATCACGATGTGGGAGCTGGCTTGCCTGCGATAGCGGTCTGTCAGAGATAAGTGCATTGCCTGGCCTCCTGCAATCGCAGGCAAGCCAGCTCCCACATTGACGGTGTTGACCTTTAAAGTGTGATAAAAAGCCCGCCACCGAGTGATCGGTGGCGGGCTTTTTATGGCGGCGCGGTTTAGATCGCGCCGCGCTGACGCAACAGTTCCAGCACTTGCTTGACGCTGTCTTCCAACGACAGGGCCTGGGTGTCGATCACCAGGTCGGCATTCAACGGCACGTCGTAGGGGAACGACTCGCCAGGGATGTTATCCCCACCGGCGGCGTACAGGCCTTGCGGGTCACGCTCGGCACATACCAGCGGCGATGCCTGCACGTATACGGTGAGCAAACGATCACTGCCGATCAACGCCTTGGCCTGTTCACGGCCTTCGGCGTCCGGCGCCACAAAGGCCGCCAGGGTCAGCAAGCCGGCTTCGTTGAACTGACGCGCCACGTGGGCGGCACGACGCCAGTTCTCGGTACGCCCGGCACGATCCTGCGGCAGACCTTTATTGAGGTCATGGCGCAGGTTCTGCCCATCGAGCACAAACACCGCACGCCCCATATCGAACAACTTGCGCTCGACCGCATAGGCCAGGGTGCTCTTGCCAGCGCCCGACAGGCCACTGAACAACACGGTGGCTGGCTGCTGGCCGAAACGCTGGGCGCGTTCCTCGGTGGCCACGTGGGCCAACTTGCCGTGCTGCGCTGCGCTGCCATGGCTGACCGGCGGCGCGATAATCATGCCCGCCGCCACGGTGCCATTGGTCAACCGGTCAATCACAATAAAGGCGCCAGTGGTGCGGTTGCTGGCGTAACCGTCCAGGGCGATGGCCGCATCGAGGCTGACCTTGACCCGGCCGATCTCGTTCAACTGCAAGGCACTGGCCGGGCCTTCTTCGAGCGTGTTCACATCCACACGGTGCACGATGCTGGTGATGGAACCCGGCACGTAGCTGGTGGCGCGCTTGATGTCGTATTTCTTGCCCGGCAGCATCGGCTCCTCGGCCATCCACACCAGCATGGCGTCGAAGGCGTCGGTGACTTGCGGCACGTTGTCGGCATGCACCAGCAGGTCGCCACGGGAGATGTCGATCTCGTCTTCCATGGTCAGGGTCACGGCCTGGCCGGGGCCTGCGTGTTCCAGTTCACCTTCGAAGGTGACGATGGATTTGACGCGGCTGCTCTTGCCCGACGGCAGCACCACGACTTCGTCGCCCTTGTGCACGATGCCGCTGGCCAGGGTGCCGGCGAAACCACGGAAGTTCAGGTTCGGACGGTTGACGTACTGCACCGGGAACCGCAGGTCGGTGTAGTTGCGGTCGTTGGCAATCTCGACGGTTTCGAGGATCTCCATCAGCGACTGGCCGGTGTACCAGGGCGAACGCTCGCTCTTGTTCACCACGTTGTCGCCCTTGAGCGCCGACATCGGCACAAAGGCCATGGTGCTCGGCTTGAACGCGATGCCATCGGCAAACTTCAGGTAGTCGGCCTTGATCGATTCGAAAATGCTCTCGTCGAAACCGTTGAGGTCCATCTTGTTGATCGCGATGACGATGTGCTTGATGCCCAACAGCGAAGCAATAAAGCTGTGGCGACGGGTCTGGGTCTGCACGCCGTAGCGCGCATCCACCAGGATGATCGCCAGGTCACAGGTGGAGGCACCGGTGGCCATGTTGCGGGTGTACTGCTCATGGCCAGGGGTGTCGGCGATGATGAACTTGCGCTTGGCGGTGGAGAAATAGCGGTAGGCCACATCGATGGTGATGCCCTGCTCACGCTCGGCCTGCAGGCCGTCGACCAGCAATGCCAGGTCGATGTCGTCACCGGTGGTGCCGACTTTCTTCGAATCGCGGGTGATAGCTTCCAGATGATCTTCGTAGATCATCTTCGAGTCGTGTAGCAGGCGCCCGATCAGGGTGCTCTTGCCGTCATCGACGTTGCCACAGGTCAGAAAGCGCAGCATTTCCTTGCGTTCGTGCTGGCCCAGGTAAGCGAGGATGTCCTCGCTGATCAAATCAGATACGTGCGACATGACAACCCCTTAGAAATAACCCTGACGTTTTTTGTCTTCCATGGAGCCGGCGCCATCGTGGTCGATGACACGGCCCTGGCGCTCGGAAGTTCGCGTCAGGAGCATTTCCTGGATGATGTCCGTCAGCGTCTCGGCTTCGGACTCCACCGCGCCCGTCAACGGGTAGCAGCCAAGGGTACGGAAACGTACTTTCTTTTTGACGATACGGGCTTTGTCTTCGTCGGACAGGTGCTCGAGGATGCGCTCGTCGTCGATCATGATCAGCGTACCGTTCTTCTCGATCACTTCCCGTTCGGCGGCGAAGTACAGCGGCACGATGGGAATGCCTTCGAGGTAGATGTACTGCCAGATATCCAGTTCGGTCCAGTTGGACAGCGGGAACACGCGGATCGACTCGCCCTTGTTGACGTTGCCGTTGTAGACGTTCCACAGCTCAGGGCGCTGGTTTTTCGGGTCCCAGCGGTGCTTGCTGTCGCGGAACGAGTACACGCGCTCTTTGGCACGGGATTTCTCTTCATCGCGACGGGCGCCGCCGAATGCTGCGTCGAAACCATACTTGTCCAAGGCCTGCTTGAGGCCTTCGGTCTTCATGATGTCGGTGTGCTTGGCGCTACCGTGGGTGAACGGGTTGATGCCCTGCGCGACGCCATCCGGGTTGACGTGGGTGATCAGTTCCAGGCCCAGTTCCTCGACCATGCGGTCGCGGAATTTGTACATTTCCTGGAATTTCCACTGGGTGTCCACATGCATCACCGGAAACGGCAGCTTGCCCGGGAAGAATGCCTTGCGCGCCAGATGCAGCATCACGGCGGAGTCTTTGCCGATGGAGTAGAGCATTACCGGGTTGTCGAACTCGGCGGCAACCTCACGGATGATGTGGATGCTCTCCGCCTCCAGCTGTTTCAGATGCGTCAGTTTGTCGACCATGGCTACTCACGGAAAAACGATTCTTTTTGGACGGCCTGCGGGCCGTGTTCGAGCGAGGCATGCTAGCACAGCACCTTCTTCTATTCAGGGAGCCAGCTAGATCGAAACGGTATATGGATATACCGCCTCGTTTGGCCGTACATCGCCCCGTAGGAGCCGGCTTGCCGGCGATGGCGTCCTTGAAATCAATGCATGACTCAAGGGCCTCATCGCCGGCAAGCCGGCTCCTATAGTGGACGCAATGGAGGCTTAGATCGGGTTGGGGCAGTCGATGAACAGGTGTTCCAGGGCAAAGCGCCGGGCCAGGTAGTCGCCCAGGGCCTGCACGCCGTAACGCTCGGTGGCGTGATGGCCGGCGGCGATGAAGCTGATGTCGTTTTCACGGGCGCTATGGAAGGTCTGCTCTGAAGCTTCGCCGCTCAGGTACAAGTCGACTCCGGCCGCCACGGCCTGGTCGATGTAGCCCTGACCGCCGCCGGTGCACCAGCCCACGCGGCGGATCATCGCGCTGCCTTCGATCAGCAGCGGCTCGCGGCCCATGGCTTCCTGCACACGACGGGCGAAATCGCGCGCCGACAGCGGCTCGGCCAGGGAGCCCACGAGGCCCACAACCTTGAGGTTGTCCGGGTCCAGCGGGCCTTCGACGGTGATGTCCAACTGACGGGCCAATTGCACGTTGTTGCCCACTTCCGGGTGCAGGTCCAGCGGCAGGTGGTAGGCCAGCAGGCTGATGTCGTGCTTGAGCAGGGTCTTGAGGCGGCGCTGCTTCATGCCGGTGATGCATGGGCTTTCGCCTTTCCAGAAATAGCCGTGATGCACCAGCACCAGGTCGGCCTTGGCCTCGACGGCTGCATCGAGCAGCGCCTGGCTGGCAGTCACGCCACTGACAATACGCAACACCTGCGGCCGCCCTTCGACCTGCAGGCCATTGGGGCAGTAATCGGCAATTTTTGCGCTGTTCAAGTAGCGATCCGCTTCTTCAACCAGGGTGCTCAGGGCGACGGCCATAAAAGACTCCTAAATATCCCGTTCAGAGGCGCTCGCGGCCTCGTATAATGCGCGACATTATGGGCGCTCCCGCGCCCCCTGCAACCTGTCAGGACTTACTTGATGCTCAAGGCGCTGCGTTTTTTTGGATGGCCATTGTTGGCCGGCGTGCTGATCGCGATGCTGATCATTCAGCGTTATCCGCAATGGGTCGGCCTGCCAAGCCTGGACGTCAACCTGCAACAGGCACCGCAAACCAACGCGGTGCAACAGGGCCCGGTGACCTATGCCGATGCGGTAGTGGTCGCGGCGCCTGCGGTGGTCAACCTGTACACCACCAAAGTCATCAATAAACCGGCGCATCCGCTGTTTGAAGACCCACAGTTCCGGCGTTTTTTCGGTGACAACTCGCCCAAGCAGCGCCGCATGGAATCGAGCCTCGGCTCCGGGGTGATCATGAGCCCGGAAGGCTACATCCTGACCAACAACCATGTGAGCACCGGCGCCGACCAGATTGTGGTGGCCCTGCGCGATGGCCGCGAAACCCTGGCGCGGGTGGTGGGCAGCGACCCGGAAACCGACCTTGCGGTGCTGAAAATCGACCTGAAGAACCTGCCCTCCATTACCATCGGCCGCTCCGAAGGCCTGCGCGTCGGCGATGTGGCGCTGGCCATCGGCAACCCGTTCGGCGTCGGCCAGACCGTGACCATGGGCATCATCAGCGCCACCGGGCGTAATCAGTTGGGCCTCAACAGCTACGAAGACTTTATCCAGACCGACGCAGCAATCAACCCAGGCAACTCCGGCGGCGCGCTGGTGGATGCCAGCGGCAACCTGACGGGCATCAACACCGCGATTTTCTCCAAGTCCGGTGGCTCCCAAGGCATTGGTTTCGCGATCCCGGTAAAGCTGGCGATGGAAGTGATGAAGTCAATCATCGAGCACGGCCAGGTGATCCGTGGCTGGCTGGGGATTGAAGTGCAGCCGCTGACCAAGGAGCTGTCCGAATCCTTTGGCCTGACCGGGCGCCCCGGCATTGTCATTGCCGGCATCCTGCGCGGCGGTCCAGCGGAAAAAGCCGGGATGCAGGTGGGCGATGTGATCCTCAGCATCGACGGCGAACCGGCTGGCGATGGCCGTCGTTCGATGAACCAAGTGGCGCGGATCAAGCCAACGGAAAAGGTCGCGATCCAGGTCATGCGCAACGGCAAAGAGATCAAACTCCTGGCCGAAGTGGGGCTGCGGCCGCCGCCAGCACCGGTTAAAGAGCAAGAATAAAGGGCGTTCTTAAAGAGATACACTCTCAACAGTCATGTTATATTATTTCAATATTGATATTGGAATGTTAGACCATGACGTCTCGAAAGTTTGCGCCCCTGGCCGGTCTCGCCTTGGGATTGCTGGTGGACCCGGTGTTTGCAGAAGACACCAACACCCTTGAGTTGGGCACCACCAGCATCACCGGTGAGGCGTATGAATCTGCCACCGGCCCGGTCCAGGGCTACCGCGCGACCCGCTCGGCCAGCGCGACCAAGACCGACACGGCCCTGCGCGATATCCCACAATCGATCAGTGTGATTCCCGCCACAGTGCTCAAGGACCTGGGCAGCAACAACGTCGAGCGCGCCCTGGAGTTTGCCGGCGGCGTGTCCAAGCAGAACAACTTCGGCGGCCTGACCCTTTACGAGTACAGCATTCGCGGCTTCACCACGTCACAGTTCTACCAGGACGGTTTCAGCGCCAACCGCGGCTACCCCAGTACGCCGGACACGGCCAATATCGAACGCATCGAAGTGCTCAAGGGTCCCGCCGCCAGCCTGTATGGCCGTGGCGATCCCGGCGGTACCGTAAACATCGTCACCAAGAAGCCCCAAGCCGACGCCTTCACCACCGTACAGACCAGCGCCGGCAGTTGGGATCGCTACCGCACCGCCGTCGATATCAACACCCCACTGGACAGCGAAGGCCGTGTGTTATCGCGGGTCAACCTGGCAGTGGAAGACAACCACAGCTTCCGCGATCACGTGCAGAGCAAGCGGGTGTTTGTTGCGCCCTCCTTCAGTTGGCAACTGGACCCGGACACCAGCCTGCTGGTGGAGAGTGAGTTCGTGCGCCACAGCTCGACCTTCGACCGGGGCATCGTGGCCCCCAACAACCGTTGGAGCGGCATGTCGCGCTCGACCTTCCTCGGCGAGCCCAACGATGGCGATATCGACAACCACAACAACCGTCTGCAAGCCACCCTCGAGCATCACTTGAACGATGCCTGGAAGCTGCGCCTGGCCAGCCATTACAAACAGGGCAGCCTGTGGGGCGAAGCCTCGGAGAGCCGTGCGCTGAATGCCGATGGCCATACCGTCAACCGCCGCTACCGCCAACGCTCCATGGGTTGGCACGACAGCATCACCCAACTGGAACTGCGCGGCCTGTTCGAGGTGGGTAGTTGGCAGCATGAACTGCTGATCGGCACCGAGTACGAGGACTACCGCAAGAAAGAACGGGTGACCGCCATCGCCGGCAGTTACCCGATTGATATCTACCGGCCGGTCTATGGCCAGCCCAAGCCCAATGGCCAGCGCTCGGGCAGTGATTTTTTCACCCAGGTGAAAAGCCAGGCGCTGAACCTGCAAGACCAGATCGTCTTTACCGAGCGCCTGCGCGGTGTGGTTGGCATTCGCCTGGAGCACGTCGAGCAACGTTCAGAGGACTTCACCCGTAACGGGGCCAAGAGCCAGAAAACCCACGACGTCATGACGCAGCGGGCCGGCCTGCTGTATCAACTGACCCCGCAAGTGGGCCTGTTTGCCAACGCCTCCACCTCGTTCAAACCACAAAGCGAGCTGGACGCCGCCGGCAATTTCCTCAAGCCCGAGGAAGGTGTCGGTTATGAAGTGGGCATCAAGAGCGAGCTGTTCGACGACCGCCTGAGCACCACCCTCGCCGCCTTCCATATCGAGAAGGAAAACACCCTGGCCACGGACCCGGCCACCGACACCAAGCGCGCCATCGGCAAGGCCCGCAGCCAGGGTTTCGACCTGCAATTGACCGGGCAACTGACTGATGCCGTGCGGGTGATTGGCGCCTTTGCCTACATCGACGCAGAAGTAACCAAGGGCGACCAAGACGTGCCCACCGGCAGCCGCATTCTCGGCGTGGCCAAGCGCAGTGGTAGCCTGTTGGGCGTGTATGAGTTCCAGGATGGCGCCCTGCGCGGCTCTGACGTGGGCGCGGCGTTTACTTATGTCGGCGACCGTTCGGGCGAGGCTGGCAAAAGCTTCGAGTTGCCGGCCTACCACACCGTCGACCTGCTGGCCCATTACAAAGCCAGCGATAACGTCACCGTTGGCCTGAATCTCAACAACCTGTTCGACGAAAAGTACTACGAGCGCTCCTACAGCAACTACTGGGTCAACCCCGGAGAGCCGCGCAACTTCACCGTCAGCCTGACCCTCAACCTGTAAAAGGACGTCCCCATGCAAGCGCTCAAATCATTGGCCGTGCTCGGTCTGCTGTTCGCCACCCAGGTCTCGGCCCATGGCCTGTGGACCGAGCAACGCCGGGGCCATATCGAGGTGGTCTATGGCCACGGTGCCGAAGACGAAGCCTTCAAGGCGAAGAAGGTCAGCGGTGCCTGGGCCTATGACCCCAGTGGCCGGATGATCCCGGTGACGGTGCAACGCCTGGACGACCAGGCGCGCCTGCAACCGCTCAAGCCGCCTGCGGTGCTGGCGGTGGCGTTTGATAATGGCTTGTGGTCGCAAACCCCGGACAAGAAGTGGGTGAACAAGGGCCGCAGCCAAGTACCCGGCGCCCTCGAAACCACCCAGGCCCTTAAGTACAGCCTGGCGATCTATCAGGCCGGAGCCAAGTTGCCCAAGCTGGATCAATTGAGGATGGTGATCGTGCCCGAGGTCGATCCGCTTACCGTTGGCCCTGGCAAATCGCTGCCGGTGCGGGTGTTGATCGATGGCAAGCCTGCTGCGGGGATCAAGTTGATTGGCGACTACCGCAGCGCGCCGAACACCTTGAGCACCGAGACCGACAAGGATGGCCGGGCCCAGGTACTGGTGCGCAACGAGGCGTTGAATGTGATTGCGGCGCAGGTGGAAGTACCGGTCCAAGGTGATAGCGAGATCCAGACCCGTGCGCTGTTCAGCTCACTGACCTTCCTCGGCCAACCGCACCACGAATAACCCCCCAGTGAACCCATCTGGGAGCTGGCTTGTGCATGGGCTGGTTTGGGTGGGAACTAGCCAGCTTCCACATCAGCTCCCACACCAGCCCGCTGCCACGCTAAAGGCTGACAGGCGCTCTTTCGCACAAGGTGTTGAGCGCCACCGCCCATTGCGGATCATCATTGAGGCACGGCACCAACACCAACTCCTCGCCCCCGGCTTCGCGGAACTGCTCCAGCCCGCGATCACCGATCTCTTCCAGGGTCTCGATGCAATCGGCGACAAACGCCGGGCACATCACCAACAACTTCTTCACCCCTTGCTGGGCCAGTGCCTCCAGGCGTGCCTCGGTGTAGGGTTCGATCCACTTCGCCCGGCCCAGGCGCGACTGGAACGCCACCGACCATTTATCGTCCGGCAGGCCCATGCGCGCAGCAAAGTCACGGGCGACGCTGAAGCACTGCCCGCGATAACACGTCGTGCGCACCTCGGGCGAGGCATTGGCGCAGCAGTCACCACTGCCTTCAAGCGAATGCCCAGGGTTGAGTTTGTTCAGGTGCCGTTCCGGCAGGCCATGGAAGCTGAACAGCAGGTGATCGTAATCCTGCTGCAAGTGCGGCCTGGCACTGGCCACCAGGGCGTCGAGGTATTCCGGCTGGTCGTAGAACGGTTGCAGGATCGAGAACTGCAGGTCGAGTTGCTTATCCCGCACCACCCGTCGCGCTTCTTCAATCACCGTGGTCACGGTGCTGTCGGCAAATTGCGGATACAGCGGCGCCAGCGTGACCTTGCTGATGCCCTGCCCGGCCAGGCGGGTGAGTACACTTTCGATCGAGGGTTCGCCATAGCGCATCGCCAACTCCACCGGACCCTGCGTCCACTGGGCGGTCATCTGCTGCTGCAGGCGGCGACTGAGGACTACCAGCGGCGAGCCTTCGTCCCACCAGATCGAGGCGTAGGCATGGGCCGACTGCGCGGGGCGCTTGATCAGGATCAGCGACACCAGCAAGCGCCGGACCGGCCACGGCAGGTCAATCACATAGGGGTCCATCAAAAACTGATTGAGGTAGCTGCGCACATCGGCCACCGAAGTGGACGCCGGTGAGCCCAGGTTGACCAGTAACAACGCGTGATCCGTCATGCAACATCCTATCTCTAGAGGCGGCTGGACAAGTCGTCCAGGGCCGCGTGCAAATCAGTGAACTGAAAAATGAAACCGGCAGCCAACAGCCGCTCGGGTACTGCCCTCTGCCCCCCCAGCAATAACCCGGACAACTCGCCCAGCCCCAGCCGCAGGGCAAACGCCGGCATGGGCATGAACGCCGGGCGGTGCAGGACCTGGCCCAGGGTCTTGGCAAACTCGCGGTTACGCACCGGCTGTGGTGCGCAGGCATTATAAGGACCGCTGGCGTCAGGTTTATGCAGAAGAAAATCAATCAGGGCGATTTGATCCTTGATATGCACCCACGGCATCCACTGCCGACCATTGCCGATAGGCCCGCCCAGCGCCAGCTTGAAGGGCAGCAACAGCCGCGACAAAAAGCCGCCCTCAGCCGCTAGCACCAAGCCAGTGCGCACCAGCACCACCCGCAGGCCAAAAGCTTCGGCACGCTGGGCGGTTTCTTCCCAGGCGATGCATAACTGGCTGGGGAAATCGTCCTGCACCGGGCCGCTGGCTTCGGTCAGCTCACGCTCACCGCCATCGCCGTACCAGCCCACCGCCGAGCCGCTGATCAATACCGCAGGTTTGACTGCCAGGCCCTCGAGCCAGGCCAGCAGGGTTTCCGTCAGGCTGATCCGGCTGCTCCACAACAACGCCTTGCGTTTGTGGGTCCAGAGGCGGTCGGCAATCGGCGCGCCAGCCAGGTTGATCACCGCATCCACCGGCTGCGTTACATCCTGCAAACGGGCGACGCCCTGCACTTGCGCACCGCACAGCGCGGCGACCTGAGTGGGGTTGCGGCTCCAGACCGTCAACCGATGCCCCTGGGCGCTCCAGTGTTGGCAGAGCTGGCGGCCGATCAGACCCGTACCGCCGGTCAGCAAAATGTGCATGAGATCTTCCTCCTGTAACGTTGGCCGAGCGTCGCTGGTCTATTTTATAAGCAGGGATCTTTTTAATCGGCGCAACCTAGGTTTAACCATAGGTCACGCGACACATTCAGGCATGCCGAAACTTATACCAAAAAACAATATTGTACAGCTATTGGTGTCGGCGTAGTCTGTACCCAACGGTAAAACGAGGCCTCCCATGACTGTTCCTATCGCGATCATCGGTACCGGCATCGCCGGACTTTCGGCCGCCCGAGCGCTAAAAGATGCCGGGCACGTTGTACAACTCTTCGATAAAAGCCGCGGCAGTGGCGGACGCATGTCCAGCAAGCGCAGCGAAGCCGGTGCACTGGACCTGGGCGCGCAGTATTTCACCGCGCGCGACCGACGTTTCGTCAATGAAGTCCAACGCTGGCAAGCCAATGGCTGGGCTGCCGAGTGGGAGCCGCAACTCTACAATTGCCAATCCGGCCAACTGAGCCCCTCCCCGGACGAACAGACCCGCTGGGTCGGCACCCCGCGTATGAGCGCCATCACCCGCGCCCTGCTCGATGACCTGCCGGTGGAGTTTGGCTGCCGTATCACCGAAGTGTTCCAGGGCCAGCAACACTGGAACCTGCTGGACGCCGATGGCGGCAACCACGGCCCCTTCAGCCACGTGATCATCGCCACCCCGGCGCACCAGGCCACCGCTCTGCTGGCGGCAGCGCCGAAACTGGCGAGCACTGCCGCCGGGGTGAAAATGGACCCGACCTGGGCCATCGCCCTGGCCTTCGACACGCCGCTGGATACCCCCATGGAAGGCTGCTTTGTACAGGACAGCCCCCTGGATTGGCTGGCCCGCAACCGCAGCAAACCCGGGCGCGATGCCACGCCCGACACCTGGATCCTGCATGCCAGCAGTGCCTGGAGTAAAAAGCACCTGGACCTGCCCAAGGAAGCCATTATCGAATTGCTGCACGGCGCCTTTGCCGAATTGCTGCACTGCAGCATGCCGGCGCCCTCCTTCAGCCTCGCCCACCGCTGGCTATACGCCCGCCCCGCGGGCAGCCATGAATGGGGCGTGCTGGCGGACGCCGACCTGGGGTTGTACGTGTGTGGCGACTGGTGCCTGTCCGGCAGGGTCGAAGGCGCATGGCTCAGCGGCCAGGAAGCGGCGCGGCGCCTGCTCGAACACCTGCAATGAACCGCATCAACCCGGCGAAATTGCTGCTCTCGAAATGGACAGCCACGCAACCTCGGCACAAGGAAAAACATTTCCTGGTCACCGAATTGTTTCGCGATGACGAAGGCAGCGTGCTGGAGATTGAACTGCAAGCCGTCCTCACCCGCCGTTCAGAGCGCCTGGCCTGGCAAAGCCTGCAAGATGCCGAGCGCTGGAAAATCGGCTGGACGTAAAAACCTGTACAAATAATTTGACTTGTACAGCCTCAGACCTATGATGAGATTTAGTTGTACAGAAATTAAATTCTGTACAGGAATCTTGTAGAGGTTTTGCCATGTCCACCCCAGTGTCCGCCACCGGCAAACCCAAGATCGCCATCAGCGCCTGCCTGCTTGGCGAAAACGTGCGCTTCAACGGCGGGCACAAGCAATCCCCCCTGTGCAGCCAGACACTCGGTGAATACTTTGACTTCGTGCCGCTGTGCCCCGAAGTCGCCATTGGCCTGGGCATCCCCCGCGAGCCGATTCGCCTGGTGGGCGATCCGCAGCAACCGCAAGCCGTGGGCACCGTGCACCGTGAATTGAATGTAACCGCGCCGCTGGACGCCTATGGTCAACAAATGGCCGCCGAGCATACCGACCTGTGCGGCTACATCTTCATGCAGAAGTCGCCGTCCTGTGGCCTGGAACGGGTCAAGGTCTACCGCGACAACGGCACCCCGGTGGATGGCGGCGGGCGCGGTATCTATGCCCAGGCCTTCTGTGCCCGCCACCCCAACCTGCCGGTGGAAGAAGACGGTCGCCTGCACGACCCGGTGCTGCGCGAAAATTTCCTGACGCGGGTGTTTGTGTATGCCACCTGGCAGCAACTGCTGGCAGAGGGCTTGACCCGTCATCGCCTGCTGGCCTTCCACTCGCGCTACAAATACCTGCTGATGGCCCACAGCCCGGCCCACTACAAGAGCCTGGGTCATCTGCTGGGCAGCATGGGCAAGGGCTGCGACCTGCAAGCCCTGGCCAGCGACTATTTCACTGAGCTGATGAGCGCACTGAAAAAGTGCGCGACCCGTGGCACCCATTCCAACGTGCTGCAACACATCAGCGGCTACCTCAAGCAAGCCCTCAGCGCCGACGACAAACAAGAAATGCAGACCCTGATCGGCCAATACCGTCACGGCATCGTGCCGCTGGTGGTGCCGCTGACCCTGCTCAAACATCACTTTCGCCAACACCCGGACCGCTACATCGCGCAACAGGCGTACCTGCAGCCCCATCCGGAAAATCTCAGCCTGCGTAATGCGATCTAACCCATGAATGTTTCCCTGCAACACCCAACCCCACCCGTCGAAGACGTGGCCCAGGCCCTGGAACAAGGCTGGCTGCCGATTCGCGAAGTGGCGCGCCAGACCGGGGTCAACGCGGTGACTTTGCGCGCGTGGGAGCGGCGCTATGGCTTGATCGTGCCCCAGCGCACCCCCAAGGGCCACCGGCTGTTCAACGCCGAACATGTGCAGCGCATCCAGACCATCCTGACCTGGCTCAACCGTGGCGTGCCGGTCAGCCAGGTCAAGCAGTTGATCGACAACGCCCAGCCGGTGGACGACAGCATCGAAAACGAATGGCAGAGCCTGCGCCAGACGCTGGTGCAGGCCATCGCTCAACTGGCCGAACGCCGCGTGGACGATGTGTTCAACCAGGCCATGGCCCTCTACCCACCGCGCACTCTGTGCGAGCAGCTGTTGTTGCCGCTGCTCAAGGAACTGGAACAGCGCTGGCAGGGCCAGTTCGGCGCACAGATGGAGCGGGTGTTTTTCCACTCCTGGCTGCGCAGCAAATTTGGCGCGCGGATGTATCACAACAATCGCCAGCTCAATGGCCCGCCGCTGCTGTTGATCAACCATTCCGACCTGCCGCTGGAGCCACACCTGTGGCTGAGCGCCTGGCTGGCCAGCAGCGCCGATTGCCCGGTGGAGGTCTTCGACTGGCCGTTGCCCAACGGCGAACTGGCCTTGGCCGTTGAGCATTTGCAACCGCGCGCCGTGCTGCTGTACTCAAGCAAGGCCATCCATCTGGCGGCCCTGCCGAAACTCTTGAGCGGCACCAGTTGCCCAACCCTTATCGCCGGACCAACGGTGTGCATCCACCAGGCCGAGTTGGCGGTATTAACCCAAGACATTCCTCAGTTGTTGCTGGCCGAAGACCCGTTGTCGGCTCATCAACTCCTGATCCAGCGTGGGCTTCTTTAAATGCACCTGATCTGGCTGCGCAGCGATCTGCGCCTGCATGACAACACCGCCCTTGCGGCCGCCTGCGAGCGAGGCCCGACGGCGGCGGTGTACTTGATCACGCCTGGGCAATGGCTGGCCCATGACGACGCACCGTGCAAAGTCGACTTCTGGCTGCGCAACCTCAAGTGCCTGGGCCAGGCCCTGGGTGAGCTGAACATCCCATTGCTGATCCGCCACGCGGACACGTGGGACCAAGCCCCACAGGTATTGCTGCAGTTGTGCCAGGAGTTGTCGGTCCAGACCGTGCACGTCAACGAAGAGTACGGGATCCACGAGAGCCGGCGTGACGCTGCCGTGGCCCAGGCCCTGGAAGCCCAAGGCCTGGGTTTTTACCGCTATCTGGACCAATTGCTGTTCCAGCCCGGCAGCGTGCTGACCAAGACGGGCACCTACTTCCAAGTGTTCAGCCAGTTTCGCAAGGTCTGCTACAACCGCCTGCACAGCGCCCTGCCACGTCGAGTGCCAACCCCCGAGGCCCAGGCCGCGCTGCCATTGGCCAGTGATGCGGTTCCCGAGCAGGTCAAGGGGTTTGCCCCGCCCAGCGACACCCTGCGCGCACTTTGGCCGGCCGGTGAAGACGAGGCACAGCGACGCCTTGAGCAGTTTGCCGACGCTCAGATCAGCTACTACAAGGACGAGCGTGACTACCCGGCCAAGCCCGGCACCAGCCAACTGTCGGCGTACCTCGCAGCCGGCGTGGTTTCGCCGCGCCAGTGCCTGCATGCGGCGCTGCAAAGCAACCAGGGTGAATTCGAAAGCGGCGATATCGGCGCCATCACCTGGATCAACGAGTTGCTGTGGCGCGAGTTCTACAAACATATCCTGGTGGGCTACCCACGGGTGTCGCGCCACCGTGCGTTTCGCCCGGAAACCGAAGCCGTGGCCTGGCGCCATGCCCCCGCTGACCTTGCAGCCTGGCAAGAGGCGCGCACCGGCCTGCCGATCATCGACGCCGCGATGCGCCAACTGCTGGAAACCGGCTGGATGCATAACCGCCTGCGCATGGTGGTGGCGATGTTCCTGACCAAGAACCTGCTGATCGACTGGCGCGAAGGCGAGCGCTTTTTTATGCGGCACTTGATCGACGGTGATCTGGCGGCCAACAACGGCGGCTGGCAGTGGAGTTCGTCCACCGGCACTGATTCGGCACCGTACTTCCGCATTTTCAGCCCGCTGAGCCAGTCTGAAAAGTTCGATGGCGAAGGGCGCTTTATCAAGCAATGGCTGCCGCAACTGGCGGGCTTGAACAAGAAGGAAGTACACAACCCCGACGCCGTTGGCGGGCTGTTTGGCGTGGCCGACTACCCGCGCCCCATCGTCGACCTCAAGCATTCCCGTGAGCGCGCGTTGGCGGCCTTTCGTGCCCTGCCCTCACGCCAGGCGGTGGGAGGCGTGTATGAGTGACTTCCTGCGCCAGTTCGCCCAGTCCTTCGCCCGCCTGGACAAGCACAACCTGCACCTGCTCGACAGCCTGTACAGCCAGGACATATCGTTTACCGACCCACTGCATCAGGTCCACGGTATCAGCGCGCTGCAAGCGTACTTCGCCGAGCTTTATAGCAACGTCGAGCAACTGCGTTTTGACTTCCACGCCTTCGACCACGTGGCCGATGGCGAGGGTTATCTGCGCTGGACCATGAGTTTCTGCCACCCACGCCTGGCGGGTGGCCGACAGATTGAGGTCGAGGGCTGCTCCCATCTGCTATGGCACGACAAGGTTTACCGGCACCGCGATTACTTTGATGCTGGCGCGCTGCTTTACGAACACCTACCGGTCCTTGGCCGGCTGGTCCGTTGGTTGAAAGGGAGAATGGCATGAGCCTGAAATCGCCACGGCGTTATTGGCTGACAGGGGCAAGCAGTGGCATCGGTGCCGCATTGGCCGAAGAGCTGCTCGGCAGTGGTGCGCAGGTGGCGCTGAGTGCGCGCTCCAAGGCGCCACTGGAACAACTGGCCCAACGCTACCCCGGGCAAGTGCTGGTGGTCGCCGGCGACTTGACCAACAGCCAGGTGGTACGGGAAATCGGCGAACAGATCGCGCAAACCTGGGGCGCCCTGGACACCGTGATCCTCAATGCCGGCACCTGCGAATATGTGGATGCCAAGCAGTTCGATGCCTCGATTATCGAACACGTGGTGCGCACCAACCTGCTGGCCAGCAGTTATTGCATCGAAGCCGCGCTGCCGCTGCTGCGTGCCGGGCAAACCCCGCATTTGGTGGGGGTCGCCAGTGCCGTCACCTACCTGCCGATGCCCCGCGCAGAAGCCTATGGCGCGTCCAAGGCCGGCCTGCGCTACTTGTTCGAATCCCTGCGCATCGACCTGTCGCCCGAAGGCATCGACGTCACGGTAGTGAGCCCCGGTTTCGTCGATACCCCACTGACCGAACGCAACGATTTCCCTATGCCTCTGAGCTGGCCGGCCGACAAAGCCGCACGGCATATCTTCGGCAAACTTGAAAAACGCCCACTGGAGATCGCCTTCCCGGCCCTGTTCATCGCCACCCTGTGGCCGCTGTCGAAACTGCCGAACCGCGCGCAACTGATCATCGGCAAACGCATGCTGCGCAGCCCGCCGCCGCACAAGGACAACCTGTGAAAGTCGCGATTATCGGCAGCGGAATTTCCGGGCTGACCAGCGCCTATCTGCTCAGCCGCCGCCATGACATCACGCTGTTCGAAGCCGCCGACCGGATTGGCGGCCATACCCACACGGTAGACGTGACCGTCGACGGCGCACAGTACGCGCTGGACACCGGCTTTATCGTGTTCAACGACTGGACCTACCCCAACTTCATCCGCCTGCTGCAGCAAATTGGCGTTCCGTTCAAGCCGACCCAAATGAGCTTCTCGGTCTGCGCCCCGGAGGAAAACGTCGAGTACAACGGCAATAACCTCAACAGCCTGTTCGCCCAGCGCAGCAATATCCTGTCTCCGGGTTTCTGGGGCATGTTGCGCGACATTCTGCGTTTCAATCGCCAGGCGCCCCTGGATTTGCAGGAACAACGCATCAGCGCGCAGATGACCCTGGGTGAATACTTGCAGGCGGGCAATTATGGCCCGCGGTTTATCCGCCACTACATCGTGCCCATGGGCGCGGCGATCTGGTCGATGTCCCTGGCGGACATGCTGGCCTTCCCGCTGCAGTTCTTCGTGCGGTTCTTCAAGAACCACGGCTTGCTGTCGGTGAATAATAGGCCGCAATGGTGCGTGATCGAAGGCGGGTCCAGCCGCTATATCGAGCCACTGACCCACTCGTTTCGCCAACACATCCGCCTCAACTGCCCGGTACAGAAAGTCGAGCGCACGCCAGAAGGCGCAGTGATCTACAGTGCCGACGGCCGCGAAATCTTCGACAAAGTGATCTTCGCCTGCCACAGCGACCAGGCCCTGGCTTTGCTGGACGATCCCAGCCTGGCCGAACAGCAGATCCTGGGGGCGATAACCTACGCCGACAATGACGTGGTCCTGCACACCGATACGCGCTTGCTGCCCGACCGCCGCCTGGCCTGGGCCAGTTGGAACTATCGGCTGGACGCCAGCACGCACAAGCCGGCAGCCGTCACCTACGCCATGAACATCCTGCAAGGGATCGACAGCGACACCACCTTTTGTGTGAGCCTCAACCAGACAGCGATTATCAACCCGCTGAAAATCCTTGCCCGCTACACCTATGCCCATCCGCAATACAGCCTGGCGGCGGTGGCGGCACAGGCACGCTGGGAAGAACTGCATGGCGCCCAGCACACCTATTATTGCGGGGCCTACTGGGCCAGCGGCTTTCATGAAGACGGCGTGGTCAGCGCCCTGCGCGTGGCCCAGGCGTTTGGGGAAACCCTGTGAACAGCGCCCTCTACAGCGGCTGGATTGCCCATCGGCGATTTACCCCCAAGGGGCATGCCTTTCGCTATCGCATCGGCCTGCTGTACCTGGACCTCAGCGAACAGGAGCAGGTGCTGGGGCTGTCACCGTTGGCCGGCAGTGGCCGCTTCGCGCCCTTTGCGTTTCGCCAGCAGGATTACCTGCGTGAGTTGACCCGCGATGGCACCTGCTTGAGCGACGCCGTGCGCCAACTGGTCGGCACGACCCTTGGGCATACACCCCAAGGCAATATCTGCCTGCTGACCCAGGCCCGCAGTTGGGGCCTGGCATTTAACCCGGTGAGTTTCTTCTACTGCTTCGAGGGCGACGGGCAACTGGCGGCGATTGTCTGTGAAGTGACCAACACCCCGTGGCGCGAGCGCTATCACTATGTGCTGCCCGCCCGGGCCCTGGCGGGCGGCGAGCATCAGCATTTCGCGGTGGCCAAGGCATTTCATGTATCGCCCTTCCTGCCCCGGGATCTGCAATACCGCATGAGCTTCAGCCCGCCCGGCCAACGCCTGGGGGTGCATATGGCCGACTGGCAAGGCGAGAGCAAGGTGTTCGACGCCACCTTGAGCCTGCAACGCGAAGCCCTCGACCGCGCCAGCCTGCATCGCTACTTGCGGCGCTTTCCGTGGATGACCGCCAAGACCTGCCTGGCTATCTACTGGCAAGCCCTGCGCCTGCTCCTTAAACGCACACCGATTTTCCCCCATCAGGCGGCCGATGACGCCTGTGCAATTGGGTATCCCAAGGATCGCCACCATGAAATCCCCTAGCTTATCGATCAAATCCCAGCGCCTGAACATCAACGGCCTGACCGGCGCGCTGTTGCGCAAAGCCGTGCTACGCCAACTCGGCAAGCTGCGCCATGGCCAACTGGTGGTGATCGAGGACGGTGAACGCCAGGTGTTCGGGGCACGGGAAGCGCATTTGTTGGGTGAGATCCAGATCCTCGACCCGGCCGTGTGGGGCCTGGTGGCTGCCAACGGTTCCATCGGCGCGGGCGAGGCGTTCATTCATGGTTTCTGGAGCAGCCCGGACCTGACTGCCGTGGTGCGCGTGATGGTCAGCAACCTTGATGTACTGGACGCCCTCGAGGGTGGCCTGGCCAAGCTGGCCCGCCCCTTCACCCAAGGCTTGCACTGGCTCAACCGCAATACCCGCAAGGGCTCGCAAAAAAACATCGCCGCCCACTACGACCTGGGTAACGACCTGTTCCAGGAGTTTCTCGACCCGACCATGATGTATTCGGCGGCGCAGTTCCTTAGCGCCGACGATACGCTGGAGCAGGCACAACTGAACAAGCTGGAGCGCATCTGCCAGAAACTGGCACTCAAGCCCTCGGACCACTTGCTGGAAATCGGTACTGGCTGGGGCAGCATGGCCCTCTACGCAGCCCAGCAATACGGCTGCCGGGTTACCACGACTACCTTGTCCAAAGAGCAATTTGCCTACACCGAACAGCGCATCCAGGCCTTGGGTTTGCAGAATCAGGTGACGCTGCTGCTGCAGGACTACCGCGACCTGAGCGGGCAGTACGACAAGCTGGTGTCCATTGAAATGATCGAAGCGGTTGGCCATCGTTTCTTGCCCACCTACTTCAAGCAATGCGCACACTTGCTCAAGAGCGACGGGCTGATGTTGCTGCAGGCCATCACCATTCGCGAACAACGCTACGAACAGGCCAAAAGCAGCGTCGACTTTATCCAGCGCTACATCTTCCCCGGCGGCGCCCTGCCCTGTGTACAGAAGATGTTGCAGATCGTCAGCCGCGACACCGATATGAACCTGCTGCACATGGAAGACTTCGGCCTGCATTACGCGCGAACCCTGCGCTTGTGGCATGAGAACTTTCGCCGCGCCCATGGCCGGCTCACGGAATTGGGCTACGACGAATACTTCCTGCGGTTGTGGGAGTTCTACCTGTGCTACTGCGAAGGCGGCTTTATGGAGCGCACCATCGGCACTGCGCAATTGCTGCTGGCCAAGCCCAGCGCGGTGACACAACCGCTGCTCGGGCGTTTCAATGCTTAAAAACCTGGCCAATGCCGCGCTGTTCCAGTGCGGCTGGTTTGCCTGTGTGATGGGGGGCGAAAGCCTGTGGTTATTGCTCGGGCTGGTCGTGCTGGCAATTCACCTGCTGTGGATAACTTCATGGGCCGCTGAGGGGCGGTTGATCTTGAGCGTGACCGTGCTCGGTACCCTGCTCGACACGCTATTGCGCACGTTAGGCGTGTTCGAGTTCAGTGAACCCGGCCCGTTGATTCCTGGGTGGTTGATGTTGCTGTGGGCGTTGCTGGCGACCACCTTGCGCCATTGCCTGGCCTGGAGCGCCCGGCCCTGGTGGCGCGCAAGCCTGCTGGGGGGCGTGGGCGGGCCGCTGTCGTACTACGCCGGCAGCCAGTTGGCAGGCGTGAGCTTCGGATTTGCCACAGCCCCGACCCTGGTGGCAATCGCGCTGCTTTGGGCCGTGGTATTTCCCGGCCTGCACCGGCTCGCGCGCTGACGTCCGTCAGAGCTTTCACACGCATTCGACCGGCTTGCCTTACACTGCGCGTCTATGACCAACATCCCCCACACCCAAATCACCGAACCCGCCGTCACCTGTTCCACGTGCGCAGCCTGCTGCTGTCAATTGGAAGTCATGCTGATCACCGACACCGGCGTGCCTGATCGCTATATCGACACGGACGATTGGGGCGGCGAAGTCATGCTGCGCCTGGACGACGGCTGGTGCGCCGCGCTGGATCGCGACACGATGATGTGCACGATCTATGAAAAACGACCGCTGATTTGCCGGGAGTTCGAGATGGGCGCGCCGGAGTGCCTTGAAGAGCGCCAGGGGATTGCAACGGTCTACCGCTGATTCTGAAAACGGTGGTGGTCAAATGTGGGAGCTGGCTTGTGTGGGAGCTGGCTTGCCTGCGATAGCATCACTGCGGTTTGCCTGAAGCACCGAGTCGTCTGCATCGCGGGCAAGCCCGGCTCCCACACAAGCCCGCTCCTACATCGGTCGGGCTGTGCTTGGGGAGTATCAGAGCGGCATGGTGTAGTTCAACGAATAGCTCTCGATACCATCGTTGTGGCTGCTGATGCCCGCGTTGGAATAGTGCGTGGCACGGATCCCCACCTGATGCCCGCCAGCGAAGCGCAAGCCAAAGCCCAGCCGATCTTCGAACTGGAAAGCCCCGCCAATGTTGTTGTCTTCCACCTTTGTGCGTGAGAACAGCGCCACGCCGATCCCCGCTTCGATGTAGGGTTTCACCGACTCGCCGGCGAACTCATACACAAACACCGGGGAAAACGACAAGCTGCTGACACTGGCGCGTTCGTCACCATCCCAGAAGGTATAGGCGCCGCTCCAGTAGCCGGTCAGGCGCCCGACATCGCTCTGAAACCAGCTCTTGTCCCAGTCCGATTGCAGGCCCAGGCGATAGGTCATGGTCGAATCGCTTGTATGCCCCACCCCAAATTCCAGGCCGGCAGCCTGGGAAGAAACAGAGTGCCCTACCAAAACGGCCGCAATCGCGGCCAAACAGAACAAGCGCTTCATAAGAAACATCCTTTCCAAACGAAGTTGTATGGTTTTGTATTGCTCATCAAGAGCTATAGAAATCACGGACAACGCAGAAGTTCAGCTGAAAAACCCGCTATTTCACGAATTTTTCACAGGGCGAAGCTTCGCACAACGCCGCTGAATTTCCATAGTGTGGGTAGGATATTTCTGAGATGTTGCGGATCACCGCTGGTCCAGAATTGCGCCGCCCGAGGATTGCCCTCGGCCAGCAGTTGGCGTTCGCCCAGCAGGCGCTGCAACTGACGCGCCACTGCCGCGCCGGTGTCGATCAGGATGATTGACGGTGGCAGCAGCGTCGCCAGCAATGGCTTGAGGAAAGGATAGTGAG
This sequence comes from Pseudomonas sp. LG1D9, assembly GCF_002949995.1. NCBI lineage: Bacteria > Pseudomonadati > Pseudomonadota > Gammaproteobacteria > Pseudomonadales > Pseudomonadaceae > Pseudomonas > Pseudomonas sp. LG1D9. Next base: position 3,732,902 of record NZ_CP026881.1, on the reverse strand, counting down.
TGCAGCCCAGAATAATGGTGTCGCACCCGGCCTCGATCAGCGGCGCGACATACCCTTGCAGCATCTGGCGTAGCGCCGGGCTGTTGAGGTCGCCGGCTTCGATCAGCTCTACCAGCCCCGGGCAAGGTTGCGTCACCACCCGCACATCGGTGGCGAAGCGATCCAGCAGCGCGGCGAACTTGGCGCTTTGCAAGGTGCCCGTGGTGGCAAGTACCCCGACCACACCACTGCGCGTCGCGGCAGCCGCAGGTTTGACCGCCGGCTCCATGCCCACCAGCGGCCAATCCGGATAATCACTGCGCAAATCCGCGACCGCCGCCACAGTTGCCGTGTTGCAGGCAATCACAAAGGCCTTGGCACCCTGCCCGCGGAAAAACTCTGCAACCACCCGCGAACGTTCGCGAATGAATGCAGGGGTTTTCTCGCCGTAGGGGATATGCCCGCAATCCGCCACGTACAGCAGCGACTCATGGGGCAACAAACGATGAATTTCGTCGAGCACCGACAGGCCGCCGACCCCGGAGTCGAATACACCAATCGGTGCATCCTTAACCATGCTGGCGACCGCAGACGCTGCAAGCGGGATCACGCTTGACCCGCAGCTCGCGAAAACGTGTGCCCAGGGCGTCGATCAGCAGCAGGCGGCCGACCAGGGGTTCGCCAAAACCGGCCAGCAGCTTCAGGGCTTCCAAGGCTTGCAGGCTGCCGACCAGGCCTACCAACGGACCGGCGACGCCGGCTTCGCTGCAGGTCAGCTCGGTGTCGCTGCCGTGCCCATATAAACAGTGGTAGCACGGGCTTTCCGGGCGCCGCGGATCGAACACCGAGAGTTGGCCTTCCAGGCGAATCGCCGCACCGCTGACCAAAGGCTTGCCAGCTTCGACACACGCCGCGTTCACCGCTTCGCGGGTCGCGAAGTTGTCGCAGCAATCGAGCACCAGGTCCACGCCGGCTACAGCAGCGGCCAACGAATCAACGTCCAGCGCAGCGCGGTGGGCAACCAGCCGGATCTCGGGGTTGATCGCGCTCAAGCGGCGGATAGCCGAATCGACCTTGCTCAGGCCGACGCTGTCGGTGTCGTGGATGATCTGGCGTTGCAGGTTGGTCAGGTCGACGGTATCAAAGTCCGCCAGATGCAGCTCACCCACACCGGCGGCTGCCAGGTACAGGGCCACCGGAGCACCGAGGCCACCCAGGCCGACGATCAATACACGGCTGTTTTTCAGGCGCAACTGGCCTTCGATATCGACCTGTTGCAACAGAATCTGTCGGCTATAGCGCAACAGCTCCTGATCGGTCAGCACGGCCGGCGTCCCAGGCTGATGCGCTCATGCCCGCCGAGGTCGATACGGCTGTGGACCTCGGCAAAACCTTGCGCCAGCAACAGGTCACGCACGGCCGGCGCCTGGTCGTAACCATGCTCCAGCAGCAACCAGCCATCGGCCTCCAGGTGCAGCGGCGCCTGGGCGATGATCAGGCGCAGGTCGTCCAGGCCATCGTGACCTGCGACCAGTGCGCTGGCGGGTTCGAAGCGCACATCGCCCGCCACCAGGTGCGGATCGTTGTCGGCAATATAGGGGGGATTGCTGATGATCAGGTGATAGGTGTGATCTTTCAGGGCGCTGAACCAGTGGCTGTTGAGCACCGTGACGTTATCCAGGTGCAGGCGCTGGCGATTGCGCTCGGCCAGGGCCACGGCCTCAAATACGCGATCTACCGCGGTCACGCGCCAGGCCGGGCGCTCGCTGGCCAGGGCCAGGGCGATGGCGCCGCTGCCGGTGCCCAGGTCGAGGACGTTGGCCGGGCTGGCGGGCAATAATTCCAGGGCCGCTTCCACCAGCAGTTCGGTGTCGGGGCGCGGGATCAACGTGTGCGGCGCAACTTCCAGGTCGAGCTTCCAGAAGCCCTGCTGGCCGAGGATGTAGGCCACCGGCTCACCGCTGCGACGACGTTGCAGGTAGCCGGCAAAACGTAGCGCGTCTTCGCTGCTGACGATTTTTTCTGGCCAGGTGTGCAGGTAGCTGCGGGACTTGCCCAGGGCAGCCGCCAGCAGCAACTCCGCATCCAGACGGGCAGTCGGCGAGTCGGGCAGCTCGGCGGCGCGCAACAAGCTGGCAATAATGGTCATTTATTCACCTATCGCGGCCAGTTGGTCGGCCTGGTATTCGGCAAGCAACGGCTCGATCACTGCGTCCACGCCACCGGCAAGGATTTCGTCCAGGGAATACAGGGTCAGGTTGACCCGATGGTCGGTGACCCGGCCCTGGGCGTAGTTATAGGTGCGAATGCGCTCGGACCGGTCACCCGAGCCCACCAGCAACTTGCGCTCGCTGGCAATCGCGTTGGCGGCGGCGCTGGTCTGCTGGTCGTTGAGCTTGGCCGACAGCCAGGACATGGCCCGCGCACGGTTCTTGTGCTGGGACCGCTCTTCCTGGCACTCCACCACAATGCCGGACGGCAAGTGAGTGATGCGGATCGCCGAGTCGGTCTTGTTGACGTGCTGGCCACCGGCGCCGGACGAACGATAGGTGTCGACACGCAAATCTGCCGGATTGATTTCGATGGTTTCCTGCTCGTCCGGCTCGGGCAATACCGCCACGGTGCAGGCCGAGGTGTGGATGCGGCCTTGGGACTCGGTGGCTGGAACGCGCTGTACGCGGTGGGCGCCGGATTCGAACTTCAGCTTGCCGTAGACGTTCTCGCCTTCGACCCGGGCGATGATTTCCTTATAGCCGCCGTGCTCCCCTTCGTTCTCGGAGAGGATTTCGACACGCCAGCCGCGACGCTCGGCATAGCGCGAATACATGCGGAACAGGTCGCCGGAGAAGATCGCCGCCTCGTCGCCGCCGGTACCGGCGCGGATTTCCAGGAAGACGTTGCGCCCATCGTTAGGATCCTTGGGCAGCAGCATGCGTTGCAGATCGCCTTCCAGCTCAACGAGCTTTTCCTTGGCTTCGCGGACTTCTTCCACGGCCATTTCACGCATGTCCGGGTCGCTGTCCTTGAGCAGCGCCTGGGCGCCTTCGAGGTCGGCCTGCACTTTGAGCAGTTGCGAGTAGGTGGTCACGATCGGCTCAACTTCGGCGTATTCCTTGGAATAGGCGCGGAACTTGGTTTGATCGGAAATAACCTCGCCATCGCCAAGCAAGGCGGTCAGTTCTTCGAAACGGTCCTGGAGCACGTCCAGTTTATTGAGCAGTGACGCTTTCATTGCAGTTTTTTATCCGAAGAGCTGTCTGACGCGCCCTCACCGAGGGCAAAGAGTTCCTGGGCCATGGCCAGCGCATCGAGGCGGCCTTCGGCTGTCAGTTTTTTAAGCTGTACGCTGGGAGCATGCAACAGCTTGTTGGTGAGGCCACGGGCCAATTGCATCAAAATATCTTCAGCGTTACCGCCATTGGCCAGCAGACGCTGGGCCTTGAGCAATTCCTCGTCACGCAAGCGCTCGCCCTGTTGGCGATAGGCCTTGAGCACATCCACGGCAGCCAGCTCGCGCAGGCGCACCATAAAGTCATCGGCGCCGATCGCGACCATTTCCTCGGCCGCCTGGGCAGCACCCTGGCGGCTCTTGAGGTTTTCGGCGACCACTTCATGCAGGTCGTCGACGCTATAGAGGTAAACGTCGTCCAACTCGCCGACTTCTGGCTCGATATCACGGGGAACGGCGATATCCACCATGAAAATCGGCTTGTGCTTGCGCAGCTTCAACGCGCTTTCCACCGCCCCCTTGCCCAGGATCGGCAACTGGCTGGCGGTGGAGCTGATCACGATATCGCTGCGCACCAGCTCGGCCGGGATGTCAGCCAGCAATACCGCGTGGGCACCGAACTCTTCGGCCAGGATGCTGGCGCGCTCCAGGGTTCGGTTGGCTACCACGATACGCTTGACGCCCAGGTCATGCAGGTGCCGGGCGACCAGGGTGATGGTCTCGCCCGCGCCGATCAGCAGGGCCTGGCTGCGCTGCAGGTCGCTGAAGATCTGCTTGGCCAGGCTGACGGCAGCAAAAGCCACGGAGACCGGGTTTTCACCGATCGCCGTATCGGTGCGCACCTGCTTGGCCGAATTGAAGGTGGCCTGGAACAAACGCCCCAGCAACGGCCCTACGGTCCCGGCTTCGCGGGCCACGGCGTAGGCCGACTTCATCTGGCCGAGGATTTGCGGTTCGCCCAGCACCAGCGAATCAAGCCCGGATGCAACACGCATCATGTGACGAACTGCCGCATCATCTTCATGCACATAAGCACTGGCGCGCAGGTCATCCAGGCTCAAATGATGGTAATCAGCCAGCCAGCGCAGCACGACATCCGCCGAAAGATGTTCCTGCTCTATATAGAGCTCACTGCGATTGCAGGTGGAAAGGATCGCAGCTTCGCGGCTGTCGGTGAGCCGGCACAGCTGCTGCAAAGCCTCAACCAATTGCTCCGGGGTAAACGCCACGCGCTCGCGGACGTCTACAGAAGCAGTCTTGTGGTTGATACCCAGAGCAAGGAAGGCCATTCAATATCGCTGATGATGTCGAGAAGCCGACAATTGTCCTACTTCGACTCATCCAGAACAACCACCGTCGTCTATTGTCCTAATGCCTTGTGTCTATAAAGACCCTTTGCAGGAGCGAGCTTGCTCGCAAAAATCGTCAACGAAAACGCTGGCACCTTGGGTAAACGCGGCGTCTTGGCGTTTTTCGCGAGCAAGCTCGCTGCTACATAGAAGGCATTTAAGGCAATACGAGTGCCCCGGTTATGTTTGGCCGAGGGCTTGTGTCATGATGATCCGACCGCAGGTTAGTCGTCCTCTTCCTATATGAATAGATCTTCCGCGTTGCTCCTTGCCCTTGCCTTCCTCGGGGGCTGCCAGTCCATGGCCCCCGTATCGTCGCAGAGTCCTGCGCCGGTGGAAGACAGCACCCCCGCCCCTGAAAAGCCCAAGGTTTATTCCTCGTTCAGCGAAGAAACGGTGTTCAGCCTGCTGAGCGCGGAGCTCGCCGGCCAGCGCAATCGTTTCGACATTGCCCTGGATAACTACGTGACCCAGGCCATCAACACCCAGGACCCGGGGATCTCCGAGCGAGCGTTTCGCATCGCCGAATACCTGGGCGCCGACCAGGCAGCCCTGGATACCGCGTTGATCTGGGCGAAAAACGCCCCGGACGACCTGGAGGCCCAGCGCGCCGCAGCGATCCAGCTGGCGCGGGCCGGGCGCTACGACGACTCCATGGTCTACATGGAGAAAGTCTTGCAGGGCAAGGGCGATACCCACTTTGACTTCCTCGCCCTCTCCGCGGCCGATACCGACCAGGACACCCGCGATGGCCTGATGAAGAGTTTCGACCGCCTGCTGCAAAAGCACCCGAGCAACGGCCAGTTGGTATTTGGCAAGGCGCTGTTGTTGCAACAGGATGACGAACCGCAAGCCGCCCTCAAGTTGCTGGAGCAAAACCCGCCGGAAGAAGGTGAAATAGCCCCGCTGCTGTTGCGCGCACGCCTGCTGCAAAGCCTCAACCGGGGCAAGGAAGCCTTGCCGCTGCTGCAAAAGAGCATCAAGAAGTATCCGGACGACAAGCGCCTGCGCCTGACTTACGCGCGCATGTTGGTGGAACAGGACCGCATGGAAGACGCCAAGGTGGAGTTCGCCAGCCTGGTCCAGCAATACCCGGATGATGACGAACTACGTTACTCCCTGGCGCTGGTCTGCCTGGAAGCCAAGGCCTGGGAAGAGGCCAAGGGTTACCTGGAAGAACTGATCGCCCGGGAAAGCCACGTCGACTCGGCCCACCTGAACCTGGGGCGCATCGCCGAGGAACGGGATGACCCGCAAGGCGCGCTGATCGAGTACGCCCAGGTCGGCCCCGGCAACGACTACCTGCCGGCGCAACTGCGCCAGGCCGATATCCTGATGAACAACGGCCGCACTGACGAAGCCGAAAAACGCCTGGCCGCTGCCCGCGATGCCGAGCCGGACTATGCCATCCAGCTGTATCTGATCCAGGCCGAGACCTTGTCGGCCAACAATCAGGGGGAGCGTGCCTGGAAAATCCTCGCCCAGGCCCTGCTGCAATACCCCGACGACCTGAACTTGCTGTACACCCGCGCCATGCAGGCCGAGAAACGCAATGACCTGGCGCAGATGGAAAAGGACCTGCGCCTGATCATCAAGCGCGATCCGGACAATGCCATGGCACTGAACGCCCTGGGCTACACCTTGTCAGACCGTACAACGCGCTATGCCGAGGCCAAGGTCCTGATCGAACAGGCGCACCAGCTCAACCCGGAAGACCCGGCAGTGCTGGACAGCCTGGGCTGGGTGAATTACCGCCTGGGCAACCTCGACGAAGCCGAACGCCTGTTGCGCCAAGCCCTGGAGCGGTTCCCCGACCAGGAAGTGGCCGCACACCTGGGCGAAGTGCTCTGGGCCAAGGGCAACCAACGCGAAGCCCGACAAATCTGGGCCAAGTTCCTCAAGGAACAACCCGACAGCCCTATCCTGCGCAGCACCATCAAGCGCCTGACCGGATCCGAGACTCTTTAATTCTATGTTTTTGCGCCACGCCATCGTTTTCAGTTTTATCGCCCTGCTCGCCGGTTGTGCGGGCTTCGGTGCCCGCGAATCCGTCGAAGGCCAGGGCAACCCGGCGCAGTGGCGCCAGCACAAGGATCAGCTCAGCAGCATTGATGGCTGGCAGATCGAAGGCAAGATCGGCGTGCGTGCACCGAAGGATTCGGGCAGCGGCACCTTGTTCTGGCTGCAACGCCAGGATTATTACGACATCCGCCTCTCTGGCCCCCTGGGCCGTGGCGCTGCACGCCTGACCGGGCGACCGGGGCAAGTGAGCCTCGAAGTGGCCAACCAGGGCCGCTATGAAGCGCCATCACCGGAGGCGTTGCTTGAAGAGCAGGTCGGCTGGAAGCTGCCGGTCTCGCACCTGGTCTGGTGGGTTCGCGGCCTGCCCGCGCCTGACAGCAAGAGCCGCTTGAGCCTCAATGGCGATAGCCGCCTGGCCACCCTGGAACAGGATGGCTGGCAGGTTGAGTACCTCAGTTATGTGGAGCAAAGCGGCTATTGGCTGCCCGAGCGCATCAAGCTGCACGGCAGCAACCTTGACGTCACGCTGGTGATCAAGGACTGGCAACCGCGCAAGCTGGGGCAGTGACATGACCGAACGCCTGACCCTGCCCTCCCCGGCCAAGCTCAATTTGATGCTGCACATCCTCGGTCGTCGTGAAGACGGCTATCACGAGTTGCAGACGCTGTTTCAATTTCTCGACTACGGCGATGAGATGACCTTCGCCGTACGCGACGATGGGGTGATTCAACTGCACACCGAATTTGCCAATGTGCCCCATGACAGCAATCTGATCGTGAAGGCGGCAAAAAAGCTCCAGGAACAATCCGGCTGTTCGCTGGGTATTGATATCTGGATCGATAAAATCCTGCCAATGGGCGGCGGCATCGGCGGTGGCAGCTCGAATGCCGCAACCACCCTGCTCGGTCTTAATCACTTGTGGCAACTGGGCTGGGATGAAGATCGCCTGGCCGCACTGGGCCTGACACTGGGCGCCGACGTCCCGGTTTTTGTGCGTGGGCACGCCGCATTTGCTGAGGGTGTGGGGGAAAAACTCACCCCCGTAGACCCCGAAGAGCCGTGGTATGTCGTGCTTGTTCCGCAAGTATCTGTAAGTACAGCAGAAATTTTTTCAGATCCGTTGTTGACACGTAACTCTTCTCCCATTAAAGTGCGCCCCGTTCCCAAGGGAAACAGTCGAAATGACTGCTTACCGGTGGTAGCAAGGCGTTATCCAGATGTACGTAACGCATTGAATTTGTTAGGTAAATTTACCGAAGCAAAACTCACCGGAACTGGAAGTTGTGTGTTTGGGGGCTTCCCAAACAAAGCTGAAGCTGATAAAGTCTCGGCCCTTCTTACAGAGACCCTTACAGGGTTTGTAGCAAAGGGAAGCAACGTTTCGATGTTGCATCGCAAGCTGCAAAGTCTGCTCTAAAGGAACCGAGTACTGGGTACTCGTTGCAACAGATACAGGGGCGTCGCCAAGCGGTAAGGCAGCAGGTTTTGATCCTGCCATGCGTTGGTTCGAATCCAGCCGCCCCTGCCATTTTCTATACTCATCCAGGTTACCCTCAGCCTCTAGGTACTGCGCGTGTCCAAGATGATGGTCTTTACGGGGAATGCTAACCCCGATCTGGCTCGGCGTGTTGTACGTCAGCTGCATATCCCTCTCGGTGACATCTCAGTCGGTAAATTTTCCGACGGCGAGATTACAGCCGAGATCAATGAAAATGTCCGCGGTAAAGATGTTTTCATTATTCAGCCGACTTGCGCTCCGACCAACGATAACCTGATGGAACTCGTCGTGATGGCTGATGCCTTCCGCCGCTCCTCAGCGACTCGAATCACAGCTGTAATCCCTTACTTTGGTTATGCCCGTCAGGATCGCCGTCCGCGTTCCGCACGTGTGGCTATCAGCGCGAAAGTCGTCGCTGACATGCTGACCGTGGTAGGTATCGATCGTGTTCTCACGGTTGACCTGCACGCTGACCAAATCCAGGGGTTCTTCGATATTCCGGTAGATAACATCTACGGCTCCCCCGTTCTGGTGGATGACATCGAAGACCAGCGCTTTGAAAACCTGATGATCGTGTCCCCGGACATTGGTGGCGTCGTGCGTGCACGGGCTGTTGCCAAATCCCTGGGCGTGGACCTCGGGATCATCGACAAACGCCGTGAGAAAGCCAATCACTCTGAAGTGATGCATATCATCGGTGATGTCGAAGGGCGTACCTGTATTCTGGTCGATGACATGGTCGATACCGCCGGCACCCTGTGCCACGCGGCTAAAGCCTTGAAAGAGCACGGTGCGGCTAAAGTCTTCGCCTACTGCACACACCCTGTGCTGTCTGGCCGAGCGATCGAGAACATCGAGAATTCCGTGCTGGACGAACTGGTGGTGACCAACACCATCCCGTTGTCCGCCGCTGCTCAAGCCTGTGCGCGTATCCGTCAACTGGATATCGCACCGGTTGTTGCTGAGGCGGTTCGCCGCATCAGCAATGAAGAATCGATCAGTGCGATGTTCCGCTAAGGGTCAAACCTTGGTGGCATCAACCTGACGAAAAGCGCCCCGCCCCAGCACCATGCTGGGGCGGGGCTTTTTTGCCCATATCGCCTTTAGCGCTGGTCGCAAACGCTGGGGCGAATGTGGTTATTTTGGAGATACAACATGAACGATTTTACTTTGAATGCTGAACTGCGTTCCGACCTGGGGAAAGGTGCGAGCCGCCGCCTGCGTCGTCTCGCAAGCCTGGTTCCAGCTGTAGTTTACGGTGGCGAAAAAGCCCCTGAATCCATCAGCATGCTGGCTAAAGAAGTTGCCAAACTGCTCGAAAACGATGCTGCCTACAGCCACGTTATCGAACTGAACGTTGGCGGCAAAAAGCAGAACGTTATCATCAAGGCTCTGCAACGCCACCCGGCCAAAGGTCACGTACTGCACGCTGACTTCGTACGCGTTGTTGCTGGTCAGAAACTGACCGCTATCGTGCCTGTGCACTTTGTCGGTGAAGAAGCTCCGGTCAAGAAAGGTGGCGTTGTTTCCCACACCACTACCGAGCTGGAAGTAAGCTGCCTGCCGAAAGATCTGCCTGAGTTCATCGAAGTCGACCTGTCGGCTGCTGAAATCGGCACCATCATTCACCTGTCCGACCTCAAGGCCCCTAAAGGCGTTGAGTTCGTTGCACTGGCTCACAACGACGACAAGGCTGTTGCCAACGTCCACGCGCCACGTGTTGTAGCAGAAGATGAAGCTGGCGAAACCGCTGCCGAGTAATACTCTCTGCAGCGTCGGAGCTTGAGGAAACATCGCGGACCGAAACGTAGCGAGAAAGCGGGCGATAACGCGAAGTTTATCTCTGGATAAGTGAGCTCCTGTCGTCCACTTTCGCCGCAACGAGGTTGCGGCGATGTTATCCACAACTCCAAAGGAAGGGCCCCTGTCGTGACTGCCATCAAACTGATCGTTGGCCTGGGAAATCCAGGCGCCGAATACGAACAGACCCGGCATAACGCGGGGGCCCTTTTTGTTGAGCGCATCGCCCACGCCCAAGGCGTCAATCTTGTGGCCGATCGCAAATATTTTGGCCTGACCGGACGCTTCTCGCATCAGGGTCAGGATGTTCGTCTGCTGATTCCCACCACCTACATGAACCGCAGCGGCCAGGCTGTCGCGGCGCTTGCGGGGTTCTTCCGGATCAAACCCGAAGAAATCCTGGTGGCCCATGACGAACTGGACCTGCCACCCGGCGTTGCCAAGCTCAAGCAAGGCGGCGGCCATGGCGGTCATAATGGCCTGCGCGACATCATTGCGCAGTTGGGCAATCAGAATACCTTTTACCGTCTGCGGCTCGGCATTGGCCACCCAGGCGTTGCCAGTATGGTTTCAAATTTCGTCCTGGGTCGTGCGCCACGCGCCGAACAGGAAAAACTCGATGCCAGCATCGATTTTGCCCTCGGCGTGCTGCCGGATATCTTCGCCGGTGAATGGAACCGCGCGATGAAAAACCTGCACAGCCAGAAGGCCTGACTTTTTTCCGAGGGGAAACACCATGGGATTCAATTGCGGCATCGTCGGCCTACCTAACGTCGGCAAGTCCACCCTGTTCAACGCCCTGACCAAGTCCGGTATTGCGGCGGAGAACTTCCCCTTCTGCACCATCGAACCCAACACCGGTATCGTGCCGATGCCCGATCCGCGCCTGGAGGCCCTGGCCGCCATCGTCAATCCCAAGCGCATCCTGCCGACCACCATGGAGTTCGTAGACATCGCAGGCCTGGTAGCCGGTGCGTCGAAAGGTGAAGGCTTGGGCAACAAGTTCCTGGCCAACATCCGTGAGACCGATGCCATCGCTCACGTGGTCCGCTGCTTTGAAGACGAGAACGTGATTCACGTCTCCAACAGCGTCGACCCGAAACGCGACATCGAGATCATCGACCTGGAACTGATCTTCGCCGACCTCGACAGCTGCGAGAAGCAACTGCAAAAGGTTACGCGCAATGCCAAAGGCGGTGACAAGGACGCCGTGGTGCAGAAGGCCCTGCTCGAGCAACTGATTGCTCACTTCACCCTGGGCAAGCCTGCACGCAGCCTGATGAAGAACATGAGCGTCGACGAAAAGGCCGTGATCAAGGGCTTCCACCTGCTGACCACCAAGCCTGTGATGTACATCGCCAACGTGGCTGAAGACGGCTTCGAGAACAACCCGCTGCTCGACGTGGTCCTGGCCATTGCCGAAGAAGAAGGCGCAATGGTTGTTCCGGTGTGCAACAAGATCGAAGCGGAAATCGCCGAACTGGAAGACGGCGAAGAAAAAGACATGTTCCTCGAGGCCCTGGGCCTGGAAGAGCCCGGCCTGAACCGTGTGATCCGTGCAGGCTACGAAATGCTGCACCTGCAGACCTACTTCACCGCTGGTGTCGAAGAAGTCCGCGCCTGGACCGTCAAGGTCGGCGCCACCGCGCCACAGGCTGCCGGCGTGATCCACACCGACTTCGAAAAAGGCTTTATCCGCGCCGAAGTGATCGCCTACAACGACTTCATCCAGTTCAAGGGTGAAGCCGGGGCCAAGGAAGCCGGTAAATGGCGCCTGGAAGGCAAGGAATACATCGTCAAAGATGGCGATGTAATGCACTTCCGATTCAACGTGTAACGCTCCTGCCGCCCACAAAAAAGCCGATGCCCTGCATCGGCTTTTTTGTGGGCGCTTCATTTACAACAGGGACTTTCCAGCGGGGGAAATATTAAGACACTGTTATGTATTTTAATAACATGAACAGGCAGAGCAGAAAACTGACACTTCAAGCGCACAGCCCGCCAATTAAATAACAATCATAAAATATTTAGGATTGCTCCTACGCGCTACAGCAAATACCACTCCTACAAAAACTTGAATATTTTTCCAATTCAAGTTCTTTAACAACGCCGGCGAAACAGTGAACAATCCCAACATCCTTTCGCAATGACATCATGGGCATTTTCCGGTCTACTGATCCCTATCACTAGAAAAATCAGACAATAGTGACGCGACAACTCTAATGGAATTGGAGCAATAGCAACATGTCGGCCTCCTATCAAAGTGAAGTTGAAACAGACACCCCGTTCAATGATTGCCCAGACATAGAAACAACCATCAATAACACTGCCGCGCTCAACATCGACATTCTGCTGCTTGGGGAAACAGGCACCGGCAAGGACACTTTAGCGCAACGTATTCATTGCCTGTCAGGACGACGGGGGAACTTCGTCGCGGTCAACTGTGCGGCGATACCGGAGAGCCTTGCCGAAAGCCAGCTCTTTGGAGTCAACAGCGGCGCCTACACCGGGGCCATGCAATCGCGTGCAGGTTCTGTCGAAGCTGCGCACCTGGGCACGTTGTACCTGGACGAAATAGACAGCATGCCGCTTCCCCTGCAAGCCAAGTTGCTGCGGGTATTGGAGTCCCGTGGCGTCGAACGCTTGGGCTCGACCCGGTTTATCCCCGTAGACATGCGCGTCATTGCCTCTGCCCAGCAGTCCTTGCATGAGATGGTCGCTCAAGGGGCCTTCAGGCGCGACCTGTACTTTCGCCTGAATGTGGTCAACATCAACCTGGCGCCACTCAGGCAGCAACCAGAGCGCATCATCCCGCTGTTCGTGAAAATGATCCGGCAGGAGGCTGAGTACTTCAAGTGCCCAGCACCCTCGCCTCCCAACGCTCTGCTTTCACAATTGCTTTGCCATCCCTGGTCAGGGAATGTGCGCGAACTGCGCTCGACAGCCAAGCGTTTCGTCCTGGGGCTCCCTCCCCTCTGTGCTGCGGTAAAAGAACGCCAGGACTGGGAGATGCCGCTCAAGGAACGTTTACAGCAAATCGAGAAAGTTCTGATTGAAGAGTCGCTGAACCGGCATGCCCATAATGTTGATGGCGTCGCCATCGAGTTAGGCGTGCCCAAGCGCACCCTCTATTACCGAATGAAGCAACTGGAAATATCACTGACATAACTTGCGCACTATAAAGATCTGGCAACGAACTGAAAAATTACATTTTTTGAAACATACCCTGCAGACACAATTGGAACGCATACATTTCCTGCGCCACATAAATTATGGAACGGCGAAACTGCATGTGATAAATGCTTCTCTCAGCATCGCTAGCGTCCAATGAAATCAACGTTAAATACGGAGTAAACAATATGAGTATTGGTTCAGTTGGCTCTTCCGGCTCCAACCCTTACGGTAGCGGCGCTGGTGGTATGAGTGCAGAGCAGGCAGACGCAGGCCTTGAAGCCGCAGAAGCGAAAAAGAGGGCTGACGGTGTGAAAAACGCATGGAAAACTGCGGTAAACCAAAATACCGCAGGCATCAAAACCGCGTCTGACGCACTCCGTTTGTAATCAGCCTGGCCCTCTCTGACCTTCCTGCCACTGGGTGGCGGGAAGGTCACTTCGCCAATCTAACAACGAATGGCCTCATCAATAACAAACCCTCCCCGCGATACTTACGTAATAGGCGCCATATGTTTATAGGAAGAGTACGCTCTGCTGAACATGAGGATCTCAATGGGTCCTCCAGCGCACAGGAGTCCTCGATCTCCCACACCGATGTCAATTATTTCGCCTCAATCATGGACTCGTCAGCCCAGCCCAGCCCAAGGAGCAATTACACGACGCCACAGAGCATGCTGTCCGAAGCATCCGAGCGGCTGACTTCCGTTACCCAGCGCATGACCAAAAGTCTGCGAGCCTTGAGCAGCGAGAATAAGTTTGATGAAGCGCGAAAGTATCCTGAGCAACTGTCCGATACGTTATTGCTGACGCAAATGCTCGTAAAAAGTGTCGGCAAAACCGCGCAAGGCATCGATAAAATCTGCAACCTTCAGTAGATAAAAATGACTCGCCTACGGTTTATTACGTTAACGCTAGTGTTGTCATTCATGCTCAATGCCTGCAGTGACCGCGTCGAACTTCACCGCCAACTCTCCGAGCAGGAAGCCAATGAAGTCATCGCGGAGTTGGCAGACAAGCATATACGCGCCACCAAAGTCCCCGCCAAAGACGGCGTGGTCGTCGTGGTCAACGCCTCCGATATCGGGCGGGCCGTACGCACCCTGGAAGCCGTTGGATTGCCCAAGACCGCCCGCGCTACCCTGGGCGACACCTTTCGCAAGGAAGGGGTTATCTCAACTCCGCTCGAGGAGCGCGCGCGCTATATCTATGCCTTGTCCCAGGAACTGGAAACCACGTTATCGAACATCGACGGCGTGATTGTCGCCCGCGTACACGTAGTGTTGCCCGAGCGTGTTGCACCGGGCGAACCGGTACAGCCGGCCTCCGCGTCCGTGTTCATCAAGCACGATCCCAGGCTTGACCCCGACAACATCCAGGCCCGTGTGCGCCGGATGGTCTCCAGCAGTATTCCTGGCATGACCAACGCCGTCGAAAATCCGCAAAAACTGACGGTGGTATTCGTTCCCGCAACGGCTTATCTGGAGCAGCAACGCCTGGCCTATTTCGGTCCGTTCCTGGTGCCGGGCGATGACATTGGCTTTTGGCGGGCCAGCGTCACCTTCACCATGATCGTTTTAGTGGTGCTCATTATCGCCGTGACATTCTGGCGGATCAGGGGCCAGCGAGCGCTGCCGCACGCCCAAACGGCCGGGCCATCCTCGCACGATGAGTAACCTGGCATGGGTCCAGTGGTGGGCAACCCCCTGGCTGCATTCACGCGAAGGCTGGAGAACGGTTGATGAGCACGCGGCACTGACTGCGCTTGGTCACAGTCGACACCTGTGGGTAGCCAGACTCTATGGGATCACGCCCTGCCTGCCGCCCACGCCTCAGCCCACATTGCTGCAACTGGCGCTCGCCTCGCCGGAGCAACTGGACCTGGTGCTGGCGTTGATTGACAGCGCGTGTCGCCCGGCCTACGCAAGCGCGTTGAATGAAAACCTCCACCAGTGGTGCAACAGACTGTCCAAGGCATTGCCCCCATATATGCTGCAGCCCGATGAGGACCCCTTGCAGCTGCTACGCACCTGGGTCAGCCCCGCCACCTGGCAACGCATCAGGTTGAGATTCCCTCGCCAGCGCGTTCTGGAGCTGGAAAAAAAAGCCCTTTCGCTTGGGGACTCCTACAGCCGCCTCGATACCCTTTGGCATGCCGTGGTCTGGCGTATTGCGACAATCCACAGCGACGCTCAAGCACCTGGCGCCAAGGACCATGGAGACTGAACACGATGTTTTGCCGACATAAAATCGACTTACCCAAAGGCTCCACCGCCTTTGCCGAAACCCTGATCCCCCGCGAAACCCTGGCCAATTACGCCCATGCCCACAACACACTGGAGCAGGCCAAGGCCCAGGCCAGGCAATTGCTGAAGCGGGCAGAAAAGCAGCGGGAAAAGCTGCTGGAGCAGGCCGGCCTTGAAATCTGGCGGCGTGCCGACGCGCAGTTCAAACGCTGGGAAGGCGAACGCCAGGCGATGTACGACAACCTTGAACGATATGCCTCTTCAATCGCCAACCAGGCGATTCGTCTGCTGCTGGAAGATACGCCCCTGCCACAACGCATGGCCGCGTTGGTCAGACAATTGATGGCCAGCCAGATGCCGATGGTCAAGGCGGCATTGCTATGCCATCCCCAGGAGCTGGAGGCCGCACGCCAGGCTCTCGCCGACCACAACACCACGCTCTGGGCGCTACGCGCCGACGATACCGTCAAACCCCAGACGTTGCTGTTACAAACCGAAGAGGGCGACTTTTGCATTGATTGGGCCGCCATGCGTGACACCTTTCTAGAGCCAGGCAGCAAGCGGTTGGATGCCTGATTTTCCACCACGCACACGCGCCAAATAAACGGCTACACATGGAACCAATTCGACATACAAAACCACAGAGAGGAAACACAAAAAAGGAGCAAATCCATGAACTACTACTCAGGTTACAGAGAGCAACTTCTTAGCGATGCGAAGCGCAGCAGAAACGATGTCAGCGACTTGATGGAGCAGAACTCTGGATCCGAGGCGGACATGGACTTGTTCTATGAACTGGTGATGACCAACCGTAAATCCGAATACGCCTTCACTGAACATATCAGGGCCAGGCATATGCTACTGAAGTCCGGCCTGGACAGCGGACAATAACGTGAAGGCGCTCATTACCAACTGGTTGAACAGCCGCGCCGAAGAATTAAGGCTGATCGAAGACAATGACGAAATACTCCTGCGCCACGGCCCTGACACCCTCTTGTTGCAGGTCCAACTGACCCAGGGCCGCCCTGACAAATCACAGCTCAACACCTGGATGCTCCTGGGTAACGCAAGCCTGAGTCACTTTCAAGGTGCACTCGCACAGGCGCCTGCAACGGGTGCACTCTGGTTGACTCAGTGTCTACAGCAAAGCACCAGCGAGAAGCCTTTGCTGGACAGTCTCCAAGCCCTGCTCAACCAGCGCGATACCTGGCGCGCAATGATTACGCGCCTTGCAAAACAGGCCCCACGGTTCCAACCCACGTCACTGCGCTCGCTGCCGCACTAATCAGAGAACACCCCATGCCCAACAAGAATCACGAGCGCACCCGCTTGCGCTCCGTCTCGCCCGCGGCCCTTCAAAAAGGCCCTCATTGGCGCTACCTGCTGGTACTGCCCTGGTTGCTTTTGCCCATGCAAAGCTCGCTCGCCGCGATCCCCGCCGAATGGAAAAATACCGCCTACGCCTATGAGGCTGACCATAAGCAGGTGCGTGAGGTGCTGGAGGATTTCGCCCAGACCTTTGGCACGCAGATTCAATTCGACGGCCACCTGGAAGGCACCGTCAACGGCAAGATACGCGCCAATACCCCGCAGTCGTTGCTTGACCGGCTGGCAGTAGAGCATCGCTTCCAGTGGTACATGTACAACAACATGCTGTACATCAGCACCCTGGACCAGCAGCAGTCCGCGCGCCTGGAGGTCTCATCGCAAACCGTTGCGGACCTCAAGCAGGCATTGACTGACATTGGCCTGCTCGACAACCGTTTCGGTTGGGGGGAACTCCCTGACGATGGCGTGGTGCTGATATCCGGCCCCAAGCGTTACATCGAACAGATCAGGCAATTCAGCAGCCAGCGAAAATCCCCCGATGAAAAACAGAGCGTGCTGACGTTCCCGCTGAGATTCGCCAACGCGGCGGACCGCCCGATTGATTATCGCGGAGAAAAGCTGGTCATCGCGGGTGTTGCCAGCATGCTACGCGGGCTGTTGGAGCCCCGGGACAACTCTGTCCTGTCGTCGATGAGCCCACGCCCGGCCTCGGCAGCGCAGCCCTCGCCCATCACCCCGATCCTTCCCCGGCTGGGCAACCCGATGCTGAACCAGTTGCTCGGCGCACAGGCGCCCCTGGGGCAGACGGAGCCCGGCATGTCGCTCACCTCCAGAGCCCCCACTGCAAGAGGGCGAATTCGGGTGGAGGCGGATGTGCGCAACAACGCCGTCTTGATCTATGACTTGCCAGAGCGCCAGGCAATGTACCGCGAGCTGATCGCCCAACTCGATGTGGCACGCAAACTGGTGGAGATCGACGCAATCATCCTGGATATCGAGCGCACCCAACTGCAAGAGTTCGGGGTCAACTGGGGTTTTCAGAACAGCCGCTTTCTCGGCGGTGTGAACATGGCGCCTGGGACATCGGCGCAACTGTCGATCGAAAAGCGCGACCGTTTCTACGCCGATGTACGGGCCCTGGAGGCCAAGGGCCTGGCGACCATGGTGTCCAACCCTTCGGTGCTGACCCTGGAAAACCAACCTGCGGTGATTGACTTCAACCGCACTCAATACCTGACGGCCGGCGTCGAAAACGCGACCATCCTGCCGATCACCGTGGGCACCAGTTTCCAGGTGGTACCACGGGTCATTACCACCCGTGGCAGGCACCAGGTCCATCTGGCGGTGGATATCGAAGACGGCAACTTCGACGAGTCCAACCCCGAACGCATAGGCCCCGATGTACGCCGGGGCAAAGTCAGCACCCAGGCGGTGATGGCGGAAAAACGTTCGCTGGTGGTCGGCGGGTTCCATGTCACCGAAAGCACCGATAAAAGAAGCAAGGTGCCGTTGCTGGGCGATATACCGTTGCTGGGCAAGGCACTGTTCTCTTCCACCGAGCGGCAGAACAACCGACGTGAACGCCTGTTTATCCTCACCCCTCGCGTTATCGGCGACCAGGCCGACCCGTCACGCTACTTGCCACCGGACGACCAGGTAGAGTTGCAGGCGGCCCTCAAACCGTTGGCCAGGCGCTATGCCGAGCACCCGCCGGTGATCAAGCGCAGTGCGATCACCAGCGCCCTCGCCCACCTCGTCACCGGGCAAGTACCTGACGCCTTCAAAGCCGCCCCCATGCCGCTGGGCCTGGACACCTTGTGCAAAACCCGTGACCTGCTGGCGCTCAACACCGAACGCAGCCAGTGGTACGCCGGCCCGCAGTTCAACGTGGCGGTGGTGGTGATGCGCAATCAGTTCAATCGCAACGTGCGCATCGACGAGAACGAATGCAGCAATTCCCAGACCCTGGCCGTCAGCGTCTGGCCACGGGCCTGGCTCAAGCCGGGTGAAGAGGCGGAGGTGTTCATCGCCATGCGCCCGGTGGTGAAGGATGAACATATCGGTGTAACCCGCCCCTCCCTGCTCACACCAACACGGAAGACCGCGCCATGAAACAGCGACTCTCCTGCATCACCCTCCTGGGCCTAGTGCTGCTTATGGCCGGCTGTACCCCGACGTGCAAAGGCAACTCCTGCTCCCGGCCGCAATCGAGCGCTAGCAAGCTGGTGGTCTGGTGGCCGCCGCAAATGCGCGTCGAACCCGGCCCATCAGGCGAAAGGGCGGACTATCAGACGATCTCGTTGGAACAGTGACCGCCATGGGCTTATCCGACACTGATGCGCCTCGCCAGGTGCCTCTGGAC
Organism: Pseudomonas sp. LG1D9; assembly: GCF_002949995.1. Classification (NCBI taxonomy): domain Bacteria; kingdom Pseudomonadati; phylum Pseudomonadota; class Gammaproteobacteria; order Pseudomonadales; family Pseudomonadaceae; genus Pseudomonas; species Pseudomonas sp. LG1D9. The sequence continues at coordinate 3,713,917 of NZ_CP026881.1, read as the reverse complement.
AAACTGGTGAGCGGCGACGTCGCTCACCACACGTTGTGCCCGGGCATCAGCCTGTGCCGGTTGAGCGCCGGCCAGAAACCCGGCCTGGCCCTGCAGATTGCACCTGAGGCGCTGCAGGCCGGCCAGGTGCAGCGGGTGCTGGAGCGGCGCTTTGTCCACGCCATGGTGTTCGATGGATGCTTCGTGTACCTCGATGCCAAGGGCAACCTGGTGATCTGGCATGCGCTGGTGCCCAACGGCCAGCCGCTCGATGACATCGTCAGCCGCCTGCTCTCACTGGCCAAGCTCGAAACCCTGGATGTACAACGCGCGCCCTAGCGGCGCGCAAGCTCCGGTAACTCCAGGGTCTGGCGCTTGGATTCATCATCCAGCTCACGCAGGGTGCGATAGATCAGCGCCACCGCCTGCAAACTCTCCCGTGGAATCGGCGCCCCCAGCTTTCGCTCATACAGCATGCGCGCCAGCCACACACACTGGATCACCGGCACGTCGGCGGCCTTGGCCCGGCCAATCAACTGGCGCGCCTGGGCGTCTGTGCCTTTGTCGACCAACATCGGCAGCGGCGTTTTGCCGGGCCGGTAGTACAGCGCCACGGCAAAGTGCGTCGGGTTGACCACCAGCATGTCGGACTCTTCCAGCTTGGGCAGCTTGACCTTTGGCTCTTCCTGGGCGAGTTGGTAGGCCAGGGAGCGACGCTGGCCCTTGACGTGAGGGTCGCCCTCCATGTCCTTGTACTCCTTGACCACCTCCACCTGGGTCATGCGCATGCGCTTGGCAAAGAAATACTTCTGCATGCTCCAGTCGATCAGCGCGAGCACCAGCAGCAGCCCCAGGCAGGCATGCAGCAAGTGGCGGAACAGGGCGATCAGCGCCACGATGTAGCTTTGCAGATCGCTGGTGGCCAGGTCGATCAGCACCTGTAGCGAGGGGGTTATCACCACATAGAGGATCAGCGAGAGCAACAACGCCTTGCCCAGTCCCATCAAGAGATTGATCACCGACTGCGCAGAGAACATTTGCTTGAGCTGGCTGAGCGGGTTGAGGCGATTGAAGTCCGGCTTCAGGCTTTCCGGGGCGAACAACAAGCCGAACTGCATCCAGCTGCTTATCAGCTTCACCGCGATCGCCACTCCGCACATCAACAGGCCGAACGAAAAAAACACCACCAGGCCATCCATCAGCACTTCTTCCAGGGCGCGCACAAACGGCTGGCCGACGCGCGCAAAAGGCAACGCCATCATCTGCTGGAAGCGCTGCAGGCTGGTTTCGGCGGTGAACAGAGCGATCTCGCTGATCGCGGTGAGCACCAACAGTTTGGCCACGTCCTGGCTTTGGGCAACCTGGCCTTTCTTGCGTTGGTCCTTGAGTTTCTTGGGGCTCGCCGCGTGTTTTTTTTCGCCGGAGTCACTCATTGCCCCGGGCCCCGAACCATCAGGCCAAGAGCATGCTTGAGGTCCGTCAGCAAGCCCATGCGCCCGACGATCAAATCCTCCAACAGGGCAAAGTACAGCAGCAGGAAAGCCAGGCCCGCCAGGCTCTTGGCCGGCATGGCCAGGGTGGACACCTGTAGCTGCGGACTGTAGAGCCCGAGCAAGGCGAAACCGAACTCCAGCAGCAACAGCACCGCAATAAACGGCGCCGCGTAGAGCATCATGTGCACGAAGGTATCGCCGAGCAAGCCAAGGAACTCGCTGAAGCCATTGACCGCCGGCAGCGGCACCCACGCCGTGGGTGGCCAGATCAGGTAGCTGTCCCAGATCACTTGCGTCAGCACGCCCAACCCAAGGGTCGAGATCAGCAGAAAAATCGCCAACTGCTTGAACAGGTGCCCGACCGGTGTCGCATCCGGCCCCAACGAAGGGTTGAGTTGCCCGCCCGCCAGGGCGCCACGCTGGTTATCGAGCAACGCGCCTACCGACTCGAACATCCAGAACGGCATGAACAGCAAAACCCCGAGCAAGAACCCCAGGGCCGCCTCCTTGAGCACCAGCCCGCCCAGCATCAATGCGGAGTAGTCCTTGCCCATCAATGCAGCATGAATGCCGGGTGTGGGAAACAGGGCCACGACCATCACGATCGTGTGCCGGGTCATCCCGCGCACATGCTGGAAACAGAAAGCCGGCACCAGGAACATGCACGGGTAGATGCGCGCCATGCTGATCAACAGGCTGGGCAAGAACTCAAGGTAAAGGAGCAATGCGTGTGCCTCAGTTCAGTGCCGAGCGGGCAATCATGTCGAATGTCATGTTGATCAGTTGAATCAACTCCACGCCAATCCAGCGCCCGGTCAGGATCAGGGTGATGCCGACGGCCACCAGCTTGATGCCAAAGGGCAATGTCTGGTCCTGTACCTGCATCAGGGCCTGCACCAGGGAGGTCAGCACCCCGACGATCACCGCGACAATCAGCGGCGGCGCCGAGAGCACCACCACCAACAGCATGCCTTGCTTGAACAGTACGATCGGTTCCATAGGTCACTCACAGATAAGAAAGGAACAGACTGTCGAGCAGCCGCGACCAACCGGAAACCAAGACGAACAGCAGCAACTTGAGGGGCAGGGAGATGGTCATCGGCGAGACCATCTGCATGCCCAGGGCCAGCAGCAGGTTGGAGACAATCAGGTCGATGACGATAAAGGGGATATAGATCAGGAAACCGATTTCGAACCCCGCCTGCAATTGCGAAATCACGTAGGCCGGAATCAGCAAGATGAGATCGTCGCGCTGGGCGTTCTGCGCCATTTCCGGCGGCCACATGCGTGCGGTGTTTTCCAGCAGGTGCGTGAGGACGTCCGGGTCGGTATTGCGGGTCATGAACAGGCGCAGCGGCTCGATGGCCACCAGCCCCGTTTCCTGGAAGCGTTGCACGCTGCTCAAGTCCACCGGGGCTTGCTTGACGTTCTGGGCGATGGCATACCCTACCGGCGCCATGATAAACAGGGTCGCCGCCAGGGCGATGCCGTTGAGCGCCATGCTCGGCGGCACCTGCTGCACGCCGATGGCGTTACGGGTGATCATCAGCACAATGATAATTTTCAGAAAGGCGGTGCAGACGATCAACAGCATCGGCATCAAGGCCAGTGCGCCGATGAATAACGCGAGGATTACGGGCTCGACCCCCTGGAACGTCATCGCGCAAAAATCACACGGGACAGCTGCAAGCCCAGGCGTCCGTCCATCTCCACCAACTGGCCCTGGCCAATCGGCCGATCGCCATAGTAGAGCCCCGCCATGCCGGGGGCGTAGCCCGCGATGCTCAACACCGCACCGGGCGCAAGGTTGCGCAGTTCCCCGAGCGTCAGGTTCAGGGTGCCACAGCGCACATTCAAGGCCATGCTCAACTCATCGAAAGGCTCATGGCCAAAAACATCCACCACGGGTTCATCAAGGTCATGCTCTTCATACCCCGAGTAGTGTTGTGCTGAAAGATCCTCGTCCACAGACGTTTCCTCAGTAGATATAAGTGTCAGGCCCATTGGCCCTGATTCATCGTCAATGCGCCCATGCAGGCGATGCTTGCCAATCCGTAAATGGCCATTGCCATGCACATCAAAAAAAGCCTGCTCCAGCATCACCACATCACCGGCACGCAGGCCGCGAACTTGGCTCAGGGGCAGCTTCAAACGCCCCAACGTCGCGGCAATCGTCAGTTGAAACGAGGGCGGCAATGGCAGGGCCGTGGGTTGCCAGCGCCCCGCATCACACAATGCCAACAGACTTTCGGGAGCCAGCAACAGGTAGCCCACCACCCTGGAGGCGCCCAATGTCACCGTGAGCCGGCAGCCGAAATTCAGTTTTCCAGGGGAGGCCCGCAGCCGCAGATAACCAAACAACGCGCGCACCTGAGGGCTCAAGTGGTGCTGGAACAGTTCCCAGAACCAGGAGTCCGGATCATTGCCGGCCTCGGCCAGCGTCACCGGGCACTCCCCCAGAAGACTGAACATCGGCCCTGGCTCGCTGAAGGCCAACAGCCCACAGGCGGTTTCGAAGTACAGAGGCGCAGCACTCCTGGGCGCACGGCCAGGCTCAAGCAGCAGCTCACCGTGCTGGCCTGTGACCTGAAACGGCATACGCAGACCCCGCCCCAGGCGCAGGCGTGCCGCAACCGTGGCGCTTTTGACTAAGGGAATCGCGAGTGCCGGCATGATCATGCCGCGCCCACATGGACCAGGTGTAACGCGACAGGCGCGCCCAGGGCATCGGCCAGACGCTCCTCACAGCGCTCGCGCACACCGCCCAGCCAACGCGCGGCAAGCTCCTGCTCGGCGGCCAGCTCGATGTTCCACAGCCCCTGTTCACGGCGCACACTGGCGCTGATCCGCCCCAGGCGCGGCAAGTAAAGCACCGCCTGCAGCGGCCATTGCGCGCTGCCATGAATCCGGGGGGCCAATTGCGCCGTCATCGCCTCGATCATCAAGGAATCGCCCGCCACCCCGGCGGCCGTTGCCGAGGTGCCGTAACCTGCCCCCTCGCCATCACTGTCCAGCAGTTGCGCAAATAACCGCCCCTGCTCCCAAGGTACGACCCCCGACGGTTGAGGCTCCTGTTCCGCTCGTGGATCGCGCGGGCGCGGGCGTTCAGGTTTGCTTGCTTGGACTTGGGTCATAGTTCTTCCTGTACCTCTTCCTGCCTCAATAAAACCGACAACTCCTGGAGTTTCTCGACCTCTCGCAGGCATTGGCTCACCTGTTTCTGCGCGCTGGCGATCTGCACCACGTGCTCCTCCCGCTGGTCATGCAGTTGACCCAACTGGCCTTCTTCGCGCCGGGTCCCAGCGGACAAGGTGCGCTCCTGGAGGCTCCAGGCCTTGAGTTGCTGCAACGAGAGCACCTGGCCTTGATGCTTATCCAGCAACTCGGCGGTTTTCTCGATCTCCTGCAGGCGCGTTTGCTCAAGCGCCGCCTGTGCCTGCTGGATTTGCACCAACAAGGCTTGCTGATGCCGCTTGGCTTCACGCAACGCGCGCTCGGCGCGGTCTGCCCGATGCCGACGCAGCCGCCGCAAGGTGTCGATCTCAGAAAGGGACATGGGTGGTCAGGCTCATCAGTTGCTCGAGTGTCAACGGCATCGGCGCGGGTTCGCGCAAGTCCTGGCGCAGAAAGCCGTCCACCGCCTGGCGACTGTCCACCGCCATATCAGTCAGGGCATCGCTGCCCGGTTGGTACTCGCCCAACTTGAGCATCAACTCAATCTGCTGATACGCCGATAACAAGCGGCGCAGCGCGGTGCCGGCCTGGATGTGCGCGGGCTCGGCGACGTTGCTCAGAATCCGCGACAGGCTGGCCAGCACATCCACCGCCGGGTAGTGGCCGCGCTCGGCCAGTTTGCGCGACAAGACGATATGGCCATCAAGCAGCGAGCGCACTTCATCGGCCACCGGATCGCTCATGGAGTCCTGCTCGATAAGTACGGTGTAGATCGCCGTGATCACCCCTTCGCGGGTCAACCCGGCACGTTCCACCAGACGTGGCAGCAAGCTGTATACCGAAGGCGGCAGACCGCCACGCCCCAGCGGTTCGCCAGCGGCCAGGCCGATTTCACGCTGGGCCCGGGCAAAACGGGTCAGGGAGTCGATCAGTAGCAGGACCCGTTTGCCCTGGCGTCGATAGCCTTCAGCCAATGCCGTGGCGGTGAAGGCGGCGCGGGCGCGCTCCATGCTTGAGCGGTCGGACGTCGCGCACACCAGCACCGCCTTGGCGCGCAGTTGATCGTCCAGTTCGTGGTCGAGAAACTCGCGCAGCTCGCGGCCACGCTCACCAATCAGGCCGAACACAATCACATCACAGTCAACGTTACGGGCGATCTCCGCGAGCAAGGTGGTCTTGCCACAACCGGCGCCCGCAAACAAACCAACGCGCTGGCCTTCGCCCAGGGTCAGCAGACCATCGATCGAGCGCACCCCGGTGGCCAGTGCCCGGTGGATACGCGGCCGCTCGGTGGGCAAGGGCGCCTCGCACAACACCAGGCTGGTGTCCTCGGCGTGCGCCTCGACGAAGGCGCTGGCGCCCTCCCCCGCAATCGGGCGCCCAAAGCCATCCAGCACCTGGCCCAACAGTTCATCACTGACGCGTACCCGGTGCGAGACGCCCAACTGTTCGACACTGGCGCCCACCCGCACGCCTTCAAGATTGCCCAGGGCACTGAGCACCGCATCCTGCTGATCGAAACCGATGATCTCGGCCAGCATGTAATCGCCGGTGGACTTTTCAACCTGGCACAAATCGCCGATACGCGCCTGGGGCAAACGGCATTGCAGCAACATGCCGTTGACGCGCTGGATACGCCCACGCACCGAGACCGGCGCAAAGCTGGCCAGCGCCTGCGCCCGGTCCTGCTGCCAGGCCTCCAGGCGCGCCTGCAGGTCGGCACTCACCAACGCACCTCATAACGCTGTACGCCGTCGAACACCACCTTGGTGTTATCGATCAGGACCAATCGCAAGCCATCCACTTCATCTCCCACAAACAGCCGATTGCCTTCATCCAGGACCACATGGCCATTGGGCCCGCCGACGATCTGCAGAATCTTGAAAGGGAGTGCCGTGCTACGTTCCTTGACCCGGCTGATCACTGGCACAGACGTATCGAACTGCTCACCAAAACGATTGAGCATGCGCGACACCAATCCCATCTCTTCCTGGGCAACGTCCCCTTCCAATGTCACCTGGTCATTGATCACCTGCAGGCGGATGCGATTGCCCAGTTCACGTTCGTTGAGCATTTTCAGCAGTTGCTGGCGTACTTCGTAGGCCGAACCCAGCTCGTTTTTCTGAGTTGGCGCGGCCATCAACGACGCCTGAGCCTCATGCTCTCCGGTGGTCGCCAGGCCCACCACCATGATGATGGCTGCGATCACCAGCACCAGGCTGATCAGACGCTTCTGCTGCGCCCCGGATATCGACGACAACATCAGCGCCGGTGCAGCCTCATTCACCGGCCTGGCCGCTGGGGCGATGGGCATGGCAGCCGGGGCTTGCGGCCAGGGCTGATCGGCCAGGGTGACGCACAGTCGAATGTTGCCCAGGGCAAAAGGAACGCCCAGTGCCAGGTCGGCAATCTGTGCCAGGAGCTGACCGTCACTGGCCCGCACCAACCCTTCTTGAGCCTGGACCGACCAGTGCTGCTCAATACACCGCAGCAGCACATGGCGCTCGGCAATCCCTTCGTCATACAGCGAAAGGTCGGCATCCGGATGCGCACCAATACTCCATTGCCCGCCGAACAACGGCAACGCCGCGCCCTGGCGCGAACCATCAAGCACACGTAGCTCAAACATCGCCAGGCCTCATGAACGTTGCAATGACAGTGACGTGTTCAACAGCCTGCACAACCACCCCAGACGTGCTCATGCCACCTCCTCGCGCAACAGATTGTCCTGGGCAAGATCAAAGCGCCCCAACACCTTGACCTTGGACGAAGCGCTGAGCTCGGCGAACGACAGGACCGGTACATGGTTGAACTCTTCCAACAGCAAGGTGCGCATGGGACTGCGCAAATCCTGTGCAACCAACAGCACACTTTTGCTCTTGGGGCGCACGACAAAGGCTTGCTTGAGCAGGCTGACCAGCGCCGCACTGCTTTCGTTATCCAGGGAAAAGAACACACCCGTCTGGGTCTGGCGCAGGGCATCGCGCAACACGTTTTCGGTGTGGGGCGACAACAGCCAGGCATGCAGGCCGTCGGCTTCGCTGTACTGGTGAAGAATCTGCGACTTGAGGGCAATGCGCGCATAGTCGGTCAGGGCTTCCGGTTCACGTTCATGCTGACCGTGTTCGATCAGGGCCTCGACAATCAGCCGCACCGCCCGCAGCGGTACCCCTTCGCCGGCCAGGCGCTGCAACACCGATGAGAACCGCGAAAGTGGCATGATCCGTTGCAGTTCCTGCACCAGCTCCGGCTGATTGAACTCCAGCCAACTGAGAATCGCCTTGCTCTCCTGGATGCCGAGGAACTGCGGGCCGCTGAGCAACATGGCCCGGGTCATCCGCTCCTGGAGCAGGCTGTACGCCGTCGAGCGCGCCAAGTGTTCATCGGCAAGCACAGGGTCGTCGGGCGCAAACCACACCCAGTCCTGTTCATCGCGCTCGGCCAGGCCCCTGTTCCCGCCTTCTGGATCCGCTGCCAGTGCCGCAAGCTCCACGCCAACCCAGTCACCGAGCGTGGCCTTCAACAGGGGCACTTCGTGCACGCAGAAGCGAAATTCATCGTCGGCCAACGCCGGCGCAAACTCGACTTCGAATGGCGGTAACGTCAAGCCGATCTGGGTCACCAGGCTGTTGCGGCTCTGGCGCACGCCGTGGATGACCTCCGTCACCAGCGGGCTGTTCTGCAGGGCCAGCGGAAACTGCAACAGGTAGGGGCGCGACGGATCAAAACCGCGCAGATCCTCCACCCCGTTTTGCTCAGGCGGGACGGTATCGGTAACCGGCTCCTGTGATTTTTCGTCACGCTGGCGCTGGCGCATCAGGTAATAACCCAGGCTGCCAGTCATCAGCGAAATCAGGATAAACACCACCGTGGGCATCCCCGGCAACGCCGCAAAAGCAAGCATGCCGACCGAAGCGATCATCCAGCTCTTGGGTTCGCTGGTCATTTGCCGGGCAATTTCGGCGCCCATGTTGTTGCTGCCCTTGCTGCGCCCGGACGGGGCCACACGGGTGATAATCATGCCGGCAGTCAGCGAGATCAGCAGGGCCGGAATCTGCGCGATCAGGCCATCACCAATGGTCAATACCGAGTACAACGCCATGGAGTCGCCGGCGCTCATGCCATGCTGGAACATGCCGGTGGCAAAACCACCCAGCAAGTTGATCACCACAATGATCAACCCCGCGATGGCGTCTCCCTTGACGAACTTCATCGCGCCGTCCATGGCCCCGAACAGCTGGCTTTCACGCGACAGCTGCTCACGCTTGTCCCGGGCCTGGTTGCCGTCGATCAGCCCGGCACGCAGGTCGCTGTCGATGGACATTTGCTTGCCGGGCATCGCGTCCAGGCTAAAGCGTGCCGCCACTTCCGCGACCCGTTCCGAGCCCTTGGTAATGACCAGGAAGTTGACCAGGGTCAGGATCATGAAGATCACCAACCCCACCGCCAGATTGCCGCCCACCACAAAGTTGCCGAACGCCTCGACAATGTCACCGGCGTCCTGCTCCAGCAGGATCAGGCGTGTGGTCGCAATCGACAACGCCAGGCGAAACATCGTGGTCAACAGCAGAATCGATGGAAACGAAGAAAAGGCCAGCGGCCCCGGCAAATACAACGCCAGCACGATCAACAGGCACGAAATACAAATATTGAGGGCAATCAGGATATCCACCAGCCAGGTGGGCAACGGCACGATAAAGATAAACACGATGGCCATGACCACCACCGCGCCCAGCACCTCGGCGCGTTGTGCAACCTTCAGCAGCAACGCATTGATTGCCCGCAACGCACTCATGCCTTCAATCCCGGCCACGTGTGGGTATGGCGCGAGCCACGCTCCTGCGCGGCGTATTCAAGCAGCACGTGCTTGTAGCTGTTCAACGCTTCTTCGCGCCGTCTTGCATCACACCACCAGGCCAGGGGCAGGGCCTTGAGTTCCGGGAAAAAGGCACTGAGGCCACTCAACTGATGAGCCAGCTGACTGCCGCCCAAATCCCGGGCCAGGTGTTTGATTTCCTGGGAGGAAAGACCACCGGCCGCATACCCCAGCAAGCGTTGCAACAAGCCCACCGGGTCCAGCTGCAGTTCGGGGTACAGAAGCAGGGATTGCCCGATCAACGCCTTGCAGCGCGCGAGCACACCACTCAATCGACTGCAGTCATTGAGGCCCAGCAACAAGGTTCGCAACTGGCCCCGGTCGACCGACGAGGTCTGTGCCGCAACATCATCGGCCAGTGCCCGGCGGATCAGCTTCAACCCGGACGCAAAGTCCCCTTCACCGAACAGCCCCAGCAATGATTGCATCAGGGTCGCCAGCGATTGGCTCGTGACCACGCTGGTGTAATACATGCTGCGTACAGCCTGGCGCAGTTGCGGGTCATCAGTGCCCGCCTGCAGCGCCAGTGCGGTGTTCAGCCCCGCCTGGATCTGTGGCTTGTAATCGGCCTCCAGGCCAGCCAGGGAAGTGCGCGCCAGGCTTGCCTCTGCGGTGCGCCCCTCGGCATCCGCCTGCAGCGCCACGTGCTTGAGCACCACATAGGCCCGCGCGGGGTCGTTGCCGGTGATGTCCATCATCTTGCCGACCCCGCCACCGAGCAGCAGCTGGACCCTGACATTGCGAGCGATGGTCGCCATTTTCGCCTGGGCCGGGTGACCCAATTGCTCATAGAGCTGGGTCAGTTGCTCGACCGCCGGGATGCGCAAGCCTAGTTGGCGCTGCCCCAACGCCCGGGCGTTGAGTTCGACCTCTTGGCTGAACAGCACACTGAGATCGTCCGCAACGGGGGCGCTTATCGGCGAAGACAGCCCACTTTCAATCCGTGCCGGTGCCGGTTGATTCAGGTGCGCGGGATTTTGCACATCTAGGTTGGGATCGACTTTCATGGAAATGCCATAGCAAGAGATTCGTATCCTTGTGTGGCTGGAAGGCCCGATCCGGTTCCATCTTCATGCGCTTCCCATGGCGCATGAAAATACCCGCACAAATCCACGATGCTCTGCGCAAGCGATTGCACAAAAAACACCTAAAACAAGATATTTCCTTATATTTATCAAATAGATATCTACATATTCCGTTTGGCACAAGCGGTGCTAACAGGGTTCTCGTCGAAACCATTTCGACCGTTTTTACCCTGAGGAAAAATCATGGATATCCCAATCAGTGTTTTAGTCAATCTTCCCCGTGACCCTAGCCAATCCATCCAAGATCTGTCCGACGAGCACCACAAACGCCTGCGCCGGTTCATTCATAAGCGCGTACTGAACCCGGAGGATGCGGACGATATCCTGCAACTGACGTATCTGGAGGCATGGCGTAACCGCCATCACTTCAGCGCGCAGGCGTCCCTGAGCACCTGGATGTGCGGGATTGCGCTGAATTTGATCCGCAATCACTTTCGCCGGCTCTATGCCAAGCCGGTGCATTGCGAGTTCGATGAATCGTTGTCCCACGGACACAACGAAGAGCAGGACCTGGCGCGCCAATTCGAGATCAGCCGCCGGCTGGAAAACACCCTCAATGCGATCCAGCACCTGCCCCTGGAAATGCGCAACACCTTGTATGCCTCACTGGAAACCGACGGCAGCTACCAGGACACCGCCGATGCCCTGGCGATTCCGATCGGTACCGTCCGTTCCCGCCTGTCCCGGGCACGGGAACAACTGAAACGCGCGACAAACTCTCACCCGTTCCAGTAGGAGAGGGACCGCCCAGGGATAGGGCCAACCTTCCGGTTTCAGGCTTTTTTCGAGCGTGGCAACAAAATCGCCAGCACCCCGAGCAGCGGCAGGAACGAGCACAGCGTGTACACGTATTCGATGCCGTGGATGTCCGCCAGATAGCCCAGCAACGCCGCACCAATCCCGCCAAACCCGAACATCAGGCCAAAGAATACCCCGGCGATCATCCCCACATTGCCCGGTACCAATTCCTGCGCGTAAACAACAATCGCCGAGAACGCCGAGGCCAGGATAAAACCGATCACCACACTGAGCACGCTGGTCCAGAACAGATCGACATGGGGCAGCAACAGGGTGAACGGGGCCACGCCCAGGATCGAGAACCAGATCACCGCCTTACGGCCGATTTTGTCGCCAATCGGCCCACCAAAGAACGTGCCCGCCGCCACGGCCCCAAGGAACAGGAACAGATGCAGTTGGGAGCTGGCCACCGACAGGTCGAACTTCTCGATCAGGTAAAAGGTGAAGTAGCTGGTGAAGCTGGCCATGTAGAAGTACTTGGAAAACACCAACAACCCCAGCACCACCAGCGCACCCAGTACGCGGTTTTTCGACAGGCCATGGGTAGCGGCCTGGCCTTGCTTGAGCTTGAACAGGTTCAAGTGGTTGCGGTACCAGCGGCTGATCGCGTACAGCACCCCCAGGGCGAACACCGCGAACAAACCGAACCAGGCCACATTGCCCTGGCCAAACGGAATGATGATCGCCGCCGCCAGCAACGGGCCAAAGGCCGAGCCGGCGTTACCGCCCACCTGGAAGGTCGACTGCGCCAGGCCGTAGCGGCCACCCGATGCCAGGCGCGCCACGCGGGATGCTTCCGGGTGGAAGGTCGAGGAACCGATACCGATCAAGGCCGCCGCCAGCAGAATCAGTGGAAAACTGCCGACCTGGGACATCATCAGAATCCCGATCAGCGTGCAGATCATCCCGCACGGCAGCAGGAACGGCTTGGGATGGCGATCGGTGTAGTAACCCACCCACGGCTGGAGCAAGGACGCCGTGAGTTGGAACGTCAGGGTAATCAGGCCGACCTGGGTAAAGGTCAGGCCATAACTTTCCTTGAGCATCGGATAGATCGACGGCAACACCGCCTGAATCAGGTCATTGATCAAGTGCGCCAGCGCTACGGCGCCGATGATAGACATGACCAACGGGCTGGATTGCCCGGCGGCCGGCGTCGTAGCCACTGAAGGCTGGGAATTGGTAAGAGCCATGAGGAACGTTTCCGTACAGCAGATGGATGCACAGGTGCAGGTGTGACAATGTGCCACTTATTGGGGCAGGAAGGCTATCCCGTTAGCAGGCTAACGAGTAGGTGAATCGATGCAGCGGTCATGTCTTGTAAAGGGCCAGCAAGCTAGTACGCCGACGGTAGAACACCCCAGATCAAATGTGGAAGCGGGTTTGCCCGCGAACGCGGCGTGTCAGTCAAGTACGGCTAACCTGATACACCGCCATCGCGGGCAAGCCCGCTCCCACAATTTAATCTTTGCGGCTTTGGGACCTGCGCAAAACCCAGCCAATGGCCGCCTTACCCGGCGTTTTTGCTTAAACAGTTGATAGCGTAGATAAATTTTCAAAAAAAGCGCTTGACGCTTGTTCGTTCTGAGCGAATAATGCGCGCCACTTGGCTACATAGCTCAGTTGGTTAGAGCATAGCATTCATAATGCTGGGGTCCGGGGTTCAAGTCCCTGTGTAGCCACCAAGTACCGATCCATAGATGTCTACAGCAGTCTATGAATCACCTCAAGAAGCCCGCCTCGTGCGGGCTTTCTTGTGTCTGGAGATCCAAACTGATCCACCCACGTCCTTCACATCCTGTATGCCCCCATGTATGCTTCAATGAAAATTGAACTGGAGGCATACACGGATGAAACGCAGCGATATTAAACGCCGTCCTCTCTCCGATACCGCACTAGTCAATCTCGCTCCCGAAGCGGGGGCCTACCGCGAGCTAGACAGCTCGGGGCTGTATTTCAGAGTAAAGCCTAACGGGCAGAAATCATGGGAGTTGCGCTATAAAAAGCCCGACGGCAAATGGTCGTGGCTCGGGCTTGGCGGGTACCCAGAAGTCAGCGGCGCCTTTGCTCGGCAAAAAGCTGCCGAATTGAGATCGGATGCAGCAGAAGGCAAAAATCCGATAGCCGCCAAGAAAGCTAGAAAAGCTGCGGAGGTAGCAGCAACAAACGAAACCTTTGAAGCGTTGGCTCGTGAATGGCATACGTCTCGCTTGGCTGGCTGGGATGTCGGCACAGCAAAAAGAGTCCTTGGAGCCTTGGAGCGTCACGTGTTCCCTCTTGTCGGAAAACGTCCTTATGTCTCCATCATGTCGATGGAGTGGATGGAGCTTTTGAGAGGGCTCGAACGTCAGGGAATCCTCGAGCAGATGAGTCGCGTGAGGGCGTACTGCAAAGACATTTACGACCTGGCTCGAGTAACCGGCAGGGCGATGAACAACCCCTTAGAGGGGGTTCATAAATTTCTCTCATCGGGAAAGGCCGAGAACTACGCCCATGTCTCCCTGGAAGAGCTTCCCGCACTGCTCAGAGCAATACGATCATACCCACACGCCAGGGATGTCCAGCTAGGCCTCCAACTGCTTACTCTCATGGCTGTCCGCCCCAGCGAGCTTCGAGAGGCATACTGGGCTGAGTTCGACTTTGACAAAAGGCTTTGGACCGTCCCCGTTGAACGCAAAGGCCGTAAAAAAGGGCGTGAACACCTTGTACCACTCTGCAAGCAGGCGCTAAGCGCTCTTACTGAACTACGAAAAATCACGGGAGCGTACCCATTGTTGTTCCCTGGTCGAAGCGATCGAACCAAGCCTCGCAGCGATACCGTTTTTCTGATGGCGCTAAGGCGCCTTGGTTACGAAGGACGACAGACCGGACATGGCTTCCGTCACATTGCCAGCACGGTACTCAACGAGCACGGTTTTCCAGCGGACCACATTGAAGCCCAGCTCAGTCACAAGGCGTCAGGTGTCCGCGGGATCTATAACAAGGCTCAGTATCTGGAGCAACGTACGACAATGATGCAGTGGTACGCCGATCATCTTGACGGGCTTGAAGCAGGAAATATCAGAGCCGTATAAAACTTCGGCCTCTTAGCTTCTTGCCCAGTAAAGAGCGTCTTGATAGGCCTAGCTTGAAGTCGACCATTTAGGCTGCGGGATGACACAGCTTGGTAAGCACTTATCCAAATGGAGCTGACTGTCAGCTTTAACACTTTCACGCCGCCTACGAATTAACGCTGCTGTTAACTCGTAATAGTAAACGGTAGACGGCGCTGAGCATCGCAGGTAGTGCTCCAGAAACCATTTCAAGTGCTTATCTCTCCAAGACCAGGGCGTCGCACATCCCCAGCGCTCCCGAATCGCCTCGCGCATCCTTTCTGCCTGCCTGATGTGCCGCTGCCGCGTGGCATGCGCACCTTTGAGCACAGGGTTCAGAAACAACGCCATGTCGAACTCGGCCGTCATCGCCGGCCTCCGATGTAGGCACTCACCACATCGATGCGGTTATGTCCCAACTCATGACTGATCTGCTCGCGTGCACGTTGATCGAGCTCTCGATCCTCTCGATGACCATGACCGCCATTGACGGGTGCGGGGAAGCCGGTCAGTTGCTCATAGCGCTCACAGGCGTAAGCCGCCCGCAGCTCATGAAAGCCTTTCAATCCATGCTCATGCAAGATGTCCCGTGCCGGTCGCACAACTGCCCGCATAAAGTCTTTGTAGCTTTCGTCGGGCGCCAACAAATTCCGGCTGCCATTGGGTGAGGTCGCGCTGGCCCAATCCAGGGCATCGCGAACTTGATCCGTTACCGTAATCCAGCGCGGTGCCGAGGCCCCTGATCGACCACCTTTGGTGCCATCCTGGATGTTGATCTTGCCCAGTTGCCGAACCTCACGTTGCAGTCGGGGCAGATCGGCCAAGATCGCTTCGCGCAGGCGCATGCCTGTATCCCGGGCGAGGAGCACAATGGCACTCACCCTCGATTGCTGACGATCTGACAGCGCCCGTGCGATCAACTTAACCTGCGCACGGTCTTGGACTTGCGGAGCCTCACTACGCACGCTTGAGCGCTGCAAGCCCAGCGCCTTACTCGGACTCGGGATTTTGACGTACTGATCACCGCGCAGCGCGGCCATCGTTCGGTTCACGCTGGACAGTCGGTTCTGCGCGGTGGCAATGCCGACGCTGCCCTGATCAACCTGCTCCCGCACGTGAACGGCGTACCGCATGAGGATCTCGCGGTCTATCTGGCGCGCGTCGTTGACCCTCGGTCCTTCGTCGGATCGACACCAACTCACGAACGCCTGCCAGCGATCACTATGGGCTTTGACAGAAGCAAAATGGCCGTCGCCAAACAGGTCTTTCAGTGCTTGCGGTCCAGCATAGCTAAGCTGGCGACCGAAGCCGAAATTGCGCCCCGCTCGCTTACCGACCCGAGCCATTTTTCTGCTCCTGATCGACTGCAGTGAGATCATGCAAGAGGGCTTGCCAGTGCGCACTTACAATCGCGAACTGAGCCCAATCACTCGGGCGAAAACACAGCGTGTTGTCGGCGACGTAAAGATGCGCACCCTCCTCTTTCAACCACTGAATAATGGCTGTCGTAGAGGCGATAGCTTTATGGGTGGGGGCGACACTGGCGACAGCGGCGACAGCCCTCGGCCTGCTTGGTTTTGAGCGTGGCGACAAAGTGGCGACAGTAGCGGCGACAAATCGCGCTTTAGGCTCCTTTTGACGCTGAGCCAGATGGTTGCGCAGCGCTTCATCAAGATTAAACATGGCGCACCTCGACGGTGTGGCCATCGGTGATCAACCACTGATGATCAATCAACTCAACCAGCAGCTTGGCGGCATGACGACTGCTCTTGCGGGCAAAGCGGGGACCGTTGCGGTTCAATTCACGAATACTGAAACGCTTCCAATCTTTGACCTGTAGCCATCGCAGCAGCCGGTCTGCCTCTTCTTTTACTCGACACACTGGCTCCTGCTCAGTCAGGCGCTGGATCTCGGTGAGGTAGTAGCCGACTAAAGCGGAGGCCCGCTGGATATGGTCGACCTCCACGACGCTGCTCTCCTCCAAGACTGCAAGAATGCCGGCGACGCGCAGCAGGTTATCGGCCGCCTTTGATCCGCTGGGCCGTACGCTGGCCAACTCGCCAAACTCCCCCAACTGGGCCTCGATAGCATCATGCAAATCAATCCAGCGACGGCGGGCTAACGGACTCAGTGTCAGCGGTGATAGCCGCAAGGCACCGTCAGCGGAAAGTGACCAAGGCTGGTGAAACAGGGCCGAAAGACGGTGGTGATATCGAATTAGGGCGGGGTCTTTGGACAAGTCGACAGACTGGTAACTGCGTTGTCCGGCCAGGCTGGTGGGCCAGGTGATGAGACAGCGACCGAGAATGCCTTGCCCCTGCAGCAATGGGTCACTGAGTAACTGCATGGCTAGATACGGTTGCAGCATCAGGTGCAGGCTTAAGCGTCGATCGTAAGCTCGCAAGCTTTCACCCGCCATAGACCGCGCGCGATCTATCGGACTGCCGTCCCAGAGTGACGACAAGGTCGTAACCGCTTTCAAACGGTTATCTCGACTCATGGTGCTGCTGCCGAGGAATTGTCCCCCTTCATCGCAGAACAACCCCATACTCGGCAGGTCATGGCAGAGCCCTTTGATCAGAGCTTCAATAGTTGGGTCCGTGGTAATCAGCCTCGGCGCAGAGGGCTCCGCTTCGAGCGGTACACCGTTCGCGGAGTCGGGATCGGCAGGGCTGATACGCTGCATCTGGCGCTGTGCGGCGCGGTACCGGGCAAGCTGTTCGCGGTAGCGCTGCCACTGCTCACGCTCCCATTGGCGTGCTGGCAGCAATGCAGATCGGTCTGCCGCCGTTTTACGATCCCCCGAAGCTGCCACCGTGATCAGGTACAGCGAGAGAGGATAATTTCTCCCGTCGAGTTGTAGGCCGGCATGACCTTGGGTAGCCAGCGCCGAGGCAGCCAACACCGATTGTGCAGCCAATGCCTGGGGCACGCCGATGACCTCGGCCATGCGCTCCACCGCAAGCCCAAGAATCCCACCCAGCGCCTGCACCGGATAAGGCTGGGCCACGGGATTCGAGTCAATCAACGGTCGTGGTAGTTCAAGCTTCGGATCTAACTGCTGCATGGCCCTCTCCTCGTTCATTGCTGGTTGTCCTCACGTAGTCCCGCCACGGTTGTTGAGTGTTATCAGGGATCAAGGCCCCTGCGGCCTGTGAGGTGCTCACTGACGCGGAACGAACGGCTCCTTACAACCGGGAACGAGGGCATAACCCCATGAATCTGGCCTTCTTAGTCGCATCCGAAGATGCGGGCGGGTAGAGGCTGTGCCGACTGACGAGTTCGGCACCTGGAGATCCGGAGTAGGAGAAGGCAACGACATGGACACCTGGGGCATGCCTGACTGTCAGTCAGATGCAGCCTTTCCATTGGCTGCGGCACCGGTGCCTGTGTCGTTGCGGATGGCGACGAATCGGATTTGTCAGGTCGATTGTCACGAGGAGAGTTGCGGCAATGCCCTGTAGGACGTGGCTTGCAGCAGTGGTACGAGCGCCCGTCTCTTTCCGGGAGAAAGAGACGGGCGCGGCCTGGCGCAGCGAAGTGTGCCAAAAGGTGAGGTTGCTGCAGCGCAGCGAGGTAGGCCCATCGTCTGCCGCAATGGACAGATCGGTCGAGTAGGCATCCATCACTCTTGGAGAGTGACCGTGCGAGCCGCCGGACGCTAATCGCACTTGGGGAAGATCCACCACGCGAGTGGCGTAGCCTTGAAGGTTCTGGCTACCTGGGCAGGTGCTGTCAATGACAGCGATCTGTGCGCCAATTTTTATACCCACTCGAAAAGGCGGTCAAGCGTCACAGCCAATGCGCTGAGAAAGTGGCGACTGTCGCCACTTCTGTCGCCATTCCCCAGGCCACACTCCACGTGGGTTGTCGCCGGCGTCGCCGCTGTCGCCACACCTATATCCATGCCAAACGAAAAGATCCACCTGACACTGAAGCGGCTCTGCGCCCGATACAGATCACGAGCAATTACTGACGGGTAAAAGAAGGCCGCGCTAATCAAATTTGAAATGAATGGGGGTAGAACGCGGTGGCTGCAAGAAAAAGCGAGTGAACCCTCCGATCGGCGCGATCAAAGATCGCTTGATCGGAGGGTTTGGTGGGAAAAGCAAATCTCAAACGTCAATTACAGACTCAGGCATCAAAGCGGGTTGATTGGCAGGCCAGCTCGACCAGCGAGGACTTCCCGTCTTGGTTCCGCTCCTCATCCATTGAAATCTCTCCATCGCGCCGATTGACCTAGCCCGATTAGGTCATAAATGCCCCCTAACGGCATCCGACGGTTGCCACCTCCGTCAGGTTACCTAGACAAGATCCAGGGGGAAGGTTTTCACTCCAGGGATGATCTCATTTTTATAAAAACTCATCAGGAGAATCATTTTGAACCTCAGCGACCTTCATCTTCGTCTTTGCAAACTGGAAGAAATCGAGCGCATCAAAGAGCTTCGTCGTTTCCGTTTCCCCATGGCCGGGGATCCGGAGATGGATGTGGAGGCGGCCTTGCGTCTGTTCACCGAAGACGGCGTGGCGGAATACAGTGGAAGCATCGGCGCCGCAAAGGGCCAGACGGAACTGCGCGCCTTCTTTGAGAGAGATCCGGTCAATGCCCGCTTCCATCTCTTCGTTCCCGCGTGGGTGAGAGTCAACGATGACTTGGTCTCCGGCACGGGCAAGTGGCTTCTATTGGAAACCGCTAAAGCGCCCAGTTCGCAAACCGGTCGCAATGAGCCGGTCTGGGTCCAGGCAGTATTTGAGGATGAATACACCAAGGTCGGCGACGAATGGAAATTCAAGCGCTACACCTGCGACATCCGAATGTTCTGCACCTATCAGGACAACTGGGGTGAAACCATGATCGATACCGAAAGCTTCTTTAAATAGCGTTCTTTTGAGCGCTTTCTTCTGGACTAGCCGGACAGCTACATCACCCGCCTGACGAACCGCGTTAGCGTCAGCTTAGTGGCGCCCTGATAAGAGTGAAAACAATCTGGAGTTCCCATGGACAAATACAACATCATTATCGTCGGCACAGGGCACGCCGGAGCCGAAGCCGCCATCACACTAAGGAAGAACGGATTTGAAGGCTCCATTCTGATGGTGGGCAGGGACACCCTGCCTCCCTATGAACGCCCACCGCTGTCGAAGGAGTACCTCCTCAGGAAGAAAAGCATCGAAGACATCTATATCCGGCCGGCGAAATTCTGGCAGGAAGAGCGCATCGATCTGAAGCTAGGCACCACGATATGTCGTGTGGATGCCCTGACTCACCAAGTCATCACCGACCAAGGGAAAACCCTTCAATACGATCAGCTGATCTGGGCCACCGGCGGCGACGCGCGTCGCCTTTCCTGCGTCGGAGCCAGTCTGATGGGCGTTCATTCTCTACGCGACAAAGCCGACGTCGACCGCATTATGGCGGAGCTGGAAGGTGGCGAACGTAATGTGGCCATCATCGGTGGCGGTTACATCGGTCTGGAGGGGGCCGCCGCGCTCGCCGAACTGGGTTGCCATGTCACCTTGCTGGAGGCGCAACAGAGGGTTTTGGCAAGGGTTGCCGGCGAGGACTTGTCGGCCTTCTACGAGGCCGAACATCGCGCCCATGGTGTGGATCTGCGCACTGGAGTCCAGGTTGACAGCCTAGAAGGCGACGGGCCGAAGGTCACCGGTGTGCGGCTCACCGACGGTACAGTGATCCCGGCAGGGCTGGTGCTGGTCGGCATCGGCATCATTCCTGCTGTCGAGCCGCTGCTCATTGCCGGCGCTGCTAACGCCAACGGCGTATTGGTCGACCGTCACTGTCGCACCTCACTGCCTGATGTGTTCGCCGTTGGCGACTGTGCGGCCCATGCCAGTCGCTACGCGGGAGGGGCCACCATCCGCCTGGAAAGCGTCCAGAATGCCAACGATATGGCTGCGTGCGTAGCCTCCACCCTGTGCGGCGAAGAACGCGACTACGACGCGGTGCCCTGGTTCTGGTCGAACCAGTATGACCTGCACCTGCAAACCGTAGGTCTCAGCACCGGACACGATCGTACCGTCGTGCGTGGCGACCTGGCACAGCGCCGCTTCAGCATCATATATCTGAACAACGGCCAGGTCATCGCCCTGGACTGTGTCAACGCCACCAAGGACTTCATACAGGGCCGTAAACTGGTGGAGACAAGGGCGTGTGTCGATGAAGTCGTGCTTGAGAATACCGAGCGACCGCTCAAATCCCTAGTGGTCCACAAGCCACTCATTAGAGTTCGGACGCATTCTGCCCAATAGCCAAAAACCGACACGAAAAGCACGATCTGATACTGGCCGCAATCCAATCAGGGCGCGGCTCGCTTCAATCCGTGGTGAATGTGAACACGCCTCGGTAAATTTAAAAATGATATGTAAAACAACAAGGAGAACTCAGCATGACATCACCAATTGGTTCCAATCATCGTTGGCTATCTAAATATCCGGAACTTGGTTCTGGTCCTTTACCCTACGACCATATTCTTTCAGAAGAGTCCTTCGACAAACAACGCGAGCATATATTCAAGAAGTGTTGGCTGTTCGTAGGCCGTCAGGAGCAAATAGCCAAGAAAGGCGATTACTTCGTAGCTAAGGTCGACATCGCACAAACATCGGTAGTAGTTGTGCGCCAACCGGACGGTAGTATCGGTGCCTTCCATAATGTCTGCAAACACCGTGGCAACAAGCTAATGTGGGAAGACTCTGGGAAATGCGGACGTTATTTGGTTTGTAAGTTCCACGGCTGGGCCTTCGACACCTATGGAAACGTGGCCAGCATTCCGGATCAGGAGAATTTCTACGACCTGGAAAAGTCAAAGCTCTCGCTGCACAAAGTCCGTGTCGATGTGTGGCAAGGATTCATCTTCATCAACCTAGATGATGAAGGGACCGAAAGCCTGCGTGATTATTTGGGTGAATTAGCTGACCGTGTAGACGGCTACCCTTTCGAGACCATGCCTACACGCACAATGTGGCGTGCCGATGTGGGCTCACATTGGCGTGTGATAGCTGATGCGCAAGTCGAAACATATCATGTTCCCTATCTGCACAATAACTCCGTACAGGGTGCGTTCAACGGCAAGGAAAATGAACACTGCCACATCCTAGACTTCGAAACCTTCGGCCCTCATCACCTGCTTTCCGTGCCGTTTGACCCGGACTTCCGTCCCAAAGGCGCAGAAGCTCTCGCCTTCCAGTACGGTCCGTCATTGATCAAGACACATGAGGCTGGCACATACCAGATGGAAGCTAAGTTAAACCGGTCTAATGCCAAGAATTGGCAGTTTGATCTATTTCATATCTTCCCCAACTTCAACTTGCTGTTATTCAAGGACTCCTACGCAATTCACCAATTCTGGCCTACGTCGATAAATCGTTCAATCTGGGACGTGATGCTCTACCAACCCACGGCCCGGTCCGCCGCCGAGCTATTCTCCCAAGAACAGGTCAAGTGCGTGTTACGTGAGGCGGTGACCGAAGATGGGGGTACACATGAGCACACACAGGAAGCCATTGAGAGCCGTGTGGCCAAGGAGTTCTACCTCAAGGATGAAGAGATCGCTATACGCCATGGCTACTTCACGATGGACAAGATGATCAAAGAGGGAGAAAACGCAAAATGACCAGCATCCAATTACCCAGTGCCTTTAATAGCCTCCAGGACTTAGTGTCTGACTGGGTCCTACCGACAGAGCAGGCGCGCATGTTCAAACGTCACGCATGTAACTTCGAGGAGATTACGTTCTTCTACGAGCGAATGATGCCGCTGCTTCCGGAAATTCTCGAGTACCTCAACAACGTGGATCCTGGCGACTTATCGCCCAGTGACGAGTTGTTACTGAACCTCACACTGTTCATGGCCGATGCCTCCATGTCGGTGGAAAAGGTCAAGGCGATTCGTAGTGATTCCACCTTCAGGGCCGAACGCTTGGAATTCATCAACTGAAGCGTCTCGCCGGCGCGCCGCCGCCGGCGACTCTAGGGGTAAGCCGTTATGTGCAATGATGTCATGAGAATAAAAGCCTCCAACCTGATCGCTCTGTGCGCGAGCGCGGACGTCCCGGAAGACGAAGGTCTTCGCGTTGAACTGCAAGGCATGCCAACCATCGCGGTCTATCGAGTCAACGATGAGTACTACGCGACCGACGACCTATGCAGCCATGGCGAGGCTAGCCTTGCTGAAGGCATGCTGAAGGGTTTCGAGATTTTATGCCCCTTTCACCTTGGGGGATTCGATATACGGACAGGGAAAGCCACCACCGCTCCCTGCTATACCGACATTCGCGCATATAAGGTGCTCGAACAAGAAGGTAATCTCTATATCTTACAAGAGAGCTAACGAATCAGCACCCCTAGTTATTGGAACGGAAAGCATTATTAACCAAGTATGAATGCAAACCAATTTAGTATTTCCGTGAGCAATTACTGCGACTGTAATATCACGTGAGTAGAAGTAGTTAATTCGTCATGAGGATAGCATCTTGATAAAAATAATAATTGCTCGTATTGATATCTTTATAACACTTGCATCGGCTTCGTGGATTACATTGTGGTTGGTGCTGATCAGTGTGATGGTCCCCGTGGCGGCGCTTGCTCAGACGACCACTCCCAGTGCCAAAACGGCGCTCAAAAACGCTACCGTCAGCGAGGTGGTTGAGCAGCAAACACCGGCGCAAGATTTCCTCAAGTACCAAGCGTTCGATGAACTGCTCGATCGGGGACTGACTACTAAAGTACCGCCGCAGATTGAAACCATTCTCGGTGACAACAGAGGCTTTCGCAGTCGCTTGGCAGAGTATGACATCGGCTTTGAGTTAAGCTCCACCACCATAATTGCCCAGGATCTAACCGACAGCGGCCAACCGGACAATCCCCAGCGCTACAGCGGCCAGAAGTTCACGTTGCAGCAGCAGGCCGTAGTGATGACTGGCGTGTTCGGTCTCAATTCATTAGGCTTGCCCAACTCCAAGCTGGTTGTCAGCGGCCTGGGATTAACGACCAGCTTCGAGCCCTACGGGCCTGACACCGTCACGTTGCGCGGCCTTTCTTACTATCAAAGCTTTCTAGACAAGAAGATCGAGCTCAATGCGGGCTGGACCACAAATTACATGGAGTTCGTCGGTCTATTCCCCGCAGGAAGCATGGTGACCTCAAATGGTCTCTCCACCTTAATTCCGATTCAAGTGGGGCTGAGCGCAGATCCGGTGCCCACGCCCTCGGCGAACTTCACTTTAAATGGCGCAAACGGCTTCTACACTAAGTTAGGCCTTCAACGAAGCGTGAATCCGCGCGGCACACTTTATGAGGCGAAGAACAATAATTCGCTGGGGTTAGAATGGTCCCAGGACGGCGCGGGCCTGCTTACCATCGGCGAGGTGGGGGTGCGTCGACCTGCTATGCCGGGCAGCCGATATACCTGGTTACGTGCAGGTGCCATAGACAACGATTCGGACTATGCTCGTTTCGATGGCCAAGGCTATTCCGATAACGGTGCCCTGTTCGCGGCAGGTGATTTGCAATTGACACAGCGCAACCAATCAATGCCGTTTAGGGGCTTCTATGTGGGCGCCAGCGCTTTTACCGCCCCCAGCGATGTGAACGTATATACTGACACTTTCGAGTTGCGCGCCTACGACATTGGTTCCCTAGACAGCCGGCCTATGGACACCACCACCGTACGTTTGGTCTATAACAAGTTCGGCGACCCGGCACAGCGCGCTATTGAAGCCTCCGGTCTATATGCGAATGAAAGCCAGTTTCAAGCTATCGTCAGTTACTCCGCCCGACTCAGTTCTGGCGTTTATATTATCCCCACCCTTACATACACAGATAATCCCTCCTTTATTGGAGACTTCAATGAAGCGATAACCGCTTCAGCAGTACTGTACCTGTCCTTCTAACCTCTCGCCTCTTCGACCCTGGAAGGGAGCGAAGGGACGCTTGTCAGGGTCGTACAGATTGATCACACTGCCTGAAAAACAATAAATCCAGGCTGGAGGTAATCCCGTGATGAATACTCAGCTTAACGTTCAGGCTCTCCCTGGCTCGCAGCCACTGCCATTGTCCCGGCATCCATTGTATTCTACCAGCAACCTTGATACCGCCCGCAGCCAACTCGCTAGCACCCTATTGACGGGGGTGAGCCACAGTAGCAAAGCGCTCGATGGGTTCTCCCTTCAGTTCCGCGACAGTCCCTCTGATTTCGAATACACGCACAACGCCGTGGATTTGGCGGATATCTCCATCAACGCCATTTCCTACCGCGCACCTGTGCTTTTCTTAAATGTATTCAACCAGAGCGACGACTACTTCCTAGTTCTAGTACTAAAGGGCAACTGCCACGTCTACGACGGCGAGATAGAGTTCGACGTAAGGGAGAATGATTTTTTTATTTTCAACATAAATCAGACCATCAATGCTTGGACTAGTCCTAGCTTCCAGGAGATCGTCATCCGTGTTAGTGGGGCGCGAATGCGCTCGGCCATGCGGCGGATGGTGGATCGCTCAATCAGCATACCGTTGAAGTTCGACAGCGTGGCGTCATCGGTCGGCGCTGCGGGCAGCAGTCTGGCGCGCTTTGTTCATCTGATGTGTCTGGAGATTGACAATCTAGGTTCTGTATTCGGTTCGAGGATCCTGGTGGACAGCTACGAGAGTATGCTTGTATCCCTGATGCTCACCCTATTGCCGCACAATTACAGCGACTGGATCGCCTGTGGCGTTCTTCCGCCAGCACCTTACTATGTTGTGCGCGCCGAGCGTTTCATTCTCAATCACCTCCGGGACCCCATCGGGTTGGACGATATCGTTCAAATTTCCGGAGTTGGTAGCCGCACACTGCAGCGGGGCTTTCGCCGATTCCGACGCCTCAGCCCTATGGCGTTTCTCAAGGAATGCCGTTTGCAGTATGTCCGTAAATGTCTGCGTGAGACGGAGATGCGGGGACGATCTATTTCGAACCTCGCTAGGGAGATGAGGTTCGAGCATTCGAGCAAGTTCAGCAAGGCCTACAGTACTCGTTTCAACGAACTGCCGTCCGAAACACGGCGACGCTCCATAGATCCGGATCTGCCCTAAATGGGACTCAAAAAATCGGGTTGTAGCCTGGAATACGGCTCGTATCCCGGAGTTTTGATCGCTGACCTTAACCACCAGCGCTGTTTTTAGAGTGAATCGCACTAGGCTGGAAAACTGTAGTTATTGGCGGGTAAGCAACGAAGGGACGCTGAAAGGAAGTGAGTAGATGACTTTTTATGAACTAAGTCATTGCTACCGCTAACGGAGCCTGTCTGCTACAGACTCCGCGCCTGTCGATAGAACTCATCAATGCGCCAAGAGTAGTGATGCATCGTGAATGCTTGTGAATTACATTTGAAAATGATCAACTACCTTCCTCTCTTAGTGCCATCTAACATCTATTTAAAAGTTGTTTTAGTGCCTTCCTAGCATGAGCGACTGGTTCGAAAGGAATGACGTAACAAGGGTGGAAGTTTGTATTAATAAAACTGCCTGCTGGCAACGTCCCGGCCGACCAAGTTACAAACAGTCTAGGGCACATCGCCTCCAAGCAATGATTTTACGTTTCGACTATTTTGACGAAAAACGCTCGTCGTAAAATTAGTCACATAACTCCTCTTCAAAAGTTTGGAATTGCAGCTTCCAGGCGTCGTTTATTTTGATCCAGCATTCAATGAAGTTAATAGTCCTCACTCCCTGCGAGTCGGTGAGAATAGCAACTCCACTCACAGACGCAATATTGCCAAGCTCCCTGACTTCAAGCTCTTTCTCTTCTCTGCGTATTTGAGAGTAAGCTAGCGGGTTGCTGTTTTTAAGCACATTAAGTTTTCGCAACTGATGAGGCTTGTGAATAAGTTTGCTACCATTAGTCGAAAAAAACCAATCAGTTTCAAGGTAGTCTAGCTGATGAGTGTCTAGAGAGTAGAATGCACTATACCACTCTTTTCTCATGAGTTTGAGGTTTGACAAAATTTTCAAAGTATTCTCTTCAGATCAATTTCTTCTTGTATACGCTCGCTGTATGCAGCATGGGTTCTTATCGCCTCGTCAATACCAGCGTTAAAAAACACAGAGCCTATATCTTTAGCGATGAAATCTACAAAAAAATCTGCATCAAATTGGCCGAGGTTGAGATCAAAATGCTCGCTGCAGTATTTTTTCAGTAGAAGGGCAATAACTTCGCGCTCTTCGTTCGATATTTTAATTGCTGACATCTTTTGTCCTTATGTCTGGCAGGCTAAATTTTACAAATCGCCCTTGTTTGCAATCTTCAATTATCGCTGCTTCCCAATCGTCAATATTGATTTGTGATAAACAGGAATGAATGATGCCCTGAAGTATAGAGTTTGCCATAGCGTCGCGGTGGTAAGCAATTGGCTCCCTCATTTCCGGATATTTTGCGAGGGAATCAATAACTTTTTTAATGACGTCGATTTTTCGCGGCCTGATAACGGTAAATGAAATATGAAGAGAGCGCTCGCTTTCCGTGCTGACATTGTGCCAGTACCCAGCGGGTAAATAAATTGCTTGGCCGGGAGAAACGGTGACGCTCATTAGAGGTTTTCCAGTGGGCGGATTAAGTTCGAAACATTTGTCGGTTTGCAGCGGATAAATAAGAGTTGGTGGGTATATATCCCATGTTTTAGAACCTTCAATTTGAACCGCAATCACATCATGATTATCAAAGTGAATGCCAAAACTCGGAATTGAACTCCAAGCGCAGTAGAGGTTGGCTCCGGATCGGCATTGCAGTTTTTCATTTAGATAGTTGGTGGCCGTCATGACCTTATTAAAAAAAGCCTGGCATCTATCGATAATTAATGTGCTTCCAGACTGCAAGTTTTTTAGCAGGCTGTAACGATTAACGTGAGGCGCTGCCTCCCCAGTAACAGACAGAGTGTAAGTCACAAATCCCCGGTAGCCGCGAATTGCAGGATTGCTGTCATTGGCCAAGCGAACCCGAGGATAGTCGAGAATGTCTTTTTCAAGAAGTAGGTTAACATCATCCCAGCTTAGCAGTTCGGCCCCATGAACAGTACTAAAAACAAACGGCTTTTTCTGAAACGCTGTCTCGGTGAATTCTTCAATACCTTCCAGTTCGAATTTTGTGTTTATCATGTGTAGCTCACTGTTTGATTTTTTGGAATGACGGTAATTGTTTGGTCGTTTACCTCAAGCTGTAATGCACTGGGGAATGATCGTAGAAACTCTTGGTCATGAGTGATGATTAAGACCTTGAACGATTTTGCATAGGCTTGAATAATCTCTTTAAGCGCCGCTATGGAGGTAAAGTCTAAGTTGGATGTGGGCTCATCCAGTATTAACAGATTGGATTTCCTCAAAAGCGCGATTATAATATTTAATTTTTGTAGCTCACCTCCCGACAGGCTCCCACCCAAGTTGCTTACAGCCTGTGAAAGGGGTCTGTTAAAATTCAGTCGGCTGGCGAGCCTTTCAAATTCCTCTTCGTCAAATCGTCCAAGTAGAAATTTGATATTATTTGATATAGTGTCATTCAACAACGTCAGCGATTGCGGGGCTAGAGATAGACAAGGCGGAGCAATACCATAGTCATCATTCTTGCGCGGCAAGCCATTAATTAAAATGCAACCATCGTCTGGTTTATCAATCCCAGCTATTATTCGAATGAGCGAGGTTTTCCCCGCGCCATTTCTCCCGCGAAGAAATACTGGCTGCCCAATCGTGATTCTTATTAGGCCATTCAAGTCATTGAAAATAGCATTGTCGCCCTTGCTCTTGCATACATTGTCTAGCTGAATTGATAGCTCTTCCGAACTGGGCAATCTGTTCTTATTAACTGTTGCGTAGTGTTTTTTGTGCTTTGAAAGTTTTTCATTGAGAATCTGAAAGTCTATCCGCGCTCTTGATACGGTGCGCCAAAGCGCTCCCATCCGATTTAGGGGAAGAAATACCTGAAAAAGAAATGTTGCGAGCATCAGAAGGCTGCCGAAGGTTATATCCCCTTCGGCAAAGGCACTTGATGCGGTAAGCAGAATTAATGCACTGCCTAATGTAGAGAGGAAGGACGTCAAAGCACCGAATCTGAAAAATTCATTTCTGATGGTCTGTTGCGCCTTACCATACTTTGCTATAATTGTTCTATACCTTTCCTCGCTTCGCGGGGCTGCGTTATATATTTTTGCTGGCAAGATCAAAGCGCAAAGCTCGTGTAGCGATGCACTCATTTGCTTTTTAGTTAATGCTACGTTCCTCACTAGAGGGAAACGTGCGCTTGTCATTTTTATGATGAAGCATACATACAGTGTAACGATTAATAGGAATTCAAAGGCAATGACGGGCCCTAAATAGAAAAACACCGATACAATGATAAATAATGTTTGAAAAACAACAGGAGCACTATCACTCCAAATAGTGCGGATATAGGTACTGATTGAGCCCATCGCGGCCTCATAAGCAGATATCATCTCTCCTCTACTGTGCTTTTCCATTTCGTCAGCATAAATTGAGTTGATCTGGCGGAAGGTTTCATTTCTGATTCTTGCTTCAGCGTTGATGCAGTACCCGTGTACCACTAACTCAATTAACGCATAAATCATGGGCATGAGAAGTCTTATGGCAAGAAAACTGCCACAGAAAATAGCTATGCCCCAGGGGACGAAAAATAAATCTTTATTATCTATTGAGTATTTTACTAACAAGCCAAATGAAATGAAGAGGAAGGATGCAAGCAAGGTCAAAAGAGCGGCTGTTAACTGCCTTGCCATATTGTTTTGCAATATCTGCTTTTCAAGTCGAATCATCCTGGCTCCAACGCTGGCAATTTAAGTAAAACTGAGTTTTTCGATAGCCCGCTAGGCGCGGGCTTTGAATAATTAAGCGTGATGTGGAGAAGAATTGCAGGCACACCCTGCACCGCAACCCGAACCTGAACATCCACAAGTGACGTTGAGAATTGTCCTGCTATCCATTATGAATTTCAGTATATGATCTTTAGGCATGGCAAGTATTTCAGAAGTGATCTGGCTTGTGCCTTTCCCACTGGCCTCACTGGATACCAGTGGTTTTCTAAGAGCGTTCAGGTTTTCGATGCTATATTTATGGGCATATTGTCCGAACCACTTTATCACGGTGTCCTCACCAAGAATTTCTTTGGTTTTTAGTACTTGTGCTCGAAATGAATTTTGTTTGTAGGCTTCAAAGCTGATGTTGGATCGGGAGACATGCTTTATTTCCTGTTGCAGCATTTTTCTCGTAAACGGGAAGTGATGGAGAAATCCGCCCAAGTACTCTTCGCAAAAATGGTAATATTGATCGGTAAATAGAAGAAATGTATGCCACATCTCATCAATTACTTGCATTTGTTGATAAACGGAAATATCAAAGCATTCTGTCTGGCATTGAGCTGCAAGAAAAATGAATTTCTTGGTCTCTTCGAATATGTCTTTAGCTTCGTCCTGTGAGACGCTCCACTCCTTGCAAAACTTAATAATAAGGTCGGGGTTTTCGTACTGCATTATTTTTTGCAGAGAGGCGACTTTAATGGGCGAGTTACTTACATTACTAGAGATTTGTTGTTGTAACATTTTAAACTCCAAAGATTTGTCGATGAATTTTATTATGTCCTGTAGTTTTTAATGGTGTAGCACTCCTTGTGCATTTTTGAAGTCAATTTTATGCGATAAGTAATTTATGGCTTCGGAAATTATTTCGACGAGCGCTTTGCCGCAAATCAAATTTACTAAGTTGTTGTCCGCTCAGAATTTTGGGTTGTCGGTTATGTGTTGTACGCTGTGGCAAATTTCCACAGGATCGCTTGCTCACACAACTTGTAGAGTCACAGAGGCTAGCAAGTAGCTTAACGACCTCAACCAACTCTACATGTTGCGGTTTGGGATATGAAAAGTGTACGAATATCATGCTGCAATCCTTTGCATTGTTGGCTGGCTAACGCCACAAAAATCGTGGTGTTATCAGAAATAAGACTGAGAAATTCCTAAGCATTACTTCCTTTTTCGTTCAAATTTTTTTAAACAAATGGGTCTGGTACAAATTACTCGTTCTTAGGAGGCGCTTTTTTATCTCTATCCGATGCTAGCAACGAAAGCTGTGCTTTTTAACTGCGACAATATGCCGCGGATGTTAATGGGTGAGCTAACTTACGGGTATTACAAAAATCGGTGCGACAGTACGTCGCATGCAGCGGCTGTTCGCCCTTTACTCCCAGAGCCGTGAGCCTATCTGGCTCGTAATGCCACTCCGAGGCAATGGATGGCATGTTTTTGGTAGATCAGTCCGAGGGCTGGAACGTCGTTTTGTCGAGACGCGCGACATTTTGCCAAGACCAGGTAAAAGAGGAGCATTCGTTGAGATCCCCGCAGCATGTATGC
The DNA here is from genome assembly GCF_002949995.1 of Pseudomonas sp. LG1D9. Classification (NCBI taxonomy): domain Bacteria; kingdom Pseudomonadati; phylum Pseudomonadota; class Gammaproteobacteria; order Pseudomonadales; family Pseudomonadaceae; genus Pseudomonas; species Pseudomonas sp. LG1D9. The sequence goes on along the minus strand of NZ_CP026881.1, from coordinate 3,683,029 downwards.
CTATATGTATGCCTAACTCGATTAACAGCTAGAAAGCACTTTAAATACAGTAGGTTATGACTTTGGTTCAAATGACTGTGTAGCCACCAAGTACTAAAAACGGCTTACCGAAAGGTAGGCCGTTTTTTTATGCCCGCAGAAATCTTCGAGAGCAAGCCCACGAGCTACTGACGCTCGTGGGCCCTGGCTTAGCTACCCCTCAAAAGTAAGTGGTCGCCCCGGCAAAGAACGCACGGCCCGGCACATAGAACGTCGTCGAACCATCCCGCGCATCTTCATCCAGCAAGTTCTGCACGCCACCATTCAACGTCAACCACTTGGTCACAGCCAGGTTCGCCGTCAGGTCGTAGGTGGTGTACGACTTGACGAAGTCATTGCCAATACCCCGCTGTTTGCCGACATGCTGCGCCGACAGTTCGGTGTTGAGCTTGTCGGTGACTTGCCAGTTGAGCGCACTGAAGGCAGACAACTTGGGCGCGCTGATCAGGTCCTGGCCGGTGGACAGGTTTTTGCTCTCCAGCATGTAGGTGGCGTTGGTGCGCCAGTCCAGGGAGTCGGTCAGCGGGACGCGAACCGAGCCTTCCCAGCCACGGGTCCGGGCTTCTTCGACGTTTTCCAGCATGGTCCACCAGCGGCCCTGGAACTGGCCCAGTGGCGCGTATTCGATCTTGTCTTCGAAATCGGTGTGGAAGTAGGTGAGGCTGGCCTCCCAACCGTCACGGTCGAAGGACACGCCAATCTCCTTGTTGACGCTGGTTTCTGGCGACAGGTTCGGGTTACCGGCCATCCAGCAACTGCCGCTCACGTAACCCAGGGGTTTCAACGAACCGCAACCGCGACCGCCGGACTCGGTGGCGGCACCGGCGCTGCCCTCTTTCAGGCTGGGCGCACGGAAGCCCTTGGACACACCGCCGCGCACGGTCCAGTCCGGATGCGGATGGTAGACCAGGTACGCTCGCGGGCTGTTGTGGTTGCCATAGTCTTGACTGTGGTCGAAGCGGTTACCCAGGGTCAGCGCCAGGTTGTCGAGCAGGTACAACTCATCTTCGATAAACGCGGCCGAGTAGTCGCCCTTGAGCGAGGAACCGGAGACTGCAGCACCTTGATAGTCCACGGGCACCGTGCCCAGGGTGTCGCTATTGGTCAGCTCTTCACGCTTCCACTGCCCGCCCACCGTCAAACGCTGATCGAGAAGGAATTCAAACGGGATGTTCAGGCTGCCTTCGGCGATTTTTTCTTCGGCGCTGGATTTGCCCCAGTCGATGTCGTTCTTGAACTTGTTCAGGTACAGGTCCACTTTCGACGTACCGAAACTCCAGTCGCCCGTGTGGGACACGGAATAGCTGTCGCGAATCAAACGGCCGGGACCGAAGCCCTCACCCAGGGTTTCACCCCAGTCACCAAAGGTCTTTTTGCTCGACCAGGACCGCTCGACGCCATGCACAGCCTCGAACGACAGGCTTTGCTCGTCATTGATCTTCCAGTCGAGCAAGGCGTTGACGCTGTGGTCCTTGGCACCGCCCGCGCCGTCGCCATACATGAACTCGCCATCCTTATCCAGGCGCGCGGTGACCTCATCGGCCGCACGGCGGGTGAGGTTGGCACCCAGGCGCAGGCCCACCGACTCGGTCAGAGGCCCGGACAGGTTGAGACTGGTCTGGGTAGTCTGGCCGCGGTCGGAATCTTCGGGAATCGTGGTGTTGACGTTGGCCGAACCGCTCCAGGTGCGCGACACCTTGCGGGTGATGATGTTGATCACGCCGCCCATGGCATCCGAACCGTACAGCGAAGACATAGGCCCGCGTACGATCTCGATGCGCTCGATCATGTTCGGGGTGATCCAGTTCAGGTCCTGGCGCGCCAGGTCGCGGCGATAGCTCAAGTCCCCCGAGCCGCCGAGGCGTTTGCCATCCACCAGGATCAAGGTGTACTTGTCGTCCAGGCCGCGCAGTTTGATTTTCGACTGCTCGCCCACCGGCCCGAAGCCACCGGTGACACCCGGCACACGCCGCAGCAGGGTGTTGAGGTCATAAACCGGCTGGCGCTCGATTTCTTCGCGGGTAATGACGCTGACGCTGGCCGGCGCATCGCGCAGGTCGGTGGCGCCGCCGGTGGCGGTGACGAACGAGGTATCAAGTTCTGTGACGGCGTGTTTATCGACCTCACCAATCTCTTCTGCTTGCAACGCCGGGGCGGCGATCAGCATGCCGACGGCCAGGAAAAGAGAACTGAAAAGATAGGGGGGATTATTCATTGCAAACAGTCCTTGTTGAGCCGGCATGCACCAAGACGGAGCACTAAAGGCTGCGGAGTGTAATGCAAATCCTTATCATTTAGAAAAGCATTTATGACAAGTCCGATACAATTCCATACATTTCAAGCAGATTTATTTTCTGCAAAATTCGTCGAAAAGTTGGAAAAAGATCCAATAACCAAGTATTTGGCAACGTTAAAATATTTACTAAAAAGTCGGAATAATGCTCTGCTCATCGCCCCCGAGCAGCCAGTTAAAAGACAGTTCAGGGGGCGGCCTACGCCATCAGAAAGCGTATTTGGTGCTCAGCATGAAGTTTCGCGGCTCACCGTAGGAACCGCTGTAGAAGTTGCCATCCAGGGAGCTGATGTACTTCTTGTCCAACAGGTTGTTGACCGTCGCAGTCGCCGACCACTGCGATGTCAATTGATAGCGGGCCATCAGGTTGACGGTGGCGTAGTCGCCCTGCTTGACCTTCGCCGGTTGGCTGAAGCGCCAGGAGTCCACCGTCAGGTTGATCGCGCTTTGCCAGTTCACCCCGCCACCAATGGTCAGGCGCTCCAGTTCGCCGGGCAGGCGGTAGGTGGTCCAGACCTTGACCAGGTCGGCGGGGATGCTGCTTTTGACGCGCTCGTGCTGCTCATCCTTGACCACACTGTGGCTGTAGCTGGCAGCAAGGTTCCAGTCGGGCAGCAGTTCGCCACTGACTTCCATATCCATGCCACGGGTCTTGGTTTTTTTCGCCGCATAGGCAGTCAGGGTGTCACTGCCGACGACCATGCCATCGGCCACGGCGTCGTTCTCCAGGTCAACCTCGAACAAGGCAACAGAGGTGTTCAAGCGCCCGCCGTAGTAGTCGCTCTTGAGGCCGATTTCGTAGTTGTTGCCTTCACGCGGGTCCAGCAACCTGCCGCCCCGGTTACGGTAGGGCTGGGGTTTGAAAATGCTGGTGTAGCTGGCGTACAGCGAGTGGTTGGGCGTGAGGTCATAGACCACGCCGGCATACGGCGTGACTTCACCATTGACTCGCACGCTGTCGTCGGTGTTGAAACGCACCATGTTCGCTACGTTGTAATGCAGCGAAGCGTCATAACGATAGTTGCTGACCCGCGCCCCGAGGATCACCGACAATTCATCGGTGGGTTTTAGGCGCGTGGCCAGGTAAACACCGTTCTGCCACTGGTCGATGTTGTCGTCTTCGCGGTTGAAGTTGTAGGACGCGTACGGCGCATAGTTGTTCCAACTGTAGATATTCACCGGCTTGCCACTGACGCCGTTGTTGCTGGTGCCGTCGGCCAGCAGGTTGCCGAAACCGTTACGACGGTTTTCGTAGTCCTGAAAGTTGAAACCAAACACCAGCTCATGCTCGCGCCCCATCAACTGGAACGGGCCGGAAAACATGATATCCAGCCCTTTCTGCTCCTGGGTGTTGTCGCCCTTGGTGGCGGTGTAGCTCAGGCCGTTGCCGGTCTGGGCATTCACGAAGCCAGTGGTGGTACCGACGATGATCGAGTCATAGTCACGGGTGCCATACATTGCATTGGCGGAGACCTTCAGGGTCCAGTCATAGGCCAGCTTCTGCTCGATGGAAGCGAAGGTGTTGACCGACTCCTGGCGGTTGCTGCTGTCGCGGCTGGCCGGGTTGTCGGAGCGCGAGGTGCGCAGGCGCTTGCCGTTACTGTCGAGCAGCGGCAGGCCGGTGGTGGAGAAGCCCTTGGGGTCACTATCAAGGTATTCCACGCCCACCGTCAGCAGCGTGGCTTCGCTCAAGTCGGCTTCGAGCACGCCATAAACAATGGTTTTTTCCTGCTGTAAATGGTCGGTAAAGCTGTTGCCCTGCTGATACGCCGCCACCGCCCTGCCCCGCAGATTACCGGTTTCGGTCAAGGGCCCGGACACGTCCACTTCACTGCGGTACAAATCCCAGGACCCCAGCCCGGCGCTGACATAGCCCTTGAAAGTATCGGTCGGCTTCTTGCGAATCAGATTCACCGTGCCGGACGGATCACCAGTGCCCGACATCAGGCCCGAAGCACCACGCAGCACTTCAATCCGGTCGTAGATGGCCATGTCCGACAAGGCCTGGGGCAGCGCCTGACTGAACGCGAAGGACGTAGTCGGCATGCCATCGTACTGATAGTTGTCGATGGCCAGCCCACGGGAAAACACATACAAGCGGTCGCTGCCGGGGCTCTGTACGTTGATCCCCGGAGTCTGCTCCAGCACCTGGCCAATACTGCGCAGGTTCTGGTCATCGATGCGCTGGCGAGTGATCACACTGACGGTCTGCGGGGTTTCGCGCAGCGACAGGTTGAGCTTGGTCGCGGTCTGGGTCGACGCCACAGTGTAGGACCCCGTGCCCTCACTGGTAGTCCCCAGGCCGGAAATGGTGGTGGCGCCCAATTGCAGGGTGTCGCCCTGCACTGCCGGCACCAAAATGTAAGTGCCATTGCCCTGGCGCTGGGCCTGCAAGCCACTGCCGACTAGCAGGCGCGCCAGGCCTTCCTCGACGCTATAAGTACCGCGCAGGCCGGTCGTGCTCATGCCCTGAGTCTGCTCACTGCTGAACGACAAGGTGACATTGGCGGCCGTGGCAAACAGGCTTAACGCCGAGCCCAAGGCGCCCGGCTGGATCTGGTAGACCACCGGCAGGCTTTGCGCCATGGCCTGGGTTGCCGCCAGGTTCAGGGCCGAAAAGGCACCAAGGGCCAATGCCAGGTGCACCGCCTTGGCAAGCGGCCGGGCGGCACGCAGAGAGAATCGTGACATGGGGGTTTCCTTTCGTTGGCAGAACATAGCAACAGTCGTAATCGCTGCTTTCGGTACATGGCCGAACGAAAATGAAAATCAGCAACCGCCGATGGGAATAATTCGCAAAAATAAAGCAACGGCCGCTCAGGCGGGTTCCACCGTGACCCAGTAACGCGTCACATAACGCACATTGACCGCGAGGGATTGGCGCAGGTTTTCAAGGACGGTGTCGGTGTCGTCAATACGAAACGCCCCACTCAGGCGCAGGTCTGCAATTGCCGGTGCACAGCGCAGCACGCCGGCACGATAGCGCCCCAGTTCGGCGAGGAAATCCGCCAGGCGCCAGTCCACTACCGTCAACATGCCCTGGCTCCAGGCGCCTGCACCCGCAGGGGCCGGGGTGATCGGGCCGACCTGCTGGCGATTGAAACCGGACTGCTGCCCGGCATCGAGGCGCACGACTTGCACGGGGTTATCCAAGGGGCGCAACTCCACCGCCTGTTCGATCACACACACATCGGTGCGACCGGGCCCGCAGCGCACGGTGAAACGCGTCCCCAAGGCGCGCACCGTACCCTGGGGTGTCTGCACCACAAACGGCCGGCCCAGGACATCGCTGGCAGTGCGCACCAGAATCTCGCCACGGTGCAGACGGATCGAACGCAACTGCCCGCTGAAGACAATATCCATGGCACTGTCAGTATTCAGGTCAACCTGGCTGCCATCTGACAAGCGCACATGCCGACGCTGGCCGGTGGCGGTGCGTTGATTGGCCATCAGCGCCTGGTAGGGCACCGTCTCAGTGGCCAGCCAACCACCGCCGCCCACGGCCAGCAACACCGCGAGGATTTTCAACACCTCCCGGCGCCGAGCCCGCCCACCGGCGAGCGTGGTCAACGATACATCCGCCGGCAGGCCGGCCCATTGGCTGTGCAGTTTCTCCACCCGGGCCCACGCCCGCGCATGCTCGGGACTTGCCTGCAGCCAGGTGCGCCAGGCCTGACGCTCTGCATCGCAAGGGTTCGTCCCCTTGAGCTGCACGTACCAGGTGGCCGCGGCTTCCAGGGTCTGGATATCGAGGGCGGTGCTCATCAATCTTCCGTGAGCAGCAGGCAGCGGGTCATGGCGCGGATCAAGTGCTTTTTGACCGTGGTGACAGACACGCCATAACGCGCGGCGGTCGCCACATAGTTCAAGCCTTCCAGCTGAACCGCGAGAAAAATCTGCCGAGTGCGCTCGCCCAGGCCGTCGAGCAGGGTGTCTACGGCCACCAGGGTTTCGAAGATCAGCAGGCGGGTTTCCGGAGATATCTCCAGGGGTTCGGTGCGCAAAGCCAGGGCTTCCAGATAGGCCTGCTCGAGCGCGCGGCGGCGGAATTTGTCGATCATCAACGCCCTGGCGATGGCACTGAGGTAGGTCCGCGGCTCGCGAATCTGTGTCACGTCCCGGGAGGTCAGCAGGCGCACGAACGTGTCCTGCGCCAGGTCCGCAGCATCGCTGGCATTGCCCATGCGTGCGCGCAACCAGGCTTTGAGCCAGCCATTGTGTTCGCTGTACAACACCTGCAGCGCAGCATGATCGGGTGCGGACATGGGCGGTAAAGACCAATAATTCAATTGATAATGAATCGCATTGTCTTGCCCGCACGGGATTTGCGCAAGATCGATTCTGTTACCCCTCAGCTTTTGACGCTCCTGCATCCCCGCTGTTAGTGTCCGCCCTCCTTCCCCGCAGATACCTGCCCGGTGCGACTTAGCCGCAATGCATCACCCCAGGGACAACAGATCATTCTCAAAATGAACGGAGTTCAGCGCGTGCTTTTCACCCTACGCTTGCAACGCCTTACCAGCCTTTCGGTGATCGCCGCCGCCCTCAGCCTCGGCGCCTGCCACAACGCCAGCAGCCCCGATTTGCCGCCCGCCCCGGAGCTGGGTTCGGGCTATCGCACCGACATGCACGTACGCCACGCCGAGCGCCATATGGCAGCGGCAGCCAACCCGTTGGCGGCTGAAGCCGGGCGAAGCATCCTGCGCCAGGGTGGCTCGGCCATCGATGCGGCCATCGCCATGCAGGCGGTGCTGACGCTGGTGGAGCCGCAGTCCTCGGGGATCGGCGGTGGCGCATTCATCATGCTGTGGGATGGCAAGCAGGTACGGGCCTATGACGGCCGTGAAACCGCACCGGCCAGCGCCACGCCCGATATGCTGCTCGATGCCGACGGCACACCGATGGCGTTTGCCCAGGCGCAGATCGGCGGCCGTTCGGTCGCGACCCCCGGTGTACTGCGCGCGCTGAAGATGGCCCACGAACAAAGCGGCCGCCTGCCCTGGGCGCAATTGTTTGCGCCAGCGATCCAGCTCTCCGAGCAAGGCTTTGCGATTTCTGCGCGCCTGCACAGCCTGATCGCCGCCGACCGCTACATCAGCCAGTCACCGGACATGGCGGCGTACTTCCTCAACGCCGACGGCAGCCCAAAGGCCACTGGCACCCTGTTGAAAAACCCGGCGCTGGCCAATGTATTCAAACGTATCGCCAAGGAAGGGCCCGACGCGCTTTACCACGGCCCGATCGCCGAGGAGATTGCACGCAAGGTCCAGGGCCATCACAACACTGGCCGCCTTGCGCTAAACGACCTCCAGGCCTACCGCGCCAAAGAGCGTGCGCCGCTGTGCACCGACTACAAGCGCTGGCAGGTATGCGGCATGCCGCCGCCGTCTTCGGGTGGGGTGGCCATTGCGCAGATCCTCGGCACCTTGCAGGCCCTCGAAGCCCGCGACCTGCGCTGGGCCCTGGCGCCGCTCAAACCCGTGAAGACCGCGACTGCCGCTGGCCTGGAACCTGCGCCCAGCGCCGTGCACATAATCGCCGAGGCCGATCGCCTGGCCTACGCCGACCGTGCGCAATATGTGGCCGATCAAGACTTCGTCGCCGTGCCGGTCGCGGGCCTCGTCGCCCCCGGCTATCTGGCCAGCCGCGCGGCATTGATTGGCGAGCGCAGCATGGGCGTAGCTAAGCCCGGCCAACCGGCGGGGGTTCAGGTGGCTTACGCGCCGGATCGCTCGCCACTGCGTATTTCCACCTCGCAAGTGGTCGCTGTAGATGACCAGGGCGGCGCGGTGTCGATGACCACCACCATCGAAGCCGCGTTCGGCTCCCACGTGATGGTCCAAGGCTTCCTGCTGAATAATCAGATGACGGACTTTTCCTTTATCCCCGAAGAAAACGGCCAACCGGTGGCCAACCGAATCGAGCCGGGCAAACGCCCGCGTTCGTCCATGGCGCCGACCCTGGTCTTCGACCGCCAAAGCGGCGAGTTGCTGGCCACGGTCGGCTCCCCCGGCGGGTCGCAGATCATCGAATACGTGAGCAAATCCCTGGTGGGCATGCTCGACTGGAACCTCGACCCGCAAGCCGCCATCAGCCTGCCCAACTTCGGTAGCCGCAACGGCGCGACCGAGCTGGAACGAGGGCTGTTCAGCGCGCAATTGAAAGCGGCACTCAAGGACCGCGGGCACGCCTTGAGCGAGATCGATATGACCAGCGGCACCCAGGCCATCGTGCGAGTGCGCGATGCCCAGGGCAAGGCGACGTGGAGTGGCGGCGCGGATCCGCGGCGTGAGGGCGAGGCGCTGGGGGATTGAGAGCCAGCCCCCTAGCCACAGTCCTTGGTCCGTCCCTTAGCGGCTGATCTTCAAGCCCTTGCGCGCCGTGTGCCGTTCCAGCGCCAGTTCGATCAGGCGGCTGACCAGTTCGCTGTAGCTCATCCCCGCCGCCTGCCACAACTTGGGGTACATGCTGATGCGGGTGAAGCCGGGCAGTGAGTTGACTTCGTTTATCAGGACTTCACCGTCTTCACACAGGAACACATCCACCCGCGCCAGCCCGGCGCAGCCCAGCACTTCAAACGCCTCGACGGCCAGGGCCCGGATGCGCTCGCTGGCCTCGACGCTGATGTCGGCCGGCACCAGCACTTGCGCGGCCTGGTCGTCGATGTATTTGCTGTCGTAGGAATAGAAGCCGTCACGGACCACGATCTCGCCACAACCGCTGGCAACCGGACGCTCATTGCCCAGTACCGCGCATTCGATCTCCCGGCCTTTGACGGCGGATTCCACCAACACTTTTTCATCGAAGCCCAACGCCAGCTCAACAGCGGCCAGATACTCGGCTTCATTAGCGACTTTGCTCACGCCCACGGAGGAGCCTTGGTTGGCCGGCTTGACGAACAGCGGCAAACCGAGCTTTTGCCGTGCCTGGTCGAAGGTTGTGCGCGCCGCGTTGCCACGGTTGAGGGTGATAAAGGGCGCCACGGCAATGCCGGCATCGCGCAGCAGGCGTTTGCTGATGTCCTTGTCCATGCACACCGCCGAGCCCAGCACATCGGACCCCACGAACGGCAGGTCTGCCATGCGCAGCAAACCTTGCAGGCAACCGTCTTCGCCAAGGGTGCCGTGGACAATCGGGAAGATCACATCGACGTGTTCCAGCAGGCCCTGGCCCGAGGTTTCCACCAGTTGCTGGCTGGCCTTGCCTGGCACTACCGCCAGTTCGCGGTTGGACTGGTTGAGGGCGATCAGCGCAGGGTTCTCCTGGTTGAGCAGGAAGTTCGAGGTGTCATTGAGGTGCCAGTGGCCAGCCTTGTCGATGCCAATCAGCACCGGTTCGAAACGCGTGCGGTCGAGGGCGTCGACGATGTTGCGTGCCGACTGCAACGACACTTCGTGCTCGGCCGAACGGCCACCAAAAATAATCCCTACCCGCAACTGACTCATGACCCGGCCTCACTGTAGAAAGTAAGGCTTATTACCACGGGCCGTCAGCGCTTCGCCAGCGTTGCGACCGCGCACAATCGTACAAGACCCCGGCAGACAGCCGCCCCAGACTCAGTTAACGTAACTCCATCCGACATCTTTCGAAAAACATTCCATGGGCAAACTCACCGCGAATATCGACTGGCTGCACCGCGCGCCCCATGGCAGCGGCCTGGAGCGGATCGAAGCGTATTTTTCCGGGTTTGGCTTCGACCCTCATCGCCACGATACCTACGCCATTGGCCACACTTTGTTCGGTGTGCAGAGCTTTCACTATCGCGGCAGCCAGACCCACAGCCTGCCAGGCACGACCATGGTGATTCATCCTGATGAGGTCCACGATGGCTGGGCCGGCAGCGATGAAGGCTTCAAGTACCGGATGATTTATGTAGAGCCGGCGCTGATCCAGCAGGTTCTCGGCGGCAAGCCGCTGCCCTTTATCCACAACGGGCTGTCCAACGACCCGTGGCTGCACCGAGCCTGCCAGGCCTTTGTGCAGCAACTCGATTGCCCGCTGGACCCGATGCAGGAGCAAGACGCGTTGTTTGACCTGGCCCATGCCCTGAACAACGCATCGGGTATCAGCGCCAACCGCAAGACCTTTGATTACCAGGCCGCCGAGCGGGCCCGGGAGTTTATCCACAGCGCCTTGGGGCGCAGCATCACCCTAGATGAGATGGCCGCGCACTGCGGGCGGGATCGCTGGGCCTTGTCGCGGGATTTTCGCCTGTTGTTCGGCACCAGCCCCTACCGCTACCTGACCATGCGCCGCCTGGATCTGGTGCGCAACCTGCTGGGCCAGGGCCAGTCACTGGTGGATGCGGCGCTGATCGCCGGTTTCACCGACCAGAGCCACATGACTCGGCAATTTCGCAGCACCTTCGGTATCCCACCGTCACGCTGGGTGAAGATGCTCGGCCGCTAAACTGTAGGAGCGAGCTTGCTCGCGAAAAACCTGAGAACGCCACGTTCATCCAGGATAAACGCAGTGCAGTTAAGCTCTTCGCGTGCAAGCTCGCTCCTACAAAAAACCTAAGCCGCCTCCAGAACCGGTCCGGAACGCGATGACCTCAGTCGCAATGCCACCAGCGCTCCCACCAACGCGATGCCCGCGCTCCACCACAACGCCAACTCGATCCCCTGGGCCTGAGCCGCGCCCGTCGCGCCACCGGCGTTGGCCAGCGACACCAGCACCGCCAACCCCAGTGCGCCGCCGATCTGTTGCGTGGTCGAGGCCATGCCCGCCGCCACGCCCTGCTCTCCCGGCTTGACGCCAAGGCCTGCGGCCACCCACATCGCGGTCCAGGTCATGCCCTGGCCAAGGCTCAAGATAAAGATCCCCGGCAGCAACGACCAGAACCCCACCCCCGTAGGCAACGCCAGGCACACCAGGGCAATCCCCAGCGCCCCCGCCAGCTGGCCGCTGACCAGCGTGTTGCGCAAGCCGATCTTGACCAGCGCGCGCTCGGCCAGCCAGATGCCCAGGGTGCACACCAGTGTCGCCGGCAAGAACGCCAGCCCGGCCTGCAGCACGCTGTAGCCGTAGACTTGCTGGTAGTACAGCGCGAGGAAGTAGTACTGCACGCCGAAGCTGCTCATAAAGACAGCGGTCAGCACCATCGCCATGCGCAACTCGCGGTAACCCAGCAGGCGCAGTGGCATCAACGGGTCACGGCCACGGTGCTCGATCCAGGCGAACAGCCCGAGCAAGGCCAGCGCCAGCAACATGCAGCTCAGGGTCGCGGGTGCCGTCCAACCCCATTCAGGCCCCTGCACCAGGGCGAACACCAGCAGGGTGCCGCCGACGGTAACGGTCAACGCGCCATTCACATCAAAACTGCGACCCCGGCTGCGCTCGCCATCGGCGGGGATCCAGTAGCGCGCCGCCAGCGCACAGCCGCCAGCCAAGGGCACGTTGACCAGAAACACCGCCTCCCAGCCCCACCATTGGGTCAGCACGCCGCCCAACAACGCACCCAGCGCCAACCCGGCGGCCGACGCCGCACTCCACACCGCAAAGGCCCGGTTGCGCTGCGGCCCTTGCGCATAGTGCGTGTTGATCAACGCCAAGGTCGCCGGAAACAGCAGCGCACCGCCCACCCCTTGTACGGCGCGCGCCAGCACCAACAGCAACGCGCTGCCGCCCAGTACCGCCGCCAACGACGACAGCGCGTACAGCGACTGGCCCACCCGGTACATACGGCGTTTGCCCAGCAGGTCCGTGGCCCGGCCGCCGAGCAATAGAAAACCGCCAAACGCCACGGTGTACGCGCTGACCACCCACTGCAACTGTTGGGCAGAAAAGCCCAGGTGGCTGCCGATCTGCGGCAAGGCGACAAACACAATGGTCGCGTCCAGGGCGATGATCAGTTGGGCCGTGGCCAGCAACATCAGCATCCAGCCCGAGGGACGACTTGAGGGAATGGCGGGCATCACAACATCCTGTCCAAAAAAGAGTGCGGCCAGTGTCTTTCATGCCCAGCAGATGATAAATAGCCATATCAATCTTTCAGTTATGACTTTAATCATGGATCTGAACGCCGTTCGCTTGCTGGTTCGCGTCGCCGAAACCCGCAGTTTCACCCGCGCCGCCGGGGATCTGGGGCTCACCCAATCAGGTTTGTCGCGCGCCATTTCACGCCTTGAGGCCGAGCTGGGCGTGCGCCTGCTGCAACGCAACACCCGCAGCGTCAGCCTGACCCCGGATGGGCAAATGCTGTATGAACGCAGCGCACCGTTGCTGGCCGAGCTGGCCGAAACCGAAAAGCTGCTGCTCGACCGTCGTAGCACGCCTTCGGGTTTACTGAAAATCAGCACCCCCTCGCTGTTCGGGCGCAAAGTGGTGATGCCGGTGATTGGCGAGCTGACCCTACGCTACCCCGAGTTGCGCATCGAAGCGGTGATGACCGACCGGCTGGTGGATATCGTCGATGAGGGTTTCGACGCCCTGCTGCGTACCGGCGAGATCCAGGACCAGCGCCTGATCGCCCGGGCCTTGACGCCCCTGCGCTGGGTGACCGTCGCCTCCCCCGCCTACCTGGCGCGCTTTGGCACCCCACAAACCGTCGAAGAATTGCACGACCATAGCTGCCTGACCGTGCGCAATCTGCGCAGCGGGCGGATGGTGGACTGGCAGTTCATGCTCGACGGTAAGGTGCGCGATGTCAGCGTCGAAGGGCGGCTGATCTTCGACATTGGCGATGCCCTGGTGGACGGCGCGGTGGGCGGCTTCGGGATTGCCCAGGTGATGGACTTTGCCGTGCGCGACGACCTCGCTGCCGGGCGCCTGGTGCCGATCCTGGAAAGCTTCGCCGGGCGCAGCCGCACAATATCCCTGGTGTATCCACCCTCGCGCCAATACTCGCCGAAGCTGATCGCCTTTGCCGACGCACTGGCACAGGCGCAATGGTAGGCAGCGCTTGAATCCAGCGGCCCGAGTGTGAGAAGAAAGGATGCGCGGCCACCACCAAGAGGTTTTCCAGGGATGAACCTGACATTGACGCCCCCACAATGGGATGACGTGAACGAGTTACTGGCGTTCGAGCTGGCCAATCGGGACTTTTTCGAAAGTTGGATCAATGCCCGGCCCGAGGCGTACTACAGCGTCGAAGGCGTTCAGCGCGCCATCGAGAGCGCACTGCTGGAGGCCAGCGAAGACCGCGCCTATCAGTATCTGATCCGCGAAAACGGCGTGCTGGTGGGGCGGATCAACTTTACCCAAGTGCGCCGCCGCTACTATCACTCGGCGTCCCTGGGCTACCGCATGGGGGCCCAGTTCACCGGGCGTGGCCTGGCACGACAGGCCGTGGCGCTGGGCCTGCAAAAAGCCTTTGGCGAGCATGCCCTCAAGCGCATCGAAGCCACCGTACGCCCGCAGAACCCAGGCTCGCTGCGGGTGTTGCAGCGCAACGGCTTTACCCAGTACGGGCATTCACGCAAGGCGTTCCTGCTCGATGGACAATGGTTCGACCTGCTGCTGTTCGAGGTTCATGCCCCCTGATTGGCCGGCCTTGAGTCTAGGTGGACAACTGGTTGGCAAACTGGCCAACCGCACTGACCACTTTCTGCGCGCCGTCTTGGATCTCGACGATCACCGTGCCCGCCTCTGCCGCCAGCGACAAACCCTGCTCGGCCTGCAACCGGCCATCGGTCATCAGCGCCACGGCATCGCGCGCCATGTCCTGGTTCTGGCGCACCACGCCGACGATTTCTTCCGTGGCTTTGCTGGTACGCGAGGCCAACTGGCGCACTTCATCGGCCACCACCGCAAACCCGCGACCCTGCTCGCCGGCACGGGCCGCTTCAATCGCGGCGTTGAGCGCCAGCAGGTTGGTCTGCTCGGCAATCCCGCTGATGGTCTTGACGATAGTGCCAATCACCTGGGACTGGGCGTTGAGTGCCTCGATGCCCTCGCCGGCCTGTTCCATGTGCTTGGCCAAGTCGCGCATCACCTCCACCGCCTGGGTGACCACAGCGGTACCGCGCTGGGCACTGCTGTCGGTGTGCAATGAGGTGCTGTAGGCAATGTTGGCGGCCTCGGCCACCGCGCGTTCCTGATTGATCTGGTCGGTGATTACCGTGGCGAACTTGACCACTTTGTACAGCCGGTCGTTGGCGTCCAGCACCGGGTTATAGGAGGCTTCCAGCCAGACTTCGCGGCCATGGGCATCCACGCGCTTGAAGCGGCCGGCGACAAACTCACCGCTGTTCAAGCGTTTCCAGAAGGCCTGGTAGTCAGCGCTGTTGTAATCCTGGGGCTCGCAGAACATACGGTGATGTTTGCCCTGGATCTGCGCCAGGCTGTAACCCATGCCCTGCAGGAAACGCTCGTTGGCGCCCAGCACATTGCCATTGAGGTCGAACTCGATCACCGCCGTGGAACGCACCAGCGCGGTGATCAGGTTTTCATGCTCACGGGACGCCTCAATGGTGCGGGTCAGGTCGCTGGAGTACACCGAAAACCGTTTGATGCGCCCGTCCGCGCTCCGCACCGGCTGCACGATGGAGCGCAACCACGCTTCCTTGCCATTGCCGCGCAGCAGGCGCACGGTGCCGGCAAAGTGTTCGCCACGGCTCAAGGCGTTGGCAAAGCGCTGCTGGAATTCGTCGCGCTTCACATGCTCCGGCACAAACCCATGGATGGCATGGCCCAGCAGGTCGCTGGACTTGTAGAACATTTCGTCGAGGAAGTTCTGATTGACCGACTCGATCCGGCCCTCAGGGTCGAGGCTCAATGCCAGCATCTCGCTCTCCAGGCTTTCCTTGACCTGCTGCAGGCTGGACAGTTCTTCGCGAAGAGCGGACAGCTCCTGCTTCAAGCGGGTATTGAACATGGGGAACACCGGAGGGCAGTCATAGTGGATTGTCTAACCATCGGCGCTGCCGGCGTTTTCTGAAGAGGGCTTGAGCCCCCTGATACAATTATTTTTTCAGTGCCTCAACTGCCGTTATTACGGCACAAGCCCAAGACCTGATACTCAAGGGTCTTGAGCTGACCGCTGGAATCTTCATAGGTCATGCGCGAGGGCACCACCTTGCAGGTTCGCACCGGCGGCGTGACATTCACCACCCGGGCGATATCCAGCTTCATCCCGTAGCGATAAGCCTGCACTTCAGGCACCGGCTTGCCCTGCGCGGTGGCATAGCGCGCCATGGCCTCCTGGTTTTTTTGCATCAACTGCGCCATGGCGCGGTCCCCGCCACCTTCGGCCATCGCCCCCATGGACAGAGAAAAAACCACCACGCCCAGGGCTCGTGTCAAATGCTTCATTAAAGTGTCCTCGTCTGATTTCAAGTCGTTGAAAGTTCAGGATCGAGGGTAACTAACGCTTCCTGTCAGGAGCTTCACGGGCGGATTACGTATCCGTCATAAACCGTTGAACTGGCAAAATTGTAATGTGCAGGCCACCTCGGCGTTATCCGCTGTTTGCAACTATGAGCCGGGCTCCCCGCATCAGGGATAGCTCTCCAATAAGAACGCCCCAGGCGACTAAAAAGCTCATAGCTGCCAACACCGAGGAGCGATACATGCGTACTAACCGCACACTTTCCCTTTCCATCATCGCAGCACTGGCCAGCGCAACACCGCTGGCGGGCATGGCCGCAGAAGATAAACCCGAGGGGTTTATCGAAGGCAGTACGCTGAACGTACTGGCGCGCAACTTTTACTTCAATCGCGATGACCGCAAAGGCCAGTCAAGCCCGACCGGAAACGGCTATTCAGAAGCGTGGGCCCAGGGCCTGATCGGCAAGTTCGAATCCGGGTTCACCCAGGGCACCGTGGGGTTCGGCCTGGATGCGTTTGCGATGTATGGCCTCAAGCTCGATTCAGGCACCGGGCGCAGCGGCGGCCGGGGCTCATTCGACATGTTGCCGGTAGACAGCGACAACCGTCCCGAAGACGACTACAGCAAGCTCGGCGGTGCAGTAAAAATGCGTTTGCTGGACACGGTGGTCAAAGTCGGCGACGTCTTCCCGCAAACCCCGGTGGTGCACTACGGCGACTCACGCCTGCTGCCGGAAAGCTTTCGTGGTGTGACCCTGGAAAACACCAGCCTGGAAGGCCTGACCTTGCAAGGTGGACGCTTGCACGCCATGAGCCAGCCAACCCAAAGCGGCATGCGTGAGGGTTTTGCGACGTTTTACGCAGGCAATGTGAACGCGCCCTGGGTCGGTTACTTCGGCGGCGACTACCAGGCCAATCAGCATTGGAGCCTGAGCCTCTACAGTAGCCGCCTCAAGGACGCGTGGGATCAGTACTACTTCGGTACAGCGGTCAATTATCCGCTGACGGACGAGGTGGCGATGTTTGCCGGTTTCAACTATTACAACGCCCAGGACGAGGGCAAGCGGTTGCTGGGCGAGCTCAACAACAATATCTGGAGTGCCAAGCTTGGGGTGAAGGTCGGCGCCCATCGCCTGGCGCTGTCCCACCAGCGCAACAACGGCAACGATGACTTCGATTACCTGCGCCAGTCCGACTCGATCTTCCTCGACAATTCGATCCAATACAGCGACTTCAACTCGCCCAAGGAACGTTCGTGGGCCTTGCGGTATGACCTGGACATGCAGACCCTGGGCATCCCCGGCCTGTCGTTCATGACCCGCTATGGCAAGGGCACCGGCGCTGACTACAGCAACGCCAACTCGGTGTATATGCGTCGCGACGCCTTGGGTGACCCACTCACCGACCAGCGCCGCTGGGAGCGCGATATCGAGGCCAAGTACGTGTTCCAGGGCGGCAGCCTGAAAGACCTGTCGATACGCATTCGCCAGGCGACGGTACGCTCGAGCGCCTTTGAATCGGACCTGGAAGAATTACGGCTGATCATGGAATACCCGCTGGCCATCCTCTGATAACACTCAACGGCAAGTGCTTACATTCACTTGCCGTTGACTAGCACTTCTTCACAATTTGCAGCCTGTCAGAACTGTAATATGCGCCTCACGTTCTCGTTAAGTTGCCCTTCATATACTGCCTGCCTCGACCGACCGCGAACTAACGGCACGGGTCTTTTGCGGAGAAAGTTAATGAAGCCACTGCACATTTTATTCAGCGTTTTAATCAGTGCTGCCTCCACCGCAGCCCTGGCCGATGACGGCGGTGATCGCTCCCGCCAGTGGCTGGCCGAGTTTCGCCAGCAGCAGCAACAGATCCACGGCAGCCAAGCCGTGGCCGAGCAAAATCCAGCGCCCTCGGATGCATCGGCCCCCACGGCCATCTGAGCGGCGCACCCCGAGCACATTCATCTCTTGAAGCTTTTTTTGTGGAGCTCCTTTGGAAGGAGATGAATTTTTAGCGCCCTCACGGGCGCTTTTTTTTGCCCGCTCGATGCCATCCAACGCCGCCCTTGACCCTGAAGCTACTTCAAGGCTCAGAATTTTCCTACTTTGTGGACTACAGCCGTTATCCCGTGTAGCTCCCTTCGCCTATTCGCTTATCAGTAAGAGGTCAATCTGCATGCGTATCCTTGTGGTTGAGGACGAGCCAAAAACTGCCGACTACTTGCATCAAGGCTTGAGTGAGAGTGGTTATGTCGTCGATTGCGCCGCCAGCGGCATCGACGGCCTGCACCTGGCCGGCCAGCACCGCTATGAACTGGTGATCCTTGACGTCAACCTGCCCGGCCAGGACGGCTGGCAAGTGCTGCAACAGTTGCGCCGCGACAACACCTTGCGGGTGATGATGCTCACCGCCCGTGGCCGCCTGGCCGATAAGATCAAAGGCCTGGACATGGGCGCCGATGACTATCTGGTAAAGCCTTTCGAATTTCCCGAGTTGCTGGCCAGGGTGCGCTCGTTGCTGCGGCGCAGTGAGCCGATTGCGTTGCCGGAAATATTGCGCGTCGCCGACCTGGAGCTGGACCCACGTCGCCACCGGGCATACCGGGGTAAGCGGCGCATTGACCTGACCACCAAGGAGTTCGCGCTGTTGCAGGTATTGATGCGCCAGAGTGGCGAGGTGCTGACGCGCACGCAGATTATCTCGCTGGTCTGGGACATGAACTTCGACTGCGACACCAATGTGGTAGAGGTCTCGATCAGCCGGCTGCGGGCCAAGGTCGATGACCAGAGCGAGGTCAAGTTGATCCACACCATTCGTGGCGTGGGCTACGTACTGGAAACACGCCAATGAGAACCGGCAGTCTGTCCATGCGCCTGGGGCTCACCGTCAGCCTGATGGGCGCCGGCCTGGTGCTGCTGCTGGCGAGCCTGGCGTACCTGGCCCTCACCCATGAGCTGGAAAACCTCGCGCGCAAGGGCCTGGAAAGCAAGATGGAGCAGATCCAGCACAGCCTGCTGCAAGACCTCAACACCCGCGACATCAGTGCCCGGCCCCATTCACTGCTGGATCTGGTGATGGGCCATGACAACTTCTACCTGACCATCATCGGCCCCGCGCCCGCCAATGCGGTGTTGCTGAGCGTCGGTGCCAGGCCCCAGGAGCCCTTGCTGCTGGACTTTGCCGCGAGGCAAACCCTGGGGTTTCTGAACTGGACCGATGGCCGTGACAACCAGATCCTCAGCGCATCGAGCCTGATGCGCCTGCACACCGGGGAGAATGTGCGGGTGTTGCTGTCCCTGGATCGTTCCGACGATCAGGCACTGCTCAGTGCCTACCTGCAATCCACGGTCATCGCCCTGCCGCTGTTGTTGATCCTGATTGGCATGGGTGCGTGGTGGCTGGTGCAGCGCGGGCTCGCGCCGTTGCAGCAATTCAGCCGCGTCGCCGCCAAAGTCACTACCCAGGACCTGAGCCATCGCCTGGCCGTCGACAACCTGCCCAGGGAACTCAACGAACTGGCGCGGGGCATCAACGTGATGCTCGATCGGCTGGATGCCGGAGTACAGCAACTGTCGCAATTCTCCGACGACCTGGCCCACGAACTGCGCGCGCCCTTGACCAACCTGATGGGCAAGGCCCAGGTGACCTTGTCCCGTGCCCGGGCGCCCGACGAGTACAAATCGGCTCTGGAATCCAGCACCGAAGAACTGGACCGCTTGGCGCGGATCGTCGCCGACATGCTATTTCTGGCCCAGGTCAGCCATCCGGCGGCGCGGGCTTCGTTTACCGCAGTGAACCTGCGCGATGAAGCGCTACGGGTCATGGAGCTGTTTGCGTTGAGCGCCGAAGACAAAGCGTTGAAGCTGAGCCAGGCGGGCGACGCCTGGGTCCTGGGTGATCGGCTGATGATTCAACGGGCCATTTCCAACCTGCTGTCCAACGCAATCCGCCATAGCCCGCACGGCTCTAGAATTTCATTGCAGGTCGACACCCACCACCAGCGTGTATCGCTGACCGTCAGCAACCCGGGCACGGGAATTGAAGCGCAACACCTGCCGCACCTGTTCGAGCGTTTTTACCGCGCCGACAACAGCCGCGCCCGCACCGAAGGCGGCACCGGGCTGGGGCTGGCGATCGTGCGCTCGATCATGAGCCTGCACCAGGGCCAGGCCGAGGCCAACTGCATGCCGGGCGACGTGACCCAGTTCCGGCTGATATTCCCCACCCTGTCCGCCACCCCGCAAGTCCCGTAGCTACCGACTCCCTTGCCGCACTCAGCAGTCTTATTGCCGCAAACGGGCTTGCTATGGCAAGCAGGTTCGTCGTGGAGAACGGTCTTGTCGTGGCGAGCGGCCTTGTCGTGGCGAGCGGGCTTGCCCCGCGCTGGGCTGCGCAGCAGCCCCAACAAGCCACCCCAGTTACCCCTGACACACCGAGCAAGCAGGTTTTAGGGCGGCTGCGCCACCCAACGGGGGACAAGCCCCCTCTCCACAACAAGCCCCTCTCCACAATAAGTCCCCCCTCCACATTTCCCGCAGCAACCGCCCCACTGTGGCGAGCGGGCTTGCCCCGCGCTGGGCTGCGCAGCAGCTCCAACAAACCCACCCCAGTTACCCCTGACACACCGAGCAAACAGGTTCTAGGGCGGCTGCGCCACCCAACGGGGGACAAGCCCCCTCTCCACAACAAGCCACCTCTCCACAACAAGCCCCTCTCCACATTTCCCGCAGCAACCGCCCCACTGTGGCGAGCGGGCTTGCCCCGCGCTGGGCTGCGCAGCAGCCCCAACAAACCCACCCCACTTACCCCAGGCACACCGAGCAAGCAGGTTTTAGGGCGGCTTCGCCACCCAACGGGGGACAAGCCCCCTCTCCACAACAAGCCCCCTCTCCACAACAAGCCCTCTCTCCACAATAAGTCTCCCCTTCACAATAAGTCCCCCCTCCACAACAAGCCCCCTCTCCACCGTAAGCCCGTCCAGCGCGAGGTCAGGACGCTACCGGCTCTTCATCGCGCCGATGGGCCCAGTGGTAAAGCGCTGGTAATACCAGCAAGGTCAACAAGGTCGACGAGATAATCCCGCCAATCACCACCGTCGCCAGCGGCCGCTGTACTTCAGCGCCGGTGCCGGTGGCCAGGGCCATGGGGATAAAGCCGAGGGACGCCACCAACGCCGTCATCAACACCGGGCGCAAGCGGGTCAAGGCTCCTTCGTTGATCGCCACCGACAACGAACGCCCCTCCTCACGCAGGTTGCGGATAAACGCAATCATCACCAGGCCATTGAGCACCGCCACCCCCGACAACGCGATAAACCCCACCCCGGCAGAAATCGACAACGGAATATCGCGCAACCACAGCGCCATGATCCCACCGGTCAACGCAAAGGGAATGCCGGTGAATACCAGCAGCCCATCCTTGAGGTTGTTGAACATCATGAACAACAAGCCGAACACCAGCAGCAACGCCACCGGGACCACGATCTGCAAGCGCTCGGAGGCTTCCTTGAGCTGTTCGAACTGGCCGCCCCAGGTTGTCCAGTAGCCGGCGGGGATCTTCACCTGCTCTGCCATCACCCGTTCGGCCTCGGCGACAAACGAACCAATGTCCCGCCCGCGTACGTTGGCACTGACAATCACCAGCCGCTTGCCGTTTTCGCGGCTGATCTGGTTCGGGCCCAACACCAGGTCCAGGCTGGCCACTTGCGACAGGGCGATAAAGCCCAGTTGCCCCGTGGTATTGCCGGCCAGCGCGGGGATCGGGATCAGTAGCCGCGACAAGCCTTCGATATCGGTGCGCAGGGTTTCCGACAAACGCACCACCATGTCAAAACGCCGGTCGCCTTCGTACATCGTGCCGGCCTGGCGCCCGCCCACGGCGACGGCGATGGTGTCTTGCACATCTCCCACATTCAGGCCAAAGCGCGCGGCCTTGTCTCGGTCGATGTTGATGGTCAGCACCGGCAGGCCGGAGGTCTGTTCCACCTTCACTTCCGACGCGCCATCAAGCTTGCGCAAGGTTTCGGCGATTTCCCCGGCGGTGTTGTTCAGCACATCCCGATCATCGCCAAATACTTTCACCGCCACGTCACTGCGCACCCCGGAAATCAGCTCGTTGAAACGCAGTTGGATCGGTTGCGACAACTCGTACTGGCTGCCCGGCACAATCGCACTGGCGCGCTGGATATCGGCGATCAGCGCTTCGCGGGACTTTTTCGGATCCGGCCACTGCTCCTTGGGCTTGAGCATCAAGTAGGCGTCGGAAATATTCGGCGGCATCGGGTCGGAGGCAATTTCTGCAGTGCCGGTGCGGGCAAATACCCGCTGGATTTCCGGCACCTGCGCCATCAAGGTTTTTTCCAGTTGCTGCTGCATCTGCACCGATTGCGTGAGGCTGGTGCCCGGAACGCGCAAGGCTTGCAGGGCGAAGTCACCTTCACTGAGGCTGGGGATAAATTCGCTGCCCATGCGGCTGGCCACGGCGCCAGACATCACGATGGTCAACAGCGCCAGGCCGAACGCCCAGCTACGGTGCGCCATCACCCAATCCAGCACCGGCGCATAACCACGGCGCGCGTTGCGCATCACCCAGTTTTCGTCCTCCTTGACCTTGCCGGTGACGAACAGCGCAATCGCCGCCGGGACGAAAGTCACCGACAGAATCATCGCGCCCAGCAAGGCCATGACCACGGTGAACGCCATGGGATGGAACATTTTCCCGGCCACCCCGGTCAGGGCGAAGATCGGCAGGTACACCACCATGATGATCAGTTGCCCGAAGATCAGCGCGCGGCGCGCTTCTTTGGCAGCGGCGAACACTTCGTGCAGGCGCTCACTGCGGGTCAGCAGGCGGCCGTGGCGTTGCTGCGCATGGGCCAGGCGGCGGATGGCGTTCTCGACGATCACCACCGCGCCATCGACGATAATCCCGAAATCCAAGGCCCCCAGGCTCATCAGGTTGGCGCTGACCTTGTTAGTGAACATCCCGGTAAAGGTGAACAACATGGCCAGCGGGATCACCATCGCGGTGATCAACGCCGCGCGGATGTTGCCCAGGAACAGGAACAGAATCACGATGACCAGCAGCGCACCTTCGAAGAGGTTTTTCTTCACGGTGGCGATGGCTTTTTCCACCAGGTTGGTGCGGTCATAGACCGTGACCGCGACCACGCCTTCGGGCAGCGAACGGTTGATCTCTTCGAGTTTTTTCGCCACCGCCCGGGACACGCTGCGGCTGTTTTCGCCGATCAACATGAACACCGTGCCGAGTACCACTTCACGGCCATTTTCGGTGGCTGCGCCGGTGCGCAACTCGCGACCGATATCGACCTGGGCCACATTGCGCACGCGGATCGGCGTGCCGTCAACGGTGTTGATCACGATGTTGGCGATGTCATCGATGGACGCCACCTGTCCCGGCGCGCGGATCAGCAATTGCTCGCCGCTGCGCTCGATGTAACCGGCGCCGACGTTGGCGTTGTTGCGTTCAAGCGCCGTCACCAGGTCGCTCAAGGTCAGGTTGTAGGCGGCCAGGCGCTTGGGGTCCGGGGCGATCTGGTATTCCTTGGCGAAGCCGCCAATCGTGTTGATCTCGGCCACGCCAGGCACGTTGCGCAACTGCGGTTTGATGATCCAGTCCTGGATCACCCGCAGGTCCGTCGGCGTGTACGCCGATCCGTCTTCCTTGCGCGCGCCCTCCTCGGCCTCCACGGTCCAAAGGAAGATTTCCCCAAGGCCAGTGGAAATCGGCCCCATCGCGGTTTCAATACCGTCCGGCAATTGTTCGCGGGCCACCTGCAAACGCTCGTTGACCAGTTGCCGGGCGAAGAACAGATCGGTGCCATCCTTGAAGATCACCGTGACCTGAGACAGCCCCGAACGCGACAGCGAACGGGTCTGCTGCAAGCCCGGCAAACCGGCCATGGCGGTTTCGATGGGAAAGGTGATGCGCTGTTCGGTTT
Organism: Pseudomonas sp. LG1D9; assembly: GCF_002949995.1. NCBI lineage: Bacteria > Pseudomonadati > Pseudomonadota > Gammaproteobacteria > Pseudomonadales > Pseudomonadaceae > Pseudomonas > Pseudomonas sp. LG1D9. Next base: position 3,659,468 of record NZ_CP026881.1, on the reverse strand, counting down.
CCAGCGGTGAAAAGCCGGGCGCCGCCGAGTTGATCTGCACCTGGACGTTGGTGATGTCCGGTACCGCGTCGATCGGCAGTTTCTGGTAGCTGGCGATGCCGACACCGGCCATCAGCAACACCGCCAGCAACACGATGATGCGCTGCTCGATGGCAAATTGAATCAGACGTTCAAACATGGGGAATCACTCGCAGGATCAATGGGCGTGCTCGGCCGAAGCCTTGCCCAGTTCGGACTTGAGGACGAAGCTGCCAACGGTCGCCACCTCGGCGCCAGCCTCCAGGCCCTGGCGCACCTCGACAAAGCCGTTTTCACTGACACCCAGTTCAACGTGGCGGGTGACGAAACCTTCGGCGGTGCGCACAAACAGCGAGGGTTTGTCTTCCACGGTCTGGATCGCCTCCACCGGCACAGTGACCGGCGCCGAATAGCTATCCGTGGCCACCTGCACCGCGACAAACAGGCCGGGGCGCCACGAGTCGTCGGGGTTGGCCACGCTGACCCGCACCGTGGCGGTACGCGTCTGCTCGCCCAGCAAGTTGCCGACATAGGCCACGGTGCCCATCACGTCGGTACCCATTTCCGCCGAGCTGACCTTCACCGGCCGACCGACCTGGACCTTGTTCAGATCCTTGGGGAACACACCAAACGTGACCCACACCTGGGACAGGTCCGACAGGGTGAAAGCGGCGCTGGTCTCACTCACCACTTCGCCGACGCCCAGGTGTTTTTCCACCACCACTCCGGTAAACGGTGCACGCAGTTCGTAGCGATTGCCGCCGACCAGGACCGCGCTGCCACTCAGGGCGTTCATCTTTTGCCGCGCGTTGTTCAGGGCAATTTCGGCTTCTTGCAGGCTCTGGCGGGCCAGCAGGTAATCCTGTTCGGCGGAGATCTTGTCCTGCCATAACTGGCGCTCGCGCTGGAAGGTGGTGCGGGCCAGTTCGACCCGGCGTTGGCTGGCCGCCAACTCGCTGCGCTGATCCGAAATCTGCTGGCTGGCGATCACCGCCAACAGCTCGCCTTGCTTGACCTTCTGCCCAAGGTTGACCTTGACCGACTCCACCACCCCCGCCGCACGGGGCACGATATGGGAGGTGCGGTCTTCGTCGAATCGCACCTCGCCCGGCAACGAAAGCAGGGTGCTGATTTGTCGGGGCTGGGCCTTGGCCAGTTGAATGCCGGCGGCCTGAATCTGCTGCTCATTGAGCACCAGCACGCCCTCTTCCTCTTCTTCCTCCGGCGCTTTGACGCTCGCCACCGGTGCCTGGGGCGCCACGCTGGTGGCCGGCCAAAACACCATCGCCGCGAGGGCAATAGCCGCTGCAACAGCCAAAGCCAGGCCTTGTTGTTTGTTCATGGGGAACTCCTGAAAGATCAAATGCGGGCGAGGTCGCCGTAAATCCGTTCGATGCGCACCCAGGCATCGGTGGCCTGGGCGAGTGCGGCGAGGTATTGGGTGCGGGCGGCGATCAAGGTGCGCTGGGCGTCGAGCACATCGAGGAAGTTGAACTTGCCCATCTCAAAGCCACGGGTGGCGCTGTCCACCGCGCTTTGGGCGGCGGGCAGGATCACTTGGTTGAAGGCGCGCACCTCACTGTTGGCGGTTGCCCACAGGTCCAGGGCCTGGCGGGTTTCGGTGCGCAGGCGCAGTTCGGTGGCGTTGCGCAGGTCCCGCGCCTGATCGGCTCGGCGGCTGGCCGCCAGCACATTGCCCTGGTTACGATTGAATAGCGGGATCGGCATCGAGACGCCCACCAGATTCACCCGCTCGCGGACGCTGGCGTCATACTGGCTGCCGATGGAGATATCCAGGTCGGGTATCCGCTGGGCCTTCTCCAGGCCCAGGCCGGCGTCCCGTTGCTGGATTTGCAGCTGCGCCAGGCGCAGTTCGGCGGTGCTCTCCAGGCGCGCCAGCAGTTGGGTGGCCGAAGGCAGCGCCGGCGTATTCACGGCACCTGCCTCGACACGTTCAAAACCGATGGTGGCGCTGCCAGTGATGGCTGCCAGGCGGCGATAGGCATCACTTACGCCGATCTCGGCGCGGCTGCGCTCCAGGCGGATTTGCGAGACTTCTACCTGGGCGCGGGTGGCTTCGACCGGCGACGCCTTGCCCGCCGTGACCCGGCCATTGGCAATCACCAGGCCGCGCTCGGCCAGCGCCATTGAACGCTGGGCCAGTTCCAGGCGTTCCTGGGCCCACAGCGCGCCATAAAAGCCATCGATGACCTCGGCTCGCAGCAGGTTGCGCCGCTGTTCCAGTTCCTGGGCAGCCGCATCTTGGGCCCGCGAGGCCACCTCGATGCGCGCCCCGCGCTTGCCGCCCAGCTCCAGGGTCTGGCTCAACTTGACGGTGGTGGTGCGGGTGCTGCGGCGGGTGTCTTCGGCATCCCAGGAGGCCACCGGGTTGGGGATCAGCCCGGCCTGCTGGCGACCGCCCTGGGCGATGTCGATTTCCCATTGCGCAGCGGCCAGGTCCGGGTTGCCGGCAAACGCATTTTGCAGGGCCGATTCGAGGGTCAGGGTCTGGGCGCTTGCCACTTGGGCCATCGCCAATAACCCCACTACGGAGCACACAATTGTTCTTGAAAACATTGGCATAACAAGCGTTCCACACCCATGAGTTGGCGGACAAATCCAAGCAGGGGCAATGTAACTTTCGCTACTTATCAGGGGGGTGGCCAGAACATTACAAATCCGTTAGCAAAGGCTCTGGCCCGGGCTTTTGCTTTAACCTTCGCGGCAATTTCAGCGACTTCCCCTTGCACCGAGGCACCCTCGACATGCGAATCCTGGTTATCGAAGATGAACTGAAAACGGCCGAGTACTTGCACCAGGGACTGAGCGAGAGTGGCTATGTGGTCGACTGCGCAGCCAGTGGCGCGGACGGCGTGCACCTGGCGCGGCAACACGCCTATGACCTGGTGATTCTGGATGTGAACCTACCGCTGATGGACGGTTGGGATGTGTTGCAGCGGATCCGCCAGACCAGCAACACGCGGATCATGATGCTGACCGCCCACGGCCGCCTGGCCGACAAAATCAAAGGCCTGGAACTGGGCGCCGACGACTACTTGGTCAAGCCTTTCGAGTTTCCCGAACTGCTGGCCAGGGTCCGTACCCTGATGCGCCGCAGCGTCGAGGCGGCGGTACCGGACGTGCTGCGGGTGGCCGACCTGGAACTGGACCAGGGTCGCCACCGGGCCTTTCGCGGCAGCCAGCGCATTGACCTGACCACCAAGGAGTTCGCCCTGCTGCACTTGCTGATGCGCCAGAGCGGCGTGGTGCTGTCACGTACGCAAATCATCTCGTTTGTGTGGGACATGAACTTCGATTGCGACACCAATGTGGTCGAAGTCTCGATCCGCCGCCTGCGCGCAAAGATCGACGACCCGTTCGAGCACAAGTTGATCCACACCTTGCGCGGGGTGGGCTACGTGCTGGAAGAGCGCGAGTAGCGGTCAGTGCGCGAGCGATTCCTGGCTAAACCCTGGCCTTCGTTATGGACTGCCCCTGTGGGAGCGGGCTTGCTCGCGAAAGCAGCCTGTCAGTTGATGCATGTGCCGACTGACACACCGCTTTCGCGAGCAAGCCCGCTCCCACATTTGTAAGGCGGTGGCTTTAAAAAACCGGTCGATTGGCAAACCGCACGGCACTGGCCACGCCGACCGCGCCCATCGCCATGCAATAAAAAACGCAAATCCATGGGCTGGCGGGCATCAATGCAATCAGCATCAACGGCGTAGTACTCGCCCACAGCGCGTAGGCGATGTTGTAGGTAAAGGAAATCCCCGACACCCGCACCGGCGCCGGGAACAGGCTGACCATCACCGAAGGCACCGCGCCCACCACCCCGCAGCTCAACCCGGCAATGGCATAGGCCGCGCCCAGCCACACGCCGCCGGCAATCAGGCTGGCGTAAAGCACGGCGATGCCCACCGGCAGCAGCAGGCTGTAGACCAGCACCGCGCGCCAGGCGCCGATGCGATCCACCAACAGGCCCGCCAATACGCAACCGATATTCAGGAAGACGATGCCCAATGCACTCAGGGCGAAGGTGTGGCTGGGGCTCATGCCGAAGGTTTTCTGCATCATGGTTGGCGTGATCACCACCAACACCACCACCGCCGAGGTGAGCACACAGGTCAGCAACATGGCCGGCAACAACGCCTGGCGATGGTCGCGCAACACCGTGCGCAGCGGCAGTTCGGCGTCGGCCTGGCGGCGCGCCTGCATGGCCAGGAACACCGGGGTTTCACTGAGCCAGCGGCGTAGCCAGACACCGATCACACCAAACACACCGCCCAATAGAAACGGAAAGCGCCAGGCGTAATCGAGGATTTGTTCAGCGGTGAACATCTGCGCCAGCAAGGTCGCCGTCAATGCCCCCAGCAGGTAACCGAAGGTCAGCCCGGCTTGCAGGAACCCCAAGGCATAACCGCGATGGTTGGCCGGCGCGTGCTCAGCGACAAAGACCCAGGCACTGGGCACTTCGCCGCCCACCGCGGCGCCCTGCAAGACCCGCAGCGCCAGTAGGATCAGCGGTGCGAAATAGCCGATTTGCGCGTAGGTCGGCATGATCCCGATCAGTAGGCACGGCAAGGCCATCATCAGGATGCTCAGGCTGAACACCCGCTTGCGCCCCAGGTGATCGGCGAAGTGCGCCATCAGGATGCCGCCCAGCGGCCGCGCCAGGTAGCCGGTGACAAAAATTCCGAAACTCTGCAGCAGGCGCAGCCATTCGGGCATTTCCGGGGGGAAGAACAACTGGCTCAGGGTCAGGGCGAAAAATACGAAAATGATGAAGTCGTAGATTTCCAGGGCACCGCCCAGGGCGGCCAGGCCCAGGGTTTTATAGTCGGAGCGGGAAAAGCGCTGCGCCTGTGGATAAGCGGTGGCAGTCATGGAGAAGCTCGGCAGACAGACAAAATGGCGTGCAGGTTATGAGCTGGGCCGGATCCTGGCAATCGCAGCGGATATATTCGGTTTACTCATTGATCCATGAAAATAACAACATTCCCAAATAAATGGCCGTGGGCCAAGATGCCCGCAATCCGCCCCATAATAAATACAAGAGGTAAATAACGTGGCCGATCCTATCGAAGAAAGCCGCTACGCCCGCTTTGCCCTGCGTTGCTCGAACTTTGCCGAACGCTGGTTTCCTGACTCCTGGGTGTTTGCCGCCCTCGCCGTGATCATTGTCGCCGTGGCCGCGCTGGGCATGGGTGCAGCGCCCACCGACGCCGCCAAGGCCTTTGGCGACGGTTTCTGGAGCCTGATACCGTTCACCATGCAAATGGCCTTCGTGGTGATTGGTGGCTATGTGGTCGCCAGCTCGCCGCCTGCCGTGAAGTTGATCGACCGCCTGGCGCGCATCCCGAAAAACGGCCGCTCGGCCGTGGCGTGGGTGGCGTTGATCTCGATGGTTGCCTCGCTGCTCAACTGGGGCCTGTCCCTGGTGTTCGGCGGGTTGCTGGTGCGGGCGCTGGCCCGCCGCACGGATTTGCGCATGGACTATCGCGCTGCCGGCGCGGCGGCCTATCTGGGCCTGGGTGCCGTGTGGGCGCTGGGGTTGTCGTCATCGGCCGCGCAACTGCAGGCCAACCCGGCCAGCTTGCCGCCGTCGATCCTGGCGATCACCGGCACTATTCCCTTCACCGATACGATCTTTTTGTGGCAATCGGGCGTGCTGTTGCTGGCGCTGATCGTGGTGTCGCTGGTCATCGCCTACGTCACCGCACCGGGCCCCAACTCGGCGCGTGACGCCAAGGCCTGCGGTGTGGACCCGGCATTCAACCTGCCCAAGCCACAGCCACCAAGCCGTCCGGGAGAATGGCTGGAACACAGCCCGTTGCTCACCATTTTGCTGGCGCTGCTGGCTGCCGGCTGGCTGTTCCATGAGTTCTCGACCAAACCTGCGATCAGCGCCATCTCGGGGCTCAACACCTATAACTTCCTGTTCATCATGGTCGGCGCCTTGCTGCACTGGCGCCCGCGCAGCTTCCTCGATGCCGTGGCCCGCGCGGTGCCGACCACCACCGGGGTGTTGATCCAGTTCCCGCTGTATGGCTCCATCGCGGCGCTGATGACCGTGGTCAAGGGCGGCGATGGCCAGACCCTGGCCCACCATATCTCGACCTTCTTCACCTCCATCGCTTCACACGACACCTATGCGCTGCTGATGGGCGTGTATTCGGCGGTACTGGGGTTCTTTATCCCATCGGGCGGTGGCAAGTGGATCATCGAGGCGCCGTATGTGATGCAGGTGGCCAATGACCTGCAATATCACCTGGGCTGGGCCGTGCAGATCTACAACGCCGCCGAGGCGCTGCCGAACCTGATCAACCCGTTCTACATGCTGCCGCTGCTCGGTGTGCTGGGGCTCAAGGCGCGGGACCTGATTGGCTTCTCGTTTGTGCAGTTGCTGGTGCACACGCCGTTGGTGCTGTTTTTGCTGTGGGCACTGGGGACGACGTTGAAGTACATGCCGCCCGTGATGCCTTAACCCTTGAGAACCGCACCTGTCGTTACGACGGGTGCGGTCAGGTTGGAGTGTCGGGCAATTGGTTCAACAACGCCGGCAGTGCGTGCTGAACGGTATCCCATACCACCTCAAGGTTTATTTCAAAGTATCCATGTGCGATTCGGTTACGCATCCCGCGCATGCTGCGCCAAGGTACTTGTGGCTGACCTGCCGCAAAATCTGGGTATTGGTCCATTATTTTGGTCGACGCTTCGCCGATGATGATCAAACTCATGATCACCGCCTGTTGAGTGCGTTTGTCCTCAAAGAACTCCGCTTTACTCAGACCTTCGACAAAGATAATCGCGTCGGATGACGCTTGGCGCATGTGACCCAAGTAGTCTCCAAGACGTTTTGTCATACTGGCCGAGCCTCGGCCAATACCTGTGCACGAAACTTCAGTGGCAAGTCGCCAGGCGTCAGCAGATCAACGTTGACGCCCAACAGGTCCTGCAACTCGTCCTGAAGCCCACCAAGGTCAAACAGTGTGGTCCCAGGAGGGGCATCGACCAATAAATCAAGATCGCTGCCCTCTTTATCTGTACCCAGCAAAACCGAACCAAAGACTCTTGGATTAGAAATGTGAAAGCGCCCGACCACTTCACGCACGGCAGCTCTCTTAAGATCAAGGGCTATTGAAGGTTTCATGATTCACCTCGACGACATGCAAGATCAGGCCAGTCTAGCAGTGCCGCGAATGGATTCGCATGCTCGCGTCACTCCCTGGCAGCAGACGCTGCGTCAACTCCATGGCAAGCAATGTGGAAAAAGTTGCACCTCACGCACCAGGCCGCTTGTATGCGCCCCGCAAAAAAACGCATTTCCCGACGCATTTTCCCGGTCAGCCGCTACTGTGTGAGGGTGGGCATTCATCCCGCGCAGACGGGCTTTAGCTGACAAGGAAACACGCATGTTTAAACTGACCAGGCTGTCCTTCACCTTTGTCGCACTGACTGTGAGCACGGTCGTACACGCCGATGTCGAGCTTGACCTGGGCACCGCGCAACGGGTCAGGCAATTGTTCGCCTACCCCAATAATTGCAGTGTGATCTGCTTCCGGCCGCTGACGCTGGAACAGACAGTCGAGCACTACCTGACCCAGAGCCTGCACCGCGACGGCTACAGTCGAGCCAGGGTCAGTGTGAAAACCCAGCAGGACCAGGTCCGCGCCCACTTTACCGGGGTACCCGATGGGTATGGCCAGCCCTTGACCGCATTGTTGGACACCGCCGACCTGGCCTATGACGGGGCCCGCCGGCTGAACCATGATGGCAAGTGGCAATTTAGCTGGTACCTGTTCCTGCCGTTGGGCATGGCCTTGGAAAACCGCAAGAGCATCGAGTTGATGCATTTTCCGCCCGACTACTCCCTGACCCATTACCAGGACTATCTGGAGTCGGCCACGACTGACCGTTGGGCCACATTACTGACCGCCAATGGCATAGCGGCGGCCCAGACCCCGGAGTACCAGACCATCATCGACATTGCGCCGATAGCCGCGCCCTCCACGGCCGGCAAGGACCTGGAAGGCGTGTATGGCTATTTCACCGAGTACCAGACGCGGATTGTCCGGGAGCTGAGCCTGCATCCCAGCGGCTCATTGCCAATGGTCGCCTTCGGCGCCCCCGTTCGCAGTTGGATCCAGCAACAATACGGGCAAACCCTTGGCGTATTGGGCCTGGGGCAGATAAGCCCGGCCGAGGGCAGTAGCGTCGCCGTATTGGGGGCCAATCACCCCAGTTACATCTGGTACGCCGCCAACCCGGACAGCTACGACGGTGATGAACAGAAGGCCGACGACGCCGGCCTGAAAGTCATGGGCCAGGACTTGAGCGCAGCGTGCTGGCAGGCCGGCATGGGCCAGAAGCCGGCCAGCGATCCCAACGTGTTGCTCAAGGGCTGCATGAATACCTGGCAGGTCACGCGCAAGGAACAGACTTGCGAGCTGTTCTACACCTCGATTCGCGAACTGTCCGCCGACCACGCCAGGGAAAAATGCGCCACCGCCACCATCAAGACACAGCTCAAGCGCCTGAAAAGCCCGCTGCCAGAAGCCTCTGTACCCGCCCCCGCCCTTTGAGCATCCGGCTTATCCGTTTTGGCTTACGCAAAAAAAAGCCGATATCTACTGTCAGATTTGACAGTAGATATCGGCTGCAACTTGCGTAAATCTTGGATCGTGCCCATTTGCTGCATGACTGGCAGTTACATCAACATCAGGAGGTCGATGCAGCACGACAAGGAACGCTATGAAAACCCAAGTCATGGAAGATGCGCCGGCTGATGCGATCGACTGTATTTATCCCTTCGCCAACCTGCTGGCCAAAAAAGGTTACCCCTCGCCCCGACAGTTCGAAGTCGTAAGCACCCGCAATGGTCGCGGAACCGGCATCAAGACCCGCGTCGCCTTCGACAGCCGTATACGTATTGCGAAGATTTCCGGGTACGCATTGGGCGAACGGCACTTGCACACGCTGCAGATATCGTCGCGTATCCACTTGTACGACCCGTGGTTCAGCGGCCTGCTCCTGCATTCGTGCGATCCGAATGTGTTTCTCGACATCAGCGAACTGGAGCTATGGTCGATCCAGGCCATTCGCCCCGGCACGCTGCTGACGATGGATTACGCCACCACCGAAGATGTGCTGTTCCGCCAGTTCGCTTGCCGCTGCGGTGCCGGTAACTGCCGCGGCTGGATCACCGGCGCAAAAGAGCCGCTGAACCCGCAGGGCCAACTGTTCATGGAACAGTGGCGCCAACGCAAACGCTATTAAATCGCCTCAATCGGGCGCAGGCGGTACTGCGGCGGCAGTTGCTCGAACCCGGTGATGGTGGCGTTGAGGCTTTTCCAGCGGCCGTCCTTGATGCCGTAGATGCAACCGTGGATCGACAGGCTCTGCCCGCGGTGCCAGGCGTTCTGCACAATGCTGGTGTGACCGACATTGGCCACTTGCTGGATGACGTTGAGTTCACACAGGCGATCAACGCGTTCTTCTTCGGTGGGCAACTGGGCCAGCACTTCGCGGTTCTCGTAGTACAGGTCGCGGATCGAGCGCAGCCAACCGTCGATCAGGCCAAACTGGCGATCCTGCATCGAGGCACGTACGCCGCCGCAACCATAGTGGCCGGTGACCAGGATATGTTTGACCTTGAGCACATCCACCGCGTACTGGATCACCGACAGGCAGTTAAGGTCGGTGTGCAGCACCACGTTGGCCACATTGCGGTGCACAAACAGGTCGCCAGGCAGCATGCCGACGATCTCGTTGGCCGGCACCCGGGCGTCCGAACAGCCGATCCACAGGTATTCCGGGGTCTGCTGGCGGGCGAGCTTGGCGAAGAATTCGGGATCTTCCTGTTTGATCGCATCCGCCCAGCGTTCGTTGTTATCAAGCAGGTCTTGTAGTTCGTTCATCAGGGAAAGCCTCAGGAATGATGCGCAGTTTTGTGACTGACAACCGCTCGCCCAGGTCACGCCGCACGCAAATTAGCTTGAATCTTTGGGAGGCCGTGCCTGTCCACACACTATAAGCCCCACAGTATGAGGATTGGCCATGACGCAATCACGACGTCCGTACGGCGCCCCGACGCCTGCACCGATTGATGACAACGAAGATCGCATGGGCTCGATGCGCGAGCTGGATTTTGACGAGGAGGAGCCGACGGCGGAAATCGGCGATGAGATCCCCCGAGGTGAACGCGAGCACCTGATGCCCGACGAACGGGTGCGCGAGGCGGGGATGACGGGGGCTTCGACGGCGGATCACGAGCCCACGGATGATGATATGAGCCCCGAAACCCTGATCCATGAAGATGGCGCGCGGGATGCCCGGGAAGAAGGTGACGGCGAACAGGCCGATTGGGACCTGAGTATCGTCGATGAAGATGAAATTGGCGGCGGCAATGGCCTGGATGAGGCTGAGTTGGCCGATATTGACCCGATAGACGGCAACCGCTGACACACCTGGCACTTGCAGGAGCTGGTTTGCCTGCGATAGCGATGGTGAATTCAATACCGCTATCGCTGGCAAGCCAGCGCCTACAGGGGGTTGGGTGTTTAGTCGACCAGGGTGCAGGCCATGACGACGGCGTCTTCGCGACCACCGACGGCAGGGTAGTAGTCGCGGCGACGGCCGATTTCGTTGAACCCGTAGCGTTCATACAGGCGAAATGCGCCGGTATTGCTGTCGCGCACTTCGAGGAAGCATTCCCGGGCGCTGGCGGCATAGGCGCGGGACATCAGGTGCTCCAGCAATGCCAGGCCCAGGCCGCGGCCCTGGTTTTCCGGTTTGACCGTGATGTTCAGCAAATGCGCTTCATCGAGGATGATCTGCACTACGCCGTGGCCCACCTGCTGCTCGCCTTCGAACATCAGCCAGATCTGGTACTTGCCCAGCCCGTCGAGAAAGATGCCACGGGTCCAGGGGTGGCTGAACGCCGCATATTCGATTTTCAGCACGGCGTCGAGGTCAGCCTCGGTCATCGGGCGAAAGGATAAAGCCTCACTCATCGGTTGTTTTCCAGCGCGCCATCAGCCGGCGCATGGCTTGCCAGACATCAGCCTTACGCTGTGGCTCTTCCATTAATAATTCCAGGCCCGGCAAGGCCCACACCGAACCCAGGCCGTCGACCTGCAGCTCGCGGTACCAGGCCTCGGCATTCGCCTCACCGGCAAAACGCACGGCGGGTAAGCCGATCAGCCACAGGCATACGCAGGGTTCGTCTTCCAGGCGGGCCGAGACAAACCCCTGCACGAAGTCACGCGCGGCGTCCGGGCCCTGGTCCATATTGCCGCGCACCAGCAGCGGCCAGCGCACGGGCTCGCCGACGATCTGCGGGCTGTCGGGCAGGCCGGCGGCGCGCAGCATGTCCTTGAGCAGCAGATAGGCAGGATCGCGGGCCTGGAAACGCTCGCCGGTCGGCAACTCCACCAACAACAAACAGCGCCCGGCCCGCAGCAGTTGCAAGGCAAAGCGCGGCGGCGGTACGACCGGGGCCTTGGCGACCGGCGCCGGGGCATCTTCGGCCACTGCGGCGACCTTGGGCGCCATTGATGGGCGCAGCACTTCGATCTTGACCCGCTCCGATGGCCGCACGGACGCTTCAGCCGCGGGCTTGACTACCGCAACCGGCGCCGCCGCTTCTTCGCCCGAGGCAGCGAACGGCTCGAACGGTTCCAGCGCTTGCAGCAGTTCGGGCCGCGACGGGGCGGCAAAGGGCAATTCGGTGCGCGGCAGCCAGTTGACCACCTGCATGGCGGTCAAGTAAGCGCGACGTCGGGACTCGATAAGCAAGGCTCGGCCACTTGTGGATAACTAAAGAGCGCAGATTCTACCGCCCTTCGGCAACGATCGCCCACCGTTGATGCTTTTCTCTGCATTCCTGACCCTCCATCGCGAAGGCGCCCTGACCGGCTGTGGATAAATCCCGCGCCTGATGCAGTACAATCGCCGCTTTTAATCGCCAACCAGCCGGCCATTCCGATGATCGAACCCAAGCGCGTCTTGCGCGCCCTCGCCGAACACTGGGCCCTGCTTGAGCCACTGTGCGAACACTTCGACCAAGGCACCCTGAGCCTTGGCGAGTTGCGCGCGCAACTGGCCGCCCAACAACTGGACAGCACGCCACAGGACATCACCAGCCTGCTGGACGTGTGGATTCGCCTGGATATCCTGGTGCCTGTCGCCAAAAGCCCGAACCGTTTCGAGCTCAATGCGCAGATCCATGACTTCCTGGCCTATCTTCGCAAGGAGCACCGGCTAGGCCTGTGCCTGGAAATCGAAGCCTACCTGCGCCATCTCGAGCGCCTGGCCGGCTATATCCAGGACGCCTTCGACATCCGCGACGGCCATGACCTGGCCCGCCAACTGCGGTTGTTGGACATGCGCGTGCGTGACGTGCTGAAAAAACTCGCCAACGACGAACAGGCCCTCGCTGCCGTGGCCGACCGCGCCAAGACCAGCGACCGGCAGATCCCGTTGCGCCAGCGCTATGCCGAGGTCCTGGCGACCTGGGATGAGTACGTCGAACCGATGATTCAACTGGTGAACGCCGACGGCGCCTTCGAGCAAGGCGTACGCAAGGTGGAGAACGTGCTGCTGCGCATGCTCACCGAGCAGCAGCGCCTGGGCCACCTGGTGGATGACGACATGTTGCTGCGCACCCACGCGCGCATCCTCGAAATGCAGACCAGCGCCCAGTTGACCTTGCGTCACGCCCGCGAACTGCTGCTGCCGCTGCGTGAAGAAGCACGCCGGCACAACGCGGTGACCCGTGGCGCGGCGCTGGCCCTGTCGGCAATCCGGCGCAAGGGCCTGGACGCGGTGCCGCAAGCGGCGATGCCGATGTTTACCCGGCCGCAAAGTACCTTCCTGGGCAGTGCCAGCCAGGTCGAGGCCTACGTGTATGCCCTGGCGAACTTCGAACCTAAACCGGCGCGCTTCCCCAAGGCGCACAAATCCCATAAGGGCGAAGCCCAGCGTGCGCCGCGTACGGTCAAGGAGATGCTGGAGCGTTGCGAAGACGCCCTGCCGATGCCGGACCTGATGACCTGGCTGCTGGAGCAGGAACCGGACGGTGCCACCGACGAATTGCTGTACTGGTTCTCGCGCCTGTCGCGGGAGAAGCGTTTCAAGCGCGAGCGCCTGGAACGCCAGGATTACCATACTCACGAGCACCAGGTCAGCCTGCGCTCATTCGCCCTGCTCCCGGCCAGCGACGCGGCCGAGCACTCTGCGAGCACACCTCATGCATCTTGATCTATCCGAACTGTCCCAACTGGCGCCGATCTTTCGCGAGTTGTTCAAGGGTTACCACGTCAGCCGCCGCGACCCGGAGTTGTACGCGCAACTGTCGAACTTCCAGGACCAGTACCGCACGCTGTTCAAGGCCCTGGGCTTTGAGCTGGTGTGCGATACCCGTGGTTTCTACTACTTCGTGCCGGACACCGCCGTAGCCGCCGCGCAGGTGAACAAGACCGCACAGCGCCTGGCACTGTTCACCTTCATCATCGTCGAGCACCTGGCCGATCAGGGCCGCGACCCGATTGCCGTGCTGGATGGTGGCAGCCTGGGCCGCGATGAGTTGCCCTCCTTGCTGGAGAAATACCGCGACCTGTTTATCCAGGCCGAAGTGCAGACCCAGGAAGAACTGGAAGAAAAAATCATGCGCCGCATGACCCAGCTCGGCTTTGCCAGTGAAGATAACGGCGTCTACCGTTTCCTGCCGCCAATGCACCGTTTCCTCGACGTGTGCCTGTCGGTCCAGGCCGACCGCGACCTGGCGGCCAGTGTGCACAGCGTGCTGCCGTTGCCGGCGCCGGTGATCATCGACGAAGACAGCGATGAAAAACTGCTGCAGACCGATGACCCGCTGGACTTGAGCGAATTTGAAACACAAAGCGAGGAAGACGCCCTGGCCCGCGCCATTGCCGAAGAACAGGAGACCGATGCATGAGCAAGGAACGCTACGGCATTCGCCGCTTCGCCCTATTGAATACCGCCGGCTACAGCCTGGGCCTGTTCCCGCTGGAAGAGCCGCTGTCGGTGTATGGCGCGAACAACCTCGGTAAATCGGCTTCGATCAACGCCTTGCAGTTCCCGATCCTGGCGCGCATGTCGGACATGAGCTTCGGCAAGTACACCCTGGAACAGTCGCGACGCTTCTACTTTGCCACCGACACCAGCTACATCCTCGTCGAAGTGTCCCTGCCCCATGGCCCCCACGTGATCGGCGTGGTCGGCCGCGGCCCGGGCGGCGGTTTCGGTCACCAGTTCTTTGCCTACGCCGGCAAGCTGGACCTGGCCCACTATCAGAAGAACGACACCTGCCTGCGCCAGAAAGAGCTGTTCACCAACCTTGAGCGCGAAGGCCTGAAAGCCTATGAGCTCAAGCCCGATGAACTGCGACGTTTGCTGGTGGGTGGCCATACTTCGATCCCGCTGGACCTGACCCTGATTCCACTGCGCTCCACCAGCGAGCAAAGCCTGAAGACCTTCCGCGCACTGTTTATCAACCTGCTGCACATGCGCGAAATCACTGCGGCCAAGCTCAAGCAACTGTTCCTCGATGCGTTCGAGCACAGCCTGCGCTCTGGCAGCGTGGATTACATCGCCGCGTGCGAAGAAGCCTTCCGCGATGTACGGCGCATGGAGCAGGACTACAACTCCCTGGTCGCCGCCGGCCCCTTGGTCGAAGCGTTGGCCAATGGTGTGAAACAGCGCGACGTCCTGCGCGGCAAGCTGCACCGTTTGTCGCCGTTGCTCGATTCGTTGCTGGGCACCTGGTCGGACTACGCCAGTGCACGCAAGGAAGAGCTGACAATCCAGGCCGAACACTACCGCAACGAGCAGGATGCGCTGCAGAACGATCAGCGCGGTGGCACCCAGGAATTGATGCGCCTGGAGCGGGAAATCAGCGGTATCCAGCGCTGGTTGGGCGAGTTGTCGGTGCTCAAGCATCGCTTTGCGCTGGTGGATGACGTCAAGGTCCTGGAGCAGCAACTGCTGGCGGCCAAGGATGCGCACGACGAACTGGCCGGCGCCCTGGCGCAGTCGCGACAGTTCAGCGCCGAGGATCTGGATGAGCGCCTGCGCGACCTGGAAAAACGCCTGAAGTCGGTCAAGCAGCAACTCGATCACGCCGACAACAACAGCTACGCCAAACTGCGGGAAGAATTCTCACAGCAAGACGTCGAGCGTCTGATGCGCCTGTTCAACAGTTCGCTGTTCAGCCTGCCGCTGGGCGAACATGGCATCACCCTGGATGAAGACGGCCAGTGGGTAAAATCCCTGGAGCTGATCCTTGATGGCTTCACTGGCGAGCGCTTTGAAGTGCCGGGGCTGTCCATCGACATCTCGCATATCGAGCCACCTGCCCTGCAAGCCCTGGCGGACCGTGCGGCATTGCGCGACCAGAAAGAACGCCTGGAAAAAGAACTCAAGCAACTCAAAACCCAGCAGGCGGTAGCGTCTGACCGGGCGGCGAGCAAGACCCAGACTGAAGCGCTGTACCAGCAAGTCCTGGATGCGCAGAAAGCCCTGGAAGACTTCCGTCGCAGCCAGACCCTGAGCGCCGAGGAAGGCGAAAAACTGGAGCACCTGGCGCAAATGGAAGCCGCGCAGGACGAGTTGAAACGCTCCAGCGATGCGTTTACCGAGCGCGTCCAGCAGCTGTCGGCCAAGTTGCAGCTGGTCGGCCGGCAAATCGGCGATATGGAAGCCAAGCAACGCACTTTGGATGACGCGCTGCGCCGTCGTCAGTTGTTGCCGGCTGACTTGCCGTTCGGCACACCGTTCATGGACCCGGTCGACGACTCCATGGACAACCTGCTGCCACTGCTCAACGACTATCAGGACAGCTGGCAAGGTTTGCTGCGCGCCGATGGCCAGATCGAGGCGTTGTATGCCCAGGTGCGCCTCAAGGGCGTGGCCAAGTTCGACAGCGAAGACGATATGGAGCGTCGCCTGCACCTGTTGATCAACGCGTACGCACACCGTACCGACGAAGCCCTGACCCTGGGCAAGGCACGCCGTGCGGCGGTAACGGATATCGCGCGGACCCTGCGTAATATCCGCAGCGACTACGACAGCCTTGAGCACCAGTTGGCGCTGTTCAACCGCGAGATCAACAAGCGCCAGGTGTCGAACCTGCAAAGCTTCCGCATTGTGCTCGCGCCAAACAAGGAAGCGCTCAAGCATATCGACCAGATCATCCACAGCGCTGGTCAGTATGAGGAAGGCGAGACCCTGTCGGTGTTCGACCTCAGCCAAAGCGCCGAGCAGGACAACAAGAACGAAGAGGCCAAGGAATACCTGGCGCGCCTGGTCGCCGCCAACCATAACCAGTTGGGGCTCAAGGATCTGTTCGAGTTGGCGTTCGAGATCACCAAGGTCAATGGCCAGCCGGTGATTCACACCGACATCGATGGTGCCGCGTCCAACGGCACCACCATGACCATCAAGGCGCTGACCAACATGTATTTGTTGCTGCACTTGATGGACCGCGACCAGGCCGGTCGTGTGCGCCTGCCGTACTACCTTGATGAGGCAGCGGATATCGACGAGAAGAACCAGGCAGCCCTGCTGGAAACCAGCTTGCAACTGGGCTTTGTGCCGATCCTGGCCAGTGTGAAGCCACAGGTTTCCGCCCAGGTGGCGATCGACCTGGAAGGCGGCAGCGGGCCGAACGGGATCTACATCGATGAGGCGGACTGGAAGTACATCCGTCGCCATGATGTGGTGAAGGCGACGGTGAATGTGCAGGCGGACGAGCCGGAGTTGGATGAGGTCTGACCAGCCCCTGTGAAGCAATAAAAAGGCCGCGATCTTTTGGATCGCGGCCTTTTTTGTGGCTCCTGGATTTATTTCCCCAGAGGGATCTTCGGCGCCCAGATCAGCCACTCGTCTTCAAACTTGTCGAACAACGGGAACGTCTGCTCAGGCAGCGCCGGGTTGCCCATGCGCTCGCCGTCGGGAGTGGCAAAGGCGATCCCGCCCTGAATCAGGGTTTCCAAGGACTCGGTGCGTACCGTCGCGCCTTTGAACAGACCGAAGTCCAGACCAAAGCCACTGCTGTTCCAGAAACGGCTGCCACTGCGAACCAACGGTGCGTACTTGGGCTCGATCAGCACATGGATCAGCACGCGATCAGCGGTCTTGCCCAGCTCGTATCCAGTGACCTTGCCCACGGTGACTTCACGGTAGGTGACCGGTACGCCAACTTTCAACGAACCACGACGGGCGGCGCTGAGTACCAGGCTCAAGCCGGCCTCCTGCACATTGGTCTCTGGCGGCTGGGCCAGGGCCACGAAGTTCTTTTGCGGGCCGGTGCTTTTCACCGGTGGCAGAACTTCGATGTACTGGCCTGTGACCAGGGTTTCCAGGTTGGCAGTTTTCATCAGGCCCAACTCGGGCTTGACCACCCAGAACTGGCTGCCGGCGCGGGCGATCCGCTCAGGCACTTCGGTGATGCGTGCGCTGAGCATCACCGACTGCATGTCGGCGCTCAGGTCGACGCTTTCAATCTTGCCCACGTCCAGGCCTTTGAAGCGGATTGGCGTGTCGGTGCGCAGGCCATCGGCGCGGTCCACCTTGATGGTGATCAGGGTGCCGCGTTGGCTGGAGGCTTCATGATCGGCAAACAGGCGGAAACGTGGAATGCGATTTCTCAGCGGCACATTCGGCTCAGGGGTTTCAAAGGCGATACCACCGGCCATCAGGCTTTGCAGCGATTCGCTTTTGACCTGGATGCCGCCGGTGAGTCCACCGGTAAGGGTCACGCCACTGGCGTTCCAGAAACGCGTCGAGCCGTTGACCAGGCCTTCGTATTCCTTCTCGATATGCACGCCGATCACCAGTTGCTTGCGCTTGCGCGAGAACTGATAGCTCTGTACCGAACCGACCTTGACCTGCTTGTAGAGGATCGGGCTGCCGACCTCCAGGGAGCCGAGGCTCTCGGTGAGCAGGACCAGGTGCAAGCCTGGGGAGCGCAGGTCCAGCGGTGGCGCCTTGGGCCGCGCGACAAACTCGCGTTGCGGGCTGGCGCCTTTGTCGCCGGGACGGATGGCAATGTAGTTACCCTTTACCAACGCTTCCAGGCCAGTGATGCCCGCCAGGGAAATGGACGGCTTGACCACCCAGAACTGGGTGCCTTCCACCAGGTAGTCCTCGGCCAATGGGTCGAGGGTCAGGTCGGCGCTGGCGCTGGACAGATCAGAGTCCACCTTCAGAGCCTTGAGGCTGCCGACCTGGATACCTTTGTACATCACCGGTGTGCGACCTGCCTGCAGGCCCTCGAAGTCACTGAGCTTGACCTTGACGCGGATACCCGCGGCGGCGGCATCGAAGTCTTCGTAGAGGCGGAACGGCAGGCTCGGATCGGTGGGCGGGCTGTCCTTGCGATTCTCCGGCGTGGCGAAGGCGATACCACCGGAAACAATGCTGGCCAGGGACTCGCTGCGCACTTTGACCCCGGACAGGTTGGCGTCGATGCTGATGCCGCTGGCATTCCAGAAGCGCGTATGTTTGCGCACCAGGCTGGCGTAGGTTGGCTCGATGTAGATCTTCACCTCGACGGTGTTTTGATCGGCGGACAGCAGGTAGCTTTTGACCTGGCCGACCTGGATCTGTTTGTAGAACACCGGGCTGCCACGGTCGAGCGAGCCGAGCCGCTCGGCCTTGACGGTCAGGTGCAGGCCGGGCTTGGCGTCGGATAAAGGTGGCTCTTCGGAGAGCGCCTTGAACTTGCGCGTAGGCTCGCCGTCGCCAGGGCTGGCAGCGATATAGTTGCCCGAGACCAGGGTTTCCAGGCCTGTAATGCCAGCCAGGCTGACGCTTGGCTTGACCAGCCAGAAGCGCGTATTGGCCTTGAGGTACTGCTCGACATCCTTGTTCATCTCGATGGTGGCAATCACCCCGCGATTACTGCCCTCATCATCCAGGGCCAGGGTCTTGACCTTGCCCACAGGCATGCCTTTGTAGACCACTTCTGTCTTGTTGACCTGGATGCCTTCGCCGCTCTCAAAGCGAACCTGGATCTCGATGCCCGTCTGGCTGTAGGCACGCCATCCGAGCCAGCCGCCGATCACCAGGGCGATCAAGGGCAGTACCCATATGGCCGACCAGTTCGAAGCGGGGCGGGTTTTAGCCTTTGGCAAATCAGTCATGGTCGTCGTCCGACTCCGTGTTATCCCAAATCAGTCGGGGATCGAAAGTTACTGCAGCAAGCATCGTCAAAATCACCACACTGGCGAATGCCACGGCACCGAGATTGGCCTCGATACTGGCAAGTCGCCCAAAGTTTACGACCGCAACCAGAATAGCGATCACGAAAATATCCAGCATGGACCAGCGGCCGATGAATTCGATAAAGCGGTACATGATAATGCGTTGTCGGGCAGAAAGCGGCTGGTGACGCTGCACCGAGAACAGCAACAGCGCGATGCCTACCAGCTTGAAGGTTGGTACCAGGATACTGGCAATAAACACCACGGCGGCAATCGGGAACATACCGTGCTGAACCAGTTCGATCACGCCGGCCATGATCGTGCTCGGCGCGCCCTGCCCCAGGGAGTTGACCGTCATGATAGGCAACAGGTTAGCCGGGATGTACAGAATTGCCGCAGTAATCAGCAATGCCCAGGTGCGCATCAGGCTGTTCGGACGGCGAGCGTGGACCAACGCGCCGCAACGGGTGCAGGTTTGCTCGTCGGTGTCCGGGTCTTGCCTGTTCAATTCGTGACATTCAGTACAGATCAGAATGCCAGCATCAATCGCCCGCATGTTCGTCCTCCCCGGACAACGCTTGCCAGATCTGATGAGGTGACATGACTACCTCCAGCAGCACCTGGACCATCAACAGGCTGACAAAACAGGCCAGTCCCAGGCCTACGCTGAGGGCGGCCATGTCGGCCAACTTTACGATCGCCACCAGCACGCCCATCAGGTAGACCTCAAGCATCCCCCAATCGCGCAGATGGTGATAAATGCGGTACAGCAACAGGCCGTAGTTGCGGCCTACGTTCCAACGAATACTGAGCAAGACCGCCAGTTGGCACAGTAACTTAAGCAATGGAATGCCCATGCTGCACAGGAACACCACCACGGCCACGCCTTGCATCCCGGTATTAAACAGGGCGACTACGCCGCTCCAGACCGTGTCTTCAGAAGACTGCCCGAGTAGATTGAGCTGCATGATGGGTAGAAAGTTCGCCGGGATGTACAGCAACAGCGCCGCGATCACCAAGGCCAGGCTGCGCTCGACGACATTGTAGCGGTGGGCGTACATCTCATAACCACAGCGCGGGCACAGGGCCTTTTCACCGTGCGCAAGTTCTGGCTTGCGCATCAGCAAGTCGCACTCATGACAGGCAACCAGGTCCTCCAGAGGTAGGTCGGACACCTGAGGGGTATCAACCGGGTCGGACATATAGGGCTCTAAGTCTAAAATGATCAGGCGTCTATTCTAGTGTTCTGGCTCAGAAATAACTGTGCAAATTTGTCGGGGTGAACAGTGGCGATATGCCAGAACCTTTTCGACCGCCCAAAACAAAACCCCAACTGCTTTCGCAATTGGGGTTTCGGAATTTAATCTTGACGATGACCTACTCTCACATGGGGAAACCCCACACTACCATCGGCGATGCATCGTTTCACTACTGAGTTCGGGATGGGATCAGGTGGTTCCAATGCTCTATGGTCGTCAAGAAATTCGGGTACTGAGTCGTGACCAGCTGGCCTCGCTTCAGAAAATTGGGTATGTAATAGAAGTCGGTGTTTTGCAAGAGTCGAACTTTCGGTTCGTTTCGTCTTCACACACCGCAATCTGGCCTTTCGACGCAAATTGCTTGGGTGTTATATGGTCAAGCCTCACGGGCAATTAGTATTGGTTAGCTCAACGCCTCACAGCGCTTACACACCCAACCTATCAACGTCGTAGTCTTCGACGGCCCTTCAGGGAACTCAAGGTTCCAGTGAGATCTCATCTTGAGGCTAGTTTCCCGCTTAGATGCTTTCAGCGGTTATCTATTCCGAACATAGCTACCCGGCAATGCCACTGGCGTGACAACCGGAACACCAGAGGTTCGTCCACTCCGGTCCTCTCGTACTAGGAGCAGCCCCTCTCAAATCTCAAACGTCCACGGCAGATAGGGACCGAACTGTCTCACGACGTTCTAAACCCAGCTCGCGTACCACTTTAAATGGCGAACAGCCATACCCTTGGGACCGGCTTCAGCCCCAGGATGTGATGAGCCGACATCGAGGTGCCAAACACCGCCGTCGATATGAACTCTTGGGCGGTATCAGCCTGTTATCCCCGGAGTACCTTTTATCCGTTGAGCGATGGCCCTTCCATACAGAACCACCGGATCACTAAGACCTACTTTCGTACCTGCTCGACGTGTCTGTCTCGCAGTCAAGCGCGCTTTTGCCTTTATACTCTACGACCGATTTCCGACCGGTCTGAGCGCACCTTCGTACTCCTCCGTTACTCTTTAGGAGGAGACCGCCCCAGTCAAACTACCCACCATACACTGTCCTCGATCCGGATAACGGACCTGAGTTAGAACCTCAAAGTTGCCAGGGTGGTATTTCAAGGTTGGCTCCACGCAGACTGGCGTCCACGCTTCAAAGCCTCCCACCTATCCTACACAAGCAAATTCAAAGTCCAGTGCAAAGCTATAGTAAAGGTTCACGGGGTCTTTCCGTCTAGCCGCGGATACACTGCATCTTCACAGCGATTTCAATTTCACTGAGTCTCGGGTGGAGACAGCGCCGCCATCGTTACGCCATTCGTGCAGGTCGGAACTTACCCGACAAGGAATTTCGCTACCTTAGGACCGTTATAGTTACGGCCGCCGTTTACCGGGGCTTCGATCAAGAGCTTCGCGTTAGCTAACCCCATCAATTAACCTTCCGGCACCGGGCAGGCGTCACACCCTATACGTCCACTTTCGTGTTTGCAGAGTGCTGTGTTTTTAATAAACAGTCGCAGCGGCCTGGTATCTTCGACCGGCATGAGCTTACGGAGCAAGTCCTTCACCCTCACCGGCGCACCTTCTCCCGAAGTTACGGTGCCATTTTGCCTAGTTCCTTCACCCGAGTTCTCTCAAGCGCCTTGGTATTCTCTACCCAACCACCTGTGTCGGTTTGGGGTACGGTTCCTGGTTACCTGAAGCTTAGAAGCTTTTCTTGGAAGCATGGCATCAACCACTTCGTCACTCAAAGAGTAACTCGTCATCAGCTCTCGGCCTTAGAATCCCGGATTTACCTAAGATTCCAGCCTACCACCTTAAACTTGGACAACCAACGCCAAGCTGGCCTAGCCTTCTCCGTCCCTCCATCGCAATAACCAGAAGTACAGGAATATTAACCTGTTTTCCATCGACTACGCTTTTCAGCCTCGCCTTAGGGACCGACTAACCCTGCGTCGATTAACGTTGCGCAGGAAACCTTGGTCTTTCGGCGTGGGTGTTTTTCACACCCATTGTCGTTACTCATGTCAGCATTCGCACTTCTGATACCTCCAGCAAGCTTCTCAACTCACCTTCACAGGCTTACAGAACGCTCCTCTACCGCATCATCCGAAGATGATACCCGTAGCTTCGGTGTATGGTTTGAGCCCCGTTACATCTTCCGCGCAGGCCGACTCGACTAGTGAGCTATTACGCTTTCTTTAAAGGGTGGCTGCTTCTAAGCCAACCTCCTAGCTGTCTAAGCCTTCCCACATCGTTTCCCACTTAACCATAACTTTGGGACCTTAGCTGACGGTCTGGGTTGTTTCCCTTTTCACGACGGACGTTAGCACCCGCCGTGTGTCTCCCATGCTCGGCACTTGTAGGTATTCGGAGTTTGCATCGGTTTGGTAAGTCGGGATGACCCCCTAGCCGAAACAGTGCTCTACCCCCTACAGTGATACATGAGGCGCTACCTAAATAGCTTTCGAGGAGAACCAGCTATCTCCGAGCTTGATTAGCCTTTCACTCCGATCCACAGGTCATCCGCTAACTTTTCAACGGTAGTCGGTTCGGTCCTCCAGTTAGTGTTACCCAACCTTCAACCTGCCCATGGATAGATCGCCCGGTTTCGGGTCTATTCCCAGCGACTAGACGCCCTATTAAGACTCGCTTTCGCTACGCCTCCCCTATTCGGTTAAGCTCGCCACTGAAAATAAGTCGCTGACCCATTATACAAAAGGTACGCAGTCACCCAACAAAGTGGGCTCCCACTGCTTGTACGCATACGGTTTCAGGATCTATTTCACTCCCCTCTCCGGGGTTCTTTTCGCCTTTCCCTCACGGTACTAGTTCACTATCGGTCAGTCAGTAGTATTTAGCCTTGGAGGATGGTCCCCCCATATTCAGACAAAGTTTCTCGTGCTCCGTCCTACTCGATTTCATGACTAAGAGATTTTCGCGTACAGGGCTATCACCCACTATGGCCGCACTTTCCAGAGCGTTCCGCTAATCTCAAAGCCACTTAAGGGCTAGTCCCCGTTCGCTCGCCACTACTAAGGGAATCTCGGTTGATTTCTTTTCCTCAGGGTACTTAGATGTTTCAGTTCCCCTGGTTCGCCTCTTACGCCTATGTATTCAGCGTAAGATAACCATCTTATGATGGCTGGGTTCCCCCATTCAGACATCTCCGGATCAAAGTCTGTTTGCCGACTCCCCGAAGCTTTTCGCAGGCTACCACGTCTTTCATCGCCTCTGACTGCCAAGGCATCCACCGTATGCGCTTCTTCACTTGACCATATAACCCCAAGCAATCTGGTTATACTGTGAAGACGACATTCGCCGAAAATTCGAATTTCTCAACTAAGAGAACTCACAAATTTTACCTTAGCCTGATCCGTTACCAGTGAAAGTAACGTTCAGTCTATCTTTCTATCACATACCCAAATTTTTAAAGAACGAACTAGTCAAAGACTAGAAATCAACATTCACCATCACAACGATGGAATGCTCATTTCTAAGCTTTATACAAACAGAAGCAGTAGTGGTGGAGCCAAACGGGATCGAACCGTTGACCTCCTGCGTGCAAGGCAGGCGCTCTCCCAGCTGAGCTATGGCCCCGTATTTCTACAGGCGTTTCCCACACAAAATTGGTGGGTCTGGGCAGATTCGAACTGCCGACCTCACCCTTATCAGGGGTGCGCTCTAACCAACTGAGCTACAGACCCAATTTCGGGCTGCTTCTTTTCGTCTTCTTCAATGAATCAAGCAATTCGTGTGGGAACTTATGGAGCAGCTGATGTCGTCGATTAAGGAGGTGATCCAGCCGCAGGTTCCCCTACGGCTACCTTGTTACGACTTCACCCCAGTCATGAATCACACCGTGGTAACCGTCCTCCCGAAGGTTAGACTAGCTACTTCTGGTGCAACCCACTCCCATGGTGTGACGGGCGGTGTGTACAAGGCCCGGGAACGTATTCACCGCGACATTCTG
>NZ_CP026881.1:0-3632500 GCF_002949995.1 Pseudomonas sp. LG1D9 | reverse complement strand
GGCGACCTCTTCCGAGTAACCGTTGAACATCTGCGTCTCGCGCACATTCGGGCTGAATAAACCACTGGGCAGGCGTCGTTCTCGCGCCTGGGTCCAGCGCGGATGGTCGACCGTGGGATTCACATTCGCATAAAACCCATACTCATCCGCCGCAATGCTTTGCCAGGTAGTTTTCGGCTGCTCACTTACCAGGCTGATCCGCACGATGGACTTCACACTCTTGAAACCATACTTCCATGGCACCACCAAACGCAGCGGCGCACCGTTCTGGTTGGGCAATTCACGCCCATACATGCCCACTGCCAGGATCGCCAGAGGGTTCATCGCTTCATCCAGGCGCAACCCTTCTACATAAGGCCAGTCGATCAGGCCGAAGCTCGAACGCTGGCCCGGCATGCTCTTGGGGTCTTGGAGGGTTTCAAAGCGGATGTACTTGGCCTTGGAGGTCGGCTCAACCTGCTTCAGCAGGGCTGATATGGGGAACCCCATCCAGGGAATGACCATCGACCAAGCCTCGACACAGCGCAGACGATAGATCCGCTCCTCTAACTGGTACGGTTTCATGAAGTCTTCCAAGGCGTAACGCCCCGGTTTTGCAACCTCGCCATCAATTACGACACTCCATGGCTCGGTCTTGAGCGATCCGGCATTTGCCGCGGGGTCGCCCTTGTCTGTACCGAACTCATAGAAGTTGTTGTAGTGGGTCGCATCTTTGAACGGGGTGATGGCCTCATCTTTTACCGTCACTGCCTGCCATTGCGTACCTGGAAGCTTTTCGGCGAACCAGCCAGGCGCCTTGCCGGGCTCGACATCAGCATAACGCGCAGTGTCAGCCGCACTCGCCCAACGCGGCAGGCTACTGGCCGCCATACCGGCAAGCGCGCCACCGAGCAAACTGCGACGGGAGAAATAGAGGGATTCTGGGGTGACATCCGATTCGTGGCAGTCGGACGCTTTGGGCAATTTGATTAACATGGCAACTCCGCAGCATTGGAGAACTGATGCACCAATAGACTGCGGAGTATGGGGGAAATTACATTAAGGCAATGTTTTGTCCCGGCGAAGATGCAACAGGTATTGAACCGGACCCGAAGCGGCATATACCAGGAACGCCAGCAGCAGAATCCGCGGCGGATCGCTGAAGACGACCGCGAAAACCAGCACCACCACCAGAATTGCCACGAAAGGCACCCGCCCTTTCAGATCGAACTCCTTGAAGCTGTTGTACTTGATGTTGCTGACCATCAGCATGCCAGCCGCCGCGACCATCAAGGCTACCAGGAACGACATCTTCGACCCCTGGATACCATAGTCACTGAACGCCCAGACAATACCCGCCACCACACCTGCCGCAGCAGGGCTGGCCAGGCCAATGAAGTAGCGCTTGTCGGCAGTGCCTACCTGAGTATTGAAGCGCGCCAGACGCAACGCAGCTCCCGCCACATAGATGAAGGCAACCATCCAGCCAACCTTGCCCATATCCCCCAGCGCCCAGGCAAACGCCAACAACGCAGGTGCGACACCAAAGGCAACCATGTCCGACAGCGAGTCGTACTCGGCACCGAAGGCGCTTTGGGTATTGGTCATCCGCGCCACGCGCCCATCAAGGCCGTCGAGCACCATGGCCACGAAGATCGCGATGGCGGCAAAACCGAAATATTTGCTGGCACTCGCCGCATCACCTGCCGCCAATGCGCTCTGGGCACTCATTGAATTGATGATGGAGTAGAAACCGGCAAACAGGTTCGCCGTGGTGAACAGGTTGGGCAGAAGATAGATGCCACGATGCCGGACCTTGCGGCCTTCCGCGTCATGCCCTTCTTCGACATGCTCATCGATCGGTAGCAGGCTTTCGGCGTCAGAGGCCTGGTTTGGCTCTTCGGGACGTTCGCTCATGGACTTTACCTTGCAACGGTGTGAAAAAATTCGACAGACACTTGCGGCGAGTGTTCGCCCGCAAACGATGCAGCTTTATACCAGAACCAGCCCTCAAACGAAAAAACGCGGCCTAGGCCGCGTTTTCACTTGATACGTACGACTTAGTTCTTGGCTTTGTCGACGATCTTGTTGGCACCGATCCACGGCATCATGGAGCGCAGTTGCTCGCCGATGATTTCGATACCGTGAGCGGCGTTGTTACGACGCTTGGCGGTCATCGAAGGGTAGCCGGTTGCGCCTTCGCTGATGAACATTTTGGCGTACTCGCCGTCCTGAATACGTTTCAGGGCGTTGCGCATGGCCTGACGGGATTCGGCGTTGATCACTTCCGGGCCGGTCACATACTCGCCGTATTCAGCGTTGTTGGAGATCGAGTAGTTCATGTTGGCGATACCGCCTTCGTACATGAGGTCAACGATCAGCTTCAGTTCGTGCAGGCACTCGAAGTAGGCCATTTCCGGCGCGTAGCCAGCTTCAACCAGGGTTTCGAAACCGGCTTTTACCAGCTCGACGGTACCGCCGCACAGAACAGCCTGCTCGCCGAACAGGTCGGTTTCGGTCTCGTCCTTGAAGGTGGTTTCGATGATGCCGGTACGACCACCACCAACGCCAGCAGCGTAGGACAGTGCAACGTTCTTGGCGTTGCCCGAGGCGTCCTGGTAGATCGCGATCAGGTCAGGGATACCGCCGCCCTTGACGAACTCGGAACGCACGGTGTGGCCCGGTGCTTTCGGCGCGATCATGATCACGTCGAGGTCAGCGCGCGGTACAACCTGGTTGTAGTGGATCGCGAAGCCGTGGGAGAAGGCCAGGGTAGCGCCCTTCTTGATGTTCGGTTCGATTTCGTTCTTGTACAGCGCGGACTGGAACTCGTCCGGGGTCAGGATCATGACCAGGTCGGCAGCAGCAACAGCGGAAGCAACGTCAGTCACTTTCAGGCCATGAGCCTCGGCCTTGGCAACGGTCGCCGAGCCTTTGCGCAGGCCAACAGTCACGTCAACGCCGGAGTCTTTCAGGTTGCACGCTTGAGCGTGGCCCTGGGAACCGTAGCCGATGATGGCGACTTTTTTGCCCTGGATGATCGACAGGTCACAATCTTTTTCGTAATAAACTTTCATGAGGTTCCTCTATATATCCAGGCCGTAAGGCCATTCACTAATTTGGGTTAGATGCTGAGTACTTTGTCGCCACGGGCAATCCCGGTGACACCACTGCGTACGGTTTCCAGAATCGAGGCCGTCCCGATCGACTGGATGAAGCTGTCCAGCTTGTCGCTTGTACCGGTCAGTTGCACGGTATAAACGCTGGCGCTCACATCGACGATCTGCCCACGATAAATATCGGTAGTGCGCTTGATCTCGGCACGTTGGGCACCCGTAGCCTTGACTTTAACCAGCATCAGCTCACGCTCGATGTGGGCACTTTCCGACAGATCGACCAGCTTGACCACTTCGATCAGCTTGTTGAGGTTCTTGGTGATCTGCTCGATCACCTCATCGTGACCTACAGTAGTCAACGTCAGACGCGACAGGGTCGGGTCTTCGGTCGGGGCCACGGTCAGGCTTTCGATGTTGTAGTTGCGTTGCGAAAACAGGCCGACCACACGAGACAGAGCGCCGGGTTCGTTCTCCAGAAGCAGGGAGATAATGTGCCGCATGATTAGGTTCGCTCCGTCTTGTTCAGCCACATGTCGCGCATAGAGCCGTCTTTGATCTGCATCGGGTAGACGTGCTCGCTGGTGTCGACCTGGATGTCGATGAACACCAGGCGATCCTTCATGGCGAACGCCTCTTCCATCTTCGGCTTCAGATCCTTCAAATCAGTGATGCGCATGCCGACATGGCCATAAGCTTCAACCAGCTTGACGAAATCAGGCAGCGATTCCATGTAGGAATGGGAGTGACGGCTGTTGTAGCTCATGTCCTGCCACTGGCGAACCATGCCCAGTACACCGTTGTTCAGGCAGACGATCTTCACCGGCAAGCCATACTGCAGGCAGGTCGACAGCTCCTGGATGTTCATCTGGATACTGCCCTCACCGGTCACGCACGCAACGTCGGTGTCGGGGAAGCTCAGCTTCACACCCATGGCCGCAGGGAAACCAAAGCCCATCGTGCCCAGGCCACCGGAGTTGATCCAGCGGTTAGGCTTGTCGAACTTGTAGTACTGCGCGGCGAACATCTGGTGCTGGCCCACGTCGGAGGTCACAAAGGCGTCGCCCTTGGTCACTTCGCACAGGGTTTCGATCACGGTCTGTGGCTTGATGATGCTGCCGTCGCCCTTGTCGTAAGGGAACAGGCCGCGGTCACCACGCCATTCGTCGATCTGCTTCCACCAACTGGCAACGGATTCCTTGTTCGGCGTCTCGCCAATGTCCTTGAGCGCGGCGACCATTTCGGTCAATACGCTTTCCACTGGACCTACGATCGGCACGTCGGCCTTGATGGTCTTGGAGATGGACGCCGGGTCGATGTCGATGTGGATGATTTTGGCATTCGGGCAGAACTTGCTCGCGCCGTTGATCACCCGGTCATCGAACCGCGCACCCACGGCCAAAATCACGTCGGCATGGTGCATGGTCAGGTTGGCCGTGTAGCTGCCGTGCATGCCGAGCATACCGACGAACTGACGATCCGAACCCGGGAACGCGCCGAGGCCCATCAAGGTGTTGGTCACCGGCAGGTTGAGCATCTTGGCCAATTCGGTCAAAGGTGCGGAACCACCACCCAGGATCACCCCACCACCGGAGTACAGCACCGGACGCTTGGCCGCCAGGAGCATTTCTGCGGCCTTGCGGATCTGCCCCGAGTGCCCACGAACGGCCGGGCTGTAGGAACGCAGCTTGGCTTTCTTGGGGAAGACGTATTCGAATTTTTCCGCCGGGTTGGTCATGTCTTTCGGGATATCGACCACCACAGGCCCCGGGCGACCGGACTGTGCGAGGTAGAAGGCCTTTTTCATGACGTCCGGGATCTCCGACGGATGCTTGATCATGAAGCTGTGTTTCACGATCGGCCGGGAGATACCGATCATATCGGTTTCCTGGAATGCATCGGTACCAACCATGGTGCTAGGCACCTGGCCGGAAATGATCACCATCGGAATGGAGTCCATATAAGCAGTCGCGATGCCGGTAATGGCATTGGTTGCGCCTGGGCCGGACGTTACCAGCACCACGCCGGCTTTACCGGTGGCACGGGCGTAACCGTCAGCCATATGGGTCGCGGCCTGTTCGTGGCGAACCAGGATGTGGGTAACACCAGGTTCCTTGAACAGTGCGTCGTAGACATGCAGCAGAGCACCACCTGGGTACCCGTAGATATAGTCGACGCCTTCGTCACGCAAAAAGCGGACGAGCATCTCACCACCAGATAAAAGCTCCACGTTGTTCACCTCTAAAACGCCAGAATACCGTCCGTTGAAAACCGACGGGTCTTAATAGGTTTACTTCTCAACAGAGCATGAGCGACGGTGGTCGCCGACTACGTCAGCACTGACTGAGCAAGTATTGGGATCGTCCCAAGTGTTGCGGGCTTTTCCCACCCAGCGCGAGGTAACGCGTTGCGGGTGTAACAGGTCGGCGCGGATGTGCGCCTCATGATCTGCTGAGCGGGCCTGCTTCTGGCAGTCCCGATACAGCGGACTTTGGATTCTTCTGTTTCAGCCCCTTCAAGTCAAGCAATAATTGCGCTTTTTTCCAAGTAAGCGCATGAGAACGAAGAAGAAAGGGGTTTGAGGAGGGATAAAACTCGCCTGAATGTCGTCAAGCGGTAGAAATGTGCGCAAGACTGCCGGAAAACCCGGCAGTCAGGCAATTAACGAGCGTCGACGATCAGTTGGTCGAACTTTTTCAGCGCATTGCGCAAGCCGAGGCTCTCGCGCGGACGATCGGCGTAGACCATCTCGGCCATCTCCAGGATTCCCGACGCATTGGGCAGCGGCAAGTCCTGTTCCAGGATCTGTTTCATCCGGGCCAGGAAAATCCACTGCAACCACTGGTGAAAATCCAGGGTATCGACAGAAAACGGCTCGACGCTGCTCAGCGCCTCGACACTGGGAGACACATCATCCCACCAGCCCTGCACACGCAGTTCACGCTCAATCAACAACAACTGTTCGGCAATCGCCGGAAAACGCGAATCCATCAGAGGCTGACCTTGGCTTTTTGCCGGGCCTGGGCGGCGCCGGCAGCATCACCTTGCGCGGCACGTGCATCACCAATCAAGGCCCACAGGCTGGCCTGCAGATCAGGACGACCGTTGGCCATGGTCAAGCCACGACGGGCGAACTGTTCAGCTTGTGGCGCGTCACCCTGGGCCATGCGCACTTGCGCCAGACGGTAGAGCACCTGCGGCTCACGTGGTGCAACACGCTGGGCGCGCTCGAGGCTGGACGATGCGCCGTTCAAGTCGCCACCGGCCTGCTGTTGCTGCGCGGTGGTGAGCAAGGCCAGGACCGGGCCGTCCAACTGCTCGTCGGCAGACAAGCCGCCAGCATTGGCCGAAGGAATCCCGCTCGGTGTCGACGGCATGTTGTAGGAACCCTGGTTGATCGGCGCCGTATCAATCGGCGCGGAATTCGACGGCCCTGGTGTAATCGGGCCCGGCGTCCAAGGCGCGGAGCTGATCGGCGCTGACGTGGTGGCGCCTCCGCCAGGGACCATCACTACCACGCCAGAATCCTGCGGCACGGCCTGGGTCGTGGCAGGGTTGGGACGGGTGGTCACGGTCTGGCGAAAGCCGCCATTGGCCGAAATCCGATCATTGTTGGACACGGCCGTGCCGGAATCCACCACAGGGATGGAGCCGCGCTGCACGCTGGAGCAACCACTGAGCAAAGCTAACGTTGTAATAGCCGGAATCAACCACTTGTTCACTTGAAATCCTCTTTGCTTAATTCATCCAGCCCTTGACCCAATCCATCACCGAATCCGCGTCTGTGGGCACACCTGTGCCACACGGAGCGCCGGCTGGCGGTTCGCTGCCGCGAATATACGGCATCTGCACCGCGCCCGGACAGTTGGCATCGGAGCCCTGGCCGGTATGGGGGTCGATCCAGGCCTGAACGATATTGTCAGGTTGTGGCATGTTCAGTGGCAGCGGGTCGGCCTTGCGCATAAAGCTGGTCCAGACCTGCAACGCGCCGGTCGCGCCGGTAAAGGGTGTCTTGCCGTTGTCATCGCGCCCCAGCCATACCACCGCAAGCAGGTCCTGGCTGAAACCGGCGAACCAACTGTCACGGGAATCGTTACTGGTACCGGTTTTGCCAGCCAGCGTCAGGTTGCCCGGCAGTGAGCTATACACCGACCGCCCGGTACCTTCGCGCATGACGCGCTGCATGGCGTTCTGGATCAGGTAGATGGAGGCCGGATCAAAGCGCTGCTCGATCTGGAACGGGTAGCGCTTGAGCGGTTCACCTTCCGCCGTGAGCACACTGCGGATCCCGCGCATCGGCGTATTGAAACCACCGTTGGCGAGGGTCTGGTACATGGTTGCCACTTCCATCGGGCTCAAGCCCCCCGCGCCCAGCAACATCGACGGGAACGCCGGGAATTCGCGGCTGACGCCCAGCCGCGCCAGCGTCTTGAGCACATTCGGCACACCCAGTTCCAGGCCAAGCCGCGCCGTGGACAGGTTGTAGGAATGCGCCAGCCCCTGGTACAGGAATACGGTGCCGTGGGAGCGACGATCATAGTTCTGCGGCTTCCACACCTGGCCGTCGGCGCCCTTGACCGAAAACGCTTCGTCGGATAGCCAACTGGTCAGGGTGTATTTGCTCGGTTTTTCCAGCGCGGTGAGGTACACCGCCGGCTTGATCAGCGAGCCAATCGGCCGCACGGCATCCAGCGCCCGATTGAAACCGGCGAAGCTGGCCTGGCGGCTGCCGATCATGGCCTGGACCTCACCGGTTTCCGGATTGGTCACAACCATGGCGGCTTCGACTTCGTCCGAGCCTTTACGCCCGGCCAGGCGCTTGAAGGTATCGCTGACCGAGGCTTCGGCCTTCATCTGCAGAATCGGGTCGAAACTGGTAAAGATCCGCAGGCCTTCTTCGGTCAAGTCTTCGTCGCGATAGTCTTCGCGCAACTGGCGTTTGACCAGGTCGATAAAGCCGGGGAAGGAGCTGTCGGCCAACTTGCCACGGGTGGTGACACCCAGGGGCATCTTCTTCGCAGCAGCAACCTGTTCAGCGGTCGCAACGCCCTGCTGCTCCAGCACATCGAGCACCAGGTTGCGGCGCTCCAGAGCCCGTTCCGGGTTGCGGCGCGGGTTGTAATAGGACGGTCCCTTGACCATGCCCACCAACAGCGCCACCTGGTGCAGCTTGAGCTCGGACAATGGCTGGCCGAAGAAGAACTGGCTGGCCAGGCCGAAACCGTGCACCGCGCGCTGACCATCCTGGCCGACGAACACTTCGTTGAGGTAGGCCTCCAGAATCTCCTGCTTGCTGTAATGCAACTCCAGCAGCATCGCCATCATGGCTTCGGTGAGTTTACGGGTCAGGCTGCGTTCGCTGGTCAGGTAGAAGTTCTTGACCAATTGTTGCGTCAGGGTACTGCCGCCCTGGGTCATCCGCCCACCCGAGGTGTTGACCCAGATGGCGCGGGCGATGGACTTGGGCGATACGCCCCAGTGGCTATAGAAATCCCGGTCTTCGACCGCAACCAGGGTTTCCAGCAGATACGGCGGCACCTGATCGATCTTGATCAGGATGCGATCTTCAAGGTTCTTGGGGTAAATCCCGCCGATCAACAATGGCTCAAGGCGCACCACCGGCAGCTTGCCGCCATTGAGTGCAGAAAGCTCAGCCACGTAGTCCCCGGAGAAGCGCACGCGCACCGGCTGCGCCTTTTCGAGGCCCTCGTAGAACTGGAAGCCGCGGGTGTTCAGATCCACGGTATTGCCGCTGACCGCCGCCGCCCCCGGACCATTGGCCACGGCTTCGCGCCGGTAGCCCAACGCATCGAGTTCGGTGAGAAAGTCGGCCTTGCTCAGCTTCTGGCCGGTAAACAGTTCCAGCGGGCGAGCGTAGACCTTCGCCGGGATGGTCCAGCGCTTGCCAGAGAACTTCTCCTGCACCACCGCATCGAGGTAGACCGCGATGCCGGCGATCACCACCAGGCCCACCAGGCCGAGCTTGAGCGCCCAGCCCAACCAGGGGCGCAGGCTGCGGGAAGGAGGTTTTTTACGGGAACGGGGAGATCGAGTACGAGTCATGGCGGCGGATTATACGCACTTTATTGATGATCAACATGAACCGGACGGCGGTTTGCATGACCGGCTTGAGCGGCCATAATGCGCTCCATTATTTTCCCAGACTCCGAAGGATCGCCCGTGAGCCAGCCCCTGATTGCCGCCCTGCAAAACCCGGCCCTGTTTCCTCATCCGGTCGAAACGTTTCAAGTCATCGAAACCCATATTTCCTGGGTCCTGCTCACCGGTCCCTATGCCTATAAAATCAAGAAGCCGGTGAACTTCGGCTTCCTCGACTTCACCCAACTGGATGCCCGCGCCCACTTCTGCAACGAAGAGCTGCGCCTGAACCAACGCCTGACGCAAGATTTGTATCTTGAAGTGTTGCCGATCACCGGCAGCGTTGAAGCACCGCAACTGGGCGGCGAAGGCCCCGCCATCGAACATGTGCTGAAAATGCGCCAGTTCCCGCAAAGCCAACTGCTGAGTACCTTGCAGGCCAACGGCGAGCTGACCAGCGGCCACATTGATGAGATGGCTAGCCAGATTGCGCAATTTCACCTGAACGCGCCCAAGGTTCCCGAGGCACATCCGGCCGGCACCCCGAACGAAGTGATGGCGCCGGTGCGGCAGAACTTCGAGCAGATTCTTCCGTTCCTCAGTGACAAGGCCGACCTGGCCCAACTGGAAGCACTGCAAGCCTGGGCCGAGAGCAGCTTTGAACGCCTCAAGCCCCTGCTGGAGCAGCGCAAGCTCAATGGTTTTATCCGCGAGTGCCACGGTGATATCCACCTGGGCAACGCGACCATGATCGACGGGCACGTGGTGATCTTCGATTGCATCGAGTTCAACGAACCGTTCCGCTTCACCGACGTGTGCGCCGACACCGGCTTCCTGGCCATGGATCTGGAAGACCGTGGTCTCAAGTCCCTGGCCCGGCGTTTTATCAGCCAGTACCTGGAGCTGACCGGCGACTACCAGAGCCTGGAGCTGCTGAACTTCTACAAAGCCTACCGCGCGCTGGTCCGCGCCAAGGTCGCGCTGTTCAGCATGCCGTCCGAGGCAACTCCGGTCGAACGTGCAACCACCCTGCGTCAATACCGCAACTACGCCAACCTGGCCGAAAGCTACAGCACGATCCCCTCGCGCTTCCTGGCAATTACCCATGGCGTGTCGGCGACCGGCAAGAGCCATGTGGCGATGCGCCTGGTGGACGCGCTGGGCGCCATTCGCCTGCGCTCGGATGTCGAGCGTAAACGCCTGTTCGGCGAGCAGCAGGTGGAGAACACTCCGCAAGCCGGGATCTATGCCTCGGACGCCAGTGCCGCGACCTACGCCCGCCTGAATACCCTCGCCGAAACCGTGCTGCGCGCAGGCTTCCCGGTGGTCCTGGACGCAACCTACCTCAAACGCGAGCAACGAGACGCTGCCGCCAAAGTCGCAGAAGCCACCGGCGCGCCATTCCTGATCCTGGATTGCAATGCACCGCAGGCAGTTATCGCTAGCTGGCTGGCAAAACGTCAGGCAGATAAAAACGATCCGTCCGACGCCACCCTGGCGGTCATTGAACAGCAGCAAGCCAGCCGTGATGCCCTGGGCGCCGAAGAGCTGCTGCTGAGCAAGCGGGTCGAGACCAATGAGAGCGGGACGCTGGACGCGCTGGTTGCCCATGTTCGCCAGCACCTGCCAGGGTTGTAAGAAATATTTCCTGGCCGTGATGCCGTTAACAGCTCACGGCCGGAAATAGTGGCACTATAATGGCATTATAAGTCCAACAGGAGATGCCGCCATGGGCCAGCCGAAGCTGCTTGATACCCCGCTCTACGCGCTGCTGCATAAAGATGACATCCGTGGCTTCAATCAGGAGCGCCCCAAGGATGGCGTCATAGATATGCGCGGCGGCGACTTCCGTGGGCTCGACCTGCGTCACCTGGACGCCGAGGGCGTGGATTTTACCGACGCCTATTTCCGTTCTGCCGACCTGCGTGGCCTGGACTTGCGCGACTGCGCGCTGGAAGGCGCGAGCTTGGCCCATGCGCAGATCTCGGGCACTTACTTCCCCCCAGAACTGAGCGCTGACGAGATCCTCATGTCGGTCAATTTCGGCACTCGCCTGCGTTACCGCACCCGCTGACCGTACACCTTGATACCCAGCTGCGCGCAATGCGGGCTGGGGGCCGGCACCTGCCACCGTCAAGATTCCAGCGTCAGCCTTAGAAGCGTTTACGTCGTTTCTGAGCAAACAACTACGCTTTTCCTACTGAGCGCTACACTCCTTTCAGGCTTGCCTGGTCACGATACCCACCGAACCATTCGGCCGTCGCAAGGAGGCTTGATGAATGATGAGCTGCAACACCTGAAAAACCTTGGCAAGACCTCGGCGCAATGGCTGCATGCGGTGGGCATTCATAGCGCTTCGGACCTGCGTCGCCTGGGCGCGGTAGACGCCTACCGGGCGGTACGTACCCGCGGCTTTCGGGCTTCAAAGGTCCTGCTGTATGCCATCGAGGGCGCATTGATGGACGTGCATTGGAACGATATTCCAACCGAGCGCAAGGAAGCCTTGAATCGCCAATTGGAAGCGTTGTCGGCACGCAATAAGAACTGAGAAGAGCCAAAGCCCAGTGTTTGCGGGGATTCCAAACAAGCGTTTGAGGAAAACCTTCCAGGGTGCAAAAACAAATGTTGACTCTCAAATGAGAATCGTTATGATTATCACAACTGGTCGCGAGATCAGCCGATAACTGAAAGACCATTGGTTCGGACTCTCAGATTATCTCCTCATCAGGCTAATCACGGTTATTTGACCCGGCTCTTGCCGGGTCTTTTTTTGCCTGCGTTTTATGGCCCAGGCACATGAGTGCATTCCTTGTGGGAGCTGGCTTGCCGGCTCCTACCGGTTTTAGCGGGCGATGATCAGTGGATGGCCTAGTTCAGGATGGGGCTGCACTAGCACATCCAGGCCAAACACTGCCTTGAGCAGCTCAGGACGCAACACTTGCGTCGGCGTATCCAGGGCATGGGGGCGGCCATTCTCCAACAGCAGGATGCGGTCGCAGTAGCGCGCCGCCAGGTTCAAGTCGTGGAGGATCACCAGCACGGCGGCACCACGGTCGGCGAAGCTGCGGATGGCCTGCAAGGTGGTGTGCTGGTGCAAGGGGTCAAGCATCGAGGTCGGCTCATCGAGCAGTAACGTCTGCCCCGCCTCGCCCGGCCATAATTGCGCCAGCACCCGCGCCAGGTGCACGCGCTGGCGCTCACCGCCGGACAGGGCCAGGTAGCTACGCCCACTCAAATGGCCTACATCGGCAGCGCGTAAGGCCGCTTCGATGATTTCATCGTCGCGTACCCGCCCGCTTTGGTGGGGCAAGCGCCCCATGCCCACCACTTCCTCGACGCGAAAAGCAAAATCCAGGGTCGACACCTGGGGCAGCACCGCCAGCCGCTGTGCCCGTTGCGCGCCCTGCCAATCCTTGAGCTCGCGTTCGTCCAGCCAGACTCGCCCTTCATCCGGATGCAATTGCGCGCACAACGCGCCCAGCAAGGTACTTTTACCCGCTCCATTGGGCCCCAACACACCCAATACTTCACCCGGCCGAAGGTCAAGGGTCACATCGGCCAGTACGGTTTTGCGACCGCGGCGGATCTGCAGGTTTTCCACTCGCAGCATCAGG
Source organism: Pseudomonas sp. LG1D9 (assembly GCF_002949995.1). Classification (NCBI taxonomy): domain Bacteria; kingdom Pseudomonadati; phylum Pseudomonadota; class Gammaproteobacteria; order Pseudomonadales; family Pseudomonadaceae; genus Pseudomonas; species Pseudomonas sp. LG1D9. The sequence continues at coordinate 3,619,695 of NZ_CP026881.1, read as the reverse complement.
CGCGTCCTCGCAACAGCAGGTAGAGAAAAAACGGAGCACCGATAAAGGCCGTAACAATGCCGATGGGCAACTCAGCCGGTGCCAGCGCCAGGCGGGCCACCAGATCGGCGAACAGCAACAGACTCGCACCCGCCAGTACCGAGGCCGGCAGGAGCACGCGGTGATCCGGCCCCGCCAATAGCCGCACCAGGTGCGGCACCACCAACCCGACAAAACCGATCAGCCCTGCAGCAGCGACCGCTGCGCCCACCCCAAGGGCCGTGCAAAACACCAGTTCGCGCTTGAGCCCCTCGACATTGATCCCCAGATGGCTGGCCTCCGATTCGCCCAGGAGCAAGGCATTGAGCGCCTTGGCCCGGCGCGGCAGCCATAGCGCCACGCCCGCACTTACCAGCAGCAACGGCCACAACCGCGAGTAGCTGGCGCCATTGAGGCTGCCCAGGTTCCAGAACGTCAGGGTGCGCAAAGTGGCGTCATCCGCCAGGTAGGTGAACAGGCCCACCGCCGAAGCCGCCAGGGCGGTCAAGGCGATGCCGGCCAAGAGCATGGTTGCAACATTGGTCTGGCCGTCGCGACGCCCCAGGCGATACACCAATGCAGTCACACCCAAGCCACCAAGAAATGCACACAGCGACAGCAGATACGGCCCCACCGCGTCCGGCAGGCCACCGAAAGCCGCGCCGCCGACGATGGCCACCGCGGCCCCCAGCGCAGCCCCACTGGACACCCCGACCAGCCCCGGGTCGGCCAACGGGTTACGGAACAACCCCTGCATGGCCACCCCCGACAGCGCCAGCACCCCGCCAACCGCCAGCCCCAGCAACGTGCGCGGCAGGCGGATCTGGCCAAGAATCAGTTCAGCCTGCTCCAGGCCCTGGGCCTCGATGGGCACGCCCAATAAACGCAGGGCGGCGCGCAATGTGTCGAGCAACGGCAGGCTGACCGGCCCCAGGGCCAGGGACAGCCAGATCGCCAATACACACAACAGGCTCAAGCCGATAAACAGCGCACGCGGTTTAACCAGAGTGGTCATGGTGCGGCTTGGGCTCTAGCGGGATAGAACCCGGCGGACAAAGCTTGCAGGCTAGCCGGCAATCGCGGGCCCAGGCCACCGACCAGCAGCGTGGCGTCCAACTCAAACACCCGGCCTGACTGGGCCGCCGAGGTTTTCGCCAGAATCGGGTTCTCTTTGAACAAGGCCGCGCGGGCTGCCTCGCCGCTCAGGGCGCGGTCGGAGAACACCAGCACTTCTGGGCTCAACCCCGCCAGCGACTCAACCGAAAACTGCTTATAGCCGCTGTGCGTCGCCAGGTTGCGCCCACCCGCTTGTTGCAACACCCAATCGGCGGCCGTGTCCGTGCCAGCGATCAGCGGCTTGCCACCGGCATGCCCGAGCACCAGCAGCACGCCGGGCGCCTTTTGCCGGGCTTGCGCCTGGGTCACGGTCTTTTTCTGCAGGTTCAGTTGCTGTTGATAAGTACTGAACAGTGCCGCGGCCTTGTCTTCGGCCCCCAACAACTTGCCCAGGTGTTGCAGGTTGCCTTGCAGGGTCGGCAGGTCCGGTTGCGCGGAGAACAGTTCCACTTGCACCCCTGCATTGCGAATCTGCGCCAGCACCGGTGGTGGCCCCATTTCCTCGGTGCCCACCAGGATCTGCGGGCGCAGGCTCAGGATCCCTTCGGCGGAGAGCTGGCGCTGGTAACCGATACTCGGCAGCGCCTTGAGCGACTGCGGATGCTGGCTGGTAGTATCGACACCCACCAGCTTCGACTCCCCGCCAAGGGCCGCCACCCACTCCGACAACGCACCGCCGGCGCTGACCCAGCGTTGAGGCAGCTCAGCGGCTTGCGCCACGTGGTTGACCAGCAGTCCAACAACAAGCGCAATAGCGCTGGTACTCAGGCGCATAAAAGGGTTTCCTTCCAAGGGTGGGGTCAGTCATATGACCGCCTGGCATCGTACTGAGCACGCAGTCAGCCAACGGGCGAAGCCGGCATTTGATAATTGTTTGCATTTGCACGTCAAGCACCGGGCTCACCCGCAAACCCCGGATCACTCTACAGCCCTTGAGCCGCGCCACCTGAGAACACCTATGAAGTTTCTGTGCCCCTCCCACGAACTGGCCCCTGGCAGCAGTCGCGGCTTCGATCTCGATGGCCGCAAGCTGTTTGCCGTACGCCGCGAAGGCCGCGTGTATTTCTATATCAACCGTTGCCCTCATCGCGGCGTACCGCTGGAGTGGCAACCTGACCGGTTTCTCGACCCCAGCGCGAGCATGATCCAATGTGCCACCCATGGCGCGTTGTTTCTGATCGAAAACGGCGAATGCGTCGCCGGCCCCTGCGCGGGCCAGAGCCTGACGCCCCTGCCCGGCCGTGAAGACGCTCAGGGGTTGTGGGTACAACTCTAATCGTTGAGCAACACCAACAATGGGCGGTCGATGCAGATTTGCTGGGCACTCACCTGCACGCCGTAAGCCAGGACTTCCACCCCGGCAGCCTTGGCCTCGCGCAGCGCAACGGCGTACCCCGCATCTATTTCCACAGCGGGCCTTACGCCATCAATGCCGGACAGATTCACGCAATACAACTGCACGGCTCGTACACCGCTACGGGCCAGGTGCGCCAACTCCCGCAAGTGCTTGGCGCCACGCTGAGTCACCGCATCGGGAAACGCCGCGATAGACGTGCCGTCAAAGCCCAGGGTGACACTTTTGACTTCGACATAGGCTGCGCCGCCAGGGTAGTCCAGGCGAAAGTCGATACGGCTCTTCTCCTGGCCGTAGGGTACTTCACGCTTTAACGCGGTAAAGCCGTTGAGCTCCGTGATCACCCCGGCATTCAGCGCCTCTTCAACCAACTGGTTGGCCCGCGCGGTGTTGACGCACGCCAGGCGGCCCTGGGGGGTTTGCGCAATCTCCCAAGTGCCCGGCAGTTTGCGCTTGGGATCGTTGGAGCGGCTGAACCAGACCGGGCCGCCCTCAACCATGCAGTTGAACATCGAGCCGGTGTTCGGGCAGTGGATGGTGAGCAGTTCGCCAGTAGCGGTTTCGATATCGGCCAGAAAACGCTTGTAACGGCGAATCAGCCGGCCTTCTTCGAGAGGAGGATTAAAAAGCATCAGCCTTGCCAACTCCGCAAGCCACGGGCAATCCGCTCCACGGCTTCCTGGAGACGGTCGAGGTTTTGCGTGTAGGCAAAACGCACATGATGACCCGCCTGGAAGCGACCGAAATCCAACCCCGGCGTGAATGCCACATGCTCGGTTTCAAGAAAGTGCCGGCAAAATGCGAAAGCATCACCGCCAAAGGCGCTGATATCGGCATACAGGTAAAACGCGCCCTCGGGCTCGACCGCAATACCGAAACCCAGCTCACGCAAGGCCGGCAACAAAAAGTCACGCCGGCGCCCGAACTCGGCCCGGCGCTCTTCGAGAATCGCCAGGGTTTGCGGGGTAAAACAGGCCAATGCCGCATGCTGGGCCATGCTGGGTGCACTGATGTACAGGTTCTGCGCCAGCTTCTCCAGTTCGCCCACGGCTGCGGGCGGTGCCACCAGCCAACCCAGGCGCCAACCGGTCATGCCGAAATACTTTGAAAAACTGTTTAGGACAAACGCCTCGTCATCCACTTCCAGCACGCTGGCCGCATCAGTGCCATAGGTCAGGCCATGATAGATCTCATCCACCACCAGATGGCCATTGCGTGCTTTGATCGCACTGGACAGGCCGGCCAGCTCATCGCGGGTCAGGATGGTTCCGGTCGGATTGGCCGGCGAGGCGACCAAGGCCCCCACACTGTCCTGGTTCCAATAGCGCTCCACCAGGTCGGCGGTCAGCTGGTAGCGCACCTCGGGACCGACCGGCACCAATTGCGCCGCGCCTTCCACCAGTCGCAGGAAGTGCCGGTTGCAGGGGTAGCCGGGATCCGCCAGCAGCCAATGCTTGCCGGGATCCACCAATAGGCTGCTGGCCAGGAGCAAGGCCCCGGAGCCGCCCGGGGTGATCAGGATGCGCTCGGGGTCGATATTCAAGCCGTAGCGCTGCTGGTAGAAACCACTGATGGCCTCGCGCAACTCCGGCAGGCCACGGGCGGCGGTGTAGCGGGTCTTGCCATTGGCCAGCGCGGCCTGGCCGGCCTGGATGATCGGCTCGGCGGTGGTGAAGTCCGGCTCGCCGATTTCCAGGTGAATCACATCATGGCCCGCAGCTTGCAACTCATTGGCCCGCGCCAGCAACGCCATGACATGAAACGGTTCGATAGCACGACTGCGAGCACTGTAGGGCTGAGCCATTAGCCTTCCTTAACAATGAGGACAAAATCGGGATTCTACCGAACCCGTGAGGTAAAACATGTTCTATTGCCTGCCCGACCGGGATGATGAGCCGGGCAAGCGCCTGCAAAAAGACTAAAATCATCATTCGAGACGGTGGATGCCCTTCCATGGCGGGTCGCAACAGTTTGCAACCCCCGCGTGACGGGCCCAGACAACCGGGAGTGGCGCACCCCGAATCTATCTGGTAAGTTCGCCCGCTTGCAGCCGCAGGGCCGGCAGGTGTCGGTGATGTTGCAATCCTGCGCAATGGATTAGAAGAGTGAGAGGCGGTCTATTCATGTCCACCCAAGCAAAGCAACAGAGCATCAGCGGCTTCGAACCCTACATCGAGACGAAGGGCGAGGAGTACATGGGCGAGCCCATGCGCAAGCACTTCACCAAGATCCTGCAGAAATGGAAGCAGGACTTGATGCAGGAGGTCGACCGTACGGTTGACCATATGAAGGACGAAGCAGCCAACTTCCCTGACCCGGCCGACCGTGCCAGCCAGGAAGAAGAGTTCAGCCTTGAACTGCGCGCCCGTGATCGCGAGCGCAAGCTGATCAAGAAGATCGACAAGACGCTGCAACTGATCGAAGACGAAGAGTACGGCTGGTGCGAATCCTGCGGCGTCGAGATCGGCATTCGTCGCCTGGAAGCCCGTCCTACTGCTGACATGTGCGTAGACTGCAAGACCTTGGCCGAAATCAAGGAAAAACAGGTCGGCAAGTAATCCCTGCCGAGCTGAACGAATGGGGCGTGCAAACGCCCCATTTTTGTTTCTGGAGTTTGGCGGTTTTCCAGTAATATCCAGGCCATGACAGCCTCTCCTTATATCGGGCGCTTCGCCCCCACGCCCAGCGGCCATTTGCACTTTGGCTCCCTGGTTGCAGCCCTCGCCTCCTACCTCGACGCCCGCGCCAATCACGGCCGCTGGCTGATGCGCATGGAAGACCTCGACCCACCCCGTGAAGAACCCGGCGCCCAGGCGGCGATCCTGCATGCCCTGGAAAGCTACGGTTTTGAATGGGACGGCGAACTGGTCCGCCAAAGCGAGCGGCATGATGCCTACGCCAAAGTACTGAACGATATGTTCAACCATGGCCTGGCCTACGCCTGCACCTGCTCACGCAAGCAACTGGAAGTGTATAACGGCATTTACCCCGGCCTGTGCCGCAATGCCGGTCACGACCAGCAGGATGCCGCCATTCGTCTACGGGTTCCCGAGCTGGAATACCACTTCACCGACCGTGTTCAAGGCCAATTCCGACAACACCTGGGGCGCGATGTCGGCGATTTCATCATCCGCCGCCGCGACGGCCTGTACGCCTATCAACTGGCCGTGGTGCTCGACGATGCCTGGCAAGGCGTCACCGATATCGTGCGCGGCGCCGACCTGCTGGACTCCACACCGCGCCAGTTGTACCTGCAGGAGCTGCTGGGCCTGCGCCAGCCGCGCTACCTGCATGTGCCCCTGATCACCCAGCCGGACGGTAACAAGCTGGGCAAATCCTATCGCTCCCCGCCGTTGACGCCCGACCAGGCCACGCCGTTGCTACTGAGGGCGTTGCGCGCGCTCGGCCAACAACCGGGGGATGAACTGCACCATGCCAGCCCACGAGAATTGCTGGATTGGGGCATTGCGCACTGGGATGCCACCCGGATCCCGCGCACACTCACATTGGCCGAGGCGCAATTACACTGAAGGCGCTTGCAGCCTGCCAGCCATCCGTTAACATCGCCGCAGTTTTTCAATCAGAGGCCAACATGTACATCTATCGCTTGGTCCTGCTGTTGGTCGTCGGGATCTACCTGTTTTCTCCCGCCATCATGGACTGGTGGATCGACGCCACGGGCGCCTGGTATCGCCCCTATCTGCTGTGGCTGATCCTGATCGTCGTGACCTTTATCCTGCAGAGCCAAAAAGATGCCGATGAGCTTTAGCCTGACCCAGATGCTGCTGATCAGCGCCGCCTACCTGGCGGCGCTGTTCGGGGTGGCCTGGATCAGTGAGCGTGGAATGATCCCGCGGGCGATCATTCGCCACCCGCTGACCTACACCTTGTCGCTGGGCGTGTATGCCAGCGCCTGGGCGTTCTATGGTACGGTGGGCCTGGCCTACCAGTACGGTTATGGGTTTCTTTCCAGCTACCTCGGGGTGTCCGGGGCCTTCCTGCTGGCGCCGGTGTTGCTGTACCCGATCCTGAAGATCACCCGCACCTACCAGTTGTCGTCGTTGGCCGACCTGTTTGCGTTCCGCTTTCGCAGCACCTGGGCCGGCGCGCTGACCACCATTTTCATGCTGATCGGCGTACTACCGCTGCTGGCCCTGCAAATCCAGGCCGTGGCTGACTCCATCAGCATCCTCACCCATGAACCGGTGCAACATCGGGTGGCCCTGAGCTTTTGTGCGCTGATTACCCTGTTCACGATTTTTTTTGGCTCGCGGCATATCGCCACCCGGGAAAAACACGAAGGCTTGGTGTTTGCGATTGCCTTCGAGTCGGTGATCAAGCTGATCGCTATCGGTGGCGTGGGCCTGTACGCGCTGTACGGGGTGTTCGACGGCCCGCAGCAACTCGAGCTGTGGCTGCTGCAAAACCAGACCGCCCTCGCCGCCCTGCACACCCCGTTGCAAGAAGGCCCATGGCGCACGCTGTTGCTGGTGTTCTTTGCCTCCGCCATCGTCATGCCGCACATGTACCACATGACCTTTACCGAGAACCTCAACCCGCGCTCGCTGGTCAGCGCCAGTTGGGGCTTGCCGCTGTTCCTGCTGCTGATGAGCCTGGCAGTACCGCTGATCCTCTGGGCCGGCCTGAAACTGGGGGCCACCACCAACCCGGAATATTTCACCCTCGGTATCGGCATCGCGGCCAACAGTAAGTCCCTGGCATTGCTGGCCTACGTCGGCGGCTTATCGGCGGCCAGTGGCTTGATCATTGTCACCACCCTGGCGCTGTCGGGCATGGCCCTCAATCACCTGGTGCTACCGCTGTACCAGCCGCCTGCCGAAGGCAACATCTACCGCTGGCTGAAATGGACACGCCGCGCGCTGATCGTAGCCATCATCATGGCCGGCTATGGCTTCTACCTGCTGATGGCGGCCGAGCAGGACCTGGCCAACCTCGGAATCGTGGCCTTCGTCGCCACCTTGCAGTTCTTGCCGGGGGTTCTGTCGGTGCTGTACTGGCCGACCGCCAATCGACGCGGGTTCATCGCCGGGCTGCTGGCGGGGATCCTGGTGTGGCTGGTGACTATGCTGCTGCCGCTGGTCGGTAATCTGCAGGGCTTCTATATCCCGCTGCTGAACATGATCTACGTGCTGGATGACACCAGTTGGCACATGGCTGCCATCGCCTCGCTGGCGGCCAACGTGCTGATGTTCACCCTGATTTCCCTGTTCACCAACGCCAGCCCCGAAGAAACCAGCGCTGCCGAAGCCTGCGCGGTGGATAACGTGCGCCGCCCGCAACGCCGTGAACTGCATGCGGCATCGCCCCAGGAGTTCGCCACCCAACTGGCCAAGCCCCTGGGCGCCAAGGCTGCGCAAAAGGAAGTGGAGCAGGCACTGCGCGATCTGTACCTGCCCTTCGATGAGCGCCGCCCTTATGCCCTGCGCCGCCTGCGCGACCGCATCGAGGCCAACCTGTCGGGGTTGATGGGCCCCAGCGTGTCCCAGGACATGGTGGAGACTTTCCTGCCCTACAAGGCCGGCGGCGAAAACTATGTCACCGAAGATATCCACTTCATCGAGAGCCGGCTGGAGGACTACCACTCGCGCCTCACCGGCCTTGCCGCCGAACTCGACGCCCTGCGCCGCTACCACCGCCAGACCCTGCAGGAACTGCCCATGGGCGTCTGCTCCCTGGCCAAGGACCAGGAAATCCTGATGTGGAACAAGGCCATGGAAGAGCTGACCGGCATCGCCGCCCAACGCGTGGTGGGCTCGCGCCTGACCACCATCGCCGATCCGTGGAAGGAACTGCTGCAGGGCTTTATCAACCTGCCGGACGAACACTTGCACAAACAGCATCTGGCCCTCGACGGCCAGACGCGCTGGCTGAACCTGCACAAAGCGGCGATCGACGAGCCCCTGGCCCCCGGTAACAGTGGCCTGGTATTGCTGGTCGAAGACCTGACCGAAACCCAAATGCTCGAAGACAAACTGGTGCACTCCGAGCGCCTGGCCAGTATCGGGCGCCTGGCGGCCGGGGTGGCCCACGAGATTGGCAATCCGATCACCGGTATCGCGTGCCTGGCGCAGAACCTGCGCGAAGAGCGCGAAGAGGACGACGAAATCACCGAAATCAGCGGGCAGATCCTCGAACAGACCAAACGCGTCTCGCGCATCGTGCAATCGCTGATGAGCTTTGCCCATGCCGGCGGCCACCAGAATCACGATGAAGCCGTGTGCCTGGCCGAAGTCGCCCAGGATGCCATTGGGCTGCTGGCCTTGAACCGGCGCAATTTCGAAGTACAGTTCTATAACTTGTGCGATCCGGAACACTGGGTGGTCGGCGACTCACAACGCCTGGCCCAGGTGCTGATCAACCTGCTGTCCAATGCCCGCGACGCGACACCCGCCGGCAGTGCGGTAAGGGTCAAGAGCGAGGCTTTCGAGCACACGGTCGACCTGATCGTGGAGGACGAAGGCAGCGGTATTCCACAGAACATCATGGACCGATTGTTCGAACCCTTCTTCACCACCAAGGACCCTGGTGAAGGTACCGGTCTGGGCCTTGCACTGGTCTATTCCATCGTTGAAGAGCATTATGGACAAATCACCATCGACAGCCCGGCTGACACCGAAAGCCAACGCGGCACCCGTATTCGGGTGACCTTGCCGCGTCATGTCGAAGCGACGTCCGCTGTGAACTGAGACCGTCGAGAGAATTGAATCAATGCCGCACATTTTGATCGTCGAAGACGAAACCATTATCCGCTCTGCCTTGCGTCGCCTGCTTGAACGTAATCAGTACCAGGTCAGCGAAGCCGGCTCGGTGCAGGAAGCCCAGGAGCGTTTCAGCATTCCCACCTTTGACCTGATCGTCAGTGACCTGCGCCTGCCTGGCGCACCGGGCACCGAACTGATCAAGCTGGGCCAGGGTACGCCGGTGCTGATCATGACCAGCTACGCCAGCCTGCGCTCCGCCGTCGACTCGATGAAGATGGGCGCGGTGGACTACATCGCCAAGCCTTTCGATCACGACGAAATGCTCCAGGCGGTGGCTCGCATCCTGCGTGATCGTCAATCGGCCAGCAGTGCCCCGGCGGAACGGCCGGCCGGCAAGGCCGCCAGCGACAAGCCCGGGGTCGACAACAGCAATGGCGAAATCGGCATCATCGGCTCCTGCCCGCCCATGCAGGACCTGTACGTCAAGATCCGCAAGGTTGCGCCCACGGACTCCAATGTATTGATCCAGGGCGAGTCCGGTACCGGCAAGGAGTTGGTGGCCCGCGCCCTGCACAACCTGTCCAAGCGTGCCAAGGCGCCGATGATTTCGGTGAACTGCGCGGCAATCCCTGAATCCCTGATCGAGTCCGAACTGTTCGGCCATGAGAAAGGTGCCTTTACCGGTGCCAGCGCCGGACGCGCAGGCCTGGTAGAAGCGGCGGACGGCGGCACGCTGTTCCTCGACGAAATCGGTGAACTGCCCCTGGAAGCCCAGGCGCGCCTGCTGCGAGTGTTGCAGGAAGGCGAGATTCGTCGGGTGGGCTCGGTCCAGTCGCAAAAAGTCGATGTGCGCCTGATCGCCGCGACTCACCGCGACCTGAAAAGCCTGGCCAAGATCGGCCAGTTCCGCGAAGACCTGTACTACCGCCTGCACGTGATCGCCCTCAAGCTGCCGGCCTTGCGTGAACGCGGCGCCGACGTCAACGAGATTGCCAATGCGTTCCTGTTGCGCCAGAGCGCACGAGTCAACCGTACCGACCTGACGTTTGCGGCCGACGCCGAACAGGCCATCCGCCACTATTCGTGGCCAGGCAACGTGCGCGAGCTGGAAAACGCCGTGGAGCGCGCGGTAATCCTTTCGGAAAGCCCGCAGATCTCCGCAGAGCTGTTGGGCATCGACATCGAACTGAGCGACCTGGACGATGACGACTTCATTGGCCTGGCCCCCCAACAGGGCGGCAGTAACACCAGCCACGAGCCCACGGAAGACTTGTCCCTGGAAGACTACTTCCAGCACTTCGTCCTGGAACACCAGGACCACATGACCGAGACCGAACTGGCGCGCAAATTGGGCGTCAGCCGCAAATGCCTGTGGGAGCGGCGCCAGCGCCTGGGCATTCCAAGGCGCAAGACCGGGGTTGCCAGCGAAAGCTGAGGCCAACTCACATGGGGTAACACCCCAAACGTGAAAAAACTGTTACCTCAGATATTCACGTAACAAAAAGCCGGGGCTTACGGTAACGAAGCCCCGGCTTTTTTATGCCCGCCAAACCCACCAGATCCGACCAAACCCCTTGTTTTGCTGGGGTTTGCAAAAGTTGGCACGCACCCTGCTATATGCTTAGTACAAGAACAATAAAAAGCACCGTACACACACAATAAAAATAAGACGAATCGACTCACGCACAATAAAAACAACACGGCGGAGGCGCAGCTAACTGATTCTTTTGGAGAGGCGTTGCATTTGGGGCTTGCCCCGCAACCAGGCCGAGAACAACAAAAACTGCCCTAAGGCAGAGCCTGAACTGGTTGGATCATTGATCATCGCAACACAGCGACCAAAGCAATCCGTTTGCTCTTGACTCCCGATTGGGAGTGTCATGAAGGTCAAATCTCATGACGAGGGCGATCAACAAAAACAAGAAGCCCGAAATCAATAATAAAAATAGAGCACGCAACTACTTTCTGGGGGAGCTTCGGCTCCCCTTGTAGTTTCTGCGATTTGAGCGTCAACCGGCCTCATTTAAGCATCTGGCTCACGGCTTGCAGCTAGTTCCTACACCATCCCCTGACTAAATGCTAGAATCCCGGCCCATCATGCGGTCATTCTTCGTTATGGCCGAACATTCCTTCAAACAGTGCATCCCATGCTGAAGAAGTTGTTCCAGTCATTCCGTTCCCCCTTGCGTCGTACGCAACACATTCGCAGCACGCCTGAAGTGCTCAACAGCAATCAACATTCGCTGCAGCGCGCCCAGTTCAGCCGTTATGCGGTGAACATCGTCGAACGCCTGCAGAACGCTGGCTACCAGGCCTACCTGGTCGGCGGTTGCGTGCGCGACATGTTGCTCAACATCACCCCAAAGGATTTCGACGTCGCCACCAGCGCCACGCCTGAACAAGTGCGTGCCGAGTTTCGCAACGCGCGGATCATCGGCCGGCGCTTCAAATTGGTGCATATCCACTTTGGTCGCGAGATCATCGAGGTCGCGACCTTCCGCGCGGGCCACCCGCAAAACGATGAAGAGGAAGACAGCAACCAATCTTCCCGCAACGAAAGCGGACGCATCCTGCGGGACAATGTGTACGGCACCCTGGAAGAAGACGCGCAACGTCGCGACTTCACCATCAATGCCCTCTATTACGATCCGGTCAGCGAGCGCATCCTCGATTACGCCAACGGCGTGCACGATATCCGCAATCACCTGATCCGCCTGATCGGCGACCCCACGCAGCGCTACCAGGAAGACCCGGTGCGCATGCTGCGGGCCGTGCGGTTTGCCGCCAAGCTGAACTTCGGTATCGAGAAACACACAGCCGCGCCGATTCGCGAACTGGCTCCGATGCTGCGGGAAATCCCCTCGGCGCGCCTGTTCGAAGAAGTGCTCAAGCTGTTCCTGTCCGGGCATGCCGCCGACACGTTCGAAATGCTGGTGGACCTGCAGTTGTTCGACCCACTGTTCCCGGCCAGCGCCGATGCACTGGAGCACAACCCGACGTACACCCACACCCTGATCAGTGAAGCCTTGATCAACACTGACCTTAGGATCAAACAGAACAAACCGGTGACCCCGGCCTTCCTGTTTGCTGCCCTGCTCTGGCCTGCGTTGCCAGCCCGGGTGCTGCGCCTGCAGAACCGTGGCATGCCGCCAATTCCAGCGATGCAGGAAGCCGCCCACGAACTGATCGCTGAACAGTGCCAGCGCATCGCGATCCCCAAGCGTTTCACCATGCCGATCCGCGAGATCTGGGACATGCAGGAGCGCCTGCCACGCCGCAGTGGCAAACGTGCCGACCTGCTGCTGGACAACCCGCGCTTCCGTGCCGGCTATGACTTCCTGCTGCTGCGCGAAAGCGCCGGCGAGCAGACCGATGGCTTGGGCGAATGGTGGACCGACTACCAGGACGCCAATGACAGCGAACGTCGCGAGATGATCCGTGAGCTCAGCAGCAAAGGCGAAGCCACTGGCGACGGGCCGAAGAAACGCCGCCGCAGCAGTGGCAGCAAACGCAAGCGCAGTGCCGCCGACACCTCTGGCGAATAAGCACGGTGGAGCGTATCTACATCGGTATGGGCAGCAACCTTGCTGCCCCGCAACAGCAGTTGCGCGACGCCCTCAAGGCGTTGGCGCAATTGCCGAACACCACATTCGCGGGTGTTTCTGCCTTCTATCAAAGTGATTCCCTGCTTAGCGGCCAGCCGCGCTACACCAATGCCGTGGCGGCGCTGGACAGCACGCTTGCGCCGCTGGTACTGCTGGATGCGCTGCAGGCCATCGAGAACGATCAGGGCCGCGAACGCCTTGAGCGCTGGGGGCCACGCACCCTGGACCTGGATATCCTGCTGTTTGGTGATCGCCTGATCGACGAGCCGCGCCTCAAGGTGCCTCATTACCAAATGCATCTAAGGGCTTTTGTGCTCTATCCACTTGCCGAATTGGCGCCGTCCACTTTAAAACTGCCTGACGGCCGCCTACTCAGCGAAGTGCTCGGCGAATGCCCGTTCGTCGGCCTCGAACGCCTGCGGTTGTAGGAGCGAGCTTGCTCGCGAAAATCGTCAATATAAATGCAGGCGGCCTGATTAAACGCGTTGTCTAGATGTTCTTCGCGAGCAAGCTCGCTCCTACAATCGCATCAGTAACAGCGGTAACACCCCGCTCGTAACAATGCGGTAACACATCCAATTGACTTCCCGAGTCCTCCTCACGACTATAGGCGTCCCGCTGCCGCCAACCCGGCGCTGAAGGGCGCAATCCAGGCCTTATAAGCACTGCTCTGAAGAAAGTGCGCCTGTATAAACGAAGACTCACGCGCGTTACTCGCTGTTTCCAAGCGCCTGAACGAGGACCCTTTTCATGCCAGACATTACCCTGACCACCTTGCAGAGCCTCAAACTCAAAGGTGAAAAAATCGCCATGCTGACCTGCTATGACGCCACGTTCGCCCAGGCCTGCTGCCAGGCCGGCGTCGAGGTGTTACTGGTAGGCGACTCCCTGGGCATGGTTCTTCAAGGGAATGACAGCACCCTCCCCGTCACCACCGATGAGCTCGCCTACCACACCGCCAGCGTCAAGCGCGGTAACGAGGGCGCGCTCATCATCGCCGACCTGCCGTTCATGGGTTACGCGACGCTGGAGCAGACGTTCCAGAACGCCGGCAAGCTGATGCAGGCCGGGGCGCATATGATCAAAGTGGAAGGTGCCGTGTGGCTCGCCGAGTCGATCCGCCTGTTAGCTGAACGCGGCGTGCCGGTATGCGCGCATATGGGCCTCACGCCACAGTCGGTGAACATCCTCGGTGGTTACAAGGTCCAGGGCCGCAATGAAGCCCAGGCGCGGCAGATGCGTGCCGATGCCATCGCCCTGGAGCAGGCTGGCGCCGCGATGATCGTACTCGAATGCGTGCCAAGCGAACTGGCGCAAGAAATCACCCAGGCGGTGAAAATCCCGGTGATCGGCATTGGTGCGGGCAGCGCGACTGACGGCCAGGTCCTGGTACTGCACGATATGCTGGGCCTGAACCTCACTGGCCGCGCACCAAAATTCGTGAAGAACTTCATGGCCGGCCAGGACAACATCCAGGCTGCACTGAGCGCCTATGTCGCCGAAGTCAAAGCCGTTACCTTCCCAGGCATCGAACACGGATTCTCTGCATGAACACCGTCAAAACCCTGCGCGAACTGCGAGCCGCCGTCACTCACGCGCGTAGCGCCGGCAAGCGCATCGGCTTCGTGCCCACCATGGGCAACCTGCATGCCGGTCACGCTACGCTGGTGACCCGCGCCGCCGAGCAAGCCGACTTCGTGGTGGCGAGCATTTTCGTCAACCCACTGCAGTTTGGCGCCGGCGAAGACCTGGACAAGTACCCACGCACCCTCGCCGCCGACCAGGAAAAGCTGCTGGTGGCAGGCTGCAACCTACTATTTGCCCCTACGGTTGACGAGATGTACCCCGGCGGCATGACCGTGCAGACCCGAGTCAGCGTGCCGCAATTGTCCGAAGGCCTGTGCGGCGCCAGCCGTCCGGGCCACTTCGAGGGTGTGGCGACCGTGGTGAGCAAGTTGTTCAACATGGTCCAGCCTGACCTGGCGGTATTCGGGCAAAAGGACTATCAGCAACTGGCGGTGATCCGCGCCATGGTGCGCGACCTGAACATGCCGATCCAGATCATCGGCGAGCCCACCGTGCGCGCCGAGGACGGCCTCGCGCTGTCCTCGCGCAACGGTTACCTGAGCGAAGAACAGCGCGCCATCGCCCCGGTGCTGTACCGCAGCCTCTGCCAGATCGCCACCGCGATCCAAGCCGGCGACCGCGACTTTGCCAAACTGCGCGCCGAACAGATCCAGCACATCGAGGCCGCCGGCCTGCGGATGGACTACCTGGAAGTTCGCCAGGGCCAGCACCTGCGCCCTGCAACTGTCGAGGATCGTGATGTGGTGATCCTCGTTGCCGCTTACCTGGGCGCGACCCGGCTGATCGACAACCTGCACCTCACGCTACCCGCCTGATCCTGGCGATACTCCACTGTAGGAAAGGCTTGTGTGGGAGCGGGCTTGCCCGCGAAGGCGGTGGGTCAGCGACAAATGCATCGACTGACAGTCTGCAATCGCGGGCAAGCCCGCTCCCATACAAAGCGGCTCCCATAGTTGTTTTGTAACCCCCCTCAGGCCCCGGTATAAAAAAGTACCGGCCTCTGCACAGACAAAGCCAAGACATATCGACACGCTAGGTTTAATGTAATCGCCCGGCGTTATAGTTAGCGCTATCTGGAACCCAATCCTTGATACAAGACTGGACGTTCCGGGTTTAGAAGTGTCCTAAAGGCAGTCCCAGCAATAAAAAGGAAACCCGCAGCGATGGCGTACTACCGCACTCCCCATGACGTTACCGCTCTGCCCGCTTGGCAAGCGCTCAATCAACATCGCCAGGCCATGCAGGATTTCAGCATGCGCGAAGCGTTCAATGCCGATCCCCAGCGCTTTACCCAGTTCACTTTGAGCAGTTGCGGGCTGTTCCTCGATTACTCGAAAAACCTGATTACCCCTGAAACACGCGACCTGCTGGTGGGCCTGGCCAACGAAGTCGATCTCAAAGGCGCGATCAAGGCGCTGTTCGACGGCGAGCCGGTCAACTCTTCGGAAGGTCGTCCGGCGCTGCACACTGCACTGCGCCGCCCGGTGGGCGACAAGCTGTCGGTCAACGGCACCAACATCATGCCCGACGTGCACAAGGTGCTGAACCAGATCACCGATCTGGTGGGCCGCATCCATGATGGCCTGTGGCGCGGCTACACCGAAAAGCCGATCACCGACGTGGTAAACATCGGCATCGGTGGCTCGTTCCTCGGCCCGGAGCTGGTCTCTGAAGCGCTGTTGTCCTACGCCCACAAAGGTGTGCGCTGCCATTACCTGGCGAATATCGATGGCAGTGAGTTCCACGAACTCACCCAGAAGCTGCGCGCCGAGACCACGCTGTTTATTGTCTCGTCGAAATCCTTCAACACCCTCGAAACCCTGAAAAACGCCCAGGCCGCCCGCGCCTGGTACCTGGCCCAGGGTGGCTCGGAAGCCGAGCTGTATCGCCACTTCATCGCCGTGTCGAGCAACAACGCGGCGGCCGTGGCCTTCGGTATCCGTGAAGAGAATATCTTCCCGATGTGGGACTGGGTCGGCGGCCGTTACTCGTTGTGGTCGGCCATCGGCTTGCCTATCGCCCTGGCGATTGGCATGTCCAACTTCAAGGAACTGCTGTCTGGCGCCTACTCCATGGACCAGCACTTCCAGAACACCCCATTCGAGCAGAATATGCCTGTGCTGCTGGGTCTGCTGGGTGTGTGGTACGGCAACTTCTGGGGCGCACAGAGCCATGCGATCCTGCCGTACGACCACTACCTGCGCAACATCACCAAGCACCTGCAACAACTGGACATGGAATCCAACGGCAAAAGCGTGCGCCAGGACGGCAAGCCGGTTGCGGTCGACACGGGCCCGGTGATCTGGGGCGGCGTGGGCTGCAACGGCCAGCACGCTTACCACCAGTTGCTGCACCAGGGCACCCAACTGATCCCGGCCGACTTCATTGTGCCGATCGTCAGCTTCAACCCGGTCTCCGACCATCACCAGTGGCTGTATGCCAACTGCCTGTCCCAGAGCCAGGCGCTGATGCTCGGCAAGACCCGCAGCGAAGCCGAAGCCGAGCTGCGTGACAAAGGCATGGCCGAGGAAGAAGTACAGAAACTGGCGCCACACAAAGTCATCCCTGGCAACCGCCCGAGCAACACCCTGGTGGTCGAACGGATCAGCCCGCGCCGCCTCGGCGCACTGGTGGCGATGTATGAGCACAAGGTGTTCGTGCAGAGCGTTATCTGGGGCATCAACGCTTTTGACCAATGGGGCGTTGAGCTGGGCAAGGAGCTGGGCAAAGGCGTCTACAACCGCCTGACAGGCGCTGAGGAAACCTCGGCCGAAGATGCCTCGACCCAGGGCCTGATCAACTACTTCCGTGGTCGTCACCGCGGTTGAAGTGATCGGCACTACAATCAGGGATTGAACCTGCACAAGCGCCCTTGTGTAGGAACTGGCTTGCCAGCTCCTGCACAAGGGTCAGCCTTGAGCTCTTGTATCTATAACAAGAAGAGGGATCCCTTATGTTCGATATCAGCCAGTTTCCCCATGCCGATGCCGTGCGCCGTGCCGCCCAACTGGGCCAAGAGGACTATCAGCGCCTCTATCGTCAATCCATCGATCACCCCGATATCTTCTGGGCCGAACAGGCCAAAGCCTTGCTCGACTGGATCACGCCCTGGCACACCGTCCAGCACTGCGATATCCACACCGGCGGCGCCCAGTGGTTTGCCGGCGGCCAGCTGAACGTCAGCTACAACTGCATTGACCGGCACCTGGCGCAACGTGCCGATCAGCCGGCCTTTATCTGGGAAGGCGACGATCCTGCAAAATCTTCCAAAATCACCTACCGCCAACTTCATCAAAACGTCAGCCGCCTGGCCAATGTGCTGAAAAGCCGTGGGGTGAAGAAAGGCGATCGGGTGTGTATCTACATGCCGATGATTCCCGAGGCCGCCTACGCGATGCTGGCCTGTACGCGGATTGGCGCGGTGCACTCGGTGGTGTTTGGCGGGTTCTCACCGGATGCCTTGCGCGACCGCATTCTGGATGCCGACTGCCGCACGGTGATCACTGCCGATGAAGGCGTGCGCGGCGGCAGGCCCGTGGCACTGAAACAGAATGTCGACAAGGCCTTGGCCAGTTGCCCAAATGTCACGACGGTACTGGTGGTGGAACGCACGGGCGCTGCGGTGGCCTGGACCGAGGGGCGCGACCTCAAGTATCAACAGGCTGTTGACGCGGTCAGCGGCGAATGCCCGCCCGAGGCAATGGATGCCGAAGACCCGCTGTTTATCCTCTATACCTCCGGCAGCACCGGCAAGCCCAAAGGCGTGTTGCACACCACCGGTGGCTACCTGCTGCAAGCGGCAATGACCTTCAAGTACGTGCTCGACTACCGCGAGGGCGAGGTGTTCTGGTGCACCGCCGACGTCGGCTGGGTCACTGGCCATAGCTATATCGTGTACGGGCCACTGGCCAATGGCGCCACCTCCCTGATGTTCGAGGGCGTGCCGAGTTACCCGGACAGCTCGCGCTTCTGGCAGGTGATCGACAAGCATCAGGTGAATATCTTCTACACCGCGCCCACCGCCTTGCGGGCCCTGATGCGTGAGGGCCATGGTCCGCTGGAGAACACATCCCGGGCCAGCCTGAGGTTGCTCGGCAGTGTCGGCGAGCCGATCAACCCGGAAGCCTGGGAGTGGTATTTCAATGCCGTCGGCGAACAACGCTGCCCGATTGTCGATACCTGGTGGCAGACCGAAACCGGCGGCATCATGCTCAGCCCACTGGTCAGCGCCCAGCGCATCAAGCCTGGCTGCGCCACCCAACCGATGTTTGGGGTGCAGCCGGTATTGCTCGACGAACAGGGTAAGGAAATCAACGGCGCCGGCAGTGGCGTCCTGGCGATCAAGTCCAGCTGGCCGGGGCAGATCCGCAGCGTGTATGGCGACCCACAGCGGATGATCGATACCTACTTCAAGCCCTACCCCGGCTACTACTTTACCGGCGACGGCGCGCGGCGCGACGAGGATGGCGACTACTGGATCACCGGGCGTATCGATGATGTGATCAACGTGTCCGGCCATCGCATCGGCACCGCCGAGGTGGAAAGCGCGCTGGTGCTGCATGACAAGGTGGCCGAGGCCGCTGTCGTCGGCTATCCCCATGACCTCAAGGGCCAGGGCATCTATGCGTTTGTCACGCCGATGAATGGCGTCGAGCCCAGCGACGAGCTGAAAAAGCACCTCTTGGAACTGGTCAGCAAGGAAATCGGTAGTTTCGCCAAGCCCGAGCTGATCCAATGGGCGCCGGCCTTGCCCAAAACCCGTTCAGGCAAGATCATGCGACGTATCCTGCGCAAGATCGCTTGCAATGAGCTGGACAGCCTGGGCGATACCTCGACCCTGGCCGATCCGAGCGTGGTCGACGGCCTGATCGACAAACGCCTGAACCGATAGGAACCCCCAAGCCACCATGGAATTTCTGCGCAACCGTATCGAATCCCAGTTGATGAGCCTGACGGGCCTGTCCCTCGGCAATCTGGACCTGGAGAGCCCCAAGGGCGACCCAGGGCTGTTCGGGCCGGACTCGGTAAGCTGGAAGGTCCATGGTGACTTCAGCAGCATGCTGATCGGTGGCATCAGCGCCTTGATGTTGCAGGCGCTGCATCCCCTGGCGTTGGCCGGCGTGTGGGACCATTCGAATTTTCGCCAGGACATGCTCGGGCGTTTGCGCCGCACTTCGCAGTTTATTTCCGGTACCACCTTTGGCTCGCGCCGCGACGCGTCATGGCTGATCGAAAAGGTGCGCACCATCCACCTGCAAGTGGTCGGGCATGCGCCTGACGGGCGTCCTTATGCGGCCAGCGATCCCGAATTGCTCACCTGGGTCCACGTCGCCGAAGTCAGCAGCTTTCTCGCGGCGCACCTGCGCTACAAAAACCCGGATTTATCGCCCAGGGATCAAGACCGCTACTACAGCGAAATAGCCCTGATCGCCGAACAGCTGGGAGCTCGGCATGTGCCGCGCTCACGGCAGGAAATTTCGGATTATCTGCAGCGGATTCGCCCACAACTGCTGTGTGACGAACGTAGCCGTGAAGTGCTGCGCCTGCTGCTCAACGCCCCGGCACCCAGCACCCTGGCCAAGCCGTTCGGCGCGCTGATGATGCAAGCGGGCATTGATCTGCTTCCGGACTGGGCCAACGACATGCTTGGCCAACAACAAAGCCCACTGCAACGCCAACTGATCCGCACTGGGGTCAGGCGCAGCGCGCCACTGCTGCGCTGGGCGATGCGCAACGGCTCGGTGCAGCGCGCCCACAGGCGCATGGGCCTGCTGTAACGCAGCTTTGTAGGAGCGGGCTTGCCAGCGAAAATCGTCAACGCTGACGCAACACGCCTGAAGAAACGCGGGGATGTCGAGTTTTTCGCGGGCAAGCCCGCTCCTGTAAAAGCCGCGACCCACAGGAGCTGTTAAACTTGCGCGCTTAAATTCCCCAGCAAGGCGCGCTCCATGTCGTCCCTGAATCAGGCGCTGCGCGCCGCCCTCGATCACCGCCAAGACCTGTTCGCCGAGCTGCATGCCCAAGGCACCGATTGCTATCGGTTATTCCATGGCAGCCAGGAAGGCGCCGGCGGCTTGACCATCGACCGCTACGGCCCGCAATTGATGGTGCAGAGCTTTCACCAGGCGCTGGACAGCGATGCACTGCTGCAATTGCACCTGATGATCAACCAGTACCTGGGGCTTGAATTGTTGCTGGTCTATAACGACCGCTCCCGAGGCAACTCGCGTATCGACCGCGAAGACACCGTATACCGCGCCGAGCCCGCCGCCCTGGAAGACCTGGTCGGCCATGAATGGGGCCTGAACTATCGGGTGCGCGGCCGCCACTCCGGGCAGGACCCGCTGCTGTTCCTGGACCTGCGCAACACCCGCGGCTGGGTCAAGGCCCACAGTGCCGGCAAAAGCGTACTCAACCTGTTTGCGTACACCTGCGGCGTCGGCCTCAGCGCAGCGGCTGGTGGGGCCCGTGAGGTGTGCAACCTGGATTTTGCCGAGGGCAACCTGGCAGTCGGCCGCGAGAACGGCGACCTGAACCCACAATTGCCGCCCATGACGTTTGTACAGTCCGATTACTTTCCGGCCATCCGCCAACTGGCCGGGCTGCCGATCACCCAGCGTCGCGGGCAAAAACTGCCGAGCTACCCGCGCCTGGAACCACGTCAATATGACCTGGTGCTGCTCGACCCGCCGGCCTGGGCCAAGAGCGCCTTTGGGACCGTGGACCTGCTGCGTGACTACCAGAGCCTGCTCAAGCCGGCATTGCTGGCCACCGCACAAGATGGCGTGCTGATCTGCTGCAACAACCTGGCAAAAGTCAGCATGGACGACTGGCGCGAACAGGTCTTGCGCTGCGCTGAAAAGGCCGGCCGACCTGTACGCGACTGGAAAGTGATGACACCCGGCGCTGACTTTCCCTCACAAGACCAACAGCCCCCACTGAAGACCTTGATCCTGCAACTGTAGGATTGTCCTGAAAGGCTTGGCCTGGCGTAATAAAGGCGCGGTTCTTCGGAACCGCAAACCCGTGCCATACTCCAAGGCACTCCTGATTGATATAGATGGCGTCACCCATGTCCAAAGGATTGATTCGCGCCGCAGGCGCCTTGCTGACCGCCCTTGCACTCTACAGCTTGCTGGGCTTCCTGATTCTGCCCGGTATTGCGCTTCGCGTAGCCAACCAGCAGTTGGCCAACTACGCCACGGTACCGGCCCGTATCGAGCGTATCGAGCTCAACCCGTTCAGCCTGGAGCTGACCCTCTGGGGCCTGAAACTCGGTGAACCCGGCAAGGAACAAGTGGGTTTTGAGCGTCTCTACGCCAACCTGCAGATCGACAGCCTCTGGACACGCGCCCTGCACCTGGCCGATGTGCAGCTGGACAAGCCCAGGACCGAAATCCTCTTCGACAAAGCCGGCACGCTCAACCTGGCGCAACTGTTCAAAGTACCGCCGAGCGAACCAACCCCCGATGACCCCGACAGCAAACCGTTCCCGCTGCGTATCGAACGCATCAAGCTGGCCGACGGCTACGTGCACTTTGAAGACGTGCGCCCCAGCGAGCCTATCGAGTTCCTCTACGACAAACTCGACTTTGAGCTGAAAAACCTCAGCACCCTGCCCGAAGACAATGCCGACATGACCCTGGTCGCCGCCGGCCCCGAAGGCGGTCAGATCGACTGGACCGGCAATTTCAGCCTGGTACCGATCACCTCCGAAGGTAAGCTCAAGGTCACCGATGGCAAAATGAAGGTCTGGTGGCCCTACGTACGGGACGCCCTGCCGCTGGTCCTGGAAGACGGCATCCTCAACTTCAGCACCGACTACAAGCTGAACCTGGCCAAAGAAACCGAACTGAACCTGACCAACGTCTCCGCAAGCGTCGCGCCGTTCGCGATCAAGGCCCCGGATGGGCGGCCCCTGGCGCGCCTGGAACGCCTGGATGTCAGCGAAACCTCGATCGACCTGGCCAAGCAGCAAGTGATCGTTGGCAAGATCCGCAGTAACAAGCTCGAAACCTGGGCCGCCCGCGAAGCCGACGGCCAACTGGACTGGCAGAAACTGTTCGCCAGCCAGCCGAGCAAGCCGGCCACCAAGCCCGAGCCAGCCACGGCGCCCGCTACAGCCGATTCGCCGGAACCCGCCCCCACAGCACCGAGCAAGCCTTGGCAAGTACTGCTCAAGGACGTGCAACTGCGCAACTACCAGGTGCACTTGGCTGATCGCCAGGTAAAACCTGCTGTGGCACTGGAACTGGGCCCGCTGAATGTCGATGTACAAGACTTCGACAGCCTCAATCAAAGCCCCTTCACCTTGAAGATCGACAGTGGCCTGGGCAAGCAGGGCAAGCTCCAGGCGAGCGGCCAGGTCAACCTGAACCCGGTTAGCGCCAAGCTGAAAGTCGACACCAAGGACATCGACCTGCGGGTTGCCCAATCCTATATCAGCCCGTTTATCCGCCTGGAACTGCGTAGCGGCATGCTCGGCAGCAACCTGGACGTGAACCTCAAGAGTACCGAGCCCCTTGCACTGCAGATCACCGGCCGGGCGCAAGTGGATCAGTTGCACACCCTCGATACCCTCAAGACCCGCGACTTCCTCAAGTGGCAGCGCCTGGTGGTCGAAGGCTTGAACTACCAGCACGGCAACAGCCTGTCGATCGACAAGATCA
This sequence comes from Pseudomonas sp. LG1D9, assembly GCF_002949995.1. NCBI lineage: Bacteria > Pseudomonadati > Pseudomonadota > Gammaproteobacteria > Pseudomonadales > Pseudomonadaceae > Pseudomonas > Pseudomonas sp. LG1D9. The sequence continues at coordinate 3,596,624 of NZ_CP026881.1, read as the reverse complement.
ACCTGCTGCAACCCTATGCACGCTTTATGATCAACGACGACCGCACCACCAACGTCGATGATCTGCTGATCCCGCAACCGGCTGACAGCGGCGCCAAATCTACCGCCAAATCCAGCGCGAGCAACGAAAAGCCTTTGGGTATCCGCATCGGCCAGATCGCGATCAACGATGGTTCGGCCAACTTTGCCGACTTCAGCCTCACGCCGAACTTCGCCACAGCGATCCAGCAGCTCAATGGCCAGATCGGTACCATCGACAGCCGCCAGGCCAAGCCGGCCAGCGTCGATATCAAGGGTAAAGTCGACCGCTATGCACCAGTGACCATCAAGGGCAGCGTGAGCCCGTTTGACCCGATGGCCGCCCTGGATATCGCCACCAGCTTCAAACGCGTCGAGCTGACTACCCTGACCCCGTATTCCGGCAAATTTGCCGGGTTCCGTATCCGTAAGGGCCGGCTCAACCTCGATCTGCACTACGTGATCACCAAAGGCCAGTTGAAGGCCGAGAACAAGGTGGTAGTGGAGCAACTGCAACTGGGCGAGAAAGTCGATAGCGCAGATGCGGTGGACCTGCCGATTCGCCTGGCGATCGCCCTGCTCAAGGACACGGACGGCAAGATCTCCATCGAATTGCCGGTGACTGGCGACTTGAATAACCCGCAATTCAGCGTGATGCCAATTGTCTGGCAAACCCTGCGCAACCTGGTGGTACGCGCGGCGACGGCGCCGTTCAAGTTCATTGGCGGGCTGGTAACCGGTGGTGGCGCGCAGGATCTGGGCAACGTGTCGTTCGCCGCAGGTTCCAGCGCACTGAGCAAGGACGCCGAGTCGGCCCTGGACAGCCTCGCCAAGGCCCTCAAGGAGCGCCCTGCGCTGCGCCTGGAGATCGAAGGCACCGCGGCAGCCAGCAGCGACGGTCCGTTCCTGGCGGCCGAGCGGCTTGAGCGCGAGTATCAGTACAACTACTACAAGATTCTCCAGCGTCGCGGCGATAAAGTCCCGGCCCAGGCGTCGTTGCTTGTAGTACCTGAAAAGGAAAAAGCCCCACTGCTCGAAGGCATCTATCGCACCCGCTTGAAGCAACAGCCACCGGCTGAGTGGAAAGATCTGGGCAGCGATGAACGCTCGGCGAAACTGCGCGACGGCGTGATCAAGTTCTGGAGCGGCAGCGACGTGCTGCTACGCCAACTGGGCCAGGACCGTGCCAGTACGATCAAGGACTATCTGGTCGACAAGGGCCAGTTGGAAGATGACCGGGTGTACTTCATCGATGCCAACCTGGGGCAGGCCGAGAAAGATGGCCGGGTTGTCACGCCAATGCACCTGGATGCCGAGTAACTACCGGCACCAGAAGTCTGAAGTGTAGGAGCTGGCTTGCCTGCGAAGGCGGCGGGTCAGCCAGCCTATTTGCCGCTGATACACCGCCATCGCAGGCAAGCCAGCTCCTACATTTGCTCTGCATAATCTGCAAACATGAATTCCAACCCACAATAAAACGGGCCCCGACACAAGTGCCGGGGCCCGTAGTGACCACATCCCTGTGGTCGGTCGCATGAACCTGTAAGGTGCATTGAGCGGATATCTGCCTCGCTCTAGGCCGCCTGGGTTCAGTCGAGTTGTTAAGCGTTACTCTGCTTTCAGGCCGTCGGCCGATACAGCTTTAACGCCTTTGATTTTCTTGGTGATATTCACCGCAGTAGTTTTCTGCGCTTCAGTCACAGCGACCGAAGAGGACAGGGAAACTACGCCCTTGTTGGTTTCGACTTTGATATCGGTACCAGGAATGCCTTTCTCGGTTACCAGGTCAGCTTTCACTTTGGTAGTGATCCAGGTGTCGGAAGTGGACTCTTTGGCGCCTGCAGCTGCGCTTTTGGTTTTGTCGATGTTGTCTGCCTTGGTAGCGCCGCCAGCCAGCAGGCCGTCAGCAGAAACCGCGGTTACACCTTTGATTTTCTTGGTAATCGCTACAGCGGTTGCTTTCTGCGAATCCGAAATGGCTACAGTCGACGACAGGGAAACCACACCTTTGTTGGTTTCAACCTTGATGTCCGAACCAGGAATGCCTTTTTCGGTCAGCAGATCAGACTTAACTTTAGTGGTGATCCAAGTATCCGAAACGCTTTCTTTTGCCTTGGTGGCTTCACCGGCCGCCAGGGTCATTGGAGCTTGGGAAGTCTGGGCAAAGGCCACGTTAGCACCCATGGCCAGGGTCAGAGCGGTAGCAGTAGCGAGAGCGAACTTCTTCATACGAGTAACTCCTGTTTTATTAAAAGTCTGCAGTGTGTGAACCTTGATGCTGCAGCGTTAACAGGAATATTGCAGGCAGTGTGCCAAGTCTAAACATTAAAATAAATCCTTATAAAACAACAAGTTAACAAAATAGGACTTTTTCGGAATCGTGCAACTTGCATGAAGACCTTCATGCCTGCATGCAAGTTGCGGCTTTTGCCCTAGGCTAAACGGCTGATTTACCGTCACTTTCCCAAAGCCATAAAAAAAGGACTCCGAAGAGTCCTCTTTTTCAGCGTGAAGCCTGGGAGTGATTAAACGCCCGAAGCCTTGGCTGCTGCTACGTCCTTGATGGACAGCTTGATACGGCCGCGGTTGTCCACGTCCAGTACCAGCACTTCCACTTCCTGGCCTTCTTTCAGAATGTCGGTCACTTTCTCAACGCGAGCGTCGCTCAGCATGGAGATGTGAACCAGGCCATCCTTGCCAGGCAGGATGTTGACGAATGCGCCGAAGTCGACGATGCGCTCAACCTTACCCACGTAGATCTTGCCGATCTCGGCTTCAGCGGTGATACCCAGTACGCGCTGACGTGCTGCTTCAGCCGCTTCCTTGGTTTCGCCGAAGATCTTGATCGAACCGTCGTCTTCGATATCGATCGAGGCCTTGGTTTCTTCACAGATCGCACGGATGGTCGCGCCGCCTTTACCGATAACGTCACGGATTTTGTCGGTGTCGATTTTCATCGCGATCATGGTCGGAGCATTTTCCGACAGCTCGGTGCGGGACTGACCAATGATCTGGTTCATCTGACCGAGGATGTTCAGGCGCGCTTCCAGGGCTTGGCCCAGGGCGATCTCCATGATCTCTTCGGTGATGCCCTTGATCTTGATGTCCATCTGCAGCGCGGTAACACCTTTGGCGGTACCGGCTACTTTGAAGTCCATGTCGCCCAGGTGGTCTTCGTCACCCAGGATGTCGGTCAGGATGGCGAACTTCTCGCCTTCTTTAACCAGGCCCATGGCGATACCGGCAACCGGCGCCTTCATCGGCACACCGGCGTCCATCAGTGCCAGGGAAGCACCGCAAACGGAAGCCATGGAGCTGGAACCGTTCGACTCGGTGATTTCCGATACAACACGGATGGTGTACGGGAACACGTCGGCGGCCGGCAGCATGGCCGAAATCGAACGACGGGCCAGGCGGCCGTGACCGATTTCGCGACGACCAGCACCGCCCATGCGACCACACTCGCCCACCGAGAACGGAGGGAAGTTGTAGTGCAGCATGAAGGGGTCTTTTTTCTCGCCTTCCAGGGTGTCCAGCAGCTGTGCGTCACGGGCAGTACCCAGGGTCGCAACAACCAGGGCCTGGGTTTCACCACGGGTGAACAGGGCCGAACCGTGAGTCTTCGGCAGAACGCCGACTTCGATGTTCAGCGGGCGCACGGTGCGGGTGTCACGGCCGTCGATACGTGGCTTGCCGTTAACGATGTTTTCGCGAACGGTGCGGTATTCGATTTCACCGAAGGCTGCTTTGACTTCGCTGGAAGAAGGCTGGCCTTCTTCGCCGGACAGCTTGGCAACGACTTGGTCCTTCAGCTCACCCAGGCGTGCGTAACGGTCGGCCTTGACAGTGATGGTGTAGGCGTCGGAGATAGCAGCGCCGAACTCGGAGCGGATAGCGCCCAGCAGTGCGGTGGCTTCTGGCTGAGGAGCCCAGGTCCAGGTTGGCTTGGCAGCTTCGGCAGCCAGTTCTTTAACGGCGTTGATCACCACCTGGAACTCGTCGTGAGCAAACAGTACGGCGCCCAGCATCTGGTCTTCGGTCAGCTCTTTGGCTTCCGATTCAACCATCAACACGGCTTCCGAAGTACCGGCAACGACCATGTCCAGGCTCGAGGCTTTCTGCTGCTCGTAAGTCGGGTTCAGCAGGTAGCCGGTGCTTTCGTGGAAAGCAACGCGAGCGGCGCCGATCGGGCCGTCGAACGGAATGCCGGAGATGGCCAGGGCCGCCGAAGTACCGATCATCGCAGCGACGTCCGGATCGGTCTTCTTGCTGGTGGAAACGACGGTGCAGACAACCTGCACTTCGTTCATGAAGCCTTCTGGGAACAGCGGACGGATCGGACGGTCGATCAGTCGGGAAGTCAGGGTTTCTTTCTCGGAAGGACGGCCTTCGCGCTTGAAGAAACCGCCAGGGATCTTACCGGCAGCGTAAGTCTTTTCCTGGTAGTGAACGGACAGAGGGAAGAAGCCTTTGCTCGGGTCAGCGGTCTTGGCGCCAACAACGGTCACCAATACGGTGACGTCGTCGTCAACGGTGACCAGCACTGCGCCGGAGGCCTGACGGGCGATACGGCCTGTCTCGAGGGTAACGGTCGACTGACCGAACTGGAATTTTTTGATTACCGGGTTCACGGTGTCCTACCTTCTTTGTGGCTCTTGGGGAACTTGTCTTCTTGCGAAATTCTTGGGCAATGTCGGGAATCGGCCCAACCCTTGTCCAGGGTAAAACGTGTATCCAGATAAAACTTGAGGCTGGGAGCCTGCCATGGGCCAGCGGGAATCCCACTGACACACGGCAAACAACCAACCTCTAGCGCAATCGCTGATTAGCGACGCAGACCCAGGCGACCGATCAGAGTCTGATAACGACCCAGATCCTTGCCTTTCAGGTAGTCCAGCAGCTTACGGCGCTGGTTTACCATGCGGATCAGACCACGACGGGAGTGGTGATCTTTACCGTTGGCCTTGAAGTGACCTTGCAGCTTGTTGATGTTGTGGGTCAGCAGTGCAACTTGCACTTCTGGCGAACCAGTGTCACCAACAGCTTGCTGATAGTCAGCTACGATTTGTGCTTTTTCTTGAACGTCGAGAGCCATGAGGCAATCCTTTTTTCAGGAAACCACCCAGAGGGCAGTTTCAACAGGCCAGGGACAAATCCCTGTATCTAAAAATGAGTAGTGACCGTGCCTGTTAACAGCCACCCTCGTCCGGTCATTCTGACCGAATCAGTCGACGCGGCGCGATGCGCCCGTCTTCGCTCACTTCACCGATACCGATAAAGCGACCGTTGTGATCTTGTACCCGCACCATGCCGAACTTCGGCGCATCCGGAGCGCGTACCGGTTGGCCGTTAAGCCAGTAGAACGCGCTGTGCTCCGAGAAGTGCAGCAATGGCCAATCCAGCAAACCGCTGTCCGATGGCATCAGGAAGCGATCAACTGCTTCGTTGCCGCCTTCGGCATGCACGGCTTCCAACTCTTCCAGCGTGACCGTCTGGGCCAGGGTGAAAGGGCCTGCCTGTGTGCGTCGCAGTTCTGCAACGTACGCGCCGCAACCGAGTTGTTCACCAATATCTTCCACCAGGGTACGGATATAGGTGCCTTTGCTGCAGTCCACGGCCAAACGGGCGGTCTCGCCTTCACAGGCGAGCAATTCCAAGCGCGCAATAGTAACAGAACGCGGTTCACGCTCCACTACTTCGCCCGCACGTGCCAGCTTGTAAAGAGGCTGGCCATCACGCTTGAGAGCCGAGTACATCGGCGGTATCTGACTGATTTGCCCACGAAAAGCGGGTAAGGCAGCCTCAATATCTGCACGACCAACGGTCACGTCGCGAACCTGCAGAACATCACCTTCGGCATCGGCCGTGGTGGTGGTCTTGCCCAGTTGCATCAGGGTTTCGTAACCCTTGTCCGAATCGAGCAGGTACTGGGAGAACTTGGTAGCCTCGCCGAAACACAATGGCAATACGCCAGTCGCCAGGGGATCAAGGCTACCGGTGTGCCCCGCCTTCTCGGCATTGAGCAGCCAGCGGACCTTCTGCAAAGCGGCATTGGAGGTAAAGCCAATGGGCTTGTCGAGCAGGATGATACCGCTGACGTTACGACGGATACGTTTGACCTGAGCCACCGCTTACTCCTTGGCGTCTTCAGGTGTGGACGGATGCTGATTGTCTTCAGCCACTGCACGTTCGATCAGGGCCGACAGATGCGCACCACGCACGACGCTTTCGTCGTAGTGGAAGTGCAACTGGGGCACGCTGCGCAGCTTCATCTCGCGGGCCAACTGCATCCGCAAAAACCCTGCGGCGGAGTTGAGCACCTTGATGCTTTGCGCGATCTCTTCACTGTTGTCCTGGCCCATCACGGTGATGAAGATCTTCGCGTGACCAACGTCACGGCTCACTTCAACAGCGGTGATGGTGACCAGGCCAACGCGCGGGTCTTTGACTTCGCGACGGATCAGTTGGGCCAGCTCGCGCTGCATCTGATCGCCGATACGTTGGGTACGGCTGTATTCTTTTGCCATGTCTTGTTACCTGTTACTGCCACACGGTGAAACCCGTGGGGTCTGAAAGCGGCAAACGCCCGGCCTGACAAAAGCCAGACCGGGCGTTGCGTTTAGAGTCCGGACACTGCGCGGGGCATTTGCATGCCCACACGCGGCGTGGCTCCTGAAGTGCGCGAGTTAGAGGCTGCGAGCAACCTGGACCTTCTCGTAAACTTCGATCTTGTCGCCAGGCTTGACGTCGTTGTAGCTCTTGACGCCGATACCGCATTCCATGCCGGCACGCACTTCGGAAGCGTCATCCTTGAAGCGGCGCAGGGATTCCAGCTCGCCTTCGAAGATAACGATGTCTTCACGCAGTACACGGATTGGACGGTTGCGGTACACAGTACCTTCGATAACCATGCAACCGGCAATCGCGCCGAACTTCGGCGAACGGAACACGTCACGAACTTCAGCGATACCCAGGATATTTTCCCGGACGTCACTGCCAAGCATGCCGGTGAGGGCCTTCTTGACGTCTTCGATGATGTCGTAGATGACGTTGTAGTAACGCATGTCCAGGCCTTCCTGCTCGACGATCTTCCGTGCGCCAGCATCGGCACGCACGTTGAAGCCGAACAGTACAGCGTTGGAAGCCAGTGCCAGGTTGGCGTCGGACTCGGTGATACCACCGACACCGCCACCGACAACACGCACTTGCACTTCGTCGTTACCCAGGCCGTTCAAGGCGCCGTTCAACGCTTCGAGGGAACCACGGACGTCAGATTTGAGGACGATGTTGAGCGTCTTCTTCTCTGCCTGGCCCATGTTCTCGAAGATGTTTTCCAGCTTGCCGGCGTGAGCACGGGCCAGTTTGACTTCGCGGAACTTGCCTTGACGGAACAGAGCCACTTCACGGGCTTTCTTCTCGTCCGACAGTACGCTCATCTCGTCGCCAGCGTCCGGGGTACCGTCCAGGCCGAGGATCTCGACAGGGATGGATGGACCCGCTTCCTTGATTGGCTTGCCGTTCTCGTCGAGCATGGCACGTACACGGCCATAGTTCGAACCGACCAGCACCATGTCGCCTTGGCGCAGGGTACCGTCTTGAACCAGAACGGTAGCAACCGGGCCACGACCTTTGTCGAGACGCGATTCAACCACAACACCACGACCCGGGGCCGATGGGGTTGCCTTGAGTTCCAGGACTTCGGCTTGCAGCAGAACAGCTTCGAGCAGTTCGTCTACGCCGGTACCGACCTTCGCCGAAACCGAAACGAACGGCGTATCACCGCCCCACTCTTCGGAAGTCACACCGTGAACCGACAGTTCGCTACGGATGCGATCAAGATCAGCGCCCGGCTTGTCGATTTTGTTCACGGCAACAACCAGTGGAACACCAGCGGCCTTGGCGTGCTGGACAGCTTCAATGGTCTGCGGCATTACGCCGTCGTCCGCTGCAACTACCAGGATCACGATGTCGGTCGCCTTGGCACCACGGGCACGCATTGCGGTAAACGCGGCGTGACCTGGGGTGTCAAGGAAGGTGACCATGCCGCGCTCGGTTTCAACGTGGTATGCACCGATGTGCTGGGTGATACCACCGGCTTCGCCGGCAGCTACCTTGGCACGACGGATATAGTCGAGCAGCGAGGTCTTACCATGGTCAACGTGGCCCATTACGGTCACGACTGGCGCACGGGAGAAGGTCTCGCCTTCAAACTTAAGGGACTCGGCCAGGGAGTCTTCCAGGGCGGTGTCGCTGACCAGGGTCACTTTGTGGCCCAGTTCTTCGGCTACCAGTTGAGCAGTTTCCTGGTCAAGCACCTGGTTGATGGTCGCTGGAGTACCCAGTTTGAACATGAACTTGATGATTTCAGCAGCCTTGACCGACATCTGATTGGCCAAATCGCCAACAGTGATGGTCTCGCCGATCTGCACATCACGCACGACAGGGCCGGTTGGGCTCTGGAAACCGTGGGCGTTGCGTTTCTTCAGCTTGGCCTTGCCGCGACCACCACGACGGAAGCCATCGCTTTCTTCGTCGGTAGTACGTGGCGCAACACGTGGAGCAGGCGCTTTCTCTTTGACCGAGGCACGATGCGGAGCGTTTTTACGCTCGCCATCGCCACCACCACTGCGACGATTGTTATCGTCGGCACGCGGCTTGTCCGGACGACGAGGTTCGTCGCGCTTGCGAGCGTCAGCAGCAGGTGCTGGCGCAGCGGCAACCGGAGCAGCCTCACGCACAGCTTCAACAGGCGCTGCAGGAGCGGCGACTGCATCAGTAGCGGATTGCGCAGCAGCAGGCTGGCGACGCGCTTCTTCTTCGGCGCGACGCTTGGCTTCTTCTTCAGCCTTCTGACGTGCAGCATTTTCTACTGCGCGACGTTCGTCCATCTCGCGTTTGCGCTCGGCTTCGATTTCTTCCGGGCTGCGCTGTACGAAGACTTTCTTCTTACGTACTTCAACGCTGATGCTCTTGCTACCAGCCACCCGCAGGGTGCTGGTTGTTTTGCGCTGCAATGTAATCTTGCGCGGTTCTTCCACTTTCGCCTTGTGGCTGCTTTTCAAGTGAGTCAGCAACGATTGCTTCTCACTGTCGCTCACATGTTCCTCGGCGGCGGTGTGCGGCAGACCTGCCTCACGCATCTGCTGCAACAGGCGCTCTACCGGTGTTTTGACCTCATCGGCCAGTTGTTTCACCGTGACTTGCGTCATGCACTTCTCTCCTCAGGCCGCGCCTAATTACTCGAACCAATGGGCTCGGGCGGCCATGATCAACTTGCCGGCACGATCATCGTCAATGCCGTCGATGTCGAGCAGGTCGTCAATAGACTGCTCGGCCAGGTCTTCGCGGGTAATTACGCCGCGCACCGCCAGTTCCATCGCCAAATCCTTGTCCATACCCTCAAGCGAGAGCAGGTCTTCGGCCGGATGGGCGTCTGCCAGCTTTTCCTCAGTAGCGATGGCTTTAGTCAACAAGCGATCCTTGGCCCGAGCGCGAAGCTCGTTGACGGTGTCTTCGTCAAAGCCGTCGATGTTGAGCATTTCCTCCACCGGTACGTAGGCAATCTCTTCCAGGCTGGTGAAGCCTTCATCTACCAGCACCTGTGCCAGATCTTCGTCGACTTCCAGCTCGTCGATGAAGTTGCGCAGGATATCGCCGGTTTCTGCTTGCTGCTTAGCCTGGATGTCCGATTCGGTCATGACGTTCAGGGTCCAACCAGTCAACTGGCTGGCCAGACGCACGTTCTGACCACCGCGACCGATGGCCTGGGCCAGATTGTCTGCGCCAACGGCGATGTCCATTGCATGGGCATCTTCGTCAACAATAATTGCCGCAACTTCGGCCGGGGACATGGCGTTGATCACGAACTGCGCTGGGTTATCGTCCCACAGCACGATATCCACGCGCTCACCGCCCAATTCTCCCGACACTGCCTGGACGCGCGAACCGCGCATACCAATGCAAGCGCCTTGCGGGTCGATGCGTTTGTCCTTGGAGCGGACCGCGATCTTGGCACGCGAACCCGGGTCGCGGGACGCAGCCATGACTTCGATCAGGCCTTCGGCAATTTCCGGCACTTCGATACGGAACAGCTCGATCAACATTTCCGGCGCAGTACGCGACAGGATCAGTTGAGGGCCGCGGTTCTCAGTGCGGATTTCCTTGAGTAGCGCGCGCAAACGCACGCCAACACGGAAGGTTTCGCGGGAAATGATGTCTTCACGGGCCAACAACGCTTCTGCGTTGTTACCCAGGTCGACGATCACGTTGTCGCGAGTTACTTTCTTCACGGTGCCGGAGATGATTTCCCCCAGGCGCTCGCGATAGGCATCAACAACTTGGGCGCGCTCGGCTTCGCGAACCTTTTGCACGATGACCTGCTTGGCAGTCTGTGCAGCGATGCGGCCGAACTCGATGGACTCGATCTTTTCCTCGACGACGTCACCAACCTGGGCACCAGGATGCGTTAACGCAACCTTGCTCGGCCAGGTTTCGATGGCCGGATCATCAAGATCGGCTTCTTCGACGACCGTCCAGCGACGGAACGTCTCATAGGCTCCGGTGTGGCGATTGATTTCCACACGCAGATCAACTTCGTCTTCAAAACGCTTTTTGGTAGCAGTGGCCAGGGCCAGCTCCAGCGCTTCAAAAATCACGTTTGCCGGTACGCCCTTTTCATTGGATACCGACTCAACAACCAGCAGTACTTCTTTGCTCATCGTACGCCTCGCCTTTCGCAAGCCATTGGATCCGCGGGATCCGCAGTTTCTGGCACGTCTCAGTCAAAACTGGGAATAATGTTGGCCTTGTCGATCATATCGATCGGCAACAGGAACTCGTGGTCTTCTACCTGCACCACTACATCCTGTTCTTCTACACCGCGCAGAAGGCCCTGAAAGTTGCGTCGCCCTTCGAAAGGAGATCGCAGCTTGATCTTCACTTGTTCACCGGCATATTTAGCAAACTGCTCAATAGTGAACAGTGGGCGTTCCATGCCTGGCGAGGAAACTTCGAGGGTGTATTCAACGGCGATCGGATCTTCAACATCCAGGACACCACTGATCTGACGGCTGACGATGGCACAATCGTCCACCAGCACGCCGCCCTCTTTATCGATATAAACGCGCAACATTGAGTGGCGACCTTGAGCCGAAAACTCAATACCCCAGCATTCATAGCCTAGGGCCACGACCACCGGGGCCAGCAAGGCCTGCAACTCTTCTAGCTTGCTCGACACCCGAACCCCCTCGTGCATGTATGTGCATGCTGTGCAAAATAAAAAAATGGGCGAAACGCCCATCCTTGAAACGCCGTCGAACAGCGGCGTTGAAAGTGTCCAGCTAACAAAAAGCCCCTTAAAAGGGGCTCCGCTAAAACTGGTTGCGGGGGCCGGATTTGAACCGACGACCTTCGGGTTATGAGCCCGACGAGCTACCAGACTGCTCCACCCCGCGACAAAGCTGGGGCGGAAGTATACGACCGATCCCTTACAGGGTCAATGTAACCTTCCACCTACAAGAAAGCCCGCAACAGCGGGCTCTCCTGATAATTGGTACCGAGAAGGGGACTCGAACCCCTACACCCTATGGGCACAACCACCTCAAGGTTGCGTGTCTACCAATTCCACCACCTCGGCAATACAGCGTTTACAACCTTCTTACTTCTGCTCTTGAGCTGGAGGCACGTCAGTCGCTGGAGTAGCCGACTTTTGCTCTTGAAGCACCGGGACATCATCAGAAGCCGGTTTTGCTTTTGGAACTTCCAACACTGCTGGATCTGGCAAACCTGCTTGAGTCAGCACATGAGCTTTCTCTTTAGCAAAGTAACCTAACCCCAGGCTGGTTATGAAGAAACCGGCGGCAAGTATAGCAGTAAACTTACTAAGAAAGGTAGAGGAACCTTGGCTTCCGAACACAGTATTTGAAGCACCTGCCCCGAAAGACGCACCAGCGTCCGCACCTTTACCCTGTTGCAGCAATACCAAGGCAACAACGCCCAGTGCACCCAACAGATGAAAAACGACTACGACTGTTTCCAGCATTTTCTCAGTTTCCCGCGGCGCGACAAATCGCACCGAACTCATCTGCATTCAGGGAAGCTCCACCAATGAGCCCCCCATCGATATCCGGCATGCCGAACAGTTCGACCGCATTGGCCGCCTTCACGCTGCCGCCGTATAGAAGCCGCACACCTTGCGCGACCTCAGAATTCTCTGCCGCCAACTGCGCGCGGATGGCTGCGTGCACATCCTGCGCCTGTTGCGGTGTAGCAGTCAGCCCGGTGCCAATGGCCCAGACCGGCTCGTAAGCAATCACTGCCTTTGCAAATGCACCAACACCCAGCTCCTCGATGATGCTGCCCAGCTGACGCGAGACAACTTCAAGAGTCTTGCCGGATTCACGCTGCTCAAGGGTCTCCCCTATGCACAACACGGGAATCAGGCCACAAGCCTGTGCCGCTGCGAACTTGCGGTTGAGTGTCCCATCACGCTCGCCCATCATTTGACGGCGCTCGGAGTGCCCAACGAGCACATAGGAACAACCTGCATCAACCAGCTGACTCGGTGCAATCTCACCAGTCAACGCACCCTGCATGGCTTCTACTGCGGAATTCTGCGCGCCGACCTGGATCGACTTGCCTTTCAAGCCATCAACCACTTGGTTGATATGCAAGCAAGGCGGGAATACCGCGATATCGACACCGCTCGGCAGTGCCAAGTGACGAAGGCCATTGACCAGCTCAGCGACACTGGCGCGGGTACCGTGCATCTTCCAGTTACCAGCTACCATAGTGCGACGCATGCTGTACCTCGTCGGTCAAAGTGGGCGCAGATGTTACCCAACCGCATCAACACTGGCAAGCCGAATTCAGGCGCAAACTTCAGTTACCAGTTTTGCCAGCTCTTCGGCATAGCCGCGAACCTGTGTTTCGTCATCGCCTTCGACCATGACACGCACCAAAGGCTCGGTCCCCGACTTGCGCAACAAGACCCGGCCACGGCCCGCCATAGCGACGGTAACACGCTCACAGGCTTCCTTGATGGCCGGGTGCTCGATAGGGTTTTCACCCCCAGAGAAACGCACATTGAGCAGCACTTGAGGACACTTGCGCAATGCTTGACGCGCCTGGGCCAGGCTTTCTTCACGGCGACGCAAGGCCAATAGCACCTGCAACGCAGCGATGATCGCATCACCGGTAGTGGTGTGCTGGAAGCACACTACGTGCCCGGAATTCTCGCCACCCACCACCCAGTTGCGCTCCAGCAGCTCGGCAATCACGTAGCGGTCGCCAACATTGGCGCGCACAAACGGGATCCCCAGATCTGCCAGGGCCAACTCCAGCCCCAGGTTACTCATCAAGGTACCGACGACGCCGCCTTGCAGCTTGTTACGCTCATGCAGGTCACGGGCAATGATGAACAGCAGGTCGTCACCGTCGACGATGGCGCCAGTGTGATCGACCATCAACACGCGGTCGCCGTCGCCATCAAAGGCAATACCCAGGTCCGCGTGCTCAGCCAATACCGCCGCCTGCAACTGCCCCATATGGGTCGAGCCGCAGTTGTCGTTGATGTTCAGGCCGTTGGGCTGAGCCGACAGCACAGTCACCTCGGCCCCCAACTCCTTGAATACGCTGGGCGCCACCTTGTAGGTCGCACCGTGGGCGCAGTCGATCACCACCTTGAGCCCGGCAAAATTGGTACTGGTGGGCACGCTGCTTTTGCAAAACTCGATATAACGACCCGAAGCGTCGTTGATCCGCGAAACCTTGCCCAGCTTGCTCGATTCGACGACGGTCATCGGCGCATCCAGCAGCTCTTCAATCATGTGCTCGATCTCGTCCGGCAGCTTGGTGCCCTGCCCCGAAAAGAACTTGATGCCATTGTCATCATGGGGATTGTGCGAAGCGCTGATCACAATCCCGGCTTCAGCGTGAAAGGTACGCGTGAGGTAAGCGATCGCCGGCGTAGGCATCGGCCCCAGCAACATCACGTCAGCCCCGGCAGCAGACAGGCCCGCCTCCAATGCAGATTCGAACATGTAACCAGAGATCCGCGTGTCCTTGCCGACCAGGATGCGACATGCCCCCATGCTGCGGAAAGCCATCCCGGCCGCCCAGCCCAGCTTGAGCATGAAATCCGGAGTGATCGGGAATTCGCCGACCCGACCACGAATACCGTCGGTGCCAAAATATTTCTTTGTCATAAGTGCTCCATCATTCTTATTCGGCTGATTCTACCGCTTCGATCATCCGCACTACGTCAACGGTCTCGGCCACATCGTGCACCCGTAGAATGCGCGCGCCCTTGGCGACGGCCAAGGCCGCCAGGGCCAGCCCGCCGTGCAGGCGCTCGCCCACGGGACGATTCAAGGCCATGCCTATCATGCTCTTGCGCGACACCCCAACCAACAGGGGACGACCAAGGGCATGCAGCGACTGCATATGTTTGAATAGGCTCAAGTTGTGCTGCAGGGTTTTGGCAAAACCAAACCCGGGGTCGAGAATGATCCGCTCAGGTGCAATTCCCACAGCGGCGCATTGGGCAATGCGATCCACCAGGAATTCCGTCACTTCTTCAACAAGGTTGTCGTAGTGCGGAGCGTCCTGCATCGTCCCGGGCTCACCGAGCATATGCATCAGACAGACCGGCAACCCAGTGGCCGCAGCAGCATCCAGCGCGCCGTCGCGCTGCAATGAGCGCACGTCGTTGATCAACCCCGCTCCGAGCCGCGCGGTTTCGCGCATGACGGCAGGGGTCGAGGTGTCTACTGAAATGATTACATCCAATTCGCGATGGATTCGCTCGACAATCGGCGCTACACGCTCCATCTCCTCCAATGGGGAGACAGCGCGCGCTCCTGGCCGGGTCGATTCGCCACCAACATCAATCAGGGTCGCGCCTGCAGCGACCATCGCTTCTGCATGGCGCAATGCCGCATCCAGCTGGCTGAAGCGGCCACCGTCGGAAAAGGAATCAGGGGTTACATTGAGAATGCCCATAACGTGAGTACGGGCCAAATCAAGAACCCGGCTGCCGCAAGGCAACCGGGTAGAGGGCGACGCAGAAGTCATCTCAAGCCTTAAAGGTCGGCAGCCGGGCCGCCGATTGGGTTTTCCGGGCGCTCGTTCTGTACTACTGGCGGTGTGCCTGAAGTACCCGAACCACCTTCCCAATCCCGAGGCTCACGAGGCGTACGGCCGGCCATGATGTCGTCAATCTGCTCGGCATCAATGGTCTCGTACTTCATCAGGGCATCAGCCATGGCGTCGAGCTTGTCGCGGTTATCGGTAAGGATCTGCTTGGCCGTGCCGTAGCACTGGTCAATGATGCTGCGCACTTCGGAGTCGATCAGTTTGGCAGTCTCACCAGAGAAGCTGGCGCTTTGACCGCCGCCGCCACGCCCCAGGAACACTTCACCTTCTTCCTCGGCATACATCAGCGGGCCAAGTTTTTCCGACAGACCCCACTTGGTGACCATATTCCGCGCAATCTGGCTGGCACGCATGATGTCGTTGGACGCGCCAGTGGTAACACCGTCGAAACCCAAGGTCATCTCTTCAGCGATACGGCCGCCGTACAGCGAACAGATCTGGCTGATCAGGGCGCGCTTGGAGAGGCTGTAGCGATCCTCTTCCGGCAGGAACATGGTGACACCCAGCGCCCGACCACGTGGAATGATCGAGACCTTGTAGACCGGGTCATGCTCAGGCACAACACGACCGACAATGGCGTGACCAGCTTCGTGATAAGCGGTGTTCTGCTTCTCTTTTTCGGACATGACCATGGATTTGCGCTCGGCACCCATCATGATCTTGTCTTTGGCCAGCTCGAATTCTTTCATCTCGACGATGCGCTTGCCGGTACGGGCAGCGAACAGCGAGGCCTCGTTCACCAGGTTGGCCAGGTCGGCACCGGAGAAACCAGGAGTACCACGGGCAATCACGCCCGGAGCCACGTCATCGCCCATTGGCACTTTGCGCATATGGACCTTGAGAATCTGCTCGCGGCCACGGATATCTGGCAAGCCAACCACGACCTGACGGTCGAAACGGCCCGGACGCAGCAGCGCAGGGTCAAGTACGTCAGGACGGTTGGTGGCGGCAATCACGATGATGCCATCGTTCATTTCAAAGCCGTCCATCTCCACCAGCAACTGGTTGAGGGTCTGCTCACGCTCGTCGTGACCACCGCCCATACCAGCACCACGATGGCGACCGACAGCGTCGATTTCATCGATGAAGATGATGCAAGGCGCGTGCTTCTTGGCCTGCTCGAACATGTCACGCACACGGCTTGCACCTACGCCGACAAACATCTCGACGAAGTCGGAACCGGAAATGGTGAAGAACGGCACCTTGGCTTCGCCGGCAATCGCCTTGGCAAGCAGGGTCTTACCGGTACCCGGAGGACCGACCATCAGTACACCGCGAGGAATACGGCCGCCCAGGCGCTGGAACTTGCCCGGATCGCGCAGGAACTCGACCAACTCACCGACTTCTTCCTTGGCTTCGTCGCAACCTGCAACGTCAGCCAGGGTAGTTTTCACCTGATCTTCAGAAAGCAGGCGCGCCTTGCTCTTGCCGAAGCTCATCGGCCCGCCCTTGCCCCCCGCGCCGCCTTGCATCTGGCGCATGAAGAACATGAACACGGCGATAATCACCAGGATCGGAAAGCTGGCTACCAGCAACTGGGTCCAGATGCTCTGCTGCTCAGGCTGCTTACCTTCGACGACGACCTTGTTATCCACCAGGTCGCCGATCAGGCCATTGTCCTGGATCGCCGGACGAATGGTCTTGAAGCTGTCGCCATCGTTGCGCTTGCCAGTGATCACGTAGCCATCAACCGCCACGCGCTCGACCTTGCCATCCTTAACTTGCTGGATGAAGTCGGAATAGTTGAGGGTCTGCGGCTCGTTAGGGCTGGAGAAGTTGTTCATCACCGTCACCAGGACAGCCGCGATGATCAACCACAGGATCAGATTCTTTGCCATATCGTTCAATTAACTACCCTCTGAAGCAAGCTCCGCTACTGGCGCGCGCTTCGCATGATATTCACCGGCCTAACTTACTACATTACCTACAACTCTGGCAGGCGCCGTCTGTAACCCTTTGTGAAACTTTGACTACACAATATTCGTAAAGCTTCATGACGAAAGCGATATAAAAAAACCTATCGCCTACCTCGAATTCCTCAAAAACGCTCTTCGCTCGCAGCGCCCTCGACACCGCGGAAGCCGCGGCACAACAGATACTGCTCCCTGGACCTGTCCCGGGAAGAGTCAGGCTTGCGCGTCTGCACCTTGTCGAACAACTTGCGAATGTTCTTGTGGTACTCGTCAAAACCTTCGCCCTGGAAGACCTTCACAAGGAAATCTCCACCTGGACGCAAAACCCGACCCGCCAAATCCAGCGCCAATTCACAAAGGAACATCGCGCGCGGCATATCAACGGCCGGTAATCCACTCATATTGGGGGCCATGTCGGAAATCACAAGGTCTACCTGTGAATTTCCTACCGCCTCAAGGATCTGCGCAAGTACGGCGTCCTCGGTGAAGTCACCGTGAACAAAGGTCACATCCGGGATGCTGTCCATTTCCAGGATGTCGGACGCGATCAGACGCCCCTGCCCACCAATCAGACGACTGGTCACCTGGGACCAACCACCTGGGGCGGCACCCAGGTCAATAACGCTCATGCCCGGACGGATCAACTTGTCCTTGTCCTGGATCTCCAGCAGCTTGTAACTGGCCCGTGAACGGTAGCCGTCCTTCTGCGCCTTTTTGACGTAAGGATCGTTGAAATGCTCTTGCAGCCACTTAAGGCTAGTTTTGGAACGGGCCACGGGCCACCTCGAAAATAAAACGGGTCGTGATTAACTGGGCGGTCCCGGACTCGCTCGGGTAAACTGGCCGCCGCTTTTTACAAGATCAGACGCAGGGGTCAGATTATGCCGCTCACTCAAGAGCAGAAGAAACAGTACAAATCCATTGGCCACCATCTGAAACCAGTTCTGATTGTGGCAGACAACGGTTTGACTGAAGGTGTGTTAGCCGAACTTGAACGCGCATTAGGCGATCACGAGCTGATCAAGATCAAGGTCAATATCCTTGATCGCGAAGCACGCCTGGCCGCCATTGCAGAACTGTGCAAGGTGGGCAAAGCGGACCTGGTTCAGGTCATCGGCAAGATGGCGCTGCTGTATCGCAAGAATTTCAGCGCCAACAAGCAACTGTCGAACGTTCATCGCTTCAAATGATTCAAGGGTCACGGGCGTGCTTCGCGCGCCCTGCCGCTCCACCCCGGCGCAGGCTGTACCACCAGCACCAAGCCAGAAAACCCTAGCACAAGATAGCTGAACAGCTGCCAGCGCAACGCTTCCGGCAGCAATATGCGCACCACGCAATACATTGCGCACGCATACAGCGCCATCAACAGCAGTTGCCCACGCATATCCCGCCACAAACTCCCCAAGCCCTCGGCCTTGATCAGCACAAGTGCCTGGAGCGTCACGCACGCGGCTGCAAAACCTACCAGCAACGCACTCAATAATCCGCCGATCTCATCGATCAGCAACGGCGCCAGGCCAATCATGCCCAGCACCGGCAATACACCCAGGTGCAACAGCCACAGGCCGCCGACCCAGAGCATCTGGGTCAACTGCCAAAGCATGGCGCCCGCTCGAAGCGGGCGCCGCCGTTCAGATGTGACGAACTTCGACAATCTCGTACTCGATCACGCCACCAGGCGTCTTGACGGCCACCACATCACCCTCTTCCTTGGCGACCAAGGCACGGGCCAGGGGCGAGCCGACGGAGATCTTGCCGAGTTTGAAGTCAGCTTCATCCTCACCCACGATGTGGTAAGTCACGCGCTCATCCGTCTCGACGTTGGCGATTTCCACAGTGGTACCGAAAATCACTTTGCCGGTGTACGGAATGCTTGTGACATCAATGATGACCTGATTCTGAATCCGCCCTTCAATATCACGGATCCGCGCCTCGACCATACCCTGCTGCTCGCGGGCAGCGTGGTATTCGGCGTTTTCCTTCAAGTCACCCAGCTCGCGGGCCGTACCGATGTCCTGGCTCAGCTTTGGACGTACGACCTTGGTCAGATGGGCGTGCTCCTCTTCCAGGGCCTTGGCGCCCTGGACAGTCATAGGGTATTTGATCATGCCTTCAATCCTGCGTGTAGATCCTGCAAGCGACGCACGGTCTTTTCCGGACCGAACTTGAGCGCTTCACAGATAGCTTCGCCAGCAGCAATGGTGGTGGTGCAGTAGATCTTGTGCTGCAAGGCGTTTCGACGAATGGAGTAGGAGTCCGCGATCGACTGGCGACCTTCGGTGGTGTTGATGATCAGGGTGACTTCGTCATTCTTGATCATGTCGACCACGTGCGGACGACCTTCCGTTACCTTGTTCACGCGACGCACTTTCAGGCCAGCCGCCTCAATCAACTTGGCAGTCCCGGCAGTCGCCACGACTTCGAAGCCCAAGTTGATCAGATCACGGGCCACGCCTGCAACCAGTGGCTTGTCATCGTCACGCACGCTGATAAACGCAGTACCGCCGGTCGGCAGCACTTCGCTGGCGCCCATCTGGGCCTTGGCGAATGCTTCGCCGAAGGTATCGCCCACGCCCATCACTTCACCGGTGGACTTCATCTCTGGGCCCAGGATCGGGTCCACACCAGGGAATTTGGCGAAAGGGAACACCGCTTCTTTCACACTGTAGAAGTTCGGAATGATTTCCTTGGTGAAGCCGATTTCCTTCAAGGTTTTACCGGCCATCACACGGGCGGCAATCATCGCCAGGGACACGCCGATGCACTTGGAAACAAACGGCACGGTACGCGAAGCACGCGGGTTGACTTCGATGACGTAGATGTCTTCGCCTTGCAGCGCCAACTGTACGTTCATCAGGCCGACCACACCCAGTTCCAGGGCCATTTTCTTGACCTGCTCGCGCATCTCGTCCTGGATGTGCAGCGGCAGCGAGTACGGCGGCAGGGAGCACGCGGAGTCACCGGAGTGAACGCCTGCCTGCTCGATGTGCTGCATGATCGCGCCAATCACCACGTCGGTACCGTCGCAGACCGCATCCACGTCCATCTCGATGGCGCAGTTGAGGAAGTGGTCCAGCAGCACCGGGCTGTCATTGGACACTTTCACCGCGTCACGCAGGTAGCGCTTGAGTTCTTCTTCTTCGTAGACGATTTCCATCGCCCGGCCGCCCAGCACGTAGGACGGACGCACCACCAACGGGTAGCCGATCTTGCTGGCTGCACGGATGGCCTCGTCTTCGCTGCGCACGGTCGCGTTTGGCGGCTGGCGCAGGTTCAGGCGCTCGACCATCTGCTGGAAGCGCTCACGGTCTTCGGCACGGTCGATGGCGTCAGGGCTGGTACCGATGATCGGCACGCCGGCCGCTTCCAGGGCACGCGCCAGTTTCAGCGGAGTTTGCCCGCCGTACTGGACGATCACGCCTTTTGGCTTCTCGACGCGACAGATTTCCAGCACGTCTTCCAGGGTTACTGGCTCGAAGTACAGGCGATCGGAGGTGTCGTAGTCAGTGGAAACGGTTTCCGGGTTGCAGTTGACCATGATGGTCTCGTACCCGTCTTCGCGCAGGGCGAGGGCGGCGTGGACGCAGCAGTAGTCGAACTCGATGCCCTGGCCGATACGGTTTGGACCGCCGCCCAGGATGATGATCTTGTCGCGGCCCGACGGCGCGGCTTCGCACTCTTCCTCGTAGGTGGAGTACAGGTACGCGGTGTCGGTGGCGAACTCTGCGGCGCACGTGTCAACGCGCTTGTAGACCGGGAAGATATCCAGCTTGTGGCGATGGGTGCGCAGGTTCTTCTCGGTCACGCCCAGCAGCTTGGCCAGACGCTGGTCAGAGAAGCCTTTGCGCTTGAGGCGGAACATCAGGTCGCGGTCGATAGAGGACAGACCCAGGGTCTTGACCTTCTCTTCTTCCTTGATCAGATCTTCGATCTGCACCAGGAACCACGGGTCAATCATGTTCATGCCGAAGATGTCTTCGACGGTCATGCCAGCGCGGAAAGCATCAGCCACGTACCAGATACGCTCGGCGCCCGGCACGGTCAGCTCGCGCTTGAGCACGCTCATGCTTTCTGGGTTGCTCAGGTCGAGCTTCTCGTCCAGACCGCAAACGCCCACTTCCAGGCCACGCAGGGCTTTCTGCAGCGACTCCTGGAAGGTCCGGCCGATGGCCATGACTTCACCGACCGACTTCATCTGAGTGGTCAGGCGGGCGTCGGCTTTCGGGAATTTCTCGAAAGCGAAGCGTGGCAGCTTAGTGACGACATAGTCGATCGACGGCTCGAAGGACGCCGGCGTAGCACCACCAGTGATCTCGTTTTGCAGCTCGTCCAAGGTGTAACCGATCGCCAGCTTGGCAGCGATGCGCGCAATCGGAAAGCCGGTAGCTTTTGATGCCAGCGCCGAAGAACGCGATACACGCGGGTTCATCTCGATTACGACCATACGGCCGGTGTTCGGGCAGATACCGAACTGAACGTTGGAACCGCCGGTTTCAACGCCGATCTCACGCAGTACCGCCAACGAGGCGTTACGCATGATCTGGTATTCCTTGTCCGTCAGGGTCTGTGCCGGAGCCACGGTGATCGAGTCACCGGTGTGCACACCCATTGGGTCGAAGTTTTCGATCGAGCAGACGATGATGCAGTTGTCCTTTTTGTCGCGGACAACTTCCATCTCGTACTCTTTCCAGCCGATCAGGGATTCGTCGATCAGCAGCTCTTTGGTCGGCGACAGGTCCAGACCGCGTGCGCAGATTTCTTCGAATTCTTCACGGTTGTAAGCGATACCGCCGCCAGTTCCGCCCATCGTGAAAGACGGACGGATAATGCACGGGAAACCCAGCTTTTCGAGAACCGCGTTGGCCTCTTCCATGCTGTGGGCGATGCCCGAGCGCGGGCAATCAAGACCGATGGACTTCATGGCCTTGTCGAAACGCGAGCGGTCTTCAGCCTTGTCGATGGTGTCGGCATTGGCGCCAATCATCTCTACGCCGAACTTTTCCAGGACGCCTTCGCGCTCCAGGTCCAGGGCGCAGTTCAGTGCAGTCTGGCCGCCCATGGTCGGCAGCAGTGCATCTGGACGCTCTTTCTCGATGATCTTGGCAACGGTCTGCCATTTGATCGGTTCAATGTAGGTGGCGTCGGCCATGTCCGGGTCGGTCATGATGGTGGCCGGGTTGGAGTTCACCAGGATGACGCGGTAACCCTCTTCGCGCAGGGCCTTGCAGGCCTGGGCGCCGGAGTAGTCGAATTCGCAGGCCTGGCCGATAACGATCGGGCCAGCGCCGAGAATCAGGATGCTTTTTATGTCTGTACGTTTTGGCATGGGTTTGTCACTCAAATCCGCAGGTCAGTCGGCAAGCCGTCTTGAACAATCCTTGAAGAGCCTGAGGGGGCCACCGGTTTCCCGGGCCGCCCTCAGGCCGCTCATTTAGCGTCGCTTGGCCATCTCATTGATGAAACGGTCGAACAGCGGCGCTACGTCGTTCGGGCCCGGGCTCGCTTCAGGGTGGCCCTGGAAGCTGAACGCGCTCTTGTCGGTGCGCTCGATACCCTGCAGGGAACCGTCGAACAGCGACTTGTGAATGGCGCGCACATTGGCCGGCAAGGTGGCTTCATCCACCGCAAAACCGTGGTTCTGGCTGGTAATCATCACTACGCCAGTGTCCAGGTCTTGTACCGGGTGGTTGGCACCGTGATGGCCATGCCCCATTTTCAGGGTCTTGGCGCCGGAGGCCAGGGCCAGCAGTTGATGACCCAGGCAGATACCGAATACCGGGATCTCGGTGTCCAGCACTTCCTTGATGGCCTTGATGGCGTAGTCGCATGGCTCCGGGTCACCCGGGCCGTTGGACAGGAACACACCATCCGGTTGCAGGGCCAGTACGTCGGCGGCCGGGGTTTGCGCCGGCACCACGGTCACGCGGCAACCGCGCTCGACCAGCATGCGCAGGATGTTGTACTTCACGCCGTAGTCGTAAGCGACCACGTGGTAAGGCAACTCGCTAGCCTCGATGGTTGCGTGGCTGTCAGTCTTCAAGTCCCAGACAGTGGAGCGCCACTCGTACTGTTCTTTGGTGCTGACGACTTTCGCCAGATCCATGCCTTTCAGGCCAGGGAAGCCTTGCGCTGCAGCAATCGCTGCAGCTTCGGAAACATCGTCACCGACCATGATGCAGCCATTCTGCGAGCCTTTTTCACGCAGGATGCGTGTCAGGCGGCGCGTATCGATACCGGCGATCGCCACAACGTTGTTGGCTTTCAGGTAATCGGACAGCGACATCGTGTTACGCCAGTTGCTCGCAACCAGTGGCAGGTCACGAATCACCAGACCAGCCGACCAGACACGATCAGACTCGATATCTTCCGGTGTAGTACCGGTGTTGCCGATGTGCGGATAGGTCAGGGTAACGATCTGTTGGGCGTAGGAAGGATCGGTAAGGATTTCCTGATAGCCGGTCATGGCGGTGTTGAACACCACCTCTCCAACGGTCTGACCGTCGGCTCCAATGGCTTCGCCGCGAAAAATGCTGCCATCAGCAAGGGCGAGTATGGCTGGCTTAGTCAAGAAGACCTCCCGTAAATAAAGCCTGAAAGGGCGATCGCAGGTTGTAAAAAAGCGGAGTGACGTATGGACACGTCACCCCGCTTCTTCACTGAATTATTCTGCGCGCTTTTAGTGGACACACTAAAGCTGTAGCTTACAGAAAAAGGCTTTTTTGGTCCACCGCTAAAGAGCCTAAAAGGCAGGAGAATGCGACAGGACGTCGCTTAGCGGGTAAAAACGGGGCCCTAGAGTAATACCCGGGGCCCGTTTTTGCTACTAATTAACGCAGGTCCAGCACGTCTTGCATGTCGTAGAGGCCCGCTTCGCGACCCTCCAGCCACAATGCCGCACGCACTGCGCCCTTGGCGAAGGTCATACGACTGGAGGCCTTATGGGTAATCTCC
Organism: Pseudomonas sp. LG1D9; assembly: GCF_002949995.1. Classification (NCBI taxonomy): domain Bacteria; kingdom Pseudomonadati; phylum Pseudomonadota; class Gammaproteobacteria; order Pseudomonadales; family Pseudomonadaceae; genus Pseudomonas; species Pseudomonas sp. LG1D9. The sequence continues at coordinate 3,572,590 of NZ_CP026881.1, read as the reverse complement.
AGGCGCTCGCCTTCGGCAGCAAACAGCACCGTGTGGTCACCCACCACGTCACCGCCGCGCACCGTAGCAAAGCCAATGGTCTCGCGCTCACGCGCGCCGGTATGACCTTCGCGACCATACACCGCGACTTTCGACAAATCGCGCCCCAAGGCATCGGCAATCACCTCACCCATGCGCATGGCGGTGCCCGATGGCGCATCCACCTTGTGCCGGTGATGGGCCTCGATGATCTCGATATCCGCATCATCACCCAGCACCCGTGCGGCCATGTCGAGCAACTTCAGCGACAAGTTGACGCCCACACTGAAGTTGGCGGCAAACACGATAGGGATGTCCTTGCCCGCCGCAACCAGCAACTGCTTCTGCTCGGCATTCAGGCCAGTGGTACCGATAACCATGGCCTTACCAGCCTTACGGCAGAAGGCCAGGTTTTTCAGCATCACTTCGGGCAGGGTGAAGTCGATCAGCACATCGAACTCATCAACCACCTGCTCCAGGCTACCGGACAACGACACTCCGATCCGCCCCAGCGAAGCCAGCTCACCAGCATCGGCGCCAATCAGCGTACTGCCCGGGCGCACGATCGCCGCAGTCAGCCCCGACAGAGGCGAGCGCTGCTGCACCGCCTCCACCAGGTTCTTGCCCATGCGCCCGGCGGCGCCCATCACTGCTATACGTCGCATATCCACGTCCTTACAGGTCGCCGAAGAAGCGCTTCACGCCTTCGAACCAGCCAGCGGTCTTCGGCGAATGGGAGCCATCACCGTCCAGCGAGCTGCGCAATTCTTCGAGCAACTCACGCTGACGACGATCTAGGTTGACCGGGGTCTCAACGGCCACACGGCACATCAAGTCGCCCGCCCCACCGCCACGCACTGGCGCAACGCCCTTGCCACGGATCCGGAACTGCTTGCCGGTCTGCGTCCCCTCAGGGATCTTCAGCTTGACCCGGCCATCGAGGGTCGGAATCTCCAGCTCGCCACCCAGGGCGGCATCGACAAAGCTGATCGGCACTTCACAGAACAGGTGCTTGCCGTCGCGCTGGAAGATCGAGTGCTCGCGCACATTGATCACCACGTACAGATCGCCCGTAGGGCCACCCTGCGCACCCGCCTCGCCTTCGCCCGACAAACGAATACGGTCGCCAGTATCGACACCCGCCGGCACTTTCACCGACAGCGTCTTGTACTCTTCAACACGCCCTTCGCCGTGGCAAGAGTCGCACGGATCGGAAATGATCTTGCCCTGGCCATGGCAACGCGGGCAGGTTTGCTGCACAGAGAAGAAGCCCTGCTGCATGCGCACCTGGCCAATACCACCACAAGTCGGGCAGGTAATCGGCGAAGAGCCCTTCTTGGCACCTGAACCGTCGCACGGCTTGCAATTGACCAGCGTCGGCACGCGGATATTGACGCTGGTGCCGCGCACGGCTTCTTCCAGATTCAGCTCCAGGGTGTAGCGCAAGTCGCTGCCGCGCTGGGCACCGCCACGCTGACCGCCGCGACCGCCACCGAAGAAGTCGCTGAACACGTCACCGAAGATATCGGAGAAGTTCTGCCCGCCAAAACCGGCACCGCCGCCACCCATGCTCGGATCGACACCCGCGTGGCCGTACTGGTCGTAGGCTGCGCGCTTGTTCGGATCACACAGGCATTCGTAGGCCTCGTTGGCCTCCTTGAACAATTCTTCGGATTCTTTGTTATCCGGATTACGGTCCGGGTGATGCTTCATCGCCAGGCGACGGTAAGCCTTCTTCAGGTCCGCCTCGCTGGAGCCGCGCTCCACACCCAACACTTCGTAATAGTCACGCTTTGCCATAAGTCTTTGCACTCTTAAGGACGTCCGGCAAAACCCTCCTGAGCCTGCCAAACTCGTTGAGCCCCAATACAGGCCCGGACCCAACTCACGTCAAATTCAACGATCCTGGTCTTTACTGCTCTCAGCCGAGACCCAGCTAAAAACGCGGTGATTGTTGATCGCAAAGCAGGAGCATTCCCGATCACACCGCCAACATCCGAACCTTGTCGCATGCTGTAAAAATTCGCGTACCCCAGACACGCCAACGCGGGAGCAAGCTCCCGCGCGGCGACATCCTACCAGTCACCGCTTGATAGCGGTCAACCGGGCGACCAAGTTACTTCTTCTGGTCTTCTTTTACTTCTTCGAACTCGGCATCGACAACATCATCGTGCTTGGCTTCAGGCTCTGCCTGTTGCGCGGCACCGTCAGCTGGCTGGCCTTGCTCGGCGTACATCTTCTGAGCCACTGGCGCGGAGACTTTCGACAGTTCCTCAACCTTGGCTTCGATAGTGGCCTTGTCATCGCCTTTAACGGCGGCTTCCAGGGCAACCACTGCAGCTTCGATTGCAGTCTTCTCTTCAGCAGTCACTTTGTCGCCAGCATCAGCGATCATTTTGCGCGTCGAGTGAACCAGTGCATCACCCTGGTTGCGGGCAGCGGCCAGCTCTTCGAACTTGCGATCTTCCTCGGCGTTCTTTTCAGCGTCGTTGATCATCTGCTGAATTTCTTCCTCGGACAGGCCGGAGTTGGCCTTGATCACGATCGACTGAGTCTTGCCAGTGGCCTTGTCCTTGGCGCCTACGTGCAGAATGCCGTTGGCGTCGATGTCGAAGGTCACTTCAATCTGTGGCACGCCACGTGGAGCTGGTGGAATCTCGGCCAGGTCGAACTTGCCCAGGGACTTGTTCTGCGCAGCCTGCTTACGTTCACCTTGCAGCACGTGAATAGTCACCGCGCCCTGGTTGTCATCGGCAGTCGAGAACACTTGCGATTTCTTGGTAGGAATCGTGGTGTTCTTCTCGATCAGCGCAGTCATCACGCCGCCCATGGTTTCGATACCCAGGGTCAGCGGGCTGACGTCCAGCAGCAGCACGTCTTTCACGTCGCCGGCCAATACCGCACCCTGGATGGCAGCACCCATGGCAACTGCTTCGTCCGGGTTGACGTCTTTACGCGCTTCTTTACCGAAGAACTCAGTAACCTTCTGCTGCACCAGCGGCATACGGGTCTGACCACCGACCAGAATCACGTCGTTGATCGAGCCAACATCGATACCCGAGTCTTTCAGGGCGATGCGGCAAGGTTCGATGGTGCGCTGAACCAGGTCTTCAACCAGCGATTCGAGCTTGGCGCGCGAAATCTTCACGTTCAAGTGCTTAGGACCGGTGGCGTCTGCAGTGATATACGGCAGGTTCACGTCGGTCGAATTGCTCGAAGACAGTTCGATTTTGGCTTTTTCAGCGGCTTCTTTCAGGCGCTGCATCGCCAGCGGGTCACCCTTGAGGTTCATGCCGCTTTCTTTCTTGAATTCGTCGACGAGGTAGTCGATCAGACGAATGTCAAAGTCTTCACCGCCCAGGAACGTGTCACCGTTGGTCGCCAACACTTCGAACTGGTGCTCGCCATCGACTTCAGCGATTTCGATCACGGAAACGTCGAAAGTACCGCCACCCAGGTCATAAACGATCACGGTGTGGTCGCCCTTGGCCTTGTCCATGCCATAGGCCAGAGCAGCCGCGGTTGGTTCGTTGATGATACGTTTTACGTCCAGGCCCGCAATACGGCCGGCGTCTTTGGTCGCCTGGCGCTGGCTGTCGTTGAAGTAGGCCGGAACGGTGATCACCGCTTCGGTCACTGCTTCACCGAGGTAGTCTTCGGCAGTCTTCTTCATCTTTTTCAAGATTTCAGCCGAGATTTGTGGCGGCGACATTTTCTGGCCGTTCACTTCAACCCAGGCGTCACCGTTGTCGGCCTTGGCGATTTTGTACGGCACCATCTTGATGTCTTTCTGTACGACTTCTTCGTCGAACTTACGACCGATCAAACGCTTCACCGCGTACAGGGTGTTATGCGGATTGGTCACAGCCTGACGCTTGGCGGACTGGCCTACCAGGATTTCGCCGTCGTTGGCGTAAGCCACGATGGAAGGGGTAGTACGTGCGCCTTCGGCGTTCTCAATAACCTTGGATACGCCGTTTTCCAGCACGGAGACGCAGGAGTTGGTGGTCCCCAGGTCGATACCGATAATTTTGCCCATGATTCACTCTCCCGAAACTTTGGATTTGGTTGCCGCAGCAGTGGTGGCTAACTGCGGTAGCACTTAAACGCTTGACTTATAAATGGGGTCGTTACGAACGATTTCAAGCCTGCTCGTCAATCGATGGCGAAACCGGTGCGGGAGCCTTGCTCACCACCACCATCGCCGGGCGCAACAGGCGACCATTGAGCTGGTAGCCCTTCTGGAACACCTTCAACACGCTATTGGGCTCAAAGTCAGCATTTTCCTGCATGGCCATGGCCTGGTGATGCTCCGCGTTGAACGGCTCGCCGCCTTGTGGATCGATGGCTTCCATCTGATAACGCTTCAGGGTGTCCTGGAACATCTTCAGGGTCAGCTCGATCCCTTCGCGCATGCCACGGATGTTTTCGTCGTCCGGGCTAGACAGCTCCAGGCCGCGCTCCAGGCTGTCGATGATCGGCAACAGATCACCGGCGAACTTCTCCAGCGCGAACTTGTGGGCTTTTTCTACATCCTGCTCGGCGCGGCGGCGGACGTTCTGCAGATCGGCAGCAACACGCAAAGCCTGATCCTGAGCGCCTGCCAGTTGCTCTTCGAGCACTTGCACGCGAGCCGCCAGGTCTTCACCCGCTGCCTGCGAGGCCTGGTTGGCGTCTGGGTTTTGCGTATCCAGCGTCTGTTCGTCAGCCATAATTTTCTCCTTTCAGAATCCTGCGCGAACTCAACTCGCGCTTCTGTTCCGGTATATGGGGCCACAATTTCCAGGTTCAAGGGCCGACACGCCCCGACTCACACTTTCCCGCACATTCCACATCGCACTAAAAAATCCCGCCATCCAAGCAAATCGAGCTAAACCTCAGGATTGTCAGCGCCAAACAAAACACTGTATAAATAACCAGACCTAAAGCCTGGGAGCAGCCACTATGCTGGTTCACCTGTCCGTACATAACTACGCCATCGTTGAGCACCTGGATCTTGAACTGGATCGCGGGATGAGCGTAATCACAGGCGAAACCGGCGCCGGCAAATCGATCATGCTCGATGCCCTGGGCCTGACCCTTGGCGATCGCGCCGACAGCGGCGTGGTTCGCCCCGGCGCAGACAAGGCCGATATCCTGGCGACTTTTGACCTGGCGGATATTCCGGAAGCCAGCGCCTGGCTTGCCGAGCGCGACCTTGATAACGACGGCCCGTGCATCCTGCGCCGCGTAATCACCGCCGAAGGCCGCTCACGGGGCTATATCAATGGCACGCCCTGCCCCCTTGGCGACCTGAAAGCCCTGGGCGAATTGCTGATCGATATCCACAGCCAGCACGAACATCAATCCCTACTCAAAACCGATACCCATCGCCGGCTCCTGGATGAGTACGCCGGTGCCACCGACCTGGCGCGCCAGGTGCAGTTGGCCGCACAACGTTGGCGCCAGACCCGCCAGGAGCTGGAGCGTCTGTCCAACTCCGGCGACGAGCAGCGGGCCCGCCACCAGCTCCTCAGCTATCAGTTGGAAGAACTGGAAAGCCTGGGCCTGGGCGAAACAGAACTGGAACAATTGGAGCAGGAGCACAAGAACCTGACCAATGCCGAAACCTTGCTGGGCATTTGTCGCCAGGTTGTCGAGCAATGCAGCGAAAGCGATTCCGGCAATGTGCTGAACGCCCTGACGGCAAGCCTTAACCGCCTGTCGAGTGTGAACAGTGGCTCTGGCTCGCTGAATGAAGCCACCACCCTGCTGACCAGTGCGCAGATCCAGGTAGAAGAGGCGGTTGGCGAGCTGAACCGCTTCCTTGACCACTTCGATGCCGATCCGGCACGCCTGCAAGAGATCGAAGAGCGCCTCGACACTATTTATACCCTGGCGCGCAAACATCGGATCCAGCCAACCGAAGTGGCGGCCATGCAGCAAAAACTGCTGGACGAGATCGAAACCCTGAATGCCAACGATGAATCCATCGAGCGCCTGGGCGATGAACTGGCGTCTTTCGCCCGCCACTATCAGGAAAAAGCCCGGGAACTAAGCGACCTGCGCCAGCAAGCGGCTACCGGACTGGCCTGCGCCGTGGAACAGGAAATCCAGCGACTGGGCATGCCCGGCGGGCGCTTCACCATCGAATTGCATGCCAATAGTGGCAACGAGCTGCAGCCCAACGGCCTGGAGCAGGTCGAGCTGCTGGTGAGCGCCAACCCAGGCCAACCCCTCAAGGCCCTGGCGAAGGTAGCGTCTGGTGGTGAACTGTCACGGATCAGCCTGGCGATCCAGGTCATTACTGCCCAGACCTCCCGCGTACCTACACTGGTATTCGACGAAGTGGACGTGGGGATCGGTGGACCGACGGCAGAAATCGTCGGTCAATTGTTGCGTCGCCTCGGCGAACGCGGGCAGGTACTGACCGTTACCCACTTGCCCCAAGTGGCAGCCCAGGGGCATCAGCATCTGTTTGTGCATAAGGTCAGGGGCAGCGATGCGACACATACTGCTGTGTCCAAGCTAAACAAGACCGAAAGGGTCGAAGAAGTCGCGCGCATGCTCGGCGGCATCGATCTGACCAAGGAGTCCCTGGCCCATGCGAAGAAAATGGTGGTGACAGCGAAGGCCTGAGCCCTATTTCACACTGGGTTTCCCCCCGATAGAAAACACGAAGGCGACCCTAGGGTCGCCTTCGATCGTTTCGCAGAGTGGATCTGCGTAGCTTTCTTACTTTTTCTTACGTATGTACAGAACCAGATTGTGGTCAACCAAATCGAATCCGTGCTCCTCAGCAATCTTGTGCTGCAGCGCCTCGATCTCGGGGCTGGTGAACTCGATAACCTCATTGGTATCCAGGTCAACCATGTGGTCGTGATGACCACCGTCAGCCAGTTCAAATACTGCATGACCGCCGTCGAAATTATGACGAACCACCAGCCCTGCGGCTTCGAACTGGGTCAGTACACGGTAAACCGTGGCCAGGCCAACGTCCTCGTTAGACTCCATCAGCGCCTTGTAGACATCCTCGGCACTCATGTGGCGTTGCTCGGCGGAATCGAGCATTTGTAGAATCTTGACTCGTGGCAGAGTCACTTTAAGACCGGCTTTGCGTAGTTCGCTATTTTCAACCATGGTTAGCTTTCTCGCGGATGCTGCTTCGCAGCTTCTCTTAATACGGGTATGATCGGCGTTTACGTTGTCCCAGCCAAGATAGTGGAAGTCGCCCACCGATGCAAAACACCAAGCTCTTGCTAACCAGTTTCACCCTTGTGGGACTGCTCGCACTCGCCGGTTGTTCATTCCCCGGGGTTTACAAAATCGACATCCAGCAGGGCAATGTCGTCACGCAGGACATGATAGACCAGTTACGCCCGGGAATGACCCGACGGCAAGTACGGTTTATCATGGGCAATCCCCTGCTGACCGACACATTCCATGCCGATCGCTGGGATTATCTCTATAGCCTGCAACCTGGAGGCGGGGAGCGCCAACAGGAGCGCGTCAGTGTCATCTTTAATGGCAACGATCAGCTCGTCAGCCTTTCCGGTGACTTCATGCCTGGCGTAAGCCGTGATGAAGCCCTGTTGGGCAAGGACAGCGGGACCAGCGTCACTGCGCCAGCGCAGAATGCTGAACAGCCCAAGTCCGAGGTACCGGCCAAGCCAGGCTCCTTGCTTGACCAGATTCAGAAAGATATCGACGGTGTGCAAACCGTTCCGGTGCCAACTCCAGAACCTCTGGACGCCAGCCCACAATAATTTGCATCGCTCAACAAAAAGCCCGGCATGCCGGGCTTTTTGTTGCCTGCTGTTTCACAGACTATGGATTCAGCCGCCGAGCTTCGGCTGCTTTTGCCGCTCGCAGGCGCCTCACTTCCTTCGGATCGGCGAGCAAGGGCCGATAGATCTCGATGCGATCACCAGCCTGCACGCTACGGGTTTCAGCGTCCGCCACAACTTTGCCAAAAACCCCCAATGGGCAACTGTCGATATCCAGCTCGGGAAACTGTGTCGCAATACCTGACGCCAGCACCGCCGCCCGTAGGCTCGTCCCCGGCGCAACCGCCAGGCTCAACAACAATTGGCGATCCACTGCGGCGTAGACCACCTCAATCTCAATCAATCGCTCAGCCATGCAGTTGCTTGGCCCGCTGGCAAAACGCATCCACCAAGGTATTCGCCGCCTGGTTGAACAGCGGCCCCAGGGTCGCCCGCACAATGGAGCCTGCGTAATCAAACGTCAGGTCCAGGCTGATCTTGCACGCCTTCTCCCCCAATGGCTTGAATACCCAGACCCCGTGCAACTGGGTGAATGGCCCTTCTTCCAGATTCATCTCGATGGACCGCCCAGGAACCAGCACATTACGGGTGACAAACTTCTGGCCAAGCCCGCCCTTGGACACCTCGAGACTCGCGCGCATATGCTCATCGCTGCTCTCCAATACCGTGGATGAGGAGCACCAGGGCAGGAAATCCGGGTAGCTCGCCACGTCGTTGACCAGGTCATAAAGCGCTTGCGCCGGGTAAGGCAGCAGGGCCGAGCGTTGAATATGCGTCGTCATGGGAGCGTTATTTCCGAAGCTGAGCGGCAAACATCGCGAAAAGACTGCACGATTCGCGAGAGAAAAAAACCAGAAAACTGGCGGTATTGTCCGGGATTCGTCCAACACGCTCAAGCACGCAGGTTGACCGTAGCCGACACGCTCGCAACTGCCTATAATGCCGCCCCTATGGCTAAACAAAAGAAACACCCAACAGGGACCATCGCGCAAAACAAAAAGGCGCGACACGATTACTTCATCGAACATCGGTTCGAGGCTGGTCTGGTCCTGGCCGGCTGGGAAGTAAAAAGTCTGCGCGCCAGCAAGCTGCAACTGGTCGACAGTTACGTGCTGCTCAAAGATGGCGAAGCCTGGCTGCTCGGCAGTCATATCACGCCGTTGATGACCGCCAGCACCCACGTGATTGCCGATCCGGTACGCACGCGCAAACTGCTGCTCAATGCACGCGAACTGGAAAAGCTCGCCGCCGCGGTACAACAGAAAGGCTACGCTTGCGTCTGCCTGTCGTGGTACTGGAGCAAGCATCTGGTCAAGTGCGAAATCGCGCTGGGCAAGGGCAAGAAGGAATACGACAAGCGTGATACCGAGCGCGAGCGCGACTCCAATCGGGAATTGCAGCGCGCCGTACGCAACAAGGGCAAGGAAGACTGACCTTCCCCGCCCCTTGATGCGCGCCCATGTGGCCAGGGAGCCCGCTCCCTGCGCCGCACTATTGGCTACATCCCCTTACGCCGCTCCGCCCGCGCCATGCGCTGCACTTCCTGACGCACCTCCTCCAACACCTCCTGCACATATAGCAGGTGCCGTGTTGAAACTTCCCGCGCCTGCTCGGCCCGCCCTTCGATAATCGCCAGGTACAAGTCCCGATGCTGATTGATCAGCATGTCGCGGGTTTCGCTGCGCTGCTGGTACATGCCACCGATATTGGTCACCACGTTACGCTTGAGCAGATCAAACAAGCCGCGGATGGTGTGCAGCAAGACCGCATTGTGGCTGGCTTCGGCGATAGCCAAGTGAAACCTGGCATCGGCCGCGCCTTCTTCGATACGGCTCACCTCATCATCACGCGTATAACAATCCTGCAAGGCATCAAAAGCCGCAGTCAGACGCTCGCGGTCCACTTCCGTGGCGCGCAGCGCGGCGTAATAAGCACACGATGCTTCTAGCGTCTGGCGAAATTCCAACAGATCACGCTGGGCTTCGGGGTTGTTTTCCAGCAGATGCAACAAGGGGTCGCTGAAGGTAGAACCCAGCGTCTCCACCACATAATTACCGCCGCCCTGGCGACTGACCAGCAACCCCTTGGCCGCCAGCTTCTGGATCGCCTCGCGCAACGACGGGCGCGACACACCGAACTGTTCAGCCAGTGCGCGCTCGGCCGGCAATCGCTCGCCCGACTTCAACGTGCCCTCAAGGATCATCCCCTCAAGCTGCTCGACGATATCGTCGGACAAACGGCGCTGACGCACCTGATCAAACGCCATAACTGACTCTCCACGATCCCGGCCACTCGCCGGGCCCTCTATTCTGGCCTATTGCCGCGCTGTCGGCACCTATCAGAACCCCTTTGATTACACCGATCAGACCCCACGCCGCCGACATGCGACCAAAGTTTCTCAGGCGGCAAATTGACACATCACCCCGAAGGCTCTTAACCTAGCCATCAGCGATTGTAAATTGGTCTTACCAATTATCCAAATCAGCTAAACATGCATGACCAACAACAATTAGGGGCCACCCCATATGCAAACCTGGCAACAGCTCTACAGCCCACTCGGCAGCCTTGGCCTATCCGCACTGGCCGCCGTTATTCCTATCGTATTTTTCTTCCTGGCCCTGGCGGTGTTTCGCCTTAAAGGCCATGTTGCCGGGAGCATCACCCTGGCGCTGTCGATCCTGGTAGCGATCTTCGCCTTCCAGATGCCAGTCGATATGGCACTCGCTGCCGCCGGCTACGGCTTTGCCTACGGCCTGTGGCCAATCGCCTGGATCATCGTCGCCGCGGTATTCCTCTACAAACTGACGGTCAAGAGCGGCCAGTTCGAAGTGATCCGCAGCTCAGTACTGTCGATTACCGATGACCAACGCCTGCAAGTGCTGCTGATCGGCTTCTGCTTCGGCGCATTCCTCGAAGGCGCCGCCGGTTTCGGTGCCCCGGTAGCGATTACTGCCGCGCTGCTCGTAGGACTGGGCTTCAACCCACTGTATGCCGCCGGCCTGTGCCTGATTGCCAACACTGCACCGGTGGCGTTTGGCGCCCTGGGGATCCCGATCATCGTCGCCGGGCAAGTCACCGGTATCGACGCCTTCAAGATCGGCGCCATGACCGGCCGCCAACTGCCGCTGCTGTCGCTGTTCGTGCCGTTCTGGCTGGTGTTCATGATGGACGGCTTGCGCGGCGTCAAGGAAACCTGGCCTGCCGCACTGGTGGCCGGCTTGAGCTTTGCCATCACCCAGTACTTCACCTCCAACTTTATCGGCCCGGAACTGCCTGACATCACCTCAGCCCTGGCCAGCCTGATTTCCCTGACCCTGTTCCTGAAAGTCTGGCAGCCCAAGCGCACTGCGGGTGCCCAGATTGCCGGCGCCACGTCCAGCGTTTCGGTCACCGGCAGCGTCGGCGGTTTCGGCCAGCCACGTACTTCCGTGGCTTCGCCTTACAGCCTGATGGAAATTTTCAAGGCCTGGTCGCCGTTCTTGATCCTGACCGTATTGGTCACCATCTGGACCCTCAAGCCGTTCAAGGCGATGTTCGCCGCCGGCGGTTCGATGTACAGCTGGGTGTTCAACTTTGCGATTCCGCACCTGGACCAGATGGTGATCAAGGTTGCGCCGATTGTCACCAACCCCACTGCCATTCCAGCGGTGTTCAAACTGGACCCGATTTCCGCGACCGGTACAGCGATTTTCTTCTCTGCGCTGATCTCCATGCTGGTGCTGAAGATCAACTTCAAAACTGGTCTGACCACTTTGAAAGAGACCTTCTACGAGCTGCGCTGGCCAATCCTGTCCATCGGCATGGTGCTGGCGTTCGCGTTCGTAACCAACTATTCCGGCATGTCTTCGACCATGGCGCTGGTACTGGCCGGCACCGGCGCAGCATTCCCGTTCTTCTCGCCGTTCCTCGGATGGCTGGGCGTATTCCTGACCGGCTCCGATACCTCGTCCAATGCCCTGTTCAGCTCCCTGCAAGCCACTACCGCACACCAGATCGGTGTCAGCGACACCCTGCTGGTGGCGGCGAACACCAGTGGCGGCGTGACTGGCAAGATGATCTCCCCGCAATCGATCGCCGTGGCCTGCGCCGCGACCGGCCTGGTGGGTAAAGAATCCGACCTGTTCCGCTTTACCCTCAAGCACAGCCTGTTTTTTGCCACAATTGTCGGCCTGATCACCTACGCCCAGGCGTACTGGTTCACCGGCATGCTGGTGCATTAAGACCACAGGCAATACCGTTAGAACCGACGCCGCAGCCTTGCGGCGTCAGCTATTCACAACCCAGTCTGCTGGACCGTGGCGCCTAGGCTCCCCAGACTGGGTGCTGCTGATCCTGGAGGACCCATGAGTCTGCCCATCGCGTTCCTTGATGCTGTCGCACGACTGATCCCGAAAGATCGGCGCTTCGACGATCCTCTTTCCACCCTGGCTTTCGGCACCGACGCCAGTTTTTACCGACTGATCCCACAACTGGTGATCCGAGTCGAATCGGAAGATGAAGTCGTCGAACTGCTGCAACTGGCGCAACGCGACCGCGTGCCAGTGACCTTTCGTGCAGCTGGCACCAGCCTTTCCGGCCAGGCGATCAGCGATTCGGTGCTGATCGTGCTCGGCGATAACTGGAACGGGCGCGAGATTCGTGGCCAAGGTACGCAAATCCGCCTGCAACCCGGGGTGATCGGAGCCCAGGCCAACGCGTGGCTTGCGCCATTCGGGCGTAAGATCGGCCCGGATCCGGCATCGATCAATGCCTGCAAGATCGGCGGGATTGTCGCCAACAATGCCAGCGGCATGTGCTGCGGCACCGCCCAGAACACCTACCACACCCTGGCCGGGATTCGCCTGGTACTGGCCGACGGCAGCCGCCTCGACACCGAGGATGCCGCCAGCGTCGCCGCTTTCCGCGAGCAACACGGCCCGTTACTGGAACGCCTGGCTACCCTGGGCCGCGAGACGCGGGCCAATGCTGAACTGGCCGCAAGAATCCGCCATAAATACCGTCTGAAAAACACCACCGGCCTGTCGCTAAACGCCTTGGTGGATTTCGACGAGCCACTGGATATCCTCAGCCATCTGCTGGTGGGTTCCGAAGGCACCCTGGGCTTTATCAGCGCCGTGACCTACGACACGGTGATCGATCACCCGAACAAAGCTTCGGCCCTGATCGTATTTCCCGATGTAGAAACCTGCTGCAACGCCGTAACGGTGCTGAAAACCCAGCCGGTGTCAGCGGTCGAGTTGCTGGACCGGCGCAGCATGCGCTCGGTGCAAGACAAACCCGGCATGCCCGCTTTCGTACAGCAGCTATCGGAAGGTGCCTGCGCGCTATTGATCGAATCCCGCGCCGCTTCATCGTCGCTGCTGCAGGAGCAACTGGCGCTGATCATGGCGTCGCTGGCCGACTTCCCGGTCGAGAAACAAGTCGACTTCACCGAAGACCCGGTGGAAAACGCTCGCCTGTGGGCCATCCGCAAAGACACCTTCCCTGCCGTCGGCGCCGTACGCAAAACCGGCACCACGGTGATCATCGAAGACGTGACCTTCCCGGTGGAGCAACTGGCTATCGGCGTGAACCGCTTGATCGAGCTGTTCGACAAACATCACTACGACGAAGCCATCCTTTTCGGACACGCGCTCGAAGGCAATCTGCACTTTGTCTTCACCCAAGGCTTCAACAGCGCGGAAGAAGTCACACGCTACCAGGCGTTCATGGATGACGTAGCGCAACTGGTGGCCGTGGAGTTCGGCGGCTCGCTGAAAGCCGAGCACGGCACCGGTCGGAACATGGCGCCCTTCGTCGAGTTGGAGTGGGGCAGCGATGCCTATCAACTGATGTGGCAACTCAAGCGCCTGCTCGACCCCAACGGCATTCTCAACCCGGACGTGGTGCTGAGCGAAGATCCGCAAATCCACCTGAAAAACCTCAAGCCGCTGCCGGCCGCCGACGAGATTGTGGATAAGTGCATCGAGTGCGGTTTCTGCGAGCCAGTATGCCCATCCAAAGGCCTGACCCTCAGCCCACGCCAGCGCATCGTGATCTGGCGCGATATCCAGGCACGTAAACGCGCCGGCATCGATACCACCGAGCTGGAAGCGGCGTATCACTACCAAGGCATCGACACCTGTGCCGCCACCGGGTTGTGCGCCCAGCGTTGCCCGGTAGGCATCAATACCGGTGACCTGGTGAAAAAACTGCGTAGCCGCGAAGCTGACAGTACGAAAACCGCCGAGTGGCTGGCCAACCATTTCTCCACCGCATTGCAAGGTGCGCGCTTTACCCTGCATGTGGCCAACGGCGCGCGCATGCTGCTCGGCGCGCCACGCCTGGCGAAGCTCTCGGCCTCCGTAACCAAGCTGTCCAAGGGCCAAATCCCGCAGTGGACCAGCGCCATGCCACAGCCGGAAAAAGCCATCCGCTTCAGCCCCGCCGTCAACGACGAGCGACCACGGGTGGTCTACCTCGCGGCCTGTGTATCGCGAGCAATGGGCCCGGCGGCCGGGGACAAAGAGCAAATGTCGCTGTACGACAAAACCCGTGGCCTGCTGGAAAAAGCCGGTTACCAGGTGGTCATCCCGGACAACCCAGACAGCCTGTGCTGCGGCCAACCCTTTGCTTCCAAAGGCTACGCCGAACAGGCCGAGCACAAACGCCAGGAACTGATCGGCGCCCTGCTCCACGCCAGCCGTGGCGGCCTCGACCCGATCTATTGCGATACCAGCCCCTGCACCTTGCGCCTGGTCCAGGACCTGGGGCAAACGCGTCTGGACCTCTATGACCCAGTTCGATTTATCCGCACCCACCTGATGGACCGCCTGGACTTCACACCCCAGGATGCCCCCATTGCCGTGCATGTCACCTGCAGCACCCAGCACCTGGGCGAAAGCCAGGCCCTGATCGACCTCGCCCGGCGCTGCAGCAACAACGTAGTCATCCCCGAAGGCATCCACTGCTGCGGGTTTGCCGGCGACAAAGGCTTCACCACCCCGGAACTCAACGCCCACTCCCTGCGCTCCCTCAAGGACGCCGTGCAGTACTGCAGCGAAGGCATCTCCACCAGCCGCACCTGTGAGATCGGTCTGACCCAGCATGGTGGGATCGATTACCACGGCCTGGTCTACCTGGTCGACCGGGTGACCCAGGCCCGCGCAATAAAAACGAACCCCTGCACACTGGCGTAGTCACTTGCTTAAGCCCCGGGCAACCGGGGCTTACCAATAACCTCGCCAGCTGCCGCACGTACCGCGCAGCATCGAGACCTCTTTGCACAAGGAGATACCCATGAAGCGTTCCGTACTGGCTGGCGTATTCGTTACCGCTGCGATGCTGGCCTCCCCCGTGTTTGCCGCAGGTAATGAAGCAGATCTGTGCCAGATCAACCTGGAAAAAATCAACAACGGCAAAGCGCTGCTGGCCACCGACACCAGCGGCAAAAGCGGCGAGATCGACACCGCCGTCTCCCAAGCCAAAGCCGCCCATGCGGCCGGCGATGAAAAGAAGTGTATCGAGATCACGTCCAAGGCCCTGCAAGACCTGCAGAACCTGGACAAAGGCGGCAACCCATAACCCACCAACCGCTCAAGGCCAACCTTTCGGGTTGGCCTTCTGTGACCGTTTGACGTACACTGCGCAGGCTTGTCGCTCACGATCACATCGAGCAACAAGCACGGGGCCGTTTAGGATTCGACGCCGGTTGCGAACCTTTAGGTGCATGCCGAGTTGGTAACAGAACTCGTAAATCCACTGTTGCAACTTTCTATAGTTGCCAATGACGAAACCTACGGGGAATACGCTCTCGCTGCGTAAGCAGCCTTAGCCCTTCCCTCCTGGTACCTTCGGGTCCAGCAATCATCAGGGGATGTCTGTAAACCCAAAGTGATTGTCATATAGAACAGAATCGCCGTGCAGTACGTTGTGGACGAAGCGGCTAAAACTTACACAACTCGCCCAAAGCACCCTGCCCGTCGGGTCGCTGAGGGTTAACTTAATAGACACGGCTACGCATGTAGTACCGACAGCAGAGTACTGGCGGACGGGGGTTCAAATCCCCCCGGCTCCACCACTTCAACATCTAAAGACGTCCACGGACGTCTTTTTTTGTGCCTGAAATCCAGTAAATACAGAGGGTTAAGGACTGCGAGGGCGTTCCATTTTTTTGAGTTCCAGCGTTTTTTTGTATTCCAAGGCATCCGGCTCTATTTTTTTTGAATATCAAAATGGGATCAGAGGAAGCTCTCATTCCTGGGTTAACGCTCCGCCTCTCCGACCGCCAACTCAAGGCAGTCATCCCACTTTATAGCTGCCCTATATGGTTATGGCGAACAGCTCAAGGCGCTTCGCGCTGCAATGGCATCAGCGCGAAATCATAGACATGAAAAAGTCAGTACAGCTAGAGCTAGCACCCAACCTGAACCCGTGTAGCCGAGACTGCTCAGTGCCGAGCGTGGAGTGGGATACAATCACCGGCATCTAATACCATCAGGATTGGCATACGCTCCCTGGGTGCCCACAAGAGATTCCGCAATGCCCCTCACGCTGCAACAACTGGAACGCCATCTGTTCAAGGCTGCCGATATTCTGCGCGGCAAGATGGATGCCTCGGAGTTCAAGGAATACATTTTTGGCATGCTGTTCCTCAAGCGCTGCTCCGACGTATTCGAGGAGCGCTATGAGCAGGTCGTAGCCGATGAGATAAACGCTGGCAAGAGCAAGGCCGAGGCCTTTGTCACGGCGGAAAACCCACGCTGGTACAAGCGTGATGGCAGTTTTTGGGTGCCCAGCCATTCGCGCTTCAAGTATTTGCTCAACGAAGCGCACATCAATGTCGGCGACCTGCTTAACAAAGCGCTGGGCGGCATTGAGGAGAATAACGTCTCCCTGGAAGGGGTGTTGGAGCACATCGACTTCACCCGCAAGGTCGGCCAGAGCAAGATTTCCGATCAGAAGCTGCGCCAGCTCATCACCCACTTTGGTGAAGTGCGCCTGCATAACAGTGACTTCGAATTCCCTGACCTACTCGGGGCAGCCTACGAGTACCTGATCGCCGAGTTCGCCGACTCGGCCGGCAAGAAAGGCGGTGAATTCTATACGCCGCGCTCTGTCGTGCGACTGATGGTTCAACTGCTCAAGCCGACTCTGGCACACGATGTCTACGACCCCTGCTGCGGCTCGGGCGGCATGTTGATTGCTGCCAAGGAATATATCGACGAGCACGGCGAGGACGGCCGCAAGGCCAACCTGTTCGGCCAGGAATTCAACGGTACCGTCTGGTCCATCGCGCAGATGAACATGCTGCTACATGGCATCAGCAACGCCTGGCTGGAGAACGAAGACACACTGGCCGACCCTCGGCATATCGAGGGCGGCGAACTGCGCCGCTTCGACCGAGTCCTCACCAACCCGCCATTCTCCATCAACTGGGGTCATACCGAGAAAAGCCCAGATGGCAGCCTGGCCTGGAACCCGACATTCCGCGAGCAGCGCTTCCGCTTCGGTGAAGTGCCGCTGGGCTCGAAAAAGGCCGACCTGATGTTCCTCCAGCACATGCTCGCCGTGACCCGCGACGAGGGCATGATCGCCACCGTACTGCCCCACGGCGTGCTGTTCCGGGGCGGTGAGGAACGCGGAATCCGCGCTGGCATTATCGAAAACGACCTGCTCGAAGCCGTGATCGGCCTGCCGGCCAACCTTTTCTATGGCACTGGCATTCCCGCCTGCATCCTCATCCTGCGGCAACAAAAGCAGGAAGGTGCCAACCGTATCAGCGCCAAGCCTGCCCAGCGGCAGGGCAAGGTGCTGTTTATCAACGCCGACCGCGAGTACTTCGAGGGCCGTGCGCAGAACTACCTACTGCCCGAGCACATCGAGAAGATCACCACCGCCTTTGACGAATTTCGCCGGATCGGCGGTCTCAGCGACGTGGTGGATATCGCCACACTGCGTGAAAACGACTACAACCTTAATATCCGCCGCTATGTGGATAACGCACCGCTGCCCGAGCCGCATGATGTGCGTGCACACCTGTTTGGCGGTGTGCCCGAGGCCGAAATCGAGGCGAAAGCTCCGTTGTTCGCCGCGCATGGTCTCGACCCGCATGACCTTCTCGTGGCGCGCGAATTGCAATATTTCGACTTTGGCGGCGAGCTAACCCGCCGTGCCGACCTCAAGCCGGCCATCGAAGGCAATGCCGGCCTGCAGTCCAAGGAAGCCGCCCTGCGTGAGGCATTCGAGAGCTGGTGGCACGAACACAGCCCGCGTATAACCGCCTTGGCCGGGAAGTTCGATAATAACGCCGCGCTGGTCAATCTGCGTGGAGAACTGCTGGCCAGCTTTAGCCAGACGCTGGAACGTATTGCCCTGCTCGACCCCTTCCAAGTCAGGGGCATCGTCGCCGGCTTCTGGTACCAGAGCAAGTATGACTTTCTCGGTTTGATGGCGCGCGGCAGTCGGGGTGTGATCGACGCTTGGCGCACCAGCATCATCACCGCCTTGGAAGACAAGGCCAGCAAGCAAAGCCCATTGGAGCACAAACTGGTGAAGTTCCTTCTCGGCGATTTCGTAGCCGGGCTAGCCGAGTTGGAAGCGAGAAAAGCCGAACTGGATAGCCAGCTTAAGATCGCCGCCACAAGCAAGGGAGAGGATTCCGACGAGGAAGACGGCGAAGTGGATGCCGACGACGAAGAAAGTCCGATCAACGAAGCCCATATCAAGGCCTGGAAGGTCGAGCTGGCCAACGTAAAGAGGCTGCTTAAAACCCAGCAGGAAAACTTCGCCAGCCACCTGAATCAAGCTGTCGACGGCCTGGACGAGCCACAAGCCGCCGAGCTGCTGCTGACTATTCTGCACAACGATATGCAGACTATCGTTGAGCGCTATATCGCCGCTCAACGCGCGCAGATTATTGCCGCATTCGAGAACTGGTGGGACAAGTACCGGGTAACGCTGAAAGAGATAGAGCAGAAGCGCGATGCGGCGACAGAGGCGTTTGAGGGGTTCCTGAAGGGGTTGGGGTATGTTTGAGCTCGATAAGGCTCCATTACTCAATGGAAAGATTGAGGTGCTATCTGGCTTTGCCTTTCCGTCTAGCGGCTTCAATCAGCTTGATGGTTTGCCGCTGATTCGGATTCGTGATCTCGGTGGCAGCACCACTGAGGTTCGATTCCGAGGCGCGTATGACCCTGCATATCGCGTCTCCAAAGGCGACCTACTGGTTGCCATGGATGGCGATTTTGAGGTGCATCGATGGGAGGGTGAAGATGCTCTGCTCAATCAACGTGTGTGCAGAATCTCATCGGCTAGTAGAGAAATTGATCAAGGCTTTTTGTATTGGTACCTGAAGCCAAAAATCGCGGAAATCCATCGTAGAACCCCGCAAACGACAGTCCGACATCTGTCGACGAAGGATGTTTATGCGATAGCCGAACCGCCTATTGGCTATCCCGCTCAGAAGCGCATTGCCCAAATCCTCGACACCCTCGACACCGCCATCCGCGAAACCCAGGAACTGATCGTCAAGCTCAAGGCCGTCAAGCAGGGCCTGCTGCACGACCTGCTGGCCCGTGGCATCGACGCCAACGGCCAACTGCGCCCGCCGCAGAGCGAAGCGCCGCAGCTCTACAAGGAATCGCCGCTGGGGTGGATCCCGAGCAAGTGGGAGGTGCTCCGGCTCGATACGGTTACGGCACGTGGCAGCGGGCACACGCCGAGCAAGGATGTTCTTTCCTACTGGAATGGCGGAGTGAAGTGGGTTTCTCTGGCCGACTCGCATCGCCTCGACCAGATCTACATCCACGAAACGGACAAGGAAATCAGCGAGCTTGGTATAGCCAACTCATCGGCAGTTCTTCATTCCGAAGGAACTGTCATTCTGTCCCGCGATGCAGGGATTGGTAAGAGCGCCATCCTCGGCTGCAACATGGCGGTTAGCCAGCACTTTATGGCGTGGCGTTGCGGAGAAAAGCTGAACAACCTTTTCCTGTACTTCTACCTGCAGCGAGAAAAGCCTAAGTTTGAAGCGATAGCGATGGGAAGCACGATCAAGACCATAGGCCTGCCATTCTTCAAAAGCTACGAAATTGCGTTACCTCCGCGCCGAGAGCAGGATCAAGCGGCCGCCATCATGATGGAAACTGAGCAGCATTTGACAGCGCATGATGCCGAACTGGAAAAGCTTCGGCAGCAGAAGATTGGCCTAATGGACGACCTGTTGACCGGCCGCGTGCGTGTCACCCCGCTACTGGAATCTATGCAGCAAGCAGCTGCACAAACGGAAGCCTGATATGCCACTGCGCCTGCCACCTCGCGAATCCCTCACCGTCGAATTCAAGAGCGACCGCAGCAAGCTCCCCGACCGCGAACTAATCGAAGCGCTGGTCTGCCTGGCAAATGCCGAAGGCGGCGAGCTATGGCTAGGTGTCGAGGACGACGGTACGCCCACCGGCCTGCATGCGGAGCATCGCCTGCTGGAGGGCTTGGCCGGCATGGTCGCAGCGCGCACCTCGCCGTCGCTGAACGTACAGGCCGAGACGCTCGATCTGGATGGCGTGACCGTGGCACGTATCCATGTACCCAAAACCCAGGGCGAGGTGGCCACCACCAGCGGCGTCTACCTGCGCCGTCGTTTGAAACACGACGGCTCGCCCGAATGCATAGCCATGCTGCCCCATGAGCGCAGCAGCCGCGCAAGCAGCTTCGGCCTGCTCGATGTTTCCGCCCAGCCGGTGGCCGGTGCCACTCTCGCCGACCTTGACCCGCTGGAGCGCGAACGCCTGCGCCAGGCGGTGCAGCAATACGGCGGCGACCGAGTTCTGCTGGAATTGGACGACGAAGCCCTGGACGGCGCGCTGCTGCTCACTGCGCGCCAGCCGGACGGTATGCGCGTGCCGACCCTTACCGGCCTGCTACTGATCGGCCGGGAAACCTCCCTGCGCCAACTGGTGCCCACCCACGAGTTCGCTTTCCAGGTGCTGGCCCAGCAGGCAGTGCGCTTCAATGAGTTTCGCCGCTTCCCATTGCTCAAGGCACTAGACTGGCTGGAAACCAACTTCCGTCCATACAACCCAGAGGAAGAACTACAGGTCGGCCTGTTCCGCGTGCCAGTGCCCAAGGTCGACTTCGGTGCCTTCCGTGAAGCCGTAGCCAACGCCCTGGTCCATCGCGATTACCACGGCAGGGGCGCGGTGCATGTGCGCCTGGAGGACGATGCCCTGGTGGTCAGCAACCCCGGCGGACTGGTCGATGGCGTAACCCTGGCCAACCTGCTGGTGACCGAACCGCGCCCGCGCAACCCGGCCCTGGCCGACGCAATGAAGCGCGTCGGCGTGGTCGAACGCTCCGGCCGAGGCGTGGACAAGATTTTCCGCGGCATGCTCAAGTTCGGCCGGCCGGCCCCGGACTACAGTTACACCACTGCCCAGAGCGTGGTGCTGCGCCTACCCACCACAGAGGCCGACCTTGACTTCCGCCGCTTGGTAGTCGAGCACGAGCGCGCCACCAACGCCGAGCTGCCCATCGACAGCCTGATCGCCCTGGCCGCCCTGCGAGAGGCCAAGCGCGTCACGGCCGACGAACTGGCCGTACAGATCCAGCGCGACACCGCCAGTGCCAAACGCACGCTGGAGGCCCTGACCGAAGCAGGCTTGGTCGAGGCCCACGGTTCTACCCGAGGGCGCAGTTACACTCTGTCAGCCAGTCTGTACCAGGC
Source organism: Pseudomonas sp. LG1D9 (assembly GCF_002949995.1). NCBI lineage: Bacteria > Pseudomonadati > Pseudomonadota > Gammaproteobacteria > Pseudomonadales > Pseudomonadaceae > Pseudomonas > Pseudomonas sp. LG1D9. The sequence continues at coordinate 3,551,107 of NZ_CP026881.1, read as the reverse complement.
CGTGGGCGACAAGGCCGGCTATACCCGCCAGGCAGGCTTCACACCCATTCAACATGAGCAGATGGTGTTGAACTACGTGCAGCAGCATGGGCAGATTCAGCGCGCTGAAGTAATGGATCTTTGTCGGCTCTCGCCTGATCAGGCGGCAAAACTGCTCAAGCGCATGAAAGACAAGGGCACACTGATACAACAAGGTGAACGACGCTGGTCGGTCTATAAGCTCGGCTAAAAATTCTATGAGCCGCTATGAGCCTGTATGAGCCCATACACGCCTGAACTGGATTAAAGGAGTAACCGTGGGCTGGGAATTGGATGACGTCGAAAAACCCTTTGTGACTCAGTTACAGGGGCTGAACTGGAAGCATATCGAGGGCAGCCTCGACGACCCGGCCATCACTGGCCGCAGCAGCTTCAGTGAAGTGATTCAGCGGGCCACACTGGCCGAGCGTCTGCGTGCCATCAACCTACGCGACGGTCAGCCCTGGCTGGAGGAGCAGCGCATTGCCGAAGCACTGGCGGCCATTACCCGCGTGGGCGCCGGCAAGCTGATGGAAGCCAACCAAACAGTCACTGAACTGCTGCTCAAAGGCATCACTGTCGACGGCCTCCAGGGCTGGGAAGGCGGACGTGGTCAGACCATCCAGTACATCGACTGGGCCAACCCGGCCAATAACCACTTCCGCGTGATCAACCAGTTCCGAGTGGATTGCCCACCGGGGTACAACAGCGGCAAGAAATTTATCGTCCCGGATCTGGTGTTGCTGGTGAACGGCATCCCGCTGGTGGTAGTGGAATGCAAGAGCCCATCCATCCCAGAACCGCTGGCCGAAGCTGTCGATCAATTGCGCCGCTACAGCAACCAGCGCAAGGCGGCCTTCGAAGTCGAGGACAACGAGGGTAACGAAACACTGTTCGCTAGCGTGCAGCTGTTGGTCGCCAGTAGCTACGACGAAGCACGGGTGGGCTGCATTGGGGCCGGCTTCGGGCATTTCTCCCAATGGAAAACCGTGGTTGGTCCGGAGGGTAGCGGCAGCGAGCAGTCAGTAGCCGAGCAGTTGGGCAAAGCCAAACTGTCCGAGCAGGAGCGCCTGGTGGCAGGCATGCTGACGCCGGCTCACCTGCTCGATCTGATCCGGCATTTCATGCTGTTCATGCCGGTTGGCGGGCAGACCATCAAGACGGTCTGCCGCTACCAGCAGTACCGCGCGGTGAACCGAACGGTGATCCGTATGAAACGCGGGCAGACACGCCTTGAGTATGGCGAGAGCGACCAGCGCGGCGGCATCGTTTGGCACACTCAAGGCTCAGGCAAGAGCCTGACCATGGTATTTCTGGTGCGCAAGATGCGCACGGATACACAACTGCGCCGCTTCAAAATCATCGTGGTCACTGACCGTAAAGACCTGCAAAACCAGCTCTCCGCCACCGCCACGCTGAGCGGTGAACTGCCGGAGGTGGCCTCCAATATCCAGGGTGTTAAAGCCTTGGCACGTCGCCAGGGCCCCGGCTTGGTATTCGCCACCATCCAGAAGTATCGCAATCCCGAACAGGAAGAAGATGGGGAGGCGTCGATCCCTACGCAAGCTACTGCCCCCCTCAAAGCCGCAGAAAAGCGCGCGCCCTACCTGGTAAGCAAACCATTCGAGGTGCTCAACCACGACGAGAGCATTCTGGTATTGATCGATGAGGCGCACCGCACCCAGGCCGGCGATCTGCAGGCAAACCTGCTGGCGGGCCTGCCCAACTGCGTGCGCATCGGCTTTACCGGTACACCGATCATCATGGGCGATAAGAAACGCACCCACGAAATTTTCGGCGCGTTCATCGACAAATACACCATCAAGGAAGCCGAGGCAGATGGCGCTACAGTGCCGGTGCTTTACGAAGGACGCACTGCCCAAGGCGCATTAAAAGATGGAGCGAGTCTGGATGAACTGTTCGAGGATTTGTTCCGCGAGCACAGTCAGGACGAGCTGGAGCTGATCAAGAAAAAATACGCCACCAAAGGCCATATCTTTGATGCCCCCGCGCTGATTGCAGATAAGGCGCGCGACATCCTCAGACATTACGTCACCCATATCCTGCCCAATGGCTACAAGGCGCAGGTGGTAGCCTATAGCCGGATTGCGGCAATCCGCTATTTCCACGCACTGCAGGCCGCCCGCGATCAGTTGTTGGCCGACGCCGAAGCGTTGCCAGCAGCCGACAAGGACCTCGACGATGAAGCACTGTGCCAGCGTCCACCCAAGCTGCAGGCGCGCGTGCAGGCGTGGCGCTATCGCGACAGGCTACGCAGCCTGGAATTCGCACCGATTATTTCCGGCTCAAATAACGATCCGGCCGAGTGGAAAACCTGGACGGATGGCAGCAAGCACGAGCTGCTGATCCAGCGTTTCAAGAAGCCCCTGAATCATGAGCAGCCAGGCAAGACCGACCCGTTGGCTTTCCTAATCGTTAAGTCTATGTTGCTCACCGGCTTTGACGCCCCCATCGAAGGGGTCATGTACCTTGACCGGCCAATCAAGGAAGCCGAGCTGCTGCAAGCCATTGCACGGGTCAACCGTACTGGTTTCGGCAAGCGCTGCGGCATCGTGGTCGATTACTACGGGGTCGCTAACCACCTGCGCGAAGCGCTGGCAGCTTATGCCGACGAGGATATCGAAGGTGCGCTGAGCAGCATCAAGGACGAGGTGCCGGTGCTGCGCGATCGTCATCTTCGTGTAGTGGATGTGCTGCGTCGCCAGGGCATCGAGTCGCTGGAAGATGCCGAAACCTGCATTGCCGCACTGGAGTCGGAAAAGGTGCGCGCCGAATTTGCGGTAAAACTCAAAGCGTTCCTCAACTCATTGGACACCGTGCTGCCACGCCCCGAGGGCCTGCCCTTCGTCAAGGATGCCAAGCGCCTGGCCTATATCCACGCGCGGGCACGTGGGCGCTACAAGGACCTGCCGCAATTGGGCAAGGATGTCGGTGCCAAGGTGCGCAAACTGATCGACGATCATGTTATCTCACTGGGCATCGACCCGAAGATTCCGCCGATCCAGCTCACCGATGCAGACTTCGAGAAACAGTTGTCGCGAAGCGTCAACGACCGCGCCAAGGCATCAGAGATGGAGCACGCCATTCGCTCGCATGTGCGCAAGCATACTGATGAAGATCCGGTGCTCTATCGCAAGCTGTCCGAACGCTTAAACGAGCTGCTCAAGTCGCTGGGCGAGCAGTGGGATCAGTTGGTTGAACAGATGCAGAAGATCATCAACGAGCTGCGCAGCGGTCAAATGAGCGATGGCTACAGCCCCCTGGATTTGCCCGAACACTATGCACCCTTCCTGCGCACCCTGCTGGATGTGGTGTGTGCCGACGCCAATCCGCAGCCCGCCGAGCTGCTGCGTTTGAAGGATGTGACAGTGGAACTGGTCGATCTGTTGGTGGGCGAACTCCAAAGCCACCGCGATATCTGGAGCCCGCGCAAGCGAGCGGCACAGGAGGAGCTGGCCGGGCAGCTATTTGATTACCTGATGCGACTGCGTCCGCCCTTGGTGGATAGCGATACGGCGGGGGTGCTGTCTGACCGCCTGATGGATCAAGCGAGAGCCAGCCATGAACGGTTGATGCAGCTATGAGCAGTCAAACCCTCACCGTAAACGATCTGCAACTGACGCTACGCCGCAGCGCGCGGCGCAAGACGTTACAGATCACCGTCGAACGTGACGGCGCACTTATCCTGTCTGCCCCGCCAGAGGTTGAGGAGCAAGCGCTGCGGCAATTCGTAGCGGAAAAAAGCTTCTGGATTTACTCGCGTCTTGCCGAAAAGGAACGCCTGCAGCGCTCAATCCCCACCAAGGAATACGTCGACGGAGAGGGGTTTCTGTATTTGGGACGAAGTTATCGCCTCAAACTGGTTGATGAGCAGGATGGGCCATTAAAACTTTCTGCTGGTCGCTTCCGCCTGCTGCGTAGCGAACTGCCAAGAGCCCGCGAACATTTCATCCGTTGGTATAGCGAACATGCCCGCAGCTGGCTCGCCTTACGAGTCGAGAACCACCAAGCGCGAATGGACCTGACGCCCAGCGGTGTGCGTGTGCAGGATCTGGGCTATCGCTGGGGCTCATGTGGTAAGGGCGCACAGCTCTATTTTCATTGGAAAACAATCCTACTGCCCAAGCCCATTGCGGAGTACGTGGTGGTGCATGAGATGGTGCACCTACAAGAGCCACATCACACCCCAGAATTTTGGCTCCGCCTGGAACGCGTCATGCCTGACTATGCACAGCGCAAGACATGGTTGGCAGAACATGGAATTGATGTTGAAGGAATCTGAGTACCATGACGGACTATTTCACGAGCAACCACTTCGAGTTGTTGAACAAGTGGGCAGGACACAAGCGTGACGAGTCCAACCCCGAGCAAAACCAAGCTTACGATGATCTGAAAAAAGCCTATGCAGTCACACAGGCATGGGCTAACAAACTCAAGACCACGCTGTTTCCAGTAGGGCGCGTCGAAATTCGCAAGCGGCCTACCAACCAGGGTAATCATTTCTCTGGCTACAACTGGGCGAAAATTTACCCCTCACCGGAAGCGCCTAAGGAACTGGCCATTACCGTAGGAATCGATGCCGACGACGGCTTTGTGGTCAAGATCGATACCGTCGGGCTGGGCGAGTCTAGTAAAACGCGCAAAACCTACTTAGCCCTGCGAGGCGACTATTACAACGCTCCCTTTGTAACAACAATGCCCGCAGGCGATGGTTTGGAAAAATCGCTGGACCAGCTCACCGAATGGAGCGCTGAAGCCATCCGCAACTTCAAGCTGCATTACGAAGAGTTAGTAGCCAAAATGAATCTGAGTAAGTCACTGGACGACGAAGACCTGCTCAAGCACTTCGACAGCAAGCCAGCGTTTCAGACCTTCCGCGCCTCATGGACTCCAGAGGACAAAGCGGAGTTCTGTCGATTGGCGCGTGCTGTACATATGGCCGGCTTGGACTGGTGGCACTCGAGCAAAGATATTCAGGTGCGATTTGGCCGCAAGAACCCCGGAAGCGAACGGGCGATTGGCGTACTTGGCATTGTGCGGGGCACGCGAGTGCGGAAGCTCTCCTGGAAGCGTGAGGTGGGCGCCCTCCCCATCCTCCACCGTGAGCCGCTAACTAATGAACTGCTCACGAAGATTGAAGCATCCCTTGCCGACAAGCATGATTTACCCAACGACTGGCTATTACTTGAAGCCGAACGACCTGGACTATGGCCGGATCAACTGAGGGACGATCCGGTGGAAGACAACGATGAGACTGGCGAAGACGACATTGCTGATTCTGATGCGATAAGGCTTCCTCTCAATCGTATCTACTACGGCCCACCTGGCACAGGCAAGACATACGAATTGTCGAAGCTAATGAAGCGAGAGTATGAGCAAGTCACGACCTCGGTATCCAAGGAAGAATGGCAAAATCAGTTTGTGAGCGAAAGGATTGCGAGCCTTACCTGGTGGGAGGCAATCGCAGCAACTCTGTACCACTTGGGCGGGAAAGCAAGTGTCGATCTCTTGCTTGATCACCCATTCATGAAATCGATTGCCGCCGCCAAAAGCACGAACAAGAGTGTGCGAAACACGGTTTGGGGTGCTCTCCAATACCACGCTATCGAGTCCTCCGAAACCATCAAGATGAGCAAGCGAATGGCACCGGCTGTCTTCGATAAGCTATCGGACTCATCATGGATACTAACTGGAGACTGGGCGGACGCAGCTGCCAATCTGAAGCGGCTGGTAGACGAGTACAATGCCGGTCCTCCCTCAGCCGAATACATCAAGCGTTACAGTTTCGTCACCTTCCATCAATCTTACGGGTACGAGGAATTCGTGGAAGGTCTGCGTCCGGTTCTCGAAGGCGATGCGGAATCCGGTGAAGTCCAATACGAGATCCGCGCTGGTGTCTTCAAGGACTTGTGCCGCAAAGCACGTATGGCGCCAGATCAGCAGTTCGCGATGGTAATCGACGAGATCAACCGGGGAAACATCAGCAAGATCTTTGGCGAGCTGATCACTTTGATTGAACCTGATAAACGCGAAGGTGCTAAAAACGCCATCTCGGTGACGTTACCGTATTCCGGAGAGGTTTTTTCGGTACCAGCCAATGTCGACATTGTCGGCACTATGAACACGGCAGACCGATCCCTTGCGTTGCTGGACACCGCGTTACGTCGCCGATTCGAGTTTGTGCCGTTAATGCCGGACGCTCGCGACGAGCCAGGCGCGCCGCTTGCAAACCTTCGAGTCAGTCTGGGGGAGCAAGTAATGGATGTGCCTCGTATGCTTGATGCAATAAACCAGCGCATCGAGATGCTCTACGACCGCGACCATTGCATCGGCCATGCGTACTTCACAGCATTAGCGCTAGTGCCTGATGGAGACGAGCGATTTGTAGCCCTGCAACAGGTGTTCAGCACACGTATTCTGCCCCTGCTCGAAGAGTACTTTTTCGAAGACTGGCAAAAGATCCGCCTTGTCTTAGCAGACAATCAGAAATCCCAAGCCGCACGCTTTATCGTTGAGGGTGAAGACCAGGAGGATGATCTGGCTCGCCTGTTCGGCAGCGATCATGGCATGGACAGCTATTCCACTAAGCGCCACTACGCTCTGCAGAAGGCTGCCCTCTCTAATCCGGATGCCTACATTGGCATCTACAAGACGCTGTCGACCTGAAGGCGGAGGCACGTGAGCGGAATATCGATTTACGAATTTGACGTGTTGATGGCAGCGACTTCGACTGGCTCGTTGTCCGAGGGTCTGCACATTATCCCGGATACGGTCTACGCATGGCTAGAACGCCAGTGCCTGCGGGCCTCCAACGACAGTAAGCCAGCGTGGCTGCGCCTGACTCAACGGCGCGGGCATCGAGCCGTTCAGGTCACTAGTTTTGTTGGAGTGATACGTGCACCAGACGGTTACCAAATCGAGGTACTGCCAAAAGTCGGAAAAGTAATAGGTGCGGGCGCCTCGAAGGCTCGTCAGCTGTTGATCGAAATGCTCTGCTGCCTTCAAGAGTTTCGCCACCTCCAAACTGACACCGCCAACCTCGCCGCGGCACGAATGCCCTTACTGGAAGTTTTTATTGCCGAGTTCCTACGCACCGTCGGGCATATCGTCAAACAAGGCCTGCGCAGCACCTATACCACTCAGCAAAGCAACCTGTTTGCCCTTCGCGGCAAACTGATGATGGCATCCCATCTGCGGCAAAACCTTTGCAGGGCGGACCGGTTCTTTACAGAGCACGACGAGTTCTCGATTAATCGTCCGGAAAACCGTTTATTACACACCGCATTGCAACGAATCCTGCAACTGACGGCATCTCAGACACATCAGCAACTGGCTCGAGAACTGAGATTTGTCTTCGCAGAGGTCCCGATTTCAGCAGACCCTAATATGGACTTCCAGCGGGTACGCCTTGAGCGGGGCATGGGTTACTACGAAGAAGCACTCGCTTGGTCAAAGTTGATTCTAGAACAGCAATCACCCATGACAGGCCGCGGAGGCAATCACGCTCCGTCGCTGCTGTTCCCAATGGAGGCAGTGTTCGAAGCGTTCGTCTCCAAGCATATAGCGAAGCAACTGGCGAGGCCGCTTCACCTGAAAACCCAAGCACGCAGCCATCACCTGGTTCGCCATCAAGAACAGAATTGGTTTTGTCTAAAACCAGACCTGTTGATCAAGGATGCCAAGAAAGATGTGCTGGTTCTCGATACAAAGTGGAAACTGCTCGATGGTCTCAAGGCAAATGGGACGAATAAATACGGCCTCGCACAGGGTGACTTCTATCAGTTGCAGGCCTATGGGCAAAGCTATCTGAATGGGTCGGGAGATGTGGTGCTGATTTACCCTAAGACTGGGGCATTTGATCGACCGCTACCAGTATTCGAGTTCCCCAAGACAGGTGGGCTGCGGCTATGGGTACTGCCTTTTTGCTTGAAGTCACGCCAGCTGTTGGTCCCTAGCGATGCGCCGTTCAAAATGGTGTTCAAAGACTTGTTTGAGCGGGTTACTTAAGTAGCGGGCTGAACTGGGTTTGGCAAACCCGCGAGAGATGGCCTCGTTAGCTTGGCCAGTTCGGATAAACAGATGTTCTTGTCGGCCATGCCTACAGGACGGCAATGAGGCATGTTGCTCAATTCAGCTCTGCCTGTATTCCAACTGATATTCCAGAAAATTTTACAAACCCAAATTAGTCATTTAGATCAAATGCCTAAGTAATGAATTCAACTTCCCCCGGCCATGTGTCTGGCTAGAAAGCCCAAAAAAGCCGTAACACATAGCAGAATCAAAGCCCTACGGCTTTGTTCTTACCCGCGTCTCCCCACCTAATCCCAGGACATCCCACAGTTGATAGGAACACAAAGCGCTCACCCGCTCACTAGCAAAGCAACGTTCCCCCCCACGCCCCTGAAAACCCACCAACTGCCGCAACACCAAGCCCCAGTACAAACCTCTACCCCCTAGTGCGCGTGCCCCCCACACTCGCAAGACCACCGCAAAACAGCCCCCGGTTCAAACCGGGGACATCGTTTACATTTCTCACCGCTCCCCCACCCCCAACAACCGCCCCCGCAACTCCGGATTACGTGTCCGAGGATCAAGCCATATAGCAAAAAACGCTTTAGCGAACGCAACATCCCTCACCACATGCTGAAGTCTCTTTCCAACATAAAACCGTGCGCCCTCTCCCGGCATATAAACGCCGGTGATCTGGTCACCCGCACGCACATCGACAAACGCTTGCAACATCTCCGCCTCCCAGCGGGCCATCAGTTCTGAATTCTGGGTGTTGGGCGACAGGCGACGGATTTCTTTGATGCTGGCCTCTACCAGGTCATCGCGACTGATAGCGCGACTGTAGGTCAGCTCCAGTGCAAAAGGCGCATCAGCATCCAGCGTTCCATCGGCAGTGGAGCGTGAGCTCCAGAATTGCGCGTTGTAAACGGCAAATCCGAATACGCGCATCTCCCCGTACCCCAGCCGACGAGCATTGGGAACAGCTTCGCGCCAATCAGCAAATAGTTCTGCGCTCTGGAGCATCAGAACAAAACAGATAGCCTGGCGGATTAAACGGCTCGTCTGCCTGGACATGCGAAGACCTCAATGTGACTCAATAAGCGTCCTTGAAAGTTATACCAAATACTTATTTTGTACAGTCAATACCTCAAACTCGATTGCCCCCACAAAAACGGAATTCACAGCGCAGGGCAGCCTCATCCGAGGCGTGCGTGAGAATTTCGCATCTGCACAAAAAGATTGTCGATTCATTGTCAGGTGATTTTTTTCAGCCTATCTTGATTAAAACCTATACAAGATACATTGCCAGGTATAAGTATTGGCTATGGATCGGCCCTCACGCACCGCATCGCCGCGAGAAACTTGAATGAACCCACTATTAGCCAGCCATTACCGTGAAATTCTCGTTGGCATCGGTGAAAACCCCGAGCGCGAGGGGCTGCTGGATACCCTCACCCGGCAGATTGCTGAAGCCATCGAGCAGATCACCGGTGCCGCCGGTGTGGCGGTGGTCATTGAAGCCAAGCACATGTGCATGATGATGCGCGGCGTAGAGAAGCAGAATTCGGTCATGACTTCGTCCGTCATGCTGGGCGTGTTCCGTGATAGTTCGACGACGCGGCAAGAGTTCCTGCAGCTCATCGGACGACGATAGCTCGAAACCTCCCCCTCATCAGCTGTGTACTTCAGGGAGTAAGTCAATGACCCGACTTCTGCTGTTACTGGTACTGGCGCTCAGCATCGCCAGCTGCGGCAGTGTGGATGTCGCCCGTTATGCCGATCAGCAACCGACATTGGATCTGGAGCGCTTTTTCAGCCAGCCCGTTAAAGCCTGGGGGATGTTTCAGAAGCGTAGCGGTGAGGTTGCCAAGCGTTTCGAGGTCAATATCGTCAGCTGGCGCGAGGGCAGCAACCTGATTCTCGACGAGCGCTTCCTGTACAGCGACGGCACCCGCCAGCGCCGCGTCTGGGTGCTCACGCCCACGGGCCAAGGGGGCTGGATCGGGCGTGCGGATGATGTGGTAGGCGTGGCTGACGGCCAAGTCGCTGGCAACACCTTGCACTGGCGTTATCGCCTGAACCTGCCGGTCGGCGACTCGACCTACGAAATGAGCATGGACGACTGGATGTACTTGATGGACGAGGACACGCTGATCAACCGCACCCGTATGTCCAAGTTCGGGGTCGAGGTCGGCCAGGTGACGTTGTTCTTCCGTCGCCAAGGCGCCGGAGCGGGCCAATGAGCCGCGCATGGACCATGACCTCCCTTGGCACGGCTTTTTGCGAACAGCTCAAACAGGACCCGTGCTGGACCTTGAACAGCCCGAAACGATTTGCCAGCGCCGCCGAACTGGCGCGCACTCGCCCGCAGGTCCGCTTGCTCAGTCTGCACCCGGGCACGGTTGTGTCGGGGTTGTCGCAGCCGTTCAGTGGAGCCGCCAATGCGCGTCCGGCAGACATCGCCGCGGCCCAATTGCTGACCGTGATTGACCAGTTGACGCCGGCCGACAGCGGCTATTTCTATTCCTACGATGGAGAACGCCTGCCCTGGTAGGCAAGGAGTGACGCATGAACCTGCATACCCTCACCGAGCATGCGGCCAACAGCGCAATACGCGAGCTGGAACTGCTGTCACTCGAAGGTGGTTTTTACCTGGCAAGGATCCGCCTTGATCACGGCCAGTTCACCTTGCTGGATGATGCGGCCAAGCCGATGCACCTGCGTTCGATCACCCACCTGCGGGACTTGCTGCAGACCGTGCCGGCATTTCCTTGCGTGCTGGTGCAGCAATGCGTGCACGACGAAATGTGCGGCCGGGATACAGGGCCTGTCGAAGCGCTGCGTATCCCGTTTTCGCTCACCACGCCATTATGAGTTGCACAGCGCAGAGCGCCACTGGATGAACGTCAAGTTCCAGTGGTTCAGCCAGCCTAGTCACACACAGCCTTCAACCCCAAAACAGTGGTCGGCGTACTACCAAGATGCGACTGCGTGGCAACCACCATATTGGCCCCAGCGTCACCCTCCAGATGGTAAGGCTTGCCATCACAGGCCTTGGCAGCCTTCTGGTTGATGTTCTCCAACAACCCTTCGCGGGAGTTAAAGATGCTGCCGTGGCTGGTGATCATGTACTGGCCGGGGGCGATTTCGTTGACGCCGGTGAAGGTGCATCCCGTCAAGACCAGGGCAATGCATGCGGTTAACAGTGCGGCTTTCAAGGGTTCGAACTCCTGTAAGGACCTGGCGATTGCGCAGGCGCCGTGCATTGTCGAGCAATCGGCAGCCCCTGACCATAAGTGAACAGGCTTCAGCTAGCGCCTGACGAATCATCGTTTGTCCGCGCCATAGGCCTGAAATCTAATCCATCGCAAACAACTAACAATAACTGCGATGGAGCAGACCCACCCATGTCCCCTACCTTTTCTCTATTGGTTCTTGGCGCGTCAATCCTGTTGATTGTCGTGCTGATCGGAAAATGCCGTGTCCATCCGTTCCTGGCCCTGATCGCCGCCAGCCTGCTGGTGGGCGTCGGTACGGGAATGACGCCAACCGCCATTGTCTCAGCCTTTGAGAAGGGCATGGGCAGCACGCTCGGGTTCCTCGCCGGCATCATTGGGTTGGGCAGCATCCTCGGCAAGCTGCTGGAGGAGTCCGGCGGTGCCAAGCGCATCGCAACCACGCTCTTGAGAGCCCTGGGCGAAAAGAACGCCGCGTGGGCGATGATGCTGGTGGGCTTTATTGCCGGGATTCCGGTGTTCTTCGAGGTGGGATTTGTCCTGCTGATCCCGCTGATTTATGTCGTCGCCCGTCAGACCCGGATCAACCTGTTGTACCTGGGCGTACCGCTGGCGACCTCACTGATGGTGGTGCACTGCATCCTGCCGCCGCACCCCGCCGCCACGGCCATTACCGGCATGCTCAATGCCGATATTGGCAAGGTGATTCTCTACGGTTTGATCGTCGGCCTGCCCACGGCGGTGATTGCCGGGCCGATCTGGGTCAAGCTGACCTGCGCGCGGCAGGCGCCTGCCAGTCAGGCTCAGTTTCTGGCCGAGCGTGGCGAAGGGAATATCGACGACAGCCAAACGCCCAGCTTCGCGATTGCGATGATCACCGTGCTGTTGCCCTTGGCCCTGATGGTGGGCAAAACCCTGACCACCCCGTTGCTGAGCAAAGGCTCGATGGCGTTTGAGTGGGTGTCCTTTATAGGCAACCCGCTGATTGCGCTCGTACTGTCGATTTGCTTTGCCTACTGGTCCCTGGGCCTGCGCCGTGGGCTGGGCATGGGCGACCTGCTTAACCTGACCCACCGCTGCTTCCCGCCGTTGGCCGGCATTCTGCTGGTGATCGGTGCCGGTGGCGCGTTCAACGACATGCTGGTCGGCAGCGGCATCGGCAAGGTGCTGGCGGACGTGCTGGGCCAGTCCAACATCAACCCGATCATCCTCGCGTGGTTGATCGCCGGCTTGATGCACTTCGCCGTCGGCTCGGCCACCGTCGCCATGATCAGCACCGCCGGCATGGTGCTGCCGATCCTCGGACAGAACCCGCAATACAGCCCCGAGATCCTGGTGATCGCCATCGGTGCCGGCGCCATCGGCTGGACCCACGTGACGGACTCGGCGTTCTGGGTCGTAAAAGAGTACCTGGGGATCTCCCTCTCCGAAGCCCTCAAGAAGTTCACTGGCGCCACTGTGCTCGCCTCGGTGGCGGCCCTGGTCTTTACCCTGATTCTTTCGCGGTTTGTATGATGAACCCCACCTCAAAGGCAGTTCCCATGATTCAAGGCAAAACCCTAGACGCCTGGTATGCAAGCCATCCCGTTATCCAGCCATTGGTCGCGCTGGAGCAGGTCAGCTGGTTCAACCCCGCGATCGCCCCAGCCGCTGTGGCGCTTGGGGATGTGGGCCTGACCCTGGCCGATGTAAAAGACGCCAGCGCACGCCTGCTGCGCTTCGCGCCCTATCTGGCCAAGGTGTTCCCGCAAACTGCAGCGGCGGGCGGCATTATCGAGTCGGCGATCCAGCCGCTGAAGACCTTGCAGCAAGCGCTTTTGAGCGAGGCCGCCCTGCCCGACAGCGGCGCGCTGTGGCTGAAAAAAGACAACGACTTGCCGATCTCGGGCTCGATCAAGGCCCGTGGCGGTATCCATGAGGTGCTCAAACATGCCGAAGACCTGGCCCTACAGGCTGGTTTGATCACGCTCGACGACAACTACGAGACCTTGGCCAGCGAACGCGCACTGGGGTTTTTCAGCCAGTACAAAATCGCCGTGGGTTCCACCGGCAACCTGGGCCTGTCCATCGGCATCATGAGCGCCATGCTGGGCTTCCAGGCCACGGTGCATATGTCATCGGATGCCCGCCAATGGAAGAAGGACAGACTGCGCGCCAGCGGCGTGACCGTGGTCGAGTACCCCTCCGACTACAGCGTTGCCGTCGAAAACGGTCGCCTGCAGGCGCAAAACGATCCCGCCTGCTATTTCATCGACGATGAAAACTCGCCCCACCTGTTCCTCGGCTATGCCGTGGCCGCCGAGCGCCTGGCCCGGCAATTTGAAGTGGCAGGCGTGCCGGTGGACGCCGAGCATCCGCTGTTCGTGTACCTGCCCTGCGGTGTTGGCGGCGGCCCTGGCGGCGTGGCGTTTGGTTTGAAGCTGGCGTTTGGCGATGCCGTGCATTGTGTGTTTGCCGAACCCACCCACTCGCCGTGCATGCTGCTCGGTGTGTATACCGGGCTGCACGACCAGGTGAGTGTGCAGGACTTCGGCATCGATAATGTCACCGCCGCTGACGGCCTGGCCGTGGGCCGACCCTCGGGTTTCGTCGGGCGGGCGATGCAGCGCCTGATCGATGGTTACTACACCGTCACCGATGAGGAACTCTACCGCCTGATGTTCCTCGCCCACGAGCTTGAAGGGGTAAAACTCGAACCTTCGGCCCTGGCCGGCGCACCTGGCATTGTGCGGGTACTCAAGGACGCGCAGTATTTGCAGCGCATTGGTGTCACGCCAGCGCGGTTGGCCAATGCCACCCACTTGATCTGGGGAACCGGCGGCAGCATGGTCCCTACCGAGGAGTACGCCACTTACCTGGACAAGGGGCGTGCGCTGCAAACCACAACCCATCGTTGATCGCCGGCGGTCGACGCGAAGAGGGATAAACACATGGCAGTACCTGGCCTGAGCAAAGCGCCCAAACTTAACGGCGCCCACCTGTCCAACCTGCATACGTTCCTGGTCGCCGCCCGCCACTTAAGCTTTGCCCGCGCCGCTGACGAGCTGTGCCTGACCGCCAGCGCGGTCAGCCACCGGATCGCCCGCCTTGAAGAGGATCTGTCGCTCAAGCTGTTCCATCGCCTGCCCCGCAAGGTCGACCTGACCGATGACGGCGAGCGGATTTTCAGGGTCATGCAGCACACCATGGATACCCTGTCCGAGGCCGTGCAAGAACGTTCCGACAGCCAGATCGAAGGTCAGCTGTGCTTCTACGCAAGGCCTTCCGTCGCGCAATGCTGGCTGGTGCCCAGGCTGGCCGACTTCACCGCACGCTATCCCGGGATTCAACTGGATGTGCGGGTCGGCAACGAACCCATCGACTATCGCACCCGCCGCATCGACCTGGTGCTGTGCTACTCCAACGGCGAGCATCCGGGCCTGGAAAGTATCCGCCTGATGCCCGAGCGGATTGCCCCGGTGTGCAGCCCGCACTATGCCCAGGCCCATGGCCTGATGGGCCACCCGGAACGCTTGGCACAGTGCACGGTGCTGCACGATGTGGCGGCGTGGGACAACATCTCGTTCGATGCAGAATGGCGTTTATGGCTGGATGCGGTGGGCGACAGCAGCCCATTGCCAGACCGCTTCATGACCTTTGACCGCTCCGACTTGAGCACCCTTGCGGCGATCAACCATGCGGGCGTGGCCATCGGTCGCGAACAACTGGTGCGCAAGCGCGTGCAGGATGGCGAGTTGGTGCTGCCCTTCGGCGGGTTCAGGCAGGCGGTCAACTACGGTTACTACCTGGTGCATCCCGCCCACGAAAACTTGCCAAAACGCCTCAAGGCGCTGATCGACTGGTTGGTGGAGCAAGCCCAGAGCTGATCGCAGCGTCTAAATGGCTCAAGGGTTGTGAGCGGGCTCTTGTGGAGAGAGGGCTTTTTGTGGCGAGGGGGCTTGTCCCCCGTTGGGTTGCGCAGCAGCCCCAGTCAAGCAAGGCCACTGAGTTTTTTCAGGGAGACCTAGGGGCTGGGTTTGGGGCTGCTGCGCAGCCCAACGGGGGACAAGCCCCCTCGCCACAAAAAGCCCCCTCACCACTACAGTCCCCTCCACTGCCCGGTCACCACGATCAGGCCATCAGAAATCCCAGCGCGTGGTCACCATCACATTGCGTGGGTCGCCGTAATACGCCGAGTCGTAGAAGCCGATGTTGGTGTAGTACGCCTTGTCGAACAGGTTGTTGACGTTCAACGTGGCCGACAAGTTTTCCGTCAATTGGTAGCGAGCCATCACGTCCACCAACCAGTAAGGGTCCTGGGTGAATTTCTCGCTCTGACGCGTGCCAGGGTTGTTGACGTTTTGCCAGCCAGCAGCCTGCCAACGCGCACCACCACCCAGGGTGAGTTTGTCCAGGCGGCCTTGGAGTTTGTAGCTGGTGTAGAAGCTCAGTTGATCTTCCGGCTCCCAGGTGGCGACCTTTTTCTTGTCGTCATCACGGGCAATCTTGTGGGTGTAGCCGGCCTGCAGCTGCCAGCCGGGGCTGAGTTCACCGGAGATTTCCGCTTCGTAGCCCTTGGTTTGGGTTTTCGTGCCGATGTAGGAGTAGTCCACGCCCGGCTGGGAGTTGTAGGCGGTATCGGCAATCGGGCGATTCTCCTCATGGACCTCGAAGTAGGCCAGGCTGGCGTTCAGGCGCCCGTCGAAGAATTCGCCCTTGAGGCCCAGTTCGTAGTTCTTGCCTTCGTTGGGATCAAGCATGGTGCGCGTACGGTCGCGATATTGGGTTTGCGGCTGGAAGATTTCGGTGTAGCTGGCGTAGGCCGTGAAGTTGTCGTTAAGGTCGTAGGTCAGGCCGGCGTAGGGCACGACTTTGCCGCTTTCCTGGGTGTCGCTGGTGCCGGTGACCTGGTAGTTGGCGATGCGCGTCCCCAACAGCAGGTGCAGGTCATCCATCAGGCTGAAACGGCCGGTGATGTAGCTGCCGGTCTGGCGCGTGGTTTCGTCATTGATCTTGGTCGGCTGGTTCCACAGCGGCTTGATGGCTTCGCCGTGCCACTTGTAGAAGTCGTAGGAATTGTCGAAATAGGTCGCGCTGCCGTAGTCCTTGCCTTTCCATTTGGAGATGGACAACGACTGGCCCACCACCAGTTGGTGCTCACGACCGAACAGTTCAAAGGGCCCGGATGCGTACACATCGAGGCTGTCACTGGTGGTCTCGCCGGTGTATTTACGCGCGAAGATCGAGCTGGCGCTCAGGGTGTCCTGAGAGATGTAGCCCAACGGCGCGTCGTAGCCATTGATCTGATGGTTGTACTGGCCCTTGGTGACCCAACCATTGTCGAAGTTGTGCTCCAGGGTGGCGAACAGGGTGCGGCTGTACTGCTCCCAACTGCTCCACTTCGGCCCGTTGTTGAACGAGCGCGGCAGGTCCAGCTTATTGCCGGCCGGATCGAAGATGGTGCGCGTACCGGTCCAGCTGGAGCCTTTGGGATCGCTGTCCTGGTAGTCGGCGCCCAGGGTCAGCAAGGTGTCGGGGTCGAGGTCGACTTCGAGGATGCCGTAGTAGACGCCGGTCTTGCGCGAATAGTGGTCGAGGAATGATTTTTTGTCCTGGTAGGCCGCCACAGCCCGGCCGCGCACGTTGCCGGTTTCAGTCAACGGGCCGCTGACGTCGATCTGCGAGCGGTAGTTATCCCAGGAGCCAGCGCCCAGTTCGATGCTGCTCTTGAACTCGGAAGTGGGCTTCTTGCGAATCAGGTTGATGGTGCCGCCCGGGCCACCCGCGCCGGTCAGCAGGCCGGTGGCGCCCTTGAGCACTTCAACGCGGTCATACAGGGCCATATCGGTCAGGGTCTGCCCCGCCGAGTACTGGGCGTCGCGCAGGGTGGGAATGCCGTCGTACTGGAAGTTGACGATGGAAAAACCACGGGAGTAGTAGTTGGTACGTTCGGTGTCGTAGGTCGACACGGTGATGCCGGGGGTGTGGCGCATCACGTCGTCGATGGCATTGAGGCCGAAGTCATCCATCACCTGGCGCGTGACCACCGAGATCGATTGCGGCGTTTCCCGTGGGGTGAGCACCATGCGCGTGGCCGTGGCAATCGTCCCGGGGGTGTAGGAGCCAGTGCCTTCGGTGATCGAGCCCAACTGGTTGGCACTGATCTGCGTAGCCTGCAATTGCACTTGCCCGTCGGCGGCCCGCGCCACCACGCGATAACTGCCCTGCTCGTACTCGGCCTGCATGCCCAGCGGTGCCAGCAGCCGCTCAAGCCCCTCGGCTACGGCAAAACTGCCGTGCAAGCCCTGGCTTTGCACACCCTTGGCCAGCGCCGAGTCGATGGCGATCATCACCCCTGCCTGATTGCCGAAAGCCCCCAGCACACGGTCCAGGCTACCGGCAGCAATGTCGTAGGACTGGCGCGGGGCTTGTTCGGTGGCAGGCTGCGAGGTGGCGGCGATGGCGGCGTGGCTGGCCGTTGCCACGGTTAAACCGACGATTATGGCGCGCAGGGCGCTGGCAAGCGGAGTGACGCGGCTGTGCATAAAGACTGTCCTGTGGTGAAAGGTTGGAGGGCGCTTTTATTCAGCGTCTTCCCTGTCTTGATGCACGAGATGGCAAATACTGCCGGCCCCATGGGATTTTTTTTGAACTAGGCGGGGACCACTGTCGCCAGGTAGCCGAAGACCCGCTGCACGCGGACCGGCAATACCTTGGCCAGCAAATCCAGACTGGCGTCCGGCCGGTCGAGGGAGAACGAACCCGAGACTTGCAGGCCGGCGACGGCCGGGTCACAGCGCAGCACACCGCGCCGGTAACGGTTGAGTTGCTCGATCACCTGGGCCAGGGGCATGCGCTCGGCAATCAGCAGGCCACGGGTCCAGGCATCGGCGGCGGGCAAGAGCGGTTGCGCCGGGCTGCTTTGGTGACGGTCAAACGTCAACTGCTGGCCGGTACCGATCGCGAGTCGGGCGCCCTGCAACGGTTCGACCACTACACTGCCGGCCAGCATTTGCACCTGGGTCCCGTGCTGGCCCGCCAGGTCCTGGCTGATGATCAGCCGCGACAGCGCCGCCGGCCGTACCCAGCCATGGGCGGTCTTGATGCCGACGAAGGTATCCGCCGCCGTCGCCAACAGCAGGCGCCCCTGGTTCAGGGTCAATTGCGGGCCGCGTACATCCACGGCGGTCTGGGTATCGAGTTGCACTTCACCGGCACCGGCCAACAGCACTGGCCGCCGCTCGCCCGTGGTGGTGCGATAGTCACTGAACAACTGGGGCAGCAGTACCCGTTCACGCACGCTCAACCCCATGGCCGCGGCAATCCCCAGGCCGGCGAAGCCCTTGAGCAACGTGCGCCGCGACGTCAGGCTGCGGGCCCGCAACAACTGCCGGGCACTGGGGGCGGGCAACGCGCTGGTGCTGCTGCGCAGGTCGCGGCTCAAGCCGGTCAAGCGCTGCCAGGCCAGTTCATGCTGGGGGTTGGCATTGCGCCAGGCGGCACATGCCCGCTGCTCTGCCGCGCCACTGACACCCGATTGCAGGGTGACCATCCACATCAGTGCCTGATCCAGCACGTATTCATCCAACAACTGATCGTCGGCGGGCTGGAACAGCGTCATGCCTGGTACACCGCCAGGTAGCAATGCCGATAGGCCTTGAGCATGGCCTTTTGCACAACATTCACGGTCAGGCCCAGTTGCTCGGCGATCTGTGGATAAGTCAGGCCGTCCAACTGCGACAGCAGGAAAACCTCCCGCACCCGGCTCCCCAGCCCGTCCAACACCTGCCCTACCGCATCCAGCGCTTCAAGCACCAGCAAGCGGGTTTCCGGGGATGGCGCGTGTTCCGGCTCAAGGATCGCCAGGGATTGTTCGTACGCACGCTCCAGGGCCTGCCGGCGAAAATACTGGCCGCACAAACGGCTGGCCACCGTGTTCAGATAGGCCCGTGGTTCACGCAGCGACGGCAATGGCCCACTGCTGAGAATGCGCACGAAGGTATCCTGTGCCAGGTCCAGCGCCTGCTCCTGCCCACCCAGCTTGCGCCGCAGCAACTGCACCACCCAGCCGTGGTGCTGGGCGTAGAGTTCACCCACAGCGCGGTGGGTGGAAGAGGATGCGGCCATCGGCGAGATATCCAGATTGACAACTGACGGGAGTCGCACATGGTAATACTTCTCATTAGAGACAAGTAGAAGTTTATACTCCCCGCTGTTTTATCTGACCAAAAGGCAAGCCAGGGGACGATGGACCACGCTTGCACACCGTTTTTATGCAGAGAAGCCATTTGAATTGAGTAAAAAACCTATCCTCTCGCAGCTGCTCGTCGGCACTGCTCTGCTACTTTTTGCGGTCACGATTGTGAACTGGCTGTTCCATATCGACCTAGTGGTGTACTTCAATGCGCTGACCGTAAAGATCTACCAAGTGAGCTCGACCGCGTTGGCCGTGGCGGGGTTTGCGTTGATGGTGTGGCGCAGGAACCCTCGCCTCAAATACACCCCGCTCCACTGGCTGAAGGTCGCAGGCGGCACGTGTGTCCTGTCGTTGCTGCTGGGCGTGGTGGTGTTGTCCTATCTGACTTACTGGTCGAGCACCATCCCGGCCAGCTATATCGCCACCTACGAATATGCCGCCCACGGCAAACGCAGTTGCACAGGTGCAACGGTCTACGATCAAGAGGTGGCGAAGAAAATCAGGGTTTGCCATCCCGGCGTACTCAGGGAGGGCGGTGAAATAAGGGTCGAAAAACTCAGCGGCCCGTTGGGGATCTTCGTGCAACAAGGGCATCTGCTCTGACGAACTCCCCTGTGGCGAGCGGGCTTGCCCCGCGTTGGGCTGCGAAGCGGCCCCAAAACCAGCCTCCGCGGTGTGTCTGTTACGGCGCATTCGGTTTATTGGGGCTGCTTCGCAGCCCAACGCGGGGCAAGCCCGCTCGCCACAAAAGCCCTATCTGCTGGGGTTTATGGGGCTAGGCCAGCGCCCGGCGCCCACCATGAATCACCCCATGCACCAGCAACCCCGCCACCAGCCCCCAGAACGCGCCGCCAATCCCCAGTAACGTGACATTGGCCGCCGTCGCCAAAAAGGTGATCAACGCCGTTTCCCGAGTGCGGGTATCGGCCATTGCATTGGCCAGGCTTGAACCAATGGCGCCGAGCAGCGCCAGGCCCGCCAAGGTGGTGATGAATGCGCGCGGCAGGACCATGAACAAGGTCGCCAACGTCACGCCAAACACCCCGACGAGGATATACAACGCCCCACACACCAACCCCGCGATGTAACGTTTGGACGGGTCCTGATGGGTATCGCGCCCGGTGCAGATCGCCGCCGTGATTGCCGCGACGTTGAACGCATGAGCCCCGAACGGCGCCATCAGCAAAGAGCCCAGGCCCGTGACGGTGATGATCGGATTGGCGCTGGTCTTGAACCCGTCGTTGCGCAGCACCAGCATGCCGGGGATGTATTGCCCGGTCAGGGTGATCACGAACAACGGCAAGGCCACGCCAAAAAACGCCGCGATGGAAAAATGCGGCATTTCAAACACCGGTGCCGCCAGTTGCAGCTCAAGGCTGTGCAAGTCGAGCCGCTGCTGGGCGAGCAGCAGCCCCAGGCCAATCAACAGAATCCCGACCATCGCATAACGTGAGGTAAAGCGGCGCAGCACCGCGTAGGCCACCACCAGCACGATCACCAACAGCGGGTCTGCACTGGCCCCACCAAAGGCCGCCACACCAAACTGCAGGAGAATCCCCGCCAGCAAACCTGCGGCAATGCCACCGGGGATCAGCCGCACCAAGCGCTCAAACGCACCGCTCAGGCCCAGGACGATAAAACCGATAGCGCACATCACATAGGCGCCAATCACCTCGGCATAGGGAGTAAACGGCATGACCGTCGCCAGAAAAGCCACGCCCGGCGTCGACCACGCCGTGATGATCGGCTCGCGGTAGCGGTAGCTCAACCACGCACCGGTCACGCCCACGCCGATACTCACCGACCACACCCATGAAGCCGTTTGCGCCGCACTCAACTGCGCCAGGTGCGCAGCCTGGAATACCAGGACAAAAGTGCCGGCGTAATTGACGATGACGGAAATCAGCGCACTGATGCTCGGTGACAGGTAATCGGCGAGGCGCAGGCGTAGGGCGGGTCGGTTCATGGCGCATTCCTTTTGTTAAGGCCGCAAAGGCTAACAAGCACCGGACCGTCCTTTCAGTCCACTTCGCCACCTTGCACCAGACCACCCTTGAGCGCCTTGGCCAACTGCCGGCTGGCGCTGTCGATTTCACCGGGCGTCAGCGCCGAGAACCCCAGCAGCCAACCGCCCCTCGCCGGCGGCTGGGCGTAGAGCCGAGTCAGGCCTGGCAATTGGATACCCACCCGCGCCGCCTGGCGAATAGTCTCCAGCTCCGACCACCCCTCATGCAACACACACGGTAACTGCAAGCCCCCGGGCGGCAAGCTGGCGGTGACCACATGGCTCAAGTGACGCTCAACCGCTTCGGCCATGACATCCCGTCGCTCGCCGTAGATTTTGCGCATCGCGCGTATATGGCTGCCGAAATGCCCATCGTTCATGAAGCGCGCCAGAGTCAACTGGGCGATTTGCGGGGTGTGGCCGTCGAGGATGCTGCGGGCGTAGGTCATGGGTTTGACTAACTCCCGGGGCAGCACCATAAAGCCCATGCGCAAGCCGGGGTACAGCGACTTACTGAAGGTGCCGAGGTAGAGCGTGCGCTGGTAGTTGTCCAGGCCCTGCACACAGGCGGTCGGCAAGCCTTCGTAATGAAACTGGCTGTCGTAGTCGTCCTCGATGATCCAGCCTTGGCGTTGCTCGGCCCAGGCGATCAGGTCCAGGCGCCGTTCCAACGCCAGGGTCGCGCCTGTGGGGTATTGATGGGACGGCGTGACATAGACCGCATTGGCGCCGCTGCGGTCGGCGCGCAAGGCGTCGATGCACAGGCCTTTGGCGTCCACCGCCACCGGTACCACCTTGAGCTGGGCCATTTCAAACGCCTTGCGGGCGCCGAAGTAACCGGGGTCTTCCATCAGGATCGGCTGGCCGCTGTCGACCAGCACCTGCGCGCACAAGTACAGGGCCTGACGCGTACTGGACAGCACCAGCACCTGATCCGGCGTGACCCGCGCACCGCGTTCCAGGTTCAGGTAGTCGGCGATGGCCTGGCGCAGGGGTTCAGCCCCTTGCGGGTCGCCGTGCAACAGCAGGTTCGGGCGGTAGTCCTTCAATGCCTGGCGGTGCAGGCGCTCCCAGATGCCCACGGGGAAGGTGCGCGTTTCCGGCAGCCCCGTGGCAAACGCCTTGACCACCTGCTGGTCGCTGACGCCGCCGCTGGCGAGGATCTGCGCGCCCCTGGCACTCAGCGCCGGGGCCTGGTTTGGCATCAGCGGCTGGCGCTTGCGCGCTCCCCGCAGGCTCGGCCCGATCTTCTCGGAAACGAAACTGCCCGAGCCTTCGCGCCGGCTCAGGTAACCGTCCAGTTGCAGTTGGACGTAGGCCATTTCTACGGTATCCCGGGAAATGCCCAGTGACTTGCACAGTGTGCGGGTCGCAGGCAAGCGGCTGCCTGGCGCGAGGACGCCCTCGAGGATCAATTGGCGCAGCACGCGTTGCACCCGCACCCGCAAATCCAGCGAGGCCAGCTTGGGGTCCGCCAGGCGGATCTTCAGCGTGTCCAGTTCCAGGTTGTGGGTCATTGACTTGGCCAAGGGCTAAAAAACCATGCATCTTTGTGCGAAGCCGCCGATATGTCCACGACCAATATCGGCGAGCCGTATGGGCGGGGCTTTACAGGGCCATCCGGTACTCGATGCAACCCGAGTCTTCGGCGATCCAGTTGTAGAGTTTTTGCGCGCGCTTATTAGTCTGCTGGGTATGCCAGTACAAACGTGCACAGCCGTGATACTGCGCATAGCGCTGAACCCATTCGATCAGCAACTTGCCGGTACCGCCACCGCGTACCGTGGGGGCCACGTACAGGTCTTCGAGGTAGCAAAAATCAGCCACCGCCCAGGTCGAACGATGCAACAGCGCGTGCACCAACCCCACCACTTCATCGCCCTGTACCGCTACCGCGCAGGCCATGGTTTGATCGGCATCGAGCAAGCGACTGAAGGCCGTGCGGGTCGTGGTTTCATCCAGGGTCACTTGATAAAAGTCCTGGTAGGCCAGCCACAGTTGCAGCCATTGCTCATAGTCCTCGGCTTGCACGGCTCTGACCACGATGGCCTGTGGATCGTTACTCATCGCTTTCTCCTGTAGGGGAACCCGTTCCGGTGTGGATCGGGACCTGGCAATGGTAGGTTCCCGAGGCGGCGGCAAACCGACCACTTCCAGGCCACCGGGCAGGCCAATCCACAACCGGATGTACGTTCACAATTGGTTAAGGATTGCCTTCGTATACTCCAACGCTGCCCCCCTCCCATCCGGTAACCCACTCCATGACACGCCCTGCCACGCTGTTGCTGCTGCTTGCCGGTTTGCTGTTCTTCGTTGCCCTGGGCAATCACCAGTTGCAAGGCTCCACCGAAGCCCGGGTGGCAGGGATTGCCATGGCCATGCACCTAGACAATGACTGGGTGGTACCGCGCCTGTTCGGTGAGCCATTCCTGGAAAAACCACCCCTGAGCCTGTGGCTGGATGCCGGGGCGATTCGCCTGTTTGGCGCCAGCACCGGCGCGGTACGGCTGGCCTCGGCGTTTGCCGGGTTGTTCAGCGTGATGCTGCTGTACGGCATGCTGCGCCGGTTCGGGCGGCCCACGTCGCTGGCGTTTTGCGCAGCGCTGATACTGGCGACCATGGCCAGTTACTGGAGCAACGTGCGCGGCGTGGGTGAAGATGCGCTGCTCAGCCTCGGCGTAACCCTGGCCCTGCTGGCGTTCTACCAGGCCATGCGCCCCGAGTCCCGGCACAGCGCCAACGTCGGCAGTTGGCTGCTGTTTACCCTGGGGATGATGATCGCCACGCTGAGCAAAGGCGTGTTGGGCCTGGCGATGCCGGGCATTGTGATATTCGCCTACCTGGCCTGCACCAGCCTGATGGACAAACGCTTGCAACTCGGCCAATGGCTAAAACCGGGCGCCTTCACTGTGCTCGCACTGGTGCCGCTGTTGATCTGGCTGGGGTTCCTGTATCAACGCGGCGGCCTGCAGGCAGTCGGTGAGGTGTTATGGACCAACAGCGTCGGGCGTTTCAGCGGTTCCTTCGTCGAAGCCGGGCATTACGAGCCCATCTACTACTACCTCGCCAAATTGCCCGAAGCCTTTTTGCCATGGAACATCCTGGTGTACCTGGGCCTGTGGCACTTTCGCAAAAGCCTGGCGAGCAATCGTTACCTGCTGTTTTTCAGCCTGTGGCTGGTGGCGCAATTTACCCTGCTGACCTTCGCGTCGAGCAAACGCATTGTGTATCTGATGGCCCTGACACCGGCGGCAGCGGTCCTCGCGGCCGAGTATGGCGCAGTCCTGCTCAGCCGCCTGCCGGCCTATCGTCGTGGATTGATCAGTGGCGTGTTTAGCGTGGTGATTGCCTGCTACCTGGGCGCCGCTATCTGGTATGCGCCAAAGGCCGACCGGCGTGAATCCTTCGTCCCCCTGACCCGCCAAATCCAGGCATTACAAGCCCAAGGCCACACGGTGGTGCTGTACCAGCCCAACGAGCGCGTGGCCGGCGCCACCGTGTTTTACACCCAGAGCAACTTGCCGATCCTGCACACAGAGGCACAACTGCGTACCTATCTGGATGCCAGGCCGGGCAACCTGGCGTTGCTGGACCGTATCGAGCAACTGACCATCCCGGTCTCCGCCCTCAAGCAGATCACCGTGGGCAGTCGCCCCTACTCCTTTGTCGAACAGTAAGGCCTACCAGAGCGCCAGGTCGTACGTGAGATAAACCCGGTAGTTATCACGGTCACTGGCATAGGTAGAACGGTAAGTGGCCTTGCGCAACTCCACGCCCAGGCCTTTGAAGGTGCTGTCCTGGATCACGTAGCGCAGGTTGGTATCGGACTCCCACTCGCGGGCTTCACGGCCCTTGAAGTCGCCGTTCTGGCCCTTGTAGTAACGGCTCATGAAACTCAAGCCCGGCAGCACCGCAGCCAAGTCGTAGTCATAGCGCAGCATCCAGGTTTGCTCACCAGCCTGGATGAACTTGCCGACCCCGGCGTTGCTGAACGAGTACACCGTCGACACGCTGGCATAGGGCAGCGCGGTGTCGCCGCTGACTTTCTGGTAGCCCAAGCCCAATGCCTGCCGACCCAGGCGGTAAGTGAACAGGCCGCTGAACATATCGCTGTCGACCTCGCCGTTACGCGCCTCGCCCGCTTCGTTGCTGATGAAGTAGCGCAGGTCGCTGGTCAGGCTGCCCGGCCCCAACGGCTGCTTATGCACCAGCCCAAGGAATTGTTGGCGATAGAATTCGCGCATTTCGCCGTAGTACCAAGTGCCACTGAGAGTAGGCGTGAAAGCATAGGTGGCACCGGCGAAATCGAAGTCAGTGCCCTTTTTGCCGCTGTAGCCCTGTGGATAAATATCCACGCTGTCGGTGGAGTTACGCAGCTTGAATTGGTCCAGGTGCCCACTGTGCAGGTACAGGTTGCGGATGCCGGTGTATTCGATCTGCGTGCCGCGAAACGTCTGCGGCAGCAAGCGACCGTCGTTGTGTACCAGCACCGGGATCTTCGGCAGCAACGTGCCCGTTTTCAGCACGGTAGCGCCGATGCGCATTTTTGCGGTCACGCCCAGGCTTGAGAATTCATTGGCGGCGCGCCCGTCATCATGGACCGGCAACAAGCCGGTACCGGCGTGGGTGCGGCTGGAGTCGAGCTTGATCCCCGACAGCCCCAGGGCGTCCAGGCCAAATCCTACGGTGCCTTCGGTGTAGCCCGATTGCAGGTTGAGCAAGAAGCCTTGCGCCCACTCCTTGCGGTCCTCGCCACCGTCGCGATAACCGTCGTTGAAATAGTAATTGCGCAGGGTCAATTTGCCATGGGAGTCCTCCCAGAAACCCTGGGCCAT
Organism: Pseudomonas sp. LG1D9; assembly: GCF_002949995.1. Taxonomy (NCBI): domain Bacteria; kingdom Pseudomonadati; phylum Pseudomonadota; class Gammaproteobacteria; order Pseudomonadales; family Pseudomonadaceae; genus Pseudomonas; species Pseudomonas sp. LG1D9. Next base: position 3,524,806 of record NZ_CP026881.1, on the reverse strand, counting down.
CAGCGCCGGCGACACACTCGCCAGTAAGCCTGCGGTGACGACGCCGCCCTTCGTGAAAAGCTCACGCATCAGTGTTTCCTCAATGCCGTATTGTCGATTTTTATGGGCAGTTGCTCCGTGTGCCAGGCTGGACGCCAGGTCACATTGGGGCGGACACTAACGGCTTGCCGAACGCCCCACAACGTTATGCGAGAAGCGCATGACGCTATGCGCAAAGCCGCCCTTCGACAGGAAACCCACGGTGAACCTCAAGCAACTCGAAGCCTTCAAGGCGATCATGTCCACCGGCTCGACCATCGGCGCAGCCACGCGCATGGGCTTGTCGCAATCTGCGGTCAGCCGCCTGTTGAGCCAGTTGGAGGACGCCCTGGGGTTTGCCCTGTTCCTGCGCAAAAAGGGCCGCTTGATGGCCACGCCAGAGGCCGAGGAATTGCTCACCGAAGTCGCAGGATTGGTGGACGGCATGCAACGAATCCAGCGCCTGGCCGATGAAATGCGCGTAGGTCGCTCACGCAAAAGCCTGCTCAAGGTCGGCGTACCCACCAGCATGACCCAGGAATTGTTGCCGCGTATTGTCGCGGACTTTCTCAAGGACCATGAAGACATCGTGGTCGAACTGCTGACCGGCTCCTACGACATGATCGAACGTGCCGTACTGGACCGCTCCGCCGACCTGGGCTTTGTGCGCCTGCCCACCGAGATGCCCGACTTCGATGTCGAGCCGGTGCTGCACACCGAAGGCGTGTGCGTGATGCCGGTCGACCACCCATTGAGTCGCCACGACTTCATCGAGGTACAGCATCTGCGCAATGTGCCGCTGGTGATGCTGGGCCGACAGCGGGCAGTGCGTACCGAACTGAACCAGATGTTCCGCGCTGCCAACCTGACACCGCAAGTGCGGGTCGAAGTGCACTCGGTGGGCGCCGCGTGCAGCTTTGTCGCCGAAGGGCTGGGGGTGTCGATCGTCAACGGTTTGCTGGCCAGCCACTTCATGCATCTGCCGATTGTCAGCCGCCCATTCCGCCCGGCGCTGCCCTATGAGTTCGGCCTGGCCTTCCGTGCCGACGAGCCACGCTCACAGCTGGTAACGGCCTTTGCCGATCACCTTAAACAGCGACTGAATCTGAGCACGTAGCCCCCCAGAGTGCCTGTTGTGATGAGCAGGCTTGTTGTGGCGAGGGGGCTTGTCCCCCGCTGGGTGGCGAAGCCACCCCAGTAGGCCCCCCGACTTCCTTCAGATAGACCGAGGCGGTAGGTTTTGGGGCGGCTTCGCCACCCAGCGGGGGACAAGCCCCCTAGCCACAAAAAACCACATTGTCACAACAAGCAACCCTGCCCACCACAACAAAAACGCATACCCCAACCCGCCCCACGCATAACGTTGTGGCCGGCAAAACTTTGCCCTAGTGTCCGCCCAACCAAGCGTCACTACCCACAACAATAACAGCGCACGTACCCCGCTCAGACGGGGGCCGCGCCGGGGCCGCCAGCATGACCGAACCGCAGATCCTCCGTACCCCACCGCCCACCGAGGCGGTCGCAGACAAACCCGTGCAACGCAAGCAAATCAACCCGGCAATCATTCTGCTGAGCATCGTCCTGCTCGCCGTGGCTTTCACCTATGCGGTCAACGCCGGCAAGTTCCAGCGCCAGAATGGCCTGGTGGTACCCGGCTCGTACCAGGTGTTGGAAAAGCAGGATTCCTTCAGCCAGTTGTTCTCCCTGGAACCCCGCAAGGCGGGCGATACAACGGCCCGCCCGGTGTCGCTGGTGGAAGGTTTCATGGCCATTCCCCAAGGCATCGAAAAGCGTGCGGCGCTGATTTTCATGGTGCTGTTCATCGGCGGCATGTTCGGCGTGCTGAACAAGGCCGGGGTGATCGATGCCGGGCTGGAGCGCCTGCTGGGGCTGACCCGGGGCAATATCTACGTGTTGGTGCCGAGCCTGATGCTGGTATTTTCCGCCGGCAGTACCTTTATGGGACTGGCCAAGGAATTCATCCTGATCGTGCCGTTAATGGTAGCCATGGCCAATCGCCTCGGGCTGTCGAACCTGATTGGCCTGGCCATCGTCACCATCTCCGTGAAGATCGGTTACCTGGCGTCCATCTCCAACCCCGTGGCCTTGTCGGTGGCCCAGCCAATGGTCGGCCTGCCGATTTTCAGCGGCTTGAGCATGCGCGTCGCAGCCTATTGCACCTTCCTGCTGGTGGGCATCGCGTTTGTGTTGTGGAGCATTCGCAAGCACGGGTTTGATGCCAGCGCGCAGATCACCTTCGAGAGTAAACCCCTGCCCGTGCGTCATCTGCTGAACCTGCTGGTGCTGGGTGGCGGGATTGGTTTTCTGGTCTATGCCTCGAACCGCTGGGGCTGGAAATACCATGAGCTGTCGGCGTTCTACCTGCTGCTGACCGTGGCCTTCGCACTGATCGCCGGCCTGGCCGCCAGCACCGCCGCCAGTGCTTTTGTCGACGGCATGAAAAAGGTCCTGATCGCTGGCGTCCTGATCGGCCTGGCGACCGCCGTGGAAATCATCCTCAGCACCGGCCAGGTACTGGACACCATCGTCAACAACCTGGCCAACCTGGTGGGCGACCATGGGCCAGTGGTGTCGGCCTACGGCATGTTCTTCGCGCAATTGGGGCTGGACGTGCTGATCCCCTCCACCTCCGGCCAGGCGGCCGTGACCATGCCGATCTTCGGCCCGCTGGGCCAGTTGTCCGGGGTCAGCCCACAAACCACCGTCTTTGCCTTTTTGATGGGCAACGGCCTGACCAACATGATCACCCCAACCTCCAGCGGCCTGCTGGTACTGCTGGCCACCGCCAACGTCGGCTGGGGCCAATGGGCGCGCTATATCCTGCCGCTGTTCCTGATCTATGCGGTGCTGGCGATGGTGCTGTTGGCCATTGCAGTGCAAACCGGATATTGAGTCGATGAGTGTTTTACCTATGCAAACCCTGCACAACCAGATGATCGCCATGCGCGACGGCATCCACCTGGCCACCGACATCTACCTGCCGGCAGGCGGCGACGGCCCGTATCCGGTGGTGATCGAACGTACGCCCTATGACAAGTGCAAACCGTCGCGCTCGGAAAAACAGCTCGACGGCCAGCACATTTCCCGCGAGCAAATGGCCGCTCGTTTTACCGCCCGGGGCTTTGTCGCGATCTTCCAGGATTGTCGCGGGCGCTACGCCTCCGAAGGGGTGTTCACCAAATACACTGCCGAGGGCGAAGACGGTTTCGACACCCTGGCCTGGATCGTCCGCCAGCCATGGTGCAACGGCAAGATCGGCAGCATGGGCCTGTCCTACGCGGCGCACACCCAACTGGCGATGGCCTGCCTGCATCCGCCGGGCCTGGGCAGCATGGTGCTCGACAGCGGCGGCTTCGCCAATGCCTACCAATGCGGGATTCGCCAGGGTGGCGCGTTTGAACTCAAGCAGGCCACCTGGGCGGTTCGCCAGGCCAAGGAAAGCCCGGCCGCGCTGGCCGACCCGCAGGTGCGCCAGGCGCTGGAAGACGAAGATATCCACGAGTGGTTCCGCCGTATGCCCTGGCAGGCGGGCCGATCGCCATTGCGCCATGTGCCCGAGTACGAAGCCTATCTGCTGGAGCAGTGGGCCCAGGGCAGTTTCGGCCCCTACTGGCAGAAGTCGGGGATTTATGCCGAAGGTCATTACGGTGACTTACCGGATATCCCGGTGCTGTTCATGTCCAGTTGGTACGACGCTTATGTCAGCTCGACCCTGGCCAACTACACCGCCTTCAACCGAGACCGCAGCGCACCGCAGCAATTGATCATGGGCCCGTGGCTGCACGGCGACCGCAACATCAGCCACAGCGGTGATGTCGAGTTCGGTGCCCAGGCGGCCTTTGACGGCCAGGTGGCGCAGGATTGGTTGAGTTGCCGCCTGCAATGGTTCGAGCAGTCCCTCAAGCCCGGGACGCCACCGCCGCAGGCAGGCGTGAAGGTGTTCTTGATGGGCGGCGGCAGCGGCACGCCGGATGAAAACGGCCGCCTGCAGCATGGCGGCCGTTGGCTGCAGGGCGAGCAATGGCCGCTGCCCGGCACCCAGTCACTGACCTTGTACCTGGATGCGCAGCGGCAATTGACCGAGGTTGCGCCCAGTACCGAAGAGTCCGTCTTGGGTTACTACGCCGACCCGGCCAACCCGGTGCCGACCGTGGGAGGGGCATTGACGTCCGGCGCACCGATTTTTGTCGGCGGCGCCTTCGACCAGCGCGAGCGCGCCGACTTTCTTGGCAGCCGGGGCGACAATCGCCCTTTGTCCGAGCGCGACGATGTGCTGAGTTTCCAGACCGCGCCCCTGGCCGAAGACTTGGTCGTCGCAGGTCCCGTGCAGATCGAACTGTGGATCGACAGCGACGCGCCAGACACTGACTTCACCGCCAAGCTGGTGGATGTCTACCCGCCGAGCGCGGCGTATCCGGAAGGCTTTGCGATGAACATCACAGACGGCATCCGCCGCTGCCGTTATCGCGACGATTGGGAGCAGCCCAAACCGCTGGCACCCGGTGAGCGGGTGAAGCTGACTATCGAGCCATTCGCCACCTGCAACCTGTTCAAACAAGGTCATCGCCTGCGCCTGGACATATCCAGTAGCAACTTCCCGCGCTTCGACGTCAACCCCAACAGCGGCGAGGCCGAGGGCCAGGCCCGGCATCCGCGCATTGCTCACAACCGTCTGCACCTGAGCCGGGATGCGGCGTCGTGCCTGATCCTGACCACCCTCCCCAACGGATAAAGCCCCCCCGCAGGAGCCGGCAAGCCGGCTCTTGCATACCGCTCATCCGCCAATCCCACATTCATTAAAAAACCGTTTCAGCTCTCGCCCTGGCTGCCGATATCCCCTGTCTATCCATCGGCTGGGCGACCTTCCAGCAACTGATGTACACGCAATCTGTTCCTGGAGGAATTCGATGAATACATGGTTTGGCAACATCAGCGTCAACTTGAAACTGGGCCTGGGCTTCGGCCTGGTGCTGGTGCTCACCTCGATCCTCGCGCTCACGGGCTGGACCAGCCTGGGCAACCTGATCGACCGCAGCAACTGGATGAGCGACATCACCCAGCTCAACGCTTCGCTGACCAAGCTGCGCATCGTGCGCCTGCAATACATGCTGGCCAACGGCGACGAGGACGTGGCACAGAATGTCCAGGCCAGCCTCGACAGTTTTGCCGCGCAGCAACAACAGCTGATCAACAGCTTCAAAAGCCCGGAAAACCTCAAGCTGCTCAACGAGCAGAAAGACACCATCACCGCCTACCGGCAGTCGCTGAACAAAATGCGCGAGGCCTACCGCAACGGTAACGCGGCACGCCAAACCATGGGTGAGCGTGCCGACGCCGCAGGCCTGGTGATTGCCGCCCTGGACCGCAGCGTGCGCCAGATGCCCGAAAGCAGCGAGCGCTTCGCCCAGTACGAAGCGATCAACCATGCCAAGGAAGAGTTCCAGGTCGCCCGCTATGAAGTGCGCGGCTATACCGGCAACGTCAACCCGCAAACCGAAGCCCGCGCAGCCGCGCAAATCGAGTCGGCGATCAATGGCCTCAAGGGCTTGAAGGACGTATTCGGTCAATCCCAGCAAACCGAACTGAGCGCCCTGGAAAACGCCTTGGGCGCCTACCGCAGCGCGGTGCAGGCCTACAAGGCAGCCAATGCCAATATCGTCCTCGCCCGCCAGGAAATGACCGTGCAAGGCGCCGATATCGTGTCGCGCAGCGAAGCCCTGTATGACATCCAACTGCAACGCCGCGATGCAGAAAGCGCCCAGGCCCGCAGCCTGCAATTGATCAGCACCGTGCTGGCCCTGTTGGTGGGGATTATCGCCGCGCTGCTCATCACCCGGCAGATCACCCGCCCACTGCAGGAAACCCTGGCCGTGGTCGAGCGCATCGCGTCCGGCGACCTGAGCCACAACATCCAGGTAACCCGCCGTGACGAACTGGGCGTGCTGCAACAAGGTATCCAGCGCATGGGCACTACCTTGCGCGAGCTGATTTCCGGTATTCGCGACGGCGTCACCCAGATCGCCAGCGCCGCCGAAGAGTTGTCGGCCGTGACCGAACAGACCAGCGCCGGGGTCAACAGCCAGAAGATCGAGACCGATCAAGTAGCTACGGCCATGCATGAGATGACAGCCACCGTGCAGGAAGTTGCGCGCAACGCCGAACAAGCGTCCCAGGCCGCCTCCGCCGCCGATGGCCAGGCCCGTGAAGGCGACAAGGTAGTGGCCGAAGCCATCGCCCAGATCGAACGCCTGGCCGATGAAGTGGCGCGCTCCACCGACGCCATGGCGCACCTGCAACAAGAGAGCAACAAGATCGGCAGCGTGATGGACGTGATCAAGGCCGTGGCCGAACAGACCAACTTGCTGGCGCTCAACGCCGCCATCGAAGCCGCCCGTGCCGGTGAAGCCGGGCGTGGGTTTGCCGTGGTGGCCGACGAGGTCCGTGGGCTGGCCCAGCGCACGCAGAAATCCACCGAGGAGATCGAAGGCCTGGTCGCCGGCTTGCAGAACGGTACCCAGCAAGTGGCCAATGTGATGAACAACAGCCGCAGCCTGACCGACAGCAGCGTCGAATTGACCCGCAAGGCTGGCGTCTCCCTGGAGAACATCACCCGCACGGTGTCGAACATCCAGTCGATGAACCAGCAGATCGCCGCCGCCGCCGAACAGCAAAGCGCCGTGGCCGAAGAAATCAGCCGCAGCATCGTCAATGTGCGCGATGTGTCGGAGCAGACTGCTACCGCCAGCGACGAGACCGCCAAGTCCAGTGTCGAGTTGGCACGCTTGGGCAGCCAGCTGCAGCAGATGGTCAGCCATTTCCGGGTGTAAACAAAAAGCCGCCCCGGCCAAAACCGGGGCGGCTGCGCTTCTCAGGCCTTAACGGTCATCGAAGCTGTCTCGCAGGAATTTCCAGACGTGATAAACACGCAGGCAATTCACTACGAGGTCCCACGTACGTCGTGCAAACTTGGACATACTCGGCCCTCCTGAAGTTGGGCCTTACCTCCAGCGCACTTACCGGAACACGTGAGCCTTGGGATGCACATCACTGCTTCCTTTGAGGCGGCCGGGCTTTGGTTCCTCCCGCATGAATCCGGCACGGATTACTAGCCCGTGGCGGTCGGTCCAGAATTCGAGCGCGTACCCAGCCTCACCTACCAAACGACAAACGCAGAACAGGGGCGATACTAACCAAGATCCACGTCCAAGGTGTGACGAACGCCCATCAAACACTCTGTAGTTCCACAGTGTTTTATTACCATTTTTTGCGTCTACACTTGGATAAGGTCAGGCATCAAAAACGAACAATGCCGATTGTCGCCAAGCCTTGCGAATTCCCAAAACCAAAAGTAGTATTTGTTCGCACATCACTGCTTCCTTTGAGCATGCAACCCCAGCCACTAACTGGGATTGCAATAAAAAACCGCCCTGCAAAGGCGGTTTTTTATTGCCTGCTATTTGTCGATCAGGCTTGGCCTTCCTCGACAAATACCAGCCGATTGCCGAATGGATCCTTGATGCTCATCTCCCGCGTGCCCCAGGGTGTTTCTTCGATTTGTGGCTTGGCAAAGCGATAGTCCTTGGCCTGCAATTGCTGCTGGTAAGCGTCCAGGCCCGCGGCCTGGATCCGCACTGCGGCGCCCGGTGAGGCATCACCATGGTGCTCGGACAGGTGCAGTACACAGGCACCGAACGACACTTGCAGATACAACGGGAAATTATCTTCAAAGCGGTGCTGCCAATCGACCTTGAAGCCAAGGAAACCGATATAAAACTCCTCAGTCTTGGCCTCGTCGAAGGTCCGCAAGATGGGGGTGACTGTTCCTAACTGCATGGCGACGGCTCCCTGTTTTGAAGCAGCCACTATAAGCAAACACCCCACCCGTGGCGAGCGGGCTTCAAACCAAGCCTTGAAATCAGAACCCCCCACGCAAATCACCGCTGCGCGCCAGAAACCGCCCCGCCCGCTGACCATTCGCCCGTCCGTCGCGGTAGCTCAGCACGCCATTGATCCACACCCCATCTATCCCTTCGGCAGCCCGTTGCGGGTCCTTGAAGTCAGCCACATCGCGCACCCGCACCGGGTCGAACAGCACCAGGTCGGCCCAGTACCCTTCGCGGATTGCACCGCGCCCGGCCAGGCCAAACCGTGCGGCCGACAGGCCGGTCATTTTGTGTACTGCGGTGTGCAGCGGAAACAGGCCCAGGTCGCGGCTGAAATGCCCGAGCACCCGTGGGAAGGCACCCCACAAGCGCGGATGAGGGAACGGGTCTTCCGGCAGGCCATCTGAACCCACCATCGACAGGGGATGGGCGAGGATCCGTTGCACATCGCTCTCGTCCATTCCGTAATACACCGCGCCGGCCGGTTGCAGGCGCCGCGCCGCGTCCATCAGCGACACATTCCACGTGCCTGCGATAGCCTGCAGATCCTGTCCGCCCATTTCCGGGTGCGGTGTCGACCAGGTGATAGTGATACGGAAGGCATCGGTCACTTGCTTGAGGTCCAGGGTCGAGGAACTGGCGGCATAGGGGTAACAATCGCAGCCCACCGGATGGGTCTTGGCGGCCTGTTCCAGGGACGCCAGCAATTGCGGACTGCGCCCCCAGTTGCCCGCGCCGGCGCACTTGAGGTGGGAGATGATCACCGGCGCCTTGGCGTGGCGGCCGATCAGGAACGCCTCGTCCATGGCCTCCAGCACCGGTTCGAATTCACTGCGCAAATGGGTGGTGTATACCGCGCCAAACGCGGTCAGTTCTTCACTCAGTTGCAGCACTTCGTCGGTGTCGGCGTTGAACGCGCTGGCGTAGGCCAGGCCTGTGGATAAGCCCAGGGCGCCGGCTTCAAGGCTCTCGTGCAATTGCACGCGCATCAACGCGATTTCGGTCGGTGTGGCGCTGCGCTGCAGGTCGTCCATATGGTTGCTGCGCAATGCCGTGTGGCCGACCAATGCGGCGACGTTGAGCGCCGGCTCGGCGTTTTCCACGGCGGCGCGGTAATCGGTAAACCGCGGATAGACAAACGCCTCGGCCTTGCCCAGCAGGTTCATAGGATCCGGCGGATCACCGCGCAGGCTGACCGGCGAGGCGCTGATGCCACAGTTGCCGACAATCACCGTAGTCACGCCCTGGCTGAGCTTGGGCAACATCTGCGGCTGGCGGATCACCACGGTGTCGTCGTGGGTGTGCACGTCGATAAATCCCGGCGCCAATACGCGGCCACTCGCCTCGATCTCATGCTCGCCCTGGGCGCCCGCCAAGTCGCCGATCGTCTCGATACGCCCGTCGCGCAGGCCCACGTCAGCGATATACCCCGGCGTGTTGCTGCCATCAATGATCAGCGCCTGGCGGATCAACGTGTGGTACTTCATCTCAATCTCCAAGCGGCAAGCTGTCAGGGCCGCCGCGATAGTCGTCCAGGGCCAGCTTGATCCGGCGCAGGCGTTCCTGGTTGTCGTCCGGCCTGGCCAGCGCCAGCTCAGTGGCAAGCACGTCAATGGCCAGCAGCATTCCGTAGCGCGCCGCGGTGGGTTTGTAGATAAAACTGGTTTCGGCCGGTTGCAGCGGCAGCAGTACGTCGGCCAACTGCGCCAGCGGTGAGTCGGCCAGGGTGATGGCGACGACCCGTGCCCCATAGTTGCGCGCCAGCCCCACTACGCCCAGCAGTTCGGGCGTGAGGCCGGTCAGGGAGCAGACAATCAATGCGTGTTCGGCACTCAATGTGGCGGCCGTGACCCGCATCATTACCGGGTCGCTGCATGCGGCAATCGGGTAGCCCAGGCGTACCAGGCGCACCTGCAATTCTTCGCTGCACAGGCTCGACGGGCCGCCCATGCCAAACGCGTGGATCATCCGCGCCTTGCCCAGCAGGTGCACCGCATCGGCAAAAGCGGCCTGGTTGAAGCCCGACAGATGCTGGCGCAGGGTCGCTTCGATATCACCGAGGATCTGCCGATGAAACGCCGACTGCTCGGGCAACCCCGCCGGGTCGAGGAAACGACTGCCCACGCCGCTGGCCTGGGCCAGTTGCAGGCGCAGGTCGCGCAGGTCCCGGCAACCGACACTGCGGGCAAAGCGCGACAAGGTGGCGGTGCTGACCTCGGCCCGCAGGGACAACTCTTCCAGGCTGGCGGATGCGGCGAAGCCCACATCATCAAGCATCAGCCGGGCGATTCGCCCTTCGCCAGCGCTGAAGGAATCCTGGCGGGCGCGAATCTGGTAGAGGATGTCCATGGGGGCTCCGGGTTACAGGATCAGGCTCATAAAACAAGAGACAGGCCGTAGGTCAGACCGAAGGCGACCACCGAAATCAAAGTCTCCAGCACGGTCCAGGTCTTGAAGGTCTGGATTACCGTCATATTGAAGTATTCCTTGATCAGCCAGAAGCCGCCGTCATTGACGTGGGAAAAAATCACCGAGCCGGCACCGGTCGCCAGCACCAGCAATTCCGGGTGTGGATAACCCAGGCCCAGGGCCACAGGCGCAACAACGCCGGACGCGGTGGTCATGGCCACAGTGGCCGAGCCGGTGGCAATGCGCATCAGCGCGGCGAACAACCAGCCCATCACCAGCGGCGACAGGTTGAAGGCATTGGCCATGCCGAGGATCTCGTGGGTCACGCCGGCGTCCACCAGGATCCGGTTCAAACCGCCGCCCGCGCCCACCAGCAAGGTGATGCTGGCGGTCGGCGCCAGGCACTCGTTGGTGAACTTGAGGATCGACTCGCGGTTGAAGCCCTGGGCCAGGCCCAGGGTCCAGAAGCTGACCAGGGTCGCCACCAACAAGGCGATCACCGAGTTGCCGATAAACAACAGGAACTGGTTGAAGCCGCTGCCGGGCGTGGAGATCAGGTTGGCCCACCCGCCGATCATCATCAGCACCACCGGCAACAGGATGGTACCCATGGTCAGGCCGAAACTTGGCAGGCGGGTGCGTGGTTCGCGCTCGATGAACTGGCGCTCCAGTGGGTTCTCGGCAGGCAAGTGAATGCGCGGCACGATGAACTTGGCGTACACCGGCCCGGCGATGATCGCGGTCGGGATGCCGATCAAAATCGCGTACAACACGGTTTGCCCGACGGAGGCGTTATACGCCAGTACCGCCATCATCGCCGCCGGGTGCGGCGGCACCAGCGCATGCACCACCGACAGACCGGCGACCATCGGCAGGCCGACCATCAGGATCGACACCCCCACGCGCCGGGCCACGGTAAATGCAATCGGCACCAGCAATACAAAACCGACTTCGAAAAACAGCGGCAGCCCCACCAGGAAGGCAATGCACACCATGGCCCAATGGGCATTGCGTTCGCCAAAGCGGTTGATCAGGGTTCGCGCCACCTGCTCGGCGCCGCCGGATTCGGCCATCATCTTGCCGAGCATGGTGCCCAGGGCCACCACCAGCGCGATATGCCCCAGGGTCTTGCCGACACCCGCTTCATAAGAGCTCATGATCGTATCCGCCGGCATCCCGGCCAGCAGCGCCAGGCCGATGGACACCAGGGTGATGACGATAAACGGGTTGAGCCGGTAACGTGCAATCAGCACGATCAATGCAATGATGGCGATGGCAGCGTATGCCAACAGCCAGACGCCAGGTGATGTGGCCATGCGGTACTCCTCGGAAAGGGTCACGTCGAATTGGTTGTGAAACTCATAAATCATTACCGAGGAGCGTTTTCAAATTTTATGAAAGTAATTTTCGCCCACAGATAAGCGCTGTCGCTTTGGGACATGCCCGCAGACCCGGGATGAAAATCAGGGGATAGTTCTTACATGCGCGCTGCAGGGGGCAAGGGAAACTCGACTGCCCGTGCCCGGTCTCAAGTTGCACACCGAATCATCTTCAGGAATGCCGTCATGAACCGTAGAACCCTCGCCATCAGCGCAATACTGCTGGCCTCGTCCGGCACCACGATGGCCGCCGACAGCAGCCCTGCCCTGCAAAAATGCATGGACAGCGCCAACACCACAGCCGCGATGGTCGGCTGCAACGCCCAGGAAACCAAGGTCCAGGACAAGCGCCTGAACAGCGCCTACAAAACCGCGCTGCAGGCCCAGCAAGGCCCGCGCAAGCAACAATTGCAGGATGTGCAGCGCCTGTGGATCAAGTACCGCGATGCCAATTGCGCCTTCGCCGGCTCCGCGACCGGCGGCAGTATTGACCAGGTCAATGGCTCTGGCTGTGTACTGGACATGACCCAGACCCGCGCCGAAGAACTGGAAAACCTCGTCGGCCCATAAGCCTGCGTCGATCTCCTGGCCCCATCGCCGCATAGGTATCTACACAACTTTGCCGCAACGCCTAAATCCAGGCAGATAGCGCAGTTGTGGCGAGCGGGCTTGTCCCGCGCTGGGCTGCGAAGCAGCCCCAATAAGCCGAATGCGTTGTACCAGATACACCGCAGCGGCTGGTTTTGGGGCTGCTTCGCAGCCCAGCGCGGGACAAGCCCGCTCGCCACGGGGGAGTTCGTCAGTTTCTGAAAGTTGTGTAGATACCGATGCCCATCGCCGGCAAGCCGTGGACACCTGTAGGAGCGAGGTTGCTCGCGAAAAACCTGAGAGCGCCGCGTGCGTCCAGAAGCCCCGCGTTATCGTTGACGTTTTTCGCGAGCAAGCTCGCTCCTACAGGGGGATCAGTCGTGTTGCACTCGCGCGCGCTTGAGCAGTTTCTTGCAGCGCTCGGACAAGTGCAGCACCCGCAGGTGCTTGCCAGCCTTGCTATAGCGCTCGCGCAAGGTCATCAACGCCGCGATGGCGGAGTAGTCGACAAAGCTCAGGTGCCGGCAGTCCAGCGTGACCTGGGCCGGGTCGTTGGCCGGGTCGAACTGGTTCAGGAACGGCGTGGTCGAGGCAAAGAACAACGTACCGTGCAGCCGGTAGAGCTTGCTGCCATCCGCCTCCAGATGTTCATCGGCGTACAGCTCGCGGGCCTGCTGCCAGGCAAAGTTGAGCGCGGCAATCACAATCCCGCACAGCACCGCGGTGGCCAGGTCGGTAAAGACGGTGATCACCGTCACCGCCATGATCACCAACACATCATTGAGCGGCACTTTGTTGATCACCCGCAGCGACGCCCAGGCAAACGTCTGCTGGGACACCACGAACATCACCCCCACCAGCGCCGCCAGAGGAATGCGCTCGATCAGCGGCGACAGGAACAAAATAAACAGCAGGATCATCACCCCGGCAAACACCCCGGAGAAGCGCCCGCGCCCGCCCGAGCTGAGGTTGATCACGGTCTGCCCGATCATTGCGCAGCCGCCCATGCCGCCAAACACCCCACTGACCATATTCGCCGCGCCCAGGGCCACGCTTTCACGGTCGGGGTAGCCGCGGGTCTCGGTGATTTCATCGGTGAGGTTCAAGGTCAGCAGGGTTTCCAGCAGCCCCACCATCGCCATCAAAAACGCGTAGGGCGCGATGATGCCGAGGGTTTCCAGGGTCCAGGGAATCTGCGGCAGCGCGAAGGTCGGCAGGCCGCCGGCGATATGGGCCATGTCGCCCAGGGTGCGCGTGGGCAAGCCCAACAGGTACACCGCCAACCCCACGCCGAGAATCGCCACCAGCGCCGGCGGCACCGCGCGGGTCAGGCGCGGCAACAGGTAGACGATGGCCATGGTCGCGGCCACCAGCCCGCTCATCACGTACAACGGCGTGCCGCTGAGCCAGGTCTCACCGCTCTTGAAATGCTCCAGTTGCGCCAGGGCAATGATGATCGCCAGGCCGTTGACGAAGCCGAGCATCACCGGGTGCGGCACCATGCGCACCAGTTTGCCCAGGCGCAGCAGGCCGAAGGCAATCATGATCAGGCCGCCCAGCAGCACCGTCGCCAGCAAGTACTGCACCCCGTGCTGCACCACCAGCGCGACGATCACCACCGCCATCGACCCCGCCGCCCCCGAGACCATCCCCGGCCGGCCGCCGAACAAGGCGGTCAAGGTGCAGATGATAAAGGCGCCATACAGCCCCATCAGCGGGTTGAGGTGGGCCACCAGGGCAAAGGCGATGCATTCAGGCAGCAAGGCAAAAGACGTGGTGAGTCCGGCCAGGGCGTCGGCACGCAGACGAGAGAGCTTCATGGGTTTACCGGGGGAATTGCGGGGAATGAGGTGGCGATGGTACGCAAATACATGAGTGGGGACCACCGTGGCGAGCGGGCTTGCCACCGGTGAACAGTCGGGTCAACAGGCGTAGCGCGCCAGTTTTTCCTGGATAAAGTCGAGGAAGCACTGGATACGCAGGGCCAGTTGCGAGTTGCGGTAGTACACCGCATTGATCGGCTGGCGATAACCACTGTTGAACGGGGCAAGTACCGTCTGCAAGCGGCCGGCGTTGATGTCTTCGATGGTCATGAAGTGCGACAGGCAGGCGATCCCCTGCCCTTCCAGCGCCAACTGGCGCAGGGTTTCACCGCTGGACGCGGCAATGCCCGGCTCGATCTGCCAACGATCACCCTGCACATGGCGCAGCGGCCAGTGGTTGAGGGTTTCGGTCTGGGTGAAGCCCAGCAACGTGTGATCCGCCAACTCGGCCACCGTGCTCGGCGTACCGTGCTGCGCAAGGTACGCGGGGCTGGCGAGGATATGCAGCGGGCTGCAGCCCAGGGAACGGGCATGCAGGGTCGAATCCGCCAGGGTGCCGATGCGGATCGCAATATCGGTGCTCTGCTCCAGCAGGTCGATGATCAGGTCGTTGCTGTTGAGCTCCAATTGGATATCCGGGTACAGGCGGCGAAACTCGGCGACGTACGGCACGATGGCATGCAGCATGAACGGCGACGCCGCGTTGATCCGCAGGCGCCCGGACGGGGTTTTCTGCCGCGACGACAGGCGCTCTTCCAACTCGTCCATCTGCGCCAGGATCAGCTTGGCCTGTTCGAAGAAATACTTGCCCTCTTCGGTCAGGTCCATGCGCCGCGTGGTGCGGTTGATCAGGGTGGTGTCGAGCTTGGCTTCGAGCCGCGACAAGGTGCGGCTGACCGCCGAGGGCGTCTGCCCGACTTGTTCGGCGGCGGCGGAAATCGAACCGCACTCAATCACGCAGACGAAGATCTGTAGCTCATCGGATCGGGCTTTCAACGTGAATCCTCGGGAATACGGCTGCGTGGATACTAGCCGTATTACCGGGGCAGGTTAAACACCTGAGCCAGATGCTGCTCATAACGCAGCACATCAGCCTCGATGGCGGGACGCTTCATCACGTCCACACAGAGGAACGTCGGCAGGCCGCTCATGCCGAGGAACTGGTTGGCCTTGTGGAACGGGAAATACACCGCATCCACGCCCTTGGCTTCGAAGAAGTCGCTCGGATCGTCGAAGGCCGCCTGCGGCGCGTTCCAGGTCAGCGACAACATGTACTGCTTGCCTTGGATCAGGCCGCCGCTGCCGTACTTTTGCGACGCATCGGAACGGGTGCGGCCATCGCTGGCGTACAGGCTGCCGTGGCCTTCGGTGAAGACTTCGTCGATGTACTTCTTGACGATCCACGGCGCGCCCATCCACCAGCCGGGCATCTGGTAGATGATCACGTCGGCCCAGAGAAACTTGGCAACTTCTTGCACAACGTCGTAGCCGGCGTCGATGTGGGTGACTTTCACGTCGATACCACCACGGTCCAGCACGGCCAGGGCGGCGTCGTGCAAGGTGTCGTTGTAGCGACCGTCCGAGTGGGCGAATTTTTTACCACCGTTGAGCAACAGAACTTTTTTCATGGGGATTACCTGAAGGTTGAAAATGTATGAGCGCAGGCTACGGGCAACCCCTCGGGTGAGTAAGCCACGGATCGGCAAAACACTTTTGACCTTCAAGCACGAGTAATCATTTGATTGTTGCGCTAGCCGCCAATCAGCAAGTGCCCGCCCAGTGCCGCCATGCCGATAAAAAACACACGCTTGAACAGCACGCCGCTGATGCGCTGGCGCAGCTTTTGCCCCAACCACATGCCCAGCAGCGCCGGCACCAGCGCCAGCAACGAGGCATTCAACTCGCCGGCACCGAGGTTGCCGCGCCAGAACAGCCCGGCCGCCAGGGCCAGGGTAGACACGGTGAAAGACAGGCCCAGCGCCTGCACCAGTTGGTCACGGTTCAAGCCCAGCGCTTGCAGATAGGGCACGGCCGGGATCACGAACACGCCGGTGGCCGAGGTGATGACCCCAGTCAACAGGCCACACACCGGGCCCAGCCAGCGTTCGGTGTTGATCGGCACGCTGAACGCCGGCAGGAACAACCCGCACAGCGCATACACCAGCAATGCCCCGCCCAATGCCCGAACCACCCATGTACCACCGTCCATGCCCAGCCACAGCGAACCGAGCCCGGTGCCGAGGAAAATCAGCAGGAGCATGGGCCACAGGCGTTTGCTCAAGGCGCCCAAGTGCCCACCGAAGGCCAGTTGCCAGAGGTTGGTGATGGTAGACGGGATGATGAGTAGGGCTGCAGCCTGCGCCGGCAGCATAGCCAGGCCGAGCAGGCCCATGGCGACGGTGGGCAGGCCCAGGCCGATCACACCCTTGACGGTGCCGGCCAGCAGGAAGGTACCGATCACCAGCAGCGTCAAGGCTGGGCCAAGGTTTTGGTAGAACGCGAGGAAGGTCGTCATGGCGGGAATTGTGCGGGTTTGGCGAGGGGTTGGAAATTCGCCATATACTGAGGCAGCCTCTTGTTTTGCATGAGGCTCAGAACGCTATCGCAGGCAAGCCAGCTCCCACATTTGGATTTGTGAACACATTCAAATGTGGGAGTTGGCTTGCCTGCGATGAGCATAGGTATCTACACAACTTTCAGAAACTGACGAACTCTCCTGTGGCGAGCGGGCTTGCCCCGCGCTGGGCTGCGAAGCAGCCCCAGTAAGCCGTATGCGGTGTATCAGATACTCCGTAGCGGCTGGTTTTAGGGCTGCTTCGCAGCCCAGCGCGGGGCAAGCCCGCTCGCCACAACTGCGCTATCTGCCTGGATTTAGGCGTTGCGGCAAAGTTGTGTAGATACCTATGCTGCGATGAGGCCCTTCCAGGCACCCGGGATTTCCAGCCATGCACTTTGACCTGACCGACCTGCGCCTCTACCTGCACATCCTCGACACCGGCAACATCACAGCCGGTGCCGCCCGCAGCCATTTGTCCCTGGCCGCCGCCAGTGCGCGCATCCGGGCGATGGAAGCCTCATCAGGCGTCGCCTTCCTACTGCGCGGCCGGCGCGGCGTGACCCCGACCGCCGCTGGCAACGCCCTGGCCCGTCATGCCCGCTTGTTGTTACAACAGGCCGAGCGCCTGCAACAGGAGCTAACGGAGTACGCCAACGGCGTCAAAGGCCAGGTGCGCCTGCTGTGCAACACCACCGCCCTCAGTGAATACCTGCCGGAGTTGTTGGCGGATTTTCTCTGCGCCCACCCCAACCTTGATATCGACCTGCAGGAACTGCCCAGCCTGCGCATCACCCACGCCTTGCGCCAGGGCGCGGCAGACCTGGGGATCATTTCCGATGCGGTGGACACCCACGGCTTACAGACCCGGGCATTTCGCGATGACCCGCTGGTGCTGATCATGCCCATAGGTCATCCGCTGACGGCAGGGCCGGTGAGTTTTATCGACAGTCTGTTCCACGACTATGTGGGATTGGCGGCCAACAGCGCGTTGGCGGTGTACCTGGAAGAACAGGCCCTGCACGCAGGTTTTCGCTTGCAGACCCGGGTGCGCGCCGACGGCTTTGATGGGGTGATGCGCATGGTCGCCCGTGGCGCAGGGCTGGGGATTGTGCCGCGGGCGGCGTTGCTGCGCTGGCCCCACGCCGAGCAATTGCAGGCCCAGCCCCTGACAGAGGACTGGGCCTGTCGCAAACTGCTGTTGTGCGCACGTTCGTTCGAGCAGTTGCCGGGTTATGCCACTGCCCTGCTGAACGCACTCACGGTAGGAGCGGGCTTGCCCGCGAAGGTGGTCAACGATAACGCGGGCTTGCAGGTTTAACGTGGCGTACTCGGGTTTTTCGCGAGCACGCTCGCTCCTACAGGGGTTGCGCGGCGCTTGCGGAAGAACACGTAATACACCGCCGACAGGATCAACAGGAACGGCACGCCAAACACCAGGGTCATCTTGAACGCCTCGGTGAAGAACGTGGTGATCATCACCGCGCCCATCAGCACCAGCCCCAGCAGCGTGCTGTAGGGGAACAACCGCAGTTGGAAGGACAACTTCGGCCCGCCGTGACGCTTGCGGTAGCGGCGGAAGAACAGGTGCGTGAGGAAGATCATGAACCAGGTGAAGATCGCACCAAACATCGAGATGGCCATCATCAGGGTGAAGGAGCTTTCTGGGTACACCACGTTCAACAAGGTCGCCAGGGCAATGCCCGAACTGGACAGCAACAGGGCGTTGAGCGGGATCCCGCTTTTGCTCAGGGCGCCCATGGATTTTGGCGCAAAGCCGCCACGGGACAGGCTGAACATCATGCGCGTGGTGATGTAGAGCTGGCTGTTCATCGCCGACAACGCGGCAATCAAAATCACAAAGTTCATCACCCCGGTGGCGCCGGGAATGCCGATGGTCTGCATCACCGTGACAAACGGGCTCTGGCTCTGCCCGGACTGGTTCCACGGCACGATGGCGAGCATCAACGCCAGGGTCAGCAGGTAGAACACCACCAGCCGCACAATCGTGGCGCGGAAGGCTTTTTTCACCGCCTGCTCCGGATCAGCCGCTTCACCCGCTGCCACTGCGATCATCTCCACGCTCAGGTAGCTGAAGATCGACACAATCACCGCAATCCACATACCGCTCAGGCCATTGGGGAAAAACCCGCCGTGGGCCGTGTAGTTCTGCACCCCGTAATCCGGGTTGCCAGAGCCGAACACCACGTACACCGCGAGGATGATGAAGCCGACGATGGCGCTGATCTTGATCGTCGAGAACCAGTACTCGAAGTTACCGAACGTCTTCACACTGATGGCGTTGAGCACGATCAACACGCTGGAGAACGAGACGATCCACACCCATTCCGGCACATTGGCGAACCAGTACTTCATGTACATCGCCACCGCCGTGACCTCGGCGCCCACCGCCAGCACAATCGCCGCCCAGTAGGCGTAGCGCACCAGGAAGCCGGCCAATGGGCTGATATAGAACTCGGCGTAGGCGCCAAAGGAGCCGGAGGTGGAATGGGCCACCGTCATCTCCGCCAGGCAGCCCATCAACAACAAGGTGATCAACGCGCCGATGGCGTAGCTGACCAGCACGCTGGGCCCGGCATAACCGATGGCGTAGGCACTGCCCATGAACAACCCAGTACCGATGGCGCCACCGATGGCGATCATGCTCATCTGCCCGGAAGTGAGCTGGCGCCGCAGGCCCAGTTCGCGATTGGTGATTGCTGCAAAGCCGTTGTCTGGCGTGGTCACGTGGCGTGCCCCTTTATTATTGTGATGTTGACTGCTGACCAGGCACCTGTAGGAGCTGGCTTGCCTGTGATGCAGGCACCTCGGTAGTCAGTCAGACCGAGGCGATTTCATCGCAGGCAAGCCAGCTCCTACAGGGGTTTTGTGGTGTTCTCAGGTGACGCTGTGGCGCACTTTGAATTGTGGCTGGTCCCAGGTTTTGCCGTCGAGGATTTCGCCGAGGATTTCCACCGCATCCCACACCTCGGTAAAGCTGGTGTACAGCGGGGTAAAGCCAAAACGCATGATTTTCGGCTCACGGTAATCACCGATCACGCCACGGGCGATCAGCGCCTGGACGATGGCGTAGCCTTGCGGGTGTTCAAAGCTGACATGACTGCCGCGCTTGGCATGCTCGATCGGGGTAATCAGGGTCAGGTCGTGGGCGGCGCAGCGGCTTTGCACCAGTTCGATAAACAGGTCGGTCAGCGCCAGGGATTTGCGGCGCAGGCTGGCCATGTCGGTCTGGGCGAAGATATCCAGGCCGCACTCGACCATCGCCAGCGAGGTGATCGGCTGGGTGCCGCACAGGTAGCGGGTGATGCCCTTGCCTGCGACGTAGTTGGACTCCATGGCGAACTGGCGGCTATGGCCGAACCAGCCCGACAGCGGCTGCGTCACCAACTCCACCAGCGCTGGGTTGACCCACACAAACGCCTGGGAACCCGGGCCGCCGTTGAGGTATTTGTAGGTGCAGCCAATGGCGTAGTCGGCGCCGGCCTGGTGCAGGTCGATCGGCACCGCGCCCGCCGAATGCGCCAGGTCCCAGATCGCCAGCGCACCGCACTCATGGCTCAGCGCGGTCAGCGCTTGCATGTCGTGCATGTAGCCGGTCTTGTAGTTGACGTGGGTGATCATCACCACCGCCGTGTCCTGGTCGATGGCTTGCGGCAGTTCCTCGGGGCTGTTCACCAGGCGCAGGGAGTAGCCCTGTTGCAACAGCGCGGCCAGGCCTTCGGCGATGTACAGGTCGGTGGGGAAGTTGCTCGCTTCACTGACAATCACTTTGCGTTGCGGCTGGCGTTGGCGCTGCACGATCAAGGCTGCGCTGAGCACCTTGAACAGGTTGATCGAGGTGGTATCGGTAATCACCACTTCAGCCTCGCCCGCGCCGATCAGCGGTGCCAGGCGATTGCCCAGGCGCTGGGACAGGTCGGCCCAGCCGGCGCTGTTCCAGCTGCGGATCAGACCGTTGCCCCACTCCTCGGCGATGACCGCTTGCGCCCGTTCCAGCGCTGCCACCGGACGCGCGCCGAGGGAGTTGCCGTCGAGGTAGATCACGCCTTCCGGCAGGGCGAATTGATCGCGCAGTGGCGCCAGCGGGTCCTGGGCGTCGAGGGTCTGGCAATGGTTTCGGCTGGTCATGGAAAGTCCTGTTTTTATAGGTGACGATGGACCAAATAATGAACGAAGATTTGCAGAATTTTCGTGCAAAGTGCGCTACAACTGGCTTAATAAGCTGTAGGAAATTCGAATTTAACCTCCAAATACGCGGATTAATTCTAAGCATGATTCTCGACGCCACCGACCTGCGCCTCCTGCATTTCCTGCAACAGGATGGCCGTATCAGCAACCAGGAACTGGCGGAGAAAGTCGCCCTGTCGCCATCCGCCTGCCTGCGCCGTTTGCGCCTGCTGGAAAGTGAGGGCGTGATCAGTGGTTATCGCGCGGTGCTCAATGCCGAGCAGTTGGGGATCGAGCTGGAAGCCATCGTCCACCTGTCATTGCGCCAGGATATGGAGGATTGGCACGAGACCTTTATCAAGAAGGTCCAGGGCTGGCCGGAAGTGGCCAGCGCCTACGTGATCACCGGCGCCAGCAACTATGTGCTGCGGGTGCAGGCGCGCAACCTCAAGCACTTCTCCGACTTTATCGTGAACCACCTGAACCGCACGGCGGGGGTGATGGATATCCGCTCGGAGATCGTGCTGCAGAAGATCAAGGATCGGGATGAGGTGCTGGACCTGGTCGTACGCAAATAACCAAGACACGTATCAACACAATTCTGCCGCAACGCCTAAATCCAGGCAGATAGCGCTGTTGTGGCGAGCGGGCTTGCCCCGCGCTGGGCTGCGAAGCAGCCCTAAACCCGGCTATCGCGGTTTATCTGCAGAAACGCGGCGGGCTTAATGGGGCTGCTTCGCAGCCCAGCGCGGGGCAAGCCCGCTCGCCACGGGGAGTTCATCGGTGTCTGAAGATTGCGTAGATACCGATGCCGCGATGCGGACACCTCGGTTTATCTGTAGGCAAGCCAGCTCCCACAAAAGCCAGCTACCACAGTTTTAACTGCATTCAGTCTTCGAGGGCGCGCACGCGTTGCATGCGTGTTTGCTCTACGGGCGCGGCCGCCGGCTGTAGTTCGAAGTCATAATCGATCTGCGCAAACTTGCCCTCCACGCCAAATTCACGCGCCAGCTGCTGATCCTCGCTGAAACGAATCTCGGCAATCAGTTCATCCCGGGTGGCATAGGCAAAGTCATCGTGCAGATACGGATCATCCGACAGGTTGATCTGCGTGGTCAGGTGCCGATGCCCCGGTGCCGAGATGAAGAAGTGGATATGCGCCGGCCGCTGGCCGTGGCGGCCCAGTTGATCGAGCAACTGCTGGGTCGGGCCGGTCGGCGGGCAGCCGTAGCCGGACGGGACGATGCTGCGAAAGCGGTAGTTGCCCTGGGCATCGGTCTCGATCCGGCGACGCAGGTTGAACGCCGATTGCGTCGGGTCGAACCAGGAGTAAGTGCCGCCGGTATTGGCCTGCCACACGTCCACAATCGCCCCGGCCAATGGCTTGCCGTCGACATCGCGCACCTGCCCGCGCATGAACAGCGGCACCGCCGCATCCAGGCCATCGTCCAGCCGCGCTTCGTACTTGGACAGCGGCGCGCCGGCCACGTACAGCGGCCCTTCGATGGTGCGCGGGGTACCGCCGGACTTGCCGGCTTCCTCGTCGGCCGCGTCCATCAACATATCCAGGTAATGCTCCAGGCCCAGGCCTGCGGCGAGCAACCCGGCTTCCTGGTTCTTGCCCAGCTCATTGAGGTAGTTGACCGCCTTCCAGAACTCTTCCGGGGTCACTTCCAGGTCTTCGATGATATTCACCGTATCGCGCAGGATCCGGTAGATCAGCGCCTTGGCCCGTGGGTTGCCGGCGTCATTGAGGTTGCCGCTGGCTTCTTCGAGGAAGCGCTGGGCGTGGGCAGTCTGGGACAGTCGAATGGACATGGTGCAATCCTCATCTTGTAATTATTAGGTGGCTAGACAGACTCAGCGATCATCCTCATGGATCGACGACGGATGCCGGCACAGGGCATTCACTTCGATGGCCATGTACGGATAGAGCGGCAGTTGCATCAGCAGGTCATGCAGTTCCTGCACGCTGTCGACATCGAACACGCTGTAGTTGGCGTACAACCCGGCGATACGCCACAGGTGGCGCCACTTGCCCTGCGCTTGCAGGCGTTGGGCCAGGGCTTTTTCGTCGGCCTTGAGGGCCGCCGCGCGCTCGGGGTTCATGTCGACGGGCAGGTTTACGGTCATTTTTACGTGAAACAACATCCCAGGCGTCCTCTTAATGTTTGTCGCGACGGAAGAACGCCAGGCGTTCCTCATCGATGGCCAGGCCCAGGCCCGGGGCGGTCGAGACATGCAGGTGGAAATCGCGATACACCAGCGGCTCGCTGAGGATGTCCTCGGTGAGCAGCAGCGGCCCGAACAGCTCAGTGTCCCAGGCCAGTTTGTTCAGGGTGAGAAACGCATGGGCCGAGGCCAGGGTGCCGATCCCGCCTTCGAGCATGGTGCCGCCATACAGGCCGATCCCCGCCGCCTCGGCAATCGCCGCCGTGCGCAACACTGCGCGCGGGCCACCGTTTTTCGCGATCTTCAGCGCGAACACCGAGGCCGCACCTTCGCGGGCCAGGTTGAAGGCATCTTCGACACATTCGATGGATTCGTCCGCCATGATCGGCGCCGGGCTCGACAGGTTGAGCCGGGCCATGCCGCCACGGTTGTTGCGCGAGATCGGCTGCTCGATCAGGTCGATACCGTTGTCGCCCAGCACCTTGCAAGCGCGCAGGGCCACGGCTTCGTCCCAGGCCTGGTTGACGTCGACCCGCACGCTGGCGCGCTCGCCCAGAGCCTTTTTGATCGCGATCACGTGGGCCAGGTCCTGGCTGACTTCACCGGCGCCGATCTTCAACTTGAAGATGCGGTGGCGGCGCAGGTCGAGCATCTTCTCGGCCTCTTCGATGTCTTTGGCGGTGTTGCCGCTGGCCAGGGTCCACGCCACCGGCAAGGCATCGCGCACGCGGCCGCCGAGCAGTTCGCTGACGGGCAAACCCAGGCGCTTGCCGAGGGCATCGAGCAAGGCGCTTTCAATACCGGACTTGGCAAAGGTGTTGCCACGGATGCTGCGCTCCAGGCGCAACATCGCCGCGTTGATATTGCTGGCGTCCTGGCCGATCAAGAGCGGCGCGAAGTGGTGGTCGATATTGGTCTTGATGCTGTCGGGGCTTTCGTTGCCGTAGCTCAGGCCACCGATGGTGGTGGACTCGCCAATGCCTTCGATGCCGTCGGCGCAACGCACACGAATGATCACCAGGGTCTGGTTTTGCATGGTGTGCATCGCCAGCTTGTGCGGGCGAATGGTGGGGAGATCGACGATGATGGTTTCGATCGACTCGATGGCGCAAATCGGCATGGCAATACCCGTTGGGTTCTTTATAGGTCTGGCCTGATTCTGTCGCCCATTGTTGTTGGCTTCCAATATAGAATTGGTCTCGAACAATACCCTCAAGGTATGAGAGGAACCCGTATGGAACTGCGCCACTTGCGTTACTTCCAGGTGCTGGGGGAAACCCTGAATTTCACCCGCGCCGCCGAACGCCTGCACATCGCCCAGCCGCCGTTGAGCCGGCAGATCCAGCAATTGGAGGATGAGTTGGGCGTGGTCCTGCTGGAGCGTGGCCGGCCACTGCGGCTGACCGAAGCCGGGCGCTACTTCTATGACCACGCCAATGTGCTGTTGGAACAACTGGCCAAGACCTGCGATAACACGCGGCGCATTGGCCTGGGGCAGAAGACCTGGCTGGGCATCGGTTTTGCCCCCTCGACCCTGTATGGCGTGCTGCCAGAGCTGATTCGCCGCCTGCGCAGCCATGACGCGCTGGAGCTGGAGTTGGGGCTGGCGGAGATGACGACCCTGCAACAGGTCGAAGCGCTCAAGGCCGGACGCATCGATGTGGGCTTCGGGCGGATTCGCATTGATGACCCAGCCATCGTCCAGCGCGTGCTGGTGGAGGATCGGCTGGTGGCAGTGTTGCCCGCCGGGCACCCGCTGCTGGGCGCGCCGGTAACGCTCGCGCAACTGGCCGCCGAGCCACTGGTGCTCTACCCCGGCAACCCGCGCCCCAGCTATGCCGACCATGTGATCGCACTGTTCGACACCCATGGTTTGGCGATCAAGGTGGCGCAATGGACCAATGAATTGCAGACCGCCATCGGCCTGGTCGGCGCGGGCATGGGCGTGACGCTGGTGCCGGCCTCGGTGCAGATGCTGCATCGGGCGGATATCGGCTATACGCCGATTGTCGAGGCCACCGCGACGTCGCCGATCATTCTCAGCCGGCGGATTAATGATCAATCGCCGGGGTTGGGTCATTGCCTGCAATTGGTTGAAGAGCTGATCTGAAATCGCCCAAACACCACTGATCCAATGTAGGAGCTGGCTTGCCTGCGATAGCGGTGGGTCAGCCACTGCATGTACTAGCTGACCCACCGCTATCGCAGGCAAGCCAGCTCCCACATTTTGATTTGCGGTGTGTTCAGGCACCGCGCATGCGTCGGGCATCGTTGCGCTGCAAGGTCTGGCTGGGGGACTCGTCGAACAGTTTGCGGTACTCCGCCGAAAACCTTCCCAGGTGGGTAAAGCCCCAGCCCAGGGCAATCTCGGAAATGGTGCGGGTGGCCCCGTGTTCGAGAATTTCCTGGCGCACCGCGCTCAGGCGGTACTTTTTCAAATACGCCATGGGCGACAGGGCAAAGTATTTGCGAAAGGCATCAAACAGCTTGAACCGCGATACGCCGGTGGCCGCCTCCAGGTCTTCCAGGTGCAGCGCTTCGCGGGCGTTGGCGTGAATGTACTGGCGGGCACGGAGCAGATAGTGGGGTAACTTGACCCCCAGCACATCGCGCAGCTCTTCGGAGTAGTTGTTCGGCTGGGCCAGGATCAGGCCCTTGATCAGCGAGCTTTCCAGGTCACGGGTGAAGGCGGCCTGGTCATACAGTTCGCTGCTGTGCTCCAGCTCCGCGATGAAGTGCCGCGCCATGCGCCACCACGCTGCGGGTGCGCCCTGCACCGCGTCCATCACCGACTCAAAGCGCAGCGGCGCATCGATCGGGCGCTGCAACAGGCCCTCCAGGGTTTCGCTCATTGCCGCGCGGGTAATCACCACTTGCAGCTTGCGGCAATCGCCGGAGATCGCCAGCACCTGGTGTTCATTGGGCGAAATGATCACACCCTGGTCGCGGTTGGAGATCAGGCGCTGGCCACCCTTGCTCAGCTCCTGCTCGCCCACCAGCGGCAGGCTCAGGCTGTAGCTGCTGAAGTGTTCGGCGTCTTCGATATCGATGGTCACGTCGGTGCCGTACTCAATTACCCCCAGCGTAGTGGCGCGGGACTTGAACACATTGGCACTGTGGTGGAATCGCAGGCGTTCCGGGGTGGTGGTTTCCAGCCGATGGGGCCCGCAGATGCCCGACATCCAACTGCGGGCGCCTTCAAGGTCGAAACGTTCAATACGGATATCGCGTGTATGGCTACTCATCAGGTTGCACTCACGGCGGTTGTGGCCAGCGCGCTCTGACGGCGCGTCCGGTGGATCAAGGCAAGTTCTGCGCCACGCAGGCGGTTTACCCACTCAATGGATAACGACCGCCGACTAAGTGGATAAGAAGCCCGCTTTTGCGACCATTGCCTGGCAAGACAGTAGCCCATTGCCGCATACCCTTGCACTGAAGTGGGTATTTGCGCCCCAACTATGCGGCCCATCTTCCCCCACTAAGCGGATAGCTGGCCGCCCCCCTGCCCGCCTCTAATGAACCACCGATTAGCTACCCAATAAAAGGTGCCTCCCATGAGTGGTGCAAGAAGCGTCGAGCAGTGGAAAACATTTATCGAAAGCTGCCTGGACTTTCGTCCGGCCGAGGGCGTGTTCCGCATCGCCCGGGACATGTTTACCGAGCCCGAGCTGTTCGACCTGGAGATGGAACTGATCTTCGAAAAGAACTGGATCTACGCCTGCCACGAAAGCGAACTGGCCAACAACCATGACTTCGTGACCATGCGCGCCGGGCGCCAGCCGATGATCATCACCCGCGACGGTGAAGGCCAGCTCAATGCGCTGATCAACGCCTGCCAGCATCGCGGCACCACCCTGACCCGCGTCGGCAAGGGCAACCAGTCCACCTTCACCTGCCCGTTCCACGCCTGGTGCTACAAGAGCGATGGCCGCCTGGTGAAGGTCAAGGCACCGGGGGAATACCCGGAAGGTTTCGACAAGGCCACCCGCGGCCTGAAGAAGGCGCGCATCGAAAGCTACAAGGGCTTTGTGTTTATCAGCCTCGACGTGCAGGGCACCGACAGCCTGCAAGACTTCCTCGGCGACGCCAAAGTGTTCTTCGACATGATGGTCGCGCAGTCCGCCACCGGTGAGCTGGAAGTGCTGCCGGGCAAGTCGGCCTATACCTACGACGGCAACTGGAAGCTGCAAAACGAAAACGGCCTGGACGGCTACCACGTCAGCACCGTGCACTATAACTACGTGGCCACGGTGCAGCATCGCCAGCAGGTGAATACCGAGAATGGCACCGGTTCGGGCACCACACTGGACTACAGCAAGCTCGGCGCTGGCGATGCCAACACCGATGACGGCTGGTTTGCCTTCAACAACGGCCACAGCGTGTTGTTCAGCGACATGCCCAACCCCAGTGTACGCTCCGGCTACGCCACCATCATGCCGCGCCTGGTGGCAGAACACGGCCAGCAGAAGGCCGAGTGGATGATGCACCGCCTGCGCAACCTGAACGTCTACCCGAGCCTGTTCTTCCTCGACCAGATCAGCTCGCAACTGCGCATCATCCGCCCGGTGGCGTGGAACAAGACCGAGATCATCAGCCAGTGCCTGGGGGTCAAACACGAGTCCGACGCCGACCGCGAAAACCGGATCCGCCAGTTTGAAGACTTCTTCAACGTGTCCGGCATGGGCACCCCGGATGACCTGGTGGAATTTCGCGAAGCCCAACGTGGTTTCCAGGGCCGCCTGGAACGCTGGAGCGATATCTCCCGGGGCAGCCACCGCTGGGCAACCGGGCCGACGCCCAACAGCGAGGCCATCGGCATTACACCGGCGATGACCGGCACCGAATTCACCCACGAAGGGCTGTACGTCAACCAGCACCGCAACTGGCAGACATTCCTGCTGGACGGTCTCGACGCGCAAGCCCTGAAACTGCACGAGGTGAAATGATGAACGCGCAATTGCAGTACCAGATCGAGCAGTTTTTCTACCGCAAATCCGAGCTGTGCGACGCCCAGGACTGGGATGCCTATGTGCAGTTGTTTGACCCGCAGAGTGAGTTCCATTTGCCGCAGTGGGATTCGGAACACGTCTATACCCGCGACCCCAAGCGCGAGATGTCGCTGATCTACTACGCCAACCGTTCGGGCCTGGAAGACCGGGTGTTCCGCCTGCGCACTGGCAAGGCTGCGTCCGCCACACCGATGCCGCGCACCTTGCACCTGATCAACAACGTGCGGGTTACCGAACTGGCAGACGGCTGCCTGGAAGTGCGCTTGAACTGGCACACGCTGTTTTATCGGTTGGCGATGTCGGAGCAGTTCTATGGCCACGCCACCTATAGCCTCAAGCCCCATGGCGACAGCTGGCTGATCACGCGCAAGCATGCGCTGCTGCTCAACGACACCATCAACTCGGTGCTGGATTTCTACCACCTCTAACAGCCCCCTGTGGCAAGGGGGCTTGTCCCCCGCTGGGCTGCGCAGCGGCCCCAAAACCAGGCGCCGCGTTTGGCCCGCTGGAATGGGGTTAACCAATTGGGGCTGCTGCGCAGCCCAACGGGGGACAAGCCCCCTCGCCACAGGGGCAAATCTATCTACGCGGAGAACGGTGGATGAATCACAAAGTGGCCTTCAGTTTTGCCGACGGCAAGACCTTGTTCTTCCCGGTGGGCGTCAACGAGATCCTGCTGGACGCGGCGCTGCGCAACGGGATCAAGATCCCCCTTGATTGCCGCGAAGGTGTCTGCGGCACTTGCCAGGGGCGTTGCGAGTCCGGCGACTACAGCCAGGATTATGTGGACGACGAAGCGCTTTCCAGCCTCGACCTGCAACAGCGCAAAATGCTCAGTTGCCAGACCCGGGTGCAATCCGACGCGGCGTTTTACTTCGATTTCGATTCAAGCCTGTGCAATGCGCCGGGGCCGGTGCAGGTCCGCGCCACGGTGTGCGAGGTACAACAGGTGTCGGCCAGCACGGCGATCTTGTCGGTGCAGCTTGAGCAGGGCCTGGATTTCTTGCCGGGCCAGTACGCCCGGCTGTCGATTCCCGGTACCGATAGCCAGCGCTCGTACTCCTTCGCCAACCGTCCGGGCGACCGTTTGCAGTTTCTGATCCGCCTGCTGCCGGACGGGGTGATGAGCAATTACATCCGCGAACGCTGCCAGGTCGGCGATGAACTGCAACTGGAGGCACCTCTGGGCGCGTTTTATCTGCGCCACGTCACCCAGCCACTGGTGCTGGTGGCCGGCGGTACCGGATTGTCGGCGCTGCTGGGGATGCTGGACGAACTGGCCGAGCGCGGCTGCGAGCAACCGGTGCATTTGTATTACGGCGTGCGTGGTGCTGAAGACTTGTGCGAAGCGCAGCGCATCCAGGCCTATGCCGAATCAATCCCGGGATTTCGCTACACCGAAGTGCTCAGCGACCCATCGCCGCAGTGGTTGGGCAAGCGCGGGTATTTGACCGAGCATTTCGACCTGGCCGAATTGCGGGATAGATCGGCCGATATGTACGTATGTGGCCCCCCTCCGATGGTCGAATCCATCAAGAACTGGCTGCAAGAACAGGCACTTGATGGCGTTCAGCTGTATTACGAAAAGTTTACCGAGAGTAATATCTGACCCCTCAGCAGTGAGGGGCGGGTCTGGCGTGTAGGATCAACCCTGAAAAAAACAAGTAGAAGGGAATGTTAATGGCGGATGACATGGTTAACCCGGTGGGCCTCAAGCGTGGCCTGAAAAACCGGCATATTCAGCTGATTGCCCTGGGTGGGGCGATTGGTACGGGCTTGTTCCTCGGTTCGGCCGGGGTGCTGAAGTCGGCGGGGCCGTCGATGATCCTGGGCTATGCGATAGCCGGGTTCATCGCGTTCCTGATCATGCGCCAGCTGGGCGAGATGATCGTCGAGGAACCGGTCGCCGGCTCCTTCAGCCACTTCGCCCACAAATACTGGGGCGGCTACGCAGGCTTCCTCGCCGGCTGGAACTACTGGGTGCTGTATGTGCTGGTGGGCATGGCCGAATTGACGGCGGTGGGCAAGTACATCCAGTTCTGGTGGCCGGAAATACCGACCTGGGTCAGTGCCGTGGTGTTCTTCATTGCGGTGAACCTGATCAACACCCTGAACGTGAAGTTCTTCGGTGAGACCGAGTTCTGGTTCGCTATCATCAAGGTGGTGGCGATCATCGGCATGATCGTGCTCGGCTGCTACCTGCTGTTCAGTGGCACCGGCGGCCCGCAGGCGTCGATCAGCAACCTGTGGGACCACGGCGGTTTCTTCCCCAATGGCGGCATGGGCCTGCTGATGGCCATGGCCTTCATCATGTTCTCGTTCGGTGGCCTGGAGCTGGTGGGTATTACCGCAGCCGAAGCCAGCGAGCCACGCAAAGTGATCCCCAAGGCGATCAACCAGGTGGTGTACCGGATCCTGATTTTCTACGTCGGCGCACTCACCGTGCTGCTGTCGCTGTACCCATGGGATCAACTGCTGCAAACCCTCGGCGCCTCGGGCGATGCCTACAGCGCCAGCCCGTTCGTGCAGATCTTCTCGCTGATCGGTAACGACACCGCTGCGCACATCCTCAACTTCGTGGTGCTGACTGCGGCGCTGTCGGTGTACAACAGCGGCGTGTACTGCAACAGCCGCATGCTGTTCGGCCTGGCCGAGCAAGGCGACGCGCCCAAGGCGCTGATGAAGCTCAACAAGCAAGGCGTGCCACTGCGTGCCCTGGGCATTTCGGCCCTGGTGACGCTGCTGTGCGTGGTGATCAACTACGTGGCGCCCAAGGATGCCCTGGTGCTGTTGTTTGCGCTGGTGGTTGCCTCGCTGATGATCAACTGGGCGCTGATCAGCATGACCCACATCAAGTTCCGCAAGGCTATGGGCGAACAAGGCGTGGTGCCGACGTTCAAGACCTTCTGGTTCCCGTTCAGCAACTACCTGTGCCTGGCGTTCATGCTGGTGATCGTGGGCGTGATGCTGGCGATTCCGGACATGCGCCCGTCGGTGTATGCGATGCCGGTGTGGGTAGGGGTTCTCTTCCTGGCGTACTGGTTGCGCTCCAAGAAGACCAAGGCCGTGGCTGTCGCGCAGTAACCTGTGTAGGGGCCCGCTCATCTGGGAGCGGGCTTGTGTGGGAGCGGGCTTGCTCGCGAAAGCAGTGGGTCAGTCAACATCAATGTTTGCTGAGCCGACGTCTTCGCGAGCAAGCCCGCTCCCACATTTGATCTTCGCTGCTTTGAGCATTGCGTTCGTTTAAGGCAAGCCCGGCTCCCACATGAACAGGGCCACAACAGGAATGCATACCAACAAAAAGCCCCGGCACTCGATGAGTGCCGGGGCTTTTTGTTGGGTTTCAATCAGAGCGTTGAACGCACTCGCCACAGCTCGGGGAACAGCACGGTGTCGAGCATCTTGCGCAGGTAACCCACGCCCTCGGTGCCGCCGGTGCCCGGCTGGAAGCCGATGATCCGCTCCACCGTGGTCACATGGCGGAAGCGCCATTGGCGGAACGAGTCTTCCAGGTCGATAAACTTCTCGGCCAACTGGTACAGGTCCCAGTACCGGTTCGGATCACGGTACACCTCGCGCCACGCCGCTTCCACGGATTCGTCATGCACCGTGGGCGCCGTCGGATCGCGTTGCGCGCGCTGCGGATCAATCGCCAGGCCCGCCTTGATCATCAGGTTGATCGCCTCGTCATACAGCGACGGCGTGGCAATCGCCACTTGCAGCTCCTTGAGCAACTCCGGACGGTGGGCATGGGGCCGCAACAGCGCCGCGCTTTTATTGCCGAGGATGAACTCGATTTCCCGATACTGGAACGACTGGAAACCCGACGACTGCCCCAGGTACGGCCGGATCGACTTGTATTCCGACGGCGTCATGGTCGCCAGTACCGCCCAGGCGTGCACCAGTTGGTCAAAGATCCGCGAGACCCGCGCCAGCATCTTGAACGCCGGCGCCAGCTCACCCAGGCGCACGTGCTCACGGGCGGCCTTGAGTTCGTGGAGCATCAGCTTCATCCACAGCTCGGAAGTCTGGTGCTGGATGATAAACAGCATTTCGTTATGGTCCGGCGACAACGGGTGTTGGGCCGTGAGCACCTTGCCCAGGTCCAGGTAGTCGCCGTAGCTCATGGACTCGGAAAAATTCAGCTCAGCGTTATGCCATTCTTCCGGCGGCTGGTAATCAGGGGAGAAAGGACACTGGCTCATCGCGTGGGCTCCTTGAGCGGGCGCAGGATTGCTCGTACCGGGCTGGCATCGAGGTTGGCAAAACGTAGCGGCAGGGCGATCAACTCATAATCGCCTTGCGGTACATCGTCGAGCACGATGCCTTCGAGAATCGCCATGCCATGGCGGGCGACGGCGTTGTGGGCATCCATGGTCTTGGACTGTTGCGGGTCCAGGGACGGGGTATCGATGCCGATCAGGCGCACACCCAGGCTGGCCAGCAGCTCGACGGTTTCCTTGGCGACGGCGGTGAAGTTCGAATCCCAATTGCTCAGGGGCGCCTTGTGATAAGTACGCAGCAGGACCCGTTCCGGCAGGTTATCCAGGTGGCCCTGCAACTGCTCCGGCTGTACCAGCACGCCGCTGTCCAGGCAGTACAGCACCCGACACGGGCCCATATACACGTCCAGCGAGACTTCGCCGATAGGCGCACCGTCGGCGCTGTAGTGCAACGGCGCATCGACATGGGCACCGGTGTGGGGCGACAGGGTGATACGCCCGACGTTGACCGGGCATTCGGGGCCGAACTGCCAGACGCGTTCTTCCTGGAACGGCGTATCGCCCGGCCACGTCGGGGTGGCGGTGCTCAAGGGTGGGCTGATATCCCACCACGTTTTTATTGGATTCATACGAGGCTCTCGGTTGTTTCTAAAGTGAATGATACGAGGGCCAGCGGTAAATATTCTTGCGATTTCCAGCGCCAGGCAGGATTTCTTTCGCACTTACTGCGAAGAAACGTCTGATTAGTGAATGGATCCTTCAGCCCCACAGATAAAAATGTGGGAGCGGGCTTGCCCGCGATGGCGGTGTGTCAGTTGAGGCATTTTTCACTGATCCGGCGCCATCGCGGGCAAGCCCGCTCCCACAGGGGGGCTGTGCAGGTTTGCAGATCGTATGCCAATGCGCTTCTGGGCATCCCGATGTCGAGTTCAGACCACAGGCATTCGCCCCGGCGCTATAGGGTTCACCTTTGTCTTTCCTGCCTTGGAGCCATCATGTCCCAGCCCATCACCGTATTGCGCGACACCCACCCCCTGCCGGTCCTGGATGCCTGCAAATGGGAGAAGCTCGAGGGCGACCCGCACACCGTCAACCTCAACGCCTACACCAGCGAAGACGGCAGCAAGATCATGGGCACCTGGATCTGCACCCCTGGCAAATGGCGGGTGGAATATGTGAAGTGGGAATACTGCCATTTCCAGGAAGGCTACTGCGTGATCACCCCGGACGGCCTGGAGCCGATCCATTTGCGCGCTGGGGATATCTTTGTGGTGGAGCCCGGGATGAAGGGCACGTGGGAAGTGGTCGAGACGGTGCGTAAGTACTTTGTGTTTGCCTGATACAGACTCTGTGGCGAGGGGGCTTGTCCCCCGCTGGGTGGCGAAGCCGCCCCAAAACCTACCGCCTCGCAGGCCTACTGGGGTGGCTTCGCCACCCAACGGGGGACAAGCCCCCTCGCCACAACAAGCCTCATCACAACAAGCCGCCTCTTGATCGCGAGCCCTCTGACCTATTGAGGCTTGCGATAGCTGTTGATGATCGCCGAGAAGTCCTTGCCCCCTTCCCCACGCTGGCTCATCGATTGATACAACTGCTGCGCCACCGCCCCCAGGATCACCGGCTGGTGCGCCTGGCGCGCGGCTTCGGTCGCCAGGCCCAGGTCCTTGAGCATCAGGTCGGCGCCAAACCCACCGGTATAGCCTCGGGATGACGGCGCAGTTTCAATCACACCCGGCCAAGGGTTGTAGGTGTCGGAACTCCAGCAACGCCCGGTGGAGCTGTTGATGATGCCGGCCAGCACTTGCGTGTCGATACCCAGGGCATCGCCCAGGGCCATGGCCTCGCTGACGCCCACCATACTGATCCCCAGCAGCAGGTTGTTGCAGATCTTGGCGATTTGCCCGGTGCCCACATCACCGCAATGCACGATGTTGCGGCCCATCTGCGCCAGCACCGGCTGCAGGGTGGCGAACAGTTCCGGGTTGGCGCCGACCATAAAGGTCAACGTCCCGGCCTGGGCGCCACCGGTGCCACCGGAAACCGGGGCATCGGCCATCGCCACGCCGTGTTTGGCTGCAGCCGCCGCTACGTCGCGCGCGGTCTGTGGGTCGATGGTGCTGCAATCCACCGCAGGCACGCCTTTGCCGATGCCGGCCAGCACGCCGTCTTCATTGAGCCACACGCTACGCACATGGGCGGCGGCGGGCAGCATGGTCAATACCAGCTCCGCACCCTGGGCCGCATCACGCGGCGAAGCGCTGATGGTGCCGCCCAATGCGGCCAGTTCGTTGAGCACCGTCTGGTTCAGGTCGAACAGGTTCAGCGCATGGCCAGCCTTGATCAGGTTGCGGGCCATGGGCGCGCCCATGTTGCCCAGGCCGATAAATGCAATCTTCATGGTCGTCTCCTTGATCAACGCAGGTTGATGGTGGTGTTGACGCCATCATTGACGCTGTCGTCGTCGAACCAGCGGCTGGTGACGGTTTTGGTCTGGGTGTAGAACTGCACCACTTGCTTGCCGTACGGGCCCAGGTCGCCGAGTTTCGAACCACGGGAACCGGTGAAGCTGAAGATCGGGACTGGCACGGGGATCGGGATGTTGATGCCCACCTGGCCGACGTCGATTTCGCTCTGGAACTTGCGCGCCGCCGCACCGCTTTGGGTGAACAGGCCGGTGCCGTTGCCGAACGGGTTGGCGTTGACCAGGGCGATCGCCTCATCGAGGGTATCGACTTCCAGCACCACCAGCACCGGGCCGAAGATTTCCTGGGTGTAGATCTGCATGTCAGTGGTCACGCCCGAGAACAGGGTCGGGCCGACGAAGTTGCCTTGCTCGAAGCCCGGCACCTGGATGCCACGGCCGTCCAGTTCCAGCTTGGCGCCTTCTTTCACGCCGCTCTCGATCAGGTCGAGGATACGTGCCTTGGCACGCTTGGAAATCACCGGGCCCACGTCTGTTCCGGCTTCGCTGCCGGCGTTGACTTTAAGCTTCTGCGCCAGGGCCTTGAGGTCCGGCAGCCATTGCTTGGCCGCGCCAACCAAGACCACCACCGAGGTGGCCATGCAGCGCTGGCCGGCGGCACCGAAACCGGCGCCGACCAGGGCATTGAGGGTTTGTTCGCGGTTGGCATCCGGCAGCACTACCGCATGGTTTTTCGCGCCCATCATCGATTGCACGCGCTTGCCGTGCTTGCCCGCCAGGTCGTAGACGTGGGTGCCGACGGCGGTCGAGCCAACGAAGGACACGGCCTTGATATCTTTGTGGGTGCAAAGTGCATCCACCACATCCTTGCCACCGTGGACCACGTTCAGCACGCCCGCTGGCACGCCAGCCTCCAGCGCCAGTTCCACCAGCATCAGGGTCGACAATGGATCCTGTTCCGAAGGCTTGAGCACGAAGGTGTTACCGCAGGCGATGGCCATCGGGAACATCCACAGCGGGATCATTGCCGGGAAGTTGAACGGGGTGATGCCGGCGCACACGCCGATCGGTTGGCGCAGGGTGTAGGTGTCGACACCGCCGGCCACGTTCTCGGCAAATTCGCCCATTTGCAGGGTGCCGATGGAACAGGCGTGCTCGACCACTTCCAGGCCACGGAAAATATCGCCTTCCGCGTCGGCAATGGTCTTGCCCTGCTCGGCACTGAGTACTGCGGCAATGCGCTTGGAGTGCTCGCGGATCAGCGCTTGCAGCTTGAGCATGATGCGCATGCGCGCGCCGATCGGCGTCAGTTTCCAGGTCTGGAAGGCGCGCTGGGCAGCGTCGATGGCCGCGTTGACTTCATCGGCTGTGGCAAAGGGCACACGGGCCAGGACTTGTTGGGTCGCCGGGTTGACGATGTCTTGCCACTCGGTGGTCTTGGACTCGACCCATTCACCGTTGATCAACAGTTTGGCCTGTTTCACGGTGGTATCGGCAGACGTAAGCGATGCGTTCATTGTGGTCTCCAGATCTTGTAGTTATGCAGAGAGCCAAGGCGTGAAGCGCCTTGAGGATGAGGCGTTCGGACGATTTTTGGAGTATAGATGTGCAAACTTCCAATAAGAACCCACATAAAAGCCGGTCCAACATGCAAAAAAACATCACGTCTTTAGGGTCGTTGAACTGGGATGACCTGAAGTTTTTCCTCGAAGTGGCGCGCACCCGCAAGGCCAGCGTCGCCGCCAAGCGCCTGGCGGTGGACTACACCACGGTGTCGCGGCGCATCAGTTCGTTGGAAGGTTCGTTGGGCACCCTGTTGTTCGAAAAATCCCGGACCAGCGGCTTCGTCCTGACCAACGAAGGCCAGCGCTTGCTGGGTTATGCCGAGTCCATCGAAAGCACCCTGCACATGGCCTGCGAACAAGTGTCCGGCTCCGGCGTGGCGCTGTCGGGGCATGTGCGCATGGGCTGCACCGAGGGTTTCGGTAGCTTTTTCGTCACCCCGCAACTGAGCCACTTCGTCGACACCTACCCGGCGATCTCAGTGGATATCCTGCCCCTGCCCCACTTCATCAGCCTGTCCAAGCGTGAGGCCGATATCGTCATCGCCCTGGAACGCCCGGAGCACGGGCCCTACGTGTGCTGCAAACTGTGCGACTACAAACTGCAGTTGTACGCGACCCAGGACTACCTCGACCAACACCCACCCATCCGCCGCCCGGCCGACCTGGCCGAGCATCCGTTTATCAGCTATGTGGATGACCTGGCGTTCAGCTCGGAGCTGCTGTACCTGGCCAATGTCGTACCGGGCGCCAGCGCCAGTCTGCGCAGCACCAGCGTGATTGCGCAGTACGTGGCGGCGCAGCAGGGGCGTTCACTGGCGATCCTGCCGTGCTTCCTGGCCGCACAAGACTCGCGGTTGCTGCCGGTGCTGGGGGAGGAGATCACTATTACGCGGCAGTTCTGGATGTATTGCCGGGAGGATTTGCGCAAGTTGAAGCGGATTACATTGTTGTGGGATTACATCCGTGAGGTGACGGAGCAGAACCAGGGGCTTTTGATGGGCGAGACGCGGGAGATGGTGTTTGCCGACTGAGCCGCCATCGCGGGCAAGCCCGCTCCCACAGGTGAGTGGCGGTGGGCGCAGAATTTTGGGGCGACACGAACAACTGTAGGAGCTGGCTTGCCAGCGATGGCGGTGGGTCAATCGATACATACTCGGCTGAACCACCGCCTTCGCGGGCAAGCCCGCTCCCACAATTTGGTTGCACAGTTAGGCCGACCTGTCGGCTCAGTCGGCGATCACCACGATCGATACCCGGCGGTTTTCGGTACGGCCCGCAGAGGTGCTGTTGGAGGCCACCGGTTCGCTGCTGCCCAGGCCACGCAGTTGCACATTTTCTTCCTTCATACCCACGTCCACCAGGACCTTGCCCACGCTTTTCGCCCGGCGCAAGGACAGTTGCTGGTTGTACGCTTCCTTGCCCGAGGCGTCGGTATGGCCGTCTACGCGCACGCGTTCGATGCCCACGCCGGTGAGGGCCTTGCCGATGCGCTCGACGATTTCAGTGCTGGGCTTGTTGAGTTTTTCGACGTCGCTGCCAAACAGCACTTTGCCCGACAGGCCAAACGCCCAGCCTTCGTCGGTCAGTTCGAAGCCTTGTTGTTTGAGTACCGCCACTTGTGCCGGTGTCAGGCCCTTGGGCGGAGCGGTCTGGCAGCCGCTCAGTGCCAGCAGCGCGATAAACAAGGTGATAAAGAGAACACGTGTGTTAGCAAACAAGGGATCAACTCCTGTGTTGAACGTTGGCAGCGGGGTGCTCCGACTCCGCCGTGTGCTGGCCGCCCTGGGACAGGCGTTTGGCCTGGTACATCGCCGCATCGGCGGCATTGAGCAAGGCGCCGGGAGTGGCGCCATGATCGGGATAAACCGCGATACCGATACTGAGTGAGGTCAACACTTCGGTGTTGCCCGGCAGCGGGATGGGCAGGTCCATGCTGGCGATGATTTTGTCGGCGATGCGCTGGGCATCTTCGAGCTTGTGCAGGGGCGAGAGCAGGATGGCGAACTCATCGCCGCCCAGGCGCGCTACCAGGTCACTCTCGCGCAGTTGCGCCCGTACGCGCGCGGCGACGGCGACCAGCACGGCGTCACCGGCGGCATGCCCGAAGTTATCGTTGATATCTTTGAAGCGGTCGCTGTCGAGGAACAGCACCGCCACCCGCTCGTTGAGCTTGGCTGCACTGCGCAGCGCACGGATCAGCCGGCCCTCGAAGAAAGCACGATTGGGCAGCCCGGTGAGGCTGTCATGGCTGGCCAGGTGGGCGAGGGTTTCGTTTTCGCTTTGCAGATGGGTTTGCCAGGCTTCGAGTTCGTCGAGCAGGGCATTGAAGTCGTTACCCAGGCTGTCGAGTTCGGCGATCTGTGCCGGCGGCACACGGCGGTCGAAAGCCCGCTCGCTACGTGCGGCGTGGGCGACGTCGGCCAGGCTGTGCAGCGGGCCGGTGATGCCGCGCAACATGCGCCGCGCCAGGTAAATCGCGACCCAGCCACTGATGGCTGTACAGATGATGATCCCCGCCAGGCCACTGAGCAAAAAGCGCAACAGGCTACCACCGTGGCCGCTCAACTCGACGGTGCCGATTTTCTTGCCTTGGTGCAGGATCGGTTGGCTGATGGGTTCTTCCAGCAGTGTGTGGGCCAGCTCCAGCTCCACCTTGGACAACACCCCCGTTTCCGGGCGCACCCAGTGCGCCAGGGTATTGCCATTGAGGTCCAGCACCCGGGCTTCGGCCACTTCTTCAGTGGAGGCAATCAACGCCAGGGCTTCGGTGGCCACTACGCGGTCGTTGAACACCACCGCAGCTTCCACGGTGTAGTTGATCGAGCGGGCGATCAGGTGCAGGTTGTGATCGGCATAGACCCGCAGGGCCAGCACGCCCAGCAGGGTCAGGGATACGCTGGCCATGGCGACCGCCACCA
The DNA here is from genome assembly GCF_002949995.1 of Pseudomonas sp. LG1D9. Classification (NCBI taxonomy): domain Bacteria; kingdom Pseudomonadati; phylum Pseudomonadota; class Gammaproteobacteria; order Pseudomonadales; family Pseudomonadaceae; genus Pseudomonas; species Pseudomonas sp. LG1D9. The sequence continues at coordinate 3,485,634 of NZ_CP026881.1, read as the reverse complement.
ATGCCACACTCAGGTGCCCGCGACCAAGGACCGAACGTAATGTAGGGCGGGTTTTGGCGTTGCGCAGCCTCATGGTTCCGGCGCTCGACGACGGGACAACTGCAAGACGCTGGGATGAATACGCACTCCGCTGCGGGCCACGGAGTCGAGGTTGACCTCGAATGACACCTGCTCATCACTGACCCGCAGGCAGAACAGGCTGCCCACTGTGCACTGGTCGCCGCCTTCGCTGATGCTCAGCACCGGGCGCCCGATCAAGGCCGTGAACAAATGACTGCGCTCGTCAGGGGAGAGCTTGCCGATATACAGCGCGTCGCAGGCATTGACGATATTGGGGTTGTCGGCCAGCAAACGCTGGACCACCACCGGCCGCCCCGTAGCCTGGGTGGTGCCCTTGACCAGGTCATCGGTGTATTGGGTCGGGCCAACGATGCACAAACGCAGTTGGCTGGGCTCAACCGGCCATCGGGCGTAGCTGAGAATCCCCAGTACCACCTGGGTGACGGCCTGGGCCCGCTGGTCGGCCGCACTGGCGGTAGACGCCTGGGCAAAAGCCAGAGGCGTGACGAGGCACAGAACGGCCGATAGCAGCAATCGTCTCCAGCTCCAACTACGCTCTGTGGGCGAGACAGCCACGTTCATGCAGCGATTCTCTATGATCTTCTCGGGATGATGCCGCAACGATAGCATATCGGCGGAAACCCCATCGAGACGGGGCCTAGGTAGATTCCGCCATTTATCACGAAAAACCGACACATCAGTCAGGTTTTTCCTGCGCCATCATGTCCCAAGTTCCAACATCAGCCCGCTTAAACGTTTCACCTTGCGCCGTACCGCTTCCTCGAAAACCCCACCACGGGTTTCGATCAAGCTGAAGCGGTCTTTCGCGCGGGTGATGCCGGTGTAGATCAGCTCTTTGGTCAGTACCGGGTTCAGCGCATCCGGCAGGATCAAGGCCGTGTGGGCGAACTCCGAGCCCTGGGACTTGTGCACGGTCATGGCGTAGACGGTTTCTACATCGTTGAGCCGGCTGGGCAAGACAAAGCGCACCCCGCCCTGGCCATCGTTGCGCGGGAAAGCGACGCGCAGCACCTGCGGCCCGCCGTCAGTTTCGGGCAGCTTCAAGGCGATACCGATGTCCCCGTTCATCAAGCCCAGGCCGTAGTCATTGCGGGTCATCAGCACCGGGCGGCCTTCGTACCATTGCTGGTCGCTATCGATCAGCCGGGCCTTGAGCAGCGCGGCGGTGATGCGTTGGTTGAGGCCTTCCACGCCCCAGGGGCCCTTGCGCACCGCGCACAGCAACTGGAAGGCATCAAAGGCTTGCAATAACTGGCGCGCCCAGTCGGTCCAGCGCGGATCGTCCCGGGGTGTCTCGGCTGCCGGCCGCGAGGTGCGCAGCTGGTTCAGGTAGTAGCGATAGCCCTGGGCATCGGCGCCCTGCCCGTCCAGCACCAGGCGCTCGAGGGCGCGGTCATGCTCGCCCTTGAGGCGCAGGCAAAACAGGTCGTGGCTGCCGGCGTCCAGCAGTTGGCGAGCCTGTTCGGGGTTTTGCTGGTTGACCCAACGCGCCAGTTGGCCGATGCCACTGCCTTCGCCGAAGCGCCGGGAATAACGCAACATCACCACTTGTTGCGCGAGGGGATGGCTGGCGTCGAGGTCTTGCTCCAGGCCGCTGCCCGCCAGCGTTTCGCCGCTGACACTTTCCAGCCATTGGCGGGTGCCGGGGCTGTACCAGCCCGCCTCGGCATCGCGGCACAAATCGCCGAGCACCGCACCGGCTTCCACCGAAGCCAACTGGTCCTTGTCCCCCAGCAGCACCAGGCGCGCATGGGCTGGCAAGGCATCCAGCAGGTTGGCCATCATTTCCAGGTCGATCATCGAGGCTTCATCGACCACCAGCACATCCAGCGGCAACAAGTTGCCCGCGTGATGGCGGAAATGCCGGGTGCCGGGACGGCTGCCCAACAGGCGGTGCACGGTGGTGACCTCGGTGGGGATTTTTTCGCGCACGGCTTCGGCCACGTGCAGCGAGCGCACTTGCTGGCTGATGGACTCGGTCAACCGCGCCGCCGCCTTGCCGGTGGGCGCCGCCAGGCGGATGCGCAAGGCCGTGCCCTGCTCCACCGCTGGCGCTTGCAGCAATGCCAACAGGCGCACCACGGTGGTGGTCTTGCCGGTGCCGGGGCCGCCGGTGACGATGCTGAACGCCCCCCGCGTGGCCAGGGCGCAGGCGAGCTTCTGCCAATCGACCACGCCATTGGGAGGTGGCTGGTCGAACAGGCCGTTCAAGCGCTGGGGCAGGTCCGCCGAGACCGTTTCCTGCACGGCCAGACGCTGACGCAAGGCGCTGTCGATGCGTCGCTCATAGGTCCAGTAGCGCCGCAGGTACAGGCGCTTGCCCGACAACACCAAGGGCCGGCTCTGCGCTGCAGCACTGCCATCCACGGCCAGCGCCACCAGCGGGCTTGCGGCCAGGGCATGGCACCAATGGGCGCCGTCCAGGCCGTCGAGCAATTGCGAGGGCAACAACATCACGCCACTTGAAAGATCACCTTCAGGGGGCAGCGACAGGGCGAAATCCGGGGCATTCAGGGTCTCGAACAGATCCAGGCACACGTGCCCGTGGCCCAGTTGGTGACTGGTCAGGGCAGCAGCCAGCAGCACCAGAGGATCGGCCTGTGGGTCGAGTTCGTGGAGAAAGCCGACGAACGCCTTGTCCAGCGAGCGCAGCCAGCCGCGCTCGACCCAGCGCTCCAGCAGGTGCACCAGGTCGTCGGCACGCTCCAGCGGTGCCAGTGCCTCCAGCGGCACAGTCGAGAGGCTCATAACAGGACTCCTTGTTCCCAGGCGGGTTCGACCTTGGGCGGTTGCGGCTTGCCCTGGAACAACAGGTCCAGGCGCTCGATCAGTTCACGTGGCGGCCGGGTGAAATACGCCCCCTGGCTCACGGCTTGGCTGCCGCGCAGGAACAGGTAGAGCGCGCCACCCACGTGCCGGTCGTAATCGTAATCGGGCAGGCGCGCCTTGAGCTGGCGGTGCAGGGCCAGCAGGTAGAGGACGTATTGCAGGTCATAGCGATGGTCGAGAATCGACTGTTCCATGGCCTGTTGGGTGTAGGCCGCGTCGTCGGCGCCGAGCCAGTTGGATTTATAGTCGGCCACGTAATAGCGGCCGTCATGTTCGAAGGTCAGGTCGATAAAGCCTTTGAACATCCCGTTGAGCATTACCGGTTCGGCAGCCACCCGCGACACACCGTCGTGGGTGTATTGGCAGACCAGTTGGTCGAGGGCGAGCACATCGACTTTATGGCTGGCGAACCAGAACTCCATTTCGATCTGATAGTGCTGCAAGTCACCCAGGGTCAACGATTCCGGCCCCTGGCCCAGGCTCAGTGGCGCTTGCAACAGGTGCCCAAGCCAGCCGCTGAGGGTGCCGATCCAGCCTTCCCAGCCGCGCCGGTTGCAGCGCCGTGCGACAGCATCTTCGATGGCTTCGGGCGTTACGTCGAAGCCATCGTTGCCGGCCCACTCCAGCAGGCCGTGGAGAAAGGTCCCGGGATTGGGCCCCCGTGGGAATCGATGAATGTCGCCGCCAGACGCGGCAACTTCGCGCGGGGCATCCGGGTCCAGGCGTTCGTCGTCGAACAGCTTCTGCGCTTGTGGGCTTTCCGGGGCCTCCAGGCTGGCGGCGCTCATGCTTTCGCCAATGCGCAGGGCGCTGTAGGACGCAATCCACCAGTTTTCCGCAGCCTTGCGCTTGGGCAGCAGCGGCGCGAGCAAGGTCGCGTCATTGCGCGGTGGCTGGTAGGTGCTGCTCTGGGCCTCTGGCATGTGCCCGTAGGCAATCGCCGCGCAGCCGTCCTGCAAGTCCATCAGCCAGCGGGCCAAGGCTGCGGATTCCGCCAGGGCCGCGCCACCACCCAACAGATAACCCAGCGCCGACAGGTGCAACACCGAGCTGTTGGTATTACCTCGCTTGAGGTCGGCCACACCGAGCCAACAGGCATGTTTGGCCCGCGTCAGCGCCACGTAGAACAGGCGCAGGTCTTCAGCCAGGCGTTCGTCATCGGACTGGGCGATCAGTTCGGCGGTGGGTTTGAGGCTGACCTGGGACTTGCCGTGGGCATCGTGGTAGTGCAGCGGCAGGCGACTGCCGTCGACGGGCTTGGCCGAGCAGATGAACGGCAGGAACACCAGATCGTATTCCAGGCCCTTGGATTTGTGGATGGTCACCACCTTGACCAGTTGCTCATCACTTTCCAGGCGCAAGATCTGCTCTTCGCCGGCCTGGCCCGACAGCGCCAGATGCTCCGCCAGATGGCGGATCAGTGCCTGTTCGCCATCTAGCTCAGCGGCGGCTTGTTGCAGCAATTCGCACAGGTGCAGCAGGTTGGTCAGCACCCTTTCACCATCGCTGCGGGCAATCAGGGTTTGCGGCAACTTGAAGTCATGTAGCAGGCGTCGCAGCATCGGCAACACGCCCTGGGTCCGCCAGATCACGCGGTAATCGCGAAACTGCATGACCCGCTGTTCCCAGGCCAGTTCGTCCTGGTTCAGTTGCTCCAGTTGCGCCAGCGACAGGTTGAGGGTGACGCAGGCCAGGGCCGCGCGCAGCGGGCGCTCCACGTCCGGCTCGGCGCAGGCCTTGAGCCAGGCGAGTACGTCGTGGGCTTCCTGGGAGGCAAACACCGAATCCTTATCGGACAGGTACACGCTACGCACACCGCGCGCGGCCAGCTCACCGCGCACGGCCTGGGCTTCCTTGCCGTCACGCACAAGGATGGCGATGTTCGACGGTTGCACGGGGGAGAAGTCGCCATCCTTGACGAACCCTGCACTGCCTTGCTGGCCGCCATTGAGCAACGCGACGATCTGACTGGCACAAGCACCGGCCAATTGTTGGCGATAAAGCACGTTGGAGATCGGCTGGTCGGTGGGCAGGTGCCAGATATTCAGGGCTGGCACTATGTGGCCATCGACCTGCAAGTGCTCCTTGCGGCCTTGGGACGATACCGGCTGGAACGGCACCGGGTTCTCGCCGTCCGGCTGGCGAAACAGAAATGCCCCACGCCCGGTTTCTGCACGTTCGAACACGTGGTTGACCGCCGCGACCATCGCATGGCTGGAGCGGAAGTTGGTGCCCAGGGTGTGCAAGCGCCCGGCGGTGGCCTGGCGAGCACGCAGGTAGGTGTAGATATCGGCACCGCGAAAGGCGTAGATCGCTTGCTTGGGGTCGCCGATCAGGAACAGGCCACTGAGCGGGCTGTTGTCTTCAATGCGGTAGATGCTTTCGAAGATCCGGTACTGCACCGGGTCGGTGTCCTGGAATTCATCGATCAGGGCCACCGGGAATTGCTCGCGGATCACACTGGCCAGGCGCTCGCCGCCCTCGGCTTGCAGGGCCGCGTCCAAGCGGATGAGCATGTCGTCGAAGCCCATCTCGGCACGCCGGCGCTTCTCATCTTCAAAACGTTTACCGACCCAGGCCGCCGCGTGTTGGAGCACCGCGGCGTCGGGCGTGGGCAAGGCGTCCAGGCTGGCTTTGAGGCCCACCATGGCATCCAGGCCCGGATGATGCGGCGCGTCGCCCTTCCAGGCTTCGGCCATACCCTCTGGCGTCAGGCGGCTGAAGCCGGTGCCGATATCCAGTTGCTCCAGGGTTTCGTCCGCGGCCCAGGCGCTGATTTTCTCGAACCAGGGCTCGAAATAACGGGCCTGCATCTTGCGCCCATCAACAGCCTTGGCGGCGACGGCCTGCAGGCAGATCTCCCGCAACTCGGCGGCCCACTGCTGCCAGGGCGCCTTGAGCGCCACCAGGGCCTCGCGGCGCTCGTGCAGGCAGGCCTCGATCAGTTCGGCAGGCTCCCGTGGTTCGTCACTGGGGCGCTCGCTGCCGAACAAGGCGCGCACTCGCGGCATCAACGCCGCAGGCCCGCCCCAGTGGCTGCGCACCCAGTTCAGGGCATCGCCGTGCATCGGGTAGCAGAACAGCCGCCAGTAGTCGCGCAACACTTCGCCGAGCAGGTCGCTGTGGTCCGTTTCCAGGGTCTGGGTAAACAGGCTGCCACTGTCGAAGGCGTGTTCGCGCAGCATGCGCTGGCACCAACTGTGAATGGTCGAGACGGCGGCTTCGTCCATCCATTGCGCGGCAATGTCGAGGCGATTGGCGCAACCTGGCCATTGCTCGGCGCTGTATTCGTCGCGCAACTCGGCGATCAAGGTGTCGGGCTGCTCGATTTCATCACGAAAGTAGCGCGCCGCTTGTGCCAGGCGGGTACGGATACGCTCGCGCAACTCTTTGGTGGCAGCATCGGTGAAGGTCACCACAAGGATCTGCGGCGGCAGCAATTCACGGCCAAAGCCTTGCAGCTCGCCGCCGTGGCCGAGCACCAGGCGCAGGTACAACGCAGAGATGGTGAAGGTCTTGCCGGTGCCGGCGCTGGCCTCGATCAGTTGGCTGCCGCGCAGGGGAAAGGCCAGGGCCAGGGGTTTGATGGCGCTCATGGGCGGGCCTCTTCGCTTGTCAGTGATCGCCAGGGGGCGGTTATCAAGGGTCGATAGAGGGTTTCGCACCAGCCTTCGAAATCCTCGCTGGCGACCAGCGCTGCATAATCGGGAAACTGCCGGGTAAGGGCCGGGCTTTCGCGGCGCTCGCCGTCACTGTTGATGCCATCGCCTTCGTAGGCTTTTAGGGCCGCAGCCTGGGCTTTGTCCGGATCGGTCTGGCCGAGCCAGGCAAACGCAGTCTTGACCGCGACCGGCAGTGGTTCACTCATGCCGGCCTGCCAAGCCAGGAGCAGGTTGCCGAGGATATCCTGGGCAAGGCTTTGCTCCAGGGGAGCCAGCAAGAGTGTGTCGTCGCTGGCCACCAGGCCCGTGCTCAACGGAAGGCCACAGGCGCAGGCCACCAGGTGATTGACCCATGGGCGGATCAGGCGATGCCACTTGCGGGTCTTGATCGAGCCGATGCTGTTGGGAATGGTGGTCACGCTGAGCAAGCCGCCATCGCTGCGTCGGTGCAGGCCGCTGACCCAGCCTTCGAGTTCAATCCCCTGGTGTGCGTAGCTGACAGGTTCTGCGGTGTTGTGCGGCGTGGGCCAGAGTGCCAGGAGTTGCTGGTAGCGTTGCAACAGGTCAGGCAAAGGCTCGATCAGTTCGCTGCGCAGGCATTCGCCAAAGCCAACCATGGGCAGCAGGCCGCTGCCTTGCAGACGCTGGGCCTGGGCATCCAGGGCCTGCTCCAGATGATCCGGATCGCTCAGTGCAGCGGCGAGCAGGCTGTCGCTCAAGGTGTAGCGCTGCAGGGCGTCGAGGACAAAGGGCTCTTCATCGGCCAGGGGTACCTCGGCGGCTTCGAAAAACACTTTGAGGCGCTGGCTGAAGAAATGCCTGACGGGGTTACGCAGGAAGTCCTGCACCTGGCCCAGGCTCAGGGGTTCTTCCTGGACGTAGGCTGACAGGCAGGTTGTGTCGAGGGGCAGGTCTTGGGCTTCGTGCAACAACTGCCATTCGCGGGCGTAGCTGAACAGCGGATCACCTTCGTGGAAATAGCGCGCGCTGAAGGGTTGCAAAGGGTGTTCCTGGGTCATTGCCTCCAGCAGCGATTGCTCTTGGGCATGTTGCCAGCCGCTGGCGAGGTGATCGCGCAGTTGGCCGATCAGCACGGACGCCGGGCGCTCACTGTTGTCACGGATGCTGCGGCCGATCCAGCTTATGTAGAGTTGGTCGCGTGCTGAGAGCAAAGCTTCCAGCAACAGGTAGCGGTCGTCTTCGCGACGAGAACGGTCGCCGGGGCGGTAGTCGCTGCCCATCAGGTCGAAATCCAGTGGCGGTTGGGCGCGTGGATAGTCGCCATCGTTCATGCCCAGTAGGCACACCAGCTTGAACGGGATCGCACGCATCGGCATCAGGGTGCAGAAGTTCACCGCGCCGGCGAGGAAGCGCTGGGACAGGCGGCCCTGGTCGAGACCGGCCAGCCAAGCCTCACGGACCACCGTCAGCGGTAATTCGTCGTACAGGCCGACGGATTCGCAGGTTTCCAGCCAGTCTTCCCGCAGTTGCTCCAACTGGCCCAGCAGATAGTCATCGTGTTCATTGCTGGCCAGGAAAAAGCGCTGCATCAGGTCTTGCAGGCGTACGCCCCAGGCTTGCGGTGTCGCCGGTTGTGACAGGGCTTGGTGTGCATCGTGCAATGCGTCTAGCAAGGCTACCAATGGGCCGATCAGCGCAGCATCAAGGCCGCCGATTTCATCGTAGGGCTCAATGCCGGCGCAGGCGGCACCACTGCCAACGGCGTAGCCCAGCAGCATACGGCGCAGGCCGAACCGCCAGCTGTTTTGCTCCAGCTCACTGGGCAGGCCAAGACCTGCACGCTGCTCGGCGTTCAGGCCCCAGCGGATGCCGGCCCCTTCTATCCAGCGGTGCAGAGTGGGCAGGTCGCGCTCCTGGATGGCGAAGCGTTCACGCAGGGCGGGAACGTCCAGCAAGTCGAGTATTTCGCTGACCGGAAAACGGCTGTCGGGAAGTTTCAGCAGGTGCTCGACGGCGATCAACAGTGGATCGCGGCCCCGTTGGCCCTGGTCAGTGAGGGTGAAGGGGATGAAGCGCGGGTCTTTTTTGTCCAGTTGACCGAATACCGCACGGATATGCGGCGCGTAGCTGTCCACATCCGGGACCATCACGATAATGTCGCGAGGCCGCAGCGCGGGATTTTCGCTGAAGCGCTGTAGCAGTTGGTCGTGGAGGATTTCCACTTCCCGCTGGGCGCTGTGGGCGATGTGGAAGCGGATCGAGGTGTCGTGCTGCAGATCGACGGCGGGCCAGCGCTCTCGCGTTTCGGGGAGGGGGCGCAGTTCGAGGATGTCATCCTGCAGTTGGTTGAGGATTGTGGTCGGTTCGCTATCGCTGAACAGGTCGATGCGCCCGTCACGGAAAGCGGATCGGTAGCTGTTGGGATCGTCGTAGCTGTCCAGCAGGTTGATGTAATCGCGACCTTGCTTGCCCCAGGCGGCCAACAGTGGATGGGCGTGCTGGTGCAGGGTTTGCGGGTCGATGGTGACGGGCATCCCGGTCTTGCGCGCTTGGCGCTTGTATTCGTTTCGCAGTAGGTCTTTGTCGGCAACGATGTCAGACCAATGGTGACGGCAAGGGTTATGCACGCAAAGCAGGACCTGGCTGAAACGGGCCAGGCCGGCCAGCGCTTCAAGCGCCTGGGCGGGCAAGGAAGAGATGCCAAACACAATGACCCGAGACGGCAGGCCTTGGGGGGCGGTGTCCAGCTTGTTGATGCGCTCGATAAAGCGTTGGTGGACCCCGGCACGGCTCTGCGCCATACCCTCCTCGCCGACATCCAGCAGCAATGCCCGCCATAACTCGGCCTGCCAGCAGTTGGCCGGGCTCAGGGGTTTGGCCTCGCCTCGGCCGTTGCGCAGTTGGTGTCGACCGGCGGCCCAGTCTTCCAGCCAGTCCGCACGATAGACCTGGTATTGGTCGAACAAGTCGGCCAGGCGTTCCGCCAGTTGGTAGCGTTTACGCAGGTCGGTGTCATGGGTAAGGAAGCGTTGCAGGGGCTCGAAGTGCGGCTGGTCGATCAGCTCGGGCAAGAGGCGCATGAGACGCCAGGTCAGCGGGGCTTTGTCCAGAAGGGACTTGACCGGGATTTCGTCGCGGCCCAGGACCATGCGATAAAGCTGCCACATGAAACTGCCGGGCAACTGCACGTCGATTGCAGCGGCGATGCCACAGCCGCCCGTGTCGTCATCTTCTGGATCTTCAGCAAGCGCCAGTTTGAGCCATTGTGCGATGCCGTTGCTTTGCACCAGGGCGATTTCGTTTTCCAGGGGAGCCAGTGGATAGCGACGCATCCAACTGACGACCAGGCTGCGCAGCTCATCCAGGCGATTGCCGTGGACGACCATGAATCCAGCACTGAGGGACGTTGCATCCGGCATAACGGCTTCCTTGGGAAAAGCAAAATCGAGGCAGCGACTTTAGCATTGAAGGGCGTTATGGGCGGTGTTGGACTAAGCGCAAAATCCCATCAGCGCTTTTCTACCGCCCAAAACAAAACCCCAATTGCTTTCGCAATTGGGGTTTCGGAATTTAATCTTGACGATGACCTACTCTCACATGGGGAAACCCCACACTACCATCGGCGATGCATCGTTTCACTACTGAGTTCGGGATGGGATCAGGTGGTTCCAATGCTCTATGGTCGTCAAGAAATTCGGGTACTGAGTCGTGGCCAGCTGGCCTCGCTTCAGCAAATTGGGTATGTAATAGAAGTCGGTGTTTTGCGAGATCGAACTTTCGGTTCGTTTCGTCTTCACACACCGCAATCTGGCCTTTCGACGCAAATTGCTTGGGTGTTATATGGTCAAGCCTCACGGGCAATTAGTATTGGTTAGCTCAACGCCTCACAGCGCTTACACACCCAACCTATCAACGTCGTAGTCTTCGACGGCCCTTCAGGGAACTCAAGGTTCCAGTGAGATCTCATCTTGAGGCTAGTTTCCCGCTTAGATGCTTTCAGCGGTTATCTATTCCGAACATAGCTACCCGGCAATGCCACTGGCGTGACAACCGGAACACCAGAGGTTCGTCCACTCCGGTCCTCTCGTACTAGGAGCAGCCCCTCTCAAATCTCAAACGTCCACGGCAGATAGGGACCGAACTGTCTCACGACGTTCTAAACCCAGCTCGCGTACCACTTTAAATGGCGAACAGCCATACCCTTGGGACCGGCTTCAGCCCCAGGATGTGATGAGCCGACATCGAGGTGCCAAACACCGCCGTCGATATGAACTCTTGGGCGGTATCAGCCTGTTATCCCCGGAGTACCTTTTATCCGTTGAGCGATGGCCCTTCCATACAGAACCACCGGATCACTAAGACCTACTTTCGTACCTGCTCGACGTGTCTGTCTCGCAGTCAAGCGCGCTTTTGCCTTTATACTCTACGACCGATTTCCGACCGGTCTGAGCGCACCTTCGTACTCCTCCGTTACTCTTTAGGAGGAGACCGCCCCAGTCAAACTACCCACCATACACTGTCCTCGATCCGGATAACGGACCTGAGTTAGAACCTCAAAGTTGCCAGGGTGGTATTTCAAGGTTGGCTCCACGCAGACTGGCGTCCACGCTTCAAAGCCTCCCACCTATCCTACACAAGCAAATTCAAAGTCCAGTGCAAAGCTATAGTAAAGGTTCACGGGGTCTTTCCGTCTAGCCGCGGATACACTGCATCTTCACAGCGATTTCAATTTCACTGAGTCTCGGGTGGAGACAGCGCCGCCATCGTTACGCCATTCGTGCAGGTCGGAACTTACCCGACAAGGAATTTCGCTACCTTAGGACCGTTATAGTTACGGCCGCCGTTTACCGGGGCTTCGATCAAGAGCTTCGCGTTAGCTAACCCCATCAATTAACCTTCCGGCACCGGGCAGGCGTCACACCCTATACGTCCACTTTCGTGTTTGCAGAGTGCTGTGTTTTTAATAAACAGTCGCAGCGGCCTGGTATCTTCGACCGGCATGAGCTTACGGAGCAAGTCCTTCACCCTCACCGGCGCACCTTCTCCCGAAGTTACGGTGCCATTTTGCCTAGTTCCTTCACCCGAGTTCTCTCAAGCGCCTTGGTATTCTCTACCCAACCACCTGTGTCGGTTTGGGGTACGGTTCCTGGTTACCTGAAGCTTAGAAGCTTTTCTTGGAAGCATGGCATCAACCACTTCGTCACTCAAAGAGTAACTCGTCATCAGCTCTCGGCCTTAGAATCCCGGATTTACCTAAGATTCCAGCCTACCACCTTAAACTTGGACAACCAACGCCAAGCTGGCCTAGCCTTCTCCGTCCCTCCATCGCAATAACCAGAAGTACAGGAATATTAACCTGTTTTCCATCGACTACGCTTTTCAGCCTCGCCTTAGGGACCGACTAACCCTGCGTCGATTAACGTTGCGCAGGAAACCTTGGTCTTTCGGCGTGGGTGTTTTTCACACCCATTGTCGTTACTCATGTCAGCATTCGCACTTCTGATACCTCCAGCAAGCTTCTCAACTCACCTTCACAGGCTTACAGAACGCTCCTCTACCGCATCATCCGAAGATGATACCCGTAGCTTCGGTGTATGGTTTGAGCCCCGTTACATCTTCCGCGCAGGCCGACTCGACTAGTGAGCTATTACGCTTTCTTTAAAGGGTGGCTGCTTCTAAGCCAACCTCCTAGCTGTCTAAGCCTTCCCACATCGTTTCCCACTTAACCATAACTTTGGGACCTTAGCTGACGGTCTGGGTTGTTTCCCTTTTCACGACGGACGTTAGCACCCGCCGTGTGTCTCCCATGCTCGGCACTTGTAGGTATTCGGAGTTTGCATCGGTTTGGTAAGTCGGGATGACCCCCTAGCCGAAACAGTGCTCTACCCCCTACAGTGATACATGAGGCGCTACCTAAATAGCTTTCGAGGAGAACCAGCTATCTCCGAGCTTGATTAGCCTTTCACTCCGATCCACAGGTCATCCGCTAACTTTTCAACGGTAGTCGGTTCGGTCCTCCAGTTAGTGTTACCCAACCTTCAACCTGCCCATGGATAGATCGCCCGGTTTCGGGTCTATTCCCAGCGACTAGACGCCCTATTAAGACTCGCTTTCGCTACGCCTCCCCTATTCGGTTAAGCTCGCCACTGAAAATAAGTCGCTGACCCATTATACAAAAGGTACGCAGTCACCCAACAAAGTGGGCTCCCACTGCTTGTACGCATACGGTTTCAGGATCTATTTCACTCCCCTCTCCGGGGTTCTTTTCGCCTTTCCCTCACGGTACTAGTTCACTATCGGTCAGTCAGTAGTATTTAGCCTTGGAGGATGGTCCCCCCATATTCAGACAAAGTTTCTCGTGCTCCGTCCTACTCGATTTCATGACTAAGAGATTTTCGCGTACAGGGCTATCACCCACTATGGCCGCACTTTCCAGAGCGTTCCGCTAATCTCAAAGCCACTTAAGGGCTAGTCCCCGTTCGCTCGCCACTACTAAGGGAATCTCGGTTGATTTCTTTTCCTCAGGGTACTTAGATGTTTCAGTTCCCCTGGTTCGCCTCTTACGCCTATGTATTCAGCGTAAGATAACCATCTTATGATGGCTGGGTTCCCCCATTCAGACATCTCCGGATCAAAGTCTGTTTGCCGACTCCCCGAAGCTTTTCGCAGGCTACCACGTCTTTCATCGCCTCTGACTGCCAAGGCATCCACCGTATGCGCTTCTTCACTTGACCATATAACCCCAAGCAATCTGGTTATACTGTGAAGACGACATTCGCCGAAAATTCGAATTTCTCAACTAAGAGAACTCACAAATTTTACCTTAGCCTGATCCGTTACCAGTGAAAGTAACGTTCAGTCTATCTTTCTATCACATACCCAAATTTTTAAAGAACGAACTAGTCAAAGACTAGAAATCAACATTCACCATCACAACGATGGAATGCTCATTTCTAAGCTTTATACAAACAGAAGCAGTAGTGGTGGAGCCAAACGGGATCGAACCGTTGACCTCCTGCGTGCAAGGCAGGCGCTCTCCCAGCTGAGCTATGGCCCCGTATTTCTACAGGCGTTTCCCACACAAAATTGGTGGGTCTGGGCAGATTCGAACTGCCGACCTCACCCTTATCAGGGGTGCGCTCTAACCAACTGAGCTACAGACCCAATTTCGGGCTGCTTCTTTTCGTCTTCTTCAATGAATCAAGCAATTCGTGTGGGAACTTATGGAGCAGCTGATGTCGTCGATTAAGGAGGTGATCCAGCCGCAGGTTCCCCTACGGCTACCTTGTTACGACTTCACCCCAGTCATGAATCACACCGTGGTAACCGTCCTCCCGAAGGTTAGACTAGCTACTTCTGGTGCAACCCACTCCCATGGTGTGACGGGCGGTGTGTACAAGGCCCGGGAACGTATTCACCGCGACATTCTGATTCGCGATTACTAGCGATTCCGACTTCACGCAGTCGAGTTGCAGACTGCGATCCGGACTACGATCGGTTTTGTGGGATTAGCTCCACCTCGCGGCTTGGCAACCCTCTGTACCGACCATTGTAGCACGTGTGTAGCCCAGGCCGTAAGGGCCATGATGACTTGACGTCATCCCCACCTTCCTCCGGTTTGTCACCGGCAGTCTCCTTAGAGTGCCCACCATTACGTGCTGGTAACTAAGGACAAGGGTTGCGCTCGTTACGGGACTTAACCCAACATCTCACGACACGAGCTGACGACAGCCATGCAGCACCTGTCTCAATGTTCCCGAAGGCACCAATCTATCTCTAGAAAGTTCATTGGATGTCAAGGCCTGGTAAGGTTCTTCGCGTTGCTTCGAATTAAACCACATGCTCCACCGCTTGTGCGGGCCCCCGTCAATTCATTTGAGTTTTAACCTTGCGGCCGTACTCCCCAGGCGGTCAACTTAATGCGTTAGCTGCGCCACTAAGAGCTCAAGGCTCCCAACGGCTAGTTGACATCGTTTACGGCGTGGACTACCAGGGTATCTAATCCTGTTTGCTCCCCACGCTTTCGCACCTCAGTGTCAGTATCAGTCCAGGTGGTCGCCTTCGCCACTGGTGTTCCTTCCTATATCTACGCATTTCACCGCTACACAGGAAATTCCACCACCCTCTACCATACTCTAGTCAGTCAGTTTTGAATGCAGTTCCCAGGTTGAGCCCGGGGATTTCACATCCAACTTAACTAACCACCTACGCGCGCTTTACGCCCAGTAATTCCGATTAACGCTTGCACCCTCTGTATTACCGCGGCTGCTGGCACAGAGTTAGCCGGTGCTTATTCTGTCGGTAACGTCAAAATTGCAGAGTATTAATCTACAACCCTTCCTCCCAACTTAAAGTGCTTTACAATCCGAAGACCTTCTTCACACACGCGGCATGGCTGGATCAGGCTTTCGCCCATTGTCCAATATTCCCCACTGCTGCCTCCCGTAGGAGTCTGGACCGTGTCTCAGTTCCAGTGTGACTGATCATCCTCTCAGACCAGTTACGGATCGTCGCCTTGGTGAGCCATTACCCCACCAACTAGCTAATCCGACCTAGGCTCATCTGATAGCGCAAGGCCCGAAGGTCCCCTGCTTTCTCCCGTAGGACGTATGCGGTATTAGCGTCCGTTTCCGAACGTTATCCCCCACTACCAGGCAGATTCCTAGGCATTACTCACCCGTCCGCCGCTCTCAAGAGAAGCAAGCTTCTCTCTACCGCTCGACTTGCATGTGTTAGGCCTGCCGCCAGCGTTCAATCTGAGCCATGATCAAACTCTTCAGTTCAAACATCTTTGGGTTTTTAAGAAACCCTAAACTTGGCTCAGCAATCGTTGGTTACATCTTTGATTTCTCGCGGAGTAACTTGTGATGCTGATAATCTTGTTGACTATCAGTCTGACTCCACAAGCACCCACACGAATTGCTTGATTCAGTTGTTAAAGAGCGGTTGGTTAAGATCTTTCGTCTCAACCGAGGCGCGCATTCTACAGCAGCCTCATTTGCTGTCAAGTGGTTATTTTCAGAAGCTTTCGAGGTTTTCCTCAACAACTTCAACCACTTGCGCTTCCGATCTCTCGTCAGCGGGAGGCGAATTCTACAGCGTTACACGCTGCTGTCAACACCTCTTTTTCAACTTCCTTTTGACTTCGATGAACTGAAGCAACTTGCTGTCGAATTTCGCATAACTCATTGTTTACCAAGGAGTTTTACGTTTCGACTGCGCCGGAAGTGGGGCGAATTATAGACAGATATAATTCGCCGTCAACCGTTACTTTCACATTTCTGTCATATCGATCAAAAAAGCCCAGAAACGCAAAGGCCGGCCCCAAGGGGCCGGCCTTCTGCTCATCCACCCTTACAAACTAGGGAAGGCAAACTGCGACGCTTCATGGCTGGCACGCTGCGGCCAACGCTGGGTGATCGCCTTGCGACGGGTATAGAAACGCACCCCGTCCGGCCCATAGGCGTGCAAGTCGCCAAACAGCGAACGCTTCCAGCCGCCAAAGCTGTGATAAGCCACCGGCACCGGCAATGGCACGTTAACCCCCACCATGCCCACTTCAATTTCGTCACAGAACAGACGCGCCGCCTCACCGTCACGGGTGAAGATGCAGGTACCGTTGCCATATTCATGGTCGTTGATCAGTTGCATCGCCGCTTCCAGGCTGTTCACCCGGACGACGCACAGCACTGGGCCAAAGATCTCTTCTTTATAGATGCGCATCTCGGGCGTCACGCGATCAAACAGGCAGCCACCCAGGAAGAACCCGTCTTCATTCCCAGCAACGCTCAGGCCACGCCCATCGACCACCAGCTCAGCGCCCGAAGACACACCATCTTCTATATAGCCGCTGACCTTGTCCCGCGCCTGCGCAGAGACCAGTGGCCCCATGTCCAAGCCACAGGAAGTACCTGCACCAATCTTCAGTGCCTTGACCTGCGGTACCAGCTTGGCAATCAATGCATCCGCCACCTGGTCACCCACACAGACCGCCACCGAGATCGCCATGCAACGCTCGCCGCAGGAGCCATAGGCGGCACCCATCAAGGCGCTCACGGCGTTATCCAGATCCGCATCCGGCATCAGCACCGCATGGTTCTTCGCCCCGCCCAGCGCCTGTACGCGCTTGCCGCGCTTGGTCGCTTCGGAATAGATGTACTCGGCAATCGGCGTCGAGCCCACAAAACTCAAGGCCTTGACCTCAGGCGCCTCGATCAGCGCATCCACCGCGCCCTTGTCGCCATGGACCACACTCAACACACCTTTGGGCAAACCGGCTTCCTGCAACAGTTGGGCAATCAGCAGCGTCGAGCTTGGATCGCGCTCCGATGGCTTGAGGATGAAGCAGTTACCGCAGACGATCGCCAATGGATACATCCACAGCGGCACCATGGCCGGGAAGTTGAACGGCGTAATACCGGCCACCACGCCCAGCGGCTGGAAGTCGGACCAGGCATCAATGTTCGGGCCGACGTTACGACTGTACTCGCCCTTGAGGATCTCCGGCGCCGAACACGCGTACTCGACGTTCTCGATCCCGCGCTTCAACTCACCGGCAGCATCTTCCAGGGTCTTGCCATGTTCTTCGCTGATCAACTGCGAGATACGGGCTTCGTTCTGCTCCAGCAATTGCTTGAAACGAAACATCACCTGGGCGCGCTTGGCCGGCGGCGTATTGCGCCAGGCCGGGAATGCAGCCTTGGCCGAGTCGATAGCCTGTTGAATGGTTTCACGGCTGGCCAATGGCACCTGGTGAATCACCTGGCCAGTAGAAGGGTTGTAAACGTCGGCGCTGCGACCGCTGTCGTTGACCAGTTCGCCGTTGATCAAATGCTGGATAAGGCTCATGCAAGGCTCCTGAAAAGTTGTCCACAGGCGCGACACGCGTCGCGCCAGGCTGTTGTTCTATATAGAAGGAGAAATCAGTCGATCTTGTTCAGCACTTCGCCGACGGCATCGAACAAGCGATCCAGGTCCTGCGGCTTGCTGTTGAAGGTTGGGCCGAACTGCAGGGTGTCGCCGCCAAAGCGCACATAGAACCCGGCCTTCCACAACGCCATGCCCGCTTCGAATGGACGCACGATGGCATCCCCATCACGCGGGGCGATCTGGATCGCACCGGCCAGGCCGTAGTTACGGATGTCGATCACGTTCTTGCTGCCCTTGAGGCCATGCAGCGCATTCTCAAAGTGCGGTGCGACTTCGGCCACGCTCTGCACCAGGTTTTCCTTCTGCAGCAGATCCAATGCCGCCAGCCCGGCCGCGCAGGCTACCGGGTGGGCCGAGTAGGTGTAGCCGTGTGGGAATTCCACCGCGTACTCAGGCGTCGCCTGGTTCATGAAGGTCTGATAGATCTCGCTGCTGGCAATCACTGCCCCCATCGGAATCGCACCGTTGGTGACCTGCTTGGCGATGCACATCAGGTCCGGCGTCACACCGAAGCTATCTGCACCGAACATCGAGCCGGTACGACCAAAGCCGGTGATCACTTCGTCGAACACCAGCAGGATATTGTGCTGGTCACAGATCTCACGTAGCCGCTTGAGGTAGCCCTGCGGCGGTACGAGCACCCCGGCCGAGCCTGCCATCGGCTCAACGAACACCGCAGCAATGTTCGACGCATCATGCAACTCGATCAGCTTGAGCAACTCGTCAGCCAGGGCAATACCACCCAGCTCCGGCATGCCGCGGGAGAAGGCATTGCTCGCCAGCAGCGTGTGGGGCAGGTGATCGACATCCATCATCGCCTGGCCAAAAATCTTCCGGTTGCCGTTGACGCCACCCAGGCTGGTACCGGCGATGTTCACCCCGTGATAACCACGGGCACGCCCGATCATCTTGGTCTTGGTCGCCTGGCCCTTTAGGCGCCAGTACGCACGCACCATCTTCACTGCTGTATCGGCGCACTCGGAACCGGAGTCGGTGAAGAACACATGGTTCAGATTGCCGGGGGTCAGATCGGTGATCTTTTCTGCCAACTGGAAGGACAAAGGATGGCCGTATTGGAAGCCCGGCGAGTAATCCAGGGTGCCAAGTTGTTTGGCGACGGCTTCCTGGATTTCCTTGCGGGTGTGCCCCGCGCCGCAGGTCCACAGGCCCGACAACGAGTCGTACACCCGACGCCCCTTGTCATCGATCAACCAACTGCCTTCGGCCCCCACGATCAGACGCGGGTCGCGCTGGAAGTTGCGGTTGGCGGTGTAAGGCATCCAGTGGGCATCCAGCTTCAGCTGGCTGGCCAGAGTGGATGGGGCGTTTTCGGGCATGTTCATCAGCAAAACCTCGCAGGGCAAAAGGCAGCGTCGGGATTGAAAAGCGTTGTTGCAGCTAAATTGCCACGGGGATAAAGTCTGGGAAATGCAACTCTTCTAACCTTCAGTCAGGCTTTTACTAAACTATGAGCAGCCGCCGACCCGACCCGCTGGCCCAAGTGAGCGACTTCGATATCCGCCTGTTGCGCATCTTCCGCAGCGTGGTGGAGTGCGGAGGCTTCTCGGCGGCGGAAACCGTGCTGGGCATTGGTCGCTCTGCGATCAGCCAGCAAATGAGCGATCTCGAGCAGCGCCTGGGCCTGCGTCTGTGCCAACGCGGGCGCGCCGGTTTCTCCCTGACGGAAGAAGGCCGGGAGGTCTACCAATCGGCCCTGCAACTGTTAAGTGCGCTGGAAAGTTTCCGCACCGAGGTCAACGGCCTGCACCAACACCTGCGCGGCGAACTGATCATCGGCCTGACCGATAACCTGGTGACCCTGCCCCATATGCGCATCACCCATGCACTGGCGCAGTTGAAAGAGCGCGGCCCCGACGTGCAAATCCAGATCCGCATGATCGC
Source organism: Pseudomonas sp. LG1D9 (assembly GCF_002949995.1). Classification (NCBI taxonomy): domain Bacteria; kingdom Pseudomonadati; phylum Pseudomonadota; class Gammaproteobacteria; order Pseudomonadales; family Pseudomonadaceae; genus Pseudomonas; species Pseudomonas sp. LG1D9. Next base: position 3,466,270 of record NZ_CP026881.1, on the reverse strand, counting down.
CCCCAATGAAGTTGAGCAAGGCGTGCTCGACGGGCGCCTGCATGTCGGCGTGGTCCCCCAGGCCAGCGCCCTGTCGGGCCTGGAATACCAACCCCTGTACAGCGAGCGTTCGCTGCTCTACTGCGCGGTGGGCCACCCGCTGTTTTACGCCGACGACAAACAATTGGACGATCAACGCATCAACAGCCAGGACGCCATCGCACCGACCTTCCGCCTGCCCGCCGATATCCAGGCCCATTATCAGGCGCTCAACTGCACCGCCAGCGCGTCCGACCGCGAAGGCATGGCCTTCCTGATCCTTACCGGGCGCTATATCGGCTACCTGCCCGATCACTACGCCAGTCTGTGGGTGCAACAAGGCCGACTGCGTGCGCTGAAACCGCCTACACGCTTTTACGATTTAAGCCTGGCTTCGGTCACGCGCAAAGGCCGTCGCCCTCATTTGGTGCTGGAAAGCTTCCTCGAAAGCCTGGCCGCGACCCGCTGATACGGGCTCCACACAAAACCTGAGCAAGTGGACAGCTTTTTGCAAGGCACAGGGACCATGAACCGTCAGCCCTGAGTCCACATGCCATGCCACCAGAATCCTCCAGCGCCAGCAACTTGATCTACGGTCTCAACGACCGCCCCAAACCACTGCCCGCCTTGCTCGCGGCACTGCAACATGTGCTCGCCAGCTTCGTCGGCATCATCACCCCGCCACTGATCATCGGCTCCACCCTGGGCCTGGCCGCCCACCTGCCCTACCTGATCAGCATGGCGTTGATGGTTTCCGGTGTCGGCACCTTCATCCAGGCGCGTAGGCCGTTTGGAATTGGCGCGGGGATGATCTGCCTGCAAGGCACCAGCTTTGCCTTTCTCGGCGCAGTCTTGTCAGCGGGTTTCCTGGTCAAGCAGCGCGGCGGCAGCCCGGACGACATCCTGGCGATGATTTTCGGCGTGTGCTTTTTCGGCGCGCTGGTGCAGATCGTGCTGAGCCGTTTTATCGGCCAATTGCGCCGGGTCATCACGCCGCTGGTGACCGGCATTGTGATTACTCTGATTGGCATCAGCCTGATCAAAGTGGGCATCACCGACCTGGGCGGCGGCTTCAATGCCCCGGACTTTGGCGCGCCGACCAACCTGGCCCTGGGCCTGTTCGTGGTGCTGACGATTATCCTGCTCAACCGTTCGGATACCCCGTGGGTACGCCTTAGCGCGATCATCATCGGCCTGGTACTGGGCAGCCTCGCTGCATGGTTCAGCGGCAAACTGGTACCCCAGCCCCTGCCCGACCTGCCCTTGATCAGCCTGCCGACACCGTTCCGTTTTGGTTTCAACTTCGACTGGAGCGCCTTCCTGCCGGTCGCGCTGATTTATCTGATCAGCAGCATCGAAACCGTGGGCGACCTCACCGCCAACTGCATGATCGCCCGCCAACCCATCAGCGGCCCTTCCTATATAAGCCGGCTCAAGGGCGGTGTGCTCGGGGATGGCGTCAGCTGCATGATCGCCGCCACCTTCAGCGCCTTTCCCAACACCACCTTCGCCCAGAACAACGGGGTGATTCAGTTGACCGGCGTCGCCAGCCGCTATGTGGGGCTGTACATCGGCGTGGTGCTGTTTTGTCTCGGGCTGTTTCCGCTGATTGGCGCGGTACTGCAGCAAATCCCCAAGCCGGTGCTCGGCGGCGCGACCCTGGTGATGTTCGGCAGTGTGGCCGCCGCTGGCGTGCGCATCCTGGCCCAGGCCCCGCTGGACCGACGCAGCATGCTGATCATCGCCACCTCGTTTGGGGTCGGCCTGGGCATCGCCGCGCAACCGAATTTGTTGCACCTGATGCCAACCCTGGTGCAAAACCTGTTCGACTCGGCCATCACCAGCGGCGGGCTGACGGCAATTGTGCTGTGCCTGATCCTGCCGGAATCCAAGGCCGAAACGCGCGCCGCAAATCCACTCGTGGAAAACGACACACTGGAACCGCTTTGACGCTTTTATCGTATCGGGACTTGTCTGAGGCTTGAGGGTGGGTTATCTGTGCAGCAATCGCATTCATCGATCTGCACGGAAACCTCCATGAGCCTCGAAGTTCCTGCCCACAACAGCCACGCCGGAAAACCCGCCAGCCGCATTCGACAAAAGAACGAACAAGCGATCATCCAGGCCGCCGAAGACGAATTCGCCCGGCACGGCTACAAAGGCACCAGCATGAACACCATCGCCGCGAGTGCCGGGCTGCCGAAGGCCAACCTGCATTATTACTTCACCAATAAGCTGGGGCTGTACATCGCGGTGCTGAGCAATATCCTCGAACTGTGGGACAGCACCTTCAACACCCTCACCGCCGAGGATGATCCCGCCGAGGCGCTGACCCGCTATATCCGCACCAAGATGGAATACTCGCGACGCCAACCACAGGCCTCGCGGATTTTCGCCATGGAGATCATCAGCGGCGGCGAATGCCTTACCGAATATTTCAGCCAGGACTACCGCACCTGGTTCAGCGGCCGGGCCGCGGTCTTCCAGGCCTGGATCGATGCCGGCAAGATGGACCCCGTGGATCCGGTACACTTGATCTTCCTGCTGTGGGGCAGCACCCAGCATTACGCCGACTTCGCGACCCAGATCTGCCGCGTGACCGGCCGCACCAAGCTGACCAAGCAGGACATGGAAGACGCTGGCACCAACCTCATCCACATTATTCTCAAGGGCTGTGGCATCAAGCCGGCCCTCTGAACGAAGCGACCCGATGCCTTTCACCCTTACGGGCTTTTGTGAATTTCGCGAAGAAATCCGCAAAAGCCGCTTCATCACCTTTGCTGCACCGATTACCAGCCCGCAAGACGCCCAGGCGTTTATCGAGCAGCACAGCGACCTCAATGCCACGCATAACTGCTGGGCCTGGAAACTGGGCGGGCAATACCGCAGCAACGATGACGGCGAACCCGGCGGCACCGCCGGACGCCCGATCCTGGCCGCCATCGAGGCCCAGGGGTTTGACCAGGTCGTGGTGCTGGTGGTCCGCTGGTACGGCGGCATCCAACTGGGCACCGGTGGCCTGGCCCGCGCGTATGGGGGCGGCGCCAATAAATGCCTGCAAAACGCCGAACGGGTCGAGTTGATCAGCCGCGTGCCCTTGAGCTGTGCCTGTGGTTTTGCTGAGTTGCCGCTGGTAAAGCTGCGTGTCGCCGAACTGGGTGGCCTGGTCCTGGAAGAAACCTTCACCGCCAACGGCGTGGAGTTGCAACTGGCACTCGGCGAAGCCCATATCGACACCCTGCAATCGCAGTTGGCCGACCTGAGCCGTGGGCGAATCCTGCTGCAACGTTGAACCTGATAATGTTGTTCACTGAACCTCGACGCCAAAGGAAGCCTTCATGTCTACGCCAAAAACCGCATTGATCATCGGCGCCTCGCGCGGGCTGGGCCTGGGCCTGGTCAAGCAATTGCTCCTGGACGGCTGGGATGTGACCGCCACCGTGCGTGACCCAAGCAAGGCCGATGCCCTGAAAGCTGTGGGCCCGGTCCAGATCGAGAAACTCGACATGGACGACCAGCAGGCCGTGATCGCCCTGAGCCAGCGCCTCAAGGACCGCACCTTCGACCTGCTGTTCGTCAACGCCGGCGTCAAGGGCCCGGCCATCCAGACCCCAGGCCACGCGACCCAGGCCGAAGTCGGCCAACTGTTTTTCACCAACGCCGTGGCGCCGATCAACCTGGCCCAACGCTTTGCCCCGCAGATCCGCCAAGGCAGTGGCGTACTGGCGTTCATGAGTTCGGTACTGGGCAGCGTGACCATGCCCGATGCGCCGGACCTGGCGCTGTACAAGGCGAGCAAGGCCGCGCTGAACTCCATGACCAACAGCTTTGTAACGCAATTGGGCGAGCAGAAGTTGACCGTACTGTCACTGCACCCGGGGTGGGTCAAGACCGATATGGGCGGCGAAGGTGCCGACCTGGATGTGGAGACCAGCGTGCGCGGCCTGATTGCCCAAGTGAACGCCTACACCGGCAAGGGCGGCCATCACTTCGTCAACTACAAGGGCCAGACCATTCCCTGGTAAGACTGTAGCGATGTTGTGGCGAGCGGGCTTGCCCCGCGCTGGGCTGCGCAGCAGCCCCAATAAGCTCACCCTATTTTTTCAGACACACCTCGGCGCCAGGTTTCAGGGCTGCTACGCAGCCCAGCGCGGGGCAAGCCCGCTCGCCACGAAAAGCCGGCTTACCACAACAGACTCACTCGCCACCACCGATGAGCGGTGGATAGACCCCACCGCTCACTCCACGTAGACTTCCCTCCTCGCCCTTACCGGCGACCCTGGATCAGCAGACAGGGCAACACTGAGCTGGCAAACCTGAACCCATCATTCAGAGGAGCCGGCCAATGCCTGCGACCCGTATCTGGTTAAAAAACCCTCTCGCGATCTTCACCGCCAATGCCCTCGATGCCCGTGGCGGCCTGGTGCTGCAAGACGGCGTGATCGTCGAAGTGCTCGCCCTCGGCCAACAACCGAGCATGGCCTGCGAACAAACCTTCGACGCCCGCGAGCATGTGATCCTTCCCGGCCTGATCAACACCCACCATCACTTCTACCAAACCCTGACCCGCGCCTGGGCGCCGGTGGTCAACCAGCCGTTGTTCCCCTGGCTGAAAACCCTGTACCCGGTGTGGGCGCGCCTGACCCCGGAAAAACTCGCGCTGGCCAGCAAGGTCGCCCTGGCAGAATTACTGCTCTCGGGCTGCACCACCGCCGCCGACCACCACTACCTGTTCCCCGACGGCCTGGAAAATGCGATCGACGTGCAAGTCGACAGCGTGCGCGAACTGGGCATGCGCGCCATGCTCACGCGCGGTTCCATGAGCCTGGGCGAAGCCGATGGTGGGCTGCCACCGCAGCAGACCGTGCAGCAGGGTGAAGTGATCCTCGAAGACAGCCAGCGCCTGATCAAGCGCTACCACGAGCGCGGCGACGGCGCGCAAATCCAGATCGCCCTGGCGCCCTGCTCGCCGTTCTCGGTCACCCCCGAAATCATGAGCGCCAGCGCTGAACTGGCCAACCAGCTCGACGTACGCCTGCACACCCACTTGGCCGAAACCCTCGACGAAGAAGACTTCTGCCTGCAACGCTTCGGCTTGCGCACCGTGGACTACCTCGACAGCGTCGGCTGGCTCGGCCCACGTACCTGGCTGGCCCATGGCATTCACTTCAACCCCGATGAAATCGCCCGCCTGGGCGCGGCCGGCACCGGGATTTGCCACTGCCCAAGCTCCAACATGCGTCTGGCCTCCGGCACCTGCCCGACCCTGGACCTGATCGCCGCCGGCGCGCCGATTGGCCTGGGCGTCGACGGTTCAGCCTCCAACGATGCGTCCAATATGATCCTCGAAGCACGCCAGGCCCTGTATATCCAGCGCCTGCGCTACGGGGCGGAAAAAATCACCCCTGAAGGCGTGCTGGGCTGGGCCACCAAAGGCTCTGCGCAACTGCTCGGCCGTAGCGACATCGGCGAGTTGGCCGTAGGCAAACAAGCTGACCTGGCGCTGTTCAAGCTTGATGAGCTGCGCTTCTCCGGCAGCCACGATCCTGTTTCGGCGCTGCTGTTGTGCGGCGCCGACCGCGCGGACCGGGTGATGGTGGGCGGCAAGTGGCGGGTGATCGACGGGCAGATCGAGGGCATGGACCTCAAGGGCCTGATCGCCGATCACAGCCAGGCGGCGCGGCAGTTGATTGCCGGCTAGCTACACACCCAGCAGCGACAACATGATAAAGGTCGCAAACAGCACAAAGTGGGTCATCCCTTCGATGGCGTTGGTTTCGCCATCGTTGAGGTTGATCGCGCTGACAATCAGCGTGATAAACACCATCACTGTTTGCACCGGTGTCATCGCCATCTGAAACGGCTGGCCGGTGTACAGCGCCATCGCTTCCATCACCGGCACAGTCAAGATCACCGTCGACAACGAAGCCCCCAGCGCGATGTTGACCACCGACTGCATACGGTTGGCCAACGCTGCACGCAACGCGGTCAGTATCTCCGGCGCGGCAGAAATCGCTGCCACCAGGATCGCCGTGATCACCGGCGGCGCACCCGTGCCCTCCAGGCCAAGGTCCAGGGTCTTGGACATCACTTCGGCCAATGCGCCAATCACCACCACGCCAAACACCAGGGTTGCGATGGAGAATGTCAGGTTGACCGGCGACGCCTGTTCCTCCGGCAGCGGCTTACGGCGTTTTTCCGGATAGCTGTAGCTGAAGAAGTAACTGTGTGGCCCCACCTGCATGCGCAGGAACAAGGCATACAGCACCACCATCGCGCCAATGGTGAAGGCCGAGTAGATTTTCCAGTCGGCCTCGGGGATGAATTCCGGCACCACCATGGACACACCCATGGCGGTCAGGATCATCACGCTGTAGGTCCGCGCCGAATCATCGTTGTAGGACTGCTCGCCATGCTTGATGCCGCCCATCAGCGCGGCCAGGCCGAGGATGCCGTTGATATCCAGCATCACCGCCGAATAAATCGTGTCGCGCACCAGGGTCGGCGACGCCTCGTTGCTCATCATGATCGCCAGGATCACCACTTCCACCAGCACTGCCGCGAGGGTCAGGATCATCGTGCCGTAGGGGTCGCCCACCTTTTCGGCGAGCAGTTCGGCGTGATGGGCCACGCGCATCGAAGCCATGACAATAAAGCCGATCAGCACCAGGCCACCGAGCAGCGCCGTGGCCTGCCCACTGTGCAGCAGCCAGTGTTCCAGCGGGTAGGCCGCGATGGCGGCGATCAGCGCCAGCCACATGAATTTTTCTTGCTTGAGGGATGTGAGCATTGCGGGCCTTTTCGAGCGGCGATTCAGTCATTGATGGGGTACAGACTGCAGCGAATCGCTAACGTTTCGTTACACCTTAGTTCATTCACCCACTGGCACAGGCACGAAGAATGCTTACCGCTCGGTCAGGTTTTACCGATTATTTGCGCCCTGGCCTGTAGAATGTCGCCATTGCACCTGATGAGAACGCACACATGTACGACTGGCTAAACGCCCTGCCCAAGGCTGAACTGCACCTGCACCTGGAGGGTTCGCTGGAGCCCGAGCTGCTGTTCAGCCTGGCCGAACGCAACAAGATCGCGCTGCCGTGGAACGACGTCGAGACCCTGCGCAAGGCCTACGCCTTCAACAACCTGCAGGAGTTTCTCGACCTCTATTACAAGGGCGCCGATGTATTGCGCACGTCCCAGGACTTCTACGACCTGACCTGGGCCTACCTGCTGCGTTGCAAGGCGCAGAACGTGATTCATACCGAGCCGTTCTTCGACCCGCAGACCCACACCGACCGTGGCATCCCTTTTGAAGTAGTGCTCAATGGCATCGCCAGCGCGCTCAAAGATGGCGAGCAGCAACTGGGTATCACCAGCGGCCTGATTCTCAGCTTCCTGCGCCACCTGAGCGAAGAAGAAGCGCAAAAAACCCTAGACCAGGCGCTGCCGTTCCGTGATGCGTTTGTCGCCGTGGGCCTGGACAGCTCGGAAATGGGCCACCCACCGAGCAAGTTCCAGCGCGTGTTCGATCGCGCCCGTGGCGAAGGTTTCCTGACCGTCGCCCATGCTGGCGAAGAAGGCCCGCCGGAATACATCTGGGAAGCCCTCGACCTGCTGAAAATCCAGCGTATCGACCATGGCGTGCGCGCCATCGAAGACGAGCGCCTGATGCAGCGGATCATCGACGAGCAGATCCCCCTGACCGTGTGCCCGCTGTCCAATACCAAGCTGTGTGTATTCGACGACATGGCCCAGCACAACATCCTCGACATGCTCGAACGTGGGGTGAAGGTCACGGTGAACTCCGATGACCCGGCTTACTTTGGCGGGTATGTCACCGAAAACTTCCACGCGCTGCACACCTCCCTGGGCATGACCCAGGACCAGGCTAGCCGCCTGGCGCAAAACAGCCTGGATGCACGCCTGGTCAAGCCCTGACCCCTCCCTGTAGGAGCGAGCTTGCTCGCGAAGGACGCCAACGATAAAGCGTACATCCTGGATGAACGCGGCGCCTTTGAATTGTTCGCGGGCAAGCCCGCTCCTACACAGCTGCCATCCGGGCAATTTCCAGGCGCCCGGTCTCGGTAACCTGCAGTGCGCTCGACTCACTGATCGCCTGCAACCAGCGCGACTGCATGAACAACTGCAACAACCCTGCCCCCAACGCCCCCCCCAGGTGCGGCTGCTGTTCGCTCCAGTCATAACAATCGCAAGCCATCGTCGCGTAACTCTGGTGGGCCAGGGCCTGGGTAAAAATGCCATGCTCGGCCAAATGGCGTGCGCCCAAGGGGGTCACGTGGATCCGCTGCTCGAAGCGTTCAATCCACTTCGCCAACACCATGCGTTGATAAAGTGCCGCGGCCATTTCCCCGCCCAGGTGGTCATGGCAGAGCCGTGCCTGACGCAACAACGCCGGCGCCAGCAATACCGCGACCGACCGGCTGGGCGCACTGCGCGCCACACTGGCCATTGTGGTACTGGCCAATGCATCGACGGCTGCGGCCACATCCGCCGCCGCCATGCGGAAGAAACGCTTGCGCCCCCGGGCTTCGATACGCAGCAACCCGCCCGCCGCCAACCGCGCCAAATGCGCATTGGCCGATGACGCTGACAACCCGGCCAGCATCGCCAGTTCCTCGGACGGCTTGGCCGAACCGTCCATCAACGCCCAGATCATTGCAGTGCGCTTGGGGTCTGCCAGCAAGGTGGCGATCTGGCTGATGCAAGGTGCCTGTTCCATGTACTCACTCCCTGTTGAATCGTTGGTCTGCTCCATTTCGCGCAAAAGTATAAGTGTGTGGGCAGCAGATTCCGTGGCGTCCTACCGCCAAATCAGCGACAGCAGCTGCCTGAAATTTCCTGAAATTCCTGAGGTTATTGCGTAGTTCCCCTGCGTTCGGGCAATTGCGCGCTCAACTTCCCACAACGTGCCACAAGCATTTCTCGTAAGAGGTTGACCGGTTTACTCAATTGCGCACGATGGGCACACAGCAGATTGAGCGGTGTGCGTTCACCCTGCAGCTCGGGCAAGAGCAACTGCAGGCGACCAGCCAGTACATCGGCGCTGACATCCAGCCAGGACTTGTAGGCAATGCCCACCCCGGCCACGGCCCAGCGCCGCACCACATCCGCATCGTCACTGAAACGGTCACCGCTGACAGTCAGGCTGATTTCCCGTTTGGCGTCCTGAAACCGCCAATGGTCGTGCACCCGGCTGCCGAGCATATAGAGCAGGCAATTGTGCTGGGCCAGTTCTTCCAGATGGCGCGGCTCGCCATGCCGGGCCAAGTAGCCGGGCGCTGCGCACAGTACCCGACGATTGTCCGGCGCCACCGGCAACGCCACCAGGCTCGAATCCTCGGGTTCGCCGTAGCGCAAGGCTATATCCACCGGTTGGCGGAACAGGTCGGCGATCCGGTCGCCCAGCAGCAGGCGCACGCTCAATTGCGGGTGCTCGCGCTGAAACTCGTCCAACCACGGCAGCAACAGGTTCCGTCCGAAGTCCGAAGGCGCCGACAGCTGCAGGACGCCGCTGACATGATCCTGGCCGCTGGCCAGCAGGCGACGGCCTTCATCCAGTTGGCTCAAGGCACCCCGGGCGTACTCTAGAAAGCCTTCGCCCTCGGCGGTCAGGCGCAGGCTGCGGGTGGAACGTGCCAGCAAGCGCGCACCCAACTGTTGCTCAATGCGTTTCAACGCAGCACTGGCCACCGCCGCCGACATATCCATGACCCGTGCGGCAGCCGACAAGCTCCCCAAATCCGCCGCACGCACAAACAATTGCAAATCATCAAAACGCAGCATGAGCACCGCCCCAGGCAATTATCAAAAAAATATTGAAAGAGACTGCTCTTTTAGCGGGTTTTATCTGCAAGAGAAATAGCCAATGATCTACCCATCCCATTCCGTACACTCTGGAACTCGTCATGAAAGCCATCGCCTACTACGCCGCATTGCCGATCAACGACCCCAAGTCCCTGCAAGATGTGCAACTGCCTGAGCCGGTAGCCGGCCCGCGCGACCTGCTGGTGGAAGTCAAAGCCATCTCGGTCAACCCGGTCGATACCAAGATCCGCCAAAACGTCGCCCCGGAAAACGGCGCGGCCAAGGTACTGGGCTGGGACGTGGCTGGCGTGGTCAAGGCCGTGGGCAGCGACGTCACCCTATTCAAGGTCGGCGACAAGGTGTTTTACGCCGGCTCCCTGACACGCCCGGGCGGCAACAGCGAGTTGCATACTGTGGATGAGCGCATCGTCGGCCATATGCCCCAGAGCCTGGGTTTTGCTGAGGCGGCCGCCCTGCCATTGACGGCCATCACCGCCTGGGAGCTGCTGTTCGAGCGCCTGCAAATTGCTGAAGGCCAGACCGATCAAGGCCAGAGCCTGCTGATCGTCGGCGCTGCCGGTGGCGTGGGGTCGATCCTTACCCAGCTGGCTGCGCAACTCACCGCGCTCAAGGTGATCGGCAGTGCCTCGCGCCCGCAAACCCAGGCCTGGGCCAAGGACCTGGGGGCTGATCTGGTGGTCGACCACAGCCAGCCACTGAGCGAAGAACTCAAGCGCGCAGGCCACCCACAGGTGACCCATGTCGCCAGCCTGACCCAGACCGACCAGCATCTGGACCAGTTGGTCGAAGCCCTCGCGCCCCAGGGCAAACTGGCCTTGATCGATGATCCCAAGTCACTGGACGTGCTCAAGCTCAAGCGCAAGAGCCTCTCGCTGCACTGGGAGTTCATGTACACACGCTCGATGTTCGAGACCGCCGACATGATCGAGCAGCACAACCTGCTCAATCGGGTAGCCGAACTGATCGATGCCGGCACCCTGAAAACCACGGTGGGCGAACACTTCGGCCTGATCAACGCAGAGAACCTGCGCCGGGCCCATGCCCTGCTGGAAAGCGGCAAGGCCAAGGGCAAGATCGTGCTGGAAGGCTTCTAAGCCAAGGGCTCTGTCAGTACCGTCTGTTATCGCTGTAGGTAACGGACGGCACCGCTAGTCAGAGACTTGATCCTTGTCATATTTGTGAGCGTATTCGGGTTTATATTGGCCGCCTTTGCCACGCAATCTTTTACGTGAGGAAGTCAGCAATGAAGATCCTGATAAAAGCGTTAGCAAAATCCCAAGGCAACAAATGGCAGGTCCGCCTGGACCACGACGCCTTTACCTTCCGCACTGAAGCCGAGGCCCGCGCCTTCGCCAACACCCTGCAAAACCGCATCCAGGCGCCCCACCGCTTTCCCGAAAGCCAGCAGCGCGCTACTGGCTGAAAACGCCGTCAGACCTGCGCTTGCAAGGCTCGCTGCCGTTGCAGGCGCTGGGTCAACATGGCCACCACTACCGCCAACACCCCGCACAAGCTGATGACGATCGACATCGGCATGGCTGTGCCGTCGTGCAATGCGCCGACCAACGACGCTGCACCCGCGGCCACGCCAAACTGGATGCAGCCCAGCAGTGCCGACGCGCTGCCGGCCCGTGCGCCCTGGCCGTTCATGGCGCACGCCGAAGTGTTGGGCATGATGCAACCCAGGCTGGCAATACACAGGAACAGCGGCACCAGCAGCGGCCACAATGCTTCGGTATGCAAGGCACTGACCGCCAGCAACGCCAACGCCGCTGCGAGGTAGACCCACACCGTGCGGGTCAGCAGAAACGCCGGGCCGCGCTTGGACAGCAGCCGCGCGTTGACCTGGGCCACCAGGATAAAGCCCGCGGCATTGGTGCCGAACAGCCAACCGTAGTGCTCGGCCGGCACGCCATACAGCTTGATAAAGATGAAAGGTGAACCGGCGATGTAGGCAAACATCCCGCCAATTGCGATACCGCCAGTCACGGCATACCCCAGGTATACCCGATCAGCCAGCAGCCGCCCGTATTGGCGCAACGCCCCGGACAGTGGCTGCCGAGGCTGATGGGCCGGAAAACTTTCCGGCAAGCCGACAGCCACCGCCACCCCGGCGCCGACACTGAATACCGTCAACGCGAGGAAGATCGACTGCCAGCCCCACAGGTTGACCATCACCCCACCGAGCATCGGCGCCAGGATCGGTGCCAGCCCGACCACCAGCATCAATTGCGAAAAAACCTTGGCCGAGCCCACCGCATCGCACTTGTCGCTGACCACCGCCCGGGAAATCACCATGCCCGCACACCCGCCCAGGGCCTGGACGAAGCGCGCACCGATCAGCCATTCCAGGGACGGCGCATAGGCGCACGCCAGGGAAGCCACGGTGAACAAAGTGACACCGCTCAACAGCGGGATACGCCGGCCAAAACGATCCGCCAGCGGCCCATAGATCAACTGACCGATCGCCAGGCCCGTGAAGTACACCGCCAGGGTCAGTTGGATATGTTTTTCGTCAGTGCCGAATGCCACGGCCATGGCCGGGAAGCCCGGCAGGTAAAAGTCGATGGCCAGCGGCGCAAATGCGCTCAAGGCCCCCAGAATAAGGATTATGCGAAGGTTCATCAGGCACCCGGTAGAGTCGGCAGCCCGACAGTCTAGCCGCGCTTGAGTGCCTTGAACATTACGTTAGCTCGCTACCTATTAAATAATCAGGCGAGCTTGGCGCTGTAGCCTTCTTCGCTGATCAGGCTGATCACTTCGTCCGGCGATAAACGACTTTCAACGCCGACTTCCTTGGCGGCCAGATTCACATTCACACTGGCCGCCGGGTCCTTGGCCTGTACCGCTTGGGTCACGGCCCGAACGCAGTGGCCGCAGGTCATTCCTTCAACGCTGAATATTTGCATGACATGACTCCTTGAGTGAGGTTGCACCCAGTCTCATCCTTGCCACGATGGCAAGGTCAAGCGCTGAAAACAACCGCCGGGCTGGTATTCCCCGGCGACGTCCGCCAAGCTGCAAGCATCAACGATCTAAACCGGAGAATTCACCATGCGCTGGTCGTTTTTTGGCCTTGCCAGTCTGCTGAGCCTGTTCGCCGCCGTTCCCCAGGCCAGCGCCGCCGAGGACTATGCGGTGCTGATCGTATCCAGGGAGCGCCTGGAAGTGCCCACCAACTGCGAGATTGGCCTGTACGTCAATGACCAGTTGGCCGGGCGGCTGTTCCAGGAGCAGGCCACCTCGTTCAACTTCCCGGAAGGCAAGGTCTCGCTGCGTCTCAAGCTGCTGCCGGGCCAGGCTCCAGGCTGCCTGCCGGGGCTATTGGCGCCCAAAGCCCAAGAGATCACGCTGAAAGCCGGCGACGTACGCAAGTTGCGCATTGCCCAGGGCGCGGACGGCATGTACCTCAAGGCCGCCAAGCTCGGTTACTGACCGTTTTTGTAGGAGCGAGCTTGCTCGCGAAGAACGACAACGATGACGCGTATTTACCGGGTAAATGCGGCGCTCTCCAGTTCTTCGCGAGCAAGCTCGCTCCTACAAAAAAACGGTATCAGGGCTTGCCGTGAATTAAGGGGCTTGACCTTCCCCTAAGGTCAAGCTTGATCCTACAGGCAACTTTTCCTGGAGGAACGCCCCATGAATGGATCCACCACCTTCGACCTGCCGATCAGCGGCATGACCTGCGCCAGTTGCGTGGGCCGGGTCGAGCGCGCCCTGAACAAGGTGCCCGGCGTGCAAAGCGTCAGCGTCAACCTGGCCAATGAACGGGCCCATGTCGAGGTGGCGGGCCAGATGGACCCTGCCGTGCTGATCGCCGCCGTGGAAAAAGCCGGCTACACCGCCACCCTGCCGCAAAGCGAAACCGCCACCCAAGCCAGCCAGGAACAGCGTCTGAAACGCGAACGCTGGTCGCTGGTGATGACCATTGCGTTGGCGTTGCCGCTGGTTTTGCCGATGCTGGTGCAGCCCTTCGGCCTGCACTGGATGCTGCCGGCCTGGGTGCAGTTCCTCCTCGCCACGCCGGTGCAGTTCATTTTCGGTGCGCGCTTCTATGTCGCCGCCTGGAAAGCCGTGCGCGCCGGCGCCGGCAATATGGACCTGCTGGTGGCCATCGGTACCAGCGCCGGGTATGGCCTGAGTATCTACCAGTGGCTAATCGCCCCGGCAGGGGTTGAACCCCATCTGTACTTCGAAGCCTCGGCGGTGGTGATTGCCCTGGTGCTGCTGGGCAAATACCTCGAAAGCCGCGCCAAACGCCAGACCGCCAGCGCCATCCGTGCCCTGGAGGCCTTGCGGCCGGAGCGGGCGATTCAGCTGATCGATGGCCGTGAGCAAGAGGTTGCCATCAGCGCCCTGCGCCTCAACGACCTGGTGCTGGTCAAGCCCGGCGAGCGCTTTCCGGTGGATGGCGAAGTGGTCGAAGGCCAAAGCCACGCCGATGAAGCCTTGATCACCGGTGAAAGCTTGCCGGTGCCGAAACAACCTGGGGATAAAGTCACCGGCGGCGCAATCAACGGTGAAGGCCGTTTGCTGGTACGCACCCTGGCCCTCGGTGCCGAGAGCGTGCTGGCGCGGATCATTCGCCTGGTCGAAGACGCCCAGGCGGCCAAGGCGCCGATCCAGAAACTGGTGGATAAAGTCAGCCAGGTGTTTGTGCCGACCGTGCTGGTGATCGCCCTCGCCACCCTGATTGGCTGGTGGTTGTACGGTGCACCGCTGGAAACGGCATTGATCAATGCGGTGGCGGTGCTGGTCATTGCCTGCCCTTGCGCACTGGGCCTGGCCACGCCAACGGCGATCATGGCCGGCACTGGCGTCGCGGCCCGCCACGGGATTCTGATCAAGGACGCTGAAGCACTGGAGCGCGCCCACGAAGTCAGCGCGGTGGTATTCGACAAGACCGGCACCCTCACCTCCGGCGCGCCGAAAATCGCCCACCTGAGGGCAGTGGATGGCAACGAAGCCTTGTTGCTGCAACAGGCCGGCGCCCTGCAACGCGGCAGCGAACACCCCTTGGCCAAGGCGGTGCTGGACGCCTGTAATGATCAAGGTTTGCCGGTTGCCGATGTGAGCGCCAGCCAATCCCTGACCGGACGCGGCATTGCCGGCACCCTGGACGGTCGGCAACTGGCCCTGGGCAATCGGCGCATGCTCGATGAAACCGGCTTGAAGCCAGGTGACCTGGCCGCCAATGCCAGCGCCTGGGAAGCCGAAGGCCGCACCTTGTCCTGGCTGATCGAGCAAAGCCCACAGCTTCGCGTACTGGGCCTGTTTGCCTTTGGCGACACGCTCAAGGAGGGTGCCCTGCAAGCCGTGCAACAGCTCAAGGCGCGGCATATCAGCAGCCATTTGCTGACCGGCGACAACCGCGGCAGCGCCCGCGTGGTGGCACAAGCGCTGGGCATCGATGATGTGCACGCCGAAGTATTGCCCGCCGATAAAGCCGCCACCGTCGCCGAGCTGAAAAAGACCGGCGTGGTGGCCATGGTCGGCGACGGCATCAACGATGCGCCGGCCTTGGCCGCAGCAGATATTGGCATTGCCATGGGCGGCGGCACCGACGTCGCCATGCACGCGGCCGGCATCACCTTGATGCGCGGCGATCCGCGCCTGGTGCCCGCGGCCCTGGAAATCAGCCGCAAGACCTACGCGAAAATTCGACAGAACCTGTTCTGGGCCTTTGTGTATAACTTGATCGGCATTCCGCTGGCCGTATTCGGCCTGCTCAACCCGGTATTGGCCGGCGCCGCCATGGCCCTGTCCAGCGTGAGCGTGGTCAGCAATGCGCTACTGTTGAAAACCTGGAAACCCAAGGATCTGGAGGATCACCGCCAATGAACATCGGCCAGGCAGCCCGGCAAAGCGGCTTGAGTGCGAAGATGATTCGCTATTACGAGTCGATCAACCTGCTCAAGCCGGCCCATCGCAGCAACAGCGGCTATCGCCTGTATAACGACGACGACCTGCACACCCTGGGCTTTATCAAACGCTCGCGAGACCTGGGGTTTTCCCTGGAGGAAGTCGGCAAGTTGCTGGAGTTGTGGCAGGACCGGCAACGGGCCAGTGCCGACGTGAAAGCGTTGGCTCGCCAGCATATCGAGGAGCTGGATCACAAGATCCGCGAACTGGGGCAGTTGCGCGATACGTTGCAGGACCTGGTGGAGCACTGCCAGGGCGATCACCGGCCCGATTGTCCGATTCTCAAGGAATTGGCGTCGGGCAGCTGTTGCGGATCCAACTGACTGAACGCAAAACCCAATGTGGGGGCTGGCTTGTGTGGAGGCTGGCTTGTGTGGGAGCCAGCTTGCCTGCGATGCAGGCACCTCGGTACATCAGTTGCACCGAGGTGATGCTATCGCAGGCAAGCCAGCTCCCACACAAGCCAGCTCCCACATTTTTAACCCCCAGTATGCCGGGCGATCACTGCATCCAAGGCGGCGGCGGTTCTTCCGCCGGTTTGCCCGGTGGTGCATCGTCCGCTGCGCGGATCGCCTGGCGTCGCTCTTCGTCGAGCCGCGCCGCTTCGATCTCACGCATCACGCCGCCGACGTCTGCCAACTCTTCCGGCTCGTCGAACTCGCCAGTCAACACACTGGCCGGGTGCAAGGTGCCGGCTTCGTACAGCGCCCACATCTCCTTGGCGTACTTGGTGGTCTTCAATTCCGGGGCAAATCGCCCGAAATACGAAGCCATGTTGCCCACGTCCCGCTCCAGCATGGTGAATGCGTGGTTGTTGCCCGCCGCGTCCACCGCTTGCGGCAAGTCGATGATCACGGGGCCCGTCGGCGTCAACAGTACGTTGAACTCCGAGAGGTCACCGTGCACCAGGCCGGTACACAGCATCAGCACGATCTGCGAGATCAGGAACGCGTGATACTCACGGGCCTGATCCGGCTCCAGCACCACGTCGTTGAGCCTTGGCGCCGCATCACCGTATTCATCGGCCACCAGCTCCATCAGCAATACGCCTTCAAGGAAGTCGTAGGGCTGGGGCACGCGCACACCGGCGCCGGCCAAACGAAACAGAGCCGCAACTTCGGCGTTCTGCCACGCGTCTTCGGTTTCTTTCTTGCCGAACTTGGAACCCTTGGCCATCGCCCGGGCCTGCCGGCTGTTGCGGACCTTGCGGCCTTCCTGGTATTCGGCCGCCTGACGAAAACTTCGTTTATTCGCCTCCTTGTAGACCTTGGCGCAACGTAACTCGTTGCCGCAGCGCACCACATAAACAGCTGCTTCTTTACCACTCATGAGTGGGCGCAGCACTTCGTCGACCAGACCGTCCTCGATCAGGGGTTCAATGCGTTTAGGAGTCTTCATCAGCTTTTATTGTGGGTCCTTTATTACCAAACACGCGTATGGCACTCGTTATACGGCAATCCTCGCACAGCGGGGAGAGGGTAACGAGCCTTGATCTGCTAAAGAATGCATCCAATATGCCAGATTAATCCGACAAAGCCGCTATTGCCCGAGGCGTTCGGATAATAGCCGAGATCAGCGCTCAATGATCGCCGTCACGCCTTGGCCCCCCGCCGCGCAGATCGAGATCAGCCCGCGCCCCTTGCCCGCCGCGTCCAGCAGCTTGGCCAGGTTGGCGACAATACGCCCACCGGTGGCGGCAAATGGGTGCCCGGCGGCCAGGGAACTGCCCTTGACGTTCAGGCGGCTGCGGTCGATTGAGCCCAACGGCGCATCCAGCCCCAGGCGGGTCTTGCAGTAATCGGCATCTTCCCAGGCCTTGAGGGTGCACAACACTTGGGCAGCGAAGGCTTCGTGAATTTCGTAGTAGTCAAAATCCTGCAAGGTCAGGCCATTTCTCGCCAGCAAGCGTGGGACGGCATACACCGGCGCCATCAACAGCCCTTCGGCACCGTTGACGAAATCCACCGCCGCCGCTTCGCCATCACGCAGGTAGGCGAGAATCGGCAGGCCACGTTCCTTGGCCCAGGCTTCGCTGCCCAGCAACACCAGGGAGGCGCCATCGGTCAGTGGCGTGGAGTTGCCAGCGGTGAGAGTGCCCTTTTCACTGCGCTCAAAAGCCGGTTTGAGGCTGGCGAGTTTCTCCAGGGTCAGGTCCGGGCGCAGGTTGTTGTCACGGGTCAGGCCCAGGAACGGCGTGAGCAAATCGTTGTGCCAGCCCTCGGCATAGGACGCGGCCATTTTCTGATGGCTTTGCAGGGCCAGTTGGTCCTGCTCGGCGCGGGGAATCTGCCAGGTCTGCGCCATCAATTCGCAATGCTGGCCCATGGACAGGCCAGTACGCGGCTCGCCATTGCGCGGCAACTCCGGCTTGAGGTGCTGGGGACGAAGTTGTAACAGGACTTTTAATTTATCCGCCATGGATTTGCTGCGATTGGCTTGCAGGAGGATTTTGCGCAGGCCCTCATTCACTCCGATGGGCGCGTCGGAAGTGGTGTCGACACCACCTGCGATCCCACATTCGATCTGCCCCAGGGCAATCTTGTTGGCCACCAGCAGCGCCGCTTCCAGCCCGGTGCCACAGGCCTGTTGAATGTCGTAGGCCGGGGTTTGCGGCGACAGGCGCGAGCCCAGCACGCACTCACGGGTCAGGTTGAAGTCCCGCGAATGCTTGAGCACCGCACCTGCAGCCACTTCGCCCATGCGCAGGCCGTGCAGGTTGTAGCGCTCGATCAAGCCTTCCAGGGCAGCCGTCAGCATCGCCTGGTTACTGGCCGTGGCGTAGGGGCCATTGGAACGGGCGAAGGGGATACGATTACCGCCAATGATCGCGACACGGCGCAACTGAGTCATGGAAAGCTCCCTGTTAGGTGGTAGGTGCAATCCTGAGCCTAGACTAGGAACGACTGTCACCTATTGATGGTCCACCCTTTGAACCCCAGCAGCCGGAGAGCGTTCCATGCCTGACCGTTATATCGACTTCGCCAACTCAAACCTTGGCCACCGCGTGGTCTCGGCCATTGGCCTGCCGTCCCCGGTACGCCTGGAGCGCTGGCAAGCCGGGCGCCTGCGCCCGGTGGAAGGCGCCCTGCTGTTGGGTGGCGGCCCGCTGGCGGCCCAGGTGCTGGGATTTGCCAATAAACTCACCGAGGCCATCTACAGCTACGGGGCCGAGCCGCTCAAGGCCACGCCCTGGATCCCCGGGCATGGCCCCAAGCTCAAGGCGGTGCTGTTCGATGCCAGCCATTTGCAAGACACCGACCAACTCAAGCAACTGCGCGAGTTCTTCCAGCCGCTGCTGAAAAATCTCGATCACAGCGCGCACCTGGTGATTCTCGGTCGCGCCCCGGAAAGCCTCAGCGATCCATTCGCCGCCAGTGCCCAGCGGGCCCTCGAAGGCTTCAGCCGGTCGCTGGCCAAGGAGCTGCGCAACGGCGGCACCTTGCAGTTGCTGTATGTCGGCGAAGGCGCCGAAGCACAGTTGGAAGGCGCGCTGCGGTTTTTCCTCTCGCCGAAAAGCGCCTATATCTCCGGGCAGGTGCTGCGCCTGAGTGCCTGCCCGACCCAAGTGCATGACTGGACGCGCCCACTGGCCGGGCTCAAGGCCCTGGTGACCGGGGCTGCCCGAGGTATCGGCGCTTCAATTGCCGAAACCCTGGCCCGGGACGGTGCCGAAATTGTGTTGCTGGATGTGCCGCAGGCCAAGGCCGATCTCGACGCCCTCGCCGCACGCTTGGGCGGGCGTGGCATTGCCCTGGATATCTGCGCCGATGACGCCGCCACGCAACTGATCGAACAATTGCCAGATGGCATCGACATCGTGGTGCACAACGCCGGGATCACCCGCGACAAGACCCTGGCCAATATGACCCCGGAATACTGGGACGCCGTATTGGCGGTCAACCTCAACGCCCCACAAGTGCTGACCAAGGCCCTGCTCGACAGCGGCACCCTGCACGACAACGGCCGCGTGGTGTTGCTGGCCTCGATCAGCGGCATCGCCGGCAACCGCGGGCAAACCAACTACGCCGCGAGCAAGGCCGGGCTGATCGGCCTGGCCCAGGCCTGGGCGCCGCTGCTGGCGCAACGGGGCATCAGCATCAACGCCGTTGCCCCGGGCTTTATCGAAACCCAGATGACTGCACATATTCCTTTCGCCTTGCGTGAAGCCGGGCGGCGCATGAGCTCCCTGGGCCAGGGCGGTTTGCCGCAGGATGTTGCCGAAGCGGTAGCGTGGCTAGGCCAACCGGGCTCAGGTGCGGTCAGTGGCCAGGCGTTGCGTGTATGCGGGCAAAGCCTGCTGGGAGCGTAACTATGCTGTGGTACACATTACCTCGCAGCCCGGCACTGCCGCCGCTGTATTGGCGCGCCGCACTCAAGCGCAAGATCACCGGCACCACGCTGCCCGACTCAGGGTTGCATTGCCGGGTGCAGGTCAATCCTGCGGCAGTGACGGCCTACCGCAAGGTCTGTGGGTTTGCCGAGAGCCCGATGTTGCCGGCGACTTATCCACACATCATGGCGTTCGGCCTGCAGCTGCAACTGCTGACGGCACCGCAGTTCCCCTTCCCGCTGCTAGGGCTGGTGCACTTGAGCAACCGTATCCGCGTGTTTCGCCCCATGGGCGGGGTCAGCGAGGTGCGGGTCAGTGTGCATTCGCGCAACCTGCAACCCCACGCCAAGGGCGCGACCTTTGACCTGATCACCACGGTCGAGGATTCCCTGGGTTTGCTGTGGGAAGGTGAAAGCCAAATGCTTTGTCGCGGGGTGAAACTCGATGGCGAGGTACCGGAGCAATCCCTGCCAGCGCCCAGTACGGTCAGCGAGCTGACTCGCTGGAAGGCACCGTCCGACATCGGTCGGCGGTATGCCCGGGTATCCGGCGACTACAACCCGATCCACTTAAGCGCCCTGACCGCCAAGTTGTTCGGCTTCCCCCAGGCGATCGCCCATGGCCTGTGGAACAAGGCGCGCACTGTGGCGGCCCTGCATGAACATCTACCCGCGGCGAACATCGAGATCTACGTGGAGTTCAAGAAACCGGTACGCCTGCCTGGCGAGGTCATCTTGTTGAGCAGTGCCCCCGGTTCCAGCGGCGAGTTGCAACTCAAGGGCGCTGGCGATATCGAGCATATGCTCGGCAAGTGGCAAGCGATTGCCTGAAATCGGGTTAACCGGCTGATTAATTGTATATATACAACCTAAGTTATAGCGGGCTATCGATAGCCCGCTAACTTATTCAAGTCATTGATTTACATCGCATCACATTTAACAGAAACCTCACTTATATACCGTTGGTATTAATCACCAAGACGCATATCCGTGCCTGTATATAAATCGTTAATACCAAGTTGAGCGTTGCGACAAAGAGTGCCGAGGACTGTTATAGCCACAACGGACGCAAATATTGCCTGCTGAAGAACGGGTGAACTTGCGAGACCAACAAAGGCTGTACCAGGTGCTAAGGAACTCATCATGAAAACTCAAGTCGTGTTGTGGAAGGCAAGTACTGCATTGGCCCTTATCTTGGCGATGAGCCTGGGAGGCTGCAGCAGTGGTGGTGGCGGTCATAAGAGCAGCGTTGCATCCTCGTCCCCGGATGCTGGCGCCGGTACCGGTGGTGGTGACGGCGGCGGCACGGGTGGCGGCGACGGTGGCGGAACTGGCGGTGGCACGGGTGGCGGCACAGGTGGCGGCGACGGTGGTGGCACTGGCGGCGGAACCGGCGGTGGCACAGGTGGCGGAACCGGCGGTGGCACTGGCGGCGGCACAGGTGGCGGAACCGGCGGTGGCACTGGCGGCGGCACAGGTGGCGGCACAGGCGGTGGTACTGGCGGCGGCACAGGCGGCGGCACCGGCTCGACTACCAGCCCATTGGTCACTGGTCAGATTGCGGCCAATCTGGGCAGCACCCTCGGTAACGTCGGTACAGCGATCGGTGGCATCGGCACGACCGTTGGCGGCGTTCCGGTAGTCGGCACTGCCGCAGGCGGCCTGGTGACCAGCGTGGGCACCGCGGTTGGCAGCGTCGGCACTGGCGTCGGCACTGGCCTGGGCTCCCTGGGCACCAACAGCAACTCCGTAGGCGTTACCGTGGCCGGTGTGGCCAACGGCGTTGCCGACCTGGGCACGGGTGTTTCGAACACCGGCAAAACACTCTCGACTACCCTGGGCGGTATCCCGGTAGTCGGCGGCCTTACCGGCGGCGTCGGTGGGGCAGCAGGTGGCCTGGTGGATAAAG
The DNA here is from genome assembly GCF_002949995.1 of Pseudomonas sp. LG1D9. Taxonomy (NCBI): domain Bacteria; kingdom Pseudomonadati; phylum Pseudomonadota; class Gammaproteobacteria; order Pseudomonadales; family Pseudomonadaceae; genus Pseudomonas; species Pseudomonas sp. LG1D9. The sequence continues at coordinate 3,444,246 of NZ_CP026881.1, read as the reverse complement.
TTGGCCAGGCAGTCACCATGCTCGGCGATACCTTGAGTACCGCCAGCACCACCGGCCCACTGGGATCGGTCACCAACACCCTGGGCGGCAAAGTGCTGGTGCCTGTGGTCTCGCTGGTGGAAAACACCACCGGCAACCTGGGTAAAGCCACCGGCCTGGGCAACCCGGTCAATGGCCTGCTGGATAAAGTCGGCTCTACCGTCACCGGCCTCGGCACTCAGGTGGCAGGCGCAGGTGGCGCTGGCAACCCAGTGACCGGTGCCGTGGGCAGCGTGCTCAGCGGTGTCGGTGCGGTAGCAGGCACTGCGGGTGGTTATGTGGCACCGTCTGCCGGTACCGGCAGTGGCAGTGCCCCGGCATCCGGTCTGCCTGAACTGGTGGGCGGCCTGGTGGCCAACGTCGGTAACGGCCTGAATGCGGGCAACACCAACGGCACCGTCAGTGCAGGGGGTGTGGCAGGTGGCGCACTGGGCAACACCGTGGCCTCGCTCGGCACAGTGATCGGTGGCAATGGTGTGGCCAACACCGCAGCAACCGCACCGGTAGCAGGTCTGGCGACCAATGTGGGCGCGGCGCTTAACCCTGTGACTTCGGGTGTCAGCAGCCTGACCCAGAACATCGGCACCACCACCGGCATCGGCGCACCGGTCAACGGCCTGGTGACTCAAGTGGGCGGCGCTGTCAGCAGCCTCGGCGGCAACATCACTGCAGCCAATGCCAACCCAATCACCAACACTGTAGGCCAGACCGTCAACACAGTCGGTGGGGTGGTGTCCTCGGTCGGTGGCCTGGTAACCGGCGGCACCGGCGGTAGTAGTGGTGGTGGCCTGCTCGGCGGTCTGAACATCAACGCCAACGCCAATGCCACGGCGTCTGGATCGGCCACTGCAAACACCGGCGTAGGTGGCCTGCTCAAGGGCCTGACCGGCAAATAGAAGAATTGCACCTGGCCATTAGACGGCCTCCTCTACAGCGCCTACGCTTGGTTGAGACGAGAGATTCCAATGGGTCTCTCGTCTTTTTTATTGGAACTCCCGAACCGTGCCCAAGAACCCGGCGGGAACCTGCGAAATGCCGCTGCAGTTTTGACCATGGAGTGTCCTATGCGCGTTTTGACGCCGTTGTTATTGCTCACCCTCAGCGCTTACGTCCACGCCGAGACCCTACCCAGCTTCCTCAACAGCAACGACACCATCCGCAACCTCCCCGTACCCAACCTGCCGGCCGACGCCTACCGCCCGGTGACGCCGCAGACCCAGCTACCAGAGACCCCGGCCGCACAAGCGCAACCGTTGCTGATGGACACCAAAGTCACCATCCGCAAACTGCAGATCGAGGGCGGCACCGTGTACCCGCTGCAGGAAGTCGCCCAGGTTTTCGAGCCGTTGATTGGCCATGAAACCAACCTTGCGCAACTGATCGAAGCCACCCGCAGCATCACCCGTCGCTATCAGCAGGACGGCTACCTGTTGTCCTACGCCTTCCTGCCCGACCAACGCTTCGAGCAGGGCCTGGTGCGGGTGGTTTTGGTCGAGGGCTACATCAAGGACTACCAAGTGCAGGGCGACATTTGCTCGGTCTCGGGCTACGTCGACAAGCTGGCGCAAAAGCTCCAGGCCGAACGCCCGCTGACCCGCAAGACGTTTGAGCGTTACACCACCTTGATGGGGCGGATTCCCGGCGTGACCCTGCAAGCGCAAGTACCGCCACCGGGCACCACCGACGGTGCCGCGCATATGAATATCCAGGCCAGCCGCAAACCGTTTACCAGTAGCATGAGCATGACCGACGACAGCCGTGGCGGCCTGCAAGCCCTGATCGCCGGCACCAGCAACTCCCACACTGCAATGGGCGAACAAGTGAGCCTGAGCGGCCTGTTCCCGCCGGGGGAAGACAAAGAGCGTTACTACCGGCTCGACTACAGCCAGTTCATCAATGCCGAAGGCACGCAATTGAGCCTGTATGGCGCGCGCTATCGCAGCGACCCGAGCACCCGTATCCGCCTGGACGGCGGCTTTTCACTCAAGCCGCACCGGGAGAACGACCGCTTCTCCATCGGCCTGAGCCATCCGCTGATCGCCTCGCCCAGCGAGTCCCTGACCCTCGGCACCCGCTTCTACGGGGTGAACGACCGGACCCGCTATCAACTGGTGGGTTACCCGCAACGGTTCGACGTAGAAACCGACCTGCGCGCACTGGCCTTCGAAGGGGACTGGCGCAAGGCCGATGATCGCCAATTACGCATCCTCAGTGCCGGCCTGTACCAAGGCATCGACGGCTTGGGGGCCAAGACACGCAGCGACCTGGAAGGGATAAAGTCTGACCTGGACTTCTTCCGCCTGCGCCTGTCCGGGGTACAGAGCGACAAGTTCTTCGACAATTGGCAAGGCGTGCTCTCGGCAGCGCTGTACTGGAGCGACGACACCTTGCCCGACAGCGAACGCGCAGTGTTCGGCGGGCAGAATTTCGGGCGTGGTTACCCGGATGACCAGGGCTCGGGCGACAAGGGCTGGGGGGTGGCCTACGAGGTCAACTACAGCTACAACCGCAGTGGCGACTGGGTAAGGATCGTGCAGCCCTACATCGTGCTCGACCGTGCCAAGGCGTGGTTCAACAACTTGCCGGTGAAAGATAGCGACATGTCCTCTGCCGCCATAGGCCTGCGGTTTGGCGATGCCAAGTACTACAACATTGCGTTGGAGGCGGCCAAGCCGATGTCGGATATGGCGCTGGACAGTTTCAACCGGCGGCCGCGGTATACGTTGAGTTTCAGCTATCAGTTGTAGGGGTGGTTTGAGCCAATAAAGGCGCGCTGACCTGTGGAGAGGGGGCTTGTCCCCCGTTGGGCTGCGCAGCAGCCCCAATAAGACTTACTGATTTTTATCAGCCACACCGAAGTGGCCGGTTTTGGGGCTGCTGCGCAGCCCAGCGGGGGACAAGCCCCCTCGCCACAATAGCCGCCGTACTCAGGTCAACGCATCCCCCACCTTGCCAAAGAATGTCGCAATCTGCGGTCCCAGCAACTTCCCGGCCGCCAGTACCACCAACGCAATCACCACAATCAAAATCACATATTCAATCGCCGTCGCACCGTCCCGTCGGCGCAACAACAGCATCCACCACGTGCAAATCCTCAGCAGCAGGGCAGGCAACATAGAACATCTCCTCAGATGGGCGCTACGGACTGGCCAACTGCTCCCTACGCCCTGGGAAACAGATTGTTTAGGGTATCGATCAAACGAACCAGGTAGATGGGTTTGCGAAACAAGTCCAGGACCTGCAAGCGCAACATGTCACTGACGTCATCCATTTCGGCATGACCCGACATGACAATCACGGGCAGGTGCTGGCGTGAGGTGTGCTCACGCAAGCGCTTGATCAGGGAAATGCCGCTTTCCTCAGGCATGCGCAAGTCAGTGATGACCAGCGCAATATCAGGATGCAGTGTCAGCTCCTGTAGTGCATCCGTGACGGAGCTGGCACAGAAGCAAACAAAGCCCTCGTTCCCCAGCGATTCCGCCAGTTCTACGAGGGCATCTTCTTCGTCATCCACCAACAGGATCTGCTGGCGGCTCGTCACAACAGCGTTCATGAGCAATACCTTCCAAGACAATCACTGATGGGCTTGCTCAAAGCGCTGTTGCCAATCAGGTCAAGGCTGCCCCGACTTTAGCGAACATGGCCGCGATCTGAGGCCCAAGCAATTTCCCTGCTGCCAATACGACTAACGCAATAACTGCTACGAGGATCACATACTCGATCGCCGTAGCGCCCTCTTTGCGATGAAACAGCAGTTGGAGTTGAAGGTAGAGCTTCATCATGAAGGTAAGGAACATATGACTTCTCCTTTGCGCTTACTTGCGCAGATCGCGGTACTGCACGGTGATTGCTGCGTGCCACTAGAGCATTGTCAACAAACCCCACATCAACAACTGTAAGAACGGATTAATCACAAAGTAGTAGTCGCAACACTGGCGTCATAAACCCGCGTTTTCAGGAGGCATGTCGATAGTTCCAAAATAAATCGTGATGGCTAATGGCATTTTGTCCTAGCTCGGCTACCGTCAAATAGCGAAATCGTTAGATGTTCATAGCTGCCTGGTTGCGAAATCAACTCGTTGGGAAAAACGGGCCCGTAGTGCAACAGGAAAGGGAGAGCCTTCATGAACAGTCGTGTCAGCATGATCCTGGCCGGGTTGTTATTAATCGGTGCGCTATTCGCAGGCTATTGGGGGCTGGTGCTGAGTCGCCCGCCTGAGCCGGTTGTCGAACCGTCGCCATCTGGCGTTTCCGTGGAAAAAACCGTCGCCGCCGTCGAAGACCAGACCCGCCAATCGGTGGTGGTCCTGGCCCATGATGTGCCGCCGTATATCGCCCTCACCGCCGCCGACCTGACCCTGGAAAGACTGCGCACGGCACCGGCCGGCAGCCTGACCAGCCTCGACCAGGCCATCGGCCGCACGCCCTTGAGAGCCCTGCCTGCCGGTACTTGGCTGGATGATTCGAGCTTCAATGCCGGTGGCCCCCTGGCCCGCATGATCCGCCCTGACGAACGCGCCCTGGCGGTCGCCGTCGATGAGGTCATCGGCGCCGCCGGCCAGTTGAGCCCCGGGGATTTTGTGGATGTGCTGCTGTTCCTGCGTCCGGAAGGCACCAACCCTGAGGCCACGGCCCAGGTCATCGTGCCGGCCCTGCGCCTGCTCAGTGTGGGCGATAACCTCGGCCCGACCAACGATGGCAAGCCGGCCGTAGCCCCGCCCACCACCGATGAAGAAAAGGCCCGCCAGGCACAACGCCAGGCAAGCCCGCCGCGGACCGTGGTGTTGGCAGTGCCACAACAGTTGATGAGCCGCTTGATGCTGGCAACCAGCGCCGGCACCTTGCGCCTGGCCGTACGCAGTGCCGATGAGCAGTTGTTGAGCCAATACTGGGCCGGCAACAACGAGGCCCCCGCCAACCTGCAAAGCGCTAATCGCGAACTGTACCAGTTCACTCAACTGGCGATGCTCGGGGCCCCGAAAAGAGTCGCGCAAGCCGGGGGCGCCAACGAAACCAGGCGCTCCGGCATCGAGGTCATACGTGGTAACCAAGCAACCCAACAAAACCCCTGATTGAGCAAGGATGCCCTGAATGCGCCAACGTTTCGCACCTGCGTTCACTCAAATGGCCTGGGCCTTGATGCTGTCCAGCCTGCCTGTCGGCCTGGCATTCGGCGCCTCGGACACCTGCAGCAACCTGGGTGCCCTGCCGGCCGTGGTCGAGGTCGGCGAAGGCTTGCAGCAAAACCTGCAGTCACCGGTGGCGATCACCCGGCTGGCCATTGGTGACCCCAAAATCGCCGACGTACACCTCAATGGTGACCGCGCGTTCCTGCTCACCGGCGTGGCCTCTGGCGCCACTAGCCTGATGGTCTGGACCCGTTGTTCCAGCGCCCCGCGCCAGAGCATGGTGTTCGTCAAGGGCAAGGCCAGCTCAAGCCTGACCAGCATGGCCCTGTCGCCCTCCGACGACCCGTCCCTGCCGAGCCAGGTGCAGACCGATATCCGCTTTGTGGAAGTCAGCCGCACCAAGCTCAAGGAGGCCAGTACCTCGATCTTTGGCGGCACGCGCAACTTCCTGTTCGGTAGCCCGCGCACCGCCGGGATGAGCCTGCCGCTGGATAACGAAAGTTTTAATATCGGCATTGGTGGTGGACGTTTTTCGGCGGTGATCAATGCCCTGGAACGCAGCGGCTTTGCCTACACCCTCGCGCGTCCGAGCCTGGTTGCCATGAGCGGGCACAGTGCGACCTTTCTGGCCGGCGGCGAAGTGCCGATCCCGGTGCCCAGCGCCGGCAGCGACACGATCTCCATCGAGTACAAAGAGTTCGGCATCCGCCTGACGCTGACCCCGACCGTGATCGACCGCACGCGGATTTCCCTGAAGGTGGCGCCGGAAGTCAGCGAGCTGGATTACGCCAACGCCCTACAGGTAGAGGGCATCCAGGTGCCGGCCCTGACCGTGCGCCGCACCGACACCACGGTGTCCCTGGCCGATGGCGAAAGCTTTGTGATCAGCGGTCTGATCAGCAATAACAACCGCTCCACCATCAGCAAGTTTCCAGGCCTGGGCGATATCCCGATCCTCGGCGCGTTTTTCCGCGACAGCAACGTCAGCCGCGAGGAAAAAGAGCTGCTGATGATCGTCACCCCGCACTTGGTCCAGCCCCTGGCCGCCAACGCACGCCTGCCGTCCCTGCCCGGGGAAAAACTGCGCACCTACGACCCCAACTGGTATCGCCTGTACTTCCTGGAAAACGGCAACTTCGACCGACGCACAGGACTTTCCCAATGAGCGATAGCCTGAGCCAGACGTTCCTGGCAATCACCCGCAACACCACCGACCTGGAATGGCTGCAAGGCGCCCTGGCGCCCCTGGGCCAAGTGGTCAGTGCCGGTGGTGGCAGCCTTGATGAACTGTTGGCCCTGGTGGACGTGACCTTCGCCAACCTGGTGTTCGTGGGCCTGGACCGCGAGCATGTGGTGGCCCAGAGCGCCTTGATCGAAGGCGCACTGGAAGCCAAGCCAATGCTCGCCATCGTCGCCCTGGGCGACGGCATGGACAATCAACTGGTGCTCAACGCAATGCGTGCCGGCGCGCGGGATTTTGTCGCCTACGGCTCACGCTCCAGCGAAGTCGCCGGCCTGGTGCGACGCCTGAGCAAGCGCCTGCCACCGGTGGCGCACAGCGCACACCTGGGCGGCCTCACCGTGCTGTATGGCACCCAGGGCAATGCCGACGGCGCCCTGCTCGCCAGCCACCTGGCGATGGTGGTGCAAAAGAGTGGTCAACAGACCCTGCTGCTGGACCTGGGCCTGCCCCGTGGCGACAGCCTGGCGCTGCTGGGCCTGGAAAGTTCGTTCAACTTTGGCGATGCCCTGCGCCACCTGCGCCGCCTGGACACCACCCTGATCAACAGCGCGTTCACCGCCACCGAGGGTGGGCTGCGCATCCTCGCCTATACCGAAAGCGACGAGCCACTGGAAATGACCAGCGCCGCCGAGTTGTACATGCTGCTCAGCGCCCTGCGCCAGCACTTCCAGCACATCGTGGTGAACCTCACCGGCCAGCGCGACAGCGAAGCCTTGCGCACCTTCGTCAGCCATTGCGACAAACTCTTGTGGTGCACCGACCAGAACGTCCTCGACTGCCGGCGCAACCTGGCGGTACTCAATCAGTGGCGGGAAAAAGGCATGAAGCTTGATCATGCCAAGCTGCTGGTGGACCGCTACCTCAAAGGTGCCGCGCCGGACACCGATGCCCTGGAAAAGAGCTTCGGCCTGGAGGCCATCGCCGTGTTGCCCTTCAGCCCCGAGGTGCGCCTGAACGCCAAGAACCAGGGGCAAACCTTATTCAGCCTGGCGCCCCGGGAGACCCTGACGCAAAACCTCAAGACCCTCGGTGAACGCCTGGCCAAGCGCTCCGAAGGTCTGGAAAAACCCTCCACCCGCTGGTTCGATCGGCTGCTGGGGACTCCCAAATGAGCAGCGAAAAACTCTTCGGCGCACCCGCCCGTGGGCTTAACAGTGCGGTGGATCACGACGGCCTGAAACTGGTGCTGCACCGCTACATCATCGATGCCATCGAAGAGTCAGGCAAAAACCTGCTGGAAGGCTCGCGCCAATCCCTGGCGCAATTTGTCATCGACAAGGTGTCGGAATACATCACGCGCATGCACCTGGCGATTTCGCGTTATGAGATGGAGCGCCTGGCCGAAGAAATCGTCGATGAGCTGACCGGTTTCGGCCCGCTGGAAGTGTTGTTGCGCGACCCCTCGGTGACCGAGATCCTGGTCAACGGCCCGCACCGGGTATTTGTCGAGCGCGACGGCCTATTGCACCAGAGCGACCTGCGTTTTATCGACGCCCATCATGTGGAGCGAGTCATGCAACGCATCCTCGCACCGCTGGGCCGGCGCCTGGATGAGTCATCGCCGATGGTCGATGCCCGGCTGCCCGATGGCAGCCGGGTCAACGCGATCATCCCGCCGATTGCCCTGGACGGCCCGTGCCTGTCGATTCGTAAGTTTCGCAAGGACATGCTCAAGAGCAGCGACCTGGTAGCGATGCAGACCATCGACCAGGCGATCTTCGAGTTTTTCCAGGAGGCGGTCGGCAAGCGCTGCAATATCCTGATCAGCGGCGGCACCGGCACCGGCAAGACCACCCTGCTCAATATCCTCAGCCAATTGATCAACCCCCATGAACGCCTGGTGACCATCGAAGACGTCGCCGAACTGCAACTGGGCCACCCCCACGTGGTGCGCCTGGAAACCCGCCCGCCGAATGCCGAAGGGCATGGTGAGGTAAAGGCCAGTGACCTGATCCGCAACGCCCTGCGGATGCGGCCGGACCGCATCATCCTCGGCGAGATCCGCGGCGTGGAAGTGCTGGATGTGATGACCGCAATGAACACCGGCCACGACGGTTCCATGAGTACCGTGCACGCCAACAATGCCCAGGACGCGCTATTGCGCCTGGAAACCCTGGTGGGCCTGACCGGTCGCGTGGTCGCGGAGAAAACCCTGCGCCAGATGATCTGTGCGGCCCTGGATGTGGTGATCCAGCTGACCCGCATGCCCGATGGCCGGCGCTGCGTCAGTGAAGTGGTGGAGGTCGTGGGGGTGCGCGATGACGTGTATGTCACCAACACCCTGTTCCGCCATGACCGGCGCACCGGCTTTGGTTTCCTGCGCGAGGCGGTCAACCCGGCGGGTGACAAGCTGCGCCGCGAATCGGCCTTGCCGCTATAGGAGCGTCACCATGACCGGCGCCATCTTGATGTTCAGTTGCGTGATCCTGATTGGCGTGTCGCTGCATCTGTTCCTCAGTGGCCTGCGCCAGGCGGAAACCGATCGGGTCCTGGAGCGGCTCGCCGAAGGGCAACCGCTGCTGGCCGAAGAGCGCGGCCGCTGGATCGGCCTGGAGCGCATGTTCCAGCGCGCGGGCCTGGGCAAGCCCACCGACAGCCTGGGCCTGTGGGTGACCTGCTGGGTGTTGGGCGCGCTCCTGGGCTTCTTGGTGTGGAGCTGGGTCGGGATGGCCGCAATGTTAGTGCTTCCGCCCCTGATACTGCGGCTGTATATCGCCTGGCGCTATCGGCGGCGGGTGAAACGGATGGTCGAACAATTGCCGCAAGTCCTCGACCACACCGTGCGCAGCCTGAAATCCGGGCGTACCCTGGCCGATGCCCTGCTGGGTGCCATCGACAGCACCGAGGCGCCTTTGAAGCCTGCCATGGAACGTATCCAGCGCAACGTGCAATTGGGGGTCAGCCTGCCCGAGGCCGCCAGTGATTTTGCCGAATTCTACGAACAGGACGAGTTCCGCATGCTCGCCCTGGGACTCAAGGTCAACCACCGCTACGGCGGCAACGCCAGTGACTTGCTGGAGAACCTGATCAAGGTCATCCGCGAACGGGAGCAAGGCGCGCGGCAATTGCGCGCCATGACCGGCGAGACCCGCGTCACCGCCTTTGTACTGGCCGGCATGCCGATTGCGATGGTGGGCTATTTCATGCTGATCAACCCCGGCTACCTGCTGACCATGTGGAACGACGACAGCGGCCGCTACATGCTGCTGGCCGCGCTGACCATGCAGGTGCTGGGCTGCCTGACGATGTGGCGCATGTTGCGGAGTATTTGAGATGGTTCTGCTGATCAGTGCCTTACTGTTTTTGGCTGCGCTCGTGCTGATCGCCGGCCAGTTGCTGGGCCAGCGCCGCCGCGAGCGCCTGGTCAACCAACGCCTGCAAGGCCAACTGGTACGCGGTGACCGCCTCGGCACCCTGCTCAGCCAGTTTGGCAGCAGCCAGCTGGCCCAGCGCTCGGTGAGCATGGATAACGAAACCCAGATCCTGCTCAACCGTGTGGGCTGGCGCAAAGCCAACCAGCGCTCGATCTTCGCCGCCTGCCAGATTGGCGTACCGCTGGTGCTGGCAGGCGTGATCCTGGTGGGCGAAGAACTGATCTTCCCTGGTTCCGACTCCCCGTGGATCGCCCCCCTGCTCGGCCTGGGCGTGGGTTACCTGATCCCCAAGCGCATCCTCGCCAGTGCGGCCAAGGCCCGCCAGCAGCAAATCTCCCGCGAGGTATCGACCTTCATCCCGCTGCTGCGCATCTTGTTCGAGTCGGGCATGGCGGTTGAACAGTCCCTGCGCGTGTTGAGCGTTGAGGCGCAGCGCCTGCTGCCGGCGCTGACCCAGGAGTTGCGACTGATCCTGGCACGGGTCGACTCGGGCCTGGAACTGAGCGAGGAACTGGGCAAGACCGCCCGGCTACTGGCCGTGGACGAGTTCACCGACACCTGCATCATTTTGCAGCAACTGATCCAGCAGGGCGGCGGCGCCATGAAGTCGCTGCTGGCCCTCAAGCAACTGCTCGATGACCGCCGCCTCACCCGTTTGCAGGAGTTCATCTCGAAGATGTCGGCCAAGATGTCGGTGGTGATGATGGTCTTCCTGTTTCCCGCTTTGTTGATTGTGCTGGGGGGGCCGGCATTCATTGCGATCTCCCGGGCCCTGAGCAGTTTTTGAGGAGCGCTCGATGAAAGCACTGATTGCAGGCCTGAGCCTGCTGATGCTCGGCGGCTGTGCCAGCAACGGCCAGATGCCCTGGTCGGCGCTGATGACCCCGGGCAGTTGCACCAAGCCCAGTTCCGAGCAGGAGCTGTCATTGAACCTGGCCGACGACATGGCCAATGAAGGGAAGATGCACGCCAGCCTGGCCAACCTGCAAAGCCTGCCGGAGTCTTTGCCGCAAGTGCGCCAGCGCAAGGCCAAGGTCTACCGCCTGCTGGGGCGCAGTGAAGCGCAACCGCTGTACCGCAGCCTGCTGGGCACCTGCATGGCGGCCGAAGGTGAGCACGGCCTGGGGCAACTGGCGGCGGCCCGTGGCGACAACGAGCAAGCCCTGGCCCATATGCAACGGGCAGCGCAACTGGCGCCCACCGACGAAAAAATCCGCAACGACCTGGGGGTGGTCTACCTCAACCAACGGCGCCTGGAAGAGGCGCGCTTTGAATTCATGACGGCCATGGAGCTCAAGCAAAGCGATCAACTGGCGGCCGTCAACCTGGTGACCCTGTTGATCTATCAGGACAACTGGGGCCAGGCCGCGCAACTGGCCAGCCAGGTGGGCCTGAGCCCCGAGCAGGTCACCGAGGCCCAGGCCCGCGCCGAGAAGCTCAAGGCCGGCACGCCAGCCGCCAAGGCCAACGGCCAGGTCGCGGCGGCCAGCGATGCACCGCCCGTACTAATCAAGTAAGCGCTTGAAGGAGTCGATGATGAAATTCCATTACCTCGCCAGCCTGACGCTGCTGGCCCTGCCTCTGTCAGTACAGGCCATCGAGCCTGGGCCCTCGTCCAAGGCCCAGCAGGAAACGGAGAACTGGCTGGGGCTGCAAGTCCACGGGCAAGCCGCCTCGCCCACGGTGCAAAGGGCAACGCTCGCCGAGCGCGAACTGGCGCTGCAGCGTTTGCTGGAAAGCAAGAAATTCGCGATCCCCGAGAAGTTTGGCGAGGACGGCGCAAGCGCAGGCTCGGGCGGTAGCAAATAATCTAGGCGACCTCACGGCCACTGGAGAACTATCGGCTGTACCCCACTCAAAATGTGGGAGCGGGCTTGCTCGCGAATGCGGCATGTCAGTCAGCCTATCTGGTTCTGACCCACCGTATTCGCGAGCAAGCCCGCTCCCACATTTGTTTTGTGCATGTCCTGAGTAATCAGTAATCCTCAGTGCGCCGTCACCCGTTGGCGCAATGCCGAATTGCTCGGCGACAACGCCAAAGCCAGTTGGGTGCGGTTGTGCATATGGGTCAGGCGCAACACCTGGGACACGTACAGCTTGACCGTGTTCTCGGTGATGCCCAGCTCGCAGGCAATCTGGTAATTGGTCTGGCCCTTGCCCACCAGCCTTGCGACGTCCAGTTGCCGGGGTGACAACTGATTGAAGATCGCCGGCACCTCCAGGCGCTCTCCCTCCTCGCCTGCCCCGTCGCCATCGGCTTGTGGCGCCGGGCCGCGACGGACCTTGTCCAGGTCCTGGTACAAGTCGTCGATGGATTCAGAAAGGTATTGCAGCTTCTGGTTCAGGTTGCCCAGGTGCAGGTTCTTGTGGCGCTCCTCCAGCGCGGCCTCCTGGCGCTGCAACCCTTCGAGCAATTCGTTGAGGTTGATCGGCTTCTGGTAATAATCGGAGATACCCACGCGCAACGCCTTGATCACGTCCTGCTTGTCGGCCCTGCCGGTCAACATGATGGCTTCGAATGCACGCTGCTTGCCGGCGATTTTCTGCAGGGCCTGCACCAACTCGATACCGTCCATATCCGGCATATGCAGGTCACACAGCACCAGGCCGATCTGCGGGTCTTCACTGAAGCGTTGCACCGCCTGCTGGCTGGAGCCGCAAGGGACACAGCGATAACCGCTGCTTTCAAGAAATTCGCAAAGCTCCTCCACGATCAGCGGCTGATCATCGACCACGAGCACTTTTACTGCAGACGTAAGCTTGTTCACGCGCTACTCCATGCCTGGCAAGCCAAAAATTGACCTATCCGTTCCGAAGAACCTTCCTACTAGCTGTACAAATAAACGTAGACGTACTTTCCGACTATGTACATAGCGATATAGAGCCCCCGCGACTAATGGAGCACCAGCCAGGCCAGGGTGAAACCCACTAAAAGAAACGGCGCAAAGGGCAGTTTTTTTGACGGATCCACCACCAGATAACCCAGGCGCGCCCTAACGCCTTGACTGGCAAGTGGTAACAGCCGCGGCCCGTACACCAGCCAGGCGACATTGGCTACGCCGGCACCTATCAGCGACCACAACAGGTAGGTCGAATTCGACGCCAGCGCCAACGCCGCGAGCAACTTCACATCACCGGCGCCCAGGCGCCCGAGGGCGTAGCCCGGCAACGTCAACAGTAGCGCCAGGACAAATGCCCACACCCCTTCAGACCTGGACGTACCAAGCCAGGTGCTGCCACTCCACAGCAGATAGAGCAGCGCCAGCAGCAGTGCGCCCAAGGTCAGCCGATTGGCAATCTGCCGCTGGCGAACATCCTGCACCGCACACAACACCAACCAGACAAAAACCACGAGGCCTTGGATCACGTAAAAACCGTCCCTTTTTGCTGATTGATTCTATGCTGATATCAGGTAGTAGCAGTCAGGGTAGTCGCAGTGATGAAAACCAGCCTCCCTAGAAAGCAAAAAGGCGCCGTCGCCATCGAATTTGCCGCGGTGTTCGTGATCTTTTTTGCGGTGTTCTATGCCACGGTCAGCTACAGCCTGCCGCTGTTGCTGTTGCAGTCCTTCAACCAGGCCACGGCCGAGGCTGTGCGCCGCAGCGTGGCATTGGACCCCAGCACCCCCAACTACAGCGCGGCGCTTATCCAGCGCGCCACGCAAACCGTACAAAGCCAATTGCAGTGGATCCCCGCGACCTTCCAGTTCCAGGCGGGCCATATCAAGCCGACCTATACCGCAGGGGTGCTGACCGTCGAAATCAACTACCCCTCGGCCAATCTCAAGAACGTCCTGCCGTTTATTGTCCTGCCGGGCATTGGCACCGTCCCCAGGTTGCCGACCACGCTGCATGCCCAGTCGAGCCTGCAATTTTGAACTCCGGTGACAAAATCTTCGGCCGGCTGCTGGGCCGCAGCAACGCCCAGGCCCTGGAGACGCCCGCCAGCCCACCCGCGCCGGGCTTGCACCTGCGCCTGGATCAGCAAGGTCATGTGCTGGACATCAGCCGTGCATTGCAGCAACACCTGGCCCGCCACCTGGGTAACCAGGCTCCACCGCTGCTGCGCGACTTGCTGTGCCTGCCCGGCGCTTTAAGCATCGAAGGCACGCCCGCCGACTGGCAGCGCCATAGCATGGACCTGGACTTCCAAGGCGCCGGCGACAGCATCTTGCACACCCGTGGCTGGATCGAGCCGGACGCCGATGGCTGGCTCCTGCGCCTGACGGATATCAGCGACCTGCTGACCGGCCGGCAATTGGCCCAGCAGCGCGAACAGAACCATCAACTCGCCAGCCAGATGAGCGAGCAACTGCGGGTGTGCAGCCTGACGCGCCTGCCCCAGGTCTTCAGTGAGCACCTGCGCAGCCTCGCCCAGCGTTGGCGCATCCCGTGCGTGGCCATGGTCCTGCTCGACCAACAGGACCAGGACTGGCTGGTGTATTGCAGCTACAGCGCCCATGACGCGCCTCAGCTCTGGGAGCCGGGCCAACGCCTCGGCACCTGCCTGGACAGCCTCAACGGCAACACCCCACTGAGCCTCAAAACCCTGCAGGGCCGCAGCGAACACCCGCGCCTGCACAGTGTATTTGGCAATGCCGAAGGCCTGCTGGTGCCATACCGCGATAGCCAGGGCGTCGCCGCCTGGTTGCTGTGCGGCTTCTACAGTGGCCACCCCGACGTCAGCGAACGCGACTGGCTGAACCTTGCCGCCGCCCTCGCCGCACCGCTGCTCAGCCGCCTGCGCGAGCAGCGCCATCACCAGCAACTGGAACGGGTTGAAGCCTTGCAAGGCCTGCTCGGCACCGGCTGGTGGGAACTGCTGGCCAGCGGTGAAGAGATCCTGCTGGCGCCGCAACTGATGCGCAGCCTGAGCCCGGAAGATGCGCCGACCAAACAGGTGCTGGGCAACTGGCTGGAGTTGATTCACCCCGCCGACCGCCAGGAGCTCAACAGCCGCCTGCAAGACCTGCAAACCCTGGGCAAACCGCTACTGACCAGCGTGCGCCTGCTGCGCAGCGACGCCAAGCAGAACCCCATCTGGTACCGCGTACAGGGCCAGGTGCTGGGCACCGGCGAACATCGGCGCTGGATCGGTTTCATGCTCGACATCAGCGACATCAAGAACCAGCAACTACAGGCCGCCGCCGCCCATGCCCGCCTGGACAACCTGATCGCCAGCTCCCCGGCGGTGATCTACGTGCAGCGCTACGTCAACGGCGCGCTGCACCCGGCATTCTTCAGCGACAGCCTGCTGCCGCTGCTGGGCTGGACCCTGGCCGAATGCACCCACGACACCTCCGTGGAATGGGTACACCCCGAAGACCGTGACCTGTACTTCGAACGCACCCGGCAATTGCTGCGCGAAGGCAGCGTGCGCAGTCGCTACCGCGTGCGCGATCGCCAGGGCAATTACCACTGGCTGCTGGACGAAGCCAAGCTTTTGCGCGACGACCTTGGCTTGCCGGTGGAAGCCGTCGGCCTGTGGCTGGACGTCACGGAAGCGACCCTGGCGGCGCAACAGATCAAGGACAGCGAAGAGCGCTATCGCATCCTCGTCGAAGACTCGCCGGCCATGATCTGCCGCTACCGCCCTGACCTGACCCTGACCTTCGGCAACACGCCCCTGGCCAACTACCTGGAATGTACGCCGGCACAGTTGCCGGGGGTCAACCTGGGCCACTGGTTATCTGAAGAACAGCGCAACGCCTTCGTAAAACGCATCGGCCAGTTGAGCCCGGAGTTCCCCGTCAGTACTGCCGAAATCAGCCTGCAACTGCCGGGGCGCGAACATGCGTGGTGGGTGTGGTCCGACCGTGGCGTGTTCGACGAACACGGCCAACTGCAGGAAATCCAGGCCGTGGGCCGTGACAACACTGAAGTGCGCCGCTCCCAGCAGCAACTGACCCAAAGCGCAAAAATGGCCACCCTCGGCGAAATGGCTACGGGCCTGGCCCATGAGATCAACCAACCGCTGAACGTGATGCGCATGGCCATCGTCAATGTGCTCAAGCGCCTGAGCAACGGCGACGTACAGATCGACTACCTGACCGAAAAACTCCAGCGCATCGACGCCCAGGTCCAGCGTGCGGCCAGGGTGGTGGACCATATGCGCGTGTTCGGCCGCCGCTCGGAGGTCGAGCAACAACCCTTCGACCCTGCCCAGGCAGTGGAAGGTACCCAGTCACTGCTGGGCGAAGGCCTGCGCGGCAAGGGCGTGGACCTGCGCATCACCCCCATGGACTTCAGCGCGCAGGTCAACGGCCATGTGGACCAACTGGAACAGGTACTGATCAACCTGGTAGTCAACGCCCGCGACGCGCTGATGGCACGGCACGAAAAAAACCACGACTTCCACCCATGGATCGCGCTGTACAGCGAACACGACAGCCGCCATGTGCGCCTCTTTGTCGAAGACAACGGCGGCGGCATCGATGCACGGTTGCTGGAGCGCATCTTCGAGCCGTTCTTTACCACCAAGCCCATTGGCGTCGGCACCGGGCTGGGGTTGTCGGTGAGCTACGGCATTGTGGAAAACATGGGCGGACGCCTGAGCGTCGCCAACAGTGAACACGGGGCGCGGTTTTGTGTGGAGTTGCCGGTGGTGGGTGGGGGTTAGATGACGAGGTAGGCGCGGCCCATGTGGCAGGTGAGGTTGGCGCCGACTTCGGCATTGCCCAGGTTGATGCCCAAGGCAGCCAACAGCGTATTGACGATAGGGTCCAGCAGCGGGGACAAAAGCCCTTGAACGAGACCGACAAGGGTCGTGGTGATCGTTGCCAGGAGCGTCGCGACACCCGCCAGTGCGCCATTCGGAACGGCTGGGGCGGGGGGCGGTGCATAGGTCACCTGAAGGCCATTCAAGGTATTACCCAGGCTGTTGACGATGTTGATACTGGAGATACTTTTATAGGTCGGCGGGAGGTTCATTTCTGCCACCGGTGAATAAAACAGGCTTTCTGTTCTCTGCCCCACGGCTGACTGAGCCATCAGCAAGAATCCGCCGCCAACGTTGGGTTTACGTGCAGCGCAGCCACCCAGCAGGGTGCAATGCT
Source organism: Pseudomonas sp. LG1D9 (assembly GCF_002949995.1). Taxonomy (NCBI): domain Bacteria; kingdom Pseudomonadati; phylum Pseudomonadota; class Gammaproteobacteria; order Pseudomonadales; family Pseudomonadaceae; genus Pseudomonas; species Pseudomonas sp. LG1D9. Next base: position 3,427,407 of record NZ_CP026881.1, on the reverse strand, counting down.
GAGTGCCAATATCAATCAGGCGTATCGGCTGGACATCCACCGATGTCGATGAGGAGAACGCCTTGGTAGGGTCAATGTTGCCGACTGCCAGGGTGGCCAATGAACTGGTGGCCTGGGCGGTTAATGTCTTGGTTGCGGATGTTGCACAGGTGAAGTCGGTGACATGACTTTCGCCACTGGCGGCCTCGATATAAACATCCAACTGACTGGCAATATCAACGCTGGTGTACTCACAGCTCAAGGCACATAACAGCCCATTCACGATAGCTGCCAGATCCAGATTCAAAAGCCCCTTCACCACTTTGGTCACCGGATCAGTCAAGCTTGCCAGCCCCGATATCACAGAAGAAACCGTCCTCAAAATCGGCGCATCCACCGAGATCAACGTGCGTACTTGTGCAGTGCGCACGGAAATCTGATTTGTCCCCGTAGCCAAGCCAGCCTTGGCCAGCGCGGGGTTGCCGATGGCGGATAGCTGTGGCGGCTCCATGACTTTGGTTTTGACTGAGAAGGTGGCGACCAGTGGCACGCTCAATTGAAAATCTGCCCTCACCAAACTATTGCCATTGGAGAGTTGGGCCACGCCCTGCAGCAACTGGAACAACTGCACATCCGTATTCAAGGCCGCTGTGGGCGTGCCCGTCGCGACATTTAACAAATCGCCCAGTTTGAGCACCTTGGTATTCGGTGCGATGGCTTCGATGGCAAGCACGTTGGTGATCGTCGCCGCGACCGCCGAACCGTTGGTTTGCAGCACCTTGACCGCCGCGTCGATCAATTGCGTCGCCGAAACCGCGGTGTTGAGCAGCGTCGCGTAGTCACCCGCCGCCACATTCGCTTGAATAGCCAGTTGGTCCAGGTAACTGAGCAGGTTCACATTGGTATTGATCAAGCCCTGCCAACCCACGGCGGTCAGGGACAGGCCACCACCAAGCAAGCCACCGATGGTTTTGTTCAAGATGTCTGACTGAGCCGAATTGACCGTCAGCAGCGAACTGCGAATCGTCAATTGCGCCACCGGCGGCGCCAGCGCCGCCACCGCTGTCGCAGTCAACGTAGTACTTGCGTTGTACGTCCCGCTGAACAACTTCCACACCCCATTGGCGATACCCGTGGTGACGGTGCGGCTCGCGACTACGCGGATGGCCTCATTCTTGGTGGCATCCGCCGTAAAGACACGGGTGTTGAGGCCATTGGTCAACAACGTCCCACACGTCACCGCCAGGGCGCGGCTGGGGTCGTTGGCGACGACGGTGAAGCCATTGCGGGTGGCGTTCTGCTTGGCGTAGTCGACGGCGGTGGTGCTGCCTGCACACTGCCCGCCGCGGTTGGCGGCTTCCAGGGCGGCGGTGTCGGCAACGGCCTGCAGCTTGCGTTTTTCCAGGTACAGGCGACCGCTATCGACCACCAGCAACAGAAACACCAGGGCCAAGGCCAAGGTCCCGGCGAACACCAGACCGATTGCGCCACGTTGGCCAGAACGAAGTCGGGGAGACATCGAGCACTCCTTTGCCGGCGAACTGCCGAGCGCTTACTCTCCTGTAATGAACACCAGTGTAGACAAGGCTTGGGAGGTGCGCTGGCAAGTTGCCACTTTGGCGACTGACGGAACCCTCAAGGCCCACCAACCCTTTGTGGCGAGCGGGCTTGCCCCGCGCTGGGCTGCGCAGCAGCCCCAAAACCAGACGCCACGGAGAACCTGATACACCGCATTCGGTTCACTGGGGCTGCTTCGCAGCCCAGCGCGGGGCAAGCCCGCTCGCCACAGAAAGCCCGCGCCTGTTCGGACCGAGTACGACTTACCGTGGCGGGTAGTTGGACAGCACCTTGGTCACCGTCGCCCGGATCGCCGCGCTGCGGTCTTGGGGGCTGGGGGAGCTGCTCATCATCTGTTCATCGCTGCCGCGCCACACCAGCTTGCCGTCCTTGCCGTCGAGCAGGTCGATCTGGAGGGTGGCGACCTTATAGGTGACGTTGCGCGTTTCGTTGTACATCGGCGCGCCCCAATAGCCATTCCACGGGCCACCCCAGGCGCCGCCGTAGTTGGTGGTGACTTGTTGCTGGCGATCTTCGACGATCAGGTAGGCCTGCACGTTCACGTCAGCCTTGGCCCCGGGGGCGGCCGGGCGCAGGCCGCGTTGGTCGAGCTGGTCGGCCACCGCCTGGCGGATGCGCTGTTCGGTAAGGTCACTCTTGATCCGCGGATCGTCAGGTCGGTACTGCAACGCCGGATCTTTCCAGGCCCAGCTACGGTAGGCACCAAAGTCGCGGCTGGCGTCAAAGTCGTGGTTGACCTGATGGGTCTGGCAACCGCCCAGCAGCACGGCAAAAGCGAGCAAAGCGATACGACGCAACATGGTAGTTCTCCAAAGGGCAAACCGAACCTGAGATGAGAATAGCTGTTAACTCGGAGGATACGCCGTCATCGCCTTCTGCACAGCCTGGCGCAAGGCATCACCACGTTCACTCAAGCTGCCCTGGCTGCCCGTTTCGGCGCTGGCGCTCCACACCGGCTGGCCCGTGCGGGCGTCGAACAGGTTGACGCGCACCACCACGACCTGCACTTCATAGGTGCGCACAATCGGCACCGAGTTGTACATGCCGTAGCCGTTGCCATAACGATTGTAGCCACCGTAGCCATAGCCATAATCGTCCTGCACCTGGCGCAGGCGCTTTTCCAGGTGCACGTCGGCGCTGACCAGCAAGTCCGGCGCACGCTGGTCATGTACCGGGCGCAGGCCGCGCTGGTCGAGGGCACCGCTGACGGCTTCGGCGATCTGCGCAGGATCGGCCCAGGCCGAGCCCGCCGGCAATTGGCCGTTGCGCCAGGCCCAGTTGCGGTAGGCGCCATAGTCGCGCACCGGCGCCGGGTAGGCGCTGGCGTCAAAGGTGTTGGCGGCCTGGGCAGGCGCCGGCGGCATGGGCTTGGACGCCGCAACATACGGGTTGTTGCTGGAGCAGGCACCCAGCCCCAGGCACAGCAGGATCAATGCACAGCGCTTCATTTCGATCTCCGCAGACTGGGCCGCTTAAACCGGACGGCAGATCCAGTGCAAATAACGCCCAAGTCCGGCAAAGCTTGGGTGACGACGGTGAGCGAGTTCCATCTCCAACAAGTCCTGCAAATCGGCGCGGGCCTGGAACTCCACCGGCATGTAGTCGTGAAATACCCGTACCCCGCTCTGGCTTTCGACCTGCCACAGGCCTTCAAGTTGCGCCGCCAGTTCACGCGGGTCCAGGGGCTGTTGCGGGGTCAGGCTCTGTTTTTCGCCGGCCATGTCGTTCTTGCGCATCTTGCGAAAGTGGCCCTTGAGCAAGTTGCGATAAATCAACGCATCACGGTTATAGAACGCCAGGGACAACCAGCCGCCCGGCGTCGTCAACTGGTGCAGCACCGGCAGGATCGCGTGGGGTTCGGCCAGCCATTCCAGCACGGCGTGGCACAGCACCAGGTCATAGGGTTCGGTGAGCTGACCCAACAGCTCCTGCCACGGTGCCTGGATGAACGTTGCAGTCTGCCCCGCCTCGGCGAATCGCTGGCGGGCGCCTTCAAGCATCGGCTCGGCGGGTTCGGCCAACGTCACCTGATGCCCGCGCTCGGCCAGCCACAGCGACATATGGCCCAGGCCTGCGCCGATATCCAGCACGCGCAAGGGGCGATCCGGCAGGGCCTCGATCAGGTCGGCCTGCAACACGGCCAGGCGAATCGCGCCCTTGGCACCGCCGTAGATCTTCTCGGCAAATCGCGTGGCCAACTGGTCGAAATGACGATCACTCATGGGCAAACCGCCGCTCGTTGTCAGCCAGCTTGGCGCTTACCACCTGGTTCATATCCAGGCCCAGCTCACCGCACAGCAGCAGGAGATAGAGCACGATGTCACCCACTTCCTGGCCGGCGTGGGCGAGTTTGTCGGCGGGTAACTGGCGGGATTGGTCTTCGCTCAACCACTGGAAGATTTCTACCAGTTCAGCCATTTCGACACTGGCGGCCATGGCCAGGTTTTTCGGGCTGTGGAACTGTTTCCAGTCGTTGTTATCGCGGATGCGATGCATGCGTTCGGTAAGGTGTTCGAGATTCATGGGGGGCTCCTGAAGGGGTATAGCTTCGGGCTCAAGGGCGGGGATGGCAAATAAATTTGCGGCGCGCTCAAGGCCGCCATTGCTGGCAAGCCAGCGCCCACATTTGACGGTATTCAAAAATCAAACTGTGGGAGCTGGCTTGCCTGCGATAGCGATCTAATCAACCACGCTGAACTCAACCCGGGCCGTCTGCCCCGCCTCATCGAGCACACTCAGTTGATAGCGCCCCAACTGCTCCAGGCTGGCATTGATACTGTCCTGGTTGGCACTGTCGCCCAGCGGCGCCCCGTTAAGGAACCACCAGCGCCGCCCACTGCCGCCCAACGCCGATAGCTTCAAGCGCAACTGCTGCTGGCTGCCCGCCGGCAAGCGCAGTTGATCTCCCTCCCGCACGCCCACCACCGACAACGGCGACGACGCCGCCAACGCCGGTGGCGGGCAATCCGGGTCTGGCGCGGGGATGCGAGCGTCACGCCGCTCGATCTTCGGCAGCCACGGCTCCAACGGTGCCGGCCACAGTGCAATATCCCGCGATACCGCGCCCGGACAACTGGCGGCCACGCGCAAGCCTTTGGCGTTGACCCATATGGTTTCCATCAAGCCGACACCCAACGGCTGATCCAGTGCCTGCAAGGTCGGCGGCGTGGTGTTGTCCAGCGTCCAGGCAAAGCGCTGGCGCCGGCAATTGGGGTCGCTACGCCCCATGGGCTGGCCCAGGGGCCAACAGATCGCCGCCACGCCGACGTTCATCGGCACGGCTTTGACGGGCGCGGTAATGCCGCGCTGGCTGTCGCGATTGGTCAGCACATCGTGCACTTGCAGCATCAACGGCGCCGCCGAGGCCAGCCCAAACTGGCCCGGCACCGGGGTGCCGTCCGGGCGGCCGATCCACACTCCAATCAAGTAGCGTGGCCCGACCCCGATGGCCCAGGCATCGCGAAAGCCGTAGCTGGTGCCGGTCTTCCAGGCCAGCACCGGACGCTGTACCAACTCGGCCCGGGGATCACGATCCGGCCGTGCCTGGCCACTGAGGATGCGCCGCACGATCCACGCCGAACCTGGCGATAACAGCGGACGCTCCTTGAGCGCATCCCCCGGCTGCAAGCGGATCGCGGCGCTCTTGCCGTCACGGGCCAACGCGCTGTAGCCGCCGACCAGGTCCTCCAGGCGGCTGCCGGCACCGCCGAGGATCAACGCCAGGTTCGGTTCAGCCAGCGCCGGCAACGCCAGGGGCATGCCGCCGATGCGCATCTCCCCGGCAAAGCGCTTGGGCCCGTAGGCTTCCAGCAGTTGCACCGCCGGCAGGTTCAATGAGCTGGAGAGCGCCGTACTGGCCGGCACCGCACCGGTAAAGCCCATGGAGAAATTGCCCGGCCGGTAATCGCCGTAGCGCCGCGGCACATCCTGCAGCAGCGATTCGGAATGAATCAGCCCCGCGTCCAGGGCCATGCCATACAGGAAGGGTTTGAGGGTCGAGCCCGGCGAGCGCAGGGCGCTGATCATGTCCACATGGCCAAAGCGCCGTGCATCGTTGATGTCCACCGAACCCAGGTAGGCGCGCACGGCCATGCTTTCTTCCTCGACCACGAGGATGGCCGCCGAGGTGTGCTCCGGCAGGCGTGCGCGCCAGCCCAGCAGCAGGTCTTCGAGACGGCGTTGCAGGGTCGCGTCGATCGTGGTGCGAATCAGCGGCGGGCTGTCAGGACGGTTCAGGCGGCGCGCCAGCAGCGGCGCCAGGCTGGGTTCCAGGCGCGGCGCCAGCAACAGGGGTTCTTCCAGGGCCTCGTCGACCGCCGACTGCGGCCAGACCTGAAACTCGGCCAGGCGCCGCAGCACTTTGTCCCGCGCCTCCTGGGCGCGCTGCGGGTGGCGATCCGGGCGCAGGCGGCTCGGCGCCTGGGGCAGCACCGCGAGCAAGGCCGCTTCGGCGTGGGTCAGGTGCTGTGGAGACTTGCCCAGGTACGCCCAACTGGCTGCTGCCACCCCCTGCAAGGTGCCACCGAAGGGCGCGCGATTGAGGTACAGGTTGAGGATTTGATCCTTGGACAGGTGCCACTCCAACTGCGCCGTGCGCCACAGCTGGCGAAACTTGCCCGGCAAGGTGCGCGAATGGGGATCGAGCAGGCGCGCCACTTGCATCGACAAGGTGCTGCCGCCGGACACCACCCGCGCCCCGGAGAGGTTCTGCCAGGTCGCCCGCACCAGGGCCAGCGGGTTGACGCCGGGGTGTTGGTAGAACCAACGGTCTTCGTAGGTCAGCAGCGCATCGAGGTAATACGGCGAGACTTCACCGGTGGCGACCGGGTAACGCCATACGCCGTTGGCATCCGCGAAACGCCAGAGCGGCGTGCCATCTTCGGCCAGCACCACGCGGGCCAGGTCGTCCTTGGGCAGCGGCAACGGCCAGAGGCGGTCGGCCAGCCAAAGCAGGGCTGTCACCACCAGCAGGCTACCCAGGGTAGCGCGTGCAACTATTCGCAAATTCAAACGGGCAAACCTCTATGCTTCAAGGGAACTCGCCCAAGGGATTGGCGACCAAAGGCTCAGGTCCGGCAGATACGCCCACCCTTTCATCAGGAAACTCATATGCAGGTAGAAAGCTTTTTCGAATGGCTGGGCCAGGCGCTCGGTTCGGTCATCCGCTTTATCGTCGACGGGCTCAGCGGACTGTTCGGCGCCCTGACCAATGCCGGTGGCAATTTTATCGATGGCCTGTCCCGCACCCTGGGCATGGATACCTCGATCATCAGCATCATCACCCTGATCATTGGCCTGATGCTGCTGTACTCGGCAGTCCGGGCATTTATGCGGGCCTCGATCATCATGGGGATTATCTGGTTGCTGCTGGGGCTGTGGCTGCTCAGTTGGGTTGTGCATTAAATACACAGCCTATGGAGGAAAGGCTTGTGTGGGGCTTGCTCGCGAAAGCGATTTTTCAGCCGATTCATTCAGCGACTGACACACCGCTTTCGCGAGCAAGCCCGCTCCCACACAAGCCCGCTCCCACATTAAAGATAGAGCCTGCTCCCACAGGTGGGGCGCTTAACGCCCCTTGATCACCATATCCGCCGGGGTTTCCCCCACTGCCTGCCAGTTCGGCCGGTACATCGACTCCACTTGCGGTGGCGGTACGCGATATGTCCCAGGTGTGACCGCGCGAGCCAGGTACAGCAGGTGCGTGGTGCCGTAGCCGTCCAGGTTCAGCGCTGCCACGTAACGATCATCGCGATACTCCTGATGCTTGATCGACGCATTCTGCATCGACTCACGCCACTCCTTGACCTGGCTGCTGGCGTTTTCCAGGCTGGCAGCGCTTTGCCCCAGGTTCTGGTTCTCCAGCTCCAGGCCAGCCGGCAGCAGATCGACAACCAATGCATCCGGTACCCGTTGCTTCTTGGCGCTGACCGCAATATGCACCAGCACCAGGTCACCGCTGCGCAGGCTTTGCAGGTTCAGCGGCTGGCCATTCATCCCCAGGTATTCGCGGCGGATGCTCAGGTTTTCACCGCCCGCCGCTGGCGCCTGCTGTGGATAACCGGAAATGCTCAGTTGCTGGTAAATCGGCTCGCTGCCTGGGTTGCGCAAGGTCAGCGGGGAGGCCAGCAACGGCCCTTCCAGCTTCAGGCCGGACTGGCCATTGTTCAGCTCGCGGGTTTCGCCGCCGCTGCTCAACTGGGCAGTCCAGTTGGTTTCCGGCTTGCCCAGCAAGCCACGGCCGGCGAGGAACAGCGAGTTGCGCTCCTGGGTCGACAACCATGGGCTGGCCGCCATCTGGTCCGACAGCTCGAACAGGCGCTCTTCACGCTTGCCCTTGGCCAGGTCGTTTTCTTCGAGCAAGGCCAGGATCATCGCCTGGTCACGCAGCGGGCTGCCGTAGTCGGCCAGCCATTCATTGGCCTTGCGCTGTACGGCAAGACCCGCCAGCAGCGCCTGGTCGGCACGCGGCTGATCGCCCATCTTCTGCAAGGCAATCGCCAACTGCACCAGCGGCAGGCCCGAACGCGCATCGCTGCGGCGCTCGAACAGGCTGCGCAAGGCACCCAACGGTGCCTGCTGGGTACGTGACAGCACCAGGCCGGCATAGGCCTGCACGGCGAAGCGTGTGTGGTCGGCGTTGTCGCTGTAGTCGACTTCGATCAGGTTGCGTTCCTGCACGTAGCGCAGCAGGCGTTCGCTGGCCTTCTTCAGCGCTTCAGGCGGTACCGCAAAGCCCTGGTCGCGGGCGCGCAGCAGGAAGTCGGTGACGTAAGCCGTCAGCCAGTACTCTTCCTCGCCATCGGCGCCCCACAAACCAAAGCTGCCGTTGTAGCGCTGCATGCCCAATAGGCGTTCGATACCCAGTTCGATCTTGCGCTTGCGCTCGGCATCCGGCTCACCGGTCAAACCCAGGCGCGCCAGCACGGTGGCATCGGCATACAGCGACGGATACAGGCCGCTGGCGGTTTGCTCCAGGCAACCGTATGGGTAGGCCTTGAGTGCACGAATCTGCTCGCCAAGGTTCAACGGTGGCCGGCTCGACAGACTCAACAGCGCCTCACGCCCGGCGGGTTCAAACAAGGCCAGCTCCGCATCCGGCAAGCTCCAGGCTTCATCCTTGAGCACCGCACGGTATTGCTTGAGCAACGCCGGATAAGCCGGGCGCACGCCCAATGTCCATTCGCGGGTAAACGCCGGCAGGTTCTCGCCCGGCAGGTCCAGGCCATTGACCGTGACCTTGACTTTGCCCTGGCCGAAGCCACCCAGCGCGCGCACCGGAATCTGCAAGGTGGTGCGCTGGCCCTCGGTCAGTTGCACGCTGTGCGATGGCTCGCCCAGCAGGGTCAGTTGACCTTCGGCGGTCAGTTGCACATCCAGCTTCTGTGCCTTGCCCGACAGGTTGGACAGGTCCAGTGCCAGGCGCGTCTGGTCGCCGCCGGCGAGGAAGCGTGGGGCCGACAGTTCGGCAATCAAGGGCGCGGCGATCACGGTCTTGGCCTCGGCCATGCCGTAGCGGTCGTCACTCCAGGCCTGGGCCATCAGACGCAGTTCGCCGTTGAAGTCAGGGATATTGACGCTGACTTCGCCCTCGCCTTTGTCGTTCAAGGTCACCGGCGCGCTTTGCAAAGCGACGATAGTGACGCTGGTGTCCGGGCGCTTGCCGCCCTTGGCCAGCGCCGCGTCACCACCAAAGGCCAGGCTGGCCAGGCGGCCCTGGCCGGCTTCGATCAACTGCCCATAGATATCGAACTGGTCCACACCGTAGGCCTTGCGGCCAAACAGGCTGGAGTACGGATCCGGGGTTGGGTATTCGGTGATGTTAAGGATACCCACGTCCACCGCTGCCACCAGCACATGCACCTGTTTGGGCACGCTGCCATCGGCATTTTTTGCCGCGACCTTGACCGTCAGTGGCTGTTTGGGGCGCATTTTTTCCGGCGCGGTCAGGGTCAGGCCCAGTTTGCGCTGTGTACGATCCAACGGCAGATGCAGCAAGCCCACGGCGCGTTTAGGCGTGATGTTGGCCTTGCGCTCACCCGGGCGAATCACCAGCGCACTCACATACAGGTCATGGCGCGACCATTTCGGGTCGAGTTTCACCGCAAAGCTCTTGCCTTCGGCCGGCACGTCGATCTCTTGCCACCACAGCGGGCCTTCGCTGGACTCCACCAACAGGTAGCCTTTACCAGCCGCCGGCGGGGTGACGGTGACGTTGGCCGTATCGCCATCGCCATACGCCGGTTTGTCCAGCGCCAGCTTGACCTGATCGGGGCGCACGGCGCCGCCTTCGGTGTTGTCCTGGGCCTGGTAACCGGCCCAGAAGCGCTTGCTGCTGATCAGGCCGGTCTGCGGGTCTTCGACTTCGACGCGGTACGGGCCCCACTCCACCTGGAAGCTGACCTTGGCCGTGTCGCCGGCCTTGATGTTGACGGTCTGCTCATCGAGGTTGAGGAATTTCTCGTTGTAGTGATAGCTCCAGCCATCGTTGTCCGAGTAGTTCCAGTAGTAGTCGCGGCGCTCGCGAACCAGGCGGACCTTGAGGTTGTCGACCGCGAGTTTCTGGCCCTGCTGGTTGGCCAGCAGCACTTCAAACTCCGCGGGGCCGTCGCCATTGGTTTCCTTGCCATCGAACAGGCCACGCAGGCCGGGCAGTTGCTCGGCAGGCCAGACCGGCTGCACCAGGCGCCGGGTGATCGGGCGCCCGCCGGACTCTTGCAGGCTGGCCTGGACGATCAGTTGCAGCGGTGACTTGGCCTCGCTCCACTTGCTTTCCAGGGTGAGTTTTTCCTCGCCCTTGGCGTCGAGCACGCTTTCATCCAGTTCAAAATCCTGGCTCAGTTCTTCTTCAGTCACCGAGCCAAACTCATAACCGGGCAGCGACTTGACCGCCTCGCGCAACGGCCGCACATACACTTGCCCGCTCAGGCGATTGCCCGCCGCAGGGGCGCCGTAGAGGTAGCGGCCATTGACCTGGATAACCGCATTGTCCGCAGGACTAAGCGGTGTATCGCTGCCCTTGAGCTCCAGGGCCAGGCGCTCGGGCAGGAAGTCTTCGACGAGGAATTCGTACAGTTGCGGCTTGCCGTCACCCAGGTCGAACACCAGTTGCCAGCGCCCGGTCGGCGCTTCGCCGGCCAGTTGCAGTTGGTATTGATAGAGGCCGGAGGCATCGGCATCCCACACGAATTTGCGGCTGACCTGCTCATCCGGGCGGCGTACTTCAACACTCACCGGTTGCGGCTTGACGGCATTCCCGTCCTTGTCGCGCAGCAAGGCATTGAGCAGCACGGTTTCGCCAGGGCGGTACAGGTCGCGCGGGCCGAACACAAAGAATTGCAGGGGGTGCGCGGGCTGGCCGCCGATATCGAACTCGGCCAGGTCCAGGGCTGCGCTGTCGAGGCGCAACAGGCTGGTCTGCTCGCCCTGTTTGGCGAGCAATACCTGGGCCTTTTTCGGCAGCGGCAGTTCAGCGTGGCCACCCTTCTCGGTCTTGCCCTGGCCCAACACGCGGCCTTCGGCATCGAGGATTTCCAGCTCGACGCCATCCAGCGCCTTGCCGCCCTCCAGAGCCTGGGTGAACACATCCAGGCGGTTGGCGTAACGGTGTACCGACAGGCCGATATCACTGAGGGTGAACAACGTGGCCGGTTGCGAATAGTTGTAGGTGCCCGAAGCACGCATCACCGCCAGGTACACGCCCGGCTGTTGCAGCTGCTTGAGGCCGGCGATGGGCAACAACAGGGTTTCGCGGGTATTGCGCGCAGGATTGAGGTCGAAGCGGCCGCCGTAGACCAGGTCGGCCATGGGCAACAGTTCACGGGATTCGTAGCTTTGCAGGCTGGTATTGCGGCCCCACTGGGCGAGGAACGCCGGCAGCGACTCGGGTTTGATGCGGAAGAATTCGACGTCGATCTTGTCGACATTCAACGCGATCACCGGCAGGCCTTCGGCCAGACGAGTGGGCAACAGGGTGCCACGGCTGGCGAAGCCGACGGTGGCTTGCAGGTCGCGGGTTTCCAGGCGTGCCGTGTATTCAGCGGCGAGCTTGGCGTCGTTGACCCCACGCAGCCCGGCGTCCACGGTCAGCACCAGCTTGCGCTGGGGCTCCAGGTGACGCAGGCGCAGTTCCATCAGGTTGTCGGAAAGCTCCCAGGCACCGTCGACCTTGCCAGACTTGCTGTCCACCAGGTGCAGTTTGTCGGCGAACTTCTGCTCGGGATCCAGCGGGATTGAAAAACTCACCGACAAGGTGCTGGCGCCATCCAGTTGCACCTCAGACACGTCCACCACGCTTAACTCACGGCCGGCATAACGCTGCTTGAGCGTCGCCACATCCACCGCGGCCTTGGCCGGCTTTGGCGCCGTCACCGCCGCCGCAGGGGCAGTGGGTGCAGCCGGTTTATCGGAAGAATCGCAGGCGCTCAGCAGGGCCAGCGCACAGGCCAGGAACAATCCTTTGTTAAGCATGGGGCACTCGTTGTCGGGGTGTCTGAGGGGTGAACTATATATCAGTGCCAGCCAAGTGGCTGTGGCGCTGCTCACATTGACCGACGGAGGGCGGTTTGGTTCTCGGCTACCTCAAAAGCGTAGAAAATCCCCTGTGGGCTTGCTCGCGAATGCGGTGGATCAGCCAATATATAGGTTGACTGATCCACCGCATTCGCGAGCAAGCCCGCTCCCACATTTGGATCTGCGCCGCTGTTGAGGGCCAGTTACAATGCCGCTCCCCCAAGGAGCCCGAATGTCCACCTTACTCACCGACTGGCGTCACCGCCCCACCCATCGCCGTGTCTGGGCCCTGGCCGCGCCGATGATTCTGTCGAATATCTCGGTGCCGCTGGTGGCCTTGGTGGACAGCATGGTCATCGGCCACCTGCCCCACGCGCACCAGTTGGGCGCGGTGGCCGTGGGGGCCAGTCTGTATACCTTCCTGGCCTGGGCCATGGGGTTTCTGCGCATGGGCACCACCGGGTTCGCCGCCCAGGCGGCCGGGCGCAATGATGGCGCGGCGCTGCGGCAAATCCTGTTGCAAGGCCTGCTGTTGGCGCTGGGGTTGGCCATGGTGCTGGGCACGGTGGGCATTCCCCTGAGCCATCTGGCGCTGGAATGGATGCAGCCTTCGGCCGAGTTGAATCAACTGACCCGCGAGTTTTTCCACACCCGCCTGTTCGGGTTACCTGCGGCGTTGGCCACTTATGCGCTGGTGGGCTGGTTCCTCGGCACGCAAAACGCCCGGGCGCCGCTGGCGATTCTTTTGACCACCAACCTGGTGAACATCGCCCTGAACCTGTGGTTTGTGCTGGGCCTGGACTGGGGCGTGGTCGGTTCGGCACGGGCCTCGGTGATTGCCGAATGGACCGGCGCCCTGCTCGGCCTGGCCCTCACGCAAAAAGCCCTGCGCGCCTACCCCGGGCATATTGCCTGGGCGGCGCTCAAGGTCTGGCAAAGCTGGCGCGCGCTGCTGGCGGTCAACCGCGACATTTTCATTCGCAGCCTGGCGCTGCAATCGGTGTTTTTCATGATCACGGTGCAAGGCGCTCGGCTGGGCGATGCCACGGTCGCGGCCAATGCCCTGCTGCTCAACGGGCTCTTGCTGACGGCCCATGCGCTGGATGGCCTCGCCCACGCAGTGGAGGCACTCTGCGGCCACGCCATCGGCGCCCATGATCGCCAGGCATTGCGCCGCTCGCTGGTAGTCGCCTGCGGCTGGTCGCTGATCGCCAGTCTCGGCTTTGTGCTGCTGTTCACCTTCGCCGGCCACTTGTTTATCGCCATGCAAACCGATATCCCCAGCGTGCGCGCAACCGCCGATATCTACCTGCCGTACCTGGCGGTACTGCCGTTGATTGCGGTGTGGAGTTATCTGCTGGATGGTTTGTTTATTGGCGCGACCCGCGCGCGGGAGATGCGCAATGGCATGTTGCTGACGGTGCTGATGATGCTGCCAGTTGCCTGGGCGTTGCAGGGGTTGGGTAACCACGGGCTGTGGATAACGTTCCTGCTGTTCATGGCGGTGCGCAGTTTGACGTTGTGGGCGATTGCCTGGCGGCTGAATCGGCAAGGGCTTTGGCTGGGCGCCAACTAGTGTGGGAGTGGGCTTGCCCGCGATGACCCTAGGTATCTACACAACTTTCAGAAACTGACGATCTTCCCTGTGGCGAGCGGGCTTGCCCCGCGCTGGGCGGCGAAGCAGCCCCAAAACCAGCCGCTGCGGCGTATCTGGTACAACGCATTCGGCTTATTGGGGCTGCTTCGCCGCCCAGCGCGGGCGATGCGGCGTTCCGACAAGCCCGCTCGCCACAACAGCCCTATCTGCCTGGGTTTATGCGATGCAGCAAAATTGTGTAGATACCTGTGCCGCGATGACGGCAGATCAGTCAGCACCTGTATTGACTGATCCACTGCTTTCGCGGGCAAGCCCGCTCCTACACAAGCGGGCTCCCACCGTTTGGATCGCTGCCTGCCGGTCTTAGGAGGACAGGTAGGACGAGCGGGTCAGGCCCAGGCGCAGCGCATCCAGGAACTGGGTGCGCTCGGCCGCCGTGATCTTCGCGCTGGCGCACTTGTCACGGTAGTGGGTCATCAACTCCTCCGGCGACAAGTGCACGTAGCGCAGCATGTCTTCGATGGTGTCGTGGGTCTCGATCCCGGCGCTGTACACCGTGCCATCGTCACGCTGGTAGATGTTCACCGAGTCGGTGTCACCGAACAGGTTGTGCATGTCCCCGAGGATTTCCTGGTAGGCGCCCACCAGGAAGATCCCCAGCAGGTAGTCTTCGCCTTCGTTCAAGCCATGTACCGGCAGGCTGGTCTCGATGCTCTGCTCGTCGACGTATTGCTTGATCTTGCCGTCGGAGTCGCAAGTCAGGTCCTGCAGCACCGCACGGCGCAGCGGCTCTTCGTCGAGGCGGTGCAGCGGCAGGATCGGCAGGACCTGGCCGATGGCCCAGGTGTCCGGCAAGCTCTGGAATACCGAGAAGTTGCAGATGTACTTGTCGGCCAGCTTGTCGTTGAGTTCGTCCAGCACCTGGCGGTGCGAGCGCTGGCGGGCCTTGAGCGAGTTGTGCAGGCGACGGCACACGGCGAAGTAGCACTGTTCGGCCAGGGCTTTTTCCGCGAGGGTCAGCTTGCCGTCGGCGTACTGGGCGGCCACGTCGCTCATGTAGTGGGTGGCGCGCCAGTAGGTTTCGGTGACCATTTCAATGTCGGTCGGGCCCAGCAGGTCGACCAGCCATTGCACGGTTTCGGGCAGGCTTTCCTTGTTCTCGATCACCGGCACGTCGTCGTTGTGTTTCTCGACGTCGGTCACCTGCACCACCAGCATGGCGTGGTGGGCAGTCAGGGAGCGGCCGCTCTCGGAGAAGATGTTGGGGTGCGGCAGGTTCTGCGCATCGCAGAATTCCTTGAGCATGCCCACCACCACGCCGGCGTAGTCGTCCATGTCGTAGTTGATCGAACTGGCGTTGCGCGAGTGGGTACCGTCGTAGTCCACGCCCAGGCCGCCACCGACGTCGATGTGGTCCACCGGCAGGCCGAGGTTGCGCAGCTCGCCGTAGTAACGGATGGCTTCCTTGAAACCATGCTGGTAGTCCGCCAGGTTGGCGATCTGCGAGCCCATGTGAAAGTGCAGCAGGCGGATGCCCTGGTCCAGGCCCGCGGCGCGGAAGCGCTCGACCACCGACAGCAGCTGCGCCGCCGACAGGCCGAACTTGGACTTCTCACCACCGGTGTCTGCCCACTTGCTCGACGCCAGGGACGACAGGCGCACCCGCAGGCCGACCTGTGGCTTGACCTTGAGGTTGGCGGCTTCTTCGATGACCAGGCCCACTTCGGACTCTTTCTCGATCACGATGAACACGTTGTGGCCCAGCTTCTGGCCCATCAGCGCCAGGCGGATGAACTCACGGTCCTTGTAACCGTTGCAGACGATGGTGCCGCCCTTCGGTGCCAGGGCCAGCACGGCCAGCAGCTCGGGCTTGGAGCCGGCTTCCAGGCCGATGGACACGTCCTGGGTGGCGATGATGTTCTCGATCACCGCTTCCTGCTGGTTGACCTTGATCGGGTACAGCGCGGTGTATTTGCTCTGGTATTCCAGGCGCTCGATGTTCGCGTCGAAGGCACCGGTCAGCTGGCGCACGCGGTCTTGCAGGATATCCGGGAAGCGCACCAGCAATGGCAGGGACAGGCCGCTTTTGCGCAGCTCGTCCACTTGCTCGTACAAATCGATGGGCGAGCTGTTCGGGCCGTTCGGACGGACTTCAACGCGACCGGCATCATTGATCGCGAAATATCCGGCCCCCCAATGGCGAATCCCGTAAACACTGCGGCTGTCCGCAACTGTCCATTGGCTGCCATCGTCTTTGCGTGTGCGTCGTACGGACATCGAAGTCCCCTATATAAAGTCGAAGAGCGCCACCCAAGTCAGAGGCTGGCGCAGTCTAAAGAGTGAAAATGACGATTTGCCTGTGAGAGGGGTAGACCCCACTTGCAGGACAGAGTTTAGACACCGGTCAGGAACAGGCTCTGTGAAACCATGGAGACGACGAGCACGCTCGTCGGTGCGGGTTTCACAGAGGCTGCTAGCCGCCGGATTTCTTCGCCTTGTATCCGAGCTTGATCAACTCGGCCAACAGCAACTCGACGTGATCGCCCTGGATTTCGATGATCCCGTCTTTCAGGGCACCACCGGTGCCACAGCGCTTCTTCAGCACGGTGGCCAACTCCTTGAGTGGCTCGGCGGCCAGGGGCACGCCGGTGATGGTGGTCACCGTCTTGCCGCCACGGCCCTTGCTCTCGCGGCGCACGCGGGCAATGCCGTCACCTTCGGGAATCAGGGTCTGTTTGCAGGTACAGGCGTCCACGGGCTGGCGACAGTCCGGGCAATGCCGACCTGCGTCGGTGGAAAACACCAGGCCACCAAGGGCGGCGAAGGATGCGGCTTTTTTGGCCACCGGCAATCCTCTTGGGAGGATGAAGACTGGTCAGTGCCCGCAATGGGCGGCTGACCGCGAAGCCCCACTCAGGCAGGGGCAGCGCTACCGAACCGCTCAGCCCTCCCCGCCCCTGTAGGAGCGAGCTTGCTCGCGAAAATCGTCAACGATAACGCGGGCATTCAGGCAGCACGCGGTGACATTGGTTTTTTCGCGAGCAAGCTCGCTCCTACAGGGGCCGGGGAGACGCGGTGGCGGTTCGGCTTGAAAAGTCGCGCAGTGTAACGGCAAAAAGCCTGATTGCTAAGAGCCAAATGGCGCCAATTTATGCAACTTTAGCGACGCGCGGCCAGATAGCGTTTTAATGCGGCCAGGGAGTCGGGGCAATAGGGCTTTCGCTCGATATCCTCAAGCACCGCCTCGATGCTCATAAAGCGCGCTTCCAGCACCTCTTCGGGCTGCAGCTGCAGCGGTCCATCCCAGACCGCCGAGAACGCCGAGCACCAGAGCCGGTTGCCCGTATCCTCGAAAAAAAAGTGGTCGTGGGCGGTCAATTCAACACCACTGACGCCCAACTCTTCTTCCAGCTCACGGGCTGCCGACTGCTCATAGGATTCGCCAGCCGCCACCATCCCGCCTGCCGCCACGTCCCAGTAACCGGGATAGATGGCTTTGCTCAGGGTGCGCCGGTGCACGCACAACTCGCCCTTTGAGTTGAATAGCATGATGTAGGTACCGCGCCCGATCAGCCCGCGTTCACGCAGGTCGGCGCGCACCAGGGCGCCGAGCAGGTTGTCCTGCTCGTCGACCCAGGCGATATGTTCGGCATCCGAGGCCGCGCGGTGCGCGACCTCCTTGGCGCTATCGACCACGACTCAACCCTGGTTCAGCAGTTGACGCAAGTCGATCACCGCGGCGTTGGCGCGGGAGATGTAGTTGGCCATCACCAACGAGTGGTTGGCCAATACGCCATAGCCGCTGCCGTTGAGGATCATCGGGCTCCACAGGGTTTCCTGCGACGCCTCCAGCTCACGAATGATCTGGCGTACGCTGACGGTGGCGTTTTTCTTGGCCAATACGTCGGCAAAGTCGACTTCGATGGCGCGCAACAGGTGGGACAGGGCCCACGCCTGGCCACGGGCTTCATAGAACACGTTGTCGATCTGCATCCATGGGGTTTCCACCACTTCTTCATCGACCTGCGGCACTTCGCCCGGCGCCAGCGCTTCGGTTTTCAACGCGGTGTTGAGCTTGACCCGGCCCACACTGGCCGACAGGCGCTGCGACAACGAACCCAGGCGAGTGGCGACGTCGCCCAGCCAGTTGTTCAGGTTGTCGGCACGCGCATAGAACAGGGCGCCTTTCTGGTTGGGGTCGGACAGGCGCGCTTGGTAGCGGTTCAGGGAGTTGATGCCTTCCTGGTACTCCGATTCACTGGAAGGCAGCACCCAGCTCTTGTTATCGAAGTTGAAGCGCGGCTCGGCCTTGGCCAGGTCGGCGTCTTCAGCCGATTGCGATTGCGAGCGGGCGAAATCCTTGCGCAGGGCGCGGGTCAGGTCACGCACCTGCACCAGCACGCCATATTCCCAGCTGGGCATATTGTCCATCCACAACCCTGGCGGGAAGCGGTCGTTGGAGATATAGCCACCCGGCTTGTTCAGCAGGGTGCCCACCACGGTCTTGACGGTTTCGACGGTGGTAAAGCCGATCACCATTTGCTTGCCATCTTTTTCGGCGGCAATTTGCGCGTTTTGCTGGACCGGGAACAGCGCCGGCTCCTGGCTCCAATACCAACCCAGGCCACCGGTGACCAACAGGTAAATTACAACCAGGGTCAGCAGGGCACGACTCATCAGCAAATTGCGAAAATAGCTGCGGGAGGCCGACTTGGGCGCAGGGCTTGGGCCTGGGGCGCTGCCTGCACGGTTTTTCCAGTCCAGCATGGCGGATATCCTTTCAGTCACTTGAGTTCAATAGCTACGACCACAACCCTACCCCATCGTGCCCGTCTGTGCGGGGCTTTTAATCAAGGTGGCGTAAAGCTGGCACTCAACTATAAAGGATGGGCGCTGATGCGCCTACGCGACCCAACAGTCAGCAAATGAATCATCTGGACGTTGCAGTTAATTGACGTATGACACTCGTGCGAATGAAAAGAGGTGCTAGCATAGAGCCACCAGTCGACCTCAGCATGCACCCTTACCTAGTAGTCAGGATATGACCGAGCCAGAAGACCCCAGCCGTGAGCGTCTCAAGCACCACTTTGCCCAGCGGGTAATTCATCAGGCGCGTCAAATTCTTGAGATCTGGCAGCGTTTGCAGCGCAGCGAATGGTCGAACGCCGAATTGAACGAGCTCAGCGAGGCCAATCTGCGCCTGCTGCGTTTTGCCGAGCGCTTTGAGCAACCCGAGCATGGCCAACTGGCCCGGCACATCATCGAGTCGCTTAAAGCCGTGGATGAAAACCGCGGCCGCCTGAGCAGCAACCTGATCACCGACCTCAACCGCTTGATGCAGCGCCTGTCCCGTACCGGCCTGCGCCAGGGCGATCAGTTGGACCAGACCTTCCTGCCGCCGATGCGCAAGCCCATCTACGTGATGCTGGCCGATCACGACCGCGCCGAGCGCCTGGCCAAGCAACTGGAATTCTTTGGCTTGAGCGCGCAGTCCCTGGACAGCGTGGCGGCCTTCCGTTCGTCCATGGCCGAACGCCTGCCGGCCGCGATTGTGATGGACGTGGACTTCTGCGGCACCGGCCTGGGCCTGAAGCTGGCCGCCGAAGCCCAGGAAGGCCTGGAGCAGAAACTGCCGCTGCTGTTCTTCAGCCTGCACGAAACCGACACCCCCACCCGCCTGGCCGCCGTGCGCGCCGGGGGCCAGGAGTTCCTCACCGGCACCCTGGAAGCCTCCAGCCTGCTGGAAAAAATCGAAGTCCTGACCTGCGTCGCCCAGTACGAACCTTATAAAGTGCTGATCATCGACGACTCCCGCGCCCAGGCGATGCACACCGAACGCTTGCTCAACAGCGCCGGGATCGTCACCCGCACCTTGATCGAACCGATCCAGGCCATGGCCGAACTGGCGGATTTCCAGCCCGACCTGATCATCCTCGACATGTACATGCCAGCCTGCACCGGCACCGAGCTGGCCAAGGTGATTCGCCACAACGACCGCTATGTCAGCGTGCCGATCATTTACCTGTCGGCCGAAGACGACCTGGATAAACAGCTGGACGCCATGAGCGAAGGCGGCGACGACTTCCTCACCAAGCCGATCAAGCCGCGCCACCTGATCACTACCGTGCGCAACCGCGCGGCACGCGCCCGTCATCTCAAGGCACGGATGGTGCGCGACAGCCTGACCGGCCTGTACAACCACACCCACATCCTGCAACTGCTGGAAGACTGCAGCTTCCGCTCGCGCCGCGAGAACAAGCCGCTGAGCTTTGCCATGCTCGACATTGACCACTTCAAGCGGGTCAACGACAGCCACGGCCACCCCATGGGCGACCGCGTGATCAAAAGCCTGGCGCTGTTTCTCAAGCAGCGCCTGCGCAAGACCGACTATATCGGCCGGTACGGCGGCGAAGAATTTGCCATTGTCATGCCCGACACCGACCTGGACGCCGCCTGCAAAGTGCTCGATGAGATCCGTGGGCGCTTTGCCGAAATCCATTACCCGGCCCAGCCCCAGGATTTATGGTGCACCTTCAGCGCCGGCGTGGTGCAGCTATGCGACGGCTCCGACAGCCTGATGATGGCCGCCCAGGCCGACGAAGCGCTGTACCGCGCCAAGGACGCCGGGCGTAATCGGGTGCATGCTTCGGGCGAATCAAGGCAAAGTGCCACTTTTTCACCAGATTCCACTCAGTCCGTCATAACCCTGTAACGAAAACGCAATAACTTCAGGCACTTACTCCTTCTGCCGTTGGTTGAAACCACGCATGCGCCTGAAGCTGCTGACGAATCTGAACACCCTTCTGCTGGTCGCCGTTTGCCTGGCCCTGGGCGCTACGCTCTGGTGGTCGCAACGGGCCCTCGAACGCCCTTATCTATTGATGGAGCGTTATCTGGGCCTGTCCCAGGCGTTCCAGAACCAGACCGCGCGCAATATCGACGACTATCTGGCCAGCGGCGACGCCTTGCGCCTGAGCGCGGCCGGCCAGAGCCTGGAAAACCTGTTGCTGCACCTGGATGAATTGCCGCCTGAGCTGACCGAAAAACTGCAGCCCGGCCTGCTCGACCTCGACGGCTTCAGCAAGACCGACCTGCTGGCCGCCGGCAAACTGGCCGGCGACCCACAAGCCTTGCTGCTGCAAGCCGAGCGGGAACTGGGGGCCAACCTGGAGCAACTGAGCCAGTACGCCATGGGCGTCAACTCAGCCGATGCAGGGCGTTATCTGCCGCCGCTGCTGGCGGCCTCGCAGCACCTGGCCAAGCTGTCCCTGGCGCGGGACAAACTGGTGAGCAGCGGGCGCAGTGAATTGGCCGCCGACGTGGAACGTGAACTGACCAATATCCGCAGCCAGGCTGACCTGCTTGAGCAACTGCCACTACTGGGCGTGACTGCCAGCAGTGCCTCCAACAGCGATGACTTTTCTGCGTTGATGGGCCTGGAAAGCAGCGAAACCGCCACCGCCGAAGACACCGGCGTCAATCTCAAACGCGAACTCAACAGCCTGCTCACACGCTACCCGGCAGAGCTTGCGCGTACCCGTGAGCAAATCCATAAGCGCGCAGAACTGGCCGCTGCCACGCACCTGAAAATCGACACCGTGCAGCAAGCCATCGCCGCGCTGGAGCCCGAGGTGCGTGCCCAGCACGGCAAGATCCAGGGCGAGGTGCGGGTGATCCAAGGCGTGATGATTGGCCTGATCCTGTTGATCGCCCTGCTCATCGACACCCTGCAACGACGCCTGGCGCGCGTGCTCACCAGCCTGGCGCCGGCCCTGTCGACCTGGGCCGAGGGCGATTTCAGCCAACCGATCGCCCTGGGTGCGACCAACCGCGAACTGCATGATATTGAAGCCTCGCTCAATCGCCTGCGGGCTTACCTGGTGAACCTGGTGGGCACTATCCGCGCCAACGCAGAGGAAGTGGCCGGTAGCAGCCGCGCCCTGGCCGAACTGAGCGGCGGCCTGCATGACGGCGCCGAACGCCAGGCCGGGGACACTGCGCAAATCCGCGATTCGTTGGGCGAACTGGAAGCCACGATCCAGCAGGTCGCCGGCGACGCCAGCCAGGCCGCCGGGGCCAGCCGCAGCGCCGGCGACGCCGTGGAGCATGGCCAACGGGTGATCGGCTTGAGCCTGACCGGCCTGCACGCACTGGTGGGCGAGGTGCAGGACAATGCGCAGATGATCGAAAAACTCGCCGAAGAGTCCGCCACCATTGGCAGCGTGCTGACGGTGATCCGCTCGATTGCCGACCAGACCAACCTGCTGGCGCTCAATGCCGCCATCGAAGCCGCCCGCGCCGGTGAGGCCGGCCGCGGGTTTGCCGTGGTCGCCGACGAAGTGCGTTCCCTGGCCCAGCGCACCGCAGGCGCCACCGCCGAAATCCAGACCCTGATCGCCGGCCTGCAGACCGCAGCAAGGCAGTCGGTGGAGGGCATGCGCGCCCAGGTCGAACATGCCGAAGCAACCGCTCAACAAGCCCAGGCCGCCGACGGCGCGCTGGACGAAATCGTCAACGCGATCCAGACCATTTCCGACACGGCCATCCGCATTGCCGATGTCACGGCGCAGCAGAGCGGCGCCGTCAGTGAGATCCGTGATAACAGCGAACGCATCCACCAGTTGGGCGAGGACAACCTGCTGCGCATTGGCCAGGGCCGCAGCCAGGGCGAGCATTTGTTGGTGCTCGGCGGGCAGCTCAACACGGCCGTGCAGGCCTTCCGCGTCTGACGCCATCTCCCGCCCCATGAAGATCAAATGTGGGAGCTGGCTTGCCTGCGATAGCGGTGTGCCAGGCGACTAATCGGCTACTGATCCACCGCTATCGCAGGCAAGCCAGCTCCCACAGTCGATCTTCATTGCTTTCTAGACCGTATTACCAATGACCGGATCGTGCGCCTCGGTCACATACTTTGCGCAATCCTCGCTAATCGTGCTGGCTATTGCAGAGAACTGGACAGTCACAAAGGCTTTGCGGCATAGTCGCCGGGTTCTGACGTACCCACATCCAATAACAAGGAACAGCCGATGGCGACCTTACTGGTTCTGCACGGACCCAACCTGAACCTGCTCGGCACCCGCGAGCCGGGTGTATACGGTGCAGTTACCCTCGAACAGATCAACCTCGATCTGGAACGACGGGCCCGTGAAGCCGGCCACCATCTGCTCTACCTGCAAAGCAATGCCGAGTATGAATTGATTGATCGCATTCACGCCGCGCGCAGCGAAGGCGTGGACTTCATCCTGATCAATCCCGCCGCTTTTACGCACACAAGCGTTGCATTACGTGACGCGCTGCTGGCGGTGAGCATCCCATTCATCGAAGTGCATTTATCGAACGTGCATAAACGCGAAGCTTTCCGCCATCACTCTTACTTCTCCGACGTAGCGGTAGGAGTGATCTGCGGCCTTGGCGCCAGCGGTTACCGACTGGCCCTGGAGGCCGCCCTGGAACAAGTTGAAGAACAGGCTAAACGCCCCTGACCGACCCTTGGGAGTTGATGATTCATGGATATCCGTAAAGTTAAGAAACTGATCGAACTGCTGGAAGAATCCGGTATCGACGAGCTGGAAATCAAGGAAGGCGAAGAGTCCGTACGGATCAGCCGTCACAGCAAGACCCCGGCCCAACAGTTCTACGCACCACAGATGCAAGCACCGGCTCCTGCCGCTGCTGCTCCGGCCGCCGCACCTGCTGCTGCCGCAGCTCCCGCCGCACCGGCCGCGCCAGTGCTCAACGGTTTCGTGGTCAAGTCGCCAATGGTCGGTACTTTCTACCGCACCCCGGCACCGACCTCGCCAGCCTTCGTTGAAGTGGGCAAGACTGTGAAAGTGGGCGACACCATCTGCATCGTGGAAGCGATGAAAATGATGAACCACATCACGGCCGAAAAAGCCGGCGTCATCGAATCCATCCTGGTAGAAAACGGTCAGCCGGTTGAGTACGACCAGCCGCTGTTCACCATCGTTTGAACCGCGGAGCGCCTTCGATGTTGAAACCTGCGAAGAAACTGCAAAAAGTCCTGATCGCCAACCGCGGCGAGATCGCGCTGCGTATCCTGCGCGCCTGTAAGGAAGAGGGCATCAAGACCGTCGCTGTTTACTCGACGGCCGATACCGAATTGATGCACGTGAAACTGGCGGACGAAAGCATCTGCATCGGCCCGCCACTGGCCACGAACTCGTACCTGAAGGTCTCGAACATCATCGCCGCGGCTGAAGTGACCGGCGCTGATGGCATCCACCCTGGCTACGGCTTCCTCGCGGAAAACGCCGACTTCGCCGAACAGGTGGAAAAATCCGGCTTTGCCTTCATCGGCCCGAAAGCCGAGACCATTCGCCTGATGGGCGACAAGGTTTCGGCCAAGGACGCCATGATCGCAGCCGGCGTGCCAACCGTTCCAGGCTCCGACGGCCCGCTGCCGGAAGACGAGGAAACCGCTCTGCGCATTGGTCGTGAAGTCGGTTACCCGGTGATCATCAAGGCCGCCGGCGGCGGTGGTGGTCGCGGCATGCGCGTGGTGCACAAGGAAGAAGACCTGATCGAAGCGGCCAAGCAGACTCGCTCGGAAGCGGGCGCCTGGTTCGGCAACCCGATGGTCTACCTGGAAAAATACCTGACCAACCCACGTCACGTGGAAGTCCAGGTACTGTCCGACGGCCAGGGCCACGCCATCCACCTGGGCGACCGCGATTGCTCGCTGCAACGTCGTCACCAGAAGGTCCTGGAAGAAGCTCCGGCGCCGGGCCTGGATGAAAAGGCGCGTCAGGAAGTCCTGGCACGCTGCGTCAAGGCTTGCATCGATATCAACTACCGTGGCGCCGGGACTTTCGAGTTTCTCTACGAGAACGGCCGCTTCTACTTCATCGAGATGAACACTCGCGTGCAGGTAGAGCATCCGGTTTCGGAGATGGTCACCGGTATCGACATCGTCAAGGAGATGCTGAGCATCGCCGCTGGCAACGTGCTGTCCTTCACCCAGGACGACGTGAAGATGCACGGCCACTCCCTGGAGTGCCGGATCAACGCCGAAGACCCGAAAACCTTTATCCCAAGCCCTGGCCTGGTCAAGCATTTCCATGCGCCAGGCGGCAACGGCGTGCGTGTGGATTCGCACCTGTACAGCGGCTACAAGGTTCCGTCCAACTACGACTCGTTGATCGGCAAGCTGATCACCTGGGGCGCCACCCGCGACGAGGCCATGGCCCGTATGCGCAACGCCCTGGACGAAATCGTGGTCGACGGCATCAAGACCAACATCCCACTGCATCGGGATCTGGTTCGTGATGAAGGCTTCTGCGAAGGTGGTGTGAACATTCACTACCTGGAACACAAGCTGGCCAACCAGTAAGTTTGTGCTCCACTCACAAAACCGCCTTCGGGCGGTTTTGTTGTTTATGGATGCACACAATCCAAATGTGGGAGCGGGCTTGCTCGCGAATGCGGTGTATCAGTGAACATGTCCATCACTGCCCCACCGCATTCGCGAGCAAGCCCGCTCCCACATTTTGCTCCATGTACACCCGCTGCAGCGCATATCGTCGGCACTGTCGTCTTCTGGCCTGCTCTCGCGTAAACTTGCGCCCTTTCGCAGCCCCACCCCGCTGCACACTCATTTTTTCAAAGGTGCCCGCCATGCCTTGGCTGCAAGTCCGTCTCGCCATCAGCCCAGAACAAGCCGAAACCTATGAAGACGCGTTCCTTGAAGTGGGCGCCGTGTCGGTGACCTTCATGGACGCCGAAGACCAACCGATTTTCGAGCCTGAGCTGAACACCACGCCGCTGTGGTCCCACACCCACCTGCTGGCCCTGTTCGAAGACGGCACCGACGCCGCCAGCGTCTTTGCCCATATGGAACTGCTGACCGGCGGCCCGCTGCCCGAGCACCACAGTGAAGTGATCGAAGACCAGGACTGGGAACGCAGCTGGATGGACAACTTCCAACCCATGCGTTTCGGCCAGCGCCTGTGGATCGTGCCCAGCTGGCATGCCGCCCCGGAGCCTGAGGCCGTCAACCTGCTGCTGGACCCGGGCCTGGCATTCGGCACCGGCACCCACCCGACCACCGCCCTGTGCCTGGAATGGCTCGACGGCCAGGACTTGCACGGTTGCAACGTGCTGGACTTCGGCTGCGGTTCGGGGATCCTGGCCATCGCCGCGCTGCTGCTGGGCGCCAAGGAAGCGGTCGGCACCGATATCGACGTGCAGGCCCTGGAAGCTTCCCGCGATAACGCCGGGCGCAACAACATCCCTGAAGACAAATTCCCACTGTACCTACCGGAGCAGTTGCCCCAGGTACAGGCCGACGTGTTGGTCGCCAATATCCTTGCCGGGCCGCTGGTCTCGCTGGCCCCGCAACTGTCGAGCCTGGTCAAGCCTGGCGGGCGCCTGGCGCTGTCGGGGATCCTCGCCGAGCAGGGTGAAGAAGTCGCCGCCGCCTATGCCCAGGACTTTGACCTGGACCCCATCGCCAACCGCGATGGCTGGGTACGCATCAGCGGTCGTCGGCGCTAGAATGAGCGCCTGCATGAATCGGATGGCCGCATGACCGACAGTTTCGTCACCCAGTGCCCGCATTGCCAAACCCGTTTCCGCGTCAGCCATGCTCAACTGAGCGTGGCCCGTGGCGTGGTTCGCTGTGGCTCTTGCCTGCAAGTGTTCAATGCTGCCCGCCAGTTGCTGGAGCAGCGTGCCCATGCACCTGAGGCGCCAAGTGCCGAAGCTGCGCCGCGCGCCATCAGCCAGAAGCAATGGAGCGCCGAAGAGCTGGACCTGGATAACCTGGACCTGGACGAGGAACTGGCCAAGCTGGAGCGCCGGGAGATCCAGCACACTCAGCCCCAGGGCAGCGAACGGCGCCAAGCCAGCGCCGACCGCCGGCAAAAAGACGAGTCGATGAGCGCCAGCCGCGACACCGCCAAGGCCGAAGAAGAACAATGGGCCGCCAGCCTGTTCAGCGATCCACCAGACGAACGGGCTGCGACAATCGCCCACGCCGAGGAAGCCGTCGAGCCGGCCCCAGTACCCACGGGCAAACCCCTGCGCACCGAGCCTTCGATGTCCTTCGACCTTCACGAGGTGGACGACGAGCCGACGGTGCTGCACAGCGCCGACGCCCTCGACCCGCCCGAGCCAACGCTCGGCAGCGAACCGGACGAGCCTGAGCCTGAACCGCGCCGCAAGCGCTCCCGCACCACCTCCAATGCCCATGACGAGATGCTGCAGGACTTGGAAGACGACCCGCTGCACCTCTACACCGGCAAACGCCCCGCTGGCTGGGGCCGCCGCCTGTTCTGGCTGGCCCTGGTGCTGCTGGCCGCCGCGGCGCTCGCCGGACAGCACATCGCCTACCAGTTCGACGAGCTGGCCCGCCAGGACAAATACCGGCCGTGGTTCCAGGAGCTGTGCCCGAAACTGGGCTGCACCGTGCCGTCGCGGGTCGATATCGCCCATATCAAGAGCAGTAACCTGGTGGTGCGCAGCCATCCCGAGTTCGCCGGCGCGCTGGTGGTGGATGCGATCATCTACAACCGCGCCACCTTCTCCCAGCCGTTCCCGCTGCTGGAGCTGCGCTTTGCCGACCTCAATGGCCGGATGATCGCCAGCCGGCGCTTCAAGCCCGCCGAGTACCTCAGCGGTGAGTTGGCCGGCCAGACCGAGATGCCATCCCAGACCCCGATCCATATCGCCCTGGACATTCTCGACCCGGGCAACAAAGCTGTGAACTACAGTCTCAGTTTCCACTCCCCCGAGTGATTGGCCGCGCGCGTCAAGGTTCGGACGGCAGGTTATTGACTTGCCCGTCCACGACCAAACCGCTGGCGATAAGAAAATAGCTGCTCAGATTTTATCCAATTCAGCCTTTAACCAGTCATCGAGAGCGGGTATCATGCCAACCCTTTTTCGAACTCTAATGATCCGGCCCCACAACAGGGAAGTCCTATGTCGGCGGTACGCATCGGCCCATATACATTGCCAAACGCTTTGATTCTCGCCCCGATGGCGGGCGTCACCGACCAGCCCTTTCGTCAGCTATGCAAACGTTTGGGCGCGGGCCTTGTAGTCTCGGAAATGGTCACCAGCGACATGAGCTTGTGGAACACCCGCAAATCGCGGATGCGCATGATCCACGAAGGTGATCCCGAGCCCCGCTCGGTACAGATCGCCGGTGGTGATGCACAAATGCTGGCGGATGCGGCCCGGGCCAACGTAGAGCTGGGTGCACAGATTATTGATATCAACATGGGCTGCCCGGCCAAGAAGGTCTGCAACAAGGCCGCCGGTTCCGCCCTGTTGAAGGATGAGCAACTGGTGGCCGAGATCCTGCAGGCCGTTGTCGGCGCAGTGGATGTACCGGTCACCCTGAAGATTCGTACCGGCTGGGACCGGGACAACAAGAACGGCCTGACGGTGGCGAAGATCGCCGAACAGGCAGGCATTACAGCATTGGCGGTGCATGGCCGCACCCGCGCTGACCTTTATACCGGTGAAGCCGAATACGACACCATCGCTGCGATCAAGCAGGCGGTGTCGATTCCGGTCTTTGCCAACGGCGACATCGACTCGGCCGAGAAAGCCCGGCGCGTGCTGCACGCAACCGGTGCCGATGGCCTGTTGATCGGCCGGGCCGCCCAGGGGCGGCCATGGATCTTTCGTGAGATCGAGCACTTCCTGCGTACCGGCGAAATCATGCCGGCACCGGGGCTGATCGAGGTGGAACGTATTCTGCTAGAGCATCTGGCCGCCCTGCACACCTTCTATGGGGACGTGATGGGCGCGCGCATTGCTCGCAAGCATGTGGGTTGGTATCTCGCAACCCTGCCCGGCGCCAAAGAGTTTCGCGCAGGGTTCAATCGTTTGGATGAAACGCAAGCACAGGTCACCGCCGTTCGTGAGTTCTTTGCCGAACGAGACAAGAGCCTGAGAGCAGGGGACGGAGAAGGGGTGGCCGCATGACGATGATGACCGAGACTTTAGTGAGTGGAACAACACCCGTGAGCGACAACGTCAATTTGAAACAGCACCTCAACACGCCGAGCGAAGAAGGCCAGACCCTTCGCGGGAGCGTCGAGAAAGCGCTGCACAATTATTTCGCCCACCTTGAGGGCGCGGCCGTCACGGATGTGTACAACCTGGTGCTCTCCGAAGTCGAGGCGCCCTTGCTCGAAAGCGTGATGAACTACGTCAAGGGCAACCAGACCAAAGCCAGTGAGCTGCTGGGCCTGAACCGTGGGACCCTGCGCAAGAAGCTCAAACAGTACGATTTGCTGTAAGCATTCAATCAAACCAGAAAGGCGCCCGCGTAAAACCGGTCGCCTTTTTTGCTGACTCCTTTGCTTTTGATGGAAATTGAGATGACCGACCAGACTACCCGCCTGCCGATCCGCCGCGCCTTGATCAGTGTTTCCGACAAGACCGGGATCCTCGAATTTGCCCGGGAGCTGGAAGCCCTGGGTGTGGAAATCCTCTCCACGGGCGGGACCTTCAAACTGCTGCAGGACAACGGCGTGGCCGCAGTAGAAGTCGCGGACTACACCGGTTTCGCAGAAATGATGGATGGTCGGGTCAAGACCCTGCACCCGAAAATCCATGGCGGCATCCTCGGCCGTCGCGGTATCGACGACGCCATCATGAACGAGCACGGCATCAAGCCGATCGACCTGGTGGCCGTTAACCTCTACCCGTTCGAAGCCACCATCAACAAGCCAGGCTGTGACTTGCCGACCGCTATCGAAAACATCGATATCGGCGGCCCGACCATGGTGCGCTCGGCGGCCAAGAACCATAAAGACGTGGCCATCGTGGTCAACGCCAGCGACTACGCCCACGTATTGGAAAGCCTGAAAGCCGGCGGCCTGACCTACGCCCAGCGTTTCGACCTGATGCTCAAGGCCTTCGAACACACCGCCGCCTATGACGGCATGATTGCCAACTACATGGGCACCGTGAACCAGGCCGCCGAGACCCTCAGCACTGAAGGCCGCAGCCAGTTCCCGCGCACCTTCAACAGCCAGTTCATCAAGGCCCAGGAAATGCGCTACGGCGAGAACCCGCACCAGAGCGCGGCGTTCTACGTGGAAGCCAAGCCTGCCGAAGTGGGGATCGCCACCGCGACCCAACTGCAAGGCAAAGAGCTGTCCTACAACAACGTGGCCGATACCGACGCCGCGCTGGAGTGCGTGAAGAGCTTCGTCAAGCCGGCCTGCGTGATCGTCAAGCACGCCAACCCATGCGGCGTGGCCGTGAGCCCGGACGCCGAAGGCGGGATCCGCCAGGCCTACGAACTGGCCTACGCCACCGATACCGAATCGGCATTCGGCGGCATCATCGCATTCAACCGCGAACTGGACGCCGAGACCGCCAAGGCCATCGTCGAGCGTCAGTTCGTTGAAGTGATCATCGCGCCAAGCGTCAGCAGCGAGGCCCGTGCCATCGTGGCGGCCAAGGCCAATGTGCGTCTGTTGGCCTGCGGCGAGTGGTCGGCTGACCGTGTCGCTGCCTGGGACTACAAGCGCGTCAATGGCGGCTTGCTGGTACAGAGCCGCGACATCGGGATGATCGGCAGCCAAGACCTTACAGTTGTGACCAAGCGCGCGCCGACCGAGCAAGAGATCAACGACCTGATCTTTGCCTGGAAAGTGGCCAAGTACGTTAAATCCAACGCCATCGTCTACGCCAAGAACCGCCAGACCATCGGTGTCGGCGCGGGCCAGATGAGCCGGGTGAACTCGGCGCGCATCGCCGCGATCAAGGCCGAACACGCCGGTTTGCAGGTGGTGGGTTCGGTGATGGCTTCCGACGCATTCTTCCCGTTCCGTGATGGCCTGGACAACGCCGCAAAAGCGGGCGTGACTGCCGTGATCCAACCGGGCGGTTCGATGCGTGATGCCGAGGTGATCGCCGCGGCTGATGAAGCCGGTATCGCGATGGTCTTCACTGGCATGCGCCACTTCCGTCACTGATCCAAATGTGGGAGGGGCTTATGTGGGAGCGGGCTTGCTCGCGAATGGGGTGTGTCACTCGACACTTTCCTCACAGGTCCACCGCTTTCGCGAGCAAGCCCGCTCCCACATTTTAAAGCGCTCCTGCAGCGCCTACAGAATTCGAGGTTTTTGAAATGAATGTTTTGATCATTGGCAGCGGTGGCCGTGAACACGCACTGGCCTGGAAAGTCGCCCAAGACCCACGCGTGCAGAAAGTATTCGTGGCCCCCGGCAACGCCGGTACCGCCATTGAAGCCAAGTGCGAAAACGTCGCCATCGACGTATTGGCCCTTGAGCAACTGGCCGACTTTGCGCAAAAGAACGTGTCGCTGACCATCGTCGGCCCGGAAGTACCGCTGGTGGCGGGCGTCGTGGACCTGTTCCGCAGCCGTGGCCTGGACTGCTTCGGTCCGACTGCGGGCGCGGCCCAGCTGGAAGGCTCGAAAGCCTTCACCAAGGATTTCCTGGCTCGCCACAAGATCCCGACCGCCGACTACCAGAACTTCACCGAGATCGAGCCGGCCCTGGCTTACCTGCGTGAAAAAGGCGCACCGATCGTGATCAAGGCCGATGGCCTGGCCGCCGGTAAAGGCGTGATCGTGGCGATGACCCTGCAGGAAGCCGAAGACGCCGTGCGCGACATGCTCGCCGGCAATGCCTTCGGTGACGCGGGTTCGCGCGTGGTGATCGAAGAATTCCTCGACGGCGAAGAAGCCAGCTTCATCGTGATGGTCGACGGCAAGAACGTCTTGCCGATGGCTACCAGCCAGGACCACAAGCGCGTCGGCGACGGCGATACCGGTCCGAACACCGGTGGCATGGGTGCCTACTCCCCTGCCCCGGTGGTCACCGCCCAGGTGCACCAGCGCGTGATGGACCTGGTGATCTGGCCGACCGTGCGTGGCATGGCCGATGAAGGCAATGTCTACACCGGCTTCCTGTACGCGGGCCTGATGATCGACAAGGCCGGCAACCCGAAAGTCATCGAGTTCAACTGCCGCTTCGGCGACCCGGAAACCCAACCGGTGATGCTGCGCCTGCAGTCGAGCCTGGTGCTGCTGGTGGAAGCCGCCCTGGCCCAGGCCCTGGACAAGGTTGAAGCACAGTGGGATCCACGTCCGAGCGTTGGCATTGTGCTGGCGGCCGGTGGTTACCCTGCCGACTACGCCAAGGGTGATGTGATCCAGGGCCTGGATGCGGCCGCTACACTCGAAGGCAAGGTGTTCCACGCCGGTACCGCGCTCAAGGACGGCCAGGTCGTGACCGCCGGTGGCCGTGTACTCTGCGCCACGGCCATGGGCGCCAGTGTCGATGCCGCCCAGCAGCAAGCGTACAAGCTGGCCGCCAAGATCGACTGGCAGGGCTGCTTCTACCGCAAGGACATCGGCTACCGTGCCATTGCCCGTGAGCGCGGCGAAGATCAGTAACCAGCTATCCGTTCGGCTAGGCAAGGGCCTTTGGCCCTTGCCGTCCTATTGCGGTCCCGCGCATAGTTAACCCCGTGCATCAACCTACGAAGGGATTTCGCCGTGCGCTGGCTCAGGATCGCCATAGTTTTTACTGTCAGCCTGCTGACCTTGCTCTGCCTGTTGCCGGCCCAGGCCGTCGCGCAAGGCAGTGGCTGGGCCGTATTACTCGATGAACAGGCCGACCTGCAACTGAGCGACATTCGCTCCCCCCGCTACAACAACCAATTTAGCCCCATCGAACTGGACCGGATCACCGCCGCCGAGCCCAATGGCGCGCTGTGGGTACGTTTCAGGCTGCAACCGGGCAAGCACGAGCAAGTGCTGCGGGTATTCGCGCCGGACCTGGCGCACCTCAACCTGTATGTGCTGGACGGCGACACGCTGATCGAACAAGTGAATACCGGCACCCGCCAACCCCAGGCTGAACGTCCGCTGCCGAGCAGCGACTTCATGCTGCCCATGCCCCAGAGCCAGAAACCCCTGGATGTGTATGTGCGCCTGGTCTCGGAGCACGAACTGCGGCCGTACCTGACCCTGGAACCGGCCGTGATGGCTGCCGCCAACCAGACCCAGACCCTGGTCTATGGCCTGCTGTTCGGCTGCCTGCTGATGCTGATCCTGCACAACCTTACCCGCTACGCTTACCATCGTTCGCGCAGCAGCCTGTGGCTGGCGGCCTGCGAAGTGCTGCTGTTACTCAGCCTGTTGCTGCTGCTCAACCTGCTGGGCCCCTGGCTGCCGAACTGGCACGCCCTGCAAACGCCGGGCGCCTATATGGCGTTGCTGCTGACCGCGCCGTGCGGCTTGATGTTCGCCTATCGCTTCTTCGCGCCACTGGGCCCGCACCCGCTGAACAAGCTGCTGATGGCCGATATCCTGCTAATCGTCCTGTGCGGCCTGTTACTGCTGTTCGTCAACACCCTGCCGCTGAACATCATCACCTATGCCCTGGTGGCACTGGCCGGCCTGAGCATGCTGTTTGTCTCGGCCTACCACTGGCAAAAAGGCTACCGGCCTGCACGCCTGTTCTTGCTCGCCATGGTGGTGTTCAACACTGGCACGCTGATTATCCTCCCGGCCCTGCTGGGCCTGACCCTGGTGGCCCCGCAAGGCCTGATCATTACCCTGCTGGCGGTGATCTGCGTCAGCGGCCTGCTGATGAGCCAGGCCCTGGGCGAGCGCCAGCGCAGCATCGTCGAGGATCGCTTCAGCCTCAGCCGCGACCTGGCGGCCAGCAACGCCGAGATCGCGGCCAAGGCCGAGTTCCTGGCGAAGATCAGCCATGAAATCCGCACGCCCATGAACGGCGTACTGGGCATGACCGAATTGCTGTTGGGCACGCCTTTGTCGGTCAAACAGCGTGACTACGTGCAGACCATCCACAGCGCCGGCAATGAACTGCTGACCCTGATCAACGAGATTCTCGACATCTCCAAGCTCGAGTCCGGGCAGATTGAACTGGACGACGTGCAGTTCGACCTCAACGCCCTGATCGAAGACTGCCTGAGTATTTTCCGCGCCAAGGCCGAGCAGCAGAACGTCGAACTAATCAGCTTTATCCAGCCCCAGGTGCCACGGGTCATCAGCGGCGACCCGACACGCCTGCGCCAGGCCCTGCTGAGCCTGCTGGAAAATGCCCTGCAAAAGACCGACGAAGGCGAAGTGCTGATCGTGGTCGCCCTGGATGAACGCAGCAGCAAACCGCGCCTGCGCATCGCCGTGCAAGACAGCGGCCTGCCAATGGAAGCCGCCGAGCGCGACGCCCTGCTGCACAGCGAACTGCACAGCAAGAATTTCCTGTCGGCCACCCGCCTGAGCGGCCACCTCGGCCTGGTGATCGCCCGCCAACTGATCCTGCTGATGAATGGCGAGTTCGGCATCAAGGCCGGCAGCCAGCAAGGCAGCACCCTGTGGCTGACCTTGCCGCTGGACCCCGAGCGCCTGGAGCACCCGACCTCCGATCTCGACGGCCCGCTGCAAGGCGCGCGGGTGTTGGTGGTGGACGACAACGACACCTGCCGCAAGGTGCTGGTGCAGCAATGCACCGCCTGGGGCCTGAACGTCAGCGCCGTGCCATCGGGCAAGGAAGCCCTGGCCCTGCTGCGCACCAAGGCGCACCTGCGCGACTATTTCGACGTGGTGCTGCTGGACCAGAACATGCCCGGCATGACCGGCATGCAACTGGCGGCGAAGATCAAGGAAGACCCGAGCCTGAACCACGACATCCTGCTGATCATGCTCACCGGCATCAGCAATGCCCCGAGCAAGATCATCGCGCGCAACTGCGGGATCAAACGCATCCTGGCCAAGCCGGTTGCGGGCTACACCCTCAAGACCACCCTGGCCGACGAACTGACCCAGCGCAGCAAAGGCGTGGTCCAACCCCGCCACATCGCGCCGAACGTTCCTGTGGCCGTCACCGTGCCCAGTGATTTCCGCATCCTGGTGGCCGAAGACAACAGCATCTCCACCAAAGTGATTCGCGGCATGCTCGGCAAGCTCAACCTGCAACCCGATACCGCCAGCAATGGCGAGGAAGCCTTGCAGGCGATGAAGGCCCAGCGTTACGACCTGGTATTGATGGACTGCGAAATGCCGATCCTCGATGGCTTCTCTGCGACCCAGCAGTTGCGGGTCTGGGAAGTCAGCAACCAGCGCACCCGCACGCCGGTGGTGGCACTGACCGCGCATATCCTCTCGGAACACAAGGAACGCGCACGCCAGGCCGGGATGGATGGGCATATGGCCAAGCCGGTGGAGTTGTCGCAACTGCGCGAACTGGTTGAATACTGGGTGACACAGCGCGAGCAGCCGGCGGAGCAGGCGCACACCTCCTGAGGCAAGGAGGCTCCCTGTGGCGAGGGGGCTTGTCCCCCGCTGGGCTGCGAAGCGGCCCTAAAACCTGCTATCCGGATTTAACTGAAAGAACTCAGTGAGGCGGGTGGGGCCGCTTCGCGGCCCAGCGGGGGACAAGACCCCTCGCCACAAAAAGCCCACTCTCCACAGAAAGCCCCCTAGCCACAGAAAGCCCACAAGCCTGATAGACTCCCCCTCGCCCTTCCTTCGCTGTGAGCTTCCACCATGCTCCATGTGTTGTTCAGCGTTTATTTGAAGATGCTGGTGCTGTATAGCCCCTTCTTTGTCCTCTCCTGCTTTATCAGCCTGACCCGCGGCTATTCCAGCAAGGAACGGCGGCGCCTGGCCTGGAAGGTCGCCCTGGCGACGCTGGTGTCGAGCGTCTTGCTCTACCTGTTTGGCCGGGTGATTTTCAGTGTGTTTGGCATCACCGTGGATGCCTTCCGCATCGGCGCCGGCAGTGTGTTGTTCATTTCAGCCCTGGGCATGGCCCAAGGCAAGTCAGCGGTACAGACCGACAATGTGCAGCAGGACGTGACCATCGTCCCCCTGACCATTCCCCTGACTGTCGGCCCGGGCACCATCGGCGCGCTGCTGGTGATGGGGGTCAGCCAGCCCCATTGGGACGACAAGTTCATGGCGATTCTCAGCATTGCCCTGGCCAGCCTGACCGTAGGCGTGGTGCTGTACCTGTCCAATCGGATCGAACGCATCCTCGGTGACCAGGGCCTGCAGATTGTCAGCCGCTTGATGGGCCTGTTCGTGTGCGCGCTGGCCGCGCAGATCATTTTTACCGGGATACGCGGTTATCTGGTGCCCTGAGGCAGCGGTCAAATCCGGTA
The DNA here is from genome assembly GCF_002949995.1 of Pseudomonas sp. LG1D9. Lineage (NCBI taxonomy): Bacteria > Pseudomonadati > Pseudomonadota > Gammaproteobacteria > Pseudomonadales > Pseudomonadaceae > Pseudomonas > Pseudomonas sp. LG1D9. The sequence goes on along the minus strand of NZ_CP026881.1, from coordinate 3,391,595 downwards.
TTGGGCAATGGCCTGCAAGACCTTGTCGCCTGCACTCCTGCGCAACTGCTTGAGGGTTGCCTCGTTGACCACCGCCGGGTTGAGCATCAGGCAGGTCTGACCACTGAAGGCTTCGACCGTGGAGCTGTCCCATTCAAAAAACGGGACGCCCAGTTTCTTGCTGACGCCATGGGCGCTGTAAGTCACCAAAATCATCAGCACTTCGCCATCGACTTCAGAGCAGGACGCCAGGCCAAAGTCACCGCCTTCATGGGTGACAATGTTGCGCTTGAACAGATCAAACGGCGCCGCCTGCTGCTTCAGCGCGTCGAAGGCATCCGCTGCCAATTTGGGCAGCGCCATGGCCAACGGGCCCGCAAGGGACGTCGAAGCCACGGTGGACGAGATGATGTTGAGCGCCGCCATCTGCACCGTCAGGCCTTTCCTGGAGGTCGTCACCCGCTCAAAACTGCTGCGTATCGGCAACCACCCCAGGCTGGTCATGACCTTGATGAACTCGTCATACCAGGCCTGGCTGCCGCGCGTCACGTTCAGCACGTCACTCACATAGCTGCTGGCCAACAGGTAGCTCTTGCGGGTGTATTCCTTGTTGAGATGGCTCATGCCCGCGACAAACGAGAACACACTGTTGTTAATCACCGCGCCATTGAGGTCGACCTGCGCCTCGGCGGGTAAAGGGCCCCCCGACGACTGCGCGCTCACCGGTAAACGGTAAGTGGCAATCAACTTGCTCTTTTTCGCCATATTGATTCGTTTATGTTTTCGCTCCATGAATGTTTCTCCACAAAAACCCACACGGGTCTACTGCCAACACTAGCCGGCCCAGGCGTTTTTTTCAGGGGCCCGGGCAGCGCCGAATGCGGTGGGCAAAAAGCACCTGCCAGCGCCAGCTCCCGCAAACACTGGGGAGGGCGCCAAGCCTGATAAAGCGCAGGTTTGCTTCTGTAGCGATAAGGTGAGAAACCGTGGCTGGCGTGTCGAAACAGCCCCATCGGATAGGGAAACGTCATCGCCGGGAGTTGGTCTTTTCCTACCCGTCAGCGGCCCCATTGCGGGGCCGCTGTTGCATCAGGAGAGCGGTTTTTCACCGTACCAGCGTGGCGTGTACACCCACTCGCCACCGCCCAGCCGAGGGAACGCACAGGTGGTGGACGAACCGATCAGCACCATGGTGCGCATGTCCACCTGGTCCGGTGTCAGTTGGCCCAAGGTGAGGGTGCGCAGCGTCTGCCCAGGACGACCAATATCCCGCCCCAACACCACCGGCGTTGCCGCATTGCGGTGCTGGGCGACGATTTCCAGGGCGCGCCCCAGTTGCCATGGGCGCGAACGGGAGATGGGGTTGTAGAACGCCAGGGCCAGGTCGGCCTGGCATGCCAGGTCCAGGCGTTTTTCGATGATGGACCAAGGCTTGAGGTTGTCCGACAGCGACATCACGCAGAAGTCATGCCCCAGCGGTGCACCCGCCTGGGCCGCGGTGGCGAGGGAGGCCGAGACCCCCGGCAGGATTTCCAGCTCGACCCGCTGCCAGGCCGGGTCGCTGGATTCATGCAACGCCTCCAGCACCGCCGCCGCCATGGCGAATACGCCAGGGTCGCCAGAAGACACCACCACCACCGAACGACCCTGGGCCGCCAGCTCGAAGGCGTGCCGCGCCCGCTGCATTTCTTCACGGTTGTCGGTGCAGTGCTGCACTTGGTCGGCGCGAAACGGCCCGGCCATGCGCACATAGGTTTCGTAGCCCAGCACATCGGTGCAACGCGCCAGTTCAGCCTTGACCGCCGGCACCATCAGTTCGGCAGCGCCGGGGCCCAGGCCGATCACGGCGAGACGGCCACGGGGGCGGCCCAGTTGCGCCAGGTCTACCGGCGCAGCAGCGCCATGGATGACGATATCCGGCCCGGCAGCCAGCGTCGTAAACCGCAGTGGCACACCCAGTTCCAGCGCAGCTTCCTGCAATTGACCGCTGGCCATGTCGGCATCGTCGGCCAACAGGCACGCCAGCGACTGCACAGCGATGCCGTCCTGCTGTAACGCCTGGCGAACCCGCGCCGCCAGTTCGGCGCCCGGGCGGCAGGCGACCCAGGTGTTCTTCGGATAGATCAGTAGCTCATTGGCCGCCGGCACACGTTCGGCGCTGCCCACATGAATGCTCAGGCGCGCCTGCTGGTCCTGCGCCAGATTAGCCTGCTCCAGCCACGGCGCCGCGCCTTCGATACGCACTTGCTCACCGGCCAGCAGGTCCGAGACAAAGCGCTTGCCCAGCTCCAGGTCGGCCAGTTGATAGCCCTGAGGCGGGTTGAGCAGGCAGGTGCCAAAGCGCAGCTCGCCACTGGTGGTGATCGCGGCCGCCACACCCAGGGCCGCCGCGATTTCCCGCGCCATGCTATTGACCCCACCCAGGCCACCGAGCAACGGCACCACCGCGCTGCCGTCTTCGGCAACCGCCAGTACCGCCGGCTCTTCGCCTTTTTCCAGCAACAGCGCGGCCAACGTGCGGATCACAATGCCTGCCGCGCACAGGGCAATGATCGGCGTGCCCTGCTGATACAACTGGCGCAGGGTCGCGCCAAACTCACTGTAGGTCTGGTCGGCGCCTTCCACTCGACCGGCCAAGCCGTGGATCTGCGCGCCTGGGTACACCTGCTGGATGCTGCGAGCCGTGGCCAGGCTGCCCTGGCCGAGGATTACGATCGCCGGCGTCATCACCCTTGCCACCTTTCGCCCGGCACGATGATCAACGAGAAATACGGCGACGACATCGGCTCGACCTGATCCAGCGCGACGATTTTCTGGTTGGCCATGGTGGCGCGCTCGACATACAGCGCACGCCCGGCCAGCCCCAGTTCCTCAAGCACCTGGCGCACCTTGGTGAAGTTGCGCCCCAACTTCATGATCACCGCCGCATCGGCATCCGCCAGGCGCCGCTTGAGCTCGTCATGGGGCAGCACCCCGGACAGTACCGACAGGCTCTGGTTGCGATACACCAACGGTGCGCCCAGCACCGAAGCGCCGCCGAGCATCGAGCACACGCCGGGGATGACCTGGGCGTCGTAGCGCTCGGCGAGGCGGTCATGCAGGTACATGTAGGAGCCGTAGAAGAACGGGTCGCCTTCGCAGATCACCGCCACATCACGCCCGGCATCCAGGTGCGCGGCCACGTCGACACTGGCGGCGTCGTAGAAATCGCTGATCACCTGTTCATAGGACAGCGGCGCCGGCAAGGCTTCGGTGGTCACCGGATACACCAGCGGCATCAGCGTCTGCTGGGGCACCAGGTGCTCCTCGATAATGCCAAACGCATTGCCCTTCTTGCCCTTGGCGACGAAGTACGCCACCACCGGCGATTCGCGCAGCAGGCGCAGGGCCTTGAGGGTGATCAGTTCCGGATCGCCAGGGCCGACGCCCAGGCCAATCAAACGTCCACGCGCCTGCATCATTCGACCTCCGTGGCCAGGGCGTTGACCGCCGCAGCGGCCATCGCGCTGCCGCCCAGACGGCCCTGCATGATCACAAACGGCACGCCACGGCTGTCGGCGGCGAGCATCGCCTTGGACTCGGCGGCGCCGACAAAACCTACCGGGAAACCGAGGATCAGCGCCGGCTTGGGCGCGCCGGCGTCGAGCATTTCCAGCAGGTAGAACAGGGCGGTAGGCGCATTGCCGATCACCACCACACTGCCGGCAAGATGCGGGCGCCACAGTTCCAGGGCGGCAGCGGAACGGGTGTTGCCCAACTCGCGCGCCAACTGCGGCACGCTGTCGTCGCGCAACGTGCAGATCACTGGGTTGTTGGCCGGCAGGCGGGCCCGGGTCACCCCTTCAGAAACCATCCGCGCATCACACAGGATCGGCGCGCCAGCGGCCAGGGCCTCACGGCCGGCCTTGCCTGCGCCTTCGGAGAACTGCAGACCGTCGATCGCCTCGACCATGCCGCAGGCGTGAATCACCCGCACGGCGAGTTTTTCCAGGTCGGCCGGGATGCGATCAAGCTTGGCCTCTGCGCGAATAATCGCAAAGGAGTTGCGATAGATCTCCTGACCGTCGCGGATGTAATCAATCATCGGTGTTGCTCCGTGGACGGGCACGCAACACGGCGCCCGCCGCTTCAATAGAAAGGTTGTGCGCGTGCAGGCGGCCGAAACCCGGCTGGCCTGCATCGCGAAAATAGAGGTCGTAGTGCCCAACGCCCACCGCCAGCAAAGTGACCGGGGCAATGTGCGCCGCAGCGCAGGTGCGCGGGCAGCCGGACAGGTGCACGTCCAGGCCCTGGCCGTGGTCCTGGAGCAGCGTGGCCAGGTGCAGGGCATCGGCCTTGGTGTCGGTCTGGGCCTTGGCGCAGCCGCTGGAACCGGTGCAGGCAATCATCCGCGCCAGGGCCTGGTCGGCCGAACACAGGAAGCCCAACTGCGCCAGGCCTTCAGTCACGCGCGGGGCTGCGTGCGGCGCCAGGTTGGGTAGCAACAGGCCCTGCCACGGGGTGAAGCGTAATGTGCCGTCGCCACATTCGAGGGCCAGTTGCGCGGCGCCGCGCAGCATGGCTGGGTCCAGCCGGCCCAATGGCGTGACTGCGGCCACGTAGACCCGCTCGGGTTGGCGCTGTGGATAAGTCCCCAGGCGCAAGCGGCTCGCAGTGGCGCGGCGACGATAGCCATCGGCGGGGAGCAAGGGCAGGTTCAAACGCCCGACAAAGTTATCCACAGACGTTTGCGCCAGCAGGTCGCGCATGCGGTTCTGGTCGGGCCGGGCCAGGTCGAGAAACAGCTCCAGCACCGCGACGACCAGTTCATGCCCCTGATCCACAGGGACCGCGGCCAGCGGCAGGTCGCGCGCGGGGCAACCGGCCAGGCCGAACGCCAACAAGGTCTGGCCCTGCGCGGCATAGGCCGATAACCACAGGTCGTGATGATGGTCGAGCATCGCCAGGGCTTCACCGCCATCCAGTTGCACGGCGAACTTGGCCGACAACTCATGAAACCGTGGATGGGCTTGCAGGGTGGCGAGGATCTGGTCCGCCAGGGGCCGGGTGTCCAGCAGCATCGCGCGGTCGATGCCAGCGCCGGGGCTGAGCATCACATTGCGTACGTCATCGCCGCCGGCGGTGGTCGGGCCCAAGCCTGCAGCCAGCAGGTGCGTGATCAAGCCATCATGCTGCGGGCCAATGCCACGAATCTGCAGGTTGGCACGGTTGGTCGCCTCGATCACACCGCCGGCGTAAGCCTGCGCGGCGTGCGCCACGGCCAAGGCCTGCGCAGCGGTGATGGCCCCACCGGCCAATTTGATCCGGCAAATCCCGCCATCCAACGCCTGGACAATACGCAGCAACCCCGGGCAACCCGAGGGGCGTTTGCTATTGGACAGAGGAAGTGGCTTCACGGGGGCTACCGGTTCACGGGTAAAGGCGCGGTATTATGCCTGCTTTGTCCGGCAGCATGAAAAGCCTGCCCGTCGGATGTCGTTCAAGGAATCAATATGTCGCCCTGGCTGACGGTAGTAGGCATCGGTGAAGACGGCTTCAAGGGCCTGGGCAGGAATGCCCGGCATGCTCTGTTGCGCGCCTCTCGTATCATTGGCGGCCAGCGCCAGCTGGATTTGCTGCCGGTGTGCATTCGTGCTGAGCGCGAGTTGTGGCCCAGCCCGTTTTCCCTGGCGCCGCTGCTGGCACGGCGCTTTGAGCCGATATGCGTGCTGGCCAGTGGCGACCCGATGTTCTACGGCGTCGGCGCTAGCCTGGCACGGCAGGTGGCGGCGGATGAACTGTTGATCCTGCCGGCGCCCTCTTCCGTGTCGCTGGCGGCGGCACGCCTGGGCTGGCCGCTGCAGGATGTGGTGACGCTGTCGGTAGTCGCCCGCCCGGTGGCTGCGCTCAATGCCCATCTGGCCAGCGGTGTGCGCTTGCTGGTGTTGAGCAACGACGGCCAGAGCCCGGCCGCTATCGCCGCGATGTTGCGCAGCAGCGGTTTTGGCCCGAGCCGCCTGAGTGTGTTTGAACACCTCGGTGGCAGCGCTGAACGGCGCATCGATGGCAACGCCGAAAGCTGGCAGGACCCGCCGGTTGCGGCGCTGAACCTGATCGCCATCGACTGCCTCGCCGACGCCAATACCCCGCGCCTGTCGCGCCTGGCCGGCCTGCCGGATGCGGCCTTCAAGCATGACGGCCAACTGACCAAGCGCGATGTGCGAGCCATGACCCTCGCGCGCCTTGCCCCCGCCCCCGGCGAGTTGCTTTGGGACGTCGGCGCGGGCAGCGGCTCCATCGGTATCGAATGGATGCGCGCCCACCCCAGCTGCCGCGCCCTGGCGATTGAAGCCGACGCCGGCCGCCAGCAGTTGATCGAACACAACCGCGATGCCCTCGGCGTGCCCGGCCTGCATTTGATTCGCGGCAGCGCACCCCAGGCCCTTGCGGGGCTGGAAGCGCCCGATGCGATCTTCATCGGCGGCGGTGTGACCCGCGACGGCGTGCTCGACACCTGCTGGCAACACCTGCGCCCGGGTGGGCGACTGGTGGCCAATGCCGTGACCCTGCAAAGCGAAATGACCTTGATGAACTGGCGTGCACAACACGGCGGCGAACTGACCCGCATCCATGTGGCCCAGGCCCAGCCCCTGGGCGAGTTCGACACCTGGCGCCAGGCGCTGCCCATCACCCTGCTGGAAGTGATCAAGCCGCTATGAAGCGCATCCTGCTGCTGGGCGGCGTGACTGAAGCCCTGGCCATCGCCCGCACCCTGGGCCCGCAACATATCTACAGCCTGGCCGGGATCGGCCGGGTGCCCACCGACCTGGCATGCCAGGTACGCGTCGGCGGTTACGGCGGTGCCGAGGGGCTGGCGCAGTTTGTCCGCGCCGAGCACATCAGCCTGATCCTCGACGCCACCCACCCCTACGCCGCACAAATCAGCGCCAACGCCGCCCAGGCCGCACAAAGGTGCAATATCCCCTGCTGGGCCCTGCGCCGCCCCGCCTGGCAGCCACAACCTGGCGATGACTGGCGCGAAGTGCGCGACTGGGCCGGGCTGATCGAGGCCTTGCAACCCTTCCAGCGCCCGTTGTTCACCCTGGGCCGCGAACCGCTGCAACACCTCGACGAAATCCCCGCCGGGCAGTTCTGGACCTTGCGCGCACTGGACACCTACCCCGGCAACGAACGCTGCGAAGTGATCGGCGCCCGCGGCCCGTTTTTGCTCGCGGATGAACAGGCGTTGTTCGAACGCCGGCAGATCGATGTCTTGATCAGCAAGAACAGCGGCAGCAGCGCCACCGAACCCAAGCTGGAAGTGGCCCGCGAGCGCGGCGTACCGGTGCTGATATTGCAACGGCCGGTGCTGGCGGGGGTGGATCGGGAGTTTTTGACGCCCCAAGAAACACTCACAGCATTGGCAAGTTTCACTCAATAAGTCAGGATCGCCCGCTTGCTTGATTAGTAACCTATTTGTTACCTTCGAGGCGGGCGATGATTGAGATTGAGGAATATAAACGCGACAAAAAACTGGAACAAAAGAGGTAGCCAGCATGGCACTTACCCGCAGTTATAAACTCACGATTGCCGAAGCCGCCCAGCGCGACCCAGAGTTTGCCCAGGCACTCCTCGATGAGGCTGCTACGCTATTTCTCAACGGCGAACCCGAATTGTCCCGCATCATTCTGCGCGACCTGGTCAACGCCACTGTTGGTTTTGAGAGTTTGGCAAAAGAGACGGCCAAACCGAGCAAAAGCTTGCACCGTATGCTTTCGGCCCATGGCAACCCCAGCATGGATAACCTGGCGGCGATATTTGCGGTACTCCGAAAGGGGCTTGGCGTCGATATGCAGGTGCATGGCGTTCCCGTCGCATAACTTGACATCACTGCGACACCAAACCACACCGCCACTTTTTACTTATGCCCCCCGATCAGGCTAAATACCTACCTGATCGCTTAACCCTACGGATTGTCCGCCATGGCCCGTCAACGCTTTGCATTTGCCTGGATCGCCTGCCTTGCAGTGCTGTTCAACGCGTTTGCCATGCCGATGGCCGGGGCGATGCAGCAGGGTCAGAGCCCTGCCGAGCAATTGCTGTGGGGCAGTTTCTGCTCCTCCAATGGCAGCAAGCTGGTGGCGATCTCCCTGGGCAAGCTGGATATACCGGCGCCGCAGCAGGACGAGCATTCCTCCATGCAGCATTGCTGGTGCTGCTCCGGCTCGCCGCCGCTGCTGGCACTGGGGCATGTGCCGCAGTTGTATCTCACACGGATCGATCCGGCCCCTGGCCTGCCATCACCCACCCTGCAAGCCCCGACTCCGCGCCAGCAATGGCCGAGCCTCAACCCCCGCGCCTCTCCTGTCGTTTGATCACTTCGCAATTGAACTGCGTTTGAATCGTTCTGGAGAACTGCCATGCTCAAATCTTCCCTGCTTCTGGCGGCCTTGCTGCTGCCTGTGTTCAGTGCCGCCAATGCCGAGGACTACAAGGCCGGCGACCTGCTGGTCAGCGATCCCTGGTCCCAGGAGTTGCCGCCCAATGCGCCGACGGTGGCCGCGTACTTTGTGATCCATAACCAGGGTGAAGCCCCGGACCGCCTGCTCAGCGTCGATACGCCAGTGGCGGCCAAGGCCGAGCTGCATGAACACGTCATGCAGGGCGACTTGATGAAAATGCAACAGGTGCCCAGCGTGGCCGTGCCGCCCAAGGGCGAGCTGACCTTCGCACCGATGGCCTATCACGTGATGCTCCTGGACCTGAAGGATCGCAGCCAGTTGCGCGACGGCCAGCACTTCCCCCTGACCCTGAACTTCGAAAAGGCCGGGCCGGTAAAAGTGGAAGTCTCGGTACAAAAAGTACCGCCGATGGCCGGCCACGAGCAAAAGCACGCCCATTAACCACCCCAGGCCGCTCCCCATGGGTGCTCCCGCCAACAGGTCAACCACGCACCGCCGCCAGCCCCTGAAGCTGGCGCGCGGCAGCTGGATCAGCCTGTTCGCCATGCTGATGATCTTTATCGGACCGCTGATTTCCCAAGCGATGCCGATGGATCATCACGCCGGCATGTCCATGCAGATGTCCATGGACGACACCTGCCATGCCGCGCCAAAGCATCCCGCCGAGCACACCAAGCCCCCCGCCGCCGACCACGTCATGTGGGAGAAATGCGGCTATTGCAGCCTGTTGTTCAGTTGCCCGGCCCTGCCGGGCAGTGTTTCATTCGTGGCCCTTGGCACCCCACCACCGGCCAACGCCCTCACCCCTGCAACGCGCCTGGGCCATGCCCGGCAGAGCATTTTCCCTGGCGCGCGCAGCCGCGCCCCGCCCAGCCAGTCGTAAACCGCCAATCACACACAACTTCGCACGGCCGCCTTCACACAGACAGCCGCAGGCTGCTGGCCGTGTTGTTTACGACTGACTGATGGAATTTTTCATGTCCAGGTTTCCTGCTGACACCCGTATGGGATGTACCCCCGTGCTCGCCGTTTTGTGCGGCGCACTCTTGGCCCCACAGGCGTATGCCGACGACCACGCCGAACACCACAACGAGCTCAGCCCGACGGTGATTACCGGCGTTGCCCCAAGCTCCCCACTGACCATCGTCACCAACCCCAAGGACCCACGCCAGCCGGTGCCGGCCAGTGACGGCGGCGACTACCTCAAGACCATCCCGGGCTTTGCCCTGGTGCGCAACGGCGGCACCAATGGCGACCCGGTGCTGCGCGGCATGTTCGGCTCGCGCCTGAATATCCTCACCAACGGCAGCATGATGCTCGGCGCCTGCCCGGGCCGCATGGACGCGCCCACCTCCTACATCTCGCCGGAAACCTACGACAAGCTCACCGTGATCAAAGGCCCGCAAACCGTGCTCTGGGGCCCCGGCGCCTCGGCCGGCACGGTGCTGTTCGACCGTGAGCCGGAGCAGTTCGGCGAACTGGGCACGCGGGTCAACGCCAGCATCCTCGCCGGTTCCAACGGGCGTTTCGACAAAGTGCTGGATGCCGCCGCCGGTGGCTCGCTGGGGTATATCCGCGTGATCGGCAACCAGGCCCACGCCGATGACTACAAGGACGGCAACCACGACACCGTCGCCTCGCGCTACGACAAATGGAATGGCGACGTCGCCCTCGGCTGGACCCCGGACGCCGACACGCTGCTGGAACTCACCGCCGGTCGTGGCGATGGTGAAGCGCGTTACGCCGGACGTGGCATGGATGGCTCGCAATTCCTGCGCGAAAGCCTCGGTCTGCGCTTCGAGAAATCCAATATCGGCGAGGTACTCGACAAGGTCGAAGCCCAGGTCTACTACAACTACGCCGACCATGTGATGGACAACTACAGCCTGCGCACGCCCTCGGGCACCGGGATGATGGCCGGGCCCATGGCGTCCAACGTCGACCGCCGCACCCTCGGCGCGCGGATCAAGGCCACCTGGCGCTGGGCCGACGTGCAACTGATCAGCGGCATCGATGCGCAGACCAACGAGCACCGCCAGCGCAGCAGCGCCGGGGTCGACACCTACAAGAACCTGCCGCGCAACAAGGACGCCGACTTCCACAACTACGGAGTGTTTGGCGAATTGACCTGGTACGCCGCCGACAATGACCGGCTGATTACTGGCGCCCGCCTGGATCGCGCCTCGGCCAAGGATTACCGCCAGCGCACCGGCAGCGGCATGATGAGTCGCGCCAACCCTACCGCCGGCGATACCCGCGCCGACACGCTGCCGTCCGGTTTCGTACGTTATGAACATGACTTGGCCGACAGCCCGACAACCCTCTACGCCGGCCTCGGCCACGCCGAACGCTTCCCGGACTACTGGGAGTTGTTCTCCCCCAACCGTGGCCCTGCGGGCTCGTTGAATGCCTTCGACGCGGTCAAACCGGAGAAAACCACCCAGCTGGATTTCGGCCTGCAATACAAGACCGCAGACCTGGAAGCCTGGGCCTCCGGTTATGTCGGCCAAGTGCGCGACTACATCCTGTTCAACTACACCCCTGGGATGATGGGCATGACCTCCCAGGCGCAGAACATCGATGCGCGGATCATGGGCGGTGAACTGGGCGCGGCGTACAAACTGACGTCCAACTGGAAAGCCGACGCCACCCTGGCCTACGCCTGGGGCAAGAACAGCAGCGACGGCAAGGCGCTGCCGCAAATGCCGCCCCTGGACGCACGCTTTGGCCTGACCTACAGCGAAGACGACTGGAGCGCCGGCGCCTTGTGGCGTGTGGTCGCGGCGCAAAACCGCATCGACCAGAACAAAGGCAACGTGGTCGGCAAGGACTTCGCCAAGAGCGGTGGTTTTGGCGTGTTCTCCCTCAATGCTGCATACCGCATCAACAAGAGCTTCAAGGTCAGCACTGGCGTCGACAATCTGTTTGGCAAGGCCTACGCCGAGCACTTGAACCTGGCCGGCAACGCCGGGTTCGGCTACCCGGCCAACGACCCACAAGCCATCAATGAACCGGGGCGCACGCTCTGGACCAAGGTCGACATGAGCTTCTAGCCACCACCGTTGTAGGAGCGAGCTTGCTCGCGAAGAACGTGAACGATGACGCAGCAAATCAGACTCAACGCGGCAACCTCAGGTTTTTCGCGAGCAAGCTCGCTCCTACAAGTCATGCACAAAAATAACGTCCTTGCGGAGCACCCTGATGAACCCTCCAAAGATCTCCTTCTACAACCTGGCCTGGCGCTGGCATTTCTACGCCGGGCTGTTTGTCGCCCCCTTCATGGTGTTGCTGGCAGTGACCGGCATCATCTACCTGTTCAAGCCCCAACTTGACCCGCTGATGTACGGTCAGTTGCTCACCGTGCAGCCTGCCGAACACGTCCTCAGCGCCGACGAGCAACTGCAGCGGGCCAAGGCCGCCTATCCACATGCCACCCTCAGCAAATACCTGCCCCCCGTGGACGCCAGCAGCAGCGCGCAGTTTGTCCTGCACAACGCAGGTAACGAACTGACCGTTTTTGTCGACCCTTATCGCGGCAGCGTGCTTGGCGAGCAGGACGCGACCTACAACCTGCAAGCCATCGTTCGTGCCCTGCATGGTGAATTGATGATCGGCACCACCGGCGACCGCCTGATTGAACTCGCGGCCGGCTGGGGGGTGATGCTGGTGGTGTCCGGCCTGTACCTGTGGTGGCCGCGCGGTCGCTCTGCTGCCGGGATTCTGTGGCCGCGCCTGGGCAGTCGCGGGCGCCTGTTCTGGCGCGACCTGCATGCCGTCACCGGGTTCTGGGGCGCGGCGTTTCTGCTGCTGATGATCCTCAGCGGCATGACCTGGACCGGCTTCTGGGGCAAGCAGTACGCCGACCTGTGGAACCGCTTTCCGGCGGCGATGTGGAACGATGTGCCGCAGTCCGATCAACAGGCCCGCAGCCTCAATACCGCGACGCAGCAGACCGTGCCCTGGGCCATGGAAAACACCCCCATGCCGGTGTCCGGCGAGCATGCCGAACACATGCAGCACGGTGGCATGCACCACGGCCCGGCCGCGCCCTCGATCAGCCTGCAACAGGTGGTGGACCTGGCCACCGCACGCCAGGTCGAGCCGGGCTACAGCATCACCTTCCCGACCACGGCCACAGGCGTGTTCACCATCGCCGTGTTCGCCAACGACCCGCGCAATGACGCAACCCTGCATGTGGACCAATACACCGGCAAGGTCCTCGCCGATGTGCGTTGGCAGCACTACAACACAGTGGCGCGGGTTACCGAGTCCGGGGTGATGCTGCACGAGGGCAAGATGTTCGGCGTGATCAACCAGATCATCGTGCTGCTGGTGTGCCTGATGATTCTGCTGAGTGCGGTCAGCGGCGTGGTGATCTGGTGGAAACGCCGGCCACAAGGTGGCCTGGGGGTTCCACCGTTGCGCCATGATTTGCCGAAGTGGAAAACCGCCATGGTGATCATGCTGGCGCTGGCGATCGTTTTCCCATTGGTCGGTGCGTCGCTGATCCTGGTGTGGGTCTTGGATCGGCTGGTGCTGGCGCGCTTTTTCAAGCAACGTGAATCGGCCTCATCTTCCCCATGAGGTAGGCGAGATGCCCTACATAGAGACGTTATGTAGTCTTACGCGGGCTTTCATCCCAAACGTAAGAAGTGTTAACTTATAACACTTACTGCACCGTCCCCACTCGCCGCGTCCAGCGGCGAGTACCGTCTCGAAGAAGCGATCTGTCGTCCGATGAACAAGTACCTTGCCAGCGGCCTGTGCCTGCTTGCCTTGCAAAACAGCGCCCAGGCCCTGACCCTGCCCGCCAGCCCCGTGACCGCCCCGGCGGTGGACAGCGAATATATCGACCTGAGCACTCCAACCACCGCCGGTTCGCGCCTGGGCCTCACAGCCCTGCAAACCCCCGCCAGTGTCGAAAGCCAGACCGGCACGCAGATTCGCGAGCGGGGCGACGCCAGTGTGCAAGACGCAATCTCCCGGGCCACCGGCATCAGCCGCACCGGCACCCCGGGCGACGGCGGCACCTCGCTGCAAGCCCGTGGTTTTACCGGCCAGGGCTCGGTGATGCAGTTGTATGATGGCAACCGCCTGTACACCGGCATGGGCACCTCGACCTTCCCGGTCGACACCTGGGCAGTCGAGCGCGTGGACGTGCTGCGCGGCCCGGCCTCGGTGCTGTACGGTGAAGGCGCCACCGGCGCAGTGGTCAACACGATTTCAAAGAAGCCCTTCACTGGCGAGATCGAAAACCACATCCGCCTGGGCTACGGCTCCTATGATCGCCAGCAACAAGCCCTGGACAGCGGCGGTTCGCTGACCGACACCTTGAGCTATCGCCTGAACCTCAACCGCCTGCGCAGCAATGGCTTTATCGACCGTGGCGACTCGGCCAGCGATTTTGCCAGCGGCGCCCTGCGCTGGCAGGCCGCCGACAACCTGAGCTTCACCCTGGCCCACGACTACGGCGACCAGCGCCCACAGAACTACTTCGGCACACCGTTGCTCAACGGCCATCTGCACAAGAGCCTGCGGGACAAGAACTACAACGTCAGCAACGACACCCAGCACTACAACGACCAGTGGACGCGCCTGAGCAGCGAATGGCAGATCAACGATGCCGTCAGCGCGCGCAACGAGCTGTACTACCTCAAGGCCCAGCGCCGTTGGCAGAACGCCGAGAACTACAACTTCAGCGCCGGGCAGTTGACCCGCAGCGGGTTCTATGGCATCAAGCACAACCAGGAGCAGGTCGGCGATCGCCAGACCTTCACCTTCAAGCACACCCTATTCGGCCTCGATAGCCAGACCGTGACCGGCGTGGAATACAACCGCATCCGTTTCCGCCTGGCCAGCAACTCACCGTTTAAAGACGTCGTAACCGGTGGCCAGCCGATTGATGTGAAACACCCGGCCCAGGCCCCTTTTGAAAGTGCCGACCCGTTCCTGCCGCTGTTCGCCACCACCACCAAACAGTTCGCAGGCTTTGCCGAAAACCGCCTGCAACTGACCGACCAGCTCTCGCTGATCACCGGCATCCGTCGCGACTACGTGCACCTGGACCGCGATGAACTGCGCAGCGGTGAGCGCAGCGACAGGACCCTGACCGGCAACAACTGGAAGGCCGGCCTGGTGTTTGCCATCACTCCAGACACCTCGGTCTACGGCCAGTACGCCACCAGCACCGATGGCGTCGGCGGGTTGATCTCCCTGAGTTCAAGCCAGCAAGCGTTCGACCTGTCCACTGCCAAGCAGACCGAGATCGGTATCAAGCAGGCCTTCTGGGACCAGCGCGGCGAGTGGACCCTGGCGGCCTACCATATCGTCAAAAAGAAACTGCTGACCGATGTGCCGGGCAACCCGCAGTTCAAACAGCAGGTGGGCCAGCAATCCTCCAATGGCCTGGAAGCCAGCCTCGACCTGCAACTGCCCCACGCCTGGCAGCTGCAAGCCAACGCGGCCATCGTGCGGGCGCAGTACGACGACTTCCAGCAGAATGTCGGCGGCGTGCAGGTATCGCGCGATGGCAATCGCCCAGTGGACGTGCCGCGCCGCACCGCCAACCTGTGGCTGAGCAAGGCCGTGACCGAAGACATCCGCGCCAGTGCCGGCGTACGTTATGTGGATGCCCGTTACGCCGACATGGCCAACCAGAACGAGCTGCCCAGCTACACCGTGGTCGATGCCAGCGTTTCGTGGAAAGCCCTGCGCAACACGACATTGGGCCTGCAATTGAATAACCTGTTCGACCGCACCTATGCCGTGAGCCAATACAATGACGGCCAGCAATGGATACTGGGGGAGCCGCGCTCGTTCTTTGTGACGGCCGACTACACCTTCTAACCCCCCCACAATGTGGGAGCGGGCTTGCTCGCGAATGCGGTGGGTCAGAGATGAATATGTTGACTGACCCACCGCATTCGCGAGCAAGCCCGCTCCCACATTTTGGGACAGTGTTAACCTTGAGACCGATGATGCCCACCCTCGACCTTCACCACCTCGCCTGGTCCCCCCTGGGCCACAGCCACTGCCATCACCAGTTCCAGCTGCGTGATGCCAGCCTGCAGGTGGGCGCCGGGGAGTTTGTCGGGTTGATCGGGCCCAATGGCAGCGGCAAGACCAGCCTGTTGCGCTGCGCCTATCGGTTCAGCAAACCCGAGCAGGGCGAAGTGCGGTTCGATCACCAGAACGTCTGGAAGCAGCCTTCACGCTGGTGCGCCCAGCGCATCGCCGTGGTGTTGCAGGAGTTCCCCGATGCCTTCGGCTTGCGCGTCGATGAAGTCGTCGCCATGGGCCGCACGCCGCACAAAGGGCTGTTCGACGGCGATACCCAACACGATCGCCAACTGGTGCAACAAGCCCTCGACTCCGTCGGCCTGCTGGGCTTTGAGGACCACGCCTTCGCCACCCTTTCCGGCGGTGAAAAGCAGCGCGTGATCCTCGCCCGCGCCCTGGCCCAGCAACCGCAATTGCTGATCCTCGATGAACCGACCAACCACCTCGACCCACGCTACCAGCTTGAGCTGCTCAAGCTGGTCAAGCGCCTGCAGATCGGCACCCTGGCCAGTATCCACGACCTGAACCTGGCGGCAGCCTTCTGTGATCGCCTGTACGTGATAAACCACGGGCGCATCATCACCAGCGGTACGCCGCACGAGGTGTTGACCACCGAGTTGCTGCGCGAGGTCTTCGGTGTCGAGGCCTTGATCGATGCCCATCCTTTGTCCGGCTACCCTCGAATCACCTGGATAACCCAACCATGATCCTGCGCTCCCTGCTCTCCCTCGCTTTGCTGCTGGGCACCGCCCAGGCGTTTGCCGAAGCGACCCATTACCCGCTGAAAATCCAGAGCTGCAACCGCGAAGTGACCTTCAACCAGGCGCCGGAACACGCCGTCAGCCACGACATCAACATGACCCAGATGATGCTGGCCCTGGGGCTCAAGTCGCGCATGGCCGGCTACAGCGGCGTGACGGGCTGGAAATCCGTGACCCCGCAAATGGCCCAGCTACTCGATGGCCTGCCAGAGCTGGCGAGCAAGTACCCGTCGGTGGAAACCCTGCTCAATGCCAACGTCGATTTCTTCTTCGCCGGCTGGGACTACGGCATGCGCGTGGGCGGCGACCTCACGCCGCAAACCCTGCAACCTTTGGGCATCAATGTGCTGGAGCTGACCGAGTCCTGTGCGTTTGTGATGAAGCGTCCGGCCGCCACCCTGGATGACACCTATAACGACCTGCGCAACCTGGGCAAGATCTTCGACGTGCAGGAGCGCGCCAATGCCTTGATCGCCCGGATGCAGGCACAGGTCGCCGATATACAAAAAAACCTGCCGGCGGAAAAACCCCGGGTATTTCTCTACGACAGTGGCGAAGACCGCGCCATGACCTCGGGCCGCCTGGGCATGCCGCAAGCGCTGATCGAGGCGGCGGGCGGGCGCAATATCCTCGATGACGTGGACGCCAGTTGGACCCGCATCAATTGGGAAACCGTGGTCGAGCGCAACCCACAGGTCATCGTGATCGTCGACTACAGCGAAATCAGCGCCGCACAGAAGCAGCAATTCCTGCTGGACAACCCGGCGCTGCAAGCGGTGGACGCCATCAAGCACCAGCGCTTTATCGTGATCCCCTACGTGCAGGCCACGCCCGGTATCGACAATGTGTTGGCGGTCCAGACCCTGGCCAAGGGGTTTCACAACCCATGATTGACCGTCGCTACGCCCTGCTGCTGGTTGCCCTTGGCGCGTTGTTGCTGGTGTCTTGCGTGATGTCTTTGGGCTTCGGCCCCGCGCGGGTGCCCCAGGACGTGGTGTGGCGGATTCTGCTGCACAAGGTAGCGGGCGTTGGCGAGGTGAGCTGGAGCGCCGGCCAGGAACATATCGTCTGGTTGATCCGCGTGCCGCGCATGCTGCTCGGCGCGCTGGTGGGCGCGGGTCTCGCGTTGATCGGCGCGGTGCTGCAGGCCGTGACGCGCAACCCGCTGGCCGACCCCCATCTGCTGGGCGTGACCTCCGGCGCCACCTTGGGCGCGGTGATTGTGGTGCTGCATGTCGGCCAGGTCATCGGCTTGCTGACGCTGCCGCTGGCCGCATTTATCGGCGCGCTGTTGAGCATGCTCGTGGTGCTGGCCGTGGCCAGTCGCAACGGGCGCCTGGAAAGTGATCGCCTGTTGTTGTGCGGTGTCGCGGTGTCGTTTGTGATGATGGCGGTGGCCAACCTGCTGCTGTTCATGGGCGACCATCGCGCGGCGTCGGCGGTGATGTTCTGGATGCTCGGCGGCCTGGGCCTGGCGCGCTGGGAGTTGCTGGCAATTCCCTCTGCGACTGTGCTGCTCGGGCTGCTGTTGCTGTTGGGCATGGCGCGCCCGCTCAACGCACTGATGGCTGGCGAGCAGACCGCCGTCACCCTGGGCCTGAACGCACGCAATGTACGCCTGAAGGTGTTCCTGATTACGTCGCTGATGACCGGCGTACTGGTGTCCATCAGCGGCTCCATCGGCTTTGTCGGGTTGATGGTGCCGCACATTGCCCGGCGCCTGGTGGGCGCCGAGCATCGGCGACTGCTACCGGCCTGCGGCTTGCTCGGCAGCCTGTTCCTGGTATGGGTCGACGTCGCTGCACGCACCCTGATCGCCCCCGAAGACCTGCCTATCGGCGTAGCCACGGCGGCGATTGGCGGGCTGTTTTTCATTGGCCTGATGCGTAAGCGTTAGGCCGCCGGCCCCCTGAAAAAACCGGGCCCGCGCTTACAGCTCATCCCGGTCCCGTATGTTCAGCGGCTCATCCCCCCCGATCGCTTCCAGGCTCAGACCATTGGCATATCCCAACTGCTGCTCGGACAACTGCCCTTCGTTGATCCAGAATCCGTCTTTATCCAGGACCAACAGCTTGCCAGCGTTGACCATGCCTTTGAGAAACACGCTGGGATAAACCGTGGGCCCGGTCACCAGCGTCTTGCCTTCGGTGGGCATAAAACTTGGCACGTATTTCAATAGCGCACCGCCCTGGCACGAGAGATAAAGAGCGGCGGACTCACGGGGCAAGCTACGCAATACCCAGATGAAATAACTCATGAGTTCCGGCCCCACAAAATTGCGCAACAGGGCCTGGTCCGCTGGATCCAGGCTGTCCGTGGCAGGCATGCTGCTGTAGAGCAGATGCACCCCGACAACCCCATGATTTGACGGGAAGTCCGGCATTGGCGCCGGGGGCTCCACCGGTTGGACGGGACCTTGAGGGCCGCTGTAGAACAGCCGCAAAATCAGCGCGCGCCCAACCCCAGGAGCCACGGGGAGCGTGACCAGGAACGAGGAGCGCGTGGCGTCGGCCAGAACGGCAGCGAGGTACTGCTGATCCTGATAAGGCGAGAGTTGCCGCTGCAGATAGCGCACCGCATCATCCCCATGGGAGAACACCGGGCCACATGCCGCCGCCCATGGGTCGACAAAGACCTCGACCACGCCAGGCCGCCAGAACTGATCCACACGATTGCGCGTGGTCCACACCCGCCCCTGGATCAGCGTGCTCAGATCGCCGCGCGCCACCAGGTCCTGCACGTAACTGAGTACGGTCCGCTTGCCTTCCAGTAACTGCTGGCGCAATTCGACCAATCGCCCAAAATCCTCCAATTGGGCCTCGGTTCCCTGGTACTCATAGTGGAGCAAGGCGCCGTCCTGGCACGACAAGTACAACCCCAGGCGCTTGTCCTTCAAGCCATGCAGGGAGAAGCGAATGCCGGTGTCGATATCCGTGGGCGCAAAGAACGCCTGGCGCAGTGGATCATCGGCGGGCGCCTGGGCTACGTTGCTGGCGCACAGGTAGAAACCTTCGAGCCCATAGTCCTGGGGAAACTGGCCATTGGGAAAGACTTGCCAGAAGTCGCGATAGCTCTGGCGCACCATCGGCAGGCTGGCCATATAACGTGCGGTTTTCTTTGACTTGAAGAGATAGCCAAACTGTAGATTTTCACCATGTCGGCAGCGCTCATGGACATAACGTATCGCATCCTTTTCGTTGGCAAAGAGCGGACTGAAGGCCGGGTCTGCCAGGGCATTGCGGATCATCAACGGCGCGACCTGAAACGCAATGAACTCCCCACTGATGCGACGTGGAACACCCCAGGCAGGGCTGCCCTGCACCACTCGCAACACCCCGGTTTTGCCCAGGAGGGTGACAAACTCAGTGGGGGTCAGTTCGCCCTTGCGGATCTGCCGCTCAATGCGGTTATCCAGCAGATCTGCGCGCACCGGATCCAACGCTTGCAGGTCTTTTTTCAGTTGCTCTTCCAATGGCGTCCCGCTGCGGGTGTAACTCACCACACAGCGATCGGCGCCCAACAGGTACTCGTCAGTCAAGCTGGCGTCCTGCCCCCAAAGCGCTGCGCCAATCACCCTAGTGGACGGCATATTGCGATACAGCTGCTCCTGGTGGGTCTCCAGGGCAAAGGGCAACTCGCGGACCGGGCTTGAGCGGTAGCGCCCCACAAGGGTGTGGGCGGCGGGGAAGCCGCCCGTGCTGACCACTTCATCCGGGAAGATCCATTTGGGGTCGAAATCTTCACGCGGCACTTTCAGCGGCTCAGTGGCCACAAACAGGCCGTCGGGGCGCTTGAGGATCACCCCGCCCATCAAGCCGTTGCCCTGGAGCAACAACGACTGTACATGGCGTACCGCATCGTCCTGATGATGGAAGGCCGGCCCCAGGCGACGGCGCAGGAAATTGGCATAGGGTCGCCATGGCTCGGAGCCTCGGCTCACCGCCCCTCGCCGATCCCAGCACTGGCTGCTGTACAGCACCCGCAAATCCCCGACCTTGGCGACCAATGAAACAAACTTGGCGGTGTCGAACGTGCCGTTGCGCAGGCTCATGCCCTCGATTGTCACGTCCTCACCTTGAGGGGGCTCTGTGAGCAGGGGCGCGACTTGTGGCTGATAACGCAATAAGGCGCCGTCCAGCGTCGACAGGTAGACCGGCAATATGCCTGTCGCTGAAGCACGCGGTATCGAGCGGGCGTCGTCTTCGGCACGCATCAGCACATTCGGGGTGACAAAAAACCGCATCAGCCAGGCCTCGACCGGCGGCAACCCCGACGGTAGCCATTGCTGTGAATAGAGCAGCCCCACCACCGTAAAGCCCCTGGCGAAAGCACCACCAGCCAGATAGCCGGCACCTTTGGAGGCGTCACGTAACGAACGCCCGCTGAGGGCTACCGGTAACAGTTCGCTGACCACAAACTCATCCGCCTCTGGGTGCTTGAGCACATAGGCGATGTAGCCCTGGGCATCCAGGTTCCTGCCTGCCCAACGCAAATGGGCATTGAGCGCCGCGCCATCCTGGCTGCTGAAAATCGCGCCGAATGCCGGGCTCAACGGATCGACATCGGCGTAGTCGAAGTTTGGCGTCCAGTCGCTGTAGACCCGGCCACGGGGGCCCCACAACGAACTGCGGACCAGCACTTGCAGGTCGCCTGCGTCAGCCAGCCGGGTAACGATGTCTGCCGGCTTGAGCGCACCTGCTTCCAATCGCTCGAAATACCCATGCTTGCCAGGCTCACGGGTGGTGTTGCTCTGCACCACCACCTCCCTGGCCGAGCCGCCGGGGACGTAGCCGATCAGGTTGTTCGGCGAGCCGCTCAGGTAGGCAGGCCGGCGCGACGCAATCACCGCGTGGAGTTCCTGATCCGAGAACATCGTGGTCATGACTTCCAGGTCCGTCAGCGTCCAGTTCAACCGCTGCTGGCGCTCGCGGTCACCGGCCGACAGTGCGGCGTGGGAGGCGTAGCGCGCATGCAGCTCATAACCTCGCGGCGGTACCAGCACCCCATTACCGGCAACCGGCGTGAGCAGGTCGGCAGTGAATCCATTGCCGTGGATAGTCAACGGCTCAGTGAAGACAAATCGCCCATCCAGGCCCTTGAGGATATAACCACCATAGGCCGCCGCTCGGCGAAAGCCGATCCGCTCATGGGCATGGCGAGCGGCATCTTCGGCCGTCAGGAACGCCGCACTCAACACCATGGGAACCGAGCCCAATGGCAGGCTCTCGCTGTCATACACCGGTCCCTGGGTTTGCCATAACGCGCCCTGCTGAAGCACCGACAACGCACCGGCCCGGATCACCCGGCGCACGAAGTCCCGTGGGGACAACGAGCCGTCGAGCAAGGCGGCCTGGTTGCCTTTGTCGGTCACCGTACTGCCAGTCACCGTCACCAGTTCGTTGTCGGGCGCGGCACCTGGCACCTGCCATTGCAGCAATGCGTCGTCGGCGGTGCGCAGATACAACTTCAGCCCCAGCCCGGCGACCTGCAACGCAAAGGTTTCCAGCCCCTGTTGTACGCTCTCCACCAGCAATTTCGGGCTGGTAAAGCGCCTGTACAGCCAACCCTCCCGAACGGGCAGTTGCGCGGCATCAAGGGGCGGCGCATTGCGGTAGATACCGACCAGTCGGTAATTGGCCGGCAGTCTTGGCTGACCGTCGGCCCGCAGCGGAAACTGGCTTGCCACGCTCGTGCCGGCCGCAACGGGCAGCGTCGCGGCGTAGGTTTGCGTGGTCTTGTGCTTGAGTACAACGCCTTGGTACGCACCGGCTGGCAAGGCGGCCATGTGGTTCAGTGCAATCAGCGCAGCCACTTGCCCCGTGTTCGCGGCGGATGTGAAGAAGGGCTGCTCCTGCACGACATTGGCAGGACCGACCGGCGTACCGAGTCGCCACCCTTTGGAGACACGGCCGCGAACACCTCCCCAAACACGACTGGGCAGCACCACTCGCAGGTCTCCAACGTCTGCAATACTCCAAATCACTGCCTCAAATTCAGTGTTCGGCTCAAATGGTTCTTCACCGGTCAACTGATCCAGCAGCTTCTGCTCTGCAGCCGAACCGCTGCTTACGTATTTGAGCAACGAGCCCCCCGGCCCCGATAGATAGTGGGCCGAAGCAAACGTGCGATTAGCGATGATTAACGTCGCGTCAGCCGACGAAAAAAAGCTGACAAACAAAGCGACCTGATCAGCGGGGTGTTGCGTCAACAGTTCTTGCTCTCCCTCGGACTTGGCCGGATGGGAGTGATAGAGGGCGTAGCACTCATAAGATTGCGGGGCGATGAAGTGATCATGTTCATCGGTGGCCAGGATGGTGATAAAACTAAACTGAGTGGCCATGCCGGCCACCGGCTCCGTGGCGAAATAGCGCACTCCCTGTTTCAGCACGACACCGCCGTACTCCTTGTCTCGCTGGTTGCCAATCCGGTCGTGGGCCCAGCGGGCAGCATCGTCAGCGCTGATGAAGGGCGGGCTCAAGACCGGTTTTGGAATCAATGAAAACGCGCGCCACTGAGCATCCACTGGGCCGCTCCTGTCCCAGACTTTTCCCGTGCGCAAGACCGTCAGATGCCCTGCTGCGGCCACGCGCAACACAAAGGCCCGAGGCCGCAATGTACCGGCGAGTAACGCCGAATCGATCTGGTTATCCACCACCCGACCGTCAGCCTCGACGCGAAAAAGATCGGCCTCCGCCGCCGAGAACGAACAGGTGTATTGCAGCAAGGCTCCATCATTGACACTGCGATAGAACACCAGCCGCTGCTGTGGCCCCAACAAGTCCTTGGACTGGTGCCCTTGATAAAGCTGGGTTGCCAGTTCGACGGGAGCAAAAAAGTTGCGGTACAACCATGGTTCCTGGGCGGTGAGCCTGGCAGGCACTGGGGTGCGCCCCTGGTAAACGCCGTACCAATGAAACTGATCGTGCTGCACCCGATTGCCATCCGGGGTCAGTGCAAAAAGCTGTTGAATGGTCACAGGCGCCGCGCCACCGGCCAGCGGCTCGATCAGCACGTAATCTTCTTTATCGATGTGCTTGAGGATAAACGCCGTTTGGCGGTGCTCAAGCAATGCCAGCGTGGCATCCAGCCCGGACTGCACAGCCCCGCAAGCCGGCAGGTCGTAGGTGCGCGAGACGAACGGGGAAAAAGGCTGCCATTGCGTGGGCACTGTACCTACCGAGCCGCCCCATAAACCACTGGGCACCACGAAGGACAATTGGCTGACGCTGAGCAGCTTCTTGATGAGGCTCTCAGGTTTCACGTCGGGGGGACCGTCCTCATGGCCGAAGTGCAGGCCTTTCTTCAACCACACGCCAAAGCGCCGCTCCGCCTCCGACCCCGTGGTGACATGTTTGAGCAGCGCACCGTCCGGACCGGACAGGTAAGAAGCAGAAAAAAAGCCGCGCTCCAAAATATTGATGCTCAGGTCGATATCCGAAAAGAAGCTGTTCAAGGCCCTGGCCTGGCGTTCGGAAAGCTCAGGATTATTGGCCGCAAAAGCGTCGAAAATATCGGGGTGTGAGTGATATTCGGCCACGCACCGATAGCCTTGCGGGTGCAAGTACTGACTGTTGCTGTCGACCTTGAGCACGTCCCAGAAGTCGAAAGTATTGCGCTGCCCCGCAATAGGTTCGGTGCTATAGAAATAGCCATCTGACACGCGCTCCAGAATCACCCCTCCATACTCGACATCACGCCGGCTGCCGATCTGCCGGTGGGCGTAGCGGGCCGCATCGTCCATGGTGATAAAGGCAGGCCCCACAGGTGGTAGCGCCACATCGGACTTCAGGCCACCGCCGAACCATCCGCGTTTAGGTCGTTCCATGACATCCCCTCAAATGTGCCGTGGCCAGACGCTGGCCAGGGTCACGGCGATCTTTGCCCCTGGCGCCATCCCCAGGGCGCTAGATAGTTATCCACACCCTGCCCCGTTCAGGCGCGCGCCCTGCACCAACACCTGAAACAAGCCCTGACTTGGTGCACAGCTCGCGATCCAGACGCCTGACTCCCCGCATAACCAGGGGCCACTCGCAGTAGGCACAGCCTTTGCAAACGCTCCCTCAGCGCCCTACCTGCCCCCTAAAAATATTGAGTTCTGGAGACCACACCATGAAGCGTCGCAGCTTGATAAAGGCTTTCACTCTGTCGGCATCCATTGCCGCCATGGGCATGACCTGGACTGTCCAGGCCGCCGAGACCATCAAGGTCGGCATCCTGCATTCGCTGTCCGGAACCATGGCCATCTCCGAAACGTCCCTCAAGGACATGGCGCTGATGACCATCGACGAGATCAACGCCAAGGGTGGCGTGAACGGCAAGATGCTCGAGCCGGTGGTGGTGGACCCTGCGTCCAACTGGCCGCTGTTTGCCGAGAAAGGCCGGCAGTTGCTGACCCAGGACAAGGTCGCGGTGGTGTTTGGTTGCTGGACCTCGGTGTCGCGCAAATCGGTGCTGCCGGTGTTCGAAGAACTCAATGGCTTGCTGTTCTACCCGGTGCAGTACGAAGGTGAAGAAATGTCGCCCAACGTGTTCTACACCGGTGCGGCGCCCAACCAGCAGGCAATCCCGGCGGTGGAGTACCTGATGAGCGAAGAAGGCGGCAGCGCCAAGCGCTTCTTCCTGCTGGGCACCGACTACGTGTACCCACGCACCACCAATAAGATCCTGCGCGCGTTCCTGCATTCCAAAGGCGTGGCCGACAAGGACATCGAAGAGGTCTACACCCCGTTCGGCCATAGCGATTACCAGACCATCGTCGCCAACATCAAGAAGTTCTCGGCGGGCGGCAAGACGGCCGTGGTGTCCACGGTCAACGGCGATTCCAACGTGCCGTTCTACAAGGAACTGGCCAACCAGGGCCTGAAAGCCACCGAGGTTCCGGTGGTGGCGTTCTCGGTCGGCGAAGAAGAACTGCGCGGCATCGACACCAAGCCGCTGGTGGGCAACCTGGCGGCGTGGAACTACTTCCAGTCGGTAGAGAACCCGGTCAACGCCAAGTTCGTCGCCGACTGGAAAGCCTATGCCAAGGCGAAAAACCTGCCGGGCGCCGACAAGGCCGTGACCAACGACCCGATGGAAGCCACCTACGTCGGGATCCACATGTGGGCGCAGGCCGTGGAAAAAGCCAAGTCCACCGACGTCGACAAAGTGCGTGAAGCCCTGGGCGGCCAGACCTTCGCCGCGCCGTCGGGCTACACCCTGACCATGGACAAGACCAACCACCACCTGCACAAGCCGGTGATGATTGGTGAGATCCAGTCAGACGGGCAGTTCTCGGTGGTGTGGCAGACCGAAGGGCCGATCCGCGCCCAGCCATGGAGCCCGTACATCCCTGGCAATGACAAAAAGCCGGATCACGCGGTGAAGAGCAACTAAGCCCCAACACAGATCAAATGTGGGAGCGGCGGTGCGACTTGCTCGCTCCCACATAAACCTAGTCCGTGCATGACCAGGACATTTGTTTATGCCCACTGCCCTCCACCGTTTCATCCTGGCCTGCCTGCTGTTGCTGCCCCTGGCCGCACACGCAGGCGATGCCGAAGACTTCCTCGCGGCCAACCCCATGCAACAGGCCAAACTGTTGCAAGACTGGGCCGCCCAGCCCGACCCGGCGCGCATCGAGTTGGTCAACGCCTTGCAACAAGGCCAAGTCAGCGTCAACGGCGAAACCAAGACCGTACGCCTGAACAACCGCCTGCGTGGCTTGATCAACAACGTGCAGGCCAGCCAGCAATTGCTCGCCGCCGACCCCAAGGTCCGCCTGGCCGCCGCCCAGACCCTGCAAAAAAGCGCGCAACCTGCGCAACTGAAATTCCTCGACCAGCAACTCGCCAGCGAAACCAATGACGAGGTACACAGCGCCCTGAGCCTGGCCCTGGCCAACCTGCAACTGGTCGACCCCGACCCGGCCGTGCGCCTGGCCGCCGTGCGTCTGCTGGGCAGCACCGGCGACCCACTGGCCCGCACGCGCCTGGAAGCGCTGCTGGCGCCTGGCGTAGAAACCGATGCCGGGGTGCACACCGCCGCCGAAACCAGCCTGGCCCAGGTCAAGCGCAAGCTGCTGGTGGGCGAGGTGCTCGGCCAGGCCTTCAGCGGCATGTCCCTGGGCTCGATCCTGTTGCTGGCGGCCCTGGGCCTGGCGATCACCTTCGGCCTGCTCGGCGTGATCAATATGGCCCACGGCGAGATGCTGATGCTCGGTGCCTACTCCACCTATGTGGTGCAGTTGCTGATGCAGCGCTACTTGCCCCAGGCCATCGAGTTCTACCCGTTGCTCGCGCTGCCGGTGGCGTTTTTTGTCACCGCCGGCATCGGCATGGCGCTGGAGCGCACGGTGATCCGTCATCTCTACGGGCGGCCGCTGGAAACCCTGCTGGCCACCTGGGGCATCAGCCTGATGCTGATCCAACTGGTGCGCTTGCTGTTCGGCGCACAGAACGTCGAAGTGGCCAACCCGGCCTGGCTGTCGGGCGGGATCCAGGTGCTGCCCAACCTGGTGCTGCCGTACAACCGCATCGTCATCATCGGCTTTGCCCTGTGCGTGGTGGTGCTGACCTGGCTGCTGCTGAACAAGACCCGCCTGGGCCTCAACGTGCGCGCCGTGACCCAGAACCGCAACATGGCCGCCTGCTGCGGCGTGCCCACCGGGCGCGTGGACATGCTCGCCTTTGGCCTCGGCTCGGGCATCGCAGGCCTGGGTGGCGTGGCCCTGAGCCAGATCGGCAACGTCGGCCCGGACCTGGGCCAGAGCTACATCATCGACTCGTTCCTGGTGGTGGTACTCGGCGGCGTCGGCCAACTGGCCGGCAGTGTCATGGCCGCCTTCGGCCTGGGGATTGCCAACAAGATTCTTGAACCGCAGATCGGTGCCGTGCTCGGCAAGATCCTGATCCTCGCGCTGATCATTCTGTTTATCCAGAAACGCCCGCAAGGACTCTTCGCACTGAAAGGACGGGTGATCGACTGATGAACCAGCCATTGATGCTCACGGCCGCGCAAAAGGCCGGCCCCAAGGTGACGATTGCGGTGGGCGCGGTGATCCTCGCCGTGCTGCTGGCGTTGCCGCTGCTGTCGCTGTTGCCCGCAGAGAACGCATTCCACGTCTCGGCCTACACCCTGACCCTGGTGGGCAAGATCCTCTGCTACGCCATCGTCGCCCTGGCCCTGGACCTGGTGTGGGGCTACGCCGGCATGTTGTCCCTGGGCCACGGCCTGTTCTTTGCCCTCGGCGGTTACGCGATGGGCATGTACCTGATGCGCCAGGCCGCCGGCAGCGAGTTGCCGGCGTTCATGACCTTCCTGTCGTGGACCGAACTGCCGTGGTATTGGCTCGGTACCGAGCACTTCCTCTGGGCCCTGTGCCTGGTGGTATTGGCGCCGGGCTTGCTGGCGCTGGTGTTCGGTTTCTTCGCCTTCCGCTCACGGATCAAGGGCGTGTATTTCTCGATCATGACCCAGGCCCTGACCTTTGCCGGGATGCTGTTGTTTTTCCGCAACGAGACCGGCTTTGGCGGCAATAACGGCTTTACCAACTTCCGCAGCATCCTGGGCTTTGGCATCACCGAACCCGGCACCCGTGCGGTGCTGTTCCTGGCCACGGTGCTGCTGTTGGTGGGCAGCCTGTTTATCGGCTGGCGCCTGGCCCGGAGCAAGTTCGGCCGCGTGCTGACGGCCCTGCGCGATGCAGAAAACCGCCTGATGTTCTGCGGCTACGACCCCCGTGGTTTCAAGCTGTTTGTCTGGGTGTTGAGCGCCGTGCTGTGCGGCCTGGCCGGGGCGCTGTACGTGCCGCAGGTGGGCATCATCAACCCCAGCGAAATGTCACCGACCAACTCCATCGAAGCCGCCGTGTGGGTCGCCCTGGGCGGGCGCGGCACGCTGATCGGCCCGCTGCTGGGTGCCGGCGTGGTCAACGGCATGAAGAGCTGGTTCACCGTGGCCTTCCCGGAGTACTGGCTGTTCTTCCTTGGGGCGCTGTTCATCATCGTCACCCTGTACCTGCCCAAGGGCATCATCGGCCTGTTGAAGAAAAGGGGCGAACAATGAGAGTCACGGCAACCGACCAGTTCATGCTCGAACCGATCATCGAACCGAACCGCGACCAGGGCACCAGCCGCGATGCCATCGGCCTCGGCCAGGCCGCCGGCAAAGGCCTGAACACCCGCCACGGCACGATCCTGACCCTGGAAGACATCAGCGTCAGCTTCGACGGCTTCAAGGCCCTCAATGACTTGAACCTGTACATCGGCGTTGGCGAACTGCGTTGCATCATCGGCCCCAACGGCGCAGGCAAAACCACCCTGATGGACGTGATCACCGGCAAGACCCGCCCCAGTCACGGCAAGGCCTGGTTCGGCGAAACCCTGGACCTGACCCGCATGAGCGAAGTGCAGATCGCCCAGGCCGGCATCGGCCGCAAGTTCCAGAAGCCCACGGTGTTCGAAGCCCTGAGCGTGTTCGAGAACCTGGAACTGGCGCAGAAGACCGACAAATCGGTATGGGCCAGCCTGCGCGCACGCCTTGGCGGGGAACAGAAGGACCGCATCGAAGAGGTGCTGGACACCATCCGCCTTAGCGCGTCGGCACAACGCCCCGCCGGCTTGCTGTCCCACGGCCAGAAGCAGTTCCTGGAAATCGGCATGCTGCTGATGCAAGACCCACAGCTGTTGCTGCTCGACGAGCCGGTGGCCGGCATGACCGACGCCGAGACCGAGTTCACCGCCGAGCTGTTCAAGCGCCTGGCGGGCAAGCATTCGCTGATGGTGGTGGAACACGACATGGGCTTTGTCGGCTCGATCGCCGACCACGTCACGGTGTTGCACCAGGGCAGTGTGCTGGCCGAAGGGTCGCTGGAACAGGTGCAGGAAAACGAGCGCGTCATCGAGGTGTACCTCGGTCGCTGAACCCGATGCGGATTGCTCTCTGTAGGAGCGAGCTTGGCTCCGGGCGGCGTTCCGACGAAGATCGTCAACGATAACGCGCCGAGCCTGAATGCCCGCGGTGCCTTGGCGTTTTTCGCGAGCACGCTCGCTCCTACAGGGAATTGAGGAGAGTTTGAACATGCTGCAAGTCGACAAACTGCACCAGTACTACGGCGGCAGCCATATCCTGCGCGGCCTGTCCTTTGACGTGAAAGTCGGTGAAGTCACCTGCCTGCTCGGCCGTAACGGCGTGGGCAAGACCACCCTGCTCAAATGCCTGATGGGCCTGTTGCCCGCCAAGGAAGGCGCGGTGAACTGGGAAGGCAAGGCCATCACCGGTTTCAAGCCACACCAGCGGGTACACGCCGGCATTGCCTATGTGCCCCAGGGCCGGGAGATTTTCGGCCGGCTGACGGTGGAAGAAAACCTGCTGATGGGCCTGTCGCGCTTTCCCGGCAGCGAAGCCAAGCAAGTCCCGGCGTTTATCTACGAGCTGTTCCCGGTGCTGCTGCAAATGAAGCATCGGCGCGGTGGCGACCTGTCTGGCGGCCAGCAGCAACAACTGGCCATCGGCCGCGCCCTGGCCAGCCGTCCGCGCCTGCTGATCCTCGACGAGCCCACCGAAGGCATCCAGCCCTCGGTGATCAAGGAGATCGGTGCGGTGATCAAGAAACTTGCCGAGCGCGGCGACATGGCGATTTTGCTGGTGGAGCAGTTCTACGACTTCGCCGCCGAACTGGCCGATCAATACCTGGTGATGTCCCGCGGGGAAATCGTCCAGCAAGGCCGTGGTGAAAATATGGAGGCCGAGGGTGTACGCGGCCTGGTTACCATCTAATCTGTAGCGTCTTGTCGATAAGCCCAAACCATGACTGTGCCTGCCCCCACCGCCCTGTTCACCCCCAGCTGGCACGCCGCGCTGGAGTTGGGCTATGCACGATTCGGCGCGACCACGCGCCCGGTACTGCGCCGCCACCTGGGCCCGCTGCGGGTGCAAAAACACCTGTACGCCGAAGGCCCCGAGGTGTGCCAGCACATCATCGTGCACCCGCCGGGCGGGATTGCCGGTGGGGATCGCCTGGATATCACCGCCCATCTGGCTGAGGGCGCGTGGGCGCAATTGACCAGCCCCGGCGCCGCCAAGTGGTATCGCGCCAGCGGGCCGGCCTACCAGCAGGTGGTGTTGACGGTCGAGGCCGGCGCCACCCTGGAGTGGCTGCCCCAGGAAACCATCGTGTTCAGCGCCGCCCAGGCCGAACTCAGCACGCGCATCAACCTCGAAGGCAACGCCCGGCTGTTCTACTGGGACGTGGTGGCGCTAGGGCGCCCGGCCAGTGGCGAGCGTTTCGACCGTGGGCACTTTCAGTCGCACCTGGATATCCGCCGCGACGGCCAGTTGCTGTGGCATGAGCGCCAACGCATTGTGGGCGACGACGGCCTGCTCGACTCGCCGATTGGCCTGGATGGGCAGCCGGTGTTTGCCACGTTGCTGGTGAGCGGGGAAATCGATACCGAACTGCTTGAACAATGCCGTGCGCTGCCGCATGCAGTACGCGGCGACCTGACCCAACTGCCGGGTTTGCTGGTGGCGCGCTGCCTGGCCAGCGAGACGTTACTGGCGCGGGCCTGGTTGATTGATTTATGGCGGCTGTTGCGCCCGGCATTGCTGGGGCGTGAAGCTGTGCCCCCAAGAATTTGGAACACCTGAACATTCAAGGTGGAACTGAACTTGTGTGGGAGCTGGCTTGTGTGGGAGCTGGCTTGCCTGCGATACAGGCGACTCGGTCCCCAGACAAACCTAGGTGCTGCCATCGCAGGCAAGCCAGCTCCCACATTGGATTTTCGGTGTTTTTTAGAATGCTTTTTATGACGGATTGCTGACCATGGACCTGACCCCACGGGAAAAAGACAAACTGCTGATCTTCACCGCAGGCCTTGTGGCCGAACGCCGCCTGGCGCGCGGGGTGAAGCTGAACTACCCGGAAACCATCGCCTACATCTCCGCCGCCCTGCTCGAGGGCGCGCGCGACGGGCGCACGGTGGCCGACCTGATGCACTTTGGCACCACCCTGCTCAGTCGCGAGCAAGTGATGGAAGGCATCCCGGAGATGATCCCGGATATCCAGGTCGAAGCCACCTTCCCCGACGGCACCAAGCTGGTGACCGTCCACCAACCCATCGCCTGAGGCCCGGCCATGTCCTTGCTGATTCGTGACGCGGTGCACGGCGACCTGCCGGCGATCCGCGATATCTACAACGATGCCGTGCTCAACACCACGGCGATCTGGAACGACCAACCGGTGGACCTGGGCAACCGCCAGGCCTGGTTCAGTGCGCGCCAGGCGCAGTTCTATCCGATCCTGGTGGCGGTGGAGGCCGAGCACGTGGTCGGCTATGCCTCATTCGGTGACTGGCGGCCCTTCGACGGCTTTCGCCATACCGTCGAGCATTCGGTGTATGTGCGCAATGACCAACGCGGCAAAGGCCTCGGCCCCCTGCTGATGCAGGCCCTGATCGAACGCGCCAGGGCCTGCGACAAACACGTGATGGTCGCCGCCATCGAAAGCGGCAACCAGGCCTCGATCCGCCTGCATGAGCGTCTGGGCTTTGGCATCACCGGGCAAATGGCCCAGGTGGGCACCAAGTTCGGCCGCTGGCTGGACCTGACCTTTATGCAACTGATGCTCAACCCTGGCGCCCAGCCGCCGGCGGTTC
Source organism: Pseudomonas sp. LG1D9 (assembly GCF_002949995.1). Lineage (NCBI taxonomy): Bacteria > Pseudomonadati > Pseudomonadota > Gammaproteobacteria > Pseudomonadales > Pseudomonadaceae > Pseudomonas > Pseudomonas sp. LG1D9. Next base: position 3,359,720 of record NZ_CP026881.1, on the reverse strand, counting down.
ACAAGGAGTAACAGCAATGAGCGCCGCCCAACTGCGTCGAGTGAACACCGAAAGCTTTGCCCATTACCGCCAGGGTTTGATTGAGCTGTTGCTGGACGCCGTGCAGCACGGTGCATCGGTGGGCTTCATGGCCGACCTCGACGCGGCTCAGGCACGGGACTATTTCGACGGCGTACAGGCCGGTATCGAGGATGCCAGCCTGCTGCTGTGGGTGGTGGTGCGCGATGAACAGGTGCTGGCCAGCGTACAACTGGCGCTGTGCCAGAAAGCCAACGGTCTCAACCGCGCCGAGGTGCAAAAGCTGCTGGTGCGCAATGACGCCCGGCGCCACGGCCTCGGCCAGCAATTGATGAGCGCCCTGGAGCTGTGCGCACGCCAGCACAAGCGCGGCCTGCTGTACCTGGACACCGAAGCCGGCTCCCCCGCCGAAGCTTTCTACCAGGCGCTGCGCTACACCAAGATCGGCGAACTGCCGGACTACTGCCAAAGCCCGGACGGGCGCTACAGCCCGACCGCCATCTACTACAAGACCCTGGGGCAACCTGCATGATTCCTGGTGAATATCAGATCCAGCCTGGTGAAATCGAACTCAACGTGGGCCGCCGCACTGTCACCCTGAGCGTGGCCAACAGCGGCGACCGGCCGATCCAGGTGGGTTCCCATTACCATTTTTTCGAGACCAACGACGCGCTGGCCTTCGATCGTGCCCTGAGCCGCGGCATGCGCCTGAACATCCCGGCGGGCACGGCGGTGCGCTTTGAGCCAGGGCAGAGCCGCGAGGTGGAGTTGGTGGAGCTGGCGGGGTTGCGCCGGGTGTTCGGGTTTGCCGGACGCATCATGGGCGACCTGTAGGGCCGCATCGCAGGCAAGCCAGCTCCCACATGGGAATGCATTTCAAATGTGGGAGCTGGCTTGCCTGCGATAGCGGATTCACATTCAACACAAATTCTTCAGGACACCCCTATGAAAATCAGCCGCCAAGCCTACGCCGACATGTTCGGCCCCACCGTCGGCGACAAGGTCCGCCTGGCCGATACCGAGCTGTGGATTGAAGTGGAACAGGACTTCACCACCTACGGCGAAGAAGTGAAGTTCGGCGGCGGCAAAGTTATCCGCGACGGCCAGGGCCAGAGCCAACTGCTGGCCGCCGACGTGGTCGACACGGTGATCACCAACGCGCTGATCATCGATCACTGGGGCATCGTCAAGGCCGATGTCGGCCTGAAGAACGGGCGTATCGCCGGGATCGGCAAGGCCGGCAACCCGGATATCCAGCCGGGCGTGACCCTGGCCATCGGCGCCAGCACCGAAGTGATTGCCGGCGAAGGCATGATCCTCACCGCCGGCGGCATCGACACCCATGTGCACTTCATCTGCCCGCAGCAGATCGAAGAGGCGCTGACCAGTGGCGTCACCACCATGATCGGCGGCGGCACCGGGCCGGCCACCGGCACCAACGCCACCACCTGCACCTCGGGCCCGTGGCACCTGGCGCGCATGCTGCAGGCCAGCGATGCGTTCCCGATGAACATCGGCTTTACCGGCAAGGGCAACGCCAGCCTGCCTGAGCCGTTGATCGAACAGGTCAAGGCCGGGGCGATTGGCTTGAAGCTGCATGAAGACTGGGGCACCACCCCGGCGAGCATCGACAACTGCCTGAGCGTGGCCGACGAATACGATGTGCAGGTGGCGATCCACAGCGACACCCTCAACGAGTCCGGTTTTGTCGAAACCACCCTCGCCGCGCTCAAGGGGCGCACCATCCACACCTACCACACCGAAGGGGCCGGCGGCGGGCATGCGCCGGATATCATCAAGGCCTGCGGTTTCCCCAACGTGCTGCCCAGCTCCACCAACCCGACCCGGCCATTCACCCGCAATACCATCGACGAGCACCTGGACATGTTGATGGTCTGCCATCATCTGGACCCGAGCATTGCCGAAGACGTGGCCTTCGCCGAAAGCCGCATCCGCCGCGAAACCATCGCCGCCGAAGATATCCTGCATGACCTTGGCGCATTCTCGATGATCAGCTCCGACAGCCAGGCCATGGGCCGCGTGGGCGAGGTGATCATGCGCACCTGGCAAACCGCCGACAAAATGAAAAAACAACGCGGGCCGCTGCCGGGGGACGGAGCAGGCAACGATAACTTCCGTGCCAAGCGCTACATCGCCAAGTACACCATCAACCCGGCGATCACCCATGGCATCAGCCATGAAGTGGGCTCGATCGAGGTGGGCAAGTGGGCCGACCTGGTGCTGTGGCGCCCGGCGTTCTTCGGGATCAAGCCCACGTTGATTCTCAAGGGTGGGGCGATTGCCTCAAGCCTGATGGGCGATATCAACGGCTCGATCCCTACGCCGCAGCCGGTCCACTACCGGCCGATGTTCGCCAGCTTCGGCAGCGCGCTGCACGCCACCAGCCTGACGTTTATCAGCCAGGCGGCACTGGCCGAGGGCCTGCCGCAAGCCCTGGGCCTGAAAAAGCAGATCGGGGTGGTCAAGGGCTGCCGCCAGGTGCAGAAAACCGACCTGATCCACAACGACTACCTGCCCGAGATCGAGGTAGATCCGCAGACCTATCAGGTCAAGGCCGACGGTGTATTGCTGTGGTGCGAACCGGCGGATGTGTTGCCGATGGCCCAGCGTTACTTTCTATTCTGACCGTTCATCGGCATTAACCCTGTGTGCCAGTGAAGCGAAGAGGCGTAAGGCGCTACGATGCGCCTCTTTACTGTCTTGCACTTGGGAACCTGGCTATGGGCCTATCCGAATTCATCGTGTTGCATGCCGAGCGGATCGTCGATGAATGGGAGCAGTTTGCCGAAACATTGACCCCGGCCGCCGACACCCTGAACCGCACGCAGCTGCGCGACCACGCGCACTCGATCCTGCTGGCCGCCGCACGGGACATGAACACCCGCCAGAGCGCCGACGAACAAGCGGCCAAGGCCAAGGGCGAAGGCCCGGAGAAAACCCCAAGCCTGGACGAAGCCGCCGCCAGCCATGGCGAGCTACGTCATACCGTGGGTTTTGACCTGGTGCAGATGACCTCCGAGTTCCGCCACCTGCGGGCCTGTGTGATCCGGCTGTGGGTCGATAGCCTCGAAGTGCCGGACATGACGTACTTCCAGGACATGATCCGCTTCAATGAGGCCATCGACGAAGCCCTGGCCGAATCCACCGCGGCCTACGCCGAGCAGGTCAATCGCTCGCGGGATATTTTCCTCGCCATCCTCGGCCACGACCTGCGCGCACCGTTGCAGGCGGTGAACATGTCCACCGAGATGTTGTTGCGCAAAGTCGCGCTGGACAGCCAAGGCTTGAGCCTGGTGGGCAATATCAAAAATGGCGCCCGGCATATGGGGGCAATGGTCCGCGATCTATTGGAGTTTGTGCGCAGCCGGCTGGGCAGCAGCCTGCCGATCGAACCCAAGCCGATGAACCTGGCTGACGCCGCGCAGGCCGCCATCGACGAAGCATGCGCTGGTCGCCCGGATTGCCAGGCCCATTTGCATGTCGAGGACGACACCCAGGGGCAGTGGGATCGTGGGCGAATCGATCAACTGCTGCAGAACCTGATTGGCAACGCGTTGCAGCACGGCCTCAACAGCCAGGCCGTGACCCTGAACCTCAAGGGCACGCCCGACACCGTGGAACTGAGCGTGCACAACTACGGCATCCCAATTCCCCAGGCGGCGCTGGGCACCGTCTTCGACCCACTGGTACGCAGCGCCACTGAAGAACTGGGCAACACCTCGACCAGCCTCGGGCTGGGGCTGTTTATCGTCAAGGAAGTGGTGCTGGCCCATCAGGGCACGATTGAAGTGACCTCCAGCGAGGCCGAAGGCACCACATTCACCGTGGTGCTGCCGCGACGGTGCTAGTGCGATTGTTTATTGTGGCGAGCGGGCTTGCCCCGCGCTGGGGTGCGAAGCAGCCCCAACAAAGGCCACCGTATTCTTGCAGATACACCTCAGTGGCAGGGTGTAGGGCTGCTTCGCAGCCCAGCGCGGGGCAAGCCCGCTCGCCACAACAAGCAAGCCCGCTCCCCCCCTTAGCGAGCCCAGTTTTCCCGCGGATCAAAATCAGCCTTTTTCGCCAGCTCCTGCCACAACGCCTTGACCTCTTCGTCGCTGCTTTTGGGCATCACGGCCTTGAGCTGCACAAACAGATAGCCGCGTTGCCCGGCCTTGTTCAGCAAGCCATGGCCCTTGGCGCGCATGCGCTGGCCATTCTGGCTGCCGGCCGGGACCTTGAGGTTGATCTTGCCGGTCAACGTCGGCACCGCGACTTCCGCGCCCAACGCCAGCTCCCAGGGTGCCAGAGGCAGGTTGATGATCAGGTTTTCGCCGTCGACTTCGAACTTGGGATGCGGCGCAAACTTGATGATCAGGTACAGGTCGCCATTGGCCCCACCGCCAATTCCCGGCGCGCCCTGGCCCTTGAGGCGGATGCGCTCGCCATCGGCCACGCCGGCCGGGATTTTTACATTCAGGCTCTTGGTGGTGTTGCTGACATGCCGGCCCGACGCATCGTATTGCGGAATCTGGAAGCTGATCGCCTTGGACTCGGTAGACAGGGTCTCTTCCAGGAACACCGGCAGTTCCATCTCCACATCCTGGCCGCGACGGCCGGGGCTGCGCCCTTGGGTACCGCCAAAACCATTGCCGCGCGAGCCGAAGATCGAGCTGAAGAAGTCCGAAAACTCGCCCGTATCCTGGCCACCGCCAAACCCGCCACGGCTCTGCCAGCCTGGCGGCCCCTGGAAGGGCTGACCGTGCTGGCCATAGCGGCGCAACTCGTCGTATTCGGCGCGCTTGTCTGCGCTTTTCAACGCTTCATAGGCTTCCGAGGCGTCCTTGAACTTCGCTTCCGCGTCCTTTTCCTTGCTGACGTCGGGATGATACTTACGCGCCAGCTTGCGATAAGCGGCCTTGATTGTCTTGTCGTCGGCCGTCGGCTCGACACCAAGAATCTTGTAATAGTCTTTGAAATCCATGGGGGCATCACCATCCGTTATCGAGATCGCACAGTCGCGCCCTGCCTGCCGGGGCATTGCGGGGCGATTCGAGGTGCGTCAGAAAATTATCGGCGGCTTGCAGGACAAACTTGATCCTTTCGACAGCCACCAACCGTATGCACAGGAGTTGGGGGCAAAGAGCCGACCTTTCAAGGTAACAAGTCTGCTGTATTTAGCGGATAGTCGGCCTACGCATCTGCACGCGAGTGACATACACTGCGCGGCCGTTTTTTAACCGGAACCTGTTAGACATGAACAACACCTCCCCAGCCCGTGCCTGCGGCATCGACTTCGGCACGTCCAACTCCACTGTCGGCTGGATCCGTCCCGGCATGGAAACGCTTATCGCGCTGGAGGACGACAAGATCACCCTGCCGTCAGTGGTGTTCTTCAACTTCGAAGAACGCCGCCCGGTCTATGGCCGCCTGGCGCTGCACGAGTACCTGGAAGGCTACGAAGGCCGCCTGATGCGCTCGCTCAAGAGCCTTTTGGGCTCCAAGCTGATCAAGCACGACACCAGCGTGCTGGGCACGGCCATGCCGTTCAAGGACCTGCTGGGCCTGTTTATCGGCCAGCTCAAGAGCCGCGCCGAAGCCACCGCCGGTCGTGAGTTCGAGGAAGTGGTGCTGGGCCGCCCGGTATTTTTCGTCGACGACGACCCGATGGCCGACAAAGAGGCCGAAGACACCCTGGTGGACGTAGCCCGCAAGCTCGGCTTCAAGGAAGTCTCGTTCCAGTACGAGCCGATTGCCGCAGCCTTCGACTACGAGTCCACCATTGAAAAAGAAGAGTTGGTACTGATTGTCGACATCGGCGGCGGTACGTCCGACTTCTCCCTGGTGCGCCTGTCGCCCGAGCGACGCAAGCACGACAACCGCCACGACGACATCCTCGCCACCGGCGGCGTGCATATCGGCGGGACCGACTTCGACAAACAGCTGAGTCTGCAAGGCATGATGCCGCTGTTCGGCTACGGCAGCCGTATGAAAAGCGGCGCCTACATGCCCACCAGCCACCATATGAACCTGGCCACCTGGCACACCATCAACTCGGTGTACTCGCAAAAATCCCAGATTGCTTTGGGCAGCATGCGCTACGACATCGAGGACACCGGTGGCATCGACCGCCTGTTCAAGCTGATCGAACAGCGCGCCGGGCACTGGCTAGCGATGGAGGTGGAAGAAACCAAAATCCACCTCACCCACGACGACAGCCGCCATGTACCGCTGGACCGGGTAGAACCAGGCCTGAGCGTGGAACTGAGCCGCGCCCTGTTCGAGTCCTCCATCGACAACCTGCTGGAGCGGGTGCGCAACAGCGTGACCCAACTGCTCGACGACGCCTCGGTAGACGTGGCCCAGGTCGACACGGTGTTCTTCACCGGCGGCTCCAGCGGCATCCCGGCCCTGCGCCAGAGCATTTCGGCGATGCTGCCCAATGCCCAGCATGTAGAAGGCAATATCTTCGGCAGCATTGGTAGCGGGTTGGCGATTGAGGCCAGTAAGCGTTACGGCTACTGAGTGAAGAAATCGCCTCGTGATGGCACGGGGCGATTTCTTCAGGCCTCACCTTTGGCCAACTGATCGACCCATGCCTTGAAGGTATCTGCATAGTCATAAAAACCGACAACCGTGCGGACTAATTTTCCGTCCCGGAAAAAGAGCGTGGTTGGCGCGGACTGCACGTCATAAGCAGGCGTTTTCTCGATCGTGCCATTTACCTCCAGCGTCTTTTCGAGGAACTCAATAGCCTTGCCCTGATCCTGGGCTGCTGCCTCCAGTGTCGCGACCATTCTGTTTGAAGATTGTTTGCTGGCATTACTGAACAGCACAATCACGGGGGTTGTGGACTTGAGCACACGACTTTCAAAGCTGCTGGCATCTACCGTAGGCAAAGACATGATTTAGCTCCTGTCGAAACAAAAGATGATACTGCGCAATCAAGAGCAGACCATCAAACCCGTGGTGGGTCTACTGTCAGAAATAACAGGTCTGAACCACTTCGACGACGCCTCGGTAGACGTGGCCCAGGTCGACACGGTGTTCTTCACCGGCGGCTCTAGCGGCATCCCGGCCCTGCGCCAGAGCATTTCGGCGATGCTGCCCAATGCCCAGCATGTAGAAGGCAATATCTTCGGCAGCATTGGTAGCGGGTTGGCGATTGAGGCCAGCAAGCGTTACGGCTACTGATCTTTAGTTAAGACCGTGGTGCGGCCTTCGCGAGCAAGCCCGCTCCCACATTTAGATCGAGTTCCGCCTGGGGAATGCAGTCTAAATGTGGGAGCGGGCTTGCTCGCGAAAGGGCCAGTCCAGGCACCCTGAACCCTCAGACCATCCCGCCCAGCTTCAACTCACTCTTCAAATACGCATAGTAGATCGGCCCCGCCACCACGCCCGGCAGGCCGAATGCGGCTTCAAATACCAACATCGCCAACAGCAACTCCCACGACTTGGCACTGATCTGCCCGCCGACGATGCGCGCGTTGAGGAAGTACTCGACCTTGTGGATCACGATCAGATAACCCAGCGCCGCCACCGCCACCCAGATCGACATCGACAACGCAACGATGGTGATCAGGGTGTTGGACATCAGGTTGCCGATCACCGGCAGCAGGCCCAGCAAGAATGTGAGGACGATCAGGGTCTTGGTCAGCGGCAGATGGATCCCCGCCAACGGCAGCACCACCGCGAGGAATATCCCGGTGAACACGGTGTTGAGGGCAGCGATTTTGATTTGCGCGAAGACGATGTTGCGAAAAGCCTGGACCAGCAGGTGCAGGCGGTCGAACAGCGCGGCGGCCAGGGGTTTGCGTTTGGTCAGGTCGGGGACCCGCTGCAGGGCGATGATTGCCCCCAGGACCATGCCGATCAGCAGGGTCACGAACATATGCGCCGCGTCCTTGCCCACCAGTTGCAGGTCGCTCAGGTGCTTGCTCAACCATTCGCCGATGGCCACGCGAAACTCGGCGGCGCTGGCCGGCAGGTAGGCGTCGAGGAACGGCGGCAACTGGCCGCGCGCGCGGTCGACCACGCCCATGAATTTATCCAGGGAGGCCCCGGGGTTTTCCGCTTCGTGCAGCAAAAAGCTGATGGCGCCGGCGAAGATCAGGGTCAGCACGCTGACAATCACGGTACCGAGCAATGCCACCGCCAGCCAACGCGCGCGCCGCCCTTCGATCAGGCGTTGCAGCTGTGGAGTGAGCATGTTGACCAGTTCGAAAACCAACAGGCCGGCCAACAGGCTAGGCAGCAGTTTTAACGGCAGGACCAGCAGCAACCCGCCGAAGATGATGATGTAGCTGGCCAGCAACAACACATGACGCGAAGAAAACGTTGGCATACAGCCTCTAAACGAACGGCGTTAAAGGACATGTAGGAGCGGGCAAGCCCTAATGCCGTTCAGTTAAGCCTTTTTGTAGGAGCGAGCTTGCTCGCGAAGAACTTGAGAGCGCCGCGTTTACCTAGCAAACACGCGTTATCGTTGACATCCTTCGCGAGCAAGCTCGCTCCTACAGAAAGCAGAATCCGCTTAACTGAACGGCATTAGGGCTTGCCCGCGAAAAACGTCCAGACAACGCGTTCATCCAGAGTGCCGGCGTTATCGTCAACGTTCTTCGCGAGCAAGCTCGCTCCTACAGGTGTAATGGCTGTGCGAGTGTCGCAGCCTTAGGTAGTCCGGGGCTATTAATTCTTCAGGCAGGTGCTCATAAAGGTTTTACGCGCATCGCCAGTCAACGCCTTGGTTTTCGCCGACGCGTTGCAGTCCTTCATTTTTTGCTGCTGCGGGGTCAGGGTCTTGGCGTCGTTGGCTGCCGGGGCCGAGAGGCAGGTTTTCATGAAGGCCTTGCGCTCGTCGCCCTTCAAGGTCTTGGTGGTGGCTTCGGCGTTGCAGGTGGTCATTTTGTTTTGCTGGGCAGTGGCCGCAAACCCTTGGGAACAGAGCAGCAGACCGATCATCAACAACGGAATACGCAACATCTTCATGGAGTTTTCTCCCTGTTACCACGCCGAGGGGCGCGGCCTCCCCTGCAGTGTAGACAAAGCCTGTTACACCTTCACCTGCTACGTAGATTCGTCCGCCGATACTGCTCCGGCGTGCTGCCGGCCTGGCGCTGGAACATCGCAATAAACGCCGAGGCGGTGCTGTAGCCCAGGTCAAAGGCCACTTCCTGCACGCTGCGGCTGCTTTCCAGGGCTTCGATGGCCGCAAGAAAGCGCAGGCGCTGGCGCCATTCGCCAAAACTCATGCCCAGTTCCCGCGCAAATTGCCGGGCCAGGGTGCGTTCGCTGACGTGCACCTGCTGTGCCCACTGCGCCAGCGCGCGGTTGTCTCCAGGATCCACCTGCATGCCTTCAAGCACGCTGAGCAGGCCGGGACTGCTGGCATAGGGCAGGAAACAATCATGCACCGGCGCCTGCCGGAGTTGGTCCACCAGCACCTGGGCCAGGCGCACGTCGGCCTCGTTGGCGGGGATGTTGACATCGCGCTCGGCAAAGTCACTGAGGATGGCCTTGAGGATGTTACTGATGGTCAGGGTGCAGGGCTGCGAGGGCAATTGCTCGCACAAGGACGGCGCCAGGTACACCGAGCGGTAGACAATCGCCTGGGCATTGTAGGAACTGTGCTGGGTGTTGGGCGGGATCCACACCGCGTATTGCGGTGGCGACATAAACCGGTTGCCGCCCACTTCAAAGCGCATCACGCCACGGGCCGAGTAATCCAGCGAGCCCCAGGCATGCTGATGGCTGGAGGCGCGGCTGTCGGCGGCAAATTCCGAATAGCGAAAGTACACCGGGGCCGGCAGCACCTCGAAATCGGGCAGGTTGATGTAGGTCTGGGACATGTTGTCTGGATCCAAAGGTGGCTTGGCCGGATCGAAGTATAGGCTTCGATCCAGACAAAGGATAATCAGCCTTCACTAACGTTCCTGGTTCCCTGCAATGCAATACGCTTATCCACTGCTGGCCATCTTTATCTGGGCCGGCAATACCGTGGTCAACAAACTCGCCGTGGGTTCGATTTTCCCGGCCGAGATCGGCTTTTATCGCTGGCTGCTGGCTGCCATCCTGTTTACCCCGTTCATGCTCAAGCCGGTCATCGCCAACTGGGCGCTGATCCGCCCCAACCTGGGCAAGATCGCCGTGCTTGGCGTGCTCGGCATGGCGGTCTACCAGAGCCTGGCGTACTACGCCGCGAGCCTGACCAGCGCCACCAATATGGGGATCATCCTGTCGCTGATGCCGTTGATGGCCCTGACCGCGGCCATTATCAGCCTCGGCCAGCGCCTGACCTTTGGCGCCCTGACCGGTGCGGTACTGTCGTTTGCCGGGGTCGCGGTGGTCGTCTCGTCCGGCAGCCTCGGCGCGTTGCTGCAACACGGAGTGAACCTGGGCGACGCGATGATGCTGGTAGCCACCCTGGCCTATGCGATCTACAGCACCCTGCTGAAGAAATGGCAACTGCGCCTGCCACCGCTGGTGTTGCTGTATTTGCAGGTGCTGGTGGCGGTGGTGGTGCTGTTTCCGCTGTTCCTGGCCTCGGACAAGGTCGGCCTGGGCCCGTCGAATATTGGCCTGGTGGTGTATGCCTGCCTGCTGGCCTCGATGATCGCGCCACTGGCGTGGATGCATTCGGTGAAAAACCTGGGACCGAGCCGGACCACGCTGTTTTTCAATCTGCTGCCGTTGATCACCGCACTGATTGCAGCGATGGTGCTCAAGGAGCAGTTGGCGCTGTATCACTTGGTGGGGGGTGTGTTGACGTTGGGTGGGGTGATTCTGTCGGAGCGGTGGACGACACCGGTCAGGCGCATCGCCTGACCGATTGCTATCGCCTAGACCCCGGCCGCCTTCAGCCGCTGCGCATGTTCGACAAACAGCCGAACCGGCTCGGCGCCCTTGCCCACCAGGCCCAGGGACTGGTTGACGATATCGAAATGGTCCAGTGCATAGTCATCGCCGATCACCGTACCCAGGTGTGAGCTGTAGCGCCCGACCATGCCATCGCACTGGCCCTTCTCCTTGACGAAGGTCCGCGCAAACAGCCGGCAACTGCGGTTTGTGCCGTCCAGCAGGTTGCGCCCGCGATCGGTCTTGCCCGGCTGCAAGGTGCCGGACCAGGAGTAATAGCGCACACCGTTCACTTCCTCGGCGCCCTGCCCGCCCCAGGTGTGTGGCAGGCCTTGGGGGTATTGGCGATTGAACAGTGCCACCCCCGCGCTGGTCAGGGATTGATGGGAGGCATGGATATCCGCGGCAAAGCGCGGGCCGCGATAACCGGTTTCGAGCAGGCCCATCACCCCGCCCACCAGGCGCAACAGCGCACTCATGATGCGGCCCTTGGCGCTGTCGGCCGGGTAATGGGTGTGCAGGTAGTCCGCCAGTTCCGACCCGTGGTTGGGCCCGGCCACCGAAGTGACCGAAGCCACCCATTCCGGACGTTTGGCCGCCGCGTAACGGGCGGTGAGCGAACCCTGGCTGTGGCCGATCAGGTTGACCTTGTCGGCGCCGGTCTGGCGGCGTATCTGCTCGATCTGCACCAGCAACTGCTCGCCGCGCACCTCACTGGAGTTGAGCGGCGCCACCTGCACCGCAAACACCTGCGCCCCACCGGCACGCAAGGCCGGGACGATGCCGTACCAGTAGGGGTACAGCACCAGCCTTACAAAACCGAGCATGCCCGGCACCAACACCAAGGGATAACGTGTAGCCAATGTCTGCGCCATGGCGGCGAACATCCTTGAAAAGGGGCGACTGAGCTGATCGTAGACCAGCCCTGGGGCAATCGATATGACAGCCGGCAACATCCGATAAAACTTTTTGCGCCGCGCAGCACTCACAACTTTGAGCGATCACACCACCAGAGTGTGGCGCAAAACCGGATTAGCCTCAGGAGATTGAAATGACCGACATGCATTTGTCTGACGTAAGCACCCTTCGCGAACGTGCGCGCAAGAATGTGGAAAACGGCGCAGTGACCGAAGGCTACAGTGCCGACCGCGAAGAGATCCTGCGCCTGCTCAATGAGTCGCTGGCCACCGAACTGGTCTGCGTCTTGCGCTACAAGCGCCACTACTTCATGGCCAGCGGCCTGAAAGCCAGCGTGGCTGCCGATGAGTTCCTGGAGCACGCCAATCAGGAACTGGAACACGCCGACAAACTCGCCGAACGCATCGTACAACTGGGCGGCGAGCCGGAGTTCAACCCGGACCTGCTGTCCAAGAATTCCCATGCGCAATACGTGGCCGGCAAGACCTTGAAGGAAATGGTCTACGAAGACCTGGTGGCCGAGCGCATCGCGGTGGACAGCTACCGCGAGATCATTCAGTACATCGGCGAGAAAGACCCAACCACCCGCCGGATCTTTGAAGACATCCTGGCCCAGGAAGAAGAGCACGCTGACGATATGGCGGACATTCTCAAAGACCTGTAAGCCACACTACAAACCAATGTAGGAGCTGGCTTGCCTGCGATGCATGCACCTCGGTTTTTCAGTAAACCCGAGGCGATGCTATCGCAGGCAAGCCAGCTCCTACATTTGGTTGTGGTTCAGTCAGTTAGCCCTTCACAGTCTTCGGCGCCTTGCCTTCCTTCATCTGCTGCAACAACGGCACGCACTGGTTCGGCTCATCCCCACTGGGCGCCACCAGCGCCAGCAAGCCCGCCGCAGGTGCGACGATCACACCCAGCGCCACCATCCCTGCGCCACGCAGCAACAGCGGCACCGTCTTGACCCCGGCATTGGGCTTGATGAACGGCCCGTTGACGTACAACGGCGAACGCAGTGAGAACAAGCGAAAGCCCTTGGACTCTGGCGTGATGGTCAGGTCCAGTTGTTCGCTGGCCATGTTCGCGGTGCCATCGATGTAGATGATCGCGTTCTCGGTATCGAACACAAACAGCCGGCTGGTGGCCAGGCCGGTCTTGATCCCGAAGTCCGCCGCTGCGCAGTTGATCTTCACTTCCTTGTCGCCAAACAACTTGCCGATCACATAGTTGCCCACGTTCAACCCGGCAATTTCCATCAGGCTGCGGCTGATCGCGCCGTCGTTGATGAGCATTTTCAGATCGCCATTGGCACTGCCCAACAGCGCCGCCACCGAGTTGCCGCGCCCGGCGATATCGGCGTCGCCGTTAAGCTCGCCGAAGCTGGTTTTCATCGGTTCAAAGGTTGGGAACAGCTGCTTGAGCTTGAAGTTGCGCGCCGTCAGCTTCGCCCGGCCTTCCAGCGGCGTGATGCGGCCATTGAGGCGGATCTGCGCATCGAGCTTGCCGCCCGCCACGCCGAAGCGCAGGGGTTCGAGGCTTAGTTGGCCATCGTTGAGCACCAGGTGGGTGTAGAGGTCGGTAAAGGGCAGTTCGGCGCTGTGCACGATGCGCTTGCCGGTGAACTCGACGTCGGCGTCCATATCGCGCCAGCGCTCAGTGCGGAACTCCTCCACCGGCAGCACTTTGGTCGCTGGTTGCTTGCTTTCACCGCCACGGGCCTTTTGCTTGGCGTTGGAGTCGGCACCGATCAGCGGCGCCAGGTCGGCCAGCAGCAGTTGGTTGGACACCAGCGCGCCACTGAGCTTGGGCCGTGGCTGGCTGGCGACATAGGCCAGGTCGCCGTGGATATCGCTGTTGCCGATCTTGCCGTTGAAGTTTTCATAGCGGAACGACGCGCCGCCGGCTTCATGCAACTTGGCGATCAAGCGACCATCGGTGGAATAAGCCGGCGAGTCCGGCAGGGTCACGCCGGTCAGGGGGTAAAGGTTGCCCAGGCTGGTGCCGGACAGTTTCAGGCGCAGATCCAGGGCGCCGAGGTTCAGGGGGTCCGTCAGGGTGCCGGCCAGGGCGATGCTGGTATCACCGACCTTCGCCTGGGCCTGCAAGGGGAATGGCTTGGCCGCGTCTTGCAAAGCCAGCAGCCCGCCGATCTTGCCGCTACCCGCCAGTTTCTGCCCGTGGTACTGGCCGCTGACCTTGAGGCCAAACGCATAGTCCTGGGGCGTGGCGCCCTGCTCCAGGGCTTTTTTAGCATCGCGCTCGCCGACGATCTCACTGAACGCAATCGGCTTGCCCAGGGGGTCGATCAGCACATCGAGACGGGTCTTGAGGGTCTGGTCGTCGAGGGTCACGTGGCCTTTATCGAAGCCTATGGCGCCGATGTCCACCACCCAATTGGAGGGTTCGGCATTCGGATCCTTGGGATCAAAGGTGAAGGTCCAGTTGGCGCGACCATCGGCCATACGCTGCAATTGGGCGCTCGGCTCGGTCAGGTCGATGCGCGGGATCACCACGCGTTGGGCCAGCAACGCCAAGGGCGAGATGCGCAGTTCGACGCGTTTGAGGGTGACCATCTGCGGTTTTTTCGACCACTCGGGGTTGCCCAGGCTCAGGTCCTCGGCCACCACATGGGGCCACGGCACCCAGGCCCGCCAACCGCCCTCGTCCGGCTCGCGCTGCCAGACCACAGCCAGGTTGCCATTGATGGCAAAGGCGCGGTGCAGCTCTTCAGAGACCTTGGCATTGATTTGCGGCTTGATCCGGTTCCAGTCGAAGAACACCAGGATCAACACCACGGCGGCGATTAACAGAACGAAGCAGGCACTGCTCCAGGCGAGAATTTTACGAGTGCGCGTCATTGCACAGGGCTCCTGATTACGGCTGCGCGTGCCACCGGCAACGCGCGCAAGGACTAAAGCTTATATGGCTACGACTGGCAAATGGCCTGGGGGTTTAACCGCAGATGGCATTTAGCGGTGAAAAGCGCTTTTTCTGACTGATCCGACAGCTTGCCTCATGGCCAGCGCACCGTTGTTACCCATGCCCGTATCGAAAATACCCACCCCGGTGCAAAAGCGCGTGCTTGAGAGACGCGATCTAGAGCCTCGGCGCAGAACAATCAATTCTGTTGATTATTACCATTGTGTTTATGAACTTTTATATCGAGATATCGAGAGTAGCATTGCCTCCGTACCCACTTTATCGCCCTCCCAAGGAGCAACTCATCATGAAACGCCAATTACTGCTCAGTGTTGCACTCTCTGTCCTGGCCACCAGTGCTTTTGCCCTGCCAGCGGCCGAACAAGCCATCCCACAAGCCAAGGCTGACGCTTCGCACATCGGCCAGACCGTTGCCGAAGGGGGTCGTGATCGCCTGGAACAGAAAGGCCTGGTTGAAGGTGGTTCGGACCGTCTGCAAAAACGCGAATTCGTCACTGAAGGCGGCCGTGATCGCCTCGAACAGAAAGGCCTGGTTGAAGGTGGCTCGGACCGTCTGCAACAACGCGAATTCGTTGCCGAAGGCGGCCGTGATCGCCTGGAACAGAAAGGCCTGGTTGAAGGTGGTTCGGACCGCCTGCAACAACGCGAATTCGTTGCCGAAGGCGGTTCCGACCGTCTGGAAGAAATGCATAAAGCAACGAGCTAAGCCGGTGCTGGCCCTGAAAAAAGCCCGATCCCCTGAGATCGGGCTTTGACTTTGTACGATCCGCACCACCTTTGTCCTGCTTCAAGTTCGACGCCGGTAAAGTTGTTTTGCTAGAGTGCGTCGCTGTCCTTGTCTACAAAGCCCACCCGCCCATGCTGCCCCGCGCCGAACAGAAGCAACAGACCCGCCTTGCCTTGATGGACGCAGCCCGCCATCTGATGGAGGGTGGCCGAGGGTTTGGCAGCCTGAGCCTGCGGGAAGTGGCCAAGAGCGCCGGCATCGTGCCCACCGGTTTTTACCGTCACTTTGCCGATATGGACCAACTGGGCCTGGTGCTCGTCAGTGAGGTCGGCCAGACCTTTCGCGCCACCATCCGCCTGGTACGCCACAACGAATTTGTCATGGGTGGCATCATCGATGCCTCAGTGCGCATCTTTCTCGATGTGGTGGCGGCCAACCGTTCGCAGTTTTTATTCCTGGCCCGCGAGCAATACGGCGGCTGCCTGGCCGTGCGCCAAGCCATCGGCGCCTTGCGCGAAGACATCACCTCGGACCTGGCGGCCGACCTGACGCTGATGCCCAAGCTCCAGCACCTGGATGCCGAGGGCCTGCATGTGATGGCCGACCTGATCGTCAAGAGCGTGTTCGCCACCCTGCCCGACATCATCGACCCGCCCGCGGCTGCCCTGCCGGCGCACCTCACGCCCCAGGCCAAGATCACCCAGCAACTGCGCTTTATCTTTATCGGCCTCAAGCACTGGCAAGGCCTGGGCAGCACCGAGTAGCGCGCTCAACGCACCGCGTGGAAACGCTTGGCCGTGGTGTAGTTCTTCTTCCAGTAATTGTTGGCCAGCGAGTCGATGCGCACGCTCTTGCCCTTGCGTGGCGAGTGAATGAATTTACCCTCCCCCACATACAGGCCGACATGACCGACCTGGCCACTGCCATTGGCCCGGAAAAACACCGCATCGCCGGGTTGCAGTGCGTTGCGCTTGATCGTCGCCGCCGTTGAACGGTGCATCGCTGCCGTGGTGCGCGGGATGACGATGTTGGCTTCAGTCTTGAACAGATAGACCAGCAAGCCGCTGCAATCAAACCCCTGCTCCTGGGAGGTACCGCCCCAGGTGTAGGCGGTGCCCAGCAATTGATGGGCGCGGTCGATCACATTGTCGATGGTCGGTTGCGGCACGGCCTGCAGCGAAGAGCCGAACGGGGCCAGGCCAGTGTTGTTGCGCTTGGTGAAGTTGGCCGAGGCCGATGAAACGATGCCGAACAGACCGACAAGAACTACACATAAAAATGACTTGAACATGATGAACGTCGCAATGGATTAAACACGGGGCGAAATCCTAGTAAAACGACGCGTAGCATGATGAACGGAAAATCCAAGATTCTCGTAGGACAAATCCCAAACATCACCACCGATAAATACCCCACGTTCAAATCGCCCAATTGGAGTGCCTGCACACCCCATCGCGCACCAAATTGGATCACCCCCTTCCAGAACGCTCGCCCCGTTTAGTGGCGTAACGCCCAGAACCTACGGCGTTTTCCTACATCCAGCCTGGTTGGCAAGCCCCTTGCTCTAGCCTGTTTATCGCTCATAGCTGGAAGCTTTCAGATGCTGGTGATCCACCGCAAAATTGCGCCCCAATCCACCTGGGCTGCGGAGTTGCTGCTGAACTTCGAAGCCCGTAGCAAAAGCCGTCTGCGCTGTTTCAGTGCCGAGGGCGAAGACGTCGGCCTGTTTTTGGAGCGCGGCCAGCCGCCGCTGCATGATGGTGAATTCCTACAGGCTGAAGACGGACGTGTCGTACGTGTCTGTGCGCGCCCTGAACAACTGCTGCACGTCACCTGCAGCAGCGCCTTCGAGTTGACCCGCGCGGCCTATCACCTGGGCAACCGTCATGTGGCCCTGCAAGTGGGTGACGGCTGGCTGCGCCTGCTCGATGACTACGTGCTCAAGGCCATGCTCGAGCAACTGGGCGCCCATACCCAAACCCTCGAAGCGCCCTTCCAGCCCGAGCACGGGGCCTATGGTGGCGGTCATCATCACTCGCGCCACGGTGATGAAGACTTCAACTATCCGCCCAAACTGCACCAGTTCGGCGTGCGCCTGTGAACCCGGCCTGGGCGCTGCTGCGTCTGGCCAGTCCGCAATTGCCGATTGGCGGCTACAGCTACTCCCAGGGCCTGGAAATGGCCGTGGACAATGCCCGTGTGTGCGATGCCGCCAGCGCCCGACGCTGGATCAGCGACCAACTGTTGCTCAACCTCGCGCGTTTCGAAGCGCCGCTGCTGCTTGCCCATTGCCAGGCTGCTGCGGACCACGACTGGGAGGGGCTGCGCCACCTGTGTGAAGAACACCGCGCCAGCCGCGAAACCCGCGAGCTGTTCCAGGAGAGCCGGCAAATGGGCTACTCCCTGCAACAACTGCTCAACGGCCTGCCGGAGCTGGATGAGCCGGCCCGGCGTTTTCTCAACGCCACCCACGAACCCCACCTGGCCCTGGGCTGGGCACTGGCCGCACGCGCCTGGGCGATCAGCCCCGACGATGCCCTGGCCGCCTGGCTCTGGAGCTGGCTGGAAAACCAATTGGCGGTGCTGATGAAAACCCTGCCCCTGGGCCAGCAAGCCGCCCAACGCCTGACCAGCGAACTGCTGCCGTTGCTGCAACAGGCCCAGCAGGACGCCCGCCAGCGCGATCCCCATCATTTTGGCAGCGCCGCGTTCGGCCTGTCCCTGGCATGCATGGCCCACGAGCGCCAGTACAGCCGCCTGTTCCGTTCCTAGGAGAGCCCCATGAACACACAACCCCTGCGCGTCGGTATCGGCGGCCCCGTTGGCTCCGGCAAGACCGCTCTGACCCTGGCGCTGTGCCTGGCCCTGCGTGATCGCTACAACCTGGCGGTGGTCACCAACGATATCTATACCCGCGAAGATGCCGACTTCCTGGTGCGTAACCAGGCGCTGGCACCCGAGCGCATCATCGGCGTGGAAACCGGCGGCTGCCCGCACACGGCCATTCGCGAAGACGCGTCGATCAATCTGGAAGCCGTGGACCAGTTGAACCGGCGTTTTCCAGGCCTGGACCTGATTCTGGTGGAGTCGGGCGGCGACAACCTGTCGGCCACCTTCAGCCCCGAACTGTCGGACCTGACGATCTACGTGATCGATGTGTCGGCCGGCGACAAGCTGCCGCGCAAGGGTGGGCCGGGGATCTGCAAGTCGGACCTGCTGGTGATCAACAAGATCGACCTCGCGCCGTTGGTCGGCGCCTCACTGGAACTGATGAACAGCGACACCCAGCGCATGCGCGGCGGCAAGCCGTTTGTCTTCAGCAACCAGAAAACCGGCGTCGGCCTGGAAGAAATCGTCGCCTTCATCGAACGCCAAGGCCTGCTGAGCGCAGCCTGATCCACTCACCAAGGAGCTGTTTATGAGCCTCAACAAACTGTTTGCCGCCGCCACCCTGCTGCTGGCCCCGGCCCTGGCCTTTGCCCATCCGGGTCATGGCGACAATGGCCTGGTGGCCGGTATCAGCCATCCACTCGGCGGGCTGGACCATTTGCTGGCGATGCTGGCGGTCGGCCTGTGGGCGGCGCAGCAACAAGGCGCGGCGCGCTGGGCGCTGCCGTGTACCTTTGTCGGCACCATGCTGCTGGGCGGCATGCTGGGTTTTGAAGGGTTGGCATTGCCAGCCCTGGAAAGCGGGATTGCCGCGTCGGTACTGGCCCTGGGCCTGGCGGTGGCCTTGGCGATTCGCCCACCGGTGGCGGTGGCCATGGCCGCAACAGCCGTGTTCGCCCTGTTCCATGGTGTGGCCCATGGCCTGGAGCTGCCGGACATGACCAGCCCTTGGGCGTATGCCGCCGGGTTCGTGGGGGCGACGGCGGTGTTGCACGCGGCCGGTTATGCGCTGGTGCGGTTCCTGCCGGCTGCAGCGGCACCCCTGGTGCGGGTGGCGGGGGCGGCTTCGGCGGCGACTGGGGTTTGGTTGCTGGCGGGCTGAGTGATGCAGCGCTGTTGAGGGCCTCTTCGCGAGCAAGCCCGCTCCCACATTTGACCGCATTCCAACGATGGAACCCGGTCAAATGTGGGAGCGGGCTTGCTCGCGAAAGCGGTAGCAAAACCACCGCTGCCCCCAAGCCTGCTAACATGCGCGGCAAACACCCCTGCCGTGACGACGCCAGCCGATGCCCATCGCTCCAAGCTCTGCCAACAAGCCTCACTTGAACGCTGTGCTCACGCACTTCAACGACCTGATCGTGCCGCTCTGGCAGGGTCCGGGCTGGAATGCCGAGTTGGCGTTGCCCTATGAGGCGCTGGATGCCGATCACCGCCCCTTGCCCCCACAGCGCTACCGCGCCATGGCCTGTGCGCGGCAGTTGTACGTGTTTGCCAGCCTGATCGGCGAGCCGGGCCAGGACTTTGCCGAAGAACGTGCCGCGGCGTTGTTTCGCTCGCTGCAACGGCACTTCCACGACGCCGAGCACGGTGGCTGGTTCTACAGCATCGACCCCCACGGCAAGCCGCTGGACAAGCGCAAAGACCTGTATACCCACGCGTTTATCATCTTCGCCTGCGCCCATTACTGGGCCAAGGTCCGTGAGCCGCTGGTGGAATCGGTGCTCAACGCCGCCCTGGAAGTGGTTGCCGAACGCTTTGCCACGGGCGACGGCCTGTATGAGGCGGTAGTGGAGCGTAACTGGTCATCCCTCAAGTCCGGCCCGCTGCAAAACCCGCTGATGCACCTGGCCGAAGGCTTCCTCGCCACCCTCGCGGTGCGTGAAGACGCCGCAGTGCAAAAGGCCCTGCTGGCATTGGCGACGGCCATGCAGCAGCGTTTCATCGACCGCCAGCATGGGGTGATGATGGAGAAGCCGCTGGGTGCTGTGGATAACTGGTTCGAACCGGGGCACCAGTTCGAGTGGTTCTTTCTCCTGGAGTCCTCACCCGTATTGCGCGGCACTGCGCTGCATGCCTCGCTGAGCCGGGCATTTGCCTATGCCGAGCAGATGGGTGTGGATAACGTGAGCGGCGCCGTCAGTGGCATGTTGGCCCTGGACGGTACCGTGCGTGACGGCACCCAACGCATCTGGGCCCAGGCCGAGTACCTGCGGGCACTGACTTTGCGTGCGGGTAGCGCAGCGGTGCTGCAGCGCCAATTGCTGGCGTTGCAGCAGCATTTCTTGCATGCCCGGGGCTGGAATGAGTGCCTGGATGCCAAGGGAGAGGTGAGCCGCCGGGATATGCCGTCGACTACGCCCTACCATTTGGCGACGTGCTATCAGGGCCTGATCGAATTTTTCGGCTGATCTTTGCAGCCCCTTCGCAGGCAAGCCAGCTCCCACACTTGACCGAGTTCCATCTTTGGAATGCGGTCGAATGTGGGAGCTGGCTTGCCTGCGATAGTCATCGGTATCTACACAATTTTGCCGCAACGCCTAAATCCAGGCAGATAGCGCAATTGTGGCGAGCGGGCTTGCCCCGCGCTGGGCTGCGAAGCAGCCCCAATAAGCCGAATGCGTTGTACCAGATACACCGCAGCGGCTGGTTTTGGGGCTGCTTCGCAGCCCAGCGCGGGCGATGCGGCGTTCCGACAAGCCCGCTCGCCACAGGGAAGTTCGTCAGTTTCTGAAAGTTGTGTAGATACCTATGCAGCGATAGCCTCACCGCGGTCTAACTGACTATCAGGCAATCCACTTGCGATCGCCGGTAAAGCTGATGGTCAACCAACGCGCCTTGTCCGCCGCGCCCAGCCCTGTGGATATCTCTTCACGCAGCTCATCGAGCGTTGCGACTTTATCCACCGGGTAGTCAGCCGGCAGCACCACATGAATCTCGATAAACCGCGCGCGCCCGTGTTTCTGCACGTAGGACACGTAGTCCTCGAAACCATGCCGGGCCTGGGCCGCGTCCATCACTTCGCGCACCTTGTCGTCCAACTGGTCCGGGGCAATCCCCAGCACATCGCGCAAGGCCGGGCGCAGGATCTTCAAGGCCGGCGCCAGCATGCTCAGGGCCAGCAGGATCAGGATCATGGGGTCGACATACACCGCCCACTCGCCATAGCCCTGGGACTTGAGCAGCAACGCGGCCAGGAAGCTCACCAGCAAGCCCACCGAGAGCATCGCGTCCACCAGCCAACTGATGTTGTCGAACTGGATCAACGACGATTGCAGCTTGCGGTTGCGGTGGCGCACATAGAAGAAGTACGCGAACTCGACCACGGTAAACACCGCGGCGTAGATGATCACCAGCCCCAACTCGATCTCGCGCCCGCCATTGATAATGCCGAACACCCCGTTGAGAAACGCATAGATGGCGATCAACAGCAGGAAACTGCCCTCGATCAGCAGCACCATGGGCTCCAGGTGCCAGTAGCCGAACTGGAAACGGTCGTTACTTTTCTTGGCGATCAGCTTGGCCGTGATCAGCATTAGTACCTTGATAAAGGTCGCGATCAGCGAGAAAAAGCCATCGAATAAAATGGATTGGGCGCCTGATATCACACCCGTGACAATCCCGGCGATCGCCACGGCGAACATCAGGATGGTCGATTGTTTGAGCAGTGCCTGCTCACCTCGGTTACTCACATATCCTCCTGTCAAAACCTTTAAACCGCTGGGTGCGGTGGGGTTTTCAGGAGTGGAGTGTACCTTATGCCCTGTTTTGACCGATCTGACGCCTTCGCGGGCACGTCGAATCGTCGCACCGGCGGTACAATGACTCGACTTGCCCGCGAAACACGCGACGCAGTCTCAAGCCTTACTTGGCCCCACGCTCAATCGCAAACCCAGCCCAGGTCTGGCTCACTGGCATCAGTTCCAGGCGGTTGATGTTCACGTGCGCCGGGGTGTTCATCACCCAGAAGATGGTGTCGGCAATGTCCTGGGGCTGGATCGGCTCGGCGCCGGCATAGGTGGCGTCGTAACGCGCCTGGTCACCGCCAAAGCGCACCAGGGAGAACTCGCTCTCGCACAGGCCCGGCTCGATGTTGGTCACGCGCACGCCAGTGCCTTGCAGGTCGCAGCGCAGGTTCAGGGAGAACTGTTTGACGAACGCCTTGGAGCCGCCATACACGTGGCTGCCCGGGTACGGGTAGTTGCCAGCGATGGAGCCCAGGTTGATGATCCCGGCACCACGGCCATGGGCGATCAGGCGCGGCAGCAGCAAGCTGGTGGTGGTCAGCAGGCCCTTGATGTTGGTGTCGACCATGGTTTCCCAATCGTCGAGGCTGCACTTAGGCGCCGGGTCAGTGCCCACCGCCAGGCCGGCGTTGTTGATCAGCCCGCGTAGCTTGCTGAACGACGCTGGCAGGTTGGCAATCGCTTCTTCCATGCCCTTGCGGTCACGCACGTCCACTACCAGGCCATGCACCTCGGTCTGCTTGGAAAGCTCCTCGACCAGCGCATTCAAGCGCTCGGCACGCCGGCCGGTGAGCACCAGTTTCCAGCCGGCCTCAGCGAAGCGACGGGCACAGGCTTCGCCGAAACCTGAGGTTGCGCCAGTAATAAACAGCGTGTTGGACATGGTGTTCTCCTTGCAGGCATCGAGAAAAAATCAGCCAGCAGAATGCCCTTACGCCGCCGTCGCGGCAACCGCTATGCACATAATCCCACGCACACCTGGTCACTTTTTAACCACACCACGTAAAGCCTTGTGAACCGTGGCTTACAGCCATGTGCGCGCAGGTTATCCACAGCTGCGCCCACAGTCTTTGGGGGCAACTGCAAAACCCTCCAGGCCGCTATGTACAAGGCTTTCAGCGCGATTCAAAAAGTTTTTTGCTTGACCTTGGACCCGCCCTATGTAGGCCTGTGCAAAGCAACGCGCCGAGGGACATGGCTCCAGGCCAGTAAATCCGGCCTCTACCAAGGTCTTTCCAGAGTTTAACCACAGACTTATCCACAGGCTCCGGCATCATCTTTCGGTCATATACCTGTGTCTATGAACAGGTTGACAAATCCTGTGCAAGCCCACGAAAAAGCCGCTGATCAAAAAACACTCACCACGCTGCAGGCCACGTAAATAGAGGCTTGCAGCCAGCTACTCCCATGTTACCCACAGCCGGTTCCACAGTGGATGGGGACAAGTCATTTGTGTGACAAAACAGGGATTTGCGGCGGCTATATGTCGCGCTTTGGCAGGTGTGTGGATTTGTTTTCCACAATTTGCCTATGCGCCTGTGGACTACCGAAAAATGTAAGAGCCGGCTCTATGTGGGAGCCGGGCTTGCCCGCGATGGCCCCCCTCGGTTTACCGGAAACACCGAGGGGCATGCATCGCAGGCAAGCCAGCTCCCACACAAAGGCGGCTCCTACAATGGGGGCGGGTTTTAGTGCCCGCCGAGGTAGGCGTTGCGCACTTCCTCGTTCACCAGCAGCTCTTTGCCGCTGCCTGTGAGGCGAATCTCGCCGTTGACCATCACATACGCCCGGTCAGACAGGCGCAGCGCGTGGTTGGCGTTCTGCTCCACCAAAAAGATGGTCATCCCGGTGGCGGCCAACTCACGCAGTGTGGCAAAAATCTGCTTCACCACGATCGGTGCCAACCCCAGGCTCGGTTCATCGAGCAGCAGCAGCTTGGGCCGGCTCATCAGCGCCCGGGCGATGGCGAGCATTTGCTGCTCGCCACCGGACATGGTCATTGCGCGCTGGTTGCGCCGCTCCTTGAGCCGTGGAAACAGCTCGAACATGCGTTGCATATCTTCGCTGGCGTGCTTGTCACCAATCGGGATGGTGCCCATCAGCAGGTTTTCCTCGACGGTCATGTCGGGGAACACCCGCCGCCCTTCCGGGGACTGGGCGATGCCGTTGGAGGCGATGTAGTGGGACGACTTGTGGGTAATGTCCACGCCCTGATACAGGATCTGTCCGGACTCGGCGCGCGGCTGGCCGAAGATCGACATCAGCAGCGTGGACTTGCCCGCGCCATTGGAGCCGATCAGGCTCACCGTCTCGCCTTCGTCGATGTGCAGCGAGACCTTCTTCAAGGCCTGGATCGGGCCATAGAACACGTCCAGGTCCTTCATTTCGAGGATAGGCGTCGTCATACCAACTCCTCTTCATCGGCGCCCAGGTAGGCCGCGATCACTTTCGGGTCGTTGCGAATCGCTTCCGGCCCCCCCTCGGCGATGACGTTGCCGTGGTCCAGCACCACAATGTGGTCGGAAATACTCATCACCATGCCCATGTCGTGCTCGATCAGTACCACTGTGAGGTCGTGTTCGTCGCGCAGCAGGCGAATCATCGCGCTGAGGGCTTCGGTTTCCTGGGGGTTGAGGCCCGCAGCCGGTTCGTCCAGGCAGATGATCTGCGGCCGGGTGCACATGGCCCGGGCGATTTCCAGGCGGCGCTGCTGGCCGTAGGAGAGTTCGCCAGCCAGGCGGTTGGCGCAGTCCACCAGGTCCACCACTTCCAGCCAGTAGAAGGCGTGGTCCAGTGCATCGCTTTCGGCCTTGCGGTAGCCCTTGGTGTTGAGGATGCCCGCCAGCATGTTGCGGTTGACCCACATGTGTTGGGCCACCAGCAGGTTTTCCACCACAGACATTTCCTTGAACAGGCGAATGTTCTGGAACGTGCGGGCCAGGCCGGCGCGGTTCACCAGGTGGGTGCCGCCGAACATCTTGTAGTACACCCGGCTGAAAAAGCTCTTGGGCGAAACAAAGTCGGTGGGCTTGAAACGTTCCCCCAGCAACTGGATCACGTTGGTCTGCTTGCCGCGGATGTTGAGTTCGATCTTGCCGCCGCTGGCCGTATAAAACCCGGTCAGGCAGTTGAACACCGTGGTCTTGCCGGCGCCATTGGGGCCGATCAGGGCGAAGATCGAGTTGCGCTCGACCTTGAGGCTTACATCGCTCAAGGCCTTGATGCCACCGAAGTGCATCATCAGGTGTTCCACGTTGAGAACGACTTCTTTGCTCATGGCGCCACCCCTTTGCGTGGTGTCACACCGGTACGGCTGATCCGGATCAGGCCCCGTGGCCGCCAGATCATCATCACCACCATCAACACGCCGAACAGCAGTACGCGGTACTCGGAGAAGCTGCGCAGCAGTTCAGGTGCCACGGTGAGCACAAACGCGGCAATTACCACGCCCACCGTCGAGCCCATGCCGCCCAGCACCACAATCGCAAGGATCAACGCCGATTCGAAGAAGGTAAACGACGAGGGGTTGACGAAGCCCTGGTAGCTGGCAAAAAACACACCGGCCAGGCCAGCGGTGGACGCACCAATGGTGAACGCCGAAAGCTTCACCAGCACGTGGTTCAAGCCCATGGAGCGGCAGGCGATCTCATCTTCACGCAAGGCTTCCCAGGCGCGGCCCACCGGCATGCGAGTCAGGCGGTGCTTGATGTACAACACCAGCAATACCACCAGAAACAGCACGATGTAGATGAACAGGAATTTCACGTTGGGGTTGTAGGCAATGCCGAAGAACTCATGGAACGGCACCCCGCCTTCCTTGGCCCGCCGGCCGAATTCCAGGCCGAGGAACGTCGGCGATGGCACCGGCATGCCGTTCGGCCCACCGGTAAACGACAGCCAGTTATTGAGCACCAGGCGGATGATTTCACCAAAACCCAGGGTCACGATGGCCAGGTAGTCACCGTGCATTCGTAACACCGGGAATCCCAGAATACATCCGGCCAACGCCGCCGCGATGGCCGCCAGTGGCAGCACCGTCCAGAAGCCCAGCCCGAGGTATTGATAACCCAGGGCCAGGCCATAGGCGCCGATGGCGTAGAACGCCACGTAACCCAGGTCGAGCAGCCCGGCCAGGCCGACCACGATGTTCAGGCCCAGGCCCAGCAACACGTAGATCAGCCCGAGGATCACCACGGTCAGCAGGTACTTGTTGGCGAAAAACGGAAAGACGATGGCGATCACAATCAGCGCCGGGATGATCCAGCGCAGCCGCGACTTGTAGTCCGGCGCCAGCACATGCACGCCGGAGCCCGAGTTTTCAAAACCCTGGAGAATCTTCAAGCCCTTGGGGGTTTGCAGGAACAGGCTCATGACCAGGCGCCCGGCCATCACAATGGCCACCAGCAAGCCCACGCGGGCGGGCTCCAGATTGAAGCTGTAGCCGTCCAGGACCACGCCGACGATGGGCCCGAACACGATCAGGGAAATCAGCCCGGCGAGGACTGCATCGACCACACTTTTCTTGATATCGATAGATTTGGCTGCAGACATGTTTACACCTTCGCCACGAGTGGGCGACCAAGCAGGCCCTGGGGACGGAAAATCAGAATCACCACCAGCAGGGAGAAACTGAACACGTCTTTGTAGTCAGAGTTGATCAACCCCGAGAACAGCGACTCGGAAATCCCCAGGATGATCCCGCCCAGCATCGCCCCAGGCAGGGAGCCGATGCCGCCGAGTACCGCTGCGGTAAATGCCTTGATGCCAATGATGAAGCCGGCATAGAAGTCGAACGTGCCGTAGTTCAGGGTGATCAGCACACCGGCCAGGGCCGCCATGGCCGCACCGATGACAAACACGTAGGAGATCACGCGGTCGGTGTTGATCCCCAGGATCGAGGCCATCTTGCGGTCTTGCTGCGTCGCGCGGCACATGCGGCCGAGCTTGGTGTACTTGATGATGTAGGTCAGCAGCGCCATGCCGGCAAAGGCCGCAACCAGGATAAACACCTTGGTGTAGGTCAACTGCACGAACCCGGTGCCGATATCGACGCGCCAGGCGCCGGCCAGCAGGGTCGGAATGCCTTGTTGCTTGGCGCCCTGGGCGATCTGCGCGTAGTTCTGCAGGATCAGCGAGATCCCGATGGCACTGATCAGCGGGGCCAGGCGGGTGGAGTTGCGCAACGGTTTGTAGGCGACACGCTCGATGACCCAGCCGTAGACGCCGGTGACGACGACGGTGAATATCAGGGTGCCGAGTATGAGCAGCGGGAAGGATTCAAGACCAAAGTACGCCAGCAGTGCCAGACTGATCGCCGCGAGGTAAGCGGAAATCATATAAACCTCGCCGTGGGCGAAGTTGATCATGCCAATGATGCCATAGACCATTGTGTAGCCGATGGCGATCAGGCCATAGACCGACCCGAGGGTCAGGCCGTTGACCAGTTGCTGCAGGAAAATACCATCCATAACGCAATCTCACGCGGTGAGAACCTGCACACCATCAGGTGTGCGGCCCTTCTGGAGGAAAAGACAGATTGGGTGCCGGACACCATGGCCCGGACAACCTCGATCCAATGTGGGAGCTGGCTTGCCGGCGATAGCGGTTTCACATTCAACACAGGTGCTGGCTGTCAGTCCGTCATCGCGGGCAAGCCCGGCTCCCACAAGGGGTCGGTGGTGGCTGGTTGATTACTTCTGCTTTTCCAACTGGTGGTATTTGCCGTCCTTGTCCCACTGGTACACCACGTAGTCGGAGACCTTCAGGTCGCCCTTGGTATCCCACTCTTTCTTGCCCATCACGGTTTGCACCGGATTGGCCTTGAGCCACTTGGCCGCGTCTTCACCCTTGTTGGACTTGGCGCCATTGAAACCGGCCGCCAGGGCCTGGATCGAAGCGTAGGCGTACAGGGTGTAGCCTTCAGGCTCGGTGCCGTTTTTGCGGAACTCTTCCACCACCGCCTTGCTGTCTGGCAGCAGGCGCGGGTCGGCGCCGAAGGTCATGTAGACGCCATCGACGTACTGCGCACCACCGGCGGTCGCCACCAGTTCATCGGTCACTACACCATCGTCGGACATGAACTTGACGTCCTTGAGGCCCGCTTCACGGATCTGGCGCACCAGAGGGCCGGCTTCCGGGTGCAGGCCGCCGAAGTACACCACGTCGGCGCCCAGGGAGCGGATCTTGGTGACCAGGGCGCTGAAGTCTTTCTCGCCACGGGTCAGGCCTTCTTCCAGCACCGGCTTGACGCCGCGCTTGGTCAACTGGGCTGCGGTGGCATCGGCCAGGCCTTTACCGTAGGTGTCCTTGTCGTTGATAACGGCGACTTTCTTGCCCTTGAGCACGTCGACGATGTAGTCACCGGCCACGATGCCCTGCTGGTCGTCACGCCCGCACATACGGAACATGGCGCCCAGGCCACGCTCGGTGACTTGTGGGTTGGTGGAGCCTGGAGTGATGGCGATGATGCCCGCTTCGTCGTACACCTCGGAGGCTGGAATGGTGTTCGAGGAGCAGAAGTGCCCGACCACGCCGATCACTTTGTCCTGGTCAGCCAGGCGGTTGGCCACGGCCACGGCCTGCTTGGGCTCGCAGGCATCGTCACCGGCCACCAGCTTGATCTGCTCGCCGTTGATCCCGCCGGCCTTGTTGATAACGTCAGCTGCCGCCTGGGCACCTTTCATGTACTGCTCACCGAAGGCTGCGTTGGCACCGGTCATCGGCCCCGCCACGCCAATCTTCACATCAGCTTGAACAAACGTAGAAACACCCAGCGCGGCAGCTACCGCGAGGGCCAGGAAACCTTTCTTGTAAAACGTCTGGGACATGAGTGGTGCTCCGAGTTTTTTGTTGAATGGGCACTGCAATTTCACTTCAAACTTTCACTTGAAACCTTCACTGGAAAGCTGAGAGCAAGCAGCGTGCCATTGCGTTTTTTTATTTCAGAAAGACACGGTGTCATTGTTATTACAGGTGTTTCGGTGCCTTTTTGGCGGGACGTGCAACCCTCTAGATCACAGAGGTGCAACCAAGGTGCAAAAAAGGTAAAACCCGCTCGATGAACTGATGTCAGCCAGCCATCAAGCGCGCCTTAGAGCATCTGTAACCATGTGCGTAACGGAAGTGCACATTTACAGTGCGTCACTGCTACGACTCGCACCAATACAGATTAGTAGCCGGCTAAGAAAATGCCGGCTTCTGAAGGGTATTTCGCTGATCAGATGACAATTCGCAGGCATTGGCCGGCGTGGTACAGCGAAAACCCCGCCTCGTACAGGCAACTGCGCAGGCCTACACCGGCCAGCGGCTGCATCGGCGCAAACGGAATCGGCAAGGCCTGGGGATCCTGGTGGCACAAATAGTCGGCAAATGCCTTGCCGACCACGCTGCCCGTGGTCACGCCACGCCCGTTGTAGCCAGTGACCGCCACCAAGCCGGGCGCTGGCTCGAAAAGCCGCATCAAGTGGTCTGGGGTAAAGGCGATGCAGCCGGTCCAGGTGTATTCCCAGTCCACCGCCTTGAGGAACGGGAAGTAGTGCTGCTGCACGCGGTCAGCCCAGGCCTTGAGGAACCACACAGGTTTCTGGTTGCCATTGCCCAGGCTGCCGAGCAACAAACGGCCCTCGGCATCGCGGCGGATGCTGCTCAGCACTTGGCGTGTGTCCCAGGAACCCTGGCCGCCCGGCAGGATTTGTTGCGCAGCGTCATCGCTCAATGGCGCCGAAGCCACTTGGTAGTAATAGCCAGGGAAAAAATTGCGCCGCAGCTCGGTCCACTCGCCTTCGGTGTAGGCATTGGAGGCGATCACCACTTGTGCAGCCTGCACCGCGCCCTGGGCAGTTTGCACAGACCAGTGCTGGCCCTGGCGCTCCAGTTGCGTCACCGGGGAATGGTCGAACAACTGCCCGCCCAGGCCCACCGCCGCATTGGCCAGGCCACTGGTGTAGGCCATCGGGTTCAAGGTGCCGGCGCGCCGGTCGAGCAAGGCGGCAGCGATCTTCTTGGTGCCGGTGGCCTGCTCGCACGCAGCACCGGTCAATAACTCCACGGGCGCGCCACGGCGCTTCCATTGTTCCTCGCGGCTGCGCAGGTCGGCCTCGCCACGGGCGTTGTGCGCCATGTGCAATGTGCCCTCGCGGCGCAGCTGGCAATCAATTCTGTACTTGTCGATCAGGCTGAACACCAGGGACGGCGCCGCACCGAGCATGCGGATGAGCTGGCTGCCCACCGCCGTGCCGAAACCGGCCTCGATGTCGTCCGGAGGGATCCACATCCCGGCGTTGACCAGGCCCACGTTACGCCCCGAACCGCCATGGCCGGTGCGATGGGCCTCCAGCACGCAGACACTTTTGCCTTGCTCCAGCAGATGGATGGCCGCCGACAAACCGGTGATACCGGCGCCAATCACACACACATCCACCTTGACCTCGCCCGTGAGTGCGGCGCGATCTGGCCGGCCAGGGGTCAGTTGTTCCCACAAACACGCTTCGCGTAATGGCATTGCCAGACTCCGGGATGAGACCTAACAAACAATTGTTGAACTGCAAACCCGATCAACTGTGGGAGCGGGCTTGCCTGCGATAGCGGTATTGGATTCGCCATCGCCATCGCAGGCAAGCCAGCTCCCACATTGACCGCATTTCGGCTGGCTCAGTCGAAGGTAATGCCCTGGGCCAGCGGCAATTCCAGCGAATAGTTCACGGTATTGGTCTGCCGGCGCATGTACCCGCGCCACGCATCCGAACCCGATTCACGCCCGCCACCGGTTTCTTTTTCACCGCCAAACGCGCCGCCGATCTCCGCACCGCTGGGGCCGATATTGACGTTGGCGATCCCGCAATCACTGCCTATCGCCGACATGAACTGCTCGGCCTCGCGCACATCGGTGGTAAAGATGCACGACGACAAGCCCTGCGGCACTGCGTTGTTCAGGCGCAGCGCCTCGCTGAAGTCCTTGTAGCCGACCACATACAGGATCGGCGCGAACGTTTCGTTGCACACCACATCGCTCTGCTCGGGCATTTCCACAATGGCCGGCGACACGTAGTACGCGTCAGGGAACTGCTCCTGCAACTGACGCTTGCCGCCAAACACCTTGCCACCTTCGCTCAGGGCCTGCTCCAACGCGTCCTGCATGTTTTCAAAGCTGTGTTTGTCGATCAGCGGGCCGACCAGGTTGCCTTGCAGCGGGTGGCCGATGCGCACCTTGGAATAGGCGGCCTTGAGGCGCGTGACGATTTCTTCCTTGACCGACTCATGGGCGATCAACCGGCGCAGGCTGGTGCAACGCTGGCCGGCGGTACCCACCGCGCTGAACAGGATGGCGCGCACGGCCATGTCCAGGTCGGCGCTGGGGCCGAGGATCATCGCGTTGTTGCCGCCCAGTTCAAGAATGCTGCGGGCAAACCGCGCGGCGACCTTGGGCGCCACTTCGCGGCCCATGCGCGTGCTGCCGGTGGCGCTGATCAGTGCCACACGTGGGTCGTCCACCAGGGCGGCGCCGGCGTCACGCCCGCCAATGACCACCTGGCAGAGGTACGGCGGTGCATCGCTGAAGTTTTTCGCCACCCGCTCGAACAGCGCCTGGCAGGCCAGGGCGGTGAGCGGGGTCTTTTCCGAAGGCTTCCAGATCACCGCGTTGCCGCACACCAGCGCCAGCGCGGTGTTCCATGCCCACACCG
This sequence comes from Pseudomonas sp. LG1D9, assembly GCF_002949995.1. Classification (NCBI taxonomy): domain Bacteria; kingdom Pseudomonadati; phylum Pseudomonadota; class Gammaproteobacteria; order Pseudomonadales; family Pseudomonadaceae; genus Pseudomonas; species Pseudomonas sp. LG1D9. The sequence goes on along the minus strand of NZ_CP026881.1, from coordinate 3,327,951 downwards.
CCACCGGGAAGTTGAAGGCGCTGATCACGCCGACCACGCCCAGCGGGTGCCAGGTTTCCCGCATATGGTGGCCAGGGCGCTCGGAGGCGATGGTCAACCCGTACAACTGGCGCGACAGGCCCACGGCGAAGTCGCAGATGTCGATCATTTCCTGTACTTCCCCCAGGCCTTCCTGGGTGATTTTGCCGGCTTCCCAAGACACCAACTCGCCCAGGTCGGCCTTGTACTCACGCAGCAGGTCGCCGAACTGGCGCACCAGCTCACCGCGACGGGGTGCCGGCACCTTGCGCCAGGCGTCGAATGCATGCTCGGCGCGACTGACCTGCTGTTCGACCTCGGCGGCCCCTTCCCAGTGCACACTGGCGATGCGGCTGCCATCGATGGGGGAATGCACAGGCTGTTTACCGGCCTGGTACAACGCCGGGTCTACGCCGAGACGATCAAGCAATGCGGCAACCATGGGTCACTCCTTCAATCCACACAAAAATTGCGCCGCGACCAACACGACGATCAGCGCTTATTTGTAGCTGGCCCAGGACTTGCCAACAAACGACGTTTAGGCGAGATATCATTCCGTTTATTCATGCCAAAACAAAAAAGAGGCAGGCCGTGCTCAATAAAAGACATTTACCCTCGATCACCGCCCTGCAGTGCTTCGAGGCCGTGACCCGCCACCTGAGCTTCACCCGCGCCGCCGAGGAACTGAACCTTACACAGAGCGCGGTCAGCAAGCAGGTGGCGCAGTTGGAAGAGTTGCTGCAACACCTGTTGTTTCGCCGGGTGCGCCGCCGCTTGCAGATGACCCCCGCGGGCGATCTGTACCTGGTGGAAGTACGAAAGATCTTGAGCCAGGTGGAGATGTCGACCCACTACCTGCGTTCCTACGGCGGCGAGACCGAAGTACTGCGCGTGTCCACGCCCTACACCTTCGGCGCCCGCTGGCTGGTGCCGCGCCTCAAGGGCTGGCGCCTGCGCCACCCGCAGATTCACCTGGACCTGTGCAACGAGCAGACCCCGGACGAGTTGCTGCAAGGCAAGGCCGACTTGGCGTTTTACTTCGGCGCAGGCTCGCGACCGGGCACCGAGAGCCTCAAGTTGTTCGGCGAAGAGTTGGTGCCGGTGTGCGCTCCCGAGAGCCTGCCGGCCCAGCCGTTACGTGACCCCACGCAACTGAGCGAACTGGTGCTGCTGCAAAACGCCTCGCGCCCCCAGGGCTGGCACGACTGGTTCGCCAGCCTGGGCTACCAGACCGAGCACAGCTACCACGGGCCGCGCTTTGACACCTTCTATATGTGCATCCGCGCCGCCCAGGTGGGCTGTGGCGTGGCGCTTCTGCCACGGTTCCTGGTGGAAGAAGAGCTGGCAGACGGCAAGTTGGTGATCCCCTGGCAACATGCAATGCCCAGCCAGGATGCGTACTACCTGGCGTATCCAGAGCATTCGGCGGAGGTGCCCAAGGTGCGGGATTTTGTGAAGTGGATGATGGAGCAGGTTGTTTAGCCCCTGGAATGCTCCCACATTTGGAATGCATTCTCCTGTGGGAGCTGGCTTGCCTGCGATGACGCCAGAGGCCACGACAAAAAAACCTCTGGCAAAACAACACAGGTCTATGCGCCACTAGCGCCATTCTTGTCTGGAGATTCCCGTTATGAGCGAGAGTGTGTTTGCCGATCGCATCGTGCAGAACCTGCTCGACACCGACTTCTACAAGCTGACCATGATGCAGGCGGTGCTGCACAACTACCCCAATGTGGAAGTTGAATGGGAATTCCGTTGCCGTAACAGCGAAGACCTGCGCCCGTATCTGGCAGAAATCCGTTACCAGATCGAGCGCCTGGCCGAGTTGAGCCTGAGCCCGGATCAACTGGGCTTTCTGGAACGCATCAGCTTCATGAAGCCGGACTTCCTGCGCTTCCTCGGCCTGTTCCGCTTCAACCTGCGCTACGTGCAGACCGGCATCGAGAACGGCGAGTTGTTTATCCGCCTGCGCGGCCCGTGGCTGCATGTGATCCTGTTTGAAGTACCACTGCTGGCCATCGTCAGCGAAGTGCGCAACCGTTATCGCTACCAGACCATCATCCTGGAGCAGGCGCGCGAGCAGTTGTATCGCAAGTTCGACTGGCTGAGCGCCAACGCCAGCAGCGACGAGCTGGCCGAGTTGCAGGTCGCGGACTTCGGCACGCGCCGGCGCTTCTCCTACCGCGTGCAGGAGGAAGTGGTGAATGTGCTCAAGCACGACTTCCCCGGCCGTTTCGTCGGCACCAGCAACGTACACCTGGCCCGCGAGCTGGACATGAAACCCCTGGGCACCATGGCCCATGAGTGGATCATGGCCCACCAGCAGCTGGGCCCGCGGCTGATCGACAGCCAGATCGCCGCACTCGATTGCTGGGTTCGCGAGTACCGTGGCCTGCTGGGTATCGCCCTGACCGATTGCATCACCACCGATGCCTTCCTCAGCGATTTCGATCTGTACTTCGCCAAGCTGTTCGACGGCCTGCGCCACGACTCTGGCGACCCGGTGCAGTGGGCCGAAAAAGCCATCGCCCATTACCATAAGCTGGGCATCGAGCCGATGAGCAAGACCCTGGTGTTCTCCGACAGCCTGACGCTGCCCAAGGCCCTGGAGATTTTCCGCGCGCTGCGTGGACGGATCAATGTCAGCTTTGGCATCGGTACCAACCTGACCTGTGACATTCCAGGTGTGGAACCGATGAGCATCGTGCTTAAAATGACCGCCTGCAATGGCCAGCCCGTGGCGAAGATTTCCGATGAAGCGGGCAAGACCCACTGCACGGATCCGAACTTCGTCGCCTATTTGCGCCACGTTTTCAAAGTACCTGCCATCTCTAGCGAGGAGTGAATCATGCAAGCCGTACAGCGTGAGATTGCCCAACAGCTCAAGGTCCAACCACCGTTCCAGGACCACGCCGCCCTTGAAGCAGAAGTGGCCCGGCGGATCACCTTTATCCAGGACTGCCTGCTCAATTCGGGGCTCAAGACCCTGGTGCTCGGCATCAGCGGCGGCGTCGACTCCCTGACCGCCGGCCTCTTGGCCCAACGCGCAATGAAAGAGCTGCGCGCCCTCAAAGGCGATGATGCTTACCGTTTTATCGCGGTGCGCCTGCCTTACGAGACTCAGTTCGACGAACACGATGCCCAGGCCAGCGTCGACTTTATCAACCCCGACGAGCGCCACACGGTGAATATCGGCGCGGCGGTCAAGGCCCTGGCCAATGAAGTGGCGGCCTTCGAAGGCAAGGCGGCGGTGTCCCGTGACTTTGTGCTGGGCAATACCAAGGCGCGGATGCGCATGGTCGCGCAATACACCATCGCCGGCGCGGCGAGCGGCCTGGTGATCGGTACCGACCATGCGGCGGAAGCGGTAATGGGTTTTTTCACCAAGTTCGGCGATGGCGCCTGCGACCTGGCACCGTTGAGCGGACTGGTGAAAAACCAGGTACGGGCGATTGCCCGGCACTTTGGTGCGCCTGAGTCGCTGGTGGAGAAGATCCCGACCGCCGACCTGGAAGACCTGTCACCGGGCAAGCCGGATGAAGCGTCCCATGGCGTGACCTATACCGAGATCGATGCATTCCTGCACGGCCAACCGGTGCGTGAAGAGGCGTTCAGGATTATCTGCGAGACCTATCGCAAGACTGAGCACAAGCGGGTGATGCCGTTTGCGCCGTGAGGTGAGCCTGATAGTTGCGTATTGATTGTCAGACCGCTATCGCGGGCAAGCCCGCTCCCACATTTGAATGTATTCACAAATCAAAATGTGGGAGCGGGCTTGCCTGCGATGAACGATAACGTGGTCTGTGGCCTTACTTCAGAGTCACAGTGCCTTTCATCATCGCGATGTGGCCTGGGAACGAGCAGAAGAACATGTATTTGCCGTCAGCCTTGAGCTTGGACACATCGAAGGTCACCGAGTCGGTTTCACCAGCGCCGATGATCTTGGTATGGGCGATGATGCGGGTATCGCCTTCTTTCAAGTAGTTCTTGTCGATACCGGCGGCCATGCCTTCGGTTGCAACCGGCTGCATATCAGCCTCAGTGGTCAGCACCCAGTTATGGCCCATGACGTTCTTCGGCAGTTTGCCGGAGTGTTTCAGATCAACGGTGAATGTCTTGCAGCTCTTGTCGATTTCAATGGCCTTGGTGTCGAAGGACATTTGGTCAGTGGAGTCGACAGTGACCTTGCACTCTGCAGCAAGCAACTGGCCGCTAGCCAGCGTCAGCAGGGAAACAGCAACGATTTTGGCAAACATGTGAATCTCCAAGGCAGGGTTTAAAAAACGCATGTGCGACAAGGGTGCCTGAGGCAGGCAAATGTTCCAATGATCTGAATCAACAGATTGTATACAACTTTAGGCTATCAGACTGATCGACAGAATCAACCGGCCAAAGTGCCGCACACAACCTATGATCGGCCCATCTTTACTTCCTGGAGTCCGAGCCATGCACCTCAACAGCCTGTTGCGCAGCTTGCTTGCCACTTACGCCTGTGGCGCCAGCGGTACTTACGAAACGGTTAATGTCGACTAACGTTTAATCGGTAGAGGCGATTCTGAAACCCGATTAACCCTTGGGGCGCGTTTAAAGGCAGAATAGCCGCCGCTCAACCTCACCTTCGACCCCAGAGGATCGCCCATGGCAAAACCTAATTACTCCTTCGCCAAACGTCAGAGAGACTTGGCCAAGGAACAGAAGAAAGAGGAAAAGCTGCAACGCAAGAAAGCTGCAGCTGACGAAGAAGCAGGCGCACTGAACCCGGATGCAGAAGGTGAAGTGGCTGCTGATGACACTGAAACCCCGAAAGACCCTGCACCTGAGGCCTGAACACCCGCCTCAATGAATACCTGACCTGTATGTGGCGAGCGGGCTCGCCCCGCGTTGGACTGCGCAGCAGTCCCATTTCTGGGGCCGCTTCGCGCCCCAACGCGGGCGATGCGGCGTTCCGACAAGCCCGCTCGCCACAACACGGGAACCATCGGTTATTCCAGCGGCATCACCGTTACCCGTACTTCCGGGTCATGGCTGCCCCCTCCCAGAATCACCCCGCGCAACGGCGAGACATCTGAAAAATCCCGGCCCCAGGCCAGGGTGATGTGCTCCAGTGCCGGCTGCACATTGTTCGTCGGGTCAAAATCCACCCAGCCCGACCACGGGCAAAACACCGATACCCACGCGTGCGACGCATCGGCGCCGATCAGCCGTGGCTGGCCGGGCGGTGGCTGGGTCAGCAGGTAGCCACTGATGTAACGTGCCGCCAGGCCCCGTGAGCGCAGGCAGGCGAGCATCAGGTGGGCAAAGTCCTGGCACACCCCCCGTCGACGCTCCAGCACCTCCACCAGCGGCGTGGCGACCTGGGTGGCTTCGGCATCGAAGGTGAACTCGCTGAAAATCTTCTCCATCAACGCCTGCACCCCCAACAACAGCGGGCGACCGGGCGCAAAGCAGCTCTCGGAGAACTCGACGAAGTTTTTCTTCAAATGCACGTAGGGCGATTCGAAACGATAGCGGCACGCCTCGATCGCCTCTGCCGACAACGGCTGGCCGCTGTAGCTCAGGCTGTTGCGGGTCTGGTCCCAGGGCGGTGACTGGCTGAAATCCAGCACCGGCCGGGCCAGTACTTCGACGGTCAAGCCGGCGTTGACCAGCAATTCATCATGGGGCCGCTCGAACGCCAGCCGGGTGATGGGGTTGCCAAACACGTCCAGCTCATCGCGGCGCGCGGTCGGCTCGGGGCTGATCTGCAACTGGTGCGAGGTGCAGCGCTGCCAGGCACAGGGGCGCGGCCACAGGTGCGCCAGTTGCTGGGCCAGGGACACCGGGCTGTCGTAGTGATAATGGGTGTCGTGGAAAATCTGATAGCGCGCGCTCATTACACAGACACCGTTTGCTGGCTGACATCATCCACGTGGGCAAAATGGCGCAGGGCCAGGCGATCAGAAACTTGCCCGCTCTCATCGGCGACAGCCTGCAACAGGTCCGCCAGGCCATCGAGGGCCGCACGCACGCTGGCGTCGCCAAACAACGGGTTCTCCAGGCAACCCAGGTCAAAGCGCGCCAGGCGCTCCACCAGCGGTGCCAGGCCGGTCTCCCGGGGTACGCCGAAGTCATCGTTGAGCCGGCGCAAAGTGCGGCTCACCAGCTTGAGCTGGAACAGCACCGCATGGGGGTTCTGTTCATCCAGCAGCAACAGGTCCAGCACCGGAATCAATTGCGGCACCGCCAGGTAGCGCGAACGGTAGGTGATGCTGCTGTTGCCCAGTTCCAGCAACCACTCCAGCCCGGCCTGATCGAACACCGCTACCCCGCGCAGGAAGGCCGCGAGGCTGCTGCTGAGAAACTGCAGGCGCTCGATGCGCCGGCCCATCATCAAAAAGCGCCAGCCTTCGTCGCGGGTCATGTCGTCGAGGGCAAAGCCGGACAAGGCCGCCAGGGACATTACCAGGCGATTGAGGAAGTCCAGCAGTTCGCCAAAATCCGGCGTCTCGCGTTCCAGCTCCATGGCTTCGCGCTGCAACTCCACCAGGGCCTGCCAGTTCTCCCGGGACAGCTTGCCGCGCACCTGGGACGCCGCCCACTGCAGACGCTGCAGGTTGGCGCGCAGGCTCGATGGCCAGTCATCACCGAGCAGGGCCTGCAGCAGGCGCTCGGGCAACTCGCCCTCCTCCGGCAGCAGGCGCAGGCTTTCCCCCAGCTCCACGGCGGCCTGCAAGGCCAGGGGGTCGTCACCGTCGACATAGCGCGCCAGGACGATGCGCAGCCAGCGTGCACTGTCATCACAGCGCTCACAGTAACGGCCGAACCAGAACAGATTTTCTACAACCCGCGAAGGCAGGTACGGGTCGCGACGTACCAGGTCATGGGTGCCGATCGCCCGCTGCGCGCGCCATTGCTCGCCACCGGGCGCACGCTCGCCCAGCACCCAGGTGTCCTTGCTCGCCCCGCCACGCTGCATCGAGACCACTTCGGCGTCGGCCTGCGCTGCCACGCGGGTCAGGCCACCCGGCAGCACCCGGTAGCCATCCTCACCGGCCACTGCGTACACGCGCATGCCGATGGCGCGATGTTGCAGATGGTCATCCACGGTATGCCAGACCGGCGCCTGGGACAGTTGGGCCAACTCCTGGGCCACATAGGCGTAGGGTCGCGCCAGCATGCGCTCGGCCAGGGCCTGGCGTTGCTCATCGTTCAGGTCGCGGCCAAACACCGGGGCAAAACTTTGCGAAGGGAACGCCGGCTTGATCAGCAGTTCCGGCAGTTTTTCCAGGGCTTCGGCCAGCACCGGCGCTTCGCCGCACCACCAGGTGGCGATGGACGGCAGGATCAGTTCTTCGCCAAACAGAAACTGATTGATCTTGGGCAGGAACCCCAGCAGCCCAGGCGATTCCAGCACGCCGGCGCCCAGGGCGTTGGCCACCAGCACATTGCCCTGGCGTACCGCGTCCAGCAGGCCGGGCACGCCCAGGGCCGAGTCGGTGCGCAGTTCCAGGGGGTCGCAGAAATCATCGTCCAAGCGCCGCATGATTGCGTGCACACGGCGCAGACCACTGAGGGTCTTGAGGTACACGGTGCTGTCGCGCACGGTCAGGTCGCCGCCTTCTACCAATGGGTAGCCAAGCTGACGGGCCAGGTACAGGTGTTCGAAATAGCTTTCATTGAAGCGCCCCGGGGTCAGCAGCACGATCAGCGGCGGCTGGTCATCGCCGGGCGCCTGACGGGCCAGGGTTTCCTGCAGGGTGCGGAAGAACCCGGTGAGGTGCTGCACCTGCAAGTCGCGATACAAATCCGGGAATGCGCGGGAGACGATGGTGCGGTTTTCCAGGGCATAACCGGCGCCGGATGGCGCCTGGGTACGGTCCGCCGTGACCCACCAGCGGCCATCCGGGGTGCGCGCAAGGTCCACCGCATACAGGTGCAGGAACACCTCATCGGGTGGCTGGATGCCCTGGCACGGCCACAGGAAGTTGTTATGGCCAAACACCAGCTCAGCCGGCAGCAAGCCTTCGGCAATCAGGCGTTGCGGGCCATACAGGTCGGCCAGCACCGCGTTGAGCAGCCGCGCACGCTGGGCGATACCCGCCGCCAAATGCGCCCATTCATCCGCAGCCAATACGTGGGGTAGCAAGTCCAGCTCCCAGGGGCGGTCGGCGCCCTTGGGGTCGGCGTAGACGTTATAGGTCACGCCGTTTTCCTGGATCTGGCGGGTCAGTAGCGCTTGGCGCTGGGCCAACTGCGCCGGGGTGCTGCGCTGCAGATGGTCGAGCAGGCGCTGCCAATGGGCGCGCACCGCGCCGCTGTCGTCCAGCAGTTCGTGATAAGTGCCCGCAGTCAGCGGGTAACGGTCGAGCAAGTCGGACATGGAACGCTCGGCAGGGGCAAGGGAAGGCAGATTAACTCACAAACACTGCAAATCTACTGTAGGAGCGGGCTTGCCGGCTCCTACCTTAGGTTTGTGTTTAGTCATTTTTATGGGGAAAACGCCGTAGATCCAGGGTCATAGGCAGTTCATCGTTGATCACCACCGGGGGTATCGGCAACTTCCCGGGGCTATGCCCCAAGCGGAAAAACCGCGCCATGCGCCGGCTCTCCGCTTCATTGGCATTGACCGGCAGGCTGTCGTAATTGCGCCCGCCCGGATGGGCCACGTGGTACTGGCAACCGCCCAGGGAACGCTGCATCCACGTATCGAGCAGATCGAATACCAAAGGTGCGTGCACCGCAATGGTCGGCTGCAGGCAGTTGGCCGGTTGCCAGGCGCGATAACGTACGCCCGCGACGAACTCGCCCACCCGGCCGGTGGCGTGCAGCGGCACGGCCACGCCGTTGCAGGTCAACACATAGCGCTGGGGTGGCAAGCCGCTGAGTTTCACCTGCAAACGCTCAAGGGATGAATCCACATAGCGCACCGTACCGCCCGCTGCGCCCTCTTCACCCAGCACATGCCAGGGCTCCAGGGCCTGGCGCAGTTCCAGCTCGATACCGCTGACGGCATAGTCGCCCACCTTGGGAAAACGGAACTCCAGGTGTGCGGCAAACCATTCGGCACGCAGCGGATAACCGGCCGCGTTGAGTTCGACGATCACGTCGGCAAAATCCTGCTCGATAAAGTGCGGCAGCAGGAACCGGTCGTGCAGCTCCGTGCCCCAGCGCGCCAGCTTTGGCGGCGCGTAGGGCTCACGCCAGAAGCGCGCCACCAGGGCTCGCAACAGCAACTGCTGGGTCAGGCTCATGCGTGCGTGGGGCGGCATCTCAAAGGCGCGCAGCTCCAGCAAACCCAGGCGGCCGGTGGCGCCGTCGGGGGAGTAGAGCTTGTCGATGCAAAACTCGGCGCGGTGGGTGTTGCCAGTCACGTCGATCAGCAGGTTGCGCAGTAAGCGGTCCACCAGCCACGGTGGGCATTCCTCGCCTGGCGCGGGCATCTGCGCGAAGGCGATTTCCAGTTCATACAACGCATCGTTGCGCGCCTCATCCACCCGTGGCGCCTGTGAGGTGGGGCCGATAAACAGCCCGGAAAACAGGTACGACAAGGACGGGTGGTTGTGCCAGTAGCTGATCAGGCTGCGCAGCAGGTCCGGGCGGCGCAGGAACGGCGAATCCTTGGGCGTGGCGCCGCCCAGCACGAAGTGGTTGCCGCCGCCGGTGCCGGTGTGGCGCCCGTCGATCATGAATTTTTCGGTGGTCAGGCGAGTTTGCCGGGCTTCCTCATAGAGGAACTCGGTGCGTTCCACCAATTCATCCCAGGTTGTCGATGGCTGCACGTTGACTTCGATCACGCCTGGGTCGGGCGTGACGCGGAAGTTGCTCAGGCGTGGATCGCTCGGCGGCTCGTAGCCTTCCAGCAGCACCGGGCAATGCAGTTCCTGGGCGGTGGCCTCGATGGCGGCCACCAGTTCCAGGTAGTCCTCGACCCGCTCCAGGGGCGGCATGAACAGGTAGAGCCGCCCCCCGCGCGCTTCGGCACACAACGCGGTGCGGGTCAGCCAGTCAGCGGACTCGTCGACCTTGGGCACACGCTCGTCGATGGGGGCGGGCTCGCCAGGCGCTGGCGCGGTGAAGGGCAGCTCCGGCAGGTCCTGATTGGGGTCGGTCGGATGCACAAAGGGGTAGTCTGCCGCCGTCACCCAAGGCTGTGAAGCCAGGGGCAAGCGATAGCCCAGCGGCGAATCACCCGGTACCAGCCGGCAATGGCTGTCGCGCAGGTACCACCGGCCACTCTGCCAGCGGTCGTTGGCGGCCGTGCGCGCCAGGGGCAGCACATGGCCGATGACTTTATCCAGGCCCTGGCTGAACACCTTGCGCAGGCGTTCGCGCTCCAGCCCATCCTCCAGGCGTGAATCCTCGGCACTGACGTTCTGCGGCAAGGCACCTTCGCGCCACAGGTAGTAAAAATTGTCCTCGAAGGCCGGGAATACATAGCGCGCGGGGAGTTTCAGGCGCTCGGCAATGCTCGCCAGGAAGCGCCCGGCCATCACGTCATCGGCGCCGTAGTCTTGCTGCTCGTCGGCAATCAACGCGTCGTTGTGCCAGACCGGCACGCCATCGCGGCGCCAATGGCAATTGAGCGACCAACGCGGCAGTTGCTCGCCGGGGTACCACTTGCCCTGGCCGAAATGCACCAGGCCCTTGGGCGCGTAGTGCTTACGCATGCGCTGGAACAACTCGGCAGACAGGCGGCGCTTGTCCGGGCCGAGGGCGGCGGTGTTCCATTCGGCACCGTCGGGGTCGTCGATGGAAACAAACGTCGGCTCGCCGCCCATGGTCAGGCGCACATCGTCCTTGAGCAGGTCGCCATCGATCTGCCGGCCCAGGGCCTGGATCGCCAGCCATTGTTCTTCGGTGTAGGGCTTGGTCACCCGAGGGGCTTCCCAGATGCGCTCCACGGACATTTCGTGGGTGAATTCGCACTCGCACGGCTCCACCAGCCCACTGATCGGGGCGGCGGACGATGGATCGGGACTACAGGCCAACGGAATATGGCCTTCACCGGCGAACAGCCCGGAGGTGGCATCCAGGCCAATCCAGCCGGCGCCGGGCAAATACACCTCGCACCAGGCGTGCAGGTCGGTGAAGTCCACCTCGGTGCCAGACGGGCCGTCGAGGGCCTTGACGTCGGCGGTGAGCTGGATCAGGTAACCGGAGACAAATCGCGCCGCCAAGCCCAGGTTACGCAGCAATTGCACCAGCAGCCAGGCCGAATCGCGACACGAGCCGGAGGCGTTTTCCAGGGTGAATTCCGGGGTTTGCACGCCCGGCTCCATGCGGATCAGGTAGCCGATATCCGCCGCCAGGCGCTGGTTGAGACCGACCAGGAAATCCACGGCCGGCAGCGGCGTACGGTCGATAGCGGCCAGGTACGCGGCAAATTTTGGCGTCAGCGGCAGGGTTTCCAGGTACGGCGCCAGCTCGCGCTGCTCATCGGCGGCGTAGCTGAAAGGGATTTTTTCGGCGTAGGGCTCAAGGAAAAAGTCGAACGGATTGAACACCGCCATCTCAGCGACCAGGTCGACTTCGATGCGCAGCTCATCGGTTTTTTCCGGGAACACCAGGCGCGCCAGGTAATTGCCCTGGGGGTCTTGCTGCCAATTGATGAAGTGCTGCTCGGGCAGCACCTTCAGCGCATAGGACAGGATCCGCGTGCGGCTATGGGCCGCCGGGCGCAGGCGCACAATCTGCGGGCCAAGCTCCACCGCACGGTCGTAGCGGTAATGCGTAACATGGTGCAACGCGACATGAATCGACACGGCGGCCTCCTGCGAGCCAGGGCATGGAAACAAAGCGCGCAAGACTTATGCCAGAGCGGCGGTCATTACGCTTTATCGAGGGACCCGGTGCAGTACAGCACCAAAACGGCGCGAGAGTGAACGCCGTGGTGCGAGGGTTGCACATATTTGTGGCGCAAGTGCGGGGCGCAGTGGTGAATCTACCCAATCAACGCTTTTTGCGCGTTGCGATAAAACCGGTTATCGAAGGCGACACCCTCACATGCGACTACTCGATCTAGCGGTTGATTTGACAGACTGCCGAATGCGACGGATTCCAACGAGTTTTGTACGCATCTCTCGTTGGACGTTGCTGTTAAGTGTCAGTAATCCAAGGAGTGGGAATAACAGCGCCAACCCGTAGAGACCTTTATGAGGCTGGTACTGAACCATTGGAACTACAAACACCAGACAGGCGAGGTAGATACCGACCATCACCCACACCCAGGAGGGTCGGCCCCGCAAAATCATAAAGTTGCTATGGACCGTCAACAGAATGAGCAGCGCCCCGACCAACATGATCTTGAGCCCCACTTGAGCCAGCGGCACATCACGAAAATAAGTGACGAACGCCAGCGCCACAGCCAGCGCCAACGAAAAATACGCAGCGAATACGCCACCCATAAACGTCAGAAAGTATTGCCTAAAAAAGTCTCGCAACGTCATTAGCTGGTTCATTCGTTTATTTCCTCGTACAGCCCTATCGCGATGGTATTGACGTTTCCGGAGTACGCACTCCCGCCAAACCCTACGCTTGCGCCCAGGACATCCTTGATCTGGGTAGTGGTGCTGTGCTTGAGCTGCGTAGGGGTGAAACGCTTGGTGAGTTCACCCGACGCCTGCTTCAATTTGAGCATCTTCGCAGTCAAGCTGGGATGGTTGATGCTGAGTAGCTCTTTCGTGAGCTTGGCTCTTTCCTGGCGATTCAACCCGCGAAGCACGTCACGCAGACTCTTGCCCGTCGATGCTTTGGCGGCCCTGACCAGCTTGACCGTCGTCAGGGCCGAAGCGCCCACGCCTGCCAGTGATACTGCGTCCAGCACAATGGAAGCATTCTGGTACCAGCCCTCACTGTCGAGCCAATCCTTTACCTCAGGCTTGGCGACCTCCAGCGCTGTTCGAGCAATGCCGTTGAAACACTGAAGCGAACTTGCACCGGCAGCCGCATATCCCACCACAACGATGACGGAACTGGCACCGCCACTGAAAGGCACCAGAATTGTTCCACTGGCGATCGCAGCCCAACTGATGACAGCCCCCAAGCAGGAGACTCCGGTATTTACGGCTTCGCCAATCAGTCGGGATTCTCGAGGATTGCTCACGACATGTTGGGCAAACTGCGTCGGCGCGATGTACCTCTGCGCCTCACGCAAAATGATGCGCTTGGGCTTGATGCTGCAGATCGGCTTGAACTCGCGCAGGGTAATGACATTGAAGTCAGCGTCGATATACACCACCCCCGCGCCGACGATGCCGGGGTCGGCGTCGATGGCGGCGAACAGGCGGGGGAGGTTGATCTGGCTTTCGATGCGCTGGCGCGCCATGAACTGGGAGCGGTTGGAGTCCATGCCGATGTTGAGCAGGGGGTTGCTCATGGGGTGTTCTTCCTTGAAGGGTTCGAGTGACCGCAGAGGCCTCATTTCTGTAAGAGCGAGCTTGCTCGCGAGAAACTCACAAGCGCCGCGTTTGTCCAGGCAGCTCGCGTTATCGTTGACGTTTTTCGCGAGCAAGCTCGCTCCTACAGGTATGGCGGCTTAACGGGCGCCACCTTAACAAACAGGTTCCCCACCCGCTAGAAAGCAAAACGCCAGCACGAGGCTGGCGTTTTGCATGTTCAGGCTGCGATCAACGCGGTACGACCGGCTTGCGCGCAGGCTTGCCGCCCTTGCCCTTCGCCGCATCAGCGCGCTCCTTGGCCGCCTGTTTGTTACGTGCCTGGGCCGCGGCCTTGGCTTGTTCGCGCTTGTCCCACGGGTTGCTGCCGTCGCTGCCGCGAGGTGGCAGGCCGGTGTGCTGGGTGAGGATCCTGGTGGCGGTTTCCTTGGCGACCTTATGGCTGCCCACCGGCGTCGAGTTCTTGCGACGGGCACTCTGGTAGCTGTCGGTGGACGGCTGGTGCAACGGGATCAACTGGTCCTTGCCCGACCCGATCAAGTCGGCGCGGCCCATGCGGGTCAATGCTTCACGCAGCATCGGCCAGCCCTTCGGGTCGTGGTAGCGCAAGAACGCCTTGTGCAGGCGGCGCTGGTCTTCGCTCTTGACGATGGTCACCGCGTCGCTCTTGTAGGTGACCTTGCGCAGCGGGTTCTTGCCCGAGTGGTACATCGCGGTGGCGGTGGCCATTGGCGAGGGGTAGAACGCCTGCACCTGGTCGGCGCGGAAGCCATTGCCCTTGAGCCACAGGGCCAGGTTCATCATGTCTTCATCGGTGGTGCCCGGGTGGGCCGCGATGAAATACGGGATCAGGTACTGTTCCTTGCCCGCTTCCTTGGTGTACTTCTCGAACATGCGCTTGAACTTGTCATAGCTGCCGATGCCCGGTTTCATCATCTGGTTGAGCGGACCTTCCTCGGTGTGTTCCGGGGCGATCTTCAGGTAACCACCGACGTGGTGGGTCACCAGTTCCTTGACGTACTCCGGCGACTCGACAGCCAGGTCGTAGCGCAGGCCGGAAGCGATCAAAATCTTCTTCACACCCGGCAATGCACGGGCGCTGCGGTACAGCTGGATCAAGGAGGAGTGGTCGGTGTTCAGGTTCGGGCAGATGCCGGGGAACACGCACGATGGCTTGCGGCACGCGGATTCGATTTCCGGGCTCTTGCAGGCGATGCGGTACATGTTCGCGGTAGGGCCGCCGAGGTCGGAAATCACCCCGGTAAAGCCCGGGACCTTGTCGCGGATCTCTTCGATCTCGCGAATGATCGACTCTTCGGAACGGTTCTGGATGATCCGGCCTTCGTGCTCGGTGATCGAGCAGAAGGTGCAGCCGCCGAAGCAGCCACGCATGATGTTCACCGAGAAGCGGATCATGTCGTAGGCCGGGATCTTCTCCTTGCCGTACACAGGATGCGGGACACGTGCGTAAGGCATGCCAAACACGTAGTCCATTTCTTCGGTGGTCATGGGAATGGGCGGCGGGTTGAACCACACGTCTACTTCGCCATGCTTCTGCACCAGGGCGCGGGCGTTGCCTGGGTTGGTTTCCAGGTGCAACACGCGGTTGGCGTGGGCATACAGCACCGCGTCGCCACGCACTTTCTCTACGGAAGGCAGGCGGATCACGGTCTTGTCGCGGGTCATGCGCGGGCTGGCCAGGATCTGTACGACCTTGGCTTCTTCCGGATCTTCAACCGGGCCCTTTTCCTGCTCGATGGCGCAGGCCTGGGTGTCCTGGGTATTCACGTACGGGTTGATGATCTTGTCGACCTTGCCCGGGCGGTCGATACGGGTGGAGTCCACTTCGTACCAGCCGGCTGGCGTGTCACGGCGAATGAACGCGGTGCCGCGCACATCGGTGATGTCCTCGATCTTGTGGCCCCACGACAGGCGCTGGGCAACCTCGACGATGGCCCGCTCGGCGTTGCCGTACAGCAGGATGTCGGCGGTGGCATCGATCAGGATCGAGTTACGCACCCGGTCCTGCCAGTAGTCGTAGTGGGCGATGCGACGCAGGGAAGCTTCGATACCGCCGAGTACGATCGGCACGTTCTTGTAGGCTTCCTTGCAGCGCTGGCTGTACACCAGGCTCGCGCGGTCCGGGCGTTTGCCGGCCATGCCGCCAGGGGTGTAGGCGTCGTCGGAACGGATTTTCTTGTCGGCGGTGTAGCGGTTGATCATCGAGTCCATGTTGCCGGCCGCGACGCCGAAGAACAGGTTCGGCTCGCCGAGCTTCATGAAATCGTCTTTGGACTGCCAGTTGGGCTGGGCAATGATCCCGACGCGGAAGCCCTGGGACTCCAGCAGCCGGCCGATGATTGCCATGCCGAACGACGGATGGTCAACGTAGGCATCACCGGTGACGATGATGATGTCGCATGAATCCCAGCCGAGCTGATCCATCTCCTCCCTGCTCATGGGCAGGAATGGCGCTGGACCGAAACATTCGGCCCAGTACTTGGGATAGTCAAATAACGGCTTGGCTGTTTGCATGACGGTGACCGGTGTTGAGATGAAAAATCGCGGGCGCGGAATATAGCACAAATTTTGACCAATTCCGACGGTAATGGTCGGAATTGTGGAGTGCCCTGAATTGTGAATGCTTTGCAATGTGGGAGCGGGCTTGCTCGCGAAAGCGGCGGATCAGTCAGTCGATATATTGACTGACACACCGCCTTCGCGAGCAAGCCCGCTCCCACATTGGAGGGCGCTTATTCGTCGTCGTCGAAGTTATAACTGCCCGGCGCCAGGTTTTCGAAGCGCGTGTATTTGCCGATGAAGGCCAGGCGGATAAAGCCGATCGGCCCGTTACGCTGCTTGCCGATGATGATTTCGGCAATGCCCTTGTGCTCCGTCTCGGGGTGATACACCTCGTCGCGGTACACGAACATGATCACGTCGGCATCCTGCTCGATCGCTCCGGATTCCCGCAAGTCGGAGTTCACCGGGCGCTTGTTCGGGCGTTGTTCCAAGGAACGGTTGAGCTGGGACAGGGCCACCACCGGGCAGTTGAATTCCTTGGCCAGGGCTTTGAGGGACCGAGAGATTTCGGAAATCTCGTTGGTACGGTTATCACCGCTGGAGCCAGGGATCTGCATCAACTGCAGGTAGTCGATCATGATCAGGGCGATGTCGCCGTGCTCACGCACCAGGCGCCGGGTACGCGCACGCATCTCGGAGGGGCTGATACCGGCGGTGTCGTCGATGAACAGCTTGCGGTCATTGAGCAGATTGACCGCCGAGGTCAGGCGCGGCCAATCGTCGTCTTCCAGGCGACCGGCACGCACTTTGGTCTGGTCGATCCGACCCAGCGAGGAAAGCATACGCATGATCAGCGATTCGCCTGGCATCTCCAGGGAGTACACCAGTACGGCCTTGTCGCTGCGCAACACGGCGTTTTCCACCAGGTTCATCGCAAAGGTGGTCTTACCCATGGATGGACGGCCGGCGACGATGATCAGGTCGGACGGCTGCAGGCCGCTGGTCTTCTCGTCGAGGTCGGTGTAGCCGGTGGAGATACCGGTGATGGCGTTGTCGGTGTTGAACAAGGTGTCGATACGGTCGATAGCCTTGGTCAACAGGTCGTTGACGCTGACCGGGCCGCCGGTTTTCGGGCGGGCTTCGGCGATCTGGAAGATCTGCCGTTCGGCTTCGTCGAGGATCTCGGCGGCAGTGCGGCCTTCGGGGTTGAAGGCGCTGTCGGCGATTTCGGTGCTGATGCCGATCAACTGGCGCAGGGTTGCCCGCTCGCGCACGATTTGGGCGTAGGCCTTGATGTTGGCGACGGATGGCGTGTTTTTCGCCAGCTCGCCCAGGTAACCGAGGCCGCCAACTTGTGAAGTCTGGCCTTCCTTGTCCAGTTGCTCGGCCAGGGTCACCACGTCGATCGGTGAGTTCTGGTCGGCCAGCTTGGCAATGGCGCGGAAGATCAGGCGGTGGTCATGGCGATAGAAGTCACCGTCCGAGACTTGATCGAGCACGCGTTCCCAGGCGTTGTTGTCCAGCATCAAGCCACCGAGCACGGCCTGTTCGGCCTCGATGGAATGCGGCGGCACCTTCAGGGCAGCGGTTTGCAGATCGTATTGCTCAGGAGCTGAAATATCGTTCATGGCCACTTGGAATTAGGGGTGTGTAGAAAAACAAAAGGCACGACCTGTAAACAGGATCGTGCCCGATGTTAACTGGCTGACACGCGAGGTGCCAGTCAGTTAGGTGCTTCTTAAGCTGCTACCACGACAACGCGTACGGTGGCTTCAACTTCAGCGTGCAGGTGCACGGCTACGTCGAATTCGCCTACGTTGCGGATGGTGCCGTTCGGCAGACGAACTTCGCTCTTCTGCACTTCAACGCCGGAGGCGGTCAGTGCGTCAGCGATGTCGTGAGTACCGATCGAACCGAACAGCTTGCCTTCGTCGCCAGCGGTGGCAGTGATAGTCACTTCCAGCTCGGCCAGTTGGGCAGCACGGGTTTCAGCCGAAGCTTTTTTGTCTGCTGCGGCTTTTTCCAGCTCAGCGCGACGCTCTTCAAACGCGGCCAGGTTGGCAGCGGTTGCAGCGGTGGCTTTGCCGTATGGCAGCAGGTAGTTACGACCGTAGCCGGCCTTAACGTTTACTTTGTCGCCCAGGTTGCCCAGGTTGGCGACTTTTTCCAGAAGGATCAGTTGCATGTGAAAATCCTCTAACTTTTAACCTTCACCGTTCGCGTTATCGGCGTCTTTCGGCGCCAGACGACCGCGAAAATCAATCAGGCCGTCGACAATGGCCAAGACCACGAGTAACGGATAGATCAGTTGCATAAACAGCAACAGCGTCACGTACAACCCCACCAGCCAGAACTTGGCCAGGCGCTTTTGCGCCACCAGCCCGTGTATCAGGGCCAGCCCGGCAATCACCAGCGGTACGCTGCACAACGGCGTCAACATGGCCATTTGCGGGCCGAAGTTCGGCCCCACAAGCATGCACGCCAGCAGCAACATCGCTGGGCCTGCGGGGATTCTGATACTGCGAAACTCGCGACCAAAACCACCCGGGTTATACAACAACGCCTGCCAGTAGCGCCCAAGAATCAGGCTCAGCACACTGACGATCTGCAACAGTGCCGCTATCAGGCCGGTAAGGACCGGAGCAATCAGTGTGGCCATGCGCGCTCGCTCATCTACCGACAATTGCTGGTAGAGATCCCCGAGGGCCAGTGGCAGGATTTTTACCAACTCCTGCGACAGCGCCTCGATTTGCGGGCGGAAAGCCGCGCCAAGCACCACTGAATACACCACTCCCAATGCCACGCTGACCAGCAGCGTACGGACCCAGGACTCACTTGCGCGCAGAACCAACGCAAGGCTCGAAGACCCCAGCAGTACCAGAAGTACCCGTGGATCGTCGAATTGCAGCCACCAGATCAAGGCCGGCAGCAACCCCAGGGCAAGGACGCCCAAGGCGTCCTTCAAACCGCGCCGCAGCAGCACAAGGCTTCCTGCGGCAGCACCCAACCAATACAACAACGGCAACGCTGCACATCCAGCCACTACCAGAGTGGCCTGCACACGACCGCGCATGATGAACTCAGCTAAGGCGCGCATGCATTCAATCCCTTACTACTTGTCGACTGCCCGGTCTCAGCGGCCGTGGCTGTCGGTGTAGGCCAGCAGGGCCAGGAAGCGGGCGCGCTTGATAGCGGTGGCCAGCTGACGCTGATAACGAGCTTTGGTACCGGTGATACGGCTTGGAACAATTTTGCCGGTCTCGGATACGTAGGCTTTCAGAGTGTTGAGATCTTTGTAGTCGATCTCCTTCACTTCTTCAGCGGTGAAGCGGCAAAACTTACGACGACGGAAGAAACGTGCCATTTGATAGGCTCCTTAATAAGGTCCGTGGATTACTCGTCAGCGTTATCGCTGTTGTCGCTGTCATCACTATCAGCGCTTTCAGCGCCTTCGTGCTCAGGACGGTCGCGACGCTCACGGCGCTCACTGCGGTTTTCTTCAGCCTTGAGCATCTCGGATTGGCCGGTAACGGCTTCTTCGCGACGGATGACCAGGTTACGGATCACTGCATCGTTGTAGCGGAAGTTGTCTTCCAGCTCGGCCAGGGCCTTGCCAGTGCACTCAACGTTCAGCATCACGTAGTGAGCCTTGTGAACATTGTTGATTGCGTAGGCCAGTTGACGACGGCCCCAATCTTCCAGACGGTGGATTTTGCCGCCGTCTTCTTCGATCAGCTTGGTGTAACGCTCAACCATGCCGCCGACTTGCTCGCTTTGATCCGGGTGGACCAAAAAGATGATTTCGTAATGACGCATGAATGCTCCTTACGGGTTGTAGCCTGCCGCTCAAAAACGGTCAGACAAGGAGTGAATGACACTTAGGAATCTTGCCGCTGGGAGGCACATGCGTGCCCGCCGGGAAGGCAAGGGGCGCAATTGTAGAGAAGGGGAAGAAAGGGTGCAAGGCAATTGGTGATTATTTGAACAATCTTTCAAGCGATGCAAAACCAGTGTGGGAGCGGGCTTGCTCGCGAATACGTCAGGCCAGCCAACATTTATGGCGACTGACACTGCGCATTCGCGAGCAAGCCCGCTCCCACATTTGGACCTGCGTCAGGCCTGATTATTTCTTGGTCTTGGCCTTGGCGCCGCGCTGGCGCTGGGCTTCGAACAGGCAGACGCCCGTTGCGACTGAAACGTTGAGGCTGCTGACGCTACCGGCCATCGGCAAGTGCACCAGGTAGTCGCAATGCTCGCGGGTCAGGCGACGCATACCCTTGCCTTCTGCCCCCATGATCAAGATGGTCGGGCCAGTAAGGTCCTGGTCATAGATACTGACCTCGGCCTCCCCCGCCGTACCCACGACCCACAAGCCGCGCTGCTGGAGTTTTTCCAGGGTGCGCGCCAGGTTGGTCACGGCCACCAGCGGAATCACTTCCGCCGCGCCGCAGGCAACTTTACGCACAACCGGCGTCAAGGTGGCCGACTTGTCTTTAGGCACGATCACCGCCAGCGCACCGGCAGCGTCCGCCGAACGCAGGCAGGCGCCGAGGTTGTGCGGATCGGTCACGCCGTCAAGCACCAGCAACAGCGGCGCGCCTTCGGTGCGATCGAGCAGCTCGTCGAGCATCGCTTCGCCCCAGACCTGGCTCGGACTCACGTCCGCGACCACGCCCTGGTGCACGCCTTCGACCCAGACGTCCATTTCACGACGCTCGGCCTGGCCGATGGCAACCTTGTTCTGGTTGGCCAGCTCGACCAGCGCTTGCACGCGCGGCTCGCTACGACCTTCGGCCAGCCACACTTGCTTGACGCGCTTGGGATGGTGACGCAACAACGCTTCTACGGCGTGCACGCCGTAGATTTTTTCCAGACTCATGACTTGGCCTTAGGTTTGCGCGACCCGCCGCTTTTCGCAGGGGCCGAACCCGCCTTAGGCGGGCCTTTACGGTGCTTACTCGGTTTGCTCGACGGTTTGTCGGCGCCCTGGGACTTTCCCCCAGACGCCGCTTTACCACCGCTTTTGGCTTCGTTGAGCAACTGCTGCTTCAATTCGCGACTCTTGCGCAGCTCGGCGTTTTTCGCCGCGGCATCGCTAGGACGGTAAGCATCGCTGACCTTTTCCTTGGTCGACGAGCGACGAGCAGGCTTGGCGGCTGGCTCAGCTGCAGCGGCAGCTTTCGCCGGAGCGCCTTTTTTCGCCGGCGCTGCAGTTTCAGCACCACGCTTCTTGCGGCCAATCGGAGCGTCGATGGTTTTTTCAGCCATCTCGAAGTCGATCTTGCGTTCGTCGAGATCGACGCGCATGACCCGCACTTCGACGGTATCGCCCAAACGGAAGCTACGACCGGTGCGCTCGCCCGCCAGGCGGTGATGCACAGGGTCGAAGTGGTAGTAGTCACCCGGCAAGGCGGTGACGTGCACCAGGCCTTCGACGTAGATGTCGGTCAGCTCGACGAACAGGCCAAAGCCGGTCACGGCGGTGATCACACCCGGGAACGACTCGCCTACGCGGTCTTTCATGAACTCGCACTTGAGCCAGTTCACCACATCACGAGTGGCTTCGTCGGCACGGCGCTCGCTCATGGAGCACTGCTCGCCCAACTGTTCCAGGGCCGCTTCGTCGTACGGATAGATCCGCGCCTTCGGAATGGTCATGGCACCGGCGCGCTTGACGTGCGGGGTGTTCTGCTTGGAATGGATCACGCTGCGGATTGCGCGGTGCGTGAGCAGGTCCGGGTAGCGACGGATCGGCGAGGTGAAGTGCGTGTACGCCTCGTAATTCAGGCCGAAGTGGCCCTGATTGTCGGCGCTGTACACTGCCTGGCTGAGGGAACGCAGCATCACGGTCTGGATCAAGTGGAAATCCGGACGATCCTTGATGCTGGCCAGCAGAGCCTGGTAATCCTTCGGCGATGGGCCGTCCTTGCCTTTGTGCAGCGACAGGCCGAGCTCGCCGAGGAAGGCGCGCAGTTTTTCCAGGCGCTCCGGCGGCGGACCATCGTGGACCCGATACAACGCAGGAATCTCGTGCTTTTTCAGGAACTCAGCGGTGGCCACGTTGGCCGCCAGCATGCATTCCTCGATCAGCTTGTGCGCGTCATTACGGGTGGTCGGCGTGATCTCGGCGATTTTGCGCTCGGAACCGAAGATGATCCGGGTTTCCTGGGTTTCAAAATCGATCGCGCCACGCACATGACGTGCGCCCAGCAACACCTTGTACAGCGAGTACAGCTGCTTGAGGTGCGGGACTACGTCTGCATACTGGGTGCGCAAAGCCTTGGCTTCGCTGGTCTTCGGCGTTTCCAGGATGGTGCTGACTTTGTTGTAGGTCAGGCGCGCCTGGGAG
This sequence comes from Pseudomonas sp. LG1D9, assembly GCF_002949995.1. Taxonomy (NCBI): domain Bacteria; kingdom Pseudomonadati; phylum Pseudomonadota; class Gammaproteobacteria; order Pseudomonadales; family Pseudomonadaceae; genus Pseudomonas; species Pseudomonas sp. LG1D9. The sequence goes on along the minus strand of NZ_CP026881.1, from coordinate 3,305,688 downwards.
TGGATCACCGCTTCGTAGAACTGATAGTCGGTCATTTCGCCGGTTTTCGAGATGGTCATCTCGCACACCATGGCCAAACGGTCGACTTTCGGGTTCAGGGAGCACAGGCCGTTGGACAACTGCTCCGGCAGCATCGGGATCACGCGCTCAGGGAAGTACACGGAGTTGCCGCGCACCTGGGCTTCGTTATCCAGGGCCGAACCGATCTTCACGTAGCTGGATACGTCGGCAATCGCAACGAACAACTTCCAGCCGCCGGAGAACAGACGCAGTTTGCCGGGCTTGGCTTCGCAGTAGACCGCATCGTCGAAATCGCGGGCATCTTCACCGTCAATGGTGACGAACGGCAGATGGCGCAGGTCGATGCGCTTCTCTTTGTCTTTTTCTTCGACTTCCGGCTTGAGCTTGGCGGCTTCCTTGAGCACGGCCTCAGGCCAGACGTGCGGGATATCGTAGGTGCGCAGCGCAACATCGATTTCCATGCCCGGCGCCATGTAGTTGCCGACCACCTCGACGATATCGCCCTGTGGCTGGAAGCGTGGGGTTGGCCAGTGGGTGATTTTCACCTCGACAAACTGACCGACCTTGGCGGCGCCATTGCGGCCCGGGGTTACCAGCACTTCCTGCTGGACCTTCGGGTTGTCCGGAATCACGAAGCCGATGCCGCCTTCTTCGAAGTAACGACCGACGATGGACTCGTGGGCACGGGACACCACTTCGACGATCACGCCTTCACGGCGACCGCGACGGTCCAGGCCGGACACGCGCGCCAGGGCACGGTCGCCATCGAATACCAGGCGCATTTGCGCCGGGCTCATGAACAGGTCATCGCTGCCATCGTCAGGGATCAGGAAGCCGAAGCCATCACGGTGACCGGCAATGCGGCCAAGGATCAGGTCGAGCTTGTCCACCGGGGCGTAAGTGCCACGACGGGTGTAGATCAACTGTGCATCGCGCTCCATGGCGCGCAGGCGGCGGCGCAGCGCTTCGACCTGGTCTTCGGTGGTCAGACCGAATTCTTCAACCAGCTGCTCGCGGCTAGCAGGCGAACCCCGATCGGCGAGATGCGCCAGGATCAGTTCGCGGCTAGGAATAGGGTTTTCATATTTTTCCGCTTCACGAGCGGCCTCGGGATCGAGGGACTGCCAATCGGCCATTAGAGAGTTTTCACCTTGTCTATATGTGGGTTAGTTTGGCATACGCGTATTGAAACGGGAAATTTCCAGCAATAACTAGCCGGGAAATGCGTTTTATAGCCCCAGTAAGCCACCTTGCGCGACCGCCCGCGAAATTTTCCAGGCTTTTTTGATGACGGGGGTTTACAGCGCAAAAGTCACTCCGTATAGTGCGCGCCATCGACGACGGCAACGTTGAAGATACTGCCCAGATGGTGAAATTGGTAGACACGCCAGCTTCAGGTGCTGGTGACCGCAAGGTCGTGGAAGTTCGAGTCTTCTTCTGGGCACCAATTCAAAACCCAAGGCCAGCCTTGAGTTTCACAAAAACCCGCGAAAGCGGGTTTTTGCGTTACAGGCCTTTGATTTTTAACTGAAAATTTGATTTATAAAATCAAATCAGGGGTTTACAGATCAAAAAGCCCGCCGTATAGTTCGCCCCATCAACAGCGGCAACGTTGTTTGATAATGCCCAGGTGGTGAAATTGGTAGACACGCCAGCTTCAGGTGCTGGTGATCGCAAGGTCGTGGAAGTTCGAGTCTTCTCCTGGGCACCAGATTCAGATCAAACCCGCGAAAGCGGGTTTTTTCGTTTCTGGGGTTTAAAAACTCTGCCAGCAATTCCAGCCATGCCCGGACTTGAGAAGGTTTATCGTTTATCCTTGTAAGAATTTGTTGCATACAAGTGAGGAACACCCCGGATGATGATCCGCGATACCCGTCTCAAGACATCCCTTCTGCGTGGCCTGACCATCACTCTGCTCGGCCTGACCCTACTCTCGCCCACCGCCTATTCCGCCGACAAGGTTGAACTGACCTTGTACAACGGCCAGCACAAGGAAGTCGGCGATGAACTCGCCAAGGCCTTCGAGGCCAAAACTGGCATCCATGTGAATGTGCGCAAGGGCAGCAGCAACCAACTGGCCAGCCAGGTCGTTGAAGAGGGTGATCGCTCCCCTGCCGACGTGATCTACACCGAAGAGTCCCCGCCGCTGAACAAACTCGGCGAACAAAGCCTGCTGGCGACCATCGATGCCAGCACGCTAGATGTATTACCCAAGGAATACGTGGCCGCCGACGGCGCCTGGATGGGCGTGACCGCACGCACCCGGGTCGTGGCCTTCAACCCGAAACTGATCAAGGAAGACGAACTGCCCAAGTCGGTGCTGGATTTTGCCGGCCCCGAATGGCAAGGCAAGGTTGGCTTCGTCCCCACCAGCGGCGCCTTCCAGGAACAAGCCGTCGCGATCCTCAAGATGCACGGGCGCGACGCCGCCGAAGAATGGCTCACCGGCCTGCGCGCGTTCGGCAAGGTCTACAGCAACAATATGGTCGCCCTCAAAGCCGTGGAAAACGGCGAAGTGGCCACGGTGTTGGTGAACAACTACTACTGGTTTGCCCTGAAAAAGGAAAAGACCAACCTGGATTCGCAACTGCACTACTTCACCGATGGCGATGCCGGCGGCCTGATTACCGTATCCGCAGCAGCAGCACTGAAATCCAGCAAGCATCCCAAGGAAGCGCAGCAGTTGCTGGCGTTCATGGCCAGCGAAGAAGGCCAGCGCGTGATTACCAACACGTCCGCCGAATACCCGCTGCGCAAAGGCATGGAATCCAATCGCGGCCTCAAGCCATTTAGCGAACTGCAACCGCCGAAAATCACTCCCGCCGACCTGGGCAATGCCGAAGAAGCCCTGGAGCTGGAACGTGAGGTTGGCCTGAACTGATGAACCCATCGCTACCGACCCCCGCCTTGCGCGGGGGTTTTAGCCCACGGCGCAAGCGCCCCTCGATCTGGCTGCTGCTGCCGGTCTTGCTGTTGGTCGGCCTGAGCCTGTTGCCGTTGGTGTACGTGGGCCTCAAGGCCTGGCAAGCCGGCTGGGCCGAGGCAGTGCATCTGCTGTGGCGACCGTATGTGTTCGGGTTGCTGCGCAATACTTTGGCACTGATGATCGGCGTGACCGTGGCCTGCGCCGTGATCGGCCTGTCCCTGGCCTGGCTGCTGGAGCGCAGCAACCTCCCGGGCCGGCGCATCTGGGGCGTGATTTTGTGCCTGCCGTTTGCCGTGCCGGCGTTTGTCAGCAGCTTTACCTGGGTGTCGCTGAGTGCCCAGTTCGAAGGCCTTGGCGGGGCGATCCTGGTGATGACCCTGTCCAAGTACCCTCTGGTGTTTTTGCCGGTAGCGGCCACCCTGCGCAACCTCGATCCGTCCCTGGAAGAGTCGGCCCGCACCCTGGGGCTCAATCGCTGGGGCGTGTTCTTTCGCATTACTTTGCCGCTGTTGTGGCCGTCGCTGCTGGCCGGCGCCCTGCTGATTGCCCTGCATATGCTGGTGGAATTCGGCGCCCTGTCGATCATCGGCCTGCAAACCTTCACCACGGCGATCTACCAGCAGTTCGAACTGGAGTTCAGCAATGCCAACGCGGCGATGCTGTCTGCGGTATTGCTAATGATGTGCCTGACCCTGCTCTGGCTGGAATTGCGCGTGCGCGGCAAGGGCCGCCATGTGCGCACTGGGCAAGGCGCGGCGCGGCATGCCGAGCAGGTTCGACTGGGTAAATGGGCGCCACTGGGTCAGCTTTATTGCTTGATGCTGGCGATCATTGGCAGCGGCATTCCACTGGGGATGCTCGGTTACTGGCTGGCCGTCGGTTCTTCGGCCGCCTTCCCGGTCGCGCAAATCAGTGAGGCGTTGCTGTCGTCCCTGGCCTTGTCCCTGGGCGGCGCCGCACTTTGCCTGGCGCTGGCGGTGCCAGTCGGCTTGCTGGTGGTGCGCTACAAGGGCCAACTGGCGCTGTGGGCCGAACGCCTGCCCTACCTGCTGCACGCCCTGCCCGGCCTGGTGATTGCCTTGACCCTGGTGTATTTCGCCCTGCATTACGTGCCGGCGCTGTATCAGACCTCGGCACTGCTGTTGATCGCGTATGCATTGCTGTTCTTGCCGCTGGCCCAAGCGCCGATCCGGACCGCGCTGAACAAGGCGGCGCCCCAACTGGAGGAAGCGGCCCGCACGCTGGGTGCATCGTCATTCAGCGCATTTTGCCGGGTGACCCTGCCGATTATCTTTCCGGCATTGGGGGCCGCGTTTGCGCTGGTGTTCCTTGATGCGATGAAGGAATTGACCGCGACCCTGCTGCTTAGCCCGACCGGGCTGAATACCTTGGCCACTGCCGTGTGGGCGCATACCTCGAATGTGGAGTTTGCGGCAGCGGCGCCTTATGCGGCGTTGTTGATTGTGGTGTCGGGGTTGCCCGTCTATCTGCTCACGACGCGGATGTATCTGAGCCGCTGAGACCGCAATCGCGGGCAAGCCCGCTCCCACATTGGAACGCGATTACCTGTGGGAGCGGGCTTGCCCGCGATGAGGCCCGAGCAGCCAACCTCAGGCCCGAAACTGCCCCAGGCTGGCCTTCAACTGCGCCGCCAACCCATCCAGCACCTTGCCACTGGCGGTGGTCTCCACCACCGCCTGGGCCGCACGCTCGGCCTGGGCGTGGATCACTTCGACCCGACCACGCACCGCATGCGCGCCCTGGGCCTGATGCTCGGCAGCCCGAGTCGCCAGGCCAATCGCCGCATGCACCTGCTCAACCGAGGCCTGCACCGTTTGCTGCAAGCGCACGCTGTCGCGCAGTACCAGCAGCCCCTCACTGGCCTGGCGTCCGGCCTTGCCGATGGTTTCCACCGCCTCGCGCGCGCCTTGTTGCAGCGCCACGATATGCGCCTGGATATCGCCCGTGGAGCTTTGGGTTTTACTGGCCAGCGCGCGCACTTCGTCCGCCACCACCGCAAAACCACGCCCGGTCTCACCGGCCCGCGCCGCTTCGATAGCCGCGTTCAGGGCCAGCAGGTTGGTCTGCTCGGCAATGCCGTGGATCACCGTCAGCACCACCTCGATCTGCTCGCTTTGCTGGGCCAGGCGCTCGATCACCTTGGAGCCGGCCTGCACCTGGCCCGCCAATGCCTCGATCAAACTGCCGACCTCGGCCGAGGTCCGCGAATTTTCATCGGTGGCCTGGCGTATATCCACCACCTGCTGCAACGCGGCCTGCATGGCATGGCTTTCGGCTTGGGCCTCATCAGCCATTTGCGACAGCGCCCGCAGGCTTTCGGCCACTTCATCGCGCTGCAAGCCCGCCGCCGCATCGGCACCGGCGTTGCGCAGAGTCATCGCGCCGATTTCCACACCGGTACGCTGCGCCACATCACCCGCCTCCCGCACAATGGGCTGCAACTTATCCACAAAGCGATTGACCGCCGAGGCCATGGCGCCGATTTCATCCTGGCTGTTGATCTGCACGCGCTTGGTCAGGTCGCCCTCACCCGCCGCCAGATCATCCATGGCCGCAATCAGCAGTTTCAAGCGGTTGACCACACGCCGCCCAAGCACCACGGCAATCAGCAACAATACGCCCAGGCCAACCACCGCCAGGCCCAGGCCGATGCGCCAGCGCAAGGCTTGCGCGGCCTCCTGTACCGCACCCGAGGTGTTGGCCGTCATTTGCGTGGCCGTGGCTTGCGCCGACTGCAGGCGGGCGCCCATGGCTGCCGCACTGTCCGCCGCTGCGCCCTTGAGGCTATCCCCCACCAATTGACCGCCGCTGGCGATCAGCGCAGCAAAGCGCTGGTCCAGCGCCGTCAGGTCAGCCTCCACCGCCGCGGTGGAAACCCCCATGAGCACCTTGCCGATCTCCACGCCATTGGGGCTGATGGAGGCTTCGACGTAGTACACCGAAGGGTCGTTTTTCGCGGCATTCAACACTTTATCCAACGCACGGTCACCCTCGCCTTTCTCCAACAGCGCCTTGTTGATCGGGTTTTCCCGGTTCAAATAACGGGTCAGATGCTGGCCAGTAGCGTCGTCATACACCACAAACAACACATTGGGATTGCGCTGGGCACGCCGGGCGAATTCCGACAGTGCCGGAACATCACTGTCCCACATCGCACGCGGTGCAACCGAGGCCAGCAACTGCGCCATGTCGTTGGCAGAGTCTTTCAGGTCCTTTTCCAGGGTCGCACGCAGTTGCTGCTGCTCTTGCTTCAAACGCGCAGAAAGCCCGACCGTCAGGCGGTCACTGGTACTGGTCGATAAGCTGTCCAGGCTGGACATCACTTCCTTGCCCGCCTGGGTCAATTCGCCCGACAGTTTCTGGCTGTCGACGCCCAGGCGCTTGCCCAAATCGGCTTCCAGGGCCGTGACTGTGCTCCGGGTCAGGGCGACCGCCACCAGCACTTGCACCAAAAGAGCGATACCAAGGGTAACGAACACCGGTCGCAACAACCGGCTTTGTAACAATGAGAGAACGGCAGACATCGGGAATCCCTCCACCACGGGTGCCATTAAATTGATAGCACCGCGAAAGAGAGAAACATAGCAAGGGTCGTGCCGTGCCCGAGACAGAAACGACAAAGGGCCCCCGAAGGGGCCCTTTGCTTTTTACATCAACAGCTTATTAAGCGAACGGATGACGCAGGACGATGGTCTCGTTGCGGTCCGGGCCCGTCGAAATAATGTCGATCGGCGCGCCGATCAACTGTTCAACGCGCTTGATGTAGGCACGGGCGTTGGCAGGCAGCTCTTCCAGGGTCTTGGCACCCACGGTCGACTCAGTCCAGCCCGGCACTTCTTCGTACACCGGCTGCAGGCCCACGTAGCTGTCGGCGTCAGTCGGGGCAACATCGTTACCGTCTGCATCTTTGTAGCCGATGCAGATGTTGATGGTTTCCAGACCGTCGAGCACGTCCAGCTTGGTCAGGCAGATGCCCGAGATGCTGTTCACATCGATAGCGCGACGCAGGATAACGGCGTCGAACCAGCCACAACGACGAGCACGACCGGTAGTCGCGCCGAACTCGTGACCCTGTTTGGCCAGGTGCGCACCGACGTCGTCAAACAGCTCAGTCGGGAATGGACCCGAACCTACGCGAGTGGTGTAGGCCTTGGTGATGCCCAGGATGTAGTCCAGGAACATCGGGCCAACACCCGAACCGGTCGCCACGCCACCAGCGGTGGTGTTGGAGCTGGTCACGTACGGGTAGGTACCGTGGTCGATGTCCAGCAACGAACCCTGGGCACCTTCGAACATGATGTCTTTGCCGGCGCGACGCAGGTCGTGCAGCTCGGCCGTCACGTCCAGCATCAGCGGCTTGAGCAGCTCAGCGTACTCTTTGCACTCAGCCAGGGTCTTGTCGAATTCAATGGCCGGCTCTTTGTAGTAACCGACCAGCATGAAGTTGTGGTAATCCACCAGTTCACGCAGCTTGTCTTCAAAGCGCGGCATGTTGAGCAAGTCGCCCACACGCAGGCCACGACGTGCAACCTTGTCTTCGTAGGCCGGGCCGATGCCGCGACCGGTAGTACCGATCTTCAGCTCGCCACGGGCCTTTTCACGGGCCTGGTCCAGGGCGACGTGGAAGGACAGGATCAGCGGGCAGGACGGGCTGATACGCAGGCGCTCGCGCACCGGTACGCCTTTCTCTTCCAGCTTGGTGATCTCGCGCAACAGGGCGTCAGGTGCAACCACCACGCCATTGCCGATCAGGCACTGCACGCCTTCGCGCAGGACGCCCGACGGGATCAGGTGCAAGACGGTTTTTTCGCCATCGATGACCAGGGTGTGGCCAGCGTTGTGGCCACCTTGGTAGCGCACTACGGCGGCAGCATGTTCGGTCAGCAGATCAACGATCTTGCCTTTGCCCTCATCACCCCATTGGGTGCCCAGGACTACGACATTCTTACCCATAACACTTGTCCTCATTCGCGCAAACTTGGTGCCGGCGTTGGCCGGCAGGAAAACTCAAGAAGCCAGTGGCGATACTTGCCAAAGCCCGTTCTGCTGAATCAATTGCCGGTCGCAGTCCGCTTCACGGGCGGCGGCCAATGGCTGCCCAGGCAAGGCCTGGACGACACGCTGACCCTCGCTGCGCAACTGGCAGACCTGCTGCCAGAGTGCCGCGTCCGTACTGTCTGGCATCCAGATACCGCCAGACGGTAGCTCGACTTCAGCACGCCCCAGGGTCACCAGGGTTTTCAAATCGGTAGAAAAACCAGTCGCTGGACGGGCACGACCGAAGTCGGCGCCGATATCGTCATAACGACCGCCCTGGGCGATGGCTTGGCCAACACCCGGCACAAACACGGCGAACACCACACCGGTGTGGTAGTGGTAGCCGCGCAACTCACCCAGGTCGAAATACAAAGGCAACTGCGGGAAGCGCGCCGACAACTGCTCGGCAATCGCCAGCACGTCGTCCAGCGCCGCCAATACAGGCGCAGGCGCTTTGGCCAGGCGCTCACGGGCGGCGGCCAGCACTTCGCGACCACCACACAGATCCACCAGCGCACGCAGCATGCCAGCCAGATCGGCAGGCACACCTTCGGTCAGGGCGATCACTTCGTCGATAGCCTTGCGCTGCAGGGCATCGAACAACTGTTGCTCAACTTCACCGGACAGACCAGCCGCACGGGCCAGGCCACGGTAGATACCGACATGCCCCAGGTCCATGTGCACATCCGGCACATCAGCCAACTGCAGCATCGCCAGCATCAGGCTGATGACTTCGACGTCGCTGCTCGGGCTTGCATCGCCGTATAACTCGGCGCCCAGCTGGATCGGGCTACGGGAAGACGACAAGGCACGCGGCTGGGCATGTAGCACGCTGCCGGCGTAGCACAGGCGGCTCGGCCCTTCACGGCGCAGGGTATGCGCATCGATGCGCGCCACTTGCGGCGTGATGTCGGCGCGAAAGCCCATTTGCCGGCCCGATTGCGGGTCGATGACCTTGAAGGTGCGCAGATCCAGGTCCTGGCCCGCGCCGGTCAGCAGGGATTCCAGGTACTCGATATGGGGAGTCACGACAAACTCGTAACCCCAGCTCTGGAACAGATCCAACACCTGGCGACGCGCGATTTCAATACGCGCAGCCTCTGGTGGCAGTACTTCTTCGATGCCATCTGGCAGCAGCCAGCGGTCTACCGTTGCCATTACGCCATTCCCCTATGACCCGGCCAGCCCTTGGGCGAGCCTTGAGTGAAGCAGAAAATACCCGGCCCCTGCATAAACCACGCGCAAGAGCGACGTGACGAATGGCCTGTAACGGGCCTCGTCGGGCACTTTCCTCGAAAAACCTGTCACGCCTGCAGCGCACAACAACAATCAAACATGCAGACGCAAAAAAGCCGGGAATTTCCCGGCTGCCGCATCATACACCCGTTTTCCGAAAGGATCACCCCGCCGAGCGTTTTAGCCGCCCGACGGAGTGAAACCAGCCAGTCAGCGGGTTACTTGGACTTTTCCAGGTAGCGGAAGAAATCGCTACTTGGGTCCAGCACCATGACATCGGTTTTGTTCGCGAAGCTTTCACGGTAGGCACGCAGGCTACGATAGAACGCGTAGAACTCCTGGTCCTGGCCGTAGGCCTTGGCGTAGATCGCCGCGGCTTGAGCATCACCGTCACCGCGAGCCTCTTCAGACTCACGATAGGCTTCTGCCAACAGTACGCGACGCTGACGGTCGGCATCCGCACGGATACCTTCAGCCAGTTCGTTACCCTTGGCACGGTGCTCACGAGCCTCACGCTCACGCTCGGTGCTCATACGCTCGAACACGCTGCGGTTCACTTCCTTGGGCAGGTCAATGGCCTTGACCCGAACATCGACCACTTCGATGCCCAGCTCTTTTTCAGCCATGGTGTTCAACGAACGCGTGATGTCAGCCATCAACGCATCACGTTCACCTGAAACCACCTCGTGCAGGGTGCGTTTACCAAATTGGTCACGCAGGCCCGATTCCAGACGACGGGACAAACGCTCGTCGGCAATCTGCTTGAGGCCGGAAGTCGCGGTGTAGAAGCGCTCGGCATCCTTGACGCGCCACTTGGCGTAGGCGTCAACCATCACGGCTTTCTTTTCCAGGGTCAGGAAGCGCTGCGTCGGTGCATCCAGGGTCATCAGGCGGGCGTCGAACTTGCGCACCTGGTTGACGTAGGGGACCTTCACATGCAGGCCTGGCTGGACATCCGCCTGGACCACGCGACCGAATTGCAGCAACACCGCACGCTCGGTCTGAGCCACGATGTAGAAGCAGTTCCAGGCAGCGATGACCACGACGACACCCACAATCAGGGCGGTCAGCGATTTATTGCTCATCAACGACTCTCCCTGGAACGTGTTTGCTGTTGCTGCAAGTCAGCGGCCGCACGGGCGCTCGCTTCGTTGGCAGCGGCAGTCGAACTGGCGGAAGACGAAGTGTTACCAGCGCTACGACCACCTTCGATCATCTTGTCCAGCGGCAGGTACAGCAGGTTGTTCTGCCCACCCTTGTTGCCGGTCACGAGTACCTTGCTGGTATTGGTGAAGACTTCCTGCATGGTGTCCAGGTACAGACGCTCGCGGGTGACTTCCGGTGCCTTGCGGTACTCGGCCACCAGCTTGGTGAAGCGGTCAGCCTCACCCTTGGCGCGGGACACGACTTCGTCGCGGTAACCGTTGGCATCTTCAAGGATGCGCTGGGCCTGACCACGGGCTTCCGGCACGACGCCGTTGGCGTAGGTTTCAGCCTGGTTGCGCGAACGCTGCTCGTCTTCACGGGCGCGGATCACGTCATCGAAGGCTTCCTGCACTTCACGCGGTGCCGCTGCGCTCTGTACGTTGACCTGGGTAACAGTGATACCGGTGCGATATGTATCGAGGAACCGTTGCAGGCGCTCCTTGATCTCGCTGGCCATCAATTCACGACCTTCGGTCAGCACCTGGTCCATCGCAGTGGAGCCCACTACGTGGCGCAGGGCGCTTTCGGTCGCGTGCTGCAAGCTGATTTCCGGCTGGTCGACGTTAAGCACGAAGTCCTGCAGGTTGCTGATCTTGTACTGCACGGTCAGCGGCACTTCGACGATGTTCTCGTCTTCGGTCAGCATCTGACCCTGCTTGGTGTAGGCACGCTCACGCGTGACGTTCTCCATGTACTTCTTGTCGATCGGCGGGAAGTAGATGTTCAGGCCTGGACCGACAGTCTCGTAGTACTTGCCGAAGCGCAGCACCACGGCTTGCTCCTGCTCGTCGACTACATAGACCGCGCTGTACAGCCAGACAGCCGCCAGCGCCACGAGACCGAGGCCAAGCAGGCCGTAGCCGCCGCCCTTGCTCGTGCGACCGCCGTCGTCACCACCACGTTTTTTTCCACCACCGAACAACCCATTCAGGCTTTCCTGCAGCTTTCGGAAGGCCTCGTCGAGATCTGGTGGCCCCTTGCGGTCGCCATTATTGCGGCGTTTACCACCCCAAGGATCCTGATTATTCGAGTTGCCACCCGGCTCATTCCAAGCCATAGCGCTCTCCATCTGATAAAGCAAAGACGCACCCACGGCGCGCCGACCAATGCTACAGAATGCCTGCCACAGCGGCACAACCGCTTTCTCAGGCTTTTATTGCAAAGTGTGTTGTTCGAGGAACTCTGTCGGTACAACACCCTCACGACTCACCAGCCGATTGAGCTCCGAACGAGGCAAACGAACAGCCAGCAGGCTGACACCTTCTTCGTCGTGTTCTTCTTTCTGTACGGCGCCCAACTCAAAAAACTGAGCACGCAGTCGAGCAAAACGCTGCGGCAAGCGCAAGGTGCCGACGAACAAATCGCCACCGAGCAACTCGGCAATCGCCTGCTCGAGCAGCTCAAGACCGCTACCATCGCGCGCCGAGAGCCAGACCCGTTGGGGCCTGCCGTTTTCGTCACGCTGGATTTGCGGCTCTACGCCCTCAAGCAAATCGAGTTTGTTATAGACCTCAAGGATCGGCAAGTCCTGGGCACCAATCTCGCCCAGTACCACCATGACCTGTTCGATCTGCAACATCCGGTCAGGCTCGGCCGCATCGATTACGTGCAGCAGCAGGTCGGAGTTGCTCGACTCTTCGAGCGTAGACCGAAACGCCTCGACCAGCTTGTGGGGCAAGTGGCGAATGAAGCCCACGGTATCGGCCAGCACAATCGGCCCCAGGTCGTCGAGTTCCAGACGGCGCAAGGTCGGGTCGAGGGTGGCGAACAGCTGATCGGCCGCGTACACGTCCGATTTGGTCACGTTGTTGAACAGCGTGGATTTGCCTGCGTTGGTATAGCCCACCAGGGACACGGTAGGGATATCCGCACGCGTACGCCCACGGCGCGATTGCTCGCGTTGGCTGCGTACTTTTTCCAGGCGGCCCTTGATCTGGCGCAGGCGAACCCGCAGCAGGCGTCGGTCGGTTTCAAGCTGGGTTTCACCCGGGCCACGCATGCCGATACCGCCACCCTGACGCTCAAGGTGAGTCCAGCCGCGAACCAGGCGGGTGCTCATGTGGTCAAGCTGGGCCAGTTCGACCTGGAGCTTGCCTTCATGGGTACGGGCGCGCTGGGCGAAAATATCGAGAATCAGACCGGTGCGGTCAATCACGCGGCACTCGAACACACGTTCGAGGTTACGTTCCTGACTGGGCGTGAGGATGTGATTGAAGATCACCAGATCGGCTTCTTCGGCATGGACCAGGTCGCGTAGTTCCTCGACCTTGCCGCTGCCAATCAGAAATTTGGCGGTTGGCCGATGACGCGGCACGTTAAAAAACGCGACGGTCTCGGCGCCGGCCGAATTTGCCAGCTCCTGAAACTCCTGCGGATCTTCGCGCGCCTCAGGGTCCTGTCCATCCAAGTGAACGAGGATTACTCGCTCACCACCACCGTGGCGCTCAAAGAACAAAGGAGACTCCTATCAGGCGTTACCTGGCTCAGGGTCACCCTGTTCGGATTCGGTTGCGCTAGGCAGACGAATTGGACGAACCGGCACTACTGTCGAGATAGCGTGTTTGTAGACCATCTGGCTGACGGTGTTTTTCAGCAGGATAACGAACTGGTCGAAAGACTCGATCGTACCTTGCAGCTTGATGCCGTTGACCAGATAGATGGAAACCCCAACTTTCTCTTTACGTAAAGTATTCAAGTAAGGGTCTTGTAGCGAATGCCCTTTTGACATGTGCCGCACTCCTTTAAGGATCAATAATAAAAAATCGGAAAAATAGATAGTTTGTGACCGTCACACCCCCAAGGATAGACGGCAATTGCAAGGACTCAGCTCAATATGGAGACCGTTCCCAAGTATTTCAAGGCGCGTGACAGATTGTCGCAATCCAGACTGTCCAGCCAATGCAAGTCAGTCCAGCTGCGCAGCCAAGTGAACTGGCGCTTTGCCAATTGGCGCGTGGCAATAATGCCGCGCTCCTGCATTTCGGCTGACGTCAGCTTGCCATCCAGATGATCCCAGACTTGGCGGTAGCCTACAGCACGTATCGAAGGCAATCCCGGATGCAGATCACCTCTTGAACGCAGTGCTACGACCTCCTCTACGAACCCCTGTTCCAACATAATTGTGAATCTTTGTGCAATTCGCTCATGCAGCACCTGGCGATTCGCCGGAGCGATCGCCAGATTTGCGACAGTATAGGGCAATTGTCCCGGTCCAGAGGTGCCTGCGTCAGTACTTTGCGCAGATTGTCTGAGGCGGTGGGCTGTCATGGTCTGACCACTGACGCGCCAGACTTCCAGGGCCCGGCTCAGGCGCTGGGGGTCATTGGGGTGAATGCGCGCGGCAGACACCGGGTCAATCGCCGCCAATTGCTCGTGCAGGGCTTGCCAGCCAAGGCGCGCAGCCTCTTCTTCGATTTCGGCGCGCACCTGCGGATCGGCGGGCGGCATGTCTGCCAGGCCTTCCTGCAGCGCCTTGTAATAGAGCATCGTGCCGCCCACCAGGAGCGGGATATTGCCCCGCGCGGTGATTTGCGCCATGGCGGCAAGGGCATCGCTGCGAAAATCCGCCGCCGAGTAGCTTTGCGACGGATCGATAATGTCGATCAGACGATGGGGATGGGCGGCCAACAGCTCTTTGGACGGTTTGGCGGTGCCGATGTCCATGTCTCGGTAAACCAGGGCCGAATCGACGCTGATCAACTCGCACGGCAGGACCTTGGTCAGCTCGATAGCCAGGTCGGTCTTGCCGGCGGCCGTCGGGCCCATCAGGAAGATGGCGGGAGGTAGAGAGCTCATCAACGGCCGCGCAGGAATAGTTTGTCCAGATCATCCAGGCCCATTTGGGTCCAGGTCGGTCGGCCGTGGTTGCATTGGCCGCTGCGTTCGGTGTTTTCCATATCCCGCAGCAAGCCGTTCATTTCCGGCAGGGCCAGGCGCCGGTTGGCGCGGATTGCACCGTGGCAGGCCATGGTGCCGAGCAGTTCGTTGATATGCGCCTGGATCCGGTCACTGGTGCCGTACTCCATCAGGTCCGCCAGCACATCAGCTACCAGCCGATTGGCCTCGGCCTGCTTGAGCAAAGCCGGAATCTGCCGGATCGCCAGGGTTTCTGGCCCCAGGCGCTGCAACTCAAAGCCCAGCTTCTGGAACACCGCCAGGTGCTCTTCAGCGCAATCGGCCTCGCGCTGGCTGACCGCCAACGACTCCGGCACCAGCAACGGTTGGCCGCTCAGGCCTTCGCTGGCCATGGCGATCTTCAGGCGCTCGTACATGATCCGCTCATGGGCCGCGTGCATGTCCACCAGCACCAGGCCGTGGGCGTTTTCCGCGAGGATGTAGATGCCCTTGAGCTGGGCCAGGGCATAACCCAGGGGCGGGATGTCACCGCCACCTTCCGGCAAAGCCACTGCGCCCGGTTCGGCACCGGGCAGCGGCGCAAAGAACTCACGATAGGCCGACTGGGCCTCAGCCACCGGCACTGCCGATTGCGGTCGCGGGGTGTATTGATATTGATAGCCGGCACCTGCACCGGAACCCGCCGCCGGGTAACTCGGCTGGGCTTGCGGCGATTGCAGCAGGTTGGCCGCCAGGCTCATTTCGCCCTGGGGCCCGAATTCACCGGCCTCCGGCCCTGTCGGGCGGACGACGGCAGTAACAATCGGCGCGCCCAACTGATCATCCGGGCGCACGTCGCCCAACGCTCGGTGCAAGGTACCGTAGAGGAAGTCATGAACCATGCGCCCATCACGGAAGCGCACTTCATGCTTGGTCGGGTGCACGTTGACGTCGACGACCGCCGGGTCCACTTCAAAAAACAGCACGAAGGTCGGATGGCGGCCATTGAACAGCACGTCGCGATAGGCCTGGCGTACCGCATGGGCCACCAGTTTGTCGCGCACCGCACGGCCATTCACAAAGAAGTACTGCAAGTCCGCCTGGCTGCGGGAGAACGTTGGCAGGCCTACCCACCCCCACAAATGCAAGCCATTGCGCTCGATTTCAATCGGCAGCGCCTGCTCCAGGAAGCCCGCGCCACAGATCGCCGATACGCGTCGGGCGCGCGCGGCATCGTCGTTGGCCTCGTGCAGGCTGAGGATGGTCTTGCCGTTGTGGCGCAAATGGAAGGCCACGTCGAAACGGGCCAGGGCCAGGCGCTTGATGACTTCTTGCAGGTGATCGAATTCGGTTTTTTCGGCCTTGAGGAATTTGCGCCGAGCCGGGGTATTAAAGAACAAGTCACGCACTTCCACCGAAGTGCCTACCGGGTGGGCCGCCGGCTGGACCCGGGGGGCCATGTCGCGACCTTCGGTCTCTACCTGCCACGCCTGCTCGGCGCCACGGGTGCGGGAAGTCAGGGTCAGGCGCGCCACCGAGCTGATCGACGCCAGGGCTTCGCCACGGAAACCCAGGCTCATCACCCGCTCAAGATCTTCCAGGTCACGAATCTTGCTGGTGGCATGTCGTGCCAAGGCCAGCGGCAGGTCATCGGAGGAAATCCCGCTGCCGTCGTCGCGCACCCGCAGCAGCTTGACCCCGCCCTGCTCCACATCCACGTCAATGCGCTTGGCGCCGGAGTCGAGGCTGTTTTCCAGCAACTCCTTGATCACCGAGGCCGGGCGCTCAACCACTTCGCCCGCGGCAATCTGGTTGGCCAGCCGCGGGCTGAGCAATTCGATGCGCGAGGCGCTGTTCAATACCGATTCACTCATTACTGGGCTGCCAATTCAGTGCCAGGGATGGTCAACACCTGGCCGACTTTCAGTTCGTCGGTTTTCAGGCTGTTGGCGCTGCGCAACGTGGCGGCCGACACCTGGAAGCGTACAGCCAGCATGGCCAGCGTATCGCCAGGCTGCACCCGGTGATCGCGTGGGCCCTGGGCGATTTTCCCGGAATCGCGCAGCCAGGCGATATAGGTGCCCGGTGGCGGGTTCTGCTGGAAGAACTGACGCACGCCAGAGCTGATGGAACGCGCCAGGGCCTGCTGATGGCTGGCACTGGCCAGCTTGTTGGCTTCGTTGGCGTTGGAGATAAAGCCGGTTTCCACCAGGATCGAGGGGATATCCGGCGACTTGAGCACCATAAACCCGGCTTGCTCCACCCGCTGTTTATGCAGCGGCGTGACCCGGCCCATGTTGGTCAGGACTTTCTGCCCGACGTTCAGGCTGGAGGTCAGCGAGGCGGTCATCGACAGGTCAAGCAACACACCGGCGAGCATGCGGTCCTTGTCATCCAGGGACACGTTGCCCGCGCCGCCGATCAAGTCGGAGCGGTTTTCGCTATCGGCCAGCCAGCGTGCAGTCTCAGACGTGGCGCCGCGATCCGACAGGGCAAACACCGAGGCGCCAAAGGCGGCCTTCGACGGTGCGGCGTCGGCGTGGATCGAGACGAACAGGTCGGCGCCCTTCTTGCGGGCGATTTCGGTACGCCCGCGCAATGGGATGAAGTAGTCACCCGTACGGGTCAATTCGGCGCGGTAGCCTTTCATGCCGTTGATCTGGCGCTGCAATTCCCGGGCAATGGCCAGGACCACGTCTTTTTCGTGTTGGCCACGGGAGCCGGAGGCGCCCGGGTCTTCACCGCCGTGGCCGGCATCGATCACCACGATGACGTCACGCTTGCCGGCCGGTGCGGGCGGCAGCGGTGGCAACTTGACCTGGGGCTGCGCAGGGTTGACCGGCACCGCAGGCGTCGTGGCAACAGCAGGCGTTGGCGCAGGGGCTGGCGCCGCGTCGGCCGGGTTGTCAAACAGGTCGACCACCAGGCGGTTGCCATACTGGGCGTTCGGTGCGAGGGAAAAACTCTTGGGTGTGACGACCTTCTTCAGGTCGATGACCACCCGCAGGTCGGTCGGCGTGCGCTGGGCCGAGCGCATCGCGGTAATCGGCGTGTTGGCCGTGGAAACCTTCAACGGCGCGGCCAGGGTCGCACCATTGATGTCAATGACCAGGCGATCAGGCGCCGTCAGGGTAAAGACACTGTGCTGGACCGGGCCAGACAGGTCGAACACCAGTCGCGTGTTATCCGGCGCTCGCCACAGGCGCACACTTTTTACCTGTGAAGCGGCCAGAGCATTGACAGTCATTGCCGCAAGCAACACCCCCACGACAGCAACCAACGCGCGAAAGCGCATACCTAACCCACCCATTATTAGAATTCCAAAGCCAAAGCGGCGCACCAGGACTCACTGCGCGCGCTCTGGGACAACAATTTCAACTGACGCCCATTGTCATGCGGGGTAATGGTAATGGTCAGGTCAGGCTTTGGCAAAAAGCCTGTGCCCTTGTCCGGCCACTCGATCAGGCATAACGCATCGCCATCGAAGTAATCGCGGATGCCCATGTACTCCAATTCCTCGGGATCCACCAAGCGATAGAGGTCGAAATGGAACGCCCGCACGTCACCGATCTCGTAAGGCTCTACCAAAGTGAACGTCGGACTTTTTACTGCGCCGGTATGGCCAAGCCCACGAATAATGCCGCGCGACAGCGTGGTTTTGCCGGCCCCCAGATCGCCCTGCAGAAAAATCAGGCCCGCGCCCTGGGTGATTTCGGCAATGCGTTTGCCAAAAGCCACCATGGCCTCCTCATCCGCAATAAACAGCGTTACTTCAGACACGGTGACTGCTCCTCCAACAACTGACGAATGGCGGGAATCAGGTCGCTGGCAGCCAGGCCGCGACCAAAACTACCCTGACGGTCGCCCGCCGTGGCATGCAACCACACCGCCAGGCTGGCGGCCTCGAACGCCGGCATGCCCTGGGCCAGCAGCGCGCCGGTGAGGCCGGCAAGCACATCGCCCAAACCCGCCGACGCCATGGCGGGATGGCCCTGATCGCAACGTGCCACCCGCCCATCCGGGCTGGCGATCAGGCTGCCAGCGCCCTTGAGTACCGTGACGGCATTGAATTTCTGGCTCAGCGCGCGCGCCACCTTAAGCCGGTCGGCCTGAACCTCGGCTGTCGAGATCCCCATCAGCCGCGCCGCTTCCCCAGGGTGCGGAGTGATCACACAACCGCCCGGCAGAGCTACATGGCCTGCGGCCAGCAGGTTCAGTGCATCAGCATCCCAGACCTGGGGTTGCCGGGCATTGGCGGCCACCGACAGCAGGCTTTTACCCCACGCCATGTCGCCGAGGCCGGGACCAATAACGATCACCGAGACTTTCTCCAGCAGGGCCATCAGCTGATTGGCCGAATGCACGCCCCGCACCATGGCTTCCGGCAAACGGGTCAGGGCTGCCGGGACGTGCTCGCTGCGGGTCGCCAGGGATACCAGGCCAGCACCGCTGCGCAGTGCGCTTTCGGCACTCAGCAGCGACGCGCCGCCAAAGCCATGGTCGCCGCCAATGACCAGGACATGGCCAAACTGGCCCTTGTGGGCCGCTGGGGAGCGCGCAGCCAGTTGCGGCAAATGGCCAGGCAACAGCGGCTGAACGTCGGTTATTTCGTGTTTTGTCTGCGGCATGCGTCTTCAAGCTCCGATGTCTGGCAGAATTATACGCATCTAACCTGCGGTTTCTCTCGTCTCATGCCTGCTATTACCACCGATCTGCCCGCCCTCGCCCAATCGATCAAAGACTGGGGCCGCGAGTTGGGCTTTCAACAAGTCGGCATCAGCGGCCTGGACCTGGCCGAGCATGAACAGCACCTGCAGCGCTGGCTCGACGCGGGCTATCACGGCGAGATGGACTATATGGGCGCCCATGGCAGCAAGCGCTCGCACCCGGACGAACTGGTACCCGGCACCTTGCGCGTGGTGTCCCTGCGCATGGATTACCTGCCCGGCGACACGCAAATGGCGCAACTGCTGGCCCAACCCGAAAAAGCCTACATCTCCCGCTACGCCCTGGGCCGCGACTACCACAAGCTGATCCGCAAGCGCGTGCAGCAACTGGCCGACCGCATCCAGGCCCAGATCGGCCCGTTTGGCTTTCGCGCCTTTGTCGACAGCGCCCCGGTGCTGGAAAAAGCCATCGCTGAAAAGGCCGGCCTGGGCTGGATCGGCAAAAACACCCTGGTCCTCAACCGCAAGGCCGGCAGTTACTTCTTTCTCAGCGAGCTGTTTGTCGACCTGCCGCTGCCTATTGACCCGCCCCACAGCACCGAACACTGCGGCCGCTGCACCGCCTGCCTGGATATCTGCCCGACCAATGCGTTCGTCGGGCCCTATGTGCTGGACGCCCGGCGCTGTATTTCCTACCTGACCATTGAGTTGAAGAGCGCGATCCCCGAAGACCTGCGGCCGTTGATTGGCAACCGCGTGTTCGGCTGTGATGACTGTCAGATCGTTTGCCCGTGGAATCGTTTCGCCCGACCTTCAGGAGAAAGCGATTTCAAGCCGCGCCACAACCTGGATAACGCCGAACTGGCCGAGTTGTTTATGTGGGATGAGGATAAATTCCTCAGCAGCACCGAAGGCTCGCCACTGCGCCGTGCCGGCTACGAGCGCTGGCTACGCAACCTGGCCGTGGGCCTGGGGAATGCGCCCTCCAGCATTCCGGTGCTCGAGGCGTTGAAGGCGCGCCGGGATTACCCCTCTGAACTGGTCCGCGAACATGTGGAATGGGCACTGAACCAGCACGCGATCCGTCAGTGCTCGTCGTTGTAGACGAACTTGGGCATTTCCCAATGAAAGCGGATCGCCAGCAGGCGCAGCAGAAAACCGCTGAACAGGGTCAGCAGGATAGCCTGCTCGCTGGGCAGTTCGAGGTAGATGCACAGCATGTAGCACCAGGCCGCGAGGAACGACACGCTGGCGTACAGCTCGCGGCGGAAGATCAGCGGAATGTCGTTGCAGAAGATATCCCGCAGGATGCCGCCGAACACCCCGGTAATCACGCCGCTGACCGAAGCCACCAGCATGCCGTGGCCCATTTCCAGGGCCGTCATGCAGCCGATCAGCGTGAAGGCCACCAGGCCCACGGCGTCCAGCGCCAAAAACAGTGAACGCAAATGGCGCATCAGCGGCGCGATAAAGATCGTCACCAAGGCCGCGACTGAGGTCAGCACCAGGTATTCCGGGTGTTTGACCCAGGTCAGCGGGTAGTGGCCGAGCAGCACATCACGCACCGAACCGCCGCCAAGGGCTGTGACGCACGCGATCAGCACCACGCCGAACCAATCCATGCCGCGCCGACCAGCGGACAAGGCACCGGTCATGGCTTCGGCGGTGATGGCGATGAGGTAGAGCATCAACAGCATGATGGCGATCCTTGCAAGAATATTGTGCAGAGCTGGCGTGTTGTGGCGAGCGGGCTTGCCCCGCGCTGGGCTGCGTAGCAGCCCCGATATTGGGCGATGATATCCGACCGAAGGATTGCAGTGGCTGAATTAGGGCCGCTGCGCGCCCCAGCGCGGGGCAAGCCCGCTCGCCACGACATACCCACGACAAACCTGCCAAACGGTAGGATCAGGCCTTGATGAAATGCTTGCGGTAATGCTGCAGCTCGGCAATCGACTCGCGGATATCATCCAGGGCCAGGTGGGTGCTGCCCTTGTGGAAGCTGTCCTTGACCTCCGGCGCCCAGCGCGCGGCCAGTTCTTTCAAGGTCGACACGTCAAGGTTGCGGTAGTGGAAGTAGCTTTCCAGTGCCTTCATATGGGTATAGAGGAAGCGGCGGTCCTGGCAGATGCTGTTGCCACAGATCGGCGACTTGCCCTTGGGCACCCATTTTTCCAGGAAGGCAATCGTCTCGGCCTCAGCCTCGGCCATGCTGATGCGGCTGTCGCGCACACGCTGGGTCAGGCCCGAGTTGCCGTGGGTGCGGGTGTTCCACTCGTCCATAGTGGCCAACACCGCGTCGCTATGGTGGATAGCGATCACCGGACCTTCGGCCAAGGTGTTGAGGTTGCTGTCGGTGACAATGGTCGCCATCTCGATGATGACGTCGGTGTCAGGGTTCAGACCGGTCATTTCCAGATCGATCCAAATCAGGTTCTGTGGGTTTTGCATGTCGTAGTTCCTTGGCACCTTGGCGTAGCTGCGCAGTTTAGCAGGCGGCGGCGTGCTAGACTCGCGACCGTTTTACCCAACCTTTTGCATTATCGACACGGAACACCAATGGCCAAACGCCAGCTCAACCGTCGCCAAAACTGGCGCATCGAAAAGATCCAGGGTGAACGCGCTGCCCGCGCCGCCAAACGTGAGTCCTCTGCCGTGGAAGCGCTGGAGGGCGGCGACCTGGGACCCGAGCAAACGGGCCTGGTAATCGCGCACTTTGGGGTACAGGTCGAAGTCGAGGCGCTGGAAGGCGAACTGGCGGGCCAGGTTTCCCGCTGCCACCTGCGCGCCAACCTGCCGGCGCTGGTAACCGGCGACAAAGTCGTCTGGCGTGCCGGCAACCAGGGCATCGGGGTGATCGTCGCGCAACTGCCGCGCACCACCGAACTGCGTCGCCCCGACAGCCGTGGCCAGCTCAAGCCGGTAGCGGCCAACGTCGACATGATTGTCATCGTCTTCGCCCCGCTGCCCGAACCCCACGCCAACCTGATCGACCGCTACCTGGTGGCCGCCGAACACGCGGGTATCCGCCCCCTGCTACTGCTGAACAAATTCGACTTGATCGACGAACAAAACGCTCCGGCGCTGAATGCGCTGCTCGCGGTTTATCGGCAGTTGGGTTACCCGGTACTGGAAGTCTCCGCGCACCATGGCAATGGCATGGAACAACTGCAACAGCAGTTGGACGGGCGCATCAGCGTGTTCGTCGGCCAGTCGGGCGTGGGCAAGTCGTCGCTGGTCAACAGCCTGCTACCGGAAGTCGAGACCCGCGTCGGTCCGCTGTCGGAGTTGTCTGGCCAGGGCACTCACACCACCACCACCGCACGCCTGTTTCACTTCCCGGGCGGGGGCGAGTTGATCGACTCACCGGGCATCCGTGAGTTCGGCCTGGGGCACGTCAGCCGCAGCGACGTGGAAGCCGGCTTTATCGAGTTCAACGACTTGATCGGCACCTGCCGCTTCCGCGACTGCAAGCATGACCGCGAGCCGGGCTGCGCCTTGCTCAAGGCGCTGGAAGATGGGCGCGTGCAGCAGCAGCGGATGAACAGCTATCGCTCGATCATCGCCAGCTTGCCAGAGAGCAGCTATTAAGTTGTAGGCACACGCTTATGTGGGAGCGGGCTTGCCCGCGAAGACGTCGGCCCAGCAAACATCCAGGTTGGCTGACCCACCGCTTTCGCGGGCAAGCCCGCTCCCACACAAGCCCGCTCCTACACAAAGCGCATCAGCTCCCGGCCGGGGCTTCTCCGGGAGCCTTCACCCCACCCTCATCAAACAGATTGAGCTTCTGGCGCAACTCATGCGCCGGCAACGGCTGCTGCTCTGGCGGCAGGGCGTTCGGGTCCACCGGCACTTCGCCCGGTGCGCCGTCGCCTTGGGTCGGCACTGGCGGCGTGGGTACCTGATCACCTTCAATCGCACGCTGGGCCTTCTTGGTCAGCACGACGATATCAATGCGCCGGTTGACCGGGTTGAACGGGTCCTGGACATCAAACAGCTGCGATGAAGCAAAACCCACCACGCGCGCTACCTGGGTATCCGGATAACTGCCGGCCACCAGGGCACGACGCGCAGCGTTGGCACGGTTGGCCGACAGCTCCCAGTTGCCGAAATCACCCAGGCCCGAATAAGGCTTGGCATCGGTGTGGCCGCTGACGCTGATCTTGTTCGGCACCGCCTTGATGGTGTCGGCCATGGCCAGCAGGATGTCTTCGAAGTAAGGCTTCAAGCGCGCACTGCCAGAATCGAACATCGGGCGGTTAGCCGCATCCATGATCTGGATACGCAGGCCATCCGGGGTGATCTGGAAGTGGATCTGGTCCTTAAATTTTTGCAGTTGCGGGTTCTCATCCACCTTGTTCTGCAACTCTTGCAGCAACAATTCCAGGCGTTCCTGCTCGACCTGTTCGGCCATGCTTTCGACGGTCTGGCGTTCGATCGGGATGTTTTCCTGGGGCGCTTCGGTTTGCACTTCCGGGTTGATGGTGCGCTCGGGAGCCAACTCAGGCGAACCACCCAGGTCGATCACAAACGGCGTACCACTCTCAGAGAAGCCGATGGGATCCTTGAAATAACCGGCAATGGCGATCTTCTGTTCAGGGGTGGCAGTGGACATCAGCCACAGCACCAGGAAGAACGCCATCATCGCCGTCGCAAAGTCGGCGAACGCGATTTTCCAGGCACCGCCGTGGTGCCCGGCAGCGAAGCGCTTGACGCGCTTGATGATGATTGGCTGGTTGTTTTCCATGGCTTAGCGACCGCGAACTGCTTGTTCCAGCTCGGCAAAGCTCGGACGGTGCTTCGGATACAACACCTTGCGCCCGAATTCCACGGCCAGGGACGGCGGCATGCCCGAAGCAGACGCCACCAGCGACGCCTTGATGGCTTCGTAGATATTGAGCTCTTCCTTGGCATCGTGGGCCAGGGAGGTGGCCAGCGGACCAAAGAAACCATAAGCGGCGAGAATACCAAAGAAGGTTCCCACCAACGCTGCACCAACGTGCATGCCGATCGCGGCCTGGTCGCCTTCGCCCAGGGACGCCATGGTCACCACGATACCCAGTACCGCCGCGACAATACCGAAGCCGGGCATGCCGTCGGCGATGCCGGTCACGGCGTGGGATGGGTGTTCGAGTTCTTCCTTGAGGCTGAACAGTTCCATGTCGAACAAGCCTTCCAGCTCGTGCGGGGCCATGTTGCCGGAGGACATGATGCGCAGGTAGTCGCAGATGTAGGCCGTCATGCGGTCGTCTTTGAGCACGGCCGGGTACTTGGCGAAGATCGGGCTCGCCGCGGCGTCCTCGATATCAGCCTCGATAGCCATCATGCCTTCACGGCGGCTCTTGTTGAGGATCTCGTAGACCAGGCCCAGCACTTCCAGGTAGAACGTGTGGGAAAAGCGCGAGCTGAACATACCCAGCGACTTTTTGACCACGTGCATGGTCATGTAGCCTGGGTTAGCCTGCAGGAAAGCGCCAAACGCCGCACCGCCGATGATCAGCACTTCGAAGGGCTGGATCAGCGCAGCAATTTTACCGTGGGACAGAACGTATCCGCCGAGCACACTTGCGATGACGACGATGATGCCGATAATTTTAGCCATAGGGGATGAGTACTTGCGCCGTCGGGTTCATGGACATATTCGGAAGATCTAAAAACTCTTCTTCTACTTATCGGCAAAACTGCGCCAGACTATAGCCCGTTAAGGCGAAAAGCCAGTTCGGCCCGCTCCGGGCGTGTTGACCGCAAGTGATGATCGCGCCCCAATCATGGCAAACGAAACGACAGTCCCAACTACAAAACCCAACTCTCTGGCCGGCTGGATAAAGCGCCTGGACGAGATTCACCTGCCCGTCCCGCAAGCGAGCCACATGGCCGTGTGCAAGGCCATCGGCGACAGCCGCCGTTCGTTGCGAGATATTGCAGAGCTGATGCAAGACAGCCCGGCACTGGTCCTGAGCGTCATGCGCGAAGCCAATAACCAGGCCCACGGCAGCCTGGCGGAACCCGCAGAAAACCTTGAAGTGGCGATCAACCGCCTCGGCCTCAAGCGCACCGAAGAATTGCTCGCACGCCTGCCGTCAGTGCCACTCAATGAAATCCCCGTAGCCCTGCGCCAACTGCAACTGATCAGCCAACATGCCTCGCAGCAAGCCAGCGGCCTGTTCGCCAGCCGCCTGGCGCGCCTTTGGCAGGATATCCATTGGGGCAGCCTGCTGTTTCTCTCGCCGCTGTGGCCAATGGCCGTGGCCTACCCCAAGCTCCTGGAAGAATGGGAACTGCGGGTGATCCACAAGGGCCAGTCGGCACGCAAGGTCGAGCAGGAACTGTTTGGTGTGCGCCTGCTGGAACTGTGCCTGGGGCTGACCGAGGCCTGGCGCCTGCCGATCTGGGTGTCTCAGGGCTACCAACTGCTGCTCAAGGAACAACGTTTGCTGGTCAAGGCCCTGCACATCGCCCGCGATGAAGTGCCGCTGAGCCAGCAGCAAAAACTCGATGACGACCCCGCGTTGCGCCGCTGGCTGAACCAACCGGCCAACACCGTGCTCCTGGCCAATGGCATGGCACTGGCGGCGCAAGAGTCCTGGACCTGCCCGCACACCCAGCGCTGGCAGTACCTCACGGCGCTGTACCTGCAACAACCGCTGGCCGATGTGCAGCAGCAAGTGCACCAACAGGCCGCCATCAGCGCCCGCCATACCCTGACCCCAGGCCTCTGGCATCCTGCGCTGGCGCTGATCTGGCCATGGCATGTGCAGCGTGTGCATCGCGGCCTGCTGCCAGCACCACCACCCACAGCCGAAGCCCTGGCGATCTGGCGCAAGCGGTGCAGCGAGTTGCTGGTAGAGCCGAGCCGCTTCGCCAACGCCATGCACTTGACCACCTGCGCCAAGGAGGCCCTGGTGGCCAGCGGCATGCAGCGCGTCATGCTGCTGATGGCCGACAAGGCCCTGACCACATTGCGCGTGCATCAGGTCGACGGCCTGCCCAAGGACGCCGCCAACCTGAGCCTTGAGACCGCACAAAGCACGCTGCTGCAACGCTTGCTGGAGAAATCTGCACAAGTGCGCCTGACCCCGGACAATCACGCACAATTCGCGGCGCTGCTGCCTGCCTCCGTGCGCCGCCTGTTCGTGGGCGAGCACCTGCTGTTGCGCTCCCTGAGCTGTAACGGCCGGGTGGTGATGTTGATGATTGCCGACCAGGGCGGCGGGCCGTTCTCCGAAACCACCGTGCAGGCCTTCGGCAAAACCGCCCAATGCATCGAGAAAGCCCTGCACTGCTTTACCAACCGCACCACCTGATGCTTGCGTTACAATCGCCCTCTTTTATCGCCCAAACCTAGTGCCCGGGAGACCTCACATGCCTGACTTTTCTGGCTTGCCGCTGGTGATCGAGCCCAGCGATCTGCTGGGTCGCCTCGCCGCCGAGCAGTTGATTCTGGTGGACCTCACCAGCGCCGCCCGTTATGCCCAAGGGCATATCCCCGGCGCGCACTTCGTTGATCCCAAGCGCACCCAACTGGGCCAGCCACCCGCGCCGGGGCTGTTGCCGGCCAAGGCCGACCTGGAAAAGCTGTTCGGCGAACTGGGCCACACCCCGGACGCCACCTACGTGGTGTACGACGACGAGGGCGGCGGCTGGGCCGGGCGGTTCATCTGGTTGCTCGACGTGATCGGCCACAAGAAGTATCACTACCTCGATGGCGGCCTGCTGGCGTGGCTGGATGAACAGCATCCAGTGTCCACCGAGGCCGTTGCCGCCGTCGCCGGACCGGTCAGCCTGACCCTGCACGACGAGCCCACCGCCACCCGCGAGTACCTGCAAAGCCGCCTCGGCGCTGCCGACCTGGGGATCTGGGATGCACGCGGGCCGCTGGAGTACTCGGGGGAGAAAGTCCTTGCGGCCAAAGGCGGGCATATTCCCGGCGCAGTGAACTTCGAATGGACTGCGGGCATGGACACGGCGCGCAACCTGCGAATCCGCCGCGACATGCCGCAGATCCTCGAAAGCCTGGGCCTGACCAAAGACAAAGAAATCATTACCCACTGCCAGACTCACCACCGTTCTGGCTTCACCTACCTGGTGGCCAAGGCGCTCGGTTATCCGCGAGTCAAAGGTTATGCCGGTTCCTGGGGCGAATGGGGCAACCACCCCGACACCCCCGTCGAGATTTAAGGTTTAAGGACAGTTCATGAAAAAGCGTTTGTTTATCCTCAGCCAGTACCTGCTGCCCCATCACCTGCTGTCGCGCCTGGCCGGCTGCATTGCCGAGTGCCGCGTGCGCTGGTTCAAGAATGCCTTCACCACCTGGTTCGCCAAGCGTTACCAAGTGGATATGTCCCAGGCACTGGTGGAGGACGTGACCGCTTACGAGCACTTCAACGCCTTCTTCACCCGTGCCCTGAAAGACGGCGCGCGCCCATTGGACCCGACCCCGGGCGCGGTGTTGAGCCCGGCAGACGGCGCAGTCAGCCAACTCGGCCCGATTGAACACGGGCGCGTGTTCCAGGCCAAGGGCCACAGTTTCAGCGTGCTGGAATTGCTCGGTGGCGACGCGGCCGTTGCTGCGCCCTTCATGGGCGGTGACTTTGCCACCATCTACCTGTCGCCGAAGGACTACCACCGCGTGCACATGCCATTGGCCGGCACCCTGCGGGAAATGGTCTACGTGCCAGGGCGGATTTTCTCGGTCAACCAGACCACCGCCGAAAACGTGCCGGAGTTGTTTGCGCGTAA
This sequence comes from Pseudomonas sp. LG1D9, assembly GCF_002949995.1. Lineage (NCBI taxonomy): Bacteria > Pseudomonadati > Pseudomonadota > Gammaproteobacteria > Pseudomonadales > Pseudomonadaceae > Pseudomonas > Pseudomonas sp. LG1D9. The sequence continues at coordinate 3,278,004 of NZ_CP026881.1, read as the reverse complement.
TGAGCGAGTTGTCTGCCTGTTCGATACCGAACGCGGCCCGATGGCCGTGGTATTGGTGGGCGCGATGATTGTGGCGTCGATCGAGACCGTATGGGCTGGGTTGGTAACACCACCCAAGCGCGAGTTGAAAACCTTCCGTTACGACGAAGCCGCCCGTGCGCCGATCCACCTGGAAAAAGGTGCGGAACTGGGGCGCTTCAAGCTGGGTTCGACGGCGATCGTGCTGTTTGGCCCGGGCCAGGTGCAGTGGGCGCAAGAGCTGGCGGCAGGCACGCCGGTGCAGATGGGCCAGGGTATCGCGCTGCCGAAAGCCTGATCCGAATACAGCGAAAATCAAATGTGGGAGCGGGCTTGCTCGCGAAGGCGGTGTGACAGTAGACACCTTAGTTGACTGACACTCCGCCTTCGCGAGCAAGTCGAATCGTCGCACCGCCGCTCCCACATTTTTGACCGCGTTCCTGTCGTTATTGGCCGTCGCGGTCGCGAAAGCCCAACAGATACAGCACACCGTCCAGCCCCAACGTCGAAATCGCCTGCTTGGCCGATTGCTTGACCAACGGCTTGGCACGGAACGCCACGCCCAGCCCGGCGATAGCCAGCATCGGCAAGTCGTTGGCACCGTCGCCGACCGCAATGGTCTGCTCCAGACGCAAACCTTCCTTGTGCGCCAACTCCCGTAGCAGATCAGCCTTGCGCTGCGCGTCGACAATCGGCTCGACCGCCACGCCCGTCACCTTGCCATCCACTACTTCCAGCTCGTTGGCGAACACATAGTCGATGCCCAGCTTGGCCTGCAATTGCTTGGCGAAGTAGGTAAAGCCGCCCGACAGAATCGCCGTCTTGTAGCCCAGGCGCTTGAGCTCGGCGAACAGGGTCTCGGCACCTTCGGTCAAGCGCAGCGAGGCGCCGATGGAATCCAGCACGCTGACGTCCAGGCCCTTGAGCAGCGCCAGGCGCTCCTTGAAGCTGGCGCGAAAGTCCAACTCACCCGCCATCGCGCGCTCGGTGATCGCGGAGACTTGCTCGCCAACGCCCGCCGCCTTGGCCAACTCGTCGATGACTTCGGCTTCGATCAGGGTCGAGTCCATGTCGAATACCGCCAGGCGGCGATTGCGCCGGAACAGCGAGTCTTCCTGGAAGGCGATATCGACGTTCAACTCCTGGGCGACGCTGAGAAACTCGGCGCGCAAGGCCTGCGGATCGGCCGGCTCGCCACGCACAGAAAACTCGATACAGCCCTTGCCCTGGTCCGCCGGCATATCCAGCGGCATGCGGCCCGACAGACGGTCGATATGATCGATGTTCAGACCATATTGCGCGGTGATCGAACTGACCCGCTGCAATTGTTCGGCGGTCACCCGGCGCGTCAACAGCGTGACGATATGACGTTTTTTGCCTTGGCCGGCCACCCAATGCTGGTAATCCTCTTCGGAGACCGGGGTGAAACGTACCTGCTGATCCAGCTTATAGGCCGTAAACAGGATGTCCTTGAGCACGGACGAGGCTTGCTCAGTGCTCGGGATCTCGACCAGGATGCCGAACGACAGGGTGTCGTGGATCACGGCCTGGCCGATATCGAGAATGGTCACACCACCCTGGGCGAGGACACCAGTAATGGCTGCGGTAAGACCCGGACGGTCCTCACCTGTGATGTTAATCAGGACAATTTCGCGCAAAGCGCACCCCCGGGCTGGAAAAAAACCGCATTCTACCCACTTTCAGTGACCATCGGGCACAGCCAGCGCTTTGCCGGTCTTGGGCCTGTCGCTATACTGCGCGTCAACTTCACGGACCAAGAGCCGAGCGCAAGTGAACCGGCCCACGCCAGTAAAAACCGATAACTTCTTCCTGCTGATCTTCCGGGCACTGCGCCACCGCCGTGTACCGATCGCATTACGCATCGCCAGCCATAACGTGATCCTGGTCGCCTTGGCCCTGGTGATCTATGCGTGCGTGATGGGTTTGCAGTTCAAACAGGCCATGCACGAGCAAGCCGACGCCCTGGGCGAGAGCTTGACGACCCAGACCGCCACCTCGGCGACTGAGTTGCTGGTGTCCAACGACATCCTCAGCCTCAACGTGCTGCTCAACAACCTGACCAAGAACCCGCTGGTGGCCCACGCGGCCATCTACAGCGTGGACAACCGGATCATGGCCGAAGCCGGGCAACGCCCGAAGAACGGCCTGCTGGGTGAAGCCGAAGGCCTGTACCAGAGCAATATCACGTTTCAGGATGTGAAAGCCGGCCAACTGCGCATCAGCCTGGACATGCAACAGTTCCAGCAGCCGATGACCATCAGCCTGCAAAGTATGGGCATCCTCAGCGCGATCCTGCTGGCCTTGGCCCTGGCCTTGAGCCTGCGCCTGGGCCGACATATCTCCACGCCCCTGATGCAGTTGCGCATCTGGCTGCGCGATATCGACGAGCACACCCCGGCCACTGACCGCCAGGATGAAATCGGCGACCTTGCCCGCCAGTTGCACACCAGCTTCGCTCCAGAGCCGGTGGTACAGGAGGTCGAGCCTGAACCGGAGTTTGACGACGCCGATTACGACGACGAACCCGAGTTTGAAGTGCGCAACCTGCGTGACCCGAGCTTCGACGAGTCGGCGCCGGTGGCCGGCCTCAAGCCAGTACCGCGCACAGTCATCAAGGCCGACGAAGACAGCCTGAACGATGACGACCCGTTTGCCGACCTGCGTGACGACTCAACGCCTGCAACGCTGCCGACCCCGACACCTGCCGTCTCCCAGAACACCCAGCCACAGCACAGCGCCGTACTGGCTGTGCAACTGGGTGCCCAGGACCAACTGCGCCGCCTGCCCCGTGCACGCCTGACCGAACTGCTGGAACGCTACCGCGACTGCCTCGACCAGGCTGCCTCGCTGTATCAGAGCGAGCTGCACACCCTGAACGACGGCAGCACCTTGATGCTGTTCCACAGCGAAGACAGCGGCGAAGACTACCTGACCAATGCCATCTGCTGCGGCGAGCTGCTGCGGGCCCTGGGCCATGCGTTGCAAATTGAAGTCGCTGACAGCGGCATCACCCTGCAACTGCAACTGGGCCTGACCCTGGGCGACGACCTGTATGGCATGAGCCAGATCGACCTGCTGCTGACCGAAAACGCCCAGGACGCCCTGGCCTTGTCGCAACACAGCCGCAACCTGCTGCTGGTGGAGCGCAAGATCAGCGACGACGCGCTGATCCGCCAACGCGCGCGCATCCGCCCGATTGCCAGCCCGGAAGGCGCGTGCTGTGTAGAGCGGTTGATGGAGCCTTATCCGTCGATGCTGGAGCGCCAGTTGGCGCGGATGCATGAGACCCGCAACAAAGGGTGAATCCTCCCCCAACAAAAAGCCCACCCATGATCACTCATGGGTGGGCTTTTTATTGGCTCTGTGTAGGAGCGAGCTTGCTCGCGAAGATCGTCAACGTTAACGCGCTTATCCTGAATGAGCGCGTTGCCCTTGAGTTTTTCGCGAGCAAGCTCGCTCCTACAGGGGGCTGTTACCTCAGAAGCGGAACACTTCCATGTCGGTGCGAATCGGCGAAGCCATTGGGATCTTCGGCTTTTCCGGGGCTGCCGGCTTGGCGGGTGCCGGAGCCTGTTTGCGCGGGGCTTCGGCAATCGGTGGCTGGTTGGCCAATGGCTTGAGGGCTACCGACAGCTGTTCTGCCAAACGCTGCAACAACACGCCTTGGGCCTGGACCTGGGAGGCCGTGCTGCCTGCATGCTGCTCCTGCAGATGCACGATGCGGTTGTCCCGCACCTGGCCGCGGCGGTCGATCAGGCGCCATTGCGCGTCAAGGATGGCCGGCTGCGACGCCCCGGAATCCAGGCGCGTGATGGTCAGCAAGACCTGCACATCGGGCGAGAAGCTGGTGGGCGCCGGCGACAGCACCACACGCTGGCTGTCCAGGTGGCCAGCCACCTGGCGCAGCATCAACTGGTTGATATCCGACGACAGGCTACCGGCCCAACGGCCGTCGATGGAGCCTTGCAGGCTGCCATCGTCCTGGCGTTGCAGCAGGGTTTCACGTTGCAGGTAATCGGCAACCACGACCGGCCCGAGCAACACCGCCATGCCAGCACTTTGCGCTGGTTGCGCAGGATTTCCGCTATCCAGCTGGTACAGCGACACCGGCTGGTGCGTGGTGCAGCCCGCCAACCCCAAAAGGCCAGCGAGCATCAAAAATAAAGGAAGGCGTGGAGCAGTCATCATCCCATCCAGGTGGCTGCCACAAGGCAAACCACAATGTAATACTAAAAATAACCTATACGCGCTCAGCCACGCCGGCGCTGGAAAGGCCATATCATCCGTGAATATGCGCCATGACTCCAGCGCGAAAGCGCCGATCTACGCGTTAAATCGTAGATCGGGCGCTCTATATCGCTTTAAGCGGGCGTTTCTACCAGCAATGCATCTACCCGCTGGAAGCCACGGGGCAATTTATTCCCACGGCGCCCACGTTCGCCCTTGTAATGCTCCAGGTCGTCAGGGCGCAGGGACAACGTGCGCTTGCCGGCCTGCAGCACCAGGGTCGAGCCTTCCGGGATCACTGCGATGTCGGTCACGTACTCTTCGCGACTGGCCACCCGCTCCCCTGGGATACCAATGATCTTGTTGCCCTTGCCCTTGCCCAACTGCGGCAGGTCGCTGATCTTGAACACCAGCAAGCGCCCTTCGGTGGTCACCGATGCCAGCCAATTGCCTTCGCGGTCCTCGACCGGACGCGGCAAGATCACCTTGGCGTTGTTCGGCAAGCTCAACAGGGCCTTGCCCGCCTTGTTCTTGGCCTGCAAGTCCTCGCCCTTGACCACGAAACCGTAGCCAGCGTCGGAGGCGATGACGTACAGCGAGTCATCATCAGGCAGCAATACACATTCAAAACTTGCCCCTGGCGGTGGCGCCAGGCGACCGGTCAAGGGTTCGCCCTGGCCTCGTGCAGACGGCAGGGTATGAGCCGGCACCGAATAACTGCGCCCGGTGGAGTCGATAAACACCGCAAACTGATTGGAGCGCCCGGCTGCAGCAGTCTTGAATCCATCACCGGCCTTGTACGACAGGCCAGTGGCGTCAATATCATGCCCCTTGGCGGAGCGAACCCAACCCTTTTCCGACAGAACGACGGTAATTTTCTCGTTGGGCAACAGCTCGGTTTCGGTCAGGGCCTTGGCCTCGGCGCGCTCGACAATCGGCGAGCGGCGGTCGTCGCCATAGGTTTCGGCATCTTTGATCAGTTCGCTGCGCACCAACTTCTTGAGCTTGGCTTCACTACCCAGCAGCGCTTGCAGCTTGGCTTGCTCCCTGAGCAAGGCGTCCTGCTCGTCGCGCAACTTCATCTCTTCCAGGCGCGCCAACTGACGCAAACGGGTATCGAGGATGTAGTCGGCCTGGATCTCGCTCAGCTCGAAACGCGCGATCAACTCGGCTTTCGGGTGCTCGGCGGTACGGATGATATGGATCACTTCATCCAGGTTGAGGTAAGCGATCAGCAAGCCGTCCAACAGGTGCAGGCGACGCTCGACCTTGTCCAACCGGAACTGCAAGCGGCGGCGTACGGTATTGACCCGGAACTCCAGCCACTCCACCAGCAGGTTGCGCAGGTTTTTCAGCTGCGGCTTGCCGTCCAGGCCAATGATGTTGACGTTGACCCGGTAGCTGGATTCCAGCTCGGTGCTGGCAAACAGATGCTGCATCAGCACTTCGTGATCGACCCGGCTATTGGTCGGGATGATCACGATGCGACAAGGGTTCTCGTGGTCGGACTCGTCACGCAGGTCAGCGACTTGCGGCAGCTTCGACGGCTTGGCCTGCATCAGCGCGGCAATCTGTTCCAGCACTTTGGCGCCGGAGACCTGGTGCGGCAAGGCGGTGACGATGATGTCGCCATCTTCGATGTGGTACACGGCACGCATGCGCACCGAGCCCTTGCCGGTCTCGTACATTTTCAGCAGGTCGGCGCGCGGCGTGATGATTTCCGCTTCGGTCGGGTAGTCCGGGCCCTGGATATGCTCGCACAGCTGCTCGACCGTGGCCTTGGGCTCATCGAGCAGACGCACGCAGGCGGTGGCGACTTCGCGCAGGTTATGCGGCGGTACGTCGGTGGCCATGCCCACGGCGATGCCGGTGGTGCCGTTGAGCAGGATATTGGGCAGGCGCGCCGGCAAGACCAGCGGCTCGTCGAGGGTGCCGTCGAAGTTCGGGCCCCAGTCTGCCGTGCCCTGGCCCAGCTCGCTGAGCAGTACTTCGGAGTAGCGCGACAGCCGCGCCTCGGTGTAACGCATGGCGGCGAAGGACTTGGGATCGTCCGGCGCACCCCAGTTGCCCTGGCCATCGACCAGGGTGTAGCGGTAGCTAAACGGCTGGGCCATCAGCACCATGGCTTCGTAGCACGCCGAGTCGCCGTGGGGGTGGAACTTGCCGAGCACGTCACCGACGGTACGCGCCGACTTCTTGTGCTTGGAGTCCGCGTCCAGGCCCAACTCACTCATGGCGTAGATAATGCGCCGCTGTACCGGCTTCAAGCCGTCGCCGATATGCGGCAAGGCACGGTCCATGATCACGTACATGGAGTAGTTGAGGTAGGCATTTTCGGTGAAGTCAGCCAGCGACCGGCGTTCTACGCCGTCTAAGCTGTCTGCAAGGATGTCACTCATGCGGGCCTCATCATTGTCTGGTCTGGCGCAGCAGCATGGTGCCGCCGCGCTGGGTAAATTCAAGTTGTTTCAATGCGCTCATGCCCAACAGCACTTGCTCGCCACCCAGGCCCGGCGCCACCAGGGCGCGTACGTCCTGCAGGACGATATCGCCCAGTTGCAGGCGCTCCAGGTGGGTGCGATAGCCCTGGCTGCGGCCGTTGGCGGTGCTCAAGGTCACCGGCAAACCGCGCTTGAGCCCCAGGCGTTCGGCCAACTCGGCCGGTACCGCCACGTCGGTGGCGCCGGTATCGAGCATGAAATCCACCGGCTGGCCGTTGATCTGGCCAGTGGCGACAAAATGACCCTGGCCGTTGCCGACCAGTTTCACTTCTATATAACCCGCGTGTTGCTGCGAGGTGACCACGGCGTTGGGGTTTTCCTGACGCGCTTCCCATTGCCCAAAAAACCGTGTTGCCAGAAACAGCCCGGCGCCCCACGCCACGAACATCATTATGCGTCCGGCGCGCTTGCCAGGCGGCTGCGTACTCATGGCTGGGCACTCCAACCACCGGCCGGGGCAGCAAAACGATAGACCATCGGGCGTTTTTCACCGTCGGCCCGGGTGCCGAAGTTATTGTCGATGCCAATCCAGGCTCCGTCGCCGTCAATCAGCAAGGCTTCTGCCAGGCCGTAGCTCTGGGCGTAACGTCGGTTGGGCTGCAGCGCCTCGTCGGCGTACGACCAGCACAACTCGACCTTGGCCGTCACGCTGTCGCGCCGGCAGACCTGGAACGCATTACGCTCCAAGGTAAACAACTTGCCATTGAACAGCGCCAGGTCGGCAAAGTCCTTGGACACCGCCTTGGCGCCCGGAAACTGCGCCGGCTGCATTTCCTGGCCGGCTTCGCTCAACAGTACGCAGGGGCCGTCGCAATCCCAAACGCTCTGCCCACGCTTGATCGAAATCAGCCCGCGCCGCTCACGCTCGGCCGCCAGCCAGATCTGATTGCCCTCGGGGTTGACCGCCAGCCCTTCAAACAACGCATTGAAGTGCAGCAGCAAGCCACTGGCCCGCGCCTCGCGAACCATGCCAGGGGCAATCTTCAGCCACTCCGGATCGCCGCTTGCCGGCACTTGCAGCACCGCCGCGTGGGCTTCGCTGACGATATAACGATTACCGACGGCGTCACAGCTGATGCCTTCAAAATCCAGGTCGCCACCACGAATCACCGAAGCTGCCGTGGTGCGCGCGCGCAAGCCCCAGGGCAGGCCCGATTCAGGCACCGGCGGCACGTCGATCTTTACCGTCTCGGCCTGCCAGGTCTCGGCGCGGGTATCGAGGCGGTAGATCTGGTCGTCGTCGCGGTCAGAGACCGTCCACAACTCCTTGCCACACAAGGCCAGGCCCGACAGGTTACCGCCGCGCATGCCGTCTACCGGGTGTTCGGACAGCAGCTTGAGCTCGACAGCTGGCTGGGCCACGACCTGGGTCGCTGCCAACCCGCTCAACAACAGTATCGCCAGGGCGAAACCGCTGCGCATCAGCCCAATACCTCGGCCAGGTTGCCTTTGGACTCCAGCCAGGCCTTACGGTCGCCGGCGCGCTTCTTGGCCAGCAACATGTCCATCATTTCCGAGGTCGCGGCGTAGTCTTCCAGGGTCAACTGCACCAGGCGTCGGGTGTTCGGGTCCATGGTGGTTTCCCGCAGTTGCGGTGGGTTCATTTCACCCAGGCCCTTGAATCGAGTGACTTGCGGCTTGCCACGCTTCTTCTCGGCCACCAGGCGATCGAGGATGCCGTCGCGCTCGGCTTCGTCCAGGGCGTAGTAGATTTCTTTGCCCAGGTCGATACGGTACAGCGGCGGCATCGCCACGTAGACGTGCCCTGCATCCACCAGCGGGCGGAAATGCTGGACGAACAGGGCGCAGAGCAAGGTAGCAATGTGCAAGCCGTCGGAGTCGGCGTCGGCGAGGATGCAGATCTTGCCGTAGCGCAACTGGCTCATGTCCTCGGCGCCGGGATCCACGCCAATGGCCACGGCGATGTTGTGCACTTCCTGGCTGGCCAGCACTTCGCTGCCGTCGACTTCCCAGGTATTGAGGATCTTGCCGCGCAGCGGCAGGATCGCCTGGAACTCCTTGTCCCGTGCCTGCTTGGCCGAACCGCCGGCGGAATCACCTTCCACCAGGAACAGCTCGGAGCGCATCGGGTCCTGCCCGGCGCAGTCCGCCAGCTTGCCGGGCAACGCCGGGCCCTGGGTGATGCGCTTGCGCTCGACCTTTTTGCTGGCCTTGAGGCGACGCCCGGCGTTGTTGATCGCCAGCTCGGCCAGGGCCAGGCCCAGTTCCGGATGCTCGTTGAGCCACAGGCTGAAAGCATCCTTGACCACACCCGAGACAAACGCCGCCGCCTCACGGGACGACAGGCGCTCCTTGGTCTGGCCGGAGAATTGTGGCTCCTGCATTTTCATCGACAGAACGAAGGCGATGCGCTCCCAGACGTCTTCCGGCGCCAGCTTCACGCCGCGCGGCAGCAGGCTGCGGTACTCGCAGAATTCGCGCATGGCATCCAGCAGGCCCTGGCGCAGACCGTTGACGTGAGTACCGCCCTGGGCTGTGGGGATCAGGTTGACGTAGCTTTCCTGGACACTGTCGCCACCCTCGGGCAACCACAGCAAGGCCCAGTCCACGGCCTCCTTGTTACCGGCCAGGCTGCCGCAGAAGGGTTCGTTGGGCAGGCGTTCGAAGTCGCTGACCGAGTCTTCCAGATAGGAGCGCAGGCCGTCTTCGTAGTGCCACTCGACCTTTTCGCCGGTGCCTTTGTCTTCAAAACTGACCAGCAAGCCCGGGCACAACACGGCCTTGGCCTTGAGTACGTGCTTGAGGCGGCTGATGGAGAATTTCGGGGAATCGAAGTATTTCGGATCCGGCGCGAAGTACACGCTGGTCCCGGTATTGCGCTTGCCGACAGTGCCGACGACTTCCAGCTCGGTGGCCTTGTAGCCATCGGCGAAGGTCATCTGGTATTCGTTGCCGTCGCGCTTGACCTTGACCCGCACTTGCGTGGACAGGGCGTTGACCACGGAAATACCCACGCCGTGCAAGCCGCCGGAGAACTGGTAGTTCTTGTTGGAAAACTTGCCGCCGGCGTGGAGCTTGGTGAGGATCAGCTCGACACCCGACACGCCCTCTTCGGGGTGGATATCCACCGGCATGCCGCGCCCGTCGTCGGACACTTCCAGGGAATGGTCGGCGTGCAGAATGACCTGGACCGACTTGGCGTGCCCGGCCAAGGCTTCGTCGACGCTGTTGTCGATGACTTCCTGGGCAAGGTGGTTCGGCCGACTGGTGTCGGTGTACATGCCGGGGCGTTTGCGCACCGGGTCGAGGCCCGAGAGGACTTCGATGGCGTCGGCGTTATAAGAGCTAGCGCTGGGAGTGGCCATGGGGTCTCGTCGTGAGTCGTTCGATTAAAAAGTAACCTGCGGTTTCACAATGCGGTGAAATCGAAGGACTGGTACTGATCTGCGCCAATGCCGGCAAAACTCAACAGGGCCGGCAACTGTCGGCCAAAGCCCTGGTAACCGTGGTCGCCGCCAGCCTGGATACGCAAGGCACAGGCCCGGTAATACTGCTCGGCGAGGCGATAATCCAGTGTTTCGTCCCCGGTCTGCAACCACACCTGATAGCGCTGGGCATCCTGGGGCGCTGCAACCTCAAGCTCAGCCAGGGCCGCGACGTGATCGTGGGTCAATTCCCAGGTCTCATCGGTGTAAAGGTTCTTCTGGGTGCCCAGGTAACCGTCGAACATGCGATGGGGGCTGACCGCCGGGTTGACCAGCAGGGCCTTGAGGCCATGGCGTTCGGCAAGATGGGTTGCATAGTAGCCGCCGAGTGAGCTGCCGACCAGCAGCGGCCGCCCCAGCTCGCCGATCGCCTGCTCCAACTGGGCAATCGCCTGGCGTGGATGGTGATGCAGGGCCGGCACCCGCAGTTGGTCGGCCAGCCCGAGACTGTCCATCACGCCCATCAGGTAGCTGGCCTTGGTCGAGGCCGGCGCGCTGTTGAAACCGTGGATATACAAGATCGAAGCGGACATGCCGGGCTCTCCGTGCGTTATCGGCCAAAGGGGCGCAGTTTACAGGGAATGACGCGGTGTGAGCAGGGTTACTGCCGAACGCGGCCTGCCAGGGGTGTGGGAGCGGGCTTGCCCGCGATGGCGCTATATCAGTGATAGATTTGTTGGCTGACCCACCGCAATCGCGGGCAAGCCCGCTCCTACATTTTGATGTGTGTTTGCAGGTTTAGTAGCCGTTGCTGCCGTAATCCACGGTAAAGGTGAAACCTTCGACCCGTTCTACCCCAGTTTCCAGCCGCCCGTCCGGGTGCAGACGCAGCCAGCGATAGCCAGGCGCCTGTTCGCTGACCTTGAAATCCTCACTGCCGGGGGCGAACTGGATGCAGGTGGACGGCGACGCCAGCAAGCGCACGCCATTACGCTGGCGGTCGATCTCCTGGTGCACATGCCCCCACAACACCGCCCGCACCTGGGGAAAACGGTCGAGCACGGCAAACAGCGCCTCGGGGTTGCGCAAACCGATGGGCTCCATCCAGGCACAGCCGATGGGCACGGGGTGATGATGGAAGCACACCAGATGATGGCGACAAGGTGCTTCACTCAAGGCTTGCGCCAGCAATTGCAGTTGCGGCTCGGCCAGATAGCCCGGTACCGAACCCGGCACGGCGGAGTCCAGCAAGGTAATGCGCCAGTTGCCCACATCCACCACCGACTCCAGCAACGCGCTGCCAATGGTCGCCTGGGCCATGACCTGCGGCTCATCGTGATTGCCCGGAATCCAGCGCGCCGGGGCGCCAATCTGCTGGCTCAGGTCGCGAAATAGTTGGTAGGACTCAAGCGTACCGTCCTGGGACAAGTCGCCGGTGGCCAGCAGCAAATCAATCTGCGGTTGCCGGGCCCGCACCAGCTCGATCACCCGTTGCAGGCTGTCGCGGGTATTCATGCCCAGCAGCGTGCCGTCGGCCTCGGCAAACAGGTGGCTGTCAGACAGTTGCACCAGCAACGCCGGCGCATCGGGGTTCACGGTGGATACGCTCGGCAAGGCGTTCTCCCAGGGCAATCACATAAATGGACAATGGGTGCAATTATGCTGGGGCAGGACACAAAGAGGAAAGCCGTCAAACGCACGCCGTCGAACGCTATCGGACGACTTCAAACTCATGGCCCAGGGCCAGACAATGACTCAACCATTCACCGAGGAACACATTGAGCTGTGCTTTCTCATCGGGCTGGTGCATGAACACATTGGGGTAAGGATAGATGCTGCGAAAGCGCCGTGCATGTTCGGCGCTGACCACTTCGGCCATTCGCGCATCGTGATACACCTGCACTTCCAGCTGCGGCACCGGCAGCCACGGCAGGCTGTGCTCCTGGCGCACGCGCAGGGTGCTGGTGTACGGGCAAGTGAGGATGACTTCCAGGGTCAGCACGCCGAGCATCTGGTCACCGTGGGTCACGGCGATCCGTCGTGCTTCGGGCGTATGGCGCATGTCCGGCAACAGGCGCATCAGCCGCGCATAGTTGGCCTCGCAAGCGGCTTGCAAGCCGATCAGGTCGACCCGGTAGCGTTCCCGTGCCTTTACTGCCATAACCCCCTCACTTCCGCGCGATTAAGCGCAAGCCATTGCAGGGCGATAATGCTGGCTGCGTTGGAAATTTTACCGTCGCGTACCGCTTGCAGGGCATCTTCAAAGGCCCACACGGTAACGCGGATATCTTCTGCTTCTTCGGCCAGGCCATGGATACCGCCAGCACCGCTACTGTCGCAACGTCCCAAAAACAGGTGGACGAATTCGGTGCTGCCCCCCGGCGACGGGAAATACTTGGTGATCGGCCGTAGCGCAGAGAAGGTCAGCCCAGCTTCCTCCTCGGCTTCGCGGTGCGCAACCTCCTCCGGTTGCTCGTCTTTGTCGATCAGACCGGCAACCATCTCCACCAACCATGGATTGTCGGTGCGGCCCATGGCGCCAACCCGGAACTGCTCGATCAACACCACTTCATCGCGTTGCGCATCGTAGGGCAGGACACAGACGGCATCGTGGCGGACAAAAATCTCGCGGTTGATCACCGGGCTCATGCCGCCGTCGAACAGCTCGTGGCGCAGCTGTACGCGATCAAGCTTGTAGAAGCCCTGGTAGGCATTGTCGCGCTGAACCACTTCAAATCTGTTCGGCGTCGATTTCGCACTGTCGGTCATATCAACCCTCGTTTATTGCGGTGTGTGTCTCGGCATCGCGCCATCCTACAGCGCCCGCGCCCGTCGGTGCAGCCCCTTTCCTGTTGCCGGGACAGGCGGCGGCGGTCAAACTCACTGTAATCAGCTTAGTGGCGAACTGACTGGGATGCCGACAGTCGAAGCCCCATATCTTTCGCTCTTCTCCGCTTTATGAAGGACGCCCATGTCGCTGTTAAAAGTCGCCTCCGTGGCCTGTATTGCCTTGACGCTCGGCGCTTGCCAGAGCCTGTTCCAACCCAGCTACCGCGCGCCGCTGGAAGCCACCCGCGATGCATCCGAAGTGGTGCAACCGGGCTGCACCACTGCCGATTGCCCACTGGTGAACATCGATACGGTGCATTTCGCCAACGAGCCCAAGCTCGACGCCTTGATCGAGCAACGCCTGCTGGAAATGACCCGCACCACTCCCGGCGCGCCACTGCCGGCGTCGCTGAACGCCTATCGGGAAAAATTCCTGCGCGAGTCCGGCCCACGCAACAGCATGTACTTGCAGGCCAAGGTACGGGAGCAGCATGACGGCTTGGTGATCATCGAACTGTCCAGCTACCTGGACACCGGCGGCGCCCATGGCGAGCCTGGCCGCGGCTTCATCAACTACTCACGCCAACAGCAAAAAAACCTGACCCTGGCGGACATGCTGCGCCCTGGCAAGGAAGACGCGTTCTGGAAAGCCGCCCAGGTAGCCCACAACAGTTGGCTGATCAGCACCCGCCTGAGCCTGGAGCCGGAGTACGTGAAAAGCTGGCCCTTCCAGAAAACCCCGAACGTGGCGCTGACCTACGGCGCGGTGGTGCTCAAGTACCCTACGACCACCATTGCGCCCTACGCCATGGGCCACGTCGAGTTGCAGATTCCTTACGCGCGCCTCGACGGCATCATCAAGCCGGAGCTGGTGCCCGTACGCCCCTGAAGGCGCGCCCGAGGATAAATTGCAGCAGCCCTGCCAGCGCCAGTGCCGGTAGGGTCGCGCCAATATCCGGGTACAGATTGGCCAACAGATGATAGGTGCTGATACCGCCCAGCCAGGCCAGCAGCGCCGGCCAGCGCAGGCTTGCAGGCCGCGCCTGGCCACGCCGGCGCAGGATGAAGTGATCTACCAGCACCACGCCAAACAGCGGCGCGAATACCGAGCCGATCAACAGCAGGAAATTCTGATACTGGGCCAAGGGCGCGAAGCAGGCGATCAGCGTGCAAACAAGCCCGATCGCCAGTGCCAGGTGTTCGACTTTCACCCGTAGCAACATGCCGCTGGATACCGCCGCGGAGTGGATATCGGCGAAGGCGTTTTCTGATTCATCCAGCAGAATCAACAACAGCGGAATCCCCAGGCCAGCCCCGGCCAACGCCAGCAGCAGCGCGTTGACTTCACCACTGGGCGCAAACGCCAGGGTGTAAGCCACGCCCAGGCTCATCAGCCAGAAATTGCCGATAAAAAAGCCCAGGGCCGTGCCGCCAAACACTCGGGTTGCGCGTTTGCCGAAGCGTGAGTAGTCGGCAATCAGCGGCAACCAGGACAACGGCATGGCAATGGCGATATCAAACCCGACGGCAAACGGCAGCGAACCATCGCCCGCTTGGGCCCACAACGCGGCCAGGTCGGCCTTGGCGAACAGGTTCCAGGTCAGCCACAGGCAGGCCGCCAGCAGCAGCCACATCCCCCACTTGCGCAGGATCTTTCGCACGAAGGTCAGCGGGCCACTGACCGCCAGCAAGGTGGCGAGGCCGCCGAAGAACAGCGTCCAGAGCAACGGGCTGGCCCACAGACTGCCTTCGTTGAAGGCACGGGTGCCCAGCAGGCTGGCGGCATCGCGCATGACGATGATTTCGAACGAGCCCCAGCCAATCAGTTGCAGCAGGTTCAACAGCGCCGGCAGGCTAGCGCCTCTGGCACCCAGGCTGAGCTTGAGGGCGGCCATGGACGATAGGCCGGTGTCACTGCCGATCACCCCGACGGCGGCCAGCAACAGCACACCCACCAGGGTACCGAGGAAGATCGCCAACAACGACCCCGACAGGCCCAACCCCGGCGCCAGCAGCGCGCCGGTTTGCAGGACCATCAGGCCGATGCCGAGGGAGAACCACAGGGAGAACAGATCGCGGGCGCCGAAGACACGTTTGTCTATGGGGACGGCAATGTCGGGAGAGTAGGTACTCGGTTGAATGCTCAAGGGTGGAATCTCTGAGGAGTATTTGTTGTTTGAGAGGTCGCTTTCGCGAGCAAGCCCGCTCCCACACTCGATCGAGTTCCACCTCTGGAATGCGGTCGAGTGTGGGAGCGGGCTTGCTCGCGATGAGGCCCTTACAGGCGCCTGCGATCTCGGATCAGACCTTTTTGTAGAGCTGGCTGCCTTCCTGCTTGAACCGCTCTGCCTGCTCGGCCAAGCCCTTGGCCACATCCACATCCACCGCCTCGATGCGCTGGTTGGCCGCGTACTCACGCACTTCCTGGGTGATCTTCATCGAGCAGAATTTCGGCCCGCACATCGAGCAGAAATGCGCGACCTTGGCCGAATCCTTGGGCAGGGTTTCGTCGTGATAGGAGCGCGCGGTGTCCGGGTCCAGGCCGAGGTTGAACTGGTCTTCCCAGCGGAACTCGAACCGCGCCTTGCTCAAGGCGTTGTCACGGATCTGCGCGCCTGGATGGCCCTTGGCCAAATCCGCCGCGTGGGCCGCAATCTTGTAGGTGATGATGCCGGTCTTCACATCATCCTTGTTCGGCAGGCCCAGGTGTTCCTTGGGCGTGACGTAGCAGAGCATCGCGCAACCGAACCAGCCGATCATCGCCGCGCCGATGCCTGAGGTGATGTGGTCGTAGCCCGGTGCAATGTCAGTGGTCAGCGGGCCGAGGGTGTAGAACGGCGCCTCGTCACAGCACTCCAGTTGCTTGTCCATGTTCTCCTTGATCAACTGCATCGGCACATGGCCCGGGCCTTCGATCATGGTTTGTACGTCGTGCTTCCAGGCGATCTTGGTCAGTTCGCCAAGGGTTTCCAGCTCGCCGAACTGCGCGGCGTCGTTGGCGTCGGCAATCGACCCCGGGCGCAGGCCATCGCCGAGGGAGAAGCTGACGTCGTAGGCCTTCATGATTTCGCAGATTTCATCGAAATGCGTGTAGGTGAAGTTCTCTTTGTGATGCGCCAGGCACCACTTGGCCATGATCGAGCCGCCACGGGAAACGATACCGGTCACCCGCTTGGCGGTCAGCGGTACATAGCGCAGCAGCACGCCGGCGTGGATGGTGAAGTAGTCGACGCCCTGCTCGGCCTGTTCGATCAGGGTGTCGCGGAACAGCTCCCAGGTCAGGTCTTCGGCAGCGCCGCCGACTTTTTCCAGGGCCTGGTAGATCGGCACGGTGCCGATCGGTACCGGCGAGTTGCGGATGATCCACTCGCGGGTTTCGTGGATGTGCTTGCCGGTGGACAGGTCCATCACGGTGTCCGAGCCCCAGCGAATGCCCCAGGTCAGTTTCGCCACTTCTTCTTCGATGGACGAGCCCAGGGCACTGTTGCCAATGTTGCCGTTGATCTTCACCAGGAAGTTACGGCCGATGATCATCGGTTCCAGTTCGGTGTGGTTGATGTTGGCCGGGATGATGGCGCGGCCACGGGCGATTTCTTCGCGCACAAATTCGGGGGTGATGATTTTCGGCACGCTGGCGCCGAAGCTGTGGCCGGCGTGTTGCTGGGTCAGCAGGCCGGCCGCGCGGGCTTCTTCAAGCTTCATGTTTTCGCGGATGGCGACGTATTCCATCTCGGCGGTAATGATGCCCTGGCGCGCGTAGTGCATTTGCGTGACGTTGGCCCCGGCCTTGGCGCGGCGTGGGTTCTTCACATGGGCAAAACGCAGGGCGGTCAGCTCGGCATCGCTCAGGCGCTGCTGGCCGAAGTGCGAGCTCAGGCCGGACAGGCGCTCGGTGTCGCCACGGGATTCGATCCACGGCGAGCGCACATCGCCCAGGCCTTTGCGCACGTCAATAATCACGTTGGGGTCGGTGTACGGGCCGGAGGTGTCGTAGACCACCACGGGCGCATTGATCTCGCCGCCGAAGTCGGTGGGCGTCACGTCGAGGCTGATTTCGCGCATCGGTACGCGGATGTCCGGGCGGGTGCCCTGCACATAGACTTTTTGCGAGCGGGTAAACGGCTGCACGGATCCCGAGTCAACCTTGGCCGACTCACTCAAATGCACGGTGTTTTTTAGTTTTGTACTCATCACGGGCTCTCCAGACACATCCAGGCAGTGGATTTTTGTCGGAGCGAACCTGTGACGGACGGACGCACTGGAACCAGTGCTGTGCTTGGTGCACGAGGGCTGTTCGATGGTCGAACAACATCCCGGACGAAGCACAAGAGGACTCGCCGGGTGACGAGAAATCTTGTTCCCTACGCAGGCGCTAACCTGATCAGGTTCAACGGGATCCGGTATTTACCGATCTCAGCCTCATAGCAAGGCACCCCGACAAGAACGCGGCCAGTCTAGACCATGGAGCAGGCAAATTGCCAATAGCGGTGCATTCAGCGTGATGAATGGCGCAATTACAGGATTGTTGTGCCGCAGTGCGGCCACTACACTCGGCTACTGTCTCAACGCCTTGACGCTATGGATTGCTCGTCGTAGCCTTGGGCGCTAAATTATCGCCGTAATATTTACCTAGGGATCGCCTCATGCTGCGCAAACTTTCACTGGCTCTTGCCGTGTCTTGTGCGACCAATGGAATGGTCTGGGCAGCAGAAGCGCCCTTGTCGACCAAAACCGATCTGGTCAGCGTCTACCAGGAAGCGGTGGACAATAACGCCGACCTGGCCGCCGCCCGTGCCCAATACGGCGCGCAAAAAGAAGTGGTGCCCCAGGCCCGGGCCGGCCTGCTGCCCAACCTCTCGGCCGGCGCCGACGTGAACAACGTGCGCACCCAGATCGACACACCCTCGGCCACTGCCAATCGCGACGCCCACACCTGGCGCGCGACCCTCAGCCAGCCGCTGTTCCGTGCCGACCGCTGGTTCCAGCTGCAGGCTGCCGAAGCCGTGAATGAACAAGCCGCCCTGCAGCTCTCGGCCACCGAGCAGGAACTGATCCTGCAAAGCGCCGAAAACTACTTCGCCGTGCTGCGCGCCCAGGACAACCTGGCCTCGACCAAGGCCGAGGAAGCGGCCTTCAAGCGCCAGCTGGACCAGTCCAACGAGCGTTTCGACGTGGGCCTGTCGGACAAGACCGACGTACTGCAATCCCAGGCCAGCTACGACACCGCACGCGCCAACCGGATCCTCGCCCAGCGCCAGGTGGATGACGCGTTTGAAGCGCTGATCACCTTGACCAACCGCCAATACAACGCGATCCAGGGCATTGTCCACACGCTGCCGGTGTTGCCGCCGGCACCGAACGACGCCAAAGCCTGGGTCGACACCGCCGGGCGACAGAACCTGAACCTGCTGGCCAGCAACTATGCGGTGACGGCTGCCGAAGAGACCCTCAAGCAGCGCAAGGCCGGCCACGCGCCGACCCTGGACGCGGTGGCGCAATACGAGAAAGGCGACAACGACGCCCTCGGTTTCAGTAACCCCAACGCCTTCGGCCAGCACTATCGTGGTGATGTCGAGCAACGCACCATCGGCCTGCGCCTGAATATCCCGCTGTACAGCGGCGGCCTCACCAGCTCCCAGGTGCGCGAGTCATATTCGCGCCTGGGCCAGACCGAGCAGCAACGCGAAGGCCTGCGCCGCCAGGTGGTGGAAAACACCCGCAACCTGCACCGCGCGGTGAATACCGATGTGGAGCAAGTGCAGGCCCGCCGCCAGTCGATCATCTCCAACCAGAGCGCAGTGGAAGCCACGGAAATCGGTTACCAGGTGGGCACGCGCAATATCGTCGATGTGCTGGACTCGCAGCGCCAGCTCTACTCCTCGGTGCGCAACTACAACAACAGCCGCTATGACTACATCCTCGACAACCTGCGCCTGAAGCAGGCGGCGGGGACGTTGAACCCGGGGGATCTGCAGGATCTGGCGCGGTATCTGAAGGCTGACTACAACCCGGACAAGGACTTCCTGCCACCGGACCTGGCCAAGGCTGCGGCCGAGCAACTGAAGGCCCGCCCCAGCAACTAAACCCACCGCATAACAAATGTGGGAGCGGGCTTGCTCGCTCCCACAAGGTCAGCGGTTGATCAGGCGATCGATACCATCGAGCAAACGCTTCAACGCCCCCTGGTTGCCCTGCATCACCTTGAGCCCCGCCTGCGCCATCTTCTGCGCATCCTGCGGCAGCTCAAACAACTGCCGCACCGCCTCGGCCAAGCCCTCGGCATCCTCCACCTCCCGCAACGCCCCGGCTTCGCGCATCATCGCGGCGATTTCGAGGAAGTTGAACAGGTGCGGGCCGCTGATCACCGGCTTGGCCAGCGCAGCGGGCTCCAGCAGGTTATGCCCACCATTGGGCACCAGGCTGCCGCCGACAAAAGCGCTGTCGGCCAAGGCATACAAAAACAGCAGCTCGCCCATGGTGTCGCCCAGCAATACCGAGGTCTGGGCGTTGACCGGCGCGCCGCTGGAGCGCCGCACGGTGGCAAAACCCTGCTGCTGGCACAGCTCAAACATCGTGTTGAAACGCTCCGGATGCCGTGGCACCAGAATCAACAGGGCGTTGGGATAGCTGGCGAGCAACTGCCGATGGGCCGCCAGCACCACTTCATCTTCACCCTCGTGGGTACTGGCGGCGATCCACACCGGGCGCTCGCTGGCCTGCCACTGCTCACGCAACGCAGCGGCGCGCGCCAACAGCTGAGGGTCGATGGTCAGGTCAAACTTGATCGAGCCGGTGACTTCGACCGTTTCCGGGCGTGCGCCCAGGCTGCGAAAGCGCTCGGCCTCGGTGGCGGTCTGCACGGCGAACAGGCTCATTTCTGCCAGCATCGGCGCAGTCAGTTTGGCGAAACGTGCGTAGCCCTTGGCCGAGCGTGCCGACAGCCGCGCATTGGCCAGGACCACCGGAATCCCGCGCTTGGCGCACTGGTGGATATGATTGGGCCACAACTCGGTTTCCATGATGACCGCCAGCCTGGGCTGGACCCGGTCCAGAAAGCGCTTGGCGGCACACGGCAAATCGTAGGGTAGGTAGCAATGCTGGATGCGCGGCTCATTGGCGAACAATGCCTGGATCCGCTCGGAACCGGTGGGCGTCATGCAGGTGACGGTGATCGGCAACTGTGGATGACGCTCCAGCAAACCACGGATCATCGGCGCGGCGGCGATGCTCTCGCCCACCGACACCGCGTGCACCCAGATCCCACCGGGTTTGAGTAGCGGCAACCCGTAGGAAAAGCGTTCGCTGACGCGCTTGGCGTAGGCCGGCGCCTTGCGTGCCCGCAGCCATAGACGTAAGGCCACCAACGGCAGCGCCAGGTAAAACAGACAGCTGTAGAGAGTTCTATTCATGGCGCCGGAGTTTATCGGCTTTTTCAGCCGATCGCCTGCAAACACTCGGTAAAACGTTCGGCCAGAAAGCGCGCCGCCGGGCCCAGGGGCTCATCCCGACGCCAAACCAGCTCTACCACCAGGGCCGGTGGCGTCCATTCGCTATCCAACTCGACCATCTGCCCCTGATACGTCGGGTATTGCACCACATGTCGCGGTAACCAAGCCCAGCCCAGGCCACGCGCCAGCCACTCGGCCAACACGTAAAAGCTGTCGGCACGCCACACCTGCGGGCTGGCCGCCTCGCTACCGGGGTAGACGCTGGTCTGGGTCGACATCAGCAACTGGCGAAACTGCGCCAGGCGCTGGCAATCGACAAAACCGCCGCTGGCCAGCGGATGCCCGACGCCGCACACCGTGACCATCTCCACGCTGCCAACCACCCGCCGCTCAAGGGCCTCGGGGATCTGGTCGTGGTAGAACAGCAACCCCAGGTCCGCTTTGCGCTCGACTAATTTGCGTGCGACATCACCTTGGGCCGTGCTCGACAATTGCACTTCCAGGCTAGGAAACTTCCCGGCCAATGCCTCAAGGCTATCGAGTACCGGCTGATACAACATGGCTTCGTCCTGGGCCAGGCGCAGCCGCGCTTCTTCGCCACGCATCAAGGACAGAGCGCGGCCGTTGAGACGCTCGCACTGGCGCAGCACTTCCCGGGCCTCCTCCAGCAGCACCGTACCGGCCTCGGTCAACCGGGGCTGGCGACCGCTGCTACGATCAAACAGGCTCACCCCAAGGTCGGCCTCCAGCAAGGCAATGCCATTGCTTACCGCCGACTGCGCCTTGCGCTGGTCCCGGGCCACCGCCGAAAAAGAACGCTGTTCGGCGACGCTGACAAACAGGCGCATCTGCTCCAGGTTCCATTGCACGCTCATTGGTCAAACCCATCTTTAATTCGGATAGGTAATGACTTTACCCCATCTGATAACGCACTAAAATGCCAGCCTTTCCAGGAGCGGGCTGGCTCGCGAAAAACCCGAGAACACCACGTTCAACCAGGTTATGCGCATGACCGTTAACGATTTTCGCGAGCAAGCTCGCTCCTACAGTATTGAGCCCATCCCGAGGATTGCCCCATGAACGTCGCCTACTACTACCTGGCTATCGCCATCTGCTCGGAGGTGATCGCTACCGTTTCCATGAAAGCAATCAAGGGCTGGAGCACGCCGATTCCCCTGCTGTTGGTGATCGTGGGTTATGGCGTGGCTTTCTGGATGCTGACTCTGGTGGTGCGCACCGTCCCGGTGGGCGTGGCCTATGCGGTATGGGCCGGGATGGGCATTGTCATGGTCAGCATCGCGGCGCTGTTTATCTATGGGCAGAAGCTCGATCTGCCGGCGATGCTCGGGATGGGCTTGATTGTGCTGGGGGTGGTGGTGATTCAGCTGTTTTCGAAAACGGCAGGCCACTGACCTCCTACAGTTGTTGATCCTGAGCAAAGATCCCGCCGTCGAGTCTGTATACTTGGCCTCTTGTTCTGAACACTGAGGTCGCCCCATGCCATCCGTTATTTCCACCGACGTCCTGATTGTCGGCGCCGGGGTTGCCGGCCTCTGGCTCAATGCGCGCCTGCGTAGCCAGGGGTTTTCCACGATTGTGGTGGAGAACGCGACCCTGGGTGGCGGGCAGAGCGTGAAGTCCCAGGGGATCATTCACGGTGGTGCGAAATACGCCTTGCACGGTGCCCTGACCGGCGCCTCTGAAGCTATTGCCGATATGCCACGACGCTGGCGCGAGGCGCTGGCCGGCACCGGCGAGCTGGACCTGACGGGCGTGCGCCTGCTGTCCCAGGCCCATTACCTGTGGTCGCCAGGCACCCTGGCCGGCAACCTCACCAGCTTCTTCGCCAGCAAGGCGGTGCGCGGCCGCGTCGACCAGGTCAAGGGCGACGATTTGCCGCTGGCCCTGCAAGACCGCCGCTTCAAGGGCAAGGTCTATCGCCTGGCCGAACTGGTGGTGGATGTGCCGAGTCTGATCGAGCGCCTGGCGCAATTGGCCGGCGACGGCCTGCTCGCCGGGCAACAGATCGAGCCGCTGCTTGAGGGTGGCATCCTGGTTGGCCTGAAAGTCGATGGCCGAGCGATTCGTGCCCAGCGCATCGTGCTGAGTGCCGGCGGCGGCACCGCCGAACTGCTGACCACCCTGGGCCTGAGCCAGCCGGCCATGCAAAAGCGCCCGCTGCATATGATCATCGCCAAGGGACCCGGCCTCAAACCCCTGTACGCGCACTGCCTGGGCGGGGGCACCAAGCCACGGATCACCATCACCACGCACCCGACCGCTGACGGCAATTGGGTGTGGTACATGGGCGGCGATATTGCCGAGACCGAAGGCGTGCACCGCACGCCCGCCGAGCAGATCGCCACCGCGCAAAAGGAGCTGGCGCAACTGCTGCCGTGGATCGACATGAGCCAGACCCAGTGGGCGACCCTGCGGGTGGATCGCGCCGAGCCCCTGCAAACGGGCCTGACCCGGCCGGACAACGCATTCCTCGCCGAACAGGGCCGGCTGCTGGTGGGCTGGCCAACCAAGCTGGCCCTGGCGCCGGACTTCGCCGACCGGGTGCTCAACGCCCTGGAACGTGACGGCATCCAGCCGACACCCAGCGAACCATTGCCGCAACTGCCTCGCCCCGCCATCGCCCAACCCGCCTGGGAGCAATTGTTGCCATGAGCCTGCCGACGCTGCATGACCTTCATCGCCCCCTGGGCAGCACCGGCCTGCTGGTGTCGCCGCTGGGCCTGGGCACCGTGAAACTGGGGCGCGACCAGGGGGTGAAGTACCCCAATGGTTTCCAGATCCCCAACGATGAGGAGGCGCGGATGTTGCTGCGCCAGGCGCGCGAGCTGGGGATCAACCTGATCGACACCGCCCCCGCCTATGGTCACAGCGAAGAACGCCTGGGCCCGCTGCTGCGTGGCCAGCGCCAGGACTGGGTGATTGTCAGCAAGGTCGGCGAAGAATTTGCCGACGGCGTGTCCCGTCACGACTTCAGCGCGGCCCACACCCGGCTGTCCGTGGAGCGCAGCCTGAAACGCCTGGAAACGGATTTTATCGACCTGGTGCTGGTGCATTCCGACGGCAACGACTTGCATATTCTCAACGACTGCGAGGTCTACCAGACTCTGGCGGACCTCAAGGCCGAGGGCAAGATTCGCGGTTTCGGCTTTTCCGGCAAAACCGTCGAGGGCGGGGTGAAGGCTCTGGAACAAGGTGATTGCGCGATGGTCACCTACAATCTGAACGAGCAAGACGAAAAAGCCGTGATTGATTATGCCGCCGCCCACGGCAAAGGCATCCTGGTGAAAAAGGCCCTGGCCAGTGGGCATGCGTGCCTTGAGCCGGGAGTGGATCCAATTCACGCCAGTTTCATCTTGTTGTTTGCGCAAACGGGCGTGGCCAGTGCTATTGTCGGGACCATCAACCCGCTGCACCTTGCCCATAATGTGGCAACCGCTGCCAAGATCATTCGCCAATCCTGATGCCGCCGACGCGGCCGACCCCGACGCAAGAAGGAGCCGACATGCCGCGAACGCTCATAAGAAAAAACCCCAGTAACTTTAAAACTCTGCCGCTGTACGTCGAAGCCACCCCCGAAGGCCTGAGCTACCAGAGCGTGGGCATGCCGCTCAACTTTGCCCAGACTCTGCAGCGACGCAAGCCGGTGGAAGTGGCGGATGCCGAGCGCTTCGCCCTGGAACTGGCCAACCTCGGGGTGTCCGTGCGCCTGACACTGCACTGGCAAAACCGCGATTACTGGGTACTGGTGCGCCAGCGTCGCCAGGACCGTGGCGACGTGGTGCTCAAGCTGATTTCCGGCTACGTGCCGGCCCATGAACTGAACTTGCCACTGCACACTGCCATCCAGGAAATCGCCGAGGAGTGCCTGCTGGAAACCCCGGAAGGCTGGCTGGGCGGGCGCTTCAACGATACCTGGCTGCCGGCGCCCTACTCCAGCGCGCTGCATTACCGCGAGGCCTTGCCGTTTCGCCTGTCGCCGCTGTCCGGCGCTGCCCGCCCGGTGCGCTGCGCCAACATGCAATTGATCGAACGCCCCCGGGCCTATGTGCACCTCCCCACGGCCTCACTGCAATTGATCTACGACCTGCGCCTGGAAGTGCCCAAGGAAGCCAAGTCCTTGAGCCTGTTCCATGTGGACGAACGCCTGGAGGGCGACCAACTGGTGGCGCGCCTGGACCGCCAGCGCCCGGACTTGTACCTGATGCCCCTGAAGGACGGCCAGCCTTGCGCCGAGCTGTTTACCTTGAAAAAGGATCAACTGGTGCCAGCGAGCACGCGCGGGTTGTACCTGGCCGAAAGTTTTGCCCAGCAGGAAGGTTGGCTGGTGCGCGATGAGCGGATCCGCTGGAAGGACTGGCTCAGGCAACAGGGCCTGAGCGCGCCGGAGAAGGAATCGAAGTTGAGCCAGCTGACCGGGCGGGCCAGGCAGATCTTGCGCAAGATGGTGCCGAAAAAAGCAGGACGCTGACGCCTCCCCTGTAGGAGCCAGGCCGGCTCCTACAGAGAATAAGGGCTCAGCCGTGCAGCAGTTTCTCCAGGCCCGTCTTCAGCGGCGTCGCCTCAGGCAACGTGAAGCTCGCCGCCAGGCGCTGGTTATTGGCCCTGGAGTGCCGAATATCCCCTGAACGCGGCTCTGTGTAGCTGACAGCCGGCAACGAGCCGACGATTTCCGACAGCGCTTGCAGCAACTGTTTGAGCGTGGTGGTGCGGTTCCAGCCGACATTGATCGCGCCCAGAGGCGCTTCGGCCATTTCCACCGCTTGCACCAGCACCGCCACCAGATCCCCGACGTACATGAAGTCCCGGGTTTGCTCACCGTCGCCGAATACGGCAATCGGCAGGCCTTTTTGCGCGCGCTCGCTGAAGATGCTGATCACCCCGGAGTACGGCGATGAAGGATCCTGGCGCGGGCCAAAGATGTTGAAGAAGCGGAAAATCACCGGCTCCAGGCCATGCTGGCGACGGTAGAAGTCAAAGTAGTGCTCGCTCGCCAGCTTGTCCGATGCATAAGGCGTCAACGGTGCCTTGGCGGTTTGCTCGTCGATAGAGTCGCCTTCGCCGTTGTTGCCATACACCGCGGCACTGGAGGCAAACACCACGCGCTTGACCCCGGCCTGGCGCATGGCCTCGCAGACATTCAGGCTACCCACGAAGTTGCTCTGGTGTGTACTGACCGGATCATCCACCGACGCCTGCACCGACGCGACTGCCGCCAGGTGCACTACGGCTGTCGCCCCCACCGCCGCACGAGCGACCAGCGCAGCGTCGGCCACGTCGCCTTCCAGCAGTTGCAGGCGCGGGTTGTCCAGCGCCAGGTTGCTGCGTTTGCCGGTGGACAGGTTATCCAGCACGCGCACTGCATAGCCCTTGGCAAGCAGTGCATCGACCAGATTGGAACCGATAAAGCCGGCACCGCCGGTAATCAGTACGAGAGCATCAGACATAGCGGTAAACCTATTGAGCGGCATCGTTGGTTTGGCGGATTTTTTCGACAATCGCGGTCGTCGAGCTGTTTTCCACCAACCCCAGGACTTTGACCTTGCCACCATAGGCGTTGACGATATCGGCACCGACCACCTGGTCGACCGAGTAGTCACCACCCTTGACCAATACATCTGGCTTGACCTGGGCCAGGAGGTTTTCCGGAGTGCCCTCGGAGAAGCTGATCACCCAATCCACCGCACCCAATCCAGCCAGGACCGCCATGCGCCGGTCCACGCTGTTGATCGGTCGGCCAGGGCCTTTCAGGCGGCTGACCGAAGCATCATCGTTGATCGCCACGATCAGGCGATCACCCTGGGCGCGAGCCTGCTCCAGGTAGGTCACATGGCCGGCGTGCAGGATATCGAAGCAGCCGTTGGTGAAGACAATGCTCTCGTTATGGGCACGGGCATCGTCAATCGCCAGCAGCAATTGCTCCAGGCTCAACACACCACGCTCCGAGCCTTCCTCGCGCTGGATTGCGCGACGCAGTTCCGGGGCACTGATGGACGCCGTACCCAGCTTGCCCACCACGATGCTCGCTGCCAGGTTGGCCAGGGCTACCGCATGGGGCAACTCCTCCCCTGCCGCAATCGCTGCCGCCAGGGTGGAGATGACGGTGTCGCCGGCGCCCGTGACGTCGAACACTTCCCGCGCACGCGCCGGCAAGTGCATGGCCGGGTGACCGGGACGCAGCAGGGTCATGCCGTGTTCGCCACGGGTCACCAGCAAGGCGCCGAGGTCGAGGTCGGCCATCAGGCTTGCGCCTTTGCTCACCAAGTCGTGCTCATCGACGCAACCGCCGACGATGGTTTCAAATTCGCTGAGGTTCGGCGTGATCAGGCTGGCGCCTCGGTAGACCGAGAAATCCTTGCCCTTGGGATCGGCCAGCACCGGGATGCCACGGGCCTTGGCGGCCTGGATCAGCATCTGGTGGTTTTTCAATGCGCCTTTGCCGTAGTCCGACAGCACCAGCACCTTGATGCCTTCGAGCAGCTCGTCGACCTGCTCACTGAGGGCCAGGGCGTCGGTGGCGAAGGGTTCTTCAAAGTCGATACGCAGCAACTGCTGGTGACGGCTCATGACCCGCAGCTTGACGATGGTCGGCTGGTGGGCGATGCGCTGGAACAGGGCACGCACGCCAGCGCCGCGCAGGCTGTTGGTCAGGCTGTCGGCGGCTTCATCGTCGCCGGTCACGCCGACCAGGGAGGCCGGGGCGCCGAGGGCGGCGATGTTAAGGGCAACGTTGGCAGCGCCGCCTGGGCGGTCTTCGATTTGCTCGACCTTGACTACCGGTACCGGTGCCTCAGGGGAAATCCGTGAGGTACCGCCATGCCAGTAACGGTCGAGCATGACATCGCCGACCACCAAGACAGGGGCTTGATCGAATCGCGGCATGGACAACTTCATGGAGCAACCCACATACAAAATGAACAGGGGCGCGATATTAGCACAGGGAAAAGCATCGACCGATTCAATCCTGGCGGTCGATCGCAGCCCGGCGCCCCTGGCGCCTCAATAGGCATCCGTCACATGGGAGGGCGCCACTGGGTCGCCTTCTTCGAACTCCTTGGCGTGCAGGCGGGCGTAGTAGCCATTCTTCGCCAGCAACTCGACATGGGTCCCGCGCTCGACAATCTGGCCGTCATCCATTACCAGGATCAGGTCGGCTTTCTCGATGGTGCTCAAGCGGTGGGCAATCACCAGGGTGGTGCGGTTCTTCACCACATGGTCCAGGGCCGCCTGGATATGGCGTTCGGACTCGGTATCCAGGGCCGAGGTCGCTTCGTCGAGAATCAGCAGCGGCGCATCCTTGAGCAAGGCCCGGGCAATTGCAATGCGCTGGCGCTGGCCGCCGGACAGCAGTACGCCGTTCTCGCCTACCAGGGTCTCATAGCCCTGGGGCATCTTCACGATGAACTCATCGGCATACGCTTCGCGAGCGGCGTGGTGTACCGCATCGGTGGGCGCGCCAGCCAGGTCGCCATAGGCGATGTTGTTGGTCACGGTGTCGTTGAACAGGGTGACCTGCTGAGTCACCAAGGCGATTTGCCGGCGCAGGTTGCGCAGGGTGAAATCCTGCACGCGTACGCCATCGAGCAGAATCTGCCCCTGCTCATGCTGGTAGAAGCGAGGGATCAAGCCGGCCAGGGTCGACTTGCCGCTGCCCGAACGCCCCACCAGCGCGACCATTTGCCCAGGCTCGACGATAAAGCTGATGTCGTTGAGCACCTTCTTGTCGCTTTCCGGGTATTGGAAGCTGAGGTTGCGCACTTCAATACGCCCAGCCAGGCGTTCATGCTCGATCACGCCCTGGTCGACTTCTACCGGCTCATCCAACTGCTCGAAAATACTCTCGGCGCCCGCCACACCCTTCTGGATGGTCGAGCTGACCTCGGAAAGCTGGCGAATCGGCTTGGGCAGCAGGCCAGCCATGGTGATATAGGCCACCAGGTCGCCAGGCGAGGCATCGCCGCGCAAATACAGGACCAGGAACATGACCACGGCCATCGCACTGTAGGTCACCAATTGCAGCATCGGCGTGTACACCGCGCCGGTCTTGGTCATCGCCAGTTGTTTCTCGGTATTGCTCAGGCTCGCCTGCTCGAAGCGCACCTTTTCATATTGCTCGCCGCCAAAGCTGCGGACCACACGGTAGCCGTGGATCGTCTCGGAGGCCACATGGGTCACGTCGCCCATGGACACCTGGATTTTCTTGCTCTGCTTGCGGAATTTACGGCTGGTGCTGTTCACCATCATGCCGATCACCGGCAGGATCGCCAGCATCACCAGGGTCAGTTTCCAGTTCATCCAGACCAGGGTGCAAAACAGGAAAATCACGGTCATGCCTTCACGGATAACCACCTTGATCGCATCGGTGGCAGCCCCGGTGACCATGGTGACGTTGAAGGTAATGCGGGAAATCAGGTGGCCGGAGTTGTTCTTGTCAAAAAAGCGGTTGGGCAACTCCAACAGCTTGTTGAACAGCACCACGCGCAGGTCGTGGACCAACCCCAGGGAAACCCGGGCCAGGAAGAAGTTACCGAGGAACGAGCCCACGCCCTGCCAGGCTGCGATCAGCACGATCATCAGCGGCACGGTTTCCAGCAACTGCAACTTGCCAAGATAGGGGTTGCCGGGGAACAGGCTAGCCTCGGGGTTCGCCAGGCCATCGACGAAATACTTGAGGATGTAAGCGAGCATCGGCTGGGTCGATGCGAAGATCAGGAACCCGACGATACTCAGGATGAACAGACCCACATAAGGCCGTACGTAAGTCAGGAGGCGGAAGTAAATCGCCAGCGTCGACTGGGTTTTCGGTTCAGGACTGCTCATGGGAATCCGCGCAAATCAGTAAGGCGCGGATCATATCACAGGCCTCTTCGCCCCAAAAAACATGAGCATGGGCCAGCTTTGCGCCAAGTCGGTTAAGATGACCGGCTATTGATGGGAGTCAGGCATGCAAGTAATCGATCACAACACCTATGAGGCATTGCGCGCCGGCGCGCAGGTGCTGGAAGCCGATGGTTCTGGCGACAAGGTGCTCCGGTTGACCGATGGTTGCATGCTCAAACTGTTCCGGCGCAAGCGCCTGCTCAGTTCGGCGCTGTTCTACCCCTATGCACAACGCTTCGCCAACAACACCCGCGCATTGCAGCAACGGGACATCCCCTGCCCGCGCATCATTGCGGTGTATCGCATCCCCAGCATTGCGCGGGATGCGGTGTATTACAGCCCGCTGGCCGGGGAAACCATCCGCCAGTTGAAACTCGCCAAGGCCGACGCCGACGCCCTGCGTGGGCGCCTGGGCGGCTTCATTGCGCAATTGCACGAGAAGGGCGTGTACTTTCGTTCGCTGCACTTTGGCAACGTGGTCCTGACACCGGAAAACACCCTGGGCTTGATCGACATTGCCGACCTGAGCTGCCAGGCCACCCCGCTGAGCCAGAGCAAACGGCGGCGCAACTTCAGCCACCTGCGGCGCTATGCCGAGGATCGGCAATGGCTACTGGGCGATGACGCCGGGCAAGCCTTCTTCAATGGCTATCGCCAGGCCTTGCCGGCGGGCAGTCAACAGGCGCCACTGATTGAGCGCCTGCGGCAACTACTGGACTGATCTCACTGGCCGATGACCAGTACCGTGGCGCCTCGGCGATTGGCGAAGCGCTCGACGATGCGCAGGTTGCGCTCGGCCAGCCAACCGGTGAGCCAGGGTTCGTTGCCGCGGGCTTCGATCAGGAAGTAGCGGAATTTATCCGCATAAGCCGGCGACATGGCCACTTCCCGGGTCAATTGCTGGAGCTGATAACCGCGACCAGCGTAATAGCCGATACGGCCATCATCGAAATACGCCGGGACATCCGGCTCGACATTCGCCGCCATCCAACGCCCCGCCTCGACGTACTGGACCTTGCCGGGCCCGGTGGACACCACATTGGACAACATCACCAACAGGCAGACCGCCACCAGGGCCTTGCCCAGGCGCGGGAACTGCTGGGCAAACATCTGCAGCGCCAGTGCCAGCGCCGGTACAAACAGCAGGTTCAAGAAGCTCATGTAACGCACGTTCATGAACTGCTGCTGAATAAAGAACAGCAGCAACACCAACAGGTACAACACCGCAGCCCAGGCAAAAGGCCGGTACTCATGCCAGTAGAGCTTGATTGCCTGCCAGTTGCGCCCCCGTAAAAAAGGCACGGCAAAGGGCCCGCAAATATTCACAAAACTGATGACCATGGCCGCCAGGATGCCAAAAAAGATGATGCGCCCTGTTTCATCCTGGGAGTACTTGTTGATCAGCGATCGGGAGAACTGCTCGCGCAGCAAATCAAACGACGCCAATACACTGTTTGGATTGATCAAGTCCAGATAGTAGGCAACGCGGCCCGATGAAAAACCACCCGTGGCCGAGACCAGCACCATACCCGCCACCACGCCCAGCAGCGGCAACGCGATGAATTGCAGGAGCGCCAGACGCCGCTCGCGAACCCACAGGCCAGGCAACTGCCACAGGCCCAGCGCCGGCAACAGCAATAACGCCTCCAGGCGGAAGGCTGCCGCCGCGACAATCGCCAGATGAATGATTGCCGCCCGCAGCCAGCCACCACGGGCCTGCCAGCGCATGGCCAGCCACAGCGTCAGGATGCAGAAAAACCAGAAGCCGAACTCGCGCAGGATCTCGCCACGAAACTGGTTGAACGCCGGCATCGCCAGCACCACCAGGCAGGCCCAGGGTGCAACCTGCACCGAGCGCTGGCGAACGCAGTCAACCAAGAGCGCACAGGTGCCCGCTGCAAACAGTGAACACCACAGGTAAGCACTCAGTTCTATGGGCAGGGCTGAAACCGAATGGGTACCCGCCAGGAGCAGGGAGAACCAGGGCCAGTTGAATACCGCAAAGGCGGATTTCGGACCATGGTCTAGGACGTCCTGGGCAATGGTCAGGTAGAACGCAGCATCACGCCCTACAGTCGCGGCACCCAGTACCGCGATCAGGGATAGCAGCAGGCTCCCAAAAAATGCCACTCGAACGGGATGCTCGACGACCACGCTCAAAGCCCGAGCCCACAACTTGCTGCTTATACCAACCACACCCCCCCCTTAAAACCTGGCGTCACAT
This sequence comes from Pseudomonas sp. LG1D9, assembly GCF_002949995.1. Lineage (NCBI taxonomy): Bacteria > Pseudomonadati > Pseudomonadota > Gammaproteobacteria > Pseudomonadales > Pseudomonadaceae > Pseudomonas > Pseudomonas sp. LG1D9. The sequence continues at coordinate 3,246,452 of NZ_CP026881.1, read as the reverse complement.
CGTGTGCACAAGATTTGAAAACATATGTTCCAGAAAACCACTGCACCGCAAAAAACCGACGCCCAGTGATTGCAATCAAACCGGGCGCTGTACTGGTCATTCTCGGCGTAGCGTAACAGGCTATAAAACGCTTACTTGAACAGCAGCTGAAGCGCCTTGCGTGTGTACGACCAGCGCGTCAGGGCGCGCCAGTCTGTACGCACCGCCTGGCAGTAAAACTGCTTGGCAAGCGTGTACTCCCCGGCACTTAAGCAATTGCGAAACAAAGACAAGCAGCGCTGTGCGAGAAACGCACGGCGCAAGCCTTGCAGCTCTGCCGGCATACGCACCGGCGAGAACACCTCGTCCACCAGGCTCACGCCTGCCGCGACACTGTGATTGATGTCATGGCGCAAGCTGTCCCCATGCTTGTAGATCAGCGCCAGCGGCTGGTCGATGACTGTGCAGGGCACGCGCGCCAGGGCCTGGGCAAACACCGGAATATCCTCGGCGTTGCGCATGCGTTCGGGGTAGTTGCCCACCGTGAAGATGTCCCGGTGCATGGCGCAGGCGCCATTGGAGATCGCGATGGTTTTTTCCAGCAAATACCCGCGCACCCGCTGGTAGGGGGTGGCCGGCAGCGGCTTGACGGCATGCAGGCGACGCTTGCCATCTTCAAATACTGACCAGTGGCCACCGATGATCAAGCGACTGTCGGGATGGGTGGCAATATGCTGCGCGACCAGGGCCAGGGCGCCTGGGGCCATTTCATCATCGGCGTCCAGAAACATCAGATACTGGCCCGCAGACTCTTCAATCCCACGATTGCGCACCGAGGCCAGGCCGCCATTGGGCTTGCGCAGGGCGCGGAATCGCCCGGGGTGCTTAGCCAACAGCGCCTCGAGCACCTGCGGCGTCTCATCGGTAGAGCCGTCATCAATCACCAACAACTGCGCATCGGCTTCGTCGAGTTGCGCCAGCACCGACTCAACCGCGCGCCCAAGGGTGCGCGCATAGTTATAGGCAGGGATGACGACGCCAATCAGTGCTTCAGTCAATGACTTGCCCTTCCACACCATCTTTGACGACTAGGATGTCTTCCATGATCAGGTACTGCAGGTCCGAGCCGAAGAACATGTTCAGGGCGTCGGTCGGCGAGCAAATCATCGCTTCGCCACGGCGGTTGAGCGAGGTGTTCAGGGACACACCGTTGCCGGTCAGCACTTCCAGCTCTTTCATCATGTCGTAGTAGCGCGGGTTGTACTCGCGCTTGAGCACCTGGGCGCGGGAGGTGCCATCTTCATGGACCACTTCCGGCACGCGGGTTTTCCATTCTTCCGCCACTTCAAAGGTGAAGGTCATGAACGGGGCCGGGTGATCGACCTTGATCATTTGCGGGGCCACGGTGTCGAGCATCGACGGGCAGAAAGGCCTCCAGCGCTCGCGGAACTTGATCTGGTGGTTGATCCGGTCAGCCACGCCCACGGCGCTCGGGCAACCGATGATCGAACGTCCGCCCAAGGCACGCGGACCGAACTCCATGCGGCCCTGGAACCAGGCCACCGGGTTGCCGTCGACCATGATCTGGGCGATGCGCTTGGGCATGTCCTCGATCTGGCGCCACTTCGGCTTGCTCGGGTGCTTGGCGCACGCGGCAATCACTTCCTCGTTGCTGTAGGACGGGCCGAGATAGACGTGCTCCATCTTCTCTACCGGTACACCACGGGCATGGGACACATAGGCCGCCGCACCTACCGCGGTGCCGGCATCGCCGGACGCTGGCTGCACGAACAGCTCCTTGACGTCGTCGCGGGCAATGATCTTCTGGTTCAATTTGACGTTCAGCGCACAGCCGCCGGCGAAGGCCAGCTTGCCGGTTTCCTTGAGGATATCGCCCAGGTAATGGTCGATCATCTGCAACGCCAGCTTCTCGAACAGCGCTTGCATGCTGGCTGCGTAGTGGATGTACGGCTCGTCAGCGATATCGCCTTCGCGCTTGGGACCCAGCCACTCGATCAGTTTTGGCGAGAAGTAGAAGCCCTTGCCTTTCTCTTTATAGCGGCGCAGGCCAATGACGTTGGCGTAGTCGGTATTGATCACCAACTCGCCGTTTTCAAAGGAGGCCAGGCGCGAGAAGTCGTACTTGCTGGCATCGCCATACGGCGCCATGCCCATGACCTTGAACTCGCCATCAAGCATCTCGAAACCGAGGAACTCAGTGATCGCGCCGTACAGGCCGCCGAGGGAGTCCGGATCGTAGAATTCCTTGATCTTGTGGATCTTGCCGTTCTCGCCATAGCCAAAGAAGGTCGTGGCGTACTCGCCCTTACCATCGATCCCCAGGATCGCGGTCTTCTCCTGGAAGCCCGAACAGTGATAAGCGCTGGAAGCGTGGGCCAGGTGGTGCTCGACCGGCTCGATCTTGATCTTCTTCGGATCAAAGCCCAGTTGCTCCAGGCACCAGACAATCTTGTTGCGGTAGCGCTTGTAGCGACGGTTGCCCATCAGGATCGCATCGAGTGCGCGGTCCGGTGCATACCAGTAACGCTTGGCATAGTGCCAGCGGGCCTCGCCGAACAAGCTGATCGGGGCAAACGGGATCGCCACCACATCAACGTCGCAAGGTTTGATACCGGCCTGCTCCAGACAGAACTTCGCCGATTCGTAGGGCATGCGGTTCTTTGCATGTTTATCGCGTACGAAGCGCTCTTCTTCGGCGGCCGCGATCAGCTTGCCGTCGATATACAACGCTGCGGAAGGATCATGGCTAAGGGCGCCGGACAGGCCAAGAATCGTCAATGCCACTGGGGTCTAGCCTCTTTTAGTCTGCATGCAGGCGCTGGCGCCTGAAAAATGTGTGCTCCTCGCCTCGGCGAGAAAAGCTAAAGGGCGGGATTATAGCTTAAAAGCGGCAAAACGCCTCTAGCGGCAAATGGCACGGAGAAACAAGCGGTATCAGCGGAAGATCTCGATACTGCCATCATGGGTCTGTCGATAGACGGTGTAGGGCAGTACCAAAGTATCGAGAACACCTGACAGTACCAAGTCAACGGCAATCCAGGGCAGCGGGCCGATCTGCTGCTCGTCCAGGCTTTTTTTGCTGTTGGGTTCGCCATTGAGGGAGCAGAAGTCGTACACCACGCCGCTGTAGATACGGGGCACGCTCTCGCAATGGCTGCGCAGGTTCTTGAGGCGCTGGCTGGCCACCGCATCTTCGCGAAACACCGTATCGAGGGTGCCACAGGCCGTGGTCGAAAGGACAATGGCGGCAAACAGCAGAATGTTTGTAGGATTCACGGGCAACCCTCTTTGGCATGAGGGGGCAGCCTAACCCAAGACTGCGTAAGACGAATATGCCGGTAATGTGCGGGAATATTCTTCGGAAAAGCCTCGCAGAATCGTTAAACTCGCGCCCTTTTTTCCGCGCCTGCGCTGCGCGTCATGGAAGTTGGCTTGCTCATGAAAGTTGTTGTTCCCACCTGTATTGCGATGCTGCTCCCTAGCCTGCTGGGCTTGCCGCAAACCGCTCAGGCAGAAGATGCCCCACTGATCCTCGACCCCAGTGTGGTGACAGGCTCGCGCAGCGCCAGTCGCAGCTTCGACCTGCCCTACTCGGTGGACAGCATCAGCCGTGAGCAGATCAGCGATGGCCAGTTGGGCATCAACGCCTCGGAGGCCCTGTCCCGCGTGCCGGGGCTGGTGGTGCAGAACCGGCAGAACTACGCCCAGGACTTGCAGATTTCGTCCCGTGGCTTTGGCGCGCGCTCGGCGTTTGGCGTACGCGGGATCAAGCTGATTGCCGATGGTATCCCCGCCAGCACCCCGGACGGCCAGGGCCAGGCGGCAACGTTCAACCTTGACACCGCCGAGCGCATAGAAGTACTGCGCGGCCCAGCCGCCACCCTGTATGGCAGCAACGCCGGCGGGGTGATCCAGATGTTCTCGCGCAATGGCGAGGGCGCACCACGTATCGGCGCCGAAACCCTGTTCGGCAGCGACGGCCTGAACAAGAACCACCTCAGCGCCGAAGGCGCGGTACAGGGCGCCGGGTTTGTCCTCGACGCCTCGCGCATGGACACCGACGGCTACCGCGACCACAGCAGCGCTCGCCGCGACCAGACCTTCGCCAAGCTCAACGTCGAACCCGATGACGACAGCAAGCTGGCCCTGATCTACAGCAGCCTGGAGCAGAATGGCACCCAGGATCCGCTGGGGCAGACCTGGGCGGGCTACAAGGCCGACCCACGTTCGGTCAGCAGCAACGCCTTGACGTACAACACACGCAAGAGCATCGATCACCAGCAGTTGGGGATGAATTACGAGCGCTACATGGGCGATGCGACGTTGCAGGTCAATGCCTATACGGGGCGGCGGAGTGTGATTCAGTATTTGTCGATTCCAGACAAGTTCGCCAATGGCAATCCCAACCCCGCCAACGCGCGCGGAGGGGTAGTGGCCTTTGACCGCAAATTCTATGGAGGCTCAGCCCACTGGCTGCAACCTATCATCAGCGCTCCGGGAGAACTGACCCTGATCACTGGCCTCGACTACGACCGTAGTGAGGATGATCGTCAAGGGTATTCCAACACCGTCAATGGTGAGCATGGCGTAAAAGGCGCCTTGGGCCGTGACGAAATTGATACTGCCACCAGCATCGATCCATTCATCCAGGCCAACTGGCTACTGGGCAATTGGACCCTGCAAGCTGGACTACGCCACAGCACGATGAAAATGGACGTTGATGATCACTTTGTGAGTGCCAATGACGGCAACGATAGCGGCAGCAAGACCTACCAAAAAAACACACCATCGATCAGCGCCATGTATGCCTTCACTCCGGACTTGCACGCTTATGTGAGCGCAGGGAAAGGTTTCGAAACACCAACACAGGCAGAACTGGCCTACTCCAGCGCAGTAAATGGCTTCAACTTTGCGCTAAAACCCTCAGTCAGCAAGCAGTATGAGGTCGGCCTGAAAGCACGGGTTGGTCAAGACACCCGAATCAACGCTGCGCTGTTCCAGATCACTACGGATGACGAGTTGGTGGTACAGCAGTCCAGTGGCGGCCGCAGCACTTACCAAAACGCCGGCCGCACCCTGCGCCGCGGCTTTGAACTGGGCATCGAAAGCCAACTGAGCGAACAATGGAGCGCCAACCTCGCCTACACCCGCCTGCAAGCTACCTACGACAGTGACTTCAGCAACAACAGCAAAACCATCGACAAAGGCAACTACCTGCCCGGCGTCCCGCAGACCCTGCTGTTTGCCGAGCTGAACTGGAAACCACGGGACTGGGTCAGCACCGCCGTCGAAGGCATGTACCGCAGCAAGATCTATGTCGAGGACACCAACCAGGAGCGTGCTGCGCCGGGCTACAGCGTCTTCAACTGGCGTGCGCGGTTTGAGCAGAAGGTCGAACACTGGACCTTTCACCAGACCTTGCGCCTGGATAACCTGCTGGACCGCCAATATGTCGGCTCTGTGATTGTTGGCGACAGTAACGGGCGCTATTACGAAGCGGCACCGGGGCGATCCTGGTATGCCGGAGCCGGCGCCCAGTATCAGTTCTGACCCCACCAGGAGGCGCCGGCTTGCCGGCGCTTACTCGGTCGCTGTAACACCACGACATATCGTTAAACAAAGGCGCAACTGGAAAAAGTGACGCCACATGCCTTAACTGCACTAGACGCCACTCCTCAATTGCGACCAAACAAACGCCGGCCAAACTATTTACTTATGAAGCCACCCAACTTACCGAATAGAACTCAAGTGAGTACGATGAGTGCTAGCGGGTTTATCGGTTTCGTTCTTGTCCGGAGTACTACCATAGAGCCCGGTAGGATCATAAGGAATTTCCACATCAATCAATTGACCATCCGGGTCGGTAGATTCATAGCTCTTTCCCGTAGGGTCATAAGGAATCTCCACATCTATCACCTGACCGGCAGCATCGGCCGGCCCGTAGCTTTTGCCGGTAGGGTCATAGGGAATTTCCCTATCGATAGGCTCCTCAGGAGCCCTGCCTCGACCCTCGCCAGCAGCGACCGCCGGCCCCCAGGTGCCGGTGCGGGGATCAAGCACTTGCGCATCCTCTCCAGCGGTAAGATCCAGTTTATTGGGCCGAGCTATATCTTTTTCCTTATAGCCAACTCCCTCATAAGGTTGAAAGTTATAACCCGAAACACTACCAATATTAGACATGATAAAACTCTCCAAACTTAAAGACATTAACAGGCCACGCAACCTGTTAACGCAAAAGCTACATCCCCAACCCACAACTTTCAACAGCACAAAAAACTCAAATAAAGATCAAACATCACGAGATGTAAAACCACATAACCGAACACATACACACCCAATGAGAAGTATCGGACTAATCCGAGACAGAACTCCCCACATACACTTAAGATCAGTTTTTCATGACATGATTTTGCGCTCTCAAATAATTCGAGCGCACAACGACTCAACAATCATTAATCAATATACAAGATGAAACACTACGCATGAGCTGAGCCCGCCCTGTCAGGAGCGGGCAAGCGTGCAGCTACAGGACGCCGTCGATCCTGCTGGGCAAGCGCTGATCGATTACTCGATACAACGCGCTATCGACCGGCCAGTTGCGCATGAACCGCGCACGATCCTTGGCAAACGCCGGCGCAAAACTACTCAGCGAGCCGTGCTGGCACATCGAGTCCAGATCTATCAGCACCCAGCGCCCCCCCTGCCAGAACAGGTTGCGCCCCTTGAAGTCGCCATGACTGATCCGCTCGCGTATCAGTTCGCCAAACAGGCGCTCCAGGGCCAACAGTTCGGGCTCGGGTACCTCGCCGCTTTCGACATAAGGGGCCAGATGCTCAATCAGGTCTGGCCCGGCCAAATGCTCGGTAACCAGATACGCCCGGCTGCGCAGCCAGAAAAAACGCCGTTCCAGGAGTGCCAGGGGCTTGGGCGTGGCGATCCCCAGGAACGTCAGGCGATTGCCTTCGTACCAGGCGTGCCAGGCGCGGCTTGGCCGCCAGAAGCGCTTGAGCCAGTGCACAAAACCCTTGATGTTGTAGCGCTTGATCACCAGTGGTCGCCCGGCCACATCCACTCGGGCCACCGTGGCCGAGGCACCGGCCTTGTACATCTGGCCTTGGCCGATGAGCCCATCGACGTTTGCCAGTACCGGTAGCAGGGCCGCCTCCTCTTCCCGGCGGATCGCCCGCAGCCCAAAGGCCCCGCGCACCACGCTGAACAAGGTGCACTCGCGGCCGACCTTGCCCAGGAAGTCTTTCAAGCGCCAGGCCCGCACTTTGCGCACCTGCTTTTGCAGGGCTTCCAGGGGCAAGGCGTGTTCGCCATTGCTTAACAGGTAGTACACCAACAATTCTTCGGTAAACGGCTCGAGGTCGCTCGGCAACTGGGCAAAAAACACCCCGAGGTTTTCCAGTACCCGGTTGCGTGACAGGGGCTTGCCCGCCTGTTCGACGCAGATCCCGCCACCATCGATCAAATACAGCTTGTCGCCCTGGCGCATCAGGTTGTCCAGGTGCAGGTCTTCCTGCCACAGGCCCTTGGCGTGCATCTGTGCAATCGCGCCCAGCGCTTCGGCCAACACAGCCTGCTGTTCATCCGCCAGAGGCGGCATGCTTTCAACCGCTGCCCAGGCCTCGGCCAGGCTGTGTGCGCCGTCGAGAAACTCGAACAACAGCCAGCCGCCCTCACCGTCTTGCAGACCGTCAGCCAGCAACAGCGGCGTGGTCAGGCCTTGCTCGGCCAGCAGGCGCACGCCCTGGAGTTCACGCTGGAAATGCCGGGCGGCGCTGCCACCCACCAGCAACTTGGCCAGCACCGGCCGGCCGCGCCAGATAGCCGCACCCACATAACGCTGGCCCGGCAACACCCGCAGTAGGCTCAGCAGCTGCAATTGCCCTGGGCCGGCCGCATCCGCCAACTCGATACTCAAGGGCAGCGCAGGCGTGCGCCCGGCATTTTTGAGTTCAGACAAGCGCATCAGCGGGCCTCCTTGTGACTGCGCCGCCCTGCCAGGTAACGTGCCCAGGTATCCACCAGAGAGCTGTCCACCGGCTGGTCGAGGTAGGCCGCCAGAAACTGCCGCACCTGCTCTGCAGTCCAGGCCCCGGCACGCCGCAGCAACGGCTCCAGGTCCTTGACCCGGTCACGCCGGCCGAGCAACAGCGGTCGGGTCTTTTCCAGGTCGATCAACTGCGCTGCGTAACCGTCGCCAGTGGCCTGCAGGAAGATATGCTTGGGGTAAAAACAGCCATGCACCTGGCCGACTCCATGGAGCTTGCGCGCCAACTGGCCGCAGGCCACGAGGATCGCATGGTGCTGGGCGTCGCTCAGGGCTGGCCACTGCTCCAGCAGCGAATCCAGGTCATTCCAGCCATCCAGCGCGCGGGTCAGCAGCAAGGCGCGGTATTCGCCCGCAACTTTGCGCTCACCATAAAAGGCGGCCTGCAAAGCCGGGATCGCCTTCTGCCGATAGCGGCTGATATTGCGAAACTCGCGGGCAAAGGTCGGCTCGCCAAACGGCCGATGCAGGGTGCGCGTCAGGTAGTTGCTCTGGCGCTTGAGGTAAAAACCGCGACCCTCCAGCTCCAGGCGAAACACGCTGCTCCAACCGCCGCGACTGGTGTTGGGCTCGTCCACTGCGTCCAGTTGCCTGGCCCACAGGGCATCAAAGTCAGCCAGGCCATTGCGCTCCAGCAAGGCCCGGTCTTCAGTTGCCAGGAAGTCATTCATTCGCGTCCCTCGAAAAACTTCAGTACATGGCGGATCCGCTGTTTATCCGATACGCCCAGGTGCTTGCGCCGACGATATTGCATGTAGAAGCGTAGGCGCTGGGTGGCAGACAAGTGGTATTTGGCAACCTTGTCCAGGCACGCCAAGTCCTTGGTGATCCGGTACTTGAGCCAGAACCCGCGCCAGAAGTCACCGTTGGGGCAGTCGATCAGGTACAGGGTCTGCTGGTCGTCGATCAGCAGGTTGCGCCACTTCAAATCGTTGTGGGTAAAGCGGTGGTCGTGCATGGTCCGGGTGTATTCAGCGAGCTGGCGGCTGACCTTGTCGACCCACACCGGGTCGGACAATTGCGGGTCCTTGCGTTCAGCCAGGGCCGCCAGGTCTTCGGTGCGCGGCAACTCGCGGGTGATCATCGCCCCACGATCATAGGCCAGGCCCTTGCGCTCCAGGCCCCAGGCCACGACTTCGGCGGTTGGGATGCCCCACTTGGCGAAGCGCTTGAGGTTCTGCCACTCGGACTTGACCCGGGGCTTGCCCAGGTAACGGCGCAGGCCTTTGCCGGCGCCGGTGTAGCGCTTGACGTAATAGTTGATCCCGCCGCGCTCCACGCGAATGACTTCGGACAGCGGATCACGGGTCAGCCGCTCGCCTTGCAGGGCGAACACTGCGTCGAGGCTACCAAAATCGTCCACAAGCTCCGAGTAAGCAGGTTCCAGGTTCCAACCCGCCATCAGAGTGCACCTCCGTACCGGACTTTGCGGTCATAGAGCTTGCTGGCCTTACGCTCCAGCCACTGCAGCAACGCGCCTTCCTCGGCCAGGATCTGGCGCAGGGGCTGCTGGAAGTAGCCTTTGAGGAAGCGCAACTTGTCGCGGCGGGTCAGGCCAATATCCAGGATCGAGAAATACAGGGCCGCCAAATCCTTGTTGCGCCAGCGCTGGCTGATGCGCGGCCGCACCTGGGCGCGGTGCAGGTCGATCACCGAGAGTTTGAAGTCATCGGCGGTTACCGGCTTGTCGGTGTGCAGCAGGAAGTGACAGATGTAGCAGTCACGATGGTTGACGCCAGCGCGATGCATCATCCCGGTCATGCGCGCCACTTCGGCAATCAGCGCGCGCTTGAGACGCGGCTCGGGCGGCTGCTTGAGCCAATCCATGCTCAAGTCTTCCAGGCTGATGGTCGGCGCCAGCTCTTCGGTGACAATAAAGGAATGCTGGTCGGCCGGGTTGGCGCCGCGTTCGCCATAGGCCACGGCGGTCATGGTCGGTACGCCAACTTCGTGCAGGCGCTGGATTGCCTGCCACTCCTGCCCGGCGCCCAGCACCGGCAACTTGGCGGTGAACAGGTTCTTGAAGATTTCACCCCAGCCGATGCCACGGTGGATTTTCACAAAGTAGCCGCGCCCATCCACCTCGGTACGCAAGGTACGACGGGCTTCCAGTTCACGGTAAACCTCACCGTCCAACAGCTCGACTTCGGCGAACGCATCGCGCCCGGCCCAAAGGCTCTTGAACGGTTCGGCAAGAATCAACTTCATCAGTGTTGCTCCGCCAGAATTACATCCGCAGCGTGCTGCGGCATGCTATAGAGGTCGGCCGTCTCGGCGAAGGCCAGACCATTGCGGCTCCAGGCCGCACGTTGCTGCTGATCGCTGAGCATCCCGGCCAGGTACTGGTTGAGCTGGGCCTGCTCGAACGGCTCGTCCAGCACACGCCCGCAATCGGCCTCGCGGATGTAATGGGCATACCCACACACCGCCGTGACCAACACCGGCAACCCGGCCACCAGGGCTTCGAGCAGCACAGTCCCGGTATTTTCGTTGTACGCCGGGTGAATCAACAGGTCGGCGCCCAGCAGGAAACGCGGGATATCACTGCGCCCCTTGAGGAACTGCACGTTGTCGCCCAGCCCAAGGGTAGCACTCTGCAGTTGGAATACTTTGGGGTCGTCCTGGCCAATTACAAACAGGCGGGTGCGCTTTTTCAGATCCGCAGGCAGCGCCGCCAGCGCCTTGAGGCTGCGGTCCACGCCCTTGGTCTTGAAGCCCGAACCGATCTGCACCAGCAGCAAATCATCGTCCGCGAGGTTGAATTCGGCCCGGAACCCGGCCCGGATCTGTGCCGCATCCGGCGGCGCCCGACGATCCTGGGCGATGCCCGGCGGCAACAGGTGGAAACGCTCCAGCGGCGTGTCGTAATGCTTGATAAACAGCGGCTGCTGGACCTCGGAGATCATCAGGACTTCAGTCTTGGCGTCCTTGGCAAACACCGCGCGTTCGTACTCGGAAAAATGCCGATAGCGGCCAAAACTGCGGTACAGCGAGTGGCGCAGGTTCTGCGCCTTGTCTTCAAAACAGCCGTCTGCGGCGTAGTACACATCCAGGCCCGGCATTTTGTTGAAGCCGATCAAGCGGTCCACCGGGCGCTTGGCCAGGTCGGCCTGCATCCAGGCGGTCAATTTTTCGTTGCGCCGATGATTGAAGAACGCCTTGACCGGCGCCACCAGCACTTCAAAGCCCGGCGGGATGTCGCCTTCCCAGATCAGGGTGTAGACACGGATCTGGTGGCCGCGCTGCTGGCACTCCAGGGCGATGCGCATGAAGTCGCGCTGCAAGCCACCAAAGGGGAAATATTTGTACAGAACAAATGCCAGTTGCATCAGTGCAGCTCCTCAGCCAATAACAACGTGCTCAGTCGGCTGGCCACACGCTCAGGGTTCAGGCGAGTAAAGCACAGCGGCCACTCGCGCTTGAGATCAAACCGGCGCTGGTCTTCAGCGGTCGGTTGGTAGGTGCATTTCTTTTGCAGGCACGGCGCGCAGGGGAAATCGCTGCCCAAATGGATCTGCGCCTTGCCATACGCACCGGTCAGGCCCGGGTTGGTCGGGCCGAACAGAGAGATCGTCGGCACATCCAGCGCAGCCGCCAGATGCCCCAGGCCGGTATCCACGGCGACACAGGCCCGGGCACCAGCCAGGACGCGTGCCACACCGGCCAGATTCAATTTAGGCAACACTTCGGCGTTGGCCAGGCCTTGGGCCAGGCGCTCGGCCCGAGCTTTCTCGGCGGCGTTGCCCCACGGCAACTTCACATCCACCCCCAGGCTGCCCATGCGTTCGGCCAGGTCGCGCCAGTAGGCTTCGGGCCAATGCTTGGTGTCCCAGGTGGTGCCGTGCAGCAGCAGCACGAACGGTTTCTTGGGCGGCAAGCCCAGCAGTTTTTCGGTGCTCAGGCCGTAATCCCCCAGACCCTTGGGCAGGTCATAGCCCAGGGCCACGGCGAACAACTGGCGCAAGCGCTCAACTGCATGCTGACCACGGGCAACCGCCAGGCGCCGGGAGTAAAAACGTGCGGCAATGGGCTCGCGGGCCGACTGCTTGTCGAAGCCGGCCACCGGCGCCCGCACATAGCGGGTCAGCCAGGCGCTTTTCAGCAGGCCCTGGGCGTCGATCACCAGGTCATATTTGGTGGACTGGATCTGCTTCTTGAAGCGCCGCCATTCGCCGCTCTTGAAGGTCTGCCAGAGGTTCTTGCGCCAGCGGCGAATCGCCACCGGGATCACCTTGTCCACCGCAGGATGCCAGGTGGGGATTTCGGCGAAGCCTTCCTCCACCACCCAGTCGAAGCGAATCCCCGGAATCGCCCGGGCCGCGTCGGTCAATGCCGGCAATGCGTGGATCACATCGCCCAGGGATGAGGTCTTGATTACCAGTACCCGCAACTCAATGAACCTCGACCACGTTGCCCTGCAACCGCTGCAAGGCCTCGGCTACCGAATCGGGCAGCAACTGACGCAGGCAATTGTAGTGGCCGAAACGGCAGGTGCGTTCAAAACACGGGCTGCAATCCAGGCCCAGGCGCACCACTTCAACCTTGTCGGCCAATGGCGGGGTGAAGCCTGGTGACGTGGAGCCATACACCGCCACCAGCGGGCGGTTCAGCGCAGCGGCCACATGCATCAGGCCGGAGTCGTTGGACACCACCGAATCGGCGCAGGACAGCAGGTCAATCGCCTCGGCCAGCGAGGTATCGCCACTGAGGTTGACCGCTTCTTCGCGCAGGCCGGGGATCAAGCGTTGTCGGATGTCTTCACCCACCGAGTGATCGTTTTTCGAGCCAAACAGCCAGACTTGCCAGCCTTCGCGGATTTTCAGCTCGGCGACCCTGGCGTAGTGCTCCGACGGCCAGCGCTTGGACTCGCCAAACTCGGCGCCCGGACACAGCGCCAGCACCGGCCGATCCAGGGTCAGGCCGAACTTGGCCAGGGCCGCATCGCGAGTAACCGGGTCGATTTGCAGGCTCGGCCGCGGATACGGCGCCGGCAACTCGGCATCAGGCGCGTAGGCCAGGGCCATGAAGCGCTCGATCATCAGCGGGTAGCGGGCCTTGTCGAGCTTGCGCACATCATTGAGCAAGCCATAGCGGAACTCGCCGCGCCAGCCGGTGCGCTTGGGGATGCCGGCAAAGAACGGCACCAGCGCCGACTTCATCGAGTTGGGCAGCAGGATCGCCTGGTCATACTGGCCGGCCAGGGACTTGCCGATGCGCCGTCGGGTCGCCAGTTCCAGCGCGCCATGGCCGAGCGGGAAGCTCAAGGCCTGCCGGACTTCAGGCATGCGCTCCAGGATCGGCCGGCTCCACTCGGGGGCGAGCACGTCGATTTGGCAGTCGGGATGACGCTGTTTCAGGCACTGGAACAGTGTCTGCGCCATCACCATGTCACCGACCCAACTGGGCCCAACGATCAGAATATTCATGTAGTTTCCACAAACGATTCGGGGAGGCTCATGCCTCCCCGCCTCGATAATTACTGTAGGTCACGGTTTGTGTGGGAGCGGGCTTGCCCGCGATAGCATCACCGCGTGCTGCCAGCCAGACCGCAGCGCCTGCATCGCGGGCAAGCCCGCTCCCACATAAAGCCGGTCTCCACATTCAATTGGGGTCGCTGTAGTGTTTTAGCTTAACCCCAGTTCTTGCCAGATCCGTTTCACCTGGCGCCGTTCGTCAGCAAACTGATCCCCGGCAACCACCCCAGCCTCGTTCTGCAGGGCCTGGCGATGGGCCGCCGAGCGGTAGGCCTTATACACCTCGCGCAACAGGTGGGCATCGGCGGCGGGCATCAGCCCGACCTGCTCCAGGCCTTCCAGGATGCGGATATTGTCGGTATAGCGTAGCAACGACGGATGTTGCGCAGACCACGCCAAAGCGGCGTATTGCACCATAAATTCAATATCGACGATACCTCCGGCGTCCTGCTTGAGATCGAACACCGCCGTGGGCTCGAAGGCATTCGCCGCCGTGCCGGCCCCGGTCGACTTGGTGCCCAGGTTGTCGCGCATCTTGGCGCGCATCTCGCTGACCTCCTGGCGCAGCTTCGCCAGGTCCTGTGTGCGCCCCAACACCTGCGCCCGCACGCCTTCAAACGCGCGGCCCACATCCTGACTGCCGACCAATACCCGCGCCCGCACCAGGGCCTGATGCTCCCAGGTCCAGGCCTCGTTTTCCTGATAGCGGGCAAAGGCCCCCAGGGAGCTGACCAGCAGCCCGGATGCGCCAGAAGGTCGCAGGCGCATATCCACTTCGTACAATTGCCCGGAGTTGGTCTGGGTGGTCAACAGGTGAATGATCCGCTGGCCCAGGCGCGTAAAGAACTGCGCACCATCGATCGGCTTGGCGCCATCGGTTTCGGCCTGCGGGTCACCGTCATGGATAAACACCAGGTCCAGGTCCGAGCCATGTCCCAGCTCGATGCCGCCGACCTTGCCATAGCCGACGATGATAAATCCGGGATCGCACAAGGTGCCGTCCAGGCGCTGCGGCGTACCGTGGCGGGCCACGGTCTGGCGCCAGGCCAGGGCCAGCACTTGCTCGAGAATGGCCTCGGCAAGCCAGGTCAGGTAGTCGCTGACCTTCATCAGCGGCAGGCTGCCGGCGATTTCCGACGCCGCTACGCGCAGGCGGTGGGCCAGCTTGAAGTGGCGCAGGGCTTCCATCTGCTGCTCAAGGTCATCCTCGGGGATGCGCGTGAGGCGCTCGCGCAATTCGGCGGCCAACTCCGGCGCCAAGGGCGGCTTGAACAACCGGCCTTCGTTGAGCAATTCGTCCAGCAGCAGCGGGAAGCGGGTGATCTGCTCGGCAATCCACGGGCTGGCGGCGCACAGGGTCAACAGCCGACGCAGGGCGTCAGGGTTTTCGGTCAACAGCACCAGATAAGCGGACCGCCGCGCCACCGCTTCCACCAGCGGCAATACGCGCTCCAGCACCAAGTCGGGATTAGCGTGCTCGACCGCCTGGGCCAGCAGGCGCGGGATAAACGCGTCCAAACGCTCACGCCCCAGGCGCTGCATCGCCCGCAACTGCGGGCTGCCGCGCAGGCTGGCCAGGGCCTTGAGGGCCTTGGGTGCGTCGGCAAAACCACCTTCGGCCAATTGGCGACAGGCCGCCTCTTCATTTTGGGACTCTTCCCACAGCGGCAACCACTCGCCGCCCACCACCAATTCGCTTTCTACACCCTCCTCTTCGTCCGGATCGGCAATCACCTGGCGAAAATGCCAGTCCACCCGGCCACGCCAGTACATCAATTGCTCATGGAACGCGGTCCAGTCGGCAAAGCCCATCATGAACGCGATCCGCGCCTGGTCTTCGTCAGTGTTGGGCAGCATCTGTGTCTGGCGATCAGCGATGGCCTGGATTGCATGTTCGGTGTAACGCAGGAATTCATAGCCGCTGCGCAGCTCGGCAATCACCGCCGGCGGCAGGTAGCCCTGGCCTTCCAGGGTGCCCAGCACCTTCAACAATGGCCGTTGTTGCAGGCTGAGGTCGCGCCCGCCATGAATCAGCTGGAACGCCTGGGCGATAAACTCCACCTCGCGGATGCCGCCCGCGCCCAGCTTGATATTGTCGGCCATGCCCTTGCGCCGCACTTCCTGCTGGATCAACTGCTTCATGGTGCGCAGCGCTTCGATCGCAGAAAAGTCCAGGTAGCGCCGGTAGACGAACGGGCGCAGCAGGTCGAGCAACTGCGCACCCGCCACCTGATCGCCGGCCACCACCCGCGCCTTGATCATCGCGTAGCGTTCCCAGTCGCGCCCCTGGTCCTGGTAGTACTGCTCCAAGGCATTGAAACTGAGCACCAGCGCCCCGGCTGAACCATACGGCCGCAAACGCATGTCGACACGGAACACAAAACCGTCGACGGTCATCGGGTCCAGGGCCTTGATCAGCTTCTGGCCCAGGCGGATAAAGAACTCCTGATTGTCCAGGGCACGCTTGGCGCCCACGGTCTCGCCGCCCTCGGGGTAGGCGAAGATCAGGTCGATGTCCGACGACAGGTTCAACTCCACCGCCCCCAGCTTGCCCATGCCGAGGATGACCATCTGCTGCGGTTCGCCGCTGCGCCCGCCGGTGGGGGTGCCAAATTGCGCACAATGGCGCTGGTACAGCCACTGGTAAGCCTGGTCGATGCTGGCGTCGGCCATGTCAGACAGGTCGCGGCAGGTCTGCACCAGGTCCGCCTGTCGGGTCAGGTCGCGCCAGATAATCCGCACCTGCTGGCGGGTCCGCTGGCGACGCAGGACGCGGCCCAGCTCGTCTTCTGTTTCAACCTGTTGCACCGCTGCGGCAATCTGCCCACACAGCTCATCGGGTGCAAAGCCGCGATCCAGTTCGCCCCAGGCCACCAGTTCCAGCAACATCAAAGGGTCACGAACACTCTGTTCAATCACAAAATCACTGGCGGCGCAGACACGGGCGAAGTCGGCCCAACGTTGCGGCGTCCACGCGGACAGGCCATGATCGGCATCCAGCATGGCCGCTGCGTCACGAAATGACTGCTCGGCCCGGCTGGCAAACGGCAACAGAACGGCAGGGAGTTCAACCAGCATTGGAAGGCTCATGGTCTATCCTTGATCGGCGTGTAAATGGCTTGTGGCTGTGAACGCAAGAACCACGCTTGGCGAAGGACTGTCGAACAAAAGTTAGAAATAGCTGAAAATTCATTAATTTTGGCAGGCAACATTAAACTTCTACCTTTTCTTGTTCGCAAAAGATCAACAATAACGATTATGCTCACCAGCCAGACCGAGTCATACACTCAGTCTTGTGTAGTTTTACTACTCGTATATACATTCGAAAGGCTGAAATGGCCGACGATTTGTAGTAAAACTACAGGACGCCGAAGCAACCTTCGGCCATCCAAGAATTTATGTCGTCTGCCCACAAGGCCAGTCGCAAACTTCAGGCAACCGATTCTGGTAGCCTTTCCGCCCTGGAGCAAGCCATGCAAGACCTCGATCCCGTCGAAACCCAGGAATGGCTGGACGCCCTGGAATCGGTTCTCGACAAAGAAGGCGAAGACCGTGCGCATTACCTGATGACCCGTATGGGCGAACTCGCGACCCGCAGCGGCTCGCAACTGCCTTACGCCATCACCACGCCATACCGCAACACCATCCCCGTTACCCACGAAGCACGCATGCCTGGCGACCTGTTCATGGAACGCCGCATTCGCTCGCTGGTACGCTGGAACGCGATGGCGATGGTTATGCGCACGAACTTGAAAGATTCTGACCTGGGCGGTCACATCTCCAGCTTCGCTTCCAGCGCAACCCTGTATGACATCGGCTTCAACTACTTCTTCCAGGCCCCGACCGACGAACACGGCGGCGACCTGATCTACTTCCAGGGCCACACCTCGCCAGGCGTCTACGCCCGTGCGTTCATGGAAGGTCGCATCACCGAAGACCAGATGAACAACTTCCGCCAGGAAGTCGACGGTGGCGGCCTGTCGTCGTACCCGCACCCTTGGCTGATGCCTGACTTCTGGCAGTTCCCGACCGTTTCCATGGGTCTGGGCCCGATCCAGGCGATTTACCAGGCACGTTTCATGAAGTACCTGGAAGCCCGTGGCTTCATCCCCGAAGGCAAGCAGAAAGTCTGGTGCTTCCTGGGCGACGGCGAGTGCGACGAGCCGGAATCCCTGGGCGCCATCTCCCTGGCCGGCCGCGAGAAGCTGGACAACCTGATCTTCGTCATCAACTGCAACCTGCAGCGCCTCGACGGCCCGGTTCGCGGCAACGGCAAGATCATCCAGGAACTCGAAGGCGTGTTCCGCGGTGCCCAATGGAACGTGACCAAAGTCATCTGGGGTCGTTTCTGGGACCCACTGCTGGCCAAGGACGTCGACGGCATCCTGCAACGTCGCATGGACGAAGTCATCGACGGCGAGTACCAGAACTACAAGGCCAAAGACGGCGCGTTCGTACGTGAACACTTCTTCAACACGCCTGAACTCAAGGCGATGGTTGCTGACCTCTCCGACGACGAGATCTGGAAACTCAACCGTGGCGGCCACGACCCGTACAAGGTCTACGCGGCGTACCACGAAGCGGTCAACCACAAAGAACAACCTACCGTCATCCTGGCCAAGACCATCAAGGGTTATGGCACCGGTGCCGGCGAAGCGAAGAACACTGCGCACAACACCAAGAAAGTCGACGTCGACAGCCTGAAGTTGTTCCGTGACCGCTTCGACATCCCGGTCAAGGATGAAGAGCTGGAGAACCTGCCGTTCTTCAAGCCAGAGCCGAACAGCGCCGAAGCCCGCTACCTCAGCGAGCGTCGCACTGCCCTGGGTGGTTTCGTGCCACAGCGCCGCGCCCAGAGCTTCAGCGTACCGACACCGGACCTCAGCACCCTCAAGGCAATCCTTGATGGTTCGGGCGACCGTGAAATCTCCACCACCATGGCCTTCGTGCGGATCCTCGCGCAGCTGGTCAAGGACAAGGAGATCGGCCCGCGCATCGTCCCGATCATCCCGGACGAAGCCCGTACCTTCGGTATGGAAGGCATGTTCCGCCAGTTGGGCATCTACTCCTCCGTCGGCCAGCTCTACGAGCCAGTCGATAAAGACCAGGTGATGTTCTACAAGGAAGACAAGAAGGGCCAGATCCTCGAAGAAGGCATCAACGAAGCGGGCGCCATGAGCTCCTTCATCGCTGCCGGTACTTCGTACTCCAGCCACAACCAGCCAATGCTGCCGTTCTACATCTTCTACTCGATGTTCGGCTTCCAGCGTATTGGCGACCTGGCTTGGGCAGCAGGCGACAGCCGTACCCGTGGCTTCCTGATCGGCGGCACCGCCGGCCGTACCACGCTCAACGGCGAAGGCCTGCAACACGAAGACGGTCACAGCCACATCCTGGCTGCCACCATCCCGAACTGCCGCACCTTTGATCCAACCTACGGCTACGAGCTGGCGGTGATCATCCAGGACGGCATGAAGAAGATGACCGAAGAGCAGCAGGACGTTTTCTACTACATCACCGTGATGAACGAGTCCTACCAGCAACCTGCCATGCCGGCCGGTGTTGAAGAAGGCATCATCAAGGGCATGTACCTGCTCGAAGAAGACACCAAGGAAGCGGCACACCACGTACAGCTGATGGGCTCCGGCACCATCCTGCGCGAAGTGCGTGAAGCGGCGAAGATCCTGCGTGAAGAGTTCAACGTCGGCGCTGACGTGTGGAGCGTTACCAGCTTCAACGAACTGCGTCGCGACGGCCTGGCCGTGGAACGCAGCAACCGCCTGCACCCAGGCCAGAAGCCTGCGCTGAGCTACGTCGAAGAGTGCCTGGCTGGCCGTAAAGGTCCGGTTATCGCCTCTACCGACTACATGAAGCTGTTTGCTGAACAAATTCGCCAGTGGGTCCCGTCCAAGGAATTCAAAGTGCTGGGCACCGACGGTTTCGGCCGCAGTGACAGCCGCAAGAAGCTGCGTCACTTCTTCGAAGTCGATCGTCACTTCGTGGTGTTGGCAGCCCTGGAAGCCTTGGCTGACCGTGGAGAGATCGAACCCAAGGTGGTGGCTGACGCCATCGTCAAGTTCGGGATCAACCCGGAAAAACGCAACCCACTGGACTGCTGAGGAAACTATCTGTGAGCGAGCTCATTCGCGTACCTGACATCGGCAGCGGTGAAGGTGAAGTAATTGAACTGTTTGTGAAGGTCGGCGACAAAGTCGAAGCCGACCAGAGCATCCTGACCCTGGAATCGGACAAGGCGAGCATGGAAATCCCTGCTCCCAAGGCCGGCGTGGTCAAGAGCCTGAAAGTGAAGCTGGGCGACCGCCTGAAAGAAGGCGACGAACTGCTGGAGCTGGAAATCGAAGGAGCCGCTGACGCGGCCCCGGCGGCGGCACCTGCTGCAGCTGCTGACCCTGCGCCGGCTGAAAAGCCCGCTGCTGCTGCCGAGGCCCCAGCGGCCCCGGCTGCTGCACCGGCAGCGGCCACCGTTCAGGACATTCACGTCCCGGACATCGGTTCGTCGGGCAAGGCCAAGATCATCGAGCTGCTGGTCAAGGTCGGCGACACCGTCGAAGCCGACCAGTCGCTGATCACCCTGGAGTCCGACAAGGCCTCCATGGAAATCCCTTCGCCGGCTGCCGGCGTGGTGGAAAGCATCGCGGTCAAGCTGGAAGACGAAGTCGGCACTGGCGACTTCATCCTCAAGCTGAAAGTCGCGGGCGGCGCAGCTCCTGCTGCAGCCCCTGCACCAGCCGCTGCTGCTCCGGCCGCCAAGGCTGAAGCTGCACCTGCCGCCGCCCCGGCTCCTGCGGCAAAAGCCGAGGCCGCTCCGGCCCCGGCTGCTGCCCCTGCGCCAAGTGGTGCCAAGGCTCATGCAGGCCCTGCCGTGCGTCAATTGGCCCGTGAATTCGGTGTCGAGTTGAGTGCTGTCAGCCCTACCGGCCCACACGGTCGCGTGCTCAAGGAAGACGTGCAGGTCTACGTCAAATCCATGATGCAAAAAGCCAAGGAAGCTCCGGCTGCCGGCGCTGCCACCGGTGGCTCAGGCATTCCGCCGATCCGCACCGTGGACTTCAGCCGCTTCGGTGAAATCGAAGAAGTGCCGATGACCCGCCTGATGCAAATCGGCGCGGCCGGTCTGCACGCCAGCTGGCTGAACATTCCGCACGTGACTCAGTTCGACCAGGCCGACATCACCGACCTGGAAGCTTTCCGCGTTGCGCAGAAAGCCGTGGCCGAGAAGGCCGGCGTGAAACTGACCGTACTGCCACTGCTGCTCAAGGCCTGTGCGCACCTGCTCAAGGAACTGCCGGACTTCAACAGTTCGCTGGCACCAAGCGGCAAAGCGATCATTCGCAAGAAGTACGTGCACATCGGCTTTGCGGTCGACACCCCGGATGGCCTGCTGGTGCCGGTCATCAAGAACGTCGACCAGAAGAGCCTGCTGCAACTTGCTGGCGAAGCCGCGGCACTGGCTGCCAAGGCCCGCGACAAGAAGCTGACTCCGGACGACATGCAAGGCGCCTGCTTCACCATCTCCAGCCTCGGGCACATTGGCGGCACTGGCTTCACGCCAATCGTCAACGCGCCGGAAGTGGCGATCCTCGGTGTTTCCAAGGCCACTATCCAGCCTGTGTGGGATGGCAAGGCCTTCCAGCCGAAGCTGATGCTGCCACTGTCGCTGTCCTACGATCACCGTGTGATCAATGGCGCGGCCGCTGCACGCTTCACCCAGCGCCTGAGCCAGTTGCTGAACGATATCCGCACCATCCTGCTGTAACCCGCAGCAGCCTCCCCCTTCATCGGGGGAGGCTGGCTGCACGATTTCCGAGCGCCACGCTCGTACCTCAACCCCGCCAATTTGGCGGGGCTTTTTTTGCCCAGCCGAATTGCCCATGCCCTTGTGTAGGAGCGAACTTGCTCGCGAAGAACTCAAGGACGCCACGCGCATTCAGGTCAGGCGCGTTGTCGTTAACGGTTTTCGCGAGCAAGTTCGCTCCTACAAAGGGCATGCAGGATAACCGTCCATCATTGCGACTGTAGAAAACCGCTGCGCGGCCGATAACCCACTTATAGCACTTAGCCTTCATCCTCTCTTGTCAGTCCGCGCTGCATGATGCAACCTTGCCGCAGACAGCAGTAAAGAGGGCGATAGCCCGGCGCGATGCGCATTTTTCCAAGCGAGTTCCCCCATGAAAAGCCAACCCGATGTCGCCCGAACGGCGGCCGAGGTCGTGACGCAATTACCGGTGCCTTCGCGCCTCGGTATGCTGCGTTTCGAACGGCTTAATGAGGCTAGCTGGGCGCTGCTGTACCTCGATCCCAATTGTGAACGCCAATTCGGCTTGCCCGCAGTAGAGCTGTGCTCGCTGCTCGGCGCCCCCTACGCCAGCCTGATGGAACCCCAGGTACGCTACCAGTTGCATGATGCGATCCAGCAGCAACTGACCGCCAGCCCCCATTACCTGGTGCGCTACACCCTGCACACCAACGACGGCCCGCTGAGCCTGCTGGAGGTGGGCGAGGCCTACAAGCAACACAATCGTCACTTGCTGCGCGGCTACCTGATGGTGGTAGACGGCTTGTTCAGCAACCTGGCACCGATGCCCGCCGCCGACCTGGAAGACCAGAACAGCCGCCTGCAGATCGCCCTGGAGCTCAACCAGCGCGCGCAACAGGAGCAGTTGCAACACCTGGAGCGGGTGCGCGCCCAGCAGGAACTGATCCTGCTGCTGGCCCGCCAGCGCTACAGCACCACCAACTCCCTGCAAGAAGCCGCCGAACTGATCACCCGCAGCGCCTGTGATATCTACCAGATCGACTGCGCCAGCATCTGGAACCTCGAAGGCCAGCAACTGGTGCCGATCTCTGCGTTTCATCGCGCCGACCAACAGCACCATATGCCGGCACCGATCGATGCCAGTGGCTTCCCGGACTACCTCGAAGCCCTGCACAGCAGCCGTGCCATCGACGCCAGCAATGCAATGCGCGACCCGCGCACCCGGGAAATGGTCGAAAGCCTGCGGCCCATGGACATCCATGCAATGCTCGACGCCAGTATCCGTGTCGATGGCCAGGTCGTGGGCGTGCTCTGCCTGGAGCAAAGCACTGGCACCCGGGATTGGCTGTCCGATGAGATCGCCTTTGCCGGCGAGCTGGCCGACCAGTTCGCCCAGGTCATCAACAACCACAATCGTCGCACCGCCACCAGCGCCCTGCACCTGTTCCAGCGCGCGGTGGAGCAAAGTGCCAATGCCTTCCTGCTGGTCAATTGCGACGGCGTGGTGGAATACGTCAACCCCAGCTTCACCGCGATCACCCAGTACAGCACCGAGGAAGTCCACGGCCATCGCCTGGCCCAGTTGCCGGCCCTGGAAAACCTCAGCGAACTGTTGTTCGACGCCCCTTCCAGCCTGGCCAAGAGCAACAGTTGGCAGGGCGAATTCAAGAGCCGGCGCAAAAACCTCGAGCCGTACTGGGGCCAGCTGTCGATTTCCAAGGTCTATGGCGACAACCGCGAACTGACCCACTACATCGGCATCTACGAAGACATCACCCAGACCAAGCTCGCCCAGCAGCGTATCGAGCGCCTGGCCTACACCGACAACCTGACCAACCTGGGCAACCGTCCGGCGTTTATCCGCAACCTCGATGAGCGCTTTGCCCGTGACAGCGACGCGCCCATCAGCCTGCTGCTGGTGGACATCGACAACTTCAAGCGGATCAATGACAGCCTCGGCCACCAGACCGGCGACAAGCTGCTGATCAGCCTGGCCCGGCGCCTGCGCAACAGCCTCAATGCCGGCGGCAGCCTGGCGCGCTTTGCCAGTAACGAATTTGCAGTGCTGCTGGATAACGCCGACCTTGAGGTCGGCCAGCAAATGGCCTCCCAGCTGTTGATGACCCTCGACAAACCGATGTTCGTCGACAACCAGTTGATCAGTGTCACCGGCTCCGTGGGCCTGGCCTGCGCGCCGCTGCATGGCCGCGACCCGCAGACCTTGATGCGCAACGCCGGCCTGGCGCTGCACAAGGCCAAGGCCAACGGCAAGCACCAGGTACAGGTGTTTACCGAGGCGCTGAATGCCGAGGCCAGTTACAAACTGTTCGTCGAAAACAACCTGCGCCGCGCCCTGACCCAGAACGAGCTGGACGTGTTCTACCAGCCCAAGCTGTGCCTGCGCAGCGGCCGCTTGCTGGGCATGGAAGCGCTGCTGCGCTGGAACCACCCGGAAAAGGGCATGATCCGTCCGGACCAGTTCATCAGCGTCGCGGAAGAGACGGGGCTGATCATCCCCATCGGTAAATGGATCGCGCGCCAGGCCTGCCGCATGAGCAAGCAGTTGAGCGCCGCCGGCATGGGCAACCTGCAGGTGGCGATCAACCTGTCGCCCAAGCAGTTTTCCGACCCGGACCTGGTGGCCTCCATCGCCAGCATCCTCAAGGAAGAACAACTGCCGGCCAATCTGCTGGAGCTGGAGCTGACCGAAGGCCTGCTGCTGGAGGCCACCGAAGATACGCGCCTGCAACTGGACCAGTTGAAGAGCTTCGGCCTGACCCTGGCCATGGATGATTTCGGCACCGGTTACTCATCCCTGAGTTACCTGAAGAAATTCCCCATCGACATCATCAAGATCGACCGCAGCTTTATCCATGAAATCCCGGACAACCAGGACGACATGGAAATCACCTCGGCGGTGATCGCCATGGCGCACAACCTCAAGCTCAAGGTGGTCGCCGAAGGCATCGAGACCGCCGAGCAGCTGGCGTTCCTGCGCCGCCATCGATGCGACGTCGGCCAGGGCTACCTGTTCGACCGGCCAATCCCCGGCTCCGAGTTGCTGGACAAGCTCAAACGCTATCCGCGCGGGCCAATCGCCTGACAGCGCTGTAACACTCGGGCACACTGGTGGTCTGAACTGTTAACTCAACCTGACGAGAGGACTGATCATGGTCTTGCGCTCGGAAATCCTGGTGAATAAAAACGTGCTGCCGACTGCCGAACAAGCCCTGCCTGGTCGTGAAACCCCGATGAACCTGCCCGAGACACACTTCGTCAACGGCAACCCGCTGCTGGGCCCGTTCATGGATGATGTGGGCTTTGCAATCTTTGGCCTGGGGTGTTTCTGGGGTGCCGAACGCAAGTTCTGGCAGCGCGATGGTGTGGTCAGCACGGTAGTCGGCTACGCCGGCGGCTTCACGCCCAACCCGACCTATGAAGAAGTCTGCTCGGGCCTGACCGGCCATAGCGAAGTGGTGCTGGTGGTGTATGACCAGGCCAAACTCAAGTACGAAGACCTGTTGAAGATGTTCTGGGAGCTGCACAACCCGACCCAGGGCATGCGCCAGGGCAATGATATTGGCAGCCAGTATCGCTCGGTGATCTACGCCACCACCCCTGAGCAACTGGACGCGGCCAAGGCCAGTGCACAGGCTTATCAGGAAGAACTGACCAAGGCCGGCCTGGGGGAAATCACCACTGAAATCGACCAGGCGCCGACGGTGTACTTCGCCGAGGCCTATCACCAGCAGTACCTGGCGAAGAATCCGCAGGGTTACTGCGGGATCGGCGGGACTGGCGTGACCTGCCCGATCTGACCTCAAAAGCATCGCGGGCAAGCCCGCTCCCACATGGCCTCACATAACCCTGTGGGAGCGGGCTTGCCCGCGATAGCACTCTAAAGAGCGATGCCGTTACTCAGCAATCAGCCAATCCATCTGCCACCCACCCTGGGTCTGTCCCAGTTTCTTCGACAGCCACGGCAGCAGCTCACGCAACTCCTCCTCAAGGCCCCACGGTGGGTTGGCAATCGCCAGGCCCGAGCCGGTCAGGGTGTTGGGGGTGTCCAGCGGGTGCACCAGCAATTCCACGCGCAGCAGCTTTGGCGCGCCGGTGCCGGCCAGGTCCTGATAGAAGCGGCGCAGCATGCGCTGGTCCTTCACCGGGTACCAGATCGCGGCGACCGTCTGGCGCATGCGGCCCACGGCTTCCTTGAGGGAGGCGGCGCAGCGCTGCATCTCATCGAGTTTTTCGAAAGGCGGGTCGATCAACATCAAGGCACGCTTTTCCGGCACTGGCAGCAAGGCCCGTGGCACATGCCAACCTTCGCCCAGATGGACCTTCACGCGGCGGTCGCCCTTCATGTTGTCCTTGAGCAGCACGCCGTCTTCCGGGTGTTTTTCGTTGAGCAGCACGCGGTCTTGCGGCCGGGTCAGGCGCCGCGCCAGTTCCGGCGAGCCTGGGTAATAGCGCAATTGGCCGTCCGGGTTCATCTCGTGCAGCACCCGCATGTAGTCAGCAGTCAGCGCAGGCAGGTCCGCCTCGCCCCACAGGCGGGCGATGCCTTCCAGGTATTCACCGGTGCGGTTGGCCTGGTCGCCTTGCAGGTCGTACAGACCGATCCCGGCGTGGGTGTCGAGATAGGCAAACGGCTGCTCCTTGCGCGACATCAGGGCGATGAGGCGGGTCAAGGTCAGGTGTTTGAAGACATCGGCGTGGTTGCCGGCGTGAAAGGCGTGACGATAATTCATGGTTGCTCCTGCGCAGGGGGCGAAGTTTACCTTTTACGCGGGCAAAGGTGCAGGGCTGCATGCCAGGCGGTGCTTATGCCGCAAACGTAGGGGCAACACCGAAAACGTTCTAGCCGGTTATGTTGGAGCGGGCTTGCCCGCGATGCAGGCTACGGGGTATTACCCATACGCTGCGGTGATGCTATCGCCGGCAAGCCAGCTCCCCCGTTATCCGGGCTGCCCATGCAATCCAAGGAGGTCAAACAGCACCATGAAAGACGCCACCCTCGCCCTGCACCATGGTTTCAAATCGGACCCGACCACCAAGGCCGTCGCCGTACCGATCTACCAGAACGTCGCTTTCGAGTTCGATAACGCCCAGCACGGCGCCGACCTGTTCAACCTCGACGTGCCGGGCAATATCTACACGCGGATCATGAACCCCACCAATGACGTGCTGGAACAGCGCATGGCGGCGCTGGAAGGCGGGATCGCGGCCCTGGCCGTGTCGGCAGGCAGCGCGGCAATCCACTATGCCATCCAGGCCCTGACCCGCGCCGGCGACAATATCGTCTCCACCCCCCAGTTGTACGGCGGCACTTACACCCTGTTCGCCCACCTGCTGCCCAGCTTCGGCGTCGACGTGCGCTTTGCCCGCGATGACTCGGCCCAAGCCATCGCCGAACTGATCGACGAAAACACCAAGCTGGTGTACTGCGAGAGTATCGGCAACCCGGCCGGCAATATCGTCGACCTGCAGGCCCTGGCCGACGCTGCCCACGCCCGCGGCGTACCGCTGATGGTGGATAACACCGTCGCCACGCCGATCCTGTGCAAGCCGATCCAGTTTGGCGCAGACATCGTCGTGCATTCCCTGACCAAATATGTCGGCGGTCATGGCAACTCCCTGGGCGGGGTGATTGTCGACAGCGGCACCTTCCCCTGGACCGACTACCCGCAGAAATTCCCTGGCCTCAACCAGCCGGAGCCGGCCTACCATGGCGTGGTCTACACCGAAAAGTTCGGCCCGGCGGCCTTTATTGCCCGGGCCCGCACCGTGCCGCTGCGCAACACCGGCGCCGCCCTGGCGCCGATGAACGCCTTCCTTCTGCTGCAGGGCCTGGAAACCCTGGCCCTGCGCATGGAGCGCCACACCGAGAACGCGCTGAAAGTCGCGCAGTTCCTGCAGGCCCACGAACAGGTGGAATGGGTCAGCTACGCCGGCCTGGCGGATCACCCGCACCATCATCTGGCGCAAAAGTACATGCAGGGCAAACCCTCGGCGATCCTCTCCTTTGGCCTCAAAGGCGGCTATGAAGCCGGGGTGCGCTTCTACGATGCGCTGCAAATCTTCAAGCGCCTGGTGAATATCGGCGATGCCAAATCCCTGGCCTGCCATCCGGCCTCCACCACTCACCGGCAGATGAATACACAAGAGCAAGCCAAGGCCGGTGTGCGTCCGGAGATGATCCGCCTGTCGGTAGGCATCGAGGCGATTGAAGACCTGCTCGATGACTTGCAGCAATCCCTGAACGCCTGATTCAACCCCCCTCGCCGGCCAGGTAGGCAACCAATGCCTGGTCCCCGGCGTAAGGCTGGCGCACAAAGTACGCGACCTTGTGCTTCAAGGTCGCGGGTGCGAAGGCGTCGTGCAGGTCGGGGTGTTCTTGGGCCAGCCATTGCAGCAGGTTGTCCACCAGGGTCACGCTGGACTGCTCGCCAAGCTGCTTGAGTAGGGTGGCCGGCACATTCCACCAGGGACTTTTCTTCGCCGCCCCCACCACCATGCCCGGCACGTGCTGAAGCTGCCCATTGATCCAGTAGCGTCGAAATACGGGAATCACCTCCCCCGCCCCAGGCCCCAGCGCTTGCAGGATCGGCAGCAGATAGCCGCCATCCCAGAAACGAAAGAACACCTCCTGCCCCTCGGACAAACGCACCTTGGTCAGGCTGGCGAGATGGTCAACCACTGTGGGCAACGGGCTGGAGGAAACACCCAGCCAGCCCCAATCGCTAGCAGTACACCGCGCCACCCAATCGAGAAACCCACTGCTTTCACTGACCAACGCCACATAGGGCATCACCTCACCCCAGGCGCCGGACTCGCTGCCGGCCCACACCGGGCTCAGCGGCCCGCCATCCGCCTGGCGCCAGGCCGCCACCGGCTGGCACTCGCTGGTGCTGGCCAGGATGACAAACACCTGCTCGCCGTCCTGCAGCGGCTCCTGGGCCAGCCATTCACGCGGGGTCATCATCGCAAGCCTCCAACCCGATGCTGTGGGGTATCACAGACACCATTCTTGCAACGCTCACATTCCTCGCAGAACGGCGCACTGCGCTTGAGGCTGAACACCTGCGCGGCACTCAACGCCGCCTGCAGGGTTTCCTGCGCGCCCGGGCGCAACGCTGATGGCGCCACGGCCGCCGCCGGCGCACCACCCAGTTGGATCGGCGTGCTACTGAAAATCCCTGCCGCCGACAGGGTGATCCATTGCCCCCCGGCCTGCAGTGTCAGGCTGGCACCGCCATCGACCACCATTTGCTGGCCCGCGCCAAGGCTGATCTGCTCGCCCGCCTGCAGCGCATAACGTGCGACGTGCACCTGCTGCTGCCCCGCGATCACCAGATGATCGTCCTGCTTCAATTCCGTCAGCCGGTTGCCGTAGGTAATCCGCTGCTCCTGGCCGTGCAATTCGTGGTGTGACTCGCCGCGCACCTGCACATGGCGCTGGTGATCCACCTGCAGGCGCAAATCATGGAGCACGTGCTGGGTCCAGTCGCGCTGGGCACGCAGGTAGATCTGCTCGGCGCCCTTGCGGTCTTCGATGCGCAGCTCGTTATAGCCGCCACCTCCCGGGCTGCTCTGGCTGCGGAAGATGCTGCGGGTCTTGTCGGCGGGCAAGTCGAGGGGCACCGGCGTCGCGCCGTTGGCCAGGCAACCCACCACCAGCGGCATGTCGATATCACCGTTGACGAAGCCCACCAGCACTTCCATGCCCACCCGCGGGATCACCACGCTGCCGTAATGCTCATGGGCCCAGGCGCTGGCGACCCGCAGCCAGCAACTGGAATGTTCGCCGGATTGGCCGTGGCGATCCCAGGCCAGTTGCACCTTGACCCGACCGAACTCGTCGCAATGGATTTCGCTGTCCGCGGGCCCTGTGACCACGGCGTTCTGATATCCGGCAAGCGGGGCCCTGGCCTCAGGCAGCGGCGGGCGAAACGGCACGTCCCAGGGCGTGGCGAAAAACTCGTTGCGGTAACCCTGCTCGTCCACCAAACCCACCGATTCCTCCAGCACTTGCGGCTGCCTGCCCTGATGGATCACCCGCGTCACCAGCCACAGGCCACTCCATTGCTGACGCGGATGATCGGCCAGCTTGAGGAACTGCCCGCTGACCAACGCCGCCTGGTCGCCCTCACCCCGTGCCTGGCGCTGATCGCTGCGGTAACGCTCCAACACCCGCTGCGCCAGGTGCTTGCCCTGCCCACGCTCGGTGAAATGCCCGGGATAGCCCTGGGCCTCCAGCGTTGGCAGTTGCTCGCCCAGGGCGGCGCTTTCCAGCACCAGGCGTGGCTTGCGAAAGTCATAGTCGCGCAGGTTGACCCCAGTGGTCCGCGCCTCCAGGCGCACGTTGAAACGTTTGATCACCGGCACCGCCGCAACCATCCCTGAGCCCGGTGCATAGCCTGTCGGCTGATCCGCCTGGGCAAACACCGTCTGGTCATCACCGAACACCAGCAGGTGGCCGTCCGGCGAATGCTGAAAGTGATAGTGAATCCCCAGTTCCGCACACAGGCGCTGGATAAACGCCAGATCGGTCTCATCGAACTGCACGCAGTATTCACGTTCGGGGTAATCCGTACCCAGGCGCCATTCAAAGGCATCGCGCTGGATGCCCTGCCCTTCAAGCACCAGGCTGACGATCTGCGGCACGGTCTTGTGCTGGAAAATACGTTGGTGGGCACTGTGCTGCAGGTACGCCAGTTGCGGTACCAGGCTCACTTGATAGCGGGTCAGGCGCCGCCCCGAGTCACCTTGCGCAACGCCCTGGATTTGCCCGTGAATGCCATGGCCCAGCGTATCGAAGGCGAGAAAGGCCTGGCGGTGCAGCAGGTCTTCCAGATCCAGGTCCGGCTGTTCGCTGACCAGTTCAATATCAAAACAGTAGGGCTGGCTGATCGCCTCCTCGCCCTTGAATGCCAGGACCTTGAGATCACTGGAGCGGCCGTCGACGGTCAGGCTAAACGCACTTTGATTGGCAGGAGCGAACATCCGGTGTTTCTCTGCAAGTGGAGGGCCTGGGATTCTGCACCAGCCATTTGCCGAGCGGCGCGGGCCGCAGGCAATTCAGTATTTCCCTACAAGGCAACCGTCACCGTCGCACCAAAAAAAAGGCCCGCATCCAGGGATGCGGGCCTTTTTCAGTTCAGCGGGCCATCAAGGCCTGGATGAACGCCTCATTTGTTGAGGTTGTAGTCTTTCTCGGCAGCGGTGAAGCGCTCGACCATACCGGCAGTCGGGGCACCCATCTTGCTCACGAAGTAGATCGCCAGGCTGGCGAAGATAAAGCCTGGGATGATTTCGTACAGACCCAGCAACTCAAAGTGTTTCCACACGATCACGGTGATCGCGCCGACCAGGATACCGGCCAGTGCGCCGTTACGGGTCATGCCTTTCCACAGGACCGAGATCAGGACCACAGGGCCGAACGCGGCGCCGAAGCCGGCCCAGGCGTAGCTCACCAGGCCCAGTACACGGTTTTCCGGGTTAGCGGCCATCGCGATAGCGATCAGCGCAACCACCAGCACCATGATGCGACCTACCCATACCAATTCAAGCTGGGAAGCGCCCTTGCGCAGGAAAGCCTTGTAGAAGTCTTCGGTCAGGGCACTGGAGCACACCAGCAACTGGCAGCTCAGGGTGCTCATCACGGCAGCCAGGATGGCCGACAGCAGCACGCCAGCGATCCATGGGTTGAAGAGCAGCTTGGCCAGTTCGATGAACACACGCTCAGGGTTTTCGGTCACTGGACCTGCAACTTCAGGGTGTGCCGAGAAGTAGGCAATACCGAAGAAGCCTACAGCCACGGTACCGGCCAGGCACAGGATCATCCAGGTCATGGAGATACGACGTGCATTGGCAATCGACTTGACCGAATCCGCCGCCATGAAACGCGCGAGGATGTGCGGCTGGCCGAAGTAGCCCAGGCCCCAGCCCATCAGCGAGATGATGCCGATGAAGGTGGTGTTTTTCAGCATGTCGAAGTTGGTTGGATCGTTCGCTTCAATAGCCAGGAACGTGGTATCGACGCCGCCGGTGGCCAGCAGCACGATGATTGGCGTGAGGATCAAGGCGAAGATCATCAGCGTGGCTTGTACGGTATCTGTCCAGCTTACTGCCAGGAAACCACCGATGAAGGTGTAGGCAATCGTCGCCGCAGCACCGGCCCACAGCGCCGTCCCGTAGGACATGCCGAAGGTGCTTTCGAACAGACGGGCACCCGCAACAATGCCGGAGGCGCAGTAGATGGTGAAGAACACCAGGATCACTACTGCCGAGATAATCCGCAGCAGGCCGCTTTTGTCTTCAAAGCGGCTGGAGAAGTAATCCGGCAGGGTCAGGGCGTCGCCGTTGTGTTCGGTCTGCACGCGCAGGCGACCGGCCACAAACAACCAGTTCAGGTAAGCACCGACGATCAGGCCGATGGCGATCCAGCTTTCCGACAGGCCCGACATGTAGATGGCACCTGGCAGGCCCATCAACAACCAGCCGCTCATATCCGAGGCGCCAGCCGAGAGTGCGGTGACGACGCTGCCGAGGCTGCGACCACCGAGGATGTAATCGGAAAGGTTATTGGTGGAGCGATAGGCCATCAGACCAATCAACACCATTGCCGCGATGTAGATCACAAATGTGATCAGGGTTGGATTACTTACGCTCATTGAGTTACGCCCTGGCTTTGTTTTTATGTAGCGGCGGTCTGTCAGCCCACCTACAAGAGAGTAGCTTGTAGACGAAACTGCATGCCGCGCATTTATGACTGACGTTTCCCCAGGAAAGCCATCAGCCGATGAACCGAACCTTGCAGTTGGTTGCACCTTGGGCGCGAATGCTATTCAACAAAGCAAATAAGGTGCAACCAGTTTCGTGAGAATAAGTTGCACCCAGTGATGATTTTCGGCAAACGGCGGTTTTTTGCTCCTTTTCGGAGCAAGAACAGCCAAATCCAGAAGTAAATGCACCAATACCAAGCCGATTCCGTCGACTGAAAATGAATTCTGACGAGCAGCGCGGATTTCGTGAAGAAAATGGGTTGCACCCGGTTGCACCTCGTACTGCGCAAAGCTAATCTTGCCGCCAGCTGATGCCACGCAGTAGTGGCACCCATGAGGATAAAAATATGGCTACGACCACCCTTGGGGTCAAACTCGATGACCCGACCCGCGAACGCCTGAAGGCCGCCGCGACCTCCATTGATCGCACGCCGCACTGGCTGATCAAGCAGGCAATTTTCAATTACCTGGAGAAACTCGAGGGTGGTGCAACCCTGACCGAGCTCAACGGTTCGGGCATCAAGGACGCAGACGACGCCGGTGAGGTGCAGAACGACCACGCCCACCAGTGCTTCCTCGAATTTGCCGAGAGCATCCTGCCGCAATCGGTGCTGCGCGCCTCGATCACTGCTGCTTACCGTCGCCCCGAGCCGGAAGTGGTACCGATGCTGATCGAGCAGGCACGCCTGCCGGCCCAGATGGCCGAAGCCACCAACAAGCTGGCCGCCTCGATTGCCGAAAAACTGCGCAACCAGAAGAGCGCCGGCGGCCGTGCCGGTATCGTCCAGGGCCTGTTGCAGGAATTCTCCCTGTCGTCCCAGGAAGGCGTGGCACTGATGTGCCTGGCCGAAGCCCTGCTGCGTATCCCCGACAAGGGCACCCGTGACGCACTGATCCGCGACAAGATCAGCACCGGCAACTGGCATCCACACCTGGGCAACAGCCCGTCGCTGTTCGTCAACGCGGCCACCTGGGGTCTGCTGCTGACCGGCAAACTGGTCGCCACCCATAACGAGGCCGGCCTGACCTCATCCCTGAGCCGCATCATCGGCAAGAGCGGCGAGCCGATGATCCGCAAGGGCGTCGACATGGCCATGCGCCTGATGGGCGAGCAGTTCGTCACCGGCGAAACCATCGCCGAAGCCCTGGCCAACGCCAGCAAGTTCGAAGCCAAGGGCTTCCGCTATTCCTACGACATGCTCGGTGAAGCCGCACTCACCGAACACGACGCCCAGAAATACCTGGCCTCGTACGAACAAGCTATTCACTCCATCGGCAAAGCCTCCCATGGCCGTGGGATTTATGAAGGCCCGGGCATCTCCATCAAGCTGTCGGCCCTGCACCCTCGCTACAGCCGCGCCCAGTACGAGCGCGTGATGGAGGAGCTGTACCCGCGCCTGCTGTCTTTGACCCTGCTGGCCAAGCAATACGACATCGGCCTGAACATCGATGCCGAAGAAGCCGACCGCCTGGAACTGTCCCTGGACCTGCTCGAGCGCCTGTGCTTCGAGCCGCAACTGACCGGCTGGAACGGCATCGGTTTCGTGATCCAGGCGTACCAGAAGCGCTGCCCGTACGTGATCGACTACGTGATCGACCTGGCGCGCCGCAGCCGTCACCGCCTGATGATCCGCCTGGTAAAAGGCGCGTACTGGGACAGCGAAATCAAGCGCGCCCAGGTCGAAGGCCTGGAAGGCTACCCGGTCTACACCCGCAAGGTGTACACCGACGTTTCCTACATTGCCTGCGCACGCAAGCTGCTGTCGGTACCGGAAGTCATCTACCCGCAGTTCGCCACGCACAACGCCCACACCTTGTCGGCCATCTACCATATTGCCGGCCAGAACTATTACCCCGGCCAGTACGAGTTCCAGTGCCTGCACGGCATGGGTGAACCGCTGTACGAACAGGTTGTAGGCAAGGTCTCCGAAGGCAAGCTGAACCGTCCGTGCCGCGTGTACGCTCCGGTCGGTACCCACGAAACACTGCTGGCCTACCTGGTGCGTCGCCTGCTAGAAAACGGCGCCAACACTTCGTTCGTCAACCGTATCGCCGACCAATCCATCTCGATCCAGGAGCTGGTGGCCGATCCAGTGGCCAGCATCGAGCAGATGGCGACGCTGGAAGGCGGCTTCGGCCTGCCGCACCCGCGTATCCCGCTGCCGCGTGACCTGTATGGCAGCGAGCGTGCCAACTCGGCCGGTATCGACCTGGCCAACGAACACCGCCTGGCGTCGCTGTCCTGCGCCTTGCTGGCCACCGCGCACAACAACTGGAAAGCCGCGCCGATGCTCGGTTGCGCCTCCAGCAATGAACCCGCTGCGCCGGTGCTGAACCCCTCCGACCTGCGTGATGTGGTCGGCCATGTCCAGGAAGCCACCGTCGAAGACGTCGACAATGCGATCCAGTGCGCCCTCAATGCCGCTCCGATCTGGCAGGCCACCCCACCGGCCGAACGCGCCGCGATCCTGGAACGTGCCGCGGACTTGATGGAAGGTGAGATCCAGCCACTGATGGGCCTGCTGGCCCGTGAAGCCGGCAAGACCTTCGCCAACGCCATCGCCGAAGTGCGTGAAGCCGTGGACTTCCTGCGTTACTACGCGGTGCAGGCGCGTAACGATTTCACCAACGACGCCCACCGCCCACTGGGCCCAGTGGTGTGCATCAGCCCGTGGAACTTCCCGCTGGCAATCTTCAGCGGCCAAGTCGCCGCTGCACTGGCCGCCGGTAACCCGGTCCTGGCCAAGCCGGCCGAACAAACCCCGCTGGTCGCCGCGCAAGCCGTGCGCCTGCTACTGGAAGCCGGTATTCCGCAAGGCGTGCTGCAACTGCTGCCGGGCCAGGGCGAAAGCGTGGGTGCCCGCCTGGTGGGTGATGATCGCGTCAAAGGCGTGATGTTCACCGGCTCCACTGAAGTGGCGCGCCTGCTGCAGCGTAACGTCGCCGGTCGCCTGGATGCCCAGGGGCGCCCGATCCCGCTGATCGCCGAAACCGGTGGCCAGAACGCGATGATCGTCGACTCCTCGGCCCTGACCGAGCAAGTGGTGATCGACGTTGTCTCCTCGGCCTTCGACAGTGCCGGCCAGCGTTGCTCGGCCCTGCGTGTACTGTGCCTGCAGGAAGATTCGGCAGACCGCGTCATCGAAATGCTCAAGGGCGCCATGGCGGAATGCCGCCTGGGGAACCCGGAGCGCCTGTCCGTGGATATCGGCCCGGTGATCGACGCCGAAGCCAAGGCTGGTATCGAGAAACACATCCAGGCCATGCGTGACAAAGGCCGCACCGTGTACCAGGTGGCGATTGCCGACAGCGAAGAAATCAAGCGCGGCACCTTCGTGATGCCAACCCTGATCGAGCTGGAAAGCTTCGACGAGCTGCAACGGGAGATCTTCGGCCCGGTACTGCACGTGGTGCGCTACAAGCGCAAGGAAATCGACCAGTTGATCGGCCAGATCAATGCCTCGGGCTACGGCCTCACGCTGGGCGTGCACACCCGTATCGACGAGACCATCGCCAAGGTGATCGACAACGTCCACGCCGGTAACGTGTACGTAAACCGCAACATCGTCGGTGCCGTGGTCGGCGTGCAGCCATTCGGCGGCGAAGGTTTGTCGGGTACCGGTCCGAAGGCCGGTGGCCCGCTGTACCTGTACCGCCTGCTGTCGACCCGTCCTACCGATGCGATCGAGCAATCCTTCGTACGCGGTGATGCACTGGCTGCGCCGGATGTGCGCCTGCGTGACGCCATGAGCCAGCCGCTGACCGCCCTGAAAACCTGGGCCGAAAGCAATAAGTTCAGCGACCTGGCCGTGCTGTGCAGCCAGTTTGCCGCGCAATCGCAAAGCGGTGTTACACGCCTGCTGGCCGGCCCGACTGGCGAGCGCAATAGCTACGCCATCCTGCCCCGCGAGCACGTACTGTGCCTGGCAGACCTGGAAGGCGATCTGCTGGCGCAACTGGCAGCCGTACTGGCGGTGGGTAGCTCGGCGGTGTGGCCGGAATCTGACCTGACCAAAGCGCTGTTCCCACGGCTGCCGAAGGAAGTTCAGGCGAAGATCCAGCGCGTGGCCGACTGGACCAAGGACGAAGTGATCTTCGATGCGGTCCTGCACCATGGCGATTCCGACCAACTGCGCGGGGTGTGCCAGCAAGTGGCCCAGCGCAGCGGCGCGATTGTCGGGGTCAACGGCTTGTCTTCGGGCGAAACCAACATTGCGCTGGAGCGCCTGGTGATCGAGCGCGCGTTGAGCGTCAACACCGCTGCGGCTGGCGGTAATGCGAGCTTGATGACGATCGGCTGATCAATGCCAAAGTGGGGCACCTGCAATGGGTGCCCCACTGCATCAAGGCTGCCTACACCGGATAACTGTTGGAGCTGGCTTACCTGCGATGGCCATAGGTATCTACACAACTTTGCCGCAACGCCTAAATTCAGGCAGATAGTGCAGTTGTGGCGAGCGGGCTTGCCCCGCGCTGGGCTGCGAAGCAGCCCCAATAAGCCGAATGCGTTGTACCAGATACACCGCAGCGGCTGGTTTTGGGGCTGCTTCGCAGCCCAGCGCGGGGCAAGCCCGCTCGCCACGGGAGAGTTCGTCAGTTTCTGAAAGTTGTGTAGATACCTATGCTGCGATGGCGCAGTGTCAGCCAAGCAAATAATGCCTGGCCCACCGCCATCGCAGGCAAGCCAGCTCCCACATTGACCGCGGCATACCTTTACGCTGTGTTTTGCTGCTCCATCACCCAGATCAATCTTGCTATCGCGCCTCTATTCGCGCACTTAGACTGCGGCCTATTCCCACATAGGTAAGCCGCCATGTCCGAGACGCTCCTCAGTTCCCGCAATCTGGCTTTCGAGCTGTATGAAGTCCTCGATGCCGAGGGCCTGACCCAGCGCGAGCGGTTTGCCGAACACAATCGCGAAACCTTCGACGCCGCGATTGGCACTGCGCGCAGCATCGCCGAAAAGTACTTCGCACCGCACAACCGCAAGGGCGACGAGAACGAACCGCGCTACGAAGACGGTCAGGCGATCCTGATCCCGGAAGTGAAACCTGCCGTCGATGCCTTTCTCGAAGCGGGCTTTCTCAATGCCGCCCGCAGTTTCGAAGCCGGTGGCATGCAACTGCCGACCCTGCTGTCCCAAGCGTGTTTTGCGCACTTTCAGTCAGCCAATGCGGCCTCTACCTCCTACCCGTTCCTGACCATGGGCGCGGCCAATCTGATCGAGAGTTTTGGCACCGAGGAGCAGAAGCAACGCTTTCTGCAACCGATGATCGAAGGCCGGTTCTTCGGCACCATGGCCTTGACCGAACCCCATGCCGGTTCGTCGCTGTCGGATATCCGCACCCGCGCCGAGCCGGCGGCGGATGGCACGTACCGGCTCAAGGGCAACAAGATCTTTATCTCCGGCGGCGATCATCCGCTGTCAGAAAACATCGTGCATATGGTCTTGGCCAAACTGCCGGATGCACCGGCCGGGGTGAAGGGCATTTCGCTGTTTATCGTGCCCAAGTTCCTGGTCAACGATGACGGCAGCCTGGGCCCGCGCAACGATGTGTTGCTGGCCGGGTTGTTCCACAAGATGGGCTGGCGCGGCACCACTTCCACGGCGTTGAACTTCGGCGATAACGGCGAGTGTGTCGGCTATCTGGTGGGCAAGCCACACCAGGGCCTGGCTTGCATGTTCCAGATGATGAACGAGGCGCGGATTGGCGTCGGCATGGGCGCGGTGATGCTGGGCTACGCCGGTTACCTGTATTCCCTGGAGTACGCCCGGGAACGCCCGCAAGGTCGTCTGCCCGACAGCAAGGACCCGAACACCGCACCGGTGTCGATCATCCAGCACGCCGATATCAAGCGCATGCTGCTTACGCAAAAAGCCTATGTGGAAGGTGCCTTCGACCTGGGTCTGTACGCGGCACGGTTGTTCGATGACACCACCACCCTGGACAGCGAGGCCGGACGCAAGCAGGCCCATGAACTGCTCGACCTGCTGACCCCGATCGTCAAGTCCTGGCCCTCGGAGTTCTGCCTGAAGGCCAATGAACTGGCGATCCAGATCCTCGGCGGCCACGGCTACACCCGTGAATACCCGGTAGAGCAGTACTACCGCGACAACCGCCTGAACCCGATCCACGAGGGTACCCACGGCATCCAGTCCCTGGACCTGCTGGGGCGCAAGCTCGCGCAAAACGGCGGCGCGGGGTTGAAGCAGTTGGTTCGCTTGATCGCCGAGACCGGCGCACGGGCCCAGGAATACCCGTCACTCACGGCCATGCGCGAGCCGCTGGAACAGTTGGTGGCGAGCCTGCAAAGCGTGACCCTGGGGCTGTTGACGGATCTCGCCCAGGGCAAGGTCAACAGCAGCCTGGCGAACTCGGCGCTGTACCTGAAAGTATTTGGGCATACGGTGATTGGCTGGCGCTGGCTGGAACAGGCGATCCGCGCCGAAGAAGGCTTGGCCAAAGGCAATGCAGCGGATGTGGCCTTCTATAAGGGCAAGCTGCAAGCGGCCCGGTACTTCCTGACCTGGGAGGTACCGGGCTGCCATCATGAACTGTCGATCCTGCAGGCACGGGACGATACGTGCCTGACCATGCAGGATGAATGGTTCTGATCAGGGCTGGCCGATGGCCTTGGAAATCACATCGACCGTGGCGCTGACTTGCTCTTGGTAACGGTCGAGTTCCTGCTGGTGACGCTGCTGCATGTCGATCTGTTCGGCACATAGATTCAGCGCCGCCAGCACCAGCAGTTTGTCGCCGATCAGGGTCGGGTACTTCTGCTTGGTGGTGGCCAATGACGCCTTGAGCATGGTCACGGCTTTGAGCAGGGTGTTGTCTTCCCCGTCCGGTGCCTTGATCGAGTAATCCTCACCGAGAATCGAAACGACCTTTATCCCTTCACTCATGCGCTCACAGGACCTGCGCTCACACGCTCAACCAACGCCTGGATACGGGCGGCGGTGGCGCCCTGCTTTTCTTCCTGTTCCATCAGGTTCAGTTGCAGGCTGTCGTTCTCATCCTTGGCGCGGGCCAGTTCCGCCTTGAGGGATTCGTTGGTACCCAGCAATGCTTGATTCTGCTGCACCAGGTCACTGACCAGTTGTTCCAGTTGGCTGAGGGATGTTTCTAACATTTTGAATTCTCGGGCTTTTTCAAAGGGCGGTGACGATAAAGAAAATTCACCGTGGAAGCCAGGGTTATCCTGGCGCGCAGCCCTGATTTCACGGGTCAGGCCACGCTGTGGAGCCTTAGTGACTGCATTTACGCCATCTGGTTCCTGAATCCCTGCCAATCCGTGCCGGGTGCGACAAAAGCGCACAGCCCCTCAAGACTTTGGTCGCATGTCCGATAGGTCATGCTTACCCCGCCTCAAAGCCGCACGGATCGCGCCTCTCCCAGGACCACTCATGTCTCTTCGTAATATGAATATCGCGCCGCGCGCGTTTCTCGGCTTCGCGTGCATTGGTGCGCTGATGTTGTTTCTCGGTATTTTTGCGCTGAACCAGATGAGCAAGATCCGTGGGGCCGCCGAAGACATCACCCAGAGCAGCGTGCCGAGCATTCGCGCCCTCGAGGACTTTACCCAACTGACCCTGCGCCTGCGCGTGCTGTCTTATCGCCTGCTGACCAACCGCGAGCCAGACGTACAACAGAAGACCCTGGAAGCCTTTGAACTGCGCAACCAGCAGATTCGTACGGCCCAGGGCACTTATGAAAAGCTGATCGAAAGCCGTGAGGAACGCTCGGCCTACGAGGAGTACGTACGCCTGCTGGGCCAGTACCACCAGATTGAAGAGCGGATGAAGAGCCTGTCGCGCAGCAACCAGATAGAAGAACTGCGCACCCTGCTCAACACGCAATTGCTGAGCAACTCCGAGCAGATCAACACAGCCCTCACGCGCCTGCTGGACCTCAACAACAGCATGGCCAATGCCACCAACCAAAAGGCTGCCGATCAATATGACTCGGCCTTTGACCTGGTGGTGGCCCTGCTGGTGCTGACCACCGCACTGACCGTGCTGTTTGCCTGGCTGCTGACCCGCAGCATCACCCTACCCATCGCCCAAGCCCTGGACGCCGCCGAGCACATTGCCGAGGGCAACCTGACCCAGTCGATCAAGGTCGATGGCGATGACGAAGCCGGCCGCCTGTTGCGCGCAATGAATAAAATGCAGGAGAAATTGCGCGACACCCTGCAGCGCATTTCTGGTTCGGCCACCCAACTGGCCTCCGCTGCCGAAGAGCTGAACGCCGTCACCGACGAAAGCGCCCGTGGCCTGACCCAGCAGAACAACGAGATCGAACAGGCGGCCACCGCCGTCAACGAGATGACCAGCGCCGTTGAAGAAGTCGCGCGCAATGCGGTCAGCACCTCCGAAGCCTCGAAAAACGCCACGGCCTCGGCGGGTGATGGTCGCGACCTGGTGCAGGAAACCGTCAGCGCCATCGAGCGCATGAGCGGCGATGTGCAGGGCACCGCCACGCTGATCGGCGCGCTGGCCGAAGAGTCGCGGGATATCGGCAAGGTGCTCGACGTGATTCGCGGCCTGGCCGACCAGACCAACCTGCTGGCCCTGAACGCCGCCATCGAGGCTGCGCGTGCCGGGGAAGCCGGGCGTGGTTTTGCGGTAGTGGCCGATGAAGTGCGGGCCCTGGCCCATCGCACCCAGCAATCGACCAGTGAGATCGAACGGATGATCGGCAGTATCCAGGCCGGTACCGAGCAGGCGGTGGACTCGATGCGCAACAGCACCGAGCGCGCCGAATCCACACTCAATATCGCCAAAGGCGCGGGGATGTCCCTGGATACCATCAATAGCGCGATCATCGAGATCAACGAGCGCAACCTGGTGATCGCCAGCGCCGCCGAAGAGCAGGCGCAAGTCGCGCGGGAAGTGGATCGCAACCTGGTGAACATCCGCGACTTGTCGGTGCAATCGGCCACGGGCGCCAGCCAGACCAGTGCGGCCAGCAGCGAGTTGTCGCGCCTGGCAGTGGATTTGAATGGGATGGTGGGGCGTTTCCGCCTCTGAAATACAGTCACCCCCTGTAGGAGCTGGCTTGCCTGCGATGGCCATAGGTATCTACACAACTTTCAGAAACTGACGAACTTCCCTGTGGCGAGCGGGCTTGCCCCGCGCTGGGCTGCGAAGCAGCCCCAAAACCAGCCGCTGCGGTGTATCTGGTACAACGCATTAGGCTTATTGGGGCTGCTTCGCAGCCCAGCGCGGGGCAAGCCCGCTCGCCACAACGGCGCTATCTGCCTCGATCTAGGCGTTACGGCAAAGTTGTGTAGATACCTATGCTGCGATGGCAGCGCCGCGGTGAGCCTGATTCACCGAGGCGCTGCCTCGCAGGCAAGCCAGCTCCTACAAAAGCTTTTTGACAGCGCAGCAATTCAACAGGTTAGAATCGCTGGCACGCAGACTGCATGGTCAGACTGCGCCTCGCCTTATTTCCGGAGTACTGCCTTTGAATGCGACGACCATCAACAGCCTGTTCTTGATCGGCGCGTTGCTGGTAAGTGCGAGCATTCTGGTGAGTTCTCTTTCGTCCCGCCTGGGCATCCCGATCCTGGTGATCATCCTGGCCGTGGGCATGATCGCCGGCGTCGATGGCGGCGGGATCATTTTCGATAACTACCCGACCGCGTACCTGGTGGGCAACCTGGCATTGGCAGTGATCCTGCTCGATGGCGGCTTGCGCACACGGGTCGCGAGTTTTCGCGTGGCACTGTGGCCAGCCCTGTCGCTGGCGACCGTGGGGGTGTTGATAACCACCGGCCTCACCGGTATGGCGGCGGCCTGGCTGTTTGACCTCAATATCATCCAGGGCCTGCTGATCGGAGCCATCGTCGGCTCCACCGATGCCGCCGCCGTGTTCTCGCTGCTGGGCGGCAAGGGCCTGAACGAACGGGTCAGCGCCAGCCTGGAAATAGAATCCGGCAGCAACGACCCAATGGCGGTGTTCCTCACCGTAACCCTGATCGACATGCTCGCCAGCGGCCAGACCGGCCTGCACTGGAGCCTGTTGACCCACCTGATCCGCGAATTCGGCATCGGCGGCATTATCGGCCTGGGCGGCGGCTGGCTGATGCTGCAACTGGTCAACCGGATCAACCTGGCCAACGGCCTGTACCCGATCCTGGTGATCGCCGGTGGCCTGTTCGTGTTTGCCCTGACCAATGCCCTGCACGGCAGCGGCTTCCTCGCCGTGTACCTGTGCGGCCTGGTGATCGGCAACCGTCCGGTGCGCAGCCGCCACGGCATCCTGCATATGCTCGACGGCATGGCCTGGCTGGCGCAGATCGGCATGTTCCTGGTGCTGGGCCTGCTGGTCACGCCCCACGACCTGCTGCCCATCGCCCTGCCGGCCCTGGGCCTGGCGCTGTGGATGATCCTGTTTGCCCGGCCGCTGTCAGTGGCGGTTGGCCTGCTGCCGTTCAAGGCCTTCCACGGCCGCGAAAAAGTATTTATCGCCTGGGTCGGCCTGCGCGGCGCGGTACCGATCATTCTTGCGGTGTTCCCGCTGATGGCCGGCCTGCCCCACGCCCAGCTGTATTTCAACCTGGCGTTCTTTATCGTGCTGGTGTCGTTGCTGGTGCAGGGCACCAGCCTGCCGTGGGTGGCCAAGCTTTTGAAAGTGACGGTACCGCCCGAGCCCGCGCCGATCTCCCGGGCCGCCCTGGAAGTGCACGTCACCAGCGAGTGGGAGCTGTTCGTCTACCGCCTGGGCGCCGAGAAGTGGTGCATCGGCGCCGCCCTGCGCGAGCTGAAAATGCCCGAAGGCACGCGCATCGCCGCACTGTTTCGCGGCCAGCAACTGCTCCATCCGTCGGGTAGTACGGTGTTGGAGGCCGACGACCTGCTGTGCGTGATCGGCCATGAACACAACCTCGCCGCCCTCGGCAAACTGTTCAGCCAGGCGCCGCAACGGGGCCTGGACCTGCGCTTCTTCGGCGACTTCGTGCTCGAAGGCGACGCGCAACTGGGCGCGGTGTCGGCGCTGTACGGGCTCAAGCTCGACGGTATCGATCCGGATATGCCCCTGGGCCAGTTCATCACGCAAAAGGTCGGTGGCGCCCCCATCGTCGGCGACCAGGTGGAGTGGAACAACACCATTTGGACAGTCGCCGTGATGGACGGGAACAAGATCGGCAAAGTCGGCGTCAGATTCCCCGAAGGAAGTCGCCCGGCCCCCGGACTCTTCCTCTAAACTGCGGGGCGACGGTGTGCCAATGGCCATCAGCACGCCCCCTATTCTTCATCTTGTTCGACCGGTCTCTATGACAATCCTGCGCACTTTTTTAGCCACTGCCTTGCTGGGCCTGAGTCTCTGCGTCAGCCCCGTATTCGCCGCCGACCCGCCAAGCATCGAGAGTGTGCAACAGACCCTGGACAAGCTGCCGGACCGCAAACTGCCCGACGCCGACATGAAGGCGCTGCAGAACGTTTTGCAGCAGACCCTGACGTTGCTGGGCAACAAGCAGGACTACGAGCAACGCCTGAGCGATCTCAAGCGCCAATTGCAAGATGCACCCCGCCAGACCACGGAAAACGCCCGTGAACTGGCCCGGCTCAAGGGCACCAAGGTTGTCCCGGTGGCCCAACGCTACGCCAGCCTGCCGGTGCCGCAGCTCGAACAACTGCTGGTGCAGCGCAGCACCCAGCAAGGCGACCTGCAAAAAGAGTTGGCCGACGCCAACAGCCTGAGCATCGCTGCCCAGACCCGCCCCGAGCGCGCCCAGACCGAAATCAGCAACAGCCAGACGCGCATCCAGCAGATCAACAGCATCCTCAAGGCCGGCAAGGACAATGGCAAACCGCTAAATGGCGACCAGCGAAACCTGCTGAACGCCGAACTGGCGGCGCTCAACGCCTTGATCCCGCTGCGCCGCCAGGAACTGGCCGGCAACAGCCAACTGCAAGACCTGGGCAACAGCCAGCATGACCTGGCGGTGGAAAAAACCGCGCGCCTGGAGCAGGAAATCCAGGACCTGCAAACCCTGATCAACCAGAAACGCCTGGCCCAGTCCCAGGAGACTGTGACCCAGCAGTCCATCGAGGCACAGAAGGCCGGCGGCAGCAGCCTGCTGGCCACGGAAAGCGCAGCCAACCTGAAGCTGTCCGACTACCTGCTCAAAAGCACTGACCGGCTCAATGAGCTGACCCAGCAGAACCTGCAAACAAAACAGTTGCTGGACAATGTGACCCAGAGCGATTCGGCCCTGGACGAGCAGATCAACGTGCTCAAGGGCAGCCTGCTGCTGTCGAAAATCCTCTATAAACAGAAGCAGGCCTTGCCGCGCCTGAAAGTCGATCGCGACCTGGCCGACGATATCGCCAACATTCGCCTGTACCAATTCGAGGTCAACCAGCAGCGCGAGCTGATCAGTTCACCGAGCGCCTACGTCGACAACCTGCTGGCCGACCAGCCAGAGGACCAGGTCACGCCACAGCTGCGCCGCACCCTGCTGGAACTGGCCGTGACCCGCAGCGACTTGCTCGAACGCCTGAGCCGGGAACTGAGCTCGCTGCTCAACGAATCCATCACCCTGCAACTGAACCAGAAGCAACTGC
Organism: Pseudomonas sp. LG1D9; assembly: GCF_002949995.1. Taxonomy (NCBI): domain Bacteria; kingdom Pseudomonadati; phylum Pseudomonadota; class Gammaproteobacteria; order Pseudomonadales; family Pseudomonadaceae; genus Pseudomonas; species Pseudomonas sp. LG1D9. Next base: position 3,201,775 of record NZ_CP026881.1, on the reverse strand, counting down.
TCAGCACCGCCGCCAGCCTGCGCGCGACCCTCGACGAACAGATGTTCTGGATCCCCAGCAACAAACCGCTGGACGTCGAATGGCTCGAAGGCGTGCCCAACCGCCTGAGCAAACAGGTCGACACCCTGCCCTGGGCCTCCAGCCTCAGCGAACTGTACGACGGCCTGGCCCAGCGCCCGCTGCTGTTTTTGCCCCTGCTGCTGCTGATCGGCGCACTGTTGTGGCGGCGCAGCAACCTGTATGACCGGCTGAAGAAAATCCACATGGATATCGGTCACTTCAAGCGTGACAGCCAGTGGCACACCCCGGTCGCGATCCTGGTGAATATCCTGCTGGCCTTGCCCGTGACCCTCGGCCTGGCGCTGTGCGGCTATGCCCTGCAAATCGATGCGCGTGGGCAGAACGCCAACCTGGGCATGGCCCTGGTGCAGATCGCCCAGGCGTGGCTGGTGTTCTACACCGCCTACCGGATCCTTGCGCCGGGTGGCGTGGCCGAATTGCATTTCCGCTGGGAAAAACCCCAGGTCGAATTCCTCCAGGGCTGGATCCGCAAACTGGGGCTGGTGGTGTTGGCGCTGGTGGCCGTGGTGTCCATCGCCGAGCATCAACCGGCGGCCCTGGCCGATGATGTGCTGGGCATCGCCGTGGTCCTCACCTGTTATGGGCTGATGGCCTGGCTGCTCAGCCGCCTGCTGCTCAACAGCCCGACCCATGAAAAAGCCTCACTGTTTCGCAAGGTCGTCGGCGTCGCGTTTACCGCGCTGCCCATCGCGCTGTTTATTGCCGTGTGCTTTGGCTACTACTACACCGCGCTCAAACTCAGCGACCGCCTGATCAACACCCTGTACCTGCTGATGTTCTGGCTGGTGATCGAAGCCACCTTCGTCCGTGGCCTGGGCGTTGCCGCACGGCGCCTGGCCTACTCCCGCGCACTGGCCAAACGCCAGGCCGCCAAGGAAGCCGGCGACGGCGAAGTGGTGATCGAGGAACCGACCCTGGATATCGAGCAGGTCAACGAACAATCCATGCGCCTGATTCGCCTGGCCTTGCTCGGCGGTTTTATCGCGGCGCTGTACTGGGTCTGGTCCGACCTGATCTCGGTGTTCTCCTACCTGGACAACGTCACCCTCTACGAATACACCAGCGGTACCGGCGCCAATATCAGCATGGTGCCCATCAGCATCGGCGACATGCTCGGCGCGCTGATCATCATCGGTATCACCTTTGCCCTGGCGCGCAACCTGCCGGGGCTTCTGGAAGTGCTGGTGCTGTCGAAGCTGGACCTGGCCCAGGGCAGCGCCTATGCCACCACCACCTTGCTGTCGTATGTCATTGCCGGTGTGGGTTTTGTGTCGACCCTGTCGACCCTCGGGGTGAGCTGGGACAAGCTGCAATGGCTGGTGGCCGCACTGTCGGTGGGCCTGGGCTTCGGTATGCAGGAGATCTTTGCCAACTTTATCTCCGGCATCATGATCCTGTTCGAGCGCCCGGTACGCATCGGCGACACCATCACCATCGGCAACCTGTCGGGCACGGTGAGCAAGATCCGCATCCGCGCCACCACCATCACCGACTTTGACCGCAAGGACATCATTGTCCCGAACAAAACCTTTATCACCGGGCAACTGATCAACTGGTCGCTGACCGACACCATCACCCGGGTCACTCTCAAGCTCGGCGTGGACTACGGCTCTGACCTGGACCTGGTGAAGGAATTGTTGCTCAAGGCCGCCAGGGATAACCCGCGCGTCCTGAAAGACCCGGAACCCCACGTGTACTTCCTCAACTTCGGCGAAAGTACCCTGGACCACGAATTGCGCATGCATGTGCGCGATCTGGGCGACCGTAACCCGGTGATCGATGAGGTCAACCGCTTCATCAATCGTGAGTTCAAGAAACAGAGCATCAATATTTCGTTCCGGCAGATGGAGGTTTACCTGAAGAACCTGCACGGCCAGGAATACAAACTGGTGGAAATCGAACCCCTGAGCAAGCCGGCCAATGACGGCTCGCCACAACCCACTCCGCCGACCAAACTCGACTAACCGCTTTATCCCCAGCAGAATGCTCGGACATTCTGCTGGAGATGGCCGGTGAAAGCCCTCGACGACCTGACCTTCGACAACCGCTTCGCCCGCCTGGGCGATGGTTTCTCAACCCACGTACTGCCCGAGCCCATCGACGCGCCACGGCTGGTGGTGGCGAGCAGTGCCGCCATGGCCCTGCTTGATCTCGACCCAGCCGTCGCCCAGACACCGGTGTTCGCCGAACTGTTCGGTGGCCACAAGCTGTGGGCCGAGGCCGAACCACGGGCGATGGTCTATTCGGGGCATCAGTTTGGCTCCTACAACCCGCAACTGGGGGATGGTCGCGGCTTGCTGCTGGGCGAGGTATATAACGCGGCGGGCGAACACTGGGACTTGCACCTCAAGGGCGCGGGGCAAACGCCTTACTCACGCATGGGTGATGGCCGCGCGGTACTGCGCTCTTCGATCCGCGAGTTTCTCGCCTCCGAAGCCTTGCACGCCCTGGGCATCCCCAGCAGCCGCGCCCTGTGCGTGATCGGCTCCGACACCCCGGTATGGCGCGAAAAACAGGAACGTGCGGCCATGGTCCTGCGCCTGGCGCCGAGCCATATCCGCTTTGGGCACTTCGAGTACTTCTATTACACCCAGAAAACCGAGTTGCACCAGCAACTGGCCGAACACGTGCTGAAGTTGCACTTCCCCGAATGCCAGGAGCAACCCGAGCCGTACCTGGCGATGTTCCGCGAGATTGTCGAGCGCAACGCCGAACTGATTGCCAAGTGGCAGGCTTACGGCTTTTGCCATGGGGTGATGAACACCGACAACATGTCGATCCTGGGTATTACCTTCGACTTCGGGCCGTTTGCCTTCCTCGATGACTTCGACGCCCATTTCATCTGCAACCACTCCGATCACGAAGGGCGTTACTCCTTCAGCAACCAGGTACCGATCGGCCAGTGGAACCTCAGTGCCCTGGCCCAGGCATTGACGCCGTATATCAGCGTTGAAGCCCTGCGCGAAACCCTGGGCCTGTACCTGCCGCTCTACCAGGCCCACTACCTGGACCTGATGCGCCGCCGCCTGGGCCTGACCACCGCCGAAGACGACGACCAGAAACTGGTAGAGCGCTTGCTGCAACTGATGCAAAACAGCGGCGTGGACTACACCTTGTTCTTCCGCCGCCTGGGGGATGAGCCCGCCGTACTGGCCGTGGCGCAGTTGCGCGATGACTTCGTCGACCGCGCGGGCTTTGATGCCTGGGCCGACGAGTACAAGGCGCGGGTTGAACGCGAAGGCAATGCCAGCGAGACACAACGCCGCGAGCGGATGCACGCCGTCAACCCGCTGTATATCCTGCGCAACTACCTAGCACAAAACGCCATCACCGCCGCCGAGTCCGGCGACTACAGCGAAGTGCACAGGCTGCATGAGGTGTTGAGCAAACCATTTGAAGAACAGGCAGGGATGGAGCAGTACGCCCAGCGGCCGCCCGATTGGGGCAAGCATTTGGAGATCAGTTGTTCGTCATAGCTCTTTTCAGATGAACATATCCACAGGCACTTTAAAGTGCTCTGCCAGCCAACGAATCTGTCGCACGTTGAGCTGGCGCTTGCCACTGAGAATTTCAGAGACCACCGATTGAGGACCTACGCCCGGTAAATCACTCTGGGTCAAACCGTGCTCCTGCATCATTGACCGCAACACTTCGACACCACTCACCTCGGGTATCGGCCAATGCTCCAGATCGTAGGCCTCGACCAGCACATCGTAGTCAGCCTCGCTTTTGGGCTTGCGCAACAGCGGTGACACAAATTCCCAGTGCTCAACAGCCTGCTCAATCAATACGCTCATTTTCCTGTCACTCCTTCCACTTGCCCTTGGCATTTCGAATGGGTCTCACACTGATTACTCGCATGCAATATCCTTATCGCATCTTGCTATGGGGGTTAGTCTCGGCATCAAATTATCGCAATATGCGATAGGTGCTCAGTAGACCAGCGGCACAATCTCAAACTTGCATACGTAGCCTAGGTAGGCGGCCAAACGTGCGCACAGGCAAAAATGTGAACACATGCGTCGCCACCGCCGAGCCTTGATAATTTCGGTCTTGGCTCCAAATAGAGTTCATTGGCAACTTCAACGGAATCCCACCATGTCCGATCCCCTGGTAATCCCCTGCCCTCATTGCAATGGCCTCAACCGCATCCCCCACGAACGCATGGGCGATGCCCCAAAGTGCGGGCGATGCAAGCAGCCGGTGTTGCTGAGCAAACCGTTTGAACTGAAACAGGGCGACTATTCCAGCCAGATCAAGGGCGACTTGCCGCTGCTGGTGGATGTGTGGGCAGAGTGGTGCGGGCCGTGCAAATCGTTTGCGCCGGTGTTTGAACAGGCGGCCGGGCAGTTGGCGGGAAAGTGCCGCCTGGCCAAGCTCGATAGTGAGGCCAACCAGCAGCTTTCGGCACAATTGGGGATTCGCTCGATTCCCACCCTGATCCTATTCAAGAACGGCCGGGAAGTGGCACGCCAGAGCGGCGCGTTTGCGCTACCGCAATTGATGAGCTGGTTGCGCAGCCAAGGGGTGTAACCCTGTAGGAGCGGGCTTGCCCGCGATGGCGAGGGGCAGCTTGATGGATATGCAAGCTGGCACACCGTCATCGCAGGCAAGCCAGCTCCCACATAGACCGTGTTCACCCTTCAGATCAGGTGTTTTCCAGCAGGTTGTGCAGCTCCACGAACTGTCGGGTCAGTTTGTGGCGCGGGTCGAGGTGGATCAGCGGTTTGCTTTCCTGGTGGGACTCGCGCATGCGCACCGAGCTGGCCAGGTACACCGGCAACACCGGTAGGCCTTCGGCAATCAACTCGTCGAGCATCTGCTGCGGCAGGCTCGCCCGGGCCTGGAACTGGTTGACCACGATGCCTTCCACTTCCAGGCCTTCGTTGTGGTCGTCCTTGAGTTCTTCGATTTCCGCCAGCAGGCCGTACAGCGCCTGGCGCGAAAAACTATCGCAATCGAACGGGATCAACACGCGATCCGCTGCAATCAGCGCGGAAACCGCATAAAAGTTCAAGGCCGGCGGCGTATCCAGGTAAATCCGGTCGTAATCCTCGGCCAATTCATCAAGCAGTTTTCGCAGCTTGTTGATCTTGTGCTTGGCCTCAAGCTTGGGCTGCAGGTCCGCCAGTTCCGCGGTGGCGGTGATCACGTGCAGGTTGTCGAATGGGGTTTCGTAGATATCCACCTGGTTTTTCTTCGAAAACGGCCCGGATGACAGGGTCTGCTTGAAGAAATCGGCAATGCCCATGGGGATATCGTCACCCGTCAGCCCCGTCAGGTACTGGGTCGAGTTGGCCTGTGCATCGAGGTCCACCAACAGGGTTCGATAGCCTTCGCTGGCGCTGACCGCCGCCAGGTTGCAGGCGATGCTGGATTTGCCAACGCCGCCTTTTTGATTGAACACCACGCGCCGCATGGAAAAACCTCCGTGTATCAATGAATGCCCGAGTGTAGAGGGCAAAAGCGCCCGCTCGCTACCTTGATCAAGCATGTACTACAGCATCAGAGGATCGATCCCGCATAACTATCTCGTATTACGCCAACCAACAAAGACCTGCCTGACACCAAACACCTACAGCCATTGGCGGAGAATCGATGATTCATTTCGCTGACTTTGTAATATCTCGTGAACAATTCTTTACCAAAGTTTGCTAGAACCCCACCGCACCGGGATAATGCGCGCCATTCGGCCATCGCGCCATGTCCCGCCATTGCGGGGCAAACTGCAGCACAAGGAAGCCCGCAGGGGCGGGAAATCTTCTCAGTGATCAATTTCAACATCGCCCAATGGCGCGCCTGGGCCCCTGGGCTCGACAGCGTGGATGCCTGGCGCGACTGGTGCCAGGCCCCGACGTTGCTGGCCCAAAGCGATGCCGCACCCGATGTGTCGTTCCTGCCGGCCATGCAGCGCCGGCGCCTGAGCCGCCTGGCCCGGATGGCCTTCAGCGTCGGCTGGCCCTTGGCAGAAGGCCTGCAGGACCTGCCGCTGGTGTTTGTTTCACGTCATGGCGAAACCCCGCGCACCCTGGATATCCTCAGCGACCTGGCCAATAACCAGCCCCTGTCGCCCACCCAGTTCAGCCTGTCGGTACACAATGCGGTGATTGGCCTATGGTCGATCCTGCGCAATGAAACCAGCGAAATGACCGCCCTGGCAGCGGCAGGCGACGGCCTGGAGCACGGCATGCTCGAAGCGGCGGCCCTGCTCAACGAAGGCGCGCCGGCCGTGCTGCTGGTGATTACCGAAGAACAGCCACCCCCGGCGTACACGCGCTGGATCAATGATGTGCCGTTCCCCTATGCCCTGGGCCTGCTGCTGACCCCAGGCGACGAATGGCAACTGGCGCTGCACACCGCAACGGTCCAACCCACCGAGACCCAGTGGCCCCACGCCCTGAACCTGCTGCGCACCCTGCTCAACGAGCAAGGTGCCTGCCAACATGCCTGGAAGAACCGAGTATGGAACTGGCAACGCAAACCCTGACCGACAAGCCCCGGGACGCCTACTACTGGCGCCTGCTCGCCACGGCGGCCAGCTTCGTGCTGTTCGGCCTGGGCGGCTTGTGCCTGCGCCTGCTGGTGTTTCCGCTGCTCAGCTGCCTGCCGGGGGACGCCCGGCAACACCAGCGTCGCGCGCGCCTGACCATCGGGCGGTTGTTCTGGTTCTTTATCAACATGATGTACCGCGCCGGCATTCTGACCTACAGCGTCGAAGGCGCCGAAAAGCTCGGGCGCCCCGGGCAGATGATCATCGCCAATCACCCGTCGCTGATCGATGTGGTGGTGCTGATCGGCCTGGTGCGCCAGGCCAATTGCGTGGTCAAGCAAAGCCTGTGGCAAAACCCCTTCACCCGGGGGCCGGTGAGCGATGCCGGCTATATCAGCAACGACGGCAGCATCGACATGCTCGATGCCGCCGCAGGCGCCCTGCGTGGCGGCCAGACCCTGATCATCTTCCCCGAAGGCACCCGCACCGTGCCAGGCGCGCCGCCGGCCTTTCATCGCGGGGCCGCCGCCATCGCCCTGCGCGGTGCGACAATCATCACCCCCGTGGTGCTCAAGGTCAGCCCGACCACGCTGACCAAGGCCGAGCCCTGGTATCGCATCCCCAACCGCCGCTTTCACTTCAGTTTGCAGGTGGGGGCCGATATAGACCCACAGGTGTTTGCCTCACAAGGGCCCGCACCCCAGGCCTCACGCAAGCTCAACGATTACCTGCATCACTATTTCATTAAGGAGCTCGCCGAAGATGAGCAACCCCAACAGCCTTGAGCACGACATTAAAACCCTGATCATCGAGGCCCTGGGCCTGGAAGACATCGACGCCTGCGACATCGGCAGCGAGCAAACCCTGTTCGGCGAAGGCCTGGGCCTGGATTCGGTAGATGCCCTGGAATTGGGCCTGGCGATCCAGAAAAAGTACGGTATCAAGATCGATGCCGACGCCAAGGACACCCGCAATCACTTTATCAACGTGGCCAGCCTTGCGGCGTTCGTCACGGCCAGACAGGCAGCTTGAGACCCGACCATGCAAACTCGTGACGATATCTTCAACACCCTGCGCGACGCCCTGGTGGAACTGTTTGAACTGGAGCCGGAGCGGGTCACCCTCGACGCCAACCTGTACCAGGACCTGGAAATCGACAGCATCGATGCGGTGGACCTGATCGACCATATCAAGCGCCAGACCGGCAAGAAAATCGCCGCCGAAGAGTTCAAGGCCGTGCGTACGGTCAATGACGTGGTCGAGGCGGTCTACCGTCTGGTCCAACCGGCCGCATGAGCCGGCTGATCGGCCTTGGCCTGTTGCTGGTAGGGCTGCTGTATCCTTTTGCGGTGTATTACGGCACGGAGCATTTCGCGCCCTGGCAATTCGGCCTGCTGCTGGCCTGCCTGTGGCTGCTGCGCGCGCTGACCGGCGCACGGCGCCCCGGCAGTGGCTGGATGGCCTTTGTCGCGGTGGTGTTTTGCCTGCTGCTGGCCTGGTTCGACAACCCGCAACTGCTGCGCTGGTACCCGAGCCTGGTCAGCACCTTCATGCTCGCGCTGTTCGGCCTGAGCCTGAAATACGGCCCGCCGATGGTCGAGCGCCTGGCGCGCCTGAGCGACCCGCATCTGCCGCAAAAGGCTATTGCGTACACGCGCCAGGTCACCGTGGTATGGAGTGTGTTTTTCTTGTGTAACGGCCTGCTCGCCGCCGCGCTCACCCTGTGGGCACCGCTGAGCTGGTGGATGTTGTACAACGGCCTGATCGCCTATGGCTTGATGGGCCTGTTGTTTGCCGTGGAATGGCTGGTACGACAAAGGGTTCGAGGCCGCGTATGAATTGGGTCAATCTTGAGCATCTGTTGCTTGAGCCTGTGGAACTGCGTTCGGTCACCACCGAACCTGCGATGAACCACGCACAGCTGTGCGAACGGGCCCTGAGCCTGGCGGCCGGCCTGCAAGCCCGCGGCATCCAGCGCCTGGCGGTGCACTTGAACGACGCCGGCGAGCTGGCGATTGCCTTGCTGGGCGCCTGGCAGGCCGGGGTCAGCGTGTTGCTGCCCGCCGACCTGCAACCCCAGACACGCCAACGCTGGGCCGCTGATGTTGACGCCTGGCTGACCGAAGCGGGCGACCTGGATGCGCTCTACCAACCGCCGCTGGCCGCCGCCGCCCTGGACCTGGACGCCTGCCATTTGGGCCTGTGTACCTCCGGCTCCAGCGGCGAGCCCAAGCGCATCGACAAGACCCTGCGCCAACTGGCCAACGAGGTGCGGGCCCTGGAAGCCTTGTGGGGCGCCGACCTGGGCCAGGCGTGCATCATCGGCAGCGTCGCCACCCAACACATCTATGGCCTGCTGTTCCGGGTGCTGTGGCCGCTGTGCGCCGGTCGCAGCTTTGTGCGCCAGCAACTGCCGTTCCCCGAGGACGTGCAGCGCATCAGCCGCCAGCACCCGCATTTTGCCTGGGTGGCCAGCCCGGCCCTGCTCAAACGCATGGGTGATAACCTCGACTGGGCGGCCTTGAGCAGCGTCAAGCGCGTGTTCTCCTCCGGTGGTGCGCTGCCCATCGACGCGGCCGACAGCCTGCACCAACGCCTGCAACAGTGGCCGACCGAGATCCTCGGCAGCTCGGAAACCGGTGGCATTGCCTGGCGCCAGGGCCAAACGCCCTGGCAGCCGTTTGCCGATGTGTGCCTGAGCCAGGATGCCGAGGGCGCCTTGCGCATTGCCTCACCGTACCTGCCGGCCGGGCATGTCGAACAGACTGCCGACGCCGCCCAGATCTACGCCGACGGCCGCTTCGAATTGCTCGGGCGCCTGGATCGGATCGTCAAGCTGGAAGAAAAACGCATCTCGCTGCCCATGCTCGAACACGCCCTGGCCGAGCACGCGTGGGTTGCAGAAGCGCGCCTGGGGGTGGTCCAGGAAAACCGCGCATCCCTCGGCGCCCTGGTGGTGCTCAGTGGCGACGGCCTGCACGCCTTGCGTAACCAAGGCCGGCGCAGCGTCACCCAGGCCCTGCGCCAACACCTGAGCCAACACTGCGAAGCCCTGGCCCTGCCCCGTCGCTGGCGCTTGTTGCGGCAGCTGCCGTTCAACACCCAGGGCAAACTGCCCCAGGCGCAGATCGACGCCCTGCTCCTGGCGCCGCGCCCCAAGGCCCCGCAAGTGCTGGCGCAAGTCGAGACTGACGGCGAATGGACCCTGCAACTGAGCATCCCCCCGGACCTGGCCTACTTCAGCGGGCATTTCCCTCACACGCCGGTATTGCCGGGGGTGGTGCAGGTGGAATGGGCGTTCAACCTGGGCCAGCAACTGCTCGACCTGCCGCCGACCTTTGCCGGCATGGAAGTGCTCAAGTTCCAGCAACTGGTACGCCCTGGCGACGTGATCGAACTGCACCTGCGTTTTGATCGCGAGCGCGGCAAGTTGTACTTTGCCTATCGCAACGACAGTGCGGCGTGTTCCAGTGGGCGGGTTTTGCTGGAGCAACCCCATGAGTGAGCCCCTGTTCCCGCGGCTAATGGGCTTGTTGTGGCGAGCGGGCTTGCCCCGCGCTGGGCTGCGCAGCAGCCCCAAAACCGGCAACGGGATTCTGTCTGAAAAACCGCGTAGGCCTTTCTGGGGTTGCTGCGCAGCCCAGCGCGGGGCAAGCCCGCTCGCCACAACCATAACCACAGCCATAGCCCCATCCACCTCCCTACACCGCAAGCAGGCCTGTCATGCATAACCCCTGCGCCCTGATCCCGGTCTACAACCACGAAGCCGCCGTGCCCGCCGTGGTCCGTAGCCTGCTGGACCACGGCCTGCCCTGCCTGCTGGTGGACGATGGCAGCAGCCCGGCCTGCGCGGCGGTGCTGGCGCAACTGGCAAGCCTGGATAACGTGTCGCTGCTGACCCTGCCCGTCAATCAAGGCAAGGGCGCAGCCGTGATGGCCGGCTTTCGCGAAGCCGCGCGCCTGGGCTTTACCCATGCCCTGCAAGTAGACGCCGACGGCCAGCACGACCTGCGCGAAGTCGCGCTGTTTCTCGACGCCTCACGCACTCACCCTGATGCGGTGATCTGCGGCTATCCCGAATACGACGACAGCGTGCCCAAGGGCCGTCTCTACGCCCGTTACCTGACCCACTTCTGGGTATGGATCAACAGCCTGTCCCTGCAAATCCGCGATTCAATGTGCGGCTTTCGCATCTACCCCCTGCCTCCGGTGCTGGCGCTGATGGACTCGGCGCGGATCGGCAAGCGCATGGATTTCGACTCCGACATCCTCGTGCGCCTGTCGTGGCGCAACCAGCCGATGCGCTGGCTGCCGACCAAGGTGCATTACCCGGCCGATGGCCTCTCGCACTTTCGGCTGTTCCACGACAACCTGCTGATTTCGTCGATGCACACCCGGCTGTTCTTCGGCATGTTGATGCGTGCGCCGTTGATTCTGTGGCGACGGTGGCAGGCATGAGCGACAGCCCCCGGCATTGGGCCGACCGCCAGGAGCGCGGCAGTTTCTGGCTGATGAAGCTCACCGCGTTCGCCGCCAAAGTCCTCGGGCGCCGGCTGCTGAGCCCGTTGCTGTATGGCATCGTGCTGTACTTTTTCCTGTTTGGCCGCACCGCGCGCCGGAGCATCTGGCAATACCAGCAGCGCCTGGCCGACTGGAGCGGGCGCGACGACCTGCGCCCCAGCCACACCAAGGTCTTCGGCCAGTTCATGGCCTTCGCCGACGCCTTGCTGGACAAGCTCGATGTGTGGAACGGCAAGCTGCGCCTGGAACAGATTGAAATCATCGACCCCGCCCAACTGCGCGGGCAACTGCGCGGCGAGCGCGGGCAGATGCTGGTGGGCGCCCATCTGGGCAACCTGGAAGTGTGCCGCGCCCTGGCGGAACTGGGCGAGAAAGTCACCATGAACGTGCTGGTGCATACCAAGCATGCCGAACAGTTCAACCGCCTGCTGGGCGAAGCCGGGGCGAGTAACCTGCGGCTGATCCAGGTCAGCGAACTGGACCCGGCGGTGATGCTGCTGCTCAGCCAGCGCCTGGACGACGGTGAATGGCTGGCGATTGCCGGCGACCGCATCCCGCTGCATGGCGGACGCACGGTGCGCGTGGATTTTCTCGGCCATGACGCGGCATTCCCCCAGGGCCCATGGCTGCTGGCCGGTCTGCTCAAATGCCCGGTCAACCTGCTGATGTGCCTCAAGCACCAGGGGCGCTATCGATTGATCATCGAGCCCTTCGCCCAATTGATCGAATGGAAACGCAGCGACCGCCAGCACGTAATCGCCCACTGGACCGCCCGCTATGCCGAGCGCCTGGGCCAGTTCTGCCTGCAAGCGCCCCAACAATGGTTCAACTTTTACCCTTTCTGGAAGACCGATGACGACGCATCTGCTTGAGCCGGTAACCTTCGGCGAACTCCCTTTGCGCATCGAAGACGTGCTGGCCCTGGCCAACCGTCAGGCGCCTACCCGCCTGCAAGACGATGCCGGTTACCGCCAGCGCATCGCCAAGGGCGCGCAGTTCCTCGATTCGCTGCTGGACAAGGAAGGCGTGATCTACGGCGTGACCACCGGCTACGGCGACTCGTGTGTGGTGGCGGTACCGTTGCAGCATGTCGAGGCTTTGCCGCGTCACCTGTACACCTTCCACGGCTGCGGCCTGGGCAAGTTGCTCGACGCCCAGGCCACCCGTGCGGTGCTCGCGGCGCGCTTGCAGTCGCTGTGCCATGGCGTGTCCGGGGTACGGGTTGAACTGCTGGAGCGCCTGCAGGCGTTCCTTGAACACGACATCTTGCCGCTGATCCCCGAAGAGGGCTCGGTGGGCGCCAGCGGCGACCTGACGCCGCTGTCCTACGTGGCCGCAACCTTGTCCGGCGAGCGCGAAGTGCTGTTCCACGGCGAGCGCCGCCAGGCCGCCGACGTCCACCGCGAGCTGGGCTGGACACCGTTGGTGCTGCGGCCCAAGGAAGCTCTGGCACTGATGAACGGCACCGCAGTGATGACCGGCCTCGCCTGCCTGGCCTTTGCCCGCGCCGACTACCTGCTGCAACTGGCCACGCGCATCACCGCGTTGAACGTGGTGGCGCTGCAAGGCAACCCGGAGCACTTTGACGAGCGCCTGTTCGCCGCCAAGCCGCACCCCGGGCAGATGCAGGTTGCGGCCTGGCTGCGCAAGGACCTGGCCATCGACGCCCCGACCGCGCCGCTGCACCGTTTGCAGGACCGCTACTCGCTGCGCTGCGCGCCCCACGTCCTCGGCGTGCTGGCCGACAGCCTGAACTGGCTGCGTTCGTTTATCGAGATCGAACTCAACAGCGCCAACGATAACCCGATCATCGACGCCGAAGCCGAGCGCGTGCTGCACGGTGGGCATTTCTACGGCGGGCATATCGCCTTTGCCATGGACAGCCTGAAAAACCTGGTGGCCAACGTCGCCGACCTGCTCGACCGGCAACTGGCACTGCTGGTGGACGAGCGTTACAACCATGGTTTGCCGAGCAACCTGTCGGGCGCCCCGGCGGATCGCGCGATGATCAACCACGGCTTCAAGGCTGTGCAGATCGGCACCAGCGCCTGGACCGCCGAAGCGTTGAAAAACACCATGCCGGCCAGCGTGTTCTCGCGCTCCACCGAGTGCCACAACCAGGACAAGGTGAGCATGGGCACCATCGCCGCCCGCGATGCGATCCGCGTGCTGGAGCTGACCGAACAGGTGGCCGCCGCCACCTTGCTCGCCGCCAACCAGGGCGTGTGGCTGCGCGCCCAGGTCGAAGATGCACGGCCATTGCCGCCGGCCCTGGCGGCCATGCACATCGAGCTGGCCAAGGACTTCCCGCCGGTGATTGAAGACCGCGCCCTGGAAGGCGAACTGCGCCTGTGCCTGCAACGTATCGCTGCGCAACACTGGAGGCTGCATGCGTAGCCCCGGCGTATTGCACAGCGACACGCAGATCCTCGTGCCGTTCTTCGACATCGACACGATGAACGTGGTCTGGCACGGCCATTACGTGAAATACCTGGAAATCGCCCGTTGCGCGCTGCTGGACAAGCTCGGCCACAACTACACGGCGATGCTCGAATCCGGCTATGCGTGGCCGGTGATCGACATGCAACTGCGCTACGTGCGTGGCGCCACCTTTGGCCAGACCATCAACGTGCGCGCCAGCCTGGTGGAGTGGGAGAACCGCTTGAAGGTCAACTACCTGATCACCGACCTTGCCAGCGGCGAACGCCTGACCCGCGCCAGCACCGTGCAAGTGGCCGTCGAAATCGCCAGCCGCGAAATGCAGTTGGCCTCGCCCAGCGTATTCACCACCGCCGTCGAAAGGGCCCTGAAATGCTGACCCCTGTGGGAGCGGGCTTGCCCGCGATGGTCGTCAACGATAACGCGGGGAGCCTGACACTGCGCGGCGCCCTCGGGTTTTTCGCGAGCAAGCTCGCTCCTACAGGGGTTGGGTTGTTTTTGAGTTTTGGGGCTTATGCCTTCGACTTGCAACAACTGAGCGATCAGTTGGCCAAGCCCTCGGTGATCCATGGCAGTTTCATTCAGGAGAAACACCTGCGTGCCCTGCCCCAGCCGTTGACCAGCAAAGGCACCTTCGTATTGGCCCGGGATCACGGCCTGCTCTGGCTGCTCAAAACCCCGTTGCAACAGGACTATCGCATCAACGCCCAAGGCATAGCCCGCCGCGATGCCAACGGCTGGCAGCCCCTGCCGAACAAAAGCGCCGGCGCTGAGCAGAACCGTTTGTTCCTTGCCGTGCTGCAAGGCGACAGCAGTGGCCTGCAGCGCGACTTCGAGTTGCAACTGCAAGGTGAGGCCAAGGCCTGGAAACTCACGCTGATCCCACGCTCGCTGCTGCTCAAGCAAGTGTTCACCCAGATCAATATCGATGGCGGCGAGTTGGTGCACACCATCGAACTGCTGGAAACCCAGGGCGACAGTACCCTGTTGCGCATGCAGGACAGCACCAGCACACAACCCTTGAGCGACGCGGAGCAACACGACTTTGCCCAGTGAGCGTTGGTTGCCGCGTCTGTTCCTGATCCTGCTGGTGGCCGTGCTGGCCCTGGCCGGCTGGCAATGGCGCCATGGCGCGCCGTTGTCGGCGAACCTGATGGAGCTGGTGCCGGGCAACACCCCGAACGCCCTGGAACTGGCGGCCGAGCAACGCATGCAAGAGCCGCTGAACCGCGAGATGCTGGTGCTGGTCGGGCATGCCGAGCGCCAGCAAGCGCTGGCCATGGCCCAACAACTGGGTGAGCGCTGGCAAGCCAGTGGCCTGTTTGAGAAGGTCACCTGGACCCTGCAGGCCGACCTGCCAGCCCTGCGCCAGCAACTGCTGCAAGGGCGCCTGGCGATGCTCTCGGCCAAGGACCGCGAACAGTTGATCGCCGAGCCCGAAGCCTTTATCCAGCAGCGGGTGCAGACACTGTTCGACCCCTTTACCGGCTTCAGCCTGGTGTCGAGCCAGGACGATTGGCTGGGCCTGACCGGGCGCATCCAGAGCAGCCAGCCGCAACACGGCGCGGTGCAGCTGGATATTGGCAGCGGCGCGTTGATCGCCGATGCCGACGGGCAAAGCTGGGTGCTGCTGCGCGCACGTACTCAGGGCAATGCCTTTGATATGAAACTGCCGCTGCAAGTCGCCGACCTCCTGCAAGCAAGCCGCGACCAGGCCAGCGAGCAAGGCGTGCAACTGCTTGCCGCCAGCGGCCTGCTGTACGCGGCCAACGGTCAACAGCAGGCCAGCCGCGAGATGACCTGGGTCGGCGGCGGCGCGACCGTGGGTATTCTGTTGCTGTTGCTGTTGGCGTTCCGCCGTTGGCGCGTGTTGCTGGCCTTTGTCCCGGTGCTGGTGGGCATGCTGTTTGGCGCAGTCGCCTGCGTGGCGCTGTTTGGCCATATGCATGTAATGACCCTGGTACTGGGCGCAAGCCTGATCGGCGTGGCGGTCGACTACCCACTGCATTACCTGTCCAAGAGCTGGAGCCTGCAACCCTGGCGCAGTTGGCAGGCCTTGCGCCTGACCCTGCCGGGCCTGAGCCTGAGCCTGGCCACCAGTTGCATCGGCTATCTGGCCCTGGCCTGGACGCCATTCCCGGCGCTGACCCAGATCGCCGTATTCTCCGCCGCCGGCCTGGTGGGCGCCTATCTGTCGGCAGTGTGCCTGTTGCCGGCGCTGCTCAACGGCATCGACCTGCGCCCGGCGCAATGGCCACTGCGGGTCGCGGAGTTCCTGCTGGGGGTGCGCGAGTCGCTGCTCAAGCGCCTGCCAAGCCAGGCGCTGCTGGTGCTGGCCCTGCTGTTCTGCGCCGGTGGCCTGTGGCAGTTGAACAGCAAGAACGATATTCGCCAGTGGATCGGCGCGCCGCCGCAGTTACTGCAAGAAGCCCAGGCCATTGCGCGGATTACCGGCTACCAGCCCACCAGCCAGTTCTTCCTGGTGCGGGCGGACAATCAACAGCAGTTGCTGGAACGCCAGGCTGCCCTGAGCCAACGCCTGGATCAACTGGTGCACATGGACAAGCTGCAGGGTTACCTGGCGCTCAATCAACTGGTCAGCACCCCCAGCCAACAGCAGCAAGTGCGCGAGGCCCTCTCGCAGTTGCCGGCGCTGTGGCAACCGCTGCTGGACCTCGGCATCCCCGCCGGCGCCCTGCAAGCCGAACTGGCGCAACTGCAGGCGCTGCCCACCGCAGATATCGACGCCGCCCTGAACGGACCATTGGCCGAGCCCTGGCGCCTGTTGTGGCTGGGCAATGTCGATGGCGGCGTGGCAGCGATGGTCAGCCTGCAAGGTCTGAACAACCCGGCGCTGCTGCGGATCCAGGCCCAGGACTTACCGGGGGTGGAGCTGGTAGACCGCCTCGGCGACTTGAACCAGGTATTTGCCGCGACTCAGGTCAGCGCCGCCGAATTGAAATTATTGTCCTGTGTACTGATCGTCTTGCTGCTGGTCCTGCCCTTTGGCCTGGGTGGCGCACTGCGGATTGTCGCCCTGCCGCTGCTGGCCGCCCTGTGCAGCCTGGCCAGCCTCGGTTGGCTGGGGCAACCGTTGACCCTGTTCAGCCTGTTTGGCCTGCTGCTGGTCACAGCGATCAGCGTCGATTATGCGATCCTCATGCGCGAACAGATCGGCGGTGCCGCGGTCAGTCTGCTGGGGACATTGCTGGCCGCCGTCACCACCTGGCTGTCCTTTGGTTTGCTGGCAGTCTCCAGCACCCCGGCGGTGAGTAACTTCGGCCTGTCGGTCAGCCTGGGCCTGGCCTTCAGCTTTATGCTGGCACCCTGGGCCGGCCGCCAGGAACATGCGCCATGATGCCCACTAATTTTTTTCAGTTGAATGTGATGATCGCCAACCCGGCAAGGAGCCACAGTGCCCACAGTTGAAATGGAACGTCGCCAGGTCGTGGTGATCGGTGCCGGCCCGTCCGGTGCCATTGCGGCCGCGTTGCTCAAGCGTAACGGGCATGATGTGTTGATTATCGAGCGCGAGCACTTCCCGCGTTTTTCCATCGGCGAGAGCCTGCTGTCCCACTGCATCGACTTTATCGAAGAAGCCGGCATGCTCGAGGCGGTCAACGCCGCCGGCTTCCAGCTGAAAACCGGTGCCGCATTTGCCTGGGGCGAGCGCTACAGTGCGTTTGATTTCGGTGACACGTTCAGTGAAGGCAAGCCCACTACCTTCCAGGTCCAGCGGGCCGATTTCGACAAGTTGCTGGCCGATCAGGCGGCGTTGCAGGGCGTAGAGATCCGTTACGGCCAGACCCTGGTCGGCGTGGACTTCGCCGCTGGCCACCGCTACCTGCATGTGCGCCGCGAGAATGGCCGCGAATACCACATCAAGGCCGGCTTCGTGCTCGACGCCAGCGGTTACGGCCGCGTGCTGCCCCGCCTGCTGAACCTGGAAGCACCCTCGAACTTTCCGTTGCGCCAGGCGGTGTTCACCCATGTCGAAGACCGTATCGAACACCCAGGCTTCGACCGCACCAAGATCCTCATCACCACCCACCCCACCCAGCGTGATATCTGGTTCTGGACCATCCCGTTCAGCAACGGGCGCTGCTCGGTGGGCGTGGTCGCGGCCAAGGAGCATTTCGACGGTTGTGATGGGGATCTCGATGCCTGCCTGCGCGGCTTTATCGAACAAACCCCGAGCCTGTCCAACGTTCTGGCGAACGCAGTGTGGGATACCCCGGCGCGGACCATCGGCGGCTACTCGGCCAACGTCACCACCTTGCACGGCCCCGGCTTTGCGCTGCTGGGCAACGCGGCGGAGTTCCTCGACCCGGTGTTCTCCTCGGGCGTGACCATCGCCATGCGCTCGGCCAGCATGGCCGCAGGCGTCCTGCATCGCCAGCTCAAAGGCGAGAGCGTGGACTGGCAGACCGAGTTTGCCGAACCGCTCAAGCGCGGGGTCGATACCTTCCGTTGCTACGTCGAAGGCTGGTACGCCGGCACGTTCCAGGATGTGATCTACCACCCTGGCAGCTCCCCGGAAATCCGCCGCATGATCAGCTCGATCCTCGCCGGTTATGCCTGGGACGAGCGCAACCCCTTTGTCAGCGAACCCAAGCGCCGTTTGCGGATGCTTTCGGAAATCTGTGCGGGGGAAAACCTATGAGCAGCCCTTCTGTGTCAAAAGAGTACTTGAGCAAAAACTACGTCGAAGAGACCAAATTCGGCTTCTGGTTCCTGCGCAGCCACACCTGGCAGCATCACGTCTTGCGCGTGGCGATCAACGACCTGCGCAGCCTGTTCAGCGACCCGTTGCCAGAAGCACCAGTGCTGCTGGATGCCGGTTGCGGCCAGGGCAAGTCGTTCCGTTACCTGCAGCAGGTGTTCGCCCCCGAGCGCCTGATCGGCCTAGACGCCGACCCGCACAGCCTCGACTTGAGCGGTGCCGAAGCCGCGCGCCAGGGCATTGAGATCGAGCTGATCGGCAGCGATTGCGCCACCCTCAACGTGGCCGATGAAAGTGTCGACATCCTGTTCTGCCACCAGACCTTCCACCACCTGGTGGAGCAGCAGCGGGCACTGACCGAGTTTTACCGGGTGCTCAAGCCCGGCGGCTACCTGCTGTTTGCCGAGTCCACCGAAGCCTATATCGATACCTGGGTGATTCGCTGGCTGTTCCGCCACCCGATGCATGTGCAGAAAAGCGCCGCCGAGTACCTGGAGATGATCCGCGACCAGGGTTTCGAGTTCGGCCCGCAGAATGTCTCGTACCCGTACCTGTGGTGGAGCCGCTCGGCAGACTTCGGCCTGCTGGAGCGCTGGGGCCTGCGCCAGCCCAAGCCGTTTGGCGAGCGTGAAGAAACCCTGGTGAATGTGGTCGCACGCAAGCCACTCACAGGCACGCCAGCATGATCCGTGCGTTGTTGATCGGCTGCCTGTTGCTGCTGGCCGCGTGTGCCAGCCAGCCGCCGCTGCCGGTGCATACGCCAAACCTGGCCTTGCCCGTGCAATTGCATATCGAGCGCGAGCAGGACGGCCAGCGCCAGGACTGGCTGCTGGTGATCCAGCGCGAGGGCGAAGCGCTGCGCTGGTCGCTGATGGACCCACTGGGCATCCCCCTCGCCCGGCAAAAACTGGTGGCCGGCAGTTGGCAAGCGGATGGTTTATTGCCGCCCAACCCCCAGGCCCGTGAATTGTTTGCCGCCTTGCTGTTTGCTTTGACGCCCGCCGCCGAGCTGCCAGGTAGCTACCCCCAAGCCCGTGAGGACGACGGTGTGCGGGCGCTCAAGCCGCATTGGCAAGTGATTTACCGCGCGCCCTTGACCTTCACCGTGAGCATGCCTGCCCAGCACCTGGATTATCGCGTCACCGCGCTTGAGAGCAGCCCATGACCGCCTACCTCAATGCCCTCGGGATCATCTGCGCCCTGGGCCGTGGCCAGCAGCAAGTGCGGCGCAACCTGTTTGCCGGGGATTGCTCGGGCATGCGCGCCGAGAGCGGCTGGGTGCCCGATCGGGTGCTGCCGGTGGGCAGCGTGCCCGGCGAACTGGCGGCGCTGCCGCCGCACCTGGCCCAGCAGAACAGCCGCAATAACCAGTTGCTGTTGGAAGCCGCCTTGCAGATCGAAGGCCCGATCCGGCAGGCGATCCAGACCTTTGGCGCCTCGCGCATCGGCATCGTACTGGGCACCAGCACCTCGGGCATCGATGAAGCCAGTCGCGGCATTGCCCATTACCTGCAGCAAGGGCAGTTCCCCGAAGATTACGACTACCGGCAACAAGAACTCGGCGCCCCGGCCAACTTCCTCGCCGACTGGCTGCAACTGAGCGGCCCGGCCTATGTGATTTCCACTGCCTGCACCTCCAGCGCTCGCGCGATGATGAGCGCGCGCCGCCTGCTGGACCTGGGCCTGTGCGATGCGGTGCTGTGTGGCGGGGTCGATAGCCTGTGCAAGCTGACCCTCAATGGCTTTACCTCCCTGGAGGCCGTGTCTTGCGAGCGTAGCAACCCGTTTTCGGTGAACCGCAATGGCATCAACATCGGCGAGGCGGCGGTGCTGTTCCTGATGAGCAAGACCCCAGCCACCATTGCCCTGCTGGGCAGCGGCGCGAGCTGCGATGCACACCATATTTCCGCGCCGGAACCCACGGGCAAGGGCGCTTTGCAGGCGATGAGCAAGGCCCTGACCAGTGCGAAGTTGGCACCGGAGCAGATCGGCTACCTGAACCTGCACGGCACCGCGACCCAGCACAACGACGCCATGGAAAGCCTGGCCGTGGCGACGCTGTTTCCCGCTGGCGTAGCCTGTTCCTCGACCAAGCCGATGACCGGCCATACCCTGGGCGCCGCCGGGGCGCTGGAAGCAGCGTTCTGCTGGCTGAGCCTGATCGAGGGCGCGCTGGCGCCGCATATCTGGGACGGCCAGGCCGACCCGGCGCTGCCCGCCCTGCGCTGGGCCAAGGTCGGTGACACCCTGGAAAAACGCTGCCTGATGAGCAACTCGTTTGCCTTCGGCGGCAATAACGTCAGCCTGATTATCGGAGACGCCCCATGATCGATTGGCCGCTCGCCGAACTGCTGCCCCACGCCGGGGACATGATCCTGATCGACCAGGTGCTGGCGTTCGATGAAGAGCAGATCCGCACCCGCCTCACCGTCAAGCCTGGCGGCCTGTTCAACCGCCCCGACGGCAGCCTGCCGGCCTGGGTCGGCGTCGAGTTGATGGCGCAAAGCGTCGCCGCCTATGCCGGCTGCCGGGCGCGGCAGAACGGTGAAGCCGTCGAACTGGGGTTCCTGTTGGGCACCCGTAAGTTTGAATGCAACGTCGAGCACTTTCCCGCCGGCACCGAGCTGACCATCCACGGCCTGCGCTCCCTGGAAGACGACAACGGCATGGGTGTGTTCGAATGCCACCTGACCGGCGACGGGATCCAGGCCAGCGCGCGCCTGAACGTATTTCGACCGCCCCAGGCGGCCAACTATTTAGCTGAATCGAAGGACACGCGTCATGACTGAATCCGTACTGGTCACCGGCTCCAGCCGGGGTATCGGCCGCGCTATCGCCCTGCGCCTGGCCCAGGCCGGCCATGACATCGTGCTGCATTGCCGCAGTGGTCGCGCCGAGGCGGATGCCGTACAGGTCGAAATCCAGGCCCTGGGCCGCAAGGCGCGGGTGCTGCAATTCGATGTGGCAGACCGTGCCACCTGCAAGCAGATCCTCGAAGCCGACGTTGAAGCCCACGGCGCCTATTACGGTGTGGTGCTCAACGCCGGGTTGACCCGCGATGGCGCGTTCCCGGCGCTTTCGGAAGACGACTGGGACGTGGTGATGCGCACCAATCTCGACGGGTTCTACAACGTGCTGCACCCGGTGATGATGCCGATGATCCGACGCCGCGCGGCCGGGCGCATTGTGTGCATCACTTCGGTCTCGGGGCTGATCGGCAATCGTGGCCAGGTCAACTACAGCGCGTCCAAGGCCGGCTTGATCGGCGCGGCCAAGGCCCTGGCAATCGAGTTGGGCAAGCGCAAGATCACCGTCAACTGCGTGGCTCCCGGCCTGATCGACACGGCAATGCTTGATGAGAACGTGCCGGTGGAAGAACTGATGAAGATGATCCCCGCGCAACGCATGGGTACGCCAGAAGAGGTCGCCAGTGCGGTGAATTTCCTGATGTCCGCCGAAGCCGGCTACATCACCCGCCAGGTCCTGGCTGTGAACGGGGGCCTGTGCTGATGAAACGTGTGGTAGTCACCGGCATGGCCGGCATGACCTCCTTGGGCTGCGACTGGGAAACCATCGTCGCCAACTTCCGTGCCCCGCGCAGCGGTATCCGGCGCATGGATGAGTGGGATCGCTTCAGCGAACTGAACACCCGTTTGGCCGGGCCGATTGATGATTTTGTGGTGCCGGCCCACTGGACCCGCAAGCAACTGCGCAGCATGGGCCGGGTCTCGCGCCTGGCCGTGTGGGCCGCGGAGCAGGCGTTGCAGGACGCCGGCCTGCTGGGCGATGCGTCGATCAAGGACGGGCGCATGGGCGTGGCCTGCGGCTCGTCCACCGGCAGCACCGATGAGATCAAGGCCTTTGGCAATATGCTGCTCAACTCGGTGGCCGAGGGCCTGAACGCCAACTCCTATGTGCGCATGATGCCGCACACCACGGCGGCCAATATCAGCATTTTCTTTGGCCTCACCGGGCGCCTGATCCCCACGTCCAGCGCCTGCACCAGCGGTAGCCAGGGCATCGGCTATGCCTATGAGGCGATCAAGTTCGGCCGCCTGCCATTGATGCTCGCCGGTGGCGCCGAAGAGCTGTGCCCCACCGAAGCCATGGTGTTTGATGCGCTCTACGCCACCAGCCTGAAAAACGACGCCCCGCAAACCAGCCCACGCCCCTACGACAGCGGCCGCGATGGCCTGGTGATCGGCGAAGGCGGCGGCATGCTGGTGCTTGAGGAGCTGGAACATGCCTTGGCCCGTGGCGCGCATATCCATGCCGAGATCGTCGGCTTTGGCAGCAACGCTGACGGCCAGCACACCACCCGTCCCGAGCAGGTCACCATGCGTCGCGCCATGGAACTGGCCCTGGAAGATGCCGGCCTGACGCCGGATGCCATCGGCTACGTGAACGGCCACGGCACCGCCACCGAACAAGGCGACATTGCCGAAACCCTGGCCACCAGCAGCCTGTTCGGCAGCCGCATGCCCATCAGTTCGCAGAAGAGCTTCCTGGGCCATACCCTGGGCGCCTGCGGCGCGCTGGAGTCGTGGTTCAGCATCGAAATGATGAACCGTGACCAATACGTGCCGACCTTCAACCTCGATCAAGTCGACCCGCGCTGCGGCGAACTGGATTACCTGCGCGGCGAGTTCCGCCAGATGCACAACGACTACGTAATGAACAACAACTTTGCCTTTGGCGGCGTCAACACGTCGCTGATCTTTCGCCGCTGGCAGTAAGCCTTTTATTTGATTGGAGAGAACGGAATGTCTTCGTTGCTACGCGCCACCCTCATCGCCCTGACCCTGCTGACCGCCGCCGGCTGTACCAGCAAACCGGTGCTCAACACCCAGCACGCGCTCGCCGCCAACGAGCAGGTCAGCGAAGAGAAAATGAAACAGAGCATCCTCACCGCCCTGGACAAGCGCAACTGGACCGTCCAGCGCGCCGACCCACGCCTGATCCAGGCCCAGATCAACGTGCGCAACCGCTACTACGCCGAGATCGACATCCGCTATACCGGCACCAGCTACGCCATCACCTACCGTGACAGCCAGGAACTGGGCTACAAGGACGGCAAGATTCATCGCAACTACAACCGCTGGGTGAGCATGCTCGACCGCGACATCATGGCCGGGCTGCGCACAAACGGCGCGGCGCAAGCGGGTACGGCGGCGCAGTTGTTCAAGGAGACGGGGACGTCGAAGCAGAACTGAGTGGCGCCTGGCAAGCCAGCATCCACCTAACACCAGAAACGACAAAGGGCGCCTTTCGGCGCCCTCTTCACAAGCAGGCTGGCTTGTCATCGCCTTTGTCCTGCCCGGCTCTGCGATAGCTGGATTTCCAGGATCCTCAGAGTCTCACAAGCCCCTTTCGGGAACTGGGGCAGTATGCCTGAAAAGCCGGATAGGACAATCCGTGGCAAAACGCCTCCTGTCTTGGGGTTGATAGAGAAGTGTCATCCATGTCACTCAGTGAAAAAGAAACGATTTTGCGCAACGCCAAAGCAAATCACTAAACCGGTTCCGTTACCTGATATGTGACCGCCGCTACACCAACGCCTTGCGCGTCAGCAGCTCGACAAACGCCTTGGCCATGGGCGACTGCTGGTCTTTACGCTGCACCAGCCACACCGCCGTCACTGCCTCCGGGTCGAGCAAGGTGCGGTAGACCACGCCGTCG
The DNA here is from genome assembly GCF_002949995.1 of Pseudomonas sp. LG1D9. NCBI lineage: Bacteria > Pseudomonadati > Pseudomonadota > Gammaproteobacteria > Pseudomonadales > Pseudomonadaceae > Pseudomonas > Pseudomonas sp. LG1D9. Next base: position 3,177,842 of record NZ_CP026881.1, on the reverse strand, counting down.
ATGCGGATGCGCTGGTACGAGGCCGGCAACACCGACACCCCCAACCCCGCCGCCACCAGGCCGATGATGGTCATGGCTTCGCCGGCCTCTTGTGCGAAGTACGGGCTGAAGCCGGCATCGCGGGCCAGGTTGATCAGTTGCGCATATAAACCACTGCCGTAGGCCCGTGGGAAAAACACAAAAGGTTCGTCAGCCAACTGCGTCAGGTGCAGGCCCCGCTCGCTGCCTTGGGCCAACGGATGGCCGGCACTCAGCACCGCCACCAGGGGCTCGCGCATCAACTCCACGACACTCAATGAGTCCGGCAAGGGCAGCGGGCGCATCAGGCCGACCTGGATCGACTCGTCCACCAGTGCCCCCGCCACCTCGGTGCTGCTCATTTCCTGCAGGTTCAGGTGCACCGCCGGGAAGGCCTGGCGAAAAGCAAAAATCGCCTGTGGGATGCTGGAGTTGAATGGCGCCGAAGAAGTGAAGCCGATCTTCAATTCGCCCAATTCCCCCAACTGCGCACGGCGCGCCACGTCTGCGGCCTTGTCGACCTGGGCCAGTACCAGGCGGGCTTCTGTGAGGAACAAGCGGCCAGCCTCGCTCAGCTCGACCCGACGATTGGTACGTTCAAACAAGCGGGCGCCGACCTCCTGTTCCAGGGCCTGTATCTGCTGGCTCAACGGCGGCTGGGAGATGCCTAATACCTGGGCAGCCCGGCCGAAATGCAGCTCTTCAGCCACGGCGATGAAGTAGCGCAAGTGGCGCAATTCCATGAAAACCTCATTAGGTCGTAAAAGCTATCAAACAGGTCGAACAATATATTGGAAAGAATCATTAGCCAGCTATATTCTTTTTTCATTGCCAGCCCTGGCAGCCTTTGCCACCGAGGTCCCGCGTGAAATCTGCTGTTGCTCCACTCGCCCAGGAACTGCCACCCACCGCCCTCGACGAGGTGGTGGCGCAACTCAACGATGTGTACATCGAAAAAGACACGCCGATGTTCATGCGCACGGTGCTGGCCCTGTTTTCCGGCGGGTTTGCCACCTTTGCCCTGCTGTATTGCGTGCAGCCGATGATGCCGGCGTTGTCCCACGAGTTTTCCATCAATGCCGCGCAAAGCAGCCTGATCCTCTCTGTCTCCACGGCGATGCTCGCTTTTGGCCTGTTGATCACCGGACCGATTTCCGACCGCCTGGGGCGCAAGCCAGTGATGGTCACCTCGCTGTTCTGCGCGGCGGTATGCACCATCGCCAGCGGCCTGATGCCGACCTGGGAAGGCATCCTGTTACTGCGTGCGCTGCTGGGCCTGTCCCTTAGTGGCTTGGCGGCCGTGGCCATGACCTACCTCAGCGAAGAGATCCATCCGCAGCACATCGGCTTGGCCATGGGCCTGTATATCGGCGGCAATGCGATTGGGGGCATGAGCGGGCGCCTGATCACCGGCGTGCTGATCGATTTCGTCAGTTGGCACACCGCGATGTTGATCATCGGCGCACTGGCACTGATTGCGGCAACCGTGTTCTGGAAGATCCTCCCCGAGTCGCGCAACTTCCGCGCCAGCAGCCTCAAGCCGCGCAACCTGATCAACGGCTTTGTCATGCACTTCAAGGATGCGGGCCTGCCGTGGCTGTTTCTCGAAGCCTTCGTGCTGATGGGCGCCTTCGTCACGCTGTTCAACTACATCGGCTACCGCTTGCTGGCCGCCCCTTATGACATGAGCCAGGCGGTGGTCGGCCTGTTGTCAGTGGTGTACCTGTCGGGCATCTACAGCTCGGCGAAGATCGGCTCGCTGGCCGACCGCCTGGGCCGGCGCCGCATGTTGTGGGCCACTATCGTGCTGATGCTCGCCGGCATCACCCTGACCCTGTTCAGCCCACTGCCACTGATCATCATCGGCATGTTGGTCTTCACCTTCGGCTTCTTCGGCGCCCATTCGGTGGCCAGCAGCTGGATTGGCCGACGAGCGCTGAAAGCCAAGGGGCAGGCGTCGTCGCTGTACCTGTTCAGCTACTACGCGGGGTCGAGTATTGCCGGTACGGCGGGGGGTGTTTTCTGGCACTACGGGGGGTGGAACGGGATTGGCGGGTTTATCGTTGCACTGTTGATCGTTGCGCTGCTGGTGGCGTTGAAGCTGGCGAAGTTGGCGCCCCTCAAACGGTAGGAGCGGGCTGGCCATCGGTATATACACAACATTCCGGCACTGACAAACTACCCCTGTCTGCTTGGATTTCGGCATTAATCGTCAGTCAGAAAAACCGCGTTACCGCGTTTTTTTCACCACAGGTTTTCGTTTCATACCGCCCACCAACGAGTCATGACACGCCATGGCACGCCCCGCATCCCATTCGGCCTGCATCGCCGAAAACAGCTCAACGTCGATTCGGGCTTGATGGGTGACGAGCGCCTCGGACATGGCCTCTGCGATTCGCTCGATGATTATCCCTGGCTTTTCCACGGCACAGTGTTTACGACCGAACTCCATCAGTTGTTGGCGATCCGGGTAGGTCTTCACCTTGTTCATCTTGATTGCCAACGTGCGATCAACCAATGAGCGTCCGGACTTGGGGTTGTAGTGCTCATACACCGTGGTGGTAGTCACATCAAACACCGGCGCCAACCGCACCGTTTCACGCGCGCCAGGATGGGTATAGAGCACCCCGAAGTTCTTCAAGTGCGCATCGCCATTGCGCACCATCACTGACAGGCAGACGGAAGAGAAAAACCGCTCAAGCTCGCGCAGCGGCTCGCCATGCGCACAGACATGGTCAATGACCGTAGCCAGGGTTTCGTAGCTCTGGGAATACTTGTAATTGTCATGGGGGTCTTTGTTGAGGCCCAAAAGCACCGCCATGTCTTCAAAACCCAGCCGCCCAGACGGTGTCAGGTCAAAGCGTTCCATGACAAACAGATCGCCTGCTTCGGACAACCAGAATGGCGGTGTTTCCAGCCCCGCAATGCGCGCGGCTTCCATGCAGAGGAATTCATTCTGGGCCAGATGAGCATATTCATCGGCCCCGGACTTTACGATCAGGTCGGAACTGAGCAGGGTTTTACGGCCACCGGCCAGCTTGTCCAGATCAGGCACCAACACTTTGGGCTGCACGCCGGAAATACCCGACTCGAAATAGGTGTGCACCAAAAACGCAAAGATGTCCTGGGTACTGTCAGCCGAAAGAATTTGGCCTAGCCCTACCTGGGCACGCACGGCAGCCGACGCTTCGACGGGGTTCTGATAGGTCAGGCGCCCGATCTGGTTCCCGCCAATAACCGATAGCAGGCGCATCTCATCTACCTGAATGTGCCTGGCCATACGGCGCTTTATCTGATCGGCGAGAAAACCTTCCGGCACGTTCATATCAAAAATCGGATGCAACACGTTGCTGACCGCAGGCGTCGGGTCATAAGGCATGACCAGCGACACCTCGCGCTCGGTATCGGCAGATGCGTACGCAAACGAGAACTGAGAGCCCTTGGACAACTCGCCCGAACGCCCCTGCGGGGTAACGACGTTGAGTAACTTGACTCTACTCATCGTGCTCTACCAGGTCCGCCAGGGATTTGAGATCTATGCGTTTGTCGACGACTTCCAATGCCATCCCAAGTGCCGAGATCACCCGGAATACCGTGTACATCGCAACGTTCTCACCCGCTTCAAGATCAATGATGGTCTTGCGATTGCACTTGGCCCGATCCGCCAGTTGCGCCTGGCTGTAACCTTTGGCGCGACGTAACTGGCGTATCCTTTCGCCAAGTTGAGGTGGATTCGCCAGCAGCATGATGTCACCCATATTGGACTTTTTTAAATAAAAAGCAGAATAAGTCCTATATGAAGGACTTTACTAGCACCTTACGTCTGTTTCGGGCCCAAAAAAACGCCCAGCCTAAGCCGGGCGTTTTTTATGAGCTGAAATCACTCGTGATACTGCGCCGACAACTCATGCACCGCCCGCAGGAACGCGCCTGCATGCTCCGGGTTCACTTCCGGGGTGATGCCGTGGCCAAGGTTGAATACGTGGCCACTGCCTTTGCCGTAGCTGGCGAGGATGCGACCTACTTCGGTACGGATGGCTTCAGGCTTGGCGTAGAGCACGGTCGGGTCCATGTTGCCTTGCAGGGCCACTTGGTTGCCCACACGGCGACGGGCTTCGCCCAGGTCGCAGGTCCAGTCCAGGCCCAGCGCGTCGGCACCGGCGTCGGCAATGCTTTCCAGCCACAGGCCGCCGCCCTTGGTGAACATGATCACCGGCACTTTGCGGCCTTCGTGTTCGCGGATCAGGCCGCTGACGATTTTGCGCATATAGGCCAGGGAGAACTCCTGGTACGCCGCCGCCGACAGGTTGCCACCCCAGGTGTCGAAGATCTGCACCGCTTGCGCACCGGCCATGATCTGGCCGTTGAGGTAGGAAATGACCGACTGCGCCAGCTTGTCCAGCAGCAGGTGCATGGCTTGTGGGTTGTCGTAGAGCATGGCCTTGGTCTTGCGGAAGTCTTTCGACGAACCGCCTTCGACCATATAGGTGGCCAGGGTCCACGGGCTGCCGGAGAAGCCGATCAACGGTACGCGGCCATTGAGCTCACGGCGGATGGTGCTGACGGCGTCCATCACATAACCGAGGTCTTTGTGGGGATCCGGGATCGGCAGGGCTTCGATATCGGCCAGGGTGCTGACCACTTTCTTGAAGCGCGGGCCTTCGCCGGTTTCAAAGTACAGGCCTTGGCCCATGGCGTCGGGGATGGTCAGGATATCGGAGAAGAGGATGGCCGCATCCAGTTGTGGATAGCGGTCCAGCGGCTGCATCGTGACTTCGCAGGCGAACTCCGGATTCATGCACAGGCTCATGAAATCGCCCGCATTGGCGCGGCTGGCGCGGTATTCCGGCAGGTAGCGACCGGCTTGACGCATCATCCACACTGGGGTGACGTCTACAGGTTGCTTGAGCAGGGCACGAAGGAAACGGTCGTTCTTGAGGGCAGTCATGTCGGCATCCGCAAAAAAAGTGCGGGCATTTTCTCAGAGCCGGACGCAAAAGGCACGGTTGCAGGTCAGCCTTTTGTCTATCGGGTCAATTTGTCGCGGACATGAGAGCGCTGCAAAACAAATGTGGGAGCGGGCTTGCTCGCGAATGCGGTGGCTCAGTCGACATATTTAGTGACTAATACAGCGCATTCGCGAGCAAGCCCGCTCCCACATTTTTGATCCCATTGCAGCGGGGGACCCGTATTAGACCTGCAAGTAGTCCAGGATGCCTTCGGCGGCGTTGCGGCCTTCGAAGATCGCCGTTACTACCAGGTCCGAACCGCGCACCATGTCGCCACCGGCGAAGATTTTCGGGTTGCTGGTCTGGTGCTTGTACTGGCCTTGTTCCGGGGCTACGACGCGGCCCTGGCTGTCGGTCTGGATCTGGAACTGCTCGAACCACGGCGCCGGGCTTGGACGGAAACCGAAAGCGATGACCACGGCGTCAGCCGGGATGATCTCTTCGGAACCCGGGATCGGCTCGGGGCTGCGGCGGCCACGGGCGTCCGGCTCGCCGAGACGGGTCTCGACCACCTTCACGCCTTCAACGCGATCTTCACCCACAATGGCGATCGGCTGGCGGTTGTAGAGGAATTTCACGCCCTCTTCCTTGGCGTTCTTCACCTCTTTGCGCGAGCCGGGCATGTTGGCTTCGTCACGGCGATAGGCACAGGTCACCGACTTGGCGCCCTGGCGGATCGACGTGCGGTTGCAGTCCATCGCGGTGTCGCCACCGCCCAGTACCACGACCTTCTTGCCTTTCATGTCGACGAAATCTTCCGGCGACTTTTCAAAGCCCAGGTTGCGGTTGACGTTGGCGATCAGGAAGTCGAGCGCGTCATACACGCCCGGCAGGTCCTCACCGGCAAAGCCGCCCTTCATGTAGGTGTAGGTGCCCATGCCCATGAATACCGCATCGTATTCTTCGAGCAACTGCTCCATGGTCACGTCTTTGCCGATCTCGGTGTTCAGGCGGAACTCGATGCCCATGCCGGTGAAGACTTCGCGGCGATTGCTCAACACGGTCTTTTCCAGCTTGAACTCGGGGATGCCGAAGGTCAGCAGGCCACCGATTTCCGGGTTCTTGTCGAACACTACCGGGGTCACGCCGCCGCGTACCAGCACGTCGGCACAGCCCAGGCCCGCCGGGCCTGCGCCGATGATCGCGACACGCTTGCCGGTCGGCTTGACCTTGGACATGTCCGGGCGCCAGCCCATGGCGAACGCGGTGTCGGTGATGTACTTCTCCACCGAACCGATGGTCACCGCGCCAAAACCGTCATTGAGGGTGCAGGCACCCTCGCACAGACGATCCTGGGGGCACACCCGGCCGCAGACTTCCGGCAGGGTGTTGGTCTGGTGCGACAGCTCGGCGGCGGCGAGGATATTGCCCTCGGCTACCAGCTTGAGCCAGTTGGGAATGAAGTTGTGCACCGGGCACTTCCACTCGCAATACGGGTTACCGCAACCCAGGCAACGGTGGGCCTGGTCGGCCGAGTGCTGGGGTTTGAAGGGTTCGTAGATTTCCACGAACTCTTTCTTGCGTTGACGCAACAGTTTCTTCTTCGGATCTTTGCGCCCGACATCGATGAACTGGAAGTCGTTATTCAGACGTTCAGCCATGTTAAAACCTCATCAAACTCTTCAGGCGCATATCACTGCGGGTTGGCACGGATGCTGGAAAGCAACGATTTCAGGTTGGCAGCCTTGGGCTTGACCAGCCAGAAACGACGCAGGTAATCATCGAGGTTCTCGGCGAGGTTACGACCCCATTCGCTGCCGGTCTCCTCGACGTACTCGTCCAGCACGTGCTGCAAGTGGTTCCGGTAGGACTCCATGGCTTCGCCGCTGATCCGCTGGATCTCGACCAACTCGTGGTTGACCTTGTCGACGAAGGTGTTGTCCTGGTCCAGCACGTAGGCGAAACCGCCGGTCATGCCCGAACCGAAGTTGTAACCGGTCTTGCCCAATACCGCGACAAAGCCCCCGGTCATGTACTCGCAGCAGTGATCGCCAGTGCCTTCGACCACGGTGTGGGCACCGGAGTTACGCACGGCGAAACGCTCACCGGCGGTGCCGGCAGCGAACAGCTTGCCACCGGTGGCGCCGTACAAGCAGGTGTTGCCGATAATGGCACTGTCCTGGGTCTTGTAGACGCTACCCGCTGGCGGAACGATCACCAGCTTGCCGCCAGTCATGCCCTTGCCCACGTAGTCGTTGGCGTCGCCTTCGAGGTACATGTGCAGGCCACCGGCGTTCCACACGCCAAAGCTCTGGCCGGCCGTGCCCTTGAAGCGGAAAGTGATCGGCGCCTTGGCCATGCCCTGGTTGCCGTGCTTGCGCGCGATTTCGCCAGAGATCCGCGCACCGATGGAACGGTCGCAGTTGCAGATATCCAGGGCGAACTCGCCACCGCTGGCGTCATTGATCGAGGAGCCGGCCATATCGACCATCTTCTCGGCCAACAGGCCTTTGTCGAACGGCGGGTTGCGCTCTACCTGGCAGAACTGTGGCTTGTCTGCCGGGATGTGATCGCTGCCCAACAGTGGCGTCAGGTCCAGGTGGTGCTGCTTGGCGGTCTGGCCCTGGAGGATGTCTAGCAGATCGGTACGGCCGATCAGCTCTTCCAGGGAACGCACGCCGAGCTTGGCCAGCCACTCACGGGTCTCTTCGGCGACGTAGGTGAAGAAATTCACCACCATGTCGACGGTGCCGATGTAGTGATCCTTGCGCAGCTTCTCGTTCTGCGTCGCCACGCCGGTGGCGCAGTTGTTCAGGTGGCAGATGCGCAGGTATTTGCAGCCCAGGGCGATCATTGGCGCGGTACCGAAGCCAAAGCTTTCGGCGCCGAGGATGGCGGCCTTGATTACGTCGAGGCCGGTTTTCAGGCCGCCGTCGGTCTGTACCCGGACTTTGCCGCGCAGGTCGTTGCCGCGCAGTGTCTGGTGAGTCTCGGCCAGGCCCAGCTCCCACGGTGCACCGGCGTACTTGATGGAGGTCAGCGGCGATGCGCCGGTGCCGCCGTCATAGCCGGAGATGGTGATCAGGTCGGCATAGGCCTTGGCCACGCCAGCGGCGATGGTGCCCACGCCGGCTTCCGCCACCAGTTTCACCGAGACCAGGGCCTGCGGGTTGACTTGCTTGAGGTCGAAAATCAGCTGCGACAAGTCTTCAATCGAATAGATGTCGTGGTGCGGCGGTGGCGAAATCAGGGTCACGCCTGGCACTGCGTAACGCAGCTTGGCGATCAGGCCGTTGACCTTGCCGCCCGGCAGTTGCCCGCCTTCACCGGGCTTGGCGCCCTGGGCCACCTTGATCTGCAGCACTTCGGCGTTGACCAGGTATTCCGGGGTCACCCCGAAACGGCCAGTGGCGACCTGCTTGATTTTCGAGCTCTTGATGGTGCCGTAGCGCGCCGGGTCTTCGCCGCCTTCGCCGGAGTTGGAACGCGCACCCAGGCGGTTCATGGCTTCGGCCAGGGCTTCGTGGGCCTCGGGCGACAAGGCGCCCAAGGAGATACCGGCAGAGTCAAAGCGCTTGAGGATCGATTCCAGCGGCTCGACTTCAGCGATGTCCATCGGCGTATCCAGGGTCTTCACCTGGAACAGGTCGCGGATCATCGACACCGGGCGGTTATCCACCAGCGCGGTGTATTCCTTGAACTTGGCGTAGTCGCCCTGCTGCACAGCGGCTTGCAGGGTGTTGACCACATCCGGGTTGTACGCGTGGTATTCGCCACCGTGCACGAACTTGAGCAGGCCACCTTGCTGGATCGGCTTGCGCGCGCTCCAGGCTTCGGCCGCCAGGGCTTTCTGTTCGGCTTCGATATCGACGAAACGCGCACCCTTGATGCGGCTCGGCACGCCACGGAAGCTCAGCTCGCAGACTTCTTCGGACAAGCCGATAGCTTCGAACAGTTGCGCACCGCGATAGGACGTGACGGTGGAGATGCCCATCTTCGACAGGATCTTCAGCAGGCCCTTGGTGATGCCTTTGCGGTAGTTCTTGAATACTTCGTACAGATCGCCCAGCACTTCGCCGGTACGAATCAGGTCGCCCAGTACTTCGTACGCCAGGAACGGATACACCGCCGAGGCGCCAAAGCCGATCAGCACCGCAAAGTGATGCGGGTCGCGGGCGGTGGCGGTTTCGACGAGGATGTTGGAGTCGCAGCGCAGGCCTTTTTCGGTCAGGCGGTGGTGCACCGCGCCGGTGGCCAGGGATGCGTGGATCGGCAGCTTGCCCGGGGCGATATGGCGGTCGGTCAGCACGATCTGCGTGCGACCGGCGCGCACGGCTTCTTCAGCCTGATCGGCGACGTTGCGCACCGCGGCTTCCAGGCCGAGGCTCTCGTCGTAGTTCAGGTCGATGATCTGGCGGTCAAAGCCTGGGCGCTCCAGGGTCATCAGCGAGCGCCACTTGGCCGGGGAAATGACCGGCGAGCTGAGGATCACGCGTGAGGCGTGCTCTGGCGATTCCTGGAAAATATTGCGCTCGGCACCGAGGCACACTTCCAGGGACATCACGATGGCTTCACGCAGCGGGTCGATCGGCGGGTTGGTCACCTGGGCGAACTGCTGACGGAAATAGTCGTACGGCGTGCGCACACGCTGGGACAGCACGGCCATTGGCGTGTCGTCGCCCATGGAGCCAACCGCCTCGTAGCCTTGCTCGCCGAGCGGGCGCAGGACCTGGTCGCGCTCTTCGAACGTGACCTGGTACATCTTCATGTACTGCTTGAGCTGGTCGACGTCGTAGAAGGCCGAACCGTGGTCGTTGTCTTCCATGGTCGCCTGGATACGCAGGGCGTTCTTGCGCAGCCATTGCTTGTACGGGTGGCGCGACTTCAAGCGGTTGTCGATGGCGTCGGTGTCGAGGATCTGCCCGGTTTCGGTGTCCACGGCAAGGATCTGGCCAGGGCCGACGCGACCTTTGGCGATCACGTCTTCAGGCTGGTAGTTCCACACGCCGACTTCCGAGGCCAGGGTGATGAAGCCGTTGGTGGTGGTCACCCAACGCGCCGGGCGCAGGCCGTTGCGGTCGAGCAGGCACACCGCGTAGCGGCCGTCAGTCATGACCACGCCGGCCGGGCCGTCCCACGGTTCCATGTGCATCGAGTTGTACTCATAGAACGCCCGCAGGTCCGGGTCCATGGTCTCGACGTTCTGCCACGCTGGCGGAATGATCATGCGCACGCCACGGAACAGGTCGATGCCGCCGGTGACCATCAGTTCCAGCATGTTGTCCATGCTCGAGGAGTCGGAACCCACACGGTTGACCAGCGGGCCGAGCTCTTCGAGGTCCATCAAGTCGTTGGCGAACTTGGTGCGACGGGCCACGGCCCAGTTGCGGTTGCCGGTGATGGTGTTGATCTCGCCGTTGTGGGCGAGGAAGCGGAATGGCTGGGCCAACGGCCATTTCGGCAGGGTATTGGTGGAGAAGCGCTGGTGGAACACGCAGATCGCGGTTTGCAGGCGCTCATCGCTCAGGTCTGGATAGAAGGCGGTCAAGTCCGCCGGCATCATCAGGCCTTTGTAAATGATGGTCTTGTGGGAAAAGCTGCAGATGTAGTGGTCAGTGTCCAGGGCGTTGGCCACGGACGAGCGACGACGGGAAGTGAACAGCTTGATCGCCATGTCCTGGTCGCTCAGGCCGTCGCCTGCGATGAACACTTGTTCGATCTGCGGCAGGCGCTCGTGGGCCAGGCGGCCGAGCACACTGGTATCGATTGGCACTTTGCGCCAGCCAACCAGTTGCAGGCCAGCGGCGAGGATCTCGCGGTTCATGTTCTCGCGAGCGGCCTCGGCTTTGACCGGGTCCTGATTGAAGAACACCATGCCCACGGCGTATTGCTTGGGCAGATCGGCGCCGAAGGTTTCCTTGGCGACAGCGCGCAGGAACTGGTCGGGCTTTTGAATCAGCAAGCCGCAACCGTCACCGGTCTTGCCGTCAGCGTTGATCCCACCGCGGTGGGTCATGCAGGTCAGGGCCTCGATGGCCGTTTGCAGAAGGGTATGACTGGGTTCGCCCTGCATATGGGCTATCAGGCCGAAACCACAGTTATCCTTGAATTCATCGGGTTGGTACAGACCTGCTTTCATAGACACTTTCTCACCAGGCTGCCTCTTATTTCGAGGCAAATTTCTTTTCAATTCAACCGGTTACCTTCCACGCCGAACGTACGCCGGCTTAGCGGGGGCAAAAGGGAGGTCATTGTACACACCGACACAGACGCCCACAAATTTGGCGACGAACTGTCGCAAATCTATGTCGCATTTATGAAAGGTTTAAAGCGATATGCTGTGCTAGTCAAAACTTTTTTAATTTCGACCGCCGCTACTCAAAAGCTACTGTGACGCAGACACCACAAAGCGCGCGGCCTTCAGGGCTGCACGCTGTTGTCGTTTTTTTTGAGGTGCTGGGAGGGCGACCTGGGTAAGGTCGCCGGATCTTCAGCGAGTTGTTGCGAGTTCTTGTTGAACGCTGGCAACAGTGCGAGGCCAAGGTTTACCAGCCTGAACCTTCGCTGGCAAGGCCTTGATCGCGGAATCGGCTGCCGCGCGGCTCGCGAAACTACCGTAGGTGATCACGTAGAGAGGCTTGCCGTTGAGCACTTTCTTGAAATAACGGTACTCGCCGCCCTGCTCTTTCACGAACGCCTGGGCGTTGGCTTCGGAGCTGGTGCCGAGGATCTGCACCACGTAGTTCTTGGCCGGCTGGCTACCGTACCAGCCACTGCCGGCAGCGGCCTTGGCCACGGTCACCGGTTTTTCAGCAGGCTTGGCGACAGGCGCTGGCTTGGCCGCAGGAGCTGGCGTCGGCTTGACCACTGGCGCCGGGGCTGGCTTGGCGGTGGCGACCTGGGTCGGGGCAGGCGTTGGCGTGGCCGCAGGCACCGGTGCAGCGCTGGCTGTTGCGCCCGGTGGTGGAGCCACTGTGGTAACGGTTGGTGGCGTGGCGCTGGAGCCTTCGACCGGCACACCGTCATCGCCTTCGGAAATGGCACCGGCTTCTTCTGCCAGCGGGCCACGCATGACCGGCTGGCCGACCATCGGCAGGTTGGTAGGCTGGCCGGACCCGGCAAACTCAACGGCTGGTGCGCCATTGGTCGTGGGCTTGCCAAGTGGCAATTGGGCCTGCTCGGTCGGTGCGCCCGGAGCGGTCGGGGCCTTGCTGCGGCCAGGAATCAGCCAGGCGGCGGCAACGGCAACCACGACAACAGCAGAAATCGCCAGTACGTGTTTCTTCGGCATGGTGAACCCCATCTTTGGACGCTTAACCGCAGAGCGGCTGGCAATCATTGCTTCAATCATCGCATCCCGGGCCACCTGGTTGATGGTGCCAGGCCAGCCGTCGGAGCTTTCGTGAATATCAGAGATCTGCTGCGCAGAGAAAAGTTCGATGCCCTGGCCAGCACCTTCAAGGCGCTGGGCCAGGTACTCGCGGGTTTCTTCTTCTTCGTAGGGCTGCAATTCGATGACGTGAAACAGCTCTTGCTCGCCACTGAGCTGCTCCAGATCGGCAATCAGCGACGCCTCACCGAACAGGAACACATGGGGACGACCTTCCGGCGTACCCGCCGCCAGCGCCAGCAAGGCTTCGAGGGCAGACTCGTCGAGCTGCTCGGCGTCGTCCACCAGCAGGTAGACTTCCTGGCCGGTCAGCCCCAGTTGCACGACTTGCTTGAGAATCGCAGTCGGCTCGGCATTGGCCACGTCCAGCGCCTGGGCAACCTGGCGCAACACGCCTGCCGCATCGCCGGCGCCACGGGCGGAAACCACCACGCTCTGCACCGATTGCTTGTTGGTGCTGGCCACCAGGGCCTGGCGCAGCAGGGTCTTGCCGCTGCCCAAGGGGCCGGTGACCACCAGCAGCAACTGGCTGTAGCGCGCCAGGTGGTGCAACTGCCCAAGCACCGGCTTGCGCTGTGCAGGGAAAAACTTGAAACCGGGGACCCGTGGCGCAAAAGGGTCATGGCTCAACTGGTAATGGCCGAGGAAAGCCTCGTCGGCATGCAAACTAGTCATCGGGATCTGGTTAACCTTTCAGCTGGGCCAGGGCGCGGTAATCCGCTCCCAGCGTGGCCTGTAGAATCTCTTTCGGATAATCGTCGGTCACTACCGCTTCGCCCATTCGGCGCAACAGCACCAGACGCAAACGACCATCGATCACTTTCTTGTCTATCGCCATATGTTCGAGGAAGTCAGCCTCGGTCATTTCCTCGGGAGGAATGACCGGCAACCCGGCGCGCTGGAACAGGCGGATACCGCGGTCACGCTCTTGGACACTGATCCAGCCCAGGCGTTGCGACATCTCCAACGCCATCACTGTGCCAGCCGCTACAGCCTCGCCATGCAACCAGACACCATAGCCCATGTGGGTTTCAATCGCATGGCCGAAGGTGTGGCCCAGGTTCAAGGTGGCGCGCACCCCCGACTCACGCTCATCGGCATTGACCACCAGCGCCTTGGCCGCGCAGGAGCGGGAGATAGCCTCGGTCAGCGCCACCTGGTCCAGGTTGCGCAAGGCATCGACGTGTTCTTCAAGCCAGGTCAGGAACGGCTCGTCACAGATCAACCCGTACTTGATGACTTCCGCCAGGCCCGCCGACAGCTCGCGGGGCGGCAAGGTATTGAGGGTGGCAGTATCGATCAGCACGGCGTTAGGCTGGTAGAACGCGCCGACCATGTTCTTGCCCAGGGGATGGTTGATGCCGGTCTTACCGCCCACCGACGAGTCGACCTGGGACAGCAGGGTGGTCGGCACCTGGATAAAGTCCACGCCACGCTGGTAGCACGCGGCCGCAAAACCGGCCATGTCGCCGATCACGCCGCCGCCAAGGGCGACCACCGTGGTACGCCGGTCATGGCGCGCGGTGAGCAGTCCGTCAAAGATCAGTTGCAGGGTTTCCCAGTTCTTGAACGCTTCGCCGTCGGGAAGAATCACCGAAATCACCGAATACGCTGCCAGGCTGCGACTCAGACGCTCAAGGTAGAGCGGCGCCACTGTCTCGTTGGAGATAATCGCCACTTGTCGCCCGGCAATATGCGGTGCGAGCAACTCGGGCTGGTCCAACAAACCTTCGCCAATATGGATCGGGTAGCTACGCTCGCCAAGATCGACCTTAAGTGTCTGCATGTGTCCCCGCGCTGAAGATGGAAGCAGGCGTCCTGCCCTGTATTAACGTTGTCGGCACCGTCGAGATCGGACGCTGCCTGATGGCTCTACGCCACACCTCGGACGGTTGCAACGCGTTGCCGAGGATAGCGCATTTCGGCCCTGGCTTTAACGGGGCGCAAGTTGCTGCAAGCGCTCGAGAATGTCGATTACGACCATGCGCGGCGGCCGTTCATCGGTTTCCACCACCAGATCGGCGATTTCCCGATAAAGCGGATCGCGCAGCGTCAGCAAGTCCCGCAGGGTTTTCTCGGGATTGGCGGTACGCAGCAATGGCCGGTTGCGATCACGTGCGGTGCGCCCGACTTGCTGCTCGACCGACGCGTGCAAATAGACCACCCGACCGCCGGCATGCAGCGCCCGCCGGTTTTCCTCGCGCATCACCGCACCGCCGCCGGTGGCCAATACCACGCCATCGCAGCCGCACAGTTCGGCAATCATCGCCTGCTCGCGGTCACGAAAGCCCAGTTCGCCTTCCTTATCGAAGATCCACGGGATATTGGCGCCCGTGCGCAATTCAATTTCCTTATCGGAGTCTTTGAATGGCAGGCGCAGCTCTTTGGCCAGCAAACGGCCGATGGTGCTTTTTCCAGCCCCCATCGGCCCTACAAGAATCAAATTTCGCACAGAATCAACGACTCACAGCAATCGCCTGGTTATTCATAATACGCGGAGTCAGGAATACCAGCAGCTCGGATTTTCTTTGGGCAACGACATCACGCCGGAAAAGGCGGCCAAGATACGGCACATCGCCCAAAAATGGCACTTTATCTACCACCTTGCTTTGGTTTTTGGAGAAAACCCCGCCCAGGACGATGGTCTCGCCGTCCCTGACCAGAACCTTGGCAGTGACCTCGTTCTTCTTGATCGGCGGCACATCGTTGAGTTTGTTCAGGTAGTCCGGCTCATCCTTGGTCACCCGGACCTCCATGATGACCTGGTCATCCGGGGTGATTTGCGGCGTCACCTCCAAAGAAAGCGAGGCCTCCTTGAACGACACCGACGTCGCACCCTCGGCAGTGGCTTCCTGGTAGGGGATCTCGGTGCCCTTGAGAATCCGTGCGGTCTCCTTGTTGGAAGTGACCACCTTGGGCTGGGAGATCACCTCGCCATTGCCGCCTTTTTCCATGGCTGTGAGTTCCAGGTCCAGCAGCACGTTATCGGTGATAAACGCGATGCCCAGACCAGAGCTTGCGTTGACCACGCCCAGGTCAACGAACGGCGAGCTATCGGGCGGCTCGCCCTCGCCGGACGGGCTTTTACCAACCCCACCCCCGCTCCAATGACCTTTATTGCGCAACAACCCACCCCAGCGCACGCCCACGCTTTTGTCATAGTCGACATTGGCCTCGACTATCCGCGCCTCGATCATCACCTGGCGCACCGGGATATCCAATTGATTGACGATGCGCCGCAGCTCCTCCAGGCGCTCCCCCGTCTGGTAGGCGATGATGTTGTTGGTACGCTCATCTACCGTCACCGAACCACGCTCATCGGCCACGCCCTCAGGCCCGCTCACCGACTGGAACAGCTTGGCCAACTCGGCCGCCTTGGCGTAATTGACTTGCAGCAGCTCCCGCCGCAAGGGCGCCAGCTCGGTCATCAGCTTGCGCGACTCCAAGGCCAGCAGCTCACGGGCGGCCAGTTCCTCAGCCGGCGCCACCAGCAGCACATTGGCCGTCACCCGCTTGTCGAGCCCCTTGGCTTGCAGCACCAGGTCCAGGGCCTGATCCCAGGGCACGTCCTTGAGGCGCAGGGTGATCGAGCCCTGCACATCATCACCGGCCACCAGGTTGAGGCCAGCCACGTCGGCAATCTGCTGCAGGACTGCGCGGACCTCGATGTCCTGGAAGTTGAGAGAGAGCCTGTCACCGCTATAGGCCCCTCGTCCGGCGCCCAAAGGCGAAGCACCAGGGGGTGGCAACTGAATCAGGTCAATCCGCTTGGGCACAGCCTCAGTCATCGGTGCCGTGAACGCTATCCATAGCGCCACACCGAAGGACGAAATAATCCTTTTCATTTTTTGCTTCCGTTATGAATTCACGTTCAACACCAAGGTGCGCGGGCGCTCAAGCCAGGCACCCTCACCGTCGGGAAAAAGTTCGACCAGCTCCAACTGCCCCTCATGGATCGCCACGACACGCCCATGGTCGGCCCCCAGGTAATCCCCCACCGCCAGGCGGTGAACACCTGCGGCGCCACGCAGCAGGGCAAATGTCTGCGCACCCAGCGACAAGGTGCCGACCATCTGGAACTGGTCCACGGCAAACCCTTCGAGAAACTGCCGGGGGCGGTCGAAGTCCGGCGCAGGTCCGGCTTTGCCGGTGGGTCGACTGGCGGGCTGGCCCGCTGGCTGGAAGGGATCACGCACGGGTGGCGAGCTGGAGACAACCCGCAGCCCCGGCAATGCTGCGGGCGTTTCGTCAGCAAGAGGTACCACCTGCTGGCGAATCAATTGCAACTCGTCGTTCAGCGCCTGCAACTGCGGGTCACGCTCGCACCCCGCCAGAAGCAGCAGGCCCAGGCCCGTAACCATGAGGCGGTTCATGGCAATGCTCCCTGGTTGCTGTACCTGTAGGTCTTGGCAAGCATCGTCAGGCTCAGCAATGCGCCATCCTGTGGACTCACAGGGCGAATGACAAAGTCATGCAGGGTTACGATATGCCCCAACCCAGCCACCCCGCTGATGAAAGCCAACAGGTCGTGATAGGTGCCAAGCAGCCTGAGCTGCATCGGCCGCTCGACGAACACGGGCTGCACCTGCTCGTCCAGCACGCTGAGCTGCTCGACCAGCACCCCGCTGGCTTGCCCCAGCCGGGCGAAGTCTTCCAGCAGGCCAGGCATCTGCGTCAGCGTGGGCATTTGCCGCAACTGCTCGTTGAAGGCGATGCGCAAGTTCTCAAGCTCACGCGCCACCCCGTCATATTGCGCGGCTTGCCGGGCTTTGGCAGCAAACTGCTGGCGCAGCGCTACTTCCCCTGCTTCCTGGCGTTGCAACACCTCGCGGGCGCCGCCCAGGTACACCGCATCCCCCGCCAGCAGTAGCAGCAACGCAAGCACCGCGCCCACCAGAAGCCTGCCAGCCAACGGCCAGCGTGCGATGTTGCAGTACAGCGTGGAGAGTTGTGGGAGTGCCAGCCCTGACAGACTGGACCAAAGACTCACCGCTGCGTCTCCAGGTGCTCCCCATGGTCCACCATCAACTGGAAGGCGCTGCCTGCACCACCCTCTTCGGCCCGGACATGCCGCAGATTGGGCGCGCGCAGCGTGTTGGAAGCCTCCAGGCTGCGCATCAGCCGGGCGACATCATCGCTGGACACTGCCGTGCCAGTGACCTCCACCGATGTGCCACTGACGCTGACCTCGCTCAGTTGGACGCCATCCGGCATCGCCCGGGCCAACTGGTCGAACAACTCCTGGCCGGATGCGCGATGCCCCTGCAGGTCTTCGACCACTTTCATCCGCTCCATCAGTTGCTGACGCTGTTCGCGCAGTTCGTCGATGGTCTTGATCCGCGAGTCCAATACCGTGACTTGCTTGCTCAAGTGATTGTTACGGGCCACTTGTCGATCAATCGCCCGATCAATGACCCGGTCGGCCAGCCATACCGCAGCCAATGCAATAGTGGTGATCAGCAACAGAAAAATCAGGAAAAACCTGCGACGGCGCTCAGCGCGCTCTTCACGCCAGGGTAAAAGGTTGATTCTTGTCATCAATCGAAACTCCTGAGGGCCAAACCGCAGGCGACCCGCAATCCCTGGGCATCGGCTGCCCATTGTGCACTATTGATCCCACTCCCCGGCGCTATCCGGGCGACCACCTGGTCGGTCATCCGCGCCACGGCAAACGCCTCTACATCCACCACTCGCGCAACCAGGCCAGCCATGGCCAATACCGCTTCGCGCGCTTCCACCTGCTCCTTGAGGCACGCCACAAGCAGCACATCAACATAACCGGGTTCATGAGCCGATGGGCCCTGCACCTGAAAATCAATGGCAACCTCATCCAACGGATAAGGAATGTACTGGTCGGCTTCACAGCGCAAGCGCTGCTCCATCTCGTCGGGCTCAAGCCCAGCCTCCAGCGCAACCACCCGGCTGATCACCGCAGGGCCCGCCACGGCAACCGCCGCCTGCGTGACCTGGATCTGCGCCCGGAACAATGCCTTGGAAATGGTCTGCGCGACAACCTCCAGATCAACGATATTACTGTCGACCACCGCATGGCCCGGCAAAGGCTGGCTTGCATACGCGCGCACGGCATAGCCCTCGCCGGCGAGGGCCAGCTCTAGTACGTTGATGCCGCTGTCCTGGATGTCCACACCCAGTACGGTTTCGGCTTTTCGCCTGAAAAATCCCTTTCTCATAAAACTCCCTAAAGCTTTGCCTGTCTCAGGGCTGCTCAGTTGCGGGTTTGATGCATTCGGTCGGCTCGGTTGAGCGGCGCCCATGACGCCCCGAGGCGAAAAATGCTTTAATGCCCAGCGTTTTTTCCCGCTTTTTATCCGCAGGTCGGGTCGATACATTCCTAAGTCATGCCTATCCCGACACCTAACTCATTCTTTTCTCTGGAAATCCAAAAGCCTTGATTCGTCTGCTGAAGTTTTTCGGGTACTCCTTCGTCGCGATCGTTTGCGGGCTGCTGCTCGTGTTCAGCGGCGCCTATCTCTACCTTAGCCCGGGATTGCCCTCGGTAGAGGCCCTGAGAAGTATCCAGTTGCAGATTCCTTTGCGGGTCTACAGCAGCGATGAAAAACTGATCGCGGAGTTCGGCGAAATGCGCCGCACCCCGATCCGTTTCGCCGATATTCCGCCCAATTTCATCAATGCCCTGCTGTCGGCCGAAGACGATAATTTTGCCAACCACTATGGCGTCGACCCCAGCAGCCTGGTGCGCGCGGCTACGCAACTGGTAAAAAGCGGACACATTCAATCGGGGGGCAGCACCATCACCATGCAGGTGGCGAAGAACTTCTTCCTCACCAGCGAGCGCAGCTTCTCGCGCAAGGCCACGGAAATCCTCCTGGCGCTGCAGATCGAACGCCAACTGACCAAGGATGAAATCCTTGAGCTGTACGTCAACAAGATCTACCTGGGCAACCGCGCCTACGGGATCGAGGCGGCGTCCCAGGTGTACTACGGCAAGTCGATTCGTGACGCCAGCCTGGCACAAATGGCAATGATTGCCGGCCTGCCCAAGGCGCCATCGCGCTTCAACCCGCTGGCCAACCCGGCCCGCAGCAAGGAGCGTCGCGACTGGATCCTGGGGCGCATGTACAAACTGGGCAAGATCGACCAGAACGCCTATGAAACGGCGGTGGCCGAGCCGTTGAATGCCAGCTACCACGTACCGACGCCAGAAGTCAGCGCACCGTACATCGCCGAGATGGCCCGCGCCGAAATGGTCGGCCGCTATGGCAGCGATGCCTACACCGAAGGTTTCCGCGTTACTACGACCATTCCGAGCAACTTGCAGGAAATCGCCAACAACGCCGTGCATGAAGGGCTGATCACCTATGACCAGCGCCATGGCTACCGTGGGCCGGAATCGCGCCTGCCAGGCAAGACCCTGAGCGCCTGGACGGTCGAACTGGGCAAGCAGCGCTCCATCAGCGGTCTGGATCCCGCCATCGTCACCCAGGTGAAAAAAGACGGCGTGCAGGTGCTGACCCGCAGCGGCGAAGAACATGTGGCGTGGGACAGCATGAAGTGGGCGCGCCCCTTCCTGAACACCAACAGCATGGGGCCGATGCCCAAGCAACCATCGGACGTGGCCCAGGTCGGTGACCTGATCCGCGTGCAGCGCCAGAAGGACGACAGCCTGAAATTCAGCCAGGTCCCGGTCGCCCAGGGCGCCCTGGTATCCCTGGACCCGCAGAACGGTGCGATCCGCGCCCTGGTCGGCGGCTTCGCCTTCGAGCAGAGCAACTACAACCGCGCCACCCAGGCCAAGCGCCAGCCGGGCTCCAGCTTCAAGCCATTTGTCTACAGTGCCGCGCTGGATAACGGCTATACCGCAGCCAGCCTGGTCAACGACGCGCCTATCGTGTTTGTCGACGAGTACCTGGACAAGGTCTGGCGCCCGAAGAACGACACCAACACCTTCCTCGGCCCGATCCGCGTGCGCGAGGCGCTGTACAAGTCGCGCAACCTGGTGTCGATCCGCTTGCTGCAGGCGATGGGCGTGGGCAAGACCATCGACTACATGACCCGCTTTGGCTTCAACAAGCAGGACCTGCCGCCCAACCTGTCGCTGGCCCTGGGCACCGCCACCCTCACCCCGATGGAAATCGCGACGGGCTGGAGTACGTTTGCCAACGGCGGCTACAAGATCACGCCGTACCTGATCGACAAGATCGAGAGCCGCAACGGCGACACGCTGTTTGTTGCCAACCCGCCGAGCGTGCCCAACGGTGTCGCCGCCAGCGATGGCCTGGCCGCACCCGCCAACGGCGGCATCACCATCGAGCCCGTGCCCGGCGCTGCGCCCGCCGACGCTGCCGCAGCCGCCCCGCAAACACCGGCGGTGGCTGAGCGTGTGGTTGACGGACGTACCACCTATATCCTCACCAGCATGCTGCAGGACGTGATCAAGCGTGGCACCGGCCGCCGTGCGCTGGCCCTGGGCCGCACGGACCTGGCAGGCAAGACCGGTACCACCAACGAATCCAAGGATGCGTGGTTCTCCGGCTACAACGCCGACTACATCACCACCGTCTGGACCGGTTACGACCAGCCAGAAAGCCTCGGTCGCCGCGAATACGGCGGCACCGTCGCGCTGCCGATCTGGATGAGCTACATGGGCGGGGCCCTCAAGGACAAGCCGGCGCACACCCAGGCCGAGCCGGAAGGCATCCTGAGCCTGCGCATCGACCCGATCAGCGGCCGCGCTGCAACACCCGGCACGCCGAATGCGTACTTTGAACTGTTCAAGAGCGAAGATACGCCGCCGTCGATGAATGAACTGGGCAATGGCGTGGCACCGGGCAGCCCGCTGCCAGCGGACGAGTCGGCGCCGATCGATCTGTTCTGATTAACACAGACCCCCCTTGTGGGAGCGGGCTTGCTCGCGAAGGCGGTGGGTCAGTCACCAAAAATGCCGACTGATCCACCGCCTTCGCGAGCAAGCCCGCTCCCACAAGGGGTTATGTGTAGAGCCACAAAAAAGCCCCGACTCGCAAGAGCCGGGGCTTTTTGTTGGTGCGCTACAACGGCTTAGCCGTTGAACACATCATCCACGCTTTGCAGCGGGTAGTTCTTCGGATACGGCAGGGTCGCCACACCTGTCTCGATGGCGGCCTTGGCCACGGCATCGGAGATCACGGTGATCAGGCGCTTATCCATTGGTTTCGGGATGATGTACTCACGGCCGAATTCCAGCTTGCCGCCACCATAGGCGTCGCACACGTCCTGGGGTACCGGCAGCTTGGCCAGTTCACGCAGGGCATTGGCGGCAGCCACTTTCATCTCTTCGTTGATACGCTTGGCGCGAACGTCCAGGGCGCCACGGAAGATGAACGGGAAGCCCAGTACGTTGTTGACCTGGTTCGGGTAGTCCGAACGGCCAGTGGCCATGATCACGTCGTTACGGGTGGCGTGTGCCAGTTCCGGGGCGATTTCCGGATCAGGGTTCGAGCAGGCGAACACGATCGGGTTGGCCGCCATGGACTTCAGGCCTTCGGCGCTCAGCAGGTTCGGGCCGGACAGGCCGACGAACACGTCAGCACCGTCCAGTGCGTCTGCCAGGGTGCGCTTGGAGGACGGGTGGGCAAACATCGCCTTGTACTGGTTCAGGTCGGTACGCTCGGACTGGATCACGCCCTTGCTGTCGACCATGTAGATGTTTTCAAGGCGCGCGCCCATGCTCACGATCAGCTTCATGCAGGAGATGGCCGCAGCACCGGCGCCCAGGCAGACGATCTTCGCGTCGGACAGGGTTTTGCCAGCGATTTCCAGGGCGTTGATCATGCCGGCCGCGGTAACGATCGCGGTACCGTGCTGGTCATCGTGGAAAACCGGGATGTCGCACTGTTCGATCAGGGCCTTTTCGATCTCGAAGCACTCAGGTGCCTTGATGTCTTCCAGGTTGATGCCACCGAAGGTGATGGAGATGCGCTTGACGGTGTCGATGAAGGCCTGCGGGCTTTCGGAGTCGACTTCGATGTCGAAGACGTCGATGCCGGCAAAGCGCTTGAACAGTACGCCCTTGCCTTCCATCACTGGCTTGGAAGCCAGTGGGCCGAGGTTACCCAGGCCAAGAATCGCGGTGCCATCAGAAATCACTGCAACCAGATTGCCCTTGCCGGTGTATTTGTAGGCCAGTTCGGGATCGCGGGCGATTTCACGCACGGGCTCGGCTACACCGGGGCTGTACGCCAGCGACAGGTCGCGTGCGGTAGCAGTGGCTTTGGTGAGCTCGACACTCAGCTTTCCTGGACGAGGATGGGCATGATATTCGAGAGCGGCAGTTTTCAAATCAGACATATCGGCATTCCGCTTTTTACTGTTGGACGACGGATCGCCGAGGATACTCGCCTCGCAAAGTCCCCACAAGACTGAGCAGTCACAGGTGTCAAGGGCCCTACCCTACGACTTTCGGCCAAGAGCCACGGGATACAAGGCCTACAACTGTTCACAATCGATAGAAAAAATGTCTACAATTTTTCTTATTGTGCCAATTGCAGCATGCCGGGATCGGTCAGCGGGAGCAGCCAACGCGCCTGGCCACTTTTCAGGCCGCCACGCCGAGAGCGGTCCACCACCCAGCCACGGGCCTCGATATCCTGGCCTTGCAGGCGCCGGAGCAAGGCGTCATCGAATTGTCCGACAAGATTGGGTGCAACCCGTAATACCAGGGAGCCCTGCAATTCGATCCAGATCCCGCCACGATTGCGTTCGACCTTGCTTACGCGGCCACTGACCACGGCAAAGCCCGACTGCCTGATTTGCTCGGCTTTGTGCACGGGCGACTGGCGCCACAGGCCCAACCTGGCAGCCCGCGCACTGCGTTCGGCCGCTTGCTGGCAGGCGACCAAGTCGACATTGGGTGCCACCGCCACCAGGAATCCGAGACCCTCGGCGAGCAGTTGGGCCTCCAGGTTTGCGCCGTTGGCCCCATAAAGATGGGCCAGGGTCCGCCCGTAACGGTCCTTGCCCTCACGGCCCGGCACCACCCCGACCCGACCACCACTGGTATCCACCAACCCTTGCAGGCGTTGGCGCGCCGCCACGGCGAAAGGCTCGTCCGGGCGGCCTTTCTTGCCGGTCTCCGGGGCATTGACGCCGATCATCCGCACACTGCGGCCGTCCTTGAGGCGGACGGTGTCGCCATCGACCACGCGCTGCACCTCAAAGGTACTGATCGCTGCAGGGGCGGGGCAAAACACCTCGGCCTGGACGGCCGACAGCCAAATCGCAGGCACAAAAAAGGCGCCCGCAAGGGACGCCTTTTTCATTAGCAGGTAAAAGCCCATCAGGCTTTTGAACCTTACTCTGCAGCAGCTGGAGCTTTCTTGCCGAAAGCACCGAAACGGTCGGCGAAGCGCTGTACACGGCCGCCAGTATCCAGAGTCTTCTGCTTACCGGTGTAGAACGGGTGGCACTCGTTGCATACGTCAGTACCCAGTGGCTTGCACAGGTTCGAACGAGTTTCGAACTTGTTGCCGCAGCTGCAAGTAACTTGGATGGTTTCGTACGCTGGATGGATATCGGCTTTCATGGTGTCTTCCTCAGGCTAGCGTGCCGCCACTCGACACTATTGTCGAATACCGCACGTAATTAGGCCGCGGATTCTACCAGAGCTTTTTAAACGCGCAAGCGCCGCCATGCCCCCTTTCATCAGAAACTGTGGCAGGACACTCCCCTGCGGGTCTGCTAGGCTCGCGCCCTTCTTCAGCGCCTGCCATATGAGAATTTCCCGCGTGCCCGACGCCATTTTGCGCCTCGCCCTGCCCTCGCCCCTGCGCCGCCTGTTCGATTATCGGGCGCCTGCCGGTGTGGTGCGGGCGCAGCTGCAGCCGGGGATGCGCGTGCGCGTGCCGTTCGGCCGGCGGGAGATGATCGGGATCCTGATCGAAGTGGCGGACCACAGCGAAGTGCCGGCAGAAAAGCTCAAGCCGGCCCTGGCCATCCTCGATGCCACGCCACCGCTGCCGGCGTCACTGTTCAAGCTGTGCCTGTGGACCTCCCAGTATTACCAGCACAGCCTGGGCGACACCTTGAGCTGGGCGTTGCCGGTGCTGTTGCGCCAGGGCGAGCTGGCCGAGGCCCGCCAGGAGCGTTTCTGGTCGATGGCCCCCGGCGCACGCCTGGACGACCCGCGCATCGCCCGCGCCCCGCGCCAGCGTGAAGCCCTGGCCACCCTGGCGCAGCACCCCCACGGCGTTGCCCATCAGTTGCTGAGCAAACTGATGTTGAGCAAGGACAGCCTGGACCTGCTGCTGGCCAAGGACCTGGTGCAAGTGGAAATCCGCCGCCATGCCCCCGGCGAGCGCCATGAGCACTGGCTGGCCCAACCGGAACTGCCGCTGAACCCGGAACAGCGCGCCGCCTTTGAAGCCATCAGCGCTGGCGCCGACAGCTTCCACGCGTTCCTGCTGGCCGGCGTCACCGGCAGCGGCAAGACCGAAGTCTATTTGCAGTTGATCCGCGAAACCCTGGAAGCCGGCAAGCAGGCGCTGGTGCTGATCCCCGAGATCAACCTCGGCCCCCAGACCCTGGCGCGCTTCGAGCAGCGCTTCAATGCGCGGATTGCCCTGGTGCACTCGGCCGTCAACGACCGCGAGCGCCTGGAGTCCTGGCTTGCCGCGCGGGACGGCGAGGCCGACATTATTATCGGCACCCGCTCGGCGCTGTTCACGCCGATGAAAAACCCCGGCCTGATCATCATCGACGAAGAACACGACGGCTCCTACAAGCAGCAGGAAGGCCTGCGCTACCACGCCCGCGACCTGGCCCTGGTGCGCGCACGCCAGGAAAACATCCCGATTGTGCTGGGCTCGGCCACGCCCTCCCTGGAGAGCCTGCACAACGCCTATACCGGGCGCTACGGCCTGCTGCGCCTTAACGAACGGGCGGGCGGTGCCAAGCAACCGCGTTTCCTGCGCCTGGATGTAAAAAGCCGGCCACTGGACAGCGGTATTTCCGGGCCGATGCAACAAGCCATCGGCCAGACCCTGGCTGCCGGCCAGCAAGTGCTGGTGTTCCTCAATCGCCGGGGCTTTGCGCCGACCCTGCTGTGCCACGACTGCGGCTGGATGTCGGAGTGCAACCGTTGCGACGCGCGGATGACCGTACACCAGCGTTCCGGCGAGTTGCGCTGCCACCACTGCGGCCATGTGGAGCGGGTGCCGCGCCATTGCCCGCAATGCGGCAAAGTCGACCTGCGGCCAGTGGGCGCAGGCACCGAGCGCGCCGAGGAGCGCCTGGGGATTCTGTTTCCGGACTTCCCGGTGCTGCGTGTAGACCGCGACAGTACATCGCGCAAGGACGCGATGAACCAGTTGTTCGCCACCATCCAGAAAGGCCAGCCGTGCATCCTGGTCGGCACGCAGATGCTTGCTAAAGGCCATCACTTCCCGCGCGTGACCCTGGTCTCGATCCTGGATGCCGATGGCGGGTTGTTCTCCGGGGACTTTCGCGCCAGTGAACGCATGGCACAACTGATCGTGCAGGTCGCAGGCCGCGCCGGGCGTGCCGAGGAACCGGGCAAAGTGATTATCCAGACCCACTTGGCCGACCACCCACTACTGATTCAACTGACGGAACAAGGCTACTTCGCCTTCGCCGAGCAGGCGCTGAGCGAGCGTCGCTCCGCCGGCCTGCCGCCTTTTGCGCACCTCGCACTGTTACGCGCCGAAGCCCATAAGCCGGGGCAGGCCGAAAGTTTCCTGGATGAAGCGTGCAGCGCGGCTGAACGTTTGCTCGGTGAGCTGGGTCTGAGCGGCATCGAGTTGCTGGGCCCTGTGCCAGCACCGATGGAACGGCGCGCCGGGCGTTATCGCGCACAGCTCCTGTTGCAAGCCACCGCCCGCGCACCGCTGCATCGGCTATTAAGTAGCTGGTTGCTTGCGCTGGAGCAAATGCCCAGCGGGCGACAGGTGCGATGGTCGTTGGATGTCGATCCGGTGGATTTGTACTGAGAGATAAATTGCTATCGCAGGCAAGCCAGCTCCCACATTTGACGGTTTTCACACATCAAAATGTGGAAGCGGGCTGGCCCGCGATGAGGCCCGCAGGTCCAGTAACGGACCTTGATGGTTGGCAAGCCCGCCCTCGCACCGGATAATGTCCAGTTTTTCCACCTGCGCATCGCGCACCGCCGCTTGCGGTCGAAAGAGAACACCATGAAAGACACAATTCGCCAGTTGATCCAACAAGCCCTCACCCAACTCGTCAACGAAGGTGTGTTGCCTGAAGGCCTGACGCCGGCGATCCAGGTGGAAAACTCTCGAGACAAGACCCACGGTGACTTCGCCAGCAACATCGCAATGATGCTGGCCAAGCCTGCTGGCATGAAACCGCGGGACCTTGCGGAAAAAATCATTGCCGCACTGCCGGCCGACCCACAGGTGAGCAAGGCCGAAATCGCCGGCCCCGGCTTTATCAATATTTTCCAGAACACCCAGGCCCTGGCTTCACGCCTGGACTCCGCCCTGGCCGACGCCAAAATCGGCGTACGCAAGGCCGGCCCGGTACAGCGTGTGGCCATCGACCTGTCGGCCCCCAACCTGGCCAAGGAAATGCACGTTGGTCACCTGCGCTCGACCATCATTGGCGACGGCGTGGCGCGGGTCCTGGAGTTCCTCGGCGATACCGTGATCCGCCAGAACCACGTGGGCGACTGGGGCACCCAGTTCGGCATGCTGATGGCGTACCTGCAAGAAAACCCCATCACCAGCAACGAGCTGTCGGACCTGGAAAACTTCTACCGCGCCGCCAAGAAGCGCTTCGACGAATCCGAAGAGTTCGCCAACCGCGCCCGTGGCCTGGTGGTCAAGCTGCAGGCCGGCGACCAGGAATGCCTGGAACTGTGGGCACGCTTCCGCGATATTTCCCTGTCCCACTGCCAGAAAATCTACGAACTGCTGAACGTCAAGCTGACCATGGCCGACGTCATGGGCGAAAGCGCCTACAACGACGACCTGATCAATGTGGTCAACGACCTCAAGGCCAAGGGCTTGCTGGTTGAGAGCAACGGCGCCCAGTGCGTGTTCCTCGACGAATTCAAGACCGCCGACGGCGAGCCGCTGCCAGTGATCATCGTCAAGGCCGATGGCGGTTATCTGTATGCCACCACTGACCTCGCGGCCGTGCGCTACCGCAGCGGCGTGCTCAAGGCCGACCGTGCGCTGTATTTCGTCGACCAGCGCCAGGCCCTGCACTTCCAGCAAGTGTTCGAAGTGGCGCGCCGCGCCGGTTTCGTCACCCACCCGATGCACATGGAGCACATGGGCTTCGGCACCATGAACGGCGCCGATGGCCGTCCGTTCAAGACCCGCGACGGCGGCACCGTGAAGCTGATCGACCTGCTGAACGAAGCCCAGGAGCGTGCCTACAACCTGGTGAAGGAAAAGAACCCGGAACTGGCCGATGCCGACCTGCGCAACATCGCCCGGGTGGTGGGGATTGGCGCGGTGAAATACGCCGACCTGTCCAAGCACCGTACCAGCGACTACAGCTTCAACTTCGAGCTGATGCTCAACTTCGAAGGCAACACCGCGCCGTACCTGCTCTATGCCTACACCCGTGTGGCGGGCGTATTCCGCAAGCTGGGCAAGGATTTCAGCGAAGTCGACGGCCAGATCATCCTGCAAGCGCCGCAAGAGCATGACCTGGCCGCCAAGCTGGCGCAGTTCGGCGAAGTACTCAACAGCGTGGGCGAGAAAGGCACGCCGCATATTCTGTGCACCTACCTGTATGAAGTCGCCGGGTTGTTCTCCAGCTTCTACGAGAACTGCCCGATCCTGAGTGCCGACGACGAAACGCAAAAGCAAAGCCGCCTGCGCCTCGCCGCACTGGCTGGACGGACCCTCAAGCAAGGCCTGGAACTGTTGGGCCTGGAAACTCTGGAGCGTATGTAAGTTGGCAGCCAAGAAAAAACCTGCACCCAAGCGCGGCGCCAGCCGCTACCAGGCACCGGCCAAACAACCGATCCCGGGCTGGATGTGGCTGGCCATCGGCCTGTCGGTCGGTGCGTTTATCGTGTTCCTGATGAAACTGGAGCCGGGCCAGGGTGAAGACGTCAAGCGGGTCAAGCAGGAGCAGCAGAAAGCCAGCAAGATCGCCGAAGCGAACAAGACACCACCGAGCCCGACCGCGCCTGTGAAGCCGAAATATGACTTCTACACGCTGCTGCCGGAGTCGGAAGTGATCGTGCCGCAAGACGCCGTGCCGGAGAAAACCCTGCCGACGCCGCAGGTGCCGACCACCCCGGTAACCCCGGCGGAAGCAGCGAAGATCGACACCGCGCGCGCCCAGGCGGCACTGGCCGGGATTACCCCGCCGCCGGCACCACCGGTCGCCACCACCAAAGCGGCGCCGGTGACCAAGTTCTTCCTGCAGGCGGGCTCGTTCCCCAAGCAGGCGGATGCCGATCGGGTGCGTGCGCAGATCATCCTGCTCGGGCAGACGGTGACGGTGGAGTCCGGGACGGTGAAGGAGGCGACCTGGTATCGCGTGTTGGTCGGGCCGTTCAGCAACCGTGAACAGCTGACCGTGGCGCAGAAACAACTGGCCGGGGCGGGCTTTAGCAACCTGCTGTTACAACAACGCCAGAGCCGCTGATCCACAGTCAACACGAATCAAATGTGGGAGCTGGCTTGCCTGCGATAGCCATAGGTATCTACACAACTTTCAGAAACTGACGAACTCCCCCGTGGCGAGCGGGCTTGTCGGAACGCCGCATCGCCCGCGCTGGGCTGCGAAGCAGCCCTAAACCGGCCTATCGCGATTTATCTGAAGAAACGCGGCGGGCTTATTGGGGCTGCTTCGCAGCCCAGCGCGGGCGATGCGGCGTTCCGACAAGCCCGCTCGCCACAACTGCGCTATCTGCCTGGATCTAGGCGTTGCGCTGCGATAGCGGTGTATCAGTCAATATTTTCAGTGACTGGTACACCGCTATCGCAGGCAAGCCAGCCCCC
Source organism: Pseudomonas sp. LG1D9 (assembly GCF_002949995.1). Lineage (NCBI taxonomy): Bacteria > Pseudomonadati > Pseudomonadota > Gammaproteobacteria > Pseudomonadales > Pseudomonadaceae > Pseudomonas > Pseudomonas sp. LG1D9. The sequence continues at coordinate 3,148,521 of NZ_CP026881.1, read as the reverse complement.
ACACTGGTTTTATAGTGCGCTCAAGCCTGTGCCAGCCCGCTAGACACCACTCGTCCGCACATCCTTCCTACGGTTGAAATCTCCCCCGCCACCCCCATATGAGTTCCATCAGGGCATTTTCGCCCCGCAGCGTGGAGACTCTCCCCTTGACCACCATCGTTTCAGTTCGTCGCCACGGCAAAGTCGTCATGGGCGGCGACGGCCAGGTTTCCCTTGGCAATACCGTGATGAAAGGCAACGCCAAAAAAGTGCGTCGCCTGTACCACGGCCAGGTCCTTGCCGGTTTTGCAGGGGCCACCGCTGACGCCTTTACCCTGTTCGAACGCTTTGAAGGCCAACTGGAAAAACACCAGGGCCATCTGGTGCGCGCCGCTGTCGAGCTGGCCAAGGAGTGGCGCACCGATCGCTCCCTCAGCCGCCTCGAGGCCATGCTCGCCGTCGCCAACAAAGACGCGTCCCTGATCATCACCGGCAACGGTGACGTGGTTGAGCCCGAGAACGGCCTGATCGCCATGGGCTCCGGCGGCGGCTACGCCCAGGCCGCAGCCAGCGCCTTGCTGAAGAAAACCGACCTGTCGGCCCGGGAAATCGTCGAGACCGCCCTGGGTATCGCCGGCGATATCTGCGTGTTCACCAACCACAACCTGACCATTGAGGAGCAGGACCTCGCGGAATAAGCCGTCGGCTTTTTCCTGCTTGAGGACCACACACCACTATGTCCATGACTCCCCGCGAAATCGTCCATGAACTCAATCGCCATATCATCGGCCAGGACGATGCCAAGCGCGCCGTTGCCATCGCCCTGCGTAACCGCTGGCGCCGGATGCAACTGCCCGAAGAATTGCGCGTTGAAGTAACGCCCAAGAACATCCTGATGATCGGCCCGACCGGTGTCGGCAAGACCGAGATCGCGCGTCGCCTGGCCAAGCTGGCCAACGCGCCGTTCATCAAGGTCGAAGCCACCAAGTTCACCGAAGTTGGCTATGTGGGCCGTGACGTCGAGTCGATCATCCGTGATCTGGCCGACGCCGCCCTAAAGCTGCTGCGCGAACAGGAAATGACCAAGGTCAGCCATCGCGCTGAAGACGCTGCCGAAGAGCGCATCCTCGATGCCCTGCTGCCACCGGCACGTACCGGTTTCAATGAAGACGCCGCTCCCGCCTCGGATTCCAACACGCGCCAGCTGTTCCGCAAGCGCTTGCGTGAAGGCCAGTTGGACGACAAGGAAATCGAGATCGAAGTCGCCGAACACGCTGGCGTCGACATCTCCGCTCCGCCTGGCATGGAAGAAATGACCAGCCAGTTGCAGAACCTGTTTGCCAATATGGGCAAGGGCAAGAAGAAAAACCGCAAGCTCAAGGTCAAGGACGCGCTCAAGCTGGTGCGCGACGAAGAAGCCGGGCGCCTGGTCAACGAGGAAGAACTCAAGGCCAAGGCCCTGGAAGCCGTCGAGCAGCACGGTATCGTGTTTATCGACGAGATCGACAAGGTGGCCAAGCGCGGTAACTCCGGCGGCGTCGATGTGTCCCGCGAAGGCGTACAGCGCGACCTGTTGCCGCTGATCGAAGGCTGCACGGTGAATACCAAGCTGGGCATGGTCAAGACTGACCACATCCTGTTTATCGCGTCCGGTGCGTTCCACCTGAGCAAGCCAAGCGACCTGGTGCCGGAGCTGCAAGGCCGCCTGCCGATTCGCGTGGAACTCAAGGCGCTGACCCCTGGCGATTTCGAGCGCATTCTCAGCGAACCGCACGCCTCGCTCACCGAGCAATACCGCGAGCTGCTGAAGACCGAAGGCCTGGGCATCGAGTTCCTGCCGGACGGTATCAAGCGCCTGGCGGAGATTGCCTGGCAGGTCAACGAGAAGACCGAGAACATTGGCGCCCGTCGCCTGCATACCTTGCTTGAGCGCTTGCTGGAGGAAGTTTCCTTCAGCGCCGGCGACATGGCGGGCGCGCAGAATGGCGTGGCGATCAAGATCGACGCCGACTACGTCAACAGCCACCTGGGCGAATTGGCGCAGAACGAAGACTTGTCTCGTTATATCCTGTAAGCCTCACACAGGAACCGCTCTGCTTTAATGTGGGAGCGGGCTTGCTCGCGAATGCGGTGGGTCAGTTTATGCAACTGTGACTGACCCACCGCATTCGCGAGCAAGCCCGCTCCCACATTTTAAAGCCGGTTCCTTCAGGATCATCCATGAGCGGTTCCCCCAATGTCTAAAATGCCCACCGCCATCAACCTGCACAAAGCCTCCAAGACCCTGTCGCTGACCTACGGGCCGGACGAGGTCTATCACCTGAGTGCCGAACTGCTGCGGGTGCACTCGCCTTCCGCCGAGGTCCAGGGCCACGGCAATCCGATCCTGCAATTTGGCAAGCTGAATGTCGGCCTGACCAAGATCGAACCCGCCGGGCAGTACGCACTGAAATTGACCTTCGATGACGGTCATGACAGCGGACTGTTCACCTGGGAATACCTCTACCAACTCGCCGTACGTCAGGACGCGTTGTGGGCCGACTATCTTGCCGAGCTCAAGGCGGCCGGAAAAACCCGCGACCCGAGCCAGTCCGTCGTCAAGCTGATGCTCTAACTCAGGCTTCTTGCTCATTAGTGGGCATTTTCTAATTTCATCTGCTTGAATGCCCTGTCGTGTGGCCAACGATTGGCCCGCTTGCGCATTAAATAAAACTCGGGTAACCAATGGAATTGGCAAGTTCCCTGCATTTGACGATGTGGTATCAACGGTCACCCGAGCAGCAGTACCAGGCTTGTGTTGTGCCTCGATAGTTGGGGCACAGCGGTACCCGGTACTCGTCTTTCGGACAATGGAGCGTCGTAGATGAGTAATAAGAATAACGATGACTTGAAACGCCAGGCCTCGGAAAACACCCTGGGGCTGAACCCGATCATCGCGTTACGCAAAAAGGATTTATTGGCTTCTGCGCGGATGGTGCTGACCCAGGCCATCAAGCAACCGTTACACAGCGTCAAGCACGTCGCCCACTTTGGCGTCGAATTGAAGAACGTGGTGTTCGGCAAGTCCGAACTTGCCCCGGAAAGCGATGACCGTCGCTTCAACGACCCGGCCTGGAGCCAGAACCCGCTCTACAAGCGCTACCTGCAAACCTATCTGGCGTGGCGCAAGGAATTGCACGACTGGATCGGCGACAGCAACCTGTCGGAACAGGACATCAGCCGCGGGCACTTCGTCATCAACCTGATGACCGAGGCCATGGCGCCAACCAACAGTGCCGCCAACCCGGCCGCCGTCAAACGCTTCTTTGAAACCGGTGGCAAGAGCCTGCTCGATGGCCTCTCGCACCTGGCCAAGGACCTGGTCCATAACGGCGGCATGCCGAGCCAGGTGAACATGGGCGCCTTTGAAGTGGGCAAGAGCCTGGGCACCAGTGAAGGCGCGGTGGTGTTTCGCAATGACGTGCTGGAGTTGATCCAGTACAAACCGATCACCGAGCAGGTGCACGAACGGCCACTGCTGGTGGTGCCGCCGCAGATCAACAAGTTTTATGTATTCGACCTGAGTCCGGACAAGAGCCTGGCGCGCTTTTGCCTGCGCAATAACCAGCAGACCTTTATTGTCAGTTGGCGCAACCCCACCAAGGCCCAGCGCGAATGGGGCCTGTCGACCTACATCGAGGCGCTCAAAGAGGCGGTCGATGTGGTGACCGCGATTACCGGCAGCAAAGACATCAACATGCTCGGCGCCTGCTCGGGTGGCATCACTTGCACCGCGCTGCTGGGCCACTATGCGGCGCTGGGCGAGAAGAAGGTCAACGCCCTGACCTTGCTGGTGAGCGTGCTGGACACCACCCTTGACACCCAGGTGGCCCTGTTCGTCGACGAGCAGACCCTGGAATCAGCCAAGCGCCACTCCTACCAGGCCGGCGTCCTGGAAGGCCGGGACATGGCCAAGGTCTTCGCCTGGATGCGCCCCAATGACCTGATCTGGAATTACTGGGTCAACAACTACCTGCTGGGCAATGAGCCGCCGGTGTTCGACATCCTGTTCTGGAACAACGACACCACGCGCCTGCCCGCGGCCTTCCATGGCGACCTGATCGAGCTGTTCAAGAACAACCCGCTGATACGGGCCAATGCCCTGGAAGTGTGCGGTACACCGATCGATCTCAAGCAGGTGACGGCCGACATCTACTCGCTGGCGGGCACCAACGACCACATCACACCGTGGCAGTCCTGCTACAAGTCGGCGCAATTGTTTGGCGGCAAGGTCGAGTTCGTATTGTCCAGCAGCGGGCATATCCAGAGCATCCTCAACCCGCCCGGCAACCCGAAGGCGCGCTACCAGACCAGCGAGAGCATGGGCGAGAAGGCCTTGGACTGGCAGGAAAACGCCACCAAACATACCGACTCATGGTGGCTGCACTGGCAAGGCTGGATAGGAGAACGCTCGGGCAAGCTAAAGAAAGCACCTACGAGTTTGGGTAACAAGACCTACGCAGCGGCAGAGGCTGCACCCGGCACATACGTTCACGAGCGCTAAGGCAAACACTTTTGCGCGATTGAAATGGGATCAATCAGGGTGGGAGCGGGCTTGCTCGCGATGCAGGCAACACGGTGTATCTATCAGGCCGAGTTGATGCCATCGCGGGCAAGCCCGCTCCCACACAAGCCCGCTCCTACATTGGCCGCATTCCAGCAGTAACACTTCACAGGGTTTGAGCATGCCGCAACCGTTCATCTTCCGTACCATCGACCTGGATGGCCAGACCATCCGCACGGCGGTACGACCGGGCAAGTCTCACTTGACGCCACTGCTGATTTTCAACGGCATCGGCGCCAACCTTGAGCTGGTGTTTCCGTTCGTCCAGGCCCTGGATCCGGACCTGGAAGTGATTGCCTTCGATGTACCGGGGGTCGGCGGCTCGTCGACACCCAGCCGCCCCTATCGCTTTCCCGGCCTGGCCAAGCTCACCGCGCGCATGCTCGATTACCTGGACTACGGCCAGGTCAATGCCGTGGGGGTTTCCTGGGGCGGCGCCCTGGCGCAGCAGTTTGCCTATGACTACCCGGAACGCTGCAAGAAACTGATCCTGGCCGCCACCGCCGCCGGCGCCTTCATGGTGCCGGGCAAGCCAAAAGTGCTGTGGCTGATGGCCAGCCCCCGGCGCTACATCCAACCGTCCCACGTGGTGCGCATCGCGCCAATGATTTATGGCGGCTCGTTCCGCCGGGATTCAAAGCTGGCCGCCGAGCACGCGAGCAAAGTGCGCTCGGCGGGCAAGCTGGGCTACTACTGGCAATTGTTCGCAGGCCTGGGCTGGACCAGCATTCACTGGCTGCACAAAATCAAGCAGCCGACCCTGGTGCTGGCCGGCGACGACGACCCGCTGATCCCGCTGGTCAATATGCGCATGCTGGCCTGGCGCATTCCCAATGCGCAGTTGCACATCATCGACGACGGCCATCTGTTCCTGATTACCCGGGCCGAAGCGGTGGCACCGATCATCATGAAGTTTCTCCAGGAAGAACGCTTGCGTGCGGTGATCCATCCGCAGCCGGCGCCCTACAGCAATACCTGAGCAGTAGCGGGTCAGGACGACCCTTACGCGCAACTTGGCCAGAACCGACTATGGTTCTGAACTGGCGTGCTTGTTGGCGAATTGACGAAGGAGTGTTGACCCATGCGTGACAGACCCGTAAATGTCCCGGCCCCCACACCCGCCGCGTTCATCAATGCACAAAGTGCAATCACCGGCCTGCGCGGCCGGGATCTGCTGTCGACCCTGCGCAGTGTCGCGGCCCATGGCTTGCGCAACCCGTTGCACAGCGCCCGCCATGCCCTGGCGCTGGGTGGGCAACTGGGTCGGGTGCTATTGGGTGAAACCGTACATGAGCCCAACCCCCACGACAGCCGCTTTGCCGACCCCACCTGGAAACTCAACCCCCTGTACCGGCGCAGCCTGCAAGCCTATTTGAGCTGGCAGAAACAGACCCGGCACTGGATCGACGACAGCCACTTGAGTGACGACGATCGCGCGCGTGCACACTTTGTCTTCTCGTTGCTCAACGATGCGGTGTCGCCGTCCAATACCCTGCTCAACCCGCTGGCGATCAAGGAGTTGCTCAACTCCGGTGGCAACAGCGTGGTACGCGGCATGGGCAATCTGTTCGATGACGTGCTGCACAACAACGGCCTGCCGCGCCAGGTCAGCAAGCAGGCGTTTGAGGTGGGCAAGACAGTCGCCACCACGCCAGGCTCGGTGGTGTTTCGCAATGAACTGCTGGAGTTGATCCAGTACAAGCCCATGAGCGAAAAACAGTACGCCAAGCCGCTGCTGGTGGTGCCGCCGCAAATCAACAAGTACTACATTTTCGATTTGAGCCCGGCCAACAGTTTCGTGCAGTACGCTCTGAAGAACGGCCTGCAGGTGTTTATGGTCAGTTGGCGCAACCCGGATGTGCGCCATCGCGAATGGGGCCTGTCCACTTATGTGGCGGCGCTGGAAGAGGCGCTGAATATCTGCCGGGCAATCAGCGGCGCCCGTGAAGTGAACCTGATGGGCGCCTGCGCCGGTGGCCTGACCATCGCGGCCCTGCAAGGCCACCTGCAGGCCAAGCGCCAACAACGCCGGGTCGCCAGCGCCACCTACCTGGTCAGCCTGCTGGACAGCCAGATCGACAGCCCCGCCATGCTGTTTGCCGACGAACAGACCCTGGAGGCAGCCAAGCGCCGCTCCTACCAACAAGGGGTGCTGGATGGCCGCGACATGGCCAAGGTCTTCGCCTGGATGCGCCCCAACGACCTGATCTGGAACTACTGGATCAACAACTACCTGCTGGGCAAGGAACCACCGGCGTTCGACATCCTGTACTGGAACAACGACAACACCCGCTTGCCGGCAGCCTTGCACGGCGATCTGCTGGACTTCTTCAAGCACAACCCGCTGAGCCATCCCGGTGGCCTGGAAGTGTGTGGTACGCCCATCGATTTGCAGAAAGTCACGGTCGACAGCTTCAGCGTGGCCGGAATCAACGATCACATCACGCCGTGGGACGCGGTCTACCGCTCGACCTTGCTGCTAGGCGGTGAAAAACGCTTCGTGCTCTCCAACAGCGGGCACATCCAGAGCATCCTCAACCCCCCGGGCAACCCCAAGGCCAACTTTGTCGAAAACCTCAAGCTGAGCAGCGACCCGCGCGCCTGGTACTACGACGCCAGCCATATCGAGGGCAGTTGGTGGCCGCAGTGGCTTGAGTGGATCCAGCAACGCTGCGGGGTGCAGCGCGAGACCCTGACGGCCCTGGGCAACCAGAACTACCCACCGATGGAGGCGGCGCCCGGCACCTATGTGCGGGTTCGCTGACACCCTGGCCCCTTGAACACTAAGAAGACTGGATGAAAACCCGCGACCGTATCCTTGAATGTGCCCTGCAGTTGTTCAACCAAAAGGGCGAGCCGAATGTTTCAACCATGGAAGTGGCCAATGAAATGGGGATCAGCCCCGGCAACCTCTATTACCACTTCCATGGCAAGGAACCCCTGGTCATCGGGCTGTTCGAACGCTTCCAGGGCGAACTGGCCCCACTGCTCGACCCACCGGCGCAAGTGCAGTTGGCGCCGGAGGATTACTGGTTGTTCCTGCACTTGATCGTCGAACGCATGGCGCACTATCGGTTCCTGTTCCAGGACCTGTCGAACCTGGCCGGGCGCTTGCCGAAGCTGGCCAAGGGCATTCGCAACCTGCTGACCGCACTCAAGCGCACCCTGGCTTCACTGTTGGCGCGGCTCAAGGCCGAAGGCCAGTTGGTCAGCGAAACCCAGGCCCTGGGCCAACTGGTGGAGCAGATCACCATGACCCTGCTGTTTTCCCTGGATTACCAGCGGATTCTTGATCGCGAGGCTGAGGTGCGAGTCGTGGTCTATCAAGTGATGATGCTGGTGGCCCCGCACCTGTTGATGCCCGCACGCTTGGCGACCGAGCGTTTCGCCCTGCGTTACCTGGATGACCCGGTTTGACGGTCAAGGCCGAACCCCACCTGTGGAAGGGGCCAGGTTCAGCCTCCCGTCAGGTTATCCCGACTTCCGGAACTGGTGCGTGAACTTGAACAGTTCACTGTCGCTGCTGATTCCCAACTTTCGATAAGCCGATTGTTTTTGTGTACTGATCGTACTTGCACTGCGCGAGAACTTTGCCGCAATTGAGTTCACCGACATACCATCCAAAAAACACCGCAGTACTTCTTGCTCCTTGGGCGAGAGACAAGCGTTCAATTGCAACGGCGTTGCAAAGTCCATTTTCGACTTCATGCTCGCGACCTCAAGCACCGATTGCATGCCCTGCAGGGCTGGCACCATACAAGGTTGCAGGTATATGCGGCCCTGGGCGACGGTGCGAATCGCCGTAATCAACTCCGTCAAGTTCTGGGTTTTACCCAGAATCCCCCAACATCCGGCTTTCAATGACAGTGAAACCGTGGCCGGCGTGAAGTGCGAACAGACAATCAACGGCCGGCACTGCCTGAAACGCCTGTTCAGCGCCTGGATCAGGCTGATGCCATCGCTGTCCGAGGGGGCCAGGATAAAGTCCATGACCACCACATCCACCGGGCGCCGGGCCAGCGCTTCCAACAACTCCCGCCCCGTTCCGAATGATCCGACCACGTCCAGATCGGTCTCTTTGCGCAAGCCCAGCTCGATGCCCTGGCGGACCATTGCGTGGTCGTCCAGCAGCATGACGGTATAAGGGGTGGCAATTGAAGTAGGCATAAATAGCCTCGCTTAAATGAATGCAGCAGCACATACCTGATCTGTTACTGCAAGCACGGTATACCCGGCCACACACTAGGATCAATACAACACAGCAATAAGTTAGATGCCTACAGCAATTACCTACAGACCATTCTTAGTACTACAGAAAATTCTGAAATTTATTAATTTTGTTTTCGAACAATTACGAGACAAAACTCGCTACTTCTCTATAGATGCAACGCGCGCAAACAGACAAATTAGGGCTCCCCGCCATTTAAGCACCCAGCGTTTGAAACACTGGCGGGCCACCCCGATGACTCACGACTGGAAACACGATGAAAGGCAACACTGTATCCACGCTTACAGCCGCGCTGGCCTTGACCGCCGCAGTTTCACAAGCCGCCCACGCAGCAGATGGCGTTATCAACTTCAGCGGTCTGGTGACCGATGTCACCTGCACGATCGAGGGCGCAGCACCGGGCTCTGGGGCAGTGGTCAAGGACATCAACCTGGGGGGCGTGTCGGCTGCGCGCCTGGCCGTCGCAGGCAATCGCGCCAACCTCACGGGCTTCACCATCCGTATTGGCGCCCCCGGCGAAGGCAGTTGCACCAACGGGCGCACCGCCATGGTGGCCTTTGACCCGACCAGCCCGGCCATTGATGTGGCAACCGGGCGCTTGAACATCGACGGTTACGATAATCCGTCCGACAGCAGCAACGCCAAGAACGTACAGATCGAAGTCACCAACCGCGATGGCACGCCGATCAATCTTTACAGCGAGAAATCCACCGGTGTGGTGATCGCCGACAACCAGGCACTGATCCCCCTGGCTGCGCAAATGTACGCCAGCGCGCCTGCCACCGAAGGCAAGGTCAAGACCCGTGTCGGCTTTTTGATCGAGTACGCCGAGTAAGGGCGCAACCAGCCTTGCCAGTGCCGACCTGCGTGAATCGCGCAGGTCGGTACTGCCTGATGCGAAGAGATTTCAGACGATGAAAACAACAAACTGCCGGATGCTGCTCGCCTGTGCCTGCTGCTTGTTACTGCTGCTGCCCCCGCCATCCCATGCCGGGGTGATTGTTCACGGCACACGGGTGATCTACCCCGCGCAACAGCAGGAGGTGGTGGTGCGCCTGGAGAACAAAGGGACACGTCCCGCGCTGGTGCAAGCCTGGCTGGACGCCGGTGATCGGCATTCGCCCCCCGCGGCGGCGAAAACCCCGTTCACCCTGTCGCCACCGATCTTGCGCATCGAGCCCCACCAGCAACAGGCGATACGCCTGCGGTACACCGGCGAGCCGATAGCCGAGGACCGCGAAAGCCTGTTCTGGCTCAACGTGCTGGAAGTGCCGCCGCTTGCCACCGACGCGATGCAAAAGAACCAGATTGAACTGTCATTCCGCACCCGCTTGCGCGTCTTTCTGCGCCCACAAGCACTGCCTTACCCGGTCGACAGCGCGCCGGCAAAACTGCAATGGCAACTGCTGGTCCACGAACAAGGCCTGGCCCTGCAAGCCAGCAACCCGACGCCGTACCATATTTCGCTTGCCTCGATCGAGTTGTTGAGCGATGGCCAACGCTTCAGTAAAGCGCCGAACAAAGCCGCCGATGACAGCCTGCTGCTGCCGGGTGGTGGCGTGAAGGTGTTTGCACTCCCCCTGCTACGCCAGCGCCCCCGCGGCGAGGCCAAAGTGGAGTTCACCACGGTCAGCGATTTTGGCGCCCGCGTACGCCATTCCGTTGACCTTGGCCCTACGCCCGCCAAGCGAGTCACGCCATGAGTGCCACCACCCGCTTCATGACGTTGACCGTTGCGCTGTTGAGCAGCGCCGCCGTGCAAGCGAGCGTTATCGTCAACAGCACCCGCATTGTCTATCCACAGAACGACAACGAAGTGACCGTCCGGCTGGAGAGCAAGAACCAGGCCCCGGTGCTGGTCCAGGCGTGGCTGGACAGCGGCGATGAACAATCCACCCCGGACGTGGCCACCGCACCTTTTGTGGTCATCCCGCCGATCTTTCGCATGGAGCCGGGCAAGCAACAGGTTGTGCGCCTGGCTTATACCGGCCAGAACCTGCCCTCGGCCCAGGAAGGCCTGTTCTGGTTCAACCTGCTGGAGGTGCCCTCACAGCGCCAGGGCGCTGCACAGAGCAATCAGTTTCAGTTGGCTTTCCGCTCACGCATCAAGCTGTTCCTGCGCCCGGCCAACCTGCCCTACGGAGTCGAGGCCGCGCCCGGCAAGCTGCAGTGGCAGCGCGTGGCCACCGAGCAGGGCCAGGCTCTGGACGTGTTCAATCCAAGCCCTTACCACGTGACCTTCGAACAGATCCGCGTGCAGGTGGCAGAGCAGCAGCACGTGCGCGAACCCGCGGCCTCGGGTGCTGAAAACATGGTGATACCCGGTGGCCGCCTGCGCTTCGCCTTACCTCGGCTCACCGCGCCTTTGAACAGCTGCGCGACTGTGGCGTTTGAGACACTGGATGATTTCGGGGCAAAGGTGCGGCACACCACCGAGGTCTGTCCATGATGGGCCAATGACGGCATCGGTAATGGGAGCTGTGGGGGGCTTTGTTGGGGCTGCTTCGCAGCCCAGCGCGGGCGATGCGGCGTTCCGACAAGCCCGCTCGCCACAACAAGCCCGCTCGCCACAGTAAGCCCGCTGGCCACAGCAAGCGCCGCGCGATATGGGGCGGCGCGGATTAACCCTTCGATACATGCCTTCGCTGAATGCCCATTGCCCGGGGTAGGGACGCCCTATGCCGGGATTTGGACAGCACTTGCCTTTGAGAATCGTAGATATGAGTTTCAACACCCTGGTGCCTAGCCTGCTGCTGAGCGGCGCCTATGCCATGGGCGCCCACAGTGCCGAACACGTCGAGTTCAACCCGGCCTTCTTCGCCGGTGCAGCGGCGGGTTTGCAGGTCGATATTGCCAAGTTCAACCAGGGTAACGTGGTGCTGCCCGGCAGTTACCGCACCGAGGTACACCTCAACGGGCAGTGGGTCGGACGCGAAACCTTGACCTTCGTCGCACTCGACGGCCAGCGTAGCGCCCAGGTGTGTCTGGAGCGTGATGCGCTGCAGCGGTTTGGCATCGACCTGGGCAGCGCCGCATTTGCCCCCTGCGCCGATATCGCCACTTATCTGCCTGGTGCCAGCGGCCAATTTGACCCAGGCGAAAACCGCCTGGACCTGCAGGTGCCACAGGTTTACCTGGCTCGCCAGGCGCGGGGCTACATCGACCCACGGCACTGGGACAGTGGCATCGATGCCGCCTTTGTGCGCTACAACGCCAATACCTTCAGCACCCAGGCCGGCGGGCGCTCACAGGGCTCGATGTACCTGGGCCTCAACACCGGGCTCAATCTGGGTGATTGGCACTGGCGTCACGACGCCAGTTACAGCCACTCCAACAATGCCAGCGGCTATCAAAGCAACGCCACCTATGTGCAGCGCGAGCTGAGCGCGTGGCAATCACAGTTGATGGTGGGCGAAATCTACACACCGGGGGAGCTATTCGACAGCGTGCGCCTGCGCGGTGCCAGTGTGTCGAGTGATGACCGCATGCTGCCGGACTCCCTGACCGGTTTTGCGCCCGTGGTGCGCGGCGTCGCCGAGACCAACGCCCGCGTCAGCGTGCGCCAGCGCGGCGTGTTGTTGGACGAAGTCTCCGTCGCGCCCGGCCCCTTTGTGCTCAAGGACTTTTCCCCGACCGGTTATGGCGGCGACCTGAGCGTGACGATCACCGAAGCCGATGGGCGCCAGCGCGCGTTCATCGTGCCGTTCGCCGCCAATGCCAACCTGCTGCGTCCCGGCTATCACCGCCACTCGTTGAGTGTCGGTCAACTTGATGAAATCGGCCTGCGGCATCCGCCCAGCCTGGTGCAGGCCACTTATCAGCATGGCCTGAACAATCTGCTGACCGGCTACACCGGCGCCATGATGGGTGACGACTACCAATCGCAGTTGCTGGGCACGGCATTCAATACGCCATGGGGTGCGCTGTCTGTCGACCTGACCCATTCAAATGCCTATCTGCCGGGTCACGGCTCCCGTGACGGGCAGAGCGTACAACTGCGCTACAGCAAGAACTTCGCAGACACCGGCACCCACTTTGCCCTTGGCGCTTACCGTTACTCCACCACCGGTTTCCTGAGCCTGGGCGACGCTGCGCGCATTCGCGACCTCGCCATCGACGGGCTGAACCTGGACGACGTAACCCGCCTGCGCGCCCGCACGGACCTGAGCCTGAGCCAGGGCGTGGGCAGCGGTTCGGTGTACCTGACAGGTTCTGCACAAAACTACTGGAACCGCGCGCAGGGCAACCTGACGTTCACGGCGGGGTACAGCAGCACCTGGAAAGGCCTTCACTACACCGTCAGCGCCCAACGCAGCCGTGACGTGCTCAGTGAAAGGGTCACTCAGCAAGTAGACGTCACCTTGAGCCTGCCACTGGGCAGCGGCGCCCGCTCGCCAACCTTGACTACCACGGCCTACCGCGGCGACCAAGGCAGCGGTGAGCGGATCAGCCTGGGCGGCAGCCTGGGCGAACACAGTCAACTGAGCTACAGCGTCAGCCGCAGCCGGGCCCAAGGCAGCGGCAGCACCACCAGCGCGGACGCGAAATACCAGACAAACCATGGCGTGCTGTCTGCCGGTTATGGCCAGAGCGACGCCTACCGTTCGACCTCCCTGGGCATGACCGGGGGCATTGTCGCCCACTCGGGCGGGGTGATTTTTGCCCCCGAACTGGGCGATACCCTGGGCATCGTCCAAGCCCCCGACGCCCAGGGCGCGCAAATCAATGGTCACCACCGTTCGCAAGTCACCGACAGCGGCTTTGCCGTGGTGCCCCACCTGACGCCCTACCGCCAGAACATCGTCGAACTGGACCCCAAGGACCTGCCCGTCGATGTCGAGCTCAAGACGGCCTCGCAGAATGTGGCGCCCCGCGCCGGTTCGGTGGTCAAGCTGCAATTCGGCACGATCAGCGGTCAGGCCTTATTGATCACGGCACCGCGCCAGGACCGCAGCCCGCTGCCGTTCGGTGCCGATGTGTTCGACGAGGACGGTGCCAGCGTCGGGGTTGTCGGCCAGGGCGGCAAAGCGTTTGTCCGCGTGGCCCGCCCGTTGGGCCAATTGACCGTCAGGTGGGGCGCCGACGCCAGCACCGCGTGCCAGTTGCACTACGACGTGAACGCCCAGGCGCAGGCGGCTGGCACCCAGCGGCTGCGTCATCTGCACGCAGGCACCTGCCGGGGCGATGCAGCCAACGCCGCGTTGTAGACAGCCACGCACACGCCCTATTTCCCAGCGCAGGACTGACGATGAAACACCCCATCAAACTCATTGCAACACTGCTGATGTCCGGCCTCTCGAGTGCCGCACACGCCGCGTGCGACCGGTATCAGAACGACACACTGACCCTCAACATGCCCGCCACTGTCACCGTACCGGCCAGTCTCCCGGTGGGTGCCGAAATTTTCAGTGGTACCTTCAGCGGCACAGCGCAGGCCTTCACCACGAACTGCCCCACCTGGACACTGTTGACGATCACCGGGCGCTACCAGACCAAAGACCCCGGCTACCCAGCCGCCTATCGCACCGAAGCGCCAGGTGTGGGCGTTCGCCTGAGACTCACGAATGCCGCAGGCATCGATTATCCGTTCGCATTGCATAACCAGCAGAGCAGATTCTCAGGACAAGTCCACAGCTTCACCGGCGCGACGCTGAAGTTCTATAAAACCGGGCCGGTCACCGACGGCACCCTCCCGGCCGGGGCTATCCGGGTGAACCGGATGGACAACACCCCGGAGAGTTTCACCCTGCTGCTCGGCAACGCCGTGCGGTTTGTCAGCCCTGCTGCCACCTGCGACCTGGCAACCGGGGACGTCAACCGCACCATTGCACTCGATCCGGTCAAGGTCAGTACTTTGCAAAACGCCACCTTCACCGGCGCCCGCGACTTCGAGCTCACTGCGATCTGCCAGGATGCCTCCCAGGTCACTTTCCGTTTTTCCGGCACCCCCGCCGGGGGCAACAACGCCCTCTTCGCCAATACCGGCACTGCCGGCGGCGTCGCACTGTGGCTGTATTCGCGGATCAATGGCGCAGTCCAGAACATCAACGCCGACGGCACCAGCGACACACGCACGGTGGTGGTTTCCGGCGATCGCGCAGTCCTGCCGCTGGGCGCGGCTTACCACACAAACGGCACGGTCAGCCAAGGCACCCTCCTCAGCACCGCTACCGTCAACATCACCTACAACTGAATCCCGGAGAACTATCTAATGAGCACCCGCAGACTCTCGCTACTGCTGGCCGTGACGGCTGGCCTCGCGGCCAATACGGCGCACGCAAATGCCACGGGCACCCTGCACTTCAACGGCCAGGTCGAGGCCGGCACGTGCAACCTGGCCGCCGGCGACGAAAACCGCACCTTTACGCTGCCGGCCATCAAGATCTCCGACTTCGATGCCGCGCCGAGTGCGGGCGCGTTTGATTTCGAGATTTCGGCCGATTGCGAATCGGACATCCGCCACGTGACGTTCCTGTTCGCCGGCACGCCGTCGACCGGCAATCCGGCATTGTTTTCCAATACGGGGACATCGAAAGGCACGGCCTTGTGGTTGGCACACCGCGCGTCCCCGGTTTTTGCGATTGCTGCCAATGGCAACGTGGCCAAACGCAGCCGCAAGATTGCAACGAACAGCCACAAGGCGGTGATCCCGCTCACGGCGGCGTACCATAAAACCGGCGCAGCGATCAGCCAAGGCACGCTGGTGAGCGCGGTGACCGTTTCAATCACCTACAACTGATGGGTTTGGATGGCGCTGGCGAAATAGCTCGTTGCGCACAATAAAAAACGCCCAACCTTTGCAGGCCGGGCGTTTTCAGGTGTCCCGTAACGATCAGGACTGACTGGTAGGCGGGGTTACCGGCGTGACAGTCGGGGTAGCCGCAGCGGGCGTCGGCGCAGTGGCCGAGTTGGTCGCGGATGCCGTCGTTGCGGGTTTGGCCGCAACGGCTGGCTTTGGTGCTGCTGGCTTCTTGGCTACAGCCGGCTTTTTCGCCGCAGGCTTTGCAGCAGGTTTGGCCGCTGCAGGCTTGGCGGCCGGTTTGGCTGCAACGGGCTTGGCCGCAGGTTTCGCCGCAGCGGTTTTTGCCGCTGGCTTGGCTGCTGGCTTGGCGGCCGGTTTCGCGGCTGGCTTGGCCACAGGTTTTGCAGCAGCTTTGGCAGCCACTGGTTTCTTGGCCGCAGGTTTGGCCGCGGCCGTTTTTGCCGCAGGCTTGGCAGCTGCCTTGGCCGCAGGCTTAGCGGCAGGTTTGGCGGCGGCCTTGACCAACGGTTTGGCTGCGGTTTTCGCTGCAGGCTTGGCTGCCGCGGTTTTCGCAACCGGCTTGGCAGCAGGTTTTGCCGCCGCTTTGGCGGGAGCCACTTTGGCGCCGGTCAGTTTCTCGATCTGCTTGGTCAGGGTATCGACCTTGCTGTGCAGTGCCTTCACTTCATTGCGGCTAGGCACGCCCAGGCGCGAAATGGCACTGTTAAGACGCTTGTCGAGTGCACCTTCCAGTTCGCCCCAGGTACCCAGGACCTGTTTTTTGGCATCACTGATACGGGACTTGGCAGAGCTGGCGCTCGCCTTGGCCGCATCGACTTGTTTACCGACGGTGCTCTTGGTCAACTTCTCGGCCTTCTCGCCGTCTTTAACCAAAGTCTCGAAGAGTTTGCTGCCGTCACTGTCGATCTTCGAGTACACGCCTAAACCAGCCAGCCAGATCTTGCGGGAGTATTCTTCAACTTTCCCGACCCAAGAGCTGCCTTCTTTCTGAGTAGTCTTTTTAACAGCCATCCGATGTCTCCTTAGTGTTTACGCGCGACACGTTCGAGCAATGCCGTTAGCTCATCGAGCTTAGCAGAGAGTGTCTCCACGTCATGTTTAGACGCAATGCCGATACGATTCAAGGCACTTGCGACACGCGCATCAAAAGCCTTCTCGACTTTATCCAGTTGCACTTCCACACGACCTTTGACGTCGCAGACATTGCTCTTGACGTAATCAATCTGACTGTTGGCCGCATCAAGTTGTTCATTCACAACTTTTTTGCCTTTGCTTTCAACATGTTGACCGGACTTAACGAGTTCCTTGAAGTACTCGCTGCCTTCGCTGCCGACCTTCGCGTAAGCCCCCAAACCCGCCAACCAGATCTTGCGAGCATAGGTTTTAACCTCACTCAGAGCGTTGTTTTGGGTGTCGATTTTTTTCTTCAAAATAACTTTGGCCATGGTGCACCTCACGCATAAAAGGGTGGAGGAACTGCCCACAGGAGTTGAGGGCTGACTACAAAGTAGGGAGAAAAATTAGAATCGGCACCCTAACAAGCAGCCCTTTCAAAGGCGCTCAAGTACCACTTCGTGCCTAGCAGTGTGCCTTATTGGGGCTGCTGCGCAGCCCAGCGGGGGACGAGCCCCCTCGCCACAACAGCCTGCTTGCCACAGTTGAGTGTTTGCGCTGCAAGTACAGGTCAGGCCAGTGCCTTATCCAGGGCCTTTTCGATTTCCGACTTGATGGTGCCACTCATGGCCGACATCAATAGACCCAGTTCCACCTCGACCCTTAAAGAGTCCTCGGCTACTTTCACCGTGCCTTTGACCCCGGAACGCTTGAGGTTCAGCGTATCGCCGGACCACGACGGCTCAAGGCCGTATTGTTCCTTGAGTTTGTGCGCCAACTTGTCGGCCTTCGCCCTGGCGACTTCTTTGCCAAGTGTATGGGCACGTTCAACCTGTATCCGGGCCATGTGAATGACTCCTCGCTGCAAAGACTTATTGAGCCCCTTGTTTACCCGGCCATGCGGCAAAAGGTCTCGGTGGCGATCTATCTTACCTTCAGCCTTGCCAAGACAAAGCAGGCCCTGGGGATTATCATGTCCCGCATTCTCTTTTGGTGACAGCGATATGACTGATCAGCGCAAAGGCAGCGATGCCGAACCCACCACTCACTTCGGCTTCAAGAACGTCCCGGAAAGCCAGAAAGCGGAAAAAGTCGCTGAAGTGTTCCACTCCGTGGCCGCCAAGTACGACCTGATGAACGACGTACTGTCGGGCGGCATGCACCGCCTGTGGAAACGGTTCACTATCGAGTTGTCGGGCGTGCGCACCGGCAATCGGGTGCTGGACATCGCCGGCGGCACAGGCGACCTGGCAGCCAAGTTCTCCAAGCTCGTTGGCCCTACCGGCCAGGTGGTATTGGCCGACATCAATGGCTCGATGCTCAAGGTGGGCCGCGATCGCCTGCTGGACAAGGGCGTGGCGGGCAATATCGAATTCGTCCAGGCCGACGCTGAAAAGCTGCCGTTCCCCGACAACCATTTCGACTGCGTGACCATCGCCTTCGGCCTGCGCAACGTGACCCATAAAGAAGACGCCCTGCGCTCGATGCTGCGGGTGCTCAAGCCGGGCGGCCGCCTGCTGGTGCTGGAGTTCTCCAAGCCGACCAACGCGCTGATGTCCAAGGTCTACGACACCTACTCGTTCGCCTTCATGCCGTTGATGGGCAAGCTGATCACCAATGACGCCGAAAGCTATCGCTACCTGGCCGAATCGATCCGCATGCACCCGAACCAGGAAACCCTGAAGTCGATGATGGTCGAGGCCGGTTTCGACCGCGTTACCTACCACAACATGACCTCCGGCATCGTTGCCCTGCACCGCGGCATCAAACCCTGATGTTGTTCACGGGCCTTCTCGCCAGCGTCGAACACGGCCTCAACCGTGTCCTGCGCCTGGACAGCACCGCTCTGGCGCGGCTGGCGCACCTCAATGGCAAGATCATTGCCGTCGATTGCACCAGCCCCGCCTTGCAACTGTTCATCCTGCCCAGCGATGAAGGCCTGTTGCTGGCGGCACACTGGGCCGCCGATGCCGACTGCACCCTGCGTGCCTCCGGCTCAAGCCTGCTGCGCCTGGCCATGAGCCGGGACAAGACCGCGATCCTGCACGGCCCGGACGTGGAGCTTGAGGGCGACAGCGCGGTACTGATGGACCTGGCCGCCGTGCTGCAAGACCTGGAGCTGGACTGGGAATACGAGCTGTCCCGCTGGCTCGGCCCCGTGGCCACCCAACTGATCAGCGGGCACCTGCGCAGCCGCTCGCGCTGGTACCAGCAGGGTTTCGCCAGCCTCAATCAAAACCTCGCCGAATACCTGAGCGAAGAATCGCGCACCCTCGTCGGACAACGGGAAGCCGAAGCGCGCTTTCGTGAACTCGACCAGGCCAAACTCGACCTGGAACGGCTTGAGGCGCGCTTCGAGCGCCTGAGCCGCTCCCTTGATCCAAGCGATAACGCATGAAGCTGCTCGCCGTCCGCCGTCTGTTCCGAATCCAACGCGTCGTCATTCGCTACCGCCTCGATGACCTGCTGTTCGCCCTGCCGCTGCCGTGGTTTCTGCTGGCTGTGCGCTACGTGCTGCCGTGGCGCTGGTTCCCGCGCAAGACCCTGGACCTGAGCCGTGGTGCGCGCCTGCGCCTGGCCTTGCAGGACCTGGGGCCGATCTTCATCAAGTTCGGGCAGATCCTGTCCACCCGCCGTGACCTGCTGCCCGAAGATATCGCCGACGAGCTGATGCTGCTGCAAGACCGCGTGCCGCCGTTCGACTCACAGCAATCGATGAAGCTGATCGAAGAACAGCTGGGCAAGAAAATCAGCGAGGTGTTCAGCCGGTTCGACGTCGAGCCCCTGGCCTCGGCTTCGGTCGCCCAGGTGCATGCCGCGCAGCTGAAAACCGGCGAAGAAGTCGTGGTCAAGGTGATCCGCCCCGGCCTCAAGCCGATCATCGGCCAGGACCTGGCGTGGCTGTTCATCCTCGCCCGCGCCGCCGAGCGGTTCTCTGCCGATGCGCGCCTGCTGCACCCGGTGGACGTGGTCGCCGACTACGAAAAAACCATCTACGACGAACTCGACCTGCTGCGCGAGGCGGCCAACGCCAGCCAGCTCAAGCGCAACTTCGAGGGCTCGCCGCTGCTGTATGTGCCGCAGGTGTATTGGGACTGGTGCCGGCCGAAAGTGCTGGTGATGGAGCGTATCTACGGGGTGCAGGTCACCGACCTGGCGACCCTGGCCGACCAGCGCACCGATATGAAGATGCTCGCCGAGCGCGGTGTGGAGATTTTCTTCACCCAGGTATTTCGCGACAGTTTCTTCCACGCCGACATGCACCCCGGCAATATCTTCGTCAGTACGGTGAACCCGTGGAGCCCGCAGTACATCGCCATCGACTGTGGCATCGTCGGCAGTCTCACCCCCGAGGACCAGGACTACCTGGCGCGCAACCTGTTTGCCTTCTTCAAGCGTGACTACCGCCGCGTGGCGCAATTGCACATCGATTCGGGCTGGGTGCCGGCCGAAACCAAGCTCAATGAGTTCGAAGCGGCGATCCGCACCGTGTGCGAGCCGATCTTCGAAAAACCGTTAAAAGATATTTCCTTCGGCCAGGTACTGATGCGCCTGTTCCAGACCGCCCGGCGCTTCAATATGGAAGTGCAGCCGCAACTGGTACTGCTGCAAAAGACCCTGCTCAATATCGAAGGCCTGGGCCGCCAGCTGTACCCGGACCTGGACCTGTGGAACACCGCACAACCGTTCCTTGAGCGCTGGATGCGCGAGCGCGTCAGCCCGAAAACCCTGCTGGGCAACCTGCAAAGCCAGGTCGAGCAACTGCCGCACCTGGCCAACATGACCCGCGATCTGCTCGAGCGCATGTCCCAGCCCCACGCCAAGGACCCGGCGCCGCCGTGGCACCAGCGCAAGGACGACTGGTTCCTGCGCCTGCTGGGCGCGGCGCACCTGGGCGCTGGCGCGGTGCTTGCCGTCGGCGGGCCGTTGCACGAACTGGGTCACTGGCCGGCCGCAATCATGGTCGCCGTGGGCCTTTATCTGGTCGTGCGTCGATAGGCCGACCGGTTATACACTGTTGCACAATGCCGGGGCGGGCCACGCACGGCTGTCGGAGTCGAAGATGAAAGACTGGCTGGACGAGATCAAGTGGGACAGTGACGGCCTGGTGCCAGCCATTGCCCAGGACCACAAGACCGGGCGCATCCTGATGATGGCCTGGATGAACCGCGAGGCCCTGAGCCTGACTGCCGCCGAGCAGCGTGCCATCTACTGGTCACGTTCCCGTGGCAAACTGTGGCGCAAGGGCGAAGAGTCCGGGCATGTGCAAAAACTGCACGAGATGCGCCTGGATTGCGACGCCGATGTGATCGTGCTGATGGTCGAGCAGATCGGCGACATCGCCTGTCATACCGGCCGCCACAGCTGCTTCTACCGGGTGTTCGAGAACGGCGCGTGGAAAACCGTCGAGCCGGTGCTCAAAGACCCGCACGCCATTTACTCGGCAGGACATTGAACATGAGCGATACCCTGAACCGTGTGGCCCAGGTGCTGGAAGACCGCAAAGGTGCGGACGCCGACAGCTCCTATGTCGCCAGCCTGTACCACAAGGGTCTGAACAAGATTCTGGAAAAACTCGGCGAAGAATCCGTCGAGACCATCATCGCCGCCAAGGATGCCGAAATCAGCGGCGACTACAGCGATGTAATCTATGAAACCGCCGACTTGTGGTTCCATAGCCTGGTGATGCTCGCCCAACTGGGGCAGCACCCACAGGCCGTGCTGGATGAACTGGACCGTCGCTTCGGCTTGTCCGGGCACGCCGAAAAGGCCTCGCGCCCGTCCGCCTGAATAACTTTCTGACTGAGGAATTGCAGCATGGGCATTTTTGACTGGAAACACTGGATCGTCATTCTCGTGGTAGTTGTCCTGGTGTTCGGTACCAAGAAACTGAAGAACCTGGGCACCGATGTCGGCGAATCCATCAAGGGCTTTCGCAAGGCCATGAACGACGACGAAAAACCGGCCGATGCCGGCGCCAACCCGATTCCTCCGGCGCAACCTGTACACCCCCAGGCCGCGCAGCCGATCACTGAGCGTCGCACCTTCGACGTACAGGCCGAGAAAGTCGAAGAGCCGTCCCGCAAAGACTCGTGAGCACTGACTAATGTTTGGTATCAGCTTCTCTGAACTGCTGCTCGTCGGCCTTGTTGCCCTGTTGGTGCTGGGGCCTGAACGCCTGCCCGGCGCCGCACGCACGGCCGGCCTGTGGGTCGGGCGCCTGAAACGCAGTTTCAACGCCATCAAACAGGAAGTTGAACGGGAAATCGGCGCCGACGAGATCCGCCGGCAACTGCACAACGAACACATTCTGTCCCTGGAGCAGGAAGCGCGGAAAATCCTCGCGCCCCAGCAACAGGCGCCGACACCGGTTGAGCCGGTGGCCGAGCAGAGCATTGCGCCAGTGGCCCAAACCACCCCGGCCGCAACGCCCGTGCTCCCAGCAGAGCCAGCGCCGACGCCCGCCGCGTCGCCCGCTCCCCACGACCCTACATTGCCGCCGCGAGCCCCATGAGCGCTGATAAACCGGAAAACGACCAGCACATGCCGCTGGTCTCGCACCTCACCGAGTTGCGCACCCGCCTGCTGCGGTGTGTCGCGGCGATCTTCGTGATCTTTGCCGGGCTGTTTGCCTTTACCCAGCAGATCTACACCTTTGTCTCCACGCCGCTGCGCGAGTACCTGCCGGTGGGCGCGACGATGATCGCCACCGACGTATCCTCGCCGTTCCTGACGCCGCTCAAGCTGACGATGATGGTTTCGCTGTTTTTGGCGATCCCGGTGATCCTGCACCAGATCTGGGGCTTTATCGCCCCGGGCCTGTACAAGCATGAAAAGCGCATCGCGGTGCCGCTGCTGGTGTCGAGCATCATGCTGTTCTACACCGGCATGGCGTTTGCGTACTTCCTGGTGTTCCCGCTGATCTTCAAGTTCTTCGCCGCCGCCACCCCGGCCGGCGTGGAAATGATGACCGATATCACCAGCTACCTCGACTTCGTGATGACGCTGTTCTTCGCCTTTGGCGTGGCCTTCGAGATCCCGGTGGCGGTGGTATTGCTGGTGTGGATCGGCGTGGTCGACGTGCAGTACCTGCGCAAGATCCGCCCTTACGTGATCATCGGCTGCTTCGTGGTCGGCATGATCCTGACCCCGCCGGATATCTTCTCGCAAACCTTGCTGGCCGTGCCGATGTGGATGCTGTTTGAAGTAGGCATCCTGTTTGGCAGCCTGGTGAGCAAGCGTGGCGAACACCCGGATGACCAACCCGCCGATGACGACCAGCCGCCAGCGACACAACCGTGAACCTGCTGCTGCTTGAAGACGCCGACTTTATCGCGGCCGACCGGGTGGTGCTGCGTGACCGACGCCTGGTGCACATGCAGCAAGTGCATCGCGCGGCGGTCGGCGACAGCCTGCGCGTGGGGCGCATTGGCGCTCTGATGGGCAATGCCCAGCTGCTGCGCCTGGAAGCGGACGAAGCCGAGCTGCAAATCACCCTCGACCAGCCGCCACCGGCCAAACTGCCACTGACGTTACTGCTGGCCCTGCCGCGCCCGAAAATGCTCCGTCGGGTGTTGCAGACGGTGGCGTCCATGGGCGTGCCACGGGTGGTGCTGGTCAACAGCTATCGGGTCGAGAAGAGCTTCTGGCAGACGCCCTTCCTGGAGCCCGAAGCGGTTCGCGAGCAACTGATCCTTGGCCTGGAACAGGCCCGGGATACCGTGTTGCCCGAGATCATCATCGAAAAGCGCTTCAAGCCCTTCGTCGAAGACCGCCTGCCGGCCCTGGCCCAGGGCACCCTTGGCCTGGTCGGGCACCCCGGCACTTACCCGCCCTGCCCTCGCGATGTGGATGAGCCGGTGACCCTGGCCATCGGCCCCGAAGGTGGCTGGATCCCCTATGAGGTGGATTTGCTGGCCAAGGCCGGGTTGCAGCCGGTGCAGCTGGGTGCGCGGATCCTGCGGGTAGAAACCGCCGTCACCGCGCTGCTGGCCCGCCTCTTCTAACCCGCTCTGATAGACCACTGAAATCTCTTGTAGGAGCGAGCTTGCTCGCGAAAAACTTGAGAGCCGCGCGTTCATTTGGCAAGTACCCGTTATCGTTGACGATTTTCGCGAGCAAGCTCGCTCCTACAGAATCGCGCGTGCATGCCGATACCCTCAGGATAAGTCCAAGCCTTGTTCAGGGGAGTTCACCGCATGCACCGTTGGCTAGCTGAAAAACTGGGAAATGTGAGCGTCAATCGCAAGTTGAGCGTGGGCTTTGGCCTGGTGTTGCTCCTCACGCTTCTGATCACCTTCACTGGCTGGACGGGCCTTAGCGGCGTGATCAGCCGGGGCGATAAACTGGGCTTTATTTCCAGCCTCAATGAACTGACCAAAGACCTGCGCCAGGCCCGCCTGGACTATGAAATGCGCCGTGGCGAACAGGGTCCCGGGCTGGTCAACGAGCTGATGGAAAAACTCGACAGCGGCCTCAAGACCGCGCGTAGCCAGATCGAGCAGCCGGCCGATATTGCCGTCATCGATGAGCAACTGGCGGCCGTCGCCAAGTATCGACAGGCCTTCGCTGCCATGGTCCAGGCTGGCGCCCATCGCGAAGACGCCCGCAGCAAACTCGGCGCCACCGCTGACAACGCCGTCGCCCGCGTGTCGGAGATCGAAAAGAGCCTGCTGCAAGGCGACAGCGTCAGCCAATTCAACAGCGTGATCGACTTGAGCAAGTTGATCCAACAGGCGCGCTTCCAGGTACGTGGCTACACCTATAGCGCCAAGGTCGAGGCCGAGCAGCCGGCCCTGGACGCCATTGCCAACGCCCTGAAAAACGCCGACAGCCTGCGCAGTCAATTGCCGGAGCAATACAGCGCCAACCTGCAAGAGGCCAGCGACTCCCTAAAGGCCTACCTCGCGGCAGTCAGCCAGTTCCGTGATTCCCAGGTGGCCAGCGCCGCAGCCCTCAAGGCCATGGCTGAACAAGGCGACCTGCTGTTCGACCGCAGCAAAAAACTCACAGCCTCACAAACCATCATCCGCGACGCCGACGCTGCACAGGCCAAGTTCCTGTTGATGCTCGCCACCGCCCTGGCGCTGGTCTTCGGCATCGTGGCGGCCTGGGCGATCACCCGCCAGATCGTGATTCCACTGAGCCAGACCCTCAAGGTCGCCGAGCGGGTCGCTGCCGGTGACCTGACCCACGACCTGGTCTCGCAACGCCAGGACGAACTGGGCCAACTGCAACGTGCCATGCAAAGCATGACCATGGGCCTGCGCGACTTGATCGGCGGGATCAGCGACGGCGTGACGCAGATCGCCAGTGCTGCCGAAGAATTGTCGGCCGTTACCGAGCAGACCAGCGCCGGGGTCAACAGCCAGAAGGTCGAGACTGACCAGGTCGCCACCGCCATGAACGAAATGGCCGCCACCGTGCAGGAAGTGGCGCGCAATGCCGAAGAGGCTTCCGAAGCCGCCGTCGCCGCCGACCAACAGGCCCGCGAAGGTGACAGAGTGGTCGGCGAGGCCATCGCCCAGATCGAGCGCCTGGCCGGCGAAGTCGGCAACTCCACCGAGGCCATGGGCCATCTCAAGCGCGAAAGCGACAAGATCGGCAGCGTCCTGGACGTGATCAAGTCCGTGGCCCAACAAACCAACCTGCTGGCACTCAACGCCGCTATTGAAGCCGCACGCGCCGGGGAAGCCGGTCGTGGCTTCGCGGTGGTGGCCGATGAGGTGCGCAGCCTGGCGCAACGCACGCAGAAATCCACCGAGGAAATCGAAGAACTGATCGTCGGCCTGCAAAGTGGCACCCAACAAGTGGCGACCATCATGGACAACAGCCGCAGCCTCACCGACAGCAGCGTCGAGCTGACCCGCCGGGCCGGCAATGCCCTGGAAAACATCACTCGCACGGTTTCGGCGATCCAGGCCATGAACCAGCAGATCGCCACCGCCGCCGAGCAACAGAGCGCGGTGGCCGAAGAGATCAACCGCAGCGTGCTGAATGTGCGTGATGTGTCGGAGCAGACCGCAGCGGCCAGTGAAGAGACCGCCGCCTCCAGTACCGAACTGGCGCGCCTGGGCACCCATCTGCAGGCACTGGTCGGCCGCTTCCGGGTTTGATACCTGCCCTTCGCGGCGATCCGTCCGGGTCGCCGCTTAAAGCTTGTGAAGTTTCCTACATTCTTTTCAGACCGTGATCCATACGCCCGGCGCCCAACGGAACTAGCGTTCAAATGGGTTCACTGTGTCCACGCCCTTCGGCGCCCCGGTACAGCGAACGCCTTTGTTCACTTGCCGGAGGTTGACCATGCTTCGTCGAATGACTCAACTGCTGGGTGACGCCAGCGTCACCCTCAAACTGGTTCTGGGTTTTGCCTTGGTCTTGGCCCTGAGCCTGGTGATTGCCCTCACCGGCTGGCAGGCCCTGGCCGCCTCGCTCTACCGTTCGCAGACCCTGAGCGTACTGGCGCAACTGGCGGTGACCGGCGAAGAGCTGCGGGCCGACCGCATCGTCTACCGCACCCTTGACGATGAGGCCAGCCTGAAAAAACTCAGCCTTTCCATAGAGCGGGTCGACGGGTATCTGGCCGAGGTTACAACACGCGTCACGGTAGCCAAGCCGCTCCAATACCTGCAAAGCATGGTCAGTATTTCCGGCCAGTTCAAAACCACGCTCAAGGATGTACCGGCACTGGTCAAGCAGCGGGAAACCGCCCGTGAACAATTGAAGCAAAGCACGATCGACGGCGGTGACGCCCTGTCCCAATTGGCCAGCGACCTACCCGATCAAGAAGACCAGAAAGCCCTCGATACCGTCGAGGATTTGCGCCTGGCCATCGAACAGGCCGAAGACCGCGCCACAAGCCCGGCCTGGGCCGCCAGTTCCCTGGATGCCTATGCCCAGGCCGTCAGCGACGCGCAACGCAGCCTCGAACTGGCCCAGGCCGCCGTAGAGAAGTTACCGGTGGACAGCGGCGCATTGAAAAATGTCGTACTCAGCATCCGCACCCACCTGACACGCCTGCGCGATACCCAACTCAACACCGAAAAGGCGCAAAACCTGCTGGAGCAGCAACTGGACCAACTGTTGGCACAAAGTGACCTGCTCAGTCAGGACCAGACCGAGCGTCGCAACCAAGAGGCGGAAAATGCCCGCACCCAAACCGTTGCCATCACTGCTGCAGCCTTGCTGTTCGGCGCCCTGGCGGCCTGGGTGATTGCCGGGCAGATCGTAAAACCGCTACGCCGGGCGCTGGCCGTGGCCAACCGCATCGCCGATGGAGACCTGAGCCACGATGTGCAAACCCGGCGCCGGGATGAACTGGGTCAGTTGCAATGCAGCATGGCGCAAATGACCCTCAACCTGCGGAGCCTAATCGGCAGCATCAGCGACAATGCCCGGCAGATCGCCAGCGCCGCCGAAGAGCTTTCGGCCGTCACCGAGCAAACCCGCGCGGGCGTCAGCAATCAGCGCGACGAAACCGAGCAGGTAGCGACCGCCATGAACCAGATGCTCGCCACCGCCCAGGAAGTGGCCCGGCATGCCGAACAGGCCGCGATTGCCGCCAGCCAGGCCAATCAGCAGACCGAACTGGGGGACCAGGTGGTGACAGATGCAGTGGCGCACATTGAACACCTCGCCCACGAGATGGCGCGCTCAAGCCAGGCGATGCTGGGCCTGCAACGGGAAAGCCAGAAGATCGGCAGCGTGCTGGAGGTGATCAAGTCGGTGTCCCAGCAGACCAACCTACTGGCGCTCAATGCGGCGATCGAGGCCGCCCGCGCCGGGGAAGCCGGCCAAGGCTTTGCCGTGGTCGCTGACGAAGTGCGCAGCCTTGCCCAACGCACCCAGCAGTCTGCCGAGGAAATCGAAGAGCTGATTGGCGGGCTGCACAGTGGCACGCAACAGGTTGCCGATATCATGGACAACAGCCGCACCCTGACCGATCGCAGTGTCGGCCTGACGCGCAACGCCGGGGATGCCCTGACGGAAATCGCGCGCACTGTGCTGCTCATCCAGGAAATGAATCCACAGATCGCCGCCGCCGCCGAGCAGCAAAGTGCGGTGGCCGAAGAGATCAATCGCAGCGTGTTGAAAGTGCGGGATGTGTCGGAACAAACCGCCGCGGCCAGCGAACAGACAGCGGCGGCAAGTATTGAACTGGCCCGATTGGGCAGCAATCTTCAGAAGTGCGTGGGCAAGTTCAAGGTTTGAACCTGCCCCCGCGACTTACAGGACCTGACGCAAGAACGCCTGTGCCCGTGGATCCTTCGGCGAATCGAAGAACTGCGCGGGCGCAGCATCTTCCAGCAGTTTGCCGTGATCGAAAAACAACACCCGATCCGCCACTTCCCGGGCAAAGCCCATTTCGTGGGTGACGCAGACCATGGTCATGCCTTCCAGGGCCAGGGTTTTCATGACATCCAGCACTTCGCCGACCATTTCCGGGTCCAGTGCCGAAGTGGGCTCGTCAAACAACATGACCTTGGGTTCCATGGCCAACGCCCGGGCAATCGCCACACGCTGTTGCTGGCCACCGGAAAGCCGCGAGGGGAACTCGTTGGCTTTCTGTGCAATGCCGACCTTTTCCAGCAACGCCAGGGCCTTGGCCTCACGCTCTTTCTTGCCGCGCTTGCGCACGACTTTCTGCGCTAGGCACAGGTTCTCCAGGACGGTCATGTGCGGGAACAGGTTGAAGTGCTGGAACACCATGCCGACTTCGCGACGATAGGCGTTCACATCGGTCTTGGGGTCGGCCAGTTGCAAGCCGTCGATGCTCACCGAGCCTGAGTCGAACTCCTCCAGGCCATTGAGGCAGCGCAGGAACGTCGACTTACCAGAGCCAGATGGGCCGATTACTACCAGCACTTCGCCCTTGGCCACCTGGGTGGTGACGTGATCCACGGCGCGGACCACATGCCCACGGGTGTCGAAGACTTTTACCAGATCGCGGACTTCAATCACTTTGCGCGAGCCTCCGCTCAAGCCGGCTGGCCATTTTCGACAGCGGCAGGTTGATCAGCAGGTACAGGCCTGCGACACAGAACAGGATTTCAAACGGCGAGAACGAGGTGGTGATGACCTCGCGACCGCTCTTGAGCAGCTCGGTAATGGCGATCACCGAGACCAGCGAGGTGTCCTTGACCAGGCTGATAAACTGCCCGGCCAACGGCGGCAGCACGCGTTTGAAGGCCTGCGGCAACACCACGTGGCGCATCGACTGGCTGGCGCTCAAGCCCAGGGACCGGGCCGCTTCGCCTTGGCCACGGGCAATCGACTGCACACCGGCACGCACGATTTCCGCCACGTAGGCGCCGGTAAACAGCGACAGCGCGGCAATACCGGCGAACTCGCGGGACAGGTTCAATACCGTGCCGATAAAGAAGTAGAAAATGAAGATCTGCACCAATAGCGGCGTGCCGCGTACCAGTTCGACGTAGATCGTCGACAGATCGCGTAGGGTCGGGTTATTCGACAACCGACACAGGCCCGTCGCTAGGCCAATCAACAAGCCCAATACCCCCGAGACCAGCGACAGCCACAGGGTGGTCCACAAGCCCCACATCAACGGGCCCAGCGCCCAGTGCCGGGTCACACCGATCACATCGCCTTCGGCCACATCGTCGCCACGGGCCACTTGCAGGCTGTTTTCGGCCACCGTCAGGTGCTGCTCGGCGCCGGCGTCGTTGCGCAAGGTAACTTCAGCAACGTCGCCCTTGCGTACCAACTCGACCACGGTGGAAATATCCGCCGCCCGCTTGGACTCTTCAGCCTGGTAGGCGAAGTATTGCGGCACGCGGTTCCAGCGCCATTCGTAGGACATCAGCGAGGTGGCGTAGTACAACGCGCCGGCCAGGCCGACCAGCACCAGCACGGTCAGCAAGTGCCAGGGCCATTGGGCTTTTTTCTGTTTCATTGCTCAACATCCATCAAGGTCGGGGCAAGCCCCTCTGTGGCGAGGGGGCTGTCGTGGCGAGGGGGCTTGTCCCCCGCTGGGTGGCGAAGCCGCCCAAAAACCACCCCCTGCGGTCTATCTGATACAGCTGGGTAAGCCTTGCAGGGGCGGCTTCGCCACCCAGCGGGGGACAAGCCCCCTCGCCACAGCGCTCTTATTCCATGTCCTTGAGCCACTCGGAGCTCTTGAACCACTTGTCATGGATGCGATCGTAGGTGCCGTCGTGCTTGATCTGGTGCAGGAAGTTGTTGATGAAGTTGACGCTGTCGTAATCACCCTTCTTCAGGCCAAATGCCAGAGGCTCGTAGGTGAACGGTTCTTCGAGGTACACCAGCTTGCCATTGCCGACTTTTTTCTCGGCAACCACGTTGTACGGCGCGTCGTAGACAAAGGCGTCGGCCTTGCCGTTGACCACATCAAGCACACCTTCCTGCTCGTTGTCGTAGCCGTGGTACTTGGCCTTGGAGATCAGCTTCTTGGCCACCATCTCGCCGGTGGTACCGAGCTTGGAGGTCAGGCGGTATTTCTCGTCATTCAGGTCTTTATAGGACTTGATGGTGCCTTCCAGGTCCTTGCGGATCAGCAGGGTCTGGCCAACCACGATGAACGGTTCGCTGAAGTTCAGGCGCAGGTTACGCTCCTGGGTCAGGGTCATGCCGCTGCCGATCATGTCGAACTTGCCGGTCAGGAAGGCCGGGATAATGCCGTCGTAACCGGTGGAGACCAGTTCCAGCTTGACCCCCATGGACTTGGCCATCGCCTTGAGCAGGTCGACTTCGAAACCAATGATTTCGCCGCGCTTGTTGGTCATCTCGAACGGCATGTAGGTCGGATCCATACCGACTTTCAAGGTGCCGCGCTTGACCGCGTCGTCAATCGCACCGGCCTGGGCCGTATTGACTGCCAGCAAGGCTGTAACACCGAGCATGAGCATCGAAAGATACTTTTTCATCACCAAGTCCCCTGACTCATTTTATTTTGATGCAGGCCTTAGCACGCCTGCACTATTTCTTCGGGGAGCGATGCTAACCCACTCGCCCACCGGCACAAAGGTCTAGCCGGGATTTGTTGGCGGATATGACAGAAAAACCCTACAAAACCCCGGAGAAAAGCGCAGTTAGACGGTTTACCACAGGGGGCCAGGCTCTAGAACTTATGTAAGCAGTTGTGACCATCATTCGATCTCCGACAACCAGTCCGTGTCCCGGAACCACTTGTCATGCAGCCGATCGTAGGTGCCGTCCTGGGCAATCTGATTCAGGAAGTGATTGATCCAGTTCAGGCTGTCGTAATCGCCCTTTTTCACCCCAAACGCCAGGGGTTCATAGGTAAAAGGCTGTTCCAGGGCCAGCAGCCCGTGGTTTTGCGGCTTGGCCAGGGCAATCAGGTTATAGGGCGCATCGTGGATAAATGCATCCACCTCGCCGCTGACCACCTGACGTACGCCTTCCTCCGCCGTGGCAAAGCTGCGCAGCTGTGCAGCCCCCAGGAAGCGACGCGCCGCGGCTTCGCCCGTGGTGCCGTCTGCGGCAGCAATGCGATAGCCGGCTTCGTTCAAGTCTTCAATGCTGCCGACCTTGCCGGCCAGGCGCGGGTGGAGCAGGACGGTCTGGCCGACAATGATGAACGAATCACTGAAGTTGAGTTGCAGGTTGCGCTCCTGGGTCACGGTCATGCCGCTGCCGATCAGGTCGAAGCGGCCGGCCAGCAGGCCCGGGATCAGTTCGGTATAGGCCACCGGGACCCATTCCAGCGTCACCCCCAAGGCATTGCTCATCTCTTCGAGCAGGTCGGCTTCAAAGCCAATCACACGCCCGTGCTTGTCGGTCATTTCAAAGGGCACGTAGTTGGGGTCGGTCCCCACTTTCAGTACCCCGCGCCGCACGGCCTCATCGATGGCGCCTGCCTGTGCCACCTGCACCTGCAGAAACGCGATAAAGCCCAGCAGCAGTATCGACCAGTAACCCTTGACCATGAAAAGCCCCTTTTTCATTAAGCAGCCGCGCACCGGGCGTTGCGGATTCAGCGCAAACCAGAGGCGGTCTATTCAGATTTGGGGGGCGATCCTAACCCACTGGCAGGCACGGCAATACGCCTTGAGCCAGGGTCTTTTGTATCGAAGTTAGAAGGTTGAGACGCGAGCGACAAGCGCTGTAGGACGGGCGTATCAAGCGCCCCCGAGACAGGTCTCGGGGGCGTCTGAATCAGGCAGGTTGCACCTGGGAGGACAGCGGTTTGAGCGGCAGCAACGGCGCATGCGGGTCGGCCTTGACCGACTCGCGCCAAGCGCCAAGCCATTCAGCGTGCCCTTCGCTCCAGACCTGCTCATGCAAGCGAGCCAGGGCCACCGGGTCGCTGAGCAAGGCTACGCGCTCGTTGTTGGTCAGCCCAGCCGGGCCGACTTTCAACGCATGGCGCACGCGATCGGTACGCAGCCACTCAATCGGCTCCGCCTGACCATGGCGCGAGGTTGCCAGGGCGCAGGCCAGGGCGTTCTGTTGCGGATCGACCACTGCCCGTACAAAACCGTCGTTGAGTGCATGCCAACGGTTTTCGTGGGTGTAGAGGTCGGTCGACAGCAGCGCCTGCGGCGGATTGTATTCCTCGGGGATCAGGAACAGGCTTTCATCGCGAGACTTGAGGCCCAGCTTGACCCGGCTGGAGATCACCGAGACCGGGATCGACAGCATCAACGAACCGACAATCGGCACCAACCACCACAGGAAGCTAGGGTTCAACCACACCACCAGCAGTGCCCAGAAGAAGCCCAGCAAAGTCTGCGGGCCGTGGCGCTTGACCGCCTCGCTCCATGGCGTGGAGTCGTCGTCACGTTGCGGCGAATTCCAGGTCGCAGCCCAGCCGAGGAACGCGGCGAGTACAAAGCGGGTGTGGAAGATCATCCGCACCGGCGCCAGCAGCATGGAGAACAACATCTCCAGCAGCATCGACAAGGTCACCTTGAACTTGCCACCGAACTCTTTCGCGCCCTTGGCCCAGATCAGGATGATGCTCAGCAACTTGGGCAGGAACAGCAGCACGATGGTGGTGGAGAACAGTGCCACCGCCTTGTCCGGGTGCCATTGCGGCCACAGCGGGTACAACTGGCGTGGTGCCATGAAGTACTGCGGCTCCATCAGGGTGTTGACCGCCAGCAGGGCCGTGGACAGCACCAGGAACAGGAACCACAACGGCGCCGACAGGTAGGACATCACGCCGGTGAGGAACACCGCACGGTGTACCGGGTGCATGCCCTTGACCAGGAACAGGCGGAAGTTCATCAGGTTACCGTGGCACCAGCGACGGTCACGCTTGAGTTCGTCCAGCAGGTTGGGCGGCAATTCTTCGTAGCTGCCTGGCAGGTCATAGGCAATCCACACGCCCCAGCCGGCACGGCGCATCAGCGCCGCTTCAACAAAGTCGTGGGACAGGATGGAGCCAGCGAACGCACCTTTACCTGGCAATGGCGCCAGGGCGCAATGCTCGATAAACGGCTTCATGCGGATAATAGCGTTGTGGCCCCAGTAGTGGGATTCACCCAACTGCCAGAAGTGCAGGCCGGCGGTGAACAGCGGGCCATAGACGCGGGTGGCGAACTGCTGCATGCGCGCATACAGGGTGTCCATGCCCGAAGCCCGTGGCGCGGTCTGGATGATCCCGGCGTCCGGCGTGGCTTCCATCAGGCGCACCAGGCTGGTCAGGCATTCGCCGCTCATCACGCTGTCGGCGTCGAGGACCACCATGTACTTGTAGTCACCGCCCCAGCGACGGCAGAAGTCGTCGAGGTTACCGCTCTTGCGTTTGACGCGACGGCGACGGCGGCGATAGAAGATCTTGCCAAAGCCACCGGCTTCGCGGCAGACGTCGAGCCAGGCTTGCTGCTCGGCGATGCAGATATCGGCGTCGTTACTGTCGCTGAGCACGAAGAAGTCGAAACGATCGAGGTCACCGGTAGCGGCCACCGACTCGAAGGTCGCGCGCAGGCCGGCAAAAACCCGCGGCACGTCTTCGTTGCAGATCGGCATGACCAGCGCGGTACGGGCATCTTTCGGGATCGGCTCGTCGCCGGCGCTTTTGCCGGAGATGCGGTACTTGTCGTGACCGGTGAGCAGCTCGAGGAAGCCCATCAGCGCGGTCCAGAAACCTGCCGAAACCCAGCAGAACAAGATCCCGAACATGATCAGGATGCTGGTTTGCAAGGCGTATGGCAGTACCTGGGTGGCCGTTTGCAGCAGGGTCTGGTTGCGCACCTCGTCAAAGTCGACGAAGGACCAGCCCTGGTAAGGCATGATGCCTTTCATGTACCAGCCGGCCACAATCGTCTGGCCGAGCATCAGCACCAGCAGGATATAGCGGCGGATCGAACCGACCGTGCGCCAGCGCGCAGCCGGCAGCACGCGTTCGTCTTTGGGCGGCGCAGGCCGGTTGCTGCGGCCGGTCAGCCGGCGCCAGCCGCGCACCAGGATATTGGTGCGCCAAGGCTCGGGCACCACCCTGGTACGGCGGATCGGCGGCGTAGCCTTGAGGCAAACCCGACCTGCGGCGTCGAGCACCAGCATTTCGGCGTCTTCGAGCTCTTCGGCCGTGTTGAGGGTCAAGCGGCGGCCAACCGACGCCTGCGCGGCGTCCACCGGTGCGTCAAAGGTCGACGACGACAGGCGCTCGTGCAGTTCGGAGAAGGACTTGCAGCCCGCCAGTTCGGCGCGCTGCTCGTCGGTCATCGGAAGATGCGCCAGATACTCGGCAAGAGTCTCTGGCTGGACTGGGGAGTTACTCATCGGCAGGCAACTGATTGCTCCAGGTTTCAGTCAGGACTTGTTCTGTTTCTGTCTTGACCGGTTCCGGGGTGGCTGGGGCAGCTTCTGGCTGCTTGTCTTGCTTGTCCTTGGCATCTTTCTTGGCCTGTTTCTCGTGTTGCTTGGCCAGGACTTTGTCAGCCTTCAGGACTTGGGTGGAAGCCTGCTCTGGCTCAGGCTTGACGATGTCCTGGACCAGGGCCGCACGCATTTCGGTCGGCTTGCCTGCGTCCTTGATCTTCAAGCGCAGGGTCAGGCGCCAGCCTTTGGTGTGCGGGTTGTAGCGCACGCTGTTTTCCACGACTTCGCCGTTTTCGCCGACGCTGACCTGGCTGCGCACTGCCGCATCGGGCTTCAGGGCCTTGAGGGACGGGCCCTCGAAGTCCACCAGATAGGCCACGCTGCCGTCTGGCTGGCGGATCAGGTTCGATTGCTTCACGTCACCGGTCGAACGCAGGGTCTGCTTGACCCAGGCGCTGTCTGGCGAGTGGAACGGTGCGTCGTTGAGCGTCCAGTGCAGGCGGTAGGCGATATCCAGCGGCTCACCGGGCTTGGGCAGCTCGGCCGGGCTCCAGAACGCAACGATGTTGTCGTTGGTCTCGTCGGCAGTCGGGATCTCTACCAGGTCGACGGAACCCTTGCCCCAGTCGCCTTCAGGCTCGATCCAGGCGCTTGGGCGCTTGTCGTAGTTGTCGTCGAGGTCTTCGTACTGGCTGAAGTTGCGACCGCGCTGCAACAGGCCGAAACCACGCGGGTTTTCTACCGAGAAGTTGCTGACCGACAGGTGTTTTGGGTTGTTCAGCGGGCGCCAGATCCACTCGCCGTTGCCGGCATGGATCGACAGACCGCTGGAATCGTGCAGTTCACGACGGTAGTTGAGCACTTTGGACGGCTGGTTCGCGCCGAACAGGAACATGCTGGTCAACGGGGCAACCCCCAGTTTGCTGACCTTGTCACGCAGGAACATCTGCGACTTGACGTCAACAATGGTGTCGGTACCCGGGCGCAGGATCAGGCGATAGGCGCCAGTGGCCCGTGGCGAATCCAGCAAGGCAAAGATCACCAGGTGCTTGTCACCCGGTTTTGGACGCTCAATCCAGAACTCGGTGAAACGCGGGAACTCTTCGCCGGACGGCAGCGCGGTATCGATCGCCATGCCACGGGCGGACAGGCCGTAGACCTGGTCCTTGCCCACGACGCGGAAGTAGCTGGCGCCGAGCATGGTCATGATTTCGTCTTGCTTATCGTCCTTGTTGATCGGGTACAGCACGCGAAAGCCGGCATAACCCAGCTGATCGGTGGCTTTAGGATCAAACGTGACGTCGCCGAAATCGAAACGAGTCGGGTCGTACTTGATTTCCTGGACGTCGGTCGCGGTGATTTCGTTGATCTTCACCGGCGTGTCGAAGTGCATGCCCTGGTGATAGAACGACAGCTTGAACGGGGTTTTCTGATCGGCCCACTCGGCTTTTTCATTGCGGAAACGAATTTTCTGGTAGTCAGCGAATTTCATTTCGCGGAATTCGTTCGGCAGATTGCTGCGCGGGGCTTCGTACTTCTGCCCGGCCAGCTCTTTTGCCTTGGCCGACACATCGTCCAGACTGAATGCCCACAGTTGACCCGCGCCGAACAGGCAAAACAGGGCGGAGCCCGTTACCAGTGCGTTTCGTAACCGTTTGGCAGACAATTTTGGTGCATTACAGGGACTAACAATCACGAGCAACCCTCGCCGAAAACAGATCAAAAAACCAACGGCCAGCTATCTATATGCCAGGTTGGCGAGCATTGTTCCGACTCCGATGGGGCTAAATGATTCCCCAAGGGCGAGCGGACAAGTCTCTACCTAAATCAAAATTGGACCAATTTACGCTGATCCCCGTAGCGCGCGATTATCTAGTAGCCCGTGAGATAACGCAGCAGGGGCAGCGAAGTATTTGTAGCGAAAACTTGGGTTTTTGCGCATTAAAAGTCGTTTTTCATACAATCAGGTCTGCAAAAGGAAGGTGACCGGCCCGTCATTGACCAGATGCACCTGCATATCCGCGCCAAAACGCCCCGATGCCACCGTGCCATGCAATTGTTGCGCTTGTAGCAGCAAGTGCCCAAAAAGCGCCTCGCCCAACGCCGGAGGCGCCGCCGTGGAGAAGCTGGGACGCAGGCCACTCTTGGTATCGGCCGCCAGGGTGAACTGGGACACCAGCAGCAAACCACCGCCAATATCCTTCAACGACAGGTTCATCTTGCCCTCGTCGTCACTGAACACCCGATAGTTAAGCAGCTTATGCAACAGCTTG
This sequence comes from Pseudomonas sp. LG1D9, assembly GCF_002949995.1. Classification (NCBI taxonomy): domain Bacteria; kingdom Pseudomonadati; phylum Pseudomonadota; class Gammaproteobacteria; order Pseudomonadales; family Pseudomonadaceae; genus Pseudomonas; species Pseudomonas sp. LG1D9. Next base: position 3,111,796 of record NZ_CP026881.1, on the reverse strand, counting down.
TCGGCACTGGCCGCTGTATCTGAAGGCTCGACGGCCACCAGCACCAGCAAACCCTGGTCTATCGCCCCCACCACTTCGCCTGCCACTTCGACCCGGGCGCCGCGCACCCGTTGTAAAAGCCCCTTCATGCTTCTTCTGGCGGCAGATCAAGCAGGCGCCGTGCCATCTCGTTCGTGGCTCGCACCAGCGCATCGGTGATTCCAGGCTCGGCGGCAGAATGACCCGCCTCGCGGATCACCTGCAATTCGCTGTTCGGCCAGGCTTGATGCAATTCCCAGGCATTGTCCAGCGGGCAGATCATATCGTAGCGGCCATGCACGATGACGCCCGGCAGGTGAGCGATCTTGTGCATGTCGCGAATCAGCTGGTCGGGCTCCAGGAAGGAGTTATGGGTGAAGTAGTGGCACTCGATACGCGCAATCGACAAGGCGCGCTGCGGCTCGGAAAAACGCTCGATCAACTGCGGGTTGGGGCACAGGCCCAACATGCGGCCTTCCCAGGTGGACCAAGCCTTGGCGGCATGCATCTGGGCGATCTGGTCGTTGCCGGTCAGGCGCTTGTGGTAGGCGCTGATCATGTCGTGGCGTTCTTCCACAGGGATTGGCGCGATGTAGTCCTGCCAGTAATCGGGGAACAGACGGCTCGCGCCGGCCTGGTAGAACCACTGGATATCCTGGGGGCGGGCCAGGAAAATGCCGCGCACGATCAGGCCAAGCACACGCTCGGGGTGGGTTTGCGCATAGGCCAGGGCCAGGGTCGAGCCCCAGGAGCCGCCGAACAGCACCCACTTTTCAATGCCCAGGTGCTCGCGAATGCGCTCAAGGTCAGCGACCAGATCCCACGTGGTGTTGTTTTCCAGGTTGGCCCGTGGCGTGGAGCGCCCGCAACCGCGCTGGTCAAAGGTGACGATACGGTACAGGTTGGGATCGAAATAGCAGCGGCTGTTGGCATCGCAGCCGGCGCCGGGGCCGCCGTGGATGAAAACTACGGGCAAACCTTGCGGGGAACCACTTTCGTCGACATACAGCGTGTGGGTTTCATCGACGGCCAGATCGTGCCGGGCGTAGGGTTTGATCTGCGGGAACAAAGTCTGCATTGCGCGCTCCGTAAGGGGTCGGGTCCATCCCTGGGGGGACGTCTATTATTTTGCCGTCTGGCATCATAAACCCGAATTGTGCAATGAGCATGTTCTTGAGGGCTTGGATCTGTGTCAGCAGATCTGCCTGCCAAGGCGCTGCTTCTTTTACGCAGACACAGATACCCTCCATAATCCCTCTTGGCGCTATATCCAAATATTATAAAAAACTGTCAACTATGACAGTCGACACCTCCTTATAACGGCATTTAAATCATGACAACCGCCTTGCGGAATTTCACGGCCACAGGAGAGTTGCGCCATGTCCACTCAAATAATCCAGGATGAGTTCATAGAATACTTTACGGCCGATCTGATTTTTTCCAGCCATACGGAAAAAATCACCGCCGATAAAGCAAGTATTGACAGCTATGATATTTCCGGCACCGACTGCTGGAAAATAACCGCCGCCGAAAACACCATAAACGAAACAACCTACAGCGACGAAGTCAATTTATTCCAGTTCTTTCTTGATAAGAACTCAACCAGCTTCGATCATGCACTTGCCACGCCCGAACCGTATCCCGTCATGACGAAAAACAGCGGCTACTTTTATAAATACACAGACAGCCCTGACGATATAGATAAAGAAGTTGATACAGCCAATAACTTTCCTCTGCGCAACGGTTGGATAACGTATCAATGGAACACGGACAAAACCTACTTGCGCGGAACATTTGACCTGACCGTCGAAAACCCGGGCGTCTCTAGCTTTAGAATAATGGGCGGTTTTAACCTGAAGAAGGGTGGCGTGCACCGTATCAAGACAAACGAGGAGTTTGTGGCTAGCGTGCAGTATCCGACCAGCAATTTAGAATTCAAAGCCGTTAAAGTCAGGGTTGAGCCCCCCGAAGGTACCTCAGAAGACGCCTGCTGGAAAATCGAGGCCTTTCAGGAAATCGTAGAAGGCGGGGCGATCAAGGAAGTACAGGGGATCCATTTATATATTGCGCGAACCCCTCTGGAAGACAATCAGCCGATGGCACCTGCCAAAAGCCTCCCCGCAACTCAAAAAAACAGCGCCAGCTTTTTTAGAATTATTGACCACATTCCCGACGCTCAAAACAAGATCGATACCACTGTTGACTACCTCGGCATTTCGGGACACATCAGCTATCGCTGGGAGAGTGGCAGGAAAAGAGTCCTGGGCGAGTTCAGCGTCCTGGTTGTCGCGCCCGATAAAACAAACATTCAAATACGCGGCCACTTCAACGTATTAACCGGCCCCCCACGTCTTATTTATTGAGGCTCGGAGATTAAAGATGCGATCTTTTTTCAAAGATCGCATCCGCCTTTATTTGGCATACTGCCGGCATCCCCAACCCAGCATGCTCTTCAATAACTCCATAAGCACTCGACGTGTCGGTTCGGCCAAATCCGCCCGATAACGAAACGGCTCGAACTCCTCCATATACGTGCACTGCCCCAGCTCCAGTTGCACTGCATGGATAGCCTGCGCCGGGTTGCCGTAGTGCCGGGTGATGTGCCCGCCCTTGAAACGCCCGTTCAGCACATGGCTGTATTGCGGGTGCGCCGCGCAGATCGCTTCCAATTGGCTGGCCAACCCGGGATCGCAGGCGGCACCGTTGAACGTGCCGAGGTTGAAGTCCGGCAACTTGCCGTCGAACAGGTGCGGGATGACTGAGCGGATAGAATGCGCATCGAACAGCAATGCGTAGCCGAACTCGGCCTTGAGCCGCGCCAGTTCGTGCTGCAGGGTCTGGTGATAGGGCGTCCAGATCTGCTCCAGGTAGGTCGCCCGTTCCTCTTTCGACGGCTCCTTGCCTTCGCTGAACAACGGCACGCCATCAAACAACGTCGCTGGAAACAGGCCCGTGGTCGCGCCGGCATACAGCGGCTTGTCGTCAGATGGCCGGTTCAGGTCGATCACAAACCGCGAATACTCGGCCGCCAGGGTGCTGGCCCCCAGCTCTGCCGCAAAATCGTACAGCGTGGGGATATGCCAGTCGGTATCCGGCAGGCTTTGTGCCTCGGGGATCAAGCCCGCCGCCACCGCAGGCGTCAGGCGCAGGCCGGCATGGGGCATGCTGATCAGCAGCGGGGTGCTGCCTTGTTTGAAGTTCAGAACCTTGTCCACAACGCTACTCCTTACACAGTGACGTCGACGCCGTGGCGCACAACGCGTTTATCCAGCTCGCCGCCCAGCCAGTAGGCCAGGTCGGCGGGACGATCGATCTGCCAGGCGACAAAGTCCGCCACCTTGCCCACTTCCAGCGAGCCGTGGGTGTCACCCATGCCCAGCGCCGTGGCGGCATGCCGGGTGGCGCCGGCCAGGGCTTCTTCCGGGGTCATGCGGAACAAGGTGCAGGCCATGTTCAACATCAGCCGTAATGACAGGGCCGGTGAAGTGCCGGGGTTGAGGTCGCTGGCAATCGCGATCTTCACCCCGTGCTTGCGCAAGGCATCCATCGCAGGCAACTGGGTTTCACGCAGGAAATAGAACGCCCCCGGCAATAGCACGGCGACAGTGCCGGAGGCGGCCATGGCGATGGCATCTTCTTCGGTCATGAATTCCAGGTGGTCCGCCGACAGCGCCTGATACCGCGCCGCCAGGCTGGAGCCGTGCAGGGACGACAATTGCTCGGCGTGCAGCTTTACCGGCAAGCCCAAACGCTGGGCAACCTTGAACACACGCTCGACCTGCTCGGTGGAAAACGCCAGGTATTCGCAAAACGCATCCACGGCATCCACCAACCCTTCAGCGGCCAGGGCTGGCAGCATCTCGTTGCAGATATGCTCGATGTAGTCGTCGGCACGGTCCTTGTACTCCGGCGGCAACGCATGGGCCGCCAGGCACGTGGCACGCACGCTGACCGGCAGCTCCTGGCCCAGGCGCCGGGCCACCCGCAGCATCTTGCGCTCGTTGGCCAGGTCCAGGCCGTAGCCGGACTTGATCTCCACGGTGGTCACGCCATCGCGCAGCAAACTGCGCAGGCGCTTGCGACTGCTGTCAAACAGCTCGTCTTCGGTCGCTGCACGGGTGGCGCGCACGGTGCTGGCAATGCCGCCACCGGCCGCGGCGATCTCGGCGTAGCTCACGCCCTGCAAGCGCTGCTCGAACTCACCGCTGCGGTTGCCGCCAAATACCGTGTGGGTATGGCAGTCGATCAGCCCCGGCGTGACCCATGCCCCCTGCAGGTCATGGGTCTGCCCGTAGTCGCCACTGGGCAGCTCGGCCCGTGGGCCGATCCACTCGATCAGCGTGCCGGCCGTGACCATGGCGCCATCCTCGATGATCGAGTACTCGCCCTGGGCCATGGTTGCGATGTGGCAGTGTTGCCAAAGCGTTTTCATCAACGCCTCCCTAAGTTATCGATGAGACAAAGCCGGGTCGTAATGGACCTTGGCCGCTTGCCCGGCTGCAGGCTTGACCCACAGCAGGTAGGCGACGACCAGCAGCACAATCCATGCGGCACCCACCAGCAGCGCGGCCTGGGTGTCCGGGAAGTAGCCCAGTACGCCAAAAATAAACAGCATGAATACAATGGCCGCCGCCGGCGCATAGGGCCAGAACGGTACCGGGAATTTCAGTTCGGCGATCTGTTCCTTGCTCATCGAGCGGCGCATTGCCACCTGCGTGACCAGGATCATCAGCCATACCCAGACGGTGGCGAAGGTGGCAATCGAGGCAATCACCAGGAACACGTTTTCCGGGATCAGGTAGTTCAATACCACGCCGCCCAACAGCGCAGCGCCCATCACCACCACGGTCATCCACGGCACACCGTGGCGCGACAGTTGCGCAAAGCCCTTGGGCGCCTGCCCTTGCTGGGCCAGGCCGTACATCATGCGGCCTGCGCCGAAGATGTCACTGTTGATGGCCGAGACCGCCGCCGAGATCACCACGATATTGAGGATAGTCGCCGCCGAGCCAATCCCCAGGTTGCTGAAGATCTGCACGAACGGGCTGCCCTGGCTGCCGATCTGCGGCCATGGGTAGATGGCCATCAGCACAAACAGGGTCAGCACATAGAACAGCAGGATGCGCAGCGGCACCGCGTTGATCGCCTTGGGGATTACCCGTTGCGGGTCCTTGGCTTCACCCGCAGTGATGCCAATGATTTCGATGCCGCCAAAGGCAAACATCACCACCGCAAACGAAGCGATCAGGCCGCCCACGCCATTGGGCATGAAGCCGCCATGGGCCCACAGGTTGCTCAAGCCACTGGCTGGCGCGTCACCGGCCGAATGCACGCCGAACAGCATGATGCCGAAGCCACCGAGGATCATCGCGACAATCGCGCCGACCTTGAGCAGCGACAGCCAGAATTCCATCTCGCCAAACACCTTGACGTTGCACAGGTTCAGCCCGCCGATCAGCAGGACAATGCCGAGCACCCAGACCCAGCGTGCGACTTCGGGAAACCAGAAGCCCATGTAGATGCCGAAGGCCGTGACGTCCGCCAGGCAGACGATGATCATCTCGAAGGCGTAGGTCCAGCCGAGGATAAAGCCGGCCATCGGGCCCAGGTAGGTGCTGGCGTACTGGCCGAAGGAGCCAGACACCGGATTGTGCACGGCCATTTCACCGAGGGCGCGCATCACCATGAACACCGCAGCGCCACCGATCAGGTAGGCCAGCAACACCGCCGGGCCGGCCATCTGGATGGCCGAGGCGGAGCCGTAGAACAGCCCGGTGCCGATGGCCGACCCCAGTGCCATGAAGCGAATATGGCGGGCGGTCAGTCCGCGTTTGAGACCTTGTGCTTGCTGGTGCATTTCTCGTCCCTAATTATTGTTATCCAGAGAGAATCCGAACCTATGGACGATCACCTGTGGGAGCTGTCGAGCCTTGGCGAGGCTGCGATGGCGGCGGCACAGGCAACATTTACATTGCCTGGTCCACCGCTATCGCAGCCTCGCCGGGCGAGACAGCTCCCACACGGGATCGGGGGAGTGTTTAGAGGCTTGGTAGCAACTTGGCGGGTACCAGCTCATTCAGGCAGCGGCTGGCCAACAGCTCACTGGCGGCATTGATGTCCGGGGCGAAGAAGCGGTCCTTGTCATAGAACCCTACTTTGGCGCGCAGGATCCCACGGGCCTGTTCCAGCTTCGGCGAGGTTTTCAGGCCATCGCGCAGGTCCAGGCCCTGGCACGCGGCCAGCCATTCCACCGCGAGAATGCCACGGGTGTTTTCAGCCATTTCCCACAGGCGCTTGCCGGCAGCCGGGGCCATGGAGACGTGGTCTTCCTGGTTGGCCGACGTCGGCAGGCTGTCGACGCTATGGGGATGGGACAGCGCCTTGTTCTCACTGGCCAAGGCCGCAGCAGTCACCTGGGCGATCATGAACCCGGAGTTCACCCCGCCGTTGCCCACCAAAAATGGCGGCAGTTGCGACATGTGCTTATCCATCATCAACGAAATACGACGCTCGCTGAGGGAGCCGATTTCGGCGATGGCCAGGGCCATGTTGTCGGCAGCCATCGCCACCGGTTCGGCGTGGAAGTTACCGCCGGAGATCACATCACCCTCGGCGGCAAATACCAGCGGGTTGTCCGACACCGCGTTGGCTTCGACCACCAACACCTCGGCCGCCTGGCGGAACTGGGTCAGGCAAGCGCCCATGACTTGTGGCTGGCAGCGCAGGGAGTACGGGTCTTGCACCTTGTCGCAGTTCTGGTGGGACTGGGACACTTGGCTGCTGTCGCCGAGCAGGTCGCGATACGCGGCCGCTGAGTCAATCTGCCCACGCTGGCCACGGGCCGCATGAATGCGCGCGTCGAACGGCGAGCGCGAGCCCAGCACGGCTTCGACGGTCAGGCCACCGCAGGCGATGGCGGCGGCGAACAGGTCTTCGCCTTCAAACAGACCGCGCAGGGCGTAGGCGGTGGAAACCTGGGTGCCGTTGAGCAGCGCCAGGCCTTCCTTGGCCGCCAGGATCAGAGGCGTGAGGCCGGCGACTTTCAGCGCCTCGGTGGCCTCCAGCCATTGCCCTTTGTAACGGGCCTTGCCTTCGCCCAGCAGCACCAGGGACATATGGGCCAGCGGCGCCAGGTCACCGGAAGCCCCCACCGAGCCCTTGAGCGGGATAAGTGGGTAGACCTCGGCGTTGATCAGGGCGATAAGCGCGTCGATCACCTTGCGGCGAATCCCGGAGAAACCACGGCTCAGGCTGTTGACCTTGAGCACCATCACCAACCGCACCAGCGCATCGCTGATCGGTTCACCCACGCCGGCAGCGTGGGACAACACCAGGGAACGCTGGAGGTTTTCCAGGTCTTCGCTGGCGATACGGGTCGAGGCCAGCAGGCCAAAACCGGTGTTGATGCCATAGGCGGTGCGGTTCTCGGCAAGGATCTGCTCGACACAGGCAACACTGGCTTCGATCTGCGCCGTGGCGCTGTCATCCAGGCTGAGGGTTACCGGCTGCTGGTAGATGGCACGCAGTTGGGCAAGGCTCAGTTGGCCTGGAATCAGATTTAGCGCGGTCACATTCATGCTCCTTTTGAAATAGGGTTCAGTGCACATTCGGTAAAGCGTGGTTCAGCAAATCGGTGTTCTTGAGCAGCGTGGCGGCGGTCGCGATATCCGGCGCCAGCCAGCGGTCCTGTTCATAGGCCGGGACCTGCTCGCGCAGCAGGCGCCAGGCGGTGTGGGTGCCGGCGCCGAAGCGTTGCTCCTTGAGGAACTCAAAGGCCTGGGCCGCCAGCAGGTATTCGATGGCGAGGATCTGGGTGACGTTGTCCAGCACCGCGTGCAGTTTGAGCGCGGCATTGGTGCCCATGCTCAGGTGGTCTTCCTGCAGGCCCGAGGTGACGAAATTGTCGAGCACCGCCGGCTGCGCCAGTTGGCGATTCTGCCCACAGAGGGAAGCGGCGACGTACTGCACGATCATCATCCCCGAGTTAACCCCGGGGTTGCTCACCAGGAATGCCGGCAGGCCGCTGACGTGGGGGTTGATCAGGCGGTCCAGGCGGCGCTCGGCGATGGCGCCGATTTCCGCCATGGCGATGGCCAGCATATCCGCCGCCAATGCCACGGACTGGCCATGGGGGTTGGCTTGGGACACCACCCGGTAGTTGTCCGGCGTGCCCAGCAACAACGGGTTGTCGGTGGCGCCGTTGAGTTCGGTCTCGATCTGCCGGGTGGCGTGCTCCAGTTGATCGCGGGCGGCACCATGGACCTGGGGGATCGAACGGATGCTGAGCGCGTCCTGGGTGCGAATGCCCTTGCTCGCGGCAATCACCTCACTGCCATCGAGCAAGGCCCGCAGGTTGCTGGCGACCTGCTGCATGCCCGGATGCGGTTTGAGGGCGATGACCTGCTCGTCGAATGCGTCGATCTGCCCGCGCTGTGCTTCAAAGCTCATGGCACCGATCACATCGGCCCATTGCAGCAAATGGTGGGCATCGGCCAGGGCCAGGCAGCTCAGGCCGCTCATGCACGGCGTACCGTTGACCAGGCTCAGGCCGTCCTTGGCGCCAAGCACCACGGGCTGCAGGCCTTCGGCGGCCAAGGCGGCCTGGGCGGTAACGATCTGCCCGCGATAACTAACATTTCCTACACCCAGCAAGGCAATGCCGATATGGGCCATATGGGTCAGGTAGCCCACCGAACCCTGGGACGGCACTTGCGGGGTGATGCCATGGTTGAGCAGCGCCAGCAGCGAGTGCACCACCTGCGGATGCAGGCCGGACTTGCCCTGGCTGTAGTTGATGACGGCGGCGCAGATGATGGCGCGGGTCTGTTCATTGCTCAGCGGCGCACCGACACCGCAGGCGTGGCTAAGTAAGGTGTTGCGCGACAACTGGCTCAGTTGCTCGCCCTTGAGCGATACATTGCACAGGGCGCCCAGGCCGGTGTTGACGCCATAGGCGCGCTCGCCGCTGGTGACGATGCGTTGCACGATGGCCTGGGCATTATCGATGCGCGCCCAGGCCTGGCCCGACAGCTGCAGTTCGGCGCCGAAACGAGCGACGGCGACTACGTCCTGCCAGTGCAGGGGGGTGTCGGCGATGATGATTTTTTTTGCCTGGGACATCTTCATACCTTCTTCAATTCTTTTGCAGCCTTGCCGGCCTCATCGCGGGCAAGCCCGCTCCCACATTTGGAATGCGCTCCCCTGTGGGAGCTGGCTTGCCTGCGATGGGGCCAGCAGCCTCACTGCACTTGCTGGCTCAGACCACCGCCGCCCGCCGCTGAACAAACCGGTCCACATACTCATCCGCCGGCGAATGCAAAATCTCCCGCGGCGTACCGACCTGGATCAGCTTGCCGTCCTTGAGGATCGCAATGCGGTTGCCGATACGCACGGCCTCGTCCAGGTCGTGGGTGATAAACACGATGGTCTTGTGCAGGGTCTTTTGCAGCTCCAGCAACTGGTCCTGCATCTCGGCACGGATCAGCGGGTCGAGGGCGCTGAACGCCTCGTCCATCAGGATGATGTCGGTGTCGGCCGCCAACGCACGGGCCAGGCCCACCCGTTGGCGCATGCCGCCCGACAGTTGGTGCGGGTATTTGTTTTCGTAGCCCTTCAAGCCCACGGTCTGGATCCAGTGCAACGCGCGCTCGGTGCACACTGGCTTGCTTTCGCCGCGCACTTTCAGGCCGTAGGCCACGTTGTCCAGCACGCTCTTGTGGGGCAACAGGCCGAAGCTCTGGAACACCATGCTGATCTTGTGCCGGCGGAACTGGCGCAAGGCGTCCATATCCAGTTGCAGAATGTCTTCACCGTCCACCAGGATCGCGCCGCTGGTGGGGTCGATCAGGCGGTTGAAGTGGCGCACCAGCGTGGACTTGCCAGAACCCGACAGGCCCATGATCACAAAGATCTCGCCGGTGCCGATGCTCAGGGACAGGTCATTGACGCCCACCACGCAACCGGTCTGCGCCAGCACCTGGTCCTTGGTCTGGCCTTGGCCAATAAGTGCCAGGGCTTCTTTTTCCCGCGCGCCGAAAATCTTGAAGACGTTTTTAACTTCGATCTTGCTGACAGTAGTCATTTGCTCGCCTCATGCCGTGGACGACCATAGGCCTGGGTAATGCGGTCGATGACCACTGCGAGAATCACAATCGCCAGGCCGGCCTCCAGGCCACGCCCGACGTTGAGGGTCTGGATGCCGACCAGTACATCTTCCCCCAGGCCACGGGCGCCGATCATCGAGGCGATCACCACCATCGACAGGGCCATCATGGTGGTCTGGTTGATCCCGGCCATGATGCTCGGCAGGGCCAGCGGCAGTTGCACGCCGAACAGCTGCTGCCAGCGGTTGGCGCCGAAGGCATTGATGGCTTCCATCACTTCGCGGTCCACCTGGCGAATGCCCAGGTCGGTCAGGCGTATCAGCGGCGGCGCGGCGTAGATCACCGTGGCAAAAATCGCCGGCACCTTGCCCAGGCCAAACAGCATCAATACCGGGATCAGGTACACGAAGCTGGGCATGGTTTGCATGATGTCCAGCAGCGGCATCAGCACCGAGCGCAGGCGATTGCTGCGCGCCGAGAGAATGCCCAGGGGAATGCCGATCAGCACCGAAATCACCGTGGCTACCATCATCAGGGCCAGGGTCTGCATCAGTTTGTCCCACAGGCCGACCGCGCCGACCAGGAACAGCAGGCCGACGATCACCGACGTGGTCACTACCTTGCGGGTAGCGTGCCAGGCAACGCCGCCGACAATCGCCAGCATCAGCCACCAGGGCGCCATGCGCAGCAGGCCTTCCAGGTTGACGATGGCCCACAGCAAGGTGTCGGAGATCTGCCGGAACACATCACCGTAGTTGGTCACCAACCCATCGACCCAACCGTTGACCCAGTCGGCGATGGAAAACGTAAAACTCTCAGGAAACATAGCGTGCTCTCGATCCAGTGGAGTGTGGCCGGGTGTCCGGCTGCCTTTTCAGGGTAGCCGGGAGCACTGTGCCTACAAGGCCGCGTCGATTTTCTTGGCTGCGTCTTCACTGACCCAGGCGTGCCAGACTTCCGGGTGTTCCTTGAGGAAAATCTTCGCCAGCTTCGCTGAGTCAATGCGCTCTTTGCTCATGCGCGCCAGGTTCTGGTTGAGCAGGTCGATCGGCAGGTTGACCTTTTCCAGCACCGCCACCAGTTCCGGGGCCTGTTCGTGGAAGGTCTTGGACAGGCCGACCTTGATGGTCACGCTTTTGTCCACGCCGGGTTTTTCGTCGAGTTTGACCAGGTCGACCTGGCCCATCAGCGGCGTTGGCGACCAGTAGTAGAACAGGACCGGCTCGCCACGCTTGTAGCTCGACAGCACTGCCGCATCCAGCGCCGGGCCGGTGCCTGGGCGGAAGTTGGTGTAGGAACTTTCCAGGCCATAGCTCTTGAGCATTTCGCTGTTGTCCAGCTCGCAGGTCCAGCCGGCCGGGCAGTTGTAGAAGCGGCCTTTGGCGGGCTCTTCCTGGTCCTTGAATACCGCAGAGTACTTGGCCAGGTCGGCAATGTTTTTCAGGTCCGGCGCCTTGGCCTCAAGCTTGCGCTTGGCGTCGCCTTCGATCACATAACGCGGCACGTACCAACCTTCAACCGCGCCGACCACGGGGGCGCCGACGCCGACGACTTTGCCGGCCTTCTCGGCTTTCTTCCACACTTCGCTGCGGCCGACCCACTCCTCGGCGAAGATCTGAATATCGTTGCTGCCCAGGGCGTTTTCCATGGTGATGGAATTGCCCGGCAGGCTATCGGTTTTGCAGTCGTAGCCTTTTTCCAGGACCACTTGCAGGACGTCGGTCAGCAGCATGCCGCTTTCCCAATTCAGGCCGGCGAACTTCACCGGTTTGCCTGACTCGCACCAGCCGGCCGCCTGGGTGGCACCAGCGCTGGCCAGCAAGCCTGCGGCGAGCAATGGGGTCAGCAGGGTCTTATGCATTTTCATTGTGTGACGCTCCCAATCATGAAATGGATTACGGCAGTCAAAAGGCATCCTGCCTCGTCCACGTCCCATCAGGCTTGTGCAAGCTGCCCGGTTGTTGTTGGTGTAGCGCCCTGCTCTACCGGCAGGATCAGTCGCTGCGGAATCTCGCCGTGCCATTTTTTTGCACACACGTAATACAGGGCGGCAGGCAGTACCAGGCCGATGATCCAGGAAATATCCACACCCCCCAGGCTGGCCACCAGGGGACCGGTGTAAAACTTGGTGGCGATGAACGGCAACTGCACCAGCACACCGAACACATACACGCTGATACCCAGCGGGTTCCAGCGGCCATAGCGACCGTTCGGATCGGCCAGCGCCGGCACGTCATAGCGATCGCGGGTGATGCAGTAGTAGTCCACCAGGTTGATCGCGCTCCAGGGCGTAAAAAACGCCAGCAAAAACAGGATGAAGGACTTGAACGCACTGAGGAACGAGTGCTGGCCGAGCAACGCGATCAGGGTCGCCGCGCCGACGATCAACAGCACGAAAACCAGGCGCTGCACACGCGTCACCTCCATGCGCCCACGAAAACCGCTGACGATGGTCGCAATACACATGAAGCTGCCGTAGGAATTGAGCGTGGAGATGGTGACCTTGCCGAACGCGATGCTGAAGTACAGCAGCGCCGCCGTAGCACCGGTGCCGCCCAGGCCCACGATGTAGGCCACTTCGTTACCGGCAAATTGCCCGTTGGACATGGCGGCGGCAAACACGCCGAGGATCATCGCCACCTGCGCACCAATGACCGAGCCTGCGCCTGCGGCCAGAAAGGTTTTCACCGAAGACGTGTTGCTCGGCAGGTAGCGTGAGTAGTCAGCCACATAGGGCCCGAAGGCGATCTGCCAGGAGGCCGCAAGCGACACCGCGAGCAGGAAGCTGGACCAACTGAAGTGGCGGATTTGCAGGAGTGCGCCAACATCGGTCTGGCTCATCAGGCGGCTGAACAGGTAGACAAAGGCAATCACCCCAATGACGCTGGCGACACGGCCGATGAAATGGATTACCCGATAACCGAGCACCGTGACCAGCACGATGACACTGGCAAAGATAAGGATGCCGAGGCTGTCACTGACCCCGAACAACTGGCCCAGTGCCTGGCCGGAAAGCACAGTGCCGGTGGCGGTGAACCCCAGGTACATCAAGCACACCAGCACCATCGGAATGGCCGCGCCATATACCCCGAACTGCACCCGGCTGGAGATCATCTGCGGCAGGCCAAGCCGTGGTCCTTGCGCCGCATGCAATGCCATCACCGCGCCGCCCAGCAATTGGCCGATCAACAGACCGATCAACGACCAGAACACATCACCGCCCAACACCACGGCCAGGGCCCCGGTGACAATCGCGGTGATCTGCAGGTTGGCCCCCATCCAGAGGGTGAACTGGCTAAATAGACGACCGTGTCTTTCCGCTTCCGGGATGTAGTCGATCGAACGCCTTTCGATCAACGGGGTGGAGCTTGCACGTGCGTCTTTTGCAGCCATGGGGGTTCAACCTCTAATGGATTGTTTTCTGGTTCACTGCAGATCAAATGTGGGAGCGGCGGTGCGACGGTTCGACTTGCTCGCGAAATCAGGGGGTCAGCTAACGCTTGCGGTGACTGATACACCGCATTCGCGAGCAAGCCCGCTCCCACATTAGTTACTTGATCATCGGGAGGTTGAGGCCCTGCTCCTTGGCGCAGTCGATAGCGATCTGATAGCCCGCATCGGCGTGGCGCATTACCCCAGTGGCCGGGTCGTTGTGCAGCACGCGGGCAATCCGCTCGGCGGCTTCGTCGGTACCGTCGCAGACAATCACCATCCCCGAATGCTGGGAGAAGCCCATGCCTACGCCGCCACCGTGGTGCAGCGAAACCCAGGTCGCACCGCTGGCGGTATTGAGCAGGGCATTGAGCAGAGGCCAGTCGGACACGGCATCGGAACCGTCCTGCATGGATTCGGTTTCGCGGTTGGGGCTGGCCACCGAACCGGAGTCCAGATGGTCACGGCCGATCACCACCGGCGCCGACAGCTCGCCGCTGCGCACCATCTCGTTGAATGCCAGGCCAAGCTTGGCGCGTTGGCCCAGGCCGACCCAGCAGATGCGCGCCGGCAGGCCCTGGAAGCTGATGCGCTCGCGGGCCATGTCCAGCCAGTTGTGCAGGTGGGCGTCGTCGGGGATCAGCTCTTTGACCTTGGCGTCGGTCTTGTAGATATCTTGCGGGTCGCCCGACAGTGCCGCCCAACGGAACGGACCGATGCCACGGCAGAACAACGGACGGATGTAGGCCGGCACAAAACCCGGGAAGTCGAAGGCATTTTCTACGCCCTCTTCTTGTGCCATCTGACGGATGTTGTTGCCGTAGTCGAAGGTCGGAATGCCTTGTTTCTGGAACTCGAGCATCGCTTTGACGTGCACGGCCATCGACTGCTTGGCCGCCTTGATCACGGCGGCGGGCTCGGTCTTGGCGCGGGCGCGGTACTCGTCCCAGGTCCAGCCGGCTGGCAGGTAGCCATTGAGCGGGTCGTGGGCGCTGGTCTGGTCGGTGACCATGTCCGGGCGCACGCCGCGCTTGACCAGTTCCGGGAGAATTTCGGCAGCGTTGCCCAGCAGGGCGATGGAGATGGCCTTGCCTTCCTTGGTGTACTTGGCGATGCGCGCCAGGGCGTCGTCGAGGTCGGTGGCTTGTTCGTCGACATAGCGGCTGTTCAAGCGGAAGTCGATGCTGACCTGCTGGCATTCAATGTTCAGCGAGCACGCGCCGGCCAGGGTCGCGGCCAGAGGCTGGGCACCGCCCATGCCGCCGAGGCCGGCGGTGAGCACCCAACGGCCTTTGAGGTTGCTGTCGTAATGCTGGCGACCAGCCTCAACGAAGGTCTCGTAGGTGCCCTGGACGATGCCCTGGCTGCCGATGTAGATCCAGCTGCCGGCGGTCATCTGGCCGTACATGGCCAGGCCCTTGGCATCCAGTTCGTTGAAGTGCTCCCAACTGGCCCAGTGCGGCACCAGGTTGGAGTTGGCGATCAGTACGCGGGGCGCGTTGCTGTGGGTCTTGAACACGCCCACCGGCTTGCCGGATTGCACCAGCAGGGTTTCGTCGTCGTTCAGGTGGGTGAGGCTTTCGACGATCTGGTCGTAGCACTCCCAGTTACGCGCCGCGCGGCCGATGCCACCGTATACCACCAGCTCTTTGGGGTTCTCGGCCACTTGCGGGTCGAGGTTGTTCATCAGCATGCGCAGCGGTGCTTCAGTCAGCCAGCTTTTGGCGGTAAGCGTGTTGCCACGGGCGGCGCGGATTTCAACGTCGCGGTACTTGGTAGGCTTGTTCTGGGAAAAGTCAGTCACAAAAAAATCCTCAGCAATCGATGCGCGAACACGATGGTGCGAAGAGGATGTCCAGCGACTCTTATGCACACACCTTTACTTGTACATACAAGCATATGCAATCAAGCGGCCAACTTCTGCGCCATGTGCCTAAGATTTTCTTGTGCGGTGCGTGTAAGCCTCGGAAAACAAGGCTTCTGGGCTTGATGAAATTTCTTACAGAGGGGTTTTGAAGTGCCGGGGGATTGCTACTGAAGCAGGGCATTGCGCCATGCTGGGGCATTCGGTAACAACTTGGTGCGGGACTGGAAACAGATTTTGTAGCCTATGAAGATCCAAATGTGGGAGCGGGCTTGCTCGCGAATGCGGTGTGTCAGCTAACGCTTGCGGTGACTGATACAGCGCATTCGCGAGCAAGCCCGCTCCCACATTTTTAAGCGCGTGCGGTCAGTTCGATGATGCAGCAGCGGCCAGTTACTGCAATGTCCAGCAGCCCGGTGTTACCGTCCACCTGCAAACAATCATGATGCCCCAGCACTTCGCCCAGCACCTTCACCTCATCCGCCACACTGAACACCAGCACGGTGTGCGCGGTGCTGAAAAACTGCTGCACACCATCCACCCACTGCAAACGCGCGTGGTAACGCTGGGGCGAATAGATCAGGTTGAAATCGCGGATCGGCCCGGTGATCAGGCGGCACGCCACCTGGCTTTCACCGCTGAAGGCAAACGGTTGCAGCGGTAACAACCCGCGCTGCTCCTCACCGTCCACCGTCAACACCATGCCCGCGCCCTGGATCACGGTGATGACCCGCTGATACCCGGCAAACGTGGAAAAGCCGCCCGACTCGCCAATATCGGCAATCGACAGGCGCCAGCCAAAGCCGTCGAGACCATGGCCAGCGTCACGGGTGATTTCTTCGGTGCTACCGCCACCGTTCTTCCACGGCATACGCACGTAATCGGCAGCACGCCAGACCTTTACTGCATTCATTTGCTGAAACGTCCTTCGAGGCTATGACGGGAGCCGGGGTGGATCAGTCGCGCAGCGGTCACCGGCTGGCGGCCGGACCAAGTGCGCCGACGAATCAACAGGCATGGCTCGCCGGCCTCGATCTGCAGCAGCTTGCACTCCTGCGCGTCGGCCAGGATCGCTTCCACCACATGCTCACCCTCGGTCAGCGGTGCCACCTGGTTGAGATAGGCATAGGGGGTTTGCTGGGTGAAATCCTGTTGCAGGTATTCGGGGGCGACCAGGGCGTTGACGAAGCGGTCTTCGATTTGCACCGGGATATCGTTTTCGTAGTGCACGATCAACGAGTGGAACACCCGCCCGCCTTCACGCATCTCCAGGGCCACGGCACGTTCGGAGCCAGCGGCCTCTTCGCCCAGGGTAATGACTTTGCAAGTGTGGCGGTGGCCGCGGGAGGCGATCTCATCGGCGATGTTATGCACCTCGAACAGCGCCGACTGGCTCTTGGGCTCGGCGACGAAAGTGCCGACGCCTTGCATGCGCACCAGCAGACCTTCGGCGGTCAGCTCCCGCAGCGCCCGGTTGATGGTCATACGGCTGAAGCCCAGTTGGTTGACCAACTCGCTTTCCGACGGCACGCGATAGTGCGGCGGCCAGTTGCCGTTGAGGATCTGCTGGCTGATCATCTGCTTGACGCGGGCATACAAGGGCGCCGGACTTTCGTCCATGTGGGCAGCCAGCGGGGACTTGGCGGGCGGAGTCGGCACGGGGAATCCTTGCAGGGGGAAAAGATGCATAGATTGCCGGAGTTTACCGAGCAGGCAAACGTCTGTATATGTATATACAAATAAACACACGACCGGGGTGCCTTGATCATGTCCGCTTTCTTTGCCGAACGCGCGCTGCTGCCTAATGGATGGGCCACTGATGTACGTCTTGAAGTCAGCGCCGACGGCCTGCTGACCAACGTAACGGCCAATGCCAGCGCAGACGGCGCCGAACGGCTCAGAGGCCCGTTGTTGCCGGGCATGCCGAACCTGCATTCCCATGCATTCCAGCGGGCTATGGCAGGGCTGGCGGAAGTCGCCGGCAACCCCAATGACAGCTTCTGGACCTGGCGCGACCTGATGTACCGCATGGTCGGCCAGATCAGCCCCGAGCAACTGCAAATCATCGCCCGCCAGCTGTATATCGAAATGCTCAAGGCCGGCTACACCTCGGTCGCCGAGTTCCACTATGTACACCACGATGTCAGCGGCCAGCCGTACGCCGACCCCACCGAACTGTCACGCCAGATCAGCCTGGCGGCGGCCAGCAGCGGGATCGGCCTGACGTTGCTGCCGGTGCTGTACAGCCACTCGGGCTTTGGCGGCCAGGCGCCGAACGAAGGCCAGCGGCGGTTTATCAACAGCACCGAAAACTACCTGGACCTGCAAGCGCGTTTGCAACCGATAGTGGCCGCGCAACCGGCGCAGCAGCTGGGCGTGTGTTTCCACTCATTGCGCGCGGTAACGCCACAACAGATCAGCGCAGTCCTGGCCGCCAGCGACCAGGCCTGCCCGGTGCATATCCACATCGCCGAACAGCAAAAGGAAGTCGATGACTGCCTGGCCTGGAGCGGCAAGCGCCCGCTGCAATGGCTGTATGACAATGTCGAAGTCGACCAGCGTTGGTGCCTGGTACATGCCACCCACGCCAACCCTGAAGAAGTGACGCTGATGGCCCAGAGCCGAGCGATTGCCGGGTTGTGCCTGACCACTGAAGCCAACCTGGGCGACGGGATTTTCCCGGCGGTGGACTTCCTGGCCCAGGGCGGGCGCATGGGGATTGGCTCAGACAGCCATGTGTCATTGAGCGTGGTCGAGGAACTGCGCTGGCTGGAATACGGCCAGCGCCTGCGCGACCAGCGGCGTAACCGGCTGTATCGCAGCGATCAACCGATGGTCGGGCGTACGTTGTTCGACGCCGCCCTCGACGGCGGCGCCCAGGCCCTGGGCCAGCCGATTGGCCGCCTGGAAGTGGGCAAGCGCGCCGACTGGCTGGTGCTGGACGGCAACGATCCGTACCTGGCGACGGCCAGTGAAGACGGGATTCTCAACCGCTGGCTGTTCGCCGGGGGTGATCGGCAAGTGCGTGATGTGCTGGTCAATGGCCAGTGGGTGGTGCGCGATGGGCGGCATGCTGGCGAGGAAGAAAGCAGCCGGGCCTTCACGCAGGTTCTTAGAGACCTACTGTCCTAACAGTACATCCCACTTTAGGAGCTGGCTTGCCAGCTCCTACATGCACCTCTTCAGCTACAGATTTGCGGACACTGCTCGCGGACTTCTCCCACAAACTCATCGGCAGTCGCCTTGAGCCAAGCAAATAGCCGGGCGATATCCGGCTCAGACTGTCGCCCATTTCGACAAATGATGTAGTACGCCGCCGGTGACATCATCACCGGACCGTTCAAAGCCAGCAGGCTCCCCTCTTTCAGCGCGTCATACACCAGCGCCGTCCTGCCCAGGGCAATCCCACTGCCTTTTGCCGCCAGGCTGATGGCCTGGCTGGAATCCGGAAATCGCGGGCCACGGTGATACGGTGGAGCCGCCAGCGCCTGGAACGCAAACCAGCTTTCCCAGCCCGGGCACACTTGATCGTCGACCCGGTGGATTAGCGGGTGCCGGGCGATATCCTCCAGCGAAATATCGCCATTGCCCCGCACAAACTCTGGGGAGCAGACGGGGAATACCGCATCACGCATCAGCAGTTCGACGTGATGCTCCGGATAGTCGCCGTACCCCATCACCACGGCTACGTCGTATTGATGGGCGCCCAGGTTATCCGTACTGGTCAACACCAGGTCCAGGTTGAACGAAGCCTCGGTATGCGAGCCGTGCAGCCTGGGGATCAGCCATGTCGAGCAGAGGGACGAGGTACACGAAAGGTAGAGCGGTTGAGGTGTGTCCGGGCGCAGGGAATGCAGCACCTCATCAAGTTCGCGGAAAAATCCAGCGGCCACCGGCAGCAAGGCCTGCCCCGCTTCAGTCAACTTGACGCCCCGCGAGTGGCGCTCGAACAGTTGCACGTCCCACCACGCTTCCAGGCCCGCAATCTGATGGCTGATGGCACTGGCTGTGAGGTTGAGTTCAGACGCCGCACGCGCAAAGCTGCCACATTGCGCGGCGCTGACAAAGGCTTGAAGCATGGGGGTCGGTGGCGGGCGCTGGGCCATCAGGTGCTCACTTTGATCAGGATGATCCCGCAAACAATCACCAGCGCCGAAAGCATCCGCCGCCAGCCGAACCGCTCACGAAAGAACAGTGCAGCAATAATGGCGCCGATGATAACACTGGTTTCCCGCAGTGCTGAGACCTTGGCCACCGCGTCCAAGGACAGCGCGAACAACACCAGGCCGTAGGACGCCAGGTAAAAAACCCCGCCCAGCATGCCCACCCGCCACTGCCGGGCAATCGCCTGGACAAACTGCGTACGCGCCTTGAGAAACGCCAGCAACGGGATTGGAATACTCTGGAACACCGTCAGGTAAATGATGTATTGCAGCACCGTCTCACTGGCTCTTACACCCTTGGCGTCCACCACCGTGTAAGACGCAATAAACACTCCCGCGCCCACCGCCATCAGGATCGGCCGGAGCATCAGCGTCGTCATCCTGCGCACAAACGTCAGGCTGATGATCCCCAGGCAAATCAACAACACACCTGCCAGCGCCTGGAAAGACAGGTGTTCGTGCAGCAGAAAGTAGGAAAACAGCGCGACCAGTACCGGCGGTACGCCACGCATTACCGGATAGACCTGGCCGAAGTCGCCCGTTTCATAGGCCTTGATCAGAAACAGGCGATAGATCGTATTAAGCACCACCGAGAGCAACACATAACCCCAGACCTGCAAGCTCGGCACATTGACCAGTGGCAACGCCGCGAGACAGATCAGCAATGCCGTGCCATCGACCAGAGCCAGGGTCATGAAGCGGCTGCTGCCGGCCCGGACAACGGCGTTCCAGGTGGCGTGCATAAAGGCGGAGATCAGGACCAGGGTGATCGCAATATCGGAGTTGTCCATGGAGTCGGCTGTTCAGAGGAAAAGGCGGGTATTTAACTCAGCCTCGCGCGCTGACCAGAAGCGAATCCTCATCAGCACAGCCATCAAAATCCATCATGGTTCCCGACGTGGTCAAACCCTGCGGGCAAAAAAAGGGCGGGTTTATTAAAAAACCCGCCCTTTCTATTTCGCATTACTGCGACGTCTTGCTCATCTGCTTATCCGACGTACGCCAGATCAAACGCGTGGTGTCGTAACCCTGCTGGCGTGCCCTGCTGAGCAGGTCTTCGCGGGTGTCGGCGCTGACGGTCGGCGTGCGCGACAGCAGCCACATGTAGCGCCGGCTCGGGCTGCCGACGATGGCGGTCTTGTAGTCGTCGCTGACGTACAACACCCAGTAATCGCCCTTGGCCACGCCCGGCAACAGCGCGGTGAACCAGTTATTGAATTCGACCCACAACTTGTCGGTCTTGCCCGGTACTTGCGGCGTGGCCGTGCCCTTGGCTTCTTCCCACTTCCACTCGGTGGTCAGGCAGCGGTTGAACACTGACATGTCGCCATCGGGCAGCAGGGAGTAACGGGCCTCGGACTGCGCGCAGTTACGCTGGAAGTACATGGGCAGGCGGGCCAACTCGTACCAGGTGCCCTGGTAACGCTTGAGGTTGACGCTGCCGACGGTCTTGGGTTGCAGATCATCGCCAGAATGGCTGGCGCAGCCTGCCAAAAACAGGCTGGCGCAAAGGTATAAAACGAAACGCATCATTCTTCTTCTCCCGCAGGCTTGCGCCCCGGTTTACTTCAGGCCTTGCCCGGAAAACATCAGAACTTTGTCACCGGCGTACTGCACGCTGATAAAGCTGGTTTTATCGCCCCAGGTGCAACTGGACATGCCCAGCGCGCCGGAACAATCGGTGGGCTTACCCAGCAACGACTCCACTTCAGCCTTGGCCATGCCAGCCGAGAGCTTTTGGTAGTTTTCCTGGGTGACCTTGCTGCAAGCGGCCAATAGGACGCAAAAGCACAAGAGTGCGAGACGGCGTAACGACATGGTAGAGCTCCTGGAGGGACACGCAGCAGTGGGGGTCTGCCAGAAGCTTAGAAGGGAAAAGGGGGGTCTGGTTCCCGGAAGGCAAAAACAAAAAAAGCCCCCTGTGGCTAGGGGGCTTGTCCCCCGCTGGGGTGCGAAGCAGCCCCAATAAAGCCACTGAGTACTTTCAGGTAAACCGAGTGGGTTGGTTTGGGGGCTGCTTCGCAGCCCAGCGGGGGACAAGCCCCCTCGCCACAGGGGGTAGCATTAGCCTTTGTGGTAACCGGTCACGCGCGCCACTTCTTCCTTGGAGCCCAGGAACACCGCCACACGCTGGTGCAGGCCTTCAGGCTGGATGTCGAGGATGCGCTGGTGACCGTCGGTGGAAGCACCGCCAGCTTGTTCGACCAGGAACGACATCGGGTTGGCTTCGTACATCAGGCGCAGTTTGCCCGGCTTGGACGGCTCGCGGCTGTCGCGTGGGTACATGAACAGGCCACCACGGGTCAGGATGCGGTGTACGTCGGCAACCATCGCAGCGACCCAACGCATGTTGAAGTTTTTCTTCAACGGACCTTCTTCGCCTTCCATCAACTCGTTGACGTAGCGCTTAACCGGTTCTTCCCAGTGGCGCTGGTTGGACATGTTGATCGCAAATTCCTGGGTCGAGGCAGGAATGGAGATGTCTTCGTGGGTCAGCACGAAGCTGCCCATTTCACGGTCCAGGGTAAAGCCCTTGACGCCATCGCCCAGGGTCAGCACCAGCATGGTCTGCGGGCCGTAGATCGCATAACCGGCGGCGACCTGCTCGGTGCCTGGCTGCAGGAAGGCCTTTTCGTTCAGGGCTTCGTTCTGGCTCAGGTATTCGTTCGGGCAACGCAGTACGGAGAAGATGGTGCCGACTGGCGCGTTGATGTCGATGTTCGACGAGCCGTCCAGCGGGTCGAATACCAGCAGGTACGCGCCTTTAGGGTATTTGCCCGGGATCTGGTAGGCGTTGTCCATTTCTTCGGACGCCATGCCGGCCAGGTGACCGCCCCATTCGTTGGCTTCGAGCAGGATTTCGTTGGAAATCACGTCGAGCTTCTTCTGCACTTCGCCTTGCACGTTTTCAGTGCCCATGCTGCCCAGGACGCCGCCCAGCGCGCCCTTGGACACGGCGTGGCTGATTTCCTTGCAAGCACGCGCCACCACTTCGATCAGGAAGCGCAGATCGGCAGGGGTGTTGTTGCTGCGGGTCTGCTCAATCAAATAGCGACTCAGGGTAACGCGGGACATGGACGGCTCCGGAGAATGGGGGGGGCTAAAAACCCGCGCAGTTTAGCGCGAGTCGGGGCGCATTTCCTCCTATCAGACGAGATAACCCTGACAGAGTTCATGCAGGCCCCGGCTCAGGGCCTGGCCGGCGGCTTGCGCAACAGACTGTAGGCCATGCCCCCGAGTACCGCTACGCCCAGCAGCAATACGGCCCACAGGCCGATTGTCTGCCAAGGCATACCTGCGACATTTGGCGCGGCCGGTGGGTTGGCGCGCCACTCGCCATCGACCCTGGCCTGGCCCAACGCCGCGAGGCGCTGCGGCTGATAATCGGGAATCAGGGTGGTCAACGGCAGGTTCGCCGCCTTGGCCGACGGGTTGCCCAGCGCCAGGGTAAACGGCGGTTCGCCCCGCGCCAGGAACACCACCTGCGTGGCCCGCACGGCGAAACTCAACCCCGGCGCCTGCGGCCCCAGGCCACCGCCCCGCTCGTCTACGTCCAGCTTGAGTTGGCGGACCGGGTAACCCGGCAACTGCAATTGATCCTGGGTGATCTCTTGCCCGTTCTGCGGCAATCGGTAGAGCAAACCGCGGCTTAACGGCTGCCATGCCTGCTTGCTGTCCTGGCGCCCGGCAAGACCCACCGGGGCCAGGCTGTTGGGCTGGCGTAACTCGATGCGCACCCGCTCGATATTCAACGCCCCGGGCAGCTGCCAGCTGTATTGCCCCGCTTCAAGGGCGCTGCCGGCCAATGGCTCGGACCACACCAGCGGCAACGGCAGGCTGCTGGTGCTCTGCACTTCAATGGAGGTCAACTCGGGCGCGGCCTGGCCTTGCCATAACAGGCGCAGGTAACGCGCCGGTTGCCCCGGCAAGGCCACTTCACGCAGTTCAACCCGATCATCGGCAAACGCCAGGCGCGCCAACTGCCCTTCGCCCCAGGAGCGCCAGTGCTGCAAATCGTCACTGGCTTCGATGCTGAAACGCTGGAAACCGTCGTGCTCGGCGGACCAGTCGAGGATCAGCTTTTGCAACGGCGCCTTGA
Organism: Pseudomonas sp. LG1D9; assembly: GCF_002949995.1. Taxonomy (NCBI): domain Bacteria; kingdom Pseudomonadati; phylum Pseudomonadota; class Gammaproteobacteria; order Pseudomonadales; family Pseudomonadaceae; genus Pseudomonas; species Pseudomonas sp. LG1D9. Next base: position 3,088,117 of record NZ_CP026881.1, on the reverse strand, counting down.
TGGCACTGGCATCGAGCAACCAGCCGCGTCGCACCTGCGCGCCGGCCGGCACTTCGCTGGACGGCTGCACCTGCACCAGGGTGCCCGTGGCACTCGATTGCACGCGCACGCTGGGCGCGCTGTCACTGGTGTTGTCGGCGGCGTACAGCGGGAAGCCCTTCAGCCTCGCCAGGTTTTTCGCGCTGGCGGCCGACTGACGCACCAATGCATACGCCTGCGGCTCGCCGGCGGCGTTGAACACCCGCAGGTCACTGAGATCGGCCTGGCGGGCGCTCAGTTGCACCGCCAGCGGCAACTCCAGGCGATACCAGGGCCCTTGGCCGCTGATCGCCAGCGGCACTTGGGCGGTGAAGTCGGCGGGGGCTTCTGCGGCCCATACCGATAGCGCGGTGCACAGGCCCACCAGGGCAATACTCAGTTTGCCGATCAAGAGGAAGCTCCTTGGGTTTGAACCTCGGGCTCAACGCGTTTGGGCGGCAGCGGGGCAAAATAACCCACCACCAGCAACAGCCCGCCCACGCCGATAAACGACACAATCCGCTCCAGCCCGCCACGGTTGCTCAGCTCGACGAGGAACAACTTGGCGACCACCACGCCAATCAGCACCGCGCCGACCAGCCACACCTCCCGGCGATTGCGCAGATGACCACCGATCATCAGGCCCAGGGCAATCAGGGTCCAGACAATCGACAATCCGGCCTGCACCAGCATGGAGTCGAGCAACGCATCCAGATGAAACGGCACACCGCCCCAATGGTGCGCCGTGCGCATCACCAATGCGGTGAAAAAGGCGAACAGCGAAACCCCGGCAACCCCCTGGGCAATCCAGGGGGTGCGGCCGCCCAGTTGCGGCGCCGCGCTGCGCGCCCACAGGTACACACCCAGCAGCGCAAACAGCAGGCCAAGGTCCAAGGGGTTGAGCAATGGCATGTAGGGCAACGGCTTGGCGGTACCGTCGCTGTAAATATTGGCCAGCCAGAACCACACCAGCATCAGCACGGCCAACGGCAGCGCGACCAGCAGGCGGTATTCGCGCGGATAAGCAGATACCGGCCACGGCCATTGGCGCGGTGCAGCGACGGCTATCAGGTACAGGCTGGGGAAAATCGCCCAGCCGAGCCAGCGCCAGGCGTTGTATTGCACCGAGAGCACCAGCAGGCCGTAACGCAACTCCAGGGCCAGCATGCCGATCAGCATCCAGCAGCCCAGCACGTGGGCGACACGCAGGGCCTTGGCCGCCGCCAAGTCGGTCAAGTAACGCAGCGCGATAAAATGCACGGCGAACACCGCAATCCAGGCCAGCCAGCCCAGTTCGGCCGCCGGGTGGTAATAGCGATGCAACGACACCAACAGCACCAGCGCCGCCGCTGGCATCAACAACAGGCAGAGGGTCCCGAGCGCAGCCCAACGCAGACGCAACGCCAGCAACATCCAAAGCGCCGCGCTGGCCGCTGCCGCCGCCAACAGAAAGGTGGCTTGCAGCTCCGGCGGAGTAAAGCGCAGCAATTCGTGGTTGAGCGCCAACACCCACCAGGCGGCGCCCCACGCCAGCAGGCCGTGGGATAGGTGGGGTAATTTGAGCCGTTGGCCACTGCCCTGCAAACGCCAGGCTCCGACAAACGCAGCCAACCCGACCAGCATCGGCGCCCAGAAACCGATATGACGCAACGCCGGCAGCTCCTCGGTGCCCCAGGACGTCAACGTGAGCAACGCCCCCGCCAGCACTTGCACGCCGAGCGCGCAGAACAGGACCGTGCGCGAAGCGATATGCAGGCCGACAAACACAGTGACCAGCCCCGCCAGCGCCCAGCTGATCGCGGTGCCCTGCTCGGCCAACAGTAACGGTGCCAGCAGATACACAAACCCCAGGCCCAGGCCGGCCAGGACCGGCAAGCCCTTGCGCTCCCACTGGCTGATCTGCCCATGCGCAGCCTTGCGCAATTGGTGGAAGCTGAACAGCAACGCCACGCCGAGCAGCAACGCGCCCAGCGCCGCCCCTTCCAGCAGCGTGTGCTGGCCCACGTCCAACTCACTGAGAAAGGCCAGCGCCGAGCCCAGTTGCAACAACAGGCCAAATGCGCGCGCCAACAACCGCTGCTGGCGCAGGCCGAGCCAGAGAATCCCCGCGCCTTCCACCGCCCAAGCTGCGGCGGTCCAGCGCGCATCCAGGCCCAGGGGGATCGCCAGGCTGGCGAAGATCACGCCCAGGGCCAGGCAGGTTTCGCCCAGCAATACGGTGCGCCCGCCACTGAGCACACGCGCCAGCGCCATATAAATGATCCCCAACGCCAACGCGCTGAATGCCGGAGCAAATGCCAGGTGCTGCACCAGGGTGAACTGCAAGCCAAACGCCACAAGCGGTGGCCCGAACAGCAGGCCGCCATCTACATAATCCCCCTTGGCCGCCGACCAGCGCAGCAATGCACCACGGCTGTCATCGGCCGGGGCGTCGGGCATTTCCAGGAGTTTGCGCCGCGCAAACAACAGGCCGATGGCCAGGTACATCAGGAAAAACACAATCAGGAACGGCTCGGTACTCCACAGCAACTCCGGCGTGTAGGAGCGGATGCCCCAGGCGAAGCCAATGCCGAAGGTGCCGGCAAAACCAATCACATTGAGCAAGCGCCAGGCCTTGAACCAGGCAATGGCGAGGATGCCGACGTTGAGCAAGGTGAAGTAGCTGAACAGCGCCACATGGCTGCCCTCGCCGGTGGACGCCAGGATCGGCGCGGCGAAACCGCCCAGGGCGGCGGCGCAGGCCAGGCCGATGGCGTCCTGGGTAATGGCGAGGATCGCCGAAAACAGCGTCACAGCCACCAGCAGGCCGAGTGCCGCGCCGGGTTCGAGCAACGGGTGCAGACGCATGGCGGCGAATACCGTCAGGTACAACACGGCGATGCCGGTGCCTTGCAGGATCAGCGCGTAATTGCCGTTGCGCGCGCGCAGCCACCAGCCCAGGCCCAGTAAACCCAGGGCGCAGGCGGCGACACCGGCGTAGCGCAACTCGATGGGCACCACCATGCCTTCGGTGGCATAGCGCAGCAAAAATGCCAGGCCAAGGAACAGCAGCACCACGCCAACCCGCAGCACGGTGTTGCCACCCAGCAGCCAGTTGCGCGCACCCTGGATAGCCCGTTCGATCAGGTTGGGGCCACGGGGGGGCTGGGGTTCAGCTTCGCGTGCAGCAGCGGCCGGCTTCCACAGGTCGTCCGGCAGCGGCGGGCTGGGTTCGGCAGCAGAGGTGGATTGCAGTTCGGCGGGCAGTTCCCAGACCAGTTCTGGGGCGGGCGCGGGTTCGACCATGGGCGGCTCGACCTGCGGCGGCTTTTCCAGCATCGCCAGGCGTTGCTCCAGTGCCTTCAAGGCGCTGCCAAGGTTCGACAGACGAATGGCTTGGCCAATCCCCAAACCCAGGAGCGCGCCGAAGGCTGCGTCACTGAACGACTCATCCAGCGCCCAGCCGAGCACCAGGCCAATGAGCATGAACATCCATTGCATGGTCGAGATCCCTAAGCAGCCCGAAGCGGGCGTAACCGACGCTCAGTATATCGACACAATTCCAATGTAGGAGCCAGCTTGTGTAGGACCTGGCTTGTGTGGGAGCTGGCTTGCCTGCGATACAGGCGCCTCGGTGTATCAGTGACACCGAGGGGATGCTATCGCAGGCAAGCCAGCTCCCACACGGGGTTCTGCGGGTTCTAGTCCAAGGCTTTCCAGATCTCGGTGGCGTATTCCCGGATGGTTCGGTCTGACGAGAACCAACCCGTGCGCGCAGTATTGAGCACCGCCGAACGCCACCACTCCCTGGTGTCGTGCCAATGGGCTTCGACCCGCGCCTGGGCGTCCCAGTAGGCGTCAAAATCGGCGCACACCAGGAACCGGTCATAGGCGATCAACGAGTCGATCAACCCCACATAGCGCCCCGGATCGTCCGGCGAGAACACCCCGCCACGAATCGCCTGCAGCACGTCGTTCAAGCGGTGGGATGCGGCGATATCAGGGCCGGCATTGAACTCACCGGCCTGTTTACGCGCTTCCACCTGTTCGGCGCTGAGGCCGAAAATAAACATGTGCTCGCCGCCGATACGCTCATGCATCTCCACATTGGCGCCATCCATAGTGCCGATGGTCAGCGCGCCATTGAGGCCGAACTTCATGTTGCTGGTGCCCGAGGCCTCGAACCCGGCGGTGGAGATCTGCTCCGACAGGTCCGCCGCCGGGATGATGTTTTCGGCGAGGCTGACGTTGTAGTTGGGCAGGAACACGACCTTGAGCAAGCCACGCACCGTGGGGTCGTTGTTCACCGTACGGGCGATGTCGTTGGTCAGCTTGATGATCAGCTTGGCCTGGTGATAACTGGCCGCCGCCTTGCCGGCGAAGATCTTCACCCGCGGCACCCAATCCACTTCGGGTTCGGCGCGAATCGCCTGGTACAGGGCGACCGTGTGCAACAGGTTCAGCAATTGGCGCTTGTACTCGTGGATACGCTTGACCTGCACATCGAACATCGCCGCCGGGTTGACCGAAATACCCAGGCGCTCGTGGATGATATCGGCCAGCACCCGCTTGCTGTGCAGGCGCTGCTCAGCGAAGGCTTTGCGAAAGGCGTCTTTCTCGGCGAAGGTTTCCAGCTCCACCAGGCGCTGTTCCATGTTGTCGAGAATGTCCGGCCCCAGGGCCTCCACCAGCATCGCGGTGAGCTTGGGGTTGGCCTGGAACAGCCAGCGGCGGAAGGTAATGCCGTTGGTCTTGTTGTTGATACGCTCGGGGTAGAGCTTGTGCAGTTCGGAAAACACCGTGCTGCGCATCAGCTGCGTATGCAGCCCCGAGACGCCGTTGACGCTGTGGGAACCCAGGAACGCCAGGTTGCCCATGCGCACGCGGCGCCCGTTGTCTTCTTCGATCAGCGAGACAGCGCGCAGGACGTCGAAGTCGTGAATGCCCTTGGCCCGCAGCGAATCAATGTGCTGGGCGTTGATCAGGTAAATGATCTGCATGTGCCGGGGCAGCATGCGTTCCATCAGGCCCACCGGCCAGGTTTCCAGGGCTTCGGGGAGCAGGGTGTGGTTGGTGTAGGACAGCGTTTCGACGGTGACCTGCCAGGCCGCATCCCAGGCAATATCGTGCAGGTCGACCAATTGGCGCATCAACTCGGCCACGGCGATGGACGGGTGCGTGTCATTGAGCTGGATGGCCGCGTGCTCGCCCAGGCTCAGGACCGAGCCGTGCATGTTTTTGTGGCGGCGCAGCAGGTCCTGCAGGGAGGCCGAGACGAAGAAATATTCCTGGCGCAGGCGCAATTCCTGCCCTGCTTCGGTGCTGTCGGCCGGGTAAAGCACCCTTGAGATGCTTTCGGCACGGGCCACTTCGGCAACGGCGCCCAAATGGTCACCGGCGTTGAAGCGCTCCAGGTGCAGGTCTTCGACGGCCCGCGCACGCCACAGGCGCAAGGTGTTCACACTGGCACCACGCCAGCCGACCACCGGGGTGTCGTAGGCTACGGCGCGCACGGTTTCATTGGGCGACCAGACCTGGATCGACTTGCCGGACGCATCCAGCACAGTCTCGACGCTGCCGCCAAAGCCGATCGGGTAGATCACCTCGGCGCGCTCGAACTCCCAGGGGTTGCCGAAATCCAGCCAGCGTTCGGTCTGCTCCTGCTGCCAGCCATCGACAATCGCCTGGCGAAACAGCCCGTGTTCGTAACGAATGCCATAGCCATGGCCGGCAATGCCCAGGGTCGACATGCTTTCCATAAAGCACGCGGCCAGGCGCCCCAGGCCCCCGTTGCCCAGGGCCGCATCGGGCTCCAGCAGGCGAATGCGCTCCAGGTCTACACCCAACTCGCCGAGGGCTTCGCGCGCCACCTCCAGCAGGCCGAGGTTGCTCAGGCTGTCAAACAGCAAACGACCGATCAAAAATTCCAGGGACAGGTAATACACCCGCTTCTGCCCACGCCGGTAGATACGCCGGGTGTGGTCCATCCAGTGGTCGACCATATGGTCGCGCGCCGCCAGGGCAATGGCTTCGAACCAGTCGTGGTCAAAGGCGTGATCGGGATCCTTGCCCACCGCATAAGTGAGTTTGGTCAAGACAGCATCGCGAAACGCGGCTACCTCTGCTTCTCGTACAAGCGGTTCCTGAGACATCGGTGCGACCTCGGGCGAGATAGAAGAAGGGAAATCCTAGAGCCTAGACGGTCTGACCCATGGCATGGCTGACGGTTCGGCAGTTTTTTCACTCATTCACGCATGCAGGTTTTAGATGCAGGGGCCGTGCCCGTTTGAGACGGGCGGGAGCCTTTGAGCCGAAATCCGCAAAATATTGTTCAAAAAATCACCAATCCCGGTATGATCGCGCGCCCGGACAAAGCCCCTCTTGGAAACCTGATGAAGCCTCAACTGATCGCCGCCGCGGAACTCGACCGTCTCGAAACGTGGCAGAAATACTCCAGCCACATGTGCGGCGGCTGCACGTCCAACTGCTGCACCCTGCCGGTTGAGGTGAAGATCAAGGATTTGATCCGCATTGGCATCGTCGACGAATTCGAGCGTGGCGACCCGCCGAAGAACATCGCCAAGCGCTTGCAGAAGGAAGGCATCGTCGAGCGTTTCAACTCCAAGTCCGAGATCTTTACCCTGCAGCGCATGAGCAACAACGATTGCCTGTACCTGGATCGTAAGACGCGCTTCTGCACTATTTATGACAAGCGCCCGGATACCTGCCGCAATCACCCGAAGATCGGGCCACGGCCGGGGTATTGCGCGTACAAGCCCAAGGAAGTGGTGCGCGAGACCAAGTTCAAGACCCTCGACAAGTTCTGATCCGGATTTTGCAGGGCTCTTGAGGGCCCCATCGCAGGCAAGCCAGCTCCCACAGTTTGATTTGTGAACACCCTCAAATGTGGGAGCTGGCTTGCCTGCGATGGGGCCGGCAAACCACCACAAAATCTACAGGGATAAAAAAACGCCCCCGGCCTTTCGACCGGGGGCGTTTTTATTCAGCCGGAACTAAGTATCAGTTCTTGGCCTTTTTGGCAGCGCGGGTACGCTCGCCTTCGTCCAGGATCTTCTTACGAAGACGGATGGACTTCGGCGTCACTTCGCACAGCTCGTCGTCCTGGATGAATTCCAGAGCCTGTTCCAGGGTGAAGCGAACAGGTGGAACCAGGGCGATGGTTTCGTCTTTACCCGAAGCACGCATGTTGTCGAGCTTCTTGCCTTTGGTTGGGTTGACGCCCATGTCGTTGTCACGGCTGTTCAGACCAACGATCTGGCCGTTGTAGATCTCTTGACCGTGTTCAACGAACAGCTTGCCACGCGCCTGGAGGGTTTCCAGGGAGTAGGTCAGTGCCTTGCCGGTTTCTACCGATACCAGAACACCGTTCTGACGGCCGGACATGTCGCCGGACTTCATGGTGTCGTAGCGATCGAAGATCGAGGTCAGGATGCCAGCACCGTTGGTCAGGGTCAGGAACTGGTTACGGAAACCGATCAGACCACGAGCAGGGATGTTGTATTCCAGACGCACACGGCCTTTGCCATCCGGCACCATGTTGGTCAGGTCGCCCTTACGCAGGCCCATCTCTTCCATGACCTTGCCCTGGGATTCTTCAGGGGTGTCGATGGTGACGTTTTCGAACGGTTCCTGCTTCACGCCGTCAACGGTACGGATGATCACTTCCGGACGACCAACGCCCATTTCGAAGCCTTCGCGACGCATGGTTTCGATCAGTACCGAGAGGTGCAGCTCACCACGGCCGGAAACCTTGAACTTGTCAGCCGAGTCGCCTTCTTCAACGCGCAGTGCAACGTTGTACAGCAGCTCTTTGTCCAGACGTTCCTTGATGTTACGGGAAGTCACGAACTTGCCTTCTTTACCGCAGAATGGCGAGTCGTTTACCTGGAAGGTCATGGAAACGGTTGGCTCGTCAACGGTCAACGGCACCATTGCTTCAACCATGTCCGGGTGGCACAGGGTGTCGGAGATGAACAGCGAGTCCATACCGCTGATGCACACGATGTCGCCTGCAGCAGCTTCTTCAACGTCAATACGGTGCAGACCGTGGTGACCCATCAGCTTCAGGATACGACCGTTACGCTTCTTGCCGGTGGCGTCGATAGCCACGACCGGAGTGTTCGGCTTGACGCGACCACGAGCGATACGGCCAACGCCGATAACACCCAGGAAGCTGTTGTAGTCCAGTGCCGAGATTTGCATCTGGAACGGACCGTCACGGTCGACTTTCGGCGCTGGTACGTTGTCGACGATCGACTGGTACAGCGGGGTCATGTCTTCAGCCATGTCGGTGTGTTCCAGACCGGCAATGCCGTTCAGGGCCGAGGCGTAGACAACTTTGAAGTCCAGCTGTTCTTCGGTGGCACCGAGGTTGTCGAACAGGTCGAAGATCTGGTCCAGAACCCAGTCCGGACGCGCGCCTGGACGGTCAACCTTGTTGATCACCACGATTGGACGCAGGCCGGCTTCGAAAGCCTTCTTGGTCACGAAACGGGTTTGCGGCATAGGGCCGTCTTGAGCGTCAACCAGCAGCAGAACGGAGTCAACCATCGACATTACACGTTCAACTTCGCCGCCGAAGTCGGCGTGGCCCGGGGTATCCACGATGTTGATGTGGTAGCCGTTCCAGTTGATGGCGGTGTTTTTTGCCAGGATGGTAATACCGCGCTCTTTTTCCTGGTCGTTGGAGTCCATCACGCGCTCGTCGTTGAGCTCGTTGCGCTCCAGGGTGCCGGATTGACGCAGGAGTTTGTCTACCAGGGTGGTTTTACCATGGTCAACGTGAGCAATGATGGCGATGTTACGTAGATTTTCGATCACTTGTGTATCTCGATCAGAGGATTCGGTGTGCTGACAGGTCGTGGCAGCGATTAACAGTAGAGTCAGGCCTTGCCGTTACAGCTTGACGGCAGAGTCGGGGGGCCGGTGACGCAGGCCACAGGCAAACAGCCCCGGGCTCTTAGCTCGGTCGATAAACGCGCACATTGGCATATCCCTCACTGAGCAAATGGTGGGCATGCAGGCGACTCATCACGCCTTTGTCGCAATACAGCAGGTACTGACGGCTGTTATCCAGTTCCTTGAAACGCGCGTTCAGTGCATAGAACGGCAACGTTTGCACGTCGATGCCAGCGATTTCCAGCGGCTCGTCTTCAGCGGCATCCGGGTGACGGATGTCGATGACAATCTGACCGGCCAGGGCTTCGCTGACTTCTTCGATCTGTATGTCCTGGCCCAGTTCGTCGATGACTCGATCGATCGGCACCAGTTTGGCGTTCTCGAGCGCTCGCTCCAGAATCGCCATGTCGAATTCTTTCTCTTCATGCTCCACGCGATAGCGCTTGGCATGGGTCTTGGGGTTCACCGAGATGACCCCGCAGTACTCTGGCATGTGCTTGGCGAAATCAGCGGTGCCGATTTCGTTGGCCAGGTCGATGATGTCCTGCTTGTGGCTGGCGATCAGCGGGCGCAATACCAGCTTGTCGGTCACGCAGTCGATCACGGACAGGTTCGGCAACGTCTGGCTGGAGACCTGGGAAATCGCCTCGCCGGTCACCAGCGCTTCGATTTGCAGGCGGTCGGCGATTTTCGACGCTGCGCGCAACATCATACGCTTCAATACGACGCCCATATGACCGTTATCGACTTTTCCGAGAATTTCTCCCAGGACTTCCTCGAACGGTACGCTGACAAACAGCACGCGCTGGGAGCTGCCGTACTTCTTCCAGATATAGTGCGCAACTTCCATCACGCCCAATTCGTGTGCACGCCCGCCCAGATTAAAGAAGCAGAAGTGGCTCATCAGGCCCCGGCGCATGATCTGGTAGGCCGCCACGGTAGAGTCGAAACCGCCGGACATCAGCACCAGGGTCTGTTCCAGCGCACCCAGCGGGTAGCCACCGATGCTGTTGTGCTGGCTGTGGATCACAAACAACCGTTGGTCGCGAATTTCGATACGTACTTCGATTTGCGGCTCTTTCAGCGAGATTCCTGCGGCCCCACACTCGCGACGCAGCTTGCTGCCGACGTATTTCTCGACATCCATGGAGCTGAACGGGTGCTTGCCCGCACGCTTGCAGCGCACCGAAAAAATCTTGCCTTCAAGGCTGGTGCCAAAGTGCAGTTTGCATTTTTGCGTGATGTCGTCGAAGTCGCCCAGCGGGTACTCGTCGACCTGCAGGAAATGCGCGATGCCCGGCATGCAGCTCAGGCGCTCGGTCATATCTTTCAAGGCTTTAGGGTCGCTGACGCGGGTTTCCAGCTCGAGGTTGTCCCACACACCGTTCACCACCACGGCCGGGTCCAGGTCACGGAGCACGGCGCGGATATTCTTGGCCAATTGACGGATGAAACGCATCCGTACCGGTCGGCTCTTGATGGTGATCTCGGGGAAGACTTTAACGATTAATTTCATGGAAACAGCGCGCGCAGGGCCAGCCGAAAAAGGGGGGCGCGGATTATAGCGGAAATCGCTCAAGGTTTGACCAGTTAATATACAAACGGCACGCGACGCACCAAAGAGGTGCATTTACAGGCAGTTACGCTACATTGCAGTGCGCGATTTTTGCCATTTCGACGATTTGCACCTTTATAGGGGCCATTTTGAGGCAAAAAACCCATGTCGGGGCACTGGCATGCAATTTGCTCTCTTGTGAGGCAGGTTGCCATGGCGGACTATCCGCGCCGGCATCACCCACATTCTAAGGGCTACTCCACTACCCCAGCCCGAAGCCACCCGGAGGACACTATGTCGAAGTCGGTTCAACTCATCAAAGATCATGACGTTAAATGGATTGATCTGCGCTTCACGGACACCAAAGGCACTCAGCACCACGTGACCATGCCGGCTCGCGACGCGCTGGATGACGCCTTCTTCGAAGAAGGCAAAATGTTCGACGGCTCCTCCATCGCTGGCTGGAAAGGCATCGAAGCCTCCGACATGATCCTGATGCCGGACGACTCCACCGCCGTACTCGACCCGTTCACCGAAGAGCCAACCCTGATCATCGTCTGCGACGTGATCGAGCCTTCGACCATGCAGGGCTACGACCGCGACCCACGTGCGATCGCCAAGCGTGCCGAGGAATACCTGAAGTCCACCGGTATCGGTGACACCGTATTCGTGGGCCCTGAGCCTGAGTTCTTCATCTTTGACCAGGTGAAGTTCAAGTCCGACATCTCCGGCTCCATGTTCAAGATCTTCTCCGACCAGGGTTCGTGGATGTCCGACCAGGACGTGGAAGGCGGCAACCATGGCCACCGTCCAGGCGTCAAAGGCGGCTACTTCCCAGTACCACCGTTCGACCACGACCACGAAATCCGTACCTCCATGTGCAACGCCATGGAAGACATGGGCCTGGTCATCGAAGTTCACCACCACGAAGTGGCGACTGCCGGCCAGAACGAAATCGGTGTGAAGTTCAACACCCTGGTTGCCAAGGCTGACGAAGTACAGACCCTCAAGTACTGCGTACACAACGTGGCAGTGGCCTACGGCCGTACCGCTACCTTCATGCCTAAGCCACTGTACGGCGATAACGGTTCGGGCATGCACGTTCACCTGTCCATCGCCAAAGATGGCAAGAACACCTTCGCTGGCGAAGGTTATGCCGGCCTGTCCGACACCGCCCTGTACTTCATCGGCGGCATCATCAAGCACGGTAAGGCCCTGAACGGCTTCACCAACCCGTCGACCAACTCCTACAAGCGTCTGGTCCCAGGTTTTGAAGCACCGGTGATGCTGGCCTACTCGGCTCGCAACCGTTCCGCTTCGATCCGTATTCCTTACGTGTCCAGCCCTCGCGCTCGCCGTATCGAAGCACGCTTCCCGGATCCAGCAGCCAACCCGTACCTGGGTTTTGCTGCACTGCTGATGGCTGGCCTGGACGGCATCCAGAACAAGATCCACCCAGGCGACGCCGCCGACAAAAATTTGTACGACCTGCCGCCTGAAGAGGCCAAGGAAATCCCACAAGTGTGCGGCAGCCTGAAAGAAGCCCTGGAAGAGCTGGACAAGGGCCGTGCGTTCCTGACCAAAGGCGGCGTGTTCAGCGACGACTTCATCGATGCCTACATCGCCCTGAAAAGCGAAGAAGAAATCAAGGTCCGCACCTTCGTACACCCACTGGAATACGAGCTGTACTACAGCTGCTGATCCGGTAGCGCTGCTCAACGCGGCGTGACAAAAAGGCCTCCTTCGGGAGGTCTTTTTTTTGCCTGAAACAATGACTCTCCAACTTTTCAAACCCCGTCAAAACTGTGGGAGCTGGCTTGCCTGCGAGAGCGGTGGTTCAGTCAGTCGTGATGTGACAGATACACCGCTCTCGCAGGCAAGCCAGCTCCTACAGTTTGATTGGTGCTTCCAGGAAATAGTTGATCGCTGAACAGAATGCCGGGATTCGCACTATATTGGTGCGATAGGTTGCACCCATGCCCGCCGGCCAGCCCATTTTGGGTCGATATCTCCCGAGCAAGCTGGCAGAGCGCCATAGTTTCGCGCCTAAAGCCCCTATTTCAGGGCTTTTACGCTTCTTTTCGGAGCCTTGGTTTGGTTTTTGCATTTTCCTGGTATCAGCGTGAGCCTCAAGCCCACGCCTTGCTCCAAAAGAGGTCCTAATGACCATCAGCGACGCACTGCACCGCTTGCTACTCGACAACCTGACCACCGCGACCATCCTGCTCAATGCCGAACTGCGCCTTGAGTACATGAACCCCGCGGCGGAGATGCTCCTGGCCATCAGCGGCCAGCGCAGCCATGGGCAATTTATCAGCGAGCTGTTCACCGAGTCCGCCGAGGCCTTGAGTTCCTTGCGCCAGGCCGTGGAGCAGGCCCACCCGTTCACCAAGCGCGAAGCGATGCTCACGGCCCTCACCGGCCAGACCCTGACCGTCGACTACGCGGTAACACCGATCCTGAGCCACGGCGCCACCTTGCTGCTGCTGGAGGTGCATCCCCGCGATCGCCTGCTGCGCATCACCAAGGAAGAGGCGCAGTTGTCCAAGCAGGAAACCAGCAAGATGCTGGTACGCGGCCTGGCCCATGAGATCAAGAACCCCCTGGGCGGGATTCGCGGCGCCGCACAGTTGTTGGCCCGCGAGCTGCCGGATGAGCACCTCAAGGACTACACCAACGTCATCATCGAGGAAGCCGACCGCCTGCGAAACCTGGTGGACCGCATGCTGGGTTCCAACAAACTGCCGTCGCTGGCGATGACCAACGTGCATGAGGTGCTGGAGCGCGTCTGCCAGTTGGTGGAGGCCGAAAGCCAGGGCTGCATCACCCTGGTGCGCGACTATGACCCGAGCATCCCCGACGTATTGATCGACCGCGAGCAGATGATCCAGGCGGTGCTCAATATCGTGCGCAACGCCATGCAGGCCATCAGCAGCCAGAACGAGCTGCGCCTGGGCCGTATCAGCCTGCGCACCCGCGCCTTGCGCCAGTTCACCATTGGCCACGTACGCCATCGCCTGGTGACCAAGGTCGAGATCATCGACAACGGCCCGGGTATCCCGGCCGAACTGCAAGAAACCATTTTCTTCCCGATGGTCAGCGGCCGCCCGGACGGTACCGGGCTGGGCCTGGCCATTACCCAGAACATCATCAGCCAGCACCAGGGCCTGATCGAATGTGAAAGCCATCCCGGCCACACGACCTTTTCGATCTTTCTGCCACTGGAACAAGGAGCCCCATCGACATGAGCCGTAGTGAAACTGTCTGGATCGTCGATGACGACCGTTCCATCCGCTGGGTCCTGGAGAAAGCCTTGCAACAGGAAGGCATGACCACCCAGAGCTTCGACAGCGCCGACGGGGTGATGAGCCGCCTGGCGCGCCAGCAGCCCGATGTGATCATCTCCGACATCCGCATGCCCGGCGCCAGCGGCCTGGACTTGCTGGCGCGGATCCGCGAGCAGCACCCGCGCTTGCCGGTGATCATCATGACCGCGCACTCGGACCTGGACAGCGCTGTCGCGTCCTATCAAGGCGGCGCCTTTGAGTACCTGCCCAAGCCGTTCGACGTCGATGAGGCGGTGGCGCTGGTCAAGCGCGCCAACCAGCACGCCCAGGAGCAGCAAGGCCAGGCCGTGGAGCCGACCCTGACGCGCACCCCGGAAATCATCGGTGAAGCGCCGGCGATGCAGGAAGTGTTTCGCGCCATCGGGCGCTTGAGCCATTCCAACATCACCGTGCTGATCAACGGTGAGTCCGGCACCGGTAAAGAGCTGGTCGCCCATGCCCTGCACCGCCACAGCCCACGGGCTGCCTCACCGTTCATCGCGCTGAACATGGCGGCGATCCCCAAGGACTTGATGGAATCGGAGCTGTTCGGCCATGAGAAAGGCGCGTTTACCGGCGCCGCCAACCTGCGTCGCGGCCGGTTTGAACAGGCCGACGGCGGCACCCTGTTTCTCGATGAAATCGGCGATATGCCGGCCGACACCCAGACCCGACTGCTGCGGGTGCTGGCCGACGGTGAGTTCTATCGTGTCGGCGGCCATACGCCGGTCAAGGTCGATGTGCGGATCATCGCCGCGACCCACCAGAACCTGGAAACCCTGGTGCACGCCGGCAAGTTCCGGGAAGACTTGTTCCACCGCCTCAACGTGATCCGCATCCACATCCCACGGATGTCGGACCGCCGCGAAGACATCCCGACCCTGGCCCGCCACTTCCTCAGCCGCGCCGCCCAGGAGCTGGCGGTAGAGCCCAAGCTGCTGAAGACGGAAACCGAGGAATACCTGAAAAACCTGCCGTGGCCGGGCAACGTGCGCCAGCTGGAGAATACCTGCCGCTGGATCACGGTGATGGCGTCCGGGCGCGAAGTGCATATCAGCGACCTGCCGCCGGAGCTGTTGAGCCTGCCGCAGGATTCAGCGCCCGTGACCAACTGGGAACAGGCCCTGCGCCAATGGGCCGACCAGGCCTTGGCTCGCGGCCAGTCGAGCCTGCTGGACAGCGCCGTGCCGACCTTTGAGCGGATCATGATCGAGACGGCCCTCAAGCACACCGCTGGCCGCCGGCGTGACGCCGCCGTACTGCTGGGCTGGGGTCGTAACACCTTGACCCGCAAGATCAAGGAATTGGGGATGAAGGTGGATGGCGGGGATGATGATGAGGGTGAAGAGGGCTGAACACAGCCCTCCAGCACACGGATGACCTAATGTGGATGAGGGCTTGTGTGGGAGCTGGCTTGCCTGCGATTGCATCACCTCGGTATCTCTGAAAGACCGAGGTGCCCGCATCGCAGGCAAGCCAGCTCCCACATTTGTTTGGTGTGCACCGCTTCAACGCACCATGAACCGCTATCGCGCACGAACTCCAGGCCGCTTTCAAAAAACGCTGAACCCTGAAAACGCCAAAGCCCCGTAATCCGGGGCTTTGCGCTTTATAAAAGAATTTTCCTAGACAAATTCACCATTCTGGCACGCCCCCTGCAATACCTCTGGTACTACCCAGTTTCGGGGACCTTGGTACAGGCAGGCCGAGAATCCCCTCTTTAATTCGAGCTTCAAACCGTTTTGGGAGCCCTGGTACAGGCAGGCCGGGAACTCCCTCTTTTATTGCTCCAGGAGATGGATCTCCAGTCGCCAGCGGTCATCGACCGCCTTGCCCGACCATTCCCCGCGCAGCGGCCGTGCCGCCACCAGGTTCAACAGCAAGCCGCCATCGGTCTTGCGCACCCGCCAGTTCACATCCTTGTCATTGACCTTCAATTGCCCCGCCTGCGCATGGCCCTGGGCGTCGAACAGCAGCGCCACGGTGCCGTCGATATGCTCGCCGTGCAACTTCGGTTCGTTGTTGAACCACACCACCAGCCCATCGGTGGCGGGCTCGACCTGCAGCAAGGCCGTCGGGTCCGGGGTGGTCAGGCGACCGATCATCAAGCCCACCATCAGACCGACAATCGCCAGCGAACCCAGGACTCTGGGCAATAGCTGCGGCCTGGGGTCGTCTTCAGGGGTAGAATGCGCTGCATCTTTATCTTCGGAGCCGTGCATGTTTCACGTCATCCTTTTTCAACCAGAAATTCCGCCGAACACCGGCAACGTTATCAGGCTGTGCGCCAACAGTGGCTGCCACCTGCATTTGATCGAGCCGCTGGGCTTCGAGATGGACGACAAGCGCCTGCGTCGCGCCGGCCTGGACTATCACGAATACGCCACCCTGCAGCGTCACGCCGACCTCGCCAGTTGCCTGGAAAGCCTGGGCCATCCACGGCTGTTTGCGTTCACCACCAAAGGTTCGCGGCCGTTTCATGATGCCAGCTTTGCCGAGGGTGATGCCTTCCTGTTCGGCCCGGAAAGCCGTGGCCTGCCGGCAGACGTACTCGACGCCCTGCCCGATGGCCAGCGCTTGCGTTTGCCGATGCGTGAAGGCTGCCGCAGCCTGAACCTGTCCAACACCGTGGCCGTCGCCGTCTACGAAGGCTGGCGCCAGCTCGGTTTCAAGTAAACCCCTTTTCCCTGTAGGAGCGAGCTTGCTCGCGAAAACCAACAGGCGACGTGGGCTACCTGATAGCGCCGCGAGCAAGCTCGCTCCTACAGGCGTTAGCCGTGCATAAAAAAAGCGCCAGTGATGGCGCTTTTTATGCGTCGTCGACTTACTGAACCGTCGGCGCGCCTTCCTGTTGCATGCGCTGCAGCTCTTGCGCATACAGGGCATCGAAGTTCACCGGGGCCAGCATCAGCGCCGGGAACGAGCCACGGGTGACCAGGCTGTCCAGGGTCTCGCGGGCATACGGGAACAGGATGTTCGGGCAGAACGCACCCAGGGTGTGGCTCATGGACGCATCGTCCAGGCCCTGGATCAGGAAGATACCGGCCTGTTGCACTTCAGCGATGAAGGCCACTTCTTCACCGTTCTTCACGGTGACCGACAGGGTCAGCACGACTTCGTGGAAGTCGCCTTCCAGTTGCTTTTGACGGGTGTTCAGGTCCAGGCCGACGCTTGGAGTCCACTCCTGGCGGAAGATCGCCGGGCTTTTAGGGGCCTCGAACGACAAGTCACGCACGTAGATGCGCTGCAGGGAAAACTGTGGGCCTTGAGCCTCTTCTGCTGCCGCTTCGGTGTTCGGTTGGTCAGTCATCTCGCAGATCCTTCTTGATCTTGGGGTCTTTTAGGGTTTTGGAGTCAGACGTGAAGCAGCGCATCCAGTTTACCGGCGCGCTCCAGGGCGAACAGGTCGTCGCATCCACCGATATGCTGGGTACCGATCCAGATTTGCGGCACAGAGTTGCGCCCCGCCTTCTGGGCCATCTCGGCACGTACCTGGGGCTTGCCATCGACCTTGATCTCGTCGAAGGCAACCTTTTTGCTCTGGAGCAAATGCTTGGCTCGCGTGCAATAGGGGCAATAATCGCTGGAATAAACGACAACCTGGCTCATATCACTTCACCAACGGCAGGTTATCGGCGCGCCAGCTGGAGATACCACCCGACAGCTTGGCGGCGGTGAAACCGCTCTTCATCATTTCGCGGGCATGGCCACCGGAGTGCTGGCCCTGGGCGTCGACCAGGATAATGGTCTTGGCCTTGTGCTTTTCCAGTTCGGCGATGCGGGCGATCAGCTTGTCCTGGGGAATATTCAGCGCGCCAACGATATGGCCGGCGGCAAAGTCCTTGGCCGGACGGATGTCGACGACAACGGCCTGGTCCTTGTTGACCAGCGCGGTCAGCTCGGCGGTGCTGAGGCTACGGCCGCCACGGCTAACTTCATGAGCAATCAGCAGCGCCAGCAGTACGACGAAGGCACCGACCAGCAGATAGTGAGAGGTAGCAAATGCAATCAGGTGATCAACCATCAAGGAGGTTCCAGGGCGTTAAAATGGCGGTAAGTATACACAGCCGCCATGGGGGGCCAACCCCCGTAAAGCGGTGACGGCATCGGAACTTCGCTTTAAACTGCCACTCCCTTTTCAATCGCCTTCCTTTAATACCGCCGCGAGAGGATCTATGACTACCACGCCTAAACCTTTGGTCCTGATGATTCTCGATGGCTTCGGTCACAGTGAAAACCACCACGACAACGCCGTATTCGCGGCGAACAAGCCCGTGCTGGACCGCCTCTGCGCCAGCGTACCCAATGGCCTGATCTCCGGATCGGGCATGGACGTCGGCCTGCCGGACGGCCAGATGGGCAACTCTGAAGTCGGCCATATGAACCTTGGCGCCGGACGAGTGGTATATCAGGACTTCACTCGCGTGACCAAAGCCATCCGCGATGGCGAGTTCTTCGAGAACCCGACCATCTGCGCCGCGGTGGATAAAGCCGTCGCCGCCGGCAAAGCCGTGCATTTCATGGGCCTGCTGTCTGACGGTGGCGTGCACAGCCACCAGGACCACCTGGTGGCCATGGCCGAACTGGCCTACAAGCGTGGCGCCGAGAAGATCTACCTGCACGCCTTCCTCGATGGCCGCGACACCCCGCCCAAAAGCGCGCAGTCGTCCATCGAGCTGCTGGACGCCGCCTTCGCCGCCCTCGGCAAGGGCCGCATCGCCAGCCTGGTCGGCCGCTATTTCGCCATGGACCGCGACAACCGCTGGGATCGCGTGTCCCAGGCCTACAACCTGATCGTCGACGGCAACGCCCAATTCAACGCGGCTACCGCCCAGCAAGGCCTGGAAGCGGCCTACGCTCGCGGCGAGAGCGATGAGTTCGTCAAGGCCACCACCATCGGCGAGCCAGTGAAGGTCGAAGATGGCGACGCCGTGGTGTTCATGAACTTTCGCGCCGACCGTGCCCGCGAACTGAGCCATGTGTTCGTCGATGACGGTTTCAAAGACTTCGAGCGGGCGCGCCAGCCGAAAGTCGAGTTCGTGATGCTGACCCAATACGCCGCCAACATCCCGGCCCCGTCGGCTTTCGCGCCGGGCAGCCTGGAAAACGTGCTGGGTGATTACCTCGCCAAAAACGGCAAGACCCAACTGCGCATTGCCGAAACCGAGAAATACGCCCACGTCACCTTCTTCTTCTCCGGCGGTCGCGAAGAACCGTTCCCCGGCGAAGAGCGCATCCTGATCCCGTCGCCCAAAGTCGCCACCTACGACCTACAGCCCGAGATGAGCGCGCCGGAAGTCACCGACAAGATCGTCGATGCCATCGAACACCAGCGCTATGACGTGATCGTGGTCAACTACGCCAACGGCGACATGGTCGGCCACAGCGGCAACCTGCAAGCGGCGGTCAAGGCCGTGGAATGCCTGGACTTGTGCGTGGGCCGTATCGTCGACGCCCTGGAGAAGGTCGGCGGCGAAGCGCTGATCACCGCCGACCATGGCAACTGCGAACAGATGTCCGACGAATCCACCGGCCAGGCCCATACCGCCCACACCACCGAGCCGGTGCCGTTCATTTATGTCGGCAAGCGCGACTTCAAGGTGCGCGAAGGCGGCGTGCTGGCAGACGTGGCGCCGACCATGCTCATGCTGATGGGGCTCGAGAAGCCTGTCGAAATGACCGGTACGTCGATCCTGGTCTAATTTTCAAACCCACCACCAAACAATGTGGGAGCGGGCTTGCCCGCGATAGCGGCGGATCAGTCGACATTTCCATGGCTGACACAACGCAATCGCGGGCAAGCCCGCTCCCACATGGGTAGGTGGCGTTTTTGAAGATGGCTTTTAGCCACACCCGCGCCACTGGGCGCCTAACTTGCCCGCCAGCCCGAATTGGACGTTTTTTTTGCCGCGTGGGCCGGGCATACTAGGCCGTCCCTTTCCCTGGTGTCGCCCGCCTCTATGCTTCGCGCCTTGATTACCCTCGCTCTTGTCTGCGTGCTCCAACCGGCTATGGCCGACGAGCGTGCGCAAACCCAACAACAGTTGGACGCTACGCGTCAGGACATTACCGAGCTGAAGAAACTGCTCGGCAAGCTCCAGGAAGAAAAATCCGGGGTGCAGAAAGACCTGCGCGGCACGGAAACCGAAATGGGCAAGCTGGAGAAGCAGGTCCAGGAGCTGCAAAAAGAACTAAAGAAGAGCGAGTCGGAACTGGAGCGGCTCGACGGTGAGAAAAAAAAACTCCAGAGCGCGCGCGTTGAACAGCAACGCCTGATCGCAATCCAGGCCCGTGCCGCCTACCAGAACGGCCGCCAGGAATACCTCAAGCTGCTGCTCAACCAGCAGAACCCGGAAAAATTCGCCCGCACCCTCACCTACTACGACTACCTGAGCACCGCGCGCCTGGAGCAACTCAAGAGCTTCAACGAGACCCTGCGCCAATTGGCCAATGTCGAGCAGGAAATCGCCGACCAACAAAGCCAACTTCTGGCCCAGAAAAGCAGCCTCGACAGCCAGCGCGACGAGCTGGACAAGGTGCGCAAAGAACGCCAGCAGGCCCTCGCCAAGCTCAACAGCGACGTAAAAGCCCGGGATGCCAAGCTGCAGGCGCGTCAGCAAGACCAGGCCGACCTGGCCAAAGTACTGAAAACCATCGAGGAAACCCTGGCTCGCCAGGCCCGCGAGGCCGAAGAAGCGCGACAAAAAGCGCTGATCGCCCAGCAGGAAGCAGAAAAAAAGCGCCAGCGTGACGCCGCGGCGCTCGCCACCGACGCCCCGCGCAAACCGGCGCGTGCAGCGCCTGGCCCACTGGTTTCCAGCGCCGGCGAATCGTTTGGCGGGCCTTTTGCTACTGCCCGAGGCAAACTTCCATGGCCAGTTGATGGTCGACTACTGGCACGCTTTGGTGAAACCCGTGGCGATGACACCCGCACCAAGTGGGACGGCGTGATGATCAGCGCCTCTGCGGGCAGCCAGGTACACGCCGTCCACGGTGGGCGCGTGGTGTTCGCCGATTGGCTGCGCGGCGCTGGTTTGCTGGTGATTCTTGACCACGGCAATGGCTATTTGAGCTTATATGGCCACAATCAAACGTTGCTCAAGGCCGCAGGTGATGTTGTAAAAGCCGGTGAATCCATCTCCACTGTCGGTAACAGTGGCGGCCAGGACACCCCGGCGCTGTACTTCGCTATTCGTCAGCAGGGCCGCCCAAGCGACCCTGCACAATGGTGTCGCGCCCAAGGATAGGGCCGCATCTACATTAGGAGTTCGTTCGACATGCTGCATTTGTCCCGCCTCACTTCGCTGGCCCTGACGATCGCCCTGGTGATCGGCGCGCCTATGGCATTCGCCGACCAGACCGCCCCGTCAGCCACGGCCGCGACCACCAAGGCGCCGCTGCCGCTGGACGAATTGCGCACCTTTGCCGAGGTCATGGACCGGATCAAGGCAGCCTATGTCGAACCCGTGGACGACAAGACCCTGCTGGAAAACGCCATCAAAGGCATGCTCAGCAACCTCGACCCGCACTCTGCCTACCTGGGCCCGGAAGATTTCGCCGAGCTGCAGGAAAGCACCAGCGGCGAATTCGGCGGCCTCGGCATAGAAGTGGGCGCCGAAGACGGCATCATCAAGGTGGTGTCGCCCATCGACGATACCCCGGCGTCCAAGGCCGGCATCCAGGCTGGCGACCTGATCGTCAAGATCAACGGCCAGCCGACCCGCGGCCAGACCATGACCGAAGCCGTCGACAAGATGCGCGGCAAGGTCGGTCAGAAAATCACCCTGACCCTGGTGCGCGACGGTGGCAACCCGTTTGACGTGACCCTGACCCGCGCCACCATCGTGGTCAAGAGCGTGAAGAGCCAGTTGCTGGAGTCGGGCTACGGCTACATCCGCATCACCCAATTCCAGGTCAAGACCGGCGACGAAGTGGCCAAGGCCCTGGCCAAGCTGCGCAAAGACAACGGCAAGAAGCTCAACGGCATCGTCCTCGACCTGCGCAACAACCCCGGCGGCGTGCTGCAATCGGCGGTGGAAGTGGTCGACCATTTCATCACCAAGGGCCTGATCGTCTACACCAAGGGCCGCATCGCCAACTCCGAACTGCGCTTCTCGGCCACCGGCAAGGACCTCAGCGAAAACGTCCCGCTGGCGGTGCTGATCAACGGCGGCAGCGCCTCGGCCTCGGAAATCGTCGCCGGCGCCCTGCAAGACCAGAAACGCGGGGTGCTGATGGGCACCACCAGCTTTGGCAAGGGTTCGGTGCAAACCGTGCTGCCGCTGAACAACGAGCGTGCGCTGAAGATCACCACGGCGTTGTACTACACGCCTAATGGTCGCTCGATCCAGGCCCAGGGCATCGTGCCGGATATCGAGGTTCGCCGGGCCAAGATCACCAACGAGAGCGAAAACGAGTACTTCAAGGAAGCTGACCTGCAAGGTCACCTGGGCAATGGCAATGGCGGTGCCGACCAGCCAACCGGCAGCGGCACGAAAGCCAAGCCGATGCCACAGGACGATGATTACCAACTGGCCCAGGCGTTGAGCCTACTCAAGGGCCTGAGCATTACGCGCAGCCGTTGATATGCGTGTTGCCCTGATCATCGCCCTGCTCTGCAGCCTGGCAGGAGTCGCCCATGCGGCCCCTGCCCAGAAGCCCCACAAAGCCTACCTGACCCTGATCATCGACGACCTTGGGCAGAACCTGCCCCGGGATCGTCGCGTGCTGGCCCTGCCCGGCCCGGTGACGGCGGCGATCATGCCCGACACCCCCCACGCCGCCGAATTCGCGCGCGAGGCCCATCGCGCCGGCAAGATCGTGATCCTGCATATGCCCATGGACCCGGCCACCGGCCCGTTCGCCTGGCACCCCGAGTTGCCTGTCGAAGAACTGGGCAAGCGTTTGGATGCGGCGTTCAACGCCGTGCCCTACACCGCCGGCCTCAACAACCATATGGGCAGCCGCATGACCGCGCAGCCTGCGGCCATGACCTGGCTGATGGGTGAATTGCAACGTCGCCACAAGTTTTTCGTCGACAGCCGCACCAGCGCGCAGACCGTGGCCGCCGCCGAGGCACAAAAAATCGGCCTGGCTCATGTCTCGCGGGATGTTTTCCTTGATGACGAACGCACCGAAGCCGCTATCACCACGCAGTTGCAGACCGCTATCAAGCTGGCCCACAAACAGGGCTCGGCCGTGATGATCGGCCATCCTTATCCACAGACCCTGGCGGTACTGGAGCGCGAGTTGCCCAAGCTCAAGGCCCAGGGCATCGAGTGGATTGATATCAAGTTGATGATCAGCGTGCGCAGCAACCAGGCCATGGCCGGACATGGCAAAAATGGCACCTACCTTCCTGCGTCTAGATAACTATCACTTTAAGTATGCTCAGTCCTGCCGCCAGCGGCAGTCACGGGCGAAGCCTACTTTTCGCCTGGAACCTTTATCAGCCATGCCAGCCTTGATAAGCCCTCAGAACAGACCAAAGTCTATTCATTGCGGGTAAAAATTCCTTTTGAGGAAAAGGCGCTTACCCCGTCGTCGCCTGTGCTGCCCAGCAATCTACAACCGACATCACGTTCATCAACGGCGACAAAGTGCACTGGAGTGAGTACCCCCAGACAGAGCCAGAAATGTCCTGCCCGCCGGCTCCCCCCACTAGAGATACCGCCCCATGATCTCGCTCACCACGCCCTCTTCACGCAGCTGATCCAGCGCGGCTTGCAGTTTGGCGACGGTTTCGTCCGGGACGTTTTTGTTCAGGGCCAGGTACAACTGGGCACTGTTGAACCGCAGCACGGTCTTGAGCCCGGTTATCCCGACTTGCCGCGCCAGGTAGCGGCCGGCGGGATCGCCGGTGGCCCAGAGGTCGATCTGGCCATCCAGCAGTTTTTGCGCATTGTCCTGGTCGCGGAGCACGACCTGCGGTGTGAGGCCTTGTTTTTCCAGGCTCAGGGCAATCGCGTCACCTTTGTAGGCACCCACCTTGTAGCGCCGGGCCTGCTCAAGGTCGGTCAACTGGATGTTGCTGTCGGCGTTGGCCAGCAGCACCCAATCGTCCGGGCCGATGGGGCCGACCCACTTGAACAGGGCTTCGCGGTCCGGCAGGCGCGCCATGACGAATACCCCGTAGCCAGGTTGCTCCAGGGCGAGTTTGTAGATCCGTTCCCAGGGGAAACGCAGCGTCAGGTTGTAGGAAACGCCAGCGCGCTTGAAGGTTTCGCGCACGATGTCCACGGCGATGCCTTCGACGTTCTCGTCCTTGGCGAAGTTCTTGCCGTTTTTCGCCATGTTGTAGGGCGGAAAATTCTCCGTCAGCAGCACCAGCGAATCAGCAGAGGGCTCGGCAGCATTGGCCGAGCCTGCCAAAAGAATGGAAGAGCTGGCGAGGGCAAGAAGCAGGTCTTTGAGCATGTAGAATTACCGGAATCCATGGCAGGCCCCAGAGTGCCGCGAGCCTGTCATGGTGTCCAGTGGCGTTTAGCGTACGACGATGCCGCGCGCCGCCATGTAGGCCTTGGCCTCGGGCACGGTGTATTCGCCAAAGTGGAAAATACTCGCCGCCAGCACCGCACTGGCGTGGCCTTCGATGACGCCGTCGGCCAGGTGTTGCAGGTTGCCCACACCACCGGAAGCGATCACCGGGATGCCCAGCGCATCGCTGATGGCGCGGGTCACGCCCAGGTCGAAGCCGTTTTTCATGCCGTCCTGGTCCATGCTGGTCAGCAGGATTTCACCGGCGCCCAGGCCTTCCATCTTCATTGCCCACTGCACCGCATCCAGGCCGGTAGGCTTGCGCCCGCCATGGGTGAAGATCTCCCAGCGCGGAGGTTCACCCGGCCCGGAGACTTTCTTGGCGTCGATGGCGACCACGATGCATTGCGAACCGAAATGCTGCGCGGCTTCGCCGACAAATTCCGGATTGAACACCGCGGCAGTGTTGATCGAGACCTTGTCCGCACCGGCGTTGAGCAGGTTGCGGATGTCTTGCACGGTGCGTACGCCACCGCCCACGGTCAGCGGGATAAACACCTGGCTGGCCATGCGCTCGACGGTATGCAGCGTGGTATCGCGGCCATCGACGCTGGCGGTGATGTCGAGAAAGGTAATTTCGTCGGCACCCTGCTCATCGTAGCGACGGGCAATTTCCACCGGGTCGCCGGCGTCACGGATGTTCTCGAACTTGACGCCCTTGACCACCCGACCGTTGTCGACGTCCAGGCAAGGGATGATGCGTTTGGCCAGCGCCATGGTCAGTCCTCAGCCGTTGTAGGCATCGCAGTAGGCCTGGGCCTCGGCGACGTCCAGGGTGCCTTCATAGATCGCACGGCCGGTGATCGCGCCGATGATCCCAGGAGCCTTGGCGTCCAGCAGCGACTTGATGTCGCCCAGGTTGTGGATACCACCGGAGGCGATTACCGGGATCTTGGTGGCGGCCGCCAGCGCAGCGGTGAACGGTACGTTGCAGCCCTGCATCATGCCGTCTTTGGCAATGTCGGTGTAAACGATGGCGGACACGCCGTCTGCCTCGAACTGCTTGGCCAGGTCGATCACCTGAATGGTGCTGATCTCAGCCCAGCCGTCGGTGGCGACGAAGCCATCCTTGGCGTCCAGGCCCACGATGACCTTGCCCGGGAATGCACGGCAGGCCTCGGCGACGAAGGCCGGGTCTTTCACGGCCTTGGTGCCGATGATCACGTAGCTCACGCCCGCCTTGACGTAGTGCTCGATGGTTTCCAGGGAGCGGATACCGCCACCGATCTGGATCGGTAGGTTCGGGTAGCGCTTGGCAATGGCAGTAACCACTTCGCCATTGACCGGCTGGCCTTCGAAGGCGCCGTTCAAGTCCACCAGATGCAGACGGCGGCAGCCACCCTCCACCCACTTGGCAGCCATGCTGACCGGGTCATCGGAAAACACCGTGGAATCTTCCATGCGGCCCTGGCGCAGACGTACGCAAGCGCCGTCCTTGAGATCGATAGCGGGGATAATCAGCATCTGGCAAACCTTATTCGATATTCAGCATTGCTCGAAGAATCAGGGTTTTTCGAGCGCCCACAAGTCGCTTTCGATGCTTTCGAACCTTTCTTTAAGGTGCGTCTGCACATCGAAAATCGCCCTGTTGTAATAGTGCGGAGCAATTTCAGTGGTGAACAGTTCGAGGATCTCAGCCACCTCGAACGACCCGAGCCTGAGCTCGAAGCGGTCTTCCATGAAACGCTTGATCTTGTCGGTCGCCTCACTCTCCTGCTGGGGAGTGAGATTGAGGATCGGCGGCTTGATCTTCTTGGCCATTACCAACGCCCGTCCCAACTGGCGAAGTTCTGCAGCAACTGCAGGCCATGGGTATGGCTCTTCTCCGGGTGGAACTGCACGGCGAAGCGCGAGCCTTCGGCCAGCGCGGCGGCGAAATCGACGCCATAGTGCCCGCCACCCACCACCTGGCGCGGGTTACCGGCGGCGATGTAGTAGCTGTGCACGAAGTAGAAACGCGCCATGTCCGGGATGTCATGCCACAGCGGGTGGTCGACGGTGCGGCGCACTTCGTTCCAGCCCATGTGCGGGACTTTCAAGTGTTCGCCGTCTTCATGCAGGTCCTTGCCGAAGAACTTCACATCCCCCGGGAACAGGCCGATGCAGTCGACGCCGCCGTTTTCTTCACTGCGCTCGAGCAAGGCTTGCATGCCCACGCAGATCCCGAGGAACGGCCGGTCCTGGCTGACTTCGCGCACCAGGCTGTCAAAGCCCAGGCGACGGATTTCAGCCATGCAATCGCGAATCGCGCCAACACCGGGAAACACTACCCGGTCGGCTTCGCGGATCACCTTGGCATCGCTGGTGATCAGCACCTTGCCGGCACCTACGTGTTCGAGGGCCTTGGCCACCGAGTGCAGGTTACCCATGCCGTAGTCGATAACCGCGACCGTCTGCATTACAAAACGCCCTTGGTCGAAGGCATTTGCCCGGCCATGCGGTCATCGAGCTCCACGGCCATGCGCAGGGCGCGACCGAAAGCCTTGAACACGGTTTCGATCTGGTGGTGGGTGTTGGTGCCACGCAGGTTGTCGATGTGCAGGCTCACCAGGGCATGGTTGACGAAGCCCTGGAAGAACTCCTGGAACAGGTCCACGTCAAAGCCGCCGACGGTGGCGCGGGTATACGGCACGTGCATCTGCAGGCCTGGGCGGCCGGAGAAGTCGATGACCACACGCGACAGTGCCTCGTCCAGCGGGACATAGGCGTGGCCGTAACGACGGATGCCTTTTTTGTCGCCGATGGCCTTGGCAAACGCCTGGCCGAGGGTGATACCGACATCCTCCACGGTGTGGTGGTCGTCGATATGCAGGTCGCCCTTGCTGACGATATCCAGGTCGATCAGCCCATGACGGGCGATTTGATCCAGCATGTGCTCAAGAAAAGGGACACCGATATCAAATCGGGCCTTTCCGGTGCCATCCAGGTTGATCGAGGCTTTGATCTGGGTTTCCAGAGTGTCGCGCTCGACGGACGCCTTACGTTCGGCCATCACCAGCTCCGCAAAATCATTGGGCGAAAAAGGTGGCCATTATAGGGGGTGTGGGCGCTAAACAGAAACATCGGAGGGGATAAGACTGACGGCCTGTCGGGCATAGACATGTCAGTACAAGTGCGGGAGCGTGCTTGTGCGGGAGCGTGCTTGTGTGGGAGCTGGCTTGCCTGCGATGCAGACGCCTGACTACTACAGATACACCGAGCGGGTTCTATCGCGGGCAAGCCCGGCTCCCACAGGAACCGGGCCCACACGGGTTATGCGGTGTTAGTGGAACAGCACTGCAGTCTTCTGCAACGTCACCCACACGCCCCACGCCAGCGGAATACCTACCACCAGCCAGGCCGCAATGGCCAATGGCACGGTGCCGGAAGCGGCTTTCCATTCCAGGGACGTGGTCGCATCGGCGCCCTTGTCATGGCCCAGCGCCTGTTCGGCAGCCAGTTCGGCGTCGGTCATGAAGTACTTGTCGGCCACCGGGCGTACCAACAGGTTGCAGATAAAGCCCAGTACCAGCAGGCCGGCGAGGATGTACAAGGTGATGTCATAGGCCGCAGCGCGCTCGACGCCGATGCTCAATTGATATTCACGCAGGTAGTTCACCAACACCGGGCCCAGCACGCCGGCCGCCGCCCAGGCGGTGAGCAGGCGACCATGGATTGCACCGACCATTTGCGTACCGAACAGGTCCGCCAGGTAGGCCGGTACGGTCGCGAAGCCGCCGCCGTACATCGACAGGATGATGCAGAACGCCGCCACGAACAGCGAGACGTTGCCCAGGTGGCCGAGGTTCGGGATCAGCGCGTACAGGGCAAAGCCCAGGGCGAAGAACACGAAGTAGGTGTTCTTGCGGCCCAGGTAGTCGGAGAACGACGCCCAGAAGAACCGCCCACCAATGTTGAACAGGCTCAACAACCCGGTGAACCCCGCCGCAATGGCGGCGATGGAGGCCAGTTGACCCGCATCCAGTTGGCCAAACGGCACATCCACGCCCAGCAACTTGCCGCCGAACACTTCCTGCAACAGCGGCGACGCCATGCCCAGGATGCCGATACCGGCCGATACGTTCAGGCACAGCACCAGCCAGACCAGGCGGAATTGCGGGGTTTTCCACGCCACGTTCACGTGGACGTGACGGTGGGTGATCATCGCATTACTGGCTTTTTTCGCCGGCGCGGTCCAGCCCTCAGGCTTCCAGCCGGTCGGCGGGACACGGTAGGACAAGGCGCCGCCGATCATGAACACGAAGTAGATCGCGGCCATGACCAAAAAGCTCTGCCACACGCCCACGCCGGTCGGCGACGCAAAGTGGCCCATCAACGCTGCAGCCAGGGGCGCACCGACCATCGCACCACCGCCAAAGCCCATGATCGCCATGCCGGTCGCCATGCCGCGCTTGTCCGGGAACCACTTGATCAGGGTCGACACCGGCGAGATATAGCCCAGGCCCAGGCCAATACCACCAATCACCCCCGAACCGAGCCACATCAGCCAGATCTGGTGGGTATAAATCCCCAGCGCCGAGATCAGCAGGCCACCGCACCAGCACAGTGCCGAGACCACACCGGCCTTGCGCGGCCCGGCGTGTTCCAGCCAGCCGCCCCAGATCGCTGCCGAGCAGCCCAGGAAGATGAAGAACAGTGTGTAGATCCAGCCCAGCATGGAGATCGGCCAGTCGCAGGACGACGAGAAGATCTGCGCGATAAAGCTCATGTCCGGTGCACAGGCCACCGGTGCGGTCACGCCCAGCGCCTTGGACAATGGCAGCCAGAACACCGAGAAGCCGTAGGCCATGCCGATGCACAAGTGGATGGCCAGGGCGGCCGGCGGAACCAGCCAGCGGTTGAAACCGGGCTTGGCTATGATGCGTTCCTTGGACAGGAACGCAGGCTGCGCAGCAGAATTGCCGGCCGCAGTGCTAGTGTTCATTGGTGTTTCCCCCAGTTGTTGGTCTGTGTTCGCCAGGCGCTCTCCTCCTCGGCCTTTGCACGCAATGCGTGGCCGTTTTGTCGAGTGAAGCTCCCTGTAAGCGCGACGTTTCGTCGCAGAAGGCGGGCGAACGGGCAAAGATTAGCATCTGGCGCAGCGAGAGAAACCAAACTGACACTACCTTTTTCAGTCCATCTGTTTTGTTTGACACTATGTAACGATGCGTAAACAGCCACGGACCTCCCGGCGTTATACTCTGCGGCTAAATTTTAAAATCGACATACAAGGACTCGCCCATGAAAGCGTTCGGCAAAATCCTGGGTCTGGTACTTCTCGGGCTGTTGCTGATCATTGTGGCTCTGGGCTTTGCCCTGACTCACCTCTTCGATCCCAACGACTACAAAGACGAGATTCGCCAGATTGCCCGCGACAAGGCCCACATCGAGCTGACGCTCAATGGCGATATCGGCTGGAGCCTGTTCCCCTGGCTGGGCCTGGAGCTGCATGAGGCCAGCGTGGCCACCCTGAACAACCCTGCCCAACCATTTGCCGACCTGCAGATGCTCGGCCTGTCGGTACGCGTGCTGCCGCTGCTGCGCCGCGAAGTGCAAATGAGCGATGTACGCGTCGAAGGCCTGAACCTGCGCCTGACCCGCGACAAGCAAGGCCATGGCAACTGGGAAGATATCGGCAAGGCTGCGCCCGTTGCGGCTACCACCAGCGCCGAAGCGCCCGCCACGACTGCGCCGGCCACGACGCCCGCGCCGGAGAAACCGGCCCAGCCGATCCGCCTGGACATCGACAGCCTCACGGTCAACAACGCCCGTATCGAGTACAACGACGAGCAGACCGGCAAGCAATTCAGCGCCGAAAGCATCCAACTGAGCACCGGTGCCGTGCATGAAGGCGCGAGCATTCCGGTCAAGCTCACTGCGTTCTTCGGCAGCAACCAGCCGGTCATGCGGGTCAAGAGCGAGCTCAATGGCGAGCTGCGTTTTGATCGCGCCCTCAAGCGCTATCAGTTCGAAGACATGAAAGTCGCCGGCGAAGCCACGGGCGAGCCTCTGCAAGGCAAGACCGTCACGTTTGCCACCCAGGGCCAGTTACTGGTGGACCTGTCGGCAAACATTGCCGAGTGGACCGGCCTCAAGCTCTCGCTCAACCAACTGCGGGCACTGGGCGAACTGAAGGCCCACGACCTGGATAAAACCCCACAGATCAGCGGCGCCCTGTCGATTGCCCAGTTTGACCTGGCCAAGTTCCTCGACAGCGTCGGCCAACCGCTGCCAGCCATGGCCCCAGAGAGCCTGAGCAAGGTCGAGCTGGTCAGCCGCCTGCAAGGCACGCCGTCGAGCATGGCGCTGGAAGACCTCAACCTGAAAGTCGATGGCAGCACCTTCACCGGGCGCCTGGCGGTTGAAGACTTTGCCAAGCAATCCCTGCGCGTGCAGTTGAAGGCCGACACGTTCAACGCCGACCACTACCTGCCCGCCAAATCCGAAGCAGCCAACAGTGCCGCCGTCGCGCGCCAGGCCGAAGTGCAAAGCAGCGAAGCCGGGGCCATGGCCGCCGGCGGCACCACTCCGCTGCCGGATGCGCCGACCAAAGGCGCCTGGAGCACCGACAAGCTGCTGCCGCTGGCACGCCTGCGCACCCTGGATGTGATTGCCGACCTGTCCTTCGGCCAACTGACCCTCGGCCAGTTGCCCATCGAGAACGCCACCCTCAAAGCCTCTGGCCAGGGTGGTCAGCTCAAGCTCGACACCTTGAGCGGCGGCCTCTACAACGGCACCTTCCAGGCCAACGGCAACCTCGACGCCCGCGAAGATGTGCCGGTGTTGGCACTGCAGACCAAAATCAAGCAAGTGCCGGTCGAACGCATCCTGCAGGCCCAGGGCAAAACCCCGCCGGTCAAAGGCCAGATCACCCTCGACAGCAACCTGACGGGGCGCGGCAACAGCCAGAAGGCGCTGATCGACAGCCTCAACGGCACCGCCAGCTTTGTGATCAACAATGGCGTACTGCTCAACGCCAACATTGAGCAACAGCTGTGCACCGGCATCGCCCTGCTCAATCGCAAGACCCTGGCCAGCGAACCGCGTGGCAAGGACACACCGTTCCAGGAGCTCAAGGGCAACCTGACCTTGCGTAACGGCGTGGCCAGCAACCCGGACCTGAAAGTGCGGATCCCCGGCCTGACCGTCAACGGCAATGGCGACATTGACCTGCGCGTGCTGGGCATGGACTACCGTGTGGGCATCATTGTCGAGGGTGACAAGCGCGACATGCCGGACCCGGCCTGCCAGGTCGGCTCGAACTTCCGTGGCATCGAAGTCCCGCTGCGCTGCCGTGGGCCGCTGGAGCTGGGAGCCAAGGCCTGCCGCCTGGACAAGGACGGCCTGGGCCAGGTCGCCGCGAAAATGGCCGGCAATAAAATCAGCGAGAAACTTGAAGAGAAGCTCGACAAGGTCAATCCCAAGTTGAAAGACGCCCTCAAAGGCCTGTTCAACCGATGAGAAACGAGCAATTTTCTGCGGCCGTGCTCGACTGGTACGACCGCCACGGTCGCCATGACCTGCCTTGGCAACAGGGCATCACCCCTTACCGGGTGTGGGTCTCGGAAATCATGCTGCAACAGACCCAGGTCAGCACCGTGCTCAACTACTTCGACCGTTTCATGGCCTCGCTGCCAACGGTCGAAGCCCTGGCCGCCGCGCCAGAAGATGAAGTGCTGCACCTGTGGACCGGGCTGGGCTACTACACCCGGGCGCGCAACCTGCAAAAGACCGCGAAGATCGTCGTCGCCGAATACGGCGGCGAGTTTCCTCGCGATGTAGAGAAGCTTACCGAACTGCCAGGCATCGGCCTGTCCACCGCCGGCGCCATCGCCAGCCTGAGCATGGGCCTGCGCGCACCGATCCTCGACGGCAACGTCAAACGCGTGCTGGCGCGCTTTACCGCCCAGGAAGGCTATCCGGGCGAACCCAAGGTGGCCAAGCAGCTGTGGGCCACCGCAGAGCGCTTTACCCCGCACGCTCGCGTCAACGCCTACACCCAGGCGATGATGGACATGGGCGCCACCCTCTGCACCCGCAGCAAGCCCAGTTGCCTGCTGTGCCCCCTGGAAAAGGGCTGCGAAGCGCACATGCTGGGCCTGGAAACCCGCTACCCGATCCCCAAGCCCCGCAAGACCATCCCGCAAAAACGCACGCTGATGCCCTTGCTGGCCAACCATGAGGGCGCGATCCTGCTTTACCGTCGCCCGTCTACGGGCCTGTGGGGCGGGCTGTGGAGCTTGCCGGAACTGGACGACCTGAACGATCTGGAACACCTGGCCAACCAGCACTCGCTGGCGCTGGGCAAGCAGCAGGAGCTGCCGGGGCTGGTCCACACTTTCAGCCACTTCCAACTGGCTATCGAACCCTGGCTGGTGCAAGTCGAGGAATCGGCCCATCACGTGGCCGAGGCCGACTGGCTCTGGTATAACCTCGCCACCCCGCCGCGCCTGGGCCTTGCCGCCCCGGTGAAAAAACTGCTGAAGCGCGCGGCCGACGTATTGAACGCAGGAGTTTCGTCATGACCCGCACCATCATGTGCCGCAAATACCACAAAGAACTGCCCGCCCTGGAGCGCGCCCCATTTCCGGGGCCCAAGGGCCAAGACATTTTCGATTACGTTTCCGCCCAGGCCTGGGCCGACTGGCAGAAGCACCAGACCCTGCTGATCAACGAAAAACGCCTGAACATGATGAACGCCGAAGACCGCAAATATCTGCAGGGCGAAATGGACAAGTACTTTTCCGGCGAGGATTACGCCAAGGCTGACGGCTACGTGCCGCCTGCTCAATAATTGAGCAAAAACCGGGGTTGGCACGTAAGCGACGGTAATAATTAAATATTTTTTGAAAACTTGCTTGACGACCCCCTGAAAAACCCGTTTAATGCGCCCCGTTGCCCAGATAGCTCAGTCGGTAGAGCAGGGGATTGAAAATCCCCGTGTCGGCGGTTCGATTCCGTCTCTGGGCACCACTAATTAGTTTCAGGTGGTGCAAACGTCATCTGAAACACACAAGAAACCCGCCTAGTGCGGGTTTTTTGTTGCCTGCGATTTAGTACGCCACACCGCCCTGGTTACATTCAGGTTAACGCCAAGCCTCGTTGGCACCCGATGTGTTATTTATCGCGCTGCTCAACCGTCTAGCCTTAATCCAATCTTCAGCAAGGTAGTTACTTCATGACCCGGTACTTGTTCTGCACGCTGTTAATGCTGACAGCGCTGCTCAGCGGATGCGCCACGACGATGGACGTCGCGATCAACGCAACCCCAGACCCGGACTATCACTTTGACCGACAGGCGCCAGTGCTGGTGACGTCGGTGGGCGGCAATAACGAGAACGCGCTCAACGCCCGCTACTATCTGCGCGATATGGTCAGCGCCATGAAGGACCAGGGCTTTCGCCAGGTCTATACCGACATGACCCTGCCCAAGAACCTGGCACCGAAAATCACGATCACCCTGGACGTCGACAGCCACCAGGTGACTTATCGCTATACCGCCACCGACTATGGCCAGGTGCCAACCAGCACCTCCACTGTGTGCAAGAACAGCAAGAAAAAAAGCGACCAGATGATCTGCACCAGCACACCCAACACCACCTATGGCCCGGTGGGCAGCTCGGAGCGCACCGGCTACACCACCCTCACCACGTTCACCGCCACGGCCCGGGACGAAGCGAGCAAACGCGCGGTGTACCTGCTGCGAGTGACGTCCTACAACGAGGACTGCCAGGCTGCCAAGGTCGAGGCCTTTCTGGTACAGCAGGGCCTGCAGAACCTGAATTTCCAGGATCGCGTACAGCGCAACTACAGCGTCACGATGCCTGAAGGGTATCGCTGCAAATAATCCCTCCATGATGAAGGTCACTTCGGAGTCAGCGGTCTGGGGGCCCAACCCAGGATCAAAGACTCCGCAACCTTGATTACTCCCTCCCCGCGCAAGACCGCCCTACCGCCCCTCCCATCGACTGCCCCCGCCAAAAAGCCAGGATTGACCGGCATCTAGCGTTGCTAATAGCAATTATTATCATTTAAGCTGCGCGCAAAATATCCTCCCCCCGCATCACTAAAATAATTAAGGAGCTGCAATGCCCTCTGCACGCGAGCCAGGCTCATGGTTGAAGGCGCTCGGCCTTGCCCCCTTCGGATTCGCTTCGATGCTGGTCCCGGTCGCAGACGCGGCCCAGGAAACAGGCCAGCTCGAACTGCCCAGCCAAAGTATTACGGCCACGGCCTCAGAAGAAACGGCGGACGGCCCGATCAAAGGCTATGTCGCCAAGCGCAGTGCAACGGGTGCCAAGACCGACACTCCGATTACTGAGATCCCCCAGTCGATTTCCGTCATCAGCGCCGACCGTATGCGTGATCAGGGCGCGCTGACCGTGCAAGACGCATTGCGTTATGTGGCCGGGGTGCGCGCCGAAACCTTCGGGCTGGATAGCCGGGGAGACTGGTCGAAAGTGCGAGGCAGCTCACCTGCCCTGTTCCTTGATGGCTTACAGCAGAGCTTCGGCAGTTACACCAACGTGCGCACCGACCCCTTCACCCTGGAACGCCTCGAAGTGCTCAAGGGCCCGGCGTCGATGCTTTATGGGCAAAGCCCGGTGGGGGGCCTGATCAACCAGGTCAGCAAACGCCCCCAGGCCGAACAACACACCGAACTGCAACTGCAATATGGCAATTACAACCGCAAGCAGGTCGCCGTCGACACCACGGGCTCCCTGAACCCACAAGGCACGCTGTTGTACCGGCTGGTGGCAATTCAGCGCGACAGCGACACTCAGGTTGATCACGTCAAAGACAACCGCCAGGTCCTGATGCCATCGCTGACCTGGCGCCCCACCGAAGATATCGACTGGACGATACTGGCCAACATCCAGCGCGATGACAGCGGCTCCACCACGCAGTTCTTTCCGCACAAAGGCACGGTCTGGAATGCGCCCTACGGTCGGATCCACAGCAATAGGTTCGCCAGCGAGCCGGGATTCGACGAATACGACAGCGACCAGACAGCCCTGACGTCGCAATTCTCGTGGCACGTGAACGACACATGGACGCTGCGACAAAACCTGCGCTGGCAGAAAAGCAAAGTCAGCTACCAGTCGATTTATGCGAAGTTCGCCAGAAACCCACCGTTTAACGCCGACAACCAGACCCTCGACCGCGTGTATTACGTTTCCAAACCAGAGGTCAAAGTCTGGGTCGCCGACCAAAACGCCGAGGCCCGATTCGACACCGGCCCGCTACAACACACGCTGCTGCTGGGGGGCGACTACCAGCACGCTGTCTCCAACCGCGACGGCGCCAGCGGCGCGGCAACACCACTGAACGTGTACGACCCGGTGTATGGCACCTTTGATCCCTCTATCATTCGCCTCACCGCAGACCCGGAACAACGGGTCATGCAGCGCGGGCTCTATGCCCAGGACCAGATCAAATACGAGCAGTGGTTACTGACCCTTGGCCTGCGCAAGGATTGGGCCTCCAGCCAGACCCAAGGCAAGGCCCAGCAGAAAGATGACAAAGTGACCGGCCGCGTGGGCCTGACCTATCTGTTCGACAACGGCATAGCGCCCTACTTGAGCTACAGCGAATCATTCCAGCCCCAGATCGGCCTCAACCAGCGAACGCTTGACCCCTACGTACCGCTCAAGGGCAAACAGTGGGAGTTGGGTGTGAAATATCAGCCCGTTGGCAGCAACAGTCTCTATACCGCTGCGGTGTATGACATTCGCGAGCAGAACCGACGCATGCCCGACCCACTGGATGCGATGAACACCCTGCAAAGTGGTGAAACCCGCGCCCGTGGCCTGGAGCTCGAAGCACTGGTAACGGTCACGCCCGACTGGGACCTGATTGGTACCTACAGCTATACCGACACCACCGTGCTCAAGGGCTCACCCGCCGAACAAGGCAAACGCCTGGCCAGTGTTCCAGAGAACATGGCCTCGGTCTGGAGCCAACATCGGTTCAGCATCGGCGATATATCCGGGTTCAGTGTCGGTGCAGGCGTTCGCTATGTAGGAACAAGCTGGGATGGCGCCGACCGACTGAAAACGCCCTCTACCACCCTGGTGGATGCGATGCTCGGGTACCGATACCAGAACTGGAACCTGACCCTCAACGCGACCAATCTTGAAGACAAGACCTACTACACGACATGCCTGGCGCGAGGCGATTGCTTCATCGGCAACCGTCGTACGCTCGTCGGTACGCTGGCCTACAACTTTTGATCGAGCTTTAAGATCACGGTACGCGAAACACCAGCAGCGGGTTGTCATTGAGACGCCCATTGAATGCTGGAGCCAGGTGCTCCAGCGGCGTGCCCTGCAGCAGTTGGGTTTCCTTGCGCGCGACGATGACCCAGGACGAGCGCGGCAGCGCGCTCAGTTGCGCAAGGTCGTCACGCCCGACAAACAGCGGCTGCTCGTCATGGTCCAGGTTCATGATGTAGCGAATGGCCCAGGTGTCCTTGCCGAGGTCGAGAAACACCAGCGGCCCGGGGTTCTCGGCCCGCAGGGTCTGCACCGCCCGCACAAAGGTTTTGGTGTCGAACTGCAGATCCTTGGCCGGCTCGACGACCGTCACCAGTACCAGCCATTGAGTGGCCAGAGCAATCAAGCTAAGCGACACCAATCGCGCTCCCACACGGCCGCGCCAACGGCGCCAGGCAAGCACCGCCGCCAGTTGCAGGACGATCAGCAGCGCAATCAGCCCCGGCACCGAAACATCCGGCCAGTAACCATGCTTGCTCCACAGCTGCCGGCAGACCACTACCACGACAGCCCCCAGCAGCGGCAGGATCGCCACCAGCCACTCATAACCCCGACGCACGCCAAGCAACCAACCCCGGGCCTGAAGCAGCCCATAGGCCGCCACAGCGGCAAACATCGGGACCATGGGCACGATGTAGTAGGCGCGTTTGAAGTTCGGCACCGACAACCCCAGCAGGATCATCAAGCCACAACCAGCCAGGCGCAGCATCAGTTGCACATCGGCATCGTCATTGCGCGTCGACCAGGTGTGACGCAGGGCAATCAACGTCGCGAGCGCCAGCGGTATCACCGGGAAATAACGATACAGACTCAGTTGCAGGTAGAAGTAGAACGGTTCGCCGCTCTCATCGAGGCGACCGGCCACCTGCATCTTCAGCACCTCATCGGCAAACCCTTCACCACCGCTGATCCGCGCCAGCTTCAGCAGCACCCACCCACAGGCCAGAAGCAGGACCAGGCCGATTACCCCGTGGGCAACGACCTTTTTCAGTAAGCGAATCTTCTCTTCTCGCGAGCCAGCAGGCCCCAGCACCCAATACACACAGGCCACCCCACAGACTTCGATCAGCCCCAAAGGGCCCCGAATGGCAAACGCCGCCACGAACAAGGGAAAGATTGCGTATTGACGCAGCTTTGAGCCCAAACGCTCGCCGGTATGCAACAGGTAGAAGCACCCAAGACACAGCAGGGAGACCATCTGATCCAGACACACCGAGCGCGACTTCTCGAGCAATTGCGCCGTCGACGCCGTGAGCAATACCGTCAGCAACGCCCACGCCCGACCCGAAGGCACCAGCAAACGGTAGATCAGCGCCATGACCCCGGCCGATGCCAGGGCAGTGGGCAAGACGTTAGCCAGGTCGTTGGGCGCACCGAACAGCCGGGCAAAGAACAGGCTGAAATAGGTCGCCGTACCTGGGTAATCCGGGTACGGCTCACCGTAGGTGGTGGGGAAGAAGCTCGCACCGTGGCGAAACATTTCCTGCATGAACACCGCCCAGCGCCCGTCAAACCCTTGAGGCTGTTGGTCCCAGATGCCCAGCGTAAATAGCAACAAGGCCACCAGGAAAATACCCAGGGCCTCCAGACGAAAACGCGTGCGGTGTTCCATGCTTTAACCTGCCAGGCCGGGGGAAATGCTGGCGTATATTGCCGGCAACACGGCTGAATCACGCCTGAACCAAATGCAACAATCCCTCACCACCGATCGGCATTCACACTTAAAGATTACGGGCCTTTGCCCGTCGATTTTGTTAGCGTCAACTTCCAATAAAAACTGCGCACGGGCAGCCCATGCCCCATCGAAAGCGCATGGATCGAGGCCCGTCATGAACCTGCCCACCCGCCTTCACCCCGAGGCATTCCGCGAGCCCGCCGCCGATAGCTACCCCATCGGCGGCTTCACCTGGCGCCATATCCGCACCGATATCGCACGCCCAGTGGTGATCATCAACGCCGCCACCTCAGTGCGCTGCCGGCACTATTCGCGCTTTGCCGACTACCTGTTTGCCAACGGTTTTGATGTGATCACCTACGACTATCGCGGCATTGGCGAATCGCGCAGCGGCTCATTGCGTGGGTTCAAGGCCTCGTGGTCGGACTGGGGCCGGCTGGATTTCGAGGCCATCTTGCAGCGTGCGCAGCGAGAGTTTGCCGGGCAACCCATTGATGTGGTCGGCCACAGCTTTGGCGGCTGTGCGGCCGGGCTCGGGGCGTCGGGAGCAGCGATCAGGCGCTTGGTCACCGTGGGGGCGCAGTTTGCGTACTGGCGTGACTATCAAGCGAGCGGCCGCTGGCGGATGTTTGCCAAGTGGCATCTAGTGATGCCGCTGGTGACCGCCGTATGCGGGTATTTCCCGGGCAAGCGCCTGGGCTGGCTGGAAGACACACCTGCGGGGGTGGTGCGCGACTGGAGCACGCCCACGCCCACCTACCAGACACGGCCTAGCGGGCGCGCCCTGGGCGAGCTGCCCTTTGCCCGGGTGAAGGCACAGATCCTGGCGATCAGCATCAGCGACGATCCGTTTGGCACGGTACCCGCCATTGAGCGTCTGCTGAATTACTTCCAGGCCAGCGAGCGCACGCACTTGCGGATTGCGCCGAGGGATATTGGCGAAGAAGCCGTCGGGCATTTCGCGTTTTTCCGTAATGAATATGAAGATCGCTTATGGCCGATTGCACTGGCGTGGCTGCAACACGGCCAGCTCGCGGCCGACACGCCGGGAGCTCGACTGTAGAAACCCTTGGGATTTCGCCCGACCTGCGCTTCAATACGCCACCCAGATCCTGAACCAAGGACGTGAGCCCATGGCTTCGCCAGACAAGCAGCAAAAACGCGCCCAGCGGGCAAAAGCCAAGGCCAAGCAGAACCGCACCCAGCGCGCCAATGCGCCGAAGCAGGATGCATTTGCCGGCGATGACGACCGCATTGATCTTGAGTCGGTGGACTTGACCGAACTGTTCGTGGAGATGCGCACAGCCGGCGAGACCAGCCAGCAGGCGCTGTGTGCGGCATTCCTGGCGCACCCGCTGCTGGCGTTGGTGCTGGAACAGGAAGGCGAAGAAAACGCCACAGACTTTATCCTGGCGGCGCTGATCGAATATCGGCAGTGGTCCACGGACAGCGACGATGAAGCAGCGGCGCTGGCATGGATTGAATCGCCCGCGTTCCAGGCCGATTACGTAGCGGCCTCGCAAGCCCTGGCCACCTCGCAAGATTGATACAAACCTAATGTAGGAGCGAGCTTGCTCGCGAAGAACTCAAGAACAACGCATTTATTCAGGCAGCACGCGTTATCGTTGACGTTTCTCGCGAGCAAGCTCGCTCCTACAGTGTTTTGTGGCGTTAGCAGCAAGGTGGCGGCGTCGCAGGCACTGACCACTTCGCAGGATTAATACAAAACCCATGTAGGAGCGAGCTTGCTCGCGAAGAACTCAAGAACCACGCGTTTACCCAGGCAGCCCGCGTTATCGTTGACGTTTTTCGCGAGCAAGCTCGCTCCTACAGTGGTTTGTGGCGTTAGCAGCAAGGTGGCGGCGTCGCAGGCACCGACCACTTCGCAGGATTAATACAAAACCCATGTAGGAGCGAGCTTGCTCGCGAAGAACTCAAGAACAACGCATTTACTCAGGCAGCACGCGTTATCGTTGACGTTTTTCGCGAGCAAGCTCGCTCCTACAGTGGTTTGTGGCGTTAGCAGGCCGATTACGTGGCGGCGTCGCAAGCCCTGACCACTTCGCAGGATTAATACAAAACCCATGTAGGAGCGAGCTTGCTCGCGAAGAACTCAAGAACAACGCATTTACTCAGGCAGCACGCGTTATCGTTGACGTTTTTCGCGAGCAAGCTCGCTCCTACAGTGGTTTGTGGCGTTAGCAGCAAGGTGGCGGCCTCGCAGGCACTGACCACTTCGCAGGATTAATACAAAACCCATGTAGGAGCGAGCTTGCTCGCGAAGAACTCAAGAACAACGCGTTTACCCAGGCAGCCCGCGTTATCGTTGACGTTTTTCGCGAGCAAGCTCGCTCCTACAGTGGTTTGTGGCGTTAGCAGCAAGGTGGCGGCGCACCAGGCGCCGGCTCCTGCTGAGGGGGTGCTGATTAATTCAGCACCGCAGTCTCAAGGTTGCGGGCCTTGCGCCGGCTCGCCACCAGCAACCCCGCCACCACCACCAGCAAGCTCAACACGCCGGTCGCGATGATCTCCACCCGATGCGCTTCCTGGAACAGCATGATGGTCAACGCACCGACAATAAACACGATCACTGCGTAGGTCAGGCCCGGAAACAGCCACATTTTGAAGGCAATTTTCTCGCCCGCCGCCGTACGTTTCTGACGCATGCGCAGTTGCGACACGGCAATCACCAGGTACACCAGCAGCGCAATCGCGCCGGAGCTGGCCAGCAGGAATTCAAACACCGCCGCCGGCGCCACGTAGTTGGCGAATACCGCGAGGAATGCCGCGCCTGTGGACAACATCACCGCCCAGTAAGGCGTGCCGCTCTTGTTGGTGCGCTTGGCCACCGCCGGTGCATCACCACGACGCCCCAGGGAAAACAGCATGCGCGACGCGGTGTACAGCGCCGAGTTCAGGCAACTGGTCACGGCAACCAATACCACCAGGTCGACGATCAGCTTGGCATTCGGGATGCCCATGCGCTCCAGCACGGTCTGGTAGGAACCTACGGCTGCCAGGGTCGGATCGTTCCACGGCACCAGGGCCACGACGATGAAGATCGATACCAGGTAGAACAAGCCGATCCGCCAGATCACCGAGTTGGTGGCCTTGGTGATCTGCTGGCCAGGGTTCTTCGATTCTGCGGCCGCGATGGTCACGATCTCAGTGCCCATGAACGAGAACATGGTGGTCAGGATTGCCGCCAACACCGCGCCCATACCGTTGGGCAAAAAGCCCTGGGTGTCGAACAGATGCGATACGCCGCTGACCTGGCTGCCCGGCAGCAAGCCGAAGATCGCCAGCACGCCGAGGATCACAAAACCAATGATCGCCACCACTTTAATCAGCGCAAACCAGAACTCGAACTCGCCGTAGTTCTTCACGCTGAACAGGTTGGTAGCAGTCAGCAGCAAGGTAATGACCAGGGTGAACGCCCAGATCGCCACGTCGGGGAACCAGGCATGCAGGATGGTTGCGGCGGCGTTGGCTTCCAGGGGAATGACCAACACCCAGAACCACCAGTACAGCCAGCCGATGGTAAAGCCGGCCCAATGGCCGATGGCCCGGTCGGCGTAGGTGGAAAAAGAACCGGTGTCGGGAGAGGCAACGGCCATCTCGGCCAGCATGCGCATCACCAGCACCACCAGCGTACCGGCCGCCGCATAGGCCAGCAGCACGGCGGGCCCGGCTGCCGCAATCGCGTGGCCGGAGCCGACAAACAAACCGGCGCCGATCACGCCGGCAATCGACAACATGGTGACGTGACGCGGTTTGAGCCCCTGTTCGAGGTCATTGGAGCTTTGCGTACTACTCATTGACACACCTTTGCGAGGAATTGCGAATACGGTCCACCCGGCCTGTTGCCACTTCGTGAAAAGAAACAAACGGGGCGTTCTTTATTTTTTACGCAAGATTTGCGCCAAAATGTTACAAAGCCAAGGTTGACGCGGCCTGTAGGACAATCCTCTAGCACTCGCAAGCCATTGAGATTACTGGCAATCCGCCACAACGTTACCAGCCGACTCACTTCCAGAACGCATGAGCGCACCAAAAACACACA
Organism: Pseudomonas sp. LG1D9; assembly: GCF_002949995.1. Lineage (NCBI taxonomy): Bacteria > Pseudomonadati > Pseudomonadota > Gammaproteobacteria > Pseudomonadales > Pseudomonadaceae > Pseudomonas > Pseudomonas sp. LG1D9. The sequence continues at coordinate 3,045,792 of NZ_CP026881.1, read as the reverse complement.
CAGAAAGTAAGTGACGCCCAATTAAAGGGCTGATAGGCACCGTTTACCCGTTTAACCCTTCCAACACCCGGCCAAAGCTGGCACCATCGCGCCCTTTTTTACGCGACTGCCACGGGTTTATCGGTTAAAACGGCTGTTCGGTTGTTGATGGCGCGACACGCTGCTGTGCCGATGCGACAACCTGTCACACACTGTCTGTTTAACGCCCGTGGCGCTGTTGGCTGTCATCCGAACGCTATGCTAGCTTGGCGCCACGCCAGGAAGGCGACCCAACAGCAGGAACGCAATGAACACAATGAGGACCGCTCATGGCTTTGGCCGCGCCCGCGCTTGAAATCCGCAACTTGCATAAACGCTATGGTGAGCTGGAGGTGCTAAAAGGCATCTCGCTGACCGCTCGCGACGGCGATGTGATCTCGATCCTGGGCTCCTCCGGTTCCGGCAAGTCCACGTTCCTGCGCTGCATCAACCTCTTGGAAAACCCGCACCAGGGCCAGATCCTGGTGGCCGGCGAAGAGCTCAAGCTCAAGGCCGCGAAAAACGGCGAGCTGATGGCCGCCGACGGCAAGCAGATCAATCGCCTGCGCAGCGAAATCGGCTTCGTGTTCCAGAACTTCAACCTCTGGCCACATATGAGCATCCTCGACAACATCATCGAGGCCCCACGCCGCGTGCTCGGCCAGAGCAAGGCCGAAGCCATCGAAGTAGCCGAGGCGCTGCTGGCCAAGGTCGGTATTGGTGACAAGCGCCACGCCTACCCGGCGCAATTGTCCGGCGGCCAGCAGCAACGCGCGGCCATTGCCCGCACCCTGGCGATGCAACCCAAGGTCATTTTGTTCGATGAGCCCACTTCGGCACTTGACCCGGAAATGGTTCAGGAAGTACTTAATGTGATCCGCGCGCTGGCCGAAGAAGGCCGCACCATGCTGCTGGTCACCCACGAAATGGGCTTTGCCCGCCAAGTGTCCAGCGAAGTGGTGTTCCTCCACCAGGGCCTGGTCGAAGAGCAAGGATCGCCACAGCAGGTGTTCGAGAACCCGCTTTCGGCGCGCTGCAAACAATTCATGTCCAGCAACCGCTAACGGAGCAACATGCATGCAGAACTATAAAAAATTCCTCCTGGCCGCCGCCGTTTCCATGGCATTCAGCGCCACGGCCATGGCCGAGACTTTGAAAATGGGGATCGAAGCGGCCTACCCGCCCTTCAACAATAAAGACGCCAGCGGCAACGTTGTCGGCTTCGACAAAGACATCGGCGACGCCCTGTGCGCCAAGATGAAAGTCGAGAAGTGCGAAGTGTATGTCTCGGATTGGGACGGCATCATCCCGGCCCTGAACGCCAAGAAGTTCGACTTCCTGGTGTCGTCGCTGTCGATCACCGACGAGCGCAAGCAAGCCGTTGACTTCACCGACCCGTACTACTCCAACAAGCTGCAATTCATCGCGGCAAAATCCATCAAAGACTTCAAGACCGACGCCGACTACCTCAAAGGCAAGATCATCGGTGCACAACGCGCGACATTGGCCGGTACCTACCTGGAAGACAAACTGCCAGACACCACCGCCAAGCTCTACGACACCCAGGAAAACGCCTACCTCGACCTGACTTCCGGCCGCCTGGACGGGATGCTCGCCGACAAGTACGTGCAGTACGAGTGGCTCAAGAGCAAAGACGGTTCGGCCTATGAGTTCAAAGGCGATCCGGTTGTAGAAAGCGACAAGATCGGCATCGCCGTGCGTAAAGGCGACCCACTGCGCGAGCGCCTGAACAAGGCCCTGGCGGAAATCAAGGCCGATGGCACCTACAAGAAGATCAACGACAAGTACTTCCCTTTCAGCATCGAATGATCCTGATGGGCCAGTCCGGCGCGCTCGCATGAGCGCGCCGGCTTTTCGCAATGCCTTGCGCGATATGAAAAAACCATGAATTTCGATCTCTACGGATTCGGCCCCGCACTCGCTGCCGGCGCGCTGATGACCGTCAAACTGGCGCTCACGGCTTTATGCCTGGGGCTGGTGCTCGGCCTGGCCGGCGCCTTGGCCAAGACTTCCCCGTACAAGTTCCTGCAATGGCTTGGCGGCGCTTACTCGACGATTGTCCGGGGCATTCCCGAACTGCTGTGGGTGCTGCTGATCTACTTCGGCACGGTCAATATGATGCGGGCGCTGGGGGAGTTTTTCGGTAACCCCGACCTGTCGCTCAGCGCCTTCGCCGCCGGGGTGATCGCCCTGGGCCTGTGCTTTGGCGCCTACGCCACCGAAGTGTTCCGTGGCGCGATCCTGGCGATCCCCAAGGGCCACCGTGAAGCGGGCGTTGCCCTGGGCCTGTCGAAGCTGCGCATCTTCACCCGGCTGATCATGCCGCAGATGTGGCGCATCGCCCTGCCGGGCCTGGGCAACCTGTTCATGATCTTGATGAAGGACACCGCGCTGGTCTCGGTGATTGGCCTGGAAGAAATCATGCGCCACGCGCAAATCGGCGTGACCGTGACCAAGCAGCCTTTCACCTTCTTCATGGTCGCGGCCTTTATGTACCTGGGCCTCACCGTCCTGGCCATGGCCGGCATGTACTTCCTGGAAAAACGCGCCGCTCGCGGCTTTGCGAGGAGCACGCAATGAACGGCGACTATAGCTGGCTGTCGCATTTCGACCTGGGCCTGAACTGGGCCGTGATCATCAAGTGGCTGCCACGACTGGCCCAGGGCGCAACCCTGACCCTGGAACTGGTGGCCATCGCGGTGATCGCCGGCCTGCTACTGGCGATCCCCCTGGGCATCGCCCGCTCCTCGCGCCTGTGGTACGTGCGCACCCTGCCCTACTGCTACATTTTCTTCTTCCGCGGCACACCGCTGCTGGTGCAGCTGTTTTTGGTCTACTACGGCCTGGCGCAATTCGACGCCGTGCGCGAAAGCGCCCTGTGGCCGTACCTGCGGGACCCGTTCTGGTGCGCCACCGTCACCATGACCCTGCACACCGCCGCCTACATTGCCGAAATCCTGCGTGGCGCGATCCAGGCCATCCCGCCTGGTGAGATCGAAGCGGCGCGGGCGCTGGGCATGTCCAAGCCCAAGGCGCTGTTCTATATCATCCTGCCGCGTGCGGCGCGCATCGGCCTGCCGGCCTACAGCAACGAAGTGATCCTGATGCTCAAGGCCAGCGCCCTGGCCAGTACCGTGACTCTGCTGGAATTGACCGGCATGGCCCGCACCATCATTGCCCGCACCTACCTGCCGGTGGAGATCTTCTTTGCCGCCGGGATGTTCTACCTGCTGATGGCCTATGTACTGGTGCGTGGCTTCAAACTGCTGGAACGCTGGTTGCGGGTCGATGCCTGCCAGGGCCGCTGATACCGGGTTGACGGGCGAGCGCCTGCTGGAACGCTTCCTCGCATTGGATGCGTTCCTCAGCGAACATCAAGGGCTGTGGCGACCACGGCCCTTTACCCATCTGCAATTGCCCTGGGAAACCCAGCATCCGCAACTGGCCCAATGGCTGCGCCAGCGCTCGCTGGCAGAGGCCGAAAGCAGCCACAACCTGCCCACTGAACTACAAGCACCGGCGCCGTTTCCCCACTGGGCGCAAATGGCAGCGCGCTTGAGTGCTGTGGATAAGTTACCGTCAGGCGCGCTGCATATGCCGCCGTCGCGCCTGAATGTTGATGTACCCGGGCGCAAATGGCAGCAGATCGAGGCGTTTGGCGCCGCCCTGCAGTTCGCCCAGCGCCCCGGCCATTGGCTCGACTGGTGCGCCGGCAAAGGCCACCTCGGCCGTCGCCTGCAGCAACCGGGGCAGCAGTTGACCTGCCTGGAATACGATCCCGCGCTGGTTGCCGCCGGCATAACCCTCAGTGATCACCATCGACTGCCAGCGCTGCATCGCGAGCAAGATGTGATGGCCGAGGACGCCGTGCAGCACCTCACCCGCGAACACACCCCGGTTGCCCTGCATGCCTGCGGCGATCTGCACGTGCGCTTGCTGCAACTGGCCAGCGCCGCCGGCTGCCAGCACCTGGCCGTGGCGCCCTGCTGTTACAACCGCATCGGCAGCGAGCAGTACCAGGCGCTGTCGGCCCCGGCCCGCGCTTCGGCACTGCGTTTATCACGGGAAGATCTTGGCCTGCCACTGAGCGAAACCGTCACCGCTGGCGCGCGGGTGCGCCTGCAACGCGACACCTCCATGGCCCGGCGCCTGGGCTTCGACCAACTGCAGCGGCAACTGCGCGGGCGTGATGAGTACCTGCCCACGCCGTCACTGCCCAGCGAATGGCTGACCCGGCCCTTCGCTGATTACTGCCGGCACCTGGCGGCGCTCAAGGGTTTATCCACAGGCGAACAGGATTGGCCAACCCTGGAGCAGCACGGCTGGCAGCGCTTAGCGCAGGTACGAAACCTGGAGTTGGTGCGTGGCCTGTTTCGCCGCCCACTGGAAGTGTGGCTGGTGCTGGATCGGGCACTGTTTCTGCAAGAAAACGGCTACAAGGCTCAAGTCGGCCACTTCTGCGAAACCTCCCTGACACCGCGCAACCTGATGGTGCTCGCCGAGCGCGATTAAAGGGCAGGGCGACCTGTGGATAAGTCTGTTGATGGAATTTTTGAAGCCCCCGTATTTACGGGCTCCACAGGCCAAAATGCTGACTGGTCATTTTTTGTTCACAAAATAAAACGCACGCAAAACAGGCAGTTGCAGCGTAATGAGAACAGCTCCACAAAATGACTGTTTCCATACCTGTACAACCAACAGATTGTGCATAAGCATCTGCGGTTAGCCGTATAAGACGTGGTTCAAGCGCCATCCAAGCGTTGGCACAGCACATGGATATCGTCACAGGCCATGCTCGCAGCATCCCTCTCCAGAGGGTCCTCGCCAAAGGCCAGCGCCTCACTGATATGCGGATCGCGATGGATCACTTCCAGGCCATCTTGCCCAAGGCGTTGCTTGAATAAGTCCACCATATCCAGGCTGAAGGCGCTGCCCTCGTCCAGTTGATTGACGAACATGTGGCAACGCGGCGCCGACGGGCGCGCAAGGTATGGCGCCAGCAACCGCTGCATCTGCTCCAGCGCGCCAAGCGACGCCGCGTCTGCCAGGGCAACCACCACCACGGTATGGGCGACGTGTAATGCCTGGTGCAGGTAAATGTTATTGCCGGCGGGAGTGTCGATGATGACCGTGTCCTGCTCACTCAAGCCCAGGTGCGACAAGTGCTGCGCCAGCCACTGCGGGTCTTGCTTGAGCCAGCGCTGCAGGTCTTCTTGCTGTTGCATGTCGGTCTCGCCAAACACCAGCACCCGGCTGCCGCAGAAGCCCGGCTGGACGAGTTGATCCCAGGCCTGATTACACAAGCTGGCACGACCGATTCCCGGGCTGTCGTGGGGCAGGCCAAAATGCAGGTGCAGGGCGTTTTGCGGGTCCAGCTCCAGGACCGTCACCGACCGCCCCAGGCGTTGCAAGCCACTGCCCAGCGCCGTCGCCAGGGTGCTACGCCCCACACCACCATTGACCGACACCAGCACCACAACCTGCGCTCGGCAGGCTGGCATGACGGTTGGACGGGGTTGTTCGGCGGGGGAAGGCGCGTCGTCGAGGGGGGTATCTTCGAAGAACTGCAGCGTCGACGTCATCGGTTGATCATGACTGGCAAAATTCTTTGCAAAACGTTCGTCGGCCTGGCTCACAGCCCATCCTCCCTTGTCACGGCGCCTCCTGCTGGGCATGGGCGCACTTGTTGTTCACGCAGTGTGTGACAGGACTAGGAGAGTGTCATTATTTTGGTGTTTTTTATCATGATGATTGCGACGAACGGCCAGCCGTCAATTTAGTGGCTTTCTTTTATCCGCTCCCACTGCTGCGCAACCTGCTCGGCACTGGACGCACTGACCCGCGCCAGGTCGACGGGATAGTCCACCCCCGGATTCTCGACAAACCGCGTCGCAGTAAATTGACCGTTGCTGGCGCGCAGGATGTAGCCGGTGTCCTGGCATTGCCCCGACGCCAGGAACACCACCCCGGGCGCTACCCACTCAGGCTTGAGATTATCCGGCTCGCCATCAACCCCCCACATGCGCGTCTTGGCCACCGGCGAGACCGCATTGACCAAAATCCCGTCTTTAGCGCCCTCCATACTCAGGGCATTCATGATGCCCAACTGCGCCATCTTCCCGGCCGCATAGGCCACCAGACCGGGCTGGGCATATTGCTGGTACATCGCCCGATCAGAAGACGTCAGCACCACCCGCGCCGCCGCCGATTGCTTGAGGTGCTTCCAGGCATGTTTGCACAGCCAAATGGGCGTATAGACATTGATATCCAGCGCACGCCCGACAAACGCCGCGTCCGCCTGCTCAATGGCTTGATAACCCACCCAGCCAGCGTTATGAATCAGGATATCCAACTGTCCAAATGCGGCGATGGCCACCTCGACCAACTGCCGGCAACCTTGCTCGCTGGACAAGTCACCCTGATGATCAACCACCCTCAACCCCTGAGCCTGCAGACGCCGCGCCGCATCCTGGGCGACGGCATTATCGCCCCCCGAACCGAGGTGATCGGCGCCGATATCACTGACCACCACATTAGCCCCGCGCCGGGCCAACGCCTGTGCGTAGACAAAACCCAAGCCACGGCCTGCACCGGTGATAACGGCGGTTTTTCCTGCGAAATTCATGGGCTTTTCCTCATTGAGTGCCACCTCAACTTAACAACGAACAACGGTGTTGTTTAATACTGATCAAGGGGCGGTTTGATACCTTCTGCGTATCAAGCCTCACGCCACCCCAGGGCCTGGGCACAGGCCCTCATCAGCCTTCGCGAAACCGCTGGAGCGCACGACCAGAAGGGGAAAAACCGTGTTCTGAAAAATAGTCAGAATTCAGGGGTTTACAGAACCTTTTCAATCGCTATAATCGTCGCCCTAACACGCCGGTATAGCTCAGTTGGTAGAGCAACTGACTTGTAATCAGTAGGTCCCGGGTTCGACTCCTGGTGCCGGCACCACATTAGGCTCCATTGCATTCCATCGAATGCTCTGGAAGCCCCGAAAACCCGCCCTTTGGCGGGTTTTTTCGTTCCAGGACCCTCTGTCGGGATCCAACAAAATCCCCCTTCCCCGAGGGTATGTTAGGGGTACTGCGATTTCCCGGTCAGGAGCGCGTACCCCTATGCCACGTCTAGCGATCCCTCTCAGCGACCTGCAATGCCGCACGGCCAAAACCCGCGAACGCGCCTACAAACTGTTCGACGGCGGCGGCATGTACCTCTTCGTTAAACCCAACGGCGTCAAGACCTGGCGCTTGCGATACTTCAAGCCCAGCGGCAAGGAAGGCACGCTGATCATCGGCAACTATCCTATCGTTACGTTGGCCGTCGCCCGACGTAAACGCGACGAAGCCAAAGCGCTGCTGCTCGATAACCTCGACCCCATGGAAGAGAAGAAGAAGGCCAAGGTCGCCGCCCAACGCGCAGCACTGCTTTTTGAAACGGTCGCGCTGGACTGGCATACAGAAATGTCGCGCCGCTGGACCGAGGGTCACGCCAAAACAGTGATGAGTCGACTGCGCACTCATGTCTTTCCGTTGATTGGTCAAAGGCCCATCGCTGAACTGGACACCCATGACCTTCTGGAGATCACCCAACGGATCAAGGAACGGGGCACGATGGATGTGGCGCTCAGGGTGCAGAACTATCTGTCCACCATCATGCGCGGCGCCAAAAGGGCCCGGCAGATCACCCAGAACCCAGCCCTCGACCTGGCCGGCTCGATCCACGCACCGCGAACGGTGCATCGCCCTGCCCTGTCACTCAACCGCTTACCCGACCTGCTTGAGCGCATCGACAAATACGAAGGCCGAGAACTAACCCGGCTCGCGGTGCTGCTCACCCTGCACGTATTCGTTCGCTCCAGTGAGTTGCGTTTTGCTCGGTGGAGCGAGTTCGACCTGCAGCGAGCCATGTGGGAGATACCCGATACGCGTAAAGCGATCGATGGGGTACCCAACTCCACGCGCGGTACCAAGATGAACGGAGATATTCAGATCGTCCCCTTATCGCCACAGGTCATTGAGATTCTGGAACGGCTGCGGAGCATAAATCGGTTCTCCGAACTGGTGCTTCCCGGAGACCATAAGTATTGGAAGCCGATCTCCGAGAACACAGTGAATCAAGTGTTGCGTAACATGGGCTATGACACGACCAAGGAAGTCTGCGGCCACGGCTTCCGCACCATGGCGTGCAGCGCGCTGCTGGAATCCGGGCTTTGGACGGACGCAGCCATTGAAAGGCAGATGAGCCACAAGGAACGCAACCGCGTACGAGCGGCATACATTCATAAGGCAGAGTTTCTAGAGCAACGCCGGCTGATCATGGCATGGTGGAGCAACTACATCGATGCAAACCGAGCTGGCCATGTGACGCCGCATGAGTTTGCTCATCCTGTAGGCGAAAACGTCTCCTTATTGAAGAGCATCCATGGCACATTCGATAAGCGTTGAGGCTTAGAGTCGGCGGTATCTGCTCTTCCACGCGGGTCCATTCAGACAGGGCTGCGAAGCCGCCCTGTCTGAATGGACCTCATATTGAAAATCTCAGAATCACGCCAACCAGTCTGTGGAAAACCACTGATTTCCACCGGTGGATAATTTAATCCACAGGAGGCAATATCCCTGAAATTGGGGTCTTGACCAAAATTATCCACAGCGGTAGAAAGGAATTTCACAGCGCTGTCGTTGACAGCAGCCCAGGTGACCAGAACCTTCAAGGTCACGCCATTAACGTGGTGGTTCGTCCCAAGTGCGATTCGCGTCCGGAGGCTCGCACGGTCACTCACTGAGTGATGGATGCTTATTCGTTTCATTGCCCACTGCGGCAAATCTCTTTCCTGCTGCCCTTCAGCAATCCATCCGCTTGGCCCATTCCCTGCGCCAACCCTTTCGCCCGTCTCTTTCTCCGGAAAGAGACGGGCGCTCATACCACTGCTGCAGCCCATATAGAACGTGGCTTTGCCGCAATCCACCTCATGACAATCGGCGTGACAAACACCGAAGTCACCAACAACAGCGATGTAGATGATGGTGCCGCAGACCATGGATTGGACTGCACCTGGCTGACAGTCAGGCATGCCCCTGTCATCGCATCGCTGCCTTCACCCGACTCAGGATCTCGCGGCACTGGTTTCGTCAGCCAACGCAGCCTCCACCCGCCCACCGGTTTCGGTGTTCAGGAGGCCAGATCATGAGATGCCCATGCTCCCGGTCGTAAGGAGCCGTCAGTCCCGCGTTAGTGGACACCCCCACAGGCCGCAGGGGCCTTGATCCCTGATAACACTCAACATTCTTGGCGGGATGACGTGGGGAACATTTTCAAGGTTTAGCTTGGAGAGGAGTTTGATCATGGCACTTGTGGGGAGACGGGATGGGCGCAATTTTGGCTGGGGCCGGCAACTGAGCTATGCCGGGCCACAGGCAATACGCGATATGTTTGGCGGCGGGCATTACGGCACGGTCAAGGCGCATAGTGACCGCTGGCAGGCGTTTGTGCGCTGGTGTCGGTCGAAGAATGGTCCTGGGTTCAACGATGCGCGGCAAATTGATCGGCAGATTCTGTTGGAATATGCAGGGTATCTTCGCGGCTTGGTTGAACACGGCGACCTCGCAATCAGTACCGCCCAAAACCGCCTGTCCAGCGTCAATCGAGCCATGGCCGCGCTTCGCGGTGATCAGTATGTGAAATTGCCGAGCCCGAGCAAAGCATTGGGCATGCAGCGCACCGGAGTTCGTCATTCGGTACCTCAGGGCCAAGACCACGCACAGGTCAATCAGATCGTTGAAGCACTTTGCGCACATGAGCTGCAACGCAGTGCTGCCATCGTCCAGCTGGCGCGCGCGACCGGCAGGCGCTTGCGCGAGGCCATATTGGCAGACTTGCCGCGGCTTATCCGTGAGTGCGAGCAGCAAGGGAAGATCAACATCCAGGACGGCACCAAAGGTGGCCGTTCAGGTGCGTCGGCACCTCGTTGGATTGCAGTGGATGATCATGTTCGCGATGCCCTGAGATTTGCCGAGCAGTCCTCTCCAATCGGCAGCCGCAACCTGCTTGCACCGGGCGAAAGCTACCTCGAATTTATAAAGGGAATGGTACGACCTGCTCGGGACATCCTGCATACGCACCAACTCAAAGGCTTTCATGAATTGCGGGCGGTTTATGCGTGCGAACGATATGAGCAGATTACTCATCACCGTGCGCCGGTAAACGCTGGCGACTGCATTCAGCAACACCGACGACTCGATCAAGAAGCCCGAGGGCAAATTAGCTACGAGCTGGGGCATGGCCGTATCGACGTAGTGGCGGCGTACATCGGGGGAAGATCATGACAAAACCCTTCGATATGGAGCTATTCCTGGCGGGCGTTTTGACGGGATCACCTGCTACGCGCCAACGCCATCTGCAACAGGCGAAGGCGATCCAGTCGGCAATCCAAGACCGTTGGCAACGAGATACCCCATGGACTTGGCAGAGAAAACATCTCGCGTGGTTTCTCAATCGCTGCTTGAACCGGCGCAGTGAGTCGACGCGTTATTACTATTCGCTGACCGCGCAATTACTCACTGATAGATTAGGAAAATCATGGGTGTTCGAGCGCCGGGCGGTCGCTATAAAACTAACAACGAGAGCTGTTCCGGACAGTCCTTGACTACAAAGGGCATCGTATATCTCACCTTGATGGCACGCTGCCATGTGCTAGAGTCGAGCGAGGTGATGAGCTCAGGGGACAGATACCCCGAAACGCAAGCAAGCTAACCACGTAGGCCAGAAACTGGAAGCCGGTCCTTAGCGTCAGGAAAACTCAGGAATCTGCACGGAGGCGAAAAATGCATGAAATTATCTGTCCGCATTGCGCAAAGGCGTTCAAAATCGATGAAGCTGGATACGCAGATATTCTGAAGCAAGTTCGAGATACCGACTTCGAGAAACAACTACATGAGCGACTTGACCTAGCCGAACTAGAAAAGCGGAACGCCGTTGAGCTAGCGACTGCGAAGGCAGCTAGCGAACTGCATAAGGCGACAGCTAGCAAGGACGCAGAGATTCAAGAACTGCGATCCTGTATTGGCAATGAACAAGTGGCGCGAAAACTCGCGATCAGTGAGGCGCTAGGTAGTGTTGAGAAAGAGCGGGATACGCTTACATACGAACTTAAGAAAATACATCGAGAGCAAGAATCTTCCTCCCAATTAGCAGAAGCAAAGCTTCTAAATGAATTGCAAAAAACCACCGCAGCTAAAGATTTTGAAATTCAAGAATTAAAATCTAGAATCGAATCCATTGAGGTCGGAAAAAAATTTGCAATTACCGAGGCCATCAGTTCTATTGAAAAAGAACGGGACAAACTGCAAAGTGGCCTAGAGAAAGCCGAACTAGAAAAAAAGCTTGCAGAAAAGTCCCTGAAAGATAAATACGAAACGCAAATCAAAGATCGTGATGACGCTATCGAGCGCCTGCGAGATATGAAGGCTCGCCTATCAACAAAGATGGTTGGTGAAACCCTCGAGCAGCACTGTGAAACGGAGTTTAATCGTATCCGATCTACAGCCTTTCCAAGAGCATACTTCGAAAAGGATAACGACGCACGAACAGGCAGCAAAGGAGATTATGTATTTCGCGACTGGGATGAAGCTGGAACAGATATAGTTTCCATAATGTTTGAAATGAAGAACGAGGATGATCAAACTGCAACTAAAAAAAAGAATGAAGACTTTCTAAAGGAACTAGATAAAGATCGTATTGAAAAAGGGTGCGAGTACGCCGTGCTAGTCTCCCTCTTAGAACCTGAAAGCGAACTATATAACATAGGGATCGTCGACGTTTTTCATAGATTCCCCAAAATGTACATCGTCAGACCTCAGTTTTTTATCCCGATTATAACGCTACTACGAAATGCAGCACTGAACTCTTTACAGTTCAAATCTGAACTTGCGCTAATGAAAGAACAAAATATAGATATCACGAATTTCGAATCCGAACTCGAAACATTTAAATCAGCGTTTGCAAAGAACTACGATTTAGCCGCAAAAAGATTCCAGACGGCTATTAGCGAAATCGACAAATCAATCGATCATCTCCAAAAAACAAAGGAAGCGCTTTTAGGGACAGACCGGAACCTTCGTTTGGCGAACGACAAAGCGCAGGACGTTACGATAAAAAAACTTAACCGCGGCAACCCAACAATGGCTGCGAAATTTGCCGACCTAAAAGCCCCATAGTAGGCGTAGGGAATAAATCTCCACTATCACGCGGGGATCGCCAATTAAAAATATCAGGTGAGAATATGGAAAATACCTCGCACAACCCAGATCAGCACATGTTTGGATTTCGCCAACTTGCTACAAATGGACGAAAGAAAATAGGTCTACTCATCGGTGCAGGGGCACCTGTCAGCATAAACATAGGTGAGGCAGGAGCCTGGAAACCGCTGATACCAAATATTGCCGGCCTCGAAAAAATAGTGTTAGCTGAGCTTTCTGAAAGTCAACGCGGAGTCTACAATCAAATAAAATCCTCGTTTCCTGATTCAAATCTTGAAAAAGTTCTATCACGCGTCAGAATGCTTGCAGAGGTCATTGGTGAGGGAAGGCTATTTGACTTTTCGGAAAAAGATTTTTCTGCGTTATCTGAAGCAATATGCAATTCGATTCGGGAGGTAGTGGCACAGGATCTACCAATGGGAGCAAACCCCTATTCCGAACTGGTATCATGGATTAATGGCATTAATAGAAAGTATGCAGTTGAAATCTTCACTACAAATTATGACCTTTTGATTGAACATGCCTTAGAGCGAGCAAAAACACCCTATTTTGACGGGTTCAGTGGATCCAAGAGCGCGTTTTTCGATCCTTCAAGCATTTCAAAAAATGATCTTCCAGCACGTTGGGTAAGGCTCTGGAAACTTCATGGCTCAATTGGTTGGGAATCAAATGCTAATGGCGAGGTTGTTCGCGTACCAAACTCAAAAAATGCCAACATGGTGTATCCTTCGCATATAAAATACGATCAGACACAAGCTGCTCCGTTTTCCTCTCTTTTTGAACGCCTTAAAAATTTTATCCTTGAACCTGACACATTAATTTTAAGTGCTGGATTTTCTTTTGCAGATGCTCATATTTCCTCTCGACTGCTTGAGTGCCTTTTGGCTAACCCCACTGCCGCGCTCTTCGCTTTTCAATTTAACAGCCTAGCAGATGAAAAAGCCGCAAAGGAACTGGCCCTAAAGTGTCCAGGAATAAGTGTTTTTTGTAGTGATGGGGCGGTTATCAATGGAGTGGAAGCGAAGTGGAAAATCGGCACCCCTCCAACCAAAAACTGGCACGAAATTAGAGCAGAATACTACAAGGACAATAAATTCTTACTCGGAGACTTCCTTCGGTTAGCTCGTTTTTTGGCAACAGCTGGTAGCGATATCTCTCAAGATGCGGCCCCTCCAGCACCTCTGGAAGTGCTAGAGGAAACCATATGACTGCTATCCAACCAACCTTTTTGGGGGTCGTAAGCGCTGTTTCGAGCTCGTCATTGGCCGTTGACCTGGCTGCTTCTGTGGAGTCTGGAATTGTCGTGCTGGAAGGGCGCAATTACCGAATCGGACAAGTCGGAAGTTTCGTAAAAATACCCCTGGGATACAACCATCTATACGGAGTAATTTCTGAATCTAGCGAATCCTCAACAGTCGACGCTGATTCAAAAATATCTTCAGATAGAAAATGGATTAAAGTAGAGTTAGTAGGAGAATCCATTGGAGGAAATTTTGATCGCGGGATAAGCGAATACCCAAGCATTGGCGACCACGTTCACTTTGTCGTGGAGAGCGATCTAAAATTGATATTCCGAAAACATTTAAATAGTCACTTTCAAGTCGGGAGGCTATCCAGCTCAGAGGGAATTGAAATAAGTTTGGACCTGGACAAACTAGTCGCTCGTCATTCTGCAGTCTTAGGATCTACAGGTTCTGGAAAGTCGACAAGTACTGCCAGCATCCTTCGTTCGATGGTGATAAAACAGGATGGTAGCTCTTTACCGTCTGCAAGAGTTTTACTGATAGATATTCATGGCGAATATGGCCCAGCACTTAATGATGTAGCCAAGACCTTTTCAATTATGCCCTCGGGCGAAAATCAGTTATACATACCATTTTGGTGCATTTCACCAGACAAGCTAATAGACTTTCTTTGCAACAATCCTAACGACTCTCAACGATCACTTTTCATGGATAAAACAGTTGACGAGAAGAGACTTGGCATCGTCGAAAACAACATACAAAATATAGATGCCGATAAGATAACAAGCAATACCCCGCTGCCTTATAGATTAAAGAAAATTTGGTATGACCTTTGTCACGAGGATACTATTAACTATAGTGACACTGCGATGACCACCCCTGCATATGCTGTAAACGGCGAAGGGGACTTCGCCTCCCTGATCGCTCCTAAATTTCTCCCTCCCGGGGCTGGCCAGTCACTGCCAAAAAAGGGTGGCGGCGGCGCAATGAAGAGGCAGCTTGACTTGATGAAGTCACGGCTGCTAGACACACAATATTCATTCTTGTTAGAGCCTGGCGATTGGAATCCAGACAGTGCCGGGGCGATTAATAAAGATTTAGATGGGCTTTTGGAAGATTGGCTAGGGCATGATAAACCCATAACCATATTTGATTTGTCTGGTATGCCCTCAGCACGGCTGACGCTTCTTTTAGGGGCAGTCCTAGATATTATTTTTGAGTCCGCAATTTGGGGAAGAAATATTACGGAAGGGATGCGCGAGCGGCCGCTTCTTATAGTTCTCGAAGAAGCCCACCGTTATCTTGGCAAGTCAGAGGGCGGCCACGCAAAAGAGATGGTGCAACGAATTGCTAAAGAAGGCCGAAAATTTGGCGTCGGAGCCATGATCGTTAGTCAGCGCCCCTCGGAGATAGATGAAACCATTCTATCTCAATGTGGAACAATCATTTCACTGCGCATAAACAATTCTACGGATCGCGGAATAGTTAAAGCGGCAATGTCTGATGGTTTAGCCGGGATTGTTGACTCACTTCCCGTCCTGAGAACTGGGGAGGCAATTATAGTTGGCGAAGCAGCACAACTCCCAACGCGGTGTAGATTCAATGTTTTGCCAGATGATAAATACCCTAATAGCTCAGATCCAAAAATTGGTGAAAAGTGGAATTCCACAAGAAGCAATGAAGATTACTCAAGGCTCGTTAGCGCCTGGCGAAACCAAGACATTACACAATAGGAGAAATCATGGAACGTGTATCTGTTAGCTCTTCAAATATTGCATCTGTTGGGCATGATGGTGCTTCGCAGACTCTCGAAATCGAGTTCTTAAACGGATCCATATATGAATACTACGATGTACCTGAAGATGTATATCAAGAGTTAATCTCTGCTTCCTCCGTCGGAGGTTATTTTGCACAGCGAGTAAAAAATGTGTACGGATTTAGCCGTGCAGGGTAATAACTAGGAAATTTTATACTAGCAATAGGTTCGCATCACGGTGCGAACCCATTTGATAAACCACCACTATAACGGCATGTCTTTTAAGTTTTATCCAGTAAAGTCAATCCTATGGGCCACGCTATAAAAATAGTTTCCTGGATATCTTCCGAAAACAACGCATCTTGAGACCATTTAGCTGAACTTATGGTAGCACCCAGAAATCCCGAGTTCGATTCCACCGAAGGCCATAACTAGCTGATTTATTTATAGTTACTAGTTGAGGTACGCCGATTTTTCCACCGAAATCCAGATGCCCGGAAAACCTGGCCTCCCCAGAACATACCGTTCGTCTGGTGCCGGCACCATACAAAACAAAGCCCCTGCAGAAATGCAGGGGCTTTGTTGTTTCTGGGGTTTGAGCATACCCGTCCTCTCCACGCTCCGTGGGCATCCTCTTAGCCGTCCTCTCCTCGCCATTACTTAGCTTCGTCGTGCACCTGACGTGCGGGATGCCTGCAGATTAAGGGTGAGAATAAATCGGTCTCCTTTTCCAAAACGTCCACAAAGTGTCCACACCGGAATTACTAGGCCGCGCGCCACCACTTCATTTCGACGGTTGAGATGCTGCTGTCAGCTCTCGAGCAAATTTCAGGGCAGGCGCTGGTGAAAATAAATCCATCCCCTTTTCACTCCCTTCGGGCTTCAATCCCTAACGTCTCCGGCTGGAGGTTTGCGTGCTTGACCGAATAGTAGGGCACCATGCCAATATCGCCGCAATAATCTGACCTCATTAGCGCGTTGAACGGAAGCAAGCCATGCGTAAAGCTGCTCTTTTACTGACATTTACTGCTTTGGTCGCCGGATGCACAAACACCGGGCCAGGATCACCGGGCGACCCCTACGCAAGCATACGTTGCTCGAAATCATTGGATCACCCCCCCATCCCCAGTGAGCATGTCGAGTACATCCGCGCGCAAAGCGATGACGGAGACCTCTATTGCAAAAACGTACTTGCCCTTATGTACGAGAGCGGCACGGGTGTGCCGCAAGATATACCGAAAGCCAGGGCGCTCTTTCAATCAATAGCGAATGTGGACGAAGCGGGTTATCACAACCTTGGCCGCATGGCGGAGGAGGGTATTGGTGAGACATCCGACTATGTGAAGGCAAGAGCCCTTTACCAGCGGTCTATTTCTGTTTCTGGTAGCAAAACGAAGTTGGCCAAATTCATGGAGGAAGGGATTGGAGGGCCCCAGGATCTTAACGGGGCGATGGCGCTATATCTGCGAAGCAGCAGCGAAGGTGTTCACCGGCTACGCGCCAAAGGTGTGACATTAACCCCCGAGCAGATAGAAGACTTCAACGCACGCTGGCTCAAGGGAGTGACTGCCTACAGTCAAATGAAGATACTCCAGGTAGAAAACAGTCTGCCCTTGGAAGTAAGGCGGGGCCCTGCTCTCAAGCCAGTTTGGTTCGCGATGAAGTACACCAAGGGGTCCTTAGTACCTGAAATCGAGCTTCTCGAAAGTTCGGGCAATAATTCCGTCGATCAGATGGTGTTGAAGGGGATGAGTTCCTACAGATTTCGCTATGAACCTATCATGCCCGAAGGCAAGACCGTTTGGCCGCTGGTTACCAGCCTCAGCCCAAATTCAGCTCCACGCAGTTTGGAGTAGTACGTTTCCCTTGCTGCGCAGCGCGCCGGGCTTTCGTGCTGCGCATCGAGCCTAGTCAAACAGCCGACCTGTCTCCACCTCTTCTGGCTTCAATACCTAACGTCCGGCCGGGCGGCCTGCTGACCAGCACCCAAACTCAACCCGCCCCACCTCAACCCAACCTATTCAAAAAATACCGACTAGGCACCTCCCCCAACACCCGCCTGAACACACTCGTAAACGCACTCGAGCTGCTATACCCCAAATCAATCGCCACCCGCGTCACCGATTCGCCATTCCCCAACCTGACCACGGCCGCCAACAGGCAGGCTTGCTGGCGCCATTCCACAAAGCTGATTCCGGTCTGCTGGCGGAACAGCCGGGTGAAGGTGCGGCGGCTCATGCCGAGGTGTTGGGTCATGTCGTCGATGCTGGTTTCCAGTGATGGCTGTTCCAGCAGCTTGCGGCAGATGTGGGCCAGACGGGGGTCGTTGGGGAGGGGGGCGTTGAGTGACAGGGGGCGCATGTCGGCGATTTCGTCGAGCAGCAGGGTCATCAGGCGGCCGTGCAGGTGTTCCTTTTCGTACAGCGCCGGTACGTCGATGGCGCGGATCAGCAGTTCGCGCAGCAGCGTGGATACGCCGAATACCTGGCACTGCGCGGGCAGGTTGAGACGGGTTGCGGCTCGGTCGCGGATGTAGGTGTTGAGCATGGTCACCGGGCCGCTCATGCTCATTTCGTGGGGCACGCCCGCCGGGACCCAGATGGCGCGGTGGGGCGGTACCACCCAGTTGCCCTGTTGGGTGAACACGGTAATCACGCCGCAGGCGGCGTAGGCAAATTGCCCGCGTTGATGGGTGTGTAACGCAAAGTGCCGGCCATCGTGGTAGTCGTTGGCGGTGACCACGGCGTCGCGGGGGGTATTTTCGTAGGGGTCGATATCAGTTTCGCGCATGGCCCGAATTTAATGATTTATGACCTGATAGTGCAAGCGAGCCATCGCGCCTATTGCCCATAGTTGCGCCCTGGCTGGCGCACACGGGTGCCGGCGCTGCGTTGTGGAATCAGAACATCATGCAAAACAAGCATCTGGCCCTGGCCGTGTTGGTGACGGCTGTGTGGGGGCTGAATTTTCCGATCACCAAACTGGGTTTGGTGGGGATCGATCCGCTGTTGCTGACCGCCCTGCGCTTTACGCTCGCGGCGTTGCCGTGGGTGTTTTTTGTGCGGCGTCCGGCCGTGGCGATGAAGTGGCTGGTGGCCTATGGCTTGATTTTCGGGGTGGCGATGTGGGCCTTGATCAACCTGGGGATTGAACTGGGCGTACCGCCAGGCACTGCAGCTTTGCTGATCCAGTTCAGTGCATTTTTTACCTTGGGTTGGGGCGTGTTGTTGTTTCGTGAGCAACTGAGCGTAGGCCAGATCCTGGGGGTGGGGCTGGCGGCCGTAGGACTGATCGGCATTATCGCCAGCAGTCCAGGCGAGGCGACGACGCTGGGTTATGGCTTGTTGCTGGTGAGTGCGTTCAGTTGGAGTGTGGGCAACGTCATCATCAAGCAATCGAAGGTGCGAGAGATGTTTGCCTTTGTGGTGTGGGCCAGTCTGTTCCCGCCGCTGCCCTTGCTGCTGCTGACGTGGCTGGCCCATGGGGCGGCGCCGTTCACCGCGCTGGTCACCCATGTGCAATGGCCGACGGTGTTCTCGCTGCTGTTCCAGGTGTACGCGGCCACGCACTTTTGTTACTGGGGCTGGAACCTGTTGCTGCGCGAGTACCCGGTTTCAAAGGTGGCGCCGCTGTCGTTGCTGATCCCGGTGTTTGGCGTTACCGGTTCCATGCTGTTGCTGGGGCACAGGGTCGATATCAGCGAGGGCATCTCGATTGCGCTGATTCTGTCGGCCCTGGCGGTGGGGTTGGTGAAATGGCGCCGCCCTTCACCACCCACGCCCCGAGTTGACCCAGAAATTCACCGATAGGGATGTGGCCAGTGACTCCACCTGGTGGAACCAGCCTTCGGGCAAGAACAACATATCCCCGGCTTGCAGCACCACGCGTAGGAAGGTTACGTCGCGCGCGGCGGGGAAGCGTTGGTAGTCAGGCGCGTCCGGGTTGAAGTCGCAGCCATCCAGGCCGCCTTTCGGGGCGGTGGACCAGGTGCCCAGGGCCTGACGATGATGGGGAGCAGCCAGGATGAAGGATTTTTCGCCCCAGACCTGGGCAAACAGGTTATCGGTGTCGTCGCGATGCAGCGGTGTCAGGGTGCCTTTGGGGCCGATCCAGATGCGGGGAGCGATGTACTGCGCGCGATCAAAATAGAGGGGGTAGCTGATCTGTTCCATCAATTGCGCCGGCAGGATGTTGTTGCCCATATAGGCCGGCGGCTCGCCGTTGGCGCCGCGCACTGCAGGGCGGTCGAGGGAGTCGATGAAATCGGCCATGGGCGTGGAGCGAAAATCGCGCTCGGTAGAGAAGGTTTTCTGCACGTAGTCGCCATGCCGGGTGATGCCTTGCAGTTGGGCGAAGTGCACCAGTGATTCTTCACGGCTCATATTGAACAAGCGCCAGTCTTGCAGGGCCTCGCTGATGACCAGTGGGATGCCCTCCGGCACGTAGCCGCCGCGAAATTCGTCCACCGACAACCCCGCACGCGGCCGCCGCTCGACGCTGTGCTGGGTCGGCAGGCTGGCCGAAACCCGCTCGCTGAAGCGCGGGGGCGTCGGGTAGCGCTTGTTCATGTCGACTTTTTCGGCGCTGACGCCCTGGCGCGCGCTGTCGATGATCTGTGGCAGCAGCGTGGCCAGGCCCATGTTGCCGCTGATTTTCAAACGGCCACTGGCGAACAGTTCTTCGACGTCGGTGGCGCCGGCCATGATGCCGAGAAAGTCTTGTTGCGCCACTTCAATGGTCACATCCGGCGCTGGATGCACCCCGGCCTGGGTCACGCTCTGGGTCTCAACCTGCGCCCAAAATGCCTGGCCTGGGCCAAAAAGGAACTGGAAGGTGCCCTCCAACCCAACCGCGCCGGCATTGGCAAACAACCTGGACAGAATGTTGAGCACGTCCATTGCGTTCCCTTTTTGTATTTTTCTGAATAGGGAACGAATAGCGGCCTTGAAAAGTTATAACAAAATATTGCACAGCTCCCCGATAGGTAAAGCTGACAGCGCCACAACACCCGCTTGCATAAAAACTCCACCCTCACAATAATGAGAGAGATTACCATTTACGCTTGGTGAAACCCTCATGTCGGCGCTTGATCATTCAGCTCTTCATCAGCTGTACAGCGAACACAACAGTTGGTTGAAGGGCTGGTTGCGCGTCCGCCTGGGCAATGCTGCCGATGCTTCTGACCTGGCTCAAGACACGTTCCTACGGGTCATGACCGCACGCAATGACACGCCCATCCGCGAGCCCCGCGGTTATCTGAGTGCCATTGCCCGTTCGCTGCTAATCGACAAGTCGCGCCGACGCACCATCGAAAGGGCCTACCTTTACGCCCTGGCCCAGAGGCCGGAGCCGGTGGATGTTTCGCCGGAGATTCGTTTGTCCATCATCGAAATGCTGGTAGCCATTGATAGCCTGCTCGATGAACTGGGTACCCGGACCCGGGAGATTTTCCTCGCCGTGCAGCTTGAAGGCCTGAGTTACGTTGCCGCGGCTGAACGCTTCGGCGTGTCGGTGACGACGGTCAAAAACCATCTGATCCGGGCCATGACGCGCTGCCTGTTGCTGGTCGAACCTTGATGCCTGCCACAGTCGACCTCAAGACACTGGAAGCCGCCGCAACCTGGTATGTACAGCTCAACGACGGCAGCGGCAGCGAAGCGCAGACCCAGGCCTGGCAAGCATGGGTAGATGCCAATCCACAGCACGCGGCGGCGTGGGCCCGGGTCGAAATGTTGCAGCAACAATGGGCAAAGATGCCTCGACAAGCGGCCCTGTCGAGCCTTGGCGCCGCCCAGGCACAGCGCCGTGACGTGCTGAAAATACTCGGCATGCTGGTGGCCGTTGGCGGCTGTAGCTGGCTGGCGGTGGAGCAGGTGCCATATCGCTCGATGCTCGCCCAGCAACGCACCCGCCTGGGCGAACGGCGCTCGGTCCGCCTGGACGATGGGTCGCAATTGGAAATGAACGCCGACACGGCACTGGATATCCACTTCGACGCCAGGCAGCGGCGGATCGAGCTGTACCGTGGCGAGATTCTTATCCAGACCGCCAAGGATCCCGCCCACCGCCCATTTATTGTGTACACCACTGATGGCAGCGTGCGTGCCCTCGGCACCCGCTTCAGCGTTCGCCCGCTGGCAGGGCAAACGCAGGTGGGCGTTCTGCAGGACGCGGTCGAGGTCACGCCAGGTAACCATGACCACCAGCCATTGCGCCTCGAAGCCGGGCAACAAGTCACTTTTGATCGCCATGCGGTCTCCCCTCCTCACCCGCTGCCAACCGGTTCGACCGCCTGGGTGCAAGGTATGTTGAGCGTGGACGACTGGCGCCTGGGTGACTTTATCGAGGAGTTGAGCCGCTATCGCCCTGGCGTGCTGCGCTGCGCTGCTGGCGTGCAAAACCTGAGCATCTCAGGTGCGTTCCGTATCGACGACACGGATACGGTCCTGGAAAACCTGAGTAAAACCCTACCGGTGAAGGTGCGTTATCTGACGCGATATTGGGCCAGTATCGAACCGGCCTGATTGCCCGCGCAAATTTGTTTGGCTGCTACCTTGCTGATTCCGATTCTCATCCGTCAATGACACAAGCCGCGATAACAGCGGCTCTCTGCCAGCTCAACGGAAGGATCATCCGATGCCCCCGCTTCCTCTCTACGCCAGGACTTCATTGACACGTGCGGTTCGCCTGGCGCTGTTTGGCTTGACCCTCGCAAGCCTGCCGGCAATGGCGCTCCTGCCGACGCAGGCAATGGCCCAAAGCACGGCGCCTTACGCGATCGCCGCCGGCCCGCTGGGCAAGGCCCTCAGCCAATTTGGTGTGCAAGCTGGGGTGACTATTTCGTTCGATACCGAGCAGGCTCGCCACCTCACCACCGGCGGGTTGCAAGGCGCGTACAGCGTCGAGGAAGGCCTGGCCCGGCTGCTCGCCAACAGCGGCTTGCAGGCCCAACGCCAGAGCAACGGCGGATATGTTCTGGTCACCGCCACGGCGCAGGCCGCGCTGGAACTGGGTGCGACCCAAGTCACCGCCAACCAGTTGGGGACGGTGACTGAAGGCTCCGGGTCATATACCCCTGGCACCATCGCGACGGCGACTCGCTTGGTCCTGACGCCTCGCCAAACGCCGCAGTCGATTTCTGTGGTCACCCGCCAGGCCATGGATGATTTCAGCCTCAAATCCATCGACGACGTGATGCGCTATACACCAGGCATCACCGTCGCCACCTACGACAGCGAGCGCACCGCTTATTTCTCGCGTGGGTTTGCCATCCAGAACTTCCAGTACGACGGCATTCCGATCCTGCAGGATGCCCAGTATTCGTCCGGCCATACGCTGACCGATACGGTGATGTACGACCGCGTGGAGATCCTCAAGGGCGCCACCGGCCTGCTCACCGGTGCGGGCGGGTCGGGGGGCACGATCAATATGGTGCGCAAAAAGCCGACCTCGGCGTTCAAAGGCTATATCGATCTGGGTGCAGGCTCGTGGGACAACTATCGCTCGGAAATCGATATCAGCGGCCCGCTGACCGAGACCGGCAATGTCCGTGGCCGAGCGGTTGCCGCCTATCAGGACAAACATACGTTCCTGGATCACTACCAGCGCAAGACCAACGTGTATTACGGGATTCTTGAGTTTGATCTGTCGCCGGACACCTTGCTGACGGTTGGTGGTGACTATCAAGACAGCGACCCGCAAGGTTCTAGCTGGTCCGGATCTGCCTCGCTGTATGACTCGGCGGGCAACCGTATCAACACCTCGCGCTCGTTCAACAACGGTGCCAAGTTCAGTAAGTGGGAACAGTACACGCGCACTGTGTTCGCCACCCTGGAGCACAGCTTTGAAAACGGCTGGGTGGCCAAGGCGCAATACAATCACCAGATCAACGGCTACGACGCACCGCTGGCGGCCTTGCTGTCACCCGATGTCAATACGGGCAAGGCGATGATGCTGACCCGCAAATACACCGGTGAAACCACCAGCGACACCGGCGATCTTTACGCCACAGGGCCCTTCAGCCTGTTTGGACGTGAGCATGAGCTGGTGCTCGGCACCTCGGTGTCCCGTTCCCGCTGGCTGGGCCGGGATTACACCAACGCCACCAACTTCAACAATAGCCACGACTACTTCAACTGGGACGGCGATGCCCCCCGACCGGACTGGGGCCCGCAAACCAAGCGTAACGATGAACTGACCCGCCAGAGCGCCAGCTACATCACCGGGCGCTTTAGCCTGATGGATGACCTGACGCTGATGCTCGGTACCCGGGTCAACAACTATGAGGTCAGCGGCACCAGCCAGGTGAAGGACACCGGCAAGGTGGTGCCCTATGTCGGCGCGGTCTATGACCTCAACGACTATCTCTCGGCCTACGCCAGCTATACCGAAATCTACCTGCCACAAGACGACTACCGCGACAGGACCAACAAGCCCATCGAACCCGATGAAGGCAAGAACTACGAGGTCGGTCTCAAGGGCGAGTTCTTCAATGGCCGCTTGAACGCAAGCCTTGCGTACTTCCAGGTGCATGAAGAAAACCGTGCGGTGGATGACGATGACTACATCGGCGGCAGCTACCCTGGGCTCGACTACGCCTCCAAAGGGATCAAGGCCAAGACCAAGGGCTGGGAAGCGGAAGTGTCCGGTGAACTGAGCCCTGGCTGGCAATTGCAGGCCGGCTATACCCACAAGATCATGCGCGATCAGGCGGGGGAAAAGGTTTCTACCTGGGAGCCGGAAGACCAGGTCAATCTCTACACCAGCTATAAGCTCAAGGGCCCACTGGACAAGCTCACCCTGGGCAGCGGCGTACGCTGGCAAGGTACTGGCTGGAAGATGCTCAGTAACTACGGCAAAGGCACCACCGAGAAGTTCTCTCAGGAACCGCTCTGGCTGGTGGACGTAATGGCGCGCTACCAGATCACCGACACGGTGTCGGCCTCACTGAACGTCAACAACATCTTCGACAAGACGTACTACACCAACATTGGTTTCTACAACTCGGCGTACTACGGCGACCCACGCAATGTGATGCTGTCCACCCGCTGGAACTTCTGACCGGCTAACAAGAGCTCTGCGTCCAGGCATCACATCACGCTGCCTGGACCGCCGCCGGACACACCAGATGGCACTTAGCCATATTTCTAATTGACACCCCCCTCCCCGTCCTTTAAAACCCATGCATTCGCTGCATTCACGCGGGAAACCCTGCCCCTGACAGCACCCGCCGCTTTATATCGAGACATGGATGTCGAAGAACCCCCCGCTTTTCAATCCCCGCCGCTATTTGCTCGCGATTTTTATCGTGTTGCTGGCGGTGCTCGACCCCTTCGGCCTGGCCAGTTCCAGTGACAAGGCATCCGCCCAGTGGCTCAACCGGATGTCTTCCAGCAAGTACCCCAGCACCGGCCAGCAACACATCACCGTGGTGTTGGTCGATGACGCCTACTTGATGCGTAACAACACCTCGTGGCCGATGCCGTACAACGAGCAGAGCAAGTTGTTCAAACGCTTGCTGGCCTACAAACCCAAGGCGGTGTTTGTGGATTTGCTGTACAGCCACGATCACTCCCTCGGTGACCCGACGCGGGGCAGTCAGTTGTTGGCGAATGTGTTCGAGCGCTATCAGCGCCGGGGCATTCCCTTGCTGCTGGCCAATACCGGGGTGACGCGTGGCGAAAAGGGCCAAGCCAATACCCTCGAACAATTTGCCGCATTCAGCCAGCCGGGGCTGGTGGTGTGGGACGGTGTGGACGACAAGTACCCGCTGGCAATGCCGACCGCGCTGGGGGTGATGGAAACCCCGGCCTTGGCGATGTACCGCCAATTCTGCAAGGACGCTCCCTGCACGGGTCTGCCCGAAGATGCCGAGGCGGCCTCACGCTTGCAGCCAATCGCCGTGCAGTGGGGCTTGAAGCTGGCACCCGAGCAGGCACAGATCGCCGATATTCGCCACTGCGCAGCGCCGCGCAACTTCGTACTGGATTGGGTGGCGCAGTTGCTCCAGGCGGTGTTCTGGAAACTGGACGACTCAGCCCAGGCCCGCTGCCCTTATAGCCTGACCTTGTCGGCCAGCGACCTGGAGGTCAGCTCGCCGGAAGATCAGGCGCTGGTGGCCGGGTTGCTGCGCGATCGGCTGGTGATGGTCGGGGCCAGCATCACCTCCACCGGCGACGTGGTGCAGTCACCCGTGCATGGCCTGATTCCTGGGGTTTACCTGCATGCCATGGCCTTGGACAACCTGATCAACAAGGGCATGGATTACGAGCGCGAGCCGGCCAATTTCCCCGGTTGGAACCTGCACTGGGTGGACGTGCTGGAGCTTGGGCTGCTGGCGCTGATTATCGTGCTCAAGGCCCTGCATGCCCGGCGTCTGGCCGGCCTGCATACCTGGACTCGCTGGCGCAGGCAGGAGATCCGCTTCTTCACCTCGCCCTATCCGTCGTGGGGTTTGGTGATGCTGATGCTGCTGGTGGTGTGCGGGGTGCTCTATCTGAACCACATCACCCTGGTCAACGTACTGGGGATTGTTTTGTTGTCATTGGCGCTGTTCAGCGAGCGGATCGAAGCCTTCTTCGACCGTGGCCGCTGAAGGGTGCCGCCATGTCGTCTCACTCAAGGAAACCAAGGATGAACAAGATCCTCATCGTGTTACTCGCCGCGCTTTACAGCCAGGGCGTGCTGGCCGAAACCCATCTCATCAAGGAGTTCCTGGCCGACCCGGTGGAGGTGGTGGACGAGCAAGGCAAAGTGCAGCGGGAAATCGCGCGCAAAGACGCACCCAAGCAACCTCTTCCGGTGTTGCAGCTCAACCAGGCGCTGGAGCTGATCCAGGTGGAATTGGCAGGGCAGAAAGTCTGGCTGGACACCGGCGACGTGCGTATCGAGCCGCCATTTCACAAAACCGCACTGCCGTGCCAGCTAATGCCCCAAAGCCTGGCCAAGGACACACACAACAATTCCACGCTCAGCTACGGCGCCGGCTGCAATCAATAAGGGAGTACCGCGGTGAAGGGATATCTATTGCTGGCCAGTGCATTGCTCAGCGGCTGCGCCACCTTGAAAGGTGCAGACCAGGCGTTTCTGAACCTGGTGGGGCCATCGACCCAGTCACGCGTCGAAGGCCACTATGTGGATAACGCCGACGTGCGCCAGTACTACAAGCTCGACCCGCAACGCGCGGGCCAGCAGCGCTTGAGTTACGACGGTCGCACCGTACCTGCCGCCGAGGCGCGCCAGCAGAACCTGGCGGATATCCCGATGTTGCAGGTGTACTTGCAGAGCATCGTCACGCGCCTGTCCAAGGGCTGGCCAGGGCAGTTGCCGCTGCTGCAGGTGAAGATCACCGACAGCTACAGCTTCGGGCCGTCGGCGGACCCGTACGGCAATATCTTCGTGCCCCTGGGCATGCTGGAAAACGTCGGCAGCGAAGATGAAATCGCCGCCATGCTCGGCCACGAGATGAGCCATGTGCTGCTGCATCACCATGACCGCGCCGCCGCCTTCAAGCAGCAGAAGGACATGTTCACCACCGTAGCCTCCACTGTGGCCCTGGCAACCGTGGCGGCCAACACCGGGGTGGATCGCAGTTCGGGCACCATGAAACTGTTCAGCAAGGACCCGGCGGGCACGCAAAAAACCATCGGCAACACCGTGCTGTATACCTCGCTGGCCAACAGTTTTTCCGACAACGTCTGGAGCACCGCCTGGGGCCGCAGCCAGGAAGACCAGGCAGATTTGCTCGGCACCGACCTGATGATCCGCGCCGGCTACGCGCCGCGTGCGGCCACCCATAGCCTGGAACGCTTGAATGATTTCCAGGGCAAGCAGAAGCCGCTGCTGACGGGCTTTCTCACCGCCCGCAAGGACGCGATGCAAGACTCATTGCAACAGTTCAACCTCGACCGCTTTACCAAAGAGCTGGACGTGCTGGTCAAGGATGGCCTGACCAATACCATCACCGCCACCACCGATTACTTCAACCGCTCCCACATGTCCGCCATCGACCGTGACACCGAGCTGCGCCAATACCTGCAACGCGAGTACCGCAAGGAACGCCGCGCCCGAGTAAACACCACGAGCTGGCCGAAGGTACGTGACGCCGCGCCCGTGGCCAAGGCCATGCAAGGCTACAAGGATGCGTACGCCGCCACCGCTGCCCTGGCAAAAAACAAAGTGCCCGAGGCCGATGCCTTTATCCGGCGCGCCTTGAGTTCACCGGTCAAGGATCAGCCGAACATCCGTCGCACCGCCTACGCCGTACGCCTGGCCCAAGGCAGAAATGCCGATGCGCTCAAGGAGTTGCAGGCGATCAAGGACTGGTCCCTGGCTGGGCCTTCGACCTATGACTTGATGATCAGCTACTACCTCAAGCGCGGCGACGGCAAGGCCGCGCTGGCCATGATCGACAAGGCCGAACGCAACCTGGGCTCGGAAGAGTTGTTTATCACCGAGAAGCTGCTGGCCAACCAGCAACTGCAAAACACCCAGCAGGTGCAGAGCGTGCTGCGCAAATGCGGGCAGTACCCGGCGCGCAAGGCCAACTGCCAGAAGCTGGCGCAGGTCAAGGCGTAGGCTTTCAGGCAGGTATAAAAAAACCCCGACAAGTCGGGGTTTTTTATTGCCTGGTATCAGGCACGACGCTCGATCTTAGAACACGTTGATCGGGTAGTCGGCGAACAGACGGATTTCGTTACCACCAACGTTGTAGTTGTTGGCGTTGGTCGAAACACGCAACCACGAAGCGCGGGCACGCAGGCTCAGGTCTTTAGCCGGGCCGCTCTGTACCACGTACTTGAACTGGTTGAAGATTTCACGCTCGGTGCCATCGCCACGGTTGCTACCGTCGTCGATGTTGGTGCCGCGCACGTAAGCGATGTTGTAGCTCAGGCCCGGTACACCGAAGGTGGTGAAGTCAATGCCGTAGCCGACCTGCCAGGAGCGCTCGTCTTTAGCGTTGAAGTCAGACCAGTAGGAGTTGGCCAGCAGGATGGTATTACCACCGTCGCCGATACCGCTGCCACGGGTGTTGTTGCGATAGCCGCCGTACATGTAGCCAGTGTCACCGGAGCTGCGCTGGTGAGCCAGGGTCAGGCTGTGCGGACCGAAGGCCCAAGTGGCGCCCAGGCTCCAGATTTTGTTGTCGCGAGCGCTAGCATCACCTTGAGTCAGCTGGGCGAAGCTCTTGTCCAGCTTGGTCTTGTAGCCGTTGAAGTCAAAAGTCAGCGACTGCTCTTGTGGCAGGGCCAGCACGTAGTTGACGTTGACGTATTGCTTCTTCAGCACGTCTTCCATGTCGGATGCGTACAGCGCGGCCGACAGGCTTTCGGTGAACTTGTAGCTACCGCCCAGGTAGGCGATGTTTTTCAGGTTGCCGCTGTCGGTGCCTTCGGCGCCTTTTTGGGCTTCCTTGGTGAAGTAACCACCTTGCAGCTCCAGACCTTTGATCTCTTTGGAGACGATCGAGGTACCGGTGTAGGTTTCCGACAACAGACGGGAGTTGTCGTACTGCAGGACCGGCACGGCTGGCATCTGGTCACCGTACTTCAGCACAGTGTTGGAGATGCGTGCCTTGACGGCTGCGCCGCCCTTGGCCAGGTCGTGTGGTGCTGCGCCGCTGTCGCCTTGCTTGAAGAAGTTGATACCGCCAGCGCCGCTGCGACCTTTACCACCGTCCAGACGGATGGCGTATTGGCCGATCACGTCCACACCCACACCGACGGTGCCTTGGGTGAAGCCGGACTCGAACTTACCGATGAAGCCTTGGCCCCACTCGGCTTTATCTTGACCACCGTCTTTGTAATCGCGGCTGATATACGCATTACGCGCCGCGATGTTCAGGTGACTGTCTTCCACGAAGCCTTTGGATTGCTCCTGGTCGTTTGCCATTGCCTGAGTAGCGCTCAAAATCCCCAGAGCAAGCAGACCCATCCGTTTATTCAACATTTTTTTATTCCTTATTACTGGTTGAGTACGCGCTGTGACACCTGGCTCCATTTGGCTTTTTTGGTATCGACTTTCCCCGGATAAAAAAAGGCCCGCGGACGACCGAATATGCCGCGGGCCTTTTTTTATAGAGAAGTCATGGCGGTTAGCCACAGGCGTTGAGGCGAATCCTATCCGCGCCTTCAACCGCATGTCAATTTAGTGAATCGTCTGTATTTAGGCAAAAAAAGTCTAAGCGATATTATTTAGCCATTATTTACGCCATATATACGCTCGCCCGATTCATACGGTGAATAAGCCGCTGGTGGGTAACGCAATTTCCAATGTGGCGTAAAATTCCCTACAAGACACATCTTGATACAAATACCCGAGCGGGCAGCGCAAGAATAAATCACGCGCGCAAATACGCCGGTGCGCTACGTGCCCCAGGCGATTGATTCGGTAAAGACCGAGAACCTGCGCGCCTACGGCACCAACGACCTGGGCCAGGCCTTGAGCGGTATCCCCAACGTCAGCAGCGGCGCCGATACGCGCTTCGACAGTTTGCGCATCCGCGGCTTCGAGGCCAGCAGCGACTTCTACCTCGATGGCATCCGTGACGACAGCCAGTACGTGCGCGACCTGCACAATATCGAGCGCATCGACGTGCTCAAGGGCCCCGCCGCAGTGCTGTACGGGCGTGGCGGCCAGGGTGGGATCGTCAACCGCGTCAGCAAGCTGCCCCAGGCCGGGCGTGCTTCCAGTATCGAGGCCCAGGGCGGCACCAACGGGTTGCGCAGCCTGTACACCGACTTGAGCGCCGACCCTAGCGAGAACATCAGCCTGCGCCTGAACATGGGTAACGAGGACACCGACAGTTTCCGCGACGATATCAGCGGCAACCGCAAACTGTTCGCGCCGTCGATAAGCTGGCAACTGACCCCGCAACTGAACTGGCTGGTGCAATACGAATACAGCCGCTACGACCGCACCCCGGACCGTGGCATCCCTGGCGTGCGTGGACGCCCGGCCGATGTGAGCCGCGACACCACCTACGGCGACCCGCGCGACTACATCGACGACACCACCCAATCCCTGCGCTCCAAGCTCGCCTATGAGCTCAACGACAGTTGGCAACTGCGCCACACCCTGGGCGTGTTCAAGCTCGACAGTGACTTCGACAACACCTACCTGACCGGCTACGACGCCGTGACCAACAAGGTCGGGCGTCAGCGCTGGCAGCAGGACCTGAGGACGCGCAACGTATTCAATAACGTCGAGCTCGAAGGCGGCTTCAACACCTTTGGCCTGGAGCATCGCCTGCTGAGCGGTGTGGAATTGGGCAGCCAGCGCCGTGATCCGAAGCTGTACAGCGCGGTAACGGCAACAGTGCCCGGCCTTGATCTGAACCACCCCAACCGGCACCTGAGCCATACCGGGCCGATGAGGATCTCCAGCAACAACCACACCGAAGTCGAAAGCCAGGGGCTGTATGTGCAGGACCAACTGCGCCTGAACGATCAGTGGCAAGTCCTCGCCGGTCTGCGCTACGACCGTTTTGAAGTAGAAACCACTAATAAGATCACCCATATCCGGCAACCCGTCGACAGCCACAACACCAGCCCACGGCTGGGCGTGGTGTGGACGCCGGTGGAGAACCATTCGTTCTACGCGTCCTGGAGCAAGACGTTTTCCCCCACCGGTGGCGGCCTGATCGGCATCACCCCGAATGCGCCGGGCAATGCCAACGACCTGAGCCCCGAGCTGACCAAGCAAAAAGAAATCGGGGTCAAGAGCGACTGGCTCGACGACCGCCTGAGCACCACCCTCGCCGTGTATGAACTGGAACTGTACAACCGCCGCACCCGTGACCCGGAGAACCCGCTGATCACCCTGCTCAGCGGCATACAACGCTCCCGTGGTATCGAGCTGACCACCACCGGCAAAATCGTCGGCAACTGGTATGTGCGCGGCGGCGTCGGCGTACAGGATGCCAAGGTGGTGAAAGACAACAACGGCTTTGAAGGCAAGCGCATCAGCGACGTGGCCAAGCGCAACGCCAGCCTGTTCGTGACCTGGAAACCCGAGATGGGCTGGTACGCCGAAACCGGCCTGACCCTGGTGGGCGATCGTTATGCCGATAACGCCAATACCGTGATGCTGCCCGGCTATGGCCGCTGGGACGCCCTGGCGGGCTTCCGGCACAAGGAATGGGATGTGAAGGCGGCGCTGAACAACATCAGCGACAAGACGTACTACGCGTCGGCGACCAGCGCCAACCAGATCCAGTTTGGCGACCCGCGCAGCCTGGTGGTGACGGGGACGTACAACTTCTAACCCTCGCCCAACGCCACTGGTACACACGATTCATGTGAGATTCGACATGGCGCTGTCGCGCAGCAAACTGGCCCCTTAGTGGCGAGCGGGCTTGCCCCGCGTTGGGCTGCGCAGCAGCCCCAAAACCAGCCTCTGCGCACGCATTCGTCTTTCGTTGGGGGCGCTATGCGCCCGACGCGGGGCAAGCCCGCTCGCCACAAAAATACGGTCACTTTTTGAATCAATGACTTATTTTATTTTTGATAAAAGCGGGCCAGCTCCCACATTTGGAAATCAGTGCCCATCAGTTCTGGATCAAGTCGCACAGCACCTGCACTTCATCCTCGCTGAACAACCCCACCGGGTAACGCTCACTCATCACCCTGCGCGAATCAGCCTGCCTGATCCGGCGCGAGCCGTTTGCCTTCAACCAGAGTGCCAGCGCGTGAATCGCGTCGCCCCGCACTGCCAGGGGATGGGACGCGCGTTTATAGACCAGGTTGATATCGGCGTTCATTTCAGCGCTCTCTCCTACTGCTTGAGCGGCTAACTTACTCAAGGTTTATGACAGAACTGCGCAGTCACAAACCCCGATCACTGTCACAGCGTCGATACAAGAGCTGTGCCAATAAGCCCGGTTTATCTGGCGCCAGACACAAAAAAGCCCACGACCCTCACGGGCCATGGGCTTGCTGTTACTGCTCGGTGCAACTAGCGGCGATCAGTCGCCGTACGGCGAAATTGCCTGTTACAAGTGCACTCAGTTTTTGTGCGGTGCGGGCTGTTGTTGGGTCAGGCAGTGGATATTGCCGCCACCCAGTAACAGTTCACGGCCGGGCACCATCACCACTTCATGTTGCGGGAACAGACCCTGAAGGATTTCCTGGGCACGGCTGTCCAGCGGATCATCAAAACTCGGCGCAATAATGCCGCCGTTGACGATCAGGAAGTTGACGTAGGAACCGGCCAAACGCACGGTCGGATTACGCTCCTGGGAACCATCCACCGGGTCGACACCGGCGCATTCTTGCTCAGTGGCGTACAGCGGCCCCGGGATCGGCATTTTATGCACAATAAATGCGCGGCCCTTGGCATCGGTGCTGTTTTGCAGCACGTCCATGGCAGCATGGCAGCGCGCATAGTTCGGGTCTTGCGGGTCGTCAGTCCAGGCCAGCAGCACTTCACCCGGGCGCACGTAGCAGCAGAAGTTATCCACATGGCCGTCGGTTTCGTCGTTGAACAGACCGTCGGGCAACCAGATGATTTTATCCACCGCCAGGTTGGCGCTGAGGACCGCTTCGATTTCTGCACGGCCCAGATGCGGGTTGCGATTGCGGTTGAGCAGGCATTCCTCGGTGGTGATCAGCGTGCCTTCGCCATCGACGTGAATCGACCCGCCTTCGAGCACAAACCCCTCAGTGCGATAACGCGGGCTGCGCTCGATCTCCAGGATCTTGCCGCCCACCTGGGAGTCGCGGTTCCACGGCGCATACAAGCCACCGTCAAACCCGCCCCAGGCATTGAAGTCCCAATTCACGCCACGGACTTCACCCTGGTCATTGATCACGAAGGTCGGCCCGCTGTCGCGTACCCACGCGTCGTCGCTGGACATCTCCACCACGCGAATATTCGGCACATCCAGGCGCGCCCGGGCGTTTTCGTACTGGCCGGCCGAAACCGCGACCGTCACCGGCTCAAAGCGCGCAATGGCCTTGGCCACCGCCACATGGGCCGCCTGTGCCGGTTTGCCGCCCAGGCGCCAGTTGTCCGGGCGCTCGGGCCAGATCATCCAGGCCTGGGTCTGGGGTGCCCACTCGGCTGGCATATAGAAGCCGTCAGCGCGAGGCGTGCTGTGCAAAGTGGTCATGGCGATCAGGACTCCAGGGAACCGTCGAGGGTCTTGAGCGCGCCGTACAGGTTCGGCCGGCGATCACGGAACGAGCCCCACGCACTGCGGATGTGCTCCAGTTCATCGAGGTCGAAGCTGTGCACCAGGATGCCTTCTTCGGTTTCGTTGAGTTCTTCGACCTTCTCACCGAACTGGTTGGCAATGAACGACGAGCCGTAGAAGGTAATGTCGTAGCCGTCCTGCTCTTCGTTGCCGATGCGGTTGCTGGCGATCAGCGGCATCAGGTTGGCGCCGGCATGGCCTTGTTGCACACGCTGCCAGTGGTCGCGGGACGAGATGGTCTTGTCGTGCGGCTCGCTGCCGATGGCGGTCGGGTAGAACAGGATTTCCGCGCCTTGCAGCGCCATGCTGCGGGCGCATTCCGGGAACCACTGGTCCCAGCAGATGCCCACGCCGATTTTTGCGTAGCGGGTGTTCCACACTTTGAAGCCGGTATCGCCCGGGTTGAAGTAGTACTTTTCGTGGTAGCCAGGGCCATCCGGGATGTGGCTTTTACGATAAATCCCGAGGTTGGAGCCGTCGGCATCGATGATCGCGATGCTGTTGAAACGCGCACGGCCGGCCAGCTCGAAAAAGCTGATCGGCAGGACGACTTGCAGTTCCTTGGCGATTTTCTGGAAGTGCTTGATAGCCACGTTTTCTGCAACCGGAGTTGCCAGTTGCAGATAGTCCGGGTTTGGCTTCTGGCAGAAGTAAGGGCTTTCGAACAGTTCCTGGATCAGGATGATCTGCGCGCCTTTGGCGGCGGCCTCACGGACCAGCTTCTCAGCGGTCTCGATATTGGCTTCGAGGTCCCAGGAACAAGCCATCTGGGTAGCGGCGACGGTAACGATACGGCTCATGAATCATCTCCTGGGCGGTGGTCAGCGGCCAGGATAACCGGGGCCGATGACAGAAAGGGGAATGCTGGGCGACTTTATAGCGGATAAAAATCGG
The DNA here is from genome assembly GCF_002949995.1 of Pseudomonas sp. LG1D9. Classification (NCBI taxonomy): domain Bacteria; kingdom Pseudomonadati; phylum Pseudomonadota; class Gammaproteobacteria; order Pseudomonadales; family Pseudomonadaceae; genus Pseudomonas; species Pseudomonas sp. LG1D9. The sequence continues at coordinate 3,011,409 of NZ_CP026881.1, read as the reverse complement.
CTTTTAAAGCTTGCAGATCTCCACCCATCGAAAAAAAGCAAAATATTCCCGATAACAATCGGCTTAAAGTCTGAAACACCATCGCCCTTGTGGGAGCGGGCTTGCTCGCGAAAGCGGTGTGCCTGTCTACAAATCTGTCACTGATACACCGCTTTCGCGAGCAAGCCCGCTCCCACAGTGGTGATCTCATTTCAACTCATAGAAAGGTGTCTACAACCCTTCATCCAACACCTTCGACAACATGTCGACAAAGAAATCCACACTGCGTTTAGACGTTACCATCGGCGGCTTGATCTTGAGGATATTCAGATAGTCCCCGGTCGGTTGCATGAAAATCCCCAGTTCACGTAGACGATCGCACAACCGTGCGGTCTCTTCGGTGGCCGGTTCCAGCGTCTGCCGATCCCGCACCAACTCCAACCCCAGATAGAAGCCCGAGCCATGCACCGCTCCCACCAGGGGATGGCGCTCGATCAACGCTTGCAGCCGCGCCTTGAAATGCGCGCCGACCACCTGGGCGTTTTCCCAGAGTTTTTCTTGCTCCATCACATCCAGCACCGCCAGGCCAATCCGGCAACTGACCGGGCTGCCGCCTGAGGACGAGAAGAAATACCCTTCGGCCTCCAGCGCTTCGGCGATTTCCCGGCGGGTAATCACCGCGCCCAGGGGCTGGCCGTTGCCCATGCCCTTGGCCATGGTGATGATGTCCGGCACCACGCCCTGCTCTTCAAAGCCCCAGAAGAAATGGCCCATGCGTCCGTAGCCGACCTGCACTTCATCGGCAATACACACCCCACCCTGGGCGCGGACCAGGGCGTACACCTGCTGCAGGTAGCCCGGCGGCAAGGAAATACCGCCGGCATTGCCATACACCGGCTCGCAGATAAAACCCGCCAGTTGGCGCTGGCTGGCCGCGATCTTCGCCAGGTTGTGCTCGACGCTGCGCACATAATCCGGCGCACTGTGCGGGCCACGGAATTGGCCACGATAGGTATTGGGCGCGGTCACCGGATGCACCCAGTCTGGCCGGCTGCTCAAGGCCTGGGGGTTGTCGGCAATCGAAGTGGACACCGCATCGGCCGCCACCGACCACCCGTGGTAAGCCTCCAGCACGCTGAGCATGTCGCGCCCGCCGCTGTAGGCCCAGGCCAGGCGGATCGCCAGGTCGTTGGCTTCGGTGCCACTGTTGACCAGGAACACCCGGTCCATGCAATCCGGGGCCAGGGCCAGCAAGCGCTCGGAGAACTCGGCAATCGCGGCGTAGTGAAAGCGTGAGTTGGTGTTGAGCAACGACCACTGCCGCGCCGCCACCTGTGCCATGCGCGGATGGCCGTGGCCCAGCACCGCGACGTTGTTGAGCATGTCCAGATACGAACGGCCCTGCATATCGATCAGATGGTTGCGCCAACCGCGTTCGATGCGCGGCGGGTCAACGTAATAATGCTTCTGCGAGCGCGCAAAGCTGGCATCGCGCCGGGCCAGCAAGGCGTGTGGATCCAGCTCCGGCTCGGCGTCGCAGGCAAGACCCAGCAGCGTCGCCGGCGAGGGGCACAACGCCTGCCAGGCCGCAGCGCGCGATGGCGTGCAGAACAACGGTGGCTCAAGGTCGACGCGGCACAGTTGCACCGCCAATAGCCCGCCAGCCTCACCCAGGACCTGGCCCTTGAGCACCGCGGCACCGGCTTGCAACGTCGGTTCAACCCCCCACAGCCATATATTCAGTTGCGCACTGTGCAGACACAGGCCGCCATCGGCCGTGCGCCGCAGGGTGCCGGCAAACGGCGCTTGGACGACCGTACCCGCAGGCGCATGCAGTTCCACATGCAGCGCGAAGGTATCGGGTTCGGCCGCGCAATCGGGGCGCGTGCGGGACAGGCGATATTGGCCATAACGGCTGGCCGCCAAGCCATGGGCCGCCGCCGCTTGCTGCAATAGTTGCTGATCGATGCCAGGGGCTTCCCAATTACCTGCTTCAAAATGCGGGCTGAGCACGCCCAGGTCGACCAGCGCGAACTCGCGTCCCACCAGGCCCGGCAGCAGCGGGGCAAAGTCTTCGCTGGCCGTGAACGACGGGGTAGCACCGACGCAAGCCAGGATCGCCGACTCCATCAACTCAAATGGCACCGAGGTGGCAACCTGGAAGATTTCCCACTCGTGCTCGGCATTCTTCAACAGGTAGGTGTTATCCGGGTCCAGGCGCTGCTGCTGTTCACTGCTCAACACCAACACCGCCGCGCGGGCCACGATCAGCGGCCACAGCGCCTGCAATTCTTGCGGCTGCAGGGGCGTCAGGGCGTGACAGGCCTGGATCGCCGGCAGGATCGCGAACGTGTCGCCCTCGGCGTGGTGCAGTAACGCGGCGCAGGTCACCGACAGATCGGCAATCCGCCAGGTGTGCACCAGGTCGCCGAAATCGATGACCCCCTGCACCTGCCAATGCCGCTGGGCATCGCGCTGCCAGACCACATTGTCGTCGGTGATATCCATATGCACGGCTTGCCAGGGCAATTGATCGGCCAGGGGCCGGATGCGCTGCTCGACCTGTGCGGCGACCCGTTCCAGGGCCGCGCGGTGCGGCAGGTTGTCGAGTGTCGACAACAAATGGCTGATCAACTCCCCGGCATGGCGCGGGTCCCACTGCAGCGTGCGCGCAAGGCCCGCATGGGTGAAGCCGGCCAACGCCTGGCTCATCTGCCCGCACAGCCGGCCAAAACCTTCGATCACCTCACGGCCCAGGTGCGGCAGGTGGGTCAGCGGCTGGCCTTCGATATAGTCCAGCAAACGCACATGCAGGGTTTGCCCGGCGACCGTCACGGTCAGCAGTTGCTCGCCGTCGAGAGCCCTGATGACCTCTGGCACCCGCACCTCGGATTGCAAGTGCGCCAGGGCCGCATGCTGGGCGTGCAGCTCCATGGCGGCATACTCGCCACGGCAGATTTTCAGGACGAAGCGGCCACGGTCACTGTCGACGCGGTAATTGAGGTCTTGCTGGCTGCCCAGGGACTGCAGCGTGCCACTGAGGCCGTAATGCTGCTCCAGCAACTGCAAAGCCTGCTGCGGCCCGACCTGCGGGCACGGCAAACTGGCGCGGTGGATCAATGTATCGAGCAACATGTGACGGCCCCTGGTTTTTTGTCCGGCGCTTATATCGCCATTGTTGATAGGTTTGATGCAACCCTAACCCATTGTGATTGTCTTCTTTGAGCACGCAAGTCGGGCCAATCTGACCACCGCCCCTTGCACCGCCCATCGCAAGCCCGCAAGCTATGCCCCATTCGCTCAATGTCCGTCTAAGGAAAAGGCCTCCCGACATGCGTATTCTTGTTACCGGTGGTGCCGGTTTTATCGGTTCCGCACTGATCCGCCATTTGATTCAAAACACTGAACATGAAGTTCTCAACCTCGACAAACTGACCTACGCCGGCAATCTTGAGTCGCTGACCAGCATTGCGAGCAATGCCCGCTATGAATTCGTCCAGGCCGATATCATCGACCAGGCCACCGTCAGCGCAGTGCTGGCACGCTTTCAGCCCCAGGCCATCATGCACCTGGCAGCCGAGTCCCATGTCGACCGCTCCATCGACGGCCCGTCGGACTTTATCCAGACCAACATCGTCGGCACCTACAGCCTGCTGGAAGCCACTCGCGCTTACTGGCAACAGTTGGCAGAGCCGGCCAAGAGTGCCTTCCGCTTCCATCACATCTCCACCGACGAAGTGTATGGCGACCTGCATGGCGTGGATGATCTGTTCACCGAAACCACGCCTTACGCGCCAAGCTCGCCCTACTCCGCGAGCAAGGCGGCATCCGACCACCTGGTCCGCGCCTGGCAGCGCACTTACGGCTTGCCGGTGCTGCTGACCAACTGCTCGAACAACTACGGGCCGTTCCACTTCCCAGAGAAGCTCATCCCGCTGGTGATCCTCAATGCCCTGGCAGGTAAAGCCCTGCCGGTGTACGGCGACGGCCTGCAAGTGCGCGACTGGTTGTTTGTCGAAGACCACGCCCGTGCGTTGCTCAAAGTGGTCACCGAAGGTGTGGTGGGCGAGACCTACAATATCGGCGGGCACAACGAGCAGAAAAACATCGACGTGGTCCGTGGCATCTGTGCACTGCTCGAAGAGCTGGCGCCACAGCGCCCGGCCGGCGTTGCCCAATTCAGCGACCTGATCACCTTCGTCAAGGATCGCCCAGGCCACGACCAGCGCTACGCCATCGACGCCAGCAAGATCGAGCGCGAATTGGGCTGGGTTCCTGAAGAAACCTTCGAAACCGGCCTGCGCAAGACCGTTCAGTGGTACCTCGATAACCTGGAATGGTGCCGTCGGGTCCAGGACGGCAGTTACCAGGGCGAACGACTCGGTAACACCGAAGCGAAGGACCTGATTGCATGATGAAGGGAATCGTACTTGCCGGTGGCTCCGGGACGCGCCTGCACCCCATTACCCTGGGGGTTTCCAAGCAACTGCTGCCGGTGTACGACAAACCGATGATCTACTACCCGATTTCCGTGCTGATGCTCGCCGGAATCAAGGAGATCCTTGTGATCTCCACACCGGTGGACTTGCCGCAGTACCGCAACCTGCTAGGTGACGGTAGCCAGTTCGGCGTGCAAATCAGCTATGCCGAACAACCCTCGCCCGATGGCTTGGCACAGGCCTTCCTGATCGGCGAAACATTCATCGGTAATGACCCGGTTTGTCTGATCCTGGGTGACAACATCTTCCACGGCCAGCATTTCAGCGAGCAACTGCGCGCCGCCGCCAAGCGTCCATCCGGCGCGACGGTGTTTGGCTACTGGGTCAAGGATCCGGAGCGCTTCGGCGTAATTGATTTCGACGCTGAAGGACGCGCGCTGTCCATCGAAGAAAAACCCGCCAAGCCAAAGTCCAGCTATGCCGTGACCGGCCTGTACTTCTATGACAACGATGTGGTCAAGATCGCCAAGGCCGTCCAGCCATCGCCACGGGGCGAATTGGAGATCACCGACGTCAACAATGCCTACCTCAAGCGTGGCGACCTGCATGTCGAGCGCTTCGGCCGTGGCTTCGCCTGGCTCGATACCGGTACACATGACAGCCTCCTGGAAGCCTCGATCTATGTTCAGACCATCGAGCACCGCCAGGGCCTGAAAGTGGCTTGCCTGGAAGAAATCGCCTACGAGAACGGCTGGATCGACCGCGACCATCTGCTCGAACGGGCCAAATACTTCGGCAAAACTGGTTATGGCCAGTACCTGTTCACCCTCGCTGGGGAAGCCAAATGAATGTGAGCGGTACACCCTTGAAAATCCTCATCACCGGCCAACACGGCCAGGTTTCCCGCGAGCTGCAACAGCGGCTGCAGGGCCTGGGCGAACTGGTGGTGCTCGGTCGCGACCAGCTCGACCTGGCCAACCCCGAACAGATCCGCCAACAGGTACGCAGCCATCGTCCCGAGCTGATCATCAACGCGGCGGCGCATACCGCTGTCGACCAGGCCGAGAACGAGCCCGACATCGCCTTCGCGATCAATGCCACGGCGCCCGGTGTCCTGGCCGAAGAAGCCAAGACCTTGGGCATCCCGCTGATCCACTACTCCACCGACTACGTGTTCGACGGCAGCAAACCCGCGCCCTACAGCGAGGACGATGCGCCCAACCCGTTGGGCGTCTACGGTATGAGCAAGCTGGCGGGCGAACAGGCCATCGCGGCAGTGGGTGGTCAGTACCTGATCCTGCGCACCAGTTGGGTGTATTCGAGCCATGGCAAGAATTTCCTGCTGACCATGCAGCGCCTGCTCCAGGAAAAACCCCACATGCGCATCGTCGCCGACCAGATCGGCGCACCGACCTGGGCCGGGACCATCGCCGACAGCACCCGCGCACTGATCGAGCGCTGGCAGGCTGGCCAGGCCGGCGAGTGGGGCGTGTATCACCTGACGGCCCAGGGCGAGACCTCGTGGTTCGGCTTTGCCCAGGCCATCGGCGAGCAATTGCTGGCCGAAGGCAAGGCCTGCGCCGCGCTTGAAGGGATTCCTGCCAGCGAGTACCCAACGCCCGCCAAGCGCCCGTTGAACTCGCGCCTCGATTGCAGCCGCCTGCAACAACAATGGCAAGTTAGCCAACCGCAGTGGCGCGAAGCATTGCGCGAGTGTCTTGCACAGCAGCACTAGGCATAATGCGCCTGTACCCACAGGCGCAGACTTACATGACTCCACCCCTTCCACGCAGACCCCGCTGGCGCAGCCTGGCCTTGCTGGCATTGTGCCTGGCGCCACTGCTGTGGCCGTTGGAGCATCTGGCCGAGCGTTACTACCGCAGCGAGCTGGCCGGGCAGAACCGCCAGACCCTCGACCTGTACGTCGCCAACCTGCTGGGTACCCTGCACCGCTACGAAGTGTTGCCGCAGATCCTCGGCGACCTGCCGGCCCTGCGTACCGCCCTGGCAGCGCCCCAGGTCAGTACCAACCTGGTGGCCGCCAACCAATTGCTCAAGCAGGTGGCGGCCCAGGCGGGCGTGGAAGTGATGTACCTGATGGACACCCGCGGCAAGACCCTGGCCGCCTCGAACTGGGACAAACAGGACAGCTTCGTCGGCCGCAACTTTTCCTTTCGGCCTTATTTCAGCGAAGCCATGGCCGGGCGCCTGGGCCGCTTCTTCGGCCTGGGGACCACGTCGGCCAAGCGCGGGTACTTCTTTGCCGCTGCGGTGCGAGAAGACGAACATGTGATCGGCGTGCTGGTGGTCAAGGTTGACCTGGACCACACCGAAAGCCTGTGGGGCCAGACCCCCGAACAACTGCTGGTGACTGACCACAACGGCGTGGTGATCCTGACCTCACGCCCACAATGGCGTTTTCGCACCACCCGGCCACTGACCGAGGCCGAGCGCCAGGCCATCATCGCGATCCAGCCCTACCCGACCCGCGATCCGCAGCCCCTGAATTTCAGCTCCAGCGCCTGGCTGCGTCAATCCACCGAAATCGCCGAAACCGGCTGGAATGTGGAAATCCTTGCACCCCGCACCCTGATCGACCGCCCCGTGCGCACGGTAGTCGCAGTCGGCGGCGCGACCTTGCTGGTGCTGATGCTGCTGCTCGGCCTGATGATGCAGCGCCGGCGTCATTACCTGGAACGCATCGCCTTTGAAGCCAAGGCCCGGCGCGAGCTGGAAATGCGCGTGGCTGAGCGGACCAGCGACCTCGAAGGCCTCAACCGCCGCCTGCGCCAGGAAGTACTGGAGCGGGAAAATGCCCAGCAGGAGCTGGTACGCGCCCAGGATGACCTGGTGCAAGCCGGCAAACTGTCGGCGCTGGGTACCATGTCGGCGAGCATCAGCCATGAGCTCAACCAACCCCTGGCGGCCATCCGCAGTTACGCGGAAAACGCCGGGATTCTCCTCGACCACCAGCGCACCGATGACGCCCGGGGCAACCTCAAGTTGATCAGCGAACTGACCGGGCGCATGGCCTCGATCATCGCGCACTTGCGCGCCTTTGCCCGCCGCGACCGGCATGCCCCGGAAAGCGTGGCCCTGCAACCAGCCCTGGACGACGCGCTGGCGTTGCTGGCCAAGCGCCGGCGGGCCATGGAAGTGGAACTGATCCGCGACTTGCCAGAGGCATCCCTGTGGGTAGAAGCCGGGGAAACCCGCCTGCGCCAGGTACTGGGCAATCTGCTGGCCAACGCCCTGGACGCCCTGACCGAAAAGGGCCCGCCGCGCAAACTGTGGCTGAGTGCCGAATCCACCGATCAAGGCGTCAACCTGTACATCCGCGACAACGGGCCGGGGTTCTGCATGGAAGCCCTGGGGCGCGCCGGCGAGCCCTTCTACACCACCAAGACCCGCACCCAGGGCCTGGGGTTGGGCCTGGCCATCTGTGACACCCTGATGCGTGCCTTTGGTGGCGAACTGTTGTTTGCCAACCACAAGGAAGGCGGCGCACTGATAACCTTGAAACTGCGCGCCGGAGCACCTGGCGTCAGTCTGCAACCGTCCGAGGACCGCAGTGTATGAGTATCGATAACCAGATTCAGGTGGTGTTGATCGACGATGATCCACACCTGCGTCAGGCCCTGTGCCAGACCCTGGACCTGGCCGGGCTGAAAGTCCTGCCCCTTGGCGAAGCCACTGGCCTTACGGCGCAGCTGTCGCGCGACTGGCCGGGAGTGGTGGTCAGCGACATTCGCATGCCCGGCATGGATGGCCTGGAGCTGCTCGCCGAACTTCACGGCCAGGACCCGGAGCTGCCGGTGCTGCTGATCACCGGCCACGGCGATGTGCCACTGGCGGTGCAGGCGATGCGCGCTGGCGCCTATGACTTCCTCGAGAAACCCTTTGCCAGCGACGCCCTGCTCGACAGCGTACGCCGCGCCCTGGCCCTGCGCCGGCTGGTGCTGGACAACCGCAGCCTGCGCCTGGCCCTGAGTGATCGCCAGCAACTGAGCACCCGTTTGGTGGGCCAGTCGGCGCCGATGCTGCGCCTGCGCGAGCAGATTGGCGCGCTGGCGGCGACCCGCGCCGATGTGCTGATCCTCGGTGAAACCGGCGCCGGCAAGGAAGTGGTGGCGCGCGCCCTGCACGACCTGTCGAACCGCCGCACCGGGCCCTTCGTTGCCATCAACGCCGGGGCACTGGCCGAATCCGTGGTGGAAAGCGAACTGTTCGGCCATGAGCCGGGGGCGTTTACCGGGGCGCAGAAGCGGCGGATCGGCAAGTTCGAGTTTGCCAACGGCGGCACGTTGTTCCTTGATGAAATCGAGAGCATGAGCCTGGATGTGCAGGTCAAGTTGCTGCGCCTGTTGCAGGAGCGTGTGGTCGAGCGCCTGGGGGGTAATCAGCAGATCCCGCTGGATATCCGCATCATCGCCGCCACCAAGGAAGACCTGCGCCAGTCCGCCGACCAGGGGCGCTTCCGTGCAGACTTGTACTACCGCCTGAACGTCGCGCCGTTGCGCATTCCGCCCCTGCGTGAGCGTGGCGAAGATGCCTTGATGCTGTTCCAGCACTTTGCCGACGAGGCCAGTAGCCGCCATGGCTTGCCGCTGCATGAGTTGCAACCCGGCCAACGGGCAATGCTATTGCGCCATAACTGGCCGGGCAACGTGCGGGAGCTGCAAAACGTCGCCGAACGCTTCGCCCTCGGCCTGGAACTGGCCCTGGACAGCACACCCGACGGCCCGGCGCCCGGCGTACCGATGTCTACCGGGGGCTTGAGCGAGCAAGTCGAGCACTTTGAAAAAGCCTTGATCGCCGCCGAACTCGGCCGCCCCCACAGCTCTGTGCGCAGCCTGGCCGAAGCCCTGGGGGTGCCACGCAAGACCTTGCATGACAAGCTGCGCAAGCATGGGCTGAGCTTTGCCGACAGCGGCAACGCCCACGCCGATGACGAATGACCTTTCCCAGCCGCCAAGAGACCGCCATGAGCCGCGATAGCCGTTACCTGGAATCGATTCTGCACCATGACATCCCCCTCACCCGGGAGATGGGCCTCAAGGTGCTCGACTGGCAGGACCGGCAACTGCGCCTGCACTTACCGTTGCAAGCCAATATCAACCACAAGAGCACCATGTTTGGCGGCAGCCTGTACTGCGGCGCCGTACTCGCGGGTTGGGGCTGGCTGCACCTGCAATTGCGTGAGGAAGGGGTTGAAGACGGGCATATCGTGATCCAGGAAGGGCAGATCAGCTACCCGTTGCCTGTCACCCAGGACGCCACGGCGATTTGCCAGGCCCCGGAAGACAAGGTATGGAAGCGCTTTTTGGCGACCTACCAACGCCATGGCCGGGCGCGGCTGGCGTTGCAGACATGGATTGTGAATGAGGGCAGTGAAGCGCCGGCGGTGGTGTTTACCGGGCAGTACGTCCTGCACCGCTAAACCCTGCAACACATAACCAATGTGGGCACAGGGCTTATGTGGGAGCGGGCTTGCTCGCGAAAGCGGTGTATCAGTCAGCACTTGTATTGGCTGATACACCGCTTTCGCGAGCAAGCCCGCTCCCACATTTTTGATCGCGGCGGTTTATGACCTTGCCAGCGCCAGCAAACGCTCGCGCCAGGCGGCCTTGGCCGGCAAGGCCAGGAAGAACGGGTTCAACAGCGACGCCCGCGCCGGGTAGCTGAACCGCTGGCCATTCAACTCCAGCACTTCGCCGCCAGCGCCCTCCAGCACGCCCTGGGCAGCGGCGGTGTCCCACTGCGAGGTCGGTGCCAGGCGCGGATAGCAATCGGCGCTGCCTTCGGCCAACAGGCAGAATTTCAAGGAGCTGCCGATATTGGCCAGCTTCAACTCCCCCAGCCCTTCGCTCAAGCCGTCGAGCAAGCGCTCCTGTTCGGGGCTGGTATGGCGACGGCTGGCGACTACGGTGAACGCCTCGCCGGCGGCGGGTTTCTGCCGCACCTGGATCTGCCGGGGCGCGGCATTCACGTCGGAGCGCCACGCCCCAAGCCCGGCACCACCGAAGTAGCAACGGCCACTGGTGGGCATGGAAACCACACCAAACACCACACGCCCGTGTTCGATCAAGGCGATGTTGACGGTAAATTCTTCACTGCCACTGATAAATTCCTTGGTGCCATCCAGTGGGTCTACCAGCCACCAGCGCTGCCAACCGGCACGCACGCTCTGGTCGATATCGGCGTCTTCTTCCGACAGCACCGGGATGCTCGGGTCCAGCGCAGTGAGACCGGCGAGAATCAGGTGATGGGCGGCCAGGTCGGCGGCGGTGACCGGCGAATCATCCGCCTTGGCCGTCACGGCCACATCGGCGCGCCAATACGGCAGGATCACCTCGCCGGCCTGGCGGGCCAGTTCGATCACCGGGGCAATGTAGGCGTGGCCGAGGAACAATTCACTCATGGCTGGTAGGCTCCGCGCTGGGTCAGCAGGTCACGCACCAGGTACAACGCGGCCAGAGCACGGCCTTCGCTGAACTGCGCGTGCTGCGCCAGCTGTGCAAGCTCGCGCAGGTTGACCCGGTCCACGCGCATCGGCTCGGGCTCGTCACCCTCCAGGCGCTCTTCGTAAAGCTCGGTGGCCAGCACCACCTGGATTTTCTGGCTCATATAGCCTGGGGACAGGGACAGTTCGGTCAAGTGTTCCAACTGCCGTGCGCCATAGCCCGCCTCTTCCTTGAGTTCACGGTCTGCCGCCGCCAGCACGTCTTCGCCCGGTTCGATCAGGCCCTTGGGCAAGGACAGTTCATACTCATCCGTGCCGCCGCAGTATTCTTCCACCAGCAGCGCGTGGTCAGCGTCGATCATCGCCACGATCATCACCGCGCCATACCCTGCGCCACGGCCCACCAGGCGCTCGTAGGTCCGCTCAACGCCATTGGAGAAGCGCAACTGCACTTGCTCCACGCGGAACAAACGACTACTGGCGACAATTTCGCGGGCGAGGACGGTGGGTTTCTGGCGCATAAAGGGCTCCTTGGCGTGATCGGGTTACTATACCGTGGCTTTTCCGATTGTCTGTGTCGGATATATTTACTTACCTGCTTGAGACCCCACCATGCCTCCATTGCCCTGGTCCGAAATCGACACCGTCCTGCTGGACATGGACGGCACCTTGCTCGACCTGCATTTCGACAACCACTTCTGGATGGAACACCTGCCCCGGCGCTATGCCGAACTGCACGGGGTGGGCCAGGCCATGGCCGAGATGGAGTTGCAGCCGCTGTTCGAGCGTAACGCCGGCCAGTTGCAATGGTATTGCCTGGATTTCTGGAGCGCCGAACTGAAGATCCCGGTGCGCGAACTCAAGCTGGAAACCGCCCATTTGATCGCCCTGCGCCCGGATGCCGATACCTTCCTGGCGGCGATCAAACAGGCCGGCAAACGCGTGATCCTGATCACCAATGCCCACCGCGATTCGCTGTCGTTGAAGCTGGAACGCATTGAGCTGGCGCCGTATTTCGAGCGACTGATCAGTTCCCACGACTATGGGTTTGCCAAGGAAAACCCGCAGTTCTGGGACGCATTGCAGGCGGATATCGACTTCGACCCGGCACGTAGCCTGTTTATCGACGACACCTTGCCGATTCTGCGCAGTGCGCGGGATTTTGGCGTGGGGCATTTGCTGGCGGTCAAACAGCCGGACAGCCGCAAGGGGCCGAAGGATACGGCGGAGTTCGATGCGGTCGAGGATTACCGGGAATTGATTTCAGAATTATCGTTGTAGGAGCGAGCTTGCTCGCGAAAAACGTCTGGACAGCGCTTTCATTCAGGATGTCCGCGTTATCGTTAACGACCTTCGCGAGCAAGCTCGCTCCTACAAGGGGACAAGCTTACTCAGGAATACGCAGTGTCTGCCCTGGGTAGATTTTGTCCGGGTGCGACAGCAGCGGCTTGTTGGCCTCGAAGATTTTGTTGTACTTGTTGGCGTCGCCGTACTCAACTTTGGCGATCGCACTCAAAGTATCGCCCTTTTTGACGACTACAAAGCGGGCAGCCGCAACAACTGGGCCAGACACGGTGATTTTATCTTCCACGGTAGCCACGCCGGCAATGTTGCCCAGCGCCAACAGAATCTTCTCTTTCTCTTCCTGGCTGGCGACTTCACCGGTGACCGTTACCTTGTCACCGTCCACCGTGGTCTGCACATTCGGATTACCCAGGCCGACCTTGGCAACGTGATCCTTCAACTGCTCACTCGCGTTCGCATTACCCGGCGTCAACAGATCAACGATTTTCTCGCCGGCTTCTTTGATAAAGCTAAAAAGACTCATAGTGCGCTCTCCTTGGGATTGGGTTTCCAGATGCCAAAGACTAGACCAGTCTTACAGAGCTTGGTTCCAGTCCGACCAATGACGCAAACGCGCTAGAATCCCCCCGCCATTGGAATAAGAGCCCGGAGCGAAGATGGACATCAAACAGCTGAAATTCCTCATCGCCCTCGACGAAACCCGTCACTTCGGCCAGGCGGCCGCGCGCTGCCACATTACTCAGCCGACCCTGTCGATGCGCCTGCGCAGCCTGGAAGAAGAACTGGAGCTACCGCTGGTCAATCGCGGCCAGCGTTTCGAGGGTTTTACTGCCCCTGGCGAGCGGGTACTGGCCTGGGCCCGTACGGTACTGGCAGCCTATGACGGCCTGCAGGCCGAGGCGGCAGCCTGCCGCGGCAACCTGGTGGGGACATTGCGCCTGGGGGTGGTGCCGCTGTCGAGCTTCGATCCGCTGGCCTTGATGCAACAACTGCACAGGCAGCACCCCAGCCTGCGCTTTGAGTTATCGGCCCTGAGTTCCGAGCAGATCCTCGAACAACTGGCGAGCAATCGCCTGGATTTGGGCGTGTCCTACCTCGAGCGCCTGGACGCCGAGCGCTTTGACTCCCTGGCCCTGGACGAAACCCGCATGGGCTTGCTGTACGACCAACGGTTTTTCAGTTTTGGCGAAAAGCCCTTGAGCTGGGAGGCGCTGATCGAACTGCCTCTGGGCATGCTTACCAGCGGCATGCACTTTCGCCAGTCCATCGACCACAACTTCCACAGCCGCGGCCTGACCCCCCAACCCTTGCTGCAAACCGATGCCGTCCATCAGTTGCTGCAGGCCGTGCACGGCGGGCTGTGTTGTGCGGTGATGCCCCTGGACGGCGGCCTTGACGCCCTGACCGAGCACCTGCGCCTGCAACCCATCGAAAACGCGCAAACCCTGGCCAAGCTGGGGCTGATCATGCGCCGCAGTGCGCCGCGTTCGGCGCTGGCCGAGGCGTGTTTTGCGCTTTATCAGTAATCGCTGCTGGAACCTTGATCGACGTCATCTATCGGCAGATCAGTACTGACGATTAGACGCGACCCTTTGTCGCGCCTAGTCTTCACTCTGAACACTTCGCCGGTGACTAGACTTCATGAACGCCCAGCGCCCAGCACGCGCGGCGCCCGCCCTGACAACGCCCGCGCCCGCCGCCAGCCAGAGTTATCAGTATTGCAACCTCGACCGCACGCAATCGGACAGCACCGCGCTGGCCGAGGAAGTCGCGTTGGCGATTGCCTATAACGACATCAGCCAGGCCGTGATGCTGGTGACGCCCACCGACCTTGAAGACTTTATCGTCGGTTTCAGCCTGGGCAGCGGCATCATCAGCGACATCAGCGATATCTACGACCTGCAACTGAGCGGCACAGGCTCGGCCCAGTACGCCCAGGTACAGATCTCCAGCCGTGCCTTCTGGAACCTCAAGCAACAGCGCCGGCAACTGGCTGGCACCAGCGGCTGCGGCCTGTGCGGAGTGGAAGCGCTGGAGCAAGCGCTGCCGGACCTCAAGGTGCTGCCGGGCGCACCATTGCCGCCTGCCGCGTGGCTGGAGGGCTTGCGCCAGCGCATCAGCGCCTTTCAGCCATTGGGCCAATACAGCGGCGCGGTGCATGCGGCGGTATTCATGAATAACCAGGGTGAACTGCTGCTGGGCCGCGAAGATATCGGCCGGCATAACGCCCTCGACAAACTGATCGGCGCCTTGGTCCGTCAGCACATCCCGACGGCAGGCGGCGTGGCAATTGTCACCAGCCGTTGCAGCCTCGAATTAATCCAGAAAGTCCTGCGCGCGGGCATCCAGACCCTGGTCAGCCTGTCGTCGCCCACCGGCCTGGCCCTGCAGTGGGCACGCCGGCACAACCTCAACCTTATCCACCTGCCGCAAAAAAGCGCGCCGCGGGTCTATAGCCCTGCGATGGAGTATCAGCCATGAGCAATCATCACCAAGCCGACCAAACCCCAACCCCGCGCTACAAGCCCTACAAAGGCCCGGCTGGCGGCTGGGGTGCGCTGATCAGCGTGGCGCAGGCGTGGCTGACCAGCGACAACGCGCTGAAAAATATCCGCATGATGCTCAAGACCAACCAGAACGGCGGCTTCGACTGCCCCGGCTGCGCCTGGGGTGACTCGCCGGAAAGCGGCATGGTCAAGTTCTGCGAGAACGGCGCCAAGGCAGTCAACTGGGAAGCCACCAAGCGCCGGGTGGACGCGGCGTTCTTCGCCAAACACAGCGTCAGCGCGCTGCTGGAACAAAGCGACTATTGGCTGGAATACCAGGGCCGCCTGACCGAGCCGATGAGCTACGACGCCGAGACCGACCGTTACAAGCCCATCAGTTGGGAGTCGGCCTTCGACCTGATCGGCCAGCACTTGCGCGCCCTGCCAAGCCCGGATATGGCCGAGTTCTATACCTCGGGCCGCGCCAGCAATGAGGCCGCGTACCTCTATCAACTGTTCGTGCGCGCCTACGGCACCAACAACTTCCCGGATTGCTCGAACATGTGCCACGAAGCCAGCGGCGTGGCCCTGGCGCAAAGCGTGGGCGTGGGCAAAGGCACGGTGACGTTTGACGACTTTGAACACGCCGACGCGATTTTCGTCTGGGGCCAGAACCCCGGCACCAACCACCCGCGCATGCTCGAACCGCTGCGCGAAGCGGTGAAGCGCGGCGCCCAGGTGGTCTGTATCAACCCGCTCAAAGAGCGTGGCCTGGAACGTTTCCAGCACCCGCAACACCCGCTGGAAATGCTCACCAACGGCGACAAGCCAACCAACACTGCGTACTTCCGCCCAGCACTGGGTGGCGACATGGCCATCCTGCGCGGCATGGCCAAGTTCCTGCTGTTGTGGGAGCGCCAGGCCCAGGCCGAAGGCAAGGAGGCGGTGTTCGACCACGACTTCCTCAATGAGCACACGGTCAACGTGCTGGATTACCTGGCGAAGATCGACGACACCTCTTGGGATGAAATCGTCGAGCAGTCCGGCCTGAGCCTGGTGGAGATAGAGCAGGCGGCGCGCATGTACGCCAAAGGCAAGAACGTGATCATGTGCTGGGCGATGGGCATCACCCAGCATCGGCACTCGGTGCCGACCATCCAGGAAATCGCCAACCTGATGCTGCTGCGCGGCAACATCGGCCGCCCCGGCGCCGGCCTGTGCCCGGTACGCGGCCACAGCAACGTGCAGGGCGATCGCACCATGGGGATCAACGAACGGCCGCCCGTGGCCTTCCTCGATGCCCTGGAGCGTCGCTTCCAGTTCAAGGTACCCCGCGACAACGGGCATAACGTGGTCGAGGCAATCCACGCCATGCTCGAAGGCCGCGCCAAGGTATTTATCGGCCTGGGCGGCAACTTCGCCCAAGCCACGCCCGACAGCCCGCGCACCTTCCAGGCCTTGAGCAACTGCGACCTGACGGTACAGATCAGCACCAAGCTCAATCGCAGCCACCTGGCCCACGGCAAACAGGCCTTGATCCTGCCCTGCCTGGGCCGTACCGACATCGATATTCAGGCCGATGGCCCGCAAGCGGTGACGGTAGAAGACTCGTTCAGCATGGTGCACGCCTCCAACGGCCAGTTGCAGCCACTGTCGAAGCTGATGAAGTCGGAGCCGGCGATTCTCGCCGGCATCGCCGCTGCCACCCTGGGCAGCAAGCCGGTGGACTGGAACTGGTTGGTAGCCGACTACCGCCGCATCCGCGACTTGATCGCCGATACCATTCCCGGCTTCAAGGACTTCAATGAGCGCGTGCAACACCCAGGCGGTTTCTACCTGGGCAACAGCGCCGGCGCACGCCGCTGGAACACGCCGTCAGGGCGCGCCAATTTCCGCGCCAATATCCTGCCCAAGGACCTGGTGCATGAACGCACCCGCGCCACTGGCCAATTGCCCGACCTGATCATGCAGTCCATGCGTTCCCACGATCAGTACAACACCACTATCTACGGCCTGGATGACCGCTATCGCGGGGTCAAGGGCCAGCGCGACGTGCTGTTCGTCAACGAAGCCGACATCATCCGCCTGGGCTTCAAGCCAGGGCAGAAGGCCGATATCGTGTCGATCTGGGATGACGGCCGCGAGCGTCGGGTCAAGGGCTTTACCTTGCTGGCGTTCGATATTCCGGCGGGGCAAGCGGCAGCCTACTACCCTGAGGTTAACCCGCTGGTGCCACTGGAGAGCACTGGGGACGGTAGCCATACGCCTACTTCCAAGTTCGTGGCGATCCGCCTGGAAGCGGCCAGCGAGACTGGTTTGATAATGGCCAGAATCGCCTGATCGACTCCACGCCAGGGAACGATCTTACGGGCACAAAAAAGGCCGCTTTTGCATAAAAGCGGCCGTTCCGAAGTAGCTAAAGACCGGCAAAAACGACTTAAGTTCCCGAGTTAAAACAGTAACTTAGCTAATTGTATACAACCTGCACCACTGGTCGGAATTCGATTGTAAGAATATTCCGACAACCTCAGGATCGCGCCGTCATCCCCTTGAGGTTCACCTATGAAGTTCTCCTCGATTCTCTTGTTGTCCCTTGGCCTGGTCAGTGGCGCAGCCATGGCCGGTGGCACCACCGAAGCCGGTGTAGGCGGCGCATTGGGCGGGGTTCTAGGTTCAGTCGTCGGCCAGCAGATCGGCGGCAATACCGGTTCGGCCATTGGTGCGGCCCTGGGCGGCGCCGGCGGTAGCGCAGTGGGCGCAGACAAACGCAGCCGAGGCGAAGCGGCCATTGGCGGCGCGCTGGGCGCAGCCGGCGGCAACGTGGTCGGTCGTAGTGTCGGCGGCAACACCGGTAGCCTGATCGGTGCGGCAGCAGGCGGTGGTGCCGGCGGCGCGCTGGGCAACTACATGGGCAACAAGAGCGACGACGACGACCGTCGCTATCGCGGGCGCGATAACCGTCGCTACGACCGCGATGATCATCGTGGCCGTGGGCATGCCTATGGGCATCGCAAGAACAAGCATCACTACCGTCACCGGTAAATCCAAAGAACACTGCATACCCCGTGTGGGAGCGGGCTTGCCCGCGATTGCGGTGGGTCAGTTATTGGATACTTGACTGATCCACCGACATCGCGGGCAAGCCCGCTCCCACATTTGCTTCGGTGGCGTTTATGCGTTCGGGG
The DNA here is from genome assembly GCF_002949995.1 of Pseudomonas sp. LG1D9. Taxonomy (NCBI): domain Bacteria; kingdom Pseudomonadati; phylum Pseudomonadota; class Gammaproteobacteria; order Pseudomonadales; family Pseudomonadaceae; genus Pseudomonas; species Pseudomonas sp. LG1D9. Next base: position 2,993,552 of record NZ_CP026881.1, on the reverse strand, counting down.
TCAGATCACCAACCGCTGCAAAGCCTCGCGCAACACCCCCGCAATCGCCACCGGCTGGTTTGTCGCCCGGTTGACAAACACATGCACAAACCGCCCCGCCGCGCAGGCTTCGTCTTCGCCAGCCTTGAACACCGCCAACTGGTACTGCACTGAACTGTTGCCCAACTTGCCCACCCGCAGGCCGATATCGATACGGTCGGGAAAGGCTATCGACGCGAAATAATCGCACGCCGAACTCACCACAAACCCCACCACCTTACCGTCATGGATATCCAACCCGCCCTGCTCGATCAGGTAGGTGTTCACTGCCGTATCGAAGAAGCTGTAATAGGTGACGTTATTCACATGGCCATACACGTCATTGTCGTGCCAGCGCGTAATGATCGGCTGGAAGTGGCGGTAATCGGCACGCTGCGGCATTGAGTCAGGCATGGGCAAGTCTCGTGAAAGTGAATTTACAGGTCGTTCAGATGGGCCCCGGCCCAATCCCGCACCTGGGCATACGGATACTCTTCCAGCGCGGCAAACCCTGGAATCCCGCGGGCCTTGAGTTTGGTAAACAATGGCACGCTGATCCCGCATAAAAACCGCGTCAACCGTTCAGCCCCCGGCAAGCTGCCGGTGTGCTGATGATGCCTGTGGATAAAATCCGCGCACAATGCCTGGAAGCTTTTATCCACAAGCGGCGCCAAGCCAGGTGGCGCTGGGAGATGGGCGATCTGGCCACGGCAAACCGAACAATGCCCGCACTGGCGGGGCGCATCCGCATCACCAAAATACTCGGCCAGCCGAAAGCCCAGGCAACGCTCGCTGGCGAACAGCGCCAGCATCCCATGGATCCGCGCCACTTCCGTGACTTCGTGCTGCTTGAAGCCTGCGTGTAACTCGGCGCTCATGGCCTGGGGATCGAACCCGCTATCGAGCAGGCTGTAGACCTCGGTCATCTGCTTGCTCTCCAGCTCGATCAGCCCCTGCTCCTGGAAATAGTCCAGCGCCTTGACCACCCGCCCACGCTCGGCCTGGTGCAGTTGATAAAGCGCGTCGAAATCCACGGTGGCCCAGCTACGGGCCCGTTTGCATACCTGGATGATCGCGGCGACAAACTGCTGTCGCTCGCCGGAAAAACGCGCCAGCAACACATCCGGCTCCACCAGGTACTTGAAGCGATACTCGGCATAAAACGCATAGCGCGGTGCAATCACGCCCTTGAGCTCCAGTTGCACCAGCAAGGTCTTGAGCGGTAGCTCACGGATATTGCTCAGCTCTGCCAACGAGCGCAGCAGAAACTCCCATTGCCCGTCATCCCGGGCTGCCAGCAACTCCTCCAGCACCAGCCGGATGCCTTCCTGCTCGGGCGTATCGCCGTACACGAAGTTCTCCAGCACTGTGAGGCTGTCGCGATTGGCCAGCACCAGGCACTCGGAAGGCTGGCCATCACGACCGGCGCGCCCGATTTCCTGGCTGTAGTTCTCGATGGACTTGGGCAGGTCGAAGTGCACCACGTTGCGGATATCGCTCTTGTCGATGCCCATGCCAAAGGCAATGGTGGCGACGATGCAATTGGACTGCCCCCCCATAAACCGGCGCTGAATGCCCTCGCGTTGATCATGGGGCAAACCTGCGTGATAGGCCTCGGCCTGGATGCCGTGGCGGTTCAGGTGTTCGGCGATCTGCTCGGCGGTTTTCTGCAAAGTGACATAGACGATGCTCGGCTGGTTGGCCCGCTCACCCATCCACTCCACCAGGCGCCGGCGCTTGTCCACGCCGCTGACCGGCTCTACCCACAGGTTGAGGTTGGGCCGGTAGAAGCCCGTGGTGATCACATCCGCGGGGGCGATGGCGAACTTGGCCTGCATATCCGCAATCACCTTGGGCGTCGCGGTGGCCGTCAACAGCAGCGCCTGGGGAATCTTGAACTGGCGCTGGTAGTCGGGGAGCTTCAGGTAGTCCGGGCGGAAGTTGTGGCCCCACTCGGAAATACAGTGCGCCTCGTCTACCACGAGTAACGAAATCGAAACGCTGTGCAAAAAGTTGCGAAAGCGCTCGTTCTTCAAGCGCTCCACGGAAATCATCAGGATTTTCAGCTCGCCGGAGCGGGCCCGGGCCATGACGTCATTGGCCTCCTCGCGACTTTGCGCCGAATCGATACTGCCGGCCGAAATACCATGACGCTGTAAAAAGCCCAACTGGTCCTGCATCAACGCCAACAGCGGCGACACCACCAGCGTCAGGTGCGGCAGCAATACGGCTGAGAGCTGATAACAGAGGGATTTGCCGGAACCGGTGGGAAAGATCGCCGCCGCCGACCGACCGGCCAGCACGGCGCTGACAGCGGCCTCCTGGCCTGGGCGAAACTGGGGGTAACCAAAGACCTGCTGGAGGGTGTCGTGCATAAGCTGTCACTCCATTGACCGCTGAACAGACCTAAAACATAGCCCGGTATTTTCAGCGGTTCGAGAAAGGTCGCGAGGAAAAGAGAGACAGGATGATACACAGGCCAGGAGGCCCAGTCGGCAATCCGGCAAACACTCAAAAACCAATGTGGGAACGGGCTTGCTCGCGAATGCGGTGTATCAGATACACAGTCAGTGACTGACACTACGCATTCGCGGGCAAGCCCGCTCCCCCATTTTTTACAGCGTCGCTACAGCTCGATCAGCGGTTTTGCACACGCTCAATGGCTTTGTCATACACCGGGTTGGCCTTCTGCTCCTTGGCCAACTGGTAGTGGCGCAGCGCATCGGCAAACTGCCCGGCTGCTTCGTAGATCCGCGCGATGTTGTAGTAGGACCCGGCACGCACGGTAGCGGCGGTCGGGCCGCTGGCCAAAGCGATGGCCTTGCGGTTGGCCCAGATCGATTCTGCGGTGTTGCCGGCTTTCTGATAAGCCAGGCCGAGGTTGCCGTAGGCTTTGCCGAACGAGTTATCCAGTTCGATCGCCTGGCGGAAGTAGTCAATTGCCTGGTCCAGGTTACCGGCCTGGTAGGCAGCTTCGCCTTTGAGGTTCAGTTTTTTCGCATCACCCTGGACTGCAGAACTGACCACCACGGCATCAACCGCAACGCTGTCGTTGAGCAGCGGTTTGACTTCGTTGAGCACGTCCTTGGCTTCGACCAGCACGCCGGTGAAGGTATTGATGTCCTGGAAGTCGCCGCTGCCGGTCATGCGGAACACCGTCCACAAGTTGCCGGTACGATTGGTCGGCACGTAGTAGGTGCGCACCAGGGACTGGCCCATGTACACAAACACCTTGGCCTGGCTCTCGGACAGCGCCGTAGAGCCGGTGTTGGTGCGGTTGGAGAAGTCATGCACGGCGTACACATAGCTTTCGCCGTAGTGTTTTTTCTGCAGGGTGATGGTTTCCGGGCCGTAGCTGTCGGTGTCATCCACATCCAGCTCGGCGTCGGTGCCGGTCTTGCTGTTGAAGTAGATATTGTTGCCAGGGAAGATCATGTGGGAGTCAAGGTCCGAAGGCGATTGCCCCCAGGTCAGCACCACACGCAGGCCGTCGAGGTTTTCCATCACCGGGCTGATGGCGTAGGTCATGCCTTTGCACGGGCATTTGACCACCAGATTGGAGTAGCCAGGCTTCTTGATGATCAGCAGGTTGTCGGCGCCATCGGCCACTTCGCTGGTGAGGGTGACTTGACCCTGGGCGTTGGTGCGCCCCACCACATTCTGCGCGCCGTTGCGTTGCAGCAAGACTTCGGCGTCGGCGATTTTCTGGTCCTTGACCACCGCACTGAGCACTTCAATCGGCAACTGCTCGGCCTGGACGGCAAACGCCAGCGCACACAAAGACATCGCCGAAGCGACACGAAGCAAACCCATGCTTAACTCCCTTTAAGTAGTGGGCGGAATCGCCCTACAAGATTTTGCGGTGAAACATACGCTGAATTCAGGCGGCTTGCCGGGATTTTATACAAAATGTGACGTGGTTTTTATCCCAACTATGGGTGGGCGCCTCTTAGCCCAACTTCAAGTATCGGAAGCCTCTGTAGGAAATCGCCAAGCAAGGCACCATACGCTTCCCAAACTACCTCCAGTGCAAACTCAACCCCCTACAGAATCAACCAAGCCTGATCGAAACTAGCGCCCTCTCAACCCTCTCGGCAAGAAATCCGTGGACCTTGAAAGGACTCAATACATTGGCCATTACGGGGTCACGTTCAGCGTGATTCGTTTCACCGTACGACCCAACAACAAGCAAGCACTTGCCAGTCTTTGCTTACTAGAAGCAAAGACCTCTGCGCAGGAAGTTCGCCTGCAACTACAAAATCTGTATGAGCGAATGCTCGCCCAAGACCTCCCTTGCCTCATGACAGTGGTCATTTCAAAACCGCTGACTAGAAAACAGGCAGATAGCTTGAACAACCGGAACAACGTCATCAAAGAAACTATATCGGGAGCGGTGGCAGCCCCAATTGGGCTCATGTCCAGCAAGGCAGAATCAATGGTCGAAAAAGCTACCAGCGATTTGATATCGCGCCAGCTGCGCAACTTCCAGCATGCAGACATCATCATCGGCCTAGAGGCTCAGGTCAGCGGGGGAATTGGCCCGCAGCGCTCCAGCCTCTCACTACACGTGTACTCAAATGAGCCATAGTCAAATGCTCTATCTACAGGCGGCGATCTTCTTCGCCTTTTATCTGTTGCTGTATTACAAAATCACCGACTGCACACTCAGAAAACGTTTTGCTGTCACGTTTATCGCAAGCGGCTTGATCCTGACATTCTGGCTACCTTACGTAGCGATCATTCTTAGTATTCAACTGCTCCCCCTCGCTCTGTTCTTGATAGGCTTGGCACTGTTCTTCACCCGCAACAAGTACCGCTATCGCCATGACCAACCCCCTCACCCACTCCGGCGTGCCCCCACCATGAACCTGGCCCCGCACTTCCCAGAAGACCCCGTCATGCAGCAGCTCCTGCAATTGCTGCATGAAGAAATCGGCCTGCCCAAGCACAAGACCATCCGCCTTAAAACTTCGCTCAACTTCGACCTCGGGTGCGACGGCGCGGAGGCCAGGCAGTTTATGGAAGCGCTGGAGCAGGCATTTGATCTCGACCTAGGCGACTATGATGCCTACCGTTACTTCAACCCACCGGTGTTTGACGTGTTCCTCAAACACCGCGCCAAGGGCCGGGGCGAGAAGATGCCGCTCACCATCGGCATGCTTTACCTGGCCATCAAAACTCATAGCTGGGATACGCAGACGCTGGAAAATCTGAGCTAAAGAACACTGCGTCATTAATGTCTGTGGGCTCGTGATAGCGGTGGGTCAGTCAATGCATCCAGCGGTTGATACACCGCAATCGCGAGCAAGCCCACATTCGGATCTGCGCCTTTTTGCCGTCCTGCTCTACGTTCATAGAGATTTGCGCGCGCACAAAAAAGCCGCCCACTAGGGGCGGCTTTTTAACAGCTGGCGAATCTTACAACTTAGGACCCGCTGCCTTGATTGCGTCGCTCACTTCAAACTTCTTGAAGTTCTCGACGAACAGGCCGGCCAGAGCCTTCGCGGCTTCGTCGTAGGCTGCTTTGTCAGCCCAGGTGTTGCGTGGGTTCAACAGGCCAGTCTCAACGCCCGGTACGGCCAATGGCACGTCGAGGTTGATGGTGTCCAGGTGCTCGGTTTGCGCACCGATCAACGCGCCGCTCTGGATCGCTGCGATCACTGCACGGGTGGTCGGGATGTTGAAGCGCTTGCCAACACCGTAGCCGCCGCCGGTCCAGCCGGTGTTGACCAGGTAGACCTTGGAGCCGAAGCCGCGGATGCGCTTGATCAGCAGCTCTGCGTATTCGCCAGCCGGACGCGGGAAGAACGGCGCGCCGAAGCAGGTAGAGAACGTCGACTTGATGCCGCTGCCCGAGCCCATTTCAGTCGAGCCCACCAGTGCGGTGTAGCCGGACAGGAAGTGGTAGGCCGCTTGTTCTTCGTTGAGGATCGACACCGGTGGCAGCACGCCAGTCAGGTCGCAGGTCAGGAAGATCACTGCGTTCGGCTCGCCACCCAGGTTCTTCTCGGAACGCTTGGCAACGTGCTCCAGTGGGTATGCGGCGCGGCTGTTCTGGGTCAGGCTGACATCGGTGTAGTCGGCGTGCTTGGCATCGTTGATCACGACGTTTTCCAGGACCGCGCCGTGCTTGATGGCTTTCCAGATTACCGGCTCGTTCTTCTCGGACAGGTCGATGCACTTGGCATAGCAACCGCCTTCGATGTTGAACACCACGCCTTCGCCCCAACCGTGTTCGTCGTCACCAATCAGGTAACGGCTTTCGTCGGCAGACAGGGTGGTCTTGCCGGTGCCGGACAGGCCGAAGAACAGGGTCACGTCGCCTTCTTCACCGATGTTGGCAGCGCAGTGCATTGGCAGCACGTCAGCGGCCGGCAGCAGGAAGTTCTGCACCGAGAACATGGCTTTCTTCATCTCGCCGGCGTAACGCATGCCTGCGATCAGAACTTTCTTCTGGGCGAAGTTGAGGATCACGCAACCATCGGAGTTGGTGCCGTCACGCTCAGGTACGCATTCGAAGTTGGCAACGTTGAGCACTTGCCATTCTTCACGACCGGCCGGGTTGTACTGGGCCGGGTTGATGAACAGGCAACGACCGAACAGGTTCTGCCAGGCAGTCTGGGTGGTCATTTTCACGGCCAGGTAGTGGTCTTCGGCAGCACCAACGTGAACGTGGGAAACGAAATGCTCTTGCGCGTTGTTGAAAGCCTCGACGCGAGCCCACAGGGCATCGAACTTGTCGGCCGGGAACTTGCGGTTGATCGGGCCCCAGGCAATGGCGGCCTGGGTGGACGGCTCTTCAACGATGAAACGGTCGACTGGCGAACGCCCGGTACGGTGACCGGTTTCTACGACCAGCGCGCCGGTATCGGCAAGCACGCCTTCACCGCGCTGCAGGGCTTCTTTGACCAGATCGTCAACACTCAGATCGGTGTATACGGCGTTATTGGCTTGCGTCATGAGGTTCCCCGTCGGCCTATGGCCGAGTGCTCCAAACGTTTTGTAGTAGAAAGTTGCGCACTACTACCGCGAAAAAAGTGGGCCGGATTATGCCAGAAAAGCCCAAAAAAAGTAGGGCCCTCCCGTCAGAACACCTCTAATCCGGCGTTTGTCAGGTGATTTACCTGTGCTTAAACGTTTTAGTGGTGGGTGCCCGAAGGGGTGTCAACGCCAGCGCCAGCGAACAATTGGGCGATATCGGCAGCGTCGAACAGGTAGCGTTGATTGCAGAACTGGCAGTCGATTTCGATTCGGCCACCATGCTCCACAGCCAGGTTTTGCGCATCTTCCAGGCCCAGGCTCACCAGGGCATTGCCCGAACGCTCGCGGGAACAGCTGCAATGGAAACGCAAGGATTGCGCATCGAACAGACGCACCTCTTCTTCGTGGTACAGGCGGTGCAGGATGGTTTCGTTGTCCAGGCCCAGCAGCTCTTCGGCAGTCAGCGTACCGGCCAGGGCAGTGAGGCCGCGCCAGCTTTCTTCGCGCTCATCCTCATCCTTGATGCGGTCGGCCGGCAGCTGTTGCAACAGCAGGCCACGGGCGCGCTTGCCATCCGCATTGAGCCAGAAGCGGGTGCCCACTTGCTGGGACATGACGAAATAGTTGGTGAAGCAGTCGGACAGGGTTTCACCGTCCAGGTCGACAATGCCCTGGTAGCGCTGGCCAACGGTCGGGTCGATGGTCAACGCCAGTACGCCGTTGGGCATCAGGTCGGCGAGGGTCGCGTCCGCCGGGATCTGGTCCTCTTCATAACGGGCCAGGCCACGGATTTCGCGCTCGCTGGAGCACTCGATCATCAGCATGGGAACCGGGCCTTCGGAACGGGCCTGCAGAATCAGCAAGCCATCGAACTTCATGGTGCCCACCAGCAGCGACGCGGCGGCCATCAGTTCGCCGAGCAACTGTGCGACCGGCTCCGGATAGGGGTGCTTGGCAAGGACTTCGGCATAGCTGCGCTCCAGGGCAACCAGTTCGCCACGAGCGTCGTTGTCGTCAAAGAGGAAACGTTGGGTGAAGTCGGTATCCGGTAGATCAGTCATAGGTCTGGGTATCTGAATTGATGACAAAGTGATGACAATGTTTCTAAAATTATGCGCTTTAGCACCAATTTGGTGCGCTTTTCTTCCGATAGATGAAGAGTTTTAGAGCGAAGAGGAAACAGTTTATGAACAATCCGGGTTTGTTCCAAGCCAAGTGGAACCTCGGGCGATTGGCCCTGTGCAATTTACTCGCTCTGGGGCTGCTGTGTTTTTGGCTATGGCCCGCAGGCCAGATGCTTTGCGTGATATTCGACGAATGGCTGTTTCATCTACTCAACGACCCTCTGGCCAGCAACCCGACCTGGCTGCATGTCTGGGCAGTAGCGAGCCTGCGACCATTTGATGCGGTGGTCGGGGTAATACTGCTGATGCTGCTGATTCGCGGCGAATGGGTGTTCAAGGCGATTGAGGTGCGCCAGGCGTTTTTTGGTTTCCTCGCGATCCTGCTGTTACTGCTGTTTATCCGCATGCTGTTTTCCAAGCTCGCGGCGCAGATGGGCTGGCAGCACAACAGCCCCTCTATGGTGATCAGCGGGGCGATCCACATGAGCGACTACTTCCCTGACCTGGAAAAAACCTGGGAGTTGAAGGACCGCTCCAGCCAAAGCTTCCCTGGGGACCACGCTTCGGTGCTGCTGATCTGGGGGATGTTCATGAGTGTATTTGCCAAGCGGATCGGGCAAGTCGTGCTGGTCTGGGCGCTGGCGCTGCTGTTCATGATGCCGCGTCTGGTGGCCGGTGCACACTGGGGGCAAGACGACTATATCGGTGGCGTGCTGCTGGCGCTGTTGGCACTGGGCTGGGGTTATTACACGCCGTTTGCTGCGAAGGTCTCGGGTTGGCTGCTGCGCGTGACCGAACCGGTATTCGGGTTGTTGCAACGAGTACCTGTGATCAATCGCTTGAGCGTGATCCGCAACGCCTGAGCCCAGGTGCAGGAGCCTGGCCGGCTCCTGCACGTAAAGCCTCACTCATCATTGCCGCTGCCGCGAAACTTGAACAGGTCGCGGCGCTGTTTCTTGCTTGGCTTGCCGTCGGTGCTCATACCCAACGCTCCGGCCTTGCGCATGGCCGCCGCATTCTCACGCTTGGCGATACTTGCCGGCGTCTCGGTATACAGCGCCTGCGCTTCGGGAGCGCCGCGGCGGACGATGGAAAGCGCCTGCACCACCACGATCTTCTCTTCAAAGCCAACACGAATCTGCAACTCATCGCCAATGTGCGGTTCCTTGCCCGGCTTGCAGCGTTCGCCACGGCAATGCACCTTGCCGCTCTCGATGGCGGCCTTGGCCAAGGCCCGGGTCTTGTAGAAACGCGCAGCCCACAACCACTTGTCCAAACGGACTTTTTCGTCATCTTCCTGCTTTTGAGCCACTTGAATTCCTCGCTCTGAAAAATGTCGCAACTTAACCGTCGAACCCCTTCGACGCACAAACGCCAAGGCTCACCTAAGATACGCCAGGTGTCAGGCAGTTTCCCTTCAGCCATGGTTTTTTATGGCGTGAAGATATCTGTCGCCATTTGGTGAATATTCTGCGTGAATACCGCGAATTCGGCTCCAAGCGCCCGTCAACGTTCCAGGGTTGTCATAATCCGTGAGCAGTTGGACGCTAGTGTCGTTTGACGTCGAAATATTTCTGATTGCCGGTTGTTCATATTGAAGACATTTGACCATTTGACCGTTGTCGGTCTGCGTGAATGGGTGGCGCTTCCCGATCTGGGAGTGGCGGGCCTGCGCGCGAAGATCGACACCGGGGCCAGTACCTCCAGCCTGCATGCCACCGAGATCGAGCCTTTTGAGCGTGACGGTGAAAAGTGGGTGCGTTTCACGGCGCACCTGGGCAGCGTGGTGCAACTGCGTCACCGGCGTTGCGAAGCGCCGCTGGTGGCGATGAAAACCATTAAAAGCTCCAACGGCCAGGCGCAGGTGCGCTACGTCATCAGCACCACCCTGGCCCTGGGTGATCGGGTATGGCGGGTGGAGTTCACCCTGGCTTGCCGCAAAACCATGCGTTACCGCCTGTTGCTAGGTTCCAAAGCCCTGATCGACGGCCAGTTGGTGGTCAACCCGGGGCTCAAGTACGTTCAAGACAAGCCGGTGTTCCCGGTCTCTACTATTGCTGCCACAGGTGTTGCATGAAGATCGCTGTGCTGTCGCGTAACCCGCGTCTGTATTCCACCCGTCGTCTGGTCGAGGCCGGCACCGAACGGGGCCATGAGATGGTGGTGATCGATACGTTGCGCGCCTATATGAACATTGCCAGTCATAAGCCGCAGATCCACTATCGGGGCAAACCACTGGAAGGCTTCGACGCGGTGATCCCGCGCATCGGCGCCTCGGTGACCTTCTACGGCTGCGCGGTACTGCGCCAGTTTGAAATGATGGGGGTGTTTCCGCTCAACGAATCGGTGGCCATTGCTCGCTCCCGGGACAAGCTGCGCTCCCTGCAGTTGCTGTCGCGCCGCGGTATCGGCTTGCCAGTGACCGGCTTTGCCCACTCCCCCGATGACATTCCCGACCTGATCGAGATGGTCAACGGCGCTCCCCTGGTGATCAAGGTGCTGGAAGGCACCCAAGGCATTGGCGTAGTGATGTGTGAAACCGCCACGGCGGCTGAGTCGGTGATCGAGGCGTTCATGGGCCTCAAGCAGAACATCATGGTCCAGGAATACATCAAGGAAGCCGGCGGCGCGGATATCCGTTGCTTCGTGGTGGGGGACAAGGTGATTGCGGCGATGAAGCGCCAGGCCAAGCCAGGGGAGTTTCGCTCCAACCTGCACCGGGGCGGCAGCGCCAGCCTGATCAAGATCACCCCGGAAGAACGCATGACCGCCCTGCGTGCGGCCAAGGTCATGGGCTTGAGTGTGGCGGGAGTGGATATCCTGCGCTCCAACCACGGGCCACTGGTGATGGAAGTGAACTCTTCACCGGGCCTGGAAGGGATCGAAACCACCACCAACAAGGATGTGGCGGGGATCATCATTCAGCATCTGGAGAAGAACAGCGGGCCGAACATGACCCGTACCAAAGGCAAGGGCTGAGAACCCTTGTAGGATCTGGCTTGCCAGCGATGACTGACTAACATTCAACATCAATGTCGACTGTTATATCTTCGCGCAGGCAAGCCAGCTCCCTCATTTGATATTCGTAAGGGTCTAGACCGCATCTCGGGGCAACATCAGCCCCAACGGCAAGCGCACCCGCGCCTCCAACCCGCCATCGGCACGGTTGCGCAGTTCGACATTGCCGCCATGCATCGAAGCAATCCGCCGCACAATCGCCAACCCCAACCCGGTACCCTTGCCACCACGGGCACGGTCGCCACGGGTGAAGGGGTTGAAGATGCCCTCCAGTTCCGCCGGATCGATCCCTGCGCCACGGTCCATGACACTCAACACCACATAAGGCGCGTTGGTATCACCCGACACATAGGCGGCGACTTCCACCTCAGTCCCCGCGTGGTGCAGGGCATTACCGATCAGGTTGTTCAGCAGGCGCTTCATCGAGACCCGACGCAAGGCAAAGGGCTGGATCGGCTCCAGGCGCATGCGCACCTGCTCGCCGTTCTGGTTATAGGGCGCCACGACCTCGCGTACCAGGTCGGTCAGGTCGACTTCCTCTACCACCTCATCGCGACCATCGCGGATAAACGCCAGGAACTGGTCGAGAATCGCATCCATATCTTCGATGTCGCGGACCATGTCATCGGTAAGATCGGTGTGGTTGCCCATCAACTCCAGGGACAGGCGCAAACGTGTCAGCGGCGTGCGCAGGTCATGGGAAACCCCGGCCAGCATCAGCTCGCGTTCACGCCCGGCCTGTTCGACATCTTCGGCCATTTGATTGAACGCGCTGTACACCTCGGTCATTTCGCTGGGCGTGTCGCTGATTGGCAGGCGCACACTGCGACCTTGCCCCAGTTGCCTGGCAGCAAACACCAGGCGCTTGAGCGGCTGGTTGAGTTGGCGCACGAAAATCCAGGCCGACGCGGTGGAAAGCAGGCCAATGGCCAGGAACCAGCCGAGTACGTTCCAGATTTTCTGCCCCCGTAGCGGATGGGGATACAGTGGCACTTTCAGCCATCCATCCCCCAGGCTAGGGGCTCGAACCCACAGGGCTGGCGAAACATGCATCCGTAGCCGCACCTCAGTGTCCTCGCCCAGTTCGGCCTGCATCTGGCGCTGGTAGATCTCGCTATAGGGCCAATGCTGCTCGCCCTCGGGAACACCCGCGCCCACCACGCGAGTCAAGGTCGCCGCCTTGGCGATTTTTTCACGGTTCTCCGGGTCGGCAGCCCAATAGGCACGCAATGTCAGCGCCACACCGTGGCTGTACTGTCGATCCACCAGCACGTCTTCGTTCATCAGCAGGTAAACGAGGGTCAGGGCCTTGGAAAACAGAACGACGATCAGCACCAGCCAAAGGGTGCGGGAGAAGAAACTCTGGGGGAACCACAGCGGGGTTTTCATAGAAGACAGCTAGACACCTGGCAAGAGCGAGCACGGCTCGCAGAATTGCAGACGCCGGGCATCCGGCCGACCCATTGGGATCGAACTCCGGAGTACCCGCCTGTGCAAATCATCGGTTACTTGGTTGCTGTGCCATCCGGCACAAACACGTAACCCACGCCCCACACTGTCTGGATATAACGCGGCTTGGACGGATCCGGCTCGATCATCCGGCGCAGACGGGAGATCTGCACATCGATGGAGCGCTCCAGGGCATCCCACTCGCGCCCCCGGGCCAGGTTCATCAGCTTGTCACGGGTCAGCGGTTGGCGAGCGTTCATCACCAGCGCCTTGAGCACCGCGAATTCACCGGTGGTGAGCATATGGACTTCTTCGCCACGCTTGAGCTCACGGGTCGCCAGCGACAGTTCGTAGTCACCGAAGGTCACGCTTTCGTCTTCGCTGCCTGGAGCGCCCGGGACGGGAGCCGCCTGGCGACGCAATACGGCCTTGACCCGGGCCATCAGCTCGTCGGGGTTGAACGGCTTGGCCAGGTAATCGTCGGCGCCCAGTTCCAGGCCCTTGATACGACTCAGCTCGTCGCCCTTGGCGGTCAGCATGATGATCGGGATCTGGTTGTTGCTACTGCGCAGGCGCTTGCAGGCCGTCAGGCCGTCTTCACCCGGCAACATCAGGTCGAGTACGACCAGATTGAAGACTTCACGCCCCAGCAGGCGGTCCATCTGCTCGGTGTTTGGCACCGCGCGGGCACGGTAGCCCTTGGAGGTGAAGAAACGCTCCAGCAGGCTGCTCAGCCCCGGATCGTCATCAACGATGAGAATTTTTTCGCCTTCAGCAGTTTGTGCAGTGCTGCTCATTGGATGCTCCTCTTATCTGGCGCGCATTATGGCTTAGCTGCCGTTATACGCACGGTACGCATTGTTAGCAGATTTTTCTCCAACCACCAGTGCACGTGCCCCCTGGCGCAATCCCCCCAAGAAGGGAACGCTGGTTATAATGCCGCGCCTCAGTGTCCGGCCATGCCATGGCCGGCCTGGTGTTTTTTCATCTGCTTGTCGTGACTTTTTCGATTTCGAGGGTCAATAGGCTGCCTCTTGACCCAGGCAGCGGCGCCAGTCGGGCCGCTCAACCAGCCGCGCACGGCCTTGTTTTCCGGGCCTGCGAACTGCTTTCAAGAATTTCAGGTGGTTTTATGGACAGCATCAACAGCCGCATCGCCGAGGAACTCGGTGTACGCCCACAACAGGTCGAAGCGGCCGTCGCTCTACTGGATGAAGGCTCCACGGTGCCCTTCATCGCCCGTTACCGTAAAGAAGTGACCGGCAGCCTCGATGACATCCAGCTGCGGCATCTGGAAGAACGCCTGCGCTACCTGCGAGAACTCGACGAACGGCGTATCAGCATCCTCGCCAGCATCCAGGAGCAGGGCAAGCTGACCCCGCAACTTGAACGCGATATCAAGCTCGCCGACACCAAGACCCGCCTCGAAGACCTGTACCTGCCGTACAAGCAGAAGCGCCGCACCAAGGGCCAGATCGCCCTGGAAGCCGGCCTTGGCGAGCTGGCCGACGGCCTGTTCAACGACCCGTCCCTGGCCCCGGAAGCCGAAGCTGCGCGCTTTGTCGATGCTGAAAAAGGCATCGCCGACGTCAAGGCTGCCCTCGAAGGCGCCAAGTACATCCTCATGGAGCGTTTCGCCGAGGATGCCAACCTGCTGGAAAAATTGCGTAACTACCTGAAACAGGAAGCCACCCTCAGCGCCCGCGTCATCGCCGGCAAAGAGGAAGAAGGCGCCAAGTTCCGCGATTACTTCGAACACGACGAACCGCTGAAAAGCATGCCGTCCCACCGCGCACTCGCCATTTTCCGTGGTCGCAACGAAGGCATTCTCAGCTCCGCATTGAAAGTCGGCGACGAACTGCCGGGCACCATGCACCCGTGCGAAGGCATGATCGGCCAACAATTCGGCATCCAGAATCAGAATCGTCCTGCGGACAAGTGGCTCAGTGAAGTCGTGCGCTGGACCTGGAAGGTCAAGCTCTACACCCACCTGGAAACCGACCTGCTGGGCGAATTGCGCGACGGCGCCGAAACCGAAGCGATCAACGTGTTCGCCCACAACCTGCATGACCTGCTGCTGGCAGCGCCAGCCGGCCCGCGCGCGACCCTGGGCCTGGACCCGGGCCTGCGCACCGGTTGCAAGGTCGCCGTGGTCGACGCCACCGGCAAGCTGCTGGACCACGCCACCGTGTACCCACACGTGCCCCACAACAAGTGGGACCAGACCATCGCCATCCTGGCCGCCCTGTGTGCCAAGCACGCGGTAGACCTGATCGCCATCGGCAACGGCACCGCCAGCCGCGAAACCGATAAGCTGGCCCTGGAGCTGATCAAAAAATACCCAGGCATGAAAATGACCAAGGTCATGGTCTCCGAGGCTGGCGCTTCGGTGTACTCGGCGTCGGAACTGGCCTCCAAGGAATTCCCCGACCTCGATGTGTCGATCCGTGGTGCCGTATCCATCGCCCGCCGCCTGCAGGATCCCCTGGCCGAGCTGGTGAAGATCGACCCCAAATCCATCGGCGTCGGCCAGTACCAGCACGATGTGTCGCAGCTCAAACTGGCGCGCGGCCTGGATGCGGTGGTGGAGGACTGTGTGAACAAGGTCGGCGTCGACGTAAACACCGCCTCGGTCGCCTTGCTCGCACGGATTTCCGGCCTCAACGCCACCCTGGCGCAGAATATCGTCAACCATCGTGACGAAAACGGCGCGTTCAAGACCCGTGCAGCGCTGAAAAAAGTCGCACGCCTTGGCGAAAAAACCTTCGAACAAGCCGCCGGTTTCCTGCGCGTCATGAATGGCGACAACCCGCTGGACTCCTCGGCCGTCCACCCGGAAGCCTATCCGCTGGTAAAACGCATTGCCGCCGAGACCGACCGCGATATCCGCTCGCTGATCGGCGACGCCGCGTTCCTCAAGCGTCTGGATCCGAAGAAGTACACCGACGAAACCTTCGGCGTGCCGACCATCACCGACATCCTGCAAGAGCTTGAAAAACCAGGCCGCGACCCGCGCCCCGAGTTCAAGACCGCCGAGTTCCAGGAAGGCGTCGAAGACCTCAAGGACCTGCAACTGGGGATGATCCTCGAAGGCGTGGTGACCAACGTGACCAACTTCGGCGCATTTGTGGACATCGGCGTGCATCAAGACGGTTTGGTGCACATTTCTGCGCTTTCGGAGAAGTTCATCAAGGACCCGCGCGAGGCAGTGAAGGCCGGTGACGTGGTCAAGGTCAAGGTCATGGAAGTCGATATCCCACGCAAACGCGTGGGCCTGTCGATGCGCATGAGCGATACCCCCGGCGAGAAAATCGATGGCGCCCGTGGCGCACGTCCGGGTTCGGCACCGCGCCAGTCGCAGAACCGCTCGGAAAACAGCGCACCACGCAAGGAAACCGCCACCGCAGCCCCGGCAAACAATGCCATGGCTTCGCTGTTCGCCAACGCCAAGCAACTGAAGAAACGCTGATGGATCTGCCCGCCGGCCAGACCCACAGCGCCTTCAGCGAACTGCTCGGCTGCCGCCTGCAACGCCTGGACCAGGGCGTTGCCGAGGTGGCCCTGAGCCTGGAGCCACACCTGCGCAACCGCGCAGGCAAGCTCCATGGCGGGGCGATTTTCAGCCTGGTGGACATTGCCATGGGGCTGGCCTGCTCCAGCGCCCATGGCTTTGACCAACAAAGCGCGACCATCGAGTGCAAAATCAACTACATCCGCGCCGTGTCCGACGGCGACGTGCTGTGTACCGCCCGGGTCATCCACCCCGGCCGGCGCACGCTGGTGGTCGAGGCCGAGGTGTATCAGGAGCAAAAACTCGTCGCAAAAGCACAAGGCACCTTCGCTGTCCTATAGCTCCCTGTGATCAATTTGGGTTAATTTCGGCGCTGCGAAAACAGCGTCGGAATTTTCTTCCTGCGTAATAGCCTAATTCAGGGAATGAAGTCGGCACTTTCAGAGCAGGTTATTCCAGCTCGAAAACCAGGCGATAACGCCAGTTTTAACTTCACCCTTGTAGACCGTCTTGCCCACCCCCATATTGGGGCGACTGACGCGTGAAGGAATCCAACTTGAGCGAACTTCTCAACCGCCGCCTGGCTCTGCTCGGCAAGCGCGAACACCTCTCTTTGCTTGAGCACTGCCTGCACGGCATCGAGCGTGAATGCCTGCGTGTCACCGGCGAAGGTCGCCTGGCTCAAACGCCGCATCCAGAGGCCCTGGGCGCCGCATTGACCCATGAATCGATCACCACCGACTATTCCGAGTCGCTGCTGGAGTTCATCACGCCGGCACTGCCAAACCCGGCAGACACCCTGCGCAGCCTCGACCGAATTCACCGTTTTGCCTACAGCAAGCTCGGCAACGAGTACCTGTGGAGTCCGTCGATGCCGTGCCCGTTGCCGGCCGAGGAAGATATTCCGATTGCCTACTACGGCACCTCCAACATCGGACAGCTCAAGTACGTGTATCGCAAGGGCCTGGCCCTGCGCTACGGCAAGACCATGCAGTGCATCGCCGGGATCCACTACAACTTCTCCCTGCCGGAAGAGCTGTGGCCGCTGCTCAAGGAAACCGAAGGCTTCGTGGGCACCGACCGTGACTACCAGTCCACGGCCTATATCGCCCTGATCCGTAACTTCCGCCGCTACAGCTGGCTGCTGATGTACCTGTTCGGTGCCTCGCCGGCCCTGGATGCAGGCTTTTTGCGCGGGCGCTCCCATCAGCTTGAACAGTTCGATGCCGACACCCTCTACCTGCCGTATGCCACCAGCCTGCGCATGAGCGACCTGGGCTACCAAAGCAACGCCCAGGCCGGCCTTACTCCTTGCTACAACGATCTGGCCAGCTACACCGACAGCCTGCGTGAAGCGGTGGCAACGCCCTACGCGCCTTACGTCGAAGTCGGCACCCATAAGGATGGTGAGTGGGTGCAACTCAACACCAACATCCTGCAGATCGAAAACGAGTACTACTCCAACATCCGCCCCAAGCGCGTGACCTACACCGGCGAACGGCCGATCCAGGCGCTGATGGCCCGTGGCATCCAGTACATCGAAGTGCGCTGCCTGGACATCAACCCGTTCCTGCCGATGGGTATCGATTTGCCAGAGTCGCGCTTCCTCGATGCGTTCCTGCTGTACTGCGCGCTGAATGACAGCCCGTTGTTCGAAAACAACGAGTGCGGGAATGCCACCTCGAACTTCCTCAGCGTGGTCAAGGAAGGCCGGCGCCCGGGTCTGCAATTGCAGCGTCGCGGGCAACCCGTGGAAATGAAGGCATGGGCCGCCGAACTGCTGGAGAAAATCGCCCCGCTGGCTGCACTGCTGGACCAGAGCCATGGCATCAATGAGCACAGCCAGGCGCTGGATGCCCAGTTGGCGAAGATTCAGGACCCGTCCCTGACCCCGTCGGCCCAGGTGTTGGCGGCGATGCAGGAGCGCAAGGAAAGCTTTGCGCAGTTCTCCCTGCGCCAGAGCGAAGTGCATGCCGAGTACTTCCGCAGCGAGCCGTTGCCGGCGGACGAACAAGCACGCTTTGAAGAGCTGGCCCGCAGTTCCCTGGCACAACAGGCGGAGCTTGAGCAGAACGAAGTGGGCGATTTCGATGTGTTTGTCGGGTCTTACCAGGCCAGCATCCTGGCGATCAGCAACTGACACCTGGCTCGGATCCCGTGTGGGAGCGGGCTTGCTCGCGAAAGCGGTGTATCAGTCAGCACTTATATTGACTGACACACCGCTTTCGCGAGCAAGCCCGCTCCCACATTTGTCCTAAGCGTCTTCAAAGTTCTCCTCATAAGCTAATTCGAAAATGTTATTTATTTTCGGATTCTTAGATCATTTAGTCTCCTCCCACGCCGACCCTCGGCCGCCTGATGAGGAGCTACACCATGAAACTGCCTTCCCCTTTGCGCCTCTTGGCGGCTATATCCCTGGCCGGCGCGAGCCTGTTTGCCCAGGCGGCCGACGTGACCATCGCCTACCAGACCACCGTTGACCCGGCCAAAGTCGCCCAGGCCGACGGCGCTTATGAAAAAGCCACCAACGCCAAGATCGACTGGCGCAAATTCGACAATGGCGCCGATATCATCGCCGCCATCGCGTCCGGCGACGTGCAGATCGGCTACCTCGGTTCCAGCCCGCTGACCGCCGCCATCACCCGCAAAGTCCCGGTGCAGACCTTCCTCGTCGCGACCCAGATCGGTGGCGCCGAAGCCCTGGTGGCGCGCAACGGTTCCGGGATCAACAGCCCCCAGGACCTGATCGGCAAGAAAATCGCCGTGCCGTTCGTGTCCACCGGCCACTACAGCCTGCTGGCCGCGCTCAAACACTGGAACATCGATCCCGCGAAAGTCACCGTGCTCAACCTCGCCCCGCCGGCCATCATTGCGGCGTGGAAGCGTGGCGATATCGACGCTACTTATGTCTGGGACCCGGCCCTGGGCGTGGCCAAGGAAAACGGCAAAGTGCTGATCACCTCCGGCGAACTGGCCAAGTTCGGCGCGCCGACCTTCGATGCCTGGATCGTGCGTAAGGACTTTGCCGAGAAGCACCCGGAAATCGTCAGCGCCTTCGCCAAAGTCACCCTCGATGCCTACGCCCAATATCGCAAAGACCCACAAGCCTGGCTGGCCGACAAGGGCAACGTCGACAAACTGGTGAAGCTCTCCGGCGCCAAGGCCAGCGACATTCCGTTGCTGCTGCAAGGCAACGTCTACCCGCTGGCCGCCGACCAAGTGACGCTGCTTGGCGCCCCCACCACCAAGGCTGTAACCGACACCGCCGCGTTCCTCAAGGAACAAGGCAAGGTCGAGGCCGTGCTGCCGGACTACGCCCCTTACGTCAGCGCCAAGTTCATCACCAACTGATCGGGAGTTCACCGCGATGGCCTTGCTACAGCTGGAGCGCATCAGCGCACAGTACCCCGGCGCAACCACGCCCGTGCTGGCGGATATTTCCCTGACCCTTGGGCCCCAGCAATTGCTGGTAGCCCTCGGCCCTTCCGGCAGTGGCAAGACTTCGCTGTTGAACCTGATTGCCGGTTTCGTCGAACCCAGCGCCGGGCGCATCACCCTCGACGGCGTACCCGTCAAAGGCCCGAGTGCCGAACGTGGCGTGGTGTTCCAGGACGACGCCCTGCTGCCCTGGCAGGATGTGCTGGCCAATGTCGGCTTCGGCCTGGAACTGGCCGGCGTGCCCAAGGCCCAACGGCAAGTCCGCGCCCGTGAAATGCTCGCGCTGGTGGACCTGGCGGGTTTTGACAGCCGGCGCATCTGGCAACTGTCCGGTGGGCAGAAACAACGCGTGGGCCTGGCCCGCGCCCTGGCCGCCGACCCGCGGGTATTGCTGATGGACGAACCCTTCGGCGCCCTCGATGCCTTCACCCGTGAACAGATGCAAGAGCTGCTGCTGCAAGTCTGGCAGCGCACGGCCAAGCCGGTGTTCCTGATCACCCACGACATCGAAGAAGCGGTATTTCTCGCCACCGACCTGATTCTGCTGGCCCCCAACCCCGGGCAAATCGTCGAGCGCCTGAGCCTGGATTTCGGCCAGCGTTACGCTGCCGGCGAATCGGCGCGCGCGATCAAGTCCGACCCACGGTTTATCGAAACCCGCGAGCACGTGCTGGGCAAAGTGTTCTCGCAACGGCAGGTGTACGCATGAGCAGTTATGAAATCCCGGCCACTGCCGTCAGCCAAGCCAGCCCACCGCTGCGTCGCACGTTGAGCACGCGCTGGATCAGTGTGCTGACGCTGGTTGCGCTGCTGGCGCTGTGGTGGGCCGTGACCGCCAGCGGGCTGATCGAGCCGCTGTTCCTGCCGCCGCCGGCGGCCGTATTGCAAAAAGGCTGGCTGCTGGCAACCAGCGGCTACATGGACTCCACCCTCTGGCAGCATCTGGGCGCCAGCCTGGGTCGCATTGGCCTGGGCCTGGGCTTTGCGGTGCTGACCGCCGTGCCGGTCGGCATTGCCATCGGCGCCAACCGTATCGCCCGTGGCATTCTCGACCCGCTGATCGAGTTCTACCGCCCGATTCCACCGCTGGCCTACCTGCCGCTGATCGTGATCTGGTGCGGCATTGGCGAGCTGTCCAAAGTGTTGCTGATCTACCTGGCGATCTTCGCGCCAATTGCCATCGCTACCGCCACCGGCGTACGCACCGTAGACCCGGCCAAATTGCGCGCAGCGCAGTCCCTGGGCGCGACGCGGGCGCAGTTGATCCGCCATGTGATTCTGCCCAGCGCCCTGCCCGACATTCTCACCGGCGTGCGCATCGGCCTGGGCGTGGGCTGGTCGACCCTGGTCGCCGCCGAACTGATCGCCGCCACCAGCGGCCTGGGGTTCATGGTGCAGTCAGCGGCGCAGTTTTTGGTCACCGATGTGGTGGTGCTGGGCATCCTGGTCATCGCCCTGATTGCCTTCGCCATGGAAATGGGCCTGCGTGCCCTGCAGCGCAAGCTGGTGCCATGGCATGGCCAAGCCCACTGAATAACAACAGCACTGACTACGCCGGCATCTCGGCGCCCGACATTTGCGAGAAGAGCATGAGCCGCCTGACCGTTACCCCCTTAAGCAGCGCCCTGGGCGCCCAGATCAGTGGCGTCGATATTGCCCAGCCGCTGAACCTCGAACAGCGCGACGCCATCGAGCAGGCGCTGCTCCAGCATTCGGTGCTGTTCTTTCGCGACCAGCCGATCACCCCGCAACAGCAAGCGCGCTTCGCGGCGAATTTCGGTGACCTGCACATTCACCCGATCTACCCCAACGTGCCGGAACAACCCGAAGTGCTGATCCTCGACACCGCCGTCACCGACGTGCGCGACAACGCCATCTGGCACACCGACGTGACCTTCCTGCCCACGCCAGCCATGGGCGCCGTGCTCAGCGCCAAGCAGCTGCCGGCCTTTGGCGGTGACACCTTGTGGGCCAGCGGCATCGCGGCCTTTGAGGCGTTATCGGAACCGATGAAGGGCTTTTTGACCGGCCTGACGGCGACCCACGACTTCACTCGCTCGTTCCCTCTGGAGCGTTACGGCAACACCGCCCAAGACCTGGCTCGCTGGGAAGAAGCACGCAGGAAAAACCCGCCACTGTCGCACCCGGTGATTCGCACGCACCCGGTCAGCGGGCGCAAATCGCTGTTTGTCAGCGACGGCTTCACCAGCAAGATCAACGAACTGGAACCGGCCGAAAGCGAGGTCATCCTCAAACTGCTGTTCGCCCACGCCACTCGCCCGGAATTCACTATCCGCTGGCGCTGGCAAGCCAACGACGTGGCCTTCTGGGACAACCGCGTCACCCAGCACTACGCCGTGGACGACTACCGGCCACAACGACGGGTGATGCATCGGGCAACAATCCTGGGTGACGTGCCCTTCTAACAGGCCCTTGTAGGGGCGAGCTTGCTCGCGAAAAACCCAAGGACGCTGCGGGGCATCAGATGCCCCGCGTTTTCGTTGCCGATCTTCACGAGCAAGCTCGCGCCTACAGTTTGTTCAGCGCACCAGATGCAGGAACTGCAGATGCCGCTCGTACTGGTCGAGGATGTCGTTGATGATCTGCTCCTTGGTGTAGCCCACCAAGTCGTAGTCCTGGCTACCCTCGCTCAGGTGTACTTCCGCGCGGTAGTAGCGACGGTTGTTCATCTCTTTGGAGCCCATGCCACCACGGGCAAAGGACGGCGTGAAGTAGCCGCGCATCTGCACCTGGTAGACAAACGGATGCTCTTCGCCGTGGCCGATTTCCAGGCTGACGCTGTCGTTGGACGGGTCGGGCTGGGTGACGACGTTCAGGCCCTTCTCGACAAACACCGCCGTCACTTCCTCAATGGCCGGGCGTACTGTGGTTTCGAGGAAGCGGTAGACCTCGTCCCGTGAAGGGAAGTGCACCGCCTGGCTCAAGCGCTGGCGCCAGCCGCCACGGCCCTTGCGGGATGCCGATACCGGGGCCAGGGAGTGCAGTTGGGCAATCTGCTTCTGGGATTCGAGGTAGAACGCCTTGTGCAGCCCCCACATCATCAACAGCAGGATCAACGAGAATGGCAGCGAGGTCAGTACGACTGCGGACTTGAGCGAGTCTATGCTGCCGGCAAACAGCAAGGCGCTGGTCACCAGCGCGGTCATCGCGCCCCAGAACACCCGCAGCCACTTGGGCCCGTCTTCATCGGCGTTGCCACCCTTGGACGACAGGGTCGACAGCACCACGGTGCCGGAGTCGGCCGAAGTGACAAAGAACACAAAGCTGATAAACACCGTGACGGCGATCACGGTCTTGCTCCACGGGTAGGTTTCCAGCAGCAGGTACAGGCTCATCGAGGGGTCGTCGATGGCCGACTGACCCAGGGCGACCATGCCGTGGTTGAGCACCTGGTCAATGGCGCTGTTGCCGAAGATCGACATCCACGCCAGGGTGAAGCCCAGCGGGATCAGCAGCACGCCGAAGACGAACTCGCGGATGGTGCGGCCACGGGAAATCCGTGCGATGAACAGGCCCACGAACGGCGACCACGCGATCCACCAGGCCCAGTAGAACACGGTCCAACCGCCGAGCCAGTCGCTGGGCTTGTCGTAGGCGTACACATCAAAACTCTTGCTCGGCAATGCGCCGAGGTAGTCACCGATGTTCTGGATCAGGGTGTTGAGCAAATGCTGGGTGGGCCCGGCGAACAGCACAAACAGCAGCAGCGCACAGGCCAGCAGCATGTTGATGTCGGACATGACGCGCACACCCTTGTCGACGCCGGCCACCGCGACCAGGATCGCCGCGCCCATCATCAGGGTAATCAGGCCGACCTGAATCCATTGGGTGTGGGCGATGCCGAACAGGTAGTCCAGGCCCGAGTTGAGGTGCAGCACCCCAAAGCCCATATCGGCGCCCAGGCCGAACACCGTGGCGATAATGCCGAAGCCATCCACTGCATAGCCAATGGGGCCGTTGATGCGCTTGCCGATCAGCGGGTACAGCGCCGAACGCAAGGCCAGCGGCAGGTTATGCCGGTAAGCGAAGTACGCCAGGGCCATGCCGACAAACGCAAATACGCCCCAGCCGTGCAGGCCCCAATGCAGGAACAGCACCTGCATGGCCTGGCGCGCCGCATCGGCATTCAAGGCCTCGCCCTGGGGCGGTTGCACCAGGTGGGTCAAGGGCTCCGAGACGCAGAAGAAAAACAGCGTGATGCTGATCCCGGCGGCAAACAGCATGCCGGCCCAGGACAAATAACTGAATTCGGGCTCGTCGTGGTCGGCACCGAGTTTGATCTTGCCGTAGCCAGACAACGCGGTGACCACCACGAAGACCAGATACAGGGTCATCGCCAGCATGTAGTACCAGCCGACCGTATTGGCCGCCCAGTTTTGCGCGGCCAGCAACCAGGCGCCGGCCTGTTCGGGGATCGCGATGACGGTGAGGCCAAACAGCAGGATGAAGCTCGCGGCGAAGTAAAACACCGGCGCATTCATGCGCACCAGGCCGCTTGGAGGGGCAGACGATGCACTCATGAACGGTGCACCTCGAGGGTGTTGGATGTGGCTGTATAAAACGGACTCAGCAAAGGTAAGCCTCCTGTTGTGAGCGGGCAGCGAACCACCGGTTTAACTTGAACGAACGTTCAAGTTAAACATGAATAGGCGGTCTGGGACTAATCGCAAGGCTGAGTGGTAGGTAATTCCTACACTAGCTCAAGGAAGGGTATGACGGGCGAGAAAGGCAAAACGTTCAGCGATTGCTGGTTGAATTTGGAATACAGGCAAAAAATGTGGGAGCGGGCTTGCTCGCTCCCACATTAGATCGTCGCTACTTCAACACTACTTCTGCGTCCCATCATCATGCTGCAAATTCGCCTGTGTGATGTTCGCCCCCGCCGGCACGCTGCGGGTCAGCCACACATTGCCGCCAATGGTCGAGCCCTTGCCGATGGTGATCCGCCCCAGGATCGTCGCCCCGGCATAGATCACCACATCGTCCTCCACAATCGGGTGGCGCGGATGGCCCTTCTGCAACTGCCCATCCTCATCCGCCGGGAAACGCTTGGCGCCCAGGGTTACCGCCTGGTAGATACGCACTCGCTCGCCAATGATCGCCGTCTCGCCAATCACCACACCCGTACCGTGGTCGATAAAGAAGCTCGGGCCGATCTGCGCGCCAGGGTGGATATCGATGCCGGTGGCCGAGTGGGCGATTTCCGCGCTGATCCGCGCCAGCAGAGGCAGCCCGGCGCGATACAAATGGTGGGCCAGGCGATGGTGGATCACCGCCAGGATCCCCGGGTAGCACAGCAACACCTCATCCACACTGCGCGCGGCCGGGTCGCCGTGATAGGCAGCCAGCACATCGGTGTCCAACAGGCTGCGCAACGCCGGCAAGGCCAGGGCAAAGTCCTGGATCAGGCGAATGGCCAATGCATCGACTTCAGTATCGGCATGGCCGCCTTGGCGCGCGGCATAGCGCAACTCCAGGCGGGCCTGGGCGAGCAAGGCATTGAGCGCCACATCGAGGGTATGGCCGACGTAAAAGTCCTCGCTCTCCTCGCGCAAATCCACCGGCCCCAGGCGCATGGGGAACAGTGCGCCACACAACGCCTCGAGAATCTGCGCCACCGCATCACGGGAAGGTAATTCGCGACCGCCCTGCTCGCCGCTGACCCGCCCGTTGCGCGTGCGCCACTGGTCCCGGGCACCGCGCAACTGGCTGACGATGGTCTGTAATTGCCAATGACTGGAACGCTCGCTCACGGTATTCACTCCTGACGTAATGGCCATCACTTTACGGTATGCAACCGGGCCGCCCTTAAGAACCAATGGTGCAATGCTAATAACCGCAGAGCATAAGCAACTGGCAGTTGCCCGCGCAAAAAGCCCTGCCTATAGTCCTTCCCATCTCCTCTTACCCGTGCGTGACCATGATCAAACAACAGCTCGACCGTTTTAATCGTCTGGAACTGCTGGGTGGCGCCACCGCCCTGGAAAAACTCGAACGACTGTCGACCTGGCTGGGCCGTGATATCTACATCAAGCGCGACGACACCACGCCGCTGGCCATGGGCGGCAACAAACTGCGCAAGCTCGAATACCTCGCCGCCGATGCCCTGGCCCAGGGCGCCGATACGCTGATCACCGCCGGTGCGATCCAGTCCAACCATGTGCGCCAGACCGCCGCCCTGGCGGCCAAGCTGGGCCTGGGCTGTGTCGCCCTGCTGGAAAACCCCACAGGCACCGACGACCCCAACTACCTGGGCAATGGCAACCGCTTGTTGGTAGAGCTGTTCGACGCCAAGGTCGAACTCGTCGAAAACCTGGACAACGCCGACGAGCAACTCCATGCCCTGGCCGAGCGCCTGCGCAGCAATGGCAAAAATCCCTATCTGGTGCCGATCGGCGGCTCCAACGCCCTGGGCGCCCTGGGCTATGTGCGCGCCGGGCTGGAACTGGCCGCGCAGATTGACGCCAGCGGCCTGCAATTCGCGGCGGTGGTCCTGGCATCCGGCAGCGCCGGCACCCACAGCGGCCTGGCCCTGGCATTGAGCGAGGTGCAGCCGGACTTGCCGGTGATTGGTGTCACCGTATCGCGCACCGACGAAGCGCAACGGCCCAAGGTCCAGGGCCTGGGCGAGCGCACGGCGCAGTTGCTGGGAGTGGAGGTACCCGACGCGTTCAAGGTGATCCTGTGGGACGAATACTTCGCCCCGCGCTACGGCGAACCCAACGCCGGCACCCTGGCGGCAATCAAGCTGCTGGCGAGCCAGGAAGGCCTGCTGCTCGACCCGGTCTACACCGGCAAGGCCATGGCCGGGTTGCTGGACGGCATCGGACGCGGGGCGTTCGAAGACGGGCCGATCATCTTCCTGCACACCGGCGGGGCGCCGGCGTTGTTTGCCTATGACTCATTGTTCTGACGGGAGGCATGCCTACTAAATGTGGGAGCGGGCTTGCTCGCGAACGCGGTGTATCAGTCAAACTATCCATCAATGACCCACCGCATTCGCGAGCAAGCCCGCTTCCACAATTGATTTTTCATCGAATTCATATTCCTTAATAGAATATAAAACTAAATTTATATTATTTTTAACGCTTTAAACCTCGCCCTATAGTCGCGCTCCCACACACCGCGTTTTTAGGGCAGGATACGACCACTGCGTCACCTGCTTCGCACACCACAAAAAACACAGGGGCTTGTCATGACTATTTCTGTATTGCGTCGCACATTGCTGGTTGGCACATTGGGCCTGGCCCTTGGCGCCGGGTTGCTGGGCCAGGCGGTTGCCGGCGAGCAACTGGGCAAGATCAAGAAGGCCGGCGAGATCAAGATCGGCCTGGAAGGCACCTACCCACCGTTCAGCTTCGTTGATGAAAGCGGCAAGCTCAGCGGCTTTGAAGTCGAGCTGTCCGAAGCCCTGGCCAAGGAGCTGGGCGTCAAGGTCAAGCTGCAAGCCACACCGTGGGACGGCATCCTCGCCGCACTGGAATCCAAGCGCCTCGACGCCGTGGTCAACCAGGTGACGATCTCCGAAGAGCGCCAGAAAAAGTACGATTTCTCCAAGCCCTACACCGTCTCCGGGATCCAGGCCCTGACCCTGGCGAAAAACGTCGACACCATCAAGACCGCCGATGACCTGGCCGGCAAGAAAGTCGGGGTAGGCCTGGGCACCAACTACGAACAATGGCTCAAGGACAACCAACCCAAAGCCATCATCAAGACCTATAACGACGACCCGACCAAGTTCCAGGACCTGCGCATCGGCCGTATCGACGCGATTCTGATCGACCGCCTGGCGGCCCTGGAATATGCGAAGAAAGCCACGGACACCGCCGCTGCCGGTGAAGCCTTCTCCCGCCAGGAAGCCGGGATTGCCCTGCGCAAAGGCGAGCCTGAGCTGCTTGAAGCGGTCAACCAGGCCCTCGACAAACTGCGCGCCGACGGCACCTTGAAGAAGCTGTCCGAGAAATACTTCAACGCTGACGTCACTCAATAATGGAAGCAGGTTTCCAACTCGCGCTCGACTCCGCGCCCTTTCTGCTCAAGGGCGCGTACTACACGGTGATCCTCAGCCTCGGCGGGATGTTTTTCGGTTTGCTGCTGGGCTTCGGCCTGGCCTTGATGCGCCTGTCGCGCTTCAAGCTCTTGAGCTGGACCGCCCGGGTGTACGTCTCGTTCTTTCGCGGCACGCCGTTGCTGGTACAGCTGTTTTTGATCTACTACGGCTTGCCGCAAGTGGGGATCGAGCTGGATCCGATCCCGGCGGCGATGATCGGCTTTTCGCTGAACATGGCCGCCTACGCCTGTGAAATCCTGCGCGCCGCCATCGGCTCCATCGAACGTGGCCAGTGGGAAGCTGCCGCCAGTATTGGCATGACCCGCGCGCAAACCCTGCGCCGGGCCATCCTGCCGCAGGCCATGCGCACGGCCCTGCCGCCTTTGGGCAACAGCTTTATTTCGCTGGTCAAGGACACGGCGCTGGCCGCCACCATCCAGGTGCCCGAACTGTTCCGCCAGGCCCAACTGGTGTCTGCGCGCACCTTTGAAATTTTCACCATGTACCTGTCCGCGGCCCTGATCTACTGGGTCCTGGCAAGCATCCTGGCGCATTTTCAAAATCGCCTGGAAGACCGGGTCAACCGGCATGACCTGGAGTCTTGACGCATGATCGTGGTTGAAAAACTGACCAAACAATTCAAGGGCCAAGTGGTGCTCAACGGGATCGACCTGGAGGTCAAGGAAGGCGAAGTCGTCGCCATCATCGGCCCCAGCGGGTCTGGCAAGACGACCTTCCTGCGCTGCCTGAACTTCCTTGAAGAACCCACCAGCGGCCGGATCAAGGTCGGCGACATCCAGATCGACGGCAGCCGCCCGCTCAACCAGCAACAAAGCCTGGTGCGGCGCCTGCGCCAGCATGTGGGCTTTGTGTTCCAGAACTTCAACCTGTTCCCCACCGCACCGCGCTGGAAAACGTCATCGAAGGGCCGCTGGTGGTCAAGAAGATGCCCCGCGAAGCCGCCGACCGCCTCGGTCGTTCGCTACTGGCCAAGGTCGGCCTGGCGGGCAAGGAAGACGCCTACCCCCGGCGCCTGTCCGGTGGCCAGCAGCAACGGGTGGCTATTGCCCGGGCCTTGGCAATGGAACCGGAAGTCATCCTGTTCGATGAACCGACCTCGGCCCTCGACCCAGAGTTGGTGGGCGAAGTACTGGCGACCATCCGCAGCCTGGCCGAAGAGAACCGCACCATGGTCATCGTCACCCACGAAATGAGTTTTGCGCGGGACGTGGCCAACCGGGTGATCTTTTTCGACAAGGGCGTGATCGTCGAGCAAGGCGAAGCCAAGGCGCTGTTTGCCAACCCCAGGGAAGAACGGACCCGGCAGTTCCTCAGCAAATTCCTCACCCACTAACCCCCCACTCACTGTAGGAGCGAGCTTGCTCGCGAAAAACGCCCAGACGACACGGTTAATTTGATTCTCCGCGTTATCGTTGACGTTCTTCGCGAGCAAGCTCGCTCCTACAGGGATCGGCGCTCATCACATAGAAAAGCACCCTACCCAAACCCGCCTTTACCCCCCTCCCAGTCAGACCCATCTGAATAATCCCAAACCCGCCGTTTAGCCTTTTGCCGCCATTGACGCCCCCTGGCCAACCCTCTTATCTAAGGCCCAAAGGATTGGATCCTATCCTGGCTTTTCAAAAAAATCGTTCCTTTCGAACCCCCCTCCGGGGCTCGGAACGATCGCTGCTGGCTGCATCAAGGAGATTATTTATGAAGCACCTTCCCCCCCTGGCCATGTTCGCCGCGCCGACAGTGCCCCAGGCCCTCAAACAAGGTATCAATGCGCACGCCGCCACCCATTTGCAGGTCGATATCGCCCCCTACCCAAACATGGGCAAGGGCGACCTGATCGAGCTGTTCTGGAATAACTGCTTTGCCGCCTCCAAGCGCGTAGGCGCCGCCGATATCGGCCAGCCCAGCAGCCTGCGGGTGCCCGAGAGTTTTGTGCAAAATGGCGCCGCACGCATTCATTACCGGGTCATGCAAGTGGGGCGCGGCCCGGCGCGCTCCCTGATCACCCGCGTGCAGGTCAAGACCGCGTGCCCTGGCGGCCAGCCATCGGTGCTGTGTGGTGAAGAAAACCAGAGCCTGGCCCCGGTCGGCCTGCCGGAAACCATTCGCCGCCATGGCGTCAACCCCAGCCAGATCCGCCGGGGCGTGCCGTTGATCATCGAACCCTACCTGAACATGGCCACCGGCGATGCAATCACCCTGCGCTGGGGCGACGCGCGCCTTGACCTGCCGCCCATCCAGGCCCATGAGGTGGGCCGGCCGGTGCATGTCTGGGTGCCTTCGGCGCTGATCCTCGACGCGGGCGACGATGCACGCCAGGAGGTCACCTACTGCGTGATCGACCGTGTGGGCAACAACTCCCGCTGGGCCCCGCCACGCACCGTGAGCATCGGCCAGGCCCAGGCCCATGGCCCGGCCGGCCATCCGTCGGTGTACCAGCCACGGCGTCCTGGCTCGCCTTGCGAGCCGGGGTGACAGACCTTCTATGCATATTCCTAAAAGTTAGTTTATTTAAAAAATAAACACGCTTAGGGTATATACACCGGACCACCGGACATTCCTGATTTTTAAGCTTTCCACGGATGTGAGGTAGGTATGGTCAAAATTACCCCGGTGCACAACGCCAGGGCATTACGTGTAGCCACGCAGGGGCGCACCGATGTCTAACTTGGCGCAATCGCCCCTCCAGAGCGATCTGGATATCGCCCCGCTGCTATTGCCCGCCAAGGTGCTGCGCAACGACAGTGAAGCCCTCGCCGCCGCCCACGAGCTTGCCCAGGCTGCCCGCCTGCAAGCCGGGTTGCGCGACCGCCAGCGCAAACTGCCCTGGGCCGAACTCGAACAGTTCACCCGCAGTGGCCTGGGCAGTATTTCCATCCCCCGCGAATACGGTGGCCCGCAAGTGTCGTTCGTGACCCTGGCCGAGGTGTTCGCCATTATCAGCGCCGCCGACCCGGCCCTGGGGCAGATCCCGCAGAACCACTTCGGCATCTTGCACGTGCTGCAAGGTGCGGCCAGCCAAGAGCAGAAAAAACAGCTGTTCCAAAGCGTGCTGGATGGCTGGCGCATCGGCAACGGCGGCCCGGAACGCGGCACCAAAAACACCCTGGATTTGAAGGCGCGGATCAGCGCCGAGGGTGACGGCCTTGTCATCAACGGCCAGAAGTTCTACTCCACCGGCGCGCTGTTCGCCCATTGGGTCGCGGTCAAGGCCCTGGATGACGAAGGCCGCCAGGTCATGGCGTTTGTGCGACGGGGCACGCCGGGCCTGCGCATCGTCGATGACTGGTCGGGTTTTGGCCAACGCACCACCGCCAGCGGCACCGTGCTGCTCAACAATGTGCCGGTAGACGCCGACCTGGTGGTGCCGACCTGGCGCCTGGGGCAAACCCCGGGCATCCAGGGCGCGGTCTCGCAATTGATCCAGGCGGCCATCGACGCCGGCATCGCCCGCGGCGCCCTCGACGACACCATCAGCTTTGTGCGTGAGCGCGCACGACCCTGGATCGACGCCAAGGTCGAGCGGGCCAGTGACGACCTCTACGTGATTGCCGATATCGGCAAACTGAAAATCGAGCTGCACGCCGCCGAAGCCCTGTTGCGCAAGGCCGGCCAAGTGTTGGACCAGGTCAGCGCCGCGCCCATCACCGAGCACTCCGCCGCCCGGGCCTCGATTGCCGTGGCCCAAGCCAAGGTGCTGACCACCGAAGTCTCGTTGCTGGTCAGCGAGAAGCTCTTCGAACTGGCCGGCAGCCGCGCCACCCTCGCCGAATTCAACCTCGACCGCCACTGGCGCAATGCCCGGGTACACACCCTGCACGACCCGGTGCGCTGGAAATATCACGCGGTGGGCGCTTGGCACCTCAATGGAACATTGCCGGCCCGGCATTCCTGGATCTGACGACCAGACCTCTGGAGAAAAACATGACGCTTTCCCATCCCGTCGCGGTCATCACCAGCGATGAACAAGCCCTGATTGTCGCCAGCGACCTGGCCGAAGACTTTCGCCGTGACAGCGCCCTGCGCGACCGCGAACGGCGCCTGCCGCTCGCCGAACTGGAAGCCTTTTCCCGTTCCGGCCTGTGGGGCATCAGCGTGCCCAAGGCCTACGGCGGCGCTGGCGTATCCAACGTCACCCTGGCCAAGGTCATCGCCCTGATTGCCCAGGCCGATGCCTCATTGGGGCAGATCCCGCAGAACCATTTCTATGCCCTGGAAGTGCTGCGGGTAAATGGCAGCCCGGCGCAGCAACAGCGCCTGTACGCCGAGGTCCTGGCCGGCCAGCGCTTTGGCAATGCCTTGGCGGAACTGGGTACCAAGACCGCCCATGACCGGGTGACCGCGATTACCCGTGACGGCGACGGGTTTCGTATCAGTGGCCGTAAGTTCTACGCCACCGGCGCGATCTACGCCCAGCGCATTCCCACATCGGTGGTGGACGAGCACGGCGTGCAGCAACTGGCCTTTGTCCCGCACGACAGCCAGGGCCTGACGGTGATCGACGACTGGAGCGGCTTTGGCCAGCGCACCACCGGCAGCGGCTCGGTGGTGTTCGACAACGTATGGGTCGCGGCAGCAGACGTGATCCCGTTCCAAAGCGCCTTCGAGCGCCCGACCACCGTGGGCCCGCTGGCCCAGATCCTCCACGCCGCCATCGACACCGGCATCGCCCGCGCGGCCTTTGAAGATGCCCTGCATTTTGTGCGCACTAAGACCCGGCCGTGGATCGACTCGGGCAACGACAAGGCCAGTGAAGACCCACTGACCCTCAAGAGCTTCGGCCACCTGAGCGTGCGCCTGCACGCCACCGAAGCCCTGCTGGAGCGCTCCGGCGAATTCCTCGACCGCGCCCAGGCCGACAGTACCGCGCAAACCGTCGCGGCGGCCTCGATTGCCGTGGCCGAAGTACGCGCCCTGAGCACCGAAATTTCCCTGGCCGCCGGCAGCACCCTGTTCGAACTCGCCGGCAGCCAGGCGACCCTCGCCGAACATGGCCTGGACCGCCACTGGCGCAACGCCCGGGTGCATACCCTGCACGACCCGGTGCGCTGGAAGTACCACGCGGTGGGCAATTACTACCTCAACGATGAGAACCCGCCACTGCGGGGGACCATCTGATGGCGAAGAAAAAGATCCTGCTCAATGCCTTCAACATGAACTGCATCGGGCATATCAACCACGGCCTGTGGACTCATCCACGGGACACCTCGACCCAATACAAAACCCTCGAATACTGGACTGAACTGGCGCAACTGCTGGAGCGTGGCCTGTTCGACGGTTTGTTTATCGCCGATATCGTTGGCGTGTACGACGTCTATCAAGGCTCGGTCGACGTGCCGCTCAAGGAGTCCATCCAACTGCCGGTCAACGACCCGCTGCTGCTGGTCTCGGCCATGGCCGCCGTGACCAGGAACCTGGGTTTCGGCCTGACCGCCAACCTGACCTATGAGCCGCCGTATCTGTTCGCCCGGCGCATGTCCACCCTGGATCACCTGAGCCGTGGCCGGGTGGGCTGGAACATCGTCACCGGCTACCTGGACAGCGCCGCCAAGGCCATGGGCCTCACCGAACAGGTCGAGCATGACCGGCGCTACGACCAGGCCGACGAGTACTTGGAGGTGCTGTACAAGCTCTGGGAAGGCAGCTGGGAAGACGACGCGGTACTCAACGACCCGCAACAACGCATCTATGCCCAGCCGGGCAAGGTGCACAAGGTCGAGCACCATGGCGAGTTCTATCAGGTGGAGGGCTATCACCTCTGCGAGCCCTCGCCGCAGCGCACGCCGGTGCTGTTCCAGGCCGGTAGCTCGGAGCGCGGCCTGCTGTTCGCCGGGCGCCATGCCGAGTGTGTATTTATCAGCGGGCAGAACAAGGCCGCGACCAAGGTGCAAGTGGACAAGGTGCGCGCCAGCGCGGTCGAGGCCGGGCGCAACCCGCACGACATCAAGGTGTTCATGGGGCTCAACGTGATTGTCGGCGCCACCGAGGCACTGGCCTGGGCCAAGCATGCCGAGTACCTGAGCTACGCCAGTGCCGAAGCCGGCGTGGCGCACTTCAGTGCGTCTACCGCCATCGACTTTTCGCAATACGAACTGGATGAACCGATCCAGTACGTGAAGAGCAACGCCATCCAGTCAGCCACCAAGGCCTTGCAAAACAACGACTGGACCCGTCGAAAACTGCTGGAGCAGCACGCTTTGGGCGGGCGCTATATCACCCTGGTGGGTTCGCCTGCGCAGGTGGCCGATGAGCTGGAGTCCTGGATCGCCGAGACCGGCCTGGATGGCTTCAACCTGACGCGCATTGTGACGCCGGAGAGCTATGTGGATTTTATCGAGCTGGTGATTCCCGAGTTGCAAAGGCGTGGGTCGTACAAGACGGCTTATGACGCGGGCACCCTGCGCGAAAAAGTGTTCCACGGCGATGCCCATTTACCCAAACAACACACCGGCTCTCACTACCGCCACTAACCCAAAAATGTGGGAGCGGGCTTGCTCGCGAATGCGGTGTGCCAGTCACCGAATTTGCTAGCTGACACACCGCATTCGCGAGCAAGCCCGCTCCCACATTTAGATTTTTATTGCTCATACCTACACGTTACGACTGGAAATCGACCATGAAAAAAATACTGCTCTCCCACCCAGTCAAGGCACTGGCCCTGGCCCTCGGCCTGTTCAGCTCGGCGGTTTTTGCCGCCGATGCGCCGCTCAAAGTCGGCACCACCGCCGCCTTCGCCATTCCCCTGGAGGCCGCCGTCGAAGAGGCCGGCAAGCAGGGCCTGAAAGTCGAGCTGGTGGAGTTCACCGACTGGATCGCGCCCAACGTCAGCCTCGCCGCCGGCGATATCGACGTGAACTACTTCCAGCACATCCCTTTCCTGGAAAACGCCAAGGCCGCTGCCGGTTTTGACTTGGTGCCATTCAAGCCCGGGATCATCAACAACGTGGGCCTGTACTCGAAAAAATACAAAAGCTTCGATGAACTGCCCCAAGGCGCCAGCGTGGCCATCGCCAACGACCCGATCAACAGCGGGCGCGGCCTGCAACTGCTGGCCAAGGCAGGCTTGATCACCCTCAAGCCGGGCGTGGGCTACAAGGCCACCGAAGAAGACATCGTCGCCAACCCGAAAAAAATCAAGATCCTGCAAGTCGAAGCGGTGCAGCTGGTGCGCGCCTATGACGATGCCGACCTGGTGCAGGGCTACCCGGCCTATATCCGCCTGTCCAAGACCTTCAATGCCGAGTCGGCGCTGCTGTTCGACGGCCTCGACCACCCGGAATACGTGATCCAGTTCGTGACCCAGCCCAAAGGCACCAGCGACCCACGGGTGATCAAGTTCGTCGAGATCTACCAGCACTCGCCGGTGGTCCGCGCAGCCCTGGATAAATCCCTGGGCAAGCTCTACCAAGTCGGCTGGGAAGGCTGAATATGAGCGCCGCCAACGCCCAACTGCGCGACCTCGGCACACCGCCCGCGGACGCCCGGCAGACAGAGCTGCATCCGGACTTGAACCACGCCCATGTGCGTTTTATCAACCTGGGCAAAACCTATGACGGCACGGTGCACGCGCTGCAAGGCATCGACCTGGCGATCCA
Organism: Pseudomonas sp. LG1D9; assembly: GCF_002949995.1. Taxonomy (NCBI): domain Bacteria; kingdom Pseudomonadati; phylum Pseudomonadota; class Gammaproteobacteria; order Pseudomonadales; family Pseudomonadaceae; genus Pseudomonas; species Pseudomonas sp. LG1D9. Next base: position 2,958,329 of record NZ_CP026881.1, on the reverse strand, counting down.
GCGCGGCGAAGTGTTCGGCATCATCGGCCGCAGCGGCGCTGGCAAGTCGTCGCTGATCCGCACCATCAACCGCCTGGAACAACCCAGCAGCGGCCGGGTGTTGATCGACCAGGTGGATATCGGCGACTTCGACGAAGACCGCCTGGTGGCCCTGCGGCGGCGCATCGGCATGATCTTCCAGCACTTCAACCTGATGTCGGCCAAGACCGTGTGGCAGAACGTCGAACTGCCGCTGAAAGTGGCCGGTGTGCCCAAGCCACAGCGCGAGCAAAAAGTGCGTGAGCTCCTGGAATTGGTCGGTTTGCAGGACAAGCACAAGGCGTACCCGGCGCAGTTGTCCGGCGGCCAGAAGCAACGGGTGGGCATCGCCCGCTCGCTGGTGCACGACCCGCAGATCCTGCTGTGCGACGAAGCCACCTCGGCCCTGGACCCGGAAACCACCCAGTCGATCCTCGGCCTGTTGCGCGAGATCAACCAGCGCCTGGGCCTGACCATCGTGCTGATCACCCATGAGATGGCCGTGATCCGCGAAATCTGCGACCGCGTGGTGGTGCTCGAACATGGGCGGATCGTCGAGCAAGGCCCGGTGTGGGAGGTGTTTGGCAACCCTCGGCACGAGGTCAGCAAAACCCTGCTGGCGCCCCTGCAACACGGCTTGCCCGACGAGTTGCAAAAACGCCTGCAGGCCACGCCGCAGTCGGCGCATGCGGCGGTAGTGCTGCGCCTGCAGTTTACCGGCGCCAGTGCCGATGAACCGGACCTCGCCGCGCTGTTCAGCGCCCTGGGTGGGCGCGTGCGCCTGCTGCAAGGTGGGGTCGAACGCATCCAGGGCCACGCCCTGGGGCAATTGCTGCTGGCGGTGACGGGCTCAACCCTGGACGCCGACACATTACGCACCCGCGCCACGCGCTGGGCACAACAGGTCGAGGTGCTGGGTTATGTGGTTTGATCGTTTATTGCAGGGCGCCATCGACACCTTGTTGATGGTGGGCGTGTCATCGTTGATCGCGTTGCTGGTGGGGATCCCGCTGGCGGTGTTCCTGGTGACCAGCGACAAGGGCGGCATCTACCAGGCCCCGGCGTTGAACCGGGTGCTGGGAGCGTTCGTCAATCTGTTCCGCTCCATCCCGTTCCTGATTCTGATGGTGGCGCTGATCCCCTTCACCCGGCTGATCGTCGGCACCACCTATGGCGTGTGGGCAGCGGTGGTACCGCTGACCATCGCCGCCACGCCGTTCTTTGCGCGGATCGCCGAAGTCAGCCTGCGTGAAGTCGACTACGGCCTGATCGAAGCGGCGCAGGCCATGGGCTGCCGGCGCTGGCATATCGTCTGGCATGTGCTGTTGCCGGAAGCGCTGCCGGGGATTGTCGGCGGGTTCACCATTACCCTGGTGACCATGATCAACTCCTCGGCCATGGCCGGGGCGATTGGCGCCGGTGGCCTGGGGGACATCGCCTACCGCTACGGCTACCAACGCTTCGACAGCCAGATCATGCTCACGGTGATTGTGCTGCTGGTGATTCTGGTGGCGGTGATCCAACTGGGCGGCGATCGCCTGGCGCGCGGGCTCAACAAGCGCTGAGGTATAGTCGGCACCTCTCTTTGCCCTGGTGCCGACTGCCATGAAACTCGCCCCCGACGACCTCCACCAGATTACTTCCACCACCCTGGGCCACTACAACCAGGTGGCCGAGGATTTTCGCGAAGGCACCCGCGACCATGATGTGAGCCAAAACATCGACGCGTTGCTGCGGCATATCCAGGGTGATGCACCGTTTACCGTGCTGGATTTCGGCTGTGGGCCGGGGCGCGATTTGCAGACGTTTACCCGCCTGGGACATACCGCCGTCGGGCTCGATGGCGCCGAGCGGTTTGCACAGATGGCGCGCCAGGACAGCGGCTGCGAGGTACTGCACCAGGACTTCCTCAAACTCGACCTACCGGCCGGGCGGTTCGATGGGATCTTTGCCAATGCGGTGCTGTTTCATATTCCCAAGCAGGAATTGCCGCGCATTCTCAGGCAGCTGCATGGGGCGTTGAAGCCGGGTGGCGTCTTGTTCAGCTCCAACCCCCGAGGGGAAAACCAGGAGGGCTGGAACGGGCCGCGGTATGGCTCGTACCACGACATTGCGGCCTGGCAGGGGCTGCTGACGACGGCGGGGTTTGAGGAGCTGGAGCACTACTATCGCCCGGCAGGCCTGCCGCTCGAGCAGCAGCCTTGGTTGGCCAGTGTGTGGCGTAAGGTTGGGGTTGTCTGAGCGGATGCTATCGCGGGCAAGTCGAGGCTGTTACCGACTTTCTGAATAGTCAGTAAGCTCGCCCCTAATGTCACGTCGGACACTTCCGGATTTACCTCTCTCCCGCCTATTCATCCCTTGCTGCGACATAACATCTCGCCTGTCATTTACGAACAGGGATTACGTCATGCAGGAAAGCGATCTTCATGCGGCAATCATGCGAAGCCAACTTGAGCTAGACCGAAATGGCATAGATTTCGGCTCGACTGCCAGCATGGCATTTCATCTAGGAAATACGATGACAAGCTGCCCGGCAGTCATGGCTTTGCCTAATACACCAGGCTGGACCCATGGCGCCAAGTACAAGTTACTCACACCCACCCATGCCGACTCTTCTGTACCGAACACTACTTTTGAAGAGCTCTGGAAATGCACACAGCAACACTACGGCTTGACAGCAGCAACGGTTATAACCGGCATGGCGGGCATACCTATCAGCAAAATTGCCGTGGGAACCTGGGTTCACGTTGGCTCCAGCAAAACAACAAACTTGGCTAGCCTTATTGGAATGCGCTTTTTCCCTCGGACACTGATCAGGCAGCCGACATTGGCCAGCATGGCGAAAGCTACTTTTGGTACCGTCCGGGTATTTGGCATTCTCGGGCGAGGCATTCCCTTCGTTGCTGCAGGTTTGGCTGTTTTTGATCTTATTAGTATTGGTAAGTGTGCCTATGAGGCAAGAAATGGAAAGTAACCTGACCAGGGCCGAGATCAGTGAAAAAGTGATCCGGCTTTTCGTCGATATCATTGGCTTTATCGACCTAAGCCAGGTGACAGAACAAACGGACTTCATCCACGACTTTAAGATCATTGATGAAGATCTGACCTGCTTTGTCATGCAGATCAAATGGCAATTCAAATTGCAGGCAACTCAGGATGATTGGGATCACATCACGACTATCCAGCAAGTTGTCGATTTGATAGTTCAATCTCGGCGGGGAGGCAACTGACGCCATCGCTAATCCACCTGATACACCACCGGCCCTGCCCCCACCACCAACGCCGTCACACTGCGCCCCGCATAGCCTTCCCTTTGCTCCTGCGCAAAATTGGCCACCAACCGCGTGCCATCGGCAAAGGTCGTCTGCTGCACCAGCCGGTCGCTGCTCAGCCAGCGGAAATCCGTCAGTGCCTGGGTCGCGAGGCGCTCATGCAATGGGCGAAAGAACCCATCCTGGCGCTGGATCATTGGCAAGCGCTGCTTCAACGTAGCGGCACTCAGGTGATAGAGCGGCGGCACGTTGTAAAGCAGTTGGGTCAGCTCGTTCTGCGCCTGCACATTGCTCAGTTTCAGGCTGTCGAACAACCAGTGATGGGTGGTGATGACCGAGCCATGAAAGACCGCCTGATACAACGGCAGGCGCATCGCCGGGGCGAAGTACAAGGTGCGCAGCGGCTCTTTGAGTGGCACGCGCTTGAAGAATACCGCTGGCTGTTCCGGTGGGTACCAGGCCCCAACGTAGTAAGACGATTGTTTGTCCTGGGTCATCTCGCGGTCGCCCCAGCCCATGACCGGCGTCTGCATGCCATGGGCGAACAACACACCCCGGGCGGTGGTGGCGTTGCCGTCTTCAGAGCCCACCGGCACCTGGAGGTGGCTGCCGATCCAGCGTGCCGCATCGACATTGCCTTCAGCGTTCTGCGCCTGGGTCATGCCCAGCACTGAGCGGTAGCTGTCAAACAGCATGCCGGTGGCATAGGCATCGAGAAACCAGGCATTGAAACCGGCCGCGGCCTGCACCGCTGTCACCCGCGCCTGCAGCAACGGGCGCACGCAGCGCGGGTCGGTGTAGTGCCCGGATTTCTGGAAACCCGTCTTGAGCTGGCCGTTCTTGAGCATGATCGCGCAGTCTCGGTAGGCGCGGCTGCCCAGGTGCGCGGTGATCCAATCGGGGTTTTCGCTATCCGCCAGCGCGGTTTCATAAGAGTCATAGGGCGCCATCAAGTATCCGGCCTCGACCCCCTTGCGCACAGCCTCGGGGTGCCAGAGCCCGCCTTCCCAGCCCTCCCCCAGGGTCAACAGCAGGCGTTGCAGGCCGCTGTCCTGCAGGGTCTTTATCGTGGCTGTCGACAACGTGCTGCCCCAGGCTTGAGGGGGGGAGTTCAAGGCGCTGGCAAACGCCAACGCCAGTTCCTCACGGACTGCGCCGTAGCCGGCGACGAGTGCCTGCATATCGGGCTGCACCTGGGCCTGCCAGTTCAGCCGCGCCTTTTTGTTCAGCGCCGCGTTAAGCCCTCTGAGCAGCACGCCTTGCTGATAGCGGTCCAGAAACGGCAGGGTGACTTGCACCACCTGCGCCGCTTGCGGGTCCAGCAGGCCATTGAGTTGCGCGCCCAGCCCGTCAGGGGCGCGCAGCAATGTGCGTAACTGCGCCCAATCGCGCACATCGCCCAGCCCCAGCAGGTCATTGCCCCACAGGTACACATGGCTGGCGCCCAACAGTTTTTTGCCGGCGGGGATCTGTTGCAGCTTGTCTGCCAAAGGCTCGTAGCGCCCCTGCTCTATCAGCCATTGGCGATAGCGTTTGGCGCCGGCCAGCACGTCGGCCTCGCCCAGGTTCAGGCGCAGGGTCATGGGCGCGGTGGGGTCAAGGCCGGTGAATTCATGGTGCAGCGACAAGCCCAGGCGCGAGCCCTCGGCCTGCCACTGCAAGCGATTGTTGTAGGGGTTGGTCAGCAGCCAGTTGAGGGTAAAGCTGCCGTGGTCGACGCCCCATAACGGCAGGCTCAGGTCCTGGGTGCTGTTCACGTCGCCCTGTTCGAGCAGGAAGTCTTGCCAGAGACGATTGCCGGCAGGGATGTAATGCCCCTCGGCCAAGGGCCAGATCAAACCATTGCCCATGGCGCTGGCAGGCTGGCGGATAAGCTCAAGCTCCGCGGCCTCGCGTGCGCTGACGGTGAGGATCAGGTCGCGCTGGTCGAGGGTGGCGCTGAGGCGATAGGCGCCGTTGTCCCATTGCCAATCGGCCTGTTGTTTGGACTTTTTCAACTGGCTGACCTGATGGGCCGCCACGCCACTGGCAGCTTGCACCGGTTCGTCGCCCGCCGGAGTCACGCGCACGGCCAGGGTGGCCGCGTCGAGTTCAATACGCCAATGGGGGTTTTCCAGAACGGTGCTGGCAACTGCCAGTGGCGACAGCAGCAGCACACAGATGCACAAGGCACGGCGCAAGTTAAGGGGCATGACGTGGGCCTTCACAGGAGCGAAAGCCCGAGGGTAAAACATTTCGTTGATCGGAACTTTTCCGAGGCCCATTTAAAGATTTTTCCCACTGCCAGCCCCTGTGGCAAGGGGGCTTGTCCCCTCACCACAGTTTGCGTTACGGCGCGGTCTTGGGCTCGCGGATTTTGTACCAGGCCACATACAGCGCCGGTAAAAACAGCAACGTCAGCAAGGTCGCGATGATAATGCCGCCGATCATCGCGTAAGCCATCGGCCCCCAGAACACCTCCCGCGCGATGGGGATCATGCCCAGGCTGGCCGCGGCTGCCGTCAGCAGGATCGGCCGACGCCGGTGTTCGGTGGCTTGCACCACCGCGTCCCACGGCGTGTAGCCATCACGCTCATAGGCGTCGATCTGGGTCACCAGGATCACCGAGTTGCGGATGATGATGCCGATCAGCGCCAGGATCCCCAGGATCGCCACAAAGCCCATGGGCGTGCCGGTGGGAATCAGCGCCAGCACCACGCCGATCAAGCCCAGCGGGGCCACACTGGCCACCAGGAACATCTTCTGCACGCTGTGCAACTGGATCATCAGGAAGGTCGCCATCAAGAACAGCATCAACGGCACCACGCTGGCGATCGGGCCCTGGGCCTTGCCGCTTTCTTCCACGGTACCGCCGGTTGCGACCTTGTAGCCCACCGGCAACGCGGCGCTGAACTTGTCGATTTCAGGCTTGAGCTGCTTGACCAGGTCGGTCGGCTGCATCTCGTCGCGCACGGCGGCCTTGATGGTGATGGTTGGCTTGCGATCGCGCCGCCACACCAGCGGCTGCTCCAACTCGTAGCGCACGGTGGCAAAGGCCAACAGCGGGATCGAGGTACCGCTCGGCGTGACAATCTGCAGGTTCTGCAAGGTTTCCGGGGTACCGCGTTCGGCGTCTTCGGCGCGGCCGACCACGTTGATCAAGTAGATATCGTCGTGCACCTGGGTCACGGCCGAGCCGCTGACCACGCTGTTCATCAACTGCGCCACATCTTCGGACGACAGCCCGAGCTGGCGCGCCTTGTCCTGGGCGATATCGACCCGCAGCACTTTGCCCGGCTCGTTCCAGTCGTAGATGATCTCGCCCAGGTGGCTGTTTTTATCCAGCAGTGTCGCCAGTTCGATGGCGTGTTTGCGCACCTGGTCGATGTCCTTGCCCGATACCCGGTACTGGATCGGGCGCCCGACCGGCGGGCCCATTTCCAGGGGTTGGACAAAACTGCCGACACCCACGAAGTCATCGCGCAAACGTTTTTGCAGGCGCTCGATCAACGCGCCGCGCTCTTCCAGGCCTTTGCTGACGATCACCAACTGCGCGTAGTACGGGTTCTCCAGTTGCTGGTCCAGGGGCAGGTAGAAACGGATCGCACCCTGGCCGATGTAGGTGCTCCAGCGTGCGATGTCCGGGTCGTCCTTGATGATCGCTTCAAGCCGGTCCACCGCCTTGCGGGTTTCATTGATCGAGGCATTTTGCGGCAGGTTGAGGTCGACGAGGATTTCCGGGCGATCGGACGACGGGAAAAACTGGTTCTGCACAAACTGCATGGAAAACACCGACGCCACGAACAGCAGCACCGTGAGGCCGATCGCCCACCAGCGATTGCGCATGGCCCACAACATGCCGCCATTGAATGCCCGGCCAATGCGCCCCGGCTCTTCATTGTGCGGTTTGACCTTGCTGCTGAGGATATGCACGCCAATCACCGGCGCAAACAACACGGCCACTACCCACGACACCAGCATCGCCACCGCAATCACCGCAAACAGGGTGAAGGTGTATTCGCCGGCCGAGCTGGCGTTGAGGCCAATGGGCACAAACCCGGCCACGGTCACCAGGGTGCCGGTGAGCATTGGGAACGCGGTGGAGGTGTAGGCGTAGGTCGCAGCCTGCTCCAGGGTCTCGCCTTTTTCCAGGCGGGTGATCATCATTTCCACGGTGATCATCGCGTCGTCCACCAGCAAACCAAGGGCGATGATCAACGCGCCCAGCGACACCCGCTGCATGGTGATGCCGCTGTACTCCATAAACACAAACACCAGCGCCAGCACCAGCGGGATCGAGCATGCCACCACCAACCCGGCACGCAGGCCGAGGCTGATAAAGCTCACCACCAGCACGATGATCACCGCTTCGAACAGCGCACTGGTGAAGCCGCCGACCGCTTCCTCCACCACCTCTGCCTGGTCCGACACCTTGTGCACGCCAATGCCCACCGGCAGGTCGGCCGTCAGCTCGTCCATGCGCTGGTGCAGCGCCTTGCCAAATTCCTGGATGTTGCCGCCCTTCTGCATGGCGATGGCCAGGCCGATGGCTTGCTGACCGTTGAAACGAAACATCGGCCGCGCCGGATCCACATAGCCACGGCTGATATCAGCGATATCCGCCAACCGATAGAAACGATCATTGAGCCGCAGATTGACGTCGGCCAGATCCTTTTCCGAGGCGAATTGCCCCGAGGTACGCACCGAAATCCGCTCCGGCCCGGCCTCGATCACCCCGGCCGGGGTCACCGCGTTCTGCGATTGCAGGCTCTGCACCACCTGGCGCTGGTCAATCCCCAGGGCGGCCAGTTTGCGCGTGGAAAAATTCAGGTAAATCACTTCGTCCTGCTGGCCGATCATCTCGACCTTGCCCAACCCCGGCACAGCCCGGATCTCGGCGCGCACCTGCTCGACGTAATCGCGCAACTGGCGCATCGACATGCCGTCGGCGGTAAAGGCATACACCGAGCCAAACACGTCACCAAACTCGTCGTTGAACGAAGGCCCCTGCAAGCCCTGGGGGAAGGTGCCGCGGATGTCGTCGATTTTCTTGCGCACCTGGTACCAGATCTCGGGGATCGCCTTGGCGCTGGTGGTGTCCTTGAGGAACACGAAAACCGTGGATTCACCAGGCCGGGTGTAGCTTTTCACATAGTCCAGCGAGTCCAGTTCTTCGAGCTTTTTCTCGATGCGGTCGGTGACCTGCTTGAGGGTTTCTTCCTGGGTCGCGCCCGGCCAGCGGGTCTGGATCACCATGGTCTTGATGGTGAAGGACGGATCTTCCTCGCGCCCCAGGTTCATGTAGGAAAACACGCCCATCAGCAGCGCGACGAACATCAGGTACCAGACGAAGGACTGATGCTTGAGTGCCCAGTCGGATAAGTTGAAGCTCCCTTTCATCGCGGGCTGTCCTCGTCGGTTTTGACTTTTTGTCCGGGTTTGAGGCTGTTGACGCCGGCGCTGACCACACGCTCCCCAGGCTGCACCCCGCCGTTAAGCACGACACGGCTGGCATCGCGGCTGACCAGGGTTACATCACGGGGCTGCACGCTCTGCTGCTGCGTATCGATGACCCAGATACGGGCCTTGCCTTCGACATCCTGCACCGCGCTGGCGGGCAACTCGATACGCGGGGCGATGGCCGAGCTCAAGGTCACGCTGATCGCCGTGCCCAGGCGGAACGCCGGCGGCGTCTGGGCCAGGGTCAGGCGTGCGCGCCGGGTGCGGGTTGCACTCTGCGCCTGGGGCTCGATCTCGCGCACGGTGGCGGTGGTGTTGATGCCGGGGTCCAACTGGCTGGCCACCAGAAACACCACATCGCTCGGCAGGCGCTCGGCGAGGCCGGCGGGCAGGTCGATCACCGCTTCCTTGATATCCGGGCGGGCCAGCGTCACCACTTGCTGACCGGCACTCACTACTTGGCCGGCCTCGGCATTCCAAGCGGTGACGATGCCGCCATGGTCGGTGCGCAACTCGGCGTAGTTGAGCTGATCCCTGGCCTGGTCCACCGCCGCCTTGGCCTGGTCGAGTGAGGCCTGGGTGGTTTTCAGGTCGGTCTGGGCAACGTCCAGTTGTGCCTGGGCGCCAACACCACGGTTGAACAATTCCTGCTGGCGACGGGCATTGGCCTGGGCATTGATAAATTGCGCCTGGATCCGCGCCAGGTCGCCCTGGGCGGCGCGCAGCTGGTTCTGCTGGTCAGTGGGGTCGAGCACCGCCAGCAGGGCGCCCTTGTCGACTTCGGCGCCCACATCTACCGCACGCCGCGCAATGCGCCCCGGCACCCGGAAGCCCAGGTTGCTTTCATAGCGCGCCTGGATACTGCCGGCGAAGCGCCCAAGGTGCTCCTGGTCTTCGGCTTTTACCTCGACCCAAAGCACCGGGCGCACCGGTTCCGGCGCCGGTTCTTCCTTGGAACAGGCGATCAGCAACAGGCTGCTGGCGAGGATCAGCGTCTGGCGTTTCATGGCTGCACTCCCTGGGCCTGGGCCTGGTCCGGCGCCTGGGCGATCTCCACGAGCATGCCCGGATGCAGCAATTGCCCACCGGCCACCACGACGTTTTCGCCGCCCTTGAGGCCATCGCCGATGATCACCTTACCGGTCAGGTAGCGGGCGACGGTGACCTTGTGCAGTTGCGCCTTGCCGTCGCCATCCACCAGCCACACAGCGGGCTCGCTTAGATCCTTGGTCAACGCGGCCCAAGGCAGCTCGATGCTGGCCTTGGCTTGCCCGTTGGCGGTGGCACTGACCACCGAGCCCAGTTGCATGCCCGTGGGCAAGGCATCCAGGGCGATCTTCACCTGCACGGTGCCGCTGTTGGCCGCAACGGCCGGGGTCACTTCACGCACCCGGCCCACGGCCTTGATGCTCGGGTTATCCAACAAGCTGACGGTGATCGGTACATCCGGCGCAGGTTCGGCCAGCAGCGACTCGTAGACGTTGAACACCGCGTCGCGCTCGCCATCGCGGGCCAGGCTGAAGATCGGTACGGTGGCCTGCACCACCTGGCCCACTTCGGCCTGGCGCGCGGTAATCACCCCCGGCGCTTCGGCGATCAACGCCGTATAGCCCAACTGCTCGCGGGCATTGGCCAACTGCGCCTGCGCGGCAGCCAGGGCGCTTTGACTGCTGCGCAATGCGGCCTGGGCGGCATCGTATTCACTGCGACTGGTGTAGCCCTTGGGCAGGAGTTTTTCCTGGCGCACAAAAGCCGCCGCCGTCTGTTTGACCCGCGCCTGTTCCGCCACCACCTGGGCCTGGGCGGAATCGACATTGGTCTGCAAATCCTTGGGATCGAGCTTGGCCAGCACTTGCCGGGCCGTCACGCGGTCGCCGACATCGACCATGCGCTGGATAATCTTGCCGCCCACGCGAAATGACAAATCGGTCTGCACCCGCGCCTGGATATCCCCGGTGAGGGTCACCGCCGCTGCAAAGTCGGTCGGCTGCACCGTTTGCACAAACACCCTGGAATGGGCCTTGGGCTCAGGTTTTTCCTGGCCGCAGCCGCTCAGCAGCACCAGCAGGGCAACGCTACAAATAACTGTTGAGGTGGGACCGCCCATGCAGACTCCTTTCGCGTGATACCGACGTGCCAGTGTGTATGCGACTGTGAGCTTAGTTCAGGGTTCCTTACCTGCACGCAGACGCCTGATAGTTTGCGCGCCGACCTACCCTGTTAGTTCTGACAGTAGACAGCCCTTTGCCCCCTTGTAGTCATTGAGTTCGGTCTTGCTGCGCGGGCATGCGCACGCGCTGCTGTGCAAGCACACAATGACCAACGTCGAGGTAGACGCTATGAGCAACCCAAGGCCAACAAAGCTCCCACCGCTAGTAATTGCCGAAGCCAAGCCCGTGTCGGCACCGTCCCATCAATATGAATGATCGTTAAAAGACGTCCCCAGCGACGGGGCAAACGCCAGCATTGAGCCTACCGATATAGGGACAAGCAAAGACCGCCTTCAGATCTACATCAATGGCAAGGTAGTAGTGGATGAGGAATTCAACAACAAACCGCCACAGACCATTCATGCGCGCATTCCCAGGTCTGAACTGCTTAAGAGCACCTGGGTACATCGGCAATCCACTATATGATCCGAATCGGCCAGGGAAATGGCGAGATGGGTGAATCACAAACGTACCTGATTACCCATTGATCATGGCATTGCGCCAAAGTGCTGGGGAGGTTCGATTGTGCTGGATGAGCCGGCCTGGCACTGGCCGAGTCAGGCGGTGCCTACGCAGGCAGCACAGGCTTTCAGACATTGACGAAATCCCCTGTGGCGAGCGGGCTCGCCCCGCGCTGGGCTGCGAAGCAGCCCAAAAACCAGCCGCTGCGGTGTATCTGATACACCGCATTCGGCTCACTGGGGCCGCTTCGCAGCCCAGCGCGGGGCGAGCCCGCTCGCCACAACAGCCCTATCTGCCTGGTTTTAAAATGTGTAGATATTCAATACAAGATCAACCCTGCCACTTACCCCCCTCAACAATCACACTCTCAGGCTTGGTGTCATCGCTCAGTTCTTTACGCACGTACTGGTCATACAGCTTGAGCAAGAACTTCTCTTCACCCAACTTCGCCAACTCGGCATTCACCCAGTCGCGCAGTTCGATATTGCCCTTCTTCACCGCCGGCGCAATCGGCGCTTCATCACCCAGCTTCTCTTCGAGCACGCGGTAGCCCGGGTTCTGCTTGGCCCAGCTGAACAGCACCAGGTTGTCTTGCGCATAGGCATCGCCACGCCCAGCCGACAGGGCTTGCAGCGACTCGGAGTTTTTTTCGAACTTGAGCAGTTTCCAATCCGGGTGGTTCTTGGTCAGCCAGATATCAGCCGTGGTGCCAGTGGTGACGATGGTGGTGCGGGTCGCCAGGTCGTCGAGGCTTTTGACCACGCTGTCGTTAGGCACCAGGGCCTGGACCGCGACTTTCAGGTTGGGGTTGGTGAATTCCACCGCTTCCTTGCGCTCGGGGGTCACGGTCATGTTGGCCAGGATCAGGTCGACCTTGTCGCTCTGCAGGAACGGGATGCGGCTGGCCGGCTCCACGGCCACGAACTCGACTTTGTTCTCGTCGCCCAGCAGGTCCTTGGCAAACTGGCGGCCGATGTCGGTATCAAAACCCACGTAGCGCCCGGCTTCATCGACAAAGCCAAACGGCGGCTTATCGGTAAATACGCCGACGATCAGCTTGTCGCGAGCCTTGATCTTGTCGATATAGCTCACCGCCGCCGGCACGGCAGCGGCGGGTTTGGCCGGTTCTTCGGTTTTGTTGCAGCCGGCCAGTAAGGCGAGGCCGAGCAGCGGCAGTAACAACTTGGCAGTTTTCATGACAGCTCCAGTTCCTTGATTTTCTTGGGCAGTGTTGAAACAAACGAGAATTTCTCGAGGAACTGCTGCGCGCGTGCGGTCTGCGGGTTCGTAAAGAAGGCCTCGGGGGTGTTGTGTTCGAGGATGCGGCCAGCCTCCATAAACACCACGCGGTCGGCGACGGCGCGGGCGAAGGCCATTTCATGGGTGACGATCAGCAGGGTCATGCCATCGCGCGCCAGGTCCTGGATCACCTCCAGCACTTCCTTGACCATTTCCGGGTCAAGGGCGGCGGTGACCTCATCAAACAGCATGACCTGGGGGTTCATGCACAACGAGCGGACGATGGCGATGCGTTGCTGCTGACCACCGGACAACTGGCGCGGGAACGCATCGCGCTTGTCGGCGAGCCCTACCCGCTCCAGCAGTTTTTCGGCCTGATGACGGGCCTCGCGGGGTTCGCGTTTTTGCACTTTCAGCGGGCCCAGCAGGATGTTGTCGAGCACGCTCATATGGGGGAACAGGTGATAACTCTGGAACACCATGCCCACGTCCTGGCGCACCTGGCGCCAGTCGGTGTGCTTATCCAGCAGCTCTTTGCCGGCCAGCCGCAGGCTGCCGCTGTGGGCCACTTCCAGGCCGTTCAGGCACCGCAGCAAAGTGCTTTTGCCGCAGCCGCTGGGGCCGAGGATTACCACCACTTCGCCGCTTTGCACACTCAGGTCGATGCCGTTGAGCACCTGCTGTTCGCCGAAGAATTTATTGAAACCCTGGAACTCGATCAATGCGCTCATGCTTGGGCCCAGCGCCGTTCCAGCACCTTGGAGGCGGCCGACAACGGGTAGCAGATAAAGAAGAAAAACAGGAACAGCGCGCCGTAGATCAATACCGACTCATAAGTGCGCTCGATGATTTGCTGGCCGACCTTGATCACATCCACCACGCCGATCAGCACCGCCAGGGAGCTGGTCTTGATGATCCGCGTGTAGACGTTGATGGTCGGCGGCGTCATGCGTTTGAGCGCCTGGGGCAACAGCACATAGCCGTAGAGTTGCGGCGCCGACAAACCAATCGACAGCCCCGCCTCCCGCTGCCCACGTGGCAGCGAATGCAACGCGCCGCGCACCACTTCGCCCACTTCACTGGCGCCCCACAGCGACAGCACCAGCACTGCACACCAGAAACTGGGGATGCTCAGGCCGGTAAAAATCGGCAGGCCAAAGAACAGCAGATACAGCCACACCAGCACCGGGATCGCGCGGAACAACTCCAGGTAAATGCGCAGCAGCAGGTTGATCGCACGCACATTCAACGTGCGCAGCACCCCATACGCCACCCCGCCAAGGGTGCTGAAGGCGATGCTCAAAAATGAAATCGACAGGGTTTGCGCAGCGCCCTTGCCCAGTTGCGGCAACGACACCCACAACAACTCAAGACCCGAACTGGCCATGCTGGAGCCTCCTTTCCAGGCGGCTGAGCAGCAGCGACAGCGGCAAGAACAACAACACGCAGATCAGCGTGAGCACGGCGAGCATCTCGTAAGTCTTGTAGTAGAGGGCGATGTAGCTTTTGGTGGTGTAGAGAATCTCCGGCACCGCCACCGCCGAGACCACAGTGGTCTCCTTGAGCAGGAAAATGAAATTGGCGAACAGCGCCGGCAGGCTGAGGATCCCGGCCTGGGGCAGGATCACATGGCGCAGCAGTTGCCAGTCGGACAGGCCGATGGACTTGCCCGACTCGATCTGCGCCAGCGGCACCGCCTCCACACCGGCGCGCAGCACTTCGGTGAGGTAGGCACCGCCCAAAAAGGTCATGGTGATAATCGCCGCCCAGAACCCGGAGATATTGAAACCCAGGGCCGGCAAGGCGAAGTACACGAAGAACAGCTGGATCAGCAGCGGCGTGTTACGCGCCAGCTCCACATACAACGCCACCAGGCGCGACAGGTAGGGCGTACGGAACACCAGCAAGGCTGAGTTGATCAGCGCCACCAGCAGCGAGGTGCCGATGGCGATCAAGCCCACTTGCAGAGTCACCCCAACGGCCTTGAGAAACGCCGGCAGGGTGCTGAGGATAAACGCGTAGTCAAAAGTCATTTCAAGTCCTGGGCGCCGCAGGGGTAATGCGGCGTAAACGCAGTCCGGTCCAGCGTGGGTAACGCCGGGAAGCGCTGACTTTAAAGGTATAAAAACCAAAATTTAAATACCGAAATAGCATATTGATATCACCCAAAAAGCTAACCGGTGAATTCGCCGGGTTGGCAGGTGACAGCTATGGTTCTTGGGCGTGTAGGAAGGGTCTTTTTTTCAGCGCTGAACGACAGGGATGGGCAGCGCGTGGCCAGACTGAGGGCCATTTAATCAGCGAGGGAATGACAGATGAGCGAAACCAAACCGATCGACCCGCAGGACTTGGTGAAGTGGTTGGTGGCGTTGCGCCGGGCGATCAACAGCCGGGATTAACAGGCATGACACCCAATGTGGGAGCGGGCTTGTGTGGGAGCCGGGCTTGCCCGCGATAGCATCACCTCTGTGTCACTGACACACCGAGGTGCCTGCATCGCGGGCAAGCCCAGCTCCCACAATTTTGGCCATCATTGCCCAATAAAAAACGCCAACGCTATATCAGCCGTCGGCGTTCAAACCTTGAAGGGGGTTTGGGCAATCAGAACGCTGGGACCACCGCGCCGCTGTATTTCTTCTCGATGAAGGCTTTGACTTCCGGGCTGGTCAGGGCCTTGGACAGCTTCTGGATCGCGACGCTGTCCTTGTTGTCTGGACGGGCCACCAGGAAGTTCACGTACGGCGAATCGGACGATTCAATGATCAGCGCATCCTTGGCCGGGTTCAGGCCGGCTTCCAGGGCGTAGTTGGTGTTGATCAAGTCCAGGTCAACCTGGTCGAGGACGCGGGGCAGCAGGGCCGATTCCAGTTCCTTGAACTTCAGGTTCTTCGGGTTGCTGGCGATGTCTTTTGGCGTGGCCAGGGCATTGGTCGGGTCTTTGAGAGTGATCACACCGGCCTTCTGCAGCAGCAACAGCGCGCGGCCGCTGTTGGAGCCTTCATTGGGAATGGCAACAGTGGCGCCATCTTTCAGGTCTTCGATTTTCTTGATCTTTTTCGAGTAGCCGCCAAACGGTTCAACGTGCACGCCAACGACCGTGACCAGGTTGGTGCCTTTACCCTTGTTGAAGTTTTCCAGGTACGGCAGGGTCTGGAAGTAGTTGGCATCCAGGCGCTTCTCGGCCACTTGCACGTTCGGTTGCACGTAGTCGGTGAAGACCTTGATTTCCAGGTCCACGCCTTCTTTGGCCAGGGTCGGCTTGATCAGCTCAAGGATCTCGGCGTGGGGCACTGGAGTGGCCGCGACCACCAGTTTTTCGTTGGCTTGAGCGATACCGGCAGTCAGGGCAGCCGCCAGGGCGGTGAACAACAGAACCTTTTTCATGCAGTGTCCTTAATCGAAAATCCGGGGCGTCGGTGACGACCACTTCTTATGGGGGTGCCAGCGATGTGCTATCGCGGCGTGGGATGGACAATACCGATATTTTTTATTCCCGAACAATACCTTTTATTCACTTTGATATTCCATTTTGCTCATACAGAGCCCAACCCCCCAAACAGACGCGTCAACGCTGCGCGCTCGATTTCGCTGCCGTTGCTCAGGATCTGTCGCACCTGATGCTCAATCTGCGCCACCGACACCACCGGCAGGTTCAAATGCTCCGGCAAGATTTCATCGCCGCTGCTGACCAGCAGCGCAAAGTGGATCACGTTCTCTAGCTCGCGGGTATTACCCGGCCAACTGTGCTGCTCCAGCACGCGCTGCGCGTCCTCGCTGATCAATGGCACCGGCAGGTCCAGGCGCTGGCTGTAGATACCCAGGAAGTACTCGGCCAACGACAGGATGTCACCCACCCGCTCGCGCAGGGCCGGCAGTTCCAGTTGGCCTTCGCTGAGGTAATGGAACAGGCGCTCATGGAACTTACCCACGGCCACGGCCTGGGCCAGGTCGATGCTGGTAGCGGCGACCAGGCGCACGTCCACCGGGCTCGGCTGATGGGCGCCGACACGGGTGACTTCGTGGTTTTCCAGGGCGGCGAGCAGCTTGACCTGGATCGGCAACGGCAGGTCGCCGATCTCATCGAGGTACAAGGTGCCGCCGTTGGCCGAGCCGAACCAGCCAGCCCGGCTGCTGGCCGCGCCGCTGTGGCTGCCTGCGGCATAGCCGAACAATTCAGCATCGGCATAGGTCGGGCTGATGGCGCCGCAGTTGACCGACACAAACAGGCCGCTGCGGTCACTGCCGCGATGGATATGGCGCGCCAGCAATTCCTTGCCGCTGCCGGTTTCGCCGCGAATCAACACGGGCAAGGCTCGCGGGGCCAGGCTTTCGAGGTCTTCGCGCAGCTGTCTTGAGCGGGGGTCGACAAACACCAGTGCCTTGGCGCGGATGCTCAGGGGGCTTTTTTCGGCGTCGGGGAAGGTCAGCAGTGGCTGGCCAAAGGTTTCATGCAGGCTCATGGCAGGCTCCCGCCCCAATTCCACTTAAGGGACGGGGCGTTGAAAAGGTATTAGGCGCGGCGCCGGGAGTGATGCTCCAGACGGTTTTGCAGGCGATAGAGATAGGCGAAACCCTGCTCCCAACGCTGGTGGCCGGACTTCACGTTGATATGCCCGGCCCCCGCGAGAATCCCGGCTTCAGCCCCCCAGTTACGCGCCAGTTCCAGGGCCCGAGGGGCACTGACGGCGCTGTCGTTGTCGGAGCTGACGATCTGGCTGGGGAACGGCAACAGGTCGCGGGGGATCGGCGCAAAGTTGCGCAAGGCAGGCGCACACGCCGGGCGCTCGACATCCGCCGGGGCCACCAGCAACGCACCGCGCACCTGACGCAAGAACTGCAACGGCGCGCTGGCCGCCCAGTGCGCCACGGTGATGCAACCCAGGCTATGGGCGATAAGGATCACCGGAGTGCTGTCGGCCGCAATGGCTTCGGCCAAGGCCGCCACCCAGTCTTCACGGCGCGGGGTCAGCCAGTCGGCCTGCTCCACGCGAGCGCTGTTGGGCAGGCTGTTCTGCCAATGGGTTTGCCAATGATCTTCTGGCGATCCTTGCCAGCCCGGCACGATCAGGTAACGGATCAACTCGCTGTGCATGGGTGTGCCCTCCTGCAGCGTTTAACGTTGCTGACCAGTATAGGGACGGGGCATATATTCGTTAAGGAATAAGAAGCTATTTGTTAATAACCAAAAACACAGTCCCATCAATCAAATAATGTGGGAGCGGGCTTGCCCGCGATGGCGGTGGTTCAGGCAATGCACGGGCAGCTGACACACCGTCATCGCAGGCAAGCCAGCTCCCACATTTATTTTGTGGTGTATCCAACCGATAAACCCAAGCAGCTAGTGCTCTGTGGCGAGCGGGCTTGTCGGAACGCCGCAGGCAAAAAAAAGGCCGCACCCTGCCAAGGAGACGGCCAAAAAATTGTCGAGGCTTTTGACACTAACGCGCAGTAATCACCGACAGCTTGGTAATCCCCGCTCGCTCAATCGACGCCATGGCCCGAGCCACTTCGCCATAATTCACACCATCGTCAGCCTGCAGTTGCACCCGTACCTCAGGGTCCTTCGCCTTGGCGGCCTGCAGGTTGAACTCCAGCAGGTCCGGCTGGATTTCATCCTTGTTGATAAACACCTTGCCGGCACCGTCGATGCTCACCACCAGCGGGTCTTTCTGCTCCACCGGGGCCACGGCCTCGGTCTTGGGCAGGTTGATCGGAATCGCGTTGGTCAACAGCGGGGCGGTGACGATAAACACCACCAGCAGTACCAGCATCACGTCCACCAGGGGCGTGACGTTGATCTCACTGAGTACCTCGTCGCTGTCTTGGGTAGAGAAGGCCATATCAGGACGCCTCCTTCACTTTTTGCGCGCTGCCCTGGGCAGCGTTTTTATGCAGCGCCGGGTGGACCAGCACGCGGAACGAATTTTTCTGCGCCAGGCTGTAGAAGTCATGGGCGAAGTCGTCCAGGTCGGCAGCCGTGAGCTTCAGGCGACGCAGGAAGTAGTTGTAGACCAGCACCGCGGGCACGGCGACGGCGATCCCCACACCGGTCGCGACCAGCGCCGCGCCGATCGGGCCGGCCACGGTTTCCAGGCTGGCGGAACCGGCAGCGCTGATCCCTTTCAATGCTTCCATGATCCCCCACACGGTGCCGAACAGGCCGATAAAGGGCGAGGTGCTGCCGATACTCGCGACCACAGCCAGGCCGGTTTCCAGGGAGCGCCGTTCACGCACGATCTGCTGGCGCAGGGCACGTTCGAGGCGGTCCTGATGGTTGATCGCCTGGCTCAGGTCAGCGGCGTGCGGCGCATCCCCCACCTGGATCGCGGCGTAGCCAGCCTGGGCCACACGGGCGGCGGCGCCGGGGTGGGTTTCGCTCAGCTCGGCGGCCGAATCCAGGCTCGACGCCGCCCAGAACTGTTTGTGGAACTTGCGATCCTGAGCCTTGAGGCGGGCGAACTGCACGCCCTTGAGCAGAGCCAGACCCCAGGTGGCGACGGAAAAAACCACCAGCAGCCAGATCACCGCGCTTTCGATGGATTCAAGTGGAGATGCCAGTAACGTCATGATGTGTACCTCGGTGTAAGCGATAGGGTGTCGAGCAAAGGCTCAATGAATCTTGAAATCGATGGGCACGCTGACCCAGCCATCCTGTGCCACGTCGCCCTGCTTGGCGGGCACGAAGCTCCAGCGCTTCACGGCGCTGAGGGCGGCGTCGTCGAGTTGCTGGCGACCGCTGCTCTTCTGCACCTGGATCTCACCGGGCTTGCCGCTGGCCAATACATGCACCCGCAACAACACAGTGCCTTCCCAGCCACGGCGCTGGGCCAGTGATGGGTACTCGGGCGCCGGGTTCTTCAGGTACGCGGCGTTGGCCGAAGCAGGTGTTACCGGTGCCGGCGCAGGCGGGGCTGGCGTGGGCGCCGGTGGTGCCGGCTGGGGTGGCGCGGGCGGTTGTTCGACGGCTTTTGGCGCAGGCTTGGGTTCGGGCTTGGGCACCGGTTTGGGCTTTGGTTTGGGGATCGGCTTGGGTGGCGCCGGCTTGGCCGCCAACTCATCCACCACAGGCGGCGGTGGTTCCACGACCGGTGGCGGCGGCGGTACAGGCGGCGGCGGTTCCACCACCGGTGGCGCTGGCTGGGAAAACTCGATGGTCATTGGTGGAATTTCCGGCGGCACAATCGGCAGCACCGGCACCGGTTTCTGGCTGACCCAATAGATCACCGCGCCATGCAGCGCCAGTGCCAACAGGCCCAATAAAATGCCTTCACGGCGGCTCAAGATCCCCTTGGGGGTTTTCTGCAAACGCAACTGCCCCAAGGGCGCGCGGTGCGGCCGGCCAAGGTCGACCAACTCACCACTCGGTGCCTGGCGCCACAGCGCCTCATGTGCACTGGCGGCGGTCTGGACATTGCCCATTGATTCACTCCCTGCTGTCTTCAGCGAAAAAACCGACGGGCCTGCGGGGGCGACCGTCGAGAGCTGAATCATCGGGGGCAGACGCTTATCTCTTAAAGTAATCTTTAAAGTTATACATAGACCGAACAGGAATATAAAAACTCAGCCAACCCAGCAAAGCCACGCCCCACGCGGCCTGGCGGCGAGGGGCAAAATCATGATGCTTTGCCGGCATGCAAAATATTCCTCAAAGGCATGGCTCAGCGCGGGTTGGCCTCGCATAAATCCCATAATTGACGCTGCAGGCTCTGGCCCGCCGCCCCCATCCCACTGCGCCCATACAGCGCCAGTCGCACGCCCTGCACCGCAGGTAAACCACTGTCGGCGCCGAGCACCACGTGCCCGGTCTGCACCACCCGCTCCGGCAACAGGCTGATACCCAACCCCGCCGCCACCGCAGAACACACACTGGCCAGGCTCGCGCTGGAATAGCCAATGCGCCAGCGCCAGCCACCCACCTCCAGGTGCTGGAGCATTTCATTGCGGTACAGGCCGCCCACCGGGAACGCGACCAGGGGCAATGGGTCACGGCCCAGGGCCGGCATGCGGCGGCTGTCGACCCAGCACAACGGCTCCGGCCAGGAGGCCAGGCAGTCATCGCTGTCGCCCATCTGCTTGACCAGCAACACATCGAATTCGCCGCCGCGATACTGGCGCAGCAGCGCCGGCCCCAGGCCGCTGGTGACCTCCAGGCGTACCCGTGGATAGGCCACGACAAACGCCGAAAGCAATGGCATCAAGCGCTCGGCGGCGAAGTCCTCGGGCACGCCCAGGCGTAGCACGCCATCGCTCTGCTGGTTGATCAACACATCGGCGGCTTCTTCGTTCAGCGCCAGGATGCGCCGCGCATAGGCCAGCAGGCGCTCACCCTCGACCGTCGCCACCACCCGGCGCTGATCGCGGTCAAGCAAGCGGCAGCCGACGCTGTCTTCCAGGCGGCGCAATTGCTGGCTGACGGTGGATTGGGTGAGGTGCAGGCGTTCGGCGGCGCGGGTGAAATTGGCGCAGTCGACGACGGCGATAAAACTGCGCAACAGCACGGGATCGAACATGAACACCACCATCGTGTTTGCCACTGGTTGGCATGGTTATATTTAATTTCAGAATACCCCAGGCGGTGGCCATACTTCCCGTTCATTGCACTGAAACGAGGTTCCCATGGCATGGCCTACTCCTTTCAAAACCGCCGTCCTGGCATTGGGGTTGATGGTGGCAAGTAACAGCATGGCCGCCGATAAAGGTTTGCTCGACGCCGTGCGTGCCGGGCAATTGGCGCAGGTCGAGCAACTGCTGGCCAAGGGTGCCGATCTGGATACCCGCGCCATCGATGGCAGCACGCCGCTGTTGCTGGCCACCCAGGCCAATCGCGTCGATATCGCCCGCGCGCTGATCGAGGCCGGGGCCGATGTGAACCGCAAGAACCTGATGCAAGACAGCCCTTACCTGCTGGCCGGCGCCAGCGGCCACAATCAAATCCTGGCCATGACCCTGGCCCATGGCGCCGACCTCAAGAGCACCAATCGCTACGGCGGCACCGCCCTGATCCCGGCGTGCGAGCGCGGGCACGTGGAAACGGTGCGCCTGCTGATCGATGCTGGTGTCGACGTCAACCACGTCAACCGCCTGGGCTGGACCGGGCTCATGGAAGCCATCGTGCTCTCGGATGGCGGCCTCGCCCATCAGCAAATCGTCGCCATGCTGATCGGCGCCGGTGCCAATGTGAACCTGCCCGACCGCGACGGCATCAGCCCCCTGCAACAGGCGCAAAAGCGCGGCCAGGTGGCCATCGCCAAACTGCTGCAAGAAGCAGGTGCCCAATGAGCCCACAACACGATCAAGCCTGGCTGCAACGTGCCGTCGCCCTGGCGCAGGACAACGTGGCCCGGGGCGGGCGACCGTTTGGCGCCGTGCTGGTCAAGGACGGTGCTGTGCTGGTGGAGGCGGTCAACCAGATCCACCTCGACCAGGACCCCACCGCCCATGCCGAAATGCTCGCCATCCGCCGTGCCAGCCAACAGCTCGGCCCACGCCTTGAAGGCTGTGTGATCTACGCCAGCGGCCAGCCGTGCCCAATGTGCCTGGGCGCCATGTACTTGTGTGGCGTGGCCCGCGTGGTGTTTGCCGCGAGCAATGAAATGGCCGCGCCGTTCGGGCTGTCGACTGCCGCGGTTTACCAGCAGATGAGCCTGCCGCTGACCGCCCAGCAACTGCCCGTCGAGCACCTGCCGATGCCGGCCATGCAAGCCCTTTACCGTCAATGGAAGACCCTGCATGACCCTGAATAAATCCCTCGCCGGCTGGGGCCTACTGGTGGTGCTGGGCCTTAACCTGCGGCCGATCCTCAGCTCCATCAGCCCGTTGCTCGGGGAGATCCGCCTGGCAACCGGCCTGAGCTTCCAGAGCAGTGCCTTGCTCACCAGCCTGCCGGTGGTGTGCATGGGGTTGGTGGCGCTGGTGGGCATCCGCGTCGAGGCACAGTTGGGCGAGCGACGCGGGATCGCCCTGGGCCTGATGATGATCCTGCTCGCATGCCTGGCGCGCTGGCTACTGGGCCAAGCACCGGCACTCCTGGCCACGGCGTTGCTGGGCGGGGCCGGTGTGGCACTGATCCAGGCGCTGGTGCCGGCGATGATCAAGCGCCAGTTCCACCAACGGGTGCCCCTGGCGATGGGGGTGTATTCAGCCTCGTTGATGGGTGGCGGTGGCTTGGCGGCGCTGCTCAGCCCGCTGGTGGCCAGCCATTTCCAGAATTGGCAGGCCGGCCTGGGCATCTGGCTGCTGCCGGCGCTTGGCGCGCTGCTGCTGTGGGCGTGGCTGCCATTGGGCGCGGCGAAAAACCTGCAGGTGACGCCGCCGCTCCAGGGCCTGCGCAACCGCCGCGCCTGGTTACTGGCACTGTATTTCGGCCTGGTGAACTGCGGGTATATGAGCATGGTGGCGTGGCTGCCGGCGTACTACCAGCAACTGGGTTGGGGCGTGCTGCCCAGCGGCTCGCTGCTGGCGTTCATGACGATTTTCCAGGTGATTGCCGCGCTGTTGATGCCGGCGCTGGCGCAACGCGGTATCGACCGCCGGCCCTTGCTGACCATAAGCCTGCTGGCCCAGACCGTGGGTTATCTCGGCCTGCTGTTGGCGCCGCTGCAATACCCACACCTGTGGGTGGCGCTGATCGGCTTCGGCCTGGGGGCGTGCTTTGCCCTGAGCCTGCTGCTGACCCTGGACCACCGCCGTGACCCACGGGAAGCCGGGCAACTGGCGGCATTCGTGCAGGGCGTGGGCTTCTTGATCAATGCCGTGTCGCCGTGGATGACCGGCTGGTTGCGCGAACTCACCGGCAGTTTTGTCAGCGCCTGGGCGGTGTTGACCGTGACAGTGATCGCGATGCTGGTGGTCACCCGGGTATTCAGCCCAGCCACTTACCGCAGCACCGCCGCTTGCTGATTGTGTAGGAGCGAGCTTGCTCGCGAAAAACGTCAACGATAACGCGCAGAACTAGGTTGACCGCGTCGTCTGGGGGTTCTTCGCGAGCAAGCTCGCGCCTACAGATGATTGGTGGCTAGAAGTCGTAGCGACCGTCACCACCCAGAAAGCGGCTCGCTGATTTTTGTAGGAGCGAGCTTGCTCGCGAAAAACGTCAACGATAACGCGCAAAACCAGGTTAACCGCGTCGTCTGGGCGTTCTTCGCGAGCAAGCTCGCGCCTACAGGTGATTGGTGGCTAGAAGTCGTAGCGGCCGTCACCACCCAAAAAGCGGCTCGCTGCTTTTGTAGGAGCGAGCTTGCTCGCGAAAAACTTTAACGATAACGCACAGAACCAGGTTAACCGTGTCGTCTGGGCGTTCTTCGCGAGCAAGCTCGCGCCTACAGGTGATTGGTGGCTAGAAGTCGTAGCGACCGTCACCACCCAGAAAGCGGCTCGCTGATTTTTGTAGGAGCGAGCTTGCTCGCGAAAAACGTCAACGATAACGCGCAAAACCAGGTTAACCGCGTCGTCTGGGCGTTCTTCGCGAGCAAGCTCGCTCCTACAGGTATGCACTCAAAAATCGTAGCGGCCGGTCACGCCCAGGGTGCGCGGGGTGCCCAGTAGCCCTTCATAGCCACCGTTGCCGCCTGTCCACAGGGTGGTGTAGTAGGTTTTGTCGAAGGCGTTTTTCAGCCATAACGACACATCCCATTGACCCTGCTGGAAATCGCCACGCAGGCCGGTGGACAGGTTGACCAGCCCATAACCGGGAATCTGCCCATAGTCCGAATCCTCGACTGTGCCCACCGCCTTCGAACGATAGGCATAGCTGGCGGTAACGTAGGGTTCGAAGCCGTTATCCAGGTTCCATTTGTATTCGCCGTTGGCGTTGGCAATCCACTTCGAGGCACCCACCACCTGGTGCCCGCTGAGGTCGCACGAGGCCGGTGCGCCAGGGCGCAGGCTGACTTCCGGGGGGCAGGGCGCATCTTTGTACGACAGGTAACGCACATCGTTGAACGAGCCGTTGAGGTTCAGCGTCAGGCCACGGATCGGCACCAGGGTGCTTTCCAATTCCACGCCACGGGAGCGTACGGAGCCGGCATTGGTCAGGTACTGCACGCGGTTGCCGTAGTCGTAGGCATTGGCCTGGTAGCCATTGACCTGGGTCCAGAACAGGTTGGCGTTGAGTTGCAGGCGACGGTCCCACAGGGTGCTTTTAAAGCCCAGCTCGGCGTTGTTGGCGCGCTCGGTGCCGATCAGCAGTGAGTCCGCACCAGCGGTCGGGGCCGAGCCTACCGCCAGGTTGACCCCACCGGATTTCTCGCCATGGGACAAGGTCGCATAGCCCAGCACGTCATCGCTAAAGCGATAACTGAGGTTCAGCAAACCGGACGGGCTGGTGCTGTATTGGTTGAGGTCGCCGGAGTCATACGCGCCCGTGCGCCCATTGCGCGCAGTGGCCGCCGCGCCACTTACTGCTGCGCCCCCCACAGGTGCATTGCGGCTGACCCAGGCGCTTTTTTCTTCATAGGTGCCGCGCAGGCCGGCAGTGAAATCCAGGCGTTCGGTCAGGTGCCAGGTGCCTTGGGCGAACAGGGCAAAACTGTCGGTGCGGATATGCCCGTTGCCGATGCTGGTGACATTGCTCAAGGCCCCTGTCGGCGTGCCGTTCCAGATATCAGCCTGGGGTCCGTAGTAGGCGAAGGATTTGTTGTCCAGATCAGAGCCGAAGTAGTAGGCGCCCACCACGTAATCGAAGAACCCACCGGTCGGCGACGCCAGGCGAAATTCCTGGGACCACTGTTTATCTTCCACCGACACGCCAGCGTTGTAGGACGCCGGCACGTTGAGACCATCGTCGTTGCGCGGGGTGAAATTCCACCAACGATAGGCGCTGACCGACGTCAAGGTGAAGTCGCTGGGCAGGGTCCAATTGGCCTCCAGCGAGGTACCGCCCTGGAACACCGTGACACGCTGGTCGTTGTCCAGGTTGACCTTGCGGTGGGCGCCGTTGACCAGGGTCGCCCCGGCTGCATCCGCCCGCGACTGGTAGAGGTTGGTGCCATTGATGGTCGGCCCGGTGCTGTACAGCACACGAGTGCCGGCGCTGGAGGCCTCTTCGTTGTAGTCGCCGATCCAGCGCAGGTTGAAGGCCTCGTTGGGCTTGTACAGCAGTTGCCCACGAAAGCCCTGGCGTGAACCGCCGTTGAGGTCGTGGCCGTTGTATTCGTTCTTGATATCGCCATCGCTGCGGGTGCGATAGGCAGAAAAGCGCCCGGCCAATTCATCGTTGAGCGGCCCGGAAATCGTGCCCTTGGTCTGGAAATAGCCGTCTTCGCCCACCGACGTCTCGATGCTGCGCTCCGGAGTAAAACTCGGCGCGCGGGTGCTGATATTGATCACCCCGGCCGTGGTGTTCTTGCCGAACAGGGTGCCTTGCGGGCCGCGCAAGACTTCAAGCTGCTCGATATCCATCAGGTCGAATACCGCCATGCCCGGGCGCCCGAGGTACACGTTGTCGATGTACAACCCGACACTGCCTTCCAGGCCATCGCTGGCCGGGTTATTGCCCAGCCCGCGGATCGACACACTGGACTGGCGCGCATGCATGTAGGCGACGTTGACGCTGGGCACCAGTTGCTGCAAGTCCTGGATCCGATAGACCCGCTGGCTCTCCAGGGCCTGGCCGCCGATCACGCTCATCGGCGTGGGCACTTCCTGGGCGCTTTCGGTGCGGCGGCGGGCGGTCACGGTGACCGTCTCCAGTTGCCCGCTGGCGCTCTCGCCCTTGGGCACCGGGGCGGGGGTTTCGGCGGCCTGGCTCGGCGTCCAGCCGGCACTGCCCGCCAGCAACAGCGCCAGGGGCAGGCGTTTGAGCCGCCAGAGGGAGGACGGTACAACGGGCTTCGACACACTCATAAGCGGCTCCGGTCGTGCGGAATATGTACTGCCACATATTCCATAAAGTTATTTATTTATGTTTTTACAAACATTTACTGCATAAGAGATAGCCTTTATAAGGAGTCGACCTAATGCATAGCCAATGCATTTCCCCGATATTTTTAATGTGAAAAATGCATATCGACCTGCGTCAGCTCCGTCACTTCATCGCCCTCGCCGAACAGCGCAGTTTTGTCGCCGCCGCGACCACGGTGAACCTGTCGCAATCGGCCTTCAGCCGCAGCATCCAGGCCCTGGAGCACAGTGCCGGTTGCCAACTGGTGGATCGCGGGCGCAAGGACCTGGCCCCGACCAAACAAGGCCAGGTGCTGCTGGAACATGCGCGGCGCCTGGTCAGTGGCGCGCAGCAGTTGGCCAACGAGATCAGCCAGTTCAATGGCCTGGAAGCCGGCGAGCTGCGCTTCGGTTGTGGCCCGGCCCCGGCAGCCGGCTTGATCCCGCGCGCCATCGGCAGCTTTATCGGGCGCTACCCCAAGGCTCGTGTGCAGTTCCAAGTGGATGATTGGCAAAGCCTGGGCAAGCGCCTGCTCAGTGAAGAGTTCGAGTTTTTTGTCGCCGACACCCGCCACTTCGAAGCCAACCCCGACTACCACACCCACCGCCTGCGCCCGCGCAAATGGCATTTCTGCTGCCGCAGCGGACACCCGCTGGCCCAGCGCGAAAGGGTCAGCGCCGCCGAGTTGATGAGTTATCCCCTGGCCGTGACCATCCGCCCCCCGAACCTGCGCAAGGTCATCGTCGACCTCAGCGGCCGGCCCGACTACACGCCCAATGTCGAGTGCGAGAACGGCTACAGCCTGCTGGGGGTGGTGCTGCGTTCCGACGCCATCGGTATCGTCAGCGCCAACAGCGATGCGCTGCACCTGACCCGGGGCGATCTTGTGCGCTTGACGATCGAGGGGTTGGCCGAGGACCTGGAGGAGCGCTACACCCGCTATGGCATCGTCAGCCGCGCCGGGTATCGGCTGTCACCGTTGGCCGAGGCGATGATCGAGCAGATCAAGCAGGTGGATGAGCAGGATGACGAGGTGTGTTCGCTGGAGAATGTTGCGGTCTGAGGTACCGCTATCGCAGGCAAGCCAGCTCCCACAGTGGAATGCGATCAACCTGTAGGAACCGGCTTGCCAGCGACGGCACCAGTCGTCACACCCATGCGCCGACTGCATAAACCCCATTCCCCAAATGCACTTGCCTCAACCCCCTCCAACCGGCGAAAACCCTCACCTGCCCCTCATCCGGTGACCCCCATGCCCCATGTGCGCAACGTGCTCTACATCATGTGCGACCAACTACGTCGCGATTACCTCTCCTGCTACGGCCACGCCCATCTGCACACCCCCAACATCGACCGCCTGGCCGCCGCTGGCGTGCGTTTCAGTCGCGCCTACACCCAGGGCACGATCTGCGGGCCGTCGCGCATGTCGGCCTATACCGGGCGCTATGTCAGCAGCCATCAGGTGGCCTGGAACGCAGTGCCGCTGCCCCTCGAAGAGCTGACCATCGGCGACTATCTGCGCCCCCATGGCATCCGCACCGCGCTGGTGGGCAAGACCCACGCCACGCCCAATCTCGATGCCCTGCAACGCCTGGATATCGACCCCGACAGCGCGCAGGCGCAGCCCCTCAATGAGGTGGGTTTCGAAGCGTATTTTCGCCATGACGGCATCTTCCCCGACAGCCCACTGTTCGCCGATAAACGCGAGTCCGCGCCCTATACCCATTACCTGCGCGCGCAAGGTTACGCCGGCACCAACCCTTGGCATGATTGGGCCAATGCCGCCGCCGGCGATGCCGGGGAGGTGCTGAGCGGTTGGCAGATGCGCAACGCCCACTTGCCGGCGCGGGTGGACGAGGCGCATTCGGAAACGGTCTACACCACCGACCGCGCCCTCGACTTTATCCACGAACAAGGCGAGCAACCCTGGTGCCTGCACCTGTCGTACATCAAGCCGCACTGGCCCTATATCGCGCCCGCGCCGTATCACGCGCTGTATGGCGTCGATCAGGTGCAGGCACCGATTCGCGCCGAGCCTGGGCAAGCCAGCGATCACCCGGTGTACCAAGCCTTCCGCCAACACCAGGAGAGCCTGAACTTTTCCCGCGATGAGGTGCGGCTGCGGGTGATTCCTACCTATATGGGCCTGATCAAGCAGGTGGATGACCAACTCGGTCGACTGTTCGATGCGCTGCAAAGCACAGGTCGCTGGGATGACACGCTGATTGTGTTCACCAGCGACCATGGCGACTTCCTCGGCGACCACCAACTGGGCGAAAAGGAGTTTTTGCTGGAGCCGGCGGTGGGTGTGCCGCTGATTGTCCGCGACCCACGCGCCGCGGCCGATATCAGCCGGGGCACGGTGGATCGGCGCCTGGTGGAAACCATCGACGCCCTGCCCACCTTCCTTGAGGCCCTGGGCTTGCCGAGCGCCGAGCATCGTCTGGAAGGCCGCTCATTGATCCCCCTGCTGCATGGGGTAGAAACGGACTGGCGCCGCTACGCCATCGCCGAATACGACTACGCGTTCCAGGCCCCGGCCCGCGAGCGCCTGGCGCAGCCGATCGACCGCTGCCGCATGACCATGGTGCGCAGCGAACGCTGGAAATACCTGGCCTATGACGGCTTTCGCGCGCAACTGTTCGACCTGGAAAACGACCCGCAGGAACTGCACGACCTGGGCGCAGACCCGGCGTACGCCCAGGTGCGCGAAGTGCATCAGGGTTATCTGTTCGAATGGCTACGGGGTTTGAAACGGCGTACCACCATCAGCCACGGGGAGATTGAACTGCGTGGCCAGCGGTTTCGTTATGGTGAGCCTGAGGCAGAGAAGGTGGTGCAGATCGGCGTCTGGTAAACGGGACGCGGACTTGTGTGGGAGCGGGCTTGCCCGCGATTGCGGTGGATCAGTCGACATAGGTGTTAACTGACATATCGCTATCGCGGGCAAGCCCGCTCCCACAGTGGATCTCCCACATTGGTTCGGTGGTGGGCTACAGGCCTTTGGTGGTCTGGCTGCGCTGCCCCTGCACGCTCACCGGCACATCGCCCTTGAGGGTCACGCGGCGCACGATGCGTTCCTGGGTGCCGTAGTCATCCACCGCGTAATGCTGGGTGGCGCGGTTGTCCCAGATCGCCACATCGCCGGTGCTCCAGCGCCAGCGCACGGTGTTTTCCAGGCGGGTGACGTGGCTTTGCAGCAGGTTGAACAGGTGTGCGGAATCGGCCTGCGAGTAACCCTTCAAGCGTTTGACGAAATGCCCCAGCAGCAGGGTTTTCTCGCCACTGACCGGGTGCACACGCACCACCGGATGCTCGGTCTCGTACACCGTCGAGGTGAAGATCTTGCGGTACTCCTCAAGCTTTTCCGGCGCCACATCCGGCTTGCGCGCGGCGTAATCGTATTCGTTGCTGTGCACCGCCCACAGGGTGTCGGCCAGGGCGCGCACTTCGGCGGTCAAGTCGTTGTAGGCGCTGGCGGTGTTGGCCCAGACCGTGTCGCCACCCGATGCCGGCGCCAGTACCGAACGCAGGATCGAGGCCTTGGGGTAGGCATCGACGAAGGTCACGTCGGTGTGCCACGAGTTGGCGCGCTGACCACGCCCGCCGTCCAGCTCCATCAGAAAACGCGTGCCATCGCGCACCGGTACCGTGGGGTGGGCAATCGGCTCGCCGAGCAAATGGGCGAACGCTTCCTGGCTCTGGTCATCGAGGTGCGCCTGCTCTCGAAAGAAGATCACCTTGTACTGCACCAGCGCTTGCTGGATGGCTTCGATGGTGGCGGCGTCGAGGTCGCCGGACAGTTTGATGCCCCGGATCTCGGCGCCGATACGCCCAGCGACCGGGTGGATATCCAGCGCCAGGGCGACGGGTTGAACAGCGAGTGCGGCATTGCTCATTGGATGACCCTCATGTGTCTGCTTACGGTGGGGTGACGCTGCGCCAACGCTCTATTCATATGCAATTTAGGTCTAGCAAATGAACGCATGCTTCGTTGACGGAATAAGAGCTTGCATTTAAAACCTCAGCTCCCCTGGTCGCAAATGCCTTCGACCTATTTTTAAAATGCCGGGAAAGCATATGGATCTTCGCCAACTGCGCTACTTCATCGCCCTTAACGAACACCGCAGTTTTGTTCGCGCGGCCGACGCCATGGGCATCACCCAGCCGGCGTTCAGCCGCAGCATCCAGGGCCTGGAACAGGAGTTCGGCTGCGTGCTGGTAGACCGTGGCCACAAGGATTTGCGCCCCACGCCGGAGGGCCAGGTGGTGCTGCAACATGCCCTGAGCCTGGTACACGGCGCCGCGCTGCTGAGCAGTGAAGTGACGCGCATGACCAAGCTCGACGCCGGCGAACTGCGCTTCGGTTGCGGCCCGGCGCCCGCCGTGAAACTGGTGCCGGATGCGGTGGCGCGTTTCGTCAACGCGCACCCGAAAATCCGCACGCGGTTCCAGGTGGATAACTGGGAAACCCTGAGCCGCAGCCTGAGCCGGGAAGAGATCGAATTCTTTATCGCCGACATCCGCCAGTTCGAAGCCGACCCGAACTTCCAGACCCAGGCGCTGACGCCCAAGCGCGGGGTGTTTTTCTGCCGGCCGGGGCACCCGCTGCTGGCCAAGGACAGCCTCTCGACCAACGACATGTTCGACTACCCGCTGGCGGCGCCGCTGATCTCCCAGGGCATTCGCAAACTGCTGGCGAACCTCAGTGGGCGCATGGACTTTTCACCGAGCATCCAGACCGAGCACTTTGCGGCGCTGGTGAAGATCGTGTTGCAGTCCAACGCCATCGGCGTGGGCACCGAGGAAGCCTTTGCCGAGGACATCGCCCGCGGCGCGCTGGTGCTGCTGCACTGGCGCAACCTGCCGCAGAACATGGAGACCATGAGCGCGCGTTGCGGGATAGTCAGCCGCACCGGCTCACGCTTGTCGCCGGCAGCCAAGGCGATGATCGAGACGTTGGTGGCGGTGGATCGCCAGGAAGTGGATGTGGCGGTCTGAAGGGCACCATCGCAGGCAAGCCAGCTCCCACATTTGACCGCATTCCAATGTGGGAGCTGGCTTGCCTGCGATGAGCATAGGTATCTACACAACTTTCAGACACTGACGAACTCCCCCGTGGCGAGCGGGCTTGCCCCGCGCTGGGCTGCGAAGCAGCCCCAAAAAGCCCGCCGCGTTTCTTCAGATAAACCGCGATGGCCGGGTTTAGGGCTGCTTCGCAGCCCAGCGCGGGGCTAGCCCGCTCGCCACAATAGCCCTCTCTGCACGGGTTTATGCGCTGCGGCAAATTTGTGTAGGCTGCGATGAGGCCCGTTCAGGCACTGTAGATTTCAGATCCCAGCCGCCGCCAACCCCGGCACCACCCAATCACTGACCTGGAACGGCTTGCGAATCAGCCGCTCCTTCGACGCCAGATCCACCGCATCCTGCAACTTGCCCAGGAACACCGGATCCAGGGTCGATGGGAAAATCTCGCTGAGTTTCTGGTCCTTCAAATCATTGGTCAGAATCACCGGCGGATAACTCGCCAGCCCCGACACCAGCTCGATATACGCCTGCTTGTTGTTGTCATCGGTCAACCACTGCACCGCCTGCTGCTGGGCCTTGAGCAGCTTGGCCACCACCTCGGGATGGGCGTCGACAAACTTGCCACTGCCCACCAGCACCGCCTGCACGCTGCCCGCGCCACCCAGGTCCTTGGTGGTCAGGGGGATTTCGGCCAGGCCCTTGGCCTGCAGTGAACTCAGGTTCGACCCGCCCCAGGTCGCATCGATCTGTTTGGCGGCCAGGGCGGCCACGGCGGCATTGAAGTCCAGGTTGATGATTTTCAGGTCCTTTTCACTCAAGCCCTGGCTGGCCAGGGCGCCGTTGAGGGACAGTTGGGTGGCCGTGCCGCGAAACACCGCCACGCGCTTGCCCTTCAGGTCCTGCAAGGTTTTGATCCCCGAACCCGGCACCACGCCCAGGTACTGTTTCACCCCGCGAGCGGTGGCGCTCAGCAGCCGGGTGTCGAGGCCATTGGAGCGGCCGATGATCGCAGCCAGGTCGCCCAGGTAAGCCAGGTCTACCTGGTCGTTGGCGAAGGCTTCATTGATCACGGGGCCGGCGCCCTTGAAGTAATTCCACTGGATCTTGATGCCCTGGTCGGCGAAGGCTTTTTCGAAGATCTGCTGGCTCCTCAATACATCCGTCAGGCCGCCCCCACTGTTCTGGGTGCCGGCACTCAGGTCGGGCACGGCAATACGGATTTCCTTGAGGTCGGCGGCCTGCACCAACCCGGCGAGCGCAGTGCCGGCGACCAGGGTGATCAAGCGTTTAAAGGGCAGTTTCATGGGGTGTGCTCCTGTGGGCGACGGTGGCCTGGGGAGCAGAAAGTACGCACAACGGGAACAAAACTTTAAATACTATAAATTCACTATTTAATAGCTTTTTGGACTATGCAGCCGCAGACGCCGGTTCCAGAGGGTTATGCATCAACAGCATGGAAAATATTCTTCAAATGCATTGGATGCGTGTCGGGCAGAGGCTTTTAATGGTTTTCCTTATCCCTAAATAATCTTGATTGTTTATTTATAAGATCAAAATCACATAACAAACCTGCCGACCACGGAGGTCTTCCATGGCCCGAATCTCACTGTTGAGCCTGCCCTTGGCCGCTACGCCAAAGGGCGAGCAGACCCATTGGCCGAACCTGAGTGAACGCCTGCTGCCATGGTTGCTGCCGCTCACGCTGTTTGCGCTGTGGTGGCTGGCCAGCCGTCAGCATTGGATGAGCGAACAAATCCTGCCGGCGCCCGCGCTAGTCTGGAGCAGTGCCGTGGAATTGGCCGGCGGCGAGTTGTGGAGCCACTTGGCGATCAGCCTGCAACGGCTGTTCTGGGGGCTGTTGGCCGGCATCGGGGCCGGGGCGTTACTGGGCGCGCTGCTGGGCTTTAGTGCCCGTGCCGAACGCCTGGTGTTCCCGACGTTCAGCGCCCTGTCGCAAGTCCCGACCCTGGCGTGGATCCCGCTGTTCATGGTGTTTTTCGGGATTGGCGAAACCCTCAAGCTGGTGGTGCTGGTCAAGGCGATTGTGGTGCCCGTGACCCTGCACACCCTGGTCGGCGTGCGCGATGCCCAGCCCGGTTTGCGTGAGGCCGCGCGCGTGCTGCGCTTGCCCAGCCACCTGTTGATCCGTCGGCTGATCCTGCCCGCCGCACTGCCCGCGTTCATGGCCGGGGTACGCCTGGCCCTGGCCGCCGGCTGGACCTCGCTGCTGGCCGTGGAGCTGCTGGCCTCCAGCGAAGGCATCGGCTACCTGATGGTCTGGGCGCGGCAGTTGTTCATGCTCGATATCGTGTTTGTGTGCATCGTAGTGATCGGGGTGCTGGGCGTGGCGATGGATCGCGGCATTGGCTGGCTGGACCGTAAATGGGTGCATTGGCCCCATCCGGCTACCGCGCAGATCCGCCGTGGCCCGCGCTATCAAGGCTGGCAACGCCTGCAACCCTGGTTGCTGCCCCTGGGCCTGTTGGCGCTGTGGCAGTCAGCGACGGCCCTGGACTGGGTCGATCCCAACATCCTGGTCAGCCCTTGGACCGTGCTGTACACCACCGCCAGCGGCGTATTCGATGGCAGCCTGCTCAGTGCCCTGGGCAAAAGCCTGGGACGCACCTTGAGCGGTTTGCTCCTCGGCGGCGGGCTGGGTTTTGCCCTTGGTCTGTTGTTGGGCCTGTCGCGCCGCAGTGAGCGAGTGCTCGGCCCGACCCTGGCGGCCCTGCGCCAGATCGCGATCTTTGCCTGGGTGCCGCTGCTCACCGCCTGGTTCGGCCTGGGGGAGTTGGCCAAGTCGGTGTTTATCGCCCTGGCCGCGTTTTTCCCGCTGTTCATCGCCACTCAACGCAGCGTGCTGAACCTCTCGCCGCAGCTCAATGAAGCCGCCCAGGTGCTGCGCCTGAGCCTGGCCTTGCGCCTGCGTCGCCTGGTGTTGCCAGGGGCGGCGGCGGGGATTTTCGCCGGGCTGCGCCTGAGCCTGATCTACGCCTGGCTGGGCACCATCGGCGCCGAATATTTCATGCCGTCCAATGGCGGCATCGGCAGCCTGATGATCGGCGCCCAGCAGCTGCTGCGCATGGACCTGATCATGAGCGGCATGCTGCTGGTCGGTCTCACCGGCGCGGCACTCAACCTTATCGGCCAACGCATCGAAACCCGCGCCACGCGCTGGAGACACGCATGACTGCACCTATTGTCAGCTTCAACCATGTGGGCAAGACCTTCGACGTCGATGGCTTCGAACTGGAGGCCATCCGCGAATTCAACCTGGATATCGCCGAAGGCGAGTTCGTCGCGATTGTCGGGTCCAGTGGCTGCGGCAAATCCACGTTGCTGCGCCTGCTGATCGGCCTGGACACGCAGTTTCGCGGCGAGATCCGCGTCGATGGCAAGGCCGTGGAAGGCATCGGCGGCGAGCGCGGCATCGTGTTCCAGGAACACCGTCTGTTCCCATGGCTGACGGTCGCGCAAAACATCGGCCTGGGCCTGGTCAACGAGCCGTTGAGCGAGGCCCAGCGCCAACAGCGCATCAGCGATTTTATCGAGCTGGTCGGCCTAACCGATTTCACCCGCGCCTACCCGCACCAATTGTCTGGCGGCATGGCACAACGGGTGGCGATCGCCCGTGGCCTGGTGGCCAGCCCGCGCATTCTGCTGCTGGACGAGCCCTTCGGCGCCCTCGACGCTCTGACCCGCCAACAGATGCAGGATGAACTGCTGGCGATCCGTGCCCGCGCGAAGATCACCACAGTGCTGGTGACCCACGATGTGGAAGAGGCGATTTTCCTCGCCGACCGCGTGGTGGTGATGGAGCCCCGGCCTGGGCGGATCAAGCAGGTGGTGGATATCGCCCTGCCCCATCCGCGCCAACGCAGCAGCTTTGACTTCCACCAATTGCGCGAAGAACTGCTGCACGAACTGATCAGCGACGACCACTACCAACCGCCGATGCCGGAGCAGATCCGTGACCTGCCCCTGGCCTTTATTGCCTGCTGATTGAGGAGTGTCTTGATGCCGCAACGTCCCAACTTTCTAGTGATCCTGGCCGATGACATGGGCTTCTCCGACCTCGGCGCATTTGGCG
This sequence comes from Pseudomonas sp. LG1D9, assembly GCF_002949995.1. Lineage (NCBI taxonomy): Bacteria > Pseudomonadati > Pseudomonadota > Gammaproteobacteria > Pseudomonadales > Pseudomonadaceae > Pseudomonas > Pseudomonas sp. LG1D9. The sequence continues at coordinate 2,922,692 of NZ_CP026881.1, read as the reverse complement.
GGGAAATCGCCACGCCGCACCTGGATGCCCTGGCGCTGAACGGCCTGCGCCTGACCGACTTTCACACTGCGCCCACCTGCTCGCCGACCCGTTCGATGCTGCTCACCGGCACCGACCACCATATCGCCGGGATCGGCACCATGGCCGAAGCGCTGACCCCGGAGCTGATCGGCAAGCCGGGCTACGAAGGCTACCTCAACGACAAGGTGGTGGCCCTGCCCGAACTGCTGCGCGAGGCCGGTTACCAGACCTTGATGAGCGGCAAATGGCACCTGGGGCTGACGGCGGAACTGGCGCCCCACGCCCGTGGTTTCGAGCGTTCGTTCTCGCTGTTGCCGGGGGCGGCCAACCACTATGGTTTCGAGCCGCCCTACGACGCCAGCACGCCCGGGCTGCTCAAATCCACCCCGGCGCTGTACATCGAGGACGACACCTTCGTCGAGCAATTGCCCGAGGGCTTCTACTCCTCCGATGCCTTTGGCGACAAGCTCTTGCAGTACCTCAAGGAACGCGACCAGGCCCGGCCCTTTTTTGCCTACCTCCCGTTTTCCGCGCCGCACTGGCCGCTGCAGGCGCCGGTGGAGATCGTCGATAAATACCGTGGCCGCTACGATGCCGGCCCCGAGGTACTGCGCCTGGAGCGCCTGGCAAAACTCAAGGCCCTGGGGCTGATCGATGCCGACGTCGAGCCCCATCCGCTGATCGAGCTGAACACCCAATGGGCGGCTTTGAGCGCTGAGCAACGCCAGGTCTCGGCGCGGGCCATGGAGGTTTATGCGGCGATGGTCGAGCGCATGGACTGGAACATTGGCCGGGTGGTGGAGTACCTGCGCCAGCAGGGGCAACTGGACAATACCTTTATCCTGTTCATGTCCGACAACGGTGCCGAGGGCGCGCTGCTGGAAGCCTTCCCCAAGTTCGGCCCCGAGCTTCTGACCTACCTCAACCAGCACTACGACAACAGCCTGGGCAATATCGGCCGCGCCAATTCCTATGTCTGGTATGGGCCATCGTGGGCCCAGGTGGCGACGGCACCATCGCGCCTGTTCAAGGCCTTCACCACCGAAGGCGGGATTCGTGTGCCGGCGCTGGTGCATTACCCGCAGTTGGCACTCAAGGGGCAGATCAGCCATGGCTTCGGCACGGTGATGGACATCACCCCGACCATTCTCGACCTGGCCGGCGTGCGCCACCCCGGCAAACAGTGGCGCGGCAAGCCGATTGCACCGCTGCGGGGCAAGTCGTGGCTGGGCTTTTTGTCTGGGGAAACCGCGCAGGTGCACGACGAACATACCGTCACCGGCTGGGAGCTGTTCGGACGCCGGGCGATTCGCCAGGGGCAATGGAAGGCGGTGTATATCCCGGGGCCCGTAGGGCCGGCGACCTGGCAGTTGTATGACCTGGGGCGTGATCCTGGGGAGATCCATGACCTGGCCGTGAGCCAGCCGGAAAAGCTGGCGACCTTGATTGGGCACTGGCAGCAGTATGTGGAGGAGACGGGGGTGGTGCTCAGTGCTTCGCCGTTTCAGCCGGACTGAGGTTTTGTAGTGCTTTACTGGCCCCATCGCGGGCAAGCCCGCTCCCACATTTTTGATTTGTGAACACATTCGAATGTGGGAGCGGGCTTGCCCGCGATGGGGCCTTCCAGGCGCCGCATCAACCCTGCGCCATCTCCCGCAACCTTCCTACATCAAGTATCTCAATCTCCCCATACCCCAACCGCACAACCCCCTGCTCTTGCAACGCCTTGAGCAGCGTATTGGTCGTCTGGCGCGATACCCCCAGCATCGCCGCCAAGTCCTCCTGCGCCAATTGCACCACACGCCGCGAGCCATCGATCTCGCCATAACCCTCGGCGATCATCCACAACCGATGGGCTACCCGCACTGAGGCGGGCGCAAGGCTCAATTGCTCGATATTGATAAAGCTCAGCCGCAACTTCTGGCTCATCAGCAAGGCCATATCCCGCCAATAGGCCGGGCTTTGCGCAAGCAGTTGCAGCATCGCCGCCTGCGGTACCTGCAACAGGGTGCAAGGCCCGACCGCGCACGCGTCGTGGGTGCGTGGCAGGCCGTCGAACACAGCGATTTCACCGAACCAGAAAGGCGCCTGCGCCAGGCTCAACAACGCCTCCTTGCCCTGCTCGTTCACCGCGCTGATGCGCAGGCTGCCCTCCAGCACCGCGTACAGGCCGCACGGTGGGTCGCCACGCTTGAACAGCACCTGCCCCGCCGTCAGCTGCCGCACGCGGGCGTGGGCCAGCAGACTATGCTGCAAGGGAGCAGGCAGATGACGGTACCAGTGGCCGCTGGACAGCCGTCCATGCCAAGACTCTGCGTCCATGAGAACTCCAAAGATTGTCGCCCAGTTGACAGTTTGTCGCAGTCCTACAGGGCATGATCAAGCATCCTACAGGAGGAATAACAATGAAAAGCCTCGTCGACCATCTGAGCCAATACGCCGCCTACCACCGCGACCCGCGCAACATCGCCAGCCACTTTATCGGCATCCCCATGATCGTCGTCGCCGTCGCCGTGCTGCTGTCACGCCCCGAATGGACGGTGGCCGGCCTGTGGCTGTCGCCGGCGGTGTTGCTGGCGTTGTTTTCTGCGGGGTTCTACCTGCGCCTGGAACTGGCGCTTGGGGTGTTGATGAGCGTGCTGATGGGCTTGTCGGTATGGGCTGGGCATGTGCTGGCGGCGCAAAGCACGCTGGTGTGGCTCAGCAGCGGTATCGGCCTGTTTGTGGTGGGCTGGGTGATCCAGTTTGTCGGCCATTACTACGAAGGGCGCAAGCCTGCGTTCGTCGACGACGTGTCCGGGCTGATCGTGGGGCCGTTGTTTGTGGTGGCGGAGCTGGCGTTTCTGGTGGGGTTGCGCCATGAGCTCAAGCGGCAGATCGAGGAGCGGTCGGGGCCGGTGGCCGTGCGTCACAAGAACGCCACGGCCTGAGAGGCACCGGTAATCCCAATGTGGGAGCGGGCTTGCTCGCGAAAGCGCCGGTTCAGTCGGTACATCCAGTGACTGAACCACCGCTTTCGCGAGCAAGCCCGCTCCCACAGGTTTTTTGCAATCTTTTTAAGCCTTTTGCCAGACCTTGGGCTTGAAGAACAACGTCGCGCCCCGCGCCAGCCCGGTGAGGCTGTCGTGGTCCTTCACCACTTCGGCTTCGATCAGTTCGCTCTGGCCTTCGACCTTCAGCGTGATCCGCGTGGTGGCGCCCAGCGGGCGGATGTCGCGCACTTGCGCGGCGTGGTGGTCTTCCAGTTCATGGCGTGACAACGACACCTCGTGCGGGCGGAACAGTACGTGCTGGTCTTCGCCCAGGTGCAGGCGGTTGGAGTCGCCCAGGAAGTGGTAGACGAAATCGCTGGCCGGGTTTTCGTAGACGTCGCCCGGTGAACCGATCTGCTCGATCACGCCCTTGTTCATCACCACGATCCGGTCGGCGACTTCCATGGCTTCTTCCTGGTCGTGGGTCACGAACACCGAGGTCAGGTTGATGTCCTCGTGCAGCCGCGCCAACCAACGACGCAGCTCCTTGCGCACCTTGGCATCCAGGGCGCCGAACGGCTCGTCGAGCAGCAGCACCTTGGGTTCCACCGCCAGGGCACGGGCCAGGGCGATACGCTGGCGCTGGCCGCCGGAGAGTTGTTCCGGGTAGCGATCCGACAACCAGTCCAGTTGCACCATGTTCAGCAACTCGTGAACCTTGGCCGCGATCTGGGTTTCGTTCGGACGCTGGCTCTTGGGTTTCATGCGCAGGCCGAATGCGACGTTGTCGAATACGGTCATGTGGCGGAACAGCGCGTAGTGCTGGAACACAAACCCGACGTTGCGATCACGCACATCATGGCCGGACACGTCTTCGCCGTGGAACACGATGCTGCCGGCGTCCGGGGTTTCCAGGCCGGCAATGATGCGCAGCAAGGTGGTCTTGCCGCAGCCGGAGGGGCCCAGCAACGCCACCAGCTCGCCACTCTGGATATCCAGGTTGATGCTGTCCAGGGCCTTGAAGGCGTTGAAGTTCTTGCTGACGTTACGGACTTCGATCGACATGACTTATTCCTCAGCCGCACCGGCGCGCAGGCGGTTAATTCGGTTCTCGCTCCACTGCTTGAGCAGCAGGATGAAGAGCGCCAGGATCAGCAACAGACTCGCCACCGCAAACGCAGCGACGTGGTTGTATTCGTTGTAGAGAATCTCGACGTGCAGCGGCAAGGTGTTGGTCACGCCGCGAATGTGGCCGGACACCACCGACACCGCGCCAAACTCACCCATTGCCCGCGCAGTACACAGCACCACGCCGTAGATCAGGCCCCACTTGATGTTCGGCACGGTGACATGCCAGAACATCTGCCAGCCATTGGCGCCCAGCAGGCGCGCGGCTTCTTCTTCCTGGGTGCCCTGCTCCTGCATCAGCGGGATCAACTCGCGGGCCACGAATGGCACGGTGACGAAGATGGTCGCCAGCACGATGCCCGGCAAGGCAAAGACGATCTGGATATCGTGATCCTGCAACCACGGCCCGAAGAAGCCCTGGGCGCCGAACATCAGCACATAGACCAGGCCGGCGATCACCGGCGAGACCGAGAACGGCAGGTCGATCAGGGTCACCAGCATGCTCTTGCCACGGAACGAGTACTTGCTCACGCACCAGGCCGCACTGACGCCGAATACCAGGTTGAGCGGTACCGAGATCAGCACCGCAATCACCGTCAGCTTCAAGGCCGACAGCGCATCGGGCTCGAAGATCGCGGCAAAGAATGCGCCGAGGCCGAGCTTGAGGCCCTGGGACACCACGATAAACAGTGGCAACAGCAGGAACAGGGCGAAGATCAACCAGCCAAGGCCGATCAGGATACGTCGCGACACCGCACTGCCACGGCGGGCAGCGTTGGCCGAAGACGCGGCGGAAATAGACGATTGGGACATGTTCCGCGCCTCCTTATGGGTGTTCGATGCGCCGCTGCAACAAGTTGATCAGCAGCAGCAGGACAAAGGAAACCACCAGCATCAGCACGCCGATGGAGGTAGCGCCGGTGTAGTCGTATTGGTCGAGCTTGACCATGATCAGCAACGGCAGGATCTCGGTTTTCATCGGCATGTTGCCGGCGATGAAAATCACCGAGCCGTACTCACCCACGCCTCGGGCAAACGCCAGGGCAAACCCGGTCAGCCAGGCCGGCAGCAGCGCCGGCACGAGGATGTAGCGGAACACTTGCAAGGGCTTGGCGCCGAGGCAGGCGGCGGCTTCTTCGATTTCCCGGGGGATATCGGCCAAGACCGGCTGCACGGTACGCACCACGAAGGGCAAGGTGACGAAGGTCAGGGCCAGGGTGATGCCCAGGGGGGTGTAGGCGATCTTGAAGCCCATGTCGGTGGCGAACTGGCCAACCAGGCCGGACGGCGCGTACAGCGCGGTCAGCGCAATACCGGCCACGGCGGTGGGCAGGGCGAACGGCAGGTCGATCATCGCGTCGATGATCTTGCGCCCGGGGAAGGTGTAGCGCACCAGCACCCAAGCCAGCAGCGTACCGATCACGCCGTTGATCAGCGCGGCGTACAGGGCCGTACTGAAGCTCAGCTTCAACGCCGCCCACACGCGCGGCGCCGAGATGATGGCCCAGAACTGATCCCAGGTGAGTTGGGCGGCGTGGACGAACATGGCCGCCAGCGGTATGAGCACAATCAGGCTGAGGTACACCAAGGTGTAACCCAGCGTCAGCCCGAAGCCGGGTATGACGGGGGAGATACGACGCGACATAAAAGTCCTTGGTTAACAGGTAGATACCACTGCAAGAACAAACCTTTGTGGGAGCCGGGCTTGCCCGCGATGCAGGCACCTCGGTGTATCAGTTACACCGCGGTGATGCTATCGCGGGCAAGCCCGGCTCCCACAGAAAGCTCACGCCTGGCAGCAGTGTGGCTTACTGCGCCGTGTAGATCTGGTCGAACACGCCACCGTCATTGAAGAATTTCGGTTGGGCAGTTTTCCAGCCGCCGAAGTCTTTGTCGATAGTCACTAGGTCCAGTTTCGGGAACTGCTGGGCGTATTTGGCGGCCACATCCTTGTCACGCGGGCGGTAGAAGTTCTTTGCCGCGATCTCCTGGCCAGCCGGGCTGTACAGGTGGTTGAGGTACGCCGTGGCGATTTCGGTGTTGCCCTTTTTCTCGGCGTTCTTGTCGACCACGGCCACGGGTGGCTCGGCGAGGATCGACAGGGACGGCACGATGATGTCGAACTTGTCGGCACCGCCATCTTCCTTGAGGGCCAGGAACGCTTCGTTTTCCCAGGCCAGCAACACGTCACCCTGACCGTTGTTGACGAAGGTAATGGTCGAACCGCGCGCACCGGTGTCGAGGATCGGCACGTGCTTGAACAGTTCTTTCACGTATTCCTGGGCCTTGGCTTCGCTGCCACCGGCCTTGAGGCCATAGGCCCAGGCGGCGAGGAAGTTCCAGCGGGCACCGCCGGAGGTTTTCGGGTTCGGCGTGATCACCGACACGTCATTCTTGATCAGGTCGCCCCAGTCCTTGATGCCTTTGGGGTTGCCCTTGCGCACCAGGAACACGATGGTCGAGGTGTAAGGCGTGCTGGCCTCAGGCAGGCGGGTCTGCCAGTTCTCCGGCAGGGTCTTGCCCAGCTTGGCAATTTCGTCGATGTCGCCGGCCAGGGCCAGGGTTACCACGTCGGCGCGCAGGCCGTCGATCACCGCCCGGCCTTGCTTGCCCGAACCACCGTGGGACTGCTGGATCTTCACGTTGTCGCCAGGGTGGGCCTTTTTCCAGAAGCTGGTGAATTCGGCGTTGTAGTCCTGGTACAGCTCACGGGTCGGATCGTAGGAAACGTTGAGCAGCTCGTAATCCTTGGCCACTGCGGAACCGGCAAACACAGCGCTGGCCAGGGCGGCCAGGGCATAACGGCGAATCGACGACATAGACAAGCTCCTGAAATTCTTGGGTGTTGGCTTTTCTTATAAGTACGGGTCCCGCAATCGAAGCGCCGTGTTGCCTCAGCTCGGTTTGTTGCCCGGGCTCTGCAAGCGGAATTTCTCTTTGCGTTCGATCTGCACCACTTGGGCGTTGTGTACGGTGATTTCCACTGCGCCGAAACGCAGGTCACGCAATGCGCTTTGGATCTCGCGCAAAATGGCTGCTTCGTCCTGGCCGTCAACGCTGCGTAGAGATGCGCTCATGGTCGTGCTCCTGAAATGAGAAGTGCCTGGCAGTGGCGGCACTGCTTGCGGCGTGAGAGCGATAGTAGATAAGCGCGGATATTCTTAAAAATACTATTTAAGAATGTTTATATAACCAGAAAGAATTTTCAGGCAGGGCATGACGTTACACAGAGTGCAGATCCAAATGTGGGAGCGGGCTTGCCCGCGATGGCGGAGTGTCAGCCAATAAATCTGGCACTGATACACCGCTATCGCGGGCAAGCCCGCTCCCACATTTACTGTATTGCGGCCCCGCAGAGAGGTCAGCGGATAGCCGGGGCCCGGGCCCAATCAATGTCCGCCGCCAGCATCGGCCGCCCAAACCAGTAGCCCTGGCCGAGGTCGCACTGGTGATTGAGCAGGAACCGCGCCTGTTCCATTTGTTCGATGCCTTCGGCATGCACTTGCATGCCCATGCTCTGCGCCAAGGCGATGACCACCCGCACAATCGCCGCGTCGTCTTCATCCCACGGCAGGCCGGCGACGAAGCCCTGGTCGATTTTCAACTTCTGCACCGGCAGGCGCTTGAGGCGCAGCAGTGACGAATAGCCGGTACCAAAATCATCGATGGCCAGGCTCAGGCCCAGCTCGCGCAGGCGGTGCAGCTGTTCCAGGGCCACTTCCGGGTCATCCATCACCGCGCTTTCGGTGACTTCCAGTTCCAGCTTCGCCGGGTCCAGGCCGGTGTCGTGCAGCACCTTGGCGACCTGCTCGTACAGTTCGTGGCGGGCAAACAGTCGGCTGGAAACATTTACCGCGAGGAACGACAGCATTTTGCCTTCCTCCAGCCATCGGCACATCTGGCGACAGGCTTGGTCCATGACCCAGGCATCGATCTCGGCGATCAAGCCGGTGCGTTCGGCGATCGGGATAAATTCCGCAGGCGGCACCAGCCCACGCTGCGGGTGCTGCCAGCGCACCAAGGCCTCGACGCCAATCAGGGCGCTGGTTTGCAGATCGTGCACCGGCTGGTAATAGACGCGAAGTTCATGCTGATCCAGGGCGCGGCGCAGTTCGTTGCCGACCTCGATCCGGTTCTGCGCGTGGGCGGTCAGTTCCTCGGTGTACAAGGCGAAGCCTTCACGCCCGGAACTCTTGGCCTTGAACAAAGCGGAGTCAGCGTTGCGCAGCAGTTGTTCGGCACTCAAGGCATCGCTGGGGAACAGGCTGATGCCAATACTCACGCTGACAAACAATTGGTGACCGTCGAACACGAACGGCAGCTTCATGCTGTCGATAATCCGCTGGGCCAGGGCCGCAGCCTGGACCACCTGTGGACAACTTTCCGCCAGCACCGCGAATTCGTCGCCGCCCAGGCGTGCGAGGGTCACGCCGGGGCCGAACAGGCCTTGCAGGCGCTCGCCCACGGCCTTGAGCAACTGGTCGCCTACATTGTGGCCAAGGCTGTCGTTGATGATTTTGAAATGGTCCAGATCCAGCATCAGCAGCGCGCAGCCACGCTTGTGGATCTGCGCCGAGGCCAGCGCCTGCTCGGCGCGGTCGGTGAACAGCAGGCGATTGGGCAGGTCGGTCAACGGGTCGTGGTGAGCCAGATGGGCCAGCTCGCGCTCGGAATGCTTGATCGCGCTGATGTCGGAGAACACTGCAACGTAATGGCTGATCTGGCCCTGGTCATCATGGATGACGCGGATGGTTTGCCACTGTGGGTAAATTTCCCCACTTTTACGGCGGTTCCAGATCTCGCCGCTCCATTCCCCGTCTTGGTTGAGCGTGCGAAACATCTGCTCATAAAAAGCTGGCGAATGACGACCGGACTTGAACAGGCTCGGCTGTCGACCCATCACGTCATCTACCTGGTAACCGGTGATTTCGATGAAGGCGCGGTTGACGTGCACAATCCGCCCGCGGGCGTCGGTGACCAGCACCCCTTCGCGGGTGCAATCGAACACTGCCGCCGCCTGGCGCAGGCGCTCGCGGTTCTCTTTCAACGGTTGCTGGATACGGTGGGTACGGGCGCTGCGGGCGCACAACAAGAAGATAAACAGGGCACTGAGAACCACCCACAGGTAGCCGCGCAGCATCTGCCAGTGGACTATTTCCCTGGGTTCATCGATGAAATTGATAAATACCTGCTGACTGAGCTGTATCCACAAGACGGAAATCAGCAAGTACACCAGCCCCGCACGTAGGGCACCTCGGTATGAAAGCAGCATATGACTAGTAATCCTTACTAAAAAACAGAATCGCCCTACAAAGGCTGCGGATTATAGAATAAGTAACATCTCGTCACTCCTATTCAAAAGGGCGACTGGTTTTATCTGTACGCTTAGTGATAATGCGTGAGCTGTTCTTTTCTTTATCTGAGGGCCATACAGCCTATGTGGTACAACGGTTTTCTTGACTTGTCAGCCTGGCAACTGGTGGCAGTCACTCTGTTGATGACCCACGTGACCATCATCGGTGTCACGGTCTATCTACACCGCTATTCAGCCCACCGCTCCCTGGAGCTCAATGCTGGCCTGAAACACTTCTTCCGCTTCTGGCTGTGGTTGACCACGGCGCAGAACACCCGCGAGTGGACCGCCATCCACCGCAAACACCACGCCAAATGCGAAACCGTCGACGATCCCCATAGCCCGGTGATCAAGGGCCTGTCCACGGTCCTGCGCAAAGGGGCCGAGCTGTACCGCGCCGAGGCGGAAAACCCCGAGACCCTGCGCATCTACGGCAAGAACTGCCCGGACGACTGGATCGAGCGCAAACTCTACACCCGTTATCCGCTGCTGGGCGTGGCCCTGATGGGCGTCATCGACGTGCTGCTGTTCGGCACCATCGGCATCACCATCTGGGCGATCCAGATGATGTGGATCCCCTTCTGGGCCGCCGGTGTGATCAACGGCCTGGGGCATGCGATCGGCTATCGCAACTTCGAATGCCGCGACGCGGCGACCAACCTGGTGCCGTGGGGCATCATCGTCGGTGGCGAAGAGCTGCATAACAACCATCACACCTACCCCAACTCCGCCAAGCTGTCGGTGAAAAAGTGGGAATTCGACCTGGGCTGGGCCTGGATCAAGGTGTTCAGCTTCCTGCGCCTGGCCAAGGTTCAGCGGGTCGCGCCGATTGCCCACCGGGTTGAAGGCAAGGGCCACCTGGACATGGACACCGCCATGGCGATCCTCAACAACCGCTTCCAGATCATGGCCCAGTACCGCAAGTTGGTGATCGCGCCGTTGGTCAAGCAGGAACTGGAAAAGGTCGATCACTCGGTACGCCACCAGTTCCACCGCGCCAAGCGCCTGCTGTCGCGCGAGACCAGCCTGCTGGATGAGCGCCACCACCTGCGCATCCAGAGCATGCTGGAGCACAGCCAGGCCTTGAAAGTGATCTACGAAAAGCGCCTGGCGCTACAGCAGATCTGGCTCAAGACCAGCAGCAACGGGCATGACATGCTCGCGGCAATCAAGGAATGGGTGCACGAGGCCGAAGCCAGCGGGATCCAGTCCCTGCGCGACTTTGCCCACCAGTTGAAAACCTACTCCCTGCGCCCCACCGCCTGACCTCTGCAGGAGCCGGCTTGCCGGCGATGAGGCCTTTGAACTGTGCAGCAGATTCAAGGCCGCCATCGCTGGCAAGCCAGCTCCTGCAAGGCCCGGGTATGTTTCCAGTTGGCGCCCACAGTTTTTTGGCGTCATTTCACAGTCGCCGAATATTCCCTCTCAATCGCGACTGATAACGGAACTTAGCTGCAATTCCCCTCTCTCAAACAACACTTCGCCATCCTGGCGGGCTTGTTTTGACTGCTGTTCGATGCTGCGGCATGTCCAGAGAGAATTGTGCCGATGGTCCACGAAACGGACTCCCCAACGCCCACCACACCCGACTCGACGGATACGTCGCGTCCAGCGCCTGCCGCCACCTTGCTGGCATTGATGCACGCCCAGGGCGAAGTGGAGCGCCTGAGCGAGCGCGAACAGCTGTTGAGTTCGCTGCTGGTGAGTGTCAACGCCGTACTCTGGGCCATCGAGTGGGAAACCCGGCGCGTGCTGTACGTGAGCCCTGCCTATGAGCGCATCTTCGGGCGCTCGGCCAGCCTGCTGTTGGCCGAACACCGTGGCTGGCGTGACAGCATCCACCCCGAAGACCAGCAATATGCCGAGCAAAGCCTGGCCCAGGTACTGGAGTTGGGAGCGGTCGAGGACCGCCAGTACCGCATCATCACGGCGGACGGGCAGATCCGCTGGCTCAGCGACAAGTGCTTTACCAACCAGCAGGCTGCCCCGGGAAAACCGCTGATTGTGGTGGGCATCGCCGAAGACATCACCGAAAAGAAGCACCTGGAACTCGAACTGCAGCGCCTGGCCACCACCGACGTGCTGACCCGCAGCAGCAACCGCCGGCACTTCTTTGAATGCGCTCACCACGAATTCGAACGCGCCTGCGCCCAAGGCCTGCCCCTGGCCTTCCTGTTGCTGGACATCGATAACTTCAAGAACATCAACGACACCTACGGCCACCTGGAGGGCGATCAGGTGTTGCTGCGTATCGCCGAGAGCGGTCGCGGGGTATTGCGCCGTGGCGACCTGTTCGGGCGCATTGGTGGCGAAGAGTTTGCTGCGGTACTGCCGGGATGCGCGCCGGAAAGGGCCATGCAAGTCGCCGAACGCTTGGGGCAGGAAGTGCGGCAACTGAGTTTCAGCCATGAAGGCCAGCCCTACAGCGTGACCGTCAGCCAGGGCCTGGCCAGCCTCACCGCCGAAGATGCAACCCTGGACAGCCTCTTCGCCCGCGCCGATGCGGCGATGTATGAAGCCAAGCGCCAGGGCAAGAACCGGGTAATTGCCAGCTGAAGTCGCCGAAGATGGCCAAATAAAGCCCCCCACGCGGCATCTCGGCCAGACAACAAACCTAGGGGCACCACAAAACAAATGTAGGAGCTGGCTTGCCTGCGATGGCGGTGTATTTGCCAGCCGTGCAGTGCCTGGCCCGCCGCCATCGCGGGCAAGCCCGCTCCCACAATGGGGGGCGGTGAGGCGGGAGGCTTGGAGGCACCACAAAACAAATGTGGGAGCTGGCTTGCCTGCGATGGCGGTGTGTCTGCCAGCCGTGCAGTCTCTGGACCGCCGTCATCGCGAGCAAGCCCGCTCCCACAATGGGGGGGGCGGTGAGGCGGGAGGCTTGGAGGCACCACAAAACAAATGTGGGAGCTGGCTTGCCTGCGATGGCGGTGTGTCTGCCAGCCGTGCAGTGCCTGGCCCGCCGTCATCGCGGGCAAGCCCGCTCCCACAATGGGGGGGCGGTGAGGCGGGAGGCTTGGGGGCACCATAAAACAAATGTGGGAGCTGGCTTGCCTGCGATGGCGGTGTATTTGCCAGCCGTGCAGTCTCTGGACCGCCGCCATCGCGGGCAAGCCCGCTCCTACAGGGGCGGTGGCTGCCTGGCACCGCGCCTACATAGGCTTGCGGATGCGCATCAGCTCCGAAACCCCGACCTTGAGCAACCGCGCCGTCTTGCCCTTGGCCAACGCCTCGACACCTTCATGCTCGGTCAGCCCTGCCAATTGCGCCGCCATGTTCATCACCAGCGCCTCTCGGGAATACACCCCGCCTTCCAGGGAATAGCTCGCCGCGATCAGTTGGCGTAGTTCCAGGGGCAAGCGCCAGCGCGTACGCAGCGCCGAGCCGTAGCCGGCACCGAAGGTGGATAACGACTCGCCAATCAACTCATCGTCCAGTTCACCGCCGCCCTGGCGCCACTCCTGCAAACTGCGCAGCAGCGCAAGGTCGCCCAGGCGGTGGAGGATACCGGCGCTGTAGCAGCGTTCGTGGTCAAGGTCGAGCATGCGCGCCAAGGAGCGGGCGTATTGCGCAGTCTGCTGGGACAGTTGCCAATGGCGTTCGGCGTATTCCATCAGGCCGGGATCGCCAAGGATCACGTTGTGCTTGAGGGCTAAGCCAAGGATCAGGTTCATGCTCTGCCCGGCTGCCAGCTTGTGCAGGGCCATGGACAGCGTCTGCACCGGCGTGCCGTGATGGCCGGCGCTGTTGGCGGCGGCGATCAACACGGCGGTGATCTGTGGATCGGTTTTTACCTGCTCTTCCAGTTGCTTGAGATCCAGGCCTTCCGGCGCCAGGCTGCGTTGTACGGCAGCCTTGACGTCAACCCGCAACGGCGCGCCGTCCGACAGCTCGCGGCGCCGCTCTAGGAACACCGGCAAGGTCATGCCCGCGGCCAGGGCCGGGACCTCGCAATACACCGTTTCGCCTTCATTGAGCAGCAGGTCCTGCAGGCGTTGCGTAAGGCCTTCCATGTTCAAGGGTTTGGTCAGGTAAGCAGTCGGCGCCAACGGCAACACTTCGCGCACGCTGGCGCCGTCATTGCGCGTGCTCAACAGGATAAACGGCAAGGCCGGCACCCGCCGACGCTGACGCACGCTGCGCAACAGGCTCAGGCCATCAACGCCCGGCAGTTCCCAGTCGGCAATGATCAAATCGTAGGGTTTGTCTCGCAACAACTCGGCGGCTTGCTGCCCGTCGGCGCACACATCCAGCCGCGCGTCGCAGCGCACATTCAACAACACCTGCTTGAGCAGATCCCGCGACCAGGGGTCGGTCTCGGCAATCAGCACACGGGGTACAGCAGGTAAATCAACAGCAGTCATGCAGCACGCTCCATCGGCAATCCTTGCACCTTAGACAAAGGAAGCGCCCGCGTACAATGAACAAGGCCTGAATCGGCGCATAGCCCACAAAAAAACCCGCCGAAGCGGGTTTTTCCTGTCGATCGAGTCAGCCTGCGCTTACAGCTCGCAGAAGCACTCTTCGATGATCGCCAAGCCTTTGTCCAACTGCTCGTCCGGCGAGGTCAGCGGGACCAGTACGCGCAACACGTTGCCGTAGGTGCCGCACGACAGCAGGATCAGGCCCTTGTCACGCGCCTTGGCCACGACGGAGGCAACCGCCGCAGCGTTCGGCTTGTGGCTGTCGCCATTCTCGAACAGCTCGACCGCGATCATCGCACCCAGGGCACGCACTTCACCGATCACCGGGTACTTGGCCTGGATAGCCTTGAGGCCGGTCACCAGGCGCTCGCCAACAGCCTTGCAGCGGTCCAGCAGGTGCTCTTCTTCGAACACCTCCATCACCGCCAGGGCCGCGGCGCAAGCGATCGGGCTACCGGCATAGGTGCCGCCCAGGCCGCCTGGGGCGATGGCGTCCATGTATTCGGCCTTGCCGCACACACCGGCCAGCGGGAAGCCGCCAGCAATGGACTTGGCGAAGGTGGTCAGGTCGGCGGCTACGCCCATCTGCTCCATGGCGAAGAAGGTCCCGGTACGGCCGGCACCGGTTTGCACTTCGTCGGCGATCAGCAGGATGCCGTGCTTGTCGCACAGTTCGCGCAGGCGCTTCATGAAGGCTTTAGGCGCGACGTAGAAACCGCCTTCGCCCTGCACCGGCTCGATGATGATGGCCGCGATATCACGCGGCTCGGCATCGTTTTTGAAGATACGTTCGATGCTGGCGATGGAATCGTCGATGCTCACGCCGTGCAGCTCGTTCGGGTACAGCGCACGGAAGATGCCGCCCGGCATCAGGCCCATGCCAGCGGAGTACGGCACGACCTTGCCGGTCAGGCCCAGGGTCATCATGGTGCGGCCGTGGTACGCGCCAGTGAAGGCGATCACGCCGGCACGGCCAGTCGCGGCACGGGCGATTTTCACAGCGTTTTCAACGGCTTCGGAACCGGTGGTGACCAGCAGGGTTTTCTTGGCGAAATCACCCGGGACCTTGGCGTTGACTTTTTCGCACAGCTCCACGTAAGGCTCATAGGCCAGGACCTGGAAGCAGGTGTGGGTCAGCTTGTTCAGTTGCTCGGTCACGGCCGCGATGATTTTCGGGTGCAGGTGACCGGTGTTCAGTACAGCGATACCGCCGGCGAAGTCGATGAACTCGCGACCTTCAACGTCGGTCACCGTGGCGTTCTTCGCGGATTCGGCGAAGATCGGGTGAATCTGGCCAACACCGCGCGGTACAGCGGCTTCGCGGCGTTTCATCAAGGAAGCGTTAGTCTTGTTGCTCATAAATTCCTCATTCGCCACTCATCGGGTGGCGCGGTCCAAGGATTACGTGGCGGGGAGGCAACTACGCCAGCATGCGATGATCGACTGCCACAGCTTTCCCGGCCACTTCGAATAACGGTGTGAAACACGCAAAGGGACAGCGCTCTCGTGCCCTTTGCGTTTACAGCGATACCTTGCCGGTTAGATGCCCAGGCAGAGGTATTTGATTTCCAGGTAATCCTCGATCCCGTACTTGGAACCTTCACGGCCCAGGCCCGAAGCCTTGATCCCGCCGAACGGTGCCACTTCGTTGGAGATCAGCCCGGTGTTGACGCCGACCATACCGTATTCCAGGGCCTCGGCCACACGGAACACACGGCCCAGGTCGCGGGCATAGAAGTAGGACGCCAGGCCGAACTCGGTGTCGTTGGACATGGCGATCACTTCGGCTTCGTCTTTGAAGCGGAACAGCGGCGCCAGCGGGCCGAAGGTTTCTTCCTTGGCCACAGCGGCGTTTTTCGGCACGTTGGTGAGGATGGTCGGCTCGAAGAAGTTGCCTTCCATGACCTTACCGCCAGCCAGCAACGTCGCGCCTTTGCTCAAGGCATCGGCGATGTGTTCCTGGACCTTGGCCACGGCTTTTTCATCGATCAGGGGACCGGTGGTGGTGCCGTCTTCCAGACCGTTGCCGATCTTCAACTTGGCCACGGCCGCTTTCAGTTTTTCAGCGAACGCGTCATACACCGAGTCCTGGATATACAGGCGGTTGGCGCATACGCAGGTCTGACCGTTGTTGCGGTACTTGGAGATGATCGCGCCTTCGACGGCCTTATCCAGGTCAGCGTCGTCGAACACGATGAACGGCGCGTTGCCGCCCAGCTCCAGGGAAACTTTCTTGATGTCCTTGGCGCATTCGGCCATCAACTGGCGACCGATTTCAGTCGAGCCGGTGAAGGACAATTTACGCACGATAGGGTTGCTGGTCAGCTCGCTGCCGATATCGCCGGCGCTGCCGGAAACTACGCTGAACACGCCGTTGGGGATGCCGGCACGCTGGGCCAATTCGGCCAGGGCGAACGCCGAGAACGGGGTTTGCGACGCAGGCTTGAGGACCATGGTGCAACCGGCGGCCAGGGCCGGGCCGGCTTTACGGGTGATCATCGCGGCCGGGAAGTTCCACGGCGTAATGGCGGCGGTGACGCCGATCGGCTGCTTGATCACGATCAGGCGCTTGTCCGGCTGATGGCCAGGGATCACGTCACCGTAGACACGCTTGGCCTCTTCGGCGAACCACTCGATGAACGAAGCGGCGTAGACGATTTCGCCCTTGGCTTCGGCCAGCGGCTTGCCCTGCTCCAGGGTCATCAGGCGCGCCAGGTCATCCTGGTTCTCGATGATCAGCTCGAACCAGCGACGCAGCTTGTTCGCCCGGTCCTTGGCGGTCAGTGCGCGCCAGGCCGGCAAGGCCTTGTCGGCGGCTTCGATGGCACGACGGGTTTCGGCGGCGCCCATCTTCGGCACGGTGCCCAGGATCTCGCCAGTCGCGGGGTTGTTGACCTTGATCGTTTGACCGTTGTCCGCATCGACCCAAGCGCCATCAATAAAGGCTTGCTGGCGGAACAACTGGGTGTCTTTAAGCTGCATGTCGGCTTTCCTTAACAGCACCGCGCGCGCGCGGGGCAAATTAGAGTTGTTGAAAGGCGCCTCGAAGGCTGCCGTCAGGGAAATCAGTCACTGGGCGCAAGCTGAAACATCGCGCACGGGAGACAGAGCGTTTGAAATCTCAAACGAATCCTAGGATCAATGGGGGGGCAGGGCAATAGTCTGTTCGAAAAAAAGAACGAAAACGGCGCATTAGCCGGATTATTCTGACAAGCGTACGACAGCCCGATTCAACGCCAACGACGCACACCGCCCGGTACAGAGCCTCCCTACTCCAGAATCCCACCGGCAGACGGCCAAAAACCAGCATGGACGCCCAAGGTCGACATGGGTATGATGGCGCCCGCACAAGCATCCGTAGCTCAGCTGGATAGAGTACTGCCCTCCGAAGGCAGGGGTCGTGGGTTCGAATCCCGCCGGGTGCACCATACAAACAAAAAGCCCCAGGTCTTGCGACCTGGGGCTTTTTTGTGGGCGCTGGTTCAGCGTTTTTGCAACGCTTCCAGCCGAGCCGGCAGGTCTTCGTCGGGAAAGCGCGTGTGCAAGTCCAGCAGCTTTTCATCCGCCGCCCTGCTCTCGCCCGCCTGGCGCAGGCGCACGATTTCCTCAAGCCCTTGCTCCAGGGACTGCGGTTTGGCGGCCATCTGCTTGCTCATTTTGGCCATGGGCTCGTCAGCCATGGCACTTGCCATCTCAGCCTGGACGGGCGCGCTGTCTGCCTGTGGCACTAGCGCCAGGCGAGCCATCGGCGCGGGGGCGGCTGGGGCGGACAGTGCCTGTGGCGGCGGCGCGGCGGCGTACTGGGCGGTCTCGGGCAGGTTGAGTTCGGGCACTGGCGAGCGCAGTACTACGCCAATCAACAGTGCGACCCCGGCCACGGTGGCAAAGGCCATCTGCCAGCGTGGTCGTTGGCAGGCTTGCAGCCAGCGTTGCCACAGGCTTGGCGCGGGCGTGGGGGCTTCGCGGCGGGCGGCGGCGAGGATGAAGGCGTCGAGGGACGCGGGTGGCTCGCTGGCGCTGTGTTGGCGAAAGTGCTGGATCAGCCCTTCGTCAGTCGGATCCTGGGGGTGTCGGGAGTCAGTCATACGGGTACCTCCTCGGCCAGCAGCCGACGCAGTTTCTGCTGGGCGTAACGCAAGCGGCTTTTTACCGTTTCCAGTGGGCTGCCGGTGAGGGCGGCGATTTGCGGCAGTTCCAGCTCGCCATGCAGGCGCAGCATGAAGACTTCGCGCTGGTCTTCGGGCAGGTCTTGCAACGCTGCTTCCAGGCGGCCCTGGTCGCGGCTCAGGCTCAGTTGTTGCTCGGGGCCGGCGCTGTCGTCGGGCTTGGCGTGCAGCTGTTCGTCGTAGCTGTCGTGCAGCGGGTTGTGGATGCCGTGCTTGCGCCAATGATCGATCAGGCGGTTGCGGGCAATCTGGAACAACCAGGTACGAAAACTCGCCCGGCCTTGTGGCTCGGTAGTGCTGCGGATCAGGCTGAGCCAAGTGTCCTGGTAGATTTCCTCGGCCAGTTCGGCCTTGTTGCAAAGGCCCACGAGGAACCGGTAAAGGCCCTGGCGATGCCGGGCGTACAGGGTCTCGAACGCAGCAGCATCGCCGGAGCGGTAGCGGGCCAGCAGCGATTCGTCGCTGGGTGGATCGTCTGGTACGGCCATATCAGGTGGCGAACTCCTTTCGATGGATCAATGCAGATTAGCTGTGGGAGCCGGGCTTGCCCGCGATAGCGGTGGATCAGGCGCTATTTTCGGCGCTGACCCACCGCTATCGCAGGCAAGCCAGCTCCCACAGGGGATCTCTGTTGTGGGCAAGATCAGTGTTTGAGGCTTTGGGCCAGTTCCACCAGTTGTACGAATTCATTGCGCAGCCCGTAGGGGTCATCACCACGGGCCGAGCGGGCCAGGGTGGCGGTGTCTTTCAGGCTCATGGTGCCAGTGTAGCGGCCATCGCCCTTGAGCTGTTGGGCGAAGGCGGCCACGGCTGCCGCGAAGCGCAGGTCGTTGCTGGCAGCCTGCTGGGTGCTATTGATCGGGTGTTCGATCAAGCGACTGCTGCCTCCCGCCGCCGGCTTGTAGCGGACCCGCAACATCGCCAGTTCTGCAGCGTTACCCTCGGCAGCCGGCGCCGGGGCATAGCGCAGCGGTTCCAGCCAGCCTTTGGCGCCCTTGGGTACGATTTCATACAGCGCCGTCACGGTATGCCCGGCACCGATCTCGCCCGCGTCCACCTTGTCGTTGCTGAAATCCTCACGCTTCAAGGCGCGGTTTTCATAGCCCAGCAGGCGATATTCGCTGACTTGGGCCGGGTTGAATTCCACCTGCAGTTTCACATCCCGCGCCACCACGGCCAGGGTCGAGCTGAGTTGTTCCACCAGCACCTTGCGCGCTTCGCGCAGGTTGTCGATATAGGCGTAGTTGCCATCGCCCGCGTCGGCCAGTTGTTCCATCAGGTGTTCGTTGTAGTTGCCCACGCCAAACCCCAGGGTGGTCAGGGACACCCCGGTTTTGCGCTGGTCCACGGCCATTTGCTTGAGGCTGTCGAAGTCGCTGATGCCGACGTTGAAGTCGCCGTCAGTGGCCAGCAGGATGCGGTTGATGCCCTTATCGATAAACCCTTCGCGGGCCATCTGATAGGCCAGTTCGATACCCGACGCACCCGCCGTCGAGCCGCCGGCGGTCAATTGGTCAATGGCGTTGCGGATTTTTGCCTTGTCACGCCCGGACGTGGGTTTGAGCACTACCCGCGATTCGCCGGCATACACCACCAGGGACACGCGGTCCTGAGCACGCAGTTGGTCCACCAACAGCTTGAGGGTGCTTTTAACCAGCGGCAGGCCTTCGCGACGGTCCATGGAACCGGACACATCCACCAGGAACACCAGGTTGGCCGGCGCCAGCTCGGCCACGGCACGCTCGGAGGCCTTGATGCCGATACGCAGCAGGCGCGTGTTGGGATTCCAGGGGGCGGGCGCGACTTCAGTGGTCACGCCGAACGGCGAGCCGTCGGTCGGCAGTGCGTAGTCGTAGGGGAAGTAGTTGACCATTTCCTCAAGTCGTACAGCGCCTTCAGGCGGCAGTTGACCTTGGTTGAGGAAGCGTCTGACATTGGCGTAGCTGCCCGTGTCAACATCGACGCTGAAGGTAGAAACCGGGGTTTGGGCAACGCTGTGCACCGGGTTGTCCGGCAGGTGCTGATACTGCTCACGCGGCTCGGCGCGGTATTCCATAGCTACTGCGTCATGCATGGCCATCGGTGCCGGCATTGCCATTCTTTTGAGCATGGTTCCCTGAGCCTGGACGGGCTCGCTTTGCAGCTCGGGGACAGCAACCGCTTCGGGTGCCTTGGCTTCGTCACGGGATGACAGCCCACACCCGGCAAGTGCCACCAGCAAGGTCACGGCAAAGCCCTGGGCAGCGGGGCGCAGGAAGAGAAGAGGACGGGACATGGGTTGAACCTCGTGAGTGAATGGTGCGTTCACAAGGTCAGACGTTAGAAATGGGCGGTTCGGGTTAACTCCCGCTCAGCAAGTGGCGAGGGGGCTTGTCCCCCGCTGGGCTGCGCAGCAGCCCCAACCCTGGCCCCTCGGTGTATCTGATATAGCTCGATGGGTCTTAGAGGGGCTGCTGCGCAGCCCAGCGGGGGACAAGCCCCCTCGCCACAGCAGCCCCCTGGCCACAAAAAACCTCCTCACTACAAGGAGGCTCTTATCAGTCCGAGCCGTACTTGGGCGAGCGCGGGCCGTACAGCAGGCCGGTGCGTTGCCCGGCCGACAGCAGGCGTGCGCTGGTGATGCCGGCAATCGGATGCGCTGCGTCGGTGGAGCTGTTGATCACTTGCTTGACCGCCGCCGTGATCAGCATGCCCACCAGGCCGCCACCGTTGTTGTTGCCTTCCTCGCTGGATGCCCGCGCCGAACCGGTCCACAAGGTGGTGCCAGTACGCAGGTCGACCAGTTTGGCCGAGGCCGTCACCGAGGTGTCGCTGGTGACCAGCATGTACTTGGTGCCGTATTCGCTGACGGTGATGTACAGCGCCGCGTCCGCGCCGAAGATCTCATGCAGCTTGCCCGGTGCCACGGCCTGGATATCGTTGGCGGTGGTCAGGCCGTTCTGGCGGAAGGTTTCATCCACCAGGGCAATCGGCATCACGTAGTAGCCGGCTTCGGCCAACGGGTAAGTCACCTGCGATACCAGGCTGTAGGACGCCTGCACTTCAGGGGATTCGTTGATCGGTGGCAACACCAGGATCGACTTCGGCCGCGCCTGCTTGTACGCCGAGTAATCGACGGTCTTGGGCGCCGCGCAACCGCCCAGCAAAGCCAGGGCCAGCAAGGCGCCGGTGATTTTCAGCAGGCTCATTTGACGTCTCCGGCCTTGGCGTTCTTCAGCAAAAAGTCCATGTAGGCGGCCGACTCAGGGAACAGCGCCTTCTCGGTGCGAAACTGCTGCACCATCTGGTCATCCTTGCCCATGCTCAGGTACAGCATGCCCAAGTGGGCGTGGTAGCCCGGCGGGGCCTGGCGGCCACTGGCGTTGATCTTTTGCAGGTCGCGTTCCAGCGCTTCGACCTGGGCTTCCTTGGGCTCGCCCTTGAAGTACTCGTAAACCTGTGGCTGGTAGCTTTCCCATTGATACAGGGGTTTGGGTGCCGTCTGGCACCCTGCAACCAGCGCGGTTGCTGTCAGCATCAGCGCCAACTTCACTGCCTTGCTCATCCGTGTACTGCTCCTTGAAAACAACTAATCAGTTACGCGGGTTCCAGGCGCCGGCGTTGATGCCGTCCACCAGGCGATTGATCGCTTCGCGCATAGCCAGGTCCAGGACCTTGCCATTGAGGGTGGAGTCGTAGCTGGCGGTGCCGCCAAAGCCCACGACTTCGCGGTTCGACAGCGCGTATTCACCGGCGCCCTGGGTGGAATACACCACTTCGGAAGTGCTGATGTTGACGATATTCAGGTTGATCTTGGCGTAGGCCACCTGGGTCTTGCCACGGCCGAGGATGCCGAACAGTTGGCGGTCGCCGGTCTCTTTGCGGCCGAACTCGGTCACATCGCCGGTCACCACGTAGTCAGCGCCCTTGAGGTTTTGCGCGGTGCCTTTGATTTTCGCTTCCTGGGAGATTTCGCCCATGTTGTCGCGGTCCAGCACGCTGAAGCGGTTGGTCTGCTGCAAGTGGGTGATCAGGATGGTCTTGGCCTGGCCACCGAGGCGGTCCACGCCATCGGAGAAGATCCCGCGCATGTAGCTGGAGCGGTTATCGAACTTGCCCACGGCAATCGGCACACGTACGCCGGAATAGGCGACGTTGGCGCTGGCGACTTTTTCGATCGGCAGTGCGCGGGAGCTTTCGGTGGCGCAACCGGCCAGGGACAGCACTGCTGTAACGGTAAGGCCGGACAGGAGGATTTTTAAGAGTGATTTCACGTGGTGCTCCTAAGTGGTAAATCGAGACCGCAGGTGACGCTAGCGCGATGGAATACCGCGCAGATCGTCAACGATAAAACGGCTAAGCGCTCCGGTGTAGAAGGTCTCTACATTAGAGTTGCCGCTGTTGGTCAGCACCCCGGCCATGGTTTTCATGTTCTGCCAGTCGCCCTTGTAACCCGCAGGCATCAGCCCTTGGCGAGCCTGGGAAAAATGCAGAACCTCGGCATCGGCTTTCTTGACCTTGACCTGATAGCTGAAATCGACACTGGCAAGGATGGTGTTGTCATCGACGATGGCCGTCATAAAACCGCCCTTCGTATCTTGAATACGCCGCGTATAGATGACGCTCACCTCCAACAAGTAGTCGGCCTTTTCCTTGCTGGCGGCGTAGCGCTTGGCCTTGAGCAAGCGGTCGACCAGATCGACACCCAGTTGCTGGCGAACCTTGTCATCTGGCAGGAAGCGTTCGTTCTTGCCCACCACCTCAACGTCAAATGTATCGAGCCAATACGTGGCGTTCTTGGCAATGGTCACGGGCGCTGGAGAGATGTAGTACGCAGGCTTGGACGCACAGCCGGCCAGGAAGGACAGCGCCAGCAGTAAGGCAAAAACACGCATCTTCGAATTCATCCCTGATTAAGTGCTGCGGCATTTTACGGGGTTGAGAGCGGTTCTCAAGTTGTTTCGTCCATTCCTTTAGGCGCGAGCTTGCTCGCGAAGCACGTAAACGATAACGCGCATTTGCTGAATGAACGCGTCGTCTGGACGTTTTTCGCGAGCAAGCTCGCTCCTACAAGGACTGTTTAGAACGCGTAGCGCGCCTTGAGCATGACGCCATCGGCATCAAACCCGCTGCGGGCCTGGCGGGTGTAGCTGGCACCGACGCTGAACGCCGAGACCTGGTAGTTCACGCCCACGCTGGCTTCATAGCTGTCACGCGCGACCGATGCGCCGGTTACGCTGAACGTCGAGCCACCGTTCACAAAGCTGGACGTCTGCGCCACGCGATCACCCATCAGGTCGTGATAGGCCATCAAGGTCGCTTCCGGTTGCAGGGTACCGGCGCCCAGCGGCAGGTTGCCCGCCACACGCAGGCCAGCGCCCAGTTCACCGACTTCGTAACGCTGGGAACCGGTGTTCAGGGCCGCCGAAGAACCCTTCTCGTGCAGGCTGTCCATGTGCACGCTGGAGTAGCGCGCTGCCACACGTGGTTCGATCAGCACGCTGTCCGACGCCTTGAAGCTGTAGCCGCCGATCACGCTTGCCGACAACGCCTGGCTGTCGTAGCTGCCCTTGGCGGTGGTGCCGACGATGTGGCGCTTGCTGTCGTTGTCGTTGACGCCATAGCTCAGGCTGCCATCGACAAACCAGTTTTGCAGCGACCAGTTGCCGTACAGCGACAAGGCGTTGCCCTGCACTTCGGTCTTGTTGCCCTGGTCCGAATGGATGTTGGAGTTGAGGTAGCTGTACGCCACACCCACGCGGGTGTTGTCGTTCAAGCGCCCGTCCACGCCCACGGCCACGCCGCTGCTGTTGGCCGAGTAGCCGTTGTCGCCACCGCGACCGTCCTGGTCCATGTTGCTGCTCAGGGCTTGCACCCAAACACCGCCGCGTTCGCTGCCATCGCGTTGGCCGGCCAGGCGATTGAGGATCGCGCCGTTGATCACGGTCTGCCCGGACAGGGCCACGTCCAGCGCGCCACGGTTCACGTCCGGCTTGAGCTGTTCACCAATCTGCGCCAATTGCTGGGCAGTGCCGGCGTTGGCCACGGCCTGGAACACCGCGTCGTCCTGGCTCAGTTGCCCCAGCACTTCGTTTTTCAACAGGTTAACGGCCGTCACCGCCGAGGTCGTAGCGCCAACGCCGCCGAGGTCGGTTTGTACCTGCTCGTCTGGTTTCAGACCCACTACGGCCTTGACCGTCTGCGTATCGGCCGAGTAGCTGAGTACATCGAGCAACGACGAGCTGCTGGCAACCGTCAGGCCGTTGTTCTGCACGCTGCCGGCTTGCAGCAGGGTGTATTCGGTGCCGCTGGGTGCTGCGGTGAAATCGCCGGGCTTGGCGCTCAAGGTCACGTTGGAGCCCTGGGCGAAATTCGCGGCGCCGCTGACCGTCAGGTAAGGCGTGGTCGGCACGACGCTGTTGGACAGGCGCATATCAATCCCGGCACCGTTGGCCACATTCAGGTCGCCAGTGATCGCGGTACCGGCGCCAGACAGGTTCAACGAACCCGCGTTGATCGATACCGGGCTGCCAATGCGCGCGCCGGTAAAATCGGCCTGGCCGTTGATGTTCACACTCGTGACACCGAGTACGTCACCCACGATTTTGCCGCCGCTCCAGTTCAGGCTCGCCAGGTTGCCGCCGTCGATGGCGGTGCCGGAGTTGCTGCGGATTTCGCCGGCTTGCTGGTTGATCTCCAGGGGCGTCAACTGGTACTGCGGGTTGATCTTGATCGCCGTCGCATCGGCGCTGATCAGGCCACGGTTGACCAGGCCGCGCTCACCGCTCGGCGAGGTGGTGTTAAAGGTCGCGCCTTGCACGTTGAAAGCCATGGCGTTGCTGCCGTGGGCTTCGATGGTGCCGGTGTTGAGCAGGTAGTCGTAGGTGCCCGCATCCAGTTGCACGGCGATCGACTGCCCGCCGTTGACGGAAACCAGGCCGCTGTTTTCGATACGCAGGGGGTTGGTATCGGTTTCGATCTCGATCCCCAGGGCCTCTTCACCGGTAACGCGAATGGTCCCGGAGTTGAGCAGCTTGCCACCGATGGTGACCGGCATGTTGTTGTGGGTATCGAGGATCAGGCCGTAGCCGTAGTAGGACGTGACATCCACCACACCGCTGTTGACCACGTCGCCCGCCACGGTGGTGCCGTTGAGGTAGATACCCTCGGCGTCGGATTCATCGCCCGAACCTGGGACTTCAACCAGGGTGATATTGCCCGAGTTGATGATGCTGCCGCCCACGTTGCTGGCGCCCACTTCAAAGCCTTCAGCCCAGATCGTGTTGCTCAGGTGGATATTGCCGGCCTGAATGATATCGCCGGTGATGTTGCTGCCGGTGGTGGTGAGCATTTGATCCAGCGCCCCATCGACGATCAGGCCACGCACGGCTTTACCGCCGGCATCCAGGGTCAGGTTGGCGTCGTTGCGCAGCGTGCCCTGGATATCGGTCAGGGAAATATTCACGCCATCGGCACTGGGCTGGGTCGAGACGACATTGCGCGCGCCCACCAGGGTCACAGGCTCGTTGAACGTCTGGGAGGCCCACACGTTCTGCCCTGTGCTGACGTCAAACTCCACCGCGCTGACTTGTGCGGCAACGGCGCTGACCATCATGGCCAACAGGGTTTTCTGGAACTGCTTGCGCTTCATTTGAAACTCCATTTACTACGACAACACCGCCAATGTGCCCGGCGGTTGTAGGGTGCATGATTCAGGACGCGGGGACGGGAATACGCTGTGCGGGGTCGGTGATGTCATACACATGCTGCTCACAGCCGGCGCCGACGATCACGAACTCCACCAGGTACACCTTTTGCTTTTGCGGCTTGAACGCCGAGGTCATCGGACCGCAGGCGTAGACAATTTTTTCGGCGTAGCGGTAGTAGTTCGAGTCGTACACCCGCGACTCGCCCAACACTTCAATCGTGTGCTGCGGGTCGGCCAGCACTTCCAGCTGCGGGAAGCGCTTGACCGCCGCGCTGTTGGCCACCTCGCTCATCTTGGCGATCCAGCCGAACACCTTGCCCCGGCCCGAATCCACCACCGTGCCGAGGATCTCCGGGCGCTGGTCGGCATCGCCGCCACGGCGCACGGAGAACTGCACGGGGTAGGTAAACCCGGTGGCGCGCATGATCACCTTGGCGTGCTCGGCATCGGCCACGACGGTGTTCTGCTGCAACTGCACGCCATCTTTCAAGAGGCTGGGCGACGAGTCGCGGGCATTGGAGTGGCAGCCTGCGAGGGCCAGGGCTGCGAGGATGAAGGTAATTTTTTTCATGGGCGTTTTTAGATCCAAAGGCTTATACATCTGAGCGCCCAAACAACCGCGCCAGCCAGCCGGCTTTTTCTACGCGGGCAGGGGCTGGTGCCGGGATAACGTCTTCACTGGGGTGGAGCAAGTCGCCGGGGTAATGCTCATGCCCCAGGCAGGCGCTGTCATCGAGCCCGAACGCCTTGACCGCGGCAACCGCCTCAAAGCACCAGCGGCCGAAGTAGCTACCCATCTCAAGGGGGTGTTTTACCGGATCGCCATAGACATACCACCAGGGTTGCTGTTTACCGCGTCGGTTCAGCTCCAGGTACCAATGTTCCACGAACGCCCGCAACAGCGAGGCCTGCTGTTGCTGGGGCGCGTCGATGGCCTTGAGCAGCCTCGCATAAGGTTTGGCGTGCAATAGCTGTTCACCAATCACGCGCCCAGGCTGACGGGAGGCGATGATTCGATCCAGCAGAACGTCCTGCCCGCCTTCGCCGATCAAGGCGACCAGCCGACGCCACTGGTCGTCGGGAATCTCCAGCGCCAGCGCCAGGCTCACCAACCAGAAACACCAGATGTAGTGGTTCAGGTCCGCCAACTCGAAGGTCCAGTCACGGCAAGTCTGCAGCGCATTTTCAGCACATATCGTGTCGGACTCCCGATTGGAAAGCTCCCATGCATCCATGATGGCGGGAAAGTACGTAGCCATCGATGCAACAGGACTGCCTCGCGAGTAGACGCGAATGGCTGCACGCAAATTATCTTTGGCAAAGTCGAACGCAAATTGCGCTCTGTATACCGGATTGGCCGACGGCTGCGACAACGTTTGGCTCACGCGCTCTATCCATTGCAGATCCTTTGCCTCACGACCATCCCAATACTGTTTATCTCCCAAAGGTGCGCGAATCATGGAGAACCTCATTAACGTCTTTCGGACGGTAAAATTTTAGACGTGTCTACCGCTTTGATTTTTCCGCGGGCATCAAGCACTTCAATTTCTGTCGCGCCATCTGGACGCGTTCTCACGACCCAAGTCTCCGTGCGGTTCGCGTCCACGGCGAGCCGTACATCCATACTCTGATTCTCTCCAACCGCACGTTCCAGACGATCGCCGCCAAGAATCCATGAGGTCGAGCCTTGCTTGCCATCTTGCGTATTGCCTAACCCCGAGGAGCCAGACTTCTTGTTATCCCCAACGAACTTGTACTCGATAACAACAAAGTCGACATCCGGGCGAGTGACCTTATAAAGATCATCGACCCCTGTTTCCCCGATACCCGGCACGCGGGCCAGCTTCTGTCCTTCGGGAACGATTTGCCGCACAGAGCGCTCGCCAAACAAGTCTCCCATCACACCTTTCTGCTCCCTGGTCAAAACCCCAAGGTCCATCAGCGGCTTGCCATCAGGCCCATAGATACCGCCACTCTTGAGCAGTGCCTGCTCGGCCGCTTCGTTGATGATACCGGTGAAGCGTTTGCCCACCACCCCGGCCAGCTCGCCGGTCAGGCGGGTGGTCGTCGCGCCAGCACCACCGACACCCGCGCCGCCCAGGCCGAGGCCCACGCCGGTAGAGGTGGCGATCATCTCGTTCTGGCGCAGCACGTCGGCGCCATAGCCCTGCATGATATGCAGGGTGTCCAGATAGCCCTTGAGCCTCAGCTCTTCGGGCAAGCTCTGCACCGCCTCTACCGCCGCGATAAATTGCCGACCGCCACAGCTAGGGCAATTGACGGTACTCATCGCCCAAAGCGCCGTCTTGGAACCGAAACTGGCCAGATCCTCTACGGCATTGGCAATACCCTCGGCACTGCCCTGACCTTTGGCATTGAGGATTTCGGCCATGTTTTTCGGGTCATGCAGGTACTTGTAAGGGTCGACCAGCTCAATGTACTTGACCAGGTTTTCAACCGACGGCCGGTCTTTCATCAGGCGCGACAGACCCAGCCGTTCATTGTTGTAATCGGCCAGGCTGACCTGGAACAGGTCCGCGCTTTTGGACTGCGAAAGCTCGCTGCGCAAGAAGCTGGCCGCCGTCGTGGTGTTGCCATCCTCGACACCCAACACGGTGTTCCAGCCGCGATCGACCATCGCCGCCGCCGTTCGCAGCAGCTCTATGCGTGCTTGCTCTTCGGTGATGCCCTGCGCTTGTGCATAGCGATCGACGCGCTCCTTGTCGGAGGCGAACTTGATCTCGTCCGGGTGCAACTGACGGTTGTACCGATCCACGCTGGCCGCAGTGCCACCGGCAACAATGGCGCCGCCGGTGCCATGCCCGGAACCGACCGCCGTCCCCACGCCGGAGGCAATCAGCGTAGCCACGGCCTTACGGTCGGCCTCTTTCATGCCACTGTCTTCCAGCGCTTGCAGAATCGAGGGCATCAGCGCCGCCGAGGCGCCCGCACCCAACGCGCCGCTCTGCACATTGCCGCTGGAAAGCCCCAACGCAGCGCCCGCCAATGCGTGCAACATAACGCGCGCTGCGCCGCCTTCGGCCCAGGCGGCCTTGGTTGCGCTGTCGATGTCTTTGCGGTTTTTCTGCTCGTCGGCAAAACTGCCGATTTTATTGAAGATATCGCTGGCCGATGTATTGGCCACGATCCCCACCGCCGTACCGCCGGTAGCGCCGCCCAGCCCGGCGGCAATCAGCCCGGACGCAATATCGGCCATCAGTTTTTTGTCGCCACCCACTTGCCAGCGCAGCGCCTCGGCATTCGCCGTCTCGTACGCCTGGGCCGCAGCACCCGCCGTTGGCGAGCCCGCGGTGGCCTGGTCTTTTGCCTCTTGCCCAAGCTTCTTGGCTTCATCTGCCTTGGCTTTGGCTACCGCACCGATCACCCCACTGGCCAATTGCGCCGAGCTTTGGATCAGGTCGATGCGCTCCTGCATGGCCTTTTCGTCTGGGCGGTCGAGCTTCTGGTTGGCATTGGCGGTGTCGCGGTTGAGCCCCACCAGGTCATTGGCGCCCTCGGGGTTGCGGACCACAATCGTGCCATCGCTGACCGCACTGCGGGTGTGGCTGCGCTCGTCTTCCTTGAGCGCCACCGGAATGCTGCCACCCGGTGAGGTGCCGCCGCTGCTGCTGAATGATGCAGACAGACCCGCCGACTGGCTCTGGATCTCACTGGTGTTCTTGATATCACTGACGATCAGGCGATCGGTGCTCAAGCGGTTCTTCACCGCCGCCGCTTCGCTGGCAATCACCCCGCCCTGCAAGGTGGTGGTCTTGCCGACATTGATGTCGTAACCGCCGGCCCCCGCAAACAGGCCGGTCTGGTCGGTCACGGCCTTGTAGTCGCTGTTCATCTTGGCCGCAGCGATGCTGGCCGAGCCGGTGACGGTGGAGCCGTAGCAGAACGGCGGGATGCAGATACTCGCGCCAAAGCCTGCGCTGCTCTGCTTGCTGCGCGAAGACTCGGTGTCCTGGCGCGAGAGGATATTGAGGTCGCCACCAATGTCGGCCTGGATGCGATCGGCGCGCACCTGGGCACCGGCGAGGGTGGTGTCGCCGCCGCTTTTGAGCAGCAGCGAGCCGGTGTCCAGGGTGGTGTTGACCTGGGTTACCGAGTTGCCATTACCGTTGTTTTTCGCGCCCTGTGCACCCAGGTCGAGGGTGAAGCCGTTCTGCTCGCCGATGTTGAAGCTGGCGCCAATGGCAGTCTTGTTGGTCGAGCCATCGTTCTTGCGGTCGACGGTGTCCTGGGCGCTTTGCAGCAACACGTTGTTCTTGGCCAGCAACAAGGTGTTGGCGGCTTTCAGGCTGCTGCCGGTGATCTCGATATTGCCCTGGGTGCCAGGCGCTTCGCCGGTGGCGACAATCGACAGATCCTGCCCCGCATTGAGCGTGCTCTGGCGCGCCGTCAGGCTGTTGTACTCGCTGCTGGCCTTGCTGCGGGTGTTGGCCAGTTCGGTGCCGATCTTGATCAACGACCCGTTGCTGGGCGAACCGCCCTCTTTGTTCTTGAAGCCGGCGCTCTGGCCGTTGGCGTCCGAGGCCTGGCCACCCAGGTTGTAGGCGGCCAGCGCAGCCTGGGCGATTTTCACCGCCTTGAGGCGCGGGTCATCGGCGTTCTTCGCCGCTTCAGTGGCATCGTGGATGCTGCGCGCAGTATCAATCACCGCACCGCCAATCACCCGGCCCACGGCCAGGCTTTTGGAGCTGTCTTGCGTGGTTTGCCGCGCCGTTTCAGCACCGGCGGTGATGGTCACGTTGGAGCCACTGAGGTCCATGTTCTTGGTGCTGACCAGGTCACTGGCGACCACGTTCAACTCACGCCCGGCAATCAACGAAACATTGCCTTCGCTGGAGCCGATGGTGCTGCCGGTCAGGGTGGTTTCCTGGGCGGTGCCGTTGTGTTTGCTGCTGCTGATCGACAGGTGCTGATTGCCGGTGATGTCGTCCAGGCCCAGCTTGTTGCCGGTCAACACGCCGGTCAGGTCGCGATTTTTTTCCTTGTGCATGTCGGTGCGCGAAAAGGTGTTCTGCGCCGCATCAATGGTCAGGTCACGCCCGGCCTGCACGGCCAGGTCGCCGGTGCTGACCAGCGCCGAGCCGGTCACTTTCGCATCCTGCCCCGCCACCACGCTGACCGTCTCGCCAGAAACCATGCTGCCCACGGCCATGGTGCGTTTCTCGTCAACCTTGTCCTGGACCTTGCTCGACTTCAGCCCGCCCCAACTGCTTTTGCTTTCTTTGCGCTCATGCCGCGCACTTTCGGCGTCGGTCACGGCGACGATTTGCACATCCTTGCCCGCCACCAGTTTTGCCGCGCCTTTGTCGGCGGCAACGCTGCTGCCCGCCAGCAGCAGGTTCTCACCGGCTACCAGGGTGCTGTTACCGCCGGAGCTGACGCTGCTGCCCACGTTGTTGACGGTGTCGGTTTCATCGAGGCGGAATTTTTTCCCGGACGAACTTTTCTTGGTCTTGCTGTAGAAGCTGTAGTCCTGATCTTCGGCGGCCTTGAGGGCCAGGTTCTTGCCGGCCACCAGGTACGCTTCATTGCCAGCGCTGACGTTACTGGCGAGCAACAGCAAATCCTCGCCCGCATTCAAGGTCAGGTTGCCGCCGGCCTTGAGCACGGTGGACACCTGGCTGACATGGTCCTCGATGCTCTTGACCTTTTTCGAGTTGTACGCCGAATGCTGCTCGTTGGCCGCCGCGGCCAGGTTGACGTTGCGCACGCCACCGACGCTGATATCGCGCTTGGCTTCGATCTGGCTGCCCACTGCGCTCACATCACGCCCGGCGACCACATGGAAGTCGCGCCCGGCTTCAACCACCGAGCCTTGCTGGGTGATGATCTCGTGGCGCGAACGGTTGCCAATGGCGCCGCTGTCCAGGGTTTGTGCCGAGACGATATTCACGTCGCGCACCGCCTGGGCGGTGGTGTCGCCGCCACTCTTGAGGGCACCGCCGACGCTGTTGATATCGCGCCCGGCCTGAATCGCCAGGGTGCTGGCCGATTCGATGCGCGCCGCGTTGTCGATAAAGTCGGTGCGCTCGATGCGGTAGTCGCTGGCGCTCTGGTGCGTGGTGACGCTGCGCTCATTGAGCAGGTCGGCGCCCACCACCAGGTTGACCTGCTGCCCGGCGATGATCCCGCCGGCACGGTTGTTGAGGTTATTGCCGGTCAGCAGGTCGAGACGGTTGCCGGCTTCCATCAGCCCGCTATTGCTCAGGTTGCCGCCCACATTGGCGCCCAGGTTGCTGGTGGCGCGCAGCGTGCCGACGTTGTTGAGGTTGGCGCCAGTCATCAGGCTCAGGTCACTGCCGGAAATCAGTGCACCGTTGGGGGCCAGGCGATTGCTGGCCTGGGCCAGGTACAACACCGGTACCAGCACTTGCTGGCCGGCGACGCTGGCGTTTTCCAGCCACACGATGTCGTGGGTCAGGGCCGCCACTTGTTCGGCGGTGAGGCTCACGCCCACGGCCAGGTTCAGTTGCTGGCGCGCGCCGATGGCATTGTCCATCAGGTACTTGAACACACCGGCGTCGCTGGTCTGGCCGTCGATGAAACGCTGGCCAGTGCGGGCGACCACGGCTTGCTGGATCAGGCGCTGTTCATAGAAGCCATCGCCCAGGCGCTTCTGGCTGGTATCGGGGTCGTAGCCCAACTTGGCCAGCATGTAATCGGAACTCAAGAACTCAGCCATGTTGGTCAGCTGCGGGTTGGTCTCGATCAGGTACTTGTGCGGGTTGGCGGCAAACTGGCTGTTGGGCAGGCCCTGCACGCCGCTGCCGTCGCTGAAGTGGAACAGGCCATTCTGACCGGTGGGCAAGCTGAAGCCCGGCAGGCCCAGAGGGTTGACTTGTTGTTGGGCGACGTCCGGTGGCAACTGCCCGTTGAGGTGCACCTGGGTGGAGAAGCCGGGGGCGTTGGTGTCGGTCTTCGCGCCGCTGCCGACGTAGGTGTAGCCGCCGCGCACCACGCTGTTATCGATACCGGCCTGGGCCTGGATATTCACCGCGCCGCCCGCCTGGATCACTGCTGCGTAGCGCTGGTCCGGAGCCGCCAGCTGGGTGGTTTTGGTATCGCCCCACTGGCGCTCCATGCCGCCGATAAAGCCGGCCATCGCCGCTTCCAGGCCACCCAGATTATTGGGGTCGTAGGCTGCGCCGCCCATCGAATAACGCTGGGTAAATTGCGCAGCGGCCCGGTTGTAGCCTTCCGGGTGACGGGTACGTTCAGAAGAGAACACACGCTCGGTGAGGGTGTCGTGGGTTTCGAGACCGATGTTGGTCAACTGGTTGACCCGCGCCGTCAGGCTGCCGGCCGCAGCGATGCTACTGCTGCTGTTGAGCACATCGCCGCCGACCAACAGCAGGTTGGCGCCAGAGGTAATGCTGGAGGCCGCACTGGCGTCGGTGACCCTCAGGCGATCACGCTGGGCGATCAAGAACGGACGGTTTTCCTTGCCGCCGTCGCAGTCGCCACCGTTGACGTTTTCAATGCACTGCACCGGGCTGATCGACGCGCTATAGATCCCCGACTCGCTGGTCAACACGGTACGGATATTCTGGATAGTGCCAGCGGCCAGGCTCAGGCTGCCGTCACTCTGGATGCTCGACGAGCTGTTGATGATGCTGGTGGCCAAGGCCCCTTTGCCGTCGCGGTCGATGCTCAGGTTGCCCATGGCATAGATATCGGCACCGAGGTTTTTCAGGCGCTCGACCCGCAGGCTCATATCGCCGCCGCTGAACAGCAAACCGTTCTGGTTGAGCAGGCTGGCGGTGGTCAGGGTCATGGCGCGACCGCTGCCCAGGGTGCCGAGGTTGTTCACCGCAGCGCTGGCCAGGGTGAAGTCGGTGGCGGCGGTCAGGCGGCCGGTGTTGTTGAGGGTGCCGCCCAGGCTCAGCTCGAGGCTGCCGTTGCTGGCGATTACGCCCTGGGTGGACCAGTTCTGGCCCGTGCCTTTGATACGGTTGGCCGCGAGCAATTGCCCGGTGGTGGTTTGCTCAAGGGTGTCGACATTGACCGTGAGGTTGCCGGCCTGGATCAGGCTGCTGTTGGTCCAGTTGGTTTTATCCAGGCTCAAATCGCCTTGGGTCACCAGACTGCCGCCGACGTTATCGAGGTTGATCCCGGCGATATCGAACACCCCGGTGCCCACATGCAGCACGCTGCCGCCCTGGTTCTGGAAGGTGCCGGCGGCCAGGCTCAAGTCGGCATTGGCCGCTTCCAGCTTGCCGCCGCTGTTATCCAAGACACCGCCAATCGCCAGGCGGCTTTTGCCAGTGGTGCCCAGTGCGCGCAATTGCCCGCCCTGGTTGCTCAGGCTGGCGGCGGCGATAGCCAGGGTGCTGGCGCTTTCGATCAGGCCACGGTTGTTAAGGGCGCCCAGCAGGCTGAGGTCGACCTGCTGACCGGCGATCTGCCCGGCGTTATCGACGCTGCCGCCACTGAGGCGCACGCGCTGGCCGGCGAATACACCACCGTTACCGTTGTTGAAAACACCGGCGTTGATCAGCGCATCACCCGCCTTGGCCGAGAGCTTGCCCCCGGCATTGTTCAGGCTGCCGACCGTGAGATTCAGGCCGGCGTTTTCGCTGTGGATCAGGCCATCGTTGTCGTTTTGCACCAGGCCGCTGGTGTTCAGGATCAGCCCGGCGTTTGCCGCCAGGGTGCCGCTGTTGCGGTTGTCCAGGCTGGCCGCCAACACCGTCAGCAAGGTTTGGCTGGTGAGTTTGCCGCCCTGGTTGTCGAGGGCTGCAACACGCTCGATCGACAGCGGGCCGGCACTGGCCAGCTTGCCGTTGCGGTTGATCAGGTCGGCCAGCAGGTCGAGGGTCAGCGCGCCGTTGCCGGTCAGGCTGCCGGCGCTGTTGTCCAGGCTGTTGCCGCGCAAGGTGAAGGCGCCGGCGCTGTCGATGGCGCCGCCCTGGCTGTTGTTGAGTGCACCGCGGAGGGTCAGGGTTTGCGCGGCGGCGCTGGAAATCACGCCTTTGTTGCTGTTATCCAGGCTGTCGCCGGTCACGCTGAGGGTGTCGTGGCTGACCACCACGCCGCCCTGGTTATTGACCTGTGCAACGTTGGCCTGCAACGCGCCATCGCTGATGATTTCGCCCTGGCTGTTGTGCAGCGCAGCGGCGGTCAACTGGGTGCTGCCGCTGGTCAGCAGGCGGCCTTTGTTGCGGTTATCCACAGTGCTGGCGGTGACGTCCAGGGCCTTTCTGGCGCTGATGACGCCGCCCTGGTTATCCAGGGTCTGGCTGGCCTTGACGGTGGCGGTACGGCTGGCAACCACACTACCGTTGTTGCGGATATCGCGGGCGTCGAGACTGACGTCGCCGGTGGTGGTGCGGGTGTTATCGGCATTTACGCCGGCTTCGATAACGCCGTTGTTGGTCAACTTGCCGCCGCTGCTCAGGCGCACCGTGTCGCGGGCTGCGAGGCTTTTCTGGGTGTTCAGGTCGCCGCTGGTTTTCACCGTCAGGGCGGTGCCGGCGTAGGCCGGGCCCTTGGCGTCGAGGCTCGCCGCCTTGACGTCGATCGCGCCACTGGCCGCGGCTTGCGCCATGCTCAGGTGCCCGTTGGCATCGAGCTGGATATCGCCCGCGCTGGCCGCCAAAGTGCCGTCCAGTTTCACCCCGACACCGGCCTCGGTGCCCACCAGCTTGATCGCGCCGGCGTACATGCCGCCCAGCGCCGACGAATCGATCGCCAATTCCGGCTTGGCGCTGCCATCGTCGGCGCGCGCAGTGGTTTTTAGCGTCTGGGCCTCAACATCATTGCGCCCGGCAATCACGGTCAGGTTGCGCGCATTGATCTGCGCGTTGATCTTGGCGGTGCGGGTGATGATTTCGAAGCGGTCGACGTTGCTCGCGTTCAAGCCCTGGCCGTCGATGGTCACGGCGCCGCCATCGACCTGATAACGGTCCAGGCGACCGTTATCGAGGATCGGTTTACCGGTGGTCAGGGTCACGTTGGGGGTGTTGATAAAGCCGCAGCCATTGCAGGTCACGCCATAGGGGTTGGCGACGATGACCTTGGCCGACTGCCCCGCCACTTCGGTGTAGCCGCGCAACTGGCTGGCGCTGCCGCCGTTGACTTCGTTGAGGATGACATTCGCCGAGCCGCCCTTGAGGTTGGGGTTACCGACGATAATCCCGCCCAACTGGGTGGACTGCAACGGGCCGCCGGCGTTGTTGAGGATCACGCCATTGGGGCCGACGTTGTAGTCTTTGAAGTGGTTGTGGGACAGGCCGCTGCCATTGGGCGTGGCGATGTTGACCACCGGCACGCCATTGCCCGCTGCGCCCACTGTGGTGCCGGGGCCGCTGACCACGATGCCGTCGGCCTGGGCCAGCAGCGGTTGCCAGAACAGCGCGTTGGCCAGGATCAGCACCAGGCCGCGCTTGGGCAGGCCGCAGAACGCGTCACGACGCTTCAAGGCAGCAGAAGGCAGGCGGGCGAGGAAGGCAAACTGGCGGACGTCCATGTCAAATTCTCGATGCGGCTAGGCGTTGAATTACAGGTAGAAATCCATCCGGAAGTAGATCGGCGCTTCGCGCTCGCTCATCACTGCCGGACGTTCCAAAGAGTGGGCAAAGGTCACGCTGGTGCTGACGTTTTTGCCACGGGCGAACAGCTCCACGGAGTTGCTGGAAACCCGGCCGTGGACGATGTCGTTGTAGCGGTCATTGCGGATCACGCCCTGGTCGTAACCCAGGCTCACACCGTATTCGCCGAAGGCCGGGCGCAACCAATCCACCAGCACCGGCCGCGACCAGCGCAGGTCGTTGCGCCAGTAGCCGCCGCTGTCGCCATTGAGCTGCTGGTCCTTGAAGCCGCGCACCGAAGACGAGCCACCGAGGCTCATGCGCTGCGGGCTGAACAGCATGTCTTCACTGCGTTGGCCGGTGGCCACGCTGGTAAAGCTGAACGACTCGCCCCACAGCGTGAACGGCTGCAGGTAGCTGACGGTGGCGGTGTATTTGCGGTAGCGCGAATTGGGTTGGCGACTGCCGAATTCGCCACGTTCGTCCTGGGACTGGGCATCGAGCAGGCCAATGCCGTTCTGCATGCCCAGATCCATGTTGACGAAGGCACTGCCGACCCGCCGACCGTGGTTGATGCCGACCTGCATCTCGCTCAAGCGCGTGCTGCTGTCCAGGCGAGTGCTGAGCACGTAGTTGTTGGTACGCAAGTGGGACAGGCCGACGTTGACCGAGGTCTTGCTCACGTCATCGCGATGCACCACGCGTTCGGCGCGCAGTTGGTGGTTCTGGCTGTCGCCCGATTGCTTGAAGCTGAACGTGTCAGCCTGGCCCAGCGCGCGGTAGTCGCTCTCGCTGTAGGTGTAGCTGAAGTTCCACCAGCCCCACGGCACGTTGTAATAGAGCATGCCGTTTTTTGAAGTCTTCTGGTGATCGCTGATCGCGTCATGCCCACCGCGCAACACCAACTGGTCGGCCAGGCCCAGGGGGCTGTCCCACTCAAGGCCGGCGCCCCACTGCTGCTCGCCGGTACTTTTCTGCCCGTCGTTATTACGCGACAGGCTGGCGCGCCAGGGCTTTTGCGGGTTGTTTTTCACCAGCACCGAACTGCCGCCGATGGCATCGCCGGGGGCCAGTTCCATTTGTGCCTGGTTGGAGGGCAAACGGTTGAGCTGATCGATGGCCTGTTCGATTTCCCGCAGGTTGAGCAAGTCGCCGTTTTTACCCGGAAAAGCCATGGCCAACTCGCGTGCCGACAACGTGCTGTCGTCGGCGCCCTTCAAACCTTCGAGCTTGCCTTCCACCACCAACACTTGCAGATGCCCTTTGGACAAGTCCTGCTGCGGCAAGTAGGCACGGCTGGTGACCATGCCCTTGTCGATGTAGTGATCGGTGACGGCCTTGAGCAGTTGATTGAGCTGGGCCACGCCCAGGCACTTGTCTATATAGGGCTTGATCAAACGCTCACGCTCGGTGGCGGACAGGTTGTCGGCGCCCTTGAGCTCGATGGTCTTGATCGGGAAGCAACGGCTATCCACCGGAGCGGTGGGCGTTGCGGGTTTGACTTCTTTGCCGGGCAATTCCTTGAGGTCTTCGAGGCGCCGGCGCTGCTCTTCAAGCAGGCGGTTCTGCCGCTCGCGGATCAGGTCCTGATCACCTGGCGAAGTCGCAGCCACCGCGCTGTTAGACGCGCAGAGGGCGAACAGGGCAATACACAGTGAATACCGAATCCGTGGCAATAACGAAGGCATGTTCGATCCATCGAATAACAAGGGGCGGCAAACTAACATCGAACTTCCACCCAGCCAAAATGTTCGGCTAGTTGAAGCTAAAAATTAAATCACCTATAAGCTGCTGATAAATAACGATAAAAACTATCAGCAACAATTAAATGCTTGTATTCGGAATTTTTATTCCGACAAGCGGTATCAGTTTTGATACAGCTTTCGGCGCAACTTGAAAGTTGCCATTAGTTAGCCATCAATGTTGTGCCGAGATGGTTTAGTAGCCAAAGAGGCGGAAAAGTTCGCGGTTATTTTGTGAATTGGATCCCATTTCTGACGATAGGTACCGCAGATCCCTTCCTGTAGGAGCTGGCTAGCCAGCGATGACGGCGAGGAGACCGCCGCGGGGTGTCAGATGCCTAGCGTCATCGTTGACGACCATCGCCGGCGCCGGCTCCTACAGGGGAAATGAAAAGGGGGACAGATCACGATTAAAATTCAATCGTGGCCTGCCCCCCCCGTTTGTCTGCGCCTTGTTATTTAAAACGCATACCGCGCCTTGACCATCACCCCATCGGCGTCAAACCCGCTACGCGCCTGACGGGTGTAGCTGGCACCCACCGTCAGCGCCGACACCTGATAATTCAGGCCCAGGCTGGCTTCGTAGCTATTGCGTACCACCGAAGCGCCCGTGACGGTAAACGCCGAACCACCCATCACAAAGCTTGAAGTCTGCGCAACGCGATCACCCATTAGGTCGTGATAGGCCATCAAGGTCGCTTCCGGTTGCAGGGTACCGGCGCCCAACGGCAGGTTGCCCGCCAAGCGCACGCCCGCCCCCAACTCGCCCACTTCATAGCGCTGCGAACCAGTGCTGAGCGCTGCCGAAGAGCCCTTCTCATTGAAACCATCCATACGCACGCTGGAATAACGCGCCGCTACACGCGGTTCGATCAGCACGCTGTCCGACGGTTTGAAGCTGTAGCCGCCCAGCACGCTGGCCGACAACGCCCGGCTGTCGTAGCTGCCCTTGGCCGTGGTGCCAGCGACGTGGCGCTTGCTGTCGTTGTCGTTGAAGCCGTAGCTCAGGCTGCCATCGACAAACCAGTTTTGCAGCGACCAGTTGCCGTACAGAGACAGGGCATTGCCCTGCACTTCGGTCTTGTTGCCCAGGTCCGAGTGAATGTTAGAGTTGAGGTAACTGTACGCCGCCCCCACAGTGGTGGCGTCGTTCAAACGACCGTCCACACCTACCGCCATACCGCTGCTGTTGGCCGAGTAGCCATTGTCGCCACCGCGACCATCCTGGTCCATGTTGCTGCTAAGTC
This sequence comes from Pseudomonas sp. LG1D9, assembly GCF_002949995.1. Lineage (NCBI taxonomy): Bacteria > Pseudomonadati > Pseudomonadota > Gammaproteobacteria > Pseudomonadales > Pseudomonadaceae > Pseudomonas > Pseudomonas sp. LG1D9. The sequence continues at coordinate 2,883,402 of NZ_CP026881.1, read as the reverse complement.
CCTGCACCCATACACCGCCACGCTCACTGCCATCGCGCTGACCGGCCAGGCGATTGAGGATCGCGCCGTTGACCACCGTCTGCCCGGACAAGGCCACGTCCAGCGCGCCACGGTTCACGTCCAGCTTGAGCTGTTCGCCAATCTGCGCCAATTGCTGGGCGGTGCCGGCGTTGGCCACGGCCTGGAACACCGCGTCGTCCTGGCTCAGTTGCCCCAGCACCTCGTTCTTCAACTGGTTGAGTGCGGTGACCGACGCCGCGCCAGCACCTACGCCCCCCAGATCCTCCTGAACCTGCTCATCGCTCTTCAAGCCCACCACCGCCTTGACGGTTTGCGCATCGGCCGAGTAGCTGAATACATCCAGCAACGACGAGCTACTGGCGACCGTCAGGCCATTGTTTTGTACGCTGGAGGCTTGCAACAGGGTGTATTCAATACCGCTAGGCACGGCTGTGAAATCACTGGGCTTAGCGCTCAAGGTCACGTTGGAGCCCTGGGCGAAATTCGCTACGCCGCTGACCGTCAAATAAGGCGTCGTCGGCACGACGCTGTTGGACAGGCGCATATCAACCCAGGCGCCGCTGGCTACATTCAGGTCGCCAGTGATCGCGGTGCCGGCGTCAGACAGGTTCAACGAACCTGCATTGATCGACACCGGGCTGGCAATGCTCTTGCCGGTAAAGTCCGCCTGGCCAGTGATATTCACACCCGTGACACCAAGCACATCACCGACGATTTTACCGCCACTCCAGTTCAGGCTCGCCAGGTTGGCAGCATCGATGGCCGTGCCGGAATTGCTACGGATTTCACCGGCTTGCTGGTTGATTTCGAAGGGGGAGGTTTGCTCGTCAATATCGGCATAAATGGCTACGCCATCGGCACTGATGATGCCTCGGTTGACGATACCGCGAGAGCCGGGCGCACTGTTCTGAGCGAAAGTTGCTCCGTGGAAGTCAAAAGCATCAGCCTTCTCGCCTTTTGCTTCGATCGTGCCGGTGTTGAGGATGTAATCGACAGTGCCGTCATAAAACACCACTCCAGCGGTAGCTGCGCCGTTCGCGGAAATCAGGCCACTGTTTTCGATCCTCAAGGGAGATGTAGGGGTTTCCACCTCGAAAGCCCAGGAGTCGTCGCCCGTGACAGACAACGTACCGGAGTTGAGAATCTTGCCGCCGATGCTGATTGGGGAGAGTCCTCCTCGGTCCAGCACCATAGCAAGCGAGTTAACTCCCGTCATTCGTACCACGCCGGTATTGGAAACGTCCCCCGCCACCGTGGTGCCATGCAACCGAATACCATCGCGAAAAGTCCAGGGATTGGATACTGGGGCTGTGGATTGGATGGTCCCGGAGTTGATCACGCTCCCGCCAATCGTAGTAGCACCAATCTCAAAAGCTTGAAACGCCCCGTTACTCTGGGTGATGTTAGCTGCCTGGATAACATCACCAGTGACGGTGCTACTCCCTGGATTGGCAGTCAGTTGCAGCGATGGGTCCACGGCAAACCCTCGGATATCGCGACCCTGACCATCCAAAATAATATCTGCACGATTGATCAACGAACCCTGAATTCTCGTATCGGCGACACTCACTCCCATCCAATTGCTAATGCCTTGGCTAGCGGTCACGTTCGTGGGCTGAGTCACCGTTCCGGTGAAGGTCAGTGATTCACTAAATATCCCGCCGCTCAAGGTACTCTTGCCTTGGCCAACGTCCACTTCAACGGCCAGCACTTGGGTGCTGATAGCCCCAACGATCAAAGCCAGCAGGCTTTTTTTAAACGGCTTTGGCTTCATGTAAAACTCCATGTATGACGGGCAAATCCGCCCACTATCTCGGTGGCTGCAGGTGTAAAACCGTAATGGCCTAATTGGCCCTCGCCTGCCGCTACCCGGCGACCTGTATATTGAGCTGATCAATGGCCTGCACAATTTTTGGCAGGTTGAATACCGGTTCGCGATCAGTGGCGGGCAGGTTGTTGGCACTGCGCTTTTTAATCTCGTGAAAGGCTCATCCGGAGAGCCAGCTAACCGATTGATTAATAACAAAAATTATAATTCGATGTTAAAAATACGCTTGGGAAGGCGGGTTAACCGCGCGATTGTCGTAGGAATGACGAGCAAGCAAAATAGGAAACTTCCTAAAAAATTAAGGAAAATCCCACTCCGTAAAATATTTTTTCTTACTCCTAATAATAAATCTGTCCCCTTTTAGTCCCAATCCGCCCCCAGAAAAATCGTAATCTGCCCCCTCGAAGCAAAAATAAATCTGTCCCCGTCTCTTTCTTGTCCCCGTCTCTTTCTAATCGACACCGTGTTCCCCCTGCGGGGCATCAGATTTCATACCTAACCGGAACATTTCAGTTGGAAATAAAGGTTTCAGTATCACCTCATCATTAAAAATAAATAGTTTTGGTGACAGAGCTACAACGTCATAAACATTCTCACAAATCAAGCTTAGCCTAGTCCTGAAAACTGGAATACTTACATCATCTGCAAAAACAAATACATCTTTATTTCCTATAGGATTTGAGTTCAACAAAGCATCAATACTTTCATATTCCGAACTATTTATTTCTGACCATATAACGTCTCCTTGCGCAAAGGGAAAGCTATGTAAAATATCGATAGCATCCTGATAAGCTTTTCCTTCAAGCACATTAAAGTCGTCACCCAGCGCCTCTTTACACTCTTCGAACAAACTCATTCACTTTACCTGTTTAGCTGTTTCAATATGGTTTCAAAGGTTCTCTCATTACCCTCAAATGGTACAACTTGCTTTATTGCTTTACCTGGCCCTTTACCTTTTGAGTAATCCCATATATTAATATGAGTACCTTTTTCCGGAAAAAGGGGACAGATTTATTTTTATCTATCGCGCCGTGGCCTACCTTGCCCTCGAGAGGCGATTCGGATTCCTGCGATACGCTCGACCTCATCGGTGAAGCGAGTAGTTCCAGTAAGTTGCCCGCGCTGTAGAGCCAGACGTATCGTTTTCAACTCATCGTTTGAAACCGCCTGATTTACGAAGCTCTTGTAACTTTCATGCCGATCCTGCTTTGTATCACCCAGTACATCAAAGCAATCATCAATATCTAACCAATCGTTATCAGGAGAACAGCCGACGCGAGCGTTATAACTTGACCATGGGTAGTCTGCCGCACTCGCCACCATATCGGCACGAACAGGATTCAGCTCGATATATCGACAGCACGCCAGAAGATATCTTTCGGACTGCACCACGCTCGACTTATAGCGACCCTCCCATAAAGTACCTGTCCGCCCTTCTATCCGGTTCCTATAGCGAGTAGCTCGTGCTGCAAGCGCCTTCATAAGCTGCCCCAAACCAGCAACCGACTCGCTTGGTGCGACTAACAAATGAATATGATTGGTCATTAAACGATAGGCATATACTTTTACGCCAAATGCCTCCTTCAGCTCCCGAAGATCCCCTACATAGCGTTGGTAATCTTCTGGCGCGGCAAATACAACCTGACGATTGTGACCACGTTGAACAATATGGTGCGGATAGTTTGGTAGAACGACACGTCCCATCCTAGGCATAATGAACCTCCTTCCTTAAGAGCTTATAGCCTAGCAAAGGGACAAAAATAAATTTTTCTTTTTCTGCTACAGCATATAAGTATCACAAAAAAGGTCGGATTTTAGCCGAATAGCTTAGTTAAAATAAACCTCCGAATACACAAAAACAAAACCAAATTATTAAAGCGCAAAGCTACGCAAGCCGCAAGACAATCATCTCCCTTAAAAACAACCTCAGAAAAATCGTAATCAGACTCCGCCACCCTCGAAGCAAAAATAAATCCGTCCCCTTTTCTACTCAAATTAGCAGGCGCAGTTCTGCCTGTCGAACCCAAGCCTAGTGGTGTGTTAACGCCTTTTGCACCAAGAAAACTTTATAAAATTAAGTATTCCCTAAATAAACGGCCCCATCCGAGAACTCCATAAGCCAAGGCTCAGTTGATGACGAACAAAATGCATTCAAGACGCGGCCGTCAGATAATTTAAAAAATGGATCAATTGGCTGAGCATCAATACGCCAACCTACCTCAACAATGGATAAGCCTAAAAACTCAGAAACATGGTCAAGGGCATCGTCATCCCAACAAGCGAACAGCAACTCCCCCCCTTAGACACACGCCACGCACTCTCAGTCCGAAAGCTCCAACCCGCCGAAAAAAGCATCAAAGTATCGCCATCCCAAAATACTCTTTCAATTTTCATAGGCAACAAAAGAGCCACAGCCTGCAAGAGTGTATTCATCATTTAGTCCACCTGTTCAATATGCGTACGCTCTCTAATCCACTGCTTCCGTTCAGCCTTCGATAAACCTTGCGGGGGCTACGGCGGCTTTCCAGTAGTCGGATCAACAGGTCCGCCATTAGCGTTCTCGAATGATGCGCGCTGGGGACTTCGACCATCCGCCTGCATCACCCGAACTCGCGAACCATCAGGCAAGATGTATTGAGTTCCGACCACGTTTCCGCTGGTCGGAGAAACTACTGGTTTTGTTGGGTACCCTGCTGCTTCAAAATCAGCAATCATCTTAGACTGACTTTTAGGAAGATTCACTCCAGAGATGTGACTAATGGACCCCACATTTGCTTTTGCACCTACAAATCATATTCTCTGCGACAGTAGATGAAGCCGTCGAGACACTCAAGACGCCCTATTGAACCAAGCACGAACTTACAATCTAAATCTATGTGAGAAATTTTTTCTTGACCAATTGAAGCTGAAATATTTGTGGCAACAACTTCTAAACTTTCCCAGTCAAAGTCTGTAGGCGACCTGTCAAGATAGTAACGAACAAGTAATGTTCCATCGTCTGACAGTGAAATAGCAATCGCCCTTATTGCAGGATATATTTCACCAATCAGAGCACGCCAAACACATAAGACCAACCAATCAGGAAAAGTATTCATGGTTTCGCTCCGACAGTAGTAGGATTTGTCGGAACAATATGCGCTCCGCTTTTACCTGAATGTATTGTTCCGTATCTTGTCGTCAAGCCTGATGTGCCATCAACACCAATATTTTTTCCAAAATCAACTATTGGCTGCCCTCTTGAACCATAACCTACGACAGGAAACTCTCCCGCATGAGCACCATTCAACAGTTTTTGAGGATCGACACCCTCTTTAAGATAGCTGCGTCCGGGAAGAAAATTGTTATGCCCCAGAACATGCTTGCCTTGCTGGCCAGCATGGATGCTACTGGCTACGTTGTCCAGCGAGGCACCTGTCGCTTTTGCACCAGTTGCCTGCCCCCCCGCTCCTCCCTTCCCCTTCCCAACAATCGAAGCAATAGACGTTTTATCACGACCTATCGAAGCACCAGAAGCAGTAAGTACTTCCTTTCCAAGCAAAGCCGCTTTTTCCCAGGCCGGCAACGAGTTGTACAACAGCCCCATATCGCTCTGGTTTTCTTCGGTAACAAACTGCTTCAGCCGTGAAGCATCCGCTTCTGAAAGGTCGAAGAACCAGTGCAAGCTACTGACACCATCAGCCGTTTGTATCCCGCCCTCATACTCCGCCTGGTAACCCACGCTGCAAAGCCCTCCTTTGCCCGCACAGCCTTCCAGCATCTCGGCCCGCTTCTCAGCACTCAGTTTTTTGTACTTTTCCCAAATGGCCTCTGTCGGCTCCCCATTCTTGGAGGCATTTGCGAGTTCCGTTCGCAAATCCACAACGTCTTTCGAACTTAGCTGGTTATTCTCAACCGCATTCTTCCCAACCTGCGCCGCCGCTACCGCACTCAGCGCATCCTTGCCCACCGCAGAACCCGCAACCCCTGCCACTAACGTCGACAACGCCGAGATCGTCTGTTTCTGCTCCGCTGTCAGCTGGTCATTACTCACATCTCCATACAGCTGATTACGGATCAACTTCGCCGTAGCCTCAGCCGCCACCGCACCACTCGCCCCAACCAGTGCCGAGTTACCACTGGCCCTAGCCAACACCGCCCCTAGCACCGCGTGCGCCATGAGGTTGGCGGTGTCATCGTCCGGCGTCATGTCCTTGACCAACTGCGCCAGGTGGGGCGCACTAGCGCCCGCGATGGCCGCGCCTACGTTGCCGCCGGCAATCCCCTGCACGATGGCGGTTACGGTTTGCGTCGTGCGCTGGAAACTGCTCCCCATGCCGTAATCACGCTCGGCCTGCTGCCTCACTTGCAAGGTGGTGGGCTCGGTGATCCCACTTTCCCGCAACTTCTGCCGGGCCGCTTTGCCGATGTCGCTGTTGGGGTCTTCAGACTCGTCAACTTTTGCCTTGGCGATGGTGCTGCCAATGGTGCGCGCCAGTTCCGCAGAGCTGTTGATCAGGTCCATGCGCTCGCGCATGGCCTTTTCATCCGGCTTGTCCAGGTGCTTGTTGGCGTTTTGTGTGTCGCGGTTGAGGCCCACCAGATCGCTGGCGCCCTCAGGGTTGCGCACCACAATCGTGCCTTCGCTGACCGCCGCTCGGGTTTTGCTGCTGTCAGACTCACTCAGTACCGCGCCCATCGGCGGGCCCATCACAAGCCCGCTGCTGCTGCCCGAGATGCCCGCGCTCGCCGAGGTGCTTTTTATCTTGCTGGTGTTCTTGATATCGCTGGTCAGCAGGCGATCGGTGTCGAGTTGGTTCTCGTCGGCACTCGCTTCACTAGCAATCACCGCACCTTGCAGCGTGGTGGTTTTACCAACGTTGATGTCATAACCACCTTGGCCCGCATACAGCCCGGTCTGGTCGGTAACCGCCTTGTAGTCGCTGTTCATGTCCCCGGCAGCCACGCTGCCGGACGCCGCGACTGTCGTGCCATAGCAGAACGGCGGCACGCAGATACTCGCCCCCGCGCCGGCGCTACTTTGCTTACTCTTCTGTGTGTCGATGTCCTGGCGCGAAGCGATGTTGAGGTCGCCGCCGATATCCGCCTTGATGCTGTCCGCTCGCACCTGGGCGCCAGCCAGCGTGGTGTCCTGGCCGCTGTTCAGAACCAGCGCGCCGGTCTCCAGCGTGGTGTTGACCTGGGTCACGGAGCTGCCAGAGCCCATGTTTTTGGCGATTTGTGCGCCAAGGTCCAGGGTGAAGCCGTTTTGCTCGCCAATGTTGAAGCTGGCGCCGATGCTGGTTTTGTCGTTTTTACTGTCGTTTTTACGCTCGGTAGTGTTTTGCGCGCTTTCCAGGATGATGTCGTTTTTGGCGACCAGCGTGGTATTGGCTGCCTTCAGGTCGCTACCAATGACATGGATATCACCTTGGGTTTCGGCGGCTTTGCCAGTGGCAACAATCGACAGGGCTTGACCTGCGTTGAGCGTGCTCTGCCGTGCCGTTTCACTGTGGTACTCGCTGCTGCTTTTGCTGCGGGTATTGCTCAGTTCAGTACCGATCTTGATCAGCGAACCGTTGCTGGCCGTACCGCCTTGCTTGTCCTTGAAACCTGAGCTCTGACCATTGGCATCAACGGCCTGGCCGCCCAGGTTGTAGGTGTTCAAGACCACCTGGGCCAGCTTCACGGCTTTGAGACGTGGATCATCGGCATCCTTGGCGGCTTCGATCCCGTCGCGAATGCTTCTGGCAGTATCAACAACCGTTCCACCGATAACCCGCCCCACAGCCAAGCTCTTGGAGCTTTCCTGGGTGGTTTGACTGGCCGTCTGTGTGCCTGCGGCAATTGTCACATCAGAGCCACCCAGTGCCATATCTTTAGTGCTGACCAAATCACTGGCTACCACACTCAACGTGCGCCCGCCCGTCAGCGAGACGTTGCCGGCGCTGGAGCCGACAGTGCTGCCGGTCAGGGTGGTTTCCTGTGCCGTCCCGTTGCGCTTCTGACTGCTGATCGACAGATGTTGATTACCCGTGATGTCGTCCAGGCCCAACTTGTTGCCCGTCAACACCCCGGTCAGGTCGCGGCTTTTTTCCTTGTGCATGTCCGTGCGCGAGAAGGTGTTCTGTGCTGCGTCGATGGTCAGGTCACGCCCGGCCTGTACCGTCAGGTCAGCGGTACTGACCAGCGCCGAGCCGGTGACTGTTACGTCTTGCCCGCCCGCCACACTGACCGTTTCACCGGAGACCATGCTGCCCACTGCAGTGGTACGCGTCTCGGCGACCTTGTCCTGGACCTTGCTCGACTTGAAGCCGCCCCAACTGCTTTTGCTCTGCTTGCGCTCATGGCGGGCGCTGTCGGAATCGCTCACCGCGAGGATCTGTACATCCTCACCCGCGACCAACTTCGCCGTGCCTTTCTCGGCATTCACCCCGCTACCGGCCAGTAGCAGGTTTTCCCCGGCAACCAGCGTGCTGTTGCCACCGGAGGTCACCAGGCTGCCAATGTTGGTGGTGCTGTCGGTTTCATCCAGGCGGAATTTTTTACCCGATGAACTCTTCTTGGTCTTGCTGTAGAAGCTGTAGTCCTGGTCCTCAGCGGACTTGAGTTCAAGGTTTTTCCCAGACACGAGATAGGCTTCATCACCCGCAGTGACCCGGCTGGCGATCAGTGCCAAATCCTGCCCGGCGCTCAGCGCCACGTCTCCACCGGCTTTCAGCGTGGTAGAGACCTGCTGAACGTGGTCTTCCTGGATCTTGAGCCTCTTGGAGTTATACCCAGAGTGCTGCTCGTTCGCCGCCGACGCCAAGGTCAGGTTATCCGTAGCCGCCATGGCAATGTCGCGCTTGGCGTCGATCTGGCTGGCGATGACATTGATATCACGACCAGCACCGACCTTCAGGTCGCGCCCAGCCTCTAGCGCGGAGCCAAATTGCTTGATGTCCTGGCTACTGATTTTGCTGTTCAGGTTCACCCGACTCATCTGTTCAGCCGAGGTTATGTTGACGTCACGCCCGCCCTGAATAGTGATGTCGGCACCACTCCTCAGAACACCACCCTGGTTGTTGACGTCGCGCCCCGCCCCAACGCTCAGATTGTTAGCCGCTTCAATCCGCGCCGCGCTGTCTGCATAACCTTGCTGAAGTTGGCGGTTGTTACCATGATCTTCCCGGTAGGTGGTAATCGTGCGTTCGTTGATCACATCACCGTTGATCGCCTTCAGGCTCACATCACGGCCTGCAATAATGCCGCCAGATTTGTTGACGATGTTGTTGCCCGCCAGCAGATCCAGACGATTACCGGCCTCGATCAGCCCACTGTTGGTCAGATCGTTATCGGCTTGGGCAGATAGGTTGTTGCTCGCACGCAGGGTGCCGGCGTTATCAAGGTTTTTCCCGGCAATCAAGCTGAGGTCATTACCGGCAATCAATGCACCGTTAGGTGCCAGACGGTTATTGGAGTGCGCTAGGTACAGCACCGGGACCAACACTTCCTCACCGTTCACTAGGTTTTTTTCAAGCCAGACAATGTCGTGGGTCAGGGCTGCAACCTGCTCTGACGTCAGGCTTACGCCCACGGCCAAATCCAACGTCTGTTTGCTCTTGAGGGCGTTATCCATCAAGTACTTGAACAACTGCTCGTCGGTGTTAACACCGGCCAGGAAACGTTGTCCGGTACGGGCCACTACGGCCTGCTGGATCAGTCGCTGCTCATAGAAGCCATCGCCCAAACGCTTCCAACTGTCATCAGGGTTGTAGCCCAATTTGGACAGCAAGTAGTCCGAGCTCATGAACTGCTTGAGGTTGGTAAGGGCCGGATTGGTTTCGATCAGGTACTTGTGCGGCTGCGACGACACTAGGTTGGTGGGCAGGCCCTGAACACGGTTGATGGTTTGTGTATCAGCAGCAGTTGCCAGAGTCCCTACAGGCGCCGCTTTCAGAGGATCGGCCGCAACCGTGCGACCTGGAAGTTCAGCGTCGCTAAGCGGTGCAGCCGGCGCGACAACGTTGAGTGAATCGATACCTGCGACAACATCGATCTTTTGACGAATGGCTTGAACCTGCTCCAGGGTGCTGGCCGATGCCTGACTGGCGTCACTCAACTGAATTTCGCGCCCAGGATTGATAGGTAGTGCTTGCTGACGCTGTTCAGTATTGATGACAGCACTGCCCATGCTCCAGCTTTGTGGGGCAAGGGTGGCCGGCGCGCTACTCTCTTGCTGACTCAGGCGGAACAGCCCGTTCTGGCCCGAGGGCAAATCGAAACCGGGAAGCGTTATTGGGTTGATTTGTTGCTGGGCAAGATCTGGAGGAAGTTGTGCATTAACAACTACCACAGCGGTCTTGTGATCGCCCACAGCGGTGTCGAGCGCGCGACCGTTGACTGCCAGAGCAGTCTTGAGCACGTTGATGTTACTGATGTCGTTACTGGCACTGAGTTTGGCGTTGCCAGCAGCCTGGATAATGGCGGGGGCGGCGATGACCCCGTTGGTTTTTATTTCAATGGGATTATTGATACCGGCAAAGATCACCGGATTGAATTTCGCCAGGAGTGCTGCAAGGGCGGCCTCATCCACCGGTGAGCTGGGCGGGTGATCACGATTGTAGATCGCGACCGCTTGAACCAGAGCATTGTGCTGGCCCTTGGGAATCTTCGGCGCAGCCGTGTACACACCATTGCCAGTTCCAGAACCCCCTATCGCCGCCTGATTAACAATGTTTACGCCCTGAATAGAGAGATCATTGGTAGCGGATACCACACTGTATTTATTGGAAAAGTTTTGGCTGGTGATACTCAGGTTACGCCCGGTACTAAGGGTCGCCGACGGAGAGTCTTCCTCGATCACACTGTCAATTGTGCGGTTCAGGGTTAACTGGGTTCTCCTGTCGCTCCAGCCTCCTCCGCAATGTTGTATGCAAGTGATGCTGAGACTGGCGGATGTCAGCTTCTGATTGAGCTGGAACTTCTCACGCTCGTTCACCACTTCATTCGCTGCAAGGGTCATATCACCCGTGCTTTGAATATTGCCCGATGTGTTACGAAAACTTTGTGCCGAGGTACCTGCGGAAAAACCTGCCACTGTCAGGCTACCCAGGCTGACGACTTCACCGTAATTATTTGTGAAGTCATTGACGTTGAACGTCGAGCTTTCACCACTGAAGGCAAAACCACGAATATTGAGATCTGCCGCGTCGCGATCATTGATCAGGCTTTGGGCAGTGATAGTGAGGTCTTCAGCCGCGCCCAAGGTGCCAATATTCTGAACGGTACCGGCTTTGATATTCAGGTCAGAGACAGAAGTGATCCGGCCACGGTTAATCAGTTGTCCCACATCAATCGATGTAGTCCCGCCCCCCGCCAGGCTCCCAGGAATGGCCAGGCTTACCTGCGTGGCACTCAACCCAAAGGTGCCCTGGCTGCTGGCCCGGCCACTGCCGCTATAGGTCCCGCCCAACGTCAACTGGAGGCTGCCGTCACTGGCAATCAGCCCGTCGTTGCTCCAGTTGCCGCCGTTACCTACTAAGGTATTGGAAGCCAGCAACTGGCCCCCTGCCGTTTGGTTGAGGGTGTTGACGTTGACCATCAACCGTCCCGCCTGGATCACGCTGCTGTTGGTCCAGTTGTCAGCCGTCAGGGTCAGGCCGCCACGGGTGACAACGTTGCCGCCCGTATTGGTCAGGTTGGCGGTACTGATATCAAACGTACCGGCCCCTACGTGCAAGACACTGCCGCCTACGTTCTGGAAGCTGCCAACGTTTAACGTCAGGTCGCTGTTGGCGGTTTCCAGGCTGCCATCACGGTTATCAAACACCCCGCCAATCTGAAACTCAGTCTTGCCACTCGGCCCCAGCGCCCGCAACTGGCCCTTCTGGTTATCCACACTGCCCGCGCTGACGCTCAGGGTGGTGTCGCTTTCAATAGCGCCCTTATGGTTGTTCAACGCACCACTGAGGTTGAGGTCAACCTGCCCGCCCGCAACCTGGCCGCGTACATCGCCGCTGTTGTCGAAGCTGCTGCCGGTGACCTTGACCGTGCCCTTGCCGTACAGGCCGCCGTCGCGGTTGTCGAAGGCTCCAGTGGTGATGATGCTGTCGCCGGTTTGCGCGGCAATGCGCCCACCGTTGTTGTTGAGGCTGGCGCTGCTCAGGTTCAGGCTTTGTGCCTGGATGGTGCCTGCCTGGCGGTTGTTGTTCAGGTCAAAGTCGTTGCGCAACCAGCCGCCAAGCGCCTTGGCTTGCAGGGCACCCTTGAGGCTTGCGAGGGTACCGCCACGGTTGTCGATGGTCGCGGCGGTGATGTCCACATCGTCGGTCTGGGCGATGACTTTGCCGCTCTGGTTATCGAGGGCGCCGCTGATCGAGAGGTTTAGGGCGCTCTGGCTCTGGACCGAGCCTTTGGCGTTGTCGAGGCTGGCAGCCTTGAGTTGCAGGTCGGCCTTCTGGCTGTAGATCAGGCCATCACTGTTGTTTTGCACGACGCCCGTGGTGGTGACGGTCACTGTACCGTTGGCGGCGACGGTGCCACGGTTGCGGTTGTCCAGGCTGCCCGCGAACAGGGTCAGCAGGCTTTGACTCACCAGTTGACCGCCCTGATTGTTGATCTGACTGCCGCGTTTAAGCAGCAGCGCACCAGCACTGGCGAGTTTGCCGTTGGTGTTGGTCAGGTCGCCAAGCAGGTCGAGGGTCACGGCGCCGTTGCCGATCAGGGCGCCGGCGCTGTTGTCGAGGGTGGTGCCGGTCAGGCCCAGGGCCTGTTGCGCATTGACCGTGCCGCCTGCGTTGTTGAGCGTTTGCACTTGCAGGTCAAGGGCAGCGCCGCTGTCGATCAGCCCACCTTGGGCGTTGTTGAGCAGACCGGTGACGTTGACGGTTTGCCCGCCAGCACTGGAAAGGATGCCTTTGTCGCTGTTGTCGAGGCTGGCTGCGGTGACGTTCAGAACTTTTTGGCTGACCAGCGCACCAGCACCGCTGTTGAGCAGGCTGCTGCTCAGGGAGGCATCGACGTTGCCATAACGGCTGGAAACGGTGCCTTGGTTGCGGTTGTCCAGGTCGACACCACTGACACTGACACCCTGCCAGCCGGACATCAGGCCGCCCTGGTTGACCAGCTTATTGCCGCTCAGGGTCAGCAGGTTGTTGCTGATCAGTTTGCCGGCGCTGTTATCCAACGTGCGACCACTGAGGTTGAGGTTCTGCGCGGTGGAGATTTCGCCGCCCTGGTTGCTCAGGTCCCGCAGGTGCTTGATGGTCAGTGGGCCGTCGGTGGTGATCAGGCCGGACGTGTTGTTCAAGTCGCCGGTGGCACTGCCAAGGTCGATGGCAATGGACTTGCCCAGTACAGAGCCGCCCTGATTGTTCAGGCCGGTGCTGTTGAGGGTCAGAACGTTAGCCGCGTTGATCAGTCCCTGGTTCTGGTTGCTGAACTGGCCGTCGACATTCAACAACGTGTCGCCACGACTGGTCAGGGTGCCGCCACCGTTGTCCAGGCTGGCGGCGCGGCCGTCGATGGACTGAGCGGCGATCAGGCCTTTGACGTTGTTCAGCGCCTGGTTGATGCGCAAGGTCAGCGCCTGGTTGCTGAGCAGTTTGCCGCTGGCGTTATCCAGGCTGTTCGCAGCCAGGATGAACGCCTGGGCACTGGAGATTTCACCGCCCTGGTTGTTCACGCCCTTGAGGTTTTTCAGCATCAACAGCGGGCCGTTGATTAGACCGTCCTGGTTGTTCAATTGGCCGTGGTTCAGGTCCAGCGCAACAGAGGTATTGCTGAACAGTTTCCCGCCCTGTTGGTCCAGGCCGCTTACCTTGGCGGTCAGGGCCTTGTTACTGGTCAGGCGGCCGCCATCCTGGTTGGTCAATTGCCCTGCACTGATGTCGAGGGTGTCACTGGTGCTGACGTTGCCGGCGTGGCTATTGTCGAACGCGCCGGTGGTGATGTTCAGGGCTGAAGTGCTGCTGAGGGTGCCTTTCTGGCTGTTATCGAGGCTGGCACTGTTCAGCGTCAAGCCTGCATCGGTGACCAGTTCCCCGCCTTGGTTATCCAGGGCGCCTGTGGTGGTGACGTTCAACGCGCCAGCACTGGACACGCGACCTTGACGGTTGTTCAAGCTGGCGGCGTCAACAGTCAGGAGGCCTTCACTGCTCACCTGACCTTGTTTGTTGTTCAGCTCGCCACTGAGTTCAAGGCCAAGGTCTTTCTGGCTGACAAGGCTGCCGCCGCTGTTGTCCAGACTGGCGCCTGTCAGGCTCACACCGCTCTGACCGCTGAGTTGGCCCTTGTTACGGTTGAGCACGTTGTCCACATTCAGTTTCAGGTCAGTTGCCGCGAGCACCAGGCCGCCATCACTGTTATCCAGCCGCTGACCGGTGAGCTGTACGGCAGCTTTGCTGGATATCTCACCACCGCGGTTATCCACTGCGCCCACGTTGATGTCGGCACGTTGGTTGGCGCCCACAAACCCATTTTTTTGATTGTCCAGCGTCTGGCCTGTAAGGGCGAGCGCACCTTGAGCGATCAGGGCGCCGTTTTGGTTGGTGATTGCCGCGATGTTCGACGTGAGATCAGCTTTGCTGGAAATCTTCCCATCGCGGTTATCCAGACTGGCAGCCGCAAGTTGCACGTTGCCATCACCAATCGCCGAGCCGCTTTGGTTCTTGAAAGCGCCACCGACCGCAACCCCCAACTCCCCACGGCTGCTGAGCATGCCGCTGCTGTTGTCCAGGCTCGCGCTATGGACTTTTAGCGCAGCAGCAGAAATCAAGCCTTTGATGTTGCTCAGGGCCTGATCGATGCGCAGCGTCAGAGCCTGAGTGCTGATGAGTTTGCCGTTGCTGTTATCCAGGTTTTTACTGCTCAGGACGAACGCCTGGGCGCTGGAAATCTCACCGCCCTGGTTGTTGACTCCGTTGAGGTTTTTAAGCATCAGCAACGGCGCGTTGATCAAGCCCAACTGGTTGTTCAGTTGGCCGTTATTGAGGTCCAGGCTCAGTGAAGTCTTGCTGTAGATCTGCCCGCCCTGCTGGTCGAACCCACTGACACTGGCGGTCAGCGCGTTATCGCTGGCAATGCGGCTGCCCGCACCACTGCTTACTTGTGCGGCCTTCAGATCAAGGGTGTCATTGCTGATCAGTTTGCCGGCCTGGGCATTGTCAAAGGCCCCGGTGGTAATACCCGCAGCGGCCTTGGCGCTGATTGTGCCGGTACGGTTGTCCAGGCTCGCGCTGTTAAGAGTCAAGCCCTGGCCGCTGGTCACTGCGCCCTTTTGGTTAGTCAATGCACCCGTGGTGCTCAACGCAATGGCCCCGGCACTCGATACCTGGCCCAACGTATTGTTCAGCCCGGCGCTCGTGGCGGTGATAGTGCCTTCGCTGGTGAGCAGACCGCCGGTGTTATTCAGGTCACCGATCAACGTCAGGCTCTGACTTTGCTGACCAGAAACCGTGCCGCCGCTGTTGTCCAGGCTCTGGCCTTGCAGGGTCACCTTGCCTTTACCGAACAACAAACCTGCACTCTGGTTGATAACTTGCGCCACCTTGAGTCCCAGGTCGGTACCGGCCAACAGCTTGCCGCTGCTGTTGTTCAAACGGCTGCCCGCAAGGCTCACGTCCATGGCGCTGGAGATTGCCCCGGCCTGGTTGTTGATGTCATCGACGGTCAGGGTTAGCGCTTTTGTCACGCCAATCAGGCCACCGCTGCTGTTGTTGAGCGTGCTGCCAGTCAGGCGCAAATTGCCTTGTGCAACCAGCTCACCTTTTTGCTGATTGAAATGGGTGACGTTGGCCGTTAGATCGCCTTGGCTGGAGATACGCCCACTGGCGTTCTCCACGGTGGTCGCGTCGATGCGTACCGGCCCTACACCACTGAGCAAACCGTCTTGGTTATGCAGGGTCGTGCCCAGGTAATGGATCGCTGCCTGCCCACTGATCAGGCCCTTTGCCTGGTTATCCAACTGACCGACATTGAGTTGCATGTCCTTGTCGGCACTGACCTTGCCCCCACGGTTATCCAGGCTGGCCGTGTTCAGGGTCAACAGGTCTTTGCCACTCAAGCTACCGCCACGGTTATCGAGGCTGCCCGCCTGCACATCCATCGCGCTTTTGGCAGAAAGCAGGCCGTTGTTCTGGTTATCCAGCAGCCCTGCGATACGCGTGGTGAGGCTACCGTCACTGAGCACTTTGCCGGTGTCGCGGTTATCCAGGCTGGCGGCTTTGATCGATGCCGTTTGGCCGCTACCAAGCACACCCTGGCGGTTGTTCAACTCGCCACGTACATCGACGTTCAACGCGGTATTGCCCGTGACCTTACCGCCGCTGTTATCCAGGCTTGCAGCATGCACTTGCGTGGCGCTGGCGCTGGAAACTTCACCGACGTTGTTGGCCAGGGCCCCGTCCAGGTCCAGCGACAGGCTGGCATCACTGGTCAGCGTACCCGTGCTGTTGTTCACACTGGACGCACGGACATCAAGCCCGTTGGCCGAGACCAGACCTTTGACGTTGGTCAGTGCCTGGTCCAGGCGCAGGGTCAGGCCCTGATCGCTGAGCAGCTTGCCGCCGGTATTGTCCAGGCTATTAGCGGTGAAGGTGAACGCCTCGGCGCTGGAGATTTCACCACTCTGGTTGCCGACGTCGACGAGGTTGTTCAACGCCAGCGTCGATCCACGGATCAAGCCGCCCTGGTTGTTCAACTGACCCTTGTTCACGTCCAGAGTCAGGCCCTTGACGCTGGTCAGTTGACCGGTGTGGTTGTTCAGGTTGGCAACGTTGGCAGTCAACGCCTGGTTGCTGGTGATAAGACCTGTGGCACTGTTATCAACAGCACCTGCGGTGATGGCCAAGGTATCCAGGCTGGTTAGTTTACCGCCCTGGTTATTGATGGAACCGCTAGCAGCGATACGCAGGCCCTGGTTGGCAGTAACCAGGCCCGCAACGTTGTCCAGCGAGGTTATGTTCAACGTGGCCGCGCCCAGGCTTGAAACCTCGCCGCTGCGATTGCTCAGTTGGCCAACGGTCGCGGTCAAAGGCCCATTGCTGGTGACCAGCCCACCTTGGTCGTTGAGCAATTGACTGGTATTCAGGCTCAGGCTGCCCGTGCTCAGTACCCGGCCTTTGTTCTGGTTGTCCAGAGTCCCCGCGCTAATGGTGGCGTGCTGTTTAGCGCTCATGGTTGCACCCTGGTTGTTCAGGGCTTGTGCCGCGCTGACGCTCAGGTTGCGGCTGGCGACCAGACTGCTGCCGTTGTTGTTGATCGCTTGCGCGCTGAGGCTGACGTCACCGGAGGTGTTGCGGCTCAGGTCCTGGTTAACCCCAGCCTCGACAATCCCGCTGTTAGTCAGTTGCCCGCCGCTGGTCAACGTAATGCGGTCACGGGCGCTCAGGTTGTTCTGGTTGTGCAGATCGCCAGCGCTTTGCACATCCAGGGTGGTGGCAGCATGAACTGCCCCTTGGGTCTGCACGCTGGCGGCCTTGATGTTGATCGCGCCGCTTTCGGTTTTAGCCTGCGCCATAGTCAACCGACCACTGGCATCCAACTGAATATCACCACCACTGGCCGCCAGGGTGCCATCCAGCTTCACCCCCACCCCAGCCTCAGTCCCCACCAACCGAATCGCTCCCGCATACATCCCACCCAGCGCCGACGAGTCAATCGCCAGTGTTGGCTTGGCGCTGCCATCATCGGCACGCGCCGTGGCATCCAAGGTCTGCGCATTCACGTCATTGCGCCCGGCGATCACGGTCAGGTTGCGTGCATTGATCTGCGCGTTGATCTTGGCCGAGCGGGTGATGATTTCGAAGCGGTCGACGTTGTCGGCATTCAAGCCCTGGCCGTCGATGCTCACCGCGCCGCCATCGACCTGATAGCGGTCCAGGCGGCCGTTGTCGAGGATGGGTTTGCCGGTGGTCAGGGTGACGTTCGGGGTGTTGATAAAGCCGCAACCGTTACAGGTGATGCCGTAGGGGTTGGCGACGATGACTTTGGCCGACTGGCCCGCCACTTCGGTGTAGCCGCGCAACTGGCTGGGGCTGCCGCCGTTGACTTCGTTGAGGATGATATTGGCGGCGCCGCCCTTGAGGTTGGGGTTGCCGAGGATGATCCCGCCCAGTTGCGTTTCTTGTGTTCGGCCCGTGGCGTTGTTGAGGATCAGGCCGTTGGCGCCGACGTTGTAGTCCTTGAATTGGTTGTGGGACAGGCCGCTGCCATTGGGGGTGGCGATGTTCACCACCGGCACGCCATTGCCTGCCGCGCCCAGCGTGGTGCCGGGGCCGCTGACTACGATGCCTTCGGCCTGGACCAGCAGCGGCTGCCAGAACAACGCGTTGGCCAGGATCAGCGCCAGGCCGCTTTTGGGCACGCCGCAGAAGGTGTCACGGTGCTTCACGGCAGCGGACGGTTGGCGGGCGAGGAATGCAAACTGGCGGACATCCATGTCAAATTCTCAATACGGCTAAACGTTGAATTACAGGTAGAAATCCATCCGGAAATAGATCGGCGCTTCGCGCTCGTTCATGGCTGCCGGACGTTCCAAAGAGTGGGCAAAGGTCACGCTGGTACTGACATGCTTGCCGCGGGCGAACAGCTCCACGGAGTTGCTGGAGACACGGCCATGTACTTCGCGGTTGTAGCGGTCGTTGCGGATCACGCCCTGGTCGTAACCCAGGCTCACGCCGTATTCGCCAAAGGCCGGGCGCAGCCAGTCCACCAGCACCGGCCGCGACCAGCGCAGGTCGTTGCGCCAGTAGCCGCCGCTGTCGCCGGTCAGTTGCTGGTCCTTGAACCCGCGCACTGAAGACGAACCGCCAAGGCTCATGCGCTGCGGGCTGAACAGCATGTCTTCACTGCGTTGGCCGGTGGCAAGGCTGGTAAAGCTGAACGACTCTCCCCACAACGTGAACGGTTGCAGGTAGCTGACGGTGGCGGTGTATTTGCGGTAGCGCGAATTGGCCTGCCGATTGCCGAAACGGTCACGTTCGTTTTCGGCCTGGGCATCAAGCAAGCCGGTACCGCTTTGCATGCCCAGGTCGACGTTGACAAAGGCATTGCCGACCCGCCGCCCGTGGTTGATGCCCCACTGCAGCTCGCTGAGGCGATGACTGCTGACATCCAGGCGGCTGCCTTCGATGTAGTTGTTGGTACGCAGGTGAGCCAGGCCAACACTGAGCGAGGTTTTGCTCAGGGCATCACGATGCACCACCCGCTCGGCCCGCAGTTGATGGTTCTGGCTGTCGCCGGTTTGCTTGAAGTCAAAACCGTCGCCCTGGATCAGCGAGCGGGTATCGCTCTGGTTGTAGCTGTAGTTGAAGTTCCACCAACCCCACGGCACGTTGTAATACAGCATGGCGTTTTTCGAGGTTTTCTGATGATCGCTGATGGCGTCGTGGCCACCGCGCAGAATCAGCTGATCCGCTAGCCCCAGGGGGCTGTCCCATTCAAAACCGGTACCCCATTGCTGTTCGCCAGAGCTTTTTTGCCCGTCGTTATTGCGTGACAGGCTGGCGCGCCAAGGCTTTTGCGGAGTGTTTTTCACCAGCACCGAACTGCCGCCCACGGCATCGCCGGGCGCCAGTTCCATTTGGGCCTGGTTGGAGGGCAAACGGTTGAGCTGGTCGATGGCCTGCTCGATTTCCCGCAGGTTCAACAACTCGCCGTTTTTGCCAGGAAAGGCCATGGCCAACTCGCGGTCCGACAGGTGGCTGTTGTCGGCGCCTTTCAAGCCTTCGAGCTTGCCCTCCACCACCAACACTTGCAGATGCCCGGTGGACAGGTCCTGTTGTGGCAGATAGGCGCGGCTGGTGACCATGCCCTTGTCGATGTAGTAGTCGGTGATCGCCTTGAGCAACGCATTGAGTTGCGAGACGCCCAGGCATTGGTCGATATAAGGCTTGAGCAAGCGTTCGCGGTCAGCCGCGGACAGGCTGTCAGCGCCCTTGAGTTCGATGTCTTTGATGGGGAAGCAGCGGGTATCCACTGGCACAACAGAAGCCGCCGGCTCAGCCGATTTACCGGGCAGGCTCTTGAGCTCTTCGAGGCGGCGTTGTTGTTCTTCCAGCAGGCGATTTTGCCGCTCGCGGATCAGCTCTTGATCGCCAGCAAACGTGGCGGCCGTTGCACTATTCAAGGCAACGCACGTCAAGCAGACGCCCAGCAGCAGCCGAATCCTTGGCACTAAAAAAGACATATTCGCTCCATCGAATTGCGAGGGATGGCAAACTAACATCGAAAAAATCGCCAGCCAATATTTTGGCTAACCCTTAATCACTCAGCCAAAACCACTTAACCGATTGATAATTATCAATAAATTATAAATGCGAAAATGTATTACTTGAAACACACTCTCAATTTCCGACAAGTGGTATCAAAAGTGATACGGGTTTTGACGAAATTTCAGTCCCGTGTCAGCCTCACTTCACATTGTCTTGTTATCTGCAAACCAACCAAATAGGACCATTCCTAAAAAATTAGAGATAACTCCTATAATTAAAGTAATCATTCCTACAGCCCTAGCCTTCCTGCCCCACCACCAGTTTCAACCCTGGCCGCCGTACCTCGCGGGAATGATGCGACGTCACCGCCTGCACCCCACCCTCCTGATCGTTATGAATCACCAACACCCCAGGCCTGCGCAGTTGCTCAAGCTCCCCCGCCGCCAACCGGAAGCTCTCGCTCAGGCCGTGGTCACTCAGCGCCTTGGTTGCCGCACGGCGCTGGGCAAATTGCTTGCCGCGCCGTTGTTGGTAGCGCGCCCAAGTGATCAGCAGCACCGCATTGAACAGGGCGATCCACAGGTAGATCTGCAAGGTGTTCAACGCGGCGAAAATCGGTGCATCGATGCGTGGGCCGCCGTTGCTATCGAGCATCGGCACCAGGCCGCGCACCAGCAGGAGTACCAGGCCAGCCCAGGCCATCAGGGTCAGGAAGATATCGATGGCCTGCATCACAGGCCGCTGCGGGGTGCGGATCAGGTTCATGGGTTCACTTCCTTGGCAGGTGCCTTGATGCCGCGATCCGGGCTGACCCAGCGCGCGCGTTTTTGATGTTGGCGGAACAGGACTTTGGGGAAGCTGACCAGGGTGGTGAACAGGCTCACCAGCCAGAACACCAGCGGGTACCAGACGGTCCAGAACAGGGTTTTCCACAGGCCGCGCTCGTAGCGCCGGTCGATCATGATGCTCACGGCAAACTGCACCAGGCACACCACCGCCAGCAGCAAGCCGGTGAAGGCCGGCGGCATCAGCGAGCCGACGGCAATCGCCTCGGGCAACGGCACGACTTTGCCCACGCCCCAGAAGATCACCGACAGCAGGAAGGTGAAGGCCCAGCCGGTGGACAGGCAGTATTCGAACAGCAGCGGCCACAGGTAGCGGTGGCGCCATTGCCAGATCCCACGGATGTTCTTGAACAGCACTTCGGCGCCGCCCTGGGCCCAGCGCAGGCGCTGTTTCCATAGGCCACCGAGGGTTTCCGGCATAAGGATCCAGCACAGCGCGCGCGGTTCGTAGAAGATGCTCCAGTGGTCCAGTTGCAGCTTCCAGCTCACGTCGATGTCTTCGGTGATCATGTCGGTGCTCCAGTAGTCGACCCGGTCCAGGGCCGCCCGCCGAAACGCCACCACCACGCCGGATACGGTGAAGATCCGCCCGAACACCCGCTGGGTACGCTTGATCAAGCCGATGATCGAAGAGAACTCGCCCACCTGCACCCGGCCGATCAAGGTCGAGCGCGTGCGGATCCGTGGGTTGCCGGTGACCGCTCCCAGACGCGGGTTGTCGAGCATCGGCGCCACCAGGTAGGCAGCGGCATTGCGGTCGAGCAAGGCGTCGCCATCGATGCACACCAGGTATTCACTGTGGGCCGCCACGGCGCCCATGCGCAGGGCCACGGCCTTGCCCTGGTTTTGCGCCAGATGCAACACGCGCAAGCGCGGCTCATGCAGCGCCAGGGCATCGAGCACCTGGGCGGTGTTGTCGCTGGAGCCGTCGTTGATCGCAATCACTTCCAGGTTGCGATAACGCTGGGCCAACGCCGCGCCAATGGTCTCGGCGGCGTTGTCGCCTTCGTTGTAGCAAGGGATCAGGATCGAGATCAGCGGCTCGCCCTTGAGCACCGGCGCCGGGGTGTCATCGGCCCATGGCCAGTGGCGTTCCCAGTGCAGCCAGAAGTACAGGCCACCGGCGATCCACAGCCCGGACATGAACAACGGGTAGAAAAACACGAACTCCATCAGGAACTGCCCAGTGACCAGGAAGATCAGGCCCAGGGGCACACCCAACACCAATGCCAAAACGAGAAGAGCTAGGATTCTGTCGAACATGAGTCAAGGATTCCATTTGTTGGAAAGGGCCGGACGCACGGTGTTCAGATCCGGCGAATTCTCCAGGAAGTTGTCGGGGTAGTAGCCAAAACTGCTAGCGCCCTGGCGCTTGAGCACGCCCATCCACTCGGCCATTTGCGCACCGGAAAGATCCGGGGCGGCCGGGGTGCGCCAATCCTTGGCCTGCAATTCGAAGACCGTGCGCTGCATCGCCCCAGGCCGGGCCTTGACCGTGGCCACGAGTTTTTCCAGCCACGCATTGGAATTTTTCAACGACTGGCCTTCCATCAATGGCATCGCCATCGGCGCGGTCCAGTCGTAGTGCTGGAGGAAGTCGTCGAGGTTCTGCGCAAACCAGGCTTCGCTGGCCGGGTTGAGCATCGGTTCGGCGAAGATGTTGCGCGCGGTGAGCACTTCCGGGCCGCGCAGGGTGCGGACCTTGGCGGTCAGTTCATGGGTGAAGTCGATCAGGTAGCGGCTCTTGAAACGGGTCCAGCGCTGCATCACCTCCGGGTCGGCGCGCAGTGCCTGGATGCTGCCCGGCAGGCCGTTGGCTGCGTAGGTTTTCAGGGCCTGGGGGCTGGCGTCTTCAAAGTCCGAAAGCACGGCGTCGTCGTGGAACAACACGCCATGGATAGCGCTGGTACGGGCGAGGTCTTCGTAGATCTCACCGATGATTTTGCGCACCTTGGGATCGAACGGCGACAGCCGCTGGTACTGCTTCGGATCGACGTCCACCTTGCCGGTGGCCGGGTCCCAACGGCTGACGCGGGGCAGCTTGGGGTCCAGGGCAAAGCTGAGCACCGGCATCCAGGCGTAGACCTTTACCAGGCCGCCACGGGTGTGCAACTGCCAGCTGACGCGGTTGAACAGGTCGGCGCGCATCGGCAGATGGCGGTTGGGGAAGTACAGCGAACGCGCCAGGCCATCGCCCTTGGGGTCCGCAAACGCCTGCAGGAACACGGTGTCGACGCCCATGTCCAGCACGCGCTGGACCAATGCGTCGAGGTTGCGCACTTCTTGCGCCTTGTCCGGGTCGTAGACCTGGTCCAGGTCCACATGCAGTACGCGCATCGGCGCTTTGACCTGCGCCGAGACCATGCTGTTGGCGAAGTCTTCGCCGTACGGGTCGTTGTCCACCAGAAAGCGCGGGCTGCTCATCAAGTTGCCGAGGTTGTCGAGGCCGTCCTCCAGGGTCAGCGCCATCTGGTAACCCTGCTCGCCCACTACCGCCAGGGAGGTGCCGTCCGCCGCCCCGTATGGCCAGACCCACACACGCGGGGCCTTGCCGGTAACGGCGCGGATTTTATTGGAAATCGCCGCGACGTCGGCGCGCATCCGCGCCTGGAACTGCGCTTCGGGCTCATAACTGCGGGTGACCGGGTCATAGCGCCGGGTAGCCGCAGCCGGCTCCATGTTGCCCTGGGGGTTGGCCAGCACACCTTTGTGAAGGGCGTCGGTATGCGCGGCGATTTCCACCAGGCCCGATTGCGCCACTTCGCGCACTTGTTGCCAGGTCAAAAACTCCCCGCGGTCACGGGGCACGCCGGCAAAATCCACCGGTTGGTTCAACGGCGTGTCGACCCAACTGCCCACCGGCGCCAGCACGGCCGGCCACTGGTAGGCACGCAGGATCGGCATCACGCGGGTGTAGAAGCTCGAATAGCCGTCGTCGAAGCTGAGCATGACGGCTTTGGGCGGCAGCTGTGGCCCACCGGCGCGGGCGGCGAGGACCTGGTCGACGCTGACCGCCTGGTAGCCGTTCTCGCGCAGCCAGGACAACTGTTCGATCAGGCGTTCGGTACGCACCGCCACCACTCTCTGGTCGGGGTCACGGTCGTTGACATCGTGGTAGGCAATGCCCAGGAAATGGTTTTTCGGCCACGGCGCTTCGTTGACCGGTTTGAGTCGTTCGGCAGGTGGCGTAAAAGGCGCGGGGGACTGGGCACAGGCACTGCTCAGCAAAAAACCCAGGGCCAGCAGGCAACGGGAAACAAGGGTCATGATCGGACTCTTCTAGAAACGGTAAGTGAGGTCGACGAGCAGGCGCACATCGCTTTCGCGCTGACCGTCATAAGGTCGGTTGATCCAGCTCAGGTTGGCGCCGGTTTCCAGTACGTCGTTCCAGCGATAACGCTGGCCGTAACTGAGCAAACCAATGGCGCCGGTGGCGTAATCGCGCTGGCTGTAGGTGCCCGCACCGGCCTGGAACTGCTGACTCCACTGGGTTTCGTAGCGGTGATAGAGCACATGGTTGACGCTCACCGTGGGGAGCACGCTGAAGTCTGAACGCGGGTTGAAATACGCGGCTTCTTCCTTGCTGTTGCGGCTGGCGGCGACTTCCAGGCCAAGGTCCACTTGCACGCCCGGCGAGCGGTAGACGCCCTCACGGCCGCTGAGCAGCGCCTCGACACGGTCGTTGCCGTCACTGAAGTGGGACGGGCTCAGCGCCAGTCTCCACTCACGGCTCTCGTTGGCGCGCCAGCGGATAAACCCGCTGCCGCCATTGGCCGTGACGTTGGCATTGAGCGCACGCAACGGTGTGCTGGCGGCCAGGTAGTCAAGACTGCCCCCGTACTGCCAGTGGTCGTTGATGTCTCGCGCAATCGCCAGGCGTGCGCCTTGCTTGGTGCCTTTGCCGTAGGAATGATTGGAGACTTCGGCCTCCAGGGTCATATCGCGGGTGCGCCGTTCCACGCCCAGACGCTGCCAGCGGTGGTGGCCAGTGCCTTCTTCAAAGTCGGCGGTGGCGTAGCCGATACCGCCGAATATCCGCCAGTCTTCATCGATGGGCGGGCTGTAGAGCAGGGTTTCGATGCCCCAGTCGCGGCTACCCGACACCGCCCCGCCGCCATGACTTTTACCGGTCTCGGCTTCGATGCGCAGCTCGGCCATTTCATGCACCTTGCGCAGGCGCTGGAGGCGTTGGACCTGGCGGTTTTCCGGGGCGCGGTCGACCACGTCATCGGCGAGCACATCAAGCTGGCGCCACTCCTGCAGCTCCAGCGCGTTGTAGCCTTGGGAGACTTCCAAGTCGATATGGCGGGGGTTCTGGTTTTCTGCGTCCTTGAGGGCAATCTCGGCACGCCGCGGCCAGGCGCGGGCGCGGAACATGTCCGCCTGGGCCACGCGCATGCCGACATTACCGGGCGAGGTGCGCACCAGGTTCTCCAGGCTTTTTTCACTGGTTGGCAGATCGGCGCCGTAGGTCGCGGCCTGAGCCGCCAGTTGCTGGGCAGCCAGCCACGCGTCGTTGGGGTTGCCGAGGGGCAGCCCCTTGAGTTCGACCCGAGGCTTTTGCGTGCTCGCCAGGTCGTTTGCGACGGCGCGGGCCTCGCCGGTCTGGTCGTTTTCCAGCAGGGAGTAGTACAGCGCGGTGCTGTCTACCACTTGGTTGCTGGGGTCGGCGTCCGGCGCGGCCACCGCTTGGCGAAACAGCGGCGCAGCCTTTTCCGGCAGGCGTTGATCGAGGTAGGCGGCGGCCACCCAGCGCAGGGCGTAGCCGGGCAGTTGCACGCCTTGAGCTTGCAAGGCTTCGTAGTCGTGGATCACCTCGGCGGTACGTGCACGGGCCTTGAGCGCACCCATCCGGTCGATACGCCAGCGCACCACATCGTCATGGGCACTGGCATCCGGGGTCCAGGTGGCGAGCAGTTGGTCGTAATCCTTGAGGGCGCGGTCGGCGATCACAAAACGTTCGCTTTCACTGCGCGTCGGGAATTCAGCCAGGCGCACACGTTCGGCAGCCAAGTCACCTTCCAGGCGGCGCTGGGTCACCGGGTCCAGCAGGCCGGGGTGCAGCGCGCTCAGGCGCAAGGCCGGTTCCGGCATACGTGCACGTTGCAGGGCGATCAGGTATTCGCGCACCACCTCGGGCTGGTTGCCGGCGCGGATAAACGCCTGGTCGAACTCGAACAGTGAATCAAACGGCTGCCCGGCACGGGACAACGCGTAGCCCAGGGCCATGCGCCGCTCGACATCCTCGGGCTTGGCCACCACCAGGGTGCGGGCACGCTGTACGGCTTCGGCGGCTTTGCCGCCATCGGCCAGGGTCAGGGCCAGGCCCAGTTGCAGCTGCGGGTTGTTCGGTTCGCGCAGCAACGCCTGGCGATACACGGCCTCGGCGGGCGCCCAACGCTGTTGATTGCGGTAGGTACGGGCCACGGTGGTCAGTGCTTGAGTGGTCAGTTGGCGCTGGCGCCCCTGGCGCTCATAGACCTTGAGTACTTCATCATCCTGGCGCGCCCAGCTGGCAATCAGCAGGTGGTCGCTGACCTGGCCAGCGGTCTGGCGTTCGGCAGTCAATTGGCGCAACAGGTTGAGCGCCGGCGTGTAGTTGCCGGTGCGGGCCTGGCGAATCAGGGAGTCGTAGGCAGGATCGGCCACGGCCAGGGTTGGCAGCAGCAGGACGGCACCGATCAGTAGACGCAGACGGCCAGGGCCGGTGGGAGAGAAATTACGCAGCATGTCGTCAGCTTCCTTACTCGGGAAAGCTGTAGCGATAGGTTCGCCTGTACAACACGCATCAGGCCGCCGGTGTCTGGGGACCCGGCCAAGCTTTCCTGGGGCGCAATATCCTTGAGAAGGGTATGGAATTGGGCAAATCAGGACAATTGTTCAGAATCGTCCTACAAAACAGTGGAGATCAGATGTGGGAGCGGGCTTGCTCGCGAATGCGGTGGGTCAGTCATGGATATGTTGACTGATACACCGCATTCGCGAGCAAGCCCGCTCCCACATTTTTGCTTCGGTGTTGGCCTACAGGGGCTTATTGCGCGCCGCTGACCGCACCCAGCTTGCCCAGTACGCCGCCGATAAACTGCTCGACGGTCATTTTCTGGCCATTGAAGGTCACTTCATTGTTGGCGTAGTGCAGCTTGGCCAGGATGTCGTTGCCTTCCAGGGTTGCCAGTTGCGTGCCCACGGCCATCCCGCTGACCATCTCGCTGGCCATCTGGGATTGCTGCTCGATGGCTTTGGGGTCGGTCACGCCACCGATCTGCGCTTGCAGTGCAGCAATGTCAGAGATCATCGGCTTGGACAGGGTCAGGTTGGCATCCAGCAGCGTAATCATCTGCTTGGCCAGTTCAACCGGTGGCAGCTCCATGGTGGACGGTTTGGTCAGGTCTACCACCAGGTTGAAGCGGCTTTCGCCATTGGCGGTCTTGAGGGCCAGGTTTTCCAGGGCCACTTGCGGTTTGGCGGCCAGCAGCAGGTCGACATTGGCCTGGGCCAGCACTTGTTCGGCTTCGCTCAGTTGCAGTTCTGGAATCGGTTGGCCGGCAGCTTGGGCAGCCTGCACCGGTTGCATCTTTTCCTGATACAGCTTGGTCAGCACCATGGCCGACGGCACGTCGATGTTCTTCATGCTCACGGCCATGGCCGCCGAACCGACTGGTTTGCCCTGGTAACCGATCTCGGCGACTTTGTAATCAACACGGCCGCTGAGGTTGTTGTCCTTGGTCTCGCTGCTGTCTTTCTGCTCGAAGCCTTTGACGGTCAGCACCGCTTGTTGTGGACCAAAGGTGAACTGGGTGTTGCTCAGCTCGACGGTGTTCTGGCCGACATAAAAGCCGAAACTGCTCTTGGACAGGTTGCTGGCCACGGTCAGGCCGTTGAGTTGCGCCTGGAACGGTGCGCCATCAGGGCCGACCAGGTCCACCTTGAGGGCGTCCATGTAGCCATTGACCTTGATCTCTTCACCCTTGGCGGTGTTGAAGTAGTCCATCTTCAGGCCAGAGAAGTTGACGCTGGTGGTGGCGTCCTTGTACTCCAGGGGCAGCAGTTCCATGTTGCCGTTCACCGAACGGTTGAAGCTGATGTTGGCCACGCCGTTGATTGGCGAAACATCCTTGGTGGCGGCGAACCATTTTTCGGTGGTCGGGTTCTTCTCAAGGGCCAGATGGCTGGTAGCCAGCACCGGCCACCACTTCAGGGTAATCAGGCGCGAGACAGGCAGCGGGCCGTGTTCGATACGGTCGACAAACAGCAGCTCGCTGTCTTTGAACTGTTCACCGAACGCCGCGCCTTCGGCCTTGAGGCGGAAGTGGCCGGTGCTGCTGAACCAGCCGCGATCCAGGGAGACCATCTCCAGGGTCATGCGGCCATCGACACCGGCCAGGGAGCGTTCCATCTCCTTGTTGGCGTCTTCGATCGTGGTTTTCAACACCCCTTCCAGCTGGCTGCCGGTGTACCAGGCACCGCCGGCACTGACCACGCCGACGGCGGCAACAAAACCCAAGAGTACAACGGCTGATTTATTCATGAAGTGTCCTGATCCAATCCTGTGCGAAGTGGGCTGTCTTCCCTGACTCCCGAAGTGGGCGTCGGCTCAAGCCCGCCGAAAACGGGGCAAGGTTAGCACTGGCGGGGGGGCTCGTTGCAATCTCTTGTGGCGAGCGCCGGGGTCCAGGGGGTGGACAGGGAACACTGTGGCGAGGGGGCTTGTCCCCCGCTGGGCTGCGAAGCAGCCCCCCCCTCGGTCTTCCTGATACACCAAGGGGGCAGGTTTTGGGGCTGCTTTGCAGCCCAGCGCGGGGCAAGCCCGCTCGCCACAGCAGGCCCGATTGCCACGGGGACGTGTTGCGCTTAGTCAGGAGTATTCCATCTCGATTTCGTCGAGTTGGTGGTCGAAGCTCTTCAGCCGGGCGGTCCAGGTGTACACCAGCACTTCAAACTCGCGGTGGATCACCGCATTGCCCGGGGTGTCGGCCTTGGGGTCGTAGAAGTCCAACTGGTAACGCTCGCGGGCCATGGCGGTGGCGACGTCGGACAGCTCCCGGGCGTTGTTCAGCCAGTGCCGCCCTTCGGCCACTTGCCGGTCGAGCAGCACGCATTGTTTTTTCAGGGCCTCGAGGCTTTTTTCGAGGGGGGTGCCGGTCAGTTCGCCCATGACTTCCTGGAACGTCCGCCCAGGCTGCCAGTAGCTGCCCCAGAAGTAGCGGTCGAACACGGTTTCGACCCGGCGCAGGGCGACCTTGGTGTCCCAGATCGCGACCCGCGTCTTGCCTTGTTCAAGGATTTTTTTCTGGGTGCGCTGGCCCTGGTAGGACGCCCAGGCCACCACGCCAACGGACAATGCGGCGATCAGCGCGCAGGCGCTGTCGAGGAACACCATGGCCTTATCCAGTTGATGGGCCAGCATGACACCGTAGAAGTAAGTCGCCGATAACAACACCAGTGCGAAGAGCACGCACCAGAAAGCGGGAGCATAAGGGTTTTTCATTATTGGAATCCCCATGAGCAACGCAGGCAGTGATCAGCGGGCCATCACGCAAGCCCGTCTGATCAAAGCATAGCAATCGCCTCAGGGTTTGCCGGGTTCTGCACCGTGCGTTCGTCCGCTTTCCCAGCCGCCGCCCAAGGCCAGGAACAGGTCGATCTGGCTCATTGCCACCTGCGTGTTGGCCTGCGCCAGTTGCGCACGCATGTCGGTGTAGGTGCGGGTGGCTTGCAGGTCGGCGAGGAACGACTCGCGGCCGGCCTGGAAGAAGCGGTGCGTCTGGTCGGCGGCCTGTTGCGCCGACTGCTCGGCCTCGGCCAGCGCATCGCGGCGCTGCAGTTGCGCGGTGTATTGCGCCAGCCCGGTCTGGGTCTCGCGGATGGCATTGAGTACCACCCCGTCGAAGTGCGCCAAAGCGCCCTGGGTCGCGGCTTCGGCTTCATGGATGCGCGCGCGCGAGCCGTTGGACGGCACCGTCCAGCTCAACAGCGGGCCGAAGCCCCAGCGGTTGGTGGCCGGCTTGCCAAGGTTGTCGATAATACCCACGGTGCCGATGGAGGCGCCGATGCTGATATCCGGGTACAACTCGCCGGTGGCCACGCCAATTCCCGCCGTCGCCGCCGCCAGCCGGCGTTCGGCCTGGCGCACGTCGGGGCGACGCTTGAGCAGGGTTGCACCGTCGCCCACCGGCAGCAACTGGGCGATATGCGGCAACTCGGCGCAATCGCGGGTGCCGGCCGGCAGTTGGTCCAGGGGCTTGGCCAGGAGCATCGACAGGCGGAACAAACCGGCCTGGCGCGCCGCCTCAAAGCGCGGCAGTTCGGCACGCAGCGACTTGAATTGGGTTTGCGAACGGGTGACCTGGGTTTCATCACCGCGCCCGGCGTCGCGCAGGCGTTGGGTCAGGCGTGTGCTTTGGGCTTGCAAATCCAGGGACTGGCGGGCGATGTGCAGCTCTTCGTTGGCCGCGCACACCTGGGTGTAGGAGCGCACCACGTCCGCCACCAGGGTGATGCGCGCGGTATCCACGGCGGCCTGGGTCGCGTCGGCGTTGGCCTGGGCGCCTTCGATACCGCGCTGCAGGGTGCCGAACAGGTCGAACTGATAAGAGGTAGTGATGCCGATATCGCCGACATTGGCCACCGGTACCTTGTCCGCCAGCAAAAAGGCTTCGCCGGACTCCTGCAAACGCTGGGCGCCGAGCTTGACCCCGCCGCTCCAACCGCCCGCCGATTGCGCTTCCTGCACCTGGAAACGCGCCCGTTGCAGGTTGGCCGCAGCCACGCGCAAGTCGGTATTGGAGGCCATGGCCTGGCGCACCAGTTCATCCAGGCGCGGGTCCTGGTACAGCTTCCACCAATCGGCGGGTACCGGGGCCGAGACCACATTGTTGCCCTGCCCGGCCAGTTGGCCCTGCAGGTCGCCACGGTTGACGGCGGCGGTGTCCGGCAACTGGTAATCCGGGCCCACTACCTGGCAGGCCGACAGCAGCAGCCCCAGCCCGGCGGTCGCCAGCAGTTGCTTCATGGCTGGTCTCCGGATTTGGGCTGATCATCGATGATCGACACGGTGGCCGTGCGCCCGGCAATCATGCGGAAGTCCGCCGGCACATCGTCAAACGCAATGCGCACCGGGATCCGCTGGGCCAGGCGCACCCAGCTGAAGGCCGGGTTGACGTTGGGCAACAGGTTGGAGCCGCTGGTGCGGTCACGGTCTTCGATCCCGGCGACGATGCTCTGCACATGCCCGCGCAAGCGCGCGCTATCGCCGACCACGCGGATATCCACGCTCTGGCCGACATGAATGCCGTCCAGCTTGGTCTCTTCAAAATAGCCGTCGATGTGGAAGGAATTGCTGTCCACCACCGACAACACCGGGCGCCCGGCGGTCACGAACTCCTGGGCCCGAGGCGCACGGTCGTTGACGTAGCCATCCACCGGGCTGCGGATCACCGAGCGGTCGAGGTTGAGCTGGGCGCTGTCCACCGTCACCTGCGCTTCGGCCAGGGCCGACTGGGCGCGGGCCACGCGGGACTGGCTTTCTTCCAGCTGCTCGCTGGCCACCAGGTTGCCCAGGCCCCGGTTGCGCTTGGCTTCACGCTGGGCCTGGGCCAGGGTTTCCTGGCGGTCGGCCACGGCCGCCTGGGCTTGGCGCAGGGCCAGCTTGAAGCGGTCCTGGTCCACCGAAAACAGCACCTGGCCACGGGTCACCAACTGGTTGTCGCGCACGTCCACTTGCTGGATCAGCCCGGACACGTCCGGGGCGATCTGCACGATGTCGGCACGGATATGCCCGTCGCGGGTCCAGGGGGCGAACATGTAATACATAACCATGCGCCAAACCACGACGCAGGCGAAGGTCACTACGAGCAACGTCAGGACCACACGGCCAATAGTCAAAAAAGGTTTTTTCATGTCATCAGGTATCGACTGAGTGAGTCCACAGCGCCCAGCAACAGCGCGTAGAGAGCCACATTGAATAATGCCCGGTGCCAGACCAGGCGATAGAAGTGGACGCGGTTCAACAGCCCGTGCACCACCAGGTAAAAGCCATACGTAATGCCCATCAGCACCAGCAGCGTGGGCAGGAACACCCCGCTGATATCCAGGTCACCGATCATAGAGGCGCTCCATCGGGCAGCGGCGCTTGCATCTGGGCGCCGCCAATGAATTCAACCCCAGGCAACAGCGCCAGGCGCAGGCCGGCCAGGGCGTGCAACAGGTGCAGGCGGGTGTCGTCCTCGCCTTGCAGGCCCTGGCCGTTGAGCGCGCGGCGCGTGCGATCGAGGGTCATCAACAGGCCGCTGGGCGCGGGCAAGCGCTCACCGGCTTTAAGGCAGGCCTTGAAGTAAGCGCCGACACCTTCGACCACCTGGTTGAGCAACACCCGTGGCACGCCGAGGATGCGCGGCGAGTAGGCCAGCAGGTCGAGCAGGTTCAGTGCCACCCGCAAATCACGCAGGGCAATGCCGGTGTCCTGGCCAGTGAGGGCCAGGCGCGGCAGGTGTTGCATCAGGCGGTCGAGCATTTGCACGGCCATGTGCCGGTGCTCGGCCAGGGTCGCAGGTTCGGTGAGGCCGACAATGTCGCGCCAGCTGAAGCGGGTCAGGCGCTTGGCCGCCAGTTCGGCGCCAAAGGGCCGGGCGATCAGCGTCCACACAAAGGCAAACAGCAGGCCCACGGGACCGGCCAGGTTGACGTTGGCGAAGTTGAGGAAGTCCGCATCATAGGCCCCCTGGATACTGATGAATGACGAAGTGTTCACCAGCGTCAGCAACATGCCCAGGTAAAAGCGCGGCTGCACGGTGAGGGTGCCGATGCAGATAAACGGCACCGCGAACGCCAGCACCAGCATCGGGAAATCGTGCAGGTTGGGCAGCACCAGAAACAGGTAGAGGCTGGCGAACAGCACCGACATTGCCGTCCAGAAAAAGAACCGATAAATCTGTGGCGCCGGGTCGTCCATCGAGGCGAAGAAGCTGCACGCCACCGCCGCCAGAATCACCGCACTGCCGCCGTCGGTCCAGCCCAGCAGAATCCATAGCACCGAGGCGACGATGATCGCGGTGACGGTGGAGAACGCCGAGTAAAACATCAGGCCACGGTCAAGAAATGGCGTGAGCCGGCCCAGCCGCCAGTGACGGTAGACGGCGCGCCAGGTGTCCTGGCTTTCGCACTCAATGGCGGCTTGCAGGCTGCGGCAGTCTTGCCACAAATCGATCCACTCACCAAGGCGGTAGAGCGCGTTGGAAAACAGCAGGGTGTGGCGATCGTCCAGCGCTTCGCCTTGGGGTTGCAGGGCGTCTAGCTGGTCACGCAAGGCGCGCCAGCTTTCCAGCGGTGCGCCTTGTTGGGTGTCTTGCAGCCATTGCTGGGTGGCTTGGAGTATCGGCGTGAGGCGATCGAGAAACTCCGGAGCGCGGTGTTCGATGGCGTACAGCGCATCATCCAGGGCATCCACCACCGGCAGCAGGTGGATCATGCGCCCACGCAGTTCCTTGGTGTTACGCACGGTCTGCGGCCGTGCGCCTTCGTGGGGCAACTGGCCGATCATCAATTCGAGAGTGTTGAAGGTGGCGACCATACCGCCGCGCAGGTTGCTGACTTCTTCAGGCTGCACATTGCGCGTCAGAAAGCGCTGGCTGTAGACCTGGGCATCGGCAAACCACTTGGCCACCGAGCCATCGAACACCGGCATCAGGCGGCGCGGCCAGAACATCGCGCCCACCACGGCGGCCACTGCGATGCCGAGGAAGATTTCTTCGGTCCGCGCCTCGGCCACATCCCACACCGCCAGGGGGTTATCCACCACCGGCAGGGCGATCAGCGGCAGGGTGTAGCCGGCCAGCATCAAGGCGTAGTTGTTGGCTGTGCGCAGGTGCATGGAGAGGAACAGCAAAGTGCCCGTCCACAACGCAATCACCACCACCAGAATGTAGGGCGACTGTACAAACATCGGCACAAAAAACACCGCCGCCGCCGCGCCCATCAAGGTGCCGATGGCGCGGTACAACGCCTTGGAACTGGTGGGGCCGACAAACGGGCTGGAGACGATATACACCGTGGCCATCGCCCAATACGGACGCGGCATTTGCATGAGCATGGCGATGTACAACGCGATCATCGAGGCGGCGAAGGTACGCACGCCGTAGAACCAGTCGCGAGCGGGCGGAAAGCCGCTGAAAAATCCGTTCAAAGCGTCGCCGCCTCAAAGGCGCGCAACACACGCAGCGCGGCCTGCATATCGGTGGGCGCAATGTCGGCCAGCACTTCACGACGCAGGCGCACCAGTTGCGCCTCCACGGCTTGCACCAGCTCCCGACCGCGCTCGGTGAGGCTCAAGGCCTTGGCGCGGCGGTCGTGGATATCTTCGGTGCGGCACACATAACCGCTGCTGCACAGTTGGTCGAGCAGGCGCACCAGGGACGGGCTTTCCATCCCCGAGGCCTGGGCCACCTTGACTTGATGCACGCCGTCGCCGAGACGGCCGATCATCAGTAAAGGCACTGCGCAGGCTTCGGAAATACCGTAGCTCACCAGGGTGCTCTGGCAGATTTTGCGCCAGTGACGGGCGCCAGCCACCATGCTGCTGCTGAGGCTCATGTGAAGGTGTTCGAGGGAGTGGGACACGGGATAATTCGCATACAGTTAGTTTGCTAACTATCAATATGATCGAGGAATGGAATCTCGTCAACTTTTGATACAAATTCCCTGATAGGCGGCGGGCGTGGCCTGTAGGAGCGAGCTTGCTCGCGAAAAACGCCAATACACCGCGTTGATCCAAGCTACCCACGCCATCGTTACCGACCTTCGCGAGTAAGCTCGCTCCTACAGGCGACTGCGGCGCAACCGCACATTCAGTTCATCCACCACGTGCGCCCAATCCGCATCCTCGAGGATTTCCTCGCGCAAAAAAGCCTTCTGGCTATCCGTCCAGAAAAACGCATCTTCCAATTTCAACTCCGCCTTGAGCGGCGAATGCACGGCAACAAAACGCTCAATGCTGAGGGCGTCATCGGGCAACCCAAGCTGTTTGAACAATGACGGCAGACTGTGAACAGGCGATTCCATGACAACTCCAAAACCAGGTAATTGCCCACAGTCTAGACCGATAAAACTCAGCGAATGGCTGCCACCGGTGCAACATCTTGCAATGTTCACGCTATCATCTTCACCTTTGCCCAGCGGCATTCGCGGACACTCGGAATAAGGACAATTCATGCGCATCGGTCTTCTGTCATCCCTGGCCCTGGCACTGTGTGCCGGCGTTTCCCTGCAGGCCCAGGCCAGTGGCGACGACTCCTGCTACCCCGACTGGCGCGTCTCCCAGGATTCGCTGACCGCCTGTAGCAACATGCCTTTTCTGAGCCCCGGCAATGACAGCCGGACCAACCTGCGCCTATTGCTCGCGGCGAAAAAGAATGCGCCCCTGACCCCCAACGCACTGGGCGAAGATGACCTGGCCCAGGGCTTTGGCCCGGTCCCGTTCCCGGTGTATCGCCTGGTGCCCCGCCCTCCCGAGGTGCAGGCGCCTGAGGAACAAGGCGCGGAGCTTGCGCAACTGCTGGCCTCGCTGGGCATCCAGCGCGAGGCCACGGCAGCGGCAGGCGATCAGTTTTTGTGGGGCGAAGGCAGCCGCTGTCGCAGCAACAATGTGCAGAGCGCCACCGAATTTGTACGCCAAGTGATCAAGGCCGATGTGCCGGCGAATGAGCGGGTGCTGCTGGCCAATGCACGCTTGAAATTACTTGGCACCTGCGACTGGCAGGGCGAAGTGCTGCTCGAACCCCAGTTGATTGCATCCACCCAGGGCCGTGAACTGACCACCTACCTGCTCGCCGCTGCCGACTTTTACAGCGGGCGCTTTGTGTATGCCGAGCGTGGGTTTGCCGCCGTCACCGTGACCACGTTGCCGTGGCTGAAGGAAACGGCGGTGTACATGATCGCCCGCGCGTCGCTCAACCATGCCCAGGAAAACGCCTTCGATGAATACGGCCTGCCCCAGCGCCAGGCTGTGGATAAGTCGGCCCTGGATGAAGCCGAGCACAGTTTTCTCAGCTACCTGAAGACTTATCCACAGGGCGACTACGCGGCCTCCGCTCGCGGCCTGCTGCGTAGGGTCCATTGGCTGGCCGGCGATGCGGCCAAGCTGGCCGACGACTACGCCTGGCAACTGACCGAGGCCAGCGATGCCGAGCGCAATGGGTCTATCGATGAACTGGTGGAAGAAACCGACAACAAGCTGCTGACCAGCTACGCCGAGACCATCCGCAACCCGCTGTTGCTGGCGATCAACGATCTGATGTGGATGCGCGCCAACAACCCGCCCAAGCTGACCCGCGCCACCCTCGACGCCCAGAAGGCTGCATTTGCCAACGAGCCGGCGCTGTACGACTACCTGCAGGCGGCGTTTGCCCTGTATGTCGAGCACCAGCCGGACACGGCGCTGAAACATCTGCCGCCAGCGCTGCCAGCGAGCCTGGATTACTTGGCATTCAGCCAGCAAACCCTGCGCGGCCTGGCCCTGGAAGCCAAGAACGACTGGAAAGGCGCAGAAACGCTGTGGCTGCAACTGCTGCCACTGGCCAAGCAACCGTTGCAGCGCGAGCAACTGGAATTGGCCCTGGCGATGAACTACGAACGCAGCGGCCAATTGGCCAAGGTGTTCGCCGCCGACTCGCCGATCCAGACTGCGCAAGTGCGCTATATCCTGCTACGCAGCGTCGCCGGCCCCGAGTTGCTGCGCCAGCAGATCAGCCAGGCCAGCGACCCGCTGGAGCGCCGTACCGCGCAATTTGTATTGCTTTACAAAGACCTGTTGCGCGGCCAGTTCGCGACTTTTGCCGAGGATTTGCAGCAACTGCCGGCCTCGCCCGCCGCAGATAAAATCGGCACTAGCCTGGGCTATGTGTACGACGGTGGCCAGGCGCTGACCTTGTTCCGCTGGAGCGGCGACAAGGCGCCGTCCGGCTACACCTGCCCGACCATCGCGCAAACCGCCAGCACCTTGCAAAACGACGCGAAAAACCCACACGCCCTCAACTGCCTGGGTGAGTTCATCCTGCGCAACGGCCTGGACGGCATGCCCCTGGAAGAGGCGCGCTCGGCCGGCAGCCTGGGCAGTACCGCATCGGGTTTCAGCGGTGAAACCTTCTCGCGGCTCGATGGCTATAAGCAGGTGATCGCCAACCCCAAGGCGCCTCGGGACGACAAGGCTTATGCGCTGTTCCGGGCGATCAACTGCTATGCACCTTCGGGCTATAACAGCTGCGGTGGCGAAGACGTCGACAAGGCGGTGCGCAAAGGCTGGTTCCGCCAGTTGAAAACCGGGTTTGCCGACACGCAGTGGGGCAAGTCGCTGCAGTACTACTGGTGAAACACCTGTGGCTAGGCTTGCTGCTGTTGGCGAGCCCGGCCTTCGCCACCGTCGACGCCCACGACTATGACGCTTTCTGGTTGTGGAGCGGCGTCGCCCCACAGCCGGTGCTCAAGCAAGCCAAGACCCTGTACATCCTCCAAGGGCAGATCAACTCGACCCGCCGCCAACCCAGCCTTGGCGTGCAGTTCATCGCCCAGGGCATAAGCGTGCCGCGCATCCGCCAGGGTGAGGTGTGGGTGGTCTACCGCGCCCACACCCTGCGTTGGCCAGAGCCGGTCTACACGAAATTGCTCGGGCAGGTGCAACGTTGGCGTGCAGCGGGTAACCCGGTGGTGGGCATCCAGATCGACTTCGATGCCCGCACCCAATACCTGCACGAATACGCCGACTTCCTCAAGGACCTGCGCCAGCGCCTGCCAAAGGATTTGCGCCTGAGCATCACCGGCCTGATGGACTGGAGCAGCAACGCCGACTCGGCCGCCATCGCCCAGCTCAACGGCGTAGTGGATGAAGTGGTGGTGCAGACCTACCAGGGGCGCCACAGCATCCCGGACTACGCGGCGTACCTGCCACGGATGAACCGGCTGGGGCTACCGTTCAAGATCGGCTTGATCCAGGGCGGGGATTGGCAGGAGCCGGAGTATTTGCAGGAGAGTGAGTGGTTTCGCGGGTATGTGGTGTTTTTGCAGAATCCCCACTGATCAACCTGTAGGAGCCGGCTTGCCGGCTCCTACAGGGTTGTGCCTTACCAGTCGTAGGTCAGGCTCGACACCACCGTGCGCCCTTCGCCGTAGTAGCAGTCCAGGTCGCTGGTGCACTGCGACACATAGGTTTTATTGGCAAGGTTCTGCACATTCATCGCCAGCTTCACGCCTTTGAGCTTGAGGGGCGAGGCGCCCAGGTCGTAGCTCAGGCTGGCATCGTAGACGGTGTAGGACGGCACCGTGAAGGCGCCGGCAAAATAGTCACCCATGCTGCTGCGCGAGTAGCGGGCACCCAGGCCTGCGCCGAGGCCGGCCAGGGGGCTGTCGCCGATCACCGTGTAGTTGACCCACAACGCCGCCGTCAGGGGTGAGATGCCCGCCGGGTGGCGGCCTTCGCGACCTTCGTCGTCCTTGGTGTACTTGATGTCGTTGCGCGCGGCCGAAGCGACCACATCCCAAGCGTCGCTCAGCACCGCCTTGGCTTCGAACTCGACGCCGCGCGAACGCATGGCCCCGCTCTGGCTGCTGACGTAGCTGAGCGGATTGGCCGTCAGGATATTTTCCTGGTCCAGTTGGTAGACCGAGACCTGCACAAAACTTTCCTGGCCCGGCGGCTGGTACTTCACGCCGACCTCATACTGGTTGCCGGTGGACGGGTCGAAGGGCTTCCGGTTGGCATCGAGGCCGGACAGCGGCAGGAAGGATTCCGAGTAGCTGATAAACGGCGCCAGGCCGTTATCGAACAGGTATACCAGGCCCGCGCGCCCCGTGAATGCCTGGTCCTTGCTGCTGGTGCGGTCGCCGCTCAGCGGCACCTTGTTGACCACGTTGGCCCAGTCATAACGCCCGCCCAGCACCAGCGCCCACTTGTCCCACTTGATCTGGTCCTGCACATACAGGCCGGTCTGGGTGATGGTGTTGTCCCAGCGGTACGGCTGGCCAAAATTCAGCGGCTGGCCGTAGACCGGCGTGAACAGGTCGATGATCGGCGGATTGCGGTCGTAGAGGCCGAGGAACTTGGAATTGAAATGGTAGTAGTCCAGGCCCACGATCAGGGTGTGGGAAAACTCGCCAGTGTTGAACTCGGCCTGGGCGATGTTATCCACGCCGATGACTTTGTTGTTCTGCCGCCAATCCACACCGAAGCGCTGCAGGTAGCGTTGATCCATGGCGCCGGTGGCCGGGTTGGCGACAAATCGATAGCCGTGCAACGGCGCCACGTAGCGGTCGTCCACTTCGGCATAGCGCGCGTTTTGCTTGAGGGTCCAGGTGTCGTTCAAACGATGGGACAACTCGTAGCCGAAGGCGACCTGTTCGCGGTTGTATTTGTTGACGCCTGGCTCACCGATAAACAGATCACGGTCGATCTTGCCGTTCGGGTTTTTCCAGATCGTCCCGGAGGCCGGCAGCCCCTGGGCTTCGGGCACGCCCTTGTCTTTCTGATATTGGGCGAAGAGGGTCAGGCTGGTGTCGTCATTGGGTCGCCAGGTCAGGCTGGGCGCGATGAATTGGCGCTTGTTTTCGAAGTAGTCGATCTCGCCCTGTTCGTCCTTGAGTCGTCCAGTAAGGCGATAGAAGAATTGGCCTTGGTCATCCAACGGGCCACTGAGGTCGAGGGCCGCGCTCTTGTGCTCGTAGGTGCCGGCTTCGAGCACCACCTGGCGCACCGGCGTCTCGCTGGGGCGCTTGCTGACCATATTGACGATGCCGCCCGGCTGGTTGTGCCCGTACAGCACCGATGCCGGGCCCTTGAGCACTTCGATGCGCTCCAGGGAATAGGGCTCGATCTGCAACGCACCGCCGGTACTGCCACCGCCGTACGGCAAGTGCAGGCCGTCGAGGTACAGGGGCGTTGGCGAGAAACCACGGGAGGTCGGCTCATCGAACAGCTTCACCCGGTCGGAAAAACCACCGGCGCTCATGCCTGGGGTGTAGAGCAACGCCTGGGTCACGCTTTGCGCACCGCGCGCCTTGATTTCGGCGGCGGTGATGACGTTGATGGTCTGGGGGATTTCCACCAGTGCCGCATCGGTCTTGCTGCCCGTGGCGCTACGCGTGGCGACGATGCCGTCGACCGGGCCCCAGGCGTTCTCCTGGGCCTGCTGGGCGCTGATCCGCGTCGCGCCCAATTGCACCGAGCCGTCCCCCGAAATCGCCTGCACCGACCAGCCACCCGCGGATTGCATCGCCACCAGGCCGCTGCCCGCCAACAACTGCTCCAATCCAGGCCCGGTGGCATAGCGACCTTGCAAGCCAGGGCTGCGTTTGCCAGAAGTCAGTGCCGCGTCCACCGAGAGCAAAATCCCCGAGGCGCTGGCGAAACGGTTCAACGCCTGGTCGAGGCTACCGGCGGGGATGTTGTATTGGCGCAAGGCTTCGCCGGCGCTCTCCTGGGCCTGAACCATGGTCGGGACGACCGGTACAGTCGCCAGCACACTGATAAACAGGCCACGGCGCAGGGCGCGGGCCAGAGGTTGGATTGGGTGGTGCGGCATTGCAGGACTCCCCCGTGAGAACGCTTCTTGATTGGCTTTCAAGAGGTATCCCGCACGGGATTGGAAAACCGACAAAAGAAAATCAGATTTTTTTCAAAGACCCTGTAGGAGCCGGCTTGCCGGCGATGGCGGTGTGTCAGGCCCTGGGTTTGATGGTGACCCAGTAACGGGTCACCGCCTGTGCCTGCACCGGTAGCGAGCGCTCCAGCGCTGCGAGGATCGCGTCGGTGTCATTCAGGGGAAATACGCCCGTCAGCAACAGGCCCGACACCGATTCATCGCAACGCAAAACCCCTGGCCGATAGCGGCTCAGTTCAGCGACAAAGCGCCCTAGCGGCTGGCGCTCGGCGATCAGGCGATTCTGGGTCCAACTGCTGGCGTTGGCATCCAGCGCGGTCACCGCCGAGGTCTGGGTTGCGCTGAACCACAGGCTGTCCCCCGCGTTCATCAGCACTGGCACCCCCTGCACCGGGCGCACCTGCACGCGCCCTTCATACAGATCAACGCGGCTACCGTCGTCCAGTTCGCGCACGGCAAACCGGGTGCCCAGGGCCTGGATATCGCCGGCGGCGGTCTCGACGATCAACGGGCGGGATGGGTCGTGGCCGCTGGTCAAAAGGATCTCGCCACGAATCAGGCGGATGCGCCGCTCAGTGGCACTGAAGCGCAGGTCGATGGCGCTGTCGCTGTTAAGGTCCAGGTGGGTGCCGTCGCTCAAGGTCAGGTGACGAATCTCGCCGGTAGCGGTGCGATGCTCGGCAAAGGCCGCCTGCCAGGGCTGGCTGCCCTGGACCCAATAACCGCTGCCACCGGCCACCAGCAGCAACCCGAGCAGTTTCAACGCGGCCCGACGCTGGGGGTCTGGCGCGTCGCGCAACACCGCACGGGCGCTGTCGACGGGCACGCCGCCCAAGGTCTGCTGTAACTGCTGCAAACGCTGCCAGGCGCGGCGATGCTCCGGGTCGGCAGCCTGCCAATGGGCAAAGGCCTGGCGCTGGGCCCCGTCGAATTCGCCGCCCCATTGCAGCATTAACCACTCGCTGGCCTGCTCGACCACAGCCGGGGCAATCGGCGCGTCATGGCGGGCTCTCATTCTTCGTAGGCCACCTGGTAGCAGGCGATGATCGCGCGGGTCATGTACTTCTGCACCGAGCTGATCGTCACCCCCAGGCGTTCGGCGATCTGCCCGTAGGTCAGGCCTTCGAACTGCGACAAGAGGAACGCGCGGCGCACGTTCTCGGGCATGCGGTCGAGCATGGCGTCGATCTGCATCAGGGTTTCGAGGATCAGGGCGCGGGTCTCCAGTGACGGCGACTGCGGCTCGGGCAAGTGCGCGATGCTTTCCAGATAGGCGCGCTCGATGCGCAGGCGCCGCCATTGGTCGATCACCAGGTTGCGCGCGATCTGCGTCAGGTAGCTGCGGCTTTCCTTGGCCCCGGGAAAACGCCCGGACACCAACAGGCGCAGGAACGTGTCCTGGGCCACATCGGCGGCGTGCTCACGGTCGCCCAGGCGCTTGCGCAGCCAGCCTTGCAGCCAGCCATGATGGTCGCGGTACAGGAGATGAAGCTGTTGCTGGCCGTCAGTCGCGGTGTCCATGAATCGCTCGGATACATTATTGAGAGCAATTATCATTACAGCTTGTGTCGCGACTGGCAAAATCTTTGTTTTCAGAGCCCCCAGATTGTGCCCCGCAGGCTTATTGTGGTGAGCCGGTTTGGTGTGGCGAGCGGGCTTGCCCCGCGCTGGGCTGCGCAGCAGCCCTAAAACCTATCTGCGCGGTGTGTCTGGAAAACAGCGGTGTGTTGTTGGGGCTGCTGCGCAGCCCAGCGCGGGGCAAGCCCGCTCGCCACACCAAGCCCGCTCACCACCACAAGCCAGTTCAACACAACAAGCCCATTACCAAACCAACAGGATCTAGCTGGACAACGGGTACACCGACTCCCAGCCCCCACCCAGTGCCTTGTACAGGCCGACCATGGCCAGGGACACGCCGGTGGAGCTTTCCACCCATTGTTCCTGGGTCGCCAGCAAAGCGCTCTGCACCGTGAGCACGTTGACGAAATCCACCACCCCTTCGACGTACTGGTGCTGGGCGGTGTCCAGGGCGATCTGGTTCTGGCGCACCGCTTC
Organism: Pseudomonas sp. LG1D9; assembly: GCF_002949995.1. NCBI lineage: Bacteria > Pseudomonadati > Pseudomonadota > Gammaproteobacteria > Pseudomonadales > Pseudomonadaceae > Pseudomonas > Pseudomonas sp. LG1D9. The sequence goes on along the minus strand of NZ_CP026881.1, from coordinate 2,840,840 downwards.
GGCGAGGCTGTCGCGGCGCAGTTGGCTGGCGTTGTAGCGAGTCAACTGGTCGTCGATCTCATGCCAGGCGCGCAGCACGGTCTGCTGGTAAGCCAGAGCCGCTTCCTGCTGCTGGGCCTCGCGCAGGTCGAGCATGCCTTGCAGGCGGCCACCGTTGAACAGCGGCAGGCTCAGCGACGGGCCGAAGGCAAAGGTGCGTGAACCCCAGGAGCCCAGATCCGACAATTGCATGGCCTGGGAACCGAGGCTGCCCGACAGGGTGATACGCGGGTAGAAGTCACCCTTGGCCACGCCAATGCTGGCGGTCGCCGCATGCAGGCGTGCTTCGGCCTGGCGGATGTCCGGGCGGCGCTGTGCCAGTTGCGACGGCAGGCCAATCGCAACCTGGCGCTGGGTCTGGGGCACTGCGCCGTCCTGCGACAGTTGCGCATGCAAGGCTTGCGGCGCCTGGCCCATCAACAGGCTCAGGGCGTTGATCAACTGGTCCTGGCGCTGCTGCAAATCCGGCAGTCGCGCTTCGATGGCGGCCACTTGCGCAGCGGCTTCAGCGACATCCAGGTGGGTCGCCACGCCATCGGCCAAACGCAGCTGCGAGAGTTTCAGGCTACGGCGGGCCACGTCGAGGTTTTGCTCGGTGACCGCACGGGTGCTTTGCACGCCGCGCAGTTGGATGTAGTCCTGGGCGGTCTCGGCCAGCACCGACAGGAGTACGCTGCGGCGGTCGTTTTCGGCCACTTGCAGGGTGGCGTCGGCAGCTTCGGTTTCGCGCCTTACCCGGCCCCAGAAATCCAGCTCCCAGGAAGCGGCAAAACCGGCGTCCCACAGGTTGAAGGCCGAACGGCCGTTGTTGCCGGACGGGTCGCTCAGGCCATTGGCGCTGTTGCGTTTGCGGCCGTAGTTGCCATCGGCGCTGACCTCTGGATAGCGCCCGGCGGTCGTCACCTGGCGCACCGCACGGCTCTGTTGCAGGCGGCTGCTGGCCAGTTTCAAGTCGAGGTTGTCGCTCAGTGCCCGGCGCACCAGGGCCGACAGTTGCCGGTCGTGGAACACGTCCCACCACTGTTCCTCCAACGGGTCGCTGACCGCGCGGCTGGCGGCCTGGCGGCCCTGGGGCTCGGCCCATTGCGTCGCCGACTGGGTGTCGGGCCGCTTAAAGTCCGGGCCGACGGTGCAAGCGCCCAGGCTGATCATGCTCAGAGTAAGCAGCGCGAGTTTTCTCATTGCTGCGCCACCTCACGTTGCTGCGCACTGGGCTGGGTGTTGACGCTGGCCTCCACCGACATACCGACCCGCAGGCGATGAATATGCGCCTGCCCTGGCTCCAGGAGGATTTTCACCGGAATACGCTGCACCACCTTGGTGAAGTTGCCGGTGGCGTTGTCTGGCTTGACCGAGGCGAAGGTCACGCCCGTGGCCGGCGCCAGGCTTTCCAGGTGGCCCTGGAGCACTTCACCGTCGAGGCTGTCGACCCGCACTTCAACCGTTTGGCCGGCATGCATGTGGGACAGTTGGTTTTCCTGGAAATTGGCCACCACATACGCGTCGGCCAGCGGCACCACGGCGAGGATCTTGCTGCCGGGTGTGACAAAGGCCCCGACCCGCACCGCACGCTCGCCAACCATGCCGTCCACCGGCGCGACGATGCGTGTGTACGACAGCTGATAGCTGGCCATTTCCAGCGCGGCCTGGGCCCGCTTCAAACCGCCTTCAGCTGCATCGCGCTGGGCCGTGAGGATTTCCACCTGCTTGCGTTCGGCGGCCAGTACCGCTGTGGCGTTGGCCAGGCGCGCATTGGCCTGGTCGATGCGGGTCTTGGCTTGCTGGGCGTTCTGCACAGTGCCGGCGCCGACACCGGCAAGGTGGTTGTAGCGGCTCAATTCGTGTTCGGCAAAGGCCACTTCGGCGCGATCGGCGGCCACGGTGGCCTGGGCCTGGGCGATCACCGAGCTTTGCCGCTCAAGGGTGGCTACTGCGTTTTTCAGTTGGGCCTGGGCCATCAGGGTCTCGGCATCGGCGGCCTGGGCGGCGGCGCGCAAATCGCGGTCATCGATCAGCGCCAGCAACTGCCCGGCCTTGACCTGTTGGTTGTCCTCTACCAGCACCTCTTTGATAAACCCGGCCACCCGTGGCGCCACCAGGGTGTAGTCGGCAGCGACGAAGGCGTCGTTGGTGGTCTGGCGCTTGCTGCCAAACACGCCCGGCGCCAGCAGGTACACCAGCACGCCCACGGCGCACACGGCGATAACAGTCACGGCAATCTGGTCTTTACGTTTCATGGGAATCCTTTGTTTCAGTCAACAATCAGGCGGGTGCGCGCGGCGGGAAAATCCGCGTCGGCATCCAGAAAATCAGCAGGATCAACGCCACCGCGACACCGGCCATGACGTAATAGAGATCCGAAGACGTCAGCACCACGGCCTGCTGGTGCAGCCGATGGGCCAGGCCCGTGGCATCGCCGTCGGCCAGGGGCGAGTTGCCTAGGGCGTCCACCAACATGGTCGAGTGGAAATGCAGGCGGTGGGTGGTCAGTACCTCGATCACGCCGGTGGCGACCACGGCGGCCAGGCCCTTGACCGTGTTGAACCAGGCCGAGGCGAACGGCCCGTCGGTGGGCACGATGCTGCCGGTAGACAGCATCAACAGCGGCAACACCGCCATCGGCTGCCCGAAAATCTGCAGCAGTTGCAGCACGTAGAACTCGTCCCGGATCCACGCCGAGGTCAGTTGCGCGCCGCCGATACACGAGAGGGTCAGCATGCCCAGGCCAATCCCCAGCACCCAGCGGCAATCCACCCAGCGCAGGTTGCACAGGGCCGCTACCAGCGGCAGGGCGATCAACTGTGGCAGGGCCATGACCAGCATTACCGGCGCGGTCTGCAGCGGCCGATAGCCCTGCACCTGCGCCAGGTAGCTGGACGGCAGGATGATCACCGCCTGCAGCACCACCAGCACCCCGGCCAGCACGATCAAGGCAAACGACAGGTTGCGCAGGCCGAGCATCTGCAACTTGAAGAACGGCATCGGGTGTGACCATTCATTGATCATGAACAGCACCAGCAACAGCACCCCGCCCACCAGCAGCGTGGTGATCAGCGGCGACTCGAACCAGTCCAGGCGATTGCCCTGCAAGATGCCGATCACCAGCATGCAGATCGCCGGGAACCCCAGCAGCAGGCCGCGCCAGTTGAATTGCTTGAGGCGCTCCAGGCGCAACGGATCCTGGGGCAGGCCGTAGGCCACGGCGGCCATCGCCAGCAGGCACGGCGCGACGATCTGCCAGAACGCCCACTGCCAACCGACATATTCGGTCCACAGCGCCGCCAGCGGTGTGCCGAGGCTGGGGCCGAAGGTAGCGGTCAGGGCGTAGCCGGCCAGGCCGTAGAGTTTGACGTTGGCCGGCAAAAAGCGCAGGGCCACGGTCATCAGCATCGGCGGTAGAGCGCCACCGGCCAGGCCTTGCAAGGTACGCAGCAGCAGCAGGCTTTCGTAGTTCGGTGCCAAGGGGCACAGCACCCCCAGCAGGGTAAACAGGCCGATGGCCCACAGGGTGAAGCGGCGCAGCGAAAACGTCACCGAACACCACGGCGCAAAGGCCATGGCCGAGACGGAGGTAGCCGTGTAGGCGGCAACCAGCCAGGTGCCTTCGTCAAACCCGATGTACAGCGCACCGCGGATATCGGCGAGGGCGACCTTGGTCACCATTTCGTTCAGGCCCGAAACCAGAACCGCCAGCAGCACGCCGACCAGGCCGATGATGATCCGCGGGCCAAACACAGGGGGGCTGACGGCGGCGGGTTTGGCTGCAGCCAAGGGAGCGGGGGCAGCGAGGGAAGTCATGAAGGTACAACTCGAAAATAGAATACCCGAGCAGTTTAATAAGGCTTAGACATGACGAAAACTGACTTATGGGAAGGTTATAACTGCATCAGACGCAATGATTGAATGTGGGAGCAGGCTTGCCTGCGATAGCGGTGTACCAGTGACAGATGCCTTAGCTGACACACCCCTATCGCAGGCAAGCCAGCTCCCACACAAGCTAGGCTAGCTCCACATATTTGGATCGAAGTTGTCAGGTGGGCTGGGCTTCACGCCAAGTCGCCGCACAGCTTTCGCGCATGGTTTCACGCAGCCATTTGTGCGCCGGGTCTTTGTCGAAACGCGGGTGCCAGGCCTGGGTCAGCACCAGGGTCGGCAGGGAGATCGGCAAGGTGAATGCGCGCAGCGGCAGTTTCAGGCGATTGGCGCTGTACAGCGCTTCCTTGGGCACCGGCAGGATCAGGTCGGAGTCGGGCAGCATGAACATCGCGCCGTGAAACCCTGGCGCGATCATCGCCACCCGGCGTTCCAGGCCCTGGGCATTGAGGGCGGTGTCGATCGGCCCACGGGCAATACCGCGCCGGGAAATGCTGATATGGGAGTAGCTGGCAAAGCGTGCGGCGGTGATTTCTTCGTCGAACAGCGGGTGGCCTTCGCGGGCCAGGCCGACGAAGGTGGTGGAGAACAGGTTCTGCACCTTCACTTCCGGGGTGATCGGCATGGTGTTGCCGACGCGCAAGTCCAGGCGCCCTTCGCGCAGGGCTTCGTCGTCGCTGTCGCCTTCGGGGACGAACCGCAGCTCGCAATGGGGTGCCATCCGCTCCATGGTGTCGAACAACCGCCCGCCATACACGCCGACAAAAAAGTCATTGGCGCGCACGCTGAAGCGCCGGCGCAGGGTGCTCAGGTCGACTTCATCCGCCGAACGAAACAACAACGCCGCCTGCTCCACCACATTGCGTACCTGGCCTTGCAACTCCAGGGCCTTGGGCGTAGGCACCAGGCCGCGCCCGGCGCGCACCAGGATCGGATCGCCCACCGCTTCGCGGATGCGCGTCAGGGTTCGGCTCATGGCGGCCGGGCTGAGGTTCATCCGCCGCGCGGCGCCCACCACGCTGCCCTCGTCGAGCAAAGCGTCGAGGGCCACCAACAGGTTCATATCCGGTAATTGCATGCCAAGCACTCATGATGGGTTTGGAGTACAGCGCACGCAATCGTAGCAGGCTTTACCGGTACTGCCCGGTGGCGAGGGGCTCCAGGCCCGCGCAAGGGTTTATCGCTGCATGCCCCAGCGCTTCACGGTGACGCGCTCCAGGGTGTCGAACACCAGGTTCTCTACGAGCAGGCCGATAAGGATCACCACCGCCAGCCCCGCGAAGACCTTGTCGGTGTACAGCTCGTTGCGGTTCTGGAAGATGTACCAGCCCAGGCCACCCTTGCCGCTGGTCGCGCCGAACACCAGTTCGGCGGCGATCAGCGTGCGCCAGGCAAAGGCCCAGCCAATCTTCAGCCCGGCGAGGATCGACGGCAACGCCGCCGGAATCAGGATAAACAGCACAAAGCGCATGCCCTTGAGGCCGTAGTTGCGGCCGGCCATGCGCAGGGTTTCCGACACGCCCATAAACCCCGAGTAAGTGTTGAGTGCCAGGGCCCACAGCACCGAGTGCACCAACACAAAAATCAGGCTGTTCTGCCCCAGGCCAAACCACAGCAACGCCAATGGCAGCAGGGCAATCGCCGGCAGCGGGTTGAACATCGAAGTCAGGGTGCTCAGCAGGTCACGGCCCATCTGGGTCGAAACCGCCAACGTGGTCAGGGCGAATGCCAGGACAATCCCGATCAGGTAGCCCTTGAGCAGCACCACCAGCGAGATACTGACCTTACCCAACAGCTCGCCACTGGCAATGCCGTCGTAGAAGGCGTGGAAGGTCTGCAGGAAACTGGGCAGCAGCAGGTCGTTGTTCTGATAGCGCGCCGCTGCTTCCCAGAGGAGCGCCAGCACGATCAGGATCAAGCCTTTGCGCAACCAGCCTTGTTGCCACAGGCGCTGGCGCAGGGGTAAGGCACGCTCCACGGGCACGCCGGGCAGCGGTTGCAGGGTGATTTCATATTCCTGGCGCATGGGCACAGTCCTTCAATAAGCGATGCGGATATCGGCAAAATCCAACTCGGTTTCTGCCTCGGGCGTTTCATCGAACAACAGGCGATGAATACGCCGCGCCGACGCCTGGAACTCCACACCGCCAAGGCTGTGCAGGTCATATTGATGGCTGTGGATTTCGGCGCGCACACGCCCTGGATGGGGCGACAGCAGCAGGATGCGGTTACCCACCACCAAGGCCTCTTCGATGGAGTGGGTGACGAACAGCAAGGTAAAACGCACCTCCTCCCACAGCAGCAGCAACTCCTCTTGCATCTTGCGCCGGGTCAGGGCGTCGAGGGCGGCGAACGGTTCGTCCATCAGCAGGATTTTCGGCTGCATGGCCAATGCCCGGGCAATCGCCACGCGGGCCTTCATGCCACCGGACAGGGTATGGGGATAGGCGTCGGCAAAGGCGCTCAAGCCGACCTTGTCGAGGTAGTACAACGCCCGTTCTTCGGCCTCGCGACGCTTGAGGGTCTTGGACGCCAGCAGCGGGAACATCACGTTCTGCTTGACGGTTTTCCACGGCGGCAACTGGTCGAACTCCTGGAACACCACGATGCGATCCGGGCCCGGCTGCTCGACCTTCTGCCCTACCAGGCGAATTTCGCCTTCGCAGGGTTTGATAAAACCGGCTACCGCCTTGAGCAGCGTGGACTTGCCGCAGCCCGAAGGCCCCAGCAGTACAAAACGGTCGGCCGGATCGATCTCGAAACTGACCTGGTGGGTGGCCCGCACTACCCGTTCGGGCGTGCGGTATTCAAGGCTGACGTGATCCACCGAGAGCAGCGCCTCAGTGGTGTTCAGGTTGCTGGCCGTGTGGCCCTGCAAGGGTGCGTTCATCTCAGCTCCCTTGCAGCGGCTTGGCATCCTGGAAGAAGTAATCCTTCCACGACTCGGGTTTGTTCTTGATCGCGCCCACGCGGTAGAGGAACTCGGCCAGCGGGTAGGTGTTTTTCGGGGTGACGCTGAATTCGAATTGCGGGTTGTCGATGATTTTCAGCAGCGCGGCACGGTCGATCTTGGCCTTGGTCACGCGAATGTAGGTGTCGGCAGCGGCGACCTTGTCGTTCTGCGCAAACTGCGCGGCCTCGGTCAGTGCGTCGATAAAGGCCTTGTAGGTTTTCGGGTTGTCGTTGCGAAACTTCTCGGTGGCGAACAGCACGGTCGGTGAGTTCGGCCCCAACAGGTCATAGGTGTTGAGCACCACATGCACGTTCGGGTTGGCCAGGGCCTGGTCCTGGAACGGCGGGTTGGAGAAGTGCCCGGTCAGCTCGGTACCGCCGGCGATCAGCGCAGCCGTGGCGTCCGGGTGCGGGACGGCGATGGTGTATTTATCCAGGCGATTGAATTCCTTGTCGCCCCATTGCTTGGCCGCCGCGTATTGCAGGAACCGCGACTGCACGGAAACCCCCACGGCCGGTACCGCGATGCGGTCTTTTTCGGTGAAGTCGGCGATGGTCTTGACCTTGGGGTTGTTGCTGACCAGGTAGTAAGGGAAGTTGCCCAGGGAAGCCACGGCCTTGACGTTCTGCTTGCCGTGGGTGCGGTCCCAGATGGTCAGCAGCGGGCCGACACCGGCGCCGGCAATGTCGATGGAGCCAGACAGCAGCGCGTCATTGACCGCCGCGCCTCCGGACAATTGGGTCCAGTCGACCTTGATGTCGATACCTTGCTGCTTGCCGTATTTTTCGATCAGGTTCTGGTCGCGCACCACATTGAGCAGCAAGTAAACGATGCCGAACTGCTCGGCAATGCGAATCTCGCCTTCGGCCTGGGCGACAGTGGGAGCAACCAGACTGCCGGCCAACAGGCTGACGCCAAGGCCAACGGTCGCGGCCAATCGTGCAAAGGGGGTTTTCCTGGACATGGTCATGCTCCGAATCAGAAGGGGGCGTCGCCCTGGATGGTGGTGCGAAACAGTTTGCGACGCAGGTGGCTGGGGCAACCGGCGGCCAGGTGGATCAGCGAGCGGTTGTCCCAGAACACCAGGTCGTGGGGCTGCCAGCTGTGGCGGTAGATGTTGTGCGGGTGGATGCTGTGGGCGAAGAGTTGGGCCAGCAGGTCGCGGCTTTCGTCTTCGGGCAGGCCGACGATACGGGTGGTGAAGCCTTCGCTGACGAACAGCGCCTGGCGCCCGTTTTCCGGGTGGGTACGCACCACCGGGTGCACCACTTCGGCGACCTGGGCCAGTTGTTCAGGGGTCAGGGTCGGGCGCCAGTTGCCTTCGAATTTGGTTTCGCTGTAGCGCGCGGTGTACGAATGCGCAGCGCTGCGACCTTCCACGGCCTTGCGCAGATGCTCGGGCAACTGGTCCCAGGCTTTGTGCATGTCGGCAAACAGCGTGTCGCCGCCTTCGGACGGCAGTTCCTGAGCGTGGAGCATCGAGCCCAGGCTCGGCAGTTCCTTGTATGACAGGTCCGAGTGCCAGAATTTGCCCGCGTCGCCCAGGCCGATGGACTGGCCGTTTTCGATGATGTTGGAAACGATGAGGATTTCCGGGTGGTTGGCCAGCAGGAACTGTTTGAGCACATGGATCTGCAACACGCCGAAGCGGCGACTGAAGGCGATCTGTTGCTCGGGGGTAATGCGCTGGTCGCGGAACACCACCACATGGTGGTCCAGGTGCGCACGGTGGATGCGGGCGAAGTCCTGGTCGTCGACCGGGCGCGACAGATCCAGGCCAATGATCTCGGCGCCTACGCTGCCGGGGAATGGGCGGATGTCGAAGGTTTGGGCGGTGGGTAAGGCGGCTGTGGCGGTGGACATGTGATCACTCCCTGGCAGTCAGGAGAGTGACTTTATAGATATAAGAATTGGAATTTAAATACCGTTAGAGAATAACGATATGGCCTTTTGAGGATAAAGGCCGGAAGCTGTGGGGAGGTTGAGGGCCCCTTCGCGAGCAAGCCCGCTCCCACATTCGACCGATTTCCAACATGGGAATGCAGTCGAATGTGGGAGCGGGCTTGCTCGCGAAAGGGCCCGCCCAGACACCGAAAATCAACGCTCCTGCAGCGACTCGGCCCGGGCCTTGATGATGGGCTTGAGCAGGTAGCTGAGGATGGTCTTCTTGCCGGTGATGATGTCGACCGAGGCGACCATGCCGGGGATGATGATCAGTGGCTTCTCATCGGTGCCCAGGTGGCTGCGGTCGGTGCGCAAGGTGATCATGTAGTAGGTGGTTTTCTTGTCTTCATCGGTGATGGTGTCGGCACCGATGCGCTCCAGCTTGGCCTTGAGGCCGCCGTAGATGGTGTAGTCGTAGGCGGTGAACTTGACCACGGCTTCTTGCCCCGGGTGCAGGAAGGCGATGTCTTGCGGGCGGATCTTGGCTTCTACCAGCAAGGTGTCATCCAGCGGCACGATTTCAACCATGTCGCTGCCCGGCTGGATCACGCCGCCAATGGTATTGACCAACAGTTGCTTGACGATCCCGCGCACCGGCGAGGTGACCAGGGTCCGGCTCACGCGGTCTTCGAGAGCTTTGCCGGTGGCCTGGGCCTTGTTCAGGTCAGTACGTGCCTCGTTGAGCTCGGTCAGCGCTTCACTGCGGTATTTACCACGCGTTTCGTCGATCTTGCGCTGTACTTCCTTGATCGCCGAGTCGGCGCGGGGGATGGCCAGGGTGGTGGCGTCCAGTTGCCCACGGGTTTCCATTTCTGCGCGCTTGAGGCGCAGCACTTCCACCGGCGACACCGCACCCTGGGCGACCAGGGGTTCGGACATGTTGATTTCCTGGCGCTGCAACGACAGTTGGTTACGGTACTGGCCTTGCTTGGAGGTGTATTCGCGCATCTCCTGCTGGCGCTGGGTCAGTTGTTCCTGCAAACCACCGATTTCATCCTTGAACTGCTGGCGCCGGCTTTCATACAGCGACTGCTCGTTGATGGCCTGGGTGGGCGCAGCGGCACGCACGTCTTCAGGAATGTTCAGCGGCCGGTCTTCGACCTGGGCGTTCAAGCGTTCGATGCGCAGCAACAGCGACAGGCGCTGGGCCTCGGTTTCCCCGGCGTTGGAGACAAAGCGCGTGTCGTCCAGGCGGATCAGCGGCGCGCCAGCCTCGACGATCTGCCCTTCCTTGACGTACAGCTCGGCGACGATGCCGCCCTCAAGGTTCTGGATCTTCTGCAACTTGGAGGATGGAATAGCCTTGCCATCACCGCGCGTCACTTCGTCGACCTTGGCAAAACCGGCCCACAGCAGCATGCACAGGAAAAACCCGATGATCCCCCAGATGGTCAACCGCACCACACGCGGGGCATCTTCGATCAGGGCCTTCTTGACCTCTGGCAGTGGCTGGCCATCCAGCGAATCGGAACCAATGAAATAGCGACGGACCGCGTCCTTGAATTTACGCAACACTGATCTGCCCCTTCTTCAACGCTTCCATCACTACGGCTTTCGGGCCATCGGCAAGGATTTGCCCACGGTCGATGACCAACAAACGGTCCACCAGGGACAACAGCGACGCACGGTGCGTCACCAGCACCACGGTCTTGTTTTCCACAACGGCTTGCAGGCGCTGTTTCAAGCGTTCTTCACCGGTGTTGTCCATGGCGCTGGTCGGTTCGTCCAGCAGCAGGATAGGCGGGTTGAGCAACAGGGCGCGGGCCAGGGCGACGTTTTGTCGCTGGCCGCCAGAGAGGTTCTGGCCGCGCTCACCCACTTGCAGCTCGTAGCCTTGTGGATGCAAGCGGGCAAATTCGTGGACGCCCGCCAGCTCAGCGGCTTGCAGTACCACTTCGTCTTCAACGTAACGGGCGCCGGAGACCAGGTTGTCGCGCAGGGTGCCGGCCAGCAGTTGGATGTCCTGGGGCACATAGCCGACGTTGTGGCGCAGTTCGCTGACGTCGATCTGGCGAATGTCCACGCCGTCCACCAGCAAGGCGCCGGAGTCGGGCTGGTAGAGGCCCACGATCAGTTTGGCCAGGGAGCTTTTACCCGAGCCGCTGCGCCCGATGATGCCGATCTTCTCGCCGGGCTTGATCACCAGGTTGATGTTCTTGAGCGCCATGTTCTGCTGGTTGGGGTAGGTGAAATTCAGGCCCCGGCACTCGATGGCGCCCTGCAGGGTACGGCGGCTCAAAGGGCGTTCTTCGAAGTTGCGCTCTTGGGGCAGCTCCATCATCTGGTCGGTGGAGACCATGGTGACCTTGGCTTGCTGGTAGCGGGTCATCAGGCCCGACAGCGACGCCAGCGGGCTGAGGGCGCGGCCACTGAGCATGTAGCAGGCAATCAGGCCGCCCATGCTGAGGTGGCCGTCGATGATCTGGTAGACCCCGAAGACAATCATGATCACACCCGCCAATTGCTGGATCAGCAGGGTGATGTTCATCGACAGCCCAGAGAGCATTTTCACCCGCAATTCAAGGCGGCTGAGGGTGCCAATGGTTTGCTCCCACTGGTATTGGCGCTCGCTTTCAGCGTTGTTGACCTTGACCGCATCCAGCCCGGCCAGGGTTTCGATCAGGCTCGACTGGCGCTCGGAGGCCAGGGCCATGGTGCGTTCCATGGTGGCGACCAGCGGCTTTTGCAGCAGGTAGCCGATGCCCAGGGCAATCGGGAAGGCCAGCATGGGGATCCACACCAGATGCCCGCCGAGGATCGCGATCACCATGAATATCAGCAGGGTAAACGGCAAGTCGATCAGGCTGGTGAGCGTCAGGGAGGCGAGGAAATCACGCAGGCTCTGAAACTCGTGGATGTTCTGGGCGAAGCTGCCGACCCGTGCCGGACGGTACTTCATCGACATGCCGACGATCCGCTCGAACAACGTGGCCGAGATGATCAGGTCGGTTTTCTTGCCGGCCAGGTCCAGGCACAGGCTGCGCAGGCTCTTGAGGACCAGGTCGAAGACGTAGGCGATGAAAATACCGGTCGCCAGCACCCACAGGGTGGCGGTGGCCTGGTTGGGCACGACGCGGTCGTAGACGTTCATCACGAACAGCGGCGCTGCCATGGCAATCAGGTTGATCAGGAAACTGGCGGCGATGGCATCGGCGTAGAGCCAGCGCGAACGCTTGAGGGTGTCACGAAACCAGGAGCGGGCCCGGGGGATCAGGGTGCCGTGGCTGACATCGAATTTGTGTTGGGGCTGGGCAAAGAACACTTTACCGGTGTAGTCATCGGCCAACGCCTGGCGCTTGACGATGGTTTCACCGCCATCGCTTTCGCTGAGCAGCACCTGCGCCTCGTCCTCACCCTGCCAGCCGAGCAGCACGGCACTACGGCCATCCTTGAGCAACAGCAGCGCCGGCATGGCAATCGGGGGGATCGAATCGAGCTTGCGTTGCAGCAGCCGCCCTTGCAAACCGGCGCGGGCCGCGGCCCGGGCCAGCAAGTCGGCGGTCAGTTGCTGTGCCGGCAATGGCAGACCGGTGGTCAGCATCGCCGCACTGGCGGGCTTCTGGTGCAGGGCGCAGAGAGCCAACAACCCGTCGAGTAACGGGTCGTCGTGCAATGTGCGTGGATCATGACTGAGATGGACTCGACTGACTTCTGATTCCACGCGGGCTCTCTCAACTAACAGATGGGACTATAAGGAATAGCTCAATTCATCCCAGGCAGTTGGACTTTCGGCTTCACATCGTTCTGGACGACGGAGGCCATCGGTGCGACCACTCCTTGGCTCTTGAGCAACTCGCCCATGGTCGCCTTGATTCGGTACTGAGTAAATAACTGAACGTTTTTTATCTCTTCCAAACGACGCGAAGCCGTGAACAGCTCGTTTTCACTGTCGAGCAAGTCAAGCAGAGTTCGTTCGCCCAGGCTGAATTGTTTCTGGTAGGCGCCGCGCACCTTGCTGCTGTGGTCGACGTATTGCTGGGCAATCGGCACCTGGGCATTGGCGTTGTTCATGGCGTTCCAGGCCAGGCCCAGTTCTTCGTTCAACTGGCGCAAGGCGTTGTTGCGGATATCCAGGGCCTGGTTGGACTGGTAGGACTTGGACTCCAGCTCAGCCTTGTTGCTGCCACCGGCGTACAGGTTGAAGCGCATGCGCAGCATGGCTTCCCAGCCGTTGTTGTGGCTGGCGTCGCCGTCGATGTTGTTGTCGGCGTTACGGCCCAACTCGGCGTCGAAACGTGGGTAGAAGGAAGACTTGGCGGCTTCGTATTGTTTTTCGGCAGCGGCGATATCGGATTCGGCCGAACGCAGGATCGGGCTGTTATCGAGCATCTGGCGACGCGCTTCATTCAGGTCTGCAGGCAGCAGCGCCATGAAGCTGGGCGGACGCTCCAACTGATCGGCTTCTTGGCCGACGGCACTGAGGTAGTTGGTCTGGGCGTCGGCCAGGTTGGTCTGCTCGGTGATCACGTTGTTACGGGCTTGGGCCAAACGGGCTTCAGCCTGGTCCAGGTCAGCCCCGCTGCCGACACCGCGCTGGGTGCGCAGTTTGATCTGGTCGTAGATGCGCTCGTGGTTACGCAGGTTGTCTTCGGCCAGACGCACGAACTCACGACGGGTCAGGACGTCCAGGTAAACCTGGGCTACCGTCAATGCAGTGCGCTCGGAAGTGCCAAGCAACGAAAAAGCGCGGGAGTTAACGGTGGCTTGTTGACGCCCTACTTCACTGGAGGTGGCAAAACCGTCAAAAACCATTTGCTGCAGGCGCAGGCTCGATTCACCGCGATTGAGGGTGTCCCAATGGCCGCCACGGGCTCGGGTGGATGAACTGTCGGTGCCTTCACGGCCATAACCCGCGTTCAGGTCGACACGGGGCAGGTAACCACCCTTGGCCGCACGCAACTGATAGTCAGCCGCGATACGAGCGTTGACACCTGCCTGAATCTCAGGGTGCACATCCAGCGCTTGCTGCATGGCCTGGGGCAGGGTTTGGGCTTGTACGAAACTGGCGGCGAGAACGAACGGTATTGCCTTAAGCAGGTGCAAACGCATTTTAAGAATCCCCAGGACTTCTTGTCTCAAGTCACAGCAACTTGGTTGTGCTGCGTTAGAAAATGGCTACCGTAATGACCGTACGTCGGAAAGTTCAAAAGCGGAACTGGTTCACACATGTAGGACGGTTCGCCGCATGAATATCAATGTGACATTAGCGAGGCGATTGTTTAGGATGGCGCCAAGAAGGTCAATAGTTTGGCATAAAGTAAATCGCCAAAAAATATAGCCAAATATTTGACGTCATCCGATTTATAAACTACGCACCTCCCAGGCTGATGAATCCCATCGGATCTCAGCCTTAGGAACACCCACAGAATGGATCGCCGGAGAAATCTTCAATGAGCAGTGTTGTTGCAATCGTCAAAAGCATTGTTGGCCAAGTTTTCGTCATTTCTCCGGAAGGCGCCCGTCGGGTGCTGGTTGAAGGTGATCGCCTGTTTGCCGGCGATCAGATAGACACCGGCATGTCGGGCTCCGTGAGCCTGGAGCTGGCCGATGGCCGTACGCTGGACCTGGGGCGTGATACCCAGTGGAGCGCCAACGCGCCCGACTCCAGCACTGACCTGGCCCAAGCCACTGCACAGGCCGCACCTTCGGTTGCCGAACTGCAGCAGGCCATTGCCGCCGGCGCTGACCCGACCACCGACCTGGAAGCCACCGCCGCAGGCGCAACAGCTTCCGGCACGGGCGCTGCCGGTGGCGGCCACAGCTTTGTGATGCTTGATGAGACCGCAGGCTCGGTCGATCCGACCATTGGTTTTCCGACTGCTGGCCTGGGTTTCGCAACCAATGCGTTGACCAACGAACTCGGCGGGCAGCCGACTGACCCACTCACGGCCGCACCGTTGCCGTCGACCCTGACCCTGGGCGCCACACCGACCATCACCGAAGCCGGCGGCGTGCTGACCTACACCGCCACAGTGACCCAGCCGTCCACCAGCAACCTGACGATCACCCTGTCCAACGGCGCGGTGATCACCATCCCGGCCGGCCAAGTGACCGGCTCCGTCAATGTGCCTTTGGCGCCCAACGACAGCCCGTACATCGATCCAGGCCAGATCAGCGTCACCGTCACCGGCACCACCGGCGGTAACAACCTGATCTTGACCGTCGACCCGACACCGGCAGTCACCCAGATCACCGACACCATCGACACCACCACTGTGACCCTGACAGCAGGCGAAACAGTGACCGAAGGCGGCCAGATCACTTACACCGCGACCCTGACCAACCCGGCACAGACCCCTGTCACCATCACCTTGAGCAACGGCTCGGTGATCACCATTGAGGCAGGCAAGTCCACCGGTACGGTGGTGGTCGATACACCGGCCAACGACGTCTACAACAATGGCAGCACGGTCAGCACCACCATTACCGGGGCAACCGGTGGCAACTTCGAAAAGCTGGAGCCCGACACCACCCCAGCTGTCACCACGATCACCGACTCGGTGGATGACACTGGCCTGACCCTCACCGCCACCAATACCGTGACCGAAGGCGGCCAGATCACCTACACCGCGACGCTGACCAACCCGGCGCAAACCCCGGTGACCGTGACGTTGTCCAACGGTTCGGTGATCACCATCAAGGCCGGCGAATCCGTCGGCACCGTGGTGGTCGATACCCCGGCGAACGACGTCTACGTCAACGGCAGCACCGTCACTACGACTATCACCGGGACCACCGGTGGCAACTTTGAAAACCTGGTGCCCAACACAACGCCAGCCGTCACGACCATCACCGATTCGGTCGACACCACCACCGTGACACTGACAGCGCCAGGCGATGTCAACGAAGGCGGCCAGATCACCTACACCGCCACGCTTTCCAATAAAGCAGACACCGACGTTACGCTGAAGCTGGATAACGGTTCGACCATCATCATCAAGGCGGGTGAAACCGTTGGCTCCGTCACCGTCGATGCTCCGGGCGATGATGTGTTTGTCGACAAAAGCACGCAAACTGTGAAGATCGTCGAGACTGATGGCGGTAACTTCGAAAAACTGGAAGTGGCCGGTGACGGCGCTACCACCACCGTGAACGACACCATCGACAAGGTCGATGTGGTCCTGACGGCGACCACCACCGTGGGCGAAGGCGGCCAGATCGTTTACACCGCGTCGCTGGTGGACAAGGCGGGTAATCCGGTCACCAACACCACCAATCCGTTGACCGTGACCCTGGACAATGGCCAGACCATTACCATTGGCGTCGGCCAATCCGCGGGCACTGCCAGCACTGTTGCGCCTAATGACGTGTATGAGGGCAACCAGACCGTCACCACCGCGATCACCAATGTGACCGGCGGCGCGCATTTCGAGAACCTGGTACCTGGCACCACGCCAGTCAACACCACCGTGACCGACACACCCGGCACCACCGACACCACCACCGTCACCCTGACCGCACCGGGCGAGGCCGACGAGGGTGGCAACATCACCTACACCGCGACCCTGAGCAACAAGGCCGGCAGCGACCTGACCCTTACCTTGAGCAATGGTGACGTCATCACTATCGCCAAGGGCGAGACCACAGGCCAAGTGACCTCCAAGGCACCGACCGACGACGTATTCAAAGATGCGGGTCCGATCAACGTCACGATCAATCCGGACTTTGTGGGTGGTGGTTTCGAGAAGCTTGATATCGCTCCGGGTGGGGCGACGACGCAGATCAACGACACCATCGACAAGGTCGATGTGGTGCTGACCGCGACCAAAACCGTGGGTGAAGGTGGTGAGATCGTTTACACCGCTACCTTGGTGGATAAGAACGGCGCACCGGTGACTAATATCACCAGCCCAGTGACTGTGACTCTGGATAACAACCAGGTCATCACCATTGGCGTGAACCAGTCGAGCGGGACTGTTTCGGTTGTGGCTCCGGATGATGTGTACAAAGGTGATCAGACTGTTACTACCGGCATCAAGGAAGTAACGGGTGGTGAGCACTTTGAAAACCTGGTTCCGGGCACTGACAAGGTCACCACGACTGTCACCGATACACCGGGCACCGATAACACCACTACCGTTACGTTGACGGCTCCGACTGAAGTAAGTGAAGGCGGCAAGATCACCTACACCGCGACGCTTTCTAATAAAGCGGATACCGACGTCACCCTGACGCTCGACAACAAGCAAACCATCACCATCAAGGCCGGCGAAACCGTTGGTACCGTGATTGTTGATGCTCCAGGCGATGACGTGTTCATCGACAAGAGCACCCAGACCGTACAGATCACCGGCACCGCTGGTGGCAACTTCGAGAAGCTCGTAGTTGCTGGCGACGGCGCTACCACCACGATCAACGACACCATCGATAAAGTCGATGTGGTCCTGACTGCCACCAAAACTGTCGGCGAAGGCGGCGAGATCGTTTACACCGCGACTTTGGTTGATAAAGACGGCAAGCCAGTCACCAACACCACCGGCCCGCTGACCATCACCCTCGATAACAAACAGGTCATCACCATCGGTGTGAACGAGTCGAGCGGTACTGTTTCGGCTGTAGCGCCGGACGATGTGTACAAAGGCGACCAAACTGTTACGACCGGCATCGAAAAAGTCACCGGTGGCGAGCACTTCGAGAACCTGGTCCCTGGTACTGACAAAGTCACGACCGTCGTCACCGACACACCGGGCACCGACAACACCACCACCGTCACCTTGACCGCGCCAGACGCCGTCAACGAAGGTGGAAAGATCACTTACACCGCTACGCTTTCTAATAAAGCGGATACCGACGTCACCCTGACGCTCGACAACAAGCAAACCATCACCATCAAGGCCGGCGAAACCGTTGGTACCGTGATTGTTGATGCCCCTGGCGATGACGTGTTCATCGACAAGAGCACCCAGACCGTCCAGATCACCGGCACCGCGGGTGGCAACTTCGAGAAGCTCGTAGTCGCTGGCGACGGCGCAACGACGCAGATCAACGACACCATCGATAAAGTCGATGTAGTCCTGACCGCGACCAAAACCGTGGGTGAAGGCGGCGAGATCGTTTACACCGCGACTTTGGTTGATAAAGACGGCAAGCCAGTCACCAACACCACTGGTCCGCTGACCATCACCCTCGATAACAAACAGGTCATCACCATTGGTGTGAACGAGTCGAGCGGTACTGTTTCGGCTGTAGCGCCAGACGACGTGTATAAAGGCGACCAAACTGTTACGACCGGCATCGAAAAAGTCACCGGTGGCGAGCACTTTGAAAACCTGGTCCCAGGTACCGATAAAGTCACCACCGTGGTGACGGATACCCCAGGTACTGATAACACCACCACTGTGACCCTGACGGCTCCGACTGAAGTGAGTGAAGGTGGAAAAATCACCTACACCGCTACGCTTTCTAATAAAGCGGATACCGACGTCACCCTGACTCTCGATAACAAGCAAACCATCACCATCAAGGCCGGCGAAACCGTTGGTACTGTGATTGTTGATGCACCAGGCGATGACGTGTTCATCGACAAGAGCACCCAAACCGTCCAGATCACCGGCACCGCGGGCGGCAACTTCGAGAAGCTTGTGGTTGCAGGCGACGGCGCGACAACGACTATCAACGACACCATCGACAAAGTTGATGTGGTGCTGACCGCCACCAAAACTGTCGGCGAAGGCGGCGAGATCGTTTACACCGCGACTTTGGTTGATAAAGACGGCAAGCCAGTTACCAATACCACTGGTCCGCTGACCATCACCCTCGATAACAAACAGGTCATCACCATTGGTGTGAACGAGTCGAGCGGTACTGTTTCGGCTGTGGCTCCGGACGATGTGTACAAAGGCGACCAGACTGTCACGACCGGCATCGAAACAGTCACCGGTGGCGAGCACTTCGAGAACCTGGTCCCTGGTACTGACAAAGTCACGACCGTCGTAACCGACACACCGGGCACCGACAACACCACTACCGTGACGTTAACGGCTCCGACTGAAGTAAGTGAAGGCGGCAAGATCACCTACACCGCTACGCTTTCTAATAAAGCGGATACCGACGTCACCCTGACGCTCGATAACAAACAAACCATCACCATCAAGGCCGGTGAAACCGTTGGTACCGTGATTGTTGATGCTCCAGGCGATGACGTGTTCATCGATAAGAGCACCCAAACCGTCAAGATCACCGGTACTGAAGGCGGTAACTTCGAGAAGCTGGTGGTTGCTGGCGACGGCGCAACGACGCAGATCAACGACACCATCGACAAGGTTGATGTAGTCCTGACCGCGACCAAAACCGTGGGTGAAGGCGGCGAGATCGTTTACACCGCGACTTTGGTTGATAAAGACGGCAAGCCAGTTACCAATACCACTGGTCCGCTGACCATCACCCTCGATAACAAACAGGTCATCACCATTGGTGTGAACGAGTCGAGCGGTACTGTTTCGGCTGTGGCTCCGGACGATGTGTACAAAGGCGACCAGACTGTCACGACCGGCATCGAAACAGTCACCGGTGGCGAGCACTTCGAGAACCTGGTCCCTGGTACTGACAAAGTCACGACCGTCGTAACCGACACACCGGGCACCGACAACACCACTACCGTGACGTTAACGGCTCCGACTGAAGTAAGTGAAGGCGGCAAGATCACCTACACCGCTACGCTTTCTAATAAAGCGGATACCGACGTCACCCTGACGCTCGATAACAAACAAACCATCACCATCAAGGCCGGTGAAACCGTTGGTACCGTGATTGTTGATGCTCCAGGCGATGACGTGTTCATCGATAAGAGCACCCAAACCGTCAAGATCACCGGTACTGAAGGCGGTAACTTCGAGAAGCTGGTGGTTGCTGGCGACGGCGCAACGACGCAGATCAACGACACCATCGACAAGGTTGATGTAGTCCTGACCGCGACCAAAACCGTGGGTGAAGGCGGCGAGATCGTTTACACCGCGACTTTGGTTGATAAAGACGGCAAGCCAGTCACAAACACCACCGGCCCGCTGACCATCACCCTCGATAACAAACAGGTCATCACCATCGGTGTGAACGAGTCGAGCGGTACTGTTTCGGCTGTAGCGCCGGACGATGTGTACAAAGGCGACCAAACTGTTACGACCGGCATCGAAAAAGTCACCGGTGGCGAGCACTTCGAGAACCTGGTCCCTGGTACTGACAAAGTCACGACCGTCGTAACCGACACACCGGGTACTGATAACACCACCACTGTGACCCTGACGGCTCCGACTGAAGTGAGTGAAGGTGGAAAAATCACCTACACCGCCACCTTGAGCAACAAGGCTGACACTGACGTCACCCTGACCCTCGATAACAAACAAACCATCACCATCAAGGCCGGCGAAACCGTTGGTACCGTGATTGTTGATGCTCCAGGCGATGACGTGTTCATCGACAAGAGCACCCAAACCGTCCAGATCACCGGCACTGAAGGCGGTAACTTCGAGAAGCTTGTGGTTGCTGGCGACGGCGCTACCACCACGATCAACGACACCATCGATAAAGTCGATGTGGTCCTGACCGCGACTAAAACTGTCGGCGAAGGCGGCGAGATCGTTTACACCGCCACCCTGGTCGACAAGGACGGCAAGCCAGTTACCAATACCACTGGTCCGCTGACCATCACCCTCGATAACAAACAGGTCATCACCATTGGTGTGAACGAGTCGAGCGGTACTGTTTCGGCTGTAGCGCCGGACGATGTGTACAAAGGCGACCAGACCGTTACTACCGGCATCGAAAAAGTCACCGGTGGCGAGCACTTTGAAAACCTGGTTCCAGGTACCGATAAAGTCACGACCGTGGTGACAGATACCCCAGGTACTGATAACACCACCACTGTGACCCTGACGGCTCCGACTGAAGTGAGTGAAGGTGGAAAAATCACCTACACCGCCACCTTGAGCAACAAGGCTGACACCGACGTCACCCTGACGCTCGATAACAAGCAAACCATCACCATCAAGGCCGGCGAAACCGTTGGTACTGTGATTGTTGATGCCCCTGGCGATGACGTGTTCATCGATAAGAGCACCCAAACCGTCCAGATCACCGGTACTGAAGGCGGTAACTTCGAGAAGCTGGTGGTTGCAGGCGACGGTGCGACTACGCAGATCAACGACACCATCGACAAGGTTGATGTAGTCCTGACCGCGACCAAAACCGTGGGTGAAGGCGGTGAAATCGTTTACACCGCAACCTTGGTTGATAAAGACGGCAAGCCAGTTACCAACACCACTGGTCCGCTGACCATCACCCTCGATAACAAACAGGTCATCACCATTGGTGTGAACGAGTCGAGCGGTACTGTTTCGGCTGTAGCGCCGGATGATGTGTACAAAGGCGACCAGACTGTTACGACCGGCATCGAAAAAGTTACCGGTGGCGAGCACTTTGAAAACCTGGTTCCAGGTACTGACAAAGTCACCACCGTCGTCACCGACACACCGGGCACCGATAACACCACTACCGTGACGTTGACGGCTCCGACTGAAGTAAGTGAAGGCGGCAAGATTACTTACACCGCTACGCTTTCTAATAAAGCGGATACCGACGTCACCCTGACCCTCGATAACAAGCAAACCATCACC
Source organism: Pseudomonas sp. LG1D9 (assembly GCF_002949995.1). Classification (NCBI taxonomy): domain Bacteria; kingdom Pseudomonadati; phylum Pseudomonadota; class Gammaproteobacteria; order Pseudomonadales; family Pseudomonadaceae; genus Pseudomonas; species Pseudomonas sp. LG1D9. The sequence continues at coordinate 2,819,423 of NZ_CP026881.1, read as the reverse complement.
ATCAAGGCCGGCGAAACCGTTGGTACCGTGATTGTTGATGCCCCTGGCGATGACGTGTTCATCGACAAGAGCACCCAGACCGTCCAGATCACCGGCACCGCGGGCGGCAACTTCGAGAAGCTTGTGGTTGCAGGCGACGGCGCGACAACGACTATCAACGACACCATCGACAAGGTTGATGTGGTCCTGACCGCGACTAAAACCGTGGGTGAAGGCGGCGAAATCGTTTACACCGCAACCTTGGTTGATAAAGACGGCAAGCCAGTCACCAACACCACTGGTCCGCTGACCATCACCCTCGATAACAAACAGGTCATCACCATTGGTGTGAACGAGTCGAGCGGTACTGTTTCGGCTGTAGCACCGGATGATGTGTACAAAGGCGACCAGACTGTTACGACCGGCATCGAAAAAGTCACCGGTGGCGAGCACTTTGAAAACCTGGTTCCAGGTACCGACAAAGTCACCACAGTGGTGACGGATACCCCAGGTACTGATAACACCACTACCGTGACCCTTTCGGCTCCGACTGAAGTGAGTGAAGGCGGGAAAATCACCTACACCGCCACCTTGAGCAACAAGGCTGACACCGACGTCACCCTGACGCTCGACAACAAGCAAACCATCACCATCAAGGCCGGCGAAACCGTTGGTACTGTGATTGTTGATGCTCCAGGCGATGACGTGTTCATCGATAAGAGCACCCAGACCGTCCAGATCACCGGCACCGCGGGTGGCAACTTCGAGAAGCTCGTAGTCGCTGGCGACGGCGCAACGACTCAGATCAACGACACCATCGACAAGGTTGATGTGGTCCTGACCGCGACTAAAACTGTCGGCGAAGGCGGCCAGATCGTCTACACCGCCACCTTGGTCGACAAGGCTGGAAACGTGGTGACTAACATCACCAACCCAGTGACCGTGACTCTGGATAACAACCAGGTCATCACCATTGGCGTGAATCAGTCGAGCGGTACTGTTTCGGTAGTAGCTCCGGACGATGTGTACAAAGGCGACCAAACCGTTACTACCGGCATCAAGGAAGTAACTGGCGGCGGGCACTTCGAAAATCTGGTTCCGGGCACTGACAAGGTCACGACCGTCGTCACCGACACACCGGGCACCGATAACACCACTACCGTGACGTTGACGGCTCCGACTGAAGTAAGTGAAGGCGGCAAGATTACTTACACCGCGACGCTTTCTAATAAAGCGGATACCGACGTCACCCTGACGCTCGACAACAAGCAAACCATCACCATCAAGGCCGGCGAAACCGTTGGCACCGTGATTGTTGATGCCCCTGGCGATGACGTGTTCATCGACAAGAGCACCCAGACCGTCAAGATCACCGGTACTGAAGGCGGTAACTTCGAGAAGCTGGTGGTTGCAGGCGACGGTGCAACGACGCAGATCAACGACACCATCGACAAGGTTGATGTGGTCCTGACCGCGACCAAAACCGTGGGTGAAGGCGGCCAGATCGTCTACACCGCCACCTTGGTCGACAAGGCTGGAAACGTGGTGACTAACATCACCAACCCAGTGACCGTGACTCTGGATAACAACCAGGTCATCACCATTGGCGTGAATCAGTCGAGCGGTACTGTTTCGGTAGTAGCGCCGGACGATGTGTACAAAGGCGACCAAACCGTTACTACCGGCATCAAGGAAGTAACTGGCGGCGGGCACTTCGAAAATCTGGTTCCGGGTACCGATAAAGTCACCACCGTGGTGACGGATACCCCAGGTACTGATAACACCACCACTGTGACCCTGACGGCTCCGACTGAAGTGAGTGAAGGTGGAAAAATCACCTACACCGCCACCTTGAGCAACAAGGCTGACACTGACGTCACCCTGACCCTCGATAACAAGCAAACCATCACCATCAAAGCCGGCGAAACCGTTGGCACCGTGATTGTTGATGCCCCTGGCGATGACGTGTTCATCGACAAGAGCACCCAGACCGTCAAGATCACCGGTACTGAAGGCGGTAACTTCGAGAAGCTGGTGGTTGCAGGCGACGGTGCAACGACGCAGATCAACGACACCATCGACAAGGTTGATGTGGTCCTGACCGCGACCAAAACCGTGGGTGAAGGCGGCCAGATCGTCTACACCGCCACCTTGGTCGACAAGGCTGGAAACGTGGTGACTAACATCACCAACCCAGTGACCGTGACTCTGGATAACAACCAGGTCATCACCATTGGCGTGAATCAGTCGAGCGGTACTGTTTCGGTTGTAGCGCCGGACGATGTGTACAAAGGCGACCAAACCGTTACTACCGGCATCAAGGAAGTAACTGGCGGCGGGCACTTCGAGAACCTGGTTCCAGGTACCGATAAAGTCACCACCGTGGTGACGGATACCCCAGGTACTGATAACACCACCACTGTGACCCTGACGGCTCCGACTGAAGTCAGTGAAGGTGGAAAAATCACCTACACCGCCACCTTGAGCAACAAGGCTGACACTGACGTCACCCTGACGCTCGACAACAAGCAAACCATCACCATCAAGGCCGGCGAAACCGTTGGTACCGTGATTGTTGATGCCCCTGGCGATGACGTGTTCATCGACAAGAGCACCCAGACGGTCAAGATCACCGGTACTGAAGGCGGTAACTTCGAGAAGCTCGTAGTCGCTGGCGACGGCGCAACGACGCAGATCAACGACACCATCGACAAGGTTGATGTAGTCCTGACCGCGACTAAAACCGTGGGTGAAGGCGGCCAGATCGTCTACACCGCAACCTTAGTCGACAAGGCTGGAAACGTGGTGACTAACATCACCAACCCAGTGACCGTGACTCTGGATAACAACCAGGTCATCACCATTGGCGTGAACCAGTCGAGCGGGACTGTTTCGGTTGTGGCTCCGGATGATGTGTACAAAGGTGATCAGACTGTTACGACCGGCATCAAGGAAGTAACGGGTGGCGGGCACTTCGAAAATCTGGTTCCGGGCACTGACAAGGTCACCACGACTGTCACCGACACACCGGGCACCGATAACACCACCACCGTCACCTTGACCGCGCCAAGCGCCGTCAACGAAGGCGGGAAAATCACCTACACCGCCACCTTGAGCAACAAGGCTGACACTGACGTCACCCTGACCCTCGACAACAAGCAAACCATCACCATCAAGGCCGGCGAAACCGTTGGTACTGTGATTGTTGATGCTCCAGGCGATGACGTGTTCATCGATAAGAGCACCCAGACCGTCCAGATCACCGGCACCGCGGGCGGCAACTTCGAGAAGCTCGTAGTCGCTGGCGACGGCGCAACGACTCAGATCAACGACACCATCGACAAGGTTGATGTGGTCCTGACCGCGACTAAAACCGTGGGTGAAGGCGGCCAGATCGTCTACACCGCCACCTTGGTCGACAAAGCTGGAAACGTGGTGACTAACATCACCAACCCAGTGACCGTGACTCTGGATAACAACCAGGTCATCACCATTGGCGTGAATCAGTCGAGCGGTACTGTTTCGGTAGTAGCTCCGGACGATGTGTACAAAGGCGACCAAACCGTTACTACCGGCATCAAGGAAGTAACTGGCGGCGGGCACTTCGAAAATCTGGTTCCGGGCACTGACAAGGTCACCACGACTGTCACCGACACACCGGGCACCGACAACACCACCACCGTCACCTTGACCGCGCCAAGCGCCGTCAACGAAGGCGGGAAAATCACCTACACCGCCACCTTGAGCAACAAGGCTGACACCGACGTCACCCTGACCCTCGACAACAAGCAAACCATCACCATCAAGGCCGGCGAAACCGTTGGTACCGTGATTGTTGATGCCCCAGGCGATGACGTGTTCATCGACAAGAGCACCCAGACGGTCAAGATCACCGGTACTGAAGGCGGTAACTTCGAGAAGCTGGTGGTTGCTGGCGACGGTGCAACGACGCAGATCAACGACACCATCGACGATGTGAAGGTTGTGCTGACCGCCACCACCAACGTCGCCGAAGGCGGCCAGATCGTCTACACCGCCAGCCTCGTGGATAAGAACGGCGTTGCCGTGACCAACGTGGGTTCGGACCTGGTGATCAAGTTGGACAACGACTTGAACATCACCATCGGCAATGGCAAGACCAGCGGTACTGCCAACTTCACCGCGCCGAATGACTTCTACCTGGGCGCCAAGGACATTTCCGCCAAGATCACCAATGTGGTCAGCGGTGGCGACAAGTATGAAAACCTGATCCCGGTCGGCACGCCAGTAATCACCAAAGTGACGGACGTGACGAGCAACACCGTGATCAGTATTGCGGGCGATACCTCGGTGACCGAAGGCCAGACCGCTCACTACACGTTGAACCTGACCCAGCCGGCGCAAACCGAAGTCACGGTGACCCTGTCGTACAAAGGCGTGGCCCAGGACGGTTCAGACTTCAACGGCGTGTACACCGTGAAGATTCCGGCCGGCCAGAGCAGCGCGACGTTCGATATCAAGACCATCGACGACAAGCTGACCGAGCCTACGGAGAAGTTCGAGATCAGTATCTCGGGCACTTCCGGCGGTAACTTCGAGAACCTGGCTATCAGCACCACCAACGGCAAAATCGAAACGTCGATCATCGATAACGATGCGCCACCGGTTATCGACCTGGATGCCAACAATTCCAGTGGCGCCACCGGCAACGACTACAGGACTACGTTCACCGAAGGCGGCACTGGCGTATCGATTGCTGATACCGACATCAAGATCACCGACCCGGACAGCACCCAGCTGACTGGCGCCACGGTAGTCCTGACCAATACTCAGCCGAGCGACACGCTGGACTACAGCAAGGTCACCGGTATGAACGTGACCTCGGTCACGGACCCTGTCACCGGCAAGATCACCCTGACCCTGACCGGTACGGCGTCGCTGGCTGACTACATGCAGCAGATCAAGAACATCACGTTCGGCAACAGCAGCCACGACCCGAGCACCACGCCACGGACTATCACCGTGACGGTGACCGACGGCGGCAACTACTCGAACGTGGCAACCACCACGGTCAACGTAGTGGCGGTCAACGACGCACCGGTTGCCACCGGCGGTGCCGTCACCGGCACTGAAGACACGTCGCTGAAGCTGACCTGGGCCAACTTCGGGGTCAGCGATGTGGATTCGCCGCAGGCCAGCCTCGGGGTGAAAATCACCGAGCTGCCAGTAGCCGGCAAGCTGCAGTACCTGGCAGCGGACGGCACTACCTGGACCAACGTGACAGCCGGCCAGACCTTCACCAAGGCGCAGATCGACGGCGGCCAGTTGCGCTTCACCCCAAATGCCAACGAATCCGGAGCCGACGGCTACGGCGGCACCGGTGTGGGCAACAAGCAGGCTGATTATGCACAGTTCAAGTTCCAGCCAACCGATGGCAAGGACCTGGGCACCAGCGCCACTGTAAAAGTCGACATCACTCCGGTTGCAGACGCGCCGACCTTGAGCGTTGCCGATAACAACATCGCCTCGGTCGGCCTGACCAAGCAGAGCTGGAACAGCATTGCGAACCTGGGCACCAACGGCAATGGCGCCTCCGCGACCGTGTTGAAAAATGCCATCGACAACGCCGGCACGCCAACCAGCACGACGGTTTCGACCACCGTCCTACCTACTGCAGATGTGCCTGGCGGTGCAGGCTCGAAGACCTCCGGCCTGATCTACCTGGAAGCCGGCAAGTCGTACACCTTCAGCGGCTACGGCGATGACAGCATCCTGGTCAATATCGGCGGCAAAGATGTGGCCAGCGGTACCTGGGGCTCGAACTCCGGCCAGTTCAACGGTACGTTCACCCCAACCAGCAACGGCTACTACAGCATTGATATCTACCATGCCAACCAATCAGGTCCGGGCAGCTTTGATCTCAAGCTGTCGGTCAACGGTGGCACCGCGACCAACCTGAGCAACACCACGATGCCGATCTACACCGGCATCAACGACCTGATCAGCGCCGGCGCGCAAGTGTCGGATCTGCACGGCACAAACGGCCAGGGTTACTACGACGCGTACAAGCTCAACGAAGGGCTGGAAAACGGCACGGTCAAACTGACCAAGGTCACCACCGGCCTGACCGATACCGACGGTTCGGAAACCCTGAGCGTGAAGATTGGCAGCATCCCGGTGGGCGCAGTGCTCAGCGACGGTGCCGGGCATACCTTCACGGCGACCCAGGGCCATACCGAGGTGGACGTCACCGGTTGGAACCTCAACAACCTGAGCCTCAAGCCACTGCCTTACACCAGCGGCCAGTACAACCTGACCGTGACGTCGACCTCCACCGAAAGCCTCGGCGGCTCGGCCACAACCGTGGCCAATCTGCCGGTCAAGGTATACCCGGCAGTCTATAGCGGGAGCACGGCGACTTCGGGCGATGACAACGTCACCGGTACCAGTGGCAACGACATCATCGTGGCGGACGTTTCGGGCCTGAACGTAGTTCAGGGCAAGAACTACAACATTGCGTTCATGATCGATACGTCGGGCAGTATGGGTTCGGACTCGGTAGCGGCGGCGAAAGCCTCGCTGACCACCGTGTTCAACTCACTGAAAAACAGTATCGGCTCCAGCACCTCCGGGGTCGTGAACATCTTCCTCGCGGATTTCAGTGACCAGGTCAATCGTACGGTTACAGTCAACCTGAAAGACCCAGGTGCACTGGATGCGCTGCAGAAAGTCCTGGATAAGATGGTGTCGACCGGCGGCACCAACTACGAAGACGTGTTCAAGGCTGCATCCAACTTCTTCCAAAGTGCCCAGGCGACTGGCAACAAGGATGCAATCAACACCACGTACTTCATCACCGATGGTGAGCCGACGTTCTACCAGCGTTCCGAGCAGACCAACCCGACCTTGTACGGCAACGTCAAGCTCGATGACGTCGTTAACATGAACAACTACACCATAGGTACCGCCACTCGGATCAATATCGATTCGAATAACTACCTCGATATCAACTCTGCCGGTAAGGTGACCCTCTTTTCCTACGGCTGGGCCTACAACAAGGGCATCATCCACGCCCAAGGGGATGGCACCTATGAGATATCGGTTCTTGACGGTTATGGTAACTACACCGATACAGCCACCGCTACCAACTCCCAGAACGCGTTCGCACTGCTCAAAGGCCTGTCCACAGGCGGCGTAGAAGCCATCGGTCTTAAAAGCGGGGTCGGCCTGGAGCAGTTGGCACCGTACGACAGCGACAACAAGCCACAAAGCAACATCGATCCGAAGGACCTGGCCAACGCCATCCTCGGTCACAGCGAGGCTACCCTGCCGGGTGCCGACCGTGTCGATGGCGGTGACGGCAACGACATCCTGTTCGGCGATCTGGTGAGCTTCACGGGTGTTACCGGCGAAGGCTACAACGCCATCCAGACCTACGTGGCAGGGAAAAACGGCGTGGCGGTGTCTGCAGTCACCGGCCAGGATGTGCATAAGTACATCACCGAGCACTACAACGAGTTCAACACCTCGGGTGCCAAGGACGGCAATGACACCCTGCTGGGTGGCTCGGGAGATGACATCCTGTTCGGCCAGGGCGGCAACGACTACCTGGACGGTGGCAAGGGCAACGACATCCTGTTGGGCGGTACCGGCAACGACACGCTGATCGGCGGCCAGGGCAATGACATCCTGATCGGCGGCACCGGTGCCGATACCTTCGTCTGGAGATCCGGTGACGTCGGCAACGATGTGATCAAGGACTTCAAGGCACTGGAAGGCGACCGCATTGACCTGCGTGACCTGCTCAAGGGTGAAACCGACGGCACCATCGACAACTTCCTGAAGTTGACCACGGTGGATAACGTGACAACGCTGCAGATCAGCTCCGAAGGCAAGCTCAACGCCGCCGGCGGCCTGGCCAATGCGGATGTGACGATCAAGCTGGAAGGTAACAACTGGTCCGGCCAGACGATCAATTCGTTGATCAGTGGTGCTGACCCGACCATCAAGGTCGATCACACCTAAGCTGAACCACTGAACCGGCCGCCTCTTGAGGCGGCCGATTCATTTGCGGCCACCGTTCACTGGCATGGGGTCGCGATTGCACGGCATACTCACGCCCAATCGCGCGCCGTTGGCCTATGCTCTGACAGGCTGTCGTCAGTTCTTCTCATGAGGGATGTTCAATGTTCTACGTGCAACGTGATGCACAGGGTGAGCTGATTCGCGCCGAAGCGGTTGCCTTCGCCGAATCGACGGGCACCCTGCCCGCGGATCACCATGAGATCCAGGCCTGGTTTGCCAATGAAGAAGCGGAGCTGAGCCTCAAGCAGCTCAAGCACAGTGACTCGGAGATGATCCGGGTGCTGGAAGACTTGATTCAGGTGCTGATCCAGAAAGGCGTAATCAACCTGACGGACCTGCCGGTCGCCGCGCAAGCCAAGCTCAAGGACCGCAGCAACGCCCGGGAATCACTGGGTGGCCTGAGCCACCTGATCAATGATGATGAGACCGGCCTGATCTGAGGCCGGCCACGGCCTCAGCGCCAGGGCGCCGGCTCACCAAACAGCTGGCCCTGCACGCCAAAAATCCCCATTTCACGAATTACCTGCAACTCACCCTCGGTTTCGACCCGCTCGGCAATCAGCGGCAAGTCGATGCTGTGGGCTGCGCGCTGGATGGCTTCGATGAACAGGCGCTTGTCGCTTTCCTGGTCGATGTCGCGGATGTAGCTGCCATCGATCTTCAAGTAGGCCAGGCCCAGGCGCGCCAGGTTGCCGATCATGCTGAAGCGCCCGCCAAAACGTTGCAGGCTGAGGGAAAAGTTCAGCTCCCGCAGGCGGTGGGTCAACTGCTCCAGCACCGCCTGTTCGGGCAGTTGCTCTTCACCGATTTCCAGGGTCAGGCGCGGGCCCAGGTTGGCATGTTGGCGTAGCAGGTCGAAGATTCGGTTCAGGGCTTGCGGGTCTGCCAGGGTCGCCGCAGACAGGTTCAGGGCCAGCGAGTGCTCATGGCTGGCCATTTGTTTGAGTACCAGCTCCAACATCACCCGGTCCAGGCGCGCCGACCAGCCAAACCGCTCAAGCCAAGGCAGGAAACGGCCGGCCGGGATCGTGTGGCCATGACCGTCGACCAAGCGCGAGAGCACTTTGTAATGCAGGACCAGTTGCGGATCCTGGCTGGCCACCACCGGTTGGAAGTACAACTCGAAGCGGTGCTGGGTCAGCGCCTGGTCCAGCAGTGTGTGCCAGGCATGATGGTCGTCGCCGACGCTGGCCGCTGCGCTGTGGTCCAGGCACACCCAACTGACATCGCCCTGGGTTTCGGCCTGGGCCAGCGCCTGGTCGGCCAGGGTCAACAGGGCTTGTGGCGAATCACCATGATTGAACGGCGCCAGGCCGATACAGGCAACCGGCGAAACGTCACTGGCGCCGGTGGCTTGCAGGCTTTGCAGGGTGCTTTCCAGGTTCTGCGCCAGCTGCAACGCCTCTTCACGCATCAGCCCCGGCGCCAGCACGGCGAACTCGCCACCGCGGATACGGGTGACCAGGTTGTGGGTTTCCGGATACGGCTCGCACTGGCGCAGCAACTGTTCACCGACCGCCTGCAGCAGTTGGTCGGTGCGTTGGCCGCCGAAGCGCTGGTTGAGGCCGGCCAGGTCCTTGACCCGCAACACCAGCAGGTAGCCTGAGCTGGTTTCTTCGGGGTTGCTGACCCGCGCATTGAGTTGCATCTCGAAGTAACGGCGGTTGGCCAGGCCGGTAAGGTTGTCTTGATAGGACTCCACCCGCAGTTTTTCGCTACGCTCGGCCTGCTCCTGGAACAGGGCCTTGAGCTTTTCCACCATCTGGTTCATCGCCTGCACCACGCGGCGCAGTTCCGGGGTGCGCGGCAGATCCGGCAGGCTCAGGAATTCGCGGCGGGCAATGGCGTGGGACTGTTTGACCATGTAGTCCAAAGGTTTGAGTTGCCGGCGCAGCAACAGCGCGCCCAGCACCGCACTCACCGCGCCGCACAGCAATAACCAGCCGAGGCTGCCCAGGGCGCTCTGCCACAGCTTGGCCAGGGCGAACATCGGATGGCTGACCACCTCGACCCGCGCCGCCTGCTCCCAGCCACGGCTGACCAGGGCGTCACCACCGGCCGGTTCCAGGCCGATCAGCTTGACGAACCAGTTGGGCACGCCGTTGTTGTCGGGGATGCCACTGCGTTCGACGATGACCTGGTCGTTGGTCACATCGATCACCCGGATGCTGGCGTAATAACCACTATCGAAAATCGAGCTGACCAGCAGCTCGACCATCGCCGGGTCGTCGATATTGGGTGTCAGGGACAGCGCCAGGGCGGTCGCCGCGTCCTGCGCGTGGGAGCGCAGTTGGTTCACGTACTGGGTACGCGAGCTTTCCAGGCTGACCATGAAGCTGCCGCTGAAGGCGACCACCAGGAACAGACAGATAGCGATCAACAGCTGTTTGAACAGTGACATCTGAACAGTTACTCCTAGTTGGCCGGCTCGGCTGGGAAGCCTTCCGCACGCATTTTTTTCAACACATCCTGCCAGCGCGACAGGCGTTTGGTGTCGCCGACCTTTTTGTTGCCCTTGGCGCCCGGCAGGTACAAGCCCTCGGCGTTGAAGGAGTAGACCGGCAGCAAGTCGGTCCGTTGGCTGGCAGGCTGGATTTCATCGATCAGGCTGTCGAGTACCAAAGGCATGGCCTCTGGCGTCGAATAATAGGTCAAGACCATATGGGCGCGATTCTGCCGCAATGCCTTGACGTAGGTAATGCGCAATTTGTCGCTGGAGACGCCCAGGTGACGCAGGCTGAAATACTTGGCGATGGCATAGTCTTCACAATCACCGGCGCCTTTCCACAGGGCTTCGATGGGCGTTTCCCAATAATCGACCTGGTTCCACAAGTCGATATCTTCGACATAGCGCACGCGCTTGTTGAAGAACAGGTTGACCACCTTGAGCTGCTCCGCCTCGCTGCCTTGTTTTTGCGTGGCCAGCAGTTGCTGCCAGTCATCAATACGCTGCTGACCCGCACCCAACGGCCCGTAGAGCGCGGTGGCGCGCCGGCTGATCTGGGAGAAATCCCAATCGGCATGCAGCCCGCCAGGCAATAAGCCAGCCAGCAGCAGCGCTGAAAACAGCCAGCACAGAAACCGCGAGGGAGTAAAACGTGCCGCCAATGGTTTCAGTCCGTAGAAAGAGACGCAGAATCAATCGATGGTGAAGGGTCGGCAGGCAAAAAACAATGGCACTGTGCAATCACTCAGTCCCCATTACGCTAAAGCAACCGCGCCTTGTAAGACGCCGGCAAGCCATAATGTGCGATGAAAAACCGCGCTGTTGAGTCGCTTACAAAGGGAAACCTTGCCTGTTTGACAAGCTTGCATGCAATCTCTAGTGTTCTTTGGATCCAATTAGCCAAAACCCATTCCAACAAGAAAGGAGGATAGCGTAGTCGTGACGCACAAGCCGAACCCTTTGAGCAGCATCAAGATCAGTGGGCCCATTCCTGCTCACCTCGCTCGCTCCGTTATTGAAGAAACACTGCGCAACGCCATACTGGATGGCCGTCTGCCCTGCGGCACCGCCATGCGCCAGCAAGAGCTGGCCAGCCTGTTCGGGGTCAGCCGGATGCCGGTGCGCGAAGCCCTGCGCCAACTGGAGGCACAGTCGCTGTTGCATGTTGTGACCCATAAAGGTGCCGTGGTCGCCCCGCTGATTGAAGATAACTCGGCGGAGACTTACGCCCTGCGTATTCTCCTGGAATCGGAGGCGCTGCGCTTATCGATCCCGTTGCTCAGGCAAAGCGATATCGAGCAGGCCGACGCCTTGATCGACGCCCTTGAGCGCGAAACCGACTACAGCGAAATCGGCCGGCTTAACCGCCTGTTCCATATGGCGCTGTACGGCAAGGCCCCCAACCAGCGGCTGTTGAACCTGGTGGAGCATGGGCTGAACGAGGAGGAACGCTTCCTGCGGTTCAACCTTGAGGCCATGGGCCTGGGCGAAACCTCCCAGGAAGACCACCGTGAACTGCTGAACCTGGTTGCCCAGAAAAAGGTCGAGCAGAGCGTGCTTACCCTGCGTAATCACCTGATGCGCGGGATGGAAGTGATCACTCATTACCTGAACAGCCTTGAACAGGGCGATAAAGAGCAGCACTGATTGCTCACGACTTTGGCCGCCCAGTGCGCGACCTGGATTGCCAGGCGCCGCACACGTCCAAAGCCGGCCTCTGCTGCTGTCGCTCTTTGGACCGTTGCGGTAACAAACTCGATATTGACCGCCATGACACTTCCGGCATTGCAAATGCACTAGCGGAGTAAGTGCCAGTCATTCAGCTCAATAATTTAAACTTGCAAACAACAAGGAAAGTTCCCACATCGAATATAAAGTTCGACTACGAAACACCCCTTCCTGCAAAAAAACCTTATATAACTTAGTAAGTATTTGAACACTTAACCAAGTGATTACTCTTTAATTGGACTTGGCGCTGCAGTCGAATGCACAGCCATGGGTTTGGGCATGGCTGTGGACGGCGCTCAAGCCAATAAGACTAAGTTGCTTTGTCACTATTTGTTGCTTGCCGGGCATCCAAGCCAGCCGGGACATCTCCGTGACGGCGCGACTAAAACCAACCCCAACACACTTGGCTCTAAACAACCCTTTTAATCTGAGTCGGCATAACGACTTATAGGCATTAACCATGTTTCAACTTCAAGAACTACTCAATCATAAAAAGCTGCAACTACAAGAACATCCCATTTTCCTGGAAATCAATTCTTTTGCACAGCTGCAACATTTCATGCAAAACCATGTTTTCGCCGTATGGGATTTCATGACGCTGACCAAACGCCTGCAACAGGAACTGACCTGCATGCGCCTGCCCTGGCTGCCCCCAACAGACCCGCAGGCCGCGCGACTGATCAACGAAATTGTGCTGGATGAGGAATCCGACCGCCAGCTGGGCGACGGGTACGCCAGTCACTTCGAACTGTATCTGGAGGCCATGCGCGAGGTAGGCGCCAGTACCGCCACCATCGAACGCTTCATCGCGTTGCAGCGCGCGGGTGCAAGCGTCGATAGCGCCCTGGCAAAGATCACGATTGATCCTGCGGTAGAGCGTTTCGTCCGGCATACCCTGGACGTTGCCTTGAACGCCCCGGCCCATTGTGTAGCCGCTACCTTCCTGCATGGCCGCGAAAGTGTCATCCCGACGATGTTCAAACGCCTCCTGGAAGGCTGCAATGTCGCCCATCGGCAAGCCCCCAGCTTGTGCTACTACCTCCAGCGGCATATCGAGCTGGACGCCGAGGATCATCAGCCGGCTGCAGAGCAACTGCTGCGGCGCCTGGTCCAGGCAGACCCGCTGCACGAACAACAGGCCTGGCATGCCGCTCTGAGCGCCGTGGAGCATCGCATTGCCTTGTGGGACGGCCTGCGCCAACACGCAGCAAGCCAGGAGGTGAGCCTGTGAACGCACACTACCGCTCGTTTGCCAGCGACTGGGAGTATCAGGCGACCGTCCGTACTCGCCCGCGACGCGTGCTGGAAGAAGACGACAAGTTGATCTATCCGCTGTGTCGCCAACCGTTGGTGCTCAGTGCGGGGTTTGTTGAGCACTGCCCACAGTGGCGCGACTTTGTCCTGGTGCAGACGTTCTACAAATTCATCAATGACGTGGTGATCTTTGAAACAGAGATTGTCGATAAAACCGCACGCAACATCGCCAAGAACCGCTTTTCAATCCCCTTCCCTGCGGCCTGCCGCTACGACGCCATGACGGTGGTGGTCGATGAGGACTACCACGCGCTCGTCGCCCTGGACTTCATGCAGCAAACCCTGGAGCAAACCGGTATCGCGCCACTGGAGCTGCCCGCGGCCATCGAATTGAGCCGCGCCATACACATCGCACAGGCACAGGCGCCGACACATCTACACGATGCCGTAGAACTGATTTGCGTGGCGATTGCCGAGAATACGGTGACCCATGACGTGGCGGCGTTTGCCAAGGATGACAGCGTCAAACATTCGGTCAGGGGGTTGATGGCCGACCACCTGGCTGACGAGGGTCGCCATGCCATCTTCTGGGCCAGCCTGGTCAGGCACTACTGGCAAACGGCGAGCGATGAAGACCGCTACGGTATCGCCCAGGTCCTGCCGGTGTTCCTGCAACACTATTTGACCAATGACCTGCAAAGGGACTTCGATCTGCTCTTGATCGAGCATCTGGATATCAGCGCCGATGCCCGTCAAGTCCTGCAGGCGCAGGTAAGTGCCCTGACCTTTCCCATCACGCGTCAGCACCCGCTGATCAGCAACATCATGGGTTTGCTGCGCCGCAGCGGGCTGCTGCAAACACCTTGTGTCGCCCAAGCGCTAAGCGCCTATCTGCCCGTACCCGGGAGCCCATCATGAGACGCCTCGGGATTCGGTTGCTCGGCACCAGTGCGGCCTTGGATGAGCTGAGTCAGGCGCTGGCACCCTATGGCCATGAACTCGCCGCACAGGCGCCGACTATTGACCTGCTGATTGAAGACGGCAGCCAGCCAGTCGTGCAGGACTTAGCCAGCGTGGCCGTGATGAGCCTGCGCCTGTCCATCGGCGCCATGAGTGAGTGGGGGCTGCCGGTCCTGCAAATACGTTGCTATGACCGCCTCCAGCAATTACTGGCCGTGCTGGACATTGCTCCGCCCTCCTGCGGCAACGGCCAACAGTTGCGACGCCAGGCAATCGCACGCCTGATCGAGTGGGTCGCGCTGCAGGTCAGCGGCTTTTCGCGCAACCCTGGGCACTTTGCGCAGCGCGCAAGCGCTTCCACGGTTCCAGAGCAAAGCCTCGAAGGTCTGGACGGGCTGGCCTACCTGCATCGTTTTAACCGAACCGATGATCCGGGGCTGATGCAAAAAGCCCGGACACCACTGATCAAGCAACTGGAGCATGGCTTACGGGCCTTTGCCGACAGGCCGGCCCTGGAGATCGCCGGCCTCACCCTGAGTTATCGCCATTTGTTGCGACACAGCCTGGCCATCCAGCAGGTTTTGCAGCCGCTGCTCGGGCCTGGGCAGGCGCCCGTGGTCGGCATTTGCCTGGACAAGTCGGCTGGGTTGTACGCCAGCATTCTGGCGACCCTCGGTTGCGGCGCGGTGTATCTGCCGCTGGAACCGGGCCACCCGCTGCCGCGTCAACAAGCCATGCTGGAGAATGCCGGGGCCGTCGTGCTACTCGATGATGGCCAGCATCCCTTGCGCAGGCATTTCATGGCTGTGGATGTCAGCCGCATCGACAGCCAGCACATGGACGACAGCGCGCCCTTGGCACTTACCTCCCCCACGGCGGATAGCGCCAGCATGGTGCTTTACACCTCGGGCACCAGCGGCCAACCCAAGGGGGTCTTGCTCAGCCAGCAGAACCTGGCCCATTTCTCTGCGTGGTACAGCCAGTATGTTGAGCTCACTGAGCACAGCCGCGTCCTGCAGTTTTCGTCCCTGAGCTTTGACTCGTCACTGGTGGACCTGTTTGCGGCCCTGTGCCAAGGCGCGACCCTGATCGTGCCCAGTGAAGAACAGCGTCGCGACCCTCACCAATTGGTTGAGTTGATCCAGCAACAACGCGTGTCACACGCCTTCCTGCCGCCAGCCCTGTTGAGCGTGCTGCCACTGGATCGCCCGCTGGGCCTGAAGCACCTGCTGACCGGCGGTGACATCTGCGAGCCCCATGTCATCGCGCAGATGGCCGGGCAATGCGTCCTGCATAACCTGTATGGCCCTACAGAGGCGACGGTGCTGGTCAGTCGCCGTCGAATGCAGGCTGATGACAGCAATCTGAACCTCGGCACGCCCATCGCCAACAGCCAGGTGCTGATCCTCGACGAGCAGCGTCGGCCAGTCGAAGACCAGGTGGTGGGCGAACTGTACATTGTCGGCCCCGGGGTGAGCCTTGGTTACGTGAACCAGCCACAACAGACCGCCGAGTGCTTTGTGCGCCTTGTGCTGCCTGGCGGCCAGACCTTGCGCGCCTACCGCACGGGCGACATGGCGAAATGGACGGCAAAGGGCATCGAACTGGTCGGGCGCCGGGACCTGCAGGTGAAGATCCGTGGTTTTCGGGTCGAGCCCCAGGAGATCGAGCAGTGCTTGCGTGCCAGCCAGCTTTTTCGCCAGGTTGCGGTGGTGATTGACCGTGATCGACGAATCCTCGCGTTCGTGGCGCACGCAGATCCCAGTGACTCAGGTACGGCCCTGGCCGCGTTAAAACAACATGCCGGGCAACGGCTGCCGGACTATATGCAGCCAACCGTGTGTACAGAGTTGCCGAGCCTGCCTTATGGCAGCAATGGCAAGGTCGATCGCCAGGCCTTGCTGGCGCTGGCGGTTCAAACTGTCTCGCCGCCTCCTCAGCGCCGCCCCCAAACACCGGTGGAAGGGCAATTGCTGGACCTGTGGAGTGAGCTGCTGGGATTACCGGCCGACGAGATATCGACTGACGACAGTTTTTTTCATCTCGGCGGCCACTCCATCCTGCTATCAACCATGCTCCTGCGCATTCGCGAGTTGTACGGGCGCAGCCTGCCTCTCAATCGGTTTATCGAGGCGCCCACGGTGCAGACGCTCGCGGCGCTGATGGGCGACAATGCACCAGGTGCCGCTCCCACCGAACGGGCGATCAGCGATGCGCTGCGCACGCTGGATCTGGCGCTGTTACCAGCAGAGCGTGCCGGTGATCGTCACAAGGCTATCGTGACCGGCGCCAATAGTTTCCTGGGTATACATATCGTCGAGGCCTTGCTGATGGCCGGAGCGACCGAAGTCGCCTGCCTGGTGCGGGAACACCCAGGGCAATCGGCAACTGCACGCTTTGCCGAAGCCTTGCGTGAGTACCGCCTGGACCACCTGGACCTGAGCCGGGTGCGTGTATACACCACCGACCTGCGCCAACCGCGCATGGGGCTAGAGGCGCAGGTCTATGAGTACCTCGCCCGCCATTACGGGGTGCTGGTACACAGCGCTGCCCACGTCAATCACGTCATGGACTACGCGTCACTGGCCAAGGACAACGTGGAACCGGTGCTTGAATGCCTGCGCCTGTGCGAAACCCACTGTAAGAAAGTGCTCAACTTCGTGTCCACGTTATCTGCGTCAAGCAGCGTCGGGGCCGATGGGCAGGTGCTTGAAGCGCCTGCGGCAAGTACGCCACCGCTCTACATCAAGAACGGCTACAACCTGTCCAAATGGGTCGCTGAACGTCTGTTGGGACGTGCCGCCGTACAAGGTGCCTGGGTCAATATCTACCGCCCCGGGAACATCAGTTTCAATAGCCGCAATGGCGTCTGCCAACCCCACAAGAACCGCCTGTTGCTGATGCTCAAGGGATCGCTGCAGTTGGGCCGGGTGCCGCGCCTGGGATTGAACTTCGACCTGATGCCGGTGGATTTCCTGGCACGTTTCATCGCCTTCCACAGCGGCAATTATGTTGCCGAGCGCAGCGTCTTCAACCTGCACAACCCGCAGCCCTTGAAGTGGGAAACCTATGTCGAGTCGTTTCGCCAGGCAGGTCATGCGTTCGAGTTGGTGAGCGTAGCGGATTGGCAACACCATCTGCGCGAAGTGGATCGCGAGAATGCCCTTTTCGGTGTACTGGGGTTCTACCTCAATGGGCTGGGAGAAGACACGGGCGACATCTCCATGATCCGCCATGAGAACGCACGCCATGGTGTTGAACAGATGGGCGCGCAGTACCCCGAAAAAGAACCTGCGCTGTTACGCAGAGGGTGCCAGTACCTCAATGCCATTGGCTTTCTGTGAGCCTCGCCATCAGGAAAAACTTATGAGACAGCTGCAACCCGATACGTTGATTAAAAACCCCCAGGGCAAGCCTCTGGTGTCATCTGTGGTAATTGCCTGCAATGCTTCCAAGCTGTGGAAGGTCGTGGGGCGCTTTGAGGGGTTTGACGCGTTCATTCCTGCCCTGGCACGCATCACGATGACGGGCAGCGGCGTGGGATCGCTACGCAAGAAACACTTCCACGATGGCAATATCGCCGTGGAACAGCTCAACAGCCGCGATGAGCTGGCGATGCATATGACCTGGACGACAATCTATAACACCTTGGGCGTGGCCCGACTGTGGGCGGCAATGAGTGTCGAGTCGCTTGGGGAGAACCTGGCGCGGGCGACCTGGACCATTATCGCCGAGCCTGTCACTGCCGGTGATAACGAGGGCTTCGAACAGTTCATCCAGGATTTCGCCGACCGCGCACTGGATAACGTTTGCCATTTGCTTGGTTAAAAAAATGGCGCAGTGCACTGCTGCACTACGCCATGTTTATCGTGAGGTGATCAGATCTTGAAACTGTCGACCAACTGCTTCAAGCGATTGGCTTGTTGTGACAGCGCGTCGCAGTCCTTCAAGGTCTCGTTGAGGTTGGCCACGCCTTGCTGGTTAAGCAGGTTGATCTGGTTGATATCGACATTGAGCGTCTCCACCACGGCGGTCTGTTCCTCAGTGGCTGCCGCCACCGACTGGTTCATGCCATCGATCTCGACGATCCGCTGAGTCACACTGATCAAGCGTTCACCCGCCTGGTTGGCGACCTCGACGCTTTCTTCACTGGAGACCTGGCTGGCGTTCATCGTGGTGACCGCTTCGCGAGAGCCGATCTGCAATGAGGTGATCATCTTGTGGATCTCCTCCGCCGACTCCTGGGTACGGTGAGCCAGGTTGCGTACTTCGTCGGCCACCACGGCAAACCCTCGGCCGGCTTCACCGGCACGGGCAGCTTCAATGGCAGCATTGAGTGCCAGCAGGTTGGTTTGCTGCGAGATGCCTTTGATCACATCGAGAATATGCCCGATGTTGTCGGTGCTGGCATTCAGGGTTTCAATCTGCGTACAGGACAGGCTGATCTTCTGCGACAACTCGGACATCGCCAGGATGGTTTTCTCTACGACCTGGCGACCGTCATCGGCTTGCTCGCTGGCGCCGCTGGCATGTTGCGAGGCGTCAGCGGCGTTACGGGCGATTTCCTGAGTGGCGGCACCCAGTTCGTTAATCGCAGCGGCGACGCTGTTGGTGCGGGCGCTCTGCTCGTCGGAGCCGATAATCGAGGCGTTGGACGATGCCATCACGCGCTGGGACAGATCGTGCACATGTCTTGTCGCGGAAGACACTTCGCTGATCGAGGCGTGGATACGCTCGACAAACTGGTTGAAGGCGCCACCCAGCTCGCCGAACTCGTCCTTGCTTTCTACGACCAGGCGACGAGTCAGGTCGCCCTCGCCCTGGGCAATGTCTTGCATCGCACGGCCCATGGTTGTCAGTGGGCGCATCAGTACCTGAATCAACAGGCTCAGCAATACCGCAATCGCGGTGACGGCAATGAACATCGCGATCAAGGCGGAGGTGCGGAATTTGCTCAACGGGGCGTAGGCTTTGTCTTTGTCGATCGACAGGCCTATGTACCAATCTGCGCCCGGCAAGCCGCTGATCGGGGTGAAGGACAGGATACGGTCCTGACCATTGAGGATCACATCCTGGTTAACCTTCTCAATACGGACGCTGCTGCCTGGGTAGATGTCCTTGAGGTTTTTCATCACCTGTTCCTGGTCAGGGCTGACGATCACCTGCCCGTCGCCACTAACCAGGAATGCATGACCAATACCGCCGAAGTCGACCGAGTTGATGATCTTCACCAGGGTTTGCAGGCTCAAATCCCCCCCTACGACACCAAGCAGCTCACCATTCTTCTTGACCGGCATCGCGATGGTGACGATCAAGCCACCGACAGCGGCCATATAAGGCGGCGTCAGCATGGGTTTATCAGCCATGACCGCTTGCTTGTACCAGGGGCGCTGACGTGGATCGTAGCCATCTGGCATTTTCGCGTCAGGGCGCTGGGTGAAGACGCCGTTGGTTGAACCGACATACGTGAACTGGAAGTTCGAGGTGAGTGCCGGTTGATCAACCAAGCCAGGAAGGTCGGCATTGCTACCTTGGTGAGCAACGTTCTGCGCAAGATTTTCCAGGACTAGCACCCGACCACCGAGCCAGTTCTGCACGCTGCTGGCGGTCAGGTCACCCGACTGCTGGATGGATGATTCCAGGTTTTGCCTGATGGTATTGCGCTGCAGGTAGTCGTTGTACAACGTGAACAGCGCGAAGGCCAGAACCACGACGCCTGACGCTGCCAACAGAATTTTATGACTGAACTTGAGATTCATTTCATCGACTTCTTTTTGCCAAAAGGGGGTGAGCGTGCCGAATGCAACATTCCATGTACGGTATAGGCGAACTCTACGACCGCTCTATTTCGGTGCACGCATGGCTCATCAGGCTTTCGGCCAAGACTGGCTAAATCTTAGGAGTTTGTGGGATAGATCTTCTTTTTAAGTAGGAAACCGACAGGCGGTCTGGATAGGGCGCTCATCCCTAAAACGACAAAACCCCCGCCTGCGTTAGCAGACGGGGGCTTCGGAATTTGATCTTGACGATGACCTACTCTCACATGGGGAAACCCCACACTACCATCGGCGATGCATCGTTTCACTGCTGAGTTCGGGATGGGATCAGGTGGTTCCAATGCTCTATGGTCGTCAAGAAATTCTGTGTACCGGACCGTTGCTTTCGCATCGTGCCGATGAAATTCATGAGCTTCTACATAAAACAAAACCCCAACTGCTTTTGCAATTGGGGTTTCGGAATTTAATCTTGACGATGACCTACTCTCACATGGGGAAACCCCACACTACCATCGGCGATGCATCGTTTCACTGCTGAGTTCGGGATGGGATCAGGTGGTTCCAATGCTCTATGGTCGTCAAGAAATTCGGGTACTGAGTCGTGGCCAGTTGGCCTCGCTTCAGCAAATTGGGTATGTAATAGAAGTCGGTGTTTGCAAGAATCGAACTTTCGGTTCGTTTCGTCTTCACACACCGCAATCTGGCCTTTCGACGCAAATTGCTTGGGTGTTATATGGTCAAGCCTCACGGGCAATTAGTATTGGTTAGCTCAACGCCTCACAGCGCTTACACACCCAACCTATCAACGTCGTAGTCTTCGACGGCCCTTCAGGGAACTCAAGGTTCCAGTGAGATCTCATCTTGAGGCTAGTTTCCCGCTTAGATGCTTTCAGCGGTTATCTATTCCGAACATAGCTACCCGGCAATGCCACTGGCGTGACAACCGGAACACCAGAGGTTCGTCCACTCCGGTCCTCTCGTACTAGGAGCAGCCCCTCTCAAATCTCAAACGTCCACGGCAGATAGGGACCGAACTGTCTCACGACGTTCTAAACCCAGCTCGCGTACCACTTTAAATGGCGAACAGCCATACCCTTGGGACCGGCTTCAGCCCCAGGATGTGATGAGCCGACATCGAGGTGCCAAACACCGCCGTCGATATGAACTCTTGGGCGGTATCAGCCTGTTATCCCCGGAGTACCTTTTATCCGTTGAGCGATGGCCCTTCCATACAGAACCACCGGATCACTAAGACCTACTTTCGTACCTGCTCGACGTGTCTGTCTCGCAGTCAAGCGCGCTTTTGCCTTTATACTCTACGACCGATTTCCGACCGGTCTGAGCGCACCTTCGTACTCCTCCGTTACTCTTTAGGAGGAGACCGCCCCAGTCAAACTACCCACCATACACTGTCCTCGATCCGGATAACGGACCTGAGTTAGAACCTCAAAGTTGCCAGGGTGGTATTTCAAGGTTGGCTCCACGCAGACTGGCGTCCACGCTTCAAAGCCTCCCACCTATCCTACACAAGCAAATTCAAAGTCCAGTGCAAAGCTATAGTAAAGGTTCACGGGGTCTTTCCGTCTAGCCGCGGATACACTGCATCTTCACAGCGATTTCAATTTCACTGAGTCTCGGGTGGAGACAGCGCCGCCATCGTTACGCCATTCGTGCAGGTCGGAACTTACCCGACAAGGAATTTCGCTACCTTAGGACCGTTATAGTTACGGCCGCCGTTTACCGGGGCTTCGATCAAGAGCTTCGCGTTAGCTAACCCCATCAATTAACCTTCCGGCACCGGGCAGGCGTCACACCCTATACGTCCACTTTCGTGTTTGCAGAGTGCTGTGTTTTTAATAAACAGTCGCAGCGGCCTGGTATCTTCGACCGGCATGAGCTTACGGAGCAAGTCCTTCACCCTCACCGGCGCACCTTCTCCCGAAGTTACGGTGCCATTTTGCCTAGTTCCTTCACCCGAGTTCTCTCAAGCGCCTTGGTATTCTCTACCCAACCACCTGTGTCGGTTTGGGGTACGGTTCCTGGTTACCTGAAGCTTAGAAGCTTTTCTTGGAAGCATGGCATCAACCACTTCGTCACTCAAAGAGTAACTCGTCATCAGCTCTCGGCCTTAGAATCCCGGATTTACCTAAGATTCCAGCCTACCACCTTAAACTTGGACAACCAACGCCAAGCTGGCCTAGCCTTCTCCGTCCCTCCATCGCAATAACCAGAAGTACAGGAATATTAACCTGTTTTCCATCGACTACGCTTTTCAGCCTCGCCTTAGGGACCGACTAACCCTGCGTCGATTAACGTTGCGCAGGAAACCTTGGTCTTTCGGCGTGGGTGTTTTTCACACCCATTGTCGTTACTCATGTCAGCATTCGCACTTCTGATACCTCCAGCAAGCTTCTCAACTCACCTTCACAGGCTTACAGAACGCTCCTCTACCGCATCATCCGAAGATGATACCCGTAGCTTCGGTGTATGGTTTGAGCCCCGTTACATCTTCCGCGCAGGCCGACTCGACTAGTGAGCTATTACGCTTTCTTTAAAGGGTGGCTGCTTCTAAGCCAACCTCCTAGCTGTCTAAGCCTTCCCACATCGTTTCCCACTTAACCATAACTTTGGGACCTTAGCTGACGGTCTGGGTTGTTTCCCTTTTCACGACGGACGTTAGCACCCGCCGTGTGTCTCCCATGCTCGGCACTTGTAGGTATTCGGAGTTTGCATCGGTTTGGTAAGTCGGGATGACCCCCTAGCCGAAACAGTGCTCTACCCCCTACAGTGATACATGAGGCGCTACCTAAATAGCTTTCGAGGAGAACCAGCTATCTCCGAGCTTGATTAGCCTTTCACTCCGATCCACAGGTCATCCGCTAACTTTTCAACGGTAGTCGGTTCGGTCCTCCAGTTAGTGTTACCCAACCTTCAACCTGCCCATGGATAGATCGCCCGGTTTCGGGTCTATTCCCAGCGACTAGACGCCCTATTAAGACTCGCTTTCGCTACGCCTCCCCTATTCGGTTAAGCTCGCCACTGAAAATAAGTCGCTGACCCATTATACAAAAGGTACGCAGTCACCCAACAAAGTGGGCTCCCACTGCTTGTACGCATACGGTTTCAGGATCTATTTCACTCCCCTCTCCGGGGTTCTTTTCGCCTTTCCCTCACGGTACTAGTTCACTATCGGTCAGTCAGTAGTATTTAGCCTTGGAGGATGGTCCCCCCATATTCAGACAAAGTTTCTCGTGCTCCGTCCTACTCGATTTCATGACTAAGAGATTTTCGCGTACAGGGCTATCACCCACTATGGCCGCACTTTCCAGAGCGTTCCGCTAATCTCAAAGCCACTTAAGGGCTAGTCCCCGTTCGCTCGCCACTACTAAGGGAATCTCGGTTGATTTCTTTTCCTCAGGGTACTTAGATGTTTCAGTTCCCCTGGTTCGCCTCTTACGCCTATGTATTCAGCGTAAGATAACCATCTTATGATGGCTGGGTTCCCCCATTCAGACATCTCCGGATCAAAGTCTGTTTGCCGACTCCCCGAAGCTTTTCGCAGGCTACCACGTCTTTCATCGCCTCTGACTGCCAAGGCATCCACCGTATGCGCTTCTTCACTTGACCATATAACCCCAAGCAATCTGGTTATACTGTGAAGACGACATTCGCCGAAAATTCGAATTTCTCAACTAAGAGAACTCACAAATTTTACCTTAGCCTGATCCGTTACCAGTGAAAGTAACGTTCAGTCTATCTTTCTATCACATACCCAAATTTTTAAAGAACGAACTAGTCAAAGACTAGAAATCAACATTCACCATCACAACGATGGAATGCTCATTTCTAAGCTTTATACAAACAGAAGCAGTAGTGGTGGAGCCAAACGGGATCGAACCGTTGACCTCCTGCGTGCAAGGCAGGCGCTCTCCCAGCTGAGCTATGGCCCCGTATTTCTACAGGCGTTTCCCACACAAAATTGGTGGGTCTGGGCAGATTCGAACTGTCGACCTCACCCTTATCAGGGGTGCGCTCTAACCAACTGAGCTACAGACCCAATTTCGGGCTGCTTCTTTTCGTCTTCTTCAATGAATCAAGCAATTCGTGTGGG
This sequence comes from Pseudomonas sp. LG1D9, assembly GCF_002949995.1. NCBI lineage: Bacteria > Pseudomonadati > Pseudomonadota > Gammaproteobacteria > Pseudomonadales > Pseudomonadaceae > Pseudomonas > Pseudomonas sp. LG1D9. The sequence goes on along the minus strand of NZ_CP026881.1, from coordinate 2,795,104 downwards.
AACTTATGGAGCAGCTGATGTCGTCGATTAAGGAGGTGATCCAGCCGCAGGTTCCCCTACGGCTACCTTGTTACGACTTCACCCCAGTCATGAATCACACCGTGGTAACCGTCCTCCCGAAGGTTAGACTAGCTACTTCTGGTGCAACCCACTCCCATGGTGTGACGGGCGGTGTGTACAAGGCCCGGGAACGTATTCACCGCGACATTCTGATTCGCGATTACTAGCGATTCCGACTTCACGCAGTCGAGTTGCAGACTGCGATCCGGACTACGATCGGTTTTGTGGGATTAGCTCCACCTCGCGGCTTGGCAACCCTCTGTACCGACCATTGTAGCACGTGTGTAGCCCAGGCCGTAAGGGCCATGATGACTTGACGTCATCCCCACCTTCCTCCGGTTTGTCACCGGCAGTCTCCTTAGAGTGCCCACCATAACGTGCTGGTAACTAAGGACAAGGGTTGCGCTCGTTACGGGACTTAACCCAACATCTCACGACACGAGCTGACGACAGCCATGCAGCACCTGTCTCAATGTTCCCGAAGGCACCAATCTATCTCTAGAAAGTTCATTGGATGTCAAGGCCTGGTAAGGTTCTTCGCGTTGCTTCGAATTAAACCACATGCTCCACCGCTTGTGCGGGCCCCCGTCAATTCATTTGAGTTTTAACCTTGCGGCCGTACTCCCCAGGCGGTCAACTTAATGCGTTAGCTGCGCCACTAAGAGCTCAAGGCTCCCAACGGCTAGTTGACATCGTTTACGGCGTGGACTACCAGGGTATCTAATCCTGTTTGCTCCCCACGCTTTCGCACCTCAGTGTCAGTATCAGTCCAGGTGGTCGCCTTCGCCACTGGTGTTCCTTCCTATATCTACGCATTTCACCGCTACACAGGAAATTCCACCACCCTCTACCATACTCTAGTCAGTCAGTTTTGAATGCAGTTCCCAGGTTGAGCCCGGGGATTTCACATCCAACTTAACTAACCACCTACGCGCGCTTTACGCCCAGTAATTCCGATTAACGCTTGCACCCTCTGTATTACCGCGGCTGCTGGCACAGAGTTAGCCGGTGCTTATTCTGTCGGTAACGTCAAAATTGCAGAGTATTAATCTACAACCCTTCCTCCCAACTTAAAGTGCTTTACAATCCGAAGACCTTCTTCACACACGCGGCATGGCTGGATCAGGCTTTCGCCCATTGTCCAATATTCCCCACTGCTGCCTCCCGTAGGAGTCTGGACCGTGTCTCAGTTCCAGTGTGACTGATCATCCTCTCAGACCAGTTACGGATCGTCGCCTTGGTGAGCCATTACCCCACCAACTAGCTAATCCGACCTAGGCTCATCTGATAGCGCAAGGCCCGAAGGTCCCCTGCTTTCTCCCGTAGGACGTATGCGGTATTAGCGTCCGTTTCCGAACGTTATCCCCCACTACCAGGCAGATTCCTAGGCATTACTCACCCGTCCGCCGCTCTCAAGAGAAGCAAGCTTCTCTCTACCGCTCGACTTGCATGTGTTAGGCCTGCCGCCAGCGTTCAATCTGAGCCATGATCAAACTCTTCAGTTCAAACATCTTTGGGTTTTTAAGAAACCCTAAACTTGGCTCAGCAATCGTTGGTTACATCTTTGATTTCTCGCGGAGTAACTTGTGATGCTGATAATCTTGTTGACTATCAGTCTGACTCCACAAGCACCCACACGAATTGCTTGATTCAGTTGTTAAAGAGCGGTTGGCTAAGATCTTTCGTCTCAACCGAGGCGCGCATTCTACAGCAGCCTCATTTGCTGTCAAGTGGTTATTTTCAGAAGCTTTCGAGGTTTTCCTCAACAACTTCAACCACTTGCGCTTCCGATCTCTCGTCAGCGGGAGGCGAATTCTACAGCGTTACACGCTGCTGTCAACACCTCTTTTTCAACTTCCTTTTGGCTTCGATGAACTGAAGCAACTTGCTGTCGAATCTCGCATAACTCATTGTTTACCAAGGAGTTTTCCGTTTCGACTGCGCCGGAAGTGGGGCGAATTATAGACTCCCAGGATTTGCCGTCAACCCTTGTTTTTGCTTTTCTATCAATTAGTTACGATCGATTAAAAAACAACCAGCTGCGCTCATATAGAAATCCCTTCTATATAGAAGAACCCCCTCAGATAACCCCCGCCTCCTTCAAGGCAGCCACATGAGCTGCCCCCAGCCCCAGCACCTCACTGAGTACCTTAGCCGTATGCTCACCCAGCAGAGGCGGCGCACTGCGATACTCCACCGGCGTCTTGGACAGCCGCATCGGACTCCCCACCTGCGGCACCTTGCCCGCAAGCGGATGCGGCAACTCTATAGCCAGCCCGCGTGCCCGCACCTGAGGATCGGCAAACACCTGAGCCAGATCATTGATCGGCCCACACGGCACACCCACCTGCTCCAACTGGGCCACCCACTCGGCCGTGGTCTTGAACACCGTTGCTTGACGAATCAATGGAATGAGCGCTGCCCGATTGGCCACCCGCAGCTTATTAGTGGCAAACCGCGGATCATCGGCCCACTGCGGTTGCCCCGCGACCTGGGCAAACTTGCGAAATTGGCCGTCATTGCCCACGGTCAGGATGAAATCGCCATCGGCGGTGGGAAAATCCTGATACGGAACGATATTCGGATGCGCGTTCCCCAGCCGCTTGGGCGACACACCTGTCGTCAGATAATTCATGGCCTGATTGGCCAGACAGGCAACCTGTACATCCAGCAGCGCCATATCGATATGCTGACCACCACCATCATGATCGCGGTGCGCCATAGCCGCCAGAATCGCCACCGTAGAGTACAGCCCAGTCAAAATGTCGGTCAGCGCCACGCCGACCTTGACCGGACCTTCCCCCTCATCACCCTCAGGGCGCCCCGTCAGGCTCATCAACCCACCCAACCCCTGGATCATGAAGTCATAGCCAGCTCGCGCCGCATACGGCCCCGTCTGACCAAACCCGGTGATAGAGCAGTAAATCAGCTCCGGATTGAGCTCCTTGAGCGACTCGTAGTCCAGGCCATACGCCGCCAACCCGCCCACCTTGAAATTCTCGATCAAGATATCCGACTTTGCCGCCAGGTCCCGGACCAGCTTCTGCCCCTCTGGCCGGGTGAAGTCGATAGTCACCGACTCCTTATTACGATTGGCCGATAAGTAGTAGGACGCTTCACTGGTGTTCTCACCATAAGCATCCTTAAGGAAGGGCGGCCCCCAGGCGCGCGTATCGTCACCACTACCAGGCCGCTCGACCTTGATCACCTCAGCGCCGAGATCAGCAAGAATCTGCCCGGCCCAAGGCCCCGCCAGCACCCGTGACAAATCCAGTACCCGCAGATGCGATAGCGCGCCCATGGTTAACCTCCTATTAATAGAACGCCTGGATACCAGTCTGGGCGCGCCCAAGGATGAGCGCATGGACGTCATGCGTGCCTTCGTAGGTATTCACCACTTCCAGGTTGACCAGGTGCCGGGCAATCCCGAACTCATCGGAGATGCCATTGCCACCGAGCATGTCGCGAGCCATACGGGCAATATCCAGGGATTTGCCGCAGGAGTTGCGCTTCATGATCGAAGTGATCTCCACCGCCGCGGTTCCTTCATCTTTCATCCGCCCCAGACGCAGGCAACCTTGCAAGGCGAGGGTGATCTCGGTCTGCATATCAGCGAGCTTTTTCTGGATCAACTGCGTGGCGGCCAGTGGACGCCCGAACTGCTGGCGATCAAGGGTGTACTGGCGCGCCGTGTGCCAGCAGAACTCCGCAGCCCCCAAGGCGCCCCAGGAGATGCCGTAGCGTGCCGAGTTCAGGCAGGTAAAAGGACCTTTCAAGCCGCGCACATCGGGGAAGATGTTTTCTTCAGGAACAAACACGTTGTCCATGACGATTTCACCGGTGATCGAAGCGCGCAAACCGACCTTGCCATGAATCGCCGGCGCACTCAGACCTTTCCAGCCCTTCTCCAGGACAAAGCCACGGATATCGCCGGCGTCGTCCTTGCCCCAGACCACAAACACATCGGCAATCGGGCTATTGGTGATCCACATTTTGCTGCCGGTCAGGCTGTAGCCACCATCCACCTTGCGCGCCCGGGTAATCATCGCACCCGGATCCGAACCGTGGTTTGGCTCGGTCAGGCCGAAGCAACCAATCCATTCACCCGAGGCCAGCTTGGGCAAGTACTTCTGTTTTTGTGCTTCAGTGCCGAACTCATTGATAGGCACCATCACCAGGGAGGACTGCACGCTCATCATCGAGCGATAGCCAGAATCGACGCGCTCCACTTCACGGGCAATCAAGCCGTAGCTGACATAATTCAAGCCACTGCCGCCGTACTGCTCGGGAATCATCGCGCCCAGCAGGCCGGTCTCACCCATTTCACGGAAAATTGCAGGATCGGTCTTTTCATGACGGAAGGCTTCAAGCACACGCGGCGCCAACTTGTCCTGGGCGAATTGCTCGGCACTGTCGCGCACCATGCGCTCTTCTTCGGTGAGCTGCTGATCCAGCAACAGTGGATCGATCCAGTTGAAGCTTGCCTTACCGCCCATGAGTGATTCCTCGCGAAGTAAATCAAAAGTCGTGCATGGAGCCTAGGCCGGGCAGGCGAGGAGGGCAAACGAGGTTTTTGCATAGCCTTGTGCTAATTTCTCACTCCGTAGCGATTAAGAAGGGCAAAACCGCCTTTTATTAGTGAGGGTACGGTACATGCGCAGGAAGATCCCCAGCACCACGGCCTTGGTTAGTTTTGAAGCGGCGGCCCGCCACGAGAGCTTTACCAAGGCCGCACAGGAGCTTTCCATTACCCAGGGCGCGATCTGCCGACAGATCGCCGGCCTTGAGGAGTTTTTGAGTGTCGAACTGTTTCGGCGCTCGCGACGCGGAGTAAAGCTCACGGAAGCCGGGCTTTCCTACAGCCGGCGAGTGGCAACGCAACTCGACGCCGTGGAACGCGACACCCTGTCAGTGATGGGCCAGCAAGGCGCCAATGTGATCGAACTGGCGGTGGTCCCCACGTTCGGTACCCAGTGGCTGATCCCACGACTCAAGGACTTCCAGCGGCAGCACCCCGAAGTCACGGTAAACCTGACCAACCGGACCCGCCCGTTCCTGTTCGCTGACACCGAGTTCGATGCCGCAATATATTTTGGCGACGCCGACTGGTCCGGCACCGAGTCCCACAGGTTAATGGGTGAAAACCCACTGCCCGTCTGTAGTCCACGACTGCTTGGGCAGCGCTCGCATTTCAGCGCCGAAGAAATCGCGGAACTGCCGCTACTGCAGCAAACCACACGGCCCTACGCCTGGCGCCAGTGGTTCAACGCACAACAATTGAACATCCCTCGGGACATGACAGGCCCACGTTACGAGCTATTCTCCATGCTGTCCCAGGCGGCCATGCATGACATGGGCATTGCCTTGATCCCACCGTTTCTTATTCAGCGGGAATTGGGCGAGAAACAGTTGGTGATCGTCAACCAACAGGCCCTGACCAGCAGCAAGGCCTATTACCTGATGATTCCAGAGAGAAAGGTCGAATCCGCATCACTGCACGCCTTTCGAGACTGGCTGGTTGATCAGGCACAGCGTTACAGCCGGCAATTCTAGGCGCTCGCAGATTGCTGACTCTGTAGTCAACAAAACAAAAGCCCTACAGATATAACTATATGTCGCTTTTAAACAGACTGTACCGATCCACAGAAAAATGGCCTGAAAGCCAATAGCTATAAGCTCTACAGCGCTTATTCACCGCCCATGACCGACCATTCATGTCGACAATTGCAAAAATCGCCTTTTCCCTCCATAAGCCTTTAAATACCTGTATTTCAAGAGGTTATTCCAGGGGATTGCGACAATCAGTCACAGGGTGACTTGTAGTTAATTTTTCGTCACCCGTCATAATCCCTTGAAGGCCGTAAAGTTCGCCTGCAAAATGCCGCGCCCTGCTGTCATTTCAGTGGGGTCGTGCTGATCGGCCGCCCCAGTTGCGCCACTCGCGGCGCACTGGCCTTTTTACAAAAATCAAAAGCAAAAAGATCATGCAGGAGATTTGACGTGCACATTGGTGTTCCTCTCGAAACCCAGACCGGTGAAACGCGGGTTGCTGCAACCCCGGAAACCATCAAGAAGCTGATCGGCCAGGGCCATAAGGTCACTGTACAAAGCGGTGCAGGTGTCAAAGCCAGTGTCGTGGACAGTGCCTATGAAACGGCAGGCGCAACCATTGGCAGTGCCAGCGAGGCGTTTGGCGCCGAGCTGATTCTCAAGGTGGTCGCCCCCAGCGACAGCGAGCTGACGCTGATTAAAAGCGGCACCGTGCTGGTGGGCATGCTCAATCCGTTCAGCAACGAAACCATCACCCGGCTGGCCGAACATGGCATCACTGCCTTCGCCCTGGAGGCCGCCCCGCGTACCTCCCGTGCGCAGAGCCTGGATGTGCTGTCCTCCCAGGCCAACATTGCCGGCTACAAGGCGGTGCTGTTGGCGGCCCATCACTACCCGCGCTTCATGCCCATGCTGATGACCGCCGCCGGCACGGTGAAAGCCGCCCGCGTGCTGATCCTCGGCGCCGGCGTCGCCGGCCTGCAAGCCATCGCTACGGCGAAGCGTCTGGGTGCAGTCATCGAAGCGTCCGACGTACGCCCGGCCGTGAAGGAACAGATTGAGTCCCTCGGCGCCAAGTTCGTCGACGTGCCTTACGAGACCGACGAAGAGCGCGAATGCGCCGTTGGCGTCGGCGGTTACGCGCGCCCCATGCCCACCAGCTGGATGCAGCGCCAGGCCCTGGCCGTGCATGAGCGCGCCAAGCAAGCCGATATCGTCATCACCACCGCCCTGATCCCGGGTCGTAAGGCCCCGACTTTGCTGAGCGCCGAAACCGTCGCCCAGATGAAGCCAGGCTCCGTGGTGATCGACCTGGCCGCGGCCCAGGGAGGCAACTGCCCGCTGACTGTCGCCGACCAGGTGGTCGTGCAACACGGCGTGACCATTTGCGGTCCGACCAACCTTGCCGGTGCCGTCGCTGCCGATGCCTCGGCCCTGTATGCGCGCAACCTGCTGGACTTCCTGAAGCTGGTCTTCACCAAGGAAGGGCAGTTTGAAATCAACCTCGAAGACGACATCGTCGCCGCGTGCCTGATGTGCCGCGACGGCCAAGTCATCCGCAAAAACGCCTAAGCAGGGATTCAGACGATGGAAGAGCTTATCTCCCCCGGTATCTACAACCTGATCATCTTCGTGCTGGCGATTTATGTCGGTTATCACGTGGTCTGGAACGTCACCCCCGCACTGCACACGCCATTGATGGCGGTGACCAACGCAATCTCGGCGATTGTGATCGTTGGCGCCATGCTTGCGGCTGCACTCACCGTCACGCCGCTGGGCAAGACCATGGGCACCCTGGCCGTGGCCCTGGCTGCCGTTAACGTGTTCGGCGGTTTCCTGGTTACCCGTAGGATGCTTGAGATGTTCAAGAAGAAAGCGCCCAAGGCTAAAGAAGAGGTGCAGAAGTAATGAGCATGAACCTCGTTACGACGCTCTACCTGATCGCGTCGATCTGTTTCATCCAGGCCCTCAAAGGCCTGTCGCACCCAACCACATCCCGACGCGGCAACCTGTTCGGCATGCTCGGCATGGCCCTGGCGGTACTCACCACCGTTGGCCTCATCTATAAGCTCGGTGCAGAGCTCGCCACTGCGGGCATCGGCTACGTGATTGTCGGCCTGCTGATCGGCGGCACCGCCGGCTCGATCATGGCCAAGCGCGTAGAAATGACCAAGATGCCGGAGCTGGTCGCTTTCATGCACAGCATGATCGGTCTGGCCGCGGTGTTCATTGCCATTGCCGCAGTGGTCGAGCCGCAATCGCTGGGCATCGTCAAGCAACTGGGCGATGCGATTCCTGCGGGCAACCGCCTGGAACTGTTCCTCGGCGCAGCCATTGGTGCCATTACCTTCTCCGGCTCGGTGATTGCCTTCGGCAAGCTGTCGGGCAAGTACAAGTTCCGCCTGTTCCAGGGCGCACCGGTACAGTTCGGCGGCCAGCACAAGCTCAACCTGGTGCTGGGCCTGGCCACTCTAGGCCTGGGCCTGGTGTTCATGTTCACCGGCAACCTCACTGCCTTCGCCGTGATGCTGGCCCTGGCCTTTGTGCTGGGCGTGCTGATCATCATCCCGATTGGCGGCGCCGACATGCCGGTGGTCGTCTCGATGCTCAACAGCTATTCCGGCTGGGCTGCAGCGGGGATCGGCTTCTCGCTGAACAACTCGATGCTGATCATCGCCGGCTCCCTGGTGGGCTCAAGCGGCGCGATCCTCTCGTACATCATGTGCAAGGCGATGAACCGCTCCTTCTTTAACGTACTGCTCGGCGGCTTCGGCAACGCGCCGGATGCGGCAGGGCCAGCGGGCTCGAAAGAAGCGCGCCCGGTGAAGTCCGGTTCGGCCGACGACGCCACCTTCCTGCTGACCAACGCCGACACCGTGATCATCGTGCCGGGCTATGGCCTGGCAGTAGCGCGGGCGCAACACGCCCTTAAAGAGCTGACCGAGAAGCTGACCCATCGCGGTGTCACCGTGAAGTACGCGATCCATCCAGTCGCCGGCCGCATGCCTGGCCACATGAACGTGCTGCTGGCCGAGGCCGAAGTGCCTTATGACCAGGTGTTCGAGATGGAAGACATCAACTCCGAGTTCGGCCAGGCCGACGTGGTGCTGGTGCTCGGCGCCAACGACGTGGTCAACCCGGCCGCCAAGAACGATCCGAAATCGCCGATCGCCGGCATGCCGATTCTCGAGGCCTTCAAGGCCAAGACGATCATCGTCAACAAGCGCTCGATGGCCAGCGGTTATGCAGGCCTGGATAACGAATTGTTCTACCTGGACAAAACCATGATGGTCTTCGGCGATGCCAAGAAGGTCATCGAAGACATGGTCAAGGCCGTCGAATAAACACTGCTCCAGCGCAATACCCAAAACCCCGGCCTCCCGTAGGCTGGGGTTTTTTATTAACGGGAAAAACCCGACCAAAGGCTCTAAATCGCCACCTGGCATTCGACCATGGTAGCGGGACGAAAGCCTTTGAAATCACTAGACTGCCCACCTTGCCTCCGTTGCCCGAGATAACAATCCATGTACCGTGATCGTATCCGCTTGCCTTCGCTGTTGAACAAGGTCATGAGCGCCGCCGATGCTGCCGCCCTGATCGAGGACGGCATGACCGTCGGCATGAGCGGCTTTACCCGCGCCGGTGAAGCCAAGGCTGTGCCCCACGCCCTGGCTGAGCGTGCCAAGACCTCGCCCCTGAAAATCACCCTGATGACCGGCGCCAGCCTGGGCAACGACCTGGATAAGCAACTGACCGAAGCAGGCGTGCTGTCGCGTCGCATGCCATTCCAGGTCGATAGCACCCTGCGCAAGGCCATCAACGCCGGCGAAGTGATGTTTATCGACCAGCATCTGTCGGAAACCGTCGAACAACTGCGCAACAACCAGCTCAAGCTGCCGGACATCGCGGTCATCGAAGCCGTGGCCATCACCGAGCAAGGCCATATCGTGCCTACGACCTCCGTGGGCAACTCGGCCAGCTTCGCGATTTTTGCCAAGCAGGTGATCATCGAGATCAATCTGGCGCACAACCCGAATCTGGAAGGCCTGCACGACATCTATATCCCGACCTACCGCCCGACCCGCACCCCGATCCCGCTGGTCAAGGTAGATGATCGTATCGGCAGCACTGCGATCCCGATCCCGCCAGAGAAGATCGTCGCCATCGTCATCACCAACCAGGCTGATTCCGCCTCCACGGTGACGCCGCCTGACAGTGACACCCAGTGGATCGCCAATCACCTGATCAACTTCCTCAAGCAGGAAGTGGATGCCGGGCGCATGACCAACAAGCTCGGCCCGCTGCAGGCTGGGATTGGCAACATTGCCAACGCGGTGATGTGCGGCCTGATCGAGTCACCGTTCGAAGACCTGACCATGTACTCCGAAGTGCTGCAGGATTCGACCTTCGACCTGATCGACGCCGGCAAGCTGAGCTTTGCCTCCGGCAGTTCGATCACCTTGTCGCAGCGGCGCAATGCCGACGTGTTCGGCAACCTGGAGCGTTACAAGGACAAGCTGGTGCTTCGCCCACAGGAAATTTCCAATCACCCGGAAGTGGTGCGCCGCCTGGGCATCATTGGTATCAACACTGCGCTGGAATTCGACATCTACGGCAACGTCAACTCCACCCACGTCTGCGGCACGCGGATGATGAACGGCATCGGCGGCTCGGGGGATTTCGCCCGTAACGCGCACCTGGCGATCTTTGTCACCAAGTCCATTGCCAAGGGCGGGGCGATTTCCAGCGTGGTGCCGATGGTCAGCCATGTCGACCATACCGAGCATGACGTCGACATCCTTGTGACCGAGATCGGCCTGGCCGACCTGCGCGGCCTGGCGCCACGGGAGCGGGCACGGGTAATCATCGATAATTGCGTACACCCTGACTACCGCGACGCCCTCAACAACTACTACACCGCCGCCTGCGCCATCGGCGGGCACACCCCGCATATTCTGCGCGAAGCCCTGAGCTGGCACATCAACCTGGAAGAAACCGGGCATATGCTCAAAGGTTGATCAACACAGACCCGGGCGGATGCAAACACAGTTGTATTCGCCCGGATCTGCTTGCGACTCATATGGAAAAAACTGTACTGCTGTACCGGTCATTTCCTACCGTAAAACCCTACAAATCCTTCCAAGAACACCTAAAACGCACCAAATCAGTGCCGACAGGTACAGTTGCCCCATTTCTGTACAGTACAGCCCCTATAAACAGTTAACTGGCCCCTCACAATACAGGTGAACTGTATCTAGAGAGTCTTGCGCCGGAGGAGGATCATTGGCATCAGTTAAACCACTACCTAATCCCGCCACAAGCGGAAGGATGTCATCATGGAACGTACACTCAGTTCCGAACTGTTCTTCGAAGATAAAGCTGTCAACACCCAGGCTTCCCTGCCTCTGCGCGTTATCGCCAACCTGATGTTGTGGCAGCGCCGCATCTCCAGCCGCCACCAGTTGGCTCGTCTGGACTCGCGTCTGCTGGCCGATGCCGGGATCAGCGAAGCTCAACGCTACGAAGAGCTGAGCAAGCCGTTCTGGCGCTGATTTAGCGCCCGCTGGCCCTGACCTACCGGGTCCACCGCCAGCACCCCGAATTGTTGTAGCAGAACCCGCCCCGGGTAACCGGAGGCGGGTTTTGTTGTTCTGGGCGGTCGGAAAAGGCTGCTTGACGGCCTTTTCCAGCACGCCAACAAGTACAGTTTAAAAAACGCAAACACAGACCAGTACAATTTTGGATCGGTTTAATTTGTAGCGGTCAATCACCCTTTTCAGGCAGCGACTTCCCACTGCGTACTACCCGAACAGATAGGCGCCAGCTACTATCGCGTCATCAGTTCGTCTCATCCACAGGAGCCACCCATGTCCCGTCTTCGTTTGCTAAGCGCTGCAGCCCTGCTTGCCGTTGCTGCCAATGCCAGCGCCACCAGCCTGATCGTGACCACCGACTCGATCGTGGGCGCGCTCAAAGCCACTTCCGACGCCACCTCCGATGCCACATCGTCCCTTCGCGACAATAAAGTCGTGCGCGCAGCACGCGACGATGCCGCCAGCTTCGTTGCCAGCCAAGGCGCGATCCGTGGCGTGAAGCTGGAAAGCGCCCTGGCGCAGATCCGCCAGCAAGCCCCCCAACTCAACACCGCTACCGACGCGCAACTGGCCCAGGCGATCCTCGCCATCTGACCTTGACTCACTGTAGGAGCGAGCTTGCTCGCGAAGATCGCGAACGATAACGCGGGGCTCACGGCTAAAACACTGCGCTCTCAGGTTCTTCGCGAGCAAGCTCGCTTCTACAGTAGTCGGCCTGCTCGCTGGCTCTCGCCCGGGCATTGCGCTAGCCTTGGCGCTCGTTTTCAGTTGTCGAGTCCCATGGCTTTTTCATACCGTTTGTTGATTGCTCCCACAGTATTTGCCATCTGCGGCGCCGCTCCGGCCCAGGCCTTTGATCTGTCCACCCAAGGCGTCGTCGCCAGCGCTTATGCCACCAGTAAAGTGACCTCGGCGCCGTTCGATCGTAAATTGATACTGGCAGCCCAGGATGACGCTGCTGTGTTTATTGCCACTGACGGCCAATGGCGGGGCGCCCGGCTGGAGAGCGCGCTGGATTACCTGCGTCGCACCGAGCCAAAACTTAAGTCCAGTGACCTTGAACTGGCCCAGGCAATTCTCGTCCAATAATCATCTTTACCTTTTGGAGTCATTCCATGCGTCGCCCGTTGATCGCAGCTGCTCTCGGCCTGTTCCTGCTGGCAGATATCGCCCAGGCACAAACCCTCGTGGCCACCAGTAACATCATTGTTCGTGCTTTCGGCCGCACCATTGATTTCACCTCGGACACCACCACCTCCATCCGTGACTCCAAAGTCGTGCGCGCAGCCCACGATGACGCGGCCAGCTTTGTCGCCAGCAATGGCGATATCCGCGGCGCGCAACTGGAGGCCGCCTTCGACACCCTGCGAACCCGCGTGCCAGAAGCCCGCGACGCCAGCGACCAGGTCCTCGCCGAAGCCATCCTCGCATTGTGAGGCGCTTCACCGCCTGGCTATTGGCTGCGACGGTACTGCTGGCTGCCAGCGCCGCCCAGGCCAGCCTGCAACTGCGGCTCAAGACCGACGGCTTGAGCCCGGCCCAACAGCAGGCCAGCCAGGCATTGCTGGATGAAGCGATGCAGGCGCTGCCGCCGCGCTTCATCGAGCAACTGGACCGGCGCATCGACGTCGGCTGGACCGACGACATGCCCGCCAATGCCTATGGCCAGGCGTCGCTGGTCGCTGAACTGGACCTCAATCGCAAACTGCTGGCCAGCCTTACTGACGGCACCGCCGCCACCCAACAGACCCAGCGCCCCCACGGCACCGTGCGCCGGGAATTGCTCGCGACCGTTCTGCATGAACTGACCCATATCTATGATCGCGCGCGCCTGTGGCCCACGGACCAGCGCTCGTTGATCCGACGCTGCAGCCGCCAGAACAACATCACCGGCCTGGTTGGCCTGCCCGATCAATGCCGTGGCCAGAATGACCGGCGCTTCACGCTCAGCGACGATCCACGCTTGCTTGACCTGGCCGGCTGGCCGCAATACGTCGGCCGCCGTGGCGAGCGCGAGCAGCACAATCGGCAAGTGGCCCGCAGCCCGGACCTTTACGAAATCACCAACCCCAAGGAATTCGTCGCGGTCAACATGGAGTACTTCCTCCTTGACCCGAGCTACGCGTGCCGCCGTCCCGCGCTGTACCGTTACTACCAGCAACACTTCGGCTGGGCCCCGCCAGCCAAGGACGCTTGTGCCAACACCTTCGCCTTCCTCAATGCCGGCAACGATTTTGCCAAGACGCCCCTGGGCCAAGTCGACCCCGAACGCGTATACGCCATCGACTACCTGCTGGCCGAAGCCAACCAGAACCTGGTGAGCCGCTGGGGCCACAGCATGCTGCGCCTGGTGATCTGTGCGCCGGGCCGCCCACGTGGCCCGGATTGCCGCCTGGACCTGGACCAGCACCTGGTGTTGTCCTATCGCGCATTTGTCGGCGACGTACAACTGTCGAGTTGGGACGGCCTGGTAGGCAAGTACCCATCGCGCCTGTTCGTATTGCCCCTGGCCCAGGTGATCGACGAATACACCAAGACCGAACTGCGTGGCCTGGCTTCCGTGCCCCTGATTCTCACGCGCCAGGAGATCAACGACACCGTCGAACACGCCGCCGAAATGCACTGGAGCTACGACGGCAATTACTACTTCCTCTCCAACAACTGCGCCGTCGAAGGCCTGAAACTGCTGCGCAGCGGCAGCGCCAACCCGCAACTGACAGCCCTGGACAACATCACCCCCAATGGTTTGCTGGAAGTCCTCAAGGCCCGTGGGCTGGCCGACACCAGCGTGCTGGACGACCGCCGTGAGGCCTTGCGCCTGGGCTATCACTTCGACTCCTTCCGTGAGCGCTACCAGGCGATGTTCGAGGTGCTGAAGAAGCACCTGCCGATCCCGCAGACCCAGGTCGAAGACTGGCTGACCTTGAGCGCCGAGCAACGCAGGGTGTGGTTCGACAAGGCCGACCTGCGCACCAGCGCCGCATTGCTGCTGCTGGAACAGGCCAGCTTTCGCAAGCAACTGATGCTCGCCCAGGACGAGGTCAAGCAACGCTACCTCGGCGCCCGTGAACTGAAGAACGGCGGCATGGCCAAGGCCGATGCCACGCTGCAGCAGATCCTTGCCAACAGCGGCTTCCTCAGCCGCCCGGCGGAACTGCTCGGCAGCAGCGGTTATGGATTGCCCCAACCCAAGGAGTGGCAGCGCCTGGAATCAGAAAGCGCCTTGCGCCAGAAACAGCTGCAATCGTTGACCGGCGACCTGGATAAAGAGGTGAGGGCGCTGCTGGAGCCTTCGCGCGCTGCGGAAATCGCCGCATGCGAGGCCAATCTCAAGCAGGTTGGCGAACATCTGCGCGCGCTGCACAAGGCCGCTGGCGGGCTGCAACTGCCTTAAAACCGTAGGAGCGAGCGTGCTCGCGAAAAACCCGAACATACCGCGTTTACCCGGCAAACGCGCCTTATCGTTCACGACCTTCGCGAGCAAGCTCGCTCCTACAGTGAACCTCATCCACCTGAAACCTGTTTTTCCAGCGAAAGCTGGCTGAAAGCTTTCGCGATTAGGATCGCCCTCACTACCGGCAATAGACCGGTTGGCCAACCTGAGCGTTTTCATGCCCAGGGGCCCAATTAACAACAACAATGGTGATGCTGATGTCCGCTCGTACCCGCCTGTTTTTCCCGACTCCCCCCGTACGCCTCGCGCTTTTCGTTCTGCGCTGACCCCAACCCGGTTCGCCATTCCCTAGCCGCGCTACGCCTGGAGTATTCCTATGCTGACTTTCCTTGGCTTTGCCATGGTCATCACGTTCATGTTCCTGATCATGACCAAGCGCCTCTCGGCGCTGATCGCCCTGATCATCGTGCCTATCCTGTTCGCGCTGTTCGGTGGCTTTGCGCCGAAGATCGGCCCGATGATGCTCGAAGGCATCACCAAGCTGGCGCCTACCGGCGTGATGCTGATGTTTGCCATCCTCTACTTTGCCTTGATGATCGACTCCGGCCTGTTTGACCCGGCCGTGCGCAAGATCCTCAAGCTGGTCAAGGGCGACCCGCTGAAAGTCTCGGTCGGTACTGCCGTGCTGGCGCTGGTGGTGTCCCTGGACGGTGACGGCGCCACCACCTACATGATCTGCGTGGCCGCCATGCTGCCGCTGTACAAGCGCATCGGCATGAGCCCGCGAATCATGGCCGGCCTGATCATCCTCGCCGGTGGCGTGATGAACATGACCCCTTGGGGCGGCCCGACCGCTCGCGCCGCCAGTGCCCTGCACGTGGACCCATCGGACATCTTCGTACCGATGATCCCCGCCATGGCCGCCGGCGTAGTGGCCATCCTGGTGATTGCCTATATGTACGGCCTGCGCGAACGTGCCCGACTCGGCGTACTGCACCTGCAAGGCGATGAAATCGATCACAGCGAAATCAGCGTCTCACAGTTCCCGGATGCCCGTCGCCCGAAACTGATCTGGTTCAACGGCGCCCTGACCCTGGCCCTGATGTGCACCCTGATCGCCGGCCTGTTGCCGCTGCCGGTGCTGTTCATGGTGGCCTTCAGTATCGCGATGATCGTCAACTACCCGTGCCTGCAACAGCAGAAAGACCGCGTTGCCGCCCACTCGGGCAGCGTGCTGGCGGTGGTCGGCCTGATCTTCGCCGCAGGTATTTTCACCGGCATTCTGTCGGGCACCGGCATGGTCGACGCCATGTCCAAGAGCCTGCTGGCCGTCATCCCTGAAGCCCTTGGCCCGTACCTGGCGGTGATCACTGCGCTGGTGAGCATGCCGTTCACCTTCTTCATGTCCAACGATGCGTTCTACTACGGCGTATTGCCAGTACTGGCCGAAGCCGCCAGCCACTACGGCATCACCGCCGCAGAAATGGGCCGTGCCTCGATTGTTGGCCAGCCGGTCCACTTGCTCAGCCCGCTGGTGCCGTCGACTTACCTGCTGGTGGCCCTGGCCGGTATCGAATTTGGCGATCACCAGCGCTTCACCCTGAAGTGGGCAGTGCTGGTGTGCCTGTGCATAATGGTCGCCGCATTGCTGTTGGGCACATTCCCGCTGTTCAGCACTCTATAATCGTAACAACCCACTGCGCCGGCCCTCCTGCCGGCGCGGTCTAACACTCGCGCAAAGGAACACATATGGAATGGCTGACCAATCCGGAGATCTGGATTGCCTTCTTCACCCTGACGGCTCTTGAGATCGTTCTGGGCATCGATAACATCATCATGATTTCGATCCTGGTCAGCCGTATGCCCAAGCATATGCAAGCGCGCACCCGGATCTTCGGCCTGGCCCTGGCCATGATCACCCGGATCCTGCTGCTGCTGTCGATCACCTGGGTCATGCAACTGACCGCCGACCTGTTCGTGGTGTTCGGCCAGGGTATTTCCGGCCGCGACATGATCCTGTTCTTCGGCGGCCTGTTCCTGCTGTGGAAAAGCTCCCAGGAGATGTACCACGCCCTGGAAGGTGAAGACGAAACCCATGAGGAGCCGAAAGGCAAGGGTGGCAAGTTCATCTACACCATCATCCAGATCGCCATCATCGATATCGTGTTCTCCCTGGACTCGGTGATTACCGCCGTGGGTATGGTTTCCCACGTACCGGTCATGGTCGCTGCGATCATCGTTGCGGTCCTGGTGATGATGCTGGCCGCAGGCACCATCAGCGAGTTCATCGACAAGCACCCATCGTTGAAAATGCTCGCGCTGTCGTTCCTGCTGATCGTGGGTACCGTGCTGATCGCCGAATCCTTCGACGTGCATGTGCCAAAAGGCTACGTGTACTTCGCCATGGCGTTCTCCCTGGCGGTAGAAGCGGTCAACATCAAGATGCGGACCGCCATCGCGAAAAAGAAAAAGCAGCAGGATCCTGTGAAACTGCGCAAGGACATCCCGGGCCAATAACCCGCGGGCAACACCTGTAGGAGCGAGCGTGCTCGCGAAAAACGCCAACGGTAACGCGTGCTGCCTGATTGCACGCGCTGCCCTTGAGTTCTTCGCGAGCATGCTCGCTCCTACAGTCGTTTCAGGCGCCTGCAAAAAGCTGATTTCATGACAGTTTTGTTTCAAAGCCGACTTTAGCTATGCGATGCTGGCGCACAGGCCGTTCGCCAACTACAGCTTAAGTACACAACACAAAACGGCACGCGGCACTTTTTGCTCCACTTGGAGCACGACTCAATACAGGGGGCCGAGCATGCTGACCCTGCTCAATCTTCTTTCCGCCGTGACCTTGCTGATCTGGGGCACGCACATCGTCCGTACCGGCATCCTGCGGGTCTACGGCTCCAACCTGCGCCAAGTCATCGGGCAGAACATGGCCAGACGCTGGCTGGCGTTCATTGCCGGGATCCTGGTCACCGCCATGGTGCAAAGCAGCAACGCCACGGCGATGCTGGTGACCTCGTTTGTCGGCCAGGGCCTGATGGGCCTGACGCCCGCCCTGGCGACCATGCTCGGCGCCGATGTCGGTACCGCGCTGATGGCACGGGTGCTGACCCTGGATCTGTCCTGGCTGTCGCCGCTGCTGATCTTTCTCGGGGTGATCTTCTTCCTGTCGCGCAAACAGACGCGCGCCGGGCAGATGGGTCGGGTCGGTATCGGCCTGGGCCTGATCATTCTCGCCCTGCAACTGATTGTCGAAGCCGCCGGGCCGATTACCCAGGCCCAGGGCGTCAAGGTGCTGTTCGCCTCGCTGACCGGTGACATCCTGCTCGACGCCCTGGTGGGCGCGCTGTTTGCGATGATTTCCTACTCCAGCCTGGCCGCCGTGCTGCTGACCGCAACCCTGGCCGGTGCCGGGGTGATTGGCCTGCATGTGGCCATCGGCCTGGTGATCGGGGCCAATATCGGCAGCGGCGTCCTGGCGTTCCTCAGCACCAGCATGCAAAACGCCGCCGGCCGCCAAGTGGCCCTGGGCAGCCTGCTGTACAAGCTGATCGGCCTGCTGCTGATCATTCCCGTCCTGGACCCGCTGGTGCTGTGGATGGACACCCTGGACTACAGCGCCCAAGGCATGGTCATTACCTTTCACCTGCTCTACAACGTCACCCGCTGCCTGATCCTGCTGCCCACCATCGGCCCGATGGCGCGCCTGTGTGCCTGGCTGCTGCCGGAGCGCCCGGAGGCCAATGGCCTGGCCAAGCCCCGTCATCTGGACCCGACGGCGCTGACCACCCCGAGCCTGGCCCTGGCCAACGCCGCCCGGGAAACCCTGCGCCTGGGGGACCTGATCGACAACATGCTGACCGCCATGCTGGAAGTGCTGCGCGGCAAACAAACCGCCATCACCCAGGAAATGCGCAGCCTCAGTGATGACGTCGAGGCACTCTACAGCGCGATCAAGCTGTATCTGGCGCAAATGCCCCGCGAAGATCTCAGCGAACACGACAGCCGACGCTGGGCCGAAATCATCGAGCTGTCGATCAACCTGAAGCTGGCCGGCGATTTGATCGAACGTATGCTGCGTAAGGTCCAGCAGCAGAAAACCTCCCAGCGCCGCTCGTTTTCCGAAGTCGGGCTCGAAGAACTGGCCGGCCTGCATAGCCAGTTGATCTCCAACCTGCGCCTGGGCCTGTCGGTGTTCCTCAGCGCCGACCCGGAAAGCGCCCGCCAGTTGCTGCGCGAGAAGCGCCGCTTCCGCGCCCAGGAACGGCGCCTGGCCCACGCCCACGTCAGCCGCCTGCAACGCAAAATCGTGCAAAGCATCGAGACCAGTTCCCTGCACCTGGAGCTGATTGCCGACATGAAGCGCCTGAACTCGTTGTTTTGCAGCAGTGCCTATGTCGTGCTGGAAACCTCCGAGACCGGTGCGTTGGCGGTGGACAATATTGCCGACATCACCCATTCGCCCTGAACGAACCGCACACCCCGGGAGTCAGTTAAAAACACCACCTACCCAATGTAGGAGCGGGCTTGTGTGGGAGCGAGCTTGCTCGCGATAGCATCACTGCGGTGTAACTGATTCACCGAGTGCGCGCATCGCGGGCAAGCCCGCTCCCACAAAAAGCCAGTTTCAACCGTTATTGCTCGCTAGGAACCCCGTTATGCGTCGCCTGCTACTCGCCTGCCTGCTCATAGGCTCGGCCCACGCCTCTGCCTTTGATCGCTTGCAGGTCGAAGGCTACATGTTGCCCAACGGCCTGCAATTGCTGCTCAAGCCGGGCACCGAGCGCGGGCACGTGGCGATCCGCCTGGTGGTCGGCGTAGGCCTGGATGACTTCAGTTGCGAAGACAAAGAACTGCCGCACCTGCTGGAACACCTGCTGTTCAGCGGCATCGATGGCGGCGGCGAAGGCGAGCTGGAAGAACAGATGCAGGCCCTGGGCGGGGAGTGGAACGCCTACACCAGCAATGCCGACACCACCTTCGTCATCGAGGCCCCGGCGCGCAACCAGCGCAAGGTGCTGGACCTGCTGAAGGCGATCCTGACCCGGACCGAGCTGAGCGACGCCGCAATCAACGCCGCCAAGCAGGTGGTGGAGCGCGAAGATGGGGGTCACTATTCACACCTGCAACGCCTGCTGGATCGCCAGGACCTGGGCCATAACGCCAGCAATCAACTGGCGGTGGAACTGGGCCTCAAATGCGCCGAGCGGGCCGAAGTCGAACACCTGACCCGCGCGCAACTGCAGAGCGTGCGCCAGGCCTGGTACGCCCCCAACAACATGACCCTGATCATCGTCGGCGACCTCGACAAACTGCTGCCGGCCTATCTGGAGCGCACCTACGGCCAACTCGAGCCGGTCGACCCCAGCGAACACCGGGCGTTGCCGCAAACCCTGGGCGCCGCAGCGACCCATCGTGACCTGATCCGTGGCTGGGTCGGCGATGGCGCCAAGCTGCACTGGTTGTTCCCCGAACCCACGCTGGACGAGCAGCACGATGCCACCTACGACCTGCTCAAGGACTACCTGGATTGGGCGTTGTATCGCCAGTTGCGCCTGCAGCATGGCCTGTCCTACGGCCCATGGAGCGAGCGCGAAGTGCTGGGCGGCGTGGGGTTCATGAGCCTCAACGCGGACCTTGACCGCGATAACCTGCCCGAGGCCGAACGCGTTCTTGAAAGCCTCAAGACCAGGCTGCTTGAGGACGGCCTCGACCCGGCGACCTTCAGCCGCCTGCAACAAGCCGCCATCGACCGCCAGGCCTGGGCCGTGCAGGGCAATAGCGCGCTGGCCGACTACTACTGGGGCGCCTTGGCCGACTACGCCGACGGGCATCTTCGCGACCCGGCCAAGCGCCTCAAGGCCGTGAGCCTGGCGCAAACCAATCAGGCCATGCGCCAGCTGTTCAACCAGCAGGGCTACTGGCGCATCGAAAAACCGCTGCTCAGTTACGACGCCCTGGGCTGGATCGCCGCAGGCGTGCTGGGGCTGATTGCTATTGTGCTGATTGGGCTGCGCCGTTATCGCAAAGCAATTGTGCAATGACACGCCTATCCACAGGCTAAGACGTTATTCTGTCTGGGATTTTTTCCTACAAAGACTGCGAACTGCCGAATGCCAAACCTGACCCTTCTCATCCAGCGCGTCCTCGAACTGATGAAGCGCTACCCAGGGGTGATCGCACTCGGCGGTTTTATCTCGGGGGTGGGCAGCTTTATCCTGGTGGACCGCCAACAAGGCATGGCCAGTTGGATCGCGATCATCATGCTGGTGAGCTGGCTGTGGCTGATGCTGGAGAACAGCTTCACCCAGTTGTTCAGCAAGGTCTTCAAGCGGGAAATCCCCGAACCGCTGCTGCGCTACGCCACACAGATGATCCACCAGGAAAGCCTGTTCTTTGTCCTGCCGTTCTTTTTCGTCACCACCACCTGGAACAGCAGCCAGGCCATTTTCACCGGCTTGCTGGGCGCCGCCGCACTGGTCTCGATCACCGACCCGCTGTACTACAAATGGCTGGCGCCCAAGCGCTCGCTGTTTCTGGCACTGCACACCCTGACCCTGTTTGCCGCCTTGCTCACCGCACTGCCGATCATCCTGCACCTGACCACCGCCGAGAGTTACAAACTGGCGCTGGGGGTGGCGATGGCCTTGTCGATCCCCAGCCTGGCCGTGAGCCTGCCGCTGCGCAGCGTCAAGGGTTGGCTGATGTTGCTGGGCGTGACGGCGGCGATTGGCTGCGCGGGTTGGTTCCTGCGCAGCTGGGTGCCGCCGGCCACCCTGTGGATGACCGAAGTGGCAATCAGCACCCAATTGCAGGACCGCACCCCCGGCGATGACCTCAAAGAAGTCAGCGCCAGCCAACTGCGCAGCAGCGGCCTGTACGCCTATACCGCAATCAACGCACCGCGCGGGCTGGACGAGCGCATCTACCATGTGTGGCAGTTCAACGGCAAAGAGGTCGACCGCATCGCCCTGGATATCCATGGCGGACGCAAGGAAGGCTACCGGGCCTGGACCCACAAGCAGAACTTCCCGGCGAATGCCGTGGGCCGCTGGCAAGTACGGGTGCTGACCGAAGACGGCCAGGTGATCGGCGTGTTGCGCTTTAAAGTCACTGACACCGTACAAACGGACACGCCAAAGTAGGACGGATCGTGCTATTACATAGCAATTGTGGAATAGCCAAACAAGCTCGGAGCTTATGACCAGTAGCACAACGGCAGGCAATGCCCACCTGGACGCGTCCACCCAGCCGCCTCAATTGCGGGTTACCGGGGACTGGACGCTGGCCCACTACAGCGCCCTGAAAAAGCTCTCGGCAAGCCTCGACGGCCAGTACGACGCCAGCACCCGCGTCGACCTCAACGGCCTGGGCGCATTGGACACTGCCGGCGCCTCGTTGCTGGTGGAACTGCTGGGCCCGGAGCGCATTGAGCATTCGGCCGAACAAACCGACTGCAGCCTGCCCGCTGCCGACCGGGCGCTGCTCAAGACCGTCTACCGCTCCCTGAATGATTTTTGTGTGCCGGTCAAAGAGCCGCAGCAAAACGCCGGTATCCAGCTTTTGGCACGCATCGGCCGCGCGGTGGATACCGTCTGGCAAGACGCGATGACCCTGCTGGGCTTTATCGGCCTGATTCTCGAAACCTTCGCTCGCGGCGTGTTCCGGCCCAAGCGCTGGCGCCTGACGCCGATGGTGGCGCATATCGAACAGACGGGGCTGGATGCCGCGCCTATCGTCGCCTTGCTGACCTTCTTGGTGGGCGCGGTGGTCGCGTTTCTCGGCGCCACGGTGCTGGAGAGTTTCGGCGCAAGTATTTTCACCGTAGACCTCGTGGCGTTTTCCTTCTTGCGGGAGTTCGGTGTCCTACTCACCGCGATCCTGATGGCCGGCCGCACCGCCAGCGCCTTCACCGCACAAATTGGCTCGATGAAGGCCAACGAAGAAATCGACGCGATCCGCACCATGGGCCTCGACCCCATGGAGTTGCTGGTACTGCCACGCGTCCTCGCGCTGCTGGTGGCGCTGCCGATGCTGACCTTTCTCGCGATGATTTCAGGCATTGTCGGCGGCGGCGTGGTGTGCGCCGTGGCCCTGGATATTTCGCCGGCGATGTTCCTCTCGCTGCTGCAATCGGACATTGGCGTCCAGCATTTGCTGGTGGGGCTGGTCAAGGCACCGTTCTTCGCCTTCCTGATCGCGGCCATTGGCTGCCTGGAAGGCTTCAAGGTCAGCGGCAGCGCCGAATCGGTCGGCGCCCACACCACCTCCGCAGTGGTGCAATCGATTTTCGTGGTGATCGTGCTCGACGCGGTAGCCGCATTGTTCTTTATGGAGATGGGCTGGTGAGCCGTTTACAACGAGCGCCCAGCGAGGCGGTGATCGAAGTCCGTGGCCTGTGCAACCGCTTTGGCCCGCAGAGCGTGCATGAAAACCTCGACCTGGATCTGTACAAGGGCGAGATTCTCGCCGTAGTGGGCGGCTCGGGCAGCGGCAAGTCGGTGCTGCTGCGCAGCATCATCGGCCTGCGTCAGCCCAGCGAAGGCCAAGTGCGGGTATTCGGCCAGGACTTGCCGAGCCTCTCAGAACACGAGCGCTCCCTGGTGGAACGGCGTTTCGGCGTGCTGTTCCAGAAAGGCGCGCTGTTCTCCTCGCTGACGGTCACGGAAAACGTCGCCCTGCCACTGATCGAACACGCCGGCCTGAGCCGCGCCGATGCCGAGCATCTGGCGGCAGTCAAGCTTGCCCTGGCCGGGCTGCCATTGTCGGCGGCCGACAAATACCCGTCCTCGCTGTCCGGCGGGATGATCAAACGTGCGGCCCTGGCCCGCGCCCTGGCCCTCGACCCGGACATTTTGTTTCTCGACGAACCGACCGCTGGCCTCGACCCCATCGGCGCGGCGGCATTCGACCAACTGATCCTGACCCTGCGTGATGCCTTGGGCCTGAGCGTGTTGCTGATCACCCACGACCTCGACACGCTCTACACCATCACCGATCGCGTGGCCGTGCTGGCGCAGAAAAAGGTGCTGGTGGCGGATGCCATCGATGTTGTCTCGGAAACGGACGACGCCTGGATTCACGAATACTTTCATGGCCCTCGGGGCCGCGCGGCATTGGATGCCGCTCAACCGCTCAACGAGGTATGACATGGAAACCCGAGCCCATCATGTGATGATCGGTCTGTTCAGCGTGATAGTCGTGGTCGGCGCCATGCTGTTCGGCTTGTGGCTGGCCAAATCCAGCGTCGACAGCGCGTTCCAGGATTACGAAGTGATCTTCAACGAAGCGGTCAGCGGCTTGTCCCAGGGCAGCGCGGTGCAGTACAGCGGGATCAAGGTGGGTGACGTCACCAGTCTGCGCCTGGACCCGAAAGACCCGCGCCGCGTACTGGCACGTATCCGCCTGGCCGGCCAGACGCCGATCAAGGAAGACACCCAGGCCAAGCTGGCGTTGACCGGCATCACCGGCACCTCGATCATCCAACTCAGCGGCGGCACCCCGCAAAGCCCCGAACTCAAAGGCAAGAACGGCAACCTGCCGCAGATCACCGCCTCGCCATCGCCCATTGCCCGGCTGCTCAATAACAGCAACGACCTGATGACCAGCATCAACTTGCTGCTGCATAACGCCAACCGCATGTTCTCGCCCGATAACGTCGACCGCTTGAGCAGCACCCTGGCACACCTGGAGCAGACCACCGGGGCCATCGCCGAGCAGCGCGGTGATATCAAGGTGGTGATGCAGCAGTTGGCCCAGGTCAGCAAACAGGCCGGCGCCACGCTGGAGCAGACCACTGCGCTGATGCGCAACGCCAATGGCCTGCTCAACGACCAGGGCAAGCAGATGTTCGGCAGCGCCGAAGGGGCCATGCGCTCCCTGGAGCAAAGCACCGCGACTATCAACCGCTTGTTGGACGACAACAAGGATTCCCTGAACAGCGGCATGCAGGGCCTCAACGAACTGGCGCCTGCCGTACGCGAGCTGCGCGATACCCTGGGCTCCTTGCGCGCCATCTCCCGTCGCCTGGAAGCCAACCCCAGCGGCTATCTGCTGGGCAGTGACAAGAACAAGGAGTTCACGCCATGAAGCGTGCTTATAAAATGATCGTTCCGGTGGCCCTGGCGCTGGTCAGCGCCTGCTCGATCCTGCCCAAGGCCGACCCTTCCAACGTCTATCGCCTGCCCACCGCCCAAGTGACGGCCCACGGCAACCCGGTAGCCTGGTCGTTGCGCCTGGCCAAACCGCAAGCCAGCGAATTCCTCGACAGCCCGCGCATTGCCGTGGTGCCTCAGGGCGATTTGATCAGCAGCTATGCCCAGTCCCGCTGGAGCGATCCGGCGCCGGTACTGTTGCGCAACCGCCTGCTGGACGGCTTCCAGCGCGATGGCCGGGTGGCCTTGTTGAGCACTGATGACACCAATCTACAGGCGGACCTGGAACTGGGCGGGCAGTTGCAGGCCTTCCAGAGCGAGTACCGCGGCAGTGCGGTGGAGGTGGTGATCCGGCTGGATGCGCGATTGGTGCGTGGCAGTGACCAACGGATCGTGGCTGCCAAGCGTTTTGAAGTGCGCCAGCCGGTGAGTGATACCCAAGTGCCAGCGGTAGTGGCCGGGTTTGGGTTGGCGGGAGATCAGTTGACCAAGCAGGTGGTGGATTGGGTGGTGGCGCAGGGCAATACAGCACCTAAACGCTGAGGGCCTCATCCCAGGCCAGCGCCCACATTTGACTGTGTAAACAAATCAAAATGTGGGCGCTGGCTTGCCTGCGATAGCGGCCTGAAGCTTAGCCAAAGAACCAGTAGCAAACGGCAATCGCCGCCACCACGCCAGCAAACTCCGCCAGCAGCGCACACCCCACCGCATGCCGCGCGCGCTGGATGCCCACCGAGCCAAAGTACACCGCCAGTACATAGAAGGTGGTCTCGGTACTGCCCTGAATCGTCGCCGCCACCAGTGCCGGGAAGCTGTCCACGCCTTGGGTCTGCATGGTCTCGATCAGCATCGCCCGCGCCGCACTGCCGGAGAACGGCTTGACCATTGCCGTGGGCAAGGCGTCGACAAAGCGCGTGTCCAGGCCGGTCCAGGCCACCAGGTGGCGAATGCCTTCCAGACCAAACTCCAGCGCCCCGGAAGCGCGCAGCACGCCGACCGCACACAACATCGCCACCAGATACGGCAGCAGGTTCTTGGCGACGTCAAAGCCCTCTTTGGCGCCTTCGACAAACGCCTCGTAGACCTTGACCTTGCGCAACGCGCCAATCAGCAGGAACAGCATGATCAGGCCAAACAGCGTGAGGTTGCCAAGGATCGAGGACAGGCCCGCCAGGGCCGTGGCCGACATCGTCGCCAGCAAAGCCATGAAGCCGCCCAGTACCAGCGCGCCGGGGATCAGGTACGCCAGCACCACCGGGTCCCACAAGCGCAGGCGTTGCATCAGCGCCACCGACAGCAGGCCCACCAGGGTCGAGGCGCTGGTGGCCAGCAGGATTGGCAGGAACACCAGGGTCGGGTCCGGCGCGCCTTGCTGGGCGCGGTACATGAAGATCGTCACCGGCAACAGGGTCAGGGAGGACGCGTTAAGCACCAGGAACAGGATCTGCGCGTTGGTTGCGGTGTTGGGGATCGGGTTGAGCTCTTGCAGCGCCTTCATGGCCTTGAGGCCGATCGGCGTGGCCGCGTTATCCAGGCCCAGGCCGTTGGCGGCGAAGTTGAGGGTGATCAAGCCGATGGCCGGGTGACCGGCCGGGACTTCCGGCATCAAGCGCAGGAACAGCGGGCCCAGGGCCTTGGCCAGCCACTCGACGATCCCAGCCTTTTCGGCGATGCGCAGGAAGCCCAGCCACAATGTCAGGGTACCGAACAGCAGTACCATCACCTCCACCGACAGCTTGGCCATGGCGAAGATACTCTCCACCATCGCCGCAAAGATCCCGGCGTTTCCGCCCACCAGCCATTGCACCAGCGCCGATACCATTGCCACGACAAAGAAGCCAAGCCACAGGCCATTGAGCATCAGTCACACCCCTTTAAATATGTGGCGAATGATAGCGGGGCTGGCAGAAACGACAAACCCCGGATTTACCGGGGTTTGTGCGATTCAAGCGGCGCTCAGCCCTGGCTGGTCTCGCCAGCCGGCAGCGCGGTCTTGGTCCGCCAGTGTGGCAGGGAGTTCCAGTAGCGCTCGCCCTTGGCATCGTCGTACATACCTTCCCAGCGCGAGATAACCAGCACGGCCAGGGCATTGCCGATCACGTTCAGGGCGGTACGCGCCATGTCCATGATGCGGTCGACGCCGGCGATGAACGCCAGGCCTTCCAATGGGATGCCCACGCTGCCCAGGGTTGCCAGCAGTACCACGAAGGACACGCCCGGTACACCGGCGATACCTTTGGAGGTGACCATCAGGGTCAGTACCAGCATCAGTTGCTGGCCAACCGACAGATCGATGCCATACAGCTGGGCAATAAAGATCGCCGCGATGCTCTGGTACAGGGTCGAACCGTCGAGGTTGAACGAGTAACCGGTTGGCACCACGAAGCTGCAGATGGCTTTCGGTGCGCCGTAGGCTTCCATCTTCTCGATCACGCGCGGCAGCACGGTCTCGGAGCTGGCGGTGGAGTAGGCCAGTACCAGCTCATCCTTGAAGATGCGCATCAGCTTGATCACCGAGAAGCCAAACAGGCGGGCGATCAGGCCAAGAATCACGAAAGCGAAGAACAGGATGGCGACGTAGACCAGGATCACCAGCTTGGCCAGAGGCAGCAGCGAGGCGAAGCCGAAGTTGGCCACGGTCACGGCGATCAGGGCAAATACACCGATAGGGGCGTATTTCATGATCATGTGGGTGACTTTGAACATGCTCTCGGAAACGCCCTGGAACATGGTGACCAGGGGTTCGCGCAAGTCTGGCTTGAGGCTCGACAAGCCCAGGCCGAACAACACGGAGAAGAAGATGATCGGCAGCATCTCGCCACGAGCAACAGCGGCAAAGATGTTCGATGGGATCAGGTTGAGGATGGTCTCGATGAACGCATGCTCATGCTGCACCTCGGCGGCGGTCGCCTGGTACTTGGAGATGTCCACCGTACCCAGGGTACTCATGTCGATGCCGGCACCCGGGTGGAACAGGTTGGCCAACAGCAGGCCGACCACAATCGCAATGGTAGTGACCACTTCGAAGTAAACGATGGTCTTTACACCGATCCGACCGAGCTTTTTCGCGTCCCCTACACCGGCGATTCCGACAATCAGCGACGAAATCACGATCGGGATCACGATCATCTTGATCAGGCGGATAAAGATATCGCCCGCCGGCTGCAACACGTTGCTGATCCACCAGGCTTTTTCGGCGCTGAAGTGGTTGAGTACAGCACCGATTGCAATCCCTAGCACCAGACCGATGAGGATCTGCCAGGCGAGGCTTAGTTTTGCCTTCTTCATGTCATTACCCTTGTTTCAAGTGGACTCAGGCAGATGCGCCAGCTGGAACGCCCGGAAGCGAAAAAGTGTGAGCATCAGCCTCCGTAGAAGGTCACCGCAGTTGGCCGATATGGCTTACTGGCAAGCGAAAAAAGGCGCAACTATTCCCATGCGGGGGGGCATAGTCTAATGCCGTAAACGCCTACCCCATGCCGAATCGGCATGAGTTTTTGCAAATAAAACTGTCTGTTTGGTCAGTTCGAATGCGACATTTTGTCAGGCATACATGCCGTTAACCGGCCATTTCAGGCTCGCCTAGGGACGTTAGGCTTTTTTGTCGGCTGGAAAAAACTCGTGCAAATTCCTACGCATACCATCGAAAAACACGTCTGGCCGAAGACAAACTTTCTCGATAGATGGTCGCGATGTAACACCGCGAAACGGTTATGTTGAAGCAGAAGGGAATTTTGCAGCTATAGGCGGCATAAGCGCCTAGTGATGACTATCAAGCTCGCCGCAAGTCCGTCAGGCCATAACTGCCTGCGGACTTGCGTCGCAGCTTTTCTCCTGACCCGGCCCTTGCGCAGGCACTCCCTGTACCCGTAGGTCACGCCGATCCACCTTGATCAGAGCAACCCGGCCCCCTGGTCATGCACCGTCATCAGGCGGCGGTGCAAACGGAAACAGGCAGTTGGCCTGGTTCCATGTTGGCGAGGCCCGCAGAGGGGCCTAGTACCAATTCGGATCTTTCTTCAGTTGCTCCATCAGCAACTTCTGCATGCCTTCATCGGGCTTACCGATGAAGCGATAGTCCGCATGCCGTGTTGGCGACTTGTCCGCCGGAAGCCCGGCAGGAACTTCGACCAACATCGCGTAGGCATCGTCCTTATCCATGCTGAACGCGACGATCAGACGTTTATTAAGGCAGGTGTCGGCCGTTTCACACAGCGGCCCTACCAAATACCCGTCACCGTCTTCCGTTACTGCGTTCATTTGCTCAGACATGCCCGACAGGTTGATCACCCATTCAGGCAGACGCTCTTCCTTCTTGACCACGCCCTGCCAGGTTTCGCGATACTGCGGGTCGGCATTGAGCAGCTCATTGGCCCGCGCCTGGCCGTCATTGGCGGCCATGGCCAAGCCACTGCCGCCCAACAGCAGGGCGGCAGCAAGGGTTTTGAAAGACAAGTTGGCCATGTTCAGCCTCGACCGCGGCGGCCAAAGAAGAAGGAAGCGATGAACATCACCAGGAAAACGACAAAGAGAATCTTGGCGATACCCGTAGCGGTGCCCGCGATACCACCGAAGCCCAGGACTGCAGCCACAATGGCAATGATCAGGAATGTGATTGCCCAACTCAACATGGTGATTCTCCTCATGCGTCTATAGAAGTGACTGCTGTGTAGCCATCCTGTCGCACCCAACGGGGCGCCAGGTTCGTGCCTAGAACACCCAGCGTTCCTGGATCGGTTCGTCGTACAGGGCGATGTCCTGTTCAACCGCCATCATGCGTGGAGCGGTGACTTCAGCGCTGCTGCTGCCAACGGAACGGAAATGGGTCTGCGTCATGGGTGCGCGCTCGAACTGCGGGGCGGACTGTTGGCTCTGCTGCCAATGTTGCAATTGCTGACCACCGATCAAGGTCACCATCAAGGCGAGGCTGGCGAACAGCCCCTGTTGAAGGCGCAGTGGCGATACACGCAATGGCTTGAGGCTTTGGCGAGTCATCCTGAATATCTCCCGCATGTTGTTTTGTTCGTTATCACGCTTGTAGGAGAGGTATTGCAGAGTGCATGCCAGTTTTTTAATCAGATAAACATCAATAAAATCAGGTATTTGCAATATTGATCGGTTTCTTCCCAGCAGCATCCTGCACGATGCGCCTATCCTCACCGTGCGAAATGCACGATGGTCAGTGGTCGGTTCAAGGGATCAGAGCGGGCTGCAGGACTGCCGAAGGGTCAAGAAGGGTGAAAAACACGCTGCCTAGGCATGTAAGTAGGAACGGTCTCAGATAGCTGCGCGATTGGGCTTTGAATCAATCAGAATAAACCATGCAACTTGCCCGATTATTCCGGGACTAACCAAGATCAATCATTTTTACTTAAGGAGCGCGGGACAGATGGAATCAGCCAAGGAACTTCAAGGCCGCATTCTTTTAGTGGACGACGAGTCCGCAATCCTCCGCACCTTCCGTTACTGCCTGGAAGATGAAGGCTATACCGTGGCCACCGCCAACAGCGCGGCCCAAGCCGATGCCCTGCTGCAACGCCAGGTCTTCGACCTGTGCTTCCTGGACCTGCGCCTGGGCGAGGACAATGGTCTGGATGTACTGGCGCAGATGCGTATCCAGGCGCCCTGGATGCGCGTAGTGATCGTCACCGCTCATTCGGCCGTGGATACGGCCGTGGATGCGATCCAGGCAGGCGCGGCCGATTACCTGGTCAAGCCTTGCAGCCCGGACCAACTGCGCCTGGCCACCGCCAAGCAGCTCGAGGTGCGTCAGTTGTCGGCACGCCTGGAAGCGCTGGAAGGCGAAGTGCGCCAGCCCAAGGATGGCCTCGACTCCCATAGCCCGTCGATGATGGTGGTGCTGGAGACCGCCCGCCAAGTGGCCGGCACCGACGCCAATATCCTGATCCTCGGCGAGTCCGGCACCGGTAAAGGTGAGCTGGCCCGGGCTATTCACGGCTGGAGCAAAAGGGCGAAGAAGTCCTGCGTCACCATCAACTGCCCATCCCTGACCGCCGAACTGATGGAAAGCGAGCTGTTCGGCCACAGCCGAGGGGCCTTTACCGGCGCTAGCGAAAGCACCCTGGGCCGGGTCAACCAGGCCGACGGCGGCACGCTGTTCCTCGACGAGATCGGCGACTTTCCCCTGACATTGCAACCCAAGTTGCTGCGTTTTATTCAGGACAAGGAATATGAGCGGGTCGGCGACCCGGTCACCCGCCGCGCCGATGTACGTATCCTGGCGGCGACCAACCTGAACCTGGAAGACATGGTGCGCGACGGGCGTTTTCGCGAAGACTTGCTGTATCGCCTCAACGTCATCACGCTGCACCTGCCACCCCTGCGTGAACGTAGCGAAGATATCCTCGCCCTCGCCGACCGCTTCCTCGCGCGCTTCGTCAAAGAGTACGCGCGGCCAGCTCGCGGCTTCAGCGACGAGGCCCGCGAAGCACTGCTGAACTACCGTTGGCCGGGCAATATCCGCGAACTGCGCAACGTGGTGGAGCGCGCGAGCATCATCTGTGCCCAGGAGAAGGTCGAAATCAGCCATCTGGGTATGGCCGAGCAGCCGACCAATAATGCACCGCGCATCGGTGCGGCGCTGAGCCTGGATGAGCTGGAAAAGGCCCATATCGGCGCCGTCCTGGCCACCAGCGACACCCTGGACCAGGCAGCCAAGACCTTGGGCATCGATGCGTCGACGCTGTATCGCAAACGCAAGCAATACAACCTGTGAGCTGTACCTTATGAAGCTGGCGATGAAACTGCGCACGCGGCTGTTCCTGAGCATTTCTGCGCTGATCACCGTGGCGCTGCTCGGGTTGCTGCTGGGGCTGGTGAGTGTCATGCAAATGGCCAAGACCCAGGAATCCCTGATCCGCAGCAACTTCATTACCTTGGATCTGGGGCTCAAGCTGCGCCAGAGCCTGGGTGACCAACTGATTCTGATGCTTCACGACACCCCAGACCCTGTGGCGCTGAACAAGGCCAAGCAGCAATACTTCAAGCTGTTGGACGAGGGCGTCGCCCACGAAATGAGTGTCGCCAGGGTCGGCGGTTTCTCTCAAGCCAAGGCCGATTACCTGACGTTCCTTGAAGCGTTCGAAGAAAACGAAAGTACGCCGCCGTCCCTGCGCAATAACGAAAAACTCACCACCAGCTTCAACGTCTTGCGCAATGGGCTGATCAGCGAACATAAAAGAGCACTGGAAAACATCAACGACACCGAAAGCCAGTCTCGCGAACGCGCCCTGTGGATTGCCGGGCTGCTCGGGCTGGTGGGCCTGGCGGTGCTGATCATCGGCTTCATCACCGCCCATGGCATTGCCCGGCGCTTTGGCGGGCCCATCGAAGCCCTGGCCAAGGCGGCCGATAAAATCGGCCAGGGAAATTTTGATGTCACCTTGCCGATTTCTTCGGCGGCCGAAATGAACCAACTGACCCGGCGCTTCGGCATCATGGCCGAAGCCCTGCGTCAGCATCAGGCAACCAATGTCGACGAATTGCTCGCCGGCCAGCAACGCCTGCAGGCTGTACTCGACAGCATCGACGACGGTTTGCTGATGATCGACCGCCAAGGGCGCCTGGAGCATCTCAACCCGGTCGCCCAGCGCCAGTTGGGCTGGGACGAGAGCCGCCTGGGGCAGGGCCTGGGTGAAGCGTTGCAACGGCCCGAACTGGATGAGCAACTGCACCTGGTGCTGCGTGGCGGCAACCTGGAACACGCACCTGACGACCTAGAAGTTGAGGTCGAGGGTGAATCACGCCTGTTGACCTACAGCATGACGCCCGTCAGCCACCACCAAGGGCATATTCTCGGCGCCGTGATGGTGTTGCATGACGTTACCGAACAGCGGGCCTTCGAACGGGTGCGCAGCGAATTTGTGCTGCGTGCTTCCCATGAGTTGCGTACGCCAGTCACCGGTATGCACATGGCGTTCGGCCTGTTCCAGGAACGGGCGAAATTCCCTCCTGAGTCTCGCGAAGCCGACCTGTTGAATACGGTCAACGAAGAAATGCAGCGCCTGATGCAGTTGATCAACGACCTGCTCAACTTTTCCCGCTACCAGAACGGCCTGCAAAAACTCACCCTGGCGCCTTGCGACATCAATGATCTGCTTGAACATGCCCGTGCGCGCTTTGCTGAACTGGCGAATGCGCAAAACATCGACCTGCTGGTAGAAGCGCAAGCGCAACTGCCCAGGTTGCATGCCGACCAAGCGCAATTGGAGCGGGTCCTGGACAACCTGCTCGGCAATGCCCTGCGCCATACCAGCGAAGGCGGGCAGATTCGCCTGCAGGCGCGGCGCCATGGCGAACGGCTGATCATCAGCGTCGAAGACAACGGCGAAGGCATCGCCTACGGCCAGCAGGGTCGGATTTTCGAGCCTTTTGTCCAGGTAGGCCGCAAGAAAGGCGGCGCCGGCCTGGGGCTGGCGCTGTGCAAGGAGATCGTGCAGTTGCACGGTGGCCGCATGGGAGTCTATTCCCGGCCGGGGCAGGGTACGCAGTTCTATATGGCGTTACCGTTGTAACTAAGAGCCTGTCGTGGGAGGCGGGCTTAGGGCTGCTACGCAGCCCAACGGGGGACTAGCCCCCTCGCCACATTTACCGTGCCCGCCGGCCAAAGCTCCTCTTGTGGCGAGCGGGCTTGCCCCGCGCTGGGCCGCGCAGCGGCCCCAATAAGGTCGGTGAGTTTTTCAGATAAACCGAGTGGCAGGCTTAGGGCTGCTACGCAGCCCAACGGGGGACTAGCCCCCTCGCCACATTTACCGTGCCCGCCGGCCAAAGCTCCTCTTGTGGCGAGCGGGCTTGCCCCGCGCTGGGCCGCGTAGCGGCCCCAATAAGGTCGGTGAGTTGGCCGGTTTGGGGCGCTACGCAGCACAGCGAGGGACTAACCCCCTAGTCAACAACCCCACTTAGCGGTGGTTCAACACCCGCAGGATCGCTGCGCTTTGCGCATCCGGCGTGCCGTCGTACAGGGCCGGCCGGAAGCGCATCTGGAACGCGGCTAGCACACGCCGAGTCGCCACATCCAGCTCGCCGGTCTGCGGCGTGGAATACCCCAGGCGTGCCAACTCTTCCTGGAACCAGGTAATGCTTGGCAGTTGCCTGGCGTACTCGGCCTGATACCGCGCGACCGCCTGGGCCTCGGGCCAGACCCCCAAGCCTTCATCCGCCAGGCGCTTCCACGGGAACAAGGGGCCCGGATCAAGTTTACGACCGGGGGCGATATCGCTATGCCCAATAATGAACTTAGGGTTGATCCGGTTGCGCTGGCTGATGTCCTTGAGCAAGGTCACCAGGGACTGGACCTGCGCTTCGGAGTAGGGATACCAGACGCGCCCGGTGGGCGTATCGCGGTAGCCCGGGTTGACGATCTCGATACCAATGGAGCTGGAGTTGAGCCAGGTACGCCCCATCCATTCACTTTCCCCGGCATGCCAGGAGCGCTTGTCCTCATCCACCAGTTTATAGATGGTCGCACGGGCGTCGTCGCCAATCAGGTAGTGGCTGCTGACCTGGCCTTTGGTCAATAGCGCCAGCGAACCTTGAAGGTTGGTCGCGGTGTAGTGCAGCACGACGAACTGGATACGGTTATCGAAGTTCACCGAAGGGTGGGTGGTATCCAGACGCGGGCCACTCGCACAGCCGGCGAGGGTGAGGGACAGAAGAGCAGCAACGAGAAATTTCATGGCAACAGACAGTACGCTAAAGACGATAATGCAACAGTGTAACGTACCGTTTGCCGTTCAGCGGCAGGCTTACAAAATGGAACAACTTTTCAGGCCGCCTGCACCTGATTGCGTCCCGCCGCCTTGGCCCGATACAAGGCTTCGTCTGCACGCTTGAGTGCCAGGTCGCTGCGCTCGCCCGGCTGAAACTGCGCCATGCCGATGGACATGGTGATGGTCACCCGCTCGCCCTTGAAGTGAAACGGGCACGCCTCGATCGCTGCACGCAGGCGCTCGCCCAGTTCCAGCGCATCGCCCAGCGCCGAATCCGGCATCAGCAGGACAAACTCCTCACCGCCAAACCGCGCGATGAAATCCGTCGGCCGCAGGCGTTTGTTCAATACATTGGCGATGATCTTCAACACCTTGTCGCCCGCCAAATGGCCGTAGCTGTCGTTGATGCGCTTGAAGTGGTCAAGGTCCAGCATCGCCAGTGACAGACTGTTGCCCTGTTGATGCCAGGTATTGACCTCGTACTCCAGGCGTTCGCTCCAGGCCGCACGATTGGGCAAGCCGGTGAGCGGGTCGATCAGCGCTTTCTGGCGCTGGACCTCGAGATGATCACGATAACCCTGGGCCTCCTGCTCCATGCTCGCCACGCGCTCGGCCAAGCCCTGCAGCCGTGCGGCCACTTCATGTTCGCGCTGGTCACGCTGCTTTTGATGCTCGTCCATCGCGCCCAGCAGCCCCTCAAGATGACTCTCCAACACTTGCTTGAGGTCATCGAGGTCAGCCGCTTCCTGGACACTGCTTTGCAAGCCATCCATCTGCTCACGGATTTGCGTATCCATCTCGCGCGCGGCGCTGCGGCTGTCGGCGTGCCCGTCGCTGGCCGCTTGCAGATTGCTCTGGAAGGCCTCCAGCCGCTCGTTGAGACGCTTGAGGTAGGCCTCGAATTCATGCTGGCCGCTATCGGTAATAGCCAGCATCAATACCGCCAGGTCATCGAGGATCGGCAGCAATTCGTACCAGTTCAACCCATGGGCCAGGCGTTCGCGCATGGCTTCGGCCTGGGGTCGATGGTGCTCGGGCAGGTCGAGGTCGCCCAACAGGCCGAGCAGGGTGTCTTCGATATGCTTGGCGACGGAACTGTAGGATGGCTCTGGCGAGTCGGGCAGGGCGTACAGCACCTCGCCATCCATCGCGTCAGGGTCAACCTCCGCCGATTCATCCTCCAGCACCGGCGGCAACGACAGGCTGCCGATCGCCGTCGGTTGCGGCGCCTCTGGCAGGGCCTGGGGCGCCGCAACCACTGCAAGCGCAGGTTCAGGCGGCGGGGCGAGAATGACTTCGGCGGGCTGGCGCGGCTCCTGTGTTTCCAAGGCCGCGGCAGGCATCTCAACGGGCAATAACCGGGTCGTAGCAGCCTGCGGCGGTGCTGCCACGCGCTCCTCGATATCAATCTCGGGCGCAACGGTCAGCGCCGCAGGCGCAGCCTCCGGCACTGGCTGCTGCGGTGCCTGTGCTTGAGGTGCAAAAGCACGCAGCGCCTGTGCCAGCTCGGGCGCATCCTCAACGGCCTGGGCGGCCGGACTGGTTTCTACCGCAGGGGCGGGCCGGGAGACCGGGGAAACAGCAGGCTCAGCCGGCGCTACCTCTGTACCCGCCTCCTTGCCACCAAACAGGCGCTGCAACAGGCCTGGCCGAGCAGGTTCGTCATCCGACTCAAGATTACTCAGGGCCTGCCCTTGAAGCCCGCTCAACTCACTGAGCAGCAGGGGGATTTCCCGCGCCTGGCCGACGCGGCTGTCCAACTGCTTGGCGAAACTCTTCAGCGGGCGGCTGACTTCCCGCGGCAAGGGCAGCGCCTGCAGTTGCGCAACCAGCGCGGTCAGCGCCGTACTGATCTGATCAACCCGCGTTTCACGGCGCTGCTCGGAGTCCAGTACGGCCTTTTCCAGGCGTGGCAACAGGGCGGCGAGCGCGGCGTCCATGTCATCGCTGCGCACCACATCGCGCATCTCTTTCATACACTGGTCGACCGCCCGGTCCGTGCCTTCGGCCGCCAGCGTGCTGCGCACCAGCCCACGGCGCAGCAAGTCGAGGCGCGCAGCCCAACGGCGTTCGAGCTTTTCTTGTTGCTCGATGCTTAACAGGTATTTCTCTTTCCAGCGCTGGGCTTCGTCGCTCATGCAAGGGATCCGCGAGGGCCGGGGCTCAACGCGGGTAATGCATCAGCCGTGAGCGAACCCGGCAGACGAATCTCTACCGCGACCGGCAGGTGATCGGAAATGGGCTGGGCCAGTACCTGCACGCTTTCCAGGGTCAAGGTCGGGCTTAACAGGATGTGGTCAAGACAACGTTGCGGGCGCCAGCTGGGGAAAGTGGCTTCGACCTGTGGCGCCAGCAGCCCGAGGTCGCGCAACGGAGAATTCTCCAACAGGTCACTGGCGTGGGTGTTCATGTCCCCCATCAGCACCTGGTGTTTGTAATCGCCAATCAGCTCACGGATATAGGCCAACTGCATGGTCCGGGTACGCGCCCCCAGCGCCAGGTGCATCATGACCACCACGAGCGCCTCGGGCCCTTCGCCAAAACGCACGAGAATTGCCCCACGCCCTTTTGGGCCGGGCAGCGGGTGATCCTCGATCGCCCACGGCTTCAAGCGGCTGAGCACACCATTGCTGTGCTGGCCCAAACGACCGAGGTTGCGATTGAGTTGCTGGTACCAGTAGGGGAATGCACCGAGCTGGGCCAGATGCTCGACTTGATTGATGTAGCCCGAACGCAGGCTGCCGCCATCGGCCTCCTGCAGCGCCACCAGGTCGAAGTCGCCCAGCAGGTCGCCAATCTTTTGCAGATTGCCGGCCCGCCCCGTGTGGGGCAGCAAATGCTGCCAGCCACGGGTCAGGTAATGACGGTACTTCTCGGTGCTGATGCCAACCTGGATATTGAAGCTCAGCAAGCGCAGCCGGCTGTCCGCCGGCAGGCCGGTGGACGTGAGATGGTGTTCGTTGACCTGCGGATCATGCAGGCCAACGACGCGTTCTGTACCCCAGCGACGCATGGCGAGCCCCTTACTTGGCTGCGCGCTCTTTGGCGATCAACTGGTCGGCAACGTTGAGGGTCGCTTCAGGACCACCGGTAGAGCCGAGGTCAAAGCGGTATTTGCCGTTGACGATCAGGGTTGGAACGCCTTGCACGCCGTATTTCTGCGCGAGTTCCTTGGCCTGCTTGATCTGGCCCTGGATAGCGAAGGAGTTGAACGTGGCGAGGAACTTGTCCTTGTCTACGCCCTGGGTGGCGAGGAAGTCGGCCATTTGATCAGGCTTGGTCAGCGGCTTGCGATCCTTCTGGATAGCTTCGAACACGGCATTGTGGACCTTGTGCTCTACACCCATGGCTTCCAGGGTCAGGAACATCTGGCCGTGGGCGTCCCAAGGACCGCCGAACATGGCAGGAATGCGCTTGAAGTTCACGTCCGACGGCAGCTTCTCGGCCCAGGGATTGATGGTTGGCTCAAAGGAATAGCAATGCGGGCAGCCATACCAGAACAGCTCTACGACTTCGATCTTGCCCGGCACCGCAACCGGTACCGGATTGGCCAATTCAACATAGGTCTTACCCGCTTCAAGCGGCACGTCGGCGGCTTGGGCGGTCATGCCGAACAGGCTGGCACTGACGAGAGCGGCGCTGAGGATCAGATTACGCATGCTTTACTCCTGGACAAATAAAGTCGCCTCGCGCGACCTTTTTTATGACAGGTCTACACGGGCATGAGTTCGTTAGTGTAACGGTAGCGACCACAAAAAAGGGCGGCCTAAGCCACCCTTTTTATGCTTGCATCGACAGATTAATCGAGCGTTAACGTTGCCCAGGCAACCTCAGGCCATCTGCGCCTTACTTATGCAACCCCTGGATGTAGCTGGATACCGCAGCAATGTCTTCGTCGCTCAGTTTGCGGGCGATGGTGCGCATGGTCATGGCATCGCCATCGTTGCTGCGACCGACTGTAGGGTCTTCCTTACGGAAATCCGTCAGTTGCTTGGCAATGTACTGGGCGTGCTGGCCACCCAGGTGCGGGAAGCCTGCTGCAGCGTTACCCGAACCATCCGGGGAGTGGCAGCCGGTACAGGCAGGCAGGCCTTTTTCCAGGTTGCCGCCACGGAAGAGTGCTTCGCCGCGCTCGACCAACGCTTTATCGGCAGCACCCACACTGCCGGTCTGGCTGGCGAAATATGCGGCGATATCATCCAGATCCTGATCGGTGAGGTTGGTCAGCATGCCGGTCATTTCCAGGACCGTTCGCTTGCCATCCTTGATGTCGTGCATCTGCTTCTTCAGGTATCTCTCACCCTGGCCCGCCAGCTTTGGAAAGTTGGGCGCCGGGCTGTTGCCGTCCGGTCCATGGCAGGCACCACATACAGCGGCCTTTGTCTGGCCAGCAGTAGCGTCACCTGCAGCATGGGCAACACCAGTGATGCCCAAGGTCAACAGCAGACTCACGATCAATTTGTTCATCAGCTAATCCAATTACGGCTAAAGGTTATAGAGTTATGAACCGGGTCTACTCGCTCATCAAAATAATGATGGCCTGGTAATCCTCGGCACGGCATTCCATGCACAAACCACGCGACGGCATCGCCTTGAAACCCTGGGTCACGTGCTGCACCAGCGTATCCATGCCTTGCGCCAGTCTCGGCGCCCAGGCTGCCTGGTCACCCCGCTTGGGGGCCGTTGGCAGCTGTCCGGCATGGCAAGCCGCGCAAACGCGGTTGTACATAGCTTCCGGATCCTGTGTAGCCTGCGCACTGTAAAGTGGTACCAGGACACCGACAGCTAGCAGCCACTTGGTCATACGTCGACCTTTTCAGGGTTTGGAAGCGTTATGCGTTCTAATGCGCAATAAAGGTCTATCGCTCCCGTGAACTTCATCCTTCGCTGGGACAAAGCACACACAAAATCTGCGGCATTATATACTGGCGCTACTGAAACGGGAACGACACTACTTGCCGCACCCATTCCCGGCACCGCCCACATCGGAAATCCCATGCAACTCAAGAACCCCATCCTCGGTCTGTGCCAACAGTCCACCTTCATGCTCAGCGCCGCCAAAGTCGACCAATGCCCCGACGACGAAGGCTTTGAAGTGGCCTTCGCCGGGCGCTCCAACGCTGGCAAGTCCAGCGCACTCAACACCCTGACCCATGCCAGCCTGGCTCGTACCTCGAAAACCCCAGGTCGCACACAGCTCCTCAACTTCTTCAAGCTAGACGATGATCGGCGTCTGGTCGACCTGCCGGGCTACGGTTACGCGAAAGTACCTATCCCACTGAAGCTGCACTGGCAGCGTCACCTGGAAGCCTACCTGGGTGGCCGCGAAAGCCTGAAAGGTCTGATCCTGATGATGGACATCCGTCATCCAATGACCGATTTCGACCTGCTGATGCTCGATTGGGCGGTTGCCAGCGGCATGCCGATGCACATTTTGCTGACCAAGGCCGACAAGCTGACCTACGGCGCCGCCAAGAACACCTTGCTCAAAGTGCAGGCCGAAATCCGTAAGGGTTGGGGTGATGCGATCACGATCCAGCTGTTCTCGGCGCCCAAGCGCATGGGCCTGGAAGACGCCTATACCGTACTGGCAGGCTGGATGGAATTGGCCGACAAGGGCACAGAAATCGCCGAGTGACTTTGTTGCGGGCAAAAAAAATCCCGAACTTCGTATGGGGAGGGGAAGTTCGGGATCTAAGTACTCCGGACCGCTAGGGCGGGGTCCAGATATCTGCCAACACTTAACACAACATAGGAGCATTGAAGGGCTTCACCACCCATTCAGTAACTCTGAGTGACTTTTCATGGGTTAAGTTCCGGTGCCCGGGAAAACTATTGGAAATAACTGTCGGCAGTTTCCGATCTATAGGCGTCGCTGCGACTTGATGCCGCAGCAACGCCCTGTGATCAATGCGCCTCGTCCCAGTTATTCCCCACCCCAACCTCAACCAGCAGCGGCACATCCAGTTTCGCAGCACCACTCATGTGCTCACGAATCTTCTCGCTGACTTCAGCCACCAGGTCTTCACGGACCTCGACCACCAATTCATCGTGCACCTGCAGGATGACCTTGGCGTCCAGCCCCGACTCCGTCAGCCAGCTGTCAACCTTGACCATCGCTTTCTTGATGATATCGGCGGCCGTGCCCTGCATCGGCGCGTTGATCGCGGTACGTTCGGCGCCCGCGCGCTCCTGGGGTTTGTTGGAGTGGATGTCCGGCAGGTACAGCCGGCGCCCGAACAGGGTTTCCACGTAACCCTGATCGGAAGCCTGGGCGCGGGTGCGCTCCATATACTCGCGCACGCCTGGGTAGCGAGCGAAATACACATCGATATAAGCCTTGGCGGTCTTGGTATCGACACCGATATCCTTGCCCAGCTTCTGCGCGCCCATACCGTAGATCAGGCCGAAGTTGATCGCCTTGGCGCTGCGGCGTTGA
This sequence comes from Pseudomonas sp. LG1D9, assembly GCF_002949995.1. Lineage (NCBI taxonomy): Bacteria > Pseudomonadati > Pseudomonadota > Gammaproteobacteria > Pseudomonadales > Pseudomonadaceae > Pseudomonas > Pseudomonas sp. LG1D9. The sequence continues at coordinate 2,754,185 of NZ_CP026881.1, read as the reverse complement.
TCGGATGTGACCTCGCCCAACTCGACCTTGAACACCTCGGCCGCCGTGGCCGTGTGCACATCGAGGTTGTCGCGGAACGCGTTCAGCAAGCCCTCGTCCTTGGACAAGTGCGCCATGATCCGCAGTTCGATCTGCGAATAGTCCGCCGCCAACAACTTGTAGCCCTTGGGCGCGACGAATGCCTGGCGGATCCGCCGGCCTTCGGCGGTGCGCACCGGAATGTTCTGCAGGTTCGGATCACTGGACGACAAGCGCCCGGTGGCCGCCACGGCCTGGTGGTAAGAGGTGTGGATCCGCCCGGTACGTGGGTTGATCTGCTCTGGCAAGCGGTCGGTGTAGGTGCTTTTGAGTTTGCTCATGCTACGGTACTGCATCAGTACCTTAGGCAGCGGGAAGTCATCTTCAGCCAGCTTGGCCAAGACTTCCTCGGCGGTCGAGGCCTGGCCCTTGCCGGTTTTCTTCAATACCGGCAGACCGAGCTTTTCGTAGAGGATCGCCCCCAACTGCTTGGGTGAACCCAGGTTGAACTCCTCGCCGGCGATCTCATACGCCTGGCGCTCCAGTTCCACCATCTTGTTGCCCAGCTCGATGCTTTGCACGCCCAGCAGCGCGGCATCGACCAAGGCACCCTGGCGCTCAATCCGCGCCAGCACCGGCACCAACGGCATCTCGATATCCGTCAACACACTGGCCAGGCTCGGCAGCGCAGCGAGTTGTGCGTGCAAGGCCAAGTGCAGGCGCAGGGTCACATCGGCATCTTCAGCCGCGTAGGGGCCTGCCTGTTCCAGGGGGATCTGGTCGAACGTGAGTTGCTTGGCGCCCTTGCCGGCAATGTCCTGGAAGCTGACGGTGTCATGCTCCAGGTACTTCTTGGCCAGGCTGTCCATGTCGTGACGGGTCGCGGTGGAGTTCAGCACATAGGATTCGAGCATGGTGTCGAAGGCGATGCCGCGCACGGTGATGCCGTGTGCCGGGTCGCCGCCGATGGCGCAATTGGCCAGGATATTCATGTCGAACTTGGCGTGCTGGCCCACCTTGAGCTTTTGCGGGTCTTCCAGCAGCGGCTTCAAGGCCAGCAGTACCGTATCGCGATCCAGTTGCTCAGGTACGCCGATGTAGGAGTGGGTCAGCGCAATGTAGGCCGCTTCATTGGCCTGTACCGCAAACGAAACCCCTACCAGCTGCGCCTGCTGGGCATCGACACCGGTGGTTTCGGTATCGAAGGCAATCAGCTTGGCGTCATTGAGCTTCTTCAGCCACACGTCAAAACGGGCCTGGTCGAGGATGGTTTCGTACTGCGCTTCGACCGGGGCCAGCGTCTTTGCGGCCTCAGGCTCAGCCGAAGGCTGCACCGATGCTACGTCGGCAGCCGCTTTAAGCTCGACCCGCTTGGCATCGCGCTGAATCTCATCGATCCAGCTCTTGAACTCCAGCAGGGTGTACAGCTCCAGCAGCTTTTCACGATCAGGCTCGATCAAGTGCAAGTCTTCCAGGCCAACCTCCAGTGGCACGTCGACCTTGATGGTCGCCAACTGGTAAGACAGGAATGCCATCTCTTTGTGTTCTTCCAACTTGGCCGGCAGGGTCTTGGCCCCACGGATCGGCAAGGTCGGGACAATGTCGAGCTGCTCGTAAAGCTCTTTAAGGCCGCCGTTCACACCCACCAGCAAACCCGAAGCAGTCTTAGGACCAATCCCCGGAACGCCAGGGATGTTGTCGGAGGAATCGCCCATCAGCGCCAGATAATCGATGATCTGCTCGGGAGCGACGCCGAATTTCTCCTTAACGCCGTCGATGTCCATTGCACTACCGGTCATGGTGTTGACCAAGGTAATGTGCCCATCGACCAATTGCGCCATGTCCTTGTCGCCGGTAGAGATCACCACCGGGCGGTCAGCGGCCGCGCTGCTGCGGGCCAGGGTGCCGATCACATCGTCCGCTTCAACGCCTTCGACGCACAGCAGCGGGAAGCCCAGGGCAATTACGCTCTGGTGCAGCGGCTCGATCTGCACGCGCATGTCATCGGGCATGCTCGGGCGGTTGGCTTTGTATTCGGCGTACATGTCATCGCGAAATGTCCCACCCTTGGCGTCGAACACCACCGCGAACGGGCTGTCCGGGTACTGCTTGCGCAGGCTTTTGAGCATGTTCAGCACGCCCTTGACCGCACCGGTCGGCAGGCCTTTGGACGTGGTCAGCGGCGGCAGCGCGTGGAAGGCGCGGTACAGATATGAAGAACCGTCCACCAGGACGAGGGGGGCTTGGCTCATGAGCAGGATCAACCTTTTCGGCGGGTCAGGCGCTAGAATAGCCGGACCAATGACAACAAAGGGACAAGGTTATCATGCGCACATTCAATCGCCTGCTGTTGACCGGCTTGATTGCACTCGCTCCGATGGCTGCCATGGCGGCAGACGACGCTCCCTCGGGGGACCCGCAAGTCACCATTCGCACGGAAGGCGACAAGACCATCCAGGAATACCGTCAAAATGGCTTCCTGTATGCGATCAAGGTAACCCCGAAAGGCGCGCCCCCGTATTTCCTGGTGCGCGCGGACGGAACCGATGCGAACTTCATCCGCTCGGACCAGCCGGATATGCTGATCCCTTCATGGAAGATCTTCGAATGGAAATGATTTCTTAATTTCAATCGGCGCTGCGGCCCGCGGCGCCCGTAATGGCAGTTTTAACCATGTCTGTGTTCACCCCCCTGGCTCGGCCCGAGCTGGAAACCTTTCTCGCCCCTTATGGGCTCGGCCGCCTGCTCGATTTCCAGGGGATTGCCGCGGGTAGCGAAAACACCAACTTCTTTATCAGCCTGGAGCAGGGCGAATTTGTCCTGACCCTGGTTGAGCGCGGCCCCGTGGACGAAATGCCGTTCTTCATCGAACTGCTGGACGTACTCCACGACGCCGACCTGCCGGTGCCTTACGCCCTGCGCACCACCGACGGCGCGGCCCTGCGCGAATTGGCAGGCAAGCCGGCGCTGCTGCAACCGCGCCTTGCCGGCAAGCACATCAAGCACGCCAACGCCCAGCATTGCGTGCAAGTGGGTGAACTGCTCGCTCACCTGCACCTGGCCACCCAGGGCGACAAGGTGCTGGAGCGCAAGACCGATCGCGGGCTGGATTGGATGCTCGACGAAGGTGCGCAACTGATCTCGCACCTCGATGCTGAGCAACAGCGCCTGCTGCAAGCGGCCCTGGATGAAATCCAGCAGCACAAGGCACACATCCTCACGCTGCCCCGCGCCAACATTCACGCCGACCTGTTTCGCGACAACGCAATGTTCGAAGGCACCCACCTGACCGGGCTGATCGACTTCTACAACGCGTGCTCCGGCCCGATGCTGTACGACGTGGCGATTGCCCTGAATGACTGGTGCTCGGACGAAGCTGGGGTGATTGACGGCCACCGCGCCCGGGCGCTGCTGGGGGCCTACGCGGCACTGCGGCCGTTCAGCACCGGGGAAGCCGAACTGTGGCCGACGATGTTGCGCGTGGCCTGTGTGCGGTTCTGGCTGTCACGCCTGATTGCAGCCGAGACATTTGCCGGGCAGGACGTGTTGATTCACGACCCCGTGGAATTCCAGCAACGGCTGGAGCAGCGCCAGCAGGTCACTCTCCAACTGCCGCTCGCCCTCTAAATGTGGGAGCGGGCTTGCTCGCGAATGCGGTGTGTCAGCCAAGTAGCGGGTGACTGACACACCGCATTCGCGAGCAAGCCCGCTCCCACATTGGTTTGGCGCTGTGCCTACAGTGACTCCAGGCACCCTGCCAAATCATTGCCCAGCTTTTCCAGCAACTGTTCATAGCCTTGAGCGGTTGCTGGAGTGTAGCCGCCCAGGGCATCCAATTCCGCCAGTTTCACCGGCAGGCCTGCCACCAGGGTCTCGGCCAGGCGCGGGCGCAATGGCGGCTCGCTGAACACACAGGTCTTGCCCACTTCCTGCAAGCGCGTGCGCATCGCCGCCACATGTTGGGCGCCGGGTTGCACTTCGGCGGCCACGCTGAATACGCCGGTATGCTTGAGGCCATAGGCATCTTCAAAGTAGTCAAAGGCTTCGTGGAACACGAAGTAAGGCTTGCCGGCGATACCCGCCAGGCGCGCCTTGAGGCGCACATCCAGGGCATCCAGGCGAGCGTTGAACCCCTGCAGGTTGCTCTGGTAGCGCGCCGCGTTGGCCGGATCGGCTGCGCTCAAGTCCGCAGCCATTTTTGTAGCAATCACCCGCGCATTGACCGGTGACAACCACAGGTGAGCATCCAGGCTTCCCGGACGATGATCGTGATCATGGTCGTCGGCTTCTTCGCCATGGGAGTGATTATCTTCGGCGAAATGACGCAGTTTGAGCCCCGGCAACTCCTGCACCGCGAATGTCGGCAAGTGGCGCCCCTTGAGCACCCGAGGCAGGAAGCCTTCCATGTCCGGACCGATCCAGTACAGCAGATCCACCGATTGCACACGCCGTACGTCGGATGGTCGCAATGCATAGTTATGGGGCGAGGCTCCCGGCGGCAATAACACCTCTGGAACCGCCACCCCGTCCTGCACAGCGGCGGCAATCAGCTGCAAGGGCTTGATGCTGGTCAGCACCCGAACCTCGGCCTGGGCAGCCCCGGCAATCCATAAACTGGTGACAAATACGACAAAAACGGCAAAAAGTCGGGACACGATGAGCACTCAAGTCAGCAGGAACGGGTAACATAATAACGTCTCTCACAAATATCTGTCGCCGCTCATGCCTAAAACACCGCTTGCCAGCCGTCCCCACGACCACTCTCACTGCGTCCACAACGCACTGTCAGAGGCCGACGCCCTGTGCGCACGCCAAGGCCTGCGCCTGACGGCCCTGCGCCGGCGGGTGCTGGAACTGGTGTGGCAGAGCCACAAACCCCTGGGTGCCTACGACATTCTCGGCGTGCTCAGCGAGCAGGATGGCCGCCGCGCCGCGCCGCCGACGGTGTACCGTGCGCTGGACTTCCTGCTGGAAAACGGCCTGGTGCACCGTATCGCCTCGCTAAACGCCTTTGTCGGCTGCAACCACCCGGAACACGCGCACCAGGGCCAGTTCCTGATCTGCCGTGAATGCCACGCCGCCATCGAGCTTGAACAAAAAAGCATCAGCGACGCGATCATCAAGAGTGCCGGCGATGTGGGCTTCCGAGTCGAAGGGCAGACCGTCGAAGTAGTAGGCATCTGCTCGGGCTGCCAGGGGGCTTGATGAGCACTGCGCTAATCCGCCTGGAGCAGGTCGGCGTCACGTTCGCCGGCCAGAACGTGCTGGACAACATTCACCTGAGCGTCGAACCGGGGCAGATCGTTACCCTGATCGGCCCCAACGGCGCCGGCAAGACCACCCTGGTGCGTGCCGTGCTGGGCCTGCTCAAGCCCGACAGCGGCAGTGTCTGGCGCAAGCCCAAGCTGCGCATCGGCTATATGCCGCAGAAACTGCACGTCGACCCGACCTTGCCGCTTTCAGTGCTGCGCTTTTTGCGCCTGGTACCCGGCGTGGATCGCGCCCGCGCCCTGGCTGCGCTCAAGGAAGTCGGGGCCGAGCAGGTCATCGACAGCCCGGTACAAAGCATCTCCGGTGGCGAAATGCAGCGCGTCCTGCTGGCTCGTGCCCTGCTGCGCGAACCTGAACTGCTGGTGCTCGATGAGCCGGTACAGGGTGTCGATGTGGCCGGCCAGGCCGAGCTCTACAGCCTGATTACCCGCCTGCGCGACCGTCACGGCTGTGGCGTGCTGATGGTCTCCCACGACCTGCACCTGGTAATGAGCACCACCGACCAGGTGGTATGCCTCAACCGCCACGTCTGCTGTTCCGGCCATCCGGAGCAGGTCAGCGGCGACCCGGCCTTCGTCGAACTGTTCGGCAAGAACGCCCAGAGCCTGGCGATTTACCACCACCATCACGACCACGCCCATGACCTGCATGGCGCCGTGGTTGCCGATCCGGCTCCCCATACCCACGTCCACGGAGATAGCTGCAAGCATGGCTGATTTTCTGCTCTACGCCCTGCTTGCAGGCTTGGCTTTGGCGCTGGTGGCGGGCCCGCTGGGTTCGTTCGTGGTCTGGCGGCGCATGGCCTACTTTGGCGACACCTTGTCCCACGCGGCCCTGCTCGGCGTAGCCCTGGGCTTTTTGCTGGACGTCAGCCCGACCATCGCCGTGACCGTTGGCTGCCTGCTGCTCGCCGTGCTGCTGGTGACCCTGCAACAGCGCCAGCCCCTGGCTTCGGACACGCTGCTGGGGATCCTCGCACCCAGCACCCTGTCCCTGGGCCTGGTGGTCCTGAGCTTTATGCATGAAGTGCGTATCGACCTGATGGCCTACCTGTTCGGCGACCTGCTGGCGATCAGCCCCACGGACCTGGCCTGGATTCTCGGCGGCAGCGCGGCGGTATTGATCCTGCTGGTGGCCCTGTGGCGACCGCTGCTGGCAATTACCGTGCACGAACAACTGGCCACCGTCGAAGGCTTGCCCGTACCGGCGCTGCGCATGACCCTGATGTTGCTGATCGCCGTGGTGATTGCTGTCGCAATGAAGATTGTCGGCGTATTGTTGATCACGTCGCTGTTGATCATCCCCGCCGCCGCTGCCCAGCGTCATGCACGTTCACCGGAACAGATGGCGGTCGGCGCCAGTTTGCTGGGGATGCTTGCCGTGTGTGGTGGGCTGGCGCTGTCCTGGTTCAAGGACACCCCGGCCGGGCCGTCGATTGTGGTCACGGCCGCCGCACTGTTTCTGCTGAGTTTTGTCCTGCCCCGTCGAGGGGTGTAGACTTGCTCGCTTTTTGCGCAATTAGAGAGTCGCAGGAATGAAGCCGTTCACCTCCCGTTATCTGCTCCTTGCCGCATTTTCCCTGCTGCTGGGCGCCTGCCAAAGCACCCCGCCCGTCGCCCCCCAGGTTCCGGACGCGCGCGCTGCGGCCATTGCACAGCTGGAACAAAACCTGGCCAGCAGCGAGCTGGCCACCGCCGAAGACCAACTCGCCGCCCTGCAGGCCCAGTCGCCCGACGATCCGGCGCTGGAGCCTTATCAGCGCCAGTTGGCCGAGGCCTATCTGCAGCGCAGCCAGATCGTCCTGCAAAAAGGTGACGTCAACGCCGCCGCCACTGCCTTGAGCCGTGCCCGGGCCTTGATGCCCAAGGCGCCAGCGCTGACGGGCGGAGTCAACAGCGCTATCGCTCACGCGCGCAAAGCCGAGCTGGATAAAGCCGAAGCCGCCCTCAAGGCCGCCGAAGCCAAGCCACCGGCGAAGGTCATCGACCCCGCTGCCGAAAGCACCACGGTTGCGCTGAACCTCACGGATATTCAGCAATTGCGCCATCAACTGGATGCCATCGCCACCGACGTGGTGAATTACCAGTGTGATGTGAGCATCCAGGTGCCGCGCACCGAGGATTACCCGTGGCTGAACACGCTGTTGAGCAAGCGAGTGAAGCGGATTGATTCAGGGTATGACCTGAAGATTCACCGGCAGATCCTCAAGCATATTCCGGCGCAGGTTGTGCTGATTCCGCGTAAAACTGACTGACGCCAATCGCGGGCAAACCCACTCCCACATTGAAATACATTTCAAATGTTGGAGCGGGTTTGCCCGCGATGGCGCCCTATCAAACAACCAAAAACTTAAGCCGGAACCGCCTTGGCCCGAGGCTCGCGCTCCCAAACTCGATGCTGGGCAATTGCCGCAATAAACGCCTTCAACGCCTTGGCATCCCCGCCAACAATCAAGCCCGCATCCGCCTCCAGCTTCAACACCGCCAACAACTGCTTCGCCTCACCGGCCAGGGCAATTGCCTTCAAATGCTTGTAGGCCTCCAGCAGGTAATGCAACGCCACGCCATCGCCGCTCAAAGCCTGGATCGACTTCGCCCCACCCGGCACAAACACCGCGTCGAATGCCACTGACGGCAAGCCTTCCATCGAAGCATCCACCGCCAGGCTCTTGCCATCGGCCGTGGTGACCGGCGCCGAGGTCGGCCCAAGCAACTTGGCATGGGCCCCTTCTGCGGCCAGCGCCTTTTTCAACGCCGCGATGGCTGCACCATCAACACCATTGGCCGCCAGGATCGCCACCTTGCGCGTCTTGATACCCCCTGGCAGCAGGTTGGCCTGGCTCAAGGCCGGCGAGCGCTCTGGCGCGGTCTTGCGCACGGGCACGGTGCCTTTTTTCGGCACCGGCAGGCCCAGGTTCTGCGCCACGCGCTTGGCCAGCTCCAGGTCGATGTTGGCCAGGATCTCGTTGACCTGGCGCGCCCGGATAAACTCACGCTCGACCTTGCCCAGCTCAAAGCTGTAGGCCGCGATGATGTGCTCCTGCTCGTGCTTGCTCATGCTGTTGAAAAACAGCCGCGCCTGGGAAAAGTGATCGCTGAATGACTCACTGCGCTCGCGGATTTTGTGCGCGTCGATGCGCTCCGGGTAAGACTCGAAACCGCCGTCCTGCGCGGCCGGTGGCGTTTCTTTCGGCCAGCCGCCGTCGATGGAATTCGGCTCGTAAGCCGCACGGCCTTTGTCGATGGTGCTGCGGTGCATGGCATCGCGCTGGTTGTTATGCAGTGGCGTCACCGGCTGGTTGATCGGCAACTGGTGAAAGTTCGGCCCGCCTAGACGGCTGATCTGCGTATCGGTGTAGGAAAACAACCGACCTTGCAGCAGCGGGTCATTGGAGAAGTCGATACCCGGCACGATATGGCCTGGGCAGAAGGCGACCTGCTCGACTTCCGCGAAGAAGTTATCCGGGTTGCGATTGAGCACCATCTTGCCCAGCGGGGTGATGGGCACCAATTCTTCGGGAATCAGCTTGGTCGGGTCGAGGATATCGAAGTCGAAGGCATGCTCCTTATCCTCGGGAATAATCTGCACCCCCAGTTCCCACTCCGGGTAATCGCCCATCTCGATGGCGTCCCACAGGTCGCGACGGTGGTAATCGGTATCTTTACCCGCCAGTTTCTGCGCTTCGTCCCACACCAGGGAACAGGTGCCCGCCGTCGGCCGCCAGTGGAATTTGACGAAGTTGGACTTACCCTCGGCATTGACCAAGCGGAACGTATGCACACCAAAACCCTGCATGCTGCGCAGGCTTTTTGGAATGGCGCGGTCGGACATCGCCCAGATCACCATGTGCGCCGACTCCGGCTGCAGCGAGACAAAATCCCAGAACGTGTCGTGGGCCGAGCCGCCCGTAGGAATTTCGTTGTGCGGCTCAGGTTTTACCGCATGCACGAAGTCAGGAAACTTAATCGCGTCCTGAATGAAAAATACCGGCATGTTGTTGCCCACCAGGTCGAAGTTGCCTTCTTCGGTGAAGAACTTCACGGCAAAACCACGCACGTCACGCACCGTATCGCCCGAACCACGTGGGCCCTGCACCGTGGAAAAACGCGTGAACACCGGGGTTTTGTGGCCAGGGTCACGCAAAAAACCCGCCTTGGTCAGCGCCGAGTGGTTTTCATAGGTCTGGAAGTAGCCATGGGCGCCGGTGCCGCGGGCGTGCACGATGCGCTCCGGGATCCGCTCGTGGTCAAAGTGCGTGATCTTTTCACGCATGATGAAATCTTCCAGCAGCGAAGGCCCGCGTGCGCCGGCTTTCAAGGTGTTCTGGTTGTCGGAGATTTTCACCCCCTGATTGGTGCGCAGCGCCTGGCCAGTGGCATCTGAGCGAGATTTTTCCAGGCTTTGCAGCTTGGCATTGGTGTTGCCACGGTCCAGGGTATCGGTGCCAGCAAGCTCGCTCTTGGGCGCTTGGGCAGGTTTCTTGGTACTCATCAGACAAAACTCCTCGTTTGCGTAGGCCAGAGCGGTCCCTGGCTCGTTTGAGCAAAACCCCGGGCACGGCACCCGGGAAATCGAGTTGCTTAAGTAGTGACTGACACGGTTTTTGACCGTTCCTTTTTTATGACCTTTGATCGCGTTATTGCCAAATCGCTGGTTGAATACGAAATAAATGCTAAGAAACACTAGATGGACAGGCTAAAATGCGCGCCCGGCTAACCGCTGATCCCTTTTCAATGCGCCCCACAAGGTTCGCTACGTGATCGAGTTTCATAACGTCCATAAAACCTACCGGGTCGCCGGTAAGGATATCCCCGCCCTGCACCCCACCAGCCTGCGCTTCGAGAACGGCCAGGTGTTCGGCCTGATTGGCCACTCTGGTGCGGGAAAAAGTACTCTGCTGCGCCTGATAAACCGCCTGGAAGAACCTTCGGGCGGCCAGATCAAGGTCGACGGCGAAGAAGTCACCGCCCTGGATGCCAATGGCCTGCGCCGTTTCCGGCAACAGGTCGGGATGATCTTCCAGCACTTCAACCTGCTGGCCTCCAAGACCGTCGCCGACAACGTCGCGCTGCCGCTGACCCTGGCCGGTGAGTTGTCGCGCCGCGAGATCGATGCGCGCGTGGCCGAACTGCTGGACCGGGTTGGCCTGTCCGACCATGCCAAGAAGTACCCGGCGCAGTTGTCCGGCGGCCAGAAGCAGCGCGTCGGCATCGCCCGCGCCCTGGCCACCAAGCCAAAAATCCTGCTGTGCGACGAAGCCACTAGCGCCCTTGACCCGCAGACCACTGCCTCGGTCCTGCAACTGCTGGCCGAGATCAACCGCGAGCTGAACCTGACGATCGTGTTGATCACCCACGAGATGGACGTGATCCGTCGTGTCTGCGACCAGGTCGCGGTGATGGATGCCGGTGTGATCGTCGAGCAAGGCCCGGTCGCCCAGGTGTTCCTGCACCCCACGCACGCAACCACCAAACGGTTCGTGCAGGAAGCCGAGCAGGTCGATGAAGGCGAGCAGCGCGACGTCTTCGCCCATGTACCAGGCCGCATCGTGCGCCTGACGTTCCAGGGCGAAGCGACCTACGCGCCCCTGCTGGGTACCGTCGCCCGCGAAACGGGTGTGGACTACAGCATCCTGGCCGGTCGCATCGACCACATAAAAGATACCCCTTACGGGCAACTGACCCTGGCCATCACCGGCGGTGACATGGAAGCGGCATTCGCACGCTTTACCGCAGCCGATGTGCACATGGAGGTCCTGCGTTAATGGACGTGTTACTGCATTATTTCGACAACGTCGACTGGGCTGATATCTGGGTTGCCACCAGCGACACCATGTTGATGCTCAGCACTTCGCTGTTTTTCACCGTACTGGTGGGCCTGCCGCTGGGCATCCTGCTGTTCCTGTTCAGCCCACGCCAGTTGCTGGAACAGAAAACCACCTATGCCGCCCTGGCCTTCGTGGTCAACGCCATCCGCTCCTTGCCGTTTATCATTCTGCTGATTGTGATGATCCCGACGACGGTATTCCTCACGGGCACGTCGCTTGGCGTGGCCGGTGCGATTCCGCCGCTGGTGGTGGGCGCTTCGACGTTCTTCGCCCGGCTGGTGGAAACCGCCCTGCGCGAGGTCGATCGCGGCATCATCGAGGCGACCCAGGCCATGGGCGCGACCACCCGGCAGATCATCACCAAGGCGCTGCTGCCCGAGGCAAAGCCGGGCATCATTGCGGCAATCACCGTGACCGCCATTGCCCTGGTGGGCTACACCGCCATGGCCGGCGTAGTAGGTGCCGGCGGCCTGGGCGACCTGGCGATCCGTTATGGGTACCAGCGTTTCCAGGATGACGTGATGGTCGTCACCGTGGTGATGTTGATTGTGCTGGTGCAAATTCTGCAAACCATCGGCGATAAGCTGGTGACACACTACTCTCGAAAATAACGGCCATTACCGGCGCCCGCCGGCAGATGCCCGAACAAGGAGCTTGTTGGATGAAAAAACTACTGGTTGCTTTCGCCGCGGTTGTCGCGCTTTCCGCCCATGCCGACGAGACCCTGACGGTCGCCGCCACGCCGGTGCCCCACGCTGAGATCCTTGAGTTCGTGAAGCCGGCCCTGGCCGCACAAGGCGTGGACTTGAAGGTCAAGGTGTTCACCGACTACGTGCAGCCGAACGTACAAGTGGCCGAGAAGCGCCTGGACGCCAACTTCTTCCAGCACAAGCCGTACCTGGATGAGTTCAACAAGGCCAAGGGCACTCACCTGGTGAGTGTGGCCGGCGTGCACCTGGAGCCCCTGGGCGCATACTCCAGCAAGTACAAGACCCTGGCCGAGCTGCCGGACGGTGCCAACGTGGTCATCCCCAACGACGCCACCAACGGCGGCCGCGCGCTGTTGCTGCTGGCCAGCAAGGGCCTGATCACCTTGAAGGATCCGACCGATATCCTGTCGACCATCAAGGACATCACCGGTAATGAAAAGGGCCTGAAATTCCGCGAACTGGAAGCCGCCACCCTGCCACGCGTGCTGACCCAGGTCGACCTGGCGCTGATCAACACCAACTACGCCCTGGAAGCCAAGCTGGACCCTGCCAAGGATGCCCTGGCGATCGAAGGCAACGACTCGCCTTACGTCAACATCCTGGTGACCCGCGAGGACAACAAGGATTCGGACGCGGTGCAGAAACTGGTCAAAGCCCTGCACACTCCCGAGGTGAAGAAATTCATCAACGAGAAGTACAAAGGCGCAATCCTGCCGGCGTTCTGATCGAGCACTATCGCCAAAACACTGGAGATCGAATGTGGGAGCTGGCTTGCCTGCGATAGCGGTGGATCAGCGACCAAAAGGCTGGCTGACCTGACGCTATCGCAGGCAAGCCAGCTCCCACACTTGACCTGTGTTGTCAGCTGGATTTGCTCCAGAACTAGTTACGCTGCAACAACCCCGGCAACTGCGCCACCAGCTTCTGGTTGTTCAACGGCGCACGGATAAACCCACGCTGGGTGCCATCCGGGCCGATCAAGGCCAGGTTGCCGCTGTGGTCGACGGTGTAGTTCGGCTTGCTGGTATCGGCCGGAATGAACGGAATGCTCACCGCATTCGACACCTTCTGCACATCCTCCACATTCGCGCCGGTCAGGCCTGCAAATTGCGGATCGAAGTAGCCCAGGTATTGCTTGAGCTGCGTCGGAGTATCGCGATGCGGGTCAACGCTGACCAGGATCACCTGCAGCTTATCCACTACGTCCTTGGGCAGCTCGCTCTTGATCTGGCGCAGCTGGGCGAGGGTGGTCGGGCAGATGTCCGGGCAGAAGGTGTAGCCGAAGAACAGCACACTCCACTTGCCCTTCAACTCGTTGACCAGCACCGGCTGGCCGTCCTGGTTGGTCATGGTCACCGGCGGCAACTGGCGGCTTTGCGGCAGCAGGATAATGCCCGCGTCGATCAATGCCGTAGGGTCGCCCTGGCCCTTGCCGGACAGTACTTTATTGACGGTCAGGCCCATGACCAACGCCACGATGGCCACCAGGATAAAGACAGTTTTTTGAGTTCGAGTCATAGGTTCAACAATAAGTAGTGGTCTACGAGCAGGGCGATAAATAGCAGGAACAGGTACCAGATAGAGTACTTGAAGGTATTAATCGCCGCGTGCGGCCGACTGCCACGGTACAGCACCCAGGCCCATTGCAGAAAGCGTGCGCCCAGAACCAGTGCACAGCCCAGGTACAACAGCCCGCTCATATGGATCACATAGGGCATCAGGCTCACCGCCAGCAGCGCGAAGGTGTAGAGCAGGATATGCACCTTGGTGTAGTGCTCGCCGTGGGTCACCGGCAGCATCGGGATATCGGCCTTGGCGTACTCCTCCTTGCGATGAATGGCCAGGGCCCAGAAGTGCGGTGGGGTCCAGGCAAAGATGATCAGCACCAGCAGCAATGGCTCGGCACTCACATGACCGGTGACCGCTACCCAACCGAGTAACGGCGGCGCCGCACCGGCCAGGCCGCCGATCACGATGTTCTGTGGCGTCGCGCGCTTGAGGAAGCCGGTGTAGATCACCGCATAGCCCAGCAACGAGGCCAGCGTCAGCCAGGCCGCCAATGGGTTGGTAAAGGCCAGCAACAAGCCCAGCCCGGCCACCGCCAGCGCCAGGGCAAATGTCAGCGCGGCGACCGGGGACACCCGGCCTTCGGCCAGCGGCCGCTTGTGAGTACGCGCCATCAGCGCATCAATACGCCGGTCCACCACATGGTTCACCGCCGCTGCGCCACCAGCGCACAGGGCAATCCCCAGGTTGCCGAAGATCAGCACCGTCCACGGCACACCGGCGCGGGTGGCGAGAAACATGCCCACCAGTGAGGTGATCAGCATCAGCACCACCACCTTGGGCTTGGTCAGCTCCAGATAGTCACGCCAGATCGCCTGGCTGTGACGCTCGCCAATCAAGGTCGCCATGGCATCTCTCCTTTAAGGGTGATCAGGCCCGAAACGTGTTTGCGCGGGCTGAAGCGCCAACCGAACGGCACTTGATGGCGGACCCGCACCAGGCTGGTACGGGCGTGGTAATTGACCAGCACCAGGGTCAGCAGCAGCGCTGCACCGCCGGCGTTATGGGCGACCGCCACCGGCAGCGGCAAATGAAAGTACACATTGCTCAGGCCCAGGCCGATCTGCACGGCGAGCGCCACCAGCAGCAACCCGGCGAGGCGCGTCATGCCCACCGCCTTGAGCTGCCAGGCCAGCCCCAGTAGCACCACGGTGACGGCCAGCGCGCCCATGCGATGGGTCAGGTGAATCGCCGTGCGTGCGTCGCTGTCCAGTTGCCCACCCAGATAGTTGGGGCCGATATGCTGGGTCAGGTGAAAGCCATTGGCAAAGTCCGCCGCCGGCCACCACTCGCCATGGCACGTCGGCAAGTCGATACAGGCCACCGCCGCGTAGTTGGAGCTGACCCAACCACCCAGCGCCACCTGCCCGATCACCAACACCAGGCCCGCCGTGGCCCAGTACTGCAAGCGCCTGGGCACGATCAGCGCCGGCAACACCCCGGACAAACGCAGGGTCAGCAAAAACAGCAGGCTCAACGTCGCAAACCCGCCGAGCAAATGCCCGGTGACCACCTGCGGCCAGAGCTTGAGCGTCACCGTCCACATGCCAAAGGCCGCCTGGGCGAAAACCACCGCCAGCAGGAACAGCGGCAGCTTCAAGGGTTGCCCCGGATGCCGGCGATGGGTCCAGGCGCGAGCGGCCAGCAACGTGATCAGCAGCCCCAGGGTGCCTGCGGCGTAGCGGTGGGTCATCTCGTTCCAGCCTTTGTCGGCCTCCACCGGCGTATCCGGGAAATGCAGCTCGGCATGGGCCAACTGGGCCTCGCTTTTAGGCACGCTGATAAAGCCGTAGCAACCCGGCCAGTCCGGGCAACCGAGGCCGGCATGGGTCAGGCGGGTGTAGGCGCCGAGCAACACGACAATCAGCGCCAGCAGGGTGGCAAACAGCGCGAGGCGAAATCCAGGTTTGGCCATGACGATGCCCTTATCCGATATTCGACAGTTTCAGCAGATGGCGCAGGTCGTTGAGCAGATCCTTGCCCTTGACCCGCGCGTCATAGCGCAGCACCAGGTTGCCGTGGGGGTCGACGATCCACAGTTGGGCATCGCCGGGCGCGGCAGCGTTTTGCTTGAAGGTCGGCAGGTCCAGGGGCAAACGCTGCAACTGCGGATATTCGGCTTTCAGCTTGGTCTCGTATTCGGCACTGAGCGGCTGCGCACTGGCCAGGGCATGGCTGGCGCGGGACGCATCACGGCCCAGGCCGATCTGCAGTTGGCGCGCGAGGTAGACCAATTGCTGGCAATCGGCGGCGCAGGCTGCGGGGGCGGTCACCAGTAATTGCCAGCGCTGCTCGTCGGCCTGCACGCCGATATCGGCGCGGGTCTGGCCATTGCCGATCATCTCGCCGTGATCACTGCGGTTGTCCGGCACCCAGAACTGCAACTTGTACATCAGGGTCGCCAGCACCATCGGGCCGATCACCATCAGCAGGATCAGGATCAGTTGCCAGCGCCCCTTGCGCCGGTTGGGCGCCGCTGGCGTGTCAGACATGTTGAGTGGATTCATGGCCGCTCCCATGGTGCTTCTCCCTTGCGTTGTGCCATCCGAGGTAGAGGTAAAGGCCCAGCAGCGCCAACGCCATGGCGAACCACTGCACGGCATACCCCAAGTGTTTTTCCGGCCCCATGGCCACTACCGGCCACTGGGTTTCATAGGTCGCAGGGCCGGCTTCGGCCCGCAGTTCAAAGGCAAACCCGCTGCGGCCCAACTCAGCCCAAAGCACCTGTGGATGCAGCGCCGTCAGCAAGCGTGGCCATTGCGCGGCGGCCGGGTCGGCATGCAACTGGAACGTCTCGCCCGGTGCGACATACACCCAGGCATTGATATTCAAAGGCTGGTCGGGCGTGGTGAAGGCCGGCGGCGTGCGTCGATCCGGCCACGCCAGCCAGCCGCGATTGAGCAACAGCCACTGGCCGCTGGCCTGGTCATGAAAGGGTTGCAGCAACTCGACGCCGGCCTTGCCGTCACGCATGCGGTTATCCAGCAGCACGCTGTGCCCGGCATCGAACTGCCCGCGCAACTGCACCCGGCGAAAGGCTGGGTCAGCCACCCCATCCAACTGTTCAACACTGATAGGCGGCGCCGCCCGGCGCTCGGCATAACTCTGCAGCAGCGCCTGTTTTTCCTGGCCACGGGACAGTTGCCAGAAACCCAGGAACACCATCAGCGGCAGCAGCACGAGCACCACCAGCGTCGGCGCAATCCCGGGGCGAAAGGGTTTCATGGCGTTGCCGCGAAGGTGGGTGCTGCGCTGGCTATACTGAATCTCATTGCCCGCCCCTCAAAAAAACAGCCCTGGAGCCTGACCATGCTCAAAGCCGCTATTGCCCTGATGCTGATCGCTACCGTTGTGAGCCTGTTCAGTGGCTTGTTCTTTCTGGTCAAGGACGAAGGCCACTCCAATCGCCTTGTCACTGCCTTGACTGTGCGCGTGGTGCTGGCCGTGATGACCCTGGCGCTGATCACCTGGGGGTTCTTCAGCGGCCAGCTGGTTTCCCACGCGCCCTGGTAAGTCGCTACAGCACGTAGACGAAGAAAAACAAACCGATCCACACCACATCCACAAAGTGCCAATACCAACTGGCCGCCTCGAAGCCGAACTGGTGCTCGGCATTGAAATGCCCCTTGAGGATGCGCATCAGCATCACGAACAAAATGATCGTGCCGATGGTCACGTGGGCGCCGTGAAACCCGGTCAACATGAAGAAAGTCGCGCCATACACCCCCGAGCCCAAGGTCAGGCCCAGCTCTTTGTAGGCGTGGATATATTCCTCGGCCTGGAACCCCAGGAACGCCACCCCCAGCAACACAGTGAGCGCCAACCAGATCTTCAGCGCACCGCGATGGCCCTTGCGCAGGGCGTGGTGGGCGATGGTGATGGTCACGCTGGAACTCACCAGCAAGATGGTGTTGACCAGCGGCAAGCCCCACGGGCTGATAGTGCCTTCCGGCGCCGGGAACAGCTTGGGGTCGGGGTTGTTGAGCAGCGGCCAGGCGAACTCGAAATTCGGCCACAGCATGTGCGCAATGCCCTTGGAGCCTTCCCCGGCCAGCCACGGCGCCGACATATGCCGCACATAGAACAGCGCACCGAAGAAGGCGATAAAAAACATCACCTCGGAAAAGATGAACCAGGTCATGCCCCAGCGAAACGAGCGGTCCATCTGTGCGCTGTACAACCCGGCGCGGCTTTCCTTGATCACCGCGCCGAACCAGCCAAACATCATGTAGGCCAACAGCAGGCTGCCCACGAAAAAGATCAGAGGCCCGTGGGATTCCGGGCGCGCAGCCTTGAGGTCGTTGAACCACACGCCCAGGCCATACACGGTGATCAGCAGCCCAAACGTGGCAATTATTGGCCACTTGCTTTGCGCTGGTACGTAGTACGTATCATGAGTCGACATGTATCCGTTCTCCTAATCGAGCCCGCAGGCACGCCTAGCCGCCGGTATGGACAGCCACGGGCGGTTGGCGCGCAGTGATATCGAACAGCGTGTACGCCAGGGTCAAATGCTTCACATCCTTGGGCATGTCGCGGTCGACAATGAAGCGCACCGGCATCTCGATGCGCTCCCCCGGCTGCAGCACTTGCTGGGTGAAGCAAAAACACTCGGTCTTGTGGAAGTACATCGCCGCTTCGGCCGGGGAAATGCTCGGGATCGCCTGGGCCGTCATCGGCTTGTCGCTGGGGTTGAAGGCTACGAACACCATCTCGTTGACCGCGCCAGGGTTGACCACGATTTCGTCGGCCTTGGAGTGGAATTCCCAGACCATATCGATGGCATTGGTCGACAGAAACTGCACCCGCACCTGGCGCGACGGATCGACTACCTGTGAGCCTTCGTACTGCCCGGCAGTCTTGCCGTTGATGCCGAAGGCCTTGCACATCACGTCGTAGATCGGCACCAGGGCGAAGCCAAAGGCGAACATCGCCAGCACCAGGATCAGCAGGCGCGTGACCAGGCGGTTGAGGGGCACGGAATCAGCCATGGCGCCCACCCCCGCGTGACGGTTCTGTAGGAGCGAGCTTGCTCGCGAAAAACCACAGCGCGCCGCGTTTATCCAGGCAACCCGCGTTATCGCTCACGCCCTTCGCGAGCAAGCTCGCGCCTACAGACCCGCTGTTCATTTGACCTCCGGCGGCGTGGTGAAGGTGTGGTACGGCGCTGGCGAAGGAATGCTCCACTCCAGCCCTTCGGCACCATCCCACGGCTTGGCCGGCGCGGGCTTACCGCCACGGATGCACTTGATCACGATAAACAGGAAGAAAATCTGCGTGGCGCCGAACATGAAGGCGCCAATCGACGACACCATATTGAAATCGGCGAACTGCAGGTTGTAGTCCGGCACCCGGCGCGGCATGCCGGCCAGCCCGACGAAGTGCATCGGGAAGAACGCCATGTTCATCCCCACGAACGACAGCCAGAAATGCAGCTTGCCCAGGGTTTCGTCGTACATATGGCCGGTCCATTTCGGCAGCCAGTAGTAGGCCGAGGCGAAGATCCCGAAGATCGCCCCGGGCACCAGTACGTAATGGAAATGCGCCACCACAAAGTAGGTGTCGTGGTACTGGAAATCCGCCGGCGCAATGGCCAGCATCAGCCCGGAAAAGCCGCCGATGGTGAACAGGATCACGAAGGCCACGGCAAACAGCATGGGCGTTTCGAAGGTCAACGAACCTTGCCACATGGTGCTGACCCAGTTGAACACCTTGACCCCGGTGGGCACGGCGATCAGCAGGGTGGCGTACATGAAGAACAACTCACCCACCAACGGAATGCCCACCACGAACATGTGGTGCGCCCACACGATAAACGACAGGAACGCGATACTCGCGGTGGCGTAGACCATCGAGGTGTAGCCGAACAGCGGCTTGCGCGAGAAGGTCGGGATGATCGAGCTGACGGCACCAAAGGCCGGCAGGATCATGATGTACACCTCGGGATGGCCGAAGAACCAGAACACATGCTGGAACAACACCGGGTCACCGCCGCCGGCAGCGCTGAAGAAGCTGGTGCCGAAGTGGATATCCATCAGCATCATGGTCACGCAACCGGCCAGCACCGGCATCACCGCGATCAGCAGGAACGCGGTGATCAGCCAGGTCCAGACGAACAGCGGCATCTTCATCAGGGTCATGCCCGGGGCACGCAGGTTGAGGATGGTGGCGACCACGTTGATCGCGCCCATGATCGAACTGATCCCCATCAGGTGAATGGCGAAGATAAAGAACGTCACGCTTTCCGGGGCGTAGGTGGTGGAGAGCGGGGCATAGAAGGTCCAACCGAAGTTGGGCCCGCCCCCCGGGGAGAACAAGGTCGAGACCAGCAACAGGAACGCCGCCGGCAACAGCCAGAAGCTGAAGTTGTTCATGCGCGGCAGGGCCATGTCCGGCGCGCCGATCATCAGCGGGATCATCCAGTTGGCCAGGCCGACAAACGCCGGCATCACCGCGCCAAACACCATGATCAAGCCATGCATGGTGGTCATCTGGTTGAAAAACGCCGGCTCGACGATTTGCAGCCCCGGCTGGAACAACTCGGCACGGATCACCATGGCGAACGAGCCGCCGAGCAGGAACATGGCGAAGCTGAACCACAGGTACATGGTCCCGATATCTTTGTGGTTGGTGGTCAGCACCCAGCGCATCAAGCCCTTGGCGGGGCCGTGGGCGTGGTCAGCGGCATGACCGTGGTCATCGATCACAGTGCTCATGGCCGTTCTCCTGCAAGCGGATGGGCGGGGCGGGTCAGGGCATACGCAATGAAGAGGTTCATTTGCTTTCCGCCTGTTTGATGGCCAGCACGTCTTTAGGCGTGACCATGTCGCCTTTGTTGTTGCCCCAGGCGTTACGCTCGTAGGTCACGACTGCCGCAATATCGACTTCCGACAGCTGCTTGCCGAACGCCGCCATCGCGGTCCCGGGCTTGCCGTGGTAGACGATGCTCAGGTGATCTGCCGCAGGTCCGGTGGCGATTTTCGAGCCCTTGAGCGCCGGGAACATCGGCGGCAGGCCTTGGCCTTCGGCCTGGTGACAGGCGACGCAAGCGGTGTGGTAGACCTTGTCGCCACGGGCCACCAGCTCTTCAAGTGTCCACTCTTTGGAGGTCAGCTCCTTGAGCTTGGCGGCTTCTTCCTTGCGCTCGCCGAGCCAGGTTTCGTAGTCCGCCTTGGACTTGACCTCGACCACGATGGGCATGAACCCGTGGTCCTTGCCGCATAGCTCTGCGCACTGGCCGCGGTAGATGCCGGGCTTCTCGACCCGGGTCCAGGCCTCGTTGACGAAGCCGGGGATGGCATCGCGCTTGACCGCAAACGCCGGTACCCACCAGGAGTGGATCACGTCGGCGGCGGTCACCAAAAAGCGCACCTTGGCGCCCACCGGCAGCACCAGCGGCTGATCGACTTCCAGCAGGTAGTGTTCGCCCTTGGTGGCCTTGTTCTGGATCTGCTCGGCGGGGGTGGCCAGGTTGCTGAAGAACTCGACGTCCTGGCCCAGGTACTTGTAGTGCCACTTCCACTGATAGCCGGTGACCTGGATATCGATATCCGACTCACTGCTGTCGTAGATGTTGATCAGGGTCTTGGTCGCGGGAATAGCCATGGCGACGAGAATCAGCAGGGGCACGACGGTCCAGAGAATTTCGACCGTGGTACTTTCGTGGAACTTGGCCGCCACCTGGCCTGTGGAGCGCCGATGCACAATCATCGACCAGAACATGGCGCCAAACACGATGATGCCGATCACCACACAGATCCAGAAAATGGTCATGTGCAGGTCGAACACAGCGTGACTGACTTCAGTGGCCCCTGGTGCCATATTCACTGTCCAGGCGGCCTGCGCCTGGCTGAATACTGACCACAAGAGTAAGCCCATCCAAACATGTGGATGTCGCGTCATTGCGGGTTCCCCTTATCGTTCTTGTTATCCCGCCGGTTTGCACCTGCGGCCAAGGGGGCGGCTTCCAAACTGCTTACATCCGCCAAGCCTTGCCTGCCTAATGCAGTCGGGCGTCATCAGCTAATTGCGTACAAACCCGAGTATAGACAGCGACTGCGACCCCGCAATGTGTGGGGACAAATCAGTAAAAAGAGACGAACGGCGCTGGCCGGCCAGCAGATTAAAGGCCTATCCGACGAACGATGGCATTTCGATATAACAGCGGCGCATAACCATGAAATAATTATGACAAATGCGTCTTAGGGGCTCGTATAAACGAGCTACCTTATGCAATCCCCTTTCCTACGCCCGTATTCCTGGAGCTTTCATGAACACCGCCGCATTGCGCGAGCAGATTTCCCGTGCCCATCAACACGAAGCGTCCACTGGCCAATTGGCTAAACAACTGGACGCTCAGTTACCACACCTGCATTCGGCCATTTCCCTGGCCGAGGGTGATCGTAATGCCGTGATGACGCGCTTCGTCACCGCCTACATCGATCAGGTTCCGGACCTGCTGGACGCCGCCAACGACGTGGCCCGGGAAGCAGGGATTGAAAGCCAGATCAAGCCGGTGCTGAAAATCGCCGAGCATTTCTTTCTCCAGCCACCGGCCATCCTCGCCGCCCATGAAGGCCTGAACGGCCTGCTGGACGAGGCCTACCTGGCCCACCGGCTGGTGGAAGAAGTGAACGATTTGTATATCAAGCACTTCGGCCAGCCGTTGATTCCGGCGGACACCACCGTTGCCAATGTGATTGCCCACCAGTTGATCGGCGAAGATTTCGCCAACCAGCTGGATGAAGCCGTGCACCTGGCGGTGGATGAGATGCTCAATGAAGAGAGCTTTGCTCTGGAGTCCGTCGAGGCCTATCGCGAGCAGCTCAAGAGCCCGGCAACGGAAGCCGCGTGGAAGCGCTGGCCTTGCCTGTCACGCCAGCTGGGCGTGGAGTTGGAGCTGGATCAGCCGGCCTAGAGTTGCGGCCTGGCACAGAACAAAATGTGGGAGGGGTTTGTGTGGGAGCCGAGCTTGCCCACGATGCAGGCACCGGGGTGCATCAGTTACACCGCGGTGATGCTATCGCGGGCAAGCCCGGCTCCCACACAAACCCCTCCCACATTTTTATGCGGTTTCGTCAGCCCACTGACGGGGCAGAACCGATCCGGGTCGTGGTTCTTATCCGCCCTTCCAACCGACGCTTCAACCCGCGCGCCTCGATCACCAACTTCGAGCCCTTGGCCGCATTGGCCCGCCCCCATTCCTCCAGCAATTCCAGGCACGAGTGATCCACGTAGCTCAGGTTATTGAGCGGCACATGCACGGTGCTTCCCGCGGGCACTGTCGCCAGTACCTGCGTCAATGCGGGCACCTTGAGAAAGGTCGCCGCGCCTATCAACCGCAACTCCATTTCACCGTCCTGGGGCAGGTCGATCAGGCTGACTTTCAAGCGTGAAGCCTTCCACGCCAGTTTCACCAGGGTCAGGCCGAAGCCCACCAGTACACCGGTCAGCAAGTCGGTAAAGATGATCGCCAGGGCCGTGGCCGCGTAGGTGAACATCGGCATCCGACCATAGCGCCCCAGGCCACGGAACGCCTTGAGGTCCACCAACTTGATGCCGGTGTACACCAGCACACCCGCCAGGCTCGCCACCGGAATGCTTTGCAGCACGCTCGACAGCAGCAACACGAAGGCCAGCAGCCAGAGACCATGGAACATTGCCGACAGACGCGTGGTTGCGCCCGCCTGGACGTTGGCCGAACTGCGCACGATCACCCCGGTCATGGGCAATGCGCCCACCAGGCCACACAACATGTTGCCTACACCCTGGGCAGACAATTCCTTGTCGAAGTCCGAGCGTTGGCCGTTGTGCATCCGATCCACAGCTGCCGCCGAGAGCAAGGTTTCGGCACTGGCAATAAAGGCCACCGCGAAAGCAGCGATCAGCAGGTTGGGGTCGGCCAGGTTCAGCAGGTCACTGGGGCGGAGCCAGTCGATGGCATCGGCGAGGTTTTCCGGCACTTCCACGCGTTTGACCTGCAATGCCAGCATCAGGCTGGCTGCCGTCGCCAAGCCCACCCCCAGCAACGCACCCGGTACAAAGCGCAGTTTTTGCGGACGAAATTTATCCCACATCCACATCACCAGAATCGTCGACAACCCCAGCAGACCGGCTTGCCAGCCGAGACCGGGAATGGCCTGGGCCACTGCAGCGGGGAAGCCGGCAAGGTTATCTAGCCCAGACGGCTTGGGCGCTCCATCGAGCATCACATGCACCTGCGACAGGACAATCAGCACCCCGATCCCCGCCAGCATGCCGTAGACCACCGCAGGCGCCGTCACCCGGAACCAGCAGCCCAGGCGCAGGCGCCCGGCCACCAGTTGCAGGAAGCCCGCCAACAGCAGGATCGGCCCGAGCATCAGCATCCCGTGCTGGCGCACCAGTTCGAACACCAACACCGCCAGGCCGGCAGCCGGGCCACTGACTTGCAGGGGCGAGCCGGCCAGCCAACCCACCACCAGACCACCGATGATCCCGGTGATCAGGCCCTTGGCCGGCGGCATGCCCGAAGCAATGGCGATCCCCATGCAAAGTGGCAAGGCCACCAGAAACACCACCACCGAAGCCAACAGCTCCCGTGGCAGCACTGTTTTCAATTGAGCTGCACGCATAATGACTCTCCCGAGGCATTCGCCGGGCGTGGCAAGGCCTGGCTGCATCCATGGCAGCCATCGCATTACCCGGCAGGGGATTGTTTTAGAAGCGCGCTTTGGGCGTCGCCGAAGGGATCGGTCCGGAACCGGTCAGCGGCAGGAACGTGGCCTGGTCCGCATCGTAGGCTTTGATCTCGCTGGTCTCGATGTTGTAGATCCAGCCATGGATAAACAAATGACCGTTGGCCATGCGCGAAGCCACAGAAGGGTGGGTGCGCAAATGTTGCAACTGGGCGATGACGTTTTCTTCGGTCAGCACCTGCATGCTTTCGCCTTCATTGGCGCAATCACAGTTGTCCTGGACCATGGTCTTGGCGACCTCGGCATGGCGCAGCCAGGCTTTGACCGTGGGCATCTTTTCCAGGCTCTGGGGGTTGAGCACCGCCCGCATCGCGCCACAGTCGGAGTGACCGCAGACGATGATGTGCTGCACGCCCAGGGCCAGCACCGCGTACTCGATGGCCGTGGACACACCGCCGTTCATCTGCCCATAAGGCGGTACGACGTTACCCACGTTACGGGTGACGAACAGATCGCCCGGGGAGCTTTGGGTAATCAGTTCTGGAACAATGCGCGAGTCGGCGCAGGTGATAAACATCGCCCGTGGGCTCTGGGCCGTGGCGAGTTTCTTGAAGAGTTCTTCCTGCTGGGGAAAGACCTCGTTATGGAAATGCAAAAAGCCATCAACGATGTGCTGCAGCGCTGCATCGGCGGACTCCGCCTCGTGAGGGGCTGAAGCCGACGCAGCCAACGGCTGTTTATCCTTGTCACTCATGATTCATCCTCGTAGTTGGAGCAGGGGAGTGTTGCAGTTCAGTTTGGCGCGCGACCATTGCAATAATTGGAAAACCACACCAGCCGCGACGCAGACCCACCAGTCACTCGATGAACAAGGTACCTGCCAAAACTTAACTCAAACTGAATCAACCGCTCTATCTCGCGGGTTTCAGTGATTTCAAAACGCGACCACCCTGGCTGGGCAGTGCGCGCATTTGTATCAGTCTACAACAAAGCCAACTGCCTGCCGGGCGGACAGAATGCACTGCAATCGAGGTTGAAGCCTTCCCGTCGGTCCAGCCCCAAGCGCTTGATCGCCTTGGCAAATCGTTGCGCCAGCAGGTCGGCAAACGGCCCCTCACCGCGCATGCGTACACCGAAGCGGCTGTCATAGACTTCGCCCCCGCG
Organism: Pseudomonas sp. LG1D9; assembly: GCF_002949995.1. Taxonomy (NCBI): domain Bacteria; kingdom Pseudomonadati; phylum Pseudomonadota; class Gammaproteobacteria; order Pseudomonadales; family Pseudomonadaceae; genus Pseudomonas; species Pseudomonas sp. LG1D9. The sequence continues at coordinate 2,728,953 of NZ_CP026881.1, read as the reverse complement.
CACCTGGCGGACCAGGCTCATCACATGGGCCGCCCGCTGCGGGTAATGGGCCGCCAGCCACTCCTCGAACAGCGGCGCCACCTCAAGGGGCAGGCGCAGCATCATATAGGCGGCGCTCTGTGCCCCGGCGGCATGGGCCTCGGCGAGCAGGCTTTCCAGTTCGCTGTCGTTGATCATCGGAATCATCGGCGAACACAGCACGCCTACCGGGATACCCGCCTGACGCATCACCCGGATCGCCCGCAAACGCGCCTTGGGCGCCGCCGCACGGGGCTCCAGGATGCGCTTGAGTTCATCGTCCAGGCTGGTAAGGCTGATCATCACCGCTACCAGCCGCTGGCGGGCCAGCTCCGTGAGCAGGTCCAGGTCACGCAGGATCAACGAACCCTTGGTCACGATAGTCACCGGGTGACGATAGCGCAGCAGCACTTCCAGGGTTTGCCGGGTGATCTTGTACTCGCGCTCGATGGGCTGGTACGGGTCCGTGTTGGAGCCCAGGTTGATCGGCGCACACACATAGCCGGGCTTGGACAATTGCTGCTCCAGCACCTCGGCGGCGTTGCTCTTGGCGATCAGCTTGGTTTCGAAGTCCAGGCCCGGGGACATGTCCCAATAGGCATGGCTGGGCCGCGCATAACAATAAATACAACCGTGCTCACAGCCCCGGTAAGGGTTGATGGAGCGATCGAACGGCAGGTCTGGCGAGGTATTGCGGGTGATGATGGTCTTCGCCGTCTCGATACGCACTTCGGTACCCTGGGTCGGCGGCACTTCCTGATACCAACCATCGTCCTCGGCCACACTGACCGTGGGCGCGAAGCGATTGTGCAGGTTGGTGGCGGTGCCTCGCCCACGCGGCGGTAGAGGAGTGGACATGAAAGCGCCTCGATACTGTTTTTATATACAGTATCGAGACGCAGCGTATCTGACCAGTGCCGTTGGGCGGCAAAGCCTGAATCAGTGACTCGTGGTCACTTGCCCCAGATCGTCGCCCGAGGTGCTGTGTTGATCGCTCTTGCGCAGGTCGGCGACTTCGCCGGCCTTCACCGGCGCGCCCTGGTTACCCCAGCTGCCACGGATAAAGCTGACCACATCCGCCACTTCCTGATCCGACAACCGCCAGGCAAACGCCGGCATGGTGAAGGTCGAAGGCGCGGCGTGAGTGGCCGGCAGGGTGCCGCCCTTCAACACAATGTTGATCAGCGACGTGGCATCTGCCGTCTGCAACACCGGGTTGCCCGCCAGCGCCGGGAACACGCGGGTGTAGCCATGGCCGTCGGTACGGTGGCAGGCCGCGCAGTTGTCGATGTACACCGCGGCACCTGGCTTGCTGTCATCGCCCTTCCACAGCGCCTCGGCCACCTGCTTGTCGTATTGGTGCGGCTGATCCTTGGGGTCCACTGCCGGCAGGCTCTTGAGGTAACGGGCGATAGCTGTCAGGTCGTCTTCAGACATGTATTGCATGCTGTGGACTACCACATCGCTCATACCGCCAAATACCGCGCTGCGATCACTGCGACCGGTCTTGAGAAACTGCACCAGCTGCTCTTCGCTCCAACTGCCCAGGCCGTCCTTGTGGTCGCCGCGCAGGCTTTTGGCGATCCAGCCTTCCAGTGGCGCACTGCCGGACAGGAACGCCGCCCCGTCCACCGCGCTCAGGGCCTTTTCCTGCATGGTCAGGGCCCGCGGGGTATGGCAAGCGCCGCAGTGACCCAGGCCTTCCACCAGGTAGGCGCCACGGCTGATCACCGGGTCGGAATCGGCCGGGGCCTGATAGTCCGCCACCTCGGGCGCGAACATCCAGCGCCACGCCGCCAGGGGCCAGCGCATGCTCAAGGGCCAGGGAATATCACTGTCCTGGTTCGCCTGGGCGACCGGTTCCACACCTTTCATAAAGTACGCATACAGCGCCTGCATGTCGGTTTCGCTGACACGTGCATAAGACGGGTAGGGCATCGCTGGGTAAAGGGTACTACCGCTTTTGGCGACGCCATGGCGCACGGCCTTGTCGAAGTCTTCAAAGCTGTAGTCCCCCAGGCCGGCTTTGTCCGGGGTGATGTTGGTGGAGTAGATCACGCCGATCGGGGTTTCCATCGGCAGCCCACCGGCAAACGGCTTGCCGCCCTTGGCCGTATGGCAGGCCACGCAGTCACCGGCGCGGGCCAGGTATTCGCCTTGCTTGATCAAATCGGCTTGCGCGGCGCTCACCGAGCAACTGCTGAACAAGGCCAGGGTCGCGATAACAAATGCTTTCATGGTCGTCGCTCCTTATGCCTGAACCAGCGGGCCGGGGTTTTTCAAGTACTGCTCGCGAATCGCCCGGGCCGACCAGTAGGTCAACGCCGCCACCAGGCCCGTAGGGTTGTAGCCCAGGCCTTGTGGGAAAGCAGATGCGCCCGGGACAAACACGTTGTGTACATCCCAGCACTGCAAGTAGCGATTCAACGCGCTGGTCTTCGGGTCGGTACCCATGATCGCGCCGCCATTGAGGTGGGTGGTCTGGTAGGACGCGGTATTGAAGTGTTCGCCGACTTTTTTGCCGAGCACGGCAATCGCCTTGGGGTTCATCGCCTCGGCGATCTTGCCCATTTTCTCGACCATGAAGCGGTTCATCTTGATGTCGTTTTCCTGCCAGTCGAAGGTCATGCGCAACAACGGCAGGCCGTAGGCATCACGGTAAACCGGATCCAGATCGAGGTAGTTACCCCTGTAGGACTGATGGGCGCCGTGGGCATCCATCGACACCTGGTGGGTGTAGTAATCGGCCGTGGCGCGCTTCCACGCGCTGCCCCAGGCCGGCGTGCCCGGTGGGTTGGAGGTCCCGGCAATCGGTCGGCTGCCCGCCTGGTTGACCCACATGGGCGAGCCACCGACAAAGCCATGGGGCCCATGATCGAAGTTGTCGGCGTTGAAATCGTCCACCGCCACGCCATTGCCGCCGGCGCCGATGAAGTTGTTGGTGTGCACGTCTTTATCGAAGTAGGCCTTGATGGTGGCCATGTTCTGGTAGGCGAAGTTCTTGCCCACCACCCCTTCGCCCGTGATCGGGTCGTAGGGCTTGCCGATGCCCGAGAGCAGCATCAGGCGCACGTTGTGGAACTGGAAGGCGCCAAGAATCACCAGGTCCGCCGGTTGCTCGATCTCGCGACCCTGGGCGTCGATGTAGGTCACGCCGGTGGCCTTGCGCTTGGTGCTGTCGAGATTGACCTTGAGCACGTGGGAATTGGGCCGCAGCTCAAAGTTCGGTACCTGGCGCAACGCTGGCAGGATATTCACGTTGGGCGATGCCTTGGAGTACATGTAGCAGACATACCCACTGCAAAAACCACAGAAGTTGCACGGCCCCATCTGCGCGCCATAGGGGTTGGTGTAGGGCCCCGAGGTATTGGCCGACGGCAGGTTGTAGGGTTTGTAGCCCACATCGGCGGCAGCTTTCTGGAACAGTTGCGCCGAGTAGGTATTTTTCTGCGACTCCAGTGGGAAATGGCTGGAGCGATCCGGCGCATAAGGGTTACCGCCCTTGCCTTCACCCACCAACTGGCCTTTTACGGTCCAGGCCTGGCCGGAGGTGCCGAAGACTTTTTCGGCGTAGTCGAAGAACGGTTCCAGCTCTTCGTAGCTGACGCCGAAGTCCTGGATGGTCATGTCCTTGGGAATGAAGTTTTTCCCGTAGCGCTCTTCGTAATGGCTGCGCATGCGCAACTCGATAGGGTCCACCCGAAAATGCACGCCCGACCAGTGCAGGCCCGCGCCGCCCACGCCATTGCCCGGTAAAAACGCGCCCAACTGCCGGTTGGGCAAGGCAATGTCATTCACGCTATGGCGAATGGTCACGGTTTCCTTGGAGATGTCCTGGAAGAGTTTTTTACGCACGCTGTAGGTCAGTTCATCGATCACCTGTGGGTAGTTACCGTCAGGGTAGGTGTCCTGCATCGGGCCGCGCTCCAGCGCTACCACGTGCAAGCCTGCTTCGGTCAGTTCCTTGGCCATGATCGCGCCAGTCCAGCCAAAGCCAACGATCACTGCATCGACTTTCTTCATGATGGTCGCCACGCTTATGCCCTCTCGCCACGGATGGAAACAGCCGCGAAGGGGTATTGCTCGTTGCGTTCAACCCAATCCATGAAATCGGCGCGGGCGCCGGGGAAGCCGATCATGGTCCAGCCGACCATGCCTTTGTTGCCGCCGTGGATCGGGTCGCAGAAGAACCCCTCCTTGGTGTTTTGCAGCAACAAGTTGAAGAAAATCTTCGGTGGGACCGCCGCGAAATGCTCGCCGGTTTCCGCACCACCAGCCTCCAGGCGACGCAGCAAATCATCCTGGGTAGCGCTGTCTTGCCCGGCAAATGTTTTACCGTTGAACGCGTTCGACCAGGAATCCGTGGCAGCAATACCCAGGCGATAGATCTCCTTGGGCACCAGCTTGCTCTGCCAACCCATCTCGGGCGGCGCGTCGGCGTTGAATGGGCCTTGCATAAACCACAGGGCACCGCTGGCGTAAGGGGTGTTCATCTGGCGGTCGATGTATTGCGGCGCACCGGCTTCCAGGGCGCCCGGGCCTTGGGCATCGGCAGGAATCAAGCGCGCGACGGCGGCGTTGATAAACGCCCATTCCTCGGCGGTGAAGTAGCTGGGCTCGTAGGTCTTTTCACTGGCGGGTGCCTTGGCCGGGCTGGCTTGGGCAGGTTCAGGCGTGGCCATCAGCATCGAGCCGCCAAGGCCGGTACTGGCAACCGTGACCACCGGGATCAAGGTCAAGGATTTGCGCAAAAAGTCACGCCGGGGGTTGTCTCGATCTTGATCAGACATGGTGGCACCTCATCATGTAGTCACGGGTTTGAGCAGTCGCTTCGTGGAGCGGCTTGTCGTTTTGATAGCAATGAATAGTTACAAATGATAGCAGGCTAAGTAATGAAGGAATCGTTTCAGCCAGGAAAATCGAGAAATGCGCGCAAAAAAAATGTAGGAGCGAGCCTGCTCGCGAAAATCTCAAGGACGCCGCGTTCATTCAGAATGAACGCGTTATCGTTAACGATCTTCGCGAGCAAGCTCGCTCCTACAGTGGTTGGCGTAGCTTCTTTAGTCTTTTTTCAGCTTCGGATTAGGGAAGAACTGTACCGCCTGCACCTTGGGATCCGCGGGTGCTTTCAACGCCGAGGTATTGACCCGCGTGCCCAATTCCTTGGGCACCGACAAACCTTGGTCGTTGAGCGTGTCGGCATAGCCGCAGGCCACGCATTCGCGATGGGGCACACTGTCTTCGGTCCACATCTTCAACTTGTCCGGCTCGCTGCACGCCGGGCACACGGCGCCGGCGATAAATTGCTTCTTGGTGATCACAGGCCCGTCACTCATGCTGCCGCGTCCTCACTCAGGCCGCTGTGGCGCAAGAGTGCGTCAATCGACGGTGCGCGTCCGCGGAAGTCGACGAACAACACCATCGGCGCCTGGGAACCACCACGGGCCAGGATCGCCTCGCGGAAGGCACGGCCGGTTTCGGCGTTGAGCACGCCGTCTTCTTCAAACTTGGAGAAGGCATCCGCCGACAACACTTCGGCCCACTTGTAGCTGTAGTACCCCGCCGCATAACCGCCGGCGAAGATATGCGCGAAGCTGTTGGGGAAGCGGTTGTAGGCGGGTGGGCGCATTACGGACACTTCGTCACGGATGCCTTCGAGTACCTGGGCCACGCTGCGGCCATCGCCGTGGGTGGCATGCAGCTCAAAGTCAAACAGCGAGAACTCCAGTTGGCGCACCATCATCAGCCCCGACTGGAAGTTCTTCGCCGCGAGCATTTTTTGCAGCAGGTCCTGGGGCAGTGCTTCGCCGCTTTCATAGTGACCGGAAATCAGCGCCAGGCCTTCCGGCTCCCAGCACCAGTTCTCCATGAACTGGCTCGGCAACTCCACCGCATCCCAGGCCACGCCATTGATGCCGGACACGCCCGCGTGTTCGACGCGGGTCAGCAGGTGGTGCAGGCCATGGCCGAATTCGTGGAACAGGGTGGTGACTTCATCGTGGGTCAGCAGGGCAGGCTTGCCGCTGTCGGCCGGGGTGAAGTTGCACACCAGGTTGGCCACCGGGCTTTGCAGGGTACCTGCGGCGGTACGCCGGCGATCACGGGCGCCGTCCATCCACGCACCGCCACGCTTGTTGGCGCGGGCATACAGGTCGAAGAAGAAGCGGCCGACGTGTTGGCCGTTTTCCTTGATTTCGAACAGGCGAACATCCGGGTGCCAGGTATCGAAGCCTTTCTGCTCGGCGATCTCGATGCCGTACAGGCGCTGGACAATGGCAAACAGGCCACCCAGCACTTTGTCGATCGGGAAGTAGGCGCGCGGGGCTTCCTGGGACACGCTGTAGCGCTGTTCACGCAGCTTTTCGCCGTAGAAACCGCTGTCCCAGCTTTGCAGGTCGGCGCAGCCTTGCTCGGCGGCGTAGGCCTTGAGCTGCTGCAGGTCCTGGTTGGCGAACGGTTTGCTGCGCTTGGCCAGGTCACGTAGGAAACTCAGTACCTGGTCGCTGGATTCGGCCATTTTGGTGGCCAGGCTCAGTTCGGAGAAGGAGGCGAAGCCGAGCAGTTGGGCCAGTTCCTGACGCAGGTCGAGGATCTGTTCCATCACCGGACCGTTATCGTTCTGACCGGCATTCGGGCCCTGGTCCGACGCGCGGGTGCAGTAGGCCGCGTAGACTTCTTCGCGTAGCGCGCGGTCGTGGGCGTAGGTCATCACCGCGTAGTAGCTGGGGAATTCCAGGGTGATCAGCCAGCCATCGAGGCCTTTGGCCTGGGCCGCAGCAGCCATTTGCGCCTTGGCCGAATCGGTCAGGCCGGCCAGGGTGGCTTCGTCGGTGACGTGCTTGGTCCAGGCCTGGGTGGCGTCGAGCAACTGGTTGGAGAACTTGCTGCCCAGTTCGGACAATTTGCTTTGCACTTCGGCGTAGCGCTTCTGCTGCTCAGGCGGCAGGTCGATACCCGACAGACGGAAGTCGCGCAGGGCGTGCTCCAGGATAGTTTTTTGCGCCACATCAAAACCGGCGGCTTCGGGGCTGTTGGCCAGGGCTTCGAACGCCTGGAACAGCTCGCGGTTCTGGCCCATCTCGGTAGAGTAGGCGCTCAAGGCCGGCAGGCAGGCCTCGTAGGCTTGGCGCAATTCAGCGCTGTTGCATACGGCATTCAGGTGGCTGACCGGGCTCCACGCCGCGCCCAGGCGGTCGTTGAGTTCGTCCATGGCCAGGACCAGACCGGCCCAGGTCGGATTTTTCCCCTGGCTTTGCAGGATGCCTTCGATGGCAACGCGGTTGTCGGCCAGGATCTGTTCAATGGCCGGTTGGACGTGCTCGGCACGGATCGCCGAGAACGGCGGCAGGTCGTAGGACTGCAAAAGAGGGTTGTTCGCGCTCACGGTTGGCACCTTGGCTGAAGAAACAGGTAAGACAAAGATGGGGCCATCTTAATTACAATCAACGTCCACCGCAGCTATCAACCAAACAGAGAGAGGCTATCGTGACCCTTCGCACCTATCAGAATCACACGCCAACCCTCGGCGCCGGGGCTTTCGTCGATGCTTCGGCGGTGGTGATCGGCGATGTTGAAATCGGCGCAGACAGTTCGGTCTGGCCGCTGACGGTGATTCGCGGCGACATGCACCGCATCCGCATCGGTGCCCGCACCAGCGTGCAGGACGGCTGCGTGCTGCACATTACCCACGCCGGCCCTTTCAATCCGGACGGTTTCCCGTTGCTGATCGGCGACGACGTGACCATCGCCCATAAAGTCATGCTGCATGGCTGCAGCGTCGGCAGTCGCATCCTGATCGGCATGGGCAGCATTGTGATGGACGGCGCGGTGGTTGAAGACGATGTGATCATCGGTGCCGGCAGCCTGGTGCCGCCGGGCAAAAAACTGGAAAGCGGTTTTTTGTATGTGGGTAGCCCGGTTAAACAAATCCGCGCGCTGACTGATAAGGAACGCGCCTTTTTCACCTACAGCGCCGCGAACTACGTGAAGCTCAAGGACCTGCACCTGGCAGAAGGATTCGACCAATGACCCTGGATTACCAGACTGTCCTGTTTGACCTGGACGGCACCCTGACCGACCCACGGGAAGGCATCACCCGTTCGATCCAGTACGCCCTGGCCAAGCTGGGTATCGATGAGCCTGACCTGACCAAACTCGAGCACTTTATCGGCCCGCCGCTGCTGCAGGCCTTTATGCAGTTCTACGACTTCGACGAGGCCCGCGCGTGGGAGGCGGTGAATTTCTACCGCGAGCGCTTCAAAGTCACCGGGCTCTATGAAAACCGCGTGTTTGACGGGGTCATGCCACTCCTCGAAGAATTGAATGGCCAGGGGCGCCAGTTGTATGTGGCTACCTCCAAGCCGTGGGAATTTGCCCGGGAGATCGCCAGGCATTTCGATTTCGCCAAGCACTTCAAGGTGATCTACGGCAGTGAGCTCGACGGTACCCGTACCAACAAGGTCGAATTGATCGCCCACTTGATGCACGAAGAAGGCCTGGATCCGGCCAGCACCTTGATGATCGGCGACCGCAAGCACGACCTGATCGGCGCGCGCAGCAATGGGCTGGATGCGGCGGCGGTGGGGTATGGGTTTGGTAGTTTTGAAGAGTTGAGTGCCGAAGAACCGCGCTGGCATTTTGAGACGCTGGACGAGATGCATCAGGCTTTTTTGCGGCGGGCGTGAGATGGCTATCGCGGGCAAGCCCGCTCCCACATGTTGATGTGTGAACACCGTCAAATGTGGGAGCTGGCTTGCCTGCGATGAGCATCGGTATCTACACAATTTTGCCGCATCGCATAAAGCCAAGCAGATAGGGCTGTTGTGGCGAGCGGGCTTGCCCCGCGCTGGGCTGCGAAGCAGCCCAAAAACCAGCCGCTACGGAGTATCTGATACACCGCATACGGCTTATTGGGGCTGCTTCGCAGCCCAGCGCGGGGCAAGCCCGCTCGCCACAACTGCGCCATCTGCCTGGATCTAGGCGTTGCGGCAAAGTTGTGTAGATACTTATGCTGCGATGAGGCCCTAAAGGCCGCCACCGACCAACTGCTTCAACGCCAATTTACGCTGCGCAACCGGCAACCCACCCAACTGTTCCACAGCACTGTAGAACTTCAGCCAATCCCCTCCCTCCCGGCGAAACAACGCCGCAAACGCTGGCACCCACTGGTCATACAAACCAAACGGCAACAGCCGCGCATTGTTCATCGGCTGATTGATCCAGGCGTCATACCGCGGGTCGCCGGCCCACTGACTGTCGCGTAACTGCCGATACTCACGGCGTAAACGCTCGAACTCGTCAGCCTTGGCCTGGCGCATTGCATCGGCGGCCAACGGCTGCGCATACAGGCGTTCCAAGCGGGTGCGGGTGTCGAGGATCAGTTGGGTAAATTGGTCGCGCTGCTTCAAGGCCGACTCGCTCGCAGGCCCAAGGCCACGGGCCGTACGCCATTGCCGGGTGCCTTCCTGTTCGACAAAGGTGGCAAATGACTCATTGAACTCAGTGTCGTCCTTCACATAAAAACGCTGGTGCGCCAGTTCGTGAAAAATCACCGTGGCCAGACGCTCTTCGCCCCAGCGCATCATCGAACTCATGATCGGGTCATCAAACCAGCCCAGAGTGGAATAGGCCTCGACCCCGCCAATCGACACATCCATGCCGCGCAGTTGCAACAAGGCAGCCTCGCCCCGTGCGGCACCTTGGCTGTAATAACCGCGATAGGCCACGCACCCGGCGATCGGGAAGCAATGGTTCTGGGGTGACAGGGAAAATTCTGAAGTAGCGAAGACATTCCAGACCACGTACGGCCGACCGATATCGGCGTACAGGCGGTAGCTCTGGTTGTCGGGCAAGTGCAACGCTTGGCTGGCAAAGGTCCGCGCCTTCTGGGATTGCGCCAAATGCTCCCGCAAAACTTGCGCACGCGTCGGGTCGGCGATCACCTTGGCCACCGGCTCGCGGGCCTGCAGCAGTTGCCATTGGCCGCTGGCCAGTTGGCTGTAATAGCTGACACTGGAGCAACCACCGAGCAACACACACGCCAGCCCCGCCAATAAACGCCGCACCATTTCAAACCGCTCCAGAGTCATTGGCCTGCCAGACTAACGGGCTTACAGGAGGTATGCTCATACGATTCCTACGCTTGAGTGCTCACTATGCGTCAGCTCCTGCTTCCCTTGGCGGCGATTTTTCTCAGCGCCTGCACCTCCACACCGATCCCGCCGGCCGACCCGCAACAGGCCTGGGTCGATTTCGCCACCCCGACACCGGGCGCCAAACTGGTCATGGCGCAACGCCTGGACGGCAAAGCCCTCGATGATGGGCGCTACTTCCAGGTGCCACCGGGCAGCCACGAGTTGATGGTGCGTTTTGATTTTGAAGTGTATGCCGGCGCAGGCCTGGGCGGCGGGTTGAACCAGCCCCAGGAGCGCACGTGTTTTATCACCCTGCAATACGACCAGTTCGAAGCCGGTCAGCGCTATCGCCTGGAAGGGCGTTCGCTGGGCTTTACCCCCAACATCCGGCTGTATGACGCCGCACGGCAGTTGCTGGCAGAGGAGCGCAGCGTCAACTGTATTCCCTGATCAGTCATTGTTGCGCTGGTAGATGATGCGCTTGGTGCCGTTTTCGCAGGAGCCCACGATCATGGCTTCATCGTGATTCTTGGCTTCTTCGGCGGTGATGATTTCCAACGTGTAGGACGGGATCGCCTTGGCCTGTAGGTCGACTTCGATCTCTCTCCTCAGTTCTTCACAGTCTTTCGGCGCGGCCAGCGCCGACGTGGCCAAAGCACCGCAGATAATCGCCAAGGCAAAACGTTTCATGTGTGAAGCTCCCTAAATGCGCTGCGCACGGGTGTGCGCCAAAGGCTGCATGGGTATGAGACCACATTTGCGAAACGCGAGTTCTGATTTAACGCACAACAAAATGTGGGAGGGGACTTGCTCGCGAAGGCGGTGTGTCAGCCAATACATTTGTTGCCTGACCTAGCGCGTTCGCGGGCAAGCCCGCTCCCACATTGGACCTGCGCAGATCAGTTGATGAGGGTGCCATCCAGGGTGATGGTGGCGTTCAACACTTTGGACACCGGGCACCCCTCCTTGGCCTTTTTGCTCAGCTCATCGAACTGCGCCTGGCTTGCGCCGGGGATCTTGGCCTTGAGGACCAGATGGACCGCGGTGATTGCAAAACCACCGTCCACTTGGTCCAGGGTCACTTCGGCTTGGGTGTCGATGCTGTCGGCCTTGAGCCCGGCATCGCCGAGAATCATGGAAAAGGCCATGGAGAAACAGCCGGCATGGGCAGCGCCGATCAGTTCTTCAGGGTTGGTGCCCTTGCCGCCTTCGAAACGGGCCTTGAAGCCGTAGGGGGCTTCGCGCAGTACGCCGGTTTCGGTGGAAATAGAGCCCAGGCCGGTTTTCAGGTCGCCTTCCCAGTGTGCGGAGGCTTTTTTCACAATACTCATAGCGTTCTCCCAAGCAGTGGTTGTGCATCAGTAAGGTTCTGAGGATAGAACCTCTGGCAAAGTTCACCCTGTCGGAAAAACCAAGCGCGCAAGTAGGAAATTTCATGCTCGCTATTGAATCTCGGGTATATGCCCTCATTGCATAGAGCATGCACATGAAGCGGCAGGTTTTGGTTCGTCACAAGCCTGCGCCCTTAGGAGAAGCAGGCTTATGAAACCGTTGTCCGACGTGAAGTTCTCGACCCTCGACCTGGTGCCGGTGCGCGCCAATGGCAGCCCGGCGCAGTCGCTGCGCAATTCCCTGGACCTGGCCCAGCACGTGGAAAAACTCGGCTACACCCGCTTCTGGGTGGCCGAACATCACAATATGGATGGCATCGCCAGCTCCGCGACCTCGGTGCTGCTGGGCTACCTGGCCGGCGGGACCTCGACCATCCGGGTCGGCGCAGGCGGCGTGATGCTGCCCAACCATGCACCGCTGGTGATCGCTGAACAGTTCGGCACCCTGGAAAGCCTGTACCCCGGCCGTATCGACCTGGGCCTGGGCCGCGCGCCCGGTTCCGACCAGATGACCGCCCGCGCCCTGCGCCGCGAGCGCTCCGGCAGCGCCGATGACTTCCCCGAAGACGTGGCCGAACTCATGGCGTACCTGGGCCCACGCACCCCCGACCAACGGGTGATCGCCGTACCTGGCACCGGCACCAACGTACCGGTGTGGCTGCTCGGCTCCAGCCTGTTCAGCGCGCAACTGGCCGGTGAACGCGGTTTGCCCTACGCCTTCGCCTCCCATTTCGCACCGCGCATGATGCATGAGGCGATTCGCGTCTATCGCAATCACTTCAAGCCTTCAGCGGTACTCGACAAACCCTACGTGATGCTCGGCGTCCCCCTGGTGGCCGCCGATACCGATGAGCAGGCCAATTACCTGGCCACCTCGGTCTACCAACGCATTCTCGCCCTGATGCGGGGGCAAAGCCTGGTGCAGCGCCCGCCGGTGGATAGCATGGACGGCCTGTGGCTGCCCCATGAGAAGGACGCGGTAGGCAGTTTCCTGGGCCTGGCCATGGTCGGAAGCCCGGCGAAAATTCGCGCCAAGCTGGAAGTATTGATCGAGCAAACCGGTGCCGATGAGCTGATCTTTACCTGCGACCTGTACGAACATGCTGATCGGATTCATTCCTACGAGCTGCTGGCGCAAGTGATGAAAGGCTGATCCACAGGCACAAAAAAACCGACGCCCTGGCGTCGGTTTTTATGTCTGCCACACGGGATCACCCGCGGTTGTAGACGATTTCCTTGGTACCGCCCTCGCAACTGCCGACCACGTCGCCGTTGGTTGCGCTGCCTTTATCGACAATTTCCAGGGTGTACCCGGAGGCGCCATTGGCCTGGATCTTGGCCTCGATTTCGCTTTTCAGCTCGCCACAGTCCTTGCCAGCCGCCAGGGCTGTACCTGCCAGGCTCAACAAACCTACTGCTAACAGAAACTTCTTCATCCGTTACTTCCTTGCGCTGATCAAAAAATGTACGCCGATGCATTTGGCATCGGCGCCCCAAGGTGTCGCGCAGGTTATGGCAATCGGCCAGCGTGCAAGTTCAACCGTGCCTATCAACTATTGGCAATACGAAAGCCCACCTTGAGGGTCACCTGAAAGTGCGCGGCCTTGCCGTCCTTGATGTGGCCACGGGTTTCGGTCACCTCAAACCACTCCAGATGCTTGATGCTCTTGCTGGCCTCGGCCAGGGCATTGTTGATGGCGTCCTCGATGCTGGTTGGGGACGAGCCCACCAGTTCGACTTTCTTATAGGTGTGATGATCAGTCATGAGCGTTCTCCTGGGTGGTTGAATGAAGCCTAGCAGTGATTCTTCGTACCGCTTCTGGCGGTACTTCTCACTTGAAAGTTCAGATTTACTGCACTTTCTGAACCCCCCGCAGTCGGAATCAACACACGTTACTCATTCACTCCAGGAGAGCCCACATGGCCAACACCTCTTTACGCAAAGCGTCATTGGAAAGCATGGAAGCCGAGATTTCGAGCCTGCTCAAATCCCTTGAGAGCCTCAAGGACGATGCGTCTGACGAGTCGCGCAAAACCCTGAAGGCCCTCAAAAGCAATGCCGAGAATGCCCTCAAGCACTCTCGCCACTTGATCAGCGATGCCTACGAAGAAAGCAAAGTCAAAATCCGCGAAACCGGGGTTGCCACCCGTGACTATGCGCAGGAACACCCGTGGACCACCGCCGGCGTTGCCGTTGGCGCACTGGGCCTGCTGGCGGCCTACCTGCTGTGCAAACGCGGTGACTAAACCGGTTGGCGCGCAAGCTCAGCCTTGAGCCACTGCGCCAACTGCCGAGCGCGCCCATCCGCGGCGCGCTTGGGTAGCCACAACGCCAGTTGCGCCGGGGTCTGGCTAAAGCCCCACGGCGCAACCAGGCGACCGGCACGCACATCCTCCGCCACCAGCGGTTGCGGGGCGATCGCCACCCCCAGGCCAGCCACGGCCGCCTCCAGCAAATAATACAAATGCTCAAACCCCTGGCCGTACTTCAACGCGCCGGCCTCGATGCCATGGTGCTGTGCCCAGTTGGGCCAGGCTTGCGGGCGTGAAGTGGTGTGCAACAAAGCCTCGTCCAACAAAGCCTGCGCAGGGGCCTGGTGCAGGGCTTGGTAGTGGGCAAAGTGTGGGCTCATCACCGGGCCAATGCGTTCGCTGGCCAGTTCGTATACCTGCATATCCGCAGGCCACGGGGGCTCGGCAAACAGCAGCAGGGCGTCCAGGCCAGGCCGCCGTGGATCAAGGTCGCCTTCGCCCGCCGACAGATGCAGGCGCAAATCCGGCAAATCGGCATTCAAGCGCCCCAGCCGCGGGATGAACCAGCGCGCCAGCAGGCTGCCAGAGCAGCCAAGCACAAACGGCGCGTCGGCGCTGCTCTGGGTCAGCTCCCCGCACACATCGCGCAAGCGCTCGAACGCCTCGAAGCTGGCATCGCGCAGCCTCACACCGGAATCTGTGAGTTTAATGCCGCGCCCATCCTTGATGAAAAGGCTCACCCCAAGATGTTCTTCCAACACTTTCAGTTGTCGGCTGACGGCGCCATGGGTCACATGCAATTGCTCTGCAGCCTGGCTGACGCTGTTGAGGCGGGCAGTGGCTTCGAATGCACGCAGGGCGTTAAGCGGGGGAAGGTCTCGGCTCATCTGTGAGTTTTCCTGACAGGTTGTGGCGATCTTATCGGTTTTCACGGTCAAGCGTCAGAGGTAGAGTGGCCGTCATTGCCTCTCCCACACTTTCTTCCTGGAGCGCCCCATGACTCAGTCCCAGACCGACTTACGCAACGGCCCTGACGCCAACGGCCTGTTTGGCGCGTTCGGCGGCCGCTACGTGGCGGAAACCCTGATGCCGTTGATCCTCGACCTGGCCCGCGAATACGAAGCGGCGAAGATCGATCCGGCCTTCAACGAAGAACTTGCCTACTTCCAGCGCGATTACGTCGGACGCCCAAGCCCGCTGTACTTCGCCGAACGCCTGACCGAATTCTGCGGCGGCGCCAAGATCTACCTCAAGCGCGAAGAGCTGAACCACACCGGCGCGCACAAGATCAACAACTGCATCGGCCAGATCCTGCTGGCCCGGCGCATGGGCAAGAAACGCATCATCGCCGAGACCGGCGCCGGCATGCACGGCGTGGCCACCGCCACCGTCGCCGCGCGGTTTGGCCTGCAATGCGTGATCTACATGGGCACCACCGACATCGAGCGCCAGCAGGCCAACGTGTTCCGCATGAAGCTGCTGGGCGCCGAAGTGATCCCCGTGGTGGCCGGCACCGGCACCCTCAAGGATGCAATGAACGAAGCCCTGCGTGACTGGGTGACCAACGTCGACAGCACCTTCTACCTGATCGGCACCGTGGCCGGCCCGCACCCTTACCCCGCGATGGTGCGCGACTTCCAGGCGGTGATCGGCAAGGAAACCCGCACCCAGTTGCAAGCCCAGGAAGGCCGCCTGCCGGACAGCCTGGTGGCCTGCATCGGCGGTGGCTCGAATGCCATGGGCCTGTTCCACCCGTTCCTCGATGACACCAGTGTGCAGATCATCGGCGTCGAAGCGGCCGGCTACGGCATCGAAACCGGCAAGCACGCCGCCAGCCTCAACGGCGGCGTACCCGGCGTGCTGCACGGCAACCGGACCTTCCTGTTGCAGGACGACGATGGCCAGATCATCGACGCCCATTCGATTTCCGCGGGCCTGGATTACCCCGGCATCGGCCCTGAGCATGCGTGGTTGCACGACATAGGCCGCGTCCAGTACACCTCGGTAACGGACGACGAAGCCCTCGACGCCTTTCACAAATGCTGCCGCCTGGAAGGGATTATTCCGGCACTGGAAAGCGCCCACGCCCTGGCCGAAGTATTCAAGCGCGCCCCGACCCTGCCCAAGGATCACCTGATGGTGGTCAACCTGTCGGGCCGTGGCGACAAAGACATGCAGACCGTGATGCACCATATGGAAACCGCCAAGCAGGAGAAACACTGATGAGCCGCCTGCAAACCCGTTTTGCGCAACTCAAGGAACAAAACCGTGCCGCCCTGGTGACCTTCGTCACCGCTGGCGACCCGGGGTATGACACCTCCCTGGCGATCCTCAAGGGCTTGCCGGCAGCCGGCGCCGATGTGATCGAGCTGGGCATGCCCTTCACCGATCCGATGGCCGACGGCCCAGCGATCCAACTGGCCAACATCCGGGCGTTGGGCGCCAAGCAGAACCTGGTGAAAACCCTGCAAATGGTGCGCGAGTTCCGCAAGGACAACAGCGATACGCCGCTGGTGTTGATGGGCTACTTCAACCCGATCCACATGTACGGCGTGCCACGTTTTATCGCTGACGCAAAAGAAGCCGGCGTCGATGGACTGATCGTGGTCGACGTACCGCCGGAACATAACAGCGAACTGTGCGACCCGGCCCAGGCCGCGGGCATCGACTTTATCCGCCTGACCACGCCGACCACCGACGATGCACGCCTGCCGACGGTGCTCAACGGCAGCTCGGGTTTTGTGTACTACGTCTCGGTAGCCGGTGTGACCGGTGCCGGTGCCGCCACCCTGGAGCACGTCGAAGAAGCGGTCGGCCGCCTGCGCCGCCATACCGACCTGCCGATTAGCATCGGCTTTGGCATCCGCACCCCGCAACAAGCCGCTGCCATCGCCCGCCTGGCGGACGGTGTGGTAGTGGGCTCGGCACTGATCGACCACATCGCCAATGCCAGCAACGACCAGCAAGCGATTGATGGGGTGTTGAGCCTGTGTGCAGCCTTGTCGGAAGGTGTACGCAACGCCCGTAAATAATCCCCACCCATTGTAGGAGCGAGCTTGCTCGCGAAGACCGTCAACGATAACGCGGGCATCCTGGATGAACGCGGTGTCTTGACGTTTTTCGCGAGCAAGCTCGCTGCTACAACAGCTTTATTCCTTCAGCTCGATACGTTCGACCTTGCCCACCAGCAATATGTAGGACAGCGCCCCCAGCAACGCCAACACTGCAATGTAGGTAATCGCCGGCGCAAACGAGTCGCCCGTGGCCAGGAAGCCAATGACGATGGGCGTGGTGATCGCCGCCAGGTTGCCGATAAAGTTGAACACCCCACCCGTCAATCCCAACAACCGCGCTGGCGCCAGGGTCGAGACCAGCGACCAGGTGATCGACGCCAGCCCGTTGCCGAAAAACGCCACCGCCAGGAACGCGATCACCAACGGCGTCGAGTCGACGAAGTTGGCGCCGATGATCGCCGTGGAGATCAGCAGGCCGCTGATAATTGGCAACTTGCGCGCAAAACCCACCGAGGCGCCACGGCGGATCAGCCAGTCGGAAAACAACCCGGAACACAGCACCCCGACAAACGCCGCGAGGAAGGGCAGCGACGCGAGCAGGCCGGACTTGATGAAGTCCATGCCGCGATATTTCACCAGGTAGGTGGGGAACCACGTCAGGAAAAACCACAAGGTCGAGTTCAGGCAGAACTGGCCCAGGTAGATGCCCCATAGCTTGCGTTTAGTCAGGACGATACCCAGGTCGACCCAACTGAACGGCGCCTTGCGCTTGGCGGTTTGTGCATCCAGGTCCACCAGCCCGCCGCCTGCGCGGATCAGCTCGATTTCCGCGCTGTTGACCCCTTTGAAATCGCGCGGCTCGCGGTACACCGCATACCACACCAGCGCCCAGAGAATGCCTACCGCGCCGGTGCTGATAAACACCATGTGCCAGCCATAGTGGTGCTGCAACCAGGCCAGCACCGGGGTGAGGAATGC
This sequence comes from Pseudomonas sp. LG1D9, assembly GCF_002949995.1. Classification (NCBI taxonomy): domain Bacteria; kingdom Pseudomonadati; phylum Pseudomonadota; class Gammaproteobacteria; order Pseudomonadales; family Pseudomonadaceae; genus Pseudomonas; species Pseudomonas sp. LG1D9. The sequence goes on along the minus strand of NZ_CP026881.1, from coordinate 2,711,166 downwards.
CAGCCCGACGAACTGCCCCGACGTGTAGAAGCCAATGGCCGTGGCGCGCTCACGCTCGGGAAACCAACTGGTGACCACCCGGCTGTTGATTGGATAGGCCGGCGCCTCCAGGGCGCCCACTGCCATGCGCAACACGAACAGGGCAATGAAGCTGGCGGCAAATCCCAGCATCACCGTGGCGATGGACCACAACAGCAGGGCGACAGTGTAGAGAATGCGCGGCGGCACCCGGTCCACCAGCCAGCCGCCGGGGATTTGCATGGCGGCGTAGGTCCAGCCGAACGCCGAGAAGATCAGCCCCACATGCACCGGGTCGATCCCCAGTTCGCTGGTCAGGGCCGGCGCGGCAATCGACAGGTTGCTGCGGTCCAGGTAGTTGATCACCACCGTGATAAACAGCAGGACCATGATGAAGTAGCGCTTGCGGCTGGGCGTGACTAAAGATGCCTGCCCGGTGAGGGTTTCAGGGTGCATGGGGGAGCCTCTTATTATGTTTATTGAGGTCGGTTGACGGCTATCTGATGGGGAGGTGGGAGCAGGCTTGCCTGCGATGGCGGTGGAACATTCAACATCGCTATCGCAGGCAAGCCAGTTCCCACATGGACCGCGTTATCACCACTCGGCAAAGCTGCCATCGGCATGCCGCCAGATCGGGTTGCGCCAGCGATGGCCGATGGCGGCCCGTTCAATCACATATTCCTCGTTGATCTCGATCCCCAGCCCTGGCCCATTGGGGATCTTCACAAAGCCCTGGTCGTAGTCGAAAACCCCCGGGTCGCGTACGTAATCGAGCAGGTCGTTGCTTTCGTTGTAGTGAATGCCCAGGCTTTGCTCCTGGATAAACGCGTTGTAGCAAACCGCGTCCAGTTGCAGGCACGCCGCCAGGGCAATCGGCCCCAGGGGGCAGTGCAGCGCCAGGGCCACGTCGTAGGCCTCGGCCATGTTGGCGATCTTGCGGGTTTCGGTGATGCCGCCGGCGTGGGACGCGTCCGGCTGGATGATGTCGACGTAACCTTCGCTGAGCACACGCTTGAAGTCCCAGCGCGAAAACAACCGCTCACCCAGGGCAATCGGGGTGCTGGTCAAAGGCGCCAGCTCTTTGAGCGCTTCGTAGTTTTCGCTCAGCACCGGTTCTTCGATGAACATCAGCTTGTACGCATCCAGCTCTTTCATCAGCACCTTGGCCATGGGCTTGTGCACGCGACCATGGAAGTCCACGCCGATGCCGACATTCGGCCCGACCGCATCGCGCACGGCGGCTACGTTCGCCAGGGCCTGGTCGACCTTGTCAAAGGTGTCGAGAAACTGCAGCTCCTCGGTGCCGTTCATCTTCACCGCTGTAAACCCACGGGCCACGGCCTCTTTGGCGGCGCGGGCGGTGTCGGCCGGGCGGTCGCCGCCGATCCACGAATAGACGCGAATCTTGTCCCGCACCTGGCCACCCAGCAGGTCGCTGACCGACACACCGAGGGCCTTGCCCTTGATGTCCCACAGCGCCTGGTCGATGCCCGCCAGCGCACTCATATGGATCGCGCCACCGCGATAGAAGCCGCCGCGATACAGCACCGTCCAGATGTCTTCGATGTTGCGTGGGTCTTTGCCGATCAAGTAGTCGGACAGTTCCTCGACAGCGGCCGCCACGGTGTGGGCGCGGCCTTCAACCACGGGCTCGCCCCAACCGGTCACGCCCTGGTCAGTTTCCACTTTGAGGAAGCACCAGCGCGGCGGCACGATGAAGGTGGTCAGTTTGGTGATTTTCATCTTCTTGTTCTCTCTTGTCGGATGCGGCACCTGGGGTGCCAGGCACACTCAGTTCAGGGCGTTCCAGGCAGCGACATACGCCTGGGCACGGCTCGCCACCTGCTCGACCGTCATGCCGGGCTTGTACAGCCCGGAACCCAGGCCAAACCCCTTGACCCCGGCGTCGACGAACACTTGCATGTTGTCTGGGGTAATCCCGCCCACCGGCAGCAATACCGTGCCGGCCGGCAACACCGCCAGCCAGGCCTTGACCACCGCTGGGCCCATTTGCTCGGCCGGAAACAGCTTCAGCACATCGGCACCTTCGGCCAGGGCGGCAAAGGCTTCGGTGGGGGTCGCAACGCCGGGCGACAGGTACAGGCCCGCAGCTTTTGCCGCACGTAGCACCTTGGCGTCGCTGTGGGGCATGACGATGACCTGGCCACCGGCCGCCTTCACCTGTTCCACCTGCTCGGGCGTCAGCACCGTGCCGGCGCCGATCAGGCAATCGGCGGGTAACGTCTCACGCAGGGTGCGGATGCTGGTGTAGGGATCGGGCGAGTTGAGCGGCACTTCGATCACCCGCAACCCTGCCTGGTACAGCACCTGGCCGACAGCGCCGGCCTCATCCGGGCGCAGGCCCCGCAGGATCGCGATCAAACCGTTGTGTGTGAGTGCTTGCTTGAGCATGTCAGGCCTCGATTGCAGGTTGAGTGAGCCCGGCGGCCAGCGCCAATTGCCACAGGCCGCGCTCGGTCGCTTGTTGCGCGAGGCTGACTTGGCTGAAACCACACAGGGCGAGGGCGCGTTGATAACGGGCGCAGAGGGCGGTGGCGCCTACCAGGATGATCGGCGTGTTGCGAGTACGGTCGGGCAAGCCGGCCAGTTCATGGCCGATCAGCAGGCCGGACAGGTAGTCCGACTGCTGCTCGGCAGCCAGTTCGGCGGTCAACCCCAGCGTGCGCGCGCTGAATAGCGTCGACAGCACACCGCGTTGGCCGTCCTGTGAAAGCGCCACGCGCACGCCTCGGTCAAAGGCCTCAGCCTGGAACTGCCCGGCGATCTTTTGCGTGCGCCCGAGAATGCTGTGGGTGCTCAGCACCGCGAACAGCTCACCGGTCATGAAGGTGTCAAAGTGGGTGATGCGACCTGCAATTACCTCGACCCATTTGGAATGGCTGCCGGGCAGGCCGATCAATAACTCAGCGCTGGCCGCAAAGCTTTGCAGCACGCCGAGCACCTGGGTTTCTTCGCCGCGCATCACGTTGGGCAAGCCGACCTGCTCGATCACGCCGGGCACGATATGCACATCGACACCGCGCAGGCTGCGCACCTTGTGTAGCGCCAGGCCCAGGCTGGCAACGTCGACCGGCGTATGGCGATAGGCCGCTTCGCTCCAACCCTGGGCGCTGCCGACCATGCCGCAGGCAATCACCGGCAGACCGGGCTGCGCGTCGAGCCAGTCGCCGCACGCGGCATCAAAGGCCAGCTCAAAACCATCACTGCAGTGAACGCCGGCAATCAGCCGCGGTTCACTGGGCAAATGCATGATCCCCGACGCCAACGAGCGCTGTTCGAGGACCTGGCCATCGGGGCCGAGTTTATAAGCACGAAGGGAACTGGTTCCCCAATCGAGCGCGATCAAGTGCGCTGGCATTGCTTCACCTGGAATGTGGCAGATGGCCGACTATAAACCTAAGGCTCTGGATATCTCAATATATAAATACTGATCCCATATAGTGGAACAACGTAGAAAAAATCCCCACGTCATCGTGCTGCTCTACGCACATGAACGTGAGGATTCGACCGACAGAAACTGGTTAAAAAATAGACAAATCCAACGGACGCATGGCCCCCATCCAGATCGCGTAGTCGGTATGGTCCTTCAGGTCATCGCCGGTATCCGGGTGCAGAAACACCACCAAACCGTTGCGATTGAGGGCCAACCACGGCAACGCCACACCGATGTACTGCGGGTCGAAGGCCAACTGGCAGCTCCAGTCCGGATGCGGCCCCACCGCACGCTCATGCATGCGCCCCATGCGCACCGGGAAGATGGCCGCCGCCTCTTCACAGAGCTTGCGCGCCTGGTCGAGCGTGCTGGCGTCGAAGTAGATATGGGCGTGATAACCCTTGATACGTTGCATGACTGGCTCCGGACTCGTTGATCGGCCGATCCTAGACCGCAATCGACGGCAGGCCAAGCCTGGGAGGCTCAGCGATGAGGCAACTCTGTGGCAAGGGGACAAGCCCCCTCAATCGGGCGGCATCAGGCTGCTGGCCTGTTCGGCCGCCAGCCAGTCGACAAACCGCTCGATCAACTGCCCACGCCGTTTGCGCTGGGGCAATACCACGTAATACCCAAAGCGCGAGATCACCGTGTCGCTAATCGGCCGGCACAGCCAGTTCTGCTCGAGCAGGTTATCCACCAGGTGGCGCCAGCCAATGGCCACGCCCTGGCCGGCAATCGCCGCCTGGATCAGCAGCGTGTAATTGTCGAAACGTAGCGGTCCCGGGGTCGGTGCGGCGCTGATCCCCAGTTCGCGAAAGACCCCGTTCCAGTCGAACCATTGGCTATTGTTTTCCTGGCGCAGGTGCAGCAACGGCAATTGCTGCAGGCTCTGCAGCGACAGCGGCGTGGTACGGCCCTTGAGCAGTTGCGGGCTGCACACCGGGAACACTTCTTCGCTGAACAACCACTGGCTGTGCCCCTGGCGAAAACGCCCATCGCCAAACAACACGGCTACGTCGATATCGCTGCGCAAGGTCGCGTGATTACGCTCGCTGGTGACCAGGCTCACATCCACCTGCGGGTTGGCCTCATGAAAGCGATGCAGGCGCGGCATCAGCCAGTAGGCGGCGAAGGCGAAGTCGGTCGCCACTTGCAACACTTCGTGCTGATCCTGCTGGGTGATCAACCCCAGGCCCGCATCCATGCTCTGCAACCCAGCCTGCACGTGCTCGAACAACAGCCTGCCCGCATCCGTCAATTCGATGCCCCGGTAGATACGGTCAAACAGCCGCACCGCCAGTTGTTCTTCCAGGCGCTTGATTTGCTGGCTGACTGCCGGCTGGGTGGTGCCCAGCTCCATCGCCGCCGCCGTGAAGCTGCGGTGACGGGCGGCGGTTTCGAAGGCCCGCAGCAGGTCCAGCGACAGGTTACCCAGGGCTTTATACATAAGCGGTACTTATCCTAGACATTGCTCTGTATGGGCTTTACCACGTATTCCATGGCCCCCATGCTCAATCGCATAAATATTGACTATGGAATGCCGCGAAACCATGAAGCGCAAGAACATTCTTTTCATCATGGCCGATCAAATGGCCGCGCCGTTGCTTCCGTTCTACGGTCCTTCGCCAATCAAACTGCCCAACCTCAGCCGCCTGGCCGCCCAAGGCGTGGTGTTCGACGCCGCGTACTGCAACAGCCCGCTGTGTGCCCCGTCGCGTTTTACCCTGGTCAGCGGCCAGTTGCCGAGCAAGATCGGCGCCTACGACAACGCGGCGGATTTCCCCGCCGATGTACCGACCTACGCCCACTACCTGCGTCGCCTCGGCTATCGCACGGCGCTGTCGGGCAAGATGCATTTCTGCGGGCCGGACCAGTTGCACGGCTACGAAGAGCGCCTCACCAGCGATATCTACCCCGCCGACTACGGTTGGGCGGTGAACTGGGATGAGCCCGACGTGCGCCCCACCTGGTATCACAATATGTCGTCGGTGCTGCAAGCCGGCCCATGTGTACGCACCAACCAACTGGATTTCGACGAAGAGGTGGTGTTCAAGGCCCAGCAATACCTGTTCGACCATATTCGCGAGGACGGCGACCAGCCGTTCTGCCTGACGGTTTCCATGACCCACCCCCACGACCCGTACACCATTCCCAAGCCGTTCTGGGATATGTACGACGATAACGACATCCCGATGCCTACAACGCCGGCCCAGGCCGACCAGGATCCGCACTCCCAGCGTCTGCTCAAGGTCTACGACCTGTGGGACAAGCCGCTACCAGTGGATAAGATCCGCGATGCACGGCGGGCTTACTTCGGGGCGTGCAGCTACATCGACAGCAATGTCGGCAAACTCCTGCAAACCTTGCAAGACACTGGCCTGGCCGAAGACACGATCATCGTGTTCTCCGGCGACCACGGCGACATGCTCGGCGAGCGTGGGCTCTGGTACAAAATGCACTGGTTTGAAATGGCCGCCCGCGTGCCGCTGCTGGTCAGTGCGCCAGGGCAATTCCAGGCCGGGCGGGTGAGTGCGGCGGTGTCCACCGCCGACCTGTTGCCGACCCTGGTGGAGTTGGCCGGCGGTGAACTGGACGCCGACCTGCCTCTGGACGGCCGCTCACTGGTCCCGCACTTGCAAGGGCAGGGCGGGCATGACGAAGTGTTCGGCGAGTACATGGCCGAAGGCACCATCGGCCCGCTGATGATGATTCGCCGCGGCGCCTACAAATTCATCTATAGCGAGGACGATCCCTGCTTGTTGTTCGATGTTCACCGCGACCCTCGTGAGCAGGAAGAACTCAGTCAGTCGCCAGCCCATCGCCCGCTGTTCGAAGCCTTCCTGGCCGAGGCGCGGGCCAAATGGGACATGCCCGCGATCCACCGGCAAGTGCTCGCCAGCCAGCGCCGCCGGCGTCTGGTAGGCGAAGCGTTGGCGGTGGGCAAACTCAAGAGCTGGGATCACCAGCCGCTGGTCGACGCCAGCCAGCAGTACATGCGCAACCATATCGACCTCGACGATCTGGAGCGCAAGGCTCGTTATCCACAACCCTGCCAAAACCAATAAATCCAGTAAGGGGAAGGCCATGCAAAAGTTATCCACAGTCGTCAGTGCCGCGTTGTTGCTCAGTGCCACCCACGTGTATGCCGACGCCCGTTGCGAGACGGTGAAGATGGCCGACCCCGGCTGGAGCGACATTGCCGCTACCAACGCCATCGCCGGCTTTTTACTCAGCGGCATGGGTTACAAGGCCAAGGTCGATACCCTGGCGGTGCCGATCACTTATGGCGGGCTCAAGGACGGCCAGGTGGACGTGTTTTTGGGCAACTGGATGCCAGCGCATCAAGGCTTCTACGATAAGTTCGTGGCCAACGGCGATGTGGTGCAACTGGCCAAGAACCTTGAAGGTACGGAGTTCACCCTCGCGGTGCCGGACTATGTGTGGGAGGCCGGCGTGCATGACTTTGCCGATCTGAATAAATTTGCCGACAAGTTCGACAAGAAGATCTACGGCATCGGGTCCGGCGCGCCGGCCAACCTTTCGCTGAAGGAAATCATCCAGAAGAACGACTTCGACCTCGGCCAATGGAAGCTGATCGAGTCCAGCGAGCAGGCGATGCTGGCCGAAGTGTCCAGGGCGGTGAAGCGCGAACGTTTCGTCACCTTTCTCGGCTGGACACCGCACCCGATGAACGTGCAGTTGAAGATGCGCTACCTCAAGGGCGGGGAAAAATACTTCGGCGACACCGGCAGCGTGTACACCCTGACGCGCAAAGGTTATGCACAGGCCTGCCCGAATGTGGCCAAGCTGCTGACCAACCTTAAGTTCACCCAGGACATGGAGAACAGCATCATGGCCGAGGTGGTGAACAACAAGGTCAGCAATAGCGATGCGGCCAAGGCGTGGATCAAAGCCAACCCGGCGGTATTGGACAAGTGGCTGGAGGGGGTTGAAACCCTCGATGGCCAGGAGGCATTGGCGGCGGTCAAAGCCAAACTCTAAATATTGCCCTGGTTCCTACAGGTCTTCCTATCACCCTGTAGGAGCCGGCTTGCCGGCGAAGAATTGGAAAACGCCGCGTTTTTTCAGGCAACCCGCGTTATCGTTATCCATCTTCGCGAGCAAGCTCGCTCCTACAGTATTTCGAGCGATCCATGTCCCGGCCCCACACTCTGCTCCCATTCCTGCGCTGGCTACCGCGCCAGACCCGCGCCAGCGTTGGCCGGGATGCGATTGTCGGCCTCAGCGGCGCAGTGCTGGCCTTGCCGCAATCGATCGCCTATGCCCTGATCGCCGGCCTGCCTCCCGAATACGGCCTGTATGCGGCGATCGTCCCGGTGCTGATTGCCTGCCTGTGGGGCTCTTCGTGGCACTTGATCTGCGGCCCGACGGCGGCGATTTCCATAGTGCTTTACGCCAGCATCAGCCCGCTGGCGGTGCCCGGCTCGCAGGACTACATCACCTTGATCCTGTTGCTGACCTTGCTCGCCGGCGTCTTCCAATGGCTGTTGGGCATGTTGCGCTTTGGCGCGCTGGTCAATTTCGTCTCCCATTCCGTAGTCCTCGGCTTCACCCTTGGCGCGGCAGCTGTCATTGCCCTGGGCCAATTGCCCAACCTGCTGGGGCTCGACCTGCCCAGCCAGGGCACGGCGTTCAACAGCCTGCTGGCACTGATCGACCACAGCGGCGAATGGGATCGCCCGTCCCTGGCCCTCGGGCTCGGCACCTTGCTGGTGGGCGTGCTGCTCAAATACTGCGTGCCGCGCTGGCCGAGCCTGTTGATTGCCCTGGTCCTCGGCAGCCTGGTGGCGTGGGCGTGGCCGGCGATGTTCGGGCATGTGGCGCGGGTCAGCTCATTTGTCGGCCAATTGCCGCCGTTCAGCCCGTTGCCGCTGGACCTGGATATGATCCTGCGCCTGCTGCCCAGCGCCGTGGCAGTCGGCATGTTGGGGCTGGTGACCAGCCTGTCGATTGCCCGCTCGCTGTCGGCGCGTTCGCAGCAGTTGCTCGACGCCAATCAGGAGGTCCGCGCCCAGGGTTTATCCAATATCGTCGGCGGATTTTTCTCCGGCTACCTGTCGGCCGGATCCTTCACCCGCTCGGGCCTGAGCTACGAGGCGGGCGCCTGCTCGCCACTGGCGGGGGTGTTCTCTGCGTTGTGGGTCGCGCTGTTTGCGCTGTTCGGTGCGGTCCTGATCGCGCACATCCCGATCCCGAGCATGGCCGCCAGCATCCTGCTGATCTGCTGGGGCCTGGTGGATCATCGGGGCATTCGCGCACTGTGGCGGGTCAGCCGTGCGGAGTTTGTGGTGATGGGCCTGACATGCCTGGCCACCTTGCTGCTAGAGCTGCAAACGGCAATTTATGCAGGCGTGCTGGCGTCGCTGTTCTTCTACCTCAAGCGCACCTCGCAGCCACGGGTGCAACAGTGGCGCGACGGTGACGATGATGTGCTGCGGGTCGGCGGCTCGATCTTCTTTGGCGCCAGCCACTACCTGCAAGTGCGCTTGCAGCGCCTGCAAGGCCAACGAGTGGTGATCGAGGCGCAACAGATCAACTTTATCGACTATTCAGGGGTGGAGATGCTGCACCAGGAAGCCCGCCGTTTGCGCGGGTTGGGGCGCAGCCTGACGTTGCGCCGGGCGCGGCCGCAGGTGGTCGAAGAATTGAAAAAGCTGGAAGGGGCCGACAAGTGCCCCATCCATTTCGAAGACTGAATTCGCTCAAAAACTGTGGGAGCTGGCTTGCCTGCTCCCACATTTGATCTTCAGTGGCCTGAAATCATTGGGTTGCCAACTGGCGCCGCAGCTCGGCCAGCACCGGCGCCGAATCCGGGCGCACGCCGCGCCACAGGTAGAAGGCTTCCGCGGCCTGCTCCACCAACATGCCCAGGCCATCCATCGCCACTGCCGCGCCGTGTTCAGTGGCCCAGCGGCAGAATGCCGTCGGTTCCTTGGCATACATCATGTCGTAGCAAAAGGTCTTGCCCGGATCGATCAGGCTGCTGGCAATCGGCGGTACATCGCCTGACAGGCTTGCGGAGGTGGCGTTGATGATCAAGTCCACCGGCTCACTCAGCCAATCGAAGCCACTGGCAGATACCGGCCCCAGGTCATCGAACAGTTCGGCCAGCAACTCGGCTTTTTCCACGGTGCGGTTGGCGATGATCAGCGAGGCTGGCTGTTGCGCCAGCAGCGGCTCCAAGGCCCCACGCACCGCACCACCGGCACCGAGCAGCAGGATGCGCTTGCCCGCCAGGCTCAAGCCGGCGTTGACGGTCAGGTCGCGCACCAGACCAGCACCGTCGGTGTTATCACCCAACAGGCTGCCGTCGGCCAGCTTGCTCAGGGTGTTCACCGCGCCTGCGCGTTGCGCGCGCTCGGTCAGGGCGCTGGCCAGGCGATAGGCCTCTTCCTTGAACGGCACGGTGACGTTGGCGCCGCGCCCATGCAGGAAAAACTCCCGGGCACAGCCGGTGAAATCCTCAAGCGGCGCCAGCAACGTGCTGTAGTCCAGCGCCTCGCCCGTCTGCTCGGCAAACAGGCGATGAATCAACGGCGACTTGCTGTGGCCGATGGGGTTGCCGAACACCACATAACGATCCATCAGCTGGCCACCTGGGGCGCAGCAAGGCCGAGCCAGTCACGGTCTTGCAGGAAATAATCGGTCAAACGTGCTTCTTCGCTGCCGGCGGTAGGCTTCCAGTCATAGCTCCAGCGCACTTGCGGTGGCAGCGACATCAGGATCGACTCGGTGCGCCCGCCCGATTGCAGGCCAAACAGCGTGCCACGGTCGTACACCAGGTTGAACTCCACGTAGCGCCCACGGCGCAACTCCTGGAACTGGCGTTGCTGCTCGGTATAGGCCAGCGCCTGGCGACGCTGGACGATGGGCAGGTAGGCGTCGATGTAGGCATCGCCAATGGCGCGCATAAAGGCGAAGCAGGTGTCGAAGTCCCACTCGTTCAAGTCATCGAAGAACAGGCCGCCGATCCCGCGGGGCTCGTTGCGATGCTTGATGTGGAAGTAGCTGTCGCACCAGGCCTTGTAGCGCGGGTAAACGTCTGCGCCAAACGGCGCGCAGGCCTGCTCGGCCACACGGTGCCAATGGATGCAGTCTTCTTCGTTGCCGTAGTAGGGCGTCAGGTCGAAGCCACCACCGAACCACCAGACAGCCTCTTCGCCTTCTTTCTCGGCGATGAAAAATCGCACATTGGCGTGGGAAGTCGGCACATGGGGGTTATGCGGGTGGATCACCAGTGACACGCCAAGGGCTTCAAAACCACGACCGGCAAGTTCCGGACGGTGGGCACTGGCGGACGGTGGCAGGCCGCTGCCGAAAACATGGGAAAAGTTGACGCCGCCTTTCTCGATCACTGCCCCGTTCTCAATCACCCGCGTGCGGCCACCGCCACCGGCTGGGCGGGTCCAGGCATCTTCGATAAAGCGCGTATCCGCCTCGAAGGTTTCCAGGGCACTGCAAATGCGGTCTTGCAGGTCGAGCAGGTAGGCTTTTACAGCCTCGGTGCGAGTAGTCATGGCATCACCTTGAATCGGGCAAAGCTACGCGAGGCCATTGGGCGTCGGCGGCAAAGGGGCGCACAGGATACCACCGCGCCGGGCGCTGCCACAGTTGACGAAGATCAAGCATAGGAGTCCGATAGGAGCCTTTCGCGAAACAGACTTGAGGACAGAGCAGATGGCCAAACGTATCCAGTTCAGCGCCCATGGCGGCCCCGAAGTACTTGAGTATGTGGACTACACGCCGGCAGAACCGGGCCCGCAACAGGTACGTGTGCGTAACCAGGCCATTGGCCTGAATTTTATCGATACCTATTACCGCAGTGGCCTGTATGCACCGCCGGCCTTGCCCTCGGGCCTGGGCGCGGAAGGCGCTGGGGTGGTGGATGCGGTGGGCAGCGAAGTCAGCCAGTTCAAGGTCGGCGACCGCGTGGCCTATGGCAGCGGCCCGCTGGGTGCCTACAGCGAACTGCACGTGCTGCCGGCCGCCAACCTGGTGCATCTGCCGGATGGGATCAGCTTCGAACAGGCTGCTGGGGCCATGCTCAAAGGCCTGACCGTGCAGTACCTGTTGCGCCAGACCTATGAATTGAAAGGCGGTGAAACCATCCTGTTCCACGCCGCTGCCGGTGGCGTCGGCTCCCTGGCCTGCCAATGGGCCAAAGCCCTGGGTGTGAAGTTGATCGGTACGGTCAGTTCGCCGGAAAAAGCCGCCCTGGCCAAATCCCTCGGCGCCTGGGAAACCATCGACTACAGCAAGGAAAACGTCCCACAGCGCGTACTGGAACTGACCGACGGCAAGAAATGCCCGGTGGTGTACGACGGCGTCGGCAAAGACACCTGGCTCGCCTCGCTGGACAGCGTCGCGCCCCGGGGCCTGCTGGTGAGTTTCGGTAATGCGTCAGGTGCGGTGGACGGGGTGAACCTGGGGATTCTGGCGGCGAAAGGCTCGCTGTACGTGACCCGGCCGACACTGGCGACCTACGCCAACAATCCGCAGAACCTGCAGGCCATGGCCGACGACCTGTTTGCCATGATCGAAAGCGGCAAGGTACGGATTGATATCAACCAGCGTTACTCGTTGGCGGAAGCGGCGAAGGCGCAGGAGGAGTTGTCGGGGCGACGGACGACTGGGTCGACCATTTTGCTGCCGTAACATTTCGGCTGCTTGGAATGCTGCCATCGCGGGCAAGCCCGCGATGGCAGTACCACGGTCTCAAGACGGGCGCCGAACCTCACCCGTGGCCAGATCCCGAATCAAGCTCGGGTTCTTGCGCCCACCCAGGCTGCCACCCAGCACCCGGTCCACCTGACCACGGAAATACTGCTCCACCCGGATCCGCGAGCGCGCGGCCGGCCGGCCTTGTGGGTTGGCAGAGGTGGAGATCAATGGCCCCACCAGTGAACACAAATCGCGCACCAGCGGATGATCGCTGACCCGCAATGCCACGGTGTCGTGCTTACCAGTAACCCATTCAGGCAGCAGGTCCTGATGGGGCACCAGCCAGGTATTGGGCCCCGGCCAGGTACTGGCCATGCGGTCGATCCAGGTGTCGGGGAAGTCTTCGAACAGAAAGTCGAATTGCCGGATATTGTCGGCGACCAGGATCAGCCCCTTATCCACCGACCGGCCCTTGATCGCCAGCAAGCGATCCACCGCTTCCTCGTTCCAAGGGTCGCAGCCCAGGCCCCAGACGGCCTCGGTCGGATAGGCAATCACCGCGCCTGCGCGAATATCTCGTGCGGCCTCTTGCACACGCCACCTGTTGACCATTACTCACTCTCCGGACTAAAGCTCTGCGCAGTTTACCGATGTTCGTTACAAAACCTAACTGCGTGCAAACCAACGACCGCTTTCGCAGATCACCCGACCCTCCAGCTCCAGTTCGGTGAGGCTCGCCAGCACCTGGCACAGGCTCTGCCCGCTGGCGATGGCCAAGCCTTCACTGGTCTGGGGCGCCGCATGCAACAGCGCCACCAGTGGGTGGGTTACCGCCACCGGCGCGGGCCGCGATAACGCCTGCCAACCGCGCAACCCTTCAAGGATGTGTTCGATGGTTTCCACCAGCACCGCCCCGTCGCGGATCAGTTGGTGACAGCCCCTGGCGCCAGGATGATGAATCGACCCCGGTATTGCATACACCTCGCGCCCCTGTTCGGCGGCCAGCCGCGCGGTGATCAGCGAGCCGCTGGCAACGCTGGCCTCCACCACCAGGACCCCCAGGGACAGGCCACTGATAATACGGTTGCGCCGCGGGAAGTTGCCGGCCTGGGGACCGGCGTCCAGCGGGAACTCGGAAACCACCGCGCTGCCTTGGGCAATCATCGCCTCGGCGAGCTGGCGGTGGCGCTGTGGATAAAAATTTTCCAGGCCGGTGCCCAGCACGCCGATAGTCTGACCCCCGACATCTAATGCTGCCTGGTGGGCCGCCCCGTCGATACCCAGGGCCAAGCCGCTGGTAATGACAAAACCGGCGCTTGCCAGGCTGCGGGAAAAGGCCGCCGCCGTATCCATTCCGGGCCGGGAAGCGCGGCGGCTGCCGACCATGGCCAACTGCGGTTTTTCCAGGATAGCGGGGCTGCCGGCCACGAATAACAACGGTGGTGCATCATCCAGCTCGGCCAGCAAGGCTGGGTAATCGGGTTGGTCCCACATCAGCAAATGCTGGGCCGGACGCTCTAGCCAGGCCAATGCGACGCTGGCGCCATCGCGCACTTGCACGCTGCGCCGGGCTTCGGCACAGGCCGCCGGCAACCCCAGCGAACGCCAGGCACTGGCCGGCGCGCCGAGGGCTTTCGAGGCGCAGCCAAAGGCCTCGATCAATGTCTTGAAACGCCTGGGACCGAGCTCCGGCATGCGATGCAAACGCAGGCGGGCTTCCAGCTCGGCGGGGGAAATATCCGGGGTATGGATTACTGACATATGATCATCCTTGATCAGGAACAAGCTGTGGATAACTCTGTTGGTAACTTCTGTAGCAGGCTAATTATTGCAGCGGGTCATCGCCGCCCAACCGGCTACTGCATTTTGAAGACGAGTAGCGATTTCCTCATGGGCGCAATCTCCTTTATTATGTCGGTTCGCGTGAAATGCCTTGGCCTTCGCGGCCTGCGAGCGTTTCACACCGGTCGTGCGGGTTGTCCCGAGGCCGACTTGCCTTTACCTCACATGTGCAGCAATTACGCTTATGGCTATTTTGAACATCCTCGAATTCCCGGACTCGCGCCTGCGCACTATCGCCAAACCGGTGGCCGTAGTGGACGACAAGGTTCGTCAGTTGGTCGATGACATGTTTGAAACAATGTATGAAGCCCCGGGCATCGGCCTCGCCGCGACCCAGGTCAATGTGCACCTGCGCGTGGTGGTCATGGACCTGTCCGAAGACCGCAGCGAACCGATGGTGTACATCAACCCCGAGTTCGAGCCGCTGACCGACGAGATGGGCGAGTATCAGGAAGGCTGCCTGTCGGTGCCGGAGTTCTACGAGAACGTCGAGCGCCCGCTGCGCGTCAAGATCAAGGCCCTGGACCGTGACGGCAAGCCCTTCGAGCTGATTGCCGAAGGCCTGCTGGCCGTGTGTATCCAGCACGAGTGCGACCACCTCAACGGCAAGCTGTTCGTCGATTACCTGTCCACGCTCAAACGCGACCGGATCAAGAAGAAACTGGAAAAGAAGCATCGCCAGCAAGCTTGATTCCCTTCTTCCAAAGGCTTGCTCCGGCAAGCCTTTTTCTTTTGTGAGACGTTTCCCATGACCGAGCCACTGCGCATCGTTTTTGCCGGCACCCCCGAATTTGCCGCCGAACACCTCAAGGCCCTGCTTGCCAGCCCTTATGAAATCGTCGCGGTGTACACCCAGCCGGATCGCCCGGCCGGCCGTGGGCAAAAACTGATGCCCAGCCCGGTCAAGCAACTGGCCCTGGAGCACGGCATCGTCGTGCTGCAACCGCCCACCCTGCGCAACGCCGAAGCCCAGGCTGAACTGGCCGCGCTGAAGCCGGACCTGTTGGTGGTGGTGGCCTACGGCCTGATCCTCCCGCAAGTCGTGCTGGATATCCCGCGCCTGGGTTGCATCAACAGCCACGCCTCGCTGCTGCCACGCTGGCGCGGTGCCGCGCCGATCCAGCGCGCGGTGCAAGCCGGTGACGCCGAAAGCGGCGTGACGGTGATGCGCATGGAGGCCGGCCTCGACACCGGGCCGATGCTGCTCAAGGTCACCACGCCCATCACCGCGCAAGACACCGGCGGCAGCCTGCACGACCGCCTGGCCGAGATGGGCCCGCCTGCGGTGATCCAGGCCATTGCCGGCCTCGCGGCTGGCACCTTGGAAGGCGAAGTGCAGGACGACAGCCTCGCCACCTACGCCCACAAGCTGAACAAGGACGAAGCGCGCATCGACTGGAGCCGCCCGGCCGTGGAGCTGGAACGCCTGGTACGCGCGTTCAACCCATGGCCGATCTGCCACAGCACCCTCAATGGCGAAGCCTTGAAAGTCCTCGCCGCCAACCTGGCCGAAGGCCACGGCGCCCCCGGTGAAATCATCGGTGCCAGCAAGGAAGGCCTGTTGGTAGCCTGCGGGGAGCAGGCCTTGTGTCTGACCCGTCTGCAATTACCCGGTGGCAAGGCGCTGAACTTCAGCGATTTGTTCAATAGCCGTCGTGAGAAATTTGCCCCCGGCATCATCCTCGGAGTGGACGCTTGATGAACCCGCGTTTGGCCGCCGCCAAGGCCCTGGCCGCCGTGCTCAATGGCAAGGCTTCCCTGAACAGCTCGTTGCCGGTGCAACTGGATAAGGTCGAAGACCGTGATCGCGGCTTCACCCAGGACCTGGCATTTGGTACCGCGCGCTGGCAGCCGCGTCTATCGGCGCTCGCGGCCAAGTTGCTGCAAAAGCCGTTCAAGGCAGCCGATGCCGACGTCGAGGCGCTGCTGCTGGTGGGGCTTTACCAGTTGCTCTACAGCCGCGTGCCGGCCCACGCCGCCATCGGCGAAACCGTGGGCTGCGCCGACAAGCTGAAAAAACCCTGGGCCAAGGCCTTGCTCAACGCCGTGCTGCGCCGCGCCCAGCGCGAAAGCGAGGCATTGCTGGCCGAGCTGGAACACGACCCGGTAGTGCGCACCGCACACCCGCGCTGGCTGCAAAAATCCCTCAAGGCGTTCTGGCCCCAGCAGTGGGAAGCCATCTGCGCCGCCAACAATGCGCACCCGCCGATGATTCTGCGGGTCAATCGCCGCCACAACAGCCGCGATGCCTATCTCACGCTGCTGGCAGATGCCGGCATCAACGCCAGCGCCTGTGTGTACAGCCAGGACGGTATCGTCCTCGAAACGGCTGGCGATGTACGCAGCCTGCCAGGCTTTGCCGAAGGCTGGATCAGCGTGCAGGACGAAGCCGCGCAACTGGCCGCCGACCTGCTCGACCTGGCGCCCGGCCAACGGGTGCTGGACGCCTGCTGCGCGCCTGGTGGCAAGACCTGCCACATCATGGAAGTCCAGCCCAACCTGGCCGGCGTGGTGGCCGTGGATCTGGAAGCCAAGCGCCTGGTGCGGGTGCGCGAAAACCTCGCACGCCTGGGCCTGGAAGCTGAGTTGATTGCCGCCGACGGTCGCGACACCGCCACCTGGTGGGATGGCAAACCGTTCCAGCGCATCCTGCTCGACGCACCGTGCTCTGCCACCGGGGTGATCCGCCGCCACCCGGATATCAAACTGACCCGCCAACCCGACGACATCGCCGCCCTGGCTGTGCTGCAAGGCGAGCTATTGGACGCGCTGTGGCCGACACTGGAAGTCGGTGGCATCCTGCTCTACGCCACCTGCTCGACCTTGCCCACCGAGAATACCGAAGTGATCCAAGCCTTCCTCGCCCGCACCAGCGGCGCGCGGGAGTTGGACATTGCCACCACGGCCGGCATCAAGCAGCCCCATGGCCGCCAGCTACTGGCGCAGGAAGGCGGGCACGACGGCTTCTATTACGCCAAGCTGATCAAGATTGCCGCTGCACGCGGTTGAATGGTTTTTAAGGGAGTGACCGGATGAAGATCATCATCCTTGGCGCAGGGCAGGTCGGCGGTACGCTGGCCGAGCATTTGGCCAGTGAAGCCAACGACATTACCGTGGTCGACACCGACGCCGAACGCCTGCGTGGCCTGGGGGATCGCCTGGATATCCGGACGGTCCAGGGCCGTGCCTCGTTCCCCACCGTGCTGCGCCAGGCCGGCGCCGACGACGCCGATATGCTGGTGGCGGTGACCAATAGCGACGAGACCAATATGGTCGCCTGCCAGGTCGCCCACACCCTGTTCCACACCCCGACCAAGATCGCCCGAGTGCGTGAAGCGGCCTACCTGACCCGCGCCGGGCTGTTCGACAACGACGCGATTCCGGTGGACGTGCTGATCAGCCCGGAGCAGGTGGTCACCCACTACATCAAGCGCCTGATCGAAATCCCCGGCGCACTGCAGGTGATCGACTTCGCCGAAGGCAAGGCGCAACTGGTGGCGGTCAAGGCTTACTACGGTGGGCCTCTGGTGGGCCAGCAACTGCGTCAGCTGCGCGAACACATGCCGAATGTGGAAACCCGCGTGGCCGCGATTTTCCGCCGCGACCGGCCGATCCTGCCCCAGGGCGACACAGTGATCGAAGCCGACGACGAAGTGTTCTTCATCGCCGCCAAGGCCAACATTCGTGCAGTGATGAGCGAAATGCGCCGGCTCGATGAGAGCTACAAACGCATCGTCATCGCCGGCGGCGGGCAGATCGGCGAGCGCCTGGCCGAGGCTATCGAAAGCCGCTACCAGGTGAAGATCATCGAGATGAGCCCGGCACGCTGCCGGCATTTGTCCGACACCCTCGACAGCACCGTGGTACTGCAAGGCAGCGCTTCGGATCGTGACCTGCTGATGGAAGAGAACATCGCCGACGCCGATATCTTCCTGGCCCTGACCAACGACGACGAGGCCAATATCATGTCGTCGCTGCTGGCCAAGCGGCTGGGGGCGAAGAAGGTCATGACGATCATCAATAACCCGGCCTATGTGGACCTGATCCAGGGCGGCGACATCGACATTGCCATCAGCCCGCAATTGGCCACCATCGGCACGTTGCTGGCCCACGTGCGGCGCGGCGATATCGTCAGCGTGCACTCACTGCGCCGGGGCGCGGCGGAAGCCATCGAGGCGATTGCCCACGGTGACTCCAAGTCGAGCAAGGTGATCGGCCGGGCGATCCGCGATATTGGCTTGCCACCGGGCACCACCATTGGCGCGATCATTCGGGATGAAGAAGTGATCATCGCCCACGACGACACGGTGATCGCCACGGGGGACCATGTGATTCTGTTCCTGGTGGATAAAAAACATATCCGCGATGTGGAGAAACTGTTCCACGTGGGGTTGAGCTTTTTTTGATCTGACGGAGAGACCGACATGCTCGAATCCCTGGAAAACATGCTCGCCAAGGGTGTGGATAACTCGCTGCTGCGCTTTGGTTTGGGCAAGGGTTATCTGGACCTGAAAGACAACGCCAAGGCGGCCGAGCATTTAAGCAAGTGCGTCGGCTTTGATCCGAAGTATTCAGCAGCGTGGAAGCTGTTGGGCAAGGCGCATGCTGCGCTGGGCGATAAAGACGCGGCACGGCAGGCGTGGGAGCAGGGGATTGCAGCGGCCCAGGCCCATGGCGACAAGCAGGCCGAAAAAGAGATGACGGTGTTCCTGAAAAAACTCGACCGCCAAGCCTGAATGGAGATCACAACTGTGGGAGCGGGCTTGCTCGCGAATGCGGAGTCTCAGCCACTGAATGTGTAGCTGATACACCGCATTCGCGAGCAAGCCCGCTCCCACATTGGTTTCGCATCGACCTTGAATCAGTCGCGAATCAGTACCACCGCGCCTCACCCGGCGGGCGTTTCTTGAAGCGCTTCATGCTCCACATGTACTGGCTCGGGTAAGCGCCCACATAACGCTCCACCACCTTGCTCATCGCCGCGCAGGACGTGGCCGTGTCGGTGCTGTACATATCTTCCGGCGCCGCTTCCAAAATCACTTTGTAGCCCGAGCCATCCGGCAGCCGCAGGGCATGCAGGAATACCCCGACCGCCTTGTGACCGGCGAGCATGTTCGGCACGAACTTGCTGGTCAGTGCCTGGGTGGCGAAGAACGGCACGAAGATCCCGGCCGACTCTGCCGGCTCCGGGTCAGCGGGAATCCCCACTTGGCCGCCCTTGCGCACTTCCTTGATGACACTGAGGATGCCTTCTTTGGTGGAGGCCGCCACCCGGTTGCCCAACTGCACGCGTTGCTTGCGCAGCAGGTCATCCACCGCCTTGAGCTTGGGCGGGCGGTAGAAAATGATCGGTTTGCACTGGCTGCAATAGAAGTGGTTCAACACTTCCCAGTTGCCCAGGTGGCTGGTGATGCCTACCACGCCTTTGCCTGAGGCCAGGGCTTGCTGCAGCACTTCCAGGCCTTCGACTTCGCGCACCAGGTCGATGGAACGCTGGGCCGGCCAGATCCAGGCGCAGGCGCTTTCGGTCAGGGACTTGCCGATATCCATCAGGCTTTGGCCGACCAGGCGCTCACGCTCGATCGGGTCCATGTCCGGGAAGCACTTGGAGAGGTTGATCCGCACCGTATCGCGGGAGCGGTTGGGGGTTTTCCACATGATCCAGCCAATGGCCGTACCCACCGCCTGGACGGCGCGCCAGGGCAGCAGGGCAAACAATCGCAGAGCGCCTACCAGCAAGGCGCCTTTTAACTTTTCCACAGGTCACTCCTGATGTTGTGCGGTGCGCAAAGTGCGCCATTCTACCCGGCGTTGACCAAGTCCGCGTAACGGTCGCAATCCTGAGTGTGGTCCATGACCATGCCCGAGGCCTGCATGAACGCATAGCAGATGGTCGGCCCGACGAACGTGAAGCCGGCTTTCTTGAGCGCTTTGCTCATGGCTTCGGCCTCTGGCGTAATCGCCGGAACCTGGCTGCGATCCTTGAAATGATTGACCTTGGGCGCGCCGCCGACAAACCCCCAGAGCAACCCCACCGGGTCCTCCAGCGCCAGCCAGGCGGCGGCATTGCGCCGGGTGGCATTGAGTTTCAAGCGGTTGCGCACGATGCCTGGGTCGAGCATCAACTGCTCGATCTCGGCATCACTCAACTGCGCCAGGCGCTGGGGATCAAAACCGAACAAGACCTTTCGATAATGCTCGCGTTTGCGTAAAACGGTGATCCAGGACAGGCCCGCCTGGAACCCTTCGAGCAAAAGCAACTCGAACAAACCCTGCGCATCGCGCAGCGGCGTTCCCCACTCCTGATCGTGATAAGCCATGTACAGCGGATCTTCAGAACACCAAAAGCAGCGTGGCATAAGGCTCCAGGGAGTGGTGGCAAGGCCGAATCGGGTATACTGCCGCCCTTTAAATCGCAGCCCAAGTAACAGGTGAATTTTGTGAGCCAGCCTACGCCAGCCGTGCGTACCTTCCAAGACTTGATCCTCGCCCTCCAGCAATACTGGGCCGAGCAAGGTTGTGTGGTACTTCAGCCCTACGATATGGAAGTAGGCGCCGGCACTTTCCACACCGCAACATTCCTGCGGGCCATCGGCCCGGAAACCTGGAACGCCGCTTATGTGCAGCCCAGTCGTCGCCCGACTGACGGCCGCTACGGCGAAAACCCCAACCGCCTGCAGCACTACTATCAGTTCCAGGTCGTCCTCAAGCCAAACCCGGACAACTTCCAGGAGCTGTACCTGGGCTCGCTGAAACATGTCGGCCTGGACCCGCTGGTCCACGATATCCGTTTCGTCGAAGACAACTGGGAGTCGCCAACCCTGGGCGCCTGGGGCCTGGGCTGGGAGGTCTGGCTCAACGGCATGGAAGTGACGCAGTTCACTTACTTCCAGCAAGCGGGCGGCATCGAGTGCTACCCGGTGACCGGCGAGATCACCTACGGCCTGGAACGCCTGGCCATGTACCTGCAGGGCGTGGACTCGGTCTACGACCTGGTATGGGCTGACGGCCCGTTCGGCAAAGTGACTTATGGCGATGTGTTCCACCAGAACGAAGTGGAGCAGTCGACCTACAACTTCGAACACGCCAACGTCGAGAAGCTGTTCGAACTGTTCGACTTCTATGAAAGCGAAGCCAAGCGCCTGATCGAACTGGATCAGCCGCTGCCGTTGCCGAGCTATGAAATGGTCCTGAAGGCATCCCATACCTTCAACCTGCTGGACGCTCGCCGTGCCATCTCGGTAACCGCGCGCCAGCAATACATCCTGCGTGTACGCACCCTGGCGCGTTCCGTCGCCCAAGCCTACCTGCTGGCTCGCGCCAAGCTGGGCTTCCCGATGGCCACCCCGGATTTGCGTGATGAAGTGTTGGCTAAGCTGGAGGCTGCACAATGAGTGCTCAAGATTTCCTGGTTGAACTGGGCACCGAAGAGCTGCCACCCAAGGCCCTCAACACCCTGGCCGACGCATTTCTGGCCGGTATCGAAAAAGGCCTGCAGACTGCCGGCCTGAAGTTTGAAGCCAAGAAGGTCTACGCCGCGCCACGTCGCCTGGCGGTGTTGCTGACCGCGCTGCAAACCCAGCAGCCGGACCGCAACATCAACCTCGACGGCCCGCCACGCCAGGCCGCTTTCGATGCCGAAGGCAACCCGACCCAGGCCGCCCTGGGTTTTGCCAAGAAGTGCGGCGTCGAGCTGAGCGAAATCGACCAAAGTGGCCCGAAACTGCGTTTCAGCCAGGTCATCACCGGCAAGCCGACCGCCAGCCTGCTGCCGACCATCGTTGAAGACTCCCTGAACGACCTGCCGATCCCCAAGCGCATGCGCTGGGGTGCACGCAAGGAAGAGTTCGTCCGTCCGACCCAATGGTTGGTAATGCTGCTCGGTGATCAAGTCATCGATTGCACCATCCTCGCCCAGAAGGCCGGCCGCGACTCCCGTGGCCATCGCTTCCACCACCCGCAAAACGTGCGCATCGGTTCGCCGGCCAGCTACCTCGAAGACCTGCGTGCAGCCTATGTGCTGGCGGATGCCAACGAGCGTCGCGAGCTGATCAGCAAGCGCACCGAAGAGCTGGCTCGTTTGCAGGAAGGCACCGCCATCGTGCCGCCAAGCCTGCTCGACGAAGTAACCGCGCTGGTCGAGTGGCCGGTGCCGCTGGTGTGCTCGTTCGAAGAGCGCTTCCTCGATGTGCCACAAGAAGCCTTGATCACCACCATGCAGGACAACCAGAAGTACTTCTGCCTGCTGGATGTGGACGGCAAATTGCTGCCGCGCTTTATCACCGTGGCCAACATCGAAAGCAAGGACCCGCAGCAGATCATCGCCGGTAACGAAAAAGTCGTACGCCCGCGCCTGACCGATGCCGAGTTCTTCTTCAAGCAAGACAAGAAGCAGAAGCTCGAAGACTTCAACCTGCGCCTGCAGAACGTGGTGTTCCAAGAAAAACTTGGCAGCGTCTACGACAAGGCTGTGCGGGTTTCCAAGCTGGCGGCCTACATCGCGCCACGTATTGGCGGCGATGCGGCCTTGGCCGCCCGCGCTGGCCTGTTGTGCAAATGCGACCTGGCCACCGAGATGGTCGGCGAGTTCCCGGAAATGCAAGGTGTTGCCGGTTACTACTACGCGCTCAATGACGGCGAGCCTGAAGACGTCGCCCTGGCCTTGAACGAGCAGTACATGCCACGCGGTGCTGGCGCCGAACTGCCGACCACCCTGACCGGCGCGGCCGTAGCCATCGCTGACAAGCTGGACACCCTGGTGGGGATCTTCGGTATCGGCATGTTGCCCACCGGCAGCAAAGACCCGTATGCCCTGCGCCGTGCGGCCCTGGGCGTGCTGCGCATCCTGATCGACAAGAAGCTGGACCTGGACCTGACCCAGGCCGTGGTGTTTGCAGTTGGTCAGTTCGGCGCCAAGGTCAAGCAAGCCGGTTTGGCCGAGCAAGTGCTGGAGTTCGTGTTCGACCGCCTGCGTGCGCGCTACGAAGACGAAGGCGTGGACGTTTCCGTCTACCTGTCGGTGCGTGCCCTGCAACCGGGTTCGGCACTGGACTTCGACCAACGTGTGCAGGCCGTACAAGCCTTCCGCAAGCTGCCGGAAGCCGATGCCCTGGCCGCCGTGAACAAACGTGTGTCGAACCTGCTGAGCAAGGCCGAAGGCCTGGGCACCGGCGACGTCGATCCTGGCCTGTTTGCCGATGCCAAGGAGTTCTCGCTGAACTCGGCTATCGCCAAGGCAGAAAACGCAGTGAAACCGCTGATCGCCGAGCGCAACTACGCCGAAGCACTGGCGCGCCTGGCCACCTTGCGTGAGCCGGTGGATGCGTTCTTCGAAGCGGTGATGATCAATGCCGAAGATGCTGGCGTGCGGAAAAACCGCTACGCCATGCTGGCGCGTCTGCGCGGTTTGTTCGTCAACATCGCTGACATTTCGACGCTGAGCTGATCATGTTGAAACTGCTGATTCTCGATCGGGACGGGGTGATCAACTACGACTCCGACGCTTACATCAAGTCGGTAGAGGAGTGGATCCCGCTGCCCGGCTCGATCGAGGCCATCGCGCAGTTGAGCAAGGCCGGCTGGACGGTAGCCATTGCTACCAACCAGTCCGGCATCGCCCGCGGCTACTACGACATCGCCACCCTGGACGCCATGCACGCGCGCTTGCGCACGTTGGTGGCAGAGCAGGGCGGTGAGGTGGGGCTGGTGGTGTATTGCCCCCACGGGCCGGACGAGGGCTGCGATTGCCGCAAACCCAAGCCTGGCATGTTGAAAATCATTTCAGAACATTACAAGGTGCCCCTGGCTGGGATATGGTTCGTCGGGGACAGTCTCGGTGACCTGGAGGCGGCCAAAGCCGTCGACTCTCAGCCAGTTTTGGTAAAGACCGGAAAAGGCGAAAAGACCCAGGCGAAAAACCTGCCGGTAGGCACCTTGATTTTTGACGATCTGGCGGCGGTTGCCGCAGAACTTATCAACAACTAGTCGCCCTCGACTTCCTGACCAAGGATTGTTCGGGAGTGCACTTTTAACAGGCGGGCGTTGTCCCGCAACGGTAAATGCTGCCATGTCGATTTTGCAGGCCATCAGAACCTTCTTCTTTTACCTGCTGCTGGGCACCAGTTCGTTTCTCTGGTGCACCCTGAGCTTTTTTATTGCGCCCTTTTTGCCATTCAAGGCGCGCTATCGCTTTATCAACGTCTATTGGTGCCGCTGCGCGTTGTGGCTGACCAAGGTGTTCCTGGGCATCCGTTTCGAGGTCAAGGGCGCCGAGAATGTCCCGGACCAGCCGTGCGTGATCCTGTCGAACCACCAGAGCACCTGGGAGACGTTTTTTCTTTCTGCCTACTTCTCGCCCCTGAGCCAGGTGCTCAAGCGTGAGTTGCTGTTCGTACCGTTCTTTGGTTGGGCCATGGCCATGCTGCGCCCGATTGCCATCGACCGCGACAACCCCAAGGCCGCGCTCAAGCATGTGGCCAAGAAAGGTGACGAACTGCTCAAGGACGGCGTTTGGGTCCTGATCTTCCCTGAGGGCACCCGCGTTCCCTTTGGCACAGTCGGCAAGTTCTCCCGGGGCGGTACGGCACTGGCGGTCAACGCCAATCTGCCGGTGCTGCCGATTGCCCACAATGCCGGCAAGTTCTGGCCCAAGGAAGGCTGGGCCAAGCGCAAGGGCACCATCACTGTGGTGATCGGCGAGCCGATGTATGCCGAAGGGGAAGGACCGCGTGCAATTGCCGCGCTCAATGACCGCGCTGCAGCCTGGAATGAAGCGCAGCAACGGGCCATGGGTTCGCTGCCGCCACTGCCGGTTGCCGAAGACCGCGCGGTGATCTGACGTTCTGTGGATAACCTGTGTACGGTTTGTTGGCGAAAAGCAGTTTTTGGCTTATAGGCTTATGATTTGATTACATATTTCTTAAGCTAATAAAACACCGAAAAACGTGCATAAGTTTTTTCGACCGTTGAAGACCGGCCCTTGCGGCCGGTTTTTTATGCACAGCTGTTTACTCTTCCCACAACGGCAACTGCAGGCTGAAAACCGTGCCTTGCCCGACCTCACTCGCACACTCGATCCGGCCCCCATGGCGGTCCATGACCGCCTTGACCATGGTCAGGCCCAACCCAAGGCCTTCGCTGCCCTGGGCAGAAGCAAAACGTCGGTATTGGCTGAACAGTTCGGGAAGCTCCTGGGCCGCGATGCCGGGCCCCTGGTCCTGGATATGACAGGCCAACCATTGGCCTTTGCGTTCGAGTCGCACCGTCACTGTGGTGCCGGATGGGCTGTACTTGATCGCATTCTCCATCAGGTTGAACAAGGCTCGGGTCAGTAGGGATTGATCCGCCAGGACCATGTCCTCACCCGCCTCGTCGAGGTCGTGGACCAATTGGATCTTTTTCAGTTGGGCCAGCAGCGCTACCTGGTCAAACGCATCGAGCACCAGCATGGCAAACAGGCTGGGCTCAAACTGGTAGCCGTCAGACTCGGCCTTGGCCAATTGAACGAACGACTCGGTCAAACTCAGTGCCCGCCGCACTTGCTGTTCGATCTGGGTAAATACCTGCCAGACGTCAGAGGCCTCATGTCGCTGCACATCCAACAACGCCAGAATGGCCGAGTGGGGCGCCCGCAGATCATGGGAGAGGAAGCGCAGCAAGGTTTCACGTTGCTGTTGGGCGTCACGTTCGATACTCAGGTCAGTCAGGCTCAGCAGCCAACCCAACGCCACATCACCGTCGACCGGTAACAACGGTGCCAACTCCAGGCGCAGGCTGCGTTGCTGGGTGTCGCGGAACTCGACGATTTCCAGGGCTGACAGCGGCGTGCTCACCCCGCCTTGCAAGGGCGGATAGCCCAATGCCTTGAGTTGCTGTAGCAGGTTCTCGGTAATTAGTTCGTTGCCAAATACATCCCGGGCGATGCGATTGGCCAGCAGGATTTCGCCCGTGGGATCGGTAATCAGCGTAGCGACCGGCAGGCACTCCAGGCCGTCGGCCATAAAACGCCGGGTGTCGCGGGTACGGCTGACCGCTTGCTCCAGGGCCACGATACGGCCCTGCAATACGTCGCCCTTGCTGACGGCGGCACGACGGCGTTCCGGCAGCACCTTGGGCTCACTGTCGAGGCGCGCCAACTCCCAGCCGAAATAGGCCAGGATTACGCTCAGGCGACGCCAGTTCCAGATCAGGTAGCCAAGCAACATGCCGACCAACGTGGCTGCTGGCGACCACCAGAGCCCCAGGCGTAACAAGCCCCAGGAAGCGAGGAGGGCACCCACCATACAACCCAGGCTCAGCCATAGGGCATAACGCGGGCGCAACAGCAGCAGGCCCAGCAGCAATGCCACCAGCGAGGTAGACAGCAGCGTGGCCAGCCAGCCAGGCAACACGGTAATGCTGCGCCCTTGCAGCAGGCCGTTGAGAATATTGGCCTGGATCTCGACACCTGGGGTCGTGCCAACGCTGGCCGAAAGCGGTGTCACGTAGCGATCGCCCATGCCTGGCGCGGTGGCTCCCACCAGGATGATCCGATCGCGCAACAGTTGGGCCGGGACTTCACCGCGCAGCACGCTGACATAGGGCACGCTGGGAAAGCCGTTATCGGCGGCGATAAATGGAATGCGGATGGCATTGTCCCGTTGCCAATCACTGGTTTCAGAAGACGCCGGCAGCCCCGGCATGTCGGCCTGTTGGCCGGTCAGCTCGAAGGCCAGCCACGCCAACTGCGGGACCAGTTGCCCCGGCGGCCCTTCACGCAAATAGAGGCTGCGCACAATACCGTCGCTGTCCGCCTCCACGTTGATATGACCCACCGCCCTGGCACAGTCGCGCAGTGGCAGCACGGGGAGGATTTGCGTGAGGGGTTGCCCCAAGCGCGGCGTGCCTTCGCGAATCAACGGCAGCAGCACATTGCCGGCCTTGCAGATCGCCTGGGCCAGGCGCTGATCATTGGCCGGCTCGCGCGCCGGTTCGCTGAAGATCACATCGAGCAGGATCCCGGCAGGTTTTGCGGCACTCAATTGGTCGATCAGGTCGGCATGCAGACGCCGCGACCAAGGCCATTGGCCAAGCTCCCTGAGGCTCATGTCATCAATGCTCACCAACAGGATGCGCGGGTCCACCTGCAACGGCGCCATGCGCCGCAAGCTATCGTACAACAGGTTATTCAGGGACAGGCCAGGGCTCAGGGACAGCAAGGCCGTCATCGGCAGCAGGAGCAGGCTGATCCACAGCCATTCCCTGACCAGCCCATTGAACAGGCGCTGGGCCTGGCTCGGCTGACGTTGTTCAGCCCGGCGCCACCACTTCACCGTCCCATCACCGCGGTGCTACTGCACACGGGTGGCAGGTGGGTAATAGAAGATGTCATAAACACCTGTTTCTCCTTCCAGTCCCTGGTCATCAAAGGCCGACACGCGCACGTGATAGAACGAGGCCTTGAGTCCAGTGAAGCTCAAGCGCGGTTCACTGGAGAAGTTTTCCTGCTTGATGTTCATGAAGGTTTTATCGGTAGCCACCTGCGCACGGTAGCGCTGGGCCCCCGGTTGCGGGTGCAGGATCAATGTCCAGACCGGCGCATCGCCTTTCTGGCCGTCCTGGCCCATCAGGCGCGGAGCAGGCAATAAGTCGACCGTCTTCAACTCGCCCTGGGTCTTGAGCAACAACCCTTGTCGAGCGCCAACCTTCAGCTCACCGTCCACCGGTCCCGTCTGCGGTTTTTTCTTGAGCTGTTTACCCAGCGGTTGCGACTCGCTGCGGCTGGCGGCCACCTGGCCGTTGAGCACTTCGACAACCGATTGCTGATCGTCGTTACGCACACGGAAGTGCGTCCCGCGCACGCCAAGTACGCCCACCGGGGTCACGATCTGAAAACGGTCATAGTCACTGGCGCGCTTGAGTACGTAGGCTTCCACTTGCCCTTGTTGCAGGATCACCTGGGGAATCGCCTGTTCTTCCACCAAGTGCAGACGCACCTCGGAGCTGGAGGGCAGGACAACCCGCGAGCCGTCACCCAGCAACAAGCTGACAAACGCCGAGGGCGAGGTTTTTACGCTTTCCTGCTCATCAATCAGCATGCCTTCTTCCAACACGCTGGGGCGTCCCTTGGCATCGAGCTTCCAGGCTTCACCGGTCAGGTGCTGCACGACTGCCGGCAGCGGCTGTGCCCGGCACATCAGGTTGTCATCTATGTAGGGCGCACGCACAGGGGCAGGCTTGGCTAGAACGTGTGGGCTGTTGATCACAAGCGCCAGGGCCAGGCTTGAACCGAATAGAGAGGAAAGGGAATAGCGGCGAGGAAAGAGGGTCATGGCGCTCATCAAGGTTCTAGTTCTAAAGGTCCGTCAGACTGTACGTTCAGAAAGCGTCTTGCCGCGGCAGGACCTTGAATCTCGCCTACGATACCCGATGACGCATCGAACTCGATAGCCGTAGTGGCAGGGATGAGGTGCTCGGAAAGGTGACACATCCCTGTGTCTGCCGGATCGACGAGGCCGAACCGGATGTACATCGAAGAAATACTGTCCCTCACATCCCTCCGACAGCAGTCCGTAGCGAACCGCGGACTACAGATGATACGTCCGTGTATCGAGAGCGCTTCCCGCGCACGCCCTCCATGTGTCACTCAGCGAAAGAGAATTTACCTACAAGAGTGGTGCACAGGGGCGCAGCGCAACATTTGTTCAGATTTAGAAGATCCACCGTTGCTCCTGGTCAAGCACGCTACCGTGTTGAAAGGCATTGGGTGCATCAACTTCCCTGAGTCCGGCGTAACCAAGGCCGTCTACCGATTCGGCATACACCGACATTTCTTTAAGGGGGGCAGACGGCGCCGGGCTACACGCATCCACCATTTCCGTGCCAAAACCTGTTGCCGCAACCAGCACTAACATCTTTCCCCACACTCTGACCTTCTGCACAAGACTCACCTGTCCCGACAGCGCATAAAACCTGATTGCCATTGATCCTTTTCCTGAGGGGCTTGAGCCGGTATCTTTCCAGCTGGGTACGCGATGTTTAACGGCCTTAGGGCTATTTGATATCAGCGTACCGAGAGATGCAGGGAGCTTGAGAAACTGGCCATAATTGTTCAGATTCAACGGCGAACCAATGTTCTCTTCAACCGCTGCAACACTCTTCAAAAAGAAAGGACCCTGCCATGCGTGTCGCGATACTGGATGACGAACCTGCCGAATTGCGGCGGGTGGAACAGACTCTGCGACAAATCCCAAGTGCCTCGGAGCAGCCATGGACGCTGCATTGCTTCGAGCGTGGCGAAGACTTGCTGCGCCAACTGCGCCGAGAAACCTTCGACTTGCTGGTACTCGACTGGCAATTGCCGGACCTGAGCGGTATCGCGATCCTGCGCTGGACCCGTGAGCACATGGAGGCGCCGCCTCCGGTGATCATGCTTACCAGCCGCGACGCCGAGAGCGATATCGTCCAGGCCCTGAACAGCGGTGCAGATGACTATGTCAGCAAGCCGTTTCGTCCCAACGAGCTGAAGGCACGGGTCAGTGCCGTCCTGCGCCGTCACGGTCTGCAGAAATCGGCCGCCTCGGAAGTGCTGGTTTTCAACGACCTGACTTTCGACGATGCCGAGCTGACCGTCAGCCGCGCCGGTGATCCGATCAACCTGACCGAAAGGGAGTACCGCCTGGCGCGCTGCCTGTTCGCCAACCTGGCGCGGCCGCTGTCACGGGAATATCTCTATGAGCGGTTCTGGACCCATGAAGAAATGGTGTCTTCACGGCCCTTGGATACCCATATTTATCGCCTACGAAACAAGCTTGGACTAACGCCGGAACGAGGCTGGCAGCTGCTGACCATCTACGGCTACGGCTATCGTTTGGAGAGCGTGACTGCCGCTACGGCATAACAGATGTTCCACGTGGAGCATTTAAAAATGCGCAATAAAAAAGGCCAACGTTAAACGTTGGCCTTTTTGTTTCGCAAATGCGTTATCAGAAGTCCAGGTTGGACACTGCCAAGGCATTGCTCTCGATGAAGTCACGACGTGGCTCGACCGCGTCACCCATCAGGGTGTTGAAGATCTGGTCCGCGCCAATGGCGTCTTCGATGGTCACACGCAGCATGCGACGCTGCGCTGGGTCCATGGTGGTTTCCCACAGTTGATCCGGGTTCATTTCGCCCAGACCTTTGTATCGCTGGATGGTATGGCGCTTGGTGCTTTCCGCCATCAACCAGTCCAGTGCTTCCTTGAACTCCTTGACCTGCTTCTTGCGTTCGCCACGCTGAATATAAGCGCCGTCGTCCAGCAGGGTGCTCAGTTGCGCGCCCAGGGTAACCACGGTCTTGTAGTCGTTGCTGCCGAAGAAGTCACGGTTGAAGGTGACGTAGTTCGACAGGCCGTGGGAGATCAGCTCGACCTCTGGCAGCCAAACGTTACGTTCACGGTCTTCACGCAGGCTGGCTTTGTAAACCAGGCCAGACTTCTCAACGGTGCGCAGTCGAACTTCGTACTGGGCCAGCCAATCTTGCATCGCTGCGTGATCGCCCAACTGTTCCAGGCTGACGGCTGGCAGGTAGATGAAGTGTTCGGTCAGCTCCTGAGGGTACAGGCGCGACAAACGCTTGAGGGTCTTCATCACCATGCGGAAGTCGTTTACCAGACGCTCCAGCGCCTCACCGGAGATCCCCGGGGCTTCATCGTTCAAGTGCAGGCTGGCATCTTCCAGGGCCGACTGCGTCATGTACTCTTCCATGGCGTCGTCGTCTTTGATGTATTGCTCTTGCTTGCCCTTTTTCACTTTGTACAACGGTGGCTGGGCGATATAGATGTAGCCCCGCTCGATCAGCTCCGGCAACTGACGGAAGAAGAAGGTCAGCAGCAGGGTACGGATGTGCGAACCGTCGACGTCAGCATCGGTCATGATGATGATGTTGTGATAGCGCAACTTGTCGATGTTGTACTCGTCGCGACCAATGCCACAGCCCAGGGCGGTGATCAAGGTGCCGACTTCCTGGGAGGAAATCATCTTGTCGAAACGGGCTTTCTCGACGTTGAGGATCTTGCCTTTCAACGGCAGGATTGCCTGGGTGCGGCGGTTACGACCCTGCTTGGCGGAACCGCCAGCAGAGTCACCTTCCACCAGGTACAGTTCGGAGAGGGCAGGGTCCTTCTCCTGGCAGTCCGCCAGTTTGCCCGGCAAGCCAGCGATATCCAGCGCACCTTTACGACGCGTCATTTCACGGGCTTTACGCGCCGCTTCACGAGCCCGTGCCGCATCGATCATCTTGCCGACGACCAACTTGGCTTCGTTAGGGTTTTCCAACAGGAAGTCGGAGAAATACTTGCCCATTTCCTGTTCAACAGCGGTCTTCACTTCAGAAGAAACCAGCTTGTCTTTGGTCTGGGAGCTGAACTTCGGATCCGGGACCTTGACCGAAATAATCGCAGTCAGGCCTTCACGGGCATCGTCACCGGTGGTGGCGACCTTGTGCTTCTTGGCCAGGCCTTCGGCTTCGATGTAGGTGTTCAGGTTGCGCGTCAGTGCAGAACGGAAACCCACCAAGTGAGTACCGCCGTCGCGCTGGGGAATGTTGTTGGTGAAGCACAACAGGTTCTCGTTGAAGCTGTCGTTCCATTGCAGGGCGATTTCCACGCCGATGCCGTCTTCACGCTGGATGTTGAAGTGGAACACCTGGTTGACCGCAGTCTTGTTGGTGTTCAAGTATTCAACGAATGCACGCAGGCCGCCTTCGTACTTGAACAGCTCTTCCTTGCCGCTGCGCTCGTCCTTGAGGACGATACCCAC
Source organism: Pseudomonas sp. LG1D9 (assembly GCF_002949995.1). Lineage (NCBI taxonomy): Bacteria > Pseudomonadati > Pseudomonadota > Gammaproteobacteria > Pseudomonadales > Pseudomonadaceae > Pseudomonas > Pseudomonas sp. LG1D9. Next base: position 2,679,393 of record NZ_CP026881.1, on the reverse strand, counting down.
ACCGGAGTTGAGGAACGACAGTTCACGAATCCGCTTGGCCAGGATGTCCCAGCTGAAGTGAATATTCTTGAAGGTGTCAGCCGAAGGCTTGAAGTGAATCTGGGTGCCGGTGGTTTCGCTGTCACCGACGATCGCCATGGGTGCCTGAGGTACGCCATGCACGTAAGTCTGTTCCCAGATCTTGCCGCTACGGCGAACGGTCAGGATCAACTCTTCTGACAGGGCGTTTACTACCGACACGCCTACACCGTGCAAACCGCCGGATACTTTATAGGAGTTGTCGTCGAACTTACCGCCGGCGTGGAGCACAGTCATGATGACCTCTGCCGCCGATACGCCTTCTTCTTTATGCACATCTACCGGAATGCCGCGACCGTTGTCACGCACGGTGATGGATTCGTCCGGGTGGATGATGATGCTGATGTCGTCACAATGGCCGGCGAGAGCTTCGTCGATGGAGTTGTCGACCACCTCGAACACCATGTGGTGCAGACCGCTACCATCATCGGTGTCGCCAATGTACATACCGGGACGTTTGCGTACGGCATCCAAACCTTTAAGCACTTTAATGCTGGTCGAGTCGTACGTGTTTTCTTCGCTCATGCCTTCACTCCCGATGGTCGTGGGTCTGGGTGATACGGCCTTGTTCCACGTGGAACAAAGCGACTGGCGTTTCCGTCTGCCAGCCTTCCCTCAATAATTCGTGGTCTACACAGGTAATAAATACCTGGCAGCGTAAGTCTTCCAACAAGCGGCATAGCGCGCGGCGGTGTTGCTCGTCCAGTTCGGACGGCAAATCATCCACCAGATAAATACATTGACCGCGTCGGGCCTGGCTAACCAAGTGCCCCTGGGCGATACGCAGCGCGCAGACCACTAACTTCTGCTGACCACGGGACAAGATATCCGCGGCGTTATGAGCACCTAATCTAAGGCGCAAATCAGCGCGTTGCGGTCCTGCCTGGGTGTGGCCAATTTGCTGGTCCCGTTGCAAAGAGGTGGCGAGTACTGCACTCAAGTCACGCTCTTTGTCCCAACCACGGTAGTAGCTCAGCGTCAGCCCCTCGAGTTCCAGCAACTCACTCAAGGTCTGTTCAAAGACTGGTTTCAAGGCTTTGATATAGGTGCGGCGGTATTCATCTATTTCGTCGCTGGCCAGGCACAGTTCACGGTCCCAGGCCGCTTGCGAAGCGGCGTCAAGTGTACCATGCCGCAGCCATGAGTTCCGCTGCCGCAGGGCCTTCTGCAGGCGCTGCCAAGTGGCCATGAACCTCGGTTCCACGTGGAACACTCCCCAATCGAGGAACTGCCGGCGAATTTTGGGTGCGCCTTCCAACAAGCGGAAGCTGTCGGGGTTGATCAATTGCAGTGGCAGGATTTCCGCCAGTTGCGCCGCACTGCGCGCATTCTGCCCATCGATACGGATCTGGAACTCCCCCTGGCGATCACGGGAGATCCCCAGGCTGCTATGCCCGCCTTGCGCCAGTTCAACCTGGCCAAATACGGTGCACGCCAATTGCTCGTACTGAATCACCGGTAACAGGCGGGCGCTGCGAAAGGAACGAGCAAGGCCCAACAAGTGAATGGCTTCCAGCACGCTGGTTTTGCCACTGCCGTTGGCGCCGTGGAGGATATTGATGCGGGGGGAGGGGGAGAAGGTCACCGGGTGCAGATTGCGCACCGCGGTGACCGAGACGCGACTGAGGGACATCTAGCTTCTGCTGAACATGATTACAGGCGCATCGGCATAACAACATAAGCCGAGTCGTCGTTATCGGATTCTTGCACCAAGGCGCTGCTGTTGGAGTCGGATAGGATCAGACGCACTTGCTCAGTGGTCATCACACCCAGCACATCAAGCAGGTAGCTCACGTTGAAACCAATCTCCAGCGAGCCGCCGTTGTAATCAACGCTGATTTCTTCTTCGGCTTCTTCCTGCTCCGGGTTGTTGGCCTGGATTTTCAGCTGACCGTTGGCCAATTGCAGGCGAATACCCCGGTACTTTTCGTTGGACAGGATCGCGGTCCGGCTGAACGCTTCACGCAGCGCCTGACGATCACCGATCACCAGCTTGTCGCCACCTTTGGGTAGCACACGCTCGTAATCCGGGAACTTGCCGTCTACCAGCTTGGAGGTGAAGGTGAACTCGCCAGTGGTCGCACGGATGTGATGCTGGCCCAGGACGATGCTGACGTTACCGTCCGGCTCGGTGAGCAGACGCGCGAGCTCCAGGATACCTTTGCGCGGCACGATCACCTGGTGGCGATCCGGCTGGCCGATATCAGCCTTCATCGAGCACATGGCCAGGCGGTGACCGTCAGTGGCCACGGCACGGATGATGCCTTCAGAGACTTCCAGCAGCATGCCGTTGAGGTAGTAACGCACGTCCTGCTGGGCCATGGCGAAGCTGGTGCGCTCGATCAAACGACGCAGACGGCTTTGTTCCAGGCTGCAGGTCAGCGAACCCGGGCCTTCTTCCACAGTCGGGAAGTCGTTGGCCGGCAAGGTCGACAGGGTGAAACGACTGCGCCCGGCCTTGACCACCAACTTCTGCTCATCGACCTTGATGTCGATCAGCGCGTCGTTGGGCAGGCTTTTGCAGATGTCCATCAGCTTGCGCGCAGGCACGGTGATCTCACCGGGCTCAGCGGGTTCTTCCAGCTGTACACGACCAACCAGTTCGACTTCCAGGTCGGTACCGGTCAACGACAACTGCTGGCCTTCGACAACCAACAGTACGTTGGAAAGTACCGGCAAGGTCTGTCGGCGCTCGACGACGCCTGCGACCAGTTGCAGGGGTTTCAACAGGGCTTCGCGTTGAATGGTGAAATGCATGGTCTAGTCCCTTGCCTTAATAAGCTGCGCTGGTGTTCATCAAGTTGTCAGTGTACGCAGCAGGTTCTTGTAGTCCTCGCGAATATCCGCGTCGGATTCCTTAAGCTCGTTGATCTTGCGGCACGCGTGCAAGACCGTGGTGTGGTCGCGACCACCAAATACATCGCCGATTTCCGGCAGGCTGTGGTTGGTCAACTCCTTGGAGAGCGCCATGGCCACCTGACGCGGACGCGCTACCGAGCGCGAGCGGCGCTTGGACAGCAGGTCGGAAATCTTGATCTTGTAGTACTCGGCCACAGTGCGCTGAATGTTATCCACACTCACCAGTTTGTCTTGCAACGCCAGCAGGTCTTTGAGGGATTCGCGAATCAGCTCGATGGTGATATCGCGGCCCATGAAGTGCGAGTGAGCGATGACGCGCTTGAGCGCGCCTTCGAGCTCACGCACGTTGGAGCGGATGCGCTGGGCGATGAAGAATGCGGCGTCGTGAGGCAGATCGACTTTCGCCTGGTCGGCCTTTTTCATCAGGATCGCGACCCGGGTTTCCAGTTCCGGCGGCTCTACCGCAACGGTCAGGCCCCAACCGAAGCGCGATTTGAGACGCTCTTCCAGGCCCTCGATTTCCTTGGGGTAGCGATCGCTGGTGAGGATGACCTGCTGGCCACCTTCAAGCAGGGCGTTGAACGTGTGGAAAAACTCTTCCTGGGAACGTTCCTTGCGCGCGAAGAATTGAATGTCATCGATCAGCAGCGCATCGACGGAGCGATAGAAGCGTTTGAATTCGTTGATCGCATTGAGTTGCAACGCCTTGACCATGTCGGCCACGAAGCGCTCCGAGTGCAGGTACACGACCTTGGCATTCGGGTTCTTCTTTAATAGGTGGTTACCCACAGCGTGCATCAAGTGCGTCTTACCCAAGCCAACGCCGCCGTAAAGGAAGAGTGGGTTGTAACCATGCTTGGGGTTGTCGGCTACCTGCCAGGCCGCAGCGCGGGCGAGCTGGTTGGATTTACCTTCGACGAAGTTTTCAAAGGTAAAGGTGCGGTTCAGGTAACTGGTGTGCTTGAGCGCACCCTCGACCTGGACCGTGCGCTGTTCGGCACGTACCGGCGCCTGCTGGGAGCTGGCTCCTGCCATCGGGTCGAAACTGTCGCGGGAGGGCTCTTCGCTGACTGGCGCGTTTTTCTGCGCGGCGGATTTCGTCGGCATAGACGCAGCGGGCGCCGGCGCATGATTGACCGGGGCAGAGGCAGCCTGGGCTTGCGACGCAGCGGCGGCAAGCGGCGCGTTGGGGGCGGCGCGAGGTACGGAGCTGCGTTTGCTGCCTATTAATAAGGAGAGCGCAGGAGCCATCCCATTGCCATGTTCGTCGAACAATTCGAGAACGCGGCTCAGGTACTTCTCGTTGACCCAGTCGAGAACAAAACGATTGGGTGCGTAGACACGCAACTCGTCGCCTTCGGCTTCGACCTGTAGTGGACGGATCCAGGTGTTGAATTGCTGGGCAGGCAGCTCATCGCGCAAAAGCTCCACGCACTGCTGCCAAAGTTCCACTGACACGGATATCCCCTAAGTTGAAAGCCGGTGAGGCAAAAACAGCCGCCATTGTAGCGGCGAGCGGGCCACTTATCCACATGTAGGTTGCTCACAGGCCGCCAAGAATCAATGCCTTAACCGTAAAAAAGGCGACAAATGGTCTGTGCATAAGCTCTGTGGATAAGCGCCCCTAAGCTCGTTGTACAAGTGGGGTCGAAAGTCTGTGGGTAACTGGCCTGTGGATAAGTAGCCATTCCACACACAGCTTATCCGACAGTGCAGCACAGGCAGAGCACTGCTTCTCCCCCGTGTTGTCATCCTCTGTACAGCACGTGGAATATGGTCTCAAGTCAGTTATCCACAGATGATCGGCTCCCTAGCTTTTATAAGCTTTACAGAAAAGCTTTAAATAACTTCCTTCTTTATTTTTATATCTATGGCATTGCTCGTGAAAGCCGAACCTCATGGAATCGGTCTCAGGGCCTGCAGATATCTAATTGAAGGAATAGCTGGTTGGAAATTGACCTAGAGGCTTGCTTTCTCTAGAATCCCCGGTCTCTTAAAACGGGGGCCATTCCGGCCCGTTGTGGACGAACCAGGTAACACGCCATGAAACGTACTTTCCAACCAAGCACCATCAAACGCGCCCGTACTCACGGTTTCCGTGCTCGCATGGCTACCAAGAACGGCCGTGCTGTCCTGTCGCGTCGCCGCGCCAAAGGTCGTGCGCGTCTGGCAGTTTGATAATCCGGTACTGGTGGTGAGTCAGGACTTCAGTCGGGAAAAGCGTCTGCTAACCCCCCGGCACTTCAAGGCAGTCTTTGACTCCCCCACCGGCAAGGTTCCGGGGAAAAATCTCCTGCTCCTTGCGCGTAACAACGATCTGGATCACCCCCGTCTCGGGTTGGTGATCGGCAAGAAGAGCGTAAAGCTCTCCGTTGAGCGCAATCGCCTCAAGCGTCTGATGCGCGAATCGTTTCGCCTCCACCAGGACACTCTGGTTGGTTGGGATATTGTTATCGTCGCGCGCAAAGGCTTGGGGGACGTAGAAAACCCCGAATTGATTCAGCATTTCGGCAAGCTCTGGAAACGTTTGGCTCGCACCAGCAAGCCGACCCCAGCAGTCAGCCCCGAAACTGTAGGGGTAGACAGCACTGATGCGTAAACTGGCCCTCGTTCCGATCCAGTTTTACCGTTATGCCATCAGTCCGCTGATGGCCAGCCACTGTCGTTTCTACCCCAGTTGTTCCTGCTACGCGTATGAAGCCATAGAAAATCATGGCCTTCTGCGCGGTGGCTGGCTGACCTTTCGTCGTTTAGGTCGCTGTCATCCGTGGAATCCCGGTGGTTATGACCCGGTTCCGCCTATCCCTACCTCCCGTTCTTCTTCGATGGCCGAGTAATCATGGATATTAAACGCACGATCCTGATCGTCGCCCTGGCAATCGTGTCCTACGTTATGGTTCTGAAATGGAACCAGGACTATGGCCAGGCTGCCCTGCCGACTCAGAATGTTGCTACCAATCAGTCTGCTCCTGCTATTGCAGATGCACCGTTGGGTAACAATGCTTCCGCCAGTGCCGATGTACCCAGCGCGAATGCCGATACCAGCACCCCTGTAGACAACGCGGTCATCACCAATAAAGACCTCATCCACGTCAAAACGGATGTACTGGACCTGGCGATCGATCCACAGGGCGGCGATATTGCCCAGCTGAAATTGCCACTGTATCCACGTCGCCAAGACCATCCGGATGTTCCATTCCAGTTGTTCGATAACGGTGGCGAACGTGTTTATCTGGCGCAAAGCGGCCTGACTGGCACTGATGGTCCTGATGCTCGTGCTACCGGTCGTCCGGTTTATTCGACCGAACAGAAGACTTATCAACTGGCTGATGGCCAAAACCAGTTGAACGTCGACCTGAAATTCAGTCACGACGGCGTCAATTACATCAAGCGTTTCAGCTTCACTCGCGGTTTGTACGATCTGAAAGTCACCTACCTGATCGACAACACCAGCGAAAAAGCCTGGACTGGCAACCTGTTTGCCCAGCTCAAGCGTGACGGCAGCTCCGATCCTTCTTCCAGCACTGCCACTGGCACCGCGACTTATCTGGGCGCTGCCCTGTGGACAAGTAACGAGCCGTACAAAAAAGTGTCGATGAAAGATATCGACAAGGCCGCGCTGAAAGAAACGGTGCAAGGTGGTTGGGTAGCCTGGCTGCAGCACTACTTTGTAACCGCGTGGATCCCGAACAAGGGTGAAGCCAACCTGGTTCAGACCCGCAAGGACAACCAGGGCAACTACATCATTGGTTTCACTGGCCCGGCGTTGACCGTTGCACCAGGTGCCAAGGCTGAAACCAGTGCCACCTTGTATGCCGGCCCGAAAAGCCAAGCGGTACTCAAGGAGTTATCCCCAGGTCTGGAACTGACTGTGGATTACGGCATCCTGTGGTTCATTGCCCAGCCAATCTTCTGGTTGCTGCAACATATCCACAGCATCGTCGGTAACTGGGGCTGGTCGATCATCTTCCTGACCATGCTGATCAAAGGGATTTTCTTCCCGCTGTCGGCTGCCAGCTACAAATCGATGGCCCGTATGCGTGCGGTTGCACCGAAACTGGCTGCACTGAAAGAGCAACATGGCGATGACCGGCAGAAGATGTCGCAAGCCATGATGGAGCTGTACAAGAAAGAGAAGATCAACCCGTTGGGTGGATGCTTGCCGATTCTGGTACAGATGCCGGTGTTCCTGTCGCTGTACTGGGTGCTCCTGGAAAGCGTGGAAATGCGCCAGGCGCCGTTCATGCTGTGGATAACTGACTTGTCGATCAAAGACCCGTTCTTTATCCTGCCGATCATCATGGGCGCGACCATGTTCATCCAGCAGCGTCTGAACCCGACTCCTCCGGATCCGATGCAGGCCAAGGTGATGAAAATGATGCCAATCATCTTCACCTTCTTCTTCCTGTGGTTCCCGGCTGGTCTGGTCCTGTACTGGGTGGTCAACAACGTGTTGTCGATCTCTCAACAGTGGTACATCACACGTAAGATCGAAGCGGCTGCCAAAAAAGCCGAGGCGTAACTTACTCTGTGGATAACCACTCAAGACGCCCCCTCGTGGGGCGTTTTGCATTCTGTCACTTTTGTCTGGGAAACCGCTGATGAGCGCTCCTCGTGAAACCATCGCTGCCGTCGCCACCGCCCAGGGCCGGGGCGGTGTCGGTATCGTTCGAATTTCCGGACCGCTGGCCGGCATTGCCGCCAAGGCTATCAGCGGGCGCGAGCTGAAGCCCCGGTACGCGCATTACGGGCCCTTTTTTGCTGAAGACCTCGAGGTGCTGGATGAAGGCCTGGCCCTGTATTTTCCCGGGCCTAACTCGTTCACCGGCGAAGATGTGCTGGAACTGCAGGGCCATGGCGGTCCTGTGGTGCTGGACATGCTGCTGCAGCGCTGCCTGCAATTGGGCTGCCGCCTGGCCCGGCCGGGTGAATTCAGCGAGCGGGCGTTCCTCAATGACAAGCTCGACCTGGCCCAGGCCGAGGCCATCGCCGATCTGATCGAGGCCAGTTCTGCACAGGCCGCACGCAATGCCCTGCGCTCGTTGCAGGGGGCGTTTTCCCTGCGTGTGCATAACCTCACCGAGCAACTGATCAGTTTGCGCATCTATGTCGAGGCAGCCATTGATTTCCCGGAAGAAGAAATCGACTTTCTTGCCGATGGCCATGTCCTGGCCATGCTCGATAAGGTCCGCGATGAGTTATCCACAGTACTGAAGGAAGCCGGGCAGGGCGCATTGCTGCGCGACGGTATGACAGTGGTGATTGCTGGCCGGCCCAACGCCGGCAAGTCGAGTTTGCTCAACGCTCTTGCGGGGCGTGAAGCGGCCATCGTCACCGAGATTGCCGGTACCACCCGGGATATCCTGCGCGAACACATCCATATCGATGGCATGCCGCTGCACGTGGTCGATACCGCCGGTTTGCGTGATACCGATGACCAGGTGGAAAAAATCGGTGTGGAACGGGCGCTCAAGGCCATCGGTGAAGCAGATCGGGTGCTGTTGGTGGTGGATGCCACAGCACCTGAAGCTGTGGATCCTTTTGCCCTGTGGCCCGAATTCCTTGAACAACGGCCAGACCCGGCCAAAGTCACGCTGATTCGCAACAAAGCCGACCTGACGGGGGAAGCCATTGCCCTGGAAGTCAGCGACGATGGCCATGTCACGATCAGCCTCAGCGCCAAGTCTGCCGGCGATGGCCTGGAACTGCTACGCGATCATCTCAAGGCGTGCATGGGTTATGAACAGACCTCGGAGAGCAGCTTCAGTGCTCGTCGCAGGCACCTTGAGGCCCTACGCCATGCCAGCGCCGCCCTTGAGCACGGCAGAGCACAGCTGACGCTGGCGGGCGCGGGAGAGCTGTTGGCCGAAGACTTACGGCAGGCCCAGCAACTGCTGGGGGAAATTACCGGGGCGTTCAGCTCTGATGATCTGCTCGGCAGGATCTTTTCCAGCTTCTGCATCGGTAAATAACCCTTCGCTGTTCACAGACAGGCAATGGGTGCCTGTCTGTTTCGTCCGTTTCAGGGCACACCTTCGCATTTCCTCAAATTTACCTCCCCCGAGGCTGCCTTGCTGTGGGTGAAATTTGCCGTGTGTGACACATTTCTGTGGATTAAGCCCTGTGAATAACCGCCCTTGTGCCCAGTTGATAACAGGGCTCGAAACCTGAGTAAAAACCAGCCTGTGGATAAGCACCTGTTTAATCCACAGGCTTAAAGCACTTATCCAAGGGCCTCATTGGCACCTAACCACAGACTTTTGAATCTCTGTACAGTACGTAAATAAAGGCCTATAGAGATCTATCCACAGAAAGTAGGCTCAGTAGAAATAAACATAAAAACAAAGATTTAATAAATTTCTCTCTTTTAATTTCTATTACCTCTGATTCATCCACAGCTGGTTAAATTTTGTGCAAAGGGTTCTTTAGGAAGGGCTAAGTCCCTATACTTGCCGCCATAGCTCCAAAACTCTTTCAACAGACAATTCCTGATTACCTACATAAGCAGGCACGAGGTGCGTGGTGGATTTCCCTTCCCGTTTTGAAGTGATCGTCATCGGCGGCGGTCATGCCGGTACCGAGGCAGCACTGGCGTCAGCCCGCATGGGGGTCAAAACCCTGTTGCTGACGCACAACGTGGAAACCCTTGGTGCCATGAGTTGCAACCCCGCCATCGGTGGGATCGGCAAAAGCCACCTGGTCAAGGAAATCGACGCCCTTGGCGGTGTGATGGCCATGGCTACCGACAAGGGTGGTATTCAATTTCGTGTGCTCAACAGCCGCAAAGGCCCGGCCGTGCGTGCTACTCGAGCACAAGCCGACCGCATTCTGTACAAGGCGGCAGTACGCGAAACCCTGGAAAACCAGGCCAACCTGTGGATATTTCAGCAAGCTGCTGACGACCTGATCGTCGAACAGGACCAGGTTCGCGGCGTTGTCACGCAAATGGGCCTGCGTTTCTTTGCAGAATCCGTGGTGCTGACCACCGGTACCTTCCTCGGTGGACTTATCCACATCGGGATGCAGAACTATTCGGGTGGCCGTGCCGGTGATCCGCCGTCCATTGCCCTGGCTCATCGCCTGCGCGAACTGCCACTGCGTGTCGGTCGCCTGAAAACCGGGACCCCGCCGCGTATCGACGGGCGTTCTGTGGATTTCTCGGTAATGACCGAGCAAGCCGGGGATACGCCGATCCCGGTGATGTCGTTCATGGGGTCCAAGGAGCAGCACCCGAAGCAGGTGAGTTGCTGGATTACCCACACCAATGCGCGTACCCACGAAATCATCGCGGCCAACCTTGATCGTTCGCCGATGTATTCCGGGGTGATTGAGGGCATCGGCCCGCGCTATTGCCCGTCGATCGAAGACAAGATCCACCGCTTTGCCGACAAGGAAAGCCACCAGGTCTTTATCGAGCCGGAAGGTTTGACTACCCACGAGCTGTACCCGAACGGGATTTCCACTTCCCTGCCGTTCGACGTGCAAATCCAGATCGTGCAGTCGATTCGCGGCATGGAAAACGCGCACATCGTGCGACCTGGCTACGCCATCGAGTATGACTATTTCGATCCACGGGACTTGAAATACAGCCTGGAAACCAAAGTGATCGGCGGCCTGTTCTTCGCCGGGCAAATCAACGGCACCACCGGTTACGAAGAAGCCGGCGCCCAGGGTTTGCTGGCCGGGACCAATGCGGCATTGCGCGCCCAGGGCAAAGACAGCTGGTGCCCGCGTCGCGATGAAGCGTACATCGGGGTGTTGGTTGACGACCTGATTACCCTGGGTACCCAGGAACCGTATCGGATGTTCACTTCCCGGGCCGAATATCGCCTGATCCTGCGCGAAGACAACGCCGACCTGCGCTTGACCGAAAAAGGTCGCGAGCTGGGCCTGGTCGATGACGCGCGTTGGGCAGCGTTCTGCAAAAAACGCGAAAGCATCGAAGTGGAAGAGCAGCGCCTGAAAAGTACTTGGGTGCGTCCGGGTACTGAGCAAGGCGATGCCATTGCCGAAAAATTTGGCACGCCGCTGACCCACGAGTACAACCTGTTGAACCTGCTGTCCCGTCCGGAAATCGACTACGCTGGTCTGGTCGAAGTCACTGGCGGCGGCGCAGAAGATCCACAGGTGGCCGAGCAGGTCGAAATCAAGACCAAATATGCCGGTTACATTGATCGTCAGCAGGACGAGATCGCTCGACTGCGCGCCAGTGAAGACACCAAGCTGCCTGTGGATATCGATTACACCGGGATTTCCGGCCTGTCGAAAGAAATTCAAAGCAAGCTGGGGATAACTCGTCCCGAAACCCTGGGCCAGGCTTCCCGTATCCCGGGCGTCACCCCGGCAGCCATTTCGCTGTTGATGATTCATTTGAAAAAACGCGGCGCGGGCCGTCAGTTGGAGCAAAGCGCTTGAGTTCGTTGGTCACCTTGCAACACGCCGAAGAGTTATCCACAGGTGCGCGCCAATTGGGCGTGGAACTGACCGAAGCCCAGCATGAGTTGCTGTTGGGCTATCTGGCCCTGTTGATCAAATGGAACAAGGCCTACAACCTGACTGCGGTGCGCGATCCGGACGAAATGGTCTCGCGGCATTTGCTCGACAGCTTGAGCGTGATGCCATTCATCGAAAACGGGCGCTGGTTGGACGTTGGCAGTGGCGGAGGCATGCCTGGCATCCCGCTGGCCATCCTGTTTCCCGAGTCGCAAGTGACATGCCTGGACAGCAACGGTAAGAAAACCCGCTTCCTGACCCAGGTCAAACTCGAACTCAAGCTGGACAACCTGCAAGTTATCCACAGCCGCGTAGAAGCCTTCACGCCTGAGCAGCCCTTCAATGGAATTGTTTCCAGGGCCTTCAGCAGCATGGAGAACTTCAGCAACTGGACGCGCCACCTGGGCGACCTGAACACCCGTTGGCTGGCAATGAAGGGCGTTCATCCAAGCGACGAGCTGTTAGCATTGCCGGCAGACTTCCACCTCGATAGCGAACACGCCTTGGCCGTACCCGGTTGCCAAGGCCAACGCCATCTGCTGATACTGCGCCGCACGGCATGATTGGGAACACAAGCAAGAATGGCTAAGGTATTCGCGATAGCGAACCAGAAAGGTGGCGTGGGCAAAACCACCACCTGCATCAACCTCGCAGCATCCCTGGTCGCTACCAAGCGTCGGGTGCTGTTGATCGATCTCGATCCACAGGGCAACGCCACCATGGGTAGCGGTGTGGATAAACACGGCCTGGAAAACTCGGTCTACGACTTGCTGATTGGCGAGTGCGACCTGGCCCAGGCCATGCACTATTCCGAGCACGGCGGTTATCAACTGCTGCCGGCCAACCGCGATCTGACCGCGGCGGAAGTGGTGCTGCTGGAAATGCAGATGAAAGAAAGCCGTCTGCGCAGCGCCCTGGCGCCGATCCGCGAGAATTACGATTACATTTTGATCGACTGCCCGCCGTCGCTGTCGATGCTGACGCTCAACGCGTTGGTCGCCGCCGATGGGGTGATTATCCCCATGCAGTGCGAGTACTTCGCCCTCGAAGGCTTGAGCGACCTTGTGGATAACATCAAGCGCATCGCTGAGTTGCTCAACCCGAACCTGAAAGTCGAAGGCCTGCTGCGGACCATGTATGACCCGCGCCTGAGCCTGATGAACGATGTGTCGGCGCAGCTCAAGGAGCACTTTGGCGACCAGCTCTACGACACGGTGATCCCACGGAACATCCGCCTGGCCGAAGCGCCAAGCTATGGCATGCCCGCGCTGGCGTACGACAAGTCATCCCGTGGTGCCATTGCCTACCTGGCGCTGGCCGGCGAGATGGTTCGTCGCCAACGCCGCAACTCACGCACCGCTGCCGCCCAGCCAACTTAAGGAATCCCCATGGCCGTCAAGAAACGAGGTCTCGGACGTGGACTGGATGCACTGCTGAGTGGTCCGACTGTCACTTCGCTGGAAGAACAGGCGGTGCAGGCCGACTCCCGTGAGCTGCAACACTTGCCGTTGGACTTGATCCAGCGTGGCAAGTACCAGCCGCGCCGGGACATGGACCCGCAGGCGCTGGAAGAGCTGGCCAATTCGATCAAGGCCCAGGGCGTGATGCAGCCGATTGTGGTGCGCCCCATTGGTGGCGGTCGGTTTGAAATCATCGCCGGCGAACGCCGCTGGCGCGCCAGCCAGCAGGCCGGCCAGGAAAACATCCCGGCGATGGTGCGCGATGTGCCGGATGAAACTGCCATTGCCATGGCATTGATCGAGAATATCCAGCGCGAAGACCTCAATCCCATCGAGGAAGCCATTGCCCTGCAGCGCTTGCAGCAGGAATTCAAGCTGACCCAGCAGGAAGTGGCCGATGCGGTGGGCAAATCCCGTGTCACGGTTTCCAACCTGTTGCGTCTGATCGCGCTTCCAGAAGTGATCAAGACCATGTTGTCCCACGGTGACCTGGAAATGGGTCATGCCCGTGCTTTGCTCGGTTTACCGGAAAATCAACAGGTTGAAGGGGCGCGACACGTTGTCGCACGAGGTCTCACCGTTCGTCAGACCGAGGCCCTGGTTCGCCAGTGGCTCAGTGGCAAACCTGCACCGGTTGAAACCGCCAAAACTGATCCGGATATTGCGCGCCTTGAGCAGCGCCTGGCCGAGCGGCTGGGCTCTGCGGTGCAAATTCGCCACGGTAAGAAGGGTAAAGGGCAATTGGTTATCGGATATAACTCCCTCGATGAGCTCCAGGGCGTTCTTTCCCACATCCGCTGAAACATTTGCTTATGTAGCGTGCAGTCGGAAATCACTACCCGGCAGTTGAATAGGGGCAGAACCGCCCCTATACTCTGCGCGCATTTTGTCGGCACAAATTATGCCAAGTTATTGATTTCCGGCAGCCGACCATTGAGGAGCAAGAGTGATGGAAAACCGCACGCCAAACACGTTGCCGTTCCATCGCTTGGCCGTTTTCCCGGTTTTATTGGCCCAATTTGTCATTCTGCTGATCGCCGCATTGGCGCTTTGGTATTGGCATGGGGTCGTAGCCGGGTATTCAGGACTCTGCGGAGGCCTGATAGCCTTGCTGCCCAATATGTATTTTGCTCACAGGGCCTTTCGGTTTTCCGGCGCCCGAGCAGCCCAGGCTATCGTCCGGTCTTTTTATGCCGGCGAAGCAGGGAAACTGATTTTGACGGCAGTGCTGTTTGCACTGACCTTTGCAGGTGTGAAGCCATTGGCGCCGCTAGCTGTATTCGGCGTCTTCGTGTTGACCCAACTGGTCAGCTGGTTCGCTCCCCTGCTAATGAAAACAAGACTTTCGAAACCTTAGGGCGTTTGAGGCAACCATGGCAGAAACAACCGCTTCGGGCTATATCCAGCACCACTTGCAGAACCTGACCTTCGGTCAGCTTCCCAACGGCGGCTGGGGCTTTGCCCACTCCGCAGCAGAGGCCAAAGAAATGGGCTTCTGGGCTTTCCACCTGGATACTCTGGGCTGGTCGGTCGCATTGGGTCTGATCTTCGTCCTGATTTTCCGCATGGCGGCAAAGAAGGCGACTTCCGGTCAGCCAGGTGCTTTGCAGAACTTCGTTGAAGTATTGGTCGAATTCGTCGATGGCAGCGTGAAAGACAGCTTCCATGGCCGTAGCCCGGTGATTGCACCGTTGGCACTGACCATCTTCGTCTGGGTGTTCCTGATGAACGCCGTCGACCTGATCCCGGTGGACTGGATCCCGCAAGTGGCCATGTGGATCAGCGGCGACCCGCACATCCCATTCCGCGCGGTATCGACCACTGACCCGAACGCTACCCTGGGCATGGCCCTGTCGGTGTTCGCGTTGATCATCTTCTACAGCATCAAGATCAAGGGCATCGGCGGCTTCATCGGCGAACTGACCCTGCACCCGTTCGGCAGCAAGAACATCTTCGTTCAAGCCCTGCTGATCCCGGTGAACTTCTTGCTGGAATTCGTCACCCTGATCGCCAAGCCGATTTCCCTGGCTCTGCGACTGTTCGGCAACATGTATGCCGGCGAGCTGGTGTTCATTCTGATCGCTGTGATGTTCGGCAGCGGCCTGCTCTGGCTTAGCGGCCTGGGCATTGTTCTGCAGTGGGCGTGGGCTGTGTTCCACATCCTGATCATTACCCTGCAGGCGTTTATCTTCATGATGCTGACCATCGTCTACCTGTCGATGGCGCACGAAGAGAACCATTAAGACCAGTCTCGACTAGTCTGATGTCCTTCCCGGTGAAACGGGAAGGTGGCCCCCAAGGGCTATGAAACGATTTGTTTTACCGCTTTAAAATCTAAAAAACCTAAACCATACGACGTAAAAGTCGGGAGGAAAGATGGAAACTGTAGTTGGTCTAACCGCTATCGCTGTTGCACTGTTGATCGGCCTGGGCGCCCTGGGTACTGCCATTGGTTTCGGCCTGTTGGGCGGCAAGTTCCTGGAAGGCGCAGCGCGTCAGCCAGAAATGGTTCCAATGCTGCAAGTTAAAATGTTCATCGTTGCCGGCCTGCTCGACGCCGTGACCATGATCGGTGTTGGTATCGCTCTGTTCTTCACCTTCGCGAACCCCTTCGTTGGTCAACTCGCCGGTTAATCACTCGTTTTTTCGAGTGATTGGTGTGTTGTGCAACGAACGAGCGAGGTATTGGCGTGAACATTAATGCAACCATTATTGGTCAGTCCTTAGCGTTCTTGATTTTTGTTGTTTTCTGCATGAAGTTCGTATGGCCTCCGGTCATCGCGGCTTTGCACGAACGTCAGAAGAAGATCGCGGATGGACTGGACGCTGCCGCACGAGCAGCTCGCGACCTGGAGTTGGCCCAAGATAAAGCGGGTCAGCAACTGCGCGAAGCGAAGGCTCAGGCAGCTGAAATCATTGAGCAAGCCAAGAAACGCGGTAACCAGATTGTTGAAGAGGCTGTTGAAAAAGCCCGTATCGACGCTGACCGTGTGAAGGTTCAGGCTCAGGCCGAGATCGAACAGGAATTGAACGGTGTCAAAGATGCGCTGCGTGCCCAACTGGGTGCTCTGGCCGTCGGCGGTGCTGAGAAGATCCTGGGTGCCACAATCGATCAAAACGCGCACGCGGAGCTGGTAAACAAACTGGCTGCTGAAATTTAAGCGAGGGCGATCATGGCAGAATTGACCACGTTGGCCCGACCTTACGCTAAGGCAGCCTTCGAGCACGCCCAGGCCCACCAGCAGCTGGCCTCTTGGTCAGCCATGCTCGGCCTGGCTGCAGCAGTGTCGCAAGACGACACCATGCAGCGCGTGCTCAAGGCCCCGCGACTGACGAGCGCAGACAAGGCCGCCACGTTTATTGACGTGTGCGGCGACAAGTTTGATGTGAAAGTGCAGAACTTCATCCACATCATTGCCGAAAACGACCGTCTCCTGCTTTTGCCGGAGATTGCCGCTCTGTTCGACCTGTACAAGGCCGAACAAGAGAAGTCGGTAGACGTTGAAGTGACCAGTGCTTTTGCATTGAACCAAGAACAGCAAGACAAACTCGCCAAGGTTCTCAGTGCACGACTCGACCGGGAAGTGCGCCTGCAAGTTGCGGAAGACCCATCCCTCATTGGGGGTGTTGTCATTCGCGCCGGCGACCTGGTTATCGATGGCTCGATTCGCGGCAAACTCGCGAATCTTGCCGAAGCATTGAAATCTTGAGTTTGAAGGGGCAGCAGAGCAATGCAGCAACTCAATCCTTCCGAAATAAGTGAAATTATCAAGGGCCGCATCGACAAGCTCGATGTGACCTCCCAAGCCCGTAACGAAGGCACTGTCGTCAGCGTATCTGACGGCATCGTGCGGATTCACGGTCTGGCCGACGTAATGTACGGCGAGATGATCGAGTTTCCGGGCGGCGTCTACGGTATGGCCCTCAACCTGGAGCAAGACTCCGTAGGTGCCGTTGTATTGGGCGCATACACCAGTCTGGCTGAAGGTATGAGCGCCAAGTGCACAGGCCGCATCCTCGAAGTTCCGGTTGGTAAGGAACTGCTGGGTCGCGTTGTCGACGCACTGGGTAACCCTGTTGACGGTAAAGGTCCACTGGGCAACACCGAGACCGACGCGGTCGAGAAAGTTGCTCCAGGCGTGATCTGGCGTAAGTCGGTAGACCAGCCTGTACAGACTGGCTACAAAGCTGTCGATGCCATGATCCCAGTCGGCCGTGGCCAGCGTGAGCTGATCATCGGTGACCGTCAGATCGGTAAGACCGCTCTGGCGATCGACGCGATCATCAACCAGAAAGACAGCGGCATTTTCTGCGTCTACGTAGCAATCGGTCAGAAACAATCGACCATCGCCAACGTGGTTCGCAAGCTGGAAGAAAACGGCGCCCTGGCCAACACGATCATCGTGGCTGCCAGTGCTTCGGAATCTCCTGCGCTGCAATTCCTGGCACCGTACTCCGGTTGCACCATGGGTGAATTCTTCCGCGACCGCGGTGAAGACGCGCTGATCGTTTATGACGATCTGTCCAAGCAAGCAGTGGCTTACCGCCAGATTTCCCTGCTGCTGCGCCGTCCACCAGGCCGTGAAGCCTACCCAGGCGACGTGTTCTATCTCCACTCCCGTCTGCTGGAGCGCGCATCCCGCGTATCCGAAGAGTACGTAGAGAAGTTCACCAACGGCGCAGTGACCGGCAAAACCGGTTCCCTGACCGCACTGCCGATCATCGAAACCCAGGCTGGCGACGTTTCCGCGTTCGTTCCGACCAACGTGATTTCCATCACCGACGGTCAGATCTTCCTGGAATCGGCCATGTTCAACTCCGGGATCCGTCCTGCTGTGAACGCCGGTGTTTCGGTATCCCGTGTGGGTGGTGCCGCTCAGACCAAGATCATCAAGAAGCTCTCCGGTGGTATCCGTACCGCTCTGGCTCAGTACCGTGAACTGGCGGCATTCGCCCAGTTCGCTTCTGACCTGGACGAAGCGACCCGTAAGCAACTTGAGCATGGTCAGCGCGTTACCGAGCTGATGAAGCAGAAGCAATACGCGCCAATGTCGATCGCTGACATGTCGCTGTCGCTGTATGCCGCTGAGCGTGGGTTCCTGACTGACGTCGAAATCGCCAAGGTCGGCAGCTTTGAACAAGCGCTGATTGCTTACTTCAACCGAGATCATGCCGATTTGATGGCCAAGATCAACGTGAAGGGTGACTTCAATGACGAAATCGACGCTGGCCTGAAGGCTGGTATCGAGAAGTTCAAGGCCACCCAAACCTGGTAAGCCGCAGCGGGAGCCGCAAGGCTCCCGCTTGCTAACCTGATAGGTGTTACATGGCAGGCGCAAAAGAGATTCGCAGTAAGATTGCGAGCATCAAAAGCACGCAAAAAATTACCAGCGCCATGGAGAAAGTGGCGGTCAGCAAAATGCGCAAGGCACAAATGCGCATGTCTGCTAGCCGTCCTTATGCGGAGCGTATCCGCCAGGTAATTGGGCATCTGGCCAACGCCAACCCGGAATACCGCCACCCGTTCATGATCGAGCGCGCCGTCAAGCGTGTAGGTTATGTGGTAGTGAGCAGTGACCGTGGTTTGTGCGGTGGTTTGAATACCAACCTGTTCAAGGCCCTGGTCAAGGACATGGCGGTAAACCGCGAAAACGGCGTCGAGATTGATCTGTGTGTTGTTGGTAGCAAGGGTGCGGCCTTTTTCCGCAACTTCGGCGGTAACGTCGTTGCAGCTATCAGCCACCTGGGTGAAGAGCCGTCGATCAATGACTTGATCGGCAGTGTGAAGGTGATGCTGGATGCGTACCTGGAAGGCCGGATCGACCGCCTGTCCGTGGTATCCAACAAGTTCATCAACACCATGACCCAGCAGCCAACCGTGGAGCAATTGATTCCACTGGTGGCGACCCCGGATCAGGAACTCAAGCACCACTGGGACTACCTCTACGAACCAGACGCCAAAGAGCTGCTTGACGGCTTGATGGTGCGCTACGTGGAGTCGCAGGTGTACCAGGCGGTGGTCGAGAACAACGCAGCTGAACAAGCGGCGCGGATGATCGCGATGAAAAACGCTACCGACAACGCCGGTGATCTGATCAGCGATTTGCAGCTGATCTACAACAAGGCGCGTCAGGCTGCGATCACCCAAGAGATCTCGGAAATCGTCGGCGGCGCTGCCGCGGTTTAACGGTTCAAATATTCAGAGGATCCAGCTATGAGTAGCGGACGTATCGTTCAAATCATCGGCGCCGTTATCGACGTGGAATTCCCACGCGACAGCGTACCGAGCATCTACAACGCGCTGAAAGTACAAGGCGCGCAAACGACTCTCGAAGTTCAGCAGCAGCTGGGCGACGGCGTAGTTCGTACCATTGCGATGGGTTCCACCGAAGGCTTGAAGCGCGGTCTGGACGTTGTCGACACTGGCGCTGCCATCTCCGTACCGGTCGGTAAAGCGACCCTGGGCCGGATCATGGACGTACTGGGCAACCCGATTGACGAAGCTGGCCCGATCGATACTGAAGAGCGCTGGGGCATTCACCGTCCAGCACCTTCGTTCGCCGAGCAAGCGGGCGGCAACGACCTGCTGGAAACCGGCATCAAGGTTATCGACCTGGTTTGCCCGTTCGCCAAAGGCGGTAAAGTCGGTCTGTTCGGTGGTGCCGGTGTAGGCAAAACCGTAAACATGATGGAACTGATCCGTAACATCGCCATCGAGCACAGCGGTTATTCTGTGTTCGCCGGTGTGGGTGAGCGTACTCGTGAGGGTAACGACTTCTACCACGAGATGAAGGACTCCAACGTTCTGGACAAAGTGGCACTGGTCTACGGTCAGATGAACGAGCCGCCGGGTAACCGTCTGCGCGTAGCACTGACTGGCCTGACCATGGCCGAGAAGTTCCGTGACGAAGGTAACGACGTTCTGCTGTTCGTCGACAACATCTACCGTTACACCTTGGCCGGTACTGAAGTATCCGCACTGCTGGGCCGTATGCCTTCTGCAGTAGGTTACCAGCCGACCCTGGCTGAAGAGATGGGCGTTCTGCAAGAACGTATCACTTCGACCAAGGAAGGTTCGATCACTTCGATCCAAGCGGTATACGTACCTGCGGATGACTTGACCGACCCGTCGCCAGCGACCACCTTCGCCCACTTGGACGCCACCGTCGTACTGTCCCGTGACATCGCTTCCCTGGGTATCTACCCAGCGGTCGATCCACTCGACTCGACTTCGCGCCAGCTGGACCCGAACGTGATCGGCCAGGAGCACTACGACACCGCTCGCGGCGTTCAGTACGTGCTGCAGCGCTACAAAGAGCTGAAGGACATCATTGCGATCCTGGGTATGGACGAGCTGTCGGAAACCGACAAGCAGTTGGTATCCCGCGCTCGTAAGATCCAGCGCTTCTTGTCGCAGCCGTTCTTCGTGGCTGAAGTCTTCACCGGTGCTTCGGGTAAATACGTTTCCCTGAAAGACACCATCGCTGGCTTCAAAGGCATCCTCAACGGTGACTACGACCACCTGCCAGAACAAGCGTTCTACATGGTCGGCGGCATCGAAGAAGCGATCGAGAAAGCCAAGAAACTGTAATCCAGGCGCCCGGCAACGGGCGCTCATCAGGTTGAGGCAATCAGATGGCTATGACAGTCCATTGCGATATCGTCAGCGCGGAAGGGGAAATCTTCTCCGGTCTGGTAGAAATGGTGATTGCACACGGCGAACTCGGTGACCTGGGTATTGCCATGGGCCACGCGCCGTTGATCACCAGCTTGAAGCCAGGTCCGATCACTCTGACCAAGCAGGGCGGGGAGAGGGAGGTGTTCTACATCTCCGGTGGTTTCCTCGAAGTTCAGCCGAACATGGTCAAGGTACTTGCCGACACCGTGCAACGTGCTGGCGACCTGGATGAAGCCTCCGCTCAGGAAGCCGTCAAGGCTGCCGAGAAGGCCCTGAACGAAAAGGGTGCGGACTTCGACTACAGCGCTGCTGCTGTACGTCTGGCCGAGGCTGCAGCCCAGCTGCGCACGCTCCAGCAGATCCGCAAGAAGTAAGCGGCCAAGCCGTCATGCTTCATGCGCGATTGATTAAAAAGGGTAGCCTCGGCTACCCTTTTTCTTTTTTTGCAAAACACTTCTTTGGTCTGAAGCCGGACCGCCCAGGATTGGTAGCCATTCATGTCTCTTGAAATCGTCATTCTCGCCGCAGGCCAGGGCACTCGCATGCGTTCAGCCCTGCCCAAGGTACTGCACCCGGTTGCTGGCAACTCCATGCTTGGCCATGTTATCCACAGCGCCCGACAATTGGAGCCACAGCGTATCCACGTGGTGATTGGCCACGGCGCCGACGTGGTGCGTGAGCGTCTGGCCGCCGACGACTTGAATTTCGTATTGCAGGACAAGCAATTGGGGACCGGTCATGCCACGGCGCAAGCCGTACCGTTCATCAAGGCTGACACTGTGCTGATCCTTTACGGTGACGTGCCGCTGATCGAAGTAGAAACCCTGCAGCGCCTGCTCAAACACGTGGTGCCTGGCCAGATGGGGTTGCTCACCGTCGAGCTGGACGACCCGACCGGTTACGGCCGTATCGTGCGCAATGCCGACGGCAAGGTCACAGCCATCGTCGAGCACAAGGACGCCACTGAGGCCCAGCGGACAATTACCGAAGGCAACACCGGGATTCTCGCGGTGCCGGCAGCGCATTTGGCGGACTGGATGAGTCGTCTGTCGAACAACAACGCCCAGGGCGAGTACTACCTCACCGACGTCATCGAGATGGCCGTCAGCGATGGCCTGCTGGTCGCCACTGAGCAGCCCCACGACCCAATGGAAGTGCAGGGCGCCAACGACCGCAAGCAACTGGCGGAACTGGAGCGTCACTACCAACTGCGCGAAGGCCGCCGCTTGATGGCCCAGGGCGTGACACTGCGTGATCCGGCGCGTTTCGATGTGCGCGGTGAGGTTACCGTGGGCCGTGACGTGCTGATTGATATCAACGTGATCCTTGAAGGCCGCGTGATCATTGAAGACGACGTGGTGATTGGCCCCAACTGCGTGATCAAGGACAGCACTCTGCGCAAGGGCGTGGTGATCAAGGCTAACAGCCATATTGACGGAGCAGTGATGGGCGAGGGCAGCGATGCTGGGCCGTTTGCGCGGTTGCGGCCTGGTAGCGTGCTGGAGGCCAAGGCCCATGTGGGTAACTTTGTCGAACTGAAAAACGCCCACCTGGGCGAGGGCGCCAAGGCGGGTCACCTGACTTACCTGGGCGACGCCGTTATCGGCGCGCGCACCAACATCGGCGCAGGCACCATCACCTGCAACTACGATGGCGCCAACAAGCACCAGACCGTGCTGGGAGAAGATGTATTCATCGGCTCCAATAACTCGCTGGTTGCCCCTGTGAAGGTGGGCGATGGTGCCAGTACGGCCGCAGGCTCCACCATCAATCAGGATGTGGATAACTTGCAGCTAGGTGTGGCCCGCGCCCGCCAGCGCAATATCGACGGCTGGAAGCGCCCGGTCAAAATCAAAAAGACCTGAGTTATCCACACCTTCACAGGCAAAAAATCTCCAATGTGGGAGCGGGCTTGCTCGCGAATATGCAGTGTCAGTCAATGCATGTATCAACTGACAGACTGCATTCGCGAGCAAGCCCGCTCCCACATTTGGTTTCTGGGGATTTAAAATTTTACTCGCCGCGCTTGACGATTTCTCGTCAATAGGTTTTGATTGCCTTCGTTATCTTTCGAAACGAAACTTATCATCACCATGTCGAAACGAAATACACCGCAAAGACGCCACAACATCCTCACCTTGCTCAACGAGCAGGGTGAAGTGAGCGTGGACGAATTGGCCAAGCGTTTCGAAACCTCCGAAGTGACCATCCGCAAGGACCTCGCCGCGCTGGAAAGCAACGGCTTGCTGCTGCGTCGCTACGGTGGCGCAATTACCATGCCCCAGGAACTGGTGGGCGATCCTGCCCAGCCCATTTCTGTGCACAAGCGCGCCATCGCCCGGGCGGCGGTCAAACGGCTGCGTGAACATGCACGGATCATCATCGACAGCGGCAGCACCACCGCCGCGATGATCCCCGAGCTGGGTCATCAACCGGGCCTGGTGGTGATGACCAACTCCCTGCATGTGGCCAGTGCTCTGAGTGAGTTGGAGCATGAGCCGGTGCTGTTGATGACCGGCGGCACCTGGGACCCGCACTCGGACTCGTTCCAGGGCCAGGTCGCTGAACAAGTGCTGCGTTCCTATGACTTCGACCAACTGTTTATCGGCGCTGACGGCATCGACCTGCAGCGCGGCACCACCACCTTCAATGAATTGCTGGGCCTGAGCCGAGTGATGGCCGAAGTCGCCCGTGAAGTGGTGGTGATGGTCGAATCCGACAAGATCGGCCGCAAGATCCCCAACCTGGAACTGCCCTGGAGCAGCGTCCATACCCTTATTACCGATGATCGCCTGCCGCTTGAGGCCCGCGACCAGATTCAAGCCCGCGGCATTACGCTGATTTGCGCGGCAGTCATCTAGGAGAAAACCATGTGTGGAATTGTAGGCGCAGTCGCTGAACGAAACGTTACCGCCATTTTGCTCGAAGGCCTCAAGCGCCTCGAATACCGTGGCTACGACAGTGCCGGCGTGGCGGTTTTCAGCAACGCAGGCAAGCTTGAGCGCATGCGTCGCCCGGGCAAGGTCAGCGAACTGGAGCAGGCGTTGGCCGGTGAGCCCCTGGCTGGCCGCCTGGGCATCGCCCACACCCGCTGGGCGACCCACGGTGCGCCGTGCGAACGCAATGCACACCCACACTTCTCCGGTGATATTGCGGTGGTGCACAACGGCATCATCGAGAACCACGAAGTGCTGCGCGAACAACTCAAGGGCCTGGGCTATGTGTTTACCTCGGACACCGACACCGAAGTCATCGCCCACCTGCTCAACCATAAGCTCAAGGACCACAGCGACCTGACCACCGCCCTCAAGGCCACGGTCAAGGAACTGCATGGCGCCTACGGCCTCGCCGTGATCAGCGCCAGCCAGCCGGATCGTGTGGTTGCCGCCCGCAGTGGCAGCCCGCTGGTGATCGGCCTGGGCCTGGGGGAGAACTTCCTGGCGTCCGACCAACTGGCCCTGCGCCAGGTCACCGACCGCTTCATGTACCTGGAAGAAGGCGATATCGCCGACATCCGCCGTGAAAGCGTGGCGATCTGGGACGTCAACGGCAACTCCGTCGAGCGCGAAGCCGTGCAATACCGCGACGGTGCCGAAGCTGCCGACAAGGGCGAGTTCCGCCATTTCATGCTCAAGGAAATCCACGAGCAACCAGCCGTGGTGCAACGCACCCTGGAAGGACGCCTTGGCGACAAGCAAGTGCTGGTCAACGCGTTCGGCCCACAAGCCGCCGAGCTGTTCGCCAAAGTGCGCAATGTACAGATCGTCGCCTGTGGTACCAGCTACCACGCCGGCATGGTCGCCCGTTACTGGCTCGAAGAACTGGCCGGCATCCCGTGCCAGGTCGAAGTCGCCAGTGAGTTCCGCTACCGCAAGGTCGTGGTGCAGCCCGACACACTGTTTGTGACCATCTCCCAGTCCGGCGAGACCGCCGACACCCTGGCGGCCCTGCGCAATGCCAAAGAGCTGGGCTACCTGGCGAGCCTGGCGATCTGCAACGTCAGCATCAGCTCCCTGGTGCGTGAGTCCGACCTGACTCTGCTGACCCAGGCCGGCCGCGAAATCGGCGTAGCCTCCACCAAAGCCTTCACCACCCAGTTGGTGGGCCTGCTGCTGCTGACCCTGTCCCTGGGCCAGGTGCGCGGCACATTGGCTGCAGGCGTCGAAGCCACCCTGGTAGAAGAACTGCGCCGCCTGCCGACTCGCCTGGGCGAAGCCCTGGCTATGGACAGCACGGTAGAGAAAGTCGCGGAGCTGTTTGCCGACAAGAACCACACCCTGTTCCTGGGCCGTGGCGCGCAATACCCCGTGGCAATGGAAGGCTCCCTGAAACTCAAGGAAATCTCCTATATCCACGCCGAAGCCTACCCGGCCGGTGAACTCAAGCACGGCCCATTGGCCCTGGTGGACGACGACATGCCCGTGGTCACCGTTGCGCCGAACAATGAACTGCTGGAGAAGCTCAAGTCCAACCTGCAGGAAGTGCGCGCCCGTGGCGGCCAACTGATCGTATTCGCCGATGAGAAGGCCGGCATGACCAACGGTGAAGGCACCCACGTCATCAACATGCCGCACATCCACGACACCCTGTCGCCGATCCTCTACACCATCCCGCTGCAGTTGCTGTCGTACTACGTGGCCGTGCTCAAGGGCACCGACGTTGACCAGCCGCGTAACCTGGCCAAGTCGGTGACGGTTGAGTAACGTCTATCGGGTGGTTTTAGAGAATCAAATCTGACGCAGGTAGCTGACCGTTCTGATCAGCGCCTGCTACAGACGCGCCACCGTCCTCAATGGCTGCACGAAGTACCCTGGGCCCGATCTCTATAGGTGGAAGTCGCCCGCAGCCTCCGGCTGGTAAAGCACTTTCCTGATCTCAATCCGGCGGGTCCGGTCAGAAATTCGCCAGTCGATGGCGTCCCCCTCCTGATAACCCAAAATGGCGGCGCCGATGTCGGAATACACCGAATGCTTCCCTGCCTTGCTGTCCGCGTCTTCGGGGTAGACCAGGGCCACTTCGATCTCTTCGTCGTCCAACTGCAGCAAGGCCCTGGAGTTCATCGTGACGACATTGCGCGCCACCTGCTGTGGCTTGACGACAATGGCTCGCTCAAGCTCGTGTTCGAGTTCAACAACGGCCGGGCCAGGCTCGAGCACGATCAGGCTCTCGAGCCTGGCCTTGTCGATTTCAGTGATGTAGATCCTAGTGGCGTCGCCAACGGCACCTTCGCGCAAGGACTGGAGATAGCGCCCCACCGTCATCGAAAACGACTTCAATGTCGGTGTTTCGCTCTCAAGCACAAAGCCGCTGCGCAGAAAGGCTTTCAGCGAGCGTGCGTTGTCCGGGTGGATCTTGGCGATGAGCTTCTTGGCCCGCATGTCGAGGAAGGCCAGTTTCATGCCCTCGCGGATCGTGCGGGCGCCAAGGTTCCTGCCCCATTTGTCGCTGTCTCCGATGACCAGGACGATCTCGCAATCTGAGCCGGTCTTGATGAGACGGACAAAGCCCACCGGGGCGTCATGCCGGTCATAGGCCATGAAGAATCGCCCGCCCCGGTTGAATAGATGGGTCAGGATCGGCAATTGAGTCCGATCGATGGCGTGCTCGATGGAGCGGGAGACATCACGCGAATCGCTCAGGTAGCAGGTGACGCGCTCATCCTCCAACCAGTCCATCAGCGTCAGCGCATGCGCCCGAGTAATTTCAGGGCACAGCGAAATGAAAGGCTTGTTCATCTTCAGCACACTTATTTGTAGTCGAAAAGGGCGGAAGCCCTCCATGGTCATGGCCATGACGGTTCTTTCGGCAACCGGCTATGTTAAGACATAACGCGAGGAATGCCGAACAGCCTGGAGAGTTTGAGGAAATCACCGTTTTGCCGAATCCTGCCCCTTGGTCCTACCCAGAGGTTCGCCGTAAGTGGCTCCATCAAATGTAGGTGGGTGTCGTGTCATTACTGGGTGCACCAGTTTTTACAGTCTAAATTCAGTGTGACTGGATCAACTTCAAAGTCTTGCACAAGCGTCGATGAATCGATCACCGCATCCCCCCATGATGCCCATGCCTTCGCGGGGTGTTTTATTTGTGCAGGTTATCCTGAAAAGTCGCTGTGTTAAGACCCCACTTGAGTGGGGACTAATTACTTACAGATTATTCAGATTGAATGCTGATGGCTGACTTAATTAAGGGCGAAAGGTCAACTTTTTAATCATTAAACTATTTTGAAAACATGTTTTCTCAAGAGGCTTCGAGGTGTTTTTTATCGTGCTTTAAACGCTGGCATAGCGCCATTTCGGCGTCGTGAGGGCCGCATTTTTTGTGGTATGATCCGGCGCAAATTTGGGCTGGTGCCAGGTCTGATAGCTTCTGTCTATTCTGCCTTACCCCGGTTTTTCTGGCATGGCTGCTGTTTCAGGCGTGCCTATGGCCTGGTGCTTCAAGGACGAGCGATTTGAACGTTTGGCAATGGCTACCCCATCTTGGCAATGACCCTATGGCGCTGAAACTCTCGGTCAGGGGTGTGAGGCCTTTGGGCTATATATGGCGATCTCGGATAGACGACTCATCCAGTCTTTTAATTAATTTTTGTGAGAGTTGGTGATGGCTTATTTCCCCTGTTTTTTGTCTGTCGTTTTTGTCGTTCGTAATCAGGGCGATAAAATTGAAAAAATACTCTCCGAAGCCGCCGAAGTCATTGCGAAAACAGTCAGCGACTATGAGCTGATCGTTGTGGATAACGCGTCCGATGATGACAGTGTCATGGTCTTGAAGGGCCTGACCAGCGAGAAAGGCCTGGCCAACCTGCAGGTCTATGCATTGACCAAGGAAGTGGATACCGATACCGCTTCCTGGGTCGGCCTGGAAAACGCCTTGGGTGACTATGTTGCAGTCATCGATCCGCTGGTGGACGACATCAACTTCGTCCCACAGATGCTTGATCAGGCGGTCAGCGGCGCCGATGTTGTCTTTGCCCACAACGAACAAAAGAGCACCCAGAGCCTGGCCTATCGTTGGGCCAACGCGGTGTTCCACAGTATGTACAACCGCTTCAACGGGGTTCACCTTGCCAAGGAAGCGCCTCAGTACCGCATTCTCAGCAAGCGTGTGATCAATTTCATCCTGCAACACCCCCAGCCTTCGATGACATACAGGCATCTCCCGGCCACCGGTGGTTTTGCCCGTGCCTACCTCAAGTACAGTGCCGTGCCCCAGGCCTCCAGCCCCAAGCGCCTGGGCGACAGTATCGATCGTGGCGTGCGCTTACTGGTTTCCACCACGCGCGCGCCCATGCGACTGGTGACCTACCTTTCGCTGTTTGGCGCGGTTGCCAACCTGGTGTACTGCGTCTATGTGATCTCGGTGGGTATCTTCAAGGCTGATGTAGCGCCCGGCTGGATCAGTTTCTCGCTCCAGCAGTCGGGCATGTTTTTCCTGATTTCCCTGGTGTTGCTGGTGCTGGGTGAATACATCCTCAACATGGCCAGCCTATCGAATGAAGGGCCGCTCTATCATGTAGGGCAGGAGTTCACCAGCGCCCGCATGACCCGGCGCGAGAAGCTGAACATTGAAGAGGTGGCACCTGATGCGGCCGTGATCAAGGCGCAGCCTTCCGAACGAGTTTCCTGATGTCGAGCGCCCAAGCCAGCCAGCCTGAGCAGGATGCCGTCATTATCGGCGGGGGGTTTTACGGTGCAGCCATTGCGGTCTACCTGGCCAAGCAGAGGGGCTTCAAAAGGATCCTGTTGGTAGAGCGCGAGGCGGCACTGATGACGCGCGCCAGTTACAACAACCAGGCACGTGTGCACAACGGCTATCACTACCCGCGCAGCTTCACGACGGCTTATCGCAGCCGGGTCAACTTGCCCAGGTTTGTCCAGGACTGGCCGCAGGTGGTCAAGCAGGACTTTACCAAGCTGTATGCTATTGCCCGACGCAACTCAAAGGTCACGGCCAAGCAGTTCGAGCGCTTTTGCCGGGATATCGGTGCGGACCTAAAACCTGCCGATCCAGCGCTGCGTGACTTGTTCGAGCCACGCTTGATAGAAGAAGTGTTCCTGGTCGAGGAATATGCGTTCGACACCACCCGCCTGGCGGCCTGGGCGGCTCGCGAGCTGGCAGAAAGCGGTGTGCAGATTCGCTACCAGACACGTGTCACTTCGATTTCCAGAGGCGCAGCGGCGCCTTTGCAAGTGGTCACCCAAACCTCTCTGGGCGAGGAGGCGCTGACGACCTGCCGGTACGTCTTCAACTGTACGTACAGTGGCCTCAATCAGTTTGCGGGTGATTTCGCGGGGGTCAGTACCGGCCTCAAGCAAGAGATCACGGAGATGGCCTTGATGCAGATGCCCGAATCCCTTGAGGGGTTGGGTGTCACGGTGATGGATGGACCGTTCTTTTCACTGATGCCGTTCCCGGCCCGTGGGCTGCACACCTTGTCCCATGTACGCTATACGCCGCATTTGCACTGGAATGATGAAAAAGGCCTCGATCCCTACGAGAAGCTGCGGCTTTATGAGCGCGATTCACGGGTTGATCGCATGGTCAGGGACGTCGGGCGGTATATCCCCGAAGTGCTCAAGGCCCAACACAAGGATTCGCTGTTCGAGGTCAAGACCATCCTGGTGAAGAATGAAGGTGATGATGGACGCCCGATCCTTTTCGAGAAACACGCCGAGTTGCCAGGTTGCTTTTCCGTGCTGGGTGGCAAGATAGACAACATTTACGATGTGCTTGAAAAACTGGATACCGAGAGTTTTTCCCATCAAGGTCAATAAAACTTCAGGTTTGGAGCGGAAAAAGATGAATTCGCTTATTGGTTTCTCCGGGTTTGTCGGGGGCACGCTTCTTAAACAGGCTTCTTTCGGGGACTTGTACCGGTCCACCAACATCAGTGAGATAGAAGGCAAATCCTTCGACCTCGTGGTCTGTGCCGGCGCCCCGGCGCAAAAATGGATTGCCAACCGCGAGCCTGAGGCCGACCGCCAGAAGATCGAAGCACTGATCACCCATCTGAAAACCATCCAGTGCAAGACCTTCGTTCTGATCAGCACGGTTGATGTGTTCAAAAGCCCCATCGGCGTTGATGAAGACACTCCGGTCGATGAGTCCGGCCTGCATGCCTATGGCCTGCACCGTCGGCTGCTGGAAACCTTCGTCGAAAGTCATTTTCCGAATCACTTGATCGTTCGCCTGCCGGGGCTCGTCGGGCCTGGATTGCGTAAAAACGTGATTTTTGACTTCCTCAACGACAACAACCTGCAGGCAATCGATAGCCGGGGCGTGTTCCAGTTCTACCCGATGATCAACTTGTGGTACGACATCCAGACCGCGCTCGATGCGGGACTCAAGCTGGTCCACCTGACCGCCCAGGCAGTGAGTGTCGCCGACATTTCGCAGAAGGGTTTCGGCAAGCCTTTCACCAATACCCTGGCCAATGCTGCTGCTACCTATGACATGCAGACCAAGCATGCGCAGCTGTTTGGTGGCACCGGGCGTTACCAGTACAGCGCTCGCGAAACCGTGCAGGCTGTGCGGGCCTACGCGCAGTCGGAGCCGCTCAAGGCCGCATCGGGAGCACAGGCATGAGGCTGGCGATTTCCAATATCGCTTGGGAGACCACCGAGGACGAAGCCATTGCTGAACTGCTTGGGCGGTTTGCCGTGGATGCAATTGATATTGCACCGGGCAAATATTTCCCGGAGCCTGCCAAGGCCACGGACGAAGAGATTGCGCGGGTCAAGGATTGGTGGTCGCAGCGTGGGATTGCGTTGACCGGTATGCAGGCATTGCTGTTCGGCACTACGGGCCTGAATGTGTTCGGCTCCGTGCAAAGCCAGGCGGACTTGCTGCAACACCTGGCGGGCGTGTGCCGCATTGGCGCGGGCCTGGGGGCAACACGGATTGTGTTTGGCTCACCGAAGAACCGTGATCGCAGTGGTTTGACCGATCAGCAGGCGCAGGATGCCGCTGTGGCGTTCTTCCGGCAATTGGGCGATATCGCCCAGGCGAGCGGTGTGACGATCTGCCTGGAGCCCAACCCCACCTGCTACGATGCAAACTTCATGACCACCAGTGCGGAAACTGCGGGGGTGGTGCGGGCAATCGATCATCCGGCTATCCGGATGCAACTGGACACCGGGGCGTTGGCAATCAACGGTGAAGATCCATTCACCGTGCTTGATGACTGTGCTGAGTTGATCGGGCATATCCACGCCAGTGAACCTGACTTGCTCCCGTTGGGTGACGGCGGTACCGACCATGAAAAAATGGCACGTGCCGTAGCCCAATACTTGCCGGGGCATGTGGTCACCATTGAGATGGTGGCTACCAAGGCTGAACCCCATGCGCAATCGATCGAGCGTGCGCTGCAGGTTGCCCGCGAGTATTACCGCACCCCCGACGAGGTGACGGCATGAGCATGAAATGGATCATTTTGATCCTGGGTATCTTGTCGAACGCCTCCGCCAGCGTCCTGGTGAAGATGGCGATGATGCCCCCGCGCAAATTCCCTTCCTTGAGCGACCCGATGGCGGCGCTCAGCAACTGGCCGTTCTGGGTCGGTCTGGGCCTGTATGGCGCTGCGTTCCTGCTCTATGCCGCAGCATTGGCCCGTTTGCCTCTGAACGTGGCACACCCGGTTCTGACAGCCGGGGCTATCGCGACGGTCGCCCTGTTTTCCCTGCTGTTTTTCCGTGAGTCCTTCCACTGGACCACGGGAGTCGGCATCGCCCTGGTTATTGCTGGCGTAGGGCTGATCACAGCTCGCGTCGTTTGATGGAAATTAAAATGACTTCTTCTGATATTGCTCCCGATGTACGTGCCGGCTGGCAGGTACCTTCTTTTGACACACCACTCTGGCTGGGTCGCCAGCACCCGTGGTGCGTGGTCATCCCGGTCATCAACGAAGGTGACCGGATCAAGAACCTGCTCGCCCGTATGGCGGCGTTCAACATCGCGGACATGGCCGACATTATCATCGTTGATGGTGGCAGTTCTGATGGCTCGCTCGAGTTGCAATCACTGCAACAGGTGGGGGTACGTGGCTTGCTGGTCAAGACGGCCCCTGGCAAGTTGAGCGCGCAGTTGCGCTGCGCCTATGCCTTCGCCCTGGATCAGGGCTACGAAGGTATCGTGACCATTGATGGCAACGACAAGGATGATCCCGAGGCTATTCCACGCTTTATCGAAGCACTCAAGCAGGGTGTGGATTTTGTCCAGGCTTCACGTTTTGTCGAGGGTGGTGTTGCCGAGAACACTCCCAAGTCCCGCGATTTTGCTATCCGTTTTATCCACGCGCCGATGCTGAGCCTGTTTTCCGGTTTCAAGTGGACAGATACCACCCAGGGTTTTCGCGCCTACAGCCGCAAGATGCTGATTGATCCGAAGATGGCGATCTTCCGTGATGTGTTCACTACGTATGAACTACTTGCCTATCTGTCATACCGAGCGCCGAAACTGGGCTATCGCTGCGTGGAACTGGCGACAGTACGTCGTTATCCCCAAGGTGAAGTCCCTACCAAGATCAGCAGCGTAAAAGGCAACCTTTCGGTACTGGCGGTATTGTTCCGAGCTTGTTTTGGCAAGTACAACTAAAGATCTGGTAGTGAAATGTTCAAGCATCTGGAAATGAATGAAAGGGTTTCTTGCGCACTGGCGGCTTTAATTTTCTCGGCGCTGGTTTTAGTTTTCTGCCTCGACGTTGCAGTCGCACCAAGGTATGCGGATTTCGTCGTCGGGAGTATCACGTGGTCGGCGCAGACAAAATTTCAGGACCTTATTGCTGTCCCCGCTTTTCTTGCTGCCTTTGTATGTGCGTTTTTGTTTTTGGCTTCGACAATAGAGCGGCAGAAAAAATTATTCGGAACTAACTCTGCGCTTGAACTTTCCATTCAGTATCTATGGTGGTCGCTTCCTGCTGTTGCTGCCATTGCGTCTTTTGTTTTTTTTGAGCAGAAAGACTCAAGGATTTTCTACGGCTCAATTTCCGGAGTTACTTTTATCGCCGTTGCCGCAACGGCGAGTGCTTTAAGGGGGATTGACGTCAATCCACGCATCTATGGTGTGGGCGCATTGGGTATTCTTTTGCTGGTGCTTGTAAAACCAGAACTGGCACTAGTGCTTGGCCGGGCCCCGGCGGCGATGGTATCGGACATAGATCTCACGCGGCTGGCGCGGTTGGGGTATACCATCGCAGCCTTAGGGTGGGTGGCAGGTCTTATTTATGCCATTTGGAGGCCCAAAGGCTTCTCGCGAAACGTTTCCAAGTTACTCCTTTTCGTTCAGCTAGGGCTCTCGACGTTTTACCTGGTTCTTTACCCCGCAAGGCTACAGGAGCCTAACGGCAACGTTTCAAAATATGATACTAGCGTGTGGCTGAAAGTTTTGCTGATTGGTATGGTTGTCTGGGCCATAATTGATGTGAGCAAGCGATTTAGAAAGTATTCTCTGTCTCAGGATTTATACGGACTATTATCACCTGTTGCTTTTTTTGGATTATTACTTGCATTAAAAGCAGGTAATACAATTTCTCCTGTTGTGAGTCCTGATGATTACCATTTTGGCGAAAGTATGCTGGGGTGGTGGTCATATCTTAATGGGATTGTGCCTTATATAGGCTATATCCCCGCTCATGGAATTATTGGTGACGACTTTACACAGTTTTTGTCATTTGTTTTTTATGACGGTTCGGCAGGAACTATCGCACAGGTAGGTAATCTTGCCTTTGCTATCCTAGCGTTTGCCTCCTTCCTATCGCTGTATTATTTCACTCGTAGTATCGGTTTCGCATTCATTTCAATTTTCTGCCTTTTTGGGAATTTGAGTTGGCTGTATCTGACGCCATTTCTGTGCCTTTGGTTGAGCCCGAAATTATATGTACGGCCCTCCCACTGGCTTATTGTGTGGATGGTGACGGCGCCAATTGCTGTATTGGGTGTTCCGCCGCAAGGGTTGTTACTGGCTGCGGCGAGCGGCCTGATGGCGACTTATTTTGCTTGGCGAGTTTGGCAAAATCGCAAGAAAGAGTCTTTGAACGGTGTTATTGCGATGGCCGTAGTGATTCTGGTTGTGGGTTTAGTCACCCCTACCGGCTCAATGTTGTTGGGGGCGATTCGTTATGTGTTGGAAAACGGCCCTATCAACCAGGTTGCCTATGGTATTCCGTGGAGTCTGAGTTGGGTTGTTGGTGGACAGCGAGGTTTCGTTTTTGAAGTTGTACGCATGTCTTGGATCGCTATTCCGCTGGTCTGCTTACTGCTTATATGCGGCTGGTGCAAAGACGCCAATCGTCGTGCCGTAGCTGCTTTTCCCTTAATTATTGTATTGTTTTTCGTCTTGTTGTTGATCCCTTATTCAATGGGGCGTATCGATCCTGGCGCGATGTCCCGCCCAGGACTGGCCGCGAGTCTGGGCTGGGCAATCCTGTTGCCGGTTGCTGTATGGAGAGTCCTAGACTCTGGTGCCCGGGTGATGATGATTGTAATTGTGGCGAGTATAAGTTCGGTTTTGGGTTATGCGCCGTTTACGACAGCGATCAACAATCTAATTCAGTCCACGGCAGCAACTGTTGCCACACCCGAGCTACGAGATGGTCCAAGTACTGGCTTGCCCAACCTCGGACGTGCTTCCGTCCAGGAAGAACACTGGGTGAGGTTAACCAGCCTTTCGAAAGTATTAGCTGAGCATGTACCCGCGGGTGAGACTTACTTGGACCTGACGTCGCGTAATGCGCAGTACTTTTATCTGGGTTATCGACCTATCTTACCGGTGACCGCGGCCTACAATATGGTTTCGCCAGCCCAACAAAAACGCGCCATTGATACATTGAAAGAAAGTCTGCCGACTGTTGCATTACTGGAAGGGACGAATGTTATCCATGACGGCGGCGGGCTAGCTCTGCGTAATCCTTATCTGTATCGTTTTATTGTTGATAACTACGATCCAGCATATGTAAATGGTTTCATCCTGGGTTACAAAAAAGGCAGTGTAGAAGCGCAATCAGTACAGATCGATATTCCTCTGATGGACTTTACGGACGTTAACTGGCTGAGGGGGGGGCACCGAAATGCAGCGGCAGCGTATGTAGAAGATCCAGCGCTGGTAAGCCTCATCAAGGTGGGCGATGAAGTTCGTATTCACTCGGGTGATGTACGTCGTGTAATGCGTGTTGATGTCGCGGGGCAGAGCGTTTGGTTGGGAGGACCTCCCCTTGAAGCTTTTTCTACATCGAAAAACTCCATGACACTACTAAAAACAAACGCTCGTGAGCTTGCTGATTACAAGACCGCGTTGTTACAGAAGGCTTTTGGGAAAGCTGAGTTGCAAAAAATCCCGGTGGCATGGGGGCGCTCCCAAGCGTCCCTGGACAAAAAAATGGTGAGAGTCAAATCACTGGATGAATTGAACCCAAGCTTAAATCAATTAGCAGTGCAAGAAGGCGCGTATCGGGTTGACGGTTCAGATCCATCCATCAGTTTCGACCTCTCCGCGTTTAATATCTCTGGCCACGACGCTGGCCTGCTCAAGTTCGAGTTCCGCTGCTCAGGCCGCGCCGCCGAGCCGCGTATGCAGGTGTTCTGGTGGGGAGACGGGCAACAAGGGCCGTTCGAAGCCTCCAGTGTTCGTTTCAATGCAGAGGACGGGACGTTGATCGTGCCGTTGGATGCGTCACCGCGTTGGTTGACGTTGCAGCATGTGAAAGGCATCCGGATCGATTTGGACAATGCTGGCGCTTGCAGCAGTTTCAAGGTTGATAACCTGGGGCTCTACCAGCGGCAGCACTGATGTAAGTCGCTCTAAACCCACAAGACCCGATGTCCCTGGCGGACATCGGGTCTTGTCGTTTCAGCACTGCGGGGTACTGCTCAGGTCCACCAATACCGCACCAGATGAAAGAAAATCGGCGCCGCGAAACACACCGAATCCAGCCGATCCAGCATCCCGCCGTGTCCTTCGATCATATGCCCCCAGTCCTTCACGCCTCGGTCGCGCTTGATCGCCGACATCACAATCCCGCCGGCAAAGCCCAGCAGGTTGATCAGCAGCGCAATCAGGAAAGACTGCCAGGGGTTGAACGGTGTGATCCACCACAGCGCTGCGCCGATCAGGGATGACAGCAGGATTCCGCCAACAAAGCCTTCGACGGTTTTCGACGGTGACAGGTTGGGCGCGATCTTGTGTTTGCCGAACAGTTTGCCGCACACGTACTGCAACACGTCCGAGAGTTGCACCACGATCACCAGGTAGGCGATCAGCAAGAGGTTGCGGCCCTCGTAGCCGGCGATGTCGAGGGTCAGCAGGGCCGGGACGAAGGATACGCAGAACACCGCGATCATCAGGCCCCACTGTACTTTCGAGGCTCGCTCCAGGAAGTGCGTGCTGTCGCCGCCCAGGGAGGCCAGGATGGGCAGCAGCAGGAACACGTAGACCGGGATAAAGATCGAGAACAGGCCGTACCAGTCAAAGTAGATCAGCAGGTATTGCAGGGGCAGGGCCAGGTAGAACGCGGCGACCAGCGCTGGGTAGTCGCTGCGGCGGGTGGGGGTGAGGGTGAGGAATTCGCGCAGGGCGTAGAACGAGACGGCGTAGAACAACAGGATCACCGCGCCAGTACCGAGCCAGAAGGCGATGCCGATCACCACCACCATCACCCACCAGGCATTGATGCGGGCGTTGAGGTTGTCGATTACCGCATTGGGTGCGCCGCGGGTGCGCAGCTTGAGGATCAGGCCGATCAGCGAGGCGAGCACCAGGATCATGCCGATGCCGCCGAACAACATCAGGGTTTGGCTATCCATGTCAGGAATGCTCCGGGGCGAGGGCGAGCAGGGCGTCGCGGCTGCGGGCGAGGAACAGGGCTTTGTCTTCGTCGTCCTGCAGTTGCAGCGGTGCGCCAAAGCTGGTGGTGCACAACAGTGGCAGCGGCAGCACGCGACCCTTGGGCATCACGCGGTTGAGGTTGGCGATCCACACCGGGACCAGTTGCGCCTGTGGATAACTCTTTGCCAAGTGATACAGGCCACTTTTGAACGGCAACAGGCCATCCTCCAGGTTGCGCGTGCCTTCGGGAAAGATGATCAGTGAGTCGCCATGTTCCAGGGCTTCGAGCATCGGTTGCAGCGGGTTATCTACAGGGTCTTTGCGCTCGCGGTCGATCAGCACCCCATTGAAGACCCGGTTGATGATGTAGCGGCGCAAGGCGCTCTTGTTCCAGTAGTCGGTGCCCGCCACCGGGCGCGTGGTTTTGCGCAGGTTCTGCGGCAAGGATGCCCAGAGCAGCACAAAGTCGCCGTGGCTGCTGTGGTTGGCAAAGTAGATGCGCTGCACCGGTTCTGGCGCACAACCCAGCCACAGGCTGCGAGCGCCGGTCACTGTGCGGGCCATGGAGGTAATCAGGGTTGCGACCACAGGTTCGAACATGGGAATTCCTTATCCGGCGAAGGGCAGCCACGGGCTGGCCAGGATGACGGCCAATGTCAGTAATACTTGCGCGCCCAGCAGGTAAGCCTGTTTGCGCAGCAATTTGAGGGCGCCGCGCTGGCGCTCGGTCCAGGGTCGGCTGGCGCGGTTGGCCGGTTGCAAGCCCAGGGTTTGCAGGCTCTGGTCCAGTTCGCCGGTGCGCTCTATGTCCTTGGCCATTAGTGCAAACAGATCGGCATCGAACGCCACCCGCAGCGCCCAATACTTTTGCAGCAGCCCGAGGATAATCATCCACAGGCTGAGCAGCAGGCAGATCGGCGTGATACTGACCATCAACAGTTGCGCCAGGCCAAACAGCACCCCGAGCAAGGTCAGGCCTGTGGATAACTGATCCAGCGAGCGGCCACGCCGCAGCAGGCTGGCGACCACCTGGAGTTGCATATCAGCGGGCATACGGCAGATCTCCCAAGGCTTGACGGTGATTGGCATGCAGGACCACATCCGGTCGTGCTGTACGAATAATAGCCAGTGCCTCATCCACGGTGCTGGCGCGCCCGCTGTGCAGCAGCCATGCCGCCACGGCACTGGCGCTGCGGGAGTAGCCGAGGGCGCAGCACACCAGCAAGGGCCCGTGTTCGCGCAAGCGTTCAATGGCTTGGGCGGCTTCCAGGCACTGTGCAGGTGTGGGGGCGGTGAGGTCGAGGACGGGCAGGGCATGGTAAGCGCGACCTTGTGGATAAACCGGCAGTTCGGCACACAGATCGAGCACGGCATTGAATGAACTTAGCTGCGCTGTCGTCGGAATTCGCCCCAGCCATACGTTATCCACAATCAGATCGGGTTGTGGGTGTTTACGTGTCCATAGCCGCGAGTTGAGCCACGCCGCCGCGAGATAAGGCGCGTACAGCCAGCGGGACGCCGGGCTGAGTCGGCCATCGGCCCGTTTCTGAAAGCCTGCGGCACCCAACAGCCAATAGTTGAGCGCCACCAGCAACACCGCGACGGCCGGCCACAACAGCCATAGCCAGGCGCCGCCCCAGGTAAAGGCCGCTGTCGCCAGCAGCAGGGCGCCCACGGCGTAGCGCAAACCCAGGCGCCCACGTTTCGGATCTTTGGCCAGGCGCGCATTAAGCAGCGGGCTTGGATGATCTACCGGCCATAGCCACACGCACAGCCAGCCGGCGAGGGCGCCTGTGGGTAAGTCGATAAAGTGGTGTTGGTAAGTGGTCAACACCGAAATGCCGATCAGCGCGAACCAGCCATGCACCAGCCAGCGCCACAGGCCTTGGCTATGCCGCTGGTACATCACCCACAGGATCACCAGCAGGGCGATATGCAGCGAAGGCGCCTGGTTGAACGGTTTGTCGAACCCCGCCAGCACCGCGAAAAGCCAACCGAACACGCCGTCCATTTCCGGGCGCTCAAAGGTGAAGCGCAGCGGCCAGAGCAGGAAGCAGCTCACCGCAATCAACTGGGCACTGAGCAGGCGCAGTGCATGTTGCTTGAGCTCATGGCGACTGTTGGGCAGCAGCAGAGAGAAACCATAGAGCAGGTCGATCGACCAGTAGGGCACGATGGTCCAGGCCCAGAACGGGATATGGGTTTCCCAGCCGAACACCAGGGTGCCGACGTCGCTGCGCTGGCTGGTCACCCACGTGGCAAAGCCGTAGGTGCCGAAAAACAGCGGCGCCAACAGCATTAGCCACAGCAGCGCTGGTTTGAAAAGTCCCGGTTCGCGCATGCTCAGATCTTCTGCGCCAGCGAGACGCTGAAGATGCCCCACTCATCCACACGCTGGGTGATCTTGCGAAAGCCCGCCGCCTCCACCAGTTGATCCATTTCCGCCTGGCTGCGACGGCGCATCACCCAGGCCTGGCCCTGGCGATGGCTGGTGAGGGCGCGGGCGATCAGTTCCAGTTGCGGGTGCCACGGTTGGCCGGTGTACACCAGGTAGCCACCGGGCTCCACGGCCTCGGCCAGGCCGGCGAGCGAGCCACCGACCATGGCGTTATCGGCAAACAGCTCGTACAGCCCGGACACCACCGCCAGTGTCGGCTTGGGTGCCAGCGCCGCCAGGTCGGCCCGGTCGAAGGCATCACCTTTGACGAACTGCGCAATGTCTTCCAGGCCTTTCTCGCGGATCAGCGCGCCACCGTCGCGCACGTTGATATCGCTGTAGTCGCGCAACAGGATCGATTCCGGCAGTGGAGAAACGCCCTGCAAGGCTTCCAGAATGTACCGACCATGCCCCGCGGCGATGTCGACGATGCGCACTTCGCGCCCGTCATCCCGCAGCTTGACCATGGCCAGGCGCAGCAATTCTTCGACATGCAGTTTGCGCTGGCGAATTCCACGCCAGCCGATGGAGTTCAGGTAGTTGGTGTCGATCATCCGCCCCAGCGCACCTTTGCCGGTGGGCTTGTTGCGATAGACATAATCCAGGGTACTGCCGGAATCGAAACCGGTGTCGAAGCCAAGCTTCACGCCCTCGGACAACTGGCGGCCCAGGCCCATGCTGGCGCGGGTCATGCGCCAGTACAGGTCACGTAGCGAGTTGCGCGGCAGCGGCGCGGCAAGGGATTCGGATTCGGCGCATGTCGCGCCGATCTTGTCGGCATCCAGCAGGCTGGCGCGGTCCAGCGGGTGTTCGAAGTTTTGCAGGATAAAACGCCTGGCGCTGGCCAGTGCCACGGCGCGGTCACGCTCGCCGAGGGTGTCGTGGAAAAAACCGGGCAGGATATGCAGTTCTTTTTTCAGGCTGCCCAGGCGCTCGAAGAACTGCTGCTGGGGTTTGCGATGCACCACGAAGTCCGACCCAGAGATCAGCAGTTGGGTCGGCACTTGGATCGCCTGGGCATCGGCGACTACGCGGTCGGCCGCTTCGTACAGGCCCAGCAGCACATTCACCGAGATCGCCTTGGTGATCAGCGGGTCTGTGTCGTAGGACGCGACGCGCTCGGGGTCATGGCTGAGGAACTTGGCCTTGACGTAGCTGTTGACGAAAAAGTTGCCGCGAAAGCGTCGCATCAACGCCAGGCCTGGCCGGGCGAAGGGCACGTAGAGCTTGACCTTGAATGCCGGGGAGGCAAGCACCAGGGCGCGGATGTTGGGGGCGTAGTCATGGACCCAGGTGGCGGCGATCACCGCGCCGACGCTTTGGGCAATGACGGCGAGGTTGGCGGGCTCAATGCCGTAGGTTGCGCCGATATGGTCGCAGAAGGTCTGCACGTCCCGTGCGCTGGTGGCAAAGCTGGGGCTGTCGCCACGTTCGCCGGGGGATTGGCCGTGGCCACGGGCGTCCCAGGCGAAGAAATCAAAGTGCGGCAGGTCCAGCTCATCCACCAGGTGCGCGATGCGCCCGGAATGCTCGTGGCCCCGATGGAACAGCAGGATCGCCTGGCGTGGCTCAGGCCCGGTCGCGGTGGTCGCAGGCCAGTGCCGGTAGAAAAGCTCTACGCCGTCATGGGTGCTGAAGGTGTGCTGTTGCTGTTCGCGCATCGCAAGATCCTTATGCCGTCGGAGGGGTTTCTTGTTGTTCTTTGAGGCCCTGGCGCACTCGATTGACCAGGGTGTAGGCGAGCAATGCAGCCACCAGCCACATCACGCCATCCACCCAGCCGGCGCCGAGCCAACCCAGGGCTACGCCAGTGGCCAGTACGCCGAGAACGAACGCCCGATCACTCTTGCCCATCGGCCCGTCATAGCGCCGCGATGCGCCGACCATCGGCCCAAGTACGCCAGCGTATTCACTGAACACCGCCAGCAGTGTCACCAGTAGCACCGGCGCCAGGCCGACCCCGGGGATCAGCGCGAACGGCAGGATCAGTGCGCTGTCGGCGATCACATCGCACAGTTCGTTGAGGTAGGCGCCCAGGCGCGACTGTTGACCGTACTCCCGGGCGAGCATGCCGTCGATGGCATTGAGGGCCATGCGCAGGATCATCCACAGCGGGATCAACACGAACACCCAGGCATGCTCGGCGAAACCCGCCACCAGCAGGCCCACCAGCAGCGACACGACTCCCGCCAGCACGGTGATCTGGTTGGCGGTGGTGCCGTTGTCGTACAGGCGCTGGACCAGGGGCCGCAGCAGGTTCTGAAAACGCGGTTTGAGCTGATAGATCGAAATCATGAGAGTGACGCTTCCTTGTCCGTGATCCCGCGAAAAAGCTGGTGCGAGTGTGACGATAAATCGCCGTGGGCACTAGTGCCCGCCGGCAGCACATAAAAATGTCGATCACGCTGTAACGCCCATCAGGCACCTCACTCTAGTGCTGTGTCGGGACTGGACAAACCGTTCAGCCGACGCCCTACAGACCTATGAGGATTACCACAATGAACTTCAAGAACGCCGTTTCCGGTGCTGCCCTGGCCATTGCTGCCGCCACGATGTTTGCCGGTGTCGCGACCCAGGTCCAGGCGGCCGATGAAGCGAAGGTGCATTGCTATGGCGTGACCTCCTGCAAAGGCATGAACGACTGCAAGACTGCTGAAAACGCCTGTAAAGGCAAGGCCGTGTGCAAGGGGCACGGTTTCAAGGCGATGACCCAGGCTGCTTGTGATGCGGCTGGCGGCAAAGTCGGCGAATAACCGCGAGTACGTGATCCTGCAGCGGTGTGCACGTCGCTGCGGACACTTTCCAGGAGTTCGTCATGTCGGTATCGGTTCCTTGCCTGGGCTACGGCCTGGGGCTACGCAGCATTTACTATCAGCAGATCGTCGAGCAGTCGCCGCAGGTGGACTGGTTCGAGATCGTCTCCGAGAATTATCTGGTCCAGGGCGGTAAAGCCCTGTACTACCTGGACGCCATCGCCGAGCGCTATCCGCTGGTGATGCATGGCGTCTCCCTGTCCATCGGCGGGCCCCATGCCCTCGATATGCACTACCTCAAGCAACTCAAGCAATTGGCCGACCGGGTCAAGCCGGCGTGGGTCTCCGACCATCTGTGCTGGAGCCGTGGCAACGCCCATCAACTGCATGATTTGTTGCCGCTGCCCTACACCGAGGAAAGCCTTTACCACGTCGCCGCCCGCGTGCGGCAGGTGCAGGATGTGCTGCAGCGCCCGCTGGTGCTGGAGAATGTCTCCAGCTATGTGCGCTCAAAGGCCGATGACTTTACCGAGTGGGAATTCCTCAACGCCTTGAGCCACCTCAGTGGTTGCGAACTGCTGCTGGACATCAACAACGTGTATGTCAGCTCGCGCAATCACGGTTTCGATGCCTGGACCTTTATTCGCAACCTGCCGCCGCAGAGTATCCGCCAGCTGCATTTGGCCGGGCATATGGACTATGGCGACTATGTGGTCGATACCCATGACCATCCGGTTTGCGATCCGGTGTGGCAGTTGTTTCAACAGACCCTGGAACACTTGGGCCCGGTAGCGACGCTACTGGAGCGCGATGACCATTTCCCGCCGTTTGCCGAGCTACTCGATGAATTGGCCAAGGCCCGTGAGTTGGGGGCTGGCGCCTTGGCCCGGAGGTCGCTATGCGCCTGATCGATTGGCAACTGGCATTTGAACGTCATCTATTGGCAGACGCCGACGAGGGCGGTTTTGCCAGCACCTTGATCGGTGGCCCGACCCTGGACGTGGACACTGGCCTTGCGATCTACCACAACGCTTATCGGGCCCGTTTGCTGGAAGTGATGCAGGGGGATTTTCCGACCGTGTGGCATTGGCTGGGGGATGATGAATTTGCCGGGCTGGTGGCCGCTTATGTACAGCGTTATCCCTCGGCGCATTTCAGCTTGCGCTGGCTGGGGCAGCGGTTTGAAGGTTTTATCGGCGAGTACCTAGTTGCCGCACAAAGTGCACCGTTGGCCGAGCTGGCACGCCTGGAATGGGCGTTTACCCTGGCGTTTGATGCGCCTGCGGGCCAGCCGCTGGCCCTGGAAGACATGGCTCGGCTGGCACCCGAGGCCTGGCCATCGTTGCAGGTCGAGTGGGGGTCGTCGGTGCAGCAGGTGTTGTGCCGCTTCAACAGCCTGCAGATCTGGCGTGCGGTCAAGGCGCAGGCGGCGTTTCCCGGCAGCCTGGCGTTGCAGCAGGCCGAGGTATGCCTGATCTGGCGTGACCAGCAAGTGTGTCGCTACCGCAGCCTGGAGCCTACCGAGGCGTACGCCTTGGCCGGGATGGCCGATCAGGGTTGGACTTTTTCAGAACTGTGCGCCGAATTGGCAGTCACTTATCAAGAGGGCGCGCCGCTGCAAGCTGTCACGTGGTTGAAACAGTGGGTTGAGGACGGTTTGCTGCAACGTCGAGCACCATAGAAGGCGGCTATTGAATCGATAGCCAGCTACTTTTTTATGGATGGTCTACCCTCATTTCAGACGTCTGAAACAAGGGGGGACTACTCATGCTCGCGCAACTTCCACCGGCCTTACAGAATCTTCAGCTACCGCTGCGTCTGCGACTCTGGGATGGCCATGAGTTCAACCTGGGCCCGGAGCCCAGCGTCACGATTGTGGTCAAGGACCCGGTGATGGTGACGCAACTGACCCATCCCACGCTCGACTCCCTGGGCGCTGCCTTCGTCGAAGGCAAACTGGAGCTCGAAGGCTCCATCAGCGATGTAATCCGGGTATGTGACGAATTGAGCCACGCGCTGATCGACGACGATGAGCAGGCCGGACCGGTGCGCTCGATCCACGACAAGGCCACGGATGCCGCCGCGATTTCTTACCACTACGACCTGTCGAACGAGTTTTACCAGCTGTGGCTGGACCGTGACATGGCCTATTCCTGCGGTTATTTCGAGACCGGCAGCGAGTCCCTCGACCAGGCCCAACAAGACAAATTCCGCCACCTGTGCCGCAAGCTGCGCCTGCAGCCTGGGGAGTATCTGCTGGATGTCGGTTGTGGCTGGGGCGGGCTGGCGCGTTATGCGGCGCGTGAGTTTGGGGTCAAGGTGTTCGGTATCACCCTGAGCAAGGAACAACTGGCACTGGCCAGGGAGCGAGTGGTCGCCGAGGGCTTGGAGGACCACGTGGAGTTGGCGTTGCTCGACTACCGCGACCTGCCCCAGGACGGGCGGTTCGACAAAGTGGTCAGCGTCGGCATGTTCGAACACGTCGGCCACGCCAACCTGGCGCAGTACTGCCAGACCCTGTTCGGCGCCGTGCGCGAAGGTGGCCTGGTGCTCAACCATGGGATCACCGCCAAACATACCGATGGCCGCCCGGTGGGGCGTGGTGCAGGGGATTTTATCGAGCGTTACGTGTTCCCCAATGGCGAACTGCCGCACCTGGTGATGATCAGCGCTGAAATCAGCGAAGTCGGCCTG
Source organism: Pseudomonas sp. LG1D9 (assembly GCF_002949995.1). Classification (NCBI taxonomy): domain Bacteria; kingdom Pseudomonadati; phylum Pseudomonadota; class Gammaproteobacteria; order Pseudomonadales; family Pseudomonadaceae; genus Pseudomonas; species Pseudomonas sp. LG1D9. Next base: position 2,635,125 of record NZ_CP026881.1, on the reverse strand, counting down.
GAAGTGGTCGACGTGGAAAGCCTGCGCTTGCATTACGCGCGCACCCTGGATCACTGGAGCGAGCGCCTGGAAGACAACCTGGAAGCGGCGGCGAAAATGGTGCCGGCCCAGGCATTGCGCATCTGGCGCCTGTACCTGGCGGGTTGCGCGTATGCGTTTGCTCGGGGCTGGATCAACCTGCACCAGATCCTGGCGGTCAAACCCCATGCGGATGGCAGCCATGAGTTGCCGTGGACGCGGGAAGATCTCTACCGCTGAGACTGTTGCCCCCTCTGAAAGACTGAATGCGGGAGCTGAGCTTGTGTGGGAGCTGGCTTGCCTGCGATTGCATCACCGCGCGGTAACTGAAAGAACGCGGATTCTGCATCGCAGGCAACATTTGGTTTGGTGCTGGCTAAAGGATCGGGGAAATCAGGCGCGCCACGCGCATGCCCAATTGCTGCAGGCGGCGCGTCTGTTGGCTTTCTTCCTGGCTGGTTTCGTGGGCCTGGGCAAAGTCGTCCAGCAGCATATGTTCCACTTCGCTGGCGAAGGCGGCATCGACCGTGAGCAACATCACTTCAAAGTTGAGGCGGAACGAACGGTTGTCCAGGTTCGCACTGCCGATGGCAGTGATTTCGCGGTCTACCAGCACCACTTTCTGATGCAAAAAGCCCGGCTTGTAGCGGAACACCCGGACCCCGGCACGTACTGCTTCAATCGCGTACAGGCTGGATGCGGCGTAGACAATACGGTGGTCGGGGCGTGACGGCAGCAGCAGGCGCACGTCCACCCCACGCAACACCGCCAGGCGCAGCGCGGCGAATACCGCTTCGTCGGGGATGAAGTACGGGCTGGTGATCCACACCCGCTCAGTCGCTGCATGAATCGCTTCAACGAAAAACAGCGAGCAGGTTTCATACGGGTCCGCCGGGCCGCTCGCCAGCAATTGGCAGAGCACGCCGTCATCGGCATAAGTGTCGGGCAGGATCAGTGGTGGCAGCTCGCGCGCGGCCCAGAACCAGTCTTCGGCAAACGACTCCTGCAGGCAGGCCACCACCGGGCCGCTGACTTGCACATGGGTGTCGCGCCAGGGGGCGAGCGGGGGTTTCTTACCCAAGTATTCATCGCCGACGTTATGCCCGCCGACAAAACCGGTCAGGCCATCGACCACGACAATTTTACGATGGTTGCGGAAATTCACCTGGAAGCGATTGAACCAGCCGCTGCGGGTGGCAAACGCCTTGATCTGCACCCCGGCGTCGCGCAGCGATTGCACATAGCGGTGGGGCAGGGAGTGGCTGCCGATACGGTCATACAGCACGTAGATGGCCACGCCTTCGGCGGCCTTGGCCTTGAGCAGGTCATGCAACCGGCGCCCGAGTTCATCGTCATGAATGATGAAGAACTGCACCAGTACGGCCGTCTTGGCGGCGCGGATGGCGTCGAAGATGGCGTTGAAGGTTGCATCGCCATTGACCAGTAAATGCACTTGGTTGTTGGCCAGGCACGGCATGCGTCCCAGCTTGGGCATGGCGCGCAGGGAGGCATAGGCATGGGAGTTGCGCGCGGCCAGGGCTTCTTCGACCCAGGGGCGCCAGTTGAGCTCGGTGATTGCCTTGTGCATTTCCTGGTTGGCCTGGCGACGGGCCTGGATGTAGGCATCGAAGCTGCTGCGGCCAAAGATCAGGTACGGGATCAGCGTCAGGTAAGGCATGAACATCAGCGACAGCGCCCAGGCAATCGAGCCTTGGGCGGTGCGCACGGTCAGCACCGCGTGCAGGGCGGCGAGGGAACCGAGAAAATGCAGGGTGGCGATGAAGTAGCCGAGCAAGTGCGGGCCGAAGAAATCCATGGACAACATTACTCCTGACAATCCAATGCGTAACAGACCATGTTCGGCAGCGATTGTCGCTATTTTATTGAGCGTGCAACGCCGACCGCTTTGCGACGTCTAACGCCGACAATTACCCAGGAGTTACCCGATGAATGCTCGTCTGCTTGGTTTGGCCATGGTTGTTGGTTTGACGCTGCCGGTGGCGGCGCAGGCGCAGATGTTGGCGCCGGGCTTGTGGGAACTGACCACCAGCAACATGAAAGTCGATAACCAGAACCTGCCGGATTTATCGTTGATCCTCGGTCAACTGAAGCAACAGATGACCCCGGAACAGCGCGCCATGCTGGAAAAACAAGGCATTACCATGGCCGGCAAAGGCGTGCAGGTGTGCCTGACGCCGGCCCAGGTGGCCTCCGACGCCATCCCGCTGACCGACCCGCAATCGGGTTGCAAGCAAGAGGTGACCGATAAGACTGGCAACCAGTGGAAATTCCGTTTCAGTTGCCCGAAAGCCCAAGGCTCTGGCGTGGCCACGTTCCAGAGCCAGAAGGCATTCACCACCTCAGTCAACGGCACCTTCAACGCTACCGGTATCCAGCAGAACGGCAGCCTCGATACTCAGGCCCAATGGTTGGGCAGCGACTGCGGCACGGTAAAACCTCGCGCCTGAAGCCCCCTGTAGGAGCCGGCTTGCCGGCGATGGCGCCCTCAAGATCGCCATCGCCGGCAAGCCGGCTCTTACACATTTGGTCAGCGCAAAAAGTGCAGGGGCAGCCCCTGGCAACTGTTGATCACCTGACCGTCATGCCAAGCCAAATGCCCTGACACCAACGTGGTACTCACACTGTGGCGAAAGCTGCGCTCGGCAAACGGTGTCCAGCCGCAACGGGCGAGGATCGGCTGGCTGCTTACCGGCATGCCTTCGGGTTCGGGTCTGATCAGTACCAGGTCGGCCCAGTAGCCCTCGCGTAGATAACCCCGGTCAGGAATGGCGAACAGGTCGGCCACGCGATGGCTGGTTTTCGCCACGAGCACAGTCAATGGCAACAGCCCGTCAGCCACCAACTCCAGCAAGGCTGGCAGCGCGTGCTGCACCAGGGGCAACCCCGCCGGCGCCTCACGGTACGGCCGCTGTTTTTGCTCCCAGGTATGCGGTGCGTGGTCGGTGCCGATCACATCCAGCCGATTACTCAGCAGTGCCAGGCGCAGGGCATCTCGGTCGGCGCGGGTCTTGATCGCCGGGTTGCATTTGATCTGATGGCCCTGGCGCGCGTAGTCACGGTCATCGAACAGCAGGTGATGCAGGCACACTTCGGCGGTGATGCGTTTTTCTGCCAGCGGCTTGTCTTCGAACAACGACAGCTCTCGGGCACTGGTCAGGTGCAGCACGTGCAGACGCGTGTCGTGGCGGCGCGCCAGTTCCACGGCCAGGGATGAGGAGCGATAACACGCTTGGGCGTCGCGGATCAGCGGGTGGGCCACCGCGGGGATCTGCTCGCCGAAGCTATCGCGCAGCCGCTGTTCGTTGGCCTGGATGCTGGGCGTGTGCTCGCAGTGTGCCAGGAGAATCGTCGGTACCTCGGCAAACAGGCGCTCCAGAACCCTTGGGTCATCCACCAGCATATTGCCGGTGGAGGCACCCATGAATACCTTCACCCCGGCGACCTGCCGGGGATCGAGGGCAGCCACGGTGTCGAGGTTGTCGTTGCTGACGCCAAAGTGAAACCCATAGTTGGCCACCGAGTGCAGCGCCGCGCGGCGCTTCTTGTCTGCCAGTGCTTCCAGGGTCAGGGTTGCGGGCTGGGTGTTGGGCATGTCCATGAAACTGGTGATGCCGCCGGCCACCGCCGCGCGCGATTCGCTGTAGAAACTGCCTTTGTCCGGGGCGCCGGGTTCGCGAAAGTGCACTTGGTCGTCGATCATGCCCGGCAGCAGCCATTGGCCTTGGGCATCGATCTCGGTGTCAGCCCTTTGCCCCTGGATACTGCTGGCGATTTTTTCGATACGGCCGTTGGCGACCAGTAAGTCGGCGTCGAATTCTCGCCCTTCGTTCACCAGGCGGGCATTGCGGATCAGCAGGCGGCTCATGTTCAGAACTCGTTTTGCAGGGCTTTATAGCCGCGCACCAGGTCGACATTGGTGCGCGCCACGTCCTCGGAAAACTCCGAGGCGCTGACGCTCACTGGCGGGAACTGCGACAAGTCGGTGTTGGGGCCAATTCGCGTGGTGGATGGCACATAGAACGCAGCGGGCAAATCACGGCCATCGACCACCGAGTTGTGCCGCACCACACAGCCATCGCCCACCACACAGTTGAACAGCACGCTGTTGAAGCCGATAAACACCCGGTCGCCGACGGTGCAGGGGCCGTGGACAATCGAGCGGTGGGCGATGGAAGTGAACTCGCCGATGGTTACCGCCGCGCCGGATTTGGAGTGGATCACCACGCCGTCCTGGATATTGGAGTTGGCGCCGATGGTGATCGGGTCCATGTCGCCGGTAGCGTCGACTTCATCGGCGCGGATCACCGCATAGGGGCCGACAAATACGTTTTCGCCGATGATCACTTTGCCGCAGATGATTGCGGTTTTATCGACGTAGGCCGACTCGGCGATGACCGGCAGATCGCCGGAAGGGTTCTTGCGGATCATGCTGCGGGTTCCTTGAGGGGCGCGGTGAGGATATGCACCTGGTCGTGTTCAATCGCGTTGTAGAAACAGGTCGGGCGCCCGGTGTGGCAGGCCGGGCCTTGTTGATCGACGATCAGGAGTACGGCATCGCCATCGCAATCCAGGCGCGCTTCTATCAACTGTTGGATGTGCCCTGAGCTTTCGCCCTTGCGCCACAATCGCTGGCGCGAGCGTGACCAGTAGCAGACGCGGCCGCTGGCGAGGGTTTCATCGAGGGCCTGGCGGTTCATCCAGGCCAGCATCAATACCTCACCGCTGCGCTGTTGCTGGGCGATGGCCGCGATCAGGCCGTCGCGGTTCCACGGTAAGGCATCCAGTACGTGGGCCAGGGGGAAGCGGCTGCCGATGGGCGCGGCTTCCAACTCGAGCATCGACAGTGTCATGGGGTGCCCAAGGCGTTGTACAAAGTGTTGAGGTTGTATTCAAACAACCCGGTAAAAGTACTGGCCGGGCCTTTGGCAGCCAGTGCATCGGAGTACAACGTGCCGCCGATATGGGCGCCGCTTTCCTCGGCAATCTGCTTGAGTAGGCGCGCGTCCTTGATGTTTTCCATAAACACCGCTTTGACGTGGGCCTGGCGGATCTGCGTGATCAACGCGGCGACTTCGGCCGCCGAGGGTTCGCGCTCGGTGGACAAACCCTGGGGCGCCATGAAGTCGATACCGTAGGCCTGGCCCAGGTAGCCGAAGGCGTCGTGGGAGGTGACGATGCGTCGATTGCCCGCAGGCAGCGCGGCAAACTTGGCCTTGGCTTCGGCCAGCAGGCGGTAGATTTTCTGCAGGTATGCCTGGCTGTTGTGTTGATAGTCGGCCTTGTTGGCCGGGTCGGCAGTGATCAACGCCTGGGTGATGTTGCTGACGTAGATTTCGGCGTTGGCCAGGTTATGCCAGGCATGGGGATCAGGGATCTTCTCGCCGTCTTCCTCCAGCGTGCGAGCGATCACGCCTTTGCTGGCGTTGACCACTGTGGCCGGGGTCTCGGTACTGGTAATCAGGCGATCCAGCCACGGCTCGAAGCCCAGGCCGTTCTTGATGATGACACGGGCCTTGAGCAGCGCCTTGGCATCGTCCGGGGACGGCTCGTAGGTATGGGCATCGGCGTCGGGGCCGACCATATTGCTGAGCTGGATATGCTTCCCGCCGACCTGCTGGGTTATGTCGGCGAGAATGCTGAAGCTGGTGACCACCTGGAGCTTGTCCTGGGCGTTTGCGAACGACAGCGGGAGCAGGACGCTGAACAGCACGAGTAGAGCGCGCATCGGAAAACACCTCATTGGGATGTAAGCAAGGGCGGGCGGCGCAGCAAGCCATGTACCGGCCCCAGCACCACGGACAGCAGGTACAAGCCGCCAGCGACCAGGACAATCGCCGGGCCGCTGGGCAGCGAGTAGTAGAACGACAGCAACAGCCCGAGCCATACCGACAGGCATCCCAGCACGGCCGAGACTGCAATCAACATCGGCAGCCGCCGGCTCCAGAAGCGTGACGCTGCCGCGGGCAACATCATCAGGCCGACCACCATCAAGGCGCCGATGGCCTGGAAACCAATCACCAGGTTCAGCACGACCAGGGTCAGGAACACCCCATGGGCCAAAGGCCCGAGGCGGCTGACGGTTTGCAGGAATAGCGGGTCGAGGGTGTCCAGCACCAGCAACCGGTAGATCAGCGCCATGGCGATCAGGCTGAAACCGGACACCCACACCATGCCGGTCAATGTCGGGCCGTCTACCGCCAGCGCCGAGCCGAACAGCAGGTGCAGCAGGTCCAGGCGCTTGCCGGCCAGGCCGAGGATCAGCACACCGGCCGCCAGGGAAATCGGGTAGATCGCAGCCAGGCTGGCGTCTTCGCGCAGGCCGGTGCGGCGGGTGATCCACGCGGCGAGGCCGGCCATGCCCAACCCGGCGCCGAGACCGCCGAGGGTCAGTGCCGGCAGGCTCAGGCCGGCAAACCAGAAGCCCAGTGCGGCGCCGGGCAGGATGCCGTGGGCCACGGCATCGCCGATCAGACTCATACGCCGCAGGATCAGGAACACCCCCAGCGGCGCCGTGCTACACGCCAGCAGCAGGCCACCGAGCAGGGCGCGACGCATAAACACGAAGTCGTTGAAGGGCATCCACAGTTGGGCGGCGAGGTGCATCAGGCGACCTGCATCTGCGGCTGCTGAAGGATCAACTGTGTGCTGGGTGCGAGCACGCAGCCGCTGCTTTTGATGTGCAGTGCTTGCGGCAGGTGTTGGCGCACAGCGGCCAAGTCATGGCAGACCACCACCAAGGTGCGGCCTTCGGCATGCCAGGCGTGGATATGTTTCCACAGCAGTGCCTGGCCTTGCTCATCGAGTGCTGCGTGGGGTTCATCCAGCAACAACACAGGCGCTTGGGCCAGGCTGAGACGGGCGAGCAGGGCGCGTTGCAACTCACCGCCGGACAGGGCCATCAAGGGGCGCAGTTCAAGACCGCTGAGGCACCAGTCTCGCAGTACCGTTTGCAAGCGCTGGCTGCGTTGCTGCTGGGAGTGTTGGGTGCCCCATAGACCGGCGGCTACCAGCTCTTGCAGGCTGATGGGGAATTGTCGGTCCAGGTGTTGCTGCTGCGCCAGGTATGACAGGCCGCCGCGCCGTGGAACATCCAGAGTGACCTTGCCGGCTAGGGGCTTTTGCAGGCCGGCGATGACTTTCAACAAACTGCTTTTACCCGACCCGTTAGCTCCGATAACAGCGGTCAGGCTGCCTTTGCCCAGTTCGATATCAATGGCCGGCGTCAGCGGTTGGCCTGGTGCGCCCCAGCGCAGGGCATTGCAGCGGATCACGTGGTAGCCCTCGTCCAACGGGTTTCGGCCACGGCGTCGTGGGCGTGCAGGCTTTCGGCGTGGATGACTTTGACGTGAAAGGCTTGCACCGCGATCGAGCGTTGCAGCGCCAGGTTCAGGCGGCGGGCGGCGTCTTCGCAGAACATCAGGTTCTGGCCGTTGGCCAAGGCGAAGGCTTGCTCATCGGCACGTTTGACGGCGGTCTGTACGGCGGTGCCGAGGGCGGCTTCGGCGTGGTCGATCAACTCAGTCAGTGGCAGCGCGGGTTGCCCAGCTTGCAGAGCCACCAGCAATTGCGCAGTGCTGCGCTGGCTGTGCGGCGTGGCGATGATCCCTTTGGCGCTGCCAAGCCAGGCCAGCACATCTTCGTGTTGCAGCGTTGTGTTGGCAAAGTCATCGATAAATTGCTGCTGAATCAACTGCCTGGCGAGGGCAGCCGAGCAAGGGCAGGTTGAGGAATAAGTAACGTCAATTTTTAGTTCCACGTGGAACATCTGCTTTTCCAGGCGCGCTTCGATGCTCACTGGATAGCTCTTCCAGCCGGCGAGCGGGCTGACCAGCGCAGGACGTTTGAGCAACAAGTCGGTATGAATCCGCAGGTACGCGCTGCTCGACAGGCCTTCGTGGCTATCGAGAAAACGCTGGAGCACCTGACGCAGCAGCGCTGGTTGCAGGTCTTGTGACTCAAGCATTTCCAGCGCCAGGTATAAGCGCGACATATGAATGCCGCGCGCTTCGCCATCGTCCAGGCTTACTCCTGCATCGGCCTTGGCGCTCAAACGTTGGCCGTCGATCAGGATTGGCAGGGCAATGCCACACATGCCCACCCAGTCGAGTGGCAAGGCTTGGCGAGAAGCCTGCGCGGCGATATCCGGCAGAGTCAGCGCATTCATAAGCAGGTCCATCGTTGGATATAAAGCGACATGTTATAGTATAACAATTAGATCGACGATTATTTTTCTGCGGTGAGTGTCATGCACAGACGTCAACTCCTAAGCCTGCTGCTGGCCAGCGCCGTGTTTACTTTGCCTTTTGCGGTGCATGCGACGCAGATTCGCAATGCGCGCCTGTGGCGCTCCAACGACAAGCTGCGACTGGTGTTCGACCTCAGTGGTGCGGTGAGCTACAGCACCTTTTCCCTGAACGCGCCCGAGCGGCTGATCATTGACTTGAGCGGCGCAGGCCTGAGCGGGGATTTCAGCCAATTGGCACTGGCCAACACTGGCATTACTGCGATTCGCTCAGGGCGTCTGAGTGCGGGCGGGACACGGATCGTTCTCGATCTGGCTCAACCGATGCAGCTCAACAGTTTTGTCCTGCCGCCGCAGGATGGGCAGGGGCATCGCCTGGTGTTGGACCTGAGCAGCGGCGCCCGCCAAGCACCGGTGGAGAAGGCGCATCCCAAGCGCGACATTATCGTCGTGGTCGACCCTGGTCACGGTGGCAAGGACCCCGGCGCGGTTGGGGCAAAGGGTGAGCGGGAAAAAGACGTGGTGCTGGCTATCTCGCAGTTGCTGGCCAAGCGGCTCAAACGCGAGAAGGGCTTTACCGTGAAGCTGGTCCGCAACGATGACTTCTTCGTGCCGCTGCGCAAACGGGTGGAGATCGCCCGGCGCTACAAGGCCGATATGTTTATTTCGGTCCACGCAGATGCGGCGCCGCGACTGACCGCGTCAGGGGCTTCGGTGTATGCCTTGTCCGAAGGCGGCGCCACCTCGGCGACCGCGCGCTTCATGGCGCAGCGGGAAAATGGCGCAGATCTATTGGGCGCCACCAGCCTGCTCAACCTCAAGGACAAGGACCCGATGCTCGCTGGGGTCATTCTTGATATGTCGATGAGCGCCACCCTGGCCGCCAGCCTGCAACTAGGCAATGCCGTGCTGGGTAGCCTGGCGGGTATCACCACGCTGCATCAAAAGCGGGTGGAGCAGGCGGGGTTTGCGGTGCTCAAGTCGCCGGACGTGCCGTCGATCCTGGTGGAGACGGGCTTTATCTCCAACGTCCGCGACAGCCAGCGGCTGGTTACCGCGCGCCATCAACAGGCAATCGCGGATGGCCTGTTTGAGGGATTGCAGCGTTACTTCCAGAAGAATCCACCGATCAACAGCTACATGGCCTGGGCCCAAGAGCAGCAAAAAGGCCAGGCCTAGCAACCGCTGATCCGGCTACAAGTGAACTTGGCGCTGGAACCGCCGGAGCTGGAAAACCGGTTGATCGTGGTCCAGCCCACGCGCCGCGTATAGCCGACCCACGCCTCGCCATCGGAGGCCAGCCCGGTGAAGAACGTCAACTGGCCATAGCGGCTGTTGGTCTGCGCCCAGTAGCGTTTGCCGTCTACCTCGAACCCGCGCAAATACGTGGTGTTGCCTACGGTCGCGGCACTGTAGGCATTGCCCTGGGCATCAATGCAGGCCAACAGGGTGGCGCTGCGCGTGCAGGTGGCCAGGGCGTTGGGCACTTGGGCACTGGCCTGGCTCGCAACCAGCAGCAACACGCCGCACAACACATATCTCATAAGGCTTCTCGGGGAATGGACGGGCTCAAGGATTGCGCCCTTCGTCGTGGCGGGCAAGAGGGGATTGGCTTATTTGCATTGTTATACTATAACATAAAAAAACAGCCTGACCCGTGAACCACCCCCATGACTGAACAAGACCTGCTCGCCCAGCCGCCCGCCGATTATATGAATGAGGCCCAGCAAACCTTCTTCCGCGAGCTGTTGTTGGCCCAGCGCTCTGACCTGCAAACGCGCATCGATGCCGAGTTCATGGTGCTGCGCGAGCAGGAGCCCAATAGCGACCCCGCCGATGTCGGCAGCGCCGAAGAACAGCGCCACTGGCAACTACGCCTGCTGGAGCGGGAAAAGAAGCTGCTGGACAAGATTGATGAAGCCCTCGAGCACCTCGCTCGCGGTGAATACGGCTGGTGCCGCGAGACGGGCGAGGCGATTGGCCTCAAGCGCCTGTTGCTGCGGCCCACGGCCACCCTGTGTATCGAAGCCAAAGAACGTGAAGAGCTGCGCGAACGCCATCAACGGGCGATTTGACCGGCCAACCTGATGAGGAACACCTGATGACCGACCGACTACCCGTTACTGTGCTGTCCGGATTTCTCGGCGCTGGCAAAAGCACGCTGCTCAATTACGTCCTGCGCAACCGCGAAAACCTGCGGGTGGCGGTGATCGTCAACGATATGAGCGAAATCAACATCGATGGTGCCGCTGTCCAGCGTGACGTCAGCCTCAATCGCGCCGAAGAAAAGCTGGTGGAGATGAGCAACGGCTGCATCTGCTGCACGTTGCGCGAAGACTTGCTGATCGAAGTAGGAAAGCTCGCCAAGGAAGGGCGATTCGATTACCTGCTGATCGAATCCACCGGCATTTCCGAGCCGCTGCCGGTGGCGGAAACCTTCACTTTCCGCGATGAGAACGGCCAGAGCCTGGCGGATATCGCACGGCTCGACACCATGGTCACTGTGGTCGACGGCATGAACTTCCTGCTCGATTACCAGGCGGCTGAAAGCCTGGCGTCCCGGGGCGAAACCCTGGGTGAGGACGACGAGCGCTCCATCACCGACCTGCTGATCGAACAGATCGAGTTTGCCGACGTCATCCTTGTCAGCAAAATCGACCTGATCAGCAGCCACGAACGTGAAGAACTGGTGGCCATCCTCGAACGCCTGAATGCCCAGGCACGCATCATTCCCATGGTGATGGGCGAGGTGCCGCTGGCCGAGATCCTCAATACCGGGCGTTTTGACTTCGAGCGCGCGGCCCAGGCGCCGGGCTGGTTGCAGGAGTTGCGCGGCGAGCATGTGCCGGAGACCGAGGAATATGGCATTGCCTCCACGGCCTATCGGGCGCGTCGGCCATTCCATCCCCAGCGCTTTTTCGACTTTATCGACCGCCCGTGGAGCAACGGCAAATTGCTGCGCTCCAAGGGTTTTTTCTGGCTGGCCAGCAAGCATCGCGATGCCGGCAGTTGGTCCCAGGCCGGTGGCCTGATGCGCCATGGTTTTGCCGGTCGGTGGTGGCGCTTTGTGCCCAAGAGCCAGTGGCCCGAAGACCAGGAAAGCGTCGCGGCGATCATGGGCAACTGGCAACTGAGCACCGGCGACTGCCGCCAGGAACTGGTGTTTATCGGGCAGAACATCGATTTTGCGCAACTGCGCGCTGAACTGGATGGGTGCCTGCTGACCGACGATGAAATGGCCCTGGGCGTCGATGGTTGGCGCCTGCTGGTCGACCCTTTTGGCCCTTGGTACGAGGAGGCAGCCGCCTGATGCTGGCACCTGTGATTCAACTGCGTCCGGTCATTCGCCAGACCCGTGGGGAAACCCCGCTGGCGCTGGCCGACATCCTGGACAACGGCGTCAACCTGGCGCTGTGGCAACGCCAGTTGCCGCTGCATATCGCCGAGTTTGGCGCCTTGCTGGTCTCGCTGAACGAGCCGCTTGCCGAGTCGCTTGTGGTGGAGTTGGACAGCGAAGAAGCTGAGCCCAACTTACTGGGCCTGGCCGCAGGCTGTCGTGACCTTGAAGGTTACGACGGGTTTATCGCCGATGTGGCATGGCTGGTCAGCGCCTTTGCCTGCCTGTTGGGGGCCAAGCGCATCGGCGTGCGGCTGAGGCTGCTGGACAAGGCCATGTGCCCGCGTTTTCATGTCGATCACGTGCCCGTGCGCCTGATCACCACCTATGCCGGCATCGGTAGTCAGTGGCTGCGCGAAGGGGTGATGGACCGCCGCCAGTTGAGCCAGGCAGACGCGGAACCCAGCGAGCGCATCGAGCAGATCCACTGTGGCGAAGTCGCCCTGCTCAAGGGCGAAAAGTGGCGCGGCAATGAAGGCTACGGCTTGATTCATCGCTCGCCGGCGTTGGCCGCCAACGAACGGCGGCTGATTCTGACGCTGGATTGGTTGGCATAACCGGGTAGGATCAAGCGTCTCTACACGGCCTGAATAATGTCCACGATGCTGCAGAACATTCCCACCCATGTGATTGCCGGCCCTTTGGGGGCAGGCAAGACCAGCCTGATCAAGCACCTGCTCGCCCAGCGCCCATCCAATGAGCGTTGGGCGGTGTTGATCAATGAGTTCGGGCAGATTGGCCTGGATGCCGCACTGCTGACCCAGGATGACGACGGCATTGCCCTCGGTGAGGTGGCCGGCGGCTGCTTGTGTTGTGTGAATGGCGCGCCGTTCCAGGTAGGCCTGGGTCGATTGTTGCGTAAGGCCAAGCCTGACCGGCTGTTTATCGAGCCCTCGGGGCTTGGCCATCCGGCGCAATTGCTTGAGCAGTTGCGCCAGGCGCCTTGGCAAACCGCGCTGGCCGTCCAGCCTTGCGTGCTGGTACTCGACGCCCAGGCTTTGGCGGCAGGCAGGCCGTTGCCCGAGTCCCAGCGTGAAGCTCTGGCCAGTGCCGGGCTGCTGGTGCTGAACAAGGATGAAGGATTGGATGCCGTACAGCGCGGTGAGATTGAAAGGTCGCTGCCGGCTTGCGAGGTTTTCTGGACCCGACAGGCGCAACTGCCATTGGCCCGGCTGCCGGGGCTTGATGCGCAGGCGCGGGCGGCTGTGGATAACTTCGAGACACCCAAGGGGCTGGGGCAGATTCCGGCCGTCTGGAGCGATCCCTGCGTACCGATTTGCCTGCACCAGGCCCAGGCGGGTGCGTGGAGCATCGGTTGGCGCTGGCATCCGAGCCAGCAGTTCGACACCTGCAAAGTCCGGCAATGGCTGGAGAGCCTGGACTGGCAGCGCGCCAAATTGGTTATCCACAATGCCGATGGCTGGGTCTCGGCCAACGCTGTGGATAACTCCACACTCACCTGGCAGCCCAGCGAATGGCGCCGGGACTCTCGTATCGAGTTGATTTTCAGTGAGCAACAGGACGCAGCCATGCTGCAAACAGCCTTGGCCAATTGCCGTCAGTGACGGGTCTTGCTGTGCTCCTGGCGCCACTGGCTTAGTTCAATCACTTCGGCACTGGGCGGTGGCGTCTTTATTTCAAACGGGTAGGGTGCCAGTTCGATCTGCGCACTGTGGGCACCAAACTGAGTGATGGTCCCGGGATGGCGGGCTTCGCCGGTCACGGTGAACTCGAAGTTATAGACCCGCGCCAAACGCCGACGGCCGTTGGCGTCCTTGACGAAACCGATGCGTTTCAAAGCCACGGCGCCGTCGAGCAGTTCGATATCGAGCTTGGCGCAATGCTGTTTGACCCTCTCCAACGCCCGCTCGCGCAGGCCGTGGTTGTGCCACACCCAGGCGGCAGCCGCCGCCAGCAACATCAGCACAAAGATATTTCCCAGGGTCAGCATGCGATTTGCTCCAACAAAGTAAGGCCAGCTTAACTGTGTCTCCGGTCTGTCGTACAGGCTGCTTTTAGTCGCATACTGCGCGGCCAGAATTTAACGGTTTTACGGAAGTCCCCGCATGAAACGTACGCCTCATCTGCTTGCGATCCAGTCCCACGTGGTCTTTGGCCATGCCGGCAACAGCGCCGCCGTGTTTCCCATGCAGCGGGTCGGGGTGAATGTCTGGCCGCTCAACACCGTGCAGTTCTCCAACCATACCCAGTATGGCCAGTGGGCGGGAGAAGTGTTGGCGCCGCAGCAAATTCCTGCTCTGGTAGAGGGGATCGCGGCGATTGGCGAACTGGGCAACTGTGATGCCGTGCTGTCCGGCTACCTGGGCAGCGCCGCCCAAGGCCGCGCGATCCTGACCGGCGTGGCACGTATCAAGGCGATCAACCCCAAGGCGCTGTATCTGTGTGACCCGGTGATGGGCCATCCGGAAAAAGGCTGCATCGTGCCCCAGGAAGTCAGTGATTTTCTGCTGGACGAAGCGGTGGCCATGGCCGACTTCCTGTGCCCCAACCAATTGGAGCTGGACAGTTTTTCCGGGCGTAAACCGCAGTCGCTGTTCGATTGCCTGGGGATGGCGCGGGCCCTGCTGGCGCGAGGGCCCAAAGCGGTTTTGGTCAAGCACCTGGACTACCCGGGCAAGCTGGCGGACGGTTTCGAGATGCTGCTGGTGACTGCCGAAGGCAGCTGGCACCTGCGTCGGCCGCTGCTGGCATTCCCGCGCCAGCCGGTGGGGGTGGGCGACCTGACGTCGGGCCTGTTCCTGGCACGAGTGCTATTGGGCGACAGCCTGCTGGCGGCCTTTGAGTTCACCGCGGCGGCTGTGCACGAAGTCCTGCTGGAAACCCAGGCGTGCGCCAGTTACGAGTTGGAATTGGTGCGGGCCCAGGACCGCATCGCCCACCCGCGCGTACGCTTCGAAGCCACGCCGATCAGCCTCTGACACCACCCACCCAATGTGGGAGCGGGCTTGCTCGCGAAGACGGTGTATCAGTCAATACATGTGCTGACTGGTACACCGTCTTCGCGAGCAAGCCCGCTCCCACATTTTGATTGGGTTTACACGTCAGCCTTGATCTCCTGGTAGCGCTTCTCCAGCTCCTGGCGGATCTGCCGGCGCTGTTTGCCCTGGATAAACCGGCGCTTGTCTTCGCTGTTCTGTGGCTGCAACGCCGGCACGGCGGCCGGTTTGCGGTCGTCGTCGACCGCGACCATGGTGAAGAAGCAACTGTTGGTATGGCGTACCGAACGCTCGCGGATGTTTTCGGTGACCACCTTGATCCCCACTTCCATCGAAGTGTTGCCGGTGTAGTTGACCGACGCCAGGAACGTCACCAACTCGCCGACATGGATCGGCTCGCGAAAAATCACCTGGTCCACCGACAGCGTAACTACATAGCGGCCGGCATAACGGCTGGCGCAGGCGTAGGCCACTTCGTCGAGGTACTTGAGCAGGGTGCCGCCGTGGACATTGCCTGAGAAGTTGGCCATGTCAGGGGTCATCAATACCGTCATCGACAGCTGGGCGTTTCCGGGTTCCATAGCACACTCACGGTTGTAGGCATTGGTTGGGGGGCACCTCTGCGGATGCTGGAATCATTACAGCGCCATCCCTTACGGGACGCCGGGACGGGGTTTGCCGTCACGCCCAAGGCGATCTGTTTCCATATATTGCACCGGCTTTCTGCCGGAAGTCGCGGTGTTACCCTTGAAAAGCCCATTTCAAGGGCATTTCTTACGATTAAGGCAGACTTTTCCTTCCGCACATTTCGCGCCGTTGTAGCGGCCGCGTGGAAATCGGGACAGTGCCAGTACCCTCAAGGAGCCCCTCGCCATGCACGCCATCAGCTTTATCCAGGACTTGGCCGTGATCATGCTCGTGGCAGGGGTGGTGACTATCCTGTTCCATCGTCTCAAGCAGCCGGTCGTCCTGGGGTACATCGTCGCCGGCTTCATCATTGGCCCGCACACGCCGCCCTTCGGCCTGATCCACGATGAAGACACCATCAAGACCCTGGCCGAGCTGGGGGTGATCTTCCTGATGTTCTGCCTGGGCCTGGAGTTCAGCCTGCGCAAGCTGTTCAAAGTGGGGGCCACGGCGTTTATCGCGGCCTTCATGGAAATCATCCTGATGATCTGGATTGGCTACGAAATTGGCCAATGGTTCGACTGGAACACCATGGACTCGCTGTTCCTCGGCGCGATCCTGGCGATTTCCTCGACCACCATCATCGTCAAGGCGCTCAACGACCTGAAGATGAAAAACCAGCGCTTTGCCCAACTGATCTTTGGCGTGCTGATCGTCGAAGACATCCTCGGTATCGGCATCATCGCCTTGTTGTCGAGCATCGCCGTCAGCGGCACGGTCAGCTCCGGCGAGGTGTTTTCCACGGTGGGCAAGCTCTCGCTGTTCATGATCGTGGCCCTGGTGATCGGCATTCTGCTGGTGCCTCGGCTGCTGGCCTACGTGGCCAAATTCGAAAGCAACGAGATGCTGCTGATCACCGTTTTGGGCCTGTGTTTCGGTTTTTGCCTGCTGGTGGTCAAGCTCGAATACAGCATGGTGCTGGGCGCCTTCCTGATCGGCGCGATCATGGCCGAATCCCGGCAGCTGCTGAAAATCGAGCGTCTGATCGAGCCGGTTCGCGACATGTTCAGCGCGATTTTCTTCGTGGCGATCGGCTTGATGATCGACCCGCAGATCCTGCTGCAATACGCCTGGCCGATTGCGGTCATTACCGTAGCCGTGGTGCTGGGCAAGATGCTGTCCTGTGGCCTTGGCGCGTTTATCGCCGGCAATGACGGCCGGACTTCGTTGCGGGTCGGGATGGGCCTGTCACAAATTGGCGAATTTTCTTTCATCATTGCGGCGCTTGGGATGACCTTGCAGGTCACCAGCGACTTTCTTTACCCGGTGGCGGTGGCGGTTTCCGCGATTACCACGCTGCTGACGCCGTACCTGATCCGTGGCGCCGACCCGTTGTCATTGAAGATCGCAGCGGTGATGCCGCAGCGCCTGAGCCGGGTGTTTGGCATGTATGGCGAATGGCTGCGCAGTATTTCGCCCCAAGGCGAGGGCGCGATGCTGGCGTCGATGATCCGCAAGATCATCCTGCAGGTAGGGGTGAACCTGGCACTGGTGGTGGCGATTTTCTTTACCGGTAGTTTCTTCGCGGCACGAATTGGCGGGTATCTGGAAGGCTGGATCAGTGATCCGAGTTGGCAGAAGGCATTGATCTGGGGCGGTGCGTTGTTGCTGTCGCTGCCATTTTTGATCGCCGCGTATCGCAAGCTCAAGGCGCTGTCGATGTTGCTGGCGGAGATGAGCGTGAAGCCGGAAATGGCCGGGCGTCATACCCAGCGCGTGCGACGGGTGATTGCCGAACTGATCCCGATCCTCTCGCTGCTGGTGATCTTCCTGCTATTAGCGGCCCTGTCGGCCAGTATCCTGCCGACCAACAAGCTGCTGGTGTTGATTGCCGTGGTCACGGCTGCGGTGGCCGCAGTGCTCTGGCGCTGGTTCATCCGCATACATACGCGCATGCAAGTGGCCTTGCTGGAGACCCTGGATAACCACAAGGACACCCCGGAGCACTGAGCACCACCCTCTGGCGAACGACTCACCGTAGGAGCCGTACGCAGGGTTTGTGAGATCAGCTTTCCAGCCAGACGTCCCGCGCCCAGTGCCACACCGATTCCCAGGACTCTTCGGTGACCAGCTCTTCTTCGCCGGACCACAGCACTACCGTGCCGTCTTCCTCGACGCAGTAGTAATCGTCACCGTCCTGGCAGATCGGGATCAACTCGCGAGGCACGCCGATATCCCAGGCATTGGCCGCGACTTCCGGCAGATAGGTGTGGGACTGTGGGTCGGTGATGGTCACCGGCTCCAGGCTGCCGTACACCACATCGCTGACGGTCAGCAGGAATTCCTTGAACACAAACGGGATGTTGATAAACAGCTGTTCTTCGACTTCCACCAACTGGTCTTCGTCGGGCAGTTCCAGAGGAACCGGTACCGGTTCGTTGGCTTCACGCAATTGTTCGATAACTTCTTCCACGGCCGGGATCCTCATGCTAGATGGCGCGGTTTATAGGGGCGTTTTATACAGTAGCTCGCTATAAGTGCAACCGCGAAATAGAAAACCCGGTGAAGACGGTTAAAACTGCTTTTCCAGCTTTAGGCTGATGCTGTTTTTGTCGTAGGAATAAAGCCAGTCGACATTGCTTACGACCTTGTTGTATTTGACCGTCAGACTGGGCACCACATCCATCACCGCCAGGCGTGGGGCGCGCAGGATAAAGGTGTAGCCCTGTTCATCGTCGCTGCGTCGGTCATCGACAATGGCGCTGTAGGCATCGTATTGGCGTTTGCGGTATGACGCGAACAGCACAGCGCTGACTCCCACCTCGAAATCCTTGGCGACGCCCAGCCGCACGCCTTTTTGCAGGTAAGCCTGGGTGCGATCCCGGGCGTTGCGCTGGCTCAGGTCGACGCCGCCGAACAACGTCCAGCGCTGGGGCAGGGCCTGCCACAGAGTGGCGTAGACCGAGCTAATGCCGCCGTCGAGGTTGCTGTTGAGGTCGTGCTTGTAGGCCATGTCCTTGTATTCGCCTTCCAGCTTGAACATGCGCGTAGCCGATAACGTGTGAATCCATTCGCCCCGCAACCCCCAGGCGCTGTACATGGCGTTGTCGGCGATGGTGTTGAACTCATACGATGGCCCGAGGGAGTACTGGTTTTTCGCATCGTGATAGCTGTAGCCGGCGTTGTTGATAAGGGTGCTTTCGTTGTACTTGCTCTCCTTTTCATACGCCTGGCCGTACAACAGCGAGCGCATGAACACCCCGTGATGACCGCTGAGGGCGATGCGTTTGTTGAGCGTGGCCTCGTAATCCGCGCCGTGGGCAGACACAGCCTTGGGCAGCGAGCGTTGGACCAGAATGGTTTCTTCGGCAGTGACGTAGCGATACGTCACTGTGCTTTCGGGGGACTGATTGAGGTTTTTGCCCCAGGTTGGGCCAATGGCGAAGGAGCCTTGCCAGTCTTCGCGGTGATCCAGGGCCTGCTTGAAACTGTCGACGGTCTTGCCCAGGCCCATGGCCTGCGCGTCGGAGGGGCTGAGGCCACTGCTGATCTGTTGGAATACGGCGTTGGACTCGCCATCCTTGCGGTTCTCGAACAGCACCCGCGCCAGCTCCAGGCGGCCCGGCAGGAAGTCGGACTGTATCGCCAGCAATTGGCGGTAATAATCTTCGGCTTGCTCCAGGTCGCCATCGGCGCGGGCCAGGCCACCCTTGGCATAGGCGGTGAGCATCGGATCGTGGCCGGGCAGGGCGGTGTAGCGTTTGAGATAGTCCCTGGCCTGTGGCCAGTTCTGGCGTGAGAGGGACACGTACACCGCGCGGCCCAATTCATCCAGGTTGTTGCCGACGGTGTAGTCCTGGCCGTCGATGTTCAAGAGTGGCGCGGCGCCGTCGCTGGGCAATTCATCCTTGAGCAACTCGCGCTCTTGCTGATTGGCGCGGTACTCGATGGTCTGGTTCAGACGCAAGCTGGTGTCCTGGTCGGCAGCAAATAGCGCAGGGGCCATGAACAGCAGCAGGGAAAAGGGTAAAGCGTGGAGCGTGAGGGATCGCTTGCAGTAGGGCTGGGGCATTACCGGGCTCTCGGGATCGCTTCAAAACGCCAAAAGCAAGTGCCTGGGGGCAGGCACTTGCTTGGGTGGTGCTACAACAGGTTCAACCGGCGATTACTTGGCGACGCCACCGAAAGCGGTGTCGTAGTTGCGATCGGAGAACTTGGCGATACCGGCCAGCGACGCGGTGGAGCCTGCGCCGAAGAAGCTGCCTTGGGTGGTGCCGGTTGAGAGGCTTGCATTAGTGACTGCATCGCGCGCTGCAGCGTTGCCGGCAAAGCTGGCGTCGGCGGTGTTGATGTTGGCCGCCAACTGGACCTTCAGCGTGCTGTTGCTCAGCGAACCGACCAGAGTCGGGGCCGCTGTGCCGAAGGATGCGGTCAGGTCGCCAGACAGCACGTTAGCCCCGGAGTAGTTGTTGATGCCCTGTACCGCGTAGGTCACGCTGGCCGTTGGCAGTACGCGGCCAGCGGTATCGCCGGAGTAGTACACGACACGGCTTGGGTCATTGTTAGCACCAGTCTGGGACCACTCTCCGTAGTACACCTGTTGGTTGGCAACTTGTTTGAAATCGAAGTTGCCCAGTGTGGAGTGAGAGGGTGGCATCATCGCGGTAGTAATAGTGGAGACGCCATTGGCATCGGTGGCAGCCATGCCTTTCAAACCACTGAAAGCGACTTTCGTGCCGTTGTAAAAAGCCTTAACGCCAATGGCCGGCTGGCCCGCGGAACCTGGGTGATTGGTTGAGCCTGAACCACTGGAACCGTCAACGACGATCGTGCCATCGTAACTTTGACCAGAAGAAGTGGCTGCTTGAGCAACGCCAGCCAGACCCAGAAGTGCCATTGCCAATACTGTGTAGTTGAAAGATTTCATTTCATCATCCATTGAGTGATTTAAATTAAGTCAACACGTCAAGCGTTTGCCAATTTCTTCTTAGCCTCCCATGCAATACCTCCAGGATTAAAAAGTAGCGGTGAAACCGAGCTTCAAAGTTCGACCCGGCGCAGGCATGGCCGAACGCGTCAGTGGGTCGATGTAATAAAGGTTGCTCAAGTTGGTGCCGGTTAACTCGATGGATGCGTCATCGGTCAACTTGTAGTTCACGTAGGCGTCATAAGTGACGATCTTGTCCCATGACATAGGCGTATTCAGGTAATAACTGACCATGGCGCTGTTGGGGTAGTTGTCATAAAACTTGTTTTCATGTTGGCGGTAATAAATAGCCCGTCCGCCCACTTCCAGCTTTCGATCAAGGAATCGCGCACCCAGACCAAGGTTGGCAGTCCACTCCGGCATTGCCATGCTCACCAGGTATCCGCCTACAAATCCGTCATCCACGCAGTTGGGGGTACTGCCGTCGGTGCTGACGGAGACAGCCGAGTTTTCATCGCAGACTCTGTTTTTCAGGACATGACCAATGCTCATGTCGGTGAAAAACCGTCCATTATCGTAGCGCCCTTGGAACTCCACACCCGAAGTGACCTGCTTTTCCAAGTTGCTGAAGCGCAGTTGTGGGTCGCGTTCGATCACGTTTTTGGTGGTGTTGTAGTAATAGCTCAGCTTGATGTCGGCGGTTTCGCTGCCCCCCCAGCCGGCCAGGTTATGGATGTAGGCGGCTTCGTAGTTGTGCGCATGCTCTGGCTCAAGCCCCCAGGGATTGATCGATGAGGAAAAGCCAATGGTGCTTTCAAACATGCTTGGGTAACGGATGGCCTCGCTGTAGCGCAGGTAGACCCGGCCATTTTCCGAGGTAAAGAACGTTGCAGAAAGCGAAGGTGTCCAGCCACTGTCTTTCTGGTGTTTGGCTTTGATGTCTTTTTCGTAGATCTCACCGTTTCCGGAAGAGCTGCAGGAAATGATATTTTCACCTGCATTCAAGCCGTTGATACACGGGTTGTTAGCGCGCGAATAGCGGCCTTTACCATCACTCTCCCAGTTAACCCTATGTTGGATTTCTTGAATGGGTGATGTTTCTCGTTTAATCACTTCTATATCGGCCAAACGCTCTGCTTCAGTAGCGCCGAAAACATCCCAGAAATCCTTCATGTTTTCAATTTTCTGATCAATGGTTGTTTTTAATTCGGCATCCGTCATTGTTTTGCGCGTGGTGTAATCCACCCGACGCCCGGTTTCTTCAAACTGCGTTGTTATTCCGCTCTTATCCTGAGCACTTTTCAAATAATCATCAAATGCCCAATAAGACGAATATCGCATCCCCGCCTCAAACTTGGCGAAGCTCACGGGACGCCAGTCGAACTTGAAGTTGTACTCCTGCTCTTCACGGCGGCCGGCGCGAGGGTACATGCGCAACGTGTCACTGATGATGGGGTCGTAATAGTTGTCGTTCGAGCCCAACTTTTCATGCTGGTAACTACCACCCAGCGTCAGATCGAGGCTGTCGAGCAACTTGAACTTGTTGCTTGCGGTCAGGCCGATACGATCATGCTTGGAGTTGGCCAGGGCGGTATTACGGTACACCGGGTCGGCGAGGGTGGTTTGATTGGGAACGCCGCCGCTGCTGTAGGTATCGCTGCGGGTGTTGGTCATCCACAGGTTGGAATAGAAATCCACCCACGGGTTTCCCTCGGGCTTGAGGTTGTATTCCAGGTTGTAGGCTTTGCTTTGCACATGGCTCAACGGCCACTGCGGCACGCCGTTGGTGGCGGCGTCGTAAGTTGTGCCGGGTTTAAAGAACGAGATCCGTGATGGCAGGATCTCGCCATACAGCGCATCGGTGTCGCGGTAGCCGAACTCCAGGGACTGGTTTTCATCGATCTTGAATTTGGCCTTGCCCAGCCAGGACTCCATCTTGCTGGAGGTGTTGGGGACTTCATCGCCCGGTTTGTAGATGGTCGCGAGGTTGGGAATGTAATCAAACTGTCCGTTGACTTGCTTTCCACTGGAGTAGAAGTCGCTCTTGTTCTTGCCCGCGTAGTGGTTACCTTTTTCGCGAAAGGCGTAGGCGGCCAGTAGTTCGAATTTTTCCTGGCGGGTGGCCAGTGCCAGGCGGTAGGCGGAGTCATCGCTGGACAGCAGCTTGTTACTGCTGCTGGTGCGTGGGTGTTTGTACAAAGAGTGATCGTAATAGCCCCTGATAGGCGAGTATTCATAGCCGGGGCTGGGCATTTGTCCGGTCATCAGCGTCGGCAGTTTGGGCGACACCGAGTTGTTGCTGCCTTCTATTTTAAGTTCGCCACCATATTCTTGGTCCTGCTTGAGCACGTCGTCGACGTTCAGGGTGCTGGCCACCACCGCGCCGCCGATGCCGCTATAGACGTTGCGCTCCAGGTTCGGGCCCTTTAACACCTTGATGCTACCGATCAGGTTGGGGTCGATGTAGTTGCGGTTGTTGGCGCCCATATAGCCGCGATAAGCGGTGATTGCCTGCTCGGTGCCGTCGATGGTCAGCGGCACGCGCCCCGGGCCCTGGATGCCGCGGATGTTCGGGTCCAGCGCGCCGCTGTTACGCGAATCGCCGCTGTACACGTTAAGCATGCCCTTGAACATATCGGCGGGGGCCGCGCCTTTGTAGCGCTCGATCTGCTCCTTGCCGGCGTAGACCGTGGAGATGTCCTGGTCGTAGACGTCGTTGTAGCCCTTTTCGTCGCGCGACTGTTTGCCTTCCATGCCCAGCACATAGGTGGGGTGCAGGTCGCCAGGCAGGATGCCGGCCGAGTTCGGCCCGGGTTGTACCTGGATGATCGGGCGGTCGGACGGGCCGCCGAGGCTGTAGGTGACACCTTGATTGGCCAGCAATGTTTGCAACGCTGCGTCCAGGGACAGGCGACCCTTGACCGGGTTGCCGTAGCTGTTGGTGAAGTCGTTGCTGCCCAGGTAAAGCTCGACACCGGCCTGGCGCGCCAGCAGCACCAAGGCCTGATCCAGGGCCAGGGTAGGCACGTCGAAATTATGTACAGCAGTGGCCGGGGCATGCGCTGCACTGGCGGCTGGGGCTGCCCGCACCGGGCTGATGGTCGCGGCATCGGCGACCAGCGCAATGGCGGCCAACCGAATTCCCAGGCTCAACCGGGTGCGTTTTGTTGCCTTGCACTTTTTGTTGTTCTCTTGCGTCTGCAAAACCGGCCTCACTAAAGTAAATAAGATTTATTCACATGTAGTAGAAACGGCCCAGCTGCAAAAACGCGATAGATCGTTATGATCTATGTATAGAGTTTTTTATCTTGATTTTTAAGGTTGATCAGTAGATCAGTGTCAATCCAGGCAACTCGACAATCCGCCCATGGGCTTGCGCCACCAGGTGCTTGAGCGCTTCGTTCAGGTTATCCAGGCGCATCACCGCACTGATTTTGACGTTGCGCAGCGCCTCACCTTTGACCAGCACCAGTCCAGGTCGATAGCGATTGATGCGGGCAGTGGCGTCGGCCAGGGACTCACGCTGGAACACCAGCCGTCCTTCCTGCCAACTGGCCAATTCCTCGGGGCTGGTGCTCAGCGGTACAAGGCCCGATTTCGGGCTGAAACGCAGGCTGTTGCCCTGCTCAAGCAATGCCGAGCCGGCGGCCTCATCGCGGCCGTGATCGGTCAGGTTGACCTCGACCCGGTGCTGCAATACGCCCACCCAGCCTTCGCGATCCTTGCCAATGCCCACTAGATAACGGGTGCCGCGTGCCGTGATATCGGCTCCGGGTGCCTGGACGGTGAAGGGGCGACGCTCCTGTTCATTCATCGGCGCAGGTGTGAACACGGCTTCGCCCTGGCTCAAGCGTACGCGCCGGGTCTGGTTGTCGTAGGCCAGGTTGAGAATGCTGTGGCTGCCCAACTGCACCTGGCTGCCATCGGCCAGGGTGATCTGGCGTACTTCGCCAAAGCCGGTGTGATAGTCGCTGTTCAGGGCTTGCACCCAGAAAGGTGGCGCCAACAGCATCCAACAGCCGATTGTCAGTGCGGCCAAGGCGCTGCCGCCGACAACCGGCATGCGCAGCCAGGCGGACCGCGGCGGGCGCTGGGGTTTTACATAACCGGGACGTTGCTTGAGCTGTGCGGTGGCCTGCCACGCACGATTGGCGCGCTCGGCGGCGGCGGCGTGCAATGGATCGGCAGCCAGCCAGTGCTCAAAGGCCTCGAGTTCACGTGCCGAAAGCTGTCCTTGGCGATGGCGCATCACCCAGTCGGCAGCTTTGCGCTCTACCGGGTCGATAGTCTGTGGGGAGGCGTTCACGGTTGGGTCTATTTACCTTTTGGCTCTTTGTCGTACACAAGGCTCAGCCCTCTTGGCCAGGTTCCAGCGCCCGACCAATCCTGGCCAGGGCCATTGCCATGTGTTTTTGTACAGAGCTTGTGGATATCCGTAAATAGCGCGCGGTCTCTTTGTGCGTCATGCCCTCGACACGGCAGAGCATAAATACGTCGCGGGTACGGGCAGGCATGCGCTCAAGCAGGCTTTCCAGGTGTTCCAGTTCGAGTGCGCCGAGTGCCTGTTCTTCAGGGCAACTGGTCTCATCGACCAACGTGGCGAAAAAGGCCGTGGGGTCGTTGTCATAGCGCTTTTCACCAAAGCGGCGGTGATGGTCGATCATCAGGTTGTGCGCCACCCGAAACAGATAGGACGGTGCGCACAGCACGCGTTCCAGGCTCTCCAGCTGGGCGATGCGCAAAAATGTGTCCTGCACCAGGTCGGAGGCCAGGCTGGGGGAGCACTTCTTGCGCAACAGGTAACGATGCAACGCAGGGGCGTGTTGAGTGAACAGTTTTTCCAGCACGGCGGCACTTTCCTATGCTCGGGCAGAACCGGGGAGGGCGAGTATAATGAGAGTCATTCTCATTAATCCAGTAAAACTCCGCACTGAGTTTTCCACAGTCAAAAAAACACCCCGACGGTGCAGGCTCTTGGGAGCGCTGCACCCGACCGGGGTGTTTGTTACAGCAGGCTATGCGCCTTTGCGGATCAGCCGTTCTGGCGGATACCGGCTACCAGCCAAGGCTGGTTTTCGCCTTGCGGACGTTCCATGTTCCAGCTTTCGCTGAACACTTCGCCCTGGTCGAAGCGCGAAGTCTTCGACACACCGCTGAAGGTCAGGGTGGCGATGGTCTTGTCGGCGCGGTCATCCACACCTTCCAGTTGCACACGCAGGTCGTCGATGTAGGTCGACTGGAATGCGTCGCCCAGTTCGGCACGTTCGCGCTTGAGGAACTCCAGCAATTGCGGGGTCACGAACTCGGCGATCTTGTCCATTTCGTTGGCGTCCCAGTGTTGCTGCAGGGACTGGAAGTGGTTGCGGGCCGCTTCGACGAAACGCTCTTCGTTGAACCAGGCTGGCGCGTTGATCACCGGACGAGCGGCAGCAGCAGGTGCCGCCGAGCCGCCGAAGATCGAACCCATGGCAGGCTTTTGCTCGAACACTTCACGCTGCATCGGCGCGCCGGCTGGAGCCAGGTGCTCCTGCTGCTTGCGGCGACGGGCGGCGATAAAGCGGAAGATCACAAAGGCGATGACCGCCATGATCAGGATGTCGAAGATCTGCATGCCCTGGAAGCCGCCGCCCATGAACATGGAAGCGAGCAGGCCACCGGCAGCGATACCGGCCAGAGGGCCCAACCAGCGCGAAGCACCGCCGGCCTTGGCAGCAGCGCCTGCGGCACCTGCGGTGGCAGCCGCTCCGCCCATGCCGCCAGCGGCGGGGGCCATTTGGCTGGTCTGATGGCTCGGCGCTGCGCCGGAGCTTTTGCCGCCACCAAAGCGTTTGGCGTTGGCGTCGAGGCTCATCGTCAGGCCGATGCACAACGCCATGGCGATGCTAAGAAAACGTTTCATAAAGGGAATTCCCATTTGTGGATTGCACGCGCGCCATGTTGCACAGGTGTACTGACAGTGGCTAGCGACATAATGTTTCGGGCTTTTGCGTAAGGCCTAATCCGAATGCTCCGTAGGAGGTATTCGTACACGGTGTAGGAGCGAGCTTGCTCGCGAAAAACCCTAAGACACCACGTTCATTCAGGATGCCCGCGTTATCGTTGACGATCTTCGCGAGCAAGCTCGTTTAGACCGCTTCAAGCTTGGCGTAGCCCATCATCAGCCACTTGCTGCCTTCAGCGAAGTTCACCTGCACGCGGGCCTGGGCCCCGGCGCCTTCGAAGTTGAGGATCACCCCTTCGCCAAAGATCGCATGCCTGACCTGCTGGCCAAGGCTGAACGGGGTTTCGGGAATTTCCGAACCGGCAAACATACTGCTGGAATTCTGTTGCTGGCCCCCGCCGAACGGCCGGCTGACGCTGTTGGACAAGCGTACTTCCTGAATCAGCCCCTTCGGCACTTCCCGTACGAAACGCGACACCTTGTTGTAGGTCTCGCTGCCATACAGGCGACGCGTCTCGGCGTAGGTCATCACCAGGTTCTGCATCGCCCGGGTAATGCCAACGTAGGCCAGGCGGCGTTCTTCCTCAAGGCGACCGGGCTCTTCCAGGCTCATCTTGTGCGGGAACAGCCCTTCTTCCATGCCCACCAGGAACACATAGGGAAACTCCAGGCCCTTGGCACTGTGCAGTGTCATCAACTGCACGCTGTCTTCGTGTTCGTCGGCCTGGGTATCGCCGGCTTCCAGCGATGCATGGCCGAGGAACGCCGCCAATGGCGACAGGTCGGCATCTTCCTCGCTGTTCTCGAAGGCGCGGGCGGCGCTGACCAGTTCCTCAAGGTTTTCTACCCGAGCCTGGCCTTTCTCGCCTTTTTCCGCTTCGTGATAAGCGATCAGGCCCGACTGCTCGATCACCGTCTGGGTCATCAGGTGCAGCGGCATTTCCAGGCACTTGGCGGCAAGGTTGTCGATCAACTCGACAAACCCGCCCAACGCCCCGGCAGCGCGACCTGTCAGGCCTTTATTGACGATCAGCAGGCGCATGGCCTCCCACATCGACACATCGCTGTGCCGTGCGTGTTCGCGGATCGCCTCGACGGTTTTCTCGCCAATGCCCCGGGCCGGTACGTTGATCACCCGCTCCAGCGCCGCATCGTTGCCGCGACCTTCCAGCAGGCGCAGGTAGGCCATGGCGTTCTTGATTTCCGCACGTTCGAAGAAGCGCTGGCCGCCATAGATGCGGTACGGGATGCGCTCGCGCAGCAAGGCCTCCTCGAGTACCCGCGACTGGGCGTTGGAGCGGTACAGAATGGCGATATCGCTACGGGCCAGCCCGGTTTTCAGGGCGCTTTCAATGGTTTCCACCACGTAGCGCGCTTCGTCGTGTTCGTTGAAGGCCGCGTAGAGGTTGATCGCCTCGCCTTCGCCGCCGTCGGTCCACAGCTCCTTGCCCAGGCGCCCGGTGTTATTGGCAATCAAGGCGTTGGCGGCCTTGAGGATCCCGGCGGTGGAGCGGTAGTTCTGCTCCAGGCGAATGGTCTCGGCATCCGGGAAGTCGTCGGAATACTGGTAGATGTTCTCGATTTTCGCGCCGCGCCAGCCGTAGATCGACTGATCGTCGTCGCCCACCACCATCAGGCTGTCGCCGCCCTTGGCCAGCAGGCGCAACCAGGCGTACTGCACGGCGTTGGTGTCCTGGAACTCATCCACCAGAATGTGCCGGAAGCGCTTCTGGTAATGGGCCAGCAAACCGGGGGTATCGCGCCACAGGTCGAGGGCCCGCAGCAGCAGCTCGGAGAAGTCGATGACCCCGGCACGCTGGCAGGCCACTTCATAGGCTTCATAGATGCTGCGCATGGTGGCCAGGAACAGGTCGCCACTGGCCTGTATATGTTGCGGGCGCAGGCCTTCGTCTTTCTGGCCGTTGATAAACCATTGGGCCTGGCGCACCGGCCAGCGTTGCTCATCCAGGCCCAGCTCGCGGATCACCCGCTTGACCAGGCGTTGCTGGTCATCGCTGTCGAGAATCTGGAAGGTCTGGGCCAGGCCCGCTTCCTGCCAGTGGGCCCGCAACAAGCGGTGCGCCAGGCCGTGGAAGGTGCCGACCCACATCCCGGCCGGGCTGATGCCCATCAACTGCTCGATGCGGTGGCGCATCTCGGCAGCGGCCTTGTTGGTGAAGGTCACCGACAGGATGGAATGCGGGGACGCGTTCTCGACCTGGATCAACCAGGCGATACGGTGCACCAGCACTCGGGTTTTACCGGAGCCAGCACCGGCCAGGACCAACTGACGGCCAACGGGGGCTGCTACGGCCTGGCGTTGGGCATCGTTGAGGGAGTTCAGCAAAAGGGAGAGATCATCGCGCATCGGCGCATTCTAGGGTGCCGGGGGAAGGGGGGCAAATCCCATTGCCGGATGGTCGGCACAAAAAAACAGCGGCGATCTACAATCGGCAAATAATCGATCCACAGGGATGACCGGTAAGTCATCGCCTGCAGCCCGCGCCCTGTCTTGTTCAGCCCCTCTGGGCCAAAGGTTTGCGCGGGTTTATTCGCGGATTTTTATGATCCAGAGCAGTTTGGTCTGCACGCCTGCTTGTGTATGCTCCGTCGACGTTTCGGGCTCACCATTATAAGAACACTGCCTATGACCCTCAGCACTGACCTGCCTGGACCTTCTCTCGCGCCGGCGCAGGTTGTCCGCAAGCACTACGCCATGGAGATGGCGGTCGAGCGCACGCGTCTGTTGTACCAAGGTTCGTTGCTGCCCACCTTATTGATGCTGGTTAACGGCCTGGTCTGCGCCTGGTTGCTCTGGAGCCCGCAGCGCTATGTGCAAGTCGGCAGTTGGCTGGTGTGGTTGCTGGCCCTGGTGGCGTTGCGCGTGATCCAGGTGGCGGCCTTCGATAGCGCCCTGCCCAGCCGGCAGGCGCAGCCGATCTGGCGACGGATGTTCATGCTGGGCTCGGCAGCCAGTGGCCTGACCCTGGCAAGCGCGGCCATTGCCCTTGTACCACTGGACAGCTTCGTGCAGCAGGCCTGGGTGTTTGGCCTGATTGGCGCGGCCACTTTATCGGCCAGCGTGGCCTACGCAGTGAGCCTGCCGGCGTTTTTGTCGTTTGCCTTGCCCTGCCTGGTCCCCACCATCCTCTATTTATTCTGCAGCGGCGAACCGCAATTGCAGGGTTGGAGTTACCTGGGCCTGATCCTGCTGGCGTCCTTGAGCCTGGTGGCATGGCAGGTCAATCGCCTGATCCAGCGCGGCTTGCTGCGGCGCTTCCAGAACCAGGCCCTGATCGAGCACCTGCAGCAGGCCCGCCAACGCAGCGAGCAGTTGAATCAGGACCTGGTGCGCGAGGTCGAGCAGCGGCGCCAGGTCGAGCAGGAGTTGCGCGAGGCCCAAATCGGCCTGCAACACCGTGTCGAACAGCGCGGCCAGCAACTGGACGCCGCCAGCCTCGCCCTGAGCAAGAGCGAGGCGCGCCTGGCCATGGCATTGCAGGCCAGTGAACTGGGATTGTGGGACTGGAACCTGCAAACCGATGAAGTCCATCACACCCAGCTCAAGGAACTGTTCGGCCTGGAGCCTGAATACGTCACGGCGATGCTGCGCGACCTCAAGCCTCGCCTGCACCCGGACGACCTGCCACTGCTCAAGCGCGCATTGGTGGAGCACCTGAAAGGTCGCAGCGAGGACTATCAGGTGGAGTACCGCGTGCGCCACGGCGACGGGCGCTGGGTGTGGATCGAAGATCGCGGGCGGGCCGTGGAGCGTACCGCCAGCGGACGCGTGACACGCATGCTCGGTACCCGGCGCGACATCAGCGCCGGCAAGGCGGTGGAGGAGCAGTTGCGGCTGGCGTCCACGGTGTTCGAGGCGGCCAGCGAAGGCATTGTGATCCTGGACCCGGAATATGTGCTGATTGCGGTCAACCAAGCCTTCAGCCGCGTCACCGGCTTTGATATCGACGACATGCTCGGGCGCAACGTCGTGGAATTGCCGTGCAGCCGCGATGCGCGCCGACACTTCCCGGTGATTCGCCAGGCCCTGTTGAGCCACGGCAGTTGGCAGGGTGAACTGGTAGAGGCACGCAAGAACGGCGAGCTGTACCCGCAATGGCTACAACTGAGCGTAGTGCGTGATGTTCGGGGAAATGTGAGCCATATCGTGGGCTTCTTCGCTGATTTGTCGGCGCGCCGCGAGTCCGAGGAGCGCATGCGCTACCTCACCCATTACGACGAACTGACGGGGCTGGCCAACCGCTCGCTGTTCCGCGAGCGCCTGCGCGAAGCCCATCAACGGGTACGCCAGGGCGGTCGTAGCCTGGCGTTGCTGCATATCAACCTGGACCGCTTCAAGCTGCTCAATGACAGCCTGGGCCATGAAATCGCCGACCAATTGCTGCAGAAAATGGCCCGGCGCCTGATCAACGCCTTACCGGAAGCCGACACCATCGCGCGGTTGTCCGGCGACGAGTTCGCGGTGTTGTTCGACGCTTATGGCAGCTTGTCGAGCCTGGCGCGCGTGGCTACCCGGCTGCTGGCCAAGCTGCGGGTGCCGGTGGCGGTGGAGGGCCACGAATTGGTGGTCAGCGCCTCAATCGGTGTCAGCCTGTTACCGGATAATGCCCGGGAAATTTCCGCGTTGGTCAGCCAATCGAACATGGCCATGCAGCACGCCAAGCATTTGGGCGGCAACAACTTCCAGTTCTATACCGACAGCCTGCAGGCCAGCACCCTGGAGCGTCTGCAGTTGGAAAACCAACTGCGCAAGGCTATCGATGAGCGCCAATTGAAGGTGTTCTACCAACCCAAGCTGTGCCTGGCCACCGGCAAGATGAACGCCGCCGAGGCGCTGGTGCGTTGGGACCACCCGCAATGGGGCAGCGTGCCGCCCGGTGATTTCATCGGGTTGGCAGAAGAAACCGGGTTGATTGTGCCATTGGGCGAGTTCGTGCTGCGCCAGGCCTGCTGGCAGGCGTGTGAATGGCAGCGCCAAGGCCTGGCGCCGATTCGCGTATCGGTCAACCTGTCGGTGCACCAGTTGCGCCAGGGCAAATTAGTCAGCCTGGTGCGCCAGGTGCTGGACGAAACCGGGCTGGCCCCCCAGTACCTGGAGCTGGAACTCACCGAAAGCCAACTGCTCGACAGCGTCGAGCACATCATCGCCACCTTCCAGCAATTGCGCGACCTGGGGGTGAAACTGGCCATTGACGACTTTGGCACCGGCTATTCGTCCCTCAGTTACCTCAAGCGCATCCCGGTGGATTACGTGAAGATCGACCAGACCTTTATTCGGGGTCTGGGCCAGGGGCGCGAAGACTTGGCGATTACCCGGGCGATCATCGCCATGGCCCACGGCCTGGCACTCAAGGTGGTCGCCGAGGGCGTGGAGGACCAGCAGCAGTTGGATTTCCTGCGCGCCGAAAATTGCGATGAAGTGCAGGGCTATTTGATCAGTCGGCCGATCGAGGCCGAAGGGTTGGCGGATTTGTTACGAAAAAATGCAGATTTTCCTGACTGCCAGTGAGGCGCCATCGGCTGCTACATGGCATATGCCCGCTGATTCAGGGGGCAGTAGGGCGATTTAGTGATGCATCGAACGGGCAAATCAACAATTCTTGTAGTATAACTACAAGCTTGCTACATCCCTGGCGTCTGCCAATAACAAGAGTCCTGCCCTTTGAACCTGTTGCAACATATCGCCCAGTCGCGCCACCTGTTACGCAAATCGGAACTCAAGGTTGCCGATCACGTGCTGCTTGACCCTGCGGCCGTGATGCACAGTTCCATGGCTGACCTGGCCCACAGCGTAGGCATCAGCGAGCCGACCATCGTGCGCTTCTGCCGCGCCATCGGTTGCTCGGGGTTCCAGGACTTGAAGCTGAAACTGGCCCAGAGCCTGGCGGCCGGTGCCAGCTTCGGCCAGTTCGCAATTCACGAAGACGACTCCGTCGCCGACTACAGCCTGAAAATTTTCGACACCACCCTGCACACCCTGATGGAAGTGCGGGAGAAGCTCGACCCGATCGAGCTGCAAAAAGCCGTGACCGCCATGTCCCAGGCCCAGCGTGTGGAGTTCTACGGCTTTGGTGCGTCCGGCGCGGTGGCGGCGGATGCCCAGCACAAATTCTTCCGTTTGCTACTGACGGCGGCGGCCTACAGCGACCCGCATATGCAGGCAATGTCGGCGGTGACGTTGAAGCCCACCGACGTGGCGATCTGTATTTCCCAGTCGGGTCGTTCCAAGGATTTGCTGATCACCGCCAACCTGGTGCGTGAAAGCGGCGCATCGCTGATCACCCTGTGCCCGAGCCAGACGCCCTTGGCGGAACTGTCCACGGTCAACCTGGCGATCGATGTACACGAAGACACCGAAATCTACACCCCGCTGACCTCGCGTATCGCCCACCTGGTGGTGATCGACGTGCTGGCGATGGGCGTGGCAATGGCGCGTGGCCCGAGCCTGGTCAACCACCTCAAGAGCGTCAAGCGCAGCTTGCGCAGCCTGCGGTTGTCACCCAAGTCCGTCAAAGCCCTCGACGACTGACTCGACCCCTGGCAAACAGGCTTGCTGTGACAAGCGGGCTTGTTGTGGCGAGCGGGCTTGCCCCGCGCTGGGCGGCGAAGCCGCCCCAAAACCAGGCAACGAGGAATGTCTGACACACCTCATTGTTCTTGAATGGGGCTGCTACGCAGCCCAGCGCGGGCGATGCGGCGTTCCGACAAGCCCGCTCGCCACAGCAAGCCCGTTCACCACAACAAACCTCTTCATCACAACCACCCCGCTCACCACAGGTCAGTATTCATCGTCCTGTAACCCCCGCGCCGCCAAACCGTCATCCCCCGCGCCCATCCTGAACTCCCCGTACTCGCATTGGGAGACTCGAAATGGCCCGGCACTACGAAGACAGCACCAGCACCGTCAAGACCCGTCGTCAGCAGGAAGACCAGCGCCGCATGGCGTTCCGGCGTGCAATTGAAGATCACTGCGAGCAGCGTCAACTGCTGCAGAGCATCAGTGACTACCCGGAGTTGCACTGGCAGGCACCCGCGGCTGCCCAGCGAAGCGTTCAGCCAGCGCGCTGATCTGCACCCGCTCGCTGCGGATAAAGCCCAGGAACGCATGGGCCACCGGTGACAGGCGTTTGGCCTTGGCCTGCACCAGGCACCAACTGCGGTACAGCGGCAGCTCTTCCACCGGCAGCTCCTTGAGCCCGCCGGTGGCCAGTTCCAGGTTCAGGGCGTGGCGTGTCAAAAGCGCCACGCCCAACCCCGCCACCACGCACTCGCGCTGTGCCTCGGCCGAGGCCACTTCCACCGTCTGGGTGAAGTGCACGCGCTTTTCCTTGAAGTATTCCTCGCAGGCCAAACGCGTCCCGGAGCCGGGTTCGCGCAGCAACAGGGTGTAAGGCTCCAGGTCTTGCAGGCGCAGCGGCCCTTGCAGGCTCAGCGGATGGTCCGGTGGGGCCACCGCCACAATCGGGTTATTGAGAAACGGCAGGAACTCCAGGCCCATGTCCTGAGGCACCATGGACATGATCACCAGGTCATCACGGTTGTCCGACAGCCGGCGGATCACCTGGGCGCGGTTGACCACTGTCAGGTGCAACTGCACCTCCGGGTGCTGGCGCTTGAAGGCGGCGAACAAGTGCGGCACGAAGTATTTGGCGCTGGACTCCACCGCCAGCTTCAATTGCCCCTGCAGCGAGCCCTGCATGTCCGAGAGCTGCATATCGAGGTTTTCCAGGCGCCCGAAAATGTCCCGGCTGGCCCGTTGCAGGGCTTCGGCCGCTTCGGTCATGTAGAGCTTTTTGCCCACGTAGTCGAACAGCGGCTGGCCGACCAGCTCTTCGAGCTGGCGAATTTGCAGGCTGACCGCCGGTTGAGTGAGGGACATTTCTTCAGCCGCGCGGCTGTAGGAGCGCAAATCGCAGACCTCATTAAAGATCTGCAATTGACGTAATGTCATACGCATCAATGACTTACGCATAATTCAAAAGGGCTCGCCGGGGTCTGTGCGCTCAACTATAAGTCTTTACTTATACACAACCCAATAATTATTGATTTTTGTTAATCCCTAAGTGCGCATAGTGTGTATCTCGCGACTGGCTTGAAACATTTGGTCACGCGCCGACCTGGTCTAGCAGGTCGATGAATGCAGCAATCGGCTCAAGGGAAATTCCAAGTGATAACAAAGATCCTGATCGCCAACCGTGGTGAGATTGCCGTCCGCATCGTGCGGGCCTGTGCCGAAATGGGTATCCGTTCGGTGGCGGTCTATTCCGACGCAGACCGCCATGCCTTGCACGTCAAGCGCGCCGACGAGGCCCACAGCATTGGCGCCGAGCCCCTGGCCGGCTACCTGAACCCGCGCAAGCTGGTGAACCTGGCGGTGGAAACCGGCTGCGACGCATTGCACCCCGGCTACGGCTTCCTGTCGGAAAACGCCGAACTGGCGGATATCTGCGCCGAACGCGGTATCAAATTCATTGGTCCATCGGCCGAAGTGATTCGCCGCATGGGCGACAAGACCGAAGCGCGCCGCAGCATGATCAAGGCGGGTGTGCCGGTCACCCCCGGCACCGAAGGCAACGTTGCCGACATCGCCGAAGCACTGACCGAAGGTGACCGCATCGGCTACCCGGTGATGCTCAAGGCCACCTCCGGTGGTGGCGGGCGCGGCATTCGTCGTTGCAACAGCCGTGAAGAACTCGAACAAGCCTTCCCCCGCGTGATCTCCGAGGCCACCAAGGCCTTCGGCTCGGCGGAAGTGTTCCTGGAAAAATGCATCGTCAATCCCAAGCACATCGAGGCGCAGATCCTCGGCGACAGTTTTGGCAACGTGGTGCATCTGTTCGAGCGCGACTGCTCGATCCAGCGCCGTAACCAGAAGCTCATCGAAATTGCCCCAAGCCCGCAACTGACCCCCGAGCAGCGCGCCTATATCGGCGACCTGTCGGTGCGCGCGGCCAAGGCCGTGGGCTACGAGAACGCCGGCACCGTGGAGTTCCTGCTCGCCGAGGGCGAGGTGTACTTCATGGAGATGAACACCCGGGTCCAGGTGGAACACACCATCACCGAAGAAATCACCGGGATCGACATCGTCCGCGAGCAGATCCGCATCGCGTCCGGCCTGCCGCTGTCGGTAAAACAGGAAGATATCCAGCACCGTGGCTTTGCGTTGCAGTTCCGCATCAACGCCGAAGACCCGAAGAACAACTTTTTGCCCAGCTTCGGCAAGATCACCCGTTACTACGCCCCCGGCGGCCCGGGTGTGCGGACCGATACGGCGATCTACACCGGCTATACCATCCCACCGTTCTACGACTCCATGTGCCTGAAACTGGTGGTGTGGGCGCTGACCTGGGAAGAAGCCATGGACCGCGGCCTGCGTGCCCTGGACGACATGCGCCTGCAAGGCGTGAAGACCACCGCCGCCTACTACCAGGAAATCCTGCGCAATCCGGAATTCCGCAGCGGCCAGTTCAACACCAGTTTTGTGGAAAGCCACCCTGAGCTGACCAACTACTCGATCAAGCGCAAACCCGAAGAGCTGGCCCTGGCCATCGCCGCCGCCATCGCCGCCCACGCAGGCCTGTGAGGAACATTCCAATGTCTAAGAAAATCTTCGTAACCGACACCATCCTGCGCGACGCCCACCAATCGTTGCTGGCGACCCGCATGCGCACTGACGACATGCTGCCGATCTGCGACAAGCTCGACAAAGTCGGCTACTGGTCCCTGGAAGTCTGGGGCGGCGCGACCTTCGACGCCTGCGTACGTTTCTTGAAAGAAGACCCGTGGGAGCGCCTGCGCAAACTGCGCGCCGCGTTGCCTAACACCCGCCTGCAAATGCTTCTGCGTGGCCAGAACCTGCTGGGCTACCGCCACTACAGCGACGATGTGGTCAAGGCCTTCGTCGCCAAGGCCGCCGTGAATGGCATCGACGTGTTCCGCATCTTCGATGCCATGAACGACGTGCGTAACCTGCGCGTGGCCATCGAAGCGGTGAAAGCGGCGGGCAAGCACGCCCAGGGCACCATCGCCTACACCACCAGCCCGGTGCACACCATCGAGGCATTCGTGGCCCAGGCCAAGCAAATGGAAGCCATGGGTTGCGACTCGGTGGCAATCAAGGACATGGCCGGCCTGCTGACCCCGTACGCCACCGGCGAGCTGGTCAAGGCGCTGAAGGCCGAGCAGAGCCTGCCGATCTTTATCCACTCCCACGACACCGCTGGCCTGGCCGCGATGTGCCAACTCAAGGCCATCGAAAACGGTGCCGACCATATCGACACCGCCATCTCCAGCTTCGCCTGGGGCACCAGCCACCCGGGCACCGAGTCGATGGTCGCCGCCCTTAAAGGCAGCGAATTCGACACCGGCCTGGACCTGGAACTGCTGCAGGAAATCGGCCTGTACTTCTACGCCGTGCGCAAGAAGTACCACCAGTTCGAAAGCGAATTCACTGCCGTCGACACCCGCGTGCAAGTCAACCAGGTACCGGGCGGGATGATTTCCAACCTGGCCAACCAGTTGAAAGAGCAGGGCGCCCTCAACCGCATGAGCGAAGTGCTGGCCGAAATCCCGCGGGTGCGCGAAGACCTCGGCTTCCCGCCGCTGGTGACGCCAACCTCGCAGATCGTCGGCACCCAGGCGTTCTTCAACGTGCTGGCCGGCGAGCGCTACAAGACCATCACCAACGAAGTGAAGCTCTACCTGCAGGGCGGCTACGGCAAGGCGCCGGGCACCGTGGACGAGAAACTGCGGCGCCAGGCCATCGGCAGCGAGGACGTGATCGACGTGCGCCCGGCCGACCTGCTCAAGCCGGAAATGACCAAGCTGCGTGGCGAAATCGGCGCATTGGCCAAGTCCGAAGAAGACGTGCTGACCTACGCCATGTTCCCCGATATCGGACGCAAGTTCCTCGAAGAGCGCGAAGCCGGGACCCTGAGCCCTGAAGTGCTGTTGCCAATCCCTGAAGCCGGCGGCGTGGCCCGTGCCGGTGGTGAAGGCGTGCCGACCGAGTTCGTCATCGACGTACACGGCGAAAGCTACCGCGTCGATATCACCGGTGTCGGCGTCAAGGCCGAAGGCAAGCGTCACTTCTACCTGTCCATCGACGGCATGCCGGAAGAAGTGGTGTTCGAACCGCTCAACGAATTCGTCGGCGGCGGCACCAGCAAACGCAAGCAAGCCAGCGAGCCGGGCCATGTGAGTACGGCCATGCCGGGCAATATCGTGGATGTGCTGGTCAAGGAAGGCGACGTGGTCAAGGCCGGCCAGGCCGTGCTGATCACCGAAGCGATGAAGATGGAGACCGAAGTGCAGGCGGCCATCGCCGGCAAGGTCAGCGCCGTTCATGTGGCCAAGGGCGACCGGGTCAACCCGGGCGAAATCCTGATCGAAATCGAAGGCTGATACACAGCCTTCGACACTACCGCTTAATCCTCGGGGGGCATGTGCCCCCTTTTTTTGCGCAAAATTCAGAAGGTCAGGGTCCATTGGCCCATGACTGCCTGGCTGGTGCTGCGGGCGCCAACGTCACCGGTGTAAGTCAGGCCGACGCTCTGCGTGGCCGACACTGCCAGCCCCAGCCCGGCCTGCAAGGCCAGGCTGTCGCGGTTCAGCGCGGTGCCCTGGATGGTGAAATCGCTGTTGAACGCGTCCTTGTCCACCCATGCGGAGGACTGGCGCACGCTGCTACCTACATCGCCGTACAGATGCTTCCAGCTCGCGCTGACGTGAGGTTTGAGGCTCATCTGGTTGTCCAGCGTATAAAGGCTGCTCATGCGCAGACCGAGGGTGGTGCTCAGATTCTGCTGGGTTTGCTCGCCGACGTTGAGGGCGCTCATGCCGCCTTTTTCTTTGAAGCCTTCGCGGTGGTAGCGCTGATAGCCTACGCCGGCGAACGGTTCGACGGTGAAACTGCCGTGGTCCACGCGATAGCCCAGCTCGCTGAGAAGCGTCTGGCTTTGCGCGGTGTACTTGCCCTTGAGCTGCTCCCGATAGTCGATGAAATCAAAGTCGACACTGCGTTTGTTCTGGCCGGCGTGGCTGCTATGGATCGCTCCCAGGCGCAGCGCCAGTGGCCCGTCCTCGCGCACTGCGTAAGCCCCCAGGTGCCAGCTGTCCAGCCCGGCCTTGAAGCGTTTGGCGCTCAGGTCGCTGGTGGATTTTGCGCCCACGACACCCACGCGCCAGGCAGGGTCCACGGCCCAATCGGCCCCCAGCACCAGGCCTCGGGTACGTTGCTGCAGGCCAGCGCTGCCGTGCTGCCCGCCCAGGCTGGCGCCGCTGCCCAGGCCCTGGAACCAGAAACGCCCGGGGGCATCGCCGTTCCCCTCGCGCATCACCGACAGCAGGCTGGCGTTCAGCGGGGCCAGGCTGTTCTGGGTGGCGCTGCCCAGGTTGGCGTTCTGGCTGCCGGCCAGTTGTTCAAGCACCGCGCCGAGCCTGTTGGGCGCCAGGTTGCTGAAGTAGTGGTAGTCATGGGTAATCAGCTCCAGATCGTAATCGCTCAGAACGCCTGGCTCCCACAATGCGTCTATGGCGTTGTCCAGTACCTGGGCGACGCTGCGGCCGTTGTGGGTAGTGGCGTAGTCGGCGAAATAAAAAGCGCTGGCAGGTACGGGATGTGCCTGCTCGCTGTCGCTGGGTGGCTCCATATCCCCGCGTGCGGCAACCATTGAAATACTGGCAGCGTTCAGCGCGAAGGTCATGACTATGGCAAGTCGCTTGGATGTGTAGGGCATACGGTCCCAACCTCTGATATGTGAGGCAGGGAATTTAGCGAGGTGGCCGGCGTACAACTGTCAGCGGCGGCGTGCGTAGTGCGCGGGAGATGTCTTTAGTCCGGAGCGAATGTACGCGTGCTCAATGTAGGTGAGCTGGTTTGCATTTTATTGCGTTTTTTAACCCGCTTAAGCGCAATAAATGCATTTTATTGCGTAAATAAAGCGGGCTTGGCAATCGCGCATGCACTATATTGCGTAATCAAGCCTGCTTCATTCGCCGAAGGTGCATTAAATTGCCAACGGAAGCCATTCACTCCCTGATGTTGCAAATCTTTAATGCCGGCCATTGGCACGACGCAATGCGGCTGGAGTTTTCCGAGCCTCAAAAAGGTTTTGATGGACCCTGTCGGTTTCATTATCGGCAGGACTATCTCGTGGAGCACCTTGGCGACATTGGACAAGGTTTTTGTTCTGCGGTGAGTGGGCGGTTTCCTCTGGAGTGGGATGTCACCTTCCTCAAGACGGCTCCTGCCTTCTTGCATGACATTGCACCGGCGGGTGCGGCGAAACGCTTCCTGCTGCAGCGAATGGGCGCGGGAAAGCCGGACGATGTCAGCGTCGACTTGTTTCTGCTGGGCCGCTGCACGCCGTCGCCTATTGGCAACCTGCGCATCAAGGAGTCCGCCCAGGCATTGGGTGTCAGGCCCGCCGTGGGCTTCAGCCGTCACGATGTGGTCAGTCGCGACAATGGCTTCCTGGAATACGCCTATGAGCAAGGCGCAGCCATTGGTGGCGCGACCGGGGCGGGCGGCGAAGCACCGAAGTTGCTGATGGCCGAGCATCGCGACGGTCTGCTGTATCCGGACGCTGTTCTTCCCGACGCCGAGGTCGCCCAACACTGGTTTATCAAGTTTGCCCGCAATGGCGCGACCCTCAACGACCAAGCGATCCTCAGGAGCGAATTTCACTACTACAAGGCGCTGCAGGCGCTGGGTATCGAAACCGTCGCCGCCCAAGGGCTGGCGTTGGAAGAGGCGCACAAACCCAGCCTGTGGATGCAGCGTTTTGACCGTAACGTCACGTCGGCGGGCGTCGAGCGGCTGGCCGTCGAGTCGATCTATTCACTGGCGGGGGTCGTTACGCCGGGCAGCTATTTGGATCATCTGCACGTCGTGCAGATGCTCGCCGAACACTGGCGACAGGTCGGGCAGGGTGACGGCGTTGCCGACTTGGTCGCCGAGTATTTGCGGCGAGACTTGCTCAACAAAATCCTCGGTAACTCGGATAACCACGGGCGTAACACCTCGATTATCCGCGAGCGCAACTCCATGCGTCTGGCGCCGATTTATGACTTGGCCCCCATGGTCATGGATGCCGAAGGCATCACCCGCACCACCAAGTGGCCCAAGGGCCTGGAAGTGGCCGGTGAAATTGACTGGCAAGGGGTTTGCGGCGCACTGGAGGGCCTGGTTGATCCGCAGCAAGCCTTTGAACGACTGCGCGCCGACGCCGAACACTTGCGGGCGTTGCCGGACATTCTGGTGAACAGTGGTTTGCCCCAGGAAACCTGGAAGCACCCCGCGATCGCGCTCGGCAAACTGGATCAACGTCTACAGCAATGGGGGCTGCGATGACTGTCAGCATGGATACACGCGCCCTGCTGATCCAGGGCATCGAGCAGGGCCTGGCCCAGGGCACCCTGCAAATCGGTGAAGCGGTACGCCGTCTTCGCGTTGAAGTCACGGGCCTGCACCAGAGCCAATTTGCCAGGATGTGCAAGATTTCCGTGCGCACGCTGGTGCATATCGAGCATGGCGAGGGCAATCAGACGCTCAAGTCGTTGAACGCTGTGTTCCGTCCGTTCGGCTTGCAGATGGGGGTGGTCAGGGTGCGACGTTCGCTGGGCTGACGCTTAGCCGCGTCGTACATAACCCTTGCCGTAGTGGCGCTCCATACGGGCCTGGATCAGTTCCAGGCCGATGGACAACACCCAGTAAATGATCGCCGCAGTGGTCAGCATCTCGATGTAGCGATAACTGGAGCGGCCATAGGATTGCGCCAGAAACATCACTTCCCAGACACCCATCACCGAAATCAGCGACGAGTCCTTGAGCATCGAGATGAACTGGTTAGTGGTGGGCGGAATGATCGTACGCATGGCTTGTGGCAGGGTGACATGCCAGAAGATCAGGCTGTCACGCATGCCCAGGGCCAGGGCGGCCTCACGTTGGCCATGGGGCACGCCGAGAATACCGGCACGGAAGATCTCGCTCAGGTAAGCCCCGTAGTTGAGCGACAAGGCGATGATCCCGGCGGCGATGGCGCCCGGGACCAGGCCCAGTTGCGGCAGGCCCAGGTAGATCAACAGGATCTGGATCAGCAACGGTGTGCCGCGAAAGAACGACGCATAGAAGCTGGCAATGCCAAAGGCCACGGCGCTTTTCGACAGGCGTCCCAGCGCGGTGACAAACCCCAGCACTGACGAGGCCGCGATCGAACACAGGCACAGAAACAACGTCAGCGCTGCGCCTTGCAGGAAGCCGCTGGGCGCCAGGCTCAGGCCCAGCAGGTTGGGCAGCTTGTCGAGGATGATCGAGAACTTCAGGTCAAAGCTCAGGAAAAAACTCGCGAACAGGGCGAATAGCACCGCCCAGGTCAGGTACAGGCGGGTGCGGAAACCGAAGAGGCGTTGTAGCCGCGATTCGCTAGCCACCGGCTTGGGAGGTGGGGGAAAGGCGGTCATTGGCTGATATCGGCGCCGATCCATTTCTGCGACAGCTTGCTCAAGGTGCCGTCCTGTTTCAGCTGGGCGAAGACTTCACGCACTTTGCTGTCCCACTGCGGGTCGCCTTTCTCGATCGCCACCGAATTGGGTTCTGAGTACAGCGCTTGGCCGGCGAGCTTGAAGCGTTTGTCCTCGGTCAAGCGCGGCTGGGCGGTGACCAGGTTGGTGAGGATTGCATCCAGGCGTACCCCTGCACCCAGGCCGAGGTCCTGGAAGGCTACGTTATCGGTGTCGTAGGGCGCGATCTGCACGTCCTCGAAGGGGTACTGCAATTGCGTGTCTTCGGCGCCTTCGATCACCAGGTTTTTGTTCAGGTAGCTTTCATAGCTGGAGGCGCTGGTAAGCCCGACCTTCTTGCCGCTCAAGTCCTTGGCGCCATGAATGCGCTCGTCTTGGGCATTGACCACGATCACCGCCGGTGAGGCGTAGTACTGCACCGGAAAGTCAAATACCTCGGCGCGGGCTTTGCTCGGGGTCATCGAACAGATGCATATATCGTAACGGCCGCTCCAGCGACCGGCTGCGATCACATCCCAGGAGGGCGTTTCCAGACGCAGCTTCACGCCCAGTTTTTGCGCGACCGCCTTGGCCACATCGACGTCGAAGCCATCGAGTTGGTTCTGCTCATTGAGAAATGAGAACGGCGGGTAGCTTTCCATCAGCACGCCGACCAGTTCCTGCTTTTTCTCGATGCGCTCCAGAGTGGCACCGCCAAAGGCTTGGGTAGAGGCGGCCAGAATCGTCAGGCCGAGGGCCAGCAGCGGTGGAAATTTCACGATGAATACCAATAAAAAAGAGGTTGTTAATAACCAGAAGGTGCGTATTAAATAGTTATAAGAACGACTCTGATAGTGAGTTATTTTCATAAGCATATGAGTAAAAGGCATATGGGCTCAGTACACACAGTGATTCTCGACGGTGGCATGGGCCGCGAACTGCAGCGCCGTGGCGCGCCGTTTCGCCAGCCGGAGTGGTCTGCGCTGGCCTTGAGCGAAGCCCCGCAAGCGGTGGAAGCGGTGCACGCGGCGTATATCGAGAGCGGCGCCAATGTCATCACCAGCAACAGCTATGCGGTGGTGCCGTTCCATATCGGCGAGGCGCGGTTTGCCGCCGAAGGCCAGGCCCTGGCGGCCTTGGCGGGCGAACTCGCGCGCCGGGCGGTGGATGCCTCGGGCAAGGCGGTACGTGTGGCGGGCTCCTTGCCGCCGTTGTTTGGCTCCTATCGCCCTGACCTGTTTGAAGCCGATCGCGCCCTTGAGCTGCTGGCGCCGCTGGTAGCGGGCCTGGGGCCTCATGTCGATCTGTGGCTGGCGGAAACCCAAAGCTCCATCGTCGAAGCCCGGGCCATCCACGCCGGCCTGCCCGATGACGGCAAACCGTTTTGGCTGTCGTTTACCTTGCGCGACGAAGACGCCGATGAGGTGCCGCGCCTGCGTTCGGGCGAACCCGTGACAGACGCAGCAGAAGCGGCGGCGCAGTTGGGTGTGCAGGTGTTGTTGTTCAACTGCAGCCAGCCGGAGGTGATTGGCGCCGCGATTGACGCTGCGCGGCAGACCTTTGAGCGCCTGGGGCGCGATATCCATATCGGCGCCTACGCCAACGCCTTCCCGCCGCAACCCAAGCAAGCCACGGCCAACGATGGCCTGGACCCGCTGCGCGAAGACCTCGACCCGCCCGGTTACCTGCATTGGGCGGCTGACTGGCAGGCGCGCGGTG
This sequence comes from Pseudomonas sp. LG1D9, assembly GCF_002949995.1. Taxonomy (NCBI): domain Bacteria; kingdom Pseudomonadati; phylum Pseudomonadota; class Gammaproteobacteria; order Pseudomonadales; family Pseudomonadaceae; genus Pseudomonas; species Pseudomonas sp. LG1D9. The sequence continues at coordinate 2,591,754 of NZ_CP026881.1, read as the reverse complement.
CCAGCCATTTGGGCGGTTGCTGCGGGATTGGCCCGGAACACATCGCAGTGTTGGCGCAAAAGCTGGCCTGACCCCAGCGCCATCCAACGAAACCCTTGTGGGTGCCTGACCCACCGCCATAGCAGCCTCGTCGAAGCTCGACAGCTTTGATCTGTACTGCCTTGAGGGGGATCAGGCCCGGCACTCTGCCAGGCTTCTCACTTGCCCGTCGGTGGTCTGGTTGGCATCGGCAAGCCACGCTTCAAACCCGGCACCCACTGTCGGCCACTCTCCATCCAAAATCGAATACCACGCCGTATCGCGGTTCTGTCCCTTGACCACCATGTGCTGGCGGAACACCCCTTCAAAACTGAAGCCCAGGCGTTCGGCTGCGTATTTGGAGCGGGCATTGGCGTTGTTGCACTTCCATTCCAGGCGGCGGTAGCCCAGTTCAAAGGAATGCCTGGCCAGCAGGTACACCGCTTCGGTGCTTTTCGGTGAACGCTGCATCGGGGCGCCAAAGGTGACGTGGCCGATTTCGATGCGGCCCTGGGCCGGGACGATGGACATCAGGCTCAGAATCCCTTGTACCTCGCCGCTGGCACGGTCGATCACGCTGAAAAAGTACGGGTCGCTGTTGAGCGCGTGATTGTTCAGCCAGGCATCGAAGGCCGCGCGCTCGAGAAATGGGCCGTATGGCAAATAGTCCCAAAGCTTGGGGTCGGCGCCCGGGCCTTGCAGGGCTTGCCACAGGCCATCGGCGTGGCGAGGTGGATCGAGTTTTTCCAGGCGAATGAAACGCCCCTCGATCAGTTGAGTGCTGGGCGCCGCGACGCCTTTCCAGTCTGCAAGTGAAGTCGACATGCTGTTCTCCAGGGGAGTTGTATTGAGGCCTTGGGTTCAGAGGCCTTTACGAAACTGGATAAAACCAGGGCGCTCAGCAATACGTTCGTATAACGCAATCGCCGTGGCATTGCTCTCATGGGTCAACCAGTGGACCTTGCAGCAACCATCGGCCTTGGCGGTGGTGTAGACGAATTCGATCAGTTTGCGGCCGATCCCACTGCCGCGTTGCGCCGGTTCTACCAGCAAATCCTGCAGGTAGCAGGAGTTCTCGATGCTCCAGTTGGAGCGATGGTAGATGAAATTGACCATGCCCAGCGCCTTGCCATCCTGCCAGGCCAGGGCCGAGTGCGTCGGCTCGTTGGGGTCGATCAGGCGTTGCCAGGTGCTGGCGCTGACCGTGTCTGGCAGCTCGGTGTTGTAGAAACGCAGGTACGCCTGCCACAGCGGCAACCAGGCGGCATGATCGGCTGCGCTGACCGGGCGGATTTCAATCGGGTGCATGGGGGGCTCCTTGGGGGATGAAGCGGGCGAGGGTCTGGTCGCGTACATCGGGGCTGGCGGCCAGCCCGTCACGCACGCCGGCAATGTCTGCTGCGCTGCGGTTCTGGCTGAGTTTGCGCTTGCCCAGCAAACGCTCGATGGGCAGGGCGAAACCGACGATGGCCTTGAGCATGCCTTGAATGTAATCGTCCGGCGCGTCGCTGACTTTCCAAGGCTGCGCGCGCGCCGATTCATGGCGGTCGGTCAGGGCGCTGACCAGTGCCAGCAGGCGCTCGGTGTCGGTGAACACATCGGCCTGGCCGTAGGCATGCACCGCGAGGTAATTCCAGGTCGGCACCACTTTGCCGTGTTCCGCCTTGGCCGGGTAAAAGCTCGGGCTGACATAGGCCTCGGCACTGGCAAAAATCACCAGGGCCTGGCTGCCGCTCTGCAGGTCCTGCCATTGCCGGTTGGCCTTGGCCAGGTGCCCGTAGAGGGTGCCATGGGGGCCCTCGTCGGGCTTGAGCAGCAGCGGTAGGTGGCTGGCTTGCAGGCCTTGTTCGCCAACGGTCACCAACTGGGCCAAGCGCGTGTGTTGGATCAATTGGTGCAGTTCAGGCAAATCGTCGAGGGCAAAGGCGCGGGGTGTGTACATGGAGATTTTCCTTGGCGAATGCCAGCATCCTAGGCAGGCTAATGGTTCGTTGTAAGAGCCATCTTGTGCTCATTTCATAGGACCAATGCCGGAGCTGCCACATGCCGCCCATCGAGCCCCCGCTGTCTTTCAACCCGGCAGGCATTGAGCTGGACCGCCGGCAGGGCCTGACGCGCCAGCTTTACCTGGCCTTGCGCCTGCGCATCCTCGATGCACGCCTGGTCAGCGGTACGCGGCTGCCAGCTAGCCGTGATCTGGCGGCGGCGCTGGGGATTTCCCGCAACAGCGTGGTGCGCGCCTACGATCAGTTGTATGCCGAAGGTTTTATCGAGGGCCGGGTAGGGGATGGGACGTATGTGGCGCAGTTGCCGGAAAAATTATCCACAAAACTGTCCACAGGGTTTTCAACAGGCTTATCCCCAGCCTTATCCACAATTGATGCCGATCCGGCGGCAAATTCTCGCAAAAAAGTTATCCACAGCCCGGCTTTGGATCGTTTGCAAACCCACCATTTACCCCTGCCTCCCAGTGGACCGCCCCGGGCTTTTCGGGTGGGCGTGCCGGCATTTGACCTGTTCCCTTTTGACGTGTGGGCCAAGCTGAATGCGGCTTTCTGGCGCAAGCCGGACTTACAGCAACTGTGCTATGGCGACCCGGCCGGCGATGAGCGCCTGCGGGGCTTGATTGCCGCCTACTTGCGCAACGCCCGGGGCCTGCAGTGCAGCGCTGCGCAAATAGTGATCACCAGTGGCGCGCAACAGGCAATCAGCCTTTGTGCACAGTTGCTGGTGCGGCCGGGAGATGGCGTAGCGATTGAAAATCCCGGCTACCGCGCCGCCGGTCACGCCTTCGCCATTGCTGGCGCACAGATGCAGGGTGTGACGGTGGATGCAGAAGGTATCGACTGCACCGCGCTGGGGGCCAATCGTGTGGTCTACGTCACGCCCTCCCATCAATACCCGCTGGGGGTGGTCATGAGTCTGGCGCGGCGCCTGGAGTTGCTGGCCTGGTCCGAGCGCAGCGACGGTTGGATCGTCGAGGATGATTACGACGGCGAATACCGCTACAGCGGCGCCCCCCTGGCGCCCTTGGCCGCGCTGGATCGCAGTGGTCGGGTGCTGTACGTCGGCACCTTTGGCAAGGTTGCGTTTCCGGCGTTGCGCCTGGGCTATCTGGTATTGCCGCCGGGGCTGGTGGACGCGTTCGCCCGGCGCCGTGCGGTGGACGTGCGCCATTCGGAAGTCAGCACCCAGGCAGTCATGGCTGAATTTATGGCCAGCGGGCATTTCCAGCGACATATCCGGCGCATGCGCCGTGCTGCGTTGAGTCGGCGCAATGCCCTGTTGGCGGGCTGGCCGCAGGGTGTGCCCGGCATGGGCAGCCTGCCCGTTGTCACGGCGGGGCTGCACCTGACCGTGCGGGTGGACAGCCTGGCGCGGGAGCGGGAATTGCTGGACCTGGCCGCCAAAGCCGATGTCGAAATCAACGGCTTGAGCAGCTATTGGTTGCCCGACTCCCTTGAGCCGCAGGACCAGCGTGCCGGCCTGGTGCTGGGTTTTGCCGCCGTGCCCGAAGAGGCCATCACCCAGGCCCTGGCGCGGTTGCGCAAGGCCTGGCGGGCCGACTGAGGGTCAGGTGTTGAAAAACAGCTTGTTGGCCAATGGCAGGCGGATTTCGCTGCGATAAATCGCGATCTGGTCACGGTCATTGCTACTCGTGGCCTGGAAGGCGCCGCCGAGTTTCTGCTGCTCACGGGTCTTCAGATGCCCGGCGGTATAGTCAGGCAGCGCTGCTTGCGGTGACCCGTAGTGAAAGTGCGCGTACCACAGCACCTCGTGGGTTTGATGGTCACGTACCTCGTATTCGTCCAGGTAGTTCTTGCCCGGTCCTTTGAGGCGCCGGCGGTTGACGACCTTGGCAATTTCCACCAGCCCCTTGTCGTACAGCCATTCGACTCGGGCGGCCGTGGGCGGTTGTTGCTTGGTCATGCTGATGCGCGTCTGTGTGCCCTGTTCGTAAAGGCGCTCGGCCGTGTCGTTGAGTTGCTTGTTGAGGGTGGCAGCGGAAGGGCGGTCACTTTCGGTCAGATTGAGCTCGGTGAGCGCCTGCTCAATCGTGCTGACCGCACGCTCCATGCGGGCGGCATACTGGTGGAACATCTCTTCGATTTCCACCGGGATCCGCCCGGCTTTTTTTGAGTGGGAGATGATGCGTTGGCTCGCCTTGGGTTCGCCTTCGAGCACGCTTTTGCCCGCGTTGATGCTGACGCCCAGGTCCACCGCCGGAGGCGGCCGCGAGGTGCTGGCCTGCTGCTCGCGCTCGACCCAGACCCCCGGGGTTTTTTCGTGGAAGGTGGCAATCACCTTGCCCGTCATGGGTTCCTTCACGTCCACCAGATCGCTTTGGGTTTCCCGAGGCTCGCCCACCACCACGCCGTCGAAGCGGGTCTTGATGATTTTCTTTTTCGGCGTTTGCACAACCTTGGCGGTCTCGGGCTTGGGTTCCAGGGCTTTTCTTTCGCGCAAGCATTGCGCCAGATTCTGCTCCGCGCGCCGGGCGAACTCGTCGATGTGCTGGCGCAGGCTCTCCAGCGGCTCGCGCAGCACCTGCTCCGGGTGCTCGGCGTGCAGGTCCAGCAAGCGCTGGTCGTTGATCGCAAACTGGTCGAGCAGGCTGTTGAGCGCTTCGATGCGCTCATCCAGGGAGCTTTCACTGATGGTGCTGGTCATTTCGATCAGGCTCTGGATGTGAACGTCCGCCGCCTCGCTGATGTCATGCAGGCGCGCGCGCGCATCGACAAAGGCCTCGCCCTTGCCTTCCTTGATGCACAGGTAGCGCTGCAGGGTGATGTTGTAAGCCTTCAGGTCCGGCAGGGCGAGGTTGGGCAGCGCCTGCATCGTGGCCTGGATCACCCTGGCGCCTTCGATCCCGAGGTTTTCCAGTTGGCGAAAACGGGTGTCGATGTATTCCAGGCGCTGGATCATATCCACGGTCAAGGTCGACATGGCCTGTGCCTGCGCGGCTTGCTCCCTGGGGTTGGGCGCTCCCTCGGTCTCTATCGCGGCCAAGGTCGAGGACAGCAGGGCGCGAAACGGCTCCAGGCGTTCGGCGATGACGGAGCGGGTCAGCAGCACCTGCTTGTTCAGGTAATCGATCATGTAGCCCTGATAATTGGGCACGGTGTCGATAATGTTCAGGGACCGCAGTTGACGGATCGGGACCTCGTATTCGGCCCTGCGCTCGTCGGCCTTTTCGATGAAGGACTCGCGGCGTTCCCCGGTGGAAGGGCCCGCTCCGGTGCCGATCTCGGCGTAGGCAGCAGAGATCTGCGATTGGCGGAGATTTTCAGTGGCGTCAAAGCGATTGAGTTTGTCCTTCAGGTCGCTGATGCGCGAAGGTTTTTCGGCCTGGGCGGCGCGTCGGCGGTTCCTGAAGCCACCCCCGCGCAGGCGCAGGCGGGTATCGATAAACCACTGGCCGGCCAGGTTGGACTGCAGCAAGGGGCCGGTGCGCGAAGGCGTGTTGGGGTCGATGATCACCACGTTGGAATGGCTGTCGACGTTGACTTCGAACCAGCGCTCTGCCACCGGCGCATACCACTTTTCCCCCTGCGGATAGAGGTGCAGGTGCAGGCCCGGCGTCTTGTTCTGGGCGCCCAGCCCTGTGGGCCTGCTGACTTTGAAACCGTCGAGCGTCGCGGCCAGCCTTGTGGGAAGGCTGTTCAGGGCACCGCTGGTGTACAGCGTGCCTTGATGCCGCGCCTGCCGCTCGGGTTCGCTGAGGTTGGGCTGTTTCACCACTACCACCTTGCGAACCGGTGTGGCGGGTTCTTCGACCGGTACCGGTGGCGTTGCCGGTAGACGTTTGAGGGGTTCGACCTGCTTGGGCGGATGGCGCAGGGCGACGTGCAGGATCAGCGCCATACCCAGGTTCAGCAACAGATCGGCCTCGGCAGCCCAGGAGGCCTGCGGGTCGTCGAGCTCCTGGGCCTGCTCGATGGTCTGCAAGTCGTCCATGATTTGCCAGATCCACGCGGCGATTCCCAGCGTGCGCCCGAAAAAAGGCAACACCGCGCTGAAAATCTGCCAGGCCGCCTGGCGGTAGGACGCCCAGCGTTTCTGCACATTGGACACCGATTGCCGGGTCGCCAGTTCGACCAGCGCGTTGGCATTGGCGGTGAATAGCGTGTGCAGGGTGTCATTGCCCAGCACCTCATCGCTCAAGGCGATGGGGCCACTCATATACAACAGGGTCTGCGACTCGATCAGCCCCCTCACCACCGTCCAGGGCGAGGGCAATTTATAGGGGAACACGTATTGGGCGTAGTTGAAGCGTGCGCCCTCCGGTAGCCAGGCCAGTACCGATTCGCGCAGGTCGTGGTCATGTTTGATGGCGTAAAGCAGGTTTTGCCGGGACGGGAATTGAATGAGCGACGGGTTCAGCAACGGCCGGTACAGCAGGCAGGGGCCACGCGTGTGATCACGGGGGCCGATCACAAACATGTTGGCGACGACATCCTGTTTGGGTGTGGGGCGCAGTGTCGGCACAAAGCCCAGCGCCCGGATGACGATCTCTTGCCCTTCGACCTTGCGCTCATGTGGCTCCACCTGCATGGCTGCGGCGACGTAGCGAAAGCCCTGGCCGTCGATGCCGTGCTTGTGCTGAACCTTCCACTGCAGGGCCTGCAGGGGTAATTGCACCTGCAGGTGCATGGCGTACAGGGTCTGTCGGCGCTTGGATTCCAGGGGGTCATCCAGCAGCTTCTGTTTGATCAATGCCGGGTAGTGCTTGCCGATGTCGAGGTCTTCGATCACGCCCTTGAGGTAGCTATAGGACAGCCACGTGGGTGCCTGGCTGCCTTTGTAGAGCACACGGGCCTGGCCGGTGGGAAGGCCGGCAAGGTTTTCCAGCGCCAGGTCTATCAGGCCGCGGCGGGTAATGGTGTTGGGGCCTGGCACGACAAAGGTGCCCCACACTTGCGGGCTTTCGATGATGATCTCGATGTCGTCCACCTCAAGATGGGTACCCTCTCGATGGGCCTGAATGCGGTCCTGCAACTGTTGCCGGGCGTAGGTGCGGATTGGCGCAATGCCGTCGTTGAACAACCGGCCATGGTTATGGCTGTGCAGTTCGGCCAGGTCCACCAACAGGCGGCTGTAAAGGGATACGTCGAGGTCAGAAGCATCAGCCAGCCAAGGTGGAATACGCTCATGGATGTGGCGGATATTGGACAGTTCGTGATCGCTCAACTCTTCAATGCCCGGCAGGATGCGGGCGATGATCGGGCTTGGCTCACCATCGTCTGCGCTGCCCGGCGAATCGGTGTCGACCAAAGCGCCAATCACCCCGAGCTGCATGGTGATCAAGGCACAGGCCTGGTTGTCGAAATAGTTTGCCGGGGGTTCGTACAACCGCCAGTGCAAGGACAGGTCCGGGTGGGTGCGGGACAGTGTGGCGGGTAGGGCTTGCTCCAGTTGTTCGAGGGAGTCGAACCGTTGATAACCTTGCGCCAGCGAGTGCATCAGAATCAGAGGGCGTTGCTCATGCTCGCCGATCAGCACCGCCGTGCCCGAGAGGCCGAGGTGGCATGTCTGCCCGTTACTCAGGGTATCGATGTCGATCAGGTAGGCGCGGGATTTGTACGGATCTTGAGCGGTGCGTGTGGCGTGCTCGGGGTACTGGAAAAATATTCTGGCCATCGCGCATTCCTGCGCGCTCCAGCCTTCATGCTCGGTGACGCTCCAGACTCTGCGCAACATGTTGGAGAAGGCTTTCCAGCGTGGGCCTGTACCGGTGTTGGAGGTATTCCAGTAGTCCAGTTGCTGCTCTTGAAAGGCACTGAACAACAGGCTGGACAGCTCGTTTATCAGGCGTGCGATGGCATCGATTTTCACCGGCAGGTGAACGGGTGGCTGTGCCGAAGGGTCCAGCGTGAGGAAATGCTCGCCGTCGATGTAGTCCACCGGTTCGGGCGACAACGCCTGGCGCGCCAGAATGCTGGTCAACGACTCGCAAAGGGGCGCAAGCGGCTGCATGTTGCTGACGGTAATACGCCAGCGGGGGTGACCACCACCGCCAGGTCCGGGTCGATATCCAGCAGCGGGTATTGCTCCTTGAGCGCCGAGCGCAAGGTGGCGGCGGCAACGTCCCGGCTCGAAGGGCCGGTCGTCAGTTGAGTGAGCAGGTCGTAGGTACTGGGGGGGCGATTGTTCGCGTTGCTCTGGTTAGCGGTAGGGGATTGATTGGGCATCTTCAGCTCCTTGATGGTGGACAGACCTTCAGAGACGCAAGGTACTGACCGCAGGCGCTGCGATGACGGTAGATAGTTGCGGCCCACCCCGGTTCGGCGGTGGGCGGCAAGGGGGCAACCTCAGGTGCCGGACTTGATCCGCGTCCAGGCGCGGGTCCTGGCGCGTTCTGCCTTGCTGTCCAGGGGCTTGAGGGTATAGAGCGTCGCCATGGCGGCTTCGGTGGGGTACAGGTTGGGGTTGTTGCGTATGGCCGGGGCAACCTGCGCGGTGGCGTCCTTGTTGGGGTTGGGGTAACCGACAAAGTCACTGATGGGCGCAATCACCTGGGGCTGTAGCAGGTAGTTGATAAAGGTGTAGGCGTCCTGCGGATTCTTCGCCCCCTTGGGAATGGCAAGCATGTCGAACCAGATCGGCGCGCCTTCCTTGGGCAGGCGCATGTCGACGGTCACGCCATTGTTGGCTTCCTTGGCGCGGTTGGCGGCCTGGGAAAAGCTGCCGGAATATCCGACCGCCACGCAGATGTCGCCGTTGGCGATATCGGCCATGTACTTGGATGAATGAAAGTAGGTGATGTACGGGCGGATCTCGAGCAGCAGGGCCTGGGCTTTTTCATAGTCCGCAGGCTTGTTGCTGTTGGGGTCCAGGCCCAGATGCTGCAGGGCCAGTGGCAGGATCTCGGACGGCGAGTCCAGCAGGGCGACGCCGCACTGCTTGAGTTTGCTGATGTTCTCTTGCTTGAAGATCAGGTCCCAGCTGTCCACCGGTGCATCGGCGCCCAGGGCGGCCTTGACCTTGTCCGGGTTGAAGCCGATGAGGATGGTGCCGTACATGTAGGGCACCGCGTGTTTGTTGCCGGGATCGTTGGCCTCGATCAGCTTCATCAGCTTGGGATCGAGGTGGTTCCAGTTGGGCAACTGGCTGCGGTCCAGGGGCTGGAACACCCCGGCCTCGATCTGCTTGGCCAGGAACACATTGGACGGCACCACCACGTCATACCCGGAGTTGCCGGTCAGCAGCTTGGCTTCCAGGGCCTCGTTGGTGTCGAAGATGTCGTACACCAGTTTGATCGCCGGGTTCTGCGCCTTGAACTCTTCCAGGGCCTTGGGCGTGATGTAGTCGAACCAGTTGTAGACCCGCAGGGTTTTTTCGTCGGCGTGGGCGGCGGTGCTGAACACGGCAGCGCAGAGCATAAGCGACTTGAGCATGTTCATTGGGCTGCCCCCTCAAAACCTTCGAGCACGTTGACGGCGTTGATGCCGATTTCTGCCACTGCGTAGCCGCCTTCCATCACAAACAGCGTCGGCTTGCCCAGGCGCGCGATACGCGCGCCCATGGCCAGGTAGTCCGGGCTGTCGAGCAAAAATTGCGAGATGGGATCGTCCTTGAACGTGTCCACGCCCAGGGACACCACGATGATCTCGGCGCCATAGCCCTCGATCTTGCGGCAGGCCTGTTCCAGCGCAGCGCTCCAGGTGTCCCAGGCGGAACCGGCCGGCAGCGGGTAATTGAAGTTGAAACCCTCGCCGGCACCTTCGCCCAACTCATCGGCATACCCGAGGAAGAACGGAAACTCGGCCTGCGGATCTCCATGGATCGAAGTGAACAGCACGTCGCTGCGCGCATAGAAGATCGACTGGGTGCCGTTGCCATGGTGGTAATCCACATCGAGGATCGCGACCTTTTTACAGCCCTGGTCGATAAAGGCCTGGGCGGCGATGGCGGCGTTGTTGAGGTAGCAATAACCGCCCATCAAGTCGCCGGCGGCGTGATGCCCTGGCGGTCGGCACAAAGCAAAGGCGCTGTGGGCGCCCTGTTGAATCGCCTGTTGCGCCGTCAGTGCGACCTGCGCCGCGCTGTAGGCCGCCTGCCACGTACCGGCGGTAATCGGCGCACCGCCGTCGAAGCTGTAATAGCCCAGTTGGCCGTGCAGGCTGGTGGGCAGCACGCGGCGCAAGGTGCGGGCGGGCCAGGTGTAGGGCAGCAGGTCGCCGTCCTGGCCCATTTCTACCCAGCGGGCCCACGCGCCCTGGAAGAAGTCGAGGTAGTCGCGGCTGTGGATGCGTTGCAATGGCGCCAGGCCAAAGTCCTGGGGCGCTTGCACCGGGCCCAGTTCACGGGCCTTGACCCGTTGCAGCACGTGATCGGCGCGCGAGGGCATTTCAAAGCAGGGCATCAATTGCCCGTCCATCAATTCGCAACGGCCGTGGTGCAGGTGGTGATCGTCCGAGTAGATCGTCAGCATTTTTGTTGTGCTCCGCAGGCTGCTTGGGATGCCTTGCAGTGTTGCGGGGTACACCGGTTTGGAGAACGGCAGGAGCGGCCAAAAGGGGATAAATATGGCCAGATTATCTGTCCGTAATTCGCCCCTCCATGGAGCGTCATGCTCGAAATTGACTCGGCGCCACGCCGCTCCAGCGTACAAAGGCATGCCGGAAGCTCGCGGTCTCGCTGAAACCCAACTGCTCGGCGATGCGGTAGATCGGCCACTGGTCTTGCGCCAACAGTTGCTTGGCGCGCTCAAAGCGCAGTTCGTCCAGCAGCTCCTGATAGCTGCAGCCCAGGTCGTGCAGGCGCCGGCGCAGGGTGCGCGGCGAACAGTTCATCTGCTGGGCCAGGCCATCGAGCCCCGGTGCGGCGTGCAGTTGCGCCGTGAGCAATTGGCGGACCCGCCCCAGCCACGCCTCGCGCCCGGTGAATTCGGTGTTCTGTTTGCGGCAGCGCTCGGCCATGGCCCGGTGGGTCACGGTGTCGGCCAGGGGCAAAGGTTGGGCGAGCCAGCGCTGGTCAAAAGCGAACGCATTGGCCGTGGCCTGGAACTGCAAACGGCAGTCGAAGCACTCGGCGTAACGCGCCTGGTAATCCGGCGCAGCATGCTCAAAGCGTGCACCCAACAAGGGCAGCGGGTGACCGAGCAGGTCGTCGCAGATCACCTTCAACGACCCCAGGCACAGCTCCACATTGAACGCGGTCAGCGCCGGGCTCTCTCGGTAATCGCTGGCGGTGAACCAGATACGCTCGCCGTCTTCCACAAGGCTCAGTTCGAACAGTGTTCCCAACAGCGCCGGATAACGCAGGGCCAGGCGCAAAGCGTCACCGAAAGTGGCACTGGTGAGCAGGGCATAGCCGAGCATGCCGTAGGCCGATACGTGCATGCGCCGTCCCACGATCAGCCCGATATCGCGCTGCAAGGCCACCGCATTGGCGCACACCTGCATCTCCTGGTGCGTGGCGATGCGTGTGTCGGCGCGGCTCAAGTCCGCCGCACAGATACCGCTGCCGGCCAGCAGCGCTTCGGCGGGCAAGCCTTCGGCCTTGAAGGTGCTGAGTACCAGGGAAACGGCATTGAGGGTGGTGAGGTGGGAGTGCAGCATGGGAACTTCCAGCCAGGGGATGGCTGGAAGTGGAGCAAGTTATATGCCGCTCAGCGCAGTTCGCCGCACAGGTCTAGTTCGACCAGGCGCCGCACTTCGTCGTTGGACAGTCCGGCGCCGAGCAGGGCCTGCAGTTTGCCGAACACGGCTTCGCGGGTCATGCCACCACCGGACAACACACCGACCCCACGCAAGCGGCTGCCCGCTTCATACACGTCCAGTTCCACGCCACCTTCATGGCATTGGGTGATTGCCACGACCACGACGTGCCGATCCTGCGCACGCTGCAGGCTGGCGAGGAACGCCGGGTTATCGCTCGGCCCGGTGCCACTGCCAAAGCATTCCAGCACCAGCGCCTGGATGCCACTGTCCACCAATGCATCCAGTTGCCCGGCATCAATGCCTGGCACCAGCGGTAGTACGCCGACATTGGCCAGGGCCTTGGGCTGGCGGTAGTCCAGGGCGGCGGGCAACGCCTGGGCCTTGGCCACGCCACCGTTGCGCTGCAACGCGGCAAACGGATGCCGGCCAAAACTGCGGATCTTCGCGCAACGGGTCGGCGCCATCAGTGCGCCGTGGAAGTACAGGTGCACACCCGGTGCCAGGCCGTCGCCCAACGCCGCCAGGGCGCCGCTGACGTTTTCCCAGGCATCGCTGTCGGGCACGCCGGCTGGCAGCATCGAGCCGGTGAACACCACCGGCGCCGGCAGGCCCAGCAGTTGGAAGCTCATGGCCGCCGCGCTGTAGGCCAGGGTGTCAGTGCCATGCAGGATCAGTACGGCGTCGCAGCCTTCGTCCACGGCTTCGACCACGGCGCTGTGCAGGCGCTGCCAGTAGGCGGGCGTCATATTGGCGCTGTCGATCAGCGGCGCCATTTCCCTGAAACGCCAAGTGGGCGCTGGCAGGTGGGCAAGTTGTTCGCGCATGCGCGCTTCAAAACCCGAAGCGGGCGCCAGGCCGTTGGCGCTGGCCTGCATGCCGATGGTGCCGCCGGTGTAGAGCACCATGATGTGATTGGCTTTGGACATCGAAGAATCTCCTGAACGAAAAACGCCGCCGGGCCCAGAGCATGCCCAAGGCCGGGCGGCGTGTCATCTGTCTACGCTCAGCGTTGCACTTGGGCGTTCAGTGGCGCGGTTGCTTGAGCGGTTGGCTCAGGCTGCACCGGGTTGGCCGGCCAGGCCTTGCGGTCCAGGTCCAGGTCGGGGAACTGGCTGGAGTCGAACACCGGGGTCTTGATGCCCGCCGCGCGCTGGTTGTCGTAGTCGTTGAGGATGCGCATGGCGATCTTGAACAGGAACGCCAGGGCGAACAGGTTGACGAACGCCAGCATGGTCATGGTGATGTCGGCGAAGGCGAACACCGTGCTGAGGTTCTCGATCGAGCCCCAGAAAATCAGGACCAGCACCAACGCGCGATAACCGATCAGTACCTTGCGGTTGTTACCCACCAAAAAGCGCAGGTTGCTCTCGCCCAGGTAGTAGTTGTACATGATCGAGGTGAACACGAACAACGCCAGGGCTACCGAGATAAACATCCGCCCCCAGTCACCCACCACGGCCGCCAGGGAGTTCTGGGTCAGGGCAATGCCGTCGCCTTCAAAACCTGGGGTGTAGAAGCCCGACAGCAGGATCAGCAGTGCGGTGCAGGTGCAGATGATAAAGGTGTCGAGGAACACGCTGAACGCCTGCACCACGCCCTGGGCAACGGGGTGTTCCACCGAGGCCACGGCTGCCACGTTGGGCGCGCTGCCCAGGCCTGCTTCGTTGGCGAACACGCCGCGCTTCACGCCCATGATGATCGCACTGCCCACCAGGCCGCCGAAGGCCTGGTCCAGACCGAAGGCGCTCTTGACGATAGTCGCGAGCATGGCCGGTACCTGGTCGAATTGCAGCACGATCACGTAGACCGTCACGGCGATGTACACCAGGGTCTTGACCGGCACCAGCAGGTCGGCGATCGAGGCGATGCGCTTGATCCCGCCGATAAACACCAGGCCCAGCAAGACCGCGAGGGCCAGGCCGGTGTAGGTGGTGTCAAAGCCAAACGCGTTGTTCAGCGAGTGGGTCACGGCATGGGCTTGCAGGCCGTTGAAGGCGAACCCGAAGGTCACCAGCAGCAGGAACGCCATCACCATGCCCAGCCAGCGTTTCTGCAGGCCGTGCTGGATGTAATAGGCCGGGCCGCCACGGTAGGTGCCTTCGGCGTCGGTGCGTTTGTAGAGCTGGCCGAGGGAGCACTCGATAAAGCTCGAGGACATGCCCACCAGCGCGGTGACCCACATCCAGAACACGGCACCCGGCCCGCCCAGGGTCACGGCAATGCCGACGCCGGCGATGTTACCGGCGCCCACCCGCCCGGCCAGGCTGAGCATCAGCGCCTGGAACGAACTGAGTTGGCCGGCACTGCTTTTCAGGCTGTCGCGAAACACCGCGAACATGTGAAAGAAGTGACGAAACTGAACGAAACGCGAGCGGATCGTGAAGTAACCACCGAGCCCGACAATGAGCACGATCAGTACTTTTCCTGAGAGGAAGTCGTTAATGACTTCTAGCATGGAGTATTCCTCGCTGTTTTTTGTAAAAGCAAAAGCCGGACGGCTCGACTCCAACCCATTTCGCAGACAGCACGATAGGTGGGGCGAGTGGTCGTCCCGGTTCCAAGTCGCGGGTTGTTATTAGTTCGGCGTTCGCATGCGGCTGGCGGCCGTGCATGCGAAGAGGGGCGGCACTATACCTAGGTGCGCGCCAGCCGTCTGCAAGCAGCGCAACTGGGCGAGGAATGGTAGGCGGGCAAAGGGCTGAACCGTTTCACTATTGTAGGAGTGAGCTTGCTCGCGAAAAACGCCCAGGCACCGCGTTTTTCCAGGATGCCGGCGTCATCGTTGGCGATCTTCGCGAGCAAGCTCGCTCCTACAAGGGGGCGTCAGAAGTAATAACCAATGTTCACATTGGTGCGGTAATACCATTCGTTGCTGCCCACCGAACTGGTGTTGGTAAAACCGCTGCCATTCTCTGCACCGCCATAGGGGTTGGCGTTGCGCGCCCAGGTAAAGTCGACCCAGGCCATCACCGGCATCGCGAGGAACTGCGCGCCCACGGTGAACATCTGCGAATCATCCCAGGCGCTCTTGTCTTTCATCATCCGACTGTAGTCGGTGTACAGCTTGACCTTCTTCAACTGCCCCAGGGTCGGGGTGTAGACGTCATAGCCGAGGTTGACCGAGGCCAGGCTGGCCTTGGAGGCGATCAGGTACGCCGGGGTCAGGCCGTTGCCGCCCATCAACACCGAATCCTTGCTGACGCCGGCCGGGTTTTCGGGATCGTATTCGTAGCGGATGGCCTGGGTGGTGACCGTCCACAGCCCCTTGTTGATGATGGCGTGTACGCCCGCGGCCCAGTAGTCGCCATCATCCTTGGTAGTGGCGTTGTACAACTGGGCGGTGGCCAGCGAGGCGCCGATCTCGGTCTTCCAGCCATCGCTGTTGAAGGTGCGCGCCACGCGGGCGTTGAGCTGGTTGCGTTTCTCGTTGTCCTGGCGCGATTGGGTAAAGGCAATCGCATTGTCTTTCAGGTCGGCGTAACGCCCGACCTCAGGCGAATAGCGAATATCGCTGGGCAACATGCGCGGGAAGAAGCCCAGTTGCACGTCCCAGTCCTGGTCCTTGTAGCTGTACTTGAGGCCGGTGCCGGCACTTGAGGCGTAGCCCATGAAAAATGGCAGGTGGTAACTCCAGCCAAATTGCGGATAGGGCTCCAGGCCAAACGGCTTGAACGGCGCCCCCAGTTGCAGGTTGGAGTTGGCGTTGAGCCGATAACCGACAAACCCCCGGTCGATGGAGCGCTTGCCGTCGTCCTGGAACCAGTAGCCGATATCGCTATAGAGGCTCTTGTAGGTGGCCTGCACATCCAGGCGGAACGTGTCGAAGAGAAACCGGCCATTGTTCTCGGTGGTGTCCCAATGCTCGTCGCGATAGTTGGTACGCAGCGCACCGCCGATATCCAGGCTGCTGTCACCGCTATCGCTGCGCCAGGAAATATGCGGGAAAGGTTTTTTGGCCGCGTTGGCCCGCACCGGCTCGGAAGGAATGGGTTCTGCGGCGAAACTGCTGAAACTGGCAAACATCAATCCTGCACACAAGACGCGCTTCATAGAGACCTCTCTACCGGGTGATCGGCAACACTCGTCCGCTTGCCTTTAAAGGCAACTAAGGAGGGAGCGGGTCTTACCGGGTTTAAGTGTTGGTTATTATTGTTTTATCGGCGAAACGCCGTTTAATCAGTGAATGCACAGGAGTAGAGCAGGAAGTGTGCCAGGCGGCCTGTTAGTTTGTTTTTTATAAAAATATCATTAAAAACAATTGTTTATATGGGAAACAAAGCCGTTTGTATAACCCATGAAACAACCCGCAAGTGCGGTAACAAAGTTGCCCGTGATAGGTGCGTCTTTATTGCACGCTGCCAATGAAATGGGCACTTGTGTGTTTACGGATGAATAATGATTTGCCTATTAATGTGTTCGATAAACGGCTACCTGACATTTTGGCGAGGTGCCTTCTGTGGCGAGGGGGCTAGTCCCCCGTTGGGCTGCGAAGCAGCCCTAAACCCAGTCACCTCGGTCTGTCTGACAGTGGGCAGTGAGTTGCATTGGGGGCTGCTTCGCAGCCCAGCGGGGGCGTTACGGCGTTCCGGCAAGCCCCCTCGCCACAACAAGTCATCACAACGAGCCTGTAGGCTAGAGGTCGAGCACCAGCCGTTGGCTCTTGCAGCCGGAAACACACACCATCATCGATTTGTTCGCTGCACGCTCGGCCTTGGTCAGCACGCCGTCGCGATGGTCGATCTCACCTTCCACCACTCGCGTCTCACAGGAACCGCACACCCCTTCGCGGCAGCTGTGATCGATATCGCAGCCGGCTTCGAGCAGTACATCCAGCAAGCTCAAACCAGGCTCCACCGACAGGGTCTTGCCGGACTTTTTCAATTCGACGCTGTAGCGGTTCTGGGCATCTGCGCTGGGCGGCAGTTCGGCGGCGGTAAACCGTTCGATATGGGCGTGGGGATAACCCAAGCGCTCACAGGTGCTCTCGAAGGCATCCAGCATCGGCGTTGGGCCGCAGCAATAGAAGTGCGTGTCCGCAGGCTGGCCGGCGAGGTAGGCGGCGAGGTCCGGCGGCACGCCTTTTTCGTCGTTGAAGTGGTACACCACCCGCGCATCGAGCCCGTTCAAGGCTTCCACCAGCGCCGCTTCCTGGCGCGAGCGCGCGCAGTAGATCAGCTCGGCGGATTTTCCCTGGGCCAGCAGTTGGCGGAACATGCAGTAGATCGGCGTAATGCCAATGCCACCGGCCACCAGCACGCTGTGGCTGGCGCTCAGGTCCAGTGCGAAGTTGTTGCGTGGCGCCGAGATCGACAACGGCATGCCGACCCGTAGTTGGCTGTGCACATATTCCGAGCCGCCGCGGCTGTTGCGGTCACGCAGGATGCCCACGGTGTAGCGCCCCTGGTCGCTGGGAGCGTTGAGCAGCGAGTAGCTGCGCACCAGGCCGTTGGCCAGGTGCAGGTCGATGTGCGAGCCGGCCTCGAACGGCGGGAACACGGTATCGCCCAACGGCCGCAGCTCCACGCTGATGATGCCTTCGGCTTCATAGCGCAAAGTGTGCACGCGGGCGGTGAGCAGGGAAGGCTTAGACATCATTCACCTCTGTGACGGTACGCAGGTCGACATCGAGCCGGGCGCTGGCCTCGATCTCGACCCGTAGTTCAGGAAACACCAGCGCGCTGACGGCCACCAGGGTCGACGTGGGAAATACTGCCTGGCCGGCGAAAAAATCCCGCCGGGCGCGGCCCACCTGGTCCTTGTCGGCGATATCGGTGAGGTACACGGTCAACCGGTGGATATTGCCGATATGCCCACCGGCCGCTGTCACCAGCGCCTGGATCTTGCCCAGCACCACCAGGGTCTGGGCGTAGCAATCCAGGTTCGCCTCGCGGCTGGCGGGGTGCGCGGTCATCCCTGACATCACCACATCGCGGCCGATCAGCAGGGCGTTGGACCAACTGGCGCCGGCCGGCTCGGCCACGCCTTGGCATTCAACCCGTCGCACGGCCTGGCTCATGACAGTTGCTTCGCGTCGATCAGTTCAAGCTGGGCCTTGGCCGCGTTCTTCAGGTAACGGCGCATGCGCACCACACCCAGGTCGTGCTGGTAGAGGTTTTCGCGCTGGTTGGCGTCCGGCTCCATGAAC
This sequence comes from Pseudomonas sp. LG1D9, assembly GCF_002949995.1. Lineage (NCBI taxonomy): Bacteria > Pseudomonadati > Pseudomonadota > Gammaproteobacteria > Pseudomonadales > Pseudomonadaceae > Pseudomonas > Pseudomonas sp. LG1D9. The sequence continues at coordinate 2,573,925 of NZ_CP026881.1, read as the reverse complement.
TCCAGCAGCACCCGATCCTGCTCCAGCACTGCCCAGTGCCGCGCTTCCAGGCGGTTCTTGTAGAGGAAGCGCCAAGTGTCGCGCTGCCAGCCGGTCAGCGGCCGGCAACGCCAGTGGAACACCGCTGACAACGCGCGGCTGCTCGGCGTGTAGCTGCCGATAATGGTGAAATTGCCGCCCGGGCCGCCGGTTTTCGGGTAGGGGATTTCCAGGCGCAGCCAGTGGCAGCCGTTGTCCATGAATTCGGTCCAGTCGAAGTTCACCCCGCGCTGGCCTTCCTTCTCGAAAAAGAACCCGTTGTCGGTGTCGCGGGTGACGAACTTGGCGGTGGCTTCGCCTTCGCTCATCGAGTGCGACATCTTGTGCAGGTAGGTGCCGTGCATCGGGTCCATGACGTTGTCGATCACGTAGCGATAGTCACCTTTCCACTCGGTGTAGCAGACGAAGCTGCTCCACTCGGGCGAGGTCAACTGCTCGGGCAACACCAACTCGGGCGGCGTCTCCAGGTGCGGGTCGGCGGCGTTGAACAGAAAGATCGCACCCGCTGCTTCGCGGGTATGGAACATACGGGTCGGGCGGCTGCCTTCAAGTTTGCAGCCGGGGCTGCCGGGGACCTTGGTCACCGTGCCGTCACAGCGCACTTCGATGCCGTGATACGGGCACTGCAGGCGATCGCCCAGGATCGGGCCCTGGGACAGCGGCGCACCGCGATGGGGGCAGTGGTCTTCCAGGGCATGTACGCGGCCATCGTTATCGCGCCACAGGGCGATCTTGTAGCCGAGGCGGCGCACCGACACTGGCTTTTCGCCGAGCAGGTCCGAGGGTAATACCGGGAACCAGAGGTCTTTTAGGCCATTGGCCAGATGGTTTTCAACAGGGTCGACGGTCAATTGCATAGTCATTTTTTTATTCCTTCTGCCGGGTCATTCGCCCAGCCGGGCCATCAGGGTTTGATAGGCATCTGCCGTCCACTCGCCGCTGGTCAGCGGGCAGGGCGGGCCGGCCAGGTTGAGGTGGGCGAGCAGCGCCGCAAGCTCAGTCACGCCGTTGCCGAAGGCGCGTTCGATGGAATCGCCCAGCAGCTCTTCAAACTGGGTATTGGGCCGTTTGCGCGCCTGATGGGGCTCGAGGAATCGTTCGGTAGTGCTCATGTCATTGACCTCCGTTGCGTACCCGTTCGCGGATCGTTTCGCGTACCGGGATAAAGTCGTATGTCGGGAAAACTTCAGTGCTGAACACGCCCCACGCCGAGCGTTCCAGCTCCACGTTCAGCGCGGGCAGCAGGCTCGGCGGCAAGCGCAGGGTGACGATCTGGCCCAGGCCCATGGCCACGGTCCAGCTCACCAGTTCCACGCCTTGGGGCGGAAAACGCTCCCACCACTCTTGCTGCTTCATATGGCGCTGAATGTCTTCGAGGTTCTTCGATTGGTCGTGCTTGAGCAGCACAGTCACCAGCAAGGTTTCGTTCATGTTCAGGCCGCGCTTTGTGTGGGCACGGTCCAGGCGTCGTAGCCATAGACCCAGTCGGCATTACCGCCGTCCTTGAGCCACTGGTTGCCGCGCGAGCCGATCTGGATCTGGCTGGTACGTTCCAGGCGCGCCTGCTGGTACGCCTGCAATGCCTGCGCGACCTGTGCCGGGCTGTCGAGGTCTTGCAGGTAGCGACCGAGTACCACTGCATCCTCGATGGCCTGGCCGGCACCCTGGGCCATGAACGGCATCATCGGGTGACAGGCATCGCCCAGCAGGGTGATCGCGCCCTTGGACCAGAACGGCAGCGGGTCACGCTCATACAACGCGGTCTTGAGTACATCGCTGCACGCCTCCAGCAGGGCGCGGGCGTCCGGATGGAACGCTTGATAGTGGCTGCGCAGCTCGTCGGCATCGCCAGCGCTGGTCCACGACTCTTCGTGCCAGCTGTCCTGGGCGGTGGTGGCGAAGATAAAAATGTCTTTACCCTGGTTGAGCGGGAACGTGACGATCTGGCTCTGCGGGTTGGGGCCCCACCACTTGGTGAACGCCTGGATATTCGGCACATGGGCCACCAACTCGGCCGGCACTACGGCGCGGTACGCCACCACCCCGGTAAAGCGCGGATGCTCTTCGCCGAACAGCGCGTTGCGCACCACCGAATGAATGCCATCGGCGCCGATCAGCACATCGCAGCGGTGCTGGCTGCCATCCTTGAAATGCAGGTGGATGCCGTCGTCAGTCTGCTCGACCCGTTCGGCGCGCTTGGCAAACTGCACCTGCTCCAGCGGGAACACCTCGGCCAGGGCCGCCAGCAGATCGGCGCGGTGGATGGTCAGTTGCGGGGCGCCGTATTTCTGCTCGGCGGCATCGGACATTTCCAGGCGCGAAGTCTCTTCGCCGCTGTCCCACATCCGGCTGATGCGGTGGGTCGGCCGCGCGGCAGGGATGCGCACGGCGGCGCCAATGCCCAGGCCATCCAGCGCCCGTACCGCGTTGGGGGTGAGGTTGATATCGGCACCGACCCGCAAAAAGGCCTTGGACTGTTCGAACACGGTGACCTGGTGGCCGGCGCGGTGCAGGGCGATGGCGGCGGTCAGGCCGCCGATACCGGCACCGGCGATAGCAATATTCAGGGAAGGCATGGGCGACTCCTGCTCAGGATTTGGGTTTGTCGGTGAGGAACTTGCCTTGCGGCGCCTCGACGTGTTGCTGGCGTCGGGTATTGCCGTCGATGCCACCGGCAATCGCCCACTCGGCGAACACCGTGGGGCCCGGCTCAAAGGTGCGTGGCTGCCATTCGCCGGTCAGTTGGTCTTCGTCGGCGTAGTACTCCACCAGCGCGCCGGCGGGGTTCTTGAAGTACCAGAAAAACGCTGAAGACACCGGGTGGCGCCCCGGGCCGATTTCGGTCGGCCAGCCGCTGCGCGACACATGCATGCCACCGCCGAACACCTCGTGTACGTCGCGTACGGTAAAGGCCACATGGTTCAGGCCGGCCCGTGGCGCCGGCAGTTGCAGCATGAACAGGTCGTGATGGCCGCCTTCTTCGGCGGTGCGCAAGAACGCCCCGCGATCCGGGTAGCGGTCCGAGGCCTGGAAGCCGAAACGCTCGTGGTAGAAGGCTTCGCAGGCGTTCACATCCTTGACGAAAAACACCACGTGGCCGACTTCAATCGGCGTGGCGCGTTCATAGATCGGCGCGGCCTTGTTGATCCGGCCCTTGGTCTGCCAGGTGTTGTGGCCGCTGCACTCGATCTGCAGCTCGCGCTTGCGCGTCACTTGCAGGCGGATCGCCAGGCCGTTGGGGTCGGTGCAGCCGATGCGCCCGTTACCTTCGACAAAACCCGGATCGTTGGCGATGCGTTCGGCGTACAGCGCAAGGTCCGCTGCGTCGGCCACGCCCCACACCACTTCGCGCACGGTGGAGCCGGCTTCGATGGCGGGCGGCAGGCCCGGTTTGTTCAGGTCGGCGAGTACTACGCGGCAGCCGTTGAGCGTTTCGAAGATCACTTCGTCCGCCTGGGTGCTGACCTGCTTCAAGCCCCAGTCGCTGAAAAACCGCACGCAGGTGTCGAGGTCCTCGACGCCATAGGTGACTTCATCAATACCTAAAACGCTCATCACGCTACCTCGTGTGGCACACCGGCCCAGGCCAGTGGCTGTTGGTTCATGCCCCAGTAGAGGCTCTTCTGTTCCATGTATTGCAGGATCCCCAGGCGCCCTTTTTCGCGGCCCAGGCCGCTGTCGCGCCAACCGCCGAACGGCGTGGAGATCGAGAACTGCTTGTAGGTGTTGATCCACACCGTGCCGGCCTGCAAGCGCCGGCCCAGGGCCCAGGCGCGCTTGTAGTCACGGCTCCAGATGCCGGCGGCGAGGGCGTACAGGCTGTCGTTGGCCTGCTCCAGCAGTTGCTCTTCATCGTCGAATGGCATGGCCACCAGCACCGGGCCGAAGATTTCTTCCTGGCACACCTGCTGTTGGTTGTGCAGGCCCTCGAGGATGGTTGGCGGGTAGAAGTAACCCTGGTCATACAGCCCACCGCTGGGGCGCTGCCCGCCCAGGCGCAGGCGCCCACCTTCGGCCAGGCCGAGGGCGACATAACGCTCCACCGATTCACGATGGCCGGCGCTGATCAGGGGGCCCATCTGCGTGTTTTCGTCGGCCGGGTCGCCCATGCGCAGGTTGGCGGCGGCGGCCACCAGACGCTGCATAAAGGGTTCGTACAGGGGGCGCGCAACAAACAACCGCGAACCGGCAATACACGCCTCGCCCGAGGAGCTGAAAATGCCGTACAGCACACCGGCCACTGCGTGGTCGAGGTCGGCGTCATCCAGGACGATAGTCGGCGACTTGCCGCCCAACTCCAAAGACACCGGCATCATCTTGTCGGCGGCGATATGGGCGATGTGCTTGCCGGTGCGGGTGCCGCCGGTGAACGACACGCGCTTGACCAGCGGGTGGCGGGTAAGCGCATCACCGAGCAATGAACCCTTGCCCGGCAACACGCTGATCAGGCCCTTGGGCAGGCCGGCCTCTTCACACAGGCGCGCCAGGCGCAGGGCCAGCAGCGGGGTGATTTCTGCCGGCTTGATCACCACCGCATTGCCCGCGGCCAGGGCCGGGGCGACCTTTTGTGCCTCGCTGGCAATCGGCGAGTTCCATGGGGTGATCGCGGCGACCACGCCCATCGGTTCGTACACGCTCATGCTGACGAAATCACCGCGCGACGGGGTGATGGTTTCTTCCAGGGTTTCGCAGGCAGCGGCGAAGAACTGGAAGGTACCGGCAGCACTCGCTACCAGCGCCCGGGTTTCATTGATCGGCTTGCCATTGTCCTGGCGTTGCAACTGCGCCAGCTCTTCACTGTGCAGGCGGATCAGCTCGGCAATGCGGTACAGCACGGCGGCCCGTTCGTGGGGTTTGCGCTGGGCCCAGCCGCTGTGCAGGAACGCCTGGTGCGCGCCCTGGATGGCGTCTTCCACATCCTGTAGATCGGCGGCATTGAGCCAGGCTACGGGTTCGCCGGTGGCCGGGTAGTGGCTGGCGTAGCGCTCGCCACGACCCTGGCGCCAGTGGCCGGCGATGCAGATCGGTAAAGTCTGTTCGAGGGTCATCGACGGGCTCCTAGATTGAGATGGCATGGGCGTGGTTGCCCAAGGCACGGACCACGCTGTACACGGTCAGCGCCGAGGTCTTGGGGTTGGCCAGCAGCGGCTTGCCGCGCAGGCTCAACTCGAAGCGGCCAAAGGCGCCACGGGCTTCGAAGTGGTGGACGTTTTCGTCGCTGTGGGGGTCGGCGATCAACGTCACATGGGTGCGATCCAGGCCCAGACCGGCCAGGGACAGGGTGGCGGCGACGTTGGCGTTTTTCGGGTACAGCCGCGCCGCTTCGCGGGCGCTGCCCTGGAAGATCACCGTGGCTTCGCTGATGGAATCCAGATCGCAGGCCTGCTCGCCGGGGGTGTTCTTCCAGGCCCGGGCCGGCTTGCGCCCGGTGTAGTTGACCGAGTCCAGGCCGCCAACCTTGGCCGCCGACAACGCATCAATGCCGCCAATCGCGCCGGGCAGCAGTTCGATGCGGGTCTTGCCGCGTTCAGCGGCGGCTTCCAGGCGCTCGACCAGGCCCACTTCGGACAAGGCGCCGACCGAGACGATCAGGCAGGCAATGCCGCGCTCCAGGGCCGGCAGCACATGTTCCTCGATGGCTCGGTGGCCGGCGCACTCCACCAGCAAGTCCGGGCGGGCGTCGGCGGGCAATGCCGTGAGCACCTGCGGCGGCTGTTTGAAACTGGCCAGGCGCTGACGTACCAGGGCTTCGGAGCCCTGGGACGCGATGACGTAATCCACGCACAGCTGCGGATCGTTCTCCAGCAGCTCCAGCACGCCGACGCCAATGGCGCCGCAGCCGATCATGGTGATATGCAACATGCGACGATCCTCAGGCGGTGGCCTTCTGGGCTTTGGTTTCGCTGTTGGGCGGGCCGGCGAACTGGGTGGCGAAGTTGCCCACGCTGAGCATGTCCACTTCCAGCAGGAACGGGCCGGGCTGGCTCAGGGCGCTGTCGACCACCTTGCCGAAGTCCTTGAGGTCGGTGACCAGGCCGTGGCGCAGACCCATGGATTCGGCGAGCTTGGTGTAGTCCGGGGTGTGCAGGTCGACGTAGCAATGGCGGCTGCCGTAGACCGCGTCCTGGATATTGCGGATCACCCCGTAGCGCTGGTCGTTCATCAGCAGGATCACCAGGTTGGCGCGCTCCTGCACCAGGGTCGCCAGCTCACCGAGGTTGAGGATGAACCCGCCGTCGCCCGCCAAGGCAAACACCTTGCGCTCGGGCGCGGTTTCAGCCGCTGCCACGGCCGCACCAATACCCATCGCCAAACCCTGGCCGATGCCGCCACCGAGGGCGTGCACCCCGGCGCGCGGGTGGTACAGGTTGAGCAGGCGGTTGCCCCAGATGCTGTTGGACAGGGTCACATCGCGCACCCAGGAGAAGTTGCGCCCGGTGCTCGCCTGCAATTGCTCGACCATCGCCGAGTACGGTCCCAGGTCCGCCACCAGTTGGCTGCGCGACTGCTCGCGCACGGCCTTGAGTTCGCTGAGAAACTGCGGGTCGGTGTGCAGGCGGCCTTCCAGGCGATCAGCCAAGCCGGCCAGGGCCAGGGCTGCATCGCCGCAGATAAACAGTTCGCTGGCATAGCTGCGGCCTTCGATGGCCGGGTTGGCGTCGATGCGCAGGGTGTTCTGCGGCAGCTTGAGCGCGTACTTGAAGGTCTCGTTGCTGCGCAGGCGTGAGCCGGCGATCAGCAGGGCATCGCAGGTTTGCAGGAACTGCTCGACCCGCTTGTTTTGCGAAAAGGCTCCCAGGCAACGCTCGTCGTCTTCATTGACCACGCCACGGCCCTGGGTCGACGTGATCACGCCCACACCCATCGCCAGCAGGCGTTTGACCTGCGGCCCGGCATGCCGTGCACCGCCACCGAGCCAGAGCATTGGGCGCTTGGCATTGGCCAGGCGCGCGGCCACCAGGTCGAGGGCTTCCGGCGGCGGCACGGCGACCGGGATCGGCAGCGGCGACAGGTCGGTGGGCATCGGGATAAAGGTCGACTGGATGTCGATCGGGATCTCGACGCTGACCGGGCCGGTCGGCGCGGTGAGGGCGGTCTGCACCGCGAGCTTGAGGGTGCTGATGGCGGTCTCGACGCTGCGCACGCGGAAGGCGGCCTTGGACACCGCCTTGAGCATGTTCAACTGGTCGCGGGCTTCGTGGATATAGGCCAGCTCCTGGTCCAGGTACGGCGTCTCGATCTGCCCGGTGATGTGCAGCAGCGGCGTGCCGGCGGTCTGTGCTTCAACCATGGCGCCAGCGGCATTGCCGGCGGCGGTGCCGGTGGAGGTCAGGCACACGCCCAGGCCTCCGGTGGTGCGGGCATAGGCATCGGCCATGTTGGCGGCACCGGCTTCACCCCGGGCCATGACAAAGCGGATGTTGCCGCGCACGGCGAAGGCATCGAGGATTGGCATGTTGTGGATCGAGATCACGCCAAACGCGGCCTTGACGTCGCATTGTTCGAGGAAGGCGGTGATGGCAGCGCCCACGGTGACAGTGTTTTCATTACGCATGGCGGGACAGGCCTCCGGATACATCGATATGGCTGCCTGTGGTGTAAGCCGACAGAGGCGAGGCCAGAAACAGGATCGCGCGGGCCGCTTCAAGCGGCAGGCCCAGGCGCCCCAGGGGAATATGTTTTTGTTGGGCCAGGCGGGCGGTCCATTGCGCCCAGTCGAGGTCGCGTTCTTCACGCGCTTCGAAGCGACGGCGCCATTGCCCCGATTCCACCAGGCCAATCAGGATGCCGTTGACGCGGATGCCCTGGGGGGCGAATTCGGTAGCCATCGAGCGCACCAGGTTCTTGATCCCGGCGCGGGCGGCCGAGGTGGCGACCATGTGCGGCTCCGGCTGGCTGGCCAGCAGTGAGTTGACGCAGACGATGGCGGCGTCGGCCTGGTTTTGCAGCTGGGGCTTGAAGGCACGGACCGGGTTGATCACCGAAAAAAACTTCAGGTTCAGTTCTTCGGTCCAGGCGCTGTCGGTGGTGTCGGCAAAGGTCGAGACCCGGCCTTGCCCGGCGTTGTTGATCAGCACGCTGGCGGCGCCAAGCGCGGCCTGGCTGGCGCTGGCAAAGGCGTTGACCGCTTCGCCATCGAGCACATCGCACACCTGGGCCAGCAGTTGGCCTTGGGGGAAACGCTGGCGCAGGTCGTTTTCGGCGCGTTGCAGGCGCTCTGCATCGCGGCCGCAGAACGCGACGCTGGCGCCGGCTTCCAGCAGCAGTTCGACGCACGCCAGGCCAATGCCCGAGGAGCCTCCGGTGACGATTGCGGTGCGGCCCTGCAATGGATAAAGGCTCATCTCAATCTCTCATCAAGGCAGTGACGCGGGGCTGGCCGCTGTGGGCGCCGCCGTTGTAGTTGAGCAGGCGCGACAACTCGTCGGCGCTGCGCCGGACCTGGGTCAACAGCTCTTCAAAATTCACATGACCGATTTGCGTGGTGGGGATGGTCACGCCAAGGGCCGCCACGATGTCGCCGCTCTGGTCGCGTACGGGGGCGGCGACGGTGGAAATCGCCGACTCAAAGAATCCTTCGCCGCTGACAAAACCGCGTTGGCGGTCAGCCTGGAGCAAGTCGAACAGCTCCATCACGGTTTTGGGTGTGCAGTGGGAGTGCTGTTCCAGATGCTCCTCGGGGTACAGCTCGCGCAGTTCGGCCAGGGACAGGTCTTCGAGGAGGATGCGCCCCAGCACCGTGGCATGGGCCGGCAACCGGGTGCCGACGTTGACCGCATTGGAGAACACCGACGGCGGCGAGACCTTGGCCACGTACACGATGGAACGTCCGTCGCGCACCACCAGGTTGCTGGGGTAGTTCACCCGGTCGCACAACCGCGCCAGCAGTGGCTGCCCCAGTTCGGTCAGCTCCAGCGACGCGAGGTACTCGAAGCCCAGGCGCAGCACCGACATGCCCAGGCGGTATTCGTTGCCGCTGCGGGTGACGAAGCCCATGGTTTCCAGGGTGGTCAGCAGGCGGAAGATGGTCGAGCGCGGCAGCGCCAGGCGCCGTGCCAGCTCCGGCGCCGTCAGGGTGCGGTTGCGCCGGCTGAACTCGCAGAGCAGCAGCAAGCCGCGCTCCAGGCCCGGCACGATGTATTTGTCCTGGGCATCCTTCAGCAGATCTGAGTCGTTCATAAGGTTCTACCTGTCAGGGATTGTTTGAGGGCGTAGGCCAGGCGACCGGCAACCACCAGCGGTTGTTCGATGGGGCTGGCATGGCCTGCGTCGGCGATCAGGTTGAAGCTGGCACCCAGGGCCTTGGCCACGCCCAGGCAGGTGTCGGGGGTGGTGATGGCGTCGGCTTCGCCGCAATGCACGTCGCAGGGCATCGCTGGTTGGCCGTGGCGCAGCAGGTCGTCGCCGCACAGCAATTCGATGGCCTGGCGATAACCCAGCGGGTTCAGGCGCGCCATGTTCCAGTGGACCCAGGCCAGTGCTTCGGGCTGGGCACGCGGTGACAGCATGTGCGCGCTGCGTTGTGCGGCCAGCCCGGCGATGCCCAGGCGTTGCAGGTTGTCCAGGCGTTGCTGGCGTACTTGCTGGCGCTGCGGGCTACGTTCGGGCGCGCCATAGCCGCGAGCGGGGCTGATCAGCACCAGGCGGCTCACGCGTTTGGCCTGGGCGCTGCGGGCCAATGCCAGGGCGGTCAGCGCGCCCAGGGAATGGCCGACCAGCACGCACTCATCCACCTGCAGCGCATCGAGCATCTGCACCAGGCGCGCGGCGTATTGCTCGGCCTTGGGCACTTGCGACTCCAGGGGGCTGGAGTCGCCATAACCCGGTGCATCCCAGGCGATGACCCGAGCCTGGGCCGCCAGATGCTGTGCCACCTGCAGCCAGGACGCCGCCCCGGAGCCGATGCCGTGCAGCAACACCACCGCAGGCCCCGTGCCACAGACACGCAGGGCCTGCTGGCCACCTGCTGAGGCGACCAGCTGCTGGGGGAAATCGCGCTGCAGTTGGGCTTGCAGGTGGGCCGTCGGCGCGGCTTGAGTGAGTCCTGGCAACATGGGCTTACCCGCGCTTGATCGAGGCCAGAGGGTGCTCTGGCGGATAGGTCGGGGTGATCGGCTTTTTCGCGCCGAGCATCACGCACATCAGCGCGTCTTCGTCGCCGATGTTGATCTCTTCGCGGTACACGCCAGGCGGCACGGAAATCACGTCACGGTCGGTGAGGATGGTTTCGAAACGCTCGCCGTCCTTTTCCAGCACCACTTTGAGTTTGCCGCGCAGCACGAAGAACACTTCTTCGACGTCAATGTGCAGGTGTGGTGGGCCCTCGTGGCCGGCCGGGATGACCATGGTGGAAAAGGTGAAGTGCTCCGACGGGATGGTGTTCATGTCGGTGCTGATGCCGGTACCGCCGGTGCCGATGTAGCGCATTTGCGCGCGGCGGAACTTGGGGTCGTAGTCGGCCTGGAACTTCAGCGCATCCCAGTCGTACTTGCGCGTCTCGTAGCGGGCGATACGCGTGCTCATCCAGCTTTCCAGGCTGGCGCCGGCAGGGCGATCCCAGCTTTTTGGGGTGTCGTTTTGGGCAGATAGATCAGTCATGACAGTCTCCAGATCAAGGCATGACGAACCCGCCGTTGACCGGCAGGGTTTGTCCAGTGATAAAGCGGGCAAGGTCGGACAGCGCGAACAGCACGGCGCCGCTGACGTCTTCGGGCAATTGCGGGCGCTGCAGGGCCCGCTGGTCGTTGTACAAACGGTGGCGCGCCTCGGGCACGTAGGCGGTGGCTTCCACCAGCACCAGGCCGGGGGCGATGGCGTTGACGGTGATGTTGTCGTTGCCCAGTTCCCGCGCCAGGCTGCGGGTCATGGCGATGATTGCGCCTTTGCTGGCGACATACGCCAACAGGTTCGGCGCGCCCCACAGCGGGGTGTCCGAGGCCAGGTTGACGATGGCGCCCTGACCGCTGTCGCGCAGGGCCGGCAGGCAGGCGGTGGTCATCAGCCAGGTGCCGCGCACGTTGACTTGCATCACCTGGTCCCAGGTGTCGATGCTCAGCTCTTCGCAGCTCTTGCCGCCGGAGTTGGTGATCGAGGCGTTGTTGACCAGGCCGTCGAGGCCGCCGAGCAGGCTGATCGTCGCGTCGATACAGGCCTGGATCGATGCGGGTTGTGCCAGGTCCACCGTCACGGCCTGTACGTCCAGGCCCAGCGCTCGTAATTCGGCGGCGGCCTGCTGCACACGTTCGTGCAGCACATCGGCGATCACCACACGGGCGCCGGCCTGGCCGATGGCCTGGGCAAAGGCATAGCCCAGGCCACGGGCACCGCCGGTGACCAGCACGCGGCGGCCTGCAAGCAAAAGGTCATGGCCGCTCATCATTGAGTGCTCAACATGGCTTTGGGCATGTAGTGCAGGACGCGTTTTTCCGCCCACACCACCGCACCGTAGGCAATCACCCCAATCAGGGTCAGCGCCACAATGGCGACGAACACCCCGGCGGTGTTGCCCTGGCCCTCGGCGTCCACCAGCAAGAAGCCCAGGCCCTGGTTGCCGCCCACCAACTCACCGACGGTGACGCCAATCACCGCCAGGGTCGAGGCGATACGCAGGCCGGAAAACAGTGCGGCCATGGCCGACGGGAACTCCACCAGGCGGAAGATCTGCCAGCGGCTGGCGTTCATGGTGCGTACCAGGTTGATCATGTCCGGGTCGACGGTGCGGATCGCCGAGAGCACGTTGATCATCACCGGGAAAAACACAATCAGGATGGCGATCAGGATCTTCGGGTAGATGGTGTAGCCCAGCCACATCACGAACAGCGGCGCAAAGGCGACTTTGGGGGCGATCTGCAACGCCAGGATGTACGGCGACAACATGGCTTCGGCGGCCGGCGACAGGCCCAGCGAGACACCGATCATCACCCCCAGCAGGGCGCCGAGGGCGAAGCCGACGACGATCTCCAGGGCGGTGATCAGGGTGTGTTGCAGCAGGCCGCCGGTTTGCCACATCACCAGGCTTTCCTGGGCCACGCGGCTGAGTTTGGGCATGACGAACTCGGGCATGCCGAGCAGGCCCGGACCCCATTGCCACAGCACCAGGAACAGGATCAGCAGCGCGACGCTACCGAGCACGGAGTTGTTGTTTTTCATCGTGTGCGTACCTCAATGTCCCGGTGCTTCACTGTGCGGCGACCGGGCTGTCGACGAATTGGTTGGTGAAGAGCTCTTCAAGCGGGGTCGCCTGGGTGACGATGCCTTCGCTGACATAGAACTGGCGCACCTTGTCCAGATGCTCCGGATCGATGTGGCCGAGCACGGCTTGCTTGGCGTAGACGTGTTCGACGTAGAGCTTGAAGATCTTCTCCAGCGAGTCTTCCTTGCCGGCGTAGGCCGGTACCGCCTTGGCGAAGGTCACGGCGGCGGCGCGCGGGTCCTGGATGATGTCGCGCATGCCTTGTAGGGTGCCCTGCACCACGCCGCGCACAACCTGGGGCTGGTTCTTGATGGCGTCGTCAGAGGCGAGAATCGCCTGGGCCATGCTTTCGAAGATCTGGTCCTGGGGGATCAGCTTGATCTGCACCCCGGCTTCCTGGGCATTGATCACCCAGTCCGGTACGCCGGCCATGGCCTGGGCCTTGTTGGCGGAGAACAGCTGCCAGACCCCGGCGGGGCCGGCGGCCTGGATGTCCACGTCGTTCTTGCCCAGCCCGGCTTTGCGCAGCGAGGCGAGCAGGGCGTAGTAAGTGGTGTCGGAGTACGACATCACCGTCATGGTCTTGCCCTTGAGGTCGCTGATGCTGTTGATGTTGTCCTTGGCATTGGTGGCGATCATCGTCACCCCGCCGTCACCCAGCACCGCCACGGCGCGCACCGGGATGCCATTGGCCCGCACCACGATCGGCGTGTCACCGATGGCGCCGCCGATCAGCGCGTTACCGGCGCCGATCTGCTTGGCCACGTCCACGCCACCTTTGGCGGCGATAAAGGTCAGGTCCAGGTTCTGGGCGGTGTAGTAGCCCTTTTCTTTGGCGATGATCCACGGTGCGAACGCGGGCGAGTTGGGCGGCGCCGGCAGCAGGTAAGTGACCTTGGTCGGCTGTGCCTGGGCGGCGCAGGCCATACCGAGGCCCAGGCTGAGGGCGCAAAGACGTTGAAACAGAGACTTGAGCATGGGGACTCCTGAATCGGTTGGGGGCCGCGAGGGCGGTGATCAGTGCAGTTCGGTGTCGGCGCCGACCTGGAGCAACTCCATCAGGCGGCCTACCAGCGGGCCGATTTCCGGCAGCTTGCGGCGCTCCAGGGGGTTGTCGCGAAACGGCAGGTCAATGCTGATTTCTTCGATGATCGTGCCGGGGCGCGCGCTCATGACCAGCAAGCGGTCGGACATGGCGATGCCTTCGATCAGGTCATGGGTGATGAACAGGGCGGTCTTCTTTTCGTCGAACAGCATCCGTGCCATGTCCTGTTGCAGGATCATCTTGGTCTGGGCATCGAGGGCCGAGAACGGCTCGTCGAGGAACAGCACCTGTGGGTCGATGGCCAGGGTGCGAGCCAGGGCGGCGCGCTGGCGCATGCCGCCGGAGAGCTGGAACGGGTAGTGATCGGCGTAACCGTTGAGGTGGCAGCGGTCGAGCAGGTCCAGGGCCACCTTCTGCCGGGTGGCGGCGGGCACGCCCTGGATCTCCAGGCCCAGCTCCACGTTGCGGCGGATGCTGCGCCAAGGCATCAGCAGATCCTTTTGCAACATGAACGCGACCTGCGGCACGGGCCCGGTGACCGGCTCGCCACCGACGAACACTTCACCTTCGCTGGGCCGGTACAGGCCCGAGCCCATATTCAAAATGGTGCTCTTGCCACAACCGGATGGGCCGATGATCGACACCACTTCACCCCGGCGAATCTTGAAGTTCACCTCGCGAATGGCGAAGGGCGCGTCCGCTTTACCCTTGGCCGGGAAACATTTACCGACATTGCGAAATTCAATTTCAGTCGGCTCCAGCTCCTCCTTGAGAGCGGGGTTATTCCATTGGGGCGTCACGGCGTACATCTCTTTCACAGCCATCAGGTAGGTTCTCTGGTCTGTTTTATAGGTGATACGCCGTTTAGTGCATGAACAATGCCAGGGGGTTATTTCCTACAGTTTTTTAGTAAATGTCTTTTGATATCAGTTGTTTGGATATAAATAGTTGCAGGCTTAATGTTTCATATATGAAACGTTGGTTCTTATATGGCACGAAATTGCACACTGCCCGGGCATGTTTTGGGAAGTTGCGAGAACTCGGTGCTTTTTCGGGTAACGCGGAGAAGTTACGAAGGGGCTTATTTGTTTTATATATAAAACGCAGCTGTGCGTTTCTATATAGGTAGTTGTAGGAGCGAGCTCGCTCGCGAAGAACGTTAACGAAAACGCGGGCTTCCTGGATAAGCGCGGCGGTCTCGGGTTTTTCGTCGGAACGCCGCCCGGAGCCAAGCTCGCGCCTACAGGGGGCAGGCGTTAAAAAAAAGCAAAAAAAAGGGCCTGAAGAGCAAGTCTTCAAGCCCTCAAAAGGGTGAGAGGTGTCTAGTCCCTCAACCTGGTGAGCGGTGCTACATGCGTTCAGGCCTTCAAAGGCACCAGACGCGGGGCAATCATGTTTTCCGGGCGCAGGATGTCGTCGAGCATGGCGTCGTCGAGCAAGCCTTCTTCGCGCACCAGTTCCAGCACGCCGCGGCCGCTTTCAAGGGCGATACGCGCGATGCGGGTGGCGTTTTCATAGCCGATGTACGGGTTCAGCGCAGTGACCAGGCCGATGGAGTGCTCCACCAGTTCGCGGCAGCGGGCTTCGTTGGCGGTGATGCCGACGATGCAGTGCTCGCGCAGCATGTCCATGGCGCGTTGCAGCAGGCGGATCGAGTCGAAGATCTTGAAAGCGATCAGCGGCTCCATCACGTTCAGCTGCAGTTGGCCGCCTTCGGCCGCCATGGTCAGGGCCAGGTCGTTACCGATGACCTGGAACGCTACCTGGTTCACGGCTTCCGGGATCACCGGGTTGACCTTGCCGGGCATGATCGAGCTGCCTGGCTGACGCGCTGGCAGGTTGATCTCGTTGATCCCGGTGCGTGGGCCGCTGGACAGCAGGCGCAGGTCGTTGCAGATCTTCGACAGCTTCACCGCGGTACGCTTGAGCATGCCGGAGAACAGCACGAAAGCGCCCATGTCGGAGGTGGCTTCGATCAGGTCGGCCGCCGGTACCAGCGGCTGGCCGCTGATGGTGGCCAGGCGTTGTACGGCCAGGGCCTGGTAGCGCGGGTCGGCGTTGATGCCGGTACCGATGGCGGTGCCGCCCAGGTTGACTTCGGTCAGCAGCTCCGGAGCCAGGGTTTTGAGGCGTGCCAGGTCTTCACCCAGGGTGGTGGCGAAGGCGCGGAATTCCTGGCCGAGGGTCATCGGCACGGCGTCTTGCAGTTGGGTGCGGCCCATTTTCAGGACGTGGCCGAACTCGACACCTTTGGCGGCGAACGCCTGGATCAGGCTGTCGAGGCTGGCCAGCAGCGCGTCATGGCCCAACAGCAAACCCAGGCGGATCGCGGTCGGGTAGGCGTCGTTGGTCGACTGCGCCATGTTCACGTCGTTGTTGGGGTGCAGGTATTGGTATTCGCCCTTGTTGTGGCCCATGGCCTCCAACGCGATGTTGGCGATGACTTCGTTGGCATTCATGTTGGTTGAAGTGCCAGCGCCGCCTTGAATCATGTCCACCACGAACTCTTCGTGGAAGTCACCGCGGATCAGGCGGGCGCAGGCTTCGCTGATGGCAGCGTGCTTGGCTTCGCTGAGCTGGCCCAACTCGCGGTTGGCATCTGCGGCGGCTTGCTTGACCATTGCCAGACCGACCACCAATTTCGGGTAATGCGAAATCGGAACGCCGGAGAGACGGAAGTTATTCACGGCTCGCAGGGTCTGGATGCCGTAATACGCTTGAGCAGGTACTTCAAGTACGCCAAGCAGGTCTTTTTCTGTGCGGAATGATGCAGCGGAGGACATGACGGAAATCATCTCGATATGGACCCAGGCTAGGCCGGAACGCTGTGAATGCTAGGCTTGTGGGAGTTTTTGGGCCAATGCTATTAAGCACTGGCCTATGCACAAACGGCATAATGTTGATGTGACCCGGTTATCATGGCGGGCGTGTGTGCCAAAATGGTGCATGCCCTGGAGAATCAGATGAACCTTGAAAGCAAATGGCTGGAAGACTTTAGCGCCCTGGCGGCCACCCGCAGCTTCTCCCAGGCAGCGGAGCGGCGCTTCGTCACCCAGCCGGCCTTCAGTCGACGCATCCGCAGCCTCGAGGCGGCCCTGGGGCTGACGTTGGTCAACCGTTCACGCACGCCCGTCGAACTGACTGCGGCGGGGCAGTTGTTTTTGGTCACCGCGCGCACGGTGGTCGAGCAATTGGGCGAAGTACTGCGCCATTTGCATCATTTGGAAGGTGGCCAGGGCGAAGTCATGCAAGTGGCTGCCGCTCACTCCCTGGCGTTGGGCTTTTTCCCTCGCTGGATCGCGCAATTGCGCAACGAAGGGCTGAACATCGCCACACGTCTGGTGGCCACCAACGTCGGCGACGCCGTGCATGCCCTTCGCGAAGGCGGGTGCGACCTGATGCTGGCGTTCTACGACCCGGATGCGGCGATGCAGATGGACCCGGACATTTTCCCGTCGTTGCACCTGGGCAACACCGAAATGCTCCCGGTATGCGCCGCCGATGCCGATGGCAAGCCGTTGTTTGACCTGGAGGGCGAGGGCAGTGTGCCGCTGCTGGCCTACAGTGCGGGTGCGTTTCTCGGGCGCTCGGTCAATCTGCTCTTGCGCCAACGTGCCCTGCGCTTCACCACGATTTACGAAACCGCGATGGCCGATAGCCTGAAAAGCATGGCCCTGGAAGGATTGGGAATTGCCTGGGTGCCACAGTTGAGCGTGCGCGCCGAACTGGCGCGCGGCGAGCTGGTGGTGTGCGGCGGGGCGCAGTGGCATGTGCCGCTGGAGATTCGCCTGTATCGCTGCGCGTTGGTGCGCAAGGCCAACGTGCGGTTGTTGTGGCGCAAGCTGGAAGGCGGCGCGGCGCAGTCCCCGGCGGCTGAGCGCGGTTAAATGTGGGAGCTGGCTTGCCTGCGATAGCGGTGTATCAGCTGACATTTCAGGCACTGACCCTCCGCCATCGCAGGCAAGCCAGCTCCCACAGTATTTTGTGGTGTTTTCGCTGACCTGGAAGTCAATAAAACCGCCTGTTTGAGGTGTAAGACAGATGGTCACCCAAGGGGCTGTTTATCTGCATTATTACGGTATACTGCGCGGCCTTCGGCCGGTCCAACCGGCCTTAATTCGTACAACAAGCCACGCCGGATTTCCCGCGTGGCTTGTTGTTTTTTGACGCGCCTGCGGGCGCCCAGAGAGAAGAGGCACGACGATGAGTGCATTGGTTGGCGTGATCATGGGCTCCAAGTCCGATTGGTCCACCCTTAGCCACACCGCCGATATGCTGGAAAAGCTCGGCATTGCGTTTGAAGTGAAGGTGGTCTCTGCCCACCGCACGCCAGACCTGCTGTTCCAGTATGCCGATGAAGCAGAATCCCGTGGCATCGAGGTGATTATCGCCGGTGCCGGTGGCGCCGCCCACTTGCCGGGCATGTGTGCGGCCAAGACCCACTTGCCGGTGCTCGGTGTGCCGGTGCAGTCGTCGATGCTCTCGGGCGTGGATTCGCTGTTGTCCATCGTGCAGATGCCCGCCGGGATTCCGGTAGCGACCCTGGCGATCGGCAAGGCTGGTGCGATCAACGCGGCATTGCTGGCTGCCAGTATCCTGGGCGCCAAGCATCCACAGTTCCACGCGGCCCTGAAGAAATTCCGCGCCGAACAGACTGACAGCGTCCTGGACAATCCAGACCCACGCATCGCCTGAGGTTGTTGATTGATGAAAATCGGTGTAATCGGTGGCGGCCAACTGGGTCGCATGCTGGCCTTGGCGGGCACTCCGCTGGGGATGAACTTCGCGTTTCTTGATCCGGCGCCGGACGCCTGTGCGGCGGCCCTGGGCGAACACCTGCGGGCGGACTACAGCGACCCAGACCATTTGCGCCAACTGGCCGATGAAGTCGACCTAGTGACCTTCGAGTTCGAAAGCGTGCCGGCTGAAACCGTGGCGTTCCTGTCGCAATTCGTGCCGGTGTACCCGAGCGCCGAAGCGCTGCGCATTGCCCGTGACCGCTGGTTCGAAAAGAGCATGTTCAAGGACCTGGGCATTCCGACCCCGGCGTTCGCCGATATCCAGTCCCAGGCGGACCTGGATGCTGCCGTCGCCAGCATCGGCCTGCCGGCCGTGCTGAAAACCCGCACCCTGGGTTATGACGGCAAGGGCCAGAAAGTCTTGCGCACCGAAGCCGATGTGGTCGGCACGTTCGCCGAGCTGGGCAGCGTCGCCTGCCTGCTGGAAGGCTTTGTGCCGTTCACCGGCGAAGTCTCGCTGGTGGCCGTACGCGCCCGTGATGGCGAAACCCGCTTCTACCCGTTGGTGCACAACACCCACGACAGCGGCATCCTCAAGTTGTCCGTGGCCAGCACCGATCACCCGTTGCAGGCCCTGGCCGAAGACTATTCCAGCCGCGTATTGAAGCAACTGGATTATGTCGGCGTGATGGCGTTCGAGTTCTTTGAAGTCGACGGTGGCCTCAAGGCCAACGAAATCGCCCCGCGCGTGCACAACTCCGGGCACTGGACCACCGAAGGCGCTGAGTGCAGCCAGTTCGAAAACCACCTGCGGGCGGTAGCGGGCTTGCCACTGGGTTCCACGGCCAAGGTCGGCGAGAGCGCGATGCTCAACTTCATTGGCGTGGTGCCGCCGGTTGAGCAGGTCATTGCGATTGATGACTGCCACCTGCATCACTATGGCAAGGCTTTCAAGGTCGGGCGCAAGGTCGGTCACGCCAACCTGCGTTGCAAGGACCGCGCGACGCTTGATGCGCAAATCGCCAAGGTCCAGGCGCTGATCGCTGCGCAATAACCCTGGGGGCGGCGGGAACCATTGGTGACCGCCATCCTCTGATTGCAGGATGCCAAAGTCTGACTAGGCTTCAGCTAACTTTCATTCAGAGGGAAATGCCATGGGTATCATTGGGACCATCTTTATCGGTTTGATCGTCGGCCTGCTGGCGCGTTTCCTGAAACCAGGCGACGACAGCATGGGCTGGATCATGACCATCCTGCTGGGTATCGCCGGCTCCCTGGCGGCGACCTATGGT
Source organism: Pseudomonas sp. LG1D9 (assembly GCF_002949995.1). Taxonomy (NCBI): domain Bacteria; kingdom Pseudomonadati; phylum Pseudomonadota; class Gammaproteobacteria; order Pseudomonadales; family Pseudomonadaceae; genus Pseudomonas; species Pseudomonas sp. LG1D9. The sequence goes on along the minus strand of NZ_CP026881.1, from coordinate 2,554,617 downwards.
GGCCAGGCGCTGGGTATCTACCAGGCAGGCCAGGGCGCAGGCTTCATTGGCGCGTTGGTAGGTGCCATTGTGTTGCTGGTGATCTACGGTCTGCTGAAAAAGAAGTGATTTAGCGACAAGCCCTCTGCGCTGCGCAGGCGCAGGGGGCTAGAATGCCGGCACTGTTCTTATTTGCCGAGCCACCTTCATGCGCCGCCTCCTGTTGACTGTCCTTTTGCTGGGTTCAAGCCTGGCCCACGCCGCTGAGCTGCCGGAAACCGACTGGCTGGAACTGATGCCCAAGTCAGACCAGAAAGCCCTCGAACAAATGCCGGATATCGACCACAACTCCCCAGAGGCCCTGGGCACCTTTACCGAAAAGGGTGGCTTGAAGCAGAGCAAGGGCTTGCCGGCCGTGATGTATTCGACCAAGACCGTGGGCGCCATGAATGGCAAGCACATCCGTCTGGGTGGCTATCCGGTGCCCCTGGAAACCGATGCCAAGGGCCGCAGTACCTTGTTCTTCCTGGTGCCGTACCCGGGCGCCTGCATCCACGTGCCGCCACCACCGCCCAACCAGTTGGTGTTGGTGCGCTATCCCAAGGGCCTGAAGCTCGATGATATCTACACGCCGTTGTGGGTCACCGGCACGTTGAAGGTGGAGACAGTCAACAACGACCTGGCGGATGCGGCGTATGCGCTGGATGCGGGTGTGGTGCGGGTGGTGCAGGAGTCGGACCTGTAACCAGCGCCACAAATCCCCCCCTGTGGGAGCGGGCTTGCTCGCGATGGCGGTGTATCTGACCCACCGCTATCGCGGGCAAGCCCGCTCCCACATTGGGTCTACAGGGGCAGGTTGGCGATGCTCACGCCCATGGTGTGGCTCGCACCCGGTGCCAGCACCACTGCATCGTCCAGCACATTGGCCGTCTCGATGCACAGCATGCCCTGCCAGCCATCGTCGGCCATGTCATCGAAAGCCTTGGCGCGTTCAGTCCAGGGGTTCCAGATCACCGTCGATTTCGACCCTTCGCTGTTGAGCTGGATACGCCGCTGCCAGTCTTTATCCACGATGTTCAATTGGGCTGGGGTGTCGAGGTAGATGCGGTCGGTCTCGGCAGTGAAGTGCAGGAGGCCCGATTGCTTCTTGGTCGCCCAACCGTCGGCGGTATCGATATAGTCCAGCCCATCCAGGCCTTCGACCTGCACGTTGCGCACATCGCTGACGGCGAAGTAGCTGTGCAGCGCCTGGCTGATCGTCACCGTGTCGGTGCCACGGTTGTGGCTGGTCAGGCGGATATGCAGTTGCTCGTCCAGCAGCAGGCTCATGTTCAGATCGACCTGATGCGGCCAGCCAGGGAAACCGCCCGCTGGCGCAATGAGCGCCAATTCAACCCGATTGTCTTGCACGCCGACCAAGGTCCAGATGGCGGTACGCGCAAAGCCATGGGCGCCGGCCGGCTGGTCGCTCTGGCGCATCGCCTTGACGCTTTGCGGGTTGCGCTCGAATACACCAAACCACGGCCAGCACACCGGCACGCCGGTACGGATGCCTTTGCCTTGCTTGAACACCGCCTTGTCGTTGGGCCAGATCACCGGTTTTGCGTCGGCCGGCTGGTAACTGAAGACGTGCGCACCCTGTTGGGCCACCAGCACTTCGGCGCCGTTGTGGCGGATGCGCCAGCAGTCCAGCTCATCCATTTTCACGGTTTCAACGTGGGGCGTAGGCATACAGGGCTCTCTTAATGACAGGCAATGGGGCAATGGACCGTCAAACCGCCGTGAGGTTTAACGCGCCCGTGACGGAACCGAGCGGGTGCGACCGCTGCCATCAATGGCGACGAACACAAACACCGCCTCGGTGACTTTGCGCCATTCGCTGGACAGCGGGTCATCGCTCCACACTTCGACCATCATCTGGATCGAGCTGCGGCCGATTTCCAGGGCCTGGGTGTAGAAGGACAACTGCGCGCCCACCGCCACCGGAACCAGGAACGCCATGCGATCGATCGCCACGGTAGCCACGCGGCCGCCGGCGACCTTGCTGGCCATTGCCGTGCCGGCCAGGTCCATCTGCGCGACTAGCCAGCCGCCGAAAATATCGCCGAAACCGTTGGTTTCACGGGGAAGTGCGGTGATTTGCAGGGCGAGATCGCCTTGCGGGATAGGATCTTCTTGTTCGAGTTCGATCATGCCGGGGGTGCCTCTGACCCGTGACTCTTGGAATATGTAATCGGTGAATAGCCGTCTTGGAAAAACGATTCAGCCCCGAACATACTACGTTCGTCACGTTTTTCGAAAGGCGCCTGAAGGGAAACTCTGCGAAATCGGCTGGCCGGTGCCAACGACGTTTTCGCGCAACTTCCACTGCTAGGCCGGTGCAAGGTGGGGAGTATATCGGTCGATAGCCTGCACGACGACCACCGGGTCCTGATTTTGTACATCTATCTACAGGGTTTGGCAGGCGTCAATAAAATGGCCAAAACAGTCATGCAACTTGAGGGGTTTGACCATTGTTTATTTTGAACCCGGCGCCCCAGTATTTGTTGGCGTTTTCGGTCCCCGACAATAATTCGAAGAGGGAACGGGCGGGCCTCGCAAGGGGGTGACTTTGCGAGTTGGCGCCAACCGCCGTGCAGGCGTTTAGACTGTGCTTTTCCGGGCAATTTGCTATCTTGCCGGACCTGCCGGGCCAAACCCAAGCCGTTGCGGATTCCTGATCTGACCTAATAAGAGAAGCCTTGCCATGACCACAGTGCCTTCAAGCATTGCGCCGCCCGCCCGCCCGCTGAACCGCAACGATTACAAGACCCTGTCGCTGTCCGCCCTGGGCGGTGCGCTGGAGTTCTACGACTTCATCATCTTCGTGTTCTTCGCCACGGTGGTCGGGAAGCTGTTCTTCCCCGCCGACATGCCTGAATGGCTGCGCATGATGCAGACCTTCGGCATCTTCGCCGCCGGCTACCTGGCGCGGCCGCTGGGCGGGATCATCATGGCGCACTTCGGCGACCTGCTGGGGCGCAAGAAGATGTTCACCCTGAGCATCTTCATGATGGCCGTACCGACCCTGATCATGGGCCTGCTGCCAACCTACGCGCAGATTGGCCTGTGGGCACCGATCCTGTTGCTGCTGATGCGCGTGATCCAGGGTGCGGCGATTGGTGGCGAAGTGCCGGGGGCGTGGGTGTTTGTGTCCGAGCACGTACCGCCACGGCATATCGGCTACGCCTGCGGCACCCTGACCAGCGGCCTGACCGGCGGGATTTTGCTGGGCTCGCTGGTCGCCACCGCGATCAATACGGCCTACACCCCGGAGCAGGTCTCCGATTACGCCTGGCGGATTCCGTTCCTGTTGGGCGGTGTATTCGGCCTGTTTTCGGTGTACCTGCGCCGTTGGTTGCACGAAACGCCGATCTTCGCCGAGATGCAGCAGCGCAAGACCCTGGCGGCCGAGTTGCCGTTGCGTGCGGTATTGCGCGACCACCGTGGCGCCATCGTGCTGTCGATGTTGCTGACGTGGTTGCTGTCGGCCGGCATTGTCGTTGTCATCCTGATGACTCCGACGGTGCTGCAGACCATCTACCACTTCAGCCCGACGGTGTCGTTGCAGGCCAACAGCCTGGCGATCGTCACCTTGAGCTTTGGCTGTATCGCGTCCGGCGCGCTGGCTGACCGTTTTGGTGCGGGCCGTGTGCTGGTCGCCGGTTGCGCGTTGCTGCTCGCGACCTCGTGGACGCTGTATCACAGCCTGCTGGATCACCCGGACTGGCTGTTCCCGCTGTATGCCTTGACTGGTTTGTTTGTCGGCACCATTGGCGTGGTGCCCTACGTGATGGTCAAGGCCTTCCCGCCGGTAGTGCGTTTCAGCGGCCTGTCGTTTTCCTACAACGTTGCCTACGCCGTGTTCGGTGGTCTGACGCCGCTGGTGGTATCGCTGCTGATGAAAGAAAGCCCGATGGGCCCGGCTTACTACGTTGCCATCCTCTGTGTGATGGGGATGTTCGTGGGCGGGTACCTGTGGAAGCGCGGGCGCTGAACCTGTAGGCGCCGGCTTGCCGGCGATGGCGTCCCTTGGTCAGCGTACGACTCAAGGGCTCCATCGCCGGCAAGGTGTTGTAGGCAGTCAACGTTTACAGAGTGTTTCTGAATTACCGCAATTCCTCGCCTCGCCCCCGCATTTACTCAGCTCCTCTCCCGTGTCCACTTGCGCTGCCAATACTGGCCTTTCATCTAATTGTCATATTCCAGACATAGAGTGTTCACACGGCCTACCGATACTTGGCCCCGATCCAACTATCCCTATCTGCTAGGAGTAAGGCATGAAACTGAAGCGTTTGATGGCGGCAATGACTTTTGTCGCTGCTGGCGTAGCCACTGCCAACGCGGTCGCCGCTGTTGACCCTGCGATCAAGCCCTACACCAAGACCTCTGGTGTATCGGGCAACCTGTCCAGTGTCGGCTCCGATACTCTGGCCAACCTCATGACTCTGTGGGCCGAGAACTACAAAAAAGAATACCCGAACGTCAACATCCAGATTCAAGCCGCCGGTTCTTCCACCGCGCCGCCTGCACTCACCGAAGGCACCGCTAACCTGGGCCCGATGAGCCGCAAGATGAAGGACAACGAACTGCAGGCTTTCGAGCAGAAGTACGGCTACAAGCCGACTGCTATCCCGGTGGCCGTGGACGCCCTGGCTGTATTCGTACACAAAGACAACCCGATCAAGCACCTGACCATGGCTCAAGTCGATGCCGTGTTCTCGTCGACTCGCCTGTGCGGCGCCAAGGCTGACGTCAAGACCTGGGGCGACCTGGGTGTGACCGGTGACCTGGCCAACAAGCCAGTGCAACTGTTCGGTCGTAACTCGGTATCCGGCACCTACGGCTACTTCAAGGAAGAAGCCCTGTGCAAAGGTGACTACAAGCCTAACGTCAACGAACAGCCAGGCTCGGCTTCGGTCGTGCAGTCCATCAGCTCTTCGCTCAACGGTATCGGTTACTCGGGCATCGGCTACAAGACAGCCAGCGTGAAAACCGTGGCCCTGGCCAAGAAAGAAGGCGGCGAGTTCGTCGAAGACACCGAAGAGAACGCCCTGAACGGCAAGTACCCGCTGTCGCGCTTCCTCTACGTGTACATCAACAAAGCCCCGAACAAGCCTCTGGCCCCGCTGGAAGCCGAGTTCGTGAAACTGGTTCTGTCCAAGCAGGGCCAGGAAGTTGTAGTCAAGGACGGCTACATCCCACTGCCAGCTAAAGTGGTCGAAAAGACACTGGCTGACCTGGGTCTGAAAGAAGGCAAATAAGCTACGGGGCCGGGTAAAGCCGGCCTTTTCTGTAGGAGCGAGCTTGCTCGCGAAAAGCGTTAACGATCACGCGCCGTCCCTGAGTCAACGCGGTGCCTTGACGTTTTTCGCGAGCAAGCTCGCTCCTACAGAAACTCCTAATTTTTCGGTCCGCTGCCAGCCCTGCTATGCGGCGGATTTCTTGCGTCACTGCATTGTCATCTTTCTGTCATACAGGATCGCTAGGGTGTGCGCATGAATGATCTGGCCAATTCCACCATGACGACGACTTCTCCTCCCAAGCGCATTGACTTCAATACGCCTGAGCTGCAACGCAAGCGCCGCATCCGCGCGCTTAAGGATCGCCTGACCCGTTGGTACGTGCTGGTCGGCGGTCTCGCCGTCCTCGGCGCTATCACCCTGATTTTCTTCTTCCTGGCCTACGTGGTCGCGCCGCTGTTCCAGGGTGCCAGCCTGACCAAGGGCGAGGCCCTGACTCCGGCCTGGATGCAGGATGCCGGCAAGCCGTTGCTGATCTCGCTGGAAGAACAGAACCAGGTGGCCATGCGGGTTTCCGACAAGGGCCAGGCATTGTTCTTCAGTGTCGAGACCGGTGCTGAACTCAAGCGTGTCGACCTGGCCCTGCCAGCCGGCGCCAGTGTGGTGTCCATCGGTGAAGACCAGCCAGGCAGCCCGCTGGTGATCCTCGGCCTGTCCAATGGCCAGTCCCTGGTGTTCCGCCACTCTTATAAAGTGACCTACCCGGACGGCAAGAAGACCATCTCGCCCGAAATCGAATATCCATACGGCGAAACGCCGATGGTGCTCGATGACGGCGGTCGGCCGCTGGAGCATGTGGCCCTCAATGCCACCGACACCTCGCTGATCATTGCCGGTTCTGCTGGTTCGCACCTGAACGTGCTGTCGGTGAGCCGCGAAGAAAACATGATGACCGGCGAAGTTGTCAGCGAGCAGAAGCGTATCGAACTGCCGCAAATGACTGAGCCAGTGAAAGCGATCTTCGTCGATCCGCGCCAGCAATGGCTGTATGTGATCAACGGCCGTGCCCTGGCCGATGTGTTCAGCCTGCGGGACAACAGCCTCAACGGTCGCTACAAATTGTTGGAAGATGGCAACGCCGAAATCACCGCCAGCACCCAGTTGGTGGGCGGTATCTCGTTGATCGTCGGTAACTCCAAGGGTGGCCTGGCCCAGTGGTTCATGGCCCGCGACCCGGATGGCGAGCAACGTTTCAAGCAGATCCGCACCTTCCAGATGGGCACCACGCCTATCGTTGAAATCACCGCCGAAGAGCGTCGCAAAGGCTTCGTCGCCCTCGATGCCTCCGGCAAGTTCGGTGTGTTCCACAGCACCGCGCACCGTACCCTGCTGGTCGACCCGGTGGTCGAAGGCCAGGGCATCTTTGGCATGTCGCCACGGGCCAACCGTGTGATCGTTGAAGCCGGCGGCAAGCTGCAGCCGCTGGAGCTCGACAACCCGCACCCGGAAGTGTCCTGGAGCGCGTTGTGGAGCAAGGTCTGGTACGAAAACTACGACGAGCCTAAATACGTCTGGCAATCGACCGCTGCCAACAGCGACTTCGAACCCAAGATGAGCCTGGCGCCACTGACCTTCGGTACGCTCAAGGCCGCGTTCTACGCGATGCTGCTGGCTGCGCCACTGGCCATTGCCGCGGCAATCTATACCGCATACTTCATGGCCCCGAGCCTGCGCCGCAAGGTCAAGCCGGTGATCGAGCTGATGGAAGCGATGCCAACCGTGATCCTCGGCTTCTTCGCCGGCCTGTTCCTGGCGCCGTATGTCGAAGGCCACCTGCCGGGGATTTTCAGCCTGCTGATGTTGCTGCCGATTGGCATCCTGCTGGCCGGCTTCATCTTCAGCCGGTTGCCTGAGTCGATCCGCCTGCGGGTACCGGATGGCTGGGAAAGCGCAATCCTGATCCCGGTGATCCTGTTTGTGGGCTGGCTCTCGCTGTACATGAGCCCGTACCTGGAAACCTGGTTCTTCGGTGGCGACATGCGCATGTGGATCTCCCACGACCTGGGCATCACCTACGACCAGCGCAACGCCCTGGTTGTCGGCCTGGCCATGGGTTTTGCAGTGATCCCGAACATCTACTCCATCGCCGAAGACGCCGTGTTCAGTGTGCCGCGGGGCCTGACCCTGGGTTCCCTGGCCCTGGGCGCTACGCCATGGCAAACCATGACCCGCGTCGTGTTGCTGACCGCCAGCCCAGGGATTTTCTCGGCGCTGATGATCGGCATGGGCCGTGCGGTGGGTGAAACCATGATCGTGCTGATGGCCACTGGTAACACCCCGGTCATGGAAATGAACCTGTTCGAAGGCCTGCGAACGCTCGCAGCCAACGTCGCAGTGGAAATGCCCGAGTCGGAAGTGGGCGGCAGTCATTACCGCGTGCTGTTCCTCTCGGCGCTGGTGCTGCTGCTGTTCACTTTCATCATGAACACCCTCGCCGAGCTGATCCGTCAGCGTCTGCGCAAGAAATACTCGTCGCTTTAAGAAAGGTAGAAGTCTGTGAAACAGAACTCCCTGAATGGATGGTTCAAGAGCGGCGCCCCAGGCGTCTGGATCAGCGGTGGTGCGGTGGCCATCGCGGTCATCATGACCATTGGTTTGCTGGCTGTGATTGCCGTGCGCGGCTTGGGTCACTTCTGGCCAGCTGACCTGATCCAGGCCAACTACAACGTGCCGGGCCAGGCCAACCACATCGTCATCGGCGAAGTGGTACAGAAAGAACAAGTGCCGCGCGAGCGCCTGAAAAGCGCCGGCCTGCCGGTGCCGGACGAAGGTCCGGAGTTCATGACCCGCGAGCTGATCAAGGTCGGCAACCGTGACTTGAACGGCAACGACTTCACGTGGATCGTCGGCGAGTGGCTGACCAACCAGACTACGCCTGTCGAGTTGATGGCCATCGAGCGTCGTGAGTGGGGCAACTTCTACGGCACCCTGGTCAACGTCAAGCAGGATGGCAAAGTCGTCGCCGAAGGCGAGGCTGCGTGGCCAGAGCTGCAGGCGCGGGTTGAGCGGGTGAACAAGCTGGCCGCCGATCTCAAGACCCTTGAGAAGAGCGATATTGGCGCGATCAACGCAGGTCTTGAGCGTATCCGCCTGCACGGTCGCAAACTGGAGCTCAGCGGCAAGCTCGACGCCGCCGCCCAGGCCGACATGGATGCTGACCGCGCCGAGCTGAATGCGCGTTACCAGGCCATCGAGGCACGCCTGACCGACCTGCACGCCCAGTTCAACCGCGACAGCCTCACGGCCCGCGATGCCAACGGCAAAGAGCTTGAAATCAACATCGGCCACGTGGTGCACGCCTACCAGCCGAACGCCATGGGCACCCTGACCAAGATGGGCTTCTATGTCAGCAAGGTCTGGGAATTCCTCAGCGATGACCCGCGTGAAGCCAACACCGAAGGCGGGATTTTCCCGGCGATCTTCGGCACCGTGATGATGACCCTGATCATGGCGATGATCGTGACCCCGTTCGGCGTACTGGCGGCGGTCTACCTGCGTGAATACGCCAAGCAGAACACCTTGACCCGCATCATCCGCATCGCGGTGAACAACCTGGCGGGTGTCCCGGCGATTGTCTACGGTGTGTTCGGCCTGGGCTTCTTCGTCTACGTGCTGGGTGGTTCGGTGGACCGGTTGTTCTTCCCCGAAGCCCTGCCGGCGCCGACCTTCGGTACGCCGGGCCTGTTGTGGGCCTCGCTGACCCTGGCGCTGCTGGCGGTGCCGGTGGTGATCGTGGCCACCGAAGAAGGCCTGGCTCGTATCCCGCGTACCGTACGTGAAGGCTCCCTGGCACTGGGCGCGACCAAGGCGGAAACGCTGTGGAAAATCGTCCTGCCCATGGCCAGCCCGGCGATGATGACCGGCATGATCCTGGCCGTGGCCCGCGCCGCCGGTGAAGTGGCACCGCTGATGCTGGTGGGTGTGGTGAAGCTGGCACCGTCGCTGCCGCTGGACGGCAACTACCCGTACCTGCACCTGGACCAGAAGATCATGCACCTGGGCTTCCATATCTACGACGTTGGCTTCCAGAGCCCCAACGTCGAGGCGGCACGTCCGCTGGTGTACGCCACCGCGTTCCTGCTGGTGCTGGTGATCGCCACGCTGAACCTGTCGGCGGTATGGATTCGTAACCACCTGCGCGAGAAATACAAGGCGCTGGATAGCTGACACGGTCCAATGTGGGAGCTGGCTTGCCTGCGATGCAGACGACGCGGTGTATCAGTAAGACCGCAGTGATGCCATCGCAGGCAAGCCAGCTCCCACAGACACAGAATTTGAGTAAGCCGCCCCGGCGGTTCAACGAAACGAATTGGTAGCACAGGGAGCATCCCATGCAACATGAAACCCATTCCCACGGCATCAACATGTCAGCCCTGGGTCGCGACAAGCAAAGCCTGAGCCTGGCCGAAGAAACCGTAGCCATCGAAGTCCCGGGCCTGAGCCTGTACTACGGTGAGAAGCAGGCGTTGTTCGACGTCAGCATGAACATCCCCAAGCAGCGCGTGACCGCCTTTATCGGCCCGTCGGGCTGCGGCAAGTCCACGCTGCTGCGCACCTTCAACCGCATGAACGACCTGGTGGACGGTTGCCGTGTGGAAGGCGCGATCAACCTCTACGGCAGCAACATCTACCGCAAGGGCGAAGACGTGGCCGAGCTGCGTCGTCGGGTAGGCATGGTGTTCCAGAAGCCCAACCCGTTCCCCAAGACCATCTACGAAAACGTGGTCTACGGCCTGCGCATCCAGGGCATCAACAAAAAGCGCATCCTCGACGAAGCAGTCGAGTGGGCCCTTAAAGGCGCCGCGCTGTGGGACGAGGTCAAGGACCGCCTGCACGAATCGGCCCTCGGCCTGTCCGGCGGCCAGCAGCAGCGCCTGGTGATTGCCCGTACCATCGCCGTGGAACCTGAAGTGCTGCTGCTCGACGAACCGTGCTCGGCACTCGACCCGATCTCGACGCTGAAAGTCGAAGAGCTGATCTACGAGCTCAAGTCCAAGTTCACCATCGTCATCGTGACCCACAACATGCAACAGGCGGCGCGGGTTTCCGACTACACCGCGTTCATGTACATGGGCAAACTGGTGGAGTTCGGTGACACCGACACCCTGTTCACTAATCCGGCGAAGAAGCAGACCGAAGACTACATCACCGGTCGCTACGGCTAGGAAGCTGTGGTTCTGATTGCACTGACGCTGCGGTTCTCCGCACCTTACCGGACGCTCCAAGGACGCCAACATGATTAGCAAAGAAGGCCTTACCCACCACATCTCCGCGCAGTTCAACGCCGAGCTTGAGGAAGTGCGCAGCCACCTCCTGGCCATGGGCGGGCTGGTGGAGAAGCAAGTCAATGATGCGGTGACCGCGCTGATCGAGGCCGACTCGGGCCTTGCCCAGCAAGTGCGCGAGATCGACGACCAGATCAACCAGATGGAGCGCAACATCGACGAGGAATGCCTGCGCATCCTCGCCCGTCGCCAGCCGGCGGCGTCCGACCTGCGTTTGATCATCAGCATTTCCAAGTCGGTGATCGATCTGGAGCGTATCGGTGACGAAGCCACCAAGATCGCCCGTCGCGCCATCCAGTTGTGCGAAGAAGGCGAAGCGCCGCGCGGTTATGTCGAAGTGCGTCATATCGGCGACCAGGTGCGCAACATGGTCCGCGATGCGCTGGATGCCTTTGCCCGTTTCGACGCCGACCTGGCGTTGTCGGTGGCCCAGTACGACAAGATCATCGACCGCGAATACAAGACAGCCCTGCGTGAGCTGGCGACCTACATGATGGAAGACCCGCGCTCCATCTCGCGGGTGTTGAGCATCATCTGGGTGTTGCGCTCCCTGGAACGGATCGGCGACCACGCGCGCAATATCTCGGAATTGGTCATCTACCTGGTACGCGGCACCGACGTTCGGCACATGGGCCTCAAGCGCATGAAAGCCGAAGTTGAAGGCACGGCCGATCAAATCCCTAATGTTCCGGACGAATCTGACGATAAGTAAGATTGCCCGAGAAATAAACGCCCGGCCTCTGGTCGGGCGTTTGCGTTTGTGGCGTATGAGTTTTGCGCTGCGGGCAGCCATAAAGTCCCGGCGTGACTGACGAGTTTTTGGCAAAATGCCATCAGTTAAGCGTTTTGCTTGCCGGGGTTTTGAGAGGATGAAGGGTCGATGAGTAAAGTCAGTGTATTGGTGGTGGATGACGCCTCGTTTATTCGCGACCTGGTGAAGAAGTGCCTGCGTAACTACTTCCCCGGTATCAAGATTGAAGATGCGGTAAACGGCAAAAAGGCCCAGGCCATCCTGATGCGCGAAACCTTCGACATGGTGCTGTGCGACTGGGAAATGCCGGAAATGTCGGGCCTGGAATTGTTGACCTGGTGCCGTGAGCAGCCGCAGCTTAAGTCCATGCCGTTTGTCATGGTCACCAGCCGCGGCGACAAGGAAAACGTGGTCCAGGCCATCCAGGCCGGCGTCTCCGGCTACGTCAGCAAGCCGTTCACCAACGAGCAGTTGCTGAACAAGGTCAAGCAGGCCCTGAACAAGATCGGGCGCCTCGACGCCTTGCTGGCCAGCGCACCGACCAAGATGAACTCGGCTTTTGGCAACGACTCCCTCAGCGCCCTGACCGGCGGCAAGCCCGAAGCGGTCAAGCCAGCCCCGGTGGCCGCGCCGAGCAAAGGCCTGCTCAACAGCCCGCCCGTGCAGGCCGCCGCCGCACCCTCGGCCGCCAGCGGTCGTGGCCAGGGCCAGTTGCGCCTGTCCAGTGGCACCCAGCAATGCGTGATCAAGGGCCTGAGCATCAAGGAGGCGTTGTTGGTGGTGCGTCGTGGCGACGTGCTGCCCCAGGTGCTGGAAAGCGCAGTGCTCGACCTGGAGCAAGGCGAGAACGCTGAAACCGCACGCCTCAACGGCTACCTGCACGCGATCGTCGCCTACGAACCGCGACCCGACAGCGACTGGCTGCAACTGACCTTCCGCTTTATCGACCAGGACGCGCAGAAGCTCGACTACATCTCCCGCCTGATCGCCCGAGGCACAGCGCAGAAGCATTTTGTGCCGGGTGCCTGACCCAACCCCCTGATCCCTGTAGATGCCGGCAAGCCGGCTTATACAGGGGCGTCGGTCCACACAACAGTGTCATGAACCCTTGCTAGCCTGCCGGTCAGTCATACTTGGCAGGTTTATCCGATGCTTGTGCGTTTTCTGTTGTTTTGTGGCCTGTGCGCAGTCGCTTCATCGACCCTGGCCATGACCCTCTATCGTTCCACCGATGCCCGTGGCGTGGTGTTTTTCAGCGACCAGAAGACCCCTGGCGCCCAAGCGTTTGTGTTCCAGGAGCGCCGTGCGGTGCCGGTGAAGCGCCAGGTGCTTGATCCCCAGCCGCTGCGTAACCTGCGGCCAGCGCAGTCGCAGCGTTACCCGTTGCCCTGGCGCGGCGGGCCGTTTCGCCTGACCCAGGGCCCTGGCGGCACGTTCAGCCACTCTGACGTCAAGAGCCGCTACGCCATGGACATCGCCATGCCCGAAGGCACGCCGATCATCGCTGCGCGGGGCGGGGTCGTGGTGAAAACGGAGAACAGCCAATCGGGGCGGGGCAGTGACCCGTCGGGCAACTTCGTGCGGGTGCTGCACGATGACGGCACCCAGAGTGTGTATTTGCACCTCAAGCTGGGGTCGGTCAGTGTCAGGGAAGGCCAGCGCGTGGCGGTGGGCAGCCCGTTGGCGCTGTCGGGCAATACCGGCAACAGCAGTGGGCCACACCTGCATTTTGTGGTGCAGCGCGATACGGGGGCGGGATGGGTGTCGATTCCGTATGAGTTCACGCAACCGGTACAGGCGTTGCCCAACTTTGCGTCGGGCACGCGGTAAGGCTTTTGTAGGAGCGAGCTTGCTCGCGAAAAACCTGAGGGCGCTGCCGGGTGTCAGGATCCCAGCGTTATCGTTAACGTCCTTCGCGAGCAAGCTCGCTCCTACAGGGGGTGTGCCCTAGTCGAGCATCAGTACTTTGGCCAGGACGATTTTCGGGCCTTTCATCTTCTTGATGATGATCCGCAGGCCTTCCACTTCCAGCACTTCTTCCTCTTCCGGCACCCGGTTCAGGGTGTCGTAGATCAAACCGGCGAGGGTTTCGGCCTCGATGTGGTCCAGGTCGATGCCCAGCAGGCGCTCGATCTTGAACAGTGGTGTGTCACCACGTACCAGCAGCTTGCCCGGCTGGTAGGCGAGGATGCCGCGCTCGGCCTTGCGGTGTTCGTCCTGGATATCGCCCACCAGCACTTCCAGCACGTCTTCCATGGTCAGGTAGCCGATGATATTGCCGTCGGCTTCTTCAACCAGGGCAAAGTGCGCGCCGCCTTTGCGAAACTGCTCCAGCAACTGCGACAGCGGCATGTGCCGCGACACGCGCTCCAATGGGCGGGTCAGCTCGGCCAGGTTGAACGACTCGGGAATATGATCCAGGGCCGCCAGTTCCAGCAGTAGGTCCTTGATGTGCAGCAGGCCGACAAACTCACCGCGCACGGGGTCGTACACCGGGTAGCGGCTGAATTTGTGGCGGCGGAACAGCGCGAGGATTTCCTTGAGCGGCGCGTTGAAGTCCAGGGTCACCAGGTCTTCCCGGGAGTTGGCCCAGTCCACCACTTCCAGTTCGCCCATTTCCACGGCCGAGGCCAACACGCGCATGCCTTGGTCGCTCGGGTCCTGGCCACGGCTGGAGTGCAGGATCAGCTTGAGCTCTTCGCGGCTGTAATGGTGCTCGTGATGGGGGCCGGGCTCGCCCTGGCCGGCGATGCGCAGGATCGCGTTGGCGCTGGCGTTGAGCAGGTAGATGGCCGGGTACATCGCCCAGTAGAACAGGTACAGCGGCACCGCGGTCCACAGCGACAGCAGCTCGGGCTTGCGAATGGCCCAGGACTTGGGCGCCAGCTCACCGACCACGATGTGCAGGTACGAAATCACGAAGAAGGCGGCGAAGAACGACACGCCCTTGATGACTTCAGGCGACTCGACGCCCATGGCCCCCAGCAACGGCTCCAGGATGTGCGCAAAAGCCGGCTCACCGACCCAGCCCAAGCCCAGGGAGGCGAGGGTGATACCCAACTGACAGGCCGACAGATACGCGTCGAGCTGGCTGTGTACGGTGCGCAGGATCTGCCCGCGCCAGCCGTTGGTGTGGGCGATGGCCTCGACCCGGGTGGAGCGCAGTTTGACCATGGCAAATTCCGCCGCAACGAAGAAACCGTTGAGCAGTACCAGGATCAGTGCAAAAAGAATCATGCCGAAATCGGCGAAGAGTGTCGCGAGGGTGATACCAGGGGAAGGGTCCATGATGGGGTTTTGCGGGTTCCGTGTATTCAAAAAGGGGTGATGGCTGTGCCTCAAGGGCGGGCACAAGTCAGGCAATGTAGCGGCTGAAGGGGCGCTTGCCTAGTGGCGGCTGCCGGGTGGGGGCGCGAATGCATGCTGTATAGGGCTTATGTGGGAGCTGGCTTGCCTGCTCCCACACGGGAATGGGGATAACCTCAGATTATTCCTTCGTCGCGATTTCCAGCGAGCGGGTGACCTGGGTCGGCGCAAAGTGGCAGGTAAAAGTGCTGCCATGCCCCAGTACGCTGCTGATTTCCAGGCGGGCCCGATGGCGCAACAGCACGTGCTTGACGATCGCCAGCCCCAGCCCGGTGCCACCGGTGTTGGAGTTGCGGCTGGAGTCGACGCGGTAGAAACGCTCGGTCAGGCGTGACAAATGCTTGCTGTCGATCCCAATCCCCGAATCCTGCACGCTCAGGTGTGCACCCTGCTGGTCGGCCCACCAGCGGATGCGGATCGTGCCTTTGTCCTGGGTGTACTTCACGGCGTTGAACACCAGGTTGGAGAAAGCGCTGCGCAACTCGCCCTCGCTGCCCTTGAGCAGCACCGACGGGTCGGCTTCCAGGGTGATGTGCTGGCCGCGTTCGCCGGACAGGGCCTGGGCATCGTTCTTGATGGTCTGCAGCAGGCTCTGTACGGCCACGGGATGGTTGTCCGAGGGGTAGTCGGTGGCTTCCAGCTTAGCCAGCAGCAACAGGTCGTTGAGCAGCGTCTGCATGCGTGAGCCTTGTTGCTGCATTTGCTGCAAGGCGCGGCTCCAGCGCGGGTTGACCTCTTCGACGTTGTCCAGCAGCGTCTCCAGGTAGCCGCAGATCACTGTCAGGGGCGTGCGCAATTCGTGGGAGACGTTGGCGACGAAATCCTTGCGCATCTGCTCCAACTGATGGATGCGGGTCACGTCGCGCACCAGCATCAAGTGTTCGTTGTTGCCGTAGCGCGTGAGGTACAGCTGGATGCGCACCCGGTCGTTGGTGGGCGACGGAATTTCCAGGGCTTCTTCGTAGTTGTCCTGCTCGAAGTATTCCTTGAACCGCGGATGACGCACCAGGTTGGTCACTGGCTGGCCGCTGTCCTGGGGTGTCTTGAGGCCCAGCAGGGTCTCGGCGGCGCGGTTCCACCATTCCAGGTTGCCGTCGCTGTCGAGCATGATCACCGCGTCCTTGAGCGCGGCGGTCGACTCCTGGACCCGGTCGATCACCGCTTGCAGGCGGCCGCGTACCCGTTGGTCGCGGCGTTGCAGGTGGTAGATGCTGTCGAACACCTCGCCCCACAAGCCATAGCCGTCGGGTGGCGCCTCATCGGGTTTGTGCTGGCGCAGCCACTCGTGCAGGCGCAGCAATTGCTTGAGGGTCCAGCCCAGGTAGAGGCCCAGGCCGATGGCCAGGCTCCAGCCGTAGTAGCCGCTGATCAGGCCGACCAACAGGCAGCCGGTGACCAGTAGGAGCATGTGGCGGATCAGGGTGCCATGCCAGTTTTGATTCACTTGAACATGCGTCCTTGTCGGCTGTTAAGTCTGGATAGGGCTGGCTCAGCCTTTGGTGGAAAACCGATAACCGGTACCGCGCACGGTTTGTACCAGATTCTCATAGGCATCGCCCAAGGCTTTGCGCAGGCGGCGGATATGCACGTCCACGGTGCGCTCCTCGACATACACGTTGCCGCCCCACACCTGGTCCAGCAGTTGGCCGCGGGTGTAGGCGCGTTCCTGGTGGGTCATGAAGAACTGCAACAGGCGGTATTCGGTAGGGCCCATCTCGGCCGGCTTGCCGTCGATGGTCACGCGGTGGCTGATCGGGTCCAGTAGCAGGCCGCCGACTTCAATCGGTGCCTCGCCATCGGTCGGGCCAGCGCGGCGCAGCACGGCCTTCAGACGTGCGACCAGTTCCCGTGGGGAAAATGGCTTGGTGATGTAGTCATCGGCGCCCACTTCCAGGCCCTGGATCTTGTTGTCCTCTTCGCCCTTGGCGGTGAGCATGATGATCGGGATATCTCCGGTCAGCTCATCGCGCTTGAGACGCCGGGCCAATTCGATGCCGGAGGTGCCGGGCAGCATCCAGTCCAGCAGGATCAGGTCCGGCTTGCGGTCGACGATAATGGCGTGGGCCTGCTGGGAGTTCTCTGCCTCCAGGCAGTCATAGCCGGCCATTTCCAACGCAACGGCGATCATTTCGCGAATGGGCGCTTCGTCGTCAACGATCAGAATGCTCCTGCCAACCATGCTAAGTCCTCTTGTCATTTAACTGTCTTGCGCCGCATTAGATAACGGAATTATTGCAGTCGTGTGACAGTATTTTACTGGCCTGCGCAATCGGCCTGGTCCTGAACTACGCTTTGAGTCCGAATCCTGACAACCGCAAAAGGAAGGTTCTGATGAATCAGCGTATTTTTTCGTGGAAAGCCCTGCTGGTCACGGCGGCGTTGACGCTGCCGACACTGGCTGTCGCGGCAGACCCCGCCATGACTAAAGACGGGATGTTGGTGGATCACAAGGGGATGGCGCTCTATACCTTCGCCAAGGATGCTGATGGCAAGTCTGCCTGCAATGACAAGTGCGCCACCAACTGGCCGCCGTTGAAGGCCGAGTCCACCGATAAGCCAATGGGCAAGTGGACCGTCATCACCCGTGACGACAACACCAGCCAGTGGGCCTATGAAGGCAAGCCGCTGTACACCTTCATTGCCGACAAGAACGCTGGCGATGCGACCGGTGACGGCAAAATGGATGGCGCCTGGAAGATCGCCAAACCCTGAGCTCCCCTGTAGGAGCCGGCAAGCCGGCTCCTACAAGGTACAGGGCATTACCTGAAGGCGTAGTCGGCCACAATCCCGACAAAAATCGCCAATCCCGCCCAATGGTTGTGCAAAAACGCCTTGAAGCATTTCATCCGGTCCCGATCCCGGGTGTACCAGAACTCCCAGGCAAAACACCCTGCCGCCGCCACTAGCCCCAGATGGAACCAGCCACCCAGTTCGAAGCGCGAGCCCGCCAGCAGCAGGCAGAGCAGCGCCAGCCCCTGCAGGGTGAGGATGATGATGCGGTCGGCATCGCCAAACAGGATCGCGGTGGATTTGACGCCGATTTTCAGATCGTCATCGCGGTCGGTCATCGCGTAATAGGTGTCGTACGCCACCGTCCACAGCAAGTTGGCGATATACAGCAGCCAGGCAATGGCCGGCAGGCTGCCGGTCTCGGCGGTAAACGCCATGGGCATGCCCCAGGAAAACGCCGCGCCCAGCACCACCTGCGGGTAATAGGTGTAGCGCTTCATGAACGGATAACTGACAGCCAGCGCCAGGCCGCCCAGGGACAGCCAGATGGTGGCGGTGTTGGTCAGCAGCACCAGCAGGAAACTGATGGCCATCAGCACCGCAAAGAACACCAGGGCTTCTTTGGAACTGATCTTGCCGCTCGCCAGCGGGCGTTGCGCGGTGCGCTTCACATGGCCGTCGACCTTGCGGTCAGCCCAGTCATTGATCACACAACCTGCCGCCCGGGTCAGTGTCACGCCCAAGACAAAAATCACGATATTGCTCAACGACGGCGAGCCCTTGCCGGCGATCCACAGCGCCCACAAGGTGGGCCACAGCAGCAGATAGATGCCGATGGGCTTGTCCATCCGGGTCAATTGAACGAAGTCCCAGGCCCGTGGGTTCAGGCGGTTCAGGGATTGGAGCAGGCGCTGGTACATCAGCAATTCTCCGCAGATTGGTGCACCGCTTGCCACAGGCTTGGCAGGAACACTTCCGCCACCAGAACACTCAACGCGCCGCGATCAAAGCGCGAGCGTCGCGCCCATAAGCCATTGGCCTGATCCGCCTTCGGCAGCCAGGCGCGTGGGTAGTGGCAGACCTCGATGGCCTGGCGGGTGAACGCCTGGTCACAAAACAGCAACTCACCCAGGGAGCGACTGCCCAACTCATCCATATGCAGGCCGTCGCCCTGCAAGGCACTACGGGCCGCCACGCTGCGGGCGAACACCCAGGCCTGGCCGTGACCGCGCAAATACACCTCGCGTACCCAGCCAATACTGGCCGCTGGCAGGTCGAGGGCGGCGCATTCGTCGTCTCGCAGGGGCTGCCAGCCTTCGAACAGTGGCGTGACGCTGAAACCATCGTTGGACAGGTGCGTCAGGCGGCGGGTCAGTGAGCCCTCATCGAACAGCCAGTCGAGGGCAGGAGGCGCGGGCAGAGGGTGCAGAAGGCTCTGGTTCAGCCATTGGCAAGCATCGGGAACGGCAATCGAATGCGGCACGGGGAGTCATTATTGGCAGTTAATGAGGCGCCGAGCTTACCATGGTCACCCGAATTTTTGCCGGGCTGCGCCGGGACATTGGGTCGAACGTGCTTGCATCTGGGCGCCCCGATCAGTACAAAACGCCCTGAGCCGGACGGCAATGCTGGATCTATCGACTGTCGGCCAGTAAGCCTGGACCCTGAGGAAACAAGTAATGAAGAAGTGGCAATGTGTAGTCTGCGGCCTGATCTACAACGAAGCAGACGGTTGGCCGGATGATGGGATCGCCCCAGGCACCCCGTGGCAGGACGTCCCGGAAGACTGGCTGTGCCCGGACTGCGGCGTCGGCAAAATGGATTTTGAAATGATCGAAATCGGTTGATTCGCTGAATTTTACAAACGTACTACAAGGAGAATGGAATGAGCGCACCTGTCGTGATCATCGGTACGGGCTTGGCTGGTTACAACCTGGCTCGGGAGTTTCGCAAGCTCGACAGCGAAACCCCGCTGTTGCTGATCACAGCAGATGACGGGCGTTCCTACTCCAAGCCCATGCTCTCCACCGGTTTCGGCAAAAACAAGGATGCCGATGGCCTGAGCATGGCAACCCCTGGCGCGATGGCCGAGCAACTGAAGGCCGAAGTGCGCACCCATACCCGAATCAGCGGGATCGACCCCGGTCACAAGCGCCTGTGGATCGGCGAGGAGGCGGTGCCCTACCGCGACCTGATCCTGGCCTGGGGGGCCCAGACGGTACAGGTACCGGTGGAGGGTGATGCCGCTGAACTGATTTTCCCGATCAACGACCTGGAAGACTATGCACGCTTCCGCCACGCCGCCGCTGGCAAGCGCCGCGTGCTGCTATTGGGCGCGGGGCTGATCGGCTGTGAATTTGCCAACGACCTGATCCTGGGCGGCTACACCATCGACCTGGTGGCGCCCTGCGAGCAAGTCATGCCGACCCTGCTGCACCCGGCAGCAGCTGCAGCGGTGCAGGCCGGGCTCGAAGGCCTCGGTGCGCGCTTCCACCTGGGGCCGGTGCTCAACCGCCTGCAGCGCACGGCTGACGGCCTGGAAGCCCACCTGTCCGACGGCACTGTGATTGAGTGCGACTTGGTGGTGTCGGCTATTGGCTTGCGCCCACGGGTGGACCTGGCGGCTGCGGCCGGCCTGCAAATCAACCGCGGGATCATGGTCGACCGCCACCTCAAGACCTCCCACGCCAATATCTACGCCCTGGGCGACTGCGCCGAGGTCGATGGCTTGAACCTGCTGTACGTCATGCCCCTGATGAGCTGCGCCCGCGCCCTGGCCCAGACCCTGGCGGGCAACGCCACGGCGGTCAACTACGGGCCGATGCCGGTCACGGTAAAAACCCCGGCGTGCCCGCTGGTGGTCTCGCCACCGCCACGGGGCACCGAAGGCGTGTGGAGCGTCGAAGGGCAGGGCGGGGACATCAAGGCCTTGTGCCGCGACGCCAGCGGCCGCCTGCTGGGCTACGCGCTTACCGGCACGGCAGTCATGGAAAAACTGGCCCTGAATAAGGAACTTCCGCCACTGCTGGCGTAAATGCTGGTCGTTCTGTCGGAATAACCACCTTTTTCCCCCTAGAAAGGTCGCCGGGAGACTGGCGCAGGCACCAATGGCATGCCATCCTCACTCCCGTCTGCCGCAGAGTAGAGCCTGCGGCGCCTTGGCGCTGCTCCAGCAGAGAGCAGCACGGACATAACAACAAAAAACCGTCAAAGAGGCTTCACCTATGCGTAAACCAGAACTCGCAGCCGCCATTGCAGAAAAAGCAGACCTGACCAAAGAACAGGCCAACCGCGTCCTCAACGCCGTACTTGAAGAAATCACCGGCGCCTTGCATCGCAAAGACAGCGTCACCCTGGTTGGTTTCGGCACCTTCCTGCAACGCCACCGTGGCGCCCGCACCGGCAAGAACCCGCAAACCGGCGAGCCAGTGAAAATCAAGGCGAGCAACACCGTAGCGTTCAAACCGGGCAAGTCGCTCAAAGACAGCGTCAACCCGTAAGCGCGGCACCGTCTCGAAGGGAGGCGGGGAGGTATGAAAAATGGGCACGCCGACTGGGTCGGGTGCCCATTTTTGTTGGGGTGACGCTAGAACACAAACTGCACTGGCAACCGGTTCACTTAGTACTCAACCCGGTTACCTGAACGTGCCCTTGTTTAAACTGGTTTCCATATTCATCGGCGTACGAAAAGTCGGCAATCAATGTTTGGCTGCTGTGATTAAAGTCGATATTGATCGAACCTGTTGTACCTCTTTCAAAGTAGGGGCCCTTGCGAAAATGGACTATTGCATTCGCACCGTCCTCTTCTGCGCCGATATCAAGGCGTTTTTCATCCAGTTTTCCTTTTGGAATATTGAGGTAAACATACGCGCTATTGTTTTTGTCGAAAGCAACGACTTCGAGAAACCTATCCGGTGTATTGCGCATATCAATCGACGTTGACTTAAAAAAGACCTGTTGTTTTGCCTCGACAGTTGGAGGAACCGTGTCGATAAAAGCGTCGACGCTTAATGAGCCTAGGCTACTATTCGTTACGCCATCATGTAAGGAAAAAAAGCCGTGTTTGAGCGTCGCCGTTTCTGGTCTCTGTGGCGCTTCGCTTTTCGCTTCGAATTCAAATGTGCCTACCAGGTCTGTCAATGTCGGGGCGTTTTCAAATTTGACGTTACCGCGCCACGCCAAATAAGTAGTACTGGGGTACTCACTGGAAGAAAAAGAAGCGGTCACCCTGTCATCAGACTCCCCAAGTTCATACGTTCCTTTTTCAAGTCCTTTGAGAACACTGAAATTGATGGAGTACACACGAAATGGAGAAAACCTATTCATTGTGGCTCTGAAGTTGATTCGTTGTTTAGATGCGCTCTCTTCGACTTCGGTGGACGGAGAGGAGAAACTCTCCGACCCTCTTGTAAAAGTCAGCGCTGCCGTGACTTCGTTTGGAACGTCCTGTGATTCGGATTTTGTAGTCATGTCGAGATTCCATTTCAAGAAGGAGAATTGAATAGCTCGATACGAATGTAAAGAAGTGAGGCGCGTGCGGCTACTGTCAGAAATAACAGTTTTATAGTCTTATTTGATATGTGTAGTGGGTTCTATAGAATTTAAGTATATAAAGGGCGAGGTGGGACAGATTTAAGCAAGTAAAGATGAAGTGAAGTGACTTGAAGTAAAGGGGGCAGATTTATTTTTACTAAACACATCTATTAATTAAATCTGTCCCCTTTGTTACAAGTTTTTTTGCGTCACTCGAGCAACTTAACCCAAGTGGGTCCATCCATGTGAGTGGGTTGGGTGTGTATTGATAGAGGTTGAAGCCCCCTAGTAACCCAATCGGATCCGGAGTAGTAATTCTCCCCACATCCGGACGGATTTTTGTGTGGGAAGATTACTCACCTTTTTTCTTTTTATCCAAATAGAATTTCAAATACTTTTTTGGTCTTTCTTTGAATGCTCGCTCCTTACCGAAAGCATAGGCGGCGTCAAAATATTGAAATGCCTTCTCTTCCTCATGAAGTTCGACGCAGACCATGCCCAAATCTATCAATGGCGCTGTATTGCGCTCCGAACTTCTGCCATCTAGTGTGATTTGAGCCCAGTATTTTGCAGTTTTGAAATCACCAGCGTCAAAATAGAAATTATAAAAAGAGCCAGCGATCCATCCAGTTAATAGTTTCCATCCCAGTCTTGGCTCTGGGAGTAATGCCCACGCTTGCTCATAGGCAGCGAGGGCTTCCAGCTTGTTGCCGGCTTCATCCAATTCGTTTCCGGTTTCCATGATGGAAGATATTCTTACTTCCAAGTCCGGATTTTCTTCTGACAGATCTTTCATCGGTAATGTTCTCACTATGGATATCGAGGCTTCTCGGCCGGCCCAATAAAGTCGCCTGGGTCCCTGTATCGATCCTTGAGGCTAGCACCCTGAGACCGGTTATAGCTGTAATGTTCCAACTCATAGTTGTTCGGGTCGCGCATCCAGCCACGTACTTCCTTGGTTTTGGCTCCATGGAAGCCGCCCGTCTGGTTCCAGTATCTGACAGCATCGGTTCGGTGCGCCATGTCGGCATCCTTGATTGGGTACCACTCGTCATCTACCCGACTTCTGAACTGCATATTTTTTCCTGCCCCTCTGACGCGATCATCAGCGCGCATACGTGCAATGACGATTTTGCCAGTTTTGCTCTTCTTGCCCGGCGTTCTACCCACTGAGTTCAAGCGGCATGAAAGTCCAAGCGGGTCATTCCAACCGAAGGGGTTTCGTGCGTATACGTAGAAATTCAAGCCACCGTAGAGCCCAATCGGATCCGGCGTAGTAAACCGCCCCACATCCGGATCATAAAACCTGAACGTATTAAAATGCAGCCCCGTCTCCCGATCCAGGTACTGCCCCTGAAACCGCAGGTTCTGCTCTTCAATAAAGTAAGGTTCCCGCACCTCTTCCACGGTATTGCCCCACACCCGATAAGTCGCCTGCCAGAGGGTGTGTCCGTCTGCCTCGGTGACCTGTTCCGGCAAGCCGCTGAGGTCGTTGTGGTAATAACGAATTTTTTGCAGCGCCCCGATGCCATCGACTCGGGCCAGGGGTTGGTAGCCTTCGTCTTCATAGAGGTACAGGCTGGTTTGGCTGTGTTTATGCTCCTGTAACAGACGCAAGCCGTCCCACATGAACTGGGTTTCGCTCAGCGGATAACCATTGCTGCCATGTTCGGTCTTGCCGATGCGCCGGCCCAGCGGGTCGTAAGTCATGCGCACCACGCTGCCGCCTTCATTGCGCACTTCAATCAGCCGGCTTTCGGCGTCGTACGCAAAGTGTTGTACGCCACGGGCGCCGCTGCGTTTTTCGATCATTCGGCCAAAGGCATCGTAGCGGTAGCGCTTGTCCTGATAGGTCAGCAGTTTGTTGTGTACCACCAGCCCGGCCCCGGACTGTGGGCCGTCCAGCAGGTTTGCCGCCGCGTCGTAGGCGAAGGTTTCGCGCTGGCCGTGCAGGCTGTCCTGGCTTGCGATGATGCGACCGGTGGCGTCGTAGTGCAGGAGTTGGCGATGTTGCGCGCTGGGCTGTTGATCGAGTTTGCCGATCAGGTTGTCGGCGGGGTCGTATTCAAAGTGCTTCTGTATCGCCGCCGGTATCAACGCCGGCTGGCTGGTGTGACGGCGTTGGCGGGCGCGCAGGCGGCCGCTGCGGTCGTACTCGCTGCGGGTGCTGATCTGGCCTTGGGTGCGCAGCACTTCGCGGTGCAGGCGGTCGCGCTCGAAATCACTGATGACCTGGCCGTCGAGGTTGATCTGATGCAGATGGCCGCTGCCGTAGTACAGGCGATTGAGCCAGCGGCCGTCCGGCAGTTGGCTCTGGATCAGGTTGCCGAGTTCGTCGTAGTGGTGTTGCAACTCGCCGGCCGGACTGCGCTCGGCGAGCAATTGGCCTACTGCGTCATAGGCAAAGCTCAAGGCTTGGGCATTGCCCTGCAGGTCGGTGAAGGACACGTCCGTAAGCTGGTCCAATGGATCGTAGGTGTAGTCCGTGCGGCCATCGTCAGTGGTTTTGGCAATCAAGCGGCCAACGGCATCGCGCTCCAGTCGATGCACGATAGGGGCGGGCGGCGTCTCGGGAACCACGGCCAGGCCCGTACCATAAGGCGCCGCAAGGGCGGTCACAGTGGTGACGTTGTCCAGGCGGTCGTAGCTGTAACGCTTGGCGCTGCCGTCCAGGTCTTGCTGTTCCGTCAACCGATCCCCGTCATCCCAGGCAAACCGATAACGTTCTCCGTTCTCGTTGATCAGCGCTTGCAGCCGACCAAAGCTGTCATAGCCGAACTGCACCTGCCGGCCATGGGCATCGGTGCGTTGGCGCACCTGGCCGCGGCGGTTGTGTTGATAGCGCGTGGTGTGACCGGCCGGGTCGGTGTAGGCCGTCAGTTGGCCGCTGATATCTCGCTGGTACTGCTCGCTACGGCCGTCGGGTAACTGGCTGCTGAGCAAGCGGCCTTGGGCGTCGTAGTGGAACTGGGTACGTTCGCCGAGGGCGTCGGTGATGACTTGCAAAAAGCCCTGCTCGTTGTAGCTGAACCGGGTCGGGTACCCCGAGCAGTCAATGTGCTCGAGCAGTTGCCCGAACGGGTTCCAGCGCAGTTTTTTGCTTTTGCCCGTGGCATCGATGATCTCGACGACCTGGCCGTGGGCGTCATAGCGATAGCGGGTGACGTGGCCCAGCGGGTCGATGGCGACGGTGCAGTTGCCGCGTTGATCATAGCGGTAGCGCCAACTGTTGCCGGCGGCGTCGGTTTGCACCAACGGCAGGGCCCAGTGTTCCAGCCACAACGTCGAGTCGCTGCGCCCCAGGGGGTCGGTTTCGCCGATGAGGTTGCCGGCCTCATCGTAGCTGTATTCATAGCGGCCACCCTGTGGGTCGGTGGCGTTGAGCAATTGGCGCTCGTCGTTCCATTCGAACAACCAGGTCTGGCCGAGGTTGTCGCTGTAGCGGGTGACCTGGTGCTGGCTGTTCCAGTGCCGCGTGCTGACACGCTGCAAGCTGTCGGTAATGCGTGTGGTGCCGGCCTGCAAGTCATAGTCGAACCGGTAGGCATCGCCTTCATTGGTCCAATGCTTGACCACGCGCCATTCCAGGCCATCGATCAGGGCCCACTCATAAAAGCAGTGCAAGCCGCTGGGCAACTGGTGCTCCACCATGCGCTGCCCGGTGTCGTAGGCAAAGCGCCGTTGCACCTGGCCGCTGGCATCGCGTACCTCGGCCAGGTTGCCCATGGCGTCGTAGCCGTAGCTGGCGAGTACTTCCCGGCGTTGATCGGGGTACACGCGCTCGAGGCGGGCCACGTGCAGCGGGTCGCGGATCAGTTCGACCTGCACCAGATCAAACGTGTCGCGCAGCCGCACCAGGCGTCCTGCGTCGTCATAATCAAGGTAGATACGGTTGTCGTTGCGGTCACCCAGTTGGCTGAGGCGCAGCCGCGACGGGTTTGCCGGGGTGGGCTCGAACAGGCGATACACACCGTCGTCGCTTTCAATCAGTAACGGCCCATCGCGGTGGCGCCGTACAGCAAGCCCTTCACCGGCACTGAACACTGCGCCGCCCAAGGGGATGGCGCCCATATCGATGGGCCGGCCCTGTTCGTCGGTATAGACCAGGGTGTCGCCGCCTTCGGGATGGGGCTGGATTTCGACGCACACTTCATACGGCACGCTCCAGCCTGTGCCGAACAGGCTGCCACGGCGTTCGTCGCGACTGTTGTAGAAGCGCTGCCAATCGATCGGCAACAGGCCGGGCAGGACGAAATCCAGTTCCTGGTCATCGCCCAGCACCTTGGCGCCGGTAGCCGCATGCACCGGGTTCGAGGAACCCATGGCCGCGTTGGCCGCTGCGCCCATGGCGCTGCTGACGGCCATCGACGCGGCACCGCCCGCCAGCATGCAAGGTAGTTTGCTGAAAAACTTGCCCTTGCCACCTTTGAGCATCAGCAGCACCGTCACTGCCAGCCCGACCCCCGGGGTCTTGCCGCTGCGAATCTCGCGTACCACCACCGAACCGCCGCCAATAGTGACGTTGGAGGAGATCAGCCCGGAGGACACCACCTTCGCATCGCAGGTGCTGCGGTCGCCGCTGCGCACGGCGGGCTGGCCGTTGATGGTCACCTTGTCCGAGCCTTCGGCCATGAACTGCGGCGGCATCGGTGGGTGCTTCATGCAAAGCACCAGGTCTTCCAGCTTGGTCTCCGTGCCTGGCGCAGGCGAAGCCACGGTGGGGCGCCACATCTGTGAGAAGAACTCGCCGGCCATGTCCAGGTAGCTGGCTTCTTCTTCAGGTGCCGGCATTTCCAGCTCGGTACCGGCCGGTGCCACATGGGAAACAACCGCCCCGGCCGCGCGGGCGGCGGGGATGTTATTGGTGAGCGTGTCGAAGGAGCCGGTGAGGATGTTAGCCTGCACCGTCGGTGGGAACAGCGCGTTGCCGATGCCCTCGCATAGATTGCTCAGGCCCTTGTCGGCCCCGCTCTTGCTCATCGCAAGGCCCACCACCACGCCGACCACCGCGCCCAGCAGGAAGCACCCCAACCCGCCCGTGACAACGGTGATCCCGGTGGCGGCCACCACCGCCGCCGTAGCCAGTGCGGTAATCGCGATGTTCGCCGCCACCTCCAGCACGCCGCCGAGAATGTCGGCCATCATCGAGGTGTGTTCCATCGCATCGCCCAGGCGTGCGGCCCATAACGCGTCAGACATGCAAGATGCCCATCACGCAGGCACGTCGAACGACAGCGAATTTTTGATAGTCGCCCAGTGCGCCGCTTCGGCATCGCCGAGCTTGTCGGCTTTCACATAGCTCAAGGCGAGCATCTTGCGCGTACCCGGCAACACCAGGGCGAGTTGATACTGGAACACCTTGTCATTGCCCTTGCTGAACTGGCTGCGCAACTCGATCCCTTCAACCTCCTGGGCAGCACCCAGGCGCACGGGCACGCTGGGCAGGCAGCGCAAGTCCTGCACCTGTTTTTCCAGGCGCTTGAGCTGGTCGTCGAAGTTGCTGTGCAAGGTTTCGCCTTGCGCCAGCAAGCTGCGGCTGACGATCAGTGAAGTCCCCAGCTCCGGGAACTTGAGGATATTGATCGTTGCGTCCTGCAGCTCGCCGGCGGGCAGTTGGAACTGGAATTCGTTGATGCGATACGTCATGGCAAACAGGTCTCGTCAGGAGCTTTTGGGCGTGGGGAACGCGGCTTTGATGTTGGCGTCGATGCTGGTTTTTATGCCCTGGCCATCCGGTGTGGCGCCAGGCCCGCCGCCGTTGTTGAGGTGCAGCACGCCGCCGGTGTTGAACTCGGCGTCGCCGCTGGCATAGAAGCTGATTTGCACGCCAGTGAGGTTGATCTGCCCGCTGGCGTTCAGCTCGAGGATGCTTTGCCCACACACCAGGCGCAGGTTTTCGCCGACCTCGATGACATAACTCTGGCTGATGCTGTCGGTCTTCTTCTGGCCCACCGAGAGCACGTCTTCCTGCTTGACGATGCGCAGGCGGTTGTTGCCAATGGTCACCGTCTCGTTGTGCCCGATGCTCTTGTTGCGGTCATGCCCCACCGAGTGGCTTTCATCCACCTCCACCACAATGTCCTGATTGCGCTCGGCATGGATGTACAACTGCTCCAGGCCCTTCTTGTCCTCCATGCGGATTTCATTGAAGTTCGCCGGGCTGCCGCCCTTGCTGGAGCGGCTTTTCATCCCGCTTTGGGTGGCGTTTTCCGGCAGGTCGTAAGGCACCGTCTGTTCGGCGTTGTACACCCGGCCGGTAATGATCGGGCGGTCCGGGTCGCCTTCGAGGAAGCTGACAATCACTTCCTGGCCGATGCGCGGGATCTGCATCGAGCCCCAGTTTTTCCCGGCCCAGGATTGCGACACGCGAATCCAGCACGAGCTGTTTTCGTTGGACTGGTCGTGGCGGTCCCAATAGAAATGCACCTTCACCCGGCCATACTGGTCGGTCCAGATTTCCTCGCCCTTGGGCCCGACCACCAGCGCGGTCTGCGGGCCTTTGACGACAGGGCGATGGGTGTTGGCCAGTGGGCGGAAGCTCTGCTGTGCATCGATGCAGGTCAGGCTGCTGTCGAACTGCGCCGACGCCGCGCCGCCGCCGGATTCCAGGCGTTCCTGGGTGATGTAGTAGCGCGCGGCAAGAATCAGGTATTCGCGGTTCTGGTCGCGGCGGCTGAAGCCGGTGAGACTGAACAGATGACCAGAGCCCAGGCCCCGTGCATTGCCGCTGAACTCCACTTGTTCGTGCAGGGTTTGCAGGGCTTCGATGCGGGTACGTGCGTAGTGTTCGCCGTCTTCGCTTTTGACGTAGGTGCCGGGGTAGTCGTACAGCGGATAATCACCGGCGGTGTGCGGGCGCGGCATGGCCGAGCGCACGTCGATGCTGGCGCTGGGGCGCTGGAAGTCGTAGTCGTTGAGCTCAAGGGAACCCGGCTGGACTTGCTGCGCCAGGTGCCAGTTGTGCATATGGTCGCGTTCGCGCTGCTGCTCGTCCTTGGGGTAGTAGGGCACCGAGGTGTAGCCGGGTACCGTGGTGTGGGCGCCATAGGCATCGGCCAGCACCAGCACATGGCGATCCTGCTCGTGACGGAAGAAGTAGTAGATGCCTTCCTGTTCCATCAGGCGGCTGACGAAGTCGAAGCTGGTCTCGCGGTACTGCACGCAGTATTCCCACTCGCGATACGGCCGGCTCAGGGCGTCTTCGAAGTCGGAAAACCCGAGGTCGCGAAACACCTGCTTGATGATCTGCGGGATGCTCAGGTTCTGGAAAATCCGGCAGTCGGAGGTACGGCTCAGCAGCCACAGCCACGGGCGCAGCGTCACCTGGTAACTGGCGAACTGGCCTTGGTCGATGTTCTGGCTGCAGCGCGCGACGATCCCATGGAAATACCGCTCGCCACCGTCCGCCAGTTGCAGACCGACGCTCATCGGCTTGCCCAGCAACTGGTTGAGGTCGATGTTGGCGTCCAACGAGTTCAGTTGCAGCTCATAGCTGAACAGCCGCCCCAGCTCTTCGCCGCCGCCCATTTCATTGAGCAGCAGCACATCCGGCCCCAGGGGGCTGGTGATCTTGGCCAGGCGTGAGGCTTGGTTGAAAAGCATGGGTTGTCCCGTAAATGTCGTCTTTACTGACGAAACCGAATCAACGGTGGGAGCTGTTCTATGTGGGAGCCGGGCTTGCCCGCGATGCAGGCACCTCGGTATGTCTGTCATACCGAGGTGATGCTATCGCAGGCAAGCCAGCTCCCACACTGAGCGCATTCCAGCAGTCGTTATTCGGCGTCGCTGAAGTCGTAGTGCAATTCGTTGTCCCGGCTGCCGATCCGCACCCCCGCCAGCGCCTTGCCTTCGAGCATGCGTGTGAGGAACTCGCGGCTCATGTCCGGCAGCAGGCTGTTGGTGAGGATGGTGTCGATCATCCGCCCGCCACTTTCGGTTTCGGTGCAGCGCGAGACAATCAGGTCGATCACCGTGTCGTCATAATCGAACGCGACTTTGTGGGTGTTCTCCACGCGCTTCTTGATGCGGTCCAGCTGCAGGCGGGTAATCGCCTTGAGCATCACATCGCTGAGCGGGTAATACGGAATCGTCACCAGGCGCCCGAGCAGGGCGGGTGGGAAGATCTCCAGCAGCGGCTGGCGCAGGGCCTTGGCGATGTCTTCCGGGTCGGGCACGTTTGCCGGGTCTTTGCAGACGTGGGAAATCAGCTCGGTGCCGGCGTTGGTGGTGAGCAGGATCAAGGTGTTCTTGAAGTCGATCACCCGACCTTCGCCATCCTCCATCACGCCCTTGTCGAACACCTGGAAGAAAATCTCATGCACGTCCGGGTGGGCTTTTTCCACCTCATCCAGCAGCACCACGCTATAGGGTTTGCGCCGCACGGCTTCGGTCAGCACGCCGCCTTCGCCATAGCCGATATAGCCCGGTGGCGCGCCCTTGAGGGTGGACACGGTATGGGCTTCCTGGAACTCGCTCATGTTGATGGTGATCACGTTCTGCTCGCCGCCGTACATGGCTTCGGCCAGGGCCAGGGCGGTTTCGGTCTTGCCCACGCCCGAGGTGCCGGCCAGCATGAACACGCCAATCGGCTTGCTTGGGTTGTCGAGGCCGGCGCGGGAGGTCTGGATGCGCTTGGCGATCATCTGCAAGGCGTGGTCCTGGCCGATGATGCGTTTTTTCAGGTGCTGGTCGAGGTTGAGCACCGTCTCCAGTTCGTTGCGGGCCATGCGGCCTACCGGGATCCCGGTCCAGTCGGCGACCACCGAGGCTACGGCCTGGTAATCCACGGTCGGCAGAATCAACGGGGTTTCACCCTGCAGGGCACTGAGGCGCTGTTGCAGGTCCACCAGTTTTGCGCGCAACTCGTCGTTGCCGCTGTCGACAACGCCGGCTTTCTCGCGCAGGGTCGCGCGGGTAGCGAGCAACTCGTCCACCAGGGTTTTTTCTTCGGCCCAGCGGCTTTCCAGGCTAGCCAGGCGCTCGCGTTCTGCACTCAACAAGGCTTCGCTGTTGCTTTGGCGTGCGCCAATGGCGATGCCGATGGCATGCTCGCGGGCGATGATTTGCAGCTCGGTTTCCAGGGCTTCGATGCGGCGACGGCTGTCATCCACTTCTGCCGGCACCGCGTGCAGGCTGATGGCGACGCGGGCGCAAGCGGTGTCCAGCAGGCTCACGGATTTATCCGGCAACTGGCGCGCCGGGATATAGCGGTGGGACAGCTTGACCGAGGCTTCCAGGGCTTCATCGAGGATCTGCACCTGGTGGTGCTTTTCCATGGTCGAGGCCACGCCGCGCATCATCAGCAGCGCCTTGTCCTCCGACGGCTCGGCCACTTGCACCACCTGGAAGCGGCGGGTCAGCGCCGGGTCTTTCTCGATATGCTTCTTGTACTCGGCCCAGGTGGTGGCGGCCACGGTACGCAAGGTGCCACGGGCCAGGGCCGGCTTGAGCAGGTTGGCCGCATCACCGGTGCCGGCGGCGCCCCCGGCACCTACCAGGGTGTGGGCTTCGTCGATAAACAGGATGATCGGTTTTGGCGACGCCTGGACGTCTTCGATGACCTGGCGCAGGCGCTGTTCGAATTCGCCTTTCATGCTGGCGCCGGCTTGCAGCAGGCCCACATCCAGGCTGCGCAGCTCCACGTCCTTGAGCGCTGGCGGCACGTCGCCGGCAACGATGCGCAGAGCAAAGCCTTCGACCACGGCGGTCTTGCCCACCCCGGCTTCACCGGTGAGGATCGGGTTGTTCTGGCGCCGACGCATCAGGATGTCCACCAGTTGGCGGATCTCTTCGTCACGCCCCACGATCGGGTCGAGCTTGCCGCTACGCGCCTGTTCGGTCAGGTCCACGGTGAAACGCTTGAGGGCTTCCTGCTTGCCCATGGCACTGGGGGCCATGGCGCCGCTGGCTTCGCCCGGCACGGCACCGGCATTGAAACCATCGCTGGCGCTCAGGGCGTTTTCCGGTGAATCACCGACATATTCATCAAAGCGCTCGCTCAGGGCCTCGGCCTTGATCTTGTCGAACTCGGACGACAAGCCCAGCAGTGCATGCCGCAGGCTTGGCGTCTTCAAAATGCCCAGCACCAGGTAGCCGGTGCGCACCTGGCTTTCGCCAAACATCAGGCTGCCGTATACCCAGCCGCGTTCCACGGCTTCTTCCACATGGGACGACAGGTCGGTGATCGACGTCGAGCCACGGGGCAGGCGGTCCAGGGCTTCGGTGAGGTCTCGGGCCAGCCGTGCCGGCTCGATGTTGAATTGGCGGATGATGCGATGCAGGTCAGAGTCCTGCAGTTGCAGCAACTGGTGAAACCAGTGGGCCAGTTCCACGTAGGGGTTACCGCGCAATTTGCAGAACACCGTGGCGGCTTCGATGGCCTTGTAGGCCACGCTGTTGAGTTTGCCGAACAGCGCGGCGCGACTGATTTCACCCATGCTCTGGATTCCTTGAGGTGGTGGCTTGATCGGCGTAATGCCGGGCCAGGATTAGGTCGTTGGCGTCTTGCCCGGGTTGGCCGAGCCAGGTGTTGAAACCCAACCGGAACTGCCCGTTGAGTTGCAACGGCGGCACTTGCGATTGTTGGAGAATCAGGTTCAGGTCCCAGTCCAGTTCATGGCCCAGGTATTCGGTGACCCAGGCCACCAGCTCATTGAACGGCTGGCTGCCGGGCAACATGCCCATGTAGTCGTCGAGCGTCAGGGGGCCGAGGCGGATACGGAATTTGTGCTGGCGGTCCCACACATGGCTGCCCAGGCAAAAATCCACGCCCAATTGATTGGCACTCACGCTGACCCGGCTGCGCTCGGGCAGCTCCAGCCATTGGCCGACGTACTCTTCAATCTCCACCGGCAAGCCGAAATACTCGCTGAGAATTGCCTTCAAACCGTCCGGGTAGCGGGTTTGCGCCGAGAGGTGGCCGCTGTAGTGCAGTTTTGCGGTATCGGGGATCAGGCCCTGGTCGAGGAGGCTGGGCATACCGCGGCCGCTGAGCGCCGCCAGGCGTGCGGACCAGTAATCATCGTCGGGCCGGTCGTGGCTGACGGTCGGCCGCGCTTCGGCCCAGGCCCGATAAAACAGGGTCAACAGGCGGTGGTGGAATACATCCAGGAAGCGCTTGCTGGTGCTGTCGGCGTTGTTGCGCTGGCGTTCGCGCACGTATTCGGTGATGTGCAGCGGCAACGGCCCATTGGGGCCGCCGAGGCCGAAAAAGAACTGCTCCAGGCGCGCTGGCGTGCCGTCGCCGCCGGGGTTCACCGACGCCAGGGTGGCCGGGGCGAAGGTGCAGTCAGCCTGTTGCCCGAGGCGCAACGGGTCATCGGCCAGGCGCAGGGAATGCCCCAGGCGCGGCAGTTGGGGCGATTCGCACTCGATACGGCGCAGCGCCTGGAAGAAGTCATATTCCCAGGGCTCCTGATGCATCGCATCCAGGGTACTCACAGGGTCGGACGCCGTCCGGGCTTGGCTTTCCATCGCATGATCTCGCCGCGCTCGGTGGTACGAATCACCGTCTCGGTAAAACTGTTGATCGACACGTAACGCGCCAGGAATCGTTCCAACACTGCACCGAGCAGGAATACACCGGTGCCGCGGAACGCGTTTTCATCAAATTCCAGGGTGATTTCCAGGCCACGGCCAAACACGATCGGGCCGGGCATCGGCAGGCGCCGTGTCACCGCTTTGCTGCTGACCTCGCGCAGGCCCTCGATCTGCAATTGCAGGGCGGCGTCGTTGCTGTCGCCATACAGGCGCAGCAGTTCACGCAACGCCGCGGCACCCTGGCCTTCGCTCAGGGACAGGTAGTTGAGCGACAACTGGCTGATCAGGCGCCAGGCCTTGGCGTCATGGGCGTGGCTGGCGCGCGGGCGGCTGGGCCCGGCGACGCAGCGCACCGCCAGCACCGGGGCACTGTCGGCCAGGGTGAAGTCGGTCTTGCCGTTGCCCACGCTCATGAACAGTGGCAGATCGCGGTTGGTGCACAACGCGGTCACGCCCAATTGGCGCAGGTCGTGGCGGTAGGGCGCTTGCTGGCTGTCCACCAGGCTGACAAAGGTCTCGCTGCCCACATACGTGGAGCGCGGACCATTGCGCCGCTGGTCGCTGGACAGCACCCGCGGCTCGCGGCGCACGCTGTAGTAACTCTGGTCGCGGCCGTAGCGCGACGGATCACGCA
Organism: Pseudomonas sp. LG1D9; assembly: GCF_002949995.1. NCBI lineage: Bacteria > Pseudomonadati > Pseudomonadota > Gammaproteobacteria > Pseudomonadales > Pseudomonadaceae > Pseudomonas > Pseudomonas sp. LG1D9. The sequence continues at coordinate 2,520,459 of NZ_CP026881.1, read as the reverse complement.
CGGCGTAGAACGGCAAAAAGGGTTGCTCCGGCCCGGTGCCGTGGCCGGTGATGGCGCTGAGGGAGTGGATCTCGAAGTCCATGGGCCGGGTGCGGTCGGCAATCACATGGTGTTCGTTGACCCGCTCGGACAAGTGAATCCGGTCCACCCGTTTGGGGAACAGGTTGATCGCCGGGGTGCAGAAGGGCACGAACTGCGCGGCGCCAACACTGCCTTCCAGGCTGGGATCGTGGCGGTCGAACAGCACGATCAGCTCCAGTTCCTGGCCATCGCAGCGCTGTACGGCGCGGCTCAGTTCGGCGAATTCGACGAACAGGTAGCGATGGGGCAGGGCGAAGTATTCCTGCAGCAAGCGGTAACCCTGGAAGGCTCGCGATACCACGGGCATCGCCGCATCGGCGTCGTCGAACCCGCGCGAACGCAGCGCGTCCTGTGGCAGGCGCTCCACCCAGTCACCGCCGGGTTGGCGCGCAAACACCGCGCACACATTACCCAGCAATTGCTCGTAGAGGCGGAACGGCTGTTCGTCGGCGCCGCTCAGGTACAGCGGTAGATTGTCCAGGGCCAGGCTGTTGAATGGCAGCTCGGCGCCGGTGCGCAGGGTCAGGCGCAAACCGGCCTTGGCCTTGGGCTCACTGGCGGCCAGGCGCCCGAGCACGGCGGACGGGTTGCCAAAGTAATCGGCCTGGCTGACCTGCAACGGCCACAGCATCACCGGGTGGGCGGTGCGGTACTCGCAGCAGGTCTGGGTTTCGCGGCCCAGGGCTGCGCGCAGTACGGTATCGCGGGGCAATGGAAAACCGCTGGTCAGGGAGCCTTCATCGGGGTCGGCCTGCAACTGCACCACGGTCATCGATGGGGTCGGCGCCAGGTAGTGCGGGTAGGCGATTTCCAGCAGGTTATGGGTGAAGGTCGGGTACTCGGCGTCGAGTTTGAGCTGCACCCGGGCGGTGAGATACGCGAAGCCTTCGAGCAGGCGCTCGACGTACGGGTCGGCGCAGTCCATGCCGGACAGGGTCAGCCGACTGGCGATCTTCGGGTATTCCTTGGCGAACTCCGCGGCGCTCTCGCGCACGTGATGCAGCTCCTGGTTGTACAGCTCCAGCAGGCGCGGGTTCATGGGCGCCTCCGCTGGTCGGCGTTGACCACGCGTACATGGCCAGACTCCAGGTCCAGGTCGGTTTGCAGCAGCAGACGCAAGGGCACCGGCTGGGCCCACAGGTCGCCTTCGATCTCGAAGCTCAAGGCGTTGTGGTTCATCTCGCCATGGGCCACACGCGCCTTGACCCGCAGGGTGTGGCGCAGGATGCGCGGCTCAAAGGTGGCAATCGCCTGGTAGATCAGGGCTTCCAGAGCATTGATATCGACGCTCGACGCACTGTTGCCCGCCAGCGCCGGCAGGCCGTAATTGATCACTGACGTCCCGGCCGGGGTGTGCAGCGTGGCATCGGCATTGAGCAGCGAGGTGGTATTGAGCAGCCACGCCAGGTCCCGCAGCACCGAGGCTTTGAGCTGGGTCAGGGACAGCACGCGCTTGTCGGCGCTTTCCTTGGGGTTGCTCGGCTCGTCGTCGGTCAACCGGTCCAGCAGGGACGGTTGCAGGCGGTCGCGGGTGGCGATTTCGGTTACCACGTAAAGGGCGCTACATACATTTTTTGGTCGCCACCCCAACCGCAGGATGCCGATAGGCTGACCGGTGCCACCTCCAGATGCCCTTGGATTTGGCGAATAGCCTGCATTTTGTTCAGGCAGTCGCGGCTCGGGGCAGGCATGTGCTCAACACGCCAGACTGAAAATATAGGGATACCGTTGAATGTCTCCACGCGCAATTTCTGATGCTCATCCAAGCTGAAGCTGCATGGCCATTCCATATCCAGTTTTGTACGGCTCTGATCAGGTTTGACTAACGTGCACTGACCCTGGTCATCGATCAGTTTGAGGGGCTGGCCAACAAATACAGCCTCGATCGTTGGCGGTTCGGTATGTTCGGCGCATGCGTTCAGACTGATCACGTTCATGGTCAGGCAGAGTGCGAGCAATGGTTTTTTCATTATGTGAGCTCCCAAAACCAGACAGCCCTGGAGCGGGAAAAGAGATCGCCGGTTTTGGTTATCCCTCGGTTCCATAGGTCAATATGATCGCCGGTACGGTTATCCAGGGACTCGCCGGATTGCTGGAAACAATCCTTGAAAAAGATAAGCCCGGTTTTGCCCATCAGCGTGCGACGGTCTTCGGCGGTGTTACCCAGGATGGCGGGTCGTCCTAGGTGCCGTTTCCACAGCCAATTAGCCAATGACTCGGCACCCCTGGCGTGTTCATGTGCACACTTGGGCTCGGTATAGGTGGATTTGTTGACCTTGACGGTCAGCTCGGCGTTGAGCACCAGACTCATGCGGATAGCACACTGATTGGCCCAAGGACCATTGCAAGGGGCTGCGTTTGGATGCGTTACCAAAAGATCGGAATACGCCTTCCACAAATTGATAAACGAAGGTTTGGCCATGACTCAGATACCGAAAAGAGGAAGGTCGAAATTCGAGCAAGCACCAAAACCCCCGGCGCGCTGCGCCAGGGGTCTTCGTATCAACGCTTGGTGTTGGAACGGATATTCCAGCCGAACTTGATCGGGCCGCCGTCCTTGGTGCCGTCGGCTTTCTGCGGCTGGTAGTCGACCATCACCTGGGCAAAGTTCAGGGTGACGTTTTCGGTCAGGCGATCATCGCTGCCCGAGCCGCCGGTGCTCAGGGACGTGATCAGCACTTCTTCAAGGTTGATGATCATGTACTCGACCTGGCTTTCGCCGCCGGCCTTGCGCACGGTCAGCTTGACCTTGTCGATGTGCTTGCCGCTGGCGCAATGCATCATCAGGTTAGGCGAAGCCTTGTCGACGTACTTGGTCAGCGACAGGTCCTGGATATTCACCTTGCCGGCGCCGCCGCCACTGCCAACGTGCATGTTGCCGGACTGGGCCATGCCCCAGCTCCAGTTCAGTACGTCGATTTCGTCCTTGTGGGCCTTGTCCATGGACTCGCCCTTGATGTCGCCGATCTTGATGAAGATATCAACAGCCATGTTTTCTCCCTGTGTGGTCTGAGCCACGATATTTGTTTACGCCGCCGACCCCTGTAGGAGCGAGCTTGCTCGCGAAGGTCGTCAACGGTGACGCGGGCATCCTGGATGAACGCAGCGTCTTCAAGTTTTTCGCGAGCAAGCTCGCTCCGACAGGGAGCGAGCCAGTCCCGATTTTTTACGCGCTTTTTGCCGAAGGCAGTTTCGATACCAGGCGCAGCGACACGGTCAGCCCTTCGAGCTGGTAGTGCGGGCGCAGGTAGAACTTGGAGTTGTAGTACCCCGGGTTGCCCTCGACGTCTTCCACGATCACTTCGGCGGCAGCTAATGGGTGCTGGGCCTTGGTGGTTTCGGTGGAATGCGCAGGATCCCCGTCGACGTAGTTGAGGATCCAGTCCTGCAACCAGCGTTGCATCTCGTCCTTCTCTTTGAAGGAACCGATCTTGTCGCGCACGATGCACTTCAAGTAGTGGGCGAAACGGCAGGTGGCGAACAGGTACGGCAGGCGTGCAGCCAGGTTGGCGTTGGCGGTGGCGTCCGGGTCGTCGTATTCGGCTGGTTTCTGCAACGACTGGGCGCCGATGAACGCGGCGAAGTCGGTGTTTTTCTTGTGCAGCAGCGGCATGAAACCGTTCTTCGCCAGCTCCGCTTCACGGCGGTCGCTGATCGCGATTTCGGTCGGGCACTTCATGTCCACGCCACCGTCATCGGTGGGGAAGGTGTGAGCCGGCAAGCTTTCCACTTCACCGCCGGACTCCACGCCACGGATGCGCGAGCACCAGCCGAAGTGCTTGAACGAGCGGTTGATGTTCACCGCCATCGCGTACGCGGCGTTGGCCCAGGTGTACTTGGAGCTGTCGGCGCCGTCGGTGTTTTCTTCGAAGGCGAAGGCTTCCACCGGGTCGGTCTTGGCACCATACGGCAGGCGCGCGAGGAAGCGCGGCATGGTCAGACCGATGTAGCGCGAGTCTTCCGATTCGCGCAGCGAACGCCAGCCAGCGTATTCCGGGGTGGTGAAGATCTTGGTCAGGTCACGTGGGTTCGACAGTTCCTGCCAGGAGCCCATGCCCATCACGGTCGGCGATGCGGCAGCGATGAACGGCGAGTGCATGGCGGCGCAGACTTTCGACAGCTCGCCCAGCAACTCCACGTCAGGAGGCGACTGGTCGAAGTAGTAATCGCCCACCAGGCAACCGTAGGGTTCGCCACCGAACTGGCCGTATTCTTCCTCGTACATCTTCTTGAAGATCGGGCTCTGGTCCCACGCGGTGCCCTTGAATTTCTTCAGGGTCTTGTGCAGGTCAGTCTTGGAGATGTTGAGCACGCGGATCTTCAGCTGCTCATCGCTCTCGGTGTTGTTGACCAGGTAGTGCAGGCCACGCCAGGCGCTTTCCAGCTGCTGGAAATCCGGGTGATGGATAACCTGGTTGACCTGGGCGGTGAGCTTGGCGTCGATGGCGGCGATGATCGATTCGATCGACTTGATCGCGTCGTTGGATACCAGGTCCGTCTGCGCCAGGGCCTGCTCGGCCAGGGTGCGCACGGCGGTCTCGACGGCTTCGCGGGCACGCTCGGTCTTGGGCTTGAATTCTTGCAGCAGCAGGTTTGCAAACTCGCTGGCTTCTTGGGTGGTACCCAGGTTCTGGGCGCCTTCGCGGGCGGTATTGTCGGTCATGATTACTGGTCCCCAGCAGGTTTGGGCGCGCTCGCAAGGGCCTGCAGCAATGCCGGGTCCTTGATCGCTTTCATGATGATTTCTTCTGCGCCGGTCTTGCCGTCCATGTAGGTCAGCAGGTTGGCCAGTTGGGTACGGGCTTCCAGCAACTGGTTCAGCGAGTCGACCTTGCGCGCCACGGCGGCGGGGCTGAAGTCGTCCATGCTTTCGAAGGTGATATCCAGGCTCAGGTTGCCTTCGCCTGTCAGCTCGTTGGGTACGTGGAATGCCACCCGCGGCTGCATGGCCTTGAGCCGCGAGTCGAAGTTGTCGACGTCCACTTCAAGAAACTTGCGGTCCGCGACCGGCGCCAGAGGCTCGGCGGGCTTGCCGGCGAGGTCGGCCATCACACCCATCACGAAGGGCAGTTGGACCTTTTTCTCGGCGCCGTAAAGCTCGACGTCGTACTCGATCTGCACTCGAGGCGCACGGTTGCGCGCGATGAATTTCTGAGAACTTTGCTTCGCCACGTTGCTGCTCCTGGTCGCTTGAGCGACGGTGTTGTTACTGCAAAGCCTGGCGACTTACTCGCCGTCCGGGCCACGCAGGTTTTCAAATTGGGACATGCCGTCGGGAATCAGATTGCGCACGATGGCCGCAAAATCGGCGTGCACCAGGTTTTTCGCCCGGTTCAACAGCACCGGCAGCGGGCTGGAAGGCTCGTGCCGGGTGTAGTACGCAAGGATCCGGTCCAGGTCGCGCAGCACCTCGTCGCGGCTGGCGATCTCGCCAGCATTGCGGGGGGCTGCAGGGGCGCCAGCGTGTTCGACCGAGGCGTGGCTGTCGTCACTGACCACCTCGGGTTCACGGCTGTCGTCGCTCTGTGCAGTGAACTGGCTGAAAATCTGCAGGGCCTGCTTGAGCGGATGTTTCAGCGCGCCGAGGTCCACGCCCTGGGCGGAACCGACTTGCTCGCTGACGTATTTTTCGATGTTTTCACAGGCCGCACGGGCCTCGACCAGCGCGGCGTGGGTGGCTTGCAACGGCTCCGGGTCGCTGTCGAGGAAGGCGGCGGCCAGTTGCTCGGCACCGAGGCTTTCGCCGGGAAAACTTTGCAGGCCGCTGGCATTCAGGGCACCACGCAGGCTCACGGCGCCGAACGCTCGCGAGCGCGTAAGCACGCTTTCGCGCAGCAGGCGGATGTTCGTGTCGCAGGTCAGTCCGGCGAGGGCATTGATGCGTACGGTGGGATCGTTGTCGTCATCGGCATCCAGGCGCGGATGCAGGTCGGCCCAGTACTGCTGGAGCAGTTCGCTGATCAGGGTGAGGGCGCTGGCCAGCCCGCCGACGCCTTGCAGGGCGAGGGAGCTTTGCAGCAAAAAATGGGTGATGCGCAGGTCTTTGCTGCGCTGCAGCAAGTCCAGGCTCTGTTGCTGGATGCTGCGCCAGTCTGGGGGCTCGGCGGGCAAAATAGCGTCGCCCATGCTGCGCTCGGGTTGACCCTGGGCAGCACGTTCCAAGTGCAGGAAATCCGCGTCATATTCCAGGTCTTCGCCACACGGCAAAGTCGCGGAAACAGCGGTGAGCAGCAACGGCACATCCACTAAATTCGATCTCCATATCGGCCCTTTAGTCTCGGGCAGTGCATGCGTTAGTTGCGCGGTTTAGTTGCGCAATTTATCGGCATGTTTTCTTGGTCAGGCCAGCACATTGATTTCAATGTGCCACTACTTATCTTCAAGAAGTTGTGCATTTTTGGTGTAGTAGTTATGCGTTGTCAAGGTAAGCTATTCGCCCTGTGTGACAGATGTGCGGTGTTTAACATCCTATGCGACCCGTCGGTCAAAGTAGGCGCTGCCTGAGGATTTTTGTCACATTTGCCGGTTAAGATCAGCGATCATGCTGGTAAAAGCAGGCTTCTAAGGTTGTTTAAAGGATTTGTCGAGACGCGCTTGGGAAAGTATTTCCCTTGGCCGACCGCGCGTGAGGTTCAGCAAGGAGGCAAGATGTCACTGTGTTTGACTATCACTAGTTATCACAAGATCACCCCAGGTCAATGTCCGGAAAAGTCCATGGACAATGGAGTGATGGCTATTGGCCGCTCTAGTGAAAACGACTGGATATTGCCTGATCCAGAACGTTTGGTCTCCGCGCAACATTGCGTTATTCAATACAAAGATGGCCGTTACTATCTAACCGATAACAGTACTAATGGTGTGGAATTGGTTAATGCCGGTATTCGTTTGCGCCGGGGGAACAGCGAGCCATTGCAAGATGGTGAGTTGATCCGGATCGGCGATTACGAGATCCAGGCACGGATTGATTCCGGGGTGAACGTGACAGGTTCCCAGCCTTTTGCCGCCGACGCCTCCAACAGTTTCGAAGCGCTCATGGGCCGCCAGGGTGCGGGGGTGGCCGCGCCGCTGCCAAGCACCCCGGTGATTGCGCCGCAGTTCCAGGGCGCGTCGTCGATGGATACGCTGCCAGACCTGTTCGATTTCCTCACACCAACGGCCGTGCCGCCGCCCAGCCAGCCTGACCATGTGCCGGCCGAGCAGCATGATTTTCGCCCGCCGGTCGCTGTTAACGTGCCTGTGCCCGAGAAGCCGGCGACCCCGGGCTCGGTGATTCCGGAAGACTGGGACCTGCTTGGCGAAACACCCGCGCCGCCGCTCGGCACGCCACCGCCCATCGCGCCGCCTGAACCTCCTGTGGTCGAGCGCCCGCTGCCGCTGGCAGACGCCACCCAGCCCGATTTGCTGCAAGCCTTCCTGCGCGGTGCCGGTCTTGATCACCTGCGCCTGGACAAGGCCCAGGCCGAGGCGCAGATGGAAAGTATCGGCCGCAGCTACCGGCTGATGGTCGAAGGCCTGATCGACGTATTACGTGCGCGCAGCAGCCTCAAGGGCGAGTTCCGCATGCAGCAGACGACGATCCAGCCGGTGGAAAACAATCCGTTGAAATTCGCCCCGAATGCCGACGAAGCGTTACTGCTGCTGCTTCGCCACGGCAACCAAGCGTTTATGGCGCCGGACCTGGCCGTGCGCGACAGTTTCGACGACCTGCGGGCCCACCAACTGGCGGTGATGGCCGGTGTCGAAGCGGCCATCAAACATCTGCTGACACGCTTCGAACCCGCTCAACTGGAAGAGCGCATGGGCAAGCCTGGCGGGCTGTCGAGCCTGTTCAACGGTTCGCGCCAGGCCCAGTACTGGCAACAGTTCACCGAGCTCTACAACAGTATTTCCCGTGAGGCCCAGGAGGATTTCCAGGACCTGTTCGGCCGTGAATTCAGCCGGGCCTATGAAGCACACAGCGCCCGCCAGCGGCGCTGAAACTGGAACAACGGACAGCCACATACGTCATTGAGGACGCAGGATGATTTCCAGGTTTTTACTCGCGGCCGCCGGCCTGTTGCTGCTGACGGCCTGTGCCAAGGATGCTGCGCCGCCCGCGCCAGAGGCACAAATCGACACTGCCAGCGTCGAGCTGCATTTCCATGCCATCAGCGGCCTCAACCCCGGTCACACGGGCCAGCCAGCGCCGGTGCGGGTACGGATTTTCGAATTGAAAAACGCCGCGACCTTCAGTCGTGCCGATTACTTCGCCCTGGCGGATCGCGCCCAGCCGACCCTCGGCCTGGACCTGCTGGACCAGGATGAAGTGGTGATCCAGCCCGGCCAGCAATTGAGCCTGCAGCGCGACCTCGACCCGGCCACCCGGCAGATCGGCCTGCTGGTGGGCTATCGCGAACTGGACCGTGCGCAATGGCGCACGGTACTCAGCGTGCCGCCCCGCCAGGCCAGCGAATACCAGATCAGCCTTGATGTGCGCGCCGTACGTGCGCACCTCAGCGTTGCCCCATCCAGTCCTGCCCAATAAGAAGCAATCGGAGCCCCCATGTCCTGGAACAATCGCGTGGTCTGGTCGGAAGGCATGTTCATCGGAACGCAGCACTTCCAGCAGCATGACCGTTACCTGGAAAACCTGATCGATGCCCGCAGCCGTCCGCTGTCGGCCGGCGCCTGGGGGTTTTGCGAACTGCTGATCGACCAGGGCCTGCTGGCCCAGGGCAAGCTGGCGATTGTCTCGGCCCGTGGCCTGTTGCCCGATGGCACGCCGTTCAATATTCCCCAGGACGACCTGGCGCCGAGCCCGCTGAATATCGACGACAACTTGCGTGACGGCCTGGTGTACCTGGCCTTGCCGCTCAAGCGTGCCGGCGCCCGCGACACGGTAGACGAAGGCGAGCCCCTGGGCGCCGCGCGTTACCTGAGCCAGGTGCGCGAGGTGCGCGATGACAACGCACCTTTCGAAAACCGCGCACCGGTGGCCGTCGGTTCCCGTGCCTTGCGCTTGCTCACCGGCGCCGATGGCATCAGTGACTACGCCGCCATCGGCCTGGTACGCATCAAGGAAAAGCGCGCCGACCGCGCCCTGGTGCTGGATGACAGCTACATCCCGCCGGTGCTCGATGTGGCGGCGAGCAAACCGCTGACGGCTTTTCGCAGTGAACTGCTGGGCCTGCTGCACCAGCGCGGCGAAGCCCTGGCCGGACGCGTGGTGGCGTCGGGTGCCGGTGGCGCTTCAGAGATTGCCGACTTCATGCTGTTGCAACTGGTCAACCGCGCCCAGCCGCTGATCCAGCACCTGAGCCAGTTGAGCCCGCTGCACCCGGAGCGTTTCTTCAGTGAGCTGGTAAGCCTGGCCGGCGAGTTCTCGACGTTCTCCACCTCAGGGCGGCGCCCTGAGGAATACCCGCGCTATCAGCATGACGACCTGGCCCTGAGCTTCGCCCCGGTGATGCAGGCCCTGCGCGAGGCGCTGTCGATGCTGATCGACAGCAAGGCCACGCCTATCCCGATTGTCGAGAAAGCCTACGGCGTGCACGTGGCAATGCTGGCGGATAAAACCCTGATCGACAGCGCCAGCTTCATCCTCGTGGTCCGTGCCGATGTGCCGGGCGAAACCCTGCGTGCGCGCTTCGGCCAGCAGAGCAAGGTTGGCTCGGTGGAGCACATCCGCGACCTGGTCAACCTGCAACTGCCGGGCATCGGCCTGCTGCCGCTGCCGGTGGCGCCACGCCAGATCCCGTATCACGCGGGCTCCACCTACTACGAACTGGACCGCGGCAGCGAACACTGGCAGCAGTTGATCCACTCCGGCGGCTTTGCCTTTCATATCGCCGGGCAGTTCCCGGGCTTGAACCTGGCCTTCTGGGCGATCCGAGGATAATCCGCGATGCATCCCAATGATGACGACCGCACCCAGTTCATGCCGCGCCCGGGTGGCCGTGCGCCGGAGCCTGCACGCGCAGAACCGGCGTCTTTGTCGATGCCGGCGGCGCCGATCCTCACCGGCAAAAGCCAGGGCCTCAACCCCCTGGAAAGCGCCGCCGGCCCGTTGCTGGCGTTGCTGACACGCCTGCGCAACACCATCGCCCATCCCGCGCCATCGAGCCTGCGTGCGCAATTGCTGGCCTACCTGCGCCAGTTCGAAGAACGCGCCGAGGCGGCCGGCGTGGCCCGTAACGAGGTGCTGCTGGCGCGCTACGCGCTGTGCACCGCCCTCGATGAAGCGGTGCTGAGCACCCCCTGGGGCAGCGCCAGTGACTGGGGCAAGCAGAGCTTGTTGATTACCGTGCACAACGAAGCCTGGGGCGGCGAAAAGGTCTTTCAGTTGTTGGATCACTGCCTGCAAAGCCCGCGCGAGCGCCTGTATCTGCTGGAGCTGTTGTACCTGTGCATGTGCCTGGGTTTCGAAGGCCGCTACCGGGTGATGAACGACGGGCGCAGCCAGTTGGAAGCGTTGCGCGAACGCACGGCGGCGGCGATTCGCAGTGCCCGTGGCGAGCATGAGCGCGAGTTGTCGCCCCATTGGCGCGGCGTGACCGTGGCCCGTGATCGCCTGGCGCAATTCATGCCGCCGTGGATTGCAGTCGCCATCGGCCTGGCGTTGTTGCTGGCGCTGTTGTTTGGCTTGCGCCTGAAGCTGGCGTCGGATGCCGAGCCGGTGTTCAAGAACATCCATGCCCTGGGGGAAATCCCGGTGCAGGCCATCGACCGCCCGGTGGCGCAGCCGAAAATCATCGAGCGCCCGCGCCTGGCGGGCTTTCTGGTGGAAGACATCAAGGCAGGCCGGGTCGCGGTGGAAGACGCCGTTGACCGCTCCGTGGTGACGATCCGTGGCGATGAGCTGTTCGCTTCGGCCAGCTCGAGCATTGTCGATGACTACCAGCCCCTGATGCTGCGCATCGCCGATGCCATCCGCAAGGTCAAGGGCCAGGTACGCGTGACCGGGCACAGCGATAACCGCCCGATTGCCACCCTGCGTTTCCCGTCCAACTGGGCCTTGTCCGAAGCGCGGGCCAAGTCGGTACTGGAGATTCTCGCGGCCAAGACCGGCCAGGGCGAGCGTTTCAGCGCCGAAGGGCGCAGCGATACCGAGCCGGTGGCGACCAACGCCACAGCCGAAGGCCGTGCCCGCAATCGTCGGGTTGAAATCACCGTATTGGCGGAGGGCGTCGAGTGAAGGCGTTTTTCAGTTTCATGATTCGCTGGGTGATCCCTGTGCTGGGCCTGATTGCTCTGGGCCTGATCATCTGGTTTGTCGGGCCGTTGCTCGACGTGCTGGTCCCCGAAGGCCGGCGCTGGGCACTGATCATCCTGGTCTTCGCGGTGTGGATCGCCTACCGCGTGTTTCGCATCATCCAGGCCCGGCGCCAGGCTGGCGAAGTGATGCGCAGCCTGGCCGCCGAAACCCCGGTCGACCCCAACAGCGTTGCCACCGCAGAAGAACTGGCCACCCTGCGCCAGCGCATGGACGAAGCCCTGGCGTTACTGAAAAAGGCCAAGCTGGGCGGTGACGAGCGGCGCAACCTCTACGAGTTGCCGTGGTCCGTGATCATCGGCCCACCGGGCTCGGGCAAGACCACCGCGCTGGTCAACTCCGGGCTGCATTTCCCCCTGGCCGCCCAGTTGGGTGCCGGCGCGGTGCGGGGCGTGGGCGGTACGCGCAATTGCGATTGGTGGTTTACCGATCAAGCCGTGCTGCTGGACACCGCCGGGCGCTACACCACCCAGGACAGCAACTCCACGGTGGATAAAGCGGCCTGGCTGGGCTTTCTCGACCTGCTGAAAAAGCAGCGCGCCCGTCGCCCGATCGACGGCGCCTTTATCGCCATCAGCCTTTCGGACCTGCTGCTGGGCAGCGACGCCGAGCGCGCCGCCCATGCAGCAGCGATCCGCCTGCGCATCCAGGAGTTGTACACCCAGTTGGGCGTGCGCTTCCCGATCTACCTGATGCTGACCAAGCTCGACCTGGTGCCGGGCTTCATGGAGTTTTTCGACAACCTGAGCAAGGAAGACCGCGCCCAGGTGTGGGGCATGACCTTTGCCCTGGACGACGGCAAGCACAGCGACAGCCCGTTGGCCCATTTGCAAAGCGAATTCGCCGGCCTGGAGCAGCGCCTCAACGAGCGCTTGGTGGAGCGTCTGCAACAGGAGCGCGACCCGGCGCGGCGCGACCTGATCTACGGCTTCCCGCAGCAGTTCGGTGCCCTGAAGGATTGCCTGCAAGGCTTCCTCGAAGGCGTATTCAAGCCCAATGCGTTTGAAGAGCGCGTGCTGCTGCGCGGCGTCTATTTCACCAGCGGCACCCAGGAAGGCAGCCCGATCGATCGCCTGATCGGCGCCATGGCCCAGAGCATGAACCTCGATCGCCAGCACCTGGCGCGCCAGAGCGGCACCGGGCGCAGTTATTTCATCGAAAAGCTGTTCAGCGCCGTGGCCTTTGCCGAGCGTGGCCTGGTGGGGGTCAACCCGAAGGTCGAGCGCCGTCGCAAATGGCTGGCCCGTGGCGTCCTGGCCGCCACCGTGGCGGTGGTGTTGGTGTTCAGTACGCTGTGGTGGGTGAGTTATCGCGCGAACCAGGCGTATATCGCCCAGGTCGACCACAAGGTCGCTCCACTGGGCCAGGCCGTGCAGACCCTGAGCCCGGCACAGCGCGAGGTGCTGGCCGTGTTGCCGCTGCTCAACGCGGTGAAGAACCTGGCGGGCGATTCGCCAAGCTGGTCCGAAGGCCTGGGGCTGTATCAGGGCGACATGCTCGAAGCCGAATCTGCCAGTGTCTATCGCAAACTGCTGATCGCGGTGTTCGCCCCGCGCCTGGTAACGCGCATCGAAGAGCAACTGCACAGCGGCGGCAGTTCCGACTTCCTCTACGAAGGCTTGAAGGCCTACCTGATGCTGGCTGACAGCGAGCATTACGACCCGGACTTCATCAAGGCCTGGATCGCCCTGGACTGGGACCGCAACCTGCCACGCGACCTGCCCGCCGACCAGCGCCAGGCACTGACCGGGCACTTGCAGGCGTTGTTCGATCGTCACCCACCGAATGCGCGACTCGACCCACGGCTGATCGATGACTTGCGTCGGCAGCTGCAACAACTGCCGGTGGCCCAGCGTGTATACGACCGGGTCAAGCGCCACAAGCTACCCGAAGGCGTGACGGATTTTCGCATCAACGAAGCTGCCGGCCGCGATGCCGCACTGGTATTCAGCCGCAAAAGTGGCAAGCCGCTGGGCGAGCCATTGAGTGGGTTTTTTACTGCCAAGGGCTATCGCCAGGGTTTTTTGCTGACCAGCCTGAACCAGGCCGGCACCCTGGCTGAAGAGCAATGGGTATTGGGGCATGCACCGGCGGATCAACAGAACGTCGCCAGCCTTGCCGCCGATGTGCGGCGCCTGTATTTCCAGGACTATCAGCGCCAGTGGGACGCCTTGCTGGCCGATATCGACTTTGTGCCCATCACCAGCGTGGCCCAGGCGGCCGACGTATTGCGGGTGATTTCCGGCCCGACCTCGCCCCTGAAAAAGCTGCTGGTGGCGGTGGCCAAGGAAACCGATCTGCAGGCTGAAGAGCGCCAACTGGCTGCCAAGGGCGTGCCAGTGGAAGGGGGTGTCGACAAGCTCAAGGAGCGCCTCGGCAGCCTGCTCGGCGAGGCGCAACCGGCGGCCAGCGCGCCAGCCCTCAGCGAAGACCCGGTGACCGCGCACTTTGCCGAACTCAACAGCATCGTCGCCAAGAACGAAGGCGAGCCGGCGGCCATCGACGGCCTGTTGGCGGACATGAATGCGCTGTATGTGCAGGTCAGCGCCATGGTCGGTGCCAGTGGCGATGCCTTGCTCGGCGAAGCCAAGAACCAGGCCGCTGCCGCCGCCACGCGGGTCAGCCTGAATGCCGAGCGCCAGCCGCCGCTGGTGCAAGGCATGGTCAAGTCGGTGGTCAACTCCACCACCAACAGCATGATGGGTGGGGTGCGCAATCAACTGAACGCGGCCTGGGTCAGCGAAGTGGTCAACGTATACCGCCAGTCCCTGGCCGGCCGTTACCCGATGTCCCCTGGCAGTGCCCGCGATGCCACCCTGGACGACTTCGGTCAGTTCTTCGGGGTGGGCGGGGTGATGGACAACTACTTCCGCAAGTACCTGCAGCCCTACGTCGACACCTCCGCGCAGACCTGGCGCTGGCAGCCGGGGGCGGCGCAGAAACTCGGGATCGCGCCGGGTGTGCTGCAAACCTTCCAGCGTGCGGCGACCATTCGTGATGCGTTCTTCCGTGCGGGGGGCACGCAGCCCATCGTGCGTTTCGAGCTCAAGCCTGTGGCGATGGACGCGACCATCACCCAGTTCCTGCTCGACCTCGACGGCCAGCAACTGAGCTACGACCACGGCCCGAGCCGGCCGGTGGCGATGCAGTGGCCGAACCCCGGCAGCAGCGGCGGGGTGCGGATCTCGATCATGCCGCCAGCCGCCAGCGGACGTTCGGGCGTGACCCTGGATGGCCCGTGGGCGTGGTTCCGCCTGCTGGAGCAATCGGAGCTTTCGGCGGGCAATTCGCCGGATCGCTTCAACCTGCGTCTGCGGGTCGATGGCGCCAGCATCGCTTATGAGTTGCGGGCCAACAGCGCCTTCAACCCGTTCAAGAGCCGTGTGCTGAGCGGGTTCAGCCTGCCGGAGCGGTTATGACCACCTTGGGGTTCTACGGCAAGTTGGCCAGTCGCGGGGACTTTGTCAGCCGCGCCTTGCCCCAGAGTTTTATCGGGCCCTGGGACAGTTGGCTGGCCGCCGGTTTGCTGGCCAGTCAACACAGCCTGGGCGGCGATTGGCTCAACGTGTACCTGGTCAGCCCGCTGTGGCGTTTTGTGCTGGCGCCGGGTGTATGCGGGCCGGATGCGGCGGCGGGGGTGGTGATGCCGAGCATTGATCGGGTCGGGCGGTATTTCCCGCTGGCGGTGGTCGCGTTGTTGGATCACGACGCCAATCCAGCGTCCCTGGTGGGCGGCCCGGATGCCTGGTTCGAGCAGGCCGAGGAGTTGTTGCTCAGCACCCTGGACCCCGGCGCCACGTTCGAAGGGTTCAGCGATGGCCTGGAGCGCCTGGGTTTGCCGGGCAGCGAGGCGCGCGCGTTGGACAGCCGCTTCGCCGGCCTGCAGCGGGTTGCCGCCACCGTGCCCCATGCTCGCATGACGGCCCTTGCCGAACAGGCCTGCGAAGGCGCCAGCCTGTGGTGGGGGCGTGGTTCGCAACGCATTTCCCCCGGTTTATTGCGGTGCCAGGGTTTGCCTGCCGCCGGCGATTTTGCGCAATTTCTGCTCGGACAAGAAGGTGTGGTGTAGATGGGGTCGACGTACAAATCCGCGAGCAAAAGCCATGTGGGCATGGTGCGCCAGGTCAATGAGGACGCGTGCCTGGACTTGCCGCAGAACCGCCTGTGGGTGGTGGCCGATGGCATGGGCGGGCATGCCGCAGGCGATTACGTCAGCAGCTTGATCGTCGACAGCCTGCGCAGCCTGCCCGTGGGCCGGTCACTGGACGAATACACCGCGGCGCTGCGCACCGAGTTGAACCGGGTCAACGCGGACGTGCGCGAAGAAACTGCCAACCGCGGCGTGACCATGATGGGCAGCACCGTGGTGCTGCTGGCCGCACGTGGCCTGCGCGGCGTGTGCCTGTGGGCCGGTGACAGCCGCTTGTATCGCCTGCGCGATGGCGAGTTGGAGCGCATCTCCCGCGACCACAGCTACGTGCAGGACCTGCAGGACAGCGGCCTGCTCAGCGAGGCCGATGCGCGGGTGCATCCACGGGCCAATATCGTCACCCGCGCCATTGGCGTGGAGGCGCGACTGGAGTTGTCGGTGGTCGACCTGTTGATCGCCCCCGGCGACAGTTACCTGTTGTGCAGCGATGGCCTGAACAAGACCGTCGAAGACCACGAGATCCGCGATGTACTGAGCCATGCCGAGCCTGACGAAATTGCCCGCAGCCTGGTGCACCTGGGGCTTAACCGCGGTGCGCCCGACAACATCACCACCCTCGTCGTGAAGGTGTCGCCATGACCCTGATCATCCCCGGCTACGACATCGACGGCGAAATCGGCGAAGGCGCCATGGCCAGCGTATACCTGGCGACCCAGCGGTCGCTGGAGCGCAAGGTGGCGTTGAAGGTCATGGCCGCCGCGCTGGCCGCCGATCCGAGCTTTTGCGAACGCTTCCTGCGCGAGGGCAAGACCCTGGCGCGGCTGTCGCACCCGCATACGGTGACGATCCACGACATCGGCAATGTCGGCGAGCTGTATTACATGGCCATGGAATACCTGCCCAACGGCACGCTCAAGGAGCGCATCGCCGCCGGCCTGACGCCGGAACAGGGGCTGGTGTATATCCGCCAGATCGCCTCGGCACTGGGTTACGCCCATGCCCAGGGCCTGGTGCACCGCGACGTCAAGCCGGCGAATATCCTGTTTCGCGCCGATGGCACGGCGGTGCTGTCGGACTTTGGTATCGCCAAGTCCCTGGATGACCGCACGCAGTTCACCCAGGCCGGGTTTGCCGTGGGCACCCCCAGCTACATGAGCCCGGAGCAGGCGCGCGGCCAGGAAATCGACGGCCGCGCCGACCTCTACGCCCTCGGGGTGGTGCTCTATGAAATCCTCGTCGGCCAGTTGCCTTACCGTGGCACCGATGCACTCTCCACGGCCCTGGCACACCTGACCGAGCCCTTGCCGGAGTTGCCGCTGCACCATGGTCGTTATCAAGAGGTGCTGAAAAAGCTCCTGGCCAAGGACCCGGCGCAGCGTTTCCCGGATGCCACCGCGCTGCTGCTGGCGCTGGATCGACTGCCGCTGGAGGCACCGAAAGAAGCGCTGGAGGCGACCTTGATTCGCCCCGTCAACGACTTGGCCGGGTTAACCCCGGTGTCCATCGAAGTGCCCAGCGCCACTGCGCAGCCGCAAGCGGTGCGCCAGCCGGTGGTGGCTCCCACGCCGCCGCGTGCGGTGTCCGAGCAGCGGCGCGGCCCGGTGCTGGCATTGGCCGCCGTGGCGGTGGCGGTTGCGCTGGCCATCGGTGGCGCCAGTTACGGGTGGCTGAGTGACGACGCCCCGCTGCCGCCGCCTGCTGCGCCAGGGCCCGTGACGCCTGCTGCCGTCGCACCGGTGGCAGCCGATATCGACGGCGGCCAGCGCCCGTTGCTGATGGCCGGCAAGAAAACCCTGTTCCAGCGGGTCCTGAGCAAGCCCGGCGCCAAGCTCTCCAGCGCGGCGGGCGGCGCACCGGGCAAGGCTTTGCCGGCGTTTTCCGTGCTCTATGTGTACCAGCGCAAGGATATCGACGGCAGCCCTTGGCTGCGTGTGGGCGCCGCCACCGATGGGCGCAGTGACGGCTGGTTGCCGGCCGTGCACGTCAGCGACTGGAAGCAGAGCCTGGTACTCAAGTTCACCGAGCGTTCGGGGCGTGCGCCGGTGATGTTCCTGCGCCAGGCCGGCGAGGTGGAAAAACTCCTGGCGGATCCAGTCGCGGCGAAGAACCTGTTGCTCAAGGCGCAGAACAACCCCGGCGACAATCAGCAGGTCCTGGCCCTGGAGCCCGCCGCCAGCGCCGTGCCGCAGAATCAGTTCTACCTGTTGCCGATCTTCGATGCCAAAGAGAGCTTCGACGAGAATGGTCAGCCGGTGCAGTTACTCAATGTGGCTTCCATCGACCCCGGCAGTGCCGCCGCCAAGCCGGCGACCCCGGTGATCAGTGCGAATGCCGATGCGTTCCGCACCGCTGTGGTGCTGGTGGTGGACACCACCGTGTCAATGCAGCCCTACATCGACCAAGTGCGCGATGTCGTCCACGAGTTGCAGACCCGCATCGCCGAGCGTGGCGAGTTGGACAGCGTCAGTTTCGGCATGGTCGGCTTTCGCAGCAGCGTGAAGAAAACCCCGGGCCTGGAATACGTGGCCAAGACCCTGATCACCCTCGATCAGGGCCGCGACCCCCAGCGTTTTCTCGATAGGGCGCGGCAGGTCAAGGCCTCGACCGTTTCCAGTCACGCCTTCAACGAAGACGCGTTCGCCGGGGTGATGCAGGCGGTGAACGGTATGGACTGGTCCGGCTATGGCGGGCGCCTGATCCTGCTGGTGACCGATGCCGGCGCCTTGCGCAAGAACGACCCGTTCGCCGCCACCCAGATGAACGAAGCCGAAGTGCGCCAGGCCGCGCTGGGCAAGCAGATCAAGATCTATGCCTTGCACCTGCGCACCGACGCCGGCAAGAAAACCCATGGCGGCGCCGAGTCCCAGTACCGCACCCTGACCGCCGACGCCAACCCGCAGATCGGCGACCTCTACACAGCGGTGCCGGGCGGCGATGTGCGCAAGCTGGGCGAGCGTGTCGATGAGATCGGCACGGTGTTCGCCAACCTGGTGCACCAAGTGCGCAGCAACACCCCGCAGCCGGTGCCGTTGCTCAGCAACGCGCCGAGCCTGGCGGACAAATCCGCGGCCGTCGGCTATGCCATGCACATGGATTTCCTCGGGCACAAAGGCGCGAGCCAGGCGCCGCAGCTGGTCAGCGCCTGGACCGCCGACCGCGACCTGACCAACCCCGCGCTGCCGGCGTTCCAGGTCTGCGTGATGCTCACCAAATTGCAGCTCAACGACTTGCAGCAGTCGCTCAAACTGATCGTCGATGCGGCGCGCAAGACCCAGACCTCGCCCAAGGATTTCTTCCAGGAAATCGCCAGCGCCTCGGCCTACATGAGCCGCGACCCGCAGGCCTTGCGCAAGGGCGGCAACCTCGCCGATGGCGGCATACTCGGTGAGTACCTGGAAGGCCTGCCGTACCGCAGCAAGTCGCTGAACATGACCCAGGACCTGTGGCTGTCGTTGAGCGTGGCCGAACAGGAAGACTTTATCGATGAGCTGGATTCGAAAGTCCGCCTCTTTGAGACCTTCCATAACGATGTGGCCAACTGGGTCCGTTTCGGTGATGCCGAGCCGGGCGATGCGTTGTACCGCGTGCCGCTGTCGACGCTGCCTTGATGCTGAACCTGAGCGCGGTGCACAAGAGCCGGGGCGTCGGTAGCCAGCGCTATAGCCTGGTGATTCCAGGGTTGCACCTGTGCGCGGGGGAGCAATTGGCGATTGTCGGGCCCAGTGGCTGCGGCAAAAGCACCTTGCTGGATCTGTTGGCGTTGGTATTGGCGCCGGATCAGGTGGGCCGGTTTGAATTCAACCAGCTGGATATTGAGGGTCTATGGCGGGCCAATCAGCAATCCACGTTGGCCGGGTTGCGCAGCCGGCACCTCGGTTATGTGCTGCAGACCGGCGGCCTGCTGGGTTTTCTCGACGTGCGCAGCAATATTGCCCTGCCCCGGCAACTGTTGGGGCTCAAGGACGATGGCAGCGTGGCGCGCCTGGCGGCGCAGTTGCAGATCAGTGACCAGTTGGCCAAGAAGCCTGGCGCGTTATCGGTGGGCCAGCGTCAGCGCGTGAGTTGCGCCCGTGCCCTGGCCCATGCCCCGCAACTGCTGTTGGCGGATGAGCCAACCGCGTCCCTTGACCCCCTTAATGCCGAGCGTGTCATGCAGGCGCTGCTGACCCAGGCCCGCGAGCACCGTGCCGCCTGCGTGATCGCCACCCATGACGAGCCCCTGGCCCGCGCCAGTGGCTTGCAGGTGCGGCGCATCAGTTGCCAGCGCGACAGCGACGGTGGCGTCACCGCAACCCTTGGGGAGGCGTGCTGATGCGCATTCCTTTGGTAGCGTCCCTCGCTTGGCAGGATTACCGCGACGATGGCTGGTTGTCGGCCTGTTCGGTGCTGGCGCTGGTGGCCGTGATCGCGCCGCTGCTGGTGTTGTTCGGCCTCAAGTTCGGCCTGGTCAGTAGCCTCACCGAGCGCCTGGAGAATGACCCGGCGACCCGGGAAATCATTCCATTGGGCGGTGGTCGATTCAGCCACGCTTTTGTCGAGCAGCTTGCTCAGCGCAGCGATGTGGCGTTCGCCATCCCCCGCACACGGCAGATCGCGGCCACGGCCCAGGTAGGCGCGCTGATCCTGGAAATGTTGCCGACCGCGCCGGGTGATCCGTTGCTGAGCGGGCTGCCCGTGCCCGCAGGCCTGGACCAGATCGTGCTGAGCCACACCGCCGCCGAGAAGCTCGCGGCGCGGCCGGGGGATTGGCTGCAAACCCGCTTTGCGCGGCAAGTGGCCGGGCGTGTCGAGGCCCAGGGCACGCGGCTGCAGGTGCTGGCGGTATTGCCTCTGGAGGCATTCGCCCGGGATGGATTGTTTGCCGGTTTGAGCCTGCTGGAAGCGGCGGAAGATTACCGTGATGGCCGGGCGGTACTGGCGCTGGGTTGGCCGGGTGACGCGGCAGGCGAGGGCGCGCAGCGGGTGTATCCGGGGTTTCGATTGTATGCGCGCAGTCTCAGTGATGTAGAGCCGCTGCGGGTGCATTTCGCTGCGCAGAACCTGTTGGTCTCGACCCAGGTGCTGAGCATCGCCCAGGTGCAGTCGCTGAGCCGCAACTTGTCCATCGTGTTCTGGATCATCGCCGGCCTGGCCTTGGCGGGAGCATTTGCGGCGATCTTCGCCGGGGCGCTGGCCGCCGTGGCGCGCAAGCGCCGGGAGTTGTCGGTGTTGCGCCTGCTGGGGTTTTCCACGGGCGCGCTGTTGCTGTTCGTGACGTTGCAGGCGCTCTACGGCGCAGGGTTTGCCGCGCTGCTCAGTGCCGGCCTGTATGGCTTGGCCGAGGCCGGTTTGAATCGATTATTCGTGCAGGTGCCGGGCGAATACGCCAGCCATCTGCTGGTGCGGCATTACGCCCTGGCGCTGGTCGCGGTGCTCGGCGTCAGCGCCGTGGCGGCCGCGTGTGGTGGGTGGCGTGTGGCGCGTATCCAGGCTTGCGAGGGAATCAGAGATGTATAAGTTGTTGGGCGCCGCCGTGGCGCTGAGCCTGGCTGCTGGGGCCTGGGCCGATGAGGCCGGCGACAAACTGGACAACCCCAAGCCTTTGGCCGATGACGTCAGCCTGCCGCTGCCGTGCGGGGGCCATATGGTGTTTCGCTACGCCTATGTCTTGGCCCAGGGCACCCTGGACGACCGTGAAGTCAGCCTCGGCTACCCGTTCAGCGAAGGCGAGGCGGGCTACAAGCAGTCGTTTATCTCCGGCTATCGCCGCGACTTCATCAACGGCCAATTCACCCTCAAGGATTTGCCCAAGGGCTGGAACAAGGTCATCGCGCCGCTGATGCCCAAGACCGACGCCAAGACCCCGCTCAAGCCGATGCTCTACTTTATCGGCAAGTACGAAGTGACCGCGCGCCAGTATGCCCAGGTCATGGCCCAGGCCCAGTCGTTGGCCAGCGGCGAGCCAGCCCCGGCGTGCGAGGTGCCTGAGGGCATGGCCGGGCGCCTGCCCAAGGTCAAGCTGTCGCGGTTTGAAGCCGAGCGCTTTGCGGCGGTGTACAGCGCCTGGTTGATGAAATATCACCGCGAGTTGTTGCCGGTCAGTGGTCGCGGATCTTCGGCAGAGGATGGTGGCCTGGGCTTTGTGCGGCTGCCCACCGAAGTGGAATGGGAGTTCGCCGCACGCGGCGGCCAGGCGGTGAGCCGCCAGGACCTCGAAGGCCGGCTGTTCCCACGGCGCATCGAGGGCAGCGACAGCGACGGCCCGCTGGGCGATTGGGCGGTGTTCAACCAGGTCGCCGGCGGCACCGGCCAGGCCGCGCGGCTGATGCCCATCGGCACCAGGTTGCCGAACCCTATCGGCATGTTCGACGTGATCGGCAACGCCGCCGAAATGGTCCAGGAGTCGTTCCAACTGGTCCATGCCGGCCGTCGCCAGGGCACGTATGGCGGCTTTATCGTCAAGGGTGGCAACTACCTGGAAGGCGAGGGCACGCTGTTCACCGGCATGCGCCGCGAGTACCCGCTGTTCGGCGCCGATGGCACCGAGCAAAGCAACGAGACTACCGGTTTTCGCGTAGCGATCGGAGCGCTGTCGGCACCGCGTTCACGCTACAACGAACTGTTTGCGCAGTGGCAGAAAGAGGGGCGCCTGGCCGCGCTGACCGATGCCATCGACGACGCCCAGGACCCGACCAAACGCCTGGACAGCATCATCGCCGCCAGCGTCGACCCGCGGCTGCAGGCCGAGTTGGGGCTGGTCAACGAAGAGCTCAAGCGCAATGTGTCGCTGATTGCCCAGCAACGTGAGGAAGCGGCCGGCAACCTGATCCAGTCTGCCGCCCTGGTGGCCGAGACCATCAATAACTACAACATCCGCCTGATCAATCTGCAGAAAAGTCGCCAGCAGTCCCTGGACGCCAAGGACGAGGCCAGCGCGCAGCTGTTCGCCACGGCCATCGCCAATGGCCGCAGCGCGCTGGACGGTGCGGTGGCGATCTATATCGACAACCTGGCCACCGGCACGCGCTACACCGATGCGGTGATCCAGGCGCAGTTTCAAAGGGTCAAGCAAGAGTTGGAGCGCAAGCCGGTATTGGGCAAGAGCCTGATGACGCGCGCGACGTTGTTCGTTCGCCATGTCGGTAACTATCGCAAACAACAGCGAGCCGACCCGGCAACGATTTTGAAGGAATTGCTCGCAGCGAGCGGTCAGCGGTCTTGATCGCTCGCAGGCTGGCGAGCTTGGAAGGGACTCAGGCGGCATGGGCCGTGCTGGGCAAGTCAAACTTAAAAGAGAACACACCTATGCTTTTTCCCCGTAAGGCGGTTTCCAAGCGTTACTTGCTGCTGATCGCGGCTGGTTTCAGCACCGTGTTGACTGGTTGCGCCACGTCGCCGGCCTCCAAGGTCGCGTCGAGCACCAAGGTCGAGTACTACCCCAATTGCTACGAGCCTGTGCAGCACTTGCGTGCCACCGATTCGGACATGACCAAGTCGGTCGTCACCGGCGCCGCCCTCGGCGCGGCGGGTGGTGCGCTGCTGGGCGCCTTGACCGGGGATTCGGACAAGCGCGGCCGCAACGCCGCCATTGGCGCAGCGGGCGGTGCCCTGGCAGGTGGCGCGGCGGGTTACTACACCGAGCGCCAGAAGCAGATCAGCGACGACAACCAGCGCATCGCGTCCTACGCCGCCGACTTCAACAAAAGCGCCTCCGACATCGACCGCAGCACCGCGTACGCCAAGGCGTCCCAGCAGTGCTACCAGAGCGCGTTCACCAAGCTTGTGGCCGACCGCAAGGCCAAGACCGTCAACGACACCGAAGGCCGCAAGCGCCTGGCGGAAATCGTCTCCGGCCTCAAGGAGTCCAATGATCTGATCGTCGCGGTCAATGGCAAGGCCAGCGAAGACCTGAACAACTACACCCAGGCCTACGAGAAAGACCTGCAACAGGTGGGTGTACAGCGTAATGATGTGGTGACCGTGGCCACCGCCGATACCACCAAGGCCGTGGTCCCGGCGAAGAAAGGCAAATCCACCGGCAAAGTCGTGACCAAGCGTCCGCCACTGCCAAAGGTGCCGACCGAAGCGGTGGGCACCGAGAAAAGCATCCTGACCGCCAAGGTCAAGCAGACTGAAAGCAAGCAGGTGGCCAGCGCCGGTAAAGCACAGATCGAAGGCACTTGCCGCGATCCGAACCTGGCCGACTGGGCGCCGGTACCTTGCCCTAACGTTTAAGCCAAGTTGTTGCTATAAGCGGTAAACGCCAGCCGATCTCCTGCTAACGCGGGAGATCGGTAGCGTTCCGCGCACAAATCGTTAAACTGCTGCGGCCACCCAATAATTACACTGAGGCCGTGTGCATGAAATTTCGTTTTCTCCTGTGGGTGCTGGGCCTGATGATGGCCAAAGCCAGCCGCAACAACCCCGCGTTCCAACAGCAGTTGGGTGACAAGGACCTGGCGTTCCAGCTGCAGACCCTCGACGGCAAGGTTGCCCGTCACTTCATCGTCAAAGACCAGCGCATCACCAGCCGCTCGGGTGTCCACCCGGAGCCTGCGTTCGCCATTGCCTTCAAAGACGCCGCCTATGGCTTCGCCACCATGCAGGCGAAGAACAAGCAACTGGCGTTCATGACGGGGATTCAGGACAAGTCGATCCAGATCAAGGGCAACCCGGCGCTGGTGATGTGGTTCCAGGGGTTGACCAAGTACTTGAAGCCGAAGAAAAAGAAGGCCTGAGAGACCGAGTTGGATTCATCGCAGGCAAGCCAGCTCCCACATTTGACCGAGTTCCAACGTTGGAATGCACTCAAAATGTGGGAGCTGGCTTGCCTGCGATAGCGGTTTGACAGGCGCCAGATTTACCCCTGGCTGAACTGCGACGCCAACTCCCGCAGCAGCACCTCGGCATCCAGCACCTTGCTCACCACATCCTCTGCCTTGCTGCGGTCCAGGCCCAGGCGTTCCAGCAGCTCGTCCGGAATCTCGGCTTCCGGCCCCGAGCCAATCCCACGCCCGCGCAGCAAGCGCACGGCCAGGCACACCAGGTTGGGGTATTCGGCGTACTGGCCGTCGTAGCTCGGGTCGTGCTGGAAGCGCAAGGCCGTGGACAGTTCTTGCGGCATGTCCCAGTAACGCATCAGCCAGGCGCCGATCTGCTCGCGGCTGATTCCCAGCAAGTGTTGCTCGACATAGCTGTGGCACAGGTGCGGGTTGACCTCCAGGTGCCGGCAGATCAGTGAGAAGTGCGGCGGGAACACGTGGGCCAGCAACAGATAGCCAAAGTTGTGCAGCAGGCCCGCCAGGTAGGTCAGGCCGGCTTCCGGGCGCTGGGCGCGGGGCATGGCGCGGGTCAGGCCTTCGATCACCGCCGCGGTGTAGATCGACTGGTGCCAGTAAGGCGTGGCCTGTTGCGGATGGTCCTTGGGCAGGCTCAGGGTCTTGCCCAGCGCCAGGCCCAGGGCGAGGTTGATCACCAGGTCGAAGCCCAGCACGCGCACAATGGCGTCCTCTACCGAGCGGATCTTGCCCGGCGAGGCGTAGTACGGCGATGCCGCCCAGCTCACTACTTGCGCGGCCAGGGCCGGGTCGGTTTCCACGACGCCCGTGATGTCATCGATGGTCGCGTTGGGATCGACCCGCAGCTTGATGATCTTCTGCGCGGTGTCGGCCAGCGGCGGGATCTCGATGGTGGCTTCCAGGCGTTGCTGGATACGCCGGGCGGTAAACGCCTGCATCGCTTGGGAGATCTCGTCGCGGTCGTCGTTGGGGCGGTCGAAGTTGGGCCGGATGCTGCTCAAGGGCTCGCCGAAGTTGGCCGCACTGGCCTTGCTCAGCATGCGCTTGAAGTCATCGCTGGCGATTTCCAGCAGCACCGTGGCTTCGCCCGAATGCACCAGTAAGGTCGGCTCGCGTAGCAGGCTTTCTTCGTACAGGCACGGCGAACTGGTCAGCGGTGGCAGGCCAGGCAGCAGGCTCAGGCTGTGTTTGCCGAGCATGCGTTCCAGGCGTTCCGGTGCCACGGCGGTGAGGTTGCGGCCGGTCAGTTCGGTAAGACGATTGAGATCCAGCAGTTGGCTCTGGGGGAACAGCACCATCAGGGCGCCCACGGCATCGTCGAGCAGCACCGCTTGAACCTTGCGAGCGGGGTTCAGGCCGGGGTGTTCGATGACTTCCTTGTAGCTGACGGCGAGTTTTGCGAGCAGGTCCCGAATGACCGAGGGTGCGGTCGGTGGGGCTGTGGCGTGGGCTACTTCTGACATGGCCGGATCCAATTTCCTACATTTGCTTGGAGTATAACCAGCTTGGTCCGGCTGAGGGGGGTCTAACTGTGGTTTGTGATGGTGTTGGCGGTCCCCATTCCTGTAGGAGCGAGCTTGCTCGCGAAGAACCTTGACGGTAACGCGGGGCACCGGCATATCCGTGGCGCCTGGGTGTTCTTCGCGAGCAAGCTCGCTCCTACAGGGGGGGCTGGGTCAGACCTGACCGTATTGCTGGCCGTGGCGCAGCCAGCGATCCAGCAGCGGGCTGACGTGGTGCGGCCAGCGTTCCAGCAGGGCCTGGGCGGCGTCGCGCACGGCGGGCAGCAGGTCGGCGTCGCGCATCAGGTCGGCCACCTTGAATTGCAGCAGCCCGGTCTGGCGGGTGCCGAGCATCTCGCCGGGGCCGCGCAGTTCCAGGTCCTTTTCGGCGATCACGAAGCCGTCATTGGTCTCGCGCATGATCCCCAGGCGCTGGCGGCCAATCTGCGACAGCGGTGGATGGTAGAGCAGCACGCAGTGGCTGGCGGCACTGCCCCGGCCGACACGCCCGCGCAGTTGGTGCAGTTGCGCCAGGCCCAGGCGTTCGGGGTTTTCGATGATCATCAGGCTGGCGTTGGGTACATCCACGCCGACTTCAATCACGGTGGTGGCCACCAGCAGTTGCAGGTTGCCGGCCTTGAACTCGGCCATCACCGCGGCTTTTTCCGCAGGTTTCATGCGCCCATGGATCAGCCCGACCTTGAGCTCGCCCAAGGCGCTGGTGAGGTCTTCGTAGGTGGTTTCGGCAGCCTGGCAGGTCAGCTCTTCGGATTCTTCGATCAGCGTGCACACCCAATAGGCCTGGCGCCCTTCGGCGCAGGCGCCGCGCACGCGTTCGATCACTTCGACACGGCGGGTGTCGGTGACCAGCACCGTGTTGACAGGCGTTCGGCCCGGCGGCAGTTCGTCGAGGATCGAGGTGTCGAGGTCGGCATAGGCACTCATGGCCAGCGTGCGTGGGATCGGGGTGGCGGTCATGATCAACTGGTGAGGGTTCATTCGCCCGCCCACGCCTTTTTCACGCAGGGCCAGGCGTTGCTGCACGCCGAAACGGTGCTGCTCGTCGATGATCACCAGGGCCAGGTTCTTGAATTTAACCTCATCCTGGAACAGCGCGTGGGTGCCGACCACCATCGGCGCGCCGGCGGCGATCTGCTCCAGGGCGGCCGTGCGGTTCTTGCCTTTGAGCTTGCCCGCCAGCCACGCCACTTCCAGGCCCAGGGGTTCGAGCCAGCGCTTGAAGGTGATGAAGTGCTGTTCGGCGAGGATCTCGGTCGGCGCCATCAGCGCCACCTGGTAACCGGCCTCCAGGGCCTGCAGCGCAGCCAGGGCGGCGACCACGGTCTTGCCGGCCCCGACATCGCCCTGGATCAGGCGCAGCATGGGTTCTTTCTGACTCAGGTCGTAGGCGATTTCATTGCCTACGCGCTGCTGCGCACCGGTCGGCGC
Organism: Pseudomonas sp. LG1D9; assembly: GCF_002949995.1. Classification (NCBI taxonomy): domain Bacteria; kingdom Pseudomonadati; phylum Pseudomonadota; class Gammaproteobacteria; order Pseudomonadales; family Pseudomonadaceae; genus Pseudomonas; species Pseudomonas sp. LG1D9. The sequence continues at coordinate 2,493,249 of NZ_CP026881.1, read as the reverse complement.
AAAACCGAGGTTGGCCAGGTATTGCGCGGGCAGGCGCGTGGCCTTGGGCATCGCTGGCGCACGCAGGGAACGCATGCTTTCGCGCAGGCGTTGCTGGGACAGTTGATGGGTCAGCAGCTCTTCGAAGGCCAGGCGATGTTGGGCCCAGTGATGACCCAGGGCCAACTCATCCACGTCCGCATCGGCCGGTGGATGATGCAGGTAGCGGATCGCGTCAGCCAGGGGCGCCAACTGGTAATCGCGGGCCAGCTCTTGCGGCAGCCAGTCGGGTAGGCTTTGCGGGCCGAGCAGGGTCAGGGTCTGCATGCATAGCTGGCGCAGGCGCTGTTGCGTCAGGCCTTCGGTGAGCGGGTAGATGGGGGTGAGGGTGGTGTCTACCGGCGGCGGTTCGTCGCCGGTAATGGCGCGATATTCCGGATGGTAGATTTCCAGGCCCGATGCGCCCGGCCGGGCTTCGCCGTAGCAACGCACACGAGTGCCACGCTTGAGGCCTTCCTTTTGCGCGTTGCTGAAATGGTAGAAGCGCAGGCTCAGGCCACCGGTGCCGTCCTGCAGGCGCACCACCAGGCTGCGGCGCTTACCCATCACCACATCGGCACCGCTGACGGTGCCTTCGACCACCGCATCCTGCCCAGGGCGCAGATGGCCGATGGGCACTACGCGGGTGCGGTCCTGATAGCGCAAGGGCAGGTGAAACAGCACGTCCTGGAGGTTTTCCAGGCCAACCTTGGCCAGTTTCTCGGCCATGGCGTCACCGACACCCTTGAGTGCCGTCACCGACACCTGCGACAGCTCTGTCATACGCTTGCTTAGCTCGCAGCAGGCGGCTTGGCCACCGAGCACAGGCGGATCGAGTCGGCGAGGATATCAATCGCTTTCGGGCGCGGGAAACTGGCACGCCAGGCAATCGCCACGGTACGGAACGGCACGGGCGGGGTGAGCGGACGCACTTCAATCACGCCGGCGGCGTAGTGATGGCTGTCAACGGCCGACAACGGCAGGATCGAAATACCCAGGCCGGACGCCACCATATGGCGAATAGTCTCCAGGGAGCTGGATTCGACCGTGGTGTGCTTGGCGCCGTCGTTGCCCTTGGTCAGGGTCGGGCAGGCTTCCAGGACCTGGTCGCGGAAGCAGTGACCCTCACCGAGCAGCAGCAGGCTCTTGTCGTTGAGCAGGCCAGCGTCGATCGTGTCTTTCTTCGTCCACGGGTGAGAGGCGGGCATCAGCACATAGAACGGCTCGTCGTAGAGCGGCAATGTCAGCACGTCGGCTTCATTGAACGGCAGGGCGATGATGATCGCGTCCAACTCACCGTTGCGCAGCTTGTCGCGCAGTACGTGGGTGAAGTTTTCTTCGATATACAGCGGCATCTGCGGCGCGACGCGGTGCAGTTGCGGGATCAGGTGCGGGAACAGGTACGGGCCGACGGTGTAGATCGCGCCGACTTTGAGCGGGGCCGTCAGTTGGTTCTTGCCGGCCTGGGCCAGTTCACGAATGCTCTGGGCCTGCTCCAGCACCTTCTGGGCCTGGGCCACAATACCTTCGCCGACCGGGGTGAGGCGCACGGCGCTTTTGCTGCGCTCGAAAATCAGCACACCGAGTTCGTCTTCAAGCTTTTTCACGCCCACCGACAGCGTCGGCTGGCTGACATGGCAACGTTCGGCGGCATGGCCGAAGTGTTGCTCTTGGGCGAGGGTCACGATGTAGCGTAATTCTGTAAGAGTCATAGCGGGCGTCCATGAGGTTGCGGGCCAAGCATACCGGCTGCAATCGATAGGCGCACGTTATCAGAACTAGAGTGGGGATTGAGCGGTTTGTGCGGGGGATTTTGCTTAACGCTCAAGCGGGTCCTAAATGTGAGAGGAGGCTTGTCGGATCGCCGCACCGCCGCGATCCGACAAGCCCGTTCCCACTGGGTCAGCGGCGGCGCTTCTCGATGTTGTAGACAAACGGCGCAACGATTTCGATGCTGCCGTTTTTCAACATATCGGCCGGTGGCTTGGGCAGCGGCTGGGCACGACGGATCATCTCCAGGGTAGCGCGGTCCAGATCGGCGTTGCCGGAGCGGCCCACCAGCTCATAGGACAGCACCTTGCCTTCGGCATCCACCACGAACCGCAAGCGGTTCAAGCCTTCCTTGCCACGGGCCTGGGCGCCTGGCGGGTACTTCTTGTACTTCGCCAAGTGACCGAGCAGCGTACTTTCCCACGTTGCCTTGGCCGCGATCTGCGCCGGCGAAGGGCCGGGTTGCGGCTGCGCCGACTTTTCCGAAGGCGCATTATTCGCCGGGCTTTCGCTTGGCGGATCTTCGGAAGGTTTCTCCTTGGGCGGCTCGATCTTCTTCTCAGGCTTGGGCGGCTGTGGCTTGGGCTTGGGTTTGACCGGCTTGGGCACGGAAATCGTCGGCTTGGGGGCCTCTGCCAGTTTCGGCAATGGCAGCTCTTCCACCGGTGCTGGCGGTTGTGGAGGCGTCACCACCTTCGGCGGGGCCGGAGGCGGTGGTGCCGGCAGCGGCGCCAGGTCGATGACCATGGCTGCCGGTGGCAACTGCACCATATGTGGCGCCGACCACTGGTACGCGAGGATGATCGCGACGGCGTGGACGCCCAGCACGACGGCGAGGCTGGTGCCATAACGCGTCAGTTTGTGGCGCGTCGTGATCATTTTTTGGCTGCCGTCTCAAGTCCGACCAGACCGACCTTGAGGTAGCCGGCTGCCCGCAGGGCATCCATCACGCTCATCAGGTCGCCGTAGTCCACGCCTTTGTCGGCCTGGAAGAAGATCGTCGTGTCTTTCTTGCCCTGGGTACGGGCGTCGAGCACCGCACCGAGGGTTTCGGATTTGACTTCTTCTTCGCCCAGGAACAGGCGCTGGTCCGCCTTGACGCTGAGGAACACCGGTTTCTCCGGCCGGGGCGCGGGTTTCGCGCTGGAGGCGGGGAGGTCGACCTTGATGTCCACCGTAGCCAAGGGTGCTGCCACCATGAAGATGATCAGCAGCACCAGCATCACGTCGATAAACGGCGTGACGTTGATTTCGTGGTTCTCGACGAGCTCGTCGTCACCTTGATTCAAATGCAGGCCCATGGCCGATTACCCCACTTTCACCATGTGCGGTTGCGAGCTGCGCTCGGTAGGCAGGTGATCGAGGTCACGGCTGACCAGCAACAGGACTTCTGCCGAAGCGTCCGACACCTGGGCCTTGTAGCCGGCGATCGAACGGGCGAACACGTTGTAGATCACCACCGCAGGAATCGCGGCGACCAGGCCCAGCGCAGTTGCCAGCAGGGCCTCGGCGATGCCGGGGGCGACAACGGCGAGGTTGGTGGTCTGGGTCTTGGCGATGCCGATGAAGCTGTTCATGATGCCCCACACGGTACCGAACAGACCGACGAACGGCGCGGTGGAACCGATGGTTGCCAGCACGCCGGTGCCGTTGCTCATGTTGCGACCGCAGGCCGCTACCAGGCGCTCGAGGCGGAAGCTCACGCGTTCCTTGATGCCTTCTTTTTCGCGGGTGTTGGCCGACAGGCGCATTTCTTCCAGTGCGTCGTGCACCAGCAGGTGCGCCAGGGTGCCCTTGATGGCCGCGCTTTCGCTGGCTTCTTTAAGGGTGGTGGCTTTTTTCAGGTTGACGATTTCATTGCGCAGGCGGCGTTTGGCGCCCAGCAGTTCGAAGCCTTTGGCGATCCAGATGGTCCAGGTGATGATCGAGGCGATGGCCAGGCCGATCATCACGATCTTCACGATGATGTCAGCGTTCTGGTACATGCCCCACGGCGACAGGTCGTGTGCCATGCCCAGGGTGTTGTCTTCTTCCAGGACCACACCGGTTTCATCTTCCGGGGTCACACCCTCGGCGGCGACCGGGTCGGTGGCGGCAGGTGCGGCAGCCGGGGCACCTGGTACGGCGGCATTTTGCTCAGGTGCAGCGGCCGCAGCCGGGGCTGGTGCCGTAGCGGCAGGCGGGGTCGCCGGCGCCGTGGCATCTGCAAACGCGGCGGTCGGTGCCAGCAGGGCGCTGAACAGCACCGCAGCAATCGCGCGCCAGGCGCGGGATGGGCTGTGAGGCTTGGTTGGCGAAGCGGGGTGGTTATTGCGTGTCATGCTGGCCGGACCTGAGAGTTGAAAATAAGTAGTTGTCCTGCCAGGCCGGAGGACGGCCGAGGACAAATGGGCGGTTATTATTGCAAGTAATTCTTGTTAACAGAAGTAATACAGTAACTTTATTTGTGCTTTTTCTGGCCGCTGGTCACCTGTGAGGGCTAATCTAGACCTTTGAGAACGGAGTTTTGTGATGTCTGCGCCTTCTGTGGTGATTGCCGGTTGTGGTGATGTAGGTAGTCGGCTGGCGAGTCAATTGCTGGCCGCGGGATGGGAGGTTCATGGCCTGCGGCGCAATGTCGCGCGCTTGCCGGAAGGGGTGATCGGCATCGCCGGCGACCTGTTCAATAAAGAGTGTCCCGACACGTGGCCGATCGGCGGCGTGGATTACCTGGTGTACTGCGCCGCTGCAACCGATCACGACGAGGCGGGCTACCGCAAGGCTTATGTCCAGGGCCTGCAGCATGTGCTGGAGTGGCTGGGCGACTATGGTCAGGAGCCCAAGCACCTTGTTTTCGTCTCCAGCAGCAGTGTCTACGGCCAGCAAAACGGTGAATGGGTCGATGATACCTCGCCCACCCAGGCCGTCGGCTATTCCGGGCAGGTGATGTTGGAGGCCGAGCAAGTGGCGTTCGACAGCGGTATCCCGGCTACGACTGTGCGCTTGACCGGGATCTACGGGCCTGGACGTGAATGGTTGTTGAGCCAGGTGCGCCAAGGCTATCGCGTGGCGGTCGAGCCGCCTTTATATGGCAACCGCATACATGTCGATGACGCGGCAGGCCTGCTGGCTTATCTGCTGCTGCATGTAGAGCAGGGCGGAGCGTTGGAGAAGGTCTATATCGGTGTCGACAACGCGCCCGCACCGCTGGCCGAAGTCGTTGACTGGCTGCGTGGCTACCTTGGGGTGACCGAATGGGCCGAAGACGCCAGCGTGCGCCGCGCGGGCAGCAAGCAGTGCAGTAATGCGCGGGCTAAGGCACTGGGCTGGACGCCCACCTACCCGAGTTACCGCGAAGGCTACGCGGCCATCCTCAAAGGCTGAGCACTACCGCCTTGAGTGGGAGCTGGCTTGTCGGGTCGCCGCATCGCTGCGATAGCATCACCTTGGTGTCAGTGACACACCGAGGTGCCTGCAGTGACTTTACTGTTTATCCAGCAACCACTGGCGTGGCCCCGGGGTGAACGAAGGTACTTCGTCGGCCTGGGACGTATTGATCGCCTGGAAAATCTCCAGTTGCTTGTCATTGCGGCTGAAGATCCACGGGTTGCCCTGGCCGCTTTGTTGCAGCCAGATGCTGTCGTAGCCACCGCTCATGGAGGCGCAATCGCCGGCCAGGCACAGTGAGTATTGGTCTACGCCGGGCAGGCCGGTGACTTGGCCGTTGGCCTGGAACTGCACCGTCGCGCCGACGCCATTGCCGCTGGTGATTTTCCAGCTACCGCCCATATAGGCCGAATACAGCGCCCGTTCGAAGTTGGCACCCAGGGGCGCGCCTTCGGGAGCAGGGTCCTTGGGCCGGTCAAAGAGCTGTTCGGGCTCATTGTCGTTGGCCACTTGCAGCAACTGCTTGCCATCACGCTTGAGTTCGGTGGTTGAGCTACCGTAGAAATCGACATTCCAGGTGCCTGACTTTTCACCTTCCAGCGTGCCTTCAGGGCGTTCAAAACCGTTGAAGTAGCGCGCTTGGTTGGCCCGGGTATTGACCTCCCATTCGAGGTTCGGACCATAGGCCTGCAGGGCTTCACGCAAAGGGCCGCCCTTGGACGCCGCATCGATGGCGACCTGGTTGATCCAGGTGCCGCTCACATCCCGGGCGGCAGGATTGCTGGCGCAGCCGCCAAGGAACAGGGTGAGCAGCGTGGAGGCAACGAGCGCTTTGCGCATTACGAAATCCTTTTAAAACGAAGTCGGCGCAACCCCTGGGGTTGCGCCGAATGTATTACTCGATGACCAGAATCGCGTCCATCTCAACCTGCGAACCCTTTGGCAGGGCGGCAACGCCAATGGCGGCGCGGGCTGGGTAGGGTTGTTCGAAGTACTTGCCCATGATCTCGTTGACCTTGGCGAAGTGGCTCAGGTCGGTGAGGAAGATGTTCAACTTGACGATGTCCTTGAACGAACCGCCCGCTGCTTCGGCTACCGACTTGAGGTTTTCGAAGACTTGTACGGTCTGGGCTTCGAAGCCTTCAACCAGCTCCATGGTCTTTGGGTCCAGTGGGATCTGGCCGGACATGTAGACGGTGTTGCCCGCCTTGATCGCCTGGGAGTAAGTACCGATGGCAGCAGGTGCCTTGTCGCTGGTGATAACAGTCTTGGTCATGAATGACTCCTTGTAATGTCCGGGCTATAGGGGAGGCATTATGCGCGCATGCGAGTGATGCGGATAACCCCGGTCAGGGCACGCAGTTTCTTGATCACACGGGCCAGGTGCACACGGTCGTGCACGCTGACCACCAGTTGGACCACGCTGATGCGACCATCGCGTTCGTCCATGCTGATTTTTTCGATATTGCCGTCGGCCGCGTTGACACTGCTGGCCAGCAAGGCGATCAGCCCGCGCTGGTGCTCCAGCTCCACTCGCAGCTCGACGTTGAATTCGCCGGTCACATCCTTGGCCCATGACAGCTGGATGCATTTTTCCGGGTTGTGGCGGATTTCGCTGATATTGCGGCAGTTATCCAGGTGCACCACCATGCCTTTGCCGGCAGACAGGTGCCCGACAATCGGGTCGCCCGGGATCGGCGTGCAGCACTTGGCATAGCTGAGGACCAGGCCTTCGGTGCCGCGAATGGCCAGCGGGCCTTCGGGGCTTGGCAATTGCTCGCCTTCGCCCAACAGGCGACGGGCGACGACATAGGCCATGCGGTTGCCCAGGCCGATATCTTCGAGCAGGTCTTCGATGGTTTCCTGGCGGTACTCGTGGAGGATCGCCTGCACGCGCTCGGCGGGGATTTTCTCCAGGGAGCTGTCAAAGCCGTTGAGTACCTTGTTCAGCAGGCGTTCACCCAGGCTGATGGACTCGGACCGGCGTTGCAGCTTCAGCGCATGGCGGATGTGGGTGCGCGCCTTGCCGGTGACCACGAAGTTGAGCCACGCCGGATTCGGCCGGGCCCCCGGCGCGCTGACGATCTCCACGGTGGAGCCGCTTTGCAACGGTTCCGACAGCGGGGCCAGGCGACGATTGATCCGGCACGCGATGCAGCTGTTGCCGACGTCGGTGTGTACCGCGTAGGCAAAGTCGACCGCCGTGGAGCCCTTGGGCAGCTCCATGATCCGGCCTTTGGGCGTGAACACGTAGACCTCGTCCGGGAACAGGTCGATCTTCACGCTTTCGATGAATTCCAGCGAGTTGCCGGCACGTTGCTGCATTTCCAGCACGCCCTTGACCCACTGGCGGGCGCGGGCATGGGTGCCTTTGGGCTGCTCGTCGCCGGTGGATTTGTACAGCCAATGGGCGGCGATGCCGTTATTGGCCATCTCTTCCATTTCCCGGGTGCGGATCTGGATCTCGATCGGCACCCCATGCATGCCAAACAGCGTGGTGTGCAATGACTGATAGCCGTTTGCCTTGGGGATGGCGATGTAGTCCTTGAAGCGCCCCGGCAGGGGTTTGTACAAATTATGTACAGCGCCCAACACGCGGTAACAGGTATCGACCTTGTCGACGATGATCCGGAACGCATACACGTCCATGATCTCGTTGAAGGCCCGGCGCTTGCCGCGCATCTTCTTGTAGATGCCGTAGATATGCTTCTGCCGCCCGCTGACTTCGCCTTCAATCTCGTCGATTGCCAGGCAATGGCTCAGGGACTCTTCGATCTTGTTGACGATTTCCTTGCGATTGCCCCGGGCGCGCTTGACCGCCTGGTAGATGCGCGCCGAACGCATCGGGTGCATGGCCTTGAAGCCGAGGTCTTCGAACTCGATACGAATGGCATGCATGCCCAGCCGATTGGCGATGGGCGCGTAGATTTCCAGGGTTTCCTTGGCGATGCGCCGGCGTTTTTCACCGGACAGCACTTCCAGCGTGCGCATGTTGTGCAGCCGGTCGGCCAGCTTGACCAGGATTACCCGGATATCCCGGGCCATGGCCATGGCCATCTTCTGGAAGTTTTCCGCCTGGGCCTCGGCCTTGGTCTCGAAGTTCATCTGGGTCAGCTTGCTGACCCCGTCGACCAGGTCGGCCACGGTTTCGCCAAATTGTGCGCTGAGCGCTTCCTTGGCAATACCGGTGTCTTCGATCACGTCATGCAGCATCGCGGCCATCAGGCTTTGATGGTCCATGTGCATGTCGGCAAGAATATTGGCCACCGCAAGAGGATGGGTGACGTACGCCTCGCCGCTACGGCGGCGCTGGCCGTCGTGGGCTTGTTCGGCGTAGAAGTACGCTCGGCGGACCAGGTTGACCTGGTCGGTGCCGAGGTAGGTCGATAAGCGATCGGCGAGGGCGTCTATACTCGGCAAAGTGTTAACTCCTGCCGAAGGCTGTGACCCCGCGCCGTGCTACGTCGACCAGGCATAGGCTTAGACGGCCTCGTTGGACTCGTCCTCGAACGCTGCAAACAGCGGTTCGTCTTCAACGATTTCGGCGTTGGCGATGAACTCGTAGCTCATCAGGCCTTCAGCGATTTCACGCAGGGCTACAACGGTAGGCTTGTCGTTTTCCCACTGGACCAGGGGCTCTTTGCCGCCAGTGGCCAATTGACGGGCACGCTTGGTAGAGAGCATGACCAGCTCAAAGCGGTTATCCACGTGTTCTAGGCAGTCTTCAACGGTTACGCGGGCCATGGTATTCCTCGGAGCGAATGCAAGATGCGCGCTGCCCGGTTGGGCGAGCGGACTCAACAGTTTAAAAAATCACCAGCGTTTAGGGAAGCGCTGATTTTGCGCAGGCCCCGGCAAACACGCTACAAGTGCCAATGTAAGGCCCTTGCAGCGGTTTTGGGAAGAGCCATTCAACCGAGCAGTTCGGCCAACAATTTGCCAAAACGCTGCTGCTGGCGTTTTTGCTGGAGCTGATTGGCGCGGAAAATCGCCTTCAGGTCGTCCAGGGCGTGGGCAAAATCGTCGTTGATGATCAGGTAGTCGTAGTCCACATAGTGGCTCATTTCGCTGACAGCTTCGCGCATGCGCCCGGCGATGACCTCTTCGCTGTCCTGGCCGCGATTGTTCAGGCGCTGGTGCAAGGCTTCCAGTGAAGGCGGCAGGATAAAGATCGAACGCGCCTTGGGCATCAATTGGCGGACCTGTTCGGCGCCTTGCCAGTCGATTTCCAGGATCAGGTCGTGGCCTTCGTCCAGGGTCTGCTGCAGGTGGCTCTGGGACGTGCCATAGAGGTTGCCGAACACTTCGGCGCGCTCCAGGAAGTCACCGTGCTCGATCATCTTCACGAACTCGCTGCGCTCGACGAAGTGATAGTTCACACCGTTCACCTCACCGGGGCGCATGGCGCGGGTGGTGTGGGAGACCGATACGCGGATCTCCGGGTTGGTGTCAGTCAGGGCCTTGACCAGGCTGCTTTTGCCCGCGCCCGAGGGGGCGGAAATGATGTACAGGGTGCCGGTGCTGTGGGTCATGGGAGTTGCCTTACTCAATATTCTGTACTTGTTCGCGCATTTGCTCGATCAACACTTTGAGGTTGACCGCAGCCTGGGTGCTGCGCGGGTCGAAGGCTTTGGAGCCCAGTGTATTGGCTTCGCGGTTGAGTTCCTGCATCAGGAAGTCCAGGCGCCGACCAGCGGCACCGGCCGACTTGAGTACGCGACGCACCTCCAGGATATGGGTGCTCAGGCGGTCGAGTTCTTCGGCGACGTCGCTTTTTTGCGCCAGCAGGACCATTTCCTGTTCCAGGCGTACCGGATCGAGGTCGGCCTTCATGTCGGTGAAGCGGTCGAGGACTTTCTGGCGCTGGGTGGCCAGCATTTGTGGCACCAGCTCGCGCAGGGTCACGACGTCTTCTTCGATGGCAGTCAGGCGCTCATTGATCAGGCGGGCCAGTTCGGCGCCTTCGCGCTCACGGCCGGCCTTGAGCTCCTTGAGGCCCTGGTTGAACAGGGCCAGGGCCTCGGCGTTCAGTGCCTGCGGGTCAGTGGCGTCAGCCACCAGTACGCCGGGCCAGGCCAGGACTTCCAGGGGGTTCAGTGCCGCCGGCTGCTTGATCAGGCTGGCAATCGTTTCAGCGGCAGCGACCAACTGTGCAGCGCGCTCGCGATCAACCTGCAGTGGCTTGCCGGTGGTTTCCTCGGTAAAGCGCAGGGTGCATTCCAGCTTGCCGCGTGAGATGCCCGCGCGCAGGGCTTCGCGCACGACGCCTTCAAGGTCGCGAAATGACTCGGGCAGGCGCAGGTGCGGCTCCAGGTAGCGGCTGTTGACCGAGCGCAACTCCCAGCTCAGGGTGCCTTGGGCGCCGGCTTTTTCGACGCGGGCGAAGGCGGTCATGCTATGCACCATGGAGGTACCTCGCGATACAGTCCCGCAAACGGGCGGGCTGGTAGGTAGATTGAAGCCGACTGGCTGCGAAGGCGCAGGATTGTAGCGCAACGGGGCAAGCGCCCCCAAATGCTGGCTGTGACAAAGGGTGCCCAGGGCCGCCCTTTGGTAACCGAATTTATTAGCAGTGCCGCGAAGCGGCCTGCGGCTCTATAATGCTCGGCAGTTTTTCGTCCTCAGTACAGGTATCCCCTATGAAACGTCCAAGTGGTCGCGCTGCCGATCAGCTCCGCTCGATCCGCATCACCCGCAACTACACCAAACACGCCGAGGGATCTGTACTGGTCGAGTTCGGCGATACCAAGGTCATCTGCACCGTCAGCGTTGAAAACGGCGTGCCGCGTTTCCTCAAGGGCCAGGGCCAGGGTTGGTTGACCGCCGAATACGGCATGTTGCCGCGCGCCACCGGCGAGCGTAACCAGCGTGAAGCCAGCCGTGGCAAGCAGGGCGGTCGCACCCTGGAGATCCAGCGCCTGATCGGCCGTTCCCTGCGCGCTGCGCTGGACATGTCCAAGCTGGGCGACGTCACCCTGTACGTCGACTGCGATGTGATCCAGGCCGACGGCGGCACCCGCACCGCGTCCATCACTGGCGCCATGGTCGCGCTGGTCGATGCGCTGAAAGTGATCAAGAAGCGCGGCGGCCTGAAAGGCGGCGACCCGCTCAAGCAGATGATTGCAGCTGTATCGGTGGGCATGTACCAGGGCGAGCCTGTGCTGGACCTGGACTACCTGGAAGATTCGGCGGCCGAGACCGACCTGAACGTGGTCATGACCAGCACCGGTGGGTTCATCGAAGTGCAGGGCACCGCCGAAGGCGCGCCGTTCCAGCCAGCAGACCTGAACGCCATGCTGACCCTGGCCCAGAAAGGTATGAGCGAAATCTTCGAACTACAGACCGCCGCACTGGCTGACTGAAACCCGCCTCAAGGAGCAACGCCATGAGTGACAACCAGCTTCCTGTGCCAGCCCAGACCAAGGAAGTGCGCCAGTGGGCCATGCTCTGTCACTTCGCGGCGTTCCTTGGCCTGGTGTTCCCCTTCGGCAGTGTGCTGGGGCCTTTGATCCTGTGGCAGGTGAAGAAGGACATGGATCCGTTGATCGATGATCAGGGCAAGGAAGCGCTGAACTTCCAGCTGACCGTGGCCATTGCCTGGCTGGTCTGCTTTGTCCTGGGTTTTGTGATCATTGGTTTCCTGATGATGGCGGTGCTGGTGATTGCCGCGTTGGTGCTGACCATCATTGGGGGCATCAAGGCCAATAAAGGCATTGCCTACCGTTACCCGTGCACATGGCGATTGATCAAATAATGATCGCCCACAAAAAAACCGACAGCGCTGTCGGTTTTTTTGTACCTGGAACATGACCTCAGATGGTCAAGGTCCAGTCGTAATCCACGATCAACGGCGCGTGTTGCGAGAAGCGCGGTTGACGCGGCAGGCGTGCGCTGCGGACAAACCGGCGCAGGCCGGGGGTCAGCAGTTGGTAGTCAAAACGCCAGCCCAGGTTGAGCATCTCGGCCTGTTCGTTGTCCGGCCACCAACTGTACTGGTCACCTTCACGGCTGACTTCACGCAGGGCATCTACATAGCCCATGTTGCCGACAATCTCGTCCATCCAGGCCCGTTCCGGCGCCAGGAAGCCCGGGGATTGCTGGCTGTCGCGCCAGTTCTTGATATCCAGCTTCTGTTGCGCCACGTACAGCGAGCCACAATAAATGTACTCGCGGCGTTTGCGTCGCTGTTTATCCAGATAACGGGCGAAATCGTCCATTAGCTTGAACTTCTGGTTCAAGTCTTCATCGCCGTTCATCCCCGAAGGGAGCAGCAAGGTAGCAATACTGACTTTGTCGAAATCGGCTTGCAGGTAGCGCCCGTAGCGATCGGCTGTCTCGAAGCCGAGGCCGCTGATGACCGCCTTGGGTTGCAACCGTGAATACAGAGCCACGCCACCTTGGGCAGGGACTTCGGCATCACAGGCATAAAGGAAGTAGCCATCCAGTTGGAAGGCTGGGTCGTCCAGTTCAAAGGCGGAGGCGCGCGTGTCCTGCAGGCAGATGACGTCGGCATTCTGGGCTTGCAGCCAACTGAGCAAACCACGCTCGACTGCAGCCTGAATACCATTAACGTTCACACTGATGATCCGCATAAATGGCCCCAAAAATCGCGTGCGTGTATGATACACGCCGTCTACCTATTTAGCTAAATCCGTGGTATCTGAGGCTTTTTTCATGCAGGCGTATCAACGCGATTTCATTCGTTTTGCCATCGATCGCGGGGTTTTGCGCTTCGGTGAGTTCACCCTCAAGTCCGGGCGCACCAGCCCATACTTCTTCAATGCCGGCCTGTTCAACTCGGGTTCTGCCCTGGCGCAGCTGGGGCGTTTCTACGCTGCCGCCATCGTTGAAAGCGGTATTTCCTTCGACGTGCTGTTTGGCCCGGCCTACAAAGGCATTCCGTTGGCTGCCGCAACCGCGGTGGCCCTGGCTGAACATCACGACCGGGATCTGCCATGGTGCTTCAACCGCAAGGAAGCCAAGGCCCACGGCGAAGGCGGCAGCCTGGTCGGCGCTCCGTTGACCGGTGATGTGCTGATCATCGACGACGTGATCACCGCCGGCACCGCGATCCGCGAAGTGATGCAGATCATTGCATCCCAGGATGGCGCCAAGGCCGCTGGCGTGTTGATCGCGCTGAACCGCCAGGAGCGTGGCAACGGTGAGTTGTCGGCGATCCAGGAAGTGGAGCGTGACTTCGCAATCCCGGTGGTGAGCATTGTCTCGCTGAACCAGGTATTGCAGTTCCTCGAAGACGACCCCCAGCTCAAGCAACACCTGCCGGCAGTACGGGCGTACCGCGAGCAGTTTGGCGTCTGACGCAACCCCTTGTAGCTGATGAGCTCGTGTAGGAGCGAGCTTGCTCGCGATGGCGGTAGTACATTCAACACTGATGTTGACTGACAAGCCCTCATCGCGGCATAGGTATCTACACAACTTTCAGAAACTGACGAACTTTCCTGTGGCGAGCGGGCTTGCCCCGCGCTGGGCTGCGAAGCAGCCCCAAAACCAGCCGCTGCGGTGTATCTGGTACAACGCATTTGGCTTATTGGGGCTGCTTCGCAGCCCAGCGCGGGGCAAGCCCGCTCGCCACAACTGCGCTATTTGCCTGGATCTAGGCGTTGCGGCAAAGTTGTGTAGATACCTATGCTCATCGCGGGCAAGCCCGCTCCTACAGGGGATCTCCACAAGGCTGCAGGTCGGCGCACATAAAAAAGCCCCCGTTCAACCAGGTTGAACGGGGGCTTTTTGTTTCAGCGGTCAGGGACGCTTGCGATTGCTGATCAGCGTGCCCATGCCGGTATCAGTGAAGATTTCCAGCAACACCGCGTTCGGCACCCGGCCATCGATGATCAGCGAGCTGCCTACGCCACCTTGCACGGCTTCCAGTGCGCAGCGGATCTTCGGCAGCATGCCGCCGTAGATGGTGCCGTCGGCGATCAAATCGTCGACCTGCTGGGTAGTCAGGCCGGTCAGGACCTTGCCTTCCTTGTCCATCAGGCCGGCAATGTTGGTCAGCAGCATCAGCTTCTCGGCCTTCAGGGCCTCGGCTACTTTACCGGCGACCAGGTCGGCGTTGATGTTGTAGGACTCACCATTGGCACCCACGCCGATCGGCGCGATCACCGGAATGAAGTCACCCTTGACCAGCAGGTTCAGCAAGTCGGTGTTGATGCCGATCACTTCGCCTACCTGGCCAATGTCGATGATTTCCGGCTGGGTCATCTCCGGGGTCTTGCGGGTCACGGTGAGTTTCTTCGCCCGGATCAGCTCGGCGTCCTTGCCGGTCAGGCCGATGGCGCTGCCGCCATGACGGTTGATCAGGTTGACGATGTCTTTGTTCACCTGGCCGCCAAGGACCATCTCCACCACGTCCATGGTCTGCGCATCGGTGACGCGCATACCGTCGATGAAGTGACTCTCGATGGACAAGCGCTTGAGCAGGTCACCGATCTGCGGGCCGCCGCCGTGGACCACCACCGGGTTGATCCCGACGGCTTTCATCAGCACGATGTCGCGGGCAAAGCCGGTTTTCAGCTCGTCGCTTTCCATGGCATTGCCGCCGTACTTGATCACCAGCGTCTTGCCGACGTAGCGTCGAATGTAAGGCAGCGCTTCGGAAAGGACCTTGGCGGTGTTGGCGGCGGCTTCGCGTTCGAGGGTCATTCAGGGCTCCGGGGCAAATAATCAGAACGGTAGTTGGAGATCAGGGGCAACACGTTTCAACTGGGCGTGGAACACGTCCTTGATGCGCTGCAACTCGGCCTCGGTATCCGCCTCGAAACGCAGGACCAGCACCGGTGTGGTGTTGGACGCGCGAACCAGGCCCCAGCCTTCGGCATAATCGACTCGCACACCATCAATGGTGGTCAGGTTGGCGCCTTCACCCCATTGCGCATCGTGCAGTGCGTCAATGATGCTGAATTTGCTCTCTTCGGTCACATGGATATTGATTTCCGGCGTAGAAATATCGTTCGGGAAGGTCTCGAACAGATCCTCGGCGCTGGATTTCTCCTTGCTGAGGATCTCCAGCAGACGTGCGGCACTGTAGATGCCGTCGTCGAAACCGAACCAGCGCTCCTTGAAGAACACATGGCCGCTCATTTCGCCCGCCAGCAGGGCGCCGGTTTCCTTCATTTTCTTTTTGATCAGCGAGTGACCGGTCTTCCACATCAGTGGGCGGCCACCGTATTCCGTGATCAGCGGTGTGAGGCGACGGGTGCACTTCACGTCGAAAATAATCTCGGCGCCTGGGTTGCGCGCCACCACGTCGCGGGCGAACAGCATCAGCAGGCGATCGGGGAACACGATGCTGCCGGTGTTGGTCACCACGCCCACGCGGTCGCCATCGCCATCGAAGGCCAGGCCGACATCGGCGCCCACTTCTTCGACCTTGGCGATCAGGTCCACCAGGTTTTCAGGCTTACCCGGGTCCGGGTGATGGTTGGGGAAGTGGCCGTCGACGTCGCAGAACAGCGGGATCACTTCGCAGTTCAGGGCTTCGAGCAGTTGCGGGGCGATCACGCCGGCGGCGCCGTTACCGCAGTCCACCACGACCTTCAGGCGACGCTCAAGCTTGACGTCCCGGGTGATTTCGTCGGAATAGCGCTGGAGGATATCGACCTTGGTGATGCTGCCTTTGCCGCTGGTCAGGTCATTGGTTTTCAGGCGCGTGTGCAGGGCCTGGATCTGTTCGTTGGCCAGGGTGTCGCCCGCGATCACGATCTTGAAGCCGTTGTAGTCCGACGGGTTGTGGCTGCCGGTGAGCATGACGCCCGACTTGCCGGCCAGCACGTTGGCGGCGTAGTACAGCGCCGGTGTCGGCACCAGGCCGACGTCGCTGACATGGCAGCCGCTGTCGGCCAGGCCCTGGATCAGGCGTTCCACCAGCTCGGGGCCGGACAGGCGGCCATCACGGCCTACCGAGACGTTGGGTTCGCCCTGGGCCAGGCTTTGGGAGCCGATGGCGCGGCCGATCCAGTAGGCGGTTTCGGCGGTCAGGGTTTTCGGGACGACGCCACGGATGTCGTAGGCGCGGAAAATACTGTCGGGAAACGTCGGTGCGACTGGGGCTGCGTTGCTCATCACTGGGGAAACTCCATCGATACGGGGCGGACAGGCCTGAATATGGCGACCGGCAGGCTCAAACTGAAGGGTAAGACGGCGTTTTTGGCCTAGAGTTCGTGGTGCGAAAATGCCATCGGGGCATGCCGGGCGCGGAGCCCGGCATGCCTGAGCGTAGTCAGTGGCTGCCGGAATGCCCGAAACCGCCTGCGCCACGCTGGGTTTCGTCGAACTCGGTCACCAGTTCGAAATGCGCCTGCACCACCGGTACCAGCACCAGTTGGGCGATACGTTCGCCAACGGCGATATTGAAGGCGGTCTGGCCACGGTTCCAGCACGAGACCATCAGTTCGCCCTGGTAATCGGAGTCGATCAGGCCAACGAGATTGCCCAGGACGATCCCGTGTTTGTGGCCCAGGCCCGAGCGCGGCAGGATCAGCGCGGCCAGGCCGGGATCGCCGACGTAGATCGACAGGCCGGTGGGGATCAGCAGGGTCTGGCCCGGCTCAAGCACGGTGTCCTGCTTGAGCATGGCGCGCAGGTCCAGGCCGGCGGAGCCCGGTGTGGCGTAGGCCGGCAGTGGGAATTCGCTGCCGATGCGGGGGTCGAGGATCTTGGCTTGCAAAGCGTGCATGGAAATTAAACCTGGTTCAGCCGTTGGGCGATAAAAGAGATCAGTTGGCGGGCAATCTTGCCCTTGCTGGTCTGGGCGAAAAGGGTCGCGTGCAGTTCGCGGTCGATCACGCTGCAGGCGTTTTCCTCGCTGTTGAAACCGATGCTCGGGTTGGCGACATCATTGGCAACGATCAGGTCGAGGTTTTTGTCTTTCAGTTTGCGTGCGGCGTAGTCCAGCAGGTTTTCGGTTTCGGCGGCGAAACCGACGCTGAACGGACGATCCGCGCGGGTGGCGATGGTGGCCAAAATATCCGGGTTGCGGACCATTTGCAGGAGCAGGCCGTCGCCGCTTGTAGGGTCTTTCTTGAGTTTTTGCGGCGCAACTACTTCCGGACGGTAGTCTGCGACCGCTGCCGAGGCGATAAACACATCGCAGGGAATCGCCGCCTCACAGGCCGCAAGCATGTCACGGGCGCTGACTACGTCGATGCGGGTGACCCGATCCGGGGTCGGCAGGTGCACCGGGCCGGTGATCAGGGTCACGCGTGCGCCTGCCTCAACCGCCGCTTCAGCCAGGGCAAAGCCCATTTTCCCTGAGCTATGGTTGGTGATGTAGCGCACCGGGTCGATGTTTTCCTGGGTCGGGCCGGCGGTGATCAGCACGTGCTTGCCGGTCAGGGCCAGGTGCTGGAAACACTCGGCGGCGCACAGCGCCAGGTCGGTGGCTTCGAGCATGCGGCCCAGACCTACGTCGCCACAGGCCTGGCTGCCGGAGGCCGGGCCGAAGACCTTGAGGCCACGGCTTTGCAGCAATTGGGTGTTGGCCTGGGTGGCGGGGTCGCGCCACATGGCCTGGTTCATCGCCGGGGCGATGGCGACAGTGGCGTCGGTGGCCAGTACCAGCGTGGTCAGCAAGTCGTCGGCAATGCCTTGGGCGAGGCGCGCAATCAGGTCGGCGGTGGCGGGTGCGATCAGCACCAGGTCGGCCCATTTGGCCAGCTCGATATGGCCCATGGCAGCTTCGGCCGCCGGGTCCAGCAGGTCCAGGTGAACCGGGTGGCCGGACAGCGCCTGCATGGTCAGCGGGGTAATGAACTCACTGCCGCCACGGGTCATGACCACGCGCACTTCGGCGCCTTGGTCCAGGAGCCTGCGAACCAGCTCTGCGCTCTTGTAGGCGGCAATGCCGCCGCCGACGCCGAGAACGATGCGTTTCCGATACAGACGCTGCATTGGTTTGCCTTTCCAGTTCAGTGATGGCGTTGCGATCCCCCCTCCCCAGGAGAAATCGCGCGCAAAAAAGAGGGGCTAAGATAACACAGCGTCCGCCATGCAACAGCGGCGCACATGCACAGGGAGGTGGCATGAGTATTCGCAATTGGCCTGCGGCGGAGCGTCCGCGGGAGAGGCTTTTGGAGTTGGGCGCGGCGAGTCTTTCGGATGCCGAGTTGCTGGCGATATTCCTGCGCACCGGCGTCTCGGGTAAAAGTGCAGTGGATCTGGCGCGTCATCTGCTGGAGCAATTTGGCAGCCTGCGCGCATTGCTGGAGGCCCGGCAGGCCTTATTCATCCAGCATCTGGGGCTGGGGCCGGCTAAATTCGCCCAACTGCAGGCGGTGCTGGAAATGGGCCGGCGCCATCTGGCCGAGCATGTGCGTAATGAGTCGGTGCTGGAAAGCCCGGTGGCGGTGCGTGATTACCTCAAGGCACTGCTGCGCCATCAACCCCATGAGATCTTTGGTTGCCTGTTTCTCGATTCAAGGCATCGGGTGCTGGGCTTCGAAGCGTTGTTCCAGGGCTCCATCGACAACGCCACGGTTTACCCACGACAAGTGGTCAAGCGCGCCCTGGACTACAACGCGGCGGCGTTGATCCTGTGCCACAACCACCCCTCCGGGAATGCCGAGCCGAGCATCGCTGATCGAAAATTGACCAAAGTGCTGCAAAAAGCCCTGGATCTGGTGGATGTGCGGGTACTCGACCACATTATCGTCGGCGACGGCGATCCGCTGTCGATGGCCGAATATGGCTGGATATAACGCAACCCCGTGTAGGAAGCCGGCAAGCCGGCTCCTACACGGGAAGGGTCAGGGGGCGACGCTGACTTTGGAGAAGTCCTGGCGCCCAAACGGGCTGACCTGATACCCCTCGACATTCTTGCGTGTCAGGGCAAAGGCCGTCGGATGGGCCAGTGGCAACCACAGCGCCTGCTGCTGGATCTGCGCCTGCGCCTGTTGGTAGAGCTTGCTGCGCACGCCTTGCTCGTTGGTGGTCTTGCCGGCACTGATCAGCTTGTCCAGCGCCGGGTCGCAGTAACGGGCGAAGTTGGTGCCGGATTTGACCGCCGCGCAGGAAAACTGCGGGGTCAGGAAGTTATCCGGGTCGCCGTTGTCGCCGGCCCAGCCCATGAACAACAGATCGTGCTCGCCGGCCTTGGCGCGGCGGATCAGCTCGCCCCATTCGATCACGCGGATCTCTGCCTGGATGCCGATCTTGGCCAGATCTGCCTGCAACAGCTGGGCGCCCAGGCTTGGGTTGGGATTGAGCAGGCTGCCGGATGGCCGGGTCCAGATAGTGGTCTTGAAACCGTCCTTGAGCCCGGCGCGATCCAGCAGCCCCTTGGCCTTGGCAATGTCCTGTGGATAACCCGGCAACTCCTTGACAAAGCTCCAGGTATTGGGCGGGTAAGGCCCATTGGCAGCTTCGGCGGTGCCTTCAAACACGGCCTTGAGGTAGCTGGCCTTGTCGAAGGCCAGGTTGATTGCCTGGCGCACTTCGGGTTTGTCCAGTGGCGGGTGCTGGCTATTGATGGCGACGAAAGCCGTCATGAAGGCAGCAGTTTTTTCCACCTTGAGTGCAGGATCCTTTTGCGCTTCACCGATATCCAGGGGCTTGGGTGACAAGGCGATCTGACATTCGTCCCGGCGCAGTTTCTGCAGGCGCACATTGGCGTCCGTGGTGATAGCAAAGATCAAGTTATCCACAGCCGGCTTGCCGGCAAAATAATCCGGGTTGGCCTTGTAGCGGATGGCCGCATCTTTCTGGAAGCGCCCGAACACGAACGGCCCGGTGCCGATGGGTTGGCTATTGAGCTTTTCCGGGGTACCGGCCTTGAGCAGCTTGTCGGCGTATTCGGCGGGGTAGATCGAGGCAAAGCCCATGCTCAGCGCGGCGAGGAAGGTGGAATCGGCGTGATCCAGGGTAAAACGCACGGTCAGCGGGTCAAGGGCGTCGATCTTCTTGATCAGCGCTGGCAGTTGCAGCGACTGGGCGTGGGGGAAGCCGCTCTGGGCGATCTTGTGCCAGGGGTTGGCCGGGTCGAGCATGCGCTCGAAGCTGAAACGCACGTCTTCAGCCGTGAGGCTGCGGCTTGGGTTGAAATACGCAGTGCGGTGGAATTTGACGTCCGGGTGCAATTTAAAGGTATAGGTCAGGCCGTCCGGGGAGACTTCCCAGCTGTCGGCCAGGCTCGGTACCAGCTTGCCGCTCGCGGCATCGAAGTCCACCAGGCGGTTCATCAGCACATCCGCCGAGGCGTTGGTGGTGGTCAGCGAGTTGTATTGCACCACGTCAAACCCTTCGGGGCTGGCCTCGGTGCAGACGCTCAGCGTAGAGGCTGCCTGGGCCAGTGGGGCGAGGAAGAGCGGGGCGAGCAATAAGGGTAGGGCAGCGAGACGCATGGTCGGTTTCCTTTGCAGATCGGAGGCCCATCTGCGAGTGCAGTCTGGAAAAGTCCTACCGTAGTGGGCTCATTCATAAATGACTAGCCCATTTTTGCCTGTGCATTTACGGCAAATACTGTTTTGATGGCGCTTCAGGTCATTTTGCCCAGGGCCTTGGCCTGCAAGCAGCGGCGACAAATCATTCGGTGCGACGAGCGGTTCTGCAGCACGGCGCCCCACCCTGGCAGCGCTTGAGGCCTGTTCGGGCGAGATTTACAGCGGGAAAAACACACCGGCTGTTGTTGCACTGGGGTCTTTCTGGTATAAAGCAGCGCTCTTTTCTAGGGGCCCGGTTCCTTCACTGTAGGTGTAGCCGGTAAGACCCTTAAAGAAACGCGGCGCCTGGCGCCAAATGACTGAGAGATTAAGCGGCCAACCCATGCCGGGTTGGGCATGTGGTTTTAGAGGGCTGAGGCATGTCGAGAGTCTGTCAAGTTACCGGTAAGGGTCCGGTGACTGGGAATAACATTTCCCACGCAAACAACAAAACCCGTCGTCGTTTCCTGCCAAACCTGCAGCATCACCGCTTCTGGGTTGAAGAAGAGAAACGTTTTGTCCGTCTGCGCGTATCTGCCAAAGGCATGCGCATCATCGACAAGCGTGGCATCACTGTCGTGCTCGCTGAACTGCGCCGCGACGGCAAAATCTAAGGAGCTATATCATGCGTGAATTGATTCGAATGATCTCTAGCGCCGGTACTGGTCACTTCTACACTACCGACAAGAACAAGCGTACTACCCCGGACAAGCTCGAAAAGAAAATGTTCGACCCGCGCGTTCGCAAGCACGTGATCTACAAAGAAGGCAAAATCAAGTAATTGGTTTTCTTTCTTGTGAAAAAAACCCGCATCTCACGATGCGGGTTTTTTTTCGTCTTTGAAAAGTCGCGATCGACCGATCAGGCCTTTTCTTCGAACACCACGTAGATCTTGCGGCACGGCTCCAGCACTTCCCAGGTGCCCCTGAAGCCGGCCGGGATGACGAAGCGATCACCGGCGCGCAAGGTCTTGGCGTTGCCGTCGCCATCGCGAAGTACCGAAACCCCCTGCACGATCTCGCAATATTCGTGTTCGGTGTAGTTCACCGTCCATTGCCCGACTTCACCCTCCCACACCCCGGCGTTCATCTGGCCGCACGGGCTGTTGTAGTGGTTGAAGAGCGTCTGCTCGGGATCGCCCTTGAGGATTTTTTCGGTGGCGGGGCGGTAGCGTTCGGCGGCGGTGTTCGCCTGGCTGAAATCGACGACATCCTGAATGTTCATGCACGTATCCCGTCTAGGCCTGGGGTTGGAGAGCCAAAGTCTATGTTTATTAAAATGAACATCGCAAGGGCGTTTGCGGCCGTTATGTCAAATATATTGAAACATCCCCGGCGGCTGGTTTAGGGTGGCGGGTGCCTCGGACCGAATAGCTGGCTGGCCGGGCAAGCATTTGGAAGGGAACTGGTGATAACGCCGGGCCCTTATATTTAATAAGAGGAGGACACTCGCATGACCACCCTGACCCGTGCCGACTGGGAACAACGCGCCAAGGACCTGAAGATCGAAGGCCGCGCGTATATCAATGGCGAATACACCGCCGCCGTTTCCGGCGACACGTTCGAATGTCTCAGCCCGGTCGATGGCCGCCTGCTGACCACGGTTGCCAGCTGTGACGTCGCCGACGCCCAGCGCGCCGTGGAAAATGCCCGCGCCACCTTCAACTCGGGTGCCTGGTCACGCCTGGCCCCGGCCAAGCGTAAAGCCACCATGATCCGTTTCGCCGCGCTGCTCAAGGCCAATGCCGAAGAGCTGGCCCTGCTCGAAACCTTGGACATGGGCAAGCCAATCGGTGATTCCCTGGGCATCGACATTCCAGGCGCGGCGCAAGCCCTGAGCTGGAGCGGCGAGGCTATCGACAAGATTTACGACGAAGTCGCCGCCACCCCCCATGACCAACTGGGCCTGGTGACCCGCGAGCCCGTCGGCGTAGTGGCGGCCATCGTGCCGTGGAACTTCCCGCTGATGATGGCCTGCTGGAAACTGGGGCCAGCGCTGTCCACCGGTAACTCGGTCGTCCTCAAGCCGTCGGAAAAGTCGCCGCTGACCGCCATCCGCATCGCCGCCCTGGCCGTTGAAGCCGGTATCCCCAAAGGCGTGCTCAACGTGCTGCCGGGCTACGGCCACACCGTGGGCAAGGCGTTGGCGCTGCATATGGACGTCGACACCCTGGTGTTCACCGGTTCTACCAAGATCGCCAAGCAACTGATGATCTACTCCGGCGAGTCGAACATGAAGCGCGTCTGGCTGGAAGCCGGCGGCAAGAGCCCGAACATCGTGTTTGCCGATGCCCCGGACCTGCAAGCCGCTGCCGAATCCGCCGCTGGCGCCATCGCCTTCAACCAGGGCGAAGTCTGCACCGCCGGCTCGCGCCTGCTGGTGGAGCGTTCGATCAAGGACAAATTCCTGCCGATGGTGATCGAGGCCCTCAAGGGCTGGAAGCCGGGCAACCCGCTGGACCCGGCCACCAACGTCGGTGCGCTGGTGGATACCCAGCAGATGAACACCGTGCTGTCGTACATCGAAGCCGGGCACGCCGATGGCGCCAAACTGGTGGCCGGTGGCAAGCGCACCCTGCAGGAAACCGGCGGCACTTACGTCGAGCCGACGATTTTCGACGGTGTGACCAACGCCATGAAGATTGCCCAGGAAGAGATCTTTGGCCCGGTCCTGTCGGTTATCACCTTCGACAGCGCTGAAGAAGCCGTAGCCATCGCCAACGACACGCCTTATGGCCTGGCCGCTGCGGTCTGGACCTCGGATATCTCCAAGGCGCACCTGACCGCCAAGGCGCTGCGCGCCGGTAGCGTGTGGGTCAACCAGTACGATGGCGGCGACATGACCGCGCCGTTCGGCGGGTTCAAGCAGTCGGGCAACGGTCGCGACAAGTCGCTGCACGCGTTCGACAAGTACACCGAACTGAAGGCAACCTGGATCAAGCTGTAAGCAACCCCGCTGATCCCCTGTAGGAGCGAGCTTGTGTGGGAGCTGGCTTGCCTGCGATAGCATCACCTCGGTGCAACTGATGTACCGAGGTGCCAGCATCGCGGGCAAGCCCGGCTCCCACACAAGCTCGCTCCTACAGTTCGTTTTACCGTCCATAAATGAGTTATCCACAGGAGCGTGGCAATGCGTTGGGCGACTTACTTTGCCGTCCTGGCTTCAGTGCTCAGCGTCGGCCTTGCCCTGGGCGTCAGCATGCCGCTGGTGTCCCTGCGCCTGGAAAGCTGGGGCTATGGCAACTTTGCCATCGGCATCATGGCGGCGATGCCAGCGTTCGGTGTGTTGTTGGGCGCCAAGGTGTCGAGCCGCCTGGCTTCCTGGCTGGGCACGGCAACTCTGATGCGCCTGTGCCTGTGGGCCGGGGCGGTTTCCATCGGGTTGCTGGCGGTATTGCCCAGCTATCCGGTGTGGCTGGTGCTGCGGTTGATGATCGGGGTGATCCTGACCATTGTGTTTATCCTCGGCGAAAGCTGGATCAACCAACTGGTGGTGGAGCAGTGGCGTGGCCGGCTGGTGGCGCTGTATGGCTGTACCTACGCCTTGAGCCAGCTGTCGGGGCCGTTGTTGCTCGGCGTGCTGGGCACCGAGCACGACTATGGCTTCTGGGTTGGCGTCGGCCTGTTGATCGTTGCGCCCTTCCTGCTGCTGGGGCGTAGCGGGGCGCCGACGGCAGAGGCCTTCAGCGTGACCTTTGGCGACTTATGGGGATTTTGCCGGGGCTTGCCGGCGATCGCCTGGGCGGTGGCATTGTTTGCCGCGTTCGAGGCGATGATTCTGACGCTGTTGCCGGTGTATTGCCTGCAACAGGGCTTCACTGCCGAAGTGGCGTTGGCGATGGTCAGCACCGTGGTGGTAGGCGATGCCCTGCTGCAATTGCCGATTGGTGCGCTGGCCGACTATCTGCCCAGGCGCACCCTGTTTCTCGGCTGCGCGGTGCTGTTGCTGCTGTCGAGCCTGGCCATTGCGCCGTTGTTGGATACCTGGCTGATCTGGCCGATCTGGGTCCTGTTCGGTGCCAGTGCGGGGGGCTTGTTCACCTTGTCGTTGATTCTGATCGGCGAGCGCTACCGTGACGATGCGCTGGTGCGAGCCAATGCCCATATTGCTCAGTTATGGGGGATTGGTTGCCTGATCGGGCCGCTGGTGGCGGGGGCTGGCAGCCAGTGGGTCAGCGGGCATGCGTTGCCGTTGTTGATGGCCGCGGGTGCCTTGGGATTGGTGATTCTGTTGTTGCGCCAAGGCGCGTTTGGCGTCGAGCAACCAGCCTGACCTGGAAATGCGATCAAAACTGTGGGAGCTGGCTTGCCTGCGATAGCGGTGTATCAGTAGCAAATGGGCCAACTGACCCACCGCTATCGCAGCGTAGGTATCTACACAACTTTGCCGCAACGCCTAAATCCAGGCAGATAGCGCAGTTGTGGCGAGCGGGCTTGCCCCGCGCTGGGCTGCGAAGCAGCCCTAAAACCAGCCGCTACGGAGTATCTGATACACCGCGTACGGCTTACTGGGGCTGCTTCGCAGCCCAGCGCGGGGCAAGCCCGCTCGCCACAGGAGAGTTCGTCGGTTTCTGAAAGTTATGTAGATACCTATGGCTATCGCAGGCAAGCCAGCTCCCACAATGGATATTCGTGGTTCTTAGAGCATGCGTTCCAGACCCACGGTGGTGGCAAACCAGGCATTGAACCGGCGCCACCAGCTCCCCGGCTCGCGGCTCAGGGTGTGCATCTGGCCGTTGTCTTCCGTGACCCATACCACCTGGCCATCTTGCAGTTTTGCCTCATAACTCAACGCTGGCGCCATCCCTTGCAGGGCCAGGTTACGAACATGCTCGGCCAGTTCGGGGCTGTCCACCAGCACGCCGACCTCGGTGTTCCACAGCACCGAACGCGGGTCGAAATTGAACGAGCCGATAAACGACTTCTGCCGATCAAAAATCATCGCCTTGCTGTGCAGGCTCGAGTCCGAACCGTGCAGCGAGCGGCTGCCCAGCAGGTGCGGGCCACTGCCGCCACCGTCGCCCGGTTGGCGGCGCAGTTCGTACAACTTCACCCCGTGTTCCAGCAGCGCTTTGCGATAGGGCGCATAGCCGCCATGCACCGCCGGCACGTCGGTGGCTTCCAGGGCGTTGGTCAGCAGGCGCACGTCGACGCCTGCGTCCGCGCGGCCGGTGAGGTACACCAGGCCCGGCTGGCCGGGCACGAAGTAGGCCGAAATCATCATCAGCTCACTGTGCACGCCTTCCAGCTCTGGCCCCAGTTGGGTCGTGAGCAGCAGTTGTGGGTCGGGATCGGCCTTGGCCAGGACTTTGCTCGGCGCGTCCCACAGTGCCTGGTTCCAGGCCCAGATCAGTTCCCGGCGCCAGATATCCATGCGTGGCTGGGTCTGGTAGGTCCGCAGGCGGTTATACAGGGCATGGTTTTGCTGGCGCGATTCGGCCAGGGACTTCTCCAGAAGCCCGCGCGCCGTGGCCAGGTCGCGGGAGGACGGGGCGCTGGAGATAAAGTCGGCGATAGGTTTGCTCAGCGCACTGTTCCAGTACTGATCAAAACTGTGGCCCAGTTGCTCGGCCACGGGCCCCACACTGAGCATGTCGATATCGGTGAAGTTCAGGTTGGGCTCGGCATCGAAATACTCATCCCCCAGGTTGCGCCCGCCGACAATCGCCACGCTGTTGTCGGCCAGCCATAGCTTGTTGTGCATGCGCCGGTGTTGCAGCGACAGGTTGAACAGCCGGCCCATGGCCCGTGTCACGCCGGTGCTGCGCC
This sequence comes from Pseudomonas sp. LG1D9, assembly GCF_002949995.1. NCBI lineage: Bacteria > Pseudomonadati > Pseudomonadota > Gammaproteobacteria > Pseudomonadales > Pseudomonadaceae > Pseudomonas > Pseudomonas sp. LG1D9. Next base: position 2,466,890 of record NZ_CP026881.1, on the reverse strand, counting down.
CCAGGTGCAAGGGGTTGAACAGGCGGATCTGGATCTGCGGATGTGCAGCCAGTGTGGCGATGATCTGGTCCAGGCCGTCGCTGGTGGTGTCATCCAGGAGGATGCGCACCCGCACGCCACGGTCGGCCGCCGTCAGCAGCTCGTCCACCAGCATGCGCGTGCTGATGCCGTCATGGACGATGTAGTACTGCAAGTCGAGGCTGGTCTGGGCATTGCGGATCAATTCGGCGCGGGCCATGAACGCTTCGCTGCTGTTGGGCAGCAGGCGAAACCCGGAGCGGCCCTGATAGGGCGCGGCCTGGGCCTGGATCGAGCGCCCAAAGGCGGACTGCGTCGCCGGCAGTGCCTCGCTGGGCACCCGGGGCACGTCCAGGGTGGCGCAACCGCCCAGGCCCAGGAACCCCAGCAAAAAGAACGCTAATAGCCGTTGGCTCATCAAGGAGACAGGTTCCGAATCAGGACGGTGGTGGGCATATGACGGTGATTGCTGGCAAAAGGTCAGTCCATCCGCTGTTCGGCTTCGGCGAGCATCTTGCTCGCCGTTGCCCCGACCTTGCGCACCGCCTCTTCAATCTGCGGGGTTGGCTTGGCAGCGTAGTTCATCCGCAGGCAGTTACGGTATTTGCCCGAAGCGGAAAAGATACTGCCTACGGCAATCTGCACTCCCTGCTCGACCAGGGCCCGGTTGAGCCTGAGGGTGTCGAAGCCTTCGGGCAGTTCCACCCACAGCATAAAGCTGCCCTGGGGCCGGCTGGCGCGGGTGCCGGCGGGGAAATAGCGACTGACCCAATCGAGCATCAGGTCGCGATTGCGCTGGTATTGGGTACGCATGCGCCGCAAATGCGGTTCGAAGTGCCCGTTCTTGAGGAATTCGGCAATGGCGATCTGTGGTTGGGTGGCAGTGGAGCCGGTGCTGATGTACTTCATGTGCAGCACCCGCTCCAGATAGCGTCCGGGCGCTACCCAGCCGATCCGCAGGCCGGGGGCCAGGGTCTTGGAGAACGAGCTGCAGAGTAGGACGCGGCCATCTTCGTCGAAGGACTTGATGGTGCGCGGTCGCGGGTAGCTGTAGGCCAGTTCGCCATACACATCGTCCTCGATGATCGCCACGTCAAAGCGCTGGGCCAGGGTCAGCAGCGCCCGCTTGCGCGCCTCGGGCATGATGTAGCCCAGGGGGTTGTTGCAGTTGGGCGTCAGCTGGATGACCTTGATCGGCCATTGCTCCAGGGCCAGTTCCAGGGCTTCGAGGCTGATGCCGGTGAGCGGGTCGGTGGGGATTTCCAGGGCTTTCATGCCCAGGCCCTTGAGGGTCTGCATGGCGCCATGGAAGCTTGGCGAGTCCACGGCGACGATATCGCCGGGTTCGCAAATCGCGCGGATGCTGGAGGATAAGGCTTCGTGGCAGCCAGTGGTGATCACGATGTCCTGGGCGTCGAGCTGGCAGCCGGAATCCAATGACAGACGGGCTATTTGCTCGCGCAATTCCATACAGCCGTAGATGTTGTCGTAGTACAGGCCCGGCAGGTCCTGGCGGCGGCTGACCCGGGCCAGGCTGCGCAGCAAGGGCTTGATGGTCGGTGACATTACATCTGGCATACCGCGGCCCATCTGTATGACGTCTTTGCGCGGCACCGCGCGCACCAGTTCCAGTACCTGGTCCCACTGGGAGATCTCCACCGGGCGCTGGGCCGGCCGACCCACGGCGGGCAGCGCCGGCAGCTCGCGCCCGACGGGCACGAAGTAGCCGGATTTTGGCTTGGGCGTCGCCAGGCCGTTGTCTTCCAGTAATCGGTAAGCCTGCTGCACGGTGCTCAGGCTGACCCCATGTTCCACGCTCAGGGCGCGCACCGAGGGCAGGCGATCGCCGGGGCGATAGAAGCCTTGCTCGATGCGGGTACCCAGCAATTCGGCGAGGTTGACGTAGAGGGTCATGGCGGTCGCTCCCGGTGGACCAGTACAGATGAAGGGAAAATACAGGATTCAGCCCCTGCATGGCAGTATCTGTATGGATTTAATAAAGGTTGGTTGAATCTGTAATGGTTTTGCCGCGCCATCCATTCTAGTCACTCATGGCAACAGGCAAATGAGGGGCAGGACAATGAGTGGCTTGAGCGATGTGCGGCTGGCGCTACACAGTCAGGAGCTGGAAGCAGGGCAGGAGCGTGGGCTGACTGGGCTGGCGCCTGGTCAGCCGAGCCGTTGGGAACTGTTCTGGCGCCGTCGCCACACGCGCCTGGCCCTGCTGGACCTGACCCCGGAGCAACTGCGCGATATCGGCTTAAGCGCTGAGCAAGCGCGCCAGGAAGGCTTGAAGCCGTTCTGGCGCGGGTGAGTCAGAGCAGTTCTTTCAAGCGGTGCCAGAGCATGCCCAGGGCCAGCAACGGCGAGCGCAAGTGCTTGCCGCCAGGGAAGGTGACGTGGGGCACCTGGGCAAACAGATCGAAGCGCCCACGGTGCTGGCCGCTAATGGCTTCGGCCAGCAGCTTGCCCGCCAGGTGGGTGGCGTTCAGGCCATGGCCGGCATACGCCTGGGCAAAGTACACGTTGGGTTGGTCGGCCAAGCGGCCAATCTGCGGCAGGCGGTTGGCACCGATGCCGATCATGCCGCCCCATTGGTAGTCGATTTTCACCTCGGCCAGTTGCGGGAAGACCTTGAGCATCTTGGGCCGCATATAAGCCGCGATGTCTTGAGGGTCGCGCCCGGAATAATGGCAGGCGCCGCCAAACAGCAGGCGGCGGTCGGCTGACAGCCGGAAGTAATCCACCGTGACCCGCTGATCACACACGGCCATGTTTTGCGGCAGCAGCTCGGCGGCCTGGGTCGGGCTCAAGGGTTCGGTGGCGATGATGTAGCTGCCGGCGGGCAGTACCTTGCCGCTCAGGTGGGGGTTGAGGCCGTTGAGGTAGGCATTGCAGCCCAGCACCAGAGTCTTGGCGCGCACACTGCCGTGGGCGGTGTGGACTTTGACTTCAGGGCCGTAGTCGATGCGCACCGCTGCGGAGTGCTCGAACAGCCTGACTCCCAGTTGCTGCGCGGCGGCGGCTTCGCCGAGGGCCAGGTTCAGCGGGTGCAGGTGGCCGGAGCCCATGTCGATCATGCCGCCTACGTAACGGTCGGAACCGATCACGCTGCCCATCTCCCCGGCTTGCAGCAGGCGCAGTTCGTGGCGATAACCCAGGTCGTGCAACTCCTCGGCATCGGCGGCCAGGCCCTGCAGGTCGCGGGGCTTGTTGGCCAGGTCGCAGTAACCCCAGGTCAGGTCGCATTCAATCTGGAAGCGCTCGACCCGCTGGCGCACGATTTCCACGGCTTCCAGGCCCATCAATTTCATCTGCCGCACGCCTTCGGTGCCGACCACATTGGCAAACTGATCCAGGCCGTGGCCGACGCCACGAATCAACTGCCCGCCATTGCGCCCGCTGGCGCCCCAGGCAATCTTGCGGGCCTCCAGCAGCACCACGCTGAAGCCCCGTTCAGCCAGCTCCAGCGCGGTGTTCAGCCCGGAAAACCCACCGCCTACCACGCACACATCGGCGACGACTTCACCCGCCAGCACCGGGTAATCGGGTTGCGGCAGGCTGCTGGCGGCGTAGTAGGAAGCGGTGTGCCGGGCGCTGGCGGTCATGGGGAGCATCCGTGTTTGGAAAATTTGACGCAGGATACAGCGGTCGGGTGAAGCTGTCTCACTCGGGGCTTTTAGGGCAAAATCCACGCCTATTCGCCGTTCGGTATGGGTTTCGATGAGTTGCAACAGCCAGAAAGTCAACGCGCTGCGCCGGCAGATTCCCTCGTTCGAGTGTGTGCCGGGTTGCCATGATTGCTGTGGGCCGGTGACTACATCCACCGAGGAAATGTCGCGCCTGCCGCGCAAGACCGCGGCCGAGCAGGAAGCGGCCATGGATGAGCTGAACTGTGTACACCTGGGGCCCAACGGCTGCACGGTGTACGACGAGCGCCCATTGATCTGTAGGTTGTTTGGTACTACGCCCAGCCTGCCATGCCCCAATAACCGTGGGCCGGTGGAACTGATTCACCCTCGGGTCGAGAAGCAGATCCACGAGTACATGGCGACGACGCGGCAGGTGCTGGTCTGACAGATGTACTCGGTCAAAAGGTGGGAGCTGGCTTGCCTGCGATGACGGTGTACCAGGCAATGAAAATGGCGGCCGGTTGATCGCTATCGCAGGCAAGCCAGCTCCCACAGGATCAATCCGGGATCGGCAGGTTCAGGCTCTCCTTCACCTCTTCCATCACGATATAGCTCTTGGACTCGCGCACATGGGGCAGCTTGAGCAGGATGTCGCCCAGCAGTTTGCGGTACGACGCCATTTCGGAAATCCGCGCCTTCACTAGATAGTCGAAATCCCCCGAGACCAGGTGGCACTCCAGCACATGGGGCAGTTTCAGCACGGCACGTCGGAATTCTTCGAAGGTATCGCCGGATTTGTAGTCGAGGCTGATCTCGACAAACACCAGCAGGCTACCCTTCAAGTGCTGCGGATTGAGGCGGGCGTTGTAGCCCATGATGATCCCCTCGCGCTCCAGGCGCCGGACCCGTTCGGTGCAGGGCGTGGTCGACAGTCCTACCTTCTCCCCCAGCTCGGTAAACGATATCCGCCCGTCCGCCTGCAGGATGCGCAGGATGTTGCGGTCGATCTTGTCCAGCTCCCGCTTGGTCTGGGTATTGGTCCGCATAGGGGATGCTCCTCCGTGAAAAGGGTTTTTGCCGAGAATTGTCGCCAAATATAGGCACTTATATAGTGAAATGCACTGGTCATTGCTTTTTATACTGCCCACATCTTTGTGCTGAACAACAAACGTCAGCGGTCAAGCCGTGATGAGGATATAAAAATGCGCGTTTTGGTCTTGGGTAGCGGTGTCATTGGTGTGGCCAGTGCCTACTATTTGGCGCGTGCCGGTTTTGAGGTGGTCGTGGTCGACCGTCAGCCGGCCGTTGCAATGGAGACCAGCTTCGCCAACGCCGGCCAGGTTTCGCCCGGCTATGCGTCGCCATGGGCTGCGCCGGGTGTGCCGCTCAAGGCCATCAAGTGGCTGCTGCAGCGCCATGCGCCGCTGGCGATCAAGGCCACGGCCGATATCGACCAATACCTGTGGATGGCGCAGATGCTGCGCAACTGCACGGCCAACCGCTATGCGGTGAACAAGGAGCGCATGGTGCGTCTGTCCGAGTACAGCCGCGACTGCCTCGACGAACTGCGCGCCGAAACCGGCATTGCCTACGAAGGCCGTAGCCTGGGTACCACGCAATTGTTCCGTACCCAGGCGCAACTCGATGGTGCGGCCAAAGATATTGCCGTGTTGAAAGAGTCCGGCGTACCGTTCGAGCTGCTCGACCGCGCCGGCATCGCCCGCGTCGAGCCGGCCCTGGCCAGCGTCACGGATATCCTGGCCGGTGCCTTGCGCCTGCCCAATGACCAGACCGGCGACTGCCAGATGTTCACCACCCGCCTGGCCGATATGTGCAAGCAGTTGGGCGTGGAGTTCCGTTTCGAGCAGGACATTCAGCGCCTGGACCACGCCGGTGATCGTATCAACGGTGTGTGGATCGACGGCAAGCTGGAAACCGCCGATCGCTACGTGCTGGCCCTGGGCAGCTACTCGCCGCAGTTGCTCAAGCCGCTGGGGATCAAGGCGCCGGTGTATCCGCTCAAGGGTTACTCCCTGACCGTGCCCATCACCAACCCGGCGATGGCCCCGACTTCGACCATTCTCGACGAAACCTACAAGGTTGCGATCACCCGTTTCGACAACCGCATCCGGGTTGGCGGCATGGCTGAAATAGCCGGTTTTGACCTGTCGCTGAACCCGCGCCGGCGCGAAACCCTGGAGATGATCGTCAACGACCTTTATCCTCAGGGCGGTGATCTGAGCGAAGCCACGTTCTGGACCGGGCTGCGCCCGACCACCCCGGACGGTACGCCAATTGTCGGCGCCACCCCGTTCAAGAATCTGTTCTTGAACACCGGCCACGGCACCCTCGGCTGGACCATGGCCTGTGGCTCTGGCCGCTTGCTGGCGGACCTGATGGCCAAGAAAACCGCGCAGATCAGCGCCGCAGGCCTCGATATTTCCCGTTACGGCAACCCTCAGGAGTCCACAAAACATGTCAATCCAGCGCCAGCTCACCAATGAGCGCATGAGCCAGATCGTTGTCCACAGCGGTACCGTGTATCTGGCAGGGCAAGTCGGCGACGACATGAGTGCCGGGATTGAACAGCAGACCCGCGAGACTTTGGCCAACATCGAGCGCTTGCTGGATCTGGCCGGTACCGACAAAACCAAGTTGCTGTCGGTGACGATCTACCTCAAAGACATCGACGCCGACTTTGCCGGCATGAACGCGGTATGGGACAAGTGGCTGCCAAAAGGTGTCGCACCCGCCCGTGCCACGGTCGAATCGAAACTGTGTGAACCCGAAATCCTGGTCGAGCTGTCTGTTGTGGCCGCTCTGCCTTAAACGATCCCTCTTCCGGTGCCGGCGCTGTCGGTCGGTACCGGTTTTTTCTTCCTACCGCCGCCTAGAAGCCTGCCGCCATGCGTCCTGCCCGTGCCCTGATCGACCTACAAGCCCTGCGCCACAACTACCAATTGGCCCGCGAACTGACCGGGGCCAAGGCCCTTGCCGTGATCAAGGCCGATGCCTACGGCCATGGAGCCGTGCGCGTGGCCCAGGCCCTGGAAGACCAGGCCGACGGTTTTGCCGTGGCCTGTATCGAGGAAGCGCTGGAACTGCGCGCTGCCGGGATTGGTGGGCCGGTATTGTTGCTCGAAGGGTTCTTCGAGGCCGACGAACTGCCGCTGATCATCGAGCATGACTTCTGGTGCGTGGTGCATTCGCTGTGGCAGCTGGAAGCGATTGAACAGGCGCGCCTGAGCAAGCCGCTGACGGTATGGTTGAAGCTGGATTCGGGCATGCACCGGGTCGGCTTGCATCCCAAGGATTATCACGACGCCTATCAGCGCCTGCTGGCCAGCGGCAAAGTGGCCAAGATCGTGCTGATGAGCCACTTCGCCCGTGCCGATGAACTGGACTGCGCGAGCAGCGATGAACAGGTCACGGTCTTCGAGGCCGCGCGCCAGGGCTTGGCGGCCCAGGTCAGCCTGCGCAACTCGCCGTCGGTGATGGGCTGGCCGAGCGTTTCCAGCGACTGGGTACGGCCCGGCATCATGCTTTACGGTGCGACGCCGTTTGGCGAAGACCAGGCGGTTGCCGCGCGTTTGCAGCCGGTGATGACCCTGGAATCGAAAGTCATCTGCGTACGCGAGCTGCCTGCGGGCGAGCCCGTGGGTTATGGCGCGCGCTTCGTGACGCCCAAGCCGATGCGTATCGGTGTGGTTGCCATGGGGTATGCCGACGGTTATCCACGGCATGCGCCGACCGGTACGCCGGTACTGGTCGCCGGCCAGCGCAGCCAGTTGCTGGGGCGGGTGTCGATGGACATGCTGTGCATCGACCTGACCGATGTACCCCAGGCGGGTCTGGGTTCGACCGTCGAGTTGTGGGGCAAAAACATCCTCGCCAGCGATGTGGCGACCGCCGCCGAGACCATCCCTTATCAGATTTTCTGCAACCTGCGCCGTGTGCCACGGCTCTATTCCGGCGCTTAGCCGCCAGCTGCAGATGAAGCCCTGCGGGATTCAGACCAAAGTGTTGTAAATACTGAACGCTGTCGCCATGATAACGCTCAATTACAACAAAGCCTGAATCCTAGGAGGCTCCTGCATTGGACGTCGGCGAACGACTGCAATCCATCCGTAAACTGAAAGGTCTTTCCCAGCGTGAACTCGCCAAGCGTGCGGGCGTCACCAACAGCACCATTTCGATGATCGAGAAAAACAGTGTCAGCCCCTCCATCAGCTCCTTGCGCAAGGTGCTGGGCGGCATCCCCATGTCCATGGTCGAGTTCTTTTCCGAGGAGATCCTCCAGGAAAAACCGACGCAGATCGTCTATAAAGCCAATGAGCTGATCGACATCTCCGATGGCGCGGTCACCATGAAGCTGGTGGGCCGGGCACATCCGAGCCGGGCGATTGCGTTTCTCAACGAAATCTACCCACCGGGCGCCGATACGGGCGAGGAAATGCTGACCCATGACGGCGAGGAAACCGGGATCCTGCTGGAAGGTCGTCTGGAATTGGTCGTGGGCGTCGAAACTTTTGTGCTCGAAGCCGGCGATAGCTACTACTTTGAAAGCACCAAGCCGCACCGTTTTCGCAATCCGTTCGATGTGCCGGCGCGACTAATCAGCGCAGCCACACCCGCGAACTTTTAACAGAAGAGGCGCCCTGCCTACCTTGCAGAGGTGCCCGTAGTTGTATTTCGCCATGCTCAATCTCCCCTTGGATAATAGGGTTGTTTCAGTGAGGCGGCCTAACCGTTATACTTTCGCCGCCTGCGAAACCGTGGCCGCAGGCGTGAATAGCCACCATGAGGGTGAACGCGTGAACCTAATTATGAAAATGCTGGCTGTACCAGCAACCGTACTGGCCCTTTGGGCTGCCAGCGCTCAAGCTGCGACCAATGATGATATTGCCAAGCGCCTTGAACCCGTGGGGAAGGTCTGTATTCAAGGTGAGGAATGCAAGGGCATGGAAGTCGCTGTGACAGCGGGCGGCGGCGGCGCAAAAACGCCGGACGAGATCATCGCCAAACACTGTAATGCTTGCCACGGCACTGGCCTTTTGGGCGCACCGAAAATCGGTGACACCGCAGCCTGGAAAGAGCGCGCCGACCACCAGGGCGGCCTCGACGGCATCCTGGCCAAGGCCATCACCGGCATCAACGCCATGCCGCCTAAAGGCACCTGCTCCGATTGCTCGGATGACGACCTCAAGGCTGCCATCGAGAAGATGTCTGGTTTGAAATAAACCGATCTTCGCCAAAAAGCCGCTGACCAGCGGCTTTTTTGTGCCCGCAATTTGCCGGCCAAGGCTGTTCATTGCAGCAAAGACCCGGCAAGCTCGGTCCAACCCCTAATCACGGAACGTCAGGAGGGTCGGATGGTGCAGTTGTGTTCAATCGAGCAAGCGGTCGACGACGTACTGGAGCGCCTACCGGCGCATATCCACATGGGTATGCCGCTGGGTCTGGGTAAGCCGAATCTGTTTGCCAATGCCTTGTACCGGCGTATCGCCAAGCTGCCCGAGCGGTCGCTGACGATCTACACCGCGTTGAGCCTGGGTCGCCCGCCGCTGGGTGATGGTTTGCAGAAGCGCTTTCTGGAGCCGTTTGTCGAGCGGGTGTTCGGTGATTACCCCGAGCTGGATTACCTTGCCGCCCTGCGCAAGGACAGCCTGCCGGCCAATATCCACGTGCAGCAGTTCTTCATGCAGCCCGGCAGCCTGTTGCACAGCACCCAGGCCCAGCAGGACTACGTCAGCAGCAACTACAGCCATGCCGCCCGCGATATCAACGCCGCCGGCCTGAACCTGGTTGCGCAATTGGTGGCCAGCAGCAGTGAGCACCCGGATCGCCTGAGCCTGAGTTGCAACCCGGATATCACCCTCGACCTGTTGCCCATGATCGCCAAGCGCCGCGCGGCAGGCGAGACCATCCTGGTGGTCGGCCAGGTGCATGAAGATTTGCCCTACATGCCCGGTGATGCCGAACTGGGCATGGATCAGTTCGACTTCCTGATCGACGAAAAAGACCGCACCACGCTGTTCTCTACGCCCAACATGCCAGTGGGTTTGCAGGACCACTTCATCGGTTTGCACGCCAGCACCCTGGTGCGCGATGGCGGCACCTTGCAGATTGGTATCGGTTCGATGGGCGACGCCTTGACCGCCGCGTTGCTGGCGCGTCAGGCCGATAACGAGAGCTATCGGCAGTTGCTCACCGACCTGGATGTGTACCAATGGGCGCCGCTGATCAGCCGTGAGGGTGGGGTCGAACCGTTTGCCCGGGGTCTTTATGGTTGCAGCGAAATGTTCGTCAACGGCCTGCTGGTGCTGGCCGATGCCGGGATTGTGCGGCGCAAGGTGTACCCGGATGTGGCGACGCAGGAGCAGGCCAACGCTGGCCTGCTGGACGATGCGGCGCAGCCCGATGGCATATCGATCCACGGTGGGTTTTTCCTCGGCCCCCGCAGTTTTTACCAGCGCTTGCAGGAAATGACCCACGCCAAGCGTCTGGAATTCAACATGACCCGCATCAGCTATATCAACGAGCTGTACGGGCAGGAAGAACTCAAGCGTTTACAGCGCGTGGATGCGCGGTTTATCAACAGCGCAATCATGGTGACGCTACTGGGTGCAGGCGTTGCCGACCAACTGGAAGATGGCCGCGTGCTCAGCGGTGTGGGTGGGCAATACAACTTTGTCGCCCAAGGCCATGCACTGGAGGGGGCGCGCTCGATCCTGATCCTGCGCAGTTGGCGTGAATCGGCTGGCGAGGTCAGCTCCAATATTGTCTGGGAGTACGGCCATTGCACGATTCCACGGCACCTGCGCGATATCGTGATCACCGAATACGGCATCGCTGACCTGCGCGGCCAGACCGACGCCAAGGTGATCGAGGCGTTGCTCAATATCACCGACTCACGGTTCCAGGCCGACTTGATCGAACAGGCGCAAAAAGCCGGCAAGTTGCCCAAGGACTTCCAGCTCGACCCACGCTTTGCCGACAACACCCCCGAGCGTTTGCAGGCGGTGCAGGCGCGGCATTCAAGGCTGTTTCCGGAGTATCCGCTGGGCAGTGACTTCACTGATCAAGAGCGGGATTTGTTGCGCGCGCTGAACTGGCTCAAGAGCAAATTCAAGCTGACGGAGATTCTGGAGTTGGGCAAGGCGGCGCTGGATGCACCGGAACCTGCGGCGTTTCCCGAGCATCTGGTGCGCATGCGCCTGGATAAGCCTGAGGGGTTTAAAGAGGATCTGTATCAGCGCCTATTGCTTGCTGGCCTACAGGCCACCGCACACTGATAGGTAACACAAGGCAAATGTGGGAGGTGGCTTGCCTGCGATGAGCATAGGTATCTACACAACTTTGCAGCAACGCCTAAATCCAGGCAGATAGCGCAGTTGTGGCGAGCGGGCTTGCCCCGCGCTGGGGTGCGAAGCAGCCCCAAAACCAGCCGCTGCGGTGTATCTGGTACAACGCATTCGGCTTATTGGGGCTGCTTCGCACCCCAGCGCGGGGCAAGCCCGCTCGCCACAGGGAAAATCGTCAGTTTCTGAAAGTTGTGTAGATACCTATGCTGCGATGAGGGCCTGACAGTCGACATCTCTGTCGCCTGACACTGCGCTATCGCAGGCAAGCCAGCTCCCACATTTTTAACTGTGCTCGCTCACCTTCAGTCGATGAAGGTCACAACCCCACCGGCCAGGGACTTCACCCGCGCCAGCGACTCAACACGGTAGCCCTGGGCATCCAGTTCTGCACGGCCGCCCTGGAACGACTTCTCGATCACAATCCCCAGGCCTGCCACGGTGGCGCCGGCCTGTTTGATGATCGAAATCAGCGCCTGGGAAGCCTTGCCGTTGGCCAGGAAGTCATCGATCACCAGCACGCGGTCGCTGCTGGTCAGGTGGCGCGGGGAAATCGCCACGGTGCTTTCGACTTTCTTGGTGAAGGAATACACCGTCGCCGACAGCAGGTTTTCCGTCAGGGTCAGGGACTGTTGCTTGCGGGCGAAAATCACCGGCACGCCCAGGTTCAGGCCGGTCATGATCGCTGGCGCGATACCCGAGGCTTCGATGGTGACGATCTTGGTGATCCCCGAATCCTTGAACAGCGCGGCGAATTCGTCGCCGATCAGCTTCATCAGCGCCGGGTCGATCTGATGGTTCAGAAAGGCGTCGACCTTGAGTACCTGGTCGGAAAGCACGATGCCTTCTTCGCGAATTTTCTTGTGCAGTGCTTCCACAAAAGCTTCCTCTGGTGGCGCAAGGGGCGCCGAAAGTAGATTAAAAAGTAGTCGATTCTAGCGCTTTAGCATCGCGCGTATATCCGCCAGGGCAGTGTTGCCGCGTACCGCCTTGACTTCAGTCGGGGTGTCGTCGTTGCCTTCCCAGGCCAAATCGTCCGGTGGCAGCTCATCGAGGAAGCGGCTCGGGGCGCAGTCGATGATCTCGCCGTATTGCTTGCGCTTGGCCGCAAAGGTGAAGGCCAGGGTCTGACGCGCGCGGGTAATGCCCACGTAGGCCAGGCGCCGTTCTTCTTCAATGGTGTCGGCTTCGATACTGGAGCGGTGTGGGAGGATTTCCTCTTCCATGCCCATGATGAACACATAGGGGAATTCCAGGCCCTTGGATGCATGCAAGGTCATCATTTGCACCCCTTCGGCGCCATCTTCTTCTTCCTGCTGGCGCTCGAGCATGTCGCGCAGGACCAGCTTGCCGATGGCGTCCTCGACGGTCATTTCACCGTCTTCGTCTTTTTCCAGGGTGTTCTTCAGCGCTTCGATCAGGAACCAGACGTTGCCCATGCGGTAATCCGCGGCCTTGTCGCTGGAGCTGTTGGTGCGCAGCCAGTTTTCATAGTCGATATCCATGACCATGCTGCGCAGTGCGCTGATCGGGTCTTCGCCGGCGCACTGCTCGCGCACCTTGTCCATAAAGCGCTTGAAGCGCGACAGGCGATCGGTGAAGCGCGTATCCAGGTGTTCGCCCAGGCCGATTTCGTCGGTGGCGGCGTACATCGAGATCTTGCGTTCGGTGGCGTAGTTGCCGAGTTTTTCCAGGGTGGTGGAGCCGATCTCCCGACGCGGTACGTTGATCACGCGCAGGAAGGCGTTGTCGTCATCCGGGTTCACGATCAACCGGAAGTAGGCCATCAGATCCTTTACTTCCTGGCGTCCGAAAAAGCTGTTGCCGCCTGACAGGCGATACGGCACCTGGTGGTGCTGCAGCTTCAGCTCGATCAGCTTGGCCTGGTAGTTACCGCGATACAGGATCGCAAAATCGCTGTAGGGCCGGTCGGTGCGCAGGTGCAGGCTGAGGATCTCGACGGCCACGCGCTCGGCTTCGGCATCTTCGTTGCGGCAGCGGATCACGCGGATTTCGTCGCCGTGGCCCATCTCGCTCCACAGCTGCTTTTCAAACTCGTGGGGGTTGTTGGAGATCAGCACGTTGGCGCAACGCAGGATGCGGCTGGTGGAGCGATAGTTCTGCTCCAGCATCACCACTTTCAGCGACGGGTAGTCGACCTTGAGCAGCATCAGGTTTTCCGGGCGCGCGCCGCGCCAGGCGTAGATCGACTGGTCATCGTCGCCGACCACGGTGAACTGGTTGCGCGTACCGATCAGCAACTTCACCAGCAAATACTGGCTGGCGTTGGTGTCCTGGTATTCATCCACCAGCAGGTAGCGCACCTTGTTCTGCCACTTTTCGAGGATGTCGGCGTGTTCCTGGAACAGCTTGACCGGCTGCAGGATCAGGTCGTCGAAGTCCACCGCATTGAACGCCTTGAGCGTGCGCTGGTAGTGGGTGTAGACGATGGCGGCGGTCTGTTCCTTGGGGTTGCGTGCGTTTTCCAGGGCTTCGGGGGGCAGGATCAGGTCGTTTTTCCAGGCGCCGATCATGTTCTTGATCTCATCGACGCCGTCGTCGCCCGCGTATTCCTTCTGCATGATGTCGGTCATCAGGGCCTTGACGTCGGTCTCGTCAAAGATCGAGAAGCCCGGCTTGTAGCCCAGCCGCGCATGCTCCTTGCGGATGATGTTCAGCCCCAGGTTGTGGAAGGTACACACGGTGAGGCCACGGCCTTCGCCACCCTTGAGCAGGGTGCCGACGCGCTCTTTCATCTCGCGCGCGGCCTTGTTGGTAAAGGTCATGGCGACGATGTACTGGGCACGGATGCCGCAGTTCTGGATCAAGTGCGCGATCTTGCGGGTGATCACGCTGGTCTTGCCGGAGCCAGCACCGGCGAGCACCAATAGAGGGCCGCCGACGTAGTTCACGGCTTCTTGCTGCCGGGGATTGAGTCGGGACATACGGAATTTTGGGAGTCATTGTTCAAAAGGGCGGGCATTTTAACAGGCTGGCAAGATTCTGCTGCCTCTGAACGACAGTGTGACGTACCACTCGATCTAAATTTGCCGCTTTTGTTACTTTGCCGCAGGATGTGCGGGGTTTTTGGGTCTATCGTTCGATCTAGAGCCGCACTGCGCGTATTTGATAACCAATATCATTGGTGATTATCAGGCTGCACGTCATAATGCCCGCCGCCAACGAAATCTTGCACAGTCTAGGGAGCTAGCTTGTCTACGCCTGTCGAACCCTTGCGTTTGCTGCTATTGGCCGATACGCCTACGTGGGCAGCGTTGTTGCGCGAGTGCCTGGCGCCGATGGGCGACGGGGCAGTGCTGATCAGTGCGCCAAATTGGGAGTCGGTGAGCAGCCTGTTCGACGACGACCGCACCGCCGTCTTGCTCACCACCCCCAGCCTGCAACCCGGCCCAGGCCGTTGCAGCCTGCCGACCGTCTTGCTGCTGGAGCAGGAGCCGCTGGTTGCGCCGTTGGGCGCCAGCGACTGGCTGATCCTCGGTGCGTTTGATGTCGATACGGTTCGCCGCTGCCTGCGCCATGTGCGCGAGCGCGGCTTGCTGGAAAACACCCTGCAACGACTGGCCGAACAGGATCCGCTGACCGGCATCGCCAACCGCCAGGGGTTCCAGACCCTGCTGGCGGCGCGCCTGGCAGAAAACGACGGGCGTGGCCTGGCCCTCGGCCATCTGGACCTGGACAACTTCCGCCATGCCAACGATGCCCTCGGCCACCAGGCGGGCGACCGGCTGATCCTGCAAGTGGTCTCGCGGCTCAAGAGCCAGCTCGAAGCCGGCGACCAACTGGCGCGCCTGGGCAGTGACGAATTCGCCTTGTTGATCGACACCCGCCGCGCGCCGCAACGCGCCGAGTGGATGGCCGAACGCATCACCGAGGCCATGGCCGAACCTTACTGGGTCGATGGCGAGAGCCTGCTGATCGGCTGCAGCCTCGGTGTGGCCCATGCCCGCGCCAAGGCCGGCGCCGACCCGTTGATGTGGCACGCGCACATCGCCATGCAACAGGCCAAGAGCACCCAGGGCTGCACCTTTCATATCTTCAATGAACGAATCAACCGCAACGCCCGCAGCCTTGCCGACCTGGAAAGCGAACTGCGCCGGGCGCTGCGCCGTGATGAGCTGGAGCTGCATTACCAGCCGCGCCTGGACCTGGACGATGGGCATATCGTCGGCCTCGAAGCCCTGGTGCGCTGGCGCCATGGCGAGCGCGGGCTATTGCCGCCAAGCGAGTTCGTGCCGTTGGCCGAGCAGAGCGGCCTGATTGTGCCGTTGGGCTACTGGGTGATTTCCCGTGCCCTGCGCGACATGCAGGACCTGCGCGAACGCGGCCTGCCGCCGCTGCACATGGCGGTCAACCTGTCGTTCCGCCAATTCCAGGACAGCCAATTGCTGTCGACCTTGAGCCGGCTGATTGCCGAGCGTGGGGTGGAGGCGCAGTGGCTGGAATTCGAACTGACGGAAACCGCCGTGATGCGCCGCAGCGACCTGGTCAAGCAGACCATGGATGCCTTGGGCCGCCTGGGCGTACGCTTTTCCCTGGATGACTTTGGTACCGGGTTTTCATCCTTCGTACACCTCAACAGCCTGCCGATTGCCCTGCTCAAGATCGACAAGAGCTTTGTCGGCGGCATGGAAGAGCGCGAGGAAAACCGCAAGCTGGTGCACGCCATGATCAACCTGGCCCATAACCTCAACCTGGAAGTGGTGGCCGAAGGTGTGGAGACGCCGGAGCAACTGGCGTTGTTGCGTCTGTTTGGCTGCGACCAGGCCCAGGGCTACCTGATCAGCAAGCCATTGCCGTTGCCGGAGTTGGTGGAATACCTGACATTTGGCAGCAGCCAACAGGCGTTGTTGGGTGAAGTGATCTGACTTTGTAAATCCAATCAAAAATGTGGGAGCAGGCAAGCCAGCTCCCACATTGACCGAGTACATGCTTCAGTTCGGCTGTGGGGCCATGCCGATTTGCGGTTCCTGGGCAATCATCCGCTTCATCTTTCTTTCAAACGCCCACGTCAGGGTAATCGCCGCACAGGCCAGGCCCAGCGCCAGTCCCCACCACACCCCGGTCGGGCCCCAATCCAGGGTAAACGCCATCAACCAGGCCGCTGGCGCGCCAATCAACCAGTAGCAGCCCAGGCCGACGAGGAAGGTGGTCTTGGCATCCTTGAGCCCGCGTATACAACCCATGGCAATGGTTTGCACGCCGTCGAACAACTCGAACCACGCCGCCACCGCCAACAGGCTGACCGCCAGGCTGATCACCTGGGCGAAGGCCGGGTCGTCATGGTCGAGGAACAGGCCGATCAGCGGGTCTGAAAACAACCAGAACACCATGGCAAACCCCAGCATCACCGTTGCGCCGAAGGCGATCCCGACCCGCCCGGCCAGCCTCGCGCCCAGCAGGTGCCCGCCGCCGTAATGCAAACCGATGCGCATGGTGACCGCATAGGACATGCCCGCCGGCACCATGAACGCCACCGAGACGATTTGCAGGGCAATCTGATGCGCTGCCAACTGCGTACTGCCCATGGTGCCCATGCACAGCGCCGCGAAGGCGAACAAGCCGACTTCCACTGCATAGGTGCCGCCAATCGGCAGGCCCAGGCGCCACAGCTCGCGCAGGTAGTGCAGGTTGGGCCGCAACAGGCCCTTGCCCAATGGGTAGGCCGCGTAGGCGCGGTTGTATTTGATGTACCACAGCAGCGCCAGGGCCATGCAGTTGGCGACAATCGCGGTGACCAGGCCAATGCCCATCAGGCCCAGCTTGGGCAGGCCGAACATGCCTTCGATCAGCGCGTGGTTGAGCAGGTAGTTGATCACCGTGCCGCACAGGCTGATCACCATCACCGGCGTGGCTTTGCCGATGGCGCTGGTGAAGCCGCGCAGGGCCATGAACGTCAGGTAGCCGGGCAGGGCGAACGGCAGGATCATCAGGAACTGGCCGGCCGACTGCACGTTGGTTTCGGTCTGGCCGAACATCAGCAGTACGGGCTTGAGGTTCCACAGCAGCAGGCCCGCCACCAGGGCCATCAGCCAGGCCAGCCAGAGTCCCGCCTGGGTCAGGCGGGTGGCGCCTTCGATATCACCGGCGCCCTGGCGGATAGCGACCAGGGTGCCCACGGCGGCTATCACGCCGATGCAAAAGATCGACACAAACGAGTAGCTCGCCGCCCCCAGCCCGCCGCCGGCCAGGGCTTCGGGGCTCAGGCGGGCCATCATCAAGGTGTCGGTGAGCACCATCAGCATGTGCGCCAACTGTGAGGCAATCAACGGCCCTGACAGCCGCAGAATGGCCCAGAGTTCGGTACGCGCCGGATGCTGCATGATCATCACGCTCAATAATTCAGGAAGGGGTGGAAGGGTTGATTCTCGGCGCTCTCAGCGCTTTGCACAAAGGGATAAATGCGATCAGTCGCATGATTAAAACTCATGCCAGGACGATTCTGGTAGGGTTTGCGGATCAAGCTGTCGGAGTTTTCTCATGTCTCGTCGCCTTCCTCCGCTGTATGCCCTGCGCGCGTTTGAAGCGGCGTCCCGGCACAACTCGTTCACCCGTGCCGCCGAGGAGCTGTCCATCACCCAAAGCGCGGTCAGCCGGCATATCCGCACCCTGGAGGAGCACTTCGCCTGCCGTCTGTTCCAGCGCAGCGGGCGCACCTTGCAGCTCACCGAGTCGGCGCGCCTGCTGTTGCCCGGCGTGCGCGAGGGTTTTGCCGCCCTGGAACGCGCTTGCCATACCTTGAATGCCGAGGACGACATCTTGCGCATGAAGGCCCCGTCGACCCTGACCATGCGTTGGTTGCTGGCGCGGTTGAGTCGGTTCCGGCATCTGCAGCCGGGCAATGAGGTGCAGTTGACCAGCGCGTGGATGAGCATCGATGAGGTGGACTTCAACCAGGAGCCGTTCGACTGCGCGGTCCTGCTGAGCGATGGGCACTTTCCTGCGGACTGGGAAGCCAGTTACCTGTTTCCTGAATTGCTGATCCCGGTGGGCGCTCCGAACTTGCTCAACGATGGCCCCTGGGATGTGGAACGCCTGGCCGGCGCCGAGCTGCTGCACCCCACGCCGGACCGGCGTGATTGGCGCCGCTGGTTGCAACGCACGGGGCTGGCCTCTCGCGTCGCCATCAAGGGCGGGCAGGTGTTCGATACGCTGGAGCTGGGCATGATTGCTGCCGCCCGGGGCTACGGCGTGTCCATGGGCGACTTGCTGATGGTCGCCGAGGATGTGGCCCAGGGCCGTTTGAGCCTGCCTTGGCCTACTGCGGTGGCCAGCGGCGAGAGCTACTACCTGGTCTGGCCCAAGACCCGCCCCGGCGGTGAGCGCCTGCGCAGGCTGTCGGACTTTCTGCAAAGTGAAGTGCGGGCCATGGCACTGCCGGCAGTGGAACAGCTCGACTGAATCGATGCAGCGCCCGCCAACAATGCGTTGGAGTGATACCCCTGTGATTTGCTCAAGTATTGACCCCGGCCGCCGAAGTAGGTGTGTCGCAGCTGCCATTAGTTGCGGCTCAGCGTGCCCCCAATTCAAGAAATTCGCCGATTAGCGCTATGGGATCAGGAAGATCCGGGCCTCGGCCAGGAGCAGTCATGTCTCAACCCCGCGCCCGCATAGCTTCGCAGCTGGGCATCGCCTTGGCGGTCATATTGGCTGTCGTGATCAGCGGCAGCACCGTGTTTGCCCTGCGCTCCCTTGATTCGGCCAACCTGCAGACCCGTGAAGAACACCTGGCCAGCGAAGCGCGTTTGCTCGCCGACCAACTCAATACCTTCCACAGCACCTTGCGCGAGAGCACCCAGCGTTTGAGCGGGCTGTTTGAAAAGCGCTTTGGCGCGGGGCTGAGTGTGCATGCCGAGCAGACGGTGAATGTGGCCGGGGTAGCGACCCCGAGTCTTTACCTGGGCGATGCGGTGCTCAACAACAACTTCGACGAGGTCGATGAGTTCAAGCAGATGTCCGGCGGCGTGGCCACGGTGTTTGTGCGCAGCGGCGAAGACTTCATCCGCATCAGTACCTCCCTGACCAAACAGGATGGCAACCGCGCCATCGGCACCGTACTCGACCGTCAGGGCGCGGCCTACCAGCGCGTGGCCGGCGGCCAGACCTACATCGGCCGTGCGGTGCTGTTCGACCGTTCCTACATGACCCAATACAGCCCGGTGCGTGACAGCAGTGGCAAGGTCATCGCCGTGCTGTTCATCGGTTTTGATTACACCGACGCCCAGAACGCCCAGTTTGAAAACCTCAAACGTTTTCGCATCGGCCAGACCGGCTCGCTCGCGCTGCTGGATGAACAGAAGCATTGGCTGGTGGCGCCGGCTGGGGTGCAGGCGCCGGACGAGGCCATTGCGGTGATGCTCGACCTGGCGAAGAAACCGGGCGCAGGCCGTTTCTGGAGCGACAAGCACGAAGATTTCTACAGCGTCTCGGTGCCGTTCGAAGGCGGCCCCTGGGCGGTGGTAGCGAGCATGCCCAAGGCTGAAATTCGCGCAGTGACCTGGGAAGTCGGGATCCGCTTGGTGATCGGCAGTGTGCTGGCGATGTTGCTGGCAGTAGGCGCTACGGTGTGGCTGTTGCGCAGCAAGCTGGCGCCATTGAGCGACCTGGTGCGCCAGGCCGAAGCCCTGGGCGCCGGTGATTTGAGTGCGCGGCTGAATGTGTCCAGCCATGACGAAATCGGTCAATTGGCGCGCAGTTTCAACCAGATGGGCGAAGCGCTGTCGACCATGGTCTCGCATATCCGTGAGGCGGCCGAGGAGGTCAACAGCCGCGCCCAGGCGCTGTCGGGCTTGTCAGGTGGGGCCTATGAAGGCATGGAGCAGCAGTCCGGCGAGATCACCAGCATGGCCGGTGCGGTGGAAGAGTTCAGTGCCACCTCGTTGAACATTGCCGACAACATGGGCAATACCGAACGCCTGGCCCAGGAAAATGCCCAGCAGACCCGCATTGGCCGCAACTCGATGCAAGAGGCGTCGGCGTCCCTGGAGCATATCGCCACGGCACTCAATAGCACGGCCACGGTAATCAACACCCTGGGCCAGCGCTCCCAGGAAATCGGTGGCATCGTCGGCGTGATCACCTCGATTGCCGACCAGACCAACCTGTTGGCCCTCAACGCGGCCATCGAGGCGGCACGGGCCGGGGAGCAGGGGCGTGGGTTTGCCGTGGTTGCCGATGAGGTGCGCAACCTGGCCTCACGCACCCGCCAGGCCACCGACGAGATCTCCGGGATGATCCAGAGCATCCAGCAGGAAACCGGCAATGCCATCAGCACCATGGAGCAGGGCAATGTGCTGATGCAGGAAGGCTTGTCGCGCAATGCCGACGTGGCCTCGGCCCTGGCGCGCATTGACGAACAAAGCCGCTCGGCGGGGCAGCAATTCGCCGCGATCACCACCGCCACCCAGGAGCAAAGCAGCACGGCGACCTTGCTCAGCAGCAACCTGCAGAGCATTGCGCTGGCCAACAGTGAACAACGTGAAGTGGTCTCGAACCTGGCGATTACCGCCAGGGAGTTGGAGACGCTGGCGGCGGGGCTGCGCCAAGAGGTGGATCGGTTTCGGCAAGGCTGATCAATGGCCCAGGCCCGGGTCCACCCGTTTGCCAATGTCCTTGAGCCGCGCCAGTTGATCGACCATCCCTGGCGCTTCGTCGAGGCTGCTGACGAAGGTCCACAGGTACGTCATCACCGCGTAGATATGCCCCGCCTTGACCGCCGGCGACAAGGCCAACTGGCTGATCGCCACGATGAACAGCAGCGCGGCCAGTGCGCCGAGCATCAGATAGGCCGCGGCCTCGCGGTCCGACAGCCAGATACGCAGGCGTGACAGCAGTTGGTAATGGCGGCGCAGGGTCTGGGCGCTGACTTTTTCCACCAGGCCAATTTCTTTCTCCAGGCGGTTATTCAAGCGTTTGTGCAATTGCTCGTTACGGCGCGCAAAGCGCGGCAGCAGGGTGATGCACAGCACCAGCGCGGTAAAGCAGGCCAGGCCGACCCAGGGTTCAATCACCAGGAGCATCACGGCTGCACCAACGATGGATACCAGGGCCGTAGCGATCACCGGCACGTGTTTTTCGAAAAAATCGACAAAATCCCGTGCCAGCACTACCCGCGCGGCAGCCTTTGACGTGCTGTGGTTTTGCAGGCGCTGGTTGAGAATCACCGGCACGGCAAGGTCGGCGTAGATCCGGGTGAAGGTGCGGGTATCCAGGGCCCGGCGTGCGGCACCGACTACCCAGAAAGCCATGACCACGGCTGCATAAATCAGCGCGCTGCCGGCATCGCCGCGCAGGATCGAGTCCACGGCGAAACCCGCAAACAGCGGGTAGGCCAACAGCAAGGCGTTCTCCAGCGCGACCAACGACAACGTGCCAAACAGCTTCCAGGGGTAAGCCCTGGCGATTGCCTTGAGGGTTTGGCTGGCGGATTGCTGGCCGATTTTCTTGCTTTCTTCGATCAGGATGTGCGGCGTTACGGATGGCATGGGTGCACCAAAGGAGTGATAGGCGCTACTATTGAGCGACTGCTCAAGTATCCTTGAGCGATCGCTCAAAAAGCAAGCGCCGCTTATCTGCCGGTGCCCGTAAGGAATTGCCCATGTCGCGTATCGACCGTAAAGACCAGATCATCACCGCTGCCCTGGAGCTGTTTCGCAGCAAGGGTTTTGCCGATGTCTCCACCCGCGATCTGGCGGAGCATGCCGGTTTGTCCCGCAGCCACGTGTATCACTACTTCAGCGACTGGAAAGAACTGCGCCGCGAAGCCTTCGTGCGGTTCGCCACCGACCAGTTGGACGAAGTGCGTGCCCCCCTGGCGCTGGCGCCGCCTCTCGAGGCGTTGCTGGGGTTCCTGCGTGACTGCCTGCCAAGCAGCGCCGATGCCGACTGGGCACTGTGGCTGGACGCCTGGGACGAGGCGCTGTATGACCCGCAAATGGCCCAGGCCTATCTGTCGATCAACGCCCAGTGGCAAGCCATGCTGGCGGAGGTGATCGAGCGGGGTGTGGCCGCGCAGGTGTTCCGTTGCGACTCATCCACACGCGCCGCGCGCCAGATCTTTGCCTTGGCGATGGGGTATGCCGATGACCTGATGCTTAACCCCTCCACCGAGTCCGCCGAATCGGCACTGGGTGAGGTGCTGGAAGTGGCGGGGTGGTTGCTGGACTTACCCCGGGATCTCTAGCCCAAGGTTGCTGGCCGGTATTGCAACGCCTCCGCCAAGTGATGCCGCATGATGCTTTCCACCTGCTCCAGATCCGCCAGGGTGCGTGCGACCTTGAGCAGCCGGTGGGCTGCGCGCAACGACAGGGTCAAGCGCTCGCAGGCCGTCTCCAGCCAGCCTTCGTCGACTTTCGATAACTCGCAGTGGCGGCGCAACCCCGTCAGGTCGAGGAAAGCATTTGCACAGCCTTGGCGTTGCTGCTGGCGATCCCTGGCGTCGGCGACGAGGGCAGAAGCGCTGGCCGTGTCATTGCCGGTTTGTTTGGCAGGGTTCAGCGCGGTGCTTTCCCGGGCGACGGTCAGGTGCAGGTCGATGCGGTCCAGCAGCGGCCCGGACAGTTTGTTGCGGTAGCGCTGGACCTGCTCCGGCGTGCAACGACAGCGCCCGCTGGGCTCGCCCATATAGCCGCAAGGGCAGGGGTTCATCGCCGCTACCAGTTGAAACCGCGCCGGGAAACTCACCCGGTCGCGGGCGCGGGAAATCACGATATGCCCGGACTCCAGCGGCTCGCGCAGCACCTCAAGCACTTTGCGATCAAACTCTGGCAACTCATCGAGAAACAGCACCCCATGATGGGCCAGGGTGATTTCCCCTGGCTGGGGTTTCGAGCCGCCACCCACCAGCGCCGGCCCGGACGCGGAATGATGCGGCTGACGGAATGGCCGGTGCGGCCAGTGGCTCAACGGAGCGAGGCTGACCACCGACTGGATCGCAGCCACTTCCAGGGCTTCCTGTTCACTCAGCGGCGGCAGCAAGCCGGGGAGGCGGCTGGCGAGAAGGGTCTTGCCGGTGCCCGGCGGGCCGCTGAACAACAGGTTGTGGGCGCCTGCTGCGGCAATCAACAGCGCTCGCTTGGCCGCCAGTTGGCCTTGCACTTCACTCAGGTCGGGGTAGGGCTTGTTGAGGTACAGCAAGCCGTCTGACTTGAACGGCTCAATCGGCACCTGCCCATTAAGGTGCGCCACTACCTGCAGCAGATGATCCACCGCAATCACCGTCAGCCCGGACGCCAGGCAGGCTTCCTCGGCATTGGCCCGAGGCACGATCACCGTGCGCCCTGCCTTGCGTGCCGCCAGGGCGGCCGGCAACACGCCTTTCACCGCTCGAACCTCGCCGGACAGGGCCAGTTCGCCCAGACACTCCACATCATCGAGCATCAACGCTGGCACCTGCACACTGGCCGCGAGAATCCCCAGGGCAATCGCCAAGTCAAACCGCCCACCGTCCTTGGGCAGGTCGGCGGGGGCCAGGTTGAGGGTAATGCGGCGTGCGGGGTATTGCAGCGCGCTGTTGAGAATGGCGCTGCGCACGCGGTCCTTGCTTTCCTTGACGGCAGCCTCGGGCAAGCCCACCAGGGTCAACGATGGCAAGCCATTGGCCATATGCACTTCGACCGTGACGGCAGGGGCTTCGACGCCGATCTGGGCGCGGCTGTGGACGATGGCGAGGGACATGCTCGTTCCTTGAAAGAGAGGCCGCTTCCTGCGGGTTTTTCAAGGGTAGACGAGGTGGGGAAGAGCGAAGCGGGGAGGTTTTACAGAACGTATCTGGAGTCGTTCGCAGCGCTTTATGTGGGAGCTGGCTTGCCTGCGATGCAGCCGCCTCGGTGTATCAGAAAGACTGAGGCGATGCTATCGCAGGCAAGCCAGCTCCCACACTGACCGCGTTTATTCAGCAGCGGGTGGCGTCAACTTGGCTTCCAACTCCGCCACCTTCGCCTCCAGGCTCTCCAGACGCGCGCGGGTGCGGGCCAGGACCACCATCTGGCTGTCGAATTCCTCGCGGCTCACCAGGTCCAGTTTGCTGAACCCGCTTTGCAGCAGCGCCTTGAACTGGCTTTCGATTTCGTTGCGAGGCAGCGGGGTTTCGCCGCTGAACAGGCGAGAGGCATGGCCGCTCAGGGCGTCGAGGAGGTCTTTGGGCGCGAGCATGGGAAACATTCCGGAAAACAGTTGGCCGGCAGTGTATCACGCAGCGCCTACAGTCTTTTCAAGGTGATCTACGCACGCTTTTCGCGCATCGGCCCGAATGGGTATGCACCGTTTTTGTGCGTATCCAGGCCGCAGCGCAGGCCCATGGGCGGATGTAAGCGGGCAACGGATTGATTTCAGTGATTTTTACGGAGCTGGCAAGGTTTCTGCTTAGACGATCATGACCCATGCACTGATGCAGTCGCTGTGACGAATGCAGTGCGCTGACGGACCAGGGTACTTGTTTCGTCACCAACGGTTAGCTGGCGTCGCAAAGGCAATTGCCAAGGCGACGATGCGTTACAAAGCCAGGCACTGCGCTTAGACTTGAGACGGGTTTGTTTTCCTGGGGCAAGTCCACCAATTCGGGAGAGAGTTTTCATGAAGCTAGTCACTGCCATCATCAAGCCGTTCAAGTTGGACGATGTACGCGAGTCACTGTCCGAGATCGGCGTGCAGGGCATTACCGTCACTGAGGTCAAAGGCTTCGGTCGGCAGAAGGGTCATACCGAGCTGTATCGCGGCGCGGAATATGTAGTCGATTTCCTGCCGAAGGTGAAGATTGATGTCGCCATTGACGACAAGGATCTTGATCGGGTTATCGAGGCGATAACCAAGGCGGCCAACACCGGCAAGATCGGTGACGGCAAGATCTTCGTGGTCAATCTGGAACAGGCTATTCGCATCCGTACCGGCGAAACCGATACCGACGCAATCTAAGCCGCCAAACCCCAACGCCCCAGGAGAAAACAATATGACTCTGCGTAAATTCGCAGGGCTAGGAGCCCTGTTGTCCATCGTAATGCCCAGCCTGGCCATGGCGGCAGACGAAGTGGCGGCTCCAGTCCTCAACTCCGGCGACACCGCCTGGATGCTGACAGCCACCGCATTGGTGCTGTTCATGACCATCCCTGGCCTCGCGCTGTTCTACGGCGGCATGGTCCGCTCCAAAAACATTCTTTCCGTGATGATGCAGTGCTTCGCCATTACCGGTCTGATCAGCATCCTGTGGGTCGTCTACGGCTACAGCATTGCGTTCGACACCACCGGCATGGAGCAGGGCGTCGTCAACTTCAACTCCTTCTTCGGCGGGATGGGCAAGGCGTTCCTGGCGGGTGTCACACCGTCCAGCATTACTGGCCCTGCGGCGCTGTTCCCGGAAGCGGTGTTCATCACCTTCCAGATGACCTTTGCGATCATCACCCCGGCGCTGATCGTCGGTGCATTCGCCGAGCGCATGAAGTTCTCCGCCATGCTGCTGTTCATGGCCATCTGGTTCACCCTGGTCTATGCGCCAATCGCGCACATGGTCTGGAGCGGCAACGGCGGCCTGATGTGGGACTGGGGCGTGCTGGACTTCGCTGGCGGCACCGTGGTGCACATCAACGCCGGTGTGGCTGGCCTGGTGGCGTGCATCGTGCTCGGCAAGCGTAAAGGCTACCCGACTACGCCGATGGCCCCGCATAACCTGGGCTACACCCTGATCGGTGCGGCAATGCTGTGGATCGGCTGGTTCGGTTTCAACGCCGGCTCCGCTGCAGCGGCCAACGGCACGGCCGGCATGGCGATGCTGGTGACCCAGATCGCCACCGCTGCTGCGGCACTGGGCTGGATGTTCGCCGAGTGGATCACCCACGGCAAACCAAGCGCCCTGGGCATCGCCTCCGGTGTGGTTGCCGGCCTGGTGGCCGTTACGCCGGCCGCCGGTACCGTGGGCCCGATGGGCGCCTTGGTGATCGGCCTGGCTTCGGGTGTGATCTGCTTCTTCTGCGCCACCAGCCTCAAACGCAAGCTGGGCTACGATGACTCCCTGGATGCCTTCGGTGTACACGGCGTGGGCGGGATTGTCGGGGCAATTCTCACCGGCGTATTCGCGGCGCCGATCCTGGGTGGCTTCGGCACAGTGACCGACATTGCTGCACAGGTCTGGATCCAGGCCAAGGGCGTCGGCTTTACCGTGATCTACACCGGTATCGTGACTTTTGTGATTCTCAAGGTGCTGGACTTGACCATCGGCCTGCGTGTGACTGAAGAGGAAGAGGCCGTTGGCCTGGACCTGGCGGAACACAACGAACGTGGCTACAACTTGTAAGAACCTATGAAAAAACTTGCCCGGCTTGCCGGGCATTTTTTTGTCTGGTATTTGCCTGGGGTGAAGGCTTGTGAGATTTTTTGTGGCGAGTTTGTGATCGGATCCACAAGGCAGTTTTCACTGTGCGAATGTCTTACAGGCATGTAGGCGTATTCGGCACTTTGTTTTTTCCCAGAGCGCGCTAGAATGCGCGCCGATGGGCGCAGAACTGTATACGGCGGCAGACCCTGATTACCCTGTGGGCCAAGCCCCGGGTCCTTTCAAGGGCAACCTATCAGGTCGCCAACTGAGTTTGCCGGTCAAGGCCGGCCACTTGGCAATGGGCACATGGCAACGCGTTTATCTGGGCGAGCAGCGTGATCATGGCGGTGCTCGTAAAGTCCTCGGTACCTTGCAGGGTGACGGGGCATAAGCCACTGGTTATCCGGTGGACGTTGATTTTTTTCCGGCAGCCTTCGACAGATGGTGAAGCTGGGCTATAACTAATCTGCTTTTCGCAAGTCATGAGGTAGAACATGAGCGACGATGATCTGGAAAACGACGAACTGGAAGTAGGTGACGAAGACGACACCGAAGAAGGTCTTGAAGCGGCAGCGGAAGACGTTGCTGACGACGACGGTGGCGATGACGCACCTGTTCCGGCCGCCAAAGGCAAGGCCAAGGCTGCCGTTTCGGTAGACGAACTGCCGAGCGTCGAGGCCAAGAACAAAGAGCGCGATGCGCTGGCCCGTGCGATGGAAGAGTTCCTCGCCAAAGGTGGCAAAGTTCAGGAAGTCGAGGCTAACGTGGTGGCAGATCCACCGAAGAAGCCGGATAACAAGTACGGCAGCCGTCCTATCTGAGGTCGGTGACTTGCTTGCTGAAAAAGCCCGCCGTCGCTGCGGGCTTTTTCATGGGCGACTCTATTTCCTACAGTTATTTCCAGCTGTGGAGCAGTGAGGGCAGCTCGGTCAGGCTACGAATCTGCGCATCCGGCAACTTATCGCCTGTCCAGGCCTTGCCAGTCGGGTTGAACCACACCGCTCGCAACCCCGCCTGCTGCGCGCCGGCAATGTCATCACCTGGATGGTCGCCGATGTGCACTGCCGCACTGGCCTCCACCCCGCCTCGCTGCAACGCTTCCTGAAACAATCGCGCATCTGGCTTGGGGATCCCGATATCTTCGGCCCTCAGGGCAAAGTGGAAGTAATCTGCCAGGCCCACGCGTTGTACGTCGGCATTGCCATTGGTGATCACCCCCAGCAGGAAGTGTTGGCGCAGGGCTTGAAGCATCGGCTCGGCTTCCGGGAACACCGTGAGTTGGTGCCGCGCGTGAATGAAAGCTTCAAAACACACATCGGCCATCTCCGTGGCTTGCGGTTGTGCATAACCGGCCTCTTCAAAGGCATGCATCAGCACCCGGTGGCGCAGGATGCTGATCCGGTGCTTGAGCTCGGGATGACGCTGCAGCACCTGCTGGCGCAGGCTGGCGAAATGCTCCAGGGGCAGGTCGCCGACCTTGGGCGCATGGGTTGCCAGCCATTGGCGCATCGATGCTTCGGCGCTGATGATGACGGGGACGTTATCCCACAAGGTATCGTCCAGGTCGAAGGTGATTAGCTTGATGCTCATGAGTCGCCGCCTTTAATGCGTTTGGCCCTTGGGTGGGCGCTGTCGTACACCGTCGCCAGATGCTGGAAGTCCAGGTGGGTGTAGATCTGGGTGGTCTTGATATCCGAGTGGCCGAGCAGTTCCTGTACGGCGCGCAAGTCTTGTGACGATTCCAGCAGGTGGCTGGCAAAGGAGTGCCGCAGCATGTGCGGATGCAGGTTCTGCCCCAGTTCCCGCTCGCCGGCGGCCTTGACCCGTAACTGAATGGCCCGTGGCCCGAGGCGTCGGCCTTGCTGGCTGACAAACACCGCATCGTCCGGCGGATTGCTCAAGGCCCGCAGGGGCAGCCATATCAGCAGGGCGTCGCGGGCTTTTTTGCCGATGGGCAGCACGCGGGTCTTGCTGCCTTTGCCGTGCACTTGTACCAGGCCGTCGGCCAGGTCCAACTGATCGAGATTCAGGCTGGTCAGCTCCGACAGGCGCAGGCCCGAAGAGTAGAACAGCTCCAGGATCGCCTGGTCGCGGTGCGCCAGGAAGTCATCCTCGACCGCGCCATCGAGCAATTGCAGGGTGCGGTCGGCATCCAGGGTCTTGGGCAGGCGACGTTCACCCTTGGGCGGCGCCAGGCCGTTGGCCGGGTCGTGGTCGCACAGGCCTTCGCGGTTGAGGTAGTGATAGAGGCCGCGCACCGCCGACAGCAGGCGCGCCAGGCTGCGGGAGGATTGGCCTTGCTGGTGCAGGCGGGCAATCAGGCTGCGCAGGCCCTGGATGTCGAGGGCCTTCCAGCTACCGATCTGTTGTTTCTCGCAGAAGGCCAGGACCTTGTTCAAGTCCCGCCGATAAGCCTCCAGCGTATGGGGCGACACCTGGCGCTCGCTGCGCAGGTGAGCGCAGTAGGCGTCCAGTTGTCGTTCCATGGCTAGCGCACCGCGCGCAGGGCGGTGGTAAAGCGCGGCAGGCTGCGGCTCAGCACTTCGGCAATGTAGGTCAAGAACAGGGTGCCGACGGTGCTTTTGTAGTGCTGCGGATCACGGCTGGCGATGGCGAGGACGCCGTGCAAGCCCTGATGGCTGAGAGCGACCACGGCAGTCGAGCCGATCTGCACGCGCTGGTCTTCGCCAAACAGGAAGTCCAGCTCATGCTCGCGCAGAGTGCCGCTGATGGTCTTGCCTTCTGACAGCAGGCCACCAATGGCGGTTTGCGCCTCGCTGCCCTTGACCCAGCGCCCGACCGGCATCGGGTTGTCACTGAACAGGATCAGGCTGACAAACGGCACCTGGAAGTCCTGGCGCAGGCTGTCTTCGACGGCAATGGTCAGGTCTTCCAGGCTGCCAGCATCCAGCAACGCCAGGATCAGGCGGCGGGTCTTGTCGAACAGGCGGTCGTTGTCACGGGCCACGTCCATCAACTGCGAAAGCCGATGGCGCATTTCGATGTTGCGCTCGCGCAGGATTTTCATCTGCCGTTCTACCAACGACACGGTGTCGCCGCGCTGGTGAGGGATGCGCAGGGCCGGGAGCAGCTCGTCGTGTTCGACGAAGAAGTCCGGGTTAGCCTCCAGGTAAGCGGCGACGGCCGCTGCCTCCAGGCTTTCGCAAGGGGATCCTTCGGGCTGCTTGGCGGGTGCCTGGGGCTTATCGGTCATTGGCGAGTCGCTCTCATAGACGGACCTGTCCTTCGTATACACGGGATGCCGGGCCGGTCATCTTCACCGGTTGGCCTGGGCCTGCCCATTCGATGGACAGGCGTCCGCCGGGCAGGTCGATCAACAGTGGCGAATCCATCCAGCCCTGGCTGATCGCGGCCACGGCGGCGGCGCAAGCACCGGTGCCGCAAGCCTGGGTTTCCCCGGCGCCGCGCTCCCAGACGCGCAATTGCGCACGGGAGCGGTCGATGACCTGCAGGAAGCCGACGTTGACCCGTGCCGGAAAGCGCGGGTGATGTTCGATCTTCGGCCCCAGCTCATGCACCGGCGCATTGTTGATGTCGTTGACCCGCAGCACCGCATGGGGGTTGCCCATGGACACGGCGGCCACTTCGACCACAGTACCGTCGACCTCCAGCGGATAACTCAACGCCTGGGCATCGGCCTGGAACGGAATATCGGCCGGCACCAGGCGCGGGGCGCCCATGTCGACGCTGATCTGGCCGTCGCTGCGGATATCCAGCTCGATAATGCCGCTTTTGGTCTCGACGCGAATCTGCCGCTTGGCGGTCAGGCGCTTGTCCAGCACAAACCTGGCGAAGCAGCGCGCGCCGTTGCCGCATTGCTCCACTTCGGAACCGTCGGAGTTGAAGATCCGGTAACGGAAGTCCACTTCCGGGTTGCTCGGCGCCTCGACGATCAACAATTGATCGAAGCCGATGCCGGTATGCCGGTCGCCCCACAGCTTGGCGTGCTTGGGCAGGATGTGCGCGTGCTGGCTGACCAGGTCAAGGACCATGAAGTCATTGCCCAGGCCGTGCATCTTGGTAAAACGCAGCAGCATGGCTTACTCCGGCAGCAGGCTTTCGCCAGCAAACAACTCGGCTACCGTCTCGCGGCGACGCACTTCAAACGCTTGATCACCGTCCACCAACACTTCGGCGGTACGCCCGCGGGTGTTGTAGTTGGAACTCATGACAAACCCATAGGCACCGGCCGAGTGCACGGCCAGCAGATCGCCTTCTGCCAGGGCCAGTTCACGGTCCTTGGCCAGGAAGTCGCCGGTTTCGCAGATCGGGCCGACGATGTCATAGGCGCGCGCTTCGCTGTTACGCGGCGTCACGGCGGTGACGTTCATCCAGGCCTGGTACAGCGCCGGGCGGATCAAGTCGTTCATCGCCGCATCGACGATGGCGAAATCCTTGTATTCGGTGTGCTTGAGGTACTCGACCTGGGTCAGCAGTACGCCCGCATTGGCGACGATGTAGCGGCCCGGCTCGAACATCAGCGTCAGGTCGCGGCCTTCGGTGCGCTCGCGTACGGCCTGGATGTAGTCGGCAATCAGCGGCGGCTCTTCATCGCGATAACGCACACCCACGCCACCACCGAGGTCGATGTGGTGCAGGTAGATGCCGCACTCGCCGAGGCGATCGATCAACGCCAGCAGGCGGTCGAGGGCATCGAGGAACGGTGGCAGGCTGGTCAGTTGCGAGCCGATATGGCAGTCCACACCCAGCACTTCCAGGTTCGGCAACTGGGCGGCACGGATGTACACGTCTTCGGCGTCGGCAATGGCGATGCCGAACTTGTTCTCTTTGAGCCCGGTGGAAATGTACGGGTGGGTGCCGGCATCCACATCCGGGTTGACGCGCAGGGAGATCGGCGCACGCACGCCCATCTCGGCGGCTACGACTTGCAGGCGCTCCAGCTCGTCGGTGGATTCGATGTTGAAGCAATGCACGCCCACTTCCAGGGCGCGGCGCATGTCTTCACGGCTCTTGCCGACACCGGAGAACACGATTTTGTCAGCCTGGCCACCAGCCGCCAGGACACGCTCCAGTTCGCCACGGGACACGATGTCGAAACCAGCGCCCAGACGCGCCAGGACATTGAGTACACCCAGGTTGGAGTTGGCCTTTACCGCGTAGCACACCAGGTGCGGTACGCCATCGAGGGCGTCGGTGAAGGAGCGGTATTGCGCTTCGATGTGGGCACGGGAGTAGACATAGGTCGGGGTGCCGAAGCGTTCGGCAATCGCGGACAGCGCCACGCCTTCCGCGAACAGCTCGCCGTCCCGGTAGTTAAAAGCGTCCATGATGTTCCCTTAGTTGGTGTCGTGCTTGTGCGCTTTGGATTGCGACGTTTGCGCCTGTTCATTGGGGTCTTTGCTGTCATCAGGCAGGTACAACGGGCCTTTTTGACCACAGGCACTGACGAGGCAAGCGACCGCGACGAGCGCAGCAAGGGAAGAGATCAGGCGCTTCATGGCTAAATCCTTGAATATGCATTAATTGCGCCCGAGTATACCGACCACCCGCCAGCTTGCCTATGCGCCGGGACACCCGTCCGGCGGGGCTTTGCCGTGTATGTCGTGAAGTGACCTACATCACTCTGAGATATTTCACGCGGCGTACGGGAATGAAATCGGTATCCTTTGCAATCATGATGGCGCCTCCGTATCGTGCGGCGCTTGAGCGTGAGTAGACACTTTTTGAGGTTCCCACCATGAGTTTGACCGAAGCCCGTTTTCACGACCTGGTCGATGCGACCCAGCAAGCGCTGGAGGATATTTTCGACGAGAGTGGCCTGGACGTGGATCTGGAAAATTCTGCAGGCGTGTTGACCGTCAAGTTCGAGAACGGCAGCCAATTGATCTTCAGCCGCCAAGAGCCGCTGCGTCAGTTGTGGTTGGCGGCGCGCTCCGGAGGTTTTCACTTCGACTATGACGAAGAAGAAAACCGCTGGTCGAACGACACCAGCGACGAGCTGTTGAGCGAAATGCTTGCACGCATCACCCTGGAACAAGCCGGCGTCGAGCTGGATTTCGACGAGATCTGATTGTGACCCAGCCTGCTCCCGCCCGCCCGCCCAAGCCGCTGTTCAGCAATGTCAGCCCGGCTGTGCCGTCACCTTGTATCAGTTTGTGTCGGCTGGATGAGCAAAAAGTCTGCCTTGGTTGCTTCCGGCACGTGGAAGACATCCGGGAATGGCGCTCCGCCGACGATCAGCGGCGCCGCGTGATCGTCGCCCAGGCCGAGCAACGCAAGGCTGGCGCCTGACCTTCAGGCCGGCCCATCTTGTTTATTTGTTGTGCTGTGGTAGTGTCCGGATACACCTCAACTCATCGAGGTCCGTGAGAACCCCGCCGTTTAGTGGCGGGGTTTTGCTTTTTCGTGCAGAAAAAAAGGAGTCTGCCGCAATCATGACTGCACCTTCCATCATCCTCACCCGTCTCGATGTGCAACGTCTTGAGCAACTGATCGACCGTCTGGGCGAAGAATTTCCTGGGGTCGAGGACTTGCAAACCGAACTCGACCGTGCCGACGAAGTAGTGGGTCACGATGAAGTGCCTGCGGGCGTCGTGACCATGAACT
Organism: Pseudomonas sp. LG1D9; assembly: GCF_002949995.1. NCBI lineage: Bacteria > Pseudomonadati > Pseudomonadota > Gammaproteobacteria > Pseudomonadales > Pseudomonadaceae > Pseudomonas > Pseudomonas sp. LG1D9. The sequence continues at coordinate 2,433,969 of NZ_CP026881.1, read as the reverse complement.
CCAGCGTGCATTGCCGTGAGCAAAGCAGCGGCAAGGACTATCACCTGACCCTGGTCTACCCCAAGGAGGCGAATGCCGACGAAGGCAAAATCTCGATCCTGGCCCCGGTGGGCAGTGCGTTGCTGGGCCTGCAAGTTGGCCAGCATATCGATTGGCCGGCCCCGGGCGGCAAGACCCTCAAGCTTGAGCTGCTGAGTGTCGAAGGCCAACCCAAGGACGGCGGCGCGTTCCTTCTCTAAACCTGGTTCAACGCCTGGTTGAGCGCTTGCTCCAACTCGGCCTTGTAGCGCAGGTACAGATTGCTTGGGCTTTGAACATCACCGAGTAGCCCGGACAGGTCCAGGTCGGTGATGTAGCAACGATAGCGCTCGGTTTCCCGACGCTGCCCGACGATCTCCTGGGCGACCACTGCAAACAGTTGGTCGCCAAATTCCAGTTCGGAAAACTCCCGCTGATTGCAATACAGGGTAATCCCCACCTGGCCTGGCGAACCCTTGCCGATAATCGCCTGCACGTCATAGAACGGTTTGTTGGCCGGAGTCTGTGGCGCAGGCCGTGGCTCTACCCGACGGGCGCGGCCGCCTGCCGATGGCAACAGTTGGTAATACAGCACCTGCAAGGCCCCTGATGGCTGCTGCGGGTCCAGCGGTGACAGCGCGTCGCGGCGATAGATGATCGATTGCAGGAAGCGCTGCAACGGCGCCAACAAGCTCTGTTCATCATGAAACGGCAGGCGCTGTTGCCAAAGGGCATTGAACTCGTCGAGTACGTACAGCTCGGCAAAGCCCTCGTTGATGCGGTAGAACACCTGCACACATTCCGGCAGGCCCATGGGCAACAACGCTGCCAGGTCGTGGTCTTCCAGGGCCATGGCATCCAGGTGCAGCGGGCTGTAGCTGGCCAATTCTTCGCTGAGATAGTCCACCAGCGCCTGCTGGCTGGGCAGCGACACATGATTGGCTTGTCCCGGCGCCAGCTCCATGACGTGATAGTGCTGTTGTACCTGGATCAGGTAGCGGTGGTTGAGCTGGCTCAGTTGCAGGTTCTGCGCGGTATCGAAAATCTCTTCTACACGTTGCGCGATGAATTGCGCACGGTTGTGGCAGAAACACCGGACCCGCAGCCGTGGCAGTTGGTTGCGCGGCAGTTGGTTGAGGTAGTCGCGCAGACAGTCGAGCAGGGCATGGGGGCCGTCGTAGCGGCTGACCATCACCTCGTTCCAGCTGTTGAGCGTCACCTGGTCCAGGGTCAGCACCAGGTTTTCCCGCACGCCGGCATAACTCAAGGAGTCGGTGCGCTCGGTGGTCATCAGGATATTCAGGTCGCGATGGTGCTTGAGCGGGTCGACCCCAACGTTGATCAGCAATAGCACTTCATCGGGTATCGCCGTGCGCAGCAAATGCTCCTCATCCACCGTGGCCAACGGCAGGGCGATGGTCTGCTGCAGGCTGCCCAGCAGGTTGAACAGCTCGAATTCGCTCAAGTCACTGCTGCCCGGGTGCAGGGCCAGGCGGGTGCTGCTGTCGATCACGCCGTTGCGATGGCACCAGGTGAGCATCTCCAGCAGGTCACGGCTGCGTTTGATCGGTGCAAAATGCTCCCATTCCAGGGCGGTCAGGCTGCCGTTGTACAAACCCCAGTGAAACTGACCTGGCTCCTTGCGGTTGGGCGAATGCACCAGGGTCAGCGTGTCTTCGGCCAGGTCCGGGGCAATCCCAGGGTTGATGAATTCGACTTTGCCGGCCTTGCGTTCAAATGCCGCGTACAGGCGCCGGCCCAGTACATTGAGGTCACGCTTGTTGATCAGGCTCACGGTCTGTTCGGTGCGTGCGAATTGGGTCAGGAAGCGATAGCTGTAATTGAGTTCATTGACCAGGGCCCGGCGCTCGGATGCGACCTGGCGCACTTTCCACTGGCTGCGGCTATCAAGCAGGGCCAGTTGCCGCTGGTCCCAGCCCCATTCATTGGCCAGGCGTTCCAGCAGTGCGCGCTGCCAACCGATGGTGCGCTGGCCGGTGGTGAGCTTGCGGTTGACCTTCAGGTACAGGCTGCGCCGCACCAGTTCCAGGCGCTCGGGCTCGTTGCGCCCGCGCAGATACTCTTCGATGCGGCGGTAGACCACGACATAGGGGTCCAGCTCATCCAGATCCAGCTGGTTGGCGAACACGGCGCGTTTGAAGCGCAGGCTCAGGCACTGCACCTTGGGGTGTTCGCTGGCATACACCTCGGTGAGCAACAGCTTGAGTACGGACTTGTACGGGGACTCGATACCCTTGAATAACTGCCACAGGCCGGCGCCGATAAATTCTCCCGGCGGGATATGGGCCAAGTGCCCGAGGTCGAGGGTTTCGTCGGCGCGGATAAAGCGTTTGGAAATCAGCGTGTGGGTAAATTCGGCGTACCGCGCTTCTTCGTAGACCGGCACCAGCCACCAGATCGGCGTGCGCCCGGCCAGCCAGATGGCGGTGCGGTAGAACTCGTCGAGCAACAGATAGTGCTGGCTGGTGCCACAGTCATCCGAACTGAGCTGGGTATCGCGGCCACCTTGTGCAAAGCGGTTCGGCTCGACCAGGAAAAAATGCGCTTCGGCGCCCATGCTTACGGCCCAGGCCTCCAGCAGTTGGCATTTTTTGCGCAACTCACCCAGCTCGGCCTCGTTCAGGTCGTCGGCGTGGCATACCCAGACGTCCATATCGCTTTGGTCGGCCTGGGCCAGCGTGCCGAGGCTACCCATCAGGAACAGGCCGTGGATCGGGGTAGGTGGGTTGCCGTGGCGTGGTTTGTAGGAAAACGAGCGGGTCAGGCGCTGGGCTTCGGCCAGGACCTGGGCCTCGGGTTCAAAATTCGCCAGCCCGGCCGGGGTGCTGCCCGAGACATAGCCCGGCAGCAGCGGGTGATTGACGTGGAAAAACAGCGGCAGCAGCGCCAACACGCTTTGCTGGCGTGGCGTCAGGCCTTCGACGGCCCGGGCCATGCGGCCGGCATTGAGGGTCAGGAAGCGCGAGCGCAGTTGGGCCAGTACCTTGCGGTCAATGCCTTCATCCAAGTCAGGGCGGATTTCATGGGTACTGGTCATGTCGAACTCAGCGGCTCGCAGGGCCCGGCGTGGGCAGCCGTGTAGGAGTTTACAGACAGAATCGTAGGAGGTTTAAGGGGAATTTGTTTTTGGCGTCAGAATTTTATCGCGCACACAGGAATGCCCGCGGAATCCGTGAACAGAGGATCCCGAGGGCGATACGGAGTGTCAGGCAGCTTCTTTGGTGGTCGCGGTGGTCAGAATCGTCAGCAAGGTTTGCGCTTGCTCTGCAGCATCCCGGCCCAGGCTGGTCAGGTAGCCGCCATCTGGCTGATCGATCAGTTTTTTGTCGAACAGGCGCTTTGCAGCAGCAATGGCAGTGGGAGCAGCAGTCTGATGGACTTTCAGACCTTCATGGGTGCTATCCAGGGGGAAAAGTACAAGGATTTCCAGTTCGGCAACCAACTCAGGGGTATACGACATAAGGACTCCAGAAGTTCTAGGAATTGTCAGACGCTAGCAGAGCCTAAGGTGAACGCACTTGAGCGAACTGTCCAGTGCGATATGGGCGCAGGGGAGGCAAGCCGCACTCCTGTAGGAGCCGGCTTGCCGGCGATGGCGGTTCCAGGGACCTACTGTTTTTCCGGCGGCAGCTCAGGCAGTGCGCGCAGCGCCGTTTCATACCAATCGGTATCGAACGGGCGGTCTGTTTCCAGCATCGCGTCGATTTCCACGGCCAGCACGTGGGCCATCAGGTTGAGGATGTCTTCACGCTCGTAACCGACCAGGGTCAGCTTGTTGAACGTGGCCTTGGCCGCCGGCGGGTTGTCGCTTTCGATCTGGTTTTCGATCGCCTGGGTCAAGGTGGACTCGGCGAACTCTTCTTCGTCGTTATCGATATCGGTTGGCTCGCTCATGGCAGCCTCCTGTCAGGAAAGGGCGCCAGTCTACCCCCATTCAGCCAGGTGATGCTGCTGGTCAGGCCGTGCGTCACGATCTATAACCTACCCAGCCAACCCCTGCACGGCCTGGAGGCTTTGTGATGCTCAAGCTCTACGGATTTTCGGTCAGTAACTACTACAACATGGTCAAGCTGGCGCTCCTGGAAAAGGGCCTGCCCTTTGAAGAAGTGCCGTTTTATGCCGGGCAAACCGCTGAAGCCCTGGCGGTGAGCCCGCGCGGCAAGGTGCCGGTGCTGAAGGTCGAGAAAGGCTTCATCAACGAAACCAGCGTGATTCTCGAATACCTCGAACAGACACAGTCGGGCCCGGCCCTGCTGCCGGGCGATGCATTCCAGCGCGCCCAGGTGCTGGCGTTGTGCCGGGAAATCGAGCTGTACATCGAACTGCCAGCCCGCGCGTGTTATGCCGAGGCGTTTTTTGGCATGTCGGTGCCAGAGGCGATCAAGGACAAGTCCAGGGCCGAGTTGCTGTTGGGGATTGCGGCGCTGGGGCGACACGGCAAGTTTGCGCCGTATGTCGCGGGGGAGAGTTTTACGCTGGCCGACTTGTACTTCCTGTACAGCGTGGACTTGGCGTGTGCCGTCGGTGGGAAGCTGTTTGGCCTGGATTTGCTGGCTGAGCTTCCGAAGGCCAAGGCCTTGCTGAAGAGGCTGCAAGACATGCCCAACGCCCAGCGAGTGGCGGCGGACAAGGAGGCGGCGATGCCAGCCTTCATGGCGATGATCGCGGCGAAGAAGTAGTAAATGGGGGGGCGGGCTTGTGTGGGAGCTGGGCTTGCCCGCGATGCAGGCACCTCGGTGTGTCAGTGACACTAAGGTGATGCTATCGCAGGCAAGCCAGCTCCCACACAAGCGTGCTTCCACAGTTGACCGAGTTGAATTGAAGGCCCCGGTCAAAGGTGGCAGCTAGCTTGCCTGCGATACTTTCAGCGGCTGGCGAGCAGCGCCTGGCCGCGAGCGACTGCCGCCTTGACCTGGGCCGGTGCGGTGCCGCCGATGTGGTTACGGGCATTGACCGAACCTTCAAGGGTCAGCACCGCAAACACATCCTGTTCGATCTGGTCACTGAACTGGCGCAGCTCTTCCAGGCTCATTTCCGCCAGGTCCTTGCCGGTATCCACGCCGTATTTCACCGCATGCCCGACGATTTCATGGCAGTCACGGAACGGCAGGCCACGGCGCACCAGGTAGTCCGCAAGGTCAGTGGCGGTGGAGAAACCGCGCAGGGCTGCTTCACGCATGATCGCGTGCTTGGGCTTGATCGCCGGGATCATGTCGGCAAATGCGCGCAGCGAGTCGCGCAGGGTGTCGGCGGCGTCGAACAACGGTTCCTTGTCTTCCTGGTTGTCCTTGTTGTAGGCCAGGGGCTGGCCTTTCATCAGGGTCAGCAGGCCCATCAGCGCACCGAATACGCGGCCACTTTTACCGCGCACCAGTTCCGGCACGTCGGGGTTTTTCTTTTGCGGCATGATCGAACTGCCGGTGCAGAAGCGATCCGGCAGGTCGATGAACTGGAACTGCGCGCTGGTCCACAACACCAGTTCTTCGGAGAAGCGCGACAGGTGCATCATCGCAATGCTGGCCGCTGCACAGAATTCGATGGCGAAGTCACGATCCGACACGCCGTCCAGGGAGTTGCCGCCCACGGCGTCAAAGCCCAGCAGTTGCGCAGTGTATTCGCGGTCGATCGGGTACGTGGTGCCGGCCAGCGCAGCGCTGCCCAGGGGCATGCGGTTGGCGCGCTTGCGGCAATCGACCAGGCGTTCGTAGTCGCGGCTGAGCATTTCGAACCAGGCCAGCAGGTGGTGGCCGAAGGTCACGGGCTGCGCGGTCTGCAGGTGGGTGAAGCCGGGCATGATGGTGTCTGATTCACGCTCGGCCTGCTCCAGCAGGCCTTTTTGCAGGCGGGTGATTTCGCCCAGGATCAGGTCGATTTCATCACGCAGCCACAGGCGGATATCGGTAGCGACCTGGTCGTTGCGGCTACGCCCGGTGTGCAGCTTCTTGCCGGTCACGCCGATGCGGTCGGTCAGGCGGGCCTCGATATTCATGTGCACATCTTCAAGGTCCACGCGCCAGTCGAAGGTGCCGGCCTCGATTTCGCCACGGATGGTGGTCAGGCCATCGATGATGCTGTCGCGCTCGGCATCGGTCAGCACGCCGACCTTGGCCAGCATGGTGGCGTGGGCGATCGAGCCCATGATGTCGTGGCGATAGAGGCGCTGGTCGAAATTGACGGAGGCGGTGAAGCGCGCGACGAAGGCGTCGACGGGCTCACTGAAGCGGCCGCCCCAGGACTGATTGGTCTTGTCGGTGCTCATGGATTCGCTCGTGATCTGCTTAAAAGAGGCATGAAAGTGTGCCGCCGATAATAACAGGGTTGCCCGTGGAGGCGTTGATACGCCGCGTCGGCATTTTTATTTGTTTGATGGATGGCAAAGTGCCTTGCCGTTGGCCGCGTCCGGGATGAGACTGGAGGCGGGAGTGAAAGCGGGGGTTTCACCCGACCGGATCCTGAGGTAAACAAAGGATGTTTATTGAAACGATATTTGACGATTGAGCAATGTCGTCTTCGTGAGCGTCTACAGTTGCACTGACAGGGGTGCAGTGCACCAATGCCAGGCGATGAGGTCGAACTCCAGGCTAACCTTAAAGTAGAGGGGGTGTTCATATTGAGTATCAGCAAACCCTATGACGATGCCCTGCGGTATCGGGTTTTGGGCGGTATTGAACAGGTCCGGGTAAATATTGGTGTCGCTCTCGGGGCACTTTTTGCCGCTCACGCTAGTCTTAGCGTGGATCGCCGTGACGGAAGTCACCGCACCTGTCTACGCTATCCTTGTGCGAGACTCACGCAGGAATCCAGCGCAATATGAATGTCCTGATCGTTGATGACGAACCCCAAGCCCGCGAGCGACTGAGCCGTATGGTCAGTGAGCTCGAGGGATACACTGCCCTTGAACCGAGCGCGTCCAGTGGCGACGAGGCATTGGCCTTGATCGAAAGCCTCAAGCCGGACGTGGTGCTCCTTGATATCCGCATGCCTGGCCTTGATGGGTTGCAGGTCGCCGCCCGCTTGAGCGAGCGCGAGTCGCCGCCGGCGCTGGTGTTATGCGCAACCGACGAGGAGTTCTCCTCCGAGACCCTGGAGGCAAGCGGCGTCAGCTTCCTGGCCAAGCCGGTATCGGCCGAAGCGCTGCTCAAGGCGTTGAAGAAGGCCGAGCGGCCCAATCGCGTGCAGCTTGCTGCCCTGACCCAGCCTGCGGCGCAAAGTGGCAATGGCCCCCGCAGCCATATCAGCGCGAGGACCCGCAAGGGGATCGAGCTGATTCCCGTGGACCAGGTGATTTATTTCATTGCCGATCACAAGTACGTGACCTTGCGTCACGAGCACGGTGAAGTGCTGCTCGATGAGCCACTCAAGGCCCTGGAAGACGAATTTGGCGAGCGCTTCGTGCGTATCCACCGCAACGCGCTGGTGGCCCGCGAGCGTATCGAACGCCTGCAACGCACGCCCCTGGGGCATTTTCAGTTGTTCCTCAAAGGGCTCAACGGCGACGCGTTGATCGTCAGCCGGCGCCATGTCGCAGGCGTACGCAAGATGATGCAGCAGCTTTAGCCCGAGGGCTGTAGCGACCTGCATGCCCCGAATCCCGGTGCGCAGCGGCCAGGGAGGCCCCGCACTTGCTGATTCAAATCAAGGCGGTTCTGCCTGAGCTGTTATTATCTGCCGTATCTATTCAGTACGGATTGATCCATGTCCTCTCGCGAAATCCGCATCGCCACCCGTAAAAGCGCCCTGGCCTTGTGGCAGGCCGAATACGTCAAAGCCCGCCTTGAGCAAGCCCATCCGGGGCTCACGGTGTCCCTGGTGCCCATGGTCAGTCGTGGCGACAAGCTGCTCGACTCGCCGCTGTCGAAAATCGGTGGCAAGGGCTTGTTCGTCAAGGAGCTGGAAACCGCTCTGCTGGAGAATGAAGCCGACATCGCCGTGCACTCGATGAAAGACGTGCCGATGGACTTTCCCCAAGGTCTGGGCCTGTATTGCATCTGCGAGCGTGAAGACCCGCGCGATGCCTTCGTGTCCAATACCTACGCCTCCCTTGATGAACTGCCGCAGGGCAGCATCGTCGGCACCTCCAGCCTGCGTCGCCAGGCCCAGTTGCTGACCCGTCGCCCGGACTTGCAGATCCGCTTCCTGCGGGGCAACGTCAATACCCGCCTGGCCAAGCTGGATGCCGGCGAGTACGACGCGATTATCCTGGCGGCCGCTGGCCTGATTCGCCTGGGCTTTGAAGAGCGCATCACCTCTGCAATCAGCGTCGAAGACAGCCTGCCGGCTGGAGGCCAGGGTGCCGTCGGTATCGAATGCCGCACCGCAGACCTGGAAATCCAGGCGCTGCTCAAACCCCTCGATCACCAGCCAACCGAAGTGCGGGTCACCGCCGAGCGCGCCCTGAACAAGCACCTCAACGGTGGCTGCCAGGTGCCGATTGCCTGCTACGCGGTCCTTGAGGGTGACAACCTCTGGCTGCGCGGCCTGGTGGGTGATCCCGACGGCGGTTTGCTGCTCACGGCTGAAACCCGCGGGCCACAAACCGAGGCTGCGAGCCTGGGCGTGCAAGTCGCCGAAGAACTCCTGGCAAAAGGCGCCGGCGCCATTCTGCAAAAAGTCTATGGCGAGGCCGGTCCGCAGTGACCGGTTGGCGTGTGCTGCTGACGCGGCCTGCCGAGGAATCGGCAGCCCTGGCGGCCTCGTTGTCCGAAGCCGGTATCTTCAGCAGCAGCCTGGCGTTGCTGGAAACCCAACCATTGCCCATCACCGCCGAGCACCAGGCGGTTTTTCAGCGCCTGGACCGCTATTGCGCGGTGATCGTGGTGAGCAAGCCGGCCGCGCGCCGGGCGCTGCAGTTGCTCGATCAGTTCGCCCCAGCGGTGCCGACCCTGCCGTGGTTCAGCGTCGGCGCGGCAACGGCCCGGGTTCTGGCTGACCATGGCCTGGATGTGAGCTACCCCGAGGTTGGGGACGACAGCGAGGCCTTGCTTGAATTGCCCAGGTTGCGCGAGGCTGTCGCTGTTGACGGTGCGCGCGTATTGATCCTGCGTGGGCAAGGGGGGCGAGAGTTGCTGGCTGAGCGTTTACGCGGCCAAGGTGCTAGTGTCGATTATCTGGAGTTGTATCGTCGGTTTTTGCCGACCTACGACCCGGATGTGCTCACCCAGCGCATTGATGTGGAACGCTTGAACGGCCTGGTGGTCAGCAGTGGGCAGGGTTTTTTGCATCTGCATGGCCTCGCCGGTGCCGATTGGCCACGCGTGGCACAGTTGCCGTTGTTCGTGCCCAGCCCACGAGTTGCCGAAATGGCCCGGGCTGCGGGCGCGAAAAAAGTTGTGGATTGCCGCGGTGCCAGTGCCGCGGCTTTGCTAGTGGCGTTACGGAGCCAGCCCGTTCCCACTCTCTAATAACGCAAAGGATGGACACGTGAGCGAAACAGCCTTGCCTAAAGATGAAGCTCAGCCCGCGCTTGATGCGCCTGTTGAGACCCCGGTCACTACGCCTCGCCGTGGCAACGGCCTGGCGGTCTTTGCTTTGCTGCTTGGCGCCGCGGGTGTTGCGGCTGGCGGTTGGGGGCTCTGGCAGGTCCGGGCCCTGCAAACGAGCAGCCAGCAACAGTTGGTGCAGGTGCGCACCCTGGATGAACAATCCCAGGGCATCCAGCAGGCGCAGCAGCAATTGGCCGCACGCCTGGCGCAATTGCCGGGTGCTGATGAACTGGAAGAACGCCGGCGCCTGGTGGCGCAACTGCAGGGCGACCAGCAGCGCCTGAACCAGCGTCTGGAAACCGTCCTGGGGGCCAGCCGCAAGGACTGGCGCCTGGCCGAGGCCGAGCATCTGCTGCGCCTGGCCAGCCTGCGCTTGTCAGCGTTGCAGGACATCAACAGTGCCCAGGCGCTGGTGCAGGGCGCCGATGAGATCCTGCGTGAGCAGAGCGATCCGGGTTCCTACGCCGCCCGCGAGCAGTTGGCCAAGAGCCTGGCGGCCTTGCGCAGCGTTGAGCAGCCAGACCGCACCGGGCTGTACCTGCAACTGGCGGCGCTGCGTGACCAGGTGGTGCAACTGGCCGCCGTGTCCCCGGAATATCAGTTGCAAGAGAGCCCCCAGGGCCGTCCGAGCACCGACACTGACAGTCGCTGGAGCCAATGGTGGGAGCAGATCTCGCGCTACTTCCGTATCGATTTCAACCCCGATGACAACATCCGCCCATTGCTGGCAGGCCAAGGCCTGAACCAGGTGCGCCTGGCCCTGAGCCTGGCGCTGGAGCAGGCGCAATGGGCCGCACTCAATGGCGAACCGGCGGTGTACGCTCGGGCGCTGGGCGAGGCGCGCAGCGTATTGCAGGGCAACTTCAACCAGGACAACCCGCAAAGCCAGGCCATGCTGGCGCGTATTGCCGAACTTGAGCCCAAGGCCGTGTCGGTGGTGACCCCGGACCTCGCCGCGAGTTTGTCTGCGGTGCAGGCTTACCTTGAACGCCGCCATCTGTCTGCCGACGAAGCCAAGGCTTCCGCCGGTAAGCCGGCGACCCAGGAGTAAAGCCGATGAAGCGTTTCTATGTGGTCCTGGTGCTGGCCATTGCCCTCGCTCTGGCGCTGGCGGTGGGCATCTCGAAACACACCGGTTATGTGCTGATCAGCTATCCCCATGTGCTGCATTATGAGTCCGGCCTGTGGTCGACCCTGGTGGCAGTGTTTGTCGTCGGCCTGGCGATCTATCTGCTGCGGGTGCTGCTGGGCCTGGTGACGACTTCGGGTGGCGTGGTCAATCCCTGGTCGCGGCGCAATCGCAGCCGGCGGGTGCAGGTGGCTATCGAGCAGGGGCAGATGGACCTGGCGGAAGGCCGCTGGGCCAGTGCCGAGCGGCACCTGCACCGTGCGGCGGAAGCCGAACGCCAGCCATTGCTGTACTACCTCGGAGCGGCCCGGGCGGCCAACGAGCAGGGGCGCTATGAAGAGTCCGACAGCCTGTTGGAGCGTGCCCTGGAGCGTCAGCCCCAGGCCGAGCTGGCGATTGCCTTGAGCCACGCACAGTTGCAGATGGACCGTGGCGACACGGACGCAGCCCTCGTGACGCTGCAGGCCATGCATGAGCGCCATCCGCACAACGCCCAGGTATTGCGCCAGCTGCAGCGCCTGCACCAGCAGCGTGGTGACTGGTCCTCGGTGATCCGGCTCTTGCCGGAGCTGCGCAAGGATAAAGTGCTGCCAGCCACCGAGCTGGCGGATCTGGAGCGCCGGGCCTGGGGTGAAAACCTGAGCCTGGCCGTCCAGCGTGAAGAGCATGGTGAGGCCGGCCTGCAGTCCCTTGAGCGGGCCTGGCAGCAATTGACCTCGGCCCAGCGCCAGGAGCCCCAACTGGTACTGGCCTATGCCGAACAGTTGCGCCAACTGGGCGCCGATGCCAAGGCCGAAGAGGCTTTGCGTGTTGCGCTCAAGCGCGGCTACGACAGTCACCTGATCCGGTTGTATGGCCTGCTGCGCGGTGGCGATCCGGCACGGCAGTTGAAGTTCGCCGAAGGCTGGCTCAAGGACCATCCGGGCGATGCCAGTTTGTTGCTGACGCTGGGTCGGCTCTGCCTGCAAAACAGTTTGTGGGGCAAGGCACGGGACTATCTGGAAAGCAGCCTGCAGGTTCAACGCAACCCCGAGGCCTGTGCCGAGTTGGCGCGATTGCTCGCGCAGCTGGGTGATACCGAGCGCAGTAATCAACTGTTCCAGGAGGGCCTGGGGCTGTTGGACAGCCGCCTGCTGGCTTCACCGCTACCGGTGCCTGCACGGGTCTGACGTAGGATGTTTTGAAGGGCTGGCTCAGAAGTATCTGGCAACCAGTCCTTCAAAATCCCTCGGTTTTGCGGATTCAGGGGCTTGAGGTGGTTTCCCACAGGGCACCACGTAAAGTTACCTGCCCTCTGACGGGATATCCCTGCGATCTCGCGGAAGTGTCTGCTCCAGCGCGTATTGAAAGGGGTAAGGTCTTTCCTCTACCGTAACGACCTATCTCTTGCGTTACGGATAAACAATGTCTTTGGCCCCTTCACGCTCCTTGTTCTTCCTGGCGTTCATGGCCGGTGTGCTGACGTTGGGCGCGTCGTTTTACCTGGAATACGGGGCTCTTTTGCGGCCTTGTTTCCTATGCCTGATCCAGCGCAGCCTGCTGGCGGTGTTCACCCTGATCAACTTCATAGCGGCGATCCACGGCCCCAGGCGCGTGGGCATCTACCTGTACTGGGCGGCGAGCATGGGCTGTGCGTTGCTCGGCGCAGTGACAGCGGTGCGCCAGGTGCTATTGCAGAACATCCCGCCTGACCAGGTTCCCAACTGCTGGCCAAGCCTGGAATACATGATCGAAAACCTGTCGCTGGGGCAAGCCCTGCAGTTGGCGTTCAAGGGCACTGTCGACTGTGTGGAAATCAACTGGACGTTGTTTGACCTGAGCATCCCGGAGTGGAGCCTGCTGTTCTTCGTGGCCATGCTCCTACTGGGGGTGACGCAGTTTTCCCGACTGTTACCCAGTCAGAATCTACGGTTTGTGAAGCACTGACTGGCTGGGTTGGTTCGTAGGATGGGATTAAACACTTGTATGAACTTTCTGGTCTGCGTACCTTGAAGCCATAGTCGTGGGGGCATAATCTGGCCCGCACGCGTTATTGAAACAGTTTGTTCGATGCGGCGTTGTCCGCTTGCCGCTTTATCCTCGACGCATCGCGCGGGTGAAAGCGGCACCGCCCATAAGGGAAGAGATCATCATGTTGGAAAGTTGTCAGAATGCTCAGGAACGCTGGGGTGGTGTGCATAAGCTGATCGACAGCTGGTTGACGGCACGTCACGAATTGGTTCGGGCCTTTGATGCTTTGGGTGAGAAGCCTGAAGCGCTGGCCGAGAACCACAAGCTGTTGCAGGAGTTCTGTAGTGTCTTGGTGGACTACGTCTCGGCAGGGCACTTCGAGTTCTATGAGCAACTGACCAAGGAGGCCGAGGCCTTCGATGACCAGCGTGGCCTGGACTTGGCCAAGACTATTTACGAGCGTATCCACGTCATCACCAAAAAACTCCTGGCGTTTAACGACCTTTGCGACGAGGGCAAGTGCGTTGCCGCGACACTCAAAGAGCTGGGTGGCCTGCTCCATGAGCGTTTCGAGCTGGAAGACTGCTTGATCGAAGTGCTGCACAACGCCCACAAGGAAGAGCCTGCAACCCAGGCCTGAAACTCAGCGGCAAGACAAAAAAACGGTGCGCATGGCGCACCGTTTTTCGTTGGGCTCAGGCACCGATTGCGAGCAGCTCTATCTCGAAAACCAGCGGTGTGTAAGGTGCGATCAACTGGCCCGCACCGTCTGCGCCATAGGCCTGTGCAGAAGGAATCACCAGGCGCCATTTTGCGCCTACCGGCATCTGTTGCAGCGCGCTTTGCCAGCCGCTGATCACGCTGTCCAGGCGAAACCATTGGGGCTGCGTGCTCTGGTCGAAAACCGTCCCATCCGGCAATCGCCCCACGTACTTCACCTGCACCCGATCATTGGCGCCTGGCTTTTTCCCGCTTCCAGGGGCCAACTCCGTGAGCAAGATACCGTCTGCCAATTCGCGCGCACCGCTCCTGGCTTTTTCCGTGCTCAGAAATTGTTGTTCGGCGGCGAGAGCCTTTTCGCTTTGCGGCACTTGTGCCTCGCTGCTGGCTTGCGCTTCGTGTTGGGCGAGGATCTGAGCGATGCGTGCGTCATCCAGGGCCAGGGGCTTGCCTTGATAGGCTTGCTTGAGGCCGTCGAGCAAGGCCTGGATCTGCAGGTCGGGGACTTCCTGGCGCAGGCGTTCGCCAAGGCTGGCGCCCAGGCTGTAGGCCAGGTCGTGGCTGTCTTTGGACGCTGCTGGCTCACTCGCGTTGGCCACTGAAAACGACAAACCCAGGATGAAAAAAAGGTAACGCGACATGGGTATTCTCCAGCCGAAAGTGCGGTGGATTATGCCAGTGTGGAGGGGTAAAGAATGGAGTGGTTTTTCGTTATATCGATAAGAATTTTTGTGCGGTGCAACGCAACGCATTCGATACTGTCAACATGCCCTAGCGGCGGTAAGAGCAGAGGGCTAGTATGAGCCGCACCCACGTCAGCCAGGAGGTAAACCATGTCGGCCAAACAGAAGCCTGTTAATACCCCGTTGCACTTGCTCCAACAACTCTCGGGCAGCCTGCTCGAACATTTGGAAAGTGCTTGCTCCCAAGCCTTGGCTGATGCAGAGAAATTGCTCGCCAAGCTGGAAAAGCAACGCGGTAAGGCTCAAGAAAAACTGCATAAATCCCGCACCAAACTGCAAGACGCCGCGACTGCCGGCAAAGCCAAGGCGCAAACCAAAGCCAAGGGCGCTGTCAAAGAACTTGAGGACTTGCTCGATGCCCTCAAGGATCGTCAATCCGAAACCCGCACCTACATCCTTCAACTCAAGCGTGATGCCCAAGAGAGCCTGAAACTGGCCCAGGGCGTTGGTCGTGTGAAAGAAGCAGTGGCTAAAGTGTTGAGCACTCGTACACCGGCCAAGGCAGTTGCTGCCAAGGCTTCGGCTAAAGTTGCGGCCAAGCCTGCTGCTAAAAAAGCGCCTGCAAAATCGGTCGCCAAGCCAGTGGCCAAAACCGCTGCTGCAAAACCAGCCGCCAAGCCAGCTGCTAAAACCGCTGCTGCAAAACCAGCCGCCAAGCCAGCTGCTAAAACCGCTGCTGCAAAACCAGCCGCCAAGCCAGCTGCTAAAACCGCTGCTGCAAAACCAGCCGCCAAGCCAGCCGCTAAAACTGCTGCTGCGAAACCAGCCGCCAAGCCAGCTGCTAAAACTGTTGCTGCGAAACCAGCCGCCAAGCCAGCTGCCAAACCTGCTGCTGCAAAACCAGCCGCCAAGCCAGCAGCTAAACCTGCTGCTGCAAAACCAGCCGCCAAGCCAGCAGCTAAACCTGCTGCTGCGAAACCAGCCGCTAAGCCAGCTGCCAAACCTGCTGCTGCAAAACCAGCCGCTAAGCCAGTTGCTAAAACCGCTGCTGCAAAACCAGCCGCCAAGCCAGTTGCCAAACCCGCTGCTGCGAAACCAGCCGCCAAGCCAGCAGCTAAACCTGCTGCTGCAAAACCAGCCGCCAAGCCAGCTGCCAAACCTGCTGCTGCAAAACCAGCCGCTAAGCCGGCCGCCAAACCTGCTGCTGCAAAGCCCGCGACCCCCGCTGCGCCGGCAGCTCCAGCTGCTACCCCGGCACCGGCCAGCAGCACGCCTGCTCCGGTAGTGCCAGGTACCACCCCAACCAGCGCTTCCTAAGTGCCGGTGGCCGCGACGCGCAGTTGATGCAGCGCGTCGTGGTCGAAGTTGGCGGCTTCGGTCGCCAGTGCTTCAAGCCATGCCTGATCTGTGGCGTGCTCCCCCGCTGGCCAACGCTGTGCCAGTGCCTCCAGACGCAATAGCAACTGCCGTTCGGCCTCCAGCTCCAGAGCTTTGACCTGCTCGCGCAACGCCCCCAGCTCCACATCCTGCTGTGCCATGCAACGCCATTGTTTGCGCACCCTGCGCAAGGGCTGCACGACATCTGCCTGCCAGGGCTCGGCGATTATTCGCAGCGCCTGTACGCGTCCAGGCTCCAGCGCGACCCCGCGCTGTTCCAGCCACAACCCACACAACAACAGACACACATCGGCCCCTTGCTCCTGCAAGCGCAGGCAGGCATCTTCAGCACCCGCACGGGCGTAGGTCGAGAGGGCAAAGCTCCACAGGTCAGCGCACATGTTCACACCCAAGCCAGCGGCTAACGAAGCTGGTAGACTCCGCCGCCATTATGATCCGACTTCAAAGCCTAACATTACAGCGTGGCCCGCAACGTCTTCTTGAAGACGCCGAGCTGACCCTGCACGCCGGTCACAAAGCCGGCCTGATCGGTGCCAATGGCGCCGGCAAATCCACTTTGTTCGCCCTGTTGCTCGGTGAGCTGACCCCGGATTCCGGGGACTGCCTGCTGCCAGCCGACTGGCGTATCGCCCATATGCGCCAGGAGATCGACACCCTGGACCGCATCGCGATCGACTACGTGCTCGATGGCGACCTGCGCCTGCGCCAGGTGCAACACGACCTGGCGGAGGCCGAGAAAGCCCAGGACGGTGCCGCCCAGGCCCGCCTGCACTCGGAACTCGACAGTGCCGACGGTTACACCGCCGACGCCCGTGCGCGCAAGATGCTCGCCGGCCTGGGGTTCACCAACGAACAGATGGATCGCCCGGTCGCCGACTTCTCCGGTGGCTGGCGCATGCGCCTGAACCTGGCCCAGGCGTTGATGTGCCCCTCGGACCTGTTGCTGCTCGACGAACCCACCAACCACTTGGATCTCGATGCGATCCTGTGGCTGGAGGATTTCCTCAAGAGCTACCCGGGCACCTTGCTGCTGATTTCCCACGACCGGGATTTCCTCGACGCTGTGGTCGACAACATCGCCCATGTCGAACAGAAAAAAATCACCCTCTATCGCGGCGGCTACACTGCGTTCGAGCGGGCCCGCGCCGAACGCCTGGCCCAGCAGCAACAGGCTTTCGAGAAGCAACAGGCGCAGCGTGCGCACATGGAAAGCTACATCGCCCGGTTCAAGGCCCAGGCCACCAAGGCCCGTCAGGCCCAGAGCCGGATCAAGGCGTTGGAGCGCATGGAAGAGCTGTCGGCGGCCCACGTCGATTCGCCATTCGACTTTGTGTTTCGCGAGTCGGTGAAAATCTCCAGCCCCTTGCTGGACCTCTCGGATGCACGCCTGGGCTATGGCGACAAAACCATCCTGGAGAAGGTCAAGCTGCAGCTCACCCCGGGTGCGCGCATCGGTTTGCTCGGGCCCAACGGCGCGGGCAAATCGACGCTGATCAAGAACCTTTCCGGTGAGCTGCAACCCCTGGCCGGGCGCCTGACCCGTGGCGAGAACCTGGTGGTGGGCTACTTCGCCCAGCATCAGCTGGACTCCCTCGACTCCAAGGCCAGCCCGCTCCTGCATTTGCAGCGCCTGGCGCCAACCGAGCGCGAGCAGACCCTGCGCGACTTCCTGGGTGGTTTCGACTTCCGTGGCGCGCGCATCGATGAGCCGGTGCTGAACTTCTCCGGTGGCGAAAAAGCCCGTTTGGCCCTGGCGTTGATCGCCTGGGACCGGCCAAACCTGCTGCTGCTCGACGAACCGACCAACCACCTGGACCTGGAAATGCGCCTGGCGCTGACCATGGCCCTGCAGGAATTCAGCGGTGCGGTACTGGTGGTGTCTCACGACCGCCACTTGCTCAAGAGCACCACTGATAACTTCCTGCTGGTAGCTGATGGAAAAGTCGAAGAGTTCGATGGCGACCTGGACGACTACGCCCGTTGGCTGACTGACTATCGACTGCGCAACGCGCCGGTCAGCAACACCCCGGTCAACCCGGACAAGACCGACAAGAAAGCTCAGCGCCAGGCTGCTGCGGCCCTGCGCCAGCAGTTGGCACCGCACAAACGCGAAGCCGACAAGCTCGAGGCCGAACTGGGCAAGGTTCACGAACGCCTGGCCAAGATCGAAGCCAGCCTCGGCGACAGCGCAGTGTACGAAGCGGCCCGCAAGGATGAACTGCGCGACCTGCTGGCCGAACAGGCCAAGATGAAGGTGCGCGAAGGGCAATTGGAGGAAACCTGGATGGAAGCCCTCGAACTGCTGGAAGGCCTGCAAGCGGAGCTGGAGGCACTGTCCTGATGGAAGCCTTGCAACTGCCGCTGCCCGCCCAATGGATCGAACCGGTGTGGGTCGGCGTGCAAATCCTGCTGATCCTGCTGGCCGGCTACCTGGCCCAGCGCTTCGTCGCCAAGGGCCTGACGCGCCTGGGCGAGCGCTACCCGTTCCCGCCGCAACTGCTGATGCCCCTGCGCGGTGGCCTGCGCTGGCTGATCATGGGCAGTGCGCTGATCTTCGTCCTTGAGCGCCTGGGGGTGTCGGCCACCGTGCTGTGGACCGCGTTGTCGGGCTTTGTGGCCGTAGCTGCGGTGGCGTTTTTTGCCATGTGGTCGGTGTTGTCCAACCTGCTGTGCGCGATCCTGATCTTCACCGTCGGGCCGTTTCGCCTGGGTGATGTGGTGGAGTTGGTGGATACCGTCGACAAGCCTGGCGTCAAAGGTCGGGTGATCGCGATCAACCTGCTTTACACCACACTGATCGAAGTGGCCGAGGCGGGCACCGACAGCGCTGTGGTGCAAGTGCCCAACAGCCTGTTCTTCCAGCGTTCGGTACGCCGCTGGCGCGGTAGCGACGTCAGCCCCATATCCTGAAAAAACTCTAGCCAGCCCTCGGCCCTCGGAGTTAGCTTAGTGCTCACGACGAATTTGCTACGAGGTGTGTAATGGCGCTCGACACATGGCTGGCCTTCTTCCTGGCCAGCTGGATCATCAGTCTCTCTCCCGGCGCGGGCGCCATCGCCTCGATGTCCAGCGGCCTGCAATACGGTTTTGTGCGCGGCTACTGGAATGCCATCGGCCTGCAACTGGGCCTGGCGATGCAGATTGCCGTGGTGGCCGGCGGCCTTGGGGCGGTGCTTGCGGCGTCGTCTACCGCCTTCTACGCGATCAAATGGTTCGGCGTGGCCTACCTTGTGTACCTGGCCGTCAAGCAATGGCGTGCCTTGCCCATGGACCTGACCGATGACGCTGCCGTGCGCCCCATCGGCAAGCCCATGGCGATGATGTTCCGTGGTTTTCTGGTGAACGCCAGCAACCCCAAGGCCCTGGTGTTCATGCTGGCGGTGCTGCCGCAGTTCGTGAACCCGCAGGCGCCGCTGCTGATCCAGTACCTGATCCTCGGCGCGACGATGATCGGCGTGGATATGATCGTAATGGCCGGCTACACGGGGCTTGCGTCCAAAGTGTTGCGCCTGTTGCGCACGCCCAAGCAGCAGAAACGCGTGAACCGCACGTTTGCCGGGTTGTTCGTGGGCGCTGCGGGTTTCCTCGCCAGCCTGCACCGCGCCACGGCCTGACGGAATAAACCCAATCAAAACTGTGGGAGCTGGCTTGCCTGCGATACACGCGCCGCGGTGTCACTGATACACCGCGCTGATGCGATCGCCGGCAAGCCAGCTCCCACATTGATGTGTGCTAGCCGAGCCATTGAGGTTCAGCGCAGGATTTTCGGCGCTTCGTCCCTTGGCAGGTTATTGCGCAACGCAGGCTGGCCGGGCTCTTGATAGCCGCCGCCCAACTGCTCTTGTAGCTGGCGTGCCACGTCCTCACCCAAGGCTTTCGACACTTCCCTCACCACCCGTGGCCGGTTCAGGTTCACGCGCACATCACGACTGCTCACCAGCTTGGTGTCCTGGCCTTCGCCCATGGCGGTAAACGCCGAGGTGATTTCATAGGTGCGGGTGTTGATCAGACTGAAATCCGCCACCACGCTCAGCCCCAGCACCGCCGAATAGCTGCTGGTGTGATCCAGGGCGTTGATGTCCCGGGTGAAGTCGATGTCCGATAGGGTGCCGAACAGCACATAGTCCGCACCCTTGAAGTGGCCGGCCTTGATCCGCTTGATCACGTCGTACACATCGCCCTTGGCTTCGCTGGTGTAGGGCGTGCCCTGGACCAGTTGGAACTGGCGCGACTTGAGGATCTCGCCCTTGATATCACCGCTGAATTTGCGCAGCTCGCCCTGCTCGATGTAGCTGCTGCGGCTTTCAAACTCGCTGTAGCTGGACGCGCCACTGGCGTTATAGGCGCTGGCCTGGAAGTTGTTGCTGGCCGAGACTGCGTGGATGTATTCCTCTACGCGCGCCTCGTAGGCCAGGTCTGTGACGGCAATTTTCGGTGCCGCCCAGGCGCCAAACGTGCAAAGCAAGCCGATGATGCCGATCCATAGGCGCATGGCTTAGCGCTCCGTGGTCTTGCGGATTTCTTTTTCATCCATCCATTCGGCCAGGCCGCTTTCGACGTCGACCAGTTGCAGGCTGAACTTGTAGAACACGTCCTTGTAGTCGGCACTGCGCTTGACGATGGAGCTGATGGAGCCTTCCAGGCGGTACTTGGCCGCGACCATGTTGCCGGTCTTGCTGACCGTGGACTTCTTGTACAGGCCGCTCTGGTTTTGCAGCTTGAGCTGGTCGACCTGGCTTTGCATGTCAGTGTTGTCGCTGGCGAAGCGGGCGGTGCCGGTCTTCATCAGTTGGGTCTTGATCGAGGTGGTGATCTCGCGGGTATCGATGTATTCGCTGGTCTTGTTCTTCACGTCATACACCTGCACCACCGGGCGGCCCTGGAGAATGCCGGACTGCGCCAGGGAGCGGGTCATGCTTTCGGCGATCATCTGCAGGTCGGTGGACCCGAACTCGTTGGTCACCAATTCCACGGCCTTGGTATCGCCGTAGCTGATGTTTTTGCCGCCGATGACCGGCGAGGTGTTGGCGCAGCCGCTGGCCAGGGCGGCGATCACGGCGAGGAACGAAAAGCGTGCAAACATGGGAAGGTCTCTCGAAAACTGAATAGGGGGCAGGTTCAAGGCGTCTTGACTTCAAGGCGGAAGTCGGCGGCCTGGGGCAGGTTGGCGATAGCCGGCAGGAAAGTGGCCTGGTTGGCGTAGAGGTTCAGCACTTTCCAGGTTTCTTCGTCGCCCACCGGGAAGCCATCGGCGCCCAGCCAGGCGAAGCGGTAATACATCATCTGGTTGCTGCTGGTGATGTTGCTCAACTGCACCTTGGCGGTCAGGAAGCCGTTTTCGCGGGCCACGCGAATCGCGCCCACGGCAATCCCCTTGAACTTGCCCATTACCACGACTTTGCTCGCCGCGCTGCCAGGTTCCGGCGGCGGGGTGGCGCAACCGGCGAGGAAAATCAGCGCCAGGGCGCCGAGGATGAAATGACGCATAGCGTGCTCCTTAAGGTTGTTTGAGGCTGGCCACGGCCTGGCCCGGGTTGCTCGCGACCACATGGGCCGCCAGGCCGCTGGCGAATACCTGGTTGCCGACCACGCGCAAGGTAATCACCTGGTGGCGTTGTTCGGCCTTGACCGTCACCAGCGTGCCGCCCAGGGCATTGGGCAGGCTCACTTGGTGCTCGCCATGCTTGAGGCGCAGGCGCGTGACCTGGGTGACGTCCGGCAGGGTGCGCCAGGTGCGGGTGTCGGCGCCCTCGGTGACGGCGGAGGCGATGCCCAACACCAGGCCGGCCATCGGGTTGGTCTGGTTCAGGTTCTTTTGTGTCACACCACGGCTGATGGCGCGCACGGTGGTGCGCAGGATGATCCCTGGCATGTCGTCGCGCAGGGCGCGGCGGGACATGGCGGTGGTGCTGTTGAGGGCCGTGAGGTTCTGCTGCCGGCCATCGACGCCGATCTGCGCAAAGGTGGCCGTCGAGGTGTCTGGCTTGATCACCGGGAACGACAGCGGTGTGATCACCCAATGCCCGTCGATAGGGATCGGCAGTGGCAGGCGGATCGAGTCGCGAGCCGGCGCCAGGCCGCTCTGGACCACGATCAGCACGTCGCTTTCGCCAGCCGCCACGCCGGGCGCGTCCAGATCGAGCAGGGCCTGTTCCAGCAGCGGTGTGTTGGGGCGCAGTTCGGCGGCCTTGCGATAGCCCGGCGCGGCCAGGTCTTTTTCACCCAGGGCTTCGTAGACGAAACCGGCCAGGTAATGACTGAAAGCGCTCTGGTAGCTGTTCTTCAGGCCCGCCACGTCCGGCGCGTCGAGGCTTTCTACCGGGTAGCCGCGCAAGTCCTTGAACTGGGTGGCGACGCCCTGGCGTTCGGCTGCGTTTTCGCGCTTGAGGTATTCCTTGTCCCGCAGTTCGGCGATCACCGCTTCGCGTTCGTGGGTTTTCTTGATTTCGGTCCGGGCGCCGTCGAAATCGTTGACCGCCAGCAGATTCAACGCCATCTGGGTGGTGAGCATGACTTTTTCATAGTCATACCCTTCGTAGCGCCGCACCTTGTCATTGACCAGGAAGCTGCCGAACTGCGCCAGATAGCGCTCGGTGTCGAACTTGACCGACTCTTCCCACTTGTACACCACCAGGTCTGCGCGGTGCCAGGCCGCCTGGCTGCCGGCCAGGTCACCCTTGGCGCGCAGCAACTCGCCTTTTTCGAAATAGTAGAGAAGGTCTTTGTCTTCGCTGCTGTTGTTTTTCTCCAGCAGGGTCAGCGCACCGTCGACATTGCCGCTGGCCAATTGCTGGTTAGTGGCTTGCAGTTCCGAGTCGTAACTGCGGAACATCGAACAGCCCGACAGCAGCGTGACCGCAGCGAGGGCAAGGGAGATGAAGACGCGAGATGCCATTGGAATGCTGCTTCCCTGAGCGTAATCGGCCGAAGGTGCTGGTCGGGCCGAATAACCAATCGCAGGAAAAGCCTTTCCTACACATTCCTCATAAAACGAGGAGCTCAAATGCCGATTCGCGATAACGAAGGCGGCGCATTATAGGCTTCGTTACTGGCAAAACAATGGCTTTTGCGTGGGTGTATTGAAGACCTGGGCGGGTCATTTCGGCGGACAAAGCACTAACGCCTTGAGTCAAACCCATTAACATTCGACAATGTGTTACTTCTTGTTTCCATCTGAGATTCATTCATGACTGCCCCTTCCCGTTTTCTCGCCTGGCTGTTGTTGCCGGCGTTGGTGTCGTGCAGCTTCAATCTGTTGGCTGCCACCGCAGAAGGTGCGCCCCAGGCCCTGCATTTGCTGGACTACATTGGCGCTGACTATCCGCCGACGGTGGAGGCGGGCAAGGTGGTCGATGAGTCCGAATACCGTGAGCAGGTGGAGTTTCTCGGTGTGCTGCAGGGGCTGGTGGCAGACCTGCCCGACAAGCCCGAGCGTGCGGCCCTGGTCAAGGGCGTCGATGAGCTGCTGGGCGCCGTCACCACCCATCAGGACGGCAACGCGGTAGCGCGCCAGGCACGGCAACTGGGTGCGCAACTGGCGGCAGCCTATGAAGTCAGCCAGGCACCGGCCATTACCCCAGACCCGACACGGGGTGCGCCGCTGTACGCTCAGCATTGCTCGGTGTGCCACGGTGACGCCGGGGCGGGCGATGGCCCGGCCGGTGTCGGCATGACCCCGCCGCCGGCCAACCTGCGCGATGCGCAGCGCCTGGACCGCCTGAGCCTGTATGGCATCTACAACACCCTGGGCCTGGGCGTCGAAGGCACCGATATGCCGTCGTTCGCCGACCAGTTGGATGACCGTCAGCGCTGGGACCTGGCGACCTATATCGCCGGCTTCACCGCCGACCCGGCCGCAGCAAAAAGCGAAAAATCCTTCAACCTGGCCGACCTTGCCCGCCAGACCCCGGAAGAAGTGCTGGCCGCCGAAGGGCCGGAGGCGGTCCGGGTGTTCCGCGCCCAGCGTGCGCAGCCGCCGCAGGTCCAGCGTGGCCCGGCGCAATTGCTGGAGTACACCGCAGCCACGCTGGACAAGAGCCTGGCGGCGTTCCGCAGTGGCGAGCATGAACAGGCCTACGACCTGTCGGTAGCGGCGTACCTGGAAGGCTTCGAGCTGGTGGAAAGCTCCCTGGATAACGTCGACGCCAATGTGCGCAAGGACACTGAGAAGGCCTTGATGGCCTATCGGCAGTCGTTGCAGGACGGGCTGCCAATCGAGCAAGTCCAACAGCGCCTGGACGTGGCCAAGGGCAAACTCACTGAGTCGGCCGGCCTGTTGGGCGGCGACGGCTTGAGCTGGTCCTTGAGCTACATCTCGGGCTTGCTGATCCTGTTGCGTGAAGGGCTGGAAGCGATCCTGGTGCTGGCGGCGATCCTCGCCTTCCTGCGCAACACCGGCCAGCAATCGGCGGTGCGCAGCGTCAACGTCGGTTGGGCCCTGGCCCTGGTAGCCGGCGCGGCGACCTGGGCGCTGGCGGCGTATGTCATTGACGTCAGTGGCGCCCAGCGCGAGTTGCTGGAAGGTTGTACGGCGCTGTTCGCCAGCGTGATGGTGCTGTGGCTGGGCGTGTGGATGCATGACCGCCGCCACGCGGCCGCCTGGCAGGACTACATCAAGAGCAGCCTGGTCGGCGGTGGTGGGCGTTTTGGGTTTGCGATCCTGGCGTTCTTCTCGGTGTACCGTGAACTGTTCGAAGTGATCCTGTTCTACGAAACCCTGTGGCTGCAGGCCGGTCCTGCCGGGCATAACGCCGTGTTGGCCGGTGGTGCCACGGCGCTGGTGTTGCTGATGGGCCTGGCGTGGATCATTCTGCGCGGCTCGGCGAAATTGCCGCTGGCGCTGTTCTTCGGAATCAACGCCGCGCTGCTGTGCGCGCTGTCGGTGGTGTTCGCCGGGCATGGCGTCAAGGCATTGCAGGAAGCGGGCATCTTCGGCACCCGGCCGGTGGCGTTCTTTGACTTCGACTGGCTGGGCATCCACGCCGATGCGTATTCATTGAGTGCCCAGGCGGTGGCGATCATTGCGATTGTGGTGTTGTACAGCCGCAGCCGCCTGGCCGAAAAGCGCCGGGTGGCGGCTTCTTAAGCACGCCAGCGGTCAAAAGTGGGAGCGGGCTTGCCCGCGATGCAGGCGCCTCGGTGTGTCAGTTAAACCGAGGTGATGCTATCGCAGGCAAGCCAGCTCCCACATCGCTGCTGTGAATAGTCAGAGACGACTCAGTCGTTCTCGTGGGTCAGTTCCAGCACCCGGTCCACCAACTTGTTGATGCCCGATGCCACTTCGCTGATGTTCTTGCCCAACATGTAGGCCGGCGTGCTCACCAGTTTGCGGGCCTTGTCTTCGACGATCTCGTCTACCGCGCATTCCTGGTGGGTGGCGCCCATCTTGTCCAGGGCCGCCGCCGTGTCGGTGTCGTTGCCGATGGTGCAGGTCACGCCGGGGCCGTAGATTTTTGCCGCCAAGGCTGGCGAGATGCAGATCAGCCCCACGGGCTTGGCTGCTTCGGCGAAGGCTTCGGCCAGTGCCAGTACATCCGGGTTGACGCTGCAGCCGGCGCCTTCGACAGCAAAGGTCGATAGGTTCTTCGCCGCACCAAAACCGCCGGGCACGATCAATGCGTCGAACTCCTCCACGCGGGCCTCGCGAATGTCCTTCACCTCGCCCCGGGCGATGCGCGCAGACTCCACCAGAACATTGCGCGACTCGGGCATTTCTTCGCCCGTGAGGTGGTTGATCACATGCATTTGCGCAATATCCGGGGCGAAGCACTGAACCTCGGCGCCGCGCTGGTCCAGGCGCAGCAAGGTGATCACACTTTCATGGATTTCAGCGCCGTCGTACACGCCACAGCCGGAAAGGATCACTGCAATCTTTTTGCTCATGGGCATTTCTCCTGATTTATGGCGTTAAATGTCTACTTATTTTTCGGTCATTGCCAATGGGGTATCCGGCCATTCGCTCTAATCTTGATATGACAATAGTCGACCGGACTGGCCCTTGGACTTCGTTCCTTGCGCGGTACCGTTGTTCATTGCCCTGATTGTGCTCGAACGGCTGGGCCGCCCTGCACAGAACGCTCTCTACATGGATCGCAACCAAGGCGGGGTGTTCATTATTTGGGGGCGTTCGTTTGGCTCGTTCCCGGAAGAAGACGAAAAAGAGCCGGTGATCTTTGGCGTGACCACGCCTTTGCCAGTTGGAAGCCGCTGTGGGCCAACTGGCAGTTCTATGCGCAACGATGGAGTGAGGCGCGGCTTACTCGATTGGCGTCGTAGGCTCGGGCTTTTTCTCGGCCAGTTGTTCCTGCGCCAATTGGGCCTTCTCGGCGGCGCAGGTTTCCCGGGCCAGGCGGGCGTTGCGGATGCGCCGGCGCAGCCACAAGCCCAGGCCGAGCACGAGCAAGGCGCCCAGCACCCAGAGCTCGTACTTCTTGACGCTGCCCAGCATGCCTTCGAGCACTGCGCCGAAGTGGTAGGCCGCCGCCCCCAGCGCAGCCGCCCAGATCGCCGCGCCAATGCCGTTGAGCAACAGGTAGCGTCCCGGCGGGTAGCCTGACAGGCCGATGGCCACGGGCATGACCGTGCGCAGGCCATAGACGAAACGGAAACTCAGCACCCAGATATCCGGATGCCGGCGGATGTGCTCCAACGCCCGATCACCCATCAACTGCCAGCGTGGCTTGCGTGCCAACAATTTGCGCCCATGCTTGCGGCCCATGAAGTACCAGAGCTGATCGCCGGCGTAGCTGCCGAAGAACGCGACCACCACCACTACGTTGATATCCATGTATCCGCGGAACGCAAGGAAGCCTGCGAGAACCAGAATGGTCTCACCTTCAAAGAACGTCCCCAGGAAGAGGGCAAAGTAGCCAAAGTCATTCAGAAATTGTTGGAGCATTGTCTGGGTGCTGGCGAAATGAACGCGCAGCCTACGCCTTCGTGGACATTCATGAAAGTATCGAGATGTGTCATGAAGTGAACATTTCCTACAGAAACCGTGAATGCGGCGACAGGTCGCATGAGTAAGCACAACTGTCATTCCTTCGTCATAATGACCGCTTATAACTGTCACGCTCGCCCGTCAAGCCGGGCTCAGGAGTCTGCCGTGAGCTTTACCCCCGCCCAACGCCTGTTTCCCGCTACCCGCCTGCGCCGCAACCGTCGTGATGATTTTTCTCGCCGCCTGGTGCGTGAAAACGTACTGACGGTGGATGATCTGATCCTGCCGGTGTTTGTGCTGGACGGTGAAAATCGTCGGGAAGCGGTGGCGTCGATGCCGGGCGTCGAGCGCTTGACCATTGATCTGCTGCTCGAAGAAGCCGCGCAGTGGGTCGAGCTGGGGATTCCGGCGCTGGCACTGTTCCCGGTCACGCCGGCCGGGCTCAAGTCCCTGGACGCCGCCGAGGCCTGGAACCCCGAAGGGATTGCCCAGCGCGCGACCCGCGCTCTGCGCGAGCGTTTTCCGGAGCTGGGGGTGATCACTGACGTGGCGCTGGACCCGTTCACCACCCACGGGCAGGATGGGATCCTGGATGAAGAAGGCTACGTGCAGAACGACATCACCGTCGATGCCCTGGTCAAGCAGGCGCTGTCCCATGCCGCCGCGGGCGCCCAGGTGGTGGCCCCGTCGGACATGATGGACGGTCGTATCCAGGCAATCCGTGAGGCGCTGGAACTGGCCGGCCACGTCAATGTGCGGATCATGGCCTATTCGGCCAAGTACGCCAGCGCCTACTACGGGCCGTTCCGCGATGCGGTCGGCTCGGCGTTGAACCTGGGCAAGGCCAACAAGGCCTCGTACCAGATGGACCCGGCCAACAGCCACGAAGCCTTGCACGAAGTGGCGGCGGACCTGGCCGAAGGCGCCGATATGGTGATGGTCAAGCCCGGCATGCCGTACCTGGACATCCTTTATAGGGTCAAGGAGGAATTCAAGGTGCCGACCTTTGTCTATCAGGTCAGTGGTGAATACGCCATGCACATGGCTGCGATTCAAAATGGCTGGTTGGGTGAAGGAGTGATCCTCGAGTCCCTGACTGCCTTTAAACGTGCGGGTGCCGATGGCATCCTGACTTACTTTGCCGCCCGTGCCGCCCAATTGCTTAGAGAGCAACAATAGCCCTCACAGGAACACTCGATGAATACCGAAGGACTCACAGACGTTGCCGTAAAAGACGCTCACCCGGTGGTTGAACAGGTGGCCGAAACCCCGCCGGAGCTTGTGCCTGAGCAGCCTGCCGTGATTACTGAGCCGGTGGTGGCGGCACCGCCTATCGTGATTCCGAACCTGGATGACAGCAGCCTGTATATCCATCGCGAGCTGTCCCAACTGCAATTCAACATCCGTGTACTGGAACAGGCGCTGGATGAGTCCTACCCACTGCTCGAGCGCCTGAAGTTCCTGCTGATCTTCTCCAGCAACCTGGACGAGTTCTTCGAGATCCGTGTCGCCGGCCTCAAGAAACAGATCACCTTTGCCCGTGAACAGGCTGGCGCCGATGGCCTGCAGCCGCACCAGGCCCTGGCCCGCATCAGCGAGCTGGTACACGGCCATGTGGACCGTCAATACGCCATCCTCAACGACATCCTGTTGCCGGAGCTGGAAAAGCATCAGGTGCGGTTCATCCGTCGGCGCAACTGGACCGTCAAGCTCAAGACCTGGGTGCGTCGCTACTTCCGTGACGAGATCGCGCCGATCATCACCCCGATTGGCCTGGACCCGACGCACCCGTTCCCGCTGCTGGTGAACAAGAGCCTGAACTTTATCGTCGAGCTCGAAGGGATCGATGCCTTTGGCCGTGACTCGGGCCTGGCGATCATCCCGGCGCCGCGCCTGTTGCCACGCATCATCAAGGTACCGGAAGAGGTCGGGGGGGCTGGCGATAACTATGTATTTCTTTCGTCGATGATCCACGCCCATGCCGATGACCTGTTCCAGGGCATGAAGGTCAAGGGCTGCTATCAGTTCCGCCTGACCCGTAACGCTGACCTTGCGGTCGACACCGAAGACGTCGAAGACCTGGCCCGCGCCCTGCGCGGCGAGCTGTTCTCGCGGCGCTACGGCGACGCGGTGCGCCTGGAAGTGGCGGATACCTGCCCCAAACATCTCTCGGACTACCTGCTCAAGCAGTTCAACCTGGCCGAGACCGAGCTGTACCAGGTCAATGGCCCGGTGAACCTGACGCGCCTGTTCAGCATCACCAGCCTGGACAGCCATCCGGAGCTGCAATACACGCCGTTCACTCCGCAGATCCCGAAACTGCTGCAAAACAGCGAGAACATCTTCAGCGTGGTCAGCAAGCAGGACATCTTGCTGCTGCACCCCTTCGAGTCGTTCACCCCGGTGGTCGACCTGCTGCGCCAGGCCGCCAAGGACCCCCATGTACTGGCCGTGCGCCAGACCCTGTACCGCAGCGGCGCCAACTCGGAAATCGTCGATGCGCTGGTGGACGCCGCGCGTAACGGCAAGGAAGTCACGGCGGTGATCGAGCTGCGTGCGCGGTTCGACGAAGAGTCCAACCTGCAACTGGCCAGCCGCCTGCAAGCAGCCGGCGCGGTGGTGATCTATGGTGTGGTCGGCTTCAAGACCCACGCCAAGATGATGTTGATCCTGCGCCGCGAAGCCGGGGAAATCGTGCGTTACGCACACTTGGGCACCGGTAACTATCACGCCGGCAACGCCAAGCTCTATACCGACTACAGCCTGCTGACTTCCGACGACGCACTGTGCGAAGACGTCGGCAAACTGTTCAGCCAGTTGATCGGCATGGGTAAGACGCTGCGCATGAAAAAGCTCCTGCATGCGCCGTTCACCCTGAAGAAGGGCATGCTTGACATGATTGCCCGCGAAACCCAGTTCGCCCTCGACGGCAAGCCGGCGCATATCATCGCCAAGTTCAACTCGCTGACCGACCCGAAGATCATCCGTGCGCTGTACAAGGCCAGCCAGTCCGGCGTGCGCATCGACCTGGTGGTGCGCGGCATGTGCTGCCTGCGTCCGGGTATTGCCGGGGTGTCGCACAATATCCACGTGCGTTCGATCATCGGCCGCTTCCTGGAGCACACGCGGGTGTTCTACTTCCTCAATGGTGGTGAAGAGCAGATGTTCCTTTCCAGTGCCGACTGGATGGAGCGCAACCTCGACAAGCGGGTAGAGACTTGCTTCCCGGTAGAAGGCAAGAAGCTGATCATGCGGGTCAAGAAAGAGCTGGAGAGTTATCTCACCGATAACACCCACAGCTGGAGCCTGCAGTCGGATGGGCGCTACGTGCGCAACACCCCGACCGGCAACCAGAACCCGCGCAGTGCGCAGGCCACCTTGCTGGAGCGGCTGGGCAGCCCGCTGCTGGCCGTACGCTGATACTGGCCTGAGCCTACGTCCACCTCTGACCGGTCGGACAGGCGCTTCAGATATGCCAGGTTGGGAGCTGCCTCTTTGCATTCCTAGACTGACACCGGGCTATCAGACGATAGCCGGTGACAGCTGAGGAGTTTCAATGATGGGGCCAGTCGTAGGAATGGGAGTGGGAGGTACGGGGCTACTTGATGCGTTCACTTCGCCGCCAAAGGATTATCGCAGCGCACACGTGATGGCGTCGGGCATGAGCCAGGCGACGGTCACTTCAGAGGCCCTGGTAAAGGATTCGCTGAAAAGCATCGCCAATATCGACCAGGGGTTGCAGGGCGGCAATGCGTTTCTTGAAGTCAATCCTGATGCCCGTGAGCAGGCAAAAGCGCGTGACCTGGAGCGTGCCAACGGTAACGTGCGCGGTTTTTTGCATGGCGTTCCGATCGCTCTGAAGGATGTCTTTGAAACCAGTGGGAAAATGCAGACCAGCGCGGGTTCCCGTGCGTTGGTGGGATTACCGACGAAAAAAAACGCCAAGGTTGTGGATAACTTGCTCAACGCGGGTGCGGTCATCGTGGGCAAAACCAACATGAGCGAGCTGTCCAACTTTCGCTCCGACGTGCCGGTTGACGGATGGAGTTCCCGTGGCGGGCAAACCCTCAACCCGCATCGGCTGGGAGGGCAGGTGGCGGGTTCGAGTTCCGGTTCGGCGGTGGCGGTTGCCCAGGGGCATGTCCCGCTGGCATTGGGGGTCGAGACCAATGGTTCGATCATTGCCCCGGCGGCCTACAACGGTGTGTTCGGGGTAAAAACAACGGCCGGGCTGGTGAGCACCGAGGGCGTGATGACCAGTTCGAGGCTGGACGCGGTGGGCACGTTCACGCGCAACATACGCGATGCCGCCGAAGCGCTGAACGCCATGACACAAACAACCGTCTACACCGCCGGGCTGAAGCCGGATGCCTTGCAGGGCAAGCGGATCGGCTACACCCCAGTGCCCGAGTTGACGCAAGAAGAAGCCAGGGATCCGGCCATACGCGCGGACAAAAAGCATTTTGAGGACGCTATCCAACTCCTGGCGTCCAAGGGTGCCGTCATGGTGCCGATCACCGCGCCGGATGCTGATGTATCGCGGCAAACCTACCATCAATACAACGCCGCGCTTATGGCCGGCATCAAGCCAAGACTGGAAGCGTACCTGGCCACACGGGAAGGGTTGCCCGTGAAGTCGTTGTCTGAGCTGATTGCATTCAATGAACGCGACAGGCGGCCGGGGGAGCCTGATCAGGATCTGCTGGCCCTTATCAACGGCCTGCAGCTGACGGATGAGCAGCGCGAGAGCCTGTGGGCGTCCGTTATCCCCACGTTCAGGAACGCTCTCGACAAGCCGCTCAATGAACACAAGCTCGATGCCATTGTGTCGAACTTCCAATCACACAGTTACTACGGCGCCGCCGCGGCCGGTTACCCCGGTATATCGGTGCCTTCGGGTATGGATGAGGAGGGGATGCCGACCGCGATTCACTTGTGTGGTACGGGCAACAGCGAGGCTACGTTGCTTTCGATCGCCTATGGCTATGAACAGGCTTCCCAGGCTATCCAGGAGCCGGCCTTCAAGCCGGGTGTGCCACAGTCCACGAGCGTTTAGGGGCGTCGTTAAGTTGTGCACCGGACGCCAGCCAGGCATCCGGTGCGTTGCCAGGTCAGTGGACGTTCAGGGTAAAGCCTACCCGCGTCAGCCACTCGGCCTCCTGGGCAAAATCCGCCTGGGTCAAGGGGTGTTCATCCAGCCAATTTTCGGGGAACACCACATCCAGGCTGTCGCCACGGGCGTGCAGGGTGACCTGCGGCATCTGGTGAGTGCCGCGAATGTGATGGAACAGAATCGCAAAGCGCAGCAGGGCACACAGGCGAATCAGCTTGATGCCCTCGGCGCCGAATTCGGCGAACTTGTCCCTGGGAATATTGCGGCGATGACCGCGCACCAACAACGCCAGCATCTGCTGGTCTTCCCGGGAAAAGCCCGCCAGGTCAGAGTGCTCGATCAGGTACGCGCCGTGCTTGTGGTAATGGTAGTGGGCGATATCCAGCCCCACTTCATGGACCTTGGCCGCCCAGCCCAGCAGCTCCCGCCAGACCCCTTCTTCAAGCTCCCAATCCTCGGCGACCTGGTCAAAGGCATGCAGCGCCTTGCGCTCGACCCGTGCCGCCTGTTCCAGGTCGACGTGGTAACGCTCCATCAGCGAGCCCAGGGTGCGCTCACGCACGTCTTCATGATGATGACGGCCCAGCAGGTCATAGAGCACGCCTTCACGCAGCGCACCATCGCAATGGTCCATACGCTGCAGTTCGAGGGCGTCGAAGATGGCTTCAAGGATCGCCAGGCCGGCCGGGAAGATAGTCCGGCGATCAGGCTTGATGCCCTCGAAGTCGATTTTATCGGCATCACCGAGCTTGAACAGCTTGCGCTTGAGCCACGCCAGGCCTTCGGCATTCACCTCACCAGTGCCATGGCCGCCAGCCTTCAGGGCCAGGCCGATGGCGCGGATGGTGCCGGATGAGCCGATGGCTTCATCCCAGGTCAGGCGATGCAAGGCATGCTCGATGCTCATGATCTCCAGCCGCGCCGCCGTATACGCCTGGGCGTAGCGCGCCGGGGTGATCTTGCCGTCCTTGAAATAACGCTGGGTGTAGCTGACGCAGCCCATTTGCAGGCTCTCACGCAGCAACGGTTCGAAGCGCTGGCCGATGATGAACTCGGTGCTGCCGCCGCCAATGTCCGCTACCAGACGCTTGCCAGGGGTGTCGGCCAGCGTGTGGGAAACGCCGAGGTAGATCAGGCGCGCTTCTTCACGGCCGGAGATGACTTCCACCGGGTGCCCGAGGATCTCCTCGGCGCGGCGGATGAATTCGCCACGGTTGCGCGCTTCGCGCAATGCGTTGGTGCCGACGATACGCACGGCGCCCTGGGGCATGCCATTGATCAGTTGGGCAAAGCGCTTGAGGCAATCGAGCCCGCGTTGCATGGACTCTTCGTTGAGCTTGCGCTCGTCGTCGATGCCGGCAGCCAGTTGTACCTTTTCGCCGAGTCGCTCAAGGATGCGGATCTCACCGTTCTGGGCCTTGGCCACGACCATGTGAAAGCTGTTGGAGCCCAGGTCGATGGCGGCGATCAAGGACAGATTCTTGGCTTGGGATTGCGGCATGGTTAGGGGATCTCGGTCGATAACCTCGCCATCGTGCCACGATCAAACGCTGACGCCAACGCGTAGTGCTTGGTGATTTGTCCTACCCCTGCTCTCGATCAAATTTTGTAGGAAATGTAGGGCAAATTTCCGTATGGCCGATGACATCACTCTTGGTCCGTGAAGGAAGTTGCACGATTTTTTGCGACTTGGGCGTTTTATGTTATTTCCTACATTATTCGCGTAATTGTGCTGGACCATAACTTGTTCCGGACTACTTGGGGGGTTAGTAAAAGGGACAGTTGTTTTTTATGAGTCTCACAGGGTTTAAGGTGTTGTCTTATATTTATTGAGTGGGCCCAGGGGTGAAACTGTCATTCGGCAATCAAGCCGTGGTGTTATTTATCTATGCTTTGTGTTTCAAGGATGAACTAATAATGGAGAACAGAATCTCCGCTCGAATAAATAATGCCTGACACTTTTCAACGACAGGTCGATCATGAAAAAAGCAGTAGGTTTGACAGTAGGCATTATTTGTCTGGCAGCCAGTATTGGCGCTCAAGCAACAAACGTTGCGCAACTGGTCGTACGCGGGACGATCACACCCGCAGCCTGCAATCTGAGCCTGGGCGGCGGTGGCATCATCGACTACGGGACCATTCGCTCCGGTGAACTGTCCCAGACCGCCTTCAACCCCCGTGAAGAGAAAACCACGTCGGTGGCCGTCAACTGCGGCACTACCCCGGCCAAGTTCGCCCTGGCCGTGACTGACCTGCAGGCAGGCAGCAAGGTCACCGGGATCCTCGGTGCTGGCTATACCGAGGCGCAGAACTTCGGGCTGGGCGCTGTATCGTCCCGGCGTACCGGAGGGTACTCGGTCACGCTCAGGGACCTGAGATCTTCAGGTGTCGTGTTGAACCCGATCATGCGGGTCAGCACCGGCGCCTGGCAGAACAGCGACGGGAAAGTCGCGCAGGCACCCAGCCAGTATTCGTGGCGTAACGGTTCGACCGTTACCCCCGCGTCAATCTCCCAGCTGACAGGGGTGATTGCGGTGAAGGCGGTCATCAACAGGGCGCAGGACTTGGACCTGACCCGTGATGTCACGCTGGATGGCCGCGCTACTTTAGTACTTAGTTACATCTAAGGACTTATAAAAGCAGCCGATATTGAAACGGAAGTTTTCATAACGCTTTCGTAACTTGTCGGCTGCTTTCGCATGGCTGTTTATTTTCTTGCTGTTTGTCTGGGTTGTTGCGGAGAAACCACGGTGAGTTGTTTTTTGAAAGCAAGTGTGACGCTGTTGTGGTGTGCCGGTCTGTTGTTATGCGCAAGTGGTATTACGGTCGCCGATGGCATGCAGCCCGAAACAACGGTCGTGGTGCTATATGAAGAAGACGGTGAAGCGACGATCAATATCAAGAACACCGACCCGGGGCCCGCGTTACTTCACTCGGTGATTGAAAACATTCCTGAAGATCAAGAGCCACTGTTGATAGTCACGCCGCCGATTTCCCGGGTCGAGGCAGGTGAAACCCAGCTCGTGCGTTTTATCAGCACGGCTGGGGCGCCGCTCAAGACCCAGCGGTTGAAACGTGTGTCCTTTGAAGGGATTCCCCAGGCACGTAGCCCCGGTGGTACGACCATTGGCATTACCTTGCGGCAGAACCTGCCACTGATCCTGCACCCCAGGGGGTTGGCCAGGCACCAGGCACCCTGGGAGTTGTTGAAGTGGAAACGCCAGGGCGGCGGCTTGGTTGTGCATAACGACAGCGCGTATGTGGTGCGCCTGGCGCTGGAGTTGCAACTGTTGCCCGGCAAGCAACTGGCGACCCTGCCGCGCAGCTATGTCCTGCCGGGTGAAGTATTGGTGGTCGATACCCACGGGCCGCAGTCCGATGTCACCTCGGTGGTTCTGCAGCCCGCGACGGTGTACGGGTTCAGTGTCGACAGCTATCAAGCAGATGTCACCGACCATGGGGTTTGAGCGGGCGGTGGGCAAAGGGGCCGGCGGTGCGTGTTGCTCGGGGCTGTTCATGGGCCTGGCAACCCTATTCGGGGTCCAGGGGGACGCGCAGGCCATCCAGTTGGGCGACGGGTTTGATCTGGCCGCCCTGACCACACACGGCATTGATCCAAAAGTCTCGGAGTACTTTCGCAGCGCCGCGCGCTTTCGCGAGGGCGTACAGGTGGTCGGGCTGCGGGTCAATGGCACGGCGTTGGGGCTGGTCGATGCGCGTTTCGACTATCAAGGGCAGCTGTGTTTTACCCGCGGGCTGCTGGACAAGGCGGGTTTGCGGGTGCCGTCGGCGGTCCTGCAGGCTGGCGTGACGGCCGATCAGGCGTGTCACGACTTTCTTGGCGAGTTCCCGGCAACGCTCGTCAGGTTGCGCCCCGGCAGTGACGAAGTGTCCCTGGTGGTGCCTACGCAATCGTTGCGCGAGCCAGAGTGGGAGGTGGGCAGCTTCAGCCAGGGCGGGACGGCCGCCATGCTCAACTACGATGTGCTGGGCTTCGACAGCCATGCGCGCGATGGCTCCAGTCGTTTTGTCTCGGCCTACACCGAGGCGGGATTCAACCTGGGCAACTGGGTGGTGCGCAGTCGACAGTTCTATATTTCCGATAACGGCAGGGGCCGTAGTGAACACGTATATGCCTATGCCCAGCGCGATTTCGCGGCCTTGCAGTCGACCTTCCAGGTGGGCCAGATTTCCAGCCGCAGCCCGGTGTTTGGCGGCCTCCAACTCTCGGGCCTGCAGCTCTTCCCGGATGGTGTTGCGCGCCTGGGGAGTTCCAACGGCGTCGTGGTTGAAGGCTTGGCTCACAGCCAGGCGAGGGTCGAGGTGCGCCAGTCCGGCGTGCTGATTTATTCGACCCTGGTGCCCGAAGGGCCCTTCAGCCTGACAGGCCTGCCCCTGCTCAATGGCACCAGTGACCTGGACGTGAGTGTCATCGGTACGCGGGGTGGCAAGCGCAACTTCGTGGTGCCCGCCGCGTCTTTTGGTGCTCAAGTGCCGGTGGCGCCGGGCTTCGACTTTGCCCTGGGCAAAGTGCGGGAAACCCTCGCCAACGGCCGGGAGTCGCCGGTGGTGGCGATGGGTAGTGGCACTTGGGGCCTGGGCGCAGGCACCTCCCTGGGGCTCGGTGTGCTGGGGACCGATGACTATCACGCGGCTGGCGGTACATTGAGCCGTGTCTTTTTCCAGCGGGTCACGGTTGCGGCACGGCACAACCGCTCGCGAGACAAAGTCTACGCAGTGGGCGGGACGCGCAGCGCCGTGTCGTTGGGCAGCCCTTTGGGCGCGGGGGTTGAAGTCAACCTGAGCGTCACCACCCAGAGCCAGGGTTATCGTGATGTGCTGGAGGCCGGCATGGCATCGACTCGGGATGCCCTGGGCGCAAGGTTCCAACACCAGTACACCGCCGGCATAAGTTGGGCCGAGCCGGTTTTGGGCGCGTTCTCCCTCAGCTATTCGCGCAACCGCCAGTTTGATGGGCAGGGCGCCGAGCATGTATTTGCGTCGTGGAACAAGCGCTTCAATGAGGTTGATGTCGCCCTGGTCGCCGATTCCCAGACAGGCCCCTCCCGTCGGCGCAAGCGCCGTTATGCGGCCAATGAGGAGCTCCCCTCGCAAGGCGTGTCACTGCGCCTGCAAGTCAGCGTGCCCTTCGGCGAGAGTCGTCGCCTCACCTCTTTTGCGAGTCGGCGCAACGGTCGCTCCGATGTCGGCACCGCGCTGTCGGAACGGGTCAACGAGTATGTGGACTATGAGGTCGGCGCCGAACGCGACCTGAGTGAGCGCCAGCAATCGGTCTACGGGCGGGTCGACGTCATGCCGCGCTACACCCGCATCGGCGCCGGAATGAGCCGGGAAGCATCAGGCACCAGCTACACCGGGCAACTGCAGGGCGCCGTGGTCGCCCATGGGCAGGGGGTGTCCTTTTCACCCTATGCGGTACAGGACACGTTCGGCCTGCTGTCGGTGGGGAATATCGCGGGCGCCAAGGTCTCCACGCCCCAGGGCCCGGTCTGGACCGACTATCGTGGTCATGCGGTCATCCCAGGGTTGCCGGCCTACAGCAACACCCACTTGGAGGTGCAGACCCAATCCCTGCCCAAGCATGTCGACCTCAAGAACGGCACCCACACCCTCGCTGCCGCACGCGGGTCGTTCAATACCGTGGAGTTCAAGGTGGTCAGTGCACGCCGCGTGCTGTTGACCGCTCATGACCAGCGAGGGCGTGCGTTACCCCAGGGGGCTGCGGTGTTTGGAGCGGACAAGGCTTTCCTGACCAGCGTGGTGGGCGAAGGGCTGATCTTCCTGAATGACAGCGAGCCCCAGCAAATCCTGAGTGTCGAGTTGCCTGACTCGACGACGCCCTGCCTGTTGCAACTGAACCTTGAGTCAGAGCCTTCCAATGACAAATTGTATGAAACCGCCTCGGTTACCTGCCGTGGATTGTAAGTCGATGGGCAGCCTCTCTCGGTGCTTGTTGTTTGTGATGGCGTTACTGGCCAGTGAGGCCAGCGTCGCGACGTGTCAGGTAGCGCTGAGCCAGCCTAGGGTGGACTACGGCGTCTTGCGCCATGGGCAAGGGCTGGATGGGCACGCAGGCGCGCAGTCGCTGGGCCGGCGGACGGTGTTGCTGAACGTGGTCTGTGTCGATCCTGCTCCCATGGCACTGCGGTTCAGCGGCCTGCCTGCGGGAGGGCTGGGCTTTCGGTTTGGTGGCGACGGCGCCTTTGCCCTGGGTATCAGGCACGCCCATGTTGATGGGCGATCCGTGGATCTGATCGCCGAGGGTGCGCCGTCCGTGGCTGTCAACGAACACCTTATGCCCGGGCAGGTCCTGATCGCGCGCGCGGCGGGTGTCCCGGTGGCAGGCCGACGGCTATCGGCCCACCTTGAGATCGACCCTTACTTGCCGGTAGGGGCTTTCTCTGTGCGCCGCGAAACCACCCTCGAAGGGCGGGTGCAGGTTGAGTGGATGCCACTGGGGGTGAGTATCAGCCCGGCTGTTCCACCGAGCCAATGAAGTTGGCCAGTTCGGCGGTGCGCGGTTGGGCGAACAGGGTTTTCGGGTCGCCCACCTCGTGTACTTTGCCCTGGTGCATAAACACCAGTTTGTCGCCCACTTCCCGGGCAAAGCGCATCTCATGGGTCACCATGATCAGGGTCATGCCGTCCTTGGCCAGTTGGCGCACTACGCTGAGCACTTCATTGACCAACTCCGGGTCCAGCGCCGAGGTGATTTCATCGCACAGCAATACCTTGGGCGACATTGCCAGGGCGCGGGCAATGGCCACCCGCTGCTGTTGACCGCCAGACAGGCGATCGGGAAATGCATCGAACTTTTCCCCCAGCCCGACACGGTCGAGCATCTGCCGCGCCAGTTGCGTGGCCTTGGCCTTGGGTACTTTTTGCACGACCTGGGGCGCGAGCATGACGTTTTCACCCACGGTCAAATGGGGGAACAGGTTGAACTGCTGGAACACCATGCCGACTTTCTGCCGCAGGCTGCGCAGGTCGGCGCGGGCTGCGTCGAGGTATTCGCCATCGACTTCAATCACCCCGTCGTTGATTGACTCCAGGCCATTGAGGGTGCGCAGCAAGGTGGACTTTCCCGAGCCACTGCGGCCAATGATCGCCACCACCTGGCCTTCCTCGACCGTCAGATCGATGCCCTTGAGCACATGGTGATCGCCGTAATACTTATGCAGCGCGGATATTCTAAGCAGAGGCATGCAGTCTCCTTTCCAGGTAGCGGGCACTGAGGGACAAGGGGTAGCAGAGCAGGAAGTAACCGAGTGCAACCAGGCCGTAGACCATAAAGGGCTCGAAGGTGGCATTGGCGAGCATGCCGCCGGTCTTGGTCAGTTCGGTGAAGCCGATGATCGACGTCACCGCCGTGCCCTTGACCACCTGCACCGAGAAACCCACCGTTGGCGCCACGGCAATACGCAGGGCCTGGGGCAGGATCACATAGCGCAGTTGCTCATAAGGGTTGAGCGCCAGGCTGGCGGAGGCTTCCCATTGGCCATGGGCAATGGAGTCGACACAGCCGCGCCAGATCTCGGCCAGGTAGGCGCTGGTAAACAGGGTCAAGGCAATCGCGGCGGCCAGCCACGGCGAGATATCGATCCCCAGCAAGGCGATGCCGAAGAACACCAGGAACAGCTGCATCAGCAGCGGCGTGCCCTGGAACAGTTCTATATAGGTGCGGGCAATATTGCGCGGCAACGCCTTTTTGCTGATGCGCAGGGTCATTACCAGCAGACCGATCAGCCCACCGCCGATAAACGCCACCAGCGACAACAGCAATGTCCACTGCAGGCCGGTCAGCAGGTTGCGCACGATGTCCCAGAACGAAAAATCACTCATGGCTGTTCCTCATCACATAGCGACGGCCGATCCAATTGAGCAACTGGCGGATCATCAGCGCCATGCACAGGTACACCAGCGTGGTCAGCGCGTAGGTTTCAAAGGCGCGGAAGTTGCGCGACTGGATAAAGTTGGCGGCAAAGCTCAGTTCTTCAGTGGCGATCTGCGAGCACACCGCCGAACCGAGCATCACGATGATGATCTGGCTGCTCAGGGCCGGCCAGACCTTGCCCAGCGCCGGCAGTAGCACCACGTGGCGGAACGCTTCAAAACGTGTCATCGCCAGCGCTGCCGCCGCTTCCAGTTGCCCGCGGGGAATCGCCTGGATGCCGGCCCGGATGATCTCCGTGGAATAGGCGCCCAGGTTGATCACCATCGCCAATACCGCCGCTTGCCATTCGGAAATTTGCAGGCCCAGGGACGGCAGGCCGAAGAAGATAAAAAACAACTGCACCAGGAACGGTGTGTTGCGAATCAACTCGACATACACCCCGAAGAACCAGCAAAACGGCTGGATTTTCCATGCGCGCACCACGGCGCCGACAATCCCCAGCGCCACCCCCAGGATGGCGCCGATGGCGGTCAGTTCCAGAGTGAACAACGCGCCGCGCAACAGGAGGTCGGTATTGGCCAGCACCGGCGCAAAGTCGAATTGATAGGCCATCAATCAGCTCCGCTTCAGAGATCTGCAGGCAATGGTTCTTTCAGCCACTGCATCGCGTTTTTTTCCAGGCTGCCATCAGCCTTGGCGCTGACCAGGATCTGGTTGACCTTCTCCAGCAGTGCCGGCTCGTTTTTGTTCACCCCGACATACACCGGCGAATCCTTGAGCTTGACCTTCAGCGCCGGCACACGCTTGGGGTTGCGCTCACTGATCGCCACCATCACCACGTTGCCACTGGCGATCAGGTCCACCTGGCCGGCGAGGTAGGCGGCGATGGTCGAGTTGTTATCTTCGAAGCGCTTGATCGTGGCTTCCTTGGGGGCGACCGCGCTCAACTCGATATCTTCAATGGCGCCGCGGGTCACGCTGATGGTCTTGCCCTTGAGGTCATCGAGGCTTGCAATGGCCGCGTCAGGAGGGCCGAACACTGCGAGATAGAACGGCGCGTAGGCCTTGGAAAAGTCGATGACCTTCTCGCGATCCGGGTTCTTGCCCAGGCTGGAAATCACCAGGTCCACTTTGCCGGTGGTGAGGAACGGGATACGGTTGGTGCTGTTGACCGGGGTCAGCTCCAGTTTGACCTTGAGTTGCTCGGCCAGCAGTTTGGCGGTGTCGATGTCCAGGCCGCGTGGTTTCATGTCCGGGCCCACCGAACCGAATGGTGGGAAGTCCTGGGGTACGGCAACCTTGAGGGTGCCACGGGCGACGATATCGTCCAGGCCATTGGCCTGGGCAGGTGCCTGGCTGAGCATCAGGCTGGCAAACAAGGCAGTGAGCAGGACGCTGCAACGCTTGGTCATGGCAACTCTCCGAAAAGGGCGAAGGGATTTTCTGAGTGTTGCCAGTGCACAGCCCGTGCCATGGTGCTTTGAAACGCCTGCAAGGCAGGTTTTATGAGGCGTGCGGCGGTCTGACTGGTCTGAACAGTCAGGTCTGGTTTCGCACCCTTTTCGAGCGTCGGCAAAACCGCGCGAGCCCCTTTGGGGCGTGGCTTGCCGGCTGCCGAGAATAGCTTTACAACTAGGCCCACTGTTGACTGAAACCTCGGGTTTTCCATGAATTCCATCGCCCAAGCCGTACCGGAAGCGGCCTTGCAAGCTATCCGCAAACTGATCAAGGAGCAGGGCTTCGGCCCCGGCGATGCCTTGCCTTCGCAGCGGGACCTGGCGATGCAATTGGGGGTCAGTCGTGCTTCCTTGCGCGAGGCCTTGTCGTCGCTCAGCGCACTGGGGCTGGTCAGCGTGCAACCGGGCAAGGGCGTATTTGTGCAGGCGCCGCCGGCGGCCGAGATAAACGGCGTGGCCTGGCCGTTTACGGCCCAGGCCAGCCCGCTGGATATCTTCCAGTTGCGCTATGCCCTGGAGGGGTTTGCGGCGGGGCTGGCGGCCATGACGCTGACCACTGGGGAACTGGATTGGCTCGAAGACAATGTCCAGGCCATGCGCCGGGAGCTCAAGGTCGGTGATTTCGAGGCCGCCGCGCGGCTGGACTTCGCTTTTCACCAGCGCATCCTGTTGGCCAGTGGCAATCAGGCGATGGTGAGCATCCTCAGCGCCAGTGCCGAGGTGTTCCTGGAAAGCCAGAAACTACCGTTCATCCGACCGGAGCGGGCGATGGAAACCTGGCAGGAGCACCGCAAGATCCTCCGTGCGCTGGCCCGGCGCAGCAGCCCGGCGGCGCAAAAAGCCATGCAGGAGCACGT
Source organism: Pseudomonas sp. LG1D9 (assembly GCF_002949995.1). NCBI lineage: Bacteria > Pseudomonadati > Pseudomonadota > Gammaproteobacteria > Pseudomonadales > Pseudomonadaceae > Pseudomonas > Pseudomonas sp. LG1D9. The sequence goes on along the minus strand of NZ_CP026881.1, from coordinate 2,392,287 downwards.
GCGTAACGCCGCCTTGCGCACGGGCATCGCCTTTGTCACACCGGTAACATCCTGAATCGGTAATACCCAAAATGATGGCATTCGATAGCAAGAGTCAATCAGCGGCGGCTTCCTGAACGAAGGAAGGGCGGCTATGATGGGCAACGTTTTTTTTGCTTACAACCCGGAGACATCCATGAGCAACGATCTTATCAAGCACGTCACCGACGCGACCTTTGAGGCCGAAGTACTGCAGGCCCAGGGCCCGGTGCTGGTTGACTACTGGGCTGAGTGGTGCGGTCCTTGCAAAATGATCGCTCCGGTCCTGGACGACATCGCAACCACCTACGAAGGCAAACTGACCATTGCCAAGCTGAACATCGACGAGAACCAGGAAACCCCGGCCAAGCACGGCGTACGTGGTATCCCGACCCTGATGCTGTTCAAGAACGGCAACGTCGAAGCCACCAAGGTTGGCGCACTGTCGAAGTCGCAACTGGCCGCATTCCTCGACGCCAACATCTAAGCGTCGTAAAAAAAGCCCCGCAAATTGCGGGGCTTTTTCGTAAAGCAGGGCTAGACGCTCTGAAATTCAGGTGGTACATTCGGCCCCGCACTGGTTTCTCCACTGCCCCCTGCAAGCCGTCGCCGACGCATTCCTTTCGATTAGTACGCGATCCTGTCGCCTTCTCTGCGGCGCGGCCTCATTAAGCCAAAAGCTTAATTCCCCCCCTCTATAAATGATTACGTCATTCCTATATGAATCTGACTGAACTCAAGCAAAAGCCGATTACCGACCTGCTCCAACTGGCCGAAGAAATGGGCATAGAAAATATGGCCCGTTCGCGCAAGCAGGACGTGATTTTCTCCCTGCTGAAAAAGCACGCGAAAAGCGGCGAGGAAATCTCCGGTGATGGCGTGCTGGAGATTCTCCAGGACGGCTTCGGCTTTCTCCGCTCTGCAGACGCCTCCTATCTCGCCGGCCCAGACGATATCTACGTCTCGCCGAGCCAGATCCGTCGCTTCAACTTGCGCACCGGTGACACCATCGTTGGCAAGATCCGCCCTCCAAAGGAAGGCGAGCGTTATTTCGCCCTGCTCAAGGTCGACACGATCAACTTCGATCGCCCGGAGAACGCGAAGAACAAGATTCTCTTCGAGAACCTGACGCCGCTGTTCCCAACCGTGCGCATGAAGATGGAAGCCGGCAACGGTTCCACCGAAGACTTGACCGGTCGTGTGATCGACCTGTGCGCCCCGATCGGCAAAGGCCAGCGTGGCCTGATCGTCGCGCCGCCGAAAGCCGGTAAGACCATCATGCTGCAGAACATTGCAGCAAACATCGCGCGTAACAATCCTGAAGTTCACCTGATCGTGCTGCTGATCGATGAGCGTCCGGAAGAAGTGACCGAAATGCAGCGCACCGTGCGCGGCGAAGTGGTTGCCTCGACGTTCGATGAGCCGCCAACCCGCCACGTGCAGGTTGCCGAAATGGTGATCGAGAAGGCCAAGCGCCTGGTCGAACACAAGAAAGACGTGGTGATCCTGCTCGACTCCATCACCCGTCTGGCCCGTGCCTACAACACCGTGATCCCGAGCTCCGGCAAAGTGCTCACCGGTGGTGTCGATGCCCACGCCCTGGAGAAGCCGAAACGTTTCTTCGGCGCTGCGCGTAACATCGAAGAAGGCGGCTCGCTGACCATTATCGCCACCGCGCTGGTTGAAACCGGCTCGAAGATGGACGAAGTGATCTACGAAGAGTTCAAGGGTACCGGCAACATGGAACTGCCTCTGGACCGTCGCATCGCTGAAAAGCGTGTGTTCCCGGCCATCAACATCAACCGCTCCGGCACCCGCCGCGAAGAGTTGCTGACGGCCGACGACGAACTGCAGCGCATGTGGATCCTGCGCAAGCTGCTGCACCCGATGGACGAAGTCGCTGCCATCGAGTTCCTGATCGACAAGCTGAAAACCACCAAGACCAACGACGAGTTCTTCCTGTCGATGAAACGCAAGTAATACTGCGTTTCAGGTCCGAAAGAATGGCGCCCCCAGGGGCGCCATTTTTTTGCCTGGGGTTTTTAACGACACCCGGCGGGCAATTGCGCCGCCGATAGGGCTGCCAGCCGCCCTCAGAGCAGGTAGGATGTACGCCTATTTTACGGGTGGCATGGTTAATGAAATTCAAGGATCTTCGGGATTTCGTGCAGCAACTTGAGCAGCGCGGAGAGTTGAAACGTATTCAGGTGCCGGTGTCCCCGGTCCTGGAAATGACTGAGATTTGCGACCGCACCTTGCGCAACAAGGGCCCGGCGCTGCTGTTCGAGAACCCCACAGGCTTTGATATCCCGGTGCTCGGCAACCTGTTCGGCACGCCCGACCGGGTGGCATTCGGCATGGGCGCCGAGTCGGTCAGCGAACTGCGCGAAATCGGCAAGCTGCTGGCCTTCCTCAAGGAGCCCGAGCCGCCCAAGGGCCTGAAGGACGCGTGGTCGAAGCTGCCGATCTTTCGCAAGATCATTGCCATGGCGCCCAAGGTGGTCAAGGACGCGGTATGCCAGGAAGTAGTCATCGAAGGCGATGATGTCGACCTGGCGATGCTCCCGGTGCAGACCTGCTGGCCCGGCGACGTCGGCCCGCTGATCACCTGGGGCCTGACCGTCACCAAGGGCCCGAACAAGGACCGCCAGAACCTGGGCATCTACCGCCAGCAAGTGATCGGCCGCAACAAGGTGATCATGCGTTGGTTGAGCCACCGTGGTGGGGCGCTGGATTTCCGTGAGTGGTGCGAGAAGCACCCGGGCCAGCCGTTCCCGGTTTCCGTGGCCCTGGGGGCCGACCCGGCGACGATCCTCGGCGCCGTGACGCCGGTGCCCGACAGCCTGTCCGAATACGCCTTTGCCGGCCTGCTGCGCGGCAACCGCACCGAGCTGGTGAAGTGCCGTGGCAACGACCTGCAAGTACCGGCCACCGCCGAAATCATCCTTGAAGGCGTGATTCATCCGGGCGAGATGGCCGATGAAGGCCCGTATGGCGACCACACCGGCTACTACAATGAAGTCGACAGCTTCCCGGTGTTCACCGTCGAGCGCATCACCCACCGGGTCAAACCGATCTACCACAGCACCTACACGGGCCGGCCGCCTGATGAGCCGGCGATCCTCGGTGTGGCGCTGAACGAAGTGTTCGTGCCGATCCTGCAGAAGCAGTTCCCGGAAATCACCGACTTCTACCTGCCGCCGGAAGGCTGCTCGTACCGCATGGCCATCGTGACCATGAAGAAGTCGTACCCGGGCCATGCCAAGCGCGTCATGCTCGGTGTGTGGTCGTTTTTGCGACAGTTCATGTATACCAAGTTCGTTATTGTCACCGACGACGACATCAACGCCCGGGACTGGAACGACGTGATCTGGGCCATCACCACGCGCATGGACCCCAAGCGCGACACGGTGATGATCGATAACACGCCGATCGACTACCTGGACTTTGCCTCGCCGGTGTCGGGCCTGGGATCGAAGATGGGCCTGGATGCCACTCACAAGTGGCCGGGTGAAACCACCCGGGAGTGGGGCCGGGTGATCGTCAAGGATGAAGCCGTGACGGCGCGTGTCGATGCGATGTGGAAAGAATTGGGAATAGATTGATGCGTGTAACCCTGCAACCTTCCGGTGCGGTCCTCTACTTGCAGCCCGGCGAGCGGATTCTTGAAGGCGCGCGGCGCCTGGGCTATGAGTGCCCGCAGGCGTGCCGTAATGGGGTGTGCCACGTCTGTGCGGCCCTGTTGGTCGAGGGCCGGGTGCAACAAGCCGGTGAGGTGCGCGATCATGGCGAGTTCTATACCTGCATCGCCGAGCCCTTGGAGGATTGCATCGTGCTATGGGATGGCGTGCTGGCGCCGGGAGAGTTGCCGGTGCGCAAACTTGCCTGCCAGTTGAGCGAATGCGTGGACCTGGGGGGCGACGTGTGGCGCGTGCGCCTGCGGGCACCGGCCGGCAAGGCGGTGCGCTATCACGCGGGCCAGTACCTGATGATCGAGCGCGAAAACGGCGAGAAGTCGGCGTTTTCCCTGGCTTCGGCGCCCCATGCCGGGCGCGATTTGGAACTGCATGTGCTGGTGCGTGAAGACAGCGCCCGCAGCCTGATCGAGCAGTTGCAGCGTAACCAGATGGCGCGGGTCGAACTGCCATTTGGCGATACCCACCTGGCCGAACTGCCCGACGGGCCGCTGGTGTTGATCGCGGCCGGCACCGGCATGGCCCAGATGCACAGCCTGATCGAGCACTGCCGGGCCAGCGGTTTCAAGCACCCTGTGCACCTGTACTGGGGCGTGCGCCAACCGGATGATTTCTATCAGGTGGAGCATTGGGAGCAATGGCAGCAATTGCCCAATCTGTTCCTGCACAAAGTGGTCAGTGACTTGTGCGGTTGGGAAGGGCGCTGTGGCTTGTTGCATGAGGCGGTGTGTGAAGACATCAGCGACCTCAAGGGCGTGCATGTCTACGCCAGCGGTTCGCCAGCGATGATCTATGGCACGTTGGATGCGCTGGTCAACGCCGGCATGGATGCACACCAGATGCGCGCCGACGTGTTTGCCTACGCACCACGCTCCTGACTTCAAACGGTGTGTGAGCTTGCCTGCGAAAGCGGTGAATCAGTCGCTGGCTGTGTTGACTGACACACCGCATTCGCGGGCAAGCCCGCTCCCACATAGGCCCGGTTCCCACAGGGGATTGTGTCTACTCACGTCTGTCGGTGTCAGAACCGCACACCTGTGGTCACCATCGCCGCATTGAACCCCAGCAATACGAATTCCGCCGCTACCGGCCCATAGTGGGTTCCCACCGACGGAATGATCACCGGCGCCACGCCGTAGCGGTTCAGCGGAATCTTGTCGCGATACTTGCCGCGATAGCCCTGGATCGCCCCGCCAGTGAGCTTCAGATATACCGGATAGTCGCTCATGTCGTAGCGCTTGCCTGCGTACGCGTAGTACGAGCGCTGGCGAAACGAGTTGCGAAAGGTCGCACCGCCATACACCCACCCCGAAGCGTCATTACGCTCCAGGCCGATCAGGTCCTGGTTGTTGTTGTGCTCGGGATCCGGCGCAAAGTGCCGGGTGTAGACGCTGGTCTGGGCGTACCAGAAGCCTTTGTCGTCGTTGGCCGGCGCTTCGGCGGCCAGGGCGGTGGTGGCCTGTGCCAGGAGCAGCAGGCCGGAAAGTCGGTTTTTCATGGGGCGACCTCGATAGTCGGTGGATGCACGGCTAAGTGGGTCGTGACGCGGGCCTATTTTGAGGGCTCGCTCTGCCCAAAGGCTGAACGGGCGCTGAAAGTAGCGGGATTTTCTGGAGCAATCCTGATGAACGGGGCCTGTTGCTTATGCTTTCGCTTATTCTTAAAAGATATTTATTCGTCAAGATTAATATCATTAAGCTATATGTCATCGGGCTACCGACTATCTGCCACTAACCAGTAAATGACCGCCACCGTCCGCCACACGGATCGATCGTATGAACTCAGGGCATTGACGTTCTGACTTTTGATTCCAAGGGGAGCGGTATGGGGAGCTACAACAGGCACGCGCTGTACACGGCGATTTTGTCAGCCAATTTGCTGGCCGCCGTGGGATTCAATCCAGTGATCGCCGCTGAAGCGGCGACGGCCGAAACGCCAAAACTCGACACCGTGATCGTCACGGGTACCCGCGCCCAAGAGCGCACGGCCAGCGCGTCACTATCACCTATTGATGTGATTTCCGGCGAAAGCCTGCGCAGCAGCGGTTCCGATGAGCTGGGCGCGGTACTGGCGCGGCTGATTCCTTCTATCAACTTCCCCCGCCCTAGCCTGGTGGACGGCGCCGAACTGGTGCGCCCGGCGCAACTGCGCGGCCTGTCGCCGGATCAAGTGCTGGTGCTGGTCAATGGCAAGCGGCGCCACACCAGCGCTTTCGTCAACCTGGGTGGTGCGGTCGGCCGCGGTTCGGCCCCGGCGGATTTGAATGCTATCCCGTTGTCGGCGGTCGACCATATTGAAGTGTTGCGTGATGGCGCGTCGGCGCGCTACGGGTCCGATGCAATTGCCGGGGTGATCAACGTGATCCTCAAGCAGACCGACCACGGCGGCTCGGTTTCGAGCAAGTTCGGCCAATACAAGAAAGGCGACGGGATCCAGCGCAACATCAGCGGCAACACCGGCCTGGCCGTGGGCGAGAACGGGTTTATCAACCTTTCAGCCGAAGGTGCCGACAATGACTACACCAACCGCGCCGGCCACGATTACCGCCCGGCCAGCATCGGTTCCACCACGTACGGCCAGCGGGTGTTCCGCCAGGGCGAACCTTCGACCAACGAAGGCAAGCTGTGGCTGAACGCCGGCTATGCCTTCAACGAGGCTGCCGAGTTCTACACTTTTGGCGGCTACAGCAAGCGGCGTGGCGAGACGGCGGCGTTCTACCGGGCGAGCAATGCGTCCAACAACCTCCCGGCGCTCAACCCCAATGGCTACTTGCCGCTGATCCGTGGCAGCCTCGAAGACACCTCGCTGGTGGCCGGCCTGCGCGGGCAGTTGGCGTATGACTGGCACTACGATCTGTCGGCCAACTACGGCAAGAACCAGTACGAACTGCGCACCGAAACCATCAACACCTCCCTGGGCCTGGCGACGCCGCGCAAATTCGACAACGGCACCCTGAGCAACGAGCAGAAGCAGCTCAGCCTGGACCTGTCCCGTGAGTTTGACCTGGGCTGGCTGCCGTACCCGGTATCGGTGGCGTTCGGTGGTGAATACCTGCACCAGGGCTATGAGATTGAAGCCGGTGAGCCGGCGTCCTACTACCAGACCGGCAGTTCAGGCCTCGGCGGTTTCCGCGATGCCGACGCCGGCAGCACCTCGCGCCACAACTGGGCGCAGTACCTGGACCTGGAAACCAACTTCACCGAGAAGCTCGGGGTTTCGGCGGCGGTGCGCCATGAGGACTACAGCGACTTCGGCTCCAACGTCAGCGGCTCGCTGTCGGCGCGCTATGACTTCACCCCGCAAGTGGCCCTGCGCGGCAGTATTTCCAATGGCTTTCGCGCACCGTCCCTGGCCCAGCAGAACTTTGCCTACACCTCGTCGCAGTTGATCGGCAACACCATCCAGGAAGCCGGCACCTTCCCGGCCAACAGCCAGGTGGCGCGTTTGCTCGGCGCCGAAGACCTCAAGGCCGAGAAGTCGCGCAACTACAGCCTGGGCCTGGTGCTGGAGCCGGCGGATAACCTGACGGTGACGGCGGACGTCTACCGCATCGACATCCGCGACCGCATCAGCCTGTCGTCCAACCTTGCCCTTAACGCGGCGACACGCGCCTATCTGCAAGCCAATGGCGTCGGCAATATCGACTACACCACCGCCCGCTACTTCACCAATGCCACGGACACCAGCACCGACGGCGTCGACCTGGTGGCCAACTACCGCTACCAGTTGGACAACGGCATCCGCTGGAACAGCACCGTGGGCTACAACTACAACCACACCAAGGTCACGGACGTGAAGGCCAACCCGGCCATTCTCGACAGCCTGGGCGCCAACCTGGTGCGGGTCGACCGGCGCGAGCGCATCGGTCTGCTGGGCGACACCACGCCCCAGCACAAGCTGAGCCTGGGCAACGATTTCACCTTCGGCAATTGGGCGCTGCACAGCAATCTGGTGCGCTATGGCGAATTCACCAGCTACCAGGCGGACAAGGTCAATGACCAGACCTTCAAGGCCGCCTGGGTGCTGGATTTGTCGGCTGACTACACATTACACAACTGGACCTTCACCGTGGGCGGCGACAACGTGACCGATAAGTACCCGGAAAAGCTCAATGCCTACGCCAGCAGTGGCGGCAACCTGGCCTATAGCACTTTTTCGCCTTACGGTTACAGCGGCGCGTTCTATTACGGTAAAGTCGCCTATAACTGGTAGTAGCTCTTCATTTCCCAGAAAGGAGACCTAAGCGATCCGCCATGACCGTTATTGAATCCGAACTTCTGCAATTGGCTTACCCTCCGCGGCTCGATCTGGGGCCGCAACTCACTCACGAACAATTGATGAGCTCAATGCAGGCCACCATGGGCCTGCACAAGGGTGGGCCGGTCTGGTTGTTTGCCTACGGCTCGCTGATCTGGCGTCCCGAGTGTTCGGCCACCCAGCGCCTGCGGGCACGGGTCCACGGTTATCACCGGGGCCTGTATCTGTGGTCCCACGAGCATCGGGGTACGCCGGAGTTGCCGGGGCTGGTGTTTGGCCTGGATCGCGGTGGCTCGTGCAGCGGCTTTGCCTATCGCCTGCCGGAGGATCAACTGGAGGCTTCGCTCTATGCCTTGTGGCAGCGCGAGATGCCTTACCCCTCGTATCGTCCACATTGGCTCAGTTGCCGGCTTGAAGACGGCAGTCAGGTGCAGGCGTTGGGTTTTGTGCTGGAGCGGCACTTGCCCAGCTACGCCGGCAACTTGCCCGACAGCGTGCTGAACCAGGTGTTTGCCAGCGCTTGCGGGCGCTACGGCACTACTCGCGATTATGTCGAGCAGACCGTCAACGCCCTGCGTAGCCACGCCATGCCAGACAAGAATCTGGAGGCGCGGCTCAAGCGATGTGCCAAAGGCGCCGCGGCGATTAACGCGCCGAGCTGACGCTATTGGTGTGCCACAGCGTAGGAATCAGGAACGCGATAGCCAACAGGCACGCGCCGATCAGCAGCACAAAGCCGCCATCCCAGCCGAAGTGGTCCACGGTGTAGCCCATGGCCGCACTGGCCGCTACCGAACCGCCCAGGTAACCGAACAGGCCGGTAAAACCTGCGGCCGTACCGGCGGCTTTCTTCGGCGCCAGTTCCAGTGCCTGCAGGCCGATCAGCATCACCGGGCCGTAGATCAGGAAGCCAATGGAGAACAGCGCGATCATGTCGACCATCGGGTTGCCTGGCGGGTTGAGCCAGTACACCAGGGTCGCCACAGTCACCAGGGCCATGAACACAATGCCGGTCAGGCCTCGGTTGCCACGGAAGATCTTGTCTGACATCCAGCCGCACAGCAGCGTGCCCGGAATCCCTGCCCACTCATAGAAGAAGTACGCCCAGGACGACTTGTCGACCGTGAAGTGCTTGGCTTCCTTGAGGTACGTCGGTGCCCAGTCCAGCACGCCGTAGCGCAGCAGGTACACGAACACGTTGGCGAAGGCGATGTACCAGAGCATTTTGTTGCGCAGCACGTACTTGACGAAGATTTCCTTGGCGCTGAATTCGTCTTCGTGGCTGTCGTCGTAACCTTCCGGGTAGTCGTTCTTGTACTTCTCGATAGGCGGCAGGCCCACCGACTGCGGGGTGTCGCGCATGGTGATGAAGGCAAAGGCCGCCACCAACAAGGCCACGGTGGCCGGCACATAGAACGCCGCGTGCCAGTCGTTGAACCAGGCCATGCCCAGCAGGAACAGCGGGCCGATCAGGCCGCCACCGACGTTATGCGCCACGTTCCACACCGACACCACGCCGCCGCGTTCTTTCTGCGACCACCAGTGCACCATGGTCCGTCCGCTGGGCGGCCAGCCCATGCCCTGGGCCCAGCCGTTGATGAACAGCAAAATGAACATCATGGTCACGCTGGAGGTGGCCCAAGGCGCGAAACCGAAAATGAACATCACCCCCGCCGACACCAGCAAGCCAAAAGGCAGGAAGTAGCGCGGGTTGGAGCGGTCGGACACCAGGCCCATGAGGAACTTGGACAGGCCATAGGCAATGGCGATCGCCGACATGGCCAGGCCCAGTTGACCACGGGTGTAACCCTCGTCGATCAAATACGGCATGGCCAGGGAGAAGTTCTTGCGCAGCAGGTAGTAACCCGCGTAGCCAAAGAAAATACCGGCGAAGATCTGCCAGCGCAGTCGTCGGTAGGTACTGTCGATCTTTTCTTCAGGCAGGGGTGCCTGATGAGGGGCAGGACGAAAGAAAGCAAACATTCAAGAGCTCCAAATTTCTTGTTTTGACTGCGGATGCGAATGTTACAGTTTCGTTACCGAAAATAGCATCGCCTCTTATCTGCAAACACAGGAAACTGGAGTAATTGCATGTTCTTTTACGAACATGTCGCTAATAGATAAATAGAAGGCGTGATCAGGCTCCTCAGAACACCGCAGGTCAAATGTGGGAGCTGGCTTGCCAGCGATAGCGGTGGCTCAGCTAAACAGGTGGAGCTGACGGACCGCTATCGCAGGCAAGCCAGCTCCTCCACAGATCAGTGGCGGACCTGGACGACCACCTTGCCCACCGCCTTGCGCTGCCCCAGGTCATTGATCGCCTGGGCGGCGTTATCCAGCGGGTACACCTGCGAAACCAGTGGCTTCAGCTTCCCCTCGGCATACCAACTGAACAGTTGCTGGAAATTCGCCGCATTATCCTGGGGCTGGCGCTGGGCGAACGAGCCCCAGAACACCCCGACCACCGCCGCGCCCTTGAGCAGCGCCAGGTTCACTGGCAACTCAGGAATACGCCCGCTGGCAAAGCCCACCACCAACAGGCGCCCGTTCCAGGCGATGGCGCGGATGGCCTGGTCAAACAGGTCGCCACCTACCGGGTCGTAGATCACGTCGGCGCCGTTGCCATCGGTCAGGCGCTTGATTTCATCCTTGAGGTTGGTTTCGCTGTAGTTGATCAACTCATCGGCACCCGCCGCCTTGGCCACAGCCAGCTTGTCGGCGCTGCTGGCGGCAGCGATCACCCGGGCGCCCATGGCCTTGCCGATTTCCACGGCGGCCAGCCCCACGCCACCGGACGCACCCAGCACCAGCAGGGTCTCGCCGGCCACCAAGTGGCCGCGCTGCTTGAGCGCGTGCATCGAGGTGCCGTAGGTCATGCTGAAGGCGGCGGCGGTGTTGAAGTCCATGCTCGGCGGGATCGGCAGTACGTTATAGCCCGGTACAGCGACCTGCTCGGCAAAGCTACCCCAGCCGGTCAACGCCATGACCCGGTCGCCGACCTTGAGGTGGCTGACCTTTTCCCCGACTTCGCTGACCACGCCTGCCGCTTCACCGCCCGGCGAGAACGGGAAGGGCGGCTTGAACTGGTACTTGCCCTCGATGATCAGTGTGTCCGGGAAATTCACCCCGGCGGCATGCACATCCAGCAGGATCTCGTTCTTCTTGATCGCGGGGCTGGCGACGTCTTCCAACACCAGGGTTTCGGCAGGGCCGAAGGCTTTGCACAGCACGGCTTTCATCGGACTATTCCTTTTGGCGTATTGGCCGATAAGTGTAGGTGGGTAAGGTCACGGGTCAACGAGCATGCCCCGGCCTGATAAGTCGCCATAAGCTTGTGCTCTGCCTTGCTAGCGTTATGCTACTGGCAACCGAATTAGAGGAATGAACTGTGAAAGCGTGGATCCTGTTGATGCTGGCCCTGACGTTGCCGATGGCGGCCCATGCCGAAGAAGCCAAGGAAGGCGAAGCGCCGAAGGTCAGCTATTACAGCCTGACGCCGCCTTTTGTGGGCAACTACGCCTTGGATGGCGGCCCGAAACTGCGGGTGTACAAGGCCGATGTGGCCCTGCGCGTGACCGGCCCGGAAGCGGCGGCGGCGATCAAGGCCAATGAACCGTTGATTCGCAACCAACTGGTGGCGTTGTTTACCCAGCAGACTGTCGAGAGCATGGGCAGTGTCGAAGGCAAAGAGAAGTTGCGCCAGGAAGCGTTGAAGCAGACTCAACAAGTGATGAACGACGAAACCGGCAAGCCGGTGGTTGAGGACCTGTTGTTCAATAACTTGATCATCCAGTAAAGCCCGCGCTGAAAAGCCGCTGCCCACATTTGACGGTGTTCACCCTCAAAATGTGGGAGCTGGCTTGCCTGCGATGACCATAGGTATCTACACAACTTTGCCGCAACGCCTAAATCCAGGCAGATAGCGTTGTTGTGGCGAGCGGGCTTGCCCCGCGCTGGGCTGCGAAGCAGCCCTAAACCCGGCCATCGCGGTTTATCTGAAGAAACGCGGGGGGCTTTTTGGGGCTGCTTCGCAGCCCAGCGCGGGGCAAGCCCGCTCGCCACAGCGAAGTTCGTCAGTTTCTGAAAGTTGTGTAGATACCGATGCTGCGATGACGGCCTTGCGGGTACCTCAAGACGCCAGGCTTTTCCTGAACCTGGCCAACGCCACCGCAAAAAACAACAACCCAATCGCCGCTAGCGCCAGCAAGTCCGGCCACACCACGCTTACTCCCGCATCCCGGAACAGAATCGCCGCACTCAAGCTCACAAAGTGCGTCGACGGCGAGCCCTGCATCACCCATTGCAACCATTCGGGCATGCTGTCCAACGGCGTGCTGCCGCCAGACAGAAGCAGCATCGGAATGATCACCGGGATTGCCAGCAAACCGAATTGCGGCGTCGAACGGGCGAGGGTGGCCAGGAAGATGCCCAGGGCGGTGCTGGCAAACAGGTAGAGTGCCGTCACCAGCAGGAACAGGCTCAACGACCCGGCCAGCGGCACGCCGAGCATGCCCTTGACCACCACTTCCAGCGACAGCCAGGTGCACAGCACCACCACCAGCATGTTGCTCCAGATTTTCGCCAGCATGATCTCCAGCGCTGTCAGCGGTAGCACCAGCAGATGGTCGAGGGTGCCGTGTTCGCGCTCGCGCAGCAGCGCCGTGCCGGTCAGTACGATAGCGAGGATGGTGATGTTGTTGACGATCTGGATCACCGCCAGGAACCAGCCACCTTCCAGGTTAGTGTTGAACAATGCCCGGGTGGTGAGGGCCGCCGGCGCCCGCTGGCTGGCGTCAGGCTGGCCACTGTAGGTCAGCAGTTCGCGCTGGAAAATCCGCCCGATATAACCCGCACCCATAAAGGCCTGGCTCATCGCCGTGGCATCCACGTTGACCTGTACGCTTGGTTGGCGCCCGGCCAACAGGTCTGCCTGGAAATTGGCCGGCACGTTGATCACGAAGGTGTACTGGCCGCTGTCCATGACCTTGTCCAACTGGTCGTAGGCCAGTGGCACGGCGGGTTGGAATTCCGGTGGCTGCAGGGCTTCGGCCAACTGGCGCGACAATTGGCCGTGGTCCTCATCGACAAAGGCCACGCTGGCGTTGTGCACGCCAATCACCGAGCCGGCCGCTGGCATATAGATGGCGACGGTGAAGGCGTAGAACAGAAACAACAGCAACACACTGTCGTGGCGCAGGCTGGTGAGTTCCTTGATTCCCAGGCGCAGGATATGGGCGAACTTGTGCATCAGGCCTCCTGCTTCTTAAGCATGACCAGGCTCAGCCCGGTGAACCCCAGGAAAAACCCGAACAGCGCCAGGCACTGCGGCCACAACTGGCGCAAGTCCAGGGCTTTGGTGAAGGTGCCGACGGCCACATCCAGGAAGTAACCGGCAGGAAACAGCATGCCCATCAGCGCGGCCGCCCCTTCCAGAGACGAGCGCGGCACGATCAACCCGGAGAATTGGATGGTCGGCAGGCTGGTGATGATCATGGTGCCGAGAATCGCGGCGATCTGGGTGCGGGTGAACGCGGAAATCAGGAGGCCCATGCTGGTGGTCGCCAGCACGTACAGCAGGCCGCCAAAGGCCAGGGTCAGAGCGCTGCCCTTGAACGGCACGCCGAACAGCCAGCGATTCATTGCCACCAGCAAGGCCAGGTTGATCAGGCTGATGACCAGATACGGCGCCTGTTTGCCGAGGAGGAATTCCAGGCGGGTCAGCGGCGTGGCGTAGAAGTTGGTAATCGAACCCAGCTCCTTCTCACGCACGATGCCCAGGGCGGTAAGCATTGCCGGGATAAACGCCAGGATCAGCGCCATCACGCCGGGGCCGATGGCATTGACGCTGACCACGTCCTGGTTGTAGCGAAAGCGCGTTTCCAGTTTGGCCGCAGGCGGCTGGGCCCGTGGTGTGCTGTTGAGTTCGGCCAATTGCTGGAGGTTGGCCTGGTGCACGGCTTCTACATAATTGCGGCTGGTCTCGGCGCGAAACGGCATGCCGCCATCAAGCCAGGCGGCCACCGCCGGTTGGCGTCCGGCGTACAGGTCACGGCCAAACCCGGGTGGAATTTCCATGGCCAGTTTGATCTCCGAGCGCTGCAGGCGCCGGTGCAACTCGGTCGAATCGGTGATCGGCGGCTGTTCGGCGAAGTAGCGTGAACTGCGAAAGGCTTCCAGGTAGGCCCGGCTTTGGGGTGTCTGGTCCTGGTCATACACGGCGAAGGCAAGCTTCTCCACGTCCAGGGAAATGCCGTAGCCGAAGATCACCATCATGAAAATCGCCCCGAGCAGGGCAAAGGCCATGCGCACTTTGTCGCGCAGCAGTTCCTTGCCTTCACGGCTGGCCACCGCCAGCAGGCGCGCCAGGCTGAAGCCGCGCTTGCTGACGGGCGGCGTAGTCGGCGTGCTGACGGTCGCGCTGGGGGCGTCGGCTTGCGGGGCTTGCTGGGCTTGCTCCAGGCAGGTGACGAACGCGGCTTCCAGGGTCTCGCCGTGGAATTGTTGTTGCAGTGCGTGCGGCGTGTCGCAGGCCAGCACCTTGCCGGCGTGCATCAAGGAAATACGGTCGCAGCGCTGGGCTTCGTTCATAAAGTGGGTGGAGAGGAAAATCGTCACCCCTTGCTCGCGGGACAGCTCCACCAGCAGGCGCCAGAAATCGTCACGTGCGGCGGGGTCCACACCGGACGTGGGTTCGTCGAGGATCAGCACTTCCGGGCGATGCAGCACCGCCACGGCCAGGGACAGGCGCTGGCGCAAACCCAGGGGCAGCTCGCCGGAGGGTTGCTCAGCGACGCTGCCCAGGTCAAAACGCTGGATCAACTCTTCGATACGCGGGCCGCTGTCGGCCTTGGGCAGGTCGAACAGTTGTGCGTGCAGCACCAGGTTCTGGCGCACGCTGAGCTCGCCGTACAACGAGAAGCTCTGGGACATGAAGCCCACGCGCTTGCGGGTCGCCAAGTCCTTGGCGTTCACCGGGTTGCCCAGCAGTGTGGCGCTGCCTTCGCTGGCCGGCATCAGCCCGGTGAGGACTTTCATGGTGGTGGTCTTGCCACAGCCGTTGGAGCCGAGAAAACCAAAGATCTCACCACGGCCGATGGCGAAGCTGACTTTGTTCACCGCCGTAAAGTCGCCAAAACGCAGGGTCAGGTCGTGGGCTTCGATGGCGATATCAGTGTTGTCGTTCGCCCGAGGTGGGATCACCAGCGGCTGGTTGTTGTGCGCGCTGTCGCCCTGGAAATGGGTAAAGGCTTCGTCCAGCTTGCCGCTGGGCGTGACAGCCGCCAGGTCGCGGCTCAGGCCATCGGCGATCAGCTTGCCGCGGTCGAGCATCAGGCAATGTTCGAACTGCTCGGCTTCCTCCATGTAGGCCGTGGCCACCAGCAGCGTCAGTTGTGGGCGTTCACTGCGTACGGTTTCCACCAGCTCCCAGAAGCGGCGGCGTGACAATGGGTCGACGCCGGTGGTGGGCTCATCGAGGATCAACAGATCCGGATCGTGGATCAGCGCGCAGCACAGCCCCAGTTTTTGCTTCATCCCGCCCGACAGTTTGCCCGCCGGGCGGTCGGCGAAGCGCGCCAGGTCAGTGGCCAGCAGCAGGTTGTGCATGCGCTGGTCGCAGTCGGCTCTGGACAGGCCAAACAGGGTGGCGAAAAAGCGGATGTTTTCGCTGATGGACAGCTCGGGATACAGGTTGCCGCCCAGGCCCTGGGGCATAAAGGCGATCAACGGGTACAGGCTGTTGCGGTGGCGGCGGTCTTCGATGGAACCGCCCAGCACCTGCAAGTCTCCGGCCTGCAGCTTTTTCACCCCGGCGATCAAGCCCAGCAGGCTCGACTTGCCCGCGCCGTCGGGGCCGATCAGCCCGCAGCGGGTGCCGGCCGGCAGGCTGAAGGCGATGTCGATCAGTGCCTGTTGCTTGCCGTAGCGGTGGTTGATACCCGTGGCGTGCAGCGCCAGGCCGTTCATTGCAGGTTGGCCGGCCAGTCCAGGTCGGCAGTGCGCACGTAGCCGGCGCCGGGCATGCCGGGTTTGGCCTGGGGCACGGCGCTGGGTTGAGTCAGGCGCAGCTTGACGCGGAACACCAGTTTCTGGCGCTCGTCGCGGGTTTCCACTTCTTTGGGGGTGAACTGGGATTTGGCCGCGACAAAGCTGATTTTTGCCGGCAACGGCTGATCCGGCAGGGCATCGAGCACGATCCGCGCTTCGCTGCCCACGGTCAGGCGACCGGTGACCGAGGCGGGCAGGTAGAGGTTCATGTACTGGTCATTCGGGTCGATCAACAACAACACCCGCCCGCCGGCCCCGAGCACTTCGCCGGGTTCGGCCAGGCGCAACTGGATGATGCCGTCGATGGGCGCACGCAGGCTGCTGTCGTCGATCTCGCTGGTCAGTTGCGCCACCTGGGCCTGGGCGGCACCGATGGCGGCCTTGACCGCATTCACCTGGGCCTGGGCCGCGACCACTGCCGCGTTGCCGGTGTTCTGGCGGGCCTGTTGCTGATCGATCAACTGCGCGCTGGCAAAACCGCGTCGGTACAGTTCCTGGGTGCGCTTGAGTTCCTGGCTGGCCAGCAGGTTTTCGCTTTGGCGCAGTTGCACGTTGGCTTCGGCGGCGGCGAAATTTTCCTTGGCGCGCAGCACTTCGGCTTCAGCCTGGGAACGCTGGGCTTCCAGGGTGCGGGTGTCGATACGCGCCAGCAGTTGGCCCTTGAGCACCTTGTCGCCTTCATCGACCCGCACCTCGGCCAGGCGGCCGGGGATTTTGGTGGCAATCTGCACTTCGGTGGATTCCAGCCGGCCGTTGCCCATGCTCAAGCCTTCTGGCAGGCGGTCGAGGGTGGACTTCCAGTAGCCGAAGCCGCCGGCGGCGACCAACAGCAAAATCAGGAGAAAGGCGAAGAATTGCGAACTGCGATGTGACGTCGACATGGGTGCATCCTGCGGTGTTAGCGTCCTAGTTTGCCGGGATCGTAACCGATAGCCGTTGATACCGGTCAAATGAATCCCTGACCCGCTCTTTATGATGCGGTGTTGAGGTGTTGATGGGGGCTTCTTTGGCCAGGGGGGGTTAGCGCAGGGCCATTACCGCCGCCCATTGCTCGGCTGTCACCGGCATCACGGACAGGCGACTGCCTTTTTGCACCAGGGGCATTTCGGCCAGGGCGGTCTGTTGCTTGAGGTAGCCCAGCCCGAGGACTTTGGGGAAGGTCTTGACGTGGGCAACGGTGATGGCGCTCCACGGATTTTTCTCGGGTGTGGCCTTGGCATCGAAGTAATGGCTGTCAGGTTCCAGCGCGGTTGGGTCGGGGTAAGCCGCTTCGATGATTCTCCCTACGCCGGCAATCCCCGGCTCCGGGCAACTGGAGTGGTAGAAGAAGAACTCATCGCCGACCGCCATGGCCCGCAGGAAGTTGCGCGCCTGGTAATTGCGCACGCCGTCCCAGCGCGCCTCGCCGAGTTTTTCCAGGCCCTTGATGGACAGCTCATCGGGCTCGGATTTCATCAGCCAATAGGCCATGGTTTTGCTCCTTTGCAGGGGATTGGGCAGGTTGTCTGTCAATTTCATGACAAACCGACGGTCGGTTGACGCCAAGGTTTGCGTGTTGGTTCACGTTAACGCAGAATGCCGGGATTTTAAGCTTGACGCAGCTGGAACGGACTACTTTGGAACGTTGCTGTCATCGTGTGTGATATGCCTGAAGGGGGGCAATCGATGAAACGCAAACCGGATTTACTATGGATTTTGGTTATTTTGTTCGGTCTGGGCGTCGTGACCACCGGGTATGCGCAAAGCCTGTGGTCGAACAAGACCGAAGCGCCCGTTGAATTTGCACAGCAGCAGCAACAAACCTTCAAGCGTTGACGCTATTTCGGCGCCGTTGATTCCAGCGGCGTCCCCTCTGCGACATACCATCTTCTATCGGTAACGGTGCCATTCAACGGCACGTCCCAGCTTGCCTGCGCCAGTCGTTCGACCTTCTGGCACTCATGGGCCAGCCCTAGCAGCGTTGGCTTGCGCCACGACGAACGGCGCGCCAGGTACGCCAGGCTGCGATCGTAAAAACCGCCGCCCATGCCCAGTCGCCCGCCCGCATCATCGAACCCCACCAATGGCAGCAGCACCAGGTCCAGGGCCCAGACCTTGCGCTGGCGCCCGACATTGACCCGTGGCTCAAGAATGCCAAAGCGATTGGGCGCAAGCTTTTCCCTGGGGCTCACGCGTTGGAACACCATCTTGGTCCGTGGCCAGGCGCTGAGCACCGGCAGGTAGGTGGCCTTGCCCCGGCGCTGGGCTGCGCGCAGCAGCAGGCGCGGATCGATTTCGCCATCCGTCGGCAGGTACAGGGAAATATGTTTGGCCCGGCGAAACAGCGGGTGCTGTGCCAGTTGCCGATACAGGCCAATGGCGGCCCGGCGCTGCTCGCTCGGCGTCAGGGCGCGGCGGGCATTGCGCAACATGCGTCGAAGTTGCGGACGGGAAAGCGGCGCAGGTTCGGTCATGGTGGTCGGCTCATACAACAATGCCAGTCCGGGGACTGGCATTGAGTTTGGGAATCAGGCTCCCCGACAGAACCGCTGTCGACTTAGCCCTTGAACCCGAAAGTTCAAGGTGGAAGATGCAGTAGGCTTTAAGGCTTTCCGTCTAGCGGACATGCACACCAGCCCAACGTGCAACTTCCAGGGTAGTGCGAATCGGCTCAGGGACATCGCCGACTGGCAAGCACGCCAGGGAGTGAGGCGAGTATACCCCAAATAGACGCGGCAATCAGCCCTTGGGTGGTTCCTGATCGGTAGAAAGTACCAGGTCGACACGCTCGAGCAGGTCACGCACTTGCTCGCGTGTCGAGCCGCTGGCCTGTACGTCCGGGCGTTCCTGCTTATGCAATAAATCGTGGGTAATGTTCAGTGCGGCCATCACGGCGATACGGTCGGCGCCGATGACTTTGCCGCTGCTGCGGATCTCGCGCATCTTGCCGTCCAGGTAGCGGGCAGCGCTCACCAGGTTGCTGCGTTCTTCCTGGGGGCAGATGATTGAATACTCTTTGTCGAGAATCTGCACGGTGACGCTATTGCTTGAACTCATGAGTCTTGCTCCAGGGCCTTCAGGCGCGAAATCATCGATTCGACCTTACGCCGGGCGATTTCGTTTTTTTCAATGAGGTGCGCGCGTTCCTCGCGCCAGGTCTTTTCCTGAGCTAATAGGAGTCCGTTTTGACTCTTTAGTTGCTCGACCCGGGTAATTAGCAATTCGAGTCTGGCCATCAGCGCTTGCAAGTCGGTGTCTTCCATTGGGTTCCACTGGATTTGTCTGATGAATGGCAACTGCAGGATAAACGATCTGACGCCCTTGATAGTCGGGTGCGTCTGCCGGTGCTAGGATACAGCGCTTCATTCTAGACATCGCGCCGCCTGGCGCCTAGCTCATCATGCCTATTCAGAATTCCCCGTACGACGCTTTTTCCAAACTGCTGAGCACCAGCGGCCACCCTTGCTCGCCCGCCGAACTGCATGGCGTGCTGTTGGGCCGCAGCTGCACCGGCGTCGGTTTTGACGCCGATAACTGGCTGGCCGACGTGGCCGAACTGCTGGAAACCGAGCCTACCGAAAACGTGCGCAATGCGTTGATCGGTTTGCAAGAAATGGTTAAAGGCGAACTGACCGGTGATGACGTCACCGTAGTCCTGCTGCTGCCAACCGACGACGCGCCGCTCACCGAGCGTGCTGCGGCTCTAGGCCAATGGTGCCAGGGTTTCCTCCATGGCTTTGGCGTGAACGCCGGCGGCCTGGAACTGAGCACCGACGCCAAGGAAGTGTTGCAAGACCTGGCCGCCATCTCCCAGGTGCAAGATGCCCTGGAAGAGTCCGAAGACGGCGAAGGCGACTATATGGAAGTGATGGAATACCTGCGCGTCGCGCCGCTGCTGCTGTTCACCGAGACCAAAAAGTCGGCTGAGCCCGCAGCGCCCAAGCCGTCGCTGCACTAAGAGAGGGAACCCACCTGCCCATGATCCATATCCCCAAAGCGGAATACACCCGCCGCCGCAAGGCGCTCATGGCGCAGATGGAACCCAACAGCATCGCGATCCTGCCGGCCGCCGCCGTGGCGATCCGCAATCGTGATGTCGAGCACGTGTACCGCCAGGACAGCGACTTCCAGTACCTGAGCGGCTTCCCCGAGCCCGAAGCGGTGATTGTGCTGATGCCTGGGCGCATTCACGGCGAATACGTGCTGTTCTGCCGCGAACGCAATGCCGAGCGCGAATTATGGGACGGCCTGCGCGCCGGCACCGAAGGCGCGATTCGCGAATACGGTGCCGACGATGCCTTCCCGATCACCGATATCGACGACATCCTGCCCGGCCTCATCGAAGGCCGGGACCGGGTGTACTCGGCCATGGGCAGCAATGCCGAATTCGACCGGCACCTGATGGAATGGATCAACGTGATCCGCTCCAAGGCGCACCTCGGTGCGCAGCCGCCGAACGAATTCGTTGCCCTGGATCATCTGCTGCACGACATGCGCCTGTATAAATCCGCCGCAGAAGTGAAGGTGATGCGCGAAGCTGCGCGGATTTCCTGCGCCGCCCATATCCGGGCGATGCAGGCCAGCCGTGCCGGGTTGCATGAGTTCAGCCTGGAAGCCGAGCTGGACTACGAGTTCCGCCGGGGCGGGGCGAAGATGCCGGCCTATGGCTCCATCGTCGCTTCGGGGCGCAACAGTTGCATCCTGCACTACCAGCAGAATGACGCGCTGCTCAAGGACGGCGACCTGGTATTGATCGACGCCGGTTGCGAAATCGACTGCTATGCCAGCGATATCACCCGCACCTGGCCGGTCAATGGCAAGTTTTCCGCCGAGCAGAAGGCGATCTACGACATTGTGCTGGCCTCCCAGGAAGCCGCCTTTGCGCAGATCGCGCCGAACAAGCATTGGAACCAGGCCCACGAGGCGACCGTGCAAGTCATCACCGCCGGGCTGGTGAAGTTGGGCTTGTTGCAGGGTGATGTGGATGAGCTGATCGCCAGCGAAGCCTACAAGGCGTTCTATATGCACCGCGCCGGGCATTGGCTGGGCATGGATGTGCATGATGTCGGCGAGTACAAGGTCGGCGGCGAATGGCGGGTGCTGGAAGTGGGCATGGCCCTGACCGTGGAGCCGGGCATCTACATTGCCCCGGACAACCAGAACGTGGCAAAGAAATGGCGTGGCATAGGCGTGCGCATCGAGGATGACGTGGTGGTGACCAAGCAAGGCTGTGAAATTCTGACCGGTGGCGTGCCCAAGGGCGTGGCCGAGATCGAAGCACTGATGGCGGCCGCCCGATGAGCCGGGTCAACCTGGCCATTATCGGCGGCGGGCTGGTGGGCGCCAGCCTGGCGCTGGCGTTGCAGGCCGGGGCCAAGGCCCGGGGCTGGAAGATCGTGCTGATCGAACCCTTTGCTCCCGGCGACAGCTATCAGCCGAGCTACGACGCCCGCTCTTCGGCGCTGTCCTTTGGTGCGCGGCAGATCTACCAACGCCTGGGCGTATGGCAGGACATTTCCCGGCGTGCCGAGCCGATCAAGCAAATCCATGTTTCCGATCGTGGCCGCTTCTCTACCGCACGCTTGTCGGCGCTGGAAGAAGGCGTGCCGGCGCTGGGCTATGTGGTGGAAAACGCCTGGCTCGGGCAGTGCCTGTGGCAAGGCCTGGACAAAGACGTGATCAGTTGGCGCTGCCCGGCAGAAGTCAGCCGCATGGAGCCGCTGGCCGACGGCTACCGCCTGACCCTCAACGATGAAACCGTCATCGAATGCGACCTGGCGGTATTGGCCGATGGCGGCCGCTCCGGGCTGCGCGAGCAGTTGGGCATTGGCGTCAAGCAACGGCCTTACAACCAGAGCGCCCTGATCGCCAACATCACCCCCAGCGAAGCCCACAACGGCGAGGCGTTCGAGCGTTTCACCGACGAAGGCCCGATGGCCTTGCTGCCACTGGCGGACAACCGTTGCGCGCTGGTCTGGACCCGTGTCGGCATGGATGCCCAGCGCTTGGCGCAGTTGGATGAGCGCAGCTTCCTCAGTGAATTGCAGGGTGTGTTCGGCTACCGCCTGGGCACCTTGAAACAGGTCGGCGCGCGTCACTTGTATCCGCTGACGCTGGTGGAGGCCGAGGAGCAGGTGCGCTCGCACCTGGTGATCCTCGGCAACGCGGCCCACAGCCTGCACCCGATTGCCGGCCAGGGCTTCAACCTGTCCCTGCGTGATGCCTATGCGTTGGCCGAGGCCTTGCTGGCCGGGCCGGCGGTGCCGGGCGACCTGGCGACCTTGCAGGCTTACCGCGAACGCCAGCGCCTGGATCAGCAGATGACCGTGGGCTTCTCTGATCAGGTCACCCGCCTGTTCGGCAGCGGCCAGCCACTGGTCGCCATGGGCCGTAACCTCGGCCTGCTGGGCCTGGACCTGTTGCCGCCGGCCAAGCGCTGGTTCGCCCGGCAGGCCATGGGCCTGGGTACGCGTCCAGATGCGTAAGTGGCTGATCGGGCGCCTGGGCAAGGCGCGGTTGTTGCGTTGGGTCATGACCTTGTACCCGCCGTATCTGGGGGCGGGGGTCAGCGTGCAGCACATGAGCGCTGACTTTCGCCATGTGAAGGTGCGGATGGGGCTGGGCTGGTACAACCGCAACTATGTCGGTACGCAGTTTGGCGGCAGCCTGTATTCGATGGTCGACCCGTTCTACATGCTGATGCTGATGGAGAACCTGGGGCGCGACTACATCGTCTGGGACAAAGCGGCGAGCATCGATTTCATCTCGCCGGGCAAAGGCCCGGTATTTGCCGAGTTCTCCATCGACCAGGCCTTGCTGGATGAGGTGCTGCGGCAGACCGAGGACGGCGATAAATACTTGCCGCGCCTCCAAGTGCAGATTCACGATGGCTCCGGCACCCTGGTGGCGCGAGTCGACAAAACCCTTTACGTGCGGCGCAAGCCGCCAGCGAAGCAGGCATAAAGCATGGACATGCGCGCAGATGTGCTGATTGTCGGGGCCGGAATGGTCGGAAGCGCCTTGGCGCTGGCGTTGCAAGGCAGTGGCCTGCAAGTGCTGCTGCTCGACGGTAGCCCGTTGAGCGTCAAGCCATTTGATGCCGACGCTCCGTTTGAACCACGGGTGAGCGCCTTGTCGGCTGCCAGCCAGCGCATCCTCGAACGCCTGGGCGTGTGGGACGGCATCGCCAGCCGCCGCGCCAGCCCCTACGGCGAGATGCAGGTGTGGGATGGCAGCGGCACCGGGCAGATCCACTTTTCGGCGGCCAGTGTGCATGCCGAGGTGTTGGGGCATATCGTCGAAAACCGCGTGGTCCAGGACGCCTTGCTCGACCGCCTGCACGACTGCGACCTGGGCCTGCTGGCCAATGCGCGCCTGGAACAGATGCGCCGCTCCGGCGATGACTGGCTGCTGACCCTCGCTGATGGCCGCACCCTGCGCGCGCCGTTGGTGATCGCGGCCGACGGCGCCAACTCGGCGGTGCGCCGCCTGACGGGCACTGCCACCCGCGAATGGGATTACCTGCACAACGCCATTGTCACCAGCGTGCGCAGCAGCCAACCGCACCAGCGCACGGCCTGGCAGCGCTTTACCGACCATGGCCCGCTGGCGTTCCTGCCGCTGGTGCGCGATGGCCAGGAAGACTGGTGTTCGATCGTCTGGTCGACCACACCGAGCGAGTCCGAACGCTTGATGGCCCTGGACGACGAAAGCTTCTGCCGCGAGCTGGAGCGCGCTTTTGAAGGCCGTCTGGGCAGCGTGGTCAGTGCCGACCCACGCCTGTGCGTGCCACTGCGCCAGCGCCACGCCAAGCGCTACGTCGCCGAAGGCCTGGCCCTGATTGGCGATGCCGCCCACGTTATCCACCCATTGGCGGGGCAGGGCGTGAACCTGGGCTTCCTCGACGCCGCGGTGTTGGCCGAGGTGTTGTTGCAGGCGTCCGAGCGCGGTGAGCGCTTGGCGGATGTGAAGGTGCTCAGTCGCTACGAGCGCCGGCGTATGCCCCACAACCTGGCGCTGATGGCGGCGATGGAGGGCTTTGAACGGTTGTTCCAGGCTGACCAACTGCCGTTGCGCTGGTTGCGCAATGCCGGGTTGAAGATGGTCGACCAGATGCCCGAGGCCAAGGCGGTATTTGTGCGCCAGGCATTGGGATTGACTGGGGATCTACCGGAACTGGCCAAAGCCTGAGGCCGGTTGCCGCACCCCGTAAGCCAATCACGCAACATCTCGTAACGCCTCCACCCAGTGTTCGGTTGAGATGCTAAATGTGAGTCCTTATCATTTGCGCTCACTTTTCCTACGAGAGACCGCACCTATGTTGGCACCCAAGCGCCTCCTGACTGCCCTGGCACTCACCCTTATCGCCAGCACCACCGTCCAGGCGGCTGACGAAGTGGTGGTCTACTCCTCTCGTATCGACGAGTTGATCAAGCCGGTGTTCGATGCCTACACCAAGAAAACCGGTGTACAGGTGAAGTTCATCACCGACAAGGAAGCGCCGCTGATGCAGCGCATCAAGGCCGAAGGCCAGAACGCCACCGCCGACCTGCTGTTGACCGTCGATGGCGGCAACCTCTGGCAAGCCGAGCAGATGGGCATTTTGCAGCCGTTCACCTCCAAGGTGATCGACGCCAACATCCCTGCGCAATATCGCGCTTCAAGCCATGCCTGGACCGGCTTGAGCCTGCGGGCGCGGACCATCGCCTACTCCACCGACCGTGTGAAACCGGGTGAGTTGACCACCTACGAAGCCCTGGCCGACAAGCAATGGGAAGGCCGCCTGTGCCTACGCACCGCGAAGAAGGTTTATAACCAGTCGCTGACCGCCACCCTGATCGAGACCCATGGCGCGGACAAGACCGAGGAGATCATCAAGGGCTGGGTCAACAACCTGTCCACCGACGTGTTCTCCGATGACATCGCCGTATTGCAGGCAATCAATGCCGGGCAGTGCGATGTGGGCATCGTCAATACCTACTACTACGGGCGCCTGCACAAGCAGGATCCGAAGCTGGCCGTGAAACTGTTCTGGCCTAACCAGGGCGACCGTGGCGTGCACGTCAACCTGTCGGGCATTGGCCTGACCAAATACGCCCCGCACCCGGACGCCGCCAAGGCCCTGGTGGAATGGATGACTACGCCTGAAGCGCAGAAGATCTTTGCCGACGTCAACCAGGAGTTCCCGGCCAACCCGGCGGTCGAGCCTTCGGCTGAAGTGGCGAGCTGGGGCAAGTTCAAGGCTGACACCTTGCCGGTGGAAGTCGCGGGCAAGCGCCAGGCCGAGGCGATTCGCCTGATGGATCGCGCAGGCTGGAACTGAGTACAATTTGTAAGGCTTCACAAATCTAATGTGGGAGCTGGCTTGTGTGGGAGCTGGCTTGCCTGCGATAGCATCACCCCGGTATCGCTGATACACCGAGGTGTCTGCATCGCAGGCAAGCCAGCTCCTACACAAGCCCGCTCCCACAGTGGTTTGTGTATGTCTCCAAATCATCCACTGCTTGGGAATTTCTTTTGGCCCACCCCGCCCAACGCCGCTGGTACCTGCCGGTCTTCACTGTCGCTGCCCTGGTGCTGCTGCCGCTGAGTGTCCTGCTGCTGTCCTGGCAAAGCATTGACACGCAAATCTGGTCGCACCTGTGGGACACCCAGATGCCGCGCCTGCTGGGCAACACCTTGACCCTGGTGTTGGGGGTCGGGGTTGGCGTAACGGTGTTGGGCGTGAGCCTGGCCTGGCTGACCAGCCTCTGTGAATTCCCCGGCCGGCGCTGGCTGGACTGGGCGTTGATGCTGCCGTTTGCCATCCCGGCGTATGTCCTGGCGTTTGTCTTCGTGGGCCTGCTGGATTTCTCCGGGCCGGTGCAGACCCTGCTGCGTGAGTGGTTCGGCACAGGCCTGCGCTTGCCGCGCGTGCGCTCCACCAGTGGCGTGATCATCGTGTTGGTGCTGGTGTTCTATCCCTACGTCTACCTGCTGGCGCGCACCGCCTTTCTGGCGCAGGGCAAGGGCTTGATGGAAGCGGCGCGGGTGCTGGGCCAATCACCCTGGCAGGCATTCTGGCGGGTGGCCCTGCCCATGGCGCGCCCGGCCATCGGCGCCGGCGTGGC
This sequence comes from Pseudomonas sp. LG1D9, assembly GCF_002949995.1. Lineage (NCBI taxonomy): Bacteria > Pseudomonadati > Pseudomonadota > Gammaproteobacteria > Pseudomonadales > Pseudomonadaceae > Pseudomonas > Pseudomonas sp. LG1D9. The sequence goes on along the minus strand of NZ_CP026881.1, from coordinate 2,366,183 downwards.
CCTGGCGCTGATGGAAACCCTGGCGGATTTCGGCGCGGTGTCGGTGTTTAACTTCGACACCTTCACCACCGCCATCTACAAGACCTGGTACGGCTTTTTCAGCCTGTCCAGCGCCGCGCAACTGGCAAGCCTGTTGCTGTTGGTGGTGATGCTGGTGCTCTACGGCGAGCGCCGGGCTCGTGGCGCCAGCCGCCCGAGCAACGAGCGGCCACGGGGCAAGGCGCTGTATCACCTGCATGGGTTCAAAGCCGCCGCCGCGACTGGCTGGTGCGCCCTGGTGTTTGCCTGCGCGTTTGTCATTCCGATGATCCAACTGCTGGCCTGGTTCTGGCAGCGCGGGCGTTTCGACCTCGACGAACGTTACACCGGGCTGATCGTACATACCCTTTACCTGGGCGGCATGGCCGCGCTGATCACCGTCAGCGTGGCGCTGCTGCTGGCGTTTGCCAATCGCCTGGCGCCGACCCGGGCCATCCGCTCCGGGGTGAGCCTGGGTAACCTGGGCTACGCCTTGCCGGGTTCGGTATTGGCGGTGTCGATCATGTTGGCGTTCAGCTATCTGGATCGCGAGTTAGTGATTCCGCTTTCCAGCTGGTTGGGAGGCGCGGGCAAGCCTTTGCTGCTCGGCAGCCTGTCGGCCCTGGTGATGGCTTATCTGGTGCGCTTCCTGGCCGTGGCCTATGGCCCGCTGGAAAACAGCCTGGCGCGCATCCGCCCATCCTTGCCGGAAGCAGCGCGTAGCCTGGGGGTCAGTGGGCCACGACTGTTTTGCAAAGTGTATCTGCCGCTTTTGCTACCAGGCACCTTGAGTGCAGCCTTGCTGGTATTTGTCGATGTACTCAAGGAAATGCCCGCGACCCTGCTGATGCGCCCATTCGGCTGGGATACCCTGGCCGTGCGCATTTTCGAGATGACCAGCGAAGGCGAGTGGGCGCGTGCCTCCTTGCCTGCACTGACCCTGGTATTGGTCGGCCTGTTGCCGGTCATCGGCTTGATCCGACGTTCGGCGCGACGAATCGGTTAGGTGCCAGTCCTACGGCTTGAGGCTACAATGCGCGGCATTCGGTGCGGCCCGTCTTTCGGGCAGGGTGGCTGATTGTGGCTGCAGGCCTTGTATTTCAAGGTGTGTAGCCCGAACGGCGACCGTCCGCACCTTCGCCACGCCCGGAAGGAGAAACCCATGGGACAGCGTACGCCTCTGTATGACCTGCATCTCGCCCTCGGCGCGAAAATGGTCGATTTTGGCGGTTGGGATATGCCTCTGCACTACGGCTCGCAAGTCGAGGAGCACCATCAGGTGCGCCGTGACTGTGGGGTGTTTGATGTTTCCCACATGACCGTGATCGACATCTCGGGCCATCAGGCCAGGGAGTGGCTACAGTACCTGCTGGCCAATGATGTCGGTCGTTTGCATGGCTGCGGCCATGCGCTGTACAGCGCCATGCTCAACGAGCAGGGCGGGGTGGTGGACGACATGATTGTCTACCGCACCGAAGACGGTTACCGGCTGGTGGTCAACGCGGCCACCCGCGACCAGGATATCGCCTGGATGCAGGCCCAGCTGGGCAGCTACCAAGTGATGATGCGTGAGCGCCCGGACCTGGCCATGCTGGCTATCCAGGGGCCCCAGGCCCGACACAAGATTGCCGAACTGGTCACCCAGTCTCGTGGCGTGTTGATCCACCAGCTCAAGCCCTTCGAGGGCCGTGCCGACGGCGACTGGTTCATCGCGCGCACGGGCTATACCGGCGAAGATGGCCTGGAAATCGTCCTGCCCGCCGACCAGGCCCCGGGTTTTTTCAACGACCTGGTCGGGGCAGGCATCTCGCCCATCGGCCTGGGCGCGCGCGACACCCTGCGCCTGGAGGCCGGCATGAACCTTTACGGCCAGGATATCCACCTGAATGTGTCCCCTCTGGCCGCCAATATGGCCTGGAGCATCGCCTGGGAACCCGCCAGCCGCGCGTTCATCGGGCGTGCGGCCCTGGAAGCCGAGCGTGAGGCTGGGGTTCAGCTCAAACTGGTGGGTCTGGTGCTGGAGGAGCGTGGGGTTTTACGCGCTCACCAGGTGGTTCGTATCGCCGATGTTGGCGAAGGAGAGATCACCAGTGGTAGTTTCTCTCCTACGCTGAGTAAGTCCATTGCCCTGGCGCGTGTACCGATGGCAACCGCCGACCGCGCCGAGGTTGAGATTCGCGGCAAATGGTACCCGGTGCGAGTGGTCAAGCCGACCTTCGTGCGCCATGGCAAAACCTTGATCTAACCTTTTCCGGCAGGCCAATGGCTGCTGACATTTCTTTTGAGGACACAGACTATGAGCAATATCCCTGCCGAACTGCGTTTTGCCGAAAGCCACGAATGGGCCCGCCTGGAAGCTGATGGCTCGGTGACTGTCGGGATCTCCGATCACGCCCAGGAAGCACTGGGTGATGTGGTCTTCGTTGAGTTGGCTGAAGTGGGCAAGGTATTTGCTGCAGGCGACGCAGCGGGCGTCGTGGAATCAGTGAAGGCTGCTTCGGATATTTACTCTCCAGTGTCGGGTGAAGTGATTGCGGTCAACGAGGATCTGACAGATGCCCCTGAGTCGCTCAACGACAAGCCGTATGAGGCGTGGATCTTCAAGGTCAAGCCAAGCAATACCGCCGAACTGGAAAAACTGCTGGATGCCGCCGGCTACAAGGCTGCCATCGGCGAGTAACACCCCCCTGTGTAGGAGCCGGCAAGCCGGCTCCTACAACAAAGGTCAGGGCTTGAGCACCTGCTTCACCGCCGCAACCGCGCGCTCTACATCCGCCTTGGTCATCGCCGTAAACATCGGCAACGACACAATCAAACGCCCGACTCGTTCTGCCACCGGGAACATGCCTTCCTTGAACCCCTGTGCCCGGTACAAACTCAGCAGATGGATCGGCGGGTAGTGATAGCCAATGCCCACGCCCTGGGCCTGCATCTGCTCCATGAACGTGGCGCGGGCTGGCAGGCCATCCTGGCGCTCGGGCAGTACCAGCTGGAACAAGTGCCAGTTGCTGTTTTCGAAGTCGGCAGGTGGCAACTGCGCGCCGTATGTCGCCTCGAAATCGCTGCCAAAACACTCGAAGTAATGCCGGGCCAGGGCCTGTCGATGGGCAGTGATCTGCTCGATGTTGGCAAATTGGCCCAGGCCAACCGCCGCGGCGACATCGGTCATGTTGAACTTGCCGCCCAGCACATCCACATCCAGGCCATCGAAGCCGCTGCGAGTCACGCCTTGCAGCCGGTACTTTTCCGCCAGGCGTGCTTCTTCGGCGTTGTTCAACACCAGGCAGCCACCTTCGCAAGAGGTGATGTTCTTGTTTGCCTGGAAGCTGAACGAGACAAAATCCCCGGTGGCGCCGATCCTCTGGCCATCCCAGCTGGCCCCGAGCGCCTGTGCGGCATCTTCGACGACACGCAGCCCGTACTTGTTGGCCAGGGCGTAGAGCATCGGCATGTCCAGCGGCAGGCCGGCCAGGTACACCGGGATAATCGCCTTGGTACGCGGTGTGATAGCGGCTTCCAGTTGGACCAGGTCAATATTGCGGGTCACGGGGTCGATATCGGCAAACACAGGCGTGGCGCCCACCTCCAGAATCACGTTGGCGGTCGCCACCCAGGAAATCGGTGTGGTGATCACCTCATCCCCTTGGCCAACCCCGGCGATGCGCAGGGCAATTTCCATGGTGCAGGTGCCGGAGTTGAAGGTGCGCACCGGCCGTCCACCAAAGTACTCCGATAGCTGTGCTTCGAACGCCTGCACCTTTGGCCCGCTGGTGATCCAGCCCGAGCGCAACACATCACCGACCGCCGCAATGGTGGCTTCGTCAATGCTGGGTTTTGAAAACGGCAGGAAAGGCAGTTGGCTCATGATGTTGAAGGTACCCGCAGGAGAAAGACCAAGAATAAAAACTCTAATCAACCCCGGCATCGTCGCACGGGGCAACTGAATATAGCCTGTCGCCTGTAAACGTATCGTCGAAAAACAGGCAAAAAAAAGCCGCTCTAAAGCGGCTTTTTCACGCACCGGATTTACTCGGCAGCAACTGCGTTTTTCGCCAGGATGGCGTTGGCCAACTCCATATCGGTGGCTTTCAGGTCTGGATTGTCTGCCCGCACTTTCTGCATGGCGGCTTCCAGGTATGGGCCACGGATACCGCCGTCACTGGCGACGAAGCTGCCGGCGTCGTCCTGGGCGGCGACGACCAGCTTGTGGTCCTTGAAGGTCAGGTACGTCGAGCCGGTGGTGGCGCCCGATGAGATGACATTACGCCAGAAGCTGTCGGCCATGGCCGATCCAACTGGGAGGGAAAGCACGGCGAGGGTGGCGACAGCATATTTGAGACGCATGATGGGTGACTCCGACTGGGTTATCTGAACAGTTTGATTGTAGATAACCCGGTCGAGTTCCGTGGCTGACTAAACAGTTTCAATGCGCATAATCACGCCATCCTGGCCAATCACCCGTACTTGAGCCCCTACAGGTGCGTCAGGCCCGGTGACCATCCATACGCCATCGCCGACCTTGATTTTGCCCCGCCCGTCGATAATCGCCTGATGCACCACAAAGGTGCGGCCAATCAGCTCCGAACCGCGCATGTTCAGGCCTGGCTGGTCGCTGGCCTTGGCGCTGCTGCGCTGGCGCTTCCACCAGTACACCGCCGTCAGGATGGACAGCACCGCAAACAGCAGCAGTTGCAGCTCCAGCCCAAGCCCCGGGATCAGGAACTTGAGCACTCCCACGGCCGCTGCCGCGATCCCCATCCACAGCAGATAACCGCCGGCACCAAACACTTCAAGAATCAGCAGCACCGTGCCCAGCGCCAGCCAATCCCAGAACGACAGGTGTTGCAGGAATTCCCACATGGTGCGGGCCTCAGGCTTTCTTGTTGTCGAAGGTGGCCTTGACGATTTCGCCGATGCCTCCCACTGCGCCAATGACCTGGCTGGCTTCCAGCGGCATCAGGATGACTTTGCTGTTGTTGGCCGAAGCCAGCTTGCCCAGGGCGTCGATGTACTTCTGTGCGACAAAGTAGTTGATGGCTTGCACGTTACCGGTGGCGATCGCTTCCGATACCACCTGCGTGGCACGGGCCTCTGCCTCGGCCTGACGTTCACGGGCCTCGGATTCAAGGAATGCGGCCTGGCGACCACCTTCAGCCTCGAGGATCTGCGCCTGCTTCTTGCCTTCGGCGGTCAGGATGGCGGAGGCGCGCAGGCCTTCGGCTTCGAGGATCTGGGCACGCTTGATACGCTCGGCTTTCATCTGGCCGGACATGGCGGCCATCAGGTCGGCGGGCGGGCTGATGTCCTTGATCTCGATACGGGTGATCTTGATGCCCCAAGGTGCGGTGGCTTCATCGACCGTGCGCAGCAGCTTCTCGTTGATGCCGTCGCGCTGGCTGAGCATGGCATCCAGTTCCATCGAGCCGAGCACCGTACGGATGTTGGTTTGCAGCAGATTGCGGATCGCATGTTCGAGGTTGTTGACCTCATAGGCTGCCTGGGCGGTGTTCACCACCTGGAAGAAACACACCGCGTCGATCTGCACTGTGGCGTTATCGGCGGTGATCACTTCCTGGGGCGGAATATCCAGCACGCTTTCCATCACGTTGATCTTGCGCCCGATGCGGTCCATCACAGGAATGATGATATTCAGGCCAGGCTTGAGCGTGTTGGTGTAGCGGCCGAAGCGTTCCACGGTCCACTGGTAGCCCTGGGGCACGACCTTGAAACCCATGAACAGGATGGCGATGGCCAAGCCTACGAAGAGGAGAAGCACTGTTCCGATCTGCATAACGATTCCTTGTCTGGTGGTGGCGGTGACGCAAAGTCTGTCGATTGTAACGGGCTTGCCGCAGATAAGAACGGTTTACTCGTTCGCTGGTGTGACCCGTAGCACTTCCTCCAGTGTGGTCAGCCCCGCAGCCACCTTGTGCGCACCTGCCAGACGCAGGCTGTGCATGCCGCCCTTGAGCGCTTCGCGGCGCAGTGCCTGCAAGTCGGTGTCGGCACTGACCAGGGCCCTGGCCCCGTCATTCATCAGCATGATTTCGTAGACCCCGATACGCCCGCGATAGCCGCTTTCGCGGCACTCTACGCAGCCATTGGCGCGGTAGACGCTGGCGGGTGGTGCCACGCAAGACTGGGTAGCGCTGTGCCAAGCGTCCTGGTTCAACGTCGTCGGGCTTTTACAGTGTGGGCACAACCGCCGCACCAGGCGCTGGGCCATGACCCCAAGCAAAGTGGCCTTGATCAAGTAATGGGGAATGCCCAGTTCCAGCAGGCGGCTTATCGCGCTGGGAGCGTCGTTGGTGTGCAGGGTCGACAGTACCAGATGACCGGTCAAGGCCGCCTGGATCGCCATTTCAGCGGTTTCCAGGTCGCGGATCTCGCCGATCATGATGATGTCCGGGTCTTGGCGCATGAGCGCGCGGATGCCGCTGGCGAAGGTCAGGTCGATATTGTGCTGGACCTGCATCTGGTTGAAGGCCGGCTCCACCATCTCGATGGGGTCTTCCACCGTGCACAGGTTCACCGTGCGGGAAGCCAGTTGCCGCAGGGTGGTATAGAGGGTGCTGGTCTTGCCTGACCCGGTGGGGCCGGTGACCAGGATGATGCCGTTGGCCTGGGCGGTCATGTGCTGCCAGCGCTGCAGGTCATCGGCCGACAGCCCCAGTTGCTGGAAATCCTGGAGCAGCACCTGGGGATCGAAAATCCGCATCACCAGCTTCTCGCCGAAGGCCGTGGGCAGGGTCGAAAGACGCAACTCCACTTCGATACCCGTGGGCGTCTTGGTCTTGACCCGGCCATCCTGGGGCTTGCGCTTTTCGGCGACATTCATCCGCCCGAGGCTTTTCAGGCGGCTGACCACGGCGGTCGTGACCTGGGGCGGAAACTGATAGACATCGTGCAGTAAACCGTCGATACGGAAGCGCACGCGGCCCTGGTCGCCGCCCGGTTCGATATGGATATCGCTGGCGCGCTGGCCGAAGGCAAATTGCAGCAGCCAGTCGACAATATTGACGATATGCGCGTCGTTGGCGTCGGGCTCCTGATCGCCGGCCCCGAGGTTGAGCAACTGCTCGGCAGGGGGCGCCGCGGGGTTGGTCTGGTCGGCCCCGCTGACCGACCTGGCCAGCCGGAAGAACTCCTGGGTACAACTGCGGATCGCCTGGGGGTTGGCCACCACGCGCTTGATCGAGCGCTTCAACACATGAGCTAGCCCCGCTTCCCACTCGCGCAGGTAGGGTTCGGCGCTGGCCACCGTCACGCTGTCGCGATCCAGGGCGACGGCGAGGATATGGTGGCGCTGGGCGAAGGCATGGGACATCAGCGGCACCACGCTCGCCACATCGATTTTCAGTGGGTCGATGCGCAGATAGGGCTGGTCTACATGACTGGCGAGCCATTGGGTCAGCCGCTCCAGTGATAGCGCCAGGCCGGGCCGCGCGGGGTCGGGCAGTGACTGGCCGGCGAGAAACTCCAGCGGGTGCAGGCCATTGGCCGGAGTGCGCCGCAGGCGTTCGGCCAGGGCAGTGTCGATCAAGCCATGGGCGGTGAGGGCGGGCAGCAGTTCGTCGAGGCAAAGCCTGCGATCCTGGCGTTGTGGCGCAACGGGCATGGCGGTTTCCTGGGCGGTTTCATGCGGTAGCGCCAAGGCTAGTTCCATCCTGGTCGCTGTCGCCCAGAGGGTTATTGCCGGTTTTTACTGAGCCATCGCTTGTACGGTCTGCAACCTTGTGGATTCAACAGGTTGCAGCTCCAGCGAGCACACGCTGATCAGGTTACGAAGTTTTTCACCGATCACCTGGGCGCGGTGCCAGCTCAGGCCGTCCATCACTACGTCGATGTTCAGCAGGTCATCGTCGCGTGTCACGTTCACCTGTTGCGGCACGAGGAACTGCAAAGCGAAGTAGTTCAGGATCCGGCACAGCACATCGGGCTCGGCTTCGGCGAGGATCTGGTAGCGCGCCTGGCAATGGCTATTGCTGACTGCCCAGGCATCGACGCGGGTGGGGCTGGCTGGGACTGAATGCATGGCCGTTCTCCAAATTTGACTGGAGAAATTTTTACATGAGCTGTGGGGTATTTCTTATCTATGTTTGAGTGATATGCCTTATAAATGAATAGCACAATTCGAGCGTACGGGATTAAAGGGTATTTTTATGCACAGTGAGTTGGACGTCTACGACCGCCGGATCCTGGCACTGCTGCAGGAAGACGCGTCACTCTCCAGCGCGCAGATTGCCGAACAGGTCGGTCTGTCGCAGTCGCCTTGCTGGCGGCGGATCCAGCGGCTCAAGGAAGAGGGGGTGATTCGCGCCCAGGTGACGTTGCTCGACCGCAAGAAGATTGGCCTCAACACGCAGATTTTTGCCGAGGTCAAACTCAACGCCCACGGGCGGTCCAACTTCACGGAGTTCACCGAGGCGATCCGCGGGTTCCCGGAGGTGCTGGAGTGTTATGTGCTGATGGGGGCGGTGGATTTTCTGTTGCGCATTGTCACCTCGGATATCGAGGCGTATGAGCGGTTTTTCTTTGAGAAGTTGTCGATGGTGCCGGGGATACAGGAGGTCAACTCGATTGTGGCGTTGTCGGAAATCAAGTCGACCACCAGCCTGCCAGTGTTGCGCTGAGCGGCGGCTTGTGGCAACCGGGCTTGTCGTGGCGAGCGGGCTTGCCCCGCGCTGGGCTGCGTAGCAGCCCCAAAACCTGTCGCCTCGGTCCACCTGAAAAAAATCAGTTGGTCTTGGTTGGTTGGGGCTGCTACGCAGCCCAGCGCGGGGCAAGCCCGCTCGCCACGACAAGCCTGTTCCACAAGAGGTCGGCTTGCCACAACAAACCTGGGGGCGCTTACAGACGCAGCAAAGTCTTCCACGCACGATTCTGATACACCGCAATCACCTGATGCATCCGCGCATCCAGCGATTCGTCGGTGATTGGCAGGTTGGCCAGGGCCGCCAACTTGTTCAGCTCACCGTACAGACGATCCAGCTCCGGGATTTCCAGCAGGTGCCGGGCATGGTGCAGCCAAGCCTGCAGACGCTCGATGCGCGGCAGTTGCTCGGCGAGGTCTTCGGGCTGTTGCTGGTAGCGCGGCAGGCGCAGGGCGACGGCTTCGTCGGCCAGCAGGCGCGGCAGCCAGTTGGCGACCTGGGCGGCGCCCTGGCGGTTGCCGCGCACGTTGCGGTCCTGGGTCCAGGTGCGGGCCAGCAGCCAGCGCGAAGTGTTCAGTGAGAACAGGCCCCAGCGCACGTCGGTCAATTCTTCGAGGAACTGTTCCGGCGCGGCCTTGCGCACGTCTTCATCGTCTTCACCGGCCTGGACCAGTGGGCGCCAGTCTTCCAGCAGGGCGTCGAGGGCGCTGCGCAGTTCGCTGGTGGATTGACGTGGTGCGGCCTGGCCGAGGCTACCGATCAGGGCGCGCATTTCGGCGAGGTTTTCTACCCAGTCCTGCAACAGGCGCCAGTGGCCGTTGAAACGGTACTGCTCGGCCAGGCGCTGGCTGCTGCCCAGCAGGTGCCAGGTCAGCGCGGCGAAGACGTCATCCAAAGGCATTTGTGGTTGCAGTTGTGGGGCCGGCAGGCTCAGGGAGTAGCTGCTGGCGTCGAACAGGCGGTAGCCGCGCTCGGCCTTGCTGATATCGCACGGCATCAGCGCCAGGGTTTGGGCCAGTTCGGCAGCCAGTTCCAGCAGGGCGGCGGGTTCGCCTTCGCGCAATTCCAGTTCCAGCTCGCAGATTTCTTCCTTCTGCTTGCCGGCAATCACATGGCCCAGGTCCAGGGCGGCTTCGATCACCACCTTGGCCTTGCCACGGCCCCAGGCGATCTCGGCACGTTCGCGCACGAAGTCGGTGGTGAAAATTGGCTTGAGGGTCTTTTTGTCCAGCTCGGCCAATTGCTCGGGCCAGCATTCGCCGTCGAGTTTCTTCACGTCGAGCTTGGCTTTGGGCAGTTTCCAGTCGTATTCATTACGTTCCGACAAGCCGGCAACGCTGTGGCCGCGGGTCTTGAGGGTCTGGATCACTTCGTCGCCATCCTTGCGCAGGCGCAGGGCAACCTTGGCCTGGGCCAGGTCGCGCTCGGGGGTGTCGAAGTACTGATTCATCAACTCACGGCGTTCCCAGCCACTTTTGTTGCGTTTTTTCAGGAGCGGGTGCTCACGCAGCGCAGCGAGGGTCTCGCGGCTGACGCGGAGCTTGATTTCGGTTTCTTTTTGCATGGCCGGAACATCCAGGATCGGGAGTGCAGCCGGGGGAAAATGTGGCTGCCAAGGTCGTGCAGTGTACAGGACTGAGCCCGGCAACGTGCCGCAACGGGTTTATTGTGCAGCGCAGATGGTTCTATGATGGGTTTCATCTGTGGAAGTTGAGAGACAGCGCATGCCTTTACCGTCCATGAAAGAACAATTTGCCGCTCTGATTGCTGCGCCCTCTGTCAGTTGTACCCAAGCGTCTCTCGACCAGACCAACCGCCCAGTGATCGATCTGCTCGCCACCTGGCTTGGCGACCTGGGCTTTGCCTGCGAGATCCAGCAGGTCAGCCCTGGCAAGTTCAACCTGCTGGCCAGCTTCGGCAGCGGGCCCGGCGGCCTGGTGCTGGCGGGGCATAGCGATACCGTGCCGTACGATGAAGCGCTATGGCAGACCGATCCTTTGAAGTTGACGGAAGTGGACGGGCGCTGGGTAGGACTGGGTAGCTGCGACATGAAAGGCTTTTTCGCGCTGGCCATCGAAGCGGTCCTGCCGCTGCTCGACCAACCGTTCAAGCAGCCGCTGTTGATCCTTGCCACCTGTGATGAAGAAAGCTCCATGGCCGGCGCCCGCGCGCTGGCTGCGGCCGGTCGCCCGCTGGGGCGGGCTGCGGTGATTGGCGAGCCCACGGGCCTCAAGCCGATCCGCCTGCACAAGGGCGTGATGATGGAACGTATCGACATCCTCGGGCGCAGTGGTCACTCGTCAGACCCAAGCCTGGGCCACAGCGCCCTCGAAGCCATGCATGACGCCATGGGCGAACTGCGCGGCCTGCGCCTGGCATGGCAGCGGGAGTATCGCAACCCACAGTTCAGCGTGCCCCAGCCCACCTTGAATTTTGGCTGCATCCACGGCGGCGACAACCCCAACCGCATCTGCGGCCAATGCTCCCTGGAATTCGACCTGCGGCCCTTGCCCGGCATGGATCCGCAGGTGCTGCGCGACGCCATCCAGCAGAAACTGCGGCCCATCGCCGAACGCCATCAGGTGCAGATCGACTATGCGCCGCTGTTCCCCGAAGTGCCGCCTTTCGAGCAGCCTGAAGATGCCGAGCTGGTGCGGGTCGCGGAACGATTGACCGGCCATCGTGCCGAAGCAGTAGCGTTCGGCACTGAAGCGCCTTATCTTCAGCGCCTTGGTTGTGAAACCCTGGTGCTCGGCCCTGGGGATATTGCCTGCGCCCACCAGCCGGGCGAGTACCTTGAAATGTCACGCTTGACGCCTACAGTGCGTCTATTGCGGGAATTGATTGAACACTACTGCCTCAAACCTGCATAAATTAACCCCATTGCATCCCGTACTTAGAAGGAGAGCGAGCGTGTCGCCAAGCCTGTTCCGACGATAACCATCAGCCCGCTGTGCGTTTAGCGATTCATTCTTTTTTTGGCTGCTTTTTATAACAGGCCCAGGTTTATGCCCGAATACGTCAATTGGCTTCGTCACGCTTCGCCTTACATCAATGCCCACCGTGACTGCACCTTTGTGGTCATGCTGCCGGGCGACGGTGTGGATCATCCCAACTTCGGCAACATCGTCCACGACCTGGTGCTGCTGCACAGCCTCGGCGTGCGCCTGGTGCTGGTGCATGGTTCGCGCCCGCAAATCGAAACCCGCCTCGCCGCTCGCGGCCTGACCCCGCATTACCACGATGGCATGCGCATCACCGATGCCGCGACCCTGGAGTGCGTGATCGACGCGGTCGGCCACTTGCGTATTGCTATCGAAGCACGACTGTCCATGGACATGGCGTCCTCGCCAATGCAGGGCTCGCGCCTGCGGGTAGCCAGTGGCAACCTGGTGACCGCACGGCCGATCGGCGTGCTGGACGGTATCGATTACCACCATACCGGCGAAGTGCGCCGGGTCGACCGCAAGGGCATCAACCGCCTGCTGGACGAACGCTCCATCGTCGTACTGTCGCCATTGGGCTATTCGCCGACCGGGGAGATTTTCAACCTGGCCTGTGAAGACGTCGCCACCCGCGCCGCCATCGACCTGGGCGCCGACAAGCTGCTGTTGTTTGGCGCCGACCTGGGCCTGATCGACGAAAACGGCCGACTGGTGCGCGAGCTGCGTCCGCAGCAAGTACCGGCGCACCTGCAACGCCTGGGCAACAACTACCAGGCCGAACTGCTGGATGCGGCGGCCGAGGCCTGTCGTGGGGGCGTGGGGCGCAGCCATATCGTCAGTTATGTCGAAGACGGTGCGCTGTTGACCGAACTCTTTACCCGGGACGGCGGCGGTACGCTGGTGGCCCAGGAGCAGTTCGAACTGGTGCGGGAGGCGGCGATTGAAGACGTCGGCGGCCTGCTGGACCTGATCAGCCCACTGGAAGAGCAGGGCATTTTGGTGCGCCGTTCGCGGGAAGTGCTGGAGCGGGAAATCGAACAGTTCAGCGTGGTGGAGCGCGAAGGCATGATCATCGCGTGCGCCGCGCTGTACCCCATTGCCGACTCGGAGGCGGGTGAGCTGGCGTGCCTGGCGGTCAATCCGGAGTATCGCCATGGCGGCCGTGGTGATGAGCTGCTCGAGCGCATCGAAACCCGCGCCCGCACCCAAGGCTTGAAGACCCTGTTCGTGCTGACGACCCGTACCGCCCACTGGTTCCGCGAGCGCGGCTTTGTGCCAAGCAGCGTGGATCGCCTGCCGTCGGCGCGGGCTTCGCTGTACAACTTTCAGCGTAATTCGAAGATCTTCGAGAAGACCCTGTAAACACGGTATTCGGTACACCCAATACCTAATGTGGGAGCGGGCTTGCTCGCGAAGGCAGTGTGTCAGTCAGCACATTTATTGACTGGCACACCGCCTTCGCGAGCAAGCCCGCTCCCACATTCTTTGTCCGGGTTTATTCTTTGATGAATTTTCCGGTCACGTAGACTGAATAGTCCGGTAGCACTGTCTCTACTTTCCCTTGTTCCTTGAGAAACTTCGCCGTATCTCCAATGGCCTTGGCTGTCCCACCATTAAGCAAGGCGTCGGTTTGCTGCGCCCGGGCATCGGGGAAGGTGCTGCCTTCCAGCAGTTCGGGAATATCTGCGGCGTTTGCGCCGGTCAACCTGGCGATCTTCTGCACCGGCGCCGAATCCACCGTCCAACTGGCTTTATGGGCCGCATACTCGGCAAACGAATCCAGGGTGACCTTGGCAAACTTGGCCACCACCTCAGGATGCTTCTCGGCAAAATCCTTGCGCGCCACCCACACCTCGAACGTCGGCGCGCCCCATTGGCCGACCTGGGCAGCATCGGTGAGGATCTTGCCGGTCTTGCGGATTTCCCCCAGGGCCGGCGACCAGACAAACGCGCCGTCGATATCCCCGCGTTTCCAGGCTGCGGCAATTTCGCCTGGTTGCAGGTTCACCACTTTGACCTGCTTTGTGTCCAGGCCCCAGTGTTTCAAGGCCCCGAGCAGGCTGTAGTGGGATGTGGAGACAAAAGGTGTGGCGATGGTTTTGCCGATCAGGTCCTTGGGTGCGTCAATGTGACTGTCGTTGCGCACTACCAAAGCTTCAGAACTATTGATCTGGGCCGATACGATGAACGCTACGATGGGTAGGTTACGGGATGCGGCGGCCGCCAACGGGCTGGAGCCGAGGTTGCCGATCTGCACATCGCCGGAGGCAATCGCGGTGACCACTTGCGGGCCGCTGTTGAAGCGGCGCCAGTCGATCTGCTGGCCGATGACTTGCTCATAAACACCGTCGGCCTGGGGCACTTTGCTGGGGTCAATCCCGGTTTGGTAACCGATGGTGAGATTGGCTGCTTGCACGCCAAAAGAAAGTGTAAGCGATAGTAAAACTGTAACAAATTGACTAGAGGATGCGCGTTTGGCCATGATGGCGTCGCCTTTTTGATCGTGAGTGACGTGTGCGAGATTTTGCTCACACTAAACGATCTAAAAAATGGCCAATAAATACCCTTTAGGAATTAGCTTATGGAGCGATACCCCGCTGCGGGATCGTCGCATCATGGAAAGTGTTATTCCTGAATAGTATGAAAAAGGATGAAATAATTCTTTTTGGGTGTATGAAAAACTCATTACCCTGCAGGGACCAAATCAACTGCGGTTAGACGAAGGTAGTAGACACACAAGGTTGCGATTGACTTGTCAGTCACTATCTGGCGCTAATCGCGCGTCTGTGGATCGAGGGCGTCAGACCCGAGACCAAAGAACTACAAAAATTAGAAACGAGAGGAGCGGTACATGAAGAAGTCCACATTGGCGTTCGCCATCGCGGCTGGGGTTTTGGCCCAGCAAGCAGGCGCCGCTGGTTTTGTTGAAGACACCAAGGCATCCGTAAGTTCTCGGACCCTGTATTTTGATAACGATCAGCGTGAAGGCGGCGCTGACCAGCGCGAAACGGCCACCGGCCTGAAGTTCAACGTCCAGTCTGGTTTCACTGAAGGCACGGTCGGCTTTGGTATCGATGCCCAGGCATTGGTCGGCTTTCACCTAGATGGTGGCCGTGGTCATCACCCAGACAACAACTCCTTTGTTCCAAGCGACACCGACGGTTCGGCCGTGAGCAGCTGGAGCAGCGCGAGCGCCAACGTAAAAGCTCGTTTTTCCAAGACCGAGGCCCATCTGGGCGGGGCCCTGGCTCCGAACCTGCCGGTCGTGATCGCAAGCGATGGCCGTCTGCTGCCGCAAACCTTTGAAGGCGGCACCATCACCTCCAAAGAAATCGACAACGTGACGTTCAACGCCGGTCAACTTGAACACGCCACTGGCCGTGCCTCGAGCAACAGCACTGGCCTGTCGGTTGCAGGCGCCAGCCAGGAAAGCAACAAGTTCCGTTATGGCGGTGCTGACTGGAAGGTCACCAAAGACCTGACCCTGCAGTACTACTACGCCAACCTGGAAGACTTCTATAAGCAGCACTTCCTGGGTCTGGTTCACGTCTACCCGATCACCGAAGGTCAGTCGTTCAAAACCGACGTGCGCTACTTCGATAGCAGCTCCGACGGCAAGAACGGCCAGGCTGGCTACCAGTTCAACAACAATGGTGGTTATGCGAAGGACGCAGGCGAAGTCAATAACAAAACCTGGAGCGCCATGTTCACCTATAGCCTGGGTGGCAGTGCGTTCATGGTCGGTCATCAGCGTGTCAACGATGACGGCGGTTTCGTCTGGCTGAACCAGGGCGGTGTTGTCGACGGCAACGGTCGTAACGAAGGCGCCGGCGGTTCCAGCTTCTACCTCTTCACCGATAGCATGATCAACTCCTTCGTGCGTGCGGGTGAAAACACCACCTTCGGTCAGTACTCCTATGACTTCGCTGCATTGGGCGTTCCAGGTTTGAAAACCTCGATTGCTTACCTGCATGGCGACAACATCAAAGCCAAGAACGGTGGCAGTGACCAGTCCGAGTGGGAACGCGATATGCGTATCGACTACACCATTCAGCAGGGCGCTCTCAAAGGCTTTGGCACCACCCTGCGTCACGGTGTCTATCGCGGTAGCGGCACTGGCATTCAGGACCAGGACCAGACTCGTCTGATCTTCAACTACACTTACAGCTTCCTGTAAGAACCGTTGAGAAAAAACCTCGCGATAATTGCGAGGTTTTTTTTGCCCAGAAATTGGTCAATCAACGCACCGCTTCATATTCCTTTATGGTCTAAATAAATCGATATTTATTCTTTTTAAAATCTCATCGGCGCAGGCACAGTGGGTTGCATAAGCACTCATCAGGAGCCACACCATGAGCCTCAGACTGGGCGATATCGCCCCCGACTTTGAACAGGATTCCAGCGCCGGCAAGATTCGTTTCCACGAGTGGCTGGGCGATAGCTGGGGCGTGCTGTTTTCCCACCCGGCGGACTTCACCCCGGTGTGCACCACCGAACTGGGCTTCACCGCCAAGCTCAAGGATGAGTTCGCCAAGCGTGGGGTCAAGGCCATTGCCCTGTCGGTGGACCCGGTGGACTCCCACCACAAGTGGATCGAAGACATCAACGAAACCCAGAACACGATCGTCAACTTCCCGATCCTGGCCGATGCCGATCGCAAGGTCTCGGACCTTTACGACCTGATCCACCCCAATGCCAACGACACCCTGACCGTGCGTTCGCTGTTCGTGATCGACCCGAACAAAAAGATTCGCCTGACCATCACCTACCCGGCCAGCACCGGGCGCAACTTCCACGAAATCCTGCGGGTGATCGACTCCTTGCAACTGACCGATAACTACAAAGTCGCCACTCCGGCCAACTGGCAGGACGGTGATGAAGTGGTGATCGTGCCGTCGCTCAAGGATGAGGATGAGATCAAAAAGCGCTTTCCCAAGGGCTATCGCGCGGTCAAGCCGTATCTGCGGCTGACCCCACAACCCAACCGCTGAAGCTGATACTGCCATCGCGGGCAAGCCCGCTCCCACAGTTGACCGCATTCCCCTGTGGGAGCGGGCTTGCCCGCGATGGCGCCCGTACAAACGCTGCAAACATTGCATCAGAACCGACTCACATAGCAGGGGTTTTCAGGCCGTCTCGACGGCCTTTTTTTTCGCCTGATAAATGATTTTTCTTATATGCAATTTAAGAATAAACAAATGAAAAAATAAGATTTATAGATATATAAATCTGCTGATAAGGTCTGTTCCATCTTGGCGCCATCGCCGCACCGCGAACCGCCGACACTTGCTCAAGGAAACTCCCGATGCTGGTCGTAACACTTGGTGGCAGTCCCAGTCAGCGTTCCCGCTCCGGGGTCTTGCTGGATCACTCCCGGCGCTGGTTGCAGCAGCAAGGCGTGGAAGTGGTGAGTTATCAGGTACGGGACTTCCCGGCCGAAGATTTGCTGTATGCCCGCTTCGACAGCCCGAAGGTCCTCGACCTGCTGGCCCAGGTGGCCAATGCCGATGGTTTGCTGATCTCCACGCCGGTGTACAAGGCGTCGTTTTCCGGCGCGCTGAAAACCGTCCTCGACCTGCTGCCGGAACGCGCCCTGGCCCACAAAGTGGTATTGCCCATGGCCACCGGCGGCAGCATTGCCCACATGCTGGCGGTGGACTACGCCTTGAAGCCAGTGCTGTCGGCACTCAAAGCCCAGGAGCTGCTGCACGGAATTTTTGCCGAGGACAGCCAGATCGCCTATGGCGAAGGCAGTGCCCAGGCGCAGTTGGTGCCGATCCTTGAACAACGCTTGAGCGAAGCCCTGGAACAGTTCTACAGCGCCATGGCCCGCCGCCCGCAACCGCTGGACCCCCATGTGTTGAATGAACGTTTGTTGAGTGCTCGCTGGAGCATCTAAGCCACACCCGAATATAAGCCACACCCGAATACAAAACCCTCACCTTACTCAGCCGCCAACGGCCAAGCAGGTGCAGCCACAACCCTAATCGTCAATTTGGAGAGCGCCATGCGCACTATCATCTTGCGTCGGGGCCTGGTCGCACTGTTTGCTGCGGCTGTGTCCTTCGGCGCCATTGTTCAAGCCCAGGCCGCTGAAACCCTGCGGATCGGTTATCAGAAATACGGCACCCTGGTGCTGCTCAAGGCCAAGGGCACCCTGGAAAAACGCCTGGCCGACCAGGGCGTGACCGTGCAGTGGACCGAGTTTCCCGGTGGCCCGCAGTTGCTCGAAGGGCTGAATGTCGGCTCCATCGACTTTGGCGTCACCGGCGAAACCCCACCGGTGTTCGCCCAGGCCGCCGGTGCCGATCTGCTCTACGTCGCCTACGAACCGCCAGCGCCGACCAGCGAGGCCATCCTGGTACCCAAGGACTCGCCGATCAAATCGGTGGCCGAGCTCAAGGGCAAGAAAGTCGTGCTCAACAAAGGCTCCAACGTGCATTACCTGCTGGTGCGCGCCCTGGAAGACGCCGGCCTGAAATACACCGACGTACAGACCGTGTTCCTGCCGCCCGCCGACGCCCGTGCCGCCTTCGAACGAGGCAGTGTCGACGCCTGGGTCATCTGGGACCCGTACCAGGCGGCCGCCGAGCAACAACTGCAAGCCCGCACCCTACGTGACGCCACCGGCATTGCCGACAACCACCAGTTCTACCTGGCCACCAAGCCCTACACCGAAAAACATCCGGACGTGATCAAGGCGCTGGTGGAAGAAGTGCGTGCCGTAGGCGAATGGTCCAAGGCCAACCCCCAGGAAGTCACCCAACAAGTTGCGCCGCTGCTCGGCCTGCCGGCTGACATCACCCTGACCTCGGTCAAACGCCAGGGCTACGGCGCGCTGTTCCTGACCCCGGAAGTGGTCGCCGCGCAGCAGAAAATCGCTGACACCTTCTACCAGCTCAAATTGATTCCCAAGCCCTTGAGCATCAAGGACGTGATCTGGACGCCACCTGCGACCGTTGCCAAAGCGCCGTAATCCGACTTCTTCAGGAGACAACTCCATGAGCCTCAATATTTTCTGGTTCCTGCCCACCCACGGCGACGGCCATTACCTTGGCACCGCCGAAGGCGCTCGCGCCGTAGATCACGGTTATCTGCAGCAGGTGGCCCAGGCCGCTGATCGCCTGGGCTTTGGCGGGGTACTGATCCCCACCGGTCGTTCTTGCGAAGACTCGTGGCTGGTGGCCGCCTCGCTGATCCCGGTGACCCAGCGTCTGAAATTTTTGGTTGCCCTGCGCCCCGGCATCATTTCGCCGACGGTGGCGGCGCGTCAGGCAGCGACCCTGGACCGGCTGTCCGGTGGACGGGCGCTGTTCAACCTGGTGACCGGTGGTGATCCAGAAGAGCTGGCCGGTGATGGCCTGTTCCTCAGCCATGAGGAGCGCTACCAGGCCTCGGTGGAATTCACCCGCATCTGGCGGCGCGTGCTGGAAGGCGAAACCGTGGACTACGACGGCCAGCACATCAGCGTCAAAGGCGCCAAGTTGCTCTACCCGCCGATCCAGCAGCCACGCCCGCCGTTGTATTTCGGCGGTTCTTCCGAAGCGGCCCAGGACCTGGCAGCCGAACAAGTGGAAATGGTCCTGACCTGGGGCGAACCACCAGCGGCAGTCGCGGAAAAAATCCAGCAGGTACGGGTCAAGGCGGCCAAGCTTGGGCGCACCGTGCGCTTCGGTATTCGCTTGCATGTGATCGTGCGTGAAACCAACGAGGAGGCATGGAAAGCCGCCGACAAACTGATCTCCCATCTGGACGACGACACCATCGCACGTGCCCAGGCCTCGCTGTCGCGCTTTGATTCGGTTGGCCAGCAGCGCATGGCCGCCTTGCATGGAGGCAGTCGCGACAACCTCGAAGTCAGCCCCAACCTGTGGGCCGGCGTCGGCCTGGTACGCGGCGGCGCCGGCACGGCACTGGTGGGCGATGGGCCGACCGTGGCGGCGCGGGTCAAGGAGTACGCGGACCTGGGCATCGACACCTTTATTTTTTCCGGTTATCCACACCTGGAAGAGTCGTACCGGGTTGCAGAGTTGCTGTTCCCGCACCTGGATATCGAACGTCCCGAGCTGCCGAAAAGTGCCGGTTACGTCAGCCCGTTTGGCGAGATGGTGGCCAACGACATTCTTCCCAAAGCCGCGTCGCAGAGCTGAGGCGCCGTCATGAATAGTCAACGGATTCTGCATCGGCTGGCGCCTTGGGCACTGCCGATCCTGTTGCTGGCGGTGTGGCAGTTGTCGGTGTCGGCGGGCTGGCTGTCGACCCGGATTTTGCCGGCCCCCAGCGCAGTGATTGCGGCCGGCGTGCACCTGGTCAGTAGCGGTGAGATCTGGACCCACCTGGCCATCAGCGGCTGGCGCGCGGGCCTGGGTTTTGTGATCGGCGGCGGCATTGGCCTGGCCCTGGGTTTTATCACCGGCCTGTCGAAATGGGGCGAGCGCCTGCTGGACAGCTCGGTGCAGATGATTCGCAACGTGCCGCATCTGGCGCTGATCCCGCTGGTGATTTTGTGGTTCGGCATTGATGAGACGGCGAAGATTTTCCTGGTCGCCCTCGGCACGCTGTTCCCCATCTACCTCAACACCTATCACGGCATCCGCAACGTCGATCCGGCACTGGTGGAGATGGCGCGCAGTTATGGCTTGTCGGGGTTCAGCCTGTTTCGCCAGGTGATCCTGCCGGGCGCGTTGCCATCGATTCTGGTGGGGGTGCGTTTTGCCCTGGGCTTTATGTGGCTGACGCTGATCGTCGCGGAAACCATTTCCGCCAGCTCCGGTATCGGCTACCTGGCGATGAATGCCCGGGAGTTCCTGCAAACCGACGTGGTGGTGCTGGCGATTGTGCTGTACGCGGTGCTCGGCAAATTGGCGGACCTCGCGGCGCGTGGCCTGGAGCGGGTGTGGCTGCGCTGGCATCCGGCCTATCAAGTACACAAAGGAGGTGCGGCATGACCGCTCAACAACCTCCACGCCTGCTGCGGGGCATTCCGTTAGCGGTGCGCAAGCTGCGCAAGGCGTTCGGCACGCGGGAAGTCCTGCGCGAGATTGACCTGCACATCCCGGCGGGCCAGTTCGTGGCTGTAGTGGGCCGCAGTGGCTGTGGCAAAAGTACCTTGCTGCGCCTGCTGGCCGGCCTTGATAGCGCCAGCAGTGGCGAGTTGCTTGCAGGCTCTGCACCCCTGAGCGAAGCGCTCGAAGACACGCGGCTGATGTTCCAGGAAGCGCGCCTGCTGCCGTGGAAAAAGATCATCGATAACGTCGGCCTGGGCCTAAAAGGCAACTGGCGGCCCCAGGCGCTTGAGGCGCTGGAAGCGGTCGGCCTGGCCGAGCGCGCCGATGAATGGCCGGCGGCGTTGTCCGGTGGCCAGAAACAACGGGTGGCCCTGGCCCGCGCCCTGATTCACCAGCCGCGCCTGTTGCTGCTGGATGAGCCCTTGGGTGCGCTGGATGCCCTGACCCGCATCGAGATGCAGCAACTGATCGAAAACCTGTGGCGCAAGCACGGTTTTACCGTGTTGCTGGTGACCCATGACGTCAGCGAAGCCGTGGCCATTGCCGACCGGGTAATCCTGATCGAAGACGGCGAAATCGGCCTCGACCTGCATGTGGAACTGCCACGCCCGCGGGTCCGTGGCTCCCATCGCCTGGCGGCCCTGGAAACCGAAGTCCTCAACCGTGTGCTGTCACTGCCCGGTACGCCGCCGGAGCCGGAACCTGTTTCACCGTTGCCTACGCAATTGCGTTGGGCGCAATAACTCACTTGTCCCTTAAGGAGTAACACCATGACTATCAAAGCGATCAACGTGCGTAACCAGTTCAAAGGCACCATCAAGGAAATCGTCGAAGGCGACGTACTGTCGGAAATCGACGTGCAGACCGCGTCCGGCATCGTCACCTCCGTGATCAC
Source organism: Pseudomonas sp. LG1D9 (assembly GCF_002949995.1). NCBI lineage: Bacteria > Pseudomonadati > Pseudomonadota > Gammaproteobacteria > Pseudomonadales > Pseudomonadaceae > Pseudomonas > Pseudomonas sp. LG1D9. The sequence goes on along the minus strand of NZ_CP026881.1, from coordinate 2,344,663 downwards.
CACCCGCTCGGTGAAAGAGCTGGAGTTGGTGATTGGCAGTGAAGTGATTGCGTTTGTGAAGTCCACCGAGGTGTCGATCGCCAAGCTGTGATCGGCTTCAGACCGCTATCGCAGGCAAGCCAGCTCCCACATTTCGATCTGCGAATGCATTTAAAGTGTGGGAGCGGGCTTGCCCGCGAAGAGGCCGGCCCAGTCACCACAACCCTTATCGCTTAGGCAAAAACACCGGCAAATAAAGCCCCACATACGCATCAAACACCCGCATCCCTTCCTCCGCCATGCGCGGGGTGATCTGCCCATGCTGATGCACTGAGCGCGCGTAAACGCGGTCGCTTAGCTCCAGCGCCAGGGCAAACACGTCCACATCTGCCGGCAGCACCGGCACTTCAAAGTGGCGGTTGAACACTTGCAGCATCAAGTCTCCCAACTCCAGGTCATGCTGGCGGTCGGCCTGGGTCACTTCGGTGAGGCCGTGCTGGGCGAGAATCAATTGCCGGGCGGCGGCGTCGTTGCTGTAGATGGTCAGCATACGCAGCTCCACCACGCGCGACAGGTCGCGCCAGTGATGCAGGCTGTCGTGGTCGATGGGGGCTTGTAGCGCGGCGCGGAATGCGGCGTGTACGTCAGCCGTCAATGCTTCGAGCAAGGCCGGTACGCTGGCGAAAAAGTGATACACCGATGACGGCGGAATCTGCGCCCGTTCGGCCACGCTGTAGATCGACAGGCTGGCCACGCCTTCGGCTGCCAGCAAGGTGCGGGCGGCGTCGAGGATCGCGTCGATCCGGGCCTGGCTGCGGGCGCGGGGTTTGCGAGGGGCGGCGGGGCGGGTGGTCATGGAAGTCTCCTACAAGGCAGAGCGCATTGTACGCAGAGATCCATATCGGTACAGATAGGGCTTGTTGTGGGGAGCAGGTTTGTTTGTGGTGAGTGGGCCTGTCTGTGGCTAGGGCTTGTTTGTGGTGAGTGGGCCTGTTGTGGCTAGGGCTTGTTTGTGGTGAGTGGGCTTGTTGTGGCTAGGGCTTGTCTGTGGCGAGCGGGCTTGCCCCGCGCTGGGCTGCGAAGCGGCCCTCATTCAAAAACACCGCGATGCATCTGATGCATCGCGGTGTTTGTTTTGGGGCTGCTTCGCAGCCCAGCGCGGGGCAAGCCCGCTCGCCACAGACAAGCCTGCTCACCACAAGCAAGCCCGCTCACCACAATCCGTTTACACGGTATGCAGGTACCAGTTGTACTCAAGGTCGGAGATGGAGTGTTCGAACTCCTCCAGCTCGCTTTCCTTGCAGGCGACGAAGATATCGATGTATTTCGGATCGATGTACTTGGCCATCACCTCGCTGTCGTCCAACTCGCGCAGTGCGTCACGCAGGTTGTTCGGCAGGCTTTGCTCGTTCTGCTCGTAGCTGTTGCCTTCCACCGGTGCGCCAGGTTCGATCTTGTTGGTCAGACCGTGGTGCACGCCCGCCAGGACCGAAGCCATCAGCAGGTAAGGGTTGGCATCGGCGCCGGCCACGCGGTGTTCGATACGTACCGCGTCGGACGAGCCGGTAGGGACGCGAATCGCCACGGTGCGGTTGTCCAGGCCCCAGCACGGCGAGTTCGGCACGTAGAACTGTGCGCCGAAACGACGGTAGGAGTTGACGTTGGGGCACAGGAAAGCCATTTGTGCAGGCAGGGTCTCCAGCACACCGCCGATCGCGTGACGCAATGCGGCGTTCTGCTCGGGATCCTCGCTGGCAAAGATGTTCTTGCCTTCTTTGTCCAGGATCGAAATATGCACGTGCAAACCGTTGCCTGCCTGGCCCGGGTAAGGCTTGGCCATGAAGGTGGTGTCCATCTCATGGTCGTAGGCAATGTTCTTGATCAAACGCTTTAGCAGTACCGCGTAGTCGCATGCCTTGATCGGGTCGGCGACGTGGTGCAGGTTCACTTCGAACTGCGCCGGGGCACTTTCCTTGACGATGGCGTCGGCCGGGATGCCTTGCTCTTTGGCACCTTCCAGAATGTCCTGGAGGCAGTCGACGTATTCGTCGAGGTCGTCGATCAGGTAGACCTGTGTCGAGTGCGGGCGTTTGCCGGAAATCGGCGAGCGGGGAGGTTGTGGGCGGCCGTTCACGTTCTCCTGGTCGATCAGGTAGAACTCAAGCTCGAAGGCTGCGCAGATGGTCAGGCCCATATCGTCAAACTTGGTTACAACTTGGCGGAGCACTTCGCGCGGATCGGCGAAGAAAGGTTCACCTTCAAGTTCGTGCATGGTCATCAGCAGTTGCGCGGTAGGGCGCTTTTGCCAGGGTTCATTGCACAGGGTATCGGGGATTGGATAACAGATTCGGTCAGCATCACCGATGTCCAGACCCAGGCCGGTGCTTTCCACCGTCGAGCCATTGATATCCAGGGCAAATAAAGAGGCAGGCAAGTTGATGCCTTTCTCGTAAACCTTGTGGAGGCTGGTGCGTTCGATGCGCTTACCGCGCACCACACCATTCATATCCGCAATTAGAAGGTCTACGTACAGAACCTCAGGATGATCCTTAAGGAACGCGTTCGCTTCGTTAAGCTGAACGGCACGCGGGGGTACCGACATGATGCAACACCTTTGTTGTTAAAAATATCAATCATTGATCTTTTCTGGTTTCAGTCAACCCGAACGGCATGCCGAAGTCAAGCGAGGCCTTTTTTGCCCTAAAAAAGCGCCTTGAGGGCTTTTTTGCGGCTTTTTTGGGCAGTTTTATCGGTTTGCCCGGCTTGGGACTGGCAGGCTTGAGCGGGCCGTGTTGTATTTTTTACGGGGGTGTTGTGTAAAAAAATGAACAAGGCTAAGCTCGATTCAAACCCATAACAGCAATAATACCGGGGTGCTTCATGTCTGGCCTGCCGTTAATCGGCGTCACCGCCTGCTCCAAACAGGTTGGTCTGCATGCTTATCACATCAGTGGCGACAAATACGTCCGCGCCGTGGCCATCGCTGCCAAGGGCCTGCCATTGATTATTCCGTCCCTGGCGGACCTGTTCGAACCGGCCAATATTCTTGACGGTCTGGACGGCATTCTCTTTACCGGCTCCCCTTCCAATATCGAACCCCATCATTATGACGGTCCGGCCAGCGCGCCAGGGACTGCCCATGATCCTGCCCGTGACCAGAGCACCCTGGCGCTGATTCGCGCCGCGATTGCCGCAGGCGTGCCGGTGCTGGGGATCTGCCGGGGCTTCCAGGAAATGAACGTGGCCCTGGGCGGCAGCCTGCACCAGAAGGTTCATGAGTTGCCGGGTATGCTCGACCACCGCGAAGACGATACCCAGCCGCTGGAAGTCCAGTACGGCCCGGCGCACTCCGTGGCGATCAGCTCGGGTGGCGTATTGGCGAGTCTGGGCTTGCCGGACACGATCCAGGTCAACTCGATCCACAGCCAGGGCGTTGACCGCCTGGCGCCCGGCCTGCAGGTCGAAGCGAGCGCGCCGGACGGCCTGATCGAGGCTTTTTCGCTCAAACAGGGCAAGGCTTTTGCAGACGCTTTTGCATTAGGAGTGCAATGGCACCCTGAATGGCAGGTAAGCTCCAACCCGTACTACCTCGCGATCTTCCAGGCATTTGGCGATGCCTGCCGAACGCGGGCGAAACAAAGAGACGCGCACGCGTCAAACAACGCCTGACCTTTAATGGATGTCAGGAAACCCAGCCCAGAGGCATTTATGAGTAACAACCTCGACCAGCTCACCGATTGGTTGAAAGACCACAAGATCACAGAAGTCGAATGCATGATTGGCGACCTCACGGGGATCACCCGGGGCAAGATCTCGCCGACCAACAAGTTCATCGCCGAAAAAGGCATGCGCCTGCCCGAGAGCGTTCTGTTGCAGACCGTGACCGGCGACTATGTCGAAGACGACATCTATTACGAACTGCTCGACCCGGCCGACATCGACATGATCTGCCGCCCCGACCAGAACGCCGTGTTCCTCGTGCCCTGGGCCATCGAGCCCACCGCCCAGGTGATCCACGACACCTACGACAAGCAAGGCAACCCGATCGAGCTGTCGCCGCGCAACGTACTCAAGAAAGTCCTCAAGCTCTACGCCGACAAAGGCTGGCAGCCCATCGTGGCGCCGGAGATGGAGTTCTACCTGACCAAGCGCTGCGAAGACCCGGACTTCCCGCTGCAACCGCCGATTGGCCGCTCTGGCCGCCCGGAAACCGGTCGCCAGTCCTTCTCTATAGAAGCGGCCAACGAATTCGACCCGTTGTTCGAAGACGTCTATGACTGGTGCGAGCTGCAAGAGCTGGACCTCGACACCCTGATCCACGAGGACGGCACGGCGCAGATGGAAATCAACTTCCGTCACGGCGATGCCCTGTCCCTGGCCGACCAGATCCTGGTGTTCAAGCGCACCATGCGTGAAGCCGCGCTCAAGCACAACGTGGCCGCCACCTTCATGGCCAAGCCCATGACCGGTGAGCCGGGCAGCGCCATGCACCTGCACCAGAGCATCATCGACATCGCCACCGGCAAGAACGTGTTCTCCAATGAGGACGGTTCCAAGAGCGAGCTGTTCCTGCACCACATCGGCGGCCTGCAGAAGTTCATCCCCGAGCTGCTGCCGCTGTTCGCGCCCAACGTCAACTCGTTCCGCCGCTTCCTGCCCGACACCTCGGCGCCGGTGAACGTGGAGTGGGGCGAAGAAAACCGCACCGTCGGCCTGCGCGTACCGGATGCCGGCCCGCAGAACCGTCGCGTGGAAAACCGCCTGCCTGGCGCCGATGCCAACCCTTACCTGGCGATCGCCGCCAGCCTGCTGTGTGGCTATATCGGCATGGTCGAAGGCATCAGCCCAAGCGCGCCTGTTGTGGGGCGTGGTTACGAGCGGCGCAACCTGCGCCTGCCGTTGACCATCGAAGACGCGCTGGAACGCATGGAAAACAGCAAGACCATCGAGAAATACCTGGGTCACAAATTCATCACTGGCTACGTCGCGGTCAAGCGGGCCGAGCATGAAAACTTCAAGCGCGTGATCAGTTCGTGGGAGCGGGAATTCCTGCTCTTCGCCGTCTGATGCGCCGGGTGCGGCCGGGATACGCCGCACCTTCACCTACCTATTGGAGATTGGTATGTCCAGCAACAACCCGCAAACCCGTGAATGGCAAGCCCTGAGCAACGAGCATCACCTGGCACCGTTCAGCGACTTCAAGCAGTTGAAAGAGAAAGGCCCGCGCATCATCACCAACGCCAAGGGCGTGTACCTGTGGGACAGCGAAGGCAACAAGATCCTCGACGGCATGGCCGGCCTGTGGTGCGTGGCCATCGGTTATGGCCGCGACGAGCTGGCTGACGCCGCTGCCAAGCAGATGAAACAACTGTCTTACTACAACCTGTTCTTCCAGACCGCCCACCCGCCGGTGCTGGAACTGGCCAAGGCCATCGCCGATATCGCCCCCGCCGGCATGAACCATGTGTTCTTCACCGGTTCCGGCTCCGAAGGCAACGACACCATGTTGCGCATGGTCCGCCACTACTGGGCGATCAAGGGCCAGCCAAACAAGAAAACCATCATCAGCCGCAAGAATGGCTACCACGGCTCTACCGTGGCCGGCGCGAGCCTGGGCGGCATGACCTATATGCACGAGCAGGGCGACTTGCCGATCCCGGGCATCGTGCATATCGCTCAGCCGTACTGGTTTGGCGAAGGCGGCGACATGAGCCCCGAAGAGTTCGGGATCTGGGCGGCCAACCAACTGGAAGAGAAAATTCTGGAAGTCGGCGTGGACAACGTCGGTGCCTTTATTGCCGAGCCGATCCAGGGCGCCGGCGGCGTGATTGTGCCGCCAGCGACCTACTGGCCGCGCATCAAGGAAATCCTCGCCAAGTACGACATCCTGTTTGTCGCCGACGAAGTGATCTGCGGCTTTGGCCGTACCGGTGAGTGGTTCGGTAGCGATTTCTACGATCTCAAGCCGGACATGATGACCATCGCCAAGGGCCTGACCTCGGGCTACATCCCCATGGGCGGCCTGATCGTGCGCGACGAAGTGGTGGCAGTGCTCAACGAAGGTGGCGATTTCAACCACGGCTTCACCTACTCCGGGCACCCGGTGGCGGCTGCGGTGGCCCTGGAAAACATCCGCATCATGCGCGATGAGAAAATTGTCAGCCGTGTACATGACGAAACGGCACCGTATTTGCAAAAGCGTCTACGCGAGCTGGCGGATCATCCGTTGGTGGGCGAAGTCCGTGGTGTCGGCATGTTGGGTGCGATCGAGCTGGTGCAGGACAAGGCCACGCGCAAGCGTTACGAAGGCAAGGGCGTGGGCATGATCTGCCGCACCTTCTGCTTCGAGAATGGCCTGATCATGCGCGCCGTGGGCGACACCATGATCATTTCGCCGCCGCTGGTGATCAGCAAGGCCGAGATTGACGAGCTGGTGACCAAGGCTCGCCAGTGCCTGGACCTGACTTTGGCGGCATTGCAGGGCTAAGTGCTAGGCTCAGAATGCAGCGGCTTGCGGCTGTTGCATTCGGGCAATGATAAATGCGGGGCTTTGGTTGAAAGCCGGCCCCTGAACTTGCCAGACTGTCGCCCTGTTTTGTTGCCCTTCGACGGGCCATGAAACGTAGAAAAATGTGGCCCAAAAAAGAAAAAATTGGAGCATGACCGAATGAAGGCATTAGGTTTGAAGAACGCTGGCAAGACCCTCCTGGCCTTGTCCCTGATGGGCGTGATGGCGGGCGCGGCCCAGGCGGACAGCAAAGTACTGCATGTCTATAACTGGTCCGACTACATTGCACCGGACACCATTGCCAACTTTGAGAAAGAGTCCGGCATCAAAGTGGTGTACGACGTTTTCGACAGCAACGAAACCCTGGAAGCCAAGCTGTTGGCGGGCAAGTCCGGCTACGACATCGTCGTACCGTCGAACAACTTCCTGGCCAAGCAGATCAAGGCCGGTGTGTACCAGGAGCTGGACAAGTCCAAGCTGCCAAACTGGAAAAACCTCGATACCGACCTGCTCAAGGCCGTGGGCGATGCCAGTGACAAAGGCAACCTGCACGCATTCCCGTACATGTGGGGCACCATCGGCATCGGTTACAACCCGGACAAGGTCAAGGCTGCGCTGGGCGTAGACAAGATCGACTCGTGGGACGTGCTGTTCAAACCCGAGAACATCGAGAAACTCAAAAGCTGTGGCGTGAGCTTCCTCGACTCGCCAACCGAAATGATCCCGGTGGCCCTGCACTACCTGGGTTACCCGACCGACAGCCAGGACAAGAAGCAACTGGCTGAAGCCGAAGCACTGTTCCTCAAGATCCGTCCTTCGGTGGGCTACTTCCACTCCTCCAAGTACATCTCGGACCTGGCCAACGGCAACATCTGCGTAGCCGTGGGTTATTCGGGTGACCTGGAACAATCCAAGTCCCGCGCGGCTGAAGCCGGCGGCAAGGTCAAGGTTTCCTATGCCATTCCCAAGGAAGGCGCAGGCAGCTTCTACGACATGGTCGCTATCCCTAAAGATGCCGAGAACCTGGACGCCGCCTACCAGTTCATGAACTACCTGATGAAGCCTGAAGTCATGGCGGCAATCACTAACAGCGTACGTTTCCCGAACGGTAACAAGGCCGCCACGCCGCTGGTGAACAAGGATATCTCGGGCGATCCGAGCATCTATCCGTCGGATGATGTGAAGGCCAAGCTGTATGCAATCAGCGATCTGCCAGCCGCGACCCAGCGTCTGCTGACGCGCAGCTGGACCAAAATCAAATCGGGTAAATAAGCACGAACCTGTAGGAGCGAGCTTGCTCGCGAAAAACTCAAATGCGCCGCGGGGTGCCTGATGCCCCGCGTTATCGTTGACGACCTTCGCGAGCAAGCTCGCTCCTACAAAAAATTAAATGACAGAAAGTTTTGCCGGATCGGTTTATCGAGGGTAAGTTGCGCGCCGGTTTTGTTGCCGGGCAACAACTTCGGGCCCAACTATTTAAGAGGACCTCCACTTGCCAATTTCTTTATTTCGCAAAGCCTTGCTGGTAGGGGCGGGCCTCACGTTGGCAGTCAGCGTGCAGGCAGCTTCCACCGTGCATGTTTATAACTGGTCGGACTACATCGGCCCCGACACCCTGGCCAACTTTGAAAAGGCCACCGGCATCAAGCCGGTCTACGACGTGTTCGATTCCAACGAAACCCTGGAAGGCAAGTTGCTGGCCGGGCGCACCGGGTATGACGTGGTGGTGCCGTCCAACCACTTCCTGGGCAAGCAGATCAAGGCGGGCGCGTTCCAGAAGATCGACAAGTCGTTGCTCGGCAACTACGCCAATCTCGACCCGGCGCTGCTCAAGCGCCTGGAAAAGAACGACCCGGGCAACCAATACGCGGTGCCGTACCTGTGGGGCACCAACGGCATTGGCTACAACGTCGATAAAGTGAAGGAAGTGCTGGGCGTCGACAAGATCGACTCCTGGGCCGTGCTGTTCGAGCCACAAAACATGAAGAAGCTGGCCAGCTGCGGTGTGTCCTTCATGGACTCGGCCGATGAAATGCTGCCGGCGGTGCTCAACTACATGGGCCTGGACCCGAACAGCACCAACCCGGCTGACTATAAAAAGGCCGAGGAAAAACTCCTGAAAGTGCGGCCCTACGTGACCTACTTCCACTCATCCAAATACATCTCGGACCTGGCCAACGGCAATATCTGCGTGGCTGCGGGCTTCTCCGGCGATGTGTTCCAGGCCAAGGCCCGGGCGGCCGAGGCTGGCAAGGGCGTGAACATCGCCTACGCGATTCCCAAGGAAGGCGGCAACCTGTGGTTTGACGTGCTGGCGATCCCCAAGGACTCGACCAACGTCAAAGAGGCCCACGCCTTCATCAACTATCTACTGCAACCTGAAGTGATCGCTCAGGTCAGTGATTACGTCGGCTACGCCAACCCTAACCCAGGGGCGGACACGCTGATGGAGCAATCGATACGCACCGACGAAGCGGTTTATCCACCGCAGGCGGTTCTCGACCGGACGTTTGTCAACTTCGAGCTACCCCCGAAAGTGCAACGCTTGATGACCCGTAGCTGGACCAAGGTCAAGACGGGCAAGTAAGGCTAAAACTATCCAACGTTCGTCCGTATTGGACGTTCTGCACTCTTTTTTTCTGGGAGTTTCGTAAATGGCAGTTGCCTCCGGCGCCTATAAGAAAGCCCTCGAGGGCGACCAGACACCGAAAAAGGTGTTGGTCAAAATCGACCGGGTCACGAAGAAGTTCGACGAGACGATTGCCGTGGACGATGTGTCCCTGGAAATCAAGAAAGGCGAGATCTTTGCCTTGCTCGGCGGTTCGGGTTCGGGCAAGTCCACCTTGCTGCGCATGCTCGCAGGTTTCGAGCGCCCGACCGAAGGGCGGATTTTCCTCGACGGTGTGGATATCACCGACATGCCGCCCTACGAGCGGCCGATCAACATGATGTTCCAGTCCTACGCCTTGTTCCCACACATGACCGTGGCGCAGAACATCGCCTTCGGCCTGCAACAGGACAAGATCCCCAAGGCCGAGGTCGAGGCCCGCGTGGCCGAGATGCTCAAGCTGGTGCAGATGAGCCAGTACGCCAAGCGCAAGCCGCACCAGCTGTCGGGCGGCCAGCGTCAGCGCGTGGCCCTGGCCCGGTCCTTGGCCAAACGCCCGAAACTGCTGTTGCTCGATGAGCCGATGGGCGCCCTGGACAAGAAGCTGCGCTCGCAGATGCAACTGGAGTTGGTGGAGATCATCGAGCGCGTCGGCGTGACCTGCGTGATGGTGACCCACGACCAGGAAGAGGCCATGACCATGGCCGAGCGCATCGCGATCATGCACCTGGGCTGGATCGCGCAGATCGGCAGCCCGATCGATATCTACGAAACCCCCACCAGCCGCCTGGTGTGCGAGTTCATCGGCAACGTCAACATCTTCGACACCGTGGTGGTGGATGACGCCGAAGGCCATGCGGTGCTCAAGTGTGCCGACCTGGACCGCGATATCTACGTGGGCTATGGCATCGCCACGTCGGTGGAAGACAAGTCGGTGACCTACGCCATCCGCCCGGAAAAACTGCTGGTCACCACCGAAATGCCGACCTGCGAGCACAACTGGTCCAGCGGCAAGGTGCATGACATTGCCTACCTGGGCGGCCACTCGGTGTTCTACGTCGAACTGCCGAGCGGCAAGCTGGTGCAGTCCTTCGTTGCCAACGCCGAACGCCGTGGCGCGCGGCCGACATGGGGTGACCAGGTCTACGTGTGGTGGGAAGACGACAGCGGCGTGGTACTTCGCTCATGAACATGAAGAAATTCAAACGGCGACTGCACCGAATAATTCCCAGCGGCAAGCAGGTGGTCATCGGGATTCCGTTCCTGTGGCTGTTCCTGTTCTTCATGCTGCCGTTCTTCATCGTCCTGAAGATCAGCTTTGCCGAAGCCGACGTGGCGATCCCGCCCTACACCGAGATCTACACCTACATCGAGCAGAAGCTGGAGGTGGTGCTCAACCTGGCCAACTACAGCCTGCTGGCCGGCGACGAGCTGTACATCGCCGCCTACCTGGGCTCGTTGAAGATGGCGTTTTTCAGCACGGCCTTGTGCCTGCTGATCGGCTACCCGATGGCCTACGCCATCGCCAGTGCGCGCAAAGAGATGCAGACCGTGCTGGTGCTGCTGATCATGATGCCGACCTGGACCGCGATCCTGATCCGCGTGTATGCGTGGATGGGCATCCTCAGCAACAACGGCTTGCTCAATGGCTTCCTGATGTCCATGGGGTTGATCAACGAACCGTTGCAGATCCTCAACACCAACATTGCGGTGTATATCGGTGTGGTCTATTCGTACCTGCCGTTCATGATCCTGCCGCTGTACGCCAACCTGGTCAAACATGACCAGAGCCTGCTGGAAGCGGCATCGGACCTGGGTTCGAGCACCTTCAACAGCTTCTGGAAAATCACCGTACCGCTGTCCAAGAACGGCATCATCGCCGGCTGCATGCTGGTGTTCATCCCGGTGGTGGGCGAGTTCGTGATCCCGGAACTGCTGGGCGGCCCGGAAACCCTGATGATCGGTAAAGTGTTGTGGCAAGAGTTCTTCAACAACCGCGACTGGCCGGTGGCTTCTGCCCTGGCGGTGGTGATGCTGGCGATCCTGATCGTGCCCATCATTCTGTTTAACCGCAGCCAAGCCAAAGAGATGGAGGGCAAGGTATGAAGCGCTTCAGTTTCTCCAGCTTCATGCTGGTCGTAGGGCTGCTGTTCATCTACCTGCCGATGCTGATCCTGGTGATCTATTCGTTCAACGAATCGAAACTGGTGACGGTGTGGGGCGGTTGGTCGATCAAGTGGTACGTGGGCCTGCTGGACAACACCCAGTTGATGGGCTCGGTGGCGCGCTCCCTGGAAATCGCCTGCTACACGGCGGTGGCCGCGGTGGCGCTGGGTACGTTGGCGGCGTTTGTGCTGACCCGTATCAGCCAGTTCAAGGGCCGCACGCTGTTCGGCGGCCTGGTGACGGCGCCGCTGGTGATGCCGGAAGTGATCACCGGTCTGTCGCTGTTGCTGCTGTTCGTGGCCATGGCGCAGATGATCGGTTGGCCCCAGGAGCGTGGCATTGTCACCATCTGGATCGCCCACACCACGTTCTGTGCGGCGTATGTGGCGGTGGTGGTGTCGGCGCGCCTGCGTGAGCTGGACCTGTCGATCGAAGAAGCGGCCATGGACCTCGGTGCGCGGCCGTGGAAGGTGTTCTTCCTGATCACCATCCCGATGATCGCGCCGTCGTTGGCGGCGGGCGGCATGATGTCGTTCGCGCTGTCCCTGGATGACCTGGTACTGGCCAGCTTCGTCTCGGGCCCGGGCTCCACCACCTTGCCGATGGAAGTGTTCTCGGCGGTGCGCCTTGGGGTCAAACCCGAGATCAACGCCGTGGCCAGCCTGATCCTGCTGGCGGTGTCGCTGGTGACATTCCTGGTGTGGTACTTCAGCCGTCGCGCTGAAGAGCGGCGCAAGAAGGCGATCCAGCAAGCCATCGAAGAAGCGGCAGCGGATGGCTGGAAACAGCCGGATGTACGCCGGGCGCCCGCACCGGTCTAAAGCCCGGTACGCGGTCAAAATGTGGGAGCAGGCAAGCCAGCTCCCACATTTGATTGCATTTCAAGTTGATTAGGCAGTCCACGGCGACTGGCGAATCACCTCGACAAAGTTCAGCGGCTTGAACCCCGGCTCCTGATCCACCAACACATCGGTCTTCACGTTGCCAAACGTGGTCTGCGGGCGATGGCGCAAGCCGTCGGCAAACGCGCAGATGATGCATTCCTTGAACCCTTCGCCCCGTGGATGCGCATGCACCACTGCCTCGCGCTGCACGTGGGTAAACGCGGCGTAGTCCATGCCCAGCACATCCATCTCCACGCCAGCGGTCACCAGGGCGACGGTAGGGCGCAGGTGCTGAGGTACCCCCGGCGTGGTGTGCAGGGCAATGGACAGCCACACTTGCTCGATATCGTCGTCGCTTAAACCATAGGGCTTGAGAAAGGCGGCGGCAGCGTTGGCGCCGTCCACTTCAAAACGCTCGTTGTCGCTGCGATGGCCTGCCACCAGGCCCAGGTCATGGAACATTGCGCCGACGTAGAGCAGCTCCGAGTTGTAGGTCAATTGCTTGCGCTCGCCGCTCAGGGCGCCAAACAGGAAGACGCGACGGGAGTGGTGGTAGAGCAGGTCGGATTCAATGTCGCGGATGTATTCGGTGGTAGCCTTGGCCAGGGCACTGTCGGGGATTTTGATGCCGGCGATGGTGGTGCTCATGGTCATGCTCCTCACGAGGGCGCCGGGTTGGCGCTGGTGAGTGCAGTCTGGACGCGCCTGTGCGCGAGGGCCATCGGGGTGAGGATGCGATCCCGGCCAATGTGCGGTCACATCGTGCCACGTGAAATCGGCTAGGGTGTAGCAGGCACTGCTATCCCTTGAAGCCTGCAACAATCCAAATGTGGGAGCGGGCTTGCTCGCGAATGCGCAGTGTCAGTCACCAGATGTATAGACTGATCCACCGCTTTCGCGAGCAAGCCCGCTCCCACATTTGTTTCTTCGTTTATTCCGGTAGAAAGGTGTGCCATCCATGCACAAGACCGTCGCGATCCTGATCTTCCCCGGCGTCCAGTCACTGGATGTGACCGGTCCCATGGACGTGTTCTGCGAGGCCAATCGCTTCCTGGCGCCTGCGGATCATTACCAGCTCGAAGTCATCGGCCAGGTCCAGGGCCAGATCGCCTGTTCCAACGGTCTGTCCTTGCAGGCCCACATCCACTACAGCGAGGCATTGCAAGCCTATGACCTGTTGCTGGTAGCCGGTGGCCCGCAGTTGCCCTTCGAGGATTTCGGCCCGGGGTTCAATCAGTGGTTGCAGGGCGCCAGTGCCAGGGCTCGGCGTTTCGGCTCGATCTGCAATGGCGCGTTCATGCTCGCGCGTGCCGGTTTGCTGGAGGGGCGCACGGTCACCACGCACTGGGGCGACGCGGCGGATCTGGCGCGACTGTGCCCCTCGACCCGGGTCGACGCCGACCGCCTGTACGTGCAAGACGCCAACCTCTACACCTCGGCCGGGGTCACGGCGGGCATCGATCTGTCGTTGTACCTGCTGGCCCAGGACCACGGCCCGGAAGTGGCGTTGAGCGTGGCCAAGCGCCTGGTGGTGTTTACCCAGCGCAGCGGCGGGCAGTCCCAGTTCAGCCCGTTCCTGACGCCCCATGCCGAATCTTCCTCGGCCGTGGCGCAGGTGCAGTTGTACGTGCTGGCGAACCTGACCGGTGACCTGGGCATTGCCGACCTGGCCCGCGCGGCCAACATGAGTGCGCGCAACTTTTCGCGGGTATTTGCCCGGGAGGCGCGGATCACCCCGGCGGAATTTGTCGAGCGGGCGCGGGTGGATGCGGCGCGGGTGATGCTCGAAAGCAGCAGCGCGCCGCTCAAGACCGTGGCCTATCAATGCGGCTTTCGCGATGCCCAGCACCTGCGCAGTGTGTTCAACCGCCGGCTGGGCGTGACGCCGCAGCAGTTTCGGCTCAACTTTGCGGCGCCGGTTTAAGCGTGTCGTAGGCTTCCAGCGCGCGCAGCGAGTAGATGTAGGCGGCGCCGGCATTCAGTGAAATGGCAGTGGCCAGCGTTGCGGCGACTTCTTCGCGGGTGGCGCCGGCCTTGATCGCGGCGTCGGCATGTACGCCGATACAACCGTCGCAGCGCGTGGTGATCGCCACTGCAATCGAGATCAGTTCGCGGGTCTTGGCATCCAGGACGTTGTTTTCCTCGGCGGCTTCGCCAAGCGCCATGTAGGCTTTGACCATCTTCGGGTTGCTCTTGCCCAGTGTGCCAAAGGCTTTCTTCACGGTAGGCAGCAAGTCGGACCAGTTATTGAACATTGCGATGACTCCTGAACGGGTTGGGTGTGAAGCCAGTGTGTGCCGTTCGGGTTTGGCGGTATTGTTCGATCCGCTCAACTTTTTGACCGATATTCGCAAATGAACGCTATCGACACCCTGATCACCCTGGCCAACCTGCGCGGCAACCTCGATGTACGTTGCCAGTTCCAGGGCGACTGGGCCCTGGACCATGCGCCCGAGGCCCTGGGCGTGGCGCCGTACCACATTGTGGTCAGTGGCACTTGCCGCGCCGAACTTTCGGGTGGGCAACGAGTGACCCTGGAGGAGGGCGACATCCTGCTGTTGCCCGGCGGCGCGACTCACCTGTTGCGTAGCCAGGGCGCGACGGTGCCGGCGATGTTACCCAGGGTGATCGACGACGGTGTCCTCACGGTGCATCGCCTGGGTGGCGATCAGCCGGAGGTGGAGATGCTCTGTGGCAGTTTTCACTACAACCGCCAGTCGTTGCTGTTCGCGGCCTTGCCGACGTATCTGGTGGTGTCCAGCCGGCAATGGCAGACCGATGGGCAACTGGCGGCCCTGATTGCCCTGATGCGCAGCGAAGCGGATGGCGAACGGCTCGGTGCGCGGTCGTTCATTGATGCGCTGTCGGTGGCCCTGTTCACCTTGCTGGTGCGCACCTGGCTGGCACAACAGGCCCCGCTGGCGGGGACGTTTGCCTTGCTCACCGACAAACGCCTGGGCCGCGCCTGGCAGGCGATGCTGGCCGAGCCCGGGCATGACTGGACCATCGACAGCCTGGCCGGCGCGGCGTCGATGTCCCGAGCCACGTTCATGCGCGCGTTTGTCAAAGCGGCGGGCGTATCGCCGTGGGTGCTGCTGACCCAGTTGCGCATGGAGCTGGCGTTCAACCTGTTGCAGCAGTCGCGGTTGAGCCTGACGGATATCGCCGCCCGGGTGGGTTATCAATCCCAGGCGGCGTTCAGCAAGAAATTCAAGGAGGCGTATGGCCAGGCGCCCGGTCGGATGCGCAACGCAGATTAAAACTGTGGGAGATTAAAGTGTGGGAGCGGGCTTGCTCGCGAATGCGGTGGATCAGTCTATACATGTGGTGACTGACACTACGCATTCGCGAGCAAGTCGAATCGTCGCACCGCCCCTCCCACATTTCTTAAGCCATGTTTCGTCAGGGCTGTTGTGGGGGGCGGGCCGGCAATAGCTTGAGGGTGCCGCGAGTATTGGCCTGGACCTCTTCTTCATCAAAATGCGCTTGCTCGTACCCGCCTTCGATGTAGGTCTCGGCCTGGTCGGCATAGTGCTTGTCGAACGGTACGCCGCTCTGTCCCACCGGGTTGATGGTCAGGGCGTGGGCGGCGTCGGCGAAGTCGACCAGGCGCCGGGTAGACGGACCATAAGTCACCGGCCATGGCGCCGGGCCAATGATTGCGGACAGGTTGTTCGGCACTTCGTGGCTGCCCGGTGAGGCAAACGGGCCGACATTGACGATCTGGTCCAGCGGCTTCTTGATGCCCAGCGGATGGCCATGGGTCAGGGTATGGGCCTTGCCCCATTGCCATTGTGCCGGGTCGTCGCCGAAGGTGGTTTTCAGGTGGGCCAGGCTCTTGTCCCAGGCGCGCTTGACCGTCTCGGCACGCTGCCCGTTCCACCACGGCGAATCGGCGGCGGCGGCCAGGCGTGGCAGGGCGGCGTCGACCACGCGGGTGGTGATCAGGGTCTTGAACATGTCGTCGCCCAGCTTGGGGCGGAAGGCGGCGTCCGTCAGGTCATACAGCAACTGGTTGAACAACGTGGCCGGGATCGACTCCACCGGGTAATCACCTTTCCATCCTGCCAACTGCTCCACCAGTTTGAGCTCGGACGGCTCCTTGACCACCTCACGCAGCACCGGCAACAGCGGCGCCAACAGGCGGGGCCCGTAGGCGGTAGTGGTGCCCAGTTGCAGGGCCTGGCTGTTGTCCAGGTCCCATTTGACCTGGTTGTCGCTCAACTGCGCGTTCAACTGTTGGCCGCGGTCCGCCAGGTTGTAATAGCCGGGGATCTGCAGGCCAGTAGGCGATACCGGCTGGGCATTGGCCGAGACCACATAACCCCGCGCCGGGTTTTCTTCCTGGGGGTTGGCGCTGAACGGGTAGAAGCCCAGCTTGTCAGCCTGAGACGTGCTGCCGTCGAGGATAAACCCGGCATTGGCCCCGGCCGGGCGGATCGGCAACTGCGCCGCGGCCCACCAGCCGATATCGCCCTTGGCATTGGCCCACACGATATTCAGCCCCGGTGCATGTACCTTGGCCACGGCCTGACGGGCCTTGGCCAAGGTGTCGGCGCGGTTGAGTTGGTAGAACCCGTCGAGGATCGGGTTTTCGGTGTCGAGGAACGCCCACCACATGGCAATCGGCGTGGTGCCGGCATTGGCGCCGAGCACGTCGTTGATGATCGGGCCGTGGGGCGACTGGCGTAGCGTCAGCGTCACCGGTGCCTGGCCCTTGACCGCGATCTGTTGCTCGCTGGTGGTCATGTCGACCCACTGGTCGTGGTAGCGCACCTGGTTGGGGTTGTCCGGGTTGACCTTCTCGGCGATCAGGTCGAGGTCATCGTTCTGGAACATCGTCAGGCTCCAGCCAAACGCTTTGTTGTGGCCCAGGAACGCCACCGGGACCAGAGCGTTGTGATAACCGTAGAGTTCGAAACCGGGCGCCGACAAGTGCGCCTCGTACCACACCGACGGCACCGAGAAGCGGATATGCGGGTCGCCCGCCAGCAACGGCTTACCGCTCTTGGTACGGTTGCCACTGATGGCCCAGGCGTTGCTGCCCTCGAACTGCGGCAGGCCGTTGTCGGCCAGGGCCTGCTCGCTGAGGCGGGCGATGGCACTCAAGCCTTGCCAGTCGGCGGCGGCCAGGCCGAGGTCGCCCTTGGGCTTCCAGTCGAGGTCAAACACCTTCAGGTAGTCGCTGCCCAGTTGGTCCCGCACATAGGTCAGCAAGGGCTCGGTCCGGAAGGCTGCGGCAAAGCTGTAGGCCAGGTAGCCAGCGATGCTGATGGTGTCTTCGGCGGTGAATGGCCGCTTGGGGATGCCCAGCACGTCGAACTCCATGGGGCTGGCGTGGCTGTCCTGATACTGGTTGATCCCGTCCAGATAGGCTTGCAAGGCCTTCCAGTGCGGCGACTGGCGGTCCATCTGCGCCGCATAGGTCGTGGCGCGCTCGCGGATGCGCAGGCTGCGGAACAGTTTGTCGGTGTCCAGCAACTTGACGCCGAGCACTTCGGCCAACTCGCCTTGGGCCAAGCGCCGCATGATCTCCATCTGGAACAGGCGGTCCTGGGCGTGCACATAACCCAGGGCGCGATACAGGTCGGCCTCGTTCTCGGCGCGGATGTGCGGCACGCCCCGGTCGTCGTAGCGCACCGTGACCGAGCCCTGCAGGTTGGCCAGCTCCACCGTGCCCTGGCGGGTGGGTTGCTTGCTGTAGACATACCAGCCGGCCCCGAGGGCGATCAACACCAGCAGGGCCGCGAGACCCGACAAGACGCGCTTCATGAACAATCCTTATTATTAGAAGTGGGACTTTTAGCCTTGTGGCCAGGAACAATAGCAGCCCACCGCCAGGGTGTGGGTCGCATTCACCGCCCGCCCGCTCTTGAGCGCCTGCAGGATCGGTTCGATAAAGCTGTTGCTCGAATTACAGGTCAGGCCCTCACTGTAAGGGCCGAAGTACGCCAGTTTGCCATTGCTGTCCCAGATGCCCACCGCCGGGCTGGCGGGCACTTGGTCGGCGCCGGGCAAGGTGGTGAGGATTTTCATGGCGCCAAGGGTCGCGGGCAATTGGCCGTGGCTGCCGGTTTTTTGCAGGGCATAGAACTCCACGCCCTGGGGCGCGTATTGCTCGATCAGTTCACTCAGGTGCTGTTGGTTGCCGACATTGCACGGGCAGGCCGGGTCCCAGAAGTGCACCAGGCGGATCGGGCCGGGGCCTGCCAGGTCGTCCGGCAGGCGCAGCAGGTCGCCGGAAAACACCGCCGTATGCTCGCTGAATGCCCGCAGATAGCGACCCTGGAACCAGTCATACGCGGCCCACAGCACGGCGGCGCAGATCAGCATGATCAGGCTGGCGAGCAGGGCAGTGCGGTAGGGTTTTCGCATTCAGAACAATCCTCGACGGTGGCGTAGCTTGCCATGCTTGCCCTGACAGATGAATATCGCGACTCGATATTCATCTGTTCAAGGCTGTGAAGCCCTAGTCTGGAAGTTCTTATGCCCGTTACCTTTGACCCCGATCATCTGCGCGAAAGCTTGCGGCCGCTGGTGGACGCGCAACCGCTTTCGGCCGAGGCCAGGGTCTACCAGCGCTTCTATGGGCTGGACCTGGCTGCGCGCAAAGAGCCTGTGATCAGTCGCCTGGGGCGCTTCGAGGTGGACGGGTTTGAGGTGGTCAGCCAGGTCTGGTGGCCGTCGAAACCGGTGGCCACACTGTTTATGTTCCACGGTTTCTACGACCACATGGGGCTGTACCGCAGCGTGGTGGAGTGGGGTCTGGACCAGGGCTTCGTGGTGATTGCCTGCGACTTGCCGGGCCATGGCCTGTCCAGTGGCGCGCGGGCCAGCATCGATGATTTCGCGGTGTACCAGCAGGTGGTGAACGGCTTGTTCGAACAGGCCGACGCGCTGCAACTGCCCAAGCCCTGGCATCTGTTCGGGCAAAGCACCGGCGGGGCGATTGTGGTGGACCATCTGCTCAACCATGGTCCGGACAGCCCGGCGCAAGGCCAGACCTTCCTGTTGTCGCCGCTGGTGCGGCCGCGAGCCTGGGGCTGGTCGCAGCTCAGCTATTACCTGCTCAAGCCGTTCGTCAAAGGCATCGCCCGGCGCTTCAGCGATAACAGCAACGACCCGGCGTTTCGTCCGTTCCTCGAAGCCGACCCCTTGCAGCCCCGGCAACTGCCTACCGCCTGGGTGGGTGCGCTGGCGCGCTGGATCAAGCGCATCGAAGCTGCCCCGCGCAGCACGCGGCGGCCACTGATCGTGCAGGGCGAGGAGGATATGACGGTGGATTGGCAGCACAACTTGCAGGTGCTACGCGGCAAGTTCGATCAGCCGCAGGTCCTGATGGTGCCGCGTGGGCGGCATCACATGGCCAATGAGCTGCCTGAAATCCGCGAGCAATACTTCAAGTTCCTCACCGACCACCTGAAATAACCCACCCCCCTCGTAGGAGCGAGCTTGCTCGCAAAGAACGTCAACGATAACGCGTGCTGCTTGGTTAGACGCGGCGTCCTTGAGTTCTTCGCGAGCAAGCTCGCTCCTACAGGGGAGGGGCGTCAGGGGGCCAGGCTGGAGGTGCTTTGGCCGACCGCCAGGCCGGCGCGGATCGCTGCCAGCGCTGCTTGGTAATACGCCTTGCCTTCCGGCGATTCGGCAAACGTGGCGAACTCTTCCAGCTCCGGGTCTGACAGGTCCCGATACACGTACAGCAAGGTGTTGTTCAGGTCATTGCCGATCTGCTGCATCAACCGCTCGCGCTGGCCGTTGAGCATGCCTTGCGCCTGACCGCCGCCCAACAGGCCGGGGATCATCTGGCTCAGGCTGTCTGCTGCCACGCCGGCAATCGCCAGGCTGACCTCGGCCCCGGCTTCGCGGGCGGGCAACGCCTGGGCCAGGTGGCCGATGATCAGGCTACGAGTGGCGTCGGCCTGGATCTGCGGCAAGCCCTGGGCGTTCTTGGCCAATTGGTCGCGGCGGGTCGCCAGCAACTCGGCGGCGACAATCTTGCGCCCCAGCGGCGACTGGAAAAACGCCAGCGCGGGTTTTGGATCGGCCAGGTTCTGGCGCAACTGGGCTTCGGCGCGCTGATCCATGGCCTTGGGGGCGAAGCGTTTATTGCTGTTGTCCACCAGCGCCTGGTACACCGCCGGCGGCAAGCTGTTGCGGTAGCGCTGCTGGGCGGCACTCAAGGCGTCATTAAAATGCGCACGTTGTTCCGGCCAGCCGGCGACCGCGTACAACTGGTCATGGCTGTCTGCCCAGGCGGGCAACACGCAGAACATCAGCAAGGATAAAAACAAACGACGCATAGGGACTCCTGTCAGTCGGCCACTATTGTCCGTGTCGGGCGTAGGATTTGTCGAGAAGTCCTATCAATCGCCTGACTAAAGTGTATTTAGGCGCTAGGCGGCGCTGTCGGTTTGCCAGGCGTATGGATACTATGCGCGCCATGCAAATATCCCCTGATGACCCGCTGCTGCTACGCATCGTCGACGACCTGGCCGTGAAAGGCTGGTCGCAGCAGAACATCTTCCTGCCAGAGGCTCTGACCCTGGAACTGGCGGCTGAGTGCCATAAACGTGCCGCTGAAGGTGAATTGGCACCGGCCGCTGTCGGGCGCGGACCGGCCCAGGAGATTCGCGAGGGGATTCGTGGCGACCATATCCAATGGCTGGAGCCCGGCCAGGCGGCTATCTGCGACCGCTACCTGGTGTTGATGGACAGCCTGCGGCTGGCGATGAACCGGGGGTTGTTCCTGGGGTTGGAAGAGTTTGAATGCCACTTCGCCATGTACCCGCCGGGAGCGTTCTACCTCAAACACCTTGACCGTTTTCGCGATGATGACCGGCGCATGGTCTCGGCGGTGGTCTACCTGAACCAGGACTGGCTGCCCGAGCACGGCGGCCAGTTGCGCATGTACCTCAAGGATGGCATTGAACACGATGTGGACCCCACCGGCGGTTGCCTGGTGGTGTTCCTGTCGGGGGAAGTGCCCCATGAAGTCCTGCCCGCCCACCGCGAGCGCCTGTCGCTGACGGGCTGGTTTCGCCGGCGGGGCAACGAGCCGTTTTGAGCATGCAAAAGATTCTGGTCAGCCGCTGCCTGCTGGGGCATCGCGTGCGTTATGACGGTGGGGCCAGCGGGCCGTTCGACCAACTGGCCGCCTGGCAGGCCGAAGGGCGAGTGGTTGCGGTGTGCCCAGAGGTCGCTGGCGGCCTGCCTACGCCACGCCCATCCGCCGAGATTCCGGGCGGGCAGGGGATGGATGTGTGGGAAGGCCGCGCCCAAGTGTTGACCGCCGATGGCCAGGACTTCAGCGAAGCCTTCCTGGATGGGGCGCGCCAGGCCCTGGCTCTGGTGCAGCGCCACGGCATCCGTATCGCGGTGCTCAAGGCCAACAGCCCGTCATGCGGCAACCTGCTGACTTATGACGGCACGTTCAGTGGGGTGAAAGTCACGGGTGAAGGGGTGACGGCAGCGTTGCTCAAGCGCCATGGGGTGCAGGTGTTCAGCGAGTTGGAGTTGGCCGAGGCGGCTGCGGCCCTGCTCTCAAACCCCGCCTAAATCCCATGTGAGGGTGGGCTTGTGTGGGAGCGGGCTTGCCCGCGATGGCGCTATATCAGTGACAGATTTTTTGGCTGACCCACCGCAATCGCGGGCAAGCCCGCTCCCACACAAGCCCGCTCCCACACAAACCTGGCCCCACATTGGTTATTTGGCAGGTTTGCTGGTGTCAGCCTCGAACCACTTCTCCGACAGCGCCGTCAGCCGCCCATCGGCCTTGATCCGTTCCAACGCCATGTCCAGGCTCGATTTGAACGCCGGGTTGCCCTTCTGGAAGGGGATGGCCAGGGTCAACGTGGCCTTGGCATCGACACGGCTGCGCAGATCCACGCCCTCGGTGGGCTTGGCGGCAAATTGACTGCTGGTGAGGGTATTCAGGCCGCTCAACAGGGGTTTTTGCTGCTTGTTGGCAAGCATCTGGGCATTGGCATAGCTATACGGTGCGCTGAAATCGAAACGATCGCGCAATTGCGCAGTCACAGCGATGTGGTTGATCGCCACGTCGTACTTGCCGCTTTCCACGCCGGGCAGCAAGTCTGCTTCGTCGGTGGTGATAAAGGAGGCGCGTACGTCCATTTCCCGAGCCAGCAACTCACCCAGTTCCACTTCAAAACCGGTGAGTTTGTCGCCTTCCTTGAAGTTGAAGGGCGGCGTATCGGCCTCCAGGGCAATGCGCAACTCCCCACGGTCAAACACGTCGTCAAACAGTTCGGCGTGAGCCAAAGGGCTCAAAAAAGGCAGGACAAGTAACAGGCCAGGCAAAAAACGCATGGTCACTCCTAAAGAATTCGAAGGTGCGAGACGCGGTTCAGGCTCGCTTTGCTATGGTGTCGAGTGCCTTGGACAACGTTTCGTCACTAAGTTGTCATAACCCTACAGATTTCACAGAAAAACTGGAGAAGTTAATGAAAGCCATTTTGTCTCGTGCAACCCTGGCCAGTCTTTTGCTGGGGGCTTCCATGCTGGCGTCTGCCGCCGATATCCCACGTACACCTGCGCCCAAGGGTGCTGAAGTGTTTATTGTCTCGCCTAAGGATGGCGCTACCGTCGACAAGACCTTCACCGTTGAGTTTGGCATCAAGGGCATGGACCTGGAACCTATCGACAAACAAGTCCCGGGTGCCGGCCATCACCACTTGCTGGTTGATCAGAAGGAGTTGCCCGACCCAAGCCAGCCGATTCCCGCCACCGATACCGTGATCCATTTCGGCAAGGCACAGACCAAGACTGAACTGACCCTGGCCCCAGGCAAGCACACCCTGCAACTGGTGGCGGGCGATAACGTTCACCGTCAGTTTGAACCTACTGTAGCTTCAAAAGTGATCACCGTTACCGTCAAGTAAGATTTGTTCAGACGAAAAAAAGGGAGCCCTCAGAGGGCTCCCTTCTTCGTGGTGCGTCTGAAACCTTAGAACAACACGCGGCTACGGATAGTACCGCTGATGTGCTGCAGCTTCTCTTGCGCCAGGTCCGAGTACTCGGCGTCGACGTCGATTACCACGTAGCCAACCTTCTCGTTGGTCTGCAGGAACTGACCGGAGATGTTGATGCCGTTTTCCGCGAAGACCTTGTTGATCTCCATCATCACACCCGGGATGTTCTGGTGGATGTGCAGCAGGCGGTGCTTGCCAGGGTGAGCCGGCAGGGCCACTTCCGGGAAGTTGACCGAGGACACCGACGTACCGTTGTCGCTGTACTTGACCAGCTTTTCCGCTACTTCCAGACCGATGTTGGCCTGGGCTTCAGCGGTGGAACCGCCGATGTGCGGGGTCAGGATCACGTTGTCCAGGCCACGCAGCGGGCTTTCGAAAATGTCGTCGTTGGAGCGCGGCTCCACCGGGAACACGTCGATGGCGGCGCCGATCAGGTGCTTGTCCTTGATCGCGTCGGCCAGGGCATCCAGCTCGACCACGGTGCCGCGAGCGGCGTTGATCAGGATCCCGCCCTTCTTGATGGCGCGGATTTCCTTTTCGCCGATCATCCACTGGGTCTCAGCGGTTTCCGGCACGTGCAGGGTCACGATATCGGACATGCCCAGCAGTTCGGTCAGGCTCGACACCTGGGTGGCGTTGCCCAATGGCAGCTTGGTCAGGGTGTCATAGAAGAACACCTGCATGCCCAGGCCTTCGGCCAGTACCGACAATTGCGTGCCGATCGAACCGTAACCGACGATACCCAGCTTCTTGCCGCGGATTTCGAAGGAGTTGGCCGCGCTTTTGATCCAGCCGCCACGGTGGCAGGAAGCGTTCTTCTCAGGGATGCCGCGCAGCAACAGGATGGCCTCGGCCAATACCAGCTCCGCCACGGAACGGGTGTTGGAGTACGGGGCGTTGAACACTGCGATACCGCGCTCGCGCGCTGCATTGAGGTCAACCTGGTTGGTGCCGATGCAGAAACAGCCGACAGCTACCAGCTTCTTGGCGTGGTCGAAGATCTCTTCGGTCAGCTGGGTGCGGGAGCGAATGCCGATAAAGTGCGCGTCGGCGATCTTTTCCTTGAGCTGGGATTCCGGCAGAGAACTGGTGATGTACTCAATGCTGGTGTACCCGGCGGCCTTTAGGACGTCGACGGCCGATGGGTGGACGCCTTCCAGAAGAAGGAACTTGATCTTGCTCTTATCGAGAGAAGTCTTGCTCATCTGCGTAAACCTGTATCCCGGAGAAAAATGGCAGGGAATCGGATCGCTTAAGCTGACCCGGACGGCAGGAAAGCCGTCACCGCAGAAACGCCCTTGGGCTCTGTCCTGCGGGGGCGGTATGCTAGCATACGCGCCCCGCTAAACACTCATTCCTGCGACGTGAAGCGTTCTCAGGATGACCATGAATTGTTCGAGAGTTCTGTCGATGACCCATCCTGCCCTGATTGATGAGCTAAAGACCCTGGTTGAGCCCGGCAAAGTGCTGACCGATGCAGACTCCCTGGAGGCTTACGGCAAGGATTGGACCAAGCATTTCGCCCCCGCGCCGACCGCTATCGTCTTCCCCAAGACCATTGAGCAGGTACAGGCCATTGTCCGTTGGGCCAATGAACACAAGGTGGCGCTGGTGCCATCCGGTGGGCGTACCGGCTTGTCGGCGGCGGCCGTTGCCGCGAATGGCGAAGTGGTGGTGTCGTTCGACTACATGAACCAGATCCTCGACGTGAACCTCACCGACCGCACCGCCGTGTGCCAGCCGGGCGTGGTCACCAAGCAATTGCAGAACGTCGCCGAAGAAAACGGCCTGTATTACCCGGTGGACTTCGCTTCGTCCGGTTCCAGCCAGATTGGCGGCAATATCGGCACCAATGCCGGCGGGATCAAGGTCATTCGCTACGGCATGACCCGCAATTGGGTGGCCGGCATGAAGGTCGTCACCGGCAAGGGTGATGTGCTGGAGCTCAACCGCGACCTGATCAAGAACGCCACCGGCTACGACATGCGCCAGCTGTTTATCGGTGCTGAAGGCACCCTGGGCTTTGTGGTCGAAGCCACCATGCGCCTGGACCGTGCGCCGAAAAACCTCACCGCCATGGTGCTTGGCACCGCTGACTTCGACTCCATCATGCCGGTGTTGCATGCGTTCCAGAGCAAGCTGGATCTGACGGCCTTTGAGTTTTTCTCCGACAAGGCCCTGGCCAAAGTCCTCGGCCGTGGCGATGTGCCGGCGCCGTTCGAGACCGATTGCCCGTTCTATGCCCTGCTGGAATTTGAAGCCACCACCGAAGAAGTCGCCAACCACGCCCTGGAAACCTTTGAGCACTGTGTCGAGCAGGGCTGGGTGCTGGATGGCGTGATGAGCCAGAGCGAAACCCAACTGCACAACCTGTGGAAGCTGCGCGAGTACATCTCCGAGACCATCTCCCACTGGACGCCATACAAGAACGACATTTCGGTCACCGTGTCGAAAGTGCCGGCGTTCTTGAAGGAAATCGACGCGATCGTCGGCGAACACTACCCCGACTTCGAAATCGTCTGGTTCGGCCATATCGGCGATGGCAACCTGCACTTGAACATCCTCAAGCCGGAAAACCTGTCCAAGGACGAGTTCTTCGCCAAGTGCGCCACCGTCAACAAGTGGGTGTTTGAAACCGTCGAGAAGTACAACGGTTCGATCTCCGCCGAACATGGCGTGGGCATGACCAAGCGTGACTACCTGACCTACAGCCGCTCCCCGGTTGAAATCGAATATATGAAGGCAGTGAAGGCCGTGTTTGACCCGAACGGGATCATGAACCCGGGCAAGATCTTCGCTGTTTAACCATCACGAAAGAGGAAGCGGTCCATGAGCTATCAGCACAAGTACGTCGACGGCACCAATATCCACTTTCCGCTGGGCAAAGTGGTCTGCATCGGGCGCAACTACGCCGAACACGCCAAGGAATTGGATAACCCGGTGCCGACCGAGCCCCTGCTGTTTATCAAGCCGGGCAGTTGCGTGGTGCCATTGGAAGGCGGTTTTGCCATTCCAGCCGACCGTGGGTCGGTGCACTACGAAGCGGAAATCGCGGTGCTGATCGGCAAGCCCTTGTCGAAAACCCCGAGCCGTGAAGAAGTGCTGGACGCCATCTCCGGCTTCGCCCCGGCCCTGGACCTGACCCTGCGCGACAAGCAGTCCGAGCTCAAGGCCAAGGGCCTGCCGTGGGAAATTGCCAAGTCCTTCGACGGTGCGGCAGTCATTGCGCCGTTCGTGGTGGGCAGCACCTTCCCGGACCTGACCGACATCGGCATTCGCCTGACCATCAACGGCCAGGTGCGCCAGGACGGCAACAGTGCGCAGATGCTCAACCCGATCGTGCCGATGATCCAGCACATGGCCGGCTGCTTCTCGCTGCAGGCCGGTGATGTGATCCTGACCGGTACGCCTGTGGGCGTGGGCCCGCTGGAAGTGGGTGATGAACTGGTGCTGGAACTGCCCGGCGTGAGCCGCTTCGAAAGCTCCGTACGCTAACCCCATCCCTCTGTAGGCGCCGGCTTGTGTGGGAGCTGGCTTGCCTGCGATAGCATCACCGCGGTGTGCCTGATACACCACAGTGCTTGCACCGCGGGCAAGCCCGGCTCCCACACAAGCTCGTACACAGATTATTTGTGCGTACTGCGCAAATCGGCGCTTTGCATTTTTTTCACACGCCATCTGGATAATCCTCGGCCATATGGCACGCAGGCGGTCTAAGCCTGGGCTATCACCTACAGCCGATTATCTGGAATGCCTCTATGGCCGTACCTCTCCCTTCTGTGAAACCCGCTCCGCGCCCGCGCCTGAATATGCGTTGGTACTCCTGGCTGTTCCTGGTCGGGGCCGTCATGTATGGGATTTCCTGGTTGATGCACTGGGACGACCGGGGCGCGTTATGGGTGTTGGAGCGGTTTGAAAGCCCCATGGAGCGTCGGGAGAGTGTCTGGCTTCCGGATTACCAGACGGTGATTGACGCCAAGCCGTTGCCCGGCATGGAAAAGGACGAAGCGTCGGATCTGGCCTACGACCCCAGGACCAAGACCCTGTACGCGGTCATGGGCCGCAACCCGTTCCTGGTGGAGCTGAGCCTGCAGGGCGATGTGTTGCGCAAGATCCCCCTGGTGGGCTGGAGCAACCCGGAAGGCGTGACGGTCATGGAAAACGGCGTGCTGGCCATCGTGGATGAGCGCAGGCACAACATGACGCTGGTCAAGGTCGATGCCGACACGCGCCAACTGGCCTTCGCTGACTTCCCCAGCTACGACCTTGGGCCCTCCGAAAACCAGAACAAGGCATTCGAGGCCATCACCTGGGACAAGCGCAATCAACAACTGGTGTTGGGTATCGAACGGCCAGCGCAGTTGTTCACCTGGCACAGCGACGGCGGCCAGGTCCTGGCTGGCAACAAGCAGAAACTGCCCAGCTCAGAGTTGGATATTCGCAACCTCTCGGCCCTGAGCGTCGATCCGCGTACCGGTCACCTGTTGGTACTGTCCGCCGACTCCCATCTGCTGCTGGAGCTGGACGAAAAAGGCAAGCAAGTCAGCTTCATGACGGTGCTTGGCGGCTTCAATGGCCTGAAAAAAACCATCCCCCGCGCCGAAGGCGTGACCATGGATGAAAACGGCACGCTGTACATGGTCAGCGAGCCCAATCTGTTCTACCGCTTCGAAAAGCAGAAATAGCCGACTGATACGTCGGATTCTTCTCTATGAGCGGCATTCCCCAGACACTGAGCTGCGTTTAAGTTTAAATTCAGATGGCTGTGATATTCATTTGCCAGTTTTGACTTTGAGCCAGCCCCCATGCGCCGATTTGCCCGCCCCAAACCCGCCCTGTTTATCCTGTTGTTGATCGCCCTGGTTGCTGTGGGCGTGGTCGCCCAGCAGTTTCGTTTATTCGAGCGTGCCTGGTTCAACTGGCAGGCTTGGCGCCAGCCGGTGGACGAACGATCCATTGGCCTGGCGGATTATCACGTGGTGCTGGAAGCCCAGGTGATCGACGGCCTGGACGATGACGTCTCGGCACTGACCTTCGATCCGGTGCGCAAGAGCCTGTTTACCGTGACCAACCAAAACGCCGAACTGGTCGAACTGTCCCTGGACGGCAAGATCTTGCGGCGTATCAACCTGGTGGGCTTTGGCGATGCCGAAGCGGTGGAGTTCATCAGCGAGAACACCTATGTGGTCAGCGATGAACGCCAACAGCGCTTGATCAAGATACATCTGGAGGACGACACGCAGTTCCTCGACGCGGCCGACGCCGAGCAGATGACCCTGGGTGTGCACCTCAAGGGCAATAAAGGGTTTGAAGGGCTGGCCTATGACTCGGTGGGCAAGCGCCTGTTTGTCGCCAAGGAGCGGGACCCGATGTTGATCTACGAAGTGCATGGGTTTCCCCATTTCAAACCCGAAAAGACCTACTCGGTCCATGTCGTCAACAACCCACGGCGCGATGCCGGGCTGTTTGTGCGCGACCTGTCCAGCTTGCAATACGATGAGCGCAGCGGCCACTTGCTGGCGCTGTCCGATGAGTCGTACCTGGTGTTGGAATTGGATATCGACGGTCGCCCCTTGAGCAGTCTGTCATTGCTCAAGGGGCGCCATGGCCTGAAGAAGCGCGTGCCCCAGGCCGAGGGCATCGCCATGGATGACGATGGCACGCTGTATTTGGTCAGTGAGCCGAACTTGTTCTACGTGTTCAAGAAAAAAGCCGACCCACTGTAGGCGCGAGCAAGCTCGCTCCTGCAAGGATCAGAACATCCACTGTACGCCCAGGGAGTAGCCGGTCTGGCTGCCTTCGGCATGGCCCAGGCGCCCGTTCACTTCGGCGTACACCCCAAGCTGCGGGGTGATCGCCAATTGGCTGCCGACCTGTGCGCGGCCAAAACTCTTGTCTACTGAACCCAGGCGCGCAGTGCGCACCTGGCCATCAGCTCGTGCGGTCAGGTCCAGGTCGTCCAGGCGGCCGTCGGCCAGTTCCTTGACCCAGGCGATATCGCCGTAGGGCATCAGGCTCAGGCCGTAAGGCAGGGCCACAGCACCACGCACGCGCCAGCCGAGGCTGGCTTCCAGGGAATCGAAAGACTGCTCTTCATATTCAAGGGCCGTGCGCAGGTTCTGCTTCTCGTGGAACTTGTCGATACGCGAGTGGCTGTAATCCAGGCCGGCAAACGGTCCGGTCTTGATCGCACCCAGGTCGAAGTCATAGCCGCCGAGCACCCGGGCACCCAGGGACAAGGCATCGGTCTCGCCAGTCAGTTGCTGGTCAAGCAGCACGGGGCCGCCATTGGCCTGGATCACCAGGTTACGTTTTGAGTCAAAGCTGCTGTGGCCCACGCTCAGGTCGCCGGCCAGCCAGGTCGGGCCGCCATCGTTCAACAAGGCATAGACTGCGGCTTGCCAGGTGTCGCTTTCCAGCTTGCCACGGTGCTCGAGTTTGTCGCGACCGTTGAGGTAGCTGAGGCTGGCGCCGATGTTCAAGCTGCTGCTCAGTTGATAGTCGCCCAGGGCATGCAGGCCCAGGCGTCGCGCTTCGGGATTGGGAGCGGTGTCGAAGCCACTGTCCGGGTTGTACTCGCCGTCCACGCCGATCTCGCCATCGAAGGTGCCCACTTCACGGCTGGCCGATTGCAACGTCAGCCAGCGGCGATCGTGCAAACGCACCATGGCCTGGTGCTGGCGCTGCAGGTTGTCCTGCATATTGCGCGCAACCGCGCCGCCCGAGGTGGTGGAGGCCATCAAGTCGGCATTGGTCAGCTCCAGCACCAGGCGGCTGAGCAGGCGCGAATAATCGCGCAGGCGCTGGTCGATGCGTTCCTGGCCGAAAGCATTGGTCAGGACGCTCTTGTTGTCTTCGTTGGGGTCGTGCCAGGTCGAGCCGCCGGGGATCGCCGGGTTGTCGGTCTGGGTGTAGCCGTCCAGGTCGCCCAGTTCCCAGTTGGTGGCTTCGATATACAGGATCGGGATATTCAGCGCCTCGAAGGCTTCGCCATCACTGCAGCAACCGGTGCCGGCGGGGTATTGCGCGTCCAGTCCGGGGTTGGTGAACAGGTTGATGTTCAATTCCTTGGCGATCTGGAGCGTGTGTTCGCGCAACGATGCCAGGGCCGGGTTGGCGGCGCTGTTCTGGCCGGCGTGGGCGTACATCATGTCGCCGGTGATCAGGCTGTCGAGGTTGATCATGGCCAGCATATTGGCGCGCTGGCTGGCGCTCAGCGAATCGACAAATGCCCGGGAGCCGCGCAGGCCTTCCTCTTCGGCGCCGAAGCCGACGATCTGCAAGCCGTTTTCCAGTTGCAGGCCGCCAAGGTTCTTCGCCACTTCGGTCAGCACACTGGCGCCGGAGCCGTTGTCGTCCAGGCCTTGCAGGGTCGGGCGGCCAAAATAGGTATCGAAGTGCGCGCCAATCACCACGTATTGCGGTTTGGTGCCGGCGGCATAGGCCACCACGTTTTGCGAAGCGCGGCTGCCGCCATTCCAAGTGAAGTCCTGGCGGCTGATGTTATAGGCGTTGCCCATCTGGCTCTGCATCCAGTCGGCAGCGCCGGCGAAGTTGGCCGTGCCTCGGTAGCGGCCGGGGTAGTCGGTGATCAGCTTTTCCAGGGTGGTATTGGCGTGCTCGCCGTAATCGTAGGCATTGGATTGAGTCGACAGCAGGGCACAGGCAACGCTGACAGCGAGAGCTAGGGGCTTGATCACAAGGTCTTCCTTGAAGAGGTTGAGGGAGTTGCTCGGCGGGACCGATTGCACAATGCGCGCCTCATTCCGTGGGGCGGTCGCGAATTGGCGCGTTGTTGGAAGTGGGGGTCGCCTGGCTATAAGTTGTAACGGATTTGATACCAGATGCGGCAGGGGATGCCGTGACTTGGCGCACAAATTGGGGCAGGCGGGGGAGAGGCTGCTGCGAAAAGTAGCGTTTTTGTTACATGTTCATCGAACGGAGCGCGGTCAAAAATGTGGGAGCGGGCTTGCTCGCGAATGCGGTGTGTCAGCCAGCAAGTTCGGTGACTGGCACGCCGCATTCGCGGCAAGCCCGCTTCCACAGGGGTTCTGCGTGTACTCAGGCCTTGAGGGTTTTCACGCCTTCACTGGTCCCCAGCAGCAGCACATCCGCAGGGCGCGCGGCGAACAACCCGTTGGTGACCACGCCGACGATCGCATTGATCTGGGTCTCCAGCTCCACCGGGTTGGTGATCTGCATGTTGAACACATCGAGGATGATGTTGCCGTTGTCGGTCAGCACGCCTTCGCGGTACACCGGGTCGCCGCCCAGTTTTACCAGCTCGCGGGCCACGTGGCTGCGGGCCATGGGGATCACTTCTACCGGCAGCGGGAAGTTGCCCAGTACCGGCACCAGTTTGCTGGCGTCGGCGATGCAGATAAAGGTCTTGGCCACGGCCGCGACGATTTTCTCGCGGGTCAGGGCAGCGCCGCCGCCCTTGATCAGGTTCAGGTGCTCGTCGCTTTCATCGGCGCCGTCGATGTAGAACTCCAGGTCGCTCACGGTATTGAGCTCGTACACCGGAATGCCATGGCCCTTGAGGCGCGCGGCGGTGGCTTCGGAACTGGCCACGGCGCCGTCGAACGCGCCCTTGTGCAGGGCCAGCGCGTCGATAAAGCAATTGGCGGTGGAGCCGGTGCCAACACCGACGATGCTTTTATCGTCGAGTTTAGGAAGGATTAAATCGACGGCGGCCTGGGCCACTGCCTGTTTGAGTTGATTCTGGGTCATGCGGGCTCCGGAACGGGCGGGGAGTAAAGAGGGGCGCGAGTATAACCCAACAAAACCTCTGGATTCGTGTGGTCGTCCGGCCAAAAGGCGGGTTAGACTCCTCGGCCCTGCCCAACCCGCCCAGTGATGCTTTCCGATGCTCGAACAGTACGTCAAAAAGATCCTCACCTCGCGCGTTTACGACGTTGCCGTGGAAACCCCGTTGCAGACCGCCCGCCAGCTCTCCGAGCGCCTGGGCAACAAGGTCTGGCTCAAGCGCGAAGATTTGCAGCCGGTGTTTTCCTTCAAGATTCGCGGTGCCTACAACAAGCTGACCCAACTGACCGCTGAAGAACGCGCGCGTGGCGTGGTCACCGCCTCGGCCGGCAACCATGCCCAGGGCCTGGCCCTGGCGGCCAAGGTGCTGGGGGTCAAGGCCACGATCGTGATGCCTAAGACCACCCCGGAAATCAAGGTTGAAGGCGTGCGTTCCCGTGGCGGCAAAGTGGTGCTGCATGGCGACTCCTTCCCGGAAGCGCTGGCGTATTCGCTGAAGTTGGTCGACGAAAAAGGCTACGTCTACATTCACCCCTACGATGATCCGCACACCATTGCCGGGCAGGGCACCGTGGCGATGGAGATCCTGCGCCAGCACCCAGGGCCGCTGGATGCGATTTTCGTCCCGGTCGGCGGCGGCGGCCTGATCGCCGGTATCGCCGCGTACGTGAAGTACCTGCGCCCGGAGATCAAGATCATCGGCGTCGAGCCGGACGACTCCAACTGCCTGCAAGCCGCCATGGCCGCGGGCGAACGTGTGGTGCTGCCAGCCGTGGGGATCTTTGCCGATGGCGTGGCGGTGGCGCAGATCGGCCAGCACACGTTCGATATCTGCAAAGACTATGTCGACGAAGTAATCACCGTCAGCACCGATGAAATCTGCGCGGCAATCAAGGATATCTACGACGACACCCGCTCCATCACCGAGCCAGCAGGGGCCTTGGGCGTGGCCGGGATCAAGAAGTACGTGGAGACCCGTGGCGTCAGCGGCCAGACCTTTGTTGCCATTGATTCCGGGGCCAACGTCAACTTCGACCGCCTGCGCCATGTGGCCGAGCGCGCCGAGTTGGGCGAAGGCCGTGAAGCGATCATCGCCGTGACCATCCCCGAGCGCCCAGGCAGCTTCAAGGCCTTCTGCGAGGCCGTGGGCAAGCGCCAGATCACCGAATTCAACTACCGCTACCACTCCGGCAGTGAGGCGCACATTTTTGTCGGGGTGCAGACCCACCCGGAAAACGACCCGCGCAGCGCACTGATTGCGAGCCTGACCGAGCAGGGTTTCCCGGTGCTGGACCTGACCGAGAACGAGCTGGCCAAGCTGCATATCCGCCATATGGTCGGTGGGCATGCGGCGCATGTCAGCAATGAAGTGGTGTTCCGTTTCGAATTCCCGGAACGTCCGGGAGCCTTGTTCAACTTTCTTAACAAATTGGGCGGTCGCTGGAACATCTCGATGTTCCACTATCGCAACCACGGCGCGGCTGACGGTCGGGTGGTCGCTGGGCTGCAAGTGCCAGCCAACGAGCGGCACCTGGTGCCGGCAGCGCTGGAAGCCATTGGTTACCCGTATTGGGATGAAAGTGACAACCCGGCCTATCAACTGTTCCTCGGTTGAGCGACTACGCTGACTGGGCGGCCTTTAAGGAATCAAGAGCATGGAATATCTGACAACCCTCAAGACCATCCATATGGTGGCAACGGTGCTGCTATTGGCCAGCGGCCTGGCCCTGGCGGTGCTGAGCTGGCGCAAGCGCGCAGCCGGGCCGGCGATTACATTGCAACGGCCATGGCTGTTTGTGTGGTTGTTGATGGGCGTAAGCCTGGTGAGCATGCCATTCACCGGCTGGTGGCTGGTGCACCTGATCGGCTGGCCATTGGGGCAGACATGGATCCTGGGCTCCAGCGTGATCTATAGCGTGGCGGCGCTGGCCTGGTTCTGGCTGGTGGTGCGCCTCAATCGCCTGCGCCTGGGCGGTACGGGCAGCGCGAAATTCACCCTGGCCCTGGCGGTTGTCAGCCTGGTGGGGTTTGTGGCGATTGCCGGGTTGATGGGGGCCAAGCCGGTCTAGCGTTCGTCAAACCATTGTAGGAGCGAGCTTGCTCGCGAAAAACGTCAACGATAACGCGTACCCGCTGATTAAACGTGTCGCGCTCAGGTTTTTCGCGAGCAAGCTCGCTCCTACAGGGATCTGGGTGATCAGCCGCGCAGGCTGATTACCGGCCATCCACGCTTCTGGGCCTCAGCCCGCAAATTCGCATCTGGATCCACCGCCACCGGGTGAGTCACCTGCTCCAGCAACGGCAGGTCGTTCATCGAATCGCTGTAGAAATAGCTGTCGTCCAGGCTATACCCGGTCTCTTCCAGCCATCGATTCAAGCGCGTCACCTTGCCCTCGCGAAAGCACGGAACATCCGTGCTGCGCCCAGTGTAGCAGCCATCGGCCATCTCACACTCGGTGGCGATCAGGGTTTCAACCCCCAAACGTGCGGCAATCGGCGCGGTGACAAAGCGGTTGGTGGCGGTGATGATGACCAGCGTGTCACCGGCGGCGCGGTGTTTGGCCAGCAGTTCAGCCGCCTTGGGCAGCATCAGCGGTTCGATGCAGTCGCGCATGAAGTCGCGGTGCCATTCGTCGAGTTGGGCCATCTCGGTGTTGCCGAGGATTTCCAGGCTGAAGTTCAGGTACGCGGCGTTGTCCAGCTTGCCGGCCAGGTAATCCTGGTAGAACTCGTCGTTGCGGGTTTTGTAGGCAACGGCATCGAGGATGCCACGCTCACACAGGTAATCACCCCAGGCGTGGTCACTGTCGCCGCCCAAAAGCGTGTTGTCCAAGTCGAATAAAGCCAGGCGCATTGCGGTTACTCGCTGAAAAGTCTGTAAAAAGGCGTCCAGAATACGGTCTTTTCACAAGAGTGCACATAAGGTAAGCAGCCTCGTTGCCGCTGCAACAAGCTTTGTGGAACAATGCGGCGACATGCGTTTGCGAGGTTGTTGCCGTGATCGACCCCGATGGTTTCCGTCCAAATGTCGGGATTATTCTTACGAATGATGCCGGACAGGTGCTATGGGCTCGCCGTATCAACCAAGATGCCTGGCAGTTTCCCCAGGGCGGGATCAACCCCGACGAAACCCCTGAAGACGCCTTGTACCGCGAGTTGAACGAAGAAGTAGGCCTGGAACGCGAAGATGTGCAAATTCTCGCCTGTACCCGAGGCTGGTTGCGCTATCGTTTGCCGCAACGCCTGGTGCGTACCCACAGCCAACCACTGTGCATCGGCCAGAAGCAAAAGTGGTTTCTCCTGCGCCTGATCTCCAACGAGCAGCGGGTGCGGATGGATTTGACCGGTAAACCGGAGTTCGATGGCTGGCGCTGGGTCAGTTATTGGTATCCGTTGGGCCAGGTGGTGACATTCAAGCGCGAGGTTTATCGTCGCGCTCTCAAAGAGCTTGCCCCGCGCCTTTTAGCGCGCGACTGACGACGGAGTTCGACCCCGAGCCATGCTCAATACGCTGCGCAAGATCGTCCAGGAAGTTAACTCCGCCAAGGATCTCAAGGCGGCGTTGGGGATTATTGTGTTGCGCGTCAAGGAAGCCATGGGCAGCCAGGTCTGCTCGGTTTACCTGCTGGACCCCGAGACCAACCGTTTTGTGCTGATGGCCACGGAGGGCTTGAACAAGCGCTCCATCGGCAAGGTCAGCATGGCGCCCAATGAAGGTCTGGTGGGCCTGGTGGGGACGCGTGAAGAACCCCTGAACCTTGAGAACGCGGCCGATCACCCGCGTTATCGCTACTTTGCCGAAACCGGCGAAGAACGCTACGCCTCCTTCCTCGGCGCCCCGATCATCCACCACCGCCGTGTTGTCGGCGTATTGGTCATCCAACAGAAAGAACGCCGCCAGTTCGATGAAGGTGAAGAAGCCTTCCTCGTGACCATGAGCGCGCAGCTGGCCGGGGTTATCGCCCATGCCGAGGCCACCGGCTCGATTCGCGGCCTGGGTCGCCAGGGCAAGGGCATCCAGGAGGCCAAGTTCGTTGGCGTGCCGGGTTCACCGGGCGCTGCGGTCGGTACTGCGGTGGTCATGCTGCCGCCGGCTGACCTGGATGTGGTGCCGGACAAGTCCATCGACGACATCGATGCGGAAATCAAACTGTTCAAGACCGCCCTGGAAGGGGTGCGCGCCGACATGCGCAACCTGTCGACCAAACTGGCCACCCAGTTGCGCCCCGAAGAACGGGCGCTGTTCGACGTGTACCAGATGATGCTCGACGACGCGTCCCTGGGTAACGAAGTCAAGACCGTGATCAAGACCGGCCAGTGGGCCCAGGGCGCGCTGCGCCAGGTGGTCACCGATCACGTCAACCGCTTCGAGCTGATGGACGACGCCTACCTGCGCGAGCGCGCCTCGGATGTGCGCGACCTGGGCCGGCGCCTGCTGGCCTACCTGCAGGAAGACCGCACCACCAACCTGGTGTACCCCGACAACACCATCCTGATCAGTGAAGAACTGACCGCCACCATGCTCGGCGAAGTGCCGGAAGGCAAACTGGTGGGCCTGGTCTCGGTATTGGGTTCGGGCAACTCCCACGTGGCGATCCTGGCCCGGGCCATGGGTATCCCGACGGTAATGGGCCTGGTGGACCTGCCGTATTCCAAGGTTGACGGCATCTCGATGATCGTCGACGGGCACCGGGGCGAGGTCTTCACCAACCCCAGCGAGTTGCTGCGCAAGCAGTACGCCGAAGTCGTAGAGGAGGAGCGCCAGCTGTCCCAGGGTCTCGATGCCCTGCGCGAACTGCCCTGCGTGACCCTCGACGGCCACCGTGTACCGCTGCTGGTCAACACTGGCCTGCTGGCGGACGTGGCGCGTGCTCAACAACGTGGCGCTGAAGGGGTGGGCCTGTACCGCACCGAAGTGCCGTTCATGATCAACCAACGTTTCCCGAGCGAGAAGGAGCAGCTGGCGATCTATCGCGAGCAACTGTCCGCCTTCCACCCGCTACCGGTGACGATGCGCAGCCTGGACATCGGCGGCGACAAGTCACTGTCTTATTTCCCCATCAAGGAAGACAACCCCTTCCTTGGCTGGCGCGGCATCCGCGTTACCCTCGACCACCCCGAAATATTCCTCGTCCAGACCCGCGCCATGCTCAAGGCCAGCGAAGGCCTGAACAACCTGCGTATCCTCCTGCCGATGATCTCCGGCACCCACGAACTGGAAGAGGCCCTGCACCTGATCCACCGGGCCTGGGGCGAAGTGCGCGACGAGGGCGCCGATGTGCCGATGCCTCCGATTGGCGTAATGATCGAAATTCCGGCAGCGGTGTACCAGGCCAAGGAACTGGCGCGGCAGG
Organism: Pseudomonas sp. LG1D9; assembly: GCF_002949995.1. Taxonomy (NCBI): domain Bacteria; kingdom Pseudomonadati; phylum Pseudomonadota; class Gammaproteobacteria; order Pseudomonadales; family Pseudomonadaceae; genus Pseudomonas; species Pseudomonas sp. LG1D9. The sequence continues at coordinate 2,307,404 of NZ_CP026881.1, read as the reverse complement.
TGGACTTCCTGTCGGTGGGCTCCAACGACCTGACCCAATACCTGCTGGCCGTGGACCGTAACAACCCACGGGTGGCCGACCTCTACGACTACCTGCACCCGGCAGTGCTGCAAGCCCTGCAACACGTGGTGCGCGACGCCCATGCCGAAGGCAAGCCGGTGAGTATCTGTGGGGAAATGGCCGGTGATCCGGCAGCGGCGGTGCTGTTGATGGCCATGGGCTTTGACAGCCTGTCGATGAACGCCACCAACCTGCCGAAGGTCAAGTGGATGCTGCGCCAGATCAACCTGAGCAAGGCCAAGGAGCTGTTGGCGGAGTTGATGACCATCGACAACCCGCAAGTTATCCACAGCTCGCTGCAGTTGGCCCTGAAAAGCCTGGGGTTGGCGCGGATGATCAATCCGACGGCGACGAAAACCCTGTAGGAGCGAGCTTGCTCGCGAAAAACGTCAACGATAACGCGTACGCGCTGATTAAACGTGTCGCGCTCAGGTTTTTCGCGAGCAAGCTTGCTCCTACAGGTTGATGTCTACCTCGCCGAGTCGTCCACCATGGGGCCCGAAGCTACGTTCCACCATCCGCCGCGTCCCATCGGCATGCACAATCAGTGCGGTACTCGCCCGTGTTCCATAACTGGGGCTGGCGATAAACACACTCGACAACAAACTCTCGGTGGCGAGCCCGACCCCGGTATCCGGCAGCTCGGCAAACGGTGCGGTCTGGGGGTCGCTCAAAATCCCCAGCAGGGCTTCAGGATGGGGATCGTCCAGCACTTCGGCCAGCGCGGCCTTGGCCTTGAGCAGTTTGGGCCACGGCGTGTCCAGCCCGGCATTGGATAACCCATAGATCCCGTTCATCAGTTGCGTGGGCGTCGACTCATTGGCGTTGTAATGCCATAACTCATCCCGCGTGCCGATCAACAGGTTGAACCCGGCATATTCAATCGATCTGCCGTTAACATCGGCTAAATAGTCATCAACCGGTAGGGAACCGTTGAGAAAGCGCGCCACCAACTCGCCCCGGGACTTGCGCGCCGGTGGCTGGTGCGGGTCGCGGATATTGGTCAGCGCGGCAAACCGCCCATCGGCACCGATCCCCAGCCAGGAGCCACCCGCTTCCTGGTCGCGGCCGGCATATACCTGCGGTGCATCCGGCCACTGGGCCAGGGGCAGGCTGGGCCGGGCGTAGAATTCGTCACGGTTGGCCGCGACGATCAGCGGCTGGGCGTGGCCCGGCCGCCAGGCGAAAACAATCAGGCACATAAGGCGATCCTTTTGTGTTTTGTTCACTCTACCCATAGAACCGCCGGCTATCCATCGTATCGAAGTTGGGCCAGATGCCTCCCATCCGTTAACATGCCAGGCTGCTTGGCGTGGGGGCGAACTTCTTCATTTGATCGAACTGCTGTAACGCAGGCTTAATCGCCCACCGGCATGGTCCGTGCGCAATAACGAATGATTTAACGAGGAGTCGCAATGCTGCCTTACCCGCAGATCGACCCGGTGGCCCTGGCCATCGGTCCGCTGAAAATCCACTGGTACGGGTTGATGTACCTGATCGGCATCGGCGGTGCCTGGCTGCTGGCTTCTCGGCGCCTGAACCGCTTCGACCCGACCTGGACCAAGGAGAAACTCTCCGACATGGTGTTCTGGATGTCGATGGGGGTGATCGTCGGCGGTCGCCTGGGCTATGTGCTGTTCTACGACTTGAGCGCGTACCTGGCCAACCCGACCCTGATCTTCGAGGTGTGGAAGGGCGGTATGGCGTTCCACGGCGGCTTTATCGGCGTGATGCTCGCGGCCTGGTGGTTTGGCCGGCGCAACGGCAAGTCATTCTTCCAGTTGATGGACTTCGTCGCGCCGATGGTGCCGATTGGCCTGGGGGCCGGGCGTATCGGTAACTTCATCAATGCCGAATTGTGGGGCAAACCGACCGACGTGCCGTGGGCGATGGTGTTCCCACCCTTCAGCGACCCGGCGCAACTGCCGCGCCACCCGTCGCAGCTTTACCAGTTCGCCCTGGAAGGCGTGGCGCTGTTCCTGATCCTTTATATCTTCTCGCGCAAGCCGCGCCCGACCATGGCGGTTTCCGGGATGTTCGCCCTGTTCTACGGGATCTTCCGCTTTATCGTCGAGTTCGTGCGGGTGCCGGATGCGCAACTGGGCTACCTGGCGTTCGGCTGGCTGACCATGGGCCAGGTGCTGAGTATCCCAATGATCCTCGCAGGCCTGGGCATGCTCTGGTGGGCTTACAATCGCCCGCAGGCGATCAAGAACGCCGCGCTATAAATTCGAACGCCGAGGCCTGAGGGCCTCGGCTTCACCGATACAGGTAATGTCATGAAGCAATATCTCGAGCTGGTTTCCCACGTCATCAACAACGGCACCAAGCAGGCCAACCGCACGGGCGTGAACACCATCAGCTTCCCTGGTGCGATGTTGCGCTTTGACCTGCAGGAAGGTTTTCCGGCCATCACCACTCGCAAAATGGCCTTCAAGTCGGCGATTGGCGAGATGTGCGGCTTTTTGCGCGGGGTGAACAACGCCGCCGAATTCCGCGCCCTGGGCTGCAAGGTGTGGGACCAGAACGCCAACGAAAACGCGCAGTGGCTGGCCAACCCGTTCCGCCAGGGCGAGGACGATCTGGGCGAGATCTACGGCGTGCAATGGCGCAAGTGGCCGGCGTACAAGCAGATCCCGCTGAGCAACCAGGCCGCTATCGAGCAGACTCTGGCCCAGGGCTATCGCCAGATCGCCGAAGGCGAGGAAGATGGCCAGGCCTACGTGGTGCTGTACAAGGCCATCGACCAGATCCGCCAGTGTGTCGACACCATCATCAAGGACCCGGGCAGCCGGCGCATCCTGTTCCACGGCTGGAACTGCGCCCAGCTCGATGAAATGGCCTTGCCGCCGTGCCACCTGCTGTACCAGTTCCACCCGAATGTCGAGACCAAGGAGATTTCCCTGACCCTCTACATCCGCTCCAACGACCTGGGCCTGGGCACGCCGTTCAACCTCACCGAAGGCGCCGCGCTGCTGAGCCTGATCGGCCGCCTGACTGGCTACACGCCGCGCTGGTTCACCTATTTCATCGGTGATGCGCACGTCTACGAAAACCACCTGGACATGCTCAACGAACAGCTCAAGCGCGAGCCATTCGCCGCGCCGAAGCTGGTGATCAGCGAGCGTGTGCCGGAGTTTGCCAAGACTGGGGTGTACCAGCCGCAGTGGCTGGAATTGATCGAACCGGGCGACTTCTCGCTCGAAGGCTATGAGCACCATGCGCCGATGACGGCGCCGATGGCGGTCTGATCTAAACGCGGTCAAAAAAGTGTGGGAGCGGGCTTGCCCGCGATAGCGGTGTATCAGTCGACATCTTAATTGACTGGTCCACCGCTATCGCGGGCAAGCCCGCTCCCACATTTGGTTGGCGTTCACATTAGTTAGTGGCCGTGGCTTCTACCCACATGTGAATGCTCCGCCTCACTGGCCGCCACACTCCCACTGACCTCCAACCGCTGCAAAATCCCGCACTGGTCAATCTCCGGCCCTTCGCCACAGCGCTGGCGCAGGTCGATCAATTGTTCCTGCAGGGCCAACAACCCATCAATCCGCGCCTTGACGTGATGGATGTGCTCGTCGATCAGCGCATTGACGCTTTCACACTGGTCCTGGGGGCTGTCGCGCAGGCCCAGCAGGCTGCGGATCTCTTCCAGGGTCATGTCCAGGCTGCGGCAGTTGCGGATAAAGGTCAGGCGCTCGGTGTGCGCCTGGGTGTACAGCCGGTAGTTGCCCTCACTGCGCGCCGGGGGCGGCAGCAGGCCTTCCTTCTCGTAATAGCGGATGGTTTCCACCGGGCAGTCGGTCAGTTTTGCCAGTTCGCCGATCTTCATCGCAGCAATCTCCAAAAGGGTGCTTGACCCTATAGTGGCTACAGGGTCTTTACTTGGCAACAGGCACCTTCACGGACGCGAGACAATGAGCGATTCCATTCACACCCCGCATAAGCATGACCACGATCACGATCATGATCACGGCGAAAAACTGCAGCCTGTGCAAAAGCACGATCATGGCGGCTCCTGCTGTTCCGGCGCGGCTGCGCCTTCTCTGGTGACGTTGACCGAAGCGCCCAGCGCCAACGCGCGGCTGAGCACTTTCCGCATCGAAGCCATGGACTGCCCCACTGAGCAGACGCTGATCCAGAACAAGCTGGGCAAGCTGGCCGGTGTGCAGCAACTGGAGTTCAACCTGATCAACCGCATCCTTGGCGTGACCCACGATTTGCCGAGCACCGCGCCGATCATCGAGGCCATCAAATCCCTGGGCATGCAGGCCGATCCGATCGAAGAGGGTGCGCCTGCCGCCGAGCCTGCTGCCAAGAAACCCTGGTGGCCGCTGGCCCTGTCCGGCGTGGGTGCGCTGGCAGCGGAGGTGATCCATTTCACCAACGCTGCACCGACCTGGGTGGTGGCGCTGGTGGCGCTGGTGTCGATCCTCAGCGGCGGCCTCACTACCTATAAAAAGGGCTGGATTGCCCTGAAGAACCTCAACCTGAACATCAACGCGCTGATGAGCATCGCCGTGACTGGTGCGATCCTGATCGGCCAGTGGCCGGAAGCCGCGATGGTGATGTTCCTGTTTACCGTGGCCGAATTGATCGAGGCCAAGTCCCTGGACCGCGCGCGCAACGCGATCAGCGGCCTGATGCAGATGACACCGGAACAGGCCACGGTGCGCGAGGCTGACGGTAGTTGGGTCGAACAGGAAGTCAAAGTCATTGAACTGGGCGCCATCGTGCGGGTACGTCCCGGTGAGCGCATTGGCCTGGACGGGGAAGTCACCGCGGGCCAGTCCACCATCGACCAGGCGCCGATCACCGGCGAAAGCCTGCCGATCGAGAAAACCGTGGGCGATAAAGTCTTCGCCGGCACCATCAACCAGGCCGGTTCCCTGGAATACCGGGTGACCGCCGCCGCCAACAACTCCACCCTGGCGCGCATCATCCATGCGGTGGAGCAGGCCCAGGGCTCACGGGCGCCGACCCAGCGCTTTGTCGACAGCTTCTCGAAAATCTACACCCCGGCGGTATTCCTGTTTGCCTTGGGCGTGGCATTGATTCCGCCGCTGTTCATGGGCGGGGTGTGGTTCGACTGGATCTACCGTGCGCTGGTGCTGCTGGTGGTCGCCTGCCCATGCGCCCTGGTGATTTCCACTCCGGTGACCATCGTCAGTGGCCTGGCCGCGGCCGCGCGCAAAGGCATCCTGATCAAGGGCGGCGTGTACCTGGAAGCCGGCTACAAACTGGACTATCTGGCCCTGGACAAGACCGGCACCATCACCCATGGCAAACCGGTACAGACCGACTACCTGGCGCTGTCCACCCAAGACAACGCCCCGGCCCTGGCCGCGAGCCTGGCCGGGCGCTCCGACCACCCGGTGTCGCTGGCCATTGCCAATGCGGCTGTGGATAAAAACCTGGCGCTGCTCGCTGTGGATAACTTCGAGGCCCTGGCTGGGCGCGGGGTACGTGGCGAGATCAACGGCGAGGTCTATCACCTGGGCAACCACCGCCTGGTGGAAGAACTGGGCCTGTGCTCGCCAGCCCTTGAAGAAAAACTCTTCGCCCTGGAAAAACAAGGCAAGTCCGTGGTGCTGCTGCTCGACAAGTCCGGCCCGCTGGCGCTGTTCGCCGTGGCCGACACGGTCAAGGACAGCAGCCGCGAAGCCATCGAGCAGTTGCACGAGCTTGGCATCAAGACCCTGATGCTCACCGGCGACAACACCCACACCGCCCAGGCGATTGCCGCCCAGGTGGGTATCGACCAGGCTCAAGGCGACCTGCTGCCCACTGACAAACTCAAAGCCATCGAGGATCTGTACGGCAAAAACCACCGGGTTGGCATGGTCGGCGACGGTATCAACGACGCCCCGGCCCTGGCCCGCGCGGAGATTGGCTTTGCCATGGCCGCGGCAGGCACCGACACCGCCATCGAAACCGCCGACGTAGCGCTGATGGACGACGATTTGCGCAAGATTCCGGCATTCATACGTTTGTCGCGACAAACGTCGAGTATCCTCAAGCAGAACATCGCCCTGGCGCTGGTGATCAAGGCGATCTTCCTGGCAGTGACCTTCCTGGGCATGGCCACCATGTGGATGGCGGTGTTCGCCGACGTGGGCGTCAGCCTGCTGGTGGTGTTCAATGGTCTGCGCCTGTTGCGCAAATAGTCGATGAGAGGGTGGTGTGCTGAGTGCCGAGCTGAAGGCGTTTTACATGGTTGCCCGCCTGGGCAGCATTACCCAGGCGGCGAAGAAACTCGGCCTGAGCCAACCCACGGTGACCACCCAGATCCGCCACCTGGAAAGCCAGTACTCGGTTGAGCTGTTCTATCGCGGTGGCCGGCGCCTCACCGTCAGCGACGAGGGCGCGCGGCTGTTGCCGATGGTCAAGGCGCTGTTGCAGCAGGAAGCGGATATCGAGTTTTTCCTGCGCAACAGCGGTCAGGTCCAGGGCACCTTGCGGATCGCCGCGACCGCGCCTTACTACATCCTCGACCTGGTGAAGACCTTTCGCGAACGCTTGCCCCACGTGGAAGTGGCGGTGGAAATCGGCAATTCCCAGCAGGTGCTCGAAGCGCTGGATGATTACCGGGTGGATGTCGCCGCGTCCTCGCAACTGCTGGAAGACCCCCGCCTGATCCGCCGGGTGCTGGGCACTGACCCGCTGGTGCTGGCGGTGCATCGCAATCACCCGTTGGCCGCGCTGGAACATGTTCCACTCAGTGCGTTGGTGGGGCACACCCTGTTGATGCGCGAAGCGGGTTCCACCACCCGGCGCCTGACCGAAGAGATGCTCGATGGCGCTGGCGTAAGCTATGGGCCACTGCTGGAGATCGGCAGCCGCGAGTCGATTCGCGAGGCGGTGCTGCGCAATATCGGCATCAGCATCATTGCCCGCCAGGAAGTGCCCCATGACCCGCAACTGCGGGTGCTGACCATCGAGAATGCGCCGCAGATCCCGGAGTATCTGTATTGCCTCAAGGAGCGCAAAGGTGCGCGGTTGCCGGCGGCGTTTCTGGGGTTGGCGCAGGAAATGTCGCCACTCTGAGGGTGTTGGTGGCTTTGAAATCGCCATCGCAGGCAAGCCAGATCCCACATTTGCATGTATTCACAGCCCCAAATGTGGGAGCGGGCTTGCCCGCGATAACGCCAGGCCAGTCACCACAACGCCACAACCCTACCCAAATCCACCAATACCACTATCACCCGCTTTTGCCTTCCTGCCACACCAGGGACGCATTTGCTCCCTAGCATGGCCTTCATCAGTTTGATGAGGTGCCACCATGAACACAGCCCAGCTCAACCCCGGCGCGCCGATGAAGGTGCGTGGTATCCAGAAGCGCTTCGGCGCCTTTACCGCCCTGGACCATGTGTCCCTGGACGTCGCTGCCGGTGAGCTGGTGTGCCTGCTTGGCCCTTCGGGCTGTGGCAAGACTACCTTGCTGCGCTGCATCGCCGGCCTGGAACGCCAGGACAGCGGCGAGTTGTACCTGGGTGATCGCGATGTCTCCCTACTGGCACCCCAGGCGCGGGACTACGGCATTCTGTTCCAGTCCTACGCGCTGTTTCCCAACCTCAGCGTCGAGGCCAATATCGGCTACGGCCTGACCGGCAGCGGCCGCGATGAAGTGCGCAAGCGCGTGGCGCAGATGCTGGAGTTGGTCGGCCTGACCGGCAGCGAAAAGAAATACCCCGGCCAACTGTCCGGTGGTCAGCAACAACGGGTCGCCCTGGCCCGTGCCCTGGCGCCGGCCCCGTCGCTGTTGCTGCTGGACGAACCCATGTCAGCCCTCGACGCCCGGGTGCGTGAGCACCTGTGTACCGAACTGCGCCAACTGCAACGCCGCCTGGGCATCACCACCTTGATGGTCACCCACAACCAGGACGAGGCCATGCTGATGGCCGACCGCATCGCCGTGATGAACAACGGTAAGGTCGAGCAATACGCCACTCCTCAAGAGATTTATGATCGCCCGGCCACGCCGTTCGTGGCCGAGTTTGTCGGCCAGGGCAACTGGCTGCCGTTCAGCCGCAACAGCGCCAGCCACGCCCAGGTCGGCGGGATGAACGTGCGCCTGGCCGAAGACAGCGGCAAGGCCGCGTCGGGCCGCTTGTTCTGCCGGCCGGAAGCAATCAGCGTCAACCCGCCGGTACACGAAGAAAACCTGTTCCCGGCCAAGGTCCGCGAGATCACCTTCCTCGGCAACCGTTGCCGCATGAGCTTTGAACTGGACCAGTTGCCCGGCCATCCGCTGCTCGCCGAACTGGCGCCGGAAGCCATGCCGCGCCTGGGCGCCCAGGATATCTGGGTTGCACTGCCGCCGCGCAGCCTGCAGGTGTTTGCCTGAGATGGCCGCCGATATGACCCTGCCGGTACCCGGCCGCGTGGCTCGCCAGGTTTCCCGTGCCGAAATCGGCGACCGCATCTTTGTAGTGGGCGGCAAGGTGCTGTTGCTCTGCCTGTTGGGCATCGCCGTGCTGCTGCCGTTGCTGGCGATCTTCTGGCGCGGCTTCAGCGCCGAAGACGGCCAGGGCGGCGGGCTGGTGGCGGCGCGCGAGTTGCTGACCAGCGCCAACTTCCATTGGCTGCTGGGCAATAGCCTGAAGGTTTCCCTGAGCGTTGCGGCCATCGTCGTACCCCTGGCCTACCTGTTTGCCTACGCCCTGCAACGCACGCTGATCCCCGGCAAGACGCTCTGGCGTGGCCTGTCATTGCTGCCGCTGATGGCGCCCTCGATGTTGCCGGGCATCGCCCTGGTGTATCTGTTCGGCAACCAGGGCATGTTGCGCGGCCTGCTGTCAGACAACATCTACGGCTTCTGGGGCATTGTCCTCGGTGAAGTGATCTACACCTTTCCCCATGCCCTGATGATCCTGCTGTCGGCGCTGTCTTTGGCGGATGCGCGGCTGTTCGATGCTGCCTCAAGCATGGGTGCCAGCCCCGCGCGGGCGTTTCGCAGCATCACCTGGCCGGCGACGCGCCAGGCTGTGTTTGCCGCGTTCTGCCTGGTGTTCACCCTGACCATCACCGACTTCGGCGTGCCCGTGGTGGTGGGCGGCGACTATCAAGTACTGGCGCTGGAAGCCTACAAGGCGGTGGTCGGCCAGCAGCAGTTCGGTCGCGGCGCCTTGATCGGCATGGTGTTGCTGCTGCCGGCGCTGCTCAGTTTTGCGGTGGATACCTGGCTGCGCCGGCGCCACGGCGACTCCATGAGTGGCCGCGCCCAAGTGTTCCAGCCGGCGCCGTCGCGCCTGCGCGATGGCTGCTACCTGGCGATTGTGTTGCTGATCTGCGCGGTGCTGCTGTTGGTGTTCGGTATGGCGGTGTATTCGTCGCTGGTGAAATTCTGGCCGTACAACCTGTCGCTGTCGCTCAACCATTACCAGTTCAACGACACCGCCGGTGGCGGCTGGCTGGCCTATCGCAACAGTTTGACCATGGCGATCTGCACCGCATTGATCGGCAGTGTGCTGATCTTCACCGGCGCCTACCTGATGGAAAAGACCAAAGGGCAAAAAGGCCTCAACCTGGCGCTGCGCATGCTCAGTTTTGTGCCGATGGCAGTGCCGGGCTTGGTGCTGGGCCTGGGTTATGTGTTCTTTTTCAACCTCAACGGCAACCCGCTGCATGTGCTCTACGGGACCATGACGCTGCTGGTGGTGTGCACCATTGCGCACTATTTGACCACCGCGCAGATGACCGCCACCACCGCCCTGCGCCAACTGGACGCCGAGTTCGAAGCCGCCGCGCTGTCGCTCAAGGCGCCGTTGTACCGCCACTATCTGCGGGTCACCGTGCCGATCTGCCTGCCGGCGCTGTTGGACATCCTGCGCTACCTGTTTGTCTCGGCGATGACCACTGTGTCGGCGGCGATCTTTCTCTACAGCCCCGACACCATCCTCGCCGCAGTCGCCGTGTTGAACATGGACGACGCCGGCAACGTTGGCGGCGCGGCGGCCATGTCGACCCTGATTCTGTTCACTTCAGCCGGCGTTTCGCTGCTGCTGGCGTGGGCCTCACGCGGCTTGTTGCGCCGCTCCCAGGCCTGGCGCCAAACCGCGCCCGGTCAATAACCCTGCCCCACACAAGGAAACGCACCATGTTCAAGCCCCTGGCCCTCGCCGCTGCTGTGCTCACCGCGTTCAGCCTGAATGCCTTTGCTGCCAAGACCGAGTTGACCGTGTACACGGCCCTTGAAGCCGAGCAATTGAAGACCTACAAAAAAGCCTTCGAAGCGGCCAACCCGGACGTCGAGATCAAGTGGGTGCGGGACTCCACCGGCATCATCACCGCCAAGCTGCTGGCGGAAAAAGCCCGCCCGCAAGCCGATGCGGTGTGGGGCCTGGCGGCTTCCAGCCTGGCGATCCTCGATCAGCAAGGCATGCTGCAAAGCTACGCGCCAAAGGACCTGGACAAGATTGGCAAGAACTACCGCGACGCCGCCAACCCACCGGCCTGGGTCGGCATGGACGTATGGGCTGCGACCATCTGCTTCAACACCGTCGAAGCCGAAAAGCAGGGCCTGAGCAAGCCGATCAGTTGGCAGGACCTGACCAAGCCGGAATACAAAGGCAAGATCGTCATGCCGAACCCGGCGTCGTCCGGCACCGGGTTCCTCGACGTCAGCGCCTGGCTGCAGACCTTCGGCGAGAAGCAGGGCTGGCAGTACATGGATGACCTGCACCAGAACATCGGCCAGTACGTGCACTCCGGCTCCAAGCCGTGCAAGTTGGCGGCGTCCGGCGAATTCCCGATCGGTATCTCCTTCGAGTACCCGGCCGTGCAGTTGAAGCGCCAGGGCGCGCCGCTGGATATCGTCTTGCCCAAGGAAGGCCTGGGCTGGGACATTGAAGCCACTGCGGTGATCAAGGGCACCGCCCACCAGGAAGCGGCGCAGAAACTCGCCGACTTCTCTGCAAGCCCGGCGGCGATGGAGTTGTACAAGGAAAACTTTGCGGTCCTGGCCCAGCCGGGAATCGCCAAGCCACAGACCGAATTGCCGGCGGACTACGAGCAGCGCCTGATCAAGAACGACTTTGCCTGGGCCTCGAAAAACCGCGACAACATCCTGACTGAATGGCGCAAGCGCTATGACGGCAAGTCGGAAAAACAATAACTTCAACCGTTTCTAAAACTGTAGGAGCGAGCTTGCTCGCGAAGAACGTGAACGATAACGCGGGCCGTCAGAATCCACGCTGCGCCCTCAAGTTCTTCGCGAGCAAGCTTGCTCCTACAGGGGGCGAACACCATGACACACCACAGTGATTTGCTGATCGTCGGCGCCGGTATCCTCGGCCTGTCCCACGCCTACGCCGCCGCCAAGCGCGGCCTCAAGGTCAGGGTCTTCGAACGCACGGCCACGCCCCTGGGTGCCTCGGTGCGTAACTTCGGCCAGGCCCTGGTCACTGGTCAACCGCCTGGGCAGATGCTCGACCTGGCCCGGCAAAGCCGCGAGATCTGGGGCCAGTGGGCACAACTGGCGAACCTGCAACTCAAGCGCAATGGCTCTTACCTGTTTGCCCGCACCGAAGCCGAAGAGCATTTGCTGCAAGCCTTTTGCGCCGGTCGCGCCAAGGCGCACGGCTACCGCGTCAACCTGCTGCAAGGCGCCGCCATGAATGATCTGTACGGCGGCCAGTTCCGCCATCATCGCGCTGCGCTGCACGGCCTCGACGATCAGCAGCTGTATTCCCGTGAGGCGCTGCCGGCGCTGATCGACTACCTGCGTCGCGAACTCAAGGTAGAGTTTCACTTCTCCACCCTGGTACGCGACATCGAGCCCGGCCAACTGCACACCACCGCCGGCAGCTTTCGCGGCGAGCAGATCATTGTCTGCTCCGGCCACGACTATCAGACCCTGCTGGCCGAGCAGATCGCCCAACTCACACCGCAAATCTGCCAGTTGCAAATGCTGCGCGCGCGGCCCAAGGCCGACTTGAACCTGCAACATGCGCTGCTCACGGGCCTGAGCTGCGTGCACTACGGCGCCTTCGCCGACTTGCCGCAAGCCGCCGCCGTGCAGGCACAGATCCTGCGCGACACGCCGCACCTGGATGAACATGGCATCCACCTGTTGATCAGCCCGACGCCCCATGGCGAGTTGATCATCGGCGACTCCCACCATTACGGCAGCGATCCGTCGCCATTCAATGCCGAACAGGTGGACAACTGGATGATCGAGTTGGCAGAACAGACCCTGGGCTGCCAGATTCAGGTCGTGGAACGCTGGCAGGGCGTCTATGGTTCCCGGGGGCCGGGGCCGTTTTCGTTCCTGCGCGCTGCAGATGGCGTGCGCGTGGCCTTGATGCATACGGGCGTAGGCATGAGCGTGGGGCCGGCGATGGCCGAGCGCAATATCACTGAACTGTGGGGGGAGGCGTGATGAACGCTGAGCAGGTAGTCGCCGAAGTCTTCGGCCTGTACGAACAGCATGGCGCCGCCGACTACATCGGCGAGCCGGTGTCGCAGATCGAGCATATGTCCCAGGCCGCACAACTGGCGATGGCCGAGGGCTTCGACGATGAAGTGGTGCTGGCGGCGTTCTTCCACGATATCGGGCATATCTGCGGCCAGGGTGGCGCGAACATGGGCGGCTACGGCGTAGTCAGCCACGAACGCCTGGGCGCCGACTATCTGCGGCGCGCCGGCTTCAGCGAGCGCCTGGCGAAACTGGTGGAATATCACGTACAGGCCAAGCGCTACCTGACCTTCAGCCAGCCGGACTATTACCATCGCTTGAGCGAGGCCAGCCGCCGCACCCTGGGCTACCAGGGTGGGGTGATGACGGCCGATGAGGCCCTGGCGTTCGAGCAGGACCCGCTGTGCGCGGTGAGCCTGCGCATGCGCCACTGGGATGAGCAGGCCAAGGACATGCACGTGCCGGTGCTGGACCTTGAGGTGCTGAAGGCCAAGGCCCGGCAATTGCTGGCGGCTTAAGCCTCGTCCAGGCGCTGGGCCAGGGCTTCGATCTGTTCCTGACGTTCGGCCTGGCTTAACCTTGGGTGAGGGTTGAGCGACGACCATTGCGGATGGGCGCGGGCCTTGTGCAGGGCGTCCGGCAGTTTGCCTTCACGCCAGGTCTTGTCTTGCGGAGTGTCGACCTTGATGCTGTGCATCGCCGCGTGCCCGCGCAGGGCCAGGGCCTTTAGCAATTGCCGTTGGCGCAGGGCCAGCAGGCGCAGCACGCTGTCATCCACCGTCAGCTCGCGCTGGCCCTTGATCTTGCCCAGCAGGCGGCTGCCGTAGCTGCGCGCGGTTTGCAGTGCGCCGCCGGCAATCGCTCCGGCGAGGGCGGCGGCGCCCAGGGTCAGGCCGCCGACCAGCAAGTCCACACCGGCACCGGCCGCTGCCCCCGCCGCAATCCCGCCGCCGACCCGTACCCCCAGTTGCTTGAGGGTTTCGGGGTTGAACAAATCATCGCCCCAACGCCCGTCCAGCAACGGCAGGTCGCTGGCCGCAGCGTCCTGCGGGCGGAAGCCGAACAACTTGAGCAGGGCTTCGACGCAACGTTGTTCGCGCTGGCGTACGGCTTTGCGCAGATCGCTGATGGCTTGCTGTTCATCCTCGGTGACCACACTGCGCCGGCATGCGGCGCAGTCGATCAGCAGCTCGGCGATCAGGCGTGCGGCGCTTTGCTGGCGCGCCTGGCGTTGAGCCTGCTGATCAAGGATCAGCCGTTCCAGCTGGGGGCGTGAGCTTTCCAGCAACAGGGCCAGGCTTTCATACAGCCGTCGCTCGCCATCTTCGGGGGGCGCCACGCTGTCAAAGCGCACCAGTGCATGCAGGCCCAGGCGGGCCAGGGCTTCGCGCCAGTCCGGCTCGCGGTGGTCGCTGCTGCTGACAAAGTTGAGCACCGGCAACAGCGGCTTGCCGCAACTGGCCAGTACTTGCAGCTCGTCGCGGTATTTGGCCAGCACCGGTTCCCGGGCGTCGATCACGTACAGACCGGCGTCGGACGCCAGCAACTGACGCAACACCTTGGCTTCCTGTTCGAAGCGTTGACGGGCTTCGCTGCCTTCCAGGAAACGGGCGAGGCGAGCCGGGCCGTCGAGGCGTTCGCCCGGTCGGTCGAGGCGCTCAAGGTAATCGAGCAAGGCGATGGCATCTTCCAGGCCTGGCGTGTCGTACAGCTCCAGCAAGGCTTGGCCGTCGACCGACAAACGCGCGCCTTCGACATGCCGGGTGGTGCTGGGGCGGTGGGACACTTCGCCAAAACCCACGTCACGGGTCAGGGTGCGCAGCAGCGAGGTCTTGCCGACGTTGGTGTGGCCGACCACCGCCAGTTTCAGGGGTTTAGTCATGACCGGTCTCCAGCCAGGTGAGTGGCGCGCAGTCGGCGAAGGGCAGGTCCAGTTGCTGCAAGGCCGTGTGCCAATCGCCGAGGCGCTCGGCATCCAGCGCCTGGCCCGGTGGTGCTTGCAGCAGCCAGACACGGGTGGCGCTGGCGCTGCGGGCCAGTTCGCCGATCAGCGCCAGGCTGCCACGATCCGGCGAGCGGCGTGGGTCGCAGGCGATCACCAGGCGCGCGGGCGGGAAGCGGGTCAGTTGCTCCAGCAGTTTGTGGCGTGATTCGCGGCTGTCGAGGATGCCGGCGTTTTTGACCGTGGCCGGTAGTTTGGGCGGCCAGGGGTGTTGGTCGTCCAGTTCGATGGCCACCAGCAGGGCGCCATCGCTGTGCAGTTCGCTGGCGCCGCCGCTGACGTGATGCAACTGTTCTGGAGCTGCATCGTTGACACCCAGGCGTTCGCTGCTGGGCATCAAGGCTTCGCGCAAGTGGCTGTAGCCGGGCAGGTTGAGGTCCAGGCCCAAGGCGGCACGCCCGCGTCGCCAGCGCCATAGGCAGAGCAAGGCGAGGAGCAGTCGGGGCAGCAGGCCGTAGACCAGCAATACGCCCACCAGCCAGGCGGCCCAGGCTTGGCGGGCGCTTTCGATATTGAGGGCAGAGTCGCCACTGGCGCGGATCATCTCGACGGTCGGCACGCTGAAGCCGAGCAGGGCGGGCAGGCTGCCCAGGGCCTGGGTCACGCTGACAAAGGTGTCGGTGCCGAGGATGGTGGTTTCCCAGACAAACCCGTAGCGCCGGGTGGCCATTAATGTCAGCAGGATCACCAGCGCGCTGCACAGCGCCAGCAGCCACAGGCCATTGACCAGCACACCGACCGCCCAGCGGTTGAGCTTGTGGCGTTGCAGCAGCAACAACAACGCCGGCGCCAGTTGCGCGGCCTTGGCATCACGGGCGAATTTTTCGCTGAGCCACAACCACAGGCGGCCGAGGCTGGCGCTGTGCTCGCCGGCAAACACCAGGCCCAGGGCCCAGCTCAGCAGCAGGATCAGGTTCAAGCCCAGCAGGCTGCCCAGGGCCCAGAACACATTGACCGGGGCCAGGCCGTTGCCCAGGGCGGCGAACGCCAGGCCGGCGCCGCTGACCACGGCCAGCACCATCAGCGCGATCAGCGCCAGCCGCGCACCTTGCAACCAGTGCAGCAGGGCGGCGCTCAGGCCGTCGCGCTCGGCCAGCCACAGTGCACGGTTTTGAATACGTGTCGGCAGGTCGCCGCCGTTGCTGCGGGCCAGGCGATTGGCTTCCTGGTCTTCCAGGGGGCCGGCGTGTTCTTCACGCAGGCGCACGGTTTCCGTCAGCCACAGTTTTTGCAGAGGGTTCAGTGCTGTCACGCGCGGTCCTGTTGTGTCAGTGAGCCTGGAGCATAACCCCTGGCCCGCGCCTCTGGTATTCTCGTTGCCATGAAAAAAACTCTCCCTTTAAGCCTGATCGCAGCCCTCGGTGAAAACCGCGTGATCGGCGTCGACAACAGCATGCCCTGGCATTTGCCGGGGGATTTCAAATATTTCAAGGCCACCACCCTGGGCAAGCCGATCATCATGGGGCGCAAGACCTGGGATTCCCTGGGCCGACCGTTGCCGGGGCGCTTGAACATTGTGGTCAGCCGTCAGACCGATCTTAAGCTTGAAGGTGCGCAAGTTTTTCCTTCACTGGATGCAGCCGTTGCGCGGGCCGAAGCCTGGGCGCTGGAGCAGGGTGTGGATGAGCTGATGCTGATCGGCGGCGCGCAGCTGTATGCGCAAGGCCTGGAGCAGGCGGATCGCCTGTATCTGACGCGGGTTGCGTTGAGCCCGCAGGGGGATGCGTGGTTTCCGGAGTTTGACTTGAACCGGTGGAAGCTGGTGTCGAATGTGCAGAATCCGGCAGAAGGCGACAAGCCGGCCTACAACTTCGAAGTCTGGGAAAAGGCCTAGCTCTCTGTGGCAAGGGGGCTTGTCCCCCGCTGGGCTGCGAAGCAGCCCCAAAACCAGCCGCTACAGAGTATCTGATACAGCGCACTCGGCTTACTGGGGCTGCTACGCAGCCCAACGGGGGACAAGCCCCCTCTCCACAGGGGGGCTTTAGGCTTGCGCCAACTCAGGATGCTCATCGGCATTGAGCAGCTCTTTATCGGTCTGCTGCATGATCTGGCTGGTAATCGCCCCCGCGGTCATCGAACCATTCACGTTCAACGCCGTGCGGCCCATGTCGATCAGCGGCTCCACGGAAATCAGCAGCGCCACCAACGCCACCGGCAAGCCCATGGCCGGTAGCACGATCAGCGCGGCAAACGTCGCACCGCCGCCCACACCGGCCACGCCGGCTGAACTCAAGGTCACAATCGCCACCAATGTTGCGATCCACAGTGGGTCCAGCGGGTTGATGCCCACGGTCGGCGCGACCATCACCGCCAACATCGCCGGATACAGGCCGGCGCAACCGTTCTGGCCAATCGTCGCGCCAAACGAGGCGGCAAAGCTGGCGATGGACTGCGGGATGCCCAGGCGACGGGTTTGCGCTTCGATGCTCAACGGGATGCTTGCTGCGCTGGAGCGACTGGTAAACGCGAAGGTCAGCACCGGCCACACCTTGCGGAAGAAGCGCAGTGGGTTGATCCCGGCCAGCGACAGCAGCAGGCCGTGGACTACAAACATCAGCCCCAGTGCCAGGTAGGAAACCAGCACGAAGCTGCCGAGCTTGATGATGTCTTGCAGGTTGGAGCTGGCGACCACTTTGGTCATCAACGCCAGCACGCCGTAAGGGGTCAGCTTCATCACCAGGCGCACCAGGCGCATCACCCAGGCTTGCAGGGTGTCGATGGCGTTGATCACTTTCTGGCCTTTTTCCACATCGTCCTTGAGCAGTTGCAGCGCGGCAACGCCCAGGAACGCGGCGAAGATCACCACGCTGATAATCGACGTCGGCTTGGCCCGGGCCAGGTCGGCAAACGGGTTCTGCGGGATGAACGACAGCAGCAACTGCGGGATATTCAGGTCGGCGACCTTGCCTGCGTAATCACTCTGGATCACTTGCAGGCGCGCCAGTTCCTGAGTGCCGGCCACCAGGCCTTCGGCGGTAAGGCCGAACAGGTTGGTCAGGCCGATACCGATCAGCGCCGCAATGGCGGTGGTGAACAGCAGCGTGCCAATGGTCAGGAAGCTGATTTTGCCAAGGGATGCGGCGTTATGCAGGCGGGCTACGGCGCTGAGGATCGAGGCGAACACCAGCGGGATCACGATCATCTGCAACAGTTGCACATAACCGTTGCCGACCAGGTCGAACCAGCCGATCGAGGCTTTGAGCACCGGGTGGCCTGCGCCGTAGATCGTATGCAGGGCCACACCGAAGGCAACGCCCAGGACCAAGGCGAACAACACCTTCTTGGCCAGGCTCCAGTTAGTACGGCGGGTTTGTGCCAGGCCCAGCAATAATGCGAGGAACACCAACAGGTTGAGAATCAGCGGCAGATTCATTGAAGCTCCAGGTAAAGGACTGCCAATCGCATGAGCGTGCGACTGCGAACCGGAAATCCTAACAGCTTGAAATATATTGATTTAATACCGTTATGGAATGGCGACTGTCGTTTTTGGAATAAGGCGTTGACGCTCCTGTGTAAGTGGGTGACGGGATCAGGACGCCGTCGGTCGTGCGTGTGGCGGGGGCTGTCATACAGATTTGTTAGCGTTGGTGCTTTTCACTCAGGGAGAAAACGCACATGAAGCTCGCGCCGAGACTGTTTGCCGCCGCGCTGTGCCTGGGGCTTGCCAGCCAGGTCATGGCCGCCACCGAGTTGAAACACTGGCCGGCACCCGCCGCCAAGCAACTGAATGAAATGATCACCGCCAACGCCAACAAGGGTAACTACGCGGTATTCGACATGGACAACACCAGCTACCGCTTCGACCTTGAAGAGTCGCTGCTGCCGTACATGGAAAACAAGGGCCTGATCACCCGTGACAGTCTCGACCCGTCGCTCAAGCTTATGCCGTTCAAAGACACCGCCGACCATAAGGAAAGTCTGTTCAGTTACTACTATCGCCTGTGCGAAGTGGACGACATGGTCTGCTACCCGTGGGTCGCCCAGGTGTTCTCTGGCTTCACCCTCAAGGAACTCAAGGGCTACGTCGATGAGCTGATGGCCTCCGGCAAGCCGGTGCCGGTCACCTACTTCGAAGGCGATGTGGTGAAGAACATGGAGGTGCAGCCACCGAAAATCTTCACTGGCCAGACCGAGCTGTACAACAAATTGATGGAAAACGGCATCGACGTGTACGTGATGACGGCGGCCTCTGAAGAGCTGGTGCGCATGGTCGCTTCGGATCCCAAGTACGGCTACAACGTCAAGCCGCAGAACGTCATTGGCGTCACCACCCTGCTCAAGGACCGCCAGACCGGCGAGTTGACCACCGCGCGTAAGCAGATCAGCGCCGGCAAATATGACGAAAAAGCCAACCTGGGCCTGGAACTGACCCCCTACCTGTGGACCCCGGCAACCTGGATGGCAGGCAAGCACGCGGCGATCCTCACCTACATCGATGAATGGAAAAAACCGGTACTGGTCGGCGGCGACACCCCCACCAGCGACGGCTACATGCTGTTCCACGATGTGGACGTGGCCAAGGGCGGCATTCACTTGTGGATCAACCGCAAGGACAAGTACATGACCCAACTCAACGGCATGATCGCCAAGCACGCCGCGGCCCAGGCCAAAGAAGGGCTGGCGGTGACGGCGGACAAGAATTGGGTGATCGTCAAGCCCGACGAAATCCAGTAACCCTGTAGGAGCTGGCTTGCCTGCGATGGCATCGACGCGGTGTATCAGGTACGCCGTGGTGTCCCCATCGCAGGCAAGCCAGCCCCCACATTTGATCTCCTGTGGCTTGGCGATTCAGGCAGGCAAAAAAATGCCCCGCACCTGGCGGGGCATTTTCATGGGCGGGGCTTACAGGCCGTCGAGCATGGCCTTGTTACGCACCGCACCCTTGTCGGCACTGGTGGCCAGCAGGGCGTAGGCTTTCAGCGCGGTGGTGACTTTGCGCGGACGCTTCTCCACCGGTTTCCAGCCTTTCTTGTCCTGCTCAACCCGGCGTGCGGCCAGTTCTTCATCGCTGATCAACAGGTTGATCGAGCGGTTCGGAATGTCGATCAGCACCTTGTCGCCATCCTGTACCAGGCCAATCGCGCCACCGGCTGCGGCTTCTGGCGAAGCGTGGCCGATTGACAGGCCGGACGTACCGCCAGAGAAGCGACCATCGGTCAGCAGTGCGCAGGCTTTGCCCAGGCCCTTGGACTTGAGGTACGACGTCGGGTAGAGCATTTCCTGCATACCCGGGCCGCCTTTCGGGCCTTCGTAGCGGATGATCACGATGTCGCCTTCTTTCACCTCGTCGGCGAGGATGCCGCGCACCGAGCTGTCCTGGCTTTCGTAGATCTTGGCGCGACCTTCGAACACATGGATCGACTCATCCACGCCGGCGGTTTTCACCACGCAGCCGTCGAGGGCGATGTTGCCGTACAGCACGGCCAGGCCGCCTTCTTGCGAGTAGGCGTGCTCGACGCTACGGATGCAGCCGTTTTCACGGTCGTCGTCCAGGGTGTCCCAACGGGTCGACTGGCTGAATGCCGTCTGGGTCGGGATCCCGGCAGGGCCGGCCTTGAAGAAGGTGTGCACGGCTTCATCGTCAGTCTGGGTGATGTCCCACTTGGCGATGCCTTCGGCCAGGGACTTGCTGTGCACTGTCGGCAGGTCGGTGTGCAGCAGGCCGCCACGGGCCAGGGAACCCAAGATCGAGAAGATGCCGCCGGCACGGTGCACGTCTTCCATGTGGTACTTCTGGATGTTCGGCGCGACTTTGCACAGTTGCGGCACGTTGCGGGACAGGCGGTCGATGTCGCGCAGGTCGAAATCGATCTCGGCCTCCTGGGCGGCGGCCAGCAAGTGCAGGATGGTGTTGGTGGAACCGCCCATGGCGATATCCAGGGTCATGGCGTTTTCGAACGCCTTGAAGTTGGCGATATTGCGCGGCAATACCGACTCATCGTTCTCGGTGTAGTAACGCTTGCACAGCTCGACGATGGTGCGGCCGGCCTGCAGGAACAACTGCTCGCGGTCACTGTGGGTCGCCAGCGTCGAACCGTTGCCCGGCAACGCCAGGCCCAGGGCTTCCACCAGGCAGTTCATCGAGTTGGCGGTGAACATGCCGGAGCACGAACCGCAGGTTGGGCAAGCGCTGCGCTCGTATTCCGCGACCTTCTCGTCAGAAGCGCTGGAATCGGCGGCGATGACCATGGCGTCCACCAGGTCTAGGCCGTGGGAGGCGAGCTTGGTCTTGCCGGCTTCCATCGGGCCGCCGGAGACGAAGATCACCGGGATGTTCAGGCGCAGGGAGGCCATCAGCATGCCGGGGGTGATCTTGTCGCAGTTGGAGATGCACACGATGGCGTCGGCGCAGTGGGCGTTGACCATGTACTCCACGGAGTCAGCGATGATCTCGCGGCTCGGCAGGGAATACAGCATGCCGTCATGGCCCATGGCAATGCCGTCGTCCACGGCAATGGTGTTGAATTCCTTGGCCACGCCGCCAGCGCGTTCGATCTCACGGGCGACCAGTTGGCCCAGGTCCTTGAGGTGGACATGGCCCGGTACGAACTGGGTGAACGAGTTGGCAATCGCGATGATCGGCTTCTTGAAGTCGTCATCTTTCATCCCCGTGGCACGCCACAGAGCGCGCGCGCCGGCCATGTTGCGGCCGTGGGTGGATGTTTTCGAGCGGTAATCTGGCATGGAGCACTCCGGGCGGCTAATCAGGAATCAAAGGGGAGTGAGCTTCTATTGACGTCTGGAACACCCGAAAAATGGCCCTGGTGTCCGGAAGTTGCCGCAAACGTGACGGGATCGCCGTGCGCATTGGCCTTGAGCTCATAAACCCGCCGGGGGATGACTGGCGATGAATACGGCCGATTCTACACCGTCTTCCTGTAGGAGCGAGCTTGCTCGCGAAAAACCCATAGGCGACGCAGGTTGCCGGGGGGCGCTGCGTTATCGTTGGCGTTCTTCGCGAGCGAGCTCGCTCCTACAGGGAGACGTTTCAAAGCCAGATGGCATCCCACAGTGGGTATTGGCCGATGTGTTCGACCAGACCGGCTCGCAAAGGATTGGCAATGATGTAGCGGGCCATAACCTTCAAGTCCTCTTCCCTGCGCAGCGCTCGGTCGAAGTAACCTTTTTGCCAAATCGTCCCGAAGGTGCGTTTCGACTGGTTGATGGCGCGGGCACTTCGCGATTTGGTGGTTTGCATCAGCCTAGGCAAATCGCCGTTATGCAATTCGACCAGCCAATGAAAATGGTCAGGCATGACTACCCAGGCCAGCGAAGTTGCCTCGCCGTCTTCCTGTGCCTTTCTGAACTCGCTGACAAGTAGGCGGCCGATACGCCAGTCCTTGAAGATTGCCTGCCGCTGGTGGGTCACGGCGGTCAGCAGATAGATTCTTCCAGGCTCTGAATAGCGCCCTGCACGCAGCCGATGCGCATTTTGCGGGGTGGACATTCCTTCGTTCTCTTCTGTGGTTAGAAGAGAAAAGGTAGGAGGCGCCAGCGTCTATGGGTGTTCAAACAGTAATTCTGAATATGCCACGGCCCACTGTAGGAGCGAGCTTGCTCGCGAAAAACCCATAGGCGACGCAGGTTACCTGGTAGCGCTGCGTTATCGTTGGCGTTCTTCGCGAGCGAGCTCGCTCCTACAGTGGAGCCGGTTTCAGGTTGGAACCGGGATTTGGCTTAGCTATTGGGCAACAACCGGCACGTAATGCTCTTGATATAGCGGGTCTCGGCAATCGCCGGGTGCACCGGGTGGTCCGGGCCCTGGCCGCCGCGTTCCAGCATCTGGATATTGCGGTCCAGGTGGCGGGCGCTGGTCAGCAGGATGTTTTGCAGGTCGTCTTCCGGCAGGTGCATGGAGCACGAGGCGCTGACCAGGATGCCGTCCTTGCTGAGCAGGCGCATGGCTTGCTCGTTCAGGCGGCGGTAGGCGCCTTCGCCGTTTTTCATGTCTTTTTTGCGTTTGATGAAGGCCGGTGGGTCGGCGACGATCACGTCGAAGCGTTCTTCGCTGGCTTTCAGTTCTTTCAACGCTTCAAAGACGTCGCCTTCGATGCAGGTCATTTTCTCCGCGACGCCGTTGAGCGCGGCGTTGCGCTCGACGCCATCGAGGGCGAAGGCCGAGGCGTCGACGCAGAACACTTCACTGGCGCCGAACGTTGCAGCTTGCACGCCCCAGCCGCCGATGTAGCTGTACAGGTCGAGGACGCGTTTGCCTTTGGCGTACGGGGCCAGGCGTGCGCGGTTCATGCGGTGGTCGTAGAACCAGCCGGTCTTCTGGCCCTGGATCACCGGGGCTTCGAATTTCACGCCGTTTTCTTCCAGCGCAACCCACTCCGGCACCAGGCCGAACACGGTTTCGACGTAGCGGTTGAGGCCTTCGGCATCGCGCGCGGCGGAGTCGTTCTTGAACAGGATGCCGCTGGGCTTGAGCACTTGGGTCAGTGCGGCGATCACGTCTTCTTTATGGGCTTCCATGGTCGCCGAGGCGATCTGCACCACCAGGATGTCGCCGAAACGGTCGACTACCAGGCCCGGCAGCAGGTCGGAATCGCCGTAGACCAGGCGGTAGAACGGCTTGTCGAACAGGCGGTCGCGCAGGGACAGGGCGACGTTGAGGCGGTGCACCAGCAGCGACTTGTCCAAAGGCAACTTGATGTCACGCGACAGCAGGCGCGCGCAGATCAGGTTGTTCGGGCTCATGGCCACGATGCCCAGGGTCTTGCCGCCGGCGGCTTCGAGGATGGCCTGGTCGCCTGCCTGGAAGCCGTGGAGTGGGGTGGCGGCTACATCGATTTCGTTGCTGTAGACCCACAGGTGGCCGTTGCGCAAACGACGATCGGCGTTGGCTTTGAGACGCAGGCTTGGCAGGGACATGACGTCGCTCCGGAAAAAAGAGCGGGAGTATACCGTGTTGTGTCGTTGTTGGCCGCGCCGCCGGACATGTGGGAGCTGGCTTGCCTGCGATCCAGGCGACTCGGTCTGTCTGTCGCACCGCAGCGATGCCATCGCAGGCAAGCCAGCTCTCACATTTTGCTCCGGTTTCCAATCCGGCTTTTGAGGTGTCGGTCAGGTTCCCATCGGGGTTAGAATCGCCCCCTAGCCCAGAGTATGTACCTATGTCCCAAGAGCTTTCCGCCGAACAGATCCAACAGGCCCTGCAAGGCATCAGCGTGCCGCCCCAACCGCAGATCATGGTGGATTTGCAGATGGAGCAATATATGCCCGACCCGGACCTGGAGGTGATTGCGCGGTTGATCTCCCAGGACCCCGGCCTGTCCGGCTCGTTGCTGAAAATCGTCAACTCGCCGTATTACGGCCTGAGCAACAAAATTGCCTCGATCCAGCGCGCGGTCAACCTGCTGGGCAGCCGCTCCATCGTCAACCTGATCAACGCCCAATCGATCAAGGGCGAGATGAGCGACGACACGATCGTCACCCTCAACCGGTTCTGGGACACGGCCCAGGATGTGGCGATGACCTGCCTGACCCTGGCCAAGCGCACCGGCTCCCAGGCGGTGGACGAAGCTTACGCCCTGGGGCTGTTCCACGATTGTGGCGTGCCGCTGATGCTCAAGCGGTTCCCGGACTACATGAGCGTGCTGGAAGATTCCTACGCCAAGGCCGGGCCTGATTGCCGGGTGGTCGACACCGAGAACCGCGCGTTCCATACCAACCATGCGGTGGTGGGTTATTACACCGCCAAGTCCTGGCGCCTGCCGGAACATGTGACCAACGCCATCGCCAACCACCACAACGCCCTGGCGATTTTCAGCGATGAGTCGGCGCGCAACAGCCCGCTGAAAAACCTGCTGGCGATCCTGAAAATGGCCGAGCATATCTGCGCGTCCTATCGGGTGCTGGGCAACCAGACGGTGGACCATGAGTGGGAGAGCATCGGCCATCTGGTCCTGGATTACGTGGGCCTGTCGGACTACGACTTCGAAAGCATGAAGTTGTCGATCCGCGAACTGGGCGCGCACTAACCTTTCTATCGCGAGACGAATATGCCTGAGCTGCCAGAAGTCGAAACCACCCGGCGCGGGATTGCGCCGCACCTGGAAGGCCAGCGGGTCAGCCGCGTGGTGGTGCGTGAACGGCGCCTGCGCTGGCCGATCCCCGAAGACCTGGATGTGCGCCTGTCCGGGCAGCGTATCGTGCTGGTGGAGCGGCGGGCCAAGTACCTGCTGATCAACGCCGAAGTCGGCACCTTGATCAGCCACTTGGGCATGTCGGGCAATCTGCGCCTGGTGGAAGTCGGTCTGCCGGCGGCCAAGCATGAGCATGTGGATATCGAGCTGGAGTCGGGCCTGGCCCTGCGCTACACCGACCCCCGGCGTTTTGGCGCGATGCTTTGGAGCCAGGACCCGCATAACCACGAACTGCTGCTGCGCCTGGGGCCGGAGCCGTTGACCGATCTGTTTGATGGCGAGCGCCTGTTCCAGCTGTCCCGCGGGCGCTCCATGGCAGTCAAGCCGTTCATCATGGACAACGCGGTGGTGGTGGGCGTGGGCAATATCTACGCGACCGAGGCGCTGTTTGCCGCCGGGATTGATCCGCGCCGGGAAGCCAAGGGCATTTCCCGTGGGCGTTACCTGAAGCTGGCGATCGAGATCAAACGCATCCTCGCGGCCGCCATCGAGCGTGGCGGTACGACCTTGCGTGACTTTATTGGCGGCGACGGGCAGCCGGGGTATTTCCAGCAGGAGCTGTTTGTCTACGGGCGTGGGGGCGAGGCGTGCAAGGTGTGCGGCAGTGAGTTGCGCAATGTGATGCTGGGGCAGCGGGCGAGTGTGTTTTGCCCTAAGTGCCAGAGCTGAAGACAGCAGGCGCTGCGGCTTGCCTCATCGCGGTATAGGTATCTACACAACTTTGCCGCAACGCCTAGATCCAGGCAGATAGCGCAGTTGTGGCGAGCGGGCTTGTCGGAACGCCGCATCGCCCGCGCTGGGCTGCGAAGCAGCCCCAATAAGCCGAATGCGTTGTACCAGATACACCGCAGCGGCTGGTTTTGGGGCTGCTTCGCAGCCCAGCGCGGGGCAAGCCCGCTCGCCACAGGGGAGTTCGTCAGTTTCTGAAAGTTGTGTAGATACTTATGCTCATCGCGGGCAAGCCCGCTCCCACATTTTGACTTGTTGGCACCTTCAAATGTGGGAGCTGGATTGCCTGCGATGAGGCCCGCCCAGCCGCCACAAGGTTTCAGGCCTTACCGGTAATCAACCGGTACTTCTCCATCAACTGCTCTTCCGTTTCCGGCCGGGCTTCATCCAGCGGAATGCAATCGACCGGGCACACTTGCTGGCACTGGGGTTCGTCGTAGTGGCCGACACACTGGGTGCACAGGTTGGGGTCGATCACGTAGATCTCTTCACCCTGGGAAATGGCAGCGTTCGGGCACTCGGGTTCGCAGACGTCGCAGTTGATGCAATCGTCGGTGATGATCAGGGACATGGAAACTCCTGCCAGGGCACTCTGCCAAGGCATCTGGAAAACTAATGCGCGCAATTGTGCCGCATTGGCGCCCGCAGTGCGAGCGGGCGCCGGTTGAGCGGTCTTACTTCTTGAAGCGCAGGGTCAGCGCATCCGCCACCGCAGGGTGTACGAACTTGGTGATATCACCGCCCAACGCCGCAATCTCTCGGACCAACGTCGAGGAAATAAACGAATAACGCTCCGACGGCGTGAGAAACAGGCTCTCTACGTCCGGCGCCAGTTGGCGGTTCATGTTGGCCAGCTGGAATTCATATTCGAAATCCGACACCGCGCGCAGGCCGCGCAGGAATACATTGGCGTTCTGTTCCTTGGCGAAGTGCGCCAGCAGTGTCGAAAAGCCCACTACTTCAACGTTCGGCAGGTGCTTGGTGACCTCGCGGGCCAGCTCCACACGCTGCTCCAGAGGAAACAGTGGGTTTTTCTTGGGGCTGGCAGCGACTGCGATGATCACATGGTCGAACAAGCGCGAGGCGCGTTCGACCAGATCGCCATGGCCTTTGGTAATCGGGTCGAAGGTACCTGGGTACAACACTCGGTTCATCGCGTCGTCCTGGCGGAGTCCGTTGGGGAACCGGATGGTATCGCAGCCATCCCGGTCGGCCAAGTCAACTTATTCAGAAGAAAGCACTATAGACACCGCGAATACCCCTATGAACCCCCTGTAGGAGCGAGCTTGCTCGCGAAGAACCCATAGGCACCGCGGGGTATCTGATAGCGCTGCGTTATCGTTGGCGTACTTCGCGAGCAAGCTCGCTCTTACACGGGCGCATAATCGGTTTTTCATGCTGTTTTCAGACGCTCGGCCAGTGCTGTCGCCAGTTGTGCGGTCAGGCCATACACCGACAATTGTGGGTTGGCGCCGATACTGGTGGGGAACAATGAACCATCGTGGATCGACAGGTTACGCAACTGGTGATGCCTTCCGAGGCTATCGGCTACCGCATTTTTTGGCTCTTCACCCATGGCACAACCGCCCATCACATGGGCGCTGCCCAGGCAGGTGCGATGCAGTTCCAGGTTCAGGCCGTCGATCAGGCTGCGTGCCTCGGTCAGTGTGCTGACGTAGCGCGCGTCATGGTGCAGCGGCTTGACCGACTTGGCGCC
Source organism: Pseudomonas sp. LG1D9 (assembly GCF_002949995.1). Lineage (NCBI taxonomy): Bacteria > Pseudomonadati > Pseudomonadota > Gammaproteobacteria > Pseudomonadales > Pseudomonadaceae > Pseudomonas > Pseudomonas sp. LG1D9. The sequence goes on along the minus strand of NZ_CP026881.1, from coordinate 2,280,330 downwards.
GGCGGCAAACTGGATCTCGGCCATGCTATGGAAGGCCCGGCGCAGGCCGTCCCAGGCGTAGGGCGAGACCTCATAGTCGAGTACCGGCGTGCCATCGCCGCGCAGGCCGACGCTGCCGCCCTGGCTGTCGGGGTGGAAGCCATCCCGCAGCAGCGCCAGCATCGCATGGGTCTTGGGCAACTGGCTCATGTCCAGAGCGTTCTGCGTGCCGTAACCGCCGAACAATGTGCTGGCCAGGGCCGGGTGTAAGGGCGGTGCTTCGAGCTTGTAGGACATTTTGCCGGTGGTGCCGTCCTGCCATTGAAAGTGATCAGAGTAAATCGACTGCGGCGCGCCGTAGAACGGGTTGATCACCTCGTCGAACAACCCCGCGGAAAAATTTACCAGGTGCAGGAAGGTGCGCTTGCCCAGGCGCGAGTGTGGGTCGGGTGCGTCCGAGCGCATCAGCAGCGCCGGGCTGTTGATGCCGCCGCCGGCCAGTACGTAATGCTTGGCTTTGACCGTGATCTTGCGGCCGGTGGGCGCTACGCAGCGCGCGTCCATGGCCACGCATTCGAGGCTGGTGATGGTGTCGCCGCTGAACTTCAGGCGCTCGGCGCGGGCCAGGTACAGCAGCTCGCCGCCTTGCTCCAGGGTCGAAGGAATGGTGGTCACCAGCATCGATTGCTTGGCGTTAACCGGGCAGCCCATGCCGCAATAACCCAGGTTGAAGCAGCCACGCACGTTGCGTGGGATCACGTGCCAGCTGTAACCGAGCTTTTCGCAGCCTTTGCGGATCACGTCATTGTTGGCGTTGGGCGGCAGGGCCCAGGGGGCGATGCCCAGGCGATGCTCCATTTTTTCAAACCATGGCGCCATCTCGGCGCTGCTATGGCCTTTGACTGCGTATTCACTGGCCCAGTGGGACAGGGTCGGATCCGGTGTACGAAAACTCGAAGTCCAGTTGATCAACGTGGTGCCGCCCACGGCGCGGCCCTGCAGGATGGTGATGGCGCCGTCCTTGCTCATGCGGCCGATGCCTTCCTGATACAGGCTGGCGTAGGCCTCGTCTTCCAGCAGCTTGAAGTCGCTGCTGGTCTTGAGCGGGCCTTCTTCGATCAGCAGCACTTTGTAGCCAGCGGCGCTGAGGATTTCTGCGGTGGTGCCACCGCCTGCGCCGCTGCCGATGATCGCGACATCGGCTTCCAGCACCAGGTCCTGGTCGAGGGCAGCGCCATTATGGGTTTTCCAGCCGCGGGCCATGCCATCGCGGAACACATCAGGTACGGGCATCAGCTTGTTCTCTTGTTTTTATCAGCGGTCATGACGTGTAGGAGCTATCACGGTCAGATTTTCGGCGGGCCGGGGTACCCGCAATGGGCCCAGGACTCGGGCCGGAAGTACCAGGCCATGATCGCCAGCTTGAGCAGCGAGCCCTGGCCCATGCGCAGCAGGTTGAGGAAGCTGTTCTCCCAGCGATGCAGGAAGTTGCGGATCTGCTCGCTGCTGGCGTTTTCCCAGCTGCCCCAGATGCCGGTCAGTGGGCCACGGGTGACGGCCATGCCCAGCACGTCGAACAACTGCTGGGTCAGCTTGAACATCTCCGGCGACAGGTGCAGCAGGCTGTAGTCGAGTTTTTTCAGGGTGTCTTCGATACCCGCCGCCACGACCTCGGCGCTGGCCGCGCCCTCTAGCAACACTGGGATCACCGCGCGCAAAAACGGCAGGTCGCTGTGGCGCAGCATGGCAAAGCCGCTGGCGGGAGTGCTGCTGGAGCAGCCGCTGAGGCTGGCACCAAGGCCTGCCGTCGCCAGGAAGGCGCTGGCGCACAGGCCGATTTTCAAGACGCCGCGCCGCGACAGCGCGGGTGATTCAGTCAGGCTAGGGTTCATTTTTATTGTTGTCCCAGTGATAACGGTTTTAGCGCACGAACAGCTTCTGGATCAGTTTCTGGATGGCTTTGCCATACGGTGGGTAAATCAGCTTGGCCGCATTCAGGCGTTGTTTGATCAGCACGCCCTTGGCCTTGCTGAAGGTGAGGAAGCCTTCATGGCCATGGTAGTGGCCCATGCCCGAGGGGCCGATGCCGCCAAAAGGCATATCGTCCTGGGCCACATGCAGCAGGGTGTCGTTCAGGCACACGCCGCCGGAATGGGTTTCGTGGAGTACGCGATTCTGTTCGGCCTTGTTGTAGCCGAAGTAATACAGCGCCAGTGGGCGAGGGCGCTGGTTGATGTAGGCGAAGGCCTGGTCGATCCCGTGATAGGGCACGATGGGCAGCACCGGGCCGAAAATCTCGTCCTGCATCACGGTCATTTCATCGCTGACGTTCAGCAGCAGGCTATGGGCCATGCGCCGGGCCTGGCCCTGGTCATAGAGCGGAACCAGGGTCGCGCCCTTGTCGGTGGCGTCCTTGACGTAGGCATTTAGCCGGGCGAGTTGTCGCTCGTTGATGATGGCGGTGTAGTCCGGGTTATCAGCCAGGGTCGGATAAAACCCGCGTACCGCCTGGGTGTAGGCCGCGACGAAGCCATCCACCCGGTCCTCGGGGACCAGCACATAGTCCGGCGCCACACAGGTTTGCCCGGCATTCAATGCCTTGCCGAAGGCGATCCGTTCGGCGGCATCCTTGAGCGGCACATCGGCCGAAACAATCGCCGGGGATTTACCGCCCAGTTCCAGGGTGACCGGGGTCAGGTGCTCGGCGGCGGCGCGCATGACGTGCTTGCCGATGCTGGTGGCGCCGGTGAACAGCAGGTGATCAAAAGGCAGTTTGGAAAACGCCATGCCCACTTCGGCTTCGCCGAGCACCACGCACACCAGGTCTTCGGGGAAGATTTGCGCCAGCAGGTTCTTGAGCAACTGGCCAGTGGCCGGGGTGGATTCGCTGAGCTTGAGCATCACCCGGTTACCTGCCGCCAACGCACCGACCAGCGGGCCGATGGCCAGGTACAGCGGGTAGTTCCAGGGCACGATCACCCCGATGACCCCCAGGGGTTGATAGATCACTTTGGCAGATGCCGGTTGGAAAGCTATACCTACAGCGCGGCGCGACGGTTTCATCCAGCCCTTGAGGCGTTTGCTGGCGTAGTGGATGCCATGCAGGCTGGGCATCAGCTCGGCGAACAAGGTTTCGTCGGCACTGCGATGGCTGAAATCGTTGCTGATGGCCTCGATCAGCGCCTGGCGCTCATCGCTGAGCAGGTCGCGCAAGGCCTTGAGCCACTGCTGGCGCTGCGCCGCTGGTGGCATCGGGTTGGCTGCGTAGGCGCGGCGCTGGGCAGCGAACAGGTCCTGGAGTTGGTCCAGCGCCTGGGAATCTTGCAGGTAAGCAACGTTGGCAGACATGACGCAGTTCCCGATTGTTATTGGAATACCTGCGTTTTTAGAGTCATTACTCTATTTTGTCAAATGCCTTCGCTGCAACATGCAGTTTTATCCTGGCAAGGATAGACCGTAAGATGTTTGTATCAGGATTCAAGAAGCCGATCCCCTATGGCACCACGAGTAAAGACCAGCGAACGCATTGTGCAAACCAGCCTGGAGCTGTTCAACCAGCAGGGCGAGCGCAGCATCAGCACCAACCATATTGCCGCCCATATGGAAATATCCCCGGGCAACCTGTACTACCACTTCCCGAACAAGCAGGCGATTATCGCGGTGCTGTTTCGCGAGTATGAAGCTCTGGTGGACAGCTTCCTGCGCCCGCCCCAGGGGCGCGCCATGGTGGTCGAGGACAAGCGCTTCTACCTGCAGGCGGTGCTGGCGGGTATGTGGCGCTATCGTTTTCTGCACCGCGATCTTGAGCATCTGCTGGAAAGCGACCCGGAACTGGCCACCGGCTACCGGCGTTTCTCCCAGCGTTGCCTGATCCAGGGTGGCGCGATCTACCGGGGGTTTGTCGAAGCGGGGATCCTGAACATGGACCCGGTGCAGACCGAAGCCTTGACCCTCAACGCCTGGATTATCCTCACCTCCTGGGTGCGTTTTTTGTGCACCACCAACGAGAACTCCGCACACCTGAGTGCCGAGGCGATCAAGCGCGGGGTGTACCAAGTGCTGGTGCTGGAGGCGGGGTTTATCACGCCCCAGGCCAAAGAGGCCGTGGACGCGTTGTTCAAGGAGTTTTATGTGCCGTTGAGTCAGGCGCTGGAAGAAGTGAAGTAGGCCCTTTCCCGAACAGGAGTCCGTTATGCCGCTTGCGCAACTGATCAGCCCGCAACAACTGGCCGAACGCCAGAAGCACGCAGGCCTCGTCATCCTCGATTGCCGCTTTGCCCTGGAAGACCCGGACTACGGGCGTTGCAGCTATGCCGAGGGGCATATCGAGGGCGCGCAGTATGCGGACCTGGAGCGCCACCTCAGCGGGCCGGTGACCAAGGGCGTGACCGGTCGCCATCCGCTACCGGCGCCCCAGGCGCTGGTCCAGCAGTTGCAGGCCTGGGGCATCAATGCTGACAGCGAGATTGTGCTGTATGACGACGGCCCTGGCGCGTATGCCGCCCGTGCCTGGTGGCTGCTGGCGTGGCTGGGCAAGCGCGACGGCGTGTCGATCCTCGATGGTGGGCTGAAAGCCTGGCATGCCGCGGGTTTCCCCTTGAGCCTGGATGCGCCGAGCACCGAGCCTGGCACCTTCACCGGCAGCCCGGACAACCATTTGCTGCTGGATGCCGAACACCTGCAAAAACGCCTGGGCCAGCCGGGCCTGACCCTGATCGACGCCCGCGCCTTGCCGCGCTTTCGCGGCGAGGTGGAGCCGATTGATCCGATTGCCGGGCACATTCCCGGGGCGCAATGTGCAGCGTTCAACGAGAACCTGGGCAGTGATGGGCGTTTCTTGCCGGTGGAGCAGCTCAAGCAGCGGTTTGCCGACAAACTGCAAGGTCGTTCGCCGGATGAGTTGGTGGCGTATTGCGGTTCGGGCGTGACGGCGTGCCACAACCTGTTTGCCCTGAGCCTGGCGGGGTATCCGTTGGGCAAGTTGTATGCGGGATCGTGGAGTGAGTGGATCACTGATCCGCAGCGCGAAATTGCTACCGGCGATTAAGTGGGTAATCCCCGATCAAATGTAGGAGCGGGCTTGCCCGCTCCCACCTGATTAACCGTGTTTTACCCGTAACCATTGCGGTATCCGCCGCTCCAGGTAGTACCCAGGCTGTTTCAGCGAGCCGTCGACAAACCCCACATGCCCGCCCTTGGCCTGCAGTTCAAACTCGGTGCAGTCCGACAGTTCGCTGGCCAGGGGCAAGCTGTGGGCAAACACAAAAGGATCATCCGCCGCCTGGATGATCAGCGTCGGCGTGCGAATCGCCCCTAGAAAGTAACGGCTCGACGCCCGTCGGTAATAGTCCTCGGCACTCAGGTAGCCATGCAGCGGTGCGGTGACGCGGCCGTCAAAATCCCAGAAGGTGCGCATTTTCTCCAGCGAACCCAGTTCGGCCAGGGTCTTCAGCGCTTCTTCGCGTCCGTCCGCCAGGAACTGGCGCTGCTTGACCCGGATGTAGCCGAGCATCTCGCGCATGAAGTGCTTTTGATAGACCCGTGAAAACCCCAGGCCTATGCGGTCGGCGCACTGGTCCAGGCGAAACGGCACCGATACCGCCGCAGCACCCTGCAGGCCGGAGTTGTCGCCGGTTTCGCCCAGGTGTTTGAGCAGCACATTGCCGCCCAGGGAGTAACCCACGGCATACAGAGGCGCCAGTGGGCGCTTGGCCCGCAGGTGTGCAATGGCGGCCGCCAGGTCTTCACTGGCGCCTGAATGGTAACTGCGGGCTAGCAGGTTGGGTTCGCCGGAACAACCGCGCCAATTCAGGGCGACGCTGGCCCAGCCTTGGCTGGCCAAGGCTTTTTGCAGGCCGGCGACGTAGGGCGAGTTGGACGAGCCTGTCAGGCCATGCAGTACCAGCACCAGTGGTGCGTGCGGGTCATGGGGGCCATGCCAGTCGAGGTCGAGGAAGTCACCATCCTCCAGCCACAGGCGCTCGCGCTGGCGATCGAGGTGGGTGGTGGGGCGCCAGAGTGGGCCCCACAACGTTTGCAGGTGGGGGTTACCGAGGCCGAAAGCGGGAGTGAAGCGGTCTGAAGGTTTCGGCACGATGAGGGGTCTCGACACAACTCTTAAGGGGGGGTGTGGCCAGTGGGTTGTGGCGAGGGGGCTTGTCCCCCGTTGGGCTGCGCAGCAGCCCCAAAAACCTGCTATCTCGGTACACCTGAAAAAAGCAGTGGTCCTATTAAGCGGTCTGCAGCGTACGTTGCCACAGTGCGTAATACACCCGCCCGGACTTTTGCTCACGGTGCAGGCGCCAGTTGCCGGGCAGGCCCAGGGTCGACGGCGCGGTCTCGCTTTCGGTGTAGACCCAGGCGTCATCGGCCAGCCATTGGCGCTCTTCCAGCAGCGCGCAGACGGTTGGCAACAGGTTCTGGTTGAACGGCGGGTCGAGGAACACCACATCGAATGCACTGGCCGGCTGGGTTTCCAGGTAGCGCAGGGCATCGGCGGTCTGTACATGGCCGGTGGTGCAACGCAGTGTGCCCAGGTGCTCGCGCAGGCTGGAAACCGCCACGTTGCTCGCGTCCAGGGCCTGGCCCAGGGCGGCGCCACGGGACAGGGACTCGAGGAACAACGCGCCACTGCCAGCAAACGGGTCAAGTACCTTGGCCCCCTCGATGTACGGCGCGAGCCAATTGAACAAGGTCTCGCGGACCCGATCCGGGGTGGGGCGCAGGCCCACCACATCGGGGAAACTCAGCTTGCGGCTGCGCCATTGGCCGCCAATGATGCGCAGTTGGCCCACACCGTTATGAACGTTATGGACAGGTTTTTTAGGGCGCGATGGACTGGCCATTAATGCTCCGGAACCCCGAGCGGCTGCTCGGCAGGTTTATCAGTGGGGGGCGGTAGTGGCTTTTGCGCGGTGGTGGGACCAGCGGTCACGATCACCATTTTATCGCTGCTCAAGTGTTTGTTCATGGCGGCCTTGACCTGATCGACGGTCAGGGCCTGGGATTGCTGCATGAAATCTTCCAGGTAATTGAGCGGCAGGTTGTAGAACCCCATGGCGCCCAGTTGCCCGACGATATCGGCGTTGCTCGCGGTGGACAGCGGGAAGCTGCCGGCCAGTTCACGCTTGGCGTCATCCAGTTCTTTTTGCGTCGGCCCGGTCTTGAGGTAGTCGGCCAGCACTTGCTCCACCAGGCGCAAGGTGCCGCCGCTCATTTCGGCGCGGGTCTGCAGGTTGATCATGAAGGGGCCACGCACCTGCATCGGCGAGAAGCCCGAGTACACGCCATAAGTCAGGCCGCGCTTCTCACGCACTTCGCTCATCAGGCGGGTGCCAAAACCACCACCCCCCAGGATCTGGTTGCCCAGGGACAGGGCGGCGTAGTCCGGGTCGGCGCGGTTGATGCCCAGTTGTGCGAACAGCAGATGCGTCTGCTTGGATGGAAACTCGATATGCCCCAGGCCGGCCTTGGGTTCGGTTGGCTCGGCGATCTTCGCCAGCGCCGGGCCCTTGGGCAGGGATGCGGAGACCTTGGCCGCCATGGCCTCGGCGTCTGCGCGGGACAGGTCGCCGACCATCGCGATCACCGCGTTGCCGGCGGCGTAGGCCTTGGCATGGAATGCCTTCAGCTGTGCCTGGGTAATGGCCGGAACGCTTGCAGGGGTACCTTCGCTCGGGTGCGCATAGGGGTGGTCGCCGTACAGACGCTTGAACAGCTCGATACTCGCCAGCTTGCCCGGGTTCTGTTTCTGGTACTCGAAGCCGGCCAGCAGTTGGTTCTTGATCCGCGCCAGGGAGTCGGCGGGGAAGGTCGGCTGGCCGATCACCTGGTCAAACAGCGTGAGGGCGGCGTCGCGTTTGTCGGCGGCACTGAGGCTGCGCAGCGAGACCAGCGCCATGTCACGGTAGGCACCGTTGCTGAAATCGGCGCCCAGGCCTTCAAAACCGGCGGCAATCTGCCCCACATCCTTGCCCGGCACGCCTTCGTTGAGCATGGCGTTGGTCAGCAGGGCCAGGCCCGGCGTGTTGCCGTCCTGGCTGCTGCCGGCGGCGAACAGGATGCGCATGTCGAACATCGGCAGTTCGTGGGCCTCGACGAACAGCACCTTGGCGCCTTCGGCGGTATTCCAGGTCTGCACGTTGAGCTTGCGGTTGGTCGGGTTCTTGCCATCCAGCTCTGCCAGGGATTGCAGGGTCTTGCTGGACTTGGCCTGCTCCAGCGCCGGGCTGGCCACGGAGTCGTCCGGGCGGCCGATATACACCGCGACCGCCGCCACCAGGGTCACGACGATCAGGCCGGGCAGCACCAGGCGGTTGTTTTTGCGATCACTCATGGGTGGTCTCCTCGGGCAGGACATGGGCGATACTCAGGCGTTCGCGGGTGAAATACGTGCGCGCGGCCTTCTGGATGTCCTCGGGTGTCACGCTTTGCAGCTCGGCAAGCTCGGTGTCCATCAGCTTCCACGACAGGCCGACCGTCTCCAGGGAGCCAATGGCCGTGGCCTGGCTGGTGATGGAGTCGCGCTCGTAGACCACGCCGGCAATGACCTGGGCGCGGATGCGTTCCAGCTCCTCGGCGGTCGGTGGCTTGGCCTTGAGTTCGTCCAGCAGGCGCCAGAGCCCGGCTTCGGCTTGGGCCACGGTTTTCTTCTTCTGCTGGTTGGGCGTGGCGCTCAAGGTGAACAGGCTGTCGCCACGGGTGTAGGCGTCGTAGTTGGTCGAGGCCGCGGACACCAGTTCTTCACCGCGTTCCAGCTGGCTCGGGATGCGTGCGCTGTAGCCGCCATCGAGCAGCGCCGAGATCAGGCGCAGGGCGTTGACCGAACGTTTGTCTTCGGCGGTGGCCAGGCCCGGGACGTTGAAGCCCAGGATGACGCTCGGCAATTGGGTCTGCACATGCAGGGTCAGTTGGCGCTCGCCCGGCTCGGCCAGCTCCAGGGGCTTTTTCGCCGGTGGCACGTCGCGCTTGGGGATCGGGCCGAAGTAACGCTGGGCCAGGGTTTTCACCTCATCCGGAGTCACGTCGCCCACCACGACCAGGGTCGCGTTGTTGGGTACGTACCAGGATTGGTACCAGTGGCGCAGTTCCTCGACCTTCATGCGGTCCAGGTCGGCCATCCAGCCGATGGTCGGCGTGTGGTAGCCGCTGGCCGGGTAGGCCATCGCCTTGAAGCGTTCAAAGGCCTTGGACAGCGGGTTGTCATCGGTGCGCAGGCGGCGCTCTTCCTTGATGACTTCGATCTCGCGGCTGAATTCGTCGGCCGGCAGGCGCAGGGTGGCCATGCGGTCGGCCTCCAGTTCCAGGGCAACGCCCAGGCGATCGCGGGCCAGCACTTGGTAGTAGGCGGTGTAGTCGTCGCTGGTGAAGGCGTTTTCTTCGGCGCCCAGGTCGCGCAGGATCAACGAGGCTTCGCCGGGGCCGGTCTTGGAGCTGCCCTTGAACATCATATGTTCCAGGGCGTGGGACAAGCCGGTCTGGCCAGGGGTTTCATAGCTGGAGCCGACCTTGTACCAGACCTGCGAGACCACCACCGGGGCGCGATGGTCTTCGCGCACGACGACCTTGAGGCCGTTGTCCAGGGTGAATTCATGGGTGGGTTGTGGGTCGGCAGCCAAGGCTGAAAGGGGCAGACAAACTGTGCTGAGCAGCAGGCCTGCGGCGCGGCGGGCTAGAGCATTCATTCGTTTTTAAACCTGTTGGGCTGCCCGCTTGGTCTTAGCGTCGGCGGGCGAGGAGGTGCTAGGATACTGATCCGTATTAGCGGCGGCCACTGCGGCTGTCATATCGTTTCGGATCCAGTCGTCGTAAAGATGGAGTTATCGGTGGGTTTCCCCGGTTTTAATCCGCTTTTCGCCGATTTTGTCGCTTCAGTCCTATATTGAATCGATTTGTTGAGGCTGTATTAACGCCTCACAAAATGCTGCGCATGAACAAGCTGGCTAAAAAACAGTCTGTTGCGCATCGAATATTATTTACCGAGGCGCCACCTAGGCGCGTCGCTACCGTGAGATAGCCGTCCTCCATGTTTGGTTCCAACGACGACAAGAAGAGCCCAGCTGCGGCTGGCGAGAAAAAAGGCCTGTTCGGATGGCTGCGCAAAAAGCCGCAGGAAACCGTCGTCGAACAGCCGCAAGTCCAACCTGAGCCTGTGCCCGAGCCTGTTCTGCAGGCGGAACCTGCGATTGAGCCGGTGGCCGAGCCTGTCGTCGAGGCCCCGGTGGTGTTGCCTATGGCCGAGCCGGTGTTGCAGCCGGTGGTGGAGCCTGAGCCAGAGCCAGAGCACAAGCCATGGCCGTCATTGCCGGTGGCTGAAGAGCCCGTTGCGTTGGTGGAGGATGTGCAGGCCGAACATGCAGCGCCGCCGATTCCTGCCATTGTCGAGCCTGTCGAGCCGCTACCCGTCGTCGTTGAGCCGGCCCCGCTCGTAGTCGAGCCCGTTCCGCTGGTGATCGATGCTGCTCCCGCAGTCATCGAGGCTGTCGTAGTGCCTGTGCCTGCCGAGGCGCCTGCCGAAGCCAGCAAGACCGGCTTCTTCGCCCGCCTCAAGCAAGGCCTGAGCAAAACCAGCGCCAGCATCGGCGAAGGCATGGCGAGCCTGTTCCTCGGCAAGAAAATCATCGATGACGAGCTGCTCGAAGACATCGAGACCCGCCTGCTGACTGCTGACGTGGGCGTCGAAGCCACTGCCGTGATCATCCAGAGCCTGACCCAGAAGGTGGCGCGCAAGCAGCTCACTGACGCCGACGCGCTTTACAAGTCATTGCAGGCCGAACTGGCCGCCATGCTCAAGCCGGTGGAAGCGCCGCTGGTGATCACCGAGAAGAAACCCTTCGTGATCCTGGTGGTAGGCGTCAACGGCGCCGGCAAGACCACCACCATCGGCAAGCTGGCGAAGAAGCTGCAACTGGAAGGCAAGAAAGTCATGCTCGCCGCCGGTGACACCTTCCGCGCCGCTGCGGTGGAGCAATTGCAGGTGTGGGGCGAACGCAACAAGATCCCGGTTATCGCCCAGCACACCGGCGCCGACTCCGCTTCGGTAATCTTCGATGCCGTGCAGGCCGCCAAGGCCCGGAACATCGATGTACTGATCGCCGATACCGCCGGTCGCCTGCATACCAAAGACAACCTGATGGAAGAGTTGAAGAAAGTCCGCCGGGTGATGGGCAAGCTCGACGCCGACGCGCCGCACGAGGTGCTGTTGGTGCTGGACGCCGGCACCGGGCAGAACGCGATCAGCCAGGCCAAGCAATTCAACCAGACGGTACAGCTCACTGGCCTGGCATTGACTAAGCTCGATGGCACGGCCAAGGGTGGGGTTATTTTCGCTCTGGCTAAACAATTCGGGTTGCCGATTCGTTATATCGGTGTCGGCGAAGGTATTGATGACCTGCGCACCTTTGAGGCCGAACCCTTTGTCCAGGCACTGTTTGCCGAGCGGGAGCGTTCATGATTCGTTTTGAACAGGTGGGCAAGCGCTACGCCAACGGGCATGTCGGCTTGCATGAGCTGAGTTTCCGGGTGCGCCGTGGCGAGTTCTTGTTTGTCACCGGTCACTCCGGCGCCGGCAAAAGTACCTTGCTGCGCCTGTTGCTGGCCATGGAGCGCCCCACCACCGGCAAACTGCTGCTGGCGGGCCAGGACCTGGCCACCATCAGCAATGCACAGATCCCTTTCCTGCGTCGGCAGATCGGCGTGGTGTTCCAGAATCACCAGTTGCTGTTCGATCGCACGGTGTTCAACAACATCGCCTTGCCATTGCAGATTCTCGGCCTGTCCAAGGCCGAAATCGTCAAGCGTGTGGATTCGGCCCTGGAGCGCGTGGCGCTGTCGGACAAGACTGATTTGTACCCCGGCGACCTGTCCACCGGCCAGCAACAGCGCGTCGGCATTGCCCGCGCCATTGTCCACCGCCCGGCCTTGCTGCTGGCGGACGAACCCACCGGTAACCTTGACCCGCGCCTGGCCGCAGAGATCATGGGGGTTTTTGAAGACATCAACCGCCTGGGCACCAGCGTGCTGATTGCCAGTCACGACCTGGCATTGATCGCGCGCATGCGCCATCGCATGCTGACCCTGCAGCGCGGCCGCCTGATTGGTGACGGGGAGGCCGGCGTATGAGTGCCACACGCAGCCCTAAAGTCTCCGAGCGCGTCGCGCCGAAAGCGGCCGATCCGCAGCCGCAGAAAAAGAAACGCGACGAAGATGACGGTCCCGATTTCAGCACCCTGCTGCACGCCTGGATCGAAAGCCATCGCGCCAGCCTGGTGGATAGCCTGCGCCGCTTGGGCAAACAGCCGATTGGCAGCTTCTTTACCTGCCTGGTAATGGCTGTGGCGTTGAGCCTGCCGATGGGGTTGTCGTTGCTGCTTAATAATGTCGAGCGCCTTGGCGGCTCCTGGCAGCGTGCGGCGCAGATTTCCCTGTATCTGCAACTGGATGCCAGCGCCACTGAAGGCGAGGCCTTGCGCGAGCAGATCAAGAACCTGCCGGGCGTGGCGGATGCCGAGTACATCAGCCGCGACCAGGCCCTGGAAGAATTCCAGCAGCAATCGGGTCTGGGCGAGGCGCTCAAGGAGCTGCCGCAGAACCCGCTGCCGGGCGTGGTGCTGGTGACGCCAAATGAAATCGACAAGACGGCCCTTGAAGCATTAAGACAAAAATTGGCTGAACTGCCCAAGGTACAACAGGCGCAGCTTGATTTAGTCTGGGTCGAGCGTCTGGCGGCGATTCTCAAGCTGGGCGACCGGTTTGTCTTCGGCCTGACGGTGTTGCTGGTTTCTGCATTACTTTTGGTGATAGGCAATACCATTCGTCTTCATATTGAAAACCGTCGCACCGAGATAGAAGTGATTAAACTAGTCGGCGGCACAGACAGCTATGTGCGTCGTCCTTTTCTGTATATGGGCGCGCTTTATGGCTTCGGTGCCGGGATTCTGTCTTGGGGTGTATTGGCGTTTGGCCTGGATTGGCTGAACGACGCGGTAGTCGGCCTGGCCGGTTTGTATGGCAGTGACTTTGCCTTGGCTGGCGTACCCGCTGCCGATGGTCTATCGCTCTTGCTTGGCGCGGTGTTGTTGGGTTATATCGGTGCATGGATCGCAGTCGCACGCCATCTCAGGGAGCTGGCGCCGAAATAGTGTCTTTTTGCTTGTATTGACCTTTCAGCGTTTATAGGGAACTTGTCCTACGGTTTCCGGTCAATTTTCGCAGTGCTGAACTGCACGAGTTATGTGAGTCGGAGGTTTTTTCGTATGACCACTTCTTTGCAACCTGCTTATGCTCTGGTCCCAGGCGCGAACCTGGAAGCCTATGTGCACACGGTCAACAGCATTCCTTTGCTGACGCCCGAGCAGGAGCGTGAACTGGCCGAGAGTCTCTACTATGAGCAGGATTTGGGGGCGGCTCGGCAGATGGTGCTCGCCCACCTGCGTTTTGTCGTACATATCGCCCGTAGCTATAGCGGCTACGGCCTGGCCCAGGCTGACCTGATCCAGGAAGGCAACGTCGGCCTGATGAAGGCTGTAAAACGCTTCAACCCGGAAATGGGTGTGCGGTTGGTTTCGTTCGCCGTGCACTGGATCAAGGCGGAAATCCACGAGTTCATCCTGCGCAACTGGCGCATTGTGAAAGTGGCGACCACCAAGGCCCAGCGCAAGCTGTTCTTCAACCTGCGCAGCCAGAAGAAACGCCTGGCGTGGCTGAACAACGAGGAAGTCCACCGTGTGGCTGAAAGCCTCGGTGTGGAGCCTCGGGAAGTGCGCGAGATGGAAAGTCGCCTGACCGGCCATGACATGGCCTTCGACCCGGCCGCTGAAGCGGACGACGACAGCGCCTTCCAATCGCCGGCCAACTACCTGGAAGACCACCGGTACGACCCGGCGCGTCAACTGGAAGATGCCGATTGGAGCGACAACTCCAACCACAACCTGCACGAAGCACTGGAAGTGCTGGACGACCGCAGCCGTGACATCCTCTACCAGCGTTGGCTGGCAGAAGAAAAAGCGACCCTGCACGACCTGGCGCAAAAGTACAACGTGTCGGCCGAGCGGATTCGTCAGCTTGAGAAGAGCGCGATGAACAAGCTGAAACTGTCGATCGCCGCCTAACACGCAGCGAACGGCCAAAAAAATGCCCCGATCGAAAGATCGGGGCATTTTTGTTTGTGTCGCGCCCCTGTAGGAGCCGGCTTTGTGTGGCGTCAATTGGACCACGGCGCCTTTCGCGTGGTGTTCAGCTCATTCAAGTAGCCCGTGCCACCCAGCTGCCCCATCTGCTGGCGAATCCAAGCCGCCCGCCGCGCCACATACGCGGTTGGGTGGCTGGCACTCCAAGCCCGCGGATTAGGCAGCACTGCGGCCAGATAGCTGGCCTGCTGCCGCGAAAGCCCCTTGGCACTCACCCCGAAATGGTGTCGCGCTGCCGCCTCTGCGCCAAACACCCCCTCATCCCACTCCACGCTGTTCAAGTACACCTCAAGGATCCGTTGCTTGGGCCAGAGGATCTCGATCAATCCGGTAAACCAGGCCTCCAGGCCCTTGCGCAGATAACTGCGGCCTGCCCACAGGAACAGGTTCTTCGACACCTGCTGGCTCAACGTGCTGGCGCCACGCAGCGAGCCGCCGCGCTCGTTATGCAGCAGGGCGGCCTGGATCGCGCTAAAGTCAAAACCCCAATGCTGCGGGAAACGCTGGTCTTCGCCGGCCATGACCGCCAATTTCAGGTCATCGGAGATCTCGTCCCACGGCACCCAACTGCGTTGCAGGTCAATAGGCTCGCCGTCGACCCAGGATTCGATCTTGCGCTCGACCATCAGCGCGGTGAACGGTGGCGGGACGACACGAAACAGCAGCACCAGCAAAACACTGGCGATGACGAACCATTTCACGACTTTGAGAAAACGACTGAAGAGGACACGCAGCATAGAGATGGCTTGGCCGAACCCGTTGAGCGGGCCATTATACAGACCCGGCCCTTTGAGTCTGACTGGAGTTCCTCATGCTGCGTGGCTTTCTGATGTTGGCTGCCTTTTTCGGTTTTACCGGTGTTGCCCTCGGCGCGTTCGCTGCCCATGGCCTGAAAAAAAGCCTGAGTGCTGAATACCTGGCGATTTTCCATACCGGCGTGACTTACCAACTGGTGCATGCCCTGGCGTTGTTTGGCGTGGCCTTGCTGGCGGCGCATATTCCCGGGCGCCTGGTGATGTGGGCGGGGGTGTCGTTCAGCATCGGTATCCTGTTGTTCTCCGGCAGCCTGTATCTGCTGACTACCGTCGGCATCGGCAAACTGGGGATCATCACCCCGTTTGGCGGCCTGGCATTCCTGATTGGCTGGCTGTGCCTGGGGCTCGCCGCCTGGCGCCTGCAACTGACCGCCTGACGCTTGTAGCTGACCTTCAGGTCATGATCAGGCTAGAATGCTGGCCCCTAAAAACGATGGCGGCCCGTGGCATGCGCATTCAATTGAACGGCGAATCCTATGAACTGCCCGACGGTGAAACCGTCGCGGCCCTGCTGACCCGTCTGGAACTGACCGGACGTCGCGTCGCAGTGGAGCTCAACCAGGATATCGTGCCGCGCAGCCAGCACACCGAAACCGCCCTTGCCGAAGGCGACCAGGTCGAAGTAGTCCACGCCATCGGCGGCGGCTAGCCCTGGGGCAACTACCCGAATTCTGCAGAACCTCACCCCAACTCGAGGATTTCCCATGAGCATCGTTCGTAGCGACAAGCCCTTCGTCCTGGCCGGTCGTACCTACCAGTCGCGTTTGCTGGTAGGCACCGGTAAATACCGCGACATGGAAGAAACCCGCCTGGCTATCGAAGCCTCGGGCGCCGAGATCGTGACGGTGGCGGTGCGCCGCACCAACATCGGCCAGAACCCGGGCGAACCGAACTTGCTGGATATCCTGCCGCCGGATCGCTACACCATCCTGCCCAACACCGCCGGTTGCTACGACGCCATCGAAGCCGTGCGCACTTGCCGCCTGGCCCGTGAGCTGCTCGACGGCCACAACCTGGTGAAGCTGGAAGTGCTGGCTGATCAGAAAACCCTGTTCCCCAACGTGATCGAAACCCTCAAGGCCGCTGAAACCCTGGTCAAGGAAGGTTTTGACGTGATGGTCTACACCAGCGATGACCCGATCATCGCGCGCCAACTGGCCGAAATCGGCTGCATCGCGGTCATGCCGCTGGCCGGCCTGATCGGTACTGGCCTGGGGATCTGCAACCCGTACAACCTGCAGATCATCCTCGAAGAAGCGAAGATCCCGGTGCTGGTGGATGCCGGCGTCGGTACCGCGTCCGACGCCACTATCGCCATGGAGCTGGGCTGCGAGGCGGTGCTGATGAACTCCGCTATCGCCAACGCGCAACAGCCGATCATGATGGCCGAAGCCATGAAACACGCGATTGTCGCCGGCCGCCTGGCGTACCTCGCCGGGCGTATGCCGAAAAAACTTTACGCCAGCGCCTCCTCGCCGCTGGATGGTCTGATCAAGTAAGAGCCATTGATGACTGAATCAAACGAAACGCCGAACCCCGTGGAAGAAGGCGACGAGTCCAAGCACCGCCGCATCAAAAGCTTTGTGATGCGTGCCGGGCGCATGACCGAAGGCCAGCAAAAGGGCCTGGACCAGGGCACGCCGTTGTTCGTCCTGCCCCTGGCCGATGCGCCGGTGGACTTCGACCAGGTGTTTGGCCGTTCGGCCCCGCGTTCCCTGGAAATCGGCTTCGGCATGGGCCATTCCCTGCTGGAAATGGCCGCCGCGTCGCCCGAGCAAGATTTTATCGGCGTGGAAGTCCACCGTCCGGGCGTAGGTGCATTGCTTAACGGCGTGCTGACTCAGGGCCTGAAAAACCTGCGTGTCTACGACTGCGACGCGATCGAAGTGCTCAACCGCTGCATTGCCGACAACAGCCTCGACCGCCTGATGCTGTTTTTCCCGGATCCATGGCACAAGAGCCGCCACCACAAGCGCCGCATCGTCCAGGCCTCCTTCGCGGAACTGGTACGCAGCAAGCTGAAAGTGGGCGGCATCCTGCACATGGCCACCGACTGGGAACCTTACGCGGAGTACATGCTGGAAGTGATGAACGTCGCCCCTGGCTACCGCAACCTGGCCGAAGACGGTCAATGCGTGCCACGCCCGGCCGAGCGCCCGATCACCAAGTTCGAACGCCGTGGCGAGCGATTGGGGCATGGGGTTTGGGATTTGAAGTTCGAAAAGCTGGCTTGACCAGCTAGAAGACTGAAATGCGATCAACTGTAGGAGCGAGCTTGCTCGCGAAAAACGGACAGGCGACGCGGGTTACCTGATAGCTCGGCGTTATCGTTGACGTTCTTCGCGAGCAAGCTCGCTCCTACAGTTTTTTGGTGGTGTGCTTTTAGTCAGCGGCGGTCGGCAACCACGCCAATCAACACCAGCACCACCAGCAACACCGGCGCCAAACTGTAGTTATTGAACTGGCTCAACCCCCGCACAATCCACGGCGTGGCGTAGATCAGCGCGGCACCGCTGCCGATCATGCACAACAGGGCCATCAACGGTACGCGCAAGGCGCCGGCGATGTTGCCCAGGCGCGCTTCGACCCAGCCCTTGATGTCGGCGCCGAACAGCACCAGCAAGCAGCCGACAAGCGCCAGGGATATTTCTGACAGGTTACTGCGGCTCCAGCGGGATACGGTGGCAAGCAGGTCGAGTACCAGATCCATGGGATTTCCTTAGAGCGATCAGCTCAAAAACTTCTGCAGCAGGTCATTGAGAAAGAGTTGCCCACGGTCGGTGGCCGCCAGGCGTGACGGTTCGACCTGCAATAAGCCACTTTGTTCTGCCTCGCGCCGGGCCTCATCCAGGCTGGCCAGGTCCAGGCCCGTGCGTTCGGCGTAAAGCCTGGCTTCAACGCCGTCGGTAAGGCGCAGGGCGTTCATCAGGAACTCGAAAGGCAACTCTTCGTTGGTCAGCTCTTTCATGCCTGCCTGAAAGCTTTTGGCCGGGTTGAGGTAGTCCTTTGGTGCGCGAGTCTTCCAGGTGCGCACGATGCGCCCGTCAGGATGGCTGAGCTTGCCGTGGGCGCCGGCACCGATGCCAATAAAGTCGCCAAAGCTCCAGTAGTTGAGGTTATGCCGTGCGGGGCGACCCGGCTGGGCATAGGCCGAAACTTCGTACTGGGCGTATCCGTGGGCGGCGAGCAGGGCTTGGCCGGCTTCCTGGATATCCCACAGGGTGTCGTCTTCCGGCAGCGTCGGCGGCTGGTTCCAGAACACTGTGTTGGGTTCCAGGGTCAGCTGGTACCACGACAGGTGGGTCGGCTTGAGGGCGATGGCCTGGCGCAGGTCGCTCAAGGCATCGTCCAGGGATTGATCGGGCAAACCGTGCATCAGGTCCAGGTTGAAGTTATCGAACCCGGCCTGGCGCGCCATGCCGGCGGCGCGCACGGCTTCGTCGCCGTTGTGAATGCGGCCCAGGGCCTTGAGCTTTTCCTGCTGGAAGCTCTGGATGCCGATGGACAGGCGATTGATCCCCAGCTTGCGGTAGGCGACGAACTTCTCTTGCTCGAAGGTGCCGGGGTTGGCTTCCAGGGTGATCTCGATGTCGCGGGCAAACGGTATGCGTTGCTCCACGCCCTCCAGCAATCGACCCAGCGCCGCAGCACTGAACAGGCTTGGCGTGCCGCCGCCAAAGAAGATCGAGCTCAACTCGCGGCCATACACCGCGTGCAGATCCTGATCCAGGTCCGCCAGCAACGCATCGACATACTCTTGCTCCGGCAGCACCTTGCTGGCGGTGTGGGAGTTGAAGTCGCAATAGGGGCATTTACGCACGCACCACGGGATGTGGATGTACAGCGCCAGGGGCGGCAGCACTGGCAGGGCCGCCCGAGGTGTTTGCGCGCCACCGAGGATCAGTGGCTGCGCGGAGGTGTTCTGGGTCATTTCAAGCCCAGACGCTGGCGCAGCAAAGCCATTGCGCGGGCGCGGTGGCTGATCTGGTTCTTGTCGGCCGGGCTCAGTTCGGCGCTGGAGACATTGCGCTCCGGCACCCAGAACAGCGGGTCATAGCCAAACCCATGCTCGCCACTGGCGGCATGCAGGATGCGCCCATGCCACAGGCCTTCGCAGAGAATTGGCAGCGGGTCATCGGCATGCCGCACCAGGGCCAGCACGCACACAAACTGCGCGCCACGCATCGCGTCCGGTACATCCTTGAGCGCGTCCAGCAACTTGGCATTGTTCGCCGCGTCGCCTTTGCCGTCGGCATACCGCGCCGAATAGATGCCAGGGGCGCCGCCGAGGAAGTCCACGGCCAGGCCAGAATCGTCGGCCAGTGCCGGCAGACCGGAAATGCGCGCGGCATTGCGGGCCTTGAGGATGGCGTTTTCGACGAACGACAGGCCGGTTTCTTCGGGTTCCACCTGGCTGAACTCGCCAATCGAGCGCAATTGCACCGATTCGCCGAGCATGGCCTGGAGTTCCTTGAGTTTGCCGGCGTTGTGGCTGGCCAGTACGAGTTGTGTCAGGTTCATTATTCGGCCGGGAACAGTTCTTGGGTGAAACTGAAACCGTGGGCCTTGCCGCCGGTTTCAACATTGATGGTAAAGGTGCGGAATTCCTGCTGCGGTACCGAGTAGGGGGCGAGGTAGTAGATCGCGCCTTTTTCGGTGATCTGCTTGAACGTCAGCATTTCACTCTTGCCGGTCAAGTCCTTGATCGTGCCGGTCACTTGCGCCGCCACAGGCTCCACGCCCTTGATCACCGAGACATTGATCATGCCCTTGTTCTTGCTGCGCACCACGCCCACGGCCTGGGCCGTCTCGGGTTGCAGGAAGCTGGAGGTGAAGGTGCTGTAGTGCACGGTGATATCACCAAACGCCTTCTGCCGGTTACTGTCGATAGGGCCGGCGGCCATGGCGCTGGCGCCCAGGCAGGCGGTGAGTAGAAAAATAGCCAGGCGACTCATGATCGTCCTCCTCGAAAATGGTTAGACGGCAATCTGATGATCGGTCAGGCCAGGACTGCTGACCCGATAAATTCCGATTTCACCCAAAAGATTAGGCCATAGCTTACTCGCCCAGCCGTGGCGATGCTGTTGATCGACGGCAAGGCGGTTGATGACCTTGGCTTCACGCCCACTGCACAACGCCTCGAAATCTTCGAAGGTGCAGAAGTGAATGTTCGGCGTGTTGTACCAGGTGTACGGCAGGAAATCCGATACCGGCATCCGGCCCTTGGTGGCCAGGTACCAGCGGCAGCGCCAGTGGCCGAAATTGGGGAAGGTGATGATGCATTGGCGGCCGACGCGCAACATCTCGTCGAGAATCCGATCCGGGTAGTGCACGGCCTGCAGGGCCTGGGTCATCACCACGATATCGAAGCTGTTGCTGGCAAAGTTGCCAAGGCCCTTGTCCAGGTCCTGCTCGATCACGTTGATGCCCTTGGCCACGCACTGGGCGATGTTGTCCGGGTCGTTTTCCAGGCCGTAGCCGGTGACTTGCTTGTTGTCGCGCAGCCAGCTCAGCAGTTCGCCATCGCCGCAACCCAGGTCGAGCACGCGGCTGCCGGCGGGGATCCAGTCTTGGATGATTTCCAGGTCGGCTCTCATGGCTTTCTCACAATGTAATGCGGTTCATGTAGTTGCTGAACGCCTGCAGGTAGCGCGGGATCGGGATCAGGAAGGCGTCGTGGCCTTGCGGTGCATCGATCTCCAGGTAGCACACGTCTTTGCGGGCGGCCATCAGCGCATCCACCAGTTCCCGCGAGCGGGCCGGGGAGAAGCGCCAGTCGGTGGTGAACGACATCACGCAGAACTTGGCGGTGGCACCCTCGAAGGTCTTCGCCAGGTCGTCATCAAAGTTTGCCGCCGGGTCGAAGTAGTCCAGGGCCTTGGTCATCAGCAGGTAGGTGTTGGCGTCAAAACGCCCGGAGAACTCCTCGCCCTGGTAACGCAGGTAGCTTTCGACCTGGAATTCGACGCTGTGGAAGTCGTAGTTGAGCTTCTCGCTCTTGAGCCCGCGGCCGAATTTCTCGCCCATGGAGTCATCCGACAGGTAGGTGATATGCCCGACCATCCGCGCCAGCATCAAGCCGCGCTTGGGGATCACCCCGGCTTCCTGGAACGAACCACCGTGGAACTCGGGGTCGGTGAGGATTGCCTGGCGCGCCACTTCGTTGAACGCGATGTTCTGCGCCGACAACTTGGGGGCCGAGGCGATGGCCAGGCAATGGCGCACGCGGTCGGGGTAAGTGATGGTCCATTGCAGCGCCTGCATGCCGCCCAGGCTGCCGCCGATCACCGCTGCCCATTGGCTTATGCCGAGCAGGTCGGCCAGGCGCGCCTGGCTGTGCACCCAGTCTTCCACGGTCAGCACCGGGAAGTCGGCGCCGAACGGCTTGCCGGTCTCCGGGTTGAGGCTGCTGGGGCCGGTGGAGCCGTTGCAGCCGCCGAGGTTGTTCAGGCTGACCACAAAGAACTTATTGGTGTCGATGGGCTTGCCGGGGCCGATGCAACTGTCCCACCAGCCGGGCTTGCGCTCGTCGGCGCTGTGGTAGCCGGCGGCGTGGTGATGGCCAGAAAGGGCGTGGCAGATCAGCACGGCATTGCTCGCCGTGGCGTTCAACTGGCCGTAGGTTTCATAGATCAGGTCATAGGCCGGCAGCGATCGACCGCAGGCCAGGGCCAGGGGTTCGCTGAA
Organism: Pseudomonas sp. LG1D9; assembly: GCF_002949995.1. Lineage (NCBI taxonomy): Bacteria > Pseudomonadati > Pseudomonadota > Gammaproteobacteria > Pseudomonadales > Pseudomonadaceae > Pseudomonas > Pseudomonas sp. LG1D9. The sequence goes on along the minus strand of NZ_CP026881.1, from coordinate 2,258,663 downwards.
GTGCGCCACTTGGGGCACGACCAGTCCAACAGAATCGGGGGGGAAGGCAGCTGGCATCGACCCTGCTCTCGTTTAAATGAGGCGTAAGTCTAAAGAGCGGGGGGGCCAGCGGCAAGCGAACCTTGTCCTGGCTGATGACGGCTTGTTTCTGTGGGAGCCGGCTTGCCGGCGATGGCGTTTTCGCGGGTGCCATCGCCGGCAAGCCGGCTCCTGCAAAGGTCAGATCAGCAGGCGCAGGATGTCCGGCATCATGGTCATCGCCGCCAGGTTGTTGATCACCAGCATGTCCAGGAGCTTGAGCACCATGAACGCGAGGATCGGCGAGATATCCAGGCCGCCCAGGTTCGGCAGGATCTTGCGGAACGGCGCCAGGGCCGGCTCGCAGATCTGGTTGACCAGCTCGGCGCCAGGGTTATGGCTGCCCGGTGCGACCCAGGACAGGATCACGCTGATGATCAGGGCGAAGAAGAAAATCTTCAGGAACAGCGCGGTCACGCCGATCAAGGCCCAGACCAGCAGTTGCAGGAAGTTGCCGGTGGTGCCGTAGGTCAGCAGCAGCGTCAGGGCCATCAGCGCCAGTTGGACCAGGATCGCCAGGACCAGCGACGACATGTCCAGGCCGAACAGGCTCGGGATCACCCGGCGCAAGGGCTTGAGCAGCGGCTGGGTGGCCTTCACGGCGAATTGGCAGAGCGGGTTATAGAAGTTGGCGCGTACCAGTTGCAGGACAAAACGCAACAGTACGATCAGCAGATACAGGCTGCCGAGGGTTTGCAGCACGTAGACGGCTGCGGTGTTCAAACCAATCATATTGGCTCCTTATTGACCCAGTTGTTCGGCCAGTTCGGCCGAGCGGTGCGCGGCGGCACCCAGTGCTTTTTCGACCAGGGCTTCAAAGCCCCCGGCCTGGAACGATTCGATGGCAGCCTGCGTGGTGCCATTGGGCGAGGTCACGCGACGACGCAACTCGGCCGCGTCCACATCGCTGGACACCACCATATGCGCGGCGCCGAGGGCGGTTTGCTGAGTCAGTTGCTCGGCGATTTCCCGTGGCAGGCCCAGCTTCACGCCAGCCGCGGTCATGGCTTCGACTAGCAAGAAGAAATACGCCGGGCCACTGCCGGACACGGCGGTGACGGCGTCCAGTTGCTGTTCTTCGTCCAGCCACAGGGCCACACCCACGGCCGACAACAGCTCCTGGGCCTGCTCACGTTGCTCGGCGCTCACTTGGGTGGTGGCGTACAGGCCGCTGACGCCTTGGCGCAGCAGTGATGGCGTGTTGGGCATGCAACGTACGATGGGCTGGGCGCCGAGCCAGTTGTTCATGCTGGCGCAATTGATGCCGGCGGCAATCGACACCACCAGTTGTTGCGGTGCCAGGCTTGGGCGCAACGCTTCGCACACGGCTTTCATGGCCTGTGGCTTGACCGCCAGCACAATCACGTCGACGCCCTGGATGGCTTCGGCGTTGTCGGCAAAGGTTTCGATACCGTGCTCGGCGCTCACCCGGGCGCGGGTCTCGGCGCCCGGATCGCTGGCGCGAATCTGCGAAGCGTCCAGGCCCTTGGCCCGCAGGCCGCCGATCAGGCTGGCCGCCATGTTACCGGCGCCGATAAAGGCTATACGCGTGCTGCTCATGACAGGTCCTTACTCAGATGGAAGTCAGCCATTTCATGGCTGGCCGTAGTCGCGGGCACCAAACAGGGCGGTACCGATCCGCACCCACGTGGCCCCTTGGGCAATGGCCGACTCAAGGTCATGGCTCATGCCCATGGAAAGTGTGTCGAGCCCCAGGTTCAGGCTCGCTTGCAAGTCACGCACCTTCGCAAACGCCGCATCTTGCTGCGCACGGTCGTCGGTGGGCTCGGGGATCGCCATCAGGCCACGCAGCTTCAAGCGCGGCAGGGCCTGGATCGCCTCGGCCAGCGCTGGCAAATCGGCGGGTGTACAGCCGGACTTGCTGGCTTCGCCACTGACATTGACCTGAACGCAGATATTGAGCGGCGGCAGGTCGGCCGGGCGTTGCTCCGACAGGCGTTGGGCGATTTTCAGGCGGTCCACGGAATGCACCCAAGCGAAGTTCTCGGCGATAGCGCGCGTCTTGTTCGATTGAATGGGGCCGATGAAGTGCCAACTCAAGGGCAGGTCGGTTAATTCGGCTTGTTTGCCGAGGGCTTCCTGCAAGTAGTTTTCACCGAAGTCATGCATCCCGGCGGCATAGGCTTCGCGCACGGCTTGCGCGGGCTTGGTCTTGCTGACCGCCAGCAAATGCACGCTGGATTCATCGCGCTGCACGGCCTGGGCCGCAGCACGGATCCGCTGACTAACCAGGCCAATATTGTCTGCTATGGTCGACATTCAAGTTGCGCCCGTGGATATGGAGTCCGCGGCATTCTACTGGAAATGGATAGCCCTATGGACATCACTGAACTGCTGACCGCCTGCGTCAGCCGGGGCGCCTCCGACCTGCATCTGTCGGCAGGGTTGGCGCCGAGGATGCGAGTCGATGGCGAGGTTGTGCCACTCGACTGGCCCCCATTGAGTGCTACGCAAGTAGCGGACTTACTCAGCCCGATCATGAATAAACACCAGCAAAAGGATTTCGAAACATCTCTTGAAACGGATTTTTCCTTCGAGTTGCCCGGTGTGGCGCGCTTTCGCGCCAATGTGTTCCAGCAGCACCGAGGGATGGGCGCGGTGTTTCGCGCGATTCCCTCCCGGGTACAGAGCCTGGAAAGCCTGGGGCTGGGCGACGTGTTCCGGCGCATCGCCGAACTGCCTCGGGGGCTGGTGCTGGTGACCGGGGCCACGGGCTCGGGCAAGTCCACCACCCTGGCGGCGATGATCGATTACCTCAACAACACCCGCCAGCAGCACATCCTGACCCTTGAAGACCCTATCGAATTTGTCCATGAACCGCGCACGGCGCTGATCAGCCAGCGCCAGGTGCATCGCGATACCCACAGTTTCTCCGCCGCCCTGCGTTCTGCGCTGCGCGAAGACCCGGATGTGATCCTGGTCGGCGAGTTGCGCGACCTGGAAACCATCCGCCTGGCCCTGACGGCGGCTGAAACCGGGCACCTGGTGTTTGGCACCCTGCACACCAGTTCGGCGGCAAAGACCGTGGACCGGCTGGTGGATGTGTTCCCCTCGGGGGAAAAGGCCATGGTCCGCTCGATGCTCTCGGAGTCGCTGCAGGCGGTGGTTTCCCAGATGTTGCTGAAAAAAGTCGGCGGCGGGCGCGTGGCGGCCCATGAAATCATGCTCGGTACACCGGCGATCCGTAACCTGATCCGCGAGGACAAGGTGGCGCAGTTGTACTCGGCGATCCAGACGGGAGGGGCGTTGGGGATGAAGACGTTGGATATGAGCTTGAAGGGGCTGGTGAGTCAGGGGCTGGTCAGCCGCGAAGAGGCCCGGGAGCAGGCACGGGTGCCCGCAGAGTTATGACCTGTGGGAGCTGGCTTGCCTGCGATACAGGCAGCGCGGTGTGTCATTCACACTGAGGTGATGCAATCGCAGGCAAGCCAGCTCCCACACAAGCCAGCTCCCATGCCAGCCTGCATTCCCATTCAATGTCAGCGTTGCACAATGCGCAGGTTGTTCTGCTCTTTAGGCAGCACGCGCTTGGCAATCACGTAGTTCTTGTTCCAGAACGGCTTTTTCAGGGTGTCGATGCTGACCGACTTGCCACGGCGCGGCGCGTGGATAAAACGGTCGTTGCCCAGGTAGATGGCTACATGGTTGACCTGGCGGCTCTTGAGCTTGAAGAACAACAGGTCGCCGGGCTTCAAATCCTTGCGATCAACCTTCTGCCCGTGGCCACTGGCCATGGCATTGGAGGTGCGTGGCAAATCCACCGCAGCCACATCATTGAAGGCGTATTTCACCAGGCCGCTGCAATCAAAGCCTTTACTTGGGCTGCTGCCGCCCCAACGATAAGGAGTACCCAGCACGTTTACGGCACGGCTGAGGACTTTGCTGCTTTGCTGGTTATTGCTCGCTACCAGGCCGGAAACTGCTTTACCGTGGGCCTTGCTCACTTGAGTCGGGCGCTTGACGGTGAGTTTTACCGATTTGGCAGAGCTGGTAGTGGCGTGAACTTTAGGGGTGAAACCATTAACGTTCGGAAGTCGTTGCTCACGATTGGTGGCGTGGGCGGCCAGTGGCATTAATAGGCAAATGGTTAGCCATGTCTTTAAAAATGGTCGCATAAGGCAGGCTCTTGTTGGTTTGCGCGCAACTTTATAACAGCTTTTAGTGTCTTTCTCAGGCCGTTTGTCGACTGAACCTTGACGTCAAAATCAGGAAAACCGCGACGAACTGTCGCAATTGTCCTACACAAGTCAGGCGGCATAAGGCTTTGAGGGGAGCGACGATATCATTTGCCGTACGTCGGGTGCCTGTAAAAAAGTCACAAAGAAACCAGAAATATTTATCTATCGAGGCAAAAGAGGTCATTCATGAACACCTATCGACAGGGCGTTTCGCAACAGGACACCCACAGCAAGATGATCGGTTACCTGCTGTGGATCTTCGGATTCACCGGGGCGCACCGCTTTTATTACGGCAAACCGGTGACCGGGACGATCTGGTTCTTCACCTTTGGTTTGCTGGGTATTGGCTGGTTGATCGACCTGTTTCTGATCCCGGCAATGGACCGCGAAGCCGACTTGCGTTTTACCGCTGGGCCCATTGAATACAACGTGGCCTGGATTCTGTTGGCGTTTCTTGGGGTGTTTGGCTTGCACCGCATGTATCAGGGCAAATGGCTCACCGGCCTGTTGTACCTGGTGACCGGTGGCTTGTTCCTGATTGGCGTGCTGTATGACTTCTGGACGCTGAACACGCAGATCTCGATCCGCAATGCCGAGCGGTTGGGCGGGCGCTGATCAGCTCCAGCCTTGTGAGGATCTAATTGTGGGAGCGGGCTTGCTCGCGAAAGCGGTGCATCAGTCGACCTATTTGTTAACTGATATACCGCTTTCGCGAGCAAGCCCGCTCCCACATTTGATTGTGCCCGCTTCAGTTCTGGATCAAGCCTGGTAGCTGATCCGCCCATCCACCAGGGTGTAACGCACATTCGCCGGCAAGCTATGCCCGATGAATGGGCAGTTTTCACCCCTGGACAACCATTGCTCGCCGGCGACAGTGGAACTGGCCGGATCAAACAGCACCAGATCCGCCGCCGAACCCACCGCCAGCTTGCCCGCCGGCAGGCGCAGCGCTTGCGCCGGGCCTGAGCTCAGGCGTGCGAGCAACGTTGGCAAGTCCAGCAAACCATCCTCCACCAGCGTCATCGCCAATGGCAGCAGCAGTTCGACGCTGCTGATCCCAGGCTCTGTCGCGCCAAACGGTGCCAGCTTGGCATCCCGTTCGTGGGGTTGGTGATGGCTGGAGATCGCCGAAACCACCCCCGACTTCACCGCCGCACGCAAACCATCACGGTCGGCGCGGGTGCGCAGGGGTGGTTGTACGTGGTACAGGCTGGAGAAGTCGATCAGCGCCTCATCCGTCAGGATCAGCTGGTACAACGCTACATCGGCGGTCACCGGCAAGCCACGGGCCTGGGCCTGGGCAATCAGGGCCACGCCACGGGCGCTGGTCAGTTGGCTGAAGTGCGCGCGTACGCCGCTTTGTTCCACCAACAGCAGGTCACGGGCCAGGGCCACGGTTTCTGCGGTTTCCGGGATGCCCGCAAGGCCGAGGAAGCTGGCGGTGGGGCCTTCGTGGGCCAGGCCGCCTTCGGCCAGGTCGTGGTCCTGGGAGTGGAAGATCACGGTCAGATCGAAGGTGGCGGCGTATTCCAGGGCCCGGCACAGGGTGCGGGTGCTGCGAAAACTCTCCAGGCCATTGCCGAAGGCTACGCAGCCGGCGTCACGCAGGGCAATCAGCTCGGCCAGTTGCTCGCCATCCAGGCCTTTGCTCAGGGCGCCGATGGGGAACACTTTGCAATTGCCGGCCTCGCGGGCGCGGTCGAGGATCAACTCGGCCACGGCCGAGGTGTCCAGCACCGGTTTGGTTTGCGGTGGGCAGCACAGGCTAGTGACACCGCCTGCAGCCGCGGCGCGGGTTTCGCTGGCGATGCTGCCTTTGCGGCTGTAGCCCGGCTCGCGCAGGGCGACGTTCAGGTCTACCAGGCCGGGCGCGGCGACCAGGCCTTTGGCGTCGATGCTCTCGACCGGGCTGAAACCACTGGGGGCGGCGCCGATGGCAATGATCTTGCCGGCTTCCAGGTGCAGATCGGTGACTTGATCCAGGCCGCTGGCCGGATCGATGACTCGGGCGCCGAGAATGCTGAGCTTCACTGGGCCTTCTCCTGCTCGAATTGACGTTGGGCAGTTTGCCCGCTCATGGCCATGGACAGTACGGCCATGCGTACCGCGATGCCGTAGGTGACCTGGTTGAGAATCACCGAGTGCGGGCCGTCGGCCACCGCCGACTCAATCTCCACCCCACGGTTGATCGGGCCAGGGTGCATGACAATCGCATCCGGCTTGGCGCCTGCCAGGCGCGCGGTGGTCAGGCCGAACAGGCGATAGAACTCACCTTCGCTGGGCAGCAGGCCACCGGCCATGCGCTCGCGTTGCAGGCGCAGCATGATCACCACATCCACGTCCTTCAGGCCTTCGGTCATGTCGGTGTAGACCTTGACCCCGTATTGCTCGATGCCGATAGGCAGCAGGGTTTTCGGCGCGATCACGCGGATATCCGGGCAGCCGAGGGTTTTCAGGGCCAGCATGTTCGAGCGCGCCACCCGCGAGTGCAGGATGTCGCCAACGATGGCCACCGAGAGGTTTTCGAAGCCACCCTTGTGCCGACGGATGGTGAGCATGTCGAGCATGCCCTGGGTCGGGTGGGCGTGACGGCCATCGCCGCCGTTGATGATCGCCACCTGTGGGCACACGTGCTCGGCAATAAAGTGCGCCGCGCCCGAGTCGCCATGGCGCACCACGAACATGTCGGCCGCCATGGCCTCCAGGTTGCGCAGGGTGTCGAGCAGGGTTTCGCCCTTGCTTGCCGACGAGGTGGAGACGTTCAGGGTGATCACGTCGGCTGACAGGCGTTGGGCCGCCAGCTCGAAGGTGGTGCGGGTGCGTGTCGAGTTCTCGAAGAACACGTTGCAAATGGTTTTGCCGCGCAGCAGCGGGACTTTCTTCACCGCCCGGCCGCCGACTTCAAGGAACGAGTCGGCAGTGTCGAGGATTTCGGTGAGCAATTCGCGGGGCAGGCCGTCGAGGGACAGGAAGTGTTGCAGCTGGCCCTGAGCGTTGAGCTGCAGCGGGCGCTTGGCATCTAGAGGCGTCATCGCGGGGACTCTTTACAAGGCGGTTTAAAGGGCGAGGTCTTGCAGTTCGAGTTCGAGCGGCGTGGGACCGGACAATTTTACCCGCTGTTGGGCTGAAAGCGACAGGGTGGCACCCACCACATCCGGGCTGATCGGCAGTTCGCCAGCCTCGAGGTCGAGCAGGCAGACCAGGGTGATACTGGCCGGGCGGCCGTAGTCGAACAGCTCGTTCATGGCTGCACGGATGGTACGCCCGCTCATCAGCACGTCATCGATCAGTACCAGGTGCTGGCCTTCGATTTCAAAGGGCAGCGCAGACGGGCGCACTTGCGGGTGCAGGCCGTTCTGGCTGAAGTCATCGCGGTAGAAGGACACATCCAGGGTGCCCAGGGGCGAGTCACTGCCCAGCTCTTGCAGCAACGCCTGGGCGACCCACACGCCACCGGTACGGATACCGATGAAACGCGGCTCGCTGATGGCGCGGTGTTGCAGATGGGTCGTGAGGCTCGTCGCCATCTGACGGATCAGTTCGGCGGGATTGGGCAGGCTCATGGTGGCTCCTTCAAGGGCTCGGGCAGCGTGACGCTGGCAAAGTCCGGGCTCAAACGTAAGAAGACGCGGCAAGCCGCGTCAGTCAGGATTCAAATAAAGCGGTGTTTTCATCCAGCCAGCCCTGCAGCAGCAAGGCGGCGGCAATGGCGTCGACCGGGTTGTCGCGGTAGCTGCCTTTCTGCCCGCCACGGTCGCGACGCTCACCCTTGGCCTCAAAGGTCGTCAGGCGCTCATCGTGGGTATAGAAGGGCAGGTTGTAGCGGCCGTTGAGGCGGCGGGCGAACTTTTCGGCGCGCAAGCACATGTCGCTGGGGGTGCCGTCCATGTTCAGCGGCAGGCCGACCACCACCGCGTCGGGCTTCCACTCCTTGATCAGGGCTTCGACCTGATTCCAGTCCGGGATGCCGTTCTGCGCCTTCAAGGTACACAGCTCGCGGGCCTGGCCGGTGATGACCTGGCCCACGGCAACGCCAATCTGCTTGGTGCCGTAGTCAAACCCGAGGATCAGTCGCAGGGCCATCAGGCGTGCCCCGCCTGGCTGGTCAGCAGGTTGAGGTTGATCCCCAGTTGCTTTGCAGCGGCATTGAGGCGCAGCTCGCTGGCGGTATTGAACAGAATGTCGGCATCGAAGGGGCACGTCAGCCAGGCATTGTTGGCCAACTCTTCTTCCAGTTGCCCGGCTTCCCACCCGGCGTAACCCAGGGTGATCAGGCTCTGCTGCGGGCCGGCGCCATCAGCGATGGCAAACAGCACGTCCTGGGAGGTGGACAAGGACACGCCATCGAGGTCGACGGTTGCCTGGAACGTCGGGCCGCTGGGGTGCAGGACAAAGCCCCGGTCAGTCTGCACCGGGCCACCGAAATAGATCGGCACCGCCTGGCAACTGGCGGGTGGGTCGATCTCCGGGCGCAGTTGCTCAAGGATATCGGCCAGGTTCAGGTCCTGCGGGCGGTTGACCACCAACCCCATGGCGCCATTGGCCGTGTGCTCGACGATATAGGTCAAGGTGTGCGCAAAGTTCGGGTCGGCCATATGGGGCATGGCGATCAGGAATTGGTGCTTGAGGTAAGTCGGGCTGACATTTTTCATGTCCGCTAGTGTGGCGTTGGAGGGGCGAACTGACAAGCTGGGGATGTGTAGGAAATCGGTTGGCGGGTTTGTTTGGGCTGTAGGAGCGAGCTTGCTCGCGAAGATCGTCAACGATAACGCGGGCAGTCAGAATGCACGCGGTGGCCTCAGGTTCTTCGCGAGCAAGCTCGCTCCTGCACCGCTGGGCTGATCAGTTGCTGGAAAGGCGGTCGCCCTTGGCAAAGCGCCAGGTGCGGATGATTTCCAGGCGGTCGATATCATTCAGGTCGCCGGTAAACGGGGCGAACGGTGCGGCCAGGCGCACGATGCGTTGCGCCGCCTGGTCCAGCAAGGGCTGGCCGGACGACTCCAGCACCAGCACTTCATATAAGGAGCCGTCGCGGTTGATCGACACCAGCAGGCGCAGGTTGCCGTAGATCTGCTGGCGCCGGGCCTCGTCCGGGTAGTTCAGGTTGCCGATGCGCTCGACCTTCTTGCGCCATTCGTCCTTATACCAGGCGCCTTTGTCGCGCATGGTGGAGGCGGCGTTGAGCCGGTAGATGCGCGGGCGCTTGGCATACAGCTGCTGCTCGTTGGCCAGTTCGGCCTCCAGGCTGGAGATTTCGCTGGAAAGTTGCGAGCTGTCGAAAGTCGGTGCGGGTTTGCTTGGCGCAGGCTCAGTCTTCACGGCTTCGCGCTGGGTCGCGGCCTTCTGGGGTTTTGGCGCAATGGTGGCGACGGCGGCCTTGGGCGCGGCCTGCTTGACCTCGGGCTTGGCCACCGGAGGCGGCGTGACCTTATTGATCTTGTTGTCCTGGAAGGGCGCCACTTCGGTGGTCTTGGGCACTGCCTTTTTGTCCAGGGTGCCGCTGCCCTGCTGATTGTCCTGGGCCAGGAAGTCAGCCTTTTCGGGCTTCTTCTCACTTTTGAAGGTGGCGAGGGTGATTTCCAGGGTCTTGCTGATTTGCTGGGGTTCGACGAACGTGAAGCCCAGGCCGAGGATCAACGCCAAATGAATCAGCGCTGCCAGAAATAGGGTAAATCCGAGCCGATCAGCCGGGCGTACGCCGCTGTGGCTGAATTCGGGGGGCAGGTCGGACGGAAGCGTCATAACAGGAAAACCAACATCGCGCGTTTCACAGGTGGGGCATGATAGCGCAATGTTGGCTGACCTCCGGCTGTTCTATGTCACTTGGCTTGTAGCTTGTCGGCAATCGCTGCCATGAGCATTTCGCCGATGTTGGTGCCGAACGCGTTGTCTATTTCACGGATACAGGTCGGGCTGGTGACGTTGATTTCCGTGAGGTGCTCACCAATTACGTCAAGTCCTACGAACAGCAGGCCTTTCTCCCGCAGGGTCGGGCCAACCTGGGCGGCGATCCAGCGGTCCTTGTCGCTCAGCGGACGGGCCTCGCCACGCCCACCCGCCGCGAGGTTGCCACGGGTCTCGCCGGCCGCGGGGATACGTGCGAGGCAGTAATCCACCGGCTCGCCGTCGATCATCAGGATGCGCTTGTCGCCATCCTTGATCGCCGGCAGGTAGGCCTGGCCCATGATCTGCTGGGTGCCCAGGGCCGTCAGGGTCTCAAGGATCACCGACAGATTGGGGTCGCCTGCGCGGTGACGGAAGATCGAGGTGCCGCCCATGCCGTCCAGCGGCTTGAGGATCACATCGCCGTGCTTGGCGGCAAATTCACGCAGCACGTCGGCGCGGCGGCTGACCACGGTGGGCGGCGTGCACTGCGGGAATAGCGTGGCGAACAACTTCTCGTTGCAGTCGCGCAGGCTCTGGGGCTTGTTGACGATCAGCACACCGGCACGCTCGGCCTGCTCCAGCAGGTAGGTGGAGTAGACGAACTCCATGTCGAACGGCGGATCCTTGCGCATCAGGATCACGTCCAGGTCGCTCAGGGGGCTGTCGACCTCGTCTTGCAGTTCAAACCACTTTTCAGGGTTGGCGAACACCTGCAGGGGACGCATCCGCGCCCGCGCTTCGCCGTCGCCCTGGTAAAGGTCGCGCTGTTCCATATAGAACAGGGTCCAGCCGCGGGCCTGGGCGGCCAGCAGCATGGCCAGCGAGCTATCCTTTTTATAGGAAATGCTGGCGATAGGGTCCATGACAATGCCGACGCGAACGCTCATGGGGGATTTCCTCTAGCAAATAAGGGCGCATAAAAGTGGCGTCAGAGTGGCGCTGCGGCTGTTGTGGGTCAAGGAAAAACCACCTTGCCGGTCGGCCGATAGATTGCCTCCCCAGTCTGTGCTAAAAAGGCTGCCATGGCGTGTCGGCCCTTGCACGGCAAGGGTTTTGGCGCTCGTCCCAGGCAGCACCCGGCAGTACACACCGAAAACCGATTCGCTGTGGCGATGGTAGAGCAGATATGGAACAGCATTCCAACGCCTTGAAAGTGATGGTGATCGACGATTCGAAAACGATTCGCCGCACCGCTGAAACGCTGTTGAAGAACGTAGGGTGCGAAGTCATCACGGCCATCGACGGTTTTGATGCTCTGGCCAGGATCGTTGACCATCACCCGCACATCATCTTTGTCGACATCATGATGCCGCGCCTGGATGGCTATCAGACCTGCGCCCTGGTCAAGAACAACCCGGCGTTCAAGGACATCCCGGTGATCATGCTGTCGTCCAGGGATGGCCTGTTCGACAAGGCCAAGGGGCGCATCGTCGGCGTCGATCAATTTTTGACCAAGCCTTTCAGCAAGGAAGAACTGCTGAGTGCGATCAAGGCCTATGTGCCGGGTTTCGCCGCAGTAGAACAAGCACATTGACCCAGCCCCCAGGGCTTGCGTCAACCAATGTAGTGGGGAAAACCATGGCACGCGTTCTGATCGTCGACGATTCGCCGACTGAAATGTACAAACTGACCGGCATGCTGGAAAAGCACGGGCACCAGGTCCTCAAGGCCGAAAATGGCGCCGACGGCGTGGCCCTGGCCCGCCAGGAAAAACCCGATGCGGTGTTGATGGACATCGTCATGCCCGGCCTCAATGGCTTCCAGGCCACGCGCCAGTTGTCCAAGGAGCCGGAAACCAACGGCATCCCGATCATCATCGTCACCACCAAGGACCAGGAAACCGACAAGATCTGGGGCGCACGCCAGGGCGCCAAGGCGTACCTGACCAAGCCGGTGGAAGAAGACAAGCTGATCGAAGTCCTGAACTCGGTGCTCAAACCCTGACGGCACGCTCCCATGACCGAGTCGCAAACCGCCTTTGAGCTGCTGCTGGACATCGACCGCCGCTGCCGCCTGCTGGCCGCTGACCTGCCGTCCCAGGAAACCCGCTCGCACAGCTGGAGCGGCATCGGCTTTCGCCTGGGCGGGCATTGGTATGTAGCGCCCATGGGCGAAGTTGCCGAAGTGCTGCATGAGCCGCGTTGCACCCTGATGCCCGGGGTCAAGCCTTGGGTCCGGGGCGTGGCCAACCTGCGCGGGCGCTTGCTGCCGGTGATCAACCTGTGCGGGTTTTTCGGCTATGAGCTGTCGACCGCACGCAAGCAGCGCCGGGTGCTGGTGATTGAACACGAAGACACCTTTGTCGGCCTGTTGGTGGATGAAGTGGTCGGCCTGCAGCATTTTGCCCAGGACCTGTTGCGCCCGGTATCCGCCAGTGTGCCCGCCGCCAGCGCTGCATTTATCCAAGGCCAGTTCAGCGGCGAGCCGCTGTGGCAGGTCTTCAGCCCTTTCGCCCTGGCCCAGGCCCCGGGCTTTCTGGATGTTGCCGCATGAGCACCGCCACGCCCGTCAAACCGCAGGAAGCCTCTCGTAGCCGTTCGCAGATCATCGTGCTGTTTATTGCGCTGATCATCTTCATCATGCTGCTGTTCGCCAACTTCGCGTACCTCAACACCCAGTCCACCTATGACAAGCAGTACATCGGCCACGCCGGCGAGCTGCGGGTGCTGTCCCAGCGCATTGCCAAGAACGCCACCGAGGCGGCGGCCGGCAAGGCCGCTGCGTTCAGGCTGTTGAGCGAGGCGCGCAATGATTTTGCCCAGCGCTGGGGCTACCTGAAAAAAGGCGACCCGGCCACCGGCCTGCCCGCCGCGCCCAGTGCCGTGCGCAGCGAAATGCGCGCCGTGCAGCATGATTGGGAAGCCTTGCTGAAGAACACCGATGTGATCCTGGCCAGTGAGCAGACGGTGCTGTCCCTGCATCAAGTGGCGGCGACCCTGGCCGAAACCGTGCCGCAATTGCAGCTCGAGTCGGAAAAGGTAGTCGAGATCCTGCTGCAGCGCGGTGCACCCGCCAGCCAGGTGGCCGTGGCCCAGCGCCAATCGTTGTTGGCCGAGCGCATCCTGGGAGCAGTCAACACGGTGCTGGCCGGGGATGACACGGCGGTCAAGGCCGCCGACGCCTTTGGCCGCGATGCCAACCGTTTTGGCCAGGTCCTGGCCGGTATGCTCCAGGGTAGCGCTGGCCTGAAGATCAGCGAGGTGCAAGACCCCGACGCCCGTGCGCGCCTGGCGGAGATTGCCGAGCTGTTCGAGTTTGTCTCGGGCTCCGTGGATGAAATCCTCGAAACATCGCCGCAACTGTTCCAGGTGCGCGCCTCGGCGAGCAATATCTTCAGCCTCTCGCAGACCCTGCTCGATGAGGCTTCGCACCTGGCCACCGGTTTTGAAAACCTGGCGGGCGGGCGCACCCTCGACACTATCGGTGGCTATGTCCTGGGCTTGCTGGCGTTGGCGTCAATCATCCTGATCGGCCTGGTGATGGTGCGCGAAACCAATCGCCAACTGCGTGAAACCGCCGAGAAAAACGAACGCAACCAGAACGCGATCATGCGCCTGCTGGACGAAATCGAAGACCTGGCCGACGGCGACCTCACCGTGACCGCCTCGGTGACTGAAGACTTCACCGGCACCATCGCCGATTCCATCAACTATTCGGTGGACCAGTTGCGCGACCTGGTGGCGACCATCAACCTCACAGCCGGTGAAGTGGCCGGCGCCGTGCAGGAAACCCAGGCTACCGCCATGCACCTGGCCCAGGCCTCGGAACACCAGGCCCAGCAGATCGCCGAAGCCTCCACCGCGATCAATCAGATGGCCCAATCCATCGACCAGGTGTCGGCCAATGCCGCCGAGTCCTCGGCCGTGGCCGAACGTTCGGTGGAGATCGCCAACAAGGGCAACGAGGTGGTGCACAACACCATCCACGGCATGGACAACATTCGCGAACAGATCCAGGACACCGCCAAGCGCATCAAACGCCTGGGCGAGTCATCCCAGGAGATTGGCGATATCGTCAGCCTGATCGACGACATTGCCGAGCAGACCAACATCCTCGCCCTCAACGCCGCGATCCAGGCGAGCATGGCCGGCGATGCCGGGCGCGGCTTTGCAGTGGTGGCCGATGAAGTGCAACGCCTGGCCGAACGCTCGTCGGCGGCCACCCGGCAGATCGAGAACCTGGTGCGGGCGATCCAGACCGATACCAACGAAGCCGTGATCTCCATGGAGCAGACCACCACCGAAGTGGTGCGTGGCGCGCGGCTGGCCCAGGACGCCGGGGTGGCCCTGGAAGAAATCGAAGGGGTGTCCAAGACCCTGGCCGCGCTGATCCAGAGCATCTCCAACGCCGCGCAGCAGCAAACCTCGTCGGCGGGGCAGATCTCCCTGACCATGAACGTGATCCAGCAGATCACCAGCCAGACCTCATCGGGCTCCACGGCCACCGCCGAGAGCATCGGCAACCTGGCCAAAATGGCCAGCCAGTTGCGGCGTTCGGTATCGGGTTTCACCTTGCCGCCCGTGCGCAAGACCAATGAATGACATGCCCACCCAAAACCACCGCAATCTAAATGTGGGAGCGGGCTTGCTCGCGAAAGCGCTGGGTCAGTCACCTAATGTGCCGACTGCCCCAGCGCTTTCGCGAGCAAGCCCGCTCCCACATGGATTCTCACTTTTCACCCATTCAGACGGGAGTCGTTATGGTTGACCGGCACGACTACGTCGCCCTCGAATGGGTCAAGGGCGAGATCGCCGACACCCTGAAACAGGCCCGTGCGGCGCTGGACGCCTACACCGACGACTCCAGCGCCGCGCCCCTCGCGCAGTGCCTTGCGGGCATTCACCAGGTCCACGGCGCCCTGCAGATGGTCGAGTTCTACGGCGCGGCACTGCTCGCCGAAGAAATGGAGCACCTGGCCCAGGCCCTGCAAGCGGGGCGGGTCAGCCAGCGTGAAGAAGGCATTCGTTTGCTGCAACAGGCGCTCGGGCAGCTTCCGTTGTACCTGGACCGTGTGCACAGCGCGCGGCGCGACCTGCCGCTGGTGGTGTTGCCGCTGCTCAATGACCTGCGCAGCGTGCACGGCAAAAGCCTGCTCTCGGAAACCAGCCTGTTCAGCCCGCAACTGCTGGTGATCGCGCCGTTGCCCGAGGATGCCCTGGCCCAGCGTGCGCCGGCCGATTTTGCCGAGCAACTGCAGCAGTGGCGGCAAATGCTGCAACAAGGGTTGGCCGGGCTGCTGCGTGAGGACCATGGCCCCAGCAACCTGGAAGACATGGCGCGGGTCTTTGCCCAACTCGAAGCGCTGTGCCATGGCGCGCCGTTGCTGGCGTTGTGGCAAGTCACCTCGGCCTTGGCCGAAGGCATGCTCACCGGCGTTATCGCCAATAGCCCGGCGTTGCGCAGCCTGCTCAAGAGCTGCGACAAGGTACTCAAGCGCCTGCAGATCCAGGGCATCGACGGGATCAACACCCCGGCGCCGGATCAACTGCTCAAGAGCCTGCTGTTTTACATCGCCAAAGTCACCCGGCCGACGCCGCGCATGCAAAGCCTCAAGGAACGCTACGGCCTGGATGAAGCCTTGCCCGACAGCACCGTGGTCGATGCCGAGCGCGCGCGCCTGGCCGGCCCGGACCGCAACGCCATGGGCTCGGTGCTCGGCGCGCTGTGTGAAGAGTTGGTGCGGGTCAAGGAACGCCTGGACCTGTTTGTGCGCAGCGACCGCCAGCACATCTCTGCCCTGGACAGCCTGCTGGCGCCGTTGCGCCAGATCGCCGATACCCTGGCGGTATTGGGGTTTGGCCAGCCGCGCAAAGTGATCATCGACCAGCTGGCGGTGGTCCAGGGCCTGGCCCAGGGGCAGCGCGAACCCAATGATGCGGTGCTGATGGATGTGGCCGGGGCGTTGCTCTATGTCGAAGCGACCCTGGCCGGGATGGTGGGCACCGTCGAACCGCAAAACCGTGAAGACAGCCGCCTGCCCACCACCGACCTGACCCAGATCCACCAGTTGGTGATCAAGGAGTCATGCCAGTGCCTCAAGCAGGCGCGGGAGTTGGTCATCGATTGCCTGGAGGCGCAGTGGGATACGCAGCGCCTGGAATCCCTGCCGCAACTGCTGACCCAGGTGCGCGGTGCCCTGGCGATGATCCCGCTGCCGCGCGCGGCGGGCCTGGTGCGTGGCTTCAAGATTTACGTCGATCAACAGTGGATGGGCCATGACACGGCGCCGCCGGCGGCGCAGCTTGAACATTGCGCGGATGTGCTCACCAGCCTGGAACATTACCTGGAGCGCATGCTGCAGGACCCGGACGCCCCGGGCGAGCGGGTGCTGGACATCGCCTTTGAAGGGCTCGCGGCCCTGGGTTACGCACCCGTGCCAGCGCAGCAAGCCTGGCGCCAGGAACGCTCGGCACCACACGATGAGTTGCCGGCCGATTCCCAGACACTGGCGCAGGCCCTGGCCAGCCCGACCCCACGTCTCAACCCGCCGGCCCTGCAGCGCCCGGGCAGCCTGTTGCCGCCGCCGGCCGACGAAGAGTCGGTGGACGATGAACTGCGCGAAGTGTTCCTCGAAGAAACCGCCGAAGTGCTGGAAGTGCTGCAGCGCCTTATACCCCAAGGCGCCGTCAGCCTCGAAGACAAGAGCGCCCTGAGCGACATGCGCCGCGCCTTCCATACCCTCAAGGGCAGCGGGCGCATGGTGCGTGCCCTGGTGTTGGCGGAACTGGCGTGGGCCGTGGAAAACCTGCTTAACCGCGTGCTGGAGCGGGTGGTCGCGCCGGGCGCCGAAGTCCAGGCCGTATTGGATGATGTATTGCTGCTGCTGCCGGCATTGATTGCCGAGTTCGCCGCCGATGCCCAACGCCAGCGCGATGATGTCGACCTGCTTGCCGCACGCGCCCATGCCCTGGCCAGTGGCGCGCCGTTACCGCCTGCCGTGGAACCGGAGGACAGCACGCTCGACCCGCTGCTGCTGGAGATCTTCCGCAACGAAGCGTTGAGCCACCTGGACAGCCTCAATCGGTTTTTGCACCAGGCCACCGAACAGATGCCGCTGCACGTCAGCGATGAACTGCAACGTGCGTTGCATACCCTCAAGGGCAGCGCCTACATGGCGGGCGTCCTGCCCATCGCCGAGCTGGCGCGGCCGTTGGACCATCTGACCCGTGAGTACAAGGCCCATCGCCTGGCGCTGGACCTGGATGAAATCGACCTGCTGCTGGAGGGTGAAGCCCTGTTCCAGCGCGGCTTGCGCCAGTTGGACAGTGATCCCTTGGCACCCATCGACGGCGCGCAGTCGTTGATCGAACGCACCCAGGCGCGTCTCGACAGCCAGCTTGAAGCCTTCCTCAACGCCCCGAGCGAGGGCCTGCGGGTCAAGCGCGACCCACAGTTGATCAGCAATTTCCTGGCCCAGGGCATGGACATCCTGCTGGACGCCGAAAGCCTGCTGCGGCGCTGGCAGCAACACCCCGGCGAGCGCCAGGAACTCAGCGCATTGCTGGACGAGTTGACCACCCTGGGCGAGGGCGCGCACCTGGCCGACCTGCACCCGATGGATGAGCTGTGCGAAGCGTTGCTTGACCTGTATGGCGCGGTGGAAGAGAGCAGCCTGGCAGTCAGCGAGCGGTTTTTCCATGAAGCCGAGCTGGCCCATGAAGCCCTGATCAACATGCTCGACCAACTGGCCGCCGGCCAGGAAGTCAGCCCGGCGCCGGCGCGCATGCAAGCCTTGCGCGAGCTGCTCGATGAAGGGCTCGACCCCAGCGCCACCGGCCTGATCAAAAGTGATGGCAGTCGCGCCCTGAGCATTGCCGAACTGGGCGCGGCCACCACACAGTTGCAACAGGACTGGGCGGTGGACGATGAGATCGTCGAGATCTTCCTTGAGGAAGCGGTCGATATCCTCGACAGCGCCGGGCAGTCCCTCAAGCGCTGGTTGCTGGACCCCGACGGCGTGGCACCGCTGTCCTCCCTGCAGCGTGACCTGCACACCCTGCGCGGCGGCGCGCGCATGGCCGAAATCGGCCCGGTGGGCGATCTGGCCCAGGAACTGGAAAGCCTTTACGAAGGCCTGGTGGACCGGCGCTACAGCTACTCCGCGCAAATGGCCCAAGTGTTGATGGACAGCCATGAACACCTGGCCTTGCAACTGGAGCAGTTGCAAGAGCAGCAACCGTTGAGTGACTCCAGCGCCTTGATCAACCGTTTGCGCGATGTGCGCCAGAACGCGGCGCCAGTAACTGTGCCCGTAGCGCCTGAGGCGCAGGGTGCAGGCAGCGATCCCGAACTGCTGGATATTTTCCTTGAAGAAGCGGCCGATATCCTCGACAGCTCCGGCGCGGCGCTGTTGCGTTGGCAGGCCGAGCCGCAGAACCGCCAGGAGGTCGAGACCTTGCTGCGCGACCTGCATACCCTCAAGGGCGGCGCGCGTATGGTCGAAATTGCGCCCATCGGCGACCTGGCCCACGAACTGGAATTTCTCTACGAAGGCCTTTCGGCGGGGCTGCTGGCACCCACGCCTGAGCTGTTTGCATTGTTGCAAGGCTGCCATGACCGCCTGGCACAGATGGTCGAGGCGGTGGCAGCGGGGTTGCCGGTCGGCTCGGTAGAGCGTCTGATCGAGCGTATCAAGAGCCTGGTCCAGCCCACCGAAACCCAGGCTGCCCCGGTCGCGATGCCCACCGGCAAACCCGAAGCGCCGGCGGCCAGCGAGCCGGGCGCGGACATGGTGAAAATATCCGCCGAGCTGCTGGATGACCTAGTCAACCTCGCCGGTGAAACCTCGATTTTCCGGGGGCGTATCGAGCAGCAGGTCAACGACGCCCGCAGCGCCCTCACCGAGGTGCAAACCACCATCGAGCGCATGCGTGACCAACTGCGTCGCCTCGAAACCGAGACCCAGGGGCGGCTCGTCAGCCGCCAGCACGCCGAAACCGAGCGCCTGGGCTACGAAGAGTTCGACCCGCTGGAAATGGATCGCCATTCCCAGTTGCAACAGTTGTCCCGCGCGTTGTCCGAGTCGGCCTCGGACTTGCTGGACCTCAAGGAAACCCTCGACCAGCGTAACCAGGACGCGCAGAACCTGTTGCAGCAACAGGCGCGCATCAACACCGAGTTGCAAGAAGGCCTGATGCGCACGCGCATGGTGCCGTTCGAACGCATGCTGCCGCGCCTCAAGCGCATCGTGCGGCAGGTGGCCGGTGAGCTGGGCAAGGATGTGGAATTCGTCGTCGGCAATGCCGAGGGCGAGATGGACCGCAACGTGCTGGAGCGCATGGCCGCGCCCCTGGAGCATATGCTGCGCAACGCCGTCGACCATGGCCTGGAGTCGCGGGATGCACGGCTGTTGGCGGGCAAGCCGGAGAAGGGCCGGATAACCCTGGACCTGAGCCACGAAGGCGGCGACATCATCTTCGATATGCGCGACGACGGCGCCGGCGTGCCACTGGATGCAGTGCGGCGCAAGGCGATCAAGCGCGGCCTGCTGGACCCGGAAATGGAGATCAGCGACCGCGATGTGTTGCAGTTCATCTTGCAGCCGGGGTTCTCCACCGCCGAAAAAATCACCCAGATTTCCGGGCGTGGCGTGGGCATGGACGTGGTGCACGAAGAAGTGCGCCAACTGGGCGGCAGCATGTTCATTGACTCTACGCCGGGCGTGGGCGTGCATTTTCGTATTCGCCTGCCGTTTACCGTGTCGGTCAACCGGGCGTTGATGGTGCAGTGTGCGGAGGACCAGTACGCGATTCCGCTGAACACCATCCAGGGCCTGGTGCGCGTATTGCCCAATGAGCTGGAGGGGCACTACCAACTGGATCCGCCGGTGTATGAATACGCGGGCCAGCGCTACGAGCTGTATTACCTGGGCGAGTTGCTGCACACCGTGGCCCGGCCCAAGCTGCTGGGGCAAAACCAGCCGCTGCCGGTGCTGCTGATGCAATGCAACGAGCGGCACATTGCGGTGCAGGTGGACGACATGGCCGGCACCCGCGAAATCGTGGTCAAGGGCCTGGGCCCGCAGTTTGCGGCGGTGCAAGGGCTGTCCGGGGCGACCATTCTTGGCGATGGCCGGGTGGTGTTGATCATCGACTTGCTGGCGCATATCCGCGTCCTGGCCCCGGCCTTGCCGGCCCAGGCGGCGGACAGCGTGCTGGCCGTCAACGAGCCGCAGAAAAAGCAGCGCTTGCTGGTGCTGGTGGTGGACGACTCGGTGACCGTGCGCAAAGTCACCAGCCGCTTGCTGGAGCGCAATGGCATGAACGTGCTGACCGCCAAGGACGGCATCGACGCCATCGCCTTGCTCGAGGAACACACCCCGGACCTGATGTTGCTGGATATCGAAATGCCGCGCATGGATGGTTTTGAAGTGGCGATCCAGGTGCGCAACGACCCGCGGCTCAAGCGCCTGCCGATCATCATGATCACCTCCCGCACCGGCCAGAAACACCGCGACCGAGCCATGGCGATCGGCGTCAACGACTACCTCGGCAAGCCCTATCAAGAGTCGGTGTTGCTCGAGAGCATCGCCTACTGGAGCCCGAAACATGCTTGACCACCGCACCAGTCAACTCACCGGCTTGCTGCTGCCCCTGGCCGACCGCCACCTGTTACTACCCAACGTCGCGGTGGCCGAGCTGATCGACTTCCAGCGCGGCGAACCGGCCAGCGACGCACCACCGTGGTACCTGCGACAAGTGACCTGGCGCGACCAGCACCTGCCGCTGATCAGCTTTGAAGCGGCCTGCGGTGGCACCAGTATTGTCAGCGAGCGCGCGCGGATCGTCGTGCTCAACGCCCTGGGCGGGCGGCCCACATTGAAGTTCATTGCCCTGGTGATCCAGGGCATTCCCCGGTCCTACAAGCTCGACAGCCAGTTGAGCTACGTGGACGTGCCTCTATCGCCGCTGGAACTGGCGGCGGTACAGGTCGGCGAGCATGTGGCGAAAGTGCCGGACCTGATGGGATTGGAAGCGCTGCTGGTCGAGGCTGGCCTGGCCTGAACACCCGTTCTCAGCACCTCTGAAGATCCAGTGTGGGAGCTGGCTTGTGTGGGAGCTGGCTTGCCTGCGATGCAGACGCTTCGGTGTGTCAGTTAAACCAAGGTGATGCTATCGCAGGCAAGCCAGCTCCCACACAAGCCAGCTCCCACATTGGATTGTGCTTGGCGCCTAGCCCTACTCAATCTGCGCAAAACGCTCAATCACCGGTTGTTCACGGTGCTCCGCTTGCCAAAGATCATAGGTGCTTTGCATCGACAGCCATAACCGCGCTTTGCTGATGCCTGCCCGCTCCAGCCTCACGGCAAGGTCCGGGCTGACTGGCGCGTGACCATGCAGGATCCTGGAGAATGTTTCCCTGGCAAAGCCGAGCCGCCGGGCCATTTCGGTAATGGTGATACCCAGGCTGGGCATCACATCCTCAAGCAGGATTTCGCCGGGATGTGGTGGGTTGTGCATACCCATGTGCGTGCCCCTGTTCAGTGGTAGTCAAGGTAATCAACCAGTTCGACGTGATCATCCAGCATACGAAAAATGATGCGCCAGTTGCCGCTGATGCTGACGGAACAGTAGTCGAGCAGATCGCCTTTGAGACGATGAAAGCGCCATCCTGGGAGATTCAATTCGTTCGGGTGTCCTGCGCTATCCAGAATCAGCAGCACACGACGCAAGCGTTTCGCATGACCCGCGTTGATACCTTTGGTTGATCCTGTTTCATAAAAATGCTGGAGCCCTTGTGTTTCCAGCTGACGATCATGGATGGATTGTGATGTGATACATCACGCTCTGCAATGGCCTTGTATCGGGTTTCAGGGTCAGATTCATGATGTTCTGCTGGTGAGATGATTCAAATCCCAAAGGCTAGTGAGGCGACATCCGAGCAACAACCCTAAAAGGTTGTAGGAATGATTGATGGGGATGCAGTCTTCAGATTTTTCCCGCGAAATTTTCGCGCCATCCCACAAATGATTGAGCGGGGCCAACTGCTGATCGAGCACGCGCTGGAGCAGATATCGCCGGCGCCCGCTGCGTAAAACTTGATCAGTCCCAGAAAGGGACCTATCGTTCCCTTTTTGGGACTCTTTGGTCGTCGCCATGCAAACCCTGCCCCTCAGCACAGCCCTGTTTACCGTGACCCAGCAAAAAGTCCTGGGCCTGCTTTTTGGCAAACCTGACCAGAGCTTTTTCACCAATGAAATAGCCCGCTGGGCCCAAGTGGGCAAGGGCAGCCTGACCCGTGAGTTGGAGCGCCTGCAACGGGCGGGTGTCTTGAGCATGACCCGTCAGGGCAACCAGACCCACTACCAAGCCAACCCGCAATGCCCGATTTACGCTGAGTTGCTGAACATCGTGCGCAAGACCCTGAGCCTGGATGAACCTCTGCGCAACGCATTGGCGCCATTCGCCAAGCAGTTGAGCTGGGCCTTTATCTACGGCTCGATTGCCAAGGGGCAGGCGCACTCATCCAATGACATTGATCTGATGCTGATCGGTGAAAGCCTCGACTACAGTGAAGTCATGGCGCAGCTCATGCCGCTGGAAGAACAATTGGGCCGCACCATCAACCCAACGCTCTACACCCCTGAGGACTGGATTGGCAAATGGACTGCCGGGAACAGTTTTGTGCGGCGGGTCGCGGAGCAAGACAAGATCAATCTCATTGGGGTGAACCCCGTGGAGTCCAAGGATGGACAGCAAAACCAATCTGGAGAATCTGCTCCGTAGTGGTGGCTTGAAGGCCGAGCCGCCGGATTGCACGGGATGTGAAGGTTCGACTGTTTGCGTTGTGTCATGAGCGGCGAAACCTGGCGGAATACGAAGGGTATATGGATGAGGACGAGGCGCTGCTAAGGCAACTTATCGACAGTACACAAGCGTTGTTGAGTAATGTGGATGCGCAGCTCAAATGCTTTCTCGGATAAAGCCCCACGCAAACCCGCCGATAACTCCAAGGAGTCTTTCGGTGGAAGCAACAACACAATGTGGTTATTTGACGTATTTGTCCGGTTGTACAACTCCAGCCCGTTTAATGGTGCCTTGCTGTTGTGGGTCGTGGTGTTGGCGCTCACTGCCAGCGTGACGATGAATTTCCCGACCCGGCGCGGCAAGTTCGCAGGCTTCGTGATCTCGTCGGTGGGCGCGGTGTTTATCTTGGGGTATCTGGAAACCCTCAGTGACGAATACAAAGAACCCAAGGTCGTTGTGACCAATCTGGTGGTCATGAGCCTGGGCGGCTTGGGCTCGGGCCTGCTGGCGGTGGCTATCTCGCGACGGCCGAGCAAGGCCGACATTCAACAGACCCGCACCTTCATCCATGGCTGGGGCCTGAGGATCTTTGAATACCTGTTGGTGTTTATCCTCATGTGCTCACTCGCCTTGTCTGCGCTCTGCCTGCTCTTTTGGTTCTTCGGTTGGCCTGTGGTGACGGGGCATACGGTGTTGGGCCTGTTGGTGGTGTTCTCGGTCGCGGCGATGGGTTGCTTGTTCATTTCCTGCTTGCGTCGGTTAATGAAGTGGGAGCAGTGGGGCGTGGGCCTGTTGTGTGGGTTGTTGCTGTTTTTGCTGCCGGTGTATGTGCAGGCGATCGGGGGGCTGGTGAGCTGGAGCCAGGCGGCGGTGCTGGGATTTCATACGGTGGCAGGCATCGCCATGGGCTGGACCGTGTGGCGCCAGCGTATGGAATGGCTGTAGGAGGTAGGAGCGAGCTTGCTCGCGAAGGACGCATAGGCGCCGCGCGTTACCTGATAGCGCTGCATTATCGTTGACGTTTTTCGCGAGCAAGCTCGCTCCCACAGAATTGATCGTTACTCCAGCCGTAACGGTTCGCCGCCGAGCTTGATTGATACCCCCCCGATTCACTCCTATGGTGAGCCCCACGACAGCGAACCCGTGGAGCGATCATGACAACAACAATAACCCCCGACTCGCGCTGGACGCGGCGACGCGATGAGAAACAGCGGCGCCTGGCGCGGGTGGCATCCCTGGCCGATGGTGTGGTGTTACCCACCGAACGCATTGTCGAGGCCCTGCAAGCCCTGATCCTGCCCGGCGACCGTGTGGTGCTGGAAGGCAATAACCAGAAGCAGGCCGACTTTCTCTCGCGCTCCCTGGCCAAGGCCGACCCGGCCGTGCTCCATGACTTGCACATGATCATGCCCAGCGTCGGGCGCTCCGAGCACCTGGACCTGTTTGAAAAGGGCATCGCGCGCAAGCTCGACTTTTCCTTCGCCGGCACCCAATCCCTGCGCATCAGCCAGTTGCTCGAAGACGGCCTGCTGGAAGTCGGCGCGATCCACACCTACATCGAATTGTATGCACGGCTGGTTGTCGACCTGATCCCCAACGTGGTGCTGTCCGCCGGCTTTATGGCTGACCGCGCCGGCAACATCTACACCGGCCCCAGTACCGAAGACACCCCGGCGCTGATCGAACCGGCGGCGTTCAGCGATGGCATCGTCATCGTCCAGGTCAACCAGTTGGTGGACGACGTCAGCGACTTGCCCCGCGTAGACATCCCGGCCAGTTGGGTGGATTTTGTGGTGGTGGCCGACAAGCCCTTCTACATCGAACCGCTGTTCACCCGCGACCCCCGGCATATCAAGCCGGTGCATGTGTTGATGGCGATGATGGCGATCCGTGGCATCTACGAAAAACACAACGTGCAGTCGCTGAACCATGGCATTGGTTTCAACACCGCCGCCATTGAACTGATCCTGCCGACCTACGGCGAGTCCCTGGGCCTCAAAGGCAAGATCTGCCGCAACTGGACCCTCAACCCGCACCCGACGCTGATTCCCGCCATCGAAAGCGGCTGGGTCGAAAGCGTGCATTGCTTCGGTACCGAGTTGGGCATGGAAAACTACATCGCCGCCCGCCCGGATGTGTTCTTCACCGGCCGCGACGGCTCATTACGTTCCAACCGCATGTTCTGCCAACTGGCGGGCCAATACGCGGTGGACCTGTTTATCGGCGCCACCTTGCAGGTAGATGGCGACGGTCATTCCTCCACCGTGACCCGTGGCCGGCTGGCCGGGTTTGGTGGCGCGCCGAACATGGGCCACGACCCGCGCGGGCGCCGTCACGGCACCCCGGCCTGGCTCGATATGCGCCACGACGATGCCCCCGAAGCCCTGCTGGAACGCGGCAAAAAACTCGTCGTGCAAATGGTCGAGACCTTCCAGGAGGGCGGCAAACCGACCTTCGTCGACACCCTGGATGCGGTGGAAGTGGCGCGCAAAAGCGGCATGCCCCTGGCGCCGATCATGATCTACGGCGACGACGTGACCCACCTGCTCACCGAAGAAGGCATCGCCTACCTGTACAAGGCGCGCTCCCTGGAAGAGCGCCAGGCGATGATCGCGGCGGTGGCCGGGGTGACCGCCATAGGCCTGCGCCACAACCCCAAGGACACCGCGCGCATGCGCCGCGAAGGCCTGATCGCCTTGCCCGAAGACCTCGGCATCCGCCGCACCGACGCCACCCGCGAACTGCTGGCGGCCAAAAGCGTGGCCGACCTGGTGGACTGGTCCGGTGGCCTGTACAACCCGCCCGCCAAGTTCAGGAGCTGGTAAATGCACGCACTCAAACTGCACACACTGACCCTGGCCGAGCAACTGGCGGACCTGGCGGTCGACGCGCTGATCGACGAAGCGGACCTGTCGCCCAAGCCGGCGTTGGTGGACCGGCGCGGCAACGGCGCTCACAACGATCTGCACCTGGGCCTGATGCATGCCTCGGCGCTGTCCCTGTGGCCGGCGTTCAAGGAAATGGCCGAGGCGGCGATCGAGTCAGGTGAAATCGGCCTGCCACTGCGCGAAGCCCTGGGCCGTATCGGGCGCGAGGGTGAGCAAGCGATGCTGATCACCACCCAAGGCGTGAACACCCATCGCGGCGCGATCTGGGCCCTCGGCCTGCTGGTGGCTGCCACCGCGCTGGATCCCACCTCCCGCAATGCCAGTGCCGTGAGCCTGCGCGCCGCGCGCCTGGCCTTGCTCAACGACCGCTATGCGCCGCAACCGTTGAGCCATGGCGTACAAGTCGCCCAACGCTACGGCGCACGCGGCGCCCGCGAAGAAGCGCAACTGGGCTTCCCCGCGGTGCTGCAACGTGGCCTGCCGCAACTGCACGCAAGCCGCGCGCAACAACACGGCGAGCAGAACGCACGCCTCGATGCGCTGCTGGCGATCATGACCCAACTGGCCGATACCTGCGTGCTGTACCGCGCCGGCACCGATGGCCTGCAGACCATGCAACTGGGGGCCCAGGCCGTGCTGGACGCAGGCGGCAGTGCAAGCCTGGCCGGGCGGCGGCGCCTCAATGAATTGGACCAACAACTGCTGGCACTCAATGCCTCCCCCGGTGGCGCCGCCGACCTGTTGGCCGCCTGCCTGTTTATCGACCGCATCGAGTCTTGCGACGGAGCGTTTTGATGGAAACCCTATCCTTTGAATTCCCCGCCGGGCAGCCGCCCAAAGGCCGTGCGCTGGTGGGTTGCGTCGGTTCCGGCGACCTTGAAGTGCTGCTGGAACCGGGCACGGCGGGCACCTTGAGCATCCAGGTGCAAACCTCGGTCAACGGCGCCGAGCAACGCTGGCAACACCTGTTCCAGCGGCTTTTCCAGGAACAGACACCGCCGGCCTTGAACATTCAGATCCACGATTTTGGCGCCACCCCCGGCGTGGTGCGCTTGCGTCTGGAGCAAGGTTTCGAGGAGCTTGGCCATGACTGACTTACTCAACCGACACAGCTTCGTCGAGCTCGGCGCCCGTCAGCGGGCCAAGGCGTTGCTGGATGCCGGCAGCTATCGGGAACTGATCGACCCGTTCCAGCGCGTAATGTCGCCGTGGCTGAGCCGCCAGGGTGTGGTCCCGCAGGCCGACGATGGCGTGGTGATCGCCAAGGGCACCCTCGACGGCCTGCCGCTGGTGATCGCCGCTATCGAAGGCAATTTCCAGGGCGGCAGCCTCGGTGAAGTCGGCGGGGCAAAAATCGCCGGGGCCCTGGAACTGGCCGCCGAGGACAACCGCAACGGCGTCCCCACCCGCGCTGTGCTGCTATTGGAAACCGGCGGTGTGCGCTTGCAGGAGGCCAACCTCGGGCTGGCGGCGATTGCCGATATCCACGCCGCAATTGTCGACCTGCGCCAGTACCAGCCAGTGATCGGCGTGGTGGCCGGCAGTGTTGGCTGCTTTGGCGGCATGTCGATTGCCGCTGGCCTGTGCAGTTACCTGCTGGTAACCCGCGAAGCCCGCTTGGGCTTGAACGGCCCGCAAGTGATCGAACAGGAAGCCGGCCTTGAAGAATACGACTCCCGTGACCGGCCCTTCATCTGGAGCCTGACCGGCGGCGAGCAGCGCTTCAACAGTGGCCTGGCCGACCGCTATGTGGCGGACGACGTGGCGCAGATCCGCCAACAGATCAGTGAACTGTTGCAGCAAGGTTTACCGGCCTCGCAACGCAGCCGCCAGGCCGACTATTACCTGGCGCGTCTGGCTGCGCTGGACGCCGCACCGCAGATCGAGCCGGCCACGGTTCGTGACCTGTATCAGGGAGAACGCCCATGAGAGGCTTGCAGTGGTTCAACGCATTGAGCGCCGGTGCGGCGCCGGTAGCAGGTCTGCCGGCTTCGTTGAAAGTGGCGGATGGCGTGCTTGGCGAGCAAGCCGTACGGTTTATCGCGGTGGTGCCGGATGCCGCCAACCGCTTCCCAAGGGCGCGCCAGGGTGAGGTGGGTTTGCTGGAAGGCTGGGGTTTGGCCAAGGCGGTGGATGAAGCCATCGCCAGCGGCGATCAACGCCCGATCATTGCCATCGTCGACGTACCGAGCCAGGCCTACGGCCGCCGCGAAGAAGCGTTGGGGATTCATCAAGCCCTGGCGGCAGCGGCGGACAGTTATGCCCGTGCGCGCCTGGCCGGGCACCCGGTGATCGGGTTGCTGGTGGGCAAGGCCATGTCCGGGGCGTTTCTTGCCCATGGCTACCAAGCCAATCGCCTGATTGCCCTGCGCGACCCTGGGGTGATGGTGCACGCCATGGGCAAGGCGTCGGCGGCGCGGGTCACCTTGCGCAGTGTCGAAGAACTGGAGGCCCTGGCCGCCAGCGTGCCGCCCATGGCCTACGACATCGACAGCTATGCCAGCCTCGGTCTGCTCTGGGAAACCCTCACGGTCAACCAGATCGAACACCCCACGGCCGATGACCTGGCGCGGGTCAGCGATTGCCTGCAGCAGGCGATCAAGGACGTACAGAGCAGCGGCGTGCGGGATTTGCGCGGGCGCCTGGGCGCCGTCAACCGTGCGGCGTCCAGCCGTGTACGCGAGCTGCTGCGGGAGCAATGGTGAACGCTCACGACTTGCTCTGGGGCATGACCCCGGCGCATCTGCCGGCTGACGCACCGGCCTGGGCACTGGCGGTGATCGGTGCCGGGCAGCCGGTGGTGGTGCGCCGGGCGCTGGCCGAACCGGGCTATGTGGCGGTGGGTGTGCGCGGGCGTCTGCGTGAGCAGCGCTTTGGCGCCGTGATGCCGCTTGCAGCCGTGCAGCGGCGGGTGGTGCCCGAGGCGCTGTGCGAAGTGATTTCGCCCCGCGATCTGCCGGCGCTGCGGGCACTCGCGCAACTGCGGCCAGTGCTGGCGAAGGCGGTCTGGGGCATTACGGGCAGCGCGGGTTTCGAGTTGGCCACCGGCATTGAAGCGCTGCATGCCCAGAGCGATCTGGATTTGTTGTTGCGCACTTTCGAGCCTCTTGATCGCGGCGATGCCAAGGATCTGCTGGCGCTGCTGGACACCGCGCCGTGTGCCGTGGATCTGCAACTGCAAACCCCGTATGGCGCGGTGGCCTTGCGCGAATGGGCCGGTCCTTCACAGCGGGTGCTACTGAAAAGCGCCAGCGGCGCGCACCTGGTCAGTGACCCTTGGCAGGCGGTGGTATGAGCAGCCTTTTGGTGTTCCCAGGGCAAGGCGCCCAGCGCCCGGGCATGCTCCAGCAGTTGCCCGCCAGCGTCCTCGACGAAGCCAGCGAGGCCTTGGCGCAAGATGTGCGCCAGCTCGATTCGGCGCAGGCCCTGGCCAGTACCCGCGCCGTGCAACTGTGCTTGCTGATTGCAGGCGTGGCCCACGCTCGTCAGTTGCAGCACACGCCGGACTACGTGGCGGGCCTGTCCATTGGCGCTTACCCGGCGGCGGTGATCGCCGGCGCCCTGGGGTTTGCCGATGCGCTGCGCCTGGTCAGCCTGCGCGGTGAGCTGATGCAGCGCGCTTATCCACAGGGCTACGGCATGACCGCGCTGATCGGCCTGGAGTTATCCACCGTCGAAAATGTGCTGGCCGAAGTCCATGGCCCCGATTCACCGGTGTACCTGGCCAATATCAATGCCGACAACCAGTGCGTGATTGCCGGCAGCGACGCAGCCATGCAACGGGTCGCGGATCGCGTCAAAGGCCAGGGCGTGGCCAAGCGCCTGGCCGTCAGCGTGCCGTCCCATTGCGCGCTGTTGGACACGCCTGCGCAAACACTGGCCGAGGCGTTCGCCAAGGTCACGCTCAAGGCGCCGGCCATCAGCTACCTGAGCAGCACGCGGGCGCGGCCGATTCGTGATCCCGCGCAACTGCGCGACGACCTGACCTTCAACATGTGCCGCATCGTCGATTGGCGCGGCACCGTGCAAAGCGCCTATGAGCGTGGTGTGCGCCTGCAGATCGAACTGCCACCGGGCGCGGTGCTTACCGGCCTGGCGCGGCGGGTGTTTGAACAGGGCACCGTGATCGCCTTCGAAGGCGCCCGCCTGGACACCTTGCAGGCCCTGTTGGAGCAGGAGGGCCGCCATCACCGATAAAGCATGACCTTGGCTTTCGAAGCACAAAAACAACAATTTCGATCAAGCATCAAGAGGACTACCAGCATGATTATTTACGGTGTGGCGTTTCTGGCCTTGTGTACCCTGGCGGGCCTGTTTGTCGGCGAGCTGCTGGGCCAATGGATGGGCATCCCGGCCAACGTCGGCGGGGTAGGCATCGCGATGTTGCTGCTGATCGGCCTGGGCAGTTACCTGGGCAAGCGTGGCCTGTTTACCGGCAAGTCGGAGCAGGGTGTGAGCTTCTGGGCGGCGGTGTACATCCCGATTGTGGTGGCCATGGCGGCCCAGCAAAACGTCTATGGCGCTATCAGTGGCGGCCCCATGGCGATTCTCGCCGGCACCTGCGCGGTAGTGGTGGCATTTGCCCTGGTGCCGGTGCTGGTACGCCTCGGCAACCGTGAGCCGGATGCCGTCATCCCTACCAAGACGGCAGGGTGAGCGCCATGTACGAATCCTTGATGAAAGTCATCACCGGCTACGGCCTGATCAGTGGTTTTGCGGTGATCGGCCTGACCATGTGGGTGTCCTACTGGATCAGCGACACCTTCACCAAAGGCCGCTTGCATGGGTCGGCCATCGCGATCCTGCTGGGGCTGGTGCTGTCCTATGTGGGCGGTGCGTTTACCGGCGGGGCCAAGGGCGTGGTGGATATCCCGCTGCTGTCGGGCATCGGCCTGCTGGGCGGGGCGATGCTGCGCGACTTTGCCATTGTGGCGACCGCGTTTGGGGTGAGCGTCGATGAGCTCAAGCGTGCCGGATACGTGGGGGTGCTTGCACTGTTTGTGGGCGTCGGCTCGTCATTTGTCGCAGGCGTTGGGGTGGCCATGGCGTTTGGCTACACCGATGCGGTGAGCCTGACCACCATCGGTGCCGGGGCGGTGACCTATATCGTCGGGCCCGTGACCGGGGCGGCGATTGGCGCCAGTTCCGAGGTGATGGCGTTGTCCATTGCTGCGGGGTTGATCAAGGCCATTTTGGTGATGGTGATGACCCCGTTCGTGGCGCCGTTGATTGGCCTGAACAGCCCGCGCAGTGCGGTGATCTTCGGCGGCCTGATGGGCACCTCCAGCGGCGTGGCCGGCGGGTTGGCGGCGACCGATCCGAAGCTGGTGCCCTATGGCTGCCTGACGGCGGCGTTTTATACGGCGCTGGGGTGTCTGTTGGGGCCTTCGTTGTTGTTTTTGCTGATGCGGGGGTTGGTGGGCTGATTCGCTAATCTCGATTGAATGTTCGGGCCTCATCGCAGGCAAGTCGAATCGTCGCACCGCAGCTCCCACACTTTGATTTGTGAACACATTCAAATGTGGGAGCTGGGGTGCGACGATTCGACTTGCCTGCGATGGCGGTTTCAATCCTGCCGATTGGCATACATCCGACACTCTGCCAACAACGCCAGCAAATTCGGATCGCGCTCCTTGGCCTTCAAGAACACCACGCCAATGTGCTGCTGTAGCCGGTAGCGCGCCTGCAATGGAATCAGCTTCACCCGGTTCTCATACACCGCCGCAATCCTTCCCGGCAGCAATGCATATCCCACCCCCGAGCTGACCATGCTCAGCAGGGTGAAGATGTCGTTGACCTGCATCGCCACCTTCGGCTCGAACCCCGCCTGCTTGAATACCCGTGCGCCGTCCTGGTGGGTGGCGAAGCCCTGGGTCAGGGTGATGAAGGTGGCGTCGCGCACCTGGGCCAGGTCGATTTCCTGTTCGCGGTCCAGGGGCGAGTCGGCGGGGGTGGCGAGGAAGATGTCATCGGAAAACAGCTGGATCTGCGCGCAGTCCGGCTCCATCACCTGGTCGTCGAGGGAGATCAGGATCGCGTCGACTTCCATGTTCTTGAGCTTGTACATCAGGTCGACGTTGGAGCCCAGGATCAGGTCGATATTGAGCTCGCTGCGGCGGATTTTCAGGCCCATGATCAGTTGCGGCACGGTCTTGACCGTCAGCGAATACAGGGCGCCGAGCTTGAAGCGTTCGGCGGAAAAGCCAGCGGCTTCGCGGGTCAGGCGCACGCTGTCGACCACGTCCTGCACCAGTTTTTGCGCGCGCTCTTCGAGCACGTAGGCGCTTTCCAGTGGGGTGAGGTTGCGCCCTTCGTGCTTGAACAGCGGGCAGCGCAGGGCATTCTCCAGGGAGTGGATGGCCCGGTGCACGCTGACATTGCTGGTCTGCAACTCGGCGGCGGCGCGGGCCAGGTTGCCGGTGCGCATGAAGGCCAGGAAGATTTCCAGCTTCTTGAGGGTGAACTCTTCGTCGATCAGCATGGCGATGGCTCTTATTCGAATGCGCTCGATTGTGCCCTTAAAGCGCCGCAACCGTCATAACGGTCTTGCACTCTGGCCTGTCAGGCCTGAGCCTTACGGGGTCGATGCAGCAGTTTTGGAGGTTGGCGACACATGTATCACGGAGAACGATTCAACGCCTGGAGTCATTTGCTCGGCGCCGTGGCGGCCTTTATCGGCGCGGTGTGGATGCTGGTGGTGGCGAGTATGGACGGCAGCCCGTGGAAAATCGTCAGTGTGGCGATCTACGGCTTTACCCTGCTGGTGCTGTACAGCGCCTCGACGGTGTATCACAGCGTGCGCGGGCGCAAAAAAGAAATCATGCAGAAGGTCGATCACTTCTCGATCTACCTGCTGATCGCCGGCAGCTACACCCCGTTTTGCCTGGTGACGCTGAACGGGCCCTGGGGCTGGACGTTGTTCGGGATTGTCTGGGGCCTGGCGGTGATCGGAATCCTGCAGGAGATCAAGCCGCGCTCCGAGGCGCGTATTTTGTCGATTGTGATCTATGCGGTGATGGGTTGGATTGTGTTGGTGGCGGTCAAGCCATTGATTGGCGCGTTGGGTATGGACGGGTTTATCTGGCTGGCGTCGGGCGGGGTGTTGTACACGGTGGGGATTATCTTCTTCGCCCTGGAACACCGGCTGCGGCACTCCCATGGGATCTGGCATCTGTTCGTGATCGGCGGCAGCCTGCTGCACTTTGTGGCGATCATGGGCTACGTGCTCTGACAGACCACATGGCGCTGGTTTTGTGTGGGAGCCGGCTTGCCTGCGATAGCATCACTGGGGTGTGACTGATGGACCGAGGTGTCTGCATCGCAGGCAAGCCAGCTCCCACACAAGCCAGCTCCTACAGGGTTCTGCGGTGTTTTAGAGGCGGTCTAGCTGCTCCTGGGCACGGCTGCCAAAGATCTCCAGCAGGCTCGCCAACATATGCGGCGGCGGTTCATCCGCGCGGGTCAGGGCGTACAGGGTGATGGGCAGCGGCGGGGCCAGGGGGCGGATGCAGGTGCTGTCGGTGGATGCGCCCAGGGCGGTGAAGGGGTCGATCACCGCCAGGCCGGCGCCGGACTCCACCATGGCCCGGGCCAGGGAATAGGTCTGCACCGAGATCTGCACCTTGGGCGGCGGCTCGACCGCTTCAAGGTAGCTGTCGAGCCGCGCCGACAGCGGGTCGGCACTGGACAGGCCAATCAACGGCGCGCCTGCCAGGGCCATCAACGGCAAAGGTTTGCCCAGCTCCGTCGCAGGCCAGAAGCCCCGAGGCGCCAGGGCCACCAGTACGCCGTGGGCTAACGCCTGGGCCTTGAGCCCGGGATGGTCCGGGGACTTGAGCGTCAGCGCCACATCCATCTCGCGCATCAACAGGTTCTGCACCAGCTCACGGCTGTGGGCGCTGGACAGTTCGCAGGCAATGTCCGGATAGCGCTGGGTCCACTCGCCAATTGCCGGCGGCAACAATGACAAGGCCAGGGCCGGCGTGGCGCCGATGCGCAGGCTTTGGCCGGGCGCGCGCCGCAGGTTCTGGGCCAGGCGCCGCACGCCTTGCAGGCTTTCGCTGACCTTATCGACTTCACGCTCCAGGGCCAGGGCTTCCGGAGTGGGCTGCAGCTTGCCGCGTATGCGCAGGAACAGCGGGAAGCCCAGTTGCAGTTCGGCGTGTTGCAACACTTTGGTCACCGCCGGTTGCGAGACGTGCAGCAACTGCGCGGCGGCGCTGACGGAGCCGGTCTGGCGGATGGCCTGGAAAATTTCGATATGACGCAAGCGCATGACGAGTCCATAACCTTTGTTTATAGGTGGCCCATCTTTATTCATTGTCCGGCGCCTGTCACCTGCCCCTAACCTTGGACGCTCATTACAACGCTCGGGAATCGACATGGCTCAGCAGGTTTGCATCATTGGCGGTGGGGTCATCGGTCTGGCGAGCGCCTATGCCCTGGTGCGCGCCGGTATGGACGTGACGGTGGTCGAGGCCCGCGACAGCCTGGGCAGCGAGACCAGTTTTGCCAATGGCGGCCAGTTGTCCTACCGCTACGTCGCGCCGCTGGCGGACAAGGGCGTGCCGTTGCAAGCCATTGGCTGGCTGCTGCGCGGTGATTCGCCGTTGAAGCTGCGGCCGCGCCTGGACCCCGCGCAATGGCGCTGGATGGCCGCGTTCCTCGGTGCTTGCCGGGCCTCGGTGAACAAGCGCAACGCCGGCCACCTGTTGCGCCTGGCCACGTTGAGCCAAGGCATCTTGCAGCAATGGCGCGAAGAGGATGGGCTGGACGGTTTCGACTGGCAGCGCAACGGCAAGCTGGTGACATTTCGCAGCCATCACACCTTTGAACACGCTCGCAATAAGGTGCTGGATCGCCTGCAGCAACAGGTGCTGTCGGCGGCCGATTGCACGCGCCTGGAACCGACCCTGGGCGCGAAGGATTTTGTCGGCGGGATCTACACGCCCAATGAAGAAGTGGCGGACTGTCACCGCTTCTGCCAGCAACTGGCGGCGCGCCTTGAAGCGTCGGGCCGTTGCCGGTTTGTGCTGGGGCGCAAGGTCACGGGTATCCGGCATGCCAACGGCACGGTGCAGGCGATTGAGTTGGGCAGCGAGGTGATGCCGGTGCAGCACCTGGTGTTGGCGGCGGGGGTGCGCAGCCCTGAGCTGGCGCTGCCGGGGATCGCGCTGCCACTGTACCCGCTCAAGGGCTACAGCCTGAGTGTGCCGATTGGCGAGCAGCACGCCGCGCCGAAAATCAGCATCACCGACTATGACCGCAAGATCGTTTACGCACGGATCGGCGAACAGCTGCGGGTGGCGGCGATGGTCGACATCGTCGGCTTTGATACGGGCCTTGAGCCCAAGCGCCTGGCCCTGATCAAGCGCCAGGCCTGTGAGACGTTCCCCTTGGCCGGTGACTACAGCCAGGCCATCGAATGGGCCGGCATGCGCCCGGCCACCCCCAGCGGTGTGCCGCTGATTGGCGCCAGCGTGTACCGCAACCTGTGGCTCAACCTTGGCCACGGCGCCCTGGGCTTCACCCTGGCCTGTGGCAGCGGCCAGGTATTGGCCGAACTGATCGGCCAGCACACCACTTCCATTGATATGCAGGGCCTCGCGCCCCGCGCCGCATAGGGCACCGCAATGACCATCAGCCGGATCGACAGCAATAACCGCTTATCGGGCGCCGTGACCTACCAGGACCTGGTATTCCTCTCCGGCCAAGTGCCGGGCCAGGGCCAGGACGTCACCACCCAGACCCACGAGGTGCTGGCCAAGATTGACGCGCTGCTGGCGCAAGCCGGCAGCGACAAGGATCATCTGCTCAATGCGACCATTTACCTGAAGAACATCCAGGAAGGTTTTGCGCCGATGAATGATGTCTGGTCCGCCTGGCTCACGCCC
Organism: Pseudomonas sp. LG1D9; assembly: GCF_002949995.1. NCBI lineage: Bacteria > Pseudomonadati > Pseudomonadota > Gammaproteobacteria > Pseudomonadales > Pseudomonadaceae > Pseudomonas > Pseudomonas sp. LG1D9. The sequence goes on along the minus strand of NZ_CP026881.1, from coordinate 2,222,973 downwards.
GGCCAGGCACCGACCCGCACCACCCTGCAGGCGGAACTGGCACGCCCGAGTGTGCTGGTGGAAATCAGCGTGATTGCTGTACGCCGCCCATAACAAGAACACCAACGGAGAATAACAATGCAAAAAATCACGTTGATCGGTACCGCACTGGGGCTGTTGTTGACGGCCCAGGCCCAGGCCAATGAAGCGCCGCTGACGGGCACCCTGGCCAAGGTCGCGAATGCCAAGAGCATCACCCTGGGTTATCGCGATGCGTCGGTGCCGTTTTCCTATGTCGGCGATAACACCGGCAAACCCATGGGCTATTCCGTGGACCTGGCGAGCAAGATTGTCGAGCGTATTCAACAAAAGACCGGTGTGCCCAAGCTCAACGTGAAGTACAACCTGGTCACTTCGCAGACGCGTATTCCGCTGGTGATCAACGGCACGGTGGACCTGGAGTGCGGCTCCACCGGGGTGACGGCCGAGCGGCAGAAGCAGGTGGCGTTTTCCTATGGCTTTATCTATGTGAAGGGCCAGTTGCTCACCGCCAACGACAGCGGTATCCAGCGTTTCGCCGACCTGCGTGGCAAGAACGTGGTGACCACCGCCGGCACCACCAACGAGCGGTTCCTCAAGAGCTACAACCATGAGCACAAGCTGGATATGTCGGTGATCAGCGCCAAGGACCATGGCGAGGCGTTCCAGATGCTGCAATCGGGTCGGGCCGTGGCGTTCTATATGGATGACGCGTTGCTCTATGGCGAGCGCGCCAAGGCCAAGGACCCGCACAAGTGGGTGGTGGTGGGCGAGGAACAGTCGCGGGAAATCTACAGCTGCATGGTGCGCAAGGACGACCCGCAATTTTTGGCGGTGGTCAACGAGACCCTGGGCGAGCTGTACAGCTCGGGGGAAATCAACGGGATTTACCAGCGCTGGTTTGAACAGCCGATTCCGCCCAAGGGCTTGAACCTGGAGTTCCCCATGACCAGCGAGCTGAAGGCGATTATTGCCAAGCCGGTGAGTGATCCGGTGGAGTAAACACTCAATCCCCATGTGGGAGCGGGCTTGCACGCGAAAGCGGTGTGTCAGTCAATACATCCGCAGACTGATAAAACGCTATCGCGAGCAAGCCCGCTCCCACATTTTTGATTGGGTTTACATGCAGGGTTAGAAGTCGCCCCAGAGTTGTTGAGCGACTGATAACGCGACTACCGGTGCAGTCTCGGTGCGCAACACCCGCGGGCCCAGTCGTGCGGCGTGGAAACCAGCGTGTTTCGCAGTTTCGACTTCGCCATCGGTCAAGCCACCCTCCGGCCCGATCAAAAACGCCAGGCTCGACGGCTTGGCATGGCTCACCAGCGGCTCGGCCACCGGGTGCAGCACCAGCTTCAAATCCGCCTCGGCCTGTTTCAACCAATCGGCTAGCAACAGCGGTGGGTGAATCACCGGCACCGTGGAGCGGCCGCATTGCTCACAGGCGCTGATCGCCACCTGGCGCCAGTGCAGCAGGCGTTTGTCGGCGCGTTCGTCCTTGAGGCGCACCTCGCAGCGCTCGCTGAAGATCGGCGTAATGGCGTTGACCCCAAGCTCGGTGGCTTTCTGGATTGCCCAATCCATACGCTCGCCACGGGACAGGCCCTGGCCCAGATGAATGTGCAGCGGCGATTCGACCTGGCCGACGAAGGCCTCGGTGAGTTGCACGGTCACGCGTTTTTTCCCGACTTCCAGCAGTGTGCCGCGGAACTCCTGGCCAGAGCCGTCGAACAGTTGCACGGCATCGCCTTCGTTCATGCGCAACACGCGGCTGATGTAATGCGCCTGGGCTTCGGGCAGTTCGTGGTCGCCAAGGCTTAGCGGGGTATCGGTGAAAAAACGCGACAGTCTCATTTCTGTTCTCTGCAAATAATGTGTGTGTTGCTATGCAGCGGGAGCGACGTTTTTCCTGTAGGAGCCGGCTTGCCGGCGATGGAGGTCAACGATAACGAGGGGGCCTGGATGAATGCGGCGCTCTCACGTTTTTCGCCGGCAAGCCGGTTCCTACAGGGGGCGTTAGCCGGGGTCGCGAAAGCCTGGGTGAAAGTCTTTCGGGACTGCCACGCTGACTTTGCTGTTGGTGGCGATATCAATGCCTTCAGTGGCCACTTCGGCCAAAAAGTCGATCTGCTCCGGGGTGATCACATACGGCGGCAGGAAATACACCACGCTGCCCAGGGGCCGCAGCAATGCACCGCGCTCCAGGGCATGCTCGAACACTTTCAGGCCGCGCCGTTCCTGCCACGGGTAGGCGGTCTTGGTGGCTTTGTCCTGCACCATCTCGATGGCCAGCACCATGCCGGTCTGGCGTACTTCCGAGACATGGGGGTGATCCACCAGGTGCGCGGTGGCCGTAGCCATGCGCTGGGCCAGGGCCTTGTTGTTCTCGATGACGTTGTCTTCTTCGAAAATATCCAGGGTCGCCAGGGCCGCCGCACACGCCAGCGGGTTGCCGGTGTAGCTGTGGGAATGCAGGAAGGCGCGCAGGGTCGGGTAGTCGTCGTAGAAGGCGCTGTACACATCTTCGGTGGTGACCACGGCCGCCAGCGGCAGGTAGCCGCCGGTCAGGGCCTTGGACAGGCACAGGAAGTCCGGGCGGATGCCCGCTTGCTCACAGGCGAACATGCTGCCGGTACGGCCGAAGCCTACGGCGATTTCGTCGTGGATCAGGTGTACGCCATAGCGATCGCAGGCTTCGCGCAGCAGCTTGAGGTATACCGGGTGGTACATGCGCATGCCACCTGCGCCCTGGATCAGCGGCTCGACGATCACGGCGGCGACGCTGTCGTGGTTGTCGGCCAGGGTCTGTTCCATCGCCCGGAACATGTGGCGCGAGTGTTCTTCCCAGCTCATGCCTTCGGGGCGCAGGTAGCAGTCCGGGCTGGGCACCTTGATGGTGTCCAGCAGCAAGGCCTTGTAGGTCTCGGTGAACAATGGCACATCGCCGACCGACATCGCGGCGATGGTTTCGCCGTGGTAGCTGTTGGTCAGGGTGACAAAGCGCTTCTTGTTCGGCTGGCCGCGGTTGAGCCAGTAGTGAAAGCTCATTTTCAACGCGACTTCGATACACGACGAACCGTTATCGGCATAGAAGCACCGCGTCAGGCCCTCGGGCGTGATCTTTACCAGGCGCTCGGACAGTTCGATCACCGGCTGGTGGCTGAAACCGGCGAGGATCACGTGCTCCAGTTGGTCCACCTGATCCTTGATGCGCTGGTTGATGCGCGGGTTGGCGTGGCCGAACACATTGACCCACCAGGAGCTGACGGCATCGAGGTAACGCTTGCCTTCGAAGTCTTCCAGCCATACGCCTTCACCGCGCTTGATCGGCACCAACGGCAGTTGCTGGTGGTCTTTCATCTGGGTGCAGGGGTGCCACAACACGGCAAGATCGCGTTGCATCCACTGGTTATTCAAGCCCATCTTTGCGTCTCCTCGAAGCGCTGCCACGACCTGCGCAGGCAAAACAATCGCGCAAGCCTATGCAATGGCGGGCTGTGTCACAACCCATGAGCCATGAATTGGCAGTAAATGCAGGACGGTCTGTCACGTTTGTGCTCAATAGTCCTTAATCCTTAGTTAATTTACTGTTCATAGGCTCAAGATCGGATAAATCGATCTTTCACAGCAAAATTTTCCGCTTTATATCGATAGGTAAAACGCTAGTCTTGGGCACGGCTCTCACGGGATTTGGGGAATGCAACTACGAAACACATCGACCCGCTACGGCTGGGTCAGCATTGTTATCCACTGGAGCGTGGCACTGGTGGTGTTCGGTCTGTTTGCGCTGGGCCTGTGGATGGTCGGTCTGGATTACTACAGCATGTGGCGCAAAGACGCGCCGGACCTGCATAAAAGCATCGGCATTACGCTGTTCGCGGTGATGTTGGTGCGCATTGTCTGGCGCCTGCTCAGCCCACCGCCGCCAGCGCTGGCCAGTTATAGCCGCATGACCCGGATCGGCGCGGCGTTTGGCCACGCGTTCCTGTATCTCGGGCTGTTTGCCGTGATGATTGCCGGCTACCTGATTTCCACCGCAGACGGTGTCGGGATCCCGGTGTTTGGTCTGTTTGAAATTCCTGCCGTGGTTTCCGGTCTACCGGACCAGGCAGACGTAGCCGGCCTGGTGCATTTGTACCTGGCCTGGGTGCTGGTGGTGTTTGCCGGCCTGCATGGCGTGGCCGCCTTCAAGCACCACTTTATCGATCGTGACGCGACCCTGGTTCGTATGCTGGGGCGCAAAGCCTGATGTTCAACCTCGACTCACAAGGAATAGAAAGCATGTTGAAAAAAACTCTCGCCGCTCTGGCAATCGGTACTGCTCTGCTGTCTGCTGGTCAGGTGATGGCGGCCGATTACAAGATCGACAAGGAAGGCCAGCACGCCTTCATCGATTGGGAAATCAGCCACTTGGGCTACAGTTTCATCTACGGTACGTTCAAGGACTGGGATGGTACTTTCAGCTGGGATGCCGCCAAGCCTGAGGCCAGCAAAATCGCCGTCAACGTGAAAACCGCCAGCCTGTGGTCCAACCACGCTGAACGTGACAAGCACATCGCCAGCAAGGACTTCCTGGACGTTGCCAAGTTCGCCGATGCCAAGTTCGTTTCGACCGCGGTTAAACCAACCGGCGAAAAAACCGCTGACGTGACCGGCGACCTGACCTTCCACGGTGTAACCAAGCCTGTGACCTTCAAAGCCGTTTTCAACGGTGAAGGCAAGGATCCATGGGGCGGCGAACGTGCTGGCTTCAACGCAACGACCACGTTGAACCTGAATGACTTCGGCATCAAAGGCCCAGGCCCGACTTCCCAGACTGTAGACCTGGATATCACGCTGGAAGGTGTCAAAACGAAGTAAATTCGCGAGCTGCATAAAAAACCGGATCGAGAGATCCGGTTTTTTTTAGCCTGGAACGCGGTCAATGTGGGAGGCTGGCTTGCCTGCGATGGCCATAGGTATCTACACAGCCTTCAGAAACTGACGAACTTTCCTGTGGCGAGCGGGCTTGTCCCGCGCTGGGCTGCGAAGCAGCCCCAATAAGCCGAATGCGTTGTACCAGATACACCGCAGCAGCTGGTTTTGGGGCTGCTTCGCAGCCCAGCGCGGGGCAAGCCCGCTCGCCACAACGGCGCTATCTGCCTGGATTTAGGCGTTGCGGCAAAGTTGTGTAGATACCGCCATCGCAGGCAAGCCAGCTCCCACCGTTGATCAATGCCCAGTCCATAAAAAATGCCCCGGATCTTTCGAACCGGGGCATTTTTCGTGGCGCTATGAAAATCAGCGGTTGCGGGTCAGCAACGCTGGTTTTTCACCACGAGGGCGGCCTGGCAGTTGATCCAACTGTTCAGGTGTCGGGAAGCGATCGCTTTTCGACTCCTTGTGGATAATCTTCGGCGTGGTGCCGCTGCGCGGGTTCTGCACGGCCGGCTCGGAGGAGCGTGGCTGCTCATCACGGGCAGGGCGGCGGTTGCGCGACTCTTCGCGACGGGCCTGGCCATCACGCGGAGCGCCGTTACGCGGACCATTGCGCTTGGCAGGCGGGGTGCCAGTGGTGGCGCCGTTGCTGCTGCGTGGACCATTCTGGCGACCCTGCGGCTGACCACCGGTGCGCGGAGCGCCTGCGCCTGCGCCCTGTGCCGGGGCACCTGGGCGGCGACCACGGCCCTGGGCCGGTTTGGCCTGGGGCACGTAGTCAACGCGGTTACCGAAGTTATCCACATCATCGTCGAGGAACTCGTCCGGTGCGCGGTCGGCTGCGGCGCGTGGCGGCTGGCTCGGCTGGCGCTGTTCGCGGGCCGGGGTGCCTTCGCGGGGCTTTTGCTCGCGGGCTGGGCGTTCGCCACGGCCGTTGGTAGGCGCCTTGTCCTTGCCGCCCTTGTCCTTGCCTTTGTCGCGACGACCACCGCCACCACCGCCGCCGTTCGGGCCATCGCCCTTGGGACCACGTGGGTTGCGCGGGTTACGCACATCCGGACGCTCGCGCACTTCCGGCTTTTCGGCTTCTACGGTGCTGGCATCGAAGCCCATCAGGTCGCCGTCGGCGATTTTCTGCTTGGTCATGCGCTCGATGCTTTTCAGCAGTTTTTCTTCATCCGGGGCGACCAGGGAAATGGCCTCGCCCGAACGACCGGCGCGGCCAGTCCGGCCGATACGGTGCACGTAGTCTTCATCGACGTTTGGCAGCTCGAAGTTGACCACGTGTGGCAGTTGGTCGATATCCAGGCCACGGGCGGCGATATCGGTGGCGACCAGGATCCGCACGGAGCCGGCCTTGAAGTCGGCCAGGGCCTTGGTCCGCGCGTTCTGGCTCTTGTTGCCGTGGATGGCGACAGCGGTGAGGCCGTGCTTGTCCAGGTACTCGGCCAGGCGGTTGGCGCCGTGTTTGGTGCGGGTGAACACCAGCACCTGTTCCCAGGCGCCAGCGGTGATCAAGTGGGCCAGCAGAGAGCGCTTGTGGCTGGCAGGCAGGCGGAACACCCGTTGCTCGATACGCTCGACCGTGGTGTTGGGCGGCGTGACTTCGATGCGCTCGGGGTTGTGCAGCAGCTTGCCGGCGAGGGCGGTGATGTCGTTGGAGAACGTTGCCGAGAACAGCAGGTTCTGACGCTTGGCCGGCAGGCGCGCGAGGACTTTCTTCACGTCATGGACAAAGCCCATGTCGAGCATGCGGTCGGCTTCGTCCAGCACGAGGATTTCCACGTGGGACAGATCGACGCTGCCTTGGCCGCAGAGGTCGAGCAAACGACCAGGGCAGGCGACCAGCACGTCAACCCCACGGGACATGGCCTGAACCTGTGGGTTCATGCCGACGCCGCCGAAGATGCAGGCGCTGACGAACTTCAGGTCACGGGCGTACAGCTTGAAGCTGTCATGCACCTGTGCGGCGAGTTCGCGGGTAGGGGTCAGGACCAGTACGCGGGGTTGGCGCGGGCCGTGACGCTGGGATTTGTCCGGGTGACCATTGGGGAACAACCGCTCCAGAATCGGGAGGGCGAAGCCGCCGGTTTTACCAGTACCTGTCTGAGCCGCGACCATCAGGTCGCGACCTTGCAACACGGCGGGAATAGCCCGCTGTTGCACCGGAGTAGGCTCGGTATAGCCCGCTGCCTCGATGGCGCGGACTAAAGCCTCGGAGAGACCGAGGGAAGCAAAGGACATGAGTAATCCTGTTTGTAGTTAGGGCTTGGCCCAAAGGGATAATCTTGCCGGGCGCGAATGGCGTTTAGAGGAACGCAATCCCGTCCGGTCCTGCTGGGGTTGGCAGGCACTCCAACGGCTCGCGCGGGCTGCAAAGCTGCGCAGTAGCGGGGTTGGATACCTGTGATACGACCACAGAGGCCGGGCGTAAGCCTGGCGGAAAGGCCGGAGTATAACAGAGCAATCACTGCGCGCTGCTTTCCTGCTGCTCAACGGTGTCGTCCAGCAGGGGCGACGGGGCGATTTGGCTCACGGTACCGGCATATTTTGCACTCAGGGCCGCGTAGGCGGGCTCTTGCTTGAAGCGTTTGAGCTCGGCGCCAAAGCGCTGCACCAGCAGGTCCATGCCCGCGCCACGGCGTACGGCCAGGAATTGCTTCTGGCTGCTGATCACCGGCGACGCCTGGGTGACTTGTTGCTCCAGGCCCAACTCCTTGAGCACATGCTGGCCGACCCGGCGGTCGGTGATCACCAGATCGATCCGGCCACGGGCCAACTTGCCGAAGTTGGCCTCATGGCTGGGGGCCGGCTCGCGGGTAAACAGGGAGGATTCGCTGAACCCGGCGCTATATAGGTAACCGGGGGACGTGCCGATGGTCAGCCCTTTCAGGTCGTTGAGGGTGCGGAATGGATGCGGGCGCTCGTTGGCGTAGAACATCACAAACTCAACCTGGGACAACGGTTCGCTGGGGTAAAGCAGTGCTGCGTCGCGTTCATGGCTGTGAAAAATGTCCAGCGCGCCATCTGCCAGGCCCTGGTCGAGCATGGCCAGGCAACGTTTCCAGGGCAGGAACTGCCATTGCACCTCAATCCCCAGGCGCTGGAACACGATCATGGTGGTCTCGTAGTCGAGCCCGCGCATCTGGCCGTTTTCTTCGTAGACGTAGGGTGCCCAGGGTTCGGTGACAATGCGCAGTTTCTCGCCATGGGCGGTCAGGCTCAGGCAAGTGAAAATAACAGCGGTCAACAACTGGAGAATGACGGGCATACCCTGAGGTTACGACTGTCTCAGGTTAAAGAGAAGCTCTGGATCGGGGATCTTCAGGCGGCAAACCTGAATTTTTATTGTGCCGCCGACCCGCAAGGAATCCGGGGCGACGGCACAACGGGCAGCCTCAGCGTGGCAACTTGAGGTTGTTCCAGATCGCCAGGCTCGGGTCGGCCTGGTTCAGGGTGTAGAAGTGCAGCCCCGGTGCGCCACCTTGCAGCAAGGTCTCGCACATTTCGCTGATGACCTGCTCGCCGAAGGCCTGGATGCTTTTGACGTCATCGCCGTAGGCTTCCAGCTGCTTGCGTACCCAGCGTGGGATTTCTGCACCGCAGGCGTCAGAAAAGCGCGCCAGCTTGCTGTAGTTGGTGATCGGCATGATGCCCGGCACGATCGGGATGTTCACGCCCAGGGCCTGCACGCGCTCGACGAAGTAGAAGTAGCTGTCGGCGTTGAAGAAGTACTGGGTGATCGCGCTGTTGGCGCCGGCATTGGCCTTGCGTACGAAGTTGTTGAGATCGTCTTCGAAATTACGCGCCTGCGGGTGCATTTCCGGGTAAGCGGCCACTTCGATATGGAAGTGATCACCGGTTTCTTCACGAATGAAGCTCACCAGGTCGTTGGCGTAGCGCAGCTCGCCGCTGGCCATGCCCATGCCGGACGGCAGGTCACCGCGCAGGGCGACGATGCGCTTGATGCCGGCAGCCTTGTACTGGGTCAGCAGGCCGCGCAGGTCGTCCTTGCTGTCGCCCACGCAAGACAGGTGCGGAGCCGCAGGCACCTTGGCTTCGCTTTCCAGCTGCAGCACGGTGTTGATCGTACGATCACGGGTCGAGCCGCCTGCGCCGTAGGTGCAGGAGAAAAAATCGGGGTTGTAGCTGGCCAACTGCTTAGCAGTTGCCATCAGTTTTTCATGCCCAGCATCGGTCTTGGTCGGGAAGAACTCGAAGCTGTAGCGACGGTCTTGGGACATGGTAATACCCTTGGAAACTCGAAGGCCTGGAAGGCATACACAATCGAAGCGGGTGCCGGGCTTTCTGTGGGAGCTGGCTTGCCTGCGATAGTGTCACCACGGTATTGCTCAAATACCGAGGTGCCTGCATCGCGGGCAAGCCCGGCTCCCACAGAAGAGCCGGCGCCAGCAGGGCCGATCAGTAGCGGTAGGCGTGCGGCTTGAACGGACCTTCGACAGTCACGCCGATGTAGTCGGCCTGGGTCTTGGTCAGTTGGGTCACTACGCCGCCGAAGCCGCGGACCATTTCCAGGGCCACTTCTTCGTCGAGTTTTTTCGGCAGTACTTCCACGGTCAGGCGCTCGGCTTTCTGGGCTGGCGACAGGTCGGCGTATTTCTGGTCGAACAGGAAGATCTGAGCCAGTACCTGGTTGGCGAACGAGCCATCCATGATGCGGCTTGGGTGGCCAGTGGCGTTGCCCAGGTTAACCAGGCGGCCTTCGGCCAGCAGGATCAGGTAGTCGTCGTTCTGCGGGTCAAAATCACCAGCGCCGGTACGGTGAACCTTGTGCACCTGTGGCTTGACTTCTTCCCATGCCCAGTTCTTGCGCATGAAAGCGGTGTCGATCTCGTTGTCGAAGTGACCGATGTTGCACACCACGGCGCGCTTTTTCAGGGCCTTGAGCATGTTGGCATCGCACACATTCACGTTACCGGTGGTGGTCACGATCAGGTCGATCTTGCCCAGCAGGGCCTTGTCGATGCTGGCTTCGGTGCCGTCATTGACGCCATCGATGAACGGCGAGACCACTTCGAAACCGTCCATGCAGGCTTGCATGGCGCAGATCGGGTCAACTTCGGAAACCTTGACGATCATGCCTTCCTGACGCAGGGACTGGGACGAACCCTTGCCCACGTCACCGTAGCCGATCACCAGGGCTTGCTTGCCCGACAGCAGGTGGTCGGTGCCGCGCTTGATCGCATCGTTGAGGCTGTGACGGCAACCGTATTTGTTGTCGTTCTTGCTCTTGGTCACCGAGTCGTTGACGTTGATGGCCGGGATTTTCAGCTCGCCCTTGGCCAGCATGTCCAGCAGGCGGTGTACGCCGGTGGTGGTTTCTTCGGTCACGCCGTGGACGCGGTCCAGGATGGCCGGGTATTTCTTGTGCAGCAGCTCGGTCAGGTCGCCGCCGTCGTCGAGGATCATGTTGGCATCCCAAGGCGCGCCATCTTTCAGGATGGTTTGCTCCAGGCACCATTCGTACTCTTCTTCGGTCTCGCCTTTCCAGGCGAACACCGGTATACCGGCAGCGGCGATGGCGGCAGCGGCCTGGTCTTGAGTCGAGAAGATGTTGCAGGACGACCAACGCACTTCGGCACCCAGGGCAACCAGGGTTTCGATCAGCACGGCAGTCTGGATGGTCATGTGGATGCAGCCGAGAATCTTCGCGCCCTTGAGCGGCTGTTCAGCGGCGTACTTGCGGCGCAGACCCATCAGGGCTGGCATTTCGGATTCGGCGATAAAGGTTTCGCGACGGCCCCAGGCAGCGAGGGACATATCGGCGACTTTGTAGTCGGTAAAACCTGCAGGCGTGATTACAGCGCTCATGAAGAGCCTCCATTCGTAGTGTGCGAATGGGCGCCGTTGTGCGTTTAGTATCCAACCAGGACAACCTGGCTGGGCAACGCCCCATCCGAGCCTGACAGGCCAGGGCCTGCTGCAGCGCCCCTCGGACAGGTGGCGGGAGAACGGTATCAATCGCAGATGACCGTTTTGAAACGGTGGCGATTATAGCCGCCTGCGCCCGACTTCCCAAGCCTTTCTGTCGGGCTCATGAAGATCGCTCATGGCCGTGATAGGCAATGGCGCATAGAGCTTGGGCCGGCGCTCTGCCATGATGTTGCCCATCATTTCGCAAGACGCTTTGGAGTGAACATGAACTTCCACACCCGCAAATGGGTAAAACCCGAAGACCTGAACCCCAACGGCACCCTGTTCGGTGGCAGCCTGCTGCGCTGGATCGATGAAGAAGCGGCGATCTATGCGATTGTCCAGTTGGGCAACCAGCGGGTGGTGACCAAGTACATCTCCGAGATCAATTTTGTCAGCGCTTCGCGCCAGGGCGACATCATCGAGCTGGGCATCACCGCTACCGAATTTGGCCGCACCTCCATCACCCTGACCTGTGAAGTGCGCAACAAGATCACGCGCAAAAGCATCCTGACCGTGGAAAAAATGGTCTTCGTCAACCTCGGCGAAGACGGCCTGCCGGCGCCCCACGGGCGTACCGAGATCAAGTACGTGAAGGATCAGTTCCAGGACGACAGCGAGTAACGATCCGCCGTGTAGCGGTGGTCATTGAACGCTCTTGAGGGCGCACAGGTCGTACCTGAAATCGCCCCCTCGTTCAGGTACGCCCATGGCCACGCAAAAAGACGGCAAGACTCCCAATCTGTCGCAGGAAGAACAGCACGACGTGGACAAAAACCAGCCGCCCCGGGCGGCTGTGTTGCATGAAATCATCCGCACCCAGGGCGACCAGGAACTGGAGCGCAGCGTCGCGGCGTTATGGTGGTCAGCGCTGGCTGCGGGGCTGACCATGGGCCTGTCATTGATGGCCATGGGGTTGCTCAACTCACGCCTGCCGGACGGCGAAGGCTTTAAGGTGATCGCCAGCCTGGGCTACTGCGCGGGTTTTTTGGCGGTGATCCTCGCGCGCCAGCAACTGTTCACCGAAAACACCCTGACCGCCGTGCTGCCGGTGATGAGCAAGCCGACCCTGGGCAATGCCGGGCGCCTGTTGCGGCTGTGGACGGTGGTGTTGGTGGGCAACCTGTGTGGCACCTTGCTGGTGGCCTATGTGATGTTGCACTTACCGATCTTCGACACCAAGACCGACCTGGCTTTCTTGGAGATCGGGCGCAAGATCATGGAGAACGACACCGGCCAGATGTTCGCCAAGGGCATTGTCTCCGGTTGGATGATCGCCACTATGGTATGGATGATCCCGTCCATGGAAAGCGCCAAGATGTGGATCATTATCCTGATCACCTATCTGATGGCACTGGGCGACTTTACCCACATCGTCGTCGGTTCGGCGGAGGTGTCCTACCTGGTATTTGCCGGCGAGCTGCCGTGGAAGGACTTCTGGCTGATATTTGCCGGCCCGACCCTGGCCGGCAACATCATCGGCGGCAGTTTTATCTTCGCGTTGATCAGCCATGCGCAGATTCGCAGCGAAAGCAGCTTGCCGGGTAAAAAGGCTGCGGATCCCAGGCATCCGCAGCAGATCGACAAGGATCAGTGATGTTCAGGCGTGGCCTGGGGCTCGCCCTCGGTCACGCGCTTGACCAGCCTGCCGATGCTCAAACCCTGCAACAGGATCGACGACAGCACCACGATATAGGTGATGCTCAACAGCAGGTCACGCTCCGGACCCAACGGCAAGGCCAGGGCCAGCGCCACCGAAACCCCGCCGCGCAGCCCGCCCCAGGTGAGGATGCGGATGGTGCCGCGCGGCACCGTGCGCCAGCGCCGCAGCAACAGAATCGCCGGGGCCACCGTCAGCAGGCGAGACAGCAGGATCGCTACCGCCAGCAGGCTGGCGGCAAGGACATGTAGCCAGTTGAACGGCAACAGCAGTAGTTCCATGCCGATCAGTGCAAACAGCAGTGCGTTGAGCATGTCGTCGAGCAACTCCCAGAAGCCATCCAGGTAGCGACGGGTCATGTCGTTCATCGCCAGCTTGCGTCCCAGGTTGCCGATGATCAGCCCGGCCACCACCATCGCAATCGGCGCCGATACGTGCAGCTCGGAGGCCATCGCCGAGCCGCCGATCACCAGTGCCAGGGTCAGCATGACTTCGATCTGATGCTGCTCGATGCTCTTGATCATCAGGTACACCAGGTAGCCGATCAGCCCGCCAAACACCACGCCGCCAATCGCCTCATGGGCAAACAGCATGGCAGTGGCGCCTACGGTGGGCGTCTCGCCGAGCTGCGCGATGCCCAGCAGGACGGTAAACACCACCACCGCCGTACCGTCGTTGAACAGCGATACGGTCTATATGGACACATGGAACCTATGCCGTACATGTGACCATGTGGACAGACACTCTCTATATGAAGGTGTGGCAACTAGCTTGAGCGCACGTTAGGGCAGGCCCCAGAAAGAATTACGCAAACATGGACGCAACGAGAGATCCTAGTCATACGGCTGAAAGATGATGGTCGATGGGGGGGCTAGATGAGTGCTGTGGCTGCTCTGCGTCCCAGGGCGTGGATCACTTCTTCAGAGTCAGGAGGAGCCGTGCATCACAATGGGACTGGAATATTGTCGGCGAGCGAAAGCGATCAACCGCGCGATGCGAGGTTGGTTATGAAACTTCTTAGAACTGGACTAATGCGAGAGAAAGGGGTTACCAGCGTCCTGAGAGGAGAGCTAATGTTGGGAGCAATACCCAACATTCGCCCACCGGAAGCTCTGCTGGAGACTCAGCCTATGGGGCTTACCAGCCTTGGCTTACGCAGCCTTACAATCTCCCTTTCAAGCTCGTCGATGTATCGGACAAGCATCAGCTCGCGGCTTCGAACTTCGTCGCACTCATTTTTGAGGTTGGCAATTTCCTGGTTCTTAGCTTTGAGCTTTTCCTTTTCTTGCCGAGTGGAAGCTTTCTTTGGAGGGGGCTTCTGCGCTGCCGCTGCGTCCCTGATGGCTTGCCTGAGCGCGGCGAATTGGGGGCGATCAGCCCTGATCGAACCCCTAGTTCGCCCAGCCTCAAGCGCGACCAGGTCATAGGTGATAGGCATGTCTCTAGTGACGATCAGTGGTTCGCCAGCAAGGATTCGGTTTAAAGCATCCCAAAAGATGATTAGGTCGCAAAGTTCGGTCATGCTTGGATCCCCAGGCGAGTAGCGAAGGATGACAGCTCATACTGCGTCTGAAGCTCTGCAGTGTGCTCCATACTTCCTTGGACGCAGGCATCTACAGTCAGGCCCTGAAGGGCAATAAGCTTGAGGAGTTTTGGTTTGATCACGACTGCAGAAGCACAACCATCGCAGCCGAGGAGATCAACGGAGATCCGTTTAGTGCAAATGCTATTTGACGTGCAGCCGCCCAGTGGTGTGGGGCGGTACGACAGCTGACCTTTTTTCACCCGTTTGATTGTTTCCTCGAAGCGTTCTGCATAGCTCAGCTTGAGCATTGATTTCTTGCCATGGATTTGAGCCCAGGCGCCATGAGCGCCATAGAGAGTCTCTTCTGACATAACTACCTCATTAGTATATTGCCAAGATGCAACGTGACGTTCAGACTCTTGAAAAAGAGCAACCATACTGTCTTTGTTGCCACTAAAAGCTTTGAGAATGTCGGGTGCGTAAATAGACCCTCCGCTATAGTATTTAGTCATGACTATGCTTATGTGTTTAAGCATGAGCTTGAGGGCTGGAAGCGTGACGATTCCACTCCTGATCGCGTAGACTGCAGTAGAGCGCCGCAATTGGTGAATGCTTAGTGGCCATGCGTTTCCGATGCGGATATCATTGGAAACATCCCAGATGCGCAAAGGATCAACGTTCTTCAGTTCCTTCATATCCTCAGCGCTGATGGGCGGTGTGCTAAGCCTCCGTTGGAAGCGAGAGGGTTCATAGTTTCCGGCTACCGGTTCTTCCGAGTTAATTGTTGCTGGATCCAGCAACGTGTTGCTGAAAGGAAAATATGCGGTTGATATGAATACATACTGATCGTCAGGAATAATTTCATTACAAGTCAGGATTGTTTTGCAGACGTGAGACGCTGCTGCAAAAGGCATTTCAATATCAGCGGATGAATACCATGATACATATTTCCTTCTTTTGTGCAGTTTGGTAGTAAATCCGTACAGACTTCTGGAAATTACTACTCCAGCCCTGATGTCTTTACGAAGTGCGCTAAGTCGCAAAGAGTAAAGCTCAGACCGCCTCATGCCTGTAAACGCGTAAATTAACATTGCGGCGCAGTAATTGATGACGCCGAAATGACTCAGAAGCTCTTTCTTGTCATTAATGTTGTTGGCTTCTACGTAATCAGTGAGGTCGCAGCGTGCTATGGCGGTTTTGAAGGCTTCTCCCTGAACTTCTGACGAAGTTTCACCTGGGCGGTGATTCCATGATATTACCTGCGCCAAATCTTGTAGCTGACTGCGATGCTCCATGTAGTCAGCGATTTTATTTTTGTAGCCTAATAGCAGTTCTATATAGATGGCGGTTGGTATCGCCAGTGTTTGGTCATTCTTAGTATTTTTAGATGTTGAGGCTGGTTTGAACTGAGCAGTCGCAGGCTTAAAACCTAGATACTGGAAAGGGAGCATCGAGATTTTCGGCAACAGATCTTCAAGTGCTGCTGCATTGCTTTTAGCTGTTTCAAGGCATAGCTTATGGATGCCTTGCACATGCTCGGCTGATGATAAAGCTTGGAAAACAGAAATGCATTGTTGATAGCAATACATTCGAGTTTTCTGCAATACAAGGTTGTACCTGTTAATTGAGTCGACACCTAGCGGCGTACCGGGGGATTTGAAGGCATGTCTGTCCAATGCAAGTAGAATGCTTTTGGATTGCTTAATATTGATTCCCCAGTCCGCATCGGTTTGTTCTCCAGCGTACCCCAGATAAATGACTTTCCTTTGGGATATTCCTCGCTCGCGCCCTTGAAGCGGCCAAGTATTATCGCTAAATTCAACTGGTGTACCATCAGGCAGGTACGCAACCACAAAATTATCCGAAGGATAAACATAGTCCTCAGCTAGCGCCGACCAAGGGGTGTGCTCGGTGTCTAAATACTCAGTAAGGAAAAACTTTGCGAACTGCATTACAGAACCCCTATTTCAGAAAGTATTCTTAGCTTGTTTTGCCAGTAGGGAGTAAGATTTTCATGTTCGTAAACATCAATCCGGATGTCCGAAATTTTTTGCGCCAACGAAGCATTGGCTACCATTTTTCCAATGATCCAGTGGATTTTATTTAATGTGAGGTCGAACACTTGTCCGTGTTCCTTTGGGTTGATTTGTATAAGTTGGAGCTGTTCAATTATGTAGGCCATGCTCAACAGCTTGTGTGCATCTTCGGTGTTAAAGTGAATTAAATTGCTTTCGCAGAACAAGCAGCCAAGAAAGTTTTGGCAGTTTGGCTGTATTGAATATTCGTCCAACTGCTTTGCAGGTATAAGTTGGCCATTACATGATCCTGCTTGAGTGGTTTGAACTGCGCGCTCTTGCTCCACAGTTGCAAGCATTAACCCAAAACTGGTGAAAAAGGCTCCAGCTTGGGCAATGTTTTCTGCGGTATTACCTGCTTGATAACTGGTGACTGCCGTGGTCAGAGTATGCTGCGCATCTGCTGCTGCGACATCGATACCATGATTGGTTGTTTTATAATGGTGATGGAACGCCCGGAGCTCTCGAAATCCAAAAATAATGAGATTGGGATCCACTAGGCGCCTGAGCTGACTTCCTACGATTGAAGAGTATCCATTGTTTAGAGGGAGCGGGCTGTCTTTGCGACCAAATGTGCCAAATAAAAAGCCGAAGTCGTGACCTTCAACCAGGATTTCCCTAATTCGCAGATATGCTCGAAAGTGAACTAGAAATTTTGTCTCGAATGACAAGTCTAGCTCGGTATGGCTGCGCCATTTTATCGTTCGAAAACTTTGAACAACAGTTTCGACGGATGACATTGCATCCCAAGGTATTGAGCCCACTGGTGACTCGTTACCTTCAGTGTACAAAATGAACATGAAAAGGAAGCAGTCGTGAGCAACCTTACAGAGCTGCAGCTGCTCTTCCTTGGTCAGTATTCTGTCGAGGGAAATGAATCTGTCCATAGTTGCTGAGTCTTGTATCCAGCCCCTTTCGTTTAGGCGATCAAATACGGTTCGGAATCCGTCTGAAACGTCGTCACCCGTTGCTTCAACGTGATTCAGTACATCACGTCTTACCGAGGTGAGAATCCTGCCTGGAGTTTTACTGGTTTGGTAATGTAAAATGGCTGTCTCTGACATCACAGGGTAGTAGCAGGACGTAAACCAATAGGTATGTCCAGCTCCTTTCAGAGCGACAGGTACACGCTGTGATCCGCCCAAGAATTCACTTATTGAGTCAAATAGCCCACGTGCAGCTGCAAGGGTGGGGAATAACTCATCCTCGGAAGGTACTTCAGTGTTTATTTTCTCTTCTTTGCTGTATCCAGGATGTTGAATGCCTACACTGATATTTACAGTATGTTCTGGATAAAATTTCTCAGCGGACTGCATTGCTACAGAGAGATTGCGCTGTGGGGTGTTTCGCCGCTCGGGACTAGCTGTCAAGCAGAGGTGGCGAGAGTATTGCACCAGCGCGAGGTGATAGTCCTCAATGCTATCGAGCACTGCGGGGTGACCATTTGAGTCACTCCAGTCCAAGAACATGCTGGTTCGATTAAAACTCTCATACACAGAAGATGGCCGTAGTATGCGGTAAAACAGTTCCGCAATGCTGATGGCCCAGTTTAATAAGGCCTGTAGTCTACTGTATGAAGTAGTTGCGGGATCCACGTGGGCTGGCGTGTATGGTCTTGGTTTTACTCTCACACAATATGAATATGCTCCGATATTCAACCGTTGAACATTAGCGCCATCTCGAAATGACAGCTGCAATGATTCGACAGGTATTTCGTCAAGTAAGAGCATACACTGGTCGTAACTGCATTCGTCCAGGTCGATTGTATAGGGAGCGAATGCAACATGTTCTGGCATTAGGATGCTCCCCAAGTGTTCTGGATTCGCGATTCCAAATAGGCCTCAAATTGATTTTGAGCGATAGCCTTGATTTTTTTCTTGCGTACACTGTTGACGTAGTTTTCAGTCTCTTCAGTGCTCGCATGGGCGAGCCGCTCACAGACAATGTTCAGTAGGTCAGCCCAGGTTATACGTCCAGCGTTGAGATGCTCGAGATTTTCAGTGACTACGTTCTCAGCAAAGGATGCGCGCAAGTTATGGAAGCGTACTTTGAAGGTATGCCCTGAGTGTGATAGCGCTGGGTTCAGTTGCTGGAAAATAAAAGCTTGAATCGACTTGCCTAACCGTTGGCTCCGGTAGTCACCTGCAAAGCTGTCATCAGCTTTAGCGTAATATGGTGCTCCGGTTTTCGCTAAGAATATATAAGTTTTATCATTGTTAGAGTAAAAGGATTTAGCCTTGCGTTCGGCGTACCTGTCAGAGGCTAGGTATGTTTTTAGAGCTACTACCAGCCATCCAGGGATCAGTACCGCAAATCTCTTCTGAAACTTACTGTCTGCGAATCCTTCTTCCCCCACGACGACAGGGTGATAGTCGCCATCAACATAATCATCCAAAGCGCTCGCTTGAATCGTGAAGACGGTTTGAAGTCTAGCCCCTGTTAGGAGTGCAAGAAGAAAACCTAGGGTCATCTCCGTATTGTCGATCTGGAGCAGTGTGTCGATGAGTCCCTTCTGCTCTGTCTCGTCATACGCCCTAAGAGCTTTGGGGCCTAGGTTTTTGATAACTTTCAGCGTCAGATCAGTACGCGTAATCTTCTTGTCATAAGACATGCCTGCTTTGTTCTTGATGCGTATGTATCCTGTTGACTCTTTCCACATAGCCTGCTCGGGGACGAATCCTCTGTGCCGTAACCAGCGGTAGAATGAGATGACTTTACGAATCTTTGCGTTGGCCTTTTGTCCCTCTTTAGGGAACTCTTTGACGACATCCCGGTAATAGTCCGAGTAAGCATAAGTGGGTCTTTTGGCTTTTCTTAAGGAGAAATTTAAAAAATTAATACCGAGATCCGACATGACACAAAAGAAGTCTTTCAAAGCCGCTGCATGCTTTTCTACTGTCGCCTGACTTGCGGTAGCGCCGGTAGCCACGAGATCGAGCAAGTAAAGATTGCCAAGTGCCCATGGGGATCCGTCCGGCTGCAGCAAGCATGGAAAATGGTTGAAAATTTGTTTTTCAACACTCTCCATCGGTATTAAGGGGAACAGGTTTTCATGAGTATTAGAGTCTGAGCAGGAAGTCAGATCGCGCGTAAGCTCACGCTCCTCCACATCTACTGCTTGAAGTAGTTTTAGTTTGGCAATCTTTTTAATTGAAAGTTTACCAGTCGGAGGTTGGTTTTCGATTCTGATCAGGCCTGCATTGCTCATGATTTCTTTATGTCCACACACAAGGGGCGCAGTCGAGAAAGTGCTCGCGGCGGGTAGCTTAGGTTTATATTCGTTTGAAGAGGCTAGCGCCGAGTCATTAGCTTTGCAATAGGCTTTTCCAGCAAGGAATATATGATCTTATGACAATATTAGTTAAGTTTTAATATAATTTTATTGTCTTGCGGGAACGCCGGTTGGCGGGATTTCGGGACAGTAGTTTTCTGCGTACCCTCAGGCGGGCCCAGTGCCTGCTGGGGCAGGGGGAGATATACCCTCATCACCTTAAAGGCGAAGAGTGCCTAAATATATTGTCAATTCTTGGGTATATATCTATATCCCACATATGGGTAAATTTTTTTCTGGGTTGATTGTCTTTCTGTGGGCGTTTGCACGGTCACAGCATTAGATGGCTTGCTGACGGAGGCCATCGGCGTTGCAGCCCTACCTCATTTCCCTTATGACTAGGCAGGTAGGATTGCTGATCCAGTCTTACTGCAACCGACGCGTGCATCATTTGGTTGCGTGATCTGCTTATGTTGCACATTGAACTGCGGCTACGGTCACCGCATACACAGGCTTGTTATAAAATCGCATTTAAGTGTTAGCCTTCGTGCTCACGACAGTTCATTTCATTGCAGCCTCCGGATCATCCATGATCACTCTCCAGCGATTCATCGCTTGGCTATTCCCCGACCGTCGCACCGGCCATGAAAAAGCGCGTGAGCGCGAATTCATCAAGGCAGCGAACAGCCTCAAAACCCTTAGGGTGACACCAGAGGGCGGCATGTCTATCGACCCAGAAGAGCTCCGTGAGCAGATTGTCTCCGCACGTGAGCAGTTGAAGCACCTTGTTCACAACCCAGGAACACGTAGTGGGCCGTGCCAAACAGTTGCGACAGATGAGGTGGCTCAGGAGGCTGCCCCGTCTGCTGAGGAGCTGCAGGACTGTATTGAGGTGGTGGCTTGGCGTCGGCTTTCTGGTGGCGCTACTGTGCGCTACGTGTGCCTTCAGTCCACGCATACCGGTAGGTACTCTGTCGCGACGGCTTGTCTCTTCTCTGGAACCTCGGAAAGTCTACCGACCTGCGTCGACGGCAATACCCACAGGCAAGTCGCTAACGCCCTTCAGGGTGGTGAACTCCACTGGTACGCGACTGTGAATAAGGCCATGGATACTTGGGATGCAGAGCTCTGAAGGTAGTGCAGGTTTTACTGGCGCCAAATGATGCTCATCGCTCCTGGTCTACAAATTTACAGCCCGGCGCAGATAAGTTACAGGGGCTCATTTGAGGCCGAAATTGCACACGCCTGCTTTAGCCTTTAATCACGAGGCTCAATTGGCTGGCTTGCTCTGCGCGCCAACGATTTACTTCTCATCTGTAAATATTCGCTTTCCTTTTGCGTCCTTTCTCTTTTACTTCGCTTTTTAATATCATTATAAAGACTATCTCGATGCTTATTGAATTGCATCCGCTCCCGCAGCATTTCCGACGTCGATGAAGAAGGCCAGGCCAAAAGTTCTCCTTCATTAAATAATAGCCCATTGCTTATCACATCCAGCGGCCACAGATTTTCGACATAATGATCAATCGTACGACACACGTGTGCATGCCTAAAGGCCTTGTATCCGAGGCAGTTGGCTACAAGATCATAAGCAAAGCTAAGTTTCATCGGGCTACCATCAGCCCTAACTAACTTAAGGAGCTTTTTGGCTCGGTATTTGATTTGTGCAATACTCATTCCTTTAGCAGTACCAAGACAAACCAGTACATCAGCTACTCTATCCTCTCTCAGAACGTAATCATCCGTAGGTGCCCAGCTTGAAATATTATTTGCATTCAAGAACGCTTGGAGATGATCTCCCAGATGTACAATTGCAGCTTTTGCAGTAAGGGGCTTTTCGGCTTGCTGCGCAGGGTACACTGTGTAGTTCATTCTCACAAAAGCTCGTCGGTCGATTATTCTCAATCATGCTAATCAAAAATCTCCGACTTGCAAGCCCCAAAAAGAACGAGCTGTCAATACATGGTTAATGTTTTATTGATATATTGACGCTGCTCTTTCAGGTGCGGGGTATTCTTCTATCGCAATCGTTGGCTAAGGCACAGGATTCTTCGGGATGTTACCGTCTTGCCCAAGGTGACGTCCCTCGCAAGCTGATTGTTATTGCAAACAGAGTTAGCCACCTATTCGATGGCTTAAGTTTGAAAGAAAGCGTGGCAGGCGTTCATCAAAGCGATTGCGTCGTCGAGAGCGCGATGGTGCGTGGTGGTTGGTAGTAGGCAGTAGATCTTACTGGCAGCTTCCCGTCCCACAAACACCTCCAGAGGCTTCAACTCGAAGGTGGGCATCAGGTCTGCTGCTTCGTAGAGTACATCGAGCCAGAAACCGTCCTGAGGCGAGTCGCTACATAGCACTTGTCCTGAGAACAACTGATTCATATGCCTCGCCACAACGTCGGCGGGATCACCTTGCTGATGCAACTGATCCTGACAGATGCCGTGCATGTCTTGGGCATCAAACGACCAGTGCGTCCAGTAGCGGGCTGGCTTGATCAGCGAGCTGTAGGAGGCCTCACTCGATACGACAGCGACTTCGATAGGATAGCTATCAGGAGCTATCCCTGAGGCCTCGAAATCGATAAAGAATGAGGGCTGTTCCATCCTGCTGCTCCTGTTAGAAGATTGCGATTCCGCTACGCCGAACCAGTCGCTTTAGCCGCTGGCTGCCTGCGCTACTCGGTGATTGTGCAGGTGCTGCATCTCACGCTCCCACTCAACCAGAAATTTCTGCCAGTCGTGCGCATATGGGCCTTCGGGGAGTCGCGTTGATCCAACGCTGGCCTGCAGAAAGCGCTCTCTCCAGGGCTGCGGGATTTCTTGCTCCAAGACTATATCGATGCCGGAGTGATGGCGTTTCACCAGGGCAGAATGACGAACCTTGTTGAGCTCGAGTGGCTCATGGATGAAGGCTGTGCTGCTTCGCTCCTGGTTGTCGAGATCGTCAAGGATGGCTAAGACACCTAGTGCCATTGAATCACCAGGATGGAGGCTAGCAAGTGCCCAGAGAGCCCTTCGTCTTGCTCTCTCAAGCTCGCTGAGCTCCTTACTGGTCATTGCAGATTCCTCTGAGATGGCTCGAAGCTGAGCAGCGGTAATGGCGTGCCGCCTGACGGCGTATGGCTGGTGTGAACCGAGCCACAGCAAGCTGCGTCTCGGCCCTCCGGGCGCTCATCCTGCACGCCTGCGCGCTCCGCTTGCTAGATGCTCGCATGGTATGGAGGGCATCACGCTGCGAATCTGGAATTCCTGCTGCGCTTTCTAGCGAGTGGGGCACGATGTTGCAGGTACCCCAGCGTACCGCCAGGTTGGCTACTTATGAAATTTACTGAAGCGACTCGAAAGTGTCGCAGGGTCGATGCTTTCCCAAACCTCTGGATTCGCCGTTGCACTGAGCATCACCTGAGAGCGCCAAAGAAAAAACAGCGCAGCCAAGCTGCCTTCCACTAGCGCAAGCACAGTGGCGTTGGAGAACACGTCTGGGTTAGGCCCAAACAGGAGTCCCAGAGCGAATAAAGACGGAACCCACCCAATTACGAACATCAGGCAAAACGCGATGACTGCAAATCCTGCAAGAGCGACAGGTACTTTGAACCGCTGACTGGTATCAAATATTTTCTCACCGCGCTGGGTCAGGCCGTAGAGCACTCCATGATTTTTCTCTTTTTTCTTACTCCTGTTGAAAATTCCATAGAGGGTCGCAGTTTCACCTGCTTCTAGCTCTTCATAGAGCTTGTTGGAGACCTGGAGATTCGGAATCACCGCGCCATCCAAGCTGATCTTGATTTTATGACCACCGCTTATGGGGTTTACAGACCGAACGTAGTCAACCTTTCCTGAAAATTTCACGCAATCAAACTTCATTACTACCTATCCCTGCCTTCACAAAAATTATCCCAGTCATGGCTAGACACTGATCGATGCTGAACGCAAGCGGGCTTATGCGGTTCATAAGCGTTGACTCAATGACGCATCAGACGAGCGTGGCGCCCTTGAGATGTCCCTTGCGATGCTATGCCGAATATCGCGCCGTCGTGATCAAGCAGCCGCCTAGCTACCGATATGTCACGATAATATCATTATGATCTGTTTATCGAAACGTGCCCGTCGTGGCTCTATCCTCAGTTTTGAGGATCCTGCTCATGCAACTGAAAGAGGCGCTAGCGGCGGCGTTGCGTGGAGCACGTGCTCATCAAGGCTTGAGCTACGACGAACTGGCAGGGGCAACCCACAGGACTTACGTTGGAATGCTTGAGCAAGCACGAGCGAATCCGACGCTCGAAAAGCTCGACGAGATCGCTGAGTACCTTGGGCTCGACCTCCTAACCATGGTCACGTTAGCCTTAGCGGCTCAGGGGAATGAGCCTCCATCGAATGTATTGCAGCGCACGGCCTTGAGAGTCCGAGAGTTTGAGGCGACAGGTGGGTGGCAGTTGGTCGAGGAGCAATTCAGTGGCGGTAAGCTGATTAAGCGTTCCCAAGGAAAACCCAAGCAGCCGTTGAATGCTGAAAGTGTCCGGGCCCTGAAGGCACAAGGTCTCGACAAGAAAACAATTGCGGAAAGGCTCGGGCTTGCCAGGAGCACCGTCCAGAAATACTGGAATACCTGAGCCTGCAGTTCGCCAGATATCGACGATTCAGGCTAGCCAGAAGTCGCTATCTAGTTGCCCAGCCATACACCTAAAATAGGCGAGCATACAATTGTGTCATGACCCGCTTTAAGTATGGCGGCAGCAAAGGTTGTAGAAAAAACCAGGTCGAAGAAATAGCTATTTTATTGAGGGGATTAATCTACAAAGGCATCAGGGCGTCGACGACAGTTTAAAGCTGAAGCTAATGCACAAATCAAAGTCTTAAGCCCCAGGAGGGTGGTGATTTAAAAATTTAAAACATCTTACCCCCCTTGAGATGCGTTGTGATTTCTCTGTATTTGATTTGCGTTGCAACTAGATCATTTCACGCATTTGCCAACTTTCCCGAACATTTGAAGGCTCATGCTGTAGAATGAGTAAATAGCTCCGCTAGATTTTCCAATATATAGGTCGGCTAGCCTTTGGATTGCATAGCCATCCGGAAGCGCATCAATAATTAAATCGTTTAGTTCGTTCCACCAAGATTTGCGTTCTCGAACTAGAAACTGGCTGTTCAGGTTTAGGCATTCGATAGTGTATTTTGCCCGAGCAGAGTCAAGCGTATTTAACCCTATAGCAGGAACTACCTCGCCATTGGACAAGTAGTAAAAAAATCTTTCACAGCCTGGCTTGTGCGGAGTGATAAAAAGCTTCTTGTCCACGGTTTGTGACTTGCCTATTGCATGCCCGCCAAATGCAGCTCTACTACAGGCGTTGCTTATTGAGCAAAGATCACTGCTACTAAGTGCGCTTGCTGCAAGATTTGCGTATTCAAATGTAAGCCTTGGGTATTGGCTTTTATTTAAAACATGCTCCACATGATAGCCGTACCCATAATTTTCAGCCCTAAGCTCACTATAGCAGCATATTTTAAACTGCTCCTCCAGTAACGCATCAAGGAGTGCGGATTTGTTTTTGAATCCACTCCACCTGCGCCCTGCCTCCTTTGAGGATTCGGGAGGGGGATTATTAATGTGTTTAAGTTGGTGATAGCCTTGCTGAGACTTAGCTATATATCTCATTGACTAAGAGCCCGCTGACGAAAAATACTCCGTTGGAGACGGAGCAACTGAGGGTGTTTTTCACCCAAGACCTGGCTCAGATTAGTCATCAACAGAACGGCCTCAGGTTTGTCATAATAACCTTGTTCCACTAATGAGGTCAGGTGCTGCAGTTCTACTCTCTCTGGAACTGGAGGCAGCGGGTCAACCAGCATCACTCCCTGGAGTACATCCCCGGCGGGCTCACCATAACTTTGCGCATATGGCTTTCCTGCTACAACCCGATTTGTACTGTCTCGTCCCAAGATGCGTATATTGTCGCGACGTACCGTGCTTAATACCTGCGGGCTATGAGTCGTAACTATAAATTGAATGCATGGGAAAGCTTGCTTAAGATCGTTGAGAATTGTTTGCTGCCAAGCTGGATGAAGATGTAAGTCAATCTCGTCAATCAGAACTATTCCATCCGTCTTCTCCGCCGCCTCAGCACCGAATTGGGGGTTTAATAATGCGCACCTGCAAGCCAAATCACCCACCATTTGAATCAATCCCCGAGCCCCATCCCCGAGCTGGGAAAGTTTAAGCTTCCCTGCACCACTCTGCTCGAAATATAATTCGCTTTCACCTTTACGGGGCAGTATTAATTTCCAGCCGGTAACATTTTTTACTGTATCTCTGACACCAAGCCAAAGTATGGTTGCATAGTTCTTGTCAAAAAGACCTGCATATACGGAAGAAAAAAGATTACCGACAAAATAGCTGAACCCCATAAAGCTAGTGGTTACATTGACTGCTCCATCGTAACCAGCAAGTCTAGGGATTTCCCTATGGATACTACGCCGACCGGCATTTTTTTTCCATAGCCTATTCGTCCCGTAAAATGCAATTACAGGAAGATTTGGTGTGTCATTTTCTTGACCGGTTAGCTTTTGTATGTCTGCCCATATCGCATCCATGCTCTTCGAGGCTGCGTGATACGCTACCATTGAAACATTTTTCCATTTGCACTTCCCTCCGCTATTATTTAGAGAGCAGCTTATCTGATACATCTCAGACCAATCGAGAGCGAATTCATCTACATCAAAATCATCGGCGTCGTGTATTTCATCAATGTCATCCCAGTCTCGCTGAAAAGCACCATCTTCGGAAAACCAAGGCTCAGCTCTTACCGAGCAAGGATATAGTTGTTGGCCATGTTTAGAAAGAACGTCCTCCGCCTTAATTGTAGGCACAGCACCTCGCCTGATATCCTTTCCATAGCTTTTAACATATGCCCACAGTAATAGTTTTACTGCGCTAACGACGGAGCTCTTTCCGCTGCCATTCTCTCCAACTATAATTGTTATGTCTTTTTCGAATCTCATATCAAAGCACTCTAGACCTCGATAGTTAGTCACTGAGATATGCTTGATTTTCAACTGGCAACTCCTTTAAGGAGGGGGTTGATTGGCTTGGTGGTTACCATGTTAATTCCCTTGTTCTTAATGCTGTATGGTGACCCTTGAGAAACTGCTGAAGGCTCTCTAGCGGTAGGTTTTCTTCGGCCACGACGACTGCCGCAGCCGCGCATCTTTTAACACCTACGTCAGCGTACATAGCCTTTAGTAATCATCCCAGTCGTCATAATACTCGTCGGACTCTGGCTGACCATCCTCGCGCTGGAGGTCTTCCGTTATGAATCTGACACGACAAACCTTATGCCTGACCAGCGTGTCAGGAACGTACTCAATCGCAGGCGTCTGCGATGGGGGGCTGCTGAGCAAATCATCTAGTTTCGTGAAAGCAGTTCGAGGCTCGAGTGAAGCCACCACCGCATGATTAAAAAGGGTCAGGTTAGTGCCTTTCCGCACTTGAGCGGATTCGAACAGTACACCGTCGAGCGGCGGGTCGAACTGCGTAGCTAGGTACTCCGCCATGACTTGGGTAGCCAAGTATTCGTGTTCCTGGTTCGGAAGCACTGGTACGGTGATTTTTGCGTGGAGCGTTTTCAGGAAGATGCGCCGACCCATTTGCTCTTCATAGCTTGCTTCAAAGGCACTCAACGGCCTCGCTTCGTAGGCTTCATCCAATGCGATGAAATCCAGGACGCGAACGGGCCTTGTGAGCTTGAATTCGCCGCTAACGACTCGTCCTCCTACTGGCGGGCGAAGCTCGGCAACACATGTTTTTCGATCAAAGGCTCCATAAAATGCAGCCAAGCCTTTAGGGTTCATTCGGCCAGCACCAGCGGCCTCCTTGGGTGGAGGGCCTAGTTCTGCAGCAGGCTTGCTAATGATAGAGTCGTATTCTGCAAGGGAATCACAGCGCCTGGCACGAAAGATCTGTTCGTCGACAAGCTCTCTAATAACGGACATCGAGCCATCAGGGCTTTTGAAGGATGAGAGCCCTCGAAACAGCCAGTCCAGAAAATCCTTGGCATGCTGACTAAAAAATCGATTTCCATGCTTCATTTCGTTCTGAAAATTCAGCCATCGAGCTTCTGCTTCTCTTGGTCGAATCACTCTCCACTCATAGTTTTCATCATCGCTGTACCTCGCTTCACCTCCCTGAATGATGTCGTAATGGGAGCTTTCGTTGAGGTCGCAGAGAACACGCTCGACAACGGGGTCGTCCTCATCCAAACCAAGTAATTCTGCGACATGAAAAATAAGGGGGTCGCCAGCCTGCTCTGTTTCAGAGCGTTTCCCATTGTCATCGTAATGATCGTATATCGCTTCAGGATGGCAATACTTCTGGAGGACATCGTCGACCATGGTGATCAGGGCGTCGAATGGGATAGCCTTACGCCTTTTTATTAGGCAGAACGAGCACTCCGCAGTCATGCCGGTTCGCCTGATCAACCCAATGAGATAGGCTTCGTTCAAGCATTTGTGGCAGATCAGGTCTTCATCCATGTGGCTGTGCTCAGCAATTCAGTTGACGGTGATTCTAAGTCAACATAGACGCTCGGCTCGATGGAAACCTGCGGCCCATAGGCTCTGCCCTCAAGGAGCCCGTTGGAGACCACGTGTAGACTTGGGCTGCTTAGCCACTAGGTGTTGCAACACCATGGCTTCATAGCATTAGCACTGACAAATGGAGTTGATTTTAAGGTTATGACTGTAGTGGTCAACTGATCCCGGACACGACGTTAAGGTTTTTCTCGTACTGAGCGGGTGCCAGTCCATCATTGAACTGGTGTGGCCGAACCCAGTTGTAGCGATGCATCAGATAATGACTGATATCCCGCTGTGCCTCTTGGGCCGTCATGTAGCCCACGGCGGGTATCCACTCGGTTTTCAAGCTGCGGAATACACGCTCCATCGGCGAGTTGTCGTAGCAATTACCTCGGCGACTCATGCTCTGGCGCATGCGGTATCGCCAAAGCCGCTGGCGAAACTGTCGGCTCCCATATTGGGAGCCCTGATCTGAGTGAAACAGCAGGCCCTGAGGCTTGCCGCGTTGCTCATAAGCCATGTCCAGCGCCTTGATGACCAAGTCCGTGTCCGGTTTGTTTGAAAACGCCCAGCCCACCACCCGACGCGCATAAAGATCCATAACCACCGCCAGGTAATGCCATTTTCCTTGCGCCCAGATGTAGGTGATGTCGCCACACCAGACCTGATTGGGCGCGAGTACATCGAACTCCCGATTCAAAATGTTCGGAATGTCAGGCCTCTCCACTGTTGCTTTTTTATAAGCATGAGAGCCAGGTTGCTTGCTGATTAATCCCAGTTCCCGCATCAGGCCACGTACCTTGAACCGACCAATTTGCTCGCCATCTTCCTGCAATATCGAAACGATACTGCGGCTGCCGGCAGCGCTTCTACTTTGCCCGAACAGCTCATTGACTCGACTGAGTAAACGAACCCGCTCAGCGTCTGGAGCCCGACGCCGCTGGCAATGGTCGTAGTAGCACGAGCGAGGTGTCTCGAACACCTCGCACAGCAATTCGATCGGCTCATGGGCACCTAGCTGATCGATCAGCGCAAGCGCTCGTGTTCTTCCGACATCAAGAGCGCGGTAGCCTTTTTTAAAATGGATTTCTCCCGCTCAAGACGAGCGATCCGCGCTTCCAGCTCCTGAATTTTCTGCTGCTCGGGCGTCAGGGCTTTACTCTGAGGCGTTACGCCATTGCGCTCCTGCTGGAGCTGGCTAACCCAGCGACGCAGCGCAGACTCGACCACCCCTAGCGAGCGGGAGGCCTCAATGTGGCTATAGCCCTGATCGAGCACGAGGCCTGCGGCCTCACGTTTGAATTCAGCAGAGAAGGTACGGCGTTGTTTGGTCATCAGACACCTCTATCTGGCGATATTCTCGCCTAAATGAGTGTCCGGAATCATTAGACCACTACATGACCGCACCACATGCCTCGACCTACCGACGTCCCGCAGACTGGAAGCAATTCGAGCGTCTGTCTTTAGCAGTGATGAGTTGCGTCTTTAAAAGCAGGTTCGATCAGTACGGTCGGGAAGGCCAACGGCAGCATGGCGTGGATCTGTATTGTCGCCTCAAAAATGGTTCTCTCATCGCCGTTCAGTGCAAGGGACGAAATGATAACCTCGGCAAAAATCTGACCCTGGCTCAGGTAAACCAGGCGGTTCTCGAAACAGAAGACTTTCCGTTCAAGATCGATCACTTCTTCATCCTTACCACCAGTCCGCATGACAAGCACCTGACCAATCGTGCCTTAGAGCTCACGGAAGAGCGAGCTATCGTTGGAAAGGGAACAGTGGACGTATGGGGCTGGGGGGCGCTTGAAGCTGTGATTCAAGAGAACGCCTCGCTCCAGGAGTCATTTTATCCTGACTACAAACCGAAGATTTCTTTTCGTGGCTGGTTCCTCAGGGTCGGGTTGGCTAGCTGCTTTTTCGTAGCTGCCGTCGTGGGAACTCATAAGTACCTTACCTATCAAGCCGATACAGCACAGATGAACCAAGCGACTGTCGAGGGCCTCACTGAGTATATGGATCTGAATGATCGGTTGATTCAGATCTATGAGGGTTGCCTAGGGATGCTGGACAAAGAGACCTTTGCCTTCTCATATTCTTTTCAGCAATTTTGCATCGTTCCTGTGGAAAGGACTCTGAATGCAATGGAGCATCAGGTGCAGCACGCCAGTTTGAAGATTGATATTGCTGCGATTAATCAGCTGGATGTGCTGCTCGATCTTTTGCGAGAGGATTATCGACAAGGATTGATAGCCAATCAGATGACTGATTTTTTTGAACAGGGCATCAGGGATAGCCAGAAGGCATTGTGCATTCCAAACAATTCTGACGCGTCCGCTGAACGCCTGAAGCGGCTGCGCAAGCCTGCTGACGATGCGATGAACCGGCAGCTGGAGTTCTACTTTATCCTCCGCGACTTTATCCTGCCTGGGCTTCAATCCATGCAGGCAAATGTGCTGGTCGCAGCTCGGCAAAGTAACCGCAGTGGCCTATCAAAACAGATGTTGAGTGACGCGCATCAGTTAAGCGAACTGCTGAAGCAGCGCCACCAGTATCGAATGGAGGAGCCACAGCAGCCTTTCACTCTGTCTGCTGTGAAGAATTTGAGCTCACGAGGGATAACAATATCAGGCGAAATGGACACCATGATTGAAGATGCCCGATATGCCCACGTTTTGCTCAAGGGGATTCGAGCATCATTTCTTGGCAAGCACGAGGACGTGAGTGAGCTAATTGAATGCGGCGTCTATGTTAAGGATGCCGGAATAAGGTTCCGCAAGGATGAGGAAGCCATCAGGGCCTCCGCTGTACCAAACGCCTGAGATGAGCAGTCAGGCTCTTGCTTACCGAGGCACTGCTTTTGGTAGCACTGGCGCACAGAGGCATGCTACATGACGCAACCGCTCTTTGATTTTGACCTAAAACGCGTTTCTCGTCGGCACTACATAACTGGCAAGGCCGCAATCAATTTCCCCCAGCCAGGATGTATCACTGGTGGTTGGCATTTCCTGTCTTACTTCGACCGAGATTCGGGCGTTGCTAAAGTGTCGCTAGCAGGGATTCACTACCCAGACACCGATGCGTTTTTTGGTGACACGGGCATCACTGACGTGACCGAACAGCTCAGGAAGCGTGGATGGCCCATAGTGGACAAAAAGCTCTTCATGGCTGACCACTACAGAGCTGCTGCAGACATGATCGTGAAATGGTCGTTGAGCGATTCAAGATACTGCAACGTAGAAGTCGCGGAATGGTTCCCTTCCCCTGAGGCTACGCAGCGGCTGCTTGGAATACTGAATCTTGGCAAGCCCAAGCTTTCGGAATGGAACAGGCTGCAAAAAGTGGAAGCTTGGCTAAGCTCGCAATAGGTGATGAAGTCAGGTTAGTCAGGAAGACAGCCGTTGTAAGACGCTGAATGAGAGTAATGAGTCATTGAAAATTTTGGGGAGCGCCTCACGGGTCTGGCAGTCATTAACTATGCCCCCCTGTAGTGTTGGCCGATTGGACTTCCATCCACAACGCATCCGGATGCGCCTGCACCTCCGTGCTGTGGTTGCTTTCTTGCTTCAAGCTGTACAGGCTTGTAGTTTGAAAATATCGAAAATCAGGAACGCCACATGAAGATTTCGTTGATAGACAATGGGCTTGACTCCCTTCGCAAAGGTTACGTCCACTTGGGTAGGTATGAGAAATTATTAGCCGAAAAGGCCGGCGACACAGAAAGATTCTCAGCACTAAAAGACTCAGTCCTATCAATCCAACATGGTGTTGAAATCTTATTCAAATACTCTCTCAAAGAAAAAAATGAGATCCTGCTCTTTACCGACATTTCAAAACTCAAAGAAGCTTATAAAAGCCGACGAGAGGGAATCATTAAAGAGCTCTATGAGTACGAAGGCTTACATACCGTAACATTTAAGGAGTCTATCGAGCGCCTAAAGGATATCTGCGGCATTCATATGGATGAACGGTTTGTCAAGACTCTAAAAAAGGTTGAGGCATGGCGGAATAGCATTACTCATAGCGCTGTGCTTTTGAGGGAAATTGAAGTAGCAAGAATCCTAATAAAATTTTTGACAGAGCTGGATGATTTTTTTGGCCCTTTGATCGGAGAACCCTACCTAAAAGGGCAGGGACGAACAGAGTTAGATCGAGCCTATAGGCTGACAAAAGCGGTCTACGGCGAGCTGGATAACAAAATTAAAGGATTGACGGTTGAACGTTTAATTGATGTGCTGCAATCTAATAATCTTAAAAATGTGACCGCTCCGAGCACTTTTCTAATCAAAGATCCAAAAAAGGCTTACGCTATACTGGAGCAAATACAGGGAAGCGAAATCCGGTATGGTTGTGACTTTGTAAATATGCACAACTCCGGTCATGCACAAATTGTAAGCCTAGCAGAAGACGATATCCTCACGATCCATGCCGTGGATATTCGAACCAAATATCAGTTTTGTTTAGATGCTCTGGTTGTACACATCCCAGAAATCAACAACGACCGTTCGCCTCTCATATTCATGTTCGCTAAACGCCTCACAGCGCAGGGCAAAAAACCCTATGTCAGAGAGGACGTAGGATGTACCCTGCAGCATGGAGTGAACATCGATGCTGACGACTCCTATCACTGGGAGAGGGAAATGCGCGAACAATCAATCGAAGACTATAACTCCGACACTCCCCAACTTCCGTCACATAAGGAAGCTATTAGATTTTTATCAGGTGGCCCCGTATGCTTCATGAACATCCAGCAGCTGGAATACGGATCTGCACATCGTCTTCTTGATAACAAGGCATTTCAAAATCCGGAAGCGTTACATGCTGCCTTTCAAGAAATGGAGTCAGGCGAATAAAGAGTGGTCGAGGAGGATGTTCGGTGGTGCCAAGTTCTATTACCGACATGGGATGGTAACCGAAAGTAATTGGTAGGGGTGAATGTTGAGAACTGTGTTTGATGAGTCTATTGATGCGAACGAACACTTGTGGCGATACTTTAGGCCTGATCGTTTTTTAGAGATGATAAATCAAGGGTGTCTTTATTTTGCATCTGCCCGACAGTTTCAAGATCCTTTTGAGGGGGCTACTGCTGTACTACCACCAGGATCAATTCATGATCCCCGGTTTTTGCCGCAGAATGAGGGCGGCGAAAGAGCCTTCGAGCAGCTACGTCGTCTAACAAAAATATGTTGTTGGCATCGAGCTGCATATGAAAGTGATGCGATGTGGCAGTTGTATGCTGCAGCATGGAAAGGAGTAGCTATTCGAACCAGTCCAGCGAGATTGGCCAAGGCGATTAAGCCCTTCAAACTGAGGAAGGATTACGCTGACGAAACTCTCTGGAGCGGTAATGTTCGGTATCTCGATCTGTTAAAAGAGAGACTTAGGGTTAATGTGCTTGAGCGCTTTATGTACAAGCACAAGGCATTTTCCTGGGAGCAAGAATTCAGGCTGATGATATCACTTCGTTTGGCAGAGGAATTTGGCGTAAAGGTTCCTGAGTCTGGTATTAAAGTGGCCGTAGATGTTTGCTTGCTTATAGATCGAATTTATCTTGGCCCAGAACTGTCTATTGACGACACTCAAGCTATTCGCCTTGCCGCTGAGTCTGCGGGACTTGGCGATAGGGTCAGGGTATCAAGTATGCTGGGAACTCCTAGATATACTTGAACTAGAACAATAGGCATGACCCGCTTCAAATCCGGATTGAAGCAAGGACGGTCGTAAAGCGCGCTGCCGTATCGCGGCAGCAGTGATGCCGGCATGAGGCCTAAACAGACTATCCTCGCTTCAACTCAGATCAAAACCTCTTATGAGTGTGCGGTGCCATGCCAACTTGGACGCAACGGAAGAGCCCTGTTTCACGTACTCGAGTCTTCGGAGAGAATGCGCTTCCAATGACGATTGACTAGGCTCGGCGACAAGCCCAACTCCTGGGCGATCTGCGCCTGTGTCATGCCGGTTGCTCTAAGCCTCCTAACGGCGTCGAGGCTTGCGGGGTTCTGAGGTTTTCCGCGTGTACGCTGAACTAAAGCCCCATCGGCAAATTGCTCTGCTAATAGCTCCATGCCCCCACCAGCTTCAAACGCTCGAAGCTGCTCTTGTGCATTTTTCATGAGGTCAGGATATGGCGTCCCCAGCCGTGCGGACATGCACAAGGCCAGAAGGGCGAGCGGATCTATCTCAAGTGCTTCAGCCAGGCTTTCGAATTTCTCAAGCGTGATGCTGGTTTCACCGCGCTCCAGAGCACTGATCTTGGACTTGGCGCTGGCATCCGAAAGCTTCTCATACCGGATGCGTTTGTTCAGGCGTAGAGCCCTGAGGGTACCTGCTAAGGCGATTTTGAGATGCATGGCTTGACCAAAAGTCAGGATATAGCCATACCAATGGGTTTCCGATAAACATCAATATGAGGTATTATTGTAAATATCGGAGCGGCTCCAATCCCTCTCTCCAGGCCTGACGCCAACAGGGGGGGGCTGACAGCGACCACGGCCTGACAATTTATGATAAATCCTAAGGGTGAAGAGATGGACGTGGATAGTCCCATTCAAGACGGTCTGTTGGGCGTTCCTGGTGTCAGCCTAATGGGCGCGGAGCTTTGTCTTGATGACGCCCTGCAGGCGGCGAGAAAGCACTACAAGCACCTTCCATTATGCGTCGTCGAAGAGTGGATCATCCTGGATGCCATGGTCACCGACGATGAGCGAGCGAAAGTAATCGCTGCAGGCTGCCAGCCAATGTTCCTGTTTGCTCACAAAGTTGTGCATGACGAGCAGAGGCGATTTGAGCCCGGTGATTGGGTGAGGTCGAGCATGGGGACTGCGTTCAAAGACGAATTTATGTTCGCGACCCGAAATACAGTTTACGTTCTGATCGGGCCGGGCCATCGCAAGTCTTCCTCCATAGAAGCGATATTTTCCCTTTTCTGATTACCAACCGTTCTGCTGGGCAACTGACGTGTTCCAGCAGGTGAGGCGACACATGTTCAGAACCATTAATAGCGACCTCATAGGCGTACCAGGATTGTTCGGTGAGGGCGTGTCCCATTGGCGCGGAGTATCAAGGCTGCTCCGGACGCCGTGGTATCACGTCACCCTCAGCGTCGAAAACGATGGAAGGCACAGCGAGTGCGCGCTGATGATTGACGACACGCGCCAGCTTCAAGAAATTTTGATGATCCAAGGCTCTGATTTAGGTATCGCCGACATCATGGCTGTGACGCCGTCCTGGATGAATAAGACTGGTAGTTGGCAGATGGAGCGATTGACCAGATTAAGCGTAGGTGAGGACAGAGTTGGCTCTGAGGTTTGTGTCCTGGAGGTGGGTGATGGCGAGGTTTATCACACCTCGCACCAACCAGATTTCCAGATCGAAGCGCTGGCAAACGTAAGGCCCGTCTTCCTTTTAAGCATGATTCGATCAGCCTGAAAGTTACCATTAACCTCCCACGATACCAGCGCTCCTGGTCACGTGTGCAATTCTTGATAACCACCTACAGACTGCAACCGGAGCCCAATGATGCTGGACACGATAGATGTGAATTTTCACGGCAAACGCCATACAGATTTTGATCTAAAGCGAATTATAAGGGCTCAAGAGCAGGGCTTCGACATGCCCGTCACTGCGTACCTTTGCGGGGTATCCATAAGGGCGCGCGCAGGCATCGGCGTGGTGTTTGGCCACAAGCGAAAAGACCAGCACGGACGGTTTGGCGATGGCCACCTGATCAGGACTTCTGATGTGGTCAAGGTCGAGCGCGAAGGCCGATTCTGGGTTATGACAACCGTTAATTCACGGTATGTGCTCGCGACGTTTCAGAGGGGTAATGGGCGTAAAAGTTTGAGGGATTACCAGCGTCTGGCATCAGGGCAGCCACACTTCACTCCCCGCATTCTGCAATAACCCTCTTCAAGTCAGATTCGACATGTGGTGGGGCAGGTATCTAACAATTTGTGTAAGCGTCCGGGGAAGTCATCTACCCGATCCCTGCGATGACTGGATGTGTACGGCAACATCTTTCAGCAGGCTTTTGAGTAGCTATTCACCCATCCCTAGCCCGCAAAAACTATATTCGCTAGCTCTTAAATCACTGTCGATTTCTCGGTGGAGACGTCGGTGTAGTCAGCTTACGATAGCGCGATCTGCATCTGTCTTCTCTCACCGAGGTACCACTGAATGACGCCACTAAGTGCGGTTTTCCGCAACCTTCACCAAGATAATTTGTTGGTACTCGCCAACGTGAGCGATGCTGGCAGCGCACGTATTGTCGAGAGCGTAGGGAGTAAGGCAGTCGCAACCAGCAGCGCCGCCGTTGCTTGGGCGCATGGATACCAGGATGGCAATCAACTTCCCCTAAAACTGCTGACTACTACAGTTGAGTCAATGGTTAGAGTGCTTACAGTCCCCCTCACGGTCGATGTCGAAGGGGGCTATTCCGACGACCTTGAGTCGGTTGCTAAAGTTGTTGACTGCGTAGTTAGGGCTGGAGCGGTTGGAATCAATATTGAGGACGGAACAGGCAGCACCGATCTGATTTTGCGAAAAATCGAAGTGGCAAAGAAGGTAGCAAACAAGCATGGAATCGACCTGTTCGTGAACGTACGAACTGACGTTTATCTGAGATGTTTGGTAGAACCAGCGCGACAATTGGCAGAGACCCTCTTCCGTGCATCGCTGTTCGAGCAAGCAGGTGCAGACGGCATTTTTGCGGCTGGAATGGTTGAGAAAAACGACATTGCTACACTGTGCGAGGCAACGCGGCTACCCGTCAACCTGCTTGCCTGGAACGGCCAACCCGGTATGGATGAATTAACGAGCCTAGGCGTCAAACGGCTAAGCGCCGGTTCCAGCATTGCTGAATTCTTATACGGCGCCAACAAGGCGGTAGCCAGGAGCTTCTTGCGAACGGGAAAGCTTTTCGAGTATCCATTGGACGCATATACCTACAGCGACCTGAATAGCCTCATGGCAGCAAAAAAACACCTAAGCGAAAAGTAATCTTCGCTCTATCAATCTGTGATTCGCATGAAAATCGCCGCTGCTTTCCGCACCTCGAAAGCGATTTTTCACACCCATTCGAGGACGAGGCTACGCTCTAATGAGATCTTACAATCACGCTCTTCCGCCCAGAAGCGAGATGGTAAATGCAATGCTATGCAGCGACACCGCCTATGAGGGCGTTTTTTTCACTGCTGTCAAAACTACAGGTATTTTTTGCCGCCCTACATGTGGTGCACGTAAGCCAAAGCCCGAGAATGTAGAGTTTTTTTCGCAGGCCAACGAAGCGATGGCGGCAGGTTATCGGCCTTGCTTACGATGCAAGCCATTGGATCTCGCGGCTTCCGCGCCAAATTGGGTCAAGGGGCTACTGGCCTCTGTATCTGCATCACCTGACGCTCGCTGGAGTGATGCTGAACTAACTACGCGTGGTATCGATCCGTTACGCTTACGCAGGTGGTTCAAACAAAATTTTGGCATGACTTTTCATGCATGGATGCGTTCTAGAAGGCTCGGTGTCGCCCTAGGCCGGATTTCTTCGGGCGAAACGCTGGATAACACAGCATTTGACTTAGGATACGAGTCATTGAGTGGCTTTAGAGATGCTTTCAAAAAAACATTTCAAATGCCCCCCGGTAAGGCAACTGAAACGTCGCTCCTGCTTTATCGCCATCTGACTACACCGTTGGGCCCAATGATTGCCATGGCAGAAGAACGAGGTTTGGTACTCCTCGAATTTCTTGACCGACCGGCCCTAACCGCTGAATTAAACGAACTGCGTGGGCGTCATGGGTATTCAATTGCGCCTGGCGAGCATCTCTACATCAAGCAGATCGAAGCTCAACTAAAACTTTACTTTGATGGAAAACTAAAAAGGTTTTCAGTACCGCTCCATATGCCAGGCAGCTCTTTTGACAGGCTTGTTTGGGCAGAGCTTCTAAAAATCGACTATGGAACCATTTCAACCTACGGTGCCATCGCTAGGGGCATCGGTAAGCCAGGTGCAAGCCAAGCAGTGGGCAATGCAAATGGACACAATCGCTTATCTATTGTCGTGCCCTGTCACCGTGTCATAGCGACAAATGGTGCACTCGCCGGATATGGCGGAGGACAGCCCAGGAAAGAATTTTTACTGCGTTTGGAGAAGAATGCTTTGCAAATGACTCAACAGAACGAATTCCTGTTGAATTAGTTGCTAAGCAGAATATACGCAGACACAACGACTCCTCAGAGCGTCTTTGTAAAGATCCGTCGGCACTTATTTGCTAGCTAAACCAATGATATGCGTCCGGGCATCCCGTCTTGCGCAACTAAACCGGCTGCCACCTATGCGGCAGCAGCTCCGCAATCTCACTTGCCCGCTGCGTGGGCAGGCGCGTGAGGACGTCCTTCAAATAAGCATACGGATCATGCCCGTTGAGTCGCGCCGACTGGATCAAACTCATGATCGCCACTGCTTGTTTTCCGCTGCGCAGTGATCCTGCGAAGAGCCAGTTCTTGCGCCCCAACGCCCAAGGCCGGATCTGGTTTTCTGCCCAATTATTGTCAATGGGTATGGCGCCATCATCGAGATAGCGCGACAGAGCCGTCCAGCGTTTGAGGCTGTAATCCAAAGCCTTGCTGATCGCTGAGCCATCGTGCACAAGTAGGCGCTGGGCGATCATCCAGGCATGCAAAGCGTCCATCACCGGTACGGCTTTTTCTTGCCGAATTCGGCGGCGTAAATCCGGTTCCAAGTGGCGGACTTCACTCTCGATTTCGTAAAGCAACTGGATGTAGCGCAAGGCCTGTTCGGCGAGCTGGCTCTTGTTCGTGGCGTGCAGCTCGAAGAACTTGCGCCGTGCATGGGCCATGCAGCCAATCTCGGTGACGCCCAGTTCAAAGCTGGCCTTGTAGCCGCCAAAATCATCACAGACCAGCTTGCCTTTCCAGTCTTGCAGGAAGTTGCGTGCATTCTCTCCGGCGCGGCTCGGACTGAAGTCGTAAACGACCGCTGCCAAGTCCGAGAACTGGCTGGTGGCGTAGGCCCAGACATACGCGCGATGGGTTTTCTTTGCGCCCGGCGTAAGCATCTGCACCGGCGTTTCATCGGCATGGATTACGCCATGTTCAAGAACAGCATCGTGCAGGGCATCGACCAGCGGCTGCAACTGCACGCCACAGCTGCCGACCCATTGCGCCAAGGTCGAGCGGGCAATGGCCAGACCGGCCCGACCAAAAATCGACTCCTGACGATAGAGCGGTAAATGGTCGGCGAACTTGGCGATCATCACGTGGGCTAGCAGGCCGGCGGTCGGGATGCCCTTGTCGATGACCTGCGCCGGAACCGGTGCCTGGATCAGGATTTCGCACTGATCGCAGACCCACTTGCCACGGATGTGACGCTCCACGGTGAACACGCCCGGCGTGTAGTCGAGCTTCTCGCTTACATCCTCGCCGATGCGCTTGAGGACGCAGCCGCACTGGCAGTGACTGTTATCGGGTTCGTGGTGGATCAGGGTGCGCGGAAACTGCGGCGGCAAGGCGGTACGTTTAGGTTTTTGCCGAGCCTCGGTCGAAACAGTCGCGGGTTGCAGCGCTTCAAGCTCGGCTTCGATGGCCGCGATGTCGGTGTCGATCAGGTCATCAAGCAGGCTGGCCTGATCCGGGCTTAGTTGCTCGCTGCGCTTGGCAAACTTGAAGCGCTTGAGCTGCGCGATCTCGTGGGCCAGTTTCTCGTTGACCGTTTTGTGATGGTGAATTTGCTTACCCATCGTCTCGACTTTCTGATCGAGATTCTCGACACGCTGCATCAACTGCGCCGCCAGAGCACGCAGTTGTTCAGGGTTTAAGTGGTCGAGATTAGGAAGCGAAGTCATGCCGCCGATTTTGCCAGAACAGCCTAAAAGCGACGATAGGCTCATCGGACAATTGGACGGCCTGGCTGGTCGTGGCAGGCGTTATATGATGGAAATTACACTGCCTGGGCCAACTCTTTGCCAAGGCAAACCCAGCACCAAGGCATGCAGTTGTTCGGCACCTAATTCCATCTGAGAGCCGTGTCGAGAACCCGGCCAGAAGAACTTGCCCTGATGCAGGCGGCGCGCCGCCAACCAGATACCCAACCCATCGTGCACCAGCACTTTCATTCGATTGGCGCGGCGGTTGGCAAACAGATAAGCACAGTGCGGCTGAGCCGCACCGAACACCGCGACCACCCGCGCCAGAGCAGTGTCGGTACCGGCACGCATGTCCATAGGCTCGGTGGCGAGCCAGATGGCATCGATGCGGATCATCGCAACAAGTCTCGCAGAAAGGTGGCGCAGGCGGCAGCACTTTCGGTCGGCCAGTTCACTTTGACGGTGCCGCGCGGATGTGAGATTTCGAGACAGATAGTCGGTAACGCAGCCTGCGAATTTGCTCCGGCTGGCTGCAAGGGCAACGGAATGAACGCGGGTTGCAGCGCCATGGCTTTCTGCGTTTGCACTCGAATCCATTTATGGACGAGGTTCGCGTTAAGGCTGTGGCTCAGCGCGACATTGGCAATCGAGGCCCCGGGCTGGGCGCACTCTTGAATGACCTGGGCCTTGAAGGATTTGGAGTAGGAACGGCGTTGTGGCTGCATGAAAGACCCGCTTAAAAGGCTAGAAATGGTGTCCACTTAAATCAGGTGGACACCATCGCCTTTGGCGTCGGGGTCAGGAAGGTGTGTTGGCCGGACGCATACCAATTTGTGGGCGTTTTGGATGGTGAATGGAAGATAAGGAACTGTGCTTCACTGTAAAAACGACCCAGTCAGAAGCGCTTTTGCCACGGTTAAATTGCACTGGCATTGCCGATTGAAGACTCTAGGTTGCGCGACACTGCGTTCGGAGCAGACACAGCGTCGCCACCTGTATTTACATTCGTATGATCCGTATTCGAACGTCAAGGCTCTGCGTCATATTAGGTCGCCAATGCTCAGCTATGCAGCTATTTTCCGTTAGGTGGTTGTTTAGATAACTGCTCCACGCGCTGGGTTATGAACAAGTAAAGATTGGTAGAGAACATGCCTACTAATATTGCCACCAATGACATAGTGTAAAAGCTATTAGGGGTGCTTAGTGCATCCTTCATATCAATCCCGCGTGGAGCTAGATGTGGCGCTACGAGAGACACCAATACTCCGCTCTTTATGCTTATCCAAGAAAAGCAGGCCATGAAAGCCGACCCTCCTACCAAAGGCAGCTTATCCACAATGCGCACTTCGGAAAGGAGCAAGCGAGTTCCCGCACCTACGGCACCTAGCAAGAATGGGATCGTGAGCAGTACCCCTGCGTTGAATGCCTGACTAAGAAAGGCCACAGTCTGCTCGTCGAGCTTGTAAACCCCTGGATTCACGTACACGGCGGTGGCAATGATGGACATCGCCCCTACAAACACTGCGAAGGCCAGGATCAACCTGTAGTTTTCGCTCCTCCTCTTAGCACGAGCGGCGGTGTCATCAACACCAACTGAAGCAGCCTCATTGAAAGGATTCAACTGGGACGACTGCGGATCTTGCGATGCATCTGAGGCGTTCGACGGGGTAGCGGATTGGTGATCCTGATCACACGTACAGCTCATGTATCTTCCTTAGTAATGTATTGCCATCGAACCCGACAAGGGGGGGCACGGAAGCTTGTTCTTTTCCGCTTAGCAAGCTTATACCAATGCAGCGGGGAGAAGACGAACTGGTCATTTGCGTCATGTTGAGGGCTGTACCAATGTAGACCTATGTCGGTAGATGGCCTTCTACCGCCATCGCTTCAAATCAGCTTATTCTCCAACCTACCTGACTGGTGAATGCCAGCACACACGGACGGAGATAGGTAATGAAGCTGCAGAGTGTTCGCCTGAGTAATTTTCAATCCTTCGGGGAGCCAACCTCAATTTCATTCGAGGACTCCACCTTTTTGATCGGCCCTAACGGGGCTGGCAAGACCGCCGTCCTACAGGCTTTATGCCGCATGTTTTGCTTCGACCCGTCACTTCGTAGGATCCGGCGATCCGATTTCTTCGTTCCTTTTGATGAGGTTGAGCCCCCTGAAGAGCGCTCTCTTTGGCTAGAAGCCGACTTCATCTTCCCCGAGCTGCTGGAGGAGGAAGACAACGCAACCGTAGCTCCTCA
This sequence comes from Pseudomonas sp. LG1D9, assembly GCF_002949995.1. Classification (NCBI taxonomy): domain Bacteria; kingdom Pseudomonadati; phylum Pseudomonadota; class Gammaproteobacteria; order Pseudomonadales; family Pseudomonadaceae; genus Pseudomonas; species Pseudomonas sp. LG1D9. The sequence continues at coordinate 2,180,893 of NZ_CP026881.1, read as the reverse complement.
CTTCGCCCACATGCGCATGGACTCGCCAGATGACATCCCTCGTGTCAGATACCGTCTGGAGGCTACGATGGGCGTTGCTGGTGATATCGAGGAGGCGCTTTTGTACGTGCTGGATGCCAGCGATGAGGGGGTTGCACTTACCACTACACCGGTGACTCGGCATCATCGCAATGCAATCCAGATGCATTACCTACCAGCAAGGCGCGATCCTGCTGATCACATTACCTACGGAGCCAACGCATTGCTTGGGCGTTTGCTTCGTGCGGTGGATTGGGAGTTGGATCGTGAAGTCGTTCAAGAGCTCACTGATCAGATCAGCGAATCGCTGTCCTCCAACGTATCCATCAAGGCCTTCAGTGAAATCCTGAGCAGCACTTGGAAGGGCCTTCATCGTGGCACCTTCTTTTCTGATCCGAAGCTGACCTTCATCACGTCGGAAATCGAGTCTCTGCTTCGTCACATGTCGGTGTCTTTCACTCCTGGGCATGACGATCACCTGGTGGATTTCTCGCGGCTGTCCGATGGTCAGAAATCGATGCTGTATCTCTCACTGGTCTTGTCATCTCATGCGATAGGTCGTGCAGTGTTGAAAGGGGAGTCGACGGCATTCGATGTACAGCGGCTCAAGCCACCATCGTTCACCCTGATCGCAATCGAAGAACCTGAGAACAGTCTCTCACCCCACTATCTGGGGAGAATCGTCAATGCTTTGAATAGCTCGATTGGCGGATCAGACTCTCAAGCGCTGATTGCTACCCATGCGCCCTCCATGTTGCGTCGTGTAGAACCTGAGCATATTCGGTATCTACGACTCAATGAAAAACGTGTCACCAAGGTATCGACGATCCAGTTGCCCGAGACTGACGGGGACGCTAGGAAGTTCGTCAGGGAAGCCGTCCAGGCGTTTCCAGAGATCTATTTCTCTCGCTTAGTTGTTCTAGGGGAAGGTGATAGTGAGGAAATCGTTCTCCCACGAATCCTCAAGGCCAAGGGGGCACCGGTTGACGAGTCTGCTGTCACCATTGCTCCGTTGGGAGGACGCCATGTGAACCATTTCTGGCGGCTCCTGGAGGGCCTGGGTACTCCGTATCTAACGCTGTTGGATTTGGACGTTTCCAGATACCAAGGAGGGTGGGGCCGGATCAATTACGTCAATACTCAGTTAAAAATTCACAATCCAGCGAAACAGCTACCCACCCATTGGCAGATCCCGGCATGGAACGTGGTGAACGTACCAATTGGGGAAGGAACTCACTGTGGTGGCCTCTATGTACTCCAAGAGCTCGAGAAACGGGGAGTCTTTTTCTCAGCCCCCATGGATCTCGACTACTCAATGATAAGCTCATATCCGGAAGCCTACAGTGTAGAGCGCGAAGTTCCGGATGACGATGTTCTCAAGGCTGTCCTAGGCAAAAAAAGACATGAGCCAGGACAGTATTCAAAAGAACAGCTGGAGCTTTTCGCCACCTATCACTCTAAGTTCAAGCTGGGCAGCAAACCTGCTGCTCATATCGCAGCACTCGCCGAACTCACCGATGAGGAAATTTTAGAGAACTTACCGTCTTCGTTCAGCCGACTTGCTGATGCGGTGATTGCTGCCCTAGAAGGGTTGCCGGAATGACCTCCGTGGAAGTTTGGTTGCCCGCTGACGGGTTAACACTTGAGAAGAATGCGTTGCTTGCGGTTAAGGAGCTGGAACAATCACTGGCTTTAACGGCAGGGCCGGGAGCCGGTAAGACGGAGGTGTTAGCGCAGCGTGCCGACTTTTTGCTCAGAACTGGCGAGTCGCGATACCCCAAACGAATTCTGGCCATCTCATTCAAGGTCGATGCAAGCAAGAACCTGAAGCAGCGTGTACAGAAGAGGTGTGGTTTCGAGCTTGCATTACGCTTCGATAGTTACACCTTCCACGGCTTCGCAAAGCGCATTGTCGACCGGTTTAGACCGGTATTGGTGGGAGCAGACTACCTGGAGCCTGGCTACAAGATTGGTACCGAATTCGTTCATGGAAAGCAGGTCAAGTTCGACCAATTGATTCCGCTGGCCTTCAAGATACTGTCCTCTTCTGCGGCGGCTCGCAACGCTCTCTGCCAAACCTATAGCGATGTCTTCCTAGATGAATTCCAGGATTGCACCGCTGAGCAATACGAGCTGCTGCACCTCATTTTTCTAGGTAAGCCTATACGCTTGACGGCTGTGGGTGATGTGAAGCAAAAGATCATGGGATGGGCGGGGGCAATGGACGGAATCTTTGCTCGATTTGTCGATGACTTTGGCGCGAAGCCCCTTCATCTTTTCAGAAACTTCAGGTCGAAGCCTCGGTTGCTGCGTATGCAAAATGAGGTAATTCGAGCCCTCGATCCTGATGCCGTCATGGCCGGGGAGCTTATTGCCGGCGACGAAGGAGAGATCATTGCTTACCACTTTGATAACTCTGAGCGAGAGGCGGCCCACATAGTCAACGCGATTCAGCAATGGGTCACGGTTGACCAGATTCCGCTGCATGAGATCGCCATCCTGTTTTCCCGGCAAATTAGTGATTACGGGACATTCATCATGGATGGCCTAGACGCAGCTGGCATCCCGTATCGAAACGAGCACCTATCTCAGGATCTGGTCAATGAGCCGGTCGCACGCCTGATCATTGACTACCTCGCATGCCTTTATAGGCCGAGCGAGCCGAAAGGATGGATGCGGCTGATGGAGCAATTTTCTGTGGTCGATTCGGAAGACAGCGAATCAAAGGTGCAGGCAGTCTTCGAATCGATCTACGGAGGTCATCGTAAGCGAGTTAAAGCGTTAGCTCGTTCTACTCAGCCTTATGATTTCTGGTGGGAAATGGCTCAAGAATTCCTTGGGCAAGTGGGGCTACCCATGTTGACGTCAATGTCCCCAGACTATGAGGCAAAAGCTAGACTCGGAGAAGTTGTGGATCAGACCCATCAGCAGCTCAATGTGCTGTATGAGCAAGGTTATGATCTGCTGAGTGCTTTGGATCGATTCTCCAATGATCAGGCAATCAGACTGCTAACGATTCACAAAAGCAAGGGACTAGAGTTCCACTCGGTCATCATGCCTGCGATAGAAACTCAGACGTTTTGGGGAAAACCTTACGATGAGCGATGCTCTTTCTTTGTCGGAGTTTCTCGAGCGAAAGACCGGTTGCTGCTGACGAACTGCGAGAGGCGCTTTACGCCGCCGACACATCCTGCGAGGTGGCGTGAGGCACGTAGCCAGCATGCCGAGTTCATAGGGTACATCGCCCCGTTCCTATCCACATGAGGCGTGAACGCAGATCCAATTCATCTGGGGCGAATCACCAGTAATTTTTCTCAAAGGTCTCGCTAGGCTAGCAAATAAAAACGCCGTGTTCGTCGCGGCGTTTTTATGCGTACTGGACAGTCTTCACGTGGCTTCTGGATACCCCCCTCGATCTCAATACCCTCGTGTTTGGAAATGAGCTACAGCGAGGTGTCGGCGCTGATTGAAAACTGACCCACCCTGCCGATTGAAAAATGACCCAGGGCAGATTGCCGATTGGTCATCAGCAATTGTGAATTAGCGTAGCAGTCCGCTCCCCAAAGGCCTAAAGCCCCATCACATGTGTGCATATGACAGGGCATATTCCAATGGAGATCAAAATGGCTCGTCGTCCTCAGCGGCAACACTTCTGCATGACCCTCATCTATATTGGTGTGATGGCCGAAGCGTTCAGCGCATTAGGGCATTCTTCAGGCAGTGAGTCGGTCTGGTCACTCAGCCATCATGGTCGTGGTTCGAGGAGAAAGGCATGAGCCCCACTGACGCGATACGAGGAAAGGAAGGGGAGGTTCGACGTCTGATCGAGGCCTATGGCTTCATTGAGCCCAGACTATTCGGCTCTGCCGCTCGAGGCGATGATCACGAAGGGAGTGACCTCGATCTGCTCGCCACTATCCCTCCAGCTCTAATCGGCAAGATTTCCTTGTTCGACATCGCCGAGCTCGAGGATGAGCTCCAGGCCATGGTGGGCGTCCCGGTCGACTTCCACGTCTGCAACAACATGCCCGAGCACCTCAGGCAATCCATTGAGCGTGAGATGGTTACGCTGTAGCTGTGAACATGCTTGCGATGATCCTGGCGTCGAGCAGGGCATGGTGAGGCAGGTCTTCCCCATCGTTTGTCGCGGCCAGGGTCGTGGCATCAGTAGGAAAGTTTCTGACGTTCTTGGGCCATTTTCCATCGTGATAGGCGAGCTCGCAAAACAGCTCCCAGTCGTAGACAGGGGCGTCAGTGACAATCTCGAGCTCTTCATCGTAGGTTGCCAAGAAACGTAGGAGTGCTGACCTGGCCTCGGTCAGAGGCATGGCGTACTCACCACCCCAGAGCTGTGGCAGTACGATCTTCTTCACGAAGTCACTGCAGTCATCAACCTGCCACGTATCCTGCAATTCAACGTAGAATTCCCGGCGATCCTGGCCAACCAGAGCCAGGGAGATCAGCTTCGCCTGCTCGCTGAGCTGAGAGAATTCAGAATCTAGAAAGAGCCTCATGCTTTTGAAACTCCGTAATGACTAGGGCACGCCTGACTATGGCGCATGAGGGGCAACTATGGGAGATGGCCCTCGAGCATTTTGGCTCAGACGGACTGCTCCAGGTGGTAGTAGATATGTGGAGCCATGCCGCTCTTCCACCCAGGCCAGTGGTGGAACACCTGACCACCAAACAGGTGAGCCAGGGTGTTCTGAATATACTGAAAATTGCCCAAGAACGGGGCGGGGCGTTCGTACTAGGTCGAGCGCCAGTTGCGGGCACAGTGACTTTATACGCTCGTCACGCCAGTGACCTGGCTGACGGGCTTATTACGCGACTGCCGAAGGAGCTGCTATCGCGAGCATGGAGAGGCTCCTGTCTAGAAATCGACCTAGGCATTTAAAGTCAGGGCACCGTGGCGTAGCCATCCTACTAGAATCCATTGAGCTAATTTCTGCTCCATTGAGAAGTTTATGAACGCTGACTTAACTGAAGAAGAAATGCGTCGTGCATTGTTTGGTACGGCTGAGGCTGAAAGTCAGGTGCCTGCTGTTCCAGTTCAAGAGCCTGTGCCTGAGGTTGTATTCACGAAGCCGGTAGCAGCTCCCGTAGCCAAGAAGAAAGTGGCGAAAGCATTCACGCCAAGACTCAAGGTCACGCTACGGGTCGGAAACGAATTCGAAGGGAAGATGCATGAGTTGATCCACGAGGCCGACACGTTGAGCTCGTTGCTCGCTGAGCAAGAGGCTGTGAGGGCTGCAAGGAAGAAATACAAATACGTGGAAGTGGAATCCGTTAAATCGATGTAGCACACGCCTCAAGTTTAGGTCGGACAAGTGCAATGTATTTTCAGATAGTCCGCCGACAAGTCACTGTAAAACCCGAGGGGTAGAAGGTTAAAACTTTCTGAAGCGCCTGTTCTTTGATATTTGAAAACCACCAAGCCCGAACAGCCGTGATTTTTTAATGATCAGTGGCTGTCTAAAAAATGGCACAGGAGGGCTTCTTGGGGCGCTGCTCGGCGGTATCTCGGCCCACTTGGCCCCCACCAAGTTGTGGTTGACGCTACGCTTTTCGCCAAACCAATGCAGGAATTACCCGGATGTAAATTAGCTCGCTGACCAATTCAATCAGCGTTTGGGTGATGACTGCTGCCGCAGCTAGCCCTCTGATTTCTTCGGGTAGAGCAAGTGCCAAGGGCAGAACCACCAACGAGTTCCGTGTCGAGCTACTGAACGCTACTGATCTTGCAGTGATGGCCGGCAATTTGAATACTCGCGCAACCAGCGCACCAACCAATGGTGCCAAGAGCATGAAACCAATGTAGACAGGAATGACGGGCAGCAGCTTGTCCATGTCTCTGACCACCGCTGAAATCTGAGAGCCGATCACTACGACCAATACCGCCGCCATAGCCGGCACAGGCATCCAAGCCCAAGCGTTGTTCCAACCCTCAACGACGCGTGACCTTTTTGCACCGGCAGCTGTTGCTACCGCCAATACAAAGGGCAAAGCAATCAGCACTACGAAAGCCTCAACAAATGGGCCCACCGATATAACCACCGCCGAGTCATTACCCAGCATGAAGGCCAGATACAGGGGCAGTAGCACAAGCTGAAGCAATAGTAGCAATGGCGTTGCCGCCAGAGTCAGTTTGGAGTCGCCCTTACCGATATGGGTAAACACCACCACATAGTCGATACAAGGCGTCAGCAAGACCAACAGTGCGCCCGCCAGAATCGCGGGGTGATCCGTTATGCCCATGGTCAACGCCCAAACCAACAGGGGGATGGCGACGAAGTTGGCTGTGAGCAGCGCCGTCATGAAACGCTTGTTTGCGAGCCCTTCACGGAGATCCAGGAATGGGATCTGTAGAAACATGGCGTACATCAGCACAGCGATGGCTGGTGTCACCAACGCACCTAACGCTTGAGAAGCATTAGGTGCGAGCAGACCTCCGATAGCAGCGACAATGACCGCGACGAAGTAGACGGGAATCTGGTTCTTCTCTAGCTGTTCTCTGTCCACGAAATGCCCTTAAACGCGTGAAATCAATTTTCGATTGAGCAGGGTAATATCTGTAGCCACTACAGGTTCAAGAAAATGCTTGGGGAATTCGCATGTCAGGAATTGGGGCGTTGTCTAAATCAACGGGTTGCCACATTGAGACGATTCGCTACTACGAGAAAATAGGCCTTTTACCGCCGGCCCTGCGGTCGACCGGCAGGCACCGAATCTACACAGAGAAGCACCGTTCAAGACTCGTGTTCATCCGTCAGAATCGTGAGTTAGGCTTTCCCCTAGACGATATACGAGAACTCATCGCGCTCGCAGCAGATGCTGATCGTCCGTGTGCTGACGCACTGTCCGTGGTCAAGAAGCATTTGGCCGAAGTAGAGTTGAAAGTAGCCAAACTCCAGCAGATTCGAATTGAGCTGCTTTCCATGGCAGGCGCTTGTGAGTCAACCTGCCTGGGCTCAAACACCTCTGATTGCACTATTGTTGAGTCCTTGTTCGAACCCGCAGCAGGGACACGTTCCAGATGCTGCTCGTGATCAAGGAATTACAGCTATTCGACATCAAAACAAGCAGTCACATCAGAAACGGCATGGAACGTTGTTAAACCACCGTCTATTAACCGTCACTTGAGCGCTCGTGGGAGCTGCGATGCGAAGCCCGAAAAGGATATTGATGCCGATTGCTCAGATGCGGTAGGCTCAGGTTAGGAGATGGCATTCCTCCTTAAACCGCCTTGTGCTGATGATGCCTACGTGAACCCTGGACAGGGTGCGTAGGTGTGCCTCCCTGTCCCCAATCTAGGACAGGATATGACTTTACCCTTCGAGCTTTTCTTCTCTTTCCTCTTCCGCGCAAGCCGGTTGCCCGTTAGTCCACTCAGATCTGATGAGGTGGGCTCGCCATGCTGAAATCACTTGTAGTTATCGCCGTTGGCGCGTCACTTGGTGCCTGGTTGCGCTGGCTTTTGGGCATGAAGCTAAATGCTCTGTTCCCTACGATTCCTCCAGGCACAGTGGTTGCGAACATGATTGGGGGCTACATCATTGGCCTAGCTATCGCGTTTTTAGCCGCATCCCCTACCCTGAGTCCTGAGTGGCGCCTCCTGATCATCACGGGTTTCTGCGGTGGGCTTACCACCTTCTCCACATTTTCAGCCGAAACGGTTGCCTTGATTCAGGAGGGCAGACTGGTCTGGGCGCTTGGCTCAATTTCGTTGCACGTTGCAGGCTCGTTAGCGATGACCGCTGCGGGGCTTCTGTCCTACCAAATGATTGGTACTCGCTGAGGAGATAGAAATGAAAGGCTATATGGTCGTTTTCTTCACCCAACAAAACCGTCGTTATCAGGGAAAGATGCTAGGCGAATGGATCGTCGACGTGGCTAAAGAAATGGGGTTACGCGGCGCCACGCTCTGCACTGGAATCGAAGGGTTTGGGCACACCGGAAAACTGCATTCATCGCATTTTTTTGAGCTGGCGGATCAACCCACGGAGATTCGCTTGGCAATCACGGAAGATGAGGCAGAACGGTTGTTCACACGACTGGACTCCGAGGAGATATCGGTGTTTTTCACTAAGACGCCAATCGAGATGGGCACCCTTGGAAAAACGCCTTCCAGCGCAGCCCCCTCCACAACTTCGGAGCTATGAACATGAGCTACGCGGACATCCCAGCTGGCAAAGCCATCCCCGATGACTTTTTCACCGTTATCGAGATTCCTGCAAACCACACTCCGATCAAGTACGAAGTGGACAAGCCAAGTGGGCAGATCTTCGTTGACCGCTTCCTCAGCACACCGATGTTCTATCCGGCCAACTACGGGTTTATCCCGAACACGCTGAGCGACGATGGTGATCCGCTGGACGTCCTGGTGGTTTGCCCTTATCCCGTCTCACCTGGCGTTGTCATCCGCAGTCGCCCGGTGGGTGTGATGTACATGACGGACGAAGCTGGTGCGGATGCCAAGGTGATCGCAGTGCCTCATGAAAAACTCAGCTCAATGTACAGCGATGTAAAGGAGTGCTCAGACCTCCCTGCGTTACTCCTCGCACAGATCCAGCATTTTTTCGAAAACTACAAGGCACTGGAGCCGGGTAAGTGGGTGAAGATGGGGCGTTGGGGGAGCGCGGATGAAGCGCGGGAAGAAATTCGCAAGTCGGTAGCAGCGTATATCCCCAAATAGGCTTACTCCAGATTGAAATGCCACAGTCGGAGGATCGCGCTGAGGTGCGGGCATTTATGGTGGGTTTCAGTTGCTTCAATCATCAAATATCCGGGGAACCACACGCCTGTAAGGAATGATCAATGTTCGCTCGCCTATTGAGGATATGCGCTTGGAGCGTGCTCCTGAGTTTCGTGAGCGAGCCTCTGCCGGGGAACAGGCTGGAGGCTGATTAGGGCTTGGTGTAAATCGTTACAGGCTATGTGCCCTGCCGCGTTGGTAAACCTCGGATGTTAAAATAATCGCTTTGGATCAAAGCGTAAGGACACTGATGACTCACAGCAGAACTCCCGCAGAAACCCCTAGAGCAGCCGCGATCCTGGCTCGCTTCCTATCGTCGGAATCCGCTGGCGGTCTCGTACTGATGGGCGCAGCACTCGCGGCCTTAATTGTGGCTAACTCGCCTCTCTCGCAAGGTTATTTTGCCGCCTTGCACAGTGTCTGGCTGGGCATGTCTGTGGAGCATTGGGTCAATGATGGCCTGATGGCTATCTTCTTCCTGATGGTCGGCCTTGAGATCAAAAGGGAGGTTCTGGCAGGCGGGCTCTCCACTTGGGGCCAGCGTGCCTTGCCGGGATTTGGTGCTATAGGCGGCATGGTGGTGCCTGCGCTGATCTACATCGCAATCAACTGGGGGAATTCTGAGACCTTGAAGGGGTGGGCTATCCCTGCCGCTACCGACATCGCGTTCGCCCTGGGCGTCTTGTCGCTCCTAGGTAAGCGAGTCCCTACGTCGCTGAAGGTCTTCCTCGCCGCCTTGGCGATCATTGACGACCTGGGTGCTGTAGTCATCATCGCCTTTTTCTACACCACCGGTCTTTCCATGCCGATGTTGCTGGCATCGCTCGTAACCCTGGTCATTCTGATCGCAATGAATCGATTGGGCGTCAGACGATTATTCCCTTATTTGCTGGTCGGCGGTGTGCTGTGGTTCTTCGTGCTGCAGTCGGGAGTGCATGCCACCCTTGCGGGTGTCGCTGTAGCTCTGTGCGTCCCAATGGGCAAGCCTGAAGAGGAAGCCCGGTCTCCACTGCTATTCCTGGAGGAAAAGCTGCACATGTGGGTTGCGTTCGCTGTGGTGCCGATTTTCGGCTTCGCCAATGCGGGCGTTTCACTGGCAGGTATTTCCATGGAGAACCTAGTCGATCCGGTTCCTCTGGGTGTTGCGCTGGGCTTGTTGGTGGGCAAGCAGATTGGCATCTTCCTATTGGCTGCTCTTGCCATTCGTATGGGCCTGGCCAAACTACCAGAAGGCAGCAATTGGGCACAGCTTTACGGCGTTGCGCTCCTGTGTGGCATCGGCTTCACCATGAGCCTGTTCATTGGCAACTTGGCGTTTGCTGGATCAGCTCACCTGATTGACGAGGTAAAAGTCGGCGTGTTGATCGGTTCGACCTTGGCTGCAATCGGTGGAGTCCTGATTTTGCGTCGCAGCGCTGCGCCTGCCGTTGCCACAGCCACTCTATCGAGGTGATTAGAAAATGAGCTGACAGCAGAATTTCTCTCCATCAGAATTTCTGCTGTAGGAGCACCGTCTAACGAAGTGCCATCATTTTGTCGTTAGGATCACGATACAGTGTGCGACGGCATATCGAAGCCGAGATATGCCGGTGAGGGAGGCCGTCGTATTTGGTGTTCTATAGCAGTCATGTGGGGAGTAACGAATCTTGTCAGCCGAGGGACGTTCAAAGGGTGTTACGACTGAGTCCCCATGGATGGTATTTCTGGTATTCCTGCGCCTAGGTCTCACTTCTTTCGGAGGCCCGATTGCACATCTAGCTTACTTTCGCGAAGAATTCGTTGCCCGACGCCAATGGCTGAGCGAGCGCAGTTATGGGGATTTGATTGCCCTGTGCCAATTCTTGCCGGGGCCCGCCAGTAGCCAGGTTGGCATAGGTATAGGACTTTCTCGTGCCGGATTTCCAGGAGCAGTCGCTGCGTGGGCAGGTTTCACATTGCCTTCGGCAATAATCTTGGTTTTATTCGCTCAGGGTATGTCCGCGTGGGGAGGCGCGTTTCCGAGCGGTCTTTTGCACGGTCTTAAAATTGTCGCGGTGGCTGTCGTTGCTCAAGCCGTCTGGGGAATGGGCCGTAGTCTTTGCACTGATGCCCCTCGAATAACCGTCGCCGTGTTTGCGGCTTATGCTGCAATGCTTTGGCCACATGCTTGGGGGCAGATCGGCGTGATTTTCTTCGGTGCCGTCATAGGACTAATGCTCTTCAAAACCGATCAAAGCCAGACTACTGAGTCTTTGCCGATACCGGTGAGCAGGAAAGTCGGTGTGGTGTCGTTGCTGCTGTTCTTCGGCCTGTTAGCTGGCCTGCCATTGCTGGTTCAGTTGTGGCCCTCACAAGCGTTAGCTGTGGTAAACGCCTTTTTCCGCGCCGGGTCATTAGTTTTCGGAGGTGGGCATGTTGTGCTGCCGTTGCTTCAGTCGGCGACCGTGCCGAACGGATGGGTAGCCAATGACACGTTTCTTGCCGGATATGGCTTAGCACAGGCCGTACCAGGCCCACTTTTTACCTTCGCAGCATTTCTTGGCGCGTCCATGAATGCCCAACCTTCTGGTTGGCTCGGGGCTACCGCGTGCGTCGTTGCAATTTTTGCTCCTTCGTTCTTGCTCGTAATCGGCGTGTTGCCATTTTGGGAGCAACTGCGGAAAAGCTTACGCACCCAAGCCGCACTTTCAGGCGTAAACGCAGCAGTTGTAGGCCTTCTCCTGGCAGCCTTGTATAACCCAGTCTGGACGAGCGCCATATTGATTCCTACAGATTTTGGCTTGGCGCTGATAGCGCTTGTGGCTTTGATGTTCTGGAAGGTTCCTCCATGGTTGGTCGTCCTGGCGGGAGGTCTTATCGGATGGTTACTCAGCATTTTATTTTGAGGTCGGCTAAGCGATGCCGTCAGGACGGGTCGCTTAGCGCACGCTTACAGTGTTCTGCGTTGTTGATGCAGCCGATGAATTTGATGAGCCGAAGGTGCAGAACTGAGAACATGCATTGCGACCTGAATTTTAGATTTCACACAGCTCATTTTTTTCAAATGGGCTAATGGCGAAACTGATCCGGGAAAGGTAATTTTCAAACTTTTATTCAGGGACGACTCACATGCCTGTCAGAATTCGAGCTGCAGTGGTTACAGATGCACAGGCAATCCAGCGCATTTATGCTCCCATAGTTTCGAACACGGCGATCTCATTCGAAGAGACCCCGCCAAGCGGTGAGGAGATTGCTCAGCGGATAGCGACGACACTTCAGACGTATCCCTACCTAGTGGCCGAAGAAGGTGGGGAGATCGAGGGCTACGCCTATGCCAGCCAGCACCGCACACGTCCAGCCTACCGGTGGGCGGTGGACGTGACGGTGTACGTAGCTGAATCGGCTCGCCGTCAGGGCGTTGGCCGTGAGCTCTATGAGACTTTGCTTCCGATCCTTGAAAAACAGTGCTTTCGTGCAGCTTACGCCGGAATTGCTCAGCCCAATGAAGGCAGTGTGGGTCTGCACGAGTCGCTGGGATTCGTCCACATCGGTACATATCCGGAGGTTGGCTTCAAGCTTGGGAAATGGCACGACGTCGGCTACTGGCGGCTCGGACTGTGCCAGGCAACTCCGCCACTGGAGCCTATTCTCTTCCCCGATCTTGAAGTCGTATAAACAGTAGGCGCACTCGATTTGCTTCGCGAGCCATCAGGCTTCGCTTGTGAGATAGCTTTGGACTTGGTTGACTACATCTCGAGCGGTGCGGGTCACTCCGATCAATGTAGCGGAGGCTAGCCCCGTCCAATCGCCGTAGCCCACCAGCCACAGATTAGGTGAAGCAACACTCCGGTTTTCATTCACGGCGACTTTACCGTCATCGTCAACGATACCCAGGTTGCCCAGGTGGTCGAGCGCTGGAGAAAACCCAGTGCACCAGATGACGACATCCACCGCTGTTTCGTCTCCTGATGACCAAACAACGCCTGTTGAAGTGAAGTGCGTGAATGGCCGTACTGCGCTCAATACACCGCGTTCACGAGCGTCCTTCACCGATGGCACCATTACGATGTCGCCCAGCCCCCCAGCGGGTTGTTCAGGCTCCACACCTTCCTGTTGCGCCTTCAATCGAGCAGTAGCTCGTTCGAACAGGGCGCGCCCATCAACCTCATCAGGTAGAAACTTTGGAGCCTCTTGAGTCACCCAGGTTGCCTGAGCCACTTTAGAAACCTCGGCGTAAATCTGGGCTCCCGAGTTGCCACCACCCACGACAAGGACGGTTTTCCCCTCAAACTCATCCGGCCCAACGTAATGAGCGGAATGAAGCTGCTGCCCTACGAACAACTCCTGTCCGGGATAGCTCGGAGTAAATGGGCGGCTCCAGGTGCCTGTTGCACTGATAACCGCTTTGGCATCCCAGTTTCTATCCCCGGAGACAACCCGTAATCCTTCTTCGATTTTCTCGACACGGGTCACCCTGGTGGATCGGATGATGGGGAAGTCATATCGACGCTCGTACAGAGTCAGATAGTCGATAACATCATCACGGTGAGGTGTTTCTTCTGATACGGCAGGCATCGGCCAGCCTGCAATCGAGCTCCATGCCGATGGAGAGAAGAGTCGCAACGAATCCCAGCCATGCCGCCAGGCTCCTCCTGGTGCCGACTCCGCATCGAGCAGCACGTAAGACAAGCCTGACCGCTTCAAAAAATAGGCGACTGTCAGCGCGGATTGACCACCGCCAATGACCACAACATCAAGTTTCGAATTCTGACTCACCAGCATCCTCCAGGCTCAATCGCGGCACCTCACCGTCGTCGTATCAGACTCTGCGACCGTGCTCATCAATGACCACTTGGCCGTCCTCTTTGACGAAACTCCCACGCTGCTCTTGCGGTAACAAATCGAGCACAGCTTCTGACGGACGACACAAACGCGTCCCCAAAGGCGTCACGACGATGGGGCGATTGATCAGGATAGGGTGAGCCATCATGGCATCGATGAGCTGTTCGTTCGTCAGTGATGCATCGCCCAATCCTAGCTCTTCGTACGGAGTGCCTTTGATACGCAAAAGAGCCCGCACCCCGATACCCATATCCTCAATGAGTCTGACAAGTGTGGTGCGATCAGGCGGGTTCTTCAGGTACTCGATAACCGTCGGTTCTTCCCCGCTGTTACGGATCAACTCCAAGGTGTTGCGAGAGGTGCCGCATTCGGGGTTGTGGTAGATCGTGATCTGGCTCATATCGCTTCCCCGTACTGACGTTAGATGGAGCGCTGGTTGACGCGTTTGGAAAGCTCTTCGGCGGACTCTTTACGCTCGGAGTACCGATCAACCAAATAATCCTGGCGATCCCGCAACAGCAGGGTGAACTTCATCAGCTCTTCCATCACGTCCACGAGACGGTCGTAGTACGAGGACGGCTTCATACGACCTGTCTCGTCGAACTCGGTAAATGCCTTGGCCACCGAAGATTGGTTTGGGATGGTGAACATCCGCATCCATCGACCCAGTACGCGCAGCTGATTGACCACGTTGAAAGATTGCGAGCCGCCGCAGACCTGCATCACAGCAAGGGTTTTGCCTTGCGTAGGTCGTACAGCGCCAATCGCCAGCGGAACCCAGTCAATTTGGGCTTTGAATACTGCACTCATGGAGCCGTGACGCTCAGGGGAGCACCACACCTGTCCCTCAGACCATTGCATCAGCTCGCGCAGCTCAGCGACCTTGGGATGTGTATCGGGAGCGTCATCCGGAAGCGGCAGACCCGATGGGTCAAAGATCTTGGTTTCAGCACCAAACTCATTCAGCAGGCGTGCCGCCTCTTGCGTGACTAACCGGCTGAATGAGCGTTCTCGCGTTGATCCGTACAGCAGAAGAATGCGAGGTTTATGGAGCGAAGGAGTACGAGGCGACAGTTGCTCCAGCGAAGGAATGTCGATCAGGTCGGCGTGTACGTTCGGCAATGTGTCTTGCATATAAACTCCTACGGCGGCGCCTGGTTGGGTGCCGCCTCGGTAGATCTTTAAAGCGAACCGATTCGGTTCAGTTCAGCCTTCAACTGTTCAGCGCTGATGGTCTTCAGTGGCAGCGCAAGAAATGCGCTCACGCGCTCGTGAATTTTGGCGAGTGTGGTTTCAAAAGCTGCGGTGATCTCGGCTTCCGAACCGCTAGCGTCAGACGGGTCGGCCAGACCCCAATGCGCCTTCAAAGCTGGCCCAAAGAAGATTGGGCATGCCTCACCCGCTGCCCGGTCACAGACAGTGATCACGATGTCTGGCGGTGAGCCCTCAAAAGCATCCGAAGCCTTGCTGCTCAAGCCCGCCGTGGAGATACCCGCCGCCTCCAGCGTTTGCAATGCCCGTTGATTCACCCGGCCACTGGGAAAGCTTCCTGAGCTGACGGCTTCTACACCCTCGGGCGCCAAGTGGTTGAAAAGCGCCTCGGACAGAATGCTGCGGCAGCTGTTGTGAGTGCACATGAACAAGACTTTCATCAGACGATTCCTTGATTCAGAAACTGAGGCGCAGTGCCAGGGCGGACAATGTGGCGACGAGGATGGGCACGGTCAGCACGATCCCGGTCTTGAAGTAGTAACCCCAGCTGATCGTTATGTTTTTCCGGGCGAGCACGTGCAGCCACAACAGAGTTGCCAAGCTCCCAATTGGGGTGATCTTCGGGCCCAAATCGCAGCCGATGATGTTGGCGTAAACCATCGCTTGCTGGACTACACCATTGACTTCAGCGGCATGAATGGATAAGGCGCCTACCAGAACGGTGGGCATGTTGTTCATGATCGAAGACAGCAACGCTGTTAGCAGCCCTGTACCAAGGGACGCGCCCCAAACGCCATAACCGGCGAACACGTTCAGGATCTGCGCAATGTGGTCGGTCAGGCCGGCGTTCTTCAGGCCATAAACAACCAGGTACATCCCCAAAGAAAAGATCACTACCTGCCATGGCGCCTCTTTGAGCACCTTGCTTGTGTTGATGGCGTGACCACGAGCCGCGATGACGTAAAGAATGAATGCACAGACTGCTGCAATGGCGCTGATTGGCACCCCCAGTGGCTCAATGACAAAGAAGCCGATCAGGAGTAGTGCCAACACCCACCAGCCGGCTACAAAAGTGGCCCGGTCGTGGATTGCTTCGTCCGGATTGTCCAGTTGGTTGAGGTCATAGGTCTTTGGTAATTCTTTGCGGAAAAACCACAGCAGCATGGCTAACGTCGCCGCCACGCTGACGATGTTTACCGGCACCATGATCGATGCATATTCGTTGAAGCCGATATCGAAGTAGTCGGCAGAAACGATGTTGACCAGGTTGGAAACCACCAGCGGTAAGCTCGCCGTATCGGCGATAAAACCGGCTGCCATGACGAATGCCAAAGTAGCCGCAGGAGAAAAACGCAACGCCAACAACATCGCGATCACAATGGGTGTGAGGATCAATGCTGCTCCGTCATTGGCGAACAGGGCCGACACTGCTGCGCCTAGCAGGACGATAAATGCGAACAGCTTGCGGGTACTCCCGCCTCCCCATCGGGCCACATGCAGCGCAGCCCACTTGAAAAAACCTGCTTCATCAAGCAGCAGACTAATGATGATGACCGCGATGAAAGTCCCAGTGGCATTCCAGACAATGCGCCAAACCTCTGGTATGTCGGCAAGGGTAACGACACCTGCCAGCAACGCTACGATGGCACCGAACATCGCACTCCAGCCCACCCCCAGCCCCTTGGGCTGCCAGATGACAAGAACGATGGTGGCGATAAAGATCAATACGGCAATCAGCATTTCATTAATCCGGTTGGGCGTGAATCAGCTACACACGGCTTGATTAATCGGACGGTCGTTCATGCCGCAGAGGCGCTTAGCCTCGGCTTCCAGCCATTGCTGATTGGCGTCTACCACTTCCTTCAAAACTGCAGTCACCCATGTGGGCAAATCAGGATTCAGCCGGTAGTACACCCATTGGCCTTGGCGACGATCCAACAGCAAACCGGCAGAGCGCAGCAGCGCCAAATGACGAGAAATCTTCGGCTGACTCAGGTCGAGTGCTGCCGTTAGCTCGCATACACACAGCTCACCTTCACTCACGACAAGCAGCGAAATTTTTGCTCGGGTGTCGTCCGCCAGGCACTTGAACAAGGTGGTGGGGTTCATGGGTTCTGTCACAGATCCTCCAGGTGTTTGGTCTTGACCAAAACGAAGAGCTTGATGCGCTCGTGGATGTCGTGGAGCGTGTGGCGAAATGCGCCGGGATCGTCGCTAGCTAATGCATACGAAAAATCGAATATATGCTTTGTCGAATATTCGGTAAAGCGAATATGATGATTGCTGCTTCGGCTTGAGCCGTGACAGGCCATACCAACCGGCACAGAAGGAGACGAAGGGATGGGTAAGGAGATGGTGATACAGGCAACGGAAATAGCCGAAGGGCAACGGCAGCGTTTTCGCGACGCGCTGAAGTCCGCTGACCTTCCAGCAGATGATATTGATCTTCCAGGCCGAACCTTTTTTGAGTTCTCACAGGATGGTGAGACTGTTGGATGGGGAGGATTTGAAACGCATGGTACTGACGGGTTGTTGCGTTCTCTGGTTGTAGTCTCGACACACAGATCGAAGAGGGTCGGTGTCACGGTGCTTCGGGTCATTGAAGCGAAGGCCGCCGAGCAGGGAATCGCTCGACTTCATTTGCTGACAACAACTGCGTCAGGCTTCTTTGAGCAGCAGGGCTATGCAGCAAACCAACGAAGCTCTGCGCCGCCTCTGATTTCTCAAACGGAGCAGTTCAGGGGGCTTTGCCCTGACTCGGCTTGCTACATGTGCAAGGCGTTATCTGCGTTGGCGAGAAGATAGTCGTTGAGATAAACATGTACGTTGTGGTCAAAAGTGCAAGCGGAGCGCGCCGGCCCATGACGGGCCAAAGGCTTGAGGATGGACGCCCGTAGGGCCAAAACCCGGCGCAGCTGGGGTTTGGTTCACGACAGCCGTACCCCGAGGGGGCAAGCCCAAAGCGGATATACCGTGAACCGCCATCACACTAGAAGGTAGAAGTTAGCCGAAGGCATCACGAAGCAGTGTCTGCATCATCAACGAGGCAGGGCCCTGAAGAAAATGCTCCTGACTGCTGATATCGAACCGCACAGGATTAATATGAGCGACAGTGGCACCATGGCCCAAAGCACGTAGCGGTAGCTCAGCAGCCGGATACACAACCCCGGACGTACCAATCGAGAGGAACACATCGCATTCCTCTGCAGCGGCTAGGCCCGCACTCCAAGCGTCCTCAGGCAGCATCTCACCAAACCAAACGACTCCTGGTCGAACATACCCATCACACGCGCTGCATCGCGGCGGCTCAATTCGACTTCCCTCCTCAGGCAGTGCGCCACACGTGAGGGGCAACCTATATGCCAGCCCGCAATCGATGCACCTAGGAGAATGCAGGCTGCCATGCAGATGAATTACATCCTGGCTGCCGGCGCGTTCATGCAGGTCATCCACATTTTGTGTGACCACCGTCAGCTTGTGCACATGCCTGGCGAGCTCGGCGATAGCGAGATGCGCTCCATTCGGCTTCGCCTGCCCAACCTTCTGCCGACGCCACTCGTACCACCCCCAACACAGCGCTGGATCGGCTCTGAATGCTTCGCTGGTGGCGAGCTGAGCCGGATCGAAGCGCTCCCAGAGCCCTGTCAGTGCATCACGGAATGTCGGGATGCCACTTTCGGCTGAAGCACCCGCCCCGGTAAAGACAACAACATGCTTAGACTCGCGCAATTGCTGAGCCAGTGTGCTGGTGGTCATGAGCATTCCTTCGGGCCGGATCTCTTTGGGTGCCGACATTGTGGTCTGGGGCTATTCTTGCCTGTCTCTTGCCATAATGAAGTCAGCGAAGGCATTCGCTGGGTTGTGCCCGCCTTCATCACCAGCCCTTCCGAGTGCTTCTGGAGTGACATCTGTCGTAGGCCAAACACAGCCGCTGACGAAATCATGCAGAAAGCCCAGGCTATCTAGCTTCATGAAGAACTCATCGTCTGTTTCACCCTTCTGCCGCTTGGTGTAGTAGTACGAGAGCGCGCTGGTGAGCACGTCGGTGAGCTGGATACCATCAGAGTCGTGTGAGGCGCTGAAGGCCAATGTATTCAGTTTCAGGGGCAACTCAATCTGGGCGTTCCCGAAACCGATAACTTGCTGCTCTTCACCTTGTTCTTCGAGCTCGGCGATTGCGGTGAAAAAATCGGCCTGCCGTTCCAGTGGCTCCGAGTCATCGCATAACGCGTCGAACCTGGCATGCTGCCTCCCCCACTGAACACACAGTGAAAAGAAAGCCGGTATTGCTGGGTTGAAGGTATGTTTGGGCAAATCTTCGAAGGCATCCCGGACAATCATCGAGGTCATGGACAGCACTCCGAGCTCCCACTCCATCGGCAGCGTGCTCCGTGCGGCAGTTTCTTTCATCACCTCCAAATGCTCGTAGAACGCAGTGATTGCTTCCTCGCTTTTCTCGCAGCACATGTCGTAGTAGGCGGAGAGGAACTGATCGAAGCAACCATCCCCCACTGCTAAAGGAAGGCAAGCGAAGAGCATGTTGCTCAGAGCGATGTTTTGGCCGTTCTCATAAAGGTTGAAGTCGAATTGGTAGTAAAGCAGCGGCTCCAGGAGGTCATCGATCACCTTGGTCAACAGCATGAATCGCTTGTGAAACACCTGTGCCTTGAAGCGCTTGGGTGTCACCAGGTCAGACCGGAATAGCTCAATGATCCGGTCTTGCCCTCGCCCAGACTTTCGAAGCTTTTTGAAGTGGATTTCAGCCGCCTGCTGGGAGCGGAGTGGGCGGAGTAGCTGCTCGCACTCTTCAGCGTTGAAGTCGCACGAGCCAAGGATAAACAGTGGTTGGTCTAGATCGGCCAACTGACGTCCTGTGTTACCCGATTCGTCGAAGTAAATTGTTGTCATTTCGCTACCCTGCGTTTCTGCCTTCGTGGAGTCTTGAATGGCCAGCATGAAGCTGGCCACCACCTCATCAATATCAGAACTCGTGTTCAACATCATCGAAGAAGTTTACGTGTAGCTCGTACTCCAGCGAGCCAAAACGCGCAAGCAAGTCTGCCCTCAGTTCGCCTTCAGCTTCAGGTTCGAAATTGATCCAGTAGCTGTACACGAGACCATCATCCGACTCGTTGGTGGTGATCTCTGATCCCGCCAAGAGCTCGCCATCTTCGACCGATATCCCCAGTTCGCTTGCGAGTGCTTGCGCCATGGACATACGGTTGCTGTTTCGAGCCTCTTCCACCTGAGCCCAATACTCCTGCTCAGACTTACGATCTCGATCTGCATCCGACTCGATAATGGAAATGGATACGCCATCTTCTGCAAGCAACCACTTCCCCTCGCGGCGAAGCAACCCGACCGTGGCAGTAAGGAAGAATGCTGCACCGTGGTATACCCGCTCCTGGTCTTGCTGGCCTTGGTAGGTCAGCGATACTCCTAGGGTCAGCATGCCGGTTGAATCGGCGTACTCAGTGGTATCGACCGTCAAGGCGTTCACCGTGAACCCGCTTGCGTTTGTCTCCGCAATCGCACCTGAGAGCTGATCCTCCAGCTCCTGATCCAGATCCGTGTAGACATCGTCCTCGTGGATCGCGTCGCTAAAATCTCTGATCCCAAAGACAGCCATCATCAGGCGTGGATCCTTGGGGTTCCGCTGGGCGACCATAGAAAACTCATGGTAATCAGCGAAGCCTGCTTTTTGCACAAGTGCTTCTTGAGCGACAGAAAGCTTCAGGCCCTGATCTCGAACAAGTTGTTTAGCTTGAGATTTTAAGAGGTTTAGCGGGGAAAAATCAGACATGGCAATGGTTCCTAATCTACGACGCTTAGGTGTCCGATTGCCTGTTCACCGGGCAGCGTCTGGTTAGGGACATGCCGATGTAAAACGAGAGGTTCGTCAACGATGGGCTATTGCTTCGCGAAACAGGCGCCAGGCGACCATCACCGCCTGACCCTGATCATAGGTCAGGAAAATCCACTTCGCAATAGCCCTCGGCGAGGCCATCACCAAGCTGCTTTGTTGGGTATACCTAGAGGGGCGCCTGGATATAGGCCATGACCGCAAGCGGAGCGCGCCGGCCCTGTGGGCCAAAGGCCTGAGGATGGAAGCCCGCAGGGCCAAAACCTGGCGAAGCCAGGGTTTGGTTTACGACAGCCGCACCCCGATAGGGGCTGGCCCAAAGCAGGAATACTCCAGATCGCCGTCGACCTATGGGGCAGGAAAACCGCAAATCGTCTCGCGAATCAAGCTCTCTACCATTTCCGAGTTTAGCCCTAGTGAACAGTGCTACTGGTTGTAGGTAATCCGACTGCGTATGCCAATGACGTGTTGGCTGAGTGGTGCCCCATGCTATCGCTGATTTGACGGATGAAGTCCGCGTAATTATATGTAGTTTTGCGGATGGCATGAGGTGTGAGCAGGCCCGCATCAATATCCGCTTTGCCAGCCCACGAGACACAGATCTTTCTCAGAGCGTCAGGCGATAGTGGACGCTCAGGGGCATTAGCCGCACGGAAAAGATACTCTCCGTCCGACAACTTCGAGGTCTTGATGTATTGCTCGAACATCGACCTGTGCCTATCGGGGATCGCGTCAATAACATTCTTGTTTTCACGGATTTTCACGCCATACACCGCATCACCGTGCCGCATCCTTGCCGATAGGAACTCGTTTTGTCGCAAAGCACCCAGCATGCATGCGAACAGAGCTCGATCTCTCAAGCTCCCAGATTCGGCAAGGATCTTTTCCAGCGTCTGAACGTGTTCCTTAGACAACCCCGGCTGAGCCCCGCGAACCAGTTCAGATAACAGGCTATGACGAGCACCTGAAGAAACCTGCACACGTTTGAAGGCTACAAGGTTTGTCAGAGGAAGATCGTTTACAAGCCGTTCCAGATTCAGCTCATCTATGGGCTGCAGGGTAGCTTTGATGGCTGAACCAATTGCCTGCCTGACATCGGCTTCTGGCGGCACAGGTTCACCAGGTTGGCAGACCTTTGAAGTCTCGCTGAGATCGTAGAAGCTCTTGTAGCCGAGTCCCTGCGCGAGAGCTTTTTGAGCATCTGCCAGCGAGATTGGGGCTGAGCCATGCCATTGCTTTTGCAACTGCTTGGACAGGCTTTTGAAACCACGATTTCGGATCAGGTCGTCTGGATAGACAGGGACGCGCATAGCAATTCTCCGGTAGCGTCAGGGTGTCGGCTGCCCGCTGACTATCGTCGAAATGCGTGCGATAAAGAGGGTGTTGCAACCTGTGGCATTTGAGCCTTCACGAGCCGACCGTTTGATCCAGGGAGATCAGAGGCGGCGAAATTAGCATGACGATCTGCAGAGCGTCTACGATGGTTCCAAAATATGGGGCTAGGCTGGTCGAATATCATGACAGCATGGCCGTAATTTTTTAGGCATAGTGGCAGCTGGTTTTTTCAGCGTGATTTGGACTCGGCATCTGATATCGGACAAGGGAAAATTGAGAAAAGGCATGGCGAACTTCAAATCGACTGAGATGCGGTTCCTTGATTCGATCTTCGACATGGGCGGCGGATACGTCCTCGACTTTTCCAACCGTACGTTGGACGAGTTCTTCATGGAGGAGCTTGAGATCGACATCTCTCACGAAATGTTCTCCAAGGATGGTACCTCCAAGGCTAGGCGCGTCAGATGTCTCCTCCAAAACGCCGATCACTCCACGGTAGCTCGAGTGCTCGAAGCCCTCTGGAAGTACCGGCGAACTATTCGGGCAGACAGCAACGCGACGGAAGACGTGGTAAACGCCGAAGGCCGCTTTCTATCGCTGCTCGAATCAATAAGATCACCAGGACAGCACGCCCAGGTGGTACAAAATCCTTTCGCTGCAGCAACGGTCATTGATCAGGGCGCAGTTCTTGATGCTTTAAAGCAGCGGCTGTACGACCTGCGCGATTTGCCACCGCAGAAGCGTGGCTACGAATTCGAAGGATTTCTCAAAGAGCTTTTTGACTCATCTAGGCTTCAGGCGCGTTCGCCGTTCAGCTTGGTTGGCGAGCAAATAGACGGCAGCTTCCAGCTAGGAAACGAAACGTATTTGATCGAAGCCAAATGGGTCAGAGATCCGATTGGAGCAGCTGAGCTACACACGTTCCAAGGCAAGCTAGATCAGAAGGCCGCCTGGGCCCGAGGCGTTTTCATCAGCTATGGAGGGTTCACGCAGGAGGGCCTCCATGCGTTTGGCAGAGGTCGAAAGGTGATCTGCATGTCCGGCGAGGACATCTACAAGGCATTGGGTCAGCGTATACCCATCGCCGAAGTGATTGAGCGCAAGGTCAGAGCTGCGGCAGAGACAGGCGCTGCGTTTGTTCCACTGGATGAGTTGTTCAGGGCGTGACCTGACTGAGCTACCCGCATCCTCAGTGTCCTCTTGCCTGCACGTCCGTGATGTCGTGCGAGCCTCTGAAAAATGCTACCGCCCACCCAGCATGACGGCATTGCGTGATGCCATATTGATATTCTTTCGTGGTGTAATAGGTTGATTGGTCGAGCTCACGCATATGGAAGGCGCCCGTGTACATAACCCGCATTAGAATTAAAAACTTTCGCTCATTAGTTGATGTGGAGATTCTGCCTGTTAATTACACTGTTTTGGCAGGTGCTAATGATTCAGGAAAGAGCAATGTTCTGCGAGCATTGAATCTTTTCTTTAATAATCAAACTGACGTAGGCAAACAACTGGTCTTTGTAGATGACTACAGCCAAAAAGCCGTTGGTCGTGCGAACAGAGCGAAGGAAATTATGGTTGAGCTCGAGATTCAGCCACCGAAAAATTACACCGATAATGATCCTGTGGTGTGGCGAAAAACATGGCGCGAAGAAACTGTGATGCCATATGATGAACACATGAAGATGATTGGTGATAAGAGTTTTAGTGCGCGTTCAAAGACGGAGTATTGGCTGCGACAGATAGGCTATGAATACGTACCTGCGATTCGTGGCGAAGAGTTTTTTAACACGCTTAAAAGAAGATTACATAACACCTTGGCGGAGACTATCGCACCTAAACTCGCTAAAGCTTCAGGGCAGTTTTTGAAGAGTTTACGTACAGAAGTGCGAGGAATCGAAGATGAAGCATTAAGAATATTGAGTCTAAAAACTGAATTTTCTTTGCCGACCGACTTGGGCAGCCTTTTCGAAATCCTCGACTTCAAAACTGCGGATAAGCATGCTGCGACACCATTGCAACACCGTGGTGATGGTGTCCAAGGGAGACATATCCCTGTAATTCTTCGATTTTTAGCAGATCAACGGAAGGCGAACTTCGCGAAAGGAAGGCCATCACCCGAAACAATTTTTGGGTATGAAGAACCAGAGAATAATCTGGAGTTGGCTAGGCAGGTTGAAGAGGCTGATGAATTTTACCGATGTTCGAATGTGATCCAGATACTTCTCACCACGCATTCGCCTGCATTTTACAGCATTGCCAAGTCACAAGATAAAGCACGCGCTTTATATGCTTCCCGCATAAACGGAGCGACGGCCTTTGTAGACTCCACAACCACTGCAGCATTGGATGACGGGCTAGGATTGATGCCCTTTATAGAGCCTTACCTGAAGGTTGCTTTGGATCAGCGACGTCAACTATTTGAGCAGTTGAAGGAGGTTGAAGGGCAGTCCCTACACACTGATCAATCTGTGCTTTGCGTAGAGGGTGATACGGACAAGCTTATCCTTGAAAAGGCCTGTTCTATACTGTTTGGCCCAACCATTCCTTTCAAAGTGATAACAAAGTCAGGCTCTGGGGCTGGCACTAACTGGGTTGTCGGGTATGCTACAGCTCGCGCCGTGATGACGGATGTGAAAGGTCGCACTGCAGTTTTGCTGGATGGTGATGAGGCAGGTGCGGCGGCAGAAGCTACCTTAAGTCAACGGACGGACTCCTTAGACCTGAAGGGAAAACTAAAATATTTCAAGCTTAACAAGATTAATGGGGATGATGAGCTCCGGCAGGCGCTAAAGGCTGGTTTTGAGTTATCCATTGCGATTGAAGAGCTTTGCGGGGCTGCGGCTTGGGATCATGCAGAGTCGAAGTTTTGGCTGGAGCCACGCCCTGACGTAGTCAAACTTAATTCTGAAACTTTAAAAGTTGATCAATCCTTTAACAGCTTCCTGACCGAGAAGGTCGCTGATGAAAAATGCCGTAGGTTAATTGCTAATCGTATCAAATGGATGAAAAAAAATGACTTCTCCAAATTTGTTATAAAACAAATGGAGGAAACAAAAAAAGTCCCGGTGAGCTTGGAAAAGTTAGTCCGCGAAATTCATAAATATTTCCACGGTAGTTTGTAGCTGGAGGGCGAGTACCAAACGCGTCGCATGCCATCCACGGGCGTGAATTGCGACGCGTAATTCATCGTCTTGCCTTGCGGTTCGGGCGCTTGTGTTGATTGTCTCAGAGACGGATTGTGGATTGACGACTTGTGGGTGATGACCGAAGCCATGTATGCGGCCACGTCATCCACCATCTTGCATCGCCCATGCGAGCCAACGCTGCCCCTATATGGCGAGCACGAAGGTGCTTTGGCACCCTAATCCTGCCTCAGCTATGGCGCAGTGTCACGTGGTGAGTGCCTCCTTGATATCGCCCTTAAAGCGGCAAACGAGAGGATGTCACGACACCTCTTGGCCATAGACCAAGAGGATCGGACGATCTCAGCAATACCTGTGAGGGTTAAGCCGCCGGTTCGGGAACCGCTTTCAGGTTCATCTGAGCTTCGAAGATGAGCAGGTCGCTCTCTTCATTGTCCCTCATCAACCTAATGACCCTAGAGCTAACCTGGATCTCGCCATTTCTATCGAGGCGAACATACTGGGGGTATCGATCAAGCAACAGCTCGGACAGACCGCGACTGTATCCCTCTCGGATTAGCTTGATTTTTGCGTCATCCGTGGTGCCATATTTCATGCGTTTATAAAAAGCTGGATCAATAGCCCCAACCCCGTTCAGCACCTCAACAAATTTAAAAATCTTGTTGTCAAAAAAATCATCTTCTTCCTTAAGACGAACGATTGCGAGATTGACTCTTTCTACATCATCCTTGGTTGAAATTCTGACCCAATAAGGAAACTGGCTATTACCAAACTTAGTATCACCCCAGTTTGCGACATACACATAGTCAGTCCCCTTTTTCTCAGGAAGCTCGCGCCAATATTTTAATGTGTACCTTAGTATCTGCTTGAGGCTGTACTTTTTCAGTTTCCAGTCCAAAAACATAGCGTAGAAATCTATAGTAGCCTTGTTTTGCAGTCGCTTTAGGTCACTGTACTTTCTCTTATCATCGAAATTGTCGACAAAGCAAGACTTGATCTCTAGCAGGAGGCGGTCAGCGCTATCGATCAAACCATATTCCTCAACCGATGTACTAATCGCGCTATCAATCTCCTCCTCAGTGGCGAACACGTCAATCTCACTCACACTGTTAGCGATCAGCAACTGGCCAACCTGTGTCTTGACATACTCACACTCTTGACCAGTGACTATGCCAGGTTGGAGATTTTCCAGCCTTGCCACAGCGTCACGATGCCGGTCTGCCATTGGGCCATCCAAAATGGCAGTCTCTTGGAGCAGGACGTTGCTTACGTTGTCTTCGTCGACCTTCGAAACATTCACGTTTTTTTCATAGAAGGTCTGAAGATTAGATTTCTTATTCGTGAAGCCGTCGACACCCAAAAGGTAGATGCTTGACTCTAACTTTTTAAGCGTGGTGCCCGCTTCGGGTGCGAACACCTCACTAAATCTATTAACACGACCGATTAGGTTTTTGAATTGCGATGAGGTCAGATTTCCACGGCCTTTTGAATAGTCAAAAATGAACAGGCGCTCAATAGGAAGATTTACGCCTTCAAGCAGAGTGGAGTTGCAGACCAAATACTTCATCGCCTTTGACTGGTGGAACAGGTTTTCCAAATACAGTCGTATGGTGTCCGGGATCGAGCCATGGTGGTACATCACTCCCCTGCGCAAGCATGAAATCAGCCTGTATCGCTTATCGAATGTCTCCTCAAGCTCATCACAAGCTCGCTGAACTAACGGGCAGTCGATATCAGGTAACGTGTTGGCGAGCTCGACGGCGAACTGCTCAATTTTCTTTTTGGTGTTGCCATAAATAATATTCTTGGCTAACGATTCGCGCTTGATCAGGTCGAAGCAATTCTTGTGCTTTCTGTCGATTTCCAACCATTGGTTGAGGAAATGGTCGTAGAGTTTTAGCTTGCCGTCGTTCTTCCCAGTCCTGAAGTCTCTGGTGTAGAAGCGCTCAGACTTGATGTATTCATCTACCCTGAAGCCCTTGGGCGTCATATCAAGGTAACGAACTCGAACGTTAAGCTCGTTACAAAGGAAAGGAGTCAAAAACTTAAATGAAGTCTGAGAATTCCTCGCGCCTAGGATGCATAGCATAGTCGCCAATAGTTCATTGCGACTGTCGCCCTGAAGGAGGTTGTGAGCCTCGTCCACAAACACCATATCGAAGTACAGGCCACTGTATTCGTTTAGTAGGCGATTCAGGCGCTCTTGTGTAAGCACAAACGTTCGATTGTTTCGCTCGGGCGAATACATCTCCGGATGCGTCACGACCTTGCCCAACTTTGGAATATCTGAATAAATCAGGCGCTTCTTCGTCTGGGCGAGCAAAGCTTTCGATGGCACCAAGATAAGGATGCGTTTAGAGGGGTTGTCTTTGACAGATTTGATAATGAGCTCAGACTTCCCGTAGGACGTCGGGGCAATGACTACTGACGAGTTCTCATATTCGTCCTGGACGAACGTTCTTAGCGTATCCTGCTGCTCCGTAAGCACCATACCCTGATCGCGGAATGTGTCTACGTAACTACTCACGATATTTTGAATGAATGACCTACTCAGCCTTTCATCTTGCTCAAAAGATTTACCGAGAACGGCAGAGACAGGTAATAGCCCGCTGTTGATAGATACGTCATAAAGCGGCTCGTATCTCCCCGTCAAATTGCCATAAAACAAGGTTACCCTATAACCTAAACGTTTTATTTCAGGCGCTTTGTGGTTGAGGAGCAGGACTGCAATCGCAAGCAGCTTAACAGTATCCCCGTCGGACATCTCGCTGCCACGGAGAAGCTCCATGTAGATGTCTTTGAAGCGGGTTTTTGCCAATTCCTTGATAGTTAGCTCTTGCATTTAGCATCCTGCCTCGGCGCGGAGAAAGTCTTCCAGTTTCTGAAGTGTTCCCTTATGGAGGGATAAGACCAAGACAGTTTTGAATATAGGAGTTGTTGTCAGGGTAGTGGTGAAGTCCGCAATACTCGTTTCCATGACTTCGTGCGAGACATCATTAAACAAAGCAGACACTAAGACTACGTTATTGTCTGATGGTACGGCAGAGTTCCCGTAAGCTTTGTCACCCTCCATACCCAGGATGGCGAGGACAGATTCTTTGTAGCTTTTCTTATCGTTAATGGATTTCTGTGCGGCATTCATGGCGTTCAGCCAATGATTCATTTCTGATTCCGCGA
The DNA here is from genome assembly GCF_002949995.1 of Pseudomonas sp. LG1D9. NCBI lineage: Bacteria > Pseudomonadati > Pseudomonadota > Gammaproteobacteria > Pseudomonadales > Pseudomonadaceae > Pseudomonas > Pseudomonas sp. LG1D9. Next base: position 2,152,590 of record NZ_CP026881.1, on the reverse strand, counting down.
GTCGGCCCTTAAGGTCATCACGTGCCTTGGCTAGCATGGACTTGCTGGCTGCACAGGAGGTTTTCTTTCCGGCTGCCCCCGACTTCACTTCCGTGATCCACACCTCGTCAGTTGAGGGTTGATAAAGAATGAGGTCAAAACCTTTCCGGATATGCTTTTCTTCCATATTGAAGAAAGGCGAGACCACATCAAAATCGTCAAGCATTTCAAGGATTACGACATGCGCTAGTAGCTCTCCCAACATGCCAGTGCGGGTATTCTGATCCTTGGTGGAGTAGCGATCCCAAAATGACTTCAAGGTTGCCGCGTATTTGAATACCACCATGCTCCGGCTGGCTTGGTCGGCACCGTGGCATATTCGGGTGAGATTCGCCCTGAGGACATCCTTTAGGTCGTCCGAGAAGGTCTCAATGCAGCACAGTGCATACTGACCGGTTTGCTTGAATTTCACGCCATCCATAACACGAATATCCACTCGGGCCTCGGCCTTTCTTCCGCTATTCCAGCGCAGCGGCTTGGGCTTATGCCTAATTCTAATCTGACCGTCACAGGCTTGTGGCTGGTACCTGAGCACTGCGCAGCCAAGAGAAATACCAGTGGGGCAATGTGCCACTAAATGCAGTGTATGGCGAGAGAATACTCTGGTTAACAACCTCCTGCAGCTCGTACGAATTTGTGAAAGCCGTCATGTCAGCGGAGCTAATTCACGTATCAAGAAATTACGCGAGGCCAGAGTAGGTCGAGGCGGCGAGTGAGCGTCGGTTAGGTGGAGCTAGCGGCATCTTGACTCGTCGGGGCTGATAGGCAGTGGGGCAAGCAAGTGTCCATATAAAGTAGAAATGATGTGGACAACATTTGATTAGCTGCAGGCCAGTAAATGCAAGTGTTTGCGATGTCTGTCCACACGACTATATGGGGGGAAAAGACTTTCGCCGACAATCGTGGTCTTCAGCGGTTTTGACGCATTGGCGGTACGCAACACGCCGAGCACCGCAATCGGGTCGGTGGGCGAGATCAGTGCGCCGAACAGCAGGCAGTAGAGGAAGCTCACATGCCAGCCAAACAGGGCAAAGATGTAATACGCCAGGCTGCCGATCACTACGGTGGCGATCAATACGCCAAAGGTTGCCAGCAGGCCGATGGGCCAGCGATAACTGCGCAGGTCGTTCAGGTTGACGTGCAAGGCGCCGGCGAACAGCAGGAACGACAGCATCCAGTTCATCAGCAAGTCGCCGAAGTCGATTTGGCCGATCAATTGCTGGACGCGCTCTTCAAGGCCGGGGTAACCGATAAAGCTCAGGCCTTGGAGTAACAGGGAAAACATCAGCGCGGTGACCATTACGCCGATGGTCGGTGGCAAGCCGATAAACCGGAAGTTCACATAAGTGAGCAGGGTGGTGAGGCATATGAAGGCGGCAACAAGTTCAAGCATCCGGGGTCCTTTGGAAGGCGGTTGAAATAAGAGCAGATAGGGGAAATGGCAGCCGTCATAGGCATGCTAGGTGCGCCGAAGCGGCGTTTAGTATAAACATGTGCTGATACATCCCGAATCAATTAAGGAGGTTCCATTGCTTGCGACGGCCCTTGTCCTGGTAGCGGCGTTGTTGCATGCGACGTGGAACACCTTGATCAAATTCAGCGGCGAACGCCTGTTGGTGATCGCCTGCATGGACAGCGTTGCGCTGTTGTTTGTTCTGCTGGCGGTGGGATTTGTTTCACTGCCGCCCCTGGAAATCTGGCCGTGGATCATCGCTTCGGCGTTGTTCGAGTTGCTCTACCGGTACCTGTTGATCCAGGCCTATCGCGTCGGCGACCTGGGGCTGGTGTACCCGTTGATGCGTGGCTTATCACCGCTGGTGGTGCTGGCGTTGACCCTGGTGTTTGCTGGTGAAGTGCTCAGTACCCAGCAGATTGTCGGCATCCTGCTGATCCCGTTCGGCATGCTGTGCCTGTTGTGGCAGGGCGGTGGCGGGGACAGGTTGCCCTGGTCGATGCTGCCGGTGGTGGCGCTGATCGGCTTGTGCATCGGCTGCTATACCTTCCTCGACGGGCAGGCGCTGCGGCGCTGGTCGCACCCTTTGGACTACCTGGTCTGGCTGACGCTGCTCAGCGCCTGGCCTTTTCCATTGTTGGCCATGGTGCGCAAGCGTGCCGCGTTCAGCCTGTTCTGGCGCACGCAATGGCGGTTGGGGCTGAGCGTGGGATTGTGCGTGTTGTTGAGCTACGCTCTGGTGCTTTGGGCCATGCAGTTGGGCTCGATTGCCGAGGCCGCCGCGCTGCGGGAAGTCAGCGTGATCCTGGTGGTGTTGTTCGGTATGCGCTATCTGAAAGAACCTTTCGGCCGCTCCCGGCTCTTAGCCTGTGGGTTGGTACTGATCGGCATGCTCGTGATGAAACTCTAACCAGTGGATAAAACTAAAAAAGGAATGAGTGATGACTGTCGCTTTCTGGTGTGTGTTGATCGCAATTTTTCTGCCTTACCTGTGTACCGGCGTGGCCAAGTTCAGTGGCGGCAAATTCGGGCCCCGGCAGAACCACGACCCCCGGGCCTTCCTGGAGACCCTGGAAGGTTTTGCCAAACGCGCCCATAGCGCACAGCTCAACAGCTTTGAAGTGACCCCGGCGTTTGCGGCGGCGGTGATCATTGCCCACCTGGCGGGCAACGCGGAACTGGTGACCATCAACGTCCTGGCGGTGCTGTTTATCACCAGTCGCTTGTTGTACATCATCTGCTATTTGGCGGACTGGGCGATCTTGCGTTCGCTGGTGTGGTTTGTGGGCATGGTGTTGATTGCGAGCTTTTTCTTCGTCTCGATGTAAAGCACTGGGTCGGCGCCTGCTTGCTGTGGCGAGCGGGCTTGTTGTGGCGAGCGGGCTTGTCGGAACGCCGCATCGCCCGCGCTGGGCTGCGAAGCAGCCCCAGTAAGTCGAATGCGGTGTATCAGATAATCCATAGCGGGTGGTTTTGGGGCTGCTTCGCAGCCCAGCGCGGGGCAAGCCCGCTCGCCACAGTAAGCCCCCTTGCCACAGTGAGCTCGCTTGCCCCAGTAGTAGCCCGCTTGCCCCGGTAAGCCGGCTCCTACAGGGGAGCGTCCGGCACTTTGGGTAGCGCTGCGCCCTTGGGCCACAGCATCCAGATCTGGCCCTGCTGTTTCATATTCCCGGCCAACTCGCCCGCAGCATCACCCGTCCCCCAGAACAGGTCCGCACGTACCTCACCGACAATCGCACCACCAGTGTCCTGGGCCGCTACCGGTCGTACCACTGGCGAGCCGTCGGGCCGGGTGGTCGACAGCCACAACAGGCTGCCCAGCGGGATGACCTTGCGGTCCACCGCCACGCTGTAGCCTGCAGTCAGCGGCACGTTCAGCGAGCCGCGCGGGCCTTCGTTGCTATCGGGCCGGGTGCTGAAGAAGACGTAGCTGGGGTTGCTCGCCAACAGTTCCGGGATGCGCTGCGGGTTTGCCTTGGCCCAGGCACTGATCGCGCCCATGCTGACTTCTTCTTTCTTCAACTCGCCTTGCTCCACCAGCCAGCGGCCGATCGGGCGATAGGGGAAACCGTTCTGGTCGGCGTAGCCCACGCGCAGTTGTCGGCCATCAGCCAGCTGGATGCGGCCAGAACCCTGGATTTGCAGGAATTGCAGGTCCATCGGGTGGGTCAGCCAGGCAATCGGCTTGGCACTGGAGCCTTGTTGGTTGATGGTGCCGGCATCGTCATAGGGCTTGAGGACCCGGCCTTCCAGGCGCCCGCGTAGGCGTTTGCCCTTGAGTTCGGGGTAGATGCTTTCGAGGTTGACGATGATCAGGTCGTCCGGCACGCCAAACACGGGGACATGGGCGGTTTTGGTTTCGGTGAGGCTGCCTGGATAGACCGGCTCGTAGTAGCCAGTGATCAGGCCATTGGGCGTGTTGTCCGCCGAGCGCAAGCCGTAGACGTCCAACTGTTGCTTGAGGAAGCCGCGGATGTCGCCGGCATTGCCCGGCACATTGACCGCTGCCGCGCAGGTGGTGCCCCATATCGGATCGTTCTTCAGGCGTTGGCAGGCACTGCGCCAGGATTCGAAACCGGCTTGCAGGTCGCTGTCCGAAACCACGGGCAGGGCGTCCCAGGTGGCGCTGACATAGGTCGCTACGGCGTGGGGTTTTTCGGGCGCAGGTGTGGGGGCCGGAGTGTTGCCGCCGTCGCATCCTGCGAGCAGCGCGATCATCGGCAGAGCCCACGCCAGTCGGCGACTCCAGGGGTTCAACAGGTTATTCATGCAAGTAAATTCCCAAGGCGATTGCCCGCGCAGGTTGTGGCGCAAGCATCCATATTATTAATAGGGCTATTGGTCTTTGCGGGCGGGGCGAGGATACTGGCCGCCGTTTCCCGTGACCCTGAGCCACCATGACTTTTAAAAAACTGACTGTTGTATTGCTGGCCTGCCTGACGCTGACTGCCTGCGGTGGCGTTGATCCAAACTCGCCACTGGGCCAGCGCAAGGCTATTTTCAAGCAGATGCTCAAGACCGGCGAAGACCTGGGTGGCATGCTGCGCGGTCGCATCCCGTTCGACGGGGCGAAATTTGCCGAAGGTGCGGTCAAGCTCGACGCTCTGTCCCATGAGCCGTGGAGGCACTTTCCAACGGTGCGCGAAGAAGACCACACCAGCGCCAAGGATGAGGTCTGGCAAAAACAGGCGCAGTTCCAGGAACTGGCGCGCAACCTTGAGGCGGCCACCGGTGAATTGGTGATCGCCAGCCAGGTTCAGCCTTACAAGGCCAGTAACCTGGGGCCGGCCGTGCAGAAAGTCGAAGATGCCTGCAGCGCCTGTCATAAGCAGTTTCGCGACCACTGAGCCTGATCGGGCAAGAACGCCGAATGCGCCTTACTTGTCCAGGTCGTCGAGGGCTTCCTGCAACTCTTTGCGCGATTCGGCGAGCTTGTCCTTACGCTTGTTGATCTTCTCGGAGTCGCCCTTTTTCATGGCCTTGTCGAGGTCGGCCTGACGGCGGCTGACTTCGTGTTTGGCATCCAGCACCTTGTTCTCGCGTTCCTTTTTCAGGGAGGCGTCGGTGCAATGGGCGGTGACTTCGCTCAAGGCTTTTTCCAGGCCGGCTTGTTGCTCACTGTTGCCGTGGGCCTTGGCTTGTTCGATCTGCAGGCTGATGGCTTGGCGCTTGGCGGCGCAGCCGGTCAGTTGCGGGGCCGTCTCGGCAGCCATCAATGGCGTGGTCATTAAGCTGGTGATGGTCAGCAGGGCAAGCGGTGCAAGAAACTTCATAAAGACTCCAAATTAAACAAGATCGTTGTCAGGTGGGCAGGATGATTTCTGCCGGCACCGATTAATGTAACGGGCCCGGGACTAAAAGCCGTCTATCCCTGCAGCTCGCAGTGTTTCACTCATGGCCATCACCTGAGGGTCGCGAAAAAAGGCGCTCAACTGCGCCGCGCGTCCCGGGCCGATTCCCGCTTCGGCTTGCCAGGCTTGAGTGTCTCGCGCGGCCAGGGCCTGCCAGCCGCCCGCGAGGTTGTTCCGGGCGGTAGGTGGAACCCCCAGCGCCATCAGCCATTGCGCGAACGGTCGCTGGCGCGCAACTCGCAAGCCCGCAAGCAGGCGCGCACTGCTGCGCTCGCCGAATCCGTCAATGGTAGCAAGCTCTGTCTCATCAAGGTTCAACCAATCCACCAAACCGCTGATTTGACCGGCCTGGATCAAACTGTTCCAGGTCTCGCGGCCAATGTGTGGCAGATCCAGCCCCTGCTTGCCACTGAGCCAGGCCAGCCGGGCCAGCAGCTGTTCCTCACAGGCAGGAGTCAGTCGCCAGCAGCTCAGGTGATGGAAATCACTCGCGGCAGGCACGGTGATATCCGCGCGTGGGTGGCTGCGCAGGATGACTTGGTCGAGCCTTGGGATCACTTGGCCGGCAAGGCTGATGGATATCTGGTCACCGGGACGGATATCCAACTCCTGCCAACGCTTCAAGGAGCCGATGCTGACGCGCCGGACCTGGCGGTCGTCGAGCAGCACCGGGTGCAGTTCCAGGATCGGCGTGATGCGCCCGGTGCGGCCGATCTTGAACTGCACCTGGCGCACATGGGCCAGGGCTTTGATCACCGGGTATTTCCAGGCAACCGCCCAATACGGCGTACTGGCCTGCCAGCGTTCGGCCGGAGCGCGCTGGCTTTGGTGCAGCACCACTCCGTCGGTGGCGAAGGGCAATGGATGCCCATGCCAGAAGGTGCGCCAGTGCCGCGCCTGTTCGAAGTTCTCGATGGGTTGGCTATAGCGCTGGCTGTCGCTAAAACCCCAGCGTGCGAGGGTACCCAGTTGCTGCCTGAGGTCCGCCGGCCCCTGGGGCCAGGCCCAGACAAACAGGCCGATACCTGCGGCGTCGGCGTCACTCAGTTGGTGACGGTTCATCAGCCCGGAGATTTTGCTGCGGGCGTTCATGCCCCCCGTCTCACCTTGTATATGGGCATCCAGGCGCCAGTACAGCTCGCCCTGCAAAAGCAGGTCGATGGCTTCGGGCAGCCGTTGCACGATGCCGGGGATTTTGCGGGCCGACGTCGTCCAGTCCTGGCCGAGCAGGCCATCGCCACGGCTGATGACCTGGGCCAGGCGCCCCCCACGGTAGATCAGGGTTATGGCGACGCCATCGACCTTGGGTTGTATCCACAGGTCGCTGCGAGTGCGGACCCAGTCTTCCACGGCGCGGTCGTTGACCAGCTTCGCAAGGCCCGTGTGCGGCACTGGGTGGGGGATGGTGCCCCGGGCGCTGGAAAGGGGGCTGTCGCCAGGCGGCGCCACCTGTGCAAAGCACCGGCGCCATTGCTCCAGGCGTATGCGAGCCTGGTCGTACAGCTCGTCGCTGATAAGGGATTGGCCGAGCCGGTGGTAGCTGTCATCCCACAGGCCGATTTGCCGTTGCAGGGCGGCGATTTCGTCCCGGGCCTTGTCGGCTGGCCAGTCCGGGCAGCCCTGCGCCCAGGCGACGATAGGGAAGAGCATCAACAGCAGGTAGTGCAGCAGGCGGGGCGTCATCACGAGCATCCTTGCTCTGAAGGGGCGCCCAGCCTAAAGCAAGCAAACGCCCATAAAAAAGCCCCGCAGGCGCGAGGCTTTTTACCGGGTGTTTCTACTTACTTGAACAGACCGCCCAGAGCTTTCACGGTGTCGTTGCTGTCAGCCTTGGCCTGCTGCTTTTGCGAGGCTTCGTCGAGCTTGCCTTGGGACTCGCCGACTTTTTTGCAACCTTTGTTTACCTGGTCCAGTGCAGCCTGCATGGCCTTCACTTTCAGGTCTTCGCCGTTGGCTTTGGCGGCGTCGACTTTGGCTTGCAGCTCCTGGCTCTGTTTTTCGCAGTTGCCGGTAGCGCCGCCCAGCTGGGACGTCAGGGCGCCAGTCAGGCCGCTCAGGTCAGCGGCTTGCACTGGCAGGGCGAACAGGCTGAACAGGACGGCAGCAGGGGCGAACGTGGAAATACGCATGAAAAACCTCAATGTTCGATTGCCTGCGCACTTGGCTGTCCCGAGCAGGCGCAATGCAATATCCAATGTGGTTGAGCGCTCGGGAGGGCGCGGATTCTAGAGGGCCATCATTTGGCCTGCAAGGGTTGGATCCAATTAATGTGAGCTTGTAGGGGGCGAGCTTGTTCGCGAGGGGCGTCGACAATACCGCGGGAGCCTGATGCCCCGTGGGGTTCTGGAGATTTTCGCGAGCAAGCTCGCTCCTACAATTCAAGGCAATAAAAAGCCCCGCCGGGGGAACCGGGCAGGGCCTTGGGTGTTGCGAGCAGCGATTACAGGCCGGCAGCGGTACGCAGGTCGTCGGCGCGGTCGGTTTTTTCCCAGGTGAACGTGGTGAAGGTGTCGTCGCCGACGGTCTTCTGTTCAGGGGTACGACCGAAGTGGCCGTAGGCCGCGGTTTCCTGGTACATCGGGTGCAGCAGGTCGAGCATGGTGGTGATTGCGTACGGACGCAGGTCGAAGATCTCACGCACCAGCTTGACGATCTTGTCGTCGCTGATCTTGCCGGTACCGAAGGTATTCAGCGAGATCGACGTAGGCTGGGCCACACCAATGGCGTAGGAAACCTGAATCTCGCAACGCTCGGCCAGGCCGGCGGCGACGATGTTCTTGGCCACATAACGACCGGCGTAGGCTGCCGAGCGGTCAACCTTGGAAGGATCCTTGCCGGAGAATGCGCCACCGCCGTGACGGGCCATGCCGCCGTAGCTGTCGACGATGATCTTGCGCCCGGTGAGGCCGCAGTCGCCCACCGGGCCACCAATGATGAACTGGCCGGTCGGGTTGATGTGGAACTGGGTGTCTTTGGTCAGTAGTTCGGCAGGCAGCACGTGCTTGACGATCAGCTCCATGACGCCTTCGCGCAGGTCTTTGTAGGAGACTTCCGGGTTGTGCTGGGTCGACAGCACCACGGCGTCGATGCCCACCACTTTGCCGCCTTCGTAACGGCAGGTCACCTGGGACTTGGCGTCCGGGCGCAGCCAAGGCAGCAGGCCGGATTTACGGGCTTCGGCCTGGCGCTTGACCAACTGGTGGGAGAAGGTGATCGGCGCCGGCATCAGCACGTCGGTTTCGTTGCTGGCGTAGCCGAACATCAGGCCCTGGTCGCCGGCGCCCTGGTCTTCTGGCTTGGCGCGGTCGACGCCCTGGTTGATGTCAGGCGACTGCTTGCCGATGATGTTCATCACGCCGCAGGTCGCGCCGTCGAAGCCGACGTCGGAGCTGGTGTAGCCGATGTCGGTGATCACGTCACGGACGATCTGCTCCAGGTCGACCCAGGCCGAGGTGGTGACTTCACCGGCGATGATCGCCACGCCCGTTTTCACCAGCGTCTCGCACGCCACGCGGGCGAACTTGTCTTCAGCAATGATGGCGTCCAGCACCGCATCAGAAATCTGGTCGGCGATTTTGTCCGGATGCCCTTCAGACACGGACTCGGAGGTGAAAAGGGAATATTCGCTCATCTCGATGTTTTCCTGATATTTACCGATGGTGAGTGTCGCCAGATGGCCGCTGAAAGTGGCGGACCTGAATCTGGAAACCATTACGTAAGCCTACATAGAGGCTTTCCCCGGGAACGAGTCCCGCAGCGGTGGCCCAACGGGCCAGATCGTCCTGTTCAAACCCCAACCATAGATCACCGCAGGCCTCCCTGGCCCAACTCTGGTTGTGGCTGCATAAATCAGTTACCAGCAGGCTACCGCCCGGTTGCAGCAAACCGGCCATCTGCTTGAGCGCATCGGCCGGTGCGGCGAAATGGTGAAGGACCATGTTCAACACCACGCAGTCGGCTTGCAGCCCTACATCATTCAAGGCATCGGCCAGTTGCAGGCTGACGTTGCCCAAGTGCTCGCGCTCGCACAACTGGCGCGCCAGCTCCAGCATGGCCGGGCTGTTGTCCAGCGCCGTCACCTGGTGGAAGCGCCGTGCCAGGTCCGGCAGGAACCCGCCATCGCCCGGCCCGACTTCCAGCGCCGTTGCACCTGGGTTGAAGCCCAGCTTGTCGAGCAGCGCCAGCACGCTTTCGCGGTATTGAGGCAGCCCGGCAATCAGGTCCTGCTGGGCGCGAAACTTGTCCGCCACCCGTGAGAAAAAGTCCTGGCTGGCCGCGGCGCGTTGCCCGTGGACCTGAGCGATCCGCGATTGCACGTCAGCCGGCAGGGCCAGGTTGTCTACTTCTTCAAGCAATGCAGCGTGCAGCTTGCCACCCAGCAAATCGTTGTGGGGCAGGGCGCGACGGTAAAAAATCGCATTGCCTTCACGGCGGGTGGCTACCAGGTCGGCCTGGGCCAGCACCTTCAAATGGTGGCTCATGCCGGACTGGCCGATGGCAAAGATCCGCGCCAGTTCCAGCACGCCAAACGAGTCGTTGGCCAGGGCGCGCAGTACATTCAGGCGCAGCGGATCACCGCCGGCCTTGCACAGGGCCGCCAGCTCATCGCAATCGTCGGGGCGAATGGAAGGCGCAGGTAAGTTCATAAGGCCAGCAGTCTAGTGATGAGGTCAAATCCCCGCAAGGCCAATATCAAAAAGTTTTGATATTGGCCGATAATCGGTGGTTATAAGCAGGCGCTATAACCTTTAGACGAACGGCGGGAAGTGTTCTTGCTGTCAATGCAGTCCAAACCACAGGAAAAACCCACATAAGTCGGTATCTGTCATTGCCCCTGAGGCCTTGGCTGAGGGAAAATGCCGGTCCTTTTTTCCGTTTCTTTTATTCAACCCCCAGGAGATCAGCGATGCCCAGCCGTCGTGAGCGTGCCAACGCCATTCGTGCCCTCAGCATGGATGCCGTGCAAAAAGCCAACAGCGGCCATCCCGGTGCCCCGATGGGCATGGCGGATATCGCCGAGGTACTTTGGCGTGACTACCTGAAACACAACCCGAGCAACCCATCGTTTGCCGATCGTGACCGCTTCGTGCTGTCCAACGGCCATGGCTCGATGTTGATCTATTCGTTGCTGCACCTGACCGGTTACGACCTGTCCATCGACGATCTCAAGCAGTTCCGCCAACTGCACAGCCGCACCCCGGGCCACCCGGAATTCGGCTACACCCCAGGCGTCGAGACCACCACCGGTCCCCTGGGCCAAGGCCTGGCCAATGCCGTGGGTTTTGCCCTGGCAGAAAAAGTCCTGGCGGCGCAGTTCAACCGCCCCGGCCACAACGTTGTCGACCACCACACCTATGTGTTCCTGGGTGATGGCTGCATGATGGAAGGCATTTCCCACGAAGTCAGCTCCCTGGCCGGTACCCTGGGCCTGGGCAAACTGATTGCCTTCTACGATGACAACGGCATCTCCATCGACGGCGAAGTCGAAGGCTGGTTCACCGACGACACGCCAAAGCGTTTCGAAGCCTACAACTGGCAGGTGATCCGCAACGTCGACGGCCACGATCCGGAAGAGATCAAGACCGCCATCGAAACCGCGCGTAAAAGCGAGCAGCCGACCCTGATCTGCTGCAAGACCACCATCGGCTTCGGTTCGCCGAACAAACAAGGCAAGGAAGACTGCCACGGCGCCCCACTGGGTGACGCGGAAATCGCCCTGACCCGCGAAGCGCTGAAGTGGAACCATGGCCCGTTCGAAATCCCGGCTGATATCTACGCCGAGTGGGACGCCAAGGAAGCCGGCCGCGCCGCAGAAGCCGAGTGGGACCAGCGCTTTGCGGCCTACTCCGCCGAGTTCCCACAACTTGCCAACGAACTGGTACGCCGCCTGGCTGGCGACCTGCCTGCCGATTTCTCGGAAAAAGCCTCGGCCTACATCGCCGAAGTCGCGGCCAAGGGCGAGACCATCGCCAGCCGTAAAGCCAGCCAGAACACCCTCAACGCCTTTGGCCCGTTGCTGCCTGAGTTCCTCGGCGGTTCGGCTGACCTGGCCGGTTCCAACCTGACCCTGTGGAAAGGTTGCAAAGGTGTCTCGGCTGAAGACGCCAGCGGCAACTATATGTACTACGGCGTGCGCGAGTTCGGCATGAGCGCCATCATGAACGGCGTTGCCCTGCACGGCGGCCTGGTGCCGTACGGCGCGACCTTCCTGATGTTCATGGAATACGCGCGCAATGCCGTGCGCATGGCTGCGCTGATGAAGAAGCGTGTGATCCATGTGTACACCCACGACTCCATCGGCCTGGGCGAAGACGGCCCGACGCACCAGCCGGTCGAGCAACTGACCAGCCTGCGCACCACGCCGAACCTGGATTGCTGGCGCCCAGCCGACGCGGTGGAATCCGCCGTGGCCTGGAAGCACGCGATCGAGCGCAAGGATGGCCCTTCGGCGCTGATCTTCTCGCGTCAGAACCTGCAGCACCAAGTGCGTACCGACGCGCAGATCGCCGACATCAGCCGTGGTGGCTACATACTCAAGGACTGCATCGGCGAGCCGGAGCTGATCCTGATCTCCACCGGTTCCGAAGTGGGCCTGACCGTTCAGGCGTACGACAAGCTGACTGCCCAGGGCCGCAACGTGCGTGTTGTGTCCATGCCGTGCACCAGCGTGTTCGAAGCCCAGGACGCGGACTACAAGCAATCGGTCCTGCCGTTGCAGGTCAGCGCGCGTATCGCCATCGAAGCGGCTCACGCCGACTACTGGTACAAGTACGTGGGCCTGGAAGGCCGCGTGATCGGCATGACCACCTACGGTGAGTCGGCGCCGGCGCCAGCGTTGTTCGAAGAGTTCGGTTTCACCCTGGAAAACATCCTGGGTCAGGCTGAAGAGCTGCTGGAAGACTAAGGCTGTAGATTGGGGTAGCTGTACTGACGCCTTCGCGAGCAAGCCCGCTCCCACATTTGGAATGCATTTCAACTGTGGGAGCGGGCTTGCTCGCGAAGGCGGCGGCACATTCACCCCATTACCCAAGGTAATCGAGAACCCCATGCCTCAACCCCGTCCCTACAAAGTTGCACTCAACGGCTACGGCCGCATTGGTCGTTGCGTCTTGCGTGCTCTGTTCGAGCGAGGGGCGGCGGCTGGGTTTGAAATTGTGGCAATCAACGATCTGGCTGACATGGCCAGCATCGAATACCTGACACGCTTCGACTCCACCCACGGCCGGTTCCCCGGCGAAGTGCGAATCGACGGCGATTGTCTGCATATCAATGGCAACTGCGTGAAGGTCTTGCGCAGTGCCACGCCCGAGGGCATCGACTGGGCGGCGCTGGGCGTCGACCTGGTGTTGGAATGCTCCGGTGCCTATAACACCCGTGCCGATGGCCAGCGCTTCCTCGACGCCGGCGCACCGCGCGTGCTGTTTTCCCAGCCGATGGCCAGCGAGGCGGATGTCGACGCCACCATCGTCTACGGCGTCAACCAGGACTGCCTGACCGGTGACGAGGTGTTGGTGTCCAACGCCTCCTGCACTACCAATTGCGGCGTGCCTCTGCTGCGCCTGCTGGACCAGGCGATTGGCCTGGAGTATGTGTCGATTACCACCATTCACTCGGCGATGAACGACCAGCCGGTGATCGACGCCTACCACCATGAAGACCTGCGCCGCACCCGTTCGGCGTTCCAGTCAGTGATTCCGGTGTCCACCGGCCTGGCCCGCGGTATCGAACGCCTGCTGCCGGAACTTGCCGGGCGAATCCAGGCCAAAGCAGTGCGCGTGCCGACGGTGAACGTGTCGTGCCTGGATATCACCATGCAAACCGTCAGCGATACCGATGCCGCCGAGGTCAACCGTATCCTGCGCGACGCCGCCACCAGCGGCCCGCTCAAAGGCTTGCTGGCCTACACCGAGTTGCCGCACGCCAGTTGTGATTTCAACCACGACCCGCATTCGGCCATCGTGGATGCCAGCCAGACCCGTGTTTCCGGGCCAAGGCTGGTGAATATCCTGGCCTGGTTCGATAACGAATGGGGCTTTGCCAACCGCATGCTCGACGTAGCAGAGCACTATCTGCACATCGCTACTAAACAACCTCAACAGTAATTCAGGAACTGCGACCCATGACCGTGTTGAAGATGACCGACCTCGATCTGCAAGGTAAGCGCGTACTGATCCGCGAAGACCTCAACGTCCCAGTCAAGGACGGTGTAGTCACCAGCGATGCGCGAATCCTGGCCTCGCTGCCGACCATCAAGCTGGCCCTGGAAAAAGGCGCGGCCGTGATGGTCTGCTCCCACCTGGGTCGTCCGACCGAAGGTGAGTTCTCTGCCGAAAACAGCCTCAAGCCTGTAGCCGACTACCTGAGCAAGGCCCTGGGCCGCGAAGTGCCTTTGGTGGCTGATTACCTGGGCGGCGTCGAGGTCAAGGCCGGCGATATCGTGTTGTTCGAAAACGTGCGCTTCAACAAGGGCGAGAAAAAGAACAGCGACGAACTGGCCCAGCAATACGCAGCCCTGTGCGACGTGTTTGTGATGGACGCTTTTGGCACCGCGCACCGTGCCGAGGGTTCGACCCATGGCGTGGCCAAGTTCGCCAAGGTCGCCGCTGCTGGCCCGCTGCTGGCTGCCGAGCTGGATGCACTGGGCAAGGCCCTGGGCGCACCGGCCCAGCCAATGGCCGCCATCGTGGCTGGCTCCAAGGTGTCGACCAAGCTGGACGTGCTCAACAGCCTGAGCCAGATCTGCAACCAACTGATCGTTGGCGGCGGCATTGCCAACACCTTCCTGGCCGCTGCTGGCCACCCGGTCGGCAAGTCCCTGTACGAGCCGGACCTGCTGGACACCGCTCGCGCCATCGCCGCCAAGGTCAGCGTGCCGCTGCCGGTGGACGTGGTAGTGGCCAAGGAGTTCGCCGAAAGCGCCGAAGCCACCGTCAAGCTGATTGCTGACGTGGCCGCTGACGATATGATCCTGGATATCGGCCCGCAAACTGCGGCGAACTTCGCTGAACTGCTGAAAGCCTCCCAGACCATCCTGTGGAACGGCCCGGTCGGTGTGTTCGAGTTCGACCAGTTTGGCAACGGCACCAAAGTTCTGGCCAAGGCGATTGCCGAAAGCTCGGCATTCTCGATTGCCGGTGGTGGCGACACCCTGGCGGCCATCGATAAATATGGCGTTGCTGAGCAGATCTCCTACATTTCTACCGGTGGCGGCGCGTTTCTTGAGTTTGTCGAAGGCAAGGTGCTGCCTGCCGTTGAAGTGCTGGAAAGCCGAGCCAAAGGCTGAGGCCCACGGCCTGGAAAAGGAGCATTCCCATGATCAAGCCATTCGCGCTGGTGATTGCAGCAGGCCTGTTGGCCGGCTGCGGCAGCGCGCCCAAGGCGCCAGCAGAGGCCCCAGGGGCTGCGCCGCACAAGGGCTGTTACCAGGCCGACTGGCAGGCGGAGACCATGCCGGTGATCAGCAAGCGCATAGGGCCTGACGGGCTGGAGAAATACGACTCCCCGCCCAAAGGTAAGGAACAGGGTTGCCCTTGACGGGTCTGATTCACTAACCGACAGCACCGGCGGCCACGGGCCGCCGTTCGAGGATTGGCAATGAAAGGCGTTATCGCCCTGGCAGCACTGGCTCTATTGGCCGGTTGTGCCAACCTGAACATGTTCAACAAGGCAGAGCCCCAGCAAGACACATGGACCACCTGGGTATGCGACAGCCAGGCCCAGGTTAACTGGCGGTTTGTCGATACTGACCGCAAGCAGGTGGATGTCCGCCTCGGCGGCTCCGACCAGGTATATCGCCTCAAGGAAGACGTGGCGGCCTCCGGGGCGCTGTATAGCAATGAGCAGTTGGCATTTCATACCAAAGGTGAGGAAGGCCTGGTTTATTGGGTCGCCACCGACGATTTGATCGGCCGAGGCTGCAAGGCTCAGTAACACAGAACTGAAAATCTCATGTAGGAGCGGGCTTGCCCGCGAAAGCGCTGGGTCAGTTGGCGAATTCGGTGTCTGGTACACCGCGATCGCAGGCAAGCCAGCTCCCACATGATTCGGTTCCAGATTGGAAGTTGGGTCAGGCCCACTAGCAATAACGATTCAGCAGGCCAAGGTCCAATTCCTTGATCTGCAATAACTTGAATAGCAGCCGCCGCTACGGCAGGCTTGCACGATTAACGACCCTCGACCGGGAGAGACAACACAATGGCACTTATCAGCATGCGTCAAATGCTGGACCACGCAGCCGAGTTCGGCTACGGCGTTCCAGCCTTTAACGTCAACAACCTTGAGCAGATGCGCGCCATCATGGAAGCCGCTGACAAGACCGACTCCCCAGTGATCGTCCAGGCTTCTGCCGGTGCGCGTAAATACGCCGGTGCCCCGTTCCTGCGTCACCTGATCCTCGCGGCAATCGAAGAATTCCCACATATCCCGGTGTGCATGCACCAGGACCACGGCACCAGCCCTGATGTATGCCAGCGCTCCATCCAACTGGGCTTCAGCTCGGTGATGATGGACGGCTCCCTGGGCGAAGACGGCAAGACCCCGACCGACTACGACTACAACGTACGCGTCACCCAACAAACCGTAGCCCTGGCCCACGCCTGCGGTGTGTCGGTAGAAGGCGAGCTGGGCTGCCTGGGTTCGTTGGAAACCGGCATGGCCGGTGAAGAAGACGGCATCGGCGCCGAAGGCGTGCTGGATCACAGCCAGATGCTGACCGACCCGGAAGAAGCCGCTGACTTCGTCAAGCGCACCCAGGTCGACGCCCTGGCCATCGCCATCGGTACCAGCCACGGTGCCTACAAGTTCACCAAGCCACCTACCGGCGACGTGCTGGCGATCGACCGCATCAAGGAAATCCACAAACGCATCCCCAACACCCACCTGGTGATGCACGGTTCTTCCTCGGTACCGCAAGAGTGGCTGGCAATCATCAACCAGTACGGCGGCGACATCAAAGAAACCTACGGCGTACCGGTTGAAGAAATCGTCGAAGGCATCAAGCACGGCGTACGTAAGGTCAACATCGACACCGACCTGCGCCTGGCGTCCACCGGTGCAATGCGTCGCCTGATGGCCACCAACCCGAGCGAGTTCGACCCGCGTAAATTCTTCGGCGCCACCGTGACGGCGATGCGTGATGTGTGTATCGCGCGTTACGAAGCGTTCGGCACTGCCGGCAATGCTTCGAAGATCAAGCCGGTGTCGTTGGAAGCGATGTACCAGCGTTATCTCAAAGGTGAGCTGAACGCCAAGGTGAACTAAGCCTAAAGTGTTTAAAAAGAAACCCGCAGCGATGCGGGTTTTTTATGAGCGGCTTATAGCCGAGCCCGACCTTCCAAACACTGAAAAATAATGTGGGAGCGGGCTTGCTCGCGATTGCGGTGGTTCAGCCAATACATTTGCCTGACCCACCGCCATCGCGGGCAAGCCCGCTCCCATATTTGATTTGCGGTGCTTATTGATCAACCAGCACTTTGGGGTTCGAGTTGCCCCAGACGGTGTAGAGATCGGCCAACAGCGCCCCATTGATATCCTCAACCTCGGCCTGGGTGGTCTGCACATTCCCCTGCTTGCCAAACAACACCACTTCATCGCCACTTTTTACGGTCGGCACATCGGTGACGTCGACCATCAAGGTGTTCATCGACACTTTGCCCACCACCGGCACCCGATGCCCATTGATCAGCACGATGCCTTTGTTGGTGAACGCTCGACGATAGCCGTCGGAATAGCCCACGGTGATATTCGCCAGTTTCGAGTCCCGCGCCAGGGTGTAGGTGCGGTCGTAGCCGACGGTGTTGCCCTTGGGGTAGCTGTTGACCGAGGCCACGTGGGACTTGAACTGCATCACGCGCTTGTAGGCGGTGAACGACGGTACGGTGTCGCCGAACAGCAGGCCGCCGGGGCGCACCATGTCCAGGCGCGACTCGGGCACTTCCAGGGTGGCGAAGGAGTTGGCGGCGTGCAGGGTGATTTTGCTGCGGTCCAGTTGGGCGACGTTGATCAGCCAGTTGGCTTGCTCGTTGAAGGCCTTGAGGCCGGCGCGCACGTCGGCGGCGTCTTCGACGGCGAAGTGGGTCATGATCGCCTTCACTTGCAGGTTCGGCACCTTGGTGATGGCTACGGCATCGCGCCGGCCTTGGGCGGTGGTCATTTCCACGCCGTTGCGGCTCATGCCGCTGGAGTTCAGGCCCAGGTGTACCACCAACGGGCGGCCATGATGTTCGGCGATCAGGCTTGCGCGCACGGCGAAGTCGAGGTTGCCCACCAGCTCTTCCATGTTGTACGGCAGCGCCGCTTCCAACTCGCTCAACGCGGCGGTACGCACGCGGATCAGTTGGCCCTTGAAGCCGCTTTCACGTACCACGCGGGCTTCTTCATTGCTGGCTACGCCGACGCAAGGCACGCCCAGCTTGATCACCGACGGCATCAGCAGGCCGATACCGTGGCCATAAGCGTCTGCCTTGAGCACGGCGCAGATTTTCGACTTGTCGGCGAGGCTGGTTTGCAGGGTGCGGATGTTGTGTTCGAACGCGGCTTTGCTGATTTCAACCCAGGCGTTGCTGTCCTGGATATTGACTTGGGCCACCCCGTCGGTCATCGACAACGGCGGGGCCGCAAAGGCCGGGTTTTGCAGCATAACCATGCCCATGGAAAGGGCGAGTAGGGTGCGAGTGAAGGGCATTGGTGAGTCTCCATGACTTTCTTATAGGGAAGCATTGCGCGTGCGCGGCGCCATACTCGAATTGTCCTACAAGAAAGTCGAGACCCAGGGTCGCGGTTCTGTCCTAAAGCGTCGTGAGAATGATCGGACTGTCAGTTGTGATCGATATCCAGCTTGGCAAATGTCACTTTGCCGCCCTCTTTGCTGTCGCCGCTGTTGTCTTGCACATACACGCCGGCCTTGAAGTACAACGGTTTTTTGCCCCAGGCCGCGCCGAGGCGTTCGTTCCATTGGCCGTTGGCGGCCTCCACGCTCAACAGGCCGGCCTTGTTCAGGTGGATGACGTAGGTGAAGTTGCGCGCCAGTGGCACATTCTCGGCCACGATAATTACCCGGCCCTTGCTGTCATCCGGGCGCATGCGCACTTTGGCGACGATGTTGCCGGTCTGGGTTTTTTCCTTGTACTGGTATTCGACTTTGACCAGCGGTTTCTGGCTGTCATAGGCGTGGATCTGACCGATGACAATCTTGCCCGAGGAGGGCACCTGGTTGATGGCCAGGGTGGCGCGCAGGTAGTTGTCGGCTTCGGGGTAAGTCCAGTTGCGCAGCCGGCCATCGGCATAGGTTTCGCGCAGTTCGCTGCGCGGGTAGATGGCATTTTCGGTACGGGTACCAGTGACGGGGGACCAGAATTGCACGCTGCTGCCTTCGGCCTGGAAGTACTTGCCCTTGAAGCCGCTGAGCAGTTTAGGGGTGTCGATGGTGGCGGGCGGAGTGCCAACAGGGATGCTCAGGTTCCAGGTGGACAGATCAATCATGGAGTGCGCCTTTGCTGTACGGAAGAAGGGTCAAAAGGCTTTGGCCCATGGGTTGGCGCGTTCTTTATAAGCGGCTGGTAACTGTTTGTTAATAAGTTTTAGGCGGTTTATTGGCGCCAATAGTCTGTCAAAAAGCCATCTTTCCCGTAGTTCGGGGGCTGTAGCGCCTGACCGTTAGTCGGTTGTGTGCTCTTTGGCGCAATGATGGCCCCGTCGTGCCTTCTGCTTTAAATGATCCAAGGCTAGAGTGACTCCACATTAAGTGTCCGGTTTTATCTCAAAATTGACCGGAGTGAACCCTCAAGGAAGAGACGCAGTATGGAATCCGTTCCAACCCTGGCCGAAGGCTCTTCAGTGCTCCTGGTAGTCGATGACTACCCGGAAAACCTGATCAGCATGCGCGCGCTCCTGCAGCGCGAGGATTGGCAGGTGTTGACTGCGGGTTCCGGCGAGGAAGCCCTGGGGCTGCTACTGGCGCGTGATGTCGACCTGGTGCTGCTGGATGTGCGCATGCCGGGCATGGATGGCTTCGAAGTGGCGCGCTTGATGCGCGGCAGCCAGCGTACCCGCATGACACCGATCATCTTCCTGAGTGCCACTGAGCAATCGCCCGCCGCGGTGCTCGAAGGCTATGCCAGTGGCGCCATCGACTATCTGTTCAAACCCTTCGACCCACATATTCTCAAGCCCAAGGTCCAGGCCTTGCTGGAGCATCAGCGCAACCGCCGCGCCTTGCAGCGTCTGAGTCATGACCTGGAGGCGGCCCGGGCCTTTAATGCCTCGGTGCTCGACAATGCCGCCGAGGGCATTCTGGTGGTGGGCGAGGACGGAGTCGTCAGCTACGCCAATCCGGCCATTTCACGGTTGCTCAATGCCACTGTGGACGAGTTGCAAGGCCAGGCGTTCCTGGGCTTCCTGCAAGAACCCCATATGCCTGACTGGTTCAGCTGCGAGCTGTATACCGGCTACCTGCGTGGCGAAACCTGGCGCCTGCATGATGCAATCCTGCGCACCGTACCCGGCCAGCAGTTGCCGGTGGCGATGTCCTGTGCGCCACTGCCCCGGGAGCAGAAGGCCATGGTGGTGACGGTGCAAGACATGTCCCAGGTGCGCCATCTGCATCAGCAACTGGAATCCCAGGCCGTCACCGATCCGCTCACCGGTTTGCTCAACCGGCGTGGTTTCTACCAGACCGTGGAGACGATCCTGCTGCGCAACGAGCGCAGCGAACATGCCACGGTGCTGCTCTACATGGACCTGGACGGTTTCAAGCGGGTCAACGATTCGGTGGGGCACGACGCCGGCGACCGGGTGCTGCGCTGGGTCTCGGAGCAGTTGGAACTGTGCCTGCGCAGTTGTGACATTCTTGGCCGCCTTGGCGGCGATGAGTTCGTCGCGCTGCTGGAGTTGGAATACCCGGAACAGGCCGCCAAACTCGCCGAACAGTTGATCGAGCGGGTGTCGATCTGCCAGCAGGTGGACGGCCTGGAGGTCATGCTGGGGGTCAGTATCGGCATTGCCACCTTCCCCGATTGCGGTCGCGATTTGTCCGGCCTGCTGCGTGCCGCCGATATCGCCATGTACGAAGCCAAGCGGGCAGGGCGTCAGCAATATCGCTATTACGATCAGGAAATGAATGGCCGGGCCCGCTCGCGCCTGATGCTGGAAAGCAGCGTACGCGAGGCCATCGACAACAAACAGGTGACGTTGGTGTACCAGCCCCAGGTGTCCCTGCTGGACGGGCATCTGCGCGGTGTCGAAGCCTTGCTGCGCTGGCAGCACCCGAGTGTGGGCGATGTGCCGCCCGGGTTGTTCATGCCTCTGTTGGAGGAGGCGCGCCTGATCAGCCAGCTCAGCAGTTGGATTTACCATCAGGTGGCATTGGCGCGCCAGGCCTGGGCCTCGGTCATGAGCGACGACTGGGTGCTCAGCGTGAGCCTGAGCAGCAGCCAGTTCAATATGCCCAACCTCGCGCCCCAATTGCAGCAGGCAATGGAGCGACATGGGCTGCACGGGCGGCAACTGGAGGTGGAAATCGCTGAAGAAAGCCTGATGCACAATATTGAAGAGTCCATCAAGCAACTCAAGCAACTGCGCCGCCTGGGGGTGCGCATTGCCCTGGATGACTTCGGCTTGGGCAACTGCTCCCTGGCCCATCTGCGTGACCTGGAGTTTGACACCCTCAAGCTCGACCCCGGCCTGGTGGCCCGCGTGCTCGGCTCGCCACGGGAGGCCGCGCTGGCCCGCAGCATTATCGAACTGTGCGGGCACTTCGGCTTGTTGGTGATTGCCGAAGGTGTAGAAACCCTTGAGCAATGCCACTGGCTGCAGGCCAATGGCTGCCAGTTTATCCAGGGGCCGCTGGTGGCCCTGCCCCTGACCGCCGAAGATATTTCCCTGTGGCCGCAGCCTTTCGCGCTGCGCGCAGGCCCCTGCTGAATTCGCTACACTGGCGGCCTCACGCCCCTGCCGTTCGAACCCATGACTGCGCTGAAATACCTCCAGGCCTATCCCGCCGCCCTGCAAGAGCAAGTGCGCCAATTGATCGCCAAGGATCAACTGGGTGACTACCTGCACCAGCGTTACCCCGAGCGCCATGCGGTGCAGAGTGACAAGGCGCTGTACAGCTACGCCCAGGCCCTGAAGCAGGAACACCTGCGCAACGCGCCAGCCATCGACAAAGTGCTGTTCGACAACCGCCTGGACCTGACCCACCGCGCCCTGGGCCTGCACACCACGATCTCGCGGGTGCAGGGTGGCAACCTCAAGTCCAAGAAAGAGATCCGCATCGCTGCGTTGTTCAAGGAGGCCGCGCCGCAGTTCCTGAAGATGATCGTCGTCCACGAACTGGCGCACTTCAAGGAATCGGACCACAACAAGGCGTTCTATAAACTCTGCGAATACATGATGCCCGGCTACCATCAGGTGGAATTCGACCTGCGGGTGTACCTGACTTATCGCGACTTGCAGGGCAAGTGCTAAACACAAGGCGACCGATCATGGATGTAAGCAAGACCAAGAGCAGTTTCTACCGCCGCCTGTATGTGGCGTACCTGATCGACAGCCAATTGGCCAGCAGCGTCCCGGCGTTGACCGAGGTGACGGGCATGCCCCGGCGCACGGCCCAGGACACCATCGCGGCGTTGGCGGACCTGGATATCGTCTGTGAATTCGAGCAGGAAGATGGCGCCCGCAACCATGCCGGGCACTACCGGATTCGCGACTGGGGGGCGATTGACCGGGGCTGGATCGAGCGCAACCTGGTGCAGGTCAAGCAGGTGTTGGGTTACCCCTGAAATTGGGCTGGCAGGTCTGACGCTATCGCGGGCAAGCCCGCTCCCACAGGTCGATAGCGATCAAATGTGGGAGCGGGCTTGCCCGCGATGGCGATCTCAAGCGCGCCGCATACCAATATGTGGAATGTCGTCTTCAAGGTAGACCTCACCCTCGACCTTGAACCCATATCTTGCGTAGTACCCCTGCAAATGCGCCTGGGCTGAGAGAAAGATCGGCGTCTGCGGCCAGATATCGTCGATCTGCTTGAGGGTTTCCGCCAGCATCTGGTGGCCCAGGCCGGTGCCTCGCGCGGCCTCGGCCACGAGCACGCGGCCGATAACCACGTCGCCGCCATTCAGCTCCGGGTCCAACAGGCGCAGGTAGGCCACCAGTTGATTGTCCTGCCAGGCCATCAGGTGGTGGGTATCGCCCTCCAGGTCCTGATCATCGATGTCTTGGTAGACGCATTTCTGCTCGACCACAAACACCGCTGCCCGCAGACGCAAAATGGCGTAGAGCTGTTCTTTGCCCAGATCATTGTGGTGCTTGCAAACCCAATCGACAGTCATCGTTCCATCTCACATAAAGACCTGACCCGGATAGTAAAGCCCTAGCCGCCGACTGTCTTGGGCGGTAGTGCAAACACCTGGAAAACACTGTTTTTTGTGAGTGACGTCAATTTGCCATCATTGAGTGCTTTCTCGGCCTGGTTCTTTGTGTAATCTGCGATACACCTCGAGCGATAAGCTACAGTCAGAACCTGGAAGTACTCCCGCCAGCGTCATCGCCCGCAACGAATTGCCCGCTGTGCAAGGACATTAAGCATGCTGCGATTGTCTCGTGCCGTTGCTTTGATCGTATTGCTGTTGCTGGCCCCGACGGTGGCCGCGGAACGCTTGCGCCTGGTGGCGGATGCGTGGCCGCCGTTTACCGATGCGACCCTGATCAATGGTGGCCTGGCCACCGATATCGTCAGCACCGCCCTGGCGCGTGCCGGCTATGCCAGTGATTTCGAGCAGGTGCCATGGGCACGGGCGTTGATGGGGGTGGGGGACGGGCGTTACGACGTGCTGGTCAACGCCTGGTACGACGAGGCGCGCACGCAGTTGGGGCAGTTTTCCGCCGAGTATCTGCTTAACCGCGTGCGGTTTATCAAGCGCCGCGACGATCCCATTGAGTACCAGAACTTGCAGCAACTGCATGCCTATCCCATCGCGGTAGTGCGCGGCTATGCCTATTCGGCGGATTTCGATGCCGATCCCAAACTGCAAAAAGTCCCGGTGCATAACTTCGCCATGGCCGTGCGCATGTTGGCTGCCCAGCGCGTGCGGATGACGGTCGAGGATGAGTATGTCGCGCGCTTTTACCTGGCGCGGGAATCGCCCAGGGTGCGCAATGCCGTGGAGTTCCTGCCCCAGCCATTGAGTGAGAACAGCCTGCATATCCTGGTCAGCCTGAAAAACCCCAAGCATGAGCAGATTGTTGCCGGGTTTGACCGGGAGATCAGCAGGATGAAGGCGGATGGCAGTTATGCGCGGCTGCTGAAACAGCATGGGATGTAGGGAGCTTCAGCGCCCCATCGCAATGACGAACGCCCCCCCTGTGGCGAGCGGGCTTGCCCCGCGTTGGGCTGCGAAGCAGCCCCAAAACCAGCCGCTACGGAGTCTCTGATATACCGCATTCGGCTTACCGGGGCTGCTTCGCAGCCCAGCGCGGGGCAAGCCCGCTCGCCACAACAGCCCTATCTGCTCGCGCTGGTTTCCTTGATCAAATGCGCGGCCAATGTGCGCAACGGCCCCAACTGCCGGCAAATCAACGCCAATTGCGTCTGCACCAGCCTTTGCGCCTCATCGATCTCATCGGGCATCTGCTCCAACTCTACCGCCAGCGCCTCCTCGGCATCGCTTTGCACCGCGATCGGCTGTTTGTTCGCCAGCCCCGTGGCAATTTCGTCGATGCTGGTGGCGAGGGTCTTGCCCGCGCCTTCGATCAGGTGTTCGCGCATGTCGGCCGGCAGTTGGGTATCGCGGTGCGCACCGAGCCCCGACAGGTAGCTGAGCAGGGTGTGGGACAGCACCAGGAAGCGGAAGCCCACGTCGGCTTCCTTACGGAAATGCCCCGGTTCCATCAGCATATTGGCCAGGGTGGTGGACAGCGCGGCGTCGGCGTTGTGCGCGTTGCGCCGGGCCAGGCGGTAGGCCAGGTCGTCGCTCTTGCCGGCGGCATATTGCTGCATGATCTGGCGCAGGTAGATGCTGTTGCAGGTCAGGGTGTTGGCCAGCACCTTGTTCAGGCGCCGGCCCTGCCAGTCTGGCAGGAACAGGAACACCGCCAGCCCGGCGATCAGGCTGCCGAGCAGGGTATCGAACAGGCGCGGCAGGAACAGCCCGTAGCCATCGCCCACCTGATTGAAGCAGAACAGCACCATCAGGGTAATGGCGGCGGTGGCCAGGGTGTAGCGGGTGGTGCGGTTGATAAAGAACACCAGCCCGGCGGCGATGGCGAACATCGATTGCACCAGGGGGCTTGGGAACAGATCGAACAGCGCCCAGGCCACCGTCAGGCCGATGGCCGTGCCGATGATCCGCTGGCCGAGCTTGCGCCGCGTCGCGCCGTAGTTGGGCTGGCAGACAAACAGGGTGGTAAGGATGATCCAGTAGCCTTGGGACGGGTGGATCAAATGCACCATGCCGTAGCCCACGCTCAGCGCCAGGGGCAGGCGCAGGGCGTGGCGGAACAGCAGCGAAGTCGGGGTCAGTTGGGTGCGCAGGCGCGTCCACATTTCCTTGAGGTTGCGCGGCGAACGGTCCAGCAGGCTGCTGTCGCTGGCATCGGCCAGGCTGTCGGGGTTGCTGGCGTCACTGAGCAGGCGGTCGAGGGTCGACAGGTTGGCCGCCAGCGCCCGCAGCGAGCGTAACAGGCCGCGCCAGGCCGGGTTGCTCTGGATACGCAGGTGTTCCAGGGATGCATTCAGGTCGCCCAGGGCCTCGGCGAAGCTGGCGTCGTAGACAAACGGCTGGCGCAACTGGATCGACTCGGCGAGGGCCTGGCAGGCCTTGCCTTGCTGGCGCAGCAGGCGCTGGCAGCGGAACAGGACGTCGCTGTGGAAGAACGCCTCGGCCAGCGCGTTGTAGGGGTAGTGGGAGGAACTGGCGCGTTCGTGGATGTCCTGGGCCAAGAAGTACAGCTTGAGGTAGCGGCTGACCTTGGACCCCGGCCGGCCATTGCCGACACGGTGCAGGATGATTTCCTTGGCCGCATTGAGCGCCGCCACCACCCGGCCATTTTGTTGGGCCAGTTCCAGGCGCCGCGCTTCTACGTCCAGTTGGCGAATAGGCTCGAACAACGACGACTTGAGCTTGAGGTAACGCCCCAGTTCGCGAAACAGCCGGGCCAGGCTCTGCTGCACCGGTTGGTTGGAAAACATCGCCTGCCACAGCACCGACAGCGCGCCATACCAGGCGGCGCCGGCCACCAGCAGCAAGGGCTCGTGCCAGAAATCGGTGACGGCGCCACCGCGCTGATCCACGCCGATCATGGTGTAGACCGACAGAATCAAGGTGGCCGAGGCGATCGCCCCATAGCGCTCGCCGAGGGCGCCGAGCATGGTCAGGCAGAAGCTCGCCAGGGCGATGGCGATGGCGAAAATCCACGGGTAGGGAAACAGCAACTCCACCGACAGCGCCGCCACGCTGAAACACACCAGCGTTACCGCCAGGGCATTGAGGCGGCCTTGCCAACTGTCATCGGTCTCGGCCAGGGCGCTGGCGATAATCCCCAGGAACAGCGGGATCAGCAGCGACATTTCATCCTGATACCAGCACAGCGCCATGCTGCCGGTGAGGGCGATAAACACCCTTACGCTGTAACTGAACTTATCCAGTGCCCAAAGGCGCCGCATGGACTGCTTGAACGAGGTCGAGGACATGAAGTCTGGGGTCTTCCGGGACGATGCCGCTAAATTGAGCCAGTAATGACGCCACGGCAAGCGCGGCAATCACATTCATAAGCAAAAAATGTTTTTGGCACACCCCAATCAAAATGTGGGAGCGGGCTTGCTCGCGAATGCGGTGTGCCAGCCACCGGATCAGTTGACTGGTACTGCGCATTCGCGAGCAAGCCCGCTCCCACAGGTGATCGCATTACCGTTCTAGAGGGCGGGGATCAGACGTACTGCGCCGCCGCATAGCCCGACGCCCAGGCCCATTGGAAGTTGAACCCACCCAGGTGCCCGGTCACGTCCAGCACTTCGCCGATAAAGTACAGGCCGGGGCTTTTCAGCGACTCCATGGTCTTGGACGACACTTCCCGGGTATCCACCCCACCCAGGGTGACTTCGGCGGTGCGGTAGCCTTCGGTTCCGGCCGGGACCAACTGCCAGTCGCCCAGCTTGGTGGCGATGTCTGCCAGTTCGGCGTGGGTGTACTGCTTCATCGGCTTGGACACGAACCACGTCTCGGCCAGCAGGTTGGCCATCTTCTTGGTGAAGATCTCGCCCAGCAGGGTCTTGAGCTCGCTGTTGGGGCGCTCGGCCTGTTGCTGTTGCAGCCAGGCGTGGGCGTCGTGGTCGGGCAACAGGTTGATTTGCACGGTGTCGCCAGCTTCCCAATAAGAGGAAATCTGCAAAATCGCCGGCCCGCTCAGGCCGCGATGGGTAAACAGAATGTTCTCGCGAAAGCTCTGGTCGTTACAGCTCACCAGGCAATCGACCGAGGTGCCGGACAACTCGCCACACAAATCCTTGAGCTGATCGGTGATGGTAAACGGCACCAGGCCGGCGCGGGTCGGCAACAGCTCATGGCCGAATTGCCTGGCCACCTGGTAGCCAAAGCCGGTGGCGCCCAGGGTCGGAATCGACAGGCCGCCGGTGGCAATCACCAACGACTCGCAGCGCAACTCGCCGAGGGTGGTCTGCAACTGATAGCCGCTGTCGAGTTTGCTGATCTGCTGGATCGAGGTGTCCAGGTGCAGGCTCACGCCGGTCTGGATGCACTCGTCGAGCAGCATGCCGAGGATGTCGCTGGATTTGTTATCGCAGAACAGCTGGCCGAGTTTTTTCTCGTGGTACGGCACGCCATGCTTGGCCACCAAGCCGATGAAATCCCACTGGGTGTAGCGGGCCAGGGCAGATTTGCAGAAGTGTGCGTTGTGCGAGAGGAAGTTGGCAGGCTCGGTGTACATATTGGTGAAGTTACAGCGACCACCGCCGGACATCAGGATCTTCTTGCCGGCCTTGTTTGCATGGTCGATCAACATCACCTTGCGCCCACGCCCGGCGGCGGTCAGCGCGCACATCAAGCCTGCGGCGCCGGCGCCAATGATCACAACTTCGGTCGAGCGCAAAACGGTGTCCTCACAAAATATTGATCTGAAATGCAATCAAAAATGTGGGAGCGGGCTTGCTCGCGAATGCGCACTGTCAGCCAACCGATCTGGCGACTGGTACACCGCATTCGCGAGCAAGCCCGCTCCCACATTGGATCTCCATTGAATCGAAGAGCTTTACAGGATCCGCACGCGCAACGAACGGCCCTTGATCTTGCCATCGTTCAAGCGCTGCAACGCCTGCTTGGCGACGCTGCGCTCCACTGCCACGTAGGCCTGGAAGTCGAAGATCGCAATCTTGCCGACCTGGGTGCCCGGGATCCCGGCTTCACCGGTCAGTGCGCCGAGGATGTCGCCTGGGCGAACCTTGTCTTTACGACCGGCAGCAATGCACAACGTGCTCATCACCGGCAGCAGCGGCGCGCCGCCCTGGGATTTGAGGTTGCTCAGTTGGTCCCAGTTCAGCGGGGCTTTTTGCAGCAGTTCGATGGCCTGGGCGCGGTGTGCTTCGGACGGTGCTACCAGGCTGATGGCGATCCCGGTCTCACCGGCACGACCGGTACGGCCCACGCGGTGGATGTGGATTTCCGAATCGCGGGCCAGTTCGACGTTGATCACCATGTCCAGCGAGTCGATGTCCAAGCCACGGGCCGCCACGTCGGTGGCCACCAGTACCGAAGTACTGCGGTTGGCAAACATTGCCAGCACCTGGTCACGGTCGCGCTGTTCCAGGTCGCCATGCAGGCCGACTGCAGAAATGCCCTTGGCGGTCAGGTGGTCCACGGTTTCCTGCACTTGCTGCTTGGTAAAGCAGAAGGCTACGCAGGAGGCCGGACGGAAGTGCGACAGCACCTTGGTCACCGCGTCCATGCGTTCTTCCGGGGAGATTTCGTAGAAACGCTGCTCGATCTGCTCGTCGGAGTGGAACGCTTCGGCCTTGACCTGCTGCGGCGCGCGCATGAATTTGGAGGCCAGTTGCTTGATGCTCACCGGGTAGGTGGCCGAGAACAACAGGGTCTGGCGACGGGCCGGGGTCTTGCTGATGATGTCTTCGATAGCGTCGTAGAAACCCATGTCGAGCATGCGGTCGGCTTCGTCGAGGATCAGTGTGTTCAGGCCGTCCAGCACCAGCGAACCCTTGCGCAGATGCTGCTGGATGCGGCCGGGGGTGCCGACGATGACGTGGGCGCCATGTTCCAGGGAGGCGATCTGTGGGCCGAGGGACACGCCGCCGCACAGGGTCAGGACCTTGATGTTGTCTTCGGCGCGGGCCAGGCGGCGGATTTCCTTGGCCACCTGGTCAGCCAGCTCGCGGGTCGGGCACATCACCAGGGCCTGGCAACCGAAGTAGCGCGGGTTGATCGGGTTCAACAGGCCGATGCCAAAGGCGGCGGTCTTGCCGCTGCCGGTCTTGGCCTGGGCGATCAGGTCCAGCCCCTTGAGGATCACCGGCAAGCTTTGCGCCTGGATCTGCGTCATCTCGGCATAACCCAGCGAGTCGAGGTTAGCCAGCATGGCGGCGGAGAGCGGCAAAGTATTAAAAGCGGTGGCGATGGTGGTCACGGGACTGGCTCTGCAAAAACAAAATGTCGCGCAGTGTACCAGCCCCGTGGGAATTTCCCTGCAAGTTCTAGACGAGACGCCGCTTAATGCTCGATGTCGTGCTCGCGGCTGACCATCCGTTTGCCGTCTTTTGGCGACAATTGCAGGAAGATCGCCGCCGCCAGCATCGCCATGATGCCCACGGTGAGGAACGTCAACTGGAATGCCTCAAGCACGGTATTGACCCCATCGTTACCGGCTTCGGCGGTAAACCCGCCCAGCAGGGCGCCGGCGCAGGCAACCCCCAGGCTCAGGGCCAGTTGCGCCACCACTGACAGCAAACTGTTGCCGCTGCTGGCCTGGGCATCGTCGAGGTCGATCAGGGTCACGGTGTTCATCGCGGTAAATTGCAGGGAGTTGATCGCCCCCAGCACCGCGAGCATGGCCAGTAGCAGCGGGTACGGCGTCTGCTCGCTGACCAGGCCCATGCTCGCCA
Source organism: Pseudomonas sp. LG1D9 (assembly GCF_002949995.1). Lineage (NCBI taxonomy): Bacteria > Pseudomonadati > Pseudomonadota > Gammaproteobacteria > Pseudomonadales > Pseudomonadaceae > Pseudomonas > Pseudomonas sp. LG1D9. The sequence continues at coordinate 2,123,129 of NZ_CP026881.1, read as the reverse complement.
GCATCATGCCCAGTAGCAACGTATTGCCGGTGAGCACGATGCGATAGCCCAGGCGCTCGATCAGCGGCCGGGCGATGGACTTGGCGACCATGGCCGCCGCCGCCAGGGGCAACATGCTCATCCCGGCCTGGGACGGCGAATAGCCCAGGGCGATCTGCAACAGCAAGGGCACGAGGAACGGCAGGGCGCCGCTGCCCAGGCGGGCGAACAGGTTGCCGAGAATGCCCACGGCAAAGGTCCGGGTCTTGAACAGCACCGGAGAGAACAGCGGGTTTTCGATATGCCCGGCGCGCAGCCAGTAGGCCGCCAGGCATGCCATGCCGCCGAACAGCAGCAACATCACGCGCAAGTGCGGCAGGTGCAGCTCGCCCAGGCCTTCCATGGCAATGGTGATCAGCACCATCGCCGCGCCAAACAGCAAAAAGCCCAGGCTGTCGAAGCGTGTGCGCTCAGTGCCGCGCAGGTCGGGGATGAATTTCCACACGGCGTAGCAGCCGATCATGCCCACCGGCAGGTTGATCAGGAAAATCCAGTGCCAGGTCAGGTACTGCACCATCCAGCCGCCCATGGTCGGGCCGAGCAGGGGGCCGAGCAGGCCGGGAATGGTGATAAAGCCCATGATCCGCACCAGCTCCGAGCGCGGGTAGGCGCGCAGCACCACCAGCCGGCCGACGGGCAGCATCAGCGCGCCGCCCAGGCCCTGGATCACCCGCGCGCCCACCAGCATGGTCAGGCTGCTGGACAGGGCGCACAGCAGCGAGCCGATGCTGAACAGCATGATCGCGCCGAAGAAAATCTTCTTGGTGCCGAAACGGTCGGCGATCCAGCCCGAGGCCGGGATCAGCAAGGCCACGGTGAGCATGTAGGCGATGATCACACCCTGCATGCGCAGCGGGTTTTCCGCCAGGTCCTCGGCCATGGCGGGCAGGGCCGTGTTGAGAATCGTGCCGTCGAGCGACTGCATGAAGAAGGCAATCGCTACCACCCATGGCAACCAGCGGGCGGTCTTGGCATCGAGCACGACACGATTCGGCATGAGATCCCTTTTTGTTAGCAGGCTATGTGTCGCCGATTATGCGCCAACCTCGGCCGGTTTTCCCACTGGCGGTTCGTCTATATCGGCGATGGCTACGTGTTTGCCCACCAGGAAATCGATCAGTGCCCGATGCACTGCCAGCGCCGCCTCCCGCGACTCCAGGTCGAGCAAATGGCCGGTGTGTTCGGCACTGGCGAAGCTGCTGCGCCCCACATAGTGCTTGAACAGTTGGGCCTCATTGGCCGGCGTGTACTCATCCAGGGTGCCGTTGAGGAAATGCACCGGCGTCTCGATCTGGCGTAGTTGCGGCAGGTAGTTGCCATCGCCCAGGGCCAGTACCTGATGAATATGAAAGCGTGCCTGGCGGTATTCGGTGGTGGCCATGGTCGACAGGTGCCGATGGTTATTGCGCTTGAGCCGGCTGGAGAGGAATTTGCCGACGGTTTCATTGAGCAGGTGGCCGACGGCGGACTTGTCATCGGCCTCGATCAGCACCCGCACCCGCTCCACATATTCGAGCATCGCCTGGTTGAGGTTGGGCGCCAGGGCCATCACCACCGAGCTTTCGATCGAAGGCGGGTTGCGTGCCAGGGTCAGCAGGGTCGAGATGCCACCCCAGGAGGCCGACACCAGATGGTTGACCTGAAAGCGCGCCACCAGCGCCCGCAGGATCTCGACTTCGTCGTCCTTGGTCACCAGGTCCAGATCGGTGTTGTGCGGGCGCGAATAGCCGGAAAACGGCAGGTCGAACATCAGCACATTGAAATGCTCGGCCAGGCACTTGCTGGTGCGGGCGAATGAGCGGGTGGTGGACAGCGCGCCGTTGACCAACAGCACGGTCTTGCGTTGCGGATCGTTACCCAATTGCTCTACGTGAACGTTGTAGTGCTTGAACAACTTATCAATGACAAAACTTCCTTGGTACATGTCAACGCTCCGGCTCGCCCTATCCCGGGCGAGGTCATGCATCGCTTGCGGGCAAGCGGGTTGAAAGGTGGCGGGATGCCACTAACTGTTATAACGAGCTTTTGGAGAGTCGACAACAGCCCGCCAACCAACGGGGCGCTGTCAGGGAAGGTTCATCAGCGTGCGGGGGATTGCCCTGTAGGAGCCGGCCTAAACCGTGGGTAGGGAGCTTGGTGTGGTCTCAGGGAGCTTGTTGTGGCGAGGGGGCTTGTCCCCCGCTGGGCTGCGAAGCAGCCCCAGTAAGGTGCACCGAGTTGTGTCAGGTTGACCGCGGGGGCTGGTTTTGGGGCTGCTTCGCAGCCCAGCGGGGGACAAGCCCCCTCGCCACAACAAGCTTGCCTTCACCACACTCGGCCCAAGGTTTACAAGGTCAGGGTCAGACGCTTGACCAAAGCGCCGGGCAGCAAGCTCGATGAAGTGTTGCGCGCGCCGTAGGTGCTGGCCGACAGCCGCAGCTCGCGCTCGGCAGTCAGCGCTTCCAACTGCGATCCCAGCAGGTGATACACGCTGTCGTCAAAACGCATGGTGCTGACCGGCGCCTTGATCTCGCCGTTTTCCACCCAGAATGTGGCGAAGCGGGTCATGCCCGTCAGGCGCGCCGCCGGCTGGTCGGAGTAGTTCAGGTACCACAGGTTGCTGATATACAGCCCGGTGCCCAGTTGCTTGAGGATATCGGCCTGGGCCAGGTTGCCGGCGGCCATCTGCAAGGCGCTGGGGGACTCATCGCCGCTGGCGCCGTTGGTGCTCAAGCCGTATTCGGCGGCGCTGCGTGAGTTGACCAGGCGCCCCTGTGCCCGGCCATCGGCGATCAAGGTCACGTCGCTGCGCGGATAACCGTCACGGGAGAACGCCGGGCTCAGGGAGGCCGTGATCTGTTCGCTCATGCCCACCAGCGGGCTCAGGGCCTGGTCACCGGCATACAGGCGTTGCAATGGGCTGCCCTTGCTGGCGATGGCCTGTGCAGAAAAACCGCCCCACGTGAGCATGTCGACGATTTCTTCCAGAGCCGCCGGCGCCAGGTAGGCACGGTATTGGCCGGGCGCCAGGGCGTGCAATGGTCGGCCCAGGAACTCCAGTTGTTCGCGGGCGTGCTGCAAGCGCTGGGCAAACGCCGCGCTGTCCCAGGCATCGCCGGCGTAGCTGGCCTTTACCGCCTCGCCATTGGCATGGAATAGGCTGAAGTCAAAGTTGAAGCTATTGGCCTGGTGCCAGCCAAAGGCCCCCGACGAGCTGGCGAACCCGTGGCTGATCGGCCCGGCGGCATAGATTCCGACCAAGTCCAGGCCTTGGGCGCCGTGGCTGATGTCGGCCAGGACCTGATCGAGGTCTGGCAACGCCTGGGCCTGCTCGCTCCTGTTCTGCCAAGCCGTGTGATTGAGCAGCAGGTAAGGATCCTTGGGCAGCAAGGGCAGGGTTTCGCGCAATTGCTGCAGGCCCTCGGCCAGGCGCTGGCGGTCGACTTCGGGGGATCCGGCCAGGGTGATGCCAAGGTCGGCATGCCGGCCATCATTGATCAGCTTGAGGTTGAGGCTGGCCTGCTGCACCTGGCCGGCCTGGCGTACCTTGGCGTGATTGAAACGCACGAATTCGGACGACTCCGCCGCGTAGCCCAGATGAAACTGTTCCTCGGCGGTGATGGCCTGTTTGAGCCACTCCACCAGTTCCTTGAAAGCATTCATCAGGCATCTCCCCCAAACACATCTACATCGCTGAACACACACGCAGGCGAAGCATGGCCGACGCGGATCACCTGGTTCGGCTCGCCCTTGCCACAGTTGGGCGTGCCCAGCACCTTGAAGGTACTGGCATCGCCCACGGCACTGAGCTTGCGCCAGAACTGCGCGGAAATCGCCCGGTAGTTGGGGTTCTTGACCACGCCCTTGAGCTCGCCGTTCTCGATCAACTGGCCCCATTCGCAACCGAACTGGAACTTGTTGCGCGCATCGTCGATGGACCAGGAACGGTTGGTCGACATCAGGATGCCGTGCTCGATGCCGCCGATCAGTTGCGCCAGGCTTTGGTCGCCGGCCTCGATATTGAGGTTGGCCATGCGGTCGATGGGCGCGCGGTTCCAACTGCTGGCGCGGCTGTTGGCCACGCCGCCCAGGCCCGAGCGGTATTGCGACAGCGCCCCGCCCAAGGGTTTGAGCAGCAGGCCATTGCGGATCAGGAACTGCTTGTTGGCGGGCGTGCCGTCATCGTCATGGGCGTAGCTGGCCAGTTGTTCGGGAATGTTGGGGTCGAAGGTCACGTTCAGCAGGTTGGAACCGTATTGCAGGTGGCCGAAGTCGCTGGCCTTGACGAAGCTGGTGCCGGCGTAATTGCGCTCGTCGCCGAGGATGCGGTCCAGCTCCAGCGGGTGGCCGATGGACTCGTGGATCTGCAGGATCATTTGGTCAGGCATCAGCAGCAGGTCGCGCGGGCCTTGGGGCGTGTTGGGGGCCAGCAGCAGTTGCAGGGCCTCGTCGGCAATCCGTGGCGCGGCGCCGACCAGGCCGAAACGGCTGATCACCTCAAAGCCACCTTGCTGGCCAAAGTTGCTGCCGCCCAGGGTGCGGGTCTGGCTGTCGTTGCCGTCGTAGGCCGTGACATCGACACCGGGGAACACAAAACGCTGGGCCTGGCGCAACTCGGCGCTGGCACTGTTGAGGTAGATCTGCTCGACGTGAGTGGTGCCCAGGCTGACCTCCCAGTTCACCAGGCGCTCATCCTTGGGCACGGCGGCCGATTCGGCGCCGAGCAGTTGGTAGCAGTCACTCAGGGACGGGAAGGGTTGGTCGAGTTCTGGCGACAGATAGTCGGCGATGTCGCTGGACACCGGCTGGTCGCGCAGGTCGAGCAGGGCATGGGGCCTGATGCGACGGGCTTGCTGTTCGGCCCGCTCCAGCGCGGCTTGCAGGCCGGCCAGGGAAATATCATGGGTGGCGGCGTAGGCTTCGACACCGTTGAGACGCACGGTGAGCATGGCGCCTTCGTCGCGGCTCAGGTGCGGCGGCTCGGCGACGTTCTTGCGTACCGACAGGTACTGGCCGGACTCGCGCACGTAGCGCAACGAGAAGAACTCGGCGTGGGTGCGCAGGGCGGCGAAATGCTTTTTGAGTTGCGGGTGTTTGTCGAACATGGGGACCTCCTTGTTGGCAGCGGTGGCCCGGAGGCCCTCATCGCTGTAGGAGCGAGCTTGCTCGCGAAGGTCGCGAACGATGGCGCGGGCATTCTGGATAAATGCCGCGCTCTTGGGTTTTTCGCGAGCAAGCTCGCTCCTACAGGGTTAGACCGGGCAACCCTTGGCGCGCAGGATGGCGTCAAAGCGATCAGGGTCCAGGGTGCCGGCTTCGATAGCGGCCAGTGTGGCTTTCTCGCGGGCCAGCAGGTCATGGCAGCGCACCAGCAACTCCGGCAGTTCGCTGCGTGAGGCGGCGACCACGCCGTCGCCATCGCCGATCATCAGGTCGCCAGGGGCTACCAGCATGCCCGCGCACGAGATCGGTACGTTGATCTCGCCGCCACCGTCGGTGCTCGGGCCACGGTGCACGCCGCCGATGGCGTAGGCCGGCAGCTCGCCGGTTTGCCATTCGTCGAGGTCACGCAGGGCGCCGTTGATCACCACGCCGACGATGCCGGCCTTCAGGGCCATGGCACGCATGATGCCGCCGAACACGGCGCGGGTCAGGTCGGCGCTGCCGTCGATCACCAGCACATCGCCCGGGCGGGCCATTTGCATGGCTTTGAGAATCATCAGGTTGTCACCGGGGCGCACACGTACGGTCAGCGCGCTGCCGAGCATCGGTGCGTTGCCGTGGAAGGCCTTGAGGCCCAGGCCACCGACGTTACGGCCCAGGCAGTCGCTGACGGCCGCGGCCGGGATCTTGCTGAATTCCTTCAGCCATTTCGGGTCCAGCGGTTCAACGTTTGGATTGATCAGGAAGCCGGTAGGCCATTTGCTCGAAGAAACGACATCAAACATGAGAAAGCCTCGTGGCCAGGCAGAAGCCGGCGTGTCGGTAGGGAGGTGAAACGTTTGCGCGAGGGACTAGATTAGGCCGGCGCGGGGGTGGGATCAAGGGTGGGGCGGTGTAGGAGGGGTTTTGTACGGGGAGCTTGCACGCGAATGTCGTTAACGATGACGCGGGGCAGTTGGTGCCCCGCGGGGTTCTGAGGTTTTTCGCGAGCAAGCTCGCTCCTACAGGCTAGGACCCACTTCACGCAACGGCTTGCCACGCACTGGCGCATCGCCGGCCACGTAGTAGTCGGCGGTGCTGCGCGGCAACTGGCGGCCACGCATCTTGTCGGCGATTTTCTCGGCGATCATGATGGTTGGCGCGTTCAGGTTACCGGTGGTGATGATCGGCATGATCGACGCATCGACCACCCGCAGGCCCTGCATGCCATGCACGCGGCCTTCGCCATCGACCACGGCCATTTCGTCGGTGCCCATCTTGCACGAGCAGGACGGGTGGAACGCGGTTTCGGCGTGCTCGCGGATGAACTTGTCCAGTTGCTCGTCGGTTTGCACCTCGATGCCCGGGCTGATTTCGCGGCCACGGTACTGGTCCAGTGCCGGCTGCTGCATGATTTCACGGGTCAGGCGGATGCCATCGCGGAACTCCTGCCAGTCCTGCTCGGTGGCCATGTAGTTGAAGAGGATGCTCGGGTAGTCCCGTGGGTTCTTCGACTTCACTTGCACACGGCCACGGCTCGGCGAACGCATGGAGCCCATGTGTGCCTGGAAACCGTGCTCTTTCACACCGTTGCTGCCGTTGTAGTTAATCGCTACCGGCAGGAAGTGGTACTGGATGTTCGGCCACTCGAATTCTTCACGGGTACGAATAAAGCCGCCCGCTTCGAACTGGTTGCTGGCGCCGATGCCGGTGCCGTTGAACAGCCATTCGGCACCGATCGCCGGCTGGTTGTACCAGAGCAGCGACGGGTACAGCGAGACTGGCTGGGTGCAGGCGTATTGCAGGTACAGCTCCAGGTGGTCCTGCAGGTTTTCGCCGACGCCTGGCAGGTCGTGGACCACCGGGATGTCGAGGCTTTCCAGCAGTTTGGCCGGGCCGACACCGGAACGTTGCAGCAGTTGTGGCGAGGCGATTGCGCCGCTGCACACCAGCACTTCCTTGCGCGCACGGGCTTCAACACGTTCTTCGGCGGCACCGATCAGGTAACGCACGCCGACCGCACGCTTGCCTTCGAACAACACTTTGTCGGTCAGGGCATGGGTGACGATGGTCAGGGTCGAGCGCTTCTTGGCGGTGTCCAGGTAGCCACGGGCGGTACTGGCGCGACGGCCGTTCGGCGTGACGGTACGGTCCATCGGGCCGAAGCCTTCCTGCTGATAGCCGTTCAAGTCTTCAGTGCGCGGGTAGCCGGCCTGCACGCCGGCTTCGACCATGGCGTGGAACAGCGGGTTGTTGCCGGCCTTGGGCGTGGTCACGCTGACCGGGCCTTCGCCACCGTGGTAATCGTTAGGGCCGATGTCGCGGGTTTCGGCCTTGCGGAAATACGGCAGGCAGTCGAGGTAGCTCCAGTTTTCCAGGCCTGGCAGTTTCGCCCAGTTGTCGTAGTCCATGGCGTTGCCACGGATGTAGCACATGCCGTTGATCAGCGAGGAGCCACCCAGGCCCTTGCCGCGACCACATTCCATGCGGCGGCCGTCCATGTGTGGCTCTGGATCGGTTTCATAGGCCCAGTTGTAGCGGCGGCCTTGCAGCGGGAACGCCAGGGCAGCTGGCATCTGGGTACGGAAATCGAGACGGTAGTCCGGGCCGCCGGCTTCCAGCAGCAGGACGGTGACGCCTTCGTCTTCGGTCAGACGGGTCGCCAGGGTGTTACCGGCAGAGCCGGCACCCACAATGATGTAGTCGTATTCTTGGGACATAAATGCACCCTCTTTGGAGATGGTCAGGTCGGGCTCCATCGCGGGCAAGCCCGCTCTCACAGGGGAACGCATTCCAATGTGGGAGCTGGCTTGCCTGCGATGGCGGCCTCGCAGGCAATACAGAACTCGGGTTTAGAACACCGAGGCGTAGTCGCCCAGCTCAACCTGTACCGATTTGATGCGGGTGAAGTTGTTCAGCGAGCTGATCCCGTTCTCACGGCCAACACCCGACTGCTTGTAGCCGCCAACCGGCATCTTGGCGTCGGACTCGCCCCAGGCGTTGATCCAGCAGATACCCGCTTCGAGCTGATGAATCACGCGGTGGGCGCGGTTCAAGTCCTTGGTCACCAGGCCAGCAGCCAGGCCGAAGTCGGTGTCGTTGGCACGACGGATCACTTCTTCTTCAGTCTCGTAGGTGAGGATGCTCATCACTGGGCCGAAGATTTCTTCACGCACGATGGTCATTTCGTCGGTGCAGTCAGTGAACACAGTCGGTGCCACGAACGCGCCCTTGGCGAAGTCGCCGTCGGTCAGACGGTCGCCGCCGCACAGCAGGCGTGCGCCTTCTTCTTTACCTTTGGCGATGTAGCCGAGCACGCTTTCCATGTGGGCGAAGCTGACCAGCGGGCCGAAGTTGGTGTTTTCGTCTTCTGGGTTGCCGACGCGGATGCGCGCTACACGCTCGACGATCTTGGCTTCAAAGGCGGCTTGCAGGTGCTTTGGAATAAACACGCGAGTGCCGTTGGTGCAGACCTGGCCGGAGCTGTAGAAGTTGGCCATCATCGCGGTATCGGCGGCACGATCCAGGTCGGCGTCGTCGAAAATGATCAGCGGGGATTTGCCGCCCAGTTCCATGGTCACGTCTTTGAGCGAGGAGCTCGACGCGCTGGCCATGACCTTCTTGCCGGTATCGGTGCCGCCGGTGAAGGAGATTTTTTCGATGCGCGGGTGCTCGGTCAGCCAGGTGCCGACTTCACGGCCGCTGCCGGTCAGGACGTTGAACACGCCATCCGGAACGCCGGCTTCGGTGTAGATCTCGGCCAGTTTCAGGGTGGTCAGCGACGTCACTTCACTTGGCTTGAAGATCATTGCGTTGCCGGCAGCCAGGGCTGGGGCGGACTTCCACAGGGCGATCTGGATCGGGTAGTTCCACGCGCCGATGCCGGCGACCACGCCCAGCGGCTCGCGGCGGGTGTAGACGAAGGAGGTGGTGCGCAGCGGGATCTGCTCGCCTTCGATGGCAGGCACCAGGCCGGCGTAGTATTCCAGCACGTCGGCACCGGTGACGATGTCGACGTACTTGGTTTCGGAGAAGGATTTACCGGTGTCCAGGGTTTCCAGGGCAGCCAGTTCATCGTTGCGCTCGCGCAGGATTTCCACGGCGCGACGCAGGATGCGCGAACGCTCCATGGCAGTCATCGCGGCCCAGATTTTCTGGCCCTTTTCGGCGCTGACCACGGCACGCTCGACGTCTTCGAAAGTGGCGCGTTGCACGTTGGCGAGAACTTCACCGTTAGCCGGGTTGATGGCTTCGAAGGTGGCATCGCTGCCAGCGTCGCTGTAGCCGCCGTCAATGTAGAGTTTTTGCAGTTCGAAACGGGCCATAAAGTCCTCGCAAGTGCATAAGTGGTTGGCGTTAACCACTGAGGGGCGCAGCCCACTCAGTAGCCGTTCAGGGGTTGAGCGTTTATGTGTGCTCTAACTCACCTGCTTGGCCAATTGGAAATCCATGTATTCGTAAGCGATCCGTTGCGCCTGCTCCGTGTCGAAAGCGTCTCCCGACAGGGCGCCGCGCAACCACAAGCCGTCGATCAGGGCCGCCAGGCCTCGGGCTGCTTTGCGTGCGTGCGGCAGCGGTAGCACTCGGCGGAACTGGCAGCACAGGTTGGAATACAGACGTTGATCGTTGATCCGCTGCAACCTGTGCAAAGACGGGTGGTGCATGCTGGTGGCCCAGAAGGCCAGCCAGGTTTTCATTGCCGGTCCGTTGACCTGGCTGGCGTCGAAGTTGCCCTCGATGATCACCCGAAGGTGCGCCCGTGGGCTGTCGTCCTTCAGCGCAAGCCTGCGTTCGTGGACGTTCTCGATCAGCACATTCATCAGGTACCGCATCGTTGCGGCGATCAGGCCATTCTTGTCCTGAAAGTAGTGACTGATGATGCCGTTCGAAACTCCGGCCAGACGGGCGATCAGCGCAATGCTGGCATCTCCCATCCCAACCTGATCGATGGCCGTCAATGTGGCTTCGATCAACTGCTGGCGGCGTATGGGTTGCATACCGACCTTGGGCATGTAGCACCTCTCCTTAGGCCTGCCGACGGGCGTAAACGTTCGTCGGCTTGAGGGCCAGTCTATTTTGTTTTGATTGAACGTTCAATCAACAAAGAATAAGATCTGCGACAAATGGTCGCTGCCTACAGGTATTTCCTACGTGTCGGCAGGCACATCTGACATCCGTAAAAACCCCTGAAACAGCCCGTCACAGCGCTTCGCTGGGGTTCGGGGTTTTTCGGGATGTCTTTATAACACCCGTCCGTCGACTGCCGAAAAATCGATGGCGCGGGTCAAGCGCTGCCTTGTGTCCTCTCTCGCACTGCCCGGAGCCTCTGTGCCATGAGTTCTGCCTCTCTTATAAAGACCCCACCGGAAAAGGTGCGGGTCAACGGTTGGGTGTTCTACACCTCCACCGCGTTGATCCTGTTGTTGACCGCCGTTCTGATCATCGCCCCGCAAGAGGCCGGCAGAATGCTGGGAGTCGCCCAGACCTGGCTCTCGAAAAGCTTTGGCTGGTACTACATGGTGGTCATCGCCGCCTACCTGGTATTCGTGGTGGGCCTGGCGTTTTCCTCCTACGGCAAATTGAAGCTGGGCAGCAAGGCCGACACTCCAGACTTCAGCTACGGCGCCTGGGCCGGCATGTTGTTCTCTTCGGGCATCGGCATTTCGTTGCTGTACTTCGGCGCGTCCGAGCCGTTGGACCACTACTTCAACCCGCCTGAAGGCGCCGCCGCCACCCATATGGCCGCGCGCCAGGCGTTGCAGTTGACCTTCCTGCACTGGGGCCTGCATGGCTGGGCGATCTATGCGCTGGTCGGCCTGGCCGTGGCGTACTTTGCCTACCGGCATAACCAGCCGCTGGCGCTGCGTTCGGCGCTGTACCCATTGATGGGCGAGCGCTGGGTCAAAGGCGCGGCCGGTCACGCGGTGGACGGCTTCGGCATGTTCGTGACCCTGCTGGGCCTGGTGACGAACCTGGGGATTGGTTCGATGCAAGTGTCGTCCGGGTTGGAAAACCTGTTCGGCATGGAGCACAGCAACACCAACCTGCTGATCGTGATCATCGTGATGAGCACCGTGGCGACCATCGCTGCCGTGTCGGGCGTGGAGAACGGCATTCGCCGTCTGTCCAACCTCAACATTGTGTTGTTCAGCGGCCTGTTGATTTTTGTGCTGCTGTTTGGCCCTACCCTGCACTTGCTCAACGGCTTTGTGCAGAACATCGGCGACTACATGAACGGCCTGGTGCTCAAGACCTTCGACCTGTACGTGTACGAAGGCGATGGCGAGAAATCCGAGCGCTGGATGGGCCTGTGGACCCTGTTCTACTGGGCCTGGTGGATTTCCTGGGCGCCATTCGTGGGCATGTTCATCGCGCGTATTTCCCGTGGCCGTACCGTACGTGAACTGGTGGCGGGCGTACTGCTGATTCCGCTGGGCTTTACCCTGGCGTGGCTGTCGATCTTCGGCAACTCGGCCCTGGACCTGGTCCTCAACCATGGGGCCGTGGAGCTGGGCAAGACCGCGCTGGAGCAACCCTCCATGGCGATCTACCAGTTGCTGGAATACTACCCGGCGTCGAAAGTGGTGATCGGCGTGTCGATCTTTGTCGGCTTTGTGCTGTTCCTGACGCCGGCGGATTCCGGCGCGGTGATGATGGCCAACCTGTCGTGCAAAGGCGGCAACGTGGATGAGGATGCGCCGCACTGGCTGCGGATCTTCTGGTCGGCGGTGATCACCCTGGTGACCATCGGTTTGCTGTTTGCCGGTAACTTCGAAGCCATGCAGACCATGGTGGTGCTGGCGGGCTTGCCGTTCTCGGTGGTGCTGATCTTCTTTATGTTCGGTTTGCACAAGGCCATGCGCCAGGACGTGGCCATCGAACAGGAGCAGGCGCAATTGGCCGAACGCGGCCGTCGTGGTTTCAGCGAGCGCCTGACTGCCCAGGACCTGCAACCGAGCCAGGCTGTGGTGCAGCGTTTCATGGACAAGAAAGTCACCCCGGCGCTGGAAGAAGCGGCCGTGGCGTTGCGCGCCCAGGGGCTGGATGTGCAGACACTGTTGGGTAAATCCAAGCGCTGCATTGGCGTGCGGATCGAGATGGAAGGCAACCCGTTTGTCTACGAGGTGAGCCTGGATGGCTACCTGGCGGCGCCGAGTGAGTCGATCGAAGCGCACGAGGAGCGTGCGCGCTACTACCGCGCCGAGGTCTACCTGCACAACGGCGGTCAGGAATACGACCTGATGGGCTTCACCCAGGAACAGATCACCCGGGATGTGCTCGATCAGTTTGAAAGCCATCGGCAGCTCCTTGGCCGTGTCTATAGCTGATAAAAGCCGGCGGTGTCGTCACTGACACCGCCTGTTCAAACTTGGCAATGCGGTCAAATGTAGGAGCGAGCTTGCTCGCGAAAAACGTCAACGATAACGCGTGTTTCCTGGAGGAACCCGGTGCCTGTGAGTTTTTCGCGAGCAAGCTCGCTCCTACATTGATCCAGTTCCTTCAGTTGGGTCTTCAGCCCAGGTTCTTGCCCAGCAGGGCGTGGTACAGCTCGCTGTCCCCCAGAATCCCCACCACCTTGTTGTTGTCGTGCAGCACCAGCTTGTTGCCGGTCTGGTAGCGAATCTGCAACGCATCACGCATGCCGATATTCGAATCCACCAACGTCGGCAACCGCCCCAGGCCTTCCACGGCTTGGCCCGGCGCCCAGTTCTGCAGGTTCATCGCTACGCCATTTTGCCGCGCGCCCTGGATGGTGTTGCCTTCGGCCAGGTCCAGCCACGAGTCGCCGCCCGGATCCAGGCATACCGAACCGTTGACCCGCTTGCAGTTGTCCAGGGTGCGCATCAGGCTGCGGCCGCACAAAACGTTGAGCGGGTTGGTATGGGCGACGAACGTGCGCACATAGTCATCCGCCGGGTTCAGCACGATCTCTTCCGGCACGCTGTACTGGATGATCTTGCCGTCTTTCATGATCGCGATACGGCTGCCCAGCTTGAGTGCCTCGTCGAGGTCGTGGCTGACGAACACGATGGTCTTGCTCAGCTTGCGTTGCAGCTCCAGCAATTCGTCCTGCAGGCCCTGGCGGATCAGCGGGTCGAGGGCCGAGAACGGTTCGTCCATCAACAGGATGTCGGCGTCCATCGCCAGGGCGCGGGCCAGGCCGACGCGCTGCTGCATACCGCCTGAGAGTTCGTCGGGTTTCTTGTTGCGCCATTGGGTCAGGCCGACCAGTTCGAGCTTTTCGTCCACCAGCTTGCGCCGCTCCTTCTCGGGGCGACCCTGCATCTCCAGGCCAAAGCTGATGTTTTCGCGCACAGTCAGCCAAGGCATCAGGGCGAACTTCTGGAACACCATGGCGATGCGCTTGGTGCGCATCATTTTCAGCTCTGCCGGCGTGCACGAAGCGATGTCGATCTGGCGACCTTCATGCTCTACAAACAACTGGCCACGGCTCACGGTGTTAAGGCCGTTGATACAGCGCAACAGGCTCGACTTGCCGGAACCGGACAGGCCCATCAACACGCAGATCTCGCCTTTCTCGATATCCAGGCTGGCTTTTTCAACGCCGACAATCTGCCCGGTCTTTTTCAGGATTTCGTTGCGGTGCATCCCCTCGTCCAACAGCTTGAGGGCTTCGCGTGGGTCTTTGGAGAAGATCACATCGACATTGTCGAATCGGATAATGCTCATGCATCACCCCCTACTTTGGCATCGGGTTGTTTGCAGATACGGTCGAGCATGATGGCCAGCAGCACAATCGCCAGGCCCGCTTCAAAGCCCAGGGAAATGTCGGCGGTGTTCAGCGCGTTGACCACGGGTTTGCCGAGGCCGTCGGCGCCCACCAGGGCCGCGATCACCACCATCGACAACGACAGCATGATGCATTGGGTAATACCGGCAGCAATGCTCGGCATGGCGTGGGGCAGTTCGATGCGCGAGAGCAGTTGGCGGCGCGAGCAGCCAAAGGCCTTGCCGGCATCCATCAGTTCTTGCGGTACATCGCGGATGCCCAGGTAGGTCAGGCGGATTGGCGCGGCGATCGCGAACACCACCGTGGAGATCAGCCCGGGTACCACCCCCAGCCCGAAAAGGGTCAGGGTCGGGATCAGGTAGACGAAGGTCGGCACGGTCTGCATCAGGTCGAGCACCGGGCGCATCATCGTGTAGAACATCGGTTTGTGCGCGGCAACGATGCCCAGCGGCACGCCGATCAACACGCAAACCAGGGTGGCGAACAGCACCTGGGCCAGGGTCTCCATGGTTTCCTGCCAGTACCCCAGGTTGAGGATCAACAGGAAGGAGACGATGACAAAAACAGTCAGCCCCCATTTACGTTGAATGTAGTGTGCAAGCAGCGCAATCAGACCGATCAATGCCAGCGGATTGAACCAGGTCAGCGCGAACGTCACGCCGTGGATCATCGTTTCCAGTGTCGATGCGATCGCGTCGAAATAATCGGCGCCGTTCTGCGTCAACCATTCGACGAAGGCAGCGATGTACTGGCCTAGGGGGATTTTCTGTTCAGTCAGCATGGTAGTGAATGTCCACATGCGAAGAGGGAAAACATCCTGGGCCGGCACGCCGGCCCAGGGTCAGCGATTACTTGTCGAGATAGGCTTTTACGGCGGCAAGTCCTGGTTTGCCATCAAGGGTGGTGACCCCGGCGAGCCAGGTGTCGAGTACTTGTGGGTTTTTCTTCAGCCAGGCCTTGGCGGCGGCATCGGGTTTGATTTTGTCGTCGAGGACGTTACCCATCAGGGTGCTTTCCATGTCCAGGGTGAACACCAGGTTTTTCAGCAACTGGCCCACGTTGCTGCATTCCTCGGAGTAGCCCTTGCGGGTGTTGGTGTAGATGGTGGCCTGGCCGTAGTTGGGGCCGAACGAATCGTCACCCCCGGTCAGGTATTTCATCTTGAAGCGCGTGTTCATCGGATGCGGTTCCCAGCCGAGGAACACGATGGCCTTGTCGCGTTTGCTGGCACGTTCGACCTGGGAAAGCATTCCGGCTTCGCTGGATTCGACGATCTTGAAACCGGCCGATTTCAAGCCAAAGGCGTCCTTGTCGATCAGTGTCTGAATGGTGCGGTTGCCGTCATTGCCAGGCTCGATGCCGTAGATCTTGCCATCCAGTTCGTCCTTGAATTTGGTGATATCGGCGAAGTCTTTCAGGCCCTTGTCGTACAGCGCTTGTGGCACTGCCAGGGTGTACTTGGCGTTTTCCAGGTTGGCGCGCACGGTTTCCACGGTGCCGGCATCACGGTACTGCTTGATGTCGTTCTCCATGGTCGGCATCCAGTTGCCGAGGAAGATATCCATGTTCTTGCCGTCGGCCAGGGACTTGTAGGTCACGGGTACGGAAATCATCGTGGTGCGGGGCTTGTAGCCCAGGCCCTTGAGGATCTCGCTGGTGGTGGCGGTAGTGACGGTGATATCGGTCCAGCCGACATCGGAGAAGTTGACGGTACTGCACTGCTCGGGATCAGCAGCGTGAGCCGCAAGGGGAAGACTCAGCATGGCGGCCAACAACAACGGGGGGGAACCTTTCATGGGTTTGGACTCCTGGTGTTTTTCCGGCGGTGCTTGACCGCGCTTATAAGTGTTGCAGTTGGGGCGTGCGAGCTAGGTGCCGCCTTGGTGCCTTGCAAACGAGTCGAGACTGATCATGTACCAGTGAAAATCTGACGCCTACAGGGTGCGTCGTATCCAGTACAGGGATGGTCGTATCCAGTGTCGGTGACGTCGCTTACAGGTTTTTCCACAGGCAAAACTGCACTTTTTCTCGATCTGCACCGCCAAAAACGGCGATTACGCCCCATTGCGCGGGGACGACGCTGGTGAGCATGGGTATGTCGGTGTGAGACGCCGGACGGCGCAGCGAAAGCTTGATGATGCGGCCATCTGGGCGACTTGAGCGTAGCAGCTCCGCCAACAGGCGTTATTGCGCCTGGACTGTGCTATCGAGGAGTTTCGCGCAATGGCTATCAGCGTTTTCGACCTGTTCAAGATTGGCATCGGGCCGTCCAGTTCCCACACCGTCGGCCCCATGCGTGCCGCGGCGTTGTTTGTGCAAAACCTGCGTGAGCGTGCTCTTTTGGAACAGGTGCAGCGCGTCGAAGTTCAGCTGTATGGCTCGCTGTCGGCCACCGGCATCGGCCATGGCAGCGACAACGCGGTGATCATGGGGCTGATGGGCGAATGGCCGGACGCGATTGATCCGTCGCAGATCGGCCTGCGCATCGAGACCCTGCGCCAGACGCAGACGCTGCTGCTGGACAACCGCGTGCCGGTGCCCTTTGTATGGTCGCGGGACATGCGCCTGATCGACGAGAACCTGCCGTTCCATCCCAATGCCATGACCCTGGTGGTCTACGGCGCCCAGACCGAATTGCATCGCGATACCTACTATTCGGTGGGGGGCGGTTTTGTGGTGGATGAAGCCCAGGCGCGCAGCGGCGTGGCCGATATGGACCGCACCGAGTTGCCCTATGATTTTTCCAGCGCGGTGGAGCTGTTGCAGTTGTGTAACACCCACAATCTGCGCGTTGCCGAATTGATGCTGGCCAACGAAAAGGTCTGGCGCTCGGAGGAAGAAATCCGCAGTGGCCTGATGAAGCTCTGGCGCGCCATGCAGGACTGCGTTGAGCAGGGCCTCAAGCACGAAGGCATCCTGCCCGGCGGCCTGAATGTGCGCCGCCGCGCTGCCAAGTTGCACCGCAGCCTGCAGGAATTGGGCAAGCCGAATGTGATCGGCTCGACCTTGAGCGCCATGGAATGGGTCAACCTGTTCGCCCTGGCCGTCAACGAAGAAAATGCCGCCGGTGGGCGCATGGTCACCGCACCGACCAATGGCGCGGCGGGGATCATTCCGGCGGTGCTGCACTACTTCATGAAGTTCAGTGAGCAAGTCACCGAGGCCAACGTGGTGGACTACTTCCTCGGTGCGGCGGCCATCGGCATCCTGTGTAAAAAGAACGCTTCGATCTCCGGTGCCGAAGTGGGTTGCCAGGGTGAAGTCGGCTCGGCCTGCGCCATGGCCGCGGCGGGGCTTGCCGAGATTCTTGGCGCAACCCCGGAGCAGGTGTGCAACGCCGCCGAAATCGGCCTGGAACACAACCTGGGCCTGACCTGCGACCCGGTGGGTGGCCTGGTGCAAGTGCCGTGCATCGAGCGCAACGCGATTGCGGCGGTCAAGGCGATCAACGCGGCGCAGATGGCCTTGCGTGGCGACGGCCAGCACTTTATCTCCCTGGACCGGGTGATCCGCACCATGCGCGATACCGGCGCGGACATGCATGACAAGTACAAGGAAACATCGCGGGGTGGGTTGGCGGTGAGTGCCGTCGAATGCTGAGACCGAGTCGCCTGCATCGCAGGCAAGCCAGCTCCCACAAAAGTGATTTGTGAATACATTCAAATGTGGGAGTGGGCTTACCCGCGATGGCGGTAGTTCAAACACCGCTGCTCATAAAGTGAACACCCCCGCCAAAAGCGCTGCCTTTTAGCGCGTCGCAAACAGATAAGTAGCTCCCAAACGATATTCCCGCCTGCCACCCGTCGCCCGTGCGTGTGGTGACACCCGTTTCCTACGTCCTGAAAGCGCCTTCCCACAAGTGCTACCGATCTGCTCACAGACCTTGAACGTAGGCTTTTTCCACGTCATATCCTCACGCCGGGCGGGGGCTTATATAGACACCTCACAGGTCGTTTTTAGGATTTATTGAATGCCTATTCAAGTTTAGGCATGGCATTTGCTCTATCAATCCAAAGCCTCTCTCCTGATGGATGAAGAGTGCAATAACAAGAGCCTCGCCTGAGGCCATCACCCGCTTTGTGTGAGGAGATACCGCGATGACGTCGTTCAACTCCGGGGCCCAACCCCAGAACCGTGCGCCTCAATCCATCGGCTTTTTGCTGCTGGACAATTTCACGCTGATTTCCCTGGCGTCCGCAGTCGAACCGCTGCGCATGGCCAACCAATTGTCCGGCCGCGAGCTGTATCGCTGGACCACCTTGAGCGTCGACGGCAACCAGGTATGGGCCAGCGATGGCCTGCAAATCACCCCCGATTGCTCCATGCACAAAGCCCCAGCCCTGGACACCGTGATTGTTTGCGGTGGCGTGGGTATCCAGCGCACCGTGACCCGCGAACATGTGTCGTGGCTGCAAAGCCAGGCGCGCCAGTCCCGTCGCCTCGGCGCGGTGTGCACCGGTAGCTGGGCCCTGGCCTGCGCCGGCCTGCTCGACGGATTTGACTGCAGCGTGCACTGGGAATGCCTGGCATCCATGCAGGAAGCCTTCCCACGGGTGTCGATGAGCACGCGCTTGTTTACCCTCGACCGCAATCGCTTCACCAGTTCGGGCGGCACCGCGCCGCTGGACATGATGCTGCACCTGATCAGCCGCGACCACGGCCGTGAACTGTCGGCGGCGATTTCCGAGATGTTCGTGTACGAGCGCATCCGCAACGAACAGGATCACCAGCGCGTGCCGCTCAAGCACATGCTCGGCACCAACCAGCCGAAGCTGCAGGAAATTGTCGCGCTGATGGAAGCCAACCTGGAGGAGCCGATCGACCTCGATGAACTGGCCGTGTACGTCGCCGTCTCGCGGCGTCAGCTGGAGCGGCTGTTCCAGAAATACCTGCACTGCTCGCCGTCGCGCTACTACCTCAAGCTGCGCCTGATTCGTGCGCGGCAGTTGCTCAAGCAAACGCCGATGTCGATCATCGAAGTAGCCTCGGTGTGCGGGTTTGTGTCCACGCCGCACTTCTCCAAGTGCTACCGCGAATACTTCGGCATTCCGCCACGGGATGAACGCGTAGGTTCCAACACCACCCAGCAAGTGGCGATGATGCCGATCCCGCAGGCGTTGGTGTTGTCACCGTTGGCCGGGCCGATGTCGGCGTTGAGCCAGGCGCGCAATGAGTCGACGTTTGCCAGTGTAAGGCTGTAGACCGAGGCGTCTGTATTCGCGAGCAAGCCCGCTCCCACATTTGACCGAGTTCCACCTTTGAAATGCAGTCAAATGTGGGAGCGGGCTTGCTCGCGAATGCGGTGTATCAGGCCCCGGAGTTCTGCTTGAACTGCACCAGGGCCGGGAACAACTGCTTATCAATCGCCTGGCGCACCGCCGGCAGAATCGTCGCGCTGCCGGTGTACATCTGCTCAACCATGCCCTTGAGCGCCTTGGCCCGCGCTTCACTCAAGCCGCGTACCGCGCATTCACAGGCCTGCTCGGCGGTGGCGCCGTTGGGCACCTCGAAACCCAGGGAGCGCAGTTGGCTCAACAGGTCATCCTGATCAATCAAATCCGCGTGCATCATGATGTTCATCCTGGTTAAGAAAGACTTCAATCAGGTTTGATTCTGGTGGGCCGCCAGCGGGTCGGCAAGGCCTGAATGCTGCAATGGCTGGGACGACTATGAACAGGTCGTTTTCGGGCCAGTTACCGGGCAGCGTTGCGGGCACACTTAGGTTCAAGCAAGCGGTTTGACGGTTTGGTCACCCTCGGGACGCACGCTCACACAAAGCACTCTGCCTCGATCTTGTCACGGCTTGATCGGGGCTTTTTTATGCCTGCTTTTTTGTAGGCGCGAGCTTGCTCGCGAAAAACTCAAGGACGCCGCGTCTAACCAGGCAGCGCGCGTTATCGTTGACGTTCTTCGCGAGCAAGCTCGCTCCTACACGGTTAGCGTTGGGGCAGGCCGATGACGCGTCCGAGCAGGGCAGGCCGGGGCAGGTCTGCTTGCTCGGCGCTGAGCATCGCCAACCGCTGCGCAACCGCCTCGCTGAACGGTGCCGAGCGTGGCCCGGCCAGGTCGACATGCAGCAGCATCTGTTCATTGCCCGCCAGTTCCCGTGCTTCGCCGACCCGATGCAGGCTGTGATAGAGATGCAGGCGCTTGCTGTCATGGGCGATCAGTTGGGTGTGCACTTCAACATCGGCGCCCAGCTTCACTTCGTGCAGGTAATTGAGGTGCAGTTCCAGGGTGAACAACGAATGGCCGCTGGCTTCGCGGTTGTCGCTGTCCAGGCCCAGGGTGTCCATCAACGCATCGGTGGCGTAGCTGAAGATCAGCAGGTAGAACGCATCGCGCAGATGGCCGTTGTAATCGACCCAGTCGGGGATGATTTTGGTGGTGTAGGTGGTCAACGTTGGCATGTCATGAATCCCAAGGTGTACGCAGTCAAAATGTGGGAGCGGGCTTGCTCGCGAAAGCGGTGTGTCAGTTGGTGCATTCGGTGCTGATGCATCGCTTTCGCGAGCAAGCCCGCTCCCACAGGGTTATTCAGTGAAGCTCATGCCGTGTTTGGCCTTGGTGGTCTTCACCGCTTCCAGTACCGCCAGCAAACAATCATCACGATAGCGCTCCAGCGCTGAAATGCTATGGCTGCCCAACTGCTCGCGGGTGCCATCGACCACATCATCAATCAGTTTGTCCGTCAGTTCCGGTGCCGGCAGGTACGTCCACGGCAGTTGCAGTGCCGGGCCGAATTGCGCCATGAAATGCCGCATGCCGGCATCGCCGCCGGCCAGGGTGTAGGTCAGGAACGTGCCCATGAACGACCAGCGCAAACCGGCGCCAAAGCGGATCGCATCGTCGATCTCGCCGGTGGTCGCCACACCGTCGTTGACCAGGTGCAGCGCCTCGCGCCACAGCGCTTCGAGCAAGCGGTCGGCGATAAACCCCGGCACTTCCTTGCGCACATGCAAGGGGCGCATGCCGAGGGACTCGTAGACTTTGATGGCTGCCTGGATTGCTTCGGGTGCGGTGTGTTTGCCGCCCACAACTTCTACCAGCGGCAGCAGGTACACCGGGTTGAACGGGTGACCGACCACGCAGCGCTGCGGGTGGGTGGCGCTCTCATAAAACTCACTGGGCAGCAGGCCCGAGGTGCTGGAGCCGATCAGCGCGTCGGGCTTGGCCGCCGCACTGATCTTGCTGTGCAATTCCAGTTTCAGCTCCAGGCGTTCCGGGGCGCTTTCCTGGATGAAGTCGGCGTCTTGCACGCATTCTTCGATGGTCGCGACAAACCGCAGGCGGTCCTGGCTGGCGCCCGGTGCCAGGCCCTGTTTTTCCAGGGCGTCCCAGGCATTGGCGACACGTTTGCGCAAAGCCGCTTCGGCCCCGGGCGCAGGGTCCCAGGCCACCACATCCAGGCCGTGGGCGAGGGCGCGGGCCACCCAGCCACTGCCGATGACACCGCTGCCCAGGGCGGCGAAGGTTTTGATCTCGGTGATAAAGCTCATTTGGGTAATTTCCAGTGCTAAAGAGGTTCATTGTGGGAGCTGGCTTGCCTGCGATAGCGGTGGGTCAGTGCCATATGTCAACTGATGCACCGCTATCGCAGGCAAGCCAGCTCCTACATTTTTGAGCGGGTTGCGGCAGGGGGATCAGCTGCGTTTGGTCAGGCCCATTTTTATGCGGCCTTCTGCCGGGGTCAGCACTCGCGCGCCCAGGCGGCTGAGGATTTCCCCGGCGCGCTCCACCAGTTGCCCATTGGTCGCCAGTACGCCCTTGTCCAACCACAGGTTGTCTTCCAGCCCGACCCGCACATTGCCGCCCAGCAGCACGGCTTGCGCCGCCATCGGCATCTGCATGCGCCCAATCCCGAAGCCGGCCCACACCGCATCAGCCGGCAGGTTGTCGACCATGGCCTTCATGGTGGTGGTGTCGGCCGGGGCGCCCCAGGGGATGCCCAGGCACAGCTGGAACAACGGGTTGTCGAGCAGGCCTTCCTTGATCATCTGCTTGGCGAACCACAGGTGGCCGGTATCGAAAATCTCCAGCTCGGCCTTCACCCCCAGTTCCTGGATACGCTTGGCGCCTGCCCGCAACTGGGCCGGGGTGGAGACGTAAATGGTGTCGCCATCGCCGAAGTTCAGGGTGCCGCAGTCCAGGGTGCAGATTTCCGGCAGCAGTTCTTCGACGTGGGCCAGGCGGGTCAACGGGCCGACCAGGTCGGTGTTGGGGCCGAACTCCATGGGAGTCTCGCCGCCACCGATTTCCAGGTCGCCACCCATGCCGGCGGTGAGGTTGACGATGATGTCGATATCCGCCTCGCGGATGCGCTCCATCACTTCGCGGTACAACGCTACGTCGCGGCTGAACTTGCCGGTTTGCGGGTCGCGCACATGGCAGTGCACCACGGTGGCGCCGGCTTTGGCAGCCTCCACCGCCGCCGCGGCGATTTGCTTGGGCGTGACCGGCACGTGTGGGCTTCTGGCGGTCGTGTCGCCAGCACCGGTGAGTGCGCAGGTGATGATGACGTCGTGGTTCATGGGGCGGGTTCCTTACAGGCGTGAGGGTGCTGTTCGCGGCCGTTGATGGCCGCGAAACGGGGATTCAGGAGAAGTTACTTGCTGGTCAATTGCAGGTTGGCGGCCGCCGGCTTGCCATCGAAGGTCGTCACGCCTTCCAGCCAGCGCTGCTGGTCCTGGGGGTGATCCTTGAGCCACTGTTTGGCGGATTCCAAGGCATCCTTGTGCTCCAGCAGCGGCTGCATCATCCGGCTCTCGTCGGCGGCGGTGAAGGTCAGGTTGGTCAGCAACTTATGCACATTCGGGCACTGCTCGGCGTAGGTCGGCGTGGTGACGGTCCAGACCGTGGCCATGCCTTCGTTGGGGCCCAGGGCGTCCTCGCTGCCCGACAGATAGGTCATCTGCACATTGACGTTCATCGGGTGCGGCGCCCAGCCGAAGAACACCACCGCCTCCTTGCGGCGCACGGCGCGGTCCACGGCGGCGAGCATGCCGGCCTCGCTGGACTCCACCAGCTGGAACTTGCCCAGGTCGAACTGGTTCTTGGCAATCATCGCCTTGATCTGGGTGTTGGCCCCCGAGCCCGGCTCGATGCCGTAGATCTTGCCGCCCAGTTCTTTGTGGAAATTGGCGATGTCGGCGAAGGTTTTCAGGCCCTTGTCGGCCAGGTAGGTCGGCACTGCGAGGGTGGCGCGGGCGTCCTTGAGGCTGGGCGTGTCGAGGACTTTCACTTGGCCGGCGTCGACGAACGGGGTGATGGTCTGGGTCATCAACGGGTTCCAATAGCCGAGGAACAGGTCCAGGCGCTGGTCGCGAATGCCGGAGAAGATGATTTGCTGGGAAGCACTGGTTTGCTTGGTGGTGTAGCCGAGGCCGTCGAGCAGCACCTGGGTCATGGCGCTGGTGGCGATCACATCGGTCCAGTTCACTACACCCATGCGCACGTTTTTACAGGAGGCGGCATCGGCGGCCCACAGGCTGGTGCTCAGGACGGCGCTGAGCGCGAGCACGCAGCGGCTGATCAGTCGGTTCATGATGGATCCCTCGGCAGGTCGTTATTGTGGGTTCCGGCGTCTTTGTGCACCGTGTCGCCAAGTTACCCACCTTGATGCCCGGTAAAACGCACGGCGGCGACCCGATCTTGCACTGTGGCGACCTGTGCCCTTGAATGGGCGTTGGAACTGACGTATCACAGTGACCACGCTACCCGTCCCACGAGTGCGCACCATGTCCCAGGATTTCTACTTTCTGCTGATGCCGGGGTTTTCCGCCATCGGCTTTATCTCTGCCATCGAACCGCTGCGCGTGGCCAACCGTTTTCGCGGCGAGTTGTATCGCTGGCACGTATTGAGTGCGGACGGCGGCGCGGTGCTGGCGAGCAATGGCATGTCCGTCAACGCGGACGAGGGGCTGGCGCCACTGAAAAAGGGCGCGACTTTGCTGGTGGTCGCCGGCTTCGAACCGCTGGAGTTCGTCACGCCAGCCCTGGAGCACTGGCTGCGCCGCCTCGATCATGACGGTGTGCCTCTGGGCGCCATCGACACCGGCAGCTTCGTCCTGGCCCAGGCCGGCCTGCTCGATGGCTACCGTCTGACCCTGCACTGGGAAGCCATCGATGCCTTCAAGGAGTCCTATCCCGCGCTGGCCGTGACCCAGGAACTGTTCGAAATCGACCGTCGGCGCATCACCTGCGCCGGTGGCACCGCCTCCATCGACTTGATGCTTGACCTGATCAGCCAGGCCCACGGCCCGGAACTGGCGATCCAGGTCTCCGAACAGTTCGTGCTGGGCCGCATCCGCCCGCGCAAAGACCACCAGCGCATGCAGATCGCCACTCGCTACGGGATCAACAACCAGAAGCTGGTGCAGGTGATCGGCGAGATGGAACAACACACCGAACCGCCCCTGAGCACCCTGGCGCTGGCGCAGATGATCAAGGTCACACGGCGCCAACTGGAGCGTCTGTTTCGCCTGCACCTGAACGAAACACCGAGCACCTTCTACCTAGGCCTGCGCCTGGAAAAAGCCCGCAAACTGCTGCGCCAGAGCGGCATGAGCGTGCTGGAAGTGAGCATTGCCTGCGGGTTTGAGTCACCGTCGTACTTCACCCGAAGCTACCGGGCGCGGTTTGCCAAGTGCCCACGGGAGGATCGGCGGCGGTAGGGCATACGCCGACACAAAATGTGGGGCTTGCCTGCGATCGCTGTGGGTCAGCAACTTATCTGCCAACTGATACACCGCTATCGCAGCATGAGTATCTACACGACCCGCTCTTCTGGGTATGTGTACATATCCGTTGCCGCGGTCGCGGCGGGTATGGGTTCCGCTTTTACAGCCAGCCCTTTCAAGGTCTTTTGAGCTTAGCTGCCTTGAGTACCCGATCCGTCGACACGTGAGCATTCGCGGCTTTGCCTTCCAGCCACTCTTTGGGTTTAGGCACCTTTGGCCCCCGTTTGCTCTTGGCGACCGCTTTAGGTAGGACGTTTTTCGCCAGCGTCAGTAAGTACGGAGCCAATCCTGCTTCAGGAATTGGGATCGATAAGGGCTCTGGCGGCAAGGCAATCTGCATGCCTTCATATCCGCTGCGTACCTGTACCGTCAGGTGGAAAATCGATGCTTCCCAATCGTCGGGCAGGATCTGGCGATGAGCCTGCTCAACGCTGCGTTTGAGCACCGCCAAAACGTTGTAAGCCAACACGGCCGACGCAAACCCCAACAGGGCTGCTTTGGGGTTGCCCAAGGTTTCGATTTCACTGTCCAACACCGCTTCCAGGCGCTGGAACATCCCTTCGATACTCCAGCGACGGCGGTACAAATCGGCGATTTGCTCGGCACTGATAGAGTCAGGCAAGTTGCTCCAGAACAGCAGCGTGGTGTCGCCGGATTCGGTGGGTTTTTGCAGCTTCAGTTCGACTCGCCGCCACTGGCAACCACCTTTTACTTCGATGATTTGCTCGCGCACGCTGCCTGCCGCAACCGCGATAGGCTCCTGCCAATCGCCTTCCTTAAGCAGACGTGGATGTTTGCTCTGTTCGCGGATGATGAACGAGGCCCCGGTATCTTCACAGGCCCCCATGACCGGGAGTGTGCAGTAGAGTCGATCAGCCATCCACAGTTGTCCCGCACTGGCTTTTTCCAGCAATGGCAGCACGCTGACGCGTTCGCTGGCATAGGCATCTTCACAAGGCTGAAGATCGACGACCTGGTCCAGATCGGGGTCGTAAACCACAACGGAAAAACCAGGCCGGGCGGCGCCCCGTTCCCTGCGCAAAGCGCCCAGGCGCTTTTCGCTGGAAGGCAGGTGGTTACCGTCAACGACCCTTAATTGCCAGCCAGGCAAAATGGCTGAGTGCCCCAGCTCTTTTATCGTCGGGGCCAAGCGCTCTGCGCTCCCGGTGACCAGGGCGCGCAGCAGCGCAGGCTCTGTGCGGCTGACCTTGTCATACAGCGCCGCCAAGCTAACAGGAAGGTCTTCCATCTGCCGCGCGGCGGCATGCAGAGAAGGTCGCAAGCCCAATGAAACAAGGGACATCAGTTCAACAATGGTTGAAAACAAAAGCTCGCGTGGGTACTGCCGCTGACGATGTTCTTCGAACACCTGATCGACCCATTCAGCAGGAACAGCCTGTTCCAATATCACTTTGGTCATGACACTGGCCGGTGCTTTTTTCTCAAACCGCGCTAGAACTTCTGCCCACATCGATTTCGTTCCCCTGACTGGCGTTTTGGGGGATTTTATCAAAGACCTTGAAAGGGCTGGCTTTTACAGCGGCTCACTTTTGAACAGCGCAAAAGTAAGCAAAACGCTCATGCCCCACCACTCGGCACCTCGCCTAGGCTCGGTGTGCCCGTCATCCGACATTGATTTTGGGAGTCGCCGCGATGGGCCATCCATGGCCCAGCGCGGCTAAACCGGCGTCCTGCCGGTTTACTCCCAAAATCAATATCGGATGACGGCCAGCGTGGTTCAACGGGGCGCTAAGATCAAAATCACAAGCAAAGCGAGGCGGCCTGACAGCCGACCTGATCGTCGAATCGTGCGCGTACCCCTGTGGGAGCGGGCTTGCTCGCGAATGCGCTGGGTCAGTGATGGATATATTGACTGATACACCGCATTCGCGAGCAAGCCCGCTCCCACAGGGGAATGCAGCTTCGCGCTCTGGCGTTGCTGTTGATCTGGCTTTTGATCTTAGGCGCCCCGTTAAACCACGATGGCCGCAGGCAGGTATTGCGCAGTGGGCACCCCGGCAGGATGCCGGGGTAGCCGCGACACGGCCATGGATGGCCGATCGCGGCGGGCCCACGGAGCAATGCCTGACTGCGGGCATGCCGAGCCTAGGCGAGGCACCGAGTGGTGGGGCAAGAGCGTTTTGCTTACTTTTGCGCTGTTCAAAAGTGAGCCGCCGTAAGGGCGGAACCCATGGCCGCCGTGACCGCAGCAATGGATATGCCCCCTACATCAGCCCAAAACCCAGAGCCCAGAAGTATCAGAGAGTTGTGTAGATACTCATGGCTATCGCAGGCAAGCCAGCTCCCACATTGGATGTATGGGGTGGCTTATTTTTTTACCAACGCCGAGCACGCGGTTTTAAAGGCTTCATGCTGATACTTGTTCAGCGTCGCCGGCAGTTCGAAGTTGTGCTTCTTGTACTGCGCATTGATGGTCTGCGGCGACAGCAGGGTCACTTCAACGCCGTCCAGCAACTGCAACACGCCTTCGATCTTGAACGTGGTCGGGCCGCCGGCGAATTCGCCTTTCTTGCTGCGCTTCTTGATCGCGATGCGGGTGATGCCGTTATCGCGCACAAACGCGGCCACTTGGCTGGCGAAGGCTTTGACGTTGGCAGCCTCGTCATCGTCCTCAAGGGCGATTTTCTTGGTGGCCATGGTGACGTGGGTCAGGTCCGGGGCGGCAACGGCGATGATGGCTTCGCTGCCTTTGATTTCGATGCCGCACAGAGTCATGGGTAGCCTTGGTTCAGAGGAAAGGATGCGCGCGATTGTCGCTTATTCCTGGCCAATCGACTCCAAAAACTCCGACCGCTCATCACTCATCCGCGCCAGGCAGTCATTCTGCGCAATGGCGTAGGCCTTGGTGCCGGTAACTGCCGGGAAGGTGTCCACCGCGCAATCGGCATCCCGCAGTTTTTCCCACTTCTGCTGGGCATCCTTCAGACGAGCGGTAATGTCCGCCAGTTTGGTCTTGTCGCTGCCGTAGGTAGAACCCATGCGTTCCAGCAGGCCTTGATAGTTGTCTTTCAACAACTGCTCGGCGGTGGTTTTGTTGTAGGAGGCGCATTCCAGGGTCTGTTTGTCGTTTTCGATGCCATCACACGGGGTGCTGTCGGTGTCTTCGGCCGCGTGGACGCCAGTGGCGAGGAGTGCCAAAGCCAGGAAAATCGGTTTCATTGCGCCTTCTCATATCGGTGGATGGGTCGAATTCTGGCTCAAGCGTAGGCCAAAGAACAGATGCACGACAGACACGTCCGTGCACCCTTTGTCGTGGATTGACGCTTTCGGCAATTCCCCTGTCGTTTTTGCACCCGGCTCGCTCAGTCCCTGGGCATATGCTGGCCCCAAAGCGCCGGCAGACGATTCGGCGCATGAATCGCCAATAAGGGGACGCCTGATGAGCCCAGCCGAACTGCACGCCGACAGCATCGTTATCGACGGGCTGATCATTGCCAAGTGGAACCGCGACCTGTTCGAGGACATGCGCAAGGGTGGCCTGACGGCCGCCAACTGCACGGTGTCGGTGTGGGAAGGCTTCCAGGCCACGATCAATAACATCGTGGCCAGCCAGACCCTGATCCGCGAGAACAGCGACCTGGTGATCCCGGTGAAAACCACCGCCGATATCCGCCGCGCCAAGGAGCAGGGCAAGACCGGCATCATCTTCGGCTTCCAGAATGCCCACGCGTTTGAAGACCAGCTCGGCTACGTCGAGATCTTCAAGCAGCTCGGCGTCGGCGTGGTGCAGATGTGCTACAACACCCAGAACCTGGTGGGCACCGGCTGCTATGAGCGCGACGGCGGCCTGTCGGGCTTCGGGCGCGAAATCGTCGCTGAGATGAACCGCGTCGGTGTCATGTGCGACCTGTCCCATGTCGGCTCCAAGACCAGTGAAGAAGTCATCCTCGAATCGAAAAAACCAGTGTGCTACTCCCACTGCCTGCCGTCCGGCCTGAAAGAGCACCCGCGCAACAAGTCCGATGAAGAACTCAAGTTCATTGCCGACCACGGTGGTTTTGTCGGCGTGACCATGTTTGCGCCATTCCTGGCCAAGGGCATCGATTCGACCATCGACGACTACGCCGAAGCCATCGAATACACCATGAACATTGTCGGCGAAGACGCCATTGGCATCGGTACCGACTTCACCCAGGGCCATGGCCAGGATTTCTTCGAAATGCTGACCCATGACAAGGGCTACGCCCGCCGCCTGACCAGCTTCGGCAAGATCATCAACCCGCTGGGCATCCGCACCGTGGGCGAGTTCCCCAACCTGACCGAGACCCTGCTCAAGCGCGGCCACAGCGAGCGCGTAGTACGCAAGATCATGGGCGAGAACTGGGTCAACGTGTTGAAAGACGTCTGGGGCGAATAAGCCACCGTTTTTTCTCCCCCGGCCATTCGTGCCGGGGCATTACCAAGAATTTTCTGGAGTTAAGTTTCCATGGCCAAGATCGCCCCGCAATTGCCAATCGAAGTCGACAGCGAAACCGGTGTCTGGACCTCCGACGCCTTGCCGATGCTGTACGTACCGCGTCATTTCTTCGTCAACAACCACATGGGCATCGAAGAGGTGCTGGGCGCTGATGCCTACGCCGAAATCCTCTACAAGGCCGGCTACAAATCCGCCTGGCACTGGTGTGAAAAAGAAGCCGAATGCCACGGCCTGGAAGGCGTCGCGGTGTTCGAGCACTACATGAAGCGCCTGTCGCAGCGCGGTTGGGGCCTGTTCAAGATCCAGGACATCGACCTGGATAAAGGCACCGCCAGCGTCAAGCTCGAACACTCGGCATTCGTCTACGTGTACGGCAAGGTCGGGCGCAAGGTCGACTACATGTTCACCGGCTGGTTTGCCGGCGCCATGGACCAGATTCTGCAGGCGCGCGGCAGCAATATCCGCACCGTCGCCGAACAAGTCTACGGAGGCTCCGAAGAGGGCCATGACGACGGTCTGTTCACCGTCAAGCCGTTGTAAGCCGAGGACCGTGCCATGGCTTTCGAAGCAATGTTTGCGCCGATCCAGATCGGCAAACTGACCATCCGCAACCGCGTGCTCAGTACCGCCCACGCCGAGGTGTATGCCACCGACGGCGGGATGACCACCGACCGCTATGTGAAGTATTACGAAGAGAAAGCCAAGGGCGGCATAGGCCTGGCGATCTGTGGCGGCTCCTCGGTGGTGGCGATCGACAGCCCGCAGGAGTGGTGGAGTTCGGTGAACCTGTCCACCGACCGCATCATCCCGCACTTCCAGAACCTGGCTGACGCGATGCACAAGCATGGCGCCAAGATCATGATCCAGATTACCCACATGGGCCGTCGCTCGCGTTGGGACGGCTTCAACTGGCCGACCCTGATGTCGCCGTCGGGGGTGCGCGAGCCGGTGCACCGTGCGACGTGCAAGACCATCGAGCCGGAAGAAATCTGGCGGGTGATCGGCAACTACGCCAGCGCTGCAGGCCGGGCCAAGGCCGGTGGCCTGGATGGCGTGGAGCTGTCGGCGGTGCACCAGCACATGATCGACCAGTTCTGGAGCCCGCGGGTCAACAAACGGACCGATGAATGGGGCGGCAGCTTCGAAAACCGTATGCGTTTCGGCCTCGAAGTGCTCAAGGCCGTACGTGCGGAAGTCGGCCCGGATTTTTGCGTGGGCATCCGTTTGTGCGGGGATGAATTCCATCCGGACGGGCTGTCCCACGAGGACATGAAGCAGATCGCCAAGTACTACGACGACACTGGCATGCTCGACTTTATCGGGGTGGTCGGCTCGGGGTGCGACACCCACAACACCCTGGCCAACGTGATCCCGAACATGAGTTACCCGCCGGAGCCGTTCCTGCATCTGGCGGCCGGGATCAAGGAAGTGGTCAAGTCCCCGGTGCTGCACGCGCAGAACATCAAGGACCCGAACCAGGCCACGCGCATCCTCGAAGGCGGCTACGTGGACATGGTCGGCATGACCCGTGCGCACATGGCCGACCCGCACCTGATCGCCAAGATCAAGATGGGCCAGATCGACCAGATCAAACAGTGCGTCGGCGCCAACTATTGCATCGACCGCCAGTACCAGGGCCTGGATGTACTGTGCATCCAGAACGCCGCGACCTCCCGGGAATACATGGGTGTGCCGCACATCATCGAAAAATCCACCGGGCCCAAACGCAAAGTGGTGGTGGTCGGTGCCGGCCCGGCCGGGATGGAGGCCGCTCGGGTTGCTGCCGAGCGTGGCCATGATGTGACCCTGTTCGAGAAAAAAGACTTTATCGGTGGGCAGATCACCACCGCCTCCAAGGCGCCGCAGCGCGACCAGATCGCGGGCATCACTCGCTGGTTCCAGCTGGAACTGGCACGGCTCAACGTCGACCTGCGCCTGGGCGTGGCGGCGGATGCCGCAACCATCCTCGACCTGCGTCCCGATGTGGTGGTGCTGGCGGTGGGCGGGCATCCGTTCATCGAGCAGAACGAACACTGGGGCGCGGCAGAAGGCCTGGTGGTCAGCAGTTGGGATGTGCTCGACGGCAAGGTGGCGCCGGGCAAGAACGTGCTGGTGTACGACACCATCTGCGAATTCACCGGCATGTCCGTGGCCGACTTTCTGGCCGACAAGGGTTGCCAGGTCGAGATCGTCACCGACGATATCAAGCCCGGCGTGGCCATCGGCGGTACGTCATTCCCGACTTACTACCGCAGCATGTACCCCAAGGAAGTGATCATGACCGGCGACATGATGCTGGAGAAGGTCTACCGCGAGGGCGACAAGCTGATAGCCGTGCTGGAGAACGAATACACCGGCGCCAAGGAAGAGCGGGTGGTGGACCAGGTGGTGGTGGAGAACGGCGTGCGCCCGGATGAAGAAATCTACTACGCCCTCAAGCAAGGGGCGCGCAACAAGGGGCAGATGGACGTCGAAGCGTTGTTCGCGATCAAGCCGCAACCGTGCCTGAGCGAACCGGGGGAAGGGTACTTGCTGTTCCGCATCGGTGACTGTGTGGCCCAGCGCAATACCCACGCCGCGATCTATGACGCCCTGCGTTTGTGCAAGGATTTCTGACGGCCTGTGGAGAACCCTGTGGGAGTGGGCTTGCCCGCGATAGCGGTGGTTCAGTAGACATTTGTGTTGGCTGACACACTGCAATCGCGGGCAAGCCCGCTCCCACAGGAACTGAGCAAGGCATCTCGGGCTGCATGACCCGAGGTCTTTGGGAGCTTCACCATGTTGAACACCCTTCTTCCGATTCTCCTGTTTGCAGCGCTGGGCCTCGCTGTCCTCGGCGCTTTGCGCCGGGTGAACATGTGGCGCCGTGGCCGTGCCGCCAAGGTCGACCTGCTGGGCGGCCTGCTGGCCATGCCCAAGCGCTACATGGTCGACCTGCACCACGTGGTTGCCCGCGACAAATACATCGCCAATACCCACGTGGCCACGGCCCTGGGCTTTGTGTTGTCGGCGATGCTGGCGATTCTGGTGCACGGTTTCGGCCTGCACAATCGCATCCTCGGCTACGCCTTGCTGCTGGCCTCGGTGCTGATGTTTGTCGGCGCCACCTTCGTCTACCTGCGCCGGCGCAACCCACCCGCGCGCCTGTCCAAAGGCCCGTGGATGCGCCTGCCGAAAAGCCTGATGGCGTTCTCGGTCAGTTTCTTCCTGGTGACCTTGCCGGTGGCCGGGATCCTGCCTGCCGACTTCGGTGGCTGGCTGCTGGCCGCGCTGCTCGGTGTGGGTGTGCTGTGGGGCGTGTCGGAGATGTTCTTCGGCATGACCTGGGGCGGGCCGATGAAGCATGCGTTTGCCGGTGCCCTGCACCTGGCCTGGCACCGCCGCGCCGAACGTTTTGGGGGTGGCCGTTCCACCGGCTTGAAGCCGTTGGACCTGAGTGACAAAAGTGCGCCCCTGGGCGTGGAAAAACCCAAGGACTTCACCTGGAACCAACTGCTCGGTTTCGACGCCTGCGTGCAGTGCGGCAAGTGCGAAGCCGCGTGCCCTGCGTTCGCCGCCGGCCAGCCGCTGAACCCGAAAAAACTGATCCAGGACATGGTGGTCGGCCTGGCCGGTGGCACCGATGCCAAGTTCGCCGGCAGCCCGTATCCGGGCAAGGCCATCGGCGAGCACAGCGGCAACCCGCACCAACCGATCGTCAACGGCCTGGTGGACGCCGAGACCTTGTGGTCGTGCACCACCTGCCGTGCCTGCGTCGAAGAATGCCCGATGATGATCGAGCACGTGGATGCCATCGTCGATATGCGCCGCCACTTGACCCTGGAAAAAGGCGCGACGCCGAACAAGGGCGCCGAAGTCCTGGAGAACCTGATCGCCACCGACAACCCTGGCGGTTTTGCCCCCGGCGGGCGGATGAACTGGGCGGCGGACTTGAACCTGCCGCTGCTCGGCGACAAGAAGACAACTGACGTACTGTTCTGGGTTGGCGATGGTGCCTTCGACATGCGTAACCAGCGGACCTTGCGCGCTTTCGTCAAAGTGCTGAAGGCAGCCAAGGTCGATTTCGCCGTGCTGGGCCTGGAGGAGCGCGACAGTGGCGACGTGGCCCGGCGCCTGGGGGATGAGGCGACGTTCCAGCTGCTGGCCGCGCGCAATATCCAGACCCTGGCCAAGTACAGTTTCCAGCGCATCGTGACCTGTGACCCTCACAGTTTCCACGTGCTGAAAAACGAATATGGCGCCTTCGACGGCCATTACCTGGTGCAGCACCACAGCACCTACATGGCCGAGCTGATCGACGCCGGCGCGCTGAACCTGGGCCAGCACAAAGGCAACAGCGTGACCTATCACGACCCGTGCTACCTGGGCCGTTACAACGGTGAGTACGAGGCACCGCGCCAAGTGCTGCGGGCGCTGGGGATCGAGGTCAAGGAGATGCAGCGTTCGGGCTTCCGTTCCCGTTGCTGTGGCGGCGGGGGCGGCGCACCGATCACCGATATTCCCGGCAAGCAGCGCATCCCCGACATGCGCATGGAAGACATCCGCGAGACCGGCGCCGAACTGGTGGCCGTCGGTTGTCCACAGTGCACGGCGATGCTCGAAGGGGTGGTCGAGCCACGCCCACTGATCAAAGACATTGCCGAACTGGTGGCGGATGCCCTGCTCGAAGAGCCTGCACCGGCCAAGACCCCGAATTTGCGTGAACCTGCGGAGGTGCATTGATGAGCGACATTATCCGCCGCGATCCACGGGCCGAATGGATCGCCCGCAACCGCCTGCACCCGCTGCATGCGGCAATGCAGCCGGAGCAGCACAGTTGGATGGGGCCTAACGGCATCATCCGCAAGAATGTGCACGGCATGGGTTTTATCGGCCCCAACGGCATCAAGCGTATCGACCGCAGCGGCGCCCAGCAGGGTGGCGCTACCAAGCGCACGGCAGCGGTGCAAGTGCAGTTGCCGCTGCACCAGGTGCCAGCCCCGGCGTTCTACATCAACGTGGTGCCGGATATGGTCGGCGGCCGCCTGAGCAGCCACGACCGCGACTTGCTGGGCCTGGCGCGGCAACTCGCCGGCAGCGACGGCGCGGTGCTGGCGGTGCTGTTTGGCGAGCACAAGGAAAGCGCGTTCGACACGGCCGGCGTGGACCGCCTGCTGGTGTTGGATGGCCGCGAATTCGACGGTTATTCACCGGAGCAACGGGTCCATGGCCTGCGGGCTGTGGATAACCAGTTCAGCCCGCGTCACTGGCTGCTGCCCGACAGCCGCAGTGGCGGTGGCGAACTGGGGCGGCGCTTTGCCGCGAGCCTCAAGGAACGCCCGGCCACCCGGGTCTGGCAGATCAAGGGCGGCGAGTGTATCGGCCGTGCCGGTGCGGGCCGGGAGGACCTGGCGCGAGCGCTGCCAAGGCTGATCCTGGCCGCGGTGGAATGTGCCGATCCCGTCAGCGATACGCGCCATGAAGTGTTGCCGGTGGAGTTATCCACAGCGCTGGCGCGCAGTTTGCCGCGTATCGAGGACCTGGGCGCGGTGGCGGTGGACCCGGGCGCGATTCCCATGGCCGAGGCCGAGTTTATTTTCTCGGGTGGCAATGGGGTCAAGGACTGGGAGCTGTTCCACCAGACCGCTGCCGCCCTGGGGGCTACCGAAGGTGCGTCGCGGGTGGCCGTGGACGATGGCTTCATGGCACGGGACCGGCAGGTTGGCGCCAGTGGTATCTGGGTCACCGCACGGGTGTATGTGGCCGTGGGGATCTCCGGGGCGATCCAGCACCTGCAAGGCATTGGTGCCTGCGACAAAGTCGTGGCGATCAACCTCGATCCGGGTTGCGACATGATCAAGCGCGCCGACCTGTCGGTGATCGGTGACAGCGGCGAAATTCTCCGGGCCTTGATCGCAGCGGTCCAGGCCCACCGCAACGGCGCCAAGCGCGATGCGGCTTAAGCAAAGGATATGGCCATGACGACCCATGTAATCAGCCTGGTCTCCATAGGCGCCCACCCGACCTCCGGCCGCCCCCGTCGCGCCGAGCAGGATGCCCGCGCCGTGGAATTGGGGTTGCAACTGGCTGGGGATAACCTGCAAGTGTTGCATGCCGGCGACATCGCCGAACCGACCCTGCGCGCCTACCTGGGCATGGGATTGGCGCAGTTGCACGTACTGGAGCAGCCGGCCGGCGCCGATGCCTTGCCGGTACTCGGTGACTATCTACAGGACGCTGGTGCCCAGGTGGTGCTTACCGGCAGCCAGGCAGAAACCGGCGAAGGCTCGGGTATGCTGCCCTTCCTGTTGGCCGAACACCTGGGCTGGCCGCTGATTGTCGGGCTGGCCCAGGTGGAGTCCATCGACAGCGGTGTGGCCCATGTGCTGCAAGCATTGCCGCGCGGGCAGCGGCGGCGCCTGAAGGTGCGCCTGCCGTTTGTGGCCACGGTGGATAACGCTGGGCCCAAGCCGCGGCAAAGCGCCTATGGCCCGGCCCAGCGCGGTGTGCTGCAGGAGCACGACGTGCAGGTGGTGGACGATGAGTTATTCACAGGCGCCGTGCTGCAACCGGCCAAGCCTCGGCCCAAGCGTCTCAAAGTGATCAAGGCCAAGAGTGGCGCCGACCGCATGAAGGCCGCCACGGCCAAGGCCAGCGGCGGCGGTGGCCAGGTGCTCAAGGGCCTGGGCCCCGAGGCGGGCGCCGAAGCCATTCTCAAGCTGCTGATCGAAGAAGGCGTGGTGCGCTGACCCCCTGTAGGCGCGAGCTTGCTCGCGAAGAACCTGAGCGCGCAGCGTTAAACCAGACACGCTGCGTTACCGTTGGCCTTTTTCGCGAGCAAGCTCGCTCCTACAAGGCGTGTGCGTGGGTGTTTACCCACAATCCCTGTTAACCCACCTGTGGATAACCTGTTCGCGGCTGTCCACACCCCATGTAAATCAAGCGCTACAGCCCTCTGTACGAAAAACAACCAACCTAAGCGCCGGTTTTTACTGGGCTTTTTCTGTGGATAAGGAAAAAGCCCGGCCCGGAGTTGCCCCCAAAGTCTGTTGGTGCTTCTGTGGATAAGATGTTCGCTACCCGCTACAGGCCTTATAAATAAAGGCGTGCAGTGGGTTGGTTGAAATATGATCAATGTGGCCGTTTCCGCTTGAATCTTCGCGTAAAGCCTCGATTTTGCTCGGTTGCAGACGGTTTTCCACAGATAGGCCAAAGTTGCCCCCAAAGTCTGTTGGCGCTTCTGTGGATAAGGTGTTTGCGTTCCGCTACAGGCTATATAGAACGTGGCTTGTAGGCTTTAGGTCAAAAAATGATCAATGTTGGATAAAACCCGTTGCTTTGAATAAGTCACGGATTTTCTTGGTTTTATTTCGAGGTAAGAGCGCAGTTGCCCACAATTGCTGTGGGTGGGTTTGTGGATAAGTTGTTGGGGGATGGCTGCAGGGCAGGATAGCAGTGGGCTGACGGCCCTATGCTCAATTTTTGACCAGATGCGGACCCAAATGTGGGAGCGAGCAAGCCCGCTCCCACATTTTTTGATCCCGGGTGGGTCAGTTACTCGTGTGCGGCAATGCCCTTGAGGTACGGGGCCGGTGCCGCTCCCAGGTTGTTGAGCATGCGCTCGCTGTACCAGTCCACAAAGTTCACCACGCCAAACTCATAGGTCTTGGAATACGGCCCTGGCTGGTAAGCGGTGGAGTTGATCCCGCGCTGGTTCTCTTCGGCCAGGCGCCGGTCCTGGTCATTGGTGGCATCCCACACTTGGCGCATGCGGTCGACGTCGTAGTCCACACCTTCCACGGCGTCCTTGTGCACCAGCCACTTGGTGGTGACCATGGTTTCCTGGGCGCTGATCGGCCATACCGTGAAGACGATGATGTGATCGCCCATGCAGTGGTTCCACGAGTGGGGCAGGTGCAGGATGCGCATCGAGCCCAGGTCGGGGTTCTGGATCCGGCCCATGAGTTTCTTGCAGCCCTGCTTGCCATCCAGGGTCATGGAGACGGTGCCCTTGAGAAGCGGCATGCGCACGATGCGGTTCCGCAGGCCGAAGCTGGCGTGGGCGTAAGGGATCTTCTCGGCGTCCCAGGCAGCGGCGGATGCGGCGACGTGGTCTTTAAACGCCTGGTCGGCCCGTGGGTCGGTGACGTCGTCCCATTCCAGCAGGGTTTTCAGCAACTCGGGGTGCGAGGCGTTGCAGTGGTAGCACTCGCGGTTGTTTTCCAGCACCAGTTTCCAGTTGGCTTTTTCAAACAAGGTGGTCTGGATCGCCACCTTGGTGTTTTCCATGTCGTAGGGTTCCATGTAGTGGTTGAGCGTCGACAGAAAGTCATCGATGGCCGGTGGGTTTTCGGCCAGGCTGATGAAGATGTAGCCGCCGGCGGTCTTCACGTTTACCGGCTTGAGGCCGTACTGCTTCATGTCGAAGTCGGCGCCCATCTCGGTGCCGGCGAACAATAGGCGCCCGTCCAGTTCGTAGGTCCACTGGTGGTAATGGCAAACCAGTTTGGCGACCTTGCCCTTGTCGCTGGTACACAAGCGCGAACCGCGGTGGCGGCAGACGTTGTGAAAGGCATGCACCACGCCTTCGGCGCCACGGATCACGATGATCGGGTTCTTGCCGATCTGCAGGGTCAGGTAGTTGCCCTTGGTGGGGATTTCGCAGGTCATGCCGGCGATCAACCATTCCTTCTGGAAGATCTCCTGCATGTCGATATCGAACAGCCGCTGGTCAGAGTAAAACGGCTGGGGCAACGAAAAAGTGCGCTCGCGCTCTTGCAACATTTGCGCGGTGGCCTTGCGTGCGGGTTCCAGCGGATCGCCCAAGCTCAAGGTTGCGGTGACGTCCATCGTATGTGTCCTCAAGGCCATTCTGTGTGGCCGCGATAAGTGGCTAATCAGGTTTGCAGCAAGGCGTAAAGAAAGCGTCGTTGTTGGCTGCGAGTGTGGGCCCGGCGCTGCCCGCAACCTTGTCCATTAACGACATGGCCCACTCTGTTCCCGACGCGCAACCCCAGTGGTATGGGGGCTGGTCGCGATAAGTATGCGAATGTCGCAGATAGGTAAATGGCAGGTCGCGGCGTTACGCAGAATCGCCAGCATCAAGCCGAACTACGGCCGTGGAGAACAGCATGTCCAACACCTTCCTGAATCCTGTCACTACCCAGACCTGGGCCAATGGTCGGCACATCGTCCGGTGCGTCAAAGTCATCCAGGAAACCTGGGATGTGCGCACCTTCTGCTTTATGGCCGACCAGCCGATCCTGTTCTTTTTCAAGCCGGGGCAGTTCGTCACCCTGGAGCTGGAAATCGACGGCCAGCCGATCATGCGGTCGTACACCATTTCCAGCTCGCCATCGGTGCCCTACAGCTTCTCGGTGACCATCAAGCGCGTGCCGGGCGGGCGGGTGTCGAACTGGCTGCACGACACCCTGCATGAAGGGCAAGAGTTGGCGGTGCACGGGCCGGTAGGGCTGTTCAACGCCATCGACTTCCCGAGCCCTAAAGTGCTGTACCTGAGCGGCGGTGTGGGGATCACCCCGGTGATGTCCATGGCCCGTTGGTTCTATGACACCAACGCCAATGTCGACATGACCTTTATCCACAGTGCGCGCTCGCCCAAAGACATCATTTACCACCGCGAGCTGGAGCACATGGCCTCGCGCATCGACAACTTCAGCCTGCACCTGATCTGCGAGAAACACGGCCTGGGCGAACCCTGGGCCGGGTATCGCGGCTACCTGAACCACAAGATGCTGGAATTGATGGTGCCGGACTTCCTCGAGCGGGAAGTGTTCTGCTGCGGGCCGACGCCTTATATGAACGCGGTCAAACGCCTGCTCGAAGCGGCGGGCTTCGACATGGCGCGCTACCACGAGGAATCCTTCGGCGCCACGCCAGCGGAAGCCCGCGCCGATGCGGTCGAACAAGCCGAACAAGCCGCCGACGCGCCGCAAATCGACCAGGCGGATTTGCATCAAGTGGAATTCATTGCGTCGGGCAAGAGCATCCGCGTGGCACCGGGCGAAACCGTGCATGCCGCCGCCGCCAAGCTCGGCCTGCTGATCCCCAAAGCCTGCGGCATGGGGATTTGTGGCACATGCAAAGTGATGAAGCTGGGCGGGGAGGTCGAGATGGAGCACAACGGCGGCATCACCGAAGAAGACGAAGCCGAGGGCTACATCCTGTCGTGCTGCAGCGTGCCGAAGGGGGATGTGCGGATCGAGTTCTGACGCTCAGTACAACTGCGGCCGCCGATCCTGATGCACATGGTTGTGTGCGCTGATGAACTTGTCCCGGGCCTGGGCCAGAGGCAGGTCCGCCACCAGGCACTGTGCTTGTTGATGAGAGGTTGCACCTGCCTGGGGGTAGCCGTCGGCATCGACGATGACTGACCCTCCCACCCAATTGACGCCGCGTTCTTCGCCATGGCGGTCGCAGGCGGCAATGAACAGGCGGTTGACGGCCGCATTGGCCTGGACCCGGACGATTTCTGCCGGCCTTTCGCCGGCGGGGCGCGGGCCATCTGGCCAGTTGACGGGCGCACACAGCAGGTCGGCACCGGCCAGGGCGGCCAGGCGTACCCACTCGGGCAACTCCAGGTCGTAGCAGATCATCACGGCGATGCGGCCGACGGCGGTGTCGACCACCGGCGGGGGCTGGGTGCCGGGAGTGAAGATCAACGTTTCGCGATCCCACAAATGCGCCTTGCGGTACACCGTCAGCTTGCCGTGCGGCTCTATCAGGGCGGCGCTGTTGGCCACCTGCGTTGCCGTCAGCCGCTCACAAAAGCCGGCCACGACAATGATGTTTAGTGAGTTTGCCAGGGTTTTCCACAGGGTCAGTGTCGGGCCATCGAGGGGTTCGGACACCCTGAGGGCTTCCTGCGTGTCAGTGAACACATAACCGCTTTGGGTCAACTCCGGCAGCACCACCACCTGCGCGCCCAGCGCCGCTGCACTGCGGATGGCCTCGGCGCTGAGGGTGCGGTTGTACTCGGCGTCGCCGATACGGGGGGCCAGTTGATGACAGACGACACGTACGCTGTTCATGGGGTGTTTCCTTCCAACATGGCTTCGCTGGCGGCAATCGCACGGCGCTCGGCGTTACGGTCAAGGTTGCGGTTCATTGCACAGTAGACGAGCGCGGAAACGGCCAGGCCGATCACAAACGCAATGTCGGCACCGCCCAGTGCCACGGCGACCGGCCCCACGTAGAAGCTCAACGACATGAACGGCACCATCGAGGCCATGCCCAGGCCATAGGCGATCAGGCCCGCTTTGCCCCACTGGCCATAGATGCCGGCGGAGTTGAAGATGTCGCTGATGGCGTATTGGCCTTTGCGCACCAGATAAAAGTCCGCGAGGTTGACGGCGGTCCACGGCACCAGGAAATACAACATCAGCAGCACAAACGTATTGAAGCTGGCCAGGTAGCTGTCAGGAATGCTCAGGGCGATCAGGAAAATCACCACGGCCACCAGGCCAATGCCAATGATCCGGCTCTTGAGGCGCGGCTGGATCTTCACGAAACCGTCGATGGCACTGATGCCAGTCAGCA
The DNA here is from genome assembly GCF_002949995.1 of Pseudomonas sp. LG1D9. NCBI lineage: Bacteria > Pseudomonadati > Pseudomonadota > Gammaproteobacteria > Pseudomonadales > Pseudomonadaceae > Pseudomonas > Pseudomonas sp. LG1D9. The sequence goes on along the minus strand of NZ_CP026881.1, from coordinate 2,082,502 downwards.
TGGCGCCGTAGCAGTTGACCGCCATGATGCCTATCAACGCCGGCACTGCGATCAGCACGGTGAAGGTGCCGAAGCCGGGGATCACCTGGTTGCCCACGGTGCGCACGCTGGTGATGGCATCCGGCGAAGGCAGCGCCGAAGCGAGGAATGCGCCCAGGGACATCAGCCACAAGGCAGAGCCGGCAGCGCCCAGGTAAGTCCAGAAAATCACCCGGCGCGACGGCGTTTGGTGGGGCAGGTAGCGCGAGTAGTCCGAGACGTACACGGCGTAGCTGATCTGATAACCGGCAGCGGCGCTGAGCTGAATCAGGAACGCCGACCACGAGAAGTGGGCATCGGCCACCGCTGCGTCGGCCGACAGGCTCATCAGGGCGGCGACGGTCAGCACCGCGAATACGCTGATCATCACGTAGGTCAACCAGCGTTGCACCGTGTGCAGCAGGTCATGGCCGATCACGGCGATTACCACCGCGAGGATGATCATCAGCGCATACCACGGCGCGCGGCTGCCCGGCAGGACCGTGTTGATGGCATCGGTGGCGAGAATCACGTTGAACACGTTGAAGCCGATGTACACAAAGATCACCGCGATAAACGGCACGATGGCCCCGCGCAGACCGAACTGGGCGCGTGACTGGATCATCTGCGGCAAGCCCATGCGCGGGCCCTGGTTGGCGTGGAACGCCATGGCGAAGGTGCCCAGGCACACACCAATGACAATCGCCAGCACGGCATAGACCAGGCTCAAGCCCAACGCAGCCCCGGTGAAGCCGGTGACCATGGTGGTGAGGACGAAGTTGCCCGTGAACCAGAACGGACCCTGGTGCCAGACTTTGCCGTGGCGTTCGCTACGCGGAACGTAGTCAATGGAGCGGGTCTCGATTTTCAGGCCGGGAGCGGCGCGGGGAGCGGTCTTGTCGGATAGGGCGTTCATAGGTTCACGGCTTGTTTTTATAGGGGCTGAGTGCCGGAGCATCGGGTAACTGGCGGGCCAATTGAATCGTGATCTATAAATAATTACTTCAGACTTTCCTTAAGTAATGGTTTTTCGTGGGCGGCGACGGAACCGCTTTGTCTTATTGCAAAGCGATATAACCAGGGTGCGGTCGGTCTTCTAGTCTGGTTTTTAGTCCCGTCGCAGTCGCCTTTAGCCGTGTCGTAAAGGGTGGACGCTCACCCTATCTGCAAGGAAGCCACCATGTCTGCGATTCCCTCCCGTTCCCAGGGGGCCCAGCGGCTGTTGAACAAAAACGTCACGGCGCTGATTCCTGATTTTCCGTTCCATTACGCCCGCTATCTGTGGCAGGCGGCGATCCTCAAGAAACCCCTGGGCCATGTCGCGGTGCCGCATTATGGCGAGCAGGTGTTGATCGTCGGGGCCGGCGTGTCCGGTCTGGTGGCCGCCTACGAGGCGATGCGCATGGGCCTGCATCCGATTGTGGTGGAAGCCTCCGGGCGCATTGGCGGGCGGCTCTACTCCCAGGTGGTGGGTGATCGCAACGACCCGCACGCCCGGGTGATCTGTGAGCTGGGGGCCATGCGTTTTCCCAAGTCCGGCAAGGCGTTGATGCACTACTTCAATAAGGTCGGGATGGACGCAAACTCGACGGACTTCCCCAACCCCGGCTCGCTCGCCGCCCCCAGTACCGTTGTCGATTACGAGAACGAACAGACGTACTACGAACGCAATGACCTGCCGGAAAAATACAAACGAATCGAAGACATGTTCTTCGGCGACTTCCTCGAGCAGGCTCCGATCCGTTTTACCGACATGGAAAATGCGATGCAGGAAACCGCGGTCGATCAGGGCGAAATCAAGGCAATCTGGAACACGATCCTGAGGGCGGGCTGGGATGACCTGAGTTTCTATGCGGCCATGGTCGAGCAAGCCAGGTGGGGCAGGGAAGACATTGACCTGTTTGGCCAGATCGGCTTCGGCACCGGCGGTTGGAACACCGACTATCCGAACTGTTTCCTGGAAGTGTTGCGGGTGCTTTACACCGGCCTGGATACCAACCACACGTTGATGTATGACGGCTCCAGCGAGCTGCCCCTGCGTTTATGGAGCCGCACGCCGGCTTCGTTCGGCGACACCCAGGTCCATTGGCCAGCGGACGCGACCGTGGAGAGCCTGACGCGGCGGGAGATTGCCGACCCTCTCAATCAGGAGGTCCGGCAGATTCACCGCCTGGCCGATGGCACCTTCGATGTGTACCTGCATGACAACAAACTGGGTCGAGACACCCTGCGCAACTTTAAAAGTGTGGTCTATACGCCTCACGTACGGGTGCTCGACAAGTTCCGCTATATGGATGGCAAAGACCGCTTTACGCCGATGAACAGCTTGTTGCCCCAGGCTACCTGGGAAGCGGTCATGTACACCCATTACATGCAATCGGCGAAGATCTTTGCCAACACTCGACGGCCGTTTTGGAATGATGTCGAGAACGGTCGCTACAAGATGAGTGTGACCTTGTCGGACCGGCTCACCCGAGGCACCTATCTGTTGGACTATGCCCCAGGTGCTGGGGTGAACAAGGGCAGCGGCCTGTTCCTCTCCTATACCTGGAACGATGACAGCCTGAAATTCCTGGGGGACCGTAGTGCGCCGTTGCCGACCCATGTGCAGTTGTGTACGACCTTGCTCGATACGGTGTACGCCGACACACAACTGGACCTGGCGGCCGAGTTCGGCATGGTTGACCCCTTCATCGAAATCAACTGGGAAGATGAGCCGTTTTACTTGTGCGCCTTCAAGATGAACCTGCCGGGGCAGTATGAGTATCAGCGCCTGCTGTTTTCCCAGTTCATGAGTGGTGTAAGGGAAGGGGTGCCGGACGGTTTCATTCTGTCTGGCGATGATATTTCCTGGACCGGGGGCTGGGCCGAAGGCGCTGTGACCACGGCCTTGAATGCGGTGAACAAGCTGGCGGTCACGTTTGGCGGTGGGACGCTCGAACACAATCCCGGGCCGATTGACCAGTGGGATGCGTTACAGCCTCTCCAATTGTAGGAGTTTGCCGGCGGAGGCGACCTCAGGATCGCCATCGCCGGCAAGTCGGCTCCTACAAGGGGATCAGGCGCCCATCACTTCGCGAATATCCGCCGCGAGTTCACGCACCCGTTCTTCCTCGGTATCCCACGCACACATGAAGCGTGCGCCGCCCTTGCCGATAAAGGTGTAGAAGCGCCAGCCCTTGGCCGTCAGCGCGGCGATGGCCGGCTCCGAGAGTTGCAGGAACACGCCGTTGGCCTGCACCGGGAACATCAATTCCACGCCGGGAATATCCGCCACCAGGCTGCTGAGCAACTGCGCGCAGTGGTTGGCGTGGCGTGCGTGTTTGAGCCAGGCGTCGTTTTCCAGCAGGCCGACCCACGGCGCTGACAGGAAGCGCATTTTCGAGGCCAGTTGGCCGGCCTGTTTGCAGCGATAGTCGAAGTCTTCAGCCAGTTTGTGGTTGAAGAACAGGATCGCCTCACCCACCGCCATGCCGTTCTTGGTACCGCCAAAACACAGGACATCCACCCCGGCTTTCCAGGTCAGGTCGGCCGGCGAGCAGCCGAGGAAGGCGCAGGCGTTGGAGAAGCGTGCGCCATCCATATGCAGGTTCAGCCCCAGCTCCTTGCAGGTGACGCTGATGGCGCGGATTTCATCCGGGGTGTACACGCTGCCCACTTCGGTGGCCTGGGTCAGGGTCACGACGCGGGGCTTGGGGTAGTGGATATCCTGGCGCTTGAGGGCGATCTCACGGATCGATTCCGGGGTCAGCTTGCCATTCTCGGTGCGCGCGGTGAGCAGCTTGGAACCGTTGGAGAAGAACTCCGGTGCGCCGCATTCGTCGGTCTCGACGTGGGCGGTTTCCGAGCAAATCACGCTATGGTAGCTCTGGCACAGCGAAGACAGGGCCAGGGAGTTGGCCGCTGTACCGTTGAAGGCGAAGAACACTTCACAGTCGGTTTCAAACAGTTTGCGGAAACCGTCGGCGGCGCGGTGGGTCCATTCATCGTCGCCATAGGCGCGTTGATGGCCCTGGTTGGCGAGTTCCATGGCGGCCCAGGCTTCCGGGCAGATACCGGAATAGTTGTCGCTGGCGAATTGTTGGCTCTTGTCGGTCATGGCCCGTTCCTGTGGTCGATGTTGGTGCGCACTTTAACCAAGAATATCCGGCGGGCGCACGCACTGTTAATGCAAAGTCTCTGGGGAATTATGCACGGTACTGAAACGATTCCTGTAAGGCGTGGCCGCGATGGCGCGCTGGACCTGCTCAAATGGCTGGCGCTGCTGAGTATGGTGCTCGATCACCTGCGCTATGTCGGTTTGAGCCTCGATGGCCTGTACGTGCCGGGGCGCCTGGCGTTCCCCTGGTTTTGCCTGGCGATTGCGGCGAACCTGCACCGGGTCAAGGCGGGGCCGGCGATCTTTCAATGGCGTTACCTGGGCTGGTTGCTGCTGTTCAGCGTGATCAGCGAGGTGCCCTATCGGATGTTTATCGAGGATGCCGATACATTGAATGTGCTGCCGACCCTGGCGCTGGGTTTGCTGGTTGCCCGGGGATGGCAGCAGAAGACGCTTTTTGATCGAGGATTGGCGCTGATCGCCTTGTTGTTGGCGGCGGTATTCTCGTCGAGCCTGATGTTCGGTTTTTTTGGTGTATTACTGCCGTTGGCGATGCTGTTGGTGTTCAGTCGCCCCTGGTATTTCAGCGTGTTGCCGGGGTTGGTGTGTGTAGCTGCCAATCAATGGCAGGTCTTACTCAATAGCGGCAATCTCGTCGCGATGCTCGGGTTGGCGACGTGCCTGATTGCGCCATTGGCCGGATTGGTCTTGTTGCGACAGGTCACACATGTCTCACCGCCGGCTATGCGGCGCTGGGCGTATGCACTTTATCCCGCGCATTTCTTACTGCTGCTACTCCTTCGAAAGGTCATCACATAGTCCCTGTGGGAGCGGGCTTGCTCGCGAATGCGGTGGACCAGCCAATGCATGTGCTGCCTGACACACCGCATTCGCGAGCAAGCCCGCTCCCACATTTGTTCGGTGTTGTTCTGGCCATGTCGTAAACGCACCTTTGCGTGGCGTGCGTAGGCATTTGACCTGTCTGCGCCAGCCCTACCATCGCATCAAAGGGCCCTGCACGGGCCTCAACAATACGAAAGGCTGGGAGAGACGCGATGTTCAGCAAACAAGACCAGATCCAGGGATATGACGACGCACTGCTGGCGGCCATGAATGCCGAGGAGCAGCGTCAGGAAGATCATATCGAGCTGATCGCGTCGGAGAACTACACCAGCAAGCGCGTGATGCAGGCCCAGGGCAGTGGCCTGACTAACAAATACGCCGAAGGCTACCCGGGCAAGCGCTACTACGGCGGCTGCGAGCATGTGGATAAAGTCGAGGTCCTGGCCATTGAGCGCGCCAAGCAGCTGTTCGGCGCCGATTACGCCAACGTGCAGCCGCACTCTGGTTCGTCGGCCAACAGCGCGGTGTACCTGGCGCTGCTGAACGCCGGTGACACCATCCTCGGCATGAGCCTGGCCCACGGCGGTCACCTGACCCACGGCGCCAAGGTGTCGTCCTCGGGCAAGCTGTACAACGCCGTGCAGTACGGCATCAACACCGACACCGGCCTGATCGACTACGACGAAGTCGAGCGCCTGGCCGTGGAGCACAAGCCGAAAATGGTCGTGGCCGGTTTCTCTGCCTACTCCAAGACCCTGGACTTCCCGCGCTTTCGCCAGATCGCCGACAAGGTGGGCGCGCTGCTGTTCGTCGACATGGCCCACGTCGCAGGCTTGGTTGCCGCCGGCCTGTACCCGAACCCGCTGCCGTACGCCGATGTGGTGACCACCACCACCCACAAGACCCTGCGCGGTCCACGGGGTGGCCTGATCCTGGCCAAGTCCAACGAAGAGATTGAGAAAAAACTCAACTCCGCCGTGTTCCCAGGCGCACAGGGCGGCCCGCTGATGCACGTGATCGCGGGCAAGGCTGTGTGCTTCAAGGAGGCGATGGAGCCGGGCTTCAAAGCTTATCAACAGCAGGTGATCGACAACGCCCAGGCCATGGCCAGCGTGTTTATCAAGCGTGGCTACGATGTGGTGTCCGGCGGCACCGATAACCACCTGTTCCTGGTCAGCCTGATCCGCCAGGGCCTCACCGGCAAGGACGCAGACGCTGCCCTCGGTCGTGCCCATATCACCGTCAACAAGAACGCCGTGCCCAATGACCCCCAGTCGCCGTTCGTGACCTCGGGCCTGCGCATCGGCACCCCGGCGGTGACCACACGCGGTTTCAAAGTGGCGCAGTGCGTCGAGTTGGCTGGCTGGATCTGCGACATCCTCGACAACCTCGGCGACGCCGATGTCGAGGCCAACGTGGCCAAGCACGTGTCTGCCCTGTGCGCTGATTTCCCGGTTTATCGCTGAGCGCGGTTTTGGAGTAATGACTATGCAACGCTACTCAGGCTTCGGCCTCTTCAAGCACTCACTCAGCCACCACGAAAACTGGCAGAAGATGTGGCGCACGCCGACCCCTAAAAAGGTGTATGACGTGGTCATCGTCGGCGGCGGCGGGCATGGTCTGGCGACCGCTTATTACCTGGCCAAGGAACACGGGATCACCAACGTGGCCGTGGTCGAGAAAGGTTGGCTGGGCGGCGGTAACACCGCGCGCAACACCACTATCGTGCGTTCCAACTACCTGTGGGATGAGTCGGCGCACCTGTACGAACACGCAATGAAGCTGTGGGAAGGTCTGTCCCAGGACTTGAACTACAACGTGATGTTCTCCCAACGTGGCGTCTACAACCTGTGCCACACCCTGCAGGACATCCGTGATTCCGAGCGTCGCGTGAGTGCCAACCGCCTCAATGGCGTGGACGGTGAGCTGCTCAACGCCAAGCAAGTGGCCGACGAGATCCCGTACCTCGATTGCTCGAAGAACACCCGCTATCCGGTCCTCGGCGCCACCGTGCAACGGCGCGGCGGCGTGGCCCGTCACGATGCCGTGGCCTGGGGCTTTGCCCGCGCCGCCGACGCCCTGGGCGTGGACCTGATCCAGCAGACCGAAGTCATCGGGTTTCGCAAGGAAAACGGCGTGTGCATCGGCGTGGAAACCAACAAAGGCTTTATCGGTGCCAAGCGCGTCGGTGTGGTCACCGCCGGTAATTCCGGGCACATGGCCTCGCTGGCAGGCTTCCGTCTGCCAATCGAATCCCACCCGCTGCAAGCGCTGGTGTCGGAGCCGATCAAGCCGATTATCGACAGCGTGATCATGTCCAACGCGGTACACGGTTACATCAGCCAGTCCGACAAGGGCGACCTGGTGATCGGCGCCGGTATCGACGGCTACAACGGCTACGGCCAGCGCGGCTCGTACCCGGTGATCGAACACACCATCCAGGCCATCGTCGAGATGTTCCCGGTGCTCTCGCGGGTGCGCATGAACCGCCAGTGGGGCGGCATCGTCGACACCACGCCGGACGCGTGCCCGATCATCTCCAAGACCCCGGTGCCGAACATGTTCTTCAACTGCGGTTGGGGCACCGGCGGCTTCAAGGCTACCCCCGGCTCAGGCAACGTATTTGCCGCGAGCCTGGCCAAGGGTGAAATGCACCCGTTGGCGGCACCTTTCTCCATCGACCGTTTCCACAACGGTGCGCTGATCGACGAACACGGCGCTGCGGCCGTCGCCCACTAACAGGAGAAATTCCCTATGTTGCATATCTTCTGTCCTCACTGTGGCGAACTGCGCTCCGAAGAGGAATTCCACGCCTCCGGCCAAGCGCATATCCCGCGCCCGCTGGACCCCAACGCCTGCACCGACGAACAGTGGGGCGACTACATGTTCTTCCGCGATAACCCACGCGGCCTGCACCACGAACTGTGGATTCACGCTGCCGGTTGCCGCCAGTATTTCAACGCGACCCGCGACACCGTGACCTACGAAATTCTTGAAACCTACAAGATCGGCGAGAAGCCACAATTCACCGCCAAGGCTTCTGGAGAGAAGGTATGAGCCAGATCAATCGCCTGTCCAACGGTGGCCGCATTGACCGTAATAAAGTCCTGACGTTTACCTTCAACGGCCAGAGCTACAAAGGCTTTGAAGGCGACACCCTGGCCGCAGCCTTGCTGGCCAACGGCGTGGATGTCATCGGCCGCAGCTTCAAGTACTCGCGCCCGCGCGGCATCTTTGCCGCTGGTGCCGAAGAGCCGAACGCGGTGCTGCAGATCGGCGCCACCGAAGCCACGCAGATTCCCAACGTGCGCGCCACGCAACAGGCGCTGTACCAGGGCCTGGTCGCCACCAGCACCAACGGCTGGCCGAGCGTGAACAACGACATGATGGGCATCCTCGGCAAGGTCGGCGGCAAGCTGATGCCGCCGGGTTTCTACTACAAAACCTTCATGTACCCGCAATCGTTCTGGATGACCTACGAGAAGTACATCCGCAAGGCCGCAGGGCTGGGTCGCTCGCCGACCGAGAACGATCCGGACACCTACGACTACATGAACCGCCATTGCGACGTGCTGATCGTCGGCGCCGGGCCTGCAGGCCTGTCCGCTGCCCTGGCGGCTGCGCGCAGTGGTGCGCGGGTGATCATCGCCGATGAGCAGGAAGAATTCGGCGGGTCGTTGCTGGACTCCCGTGAAAGCCTGGATGGCAAGCCGGCGGCCGAGTGGGTCGCCAGTGTGATTGCCGAGCTCAAGGCCCTGCCGGACGTGGTGCTGCTGCCTCGCGCCACAGTCAACGGCTATCACGACCATAACTTCCTGACCATCCACGAGCGCCTCACCGACCACCTCGGCGACCGCGCGCCGATTGGCGTGGTGCGCCAGCGTATCCACCGTGTGCGGGCCAAGCGCGTAGTGCTGGCGACCGGTGCTTGCGAGCGCCCGCTGGTGTACGGCAATAACGACGTGCCGGGCAACATGCTGGCGGGCGCGGTTTCGACTTACGTGCGCCGTTACGGCGTGGCGCCGGGTAAAAAACTGCTGCTGTCGACCAACAACGATCACGCCTACCGCGTGGCGCTGGACTGGTTCGACGCCGGCCTTGCAGTCGTAGCGGTAGCCGATGCCCGCCACAACCCACGCGGTGCGCTGGTGGAAGAAGCCCGCGCCAAAGGTATTCGTATCCTCACCGGCAGCGCTGTGATCGAGGCCCGTGGCAGCAAGCACGTGACCGGTGCGCGAGTGGCGGCTATCGATGTCAAAGCCCACACCGTTACCAGCCCCGGCGAATGGCTGGACTGCGACCTGGTGGCCAGCTCCGGCGGCTACAGCCCGGTGGTCCACCTGGCCTCGCACCTGGGCGGCAAGCCGACCTGGCGTGAAGACATCCTCGGTTTTGTACCGGGCGAAGCCCCGCAGAAACGCGTGTGCGTCGGTGGCATCAACGGCGTCTACGGCCTGGGTGACTCACTGGCCGACGGCTTTGAGGGGGGCGTACGTGCCGCCAGCGAAGCCGGGTTTGCCCCGGTGGAAGGTACGCTGCCCAAGGCCCTGACGCGCCTTGAAGAGCCAACCCTGGCGCTGTTCCAGGTGCCGCACGAGAAGGCCACTGCGCGGGCGCCCAAACAATTTGTCGACCTGCAAAACGACGTCACCGCCGCCGCCATCGAACTGGCGACCCGCGAGGGCTTCGAGTCGGTGGAGCACGTCAAGCGCTACACCGCGCTGGGCTTCGGTACCGACCAAGGCAAGCTGGGCAACGTCAACGGCCTGGCCATTGCTGCGCGTTCGCTGAACGTGACCATCCCGCAGATGGGCACCACCATGTTCCGCCCCAACTACACGCCGGTGACTTTCGGCGCCGTGGCGGGCCGGCACTGTGGGCATATCTTCGAGCCGGTGCGCTACACCGCGCTGCAAGCCTGGCACGTCAAAAACGGCGCCGAGTTCGAGGATGTCGGCCAGTGGAAACGCCCGTGGTACTTCCCACGCAACGGTGAAGACCTGCACGCGGCAGTCAAGCGCGAATGCCTGGCCGTGCGCGACAGCGTTGGCCTGCTGGACGCCTCGACCCTGGGCAAGATCGATATCCAGGGCCCGGATGCCCGTGAGTTCCTCAACCGCATCTACAGCAACGCCTGGACCAAGCTCGATGTGGGCAAGGCGCGTTACGGCCTGATGTGCAAGGAAGACGGCATGGTCTTCGACGATGGCGTGACTGCCTGCCTGGCGGACAACCACTTCCTGATGACCACCACCACCGGCGGCGCCGCCCGCGTGCTGCAGTGGCTGGAAATCTACCAGCAGACCGAATGGCCGGACCTGAAGGTGTACTTCACCTCGGTCACCGACCACTGGGCGACCATGACCTTGTCCGGACCCAACAGCCGCAAGCTGTTGAGCGAAGTCACCGACATCGACCTGGACAAGGACGGCTTCCCGTTCATGACCTGGAAAGAAGGCCTGGTGGGCGGCGTGCCGGCACGGGTGTTCCGTATCTCGTTTACCGGTGAGCTGTCGTACGAAGTCAACGTGCAGGCCGACTACGCCATGGGCGTGCTGGAACAGATCGTCGAGGCCGGCAAGCAATACAACCTGACCCCGTACGGCACCGAGACCATGCACGTACTGCGGGCCGAGAAGGGCTTCATCATCGTGGGGCAAGACACCGACGGCTCGATGACCCCGGACGACCTGAACATGGGCTGGTGTGTTGGCCGTACCAAAGCGTTTTCGTGGATCGGCTGGCGTGGGATGAACCGTGAAGATTGCGTGCGTGAAGAACGCAAGCAACTGGTGGGCTTGAAGCCGATTGATCCGAAGGTGTGGCTGCCGGAAGGCGCGCAATTGGTGTTTGATCCGAAGCAGACGATCCCGATGAAGATGGTCGGTCACGTTACTTCGAGTTATGCCCATAACTCCCTTGGGTATTCGTTTGCGATGGCGGTGGTCAAGGGCGGTTTGAAGCGTATGGGTGAGCGGGTGTTTTCACCGCAGGCGGATGGCAGTGTGATCGAGGCCGAGATTGTGTCTTCGGTGTTCTTTGATCCGAAGGGTGATCGCCAGAACATCTGATAGACCGAGTCGCCTGCATCGCAGGCAAGCCAGCTCCCACAGGGGAATGCATTCCAAAGGTGGGAGTGGGCTTGCCCGCGATGGCGCCAGTAGATTCACCACAGAATTCAAGAAAGGTGCTTTATGACCGCAGCCAATGTGTACCAACAACGCCCCACCGCCGGCGCCAAGGCCGAGTCGTCGCTGCACCATGCCGACCTCGCCAGCCTGGCCGGCAAGGGCCGCAAGAACGCCGGCGTGACCGTGCGTGAAAAGAAACTCCTTGGCCACCTGACCCTCCGTGGCGATGGCCATGACGCCGGGTTTGCCGCTGGCGTACACAAGGCCCTGGGCATCGAGTTGCCCGGCGCCCTGACAGTGGTCGTCAACGGTGAAACCAGCCTGCAATGGCTCGGCCCGGATGAGTGGCTGCTGGTGGTGCCTAGCGGTGAAGAGTTCGCTGCCGAGCAAAACCTGCGTGCCGCCCTGGGGGATTTGCATATCCAGATCGTCAATGTCAGCGGCGGCCAGCAGATCCTCGAACTCAGCGGCCCGAACGTGCGCGATGTGCTGATGAAGTCCACCAGCTACGACGTGCACCCCGACAACTTCCCGGTGGGCAAGGCGGTGGGCACGGTGTTCGCCAAGTCGCAACTGGTGATCCGGCATACCGCCGAGGACACTTGGGAGCTGCTGATTCGGCGCAGCTTCTCGGATTACTGGTGGTTGTGGTTGCAGGACGCGGCGGCCGAATATGGCCTGAACGTCCAAGCCTGACATGACCCTGTAGGAGCGAGCTTGCTCGCGAAAAACGTCAACGAAAACGCGCGCATCCTGAATGAACGCGGCGCCCTTGGATTTTTCGCGAGCAAGCTCGCTCCTACAGTAAGCAGCATCGCTGTATGAGGAGTTAACTGTAATGAGCCGCGCACCCGATACATGGATTTTGACCGCCGATTGCCCCAGCGTGCTCGGCACGGTGGACGCGGTCACCCGCTATCTGTTCGAGCAGGGCTGCTACGTCACCGAGCACCACTCGTTCGATGACCGCCTCTCGGGGCGCTTTTTTATCCGCGTGGAATTCCGTCAACCCGACGGCTTCGACGAACAGGGTTTTCGCGACGGCCTGGCCACCCGTGGCGAAGCCTTTGGGATGATTTTCGAGCTGACGGCGCCTAATTACCGGCCAAAAGTGGTGATCATGGTCTCCAAGGCCGATCACTGCCTCAACGACCTGCTGTATCGCCAGCGCATCGGCCAACTGTCGATGGATGTGGTCGCGGTGGTGTCCAACCACCCTGATCTCAAGCCCCTGGCCGACTGGCACCAGATTCCCTACTACCATTTCCCCCTCGACCCCAACGACAAACCGTCCCAGGAGCGTCAGGTGTGGCAGGTGATTGAAGAGGCCGGCGCCGAGCTGGTGATCCTTGCGCGCTACATGCAAGTGCTGTCACCGGAGCTGTGCCGCAAGCTCGATGGCAAGGCGATCAATATCCATCACTCGTTGCTGCCGGGGTTCAAGGGCGCCAAGCCGTATCACCAGGCCTACAACAAAGGGGTGAAGCTGGTAGGCGCCACTGCGCACTACATCAACAACGACCTGGACGAAGGCCCGATCATCGCCCAGGGCGTGGAGGTGGTGGACCACAGCCATTACCCCGAGGATTTGATTGCCAAGGGGCGGGATATCGAAGGGCTGACCTTGGCCCGGGCGGTGGGGTATCACATTGAGCGGCGGGTGTTTTTGAACGCCAATCGAACGGTGGTGCTCTGATGGACGCCTTCGCGAGCAAGCCCGCTCCCACATTTGACCGTGTTCCAAAGTTGGAATGCAGTCGAATGTGGGAGCGGGCTTGCTCGCGAAGAGGCCCTCACTAACAGCGCAAAAAACAGCATCTGCAACCCGAGCACTTAAACGCGCAGCCCAACCCAAGGGCTACGCAGTTCCATAAAAACAACAGCGAGGTGAAAGCATGTCTGGTAATCGTGGTGTCGTGTATCTCGGCAACGGTCAGGTCGAAGTACAGAAAATCGACTATCCCAAAATGCAGGACCCCCGTGGCAGGAAGATTGAGCACGGCGTCATCCTGCGCGTGGTCTCCACCAACATCTGCGGCTCCGACCAACACATGGTGCGCGGCCGCACTACCGCCCAGACCGGCCTGGTACTGGGCCATGAAATCACCGGCGAGGTGATCGAGAAGGGCAGTGATGTCGAGAACCTGAAACTCGGCGACCTGGTATCGGTGCCCTTCAACGTTGCTTGCGGGCGCTGCCGTTCCTGCAAGGAGCAACACACCGGCGTATGCCTGACCGTCAACCCGGCCCGTGCCGGTGGTGCCTATGGCTACGTGGACATGGGTGACTGGACCGGCGGCCAGGCCGAGTACGTGCTGGTGCCGTATGCCGATTTCAACCTGCTCAAGCTGCCGGATCGCGACAAGGCCATGGAGAAAATCCGCGACCTGACGTGCCTCTCCGACATCCTGCCGACCGGCTATCACGGTGCAGTCACCGCCGGCGTCGGCCCTGGCAGTACCGTCTACATTGCAGGCGCCGGTCCGGTTGGCCTGGCTGCTGCGGCCTCCGCTCGCCTGCTGGGTGCGGCGGTGGTGATCATTGGTGACGTCAACACCATCCGCCTGGCCCATGCCAAGGCCCAGGGTTTTGAAGTGGTCGACCTGTCCACCGACACCCCGCTGCACGAACAGATTGCCGCGCTGCTCGGCGAGCCGGAAGTGGACTGTGCTGTTGACTGTGTGGGCTTTGAAGCGCGCGGTCATGGGCACGACGGTGTCAAGGCGGAAGCCCCGGCCACGGTACTCAACTCACTGATGGGCGTGGTGCGCGTCGCAGGCAAGATCGGCATCCCCGGCCTGTACGTCACCGAAGATCCGGGTGCGGTGGACGCTGCCGCGAAAATGGGCAGCCTGAGCATTCGCTTCGGCCTGGGCTGGGCCAAGTCCCACAGCTTCCACACCGGCCAGACCCCGGTGATGAAGTACAACCGCCAGTTGATGCAGGCGATCATGTGGGACCGCATCAACATCGCCGAAATCGTCGGCGTACAGGTGATCAGCCTGGACGACGCACCACGCGGTTATGGCGAGTTCGATGCCGGTGTGCCGAAGAAGTTTGTGATTGACCCGCACAAGCTGTTCAGCGCGGCGTAATCACAGCCACCGATAGCAATGTGGGAGCGGGCTGATGTGGGAGCCGGGCTTGCCCGCGATGGCAGCACCTCGGTCTATCTGAAACACCGAGTCGATGCAATCGCAGGCAAGCCAGCTCCCACACCAGCCCGCTCCCACATTGGTTGTGTGGTGTTTGAGCGTTAGCGAATTGCCAGCGCGCCCTGGTACACCGTCGGGCCGGTAGGCTGCTTGCTCACCGAGCCACCCTTGGTTTCCGAACTGACCATCAACTCGACCGGCTGGCTGATGGTTTCCTGTTGGCGCGGATTCAGGCCGATGATGCCTTTGCCATCCTCCGGCAACAGACCCAGGGATACCGGCGTGCCGCCCGCCGGCAGGGCCCACAGCTCGAGGCTGCGGTCCGGCTCCGGCGCAGTGGCCGCAATCGGTTGGACTTCCAGGTAATCCTTGTGCGCCATGATTTGCGCAGCCGGTTGTTGGGTGGTGCTCACCAGGGTCGCGGCGGACTTCACGCTGTCCTGTGTGTAGAGCGCGCCGCCGATACCGGCAACCACCACCACGCAGACGCCGATGAACAGGCGCGGGCGGGTCCAGAATGAGGGCTTGTGCTCGATCACTGGGGGTTGGGACGCAGTCATAAGGCTCTTCCTGACAAGTTTTGTAGTGTGTTGATTGACCCTGTGGCGGGCGATGGGTTCCTAGTGGCAGTTTGATGGTGTGAGGCTTTGGGGCTTTTCTGAACAAATCTGTGGTGTGGAACAACCTATTGGATGCTGAGTCCAACGGCTGCTTCAGCTCCTAAATTTACGAGGTTGTCTCGATGAAGATTTCACGCGGTTTTGCCCTGTCCTGCCTTCTGACCGTGGCGGCCAGCCCGGTGTTTGCAGCAGGCTTCAGCCTGGGCGATGTGGCCAACGCCGTCGCCGGTGCCCAGGGTACCAACAAGGCCGCTGCCGCTGCGCCAACGTCACAGACCGCCGGCCTGCTGGGCGCTTTGACCAAGCAGTTGAATGTCACCCCGGAGCAGGCTGTCGGTGGTACCGGCGCCATGTTGGGCCTGGCCAAGAACCAACTCAGCAGCACTGACTATTCGCAGTTGGGCAAAAGCGTACCGGGCCTGGACAAGCTGTCGGGTAGCAACGCATTGGGCAGCCTGGGCGCCCTGAGCGGCATGCTCGGCCAAACCGGTGGCAGCAAGACCAGCGGCCTCGATGGCCTGCTGGGTAACGTCAAGGACACCAACGACCTGAACACCGCGTTCAGCGCCTTGGGCATGGACAGCGGCATGATCGGCCAGTTTGCCCCGGTGATCCTGCAATACCTGGGCGGTCAGGGTGCCGACAGTTCATTGCTTGGCAAGCTGGCCCAGGCCTGGGGTACCGGCAGCTAAGGCCGTTCGGCGCGCAGTTGGGCGATGCGCGCATCCTTCTCCATCCAGAGCTGGTTGACCCAGTTCTGGACGCTCTGGCGAAACGCCGGATCATTCTCGTAATCCCCCTGCCACAACGCTGGATCCAGCTCGCGGGTGCGGATATCGACAATCACGCGGGGCACCGCGCCGCTGATCAAATCCCAGAACCCCGGAATCTTCTCCTGTGGATACACCACGGTCACGTCGAGGATCGCGTCCAGCTGTTCGCCCATTGCCGCCAGCACAAACGCCACGCCACCGGCCTTGGGCTTGAGCAGGCGGGTGAAAGGTGAGCCCTGTTGGGCACGCTTGACTTCGGTGAAGCGCGTGCCTTCCAGGTAGTTGACCACCGTCACCGGCTGGCGCTTGAACAGCTCGCACGCCTGTTTGGTGATCTTCAGGTCCTGGCCCGCCAGTTCCGGGTGCTTGGCCAGGAACGCCTTGCTGTAGCGCTTCATGAACGGGTAGTCCAGGGCCCACCAGGCAAGGCCCAGGAACGGTACCCAGATCAGTTCCTTTTTCAGGAAGAACTTGAAGAACGGCGTGCGCCGGTTGAGGGTCTGGATCAGCGCCGGGATATCCACCCAGGATTGGTGGTTGCTGATCACCAGGTACGAGGTGTCGCCGCGCAGGCCGGTATCGCCGCGAATGTCCCATTGGGTGGGAATGCACCAGGCGAAGATCAGCTTGTCGATCTCGGCCCAGGTCTCGGCGATCCACATCACTGCGGCTGAGGCGTAGTCCCGTGAACGACCGGGGGCCACCAGCTTGAGCAGGGCGAAGACCAGCAGGGGGCCGATCAGGATCAGCGTGTTGAGTAACAGCAGCAGTGTGACGAAACAGCCGGTGAGCAGGCGGCGCATAAGGAACTCTTGCAAGCGGTTGGACGGGCCATGATAAGCAGCTTGAGTCTAGAGGCCAAATCGCAAATGGCCTGACGAATGTTTCACTTTGTGTTGCGTATGCTGGGTAACGATCCAACTTTGGGCTGCGTTTGCAGTCTAGTATTCGCCTACTTACCTCAAGGAATCCTCCTACGTGAAATCTCTCCTTGCCCTATTAGCCGTGGTGGCCCTGCCGGTCATGGCCGCCGAACCGACCCTGTACGGGCGCTACGAATACATCCAACTGCCGGAGATCGGCGAGACCTTCAAGGCCAAGATGGACACCGGCGCGCTGACCGCGTCGCTGTCGGCCCGTGACATCGAGACCTTCACCCGCGATGGCGAGGACTGGGTGCGCTTCCGCCTTAGCGGCAAGGATGTGAGCAACAAGGTCTACGAACACAAAGTGGCGCGCATCAGCAAGATCAAGAACCGCGCGGACGAAGACGAAGACGGCGAAGAAACCAGCGTGGCCAAGCGCCCGGTGGTGGATCTGGAGATGTGCCTGGGCAACGTCAAGCGCACCGTCGAAGTCAACCTCACCGACCGCAGCAGTTTCAACTACCCGCTGTTGATCGGCGCCAAGGCCCTGCGTGAATTCGGCGCCGCCGTGAACCCGGCTCGCCGCTACACCGCCGACAAACCCGACTGCTGATTGACGCCGCATAAGGCATGGGGCACCGTTCACCTTTAGCTCCCAGTGCTCGGACGCCATGCCCCATATCCTGATTGTCGAAGACGAAGCGGCCATTGCCGATACGCTGATTTTTGCCCTGCAAGGCGAAGGCTTCACCACCACCTGGCTGACCCTCGGCCAGGCCGCGCTGGAGCATCAACGGCAGACCCCGGCAGACCTGCTGATCCTCGACATCGGCCTGCCGGACATCAGCGGTTTTGAAACCTGTAAGCAACTGCGCCGTTTCAGCGAAGTGCCGGTGATGTTCCTCAGTGCCCGCGACGGCGAAATCGACCGCGTGGTGGGCCTGGAAATCGGCGCCGATGATTATGTGGTCAAGCCCTTCAGCCCGCGGGAAGTGGCGGCGCGGGTCAAGGCGATCCTCAAGCGTGTCGCGCCGGTTGCGGCGCCAGCCAGCGGCGGGCTGTTCCAGGTGGACCACGAGCGCGTGCAGATCCACTATCGCGGGCAGTTGCTGGGCCTGACCCGGCATGAGTTCCGTTTGCTCAACTGCCTGCTGGAGCAGCCCGAGCGGGTGTTCAGCCGCGAGCAACTGCTGGATGCCGTCGGCGTGGCCGCCGATGCCGGCTACGAGCGCAATATCGACAGCCATATCAAAAGCCTGCGCAGCAAGTTGCGGGGCGTGGCCGCCGATGGCGAGCCGATCCAGACCCATCGGGGCCTGGGCTACAGCTACAGTCCGAGCCACGCCTGATGCGCATGGGGCTGCGGATTTTCCTGGTGTATGCGCTGTTCATCGGCCTGACCGGCTACTTTGTGCTCAACACGGTGATGAAGGAAATCCGCCCCGGCGTGCGCCAGTCCACTGAAGAAACCCTGGTGGACACCGCCAACCTGCTGGCGGAAATCCTGCGTGAGGACGTGAAGCACGGCACCCTCGGCCAAAGCCACTGGCCGACCGTGCTCAAGGCCTACGGCGAGCGCCAGCCCGGCGCGACGATCTGGGGGTTGGCGAAGAATCAGGTCAACCACCGTATCTATGTCACCGACGCCAAGGGCGTTGTGCTGCTGGATTCGGCAGGAGTGGCAGTGGGCCAGGACTACTCGAAATGGAACGACGTGTACCTGACTCTGCGCGGCGAATACGGCGCCCGCTCCACCCGCAGCGATGCCGATGATCCGGCCTCGTCGGTGATGCACGTTGGCGCGCCGATCCGTGATAACGGGCAGATCATCGGCGCGGTCACGGTGGCCAAGCCCAACAGCTCGCTGCAACCTTATGTCGACCGTACCGAGCGCCGCCTGCTGTGGTACGGCGCCGGCCTGGTGGCCCTGGGCCTGTTGCTGGGGGCGCTGTTGTCGTGGTGGCTGAGTGCTGCGCTGCGGCGCCTGACCACCTATGCCCAGGCTGTCAGCGAAGGGCGGCGTGCCGAGTTGCCGCACTATCGCGGCGGTGAGTTGGAGCAGCTGTCCACGGCGGTGGAGCACATGCGCACGCAACTGGAAGGCAAGGCCTATGTCGAGCGTTACGTGCACACCTTGACCCACGAACTGAAAAGCCCCCTGGCCGCGATCCGGGGTGCGGCGGAGTTGTTGCAGGGTGAAATGACTGCGGCCCAGCAGCAGCGCTTTGTCGGCAATATCGCCAGCGAGAGCGCACGTCTGCAGCAGTTGATCGAGCGCCTGTTGAACCTGGCCCAGGTCGAGCAGCGCCAAGGGTTGGAGCAGCAAGCCACGGTGCCTTTGGCCGCGTTGGTGGATGAAGTCCTCAAGGCGCAATGCGCGCGGATCGAACAGGCCGGGTTGCAGGTCGAGCGTCTGATCGAGGCGGATGTAAAGCTGTATGGCGAGCCATTCCTGCTGCGCCAGGCCTTGGGCAACCTGCTGGAAAACGCCCTGGACTTTACTCCGCCCGGCGGCACTCTGCGCTTTAGCGCCCAGGTGCGGCATCACGATGTCGATGTGTGCCTGTTCAACCAGGCCGAGCCGATCCCCGAATACGCCCTGCCGCGCCTGAGCGAGCGTTTCTACTCCCTGCCGCGCCCGGCCAGCGGGCGCAAAAGCACCGGCCTGGGCCTGAACTTTGTCGAAGAAGTCATGAAGCTGCACGGCGGCTCATTGCAGATCGGCAACGTGCCGGGCGGGGTGCAAGTGGTGCTGCATCTCCACACAGTCTCCACATTGCCCTCATAAATCCCCCACAGGCTGGCGCCAGACTCTCCCCATCAAAACAGGGAGATACCCATGAACCGCAGCCTGCTATTCAAACTGGGCGCCATTGCGCTGCTGATCCTGCTATTGCTGATTCCGTTGCTGATGATCAGCGGCATCATCAACGAGCGCCAGGCGCTACGCGACGGTGTATTGATGGACATTGCCCGCAGTTCCAGCTACAGCCAGCAGGTGAGCGGGCCGTTGATGGTGGTGCCGTATCGCAAGACCGTGCGTGAGTGGAAGCTCAATGAAAAGCTCAACAAACGCTATGAAGTGCTCAGCGAAGAGCAAGGCCGCCTGTACTTCCTGCCAGAACATTTCGAGCTCGACGGCAAGGTGCAAACCGAACTGCGGGCGCGGGGGATTTACCAGGCGCGGCTGTTCCATGCCGACAACCGTATCAGTGGCCGCTTTGTGCTGCCGGCGCAGATGGGGATCAAGGAAGACTTTGCCGATTACACGTTTGAACAGGCATTCCTGGCCGTAGGGATCAGCGACATTCGCGGGATCGAAAACGCCCTGAAACTGGAGCTTGGCAGCCAACGCCTGGAGTTCGCCCCGGGCACCCAAGTGAGTTTCCTTGGCGCCGGGGTGCATGTCCCGCTGCCCGCCCAGGACAGCAAGAACCCTGCGCCGCTGGACTTCGCGTTCGATCTGCAGCTGCAAGGTACCGAGCAATTGCAAGTGCTGCCGGTGGGCAAGACCAGTGTGGTCAAGCTGGCGTCCAACTGGCCCCACCCAAGCTTTGTCGGCAACTTCCTGCCGGTGCAGCGCGAGATCAACGACCAAGGGTTCAGCGCCAACTGGCAGACCTCGTTTTTCTCCACCAACCTTGAAGAGTCGTTGTACGGCTGCGTGGTCGCCAGTCGCTGCGACGACTTCAACCAGCGCAGCTTCGGCGTGAACTTTATCGACCCGGTGGACCAGTACCTCAAGAGCGACCGTGCGATCAAATATGCGCTGCTGTTTATCGCCCTGACGTTCGCCGGCTTCTTCCTGTTCGAAGTGCTCAAGAGCCTGGCGGTGCACCCGATCCAGTACGCGTTGGTGGGGGTGGCCCTGGCGTTTTTCTACCTGCTGCTGTTGTCGCTGTCCGAGCATATCGGCTTTGCCCTGGCGTACCTGATCTCGGCCAGTGCCTGTGTGTTGTTGATCGGTTTTTATGTGTGCCATGTGCTGCGCAGCGTGGCCCACGGCCTGGGATTCTCGGCGGGGTTGGCGGCGTTGTACGGCTTGCTGTACGGGCTGCTGAGTGCCGAGGATTACGCGCTGTTGATGGGCTCGTTGTTGCTGTTCGGGCTGCTGGGCACGGTGATGGTGCTGACACGCAAACTGGACTGGTATGGCGTGGGCAAGCGCAAGGCGAGTGAACAGGAGGCGATGCAATGATCGGGCTACGGGAGGACCAGCGGGAGAGGGCGCAACTGGTGGGGAAAATCAACGCACTGTTTGTGCAGTTGCGCGATGCCTTTGGGGCGAGCGGGCCTGTTGTGGCTAACAGGCCTGTTGTGGCAAACGGGCTTGTTGTGGCGAGCGGGCTTGCCCCGCGCTGGGCTGCGCAGCAGCCCCAACCCCAAGCACCGAGGAGTCCCTGACACACCGCATTCTGCTGGATTGGGGCTGCTGCGCAGCCCAGCACGGGGCAAGCCCGCTCGCCACAACAAGCCTGCTCGCCACAAGAGGCCTTCTTGCCACGGCAACCTGGTAGCTGCAGGCCTCAGGCCGGCGGCTGGGTCGCCAGCATCGAAGGCCGCTGGCTGACTTCGGCGTACCAGGCGGCCAGTTTGGGATTGCTCGAACGCCACTGCAGGTCCGGATGGCGAAAATCCACATAGCCCAAGGCGCAGGCGACACTGATGGCTGCGATGTCGAAATGGCAGGCCAGCTCGGCGATAGCGTCCCGTTCCAGCTCGGCCAGGGTGCGGCGGATTTTGTTGCGCTGTTCTTGCAGCCAGCTTTCCCACTGCTTGTCGGCCGGGCGCAGGGCAGTTTCATAGCGCATCAATACGGCCGCGTCCATGATCCCGTCGGCCATCGAGGCCAGGGTCAGGCGCCGCCAGCGGGCCGAGCCGTCACGGGGGATCAGCGGGTTGCCGACGTGCTGGTGGTCGAAGTAGTCGAGGATCACCCGGCTGTCGTGCAACACATTGCCATCGGCCAGGCGCAGGGCCGGGATCTTGCCCACGGGGTTGCCTTCGTTCAGCGCGGGGATCGGGTTGACCGGCGTGACCAACACAGTCTCCAGGGCGACCCGGTCTTGCTGGCCGGTTTCGTGGAGCAGGACCAGGACTTTGCGGACAAACGGCGAAGCGGGGTGCTGGAACAACGTCATGCTGGGCGCGGACATGGGCAATCCTCGGAAAAGGTCGGCCATAGACTAGACAGTTGCGAGGTGACTGGCGAGGGGGATCTGGTTGTTTTTACGGGCCTCATCGCAGGCAAGCCAGCTCCCACAATTTGATTTGTGAACACCATCAAATGTGGGAGCTGGCTTGCCTGCGATGGCGTCCTCAAGGCCTGCGCACCAACCCCCACACCCCGACAACTGCCGGTATTCCCAACCCCAGCCAGCTAAGGGAATCCCAAACCCCATCCCCCAACAGCGCCGCAAACAACCCCCCGGCACTGAGCAGCCCGATTGCCAGCGGCACCCCGAACACCTTCCAGAAATTCGATTGCCGCGGCCTCATGGCTTGGCCGCCTTGCGCCGCACCAGCCACAGGTACACACCGCTGCCCAGCACGATGATGGTCAGCACATCCAGCACCGCCCAGAGGATTTTCATCGGCATGCCGCCATAGTCGCCAAAGTGCAAGGGCTGGGACATGCCCATGGCGTCCATGTACCACGGCCGCCCGGCCACGGCGGTGACGCTCAGATCGCTGGCGTCGATCAGCACCGGCGTCAGCAGGTGCGAGGTCAGGTGTGTGCTGCCTTTCATAAACACCGCGTAATGGTGCTCGCTGGAAAACCGCGTGCCGGGGAACGCAATAAAGTCAGGGGTCATGCCCGGCGCGACCTGTTCGGCGATTTTCAGCAGGTCAGTGGCCGGCGCCCGCAAGGTCAGCGGCGGTGCGTTCTTGTAGGGTTCGATCATCGCGGTCAGGCTGTCATTGCGCCAGGCGGCGATGATCAGGTCGGCACAGGCGCTGATCACCCCGGTGACGCCCACCACCAGCGCCCAGGTCAGGGTGACGACGCCGATCAGGTTATGCAGGTCCAGCCAGCGCAGGCGCGTGGATTTGTCCTGGCGCACGGTGGCGAACTTCAAGCGCCGCATGAACGGCAGGTACAACACCGTGCCGGAAATGATCGCGACCACAAACAGCACACCCATGAACGCCAGCAGCAACTTGCCCGGCAGCCCGGCGAACATATCCACATGCAGGCGCAGCAGGAACATCGTCAAGCCGCCATTGGCCGAGGGCATCTCCACACTGTCCCCGGTGCGCGCGTCCAGCATGAAGGTGTGCGACGAATTGGGCTCGGTCCCGGCGGTGGCCGCCATGATTGCAATCACGCCGTTCTTGTCGTCTTCGTCCCAGGCCAGGTACTGCATGGCTTCGCCAGGACGATGGGCCTGGGCCTTGGCCACCAGTTGCTCAAGGTTGAGCTGCGGGGTATCGGCCGGCATCTGCTTGAGCTCGGGCTCGTTGCCCAGCAAGTGATCGATCTCATGGTGAAAGATCAACGGCAGGCCGGTCAGCGCCAGCATCAGCAGGAATACGGTGCAGATCAGGCTGGTCCAGGTGTGGATGAAGGACCAGCGGCGGATGGTTGTGCTTTTCATTTCATAGCCTTCAGACAAGCCAAAGCCGCCCACGGGAGGCGGCCTGGCTGTGGAGCAGGTTAGCTCAGTGCATTACCACTGGTAGGTGGCGCTGGCGACGACGCTGCGTTGGTCGCCGTAGTAGCAATAGAAGCCATCACAGGTCGAGATGTACTCTTTGTCAAACAGGTTGGTGGCGTTGAGCTTCACCGAGGCACCTTTGAGACTGTTGTCCAGACGTCCGAGGTCGTAATGAACGGCGGCATCGAACACGGTGTAGGCATCGGCCTTGCCTAGCCAAGTATTGCCTTGGTCGCCGTAAGTGTTGCCAGTGTAACGGGTGCCAAAGCCCACACCGAAACCGTCCAACACGCCGTCGTGCCAGGTGTAGTCGGTCCACAACGAGGCGGTTTGATTTGGCATCAGTTGCAGGCGATTGCCTTTGTGATCGCCTTTTTGTACCTCGGACTTGGCCAAGGTGTAAGCCGCGATGACTTTGAGGTTTTCGGTCACGTCAGACACCGCTTCCAGTTCCAGGCCTTTAACCTTTACTTCACCTGTCTGACTGGTGACCGGGATGCTGCCAACTGTAGTGGTGGTTGCCAGCACGTTTTTCTGGGTCAGGTCATAGACCGCTGCACTCAGCAGGGTATTAGTGCCAGGCGGCTGGTACTTGACTCCCAGCTCCCATTGCTTGCCTTCAGTCGGCTTATACGACTCGGTAGGTGACACGCTTGCGTTGCTGGCCGGTTGGAAGGATTCGGCGTACGAGATATACGGCACAAAACCCGAGTCGAACACATAGCTCAGTGCAGCGTTGCCACTGAAGTTTTTGCTGCGGTCGGTGTTAGTCACGCCGCTTTTGTTGAGGTAAGTGGTGCCTTGATGAACCCAGTCTTCACGACCACCCAAGGTCAAACGCCATTTATCCAGCGCCATCTGGTCTTGAACATAGAGACCTGTCTGCACGGTTTTTTGGTCGTAGTCATAGAGGGCATCTGAGCGGGAGGGACGAAGGATCGGTTGGCCGTATATCGGGTTGTTGACGTTGGTTGTCAGGCCGTCACCGAAAATTGAAGTGTAAGAAGTATTGGTGCGTTGATGATCCAGCCCGAGCAGCAGGGTGTGTGTGATATCACCGGTGGCGAAGTCTGCTTGGAAGTTGTTGTCGACGGCAAACTGACCGATATCCTCGTCAGCATTGGTCGAGGTACGACCCACATTGCCGTTGGCATCAACCTGAGTCCAGGGATATGCGCCCACAGTCAGTTGTTGGAACGACAGCTCCGACTTGGTGTAACGCAAGTTCTGCTTGAACTGCCAGGTATCGTTTAAACGATGCTCAAAGGCATAGCCCAGTGCGTAGTAGGTCCGGTCGTAGAACTCGTAGTCCGGGTCACCCAGGTTCTTGTGGTGTGAGATCTTGCCCAGCGGCGATTTGATCTTGGTGCCCTGGATCGGCAGGAACTGACTGGTAGCGCCGGTATCGTCGCGAGTGAACTGCGAGAGCAGGGTCAGCTTGGTATCGGTATCGATATTCCAGGTCAGGCTCGGCGCGATGTTATAGCGCTTGTTGTCGATGTGATCGACTTGTGTGCCGGCGTCCCGCACCACGCCACTGAGGCCATAGAGGAACTGACCTTCATCATCGATCTTGCCGGTGCTGGCGAAGTTGATCTGGCGATAGTTGTCGCTGCCGTACTGCACCTGGATGGCATTGCTCGATTCTGCGCTGGGGCGTCGGCTGACCATATCCAGCAGACCGCCTGGTGGGGTCTGGCCGTAGACCGACGAGGCAGGGCCACGCAGCAGGGCGAGGCGGTCGAGGTTCCAGGTTTCTGCTTTCGGGTTGGCGTAAACGCCACGCGGCAATGGCAGGCCATCGAGGAAATGGGTGGGTTCGAAGCCTCGTACGCGCATCCAGTCGTAGCGAGTGTCACTGCCGTAGCTGGCGGAAACGATGCCGGGCATGTACTTGACCGCGTCATCCAGGTTCTGCACGTTGCGGTCCAGCATCTGCTGGCGGGTCGCTACGGAGATTGAACGTGGTGCTTCTACCAGCGCGGTATCAGTCTTGCTCCCCGCCGCCGTACGCGTAGCGACATAACCTTCCACCGGGCCCCAGGCGCTTTCATAGTTGCCCTGGCCAATGATGCTGGTCTCGGGCAGGGCAACGACACCCTCCGGAACCGGCACCAGGCTGAAGGTGCCGGCGCTGCTCTGCTCCAACTGCAGACCGCTGCCGCGCAAGGCTTCACGCAGGGCGCCCTGGGCGTCGAACTGGCCCTTGACCGGGGCCGAGGTCTTGCCTGCGGCCAGTGCTGGGTTGAGGGTCAATGCCAGGCCGGCCTGGCTGGCGATCTGGTTCAGGGTGCTGGCCAGGGGAGCGGCAGGCAGGTTATAGGCGCGCACGCTTGACGCCTGTTCGGCGGCGATCAGCGCAGTGCTGGCCAGCGGGGCGCTGAGGGCAATGGCCACGGCTAACAGGCTGGGGCGCAACAAGGTGTCTAGCGTGCGGGACATACGGCGGCTCCTGAATGGAAATATTTCTCAATTGCCTGTGTGCCGAGCGAGAATCAAAAAGTGATAGGGCGAGGTGAAAATATTTTTTGTCTGGGGGGAAATGGAGGGCTTTGAGGGCCTTATCGCCGCATAGGTATCTGCACAACTTTCAGAAACAGACGAACTTTCCTGTGGCGAGCGGGCTTGCCCCGCGCTGGGCTGCAAAGCAGCCCTAAACCCGGCCATCGTGGTTTATCTGAAGAAACGCGGCGGGCTTTTTGGGGCTGCTTCGCAGCCCAGCGCGGGGCAAGCCCGCTCGCCACAACTGCGCTATCTGCCTGGATTTAGGCGTTGCGGCAAAGTTGTGTAGATACCGATGCTTATCGCCGGCAAGCCAGCTCCCACATTTTTGAATTGTGAACACCCTCAAGTGTAGGCGCTGGCTTGCCGGCGATAGGGCCCTAAGGCTTACCCGTAACCTTTGGCACCACCGTCACCCACCACGGCGTACGCTGCTGGATCTGCACTGGCAGGGTTGGCAGCAGCGCATTCAAGGCCAGGTCGGTGTCCTGCAACGGGAAGCTGCCAGTGATGCGCAGGTCGGCCACGTTTTTGTCCACACCCAGGTAGCCGCTGCGGTAGCGGCCGAGTTCCTCGACCACATCCGCCAGCCGTGCGTTGTCTACCACCAGCATGCCACGGGTCCAGGCGTCGGTGCCGGGGCTGACGGTCAGCAGTGGGCCGAGGCCGTCATGGCGCATCAACACCTGCTGGCCTTCCTTGAACACCTGCTCCTGCTGCAACGCCTCGGGCTGCGCCGCGACGGCCGACTGCAAAACGCTGAGCCGCGTACCGTCGTCCTCGCGTTTGACGATAAACCGCGTGCCCAGGGCGCGCAGGCTGCCGTCGCGGGTCTCGACGATAAAGGGGCGGGCATCGTTGTGGCCGGTCTCGACGAGGATCTCGCCGTCCTGCAACACGATCACCCGGCGTTTTTCGTCAAAGCGCACATCAATGGCGCTGTGGGTATTGAGGTTGATCAGCGTGCCATCCGCCAGCCTCAGCGTGCGTTGTTCGCCGGTGGCGGTGCGTTGGTCGGCCAGCCAATAGTTGATCGGCACGTAGCGCTGGCCGGCGAACAGCACCAGGCCGCAGACCAGCACCACACTGGCCAGGCCGCTGCCGAGCTTGCGCACCCGCTGGCGGATGTTTTCACGCGATTGCAGCAGCGCCGCCCGCGCCGGGCCGCTGGCCACGCTGAAACGCTGATCGAGCATGCCCAGTTGGCGCCAGGCACGGGCGTGCTCATCGTTGCTGGCCAGCCATTTCCTGAATTCTTCATGCTCCACGGCACTGCGCTCCCCGGAATCGAGGGACAGTTGCCAGGCAATCGCAGCATCCAGCACGCGTGCCGAAACCGGTTTGGAGCTGATCTGAGTCACAGCGGCTCGCCATACAGTGCGATGTAGCACTGGCGAATGCCCTGGGCCAGGTACTGTCGCACCCGCGGCACGGAAACCCCCAGGCGCTGGGCGATTTCGGCGTGGCCCAGGCCATCGAGGCGGTTATAGAGGAAGGCGGCGCGGGCCTTGCTGGAAAGCTTGCCGAGCAGGCGGTCGATGGCCTTGAGGTCTTCGAGGATCAGGTGCTGTTCTTGTGGGGAAGGGTGCTCGCTTTCCGGGATCAGCATCAGTTCGGTGAGGTAGGCCTGTTCCAGCGCCGCGCGGCGGAAATAGTCGAACAGCAAGCCCTTGGCGACGGCCACCAGGAAAGCCCGGGGTTCGCGGGGCTCGCGCAGTTCTTCACGGCCCAGCAGGCGCATGAAGGTGTCCTGGCTCAGGTCCTCGGCACGGCTGGGGCACGCCACGTTGCGCCGCAGCCATGCCAGCAGCCAGCCGCGATGGTCACGGTACAACGTGCCAACAAGCTCACTGTGGGGACTTTGGGCTGACGACAAGGCATCACCAATCGGCAAGTTTAAACTAACGAGAATTATTCGCGATTGTGGCAGAGGCGATGAGGCGGCGCAATTGGCGTTGGTCGGATGATGGCACCACAACCCATTTCAGGAGCCGGGTTGTGGTGTTTAGAAGGACGGGGCTTGCTTGCGACGTTTCCACTGGCTCAGGCGCTGCTGCAACAGTGCCGGGCTGTCCAGCCCTTGCTGGCGGGCGCGGCTGAACAGAATCAACATCAACTCGGCGGTGGCCAGGGCATCGGCGCTGGCATGATGGCGTTCACCGACTTGCAGGTTGAAGTGGGCGATCCAGTCATCCAGGCCCGCTTCGCGAATATGCGCTTGGGGACACAGCAGCGGCGCCAGGTCTGCCACGTCGAGAAACGGATGGGCCAGGCGATAACCCAGGCTGTCCTTGAGCGCCCGGCCGAGCATGTGTTGGTCGAACGGTGCGTGGAATGCCAGCAGCGGGCTGTCGCCGACAAAATCCATGAAATCCAGCAACGCTTCGGCAGGATCGCAACCGGCGGCGATCGCACTGGGGCCCAGGCCGTGGATCAATACACTGGGGCTGAGTTTGGTGTGCGCCCGCAGCAAGGTGCGCTCGAACTGCTGGGAAAAGTCGATGGCACCGTCTTCGATCACCACCGCGCCAATCGACAGTACCAGGTCGCGATTGAGGTTCAGGCCGCTGGTTTCCAGGTCCAGGACCACCCAGCGCTGGTCACGCAAGGTGTTTTCGCCGAGTGCGCCGGCAGTTGGCAGTTGCGCCAGCCGTACTTGTTGATGCTCATCCAGCCCCGGCCGGTGAGGGCGTAGCCAACTGAACAGGCTCACAGCTGATACCTCAGGGCCAGGCTGCTTTGCAGGCGCTGGGCCTGGCGCAGGGATTCGCGCAGGATGCGCCGGTCCAGGTGGTTGAGGCTGTCTGGGTCGACCCGGTTGGAGTACGGCTGGTTCTCGCGGGTCTGCAACTGGTGCTGCTGCATGCGGGTTTGCTGGATAAAGTGGTAGGCCTCTTCATAGGCTGCGCCGTCCAGGCGTTCGATCACCTCTTTATCTACCAGTTGGCGTAAGCGTTCCAGGGTGTTGTTGGCGGCGATCCCATTGGCCAGGGCCAACAGGCGGGCACCGTCTACGAACGGCGTCAGGCCCTGCACCTTGAGATCCAGGGTGGCCTTGTCCGAGCCTTTGCGCGTCAACACAAAGTCCCGGAAGCGCCCCACCGGCGGGCGCTGGCGCAAGGCGTTCTCGGCCATCATCCGTTGGAACAGGCGGTTGTCTGCGACCTGGTCAAGAATGCCCTGGCGCAACTGGTCGCAGCCCAGTTCATCGCCCCATACCACGCGCAGATCGAAGTAGATGCTGGATTTGAGCAGGTTCTCCGGCGTCGCCTCGCGGATAAATGCGGCAAAGCGCCGGGCCCACTCGGCGCGGGACAGGCACAGCTCGGGGTTGCCGGCCATGATACTGCCCTTGCACAGGGTAAAGCCGCACAGCGCCAGGCTTTGGTTGATCTGCTGCGCCAGCGGCAACAGCAGGCCGCGGATCTCGGCCGCGTGGGCGGCGTCCCGCGCATCAAACAGGATGCCGTTGTCCTGGTCGGTATGCAGGGTCTGTTCGCGGCGGCCCTCGCTGCCGAAACACAGCCAACTGAACGGTACGCCGGGGTCGCCTTTATCGGCGATGCTCAGTTCGATCACCCGGCACACCGTGTGATCGTTGAGCAGCGTGATGATATGGGTGATCTGGGTCGAGGACGCGCCATGGGCCAGCATGCGTTCCACCAGTTGGCCGATTTCGCCACGCAGCGCCACCAGGTTTTCCACCCGTGGTGCATTGCGGATGGTGCGGGCCAGGTGCACCAGGTCGACCCGTTGCAGGGAAAACAGGTCACGCTCGGACACCACGCCACACAAGCGTCGATCCTTGACCAGGCACACGTGGGCGATGTGCCGTTCGGTCATGGCGATAGCCGCGTCGAAGGCGCTGTGATCCGGGCTGAGGAAGAACGGCGCCTGGGTCATATGGCGTTCGATGGCCTGGGTGAAGTCGCTGGTGCCATCGGCTACCACATGGCGCAGGTCACGCAGGGTGAAAATCCCCAGGGGCGCCTTGTGTTCATCGACCACCACGATGCTGCCGACCTGCTGCTCATGCATCAACGTGACCGCCTCACGCAGCGGTGTCAGCGGGCTGCACGTTACCGGATGGCGCATGGCCAATTCACCCAGGCGGGTATTGAGTGAATACTGGGTGCCGAGGTTTTCTACGGCTTTCTGCTGGACTTGCTGGTTGACCTGGTCCAACAGGCTACTGACCCCGCGCAAGGCAAAATCGCGGAACGCCCCGGACAGCGCAAACAGCTTGATAAACGCCGGTTTGTTCAATTGCAGGCAGAAGGTGTCTTCGGCGGCCTTGTGCTCGGTGCGGGTGGCCCGCTCCCCCAGCAGCGCGGCCAGGGGGAAGCATTCTCCGGTGGCGATTTCGAAGGTGGTTTCGGCCGAATCCGGGCGCTGCCCGACCACGCGGCCCTGCTTGACGATATAGAAGTGCTCCACGGGGCCCGCCGACGGTTTGAGAATGCTCTCGCCGGGGCCGTAGAAGCGCAATTGGCACTGTTCCACCAGGAACGCCAGGTGGGCGTTTTCCATCTGGTTGAAGGGCGGGAACCGTTGAAGGAATTGCAGGGTGCCGTGAATGTTCTGCAACACCGCAGTTTTCCCTGCCTGGGTGAAAGCATCAGCTTTACTCATAACCATGACCGCAGTTTTTTGTCGTTATCGTCCTTCATGGTCGACCCCCACGCGGCGGGTGCCCATTGGACGTAAGTCTAGGTAGCTATAAGACCTTCGATGACTAAGGAAAAACCCTACATGAATATCGTCCAGACCCGTAGAACGCCCACTAGGAAAACTATCCGACGAAGTGCACATTATTCGCCCTTCCGGCGATGTCTGACTAGTGTGCTGGGAGATTGAGAAGAACTGCCGAGAGACGTATGCCCGACCTAGATATTCTGAGTGACGCCGAGCGCGAAGCGCTGAGCGCCGTGATGCTGGAGCCTGATTTACCGCCGCAGCGGGTGCTGATCGTCGATGACGATAAAGACGCCCGGGAATTGCTGGCCGAAATCCTGGGGCTGGACGGCATTCGCTGCATGACGGCGGACAGTGGCGAGGCAGCGTGGGAATTGTTGAAGTCCAGCACTTCCATCGGCTTACTGATCACCGACCTGCGCATGGCACCCAGCAACGGCCTGCAACTTATCCGCCAGGTGCGCGAATCCACACGCGCGGCATTGCCGATCATCATCATGTCCGGGGACGCCGAAGCGCCGGACGTGATCGATGCAATGCATCTGAGTGTGGTGGACTTTCTGCTCAAGCCGATTGATAGCGTGAAGTTGGCGAAGATGGTCAAGCGCGAGTTGGGGATGGCGCAGTAGTTACCACTCATCGAAACTGTCAATTCTGACAGTAGAACTCATGGTGCTGAAATTGTTTAGTGCTCTGAAAGCACTGGAACGCAAGTTCCATGCTTCATAGACCACTGAACAGGAGCTCATCATGAACGTTAAAAAAATGTCTATCGACGATGCTGAACTAGAAGAAGCCAGGGGCAAGGCTGAAGAGGGGCAAGCCTATATTTTGGTCATTGAGAACAATTCTGCTCGTCTTTTCGTGGCGGATGAGGTGTTTGGATATTTGTCTTGGACAGCGATACTGGGGCCGGAGCCCGAGCGTATTGACCTGCGTTATGGGAGTGACTTACAGACGGGCTTTCATACTTTCGATGCCGTGGATTTAAGGCCTTGGTACCGTGCGCCCGACGGCGAACTTTACACTTCCGCTTTAGAAGGTAAGGTTTTTATCAATGTCACTGGGCCAGGGTCTGGCACTGAGTTTGAACATACTGGCGTACTGCTGAACGTACGTTTCGAGAAGAGTGATGGCTCTCCTATTGTGCTCAATGGCACGTTCAATAACTCATCCACCTGATGGTTTTGTTGTTGGAACCACGCATTAAAAAGCCCTGATCTTTCGATCAGGGCTTTTTTACGTGCGGTTACTCAAAGACCATTCTTGGCCTTGAACTCCCGACGCCGACGATGCAACACCGGCTCGGTATAACCGTTGGGTTGCTTGGTCCCTTCAATCACCAACTCCACCGCTGCCTGGAACGCGATATTGCTGTCGAAGTCCGGGGCCAAGGGACGGTACAGCGCGTCCCCGGCATTCTGCCGATCCACCACTGGCGCCATGCGCTTGAGGCTTTCCATTACCTGGGCTTCGCTGACCACGCCATGGCGCAGCCAGTTGGCGATGTGCTGGCTGGAGATACGCAGGGTGGCGCGGTCTTCCATCAGGCCCACATCGTTGATATCCGGCACTTTCGAGCAACCCACGCCCTGGTCGATCCAGCGCACCACGTAGCCGAGGATGCCCTGGGCGTTGTTGTCCAGCTCGTTGCGGATTTCTTCCTCGGACCAGTCGGTGTTCTGGGCCAGGGGAATAGTCAGGATGTCGTCCACCGAAGCGCGTTCGCGCTTGGCCAGTTCGGCCTGGCGGGCAAATACGTCGACCTTGTGGTAATGCAGCGCGTGCAGGGCGGCAGCCGTCGGCGACGGTACCCACGCGGTGTTGGCGCCGGCCAGCGGGTGAGCGATTTTCTGCTCGAGCATGGCGGCCATCAAGTCGGGCATTGCCCACATGCCTTTACCGATTTGCGCACGACCTTGCAGGCCAGTGCTCAAGCCGATATCAACGTTCCAGTTCTCATAGGCGCCGATCCATTTTTCCGCCTTCATCGCCGCCTTGCGCACCATCGCGCCCGCTTCCATGGAGGTGTGGATTTCGTCGCCGGTGCGGTCGAGGAAGCCGGTGTTGATAAACACCACGCGCTCGCTGGCAGCCTTGATACAGGCCTTGAGGTTGACCGTGGTGCGGCGCTCCTCGTCCATGATGCCGACCTTGAGGGTGTTGCGCGGCAGGTTCAGCACCTCTTCGGTGCGCCCGAACAGTTCGTTGGTGAACGCAGCTTCTTCGGGGCCGTGCATCTTCGGTTTAACGATGTACACCGAGCCGGTGCGGCTGTTCTTGCGGCTGTTGTTGCCGTTGAGGCTGTGGACCGCTGCCAGGCTGGTGATCAGGCCGTCGAGGATGCCTTCTGGCACTTCATTGCCCTGGGCATCGAGGATGGCGTCGATGGTCATCAGGTGGCCAACGTTGCGCACGAACAGCAGCGAGCGACCATGCAGGGTCACCGCATTGCCGTCGACACCGGTGTAGGTGCGGTCGGCGTTCATGGTGCGGGTAAAGGTCTTGCCGCCCTTGGCCACTTCTTCGGCCAGGTCGCCCTTCATCAGGCCGAGCCAGTTGCGGTAGATCACCACTTTGTCGTCGGCATCGACGGCGGCGACGGAGTCTTCGCAGTCCATGATGGTGGTCAGCGCGGCTTCCATCAGGATGTCTTTGATGCCGGCGGCGTCGGTCTGGCCGACCGGGGTGCTGGCGTCGACCTGGATTTCGAAGTGCAGGCCGTTGTGCTTGAACAAGATGGCGATTGGTTGGGCGGCATCGCCCTGGTAGCCGATCAACTGGGCATCGCTGCGCAGGCCGCTGTTGCTGCCACCCTTGAGGCTGACCACCAACTTGCCGTCGACGATCTTGTAGCCGGTGGAATCGACATGGCTGCCGGCGGTGAGCGGTGCGGCTTCGTCGAGGAAGGCGCGGGCGAAGGCGATGACCTTGTCACCGCGCACCTTGTTGTAGCCCTGGCCTTTCTCGGCGCCGTCGGCTTCGCTGATGGCGTCGGTGCCATACAGCGCGTCGTACAGCGAGCCCCAACGGGCGTTGGAGGCGTTGAGGGCGAACCGCGCATTCATCACCGGCACCACCAACTGCGGGCCGGCCATACGGGCGATTTCGTCATCGACGTTTTGTGTGGTCGCCTGGAAATCCGCCGCTTCTGGCAGCAGGTAGCCAATGTCTTGCAGGAAGGCTTTGTAGGCCACCGCGTCGTGGGCCTTGCCGGCGTGGGTCTGGTGCCAGGCATCGATCCGCGCTTGGAAATCGTCGCGTTTGGCGAGTAGGGCTTTGTTCTTCGGTGCCAGGTCGTGGATGACCTTGTCGGCGCCGGCCCAGAACTGGTCGGCGGTCAGGCCGGTACCGGGAATGGCTTCGTTGTTCACGAAGTCGAACAGGACTTTGGCGACCTGCAGGCCACCGACTTGAACGTGTTCAGTCATTGCTTGCCTCACTCTGCGGAGCTAATTCGCTTTTCAGCTTTTCAATTTACCAATGAAGCCTCTGGCCATTTAAACCACAAACCCAAGGCACCAGTACATGCCATCAACGGCGGCTGGGTGGTTCCAATCAACGGCGCAAGGCTTGCTGACGGGCTGTTCGGGGTTCTGACGGCGCCTGGGCAGACATCGACCTAACGTTATGTAGTGCGCGCCGAGGCATACTACATGATGAGTTGCGGTTGTGAAAATTAGACTAAATACGTCGTTTAGCGACCCACTTTGGTTGTACGGTCACAGCGGGGAATGGGATGTTCTCAAAAAACCAATGGATTGTTCCATATAAATATAAAAATGGTACACGATTTGTTTTGCGGCTCGCTCCTACAGGCAGGTGCCTATAATCGAGTATTCATCACCAGAGGACTGTTGCCATGGACCATCTCGTACTCACCGTCATCGCTGCCGACAAACCCGGCGTGGTCGAGCGTGTAGCCCACTGCATTGCCGAGCGCGGTGGCAACTGGCTGGAAAGTCGCATGGCCCATATGGCCGGGCAATTTGCCGGGATCCTGCGGGTCAGTGTGCCAATGGAAAACCGCAGTGAGCTGGTCAGTGCCCTGGAGGACCTGTCCACCCATGGCATTCGTGTGCTGGTCGGTGAAAGCAGCGGCGCGCAGGCATCGGCAAGCAAGCCGATCCTGATGACCCTGGTGGGCAATGACCGGCCAGGTATCGTGCGCGAAATCACCGCGCTGTTGAGCAAGCAAGGGGTGAACCTGGAGCGCCTGAGTACCGACGTGCGCCCGGCGCCCATGAGCAGCGACCCGTTGTTTCACGCCGAGGCCGCGCTGGCGGTGCCTTCCACCCTGGCGCTGGACACGTTGCAGGCTGCCCTGGAAACCCTGGCCGATGATCTGATGGTGGAGTTGCAGCTGCGCAGCGAGGAATAACCATCCACAGGGTTGTTCATGGAAATCTTGCATGGGCCTGTGGATAAGCTGTAGAGACTCGGCGCCAGGCCGCGCCGGCCGTGGCTTGCGGCGTGTTGAGCAAAAAACGAGCAATTTCAAAGGCTTGTGCACAAACGCCGGGGATCAGGTTGTGGATAACCTTGGGGTGAAACCCTGCAAGCCAAGCCGGCTGTGGCTTGCAAGGGTTTGTACATTATTTGATCAGCGTTTGCGCAGGCTCAGCCATGCGTCGATGCTGTAGACCGCAAGCCCCGCCCAGATAAACACGAACGCGACCAGGCTGGCGGGGCTCATGTGTTCGTCGAACAGCAGCACCGCCTGCAGCAGGACCAGGGTTGGCGCCAAGTACTGCAGGAAACCGAGTGTGGTGTACGGCAAGTGCCGCGCGGCGGCGTTGAAACACACCAGCGGGATCAATGTCACCGGGCCTGCCGCCACCAGCCACCAGGCTTCGGATGTGCTCCAGAACGCCATATTGGCGCTATGGGCGGTGGGGTTGAGCAGCAGCCACGCCAGGGCAATCGGCACCAGCATCCAGGTTTCCACCACCAGGCCCGGCAATGCCTTGACCGGCGCCTGCTTGCGGATCAAGCCGTAGAAACCAAAGGTCAACGCCAGCACCAGCGACACCCACGGCAAACTCCCGACCTGCCATACCTGTTGCGCCACACCCACGGCGGCCAGCCCGACGGCGACCCATTGCAGGCGCCGCAGGCGTTCGCCGAGCAGCAGCATGCCCAGCAGCACGTTGACCAGCGGGTTGATGTAGTAACCCAGGCTGGCTTCGAGCATGCGCCCACTGTTGACCGACCATACATAGGTCAGCCAGTTGCCTGCGATCAACGAGCCGCTCAACGCCAGGATCGCCAGGCGCTTGGGGTTGTCCCGCAGTTCGCGCCACCAGCCGGGGTGTTTCCACACCAGCAACAGCAAACCGCCGAACAGTGCCGACCACAGCACGCGGTGGACGATGATTTCGGCGGCCGGCACGCTGGCGATGGCTTTGAAGTAGAGCGGGAACAGGCCCCAGATGACGTAGGCACTCAGGCCCAGGATATACCCGCGACGCGGGTTGGCGGCTTGCATGCAGAATCCTTGCATAGGCAGCTAACAAAGCCGTGATTGTAAGGAAGTTTGTCTATCGATGGGTCGGCTTTTTGTAGGAGCGAGCTTGCTCGCGAAAAACCTGAGGGCGCCGCTGGGTGCCAGGTTTCCCGCGTTATCGTTAACGACCTTCGTCGGCACGCCGCCCGGGAACAAGCTCGCTCCTACATGATGAGCGAGCGTGATTTCCTAGAACAATTTCAGCGGTTCTTCGTTGAGCGCCGACAATTGCTCGCGCAGCGCCAGCACCTGGTCGCCCCAATACCGCTCGCTGCCAAACCACGGGAAGCTGTGGGGGAATGCCGGATCATCCCAGCGCCGTGCCAGCCAGGCGCTGTAGTGCATCAGGCGCAGGGCGCGCAGAGGTTCGATCAGCGCCAGTTCGCGAGGATCGAAATCGTGGAATTCCTGGTAGCCGTCCATCAACTCCGACAACTGCCCCAGGCATTCCTGGCGATCGCCGGCGAGCATCATCCATAAATCCTGGACCGCCGGGCCCATGCGGCAGTCGTCGAGGTCGACGATATGGAACATCTCATCGCGACACATCATGTTGCCGGGGTGGCAGTCGCCATGCATGCGGATGTTCTTGTGCGGCGTGGCGCTGTACACATCCTCCACGCGTTTGAGCAAGTCACGGGCCACGGATTCGTAGGCAGGCAGCAGGCTCTTGGGAATGAAGTTGCCTTCGAGCAACGTGTTCAGGGAGTCATGACCGAAGTTCTTCACCCCCAGGGCTTCGCGGTGTTCGAAGGGGCGGGTGGCGCCCACCGCATGCAAGCGCCCGAGCAACTGCCCAAGGCGGTACAACTGATCGAGATTGCCCGGCTCCGGCGCCCGGCCACCACGGCGAGGGAACAGGGTGAAACGAAAGCCCGCGTGTTCGAACAGGCTTTCGCCGTTATGGACCATCGGGGCGACGACAGGCACTTCGCATTCGGCCAGTTCGAAGGTGAAGCGGTGTTCTTCAAGGATCGCTTCGTTGGTCCAGCGCTGGGGCCGGTAGAACTTGGCGATCAGCGGCTCGCAGTCTTCGATGCCGACTTGATACACCCGGTTTTCGTAGCTGTTGAGCGCCAAAACGCGGGCGTCGCTGAGAAAACCGATGCTTTCGACAGCGTCGAGAACCAGGTCGGGGGTCAATGTTTCAAACGGGTGGGCCATGCGAACTCCTGCGCGCAGCAGGTCGCCGCGTCCGGCCGGGTATGGTAGCGCACCGGGCTGGAGATAGGTGGTGTGTGTACTATCGCCTTCGCGAGCAAGCCCGCACACTTGGCCGGTGTACACAGAAACACTGTGGGCTTGCCCGCGATGAGCATAGGTATCTACACAACTTTGCCGCAACGCCTAGATTCAGGCAGATAGCGCAGTTGTGGCGAGCGGGCTTGTCGGAACGCCGCATCGCCCGCGCTGGGCTGCGAAGCAGCCCCAACAAGCCCGCCGCGTTTCTTCAGATAAACCGCGATAGGCGGGTTTAGGGCTGCTTCGCAGCCCAGCGCGGGGCAAGCCCGCTCGCCACGGGGGAGTTCATTAGTTTGTGAAAGTTGTGTAGATACCTATGCCGCGATGAGGCCCTGAAGATCACCTAGACCGGCGTGCCCAGCAGCACATTGCTCGGCGCAAACTGCACCTGAACCTGCGTGCCTTCACTTGCCGCCACCGCCTTGAGCTGCTCGGGCGCCGCCAGTGCACATAGCACCAGGCCATTGGGCAAGGTGATGCGCACCTCACTGGGGCCGTCATCGGCATCAAGCATGGCCTCGATCACGCCGCCCATGCAGTTGAATCCAGGCGTCGGCGCTTGGTCAGCGGCGATCAGCTCCAGCCAACCGGCCTTGATCAGCGCGACCACTTCAGTGCCGATTTCCAGTTCCAGGCGCAGGGTGCTGTCATGGGTGATTTGCGCATCGAGGGTCAAGCCACCGGCCAGCTCCAGGCGCACTCGATCATTGCGGCCATGGCTGTCGATGGCGATCACTTGGCCATGCAATTGGTTACGCGCACTGGTGCGCAGCATCAGGCGGCCCAGCAGGTTGAAATCGCTGGCGTCTTCGGCAGCCTCCAGGACCTGGGCCTGCACAGTCTGCAAGCGCTGATACAGGCGCAATACCCGTTCACCTTCGGCCGAGAGCCGCGCGCCGCCGCCGCCCTTGCCGCCGACGCTGCGTTCAACCAGGGGCTTTTGCGCCAGGTTGTTCAGTTCATCGATGGCATCCCACGCGGCCTTGTAGCTCAAACCGGCGCTTTTCGCAGCACGGGTGATGGAGCCCTGCTCGGCGATATGTTGCAGCAAGGCGATACGCTGGGGGCGACGAACGATGTGTTGGCTCAACAGAGACGGTAAAGGCATGGCGAACGGCTGCACACTGGCTTGGGATACGCGGGACGTTGCGGGCAGGCGTCGCCGGAGTCAAGTCATGTGCCGGGCTTGGGTGTGCGCGCCAGGCAATACACATCGACCTGGCGCGCGCCGGCGTGTAGCAGCAGGCGGGCCAGGCTGTGGGCGGTGGCGCCGGTGGTCAGCACATCGTCCACCAGCGCCAGGTGCTGGCCCTGTACCTGCGCGCCCGGGGCCAGGGCAAAGGCCTTGAGCAGGTTGCGCTGGCGCTGCCTGGCGTCCAGTTGCTGTTGGGCGATGGTGTCCTGGGGGCGCAGCAGCAGTTGTTCATCCACAGGCAGGTCGAGGTCCCGGCCCAGCCAGCGGGCGAGCATGGCGGCCTGGTTGTAGCCACGTTGGCGCAGGCGTTTGGTGGCCATCGGCACAGGAAGCAGGCGGTCGGGGCGTGCCAGTTCGGCGTTGTCGAAGCGGTCTTGCAGGCATTGCCCCAGCAGGCTTGCCAGCAGATGCCCCAGGGGCCATTTGCCCTGATGTTTGAAGCGGCTGATCAGGCTGTCCAGGGGAAAGCCATAGGTCCAGGGCGCCACGACTTGCTGGAATGCCGGGGGTGAGTGCAGGCATTGGCCGCAGGTCAGGCCGCTGACGGGTAAGGGCAGGGCGCACACCTGGCAGCAATCCGTCAGCCACGGCAGGTCGATTTCGCAGGCATTGCATAGCGTAGCGGGGGAGTCCGTGGCTTCATCGCAGAGCAAACAGGTCTGGTTGCTTTTTAACCAGATGTAAACCTCGTGTTTGTAGTCAGGTTGACAGTGCATGAATCTTCCTTAAATATGCCGAGCATCCGTGTCGTGCCTGTGGGTATTGCCCTTCCCACAGCGCTTGCCCAAGCATAAACAAGGAATCGCCCATGAGCGCCAGCCTCACTGCCACCTTGCGTCACGACTGGTCTTTGGCCGAAGTCAAAGCCCTGTTCGTCCAGCCGTTCAATGACCTGCTGTTCCAGGCGCAGACCGTGCACCGCGCGCATTTCGATGCCAATCGAGTGCAGGTTTCGACCTTGCTGTCGATCAAGACCGGTGCCTGCCCGGAAGATTGCAAATATTGTCCGCAGTCGGGCCACTACAACACCGGCCTGGAAAAAGAAAAGCTGATGGAAGTGCAGAAAGTCCTCGAAGAGGCGGCACGTGCCAAGGCCATCGGTTCGACCCGCTTCTGCATGGGCGCCGCCTGGAAGCACCCATCGGCCAAAGACATGCCCTATGTGTTGCAGATGGTCAAAGGCGTCAAGGCCATGGGCCTGGAAACCTGCATGACCCTGGGTCGTCTGGACCAGGACCAAACCGAGGCCCTGGCCCAGGCCGGCCTGGACTACTACAACCACAACCTGGATACGTCGCCGGAGTTCTACGGCTCGATCATCACCACCCGCACCTACAGCGAACGCCTGCAAACCCTGGCGTATGTACGTGATTCGGGGATGAAGATCTGCTCGGGCGGTATCCTCGGCATGGGCGAATCCCTCGACGACCGCGCCAACCTGCTGATCCAGCTGGCCAACCTGCCGGAGCATCCGGAATCGGTGCCGATCAACATGCTGGTGAAGGTGGCCGGTACGCCCCTGGAGAATGCCGAGGATATCGACCCGTTCGACTTTATCCGCATGCTCGCCGTGGCGCGCATCCTGATGCCGCAATCCCATGTGCGGCTGTCCGCCGGCCGTGAAGCGATGAACGAGCAGATGCAGGCTTTGGCGTTCTTTGCCGGTGCCAACTCGATTTTCTACGGCGACAAGTTGCTGACCACCGCCAACCCGCAGGCCGACAAGGACATGCAGCTGTTCTCACGGCTGGGCATCCTGCCGGAAGCTCGTGAAGAGCACGCCGATGAAGTGCACCAGGCGGCGATTGAGCAGGCGTTGGTCGAGCAGAAAAGCAGCGAGCAGTTCTACAACGCTGTCGTCTGATTGAAATGCCATCCAAATGTGGGAGCGGGCTTGCCCGCGATCAGGGAGGGTCAGTCAAGACATTAGCTGGCTGACACACCGTAATCGCGGGCAAGCCCGCTCCCACATTTTTGATCGAGTTCAATCCCTTGAATATGAGGCCAGCATGTCTTTTGATCTCGCCGCGCGCCTCGCTGCCCGCCGTACAGAACACCTCTATCGCCAGCGTCCGCTGCTGCAAAGCCCCCAGGGCCCGCAGGTGGTAGTGGACGGCCAGCCGTTGTTGGCCTTTTGCAATAACGACTACCTGGGCCTGGCCAATCACCCGCAAGTGATTGAAGCCTGGCAGGCCGGTGCTGCCCGTTGGGGCGTGGGCGGAGGGGCCTCGCACTTGGTCGTCGGCCACAGCACGCCACACCATGAGTTGGAAGAGGCGCTGGCCGAGTTCACCGGGCGCCCGCGTGCGCTGTTGTTCACCACCGGTTATATGGCCAACCTCGGTACCGTCACCGCCTTGGTGGGGCAGGGCGATACGGTACTCGAAGACCGGCTCAACCACGCGTCCCTGCTGGATGCAGGCTTACTGTCCGGCGCGCGGTTCAATCGCTATCTGCATAACGATGCGGTCAGCCTGGCCAAGCGCCTGGAAAGAGCCTGCGGCAATACCCTGGTAGTCACTGACGGCGTGTTCAGCATGGACGGCGACCTTGCGGACCTACCGGCCCTGGCCCGCGAAACTCGGGCCAAGGGCGCCTGGCTGATGGTGGATGATGCCCATGGCTTCGGGCCGTTGGGCGCCACGGGCGGCGGGATCGTCGAGCATTTTGGCCTGAGCCAGGAGGATGTGCCGGTGTTGGTCGGCACCCTGGGCAAAGCCTTCGGGACCGCCGGGGCGTTCGTCGCTGGCAGCGAGGAGCTGATCGAAAGCCTGATCCAATTCGCCCGCCCGTATATCTACACCACCAGCCAACCGCCGGCGCTGGCCTGCGCCACCCTCAAAAGCCTGGAACTGCTGCGCAGCGAGCACTGGCGGCGTGAGCATTTGCACACACTGATCCGCCAGTTCCGCCAGGGTGCCGAGCAGATCGGCCTGGTGTTGATGGACAGCTTTACCCCGATCCAGCCAATCATGATTGGCGACAGTGCGCGCGCGGTGCGCCTGTCGCAGATGCTGCGCGAGCGCGGCATCATGGTCACGGCCATCCGCCCGCCTACCGTGCCGGCCGGCAGTGCCCGTTTGCGTGTGACCTTGACGGCCGCCCACACTGAGGCGCAGGTGCGACTATTGTTAGACGCATTGGAAGAGTGTTTCCGCTTGTCAGACCCGGAGTCCGACCATGCGTGATCGACTGATACTGCTCCCCGGCTGGGGGCTGGGTGTGTCGCCACTGGAGCCCTTGGCCGCCGCCTTGCGCGGTCTGGATGAGCGCTTGCGGGTGGATATCGAACCGTTGCCGGTGCTCACCAGCAGCGACCCTGATGAATGGCTCGACGAGCTCGATGCCACGTTGCCAGACAACGCCTGGCTGGGCGGTTGGTCCCTGGGCGGAATGCTCGCATCCGAGTTGGCGGCACGGCGCGGCGATCGCTGCTGCGGCTTGCTGACCTTGGCCAGTAACCCCTGTTTTGTGGCGCACGAGGGCTGGCCCAGCGCAATGCCGGCCGAGACGTTCGACGCGTTCCTGGCGGGTTGCCACGCCGATTCGCAAGTCACCCTCAAGCGCTTTGGCCTGTTGTGCGCCAAGGGGACGCAAGACCCACGGGGCATCGCGCGCTTGCTGGTCAGCAGCGCGCCGGCTACGGCGTCCAGTGCGCTGATGAGTGGCCTGGAGCTGCTTGCACAACTGGACACCCGCGAGGCCCTGCAGGCTTTTCGTGGCCCGCAGTTGCACGTGTTCGCCGGCCTGGATGAGTTGGTGCCCTGCGAGGCCGCCACTGAGCTGCTGAAGTTATTGCCTGATGTTGAGGTCGGTCTGATTGAACAGGCCGGACACGCTTTCCTACTGGACAACCCCCATGGAGTGGCGGCGGCGATCCAGGCTTTTTTGCATGAGTGCGGCGATGACTGATTTGTCCCATCCTCCACTGCCGGGCGCCTTGCCCGACAAACGCCAGGTGGCGGCGTCGTTTTCCAGGGCGGCGGCCAGTTATGACAGCGTTGCAGCGTTGCAGCGTGACGTGGGCAGCGAGTTGCTTGGGCGCTTGCCATCGGCGTTGATGCCCCGGCGCTGGCTGGATCTGGGCTGCGGCACCGGATTTTTCAGCCGCGCATTGAATAGCACGTTCCCGCAGGGCCAAGGCCTGGCGCTGGATATCGCCGAAGGGATGCTCAGCCACGCGCGGCCCTTGGGCGGTGCCGAGCACTTTGTCGCCGGGGATGCCGAGCGTTTGCCGCTACAGGACGGTAGTTGCGGGCTGGTCTTCTCCAGCCTGGCGGTGCAGTGGTGTGCTGACTTCCCGGCGGTACTCAGTGAGGCGCGGCGGGTGTTGCAGCCCGGTGGCGTGCTGGCGTTTGCCAGCCTGTGCGTCGGCACCCTGGATGAGTTGCGCGACAGTTGGCGGGCGGCGGACGCAATGGTTCACGTCAACCGGTTCCGCCCGTTCAGCACGTACCAACAGCAGTGCGCGGCCAGTGGCTTGCGCGTGGTGAGCCTGGAGCAGCGCCCCCACGTGTTGCATTACCCGGATGTACGCAGCCTGACCCACGAATTGAAAGCTTTGGGGGCCCACAATCTCAACCCGGGGCGCCCTGGCGGCTTGACGGGCCGGGCGCGGATTGTTGCCTTGGTGCAGGCCTACGAGCAGTTGCGCCAGGCCCAGGGCCTGCCAGCCACCTATCAAGTCGTGTATGCCGTACTGGAGAAGCCCTTATGAGCGCTGCCTATTTCGTCACGGGCACCGACACCGATGTCGGCAAGACCACCGTCGCCGCAGGCCTGTTGCATGCGGCCCGACAGGCCGGCAAGAGCACCGCTGCCGGCAAGCCGGTGGCCTCGGGCTGCGAAGTGACCACACGGGGCTTGCGCAACGCTGATGCTCTGGCCTTGCTGGCGGAGTGTTCGTTGCCGCTGGCCTATGCCGAAGTCAATCCACTGGCCTTTGAACCCGCCATCGCGCCGCACCTGGCGGCCCGTGAAGCGGGTGTGGCGCTGACCGTGCAAGCCCTGCTCAAGCCGATGCAGCACATCCTCGACAAACACGCGGACTTCACCCTGATTGAAGGTGCCGGTGGCTGGCGCGTGCCGCTGGCTGATCAGGACAACCTGTCGGATTTGGCCAAGGCCTTGCAGTTACCGGTGATCCTGGTGGTGGGCGTGCGCCTGGGGTGTATCAATCATGCGCTGCTGAGCGCCGAAGCCATCGCCCGGGACGGTTTGCCGCTGGCGGGATGGGTGGCCAATATCATCGATCCGAAGACCTCCCGTCTGGAAGAAAACCTCGCCACCTTGGCCGAACGCCTGCCGGCGCCGTGCCTGGGCCGGGTGCCACGGCTCAAGCAACCCACGGCCGAAGCGGTGGCCGAGTACCTGCAACTGGACTTGCTTGATTAGTTTTTTCTAGGGATAAGGCATTATGCCATTAG
The DNA here is from genome assembly GCF_002949995.1 of Pseudomonas sp. LG1D9. Lineage (NCBI taxonomy): Bacteria > Pseudomonadati > Pseudomonadota > Gammaproteobacteria > Pseudomonadales > Pseudomonadaceae > Pseudomonas > Pseudomonas sp. LG1D9. The sequence goes on along the minus strand of NZ_CP026881.1, from coordinate 2,038,772 downwards.
TGTTATTGACGGGCCTTTTGCCAGATTGTCTGCTTCAATAAGGATTCACGATTTATTGCAAGGCAGGTTTACGCCATGGAAATCTCTGGAAGCAGTGCGTTTTATTCAGGCCTGAGCACTATTCAGGCCGGGCAAAACCGCGTCGACCAGGCCGCCGGCAAAATCGCCAGTGCTGCCACCAGCCAGCCTTCGGATGCGCAGAATGACCGCTTGCAGGCGGTCAATCGCGGCCAGCCGACCAGCTCCGCGAGCAATATGGTGGAACTGGCTGAAGGCAAGCTCCAGGTTGAGCTGGGCGCGAAAGTCGCCAAGGCTTCCGACGAAATGCTCGGCACGTTGATCGACACCTACGCCTGATCCAGCGGGATCATTGTGGCGAGGGGGCTAGTCCCCCGTTGGGCTGCGCAGCAGCCCCAAAACCTGCCACCTCGGTGTATCTGATAAGTCTCGGTGTGTCTTATCGGGGCTGCTTTGCAGCCCAACGGGGGACAAGCCCCCTCGCCACGACAAGCCTCTAGCCACCCCGATTTCGTCAACATACCTATCTTCCAATCTTTGACCGGTCATGCGGCATCACGCTGCAGGCCTTGTTGCGCCTGGCGTTGACCTGTGTCATGACAAACGGCATCTGCGGGGCGCTTGACAAGGATTGGGCGTAAACGTATGTTTCAAACAACTGTTTGACCGCTACAACAAATCCACGCGGTTGTTCATTCCAGGATTCATCAGCAGAGGTTTATCGCTATGCCTGACTACAAGGCCCCCTTGCGTGATATTCGCTTCGTTCGTGACGAACTGCTCGGCTACGAAGCGCACTATCAGAGCCTGCCGGCTTGCCAGGACGCTACCCCAGACATGGTTGACGCCATTCTCGAAGAAGGCGCCAAGTTTTGTGAGCAAGTGCTGGCCCCGTTGAACCGCGTCGGTGACATCGAAGGGTGCACCTGGAGCGAGTCAGGCGTAAAAACCCCTACTGGTTTCAAAGAAGCCTACAAACAATTCGTCGAAGGTGGCTGGCCAAGCCTGGCCCACGACGTGGCGCACGGCGGCCAAGGCCTGCCGGAATCCCTGGGCCTGGCCGTCAGCGAGATGGTCGGTGAAGCGAACTGGTCGTGGGGCATGTACCCAGGCCTGTCCCATGGCGCGATGAACACCATTTCCGAGCACGGTACCCCCGAGCAGCAAGATGCCTACCTGACCAAACTGGTCTCGGGCGAATGGACCGGCACCATGTGCCTGACCGAGCCGCACTGCGGCACCGACCTGGGCATGCTGCGCACCAAGGCCGAACCTCAGGCCGACGGTTCCTACAAAGTCTCCGGGACCAAGATCTTCATCTCGGCCGGTGAACACGACATGGCCGACAACATCGTCCACATCGTACTGGCCCGCCTGCCGGATGCTCCGGCTGGCACCAAAGGCATTTCGCTGTTTATCGTGCCTAAGTTCCTGCCCAACGCCGATGGTTCGGTGGGTGAGCGCAACGCGGTGTCCTGTGGCTCCCTGGAACACAAGATGGGGATCCACGGTAACGCCACCTGCGTGATGAACTTCGACGCGGCCACCGGTTACCTGATCGGCCCGGCGAACAAAGGCCTGAACTGCATGTTCACCTTTATGAACACCGCTCGCCTGGGTACCGCGCTGCAAGGCCTGTCCCACGCCGAGATCGGTTTCCAGGGTGGCTTGAAATATGCGCGTGACCGCCTGCAAATGCGTTCCCTGACTGGCCCGAAAGCGCCGGACAAGGCCGCTGACCCGATCATCGTCCACCCGGACGTGCGTCGCATGCTGCTGACCATGAAAGCCTTCGCTGAAGGCAACCGTGCGATGGTGTACTTCACCGCCAAGCAAGTGGATATCGTCAAGTACGGTACCGACGACGAAGCCAAGAAACAGGCTGATGGCCTGCTGGCTTTCATGACCCCGATCGCCAAGGCGTTCATGACCGAAGTCGGGTTTGAATCTGCCAACCACGGCGTACAGATCTACGGCGGTCACGGCTTCATCGCCGAGTGGGGCATGGAGCAGAACGTTCGCGACAGCCGCATCTCGATGCTGTACGAAGGCACCACCGGCATCCAGGCGTTGGACCTGCTCGGCCGTAAAGTGCTGATGACCCAGGGCGAAGCGCTCAAGGGCTTCACCAAGATCGTGCACAAGTTCTGCCAGGCCAACGAAGGCAACGCAGCGGTCAGCGAGTTCGTCGCACCGTTGGCGGCACTGAACAAGGAGTGGGGCGAGTTGACCATGAAGGTCGGCATGGCTGCCATGAAGGACCGTGAAGAAGTCGGTGCCGCCTCCGTGGACTACCTGATGTACTCAGGTTATGCCTGCCTGGCTTACTTCTGGGCCGACATGGCGCGCCTGGCTGCCGAAAAACTGGCTGCCGGTACCAGCGAAGAAGGCTTCTACACCGCCAAGCTGCAGACTGCGCGCTTCTACTTCCAGCGCATCCTGCCGCGTACCCGTACCCACGTAGCGACCATGCTGTCGGGTGCCAACAACCTGATGGACATGAAAGAAGAGAACTTCGACCTGGGCTACTAAGCCCCGGCGGGTTCACTGCCAGGCCGCCGCTCTTTCGGGAGCGGCGGCGTTTTTATAGGCGGGTGAAAAAACCTGAGTGGCGCGCTCAGGGATTGCCCGTTGCTGCCGTTACAGTGATGGCAATGTGATACAGGTCACATTGAGTGTGCTTAACTGTCAGCAGTGAAGGCACTGTGCCATCTTTTTTGTGGGTCGGAGCTTTACCCTTGTCGCGCGCGTCTGCTGTACGTTTCAGTCATTTCCTACCATCGTTGCTGTTATTGCTGGCGGGGTTGTCGGCTGCTTACGTCAAGGACCTCAACGTCTTCTTCACCTCGCTGTTCAACGTGCTGCCGACCCTGGTGTTGCTGCTGGGCGGTGCCTATTGCGCGGTGTACCGCCGCCAGCGTGAGCTGTTCCTGATGGCGACGGTGTACGTCGCTTACTTCCTCCTGGATACCCAGACCGATTTCTATCGCGATCATGGCCGCGTGCGCGAAGACGCTGCCGTGGTGTTTCATCTGGTGTGCCTGCTGTTGCCGATGTTGTTCAGTATCTATGCCCTCTGGCAGGAGAAAACCCACCTGTTCCGCGACTTTGTCGCACGTTGCGCGGTGCTGCTTGCCGTGGGCAGCGTAGCCCTTGGCCTGGAGCAGAGTTACCCGGGACCGTTGCTCAACTGGTTGGCGGAGATTCGCTGGCCGGCGTTGCATGGCGCGTGGATGAGCTTGGTCCAACTGTCGTACCCGATGTTCCTGCTGGGTTTTGTCGCCCTGGCAGCCCAGTACTGGCGCGAGCCGCGGCCGTTGCATGCGGCGCAGTTGGTGGGGTTGCTGGGGATGTTCTGGATGTTGCCGCAGACCTTCATTCTGCCGTTCACTCTGAACATCATGTGCAGCCAGGTGATGTTGATGATCGCTGCGGGCGTGTCCCATGAGGCCTATCAAATGGCCTTTCGCGATGAGCTCACCGGCCTGCCGGGGCGTCGCGCCCTCAACGAGCGCATGCAGCGCCTGGGGCGCAACTATGTACTGGCGATGAGCGACGTCGACCACTTCAAGCGCTTCAACGACACCCACGGTCACGACGTCGGCGACCAGGTGCTGCGGTTGGTCGCCAGCAAACTGTCGAAAGTCAGCGGCGGCGGTCGGGCCTATCGGTATGGCGGCGAAGAATTTGCCGTAGTGTTCGCCGGCAAGACCCTGGATGAGTGCCTGCCGCACCTGGAAGCAATCCGCGAGGTCATTGCCAACTACCACATCAAGTTGCGCAACCAGGACAGTCGCCCCCAGGACGATCACCAGGGGCGTCAGCGCCGTTCGGGTGGCGGCGACTCCAGCGTGTCGGTGACCGTCAGCATCGGCGTCGCCGAGCGCCAGGTCGAGCAGCGCACCCCGGAAGAAGTGCTCAAGTCTGCTGACCAAGCGCTGTACAACGCCAAGGGTGCCGGGCGTAACTGTGTGGTGGCGGCCGGCCAGAACCGCCGTGGCGCGGTGCGCATGCAGGGCGCTGCCGGTTGAGTGATGGTGGTGTATTCAGCGCCTGTACAGTGATTGTCCGGGGGCACCTACGGCAGTAGGTTGCAGTCATCTGCCGCCGGAGACATCACCATGCCTGCCTATAAAGCTCCCCTGCGCGACATGCGCTTTCTGATTGATCACGTGTTTGATTTCCCTGCTCACTACGCGGCCCTGGGCGCCACCGAGGCCAGCCCGGACATGGTCAGCGCGATCCTCGAAGAAGGCGCCAGGTTCTGCGAAAACGTGCTGGCACCGTTGAATCGCCCGGGTGATGAAGAGGGCTGCCATTTTGATAATGGCGTGGTGACCACACCCAAAGGCTTCAAGGAAGCCTTTGCGCAATACGTCGAAGGCGGCTGGCACGGCCTGGCGGCGGACCCGGCCTACGGCGGCCAAGGCTTGCCGTCCTCCCTGGGCTTGGTGCTCAGCGAGATGATCGGCTCCAGCAACACTTCCTGGGGCATGTACCCCGGCCTGACCCACGGCGCCATGTCGGCGATCCACGCCCACGGCACTGCCGAGCAGAAAGACACCTACCTGACCAAACTCACCGCCGGCCAGTGGACGGGCACCATGTGCCTGACCGAAGCCCACTGCGGCACCGACCTTGGCATCATCAAGACCCGCGCCGTGCCCCAGGCCAACGGCAGCTATGCGGTAACCGGCAGCAAGATTTTCATCTCCGCCGGTGAACACGATATGAGCGAAAACATCATCCACCTGGTGCTGGCCAAGTTGCCGGACGCGCCGGCTGGCACCAAGGGCATTTCGCTGTTTATCGTGCCCAAGTTCCTCGCCGGTTCCGGCGCGCGCAATGGGGTCAGTTGCGGCTCCATCGAACACAAGATGGGGATCAAGGCCTCGGCCACCTGCGTGCTGAACTTCGATGGTGCCGAGGGCTATCTGATCGGCGAGGCCAACAAGGGCCTGAACTGCATGTTCACCATGATGAACCATGCGCGCCTGGGCACGGGCATGCAGGGGCTGTGCCTGGGTGAAGCGAGCTTCCAGGGCGCGATCCAGTACGCCAACGACCGTCTGCAGATGCGCGCCCTGACCGGCGCCAAGGCCCCGGATAAGCCGGCAGATCCGATCATCGTGCATCCCGATGTGCGGCGCATGCTGCTGACCATGAAAGCCTTCAACGAAGGCAACCGCGCCCTGACTTACTTCACCGCGCAACTGCTGGACACCGCACACCTGAGCGACGACCCGCAGCAGCGCCAGCAGGCCGAAGACCTGTTGGCGTTCCTCACGCCGATCTGCAAAGCCTTTATGACCGAAACCGGGCTGGAGGCGACCAACCACGGCATGCAGGTGTTTGGCGGCCACGGTTTTATCCGCGAGTGGGGCATGGAACAGTTGGTGCGCGACTGCCGGATCGCGCCGATCTACGAAGGCACCAATGGGATCCAGGCCCTGGATTTGCTGGGGCGCAAGGTGTTGGGCAGCCAGGGCAAGTTACTGCGCGGCTTTACCAAAATCGTGCATAAGTTTTGCGCGGCGAATGCCGAGCATCCACAACTCAAGGCCCAAGTCGCGCAGCTCAATGAGCTGAACCAACAATGGGGCGAGTTGACGACCAAAGTCGGCATGGCGGCGATGAAAAATCCCGATGAAGTTGGCGCGGCGGCCCTGGATTACTTGATGTACAGCGGTTACATCATCCATGCCTACCTGTGGCTGCGCATGGCGCTGGTGGCCCAGGCGCAGTTGGATGCAGGCCAAGGCGATGCGGACTACGCCCGTGGCAAGTTGGCGACCTGCGAGTTTTACTTCAAGCGTCTGTTGCCGCGCACCAGTGCACATCGGGCGGCGGTGGAGGCGGGCAGCGATTGCTTGATGAGCCTGCCTGCCGAGCTGTTCGCCTTGTAGGAATCGGTGGTGTGACTGTGAAATACCAATTGGTCACAAGCAGACCCTATGTGTCACAAAAGTTGTTCGGTTACACTCCGGGTCTGTGAAACCGATCCTACCGAATCACTTTTAACGTTCCTACGAGGTTTGCCATGGCTGACTACAAAGCGCCGCTGCGCGATATGCGCTTCGTCCTCAACGAAGTATTCGAGGTTGCCAAGCTGTGGGCGCAATTGCCGGCCCTGGCCGAGACCGTCGACGCCCAAACCGTCGAGGCAATCCTTGAAGAGGCTGGCAAAGTCACCGCCAAGACCATCGCCCCGTTGAGCCGCAGCGGCGACGAGGAAGGTTGCCGCTGGGACAATGGCGTAGTCACCACGCCGGCCGGCTTTCCCGAAGCCTACAAGACCTATGCCGAAGGCGGCTGGGTGGGCGTCGGTGGCGATCCTGCCTACGGTGGCATGGGCATGCCCAAGGCCGTGTCGGCCCAGGTCGAAGAAATGATCAACTCCTCGGGCCTGGCGTTTGGCCTGTACCCGATGCTGACGTCCGGCGCTTGCGTGTCGATCAACACCCACGCCAGTGAAGAACTGAAAGCCACTTACCTGCCGAATATGTACGCGGGCGTGTGGGCCGGTTCCATGTGCCTGACTGAGCCCCATGCCGGTACCGATCTGGGGATTATTCGTACCAAGGCCGAGCCCCAGGCAGACGGTTCCTACAAGGTCAGCGGGACCAAGATCTTCATCACCGGTGGCGAACACGACCTCACCGAAAACATCATCCACCTGGTGCTGGCCAAGTTGCCGGACGCTCCGGCCGGTCCCAAGGGCATCTCGCTGTTCCTGGTGCCCAAGTTCATGGTCAATGCCGATGGCAGCCTGGGCGCACGCAACCCGGTGACCTGTGGTTCGATCGAACACAAGATGGGCATCCAGGCCTCCGCCACTTGTGTGATGAACTTCGACGACGCCGTTGGCTACCTGGTCGGCGAGCCGAACCGTGGCCTGGCGGCGATGTTCACCATGATGAACTACGAGCGCCTGGGCGTCGGCATCCAGGGCCTGGCGACCGGCGAGCGCTCTTACCAGAACGCGGTGGAATACGCGCGTGACCGTCTGCAAAGCCGTTCGCCGACTGGCCCCAAGGCCAAGGACAAGATCGCCGACCCGATCATCAACCACCCTGACGTGCGTCGCATGTTGCTGACCATGAAGGCGGCGAACGAAGGCGGCCGTGCGTTTTCCACTTATGTGGCGATGCAACTGGACACCGCCAAGTTCAGCGAAGACGCCGCGACCCGCAAGCGCGCGGATGACCTGGTGGCGCTGCTGACCCCGGTATCCAAGGCCTTCCTCACCGACCTGGGCCTGGAAACCACCGTGCACGGCCAGCAGATCTTCGGCGGCCATGGTTATATCCGTGAGTGGGGCCAGGAGCAGTTGGTGCGTGACGTGCGTATCACGCAGATCTACGAAGGCACCAACGGCATCCAGGCGCTGGACTTGATGGGGCGCAAGATCGTCGGCAGCGGCGGGGCGTTCTACACCCTGTTTGCCGATGAGATCCGCCACTTCATCGCCACGGCCAGCAGCGACCTGGCTGAGTTCACCCAGCCCCTGAGCGCTGCGGTGGACGAGCTCGACACCTTGACTGCCTGGGTGCTGGATCGCGCCAAGACCAACCCGAATGAAATCGGCGCGGCCTCGGTGGAGTATCTGCATGCCTTCGGCTACATGGCCTATGCCTATATGTGGGCGTTGATGGCCAAGGCGGCTTTGGGCAAGGAGACCGAGGAAGACTTCTACGCCAGCAAACTGGGGACGGCGCGCTTTTACTTCGCTCGTCTGCTGCCGCGTATTCACTCCCTGAGTGCCTCCGTGAAGGCCGGCAGCGAATCGCTGTTCTTGCTGGACGAAGCGCAGTTCTAATCGGGGGAGGTCATGTAAGCATTCTCTTACATGACGTACTGCTAATCGTCCTCTATCGCCAGATTGGATCCACAGCTAATCTACTTCACATGGACGTCGCGCAGGAAGCGCAAAGCAACAACAGGGACACGTAGGATTCTGCCAGGGTGGCGGAGTGAAATGGATGTCAGGGAAACAGTCTGCAAAGCCCCGCTTCGGCGGGGTTTTCTTATTGCCCGCGAAAAAGTTCAGGCCAGCCCGTCTACCGTGCTTGCCGGCCCATGTGGCCCATTCATCACGTCTTCGAGCAAGGTGCGCAGCAACTCCAGCGTGGCTTGCTGACGTTGTACATCCCGGCACACCAAACCTACTTTCAGCGGCACCCGTGGCTCACTCAAGGGCTTCCACAATAGCGCGTGGCTGCTGTGTTCATCCTGTGATCGGCCAGGCAGTACTGTCGCCAGCCGCGTATGAGGCAGGCTGTCGAGAATCCCCACCATGGTGTTCAGCTCGGCCTGGACCTGCGGCCGGCGCCCCAGGTTCGCCAGTTGCGCCTGCCAGATCTGCCTGATCTGGAACTCTTCCCCGAGCAACAGCATGGGCAGTTCCGCTGCTTGTTTGAGGGAGACCTTCTTGAATTCACGCAAAGGATGGTCGGCAGGGATGACTACTTTCAGTTCATCTTCATACAGCAGTACGCCGTGCAACCCCGGTTGGCGTGCCGGTAGGTAGCTGATGCCAATGTCCAGCGAGCCATTGAGCAGGCGACGTTCGATCTCCAGGCCCGTCAGCTCATAGATCTGCACCACCAGGTGGGGCTGGGCTTTGCGCACGCGTTCGAGCATCTGCGGCACCAGGCTGGTGTGCACGGTTTGCAGCACACCGATAGCCAGGGTCCGCAGCGCCTGGCCCTTGAAATGCCGCAGGGCCTCGACGGCTTGCTGCATGCCATCGAGCAACGGCAGGGCATGGTTGTACAAGGTGTGGGCAGCCAGGGTCGGCAACAGGCGTTTACTGCTGCGTTCGAACAAGCTGACATCGAGGTGCTGCTCCAGCTGGCGGATCTGCTGCGACAGCGCTGGCTGGGAGATCGACAGGCGCTCTGCGGCCCGGCCCACATGGCCCTCTTCGTACACCGCGACGAAATAACGCAGTTGCTTGAAATCCATAAGTAATGCTTATCGAAAATGCTGGAAAATCGAAATGGCTGTACGCCCCCAAGGCGCCTAGTCTAGCGCCTATTCATAGGGCTTACAGGGCCAAGACGCGAGATGAATACCGTTTACAGCGATGGTGTTTACATAGGCAAGGCAAAAAACGAATTGCCGGGCTTCCGCCAATCCAGGGTTGCCAACAACCCGTGGGGTGTGCAGGCATGAACCTGTTCAACTTGCGCCGTCCGGCGCCGAGCCTGGACGATCTGTTACTGGACGCGAAAACCCCGATGCTGCGTGATGAGCTTTCCACTCAATCCCTGATGCCCACAGTGGCCCGCCCTCCGCAGGTTTTCGTACGCGGCCAGGGTTCGTGGCTATGGGACAGTGAAGACCGTGCCTACCTCGACTTTACCCAGGGTGGTGCGGCCAACAGCCTTGGCCACAGCCCTTCAGTTTTGGTGCGTGCGTTGGCCGACCAAGCGCAAGCGCTGATCAACCCCGGCAACGGCCTGCACAACCGTAGCCAACTGAACCTGGTGGACCGCTTGTGTCACAGCACCGGCAGCGACCAGGCCTACCTGCTCAACAGCGGTACGGAAGCCTGCGAGGCGGCGATCAAGCTGGCGCGCAAGTGGGGCCAGCTGCACCGTGGTGGCGCTTATCGCATTATTACCGCTGGCAACGCCAGCCACGGGCGCAGCCTGGCGACGCTGGCGGCCTCTGGCGACAATCGCTTCGAGCCACAACTGCCAGGCTTCTGTCACGTACCGTTCAATGACCTGCCAGCCCTGCACGCAGCGGTCGACGCACAAACCGTCGCGATCATGCTGGAACCGATCCAGGGCGAAGCCGGCGTCATCCCGGCCACCGAGCATTACCTCAAGGGTGTGGAGCGGCTGTGCCGGGAGTTGGGCATTCTGCTGATTCTTGATGAAGTACAGACTGGGATGGGCCGTTGCGGCACCTTGCTGGCCGAACAGCGCTACGGCGTGCGCGCCGATATCGTCGCCTTGGGTAAAGGCCTGGGTGGCGGAGTGCCATTGGCTGCGCTGCTGGCTCGCGGCAAAGCCTGCTGCTTTGAAATCGGTGAGTTGGAAGGCACCCATCACGGCAATGCCCTGATGGCGGCCGCCGGCGTCGCTGTGCTCGATAACGTGCTGGGGCACGGCTTTCTCGAACACGTACGTGATACCAGCCAGTACCTGGGCGAAGGCCTGGCGCGGCTTGCCCACCGCTATGGCCAGGGCGAACTGCGGGGCCAGGGCCTGTTGTTGGGCCTGAGCTTGTCAGATGATTCGGCAGATGCGGTGGTAAAAGCGGCGCTTTATGAGGGCCTGATCCTCAATGCCCCACAACCCAACTGCCTGCGCTTTACCCCGGCGTTGACGGTAAGCAAGAGCAATATCGACGAAATGCTACTGCGCCTGGCCCGTGCGTTTTCCCGTGTGCACACCGCCCAACTGCAATGCCGCAAGGGCATCGCTGTTTAACCCTTATTCCTGAACCGTCTCGCGGTATACGCAGCGCCTCCAGCTTGATTCTTTTGGCTGGGGGCGTTTTTTTTGTGTGTAATTTCTGGATTGAAAAGGACGCTTGAGGCTCATCGAGAAAAATGGCTTTTTAGCGGGCACCGGCAGGGAGTGCCGGAAGGGCGCAAAGATTTTTTGTGACCCCTATTTTTAATCTGTACCACCAGGTGGTATGTTTATGGGGAAGGGATGCCTATGAAGCTGCGACTGTTCAAAAGCCGGCATTTTGCTGATGCAGCCAGCAAGGCCTGGATCTGCGATTCGCAATTAAGAGAGGCATTTGGTGAGATGCTCAGGGGCCAGGCGGACAATCTGGGTGGTGGAGTCTGGAAGAAACGCCTCAATCACAACCGGCATCGCTCCATCGTCCTGGCGAAGGGCAGGCATTACTGGGTTTATCAGTTTCTGTTCGCCAAGCAAGACCAAAGCAATATCAGTCACAAGGAATTGACTGGGTTTCGGGCGTTGGCAAAGGCCTATGAAGGCTTAAACGAAATACAGATCCAGCAGTTGCTGGATCTCAGGGAGTTTGTGGAGATACATCATGACCAAAAAATATGAAAGCCAAGCGCTGGAGTCCATTCACCAATCGGCCAGCGCGCTGCATTCGATTGGCGCCATCAGCAAGACCACCCTTCGTGAATTCGATGAGCTGTGCATTGCGCCTGTGCCGGCACAGATACCTGCCGACCAGATCAAGCAACTGCGCGAGCGCAGTCATGTCAGCCAACCGGTGTTCGCCCGCTACCTGAACACCAGTGCGTCGACAATCAAGCAATGGGAGTCCGGCGAGAAGCAACCCAGCGGCATGGCGCTCAAGCTGCTGAGCATCGTGCAAAAGCACGGATTGGAGATCCTTGCCTGAGGAGGATGGCCCGGTGCCAGATTCCACTGAACCCTCACGCGCGGCCAGGGTCGATTAGCTGTACGGCTCACACGAGCCGATTATTCGGAGCTGACCCATGGATTTCATTCGTATCATCATCGCCATTCTGCTGCCGCCACTGGGTGTGTTCCTGCAAGTGGGTTTCGCCGGCGCGTTCTGGCTGAATATCCTGTTGACCCTGTGCGGCTACATCCCTGGCATCGTGCATGCGGTGTACATCATCGCCAAGCGTTGATCGGTCAGCCTTTGGCGATCAGCCGGGAGTTTCGCTCATTGCGAAAAGCCAGGTGCTCGATGGTCTGCGTAGCGTGCTCGGCTTCGAGCCGGGCATTGAGGATGATGCCGTGATCGGCGGATTTGCTGCACACCGGGTCAGCATTGCTGGCATCCCCTGTGAGCATGAACGCCTGGCAGCGGCAGCCGCCGAAGTCCTTTTCCTTCTCGTCGCACGAGCGGCATGGCTCTGGCATCCAGTCGTAACCACGAAAGCGGTTGAAGCCAAACGAGTCGTACCAGATGTGCTGCATGCTGTGGTCGCGCACATTGGGAAACTGCACCGGCATCTGTCGGGCGCCGTGACAAGGTAGGGCAGTGCCGTCTGGTGTCACTGTCAGAAAGATACTGCCCCAGCCATTCATACAGGCCTTAGGGCGTTCCTCGTAGTAGTCCGGCGTGACAAAAATCAGCTTGCACGGATGCCCTTCGGCTTCCAGCTTGGCGCGGTATTCGTTGGTGATGCGCTCGGCGCGGGTCAGTTGTTCCTGGGTCGGCAGCAGGCCAACACGGTTGAGCTGGGCCCAGCCATAGAACTGGCAGGTGGCGAGTTCGACAAAGTCTGCCTCCAGCGCAATGCACAGTTCGATGATGCGGTCGATCTTGTCGATATTGTGCCGATGGGTGACGAAGTTCAGCACCATCGGATACCCATGGGCTTTGACCGCCCGGGCCATTTCCAGCTTTTGCGCAAAGGCTTTTTTCGAGCCGGCCAGCAGGTTGTTCACCTGTTCATCGCTGGCCTGGAAGCTGATCTGGATATGGTCCAGGCCGGCTTTCTTGAAGTCGCTGATCTTCTGCTCGGTCAAGCCGATGCCGGAGGTAATCAGGTTGGTATAGAACCCCAGCTGGCGCGCCTCGGCGATCAGCTCGGCGAGATCCTGGCGCACCAGTGGCTCACCGCCGGAAAACCCCAGTTGTGCCGCGCCCATTTCCCGGGCTTCGCGAAACACCTTGATCCATTGCTCGGTACTCAACTCCTTGCCCTGCTCGGCGAAATCCAGCGGGTTGGAGCAGTACGGGCACTGCAGCGGGCAGCGATAGGTCAGCTCGGCGAGCAACCATAGCGGCAGGCCGATCTCGGGCTTTTCAGGCAAGTTCGATCCAGTGCTGTGCACGCGCCACCTCCATGAATTGCTCGATGTCTTCACCGAGTTCGGGTACGCCGGGGAATTGCTGCTCCAGCTCGCCAATGATGGCCGCCACACTGCGCTCGCCGTCGATCAAACCGCCAATCAACGCGGCGCTGTCGTTGAGCTTGATCATGCCTTCGGGGTATAGCAACACATGGCCCTTCTGCGCTGGCTCGTACTGGTAGCGGTAACCTTGGCGCCAGGTCGGCTTTTTGCTGCGGTCGAAACTCATAGCGTGATCCCTTTATGCCAGACCCGTTGCGCGGTCACGCTGTGATAAGGCGGGCGGTTCAGTTCGTAGGCCATACTCATGGCATCGAGCATGCTCCAAAGGATGTCGAGTTTGAACTGGAGAATCTCCAGCATCCGCTCCTGACCGGCGCGGCTGGTGTAGTGCGCAAGCGTGATCGCCAGCCCGTGCTCGACATCACGCCGGGCCTGGCCCAGGCGGGTACGGAAATACTCGTAGCCGGCAGGGTCGATCCATGGGTAATGCTGGGGCCAGCTGTCGAGGCGCGACTGGTGGATGTGCGGGGCGAACAACTCGGTCAGCGAGCTGCTGGCGGCTTCCTGCCAACTGGCCCGGCGGGCGAAATTGACGTAGGCATCCACGGCAAACCGCACGCCGGGCAACACCAGTTCCTGGGAACGCAGTTGATCCGGGTCCAGGCCCACCGCCTGGCCCAGGCGCAGCCAGGCTTCGATGCCGCCGTCTTCGCCGGGTGCGCCGTCATGATCGAGCAGGCGCTGGATCCACTCGCGACGGATTTCCCGGTCCGGGCAGTTGGCCAGGATCGCGGCGTCCTTCAGCGGGATGTTCACCTGGTAGTAGAACCGGTTGGCGACCCAGCCCTGGATCTGCTCGCGGGTGGCCCGGCCTTCATACATCGCCACGTGGTACGGGTGATGGATATGGTAGAACGCGCCCTTGGCCCGCAAGGCCTGTTCAAATTCGGCGGGGGTCAGCGGTGTGTCGGTCATTGGGGCTCTCCTACAATTCAATGCTCATGCCGTCGTAGGCTACTTCTACATTGCGCCGCGCCAACTCGGCCCGTTCAGGCGAGTCTTCGTCGAGGATCGGGTTGGTGTTGTTGATATGGATAAGTACCTTGCGCTGCTTGGGCAATTGCTCCAGCACTTGCAGCATGCCGCCGGGGCCGTTCTGCGCCAAGTGGCCCATTTCGCGGCCCGTGCGGGTGCCGACGCCACGGCGCTGCATTTCGTCGTCATCCCACATCGTGCCGTCCACCAGCAGGCAGTCGCTTTGCGCCATGATTTGAAGCAGCGGCGCGTCGATTTTGCCCAGCCCGGGGGCGTAGAACAGTTTGCCGCCGGTGCGCAGGTCTTCGACGATCAAGCCGATATTGTCACCCGGGTGCGGGTCGAACCGATGGGGCGAGTAGGGCGGCGCGGCGCTGCGCAGGGGCAACGGGGTAAAGCGCAGGTTGGGGCAGGCAGGAATGCTGAAACTGGCGTCCAGTTCGATACGGTTCCACGCCAGGCCGCCATTCCAGTGGGTCAACATGGTGAACAGCGGGAAGCCGGTGCTCAGGTCTTCATGGACCATGTCGGTGCACCACACCTGGTGCGGGCAGCCCTCGCGCAGGCTGAGCAGGCCGGTGGTGTGGTCGATCTGGCTGTCCATCAGGATGATTGCGCTGATACCGGTATCGCGTAGCGCGCGGCCAGGTTGCATCGGCGCAAAATTTTGCAGTTGGGCGCGGATATCCGGCGAGGCGTTGCACAGCACCCAGTTCACGCCATCGTCGGATAGGGCGATGGACGATTGGGTGCGCGCCTGGGCCCGCAGGCTACCGTCGCGAAAGCCGGCGCAGTTCACGCAGTTGCAGTTCCACTGCGGGAAACCGCCACCGGCCGCCGAACCTAGAATCTGGACGAACATCGCTGCTCCTTTACACAAGACTCAAAATAAAAACGCCCCGGCGAGCCGAGGCGTTGCATTGCAATACAAAAGCAATCAGCGGCTGGCGAAGTACATGGTGACTTCAAAACCAATACGCAGATCAGTGTAAGCAGGTTTGGACCAGGTCATATTCATACTCCTACGAAGGGATGGGACGTTTACTACCAAGTAATACATATAGTCCACCTCCAGTCGGAGATGTTCAGATGCGTGGCGCGATTTTACTCATTTCTGGTCAAGCTAGCGCTGTCTTGGTGGAAAAAGCCTGTTGCAGCATCGGCAACGATCAACGTCATATCTGCCAGTGATCGCCCGCTGGTGCGCCATTGGCCAGGCAGCGCCAGCCGCCTGCGGCTTGGCTGAGTTGCGCCGCCGCCTCCACCAGATGCTGGCGTGTACGGGTCTGGATCAACTCGCTTAATTGTTCAAGATAGTTCGCGCCATGCCCGGCCAACCTGGCCTGCCAGAGCAGCTCGGCGGCTTGGGATGTGGGCAGCGCCTGCGGCGAAAATTGCCGGGCCAGGGCCGCGTTGCCCAGCTCGTCGCTCCCATTGATCAAGGCCGGCAATTGCTTGATGAAGGCCTGGATGTGGTCGAGCAGGTCCGCCAGCGCCACATCGGGCGACTGCACGCCAAACAACAGACCGGTTTGCCCGTTGAACTGTCGGATACCGCTGAATACGGCGTAGCCCACCTGCAATTCGCCCCGTAGACGCTGGTAGAACGGAGTCTGGGCCAAGTGAGCGAGCAATCGCCAGTCGGCCTCGTCGGCCAGGGATTGGCTCGGGGCTGGGCACAGCAGCAGCAAGGCGGCTTCGGTGGAAGCGGTGTCTAGCTGATGCCAGCGATACAGTCCATTGATGGGGTGGGCGATGCGTGCAGTCTCGGCACATTGCCCGGGTAGGCGTGCGGCCGCATGTTTGATCGCTGTTTCGCACGCAGCCGGCAGGCCCATGCCCAGGCCTTGCCACGTGGCAGTGGTCCATCCGTTGGGCAATGGATGGAGGTGCCCAGTGGAGGCAATGTCGGCAGCGCAGGCCGGCAATGCCTTGAGCAGTTCGCGGATGGCCATCTGTGGCGTCGGGCTGGCGGGCGCGTCTTGTTCAAGGTTGGCGTCGGCCTGGGTCAGTTCGCGAGCCAGTTGCTCGACGATAGCGGGCATGGGGTCATGCAGCCCGCTCATTTTCAGCAGCCAACAATTGCCTACAGCTTCGCAGGACATTTCCACGCCGGCCTGGCGGGCGTTGGTCTGCAAAGTTTGCAGGCTGGCGCCTATGCCATGGGCGGTCGAATCCAGTTGCCAGCACAGGTAAAGGGCGCCCTCATCGTGATCGGCGGGCAACGCTTGGCTGAATGAAAGGCCTGGCAGTTCGCGCCGGCCACGGGAGCGATCCTGGGCGAAGGTGCGCAAGCCACGATGGGCGCTGGTCTGGCCGCGAATCAGTCCGGGGCGTGGTTCCTGGGCTTGCGGTCGCAAGAATGGGTTGCCCGGCGGCAACTGCCAGGCCTGTTGCGCAGGAGCCGATTGCAGCAGGTTCAGCAGGGTCTTGAGCGCTTGGCAATGCTGCTCGGACAACGGCGCCTCGAGGTTCTCACTGTCATGGCGGGCCAGGGCCAAGGCGCCATTGATCTGCTGTTGGCGGTTGATCAGCAGCGCGTACTCTTCGCGCAATGCAGTCCAATCGCTGTGGGCGAAAAAGCTCAACCAGTCGTTCAACAGGGCTTCGATTGCCAGGGACTGTTGTGAGCCCTGTGGCCCCAGGGTGAATTCGATATCCAGCAGCGCCTGCCCGGCGAACGAGTACAGCACCCTGGCGTGCAGTGCGCTTGCCCAGCCCCGGGTTTTCAATTCGGCCAGCAGACCACCGGGTGCCGTGGCATTCAGCCAGGTGCAGAGGAAATCCAGGGCTTCGCGGGGCGCGTTACAGGCGATGAGGTGATGCAGGTGCTGGTTGTCGAGGTATTGATAGCGATATTTATCGTCGTCCATCAATGCCGGTGGCGGTTGCTGCGTGCGTCGCGTGCCCGGGCGCAGGCACTCGCCAAAGTGCTCGGCCAAGGCTTGCAGTTCTTCCAGCGATTGCGGGCCGGCCAGGCTCAAGGTCAGCTGTCCTGCTTGATAGAAGTCTTGATAAAACCCCAGCAAGCCTTGTTGGAAATCCTCCTGTGGCACCGGCAGGCTATCTCGGTTGCCCGCATGAAAACCCCGCAGCGGATGCCCGGCAGCGAGGCCTTCAAGGATCGCGACTTGATGCTGTGCCTCGGCATCCTGGGACCAGGCGATAAACTCGGCCTGCAGCACTTCGCGCTCGCGCAGTTGATCGTCCATGGCCAGGCGCGGATGAGCGAGCATATCGGCCAGGCGCTGCAGTGCGCCGTCAAACACCGTGGCAGGTACTTCAAAGAAGAAGTCCGTGGTGTGCTCACGGGTGCTGGCGTTGACCTGTCCGCCATGGCGCTGCACGTAGGCCATCAAACCGTCCGGTGCAGGAAAAGCCTCGGTGCCAAGAAACAGCAGGTGTTCCAGAAAGTGCGCCAGCCCCGGCCAGGCCAACGGCACGTCATGGCTGCCCGCCGCTACCCGCAGGACAGCTGCACAGCGCTTGAGACGTGGGGCATGACGCAGGGAAACCCGCAGGCCATTGGCCAGGGTCAGTTGCAGGTGATGAGGGTGGGCCGGCACAGGCATGAGCACTTCCAGAACGTAGGAAGTGCCTATGCTAGCGCAAAGCGCAGTGGTCAGTGTTTATGCAGCGCGGCATAGAGTTCGGGACGACGGTCCGCCAGGTAGTGGTTGGCCGCCTGCGCGGCGTGTATCACCTGGCGGTCGAGGGTCGCGACGATCAGCGCCTCATCCAGCCCCGCCAGGGCGACGCGTTGCCCATCCGGCGCGGCGATGCTGCTTTGCCCGCAATAGTGGATCTGGTCTTCATGCCCGCAATAGTTGGCGTAGGCCACATAGCACTGGTTTTCAAAGGCCCGTGCGCGCACGGTGACGTCCGCGACGAAGTCGAAGGGCACCATGTTGGCCGTCGGTACCAGGATCAACTCGGCACCTGCCAGGGCCAGGCGCCGAGTGTTTTCCGGGAACTCCAGGTCGTAGCAGATGAGAAACCCCAGCTTCCAGCCGTTCAGTTCGACGACAGGGAACTCGTCGCCACCGGGGCTGAACATCGAGTGATCAAGGTCACCGAACAGGTGGGTCTTGCGGTAGTTGCACAGGCGCTGGCCATTGGCGTCGATCAGCTGCACGGCATTGTAGATCTGGCCGTCCTCGGCCCGTTCCGGATAGCCATAGAGAATCGCCAGGCCCGTGTTGCGCGCCAGTTCGGCAATGGTCTGGGCCGACTGCCCGTCCTGCGCTTCGGCCAGGGCGCCGACTGCTTCAGCACCGATGTTGTAGCCGGTGAGGAACATCTCCGGCAGCACCAGCACGTCGGCATCGCACGCTTCATGCGCAACGCTGTGCAGACGCTTGAGATTGCCAGCGACATCCAGCGGCAATGGCGGGCATTGATACAGGGCAACACGCATGGCTTGGCTCCTTATTCGGCCAGGGCGATAGGGCCGATCTCGTCGAACACATCCCCCGGCCCCGGGTTTTGCGGGTGGGTACTGCCACCGAAGTGGGTCATGATGCCCCAAACCGCGTTCAACGAGGTCTGCACTGCGCCTTCGACCCAGGCTGGGGTCCAGGACACATCGTCGCCGGCGATGAAAATCCCGCGCTGCTCGGCTGGCATATCCTTTTGCATGAAGTGCGCGTACATGCGCTGGTTGTAGCGGTAGTGGCCCGGCAAAGCGCCCTTGAATGCGCCGAGGAAGTGCGGATCGGCTTCCCAGGAAACGGTGATCGGGTCGCCAATGATGCGCGCCTTGATATCGACCTTCGGGTAGATTTTTTTCAGCGCATCGAGGGCCAGCTTCACCCGTTTATCGATGGGCTGCGGGAGCATTTTCAGGGCGTCGCTCATCCACGAGTAAGACAGGCAAATAACCCCCGGCTTGTCGTCGCCATTGTCGAACAGGTAGGTGCCACGGGTCAGGCGATCGGTGAGGGTCATGCTCATCAGGTCGCGGCCGGTTTCCGGGTCCTTGTCCTTCCAGAAAGGCCGGTCGACCATGACAAAGGTTTTCGACGACTGCATATAGCGCGTGCGGTCCAGGGCCATCCACATTTTTTGCGAGAACAGGCTTTCGTCGCATTCGATCTGGGTGGTCAGCAGCCAGCTCTGGCAAGTGGTCAGCACGGCGGCGTATTCCCGGGTGTCACCGTAGTTGTCGGTCACCGCAAAACGCCCATCGGCGGCATGGGCAATGCGCTTGACCCCTGCCCGTGGCGCGCCGTGATGCAGGGAGCTGAGGCTGGTGCCGGCCGGCCAATGGGCGCATCGCTCTGGCACATGGCGCCAGATCCCCATGGGTACTTGCGCCACGCCACCGACCACCAGGTGTTGGTGATCGTCGCAGTTGGTCATCACCACGCGGAAGATTTCCAGCATCGAGTTGGGGAAGTCCGAGTCCCAGCCACCGGTGCCGAAACCTACTTGGCCAAACACTTCGCGGTGATGGAACGACAGCTTGGCGAATGCCTTGGACGTGGCGACGAAGTCGTAGAACGTGCGGTCGTCCCACAGCGGCACCAGCTTGTTCCACAGCTCCTTGAGCCGTGGCACGTCACGGTCGCGAATCGCTTGCTGGATATCACCGAACTGCGAACCGGCCTCCAGGGCGTCGGCCCAGGCGTCAGCCACTTCCTGGAATAGCGCAGGAAGGTCGGAGATTTTCTGTGCGTAGTGAGTCTGGCCTTCCAGGTCGATCACAGTGCTACCCGAGGCCGGTGTCAGCGGGTTGGGGAACGGCTTGGTTTCAAGGCCCAGCTTGTCCACATAGTGGTAGAACGCCGTCGATGACACCGGGAAGCGCATCCCGCCCAGCTCGGCGATGATGCCTTCGGCCCCTTCAAAAGCCTGGGAGCGCAGGCGCCCGCCCATTTTCGAGGCTTCGTACACCACCGGCTTGAGGCCCAGCTTCATCAACTCGTAGGCGGCCACCAGGCCGGCGATACCCGCACCGACAATCGCCACTTCGGCGCCATGGTTGGCGGCGGGAATACTGCCCAGCCCGACGGGGTGTTCGATCCAGTCATCAAAGGCGAACGGAAAATCCGGGCCAAAGATAGTGATGGGGTTTTTACCGTCTGCAGGGTGGCGATTGTTCTTGTAGGTGGCGTTCATGGCTGACCTTGCTGGCACTCGACGGGGCACGACCCGTGAAGTATAGGAAAAGATGGCAGCCATTCTAGGGAGCGTAGCGCTCGTTAATAAGACGCAATGTGTCGTCGTATTGAATTGTTTTTAGTCGAAGTGACGAGGTTGGCGGTCAGATTGGTTGGCCGCGATCCAATTTGTTACTGAGGATGATCGAGGTGGTGGTCTTTTCTACCCCATCGACACTGCCGATCTGGTCCAGCAGTTGATCCAACTGTTCCGGCGAATCGGTACGCAGCCAGGCCACATAATCAAACTCACCACTGACCGCACACAACTGCTGAACCTGGGCCATGGCGCTGAGGCGACGCAGCACTTCCTTGCCGGAGCGCGGTTGCACGGTAATCCCCACATACGCCTGCAACCCACCATCCACCACGCGCTGGCCAAGGCGCACGCCATAGCCGGTAATCACCTGGGTCTTTTCCAGGCGCGCCAGGCGCGAGGTCACGGTGGTGCGGGCAATCCCCAGCTGGCGAGCGAGCATGGCCACGCTTTCACGGGCATTGATCTGCAAGGCGGCGATCAACTGGCGGTCGATCTCATCGAGAACGGGAGGGCGGGGGGCGGACAAGATGGGCTCCGGCGTGGGTGGCAATGGGGGAGCATGTTACAGGCTCGTGTTCGCGGGTGGCGATTGCGGTGACCTTTCATGTGCGCTAGATCCGGACTGCCTAGGATCAGAATTAGGCCGCGCCCGCAGAGTTGACGAGGCTGGCCAATGTGGCATTACACATTTGCGATGCACCTGGCCTGCGTGACAGCCGCCACCCATCATTTAGCAGTGATTTTGGCGGCATCTAACCTACGTTAGGCGTTACCAGTATGTTCAAAGTAACCCCCCAATCCGCCGGCAAGGTCCAACGCTAAGATCATCGATCAACGCGCTGTTGATCGACTGTTGTCCCATCTGATTTGGGGGCAGAGACGGCACCGAGAAATCGTGCCAGGGCTTCAGTCCCCCTCCGTGAACCGCCGCCGCGTCAGGAAAAGCACCACACCCAGCGGCACGGCCAGCAGTGCTAGCAGCTCCAGGTCAAAGCCCAGCACCTGCTGCTCACCCACCTTGAAGAGGCTGACCAAGCCCGTTGCCAGCAGCGCCAAACCCAGCCACTTGCGCAGCGGGTATGGTTTCAGAAACTGAACGAGAATCGCGCCCAGCACCAGAAGGACGACAGTTTGCATGATGTAGGGCATGTGCAGTTCCTCAGACCTTGATGACCAGCGTCACGACAGAGCGCTGTGGGCCAATCCCGCCATGGACCTCTCCCTGGATGCTGACCAGCACGTCACTTGCATGCAGGGTCGGCAGGGCTCCTTTGAGGTACCAGTTGACACCTGTCGTCACGACTGCACCTGAAGCCCAGCCAATGAGCGGCCCGCCCAACGCACCTACCCTCCCGGCAACACCACCTGAGGCCGCAGCAATTCCCTTGGCGACGTTGCCGCGCATAGTGTTGATAGCATCGGCCTGCTGACGGGTGAGGGGATTGGAAATGCAGACTGTCAGCAGGCATGGCAGGTTTCGAGCCTGCATTCGGTCGTACATATCGACGACCATGCTGTTGACTTGGTAATGGGCGCGTTTCGCTTCGCCAAAGTGCAGCTCGCGCAGGCGACCTCGGTCGCTTTCCACGAGGGTGATTTGAGACAGATTGAAGACGATCCCCTCCTCGGACCTGTACTGCGTGGTCTTCTCGAACTTCATGCGCGTATCCATTCGTGCAAAAAGACGACGATTTTCTACAAGCGGTGACTAAGATGCAAACAGTCTTTGATGTGAGGCCCCGGGGAATTTGACGTCTGCATGGGGCTCATCGCCAGCAAGCCAACTCCCCGGTAACAACAAATCGAATGCGTCGGTTTTGGAGACGTTAGGCCCAGGCGCCTCCGCACGAGGCACTGGCCGGGGCGATTCAGACTGTATCTGCGGTGGTCCATCCAGAAACACAAAAGCCGCGCAATGCGCGGCTTTGAGTATGGTGGGCCCAGTAGGACTCGAACCTACGACCAAGGGATTATGAGTCCCCTGCTCTAACCAACTGAGCTATAGGCCCTCAGTAGGTCGCGGATTATAACGATGGTTTCTCCACTGTGCTATCCGAAAAATCTGAATGGGTCATGTGAAGGAAGGTCGCGGCGAAGATGTCGGCGGGTAGGGGCAGGCTGACGATGTAGCCTTGCATTTGTTCGCAGCCCTCGTCGGCAAGGAACGCTTGCTGGGCGGGGGTTTCGACGCCTTCGGCGATGATGGTGAATTGCATGCTGTGGCCCAGGGCGATGATGGCGCGCACGATGGCGGCATCGTGGGGGTCGTCTGGCAGGCCGCGGACGAAGGACTGGTCGATTTTCAGGAAGTCCAGCGGCAGGCGCTTGAGGTAACTCAAGGACGAGTAGCCGGTGCCAAAGTCGTCGATGGCCAGTTGGACGCCCAGGCGTTTGAGTTTATGCAGCACTTCAAGAGCCTCTTCGGCCTGGCTCATGATGAAGTTTTCGGTGATCTCCAGTTGCAGGCAGTCCGGCTCCAGGCGGTTGTCCCGCAGCAGTTGCTCGATGCGCCCCAGCAGGTTGGGGTGGCGCAGTTGGGCGCCGGCAAGGTTGACGGAGAGCGGGCCAAAGTCGTCATAGGTTTTGCGCCACAGGTGCAGTTGGCGGCAAGCCTGTTCCAGGACCCAGTCGCCGATTTGCAGGATCATGCCGTTCTCTTCGGCCAGGGCAATGAAGTGCTCAGGTGGCACGTCGCCAAAGGTGGGGTGGCGCCAGCGGATCAGGGCTTCGGCGCCGATCAGTTGCTGGGTCTCCAGGCTCAGCTTTGGCTGGTAATACAGAAACAGTTCGTCGCGCTCTATGGCGCGGCGCAATTCGTGTTCGAGGGCAACGCGCTCGTTGGCCTGGGCGGTGAGGTCCTGGGTGTAACGTTCGACCCGATTGCGGCCCTTGGCTTTGGAACGGTACATGGCGGCATCGGCGTTTTTGACCAGGGTGGCGACGTCGATGCCGTCCTGCGGGTAGAGGCTGGTGCCGATGCTGGCGCTGATAAAGAACTCGTGCTCGCCCGCCTGAAAGGGCAGGGTGAAGCAGGCCAGCAGTTTATTGGCCAGGTGCTGCGCGTCGCTGGCTTGTTGCAGGCCGGGCAGCAGGATGATGAATTCGTCACCGCCCAGGCGGGCCACGGTGTCGATGTCGCGCAGTTGCTCCTTGAGGCGCACCGCGATGTCCTTGAGCAGCAGGTCGCCAATCGGGTGGCCGAGGCTGTCGTTGATGTGTTTGAAGCGGTCGAGGTCGAGAAACAGCACCGCACCCTGGCTGCCGGTTTCCTGTTGGCCGGTGAGGGCGGTCTGCAGGCGGCTCTCAAACAGTGTGCGGTTGGGCAGCCCGGTAAGCGGATCGTGATGCGCCTGGTAGTCGAGCCGCGCCTGGGCGTGCTTGAGGCTGGAGATGTCGGCAAATACCGCCACGAAGTGGGTGATTGACTGCTCGTGGTTGCGCACGGCACTGATGGTCAGCCAACTGGGGTACAACTCGCCGTTCTTGCGTCGGTTGGAGATCTCGCCTTGCCAGTGGCCGTTGGCGGTCAGTTGATGCCACATGGCCGCGTAGAACGCGCTGTCGTGCAGGCCGGAGGCCAGCAGGCGCGGGGTGTGGCCGAGGGCTTCGGCTTCGCTGTAGCCGGTGATTTCGCTGAAGGCACGGTTGACGGCGCTGATGTTTTGCCGGGTATCGGTGATCAGTACGCCTTCGGCCGTGCTTTCAAAAACCGTCGCGGCCTGTTGCAGTTTTTCCTGCATCAACTGGCGTTCGGTAATGTCGCGGGCGATGGTCAGCATACAGTCGTCATCCCCGATCGGCAGTGGACGACTGGACACTTCGCACAGGCGAATCTGGCCGTCACTGCGCCGGATATGACAGACAAAATCACGCACCAGGCCGTCGCGGTGCAGCAGGTCGAGCATGTGTCTGCGTTCGTTCAAGTCCACCCAGATGCCCAGGTCCAGGGTCGACTGGTCCAGGGACATTGCACTGTTGAAACCGGTGATGCGGCTGAAGCCTTCGTTGACCTCCAGCAGTAGGCCATCATGCTGGCGTGTCAGCAGCAAGCCGTCGGGCGAGGCATGGAAGGCCTTGGCGAACTTTTCTTCGGAAGTCTGCAGTAGTTGCTGGGTTTCCTTCAGTTGGGTGATGTCCCGCACCACCACGACCAGCGCTTCGGTTGCATCGAGTTGGAAGGGTTCGGCGGAGATCAGCCCGGTAAACGCCTGGCCATTACTGCGCAGGAACGGCATCTCCAGGTTGCGGATGCTGGTGGTCTGCACGCGCTTGAGCAGGTTGGGGCCTACGCCCTGGATGCCCCAGATGTTCAGCTCGGTGGCGGTCTTGCCGATGACGTCTGCAGCACTCAGGCCTATCTGGTCCTCGAATGCCTTGTTGACCTCCAGCAGGCAACCATCGGACAGGCGAGCGATCACGAGTATGTCCGGGCATTGCTGGAACACCGAGGCGAACTTCTCCTCTGAGAGCTGCAATGCTTCCTCGGTGCGCTTGGCCTCGCTGATATCGATCATCAGGCCTCGCATGACGGGCTCATGCCCATGCTTGATCAGGCTGACAATGTCCCTGACCCATAGGCAACGGCCGTCGGCGGTGATTACCCGGTAATCGATGCTGTGGTCGCGGTTGGCGCGGGTTTCCCGTTGGCAGAAGGTGTCGGCGCGGGTCAGGTCGGCGGGGTGGATGATATTGCGCCAGAAGCCTGGGATCAGCCAGTGCGCCCTTGGATAGCCCAGTAGTTCCTCGGCGTGGGGCGACACATAGCTGTAGGTGAAGTCATGGATGTCAGCTTCCCAGGCGATGGCTGACAGGCTTTCTACCAACCCGCGGTAATGGTATTCGCTGCTGCGCAACTCCTGTTCCAAGGCCACCCTGCGGGAAATCTCCGAACTGAGCCGACGATTGATCCGAATCACGATGGCCAGCACGGTACTCAACAGCAGCACCGCAGGCAGGCCGTAGAGCAGCAAGTCGGTCCAGAAGGCGCGGTGATCGATGACATTGCCGACCCAGTGCTCCTGGATCTCATCAATTTCCCGGGGGCTGAGGTCGGCGAGGACTTTATCCAGGATGCCAATCAGCATTTTGTTTTCGCGGGGCACGCCCATCGCCAGTTGATAGCGATAAGGCGTTTCGCCACTGACATATAAACCATCGAGCTTGAGTTGGCGCAGGCTCCAGACACTGGAGGCCAGGTCCCCGACGACGGCGTCCACCTCATCGGTAGCCAGGGCCTGTAACGTCGAGCTGACGTTGGGCATCGCCACCAGGTTCAAGTCGGGATGGTGGGTGCGCAGCAACTCGTGGGGGGCATAGTTCTCCACCACGGCAATCTTCAACCCATACAGGTCCTTGAGGGAGCGGGGTTGGGCGCCGCCTTCGTGGGCGAGGATGACTATCGGGAAGTCGAGGTAAGGCCGGGAAAATGCCAGGAAACCCTGACGCTCCGGGGTGGACATAATGCCCGGCAAGAGGTCGAGCTGGTTGTTCCTGGCCTGCTCCAGCAGTGCGCTCCAGTTGGCGGGCTCGATCAACTTGACCTTGATACCCAGGCGATCCTGGATCAGTCGAACATAGTCAGCCGCCAGGCCCTGGTAGCGGCCTTCTTCATCGCGATATTCAAATGGCGGCCACGACGCATCAACGCCCAGGCGCAACTCCGGGTGGTCCGCCAACCAGCCATGCTCTTCATCAGTGAGAGTCAACGCGCCAGCCGTTGCGGTCCAGGTCAGCAGCGACAGCAGCAGCACGGTCGGCAGTCTGGGCATAACGGTCTCGTTATGGCACGGGGAATATTTCGAGTGTAGACGGGCATTGCGAGGGGAGGTAAAGCGGGGGGAGATTTAATCTGCACAAAGCAAAACCCCCAGGCCTGGGCCTGGGGGTTTTGTGATCACTCGTCGAGGAAGGAGCGCAAATGCTCGCTTCTCGTCGGGTGGCGCAACTTGCGCAGCGCCTTGGCTTCGATCTGACGGATCCGCTCGCGGGTCACGTCAAACTGCTTACCGACTTCCTCAAGGGTGTGGTCGGTATTCATGTCGATGCCGAAACGCATGCGCAGTACCTTGGCTTCACGGGCAGTGAGGCCGGACAGTACGTCGCGTGTCGCTTCTTTGAGGCTCTCAACGGTGGCGACATCAATTGGCGACTGCATGGTCGAGTCTTCGATGAAGTCACCCAGATGGGAGTCTTCGTCATCACCAATCGGGGTTTCCATGGAGATCGGCTCTTTAGCGATCTTCAATACCTTGCGGATTTTATCCTCAGGCATTTCCATGCGTTCACCCAGCTCTTCCGGGGTCGGTTCGCGACCCATTTCCTGCAACATCTGCCGGGAAATACGGTTGAGCTTGTTGATGGTCTCGATCATGTGCACCGGAATACGGATGGTGCGGGCCTGGTCGGCGATCGAGCGAGTGATCGCCTGACGGATCCACCAAGTGGCATAAGTCGAGAACTTGTAGCCGCGACGGTATTCGAACTTGTCCACAGCCTTCATCAAGCCGATGTTGCCTTCCTGGATCAGGTCGAGGAATTGCAAGCCACGGTTGGTGTACTTCTTGGCGATGGAGATCACCAGACGCAAGTTCGCTTCAACCATCTCTTTCTTCGCGCGACGGGCCTTGGCCTCGCCGATCGACATGCGACGGTTGATGTCCTTGATCTCGGCAATCGTCAGACCGGTTTCGGTCTGCAATGCAGTCAGCTTCTGCTGGCAACGAACGATGTCGGCCTGGAAGCGACCAATGGCTTCAGCGTATTTGCTTTTGCCCTTGGCCAGTGCGTCGGTCCAGCTTTCGTCAACTTCATTGCCCGGGAACTGGCGCAGGAAGTCGGTACGCGGCATGCGCGCATCACGGACACAGAGCTGCATGATCGCACGCTCTTGTGCACGCAGACGCTCAAGGGCGCTACGAACCCGCTCAACCAGGCCTTCGAATTGCTTCGGCACCAGTTTGATCGGCATGAACAGCTCAGCCAGGGCCAGCAGCTCGGCGGTTGCCTGCTTGCTGCCACGACCGTGCTTCTTCAGGGCCTTGCGCGCCAGTTCCATCTGATCGGAGACCGCGCCAAAGCGCTGGGCTGCGATGATCGGATCCGGGCCGCTTTCGACTTCTTCTTCGTCGTCGGTGCTGGCTTCAGCCTCGTCGTCGTCGGTTTCGTCGTCCGCTTTCACGGCCTTCGGGTCGACAGGTGGCGGTATTTCGGCGGCAGGCGGCGTAATGCCGTCGTCCGGGTCGATATAACCGCTCAGGACGTCGGACAGGCGGCCACCTTCGGTGGTAACGCGGGTGTACTCGGAGAGAATGTGGTCAACCGTGCCGGGGAAGTGCGCAATTGCGCCCATCACTTCGCGGATGCCCTCTTCGATACGCTTGGCGATTTCGATTTCGCCTTCGCGTGTCAGCAGCTCGACGGTACCCATTTCGCGCATATACATGCGCACAGGGTCCGTCGTGCGGCCTATATCGGTCTCCACTGCAGCCAGCGCGGCAGCAGCTTCTTCAGCGGCGGCCTCGTCGGTATCAGCGTCGGCCAGCATAAGGGAATCCTTATCTGGCGCGACTTCGAATACGTTGATCCCCATGTCATTAATCATGCGGATGATGTCTTCCACCTGCTCTGGATCTGAAATATCTTCAGGCAGGTGGTCGTTGACCTCCGCGTAAGTCAGGTAACCCTGCTCACGACCGAGTGTGATCAACTCTTTGATACGAGACTGCTGTTGCGCTTTTCCGGACATAACACCCTATCCACTGAAGGTCTTGGCGGGCAAAAAACAAGCCGAGGATTATACCCGAGCTATGACCTCACACGCCAGCTGAGGTCGGGTTTGATGCGGAAACATTCTGTTTTAAGAGGTCGCGCATCTGCTTTGCTATCTGAATTTGCTCTTCAGCCGACAATCCTGGCTGCCTTGCTTTCTTGATAAGTTCATCGAGGGTCTGCGTGTGCTGACCCGCGGATAACCTAGTAATGGTGTCTAAAAACTGTTGTTCAAGGTTATCGCCGTCAATTAACCACTCCTTTTCTGCGAGTGCTTTCAACAAACGTCCTTGCTCCGTGCCATGCCAGCGAGCCATCAGCTGGATTGAGTTTAGCTTAGGATTTTTCTGCACGGCCTCGATCAGGGCAATCAGCACCTGGGCGTAGGTGTTGCTTTCGTTGGCAAAATGTTCGGCGCTTTCCACTCGGCCCGCCAGTTGCGGGTGGTGGATCAGGGTGCGCAGGGCAATCAGCGTCGGCGCTTCTACGGCCACCGGCGTGCGCGGGGCGTACGGTTCGTCGCGGTCGCCGCGCTTGCCGTTTTTGTTCCAGGGCTTCTTGTCCCATTTCTTGCCGCCGGCGCCGGGTTTTTTCGGTGTCCAGTCCTGTTGCGGCACAAAGGCTTCTTGAGGCTGGTGAAAATCCCCATAGTCCGGCATGGCGTCGTAGTCGAAGCCCGGGTCGTAGGCCGGTGGCGCATCCTGGGGTGCGCTGTGCACCAGCTGGCTGACCGCCTCGCCGCTCAGCCCGGTGATTTCCAGCAAGCGCTGGCGCATCAGGGCCTTGAGGTTGGCGCCGGGAACCTTGTCGATCAGCGGTGCCGCGAGGGTGGCCATGTGGGCCTTGCCTTCGAGGGAGCGCGGGTCGGCTTCTTCGGTCAATTGCTGGAAGAAATAATCGGCCAGCGGCTGTGCGTGCTGATGAATGCGCGCGCGAAACGCATCGGTACCTTCGGAGCGCACCAGGGTATCCGGGTCTTCACCTTCGGGCAGGAACAGAAAGCGCGCGCGGCGCCCGTCCTGCAGGCTCGACAAAGTCGCTTCGAGGGCGCGCCAGGCGGCATTGCGGCCGGCCTGGTCACCGTCGAAGCAGAACAGCACGCTAGGCACCACGCGAAACAGGCGTTTCATGTGTTCTTCGCTGGTGGCGGTGCCGAGGGTAGCCACGGCATTGCGCAAGCCTTGCTGGGCCAGGGCGATAACGTCCATATAGCCTTCAACCACGATTATTTCATCGAGGTTGCGGTTGTTCTTGCGCGCTTCAAACAGGCCGTAGAGTTCCTGGCCCTTGTGAAACACCGGGGTTTCCGGGGAGTTCAGGTATTTGGGCTTGTCGTCACCCAGTACCCGGCCGCCGAAGGCGATGATGCGGCCACGGCTGTCGCGGATCGGGAACATCACTCGGTCGCGGAAGCGGTCATAGCGCTTGCCGGTCTCGGCATTTTCCACCAGCAAGCCAGCGTCGATCATGGCTTTTTGCTGCAGGGTATCGCTGCTCAGGTGCTTGTACAGGTTGTCCCAACCCGGCGGGGCGAAGCCCAGGCCGAAGTCGCGGGCAATTTCCCCGGTCAGGCCGCGGCCCTTGAGGTAATCCACGGCGGCTTTGCGCTGTGGATGGCTTTTAAGGGCCTGGCGGTAGAACTCGGCGGCGGCGGTGAGCAGCGGATACAGCGGCGAATCCGTGGGCTGGCGTGGTTTGTGCGGTCGGCCACTTTCTTCGCGGGGGATTTCCATGCCGGCGGCTTTTGCCAGTTCCTCGACGGCCTGGGGGAAGTCCAGGTTGTCATGGTCCATGATAAAGCCGAGGGCGTTGCCGCCCGCGCCGCAACCGAAGCAGTAGTAGAACTGCTTGTCGGGGCTGACGCTGAACGATGGAGTCTTTTCTTTGTGGAACGGGCAGCAGGCGGTGTAGTTCTTGCCGGCCTTTTTCATTTGCACGCGCGAGCTGACAACATCGACGATGTCGGTGCGGTTCAGAAGGTCGTCAATAAAGCTCTGGGGAATTAGCCCGGCCATGGCGTTCTCGTCATCACTGCGTGTAAATGAGGGCCCGTGACGCACTCAAGTCGCACATGTCGGCGGCTTGATCATCGATTGTCTGTTTGGGCTGTCAGGAAGTCTATCTGTCGAGCGTTCACTGACGTTAGTTCCAATCAGTCTTCGACGTATCTGAAAGTGTTGCCCTGGAGTCCGGTCACGGCCAATGGCGGCCTCGGAAGCTCATCGTGGGGCACAGCCGACCTATTGATCGCCTGTTTGGAAAATAAGTGTGCTCGTCAGTAGCCTTGTTAGGCTCGTCAGAAGAGACGTGCACCGCTGGCAAAAGAGCCAGTCCTGACGTTTGAAACAGTGAAGCTTTGTCTCGGTCGCATGTGCGGCGTCGACGGTGAAGCATCAAGCGATATCCGCAAATGCCAACAGCCCGGCTGAGGGCCGGGCTTGGCAGAAGCTTGCTACGAACGTCTGTGTATTAGTACAGACGAACGGCGCGGCGCTGTTCGCGCTGAACTTTCTTGGCGTGACGCTTAACAGCGGCTGCTGCTTTACGTTTACGCTCAGAAGTTGGCTTCTCATAAAATTCGCGGCTACGAACTTCAGCCAGAACACCGGCTTTTTCGCAGGAGCGCTTGAAACGACGCAGAGCTACGTCGAAGGGTTCGTTCTCTTTTACTTTGACGGCTGGCATCCAGAGCTACCTTCTTTCATTACCGGGAATCAACGTTCTCGTCGCAAAAAATTCGCGGCTGAGGTCGTCGGTTTTTAAGGGTTGCGGATGTTAACCCCTCATTGCCCGGAATGCAAAGCCTCTGATCGAAAACCGCTAGTCGGGAGGGGGCATGGCGACTATTATGCGCGCCTTCGAATTCAGCCTCTACAAGGCGCAAACCCATGTTAGTACTGGGCTTAGAAACCTCCTGCGACGAGACCGGCGTCGCGCTTTACGACAGTGAACGCGGGCTTTTGGCCGATGCACTGTTCAGTCAGATAGACCTGCATCGCGCCTATGGTGGCGTGGTGCCGGAGCTGGCCAGCCGTGATCACGTCAAACGCATGTTGCCATTGATCCGCCAGGTGTTGGACGAGGCCGATTGTGTCGCGACCGAGATCGATGCCATTGCCTACACCGCCGGCCCTGGATTGGTCGGGGCCCTGCTGGTTGGGGCTTCCTGCGCCCAGGCGCTGGCATTTGCCTGGGGTATTCCAGCCCTTGGCGTGCACCACATGGAAGGCCATTTACTGGCGCCCATGCTGGAAGAAAACCCACCCGAGTTCCCGTTCGTCGCTTTGTTGGTTTCGGGCGGCCATACGCAGCTGGTTCAGGTCGATGCAATCGGTCAGTACACGCTTCTGGGGGAAACCCTGGACGATGCCGCCGGTGAAGCGTTCGACAAGACCGCCAAGATGATGGGCCTCAATTATCCCGGTGGTCCGGAAATCGCACGCCTGGCGCAAAAAGGTGTGGCTGGGCGCTATACCTTCCCCCGCCCCATGTGTGATCGCCCAGGCTTGATGTTCAGCTTCAGTGGCTTGAAAACCTCGGCCTTGAATACCTGGCAGCAAAGCGTCAGCGCCGGGGACGACAGTGAGCAAGCCCGTTGCGACATCTCTCTGGCGTTCCAGCAGGCGGTGGTGGAGACTTTGACCATCAAGTGCAAGCGCGCCTTGAAGCAGGCCGGGATGAAGCGCCTGGTGATTGCGGGCGGCGTCAGCGCCAATAAGGCCTTGCGTCTGTCCCTGGAGAAAATGCTCGGCGACATGAAGGGCAATGTGTTTTACGCGCGCCCCGAGTTCTGTACCGATAACGGCGCGATGATTGCCTTTGCCGGGTGCCAGCGCTTGCAGGCAGGCCAGCACGAGAGCCTGGCCATCAGCGTGCAGGCGCGCTGGCCGATGGAGCAGTTGCCGCCCTTGTGAGCAGACGAACATGAGCCGGGCTCACCGGGCATATTTAAAAATGCCGTTCGCGCCCGGCAAACAGGTCGCGTAAATTGCCGCGATGGCGCCAGACGATCAGCAGGGTGAGCACGCTCATCGGCAGCAGCGCTGCCGGCTCCTGCCAGGCCAGTAGTGGCAGGGTCAGGGGGGTGGCGATCAACGCTGCGAGGGAGCTGGTGCGGGTCAGGTAGAACGTCAGCAACCAGGCGGCAATGGCCAGCAAC
The DNA here is from genome assembly GCF_002949995.1 of Pseudomonas sp. LG1D9. NCBI lineage: Bacteria > Pseudomonadati > Pseudomonadota > Gammaproteobacteria > Pseudomonadales > Pseudomonadaceae > Pseudomonas > Pseudomonas sp. LG1D9. Next base: position 2,006,810 of record NZ_CP026881.1, on the reverse strand, counting down.
GCCGCTGGTGGGTAGATTCCCAGCAGCATGCCGGCCGCCGTCGCGACGCCCTTGCCGCCGCGAAAGCGAAAGTACAGTGGGAACAGATGGCCGAGCACGGCGCATACGCCAATCCAGGCCTGTTGTTGCAAGGAGAGGCCAGCCAGATCGGCTATCAGTACCGGCAGCAGGCCTTTGCAGACGTCGCCGAACAAGGTCAGCACGGCGAGTTTTTTGCCGGCCAGGCGCAACATATTGGTGGCGCCGGCATTGCCTGAGCCACTCATTCGCGGGTCGGGATTTCCCGTCAGGCGGCTGAGCAAGATGGCAAAGGACAGCGAGCCGAGCAGGTAGGCGAGGGTCGCCAGTAACCAAGACATGCTAACTATTCCGGGCGAGGACGCCTTGATTCTAACGGGGCATTGCGCCCTTGTCGTGCTGTGGAGAAGAGTGCTTGGACAGAGTGTTTATCGAAGGCCTGGAAGTCGACACCGTGATCGGGGCCTACGACTGGGAGCGAGGTATCCGTCAGTGCCTGCGCCTGGACCTGAGTTTCGCCTGGGACAATCGCCCCGCCGCGGCCGGTGATGACCTGACCCTGGCGCTCGATTACGCCAGTGTTTCCGCACGTATCCAGGCCTTCGCCGCGCAGGCGCAATTCCAACTGGTGGAAACGTTTGCCGAGCGCCTGGCGCAAGTCCTGATGGAAGAATTCCAGATTCCCTGGCTGCACCTCAAGTTGACCAAGCCCGGTGCCGTCCCGGCCGCCAAGGGCGTGGGCGTGGAGATCGAGCGCGGATGTCGCTAACTCAGGTTTACCTTGGTCTTGGCAGCAATATCGAGCGCGAGTCCCATCTGTGTGCGGGCCTTGACGCGTTGGCGGGCTTTTTGACGGACTTGCGCTGTTCGGCGGTGTTCGAAAGCCAGCCAGTGGGAATCAAGAGCGGGCCGTTTTTCAACCTGGTGGTGTCGGCATATACCGATTTGCCCTTGATGGAACTGGATCGCCGCTTGAAGTTCATCGAGGCCGACAATGGTCGCTATGCGCCGGATCGCAAGGGCTTGCCTTTGGATATCGACGTGCTGCTGTATGGCGACCTGAGCGGTAACTTCGATGGATTGGTGTTGCCGCGGGCAGAAATCCTGAAGAACGCCTTTGTGTTGTGGCCGCTGTCGTTGATGGCGCCAGAGCGCGTGCATCCGGAGGTGGGCAAGACGTTCGCCACGCTGTGGCGCGACGCGCAGATCGATCAGGTGCTGGCCCCGGTTGCCTTCAAGTGGCGCGACCAGCAGCTCACCCAGGGCCTGTAGAGGGTGGCCTGCCGGCGACGGCGCCCTCTGGTTTGCGGGGATGCTGCTGACGCCATCGCGGGCAAGCCCGCTCCTACACTGAATGCTGTTCTTTGTAGGCTTTCAGGGCGTTGAGTCGTTCACGCTTGAGTGCCTCGCCCAGTTGCGGGCCCTTGAAGCCTTTCTCCAGCAATGGCGCCACTGCAACACCTCGCGCCACCTGCGCAGCACCCCGTAGATAATCCGCCTGTGGATAACTTCTCTGCTCAAGGCCCTTGCGGCCCCGCGCGTCCATTTCGCAGGCGACGACAAACTCTTCAAAGCGCTGTGGCCGACGGAACACGTCAAAACTCTGCAGCAACTCCAGCAGGGTCGAGGCCTTGAGCTCCAGTGCCCGATGCCCATGGGTGTGATACTCGCCGACCAGCAGTGCCAATTCCTGGCAGTCCTTTGGCACTTTGAAGCGCTCATTGACCGCTTTGATCAGCTTCAGGCCTCTCTGCTCGTGAGCGATATGCCTGGGTAACTTATCCACAGGTGTCAGGCCTTTGCCCAAGTCGTGCAGCAGGCAGGCCCAGCGCACAGTCAGGGGGTGGGTGTGCAGGGCGGCTTGCTCCAGCACGCTCAGGGTATGGATGCCCGTATCGATCTCGGGGTGGTGGGCCTCGGGCTGGGGCACACCGAACAGCGCATCCACTTCTGGCAGCAGGGTTTTCAAGGCGTGGCAGTCGCGCAGCACCTGGATAAACACCTGTGGCTGATCTTCCATTAGGGCTCGGGAGATTTCCTTCCAGCTGCGCTCTGGCGTCAGGGCTTCCAGTTCACCGGAGTCACTGAGTTGGCGCATCAATTCCAGGGTTTCGGGGGCGATAGTAAAACCGAGGCCGGCATAACGGGCGGCAAACCGTGCGACGCGCAGCACGCGCAGCGGGTCTTCGGCGAACGCCGGGGAGACGTGGCGCAATACCCGCGCTTGCAGGTCGCGCTGGCCGTTATACGGGTCGGTCAGGTTGCCGTCGTCGTCTTCGGCCATGGCATTGATGGTCAGGTCGCGGCGGATCAAGTCTTGTTCGAGCGTGACTTCGGGGCTGGCATGAAACACAAAGCCGCCATAACCCCGGCCACTTTTGCGCTCTGTACGGGCGAGGGCGTACTCCTCGTTGTTGTTCGGATCAAGGAACACCGGAAAGTCAGAGCCTACGGGCCGATAGCCCTTGGCGAGCATTTGTTCGGTGGTGGCGCCAACAACGACCCGATCTATATCGGTAACGGCAATGCCCAGCAAGCGATCACGCACTGCTCCGCCGACTTTGTAGATTTGCATGAAAAAGCCTCCATTAGCCCTACAGGATAACGCCTGTGCCAGGCCAATGGAGGCATTGCTGCGTCAAAGGTGAACCACGGCCAGGTCCAGGCGGCCGTAGTCGTTGTCGTTGTGGTCGTTGCGCGGCGGAACATGGTGGGTCTTCATGACCTGATCGCCTTGCAGCGTCTCCAGATGGATGTCGAACCCCCACAGCCGGTGCAGGTGCTTGAGCACTTCATCCGTGGATTCACCCAGGGGTTTGCGATCATGCTGCTGGTGACGCAGGGTCAGGGAGCGATCACCACGCATATCGATGCTGTAGATCTGCACGTTGGGTTCGCGGTTGCCCAGGTTGTATTGGGCCGCCAGGGTTTCGCGGATCGTGCGGTAACCGGCCTCGTCGTGGATCGCGGGTACCAGCAGGTCGTCCTTGAGGTCGTCATCCATGATGCTGAACAGCTTGAGGTCGCGAATCACTTGGGGCGACAGGTACTGCAGGATAAAGCTCTCGTCCTTGAAGCTGCTCATGGCGAACTTGATGGTTGATAGCCAGTCACTGCCGGCGATCTCCGGGAACCAGCGGCGGTCCTCTTCGGTAGGGTGTTCGCACATGCGTCGGATATCCCGGTACATGGCGAAGCCCAGGGCATAGGGGTTGATGCCGCTGTAGTAGGGGCTGTCGAAGCCCGGTTGGAAGACCACGCTGGTGTGTGAGGTGAGGAACTCCATCATGAAGCCGTCGGTCACCAGCCCTTCGTCGTAGAGGTCGTTCATCAGCGTGTAGTGCCAGAACGTGGCCCAGCCCTCGTTCATCACCTGGGTCTGGCGCTGTGGATAGAAGTACTGCGCGATCTTGCGCACGATCCGTACGATCTCCCGTTGCCATGGCTCCAGCAGTGGCGCGTGTTTTTCCAGAAAATACAGGATGTTTTCCTGGGGTTCGACGGGGAAGCGCGCATTGTCCTTGTCGCTGTTCTTGTCGGCGCGTTTGGGGATGGTGCGCCACAGATCGTTGATCTGTTTCTGCAAATGCTCTTCACGATCCTTCTGGCGAAGCCGTTCTTCTTCGGCGGAGATAGGGTAGGGGCGTTTGTAGCGGTCCACACCGTAGTTCATCAGGGCATGGCAGGAGTCCAGCAGATCCTCCACGGCGTCGATCCCGTGGCGTTCCTCGCACTGCATGATGTACTGCTTGGCGAACACCAGGTAGTCGATGATCGAACTGGCGTCGGTCCAGGTACGGAACAGATAGTTGCCCTTGAAAAAGCTGTTGTGACCGTAGCAAGCGTGGGCAACTACCAATGCCTGCATGCAGATGGTGTTTTCTTCCATCAGGTAGGCGATGCACGGGTCGGAATTGATCACGATCTCGTAGGCCAGGCCCATCTGGCCACGGGTGTAGGATTTCTCGGTGCTGAGGAAGTGCTTGCCGTAGGACCAGTGGTGATAGCCCAGGGGCATGCCCACCGAGGCATACGCGTCCATCATCTGCTCGGCGGTGATCACTTCGATCTGGTTGGGGTAGGTATCCAGGGCATATCCGGCCGCAATACGGCTGATTTCCCGGTCATAGGCCTGGATCAGTTCGAAGGTCCATTCGGACCCCGTGGAAATGGGTTGGCGCTTATGCTCTTTGGCGGTCATGTCACTAACCTGCGCTGGAAGAGTTCACGGAAGACCGGATAGATATCGCCGGCCGAGACCAGTTGTTGCTGGGCGAAGGTATCGGCGAAGGCTTCACCGATGCGCTCGTATTCGAACCACAGGGCCTGGTGCTCGCGGGGGGTAATCTCCACATAAGTGTAGTACTGCACGAACGGCATGATCTGGTTGACCAGGATGTCGCGGCAGATGGGCGAGTCGTCGTTCCAGTTGTCGCCGTCGGAAGCCTGGGCGGCGTAGATGTTCCACTCGTTGGCCGGGTAGCGCTCGGCCATGATTTCCTGCATCAATTTCAGCGCGCTGGACACGATGGTGCCGCCGGTCTCCCGTGAATAGAAAAACTCTTCTTCGTCGACCTCACGGGCACTGGTGTGATGGCGGATAAACACCACGTCGATCTTGTCGTAGTTACGCTTGAGAAACAGGTACAGCAAGATAAAAAAGCGCTTGGCGATGTCCTTGGTCGCCTGGGTCATCGAGCCGGAAACGTCCATCAGGCAAAACATCACTGCCTTGGAACTGGGGTTGGGTTGCTTGACCAACAGGTTGTACTTCAAGTCGAAGGTATCGAGGAATGGCACGCGGTGAATGCGCGCGCTGAGTTTTTCGATTTCTGCCTCGATTTCCTGGATATCGCCGAAGTTGTCCGGTTCTTCGCGCTTCAAGCGCGCCAACTCTTCCTTGGCCTCCTTGAGTTTGGCGCGGCTGCTGCCGGACAGGGCAATACGCCGGGCATGGGCCGAGCGCAGGGTGCGGATGATATTGATGCGTGAGGGGTTACCCTCGTTGCTGATGCCCGCGCGTACGGTCTTGAACGTGTCGGTGCCGGTCAGGTTGCGCTTGACCAGGTTGGGCAGCTCCAGGTCTTCGAACATGAACTCGAGGAATTCTTCCTGGGTAATCTGGAACACGAACTCGTCCATGCCTTCGCCGGAATTGCCGGCCTTGCCTGGACCTTTACCACCGCCACCGCCTTGAGGGCGCTGGATATGCTCGCCGGTGGTGAATTCCTTGTTTCCCGGGTGAACCACAGTCTGTTTGCCGCCACGGCCGTGATGCAGCACCGGTTCGTCGATATCCCGGCCGGGGATGCTGATCTGCTCGCCGTGTTCCATATCGGTGATGGAACGACGACTCACCGCCTCTTCGACGGCCTTTTTGATGTGGTCACGGTAGCGCCGCAGGAAACGCTGGCGGTTTACCGTGCTCTTGTTCTTGCCATTGAGGCGTCGGTCGATCACATAGCTCATAGGGAGCCCTCCGGGCAGCTTCACGTTACAAGCTTCAAGCCGCGAGCTGGAAGCTTAGAGACAAGCGGTCAGCTGCCAGGCCTGGGGCCCGGCAGCGCGCGCCTGTCGCTGCCTTACTGCGATTTGCGAACCCGCAGGTACCACTCGGAAAGCAGCCGTACCTGTTTGTCGGTGTAGCCACGCTCGACCATTCGTGTGACGAAGTCGTTGTGTTTTTGCTGGTCCTCCTTGCTGGCCTTGGCGTTGAAGCTGATGACTGGCAGCAGGTCCTCGGTGTTGGAGAACATTTTCTTCTCGATGACCACCCGCAGCTTCTCGTAGCTGAGCCAGGTAGGGTTCTTGCCGTTGTTGTTGGCCCGGGCGCGCAGTACGAAGTTGACGATTTCGTTGCGGAAATCCTTCGGATTGCTGATGCCGGCCGGTTTTTCGATCTTCTCCAGTTCCTCGTTGAGGGCTACGCGGTTAAGGATCTCGCCGGTTTCCGGGTCACGGTATTCCTGGTCCTGGATCCAGAAATCTGCGTAAAGCACATAGCGATCGAAGATGTTCTGCCCGTATTCGCTGTAGGACTCCAGGTAAGCAGTCTGGATTTCCTTGCCGATGAATTCGATATAACGCGGCGCCAGGTACTCCTTGAGGAAGCGCAGGTAGCGCTCGCGGGTTTCGGCCTGGAATTGCTCCTGTTCGATCTGCTGCTCCAGTACATAGAGCAGGTGCACCGGGTTGGCAGCGATCTCATGGGGGTCGAAGTTGAAGACCTTGGACAGGATCTTGAACGCGAAGCGGGTCGACAGGCCGTTCATGCCTTCATCCACGCCCGCCGTATCGCGGTATTCCTGGATCGACTTGGCCTTGGGGTCGGTGTCCTTGAGGTTTTCCCCGTCGTAGACGCGCATTTTCGAGTAGATATTCGAGTTTTCCGGCTCCTTGAGGCGCGACAGCACGGTGAACTGGGCGAGCATCTTCAGGGTGTCTGGCGCGCAATGGGCCTTGGCCAGGGAGCTGTTGAACAGCAACTTGTCGTAGATCTTGATTTCATCGCTGACCCGCAGGCAGTACGGCACCTTGACGATATAGATCCGATCGATGAAAGCTTCGTTGTTCTTGTTGTTGCGGAAGGTGTGCCATTCCGATTCGTTGGAGTGGGCCAGCAGGATACCGGTGAACGGAATCGCCCCCAGGCCTTCGGTACTGTTGTAGTTGCCTTCCTGGGTCGCGGTGAGCAGTGGGTGCAGCACCTTGATCGGCGCCTTGAACATCTCCACGAACTCCATCAGGCCCTGGTTGGCCCGGCACAGTGCGCCTGAGTAGCTGTAGGCATCGGCGTCGTTCTGCGGGAATTCTTCCAGCTTGCGGATATCGACCTTGCCCACCAGCGCCGAAATGTCCTGGTTGTTTTCATCCCCTGGTTCGGTCTTGGCCACGCCGATCTGGTTGAGGATCGACGGATAGAGTTTGACCACCCGGAACTGGCTGATATCGCCGCCAAACTCGGCCAGGCGCTTGGTGGCCCAGGGCGACATGATGGTATTGAGATAGCGGCGCGGGATGCCGAAGTCTTCCTCGAGGATCGCGCCATCTTCCGTGGCGTTGAACAGGCCCAGGGGCGACTCGAACACCGGGGAGCCCTTGATCGCGTAGAAAGGCACCTTTTCGATCAGTTGCTTGAGTTTTTCGGCCAGGGAAGATTTACCGCCGCCCACCGGGCCGAGCAGGTAGAGGATCTGTTTCTTCTCTTCCAGGCCTTGGGCGGCATGGCGGAAGTAGGAGACGATCTGGTCGATGCATTCTTCCATGCCATGGAAGTCTTCAAAGGCCGGGTAGCGGCGGATCACCTTGTTGGAAAATATTCGCGACAGTCGCGAATTGTTGGAGGTGTCTACCAGCTCCGGCTCGCCAATCGCCAGTAGCAGGCGTTCGGCGGCAGACGCGTAGGTGCTGCGGTCCTTTTTGCACAGCTCAAGATACTCTTGCAGCGTGAGCTCTTCCTGCTGTGTGGACTCGAAGCGTTGTTGGAAGTGGCTAAAAATACTCATGACGTCGTCACCTCGCTCGATACGTGGAGCCGACGCCGGATCAATCAGTCGATGCTGGCAGCCAGTGGCGCTTGCCGTGGCCATTTCCCCCCAGAACACCCTGAAACGCTACCGATGACCCGCACGCCGGTGTACCGGCTCTCCCCTGTTTTGGATGGCCTGCGCTTAATGATAGTTGGGAATCCGGGAGGTCAAGGCGAGATGCCGAATTAGTTTGGGCGCACCGTTCGTCAGAATCGGCGCAAGCCCAAGCGTCACGCGGGGTAGCGGGGTTTGAAAAAAATTATTGCGAATCGCCTGTGACAATTTCCGCAGGATACGTCGCACGCCATAGCTCAAAGCCACCGTCCAGGCTGTAGACATCGGAGAAGCCCTGGCTGACCAGATAGGCGGCAGCGCTCTGGCTGGAGTTACCGTGATAGCAGGCCACTATCAGCGGCGCGTCGAGGTCGGCTGCGCGGATGAAGTCGGCGATATTGACGTTGTCCAAATGCTTGGCCCCGGTGATGTGGGCAGCAGCGTAAGTAGGCTGGTCACGGATATCCACCACCACGGCGCCCTGCTCGCGCAGGGCCTGGGCTTGTTCGGGGGGGATGCGTTTGAATTCGGTCATGGCGGGCTCCTTGGGCGGGCGGCAAGCGGCGTCTAGCGCTTGGCGGCAGCCGGCTGTGTTACGGGAAGGGGAGATTCACACTGGCAGCTCAGGCGCTCGCCGGTGTCGATGTTCATCAAGGTCATGGCCCCGCCCCATACACAACCGGTGTCGAGGGCGAAGACGCCGGGCTCGTCGCAATGGCCTTCAAGGGCGGCCCAGTGACCGAAGATGATCTTCGTGTCGCGGGTCTTGCGCTCCTTGTGGGCGAACCAGGGTTTGTAGCCGGGCAGGGCGGTTTCGGCGCCTTCCTTGCTCTTGAGGTCGAGTTTGCCTTCGGCGGTGCAGAAGCGCATGCGCGTGAAGTAGTTGGTAATGACCCGCAGGCGGGTGATGCCGGTCAGGTCGTTATCCCACTTCACCGGCTCATTGCCGTACATGCCGTCCAGATAGGTGGCGAACAGGGTGTCATCGGCCAGGACGGTTTCGACTTCGGCGGCACATTTGAGGGCTTTTTTCAGGGTCCACTGCGGCGGGATGCCAGCATGCACCAGGGCGGTATTACGGCTTTCATCGTAATGGACGAGCTTTTGCCTGCGCAGCCAGTCGAGCAGTTCGGCGCGATCCGGGGCCTCGAGGATTTCCCGCAGGGTGTCGCCCTTTTTCAGACGCTCGATGTTATTGCCGGCCGCCAGTAAGTGCAGGTCGTGGTTGCCCAGCACGCAGACCAGGGAATCGCGCAGGCGATACAGGTAGCGCAGGGTCTCCAGGGATTGCGGCCCACGGTTGACCAAGTCGCCCACCAGCCACAGCCGATCTTCGGCCGGGTCGAAGGCTACGCGTTCAAGCAGGCATTTAAGCGGCTCCAGGCAACCTTGCAGGTCGCCGACAGCATAGGCTGCCATCAGTGCAGGGCTCCCGGCACCGCCAGGCGGAAGGGGGCAATGATGGCGTCGAAATGTTCGCCGTCTTCGGCCAGCATCTGGTAGCTGCCCTGCATCGTGCCGACCTTGGAGGTCATCACGGTGCCGCTGCTGTAGGTGTGGCTGGCGCCGCTGTCGATCAGTGGCTGTTGGCCGATGACGCCGGCACCGCGCACTTCTTCGACATGGCCGTCACCGTCGGTGATCACCCAATGACGCGACAGCAGCTTGGCGGGCACTTGGCCGTTGTTCTTCACCGTGACGGTGTAGGCAAAGGCGTAGCGGTTCTGTTCGGGTTGCGATTGTTCCGCCAGGAAGCGGGTGACGACGCTGACGTCGATCTGATAGCGAGGATCGGACATGCAAGAGGCCTTAAGAGCAAAAGCGGAGGACAGCAGATGCGGATCAGTCTAGGCCATGAGGTGGGCACTAGGCCAGACATGCTGTCTGACCGGGTGTCCACCCTTGTAGGAGCCGGCTTGCCGGCGATGGCGCTGGGTCAGTCGGCAGTGGGTGCCGGCTGAATCGCTAGCTGGTCGGCCAAGCGTACGAACGCGGCCAGGTCCAACTGCTCCGGGCGCAGGCTGCCGTCAACACCGGCAGCTTCGATCTCGGCGTTGCTCAGCAGCGCCTTGAGCGTATTGCGCAAGGTCTTGCGCCGCTGGTTGAACGCTTCGCGCACCACACGCTCCAGCAGGCGATGATCCTTGGCCGGATGCGGCAGCACGGCGTGTGGTACCAGGCGCACAATCGCCGAATCAACTTTTGGCGGTGGATTGAACGCGCCCGGCCCCACATTGAACAGGTGCTCGACCCGGCAGTGGTACTGAACCATGATCGACAGACGACCCCAATCACCGCCGCCAGGACCGGCCGCGAGACGTTCGACCACTTCTTTCTGCAACATGAAATGCATGTCGCGGATGATCCCGGCGTTGTTCAGCAGGTGGAAGATCAGCGGCGTGGAGATGTTGTATGGCAGGTTGCCGACCACCCGCAGGCTGTGGGGGGCGGCATTGAGGCTGTTGAAGTCGAACTTCAACGCGTCGCCTTGGTGCAGGTTGAAGTTGGACTTGCCGGCAAACTGCTGGTTGAGGATCGGAACCAGGTCCTTGTCCAGCTCAATCACATCCAGCTGGCCGCCACTATTGAGCAGGCCCTGGGTGAGTGCGCCCTGGCCCGGGCCGATTTCCAGCAGGCGGTCTTCGGGCTTGGCATGGATGGAGCGCAGGATACGGTCGATAACGCCAGCATCGTGCAGGAAGTTTTGCCCGAAGCGCTTGCGCGCCCGGTGTTGGTAATGCTCGGTCATATACGGGTCTCGGCCATCTGATAGGCGGTTTCCAGGGCCACGTGCAGGCTGCCGGTATCGATCTTGCCGCTGCCCGCCAGGTCCAGGGCGGTGCCATGGTCGACGGAGGTGCGGATGATCGGCAGGCCCAGTGTCACGTTGACTGCGGCGCCGAAACCTTTGTATTTCAGCACGGGCAGCCCCTGGTCATGGTACATCGCCAGCACTGCGTCGCAGTGCTCCAGATATTTGGGGGTAAACAGAGTGTCCGCAGGCAGTGGGCCACGCAGGTCCATGCCTTCTTGGCGCAGACGCTCCAGGGTTGGTTCGATGATGTCGATTTCTTCATGGCCCAGGTGGCCGCCTTCACCCGCGTGGGGGTTGAGGCCGCACACCAGGATCCGTGGCTGGGCGATGCCGAACTTGTGTTGCAAGTCAGCGTGCAGGATGCGCGTTACGCGCTCCAGGCGTTCAGGGGTGATGGCATCGGCAATCTGGCGCAAGGGCAGGTGAGTGGTCACCAGTGCCACGCGCAGGCCGCGGGTTGCCAGCATCATCACCACTTGTTCGGTGTGGGTCAGCTCGGCAAGAAACTCCGTGTGACCGGAAAAGGCGATGCCGGCTTCGTTGATCACGCCTTTATGCACCGGCGCTGTGATCATCCCGGCGAAGTCGCCGTCGATGCAGCCTTGCCCGGCACGGGTCAGGGTCTCCAGCACAAAGGCCGCATTGGCCTTGTCCAGATGCCCGGCGATCACCTTGGCTTGCAGCGGGGTATCCCACACATACAGGCTGCCCGCGGGTGCCGGCAGGTTGGGCCAGTTGCCCGGTGCGGCGTCCAGCAGGTTGACAGCCACGCCCAACTGCGCGGCCCGCTCAAGGAGCAGGTCGCGGCTGGTAATGGCAATCAGGGGGTGGGGCTGAGCTTGCGAGGCGAGCAGCAGGCACAGGTCTGGACCTATGCCGGCCGGCTCGCCGGGTGTCAATGCGAAACGCTGGGGTTTCACTGGGCTGCCTGGTCGGTGCCTGTTGTGTCGGCGCCAGGAAGCTTGTTTTCCACGTAGGCTTCGTCACGGATCTGACGCAACCAGGTTTGCAGCTCTTCGTCGTACTTGCGGTTACGCAGTACGGTCAGCGCTTGTTGCTCACGGGCCTGGGTGGTGTTGTCGGTGGCGCGGCGGCCAAGGACTTCCAGGACGTGCCAGCCATATTGGGTCTTGAACGGCTTGGACAGCACGCCTTGCGGCGTATCGTTCATGACCTGCTGGAACTCGGGCACCAGGGCACGTGGGTCGATCCAGTTAAGGTCGCCGCCGTTGAGGGCAGAACCCGGGTCTTCCGAGAAGCTTTTGGCCAAGGTGGCGAAGTCTTCACCGCCTTCGATGCGCTCATAGATCTTTTGCGCCAGTTCCTTGGTTTGAGCCTCGGTGCGAATCTCGCTTGGCTTGACCAGGATGTGGCGGACATGCACTTCGTCTTTCAACGAAGCCTCACCGCCGCGACGCTCCAGCAATTTCAGAATGATGAAACCACCCGGCGTACGCGCAGGTTGGGTGATGCCACCCACTTCCATGGCGCTCAGCTCACGGTCAAACGGTGGTGGCAATTGAGCAGCTTTACGCCAGCCCATATCACCGCCTTCGAGGGCGTTATCGCTGCCGGACTGGGCAATGGCCATCTGGGCAAAGTCAGCACCGGCCTTGAGGCGGTCGTAGATCGCCTGGGTCTTGGCCGCTGCGGCATTGAGTTGCTCGGCGTTGGCGCTGTCTGGCGTCGGGATCAGGATATTGGCCAGGTGCAGTTCTTCGGAGAGCTGCATCTTGCCCAGGTCCGAGGCCAGGAAGTTCTTCACTTCCTGCTCAGAGACCTGCACGCGTTCGGCCACACGGCGCTGGCGCACACGGCTGATGATCATTTCGCGGCGGATCTGGTCACGGGCGTCCTCATAGGAGAGGCCGTCACGAGCCAGGGCTGCACGGAACTGATCAATGCTCATGTTGTTGCGTTGAGCGATGGTGCCGACGGCCTGGTTCAGCTCTTCGTCGGTGATGCGGATGCCGGAGCGGTCGCCAATCTGCAGTTGCAGGTTTTCGACGATCAGGCGTTCCAGCACCTGTTGGTCCAGGACGCTGGTCGGCGGCACGCCACCGCCACGCTTGGCGATGGTTTGCTGAACTTCCTTGACCCGTTGGTCGAGTTGGCTCTGCATGATCACGTCGTTATCGACGATGGCCACTACTTTGTCCAACGGTTGCACTGCAGCGTGCGCCGCTGCAGTACCCAGGAACAACGCGCCCAGCATCAGCGGGCGCAGACAATCAGAAAGCTTGATCTTCACGTTCACGATAACCTTGGATGCCTTTGTCGAGGAAGCTCTCTACCTTGGCGCCAGTCAGGCCGCCGAGTCCCTTGAGGACGATTTGGAGGAAGAGCCCGTGGTCGCCTTTTTCGTTCTGTGGGGCGATCTGGGTGTATTCGTCGTTGGAAACCCAATAACGGTTGATCACACGCAGTTTCCAGCAGCAGTTGTCGTACTCGAAACCACCGAAGGCTTCCAGGGTACGGTTGCGTGCATAGTCATACTGCCAGCGGGTGATCAGGTTCCACTGTGGAACGATCGGCCACATCATCGAGAAGTCGTGTTGCTGGATTTTGTAGTAATCCTTCACGAAGTTCGGTTGCCCTGCTGTCCCGTAGTCGCCGCCAAACTGCCATTTACCAGTCAGTTGGTTGTAGACCACCTGGTCATTGCGATAGCGATAACCGACGTTGATCACCTTGTTCAGGTTGTCTTCCGGCTGGTAGTGGAACATCGCGCTGCCGGAGCGTGCGGAGTGCTCCTCGGTGTCCCAGTTGTAGTCGGCGGTCGCGCGCCAGTCGCGGTTGAAGCGGAACTCGTAGTCCAGGGCGATTGGCGAGACGTCCGACCGGGAGTCGGCGCGATCGGCAGCCACGATGCCAGGCAGTTGAACCTCACGGTCCTTGAAGTACAACGCTTGGCCGATGGCGACACGCTGACGCTCAAAGCCGTTGTCTTCGATCCAGCGGCTGGTCAGGCCCAGCGACAGTTTGTTTTCGTCACCGATCCGGTCAGTGCCCGAGAAGCGGTTGTCGCGGAACAGCGAGTTGTAGTTGAACGTGGTTTCGCTGCTATCGAACACCGGGATATCGGACTGGTCTTTCTCTGGAACATAGAGATAGAACAGGCGCGGCTCCAGGGTTTGGGTGTAGTCCTTGCCAAACCATTGGGTGCTGCGGTCGAAAAACAGCCCGCTATCGACACTGGCGATCGGAATGGAGCGATCTTGAGAACTCTTGAAGTCCTGGCCCGCGCGAGCCATATCGGCCTTGCCAGTGCCGTCAAGGTCCAGGTCATACTTGGTATAGGCGTATTTGAGCTTTGGCGTGATGAAGCCGTAACTCGAGGTCATCGGTAGCGAAATGCTTGGTGCTACGTTCAATCGAGTGCCGTTGGCACGGGTCAACCCAGTTACATATGTATCCAGACGGCGTTCGCCGTCAGGGAACGGGCCTCCGTCTTTATTGAAGATATTGCCAGTCCTCAGATCCCGATCAAACCGGACGGCCTCGGCGTCATAAGCAAAGTACAGCCCGCCAGGACGGTAAGGCAGTGCACCATTGATGGTTAACTGCGGCAACCGGTTGTATGGAGTGATCTGCGAGATCGTCGCCAGTTCGTAGGCTTGAAGATTCAGTTGAGCCGTATAGGTATCGCCACGGTAGCTAGCGGCACCTTGCTGGTTAACGAATTCACGAGATTCAACGCCGATCTGATTGGACTTCAAATCCTGGAAGTAGAACGGGTCGCTGATCTTGGTGTAGTCGATCTCAGTCAACAGCCGCGAATCCAACCCGCCCTTGTGTTGCCAATTGAGCATGTAGCGGGTTTTGTTGTAGTCGCTCTGTTTCTTCCGTTCGTCGCTGTCATCGTTCAGATACGCGCCGCCGAACTGACCTTCGCTGGACTTGGTGAGGTAGCGGAACTCGCCTTCCATCAACATGCCGCGCTTGGTCATGTATTGCGGGTACAACGTGGCATCGTAGTTCGGCGCCAGGTTGAAGTAGTAAGGCGTTACCAGGGTAAAGCCGCTTTCCCCACCCGAGCTGAAGCTCGGCGGCAGGAAGCCGGATTGACGACGATCGTCAATCGGGAAGTAGATGTACGGGGTGTACAGGATCGGGATGTTCTTGACCCGCAACGTCGCGTTGGTCGCCGTACCGAAGCCGGTGGCCGGGTTCAACGTGATGTTGTTGCCACGCAGTTGCCAGGCATTGCTGTCTGGTTCGCAGGTGGTGTACGTACCATCCTTGAGGCGGATGATCGCGTTTTCGGCACGCTTGGCGTACAGCGCGTTACCGCGGATGCGCGATTTGTGCATCACGTATTCGGCGTTGTCGATCTGGGCCGCACCGGTGTCCAGCTGGACCTGGGCGTGGTCGCCGACGATCAGCGCGCCGTTATCGCGCATACGCACGTTGCCGTTCAGCTCGCCACGGTTCTCGGCCTGGTACAGGCTGGCCTCTTGGGCCTCGACCTGCATGCTGCCCTGGCGCATGACTACGTCACCGGCCAGGGTTGCGACTTGGGTTTCCTGCTCGTAACGAGAGGCTTTGGCACCGATGAAGGTCGGCGCGTCGCTCTTGTCCGTCTTGTCGTTCATGCCAGGACGGATCGGCTCGATGTACGCACCGGCGCAATAAGGACCGGTTTCGGCCAGTTGCGCGGCGGTGAGTTTCTCGCGAGGGACCCAGTCCAGGTGGCTGTAGTCGGCGCTGCGCGAGCGCAGGCCACGGCCCTTGGATTCGGTGACCAGCGTGGTCTGCGGCACGGCTTCGGTACCAGCAGCTTCGCCTTGCGGCGTGCCGTTGGCCGAGCTGACGGCACTGCCGTCATGCACCGGACGCGGTGGCAAAGGGGCTGCGCTGGCTTTCGGCGCGCAATCCCAGGCACCCGAAGCAGAGACTGAGCAGTCATACTGTTCCGCGGCGACCACGAATGAGGTGGCGAAAGGTTGCATGGCCAGCAGACTGCCGGTTACCAGCAACGGAAATTTTCTACGAAACGCGGGGGATTTCAATGCCATCTTATTAGTCCGGGCTTCCTGCGTGCCATCTGCCCGCGGTGTGGGCCGCACGCCTCTCGATGGTCTGAAAAAGATGCGTGATAATAAAGCATGACCCGCTTGACGGCTAGCGCCGTCGGAGACCCTTGTAATGCCCGACCAAGATCTACGTTTGCAACACCTGAAAGTCTGGCTTGATCAGCAGTTACCCGAGCTTTTCCATGCCCAGGGTTGGGGGCCCGTCCCCCCGGCTACATTGACTGCGGCCAGCAGCGACGCGAGTTTCAGACGGTACTTCCGTTGGGAAGGCGAAGGTCGCACATTCGTCGTGATGGATGCCCCACCCCCCCAGGAAAACTGCAAACCTTTCGTCGATATCGCACGAATGTTGGCCAAATCGGGAATAAATGTTCCACAAATTTATGCCGAAGATCTGTCCCAAGGCTTTCTTTTGCTCAATGACCTGGGCAAAAACACCTACCTGGATGTGATTGACGGTGAAAATGCCGACCAATTATTTGCCGAGGCCATCGACGCGTTGCTGGCTTTCCAGCAATTGCCGATGGACGCCGGGTTGCCCAGCTACGACGTGCCGTTGTTGCGCCGGGAGTTGGAGTTGTTCCCCGAATGGTACGTGCGCCGGCACCTGGGCATTGAGTTCGATGAGCAACAGGCGGCGTTATGGCAGCGGGTCAGCCAATTGCTGATCGAGAGCGCCCTGGCCCAGCCCAAGGTCCTGGTGCATCGCGACTATATGCCGCGCAACCTGATGATCAGCGTGCCGAACCCTGGCGTGCTGGACTTCCAGGATGCGGTCTACGGCCCCGTGACCTACGACATTACCTGCCTGTTCAAGGACGCCTTCCTCAGTTGGCCCCAAGCGCGGGTGCGTGAATGGCAGCGTGGTTACTGGGAACGTGCTGGCCAGTTGGGCATCCCGGTACAGGCGGATGTTGAAGACTTCCTGCGTGCCAGCGACTTGATGGGGGTGCAGCGTCACCTCAAGGTCATCGGGATCTTCGCGCGTATCTGCCACCGTGACGGCAAGCCGCGCTACCTGGCGGACGTGCCGCGCTTCTTTGCCTATATAGACGCGGTGCTGGCTGATCGCCCGGAACTGGCCGACCTGGGCGAGTTGCTGTCCAGCCTGCGGCAACCGGTCGAGGCCCACGTATGAAGGCCATGATCCTGGCGGCCGGCAAGGGCGAGCGGATGCGTCCGCTTACCCTGCACACCCCCAAGCCACTGGTCCAGGCCGGTGGCAAGCGCCTGATCGAGTATCACCTGGAGGCGCTGGCGAAAGCCGGATTCACCGAAATCGTCATCAACCATGCCTGGCTGGGCCAGCAAATCGAGAGTTACCTGGGCAATGGCGCTCAATACGGCGTGCGCATCCAGTATTCGCCCGAAGGCGAACCGCTGGAAACCGGCGGCGGGATTTTCCAGGCCCTGCCCCTGCTGGGGGACCAGCCGTTCCTGGTGGTCAATGGCGATATCTGGACCGACTACGACTTCGCCCGCCTCAAGCAGCCCTTGAGCGGCCTCGCGCACTTGGTGATGGTCGACAACCCGCCTCATCACCCCACTGGTGGCGATTTCTATATCAAGGACGGTTTGCTTCATGATGCCGCGCCCGATGCCGATAACCTGACCTTCAGTGGCATTTCGCTGCTGCATCCCAAGCTGTTCGCGGGTTGCAGCGCCGGTGCCTTCAAGCTGGCGCCCTTGTTGCGCACGGCGATGGCTCAAGGCTTGGTTTCGGGGGAACACATGGATGGACGCTGGATTGACGTCGGTACGCTGGAGCGCCTGGCGCAGGTTGAAAGTCTGCTGACCGTGGGCCAGTAAGATGCTGTGGCCAGGGACTCTGATCGGAGCCGGGGCGGGGTTTGCCATCGCCAGTATTCCGGGGGCCATGTTGGGCGCGCTATTGGGCCAGGCGCTGGATCGGCGCCTGCAATTGCGCAGTTGGGCGCATCTGCGCGAGCGCCTGGGTGGCCGACCGGCGCTACGCAATGACGAATTGCTGTTTGTGTTGCTCGGCCGCCTGGCCAAGAGCAACGGGCGGGTGGTGGACGGGCATATCCAGCAGGCGCGGGTGGAGATGCGCTCGCTGGATATGACCGAGCCGGCGCAGCGCCGGGCGATCGCGGCGTTCAATCGGGGCAAGTCGGGGACCGATCGTGTGCGCAGTTACCTGCGTGTGCTCAAGTCCCAGCCCCATGCGGCCGAAGGTGTGCTGCGTGCTTGCTGGCGCATGGTCTGGGCTGACGGCAAGGCCAGCCTCGCCGAGCGCGACCTGATCGCGCTATGGGGCAAATGGCTGGGGTGGACGCCACAACAGATCCAGGCACTGGCCCATGATTACGAGCCGGAGCGTAAACCCTTGGCCACTCGCGGCGGCACTTACCAGGATGCGCTTCGGATTCTCGGGGTCAGCGCGACTACTGAGCCGGCGGTCATCAAGCGTGCCTATCGACGGCTGCTCAGCCGTCATCACCCGGACAAGATTGCCGGCAGCGGCGCCAGCCCCGCGCAGGTACGCGAGGCCACGGAACGTACGCGGGAACTGCATAGTGCCTACACGATCATTCGCGAGCAGCGCAATTTCCGCTGAGCCGACGGCCTGTGGCTAGGGGGCTTGTCCCCCGTTGGGCTGCGCAGCAGCCCCAAAACCTGCTATCTCGGTTTATCTGATAGACCGGGGGGAGGCTTATTGGGGCTGCTGTGCAGCCCAACGGGGGACAAGCCCCCTCGCCACAACAAGCCCCTCGCCACGCTGGGATCAGCTTGCGCTGTTTTGCGGGCTCAACCAGCCGCGAATCCGCCGGTACAACTGTTCCTGGGCCGCTGCGCTATTGCCGGGGATCGTCTTCAACGACACCTGCTTATAGTTGTCATTCTTCAGCCGCTTGCTCGCCTGGCCGCGTTCGAGCGCCAGTTTGCTTGCCAGGGCGCTGTCCTGATAGAAGACATCGGCAGTCGCCAACTTCAAGGCCGGCACCAACTGTTGCAGGTCCGGTTGACGACCCACCGGCGTCTGCGCGGCGACCATAACGAATTTCTGCACCTGGGCTGGTTGTTTTTCGCTCAGGTAGCGCGCTGCCCACCAGGCCCCGGTGCCGTGCCCCAGCAGCACGACGCTGCGGGCGTTCTGGGTCTGGGCATAGGCGACAGCGGCATCGATACGGGCGAAGATCCGTGTCGCATCGGTCTTGTCCTGCTCGTCCACGCCGGGAACCACGACCGGGTCGGTGCCCTCGGCTTCGGCGCTGGCCGCCTGTTCGATCGGCTTGGGTGCGGCGCTGCTGGCATCCTTGCTGCTGGTGTCGACGGCCGCGTCGGGCGCCTGCATGACCCGAGGTGGCAGGGTGTCCAGGCTCAGGTCGGGCAGCGACAGGCTCAGGCTGCCCCACGCGGCATCCGGCAATTTCTGGCGCAAAGGCCCGATTGCTTGCGGCCAGTCAGCCGTTTCTCCGGCGCCGGGGACGATAATCACCACACCTTGCGGCTCGGCGCTGTTGGCCGGCTTCCACAGGGCCAGGAACGACTCGTCGCCGGCCTGTAACTGTTGCTGTTCCTGAGGCGGCAGTTGCCGCACCAGGGCGCTGGCTTCTTCTTGGCTGCGCTCGGGTAACGGCTGGCGTTCCGGTGGCTTTTCGGCGGTAGCCGGCGCGGTATCAGCCGCCTGTACGCAAAAGGTGCTGGTAAACAGTAGCGACAGGCACAATGCTGGCAGTGTCGAACGGTGAAGCAGGGGCATAGTGGAATCCCGGCCAGAAGTGATCCCGGCAGCCTAATGGGTTGGATGTGAGATGTGAATGATGATTTTTCGCTGTCTGCTGGTTATCGGCTATCTGTGCTTTCCCTTGATGGCGAGTGCCGCGCCTGCTTCCGTGGTGCCGCCGGCGGTGCTCAGTGCCCAGCAGCGCGAGTGGCTGGCGCAGCACCCGCAACTGCGGGTCGGTGTGGTGTTGCAGGCACCCTACGCACAATACGACCGGCGCCTGCAGCGCTTGTCCGGGGCCAATGTCGAGCTGATGCAGGCGCTGGCCAAGGCGCTGAATATCGAACTGACCTGGCGCAACTTCCCCACGCAAGAGCAGTTGGAGGACGCCTTGCGTGAGGACGCGGTCGACCTCGCGCCTGGCCTGCTGCAAACCCCGGCCGGCCTGCGCCTCTGGCTGTTTTCCGACCCCTATATGCGTGTGCCCCAGCACATCGTGGGTATCCGTGACGGCAGCGGCGCAGTGGACCTGGAAAAGCTCGACGAACACTCGCGGGTTGCGGTGCGCATGCCCAGTGCCGTGGCCGAATACCTGCGCAGCAATTACCCCAACCTGAACCTGCAAGGCGTGCCCCTGGAGCGCCAGGCCCTGCAATTGTTGGTCAGCCAGCAGGCGCGCTATGCGGTGATCGATGAGGCGCAGTTGAGTCGGTTGTCGGTCGAGCCCGAATTCGCCGGCCTGGCGGTGGTCGGTGATATTGGCCTGCCGCAACTGCTGCGGGTGGCCACGCGGCGTGACTGGCCACCCTTGGCGGACATTGTCGAGAGCGGCCTGCGGGCCATTCCCGCCCGTGAGTTGGAGCAATTGCACGCCCGTTGGCTGCAACCCAAATATCCGCGGCTCTCGGAGTCACCGGGGTTCTGGCAAAACCTCAGCCTGCTGCTGGGCCTGCTGTTGCTCGCGTGCCTGGCGATCGCTGTATGGCAGCGTCGGCAAAAACATGCCCTGGAGCACCAGTTGCTGGCCGCCCGTGAGGAAAGCGCGGCCCGTGCCGCCGGCGCCGAAGCGTTGCGCCTGA
Organism: Pseudomonas sp. LG1D9; assembly: GCF_002949995.1. NCBI lineage: Bacteria > Pseudomonadati > Pseudomonadota > Gammaproteobacteria > Pseudomonadales > Pseudomonadaceae > Pseudomonas > Pseudomonas sp. LG1D9. The sequence goes on along the minus strand of NZ_CP026881.1, from coordinate 1,986,591 downwards.
CCCAGTTTTCCATCGACCAAAGCACCGTCGGTATCCTCTGGGTCAATTGGGACAGCCATGTGCGCTATGCTAACGTCGCCGCCGAAGCCATGCTCGGCTACGCCCCTGGCGCGCTGATCGAGCGCCCGTTGATCGAGTTCGAACCCAACCTGAGCATGGACCGCTGGCTGAACCTGTGGAAACGCGCGCGTGCCAGCGAAGACGGCCCCCAGAGCTTCGCCACCCAGTGCCTGCGTGCGGATGGCAGCCTGTTGCCCACGGATGTGTCCCTGAGTTTCCTGCGCTTTGCCGGCGGTGAGTACCTGGTGGTGTACCTCAACGACGTCACCGAACGGCGCCGGGCACTGGCTGCGCTGCAGGAAAGTGAAGCGCGCCTGCAAGGCATCGCCGCCAACGTGCCAGGGCTGGTGTTTCGCCTGGAGCGCCTGCCGTCGAGCGCGGCCATCGACTTTGCGTATATCAGCGAAGGCAGCGAGCGCCTGGTGGGCTACTCGCCGTCCGTGCTCAGCCATCGCGATGTGGGGATTCGCAGCCTGGTACACCCCGATGACCGCGCCAGTTACCACCAGACCCAGGACCAGGCCATCGACAGCGAGAGTAACTGGTCGTGGCAGGGCCGCATCCTCACTCGCCAGGGCGAGCAGCGCTGGGCCGAGATCAAGGCCGTTACCCGGCGCCTGGAGGATGGTGCGGTGGTCTGGGACGGGATCGTTTGGGACATCAGCGACAGCAAGCGAATTGAATTGGAACTGGATGCCTCGCGTGCGCAACTGCGCGAGCTGTCAGCCCACCTGGAGACGGTGCGCGAGGAAGAGAAGGCGCGGATTGCCCGCGAAGTCCACGATGAGCTGGGGCAGATGCTCACGGTGCTGAAACTGGAAACCTCCATGTGCGAGCTGGCCTACGCGCAACTGGACCCCGGCCTGCACGAGCGCCTGAACAGCATGAAGCGCCTGATCGCCCAGTTGTTTCAACTGGTGCGCGATGTGGCCACCGCGCTGCGCCCGCCGATTCTCGACGCAGGGATTGCCTCGGCCATTGAATGGCAAGCGCGGCGCTTTGAGGCGCGCACGCAGATCCCTTGCCTGGTGCAGGTGCCAGATAACCTTCCGGCATTGAGCGACGCCAAGGCCATTGGCCTGTTCCGCATCCTGCAAGAGGCGCTGACCAATGTCATGCGCCATGCCCAGGCGCATACTGTGGAACTGACCCTGGCGGTGGAGGGCGCCAATCTGCGGCTGACCATCAGCGACGATGGCGCAGGCTTTGTCGCCGCGCCGGGGCGGCCGGTGTCGTTTGGCCTGGTGGGCATGCGCGAGCGGGTGCTGATCATGGGCGGGCAGTTGAGCCTGGACAGCGAGCTGGGGGAGGGCACCACCCTGAGCGTGACGGTGCCGTTGGATGCGCCCTAGGCCCCATGTGTGCGGGCTTGCCCGCGATGGCGGTGTCACAGTCAGCGGATGCATGGGCTGCTAAACCGCCTTCGCGAGCAAGCCCGCTCCCACATTTTGAATATCGGCGTTTAATCGTTATAGAGAGGAAAGTCCTGTGATCCGCGTATTGGTAGCCGAAGACCACACCATCGTCCGTGAAGGCATCAAGCAGTTGATCGGCCTGGCCAAGGATCTGCTGGTGGTGGGCGAGGCGGGGAATGGCGAACAGCTGTTGGAAGCCTTGCGCCATACACCATGCGAGGTCGTGTTGCTGGATATCTCGATGCCTGGGGTCAATGGCCTGGAAGCGATTGCACGGATTCGCGCGCTGAACAATCCGCCGGCGATCCTGGTGCTGTCGATGCATGACGAAGCGCAAATGGCTGCCCGGGCGTTGAAGGTCGGCGCGGCGGGGTACGCGACCAAGGACAGTGATCCGGCGCTGCTGTTGACGGCGATTCGCAAGGTGGCTGCGGGCGGGCGCTATATCGACCCGGACCTGGCCGACCGCATGGTGTTCGAAGTCGGCCTCACCGATGCCCGGCCCTTGCATTCGCTATTGTCCGAGCGTGAATTCTCGGTGTTCGAGCGTTTGGCCCAGGGCGCCAATGTCAACGATATCGCCCAGCAACTGGCCCTGAGCAGCAAGACCATCAGCACCCACAAGGCGCGGTTGATGCAAAAGCTCAACATCACCTCCCTGGCAGAACTGGTGAAGTACGCGATGGAGCACAAACTCCTGTAGGCGCCCGGCTTGCCGGTGGTGGCTATCGTTAGGGCGCCATCGCCGGCAAGCCGGGCTCCTACAGGGAGGCGTATCTATTTGCGACACCCCGGCAGCACCCCGCAGCCCATGCCTGCGGCTTGTCGCGTCCTCCTGGCCGCTCAACTGTCCCATGCCCGCCATCCGTGTAGGGCAATCCCTACCCCGAACCTTCCACCGCGCTGATGCCAATCTCTCTTGCGCCCCGATTTTCGTGGGCTGGCGCCTGGACTACGCTTGCTCCACAGCAGTCCAAAACACAAAGGTGCGGGTATGAGCGAGGTGGATTCAAATGATGTGCTGGTCAGCTTTCGTGGTGTGCAGAAGAGCTACGACGGCGAGAACCTGATCGTCAAAGACCTCAACCTGGACATTCGCAAAGGCGAGTTCCTTACCCTGCTGGGCCCGTCCGGCTCGGGCAAGACCACCAGCCTGATGATGCTGGCGGGCTTTGAAACGCCGACCGCCGGGGAAATCCTCCTGGCCGGACGCTCGATCAACAACGTGCCGCCGCACAAGCGTGACATTGGCATGGTGTTCCAGAACTACGCGCTGTTCCCGCACATGACCGTGGCCGAGAACCTGGCGTTCCCCCTGACAGTCCGGGGTTTGAGCAAGACCGATGTCAGTGAGCGGGTCAAGCGCGTGCTGAGCATGGTGCAACTCGACGCCTTCGCCCAGCGCTACCCCGCGCAACTTTCCGGTGGCCAGCAACAACGGGTCGCGCTGGCCCGTGCATTGGTATTCGAACCGCAGTTGGTGTTGATGGACGAACCCCTCGGCGCCCTCGATAAACAGCTGCGTGAGCACATGCAGATGGAGATCAAGCACCTGCACCAGCGCCTCGGCGTGACCGTGGTCTACGTGACCCACGACCAGGGTGAAGCGCTGACCATGTCCGACCGCGTGGCGGTGTTCCATCAGGGCGAGATCCAGCAGATCGCACCGCCGCGCACCTTGTATGAAGAGCCGAAAAACACCTTCGTCGCCAACTTTATCGGTGAGAACAACCGCCTTAACGGCCGCCTGCACAGCCACGCCGGTGAGCGTTGCGTGGTCGAGTTGGCGCGGGGCGAAAAGGTCGAGGCGCTGGCGGTCAATGTCGGGCAGATCGGCGGCCCGGTGACCCTGTCGGTGCGCCCGGAACGGGTCAGCCTCAATGGCTCCAGCGAAAGCTGCAGCAACCGTTTCTCGGGCCGGGTGGCCGAATTCATCTACCTGGGCGATCACGTACGTGTGCGCCTGGAAGTCTGCGGCAAGGCTGATTTCTTTGTGAAACAACCGATCGCCGAGCTGGACCCGGCACTGACGGTCGGCGATGTGGTTCCGATTGGCTGGCAAGTCGAGCACGTTCGCGCACTCGACCCACTTCTAGAGGCGAATTGATCGCCCCCTTGGCTTCACCCAACCCTGCACGTGGAGAGAACAATAAATGTTGAGATCCCTGAAATTGACCGCCCTGGCCATTGGCCTGGCGGGTGCTTCACAGGTCATGGCAGGTCCCGACCTGACGGTGGTGTCGTTTGGCGGCGCTAACAAGGCGGCCCAGGTCAAGGCTTTCTATACCCCGTGGGAAAGCGCGGGCAACGGCAAGATCATCGCCGGCGAGTACAACGGCGAGATGGCCAAGGTCAAAGCCATGGTCGACACCAAGAGCGTGTCCTGGGACCTGGTGGAAGTCGAGTCGCCGGAACTGTCCCGTGGCTGTGACGAAGACATGTTCGAACCGCTGGACCCGAAACTGTTCGGCAACCCCGACGATTATGTGAAAGGCGCGATCCAATCCTGCGGCGTGGGGTTCTTTGTGTGGTCCACAATAATGGCCTACAACGCCGACAAACTGAAGACTGCGCCCACCAGTTGGGCAGACTTCTGGGACACCAAGAACTTCCCGGGCAAGCGTGGCCTGCGCAAGGGCGCCAAATACACCCTGGAGTTCGCCCTGATGGCCGACGGCGTGGCGCCCAAGGATGTCTACAAAGTGCTGGCCAGCAAAGACGGCCAGGACCGCGCCTTCAAGAAACTCGATGAACTCAAACCGTCGATCCAGTGGTGGGAAGCCGGCGCACAACCGCCGCAGTACCTGGCCTCGGGTGATGTGGTCATGAGCTCGGCCTACAACGGCCGGATTGCTGCGGTACAGAAAGAAAGCAACCTGAAGGTGGTGTGGAACGGCGGTATCTATGATTTCGATGCCTGGGCGATCCCCAAGGGCCTGAGCAAGGAACGCGCAGACGTGGCGAAGAAATTCATCGCCTTCTCGGTCGCCCCGCAACAACAGAAAATCTACTCCGAAAACATCGCCTACGGCCCGGCCAACACCCAAGCCGTGCCGCTGCTGGCCAAGGACGTCCTCAAGGATATGCCGACCACCCCGGAAAACATCGCCAACCAGGTGCAGATCGATGTGAGCTTCTGGGCGGATAACGGCGAGCAGTTGGAGCAGCGCTTCAATTCCTGGGCCGCCAAGTAATAAGCCGCGTCACATAACCCATTGTGGGAGCGGCCTTGCTCGCGATGGCGGTGTATCAGTTACACATGAGTCAACTGACAGGCCGCCATCGCGAGCAAGCCCGCTCCCACAGGGGATCTGCGTTGTTCAGCAGATTGCATTTATTTTCGTTACCCGGAGTTTGCCATGGCCATCGCCGTTCCCTCGAACGAGGTCACCACCCCCAGCTTGAAGCAGCGCCTGGCGCGTGCCGAGCGGCTTAACCGCTGGAAGGCCCAGGCGCTGATCGCGCCACTGGTGGTGTTTTTGCTGCTGGTGTTCCTGGTGCCCATCGTCGCGCTGCTCTACAAAAGCGTCGGTAACCCGGAGGTGGTCGCCGGCCTGCCGCGCACCGTGGTGGCGGTGACGGCCTGGGATGGTCGTGGCTTGCCCGGCGAGCCGGTGTACCAGGCCATCAGCGAGGACCTTGGCGAAGCCCGCAAAAACCAGACCCTGGGCGATCTGTCCAAGCGCCTGAACATGGAACTGGCGGGCTATCGCAGCCTGCTGACCAAAACCGCGCGGGCGCTGCCGTTCAGCGAAGTGCCGGCCTCTTATAAAGAAGCGTTGGAAAACCTCGACGAACGCTGGGGCGACCCCGCGTACTGGCAGGCAATCCGCCGCAATACCAGCAGCCTGACGCCTTACTACCTGCTGGCGGCGGTCGATCATCGGATCGACGACCTGGGCGAAGTCGCCCCGGCCACGCCGGACCAGGCGATCTACCTCGATATCTTCGCCCGCACCTTCTGGATGGGCCTGGTGATTACCGTGTGCTGCCTGTTGCTGGCCTATCCGCTGGCGTACCTGCTGGCCAACCTGCCGGCGCGGCAGAGCAACCTGTTGATGATCCTGGTGCTGCTGCCCTTCTGGACCTCGGTGCTGGTGCGGGTCGCCGCGTGGATTGTGTTGCTGCAGTCCGGTGGCTTGATCAACGGCGCGCTGATGAGCATGGGCATCATCGATAAGCCCCTGGAGTTGGTGTTCAACCGGCTTGGGGTCTACATCTCCATGGTGCATATCCTGCTGCCGTTCATGATTTTGCCGATCTACAGCGTAATGAAGGGTATTTCACCGACCTATATGCGCGCGGCGATTTCCCTGGGCTGTCATCCGTTTGCCAGTTTCTGGCGGGTGTACTTCCCGCAAACCTATGCGGGCGTCGGTGCCGGTTGCCTGTTGGTGTTCATCCTGGCGATTGGTTACTACATCACCCCGGCGCTGCTGGGCAGCCCGAACGACCAGATGGTCAGCTACTTCGTGGCGTTCTACACCAACACCAGCATCAACTGGGGCATGGCCACCGCGCTGGGCGGCTTGCTGCTGCTGGCGACCGTGGTGCTGTACCTGATCTACAACTGGCTGGTGGGCGCCAGCCGCCTGCGCCTGAGCTGAGGAGCGCCTGATATGTCCAGCAGTCCTTACATGTCACCCATCGAACGGGTGTGGTTCTACAGCTTGCGGATCCTCTGCGGCCTGATCCTGTTGTTCCTGATCCTGCCGGTGTTGGTGATTATCCCGCTGTCATTCAACTCCGCAAGTTTCCTGGTGTACCCGTTGCAGGGGTTTTCGCTGCACTGGTACCAGGACTTCTTCGCCTCGGCGGAATGGATGCGCGCCTTGAAGAACAGCATCATCGTCGCCCCGGCAGCGACGGTGCTGGCGATGGTATTCGGTACGCTGGCGGCCATCGGCCTGACCCGTGGCCATTTCCCCGGCAAGGCGCTGGTGATGGCCCTGGTGATTTCGCCGATGGTGGTGCCCGTGGTGATTATCGGCGTGGCCAGTTATCTGTTCTTTGCCCCGCTGGGATTGGGCAACAGCTTCTTTTCGCTGATCGTGGTGCATGCGGTGTTGGGCGTGCCCTTTGTGATCATCACGGTGTCGGCGACCTTGCAGGGGTTCAACCATAACCTGGTGCGCGCGGCGGCCAGCCTGGGAGCATCGCCGTTGACCGCCTTTCGCCGGGTGACCTTGCCGTTGATTGCGCCGGGGGTTATTTCCGGGGCGCTGTTTGCCTTTGCCACGTCGTTCGATGAGGTGGTGGTGACGCTATTCCTCGCCGGGCCCGAGCAAGCGACTTTGCCACGGCAGATGTTCAGCGGCATCCGTGAAAACCTCAGCCCGACCATTGCCGCGGCGGCGACCTTGTTGATCGCCTTCTCGGTGGTATTGCTGCTGACCCTGGAATGGCTGCGTGGGCGCAGTGAAAAACTGCGCACCGCGCAGGTCTGACTGCTGAAACCCGATCACCTGTGGGAGCTGGCTTGCCCGCGATGGCATCACCTCGGTACACCTGAGACGCCGGGCCGATACCATCGCAGGCAAGCCACCTCCTACAGTGACCGTGCCTGCCTGGAGTCATCCGACCATTCAGCCGCTGAATGGCAGACAACCCATATTCCCCAGCTATTCTTGTGCCAGCCCCCCAACTTATAAGAGGCCGCGCACATGAGTACCTCCTCATTCAAGATCGCCCATAAATTGCTCACCGGCCCAGGCGCCATTGAACAATTGGCCGCCGAGCTGACCCGGCTGGATATCGATAACCCGCTGATCGTCACCGATGCCGCGCTGGTCAAGTCCGGTACGGTGCAACTGGCGTTGGCGCAGTTGGGTGATCGTCCCTATGAGATTTTCGACCGGGTGTTGCCCGACCCGGAGATCGCCATTGTCGAAGACTGCATGCAGGTCTACCGCGAAGGCGGGCATGACGGCCTGATCGGTGTGGGCGGTGGCAGTGCCATTGATATCGCCAAGAGTGTTGCCGCCTATGCCGGTTATCACGGCGCCCTCGCGGATTTGTTCGGCGTGGACCAGGTGCCGCGCAAGGGACCGCCGCTGATTGCGATTCCCACCACGGCCGGCACCGGTTCGGAAGTGACCAATGTGGCGATTCTTTCAGACAAGGCCGCGCAATTGAAAAAAGGCATCGTCAGCGACTATCTGCTGCCGGATGTCGCGCTGATCAGCCCGCAAATGACCCTGACCTGCCCGCGCAGTGTCACGGCGGCCAGTGGCGTGGATGCCCTGGTGCATGCCATCGAGTCCTATCTGTCGCTGAACGCCTCGCCGATCACCGATGCCCTGGCCATCGGTGCGATCAAGTTGATTGCCAAGGCCTTGCCCAAGGCTTATGCCAACCCGGCCAACCTGCAGGCGCGTGACGATATGGCCACCGCCAGCCTGATGGCCGGCATGGCGTTCGGTAATGCCGGGGTGGGCGCGGTGCATGCGCTGGCCTATCCGTTGGGCGGGCGCTTCAATATTGCCCATGGGGTGAGCAACGCGTTGCTGCTGCCCTACGTGATGCACTGGAACAAGCTGGCCTGTGTCGAGCGCATGCAGGATATTGCCCAGGCCATGGGCGTGAATGTCAGCGCTTTGAGTCTCAACGACGCTGCCGACCAGGCGGTGGAGGCGATGACGCGGCTATGTGCCGCAGTGGAGATCCCCCAGGGCCTGCGCAGCTTCGGCGTGCCGGAGGAGGCGATCCCGGCCATGGCGGTAGAGGCAGCGGGAATCGAGCGGCTGATGCGCAACAACCCGCGCAAGCTCAGTGCGGCGGATATCGAGAAAATCTACCGCGCCGCCTATTAGCCATTGAGTCAGGTCACGGTGCGCGCAGCAAAGCATGAGGTATACAATGCGCGCCATCGTGATTTAGCTCAGAAAAGGTGCGTCATGCAGCCCTTCGTTATTGCTCCATCGATCCTCTCCGCCGACTTCGCCCGCCTGGGTGAGGAAGTGGACAACGTGTTGGCCGCCGGTGCCGACTTCGTGCACTTCGATGTCATGGACAACCACTATGTGCCGAACCTGACCATCGGCCCGATGGTCTGTGCAGCGCTGCGCAAATACGGCGTGACCGCGCCGATTGACGTGCACCTGATGGTCAGCCCGGTGGATCGCATCATCGGCGACTTCATTGAAGCCGGCGCGACCTACATCACCTTCCACCCGGAAGCCACGCTGCACATCGACCGTTCCCTGCAGTTGATCCGCGAAGGCGGTTGCAAGGCCGGGCTGGTGTTCAACCCGGCGACGCCGCTGGACACGCTCAAGTACGTGATGGACAAGGTCGACATGGTCTTGCTGATGAGCGTCAACCCAGGCTTTGGCGGGCAGAAGTTCATCCCCGGCACCCTCGACAAGCTGCGTGAAGCCCGCGCGCTGATCGATGCCTCTGGCCGCGATATCCGCCTGGAGATCGACGGGGGGGTCAACGTCAACAACATCCGTGACATCGCGGCGGCGGGCGCCGACACCTTCGTCGCCGGCTCGGCGATCTTCAACACCCCTGACTATCAGGCGGTGATCGCCAAGATGCGTGCAGAACTGGCGCTGGCGCGTCCATGAGCGGTTTTGAGCAGTTGTTCCCCGGCAAGTTGCCACGGCTGGTGATGTTTGATCTGGACGGCACCCTGGTCGACTCGGTGCCGGACCTGGCAGTGGCGGTGGACCAGATGCTGCTCAAACTGGGGCGCAAGCCTGTGGGTATCGAGTCGGTGCGCGACTGGGTCGGCAACGGCGTGCAGATGCTGGTGCGCCGGGCCCTGGCCAATCATATCGACGCCCAGGGTGTCGATGACGTGGAGGCCGAGCACGCGCTGGAATTGTTCAACGCCGCCTACGAAGACGGCCACGAACTGACCGTGGTTTACCCCGGCGTACGCGACACCCTCAAGTGGTTGCACAAGCAGGGCGTGGAAATGGCCCTGATCACCAACAAGCCGGAACGCTTCGTTGCGCCGCTGCTGGACCAGATGAAGATCGGCCGGTATTTCCGCTGGATCATCGGTGGCGATACCCTGCCGCAGAAAAAGCCTGATCCGGCGGCGCTGTTCTTCGTGATGAAAATGGCCAACATCCCGGCGTCCCAATCGCTGTTTGTCGGCGATTCGCGCAGTGATGTGCTGGCGGCAAAAGCGGCGGGCGTGCAGTGCGTGGCCCTGAGCTACGGCTATAACCATGGCCGGCCGATTGCTGAAGAGTCGCCGGCGCTGGTGATTGACGACCTGCGACTGCTAATCCCCGGTTGCTTGGGAGCGGGCGCTGAGATAACGTTGCCCGACGCCGTCCCATCCCCTTCTGGAAATCCCATCGTGGTGGTCACTCGCAAACTCTGGATGAAAGTCATCAAGGCCCTGGCCCGCTGGCGTTGGCGCGCCTGACTGATCCTGGCCGCGCTGCGGCACGTTTGCATACCTGACCGTTAGACCCTCACGCCACGAGGCACCTCATGATCCGCGAAGAATTCCTGCGTTTGGCCGCTGCCGGCTACAACCGTATCCCCATGGCCCGGGAAACCCTGGCCGACTTCGATACGCCGCTGTCGATCTACCTGAAGCTGGCCGACGAGCCCAATTCCTACCTGCTGGAATCGGTGCAAGGCGGTGAAAAGTGGGGCCGTTACTCGATCATCGGCCTGCCGTGCCGCACGGTCCTGCGGGTGCATGACTATCACGTCAGCATCACCCATGACGGCGTCGAGATCGAAAGCCACGATGTGCAAGACCCGCTGGCCTTCGTCGAAGCGTTCAAGGCGCGCTACAACGTGCCGACCATCCCTGGCCTGCCGCGCTTCAATGGCGGCCTGGTGGGGTATTTCGGCTACGACTGCGTGCGTTACGTGGAACAGCGCCTGGGCAAATGCCCAAACCCCGATCCTTTGGGGGTGCCGGACATTCTGCTGATGGTTTCCGACGCGGTGGTGGTGTTCGACAACCTGGCCGGCAAGATGCACGCGATCGTCCTCGCCGACCCGGCCCAGGCCGATGCTTTCGAGCAAGGCCAGGCCAGCCTTGAGGCCCTGCTGGACAAGCTGCGCCAGCCGATCACCCCACGTCGCGGCCTGGACCTCAGCCGTCCGCCGGCGGCCGACCCGGTATTTCGCTCCAGCTTTACCCAGGATGACTACGAGCGCGCGGTCGATACCATCAAGGAATACATCCTCGCCGGTGACTGCATGCAAGTGGTGCCGTCGCAACGCATGTCCATCGACTTCAAAGCGGCACCCATCGACCTGTACCGGGCGCTGCGTTGCTTCAACCCTACGCCGTACATGTACTTCTTCAACTTTGGCGACTTCCACGTGGTGGGCAGCTCGCCGGAAGTGTTGGTACGTGTCGAAGATAACCTCATCACCGTGCGCCCGATTGCCGGCACCCGGCCCCGTGGCGCCACCGAAGAGGCCGACCTGGCGCTCGAAGAAGACCTGCTGTCCGACGACAAGGAAATCGCCGAGCACCTGATGCTTATCGACCTGGGGCGTAACGACACCGGGCGCGTTTCGGAAATCGGCTCGGTGAAACTCACCGAGAAAATGGTGATCGAGCGTTATTCCAACGTGATGCACATCGTCTCCAACGTCACGGGCGAGCTGAAGGCAGGGCTGACGGCAATGGACGCGTTGCGCGCGATTCTGCCGGCGGGCACCTTGTCTGGTGCACCGAAGATCCGCGCGATGGAAATCATCGATGAACTGGAGCCGGTCAAGCGCGGTGTCTACGGCGGCGCCGTGGGCTATTTTGCGTGGAATGGCAACATGGACACCGCCATTGCGATCCGCACGGCGGTGATCAAGGATGGCGAATTGCATGTGCAGGCGGGCGGCGGGATTGTTGCCGACTCGGTACCGGCCCTTGAATGGGAAGAGACCCTGAACAAACGCCGGGCGATGTTCCGGGCGGTGGCGTTGGCCGAGCAGAGCCCGCAGGACTAACGGCCGGTCCAGATCTAACTGTGGGGCGGGCTTATGTGGGAGCGGCGGTGCGACGATTCGACTTGCCCGCGATGGCGGTCTGTCAGTCACCGATGTAGTGACTGAACCACCGCTATCGCGGGCAAGTCGAATCGTCGCACCGCCGCTCCCACATGGGTTTTATGTTGTTTTTAAGGCCGTATTAGAAATCCAGGCTTACCCCGACACTGACTCCCTGCTGGGTCAGGCTGTCATCCTTCCTTACGTTATAGGCGGCCCGCAACGCCAGCTCCTGGGTCAACTTGTGGCTGACCCCGAGGCTCAGGCGCTCCGAGTTGCTGCGGGGCGTGTAGCCGTCCAGCTTGAAGTCGATCCCCTGCACGCTGTTGAGCGAAATGTTCACCTTCTGGGTGTCATTCTCGAACTCATGCTCGTGAGCCACTTCGCCAAACACCTGGGTTTGTGGGGTGACTCGGTAGCTGCCTTGCAGGCCAACCCCCAGGCGTTTGGAGTCGCGCTGCTGGTCATCAAAGGTCAGCGCCGTGGAGCGGTTGCCTTTTTCCCCGTAGCCATCGACTTCGACCCGCGCATAGTCGGCGCTGATGAACGGTGACAGGTGCCAGTCGCTGCCGACCCCGGCAATGTCATAACCCACGCGGCCGCTCAAGGCCCAGAGCCAGCCGTCGGTGTCGCCTTTTTCGGAGCCTTCGCTGACGCCCAGGGCGAATTTGCGCTTGAGGCTGTCGAAGTCCAGGCGGCCACCGGTCAGCGCGGCATCGGCCCACCAGTGATTGTGCTGATACTGCGCGAATGCGCTGCCCATGTAGCTGTTGAGCTTGTAGTCCGAGTCGTTGGCGCCGGCTTCCAGGGTCTGGCGATACAAGCCAGCCGCGACGCCGACGCGCCAACTCTCGTCGAGCCGATAGCTGGTGCCGACATTCAGGTTGTAGCCACTGCCGTCGCCACTGGCCGAACTGCGTTGATCATCAAAGTCCAGGCGCTGGCCACCGCCGGCCACAATTGCGCGCCATTGGCCAACGGCCTGCCAGTTGCCATTGTCCGCTTGCCATTGGTTGCGCAGCTCATCCTGGTGGGCACGCAGGGTGCCCTGGGCCATTTCCGGCAGCAAGGTCAGCTCCCAGGGGGCGGCCAGCAGGGAATAGGCGTAGTCGGCGATCAGGCGCTGCCCGGCGACGGTGGGGTGGACCGAGTCGTTGTAGATCAGTTTGGTCGGATCCGGGTTGGTGCCGCCAATGCCGTAGACCGGGTTGGCGGTGCAACTGTTGCCACTGAAGCAGGTGCCGGTAAGGTTCTGCCCGGTCGCCAGGCCAAATCGGCCCGGGTCGGCGAAGGATTCTTGCAACAACAGTGGAATATTCAACGGGATGATCTGGGCATCAATCTGCGACAGGCGTTGTACCAATGCCTGGTTGAAAATATTACTCAGGGCGGAGGTCGCTGCCTGCTGTGGTGTGCCGTTGATGGCAGGTGTCAGGCCCAGGTCGGGTAGCATCCACACCATGATGTAGCGCGCACCGGCTTGTTGCAGGACCTGGGCGCTGTCGGCCAGGCGCCCGCCTGCCGCAACGGCGTCGCCAGGGCTGCCGATGCGCTGTTGCAGGAAGTCATTGCCGCCACCGGACAGAAAGTACAGGGCATTGGGGTCGGCGCGCCCGTCGTTTGCCGGCAGGTAGCCCTGGCGACTGCGCAACACCGTGCCCGCGCCCGCATTGCCGGGTGGGATCGCGGTGTTGGATACCGAGGTGATGGAATCCAGGATGTTGTCGGTCCGGTAACCACCGACCGCCCAGTTGTTGCCGTCAGGCAAGCCTTGCGCCGCGCGAACCGGGGAGGTGGAGGCATTCAGGTCGTTTGGCGCTACGCCCAGTTTCGAGCCCAGCAGGGTTGATGACACCAGGCCATAGTCGCCTTGGAATGTCGGACCGGTACGGTTGGTGAAGCGCAGGCTGGCGCCAGACAACCCGTCGGGGAACTGGCCGGCGTCCGCCAGGCTATCGCCGAAAACGACCATGGTTGAATAAGGTGAAGGTGCTGCAAACGCCTGCGCGCAGGCCAGTGCCAAGAGGCAGCCGGCAAGGGGCGCAACAAAATATGGTCTGAGCATACGAAATTCCATGTGATTGTTTTTGTATCGGAAGTGGAACACTAGCAATGTAGTGGGAGTTGCCTGTGAGGAAAAACGTTTTTTCCTACAAACCCTTGGTCATCGCCCCCGTATTTGCTGCTCCATATTGCACGGCCGGCGAGGCTACGTTACTGTGCGGGAACGTATGAATGAGACCCTCCCCGTGTTGATCATCAGCAAACTCTTGATGCGAGTAGTCAAGGCACACGCCCGTTGGCGTTGGCGCGCCTGAATTTTCTCTGCCGGCCCCGCCGGACCTGTACCGATTTGCCTTCTTCACCCTTTGTTCGACGCCCCTTGCCGGCTCACCCTGGCAACCGGAAAGTGCGTCTGGCAGCGGGTCACTCTCTTGGAAGGCGGTCATTCGAAATCAGTGAATTCAAGAGGTTTGAACCCACATGTTGCTGATGATTGATAACTACGACTCCTTTACCTACAACGTTGTGCAATACCTGGGCGAGCTGGGTGCCGAGGTCAAGGTGGTGCGCAACGATGAAATGACCGTGGCGCAGATTGCGGCCTTGAACCCGGAGCGCATCGTCGTTTCGCCCGGGCCGTGTACGCCGACCGAGGCGGGAATTTCCCTTGAAGCGATCAAGTATTTCGCCGGCAAGCTGCCGATTCTCGGGGTTTGTCTGGGCCACCAATCCATCGGCCAGGCGTTTGGTGGCGATGTAGTGCGTGCCCGCCAGGTAATGCACGGCAAGACCAGCCCGGTGTTTCATCGTGACCTGGGCGTGTTCCAGGGCCTGAACCTACCGGTGACGGTGACCCGCTACCACTCACTGGTGGTCAAGCGCGAAACCCTGCCCGAGTGCCTGGAACTGACGGCCTGGACCCAACTGGAAGACGGCTCGGTCGATGAGATCATGGGCCTGCGGCACAAGACACTGAATGTCGAAGGGGTGCAATTTCACCCCGAATCGATTCTGACCGAGCAGGGCTACGAGCTGTTCGCCAACTTTCTCAAGCAGAGCGGCGGCACGCGCTAAGGACTTTCCATGGATATCAAGACTGCCCTGAGCCGTATCGTCGGCCATCTGGACCTGAGCACCGCTGAAATGAGCGATGTCATGCGCGAAATCATGACCGGTCAATGCACCGATGCGCAGATTGGCGCCTTTATGATGGCCATGCGCATGAAAAGCGAGAGCATCGACGAAATCGTCGGCGCCGTCTCGGTGATGCGCGAACTGGCGGACAAGGTCGAACTCAAGACCCTCGACGGCGTGGTCGATGTGGTCGGCACCGGCGGCGATGGTGCGAATATCTTCAACGTATCGACGGCGTCTTCCTTTGTGGTGGCGGCCGCTGGCTGCACCGTGGCCAAGCATGGCAACCGCGCGGTATCGGGCAAGAGCGGCAGTGCCGACCTGCTGGAAGCGGCGGGTATCTACCTGAACCTGACGCCGGTGCAGGTGGCGCGCTGCATCGATAACGTTGGCATCGGCTTTATGTTTGCCCAGTCCCACCATGGGGCGATGAAGCACGCCGCTGGCCCGCGCAAGGACCTGGGCCTGCGTACCCTGTTCAACATGCTTGGCCCGCTTACGAATCCGGCCGGTGTGAAACATCAGGTGGTGGGCGTGTTCAGCCAGGCGCTGTGCCGGCCTTTGGCCGAAGTCCTGCAACGCCTGGGCAGCAAGCATGTGCTGGTGGTGCATTCCAAGGATGGCCTGGACGAATTCAGCCTGGCGGCCCCGACCTTTGTGGCGGAGCTCAAGAACGACCAGGTCACTGAGTACTGGGTCGAGCCAGAAGACCTCGGTATGAAGAGCCAGAGCCTGCATGGCCTGGCGGTAGAAAGCCCGGCGGCCTCCCTGGAATTGATTCGCGATGCCTTGGGGCGCCGCAAGACCGAAAACGGCCAGAAAGCGGCTGAGATGATTGTTCTGAATGCTGGCGCGGCACTTTACGCAGCCGATCACGCCTATAGTCTTAAAGAAGGTGTCGCCTTAGCCCACGATGCGCTGCACACGGGTCTGGCTCGCGAAAAACTCGAAGAGCTGGGAGCATTCACGGCCGTATTCAAAATGGAGAATGAAGGATGAGTGTGCCAACAGTCCTGGAAAACATCCTCGCCCGCAAAGTTGAAGAAGTCGCCGAGCGCCGCGCCCGCGTGAGCCTGGCCGAGCTGGAAGGCCTGGCGAGAAGCGCCGATGCGCCGCGCGGCTTCGCCAATGCCCTGATTACCCAGGCCAAGCTCAAGCAGCCGGCGGTGATCGCAGAGATCAAAAAGGCTTCGCCGAGCAAGGGTGTGATCCGCGAGCACTTCGTGCCAGCAGAAATTGCTGCCAGTTACGAGAAGGGCGGGGCGACCTGCCTTTCCGTGCTGACTGACATCGACTATTTCCAAGGTTCCGACGCTTACCTGCAACAAGCCCGCGCCGCGTGCAAGTTACCGGTGATCCGCAAGGACTTCATGATCGACCCGTACCAGATCGTCGAAGCCCGGGCATTGGGCGCCGATTGCGTGCTGCTGATCGTTTCGGCGCTGGACGACGTGCAGATGGCCGAGCTGGCGGCTGTTGCCAAAGGCGTGGGCCTGGATGTACTGGTCGAAGTCCACGACGGTGACGAGCTGGAGCGCGCACTGAAAACCCTCGATACACGGCTGGTTGGGGTCAACAACCGCAATCTGCATACCTTTGAAGTCAACCTCGAAACCACCTTGGACTTGCTGCCGCGCATTCCCCGCGACCGGCTGGTCATTACCGAGAGTGGGATCGTCAATCGTGCGGATGTGGAGCTGATGGAAATCAGCGACGTCTACTCGTTCCTGGTCGGCGAAACCTTTATGCGTGCGGAAAATCCTGGGGCTGAGTTGCAGCGCCTGTTTTTCCCGGAGCGTGGTGTGCCGGTCAGCGGTTCGACGCTGGATTGATTTGAAACGCGGTCACTGTGGGAGCTGGCCAGCTCCCACACAAGCCAGCTCCCACATTTGCTTTTGTGTTTATTCAGAGAGGTAAATGCCCGATGATCCAGCCCGTAGCGATGACCGTTGAAGCAGGCCTTGCCGCCGAGCAGGACTTGCTGGCCGCCGTCTGTGCGGGTGAGCAGTCATTCGGGCTGCTGTTCTGGCAACCCAGCGACCAGGCATTGGTGATGCCTCGCCGCCTGAGCCGCTTGCCTGCGTTTGAAGCGGCGAGCCAAGTGTCGGCCGCCCATGGTTGGCCGGTATTGCTACGGGAAACCGGCGGTGAACCGGTGCCGCAATCGAGCGCGACGGTCAATATCGCTCTGGTCTACGCACCGCCGCGCAGTGAAGGCGACCAGGGCCGGATTGAAACCGGGTACTTGCGTCTGTGCCAACCTATCTGCGATTTGCTGACTGAGTTGGGGGGCGATGCTTCTGTAGGCGAAATCGACGGTGCCTTTTGCGATGGCCGCTATAACGTCAACCTCGACGGACGCAAGATGGTCGGTACTGCCCAGCGTTGGCGCCAGAGTGGTGGGCGCCCGGTGGGCCTGGTGCATGGCGCACTGTTGCTGGATAACCATCGCGAAGAACTGATTGCTGCGGTCAATCGCTTCAACCAGGCGTGTGGCCTGGAGCAACGGGTTCGTGCCGACAGCCATATCGCCCTGCATGAAGCCTTTGCTGCCCCGGATGCGATCAGCCGCCTCGACGCTTTATACCGGCAGATGCTGGCGCAGGTCTTTGCTCCCTAGCGGGTGCCGAACACCACCATCGTCTTGCCTTTGACGTGAACCAGGTTGCGCTCTTCCAGATCCTTGAGCACCCGACCGACCATCTCCCGCGAGCAACCGACGATGCGCCCGATCTCTTGGCGCGTAACCTTGATCTGCATACCGTCAGGATGAGTCATGGCATCTGGCTGCTTACACAACTCCAGCAGGCAGCGGGCGACGCGCCCTGTGACATCGAAGAATGCCAGGTCGCCGACTTTGCGTGTGGTGTTGCGTAAGCGCTGGGCAATCTGGCCGCTCAGGGCGTAGAGAATTTCCGGATCCTGTTGGGCCAGCTCGCGAAATTTTGCGTAGCTGATTTCCGCGACCTCACACTCGATCTTGGCTCTCACCCAGGCGCTACGTTCCTGTTCTTTGCCGGCTTGCTCAAACAGCCCCAGTTCGCCGAAAAAATCACCGGTGTTGAGGTAGGCGATGATCATTTCACGGCCGTCTTCATCCTCGATCAGGATCGTGACCGAACCTTTGATAATGAAGAAGAGGGTTTCCGAGCGTTCCCCGGCGCAGATGATGTTCTGTTTCGCCGGATAGCGTCGCCGCTGACAATGAGTCAGTAGCTTGTCGAGGTTCTTGATCTTGGGTATGGGGGTAATAGCAACCATGGTTGTATCCCGAAAAGACTGCACGGTGTGGTTGGACTTGTATTTTTTATCGAGCGAGGTCCATCCAATGGATGGCAATGCGCCATTGATTTGGCGCCAGCTTAACAGACGCATTCTGACTCGATCAGGGAATTTATCTATCAAGGCCTACTGTTGAGCGCATTGCGGTAGAAGACTGCGCTCGCGGGGGCCTGTGATAAGCTGGCGCCCCTTTTTTAGCAGTGGAGTCTGGGCGATGAAGGCACGCATCCAATGGGCGGGCGAAGCCATGTTCCTCGGTGAGTCGGGCAGTGGCCATGTGGTGGTCATGGATGGCCCGCCGGAGGCCGGTGGTCGCAATCTGGGGGTACGGCCCATGGAAATGCTCCTGCTAGGCGTGGGCGGCTGCAGTAATTTCGATGTGGTCAGCATCCTGAAGAAGTCGCGCCAAGCGGTGGAAAGCTGCGAAGCCTTTCTGGAGGCCGAGCGCGCCACTGAAGATCCAAAGGTGTTTACCAAGATCCATATGCATTTTGTGGTCAAGGGGCGCGCGCTGAAGGAGGCGCAGGTCAAGCGGGCTATCGAGCTGTCGGCGCAGAAGTACTGCTCGGCCTCGATCATGCTTGGCGCGGCCGGAGTGGCCATTACTCATGATTACGAGATCATTGAGCTGGGTTGACCTTTTGTAGGAGCGAGCTTGCTCGCGAAGAACGCCAGCGACAGCGGGTTTAGTAAGGCCGCCCGCGGTGCTCTTGAGTTTTTCGCGAGCAAGCTCGCTCCTACAATGTTCGTGCGAGGTTTAAATGCGGTAAGTGCTTTTGGTCATGACCTTGGCCATCAGGCTCATGCCAAACCTTACTGGCGCCGGGAAGCGGAATCCGCCGGCATCCAACGCGCTTTCGGCGTGGTGCTCTTCGTCGATACGCATCTGCTCAAGAATCGCCCGGGATTTTTCGTCCTCGGCCGGCAGTTGTTCCAGATGTTCATCCAGGTGCTTGCACACCTGATGTTCGGTCGCCGCGACAAAACCCAGGCTGACCTTGTCGCTGATCAACCCCGCAGCGGCCCCGATACCAAACGACAAACCGTAAAACAGTGGGTTCAGCACGCTGGGGTGGCTGCCCAACTGGCGGATGCGCTGTTCACACCAGGCCAAGTGGTCGATCTCTTCCTCGGCCGCATGCTCCATGGCTGCGCGTACTTGCGGCAGCTTGGCGGTCAGGGCTTGGCCCTGGTACAGCGCCTGGGCGCAGACTTCACCGGTATGGTTGATACGCATCAGGCCGGCGACATGACGGGTGTCCGTCTCGCTCATTTGCGCTTCGGGTTGCACGATGGCGGGTGATGGGCGATACGGCTGGCCGCTGAAGGGTAGCAGCGTGCGCATGGCCGTATCGGCTTGCAGCAGCAGTCGGTCAATCGGCGAGTAGTGACGTTGGGTAGTCATGCTGACCTCCGGGAAAAATCTCGGCGCCCAGTTTACCGCAAGACAGGGGCGTGCGTTTGCGCTGGGTCATGCTTCTTGTAGGGGGTGCGGCTTGCTGGCGATGAGGCTCCTGAGGGTTACGGTGCTCTGGAGGGCGACATCGCCGGCGAGCCGGCTCCTACAATAGGGTTTCAGCCCGGTGGCCAGTTCATCTGGCGTTGACCCAATACATGCATATGAATGTGATAGACGGTCTGGCCGCCATCCTCATTGCAGTTCATGACCACGCGAAAGCCTTTTTCACAGCCTTGTTCCACGGCCAGGCGCTGGGCGGTGTACAGGATGTGTCCAGCCAGGCCTTTATCTTCTTCCGTCAGGTCGTTGAGGGTGCGGATCGGCTTTTTCGGAATCACCAGGAAATGCACGGGGGCCATTGGCGCAATATCGTGGAAGGCCAGGACCTGGTCATCCTCGTAGATAATCCTCGCGGGTATTTCTCTGTTGATGATCTTGGTGAACAGAGTATCCACAGCTGTTTCTCCATTATGAAAGTGCAGGGTGAGTGTACTCAGCAGTTCAACGCGGGCAATAGGCCTTGTTGATGGCGCCGGCAATCTTGCGGGTCAACCAGCGTGGGCTCAAGCGCGGGCTGAACGCCAGCCAGCGATTACGGCGCCCGGGAATAATGATCGCTTTGTTCTTTGCCAGGGCGCGAACGGTGTGCAGCGCCACCTCTTCCGGGCTCATCAACGCCAAGCGGTCCAGCTTGGCGGTGTCCATCTGTGCGGTACCGAAGAACGCGGTGCGTGTCGGGCCGGGGCAAAGTACTGAAACCTTGATGCCGCAGCTCTTCAGCTCTTCGCGCAGGCCTTCGGAGAAGTGCAGCACATAGGCTTTGCTGGCGTAATAGGTGCTCATCCATGGTCCCGGCTGGAAGGCTGCGACCGACGCGACGTTGAGAATCTGCCCGCCACCCTGCAGGGCCATGGAGTTACCCAGTGCGTGGCACAGACGAGTCAGGGCCAGGACGTTGACTTCGATCAGGTCCTGCTCGGTCATCCAATCCTGGGCCAGGAATGGCCCGCTGGTGCCGATGCCGGCGCAGTTGACCAGCAAGTCTATCTGCCGCTCGCCTTCTTCCAGCTCCAGCAGGAACCCGGACAGGCGCAACGGTTCGCCCAGGTCGCAGGCACGGAACAGCACCTCGACGCCAAAGCGTTGGGTCAGTTCTATGGCAATACTTTCCAACTGATCACGCTGGCGGGCCACCAGAATCAAGCTGCGGCCGCGACGGGCCAGTGCTTCGGCCAAGGCCAGGCCGATGCCGCTGGAGGCACCGGTGATCAGAGCGTAACGGGTCATGCGTTTCTCCATCGCAACGCCACCGCGCCTGCGACAGATGCGTCACAGGCGCGGGGCGTTTCTTCATTCTTCCGGAGAGTCTACAGGTTCGGCCGCATCGTCAGCACTTTGCGCGTCTTCTTCACCGGCTATGACGCTCTGGTCCGCGTCTTCATCGGTGGTCATGGAGCTGCTTTCATAGCCGCTGTCCACGCTGCTTTCGAGCTGGTCCAGGTAACCGCCCATGGCCAGCATCACCATAGCGGCGAAGATCAATGGGAGCAGCGCTAGCCACAGGGTGGCCAGGACCTTCACCGCCGTCGAGTTGCGTGGCGGTGGCGCACCATATTGGTTGGCGCCCGCATTGCCTGGCAGCACGATCAGCAGGATCGGGAAAATGCTGCCTACGATCGGTACGAGGTTCAGGAACCATAACCAGCCGGACCAGCCCAGGTCATGCAGGCGCTGTACGGTGATCTGGACACTGATCCACACAGACGCCACGAGTACGACGAAGCCAAGCAGCGAGCCAATGATGATTGCGGCGGTGGGGGAGGCTGCGGCAATACCCAGGCCCACGGTGAACAGGGCGCCCACGATGGCGAACATCGCCAGGCTCAGCACCAGGGTCCAGGCCAGGAAGCGCAGGCGCCCGATACGGCCGTTGACGGTAAACACCTTGAGGGTGGAAAACTCGGGAAGGTTATCCCCCACAGCTGCGCGCGGCGGTGCGTATGGCGAAGCAGCCGCGCTTGAGACGTCAGAGCGGGCGGAGTCAGTCTCGTGAGTTTCAGCCAGGCTGAAGGCCACGGGTTGTTCGGCTTCGATACGTGCATCAATCCCGGTGTTTTTCAGGGCCGTCAGGTAGGTTTCGGCATCGGGGTGAGACAGGTCGCGCTTCAGGGCGACCGGACGACCGGTGAAAAGCTTTTCGATCGCTTCAACGTCGCTTTTAAACAGTTCGGCCAGGTTCAGCTTGGCGGTGGTGCTTTCGACACCCGGGAGCAGGGCTCCATCAAACACAATCTTGAAACGGTTGTCGCTCATGCGGGCATCCTTGTCACTTTCCAGGGGTAGGTAATGCAGGCCTGCTTCAATCGGCAGGCCTGGGGGGGTGTCAGCGTGGCCAGCGCAATTGTGCCGCTTGCTCACGCGCCTTGCGGTATTCGGCATCGAGACGGGCAACCAGTTCATCGACGCTGGGTAAGTCGTCAATTTCACCGACGCCCTGGCCGGCGGACCATACAGTCTTCCAAGCCTTTGCCTCGTCGCTGAGAGGCTTGAGCTTGGAGCCGAAGTTGACTTCACCTTTGCCTTGCAGGGCGGCGAGGTCGAAACCGGCGTTTTCCAGGCTTTGCCGCATAAAACTGGCAGGCACGCCGGATACCGCTGGAGTGTGCACGATATCGGCTGCGCGGGATGTGAGCAGCATCTCTTTATAGGCATCGGGGGCGTGGCTTTCAGTGGTGCCGATAAAGCGGGTACCGAAATACGCGAGGTCAGCACCGAGCAATTGCGCGGCGAGAATCTCGTGCCCATGGTTCAAGCAGCCGGCCAGTAGCAGGGTCTTGTCGAAAAACTGGCGGATTTCGGCGATCAGCGAGAATGGACTCCAGGTGCCCGCGTGACCACCAGCCCCTGCGGCTACGGCGATCAGCCCGTCGACCCCGGCCTCGGCGGCTTTCTCGGCATGGCGTCGGGTGGTGACGTCGTGGAACACCAGGCCGCCGTAACTGTGTACGGCGTCTACCAACTCCTTGACCGCACCCAGGCTGGTGATAACGATCGGCACCTTGTGCTCGACGCAGATCGCCAGGTCAGCCTCAAGGCGCGGGTTGCTGTTGTGCACGATCAGGTTGACCGCGTAAGGCGCGGGATTGTCCAGTAGCGCCAGGCCCGCTTCGATTTCCTCCAGCCAGGCCTTGAACCCGCAGCTCTCGCGCTGGTTGAGTGCCGGGAAGCTCCCGACCACGCCATTGCGACAGCACGCCAGGACCAATTGCGGATTGGAAATCAGGAACATCGGCGCAGCCACCACGGGCAGGCGCAGACGTTGTTCAAGCAAAGCGGGCAGCGACATTGGAAGTACCCCGGTTTAGGTGCGGCTGATTAGAGTTAGAACGGCTTTACGACGACCAAAATTACAATAGCCAGCAATATCAGAACCGGCACCTCATTGAACCAGCGATAAAAGACATGGCTGCGGGTGTTTTCGCCACGGGCGAAACGTTTTACCTGGGCGCCACACATCTGGTGGTAACCGATCAGGATTACTACCAGGGTCAGCTTGGCGTGCATCCATCCACCCTGGCTGAATACGCTTGGGTTAAGGCTGATCAACCAGATGCCGAATACCAGGGTGGCGATCATCGCTGGCAGCATGATGCCCTTGTACAGCTTGCGCTCCATCAGGCTGAAACGCTCCTGACTGACGGCATCCTGGCTTTGTGCGTGGTAGACGAACAGGCGCGGCAGGTAAAACAGCCCGGCAAACCAGCAGACAATGCTGACGATATGAAAGGCTTTGAGCCATAGATAAAGCATTTTTAGTTATTCCCAGGTTCACGGTGACTGGAGATAGTAGAGGTTAGAGTGCGCGCACGTCACGTTGACGGTTGTCGCAGAACGATACGACCCCTATTATCGACGGCTTTCCAGTGGGTTCGTTGAGGGCAGGTTTATGGTCAAGGTCGGTATCGTCGGCGGCACGGGTTACACCGGTGTCGAATTGCTGCGTCTGTTGGCTCAGCATCCGCAAGCTGAGGTGGTGGTCATCACCTCCCGATCCGAGGCTGGCCTGGCCGTTGCCGATATGTATCCGAACCTGCGCGGCCATTACGATGGCCTGGCGTTCAGCGTTCCGGACATCAAGACCCTGGGTGCCTGCGACGTCGTGTTCTTCGCCACACCACATGGGGTTGCCCATGCCTTGGCGGGTGAGTTGCTGGCGGCCGGTACCAAGGTCATCGACCTCTCGGCGGACTTCCGCCTGCAGGATGCCGATGAGTGGGCCAAGTGGTACGGCCAGCCCCACGGTGCTCCAGAGCTGCTTGAGGAGGCGGTGTATGGTTTGCCTGAGGTCAATCGCGAGCAGATCAGCAAGGCACGCCTGATTGCCGTGCCAGGTTGCTATCCTACGGCGACCCAGTTGGGCTTTCTGCCGCTGCTAGAAGCCGGTCTGGCGGATGCTTCGCGCCTGATTGCCGACTGCAAGTCGGGCGTCAGCGGCGCTGGTCGTGGTGCGGCCGTAGGCTCCTTGTACGCCGAGACCTCGGAAAGCATGAAAGCGTATGCCGTAAAAGGGCATCGCCACTTGCCGGAAATTCGCCAAGGCCTGCGTCGGGCTGCCGGCAGTGACGTCGGTCTGACGTTCGTGCCGCACCTGACCCCGATGATCCGTGGGATTCACTCGACGCTGTATGCAACCGTCAAGGATCGCTCGGTGGACCTGCAGGCACTGTTTGAAAAACGCTATGCCAATGAACCGTTCGTCGATGTGATGCCAGCTGGCAGCCACCCGGAAACCCGTAGCGTGCGCGGCGCCAACGTATGCCGGATCGCCGTGCATCGTCCGCAGGACGGCGACCTGGTCGTGGTGCTGTCGGTCATTGATAACCTGGTCAAAGGCGCGTCGGGCCAGGCTGTGCAGAACATGAACATCTTGTTCGGCCTCGATGAGAAGCTCGGTTTGTCCCATGCCGGCATGCTGCCTTAAAGCGTCGGCTGCTGTGCAAAAGGCCCGTTGATCGGGCCTTTTGCGTTTTTAAGGGCGGCTACGCAGATTGATATACCGTAACAATAGTTGACCGCTTTTCTAGGAGAAGCGGATAATGGCCGCCATCACGCATATGGCGGCGCTACGCCGGGAGATTATCAGCATGAGCGTTGAATCCTTCACCCCCACGGCTTTGCAATTCACCCACGGTGCTGCGCACAAGGTGAAGAGCCTGGTCGATGAAGAGGGTAATGATCGCTTGAAGCTGCGCGTATTCGTTACGGGCGGCGGTTGTTCAGGGTTTCAGTACGGCTTTACCTTCGATGAAGATGTGGCCGATGACGACACCATCGTCGAGCGCGAGGGCGTAAGCCTGGTCGTGGATCCGATGAGCTTCCAGTACTTGGCAGGTGCCGAGGTTGATTACCAGGAAGGTTTGGAAGGCTCGCGCTTTGTGATCAAAAACCCGAATGCCACCACGACTTGTGGTTGCGGTTCGTCGTTCTCGATCTGATCGATAGCGGATAGGCAAAACGCCGTTTGGCTCTTATGGGGCCAAGCGGCGTTTTGCTATCTGTGTGTCAGGCGGGGTAGATCGCGCCAAGTACGCGAAGGCCGCGGGCGCCGGTAACGCTTGGACGGTTGGCGGCGATGCCTTCAAGGCAGCAATGGGCCAGCCAGGCGAAGGCCATGGCCTCAACCCAGTCGGGATCGACGCCGTGGGTGGCGGTGCTGCTGACGCGAGTGGCCGGCAGCAAGGCTGCGATACGGTTCATCAGCGTCGTGTTATGGGCGCCACCACCACATACCAGCAGGGTTTCGGTTTGCGGCTGTGCGGTTTTCAGCGATTCGACGATGGTCTGCGCTGTCAGCTCCAGCAGCGTGGCCTGGACATCCTGCGCATTGAATGATGGCAGTCGACCGAGGTGGTGTTCCAGCCATGGCAGGTTGAAGACTTCGCGCCCCGTGCTTTTCGGGCCCTTTGTCAGGAAGAAAGGGTCGCTGAGCAGCGCGGCCAGCAGTTGTGGTTCGATCTTTCCTGTGGACGCCCATTGGCCGTCACGGTCAAAGCTATCGCCCCTTTGCTGGTGAATCCAGGCATCCAGCAGGACATTGCCCGGGCCGCAATCAAAGCCAGCTACCGGTTTACCGGTCTCGATCAGGCTCAGATTGCTGAAGCCGCCGACGTTCAGTACTGCGCGGTTGCCGGCAGCCTCGCCAAACAACGCTTCGTGAAAGGCTGGCACCAGCGGCGCACCCTGGCCGCCGGCGGCCACATCGCGGCTACGAAAGTCACTGACCACGGTGATTCCGGTCAGCTCGGTCAGTAGTGCGGGGTTGCCGATCTGTACGGTAAAACCGCGGGCGGGCTCGTGGCGAATGGTTTGCCCGTGGCTGCCAATGGCGCGGATGTCGTGATGAGTGAGCTGCTGTTGCTCCAGCAAGGCTTGAATGCCATGGGCGGCGAGTGTTACCCAGTTTTGCTGGGCAATCGCCGAGCGGGCAATCTCGTCCGGGCCGCTGGCGCAAAGACCCAGCAGCTCCGCCCGCAGCGTTTCAGGCATGGGAATGTAATGGGTGGCGATCAGTTTGACCGCCGTGTCCTGCTCGATCAGCGCAATGTCCAGGCCATCGAGGCTGGTCCCGGACATGACACCTATATAGAGCGCCATCGCTTAACGCTTCGCCGAAGCCAGCATGGTGGCGCGTTCCTGGTCCATACGTGCCATCAGCGGTTGGCTTTGCTGAAGGAAGCGCGCGCGCTCGGCCTTGGCGATCGGGTCGGCCATCGGCAGCTTCTGGCCCAGTGGGTCGACGTGCACGCCGTTGACCTGGAACTCATAGTGCAAGTGCGGCCCGGTGGACAGGCCGGTGGTGCCGATATAGCCGATCACCTGGCCTTGCTTGACGTTGCCGCCGGTTTTCACGCCTTTGGCAAAGCCTTGCATGTGGCCGTAAAGCGTACGGTAGCTGTTGCCGTGCTGGATGATCACGGTGTTGCCGTAGCCGCCGCGGCGCCCGGCCAGCAGCACCTTGCCATCGCCGGCAGCCTTGATCGGCGTGCCGCGCGGTGCGGCATAGTCGACACCTTTGTGGGCGCGGATTTTGTTCAGAATTGGATGCTTGCGGCCCATGGAAAAACGCGAGCTAATACGGGCGAAGTCAACAGGAGTGCGGATGAAGGCCTTGCGCATGCTATTGCCATCGGCGGTGTAGTAGCTGCTGTTGCCTTGTTTGTTGGTGTAGCGCACGGCGGTGTAGGTCTTGCCGCGATTGGTAAAGCGCGCCGACAGGATATTGCCGGTGCCGACGACCTTGCCGTTGGCCACCTTTTGCTCGTAGATCACGTCGAATTCGTCACCCTGGCGAATATCCTGAGCGAAGTCGATGTCGTAGCCAAACACGCTGGCCATGTCCATGGTCATGCTATGGGACAGGCCTGCGCGTGCCGCCGACTGGGACAGCGAGCTGTTGATCACGCCATGGATGTAGGCAGAGCGCATCACCGGCTTGGTGGTCACGCGATTGAAGGCAAATCCCTTGGCGCCCTTGGTCAAGGTGATGCTTTCAAGATCGCTGAGATTGGTGTGCAGGGTGGTCAGTTGACCTTCTGGGCTCAGCTCGAACTCAAGTTTCTGGCCGCGCTTGAGCTGGGTGAATTGCTTGGCTTGCTTATCGCTGGCCAGCACATCGTTAACGGTCGCGGCTGGAAGGCCGACTTTTTCGAACAGCGTCGACAGCGTGTCGCCTTTGGCCACGATCACTTCGCGATGCTCGGGGCCCTTTGCTACCTGGGGTACAGGTGCGGCCTGGGCGGTTGTCTTGGTGTCACCCGCGCTGTCTTCAATCTGTGCAAATGGCGACTCGACGCTCGCGGTTGTGGCTTGTTGCGCGTCAGAAGCGTCTTGATCTTGTGTCAGTTGTTCAATCGGGCTCTCCAAGTCAAGGCTCAGAGTCGTTCGTTTGGCTTCTACGTCACTGGAAGGGAATACCAGGAGTGCCAGGCTGAGAAGGGCGGCGATACCACTTGCTGCGAGCAGGTGGGTCTTCGGGTAAAGCGGCGGCGCTTTAGACGGTTCAGTGGTCATAGGTAATTTTGACTTTGAAAAGATGAAATGGAAAAGATGAATGACATGATGAAGATGAAATAACTGTATAAAATATAACCAAATCATCTGTGGTGCAAGCTTGCGAATGCCGGGCTCGCCGAATGGTGCTCGTTTGCAGGGCAAAACTTGTAATTAGTCCCTGATCTTGTATGGTTGGTTCCCTTTGAATCTGAGCCTTGCGGGTCTGTTATGAAGTCGGTTGAAGAGCAGCTAGCGCTGATCAAACGTGGTGCGGAAGAACTGTTGGTCGAGGCCGAGCTGATCGAAAAGCTCAAGCGTGGCCAACCCCTGCGTATTAAGGCTGGCTTTGATCCGACAGCGCCGGATCTGCACTTGGGTCACACCGTGCTTATTAATAAGCTGCGCCAGTTCCAGGAGCTGGGGCATCAGGTGATCTTCCTTATAGGTGATTTCACCGGGATGATCGGTGACCCGAGCGGTAAGAGTGCCACACGCCCGCCGCTGACCCGCGAGCAGGTTTTGGACAATGCCGAGACCTACAAGACCCAGGTCTTCAAGATTCTCGATCCGGCCAAGACCGAGGTGGCGTTCAACTCCACGTGGATGGATCAGATGGGGCCGGCGGACTTCATTCGCCTGACATCCCAGTACACCGTTGCGCGGATGCTTGAGCGCGATGACTTCGATAAGCGCTACTCCACCAACCAGCCTATCGCTATTCATGAGTTCCTGTACCCGCTGGTTCAAGGGTATGACTCGGTGGCCCTGCGTGCGGATGTCGAGTTGGGTGGTACCGACCAGAAGTTCAACCTGTTGATGGGGCGCGAGCTGCAGCGCGCGTATGGTCAGGAAGCTCAGTGCATTCTGACCATGCCATTGCTGGAAGGGTTGGATGGCGTGAAGAAAATGTCCAAGTCCTTGGGCAACTATGTCGGCATCCAGGAGGCGCCGGGGGTGATGTACGGCAAGCTGGTTTCTATCCCGGATGCGCTGATGTGGCGTTACTTCGAGCTGTTGAGCTTCCGCTCCATGGATGAGATCAACGCATTGCGTGCCGACGTTGAGGCTGGTGCGAACCCGCGGGACGTCAAGATCAAGCTGGCGGAAGAGATTGTTGCGCGCTTCCATGGTGAAGAGGCTGCGGCCAGCGCTCACCGTGCTGCGGGCAATCGCATGAAGGATGGCGAGCTGCCGGATGATCTGCCGGAGATCGAGTTGACTGCCACCGAAGCGATGCCGATTGCCGCTGTCCTTAATAAGGCGGGCCTAGTGAAGAACTCGGCAGTGGCGCGCGACCTCCTGGGGTCTGGCGGTGTGCGTATAGATGGTGAGGTTGTCGATCGCACCTTTATATACGAGCTGGGCGCGACCCATGTCTGTCAGGCCGGTAAGAAGGCATTTGCGCGTATTACGCTTAAATCCGAATAAACCTGGAATTAACGGTTGACGGCGAATTATATCTGTCTATAATTCGCCCCACTTCCGGCGCAGTCGAAACGTAAAACTCCTTGGTAAACAATGAGTTATGCGAAATTCGACAGCAAGTTGCTTCAGTTCATCGAAGTCAAAAGGAAGTTGAAAAAGAGGTGTTGACAGCAGCGTGTAACGCTGTAGAATTCGCCTCCCGCTGACGAGAGATCGGAAGCGCAAGTGGTTGAAGTTGTTGAGGAAAACCTCGAAAGCTTCTGAAAATAACCACTTGACAGCAAATGAGGCTGCTGTAGAATGCGCGCCTCGGTTGAGACGAAAGATCTTAACCAACCGCTCTTTAACAACTGAATCAAGCAATTCGTGTGGGTGCTTGTGGAGTCAGACTGATAGTCAACAAGATTATCAGCATCACAAGTTACTCCGCGAGAAATCAAAGATGTAACCAACGATTGCTGAGCCAAGTTTAGGGTTTCTTAAAAACCCAAAGATGTTTGAACTGAAGAGTTTGATCATGGCTCAGATTGAACGCTGGCGGCAGGCCTAACACATGCAAGTCGAGCGGTAGAGAGAAGCTTGCTTCTCTTGAGAGCGGCGGACGGGTGAGTAATGCCTAGGAATCTGCCTGGTAGTGGGGGATAACGTTCGGAAACGGACGCTAATACCGCATACGTCCTACGGGAGAAAGCAGGGGACCTTCGGGCCTTGCGCTATCAGATGAGCCTAGGTCGGATTAGCTAGTTGGTGGGGTAATGGCTCACCAAGGCGACGATCCGTAACTGGTCTGAGAGGATGATCAGTCACACTGGAACTGAGACACGGTCCAGACTCCTACGGGAGGCAGCAGTGGGGAATATTGGACAATGGGCGAAAGCCTGATCCAGCCATGCCGCGTGTGTGAAGAAGGTCTTCGGATTGTAAAGCACTTTAAGTTGGGAGGAAGGGTTGTAGATTAATACTCTGCAATTTTGACGTTACCGACAGAATAAGCACCGGCTAACTCTGTGCCAGCAGCCGCGGTAATACAGAGGGTGCAAGCGTTAATCGGAATTACTGGGCGTAAAGCGCGCGTAGGTGGTTAGTTAAGTTGGATGTGAAATCCCCGGGCTCAACCTGGGAACTGCATTCAAAACTGACTGACTAGAGTATGGTAGAGGGTGGTGGAATTTCCTGTGTAGCGGTGAAATGCGTAGATATAGGAAGGAACACCAGTGGCGAAGGCGACCACCTGGACTGATACTGACACTGAGGTGCGAAAGCGTGGGGAGCAAACAGGATTAGATACCCTGGTAGTCCACGCCGTAAACGATGTCAACTAGCCGTTGGGAGCCTTGAGCTCTTAGTGGCGCAGCTAACGCATTAAGTTGACCGCCTGGGGAGTACGGCCGCAAGGTTAAAACTCAAATGAATTGACGGGGGCCCGCACAAGCGGTGGAGCATGTGGTTTAATTCGAAGCAACGCGAAGAACCTTACCAGGCCTTGACATCCAATGAACTTTCTAGAGATAGATTGGTGCCTTCGGGAACATTGAGACAGGTGCTGCATGGCTGTCGTCAGCTCGTGTCGTGAGATGTTGGGTTAAGTCCCGTAACGAGCGCAACCCTTGTCCTTAGTTACCAGCACGTTATGGTGGGCACTCTAAGGAGACTGCCGGTGACAAACCGGAGGAAGGTGGGGATGACGTCAAGTCATCATGGCCCTTACGGCCTGGGCTACACACGTGCTACAATGGTCGGTACAGAGGGTTGCCAAGCCGCGAGGTGGAGCTAATCCCACAAAACCGATCGTAGTCCGGATCGCAGTCTGCAACTCGACTGCGTGAAGTCGGAATCGCTAGTAATCGCGAATCAGAATGTCGCGGTGAATACGTTCCCGGGCCTTGTACACACCGCCCGTCACACCATGGGAGTGGGTTGCACCAGAAGTAGCTAGTCTAACCTTCGGGAGGACGGTTACCACGGTGTGATTCATGACTGGGGTGAAGTCGTAACAAGGTAGCCGTAGGGGAACCTGCGGCTGGATCACCTCCTTAATCGACGACATCAGCTGCTCCATAAGTTCCCACACGAATTGCTTGATTCATTGAAGAAGACGAAAAGAAGCAGCCCGAAATTGGGTCTGTAGCTCAGTTGGTTAGAGCGCACCCCTGATAAGGGTGAGGTCGGCAGTTCGAATCTGCCCAGACCCACCAATTTTGTGTGGGAAACGCCTGTAGAAATACGGGGCCATAGCTCAGCTGGGAGAGCGCCTGCCTTGCACGCAGGAGGTCAACGGTTCGATCCCGTTTGGCTCCACCACTACTGCTTCTGTTTGTATAAAGCTTAGAAATGAGCATTCCATCGTTGTGATGGTGAATGTTGATTTCTAGTCTTTGACTAGTTCGTTCTTTAAAAATTTGGGTATGTGATAGAAAGATAGACTGAACGTTACTTTCACTGGTAACGGATCAGGCTAAGGTAAAATTTGTGAGTTCTCTTAGTTGAGAAATTCGAATTTTCGGCGAATGTCGTCTTCACAGTATAACCAGATTGCTTGGGGTTATATGGTCAAGTGAAGAAGCGCATACGGTGGATGCCTTGGCAGTCAGAGGCGATGAAAGACGTGGTAGCCTGCGAAAAGCTTCGGGGAGTCGGCAAACAGACTTTGATCCGGAGATGTCTGAATGGGGGAACCCAGCCATCATAAGATGGTTATCTTACGCTGAATACATAGGCGTAAGAGGCGAACCAGGGGAACTGAAACATCTAAGTACCCTGAGGAAAAGAAATCAACCGAGATTCCCTTAGTAGTGGCGAGCGAACGGGGACTAGCCCTTAAGTGGCTTTGAGATTAGCGGAACGCTCTGGAAAGTGCGGCCATAGTGGGTGATAGCCCTGTACGCGAAAATCTCTTAGTCATGAAATCGAGTAGGACGGAGCACGAGAAACTTTGTCTGAATATGGGGGGACCATCCTCCAAGGCTAAATACTACTGACTGACCGATAGTGAACTAGTACCGTGAGGGAAAGGCGAAAAGAACCCCGGAGAGGGGAGTGAAATAGATCCTGAAACCGTATGCGTACAAGCAGTGGGAGCCCACTTTGTTGGGTGACTGCGTACCTTTTGTATAATGGGTCAGCGACTTATTTTCAGTGGCGAGCTTAACCGAATAGGGGAGGCGTAGCGAAAGCGAGTCTTAATAGGGCGTCTAGTCGCTGGGAATAGACCCGAAACCGGGCGATCTATCCATGGGCAGGTTGAAGGTTGGGTAACACTAACTGGAGGACCGAACCGACTACCGTTGAAAAGTTAGCGGATGACCTGTGGATCGGAGTGAAAGGCTAATCAAGCTCGGAGATAGCTGGTTCTCCTCGAAAGCTATTTAGGTAGCGCCTCATGTATCACTGTAGGGGGTAGAGCACTGTTTCGGCTAGGGGGTCATCCCGACTTACCAAACCGATGCAAACTCCGAATACCTACAAGTGCCGAGCATGGGAGACACACGGCGGGTGCTAACGTCCGTCGTGAAAAGGGAAACAACCCAGACCGTCAGCTAAGGTCCCAAAGTTATGGTTAAGTGGGAAACGATGTGGGAAGGCTTAGACAGCTAGGAGGTTGGCTTAGAAGCAGCCACCCTTTAAAGAAAGCGTAATAGCTCACTAGTCGAGTCGGCCTGCGCGGAAGATGTAACGGGGCTCAAACCATACACCGAAGCTACGGGTATCATCTTCGGATGATGCGGTAGAGGAGCGTTCTGTAAGCCTGTGAAGGTGAGTTGAGAAGCTTGCTGGAGGTATCAGAAGTGCGAATGCTGACATGAGTAACGACAATGGGTGTGAAAAACACCCACGCCGAAAGACCAAGGTTTCCTGCGCAACGTTAATCGACGCAGGGTTAGTCGGTCCCTAAGGCGAGGCTGAAAAGCGTAGTCGATGGAAAACAGGTTAATATTCCTGTACTTCTGGTTATTGCGATGGAGGGACGGAGAAGGCTAGGCCAGCTTGGCGTTGGTTGTCCAAGTTTAAGGTGGTAGGCTGGAATCTTAGGTAAATCCGGGATTCTAAGGCCGAGAGCTGATGACGAGTTACTCTTTGAGTGACGAAGTGGTTGATGCCATGCTTCCAAGAAAAGCTTCTAAGCTTCAGGTAACCAGGAACCGTACCCCAAACCGACACAGGTGGTTGGGTAGAGAATACCAAGGCGCTTGAGAGAACTCGGGTGAAGGAACTAGGCAAAATGGCACCGTAACTTCGGGAGAAGGTGCGCCGGTGAGGGTGAAGGACTTGCTCCGTAAGCTCATGCCGGTCGAAGATACCAGGCCGCTGCGACTGTTTATTAAAAACACAGCACTCTGCAAACACGAAAGTGGACGTATAGGGTGTGACGCCTGCCCGGTGCCGGAAGGTTAATTGATGGGGTTAGCTAACGCGAAGCTCTTGATCGAAGCCCCGGTAAACGGCGGCCGTAACTATAACGGTCCTAAGGTAGCGAAATTCCTTGTCGGGTAAGTTCCGACCTGCACGAATGGCGTAACGATGGCGGCGCTGTCTCCACCCGAGACTCAGTGAAATTGAAATCGCTGTGAAGATGCAGTGTATCCGCGGCTAGACGGAAAGACCCCGTGAACCTTTACTATAGCTTTGCACTGGACTTTGAATTTGCTTGTGTAGGATAGGTGGGAGGCTTTGAAGCGTGGACGCCAGTCTGCGTGGAGCCAACCTTGAAATACCACCCTGGCAACTTTGAGGTTCTAACTCAGGTCCGTTATCCGGATCGAGGACAGTGTATGGTGGGTAGTTTGACTGGGGCGGTCTCCTCCTAAAGAGTAACGGAGGAGTACGAAGGTGCGCTCAGACCGGTCGGAAATCGGTCGTAGAGTATAAAGGCAAAAGCGCGCTTGACTGCGAGACAGACACGTCGAGCAGGTACGAAAGTAGGTCTTAGTGATCCGGTGGTTCTGTATGGAAGGGCCATCGCTCAACGGATAAAAGGTACTCCGGGGATAACAGGCTGATACCGCCCAAGAGTTCATATCGACGGCGGTGTTTGGCACCTCGATGTCGGCTCATCACATCCTGGGGCTGAAGCCGGTCCCAAGGGTATGGCTGTTCGCCATTTAAAGTGGTACGCGAGCTGGGTTTAGAACGTCGTGAGACAGTTCGGTCCCTATCTGCCGTGGACGTTTGAGATTTGAGAGGGGCTGCTCCTAGTACGAGAGGACCGGAGTGGACGAACCTCTGGTGTTCCGGTTGTCACGCCAGTGGCATTGCCGGGTAGCTATGTTCGGAATAGATAACCGCTGAAAGCATCTAAGCGGGAAACTAGCCTCAAGATGAGATCTCACTGGAACCTTGAGTTCCCTGAAGGGCCGTCGAAGACTACGACGTTGATAGGTTGGGTGTGTAAGCGCTGTGAGGCGTTGAGCTAACCAATACTAATTGCCCGTGAGGCTTGACCATATAACACCCAAGCAATTTGCGTCGAAAGGCCAGATTGCGGTGTGTGAAGACGAAACGAACCGAAAGTTCGATTCTTGCAAACACCGACTTCTATTACATACCCAATTTGCTGAAGCGAGGCCAACTGGCCACGACTCAGTACCCGAATTTCTTGACGACCATAGAGCATTGGAACCACCTGATCCCATCCCGAACTCAGTAGTGAAACGATGCATCGCCGATGGTAGTGTGGGGTTTCCCCATGTGAGAGTAGGTCATCGTCAAGATTAAATTCCGAAACCCCAATTGCGAAAGCAGTTGGGGTTTTGTTTTGGGCGGTCGAAAAGTGCGACAGGGCTGGTGGGTTGTCCAATTGAAGTCCTTGCTTGCTTTCTATGCAATGGCTCTACGCATAGCTATCATGCGTGCCTCATTGTGAGGCGAGACTTGCATGCTGACGTTGTTAACACTTCTGAAAGATGGCCGATTCCACTCGGGTGAAGCGCTAGGCGCAGCCCTGGGTGTCAGTCGCAGTGCTGTGTGGAAGCAGCTCCAGCATCTGGAGGTTGAGCTGGATCTGACAATTCATAAGGTCAGGGGGAGGGGCTATCAATTGGCATCCCCTCTGGTTCTGTTGAATGCTGACGAGATCACCTTGAGCTCGTCGATCTGCGCTGGTTCGATTTTCATATCGGATACCATCGACTCCACTAATGCAGAGGCGTTGCGTCTAATCGATGCGGGGCAGGCGTCGCCATTCCTGGTTCTATCGGAGCGGCAGACTGCGGGCAGGGGGCGTCGAGGGCGCAAGTGGGTCAGTCCATTTGCGCAGAACCTTTACTACAGCCTTGTGCTTCGTATCGATGGGGGGATGCGCCAGCTTGAGGGGCTGAGCCTTGTCGTGGGCTTGGCGGTCATGCAAGCCTTGCGCGACGTTGGTGTCCATGGCTCAGGTTTGAAATGGCCGAATGACGTTCTTGTTGGATCGAAGAAGGTTGCAGGCATCCTTCTTGAGCTGGTCGGTGATCCTGCTGATGTCTGTCATGTAGTGCTCGGTATTGGTATTAACGCCAACATGCAGAGCGCTGAGGAGGTTGATCAGCAGTGGACATCGATACAGCTCGAAACAGGTCGTTCGGTGGATCGAAATCATCTGGTCGCTCATCTGAGTCAGGCATTGCAGGCTTATTTGGAGCGCCATAGGGACTCTGGTTTCTCGGTAATCCGGGATGAGTGGGAGCAGAATCATCTCTGGCAGGGTAAGGCTGTGTCGTTGATCGCAGGTGTTAACCAGGTAGACGGCATCGTGCTGGGCATTGATGATCAAGGTGCCCTGCGTCTCGACGTAAATGGTGTTGAGAAAACATACAGTGGTGGTGAGTTAAGCCTGAGGTTGCGTGATGATTCTTGAGCTCGACTGTGGGAATAGCTTCATCAAGTGGCGAGTCCTCGAGGCAAGCCAGGCAGCCGTTTTTGCTGAGGGCGTTGTTGATTCCGATGTGGCGCTGCTGGGTGCTCTTCATTCGCTGATCGGTCTTTCGCTGCAACACTGCAGGCTGGTCAGCGTGCGCGCCCTGGAAGAGACGGATCGCCTGGTCGGCGTTTTGGTTGCGGCCTTTGGTGTCTCTATCAGTTGTGCTGCGCCATCGCGTGAGATGGCGGGTGTGCGCAATGGTTATGACGAGTATGCCCGCCTGGGGCTTGACCGCTGGCTGGCGATGCTTGGGGGCTTCCAGTTGGCCTCTGGAGCATGCCTGGTACTAGATTTTGGTACAGCCGCCACGGCCGATTTTATTACGGCAGATGGGGAGCATCTTGGAGGATTTATCTGTCCTGGCATGCCGCTGATGCGTAATCAGCTGCGAACCCATACCCGTAAAATACGGTATGACGACGTTGCAGCTGAGCGTGCGCTGGAAAGCCTGGTGCCTGGGCGTACGACTGCGCAAGCCGTTGAGCGGGGTTGTACGCTTATGCTCCGCGGTTTTGCTCACTCACAGCTGGAGTTGGCCCGCAGTTACTGGGGGGAGGATTTCTCGGTTTTCCTTACGGGTGGGGATGCTGAGCTGGTAGCCGACGCCTTGCCGGGTGCTCGCTTCGTTCCGGACCTGGTATTTGTTGGCTTGGCGATGGCGTGCCCTTTGTCTTGAGGTTTTTATGCGTTGGTTGTTTCTGTTGTTGCTGGTTCTCAATGTCTTTTATTACGTCTGGCACCAGCAAGAGGCTCCGTTGCGTGCGAAGGATGTAACGCCCCTGGCGCTATACAAGGGCTCTCAGCAGGATATTCAGTTGCTGAGTGAGTCAGCTGAAGCAATGACGCGCCGTGATCGGTCTCGGGCTCCAGAGGTGCCCGCTGGTTGCTTGTATATCGGCGGTTTTGCCAGTCAGGAGCAGGCGCAGTTCCTTGAGCAGCGCCTGATCAGCCTGGATATCAAGGTGAGGATCCAGCAAATGCTTGCCGCAGGTGTGCCTGCTTTTTGGTTGCGCGTGGCGCCTGAAAGTCGCCGCCTGGCTGACGATCTGCCGTTTGAAAGCCTTGCTAATGAATTCAATGAGTTAAAACATAAAATAATGCCGTGCGAAGGCATTGCAACTGTCGAATAGTTTGCATAGAATGGCGCCCGCTCCACAGTGATGACCCTTTAGGGAAGTTGGTGTGAGGCGATCGTCACGCAGCTAACCTCATATTTTTAATGAGAAAATGCTTGACAGAAGGTCGGCGTAATGTAAAATGCCGGCTCGCTTAGGAGGGGTTCCCGAGCGGCCAAAGGGATCAGACTGTAAATCTGACGTCTACGACTTCGAAGGTTCGAATCCTTCCCCCTCCACCATTTTTAGCGTGAGCTGCAAGCTCCGCGGGTATAGTTTAGTGGTAGAACCTCAGCCTTCCAAGCTGATGATGCGGGTTCGATTCCCGCTACCCGCTCCAA
Organism: Pseudomonas sp. LG1D9; assembly: GCF_002949995.1. Classification (NCBI taxonomy): domain Bacteria; kingdom Pseudomonadati; phylum Pseudomonadota; class Gammaproteobacteria; order Pseudomonadales; family Pseudomonadaceae; genus Pseudomonas; species Pseudomonas sp. LG1D9. Next base: position 1,949,434 of record NZ_CP026881.1, on the reverse strand, counting down.
GTTTGCAGGTTGTGCAAGATGTTTCGCTCTTGTAGCTCAGTTGGTAGAGCACACCCTTGGTAAGGGTGAGGTCAGCGGTTCAAATCCGCTCAAGAGCTCCATATAACAAGGCAGATATGAAAATATCTGCCTTTGTTTTAACAGCTGTCTCGGCTTGATTCTGTTTTACCTGGTTTTGCTGGGTTGTTTCAAGTCTCTTGGGGTTGGTTGTTGTAAAGTCTTTTTCAGGCCTGCATAATGGTCGGCCTGATTTTGTTTTAGGTCAGTAGCTCAATTGGCAGAGCGACGGTCTCCAAAACCGTAGGTTGGGGGTTCGATTCCCTCCTGACCTGCCAGATTCACGTGGTGTATCTGGCTTTCTTTTCACAGGATCTTCATAGATGACTCCTAAGGCTGAAGCTCAAAGCTCTCGTTTCGATCTGGTTAAGTGGCTCGCTGTCGTCGCTTTGGTGGTCGTAGGCGTTGTTGGCAATCAGTACTATTCTGCTTCGCCGATCCTGTATCGCGTACTCGTATTGCTCGCTCTTGCTGCTGTGGCTGTCTTCATTGGTCTGCAGACTGTAAAGGGTAAGTCTTTCGCTGTACTGGTAAAGGAAGCTCGCACCGAAATACGTAAAGTCGTTTGGCCGACTCGCCAAGAAACCACGCAGACCACGCTGATTGTTGTGGCTGTTGTTTTGGTTATGGCGTTGCTGTTGTGGGGGCTAGATTCCCTGCTCGGCTGGCTTGTTTCCTTGATTGTTGGCTAAGGGTGTCCCGTGGCTAAGCGTTGGTACGTTGTGCATGCTTACTCGGGTTACGAGAAGCATGTCATGCGCTCTTTGCTAGAGCGCGTAAAGCTGGCAGGCATGGAAGATGGCTTCGGCGAAATTCTGGTTCCCACTGAAGAAGTGGTTGAAATGCGGAATGGCCAGAAGCGCAAAAGCGAACGCAAGTTCTTCCCTGGCTATGTGCTGGTACAGATGGACATGAACGAGGGTACTTGGCACTTGGTCAAGGACACTCCTCGCGTGATGGGCTTCATCGGCGGTACCGCTGACAAGCCTGCGCCGATCACCGACAAAGAGGCAGAAGCGATTCTGCGTCGTGTTGCTGACGGTAGCGACAAGCCGAAGCCGAAGACGTTGTTCGAGCCGGGCGAAGTTGTTCGTGTCACAGATGGTCCGTTTGCTGATTTCAACGGTACTGTCGAAGAAGTTAACTACGAAAAGAGCCGGATCCAAGTGGCGGTGCTCATTTTCGGTCGCTCTACTCCGGTAGAGTTGGAGTTCAGCCAGGTCGAGAAGGTCTAGCTGACAAAGCATCCCAACCCCGCAGCCTTAGGCTGTGGGGTTTTGTCGTCACTGGGATAAACGCGCAAGTAACCGGGGAGCCTTTCGAGGCGCTTGAACCCGTAATTGGAGTGCCTCATGGCCAAGAAGATTACCGCTTACATCAAGCTGCAAGTGAAGGCCGCTCAGGCCAACCCTAGCCCACCCGTCGGTCCAGCTCTGGGTCAGCACGGCGTGAACATCATGGAATTCTGCAAGGCCTTCAACGCCCGTACTCAGGGTATTGAGCCAGGTTTGCCGACTCCAGTGATCATCACTGTATATAGCGACCGTAGCTTCACTTTCGAAACCAAGTCGACCCCGGCTTCGGTTTTGTTGAAGAAAGCTGCTGGTCTGACTAGCGGTTCCGCTCGTCCGAACACCGTTAAGGTTGGCACTGTAACTCGTGCTCAGCTGGAAGAAATCGCGAAAACCAAAAACGCGGATCTGACTGCAGCTGATATGGATGCAGCCGTGCGTACCATCGCCGGTTCTGCTCGTAGCATGGGCCTTAACGTGGAGGGTGTGTAATGGCTAAGCTGACCAAGCGCCAAAAGGCTATCGCCGGCAAAATCGAAGCGGGCAAGTCCTACAACTTTGTAGACGCTGCCGCCCTGCTGACCGAGCTGTCGACTGTCAAGTTCAGCGAGTCCGTTGACGTTGCTGTAAACCTGGGTGTTGACCCACGTAAATCCGACCAGGTCGTTCGTAGCGCTACTGTGCTGCCACACGGTACTGGCAAGACTGTACGTGTTGCTGTCTTCACCCAAGGCCCGGCAGCTGAAGCTGCTCTGGCCGCTGGCGCCGATCGCGTTGGCATGGACGACCTGGCTGCCGAAATGAAAGGCGGCGACCTGAACTATGACGTAGTAATTGCCTCCCCGGATGCAATGCGCGTTGTAGGTCAGTTGGGTCAGATCCTGGGCCCACGTGGCCTGATGCCTAACCCGAAAGTCGGTACCGTAACGCCAGACGTAGCCACCGCGGTTAAAAACGCCAAGGCTGGTCAGGTTCGTTATCGCACCGACAAAAACGGCATCATTCACACCTCCGTTGGCAAGGTTGGCTTCGACGCCGTCAAGCTGAAGGAAAACGTTGAAGCCCTGATCGCTGATCTGAAGCGTATCAAGCCAGCTTCCTCGAAAGGCATCTACGTCAAGCGCGTTACCCTGAGCACCACTATGGGCCCAGGTCTGGTCATCGACCAAGGTTCGCTGGACGTATAAGACACAAATTGGCGCGAGTGATCGTGCCAGTTGAAAAATTGGGGTCCCTGCCTGGCGGGGGCTATCCAAGACCGTAGGCGACGCAAGTCTTAAACCATCAAGCCTACGCAGATGGTGCTCCCGGTTCCTTACCGAATCAGACACCAAAACGACATCCGGCCTAGGCCAGATGAAACGGTAACAAGCAGGAGTTAAACCCGTGGCAATTAATCTCGAAGACAAGAAGGCCATCGTCGCTGAAGTCAACGAGGCTGCCAAAGCTGCTCTGTCCGCTGTCGTGGCTGATGCCCGTGGTGTGACAGTAGGCGCTATGACCGGACTCCGTAAAGAGGCTCGTGAAGCTGGCGTATACGTACGTGTTGTACGTAACACCCTGCTCAAGCGCGCTGTTGCTGACACTGAATACAGTGTCCTCAACGACGTGTTCACCGGCCCGACTCTGATCGCGTTCTCCAAGGACCATCCAGGCGCTGCTGCCCGTTTGTTCAAGGAATTCGCCAAGAGTCAGGATAAGTTCGAGATCAAGGCAGCTGCGTTCGAGGGCAAGTTCCTCGCAGCTAACCAAATCGACGTACTGGCAACACTGCCGACCCGTAACGAAGCTATTTCGCAGCTGATGAGCGTGATTCAAGGCGCTACCAGCAAGCTGGCTCGTACTCTGGCTGCAGTTCGCGAGCAAAAAGAAGCTGCCGCAGCCTAAGGCTGAGCACTTTCTCTCGCGTATTTTTGTTTATTTCGATGGCCGCGTAGGCCGTCCCCCAATTCAGGAAATACAGCAATGTCTATCTCCCAAGACGATATCCTCAACGCCGTAGCTGAAATGTCGGTTCTGCAGGTTGTTGAGCTGATCAAAGCTTTCGAAGAAAAATTCGGCGTTTCTGCTGCCGCTGCTTCCGCCGGTCCAGCTGCTGCTGCTGCCGTTGTTGAAGAGCAAACCGAATTCAACGTCATGCTGCTGGAAGCTGGCGAGAAGAAAGTAAACGTGATCAAGGCAGTACGTGAACTGACCGGTCTGGGCCTGAAAGAAGCCAAGGCTGTAGTTGACGGCGCTCCTGCCCAGGTTCTGGAAGCTGTGTCGAAAGACGCTGCTGACAAAGCCAAAGCTACTCTGGAAGAAGCAGGCGCTAAAGTCGAGCTGAAGTAAGCATCGACCTTGCGTTTCCAGCCCAAGCGTTAAGCTGAAGGCTGATGGCTGGTGGCTCTTGCCACCGGCCTTTTTCCGTTCTTGGCTGTCGACTCGGTCGCCGCCACTAACGCGCTGTAGCCACCCGATGCGGTGGTGCAAACCATGGGGTTTGCAAGATTTTCTGGCTGCTCCCGTCGGGAGGGCCAAACAAGCAGGTGACCAAGCTGGGGAACGCTGATGGCTTACTCATATACTGAGAAAAAACGTATCCGCAAGGACTTTAGCAAGTTGCCGGACGTCATGGATGTCCCGTACCTTCTGGCTATCCAGCTGGATTCGTATCGTGAATTCTTGCAGGCGGGAGCGACCAAAGATCAGTTCCGCGACGTGGGCCTGCATGCGGCCTTCAAATCCGTTTTCCCGATCATCAGCTACTCCGGCAATGCTGCGCTGGAGTACGTCGGTTATCGCCTGGGCGAACCGGCATTTGATGTCAAAGAATGCGTGTTGCGCGGTGTTACGTACGCCGTACCTTTGCGGGTAAAAGTTCGTCTGATCATTTTCGACAAAGAATCGTCGAACAAAGCGATCAAGGACATCAAAGAGCAAGAAGTCTACATGGGCGAAATCCCGTTGATGACTGAGAACGGTACCTTCGTTATCAACGGTACCGAGCGTGTAATCGTTTCCCAGCTGCACCGTTCCCCGGGCGTGTTCTTCGATCACGACCGTGGCAAGACGCACAGCTCCGGTAAGCTCCTGTACTCCGCGCGGATCATTCCGTACCGTGGTTCGTGGTTGGACTTCGAGTTCGACCCGAAAGACTGCGTGTTCGTGCGTATCGACCGTCGTCGCAAGCTGCCGGCCTCGGTACTGCTGCGCGCGCTCGGCTATACCACCGAGCAGGTGCTGGACGCTTTCTACACCACCAACGTATTCAGCCTGAAGGATGAAACCCTCAGCCTGGAACTGATTGCTTCGCGTCTGCGTGGTGAAATTGCGGTCCTGGACATCCAGGATGAGAAGGGCAAGGTCATCGTTGAGGCTGGCCGTCGTATTACTGCGCGCCACATCAACCAGATCGAAAAAGCCGGTATCAAGTCGCTGGACGTGCCTCTGGACTACGTCCTGGGTCGCACCACTGCCAAGGTCATCGTTCACCCGGCTACAGGCGAGATCCTGGCCGAGTGCAACACCGAGCTGAACACCGAGATCCTGGCAAAAATCGCCAAGGCTCAGGTTGTTCGCATCGAGACCCTGTACACCAACGATATCGACTGCGGTCCGTTCGTCTCCGACACCCTGAAGATCGACTCCACCAGCAACCAATTGGAAGCGCTGGTCGAGATCTATCGCATGATGCGTCCTGGCGAGCCACCAACCAAAGACGCTGCCGAAACCCTGTTCAACAACCTGTTCTTCAGCCCAGAGCGCTATGACCTGTCTGCTGTAGGCCGGATGAAGTTCAACCGTCGTATCGGTCGTACCGAGATCGAAGGTTCGGGCGTGTTGTGCAAGGAAGACATCGTTGCGGTGCTGAAGACCCTGGTCGACATCCGTAACGGCAAAGGCATAGTCGATGACATCGACCACCTGGGTAACCGTCGTGTTCGCTGCGTAGGCGAAATGGCCGAGAACCAGTTCCGCGTTGGCCTGGTACGTGTTGAGCGTGCGGTCAAAGAGCGTCTGTCGATGGCTGAAAGCGAAGGCCTGATGCCGCAAGACCTGATCAACGCCAAGCCAGTGGCTGCGGCGGTGAAAGAGTTCTTCGGTTCCAGCCAGCTCTCGCAGTTCATGGACCAGAACAACCCGCTCTCCGAGATCACCCACAAGCGCCGTGTTTCTGCACTGGGCCCGGGCGGTCTGACCCGCGAGCGTGCTGGCTTTGAAGTTCGTGACGTTCACCCGACGCACTACGGTCGTGTATGCCCGATCGAAACGCCGGAAGGTCCGAACATCGGTCTGATCAACTCCCTGGCCGCTTATGCGCGCACCAACCAGTACGGCTTCCTCGAGAGCCCGTACCGTGTAGTGAAAGACGCTCTGGTTACCGACGAGATCGTGTTCCTGTCCGCCATCGAAGAAGCTGATCACGTGATCGCTCAGGCTTCGGCCACGATGAACGACAAGAAAGTCCTGATCGACGAGTTGGTAGCTGTTCGTCACTTGAACGAGTTCACCGTCAAGGCGCCGGAAGACGTCACCTTGATGGACGTATCGCCCAAGCAGGTAGTTTCGGTCGCAGCGTCGCTGATCCCGTTCCTGGAACACGATGACGCCAACCGTGCGTTGATGGGTTCCAACATGCAGCGTCAAGCTGTACCGACCCTGCGTGCCGACAAGCCGCTGGTAGGTACCGGCATGGAGCGTAACGTAGCCCGTGACTCCGGCGTTTGCGTCGTGGCTCGTCGTGGCGGCGTGATCGACTCCGTTGATGCCAGCCGTATCGTGGTTCGTGTTGCCGATGACGAAGTTGAAACTGGCGAAGCCGGTGTCGACATCTACAACCTGACCAAATACACCCGCTCGAACCAGAACACCTGCATCAACCAGCGTCCGCTGGTGAGCAAGGGTGATCGCGTTCAGCGTAGCGACATCATGGCCGACGGCCCGTCCACCGATATGGGTGAGCTGGCTCTGGGTCAGAACATGCGCATCGCGTTCATGGCGTGGAACGGCTTCAACTTCGAAGACTCCATCTGCCTGTCCGAGCGTGTGGTTCAGGAAGACCGCTTCACCACGATCCACATCCAGGAACTGACCTGTGTGGCGCGTGACACCAAGCTTGGGCCTGAGGAAATCACTGCAGACATCCCGAACGTGGGTGAGGCTGCACTGAACAAGCTGGACGAAGCCGGTATCGTTTACGTAGGTGCTGAAGTTGGCGCAGGCGACATCCTGGTTGGTAAGGTCACCCCGAAAGGCGAGACTCAACTGACTCCGGAAGAGAAGCTGTTGCGCGCCATTTTCGGTGAAAAAGCCAGCGACGTTAAAGACACTTCCCTGCGTGTGCCTACCGGTACCAAGGGTACTGTCATCGACGTACAGGTCTTCACCCGTGACGGCGTTGAGCGTGATGCTCGTGCACTGTCCATCGAGAAGACCCAGCTCGACGAGATCCGCAAGGACCTGAACGAAGAGTTCCGTATCGTTGAAGGCGCGACCTTCGAACGTCTGCGTTCCGCGCTGGTAGGCCACAAGGCCGAAGGCGGCGCAGGTCTGAAGAAAGGTCAGGACATCACCGACGAAATCCTCGACGGTCTTGAGCATGGGCAGTGGTTCAAACTGCGCATGGCTGAAGATGCTCTGAACGAGCAGCTCGAGAAGGCTCAGGCCTATATCGTTGATCGCCGCCGTCTGCTGGACGACAAGTTCGAAGACAAGAAGCGCAAACTGCAGCAGGGCGATGACCTGGCTCCAGGCGTGCTGAAAATCGTCAAGGTTTACCTGGCAATCCGTCGTCGCATCCAGCCGGGCGACAAGATGGCCGGTCGTCACGGTAACAAAGGTGTGGTCTCCGTGATCATGCCGGTTGAAGACATGCCGCACGATGCCAATGGCACCCCGGTCGACGTCGTCCTCAACCCGTTGGGCGTACCTTCGCGTATGAACGTTGGTCAGATCCTTGAAACCCACCTGGGCCTCGCGGCTAAAGGTTTGGGCGAGAAGATCAACCGTATGATCGAAGAGCAGCGCAAGGTCGCAGACCTGCGTAAGTTCCTGCACGAGATCTACAACGAGATCGGCGGCCGCAAAGAAGAGCTGGACACTTTCTCCGACCAGGAGATTCTGGATCTGGCGAAGAACCTGCGCGGCGGCGTTCCAATGGCTACCCCGGTGTTCGACGGTGCCAAGGAAAGCGAAATCAAGGCCATGCTGAAACTGGCAGACCTGCCAGAAAGCGGCCAGATGCAGCTGTTCGACGGCCGTACCGGCAACAAGTTCGAGCGCCCGGTTACTGTTGGCTACATGTACATGCTGAAGCTGAACCACTTGGTAGACGATAAGATGCACGCTCGTTCTACCGGTTCGTACAGCCTGGTTACCCAGCAGCCGCTGGGTGGTAAGGCTCAGTTCGGTGGTCAGCGTTTCGGGGAGATGGAGGTCTGGGCACTGGAAGCATACGGTGCTGCATACACTCTGCAAGAAATGCTCACAGTGAAGTCGGACGATGTGAACGGCCGTACCAAGATGTACAAAAACATCGTGGACGGCGATCACCGTATGGAGCCGGGCATGCCCGAGTCTTTCAACGTGTTGATCAAAGAAATTCGTTCCCTCGGCATCGATATCGATCTGGAAACCGAATAACACGTGACGCGAATCGAGAGCGGGGCTGTTTAGCCCGCTCTCTGCTCCGCCAGGAGGAAAGGCCTTGAAAGACCTACTGAATTTGCTGAAAAACCAGGGTCAAGTCGAAGAGTTCGACGCCATCCGTATTGGATTGGCATCGCCTGAGATGATCCGTTCGTGGTCGTTCGGTGAAGTTAAAAAGCCGGAAACCATCAACTACCGTACGTTCAAACCTGAGCGTGACGGCCTGTTCTGCGCCAAGATCTTTGGCCCGGTAAAGGATTACGAGTGCCTGTGCGGTAAGTACAAGCGCTTGAAGCACCGTGGTGTTATCTGCGAGAAGTGCGGCGTTGAAGTCGCGCTGGCCAAGGTTCGTCGTGAGCGCATGGCGCACATCGAGCTGGCTTCGCCAGTTGCCCACATCTGGTTCCTGAAATCGCTGCCGTCCCGTATCGGTTTGCTGATGGACATGACCCTGCGTGATATCGAGCGCGTTCTCTACTTCGAGAGCTATGTCGTTATCGATCCAGGCATGACCACCCTTGAAAAGGGTCAGCTGCTGAACGACGAGCAGTACTTCGAAGCGCTGGAAGAGTTCGGCGACGATTTCGATGCCCGCATGGGTGCCGAGGCTGTCCGCGAACTGCTGCACGCTATCGACCTGGAGCACGAGATTGGTCGTCTGCGCGAAGAAATTCCGCAAACCAACTCCGAAACCAAGATCAAGAAACTGTCCAAGCGTCTGAAGTTGATGGAAGCCTTCCAGGGCTCCGGCAACCTGCCAGAGTGGATGGTGCTGACCGTTCTGCCGGTTCTGCCGCCAGACCTGCGTCCGCTGGTACCGTTGGACGGTGGTCGTTTCGCGACGTCCGACCTCAACGACCTGTACCGCCGCGTGATCAACCGTAACAACCGCTTGAAGCGCCTGCTTGATCTGTCCGCTCCGGACATCATCGTGCGCAACGAAAAGCGTATGTTGCAAGAAGCGGTCGATGCCTTGCTCGACAACGGTCGTCGTGGCCGCGCTATCACCGGTTCGAACAAGCGTCCTCTGAAATCCCTGGCTGACATGATCAAGGGTAAGCAAGGTCGTTTCCGTCAGAACTTGCTCGGTAAGCGTGTTGACTACTCCGGTCGTTCGGTAATTACCGTAGGCCCGACCCTGCGTCTGCACCAGTGCGGTCTGCCTAAGAAGATGGCGCTGGAGCTGTTCAAGCCGTTCATCTTCGGCAAGCTGGAAATGCGCGGTCTTGCGACCACCATCAAAGCGGCCAAGAAAATGGTCGAGCGCGAACTGCCAGAGGTTTGGGACGTTCTTGCTGAAGTGATTCGCGAACACCCGGTTCTCCTCAACCGTGCACCGACCCTTCACCGTCTGGGTATCCAGGCGTTTGAACCGGTACTGATCGAAGGTAAGGCTATCCAGCTGCACCCTCTGGTCTGTGCTGCGTACAACGCCGACTTCGACGGCGACCAAATGGCCGTGCACGTACCGCTGACACTGGAAGCCCAGTTGGAAGCGCGTGCGTTGATGATGTCGACCAACAACATCCTGTCGCCAGCCAACGGTGAGCCAATCATCGTTCCGTCGCAGGACGTTGTATTGGGTCTGTACTACATGACCCGTGAAGCGATCAACGCCAAGGGCGAAGGTCGTGTATTCGCTGACCTGCAAGAAGTTGACCGTGTGTTCCGTGCCGGCGAAGCCGCACTGCACGCCAAGGTCAAGGTGCGGATCCACGAAACCGTCAACGACCGTGACGGCGGCAGCGTGAGCAACACCCGTATCGTCGACACCACTGTCGGCCGTGCGCTGTTGTACCAGGTTGTGCCAAAAGGTCTGTCTTACGACGTCGTCAACCTGCCGATGAAGAAAAAGGCGATCTCCAAGCTGATCAACCAGTGCTACCGCGTGGTTGGTCTGAAAGAGACCGTGATCTTCGCTGACCAGTTGATGTATACCGGTTTCGCTTACTCGACCATTTCCGGCGTTTCCATCGGTGTTAACGACTTCGTTATCCCGGATGAAAAAGCCCGCATCATCAGTGCCGCCACTGATGAAGTGAAAGAGATCGAGAGCCAGTACGCCTCCGGCCTGGTAACCCAGGGCGAGAAGTACAACAAAGTGATCGACCTTTGGTCCAAGGCCAACGACGAAGTGTCCAAGGCGATGATGGCCAACCTCTCGAAAGAGAAGGTCATCGACCGCCACGGCGTCGAAGTCGATCAAGAGTCTTTCAACTCGATGTACATGATGGCCGACTCGGGCGCACGGGGTTCTGCTGCGCAGATCCGTCAGCTCGCCGGTATGCGTGGCCTGATGGCCAAGCCGGATGGTTCCATCATCGAAACGCCGATTACTGCGAACTTCCGTGAAGGTTTGAGCGTACTTCAGTACTTCATCTCCACGCACGGTGCTCGTAAAGGTCTGGCGGATACCGCGTTGAAAACCGCTAACTCCGGTTACCTGACTCGTCGTCTGGTAGACGTTGCACAAGATCTGGTTGTAACCGAGATCGATTGCGGCACCGAGCACGGCCTGCTGATGACTCCGCACATTGAAGGCGGTGACGTTGTAGAGCCGCTGGGTGAGCGCGTATTGGGCCGTGTTATTGCCCGTGACGTATTCAAGCCAGGTACCGAGGAAGTTATCGTTCCTGCCGGCACCCTGGTAGATGAGAAGTGGGTCGAGTTCATCGAACTCAACAGCATCGACGAAGTGATTGTTCGCTCGCCGATCAGCTGCGAAACCCGCTACGGCATCTGCGCCAAGTGCTATGGCCGTGACTTGGCTCGTGGTCACCAGGTGAACATCGGTGAAGCGGTCGGCGTTATCGCTGCCCAGTCCATCGGTGAGCCGGGTACCCAGCTGACCATGCGTACGTTCCACATCGGTGGTGCGGCTAGCCGGACCTCCGCAGCTGACAGCGTTCAGGTGAAGAATGGCGGTACCGTCCGCCTGCATAACCTCAAGCACGTTGAGCGAGTGGATGGCCACCTGGTTGCTGTGTCCCGTTCCGGTGAGCTGGCAATCGCTGATGACTTCGGTCGTGAGCGTGAGCGTTACAAGCTGCCGTACGGTGCTGTGATTTCGGTTAAAGAAGGTGACAAGGTCGACGCTGGCGCAATCGTGGCCAAGTGGGATCCGCACACTCACCCAATCGTTACCGAAATGAAAGGTACCGTGACCTACGTGGGCATGGAAGAAGGCATCACGATCAAGCGTCAGACTGACGAATTGACCGGTATGACCAACATTGAAGTACTCGACGCCAAAGATCGTCCAGCTGCCGGTAAGGACATCCGTCCTGCCGTGAAGATGGTCGATGACAACGGCAAGGATCTGTTGCTGCCAGGCACTGACGTTATCGCTCAGTACTTCCTGCCAGCCAACGCCTTGGTCGGTGTAGCGGATGGTGCGAAGATCGCGATCGGTGATGTTATCGCTCGTATCCCGCAAGAAACTTCGAAAACCCGCGACATCACCGGTGGTCTGCCGCGTGTTGCCGACTTGTTCGAAGCTCGTCGTCCGAAAGAAGCGTCGATCCTGGCTGAAGTCAGCGGCACCATCGCGTTCGGTAAAGAGACCAAGGGCAAGCGCCGTCTGGTCATTACCCCGAACGACGGTAGCGATCCGTATGAAGAGCTGATTCCGAAGTGGCGTCACCTGAACGTCTTCGAAGGCGAACAGGTAAACCGCGGCGAAGTTATCTCCGACGGCCCGAGCGATCCTCACGACATCCTGCGTCTGCTGGGTGTGAGTGCGCTGGCCAAGTACATCGTCAACGAGATCCAGGACGTTTACCGTCTGCAGGGCGTGAAGATCAACGATAAGCACATCGAGACCATCCTGCGTCAGATGCTGCGTAAAGTTGAAATCGCTGAATCCGGCGATTCGAGTTTCATCAAGGGCGACCAGATGGAACTGACTCACGTACTGGTAGAAAACGAGCGCCTGAGCACGGAGGACAAGTTTGTCTCCAAGTTCACTCGTGTTCTGCTGGGTATCACCAAGGCGTCGTTGTCCACCGAATCGTTCATCTCGGCGGCTTCCTTCCAGGAAACCACTCGCGTACTGACCGAAGCGGCGGTAACCGGCAAGCGCGACTACCTGCGCGGCCTGAAAGAAAACGTGGTTGTGGGTCGTCTGATCCCGGCCGGTACCGGCTTGGCCTACCACAGCGAGCGTAAGCGTCGCCGTGAACTCGACAAGCCGCTGCGCGTAAGCGCCAGTGAAGTGGAAGCTGCACTGACCGAAGCGCTGAACTCTAGCGGTAACTGAGTTCTGCGATAAATAAGACCGGGCCCTGGCAGCCCCGTTCGTCGGAACAAGACAGTTTTGTCGGGTTTCGGTGGAGGGGGAGGTCGGGGCCTTGCCTTGACTGGGGGCAAGATCCTCTTTAGACTCTTGTACCCCTAAATTTGGCGGGAATTCGTTCCTGCCATTTTGCTTTTCTTGCAAGACAATAGCGTCGCAAGACAACAGTGGAGCTAGTAGATGGCAACTATCAACCAGCTGGTACGTCAGCCGCGTAAGCGTATCGTCGAGAAATCCGACGTGCCTGCGCTGCAGAACTGCCCGCAACGTCGTGGCGTATGCACTCGCGTGTATACCACTACGCCGAAAAAACCTAACTCGGCACTGCGTAAAGTATGCCGTGTGCGCCTGACCAACGGTTTCGAGGTTTCCTCGTACATCGGCGGTGAAGGCCACAACCTGCAAGAGCACAGCGTGGTACTGATCCGCGGCGGTCGTGTAAAAGACTTGCCAGGTGTTCGTTATCACACCGTACGCGGCTCCTTGGATACTTCCGGCGTTAAAGGTCGTAACCAGGGTCGTTCGAAGTACGGTACCAAGAAGCCTAAGTAGTAGCGGCTTTTTGTAAACTGAATCATCTTATTTTCTGAGTCGATAAGAGTAAGGTCGGAGGCGTCCCGCAAGGGCACCGATTCCGAACGAACCTGAAGACCGTTTGAGGGCTTATCCATGCCAAGAAGACGCGTAGCAGCCAAGCGCGAAGTGCTTGACGATCCAAAATACGGAAGCCAAATCCTGGCCAAGTTCATGAACCACGTGATGGAAAGCGGCAAGAAAGCCGTTGCCGAGCGTATCGTTTATGGCGCGCTGGAAAAGGTTAAAGAACGCAAGAACAGCGACCCCCTGGAAATCTTCGAGAAAGCTCTCGACGCCATCGCTCCGCTGGTCGAAGTGAAGTCGCGCCGTGTAGGCGGTGCTACTTACCAGGTTCCGGTTGAAGTTCGTCCGTCCCGTCGTAACGCCCTGGCAATGCGCTGGTTGGTAGACTTCGCCCGTAAGCGCGGCGAGAAGTCTATGGCTCTGCGTTTGGCCGGCGAGCTGTTGGACGCTGCTGAAGGTAAAGGTGCTGCTGTTAAGAAGCGTGAAGACGTGCACCGTATGGCTGAAGCTAACAAAGCTTTCTCGCACTACCGCTTCTAATCTTAGCTTCACTAATTTTGCGAGGGCTTTATGGCTCGTACTACTCCGATTAGCCGCTACCGTAACATCGGTATCGTTGCTCACGTGGATGCTGGTAAAACCACCACCACCGAGCGCGTGCTGTTTTACACCGGCAAAAGTCACAAAATGGGCGAGGTGCATGATGGCGCCGCGACCACAGACTGGATGGTTCAGGAGCAGGAGCGTGGTATTACCATTACTTCTGCTGCTATTACCGCCTTCTGGAAAGGTTCTGCCAAGCAGTACAAAGACGAGCATCGCTTCAACGTAATCGATACCCCGGGCCACGTTGACTTCACTATTGAAGTTGAACGTTCCCTGCGTGTACTCGACGGCGCGGTCGTTGTGTTCTGCGGTACTTCGGGTGTTGAGCCTCAGTCGGAAACCGTATGGCGTCAAGCCAACAAGTACGGTGTTCCGCGTCTTGTTTACGTAAACAAGATGGACCGTGCTGGTGCGAACTTCCTGCGCGTGATCGGTCAGATCAAGCAGCGTCTGGGTCACACTCCGGTGCCAATCCAATTGGCTATCGGTTCCGAAGACAACTTCCAGGGCCAGATCGATCTGATCACCATGGAAGCCGTCTACTGGAATGACGCCGATAAAGGCATGGTTCCTGTTCGCAAGCCTATCCCTGCAGAGTTGCAGGAACTGGCTGACGAGTGGCGCAATAACCTGGTTGAGGCTGCTGCCGAAGCCAGCGAAGAGCTGATGAACAAGTACCTCGAAGGTGAAGAACTCACCAACGTGGAAATCAAGGCCGCTCTGCGTCAGCGTACTATTGCTGGTGAGATCGTCTTGGCTGTTTGCGGTTCTTCCTTCAAGAACAAGGGTGTTCCCCTGGTTCTCGACGCCGTTATCGACTACCTGCCTGCTCCAACCGACATTCCTGCTATCAAGGGTACCAACCCTGATAACGAGGAAGAAGAGATGGAGCGTCATGCTGACGACAGCGAGCCGTTCTCGGCTCTGGCGTTCAAGATCGCTACTGACCCATTCGTGGGTACTTTGACCTTCGTCCGCGTTTACTCGGGCGTGTTGGCCTCCGGTGACGGCGTGATCAACTCGGTTAAAGGCAAGAAAGAGCGCGTGGGTCGTATGGTGCAAATGCACGCAAACGCCCGCGAAGAGATCAAGGAAGTGCGCGCTGGTGACATCGCGGCCCTGATCGGCATGAAGGACGTCACCACTGGTGAGACTTTGTGCGACGCTGCTAAGCCAATCATCCTGGTTCGCATGGACTTCCCGGAGCCGGTTATCTCGGTTGCCGTAGAGCCTAAGACCAAGGATGACCAGGAAAAAATGGGTATCGCTCTGGGCAAGCTTGCTCAGGAAGATCCATCTTTCCGCGTCAAGACTGATGAAGAGACTGGTCAAACGATCATCTCCGGCATGGGCGAGCTGCACCTGGACATCCTGGTTGACCGGATGCGCCGTGAGTTCAACGTCGAAGCCAACATCGGTAAGCCTCAGGTTTCCTATCGTGAGCGCATCACGAAGAACTGTGAAATCGAAGGCAAGTTCGTTCGTCAGTCCGGCGGTCGTGGTCAGTTCGGTCACTGCTGGATCCGTTTTGCTCCTGCTGACGAAGGTCAGGAAGGTCTGCAATTCGTGAACGAAGTAGTAGGTGGTGTGGTTCCTAAGGAATACATCCCTGCTATCCAGAAGGGCATCGAAGAGCAGATGAAGAACGGTGTTGTTGCCGGCTATCCGCTGATCGGCCTGAAAGCAACCGTTTTTGACGGTTCTTACCACGACGTCGACTCCAACGAGATGGCGTTTAAGGTGGCTGCTTCCATGGCAACCAAGCAACTGGCCCAGAAGGGCGGTGGTGAGTTGCTTGAGCCAATCATGGCGGTAGAAGTTGTTACACCTGAAGACTATATGGGTGATGTCATGGGCGACCTTAACCGTCGTCGCGGCATGATCTTGGGTATGGAAGACACGGTTTCCGGCAAAGTGATTCGCGCCGAGGTTCCGTTGGGTGAGATGTTCGGTTATGCGACCGACGTTCGTTCCATGTCCCAGGGTCGCGCAAGCTACTCTATGGAATTCAAAAAATACAACACAGCTCCGGCGCATATCGCTGAAACTGTATCCAAAAAACAAGGCTGATTCAGTCCTTTAGGCAAGGAGTTAATTGTCGTGGCTAAAGAAAAATTTGATCGTTCCCTACCGCACGTCAACGTTGGCACCATCGGTCACGTTGACCATGGTAAAACCACTCTGACTGCTGCTCTGACTCGCGTTTGCTCCGAAGTATTCGGTTCCGCAATCGTTGATTTCGATAAAATCGACAGCGCGCCAGAAGAAAAAGCTCGTGGTATCACCATCAACACCGCGCACGTTGAATACAACTCGCTGATCCGTCACTACGCTCACGTTGACTGCCCAGGTCACGCTGACTATGTGAAGAACATGATCACCGGTGCTGCCCAGATGGACGGCGCAATCCTGGTTTGCTCGGCCGCTGATGGTCCGATGCCACAAACCCGTGAGCACATCCTGCTGTCCCGTCAGGTTGGCGTTCCGTACATCGTGGTCTTCCTGAACAAGGCTGACCTGGTAGACGACGCTGAGCTGCTGGAACTGGTTGAGATGGAAGTGCGCGATCTGCTGAGCACTTACGACTTCCCAGGCGACGACACTCCGATCATCATCGGTTCTGCTCGTATGGCTCTGGAAGGTAACGACGAAAACGAAATGGGCACCACTGCCGTTCGTAAACTGGTTGAGACTCTGGACAGCTACATCCCAGATCCAGTTCGTGTTATCGACAAGCCGTTCCTGATGCCAATCGAAGACGTATTCTCGATCTCCGGTCGCGGTACTGTTGTAACTGGCCGTATCGAGCGCGGTATCGTCAAGGTTCAGGATCCACTGGAAATCGTTGGTCTGCGTGACACTACCGTCACCACCTGCACCGGTGTTGAAATGTTCCGTAAGCTGCTCGACGAAGGTCGTGCTGGCGAGAACTGCGGCGTTCTGCTGCGTGGTACCAAGCGTGACGACGTTGAGCGTGGCCAGGTTCTGGTTAAGCCAGGTTCGGTTAAGCCGCACACCAAGTTCGAAGCTGAAGTGTACGTGCTGAGCAAAGAAGAAGGCGGTCGTCACACTCCGTTCTTCAAAGGCTACCGTCCACAGTTCTACTTCCGTACTACCGACGTAACTGGTAACTGCGAACTGCCGGAAGGCGTTGAGATGGTAATGCCAGGCGACAACATCAAAATGGTTGTCACCCTGATCAAAACCATCGCAATGGAAGACGGTCTGCGCTTCGCTATCCGTGAAGGCGGCCGTACCGTTGGTGCTGGTGTTGTAGCTAAAATCATCGAGTAATTATCTCTTCTGAGGTAGCTCGGTTTTTTGAGAAGGCCTCCGCTTAGCGGAGGCCTTTTTTATTGGGTTGACACCTATCTGGGGCGTCTATAGAATTGCGCCTCCTTTTAACGGGCGTATTGCGCTCGCTGGGAATAGCAGCCGGAGTCTGAAATCCAATGCAAAATCAGCAAATCCGTATCAGGTTGAAGGCTTTTGACCATCGCCTGATCGACCAATCCACCCAGGAAATCGTGGAAACCGCGAAACGTACTGGGGCACAAGTGCGTGGTCCTATTCCACTGCCTACCCGCAAAGAGCGGTTCACCGTTCTGGTCTCCCCGCACGTCAACAAAGACGCGCGTGACCAGTACGAGATCCGTACTCATAAGCGCGTTCTGGACATCGTCCAGCCAACGGATAAAACCGTTGATGCTCTTATGAAGCTTGATCTGGCGGCCGGTGTGGAAGTACAGATCAGCCTCGGCTAAGACTCGGGTCTTAGTCGTGTAACGCTCTGAAATGGGCGGCCATAGCGGGTGAAAGCCCCGTACACTCATGAGGTTTACAACATGACTATTGGTGTAGTCGGTCGTAAATGCGGTATGACCCGTATTTTCACCGAAGAAGGTGTCTCCATTCCGGTCACGGTCATTGAGATCGAGCCGAATCGCGTCACCCAGTTCAAAACTGAAGAAACCGATGGCTATCGTGCAGTGCAAGTCACTGTCGGCGAGCGTCGTGCTTCGCGCGTGACTGCTGCTCAAGCAGGTCACTTCGCTAAAGCAAACGTTGCAGCTGGTCGTACTGTCATGGAGTTCCGTCTTGAAGATGGTGACTACCAGGCTGGCGATCTGATCAACGCTGAAATCTTCGCCGCTGGTCAACTGGTTGATGTAACCGGTCAGTCCAAAGGTAAAGGCTTCCAGGGTACGATCAAGCGTTGGAATTTCCGTGGCCAAGACAACACTCACGGTAACTCCGTTTCCCACCGCGTCCCGGGCTCTATTGGCCAGTGCCAGACTCCTGGTCGTGTATTCAAGGGCAAAAAAATGTCCGGTCATATGGGCGCTGAGCGCGTGACCGTGCAGTCCCTCGAAGTAGTGCGCGTCGACGCTGAACGCAATCTGTTGTTGGTCAAGGGTGCTGTTCCTGGCGCTACTGGCGGCAACCTGGTTGTACGTCCAGCGGCCAAGGCTCGCGGTTAAGGGGAAGCTGACATGCAATTAAATGTAAATGACGCTCAAGCGATCGAAGTTTCCGAACTGACATTTGGCGGCGAATTCAACGAGACGCTCGTTCACCAAGCAGTCGTGGCCTACATGGCCGGCGGCCGTCAAGGTAGCAAGCAGCAAAAGACCCGTTCCGACGTTCGTGGTGGCGGTAAGCGCCCTTGGCGTCAGAAAGGTACTGGCCGTGCTCGTGCCGGTACTATCCGTAGCCCAATCTGGCGTGGCGGCGGTACCACTTTCGCAGCTCGTCCACAGGATCACTCTCAGAAGCTCAACAAGAAGATGTATCGCGCAGCACTGCGCTCCATCCTTGCTGAACTCGTGCGTACTGATCGTCTGGTCGTGGTTCAGGACTTCGCTGTTGAAGGTCCAAAAACCAAAGATCTGCTGGGCAAGCTGAACAACATGAATCTGACCGACGTTTTGATCGTGTCCGAAGCTGTTGATCAGAACCTGTACCTGGCTGCTCGCAACCTGCCACACGTTGATGTACGTGACGTGCAAGGTTCCGATCCAGTTAGTCTGATCGCATACGACAAGGTGTTGATCACCGTGTCGGCCGTGAAGAAATTCGAGGAGCTGCTGGGATGAACCAGGAACGCGTATTTAAAGTTCTGCTTGGCCCGCACGTTTCCGAAAAGGCTACGGTTCTGGCTGACAAGAAAGGCCAGTTCGTTTTCAAGGTTGCAACTGACGCAACCAAGCTGGAAATCAAGAAGGCCGTCGAAAGCCTGTTCAGCGTGAAAGTAGAGCGTGTTACTACCCTGAATGTTCTGGGTAAGAGCAAGCGCACTGCTCGCGGTCTGGGCAAGCGTAATGACTGGAAGAAGGCAGTTATCTCCCTTCAGCCAGGCCAAGATCTCGATTTCAGCAGCAGTGCTGAGTAAGGAAGGGGTGCATCATGGCAATCGTTAAATGCAAACCGACTTCCCCTGGCCGCCGTTTTGTGGTCAAGGTGGTCAACCAGGAGCTGCATAAAGGCGCTCCTCACGCACCGCTGCTCGAGAAGAAATCGAAGACTGGTGGTCGTAACAACAATGGTCGTATTACCACTCGTCACATCGGTGGTGGCCATAAGCAGCATTATCGTCTGGTCGATTTCCGTCGCAACGACAAAGATGGCATCTCTGCCACTGTCGAGCGTATCGAATACGATCCAAACCGTACTGCTCACATCGCTCTGCTGCTGTACGCAGATGGCGAGCGTCGCTACATCATCGCGCCTAAAGGCGTGAGTGCTGGCGACCAGCTGATCGCAGGTGCCCTGGCACCGATCAAGCCGGGCAACGCTCTGCAACTGCGTAACATTCCAGTTGGTAGCACCGTACACGGCATCGAATTGAAGCCAGGTAAAGGCGCACAGATCGCTCGTTCCGCTGGTGCTTCGGCTCAGCTGATCGCTCGTGAAGGTGTCTACGTGACCCTGCGTCTGCGTTCTGGTGAGATGCGTAAAGTACTGGCTGAATGCCGTGCGACCCTGGGCGAAGTCTCGAACTCCGAGCACAGCCTGCGTTCGCTGGGTAAAGCTGGTGCCAAACGCTGGCGTGGCGTTCGCCCAACCGTTCGTGGTGTTGCCATGAACCCGGTTGACCACCCACACGGTGGTGGTGAAGGTCGTACCTCTGGTGGTCGTCATCCGGTATCGCCATGGGGCTTCCCGACTAAGGGCGCGAAGACTCGTGGTAATAAGCGTACCGACAAAATGATCGTCCGTCGTCGCAAGTAAATAGAGGGATACGACAGTGCCACGTTCTCTGAAAAAAGGTCCTTTTATTGATCTTCACCTACTGAAGAAGATCGAAGTGGCGGCGGAAAAGAACGATCGCAAACCAGTTAAGACCTGGTCGCGCCGTTCTATGATCCTGCCACAAATGGTCGGTTTGACCATCGCAGTACACAACGGTCGTCAACACGTCCCAGTTCTCGTTAACGAAGACATGGTCGGCCACAAACTGGGCGAGTTTGCCGGTACCCGCACTTACCGTGGGCACGTGGCAGACAAGAAAGCCAAGCGTTAAGGGGTTAGGAAATGGAAGTAGCCGCTAAGTTGTCGGGCGCTCGAATCTCCGCCCAGAAAGCCCGCTTGGTCGCCGACCAGATCCGCGGGAAGAAGGTGGGCGAAGCGCTCAACCTGTTGGCTTTCAGCAGTAAGAAAGCCGCCGAGATCATGAAGAAAGTGCTGGAGTCGGCCGTAGCCAACGCCGAGCATAACGAAGGCGCAGACGTTGATGACCTGAAGGTCAGCACCGTTTTCGTCAACGAAGGGCGTTCGCTGAAGCGTATCATGCCGCGTGCCAAAGGCCGTGCTGATCGCATCGTCAAGCGGTCTTGCCATATCACTGTCAAGGTTGCTGACAAGTAACGGAGTCGAAGAGATGGGTCAGAAAGTACATCCCATTGGCATTCGCCTGGGAATCGTCAAGGAGCACACCTCCGTCTGGTACGCAGACGGTCGGACTTATGCGGACTATTTGTTCGCTGATCTGAAGGTGCGTGAGTATCTCCAAGACAAACTAAAAAGCGCGTCCGTAAGCCGTATCGATATCCATCGTCCGGCTCAAACTGCACGTATCACCATCCACACCGCTCGTCCAGGTATCGTTATCGGGAAGAAAGGTGAAGATGTTGAGAAACTGCGTCAGGACCTGACCAAGCAAATGGGTGTGCCTGTGCACATCAATATCGAAGAGATCCGCAAGCCGGAGCTCGACGGTATGCTGGTTGCGCAGAGCGTAGCTCAGCAGCTGGAGCGCCGCGTAATGTTCCGTCGTGCTATGAAGCGCGCCGTGCAGAACGCAATGCGTATTGGTGCCAAGGGCATCAAAATCCAAGTGAGCGGTCGTCTCGGCGGTGCTGAAATCGCACGTACTGAATGGTATCGCGAAGGTCGTGTGCCGTTGCACACCCTGCGTGCCGACATCGACTATGCCAACTACGAAGCTCACACCACTTACGGTGTGATCGGTGTAAAGGTTTGGATCTTCAAAGGCGAAGTAATTGGTGGTCGCCAAGAAGAACTGAAACCACAAGCACCAGCGCCTCGTAAAAAAGCTGCTAAGTAAGGGGTACGCCAAATGTTGCAACCTAAGCGTACGAAGTTCCGCAAGCAGATGACAGGCCACAACCGTGGTCTGGCTCAGCGCGGTAGCAAAGTCAGCTTCGGCGAGTTCGCGCTGAAGTCTGTAGCTCGTGGTCGTCTCACCGCTCGTCAGATCGAGTCAGCGCGTCGTGCACTGACCCGTCACGTAAAACGTGGCGGCAAGATCTGGATCCGTGTATTCCCGGACAAGCCGATCTCCAAAAAGCCTCTCGAGGTTCGGATGGGTAAAGGTAAGGGTAACGTGGAATACTGGGTAGCCCAGATTCAGCCAGGTAAAGTCCTGTATGAAATCGAGGGTGTAACTGAAGAGCTGGCGCGTGAGGCTTTTGCCCTGGCTGCTGCAAAGCTGCCGCTCGCCACCGCCTTTGTTAAACGGACGGTGATGTGATGAAAGCGAATGAACTTCGTGAAAAATCCGCACAGCAGCTGAACGAGCAACTGCTCGGCCTGCTGCGCGACCAGTTCAATCTGCGTATGCAGAAAGCAACTGGCCAGTTGGGGCAGTCTCATCTGCTCTCGCAAGTTAAGCGTGACATTGCTCGCGTGAAGACTGTGCTCAACCAGCAGGCAGGTAAGTGATCATGGCTGAAGCCGAAAAGACTGTCCGTACGCTGACTGGCCGTGTTGTCAGCGACAAGATGGACAAAACCATCACCGTTTTGATCGAGCGTCGCGTTAAGCACCCGATCTACGGTAAATATGTTAAGCGTTCGACTAAGCTGCACGCGCACGACGAAACCAACCAGTGCCACATCGGCGACAAAGTCACTATTCGTGAAACTCGTCCGCTGGCCAAGACTAAGTCTTGGGCGCTGGTTGATGTTCTCGAACGCGCTGTGGAAGTCTAAGGACTAGGGGTCGGAGAAATTATATGATTCAGACTCAATCCATGCTCGATGTGGCCGATAACAGCGGCGCTCGCCGTGTTATGTGCATCAAGGTGCTGGGTGGCTCCCATCGTCGTTACGCTGGTATCGGTGACATCATCAAAGTTACCGTCAAGGAAGCAATTCCTCGCGGTAAAGTGAAAAAAGGCCAAGTGATGACTGCTGTTGTAGTCCGCACTCGTCACGGCGTACGTCGTGCTGATGGCTCCATTATCCGCTTTGATGGCAACGCTGCTGTTCTTCTGAACAACAAGCAAGAGCCGATCGGCACCCGTATCTTTGGGCCAGTGACCCGTGAACTTCGTACTGAGAAGTTCATGAAGATCGTCTCGCTCGCCCCAGAAGTGCTGTAAGGAGATCCGACATGCAAAAGATTCGTCGTGACGACGAGATCATCGTGATCGCCGGCAAAGACAAAGGTAAGCGCGGTAAGGTGCTGAAGGTTCTTGCTGATGACCGTCTGGTCATTGGTGGTCTGAACCTGGTCAAGCGTCATACCAAGCCTAACCCCGCGTCGGGCGTACAGGGCGGTATCGTCGAGAAAGAAGCGCCATTGCACGCTTCTAACGTCGCCATCTTCAACGGCGAAACCAACAAGGCTGATCGCGTTGGTTTCAAAGTAGAAGACGGTAAGAAAATTCGTGTCTTCAAGTCGACCCAAAAAGCGGTTGATGCTTGAACACTGCTAGGTAGATAAGACCATGGCACGACTAAAAGAGATTTACCGGAAGGAAATCGCTCCGAAGCTTAAGGAAGAACTTAAGCTTTCGAACGTGATGGAAGTTCCGCGCGTTACCAAAATCACCCTGAACATGGGTCTGGGCGAAGCGATCGGTGACAAAAAAGTCATCGAGCACGCTGTTGCTGACCTGGAAAAGATCACCGGTCAAAAAGTCGTTGTGACTTACGCTCGGAAATCCATCGCTGGCTTTAAAGTCCGTGAAGGTTGGCCGATCGGTGTCAAAGTGACTCTGCGCCGTGAGCGTATGTACGAGTTCCTGGATCGTCTGCTGTCGATCTCCCTGCCTCGGGTTCGCGACTTCCGCGGCCTGAATGCCAAGTCCTTCGATGGTCGTGGTAACTACAGCATGGGCGTGAAAGAGCAGATCATCTTCCCGGAAATCGACTACGACAAGATCGATGCTCTCCGCGGTCTGGACATCACCCTGACCACCACTGCCAAGAACGATGATGAAGGCCGCGCTCTGCTGCGTGCGTTCAAATTCCCGTTCCGCAACTGATTGGAGTAGGACCATGGCCAAGATGAGCATGAAAAACCGCGAGCTGAAGCGTCAGCTCACGGTTGCCAAGTACGCCAAGAAGCGTGCAGCACTGAAAGCTATCATCGTTGATCTGAGCGCAAGTCCAGAAGCGCGTTGGGAAGCTACAGTAGCTCTGCAGAAGCAGCCACGTGACGCAAGCGCCTCGCGCATGCGTAACCGCTGCCGCCTGACCGGTCGTCCACACGGCGTTTACCGCAAGTTCGGCCTCGGCCGTAACAAACTGCGTGAAGCGGCAATGCGTGGTGACGTACCAGGTCTGGTTAAAGCCAGCTGGTAAGTACTTTCGAAGTCCAGGTGGCCAGGATCGCAAGATACTGACCACCGGTGGCCTAGAATCTGGAACAAGCCCCTTTTGGGGCTTGTTTCATTTCCGGAGTGTGTCTAAAATACGCGGCTCGCCTGAGCCCGTGTGTTTTATGCTCGGAGATTCTCGGTGACATATGTAGCCGCAAGGCTAATTTTTTTGTATTAGGAGCGTCTAGCCCATGAGTATGCAGGACCCGTTAGCGGACATGCTAACTCGTATCCGTAATGCCCAGATGGCTGAAAAGTCCGTCGTAAGCATGCCATCTTCCACGTTGAAGGTAGCTGTTGCCAAAGTCCTGAAAGACGAAGGCTACATTGCGGGTTATCAGATCAGCAGCGAAATCAAGCCACTGCTGTCCATCGAGCTGAAGTACTTCGAAGGCCGTCCGGTCATCGAGGAAGTGAAGCGCGTTAGCCGTCCAGGCCTGCGTCAGTACAAGTCCGTTGAAGATCTGCCGAAAGTTCGTGGCGGTCTCGGTGTGTCTATCGTCTCCACCAACAAAGGTGTGATGACGGATCGTGCTGCGCGCGCTGCCGGTGTCGGCGGCGAAGTTCTTTGCACTGTGTTCTAAGGGGGGATAAGCATGTCTCGCGTCGCTAAGAACCCCGTTAAGCTGCCAGCCGGTGTCGAAGTAAAATTCGCAGGCCAACAGCTTTCGGTGAAGGGTGCCAAGGGTACTCTTGAACTGAACATCCATTCGTCCGTTGAGATCGTTGAAGAAGCTGGTGAGCTGCGTTTCGCTGCTCGCAATGGCGATCAACAAACTCGCGCAATGGCCGGTACCACGCGTGCGTTGGTAAACAACATGGTCCAAGGCGTAAGCCAAGGCTTCGAGCGTAAGCTCCAGCTGGTCGGTGTTGGTTACAAAGCGCAAGCAAAAGGCACGGTTTTGAACCTGGCCCTTGGCTTCTCGCACCCAGTGGATTACGAACTGCCGGAAGGCATCACCGCTGAAACTCCTAGCCAGACCGATATCCTGATCAAGGGCATCGATAAGCAGCTGGTAGGTCAAGTGGCTGCCGAGATCCGCGACTTCCGTCCACCAGAGCCGTACAAAGGCAAAGGTGTGCGCTACGCGGACGAAGTCGTCCGTCGTAAAGAAGCCAAGAAGAAGTAGGGCATAGCAAATGACCGACAAAAAAGTTACTCGACTGCGTCGCGCTCGCAAAGCACGCCTGAAAATGCACGAACTCGAAGTCGTGCGTCTCTGCGTGTTCCGCTCGTCGCAGCACATCTACGCCCAGGTCATCTCGGCCGACGGCAACAAAGTCCTGGCAAGCGCCTCGACTTTGGATAAAGAACTGCGTGATGGTGCCACTGGCAACATCGACGCGGCCACTAAGGTTGGCCAGCTGGTCGCTACGCGTGCTAAGGCCGCTGGCGTCTCGCAAGTGGCTTTCGACCGCTCTGGCTTCAAGTACCACGGCCGCGTTAAAGCGCTGGCTGATGCTGCTCGTGAAGCTGGGCTGGAGTTCTAAGTTATGTCAAATAACGACCAAAAGCGCGACGAAGGCTACATTGAGAAGCTGGTTCAAGTTAACCGCGTAGCCAAGACCGTTAAAGGCGGCCGTATCTTCACCTTCACCGCGTTGACCGTGGTTGGTGATGGTAAGGGCCGTGTTGGCTTCGGCCGTGGCAAGTCGCGTGAAGTGCCTGCTGCGATCCAGAAGGCAATGGAAGCTGCTCGTCGCAACATGATCCAAGTTGACCTGAACGGCACCACCCTGCAGTACGCAATGAAGTCTGCCCATGGCGCTTCGAAGGTGTACATGCAGCCTGCCTCTGAAGGTACCGGTATCATCGCTGGCGGCGCTATGCGTGCTGTCCTCGAGGTTGCTGGCGTTCAGAACGTTCTGGCCAAGTGCTACGGCTCGACTAACCCGGTAAACGTGGTTCACGCCACTTTCAAAGGTTTGAAAGCTATGCAATCTCCTGAATCCATTGCCGCCAAGCGTGGCAAAAGCGTCAAGGAGATCTTCTGATCATGGCTACCGTTAAAGTAACGCTGATCAAAAGCATGACCGGCCGCATCCCTAACCACAAATTGTGCGTTAAGGGTTTGGGTCTGCGTCGCATCGGTCACACTGTAGAAGTCCAGGATACTCCCGAGAATCGCGGGATGATCAACAAGGCTTACTACATGCTGCGTGTCGAGGGTTAATCGATGAAACTCAATGATCTGAGTCCAGCGCCGGGTTCCCGTCGCGAAAAGCATCGTCCGGGCCGTGGTATCGGTAGCGGTTTGGGTAAGACTGGTGGCCGTGGCCACAAAGGTCAAACCTCCCGCTCCGGTGGTACCATCGCTCCAGGCTTTGAAGGCGGTCAACAGCCGCTGCATCGTCGCCTGCCGAAGTTCGGTTTCGTTTCCCTGAAGGCCATGGATCGCGCAGAAGTGCGTTTGTCCGAACTGGCTAAAGTGGAAGGCGACATCGTTACTCTGCAGACCCTGAAAGATGCCAACGTGATCAACGTCAACGTACAGCGTGTGAAAATCATGCTGTCCGGTGAAGTGACTCGCGCTGTCACTATCGGCAAGGGAATCGGCGCCACCAAAGGTGCGCGTTCGGCTATCGAAGCAGCTGGCGGCAAGTTCGAGGAATAAATGGCTAAGCAAGGTGCTCTCTCAGCGCTCGGCAAAGGCGGTATGTCTGAACTTTGGGCTCGTCTGCGTTTTCTGTTCCTGGCGATTATCGTCTACCGAATAGGCGCACACATCCCGGTTCCAGGTATCAACCCGGACCGACTCGCAGACCTGTTTCGACAGAATGAGGGGACCATTCTTAGCTTGTTCAACATGTTTTCCGGCGGCGCGCTGGAGCGGATGAGCATCTTTGCACTGGGGATCATGCCGTACATTTCGGCATCGATCATCATGCAGTTGATGAGCGCCGTCAGCCCGCAGCTGGAGCAGTTGAAGAAGGAAGGTGAAGCTGGTCGTCGCAAGATTAGCCAGTACACCCGCTACCTCACTGTCGTTCTTGCTCTTGTCCAGGCTGTTGGCATGTCCATCGGTCTGGCAGGGCAGGGCGTAGCGTTCACTGGTGACTTTGGCTTCCATTTCGTCGCGGTAACCACATTTGTGGCTGGTGCGATGTTCATGATGTGGCTGGGTGAGCAGATTACTGAGCGTGGTGTTGGCAACGGTATCTCGATGTTGATTTTCGCAGGTATCGTCGCCGGTCTTCCGAGGGCAATCGGGCAGTCTTTCGAGTCTGCACGTCAGGGTGATATCAATATCTTCGCCTTGGTTGCCATCGGTTTGCTGGCAGTAGCGATTATCGGTTTTGTGGTGTTCATTGAGCGTGGTCAGCGTCGTATTGCTGTTCACTACGCCAAGCGTCAGCAGGGCCGCAAGGTCTTCGCTGCGCAGACCAGCCACTTGCCGCTGAAAGTGAATATGGCCGGTGTTATTCCTGCTATCTTCGCGAGCAGCATTTTGCTGTTTCCGGCTTCGTTGGGTGCCTGGTTCGGTCAGTCTGAAGGTATGGGCTGGTTGCAGGACATCTCGCAGTCGATCGCTCCTGGTCAGCCGTTGAATATTCTGCTGTTTAGTGCAGGGATTATTTTCTTCTGCTTCTTCTATACGGCGTTGATGTTCAATCCGAAAGACGTAGCGGAAAACCTGAAGAAGTCCGGTGCCTTTATTCCGGGTATTCGTCCGGGCGAGCAGTCGGCGCGCTACATTGATGGCGTTCTGACCCGTTTGACCCTGTTCGGTGCTCTATATATGACGGCCGTGTGCTTGTTGCCCCAGTTCCTGGTGGTTGCAGCCAACGTTCCGTTCTACCTTGGCGGGACCTCGTTGCTGATCGTCGTCGTGGTTGTGATGGACTTCATGTCCCAAGTACAATCGCACCTCGTTTCGCACCAGTACGAATCCCTGATGAAGAAAGCCAACCTGAAGGGCTACGGCAGCGGCATGTTGCGCTGAGTACCCCATAAGGTTCGAGGAGTTGGTGATGAAAGTTCGTGCATCGGTGAAAAAGCTGTGCCGTAACTGCAAGATTATTCGCCGCGAAGGTGTTGTTCGAGTAATTTGCAGCGCGGAACCGCGTCACAAACAGCGCCAAGGCTGAGTGTGATCCGCTTGAAGCCCGGCAGCTAGTGCGCTGCCGGGTTGATTATTTGTTATTACAGCGATATTATCTCGCGCCCTATTTCTTGGCTTCCGGGGCGTAGGTAGCTGTCAATTGGAGTCCCACTGAATGGCCCGTATTGCAGGCGTTAACATTCCAGATAACAAGCACACTGTTATCTCGCTGACCTACATCTATGGTGTTGGTCGCACTACTGCGCAGAAAATTTGCGCAGTTGCTGGGGTAAACCCAGCCGCTAAGATCAAGGATCTGAGCGACGAGCAGATTGAATTGCTGCGTGGCGAAGTGGCGAAGTTCACCACTGAAGGTGACCTGCGTCGCGAAATCAACATGAAAATCAAGCGTTTGATGGACCTCGGTTGCTATCGCGGTCTGCGTCATCGTCGTGGTCTTCCAGTACGCGGTCAGCGTACCAAGACTAACGCGCGTACCCGTAAAGGTCCGCGTAAGCCGATCCGCAAGTAATCGCCCCAGCGAATCGACAGGAAAATTATCATGGCAAAACCTGCTGCTCGTCCTCGTAAAAAAGTTAAAAAGACAGTGGTTGATGGCATCGCCCACATCCATGCATCTTTTAACAACACCATCGTGACCATCACCGACCGTCAAGGTAACGCGCTTTCTTGGGCTACCTCTGGTGGTTCGGGTTTCCGCGGTTCCCGCAAGTCCACCCCGTTTGCTGCTCAAGTAGCTGCTGAACGTGCTGGTCAAGCTGCGCTGGAATATGGCCTGAAAAACCTCGACGTTAACGTCAAGGGTCCAGGTCCAGGTCGTGAGTCCGCTGTCCGTGCTTTGAACGGCTGTGGCTATAAGATCGCCAGCATCACCGACGTGACGCCAATCCCGCACAACGGGTGCCGTCCGCCGAAGAAGCGCCGCGTGTAATCCAGGAGATTGTAAAGAATGGCTCGTTACATTGGTCCAAAATGCAAACTCGCTCGTCGCGAAGGCACCGATCTCTTTCTGAAGAGCGGCGTGCGCGCGATCGAATCGAAGTGCAACATTGAAGCAGCACCTGGTATCCACGGCCAACGCCGCGGTCGCCAGTCCGACTACGGCACCCAACTGCGTGAAAAGCAGAAGGTCCGTCGTATCTACGGCGTTCTCGAGCGTCAGTTCAGCGGCTACTACAAAGAAGCTGCTGGCAAGAAAGGTGCAACCGGTGAAAACCTGCTGCAACTGCTCGAATGCCGTCTGGACAACGTTGTATACCGTATGGGCTTTGGTTCGACTCGTGCCGAATCCCGTCAGCTGGTATCGCACAAATCCGTCAGCGTAAACGGCCAAACCGTTAACGTCCCGTCCTACCAGGTTCGTGCTGGTGACGTGGTCGCGATTCGCGAGAAAGCAAAAAACCAACTTCGCATTGTCCAAGCTCTCGATCTGTGTGCCCAACGTGGCCGCGTAGAATGGGTAGAAGTAGACACTGAGAAGAAGTCGGGCGTTTTCAAGAACGTTCCTGCTCGCAGTGATCTGTCCGCCGACATCAACGAAAGCCTGATTGTCGAGCTCTACTCCAAGTAAGGGCTAGAAAATAGGTGCATCCATGCAGATTTCGGTAAATGAGTTCCTGACACCCCGCCACATTGATGTGCAGGTTGTCAGTCCAACCCGCGCCAAGATCACTCTCGAGCCTCTCGAGCGTGGTTTTGGCCACACCCTGGGCAACGCGCTGCGCCGCATCCTGTTGTCCTCAATGCCCGGCTGTGCAGTAGTCGAGGCCGAGATTGACGGTGTGCTCCACGAGTACAGCGCCATCGAAGGTGTACAGGAAGACGTAATTGAAATCCTGTTGAACCTTAAAGGTCTGGCTATCAAGCTGCACGGCCGTGACGAAGTTACGCTGACCTTGTCGAAGAAGGGTTCGGGGGTGGTTACCGCTGCCGATATTCAGCTGGATCATGATGTCGAGATCGTTAACCCCGATCACGTAATCGCTAACCTGGCGTCTAACGGCGCTTTGAACATGAAGCTCACCGTAGCTCGTGGTCGTGGTTATGAACCGGCCGACTCGCGTCAGAGCGATGAAGACGAAAGCCGCAGCATTGGTCGCTTGCAGCTTGACTCTTCGTTCAGCCCGGTTCGCCGCATCGCATACGTGGTGGAAAACGCCCGTGTCGAGCAGCGTACTAACCTGGACAAGCTGGTTATTGATCTGGAAACCAACGGTACTCTGGATCCTGAAGAGGCTATTCGCCGCGCTGCAACCATTCTGCAACAGCAGTTGGCTGCGTTCGTCGACCTCAAAGGTGACAGCGAACCAGTGGTAATCGAGCAGGAAGACGAGATCGATCCGATCCTGCTTCGCCCGGTTGACGATCTGGAACTGACTGTACGTTCGGCTAACTGCCTTAAGGCGGAAAACATTTACTACATCGGTGACCTGATCCAGCGCACCGAAGTAGAACTGTTGAAGACTCCGAACCTGGGCAAGAAATCCTTGACTGAAATCAAGGACGTTCTGGCCTCCCGCGGTCTGTCCCTCGGCATGCGCCTCGACAACTGGCCGCCTGCAAGTCTTAAGAAGGACGACAAGGCGACTGCCTGATCGTCGTAATCACCGAACGTGAGTTTGGTAAGGAATGAACCATGCGTCATCGTAAAAGTGGTCGTCACCTGAGCCGTACCAGCTCGCACCGCAAGGCCATGTTTCAAAACATGGCGGTGTCGCTGTTCGAGCACGAGCTGATCAAAACTACACTGCCGAAAGCCAAAGAACTGCGTCGCGTTGCTGAGCCGCTGATCACTTTGGCCAAGACAGACAGCCTGGCTAACCGCCGTCTGGCTTTCGACCGTACCCGTTCGAAAGCTATCGTTGGTAAGCTCTTCAACGACCTGGGCAAGCGTTATGCTACCCGTGAGGGTGGCTACCTGCGCATCCTCAAGTGCGGTTTCCGCACTGGCGACAACGCGCCTATGGCGTACGTCGAGTTGGTTGATCGTGCTACTGCTGGCGAAGCTGTATCCGCCGAGTAAGACGACAGTCTGCTACGAAAAACCGGGCCTAGTGCCCGGTTTTTTGTGGGCGATAGAAAAGCCCATGGCGGGTCTTGATTGAGTTTTGGCTATGCGAGCCATTACATCGTTAGTAATTAACTATCGATAGGCATGATTTAATAAATTTGATGGTGTCATCTTCCTGGTCAATACTTCTTCCAAGCCGATTAGCCGGCAGTTCCAAGACTGACCTGAGGAAATTGAGCATGAGCCAGAAAACCCTTACAACCGCCAGCGGCGCTCCCGTTGCCGATAATCAGAATTCCCGTTCCGCCGGCCCGCGTGGCCCGTTGCTGCTCGACGACTTCCACCTGATCGAGAAGCTTGCCCACTTCAACCGTGAAAACATCCCAGAGCGTCGTGTACACGCCAAAGGCTCGGGAGCGTACGGAACCTTCACGGTCACCAAAGACATCACCCAGTACACCAGCGCCAAGCTGTTTGAAGCTGTTGGTAAGCAGACGCCGACCTTCCTGCGCTTCTCGACAGTCGGTGGCGAGCGCGGCTCCGCAGATACCGAGCGCGACCCACGTGGCTTTGCGTTGAAGTTCTACACCGAAGAAGGCAACTGGGACATTGTCGGTAACAACACCCCGGTGTTCTTTATCCGTGACCCGCTGAAATTCCCTGACTTTATCCACACCCAAAAGCGCCTGCCGCAAAGCAACCTGAAAAGCGCGCAGATGATGTGGGACTTCTGGTCGCATTCGCCTGAGGCGCTGCACCAGGTCACCATTCTGTTTTCAGACCGTGGCATCCCGGACGGCTACCGTCACATGCACGGCTTCGGTAGCCATACCTACAGCTTGATCAGCGCCAATGGCGAGCGTCACTGGGTGAAGTGGCACTACAAGACCAAGCAAGGCATCAAGAATCTGGCGCCTGCCGATGCGGCGCGCATTGCGGGTACTGACCCGGATTACGCCCAGCGCGATCTGTTTGAGGCCATCGAGCGTGGTGACTTCCCGAAATGGCGCGTGTGCATCCAGATCATGACTGAAGCCCAGGCCAATGCTCACTACGAGAATCCCTTCGACGTGACCAAGACCTGGTCGCAAAAAGAGTTTCCGCTGATTGAGGTCGGTGAGTTGGAGTTGAACCGCAACCCACTGAACTACTTCGCCGAAGTGGAGCAGGCAGCGTTCGGCCCAAGCAACATGGTGCCAGGTGTCGGTCTGTCGCCGGACCGCATGCTGCAAGGCCGTGTGTTCGCTTACGCTGACGCGCACCGCTACCGGATTGGCACTAACCATCAGCACCTGCCGGTGAATGCTTCGCGCAGTCCGGTCCATAACTACCAGCGTGATGGCTCTATGGCGTTTGGCAGCAACGGTGGCGCGGCTCCCAACTACGAGCCTAATAGCTATGGGGATGCACCTAAGCAGGCGCCGCAGTACGCAGAACCTGCCTTGGCACTCAGTGGCGCGGCGGATCGTTATGATCACCGTGAAGACACCGATTACTACAGCCATGCCGGTGCGCTGTTCCGCCTGATGAATGCCGAGCAAAAAGCGCTGTTGATCAACAACATCGCCGGTGCGATGGCGGGTGTTTCCAGCGATGTGGTTCAACGTCAGCTGCAACACTTCTTCAAGGCAGATCCGGCTTATGGAGAAGGAATCGCAACTGCGCTGGGTGTATCGCTTAACTAACTCTAAGTGATAAGCAGAACCGCCCTCATTTGGGCGGTTTTTGCGTTATTTCAGCTACTTTTCTCTGAAAATCTTCACTTTTCTGCCGTTCGTCCCGTGACCTGCAGGTCAGCATGGTTCAAACTAGGGCCTTTCAAGCAGGGAGATGTAGGGCGATGCAAGGTCACCCCGACGTAATCGATTACCTCAACACGTTGCTGACGGGCGAACTGGCAGCTCGTGACCAATATTTCATTCACTCGCGTATGTACGAAGACTGGGGCTTTACCGAGCTCTACGAGCGTATCAACCACGAAATGGAAGAAGAGGCACAGCACGCCGACGCGCTGATGCGTCGTATCCTGATGCTCGAAGGCACGCCGCGTATGCGTCCTGACGACCTGGATACCGGCACTACGGTGCCTGAGATGCTCGCCAGCGACTTGCGCCTGGAGTACAAAGTCCGCGCCGCGCTATGCAAGGGCATTGAGCTTTGCGAGAAGCACAACGACTACGTGACCCGGGAAATCCTGCGCGTACAGTTGAACGACACTGAAGAAGATCACACCTACTGGCTGGAAAAGCAGTTGGGCCTGATCAAGTTGATCGGCCTGGAGAACTACCTGCAATCGCAGTTCTGATTCAGCCGGCAATAAAAAAGCCCCTGTCACCGCTATGGTGACAGGGGCTTTTTGTTGGGCCTGGCAATCAGGCCCGGTCGCGCGCCAGTAACGGCTTCAGATAGTAGCCAGTATGGGATTGCGGCATCTCGGAAACCTGCTCCGGCGTGCCCACTGCAATTATCTGCCCGCCCTTGGAGCCGCCCTCCGGACCCAAGTCGACCAGCCAGTCGGCTGTCTTGATCACATCCAGGTTGTGCTCGATCACCACCACAGTATTGCCGTGATCGCGTAGACGGTGCAGCACGTCGAGCAATTGCTGGATGTCTGCGAAGTGCAGGCCGGTGGTCGGTTCATCGAGGATATACAGGGTCTTGCCGGTATCGCGCTTGGACAGCTCGCGAGACAGCTTCACCCGCTGCGCCTCGCCACCGGACAAGGTAGTCGCTGACTGCCCCAGCTTGATATACGACAAGCCCACGTCCATCAGGGTCTGAAGCTTGCGTGCCAGGGCCGGCACGGCGTCAAAGAACACCCGCGCTTCCTCGATGGTCATCTCGAGGGTTTCATGGATGTTCTTGCCCTTGTACTTGATCTCCAGGGTCTCGCGGTTGTAGCGCTTACTCTTGCACACATCGCATGGCACGTAGATGTCCGGTAGGAAGTGCATCTCCACCTTGATCAAGCCGTCGCCCTGGCACGCCTCGCAGCGCCCACCCTTGACGTTGAAGGAGAAGCGCCCAGGTCCATAACCCCGGGACCGGGACTCCGGCACGCCGGCGAACAGTTCGCGAATCGGCGTGAACAGCCCGGTATAGGTCGCGGGGTTGGAGCGGGGGGTGCGACCAATCGGGCTCTGGTCGATATCCACCACCTTGTCCAGGAGCTCCAGGCCCTTGATGCTGTCATGCGCTGCAGCTTCCAGGGTGGTGGCGCCGTTCAACGCCGTGGCGCTGAGGGGGAACAGGGTGTTGTTGATCAGCGTGGATTTGCCTGACCCGGAAACACCGGTGACGCAGGTCAGCAGGCCCAAGGGGATTTCCAGGTCGACATTGCGCAGATTGTTGCCGCGCGCGCCCTTGAGGTGCAGCGCCTGTTTTTTGTTGCGTGGCGTACGCTTGGCTGGCACCTCGATTTTGACCCGGCCAGACAAGTATTTGCCGGTCAGGGAGTCCGGGTGGGCCATGACTTCGGCTGGCGTGCCCTGGGCAACGATGTGCCCGCCATGGACGCCAGCGCCGGGGCCGATATCGACCACATAGTCCGCCAGGCGAATGGCATCCTCATCGTGCTCGACCACAATCACCGTGTTGCCGATATCACGCAGGTGCTTGAGCGTGCCCAGCAAGCGATCATTGTCGCGCTGGTGCAGGCCGATTGAAGGCTCGTCGAGGATGTAAAGCACGCCCACCAGGCCTGCACCGATCTGGCTGGCCAGGCGAATGCGCTGGGCTTCGCCGCCAGACAGGGTGTCGGCACTGCGGTCCAGGGACAGGTAAT
Organism: Pseudomonas sp. LG1D9; assembly: GCF_002949995.1. Taxonomy (NCBI): domain Bacteria; kingdom Pseudomonadati; phylum Pseudomonadota; class Gammaproteobacteria; order Pseudomonadales; family Pseudomonadaceae; genus Pseudomonas; species Pseudomonas sp. LG1D9. The sequence goes on along the minus strand of NZ_CP026881.1, from coordinate 1,915,028 downwards.
CCAGGCCCACATTGACCAGGAACTGCAGGCGCTCGCGGATCTCCTTGAGGATCTTGTCGGCAATCTCGCCGCGTCGCCCGGTCAGCTTCAATACACCGAAGTATTCGCAGGCATCACCGATGGGCAGGTTGGTCACTGCGGGCAATGTTTTCTCGCCCACCCATACGTGGCGTGCCTCGCGACGCAAGCGGGTGCCACGGCAATCCGGGCAGGGCTGGGTGCTGAGGAACTTGGCCAGTTCCTCGCGCACGCTGGCCGACTCGGTTTCCCGGTAGCGGCGCTCCAGGTTGGGCACGATGCCTTCGAATGGGTGGGAGCGCTTGACGATATCGCCACGGTCATTCAGGTATTTGAAATCGACGTTCTGCGAGCCGCTGCCATGCAGGATGACTTTCTGCTGCTCTGCCGGTAGCTCGTTGAACGGTACTTCCAGGCTGAATTTATAGTGGGCAGCCAACGACCCGAGCATCTGGAAGTAGTAGACATTGCGCCGGTCCCAGCCGCGTATGGCGCCCTCCGCCAGCGTCAGGTCGCCATTGACCAGGCGCTTGATATCGAAGAACTGCTTGACCCCCAACCCGTCACAGGTCGGGCAGGCGCCGGCCGGATTGTTGAAAGAGAACAGCTTGGGTTCCAGTTCGCTGATGGCGTGGCCGCAGATCGGGCAGGCGAAGCGTGCAGAGAAGATGATTTCTTCACCGGGCTCGTCGTCCATCGGTGCGACCAGGGCGATACCGTCCGCCAGCTTCAGCGCGGTCTCGAACGACTCCGCCAGGCGTTGCTGCAGGTCGGCACGTACCTTGAAGCGGTCGACCACCACATCAATGGTGTGCTTCTTCTGCTTATCCAGCTTCGGTGCTTCGTCCAGCTCATACAGCTTGCCGTTGATCCGGGCACGGACAAAACCCTGGGCGCGCAGCTCTTCGAAGACCGACAGGTGTTCGCCCTTGCGCTCGCGGATCACCGGCGCCAGCAGCATCAGCTTGGCGCCTTCCGGCTGGGCCAGCACCAGGTCAACCATCTGGCTGACGGTCTGGGCTTCCAGCGGGATATCGTGATCCGGGCAGCGTGGAATACCTACGCGTGCGTACAGCAGGCGCAGGTAGTCGTAGATTTCGGTGATGGTGCCCACGGTGGAGCGTGGGTTGTGAGAAGTCGACTTCTGTTCGATGGAAATGGCTGGCGACAGGCCTTCAATGGTGTCGACATCAGGCTTTTCCATCATCGACAGGAACTGCCGGGCATAGGCCGACAGCGATTCCACATAACGACGCTGGCCTTCGGCATACAGCGTATCGAACGCCAGCGATGACTTGCCGGACCCGGACAAGCCGGTGATGACAATCAGTTTGTCCCGGGGCAGGGTCAGGTCGATGTTCTTCAGGTTGTGGGTTCTAGCCCCACGAATCAGGATCTTGTCCAAGATGGCCTCGCACGGCGGGCGTATAAATAATGCAGGAGTATACGGCTAAAGACTGGATGAATATACACTGTCAGTTTGCCCATTTCAGCCTTACATGAAAGCTGCGCGGCAAAGCGCCGCATATACCCTCTCAATCGATGGGACTGGTAGAATCGCCGCCGGTTCACACGAGGTTTTTCCATGCACGATCCCCACAGCGAACGCATGAGTAGCGGCGAGACCCGAGCGGCAAGCGGTCTGGCCCTGGTGTTCGCCTTCCGTATGCTGGGCATGTTCATGGTGTTGCCGGTACTGGCGACCTATGGCATGGACCTCGCAGGCGCGACCCCGGCCTTGATTGGCCTGGCGATTGGTGCCTATGGTCTGACCCAGGCGATTTTCCAGATTCCGTTCGGGATCATTTCCGACCGCATTGGCCGCCGGCCGGTGATCTACCTGGGGCTGATCGTGTTCGCCCTGGGCAGCGTGCTGGCAGCCAATGCCGATTCGATCTGGGGCGTGATCGCCGGACGTATCTTGCAAGGTGCCGGGGCGATTTCTGCGGCGGTGATGGCGCTGCTGTCAGATCTGACCCGCGAGCAGCATCGCACCAAGGCCATGGCCATGATTGGCATGACCATCGGTCTTTCGTTTGCCGTTGCGATGGTGGTTGGCCCGCTGCTGACCCGCGCGTTCGGCTTGCACGGCCTGTTCCTGGCCACCGGCGGCATGGCGCTGGTTGGGATCGTGATCGTGGCCTTTATGGTGCCGCGCTCCACCGGGCCGCTGCAGCACCGTGAATCGGGCGTGGCAAAGCAAGCATTGCTGCCGACGCTCAAGCACCCCGACCTGCTGCGCCTGGATTTAGGTATCTTTGTATTGCATGCGATGCTGATGTGCAGCTTCGTCGCCTTGCCCCTGGCCCTTGTGGAAAAAGCCGGGTTGCCCAAGGAGCAGCACTGGTGGGTCTACCTCACCGCCTTGTTGATTTCATTCTTCGCCATGATCCCGTTCATCATCTACGGCGAGAAGAAACGCAAAATGAAACGAGTTTTACTCGGCGCCGTCGCGACATTGATGCTCACTGAACTATTCTTCTGGCAGTTCGGCGACAGCCTACGGGCACTGGTAATCGGCACGGTGGTGTTTTTCACCGCGTTCAACCTGCTGGAGGCGTCACTGCCTTCGCTGATCAGTAAAGTTTCACCGGCAGGCGGCAAAGGCACGGCAATGGGGGTGTATTCCACCAGTCAATTCCTTGGTTCGGCGCTGGGCGGCATCATGGGCGGCTGGATGTTCCAGCATGGCGGTTTGTCGGTTGTGTTCCTCGGATGCGCCGGGCTGGCTGCACTTTGGCTGGTCTTTGCTGTTACCATGCGCGAACCTCCCTACGTCACAAGTCTGCGTTTGCCGCTATCGCCCGAGGCGATCCGTGAAAGCGGTCTGGTAGAGCGCCTGAAGGCCGTCGTAGGGGTGACAGATGCAGTCGTGGTCGCTGAAGAGGCGGCCATTTACATCAAATTGGACACCGAACTATTGGATCGCGCGACGCTCGAGCAACTGGTCAACCCAGTGCCGACAGCGCGCCCAGCCTAGGAGAACGTTATGGCCCGTGGGGTTAACAAAGTCATATTGGTCGGTACATGCGGCCAGGATCCCGAAGTTCGCTACTTGCCTAACGGTAACGCCGTGACCAACCTGAGTCTGGCGACCAGCGAACAATGGACCGACAAGCAGACCGGCCAGAAGGTCGAGAAAACCGAATGGCACCGTGTATCGATGTTCGGCAAGGTTGCAGAGATCGCCGGTGAATACCTGCGCAAGGGTTCGCAGGTCTACATCGAAGGCAAACTGCAGACCCGCGAGTGGGAAAAAGACGGTATCAAGCGTTACACCACCGAAATCGTGGTCGACATGCAAGGCACCATGCAACTGCTGGGCGGCCGTCCACAGGGCGACCAACAGGGCCAGGGCGGTATGTCCAACTCGGCGCCGCGTCCACAGCAGTCGCGTCCGCAGCCAAGCCAGCAGCCACAGCGTGAGTCGCGTCCAGCGCCACAGCAGGCGGCACCGCAGCCGGCCGCTGACTTCGACAGCTTTGATGACGATATCCCGTTCTAAGGTATCGAAGCCAAACGCTGCAAATTGAAAACCGCGCCGCCGACCAGGCTACGCGGTTTTTTCATGCCCATTATTCAGCTCAAAGCTGTGCGAAGTTCAACATATCGTCGTTAACTCGCTGCTTGTGAGTGTCGGTCAGCCCATGAGGCGCGCCGCTATACACCTGCAAAAGGGCGTGTGGAATCAAACGTTGGCTCTCCAGTGCCGATGGACGGATTGGCACGATTTGATCGTCACTGCCATGGATAATGAGCGTCGGCATACTGAAGTGCGTCAGGTCCTCCCGAAAGTCAGTCTCTGAAAATGCCTTGATGCTATCGAAGGTGTTGATGTGCCCGCCCATTACACCCTGCATCCAGAACGAATTGATCAAGCCTTGGGAACGTTCGATACCCGCGCGGTTGAATCCGAAGAATGGGCCACTGGCCAGATCAAGATACAGCTGCGAGCGATTAGCGATGGAGTTGGCACGCATCCCATCGAAAACCTCGATTGGAGTGCCGTATGGGTTGCTGGGGGTCTGCAACATCAGGGGCGTTACCGAGCAGATCAACCCTGCCTTTGCTACACGGGCAGTGCCATGACGCGCGATGTAGCGTGCAACTTCACCCCCGCCGGTAGAAAACCCGAAAAGTATCAGGTTGGTCAGATCCAGGTGTTCGATCAGTTCCGCCAGATCATCGGCGTAGTGGTCCATGTCATTGCCATCCCAGGGCTGGCTTGAGCGGCCATGCCCTCGGCGGTCATGCGCAATGGCACGAAAACCGTTGTTGGCGAAATGCAACATCTGCGACTCCCAACTGTCGCTGTTTAGCGGCCATCCGTGGCAAAACATTACGGGTTGGCCGCTACCCCAATCTTTGTAAAAAATATCGTTGCCTTCACGTGTTTTAAGATAAGCCATGGCATAGCTCCAATGACGTATTGATGTGGCTGCGATAGCCAGAAAAATCGTCCGTGGACACTACGCTGGCCTCTTTTATTCGTGACCATTTCAAAGGTCGCACCTAGGCTGGTCGAAAATAAGGTTAGTCCGATTTCGCGAGTGTCGCGCCGGGAAGATAAGCAGCTTTTAATGCTGCGCTAATCACCCGCGCTCAAAACCGCTTTAACCCGTGAAGGCACGTTGCCAGATGCAATGGCGCCATTGCCTGCGCCGCCAATCCTGGAGTTTGTCCTCGTGGCTCACAAGATTTAGGCTGTGCCCACCGACAAAAAAGTAGGAACGCCGTGATGACCTGGTCAGCCAAGCAATACACGTTGTTTGAACAGCAGCGTACCCGCCCCGTCCACGACCTAGTGGCGGCCATACCCAATACCGAGGTGCGTACCGCCGTCGACCTGGGGTGTGGGCCAGGCAACTCCACGCAAGTGTTGGCCCAGAGGTTCCCGCGAGCGCAAGTCTGTGGCATGGACAGCTCCGACGACATGTTGGCCGATGCCCGCAAACGCTTGCCGGCGCTGCGCTTTGAGCAGGCCGATATCGGCGCCTGGCAGCCTGCGCAACAGTTCGATGTGATCCTTGCCAACGCCTCGCTGCAGTGGGTGCCCGATCACGCCAACCTCTACCCGCACCTGGTGGCGCAACTGGCACCGGGCGGTACGCTGGCGGTGCAAACCCCGGACAACCTCAACGAACCCGCCCATCGCCTGGCCCGTGAAGTGGCAGCGCAAGGGCCGTGGGCGGGCAAGATCGGCGCGGTCAAACATGAAGCGCGTCACCCGGCGAGTTACTACTTTGAATTGCTGAGCAAGCATTGCAGCGCCGTGGATGTATGGCACACCACTTATTACCACCCGCTCAGCGGCCATGAGGCGGTGGTGGAGTGGTTCAAGGGCACGGGCCTGCGGCCATTCCTGGCGTTGCTGGATGAGGCCGAGCAAGGCGCCTTCCTTGACGCCTATCTGGCGCGCATCCGCGAGGCTTACCCGGCCCTGGCCGATGGCACAGTGTTGCTACCGTTTCCACGCCTGTTCATTATCGCCACGCGCTGACAGTCAGCCTTCAGGCCTTGAGGAACTCGTCCGCCGAAACCACGCTGGCATAGGCAAATGCCAGCGACGCCATGTAGGCCTCATGCACCTGGGCCGCCGCAACAGTCTTGCCATTGAATTCCAGGTCACGGGTGGCACAGGCATCGTGGATCACGGTAACGGTGTAGCCATAGTCCGCCGCCGCCCGAACCACGGCGTCGATGCACATATGGCTCATGCTGCCCACCACCACCAGGTCGGTGATGCTGCGCTGTTCCAGCACCTCGCGCAGGTTGGTTTGGCGAAACGCATTTACAAAATGCTTGAGCACCACCGGTTCGTCATTCTCGTTCAGCACCTTGGGATGCAAGTGCGCGCCTTCGGAACCTGGCGTGAAGAAGGGAGCGTCGTCGGCGGTGAACTCATGGCGCACATGGATCACCGCATCACCTGCCTGGCGAAACGCCTGGAGCAGCTGTTGTGCCTTGTCTGCGGCAGCCTCGACATCAACCAGTGGCCATTTGCCCTGGGGGAAGTAGTCGTTCTGGATATCAATTAGGATAAGTGCTTGCTTGGCCATGAGTATTTTCTCGTGATGGGTTGATGCGTCCAGTATCGTGGCTGGCGCGAGGCTCAGGGATTGGCTGCACCGACAATAACAGGGGGAAAACTGACAATGGCTCTGGAACGCTCGATCGTCGAGCTTGGCGTGCTGATTTACAGCGGTGCGCAGATGGCTGCTGTACACGGTTTGACCGACCTGTTTGGGGTCGCCAACCGCATCGCCGCCGAGCATCAGGCCGAGCAGTTGCCCGTGTTGCGTATCAGCCATTGGCAGGTTGATAGCGATGGTACTCCTGTTCGGGCTTTCGACAGCCTGCCTGGGCTCGAACAACCCTTGATGGCGGTGCTGGTACCGCCCTCGATTGGTGAATTCTGCGAAGAACAGGCACCGCCCCGGCTGTTGCAATGGCTGCGCGAGCAACATGCAGCCGGCACGGTGCTGGGAGGCGTGTGCATCGGTTCGATCATGCTGGCGCGCAGCGGCTTGCTCGATGGGCGCAGCGCCACCACCCACTGGTCTTCGGCCAGCACCTTTGCCAGGCGTTTTCCCGCGGTGCGCTTGGAGGCCGACAAACCTATCGTCGATGATGGCGACCTGATTACCACCGCCGGGCTGATGGCCTGGTCCGAACTGGGCCTGCGCCTGGTCGACCGCCTCATGGGCCCGAGCATCGCGGCCGGCACCGCGCGTTTTCTGGTGATTGAACACAGTGACAGCGCCAGCCAGTGCGGCAGCAATTTTGCACCGATCCTGAGCCATGGTGATGGGGCGATCCTCAAGGTCCAGCACGCCTTGCAGGCCAGCGGGGCGGTGGATGTATCGCTCGCGGCAATGGCGCAGGCAGCCGGCCTGGAAGAACGCACTTTCCTGCGCCGTTTTCGCACTGCCACCGGCCTCAAACCCACCGAATACTGCCAGCACCTGCGGGTCGGCAAAGCGCGGCAGATGCTTGAATTTACCAATACCACCATTGATCACATCGCCTGGACCGTGGGTTATCAAGACCCCAGCGCCTTTCGCGCAATCTTCAAAAAAATCACCGGCCTTGCGCCCAGCGATTACCGCAACCGATTCGGGGTAAAAGCCCCCGCCTGACGACCGGACACCCCGCTCCCACATTTTTGCTCGCTGCCAGGCCCTGCATCGTGCAGAACGCCGGACCCTTGATCACGCTTCGTGCAGAATGAGGCAGGCCAAATGCCATCTCCTTCGCGCTAACCGCTTGATCTGCCAACCTTTTGCCCCGAGCGTAGCTTGGCCTGAACCCTGCAACCCTGGTGCTACACACCTGCAAGCCTTGCCCAAGGGGGACGCATGACCCCGACCAACCGTAAAAAAATCGTGGTGGCCCACTCGATCCGGCCCGACGCGCCCCTTCACGAAGTGGAAACCAACCGCGCCCTCGCTCGCTGGCTGGCGCAAATCCTCGGGCTCGACTACGGCGGTAGTTACAGCGTCGACCTGCACGCCCAGGCGGACCTGTACCTGCTGCCCACCCAGACACTGGTCGGACCGGCCCAGGCATTGAGCCTGGGCGTAAAGGGCCCGGAGGACTTGTGGGGCGGTTACGTTGACCATGACTTCATCTGCACCAAAGCCATTACCCACGGCCTGCAGGGCCCTGACGCGGTGGCGCCCGAGGGCTGGTCGCCGCTGTTTGCCGAGCGGGTACGCGCGGTGGTGCTCGACGGCCTGAGCGTGTTTGCCGTGCAAGATGCTCGCGCGGCCGCCATGCAGTTGCTGGAGCTCGGGCCGATTCGCCTGAAGCCGGTGCATGCCTGCGCTGGTCGGGGCCAAGAGGTGGTCGACAGCCTCAAGCAATTCGACGCAATCCTGGCCCGCGCCGATGTGGCAGACCTGTTCGCCCAAGGTGTGGTGCTGGAACAAGACCTACAAGATGTGGTGACTCACAGCGTCGGCCAAAGCTTTATTGGCGGGCGGGTGTTCAGTTACTGCGGCGAGCAATACCTGACCCAGGACGGGCAGGGCGAAGCCGTCTACGGTGGCTCCAACCTGCTGGTGGTGCCGGGGTACTACGAAGAGCTGCTGACCCTGTCGCTTGGCGAGGATGTGCGCCTGGCCATTGAGCAGGCACAAGTCTTCGATAACGCCGCCGATGAGGCCTATCCTGGTTTTTATGCCTCGCGGCGCAATTACGACATTGCCCAGGGCCTGGACAGCCAAGGTACGCAGCGCAGTGGTGTGCTGGAGCAGTCCTGGCGCATGGGCGGCGCGAGCAGCGCGGAGGTCGCGGCGTTGCAGAGCTTTATCAACGATCCCGGCCTGCGCGCGATTCGCGTATCGTCCGTGGAGACCTATATCGACCAGCCATTGCCCGCCAATGCCATCGAGATCTATCGCGGCCCGGCAGAAAACAGCGACTTTCTTCTCAAGTACGTAACGGTCCAACCCTATGACGGCTAGAAGCGAAACCATCACCATTGATATCGACGATGAACAGATGAGCGGGACCTTTCTCAGTCCCAAGTCAAAAGTGCCCGGGGTGTTGTTTGTGCACGGCTGGGGCGGTAGCCAAGAGCGCGACCTGGAGCGGGCCAAGGGCATCGCCGGCCTCGGTTGCGTGTGCCTGACCTTTGATCTGCGCGGGCATGCTGGCAATGGCATTCCCTTGTCGCGGGTCACCCGGGAGGACAACCTGCGGGACTTGCTCGCGGCCTATGATCGCCTGCTGGCGCACCCGGCCATCGACACCTCGGCGGTGGCGGTGGTGGGCACCAGTTACGGGGGCTACCTGGCAGCGATCCTCACCTCCCTGCGCCCGGTGCGCTGGCTGGCACTGCGCGTGCCGGCGCTGTACCGCGACCAGCAATGGCACACCCCCAAGCGCGACCTGGATAAAGCCGACCTGATGGATTACCGCGGCACGCTGGTGCACGCCGAAACCAATCGCGCACTGCACGCCTGTGCCGCCTTTACCGGGGATGTGTTGATCGTCGAGTCGGAAACCGACGACCACGTGCCTCACGCCACCATCATGAGCTACCGCGCTGCCTGCCAGCAGACCCATTCGCTGACGCATCGGATCATCGACGGTGGCGACCACTCATTGAGCGACCCGGTGTCCCAGCAGGCCTATACCTCGATCCTGGTGGACTGGATCACCGAGATGGTGGTGGGCGAGCGGTTGAGCATCATCCAATCCCAATGACGGGTTTACGCGGGTGTTTTCTTCACCCGCAAAGCCTTGGCCTTCGCCTCTACGGCGAGGTACATCACCAGGGCGATCAGCAACGGCAAGATAAAATAGATCGCCCGGTAGGCAATCAACCCGGCGAGCAGGCTACCCCGTGAGGCTTCATGTTGTAGCAGGGCGATAAACACCGCCTCCAACACGCCAAGGCCGGCCGGAATATGCGTCACCACACCGGCAATCGCGCTGATCAGCAACACCCCTAACACCAGCGGATAGTCGAGCTTGGCCGGCAGCAAGGTAAAAATCACCGCCGCCATCAGCGACCAGTTCAACGCACCGAGGGCCAGTTGCAGGCATGCCATGCGCAGCGACGGCAGGTTGATCTCGATCCCGCGAATCGACCAGGCGCGCGTTTTCGAGAACTGACAGGCAGCCAGATAGCCGAGGCTCGCCACTACCAGCAACACGCCGACACCTTGCAGGGCGGCGCTACTGAGTTTCCAGCCCGGCGGCATCGTCACCAGGCCGCTGCTGAACACCACGCCGGCCAAGGCCATATAGCCAAACCAATTGGTGGCCAGGCTCAAGCCAAGGATTTTCGCAATATTGCCGTTGCTCACCCCCAGCCGCGAATACAGCCGGTAGCGCATGGCAATCCCGCCGACCCAGGCGCTGAGGTTGAGGTTGAACGCGTAACTGATGATGCCCACCGGCAGGATCTGCTTGGCGCGCAAGGGCTGGCGGATGTAGGTCCGCCCGATCAGGTCAAAGCACGCATATACCATGAAACTGCACAGCGTCAGCCCGGACGCGATCCACAAGGTGCGTAGCTTGAAGTCGCTGAGGGTGGCAAATACTTCGCTCCAGTCGATACGCCGCGCGAGCAGGGTAAAGAGTACGATCAGCAACAGGAAGAAGGCGACGGTCAGCGGCTTCTTCCAGCGTTTGAACGCGTGGCTGCGCGCATCAGCTGTGTGGGCTTGGCTCATGGTCCTGGCTCCCGGCATGCACGAAGGGTTTCAAGCGCGGTTTGTGTGCGGGCAGCCAGCCGGTCCAGGCCGGGAAATGCCGCAGTACATGGAACACCACAAACCCCACGGTCACCCGCCATAACCAGCCGCGCGGGGTGCGGTTTTCCGGCATGGTCTTGCAGTGGTTGTGGCTCAGGTCTTCTAGGCGCTCGAACAAGTGTTGATTGAACTCCCGGTCACGAATCAGCACGTTGGCCTCAAGGTTCAGTGACAGGCTCAACGGGTCGAGGTTGCTCGAGCCCACGGTGCTCCACGCCTCATCCACCAGGGCCACCTTGCCGTGCAGGGGGCGCTGGCAATACTCGTGGATCACTACGCCTTCCTTGAGCAGATAGTCGTAGAGCATGCGCGCCGCCAGCTTGGCCAGCAGCACATCGGGCTGGCCCTGCATGATCAATTGCACCTGCACGCCGCGCCGGGCGGCATTGCGCAGTTCCCGCAGCAGGCGGTAACCGGGAAAGAAGTAAGCGTTGGCGATCACCACGCGCTGGCGGGCGTGGCGCAGGGCGTGCAGGTAGGCCTCTTCGATATCGCTGCGGTGTTGCAGATTGTCGCGGTAGATCAGGCGTACCAGGCCTTCAACGTCGTCGGTCGCCCAGGACGGTTGCTGGCGCCGTCGCCAACCGCGCCGCGTGCGCACCGGGCGGCCACTTTGCGCCAGGGCAAAGTGATGCAGGTCCGCCACGGCCGGCCCGATCACCTGCACCGCATAATCCTGCTTGGCCTCGGGGCCGAAGTCCGCCAGATGGTCTGCAGAAAAATTGATCCCGCCGATAAACCCCACCTCAGCGTCCACGACCACGATCTTGCGATGCAGGCGGCGAAACCAGTTGGTGCGAAACCCCAGGGTCTTGGGCGCCGGGTCGAACATCTGGACCGTGACCCCGGCCTGGGACAACTCGCCGAGAAACCCGGGGCTCAGTTCGCCGCAGCCAAAGCCATCAAGACTGACCACTACCTTCACCCCACGCTGGGCGGCCTCGATCAGAATCCGGTGCAGTTCATGGCCGACCTTGTCTTCGAACAGAATGAATGTCTCCAGGAGGATTTCCTGGCGAGCCTGGCGCAAAGCCTCGAAGACTTTGGGGAAGTACGCCTCGCCGTTTTCCAGCAGTTGCACCTGGTTGCCGGGTTGCCAGCCGTAGTCCGGGTCCCTGGCCCTGGCGTCATCGGGTGGCTGATCGGTGGCGATATGTTCCACGGCGCCGTTCATAACTCAATCTCCACCGACAGTGGTGCGTGATCGGACAAGTGCGACCAGGGCCGGGCCGTCAGCACTTGCGCGTGATGGACCTTGAGGTTGCGCACGTAAATGCGGTCCAGCGGCAGCAAGGGCAGGCGCGCCGGAAACGTACGCGCCGGTTTGCCATGGGCCTGCACAAACACTTCCTGCAGGCCGCTGTGCCTCAGATCGGCCTGCTGGCGCCAGTCATTGAAGTCACCGGCGACGATCAGCGGCGCGTCGCCGGGGATCTCGGCCACCCGCTGGGCCAGCAATTTGAGCTGTTGTTGGCGATGCACCTCGCGCAGCCCCAGGTGCACGCAAATGGCGTGCACCTCCTGGCCGGTGCCGGGCAGACGTAGCACGCAATGCAGCAGCCCGCGGCTTTCGTGGCCGCTCTGGGAGATATCGAGGTTGTCATAGCGAATGATCTGGAATTTCGACAGCAACGCGTTGCCGTGGTCGCCATGGGGATACACCGCGTTGCGCCCGTAGGCGAACTGCGGCCAGATACTGTCGGCGAGAAACTCATACTGCGGCATGCTCGGCCAGTTGCTGTAGCGCCGGGGGTGGTGCTCATGGGTGCCATGCACCTCCTGCAAGAACACCACATCCGCTGCGACACCCCGCACCGCTTCGCGCAATTCCGGCAGGATGAAGCGTCGATTGAGGGCAGTGAAGCCCTTGTGGGTATTGACTGTCAGCACCTTGAAGCGGGTGATGGCAGCAGTGGGCGTAACAGGCACCCATTCTGGAATCACAGCCATGGTGGCTCCCGTGGGTTGGCGGGGCAGTGGCCTCCGTTCGTTAATGGCTGACTGTGGTGCTCGCGCGAAAGTTTCGACGATCCTACAAACGGCACCCCACTGCAGGAACCGGCTTGCCGGCGATAGGCATAGGTATCTACACAACTTTGCCGCAACGCCTAAATCCAGGCAGATAGCGCAGTTGTGGCGAGCGGGCTCGCCCCGCGCTGGGCTGCGAAGCAGCCCTAAAACCAGCCGCTACGGAGTATCTGATACACCGCATACGGCTTACTGGGGCTGCTTCGCAGCCCAGCGCGGGCGATGCGGCGTTCCGACAAGCCCGCTCGCCACGGGAGAGTTCGTCAGTTTCTGAAAGTTGTGTAGATACCTATGCCCCGAGCCTTGTACCGCCATTGCGTACGCCATCGCTGGCAAGCCAGCGCCTATAAGCGGGCGGGTCAGGATTGGTTACGAGCAGACCCTTAACGCCACTTAGTAAGTGACGGTTGCGTTACAAACCCGCAAAATGCAACGATTCTGGCAAATACCAACGGCACGGCATCAACGCCTGTCGACAATAGCCATCGTTCCAAACAGACCGGGCCTGCTCAATTTATGCGAATGCGCCTTATGTTACTGGGCGGCGGGAATGCCCTCGGGCAGGCGCTGATTCGCCTCGGTGCGGAGGAAGATATCGGTTTCCTCGCCCCGCGCCCGCCCCAAGACGGCTGGGATGCCGCCAGTCTTACCCAATTGCTCGACGACACCCGTCCCGATGCCTTGATCAACCTCGCCTACTATTTCGACTGGTTCCAGGCCGAGAGCGTGAACGAGGCCCGTCTGGCCGGGCAGGAATCTGCCGTCGAGCGCCTGGCGCAGCTGTGCCAACACCACAACATCACGCTGCTGCAACCGTCCAGCTACCGGGTGTTCGATGGCTCGCGCGCCACGGCCTACAGCGAAAAAGACGAGCCGGTGCCCCTGGGCCTGCGCGGCCAGGCGCTATGGCGCATTGAGCAGAGTGTGCGCGCTACCTGCCCGCAACATGTGCTGCTGCGCTTTGGCTGGTTGCTCGATGACAGTGTCGACGGTGCGCTCGGGCGCTTCCTGGCGCGTGCCGAGAAATCCGAGGAGTTGTTGCTGGCCGATGATCGACGGGGCAACCCGACGCCGGTGGACGATGCGGCACGGGTGATTATCTCGGTGCTCAAGCAACTCGATTGTGCGGCGCCGTTGTGGGGCACCTACCATTACGCCGGGCAAGAGGCGACCACCCCTGTGGCCCTTGGCCAGGCGATCCTCACCGAAGCGCGCAATTTCCATGCGCTGGCGGTCGAAGCGCCAACCGCCCAAGCCCACGCCGCCCGGCCAGACGCCGCCGACGAACCGCAACATGCGGTGCTGGCCTGCAAGAAGATCCTGCACACCTTTGGCATCAAGCCCCGGGCGTGGCGCGCGGGACTGCCGGCGCTACTCGATCGCTTCTACCGGCATAACTAGCTGACTGAACACAAAAAAATGTGGGAGCCCGTCCTGTGCCGGAACTGGCTTGCCTGCGATGCACACACCTCGGTCTTTCAAAGACACCGAGGCGATGCATCGCAGGCAAGCCAGCTCCTACACAAGCCGGGCTCCCACATTGTTGTGTAGCGTTTGTTTAACCTAGCTTAGAACTTGTAGCCGATACCGACCATGTAGACCATCGGATCCACGTCCACATTGACCTTGGCACGAGTGCCCGCCGCCAGGGCGTTGTTGTCGACGGTGGCTTTGGTGCTGATATCGATGTAGCGCACCTGGCCGTTGATCATCCACTTGTCATTGATCATGTAGTCCGCGCCGATCTGCGCGGCCCAGCCCCAGGAGTTCTCGGCCTTGAAGTTGCTGAAGCCTTCGCCCTGGGCGCGGCTACCAACGTGTTCGTCGTAGATCCAAGTGTAGTTGATACCGGCACCGACGTAAGGCTGGAACGCCGATTTGCTGTCCAGCGGGTAGTACACGACGCTCAGGGTAGGCGGCAGGTGCTTGAGGGTACCGAGCTTGCCGTTGGCGGCGCCGAGGGCGGTGTTCTTGATCTTCACATCATGCTCGAACGGCGTGGCGGCCAGCAGTTCGATACCGACGTGGTTGGTCAGCATGTAGGCGAAGTTGAGGCCCAGCTGCGTGTCGCTGCTCATGGTCGCCTTGCCACCCAGGTTGGTGCCGGCCAATGGGCCCTGGTCAACCTTGACGCTGCCGCTATCGGCCTTCGGGTTAACGGTGATGGCACCGGCGCGAACGAGGATGTCGCCAGCTTCGTGAGCGTGGGCGAGAGGGGCGGCGAGTGCAAGCGCGAAGAGGGAAGCGCTGAGCAGTGACTTGTGCATGGGTGGCTCCAAAGGACGTTTTTAGTTGGCTGTGTCCAATGGTAAAGATCGTTACGCGTGAGCCTTTGACTCAGCTCAATGAAACCGTGATCCGATAAGCCTGCTCCCATATTTGATTGAGGGTGCTATTCGGGCAACTCGTAGGCGTAGATCTTCTCGGCTTCCATCTGATAGCCCGCATCCGCCAGTTCGCTGGTAGACGGTTTTACCTGCATCTGCCCCTCGATCCAGTACGGCTGGTACAACTCCTCCAGCTTCACGCCGATCTCACTGCGTACATGGACAATCTGGTTGGACGGCGGCGGCGGCACATGGATGCAGGCGCCGAAGTACGGTACCAGCAGGAACTCAGTGGTGCGGCCTTCTTCGCTGACCTCCAGCGGCACGATATAGCCCGGCAGGCGGATGTGCTGGTCGTTGAGGGTTGCGACCACCGGCGCGTTGGGCAAATCCTGCTTGGCCGCTGGCGCTGCCTCTGCTGACAGGGCGTCGGCCATGTTCGACAGGTCGTGCAGCGGCGTCATATTCGGCACCTCCACCGGAGCGTCCGGTGGAATCATTTCCTGCCACGACAAATCCCGAGGCTCGGCGGCCCAGGCGGGCAGGGCGATCATCAATAACAGCGCAAGCAGGGCATGACGCATCAAAGCCTTCCTCATAAACGGATCGACAGGCCATCGGCCAAGGATTGGCGATAGGCGCGCCAGGCCGGCACGCTGCCCATCAGCAGGGCGGCGCCCAGAATACCGGCGAGCAGCGTCCATTCATACGGGCTGGGCAGCGCCAGCGGCAGGTCCAGCCCGTAATTGGCCTGCAAATAGCCACGGGACGCCGCAATACACACATACAGCAGGCCAACCCCCGCCACCACTCCGGCCAGGGCCAGGGCGAAGGCCTCGAAAATCAGCAGGCTCGCAATATGCCAGGGCCGCGCCCCCACGGAACGCAGGATCGCCATTTCCCGGCGCCGCTCATTGAGGCTGGTGAGGATCGCCGTGAGCATGCCGATCAACCCGGTCAGCACCACAAACAGCGAGATCACGAACAACGCCTTTTCCGCAGTGCCCATCATGCTCCACAGCTCTTGCAAGGCCACGCCCGGCAGGATCGCCAGCATCGGCTCGCCTCGGAACTCGTTGATCTGGCGTTGCAGGGCGAAGGTCGAAATCTTGTTGTTCAAGCCCAGCATAAACGCGGTGATGGCTTGTGGCGTGAGGTCCATATTGCGCGCCTGGTCGGCACTGATCCGGCCCTTGCCCTGGGCCGGCACGCCGTTGTGCCAGTCGATATGGATTGCTTCCATGCCGCCCAGGCTGATATGCAGCGTGCGGTCCACCGGGGTGCCGGTGCGTTGCAGAATGCCGACCACGGTGAAGGGTTTGTCATCGTGCTTGACCAGGCTGACCACCGCCACGCCGTGGGCGAGCACCAGCTTGTCACCGAGTTTGTAATGCAGCGCGTCAGCCACTTCGGCGCCGAGCACCACTTCAAAAGGGTCAGTGGCAAAGGCGCGGCCGCTGGCCAGTTGCAGGTTCTGCCTGCGCCCGTATTGGTAGTGCTCGAAGTAGGCGTCGGTAGTGCCCATCACTCGGTAACCGCGATGGGAGTCGCCCAGGGACATGGGGATCGCCCATTTCACCTGCGGGTTGGCGGCGAAGTGTTCGAAGCTGTCCCAGCGGATGTTGTTGGTGGCGTTGCCGATGCGAAATACCGAGTACAGCAGCAGGTTGACCGAGCCGGAGCGGGCGCCGACGATCAGGTCGGTGCCGCTGATGGTGCTGGCAAAGCTGGCGCGCGCCTCGGTACGCACACGTTCGACCGCCAATAGCAGGCACACCGACAGGGCGATGGCGAAGGCGGTGAGGATCGCGGTAAAGCGGCGGTTTGCCAGGCTGGCCATGGCTAGACGGAACAAATACATCTCAAACCTCGAGCGGCGTGGCGGCGCGATTGAGTTCGGCCAACGACAGGTTGC
Organism: Pseudomonas sp. LG1D9; assembly: GCF_002949995.1. Lineage (NCBI taxonomy): Bacteria > Pseudomonadati > Pseudomonadota > Gammaproteobacteria > Pseudomonadales > Pseudomonadaceae > Pseudomonas > Pseudomonas sp. LG1D9. The sequence goes on along the minus strand of NZ_CP026881.1, from coordinate 1,898,472 downwards.
GGTCGAACAGCGAAGCCAGGCTCTGGTCATGGCTGACGAACAATAGGCTGGCGCCCGCCTCGCGGCATTCGGCGAACAACAATTGAAGGAAGGCTTCCCGTGCATCGTGGTCCAGGGCCGACGTCGGCTCGTCGGCGATCACCAGTTCCGGTTGGCCGATCAGTGCGCGGGCGGCGGCGACCCGTTGTTGCTGGCCGATGGACAGCGAGTCGGCGCGGCGTTCCAGCAAGCCCTCATCCTTGAGGCCCAGGTGCGCGAGCAAGGTCGCGGCGGCTTGATCGATGCTGCCATGCCGCTGGGTCGCGCGTTGCGCGCGCAGCTTGGAGAAATGGCAAGGCAGTTCGACGTTCTCGCGTACTGAGAGAAACGGCAGCAGGTTGAACTGCTGGAAGATGTAGCCGGTGTGGTCGACCCGAAACCGATCACGGGCGCCGGCCGACAGTTCGGTCAGCTCCTGGCCGAGCAAGCGAATGCTGCCACGCGTGGGTTTCTGCACGCCGCCCAACAGGCCTAGCAGGGTGGTCTTGCCGCTACCGCTGGGGCCCTTGAGAAACAGGGTTTCCCCAGGCTCCAGGCGAAACGCCGGGATATCCAGCAACTGGGGGTGCCCGGGCCAGTTAAAGCCCAGGTCGGACAGTTCGATCAGTGCTTGGGTCATGGGAACTCAGTATCACCTGCAGAGCGCGGTCACCTGTAGGAGCTGGCTTGCCTGCGATGCAGACTACGCGGTGTATCTGCGACACCGCGCCGATGCCATCGCAGGCAAGCCAGCTCCTACAGTTGAGCGTGTGGAGTCAGAATTTCAGGGTGGCAGCCTTGGCCGTCGTTTCAACACCCTGCTGGCCGCTCGGGCCGATCAGTTGTACCTGAATTTTCTGGGTGGCGGGGAAGGTCTTGAAGAGGTTCGCCAGGTCGAGGTTTTTCAGCGCGGCAGGGCTGGAGCAGGTGAACTGGTAGTGGGCGTGGATTTCACTGTGGTCATGGTCATGGGCAGCGGCGCCTTTGCCATCGGTGGCGTGGTCATGATCGTCTTCTGGCTTGTCGCCGAACAGCGGGCTTTCGAGCTCTTGGCTGCTGACCACACAACCGGCGGCTTTTGGCAGGCTGAACAGCGCCAAGGGTTGTTCCAACTGTTTACGGGCGGCGGCGACCTTGGCTTTGTCTGCATCGGTGGTGGCCAGGTGTTCGAAACCCACCAGGTTCATCGCCGGGCTTTCCAGCTCCAGTTCCAGGGCCTTGCCATCGAGCACCGCGTTAAGGCGGGCAACGCCATGCTCATGGGCGCCAAGGCTGCCGTGTTCATGGTCATGATCGTGGTCGTGTTCGTCAGCCGCCAGGGCAGCCAGGGGCAACAGGGCAAACGGCAAAGCGAGCAACAGGCGGCGCATAGAAAAACTCCCGGGCGTGAATGAATATTTTGTTATGTAATCTTATAACGAAAGCCAGAGGAGTTTGACCGTCTGCTTGGCGCAGCGCAAGACGCATGGGAGCATGCTCGTCAGAAAAGTCTTGGAGGACGAGCAATGATGCGAATTCGTGGAACCATCGGCGAGCTGCCCGTGGACTTGACCCTGGAGTTGGACGAGAGCGATTGGGCACGGCTGGGCGTACACCTGCAGGCGACCACGCCGGTGACGGGCGAGGCGCCTGTCACCCCCGCGCCGCTCAATCAGGACGCAAACCTGTGGCAGGCCGCCCAGGACCTGCTGCGCGAGGCCGGGCAACTCAGCGGGCTGGAGCTGTCGGATCGCCTCGAAGGCCTGGCCGGCAACGCCCAGGCGGGCAAGCGCCTGTTGGTACGCCTGCGCCATAGCGCCAAGGTGAAGGTGGCCAGCGGCGGGGATACGCCGCAATACAGTTGGATCGCTGATTAGTACAGCGCGGCGAACAACTTGCGGCGATACACCGTGACCAGCGGGTGGTCGTTGCCCAGCAACTCGAACACCTGCAGCAGCGTCTTGTGTGGCAGGCCTTCGTTGTAGCTGCGGTTGCGGATAAACAGCTTCAGCAGGCCTTCCAGCGCCGCGTCGTATTGCTGGCGGGCCAATTGCTGCACGGCCAGTTGATACGCGGCTTCATCGTCCTGCGGGTTTTGCGCCAGGCGGGCCTTGAGGTCGGCGGTATCAGGCAGGTCGGCAGCCTGGCGCAGGAAGGTGATCTGCGCCTTGGCACCGGCGAGGGCCGCCTTGTGTGCGTCGCTCTTGACCGCGTCGAGTACGGTCTGCGCTTCGCCCAGTTCGCCACGCTCGGCCAGGCAGCGAGCGTAGAGGATCAACGCCGCGGCGTTGGTGTTGTCTTCACCCAGCAAGGTCACCAGTACGGCCTCGGCCTCACTGATACGGCCCTCGGCAAACAGCGCCTGGGCCTGCTCCAGCGGGTCCTCATCGGCCGGTGGCGGCAGTTGCACATGGGGCTCCAGCAACGCGCGAATCTCAGACTCCGGCTTGGCCCCGGCAAACCCGTCCACCGGCTGACCGTCCTTGAACAGCACCACGGTCGGCAGGCTGCGAATGCCAAAGCGCGCAACGATATCCTGCTCGGCTTCGCAATCGACCTTGGCCAGCAGCAGCTCGCCCTGATAACTCTCGGCAATCTGCGCCAGCAACGGCATCAGCGCCTTGCATGGCGCGCACCATTCGGCCCAGAAATCCACCAGCACGGGTTTGTGGAACGAGTTTTCGATGACAGCCTGATCGAAGGTGGCGGTGGTGACATCGAAAATGTACGGCGTGGGCTCACTCATGGAGGTTCTCAAGGACGCGTGGGATGGGGCAACTATAAAGACTGGCGGTCTCTATCGGAAGCTGCGCAAGGATCAAGCGCGAGATACGTGCCAAAAAGGGTCCTGATACCAGTTACGAGGGAACCCCATCGCCTTTAGGTTGAGGTTGGGAAAGTCGCTGATCAGGTGATAAAGGTGTTGGTCCCAGCGAGTGCAGGGGCTGACCTGATACATCAGGTGGTTAAGTATGCAAAGTGTCGGAAAAATGCGGGTATGGGGTCCTGGCTGGAGGAGATGGTTTGGCCACGGGAAATTGGCTTTCCTCGGTAATTCAGGACGAATGCCCAGTTGCCGATTCCACATCCGTGAGTGATGGGCGCACATGTTCCGGACAGTGGTCAACGTGTGAAGCCAGGACTGCATCAGGGGGGCGGGAAGTCCCAGACGCCTGGCAATGGCTTTTTTATCCGCGTCCCTGGCCAGGCCTTTGTAGAGATGAGAGAGGTCACCCAGCGTCAACTCTTCCAGCATGGCCCAACTCGGCATGAGAGATGGGTGGTCGTAGGTAATTGGATAGTGGCGCGCGTAGCTTTCTTTGGCTCTTTGGCGTTTGAGATGGTCTTTTCGATTGCTGTCTGTGTGCAGTCGGTCGATGCGCAGGCATTCGCGTTCGTAGTCGCGAGCTGCCACAGACTGTTTGGTGTTTAGCGTTGCAAGCAGGCGTTGGTGGTCAAATGTTGGGTGAAAAGTCTGGCCGTCGATGTACCAATGGCTACCGTAGGCGGGGCCCATGTGATTACTGATGACTGCACGTGATGCGATCTCGACCCGCTCGATAGCATCCATAGCCAATAGGCGAAGACGTCGGTCGAAATCGTAGAGTCGTGCCAGTTGATGAAAATGGGTGCCAGCATGGAAGTGGTGGTCGATATCTTCCGGTTGTTGGAAGGGCCGCATATAGGGGCTTAATCGGAAGAAGCTGACCGACTGCAGGAAGCACCGGGCGCCTGTTTCGTCGTCAATTATCAAGCCCCGAGACTTGAGGAGTTCCAGCTGGGCCGGAACGTCAATGGCAGGTTTGTCGAACGCCCTCATGCCGGAAAATCACCAGGCATAAAAAACCCGCACAATTTGTGCTTGGTCGCTGGCGCAACCAGAGGCATGGCGGGTGTATTGCCAAGCAGGTTATGCAACTGCCCAGGCTTTTGCAACGCCTTTGGAGCGACACCGACCAGCGAAACAATGAGGAAATACATGCAGGTCGATCGTCCACGCCGCGTCGGGAGGACGGCATTTTCCATGTCCTCGCGGCCGCTGTCTTAGTCACTCTATTGCTGAAAATTTGTAACTCAGAGACCTAGCGCCGCGAATGGTACAGGCTCACCTTGCGAAACTCCCAAGGCTCCGCCAGATCCGGCAACGTCAACGCCTCCAGAATCCCCAGCCGCTGATAGTCCGGATGCTGGAAATCCCGCACCCGTGAATCGGCGACCAGCGCTTCTCGCCCGCGGGTGAGGAACTGATCCAGCAGCGGCAGGTTCGCCCGGTCGTACAGCACGTCCGCCACCAGGATCAGGTCGAAACGATCGGCCTCGGCAAAAAAATCCGCCGAATAGCCCAGCGTTACGCCATTGAGTTGAGCATTCGCCCGGCAGGCGCCGAGTGCCAGCGGGTCGAGGTCGCAGGCCACCACTTCCAGGGCACCGGCTTTTACTGCGCCAATCCCCGCCACCCCGGAGCCGGCGCCAAAATCCAGGACCCGCTTGCCCGCCACCCACTGCGGGTTGGCCGCCAGGTAACGGGCCAGTGCCAGGCCGCTGGCCCAGCAGAAGCTCCAGTAGGGCGGCTCGTGCAGGATGCGCCGGGTTTCCTCAGGGCTGAAGGCGCGGTGCATGTTGTCGGCGTCCAGCAGCCATAACGACAGGTCGGTGCCCGGTAACGGGCAGGGCACCAGTTGCGCGTCGCCGATCAGCTCGCTCAAGGCTCGTTGCAGGTGCAGCGGTGGCGTCATGGTGCGCGGACGAGTTGCAGTGGCCCGGTGGTCTGGGTGATCGGCTGCTGGATACGCACCGCCGGCAGATGCAGGATCAACTGCCCGGACTGGCTGGCGCGACCACGCAACTCAACGCGGGCGCCGCTAGGGAAGGCTTGGGGGTTGAAGCGCAGGCGGAAGGCCAGTGGTTTGTTGTTGCCGATCAGCACGCTGCTGGCCAGCAGTTGTTGCGGGCGGCTGCGCTCGTCGATCACCAGCAACGCCAGCTCGACTTCGGCGCCGGCCGGCACGCCATTGAGGGTGCCGCTCACTTCACGCTGATACGCCGGCAAAGGCCCGAGAGGCTCCTGGCCGGGGATTTTTTTCTCTTGTTGCGGCGTGGGTTGCGGGGCCGCTGGTTTTGGTGCCTCGCTGCTGCAGGCGACCAGAAAACTGAACATTGTGAGTAAAACCAGCGGTCGTAACGGCATGTACGGCTCCAAAAAGGGCAAAAATCCGTGAACTAAACATAAGAAACATAATAGTCAGCCTATATACCGTAAAGGCTATGGCTTGTCTTGCCACGGGGATGCGCTACCATGGCCCTCCCTTTTTTTGTTGCCTGCCACCATGCACTGTCCCTTCTGCGGTGCCAACGACACCAAGGTCATTGACTCGCGTCTGGTCGCCGAGGGCGATCAAGTGCGTCGCCGGCGCGAATGCCTGGCCTGCGGTGAACGTTTCACCACCTTCGAAACCGCCGAACTGGTACTGCCACGCCTGATCAAGTCCGACGGCAGCCGCCAGCCCTTCGACGAAGACAAATTGCGCGCTGGTATGCAGCGCGCCCTGGAAAAACGCCCGGTGAGTGTCGAGCGGCTGGAAGCGGCGCTGGTGCATATCAAGCACAAGCTGCGGGCGACCGGTGAGCGCGAGGTCAAGAGCCTGGTGGTTGGAGAACTGGTGATGGGCGAGCTGCAAAAGCTCGACGAAGTCGCCTACATTCGTTTCGCCTCGGTGTATCGACGCTTCCAGGACCTCAACGAGTTCCGCGAAGAGATCGACCGCCTGGCCCGTGAGCCGGTCAAAGAATGAACCTTCCTTCTGCTGAGCAGGCCGTGCTTGACGCCCATTACATGGCCCGCGCCCTCGAATTGGCGCGCAAGGGCCTGTACACCACCCACCCCAACCCACGGGTCGGCTGCGTGATTGTGCGCGACGGGCAGGTTGTCGGCGAAGGCTGGCACGAGCGCACCGGCGAACCCCATGCCGAGCCCAACGCCTTGCGCGCTGCTGGCGATAAAGCCCGGGGTGCCACGGTGTACGTGACCCTTGAACCGTGCAGCCATTATGGTCATACGCCACCTTGCGCCGATGCGCTGGTGACGGCTGGCGTGGCGCGGGTGGTAGCGGGCATGCAGGACCCGAATCCGGAAGTGGCCGGGCGCGGCATGCAGCGCCTGGCCCAGGCCGGTATCGAGGTGCTCAGCGGCGTACTGGAAAGCCAGGCGCGCGCCTTGAACCCCGGGTTCCTCAAACGTATGGAACACGGCCTGCCGTTTGTGCGGGTCAAACTGGCGATGAGCCTGGATGGCCGCACCGCAATGGCCAGTGGTGAAAGCCAGTGGATCACCGGCCCTGCCGCCCGCGCCGCCGTGCAGCGCCTGCGGGCCGAGGCCAGTGTGGTGCTGACTGGCGCCGACACAGTGCTGGCCGATGGCGCGCGCCTGACCGTGCGCGCCGCCGAACTGGGCCTGGATGCGCAGACCACCGCCCTGGCGATGTCGCGCCCGCCGCTGCGCGTGCTGATCGACGGCCGCCTGCGGGTGCCGCTCAACGCGCCGTTCTTCAAGGCCGGCCCGGCGCTGGTCATCACCTGCGTGACCCCCGAAAACCAGTTCCCCCGTGGCCCCGAATGCCTGGTGGTACCGGGTGTCGACGGCCAGGTCGACCTGCGCTCGGCGCTGGTGGCCCTGGCGGCCCGTGGCGTCAACGAGGTGCTGGTGGAAGCCGGTCCGAGCCTGGCAGGCGCGTTTGCCCAGCAGGGCCTGGTGGACGAATACGTGATTTTCGTCGCCGGCAAGTTCCTGGGCTCCGCCGCTCGGCCATTGCTGGACTGGCCGCTTGAGAAGCTGGCCGACGCCCCCCAACTCAAGATCACGCAAATGCGCGCTGTAGGCGACGACTGGCGAGTCACTGCCATCCCGCTCCCCCCAGCGAGCGTATAATTCCGACCGGGCGCCCAGGCGCCCGCACTGTTTTCCAGGAGAAGGCCATGTTCACCGGCATTATCGAATCCATCGGCAGCATCCGCGCCATGACCCCCAAAGGCGGCGACGTGCGCCTGTTGGTTGAAACCGGCAAGCTCGACCTTGGCGACGTCAAGCTGGGCGACAGCATCGCCGTCAGCGGCGTATGCCTGACCGTTATCGAACTGCCGGGCAACGGCTTTGCCGCCGACGTCAGCCGCGAGACGCTGGACTGCACCGCGATGAATGACCTCAAGGCTGGCAGCCCGGTCAACCTGGAAAAAGCCCTGACCCCGACCACCCGTTTGGGCGGCCACTTGGTCAGCGGCCATGTCGACGGCGTCGGCGAAGTGGTGGCGCGCAGCGAAAACGCGCGGGCCGTGGAGTTCCGCATCCGGGCCCCTAAAGAACTGGCCAAGTACATCGCCCACAAAGGCTCGATCACCGTCGATGGCACCAGCCTGACCGTGAACGCCGTGAACGGCGCCGAATTCGAACTGACGATCATTCCCCACACCCTCAGCGAAACCATCATGGCCTCATACCAGCCAGGTCGCCGGGTGAATCTGGAAGTGGACTTGCTTGCCCGTTACCTGGAGCGCCTGTTGCTGGGCGATAAGGCCGCAGAGCCTGCAGCCGGTAACATCACCGAAAGTTTTCTGGCCGCTAACGGCTACCTGAAATCCTGACCAAGGGGGTGCCGCGTGGCGCTCAATAGCATCGAAGAACTGGTTGAAGATATCCGCCAAGGCAAGATGGTCATCCTGATGGATGACGAAGACCGCGAGAACGAAGGCGACCTGATCATGGCCGCCGAGTTGTGCCAGCCTGAACACATCAACTTCATGGCCAAGCACGCCCGTGGCCTGATCTGCATGCCCATGAGCCGCGAGCGCTGCGAACTGCTCAAGCTGCCGCTGATGGCGCCGCGCAATGGTTCGGGGTTTGGCACCAAGTTCACCGTCTCGATTGAAGCGACCACCGGCGTGACCACCGGCATCTCTGCCGCTGACCGCGCCCGCACCGTGCAAGCCGCTGCCGCCAAAGACGCCAAGGCCGAAGATATCGTCAGCCCTGGCCATATCTTCCCGCTGATGGCCCAGCCTGGCGGCACCCTGGCCCGTGCCGGCCACACAGAGGCTGCTTGCGACCTGGCGCGCATGGCCGGGTTCGAGCCGAGTGGGGTGATCTGCGAAGTGATGAACGACGACGGCACCATGGCGCGTCGTCCGGAACTGGAAGCCTTTGCCGCCGAGCACAACATCAAGATCGGCACCATTGCCGACCTGATTCACTACCGGATGATCCACGAACGTACCGTTCAGCGGATTGCCGAGCAGCCGCTGGACAGCGAACTGGGGCATTTCAACCTGGTGACCTACCGTGACTCGGTGGAAGGCGACGTGCACATGGCCCTGACCCTGGGCAACATCTGCGCCGAAGAGCCGACCCTGGTGCGTGTGCACAACATGGACCCGCTGCGCGACCTGTTGATGGTCAAGCAGCCGGGCCGCTGGAGCCTGCGAGCCGCCATGGCCGCGGTTTCCCAGGCGGGCAGCGGTGTCGTGCTGCTGCTGGGCAATCCAGTGGATGGCGATGTGCTGCTGGCGCATATCCGCGAAAGCGCTGACCAGGTACCTGTGAAAAAACCGACCACCTACAGCATCGTCGGTGCCGGTTCGCAGATCCTGCGTGACCTGGGCGTGCGCAAAATGCGCCTGATGAGCGCACCCATGAAATTTAATGCGATATCCGGTTTCGACCTGGAAGTAGTAGAATACGTGCCCTCCGAATAAAGGCCGGCGATTATCGCTCCTTGTTCGCGGTTCAAATATCACTAAGGGGCGCGTCATAGACGCGTCCCGGCTCTTTAAGAGATTTGTCGAATGACCCTGAAGACCATCGAAGGTACCTTCATCGCCCCCAAAGGCCGCTACGCCCTGGTGGTTGGCCGCTTCAACAGCTTCGTGGTTGAAAGCCTGGTAAGCGGTGCCGTGGACGCCCTGGTTCGCCATGGTGTGAGCGAAAGCGATATCACGATTATCCGTGCCCCTGGCGCCTTCGAAATTCCACTGGTTGCGCAGAAAGTTGCCCAGCAAGGCGAATACGCAGCGATCATCGCCCTGGGCGCGGTCATTCGTGGCGGTACTCCGCACTTCGAATACGTGGCTGGCGAGTGCACCAAGGGCCTGGCCCAGGTGTCCATGGAGTTCGGCGTGCCAGTGGCCTTCGGCGTACTGACCGTTGATTCCATCGAACAAGCCATCGAGCGCTCCGGCACCAAGGCCGGCAACAAAGGCGCTGAAGCTGCCCTGTCCGCCCTGGAAATGGTCAGCCTGCTGTCGCAGTTGGAGGCCAAGTGATTTCCGACGAGAGCGATCGTTTCAACCCACGCGAGCCACGTCCTGCGGACGCCGGCAAACCGTCGAAGAACGAAAAACGCCGTGCTGCCCGTCAGCTGGCGACCCAGGCGCTGTATCAGCGTCAGATGGCGGGTACTTCGCTGAACGAAATCGAAGCGCAGTTTCGCGTCGATAACGACTTTACCTTCGCCGACCTGCCGTACTTCCACGACATCCTGCACGGCGTGCATGCCAACCTGAGCGAGATCGACACGGCCCTGGCACCTTGCCTGGACCTGACCCTCGAAGAGTTGGACCCGGTTGAACTGTGCGTGATGCGCCTGTCCACCTGGGAGCTGCTCAAGCGCGTCGACGTGCCGTATCGCGTTGTGATCAACGAAGGTATCGAACTGGCGAAAGTCTACGGTTCGACCGACGGTCACAAGTTCGTCAACGGCGTGCTCGACAAGCTGGCCCCGCGCCTGCGTGAAGCCGAAGTGAAGGCGTACAAGCGCTAACCTGCGCTTGGCTCCCTGATGGGCGAGTTCGAGCTGATCCGCACCTATTTCGCCGCCGCGCCCTGTGCGCAAGGCGGCGAAGGCATTGCCCTGGGGATCGGCGACGACTGCGCCTTGCTGGCGGTTCCCCCCGGGGAACAGCTGGCGATTTCTACCGATACCCTGGTGGCCGGCGTGCACTTTGCCGACCCCTGCGATCCGTTCCTGCTCGGCCAGCGCTCGCTGGCGGTGGCAGTCAGCGACCTGGCGGCCATGGGCGCCTGCCCCCTTGCCTTTACCCTTGCACTCACCACACCTACGGTCGCGGCCGATTGGTTGCAACGCTATGCCCAGGGTTTGAACGCCATGGCCCAGCGCTGTGGCGTGGGCCTGGTGGGCGGCGACACTACCCGTGGCCCGTTGAGCCTGACCGTCACCGTGTTTGGCCGTGTCCCGGCCGGGCTGGCGTTGACCCGTAGTGGCGCGCAACCGGGCAACCTGCTGTGTGTCGGCGGCGACCTGGGCAATGCCGCGGGGGCCTTGCCGTTGGTATTGGGGCAGCGTAGCGCCGCAGCGCAAATCGCCGAGCCGCTGCTGGGCCACTACTGGTCGCCACAACCGCAGTTGGCCTTGGGCATGGCGTTGCGGGGCAAAGCTACGTCTGCGCTGGATATCTCTGACGGCCTGCTGGCCGATTGTGGGCATATCGCCAAGGCTTCGGCCGTAAGCCTGGTGATCGAGCGACAACGGCTGCCGCTGTCGGCCGCGTTGCTGGCCTTTCTCGGCGATGAGCAGGCGCGTTCTGCGGCCTTGAGCGGGGGGGATGATTACGTCCTCGCGTTCACCTTGCCACCCACTGAGCTGGGGTCATTGCTGGCTGAGGGGTGGCCGGTGCATGTCGTCGGGCGGGTGGAGGCGGGAGCGGGAGTGAGGCTGCTGGATGCCGGTGGCCACGACATCACCCCGGCCGTGCGCGGTTATCAGCATTTTCGCGAGACGCCGTGACACGGCTGGCTGCGCTACCCTTTACAACGTTACAGAAAAGGTCGCTTTCCCAGGAGGACGTCATCATGGGCCTACGTCGCTGGTTGCTGATCCTGCTGTGTGTTGGCGCATCTGCCGGGTGGGCCGCTGACACTCCCGAAGTACCCGGCCAGATTCGCCTGGCCAGTGAAGCCTGGAATGACTACACCAACGCCGATGGCAGCGGCCTGGCCTGGGACGTGCTGCGGGAAGTCTTCGAGCCCGCCGGGGTCAAGGTCAAGATCCGCAGCGTGCCTTACACCCGTTCGGTCGGCCTGGCGCGGCGCGGCGAAGTAGATGCCTGGGTCGGCTCCTATCACGATGAGACCGAGGGCGTGCTGTACGCCCGCTGGAACTATGACGCCGACCACATCTACGCCCTGGGCCTGGCGAGCAGCCCAGAGCCGACGCTGAAGACGCTGGGTGCCTACCGCCTGGCCTGGGTGCGCGGCTACAAGTACGAGGAATACCTGCCCAATATTCACCGTTTCAACCAGATCGAACGGCGCGGCGGGATTTTGCCGATGCTCCAGCACGGGCGGGCCGATTTCTACATCGATGCCCTGGCCGAACTGAAATACATCCTTGGCCAAGCCGACGACCCCGCGGTGTTCAAGCTCACGCACATTGCCGAGCTGCCGCTGTTCCTGGGGTTTACCGACAATGAGCGGGGCCGGGCGTTGATGGCGTTGTTTGACCGGCGCATGGAGTCGCTGGTGACAAGTGGCGAGTTGAAACCCATCTTCGAACGTTGGCACCAGCCCTATCCGTTCTGATCACCCCGCTTTTATGTAGGAGCGAGCTTGCTCGCGAAGAACGTCAACGATAACGCTTGGTTGCAGGATAAGCGCGGCGCTCTCTGGTTCTTCGCAAGCAAGCTCGCTCCTGCATGCAAAGCTGAGCATTCATAGAACCAAGGCAAAGGCCAATCGAACCGATTGATCTTTATCAGCGATAATTCAGCTTAAGCGTGTGTAGGAACGTGCTGTTACAATGCCCGCCTCTGTGAAATCTGAAATCAGGAGCACACGGTGCCCGTCGTTTTCGTCGCTGCTTCCAAGCTGCCTACCCCTTTTGCCACGTTCACCATGCATGGCTTTCTTGAAAAAGCCTCCGGGCGCGAGCATGTCGTGCTCAGCCTGGGCGACGTGGCCGATGGCGCCCCGGTCCTGGGCCGGGTGCACTCCGAGTGCCTGACCGGTGACGCACTGTTCAGCCAGCGCTGCGACTGCGGTTCGCAACTGGAAGCCGCGTTGCAAGCCATCGCCCGTGAAGGCCGTGGTGTGCTGCTGTATCTGCGTCAGGAAGGCCGTGGCATTGGCTTGCTGAACAAGATCCGCGCCTACGAACTGCAAGACGGTGGCGCCGATACGGTCGAGGCCAACGAGCGCCTGGGCTTTGCCGCCGACCAGCGCGACTACGCCATCTGCCTGCCGATGCTGGAACACCTGGGCATCCAGTCCCTGCGCCTGATGACCAACAACCCACGCAAGGTCAAAGCCTTGACCGAAATGGGCATCACCGTTGCCGAGCGCGTGCCGCTGCACACCGGGCATAACCCGCACAACAAACTCTACCTGGCGACCAAGGCCAGCAAGCTCGACCACATGATGGGCAACGAGCACCAGGGCGAGGTTGACCGGGCGTGACGCGCGGCCAGGTCAAGCGTCGGCTGTCGTTCAGTTGGTGGCAGTACCTGGCGCTGGCGGTGTTGCCGTTGTTCGTGATCAACCTGGTATTTGGCCAGGGTGAGCCATTGTTGCCGGTGTTGGCGATGCCGTTCTTTATCGCCGGTGTCGCCTCGATGTTTGCCAGCCTGCGTTACTTCCATGGCTACAAACACGCGCTGATCGCCACCTCCAAGGCCCTCGATACGCCTGAAGAGCCCGCCGCGTGGATCACCCTTGCGGCCCGTCGACGCACGGCGTTGCTGGTCGCGGCATTCCCCGCCTGGATCGGTGCGCTGGCGGTGTTCGTCGGCCTGGAAGCGGTGCCGCTGTTTCTCCTGGCCTTGTCGACCCTGGTGCTGTTCTACCTCTATCGCATCCCGCGTCAGCTCGGTTGATGCGCCTCTGGCTGGCGGTTTTGCTGCTGGCCGCCAGCGCGTCGGCGACGGCGGTCGAGCGGGTGGTCAGCCTCGCGCCATCCTTATCTGAAATCGTCGTTGAACTGGGCGCCAGTGATCTGTTGGTGGGCGTTCTCGACGGCGGCGAACGGCCTGACGCGCTGCGCAATGTGCCCTCGGTGGGGCGTTATGGGCAGTTGGACCTGGAACGCCTGCTCAGCCTGCAGCCTGACTTGCTGCTGCTCTGGCCCGGCAGCGTCGGCCCTGCCCAGCGCGAGCAGCTCAAGCGCTTGAACATCCCGATCTACGTCGCCGAACCCCATAGCCTTGAACAACTGAGCAGCCAGGTCGAGGCCATCGCCCGGCAGTTGGGCCGTGCCGAGGATGGTCGCCAACTGGCCGCCCGCTTGCGCCAACGCTTGGCCGAGCTGCGTCAGCGCTATTACCGCAGCGAGCCGTTGCGGGTGTTCTACCAGGTTTGGAACCAGCCGCTGTACACCGTGGGCGGTGGGCAGATCATCAGCGACGCGCTAAGTGTGTGTGGCGCGCGCAATGTGTTTGACGACCTCAAGCTGCCAGCGCCGCAGGTCAGTATCGAGTCGGTGTTACAGCGTGACCCCGAGGTGATCCTGGCGGCGGATCAAGCGCAACTGGACGACTGGAAGGCCTGGCCCCAGGTGGCGGCGGTGGCCCAGGGGCGCTTGCTGATCGTGCCGGATAAAGGGCTGGAGCGGCCCAGTGGGCAGATGGTGGAGGCGGTGGGCAGGTTGTGTCAGGTGATTGCGCCGAACCGCTGAGACCGCTATCGCAGGCAAGCCAGCTCCCACATTTGTTCTGGGGTGCGGCCAAAATATTCTGTACTGCCGCGTGTGAGTACAGTCAAATGTGGGAGCTGGCTTGCCTGCGATGACGTCGGCCCAGACAACCTCAGAGCTGCGGCGTCCACGTCACCCCAACCATCCACGTCCGGCCTTCTTCCCGATACGGCTGGTTGTTCTGGAAATTCGGATCGTTATAGCTGTACCACGCCCGTGTGTAACGGCGATCCAGCAGGTTATCGACCTTAAGCGACAACGCCACTTCCCGACTCAGCGCCCAGCCGCTGCGCAATCCCACCAGGTAATAGCCCGCGAGGCGGTTCTTGTTGTCCTCGGCGTCGTAGCTGCTGCTGATGGCCTGCCAACTGGCGCCCAGGCTCAACTGATCGAACTGCCGATCCAGGTCCAGGTTCAGGGTGCGCCGGGCGCGGCGGGCCAGGGTATGGCCGCTGGTGCGGTCGCGCGGGTCGATGATCGACAGGCCGAGGTTGCCTTGCCAGCCGAACAATTCTTGCTTGAGGGCGGCTTCGAAGCCGTTGATGCGGGCGGTGGCGACGTTTTGCGGTTTGCCGCCGTCGAGAATGATCGCGTCTTTCAAGTCGGTGCGATACAGCGAGGCCTCCAGCCGCGTGCTGTCGCTGAGCTGGCTGCGCCATTGCAGTTCGTAGCTTTTTGACGTTTCGGGCTGCAGATTTGGGTTGCTGTATTGGGGGTCGGGGTAATACAGGTCATTGAAGGTCGGCGCACGAAAGCCTTCGCTGTAACTCAGTAATACGTCGTTGTCGCTATTGACCGGCAAGGTCAGCGTACCGCTCCAACTGTTCTGCGCGCCGAATTGCTGGTTATCGTCGTGACGCAGCCCCAGTTCGGTGGAAAACCACTCTCCCTTGAAGCGATGCTGGATAAACGCTGCGCGGTTCCAGCGGCTGTTTTCGCTGAACGTGGTGCTGCCGTGAAAACGGTCTTCATACCAATCGCCACCCAGGATCAGGCTGTTTTGCTGATCGAGCGTGAGGTCGTTCTGCCAGTTGATCGAGTCGCGGTAGGTGTTGAACACACTGAAGTCAGGGCTGAGCTTGTCGCGTTTGGTATCGCGGTTTTCGCTGTGGCCCAGCTCCACACGGGTCTGCCATGCCTCGTTGAGTTGGGCGTCGATATAGGCGCTGGCGCTGCTGACGGTGTAGTCGGTATAGGGCTTCTGGCCGACACTTTGCCCAGTGGCGAAATCATAGCGACCAAAGCTATTGTCATATTCCGACTTGCCCCGGCTATCCAGCAGGTTGAAGCCCACCTCCAGTTCATCACTGAACTCATGGCTGAGGTTCAGGCTCAGCGACTTATTGCGATAGGCATCATGGTCACGGTCACTGGGGAATGAGGCGTGGCTCCAATCGATACCGGCGGTTTCATCCAGGCTCGCGCCCAGGTTGAAGCGCGTGCGTTCATCGCCGCCCGACAGCCCCAGGCTGCGCTCCCAGGTGTTGTTACTGCCAAAGCCCAGTTTCAGGCGCGGTTGCAGGCCTTGTCCGGCATTGCGGCGGGTGAATATCTGGATCACCCCGCCAATCGCGTCACTGCCGTAAATCACCGAGCGCGACCCGCGCAGCACTTCCACCCGTTCAATCTGATCGACATTCAGGTATTGCAAGCCGCTGTCGCCGGAGGTGGTATTGGCGATCCGCTGGCCATCCACCAGCACCAGGCTTTGCGCCGACTTGGTGCCGCGTATGAAAATCCCCGGCAAGCTGCCCCGGCCCCCGGTCCGCGCCACTTGCACGCCGGGCACGCGGCTGAGCAGGTCAGTGACGCTGGAGGGTTGCAGGCGGTCGATATCGTCGCGGGTGAACACCATGTTAGCGGCGCTGCTGTCATTGCGCGCCTGCACCTGGCGGTTGGCGCTGATCACCACATCGGGAAGCTTCAGGGCGGCGTCGCGGCTGTCGGCGAGCAGGTCCGCAGTGGGTAAAAACAGGAGTGGCAGGGCAAATCGAAGGTATTTCATGGGCCGTCCATGGGTTCCAAGGCAATACAAAACAAATGTGGGAGCTGGCTTGCCTGCGATGCAGACACCTCGGTCTTTCAGATAGACCGGGGTGATGCTATCGCAGGCAAGCCAGCTCCCACAATTTGATCCGGTTTTTACCGGAGGATTGGGTTACAGGCCGAGCAAGGCCATGCGCTGGCGCACCGCGGCCTCGATTCCTGCTTCATCCAACCCGCACTCAGCCAGCATCTGCGCCGGCTTGGCGTGCTCCACGTAGATGTCCGGCAAGCCCAGGTGCAGCACTGACTTGAGGATATTCTCCCGCGCCAGGAACTCGCTGACTGCAGCACCGGCGCCGCCCATGATGGCGTTTTCTTCAACGGTCACCAGCAACTCATGGCTACCGGCGATTTCGCGCACCAGGGCTTCGTCCAGAGGTTTGACGAAGCGCATGTCGATCACCGTGGCGTCGATTTTCTCCGCCACTTTCAGGGCTTCGGCCAGTTGCACGCCGAATACCAGGAACGCGGCCTTGCTGCCCTGGCGACGCACGATACCCTTGCCGATCTCGATCGGTTCCAGGTCTTTCTCGATCACCGCGTTCGGGCCATTGCCACGGGGGTAGCGTACCGCCGCCGGGCCGTTGTACAGGTGCCCGGTGCTGAGCATCTTGCGCAGTTCGTTCTCGTCGCTTGGGGTCATCACCAGCATGCCGGGGATGCAGCGCAAGTAGGACAAGTCGTAGCTGCCCGCGTGGGTCGGGCCGTCTTCGCCCACTAAACCGGCGCGGTCGATGGCGAACAGCACGTCGAGGTTCTGCACCGCCACGTCATGCACCAATTGGTCATAACCGCGTTGCAGGAAGGTGGAATAGATCGCCACCACCGGCTTGGCGCCTTCGCAGGCCATGCCGGCAGCAAAGGTCACCGCGTGTTGCTCGGCAATCGCCACGTCGAAGTAGCGCAGCGGGAAACGCTCGCTGAACGCTACCAGGTCGGAGCCTTCCTTCATCGCCGGGGTAATGCCCACCAAGCGTGGATCGGCGGCGGCCATGTCGCACAGCCATTCGCCAAACACGCCGGAATACTTCGGCCCGCTGGCTTTTTTCGGCGCCGCCACGGGCGCGTCCAGGGGTTCGAGCTTGGTGATGGCGTGGTAACCAATCGGGTCGACTTCCGCCGGGGCGAAGCCTTTGCCTTTCTTGGTGACGATATGCAGGAACTGCGGGCCCTTGAGGTCACGCATATTGCGCAGGGTGGCGATCAGGGTCGGCAGGTCGTGGCCGTCGATCGGGCCGATATAGTTCCAGCCAAGCTCCTCGAACAGGGTGCCGGGGACCAGCATGCCCTTGGCGTATTCTTCGGTGCGACGGGCGATTTCCCACGCGCCGGGTAGGCGCGACAGCACTTTCTTACTGCCTTCGCGCATGCTGGCGTAGGTGCGGCTGGACAGAATTTTCGCCAGGTAATTGGACAAACCACCGACATTGCGCGAGATCGACATATCGTTGTCGTTGAGGATCACCAACATGTTGGCGTCCACTTCCGGCGCATGGTTCAACGCTTCAAACGCCATGCCGGCTGTCAGCGCGCCATCACCGATCACGGCAATCGCCTTGCGATCGCTGTTTTGCAGACGGGCGGCAATCGCCATGCCCAGGGCTGCGCTGATCGAGGTGCTGGAATGGCCGACGCCGAAGGTGTCGTACTCGCTCTCGGAGCGGCGCGGGAAGGCGGCAATGCCCTCCTTCTGGCGCAAGGTGGCCATGCGCTCGCGGCGTCCGGTGAGGATTTTATGCGGATACGCCTGGTGACCCACGTCCCACACCAGCCGGTCGTCCGGGGTGTCGAATACGTAATGCAACGCGATGGTCAGCTCGATGACGCCCAGGCCGGCACCAAAATGCCCACCGGTCTGGCCGACCGTGTAGAGCAATTCCAGGCGCAACTCATCGGCCAGGGTTTCCAGCTCGGCTTCACCCAGGCGGCGCAAGCCGGCCGGCGTGTTGGCACGGTCCAGCAGCGGCGTGGTCGGGCGCTTGCGGGGAATCTCTTGAAACGTCGTGGGCATCAGGCGAATCGTTATAGGTATAGAAGAGGCGGCAGTTTACCTCAAGCATCGCAAACTGCCCACGCAGAGCACCGAACTTGGCCGATATGCGGCGCTAATGGCCGCTGTAATCAGTGGCGGCGTTCGACGATATACCGCGCCAAGTCACGCAGCGGCTCGGCTGCCGCGTCGAATGGTCGCAGGGCGGCCAGGGCCTGGTCACGCAGCTCCAGGGCATAGGCCTTGGCGGCTTCCAGCCCCAGCAGCGACGGATAGGTCGGCTTGTCACGGGCAATATCGGCGCCCTGGCGTTTGCCAAGGGTCGCGGTGTCGCTTTCTACGTCGAGAATATCGTCCTGCACCTGGAACGCCAGGCCGACAGCCCGGGCATAAACCTGCAAGGCGGCCAACTGCGCAGCTTCGGCGCGGCCACTGGCCAAGGCACCGAGGTGCACGGCAGCCTCGATCAGCGCACCGGTCTTGTGCCGGTGCATATATTCCAGGGCTTGCTGGTCCAGCTTGAGGCCCACTGAACCCAGGTCAATCGCCTGACCTCCGACCATACCGGCCGGACCTGCGGCAGCGGCCAACGCGGTGACCATACGCAGGCGGATCTGGGCATCGACGCCGCTCAGGCGCGGATCAAGCAAGGCGCTGAACGCCAGGCTTTGCAGGCCGTCACCGGCGAGGATCGCACAGGCTTCGTCAAACGCTTTATGGGTGGTGGGCTGGCCGCGACGCAGATCGTCATCGTCCATCGCCGGCAAATCGTCGTGTACCAGCGAGTAGGCATGAATCAACTCCACCGCACACGCCGCACCATTGGCTTGCGCGGCGTCCACACCCAGCGCCTCACAGGCCGCATAGGCGAGCAAGGGCCGCACGCGCTTGCCGCCGTTCATCACGCTGTAGCGCATGGCGTCATACAGCCGCGCCAGCTCCGGGCTTGGCGCGACAAACAGCGGTTCCAGCGCAGCATTGACCCGGGCCTGACTGCCGGCCTGATAAACGTCGATCATTGCGCTTGTTCCGCGTCGAAAGGTTCTTCGGCCAACTCCCCATCCCGTTCCAGCAACACCTGAACCTTCTGCTCGGCCTGCGCCAGGGCGCTCTGGCAATCGCGGGTCAGGCCGATACCTTGCTCAAACGCCGTCAACGAGTCTTCCAGCGACAACTCGCCGTTCTCCAGACGCTCGACCAGGGTTTGCAGATCGGCGAGGGATTGTTCGAAATCGAGTGCAACTTTTTTACGGGCCATGGCGGCTATTCCGGTTGACGGTAAACGGGCGCGACACTAGCAGATAGGGGGGGGAGGGGCAAATTGGGGCACGGTGGTGGGGCGGGCTTGATCGGTCAGGGTCACCAAGTGGACGGATCTTCCAGGCTGGCCTTGTGCAGATCATCTTTCCATTTATCACTAGCTAATCTATAAATCTCCTCAAAAAACTCACGAGGATCATCTATTTCATCTTCGTTCCAGGCCATGTTTATGTATTCATCATGGTTGTCCTCAAAGAAAACGTGAAAATTAAAGCTTTTGATATTTAAAGAGCATTTCAAGGCGTCCATAAGTTTGTATCTGTGTCTGTATGAAAGCTGTTCTTCTGGATCAAGGCAATATTTGATGATCAGTTCTTCTCTATCTTTTGGACTGTTTGGGTCGTATTTTGAGAGTTCAACTCCTTTGGTTTCTTCTTGGTCGTAAATGTCAAAAGCGCCTACGAAATAATTCAAGCTCGCATCGAAAGGTGTATGGCTGGAATGTGGGTGAAATAGCATTTCTATCTTCCTTTGCTGGGGAATAGTGTGAATGGTGTTCCTCCGTCTTTATAGAGTGCCTAAGGGGAGAGGCTGTTTAACGCTGCACGAAAACAATGGCCGTAACTGTTCTCAGTCGTTCACGCACAGACTAAATGTTCGTGAGAACGTCAATGGCGAAATTATTGCTATGTTGACTCGGAATTAAATTGAATTATCTTTTTTATATTTGATTTTTATGTGGTTTTTCTTCGTGTTTCCATAAGGCGTGAACTGACGTGTTTTAACCAGTCCTTTCCGCTTTCCCATTCGTATGGATAGTAATAATTGCAACCTAACTCAAAGAATAGATATTCTTGCAATTCCTGCTCTGTTTTGTCTGATAGTAAAACTTCGCGTAACTCTGTATTCACCTTTGTAAGGGTTTTTTTGGATGAGTCAGCTATAAAACTTGAAATTACGTCGTCTGCGCTGGCGTGATCGTCAGGCCAATCTTGATTAAAGTAGCCGGCAAGAAATTGCTGTAATTCAAGATGATTTTTAGTCATGGGCTTGGGTATCCTGTAAGTATTTTATAGCCGTCGGGCATTTTTTTATCTTTCAATAGCACAAGGTAAATTTTAGTTCCCTGTGTAGTTGCCAATGCTCCTCTCACTAAACTGGTGCCAATGGGGCTTTGGGTGTTTTGAATAATTGTGATTTTTTCTTTGCTGCCTTTAGTGAAGTTGTTAATTTTGGTTCTGTTATCAGCAATTACCTGCGAAATTGTCGACTCAGCAGTTGCGCGATCATCGAAGGTAGAGGCTGTGGGCACGTGAGGTTCGTGCTTTAGTCTCGAGGCCAGTTGCTCATTGGTTCTACCAATATGTTTTTTTATCAAATGCCCTCCTGCTGCTTCATGTGCTGCTAATCCCCCACCTGGGACTATTTCGCTATAAGGGCCGTCGGCGACTGTCGAAGCCGGGCAAGCTGCAGTCTTGCAACTCAACCCCAACGGATCCACCCACCCCGTTGGGTTGGGCACATACAAATACCCGTTCACCCCACCCGCCAACTTCACCGGGTCGGGGGTCAGGTAGCGTCCGTTGTCCGGATTGTAGTAGCGATGCCGGTTGTAATGCAGCCCGCTTTCCCGGTCGTAATACTGCCCCTGAAAACGCAGTGGATTAGCGACCTCGCCTACATCCAGCCGAGTGATTTTCCCGTAGGCCTGGTAATGGGCAGACCAGACGATTTTGCCGTCTGCGCTGGTCAGTTCCTGCGGCGTGCCCAGGTGGTCGAGTTGGTAGTGGAATGCTTGTGTATTGGCTGGACCAAATCCCTCCAGCAAGGCCAGTGGCCTGAAGCTGTCAGGCTCGTAGAGGTAGCTGCGGTGCTGACCATGGGTGTGTTCGGCGATGAGCTTGTCGCCTTGCCAGAAAAACTCGGTGGTCTTGCCCGCCACGGTTTTGCTGATGCGCCGGCCAAACGGGTCGTAGCGATAGCTGGCCTGGCTGCCGTCCGGCTGGGTGAGGCCGATCAGGCGGTGCTGGCAGTCGTAGCGGTATTCGGTGACCAGTTGCTGCGCGCGGCCGCGGCGTTCGCGTATGAGGTTTCCGAAGGCGTCGTAGTCGTAATGCCGGTCGCCTTGTAGTAACAGGCGGTTGCCGACGACGATGCCGGGGCCTGGGCGGTCTTGCATCAGCAGGTTGCCCGCCGGGTCGTGGGCGAAGCGTTCTTGCACGTCTTGCGAGTGGTCGGCGCGGGTCAGGCGGTCGAGGGGGTCGTAGTGGTAGTCGTGCTGGCCCTTGCGGGTGTCGAGCAGGCGGGTGAGGTTGCCGGCTGGGTCGTAGGTGTAGCGGCGAAGGCCGTGGCGGTGTTCGTGTTGGGCCAGGCGGCCCTGGTCGTCGTAGCGGTAGTGGCTCAGCAGGTGGCCCTGCTGGCGCTGCTGTTCGCGGCCGGCCTTGAACAGGTGCGAGGTGAGTGTGCGGCCATTGAGCTCAACGGTGGCGAGGTGCCCGCCCTTGTCGTGGTTGAAGGTCAGGTGGTTGTTGTCGGGCAGGCGCAGGTGGTCGAGTTGGCCGCAGTTGTCGTAGCCGTAACGCAAGGTGCCCCAGCCTTGATGTTCGGCGGTCAGGCGGTTTTGGCTGTCGTATTCGTAGTGCAGCGGCCAGTGGCCGTCGTCGACGCTTAGGAGATTGCCAAGGCGGTCGTAGGTGTAATCCACCGTGCTGCCATCGGGCAGGGTTTTTCGGATGAGGCGGCCGGCGTTATCGCGCTGGTAGGCGGTAATCAGCTGACGGTCATCGTCGCCAAACTCGGTTTTTTCCTGCAGGTGGCCGTTGAGGTCGTAGACGTAGGCGGTGCGTTTGCCGTCGAAGCCGGTTTCCTGCTGGATCAGGCCGTTGGGGTGGTACGCCAATTGATAGCGCTCGCCTGACTCGTTTTCGATTTCGGTCAGCAGCAGGCGGGTGTTGTCGTAGCGATAGCGCAGCGCCGTGCCATCGGGGTTGATCCGGCGACTGATCAGGTGCAGTCCGTCGGCATATTCATACCGGGTCACACGCCCCAGTTCATCGCGCTCGGCGGTGACTTTTCCGTAGGGGTTGTAGCTCAATTCGCGGGTGGCGCCGCCCGGCAATACCACCTTGAGCAGTCGGCCTACCGCGTCCCAGTGATAGTGGGTCAGCGCGCCGTGTTCATCTTCACGGGCAATCTGCCGGCCCAAAGCGTCGTAGCGATAACGCCGCACGCCGCCATTGGGCAGTTGTTCCCCCACCAACTGCCCAAGGTCATTCCACGTCAGGCGCTGACAGCTGTGGTCCGGATACCAAACCGCTAAAAGCTGCCCGCGCTTGTCATAGCTGTACTCGGTAACGTTGCCATCAGGATCAGTCTGGCGGGTGATATCGCCCTGATCATTACGCTGGTACTTCCAGACTGCCGCACCCCGGCGCATGACCCGTACGAAGCCATGCTCATACTCGTAGGCGGTAGGCTCGTCATCCCCCGGAAACAGCGCCACCAAGCGCCCAGCCTCGTCGTACTGATAGGCCGTAATCGCGCCGAGGGGATCCTGCTCAACCGTCAGCCGGCCCTGTGCGTCGTAAGACTTGAAATGCTCGCCGCCGTCCGGGTCAACCCGCTGCACCAGCCGTGCGCGCGTGTCATGCACATACACTTCCTGGCTGCCATCGGCGTTGAGCAGGGTGACGCGGCCGTCGTCATCCCAGACATAGCGCGTATCCATCTGCGCAAAACTGGCCCAATGCCGCACACAGCGCGCCGCCTTGCCAGACCGTTCCCACGCCCAGAAGAAACTCGCCCCACCGGCCAACTGCCGCTCAGTGATCACCGCAAGGCTGTCGTACTGATAGCGCTCGCTTTCGCCTACAGCGTTGGTCGCCTCAACCAGTCGCCACTGTTCGTCGTAGCGGTAGGAAACGACGTTATGCTCAGTCACCCAAGCGTCATCCGCTTCGCTTTCCACGCGAAACACCTGGTAGTCCACCGCCACGATGTGCCCGCGCTGGTAGCGAAACAGCAGCGCCCGCCCGGCATCGTTATCCAGGCGCAGAATCCGCCCCAACCCATCGCGGGAAAGGCGCAGGCGGTTGTCATACCGATCGCTGATCGCCGTCAGCACACCGCCCTGGAAGTGGTAGAACGTTGCCCCTTGAGCCAGCACCAACTCATCCGACGCTGCCCCCCGATAAATCGCCGCCTCTGCCAGGCTATTGCTGATGGCCGGTCGGGCAGCCGTGGGCAGGGGAAAGGTGGTGCTGCGGTTCTCGTGATCGGTCCACACCACCGACTCGCCGGCCACTTCCAGCCGCTGCGCCAGGGAATGGCTCCAGCCAAAGCCCAACCCGCTATCCACCTCCACGGCACTGGTGCGATACAGCCGCGTCCAGGCAAACGGCAGCACGCCCTGCAACTCGCCATCGGTCAGGGTCAGCAGTTCTTCGCCAGTGACCATGGACACCGGGCAGCCATGGGTCGCGGTTTTGTCGGCACTGGCGCTGGCCGCGCCGTTGGGGTTTTTCGCGGAGGAGGGCGCGTCGTCCACCGCTTCAATTTGCTTGAGCGTGGTATTGCGCCGCGCCCCCCAGTGCATCTGCAGGCCACCTTTTTGTAAGCCGCCGACGACGCCGCGCACGGCCACCGCCTTGTAGCGATCCACCGCCGCCGTAAAACGCTTGAGGATGTCGAACACGCCTTTGACGAAGCCCACCGCAAGCTCAACCACCTGCGCTCCATACTTCGCCAGCCGCAGCCCCAGATACGCGATCCCGGCACCTTGCAGGGCAATGGTCAGCACCAGCGCAATCAGCAAATCAATGAGCAGCGACACGGCAAAGCCGGCAATCACCTCGGCGGTTTTCCCCGCCACCTGGCTGGGCGGCAACGCCGACAGCCAGATCATCGCCGTGCGCAGCATCAGGTACAGCGCCGCCTCGTCGCTGGCCAGCAACATCGCCTGTTCCATCACCTGGGGCGCCTCACGCGCCAGGGCCGCCAACTCGGCGGCCTGGGTGCCGAGGCGTTCGATGTGCTTGGCCGGGTCCTTGAGGATGTCCTGCACCAGCGACACGCTGTCCCACACCCCGGAAATGGCTGACCAGGTCCCGGCCAATATCCCACTGCCAATGGCGCTCGCGCTGGAGGCCTGCCAGTGCGGTTTGAACCCACTCCACTCCTTGCGCAGCCAGGCTTCCAGCTCAGCGGTCAAACCGTCGTAGGACGCAAACAGCGCCTCGACCTGCGCCGCCGACACCCCGCCCTGCACACGCACCTGATAGCGCCCGCCGGCCACGCAGTGATGGGAGGCCTGACCCTGTTCATCCAGTTGGATAAACGTGGAACTGCCGTCATCCAGGCCAATCACCTGCACCTGGAGATTGCCCAGCGGCACGTCATACACCGACTCGAACTTGCTCTCGATCTTCAGCTCACCGCCTGCCGGGCACACGGCAACACTGGAAGCAAAGTCGCTGTCGGTCATGCTCACCGACATTTGGGAATCCCCGACCCGCAGCACCCGCTCCATGCCCAGTAACGCCGGCAAGTCCGCGGCATGGCTGGCCTTGTCCAGGGCCTGCGCGTACCAGCTGGTGACCTGCTGGCGATATACCGCCAGGCTCTGGTGAAAGCCATTCAGCTCGTATTCGATCAGGTCGATGGGCGATGAATCAGGGGCAGGGGCTGGCATCCATGACGTCTCTGCAAAAGAAAGGCGTCGGAGAATGCCGCAGGAAAAGGGCGGTTGGAGGTGTGGTCTGTTAAATCAGAATGGGCTTACGTGCAGGGAGAATTTACTGGGTGGAATCGCCGCTTATGCCCACATGAGACGGCGATGCTGCTGATTGGCAAAAGCCGCTTTTTAGTCATATAGCCAAGGCTTCAGCTCCTGCAGGTTTTTCACCACAATCTGCTGGGCCTCGGGTTTGGGGTCCAGCCAACGGTTTTGCCCAGCGCTGGGTTGACGCCATGACGCGGGAAATCCTGGCCGAAGAGCGCGCCCTGCAAAACAAATGGGGCGATCTGCTGAACTAGCTGTTGCGCGCAGTGCCAGTTTCCACCAGCCGTGCAAACTGGCACTGACCCTGGGCCTGCTCCAGGCTGCCCTCAAACGCCACCAGCCCTGCATGCACCTGTTGCAGGGCTTCGATCTGCGTCATCAACTCGCGCTTCTTTTGCGCTATCGCCTGGTTGGCGCGCTGCCATGGCAGCTCATCGCCACGGTGCCCGTGCAGAATCTCCTGCAACTCCTTGAGCTTGAAACCCAGCTGTTGCGCGCACTTGATAAACGTCAGCAGCTCCACGCTCTGCGCCGAGTAAACCCGATACCGCCCCTCGCGTTGTGGCGGTGGCAGCAAGCCGATGTCCTCATAGTGACGAATGGCCTTGATTGTCGTACCTGACAGCTGCGCGGCTTTACCGATGTACATGCAGATCCTTTCCTAAAAGAGTGTGCCGGCCTTTTTCAGCCACTTGTCGCGCTGCGCTGCGGTAGAGCCCAGCACAGGCCCGAACAATAAGGTCTTGGTCGGCTTGATGCCGCAAAAATCAAGGGTGGTCTTGCGCATCTGGTGCAATCCGGGCATGCGGTAGAACCAGCGGTAATACCACGGCGGCGTATCCAGGGCCACCAGCAGGTGAGCGGTTCGGCCTTGCAGCAGCTTGTCGGGGAACGCTTTGCCCTTGCGGTATTTGAAGGCGAAGCCGGCAAGAAAAATCCGCTCGATGAACCCCTTCAACAAGGCCGGAACACCGCCCCACCAGATGGGGAACACGAACGTCAGATGTGTCGCCCACAGAATGTCGGATTGGGCGCCGAGCAAGTCGGGCTCCAGGGGTTGGGCCTGGTGATAGGCATGGTGCAGGATCGGGTCGAAAACCAGCTCGCCAAGGCGCAGGATGCGCACCTCATGGCCGGCGTTTCGGGCCGACTGCAGGTAGGTCTCGGCGAGGGCCGAACAGAAGCTGGTGCTGGAGGAGTGGCCAAGGATGACCAGGGTGCGCTGAACCACGGGGGAAGTCCTGAAGGGAGTGATGTTCAGCGTAGGGTCTGCCGTATAGGGGAGAGTCAAGGCCCGCGACAAAAAAGCCTGCGGTTCAAGGCAGGCTTGGCGCTGTTGCTCCCATCAGTCCGGGAGGCTGGAAAGTGGCGACAGGATCTCGTTCCACACCTTGTCCCGCAGATGGGGCAGTTGGCTCTTCTCCAGTTCGGTCAGCCCGTAGCCATCCGGGTTCTCCAGCACATCGAAGAACTTGACGATGCGGCAGTTGAAACGCTTGTCATCCAATCTTTCGTTAACGATGTAGATAGGCAGTGCCTTGACGTTGAACAGGCGAGTAACCCCCAGGAATTTCCCGATGCTGAATTTGAGGGTGTAGGCCAGTTTTGAGTTACGGCTTTCGGGGTGGTAACTGACGAAGTCGCCGAACGCGTAGATCACCAGCGCATCCTGCTTGCCAGGGCGCGGGATAAGTTCTGCGGGCTGGCTGACATGGGCATGGTTGCCGAGGATCGTGTCTACACCGCAGGCAATCACCTTGCGTGCGGCTTCCACGATATTGACGTGGGGGTACATCTCGAACTCCCAGCCCCAGTGGCAGTAGGCGATGATCCAGTCCGCACCCTTGGCTTTGGCGCGGGCGACCTGTTCTTCGATCAGTGAGTAGTCGGGCGCCGGGTTTACATCGTTGAAGCGCACCACGTTGGCCAGGTACGTCTTGTCAGGCGATGGGTCGCGGCCGTTGAGGTCAAAGGTATAGGCCAGCAGGGCAACCTTGATGCCGTTTTTCTCCACCACCACCACGTCATCCTGCTCGGCCTGGCTGGCGGCAGTGCCGGCATAGTAGGCGCCGGATTTTTTCAGTACATCGAGGGTGGCGAGTACGCCTTGTTCACCCCAGTCCAGGGCGTGATTGGTCGCGGTACTGAAGAAGTTGATGTTCGCCTCATCACGGAACTTGCGGAACATCGCCTCGGAGGTGTTCATCTTGGCCGGTTGCCCTTTGGCCTGATAGCGTCCCAGTTCACTGTGCCGATCAACGGTCGATTCCAGGTTGGCGCTGACGATGTCTGCGGTGCTGTAGAAGTCCGTGATGTCATCGAACAGGTGCGGGGTGTTCTCCGGGGTCAGGACATCGACCGCCAGCAGGTCTCCGGCACATGACACCGAGACCGAGCGCAAAGGCGGGTAGCCGAAGCCTGGGTCCAGCGGCGATTGATTGAGGTTGAAGAAGTTGAACGCCTGCGACTCAAACAGCTCCTCCAGCCCTGAGCCTTTCTCGGCCACCTCAAGTTGATTGAACCAGTAGCGATAAAGCCACTTGAGTTTTTGGAAGGGCTTGCCCGAGATGTCGTACACCCCGGTTTCTGCCTGCGGGTAGTGGAATTGCTCATAGAAAACGTAGCTGGCCAGCAGGACCGCGAGCCGGGTCAGGCCGCGCAGGTCAATGTGCTTGAGAGCAGGGGGGATGATCCCGAACGGCGGGCCGTTGATGAGGTCATCGAAGGTGACGCCCGCGCTCAACTTGGCAGGGTCGGCCAGGATTGGCTGGATCGCGGCAAATACCTTTTGCGGGCCCTCCTGGGCCACCCAGCCGAACAGCACCCGGGCGTTTTCCTGCTCCTGGGGGCTGAGCGTTTCGGTCATCTGCAGTTCGCCAGTGGCTACCTGGCTGAGTGTGGCGACGACCTGATCCTGATGCTGGTCGAGACGGGCCTGGATCTTTTGCATGACCTCTTTTAACGCTTGCACCAAATAGGCACTCATCATGAACATCCTCTGTGGTTTGAGTGGGTACCCCACCGATAGTGGGCATTTTTGTCATTCAAGGCGTGTGGCAAGACCGCGCAGGGTCAGCGCCGTCACTTCGCGGGCTTGTTCCAGTACCTGGCGTTTCCAGCGCTCGGTATCGATGTAGAAAGCATCGCGCAACTGGCGCTTGATCTGCACTCGCCGGGCGTGTGCCGTATCCGGATGGGTGTGCAGCCAGTGATCGGCACGTAGGGCCGCCAGCACCCGTGGCCCCGGCTGTGTGCCGTACTCCAGGGTCAAGCCGTTGTATTGCGCGTGGGGGCATTCCTCCATCACGGCCAGGTCCAGGGTGCCGTTGAGCATGGCCGACGAGGAGGTTCCGTCTGCGCTGGTCGTGACCTGCGCGCCCCACCAGCTTCGCGCCCGTGCAATATCGCCGGGGTGGTTGAGCCCTTTGTAGATCCGCTCACCCACGCCACACGGACCTAGCCCCGTGTGCACATCGATCCAGCCGATGCGCCGGCAGTGGTTGCCCAGGCGACGGATAATCTGGCGCAGTTGCTGATTGCTCCAGGTTGGTGAGGTGCCCGCGAAAAACAGGCCATCCGCGTGGCTGTGTTGGCCGCGGGTAATAGCTGACTGCAGGGCTTTGCTGCCATGGCGCAGGGCGTATCCGGCCAGGCCCAACGTGCTGAGCAGGGTCGGTGGTTGCCGTCGCGGCAGCAGCAGTGGGGCAAGGGCGTGGTAGTCAGGGTTGTCGGGCAGCGGTTGCGCGAAGTCAATGAAGTTACGGTTGAGGTCGACATTGTCTTCGTTGACCCGGCGCAGCCAGGAGAAGCCGTAGGGGTTGATCGCATGCAGGTACAGCACCGCCAGGTCCTGGCGCTGGCCGTGTTGCATCCACTCGCGGTTGCGCAGGTGATCGACCTGCACGGCCGAGCCGCAGAAACCTTCCACGCCATGCACACCGCTGCTCAGGACCAGCAGGTTGGTGGCCGTGGGCGAGCCTGCAAGCGCCACGTCCAGGGCCAGTTCCTCGCCATCGCTGCCCGGCAACGGGTGAGCATGGGATTGGACCTCCAGGCCGGCGTTTGCGCAGGCCTGGAGGAATTTTTGCCGAGCTTCGGCGTAGCTTTGTGAAAAGCAGGATAAGTCCATCGGGTGTTCCCTATTGGCAGTCGTGCTGGGCGCTGCGCGCAGCGATCAAGGTGGTGGGGCCGCCGCTGCGCGGCTTATGCCGGGCTGATGGCCGCAGAACCTGCGTCGGGAATGCTGGCCGTGAGTGCGCGGCGACTGCGTTCCGGGTCGATCAGCGCAAGCCCAAGCAGGCTGAACACCAGCAGGGCAATACCAAACAGGCCGATGGCCAGTTCGAAGCCACGCACCAGGTCGCCGTTCTGCCAGCCGATGGCTTGCCCGACCAGCACGGGCGCGAGCATGCCGGCGGTGGTCAGCAGGGCGATATGGATCGCCAGCATGCTCCCGCGTTGGCGAGCCGGGGCGATATGGGCAACGATGCTGAAACCGAAAGCCGACAGCAGGTTGAGGAGAATGCTGCCGAGCAGGAAGAACCCCAGGGTCACGGTCAGGCTGGTGTTGGTAAAGCCCATCAGGATGTAGGTCACGGCGGCGACCAGGCAAGCCAGCAGGGGCGGCACGACCATCGCCTTGCGGATGCTGGCGCCGCGTTTCATTGCGCGTTGCGCCAGGCTGGAAACCAGCAGGTTGATAAAGATCACCCCCAGTGTGGTGGCCAGCACCAGGTAGCCCGATTGCATCGGCGTCATGCCCAGGCCTCTTTGCAGGTAGGTGGGCAACCAACTGTAGAGCAAGGCATTGGGCAGGTAGCTGCAGAACGCAACCAAGGTAATGCAGACAAACGTGCGGTTGAGCAACAGCCGCTTGTAGGGCAGCGTAGGCAGCAGGTCGCCCTGGGTGTCCCGTGTATCGTCATGTTGGCCTTCGCGGCCATAACGTTGCCACAGCAGCAGCCACACCAGGCCGACACCGGCCAGCAGCACATAGCCCGTGCGCCAGCCGTACTGCTCGATCAACTTGGGCAGCGCCACGGCGCCGGCAATCGCACCGAGCATGATCGCAACCTGAATCAGCGCCGCCGGCAGCACCCGCTCGCGGCTGGTGTACCACTTGAAGCAGGCGTGTTGGGTCACCGCCGTGCCCGGGCCGCAACCGGCGCCGAGCAGGACGCGGCTGGCCAACAGGGTAAAGAAACTGGTGGACAGGGCCGCGAGCAATTGTGCGGTCATCCACACCAGGGCCATGCCGGAGAGAATCCAGCGGCTCGGCATGCGGTTGGCAAGAAAACCCACCAGCACCCCCGAGATCGAATAGAGAAAAAAGAACGCGCTGCTGATAAAGCCGAACTGCGCTGGCGTGAGCTTTAACTCATCAATGATCTGCGGGCCGGCGAAGGCGAAAATGGTCTTGTCCAGCACGCTGATAATCACCACTGTCATCAGCAGGGCAACTACGAGCGGGCGTCGGCTATCGGTCAATGAACGCATGGAAATGGCCTTGTTTTAAGGGGAGTGCTAGAAGCGAATGCCGACACTGGCCTCTAACAGGCTGCGATCTGCCACCAGGTTGTAATCGCCGCCACCGGTGTTCAGGTAGCTCAGATCGAAGGTGTACGTGCTTTTGTAATCGCCGCGCACACTGAGTATTTGTGCGTAGCGGCCCTCGGAAAATACCCCGTCATAGGCATGCCCCTTGATGTCATAGACCAGTGTCAGCGACGGCGTCACGTCCAGCCCGGGCAACACATTCCTGTAGTTGATTTCGCCTTTGACGCGGGTGCCCCAGGCAAACGGCGTGATAAACCCGTCATCCGCGCACCTGGCCGCCGGGCCTGTGCACTTCGCGGCTTTACCGTAGGGCGCGCTGCCGAAACCGGAGCGGCCATAACGGATCTGCTCGGTGTCGGGCAGGTCGTGTACGTATTTCAATCCGGCTTCTGCGGACAGCTTCATCGCGCCGCCCAACACCTGGCCAAAAGGGTGGCTGGCGCCCAGATTCAATTGGCTGACGTGGAAGCGGTCGTAGCCGCTTGCCAGGTAGCCCGTCGGGGTTTTGGACAGGTAGCCCAGGGGCCCGCTGCCGGCGAGCAGCCCGGCAATAAAGTCGGCGCCGTTCCACGCAATCGGTTGATTGGGGCGGTAACTGTATTCGGCATAAATCCCGGTGCCGCCCGGTAGCCGCGTCTTGAAGTTGAGGGCATACAGGCGAATGCGGGTTGGATAGGCGCGCTGATAATAAGCCGCCACGCCGGTTGGCGTTGCCTGCCCCACGTTCGCGGCCGGTGGCGTCAGTACGCCAGGGCCGGTGCGCACCACTTGGGTCAGCACTTCGCGGCTACTGTAGTCAGCGAAATACAAGCCGAACAATCCGACGTCCTTCCACAAATACTGCAGGCTGGCGCCGAACTGATTGTTGCCTGGGCGATGGTCCGGGCCGCGGGCCACGTAGTCCAGGGGGTTGTTGAGGGCCTGGCCATCGCTGGTGTAGATCGGCCGTCCGGCGATCGCGCTCATTACGCTGCCGTTAAGGATGAATTGGTTGCAACCCGGTTGGGCGTAGTCGCTGGTCGACAGAAATGTGCCGCAGCCAGAGTAGGCACTGGGGCGCAATTCAAACTGGTTGAACGCATCCACCGACAGGTTCTCGGTCAGGGCCAGCTTGGCGTACAGGGTCGGCATTGGCACGGTGCGGGCCTCGGCAATCGAGGTGGCCCGGCGTGCCGCCGCCCAGTCAAACGCGTTCACCGCCTGCAGGCCACCGCTGATGGTGGTCGGCGTGACCCACGGGATCGCCTGGTCGCCCAGGCGCACCAGCAGGTCATGCCCACCAGGCTGGAAGTTGCCGTAGACGTAGGCATCGTTGAACAGCGCATTGGAGAAGCGCGCCAGGGAATCGAACCCCGAGTCACTGAGTGGTTCTCCCGAGCGATAGCCGTTGGGGACGCTGCCGTGGTCGACGTCCTGGTGTTTCTGGGTGTAGTCGTACCAACCCTTTGCACTGACGAAAACCCCGAGGTTGCGGTGGCTCAGATCGGCTTGCAGGTAGGCTTCGGCGGACGTAGAAACCGCATCGCCGCGCTTGTAGTTGAGGTTGCCGTCGTTGAACAGGTTCATACCGTATTCGGCGCTGGTCAGGCGGTGGCTTGGGTCGTCCATGCGTCGTACCGTGCCCAGGGCCAGGGCGCCTTTGACCTGCAGGCGCGTGTCTTCATGTTGCCATTGCATGCCGTTACCCAGCCCTGACTTGAGGTCACTGAACACCAGCTCCCCTGCGCTGACTGGAGCGCTGATACCCGCACTGAGCAAGGTCGTGGCCAACCCTGCAGCCACTGGCTTGCCGGTACTTCCCCAGGCGTTTCTTATTGTTGTTTTCACTGACTGATACCCTTGTTTTTTTCTTGCTGAGGCCAGGTGTTTTTCAGTCTAGCGTCGAAGCGATTGCGGTAATACGGCGAATACCGACAGCAATGGAGCCAATATCGCCAAGAAAAAACCAGGGATCTGCTGAGCTTTGTCGAGGGGGCAAGCCTCATCGCCACAAGTCAGCGCAGTGCCAGGGCTGGTTTTTATGAGGCGTAGGGCTAATATCGCCAACCATAAATCCAATATCGCCAGGTAAGCCCATGAATGTCCGCGTCGATTTATTGCATGGCCCGCACAATCTCGCTGGCACGCTGTTTAGCGTTATCGACACGCTGCGCACCTTCAACAACCTCTGGCAGCTGCGCAACCCGGATAAGCGCGGGGCGTTTTTCCACTGGCGCTTGATCGATGCGGCGGGCAATGAACTGCCACTTCCGGACTGGCTGTCGGAAATGCGCCCGCCCAGTCCCGGCCGCAAAACCCTGCGGCCCTCGCAGACGGTCCTGTTTGTGCCTGGCGTGCAGATGAAAAGCGTGCCGGACCTGAACCAGGTTCTTGCTCAATGCACCGACGAGTTGAACTGCATTGCGCGGTATCACGCCCAAGGGCGTGTGGTGGCTGCCAGTTTTAACGGCGCCGTGCTGCTTGCCCGTGCAGGGGTACTGGATGGCCGGCGCGCAACCGTCACCTGGATGATTGCCAATTGGTTTGCGTCCGCCTTTCCTAACGTGCAATTGGCGATGGAAGGCCCGGTGGTAGTCGACGGGCCGGTATTCACTGCCGGAGCCCCTGCGGCGGTCTGCGACCTGATGGTGGAATTGATCCGTCACTTCGCCGGCGAAGAAATGGCCCAGATCGCCACCAACGGCCTGCTTTACCACCCGATGCGTTTTGAGCATTCCAGCCTGAACTTCCCCGGCATCTCGGTAAAAACCCGCGACAGCGTAGTGTTCCGCGCCAAGCAATGGCTGCAGCAGCATATTCAGACACCGTACAGCCTGGACGCGGTAGCCGAGGCCGCGACCGCCAGCCCGCGGACCTTGCTGCGGCACTTCAAAGAGGTGGAAGGCATGACGCCCCTGGACTACCTGCACCGCCTGCGGGTTGAACGGGCCAAGCAATTGCTGGAAGTGACCTTGATCGATCTGACGGAAGTCATGGAGTACTGCGGTTATCAGGACGCCAGTGCGTTTCGCCGCCTGTTTTTGCGCACTACGGGGCTGACGCCTTCAGAGTATCGGCGGCGCTACACCATGCGCATATCCAGCCGGCGGTGGCGGGCGGACGAGACGGGGGAGGATTTGATTGAGGGGTTGGGGCTCGACCGCCTGTAATCTGCGCTGTTTCAGCTGGCGCGGTGAGTCTGCCGATACTCGCCCGGCGGCATGCCGGTGCGGCTCTTGAAGGTGCGGTGGAACGAGCGCGGTTCGGTAAAGCCCAAATATTGGGCGATGTCCTGGATCGGCAGGTCGCTGTGCAGCAGGTAGTGCTCGGCCAGTTCCTGGCGCAAGTCGTCGAGGATCTGCTGGTAGGACGTGCCGGCCTGCTGCAACTGGCGTTGCAAGGTACGCACCGACATGGCGAACTGCTCGGCCACCTGTTCCTTGCGCGGCAGGCCTTCCTTGAGCAACTGGCGCAGGGCGTTTTTCACCCTTAGCGCCAGGGTCGAGTCGTCCAGCGTGGCCATCAGGGCCAGGGCGTGTTCTTCCAGGGTCCGCAGCAGTTGCGCATCGGCCTGGCGCAGGGGTGTTTGCAGGTAGCTCAACGGCGCTACCAGGGCCGAGCAGGGTTGCTCGAAGAGCACCGGGCAACCGAAGAAGTCCTCGTATTGGCTCAGTTGCGCGCCTTCCGGCAAAGGGTGTTCGAGCAGCACCTGGCTGGGCGACAGTTCGGCGTCGGCGATCCAGCGTGCATACACCAGCCAGGACGCCAGCACGTTCTCGACCATATGCCGACGGATCCGTGGCTGCTGGTGGCGGCAGTTCCAAATCAGCCGCACCTGCTCACCGACCATCTCCGCGCGGCTGGTGCCCATGTCGCCCACCAGTTTTTCGAACGGCATGATGCGGTTCATCGCCTCGCCCAGGGTGGCGCAGTTCATGGTGATGTAACCCAGCACGCTCCACGAGTTGGGCAACACGAAACGTGCCGAGTTGAGCCCGAACAGCAGGTCCCCGGAGTGTTCGCAGAAATACTCCAGCAGGCGTTCGTGGACGTGCACGGGCAGGCGCAGGCTGTTGTCGTCCAGTTGGCCGGCAGTGATCCCGGCCGCCGCCAGGGCGGGGGCGGTCGCTACGCCGAGTTGTTCGGCATGGCGCAGATATTTCAGCAGAGGAGGGACTGAGGTCGAGCCGAGTGTCTGCATGATCGGGTTCCTGGCGGGGGTGTTGCCGGCGGCATTACCTTGCGCGCTTCGATGGCTGGCAAGGTAATTTGAAACCGTGGCTAAAGTAAATGCTCCCGTGGCGACATCGGGTAATGGACCGATTGACCCAATTGGCTACTCCATTTGTCCTGATGCGACCGTGACAGCTTGCGCCGGCTGATTAGTATGGGTGGACTGAAAATCACACGATCTGCTGGGAGAAACACGCATGCGACGCTGGAACGGCTGGGGCGAAGAAACCACGCAGATGGAGATGCCGGCCCATGGGGCGGCGTTTTTGCGCGAGCGACTGGGCGAGGGTCACACCCTGCCTGACGCCAGCCTGGACAGCGCCCTGGCCAGGGTTCCCGCCTCGCGCCTGGCGCCCCATCCGCTTTACAGCATCGAGCCCCGTGACCGCCTGATGCATGCCCGGGGCCAGAGCTTGCCGGACTGGCTGGCCCTGCGTGAGGGGACGTTGGGCCAGTATCCGGATGGGGTGGCCCTGCCGGAAAGCGTCGAGCAGATCCGCCAGTTGCTGGCCCTGGCCGACAGTGCCGACCTGTGCCTGATTCCCTATGGCGGTGGCACCTCGGTGGCCGGGCATATCAACCCGCCGGCGTCCTTGCGCCCGGTGCTGACGGTGTCCCTGGCCCATATGAATCGCCTGCTCGACCTGGACGAGCAAAGCCTGCTCGCCACCTTCGGCCCTGGTGCCAGTGGCCCCCAGGTGGAGAGCCAGCTGCGGGCCAAAGGCTACACCCTGGGGCACTTCCCGCAGTCCTGGGAACTGTCGACCCTGGGCGGCTGGGTCGCCAGTCGCTCCAGCGGCCAGCAATCGCTGCGCTATGGGCGGATTGAGCAACTGTTCGCCGGCGGCAACCTGGAAACGTTCGCCGGGCCCCTGGCGATCCCGAGCTTCCCGGCGTCGGCCGCCGGCCCCGACCTGCGGGAAGTGGTGCTGGGCAGTGAAGGGCGTTTCGGCATCATTTCCGAGGTCAAGGTGCGGGTCAGCGCCTTGCCCGAGGATGAACGCTTCTATGGCGTGTTCCTGCCGGACTGGCCCCGGGCCCTGCTGGCCATTCGGCAACTGGTGCAGGCACGGGTGCCGCTGTCGATGCTGCGCCTGTCCAATGCCATGGAAACCCAGACTCAGCTGGCGCTGGCCGGCCACCCCAACCAAATCGCCTGGCTGGAGCGCTACCTGGCGCTGCGTGGCGCTGGCGAGGGCAAGTGCCTGCTGACCTTCGGTGTCACCGGCAATCGTCGGCAGAATGCCCTGTCGTTGCGCCAGGCCCGCCAGCATCTGAAGGCCTTTGGCGGCGTGTTCACCGGCACCCTGCTGGGCAAGAAATGGCAACAGAACCGCTTTCGCTTCCCCTACCTGCGGGAGAACCTCTGGCAGGCCGGCTACGTGGTCGACACCCTGGAGACCGCGACCGACTGGTGCCACGTCGACGCCTTGCTGCACGCGATCGAGGCCAGCCTGCGCGATTGCCTGGCGGCCGAGGGCGAGCGGGTCCATGTGTTCACCCACCTGTCCCATGTCTATGGCGAAGGGTCGAGCATCTACACCAGCTACGTGTTCCGCCCGGCGGCGGACTACCCGGCCACCCTCGAACGCTGGAAGGCCCTGAAGCAGGCGGCCAGCCGCACCATCGTCGAAAACCACGGCACCATCAGCCACCAGCATGGCGTGGGAAAGGACCACGCGCCCTACCTGCCGAGGGAAAAGGGCGAATTGGCGATGGCAGCGCTGCACAGCCTGAGCCGGCATTTTGATCCGGCCGGGCGCCTCAACCCCGGCACGCTGCTGGAAGACTAGGCCCATGAGCAATGACTGGAATGCCCAATGGCGCGAGGCCGTGCTGCCGCAACTGGCGAGTGAAACCTGGGACCTGATCGTGATCGGCGGCGGCATCAGCGGCGCCGGGATCCTGCGCGAGGCGGCCCGGCGCGGCTGGCGCTGCCTGTTGCTGGAGCAGCGGGATTTTGCCTGGGGCACCTCCAGCCGCTCGTCGAAAATGGTCCATGGTGGCCTGCGCTACATCGCCAAGGGCCAGTGGCGCCTGGCCCGTGATTCGGTGCGCGAGCGCCAACGCTTGATGGGCGAAGCGCCGGGGTTGGTGGACCCCATGAGTTTCCTGATGCCGCACTATCGTGGCGGGTTCCCCGGGCCGCGGGTATTCGGCGGTTTGCTGTGCCTGTATGACGCCCTGGCCGGTTGTCGCAGCCGGCAGTTCCACAAGCCTGAGCAACTGCGCTATCTGGCACCGGGGCTCCTGGCGCCGGGGCTGCTGGGGGCTTCGCAGTTTCGCGATGCGCTGACCGACGATGCGCGGCTGGTCATGCGCGTGCTGGCCGAGGCCCGTGCCGATGGCGCCTGGGCGCTCAATGGCCTGCGGGTGCGCCAGGTGTTGCGCGACGGCGAGCGAGTGTGTGGGGTCGAGGTCGAGGACACTGAGGGCGGCGCGGTTATGCACGTGCGCTGCGCGGTACTGGCGGTGGCCACTGGTGCCTGGGCTGAGCGCTTGCAACCGGGCGGGGGGCAGCGCCAGTTGCGGCCCTTGCGTGGTAGCCATCTGTTGTTGCCGGGCTGGCGCTTGCCGGTGGCCCATGCCTTCAGTTTCATGCACCGGCGCGACGGCCGCCCGGTGTTTGTCTTTCCGTGGGAAGGGGCCACGGTGGTGGGCACCACCGACCTGGATCACCGCGAGGATCTGGACCTTGGTGCGAGCATCACCTTTGATGAACTCGACTACCTGCTGGAAGCCTGCGCCCAGCCATTTCCCCAGGCCCAAGTGACGGCGGCGGACGTGCTGTGCACCTGGTCCGGGGTGCGTCCGGTGGTGGGCGCCGCCGACCCCCAGGCCAAGCCATCGAATGAAACCCGCGAGCACGTGCTGTGGCAGGAACCCGGCTGCGTGACCTTGGCGGGAGGCAAGCTGACCACCTTCAGGCCCCAGGCCATTGAGGTGTTGCGGGCCTGTGCCGGGATGCTCGGCAAACCTCTGGAAGATGACGGCGCGCCGGTGTTCCAGGCCGTACCGTTGCAGGCGATCCCCGGGCTGAGCGACACCGGCGTGCGGCGCCTGGCCGGGCGTCATGGCCGCGATTTGCCGCGCCTGGCCAGTCTGATCAACAGCCTGGGCAGTGATTGTGTGGGCGCCAGCGATACCCTCTGGGCGGAGCTGGCGTTTGCCGCCGAGACCGAGATGGTTTTGCACCTGGACGACCTGCTGCTGCGGCGCACGCGCCTCGGCCTGCTACTGGCCGAAGGCGCTGCCCACTACTTGGCGGACATCCGTCGGCTATGCCAGCCTCGCCTGGGTTGGGACGACACGCGCTGGGAACAGGAACAGCAGCGCTACCTGCAACTCTGGCAACGCCATCACAGCGTCCCTTGCGCCTCGATCTGAAGAGTGCCTCATGAAAAAAGAGAGCTTCGTGGATAACAACACCCCCGGCAAAGACTATGTGCTGGCGATCGACAACGGCACCCAGAGTGTCCGTGCGCTGTTGTTCGACCTGCAGGGCAACCTGTTGGGCAAAGGCAAGGTCGAGTTGCAGGCCTACTATTCCAGCCAGCCCGGCTGGGCCGAGCAGGACCCGGACTATTACTGGCGCAAACTGGGGGAGGCCTGCCAGCAGTTGTGGGCGCAGACCGGCATCGATCGCAGTCTGATCCGTGGCGTATCCCTGACCACTCAGCGCGGCACCTTGATCAATGTCGATGCCCAGGGCCAGGCGCTGCGGCCGGCCATCCTTTGGCTCGACCAGCGCCAGTGCGAGCCGGAGGGCGGGATCAAGGGGCCCTGGGGTTGGCTGTTCAAACTGGTGGGGGCCGAGGCCACGGTGGACTACTTCCGCGCCCAGGCCGAGGCCAATTGGATCGCCCAGCATCAGCCGGATATCTGGGCTGCCACTGACAAGTTCCTGTTGCTCTCGGGGTTTCTCAGCCATCGCCTGACCGGGCGTTTTGTCGACTCGGTGGGCTGTTGCGTGGGCTACTTGCCCTTCGACTTCAAGCATCTGCGCTGGGCCGCCCCCCGGGACTGGAAATGGCAGGCCCTGGCGGTGCGTGCGGAACAACTGCCGAGCCTGTACAAACCGGGGGAAGAGCTGGGCCGCATCACCGCCGAGGCCAGCCGCCATACCGGGATCCCCGAAGGGTTGCCACTGATAGCCGCCGGCTCCGACAAGGCCTGCGAGGTGCTTGGTTCCGGCGTGGTGGAAGCGACGACCGCGTGCCTGTCCTATGGCACCACGGCGACCATCACCACCACTCGCTCGCGCTACCTGGAAATTGTCCCGCTGATCCCGCCTTACCCAGCGGCGATTCCCGATCACTACAACTGCGAAGTCATGATCTATCGCGGCTACTGGATGGTCAGTTGGTTCAAAAACGAGTTTGGCCTGCGGGAAATGCAACAGGCCCGCGAGCAGGGCCTGGAGCCGGAACAGTTGTTTGATGCGCTGGTCAACGCTGTGCCACCTGGCTCCATGGGGCTGACCCTGCAACCCTACTGGTCGCCCGGCATCCGCGAGCCGGGGGTGGAGGCCAAGGGGGCGATGATCGGCTTTGGCGATGTGCACACCCGGGCCCATATCTACCGGGCGATTCTTGAGGGCCTGGCCTATGCGCTGCGCCAGGGCAAAGAGCGTATCGAGCGCCGTTCGAAACTGTCGATCACGCGCTTGCGCGTGGCCGGTGGCGGCTCCCAGAGCGACGCGGCGATGCAACTGACCGCCGATATCTTTGGCCTGCCCGCCGAGCGTCCCCATGTGTATGAGGCGTCCGGGCTGGGCGCAGGGATCGCCTGTGCCGTGGGGCTTGGGTTGTACGCGGATTTTGATACCGCCATCGCCGCCATGACCCGCACCGCCGAAGTCTTCATGCCTCAACCCGAGGCGCAACAGATGTACGACCGTCTGTACCGTGAGGTTTACCTGCGCATGTATCGCCAGCTCAAGCCGCTGTACCAGAGCATCCGCGAGATTACCGGCTACCCGGCGTAGGCCCCCCTGTAGGGGCGAGCTTGCTCGCGAAGAACTTGAGAGCTCCGCGTTTATCCTGCAAGCACGCGTTATCGTTGACGTCCTTCGCGAGCAAGCTCGCTCCTACAGGGGCATTAGACCCCGCTACGTGGCGCTATTGGTGAGTCGTTTTGGCAAGATCGGACAGTGTCGGGGCATACCCGGATTGTTAGGCTGAACGCATCTACAACAAGAGCGTAAAGCCATGAAGTTGCCGTCGTTGCTGCTGTGTCTGGGGCTATGGAGTTTGTCGCCGGGGGTTGGTGCCTGGTCCAATCACAGCGTGGGCAGCTACCTGGCCCTGCAAGATTTGCCCGCGTTGCGCGAGGCGCCCGAGGTGCAGGTCGAGACGCTTGAGCAGTTTCTTTCCCAGCAATACGCTGGCCTGGTGGCCCTGCTGGACGAGCAGGAAAACTTCGCCCGCAGCCACTTTCCCGACTATCCGCCGCGCCCCGCTAACCTGCGCCTGGCGCCCCAGCCCGGCGCCGATTTGCGCCGCGACTTCCTCATGGCCCTGCGGGTCAATCCACAGATCCACCTGGCCCAGGTGATCCAGCCCATGCCCGGCGAAGACCTGGCGGGGCGCGCGCAACTCAAGGCGGCCGACGTGATGGTCGAACAAACCCTCTCACCGTGGAATCGCCAGCGCTTTATCCAACTGCAACCGGGGCAGAAGGTCGCGCCGCTGGCGGTGCTGGCGACCGCTGCCGACGAGCCGGATTACGGCCACGATATCAACCTGTTCAGCGATAACCCGGGAGCCGTCGGCGCGTTATATGGCTTTGGCGTGCAGTCGTTTGGCGATGCGCGTTTCCAGTACAGCTCCCAGGCGCCGTTCCATATGGGGTTCTTCCACGAGAGCGCGCTGGTGTATGCCGCTGCGCCGTTCCTGCTGCGCAACTGGCCGGACTGGCGGGCCTACCAGTACTTCGGCCTGGCACGTTTTGCCTTCGCCAATGGCCATCCCTACTGGGGTTATCGCTTCCTCGGCTGGGGCATGCACTACCTGCAGGACCTGACCCAGCCCTATCACGCCACCATGCTGCCGGGCGACGATTTGACCAGCATGCTGCTGATGGAAGGCAAGGCCCTGGCCGGCTATGACAGCGACAAGCGAGCGGCGATCGAACGTGTCGCCACGCGCCACAACGAGGTGGAGCGCTACCAGTTTGCCTGGCTACGTCACCTGCTGCTGACGGGGGCGAACAACCCGATGCTGGCGGCCTATGCCGACACCCGCCAAGACGGCGATTACCCCGGCTATTCGGCGGACTACCTGCGCCAGGTGGTCAGCGCCGAGGCGGATGCCCAGGCGGTGGCGTTCGACGAGGCCATCGGCCAGTGGCTGGCCACGCCCGGGGCAACCCAGAGCTTCAGTGCCGGCAACCAGTTGCCCGTCGAGCGCTACGACCATGCCCGGCTCAACGAGCAGTTGGTGCAGTTGCTGCGCCACTTTGGCGCCCACAGTCGCAACTACGTCCGGGCCGGCCTCGATCGCCCGGCGCAGTGAAACCACAACACATCGCAGTGCAATAACAACAAGAAAGATTGCAGGGGAGAGACCGCAATGAGCACGACAGTGCGCGCGCAAGGCTCGGGATCCGAGGGTAAATGGTCCATCAAATCCACTGGGGCGGGTGTCGGCCTGGTAGGCCTGCTGCAACTGTGCAGCAGCGGGGGCGTGCAGGCCATGGAGTTCAGCCTGCTGGACAAGCAGGTCACCGGCTCGCTCGACAGTACCCTGTCTTATGGGCGCCTGTGGCGGGTCCAGGGGCGGGACAAGGGCAACGACGACGTCAACACCAACGATGGCAATCGCAACTTCGATACCGGGTTGGTTTCCGAGGTGTACAAGATCACGTCAGAGCTGGAAGCCAACTACCAGAACTACGGGTTGTTCGTGCGTGGCACGGCGTTCTATGACACCCAGATCATGGATAAGCGCAACGACTACTACCGCAACAACAGCCCATCGCAACCCAGCCAGAGCCATCCCCAGGATAACCACTTCACTGACCAGACCCGGGATATTGCCGGTAGCCGCGTGGAGATTCTCGACTCCTACGTCTACGGCAACTGGGACGTTGGCCAGATGCCGCTGACTGCCCGGCTGGGGCGCCAGGTATTCAACTGGGGCGAGGGCATCTTCTATCGCGGCGGGGTCAACACCACCAACCCGGTGGACGCGGCCAAGTACCGCCTGCCGGGTGCCGAGGTCAAGGAAGTGCTGATGCCGGTGGAAGCCATCAGCTTCAATATCGGGCTGAGCGACAACCTGTCGATGGAGAGTTTCTACCAGTGGAACTGGAAGGAGACACGCATCGATCCGGTCGGCACCTTCTACTCCCAGAGCGACCTG
Source organism: Pseudomonas sp. LG1D9 (assembly GCF_002949995.1). NCBI lineage: Bacteria > Pseudomonadati > Pseudomonadota > Gammaproteobacteria > Pseudomonadales > Pseudomonadaceae > Pseudomonas > Pseudomonas sp. LG1D9. The sequence continues at coordinate 1,856,580 of NZ_CP026881.1, read as the reverse complement.
TTCGCCGATGGCGGCCGCACCGGCTACAACAACTTCACCGGCAGCGCCCTCGACACCCCGACGCCCATCGGCGGCAACGTCATCGGGCTATACGACGCCCTGGGCAACAACCCGATGCTCGGGGGCATGCTGCGCAGCACCGGGCTCTACGCCAACGGCATGACCCCGGCCTACGGCAACACCCTCAAGGTGGCGTCGATCGGCAAGGACTACAACGCGCGCAACGATGGCCAGTTCGGCTTCGCCTTCCGTTACATTGCCGAGGAGCTCAATAGCACCGAGTTCGGCCTGTACCTGGTCAACTACCACGCCAAGGAGCCGACCATCGCCGCTAACCTGGCGGGCTACAAAGGTATCGACATGGCGGCCCTGACCAGCATGCTGTCGTCGGTGGCCGGCAGCCAGGCGGCGGCCCTGGCCAATGGCCTGGCGACGGTGGACGTGATGGGCAACATCCAGGCGCACCGGCGCTACGCTGAAGATATCCGCATGTACGGCTTCAGCTTCAACACCACCCTGGGCAAGGCCTCGGTGTTTGGCGAGCTGGCCTACCGGCCGAACCTGCCCATCGGTGTCGCCGCCACCAACGACCTGATCGGCGACCTGGCCAATGGTGCCGGCGCGGCGGCGGGCGGGCAGTTCATCAATGTCGGCGGGCAGATGGTCAACCTCGACAGCCAGATCGACAACTCCGAGCGCGTAGAGGCTTTCAATACCTCCTTGGGCAGCATCTATAACTTCGGCCCGGGCCTGGGCTTCGACTCACTGTTCGGCGTCTTCGAACTGGCCTCCGAGCACCTGCGCGGCAGTGGCCTGAAGTACCAGGCCTACGATGGCAGCACCCGTTACTACGCGGGCAGCGGCAACACTTCCTATGTGTCGGGTGGTGATCGTGATGACCAGGTCAGCCGTGATTCCTACAGCTACACGGTGATGTTCAACGGTACCTGGAACGACGTGTACGCCGGGGTCAACCTGTCGCCCTACGTGGTCTACAAAGACGACTTCAAAGGCAACTCCTACCAGGCCGGCAACTACATCGAGGGCCGCAAGGCTTACACCCTGGGGCTCAAGGCCAACTACCAGAACAAGCTGGAAGCCGAGCTGCAATACACCGAGTTCTTTGGTGGCGGCCAGAACAACGTTATCCGCGACCGCGACAACATCGGTTTCAACCTCAAGTACTTCCTGTAAGCCGCTGCCATGCTGCGGCGCGAGGGCGGTTGCCCGCCCTCGTTCTTTTGGAGATTCGCCATGTTCCACACACCTCGAATGCTCACCGCCGGTTTGGCGCTGGCCCTCGGCCTAGCCGCTGGCAATGCCCTTGCGGCGCTCTCGCCCCAAGATGCGCAACAGCTCAAGACCCAGCTCACACCCTTCGGCGCCGAGCGCGCGGGCAATGCCGCCGGCACCATCCCGACCTGGGAAGGCGGCATCACCCAGGCGCCCAAGGGCTATGAAAAGGGCAAGCACCACGTCGACCCCTTTGCCGGTGACAAACCGCTGTTCACCATCACCAAGGCCAACCTGGAACAGTACAAGGCCAACCTGACGGCGGGCGAGATCGCCTTGTTCAACAGCTACCCCGACAGCTTCCAGATGCCCATCTACCCGAGCCGACGCTCCGGCTCGGCGCCGCAGTGGGTGTATGACAACACCTTCAAGAACGCCACCAGCGCCAAGCTGCTGGACGGTGGTACCGGCTTCGCCGATGCCTTTGGCGGCGTGCCGTTCCCCATTCCGCAAAACGGCGTGGAAGCACTGTGGAACCACATCACCCGCTACCGCGGCACCTACATCGTGCGCCGCGCCTCGGAGGCGCCCGTGCAACGCAACGGCAGCTTCGCCCTGGTCACGGCGCAGCAGGAGGGGCTGTTCAACTACTACCGCCAGGGCGGGCAATACGCCGACCTGAAAAACATCCTGTTCTACTACCTGACCTTCGTAAAAAGCCCGGCCCGCCTGGCCGGTGGTGCGACCCTGGTGCACGAGACCCTCGACCAGATCAAAGACGCCCGCCAAGCCTGGATCTACGACGCCGGCCAACGCCGCGTACGCCGCGCACCGAACCTGGCCTACGACACACCGATCTCATCTTCCGATGGTCTGCGCACGGCGGACGACACCGACATGTTCAACGGCTCGCCGGATCGCTACGACTGGAAATTGCTGGGCAAGAAAGAAATCTACATCCCCTACAACAACTACAAGCTCGCCAGCGCCGACGTGAAATACGCCGACCTGCTCAAAGTCGGCCACCTCAACCCGCAATACACCCGCTACGAGCTACACCGCGTGTGGGTAGTCGAAGGCACCCTCAAACCAACGGCGCGGCACCTGTACTCCAAACGCGTGCTGTACCTTGATGAAGACAGCTGGGGCGCGGCAGTGGTTGATCAGTACGACGGCCGTGGCGAACTGTGGCGGGTGTCGATGGCCTACTTGAAAAACTTCTACGATTTGCCGACTACCTGGAGCGCATTGGACGTGTTCCATGACCTGCAGGCACGGCGGTACTACGTGCAGAACCTGGATAACGAAGAGCCGCAGACGGTGGACTTTGCGCAGCCGATTCCGGAAGACTCGTACTTCATGCCCTCGGCGTTGCGCTTGCGCGGGACTCGATAGGGCTGTCGTTGTTAGTTAGATGGCGAGAGCCGTGCTTGAGGGTGCGGCTCTTTGCTTTTTTTGAGGTGTCTAGCCTGATGGGTAGTCAGGCTGTTGGGGGCGCTTTATTCGGGGCAATTAAAAAGCCGGCTTGTGGCCGGCTTCTCGGGGACTGGTTAAGTCTATTTTTGGTAAACCTCACCAGCCTTCAATCGTTCACTCAAGCGCTCGCCCAAGTGATAAAGGGGGCATCGGCGGGAACTCCTCCGCGTCGCCGGGCAGGGTGTGTGGGCTTTACGCCGACCCTGCCAAATGTGCCGCGCATGTTACTCACATTTATTTGATTTTCCCAGCGTCTGGTCTGATTTAGAGCTGTCGTGGCCGATCAGGTGGTCGTCCAGCGGGACGGGAGGGCGGCGTTTGTTGAGGGTGGACCACCAGAACACCCAACCCAGAATGTGGACGTTTTGCTCGAAGCGCTGGTCGTAGGTCAGGAGTTCGTCGGGGTGTTCGTTGCTGTTGTGGCTGCGGATGCGCAGGCCGCCGCCGGGTCGGTTGTAGAGGTATTTGATGCGCAGCATGCCGTCGTGTTCGAGGGCGTAGATCTCGCCGTCGATGATTTGCGTGCGGCCGCGGTCGATGGCCAGGATGGCGCCGTCCTGGATGATGTCGATCATGCTGTTGCCAACCATATAGGCTCCCAAGGCGCGGTCGGCGGTGACGTTGAGTTGTTCCAGGGTATGCAGGGACAGGCGTAGGGTTTCCTGGGCGTTGAAGGAGGCGTGGAGGGGGACTTCCACGTCGACTTTTTCCGGGCCGCTGCTGGGGTCGCAGAGGTAGTGGCCGCAGTCTTCGCGTGCGGCGGCGTTGTTTGCGCGGTTGGAGCCTTCCAGGTGGTAGTTGGTCGGCGGGTGTTTGGGGCCTTCGCCGGTACGCAGCCAGCGGCTGGTGACACACAGCAGTTCTGCTATTTCGTCGAGCCGGGCCATGGGCACGCCACGCTTGAACCAGTTATTGACGTGCTGGGGCGTGACGTCGCGATTCTTGGCGAAGTCGGAGGCGGAAAGATGCACTTCCCTAAGTAACGTTCTTAAGCGATCACCTGATGTATTCATAAACGCAGAGTTTACTGGCCGGAAAACTAGATCAAATAAACCATGCGTTGAGTTGGTGTATGTAGGTATTTCCTTATTGCAAGTAAAGTCTTGATTGAATTGAGGTTAGTTAAACGTTAGTTGCTGTTTTGTTTATCTAAATGAACTTGCCGTTTATTTTTTCCCACAAAAAAAGCCCCGAATGATCGGGGCTTTTTTGATTGCCGTGGCAATGAGTAGCGGGTATCAGCCTTTGTAGGCGGCTACCGACTTCATGATCTCGGCGCGGGCGGCGTCTGCGTTGCCCCAACCGTCGATCTTCACCCATTTGCCTTTTTCGAGGTCTTTGTAGTTCTCGAAGAAGTGCTTGATCTGCTCCAACAACAGTGGCGGCAGGTCGGTGTATTCCTTCACGTCGACGTACAGCTGGGACAGCTTGTCGTGTGGCACGGCGATAACTTTGGCATCGCCGCCGCCGTCGTCGGTCATGTTCAGGATGCCCACCGGGCGAGCGCGGATGACCGAGCCTGGGGTGACCGGGTAAGGGGTCACGACCAGCACGTCGAGGGGGTCACCGTCGTCAGCCAGGGTGTTAGGGATGAAACCGTAGTTGGCCGGGTAGAACATCGGGGTGGCCATGAAACGGTCAACGAACAGGCAGTCGCTGTCTTTGTCGATTTCGTATTTGATCGGCGCGTGGTTGGCCGGAATCTCGATGGCGACGTAGATGTCGTTCGGCAGGTCTTTGCCAGCCGGAATCTTGCTGTAGCTCATTGGGCGTTGCCCCCGTTGGTGGCCAGGTAAATTGGCCGGATTGGCCTAAAAGTGGCGGCGATTATAGGCATATTCCTGTGCCGATGCCACGCGCCAGACGTCGTACGGTACTTAGCCTTCAGTCTGATAGCGCAGGTCGCTGGCCTGCAGATGTTTCAGGCGGGCCAGGGGATCCTGGCGGTAAAAGTGGCTCAGTTGCTCGTAGACCTGTGGATAACTCTCAGTGAGTAAATCCGGTGCACTGAAAAAATACTCGCTGGTGACGGCAAAAAATTCCGCAGGGTTTTCCGCCGCGTAGGGGTCGATGGCGGTTTCGGCGTCGGGGTTGTGGTCGAGCTGGCGGTTGAGGTCGTCATAAGCGCTCTGCATCACGCTGGCCCAGTCCTGGACGCGCATGTCGTGGTGCAGGGGTGGCAGGCCGTTGGCGTCGCCATTGAGCATGTCGAGTTTGTGTGCCAGTTCGTGGATCACCAGGTTGTAGCCTTCCCAATTGCCACTGGCCAGCACCCCCGGCCAGGCGAGGATCACCGGGCCTTGCTGCCAGGCTTCACCACTGTGTTCGCCGTCCCATTCATGTTCCACGCCGCTGGCGTCGCGATGGCGCTGGGGGCTGCGGAAGTCATCGGGGTAGAGGATGATTTCGTGGAAACCCTGGTACCAATCGAGGTCGCCCAGGTTCATCAGCGGCAGTTGCGCCTGGGCGGCGAGCAGCAGGCGTTGTTCCTGGTGCAGTTCGACACCGGGCAGGGCGGTGAGGTGCTTTTCGGCGAGGAACAGCACGCTGGCCTCACGCAACCATTGGTCCTGTTCGGCACTGATACCGTCGAGGAAGGTCAGGTGATGGCGCACCCGCTGCCAGGTGTCATCGGCAACGGGATGCTTGGCCAGGAGGCGCCGGCGACGCCAGGCGCTGAGGGACCACATGGCCGATCAGTGCGGCTTGGCTTCGGATGAGGTGCGGCCAAAGCGGCTGCGGGCTACGCCAATGATCATCGGCACCAGCGACAGCAGGATGATGAACACCACCAATAGCGAGAGGTTTTTCTTGATGAACGGTACGTTGCCGAAGAAGTAGCCGAGGGTGACCAGGCCGCCGACCCAGAGGATGGTGCCCAGCACGCTGAAGCCGAAGAACCGCGGGTAAGGCATTCTGGCAACACCGGCGACGAACGGCGCGAAGGTCCGCAGGATCGGCAGGAAGCGCGCCAGGGTCACGGTTTTGCCGCCGTGCTTGTCGTAGAAATCGTGGGTTTTTTGCAGGTAGTCGCGACGGAAGATTTTCGAGTTGGGGTTGCTGAACAAGCGTTCCCCGGCGGTTCGGCCGATCACGTAGTTGGTACTGTCACCCATGATCGCCGCCAGCATCAGCAGGCCGCCCAGCAGGACCGGGTCCATGCCGCCGCCTGCAGCTACGGCGCCGGCAATGAACAGCAGCGAATCGCCCGGCAGGAACGGCATGACCACCAGGCCGGTTTCGCAAAAAATCACCAGGAACAGGATGGCGTAGATCCACGGACCGTAATTGGTTACCAGCAAGTCGAGGTACACGTCGAGATGCAGGATAAGGTCGAGCGGGTTGAAATCCATGGATGGCACCTGTGTGGACGGCCTGGCTCAGCGGGCCTGTGCGGAAGCTTCGGGCAATAAGGCTACAGGCGTATGCCGGTTTTCTTACAGTCCTAAAAGGTCGGCATTATACGGATTGAATGACGAAATGCGTGTTGGTTTTGTAGCGGGGGATGTCGCAGCTATTCTGCCTAGCACTGATCCAAATGTGGGAGCTGGCTTGCCTGCGATGCAGGCACCTCGGTGTGTCAGCCAGACCTCGGTGAGGTTATCGCAGGCAAGCCAGCTCCTACATTTTTTTGCGGTGTTTCAGTCTTCGCTGATCGGGAGCGTGTAGTTCTTGAACTCGGTGTCTTCACGAAAGCCCATGGACTCATAGGTCTTCTGCGCCACGGCGTTATCGCTGCTGGTCGATACGCGCAAGCGCACGGCATTGGTTTCCTTGGCCATCTTTTTTGCGGTACGCATCAGGTTATCGGCCACCAATTGGCGCCGGGCATCCTCGGCGACGTAGATGTCGTTGAGGATCCACACCCGTTTCAATGACAGCGAAGAAAAGCTCGGATACAGCTGGCAAAAGCCGAGCAGTTTGCTGTCGTCGTCATCGGGCAGGGCCAGGTAGATTACCGATTCCTTGCGCCGCAGGCGCTTTTCCAGAAAGGCCCGGGATGAGTCAGGAAAGGGCAGCGCGCCATAGAACTCACGGTATTTGACGAATAACGGGGTCAACAGGTCCAGGTGTTCCAGAGTCGCTTGAGTGATCCGCATGCTAGGCCTCAACTTCTATAGGAATACGACGGCAAACGGTCCTTTACTCGGGCGCCCGCTGCTTGATGCTGCCTAAAGCGGCGAAAAATCGCAATCGTGCTGGTATCAGTCCTTGGGCGGGCTGAGTAGGAAGTTGCCTTTCATCAAGTCCGGATCATCCGTTTCCAGGGTCTGAACCTGCGCCTCGTCCTTGAGGTTGACCCCCGACAGCTGTCGCCGGCAGGCCTCGCGCATCAAGTACAGTAAACGGTGGGCCGCCATGCCGTAGCTCAGGCCCTCCAGGCGCACGTTGGAAATGCAGTTGCGGTACGCATCGGTCAGGCCCACCTTGGGGTTGTAGGTGAAATACAGCCCCAGGCTGTCCGGCGAGCTGAGCCCCGGCCGTTCGCCGATCAGGATCACCACCATTTTGGCACCGAGCAACTGACCGATTTCATCGGCGACCGCGACCCGGCCTTGTTCCACCAGGATCACCGGCGACAACGACCAGCCTTCAGCGTGGGTCTGTTCTTCCATGCGTGTCAGAAACGGCACGGTATGTTTATGCACCGCCAGCGCCGATAAACCATCGGCCACCACTACCGCCAGGTCCACGCCACCCGGGTTGGCCAGGGCGTAGTCGCGCAGGGTCTGCGCCGACTCATCGCTCAGGCGCCGCCCCAGGTCCGGGCGCTGCAGGTAGCTATGGCGGTCGGGGGCGGCGCTGTGCAGCAACAGGCTGTCGCGGCCGCGCTCGGCCATCTGGCTGCTCAGGCCGGCATGGTCGAACGGTAGGTGCACCGCGTCCCGCGCCTGGGCGTGGGCGAACTGGAAGTCCAGTTGCGCGCCGGTGGGGATGCTGGTGCCGGTGCGGCCCAGGGCAATCCGCGCCGGGGTCAGGCGCCGCAGTTCCAGCCATGGGTTATCGCTTGGAGGTGTGTCGGTCTGCACTTCAGGCTCCTTCTTCATCCCAATTGCGCCAAGGCATGGCGGAAGGCCGGTGGCAGGTTGTTGCCAAACTGCACCTTGCCATCGGCTTGCGTGAAGATGCCCATTTTCGCCAGCCACTGTTCGAATTCCGGCGCGGGCTTGAGCCCCAGGGTCTGGCGGGCGTAGAGCGCGTCGTGAAAGGACGTGGTCTGGTAGTTGAGCATGATGTCGTCGGAGCCCGGGATGCCCATGATGAAGTTGATCCCGGCCACGCCCAGCAGGGTCAGCAGGGTGTCCATATCGTCCTGGTCGGCTTCGGCATGGTTGGTGTAGCAGATGTCGCACCCCATGGGCACGCCCAGCAGCTTGCCGCAGAAGTGGTCTTCGAGGCCGGCGCGGATGATCTGCTTGCCGTTGTACAGGTACTCGGGGCCGATAAAACCGACCACGGTGTTGACCAGGAACGGCTTGAAATGCCGCGCCACGGCATAGGCGCGGGTTTCGCAGGTTTGCTGGTCGATGCCAAAGTGCGCGTTGGCCGACAGGGCACTGCCTTGCCCGGTCTCGAAATACATCAGGTTTTGCCCCAGGGTCCCGCGATTCAGGCTCAAGCCCGCATCGTAGCCTTCCTGCAGCACATTCAGGTTGATCCCGAAGCTGGCGTTGGCCGCTTCGGTGCCGGCAATCGACTGGAACACCAGGTCCAGGGGCACGCCCCGGTTGATCGCCTCGATGGAGGTGGTGACGTGGGTCAGCACGCAGGCCTGGGTCGGAATCTCGTAGCGCTGGATGATCGCGTCGAGCATCTCCAGCATGGCGCAGATCGAGGCGATGCTGTCGGTGGCCGGGTTGATGCCGATCATGGCGTCGCCGTTGCCGTACAGCAGCCCGTCGAGGATGCTCGCGGCAATGCCCGCCGGTTCATCCGTAGGGTGGTTGGGTTGCAGGCGTGTGGACAGGCGCCCGCGCAGGCCCAGGGTGCCGCGAAATTGGGTAACGACGCGGATCTTCTGCGCCACCAGCACTAGGTCCTGCACGCGCATGATCTTCGACACGGCGGCGGCCATTTCCGGGGTTAGCCCTGGCGCCAGGGCGCGCAGGCTGTGTTCGTCGGCGGCGTCGCTGAGCAGCCAGTCGCGCAGGCCGCCGACGGTCAGGTGGCTGACCACGGCAAAGGCTTGCTGGTCGTGGGTGTCGATGATCAGCCGGGTGACTTCATCGCTTTCGTAAGGGATCAGCGCCTCTTCAAGGAAGTGCTTCAACGGGATATTGGCCAGGGCCATTTGCGCCGCAACCCGTTCGCCATCGTTCTGCGCGGCGACGCCTGCGAGAAAATCCCCGGAGCGTGCGGGACTGGCCTTGGCCATCACGTCCTTGAGGCTGTCGAAACGGTAGGTCAATGCACCGACCGAATGGGAAAAACTTGCCATACAGACTCTCCATGACGACGCGGGCGCTGGCCCGCATCGTGGTTTACGGCGTTTAGTGCAAGGCGGCCTCTGCGGCCTGGATCGCCGCGAATTCTTCTTCCGGCGTGCCTGCTACCAAGTGATGCCGACTGTAGAAAGCAAAGTAAGCAATTAATACTCCATAGATGATCGCCGCGCCAATCACCACGCGTGGATCCACCAGGAAACCCGCCACGACCGCAATGCAGGCCAGTATCAGGGCCAGGCCCGAGGTGAAGATGCCGCCTGGTGTGCGGTAAGGGCGCTCCATTTTGGGGCGACGGATGCGCAGGGTGATATGCGCGGCCATCATCAACACATAGGAAATGGTCGCGCCAAACACCGCCACCAAAATCAGCAGGTCGCCCTGGCCGGTCAGCGACAGGCCGAAGCCGATGATCCCGGGGATAACCAGGGCCAGTACCGGCGCTTTGCTTTTGTTGGTCTGCGACAGCTTGCGCGGCAGGTAGCCGGCGCGGGACAGGGCAAAGATCTGCCGGGAGTAGGCGTAGATGATCGAGAAGAAACTCGCGATCAGCCCGGCCAGGCCCACCAGGTTGACGAAGCTGCCCATCCAGGTGGAACCGCCGTAGGCCAGGGCCAGGGACTCCACCAGCGGGTTGCCGGACTTGACCAGCGCCAGGGTACCGGCGCCACCGGGTGCGATCACCAGGATCAGCAGGGCAAAACTGGTCAGCACCACAATCGCGCCGATCAGGCCGCGGGGCAGGTCGCGTTTCGGGTTCTTGGTTTCTTCGGCGGCCAGGGGCACGCCTTCGACCGCCAGGAAGAACCAGATCGCATAGGGGATCGCGGCCCACACGCCAACGTAGCCAAACGGCAGGAAACTGCTGGCGCCCTTGGCCTCGGTCACGGGGATATCCAACAGGTTGGCGACGCTGAAGTGCGGCACCATCGATACCAGGAACACGCCCAGGGCAATCGCGGCGACAGCGGTGATCACAAACATCAGCTTCAGCGCTTCCCCGACACCAAAGATGTGGATGCCGATAAAGATGATGTAGAACGCCAGGTAGATCATCCAGCCGCCGATGCCAAACAGCGACTCGCAATAGGCGCCGATAAACACCGCAATGGCGGCGGGGGCGATCGCGTACTCGATGAGGATCGCCGTGCCGGTGAGGAACCCACCCCAGGGCCCGAATGCACTGCGGGCAAACCCGTAGCCACCGCCGGCGGTGGGGATCATGGAAGACAGTTCAGCGAGGGAAAAGCACATGCACAAGTACATGGTGGCCATCAGCAATGTGGCGAGGAACATCCCGCCCCAGCCGCCTTGGGCCAGGCCGAAGTTCCAGCCGGCGTAGTCGCCGGAGATCACATAGGCAACGCCGAGGCCGACTAACAGCACCCAGCCGGCAGCGCCTTTTTTCAGTTCACGTTGTTGGAAATATTCGGAGTCGACTTTTTCGAAGTCGACGGAGGATCCTGTCGGTTCGCTAGGCATGGGGAAGTACCTTTGGTTCTTATTGTTTTATCCCGACTGACTTGAGCCGGATGAGATGCCGAGTATTTATGATGATTCAGTGTGGGAGCTGGCTTGCCTGCGATAGCGGTTTCACATTCAACATGAGTATTGGCTGTACTGGCCTCATCGCAGGCAAGCCAGCTCCCACACTTGATTGCATTTCAAGTGTGGGAGTGTGGTGCTGACGAAACTTAGAAGAAACCCAGTGGATTGATGTCGTAGCTCACCAGCAGGTTCTTGGTCTGCTGATAGTGATCCAACATCATCTTGTGTGTCTCACGACCCACCCCGGACTTCTTGTAACCGCCAAACGCCGCATGCGCGGGGTACAGGTGGTAGCAGTTGGTCCACACGCGCCCCGCTTTGATCGCCCGGCCCATGCGGTACGCACGGTTGATATCGCGGGTCCACAAGCCTGCGCCCAGGCCGAACTCGGTGTCGTTGGCGATCGCCAGTGCTTCGGCTTCATCCTTGAAGGTGGTGATGCTCACCACCGGGCCAAAGATTTCTTCCTGGAACACGCGCATCTTGTTGGTGCCTTTGAGCAGGGTCGGCTGGATGTAATAGCCGGTGGCCAGATCGCCGGTCAGTTTTTCCACTTTGCCGCCGGTCAGCAACTCGGCACCTTCGCCCTTGGCGATTTCCAGGTACGACAGGATCTTGTCGAACTGCTGCTCGGACGCCTGGGCGCCGACCATGGTGTCAGTGTCTAGCGGGTCGCCACGCTTGATCGACTCAACCTTCTTCATCACCACTTTCATGAAGTCGTCGTAGATCGACTCTTCCACCAGCGCGCGGGATGGGCAGGTGCACACTTCGCCTTGGTTGAAGAACGCCAGCACCAGGCCTTCGGCGGCCTTTTCGATAAATTGCGGCTCGGCTTTCATGATGTCGGCGAAGAAGATGTTCGGCGACTTGCCGCCCAGCTCAACGGTGGACGGAATAATGTTCTCGGCCGCGCAATGCATGATGTGCGAGCCCACCGGGGTGGAGCCGGTGAAGGCGATCTTGGCGATGCGCTTGCTGGTGGCCAGGGCTTCGCCTGCCTCCTTGCCGAAACCGTGAACCACGTTCAGCACGCCGGGTGGCAGCAGGTCGCCGATCACTTCCATCAGCACGTTGATGCCCAGTGGGGTCTGCTCGGCGGGCTTGAGTACCACGCAGTTGCCGGCGGCCAGGGCTGGCGCGAGTTTCCAGGCGGCCATCAGCAGGGGGAAGTTCCACGGGATGATCTGCCCGACCACGCCCAGGGGCTCATGGAAGTGGTAGGCGGCGGTGTGTTCGTTGATCTCGGCGCTGCTGCCTTCCTGGGCGCGGATGCAGCCAGCGAAGTAGCGGAAGTGGTCGGCGGCGAGGGGGATATCGGCGTTGAGGGTCTCGCGTACCGCCTTGCCGTTGTCCCAGGTTTCGGTGATGGCCAGCAGTTCCAGGTTCTGTTCGATGCGGTCGGCGATTTTCAGCAGCACCAGCGAACGGTCCTGGGCCGAGGTCTTGCCCCAGGCATCAGCGGCGGCGTGGGCGGCGTCCAGCGCCTTGTCGATATCCTTGGCCGTGGAACGCGGGAAGTCGGCGATGGGCTTGCCGTTCACTGGCGAAGTATTGGTGAAGTAGTTGCCGTCGACCGGTGCCACAAATTCGCCACCGATGTAGTTGCCGTACTTGGCCTTGAACGAAACGATAGCGCCTTCGGTACCAGGGTGTGCGTAACGCATGGTGGGTATCTCCTGACTTCTTATGTTTATTGGAGTGCAGCATTGCTGCGCTTGATAAAGCGTAGAGCAAAGGTCGGGCCAGCGCCCTGCAGCGCAGGTAAATCAAGGGGTTGGGGTTTGTTGCAAGGCTTTGCTGTGACACAGGCGGTACAGTCAGGGTGACACTTTGTGCCACAAGCGATACAGCTTGTGACCCATGGGTCGCCGCGGGATTGCAATGCGCCCAGGCCTGGAGGATGCTGGGCGTCCCGGTCCGCGGTGTGTCCCGCGCAACAGGAGAACAATAAGAACATGCACAACGATCATTTCAGCCGCCATGCCCGGCAAGTCCTGACCGTCACCCGTGGGCAAGACCCGTTGCACGGTCCTGGCAGCGACCCATCGATTGCCCGTTCCTGGCTGCGCTGCGTAGAGGACTATCACCTCGACCCGACGTTGACCGTCGCGCCCACGGTGCTCGAGCATGAGCGCCTGCTGGAAAGCCGCGAGCGCCTGCAGCAAGTGCTGCACATCGCCGGCAACGAAATGAACAGTTTGCATCAACAACTCTCTGGCGCCGGCCACGCGGTGCTGCTGACCGATGCGCGCGGGGTGATCCTCAATTGCGTCACCGCGCCCAGCGAACGCAAGGTATTCGAGGGTGCCGGGTTATGGCTCGGCGCCGACTGGAGCGAAGCCTGCGAAGGCACCAACGGTATCGGCACCTGCCTGGTGGAGCGCCAGGCCCTGACCATTCATCGCGATGAACACTTTCGCGGTCGCCATACCGGGCTGACCTGCTCGGCGAGCCCGGTGTTTGATCCCCATGGCGACCTGTTGGCGGTGCTTGACGTGTCGTCGGCCCGCGAAGCGGTATCGCGCCAGAGCCAGTTCCACACCATGGCGCTGGTCAATCTTTCGGCGAAGATGATCGAGAGCTGTTATTTCCTGCGGCACTTCGAAAATCACTGGTTGCTGCGTTTCCACCTACAGGCCGAATCCGTGGGCCTGTTCAGCGAAGGGCTGCTGGCATTCGACGGCGAAGGGCGGATCTGTGCGCTCAACCAAAGTGCGCAAAACTTGTTGGGCCTACCACGGGGGCGCTTGCTGGGCCTGCCGGTGGAGATGTTTTTCGACTGCACCCTGGATCAATTGCTCGGTCGCGCCAATGCCAGCGCCAGTTGGCCTTTGCGTACCCGTGACGGGCGCAGCGTGTTTGCGGCACTGCGTGGCGAGGCGCGGCGCGCCCCGAGCCCGGTGGTGTCGGCGCCGCCGCCGGTCGAGCGGCCCCGGCTGGCGGGGATCTGCCTGGGAGATGAGGCGCTGCAGAGCGACTTTCGCAAGGCCTTGCGGGTGTTTGAGCGGGACGTACCGTTGTTGGTCAATGGCGAAACCGGCTCCGGCAAGGAGGCCTTTGCCAAGGCCGTCCACCATGCCAGCCAGCGCGCCGACAAAGCCTTCGTGGCCCTGAACTGCGCAGCCATCCCTGAAAGCCTGATCGAGAGCGAGCTGTTCGGTTATCGCGGCGGCAGTTTCACCGGGGCCCGCAAGGAAGGCATGCGCGGCAAGCTGCAACAGGCTGACGGTGGCACCTTGTTTCTCGATGAAATCGGCGATATGCCCCTGGCCCTGCAAACCCGGCTATTAAGGGTGCTGGAAGACCGATTGGTGGTGCCCATCGGCGGTGAACCGCAAGCAGTGAACGTGCGCATCATCAGCGCAACCCACCGTGATTTATTGATGCGGGTGGCCGACGGCACCTTCCGTGAGGACTTGTACTATCGCCTCAATGGTCTGGAGGTGGCGTTGCCGGCGTTGCGTGAGCGTAGCGACAAGTCGCAGCTACTGGACTTTGTGCTGGCCCAAGAGGCAGAAGGGCAGGGGATAGAACTGGATGGCGATGCCCGTCAGGCGCTGCTGGACTTTTCCTGGCCGGGGAACGTCCGGCAACTGCGTACGGTACTACGTACCTTGACCGCGCTGTGTGACGGTGGGCGGATAGGGGTGGGCGATTTGCCGGCAATGATTCGCCAGGTGCCTTCCCAGGTGCAAATTACCGTACCGCGGGAAAAACAGCCGCTGGAGGACGCCGAGCGCTTGGCACTGTTGACCACGCTCGAACAGCAGCGCTGGCATATGACCCAGGCAGCAGAACAGTTGGGTGTTAGTCGTAATACGCTATACCGCAAGTTACGCAAGCATGGTATCGCTTTGCGCTCCGCAGCAGAGTGACGTCAAGGGAGACTCCTGCTCTCTTACTGTCTTTTGGAAGACTCGCCCACGCTCGCCTTTTACAAAAGGTACCGGTGGGCAAGTCGGCGATGTTTTGATCGTACTTTGTAGTGCGTAAATATGTTTGATATGAAGTTCTTATGAGGCTTATACAGCGGAGGGCTGGCTGGAAATAATCTTCGGGTAGTGGCTATTTAATATTTTTTTACTTTGGGTGCTGTTCGAAGTAATGGGCGGTTGTTTTGCTTGGGACAAAATTTCATATTCGATTTTAAATGTGTGTTGGGTGGAACTAAGTGTTGTGTTTTTTATACTTAGGGGTAAGGGATGAGTCATTGCGTTGGTTGTTTGGTTTAGGGATAAGTAAAATTAATAGTTACATATCTATACGATGGGTGAAAACATGAATATTACAGGCTCCCCTGTTTCAACCTCCTTTCAGGTAAAGGACCGGGTATCCGAGGCGCCGGGCCAGCAGGCAGTTGCCGGCACGAAAGGGGCTTCAGATTGGAGCGCGTCCGGGGATAAGCAGAAGACGCAAGCATCCAGCGAGGGGAATACCGCTGGTGAATCCTTGGATGGAATCAATACACGGACTAAGAGGGGGTTTAAGGGAGGGGCCTCCAAAATTTATTCTTTTGTAAGTCCAAAGCCCCCCAAGACTAATTTGATAGCAAATGCTTATAAACCGACCTCTACTCTGGGCCCTACCCGGCCAGTAGGCCCCTCAAACACCCAAGGGGTGACTAAATTCAGGGAGATGGTGTTCAAAACGCAGCACCCAGGCTTATCACTCACCGGCCCGGCCAAACCCGCTGTTGCCAAACCCCAAACATTTGGTGATGTGGCGGCCAATCTCGTTTCAGCTGATCGTCTGGTCAAGGCCGGGGTGTTCAAAACGGACACTAGCTTGAAAACCGTCACGCGGGATGCTTTTGTGGGCGCCTCAGTAAACGGACTTGTCAGCACTCCGCTGAGTATTGGTACCTACGCGGGGTCTGTCTGGACGGGCGAAACGATCAAAGGTAATTTTACTGCCAATACCCCGCTACTTCCTCCGGCTCATCAGCCTGCCCCAAGCCAGGCCGCCAATGCTGCTTCTGCGGCGGGAAGTGGTGGGGCAGAACAAAGTGCTGCATTGGTTAAGACGCGTACAGAAAGTGCTGAGTTAAAAATGACGTATGCCGTCAATACGATTCAGGCCATGGTTGAAGGGGGAGATGGTAAGGCCCTGGAAAAAAGTTCGACATGGCCAGTTGACATAAATGAACGCCTTGATTTGATGGAAAAGATTTACGATGCGTCCGAGAAAAACATGGCGGAAGTTTCGGAGCAAAACGGATTTATTTACAAACCCTATAAGGATGATTCAGCAGTAGGGTCGAAAAGTGTTACTGCCAGGTTGGATGCGCTGGATAAAAGGTATGAACATCTCAATAGTAATGGCATAGGCAGACTTCTGGCGGTGCGGGAGGTGGAGACGAGAAAACCTCAGACGGTGTGAGGCAAGTTTCATTGTTTCTGATTCGTTAGCTAGAGTGCATTTGTTTGTTTCGCCAAAGGTGCGCAATCAAGCCTGGTACTGTGCAGCAATGCCCAAGTACCAGGCGTGATTGCAACTCTTCGGGGCGCAGTAAAAGAGTGCGATTTTCCACGCCCTGCGCTAACCTGCCTCGATGTTTTACGAGGTCCACTATGCACATTCATATTCTCGGTATTTGCGGCACCTTCATGGGCTCAATGGCTGTCCTGGCCAAAGAGCTGGGCCATCACGTCACGGGCTCCGACGCCAACGTCTATCCGCCCATGAGCACGCAATTGCAGGCCCAGGGCATTGAATTGACCCAGGGCTACGATCCGGCGCAATTTGACCCGGCCCCAGACCTGGTGGTGATCGGCAATGCCATGTCCCGTGGCAACCCCGCCGTGGAATACGTGCTCAACAAAGGTTTGCCCTATGTCTCCGGCCCGCAATGGTTGGCCGATCATGTGCTGCAAGGGCGCTGGGTGCTGGCGGTTGCCGGTACGCACGGCAAGACCACCACCAGCAGCATGCTGGCCTGGGTCCTGGAGCACGCGGGCATGAGCCCTGGCTTCCTGATCGGCGGCGTACCGCAGAACTTTTCGGTGTCGGCACGCCTGGGTGATACCCCATTCTTTGTGATCGAGGCCGATGAATACGACAGTGCCTTCTTCGATAAACGCTCCAAGTTCGTCCACTACCGTCCGCGCACGGCGATCCTGAACAACCTGGAGTTCGATCACGCAGACATCTTCCCCGATCTGCCGGCTATCGAGCGGCAGTTCCATCACTTGGTGCGCACCATCCCAAGCGAAGGCCTGGTGATCCATCCGACCACCGAACCGGCCTTGCAGCGCGTGATCGACATGGGTTGCTGGACGCCAGTGCAAACCACCGGCGCGGGCGGGCAGTGGCAGGTCAAGTTGCTGCGTGAGGACGGGTCCCGGTTCGAAGTGCTGTTCGAGGGCGAGCCCCAAGGCATCGTCGACTGGGACATGACCGGCCAGCACAACGTCGCCAACGCCTTGGTCACTCTCGCGGCGGCGCGTCATGTCGGTGTGGTGCCGGCCATGGGCATTGCCGCGTTGAGCGCGTTCAAGAGCGTCAAGCGGCGCATGGAAAAGGTTGCCGAAGTGAATGGGATTACCATCTACGACGACTTTGCCCACCACCCTACGGCGATTGCCACCACCCTCGACGGCCTGCGCAAGCGCGTTGGCGATGCGCCGGTGATCGCGATCATCGAGCCGCGTTCCAACTCCATGAAACTCGGTGCACACCGCGACGGCCTGCCGGAAAGCGTCAACGATGCCGACCAGGTTGTGTGGTACGCGCCGGCCAACCTGGGCTGGGACTTGGCGGCCGTTGCCAAACTCTGCAGCGTGCCGTCGATTGTCAGCGATTCCCTGGAAGGCATCATTGAGCGGGTCAAGAGCCAGGCCAAACCGGGGACGCACGTGGTGATCATGAGCAACGGCGGCTTCGGCGGTTTGCACGGCAAACTGGCCGAGGCGCTGCGATGAGCGGCCCGGAGCGCATTACCCTGGCGATGACCGGCGCGTCCGGCGCGCCTTATGGGTTGCGTTTGCTCGATTGCCTGGTGCGTGAAGACCGCGAGGTGCATTTCCTGATTTCCAAGGCCGCGCAATTGGTGATGGCCACCGAGACTGACGTCTCGCTGCCGCCCAAGGTGCAGATGATGCAGGCCTTCCTCACCGAATACACCGGTGCGGCGGCGGGGCAGATCAAGGTCTATGGCAAGGAAGACTGGATGTCACCGGTGGCCTCCGGCTCCGGTGCGCCTGCGGCAATGGTGGTGGTGCCATGCTCCACCGGCACGCTGTCGGCGATCGCCACCGGCGCTTGCAATAACCTGATCGAGCGCGCGGCGGACGTGACCTTGAAGGAGCGCCGCCAGTTGATCCTGGTGCCGCGCGAGGCGCCTTACTCGAGCATTCACCTGGAGCATATGCTCAAGCTGTCGAATATGGGCGTGACCATCCTGCCGGCATCGCCGGGCTTCTATCATCAGCCACAGACCATCGATGACCTGGTGGATTTCGTGGTGGCGCGGATTCTCAACCTGCTGAATATCCCCCAGGACATGTTGCCGCGTTGGGGTGAGCATCATTTGAGCAGTGATGAATAAACTCTTGTTGATGGTGCTGGCACTGCAACTGATGGGCTGCGCCACCGCGCGCACCCTGGATGCGGCCAAACCCGGCGCGCCAGTGGTGTATGCGGGGACGCGCCTGGACTTGTATGCGATGCAGGGTGGTTGTTGCGCCATGGACCGCTTTGGCGCCGAAGCGCCGAGCTATCCGGGCCTTGATCTGCCGGCCAGTGCGTTGCTCGACACACTGCTGTTGCCGCTGTCGGCGTTGACGGTATTGGGGGTTGGGTTCAATGCGACGGGTGGGTTGTAACGCTGAGCCAAGGTGTAACACCGACCTGAAATGTGGGAGCGGGCTTGCTCGCGAAGGCGCAGTGTCAGTCACTCTCGTTGGTGGCAGTTGCACCGCCATCGCAGGCAAGCCTGCTCCCACTTTTGTTTTGCAGCGTATGCAAAATTCCCTGCCGTCCCGAGATCACCTGTGGGAGCGGGCTTGCCCGCGAAAGCGGTGGTTCAGTCACTCTCGTTGGTGGCAGTTGCGCCTTCGCGAGCAAGCCCGCTCCCACATTGGGCCGGTGCAAAACCGTTGAGCAGACTCACTTGCCGAGCTTGCGCAACTCATCCGACTCGACGATCCGCACTCCATCCTGCTCTTCCAGCGCCAGGCGCCACATGGCCCGGGCCAATTCGCATACTTCGATGCCGCGATATTTGCCGGGAATCAGCCGCGACAGCGGGCCCGCGAGCTTTTCCGCGAGCCGGGTCTCCAGCCGTTCGCCCAGCAGCAGCGAAGGCCTCACGATGGTCAACTGCGGCCAGTCCTGGGCCTGCAACGCCTGCTCCATTTCCCCTTTGACCCGGTTGTAGAACACCGAGGACTTTGGATCGGCGGCAATGGCGCTGATCACAATCAGGTGCCGTGCGCCCATCTCCCGTGCGCGCTTGCCGAACGCTACCACCAGGTCCAGGTCGATCGCGCGAAAGGCTTCCTCCGAGCCGGCCTTTTTCAAGGTGGTGCCCAGGCAGCAGAAGGCCAGGTCGACCCGGCCGCTCAGTTGTGGCAGCAATACGTTGGGATCGCCGACCGGGTTTTCCAGGTGCGGGTGTTCGGCCAGCGGGCGGCGGCTGGGCGCCAATACGCGGGTGACGGTGGGCTCGTTGAGCAGGCGGTCCAGCAGATGTTCCCCGGTCAAGCCCGAGGCTCCGGCAAGCAATATATGCTGAGGCGTCAAGTACATGGTATTTCCCCCTTGATACAGTTTCAGCTTAGTTGCTCTTTGCTTCCTTGCTATTGATAGAGACGCTTTCCAGCGCCTTTCGTGCCTGCTGTTTGCGTAATAATTGCCAGCGGGCGATGACGCTCTTGGGGGCCCAGATCTGTGGTTCGGAGGCTTCGAAGTTGTCAGCCATTTCGCGTTCGGTCACATGCCGTTGGGCCAGCTTGAAAGCATGTTGCAAATCGTCGGTCTGGGTCAGGGCCTGGGCGAACAAGGCATCGCCAAAGTAGGTGAAGTCGGCTTCTTCCGAGCAGCCAAACGACACACGATCGGCGCGCGAGGCGGTCATGATCAGGGTGTGATCATCCTTGAGCGCCGGGATAAACCCACCGGAGTAGCAGGCTGAAATCACGATGACCTTGTCGCGGTTTTTCAGCGGCGCCATCACCGCCGCCAGTTCGTCGCTCGGCAGGTCGGCCAGCTCCATGCGGGGTTGGTCGAGCACCAGTTGGTGTTCGTGGGTGCCGTGGCTGGTCAGGTAGATAAACACCAGGTCTTCGGGGCCGGTGCGCTCGGCCAGGGTCTGCACGGCACGGCGCAGGCTTTCGCGGGTTGCCATCGGGCGGTCGGCGATGTGGTCGCGATGGTTGACCAGGCGGATCTGCCCGCGGGCGCCGAAACGGCTGGCCAGCAGGTTGCTGACATAGTCGGCCTCGCGCAGGAATACGCTTTGCTTGCCGTCGCCGGCCACCACCAGGGTGTACAACTCGACCGCCGGGGTCGACGCCGGCACGGCGGCAAGGGCGTTATCGAGCAGACGCCCCTGGGCCAGTACCCCGACTTCCAGGGCATCGGGCAACAGCTTGCCGTCGGCATCGCGTACGCGCAGGCCATTGGCCCAGGTCCCGGCCTGTACCGTGCCATCGGTGAGCACCAGGGTGCCTTGCCCGTGATAGCTGTCGTTGTCGAAGCCACCGATGTAGAAACTGCCATCGCTGAGGTTCAGGCGCCCTTCACCGGTAAAGCGCCAATCACTGAATTGCCCGATGTAATGGCTGCCATCCACACCGGTCAGTTCGCCTTTACCGCTGAGGGCGCCTTCGCGGAACTCGCCGGTCCACACATCGCCGTCGGCGTTTTCGTAGCGGCCCTTGCCGTTGAGTTGGTTCTGCTTGAAGTGGCCGATGTACATGTCGCCTTCGGCACTGTTGAAGGTGCCGTTGCCTTCCAGTTGGCCATTGACGAAGTGACCGCTGAACTGGTTGCCGCTGTCGTCGTTGCGCTGGCCTTCACCGTTGGGTTTGCCGTGGGCGAACAGCCCCTGGTATTGGCTGCCGTCCGCCAACTCCAGGCGGCCGAGGCCGGAATACTGGTCGTCCTTGAATTCGCCGCGATAGGTCATCTGCCCCTCTCTGAGGGTGCCTTCGCCGTTGCGCCGGCCTTGCTTGAAGCCGCCGACATAGGTGTTGGCTGCGGTGGTCAGGGTGCCCTGGCCATCGAACAGACCTTGCTGGAACTGACCTTTATAGACTTCGCCATTGCTGCCGTGCCATTCGCCCTGGCCATGCCACTGGCCCTTGTCGAATTGCCCGGCGTACCAACTGCCGTTGGGGTAGTCCACCCGGCCCTGGCCTTGCAACAGCCCATCGACCACATCCCCGCGATAACGCCCGCCGTCCGGCAGCCGTGCGTCGGGCGGCAACAGGGGTTCGCCGTCGCCGCAAGCGGTGAGCAACAAGGCCAGAGCAAGGGGAACGATTGGGCGCATAGCGGGATCCGGATAATTGAGCGCCGAGTATGCCGCAGCGGGGGAAGCTATACCTAGTGGTCTGTGTGCTAATACAGACTTGTCGGCGATGGCGCGACTGCTGGCGCTATCGCCGGCAAGCCGGCTCCTACAGATGTATCAGACGAAGCACAGTGACAATGATTCGGCGATGTAGGCGGGTTTTTCCTGGCCCTCGATTTCCAGGGTGCAAGTGGCCTTGAGCAGCCACTGCCCCGGCTTTTTCTCGGTGGCGTCGGTGAGGGTCACTGCCAGGCGCACCTTGGAGTTGACCTTCACCGGCTGGATAAAGCGCACGCTGTCCAGGCCGTAGTTGACCGCCATCTTCAGGCCCTCGGGCATGATCAGGATGTCTTCGATCAACTTGGGGATCAACGACAGCGACAGGAAACCATGGGCAATGGTGCTGCCAAATGGGGTCTGGGCAGCTTTTACCGGATCGACATGGATGAACTGAAAATCGCCGGTCGCTTCTGCGAACAGGTTGATACGCTCCTGGTCGATGGTGAGCCATGCGGAACGTCCCAGTTCCTTGCCGACATATTCATTGAGTTGCGCTACAGGTACGAAAGGCATTGCGACTCTCCTTGGTTCATCAATCTATTCCCTTGTAGGAGCGAGCTTGCTCGCGAAAAACCCAATGTCACCGCGTACTGCCTGGGTGCACCCGTTATCGTCGACGGCTTTCGCGAGCAAGCTCGTTCCTACAGGGGGTTATTGTTTTAGGTGGATTCCCGAGAACCAATGTAGATCATCATGGGCAAATGGCCCGGTCAACCCACCATGCTTTTGGCGAATGCCTGTTCATAGGAGCGGCGTGCTTATAATGCCCACGGGCTTTTGGGGGGAGAAAATCCATGCTGTTACGCGGTCTGACTTGGCTGGTGTTGTTTCAATTGCTGGGCACGGCGATCAATCACTTGTTCCTGCCGATCTTGCCGGGGCCGATTGTCGGCCTGCTGTTGCTGCTGGCGTATCTGGTGTGGCGCGGCGAGGTCGGTGAACCGCTGAGCCTGGCGGCCAGCAGCCTGCTGCGTTACCTGCCACTGCTGCTGGTGCCGCCAGCGGTGGGAGTGATGGTATATGCCAAGGACATTGCCGCCGATTTCTGGGCCATCGTCGGGGCGTTGGTCCTGTCGCTGGTAATCGCCATGGGCGTTGTTGGTGTGATGATGCAAAAACTGGTCAAGCGCCAGGCGCGGCGGGAGGAGGGGCAATGACCTTCGATTGGCAGGGCGCGTGGGCGGCGGTGATCCACCATCCCTTGTTTGGTATTGGCATCACGTTGGGCGCCTATCAACTGGTACTGGCGGGGTTCGAGAAAACCCGCTGGATCTTCCTGCAGCCGGTACTGGTCTCGATGTTGCTGGTGATCGGCGTGCTGCTGGGGTGCGGGTTGACCTATGTCGAGTACCGCAAAAGCACCGAGATCATGAGCATCCTGCTGGGCCCGGCCACCGTGGCGCTGGCGGTGCCGCTGTATTTGAACCTGCGGCGGATCCGCCAGTTGTTCTGGCCGATTTTTACTACGCTGATGGTGGGCGGGGTGTTTGCCACCGGCCTGTGTGTGTGGCTCGGCTGGTGGTTTGGTGCCGAACATATGGTGCTGATGACCATGGCGCCCAAGTCCGTGACCTCGCCCATCGCCATGCTGGTGGCCGAGCAGATCGGCGGCGTTGCGGCGCTGGCGGCGGTGTTCGTGCTGATCACCGGGGTGATCGGTGCGATGATCGGGCCGGCTTTCCTGTCTCGCCTGGGGGTGCACAGCCCTGAGGCACGGGGCATGGCCCTGGGCATGACCGCCCACGCGGTCGGCACCTCGGTGGCCTTGCAGGAAAGCGAAGAGTGCGGGGCCTTTGCCGCACTGGCGATGAGTTTGATGGGCGTGGCCACGGCAGTGTTCCTGCCACTGGCCGTGTCTTTGGTGATTTAAATCGGGTTTAAGGAACGCTTTATGAGTCTGGCGCTGTTCCCTCTCAATACGGTGCTGTTTCCAGGCTGCACCCTCGACCTGCAACTGTTCGAGGCGCGCTACCTGGACATGATCGGCCGCTGCATGAAAAAGGGCGAAGGCTTCGGCGTGGTCTGCATCCTTGATGGCCAGGAAGTCGGCCTGGCGCCCGACGGCTATGCAGTGATTGGTTGCGAAGCGCTGATTCGTGATTTCAAGCAGCAGGACAATGGCTTGCTGGGGATTCGGGTCGAGGGTGGGCGCAGGTTTCGGGTGCGCGAGGCGGATGTGCAGCGCGATCAACTGTTGGTAGCAGATGTCGAGTGGCTGGAAGACCTCCCCGAGCGCCCGTTGGACGAGGAGGATGCTGATTTGTTGGCGCTGCTTGAGGCCCTGGCGGAGCACCCGATGGTCGCCTCGTTGGACATGGGCGCCGATGCGCAGGGGCAGCAGGTGTTGGGCAACCGCCTGGCCTACTTGTTGCCGTTCACCGATGCAGACAAGATCAAGTTGCTGCAACTCGACGACCCCCAGCAGCGTCTGGATGCGATCCAATTGCTGCTGGATGAGTTGCAGGGTGAACTGTTTCCCTGAGCCGGGTTGTCTCGGATTGATCCGCGCAAGGTTCGGATTTTTCTTCGATGCCGGGTGCCCATCGCCTGAAATAGTGGAGCTTCAGCCACTACTATCAGGGAATGAACATGATTCGATTGCCGCCATCGGAGCAGCCGATCTGGGATGCTTTTTTTGTCAGTGTGACCGCGCAATTGATTCAGCAGGCTGGCGATCGTGGCCCGGAGTACATTGCCGAGCGGGCTGCCGAAATCGCCGATGAGATGTTGTTCGAACGCCGGGAGCGCTGTGCTGAGCGGCGTAGCACTCCCGTGGACTGGGTTGGTCCGGCCTAGATCAGTAGGCGTAGCGCAGCAAAGCGTGGGAGGTCCCGGTCAGGGCAAAGAACCCCAGAACCGCCACGCATCCCGGCACGATCAGCCACCAGACCTTTGGCGCCATGGGCGGTAGCGAGCTCTGGCGCTGGCTCAGCGTTAGGCTGAAGGCGCAAACCGTCATTGCCAGCAAGGTGCCAGCCAGGATATCGCTCGGCCAGTGCGCCCCCAGATACACCCGTGACAGTGCAATGGCGGCGGCCGGGATCGCCCCGAGCAGCAGCCAGGCCAGACGCATGCGAATCGGTTGGCCGCGACCGGCCAGCACCGCCAGCGCGAGGAAGAACGCAAACGAGCCCGAGGCGTGACCGCTGGGCATGCTGAAGCTGGTCAGCGGGTCGACGAGGATTTCTGGTCGGCCACGGGCAAAGAACAGCTTGCTCCCGGTATTGATCAGCGCGGCGCCCAGCAGTGTGGCGCCGACAAAGATCCCCTGGCGCCATTGCCGTGCCAGGAACAGCAGGCCGGTCAGCACGGCGCTGGCGACGAACATCTTCTTGAACTCACCCAACTGCGTGATCATCACCATGACCCGGTCCATGGTTGGGCTGCGATGCTCCTGGACCAGGGCCATCAATCCCTGGTCAAAGTGGTTCAGGTACGGATAACCGATAAACATCGCAATCAACAAGGCCAGGCTGGCGCAGCCCACCCACAGAGTGGCGCGGCGGTGGCCGCGCAGGGTGCTGTTGAGGGCGATACCGAACAACACGGCCAGGCAGGCGGCAACCACCCCAGCCTCAGGCCAGAACCCTTCGGGCAGCGGCAGGCGGAACGCTGCACCTGCGGCCCAGCCAGGCAACAGGTAGGCGACCGACCAGCCGGCGGCGGCCAGCACGCTGACGGCAGCAAAGCGCGGGAATGGCATGTCGCACATCCCTGCGACCATGGGCAGCATGGGGCGCAGTGGGCCAATGAAGCGTCCTACCAGCAGGCTGACGATGCCGTACTTCTGAAAGTAGGCCTCGGCCCCGTCCATCCATTCGGGATGATGACGCAGGCCGGGCAGGCGCCGGATGTTCTGGTGGAAATGCCGACCCAGGTAGTAGGAAATCCCATCGCCCAGCAGCCCGCCGAGCAAGCCCAGCAGCAAGGTCTCGCCCAGGGACAGCGCGCCGCTGCCGGCCAGTGCGGCAATGGCGAACAGCAGCACCGTACCCGGCACGATAATCCCGGCGATGGCCAGGCATTCCACAAAGGCGACGATAAACACCGCTGCCGCCAGCCATTGCGGATTGAGGGTCAGCCAGCCGGTAATGCCATCGAGCCATGGGCCCATACAATCACTCCATCAATGAACCGCTACCTGGAATGCGCTTCTCAAAACACCGGCGACCCTTGTAGGGGCTGGCAAGCCAGCTCCTACAGGGCATCGGCTGTGTTGCAGATGCCATTTCCAGCAGAAACGGTTGTTTCAGATATTCAAATCAAAACGTAATCGCGGCCTTCGACCTGGCCGCGTCGCAACGGGTTCCGCGTGCAATAGGGTGCGAAGTCAGCATCGACGAAGCGATACATCAGGTGTTCATCGCGCCCGCCGGGAATGCCCAGGCGGGTGGTCTGGATAATTTGCGTGGGCGCCAGGCCCACATCCTCCACGTAGAGCAGCGCCTGGTCGAAGCGCTTGGCGTCCCACATCGGCACTTTCAAACCCAGGGCCTTGCACAGCAACGTCTGCCCGGCGCAGAGCTTGTGGGCCGGGCGCGGGCGGCCGCTGGCGTCGGGATTGTTCAACAGCATCTGTGCCAGGCTTGCAGGCCCTGAAACCTCATCCACCCACGGGTAGGCCGACTTGATCAGCACGGCATTGCCCGGCCCCTGGGCGCTGAAGTTCAGGGAGTCGCCACCACGGGCGTAGTACATATAGATGTGGCCGCCATCCAGAAACAAAGCCTTACGCTTTTCTGTGTAGCCGAGGGACGCATGGCTGCCTTTTTCGGCCAGGTAATAGGCTTCGGTTTCAATAATTCGCGCCGACAGCCACACCTCGCCGACACGATGACGGATGACTTTGCCCAGCAAATCTTTCGCGAGCGTTTGTGCGTCGCGGTCGAAAAACCCATCAGGCAGGGGCTTGGCGGGGTACTTGGGGGGTGAACTGGACATAACGAAGGGCGGTTGCGTAGGCCAAATGTGACAGGATGATATCAACTCCAGGCTTAATCACCGCTGAACGTCGAGTTTTTACAGTTCATTTCGACCATCCGCCCCTCACCGCTGTCCGTAGGACGGCGCGACAGCTATAATCTGCCGCTTTCCTCTTTGCCAAGACCCCACCAGACCATGACTGAGTCCGTTCTTGACTACATGACCCGCCTGGGTCGCGCTGCCCGTCAGGCCTCGCGGTTGATCGCCCGTGCGAGCACCGCGCAGAAGAACCGTGCCCTGCTGGCTGCCGCCGATGCTCTGGATGCCTCGCGCTCCGAGTTGACCGCCGCCAACGAGTTGGACCTGGCCAACGGCCGGGCCAATGGTCTGGAACCGGCATTGCTGGATCGCCTGGCGCTGACGCCGGCACGTATCGACGACATGATCGAAGGGCTGCGCCAGGTGGCCAAGCTGCCTGACCCCATCGGCGAAATCCGCGACATGCGCTACCTGCCGTCAGGCATCCAGGTTGGCAAGATGCGCGTGCCCCTGGGCGTGATCGGCATCATCTATGAGTCGCGCCCGAACGTGACCATCGACGCCGCTAGCCTGTGCCTGAAGTCCGGTAACGCCACCATCCTGCGTGGCGGCTCAGAGGCCATCAACTCCAACCGCGCTATCGCCGCCTGCATCCAGCAGGGCCTGGCCGTGGCAGAGTTGCCGGCCGAAGTGGTGCAAGTGGTAGAAACCACCGACCGCGCGGCCGTGGGCGCGTTGATCACCATGCCTGAGTTTGTCGACGTGATCGTGCCGCGCGGTGGCAAGAGCCTGATCGAGCGCGTCAGCCGTGATGCCAAGGTGCCAGTGATCAAGCACCTGGATGGCGTCTGCCACGTCTTTATCGATGTGGCGGCCGATCTCGACAAGGCGATCCGCATTGCCGATAACGCCAAGACCCATCGCTATGCGCCGTGCAACACCATGGAAACCCTGTTGGTCCATGCCGGTATTGCCGAGCGCGTGTTGCCGCCGCTGGCTGCGATCTACCGTGACAAGGGCGTGGAACTGCGGGGTTGCGAGCGTACCCGGGCGCTGTTGGGCAGCGATGTGATCGAGGCGACCGAGCAGGATTGGTACACCGAATACACCGCGCCGATCCTGTCGATTCGGATCGTCGACGATCTGGACCAGGCCATCGAGCACATCAACACCTACGGCTCCAAGCATACTGACGCCATTGTTTCCGAGCATTTCAGCGATGCCCGGCGTTTCCTTAACGAAGTGGATTCCGCTTCGGTGATGATCAACGCCTCGACACGCTTTGCCGATGGCTTCGAGTATGGCCTGGGGGCGGAGATCGGGATTTCCACCGATAAGCTGCATGCCCGTGGGCCGGTTGGCCTGGAAGGCCTGACCAGCGAGAAGTACGTGGTGTTTGGTGACGGTCATGTGCGCACTTGATGGGTAAACGCATCGGGCTGTTCGGCGGTACCTTCGACCCCGTGCACATCGGCCATTTGCGCAGTGCCCTGGAAGTGGCGGATACCCTCGGGCTGCAAGAGCTGCGGCTGATCCCCAACGCCAGGCCGCCGCACCGGGACACGCCGCAAGTCAGCGCGCAGGAGCGCCTGGCGATGGTGCAGTGTGCGGTGGCCGGCATTGCCCCGTTGGTGGTGGACGACCGCGAACTCAAGCGCGATAAACCGTCCTACACTATCGACACCCTGGAACAGACGCGGGCCGAGTTGGCCGCCGATGACCAGTTGTTTCTGCTTTTGGGCTGGGACGCATTTTGCGGACTGCCCACTTGGCATCGCTGGGAAGAGTTGCTCCAGCATTGCCACATCCTGGTTTTGCAACGCCCGGATGCCGACAGCGAACCGCCGGATGCCTTGCGCAACCTGCTGGCAGCGCGGTCGGTAAGTGACCCACAGGCCCTGACCGGGCCGAGCGGGAATATTGCATTCGTCTGGCAGACCCCGCTTGCGGTGTCCGCCACCCAGATCCGTCAACTGCTGGCCAGCGGTAAGTCGGTACGTTTCCTGGTGCCTGACGCGGTCCTGGCCTACATCGATGCGCACGGGCTTTACCGTGCGTCGAACTGAAAAGGCGCGCTTGAAGGCACGAATAATCGTGTATTGAAGCGCCCGAACTATTGAGCAAAACGAGTTTTATATGACGAACAAAGACGTAAGCAAAGTTAAGCGCAAAGGCACGTTCAAGAGCGCACCGTTGCCGGTGGAAGCCCTGTTGGTCCCGGCTCCTGAGGGTGAAGCGCTGGTAGCGCTGGCCGTCGCGGCCCTGGAAGACGTGAAGGCCCAGGACATTCAGGTCCTGGACGTGCGTGACAAGCAAAGCATCACCGACTTCATGATCATCGCCACCGGTACCTCCAACCGCCAGATCGGCGCGATGCTGGACAAGGTTCGCGAAGCCGTCAAAGCCCAGGGCGTCAAGCCATTGGGTGAAGAAGGCAAGGGCGACAGCGACTGGGTGCTGGCTGACCTGGACACCGTGATCGTACACATGATGACCAGCAACGCTCGCCAGTTCTACGACCTGGAGCGTCTGTGGAAAGGCGCCGAGCAGAGCCGTGCCGCCGATGGCAAGCACCACAGCCCGGAAGTCGGTCACGCGCACTTCGACAAGCTCAACAAAGACCAGGAATAAGGAACGGCTGTGCGCCTGCGTCTGATTGCTGTCGGTTCACGCATGCCCAAGTGGGTGGAAGAAGGCTGGCATGAGTATGCCAAGCGTCTGCCATCCGAGCTTGCGCTGGAACTGGTGGAAATACCGCTCAACACCCGGGGCAAGAACGCCGACGTGGCGCGTTTTATCCGTCAGGAAGGCGAGGCGATGCTGGCCAAGGTCGGTACCAACGAGCGCATCGTCACCCTTGAGGTGCACGGCAAGCCCTGGAGCACCGAGCAGTTGGCGGTGGAGCTGGATCGTTGGCGCCTGGACTCGCGTACGGTCAACTTCATGGTCGGCGGCCCCGAGGGGCTGGCGCCGGAAGTCTGCGCGCGGGCCGATCAGCGCTGGTCGCTGTCGCCCCTGACGTTGCCCCATCCGCTGGTGCGGATCCTGATTGGTGAACAGCTGTATCGCGCCTGGACAGTTCTGTCCGGGCACCCTTACCACAAATAGTCTGCGCCCTGCCTGATGACCCAGCCGATCCGCATCAAGGACCACGAGAAAGACGCACGCCTTGTACGCGCGCGGGTGATCTTTGGCGCTATCGCGGTGGTGGCGTTGATGTGCGTGTTGATCGCCCGTCTGTATTACCTGCAGGTGATTCAGTACGAGTATCACTCCACGTTGTCGGAAAACAACCGGGTGCATGTGCAACCGATTCCGCCGACCCGTGGCCTGATTTTCGACCGCAATGGTGTGGTGATCGCCGATAACCGGCCCAGTTTCAGCCTGAGCATGACCCGCGAACGCTCCGGTGATTGGCCGCAGGTCCTCGATGTGATCGTCGAGGTGCTGCAACTGACCCCGGAAGACCGTGTGATCTTCGAAAAACGCATGAAACAGGGGCGCCGCCCGTTCGAACCGGTGCCGATCCTGTTTGAGCTGACCGAAGAACAGATCGCCAGGATTGCGGTGAACCAGTTCCGCCTACCGGGTGTGGAAGTGGTGGCGCAGTTGGTGCGCCACTACCCGCAAGGGGCGCACTTTGCCCACTCGGTTGGTTACATGGGGCGGATCAACGAGAAAGAGCTGAAAACCCTCGACCCGGTCAATTACAGCGGTACGCACCATATCGGCAAAACCGGTATCGAGCGTTTCTACGAGCCGCAGTTGCACGGCCAGGTGGGTTACGAGGAAGTCGAGACCAACGCCCGCGGCCGCGTGCTGCGGGTGCTCAAGCGGACCGACCCGATTCCCGGCAAGGACATTGTCCTGAGCCTGGATATCAAGCTGCAGGAGGCCGCAGAAATGGCCCTCGGCGGGCGTCGTGGCGCGGTGGTGGCGCTGGATCCGAACACGGGCGAGGTGCTGGCGATGGTCAGCCAGCCGAGTTTCGACCCCAACCTGTTCGTGACCGGGATCAGCTTCAAGGCCTATGCCGAATTGCGCGACTCCATTGACCGACCACTGTTCAACCGGGTGCTGCGCGGTCTGTATCCGCCGGGCTCGACCATCAAGCCGGCGGTGGCGATTGCCGGCCTGGACGCGGGCGTGGTCACCGCTTCCAGCCGGGTCTACGATCCGGGCTATTACATGTTGCCCAACTACGATCACAAGTACCGTAACTGGAACCGCACCGGCGACGGCTATGTGGACCTGGACACGGCGATCATGCGTTCCAACGACACCTACTTCTATGACCTGGCCCATAAGCTGGGGATTGATCGTTTGTCGACCTACATGGGCAAGTTCGGCCTGGGTCAGAAAGTATCCCTGGACATGTTTGAAGAATCCCCGGGCCTGATGCCTTCCCGGGAGTGGAAGCGCGCCACCCGTCGCCAGGCCTGGTTCCCGGGCGAGACCCTGATCCTGGGGATCGGCCAGGGCTACATGCAGGCCACCCCCTTGCAACTGGCCCAGGCCACGGCGCTGGTGGCCAGCAAGGGCAAGTGGATTCGCCCGCACCTGGCCAAGACCATCGAGGGTGAAAAGCCGGTGGATGAGAACCCGATTGCGGACATCATCCTGCGCGACCCGTCCGACTGGACCAAGGTCAACCACGGTATGCAGCAAGTCATGCACGGTGCCCGGGGCACGGCGCGCAAGGCCGCCGCTGGCGCGCAGTACCGGATTGCCGGCAAGAGCGGTACCGCCCAGGTGGTGGCAATCAAGCAGGGCGAGAAGTACGACCGCTCCAAGGTCCAGGAACGCCATCGCGACCACGCCTTGTTCGTCGGTTTTGCCCCGGCCGACAACCCGAAGATCACCGTGGCGGTGATGGTCGAGAACGGCGAGTCCGGTTCCGGCGTGGCCGCCCCGGTGGTGCGCCAGATCATGGACGCCTGGTTGCTGGACCAGGACGGCAAGCTCAGGCCTGAGTTTGCCAACCCTTCAAGCGCGGAGGCTACGGCCCGTGAAGAGTAATTTTGACCGCATTCTCTCCAGTGAGGATGTGATGCGTCGCCGCGCCACCTTGTTGCAGCGCATGCACATTGATGGCCCCTTGCTGATCCTGCTGCTGACCCTGGCGGCCGGCAGCCTGTTCGTGCTGTATTCGGCCAGTGGCAAGAACTGGGATCTGTTGATCAAGCAGGCGTCGTCGTTTGGCCTGGGCCTGTTGTCGATGGTCGTGATCGCCCAGCTGGAGCCGCGCTTCATGGCGCGCTGGGTGCCGCTGGGCTACGTCGCCGGCGTACTGTTGCTGGTGGTGGTGGACGTCATGGGGCATAACGCCATGGGCGCCACCCGCTGGATCAATATCCCCGGGGTGATTCGCTTCCAGCCGTCGGAATTCATGAAGATCCTGATGCCGGCCACGATCGCCTGGTACCTGGCCAAGCGCACCTTGCCGCCGCAGCTCAAGCATGTGGGGATAAGCCTGATCCTGATCGGCATTCCCTTCATCCTGATTGTGCGCCAGCCGGACCTCGGCACCGGCCTGCTGATCCTCGCCGGCGGTGCGTTCGTGCTGTTCATGGGCGGCCTGCGCTGGCGCTGGATCGTCAGCGTGCTGGTGGCGGCCGTGCCGGTGGCTGTCGCCATGTGGTTCTTTTTCATGCATGACTATCAGAAACAGCGGGTCCTGACCTTCCTCGATCCCGAGAGCGATCCGCTGGGCACCGGCTGGAATATCATCCAGTCCAAGGCCGCGATCGGTTCCGGCGGCGTGTTTGGCAAGGGCTGGTTGCTGGGCACCCAGTCCCACCTGGACTTCCTGCCGGAAAGCCACACCGACTTTATTATTGCGGTGATGGGCGAGGAGTTCGGCCTGGTGGGTATCTGCGCACTGCTGTTGATCTACTTGTTGTTGATCGGGCGCGGCCTGGTGATTACCGCACAAGCGCAGACGTTGTTCGGCAAATTGCTCGCCGGTGCGCTGACAATGACTTTTTTTGTTTACGTTTTCGTCAACATCGGTATGGTCAGTGGCCTGCTGCCGGTGGTTGGGGTGCCGTTGCCGTTCATTAGCTACGGCGGAACTTCGCTGGTGACATTACTGTCAGCGTTTGGGGTTTTGATGTCGATCCATACCCATCGCAAGTGGATCGCACAGGTTTGAATAAGGTGAAGATGTCAATGCAAGCAATGCGCGGCTGGGCTGCTCGATACGCGTCCTGTCTGGGCCTGTTGGGCGCCTTTGGCGCTTCGCCGCCCGCCCTGGCCGGCGATTACGACGGCTCGCCCCAGGTCGCCGAATTTGTCGGTGAGATGACCCGTGACTATGGTTTCGCCGGCGAACAACTGATGGGCGTATTCCGCGAGGCGCAGCGCAAGCAGTCGATCCTCGACGCGATCTCCCGGCCCGCCGAGCGCGTCAAGCAGTGGAAGGAATATCGTCCGATGTTCCTGACTGACGCCCGCGTGGCCAGGGGCGTGGATTTCTGGCGGCAGCACGAGGCCGTGCTGGCCCGCGCCGAGCAGGAATATGGCGTGCCGGCCCAGGTGATCGTGTCGATCATCGGCGTTGAAACCTTTTACGGGCGCAATACCGGCAGTTACCGGGTGATCGACGCCTTGTCGACCCTGGGCTTCGATTACCCGCCCCGTGCCGAGTTTTTCCGCAAGGAACTGCGTGAGTTCCTGCTGCTGGCCCGCGAGGAGCAGGTCGACCCGTTGACCCTCAAAGGCTCCTACGCCGGCGCCATGGGCCTGCCACAGTTCATGCCCAGCAGCTTTCGCGCCTACGCCGTGGATTTTGACGGTGATGGCCATATCAATATCTGGAGCAATCCCGATGATGCCATTGGCAGTGTTGCCAGTTACTTCAAGCGTCATGGCTGGGTAGGTGGCGAACCGGTGGTGATCCGTGCGGACGTCACGGGCGATCGCGCCGATGAGGGCCTGACCCAGGGCATCGAGCCGGTGAAAACCGTCGGGGAGTTGCGGGCGCTGGGCTGGTCAAGTCATGATGCGCTGCGCGATGATATGCCGGTTACCGCCTTCCGCCTGGAAGGTGCAGACGGCCCGGAATATTGGATGGGCCTGAAGAATTTTTACGCAATCACGCGTTATAACCGCAGTGTGATGTACGCCATGGCCGTGCATCAGCTGTCAGACATGCTGGTTCAAGCACGGGGCGTCAAGTAATGCGGGTATCGCCGATCAATAAACCGCTCAAGCTGGTGGCGCTGGCCGCATTGTCCTTGCTGGTTGTCAGTTGCTCCACCAGCCGAGCGCCGGTGCAGAAGGCCGGTGGCCCGGTAGTCCGCGCGCAGCCGGGGCTGGACATCAACCGTGCCCACAAGGACGGCGCGCCGTGGTGGGACGTCGACGTCTCGCGTATCCCGGATGCCACGCCGACCCTGCATACCGGCAACTACAAAGCCAACCCCTACACGGTGCTGGGCAAGACCTACTTCCCGCTGCAAGAGTCCAAGAACTACGTGCAGTCGGGCACGGCGTCCTGGTACGGCACCAAGTTCCACGGCCAGAACACCGCCAACGGCGAGGTCTATGACCTGTACGGCATGAGCGCTGCGCACAAGACCCTGCCGCTGCCTGCCTATGTGCGCGTGACCAACCTGGACAACAACCGCACGGTGATCCTGCGGGTCAACGACCGTGGGCCGTTCTATTCCGACCGAATCATCGACTTGTCCTACGCCGCCGCGAAAAAACTCGGCTATGCCGAAACCGGCACGGCGCGGGTCAAGGTCGAAGGCATCGACCCTGCCCAGTATTGGGCGCAGCGCGGCAAGCCGGCGCCATTGATGCTCAACGAACCACAAAGCGCGCAACCGCAGATCACCGCTTCGGCGGGCAAGGTCGAGCAGTGGACGCCGCCGCCCCAGCAACACGCCGCGCCAGTCGTGGCCGTGCCACAGGCGGCGCCGGGCAGTGCGGCTGGCGGGCAATACCTGCAAGTCGGCGCTTTCGCCAACCCGGATGCGGCAGAACTGTTAAGGTCCAAGCTCAGCGGGATGGTCAGCGCGCCGGTGTTTATCAGCTCCATCGTGCGTAACCAGCAGACCCTGCACCGTGTACGCCTGGGCCCCATCGGCTCGGCGGGCGAGATTGCCCAGGTGCAGAACAGCGTGCGACTGGCCAACCTGGGTCAGCCCAGTGTGGTCAGCGCCGAATAAGCAGTAGCGGATCTAGGGTGCTGGTGCGCTTGCGTGCCGGGGCCCTGGTTGCAGGCTCGTCGAATAATAAAAACCCGAAGGCAAGGGTTGAGCTGGCAACTGAATACGCGACAGCCTGGCAACGGGTTGTCTGAATAGTTTTGCCCGCGAGGGCAAGTTTCCATAAGCAATTTCGAGAGACGGATGAACATCACCACCTTAGCCAAACGCCTGTGCCTGCTTGTCCCGCTGATCATCGCGCCCGCTGCCTGGGCCGTCGAAATGATGCCAGCGCCACCGCAACTGGCTGCCAAGTCCTACGTGCTCATGGATGCCGCCAGCGGCAACGTGCTGGTCGAAAACAATGGTGACCAGCGCCTGCCGCCGGCCAGCCTGACCAAACTGATGACCGCCTACATCGCGACCCTGGAAATCCGTCGTGGCCAGATCGGTGAAAACGATCCGGTAACCGTCAGCGAAAACGCCTGGCGTACCGGCGGTTCGCGGATGTTCATCAAGGTCGGCTCCCAGGTGACTGTCAGCGACCTGCTGCACGGCATCATCATCCAGTCCGGTAACGACGCCAGCGTCGCCCTGGCCGAGCACATTGCCGGCAGCGAAGATGCATTCGCCGACATGATGAACAAAACCGTGACTGACCTTGGCATGACCAACAGCCACTTCATGAACCCGACCGGCCTGCCGAACCCAGACCACTACTCGTCGGCCCATGACATGGCGATCCTGGCGCGCGCGATCATTCGTGTCGACCCGGTGCACTACGCCATCTACTCCCAGAAAGAGTTCTTCTGGAACAACATCAAGCAGCCTAACCGCAACCTGCTGCTGTGGCGTGACAAGACTGTGGATGGCCTGAAAACCGGCCACACCGACGAAGCCGGCTACTGCATGGTGTCCTCGGCTGTACGTGATGGCCAGCGCTTGATCGCCGTAGTGTTCGGCACCAACAGCGAGCAGGCTCGTGCGGCTGAAACCCAGAAGCTGCTGACCTACGGTTTCCGCTTCTTCGAAACCCAGACCTTCTACCAGAAGGGCGCTGAACTGGCCCAGGCTCCGGTCTGGAAAGGCACCGAGCGTCAAGTCAAGGCCGGACTGGCTGATGACCTGACCCTGACCATGCCTAAAGGCCAGCTGAAGAAACTGGCTGCCAGCATGACCATGAACCCACAACTGACCGCACCTATCGCCAAGGGCGATGTGATCGGTAAAGTCGAAGTGAAGCTGGACGACAAAGTCGTACACAGCGCCGATCTGATCGCGCTCGACGCCGTTGAGGAAGGTGGTATCTTCCGCCGCGTGTGGGATAGCATCCGTCTATTCTTCTACGGCTTGTTCAACTGATTGTGTGCACCCGCAAAGCCCCGCGTTGATCCGACGCGGGGCTTTGCCCGTCGCCACGGCTTACCGCTTACGAGGCCGTTACGCCATGACCGATAAAGAAGTAAAGGCGCCAAAGATCGAATTCCCGGTGGTGGACTATCCCATCAAGGTGATCAGCGATACCGGTGTAGGCCGTAAAGACCTGATCCTCGAAATCGTGCGCAAGCACGCTACGATCAACGATCAGCGCGTGGATGAGCGCTCCAGCTCTACCGGCAAATACACCACGATCCAGTTGCACATCGTTGCGACTGATCAAGACCAGCTCTACAACATCAACAGTGAACTGCGGGCCACCGGCTTCGTGCACATGGTGTTGTGATGTCACAGGTCCTGGGCTTTCGCGAGCTCGGCCAGATGGCCTACGAGCCGGTTTGGCATGCGATGCAACGGTTCACCAACGAGCGCGGCACTTCGGCTCCTGATGAAATCTGGCTGGTGGAACACCCGCCAGTGTTCACCCAGGGCCAGGCTGGCAAGGCCGAACATCTACTACTTCCGGGTGATATTCCGGTGGTGCAGGTCGACCGAGGTGGCCAAGTGACTTACCATGGGCCCGGGCAACTGGTGGCCTATCTGCTGCTGGATGTGCGCAAGCTGGGTTATGGCGTGCGCGAGCTGGTCAGTCGCATGGAAAACTGCCTGATCGAACTCTTGGCCAGCTACGGCGTAACGGCAGCGGCCAAGCCCGATGCACCTGGTGTGTATGTCGACGGCGCGAAAATCGCCTCCCTGGGCCTGCGCATCCGCCATGGTTGTTCCTTTCATGGCCTGGCCCTGAACGTGGACATGGACCTGGCGCCGTTTCGCCGGATCAATCCCTGTGGTTACGCCGGTTTGGCCATGACCCAGTTGAGCGATCACGCAACACCCATAGAATTTGCCGAGGTTAGTGCCCGGCTGCGCGCGCAGCTCGTCAAACACCTCGACTATGCTGAGCAGACGACCCTGACGGGCGGAATCGACTGATATGACTACTGATGTTGTGCAAACCATGATCCCGACGCTGGACATTACCGACCGTCCGGCCCCGGCTCCGCGTGCCAAGGTGGAAGCCGGCGTCAAGCTGCGCGGCGCCGAGAAGGTTGCACGCATCCCGGTGAAGATCATTCCGACCACCGAACTGCCGAAAAAGCCCGACTGGATCCGCGTCCGCATCCCGGTTTCGCCGGAAGTCGACCGTATCAAGGCGCTGCTGCGTAAACACAAGCTGCACAGCGTGTGTGAAGAAGCCTCCTGCCCGAACCTGGGTGAGTGCTTCTCCGGTGGCACCGCCACCTTCATGATCATGGGTGATATCTGCACCCGTCGTTGCCCGTTCTGCGACGTTGGCCATGGCCGGCCGAAGCCACTGGACGTCAACGAGCCAGAAAGCCTGGCTATCGCCATTGCCGACCTGAAGCTCAAGTACGTGGTCATCACCTCGGTAGACCGCGACGACCTGCGTGACGGCGGTGCCCAGCACTTTGCCGACTGCATCCGCGAAATCCGCAAGCTGTCGCCGAACGTGATGCTTGAGACCCTGGTCCCGGACTACCGCGGCCGCATGGATGTCGCCCTGGAAATCACCGCTGCCGAGCCGCCAGATGTGTTCAACCACAACCTGGAAACCGTGCCACGCCTGTACAAGGCTGCGCGCCCGGGTTCGGACTACCAGTGGTCGCTGACCCTGCTGCAGAAATTCAAGCAGATGATGCCGCACATCCCGACCAAGTCCGGCCTGATGCTGGGCCTGGGCGAAACCGACGATGAAGTGATCGAAGTAATGAAGCGCATGCGCGAACACGACATCGACATGCTGACCCTCGGCCAGTACCTGCAGCCATCGCGTAGCCACTTGCCGGTACAGCGCTTCGTGCACCCGGACACCTTTGCCTGGTTTGCCGAAGAAGGCTACAAGATGGGCTTCAAGAACGTCGCGTCGGGTCCGCTGGTGCGTTCGTCGTACCATGCCGACGAGCAGGCCAAGCTGGTCAAGGCGAGCCTGGTTTCGTAAGCCGCACCGCAATCAATGTGGAGTGCGGGCTTGTGTGGGAGCGGGCTTGCCCGCGATAGCATCACCTCGGTGCAACTGATATACCGAGGCGCCTGCATCGCGAGCAAGCCCGCTCCCACATTGGGTTCTGCGCTACAGATAGGGAGAACATGGATGACCGCTCAAGCGAGTGCCGTCGTACCCGCGTTGCGAGTTGAAGGCACTATCGGCCTGATCGCCCCCGCCGGCCCTGCCGCGCTGGATGTGGAAAAGGCCGGGCAATGGATGCGTACCCGTGGCTACGAGCTGCGGATCTTCTCGGGGGTGTACGAGCGCGACGGCTACCTGGCCGGCAGCGATAAAGTACGCCTGCGCGACCTGCATGCAGCCTTCGCCGACCCCGATATCGACGCCATCTTCTGCCTGCGCGGTGGCTACGGCACTCCACGTTTGCTCGACGGCGTGGATTTCGCCCTGCTGGCCGCCAACCCCAAGCCCTTCGTCGGCTACAGCGATATCACCGCGCTGCACTTGGCGATCAGCCGCTACGCCGGTTTTGTGACCTTCCACGGCCCGATGCTCAATGCCGACCTGCTCGGTGACAAGCAACAACCCACCGAATCATCGCTGTTCAGCCTGCTGCGTGGGCAACTGGGGGCTGGCAGTGTGCTGGCGCACCCGGTGGCCTACCCGTTGACCACCGTTGAGCCAGGCATCGCCAGTGGGCGCCTGCTGGGGGGCAACCTGTCAATGATCGCGGCCGTGATGGGCACGCCGTTCGAAATCGATGCCGAGGGCATCATCCTGTTTATCGAGGACGTCAACGAACCGATCTACCGCATCGACCGCCTACTGACGCATTTGCGCCTGGCGGGCAAGTTGGCGCAGGTTCGCGGTGTGCTGGTGGGGGATGTAGCGGGGGTAGATAGCGCGGCGCTGGACAGGCTGCTGAAACAGACGTTCGCATCGTTATGCATCCCGGTCCTGTCCGGATGGCGCAGCGGTCATTGCGACCCGAACCTGACCTTGCCGATGGGCGCTTTGGTGCGCCTGGATGCGGGGGAGCAGCGGTTGGTGTTGGAGCAGGATGTGGTGCGTAAGCCTGACTTTAGTGGGCCAGTGCTTTTTGTTGACTAGGCACTGCGCTGTGACGAACGGGCTTTTGTGACAAGCCCGCTCACCACCAAGCCCATCAGCGGTTCTGCAACGACTCCAGTAACTTCACCGTCGGGTACCCATCCGCCGGCCAGCCCAACGACTGCTGGGCCGCACGAATCGCCTTGCGCGTATTGGCGCCGATAATCCCATCCGGGTTGCCCGCCTCATAACCCTTGGCACTCAACACCGTCTGCAACTCGATACGCTGGGAGCGGGTCAGTGGCAGTTCGTCCGTTGGCCAATCCCCGCGAATCACGCCGCCCCCGCCAAAACGCTCGGACAACAGGCCGACTGCCAGGGCGTAGGACGACGAGTTGTTGTACTTGAGGATCGCGCGGAAGTTATCCAGCACCAGGAATGCCGGGCCACGGTGGCCTGCCGGCAGCAGCAGGGCAGCGGAGAGGGTGTCTACGTTGGGCGGCACGCTGGCGCCGGCCGGCACCTGCAGCCCGAGTTTCAACCATTCGCCCACCGGCTTGCGCACCACGCCATCGGCCAGGGCGTAGTCGAAGTTCGTTGGCAATTGCTGCACTTCAAAGCCCCACGGCTGGCCCTTCTGCCAGCCAGAGCTTTGCAGGTAGTGCGCGGTGGAGGCGAGGGCGTCGGCGGAGCTGTTCCAGATGTCGCGGCGTCCGTCACCGTCGAAGTCCACGGCGTGGGTGTTATAGGTGGTTGGAATGAACTGGGTCTGGCCCATGGCACCGGCCCAGGAACCGCGCATCTGTTCGGCTGGGATATCACCATGCTGGATGATTTGCAGCGCGGCCAGCAATTGCGCCTGGGCGAATGCCGGGCGGCGGCCTTCGTAGGCCAGGGTCGCCAGGGAGCGGATCACCGAGTTGTTGCCCTGGAAGGAGCCGAAGTTGCTTTCCATGCCCCACACCGAGACCAATACCTGGCGGTCCACGCCGTAGCGTTGTTCGATGCTTTGCAGAATATCGGCATGCTTGATCAGCAATGCCTGGCCATTGCGCACGCGCAACGCCGACAGGGCACCGTTAAGGTATTCCCACACCGGCCGGGAGAACTCCGGTTGGCTGCGGTCGGCACGGATGATCGCCATGTCAGGGGTGACGTTGGCGAAGGCGCTGTCGAACACTGCAGGCGTAATGCCGGCCTTCAGGGCTTCGACGCGAAAACCCGCCTGCCATTCGGCGAAGGTCTGGGTCGGTTGGATATCGAGATTGGTCACGGCCAGGGGCGCAACTACGGCGGGTGCAGCAACCGGTGCGGTCTGGAGTGTGGGCAGGGGCTGAGCGTCGGCGGCGGTGGGTTTTTCGGCGCAGGCGACTAACAGGATCAGGCTGGAGGCAGCAATCAATTGGCGAAGGTGCCAACGACGGGAAAGACTAGAGGGCATGCACAGGTCCAGGAAATACGAATCAGGTGCAGACCTTATCATGCCAGAGGGGCACTTGCCTTCAGGCAGCCAGAAAGTAAGAAGCCTCCCAGCTATTAGACTGGAAGGCTTCGCGGCGGTAGCTGCCTTTGCCTTTGCCGGCTCGTTCCTGGCGACTGCGGAACAACGGCTGGGCGATGATGGATTTGGCCTTGTTGGGGCCATGCTTGGATGGCTTTTTGCTCATGATCGGTGCTCTCCGATAGGTGGGTAATGCGCTGCGAATCATCTGCCGAAGTTGGCCGGCTGTCCAGCCCGGCGCGATGTAGGACATGGCCTCGGTCTGAATGTGAAATGCCGCTCCCACATTGTTTTGTGTTGCTCTGGAGGATTTATTATTCGGCAGGCAGTGTCAGGCGTTGGCCGGACATAAGCAGCGACAAACGACTCAAACTCATCCACGGCGACCCGGCAGCCTGGCCCTTGATCTGCGCATCGATGCGCTGGGCTTCGAGCAACAATTGCGCCCAGCGTTGCGCCGAGTGCCGTTGCAGCGCCTTGCTCATCAGGGGCTTGCGTTTGTCCCAGACCGGCGGGCGGGCCTGGCTGAAACATTTGTCCAGTGGCGTGCCCTGGCTGTATTGCAGGGCAATATTGGCCAGCACGCGCAGTTCGCGGGCCAGGGCCCAGAGAATCACTGGCGGCTCCACACCTTCGCCGCGCAGCCCTTCGAGCATGCGCAGGGCATGCGCCGGTTCGCCATTGAGGATCGCGTCCACCAGCCCGAATACGTCAAACCTTGCACTGTCGGCCACCGCACCTTGCACGGTTTCAACGGTGATCTGCCCGTCTTCGGCCATCAGCTTGAGCTTTTCGATTTCCTGGGCGGCGGCCAGCAGGTTGCCTTCGACCCGAGCCGCAATCAGCTCGACAGCATCTTGGGTGGCAGACAGCCCGGCTTGCGACAAGCGCTGGCGAATCCATTGCGGCAACTGGCTGCTGTCGACTGGCCAGATCTGGATGAACTGGGTTTGCGCCCCTTCCACCAAGGCCTTGCCCCATTTGGTTTTCTGCGCGCTGCCATCGAGCTTGGGCAGGCTGATCAGTAACAGCGTGTCCTCGGCGGGGCGTGAACAGTATTCCATCAGGGCTGCCGCGCCTTTATCCCCAGGCTTGCCCGAGGGCAGGCGCAACTCCAGCAAGCGTTTTTCGGCAAACAGCGACATGCTGGCCCCGGCCTGGAGCAGGGTGCCCCAGTCGAAGCTGGCATCGGCGCTGAACACTTGGCGTTCATCAAAGCCTTGCTGGCGCGCAGCCTGGCGAATGGTGTCGGCGGCTTCCTGGCACAGCAGCGGATCATCGCCACTGACGATGTACACAGGCGCGAGGTTGCCTTGCAAGTGTTTGGCGAGTTGGGCGGGAGCGAGTTTCATAGGCAGGATGAACGGGGCGCTTGACGCGCCCCGTCTGGTTTACTCGGCTGGGACTTCAACAGGCGATTGCTTGGGGATGCTGTTTTCATAGTCTTGCGCGGCTTTCAGCGCTTCGGCATCCGCCTTGGCCTTGGCGTCGGCAGTCTGCTGCAGGGCATCCAGTTGGGCCGGGCTGATCATTTGCAGGCGTAGCACCATACGCTGGACCAGGTCACGGCGCATTTCAGTGCGCACCTGATTGACCTCGGTGTCCGAGCCGACCAGATTGTTGCCGTCATGAGTCACGACCTTCTGCACTTGCAACTTGTCGCTGATCAGCGGCAGTTGGTCGTGGCCCTGGATCTGGAACATGAGAATGTTGCTCAGCTCGATGTCCGAAGAGCGGCCGGCACTGGCGTAGCTGAGATTACGCTGGGTTTCTTTCTCGTCGATCAGTACCAGCTTGTAAGCTGCACCGGGATAGACTTTGACGCCGCTGTTTTCCAGGGTTTGGCGCAGCTGGGTCACGGTTTCGCCATAGGCGTTGCGTGCGCTGACATCCAGTTCCTTGATCGCCAGTTCCGTGGTGCCGGTGCCGCGCAGCTGGAAGCCGCAAGCGCTCAGCAATACGGCAAGGCCCATAACCAGCAGGTTGCGTTTGATCATTTTATTGCTCCCCTTGAAACCATGTGGGCCTTATCGAGGCCCTGGAGGTTTTGTTCGGCGCCAGGGTTCTTGCCCCGGCGCCCGATCCGATTAGCTAGCGACGATATTGACCAGTTTGCCGGGCACCACGATCACTTTGCGGATCGTCAGGCCTTCGGTGAAGCGCAGCACGTTCTCATTGCAGCGAGCAGCGGCTTCGACTTCTTCACGGCTGGCGCTGGCGGGCATGTCGATCTGGCCGCGCAGTTTGCCGTTGACCTGAATCACCAGTTGCAGCGTGTCCTGTACCAGGGCGCTGTCATCCGCGACCGGCCATGTAGCGTCGATCACCGCGCCGCTGTGGCCCAACTGGCTCCACAGGTCGTGGCTGATGTGCGGAGTAATCGGCGCCAGCAGCAGCACGACGGTTTCCAGGCCTTCCTGTACCAGCGCGCGGTCCTGCTCGGTGACCTGCGGGGCTTTTTCCAGCACGTTCATCAGCGTCATCACCTGGGCGATAGCGGTGTTGAACTTGTGATGCTGGCCCACGTCCTGGCTGGCTTGCTTGATGGCCAGGTGAGTGCTGCGGCGAATGAGTTTTTGCTCATCGTTCAGCGATGCCACGTCCAGTTTGCCCGGCAAGCCCTGGCTGACATGGGCATGGGCCAGGCGCCAGACGCGCTTGAGGAAGCGGTGCGAGCCTTCGACGCCGGAGTCCGACCATTCGGCGCTCATATCGGGCGGCGAGGCGAACATCATGAACAGGCGGCAGGTATCGGCGCCGAACTGATCGATCATCGACTGCGGGTCAACGCCGTTGTTCTTCGACTTGGCCATTTTCTCAGTGCCGCCGATTTCCACCGGCAGGCCGTCGGATTTCAACTTGGCGCTGATCACCTTGGCCTTGCTGTCACGCTCCAACTCGACGTCCGCCGGGTTGAACCAGGTGTAGGCGCCATTGGCTTCGCGGCGATAGTAAGTGTCGGCGATCACCATGCCTTGGGTCAGCAGGTTCTTGAACGGCTCGTCGGAGCTCACCAGGCCTTCGTCGCGCATCAGCTTGTGGAAGAAGCGCGCGTAGAGCAGGTGCAGAATCGCGTGTTCGATACCGCCGATGTACTGATCCACCGGCAACCAGTGGTCGGCTGCGGATTTTTCCACCAGGCCGCCTTCATAGTGTGGCGAGGCGTAGCGGGCGTAGTACCACGAGGACTCGACGAAGGTGTCCATGGTGTCGGTTTCACGCTTGGCAGGCTGGCCGCATTTCGGGCAGGTGCACTCGTAGAACTCGGGCATGCGCGCCAGCGGCGAGCCGGCGCCGTCTGGCACCACGTCTTCTGGCAGTACCACCGGCAGTTGGTCTTCCGGCACTGGCACATCGCCACAGCTTTCGCAGTGGATGATCGGGATCGGGCAGCCCCAGTAGCGCTGGCGGCTGATACCCCAGTCGCGCAGGCGGAACTGGGTGCGCGAGGCACCAAGGTTTTTCTTGATCAGGGCGACTTCCATGGCGTCGAAAGCGCCTGCGAAGTCCAGGCCGTCGAACTCGCCGGAGTTGATCAGGGTGCCGTGCTCGCCGTAGGCGTCTTGCCACGGGGCCGGGTTGCTGTCGCCGGAGCTGGTACGTACCACCGACTTGATCGGCAGGTTGTACTTGGTGGCGAATTCGAAGTCGCGCTCATCGTGGGCCGGTACGGCCATTACTGCGCCATCGCCGTAGTGCATGAGCACGTAGTTGGCGACCCACACCGGCAGTTTTTCACCGGTCAGCGGGTGCTCGACGAACAGGCAGGTCGGCAGGCCTTTTTTCTCCTGGGTGGCGACGTCGGCTTCGGCCACGCTGCCGCCTTTGCATTCGGCGATAAAAGCCTGCAGCTCAGGATTGTTCTTGGCGGCCAGGGTGGCCAGCGGGTGTTCCGCGGCCACGGCGACGTAGGTCGCGCCCATCAGGGTGTCCGGACGGGTAGTGAAGACTTTCAGTGCGCCCTCGGCGCCGATGGAATCGACGTTGTACGGGAACTGCACTTCCATGCCCTTGGACTTGCCGATCCAGTTGCGTTGCATGGTCTTGACCTGTTCAGGCCAGCCCGGCAGGTCGTCGAGGCTCGACAAGAGTTCATCCGCGTAGGCGGTGATCTT
Organism: Pseudomonas sp. LG1D9; assembly: GCF_002949995.1. Lineage (NCBI taxonomy): Bacteria > Pseudomonadati > Pseudomonadota > Gammaproteobacteria > Pseudomonadales > Pseudomonadaceae > Pseudomonas > Pseudomonas sp. LG1D9. The sequence goes on along the minus strand of NZ_CP026881.1, from coordinate 1,812,114 downwards.
GAAGTAGTACATCGGGATTTCGCGCTTCTCGATCAGCGCGCCGGAACGCCAGCCGCGACCGTCGATCACTTGCTCGTTGGCCAGGACGGTCTGGTCGACCGGGTCCCAGTTCACGGTGCCGCTTTTTTTGTAGATCACGCCTTTTTCGAACAGGCGAGTGAACAGCCATTGTTCCCAGCGGTAGTAATCCGGCTTGCAGGTGGTCACTTCGCGGGACCAGTCCACGGCCAGGCCCAGGCTGCGCAGCTGGGACTTCATGTAGGCGATGTTTTCGTAGGTCCACTTGGCGGGCGCTACGTTGTTTTTCATCGCGGCGTTTTCCGCAGGCATGCCGAAGGCGTCCCAACCCATAGGTTGCAGGACGTTCTTGCCGAGCATGCGCTGATAGCGGGAAATCACGTCGCCGATGGTGTAGTTACGCACGTGCCCCATGTGTAGTTTGCCGCTGGGGTAAGGGAACATCGATAGGCAGTAGTAAGTCTCCTTGCCTGGCTGTTCACTGACTTCAAAGGACTTTTGCTCATCCCAGAAAGTTTGGGCGGCATTTTCTATTTCACGGGGCTGATATTGTTCGTGCATGGCTACTTTTGAACTGAATAGGGGTGGCCTAATCCTCTTCGGTGCATTGTCCGGGTTGATCGACACCAAAAAGCGGCGCGTCCGTGCCCAAACCCTGCGGGAAGTGGAGTTACAGGAAGCGCCGTAGCATACATGACCCCACTCTATCGAGGGAAACCCTGATTGCGCAGCACAGGCCGTTGGTCGCGGCGCGCGGTTGGTTGCGTCAGCGCAGCTACGCTGTTTATTGGGGAGTGAGACTTATCTTTAATGAGGTGAGGGGATGGTTGATTCGCAGCGAATGAGAACGAAACCTGACGTGTATGAAGGACTGATCGACCGCTTGGGTCGAGCACTGGACGCAGCCAGAACCGCTGGCCGATTGCGTGACGAACGGCCTGATGAGCTGGAACTGCGAGGCTTGAGCCCCGCAGAGTTTGAAGTGATCAAGGCCTACCTGGACTTGAACGCGCGCCCAATCCCGCAATGGGTGGCTCCTGTGCCAGCCAGGGAGGCGGTGCGATCGTCCAAGGTGGTATGGCTCAAGGACTTGTCGGCCAGCCGTGGCCCGGAAAAGCTGCGGTCTGCACGATTCAAGTAACCTGATCAGCGTTATCCACCGCGTGTAAAGATTGTCGCTAAACCCCGTTACACCTTAGGCTTCGGGCATCTTTGGAGATGCTCGATGCCTATTCGTTATTTCATCAAACAATTATTGCTGCCGCCCGGCATTCTCTTGCTGCTGCTGGCCCTTGCCTGGTGGTTTCGTCGCAGCCGCCCGCGCTTGGCCGGGCTGTGCTTTGCCTTGGGGTTTGGCGGGATGTGGCTGATCAGCCTGCCGGTGATGGTGGAGTGGGGCGCACGGGCGCTGGAAACCGAACCACCATTGGCCGTGGACGACTGGGCCAGCCTGGCGCAACGGGCCGATGCCATTGTGGTGTTGGGCTCGGGTCGCGAGCGGGGCGATCCGGCCTGGGGCGCAGACCAACCGACCGGTGTCGGCCTTGAGCGCCAGCGGTATGCGGCGCGCTTGGCCAAGGCGTCGGGGTTGCCGGTGCTGACCACCGGCGGCCTGCACTATGGCACGCCGCCCAGCGAGGCGGAGTTGATGGCGGTGTCGATGCAACAAGACTTTGACGTAGCCGTGCGCTGGAAGGAAGAACGCAGCCGCACGACCTGGGAAAATGCGCAGATGAGTGCCGAAATCCTGCTGCCCCAGGGCGTCAAGCGCGTGGTGCTCGTGACCCAGGCCTGGCATATGCCCCGTTCGGTGTGGAGCTTCGAAAAGGCCGGCTTTACCGTAGTGCCGGCGCCGGTCGGCTTCCTGGGGGTGGACAATGCCCGGCCGCTGGGTGGCTGGATGCCGGAGTTCAAGTCGATCTGGCAGAGCGGGCAGTTGATCAATGAGGCGGTGGGGCAGGTAGGTTACCGCCTGTTCTACCGTTAACGCCGCAAATCAAAATGTGGGAGTGGGCTTGTGTGGGAGCGGGCTTGCTCGCGAAAGCGGTGGGTCAGTTATTGGATATTTGACTGACCCACCGCTTTCGCGAGCAAGCCCACACACACATTGGGTTTTGTGTTTTTCTGCCTAGACCGTCTTGGCCATGCGCCCCGCCAGCAACGCCCAGCCAAACAGCCCCAGGCACAGGATGATCAGCGGCCACGAGCGCCATTGCAGGTACGGCGTCAGGTTGTGCATCGGTACCACTTCACCGTAAAGGATGCCCCGCTGGAACTGCGGGATCTGCTCGGTGATCTGCCCGTACGGGTTGATCAGGCCGGTCACGCCGTTGTTGGTGGCGCGAATCATCCAGCGGCCAGCCTCGAGGGCGCGCATCTGGGCCATTTGCAGGTGCTGCAAGGGGCCGATGGAGGTGCCGAACCAGGTGTCATTGCTGATGGTCAGCAGCAAGTCGCTGCGGGCGGCGAGGCCGGCTGCGAACTCCGGGTAGACCACTTCGTAGCAGATGTACGGCGCGATCTGATAGCCCTTGGCTTGCAGCAACGCCTGGTCTTCAGGGCCGCGGGCAAAGTCCGACATCGGCAGGTCGAAGAACGCAATCAGGCCGCGTAATACATCCTGCAGCGGTACGTATTCGCCAAAGGGCACCAGCTTCTGCTTCAGATAGGTGCCATCGCCTTGGCCGACCACGGTGATGCCATTGAAGTAGCGCTTTTCATGGCGCACTTCCTGGCGAATCGGCACGCCGGTGATCATTGCGCCGTTTCGGTCAGCAGCGAACTTGCCCATCATCCCCAGGTAGCCCTCGACGGACTCCTTGAGCACTGGCACGGCGGTTTCCGGCCAGATCAGCAGGTCGACGCGCTTGGAGGCAAAACTCATGTCGCGATACAGCGCCAGTTGCTCGTTGAGCTGCGCCGGGTCCCACTTCATGCTCTGTTCGACATTGCCCTGAATCGCGGCGACGGTCAGCGGCTCGCCTGCGGGGCTGGTCCAGGCATGGTGCTTGAGTGCCAGGCCAATGGCCCACGGTGCGACCAGCAGTACCAGGCCGGCGCCGACAAACACGTTGCGGCGGGCCGCCAGCATGCGGGGCAGGTTGACGATCAGCGCAGCGCTCAGGGCCAGGGCAAACGAAATCAGCCACACCCCGCCCAGCGGCGCGAGCCCGGCCAGCGGCCCGTCGAGTTGGCTGTAACCGGAGTACAGCCAGGGGAAACCGGTGAGGAACCAGCCGCGAAATGCTTCCTGGCCCACCCACAGCGCGGCAAACGCCAAGGCATCGGCCAGGGGCGCTTCGTTGCGGCGCAGCCAGCGCGCCCAGAGCCAGGCGGGCAGGGCGAAGAACAGGGCGATCGCTGCGGTGAACGCGAGCATCAACAACCCGGCCAGCAACACCGAAGCGCCACCAAAGTGATGGATGCTGTAGTAGATCCAGCTGGTGCCCGCACCAAACAGGCCAAAACCGAAACACCAGCCACGCCCGAAGGCCTGGCGTGGTGTCAGTTGGCGCATGCCGGCATAGAACACCCCGACCGCCACCAGTGCCAGCGGCCAGATATCGAACGGCGCCAGCGCCAGGGTGGTGATAGCACCGGCCACCACGGCCAGCAGGTTACCGGGCCAGCCGGGTGCGGTGAGACGGCGCATATCAGTCCTTAGCGGGCAATAGGTGTCAGGCGGATCAGGTGGATGCGACGGCTATCGGCATTCAGGATGCGGAAGCGATAGGCGCCGATCTCGGTGGTTTCGTTGCGCTTGGGCAGGTGGCCAAACGCACTCATCACCAGGCCGCCGACGGTGTCGAATTCGTCGTCGGAGAATTCGCTATCGAAGAACTCGTTGAAGTTCTCGATCGGCGTCAGCGCCTTGACCAGGAAATCCCCGCTGGGCAGCGGCTTGATGTAGCTGTCTTCTTCGACGTCGTGTTCGTCTTCGATATCGCCGACGATCTGTTCCAGCACGTCTTCGATAGTCACCAGGCCGGCGACGCCGCCGTACTCGTCAATGACGATGGCCATGTGATTGTGGTTGGCGCGAAATTCGCGCAGCAGCACATTCAGGCGCTTGGACTCAGGCACGAAGGTCGCAGGGCGCAGCAGGTCCTTGATGTTGAAGCTGTCGCCGTTCTCCTTGAGGATCAGCGGCAGCAAGTCCTTGGCCAGCAGGACACCCATGACGTCGTCATGGCTTTCGCCGATCACCGGGTAGCGCGAGTGCGCCGAGTCGATCACGGCCGGGAGGAATTCCCGTGGGGTCTGGGTCGCCTTGATGCTGATCATCTGCGAACGCGGGACCATGATGTCCCGGACTTGCAGGTCAGCCACCTGGATGGCGCCTTCGACGATGGCCAGCGCTTCGCTGTCCAGCAACTTGTTCTGATGGGCCTCGCGCAGCAGCTCCAGCAGCTCCTGGCGGTTTTTCGGCTCGTGGGCAAAAGCCTGGGTCAGTTTACCCAGCCATGACTTTTGCCCGTTGCTCGATCGGTCTTCGCTCATAGCGATTACTCTAAATCCTTGATTGTTTCAGTTGAGTGTCGATTAGTGTTCGTCGTCCGCATAGGGATCAGGATGACCCAACTCTGCAAGCAACGTTCGTTCCAGTGCTTCCATTTCTTCGGCTTCTTCATCATCTATATGGTCGTAACCCAATAGATGCAAGCAGCCGTGCATGACTAGGTGGGCCCAGTGGGCCTCCAGGGCCTTGCCTTGTTCCTTTGCCTCGCGCTCCACCACCTCGACGCAGATCACCAGGTCACCCAGCAGCGGGATATCCAGCAATTCATCCGGTACATCGGCGGGGAACGACAGCACGTTGGTTGCGTAGTCTTTCTGGCGCCAGGTGTGATTCAGCTCGCGGCCTTCAGGCTCATCCACCAGGCGGATGGTCAGTTCCGAGTCGGCGGTGCGCTGGCGCAGGGCCAGTGCGCACCATTGGCGGAACTGTGCTTCGCTGGGGGCTGGCGCTTGGGTGGCCAGTTGCAGGTCAAGCTCAAGCATCGCGACGGTTGTCCTTCGACAGGCCATCGTCGCGGTGTTCGAAGCGCTCGTAGGCCTCGACAATGCGCTGCACCAGCGGGTGACGCACCACGTCCTTGGGCATGAAATGGGTAAAGCTGATCCCCGGCACGTCCTTGAGCACTTCGATGACCTGGCCCAGGCCCGACTTGGTGCCCTTGGGCAGGTCGACCTGGGTGATATCGCCGGTGATCACTGCCGTTGAGCCGAAACCGATACGGGTCAGGAACATCTTCATCTGCTCGACCGTAGTGTTCTGGCTTTCGTCGAGGATGATGAAGCTGTTGTTCAAGGTGCGGCCGCGCATATAGGCCAGTGGGGCGATCTCGATCACCTGGCGCTCGATCAGCTTGGCCACGTATTCGAAGCCGAGCATTTCATACAGTGCGTCGTACAGCGGGCGCAGGTACGGGTCGATCTTCTGGGCCAGGTCGCCGGGCAGAAAGCCCAGCTTCTCGCCCGCTTCCACTGCCGGGCGCACCAACAGGATGCGTCGCACCTGTTCGCGCTCCAGGGCATCCACCGCACAGGCCACGGCCAGGTAGGTCTTGCCCGTACCGGCCGGGCCGATGCCGAAGTTGATGTCGTTGCCGAGGATTTCCTTGACGTAGCGCTGCTGATTCAAGCCGCGTGGGCGAATCATGCCTTTTTTGGTACGCAGCGCCACGCTGGCTTCGGCCACCGGGTTGTTGGCCAGGTCTTCCACGGCTGATTCCTGCAGGTACAGGTGCACCGTCTCCGGCGACAGCTCGCTACCCTTGGTTTCGCGGTAGAGGCGACGCAGCAGGTTTTCTGCAGACGTGGTGTGCTGGGGTTCACCAATGAGCTCGAACTGATTGCCGCGATTGCGGATCTCGATGCTCAGGCGTTGTTCGATCAGGCGCAGGTGCTCGTCGAACTGTCCGCACAGATTGGCGAAACGACGAGCCTCAAACGGCTCGAGGAGGAAACGATGGGGTTCTGCTATGGGTGCGTTCAAGGTTGCTTTTAGCCGCCCTTTGGCTGTTTAGGTGAAATAGAGGATAACGCCAGCCGCCGGTGTGCGAAAGCACTTAAATGGACGGGCTTGGCTCTCAGGAACAACGAAGATCCACTGTGGGAGCTGGCTTGCCTGCGATAGGGCCGCCCCGTTCGAAAGAGATACTGCCTGTTACATCGCTATCGCAGGCAAGCCAGCTCCCACATTTGATCTGCATTTGCCTTCGGATCTGCTCCGTCAGTTGATCAACGAGCCGCGCAGCGAGTGCGGTTGCGCCGCGTCGATGTGCACGTCGGCGAACTGGCCGATCAGCGTCGGGTTATCGCAGCGGAAGTTCACGATCCGATTATTCTCGGTACGCCCCTGCAATTCGCCCGGGTCTTTTTTCGAGTAATCGGTAACCAGAATGCGCTGGGTCGAACCGACCATTTGTCGGCTGATCTCGAAACCCTGTTGGTTAAGGCGATGTTGCAGGGCGTTCAGGCGCTCCTTTTTCAGCGCTTCCGGGGTTTCGTCCGCCAAGTCGGCAGCCGGGGTGCCGGGGCGCTGGCTGTAGACGAAGGAATAGGAGAAGTCGAAACCGACGTCTTCAATCAGCTTCATGGTCTGCTGGAAATCTTTCTCGGTCTCGCCGGGGAAGCCAACGATAAAGTCCGAACTGATGCAGATGCCCGGCACGGCGGCGCGCAGTTTGCGTAGTTTGGACTTGTATTCCAGGGCCGTGTGGTTGCGCTTCATCGCCGACAGGATGCGGTCCGAGCCCGATTGCACCGGCAAGTGCAGGTGTTTGACCAACTCTGGCACTTCGGCGTGTGCCTGGATCAGGCTGTCGGAGAATTCCAGCGGGTGCGAGGTGGTGTAGCGGATGCGCTCGATACCGTCCACCGCCGCGACCACGCGAATCAGCTCGGCCAGGTCCGCCAGGCGCCCGTCATGGGTCTGGCCCCGGTAGCCGTTGACGTTCTGCCCCAGCAGGGTCACTTCGCGCACGCCGTTTTCGGCCAGGTGGATGATTTCCGCCAGCACGTCGTCGAACGGGCGGCTGACCTCTTCACCACGGGTATAAGGCACCACGCAGAAGGTGCAGTACTTGCTGCAACCTTCCATCACCGACACATAAGCGCTTGGGCCGTCGATGCGTGGTTCGGGCAAGTGGTCGAATTTTTCGATTTCCGGGAACGAGACGTCCACCTGCGGCAGCTTGGTAATGCGCGCGGCGTCGATCATTTCCGGCAGGCGGTGCAGGGTCTGCGGGCCGAAGACCACGTCGACATAGGGCGCGCGGTCGCGAATGGCGGCGCCTTCCTGGCTGGCCACGCAACCGCCGACGGCGATCACCATCTCCGGGTTGGCCAGTTTCAGTTCGCGCCAGCGGCCCAGCTGCGAGTAGACCCGGTCCTGGGCCCGTTCGCGGATCGAGCAGGTATTGAGCAGGATCACGTCGGCATCTTCGGCGCGAGCCGTGACTTCCAGGGCCTGATGTTCACCCAGCAGATCGACCATGCGCGAGCTGTCGTACTCGTTCATCTGGCAACCGTGGGTTTCGATGTAAAGCTTCTTGGCCATGGGAATCGTCAACTGGTGGTAAAGAACCGCGCATTATAGGGGGCATGCCCATTGGTTCCTAGCACTGTGCATCGGGTGCCATGCTATAGTTCGCGCCCTCATTTATATCCGCCGATGTGCTGCCCACCCCCCATGACCAAACGTGAAGCTCCAATCTATAAGGTGATTTTCCTTAACCAGGGCCAGGTGTTCGAAATGTACGCCAAGCAGATCTATCAAAGTGATCTGTGGGGCTTCCTGGAAGTGGAAGAGTTCGTCTTTGGCGAGCGCACGCAACTGGTCGTCGATCCGGGCGAGGAAAAGCTCAAGGCCCAGTTCGAAGGCGTGGTGCGCAGCTTTGTGCCGATGCATTCGATCGTGCGCATCGATGAAGTCGAGCGCCTGGGCACGCCAAAAATCAGCGAGGCCCGGGGCATGAGCAATGTCATGCCGTTTCCGATGCCGATGCCTGAGAAGTAGTCTTCTAGACCGCGTCGCGCCCATCGCAGGCAAGCCAGCTCCCACATTTTGATTTGTGAACACATTCAAATGTGGGAGCTGGCTTGCCTGCGATGGCGTCAGAAGGGTTTAGAAAATGTCAGGGCAGTGGCGAAAAGGGCGAACGCCCATCCGCACTCTGCAATTCCTGCAGGTAGTTGCGGAAAATCTGGCCCAGCACCTGGGTCGCCACTTCCAATTCATCGCGCTGCATGTGTTCGGCGACTTCGTCGGCAGTGTCCAGCGCGTCTTCGGCGCCGTTGACCGCGGCCATTTTCAGCACGATGTACGCCTGCACGTTATTGGCCGGCACGCCTTCGCCATGGAAGAACATGCTGCCCAGCTTGAATTGCGCCTGGGCATGGCCCTGCAACGAGGCTTTCTCGAAGAAGCTCAAGGCCTTGTTCAGGTCGCGGGCAGGGTTTTTGTCGTCATAGAAGAATTCGCCCAACTCGTATTGCGCCTGCGCATCCCCACCGTCGGCCAGCGTCTGGCAGGCGCTCAGCGCCTCGGCCTGGCTTTCTGGCTGAGTATTGAGGGTGCAGCGACCCATCGCTGGGATCAACAACGAGTTGCCGCCCGCTTGTGCAAGTGCAAGCAGCGGTTGAAGGAGCAACAGGCAGCCCAGAACCAGGGTGCGGCCGGTGCGTTTCATGGGAATCGACTTACCTCTGACGGGGCGCGTGGAGCCACGTGGGGATCCAATAAGCGCGCATTATGAAATAAGCAGACCTCTGCTTACAAAGTCTTTACTCGTTTTTCTGCTGCGTGGGCAAGTTATCTGCCGGATTGCAGGTGATTTCTCGAAAAAAGAAGGAAATTTCTGTAAGCAAGGTAGCAAATCTGACGCCGCCACGGGCGACGTCAGGTTGTGGCTGGCTTACTTCAGTGCGGCAAAGGCACGTTCGGCGGCGTCCAGAGTCAGCTTCAGCTCGGCGTCGCCATGGGCGATGGAGGTGAAACCGGCCTCAAAGGCACTCGGTGCCAGGTACACACCGCCTTCGAGCATCAGGTGGAAGAAGCGCTTGAACAGGTTGGCATCGCTGCCCATCACATCGTCAAAGGTCACGATGTCGTCGGCGCCACTGAAATACAGGCCGAACATACCGCCGGCCTGGGTGGTGACGAACGGGATGCCCGCCGCATCGGCGCGTTGTTGCAGGCCGTCCAGCAGGCGCGTGGTGTAGTCGGTCAGCTCGGCGTGGAAGCCCGGGCGGCTGATCAGGCGCAGGGTAGTCAGGCCGGCGGCCATGGCCAGCGGGTTACCGGACAGGGTGCCGGCCTGGTAGACCGGGCCCAGTGGCGCGATGTGCTGCATGATTTCGCGCTTGCCGCCGAAGCAGCCTACAGGCATGCCGCCGCCGATGATCTTGCCGAAGGTGCTCAGGTCCGGTGTGACACCGTAGTAAGCCTGGGCACCGCCGAGGGCAACACGGAAACCGGTCATCACTTCGTCGAAAATCAACACCACGCCATGCTTGTCGCACTGCTCGCGCAGGCCTTCGAGGAACCCCGGCGCCGGTGGCACGCAGTTCATGTTGCCGGCGACCGGCTCGACGATGATGCACGCCACGTCCTGGCCGACTTCGCTGAGCATTTTTTCGACAGCGGCGATGTCGTTGAACGGCAGGGTCAGGGTGTGCTTGGCAAACGCTGCCGGCACGCCGGCCGAACTCGGTACGCCCTGGGTCAGCAGGCCGGAGCCGGCTTTTACCAACAGGCTGTCGGAGTGCCCGTGGTAGCAGCCTTCGAACTTGATGATGCTGTCGCGGCCGGTGAAGCCACGGGCCAGGCGGATTGCGCTCATGGTCGCCTCGGTGCCGGAGCTGACCATGCGCACCATCTCCATCGACGGCACGATCGAGCACACCAGGTCCGCCATCTCGGTTTCCATGGCGGTTGGCGCGCCATAGGACAGGCCGTGCTCCAGTTGCTTGCGCACCGCGTCCAGCACGTCGGGGTGGCTGTGGCCGAGAATCATCGGGCCCCAGGAACCCACATAGTCCACATAGCGCTTGTCATCTTCGTCGGTGACGTAGGCGCCTTCGGCGTGCTTGAAGAACAGCGGGGTGCCGCCAACGCTCTTGAACGCACGCACGGGGGAGTTCACACCGCCGGGGATGTGTTTCTGGGCATTGGCAAACAGGGTTTCGGAACGAGACATGGGCAGGCTCTCTGAATTCAGGATTTAAGGAGTTCGTTGAAGGCGCGGGCGCGGCGCGTCACTTCCTGGGGGCTGTCGGCACCGAACAGGCCGTGGACCACGGCCAGCAGGTCGGCGCCGTGCTCCACCAGAGGCGCAGCATTCTCCAGGGAGATGCCGCCGATCACGCAGATAGGCACCTGCAAGCGGGCGCGGGCCTGGGCCAGCATTTCGAGGGTGGCTGCCGGGACGCCGGGTTTGGTGCTGGAATTGAAGAAGCGGCCAAAGGCGACATAGCTGGCGCCTTCGCGCGCGGCCTGTTCAGCCAGTTCGATCTGGCTATGACAGGTGGAGCCGATGATTGCATTGCGCCCCAGCAACGCCCGGGCCGGGGTCAACGGGCCGTCGGTCTGGCCGAGGTGCACGCCGACGCCCAGGCGCGCGGCCAGCTCGGCATCGTCATTGATGATCAACTGGGTCTTGTAGCGCGAGCACAGTTCACGCAGGGCCTCGGCTTCGCGCAGGCGGCGGGCCTCGTCGCTGCTTTTATCGCGGTACTGCAGCAAGGTCACGCCGCCTTCCAGCGCAGCTTCGACGTAGGACAGGAACTTACCGGCCAATAGTTGGCTGTCGGTAATGGCATACAGGCCACGTAGTTTCATCGAGCAGGCCCCTTGATATTACGAACAGAAATCCAGTGGCAGGCGACGCGGCACAAACTGCCCCTGGCCCAGTTGTTCGGCGTCCCGCAGGGTGCGCCAGGTGTAATTGAGTGCCGACTCCACGGCGCTGGCCAGGCCTTCGCCTTGGGCCAGGCGACCGGCGAGGGCGCTGGCCAGGGTGCAGCCGGAGCCGTGATAGCTGCCCGGCAGGCGCTGGCAGGTGAAAGTGCGGCGCGTGCCGTCGCGGCTGTACAGGCGATTGTGCACCTCATGCTCGTCGCCGTGGCCGCCGGTGATCAACAAGTGCTTGATGAACGGCAGTAGTTTCTCGGCGCATTCGTCTGCCGTGCCATCGGGCAGTTCGGCGAGGATGCGTGCTTCAGGCAGGTTGGGCGTGGCAATCAGCGATAACGGCAACAGCCGCTCGCGCATCGCATAGCCGACTTCATCCTTGCCCAGGCTGCCGCCGCCACCGGCGCGCAGCACCGGGTCGCAGACCACCGGCAGGTGCGGGTGCTGCTGTAGCAGTTCGACCACGGTATCAACCATCACCGTAGAACCGAGCATGCCCAACTTGACCGCCGCGACTTCGGAGTCGCCAAGCACGGCGTTGGCCTGGGCCAATACCCACTCACGATCGAGCACGCGGAAGTCACTGACATTCACGGTGTTCTGCACGGTCAGCGCGGTCACGGCCGGGGCCGCGTGACAGCCTTGGGCGAGCAGGGCTTCGATATCTGCCTGCAAGCCGGCGCCACCACTGGGATCATGGCCGGAGAGACAGAGGACAACGGGACGAGAGCTGTAGATATTCATGGTGCGCGAGCTTACCACCAAACGCTTTTTGCGTGGCTGTCGGGCGGCGCCTGTATTTCATGGGGAAATACTTGGAAAGATGGCTACGGGCTATCATTCATTTTCAGCAATTTATGCTCTGAAAGTCCCGTCCTAGAGCCATCCGGAAAATTATTTCAATGGTGTCTTTTGGCCTTTACCGGCTATGCTAAAGTGGATCCAAACAACTTAATGTATCGCCGGTGTACGTCTTCTCAAAAGGAATGGGGGGCTTTTGACATAACCGGACAGGCCACGCTGGGGCTCTATGCGCTATTTGCTGATGTTTCTCTTGTGTGGGCTGCCGCTGCTGGCCGGCGCCGTCGAGTTCAACGAGGCCACCCGAAGCCTTCCCTTGGGCCGGGTCATGCAAGTACTCGAAGACCCAAGTGGTAGCGTCACCATTGCCGATGCCCGTTCTGCGCCAATGGCCACTCGTTACACCCGCCATGATAAAGACACCCTCAATGCCGGCTATTCACGCTCGGCGTTCTGGCTCAAGGTCGACCTGCATTACCTGCCCAAGGATCCCCAGGCCCAGCGCACCTGGCTGCTGGAGCTGGCCTACCCGCCCCTTGATCATCTGGAGCTATACGTCCCTGACGATGCCGGTGGCTATCGCCTGGCCGGGCGTACCGGGGATGCATTGCCCTTTGCCAGCCGTGAGATTCGCCAGAACAACTACCTGTTCACTGTCGACTTCAAGGCGGGTGAACAGAAAACACTCTATTTGCGCCTGCAAAGCGAAGGTTCGATCCAGGCGCCATTGACGCTGTGGTCGAGCACTGCGTACCTGGAAGACCAGCCGCTGCGCCTCTATGTGCTGGGCCTGATCTATGGCGTGCTGCTGGGCATGCTGGTGTACAACCTGTTCATTTACCTCAGCGTGCGCGACACCAGTTACCTCTATTACATCCTCTATATCGCCTCGTTCGGCATGTACCAGCTCTCGGTGAATGGCGCGGCGGTCGAGTATTTCTGGCCCGACAACCCCTGGTGGGCGAATGCGGCGACGCCGTTCCTGATCGGCGCGTCGGCGTTGTTCGGCAGCCTGTTTGCCCGCAGCTTCCTGCACACCGCCCTCTATAGTCGTTGGCTGGACCGGTTGCTGCTGGTGCTGGTGGGCACGGGGGCGGTGGTGATGTTGTTGTCGCTCATGACCAGCTACGCCCTGGCCCTGCGCCTGGCGACCGCGCTGGCCCTGGTTTTCACCGTGACCATCTTTGTCGCCGGGATCAAGGCCTGGTGCTGCGGCCAGCGCGTGGCGCGGTATTTCATCATCGCCTGGTCGGCGTTCCTGATCGGCGGGGTGGTGAACACGATGATGGTGCTGGGCTACCTGCCCAATGTGTTTCTCACCATGTATGCGAGCCAGATCGGCTCGGCCATCGAAGTCGCCCTGTTGTCCTTGGCCCTGGCTGACCGGATCAACGCTATGCGCGAACAGCAGGCGCAAATCCTGTTTGATGCCAGCCAGAAACTGGAAGTGCTCAACCAGCAACTGGCCCACAGCAACCAGTTGAAAGACGAATTCCTCGCGACCCTGACCCATGAACTGCGCACGCCGATGAATGGGGTGATCGGTTCATTGGAGTTGATGCAGACCGTGCCCCTGGCCGGGGACCTGGCGCAATACCAGCACACCGCCGCCGGCTCGGCGCGGGACATGATGCGCATGGTCAATGGCATCCTCACCCTCACCGAATTGCAAGCCGGCCGCCTCAGCGCGCAGGCGCAAGTGTTCAGCCTGCGCGGGGTGCTCGATACCTTGCGCCAGCAATTCCAGGGTAATGCCCAAGGCAAGGGCCTGGAGTTCTCCATCGATGTGGCGGGCCAGTTGCCCGATCGCCTGGAGGGCGACGCAGGCAAGCTGATGCAGTGCCTGGAATGCCTGCTGGATAACGCGTTCAAGTTCACCCATGAAGGCGCCGTGCGCCTGCGGGTGGTGGGCGTGCCGCGGCCTGATGGTCATCTGGATCTGACCTTTATCGTCACCGACTCCGGAATCGGTTTTGCGCACTTGGATGAAGCGACCCTGTATCAGCGCTTCTTCCAAGTGGATGGCTCGATCACCCGTGAATATGGCGGCCTGGGCATTGGCCTGGCGATCTGCCGGCAGTTGATCGAATTGCTCGGCGGGCGCCTGACCCATCATTCCGAGCCCCGCAAAGGCAGCCGTTTCCAGTTGGAGGTGACCGTCATTGCGGTGCCACCGGAGCCGGCCCGGGCCGTGGATCTGCACCGCGCACCCCAGGATTGCACGGTACTGCTGGTGGACGACAACAGCGTCACGCAATTGGTCTTGCGCGGCATGTTGCTCAAGCTCGGTTACCGGGTAAAAGTGGCGGACAGCGGCCCCGTGGCCCTGGCCATGCTGCAGGATGGGGCGTTTGATGCGGTGTTGCTGGATGTGCCCGAGGATGGCTTCTCCCTGTGCTGCCAGATCCGGGCCTTGCCCGGCTGCGCTGAACTGCCAGTGATCGGCCTGAGCGACTCCCTGGGCGGCGCACGCCAGCATTGTCATGGCATTGGCCTTTCCGAGCAGTTGCTCAAACCAATACGTTTTGAGCTATTGCAGGCCGTATTGCAGCGGCGCCTGCTGTGCCCGCTAGAGGGCGAAAGCGCCGGCAGTTAGGCGCATATGCCACTTTTTTAAGCGCAGTGACGATGCTTAACTGAATTCAAGGCCTCAATCAGCGTGGCCTTTTATCAGGAGGCCCGTCATGAATCTGCACCAGTTCGCCGAAACCCACGACGTCACCAACCAGCCGCCGTCCCTGGACGGCGCCAATCTGTATCGCCTCGACCTGCCCCTGCAGGAATGGTCGCGGCGCTTTGGCGCGGGCTGGGCCGAGGCGCGTATCGATGCCTATGGCGCCTTGGCGGGCGGGCCGCTGATGGAGGCCGGGTTCCTGGCGAATCAGAACAAGCCGGTGTTCAGCAGCCATGATCGTTATGGTCACCGCATTGACCTGGTGGAGTTCCACCCGGCGTATCACCAACTGATGCGCACCGCCGTTGAACATGGCCTGCCGTCGCTGCCCTGGGCCCATCCCCAGGCGGGCGCCCATGTCGCCCGAGCGGCCCTGACCTACCTGCACAGCCAGGCCGAAGCCGGCACGGGCTGCCCGCTGACCATGACCTTCGCCTGCGTGCCGGCCCTGCGCCTGCAACCAGACCTGGCCGACACCTGGCTGGCAAAAATCCTCAACACCGAATATGACCCGCGCAACGTCGGCATCGCCCATAAGGCCGGCGCAACCATCGGCATGGCCATGACCGAGAAACAGGGCGGCACCGACGTGCGTGCCAATACCACCCGCGCTTACCCCGTGGGTGCTGGCGGTCCTGGCCAGCCCTATGAATTGGTGGGGCATAAGTGGTTCTGCTCGGCGCCGATGTGCGATGCCTTCCTGACCCTGGCCCAGACCGACAAGGGCCTGACCTGTTTCCTGCTGCCCCGGCACCGCCCGGATGACACGCGTAACCAGTTCTATATCCAGCGCCTGAAAAACAAACTCGGCAATTGCTCCAACGCCTCCAGCGAAGTGGAATTCCGGGGCGCCCTGGCCTGGATGATCGGCGAAGAGGGCCGGGGCGTACCGACCATCATCGAAATGGTCGCCATGACCCGTTTCGATTGCATGGTCGGTTCCAGCGCCTTGATGCGCCAGGCCCTGACCCAGGCCAGCCATCATTGTGCCCATCGTTCGGTCGGTGGCCGCGTGCTCAGTGAACAACCTTTGATGCAAAACGTCCTGGCCGATCTCGCCCTGGAAAGCGAGGCGGCCCTGGCCTTGAGCCTGCGCATGGGCCGGGCGCTGGACCATCTGGGGGATGAGCAAGAAGCCAAGTTCGCCCGGTTGGTGACAGCCGTGGGCAAGTATTGGATCTGCAAGCGCGCGCCGGCCATGATCAACGAAGCCGCCGAATGCATGGGCGGCGCCGGGTATGTCGAGGACAGCATCTTGCCGCGCCTGTACCGTGAGGCACCGGTCAATTCAACGTGGGAAGGTTCTGGCAACGTGCAATGCCTGGACGTGCTACGGGCGTTGTCGAAAGAGCCAGGGGTGCTGGAGACATTGTTCGTCGAATTGGGCGATGGGCATGGCGATAAGCGCCTGGCGCGGCATATCGAGCAATTGAAGTCGGCGTTTATGGACACCCAGGACATCCAGTACCGGGCTCGGCAACTGACTGAGGACATCGCCGTGGCGTTGCAGGCCAAGTTGTTGCTGGAGGCGGGCAACGCCAGTGTCAGCGATGGGTTTATCGGCAGTCGGTTGGGTGAGTCGTCGGGGCGGGTGTATGGCACCTTGCCACGGGGTGTGGATGTGCAGGCCATCGTCGCCCGCTCAACCCCTGCCTAAACGTGATCCCATGTAGGAGCAGGCTGGCCTGCGATGGCGGTTTATCAGGAGCAGATAAGCTGACTGACCCGCCGCCATCGCAGGCATGCCAATTCAGAGTTTGCGTCTGGCGGCGATGCAGGCAAGATGAAGGCCTGCACGTCAGAACACAGGATGCTTACCGTGACCGAAGCTTTTGTTGTCGTCCAAACCGCCGAAGAGGCCGTGGATCGGCTGGCAGCTCTGCATGAGCGAGCCACCGGCGCGCTCAACCAGGCTCTCAAGCAATACCTCAAGGATCGCGTCGAGCCCGACGCCGCACAACGTGCGCTCTTTCGCTACCCCGAACTGCGGCTGACCTACCACTGCCATGGCGAAGTCCCACAGACCACTCGCGCTTACGCCAAGGTGCAGTTGCCGGGCACCTACAGCGTCACCGTCACCCATCCGGCGGCGTTCCGCAAATACCTGCTGGAACAACTGGTGCCACTGATGCACGACTTCACCGTGACGGTGGAGGTGGGCGTCAGCCAGCAGAATATCCCGTACCCGTACGTGGTGGAGCAGGGCGACGAGTTGGCCGGCTCCGGCGTGACCGCAGCGACCCTGGCGCGGGTGTTCCCGAGCACCGACCTGTCCGCCGCCACCGATGGTATCGCCGATGGTCTGTATGACTGGGAAAACACCGATCCGCTGCCCCTGGCCCTCTTCGATGCGGCCCGCGTGGATTTCTCCCTGCGCCGCCTGGTGCACTACACCGGCAGCGATTGGCGGCATGTGCAGCCGTGGATTCTGCTGACCAACTACCACCGTTACGTCGACCAGTTCATTGTCCATGGCCTGGAACAATTGCGCAGCGACCCACGCTTTATCCGCATGGTATTGCCGGGCAACGTGATCATCGAAAAAGGCATGGACCATGGCGAAGCGTCTGCCATTGCCGCAGGCGTGGTCTGGCACCGTTATCAGATGCCGGCCTACCACTTGCAGGCCAGCGACGGCCATGGCGTGACCCTGGTCAACATCGGTGTCGGCCCGTCCAATGCCAAGAACATCACCGACCACTTGGCGGTGTTGCGTCCCCATTGCTGGCTGATGATCGGTCACTGCGGTGGCCTGCGCCAATCCCAGACCATCGGCGACTATGTGCTGGCCCATGCTTACATGCGGCGCGACGGCATTCTCGACCGCGTGGTGCCGCCGAACATCCCGATCCCGGCGCTGGCCGAAGTGCAGATGGCGTTGCAGCAAGCGGCGGCCAACGTCACCGGCGAGAAGGGCGAAGAGCTGAAAAAACGCCTGCGCACCGGCACCGTGTTGACCTACGACGACCGCAACTGGGAGCTGCGCTGGGCCCAGGAACGGCCGTTGATCAACCTGTCGCGTGCGGTGGCGGTGGATATGGAAAGCGGCACCATCGCCGCGCAAGGCTACCGTTTGCGGGTGCCTTACGGCACCTTGCTGTGTGTGTCGGACAAGCCGCTGCACAGTGAAATCAAGTTGCCAGGTTCGGCCAACGCGTTCTATGAGCGGGCCGTGAGCCAGCACTTGAAGATCGGCATCGAGGCGGTGGACTTGTTGCGCACCGAGCTCAACTCGTTGCATTCGCGCAAACTGCGCAGCTTTGACGAGCCGCCGTTCCGCTAAATAGCAGGGTGGTTATTTAACGGTCAGGCCACTAGCATGGTCGGTCCTGACCGTTAGATATTCCGTTGCCATGTCCCGTCCTGCCCGTCCCGACTCGCGCCGCCCTGGCGTGAAACCTCCACATGCCGCTGCTCGCCGTGTCGCCAAGGCGCCGCCGGCCGAGCCGAAGTTGATCCTGTTCAATAAACCCTTCGACGTGCTGACCCAATTCAGTGACGAAGGCGGGCGCGCGACCCTCAAGGATTTCATTGATATCCCCGGCATCTACCCCGCCGGGCGCCTGGATCGGGACAGTGAAGGCCTGTTGCTGCTGACCAACGATGGCCAGTTGCAGGCGCGGATTGCCGACCCCAAGCACAAACTGGCAAAGACCTACTGGGTACAGGTGGAAGGCGAGCCCACCGAGGAGCATCTGCAACGCCTGCGCGCGGGGGTGGAGTTGAACGACGGCATGACGCTGCCGGCCCAGGCCCGGCGACTGGAGGAGCCAGAACTGTGGCCGCGCAACCCGCCGGTGCGGTTTCGTAAAAACCTGCCGACCTATTGGCTGGAACTGGTGATTCGCGAGGGACGCAACCGCCAGGTGCGGCGCATGACCGCCGCCGTGGGCTTGCCGACCTTACGCCTGGTGCGGGTGAAAATCGGTGATTGGTCGATTGAAGGCCTGGACCAGGGCCAATACCGCGAAGTGCCGGCGCGCTTATAACGCCCCGGATTCGATCAGGCCGATCACCACGCTCTTGATGATGAACGCGGCCACGCCCAGGCCCAGCACGAAGAACAGAATCATCGAGCCAAAGCGCCCGGCTTTGGATTTCTTCGCCAGGTCCCAGACGATAAAGCCCATGAAAACGATTAGGAGGGTGACCAGCCCGGTCATCATCCACTCTTCAAACAGCACGGGGTCAATCGAATTCATTGGGCAGTTTCCGACAAAGGCAGGCGCGCAGTATAAGGCAAGGCGGCAGGTGCAACGTTGACCTGCGTCGGTGCGTCGCACCCAGGTGTCACTGCCTGAGCGCGCTCAAAATGTGGGAGCTGGCTTGCCTGCGATAGCGGACTGTCAGATGGCATATCAGCGACTGAAATTCCGCTATCGCAGGCAAGCCAGTTCCTACATGGGTTGGGTGGTGAGTCTTAGGTACGCAGGTGAGTCAACGGCAACTCGGTACTGTTAAGCACCTGGTTGAGCACGAAGCTTGAGCGCACGCTGGTCACCCCTTCAATCCGGGTCAGGTGGCCCAGCAGCAGTTTCTGATAGTGATCCATATCCGGCACCACCACTTTCAACTGATAGTCGGCATCCATCCCGGTGACCAGGCTGCATTCCAGTACTTGCGGCAAGGTGCGGATGGCCGCTTCGAAGTTCTCGAAACGCTCGGGGGTGTGTCGGTCCATGCCGATCAACACGTAGGCAGTAAGGCTTAGGCCAAGCATCTTGCGGTCGAGCAGGGCGACCTGGCGCGAGATATAGCCGTCGTCTTCCAATTGCTTGACCCGGCGCGAGCAGGGTGACGGCGACAGGCCGATCCGCTCGGCCAGCTCCTGGTTGGAGATCCTCGCGTCGCGCTGTAATTCCGCCAAAATACTCAGGTCGTATCGGTCAAGTTTGCTCATGGGGATGGCCTTTGTCGTAACTATTGCTGTGAATTATCTATCCAGGGTTAAAAATTGCGCAAGCACTGTTTATTGACGCAATCTTCGCAATCATCTGTCGGCGCCTCACGCCTATGATTACCAACAGAATCACTGCCCGGACATAGAGTCCACTGCAGCCCGCCCAATCAGGCCGGCTGCGGCCCGCCAACCCCACCGGGTTGGGCCGGCCCCCGGGCTGCACACTGTCCACAAGACGGCGTGAGGTGAGCCAACGTCATAAGCGTTGAGCCAGGACGAAGTTCTCAAGGGGCGACCGACGGGTCGCCCCTTTTCTTTTGCCGGCGAAAATTGTTCTGGCGACTGATAACCTGTTGCAGAACCGGGCCCGGCTTTTCCAGTCTCATGCACAGGCCCTAATCCGCAGTGAGGAATAGCATGAAGCGCATCTGGCGTTTGGCAGGTGTAGGGGTGTTGATGGTCACCTTCGGCACGCAGTTGATGGCCGACGAACGAGACAACTCACCACGGCAGGGGCAAGGCCCGCAGGGCGGTGACGGGCAGCGAGAGAGAGGGCATTCAGCCAACCCGCCGCGCCCGGAACACATCCAGCCAAGCCCGCAGGGTGAGCGCGGCGGCCAGAATGGCCAGTGGCAGGCTCGTCCGCAAGGCCACGAAGCACCACGCCCGGCGCCCCAGGCCGGTAGCAACCTGCCAATCCAGGGCCGGCCCGATTCCGTAGGCCAGACCCAGGAGCCGCGCCAGGGCAATTACCGTGACATTCCCAGGCGCAACGACGGCAACCCGCATTGGCAAGCCGGCGGCCCCGGCTCGCGCCCAGGCTACAACGGCCACCCCAATGACAATCGCTGGCCAGGCCGCCCCGACGGGCATGGCAATGGCTGGGGCCCCGGCCCGCAATATCGGCCGGGCTACACGGTGGACCGCTTCCCCGACCGCAATTACCGCGTGCCCTATCGCGGCCAGGATTATTTCTTCTCGGGTGGTTATTGGTATCGGCCCCAAGGCCCGCGCTATGTAGTGGTCGCGCCACCCTACGGGATTCGTGTGCATTACCTGCCGGACTATGCGCGGGAAGTGTGGGTAGGCAGCGCGCTGTTTTTCCTCGCCGCTGGCGCCTACTACAGCTACGAGAGCAGTACCCAGCAGTACGTGGTGGTGCAACCGCCGGTGGCCAGCCTGCCGCCGCAGCCGGCGCCCCAGGGCAATGGGTATGACGTGGTGGCCTATCCCGCCAACGGTCAATCGCCTGCCCAGGTGCAGCAGGACGGTTACGATTGCTATCGCTGGGCGGTGCAGCAGAGTGGCTTCGACCCGCAGACCGTCACCTACGCGCCTGCGCCAGCGGTGGTGCAAACCTACCGCCAGGCCCAGGGCAACTGCCTGGGCAGCCGCGGCTATCAGGTGACCTACTAAGCCTTGTTGCCGGTGACCACTTCCAGCGGGTCGGCGTGCACCAGCACCTCGGCCCGTGGGTAGGCCTGATGGATGGCATCGGCGGCCTGGTCGCTGATGCCGTGGGCCACCGACAGGCTCAACTCTCCCGGTAACTCCAGATGCAACTGCACAAACCAGTGGTTGCCGGAAATCCGCGTGCGTAAATCATGGGCACCCAATACGCCGGGCACGCCACGGGCCAGTTCGAGCATGTGCTGGCTGACTTCGGCCGGCAGCTCCTCGTCCATCAGCACGGCAAAGCTTTCCCGGGCGATCTGGATCGCGCTCCACAAGATGTAGGCGGCGATCCCCAGGCCAAACCAGGCATCGACTTGATGCAAGCCAAAAGCCGCCAGCACCAGCGCCAATAGAATGCTGCCATTGAGCAGCAGGTCCGACCGGTAGTGCAGCGAGTCCGCGCGCACCGCGTTCGAGCCGGTTTCGCGGATCACCCGGTGTTGCAAGATCAGCAGCGCCACGGTCAGCGCCAGCGACAGCACAATCACCGCGATACTCAGCCATGGCGCGCCCACCGGTTCCGGGTGCTGCAAACGCTGGTAAGCCTGGAAGGCGATCAACACTGCACTGCCGGCGATAAACAGCGCCTGGGCCATGCCCGCCAGGGATTCTGCCTTGCCATGCCCATAACGGTGATCGTCATCCGCCGGGCGCAGCGCGTAATGCACCGCCAGCAGGTTGAGCAGCGACGTCACGCCGTCGAGCAGCGAATCGGTCAGCCCGGCGAGCATGCTCACCGAACCACTGAACCACCATGCGACGGCTTTACCGATAATCAGGATGCTGGCCACGCCGACCGAAGCGCGGGTGGCCAGGCGCAAGAGGCGGGCGTGTTCGGTGCTGGTGCTCATGGGGCAATCAAATCCTTACGCGGCAGGTTGCAGGCCCAGAGACGCGAGTTGTTGCACGCTGCCCTTGAACTGGATCAGGCGTGGGTCGTCCAGCGGCAGGCTGCGGCCGGTTTCGTGTTCGATGATGGTTTGCAGCTTGGTGTTATCCACTTTGCCGTCGGCACCGATGGCTTCTTGCAGCTTCTCGGGGGCCACTTGTGCGCTCTTGCCCGGCTCGAAGTAAATCGCGCCGGTGGCGAAGTCCACGCCAAAGGCTATCAGGCCGGGGATCACGTAGAACAGCAGGCCGACCGCATCGAGCACGGCAATAGCCGGGTCGATCTTGCCGTCGATCTGGCCACGGCGATCAGGATAGAAAATCGAACCGCAGGCCGTCAGTTGGCTCAACAGGGTGACGGCCAGAACACCGCCGATGACACGGGAAGCAATACGCATGGGATTCTCCTGAACTTGTATGGGGTGACTATAAAGCAGATCTACCGCGCGCTACCCCTCTAATGTGGGGGCCAGCGCCTACTTTTAGTCGCATTCCAATTGGAGGCGGCACTCCACCGGTATCCAGCAGTTCGCCGTTATACTCGCCGCTCTGCCTTGGAGCCAGTATGAATTCGTTGCCAATCGATGATGTTTTACCCGCCTTGCGTGAAGCCTTGGCGACGCGCCATGAAGCCGTGCTCGAAGCACCGCCCGGCGCCGGTAAAACCACGCGGGTGCCGTTGGCGCTGTTGAATGAAACCTGGCTGGCCGGGCAAACCATCCTGATGCTTGAACCCCGCCGGCTCGCTGCCCGTGCCGCCGCCGAGCGGTTGGCCAGTGAACTGGGGGAGAAGGTCGGGGAGACCGTTGGCTACCGCATCCGCCTGGACAGCAAGGTCGGCCCCAACACCCGTATCGAAGTGGTCACCGAAGGCATCCTCACCCGCCGCCTGCAGGATGATCCGGCACTCGATGGCGTGGGCTTGCTGATCTTCGACGAATTCCATGAGCGCAGCCTCGACGCCGACCTGGCATTGGCCCTGAGCCTCAATGGCCGCGAGTTGTTTCGCGACGAGCAGCCGCTGAAAATCCTCCTCATGTCTGCCACCCTCGAAGGCGAACGCTTGTCGGGTCTGCTGGACAACGCACCGATCCTGCGCAGCGAAGGCCGCATGTACCCGGTGCAGATGCGCTGGGGGCGGCCATTCCAGCCCGGTGAGTTTATCGAGCCACGGTTGGTGCAGACCATCCTTGAAGCCCTGCACGACGAAACCGGCAGCGTGCTGGTGTTCCTGCCGGGGCAGGCGGAGATTCGCCGGGTCAATCAACAACTGGCCGACGCCCTCGGTGAGCGCAGCGATGTGCTGCTCTGCCCGTTGCATGGCGAGCTCGATCTGACAGCCCAGCGGGCGGCTATCGACCCGGCACCCGCCGGCAAGCGCAAGGTGGTGCTGGCCACCAACATTGCCGAGACCAGCCTGACCATCAATGGCGTGCGAGTAGTGATCGACGCCGGGCTGGCGCGGGTACCGCGCTTTGACCCCGGTAGCGGCATGACCCGCCTCGACACCCAGCGCATCTCCCGTGCCAGTGCTACCCAGCGCGCAGGCCGGGCCGGGCGACTGGAGCCAGGCGTGTGTTATCGCTTGTGGTCCGAAGACCAGCATGAAGCGCTGGCGGCCTATGGCAGCGCGGAAATCCTCTCGGCGGACCTGGCCGGCCTCGCCCTGCAACTGGCGCGCTGGGGCGTGACGCCGACGCAGTTGGTCTGGCTTGATGTCCCGCCCACCGCCGCCTATGCCCAGGCCCAGGATTTGCTGGAACGTTTGGGCGCGTTGAAGGACGCGACCTTGACTCCCCACGGGCAGAAAATGGCCAGCCTGCCGGCGCACCCGCGCATCGCGCATTTGTTGTTGCGGGGGCAGGACCTGGGGCTGGCGAACATGGCGTGTGATGTTGCCGCGCTACTGGGCGAGCGCGACATCTTGCGTGGCGCCGGTGCGGACTTGCACAGTCGCCTGGCGTTGTTGTCCGGCGAGGAGCGCGCCCGTGGCACCCAGGGTGGCGTACAGCGGGCCAGGCAATTGGCCCGGCAATATCGCGGCTATCTGAGAGGCAAGGCCGAGCAGCCGGTGGCCGATCCCGATCACCCGCGTTGGCTTGGGGCGTTGCTGGCGCTGGCCTACCCGGACCGGGTGGCGCAGCAGCGTCGTGCGGGCGGTGCGGAGTATCGCCTGGCCAACGGTCGCGCCGCGTTGTTTGCAGAGGCCGACAGCCTGATGAAACAAGCATGGTTGGTGATTGCCGACCTGGGCAGCCGGCAGGGCCAGCGTGAAGAGCGGATCTACCTGGCCGCGGATTTTGATCCGGCGCTGTTCGATTCGGTATTGGCCGAGCAAGTGCGCTGCTTCGATCAACTGGATTGGGATGAGCGCGAGGGCGTGTTGCGCGCTGAACGCCAGCGCAAGGTCGGTGAGCTGATCCTCAGCCGCGAGCCGCTGACAGGCCTGGACGAGTCCGCCCGCAGCCAGGCGCTGGTCAACCTGGTGCGGCGCAAAGGCCTGGAGCTGCTGCCCTGGACCCCGGAACTGCGCCAGTGGCAGGCCCGCGTCATGCTGCTGCGTCAACTGGATGCCGGCAAACCCAGTGAGTGGCCCGACGTCAGCGACAGCGCCTTGCTCGCCAGCCTGGAACACTGGTTGATGCCGTACTTGGGCAAGGTCTCGCGCTTGAGCCATTTCGCCAACCTGGATGTTTCCAGCTTCCTGCATAACCTGTTGCCCTGGCCGCTGCCCCAGCGCCTGGACGAACTGGCGCCCCATCATTTGAAAGTGCCTTCGGGCTCATCGGTGCGCCTGGACTACAGTGAACAGCCGCCGATTCTTGCGGTGCGCTTGCAGGAGCTGTTCGGCCTGGCCGACACCCCACGCATCGCCGGTGGGCGGCAGGTGGTCAAGTTGCACCTGCTGTCCCCAGCACGGCGGCCGGTGCAGGTGACCCAGGATCTGGCGAACTTCTGGCGCAGTACCTACGCCGAGGTGAAGAAGGATCTGAAGGGGCGGTATCCCAAGCATTACTGGCCGGATGACCCCTTGGTGGCAGAGGCGACTGCGCGGATCAAACCGCGCAAGTAATCCCGATCAAGATCTAACTGTGGGAGCTGGCTTGCCTGCGATGGCGGTGGGTCAGTTAGCCAGGTGCTGGATGACAGACCGCTATCGCAGGCAAGCCAGCTCCTACACGAACCCTATTCCACATTGGGTTTGGGGGTGTTTGCTATTGCGCCGCAGGCAGCAGGAACCGCGCAATCACCGGCAAATGATTGGAAATACGCAACGTATCGTCCTGGCGCACTCTGGCTTCGACCTTCTTCAGCCTTGGGCTGAAGAACAGATAATCCACCGTGCGATCCGGCCCATCGAGGCCCGGGTCGTTGGGGAAGTGGGTCAGCCACTGGGCGCGGTCAATCCCGCTGGACTGGCTGTTGCTGGGGACCATCGGGTATTTGTCCCACAGCAGATGCAGTTCGCTGTCCGGTGAGTACTGCCCGCGTCGGCCAGGGTCCAGGCGCAGGAATTGCCCCAGCGGCAACAGGTTGAAATCCCCGCCAATCAGCCACGGCGTGCCTCGGCTTTCGAATTTATCCAGCAGTTTGATGGTTGCCTGCACTTGTTCGCGCACCGCGCTGTGGCCGGGTGCGCCATTGTCCAGGCGGGTGTTGAGCACTGCCAGTTGGCCGCCGTCGCTCAACGGCAGGTAACTGAGCAGCAACGCAGGCTTGGGTTGGAATTGGCGACTGAGCAGGTTGGCCGAGGCCACGGGCAGTTGCAGGCGTTCGGCGTGTTCGATCTGGTAGCGGCTGAGGGTCACCAGCTTGCGGCCGACGCTGCCGAAGATATGCCAGTCGGGCACAAAGTCGGCTTTCCAGTCGAAAGCCTGGACGCTGCAAGGGTAGAGGTCCACCAGACGCTCCTGGAGCAGCGCCAGTTGATCCTGGTAGTGGGATGGCTTGGCGCCTTCGTCCAGCTCCTGCAACAACAGTACGTCTGGCTGTTCGTCACGGATCACCCGTGCCACTTCGTCCAGGCTGGAGGCCATGTCTTCGATGGTGGGGCGCTCGTCCGGGCCGCTGCCGTCGGGGGTGTCGTACCAGAACACGTAGTTCTTGCCCGCCAGGTACTGCACGTTCCAGGTCATCACCTTGAGCGCCTGGCCGGGCAGCAGCGTCGGCGCGCGCGGGGCGACGCAGCTTACGGGCAAGGTCTGTTTGTCGGCGGGGCGCCAGGTCAGGCTGTAGACCAGGGCGGTCAGCACGCCAGCCAGAATCAGCAGACCTACCAGGGTTGTACGCAGTAAACGGTTCATCGGCTCGCCTTATGGCGCTGCAGGACAGGCACGGAGCATACCCGACCGGCAGCCGGGAGCCCAAGGACCATGTTAGCGGGCGTCTGCATCACCGGCGATCAGCATGAACAGGCGGAACAGCACCACGCTGGTAAACAACTGCAAGAAGCTGTGGGCACTGTCGATCAGCACCGCCAGCAGCGGGTTCTGCAGGTCGGGCCAGGCCGCGACGCTGGCGCCCTTGAGCAGCCACAGTGGGGTCATTACGCATAGCAGGCAGATCAGGATGCGCAGGAAATGCCCTCGGGTCAGCCGGAAACTTTCCTTCATCGCCGCCAGCGCAGGCATGCCGCGCAGTACCAGCAGGTATTCGGCGAAGGCCAGGGTGACCATCAGCCATATCCCCGGCAGGAAATACAGCGACAGCCCCAGCAGGATCAGCAGGGTGCTCATGGCGGTCAGCAGCGCATAGCGAGGCCACAGGGTCAGCGCCATGGCCAGCACGTCGGCGGTGCGCGGCGACTCGCCACGGCTGCGGGCGTCGAGGAACAGGATCAACGCGGCGGTGTAGAGCGGATACACCAGCAGCCCGACGATCATGCTGTAGCCGGTGAACGCCTCCGGGCCCAGCGTGCGATCGAGCACTTGTTGCAGTACGGCTTCCAGGATCACCAAGGGCAGGCACAACTGCACGATGGCGCCCAGGTTGCGCTGGAAGAAATAGAAAGAGTCGCGCAGAACGGTCAACGGATTCATCAAAGTCATCACAGGCCAAAAAAGCAGCAGACACTTTAACTGATCACCGACAAACGTAAACCTTGGGTAAAGACCATTGAAACGCCGCGGCCCAGCCCCATTACTGGTGGCGTACCTTGCCCATTGCGGGCGGGACGCAGATTTTTACCGGCAATCTAACGAGGTCGCCATGAACAGCGAAGAGCAAACCCTGATCGATGGACTGTTTTCACGGTTGCAGCAAGCCGAAACGGATTCAGCCCCCCGCGACGCCCAGGCAGAAGCGCGGATCAAGGAGCACATCACTCGCCAACCAGCCGCCGGGTACTTCATGACCCAGGCGATTCTGGTGCAGGAAGCGGCGATCAAGAGCCTGGATGCGCAGAACAAGCAGCAGGCGCAGCAAATTCAGCAGTTGCAGGATGAGTTGCAACGCACCCGGACAGCCCCGCCGGCCGCAAGCGGTGGTGGTTTTCTGTCGAGCATCTTTGGTGGCAGCTCCCGTGAGCCGCAGCCTGCGCCCAGCGCGCCGGCCTCTGGCGCCGGTGGTTGGCGCGAGCCGAGCCGACCGGGCTTCAACAGCGCGCCTGCGCCACAACAGAGTTATCAGCAACCCCAGCCGGCAGCGCCCGCCGGCGGCGGCTTTCTCGGCGGCGCCCTGAAAACCGCAGCCGGCGTGGCCGGTGGTGTGATGCTGGCCCAAGGTATCAGCAGCCTGTTCAGCCATAACCAGCAGCCGCAGGTGGTGGAAGAGATCGTTCGCGAAGAGCCGGCGCCGGCCAGTGACAACAGCGGTTGGGGCAATGATAGCGCTGACAGCTTCGCCGACAGCGGTTACGCCGACGACTCCTCCTACTTTGGCGACGACGATTCCTTCGTCTGACACCCACTGAATCGGGGCGCTCTGTCGCCCCGGTCTGATTTTTCTCGGAAACCTCCTCTTGGCTGGCATACTGAGCGCCTTTGCGGGCCATCACGTCCCCGGTGCCATGAGGATATGCGGTGAAAAAAATAGCAGTGTTCGCCGATGTGCAGAACCTCTACTACACCGTGCGCCAGGCTTATGGCTGCCACTTCAACTACGCCGCCCTGTGGGCTGATATCAGCCAGCGCGGGCAGATCGTCGAGGCGTATGCCTACGCCATCGACCGTGGCGACAGCAAGCAGCAGCAGTTCCAGCAGATCCTGCGCAACCTGGGCTTTACCGTGAAGCTCAAGCCTTACATCCAGCGCAGCGATGGCTCGGCCAAAGGCGATTGGGACGTGGGCATCACCATCGACATCATGGACGCTGCCGACCATGTCGACGAAATAGTGCTGGCCTCGGGTGATGGCGATTTCGACATGTTGCTCGATCGCATCATTCATAAACATGGTGTCGAAGCCGTGGCCTACGGCGTGCCGGGGCTGACGGCCAACTCGTTGATCCGCGCGGCCAGCCGCTACGTGCCTATCGAAGGCGCGTTGTTGCTCAAATAGATTTTCAGATGGGGTTGGAACAGGTTTGGAACGTATAGCGGTCATCGACTTTGAAACCACCGGCATTTCGCCGAGCAGCAGTTGCCGGGCCACGGAAATTGCCGTGGTCATCCTGGAGCAGGGCCAGATCGTGGACCGCTACCAGAGCCTGATGAACGCCGGCGTGCGCGTGCCGGGGTTTATCGAGCAACTGACCGGCATCAGCAACGCCATGCTGCGCAGCGCGCCGCCGGCGGAGCGGGTGATGAACGAGGTCAATGAGTTTGTCGGCACTACGCCGCTGCTGGCGCACAACGCTGCGTTCGACCAGAAGTTCTGGGACTTCGAACTGGGCCTGATCCGCCGCACCCGCCTGCAAAAATTCGCCTGTTCGCTACTGTTGGCGCGCCGGCTGATGCCTGCAGCACCGAACCACAAGCTTGGCACCCTGACCTCCTACGCTCAGTTGCCCCACACCGGCAAGGCTCACCGGGCCATGGCCGACGCGGAAATGGCAGCCAACCTCACCGCCCACCTGGCGCAGGAACTGCGCCGTGCCCATGGCTTGCGCGAGTTGTCCCATGACCTGCTGTGCAGTTTGCAGAAAGTGCCGGCGGCGAAGATCAATGATCATCTGAAGAAACATCGCGGGTTCTGATAGCAATCCCGAGCCCAACCAAGATCAAACTGTGGGAGCGGGCTTGCCCGCGATGGCGGTGGGGCAGTTTAGCCATTCGGGCCTGACACACCGCTATCGCGGGCAAGCCCGCTCCTACACTTATTCGCAGCCAGCCCCGGCAACCCGATCAACAGTAGGCCTGCGCTCAGGCACCGCCATTCTTCCCTTCCAAATGCCCCAACGGCACCCGCCGCTCTATGGCGCTCGACAGGATGATCGAGGTCTTGCTGAAGCCAAACTTCGCCACCCGGTTGATCAGGTTTTCCAATTCCGGCATCGACCCCACCGCCGCTTGCATGATCACGCAGGGGTCGCCGGTGACCCGGTGGCATTCGGTCAGTTCGGGGATTTCTGCCAGGGCGTCGTAGACCTTCTGGCTGCCGTTGTTGGTCAAGCGCAGTTCGATCGTACATTGGATCGGCAAGCCGATCTTGGACAGGTCGACCTTGGCCTGGTAGCCGGTGATTACGCCGCTGGCCTCCAGCTTGGCCACGCGTTCGGCCACGGCGGGGGCGGAGAGGTTAACGGTACGGGCCAGTTGCGCGTAGGTGGCGCGGCCATCCTCCAGCAGGGCGCTGAGGAGCATGCGGTCGTATTTGTCCATGATAAGGCTCTGGCAGTAGGGGGCTTTCGAATACAAGGCTTATAGCCTTGATAACCATGATTTGAAAAGTGTATGGGCGCTTTAAACAGGTTTTGTAACTTATGTTTACTGGCGCGGATTCCTAAAATAGCGATCCCTTGTCTTGCCGCAGAGCTGCCCATGCCTGGCCCACGTCGTTTTCCGTTACCGTTGATCGCCGCTTTTTTTGCGTTGTACGTGATCTGGGGTTCTACCTACCTGGTTATCCGCATTGGCGTGGAGTACTGGCCGCCGTTGATGCTGGCGGGGATTCGCTTTTGTACGGCGGGGGCGCTGATGTATGGCTACTTGCGCTGGCGCGGGGTGCCGGCGCCGACCTGGGCGCAGTGGAAAGCCGCGGGCATGATCGGCATTTTGCTGCTGACGTTCGGCAATGGCGCCGTGAGTGTGGCTGAACACACCGGCGTGACCTCCGGCGTCGCCGCGCTGGCCGTGGCGACGGTGCCGCTGTTTACCTTGCTCTGTGGCTATTTCTGGGGCGCGCGTAATACCCGTCTGGAATGGGCCGGGGTGATTCTGGGGATGATCGGCATCGCCATGCTCAACATGGGCTCTAACCTGCAGTCGAGCCCCCTGGGCGCTGGGCTGCTGTTGTTCGCCGCCGCTTCCTGGGCGTTTGGTTCGGTCTGGAGCCGGCACTTGCCGTTGCCTCAGGGCGCCATGGCCAGCGCCGCCGAAATGCTGATCGCCGGTGTGGTGCTGTTGATCGGCAGCGCACTCAAGGGCGAACACCTGGAGGCGATGCCGCCGGTGGAAGGTTGGCTGGCCCTGGCTTACCTGACCGTGTTTGGCTCGATCATCGCCTTCAACGCTTATATGTACCTGCTCAAGCATGTGCGTCCGGCAGCGGCCACCAGCTATGCCTACGTCAACCCGGCCGTGGCGGTATTGCTGGGGATTGTGTTTGTCGGCGAGACCATCGGCCTGGAAGAAGCCCTGGCGATGCTCGTGATCATCAGCGCTGTGCTGTTGATCAGCCTGCCCCAGTGGCGTAAGCCGAAGCCGGAAATAAGGTAAACTGCCGCGCATTACGCCCTTGCGCTGAATTTTTCCTACGGTAAACACATGACTTTCGCCACACTTGGCCTGATCGAACCCTTGCTGCGCGCCCTTGAGGCGCTTGGCTACCAGACCCCGACGCCGGTGCAGGCGCAAGCCATTCCGGCGGTGCTGGCCGGTCGCGACCTGATGGCCGCGGCCCAGACCGGTACCGGCAAGACTGCCGGCTTTGCCGTGCCGCTCCTGCAACTGCTGACCATGGAAGGGCCGAAGGTCACCGCCAACTCGGTGCGTGCGCTGATCCTGTGCCCCACCCGCGAGTTGGCCGAGCAGGTTCACGCCAGCGTTGCCCAATACGCCGAACATCTGCCCCTGACCACCTACGCGGTGTATGGCGGGGTGAGCATCAACCCGCAGATGATGAAGCTGCGCAAGGGCGTCGACATTCTGGTTGCCACCCCTGGGCGCTTGATCGACCTGTTCCGCCAGAACGCGCTGAAACTCAATCAGCTGCAAACCCTGGTGCTGGATGAAGCCGACCGCATGCTCGACCTGGGCTTCTCGGAAGAACTGGCGAACATTTACCGCATGCTGCCGAAAAAGCGCCAGACCCTGCTGTTTTCCGCGACCTTCTCCGACGATATCCGCCTGCTGGCCGGGCAGATGCTCAATGACCCTTTGAGCATTGAAGTCAGCCCGCGCAACGTCGCCGCCAACACCGTCAAGCAATGGGTGGTGCCGGTGGACAAGAAGCGCAAGGCCGAGCTGTTTGTGCACCTGATGCGCAAGGGCAAGTGGAAGCAGGTACTGGTGTTCGCCAAGACCCGCAATGGCGTGGATGCGCTGGTAGA
This sequence comes from Pseudomonas sp. LG1D9, assembly GCF_002949995.1. Lineage (NCBI taxonomy): Bacteria > Pseudomonadati > Pseudomonadota > Gammaproteobacteria > Pseudomonadales > Pseudomonadaceae > Pseudomonas > Pseudomonas sp. LG1D9. Next base: position 1,780,812 of record NZ_CP026881.1, on the reverse strand, counting down.
TAAGCTACAAGGCCTGGGGATTAATGCCGACGGCATCCACGGCGACAAGCCACAAGCTACGCGCCAACGTGCCCTGGACCGCTTCAAGGCCAGCGATGTGCAGATCCTGGTGGCCACCGATGTGGCGGCCCGTGGCCTGGATATCGAAGATTTGCCGATGGTGGTCAACTTTGACCTGCCGATTGTCGCCGAGGATTACATCCACCGCATCGGCCGTACTGGCCGGGCGGGCAACACCGGCGAGGCGATTTCCCTGGTGTGTGCCGATGAAGTGAATATGCTCTCGGCCATCGAGATGCTGACCCGCCAAACCCTGACCCGCAAAATGGAACAGGACTTCGAACCGGAGCACCGCGTGCCGGATACCGATGCCAGTGGCCAGGTGGTGAAGAAGCCGAAAAAACCGAAGAAGCCCAAGACCTCGGGTGGTGGCGGCAAGCGCAACCTGGGCAAGTGGGTGGACAGTGGCGAGGTTGCGCCGGCGGAGCCTTCTATCAAACCCGTGCGCAAGGTGCCTGTTTTTAATACAGGGCCACGGAAGAAAAAGTAACTGTTTTTTGTCAGTCAAATAGCAGTCAATGAGTCTGGTGGGCGAGGCAATCTCGCTCACGTTAGTTTGTCGCAATATAATTCGTTAAATAAGTTCTTGGCTTGAAATCAGCGGGTTGTTGTTTTTCGGAAATGCTTTGTGCGCATGTAGAGTTAGTGGTGTTGGAGTTTTTTTTGATCGATAACCACTGTAGGTCTGTAGTGGTTTTCTATTAGTTTCAATTTCAAGTGGAGAATAAATATGCCACTTCCTTTTGTTACGTTCATTATTGCTGGCCTAGGGGGGCTGCCTGCATCGGTGTCTCTACTCGATTAGTGAGCGAAAAGGCTAGTCACTCCTGCGCACTGCCAATCGCTGCCGCTTCCCTTCTATTACGATTGCCAGATAAATTTTGTAACCTATTCCCGCGTAGATTTCGGAATTTATTTTTGCTGTATGCCACTGAGGGTGGCGACGTTAATCGCATGAAATAAATTCTATAGAGAGCGTGTTTTTATGGTTGCTTCCGTGAATTCTGTTGGTTCTTCAGCAGGTGCAACAGTCCATGCCCCATCTGAAGGTGCTGGAGTCAGTAAGGAAATAGAAAGCCAGCGTGAGTCGCTGAAGGATAAAGTCGCAGGACATACGGCTAGTGGGGATTATCCTCAAGCCTATGGGGCCTATAAAGACTATGTTGATCTCGTAAAGAATCACTACGATTTGGACTCGGACCATTTGCAGAAGTTTGACAATGTCCTTGAGGAGTACAGGGTTCGTGCTCACGGGGCGTAAGTGCGCCTTGGTAATTGCCGCGCGTGAGGACCTGCTTTGGTGAGTTTCAAGAGTGACACTGAGGTCCTGTCCCATGGGCCTATAAGCAGGTGCACTGTACGGTTGCTTTCGGGTGATTGAAGTTTCATCAATGCCGAGAGTGCTTTAAAAACTATTTTCTCTCGTTAAACATTTATTTAGATCAGCATCAGGGGGTAAGCCCATGGCTTACCCCCTGGCAGCCAGAGAAGACAGTGCCTGTAAGCAATCAATGCGCCGGATACTTCATCAACGGATTAAGGGGGTATCGTTGGTTCTCAGCCACTCCAATATGCTGCGCCCAGCCACTTGCCCACTGGCAAAACACCCCGTCAGCAAATACCCGCCCGTCGGCGCTTCCCAGTCCAGCATCTCTCCGGCACAGAACACTCCCGGCAATTGCTTGAGCATCAAGCGCTCATCCAGCGCCTCAAACGGCACGCCACCTGCGGTGCTGATGGCTTCGTCCATTGGCCGGGTTTTCACCAGGGTCAGCGGCAGAGCCTTGATATCGACGGCCAATTGCTGCGGGTCTTTGAAATGTTCGGCAGACGCCAACTCGCGCAACAGCGCGGCCTTGACCCCATCCAATCCCAACTGACTGTGCAAATGCTTGCTCATCGAACGTGAGCCGCGGGGCTTGGCCAATGCAGCCTGCACCTTGTCCAGTGGCTTGCCCGGCAGCAGGTCGATATGCACGGTGGCTGAGCCGTCGCGGTTGATGGCTTCGCGAATCGGCGCCGATAGGGCGTAGATCAAACTGCCCTCGATACCGGTCGCGGTGATCACGCATTCGCCCAATCGGGGTTTGTCATCTGCCAAACCGATGGCGACGTTTTTCAGCGGCGCTCCGGCGAATTTGCTCACCATCAAGTCGCTCCAGGCCGTCACCTCGAAGCCACAGTTGCTCGGTTGCAGCGGGGCGTAACGCACGCCTTGGTCTTCCAGCAATTTGAGCCAGGCGCCGTCGGAACCCAGGCGCGACCAACTGCCGCCGCCGAGGGCCAGGAGCACGGCATCGCTGTGGACAGTTTTCTCGCCATCCGGGCTGTGGATAATTAATCCGCCATCGGCATTCCAGCCCAGCCAGCGGTGGCGGGTGTGGATAACTACCCCTTGGTCGCGCAAGCGCTTGAGCCAGGCGCGCAGCAGCGGCGCGGCTTTCATATCGGTCGGAAACACGCGGCCAGAGCTGCCGACAAAGGTTTCTATCCCCAGCCCATGGATCCATTCGCACAACGCCTCGGCGCCAAACTGGCGCAGCAAAGGGGCGATGTCGGGTGCGCGCTCGGCATAGCGTGAGAGAAATGCCGGGTAGGCCTCGGAATGGGTGATGTTCATGCCGCCAACCCCGGCCAGCAGGAACTTGCGACCCACCGATGGCATGCCGTCATACAGGTCCACTCGGACCCCGGCCTGGCTCAATACTTCGGCGGCCATCAGCCCGGCGGGGCCGCCACCGATGATCGTGACGTGAGGGAGCTGGGCTGGAATCTGGGGCATGGCGGTGACTGCGGTTCGGCGAAGTAGGCCGAGCATTCTACCCGAGCACCGCGAAACTGCCTGATCAAAAAACGTACACGTTCCTACACCCTATGTGGCGTGTGCCTTGCAGGCGCTTACGCTCAACTTATCCACAGGCCGTTCCACAGGCATTGTGGGTAACGCACCCACACTTCAATGACAGCCTGATGATGTCCACACCCGTTGGGCACTGTGATGCAGGATGCCATGGCGACGGGCCAGGGCAGGGCGATCCTTGCTGTAGCCGCCGCCAATTACGCCCACCACCGGGATGTCGCGGCCCAGGCAATGGCGCATCACGCTTTCATCACGTGCGGCGACGCCTGCGTCCGTCAGCTTGAGATAACCCAGGGCGTCGTCCTTGTGCACATCGACACCCGCGTCATACAGCACCAGGTCGGGCTGGTAGAGCGGCAACAGGTAGTTGAGGGCGTCGTCCACCACCTTGAGGTAGTCGGCATCGCCCATGCCCATGGGCAGCGGGATATCCCAGTCGCTGGTGGCCTTGCGCGCCGGGAAGTTCTTTTCGCAGTGCAGGGACACGGTAATGGCATCCGGCGTGTCGTGGAGGATGCGCGCGGTGCCATCGCCTTGATGCACGTCGCAGTCGAAGATCAGCACGCGGTTGACCCGCCCGCTGGCCAGCAGGTAGTGGCTGATCACCGCCAGGTCATTGAAGATGCAAAAGCCCGCCGGGTAGTCGTAGTGGGCGTGGTGGGTGCCGCCCGCCAGGTGGCAGGCCAGGCCGTGTTCCAGGGCCTGTTCGGCCGCCAGCAACGAGCCGCCGACTGCGCGCACGGTGCGCCGGGCCAGGGCTTCGCTCCAGGGCAGGCCCAGGCGCCGTTGGTCTTCGCGGGACAACTCACCGCTCATATAGCGTTCGATATAGCCAGGGTCATGGGCCAGGGCGAGGACCTCGGCCGGGCATAATTGTGGGCGCAGCAGTTGGCTGTCCTGGGTCAGGCCGCTGTCGACCAGGTGATCGCGCAGCAGCCGGAACTTGTCCATGGGGAAGCGATGATCCGCCGGGAACTCGGGGCTGTAGTCGTCGTGGTAGATCAGTGGCAAAGGCATGGCAATTTCTGACAGGAACCAACGACGGATCTTAACAGCGCTGTACACTCACGCACATGGCAAGGGAGGGGAACGATGGAGCCGATACTCGAGTTGGAAAGCGCGCGCCTGGTGCTGCGCCAGTGGCGCGACAGCGATCTGCCAGCGTTTGCCAGGATGTGCGCCGATCCGCAGGTGATGCGCTATTTCCCGGCCCCCTTGGATCGCCTGGAAAGCGCGGCATTGATCGGGCGAATACGTGGGCATTTTGCCGAGTACGGCTTTGGCCTGTGGGCCCTGGAACGCAAGGACAGCGGCGAGTTTATCGGCCTGACGGGGTTGCTGAATGTTGGCTTTGACGCCGACTTCACCCCAGCGGTGGAAATAGGCTGGCGCCTGGCCCGCGAGCACTGGGGCCTGGGGTTTGCCAGTGAGGCGGCCTGGACCGCATTGCGCTGTGGTTTTGACCGTTTGCAGTTGGACGAGATAGTGGCCTTCACCACCGAGGCCAACTTGCCGTCGCAGAAAGTCATGCAGGCCATCGGCATGCATTACGATCCGGCCGCAGATTTTCAGCACCCCAGGCTCGCGGCGGACGATCCGCTGCGCCATCATGTGTTGTATCGCATCACCCGCGCCCAATGGTTGGACACGCTGCACGGATAAGCAGGCGGTAATACTTGTAGGCGCGAGCTTGCTCGCGAAAAACGTCAACGATAACGCACAGGGCCTGATACCCAGCGGCGTCTCTGGTTTTTTCGCGAGCAAGCTCGCACCTACAGTAGAAAATAGAAGGTAGAAACCGTTTTGCTCTGAGGAGAGTGTATGAGCCAAGTGTTGGAAGATCTGGTCGATTTGCTGACCCTGGAACCGATTGAAGAAAACCTCTTTCGCGGCCGCAGCCAGGACTTGGGCTTTCGCCAACTGTTCGGCGGCCAGGTATTGGGCCAGTCGCTGTCGGCGGCCAGCCAGACCGTCGAAGAAGCGCGGCATGTGCATTCGTTGCACGGCTATTTCCTGCGCCCTGGGGATGCCGGCCTGCCGGTGGTCTATCAAGTGGACCGGGTACGCGATGGCGGCAGCTTCAGCACGCGCCGGGTCACGGCGATCCAGAAGGGCAACCCGATCTTCACCTGCAGCGCCTCGTTCCAGTACGACGAGGAAGGCTTCGAGCATCAGACCACCATGCCGGTGGTGGTGGGGCCGGAGAACTTGCCGTCGGAGTTGGAGCTGACCCAGCAACGGGCGCACCTGATTCCCGAAGCCATGCGCGAAAAACTGCTGTGCCCCAAGCCGATCGAAGTGCGGCCGGTCACCGAAAAAGACCCGTTCAACCCGCAGCCCACCGATCCGGTCAAATACGTGTGGTTCCGCGCCGATGGCGCCCTGGCCGACTTACCGGCGCTGCATAAATACCTGCTGGCCTATGCCTCGGACTTCGGCCTGCTGACCACCTCGTTGCTGCCCCATGGCAAGACGGTGTGGCAGAAGGATATGCAAGTGGCCAGCCTCGACCACGCGTTGTGGTTCCACGCCGATCTGCGCGCCGACGACTGGTTGCTGTACGCCATGGACAGCCCATGGGCCGGCAATTCCCGTGGCTTCTCCCGTGGCAGCGTGTATAACCGCGCCGGTCAACTGGTGACCTCGGTGACTCAGGAAGGCTTGATCCGCCATCGCAAGGATTGGGCATGAGCCTGGCGCAGGTTAAACACTGGGTGTTTGATATGGACGGCACCCTGACTGTGGCGGTGCATGACTTCGCGGCGATCCGCGTGGCCCTGGACATTCCGCCTGCCGACGACATCCTCACCCATTTGGCGGCGTTGCCGGCGGCTGAAGCGGCGGCCAAGCATGCCTGGTTGCTGGAGCATGAACGCGAGCTGGCGCTGGGTTCGGTGGCAGCTGCGGGCGCGGTGGAGTTGGTGCGGGACTTGGCAGCCCGAGGCTATCGCCTGGGGATCCTGACGCGCAATGCCCAGGAACTGGCTCACATTACCTTGCAGGCCATCGGCCTGGCGGACTGTTTTGCCGTGGAAGATGTGTTGGGCCGCGACGACGCCCCGCCCAAGCCGGATCCCGGTGGCCTGCTGAAACTGGCGCAGGCCTGGGACGTGGCCCCCGGCGAGATGGTGATGGTGGGTGACTATCGCTTCGACCTCGATTGCGGGCGGGCGGCGGGGACGCGGACGGTGTTGGTGAACGTGCCGGAAAACCCATGGCCGGAATTGGCCGATTGGCACGCCAGGGACTGCGCGGCATTGCGCCAGATGATCTAAAGCAAGCATCAAAAATCAAATGTGGGAGCGGGCTTGCTCGCGAAAGCGGTGTGTCAGTCGGCACATGCATCAACTGACAGGCTGCTTTCGCGAGCAAGCCCGCTCCCACATTTTTGATTGGGTTTTGTCTGACGGATTAGTGGAACAGGACCGCCTGCCCCTGCGGCGAGGTGAACATCTTGTCGCCGTCATGCCCCACCCCTGGCACTTCAACCAACCGCTGGCTCAACTGCGGATGGCGTTGCTTGAGGTAGTTGAAATAGTTGTGCCCGCGAATCAGCCGGTAGGCGCCCTGGGTCTCGGCTGCGCAGCTTTTGTCCAGGGCCGGATGGTTGGGGTCTGTGTCCTGCTGGCCGAGCAGGTAGGTGATTTCGCGCGCGGCGTAGGCTTTTTCCAGTTGCTCGGGGCTTTGGCCGTTGGCGTAGGCCGGCAGCTTTTGCATGCCGTACTTCCAGTCGTTGAATCCTGAGCAACTGGCCGGCGCGAATTGCACCGGGCGTTGCGGGCTGAAGTAGGCATAGGACGACGGGTTGGCAATCACATAGCGCAGGCTGATCCCCGCCGCTTGCAGGGCCGGGTGGTCGTGACCGGTCAGGGCAAAGCGTTGCACCACCTGGCCACCCCCGGAATGCCCGGCGATCACTATTTCTTTGAGGGCCGGGAATAGTTTGCGGTTGCCCAGATGCTTGATGATTTGGTCCAGGGCACCGTAGGAACTGATCTGGCCATGGCCGATTGACGACTCGCCCGCCATCCAGGCATTACCGTGCCAGCGCAGCACGCTGTCGCCCAAGTGATGGCGCTGGACATCGGCGTCGTTGAGGAACTGCGGCGCGATCACCAGGGTATTGGCACTTTGCCCGGCGTGGGCGGCGGCGTCTTTGGCGCTTTTGAGGTAGGTCTGGGCGTTGCGCAGCCGGCCATGCACGATAATCAATGCGCGGGTGACCTGTGGCAGCGGCTGGCGCCAGTCCTGGCTAAGGCCCAGGCTCAGGTCGCCGGCTTGCAGGGTGAATCGATCGGGGCTGATCACCTTGACCGCCTGCCCGGCGGCCAGGGTGGCGGTCGAGCAGGTGATCAGCAGGCCCAGTGGCCATCCGCAGCGTTTATTCATTTACAGACTCTTGGCCGAAAACGTGTCGCATTGGCTGATCTGGCCCTGGGCAAACCCGGTCTTGAACCAGCGCACCCGCTGTTGCGAAGTGCCATGGGTGAATGAGTCCGGTACTACGCGGCCTTGGCCCTGCTGCTGCAAGCGGTCATCGCCGATGGCGTTGGCAGCGTTCAGCGCCTCTTCGATATCACCCGGTTCCAGCCAGTTCAGGCGTTTTTGCGCACGGTTGGCCCAGACCCCGGCGAAGCAGTCGGCTTGCAGTTCCTGGCGGACCAGCAGGCCACCATCGCCTTGCATCTGCCGGCCTTGCTGGCGCGCGACCTGGATCTTCGACGAAATCCCCAGCAGGGTTTGCACGTGGTGACCCACTTCGTGGGCGATCACATAAGCCTGGGCAAAATCGCCGGCCGCCTGGAAGCGTTGGGACATTTCCCGGAAGAAGTCCAGGTCGAGGTAGACCTGCTGGTCGGCCGGGCAATAGAACGGGCCGCTGGCGGAGGTGGCGCCGCCGCAGGCGGAATTCACTCGGCCACGGAACAGGATCAGCTTGGGATTCTTGTAGGCCAGGCCGTTTTCCTGGAACACCTGGCCCCAGGTGTCTTCGGTATCGCCCAGCACGGCACGCACGAAGTCCGCCTGTTCATCGTTGGCCGGTGGTGCCTGGCGTGTTTGCGGGCTGACCGAGGGGGCTTGCTCGGTCATCTGGCCGCTCAGTTGCCCGAGAATCTGCATCGGGTCCTGGCCGGTCAGCAGGCCGATGCCGACGATCAGCACGATAGCGGTCAGGCTCAGGCCCTTGCCGCCGCCAAAGCGCATGCCGCCGCCACCGCCGCCGTCACTACGCGCGTCGACCACGTTGTCGCTGCGCCGACCCTTTTTCCATAGCATGTGGCAATCCTCTTGATGATCGTTATGTAGGGGCGAGCTTGCTCGCGAAAAACGCAAAGGCACCGCGTTAAACCAGGCATGCGGCGTTAGCGTTAACGACTTTCGCGAGCAAGCTCGCTCCTACAGTAATCGGGGTTGTGGTGATTGAGTATGGCCGTTATTCGCGGCAATACCCTTCGCCCGTATTGACCACCAGGCAATCTTTTTTATCAGCCAGCCATTTCAAACCGGTCGCGGCACCGTCGCCGGCGCGCAGCACTTGCGGGCCGTCGGGGCGGTTGAAGATGATGCCGTCTTCGCCGGCCTCGCCCTTGAAGGTGCCGGAGGCATCTGCATCAAGGCCGTATTGCATGGTCAGCAGGTAGTGCCCGCGGCCAATGCTGTCGTCTTTGCTGACCGTCAGGTGCAGGCCTTCGACGCCGATCCATTTGCCGACCCATTTGTCGGTGGGCAGGGTTTCCGGGACCAGGGTCGCCTGCACCGAGGGCGGCGCCGGCTTCGGCGCCTCGGGGGCTTTATCGCAGGCGCTGAGCAGGGCGAGGGTCGAAAGGAGCAACAGGGATTTTTTCATGGAGTGGGCCTTGGTTAAAAAGCGTGCAATGGCAGGCTGGCGTGCAGCGTTGGACTGGGTTTGGGCAATTTAGTGCGCTGATCGCCCGCTGTTTGGTTATGCTCTTGAGACCGATGCACCACCCGCTCTAGATTAGCGCGTTGAGTGCCACTGCTTGCGGCGGTCATTTCAGCCTGTCACGCACGAGAATTCAATGACCCTCAGCACCCCTCTTTCCGGCGTCAACCATCCCTTCAAGGGCATCGCGCTGATTGTACTGGCGACGCTCCTGTTTTCCAGCCATGACGCCTTGTCCAAGTACCTGGCCGGGTTCTATCCCATCGTGATGGTGGTGTGGGCCCGCTACATGGTGCATACGCTGCTGATGGCGGGGATTTTCCTGCCGCAATCGGGCTTGCGCGTGCTGCGCAGCAAACGCCCGTTGTTGCAGGTCGCCAGGGCCCTGTGCCTGCTGGGTACCAGCCTGTTTTTTACCGCAGCCTTGCATTACATCCCGCTGGCGGAAGCCACGGCGGTGAACTTTCTCGCGCCGATCCTGGTGACGGCCCTGTCGGTGCCGCTGCTGGGCGAGCATGTGACGCGGGGCCAATGGCTGGCGGTGATCTGCGGGTTTGTGGGGGTGATCATCATCGTGCATCCCGGTGGTGAGTTGTTCACCCCGGCAGTGTTGTTGCCCTTGGTCTCGGCGTTGTTCTTCTGCTTCTACCAACTGCTGACCCGCATCCTCAGCCAGTACGACAGCCCGACCACCAGCAACTTCTTCGCCGGCCTGTGCAACACCCTGGTGATGAGCGCGCTGGTGCCGTTCTTCTGGGAGGTGCCAACCCTGGGTCATGGCCTGTTGATGCTGGCGCTGGGCAGTTGCGGGATGACCGCGCACTTGATGCTGACCCAGGCCTTCCGCTTCGCTGCGCCGGCCTTGCTGGCGCCGTTCGGCTATTGCCAGATCGTGTTTGCGGGGTTGTTGGGCTGGCTGGTGTTCAACCACACCCCGGACCTGACCACGGTGGTCGGGATCGGGGTGATCTGCCTGAGCGGGTTGGCCGCTGCCTGGCAGCAGCGGCGGCGGTGAATCAGACCTCGACCGTCGGGATCTTGCGCGGCGCCATGAAGTACATCCAGGTCAGGGCGAGGAAGTACATCGCCGGGATCAGGGTGAACAGCACGGTGTAGTTGTTGTTGGTCACGGTCAGGATATGGCCGACGATCTGCGTCATGAACATCCCGCCGATGGCCGCGCACATCCCGCCAAAACCGAACACCGTGCTCATCATGTGCTTGGGCGTGTAGTCCATCACCAGGCTCCAGATGTTGGCGGTCCAGGCCTGGTGTGCGCCGATGGCCAGGGAGATGGCAAACACCGCGACCCATAGCTGGCTGGAGCCTGCAGCCATGATCACGCCGACGATGCAGCAGGCAAACAGCAGCATCGACAGCAAGCGCGCTTTGATCGGCTGCATGCCGCGACCGATGAGGAACGAGGACAGGATCCCGCCGCCCACGCTGCCGAAGTCCGCCGTCAGGTAGATGATGATCAGCGGGATGCCCATCTGGGTCACGTTGATCCCCAGGTTGTATTGCTGGTTGAGAAACGGCGGCAGCCAGTACAGGTAGAACCAGAACACCGGCGCGGTCAGGGCGTAGGCAATGGCGAAGGCCCATGTGCCGCGCATGCGCAGGATACGGCTGAAAGGCACGCGCGGTTGTTCCGGCTCGACTTCCTGTTGCACGTAGTCCAGTTCTGATTGCTTCACGCTCGGATGGTCTTCGGGGTTGTAGTACTTCAGGCCCCAGAACACCAGCCAGACCCCACCCAGCGCAGCCATGCACAGGAAGGCAGCCTGCCAACCCCACACATGCAGCACCAGCGGCAACAGCATCGGGGTCATCATGGCGCCGACGTTGGTGCCGGCGTTGAAGATGCCGGTGGCCACTGCGCGCTCACCGGCGGGGAACCACAGGCGGGTGGTCTTGACGCAGGCGGGGTAGTTGGCCGCTTCGGTCAGGCCGAGGATAAAGCGGCAAACCATAAAGCCCACCGCCGAGGTCGCCAGGCCGTGGGCGCCGGTGGCGATGCTCCACAGCAGCACCGCGCAGAAGAACACGCGCTTGACGCCGACCCGGTCGATCAACCGGCCTTGCAAGACAAAACCAATGGCGTAGCCGACCTGGAACCAGAAGTTGATGTTGGCGTAGTCCATCGCCGTCCAGCTCATCTCCTTGGCCAGGATCGGCTGCATCACGCCCAGGGCGGCACGGTCGATGTAGTTCAGGGTGGTGGCGAAAAACACCAGGGCCAGCATGCCCCAGCGGGTTTTGCCGACGGCGAGGGCGCCGCGAATCTTGTCGCCAATGGCCGCTTGCGGGTTGCCGGGGCGCGGGGCCACGGCGGAATTTTGCGAAGGCATGAGAGGTACCCGTTTTTGAAATTTTTATGGTGTGTTCTGGGTCGTGATCACAGGTGCGCGCCAACAAAAAACGGCCCTGGATGCGCAATCGATGGTGCGCAGCGGCTAAAAAATCGTCAATTCACCAATCGCCATTGTGTTCGATAATCGCCCATAAAACTAACCGGTTGGTACATTTTAAATTGCTGCTTTATCGCGCGCGGCCAATAATTTGCCGCAAATAAGACCAGCCTTCATTGCCGGGAGTCACCCCATGCAACGTTCCATCGCCACTGTTTCCCTGAGCGGCACCCTGCCGGAAAAGCTCGAAGCCATTGCTGCGGCCGGGTTTGATGGGGTGGAAATCTTCGAGAACGACTTGCTGTATTACGACGGCAGCCCCCGTGAGGTGCGGCAGATGTGTGCCGACCTGGGCATTGCCATCACGTTGTTCCAGCCGTTTCGTGACTTTGAAGGATGCCGCCGCGATCGCCTGGTGCGCAACCTGGAGCGCGCCGAGCGCAAGTTCGACCTGATGCAGGAGCTGGGCACTGACCTGGTGCTGGTGTGCAGCAATGCCTCGGCAGACTCGACGGGCGAGCATTCGATCCTGCGTGATGACCTCGGCCTGCTGGCCGAACACGCCGGCCGCCGTGGCTTGCGCATTGGCTATGAAGCCTTGGCCTGGGGGCGGCACGTCAACACCTGGCAACAGGTCTGGCAACTGGTGCGCGAGATCGATCACCCCAGCCTCGGGGTGTTGCTGGACAGTTTTCATACCTTGTCACTCAAAGGCGATCCGACGGCGATCGCCCAGATCCCTGGCGACAAGATCTTTTTTGTGCAAATGGCCGACGCGCCGATCCTGGCCATGGACGTGCTGGAGTGGAGCCGGCACTTTCGCTGCTTCCCCGGCCAGGGCGAGTTCGACCTGCCGGGTTTTCTCGCGCCGATCATCCAGAGTGGCTACACCGGGCCGCTGTCCCTGGAGATTTTCAACGATGGCTTTCGCGCCGCGCCCACCCGGGCCAACGCGGCGGATGGTTTGCGGTCGTTGCTGTACCTGGAAGAGAAGACCCGCCAACGTCTGGAAAAACAGGCCGCGCCGGTGGATATCCTGTTTGAGACCCCAGCCGCCAGCGAGTACGACGGCATCGAGTTCCTGGAATTCGCGGTGGATGAAAACCTTGGCGCCCGGTTGACCCAGTGGCTGCAACGCCTGGGCTTCGTCAAGGCTGGGCAGCACCGCTCCAAGAGCGTCAGCCTGCTGCGCCAGGGCGATATCAACCTGATCCTCAACTGCGAGCCTTACTCCTTTGCCCACAACTTTTTCGAGGCCCATGGCCCGTCGTTGTGCGCCACGGCGATGCGCGTCAAGGACAGCGCCAAGGCCCTGGAACGGGCGGTGGCCTACAAGGGCCAACCTTATCGCGGCCTGGTCGGGCCCAATGAACTGGAGCTGGCGGCGGTCCGCGCGCCGGATGGCAGCCTGATCTACCTGGTGGACCAGCACGCGGGCGGGATCTACGACACCGATTTCAACCTGCGGGCCGCCAACACCAGCGGCGGCGGCTTGCTGCGCATCGACCATATGGCCATGGCCCTGCCGGCCGACAGCCTCGACAGTTGGGTGCTGTTCTACAAGAGCCTGTTGGATTTCGAGGCTGACGACGAGGTGGTGCTGCCGGACCCCTACGGCCTGGTCAAGAGCCGGGCGCTGCGTAGCCGCTGCAGCTCGATCCGCCTGCCGCTGAATATTTCCGAGAACCGCAATACGGCGATTTCCCACGCGCTATCGAGCTACCGTGGCTCCGGGGTACATCACATTGCCTTCGATTGTGCGGATATTTTTGCCGAGGTCAGCCGGGCCAAAGAGGCGGGCGTGCCGCTGCTGGATATCCCGCTCAATTATTACGATGACCTCGCGGCGCGGTTTGATTTCGACGATCAGTTCCTCAGCGAACTGGCGTACTACAACGTGTTGTACGACCGTGACGCCCAGGGCGGTGAGCTGTTTCATGTGTACACCGAGCCCTTCGAAGGACGGTTTTTCTTCGAGATTATCCAGCGCAAGAACGGGTACGCCGGCTATGGCGCCGCCAACGTGGCGGTACGCCTGGCGGCGATGGCCAAGTCGCGCAGTGGGGCGTTGCGCCAAGCCAAGTTGTAGGGTGTTGGCGCTTCCTTCGTGAGACCTGGCGGCCCATAATCACGGCCTGCATAAATGGCCGTGAGCGCACCATGACCCCGACGTCCGAACTGCCCGTCGCCCCCGTGGCGCCGCGCAAGAGTCGCAAGAACAACCCGGAAAAGACCCGCGAGAACATTTTGCAAGAGGCCATTGCAGAGTTCGTGCAGCAGGGGCTTTCCGGAGCGCGGGTGGACGCTATCGCCGAGCGCATCCACACCTCCAAACGCATGATCTATTACTACTTCGGCAGTAAGGAGCAGTTGTACGTCGAGGTCCTGGAAAAACTCTACGGTGATATCCGCAACACCGAGACGCGGATGAACCTCACCGCGCTGGAGCCGCGGGAAGCGATTCGGCGCCTGGTGGAGTTCACCTTCGACCACCATGACCAGAATGTGGATTTTGTGCGGATCGTCAGCATCGAGAACATTCACAACGCCGAGTATGTGAAACAGTCGGATGCGATCAAGGCGATGAACAGCAATATCCTTGAAGCGCTGGGCGCGACCTTGCGCCGGGGTGCGGAACTGGGAGTATTTCGCGCAGGGCTGGAGCCGCTGGATGTGCATTTACTGATCAATTCGTTCAGCTTTTACCGGGTGTCCAACCGGCATACTTTCAGTGAGATCTTTCAGATCGAATTGTCGGATGACGCGATCAAGCAACGGCATCGCGCGATGATCTGCGAGTCGGTGCTGCGTTACCTGCAGGCCTGATCCACCGCCGAATTCAATGTGGTGCGGGCTTGTGTGGGAGCAGGCAAGCCTGCTCCCACATTAGGAACCGGTTTCTACAGTGAAGTATTCATGCTCTGGAAATGATCGAGCATCCTTTGTGCATCTGCTTTCTTGCCACTGAACAACTCAAACGCCTTCACCGCCTGGAACACGGCCATATTGCCCCCATCCAGCGTGCGACAGCCCAAGGCCCGGGCCGTGCGCAGCAGTTCGGTTTCCAGCGGGAAGTAGACGATTTCCGCGACCCACAGCGCAGCGCGTAGCAACCGCGCTGGCACTGGCATGCCCGGCAGCTTGGCCATGCCCATGGGCGTGGTATTGACCAGGCCGTCAGCCGCCGCCATCGCGCTGTCCAGATCACTGCCGGCCTGCGCGCGGCCGGGGCCGAAATGCTGGTTGAGGTTATCCGCCAGGCTTTGCGCGCGCCCATGGTCCACATCGAAAATACTCAACTGCCCCACACCCTCGGCCAACAGTGCGTGGGCCACTGCTGCGCCCGCGCCACCGGCCCCCATCTGCACCACACGCTGGCGCGCAGCCTCATGCAGGCCACGGCGAAATCCTTCGGCAAAACCCAGGCAATCGGTGTTGTGGCCGATGCGCTTGCCGTCGCGCCAGATCACGGTGTTGACCGCACCGATGCCCCGCGCTTCGGGCGACAGTTCATCGAGCAGCGCCAGGATCACTTGCTTGCATGGGTAGGTGATGTTCAACCCGGTGAAGTTCATCTGTTCGGCGGCCGTGAGCAAGTCGGGCAGGGCGCTGCTGTCCATGTGCAACTGATCGAGGTCGATCAGGCGATACAGGTAGCGCAAGCCCTGGGCATCGCCTTCCTGCTCATGCAGGGCCGGCGTGCGGGAGGCCTGGATGCCGGCACCGATCAGGCCGGCGAGGATGCGTGGCTTCATTTGAGCACCCGGCTGAAATGCTCAAGGGCCAAGTGATAGCCGTGGCTGCCAAACCCGGCGAGCACGGCCTTGGCGATAGGGGAAACAAAGGAGTGATGGCGGAAGGGTTCACGGGCGTGCACGTTGGAAAGATGCACTTCGATCACCGGCAGTTCACTGGCCACCAAGGCGTCGCGGATGGCCACTGAGGTGTGGGTCCAGGCCGCCGGGTTGATCACGATCCCGGCACAACGGGCGCGGGCACCGTGGATCCAGTCCAGCAGTTCGCCTTCGTGGTTGGTCTGGCGAAACTCCAGTTTCAACCCCAATTGTTCGGCGCTGCGGCCGCACAGCGCGGCGACGTCGGCCAGGGTCTCGTGGCCATAGGTGGCCGGTTCGCGGGTGCCAAGCAGGTTCAGGTTAGGGCCGTTGAGGACCAGCACGATAGGCGCCATGGAAATGTCTCCACTGTTGTTTTTATTGATGGAGACAAAATGTACTGAATGGTTAATTTGGTCAATTGGCCAAACGCCGTACGGTGGATAACCGTTCGATTATCGAACGCTGAATAAAAGCTGGCGAGACCACTCAAGAGTTGATATCAATTGAAAATCATTCTCGACAACGCTTAAGATGCGCGCCTGTTTCCTTTACACCCCCAGGGAGTCGGTTTGTCGGACGTGGATCTCAAGGGCCTGTTTCTCAAGCATGCCGATACCCTGCGTCGGTATCTGCTGCGCAAGGTGCGGGACCCTCAGTTGGCTGCGGACCTGGTGCAGGAGAGCTTCTTGCGCCTGGCACAAAAGCCGTCCAGCGAGCGGATCGACAACTCCCAGGGCTATCTCTACCGCACGGCGAGCAATCTGCTGATCGACCATATCCGCCAGGAAGCACGGCGCAAGACCGACTCCGTGCCCCATGAGGCGTTGGCCGAGATTGAAGATGAAGTGGCCGGGTTGGAGGCTCAGGCAATGGCGCAGCAACAACGACAGGCATTGAAGCAGGCGTTGGCAGAACTGCCGGAGCGCACCCAGCAGATTTTCCGCCTGAACCGCGTCGAAGGCATGACCCATGCCCAGGTCGCGCGGCATCTTGAAATTTCCGACAGTTCAGTGCAAAAGCATCTGGCCAAGGCGCTGGCGCATGTCATACAGCGTTTGCGGGAGGGCGATGTGACGCCATCCGACGAATGAATTACTGAAAAAATGCTGCTCAAACGTCACTGTTTCATACAACGAGAATTCGAGACTCACACGTGAATAGCCAGGAGTCGCAACAGCCCAGCATTACCGAGGTCGCCGCCGATTGGGCGGTGCGCCTGCATGCGGGGGGGCTGGATGTGCAGGAACATGCCGCACTGCAACGCTGGATCGACAGCGACAGTCGCCACGCCGCAGAACTGGAGTTTGCCCAGCAGACCTGGGCGGCCCTGGGTGAACTGCAACTGGATGCGCCGGTGCATCGCCAGCGTCCACCACCTGCTGGCGTGGCACCGCGTCGCGCCCAGCGTCGGCGACCCTGGCGCATGGCTGCGAGTGTCGCGCTGTTGCTGGTGGTCGCCGGTGTTGGCTGGTTGCAGGGGCCGCAAGCCTTGCTGCAGATGCAGGCCGACTACCTGACCGCCAAGGGCGAAGTGCGCATGGTCCGCCTGATTGACGGCAGCACTGTGGAGCTGGACTCCTCCAGCGCCATCCGCCTGGACTTCGACGGCGAGCAGCGGCGGATCAGCCTGTTGGCTGGCTCGGCGATTTTTGACGTGGCGCCCATGGTCGGGCAGGAAACCCGGCCATTCGTGGTGCAGAGTGCCGGCGGCCAAACCCGGGCGCTGGGCACGCGCTTTGTGGTCGGTCGCGAGGCCGACGACCAGGCGTGGGTGGGCGTGCTGCAACACAGCGTGGCGGTGACCCAACAAGACCGAGCGCAAACCACGGTCCTCCACGAAGGGCAGGCCGCCCGCTACAGGGCGCAGGATGGTGTGAGCGGCTTGCCAGATTTTGACCTGGCGCGGGCCACCAGTTGGCGGCGTGGGGTGCTGGTGTTCGATCGCCAGCCGCTGGCCAAGGTGGTTGAAGAACTCAATCGCTACCGCCCCGGCCGGGTGGTATTGAGCAATGCCGACCTGGCCAATCGTGAAGTCAGCGCGGTGTTCCGCCTCGACATGCTGGACCAGGCGCTGGGCACCTTGACCGAAGAGTTGCAGGTGCGACGCTTTGATCTGGCGGGCGTCAGCCTGATCTACTGACCTACCGCAAACCTTCCTGTGAACGGGCGCTTGTGTGTGGGAGCTGGCTTGCCTGCGATCGCATCACCTCGGTCTTCCTGGTAGACCGAGTTGCCCGCATCGCCGGCAAGCCAGCTCCTACACAAGCCCGCATTCCTGGCTGATCTTCAAACAATTTTCAGAAACACTTACTGAGTCCCTATCCCTGACGCGTCTTGCTAATCGAGAAGTATTCGCATAAACAAAAAACGCTCAGCGAAGGGATCACCACAATGTCTGCAATCACCAAAGGGCGCACCACCGGCAGCCGGTTGGCCCTGGCCATTCACTTGGCTCTGTTTGCCACTGCAGGGCAGGCCTACGCCGCTGCTCCCGTGGCCGGCGCTTCGCAGCCTGCGACGCTGATGTTCGATATTCCCGCCCAACCCCTGGGCGGCGCAGTCCTGGCCTTTGCCGACCAGGCCGGCTTGCAGGTGCTGTTCGACAGCCCGCGCCTGCAAGGCCTCAGCAGCACCGCGCTCAAGGGCCAGTACAGTGTCCAGGAAGGCCTGGGACGCTTGTTGGGCAGCGCGCCGGTGGAGTATCGCTTTACCGGCGCACGCCAGGTCACCCTCAATCGCGTGAGTGTCGAACAGGACGGCGCGTTGACTGTCGGCACCACCACCATCCATGCCAATACCAACGGCAAGCCCAGTGACTGGGTGTACGAAACGCCGCGCTCGGTAGCGGTGATCACCCGTGAGCAGATCGACAAGCGCCCACCCCGGCACGCCGCCGACATGCTTGAAGAAACCGCCGGCGTCTACACCGCCGTCAATCAGCGTGACCCTGGCCTGTCGGTGAATATCCGTGGGGTGCAGGACTACGGCCGGGTCAATATGAACATCGATGGCATGCGCCAGAACTTCAACGTCAACGGCCACCAGCAACGCAACGGCACGATGGTGATCGACCCGGAGTTTGTCTCCAGCATCGAGATCGACAAAGGCAGCCAGTCGGGCATGGGCGGTGCGGCGGTGCTCGGCGGGATCGCGTCTTTCAAGACCCTGGACGCCAGTGAGTTTTTGGCCGATGGCAAGGAGTACGGCGGGCGTCTGCGCGCGGGTAACGGCATCGGTAAACTGGGTAACGGCACCCACTTCAACGGCAGCGGCGTGTTTGCCTTTGGCGATGAGCGAGGCGATGTGCTGCTGGGTTATAGCGAGCGACACTTTGGCGATTACCGCGCCGGTACCCACAACGATCAGAAACTGGGCACCAACCTGCGCGCGCGCAAATACCAACCCGAAGCGTTTGACGATTGGTTGAACAGTGAAGTCGGCGACATGGGCAGCGTGACCCGCTCGCAGATCGTCAAGCTGGGCCTGAACCTGCCCAACGATCAGCGTGTGCAACTGAGCTACCTGCAAAGCGACAGCGACAGTAACGACGCGTGGGCCTATACCGCCGATGATGCGCAAAGCGTTTACTACCAGCGTGTGAGCAAGAACAACCTCAACGCCAAGAACGTCGCGCTGGACTACAGCTACACCCCGGACAACCCACTGATCGACTTCAAGGCCAAGGCGTATTACGTCACGACGCAATTGGAGCGGACCAATGCGCCGAACCTGGCGACGCCGGGCACGGGCAACGAGGTCGGCGGCTACACCGATCACTTCCATACCGACACCTGGGGCTTGCAGGCCGACAACACCTCGCGCTTCGATTTCAATACGTTGGGGCGAGTCAGCTGGAACTACGGCCTGGAGATGTACCAGGACGAATTCAAACCGCGCAGCAACAAGGTCGAGGCGGTCAACCTCCAGGGCTTGCTGCCGTACGTCGAAGGCGCCACCCCTGGCGGCAAGCGCACCATCGCCAGCCTGTTCAATAACCTGCAATACGAATACGACAACTGGCTGACCCTGGATGCCGGCCTGCGGTACGACCGCTACCGGCTTGAAGGCCAGACCGGGATGACCCTCTACAAACGTGACCGTTTCTACAACAGCCTGGTGGGCGCCAAGCGGGTGGCCGAGGTGTTTGATATCGACAATGAAGAGGGGCACTTCTCGCCCACCTTTGGCATCGGTATCAAGCCTGGGCTGGAGTGGATGCAACTCTATGCGCGCTGGGGCAAGGGCTGGCGCCCGCCGGCAGTCACCGAGACCTTCATGACCGGTCGGCCCCATGGCGGCAGCTCGTCAGAGCGGGTGTTTCCCAACCCTTATCTGAAGGCTGAAGAGTCGCGGGATTGGGAAATGGGGGTCAACGTGTTCAAGGAAGGGCTGTTTTTCAACGACGACCGCCTGGGCATCAAGGTCGCCTACTTCGATACCAAGATCGAAAACTTCTCGTTCCTCAACCACAGCGTCAGCTTGCCGGAAACCAGCGTTGGCGGTTTCCTGGGGACCATGGCCTACGTCAACAACACTGCACCGACGCGCTTTCGCGGCATGGAATACCAGCTCAACTACGACATGGGCCGGGCCTACGCCAACCTGAGCTACACCCATATGATCGGCAGTAACGACTTCTGCTCGAAAAACTATTACATGGGCGGAGCCAAGACCAGCGGGCCGAGGACTACGCGTATCGAATCCTACATTCGTCCCGACGGCCGTCCGGGGGTCAGGCCCGTCACCACTTATGAGGTGCTGGATGATGAGGTTGCCAACAACAAAGAGAGCTGCGGCCGGATCATGGGCAACGCTACCTATATGCCAGCGGATCGCGGCTCGCTGACGCTGGGCGCGCGGTTTCTGGAAAAACGCCTGGATACCGGGGTGCGGGTGCGCTACAGCTCGGGTAACGGTGCCAACCTCAACCAGCAGGGCTACGACTTCATCGACCAGGCGCTGTGGCCGCAATACACCCTCTACGACCTGTACGCCAGTTACTGGATGACCGACCACCTGAACCTTGGCCTGGCCTTGGAAAACGCCACCGACGAAGCCTATTTCGTGGCCATGGGCGATGCCAACAACCTCAGCCTGGCGCGCGGCCGCACGCTGAGCGGGATGCTCGAATACCGGTTTTGAGCCCCCGCAAGTCCTGGGCATTCGCGGTTACAACCCGGCATTTGAAGCCGTGCCAATCGTTACTAGTCTGTGAGGCAGTCCTGGCATTTGGAAGGAGCCGGCTGTCGGTTGGTGCCCGATCGGGCGCCGGCGGGTAATAAATAACCTAACGGATGGGTTACGATGAGAGTAGGCGCTTACAAGGGACATGTGATTGCAGTGTTGCTCAGGGATGAGCATTGCCCGCCCCACGTACATGTCATGGGCAAGGACTGGGATGCGCGTTTTCGTTTCAGCTTTCTGGATGGGAACGTGGTGTTGTGGGATGTGGATCCTGAGCGGCGGTGCCCCTCCAGTAGCGTTCTGGAGGGCATTCGCCAGACGTTGATGCAGCAGCATTATCTGGCGCGGGCACGAAGGATCTGGTGGGAGAAGCTGCAAACGGTCTGCCTGGACAACCACTCCTGGGATTGGGAGGCCGATGAGGTTGTGCCGGGGCTGGTCATCCGGCCGGGGGTCTACGTGATTGCCAGTGCCCGGCACGATGTTGCGGGGCGGCGAACCATTTTGAATCTGGTGAGGGCGCCAGGATCCGTGGAGATTGAGTTATGAAAAGTGTAAAAGCCAAAGTACGGCCCGATGTCCCGATCACTGAGGCCGACATCGATAAGGCTGTAGCCCGTGGGCGCAAGCTCAAGCGGGTGTACGCCAACGCCAGTTCGGTGAGTTACGCAGACGACTGCATTTGCATTGGCTTCAGCGACGGTAGCCGCATCATGTTGCCAGTGGCCGGTCTTACGGAGTTCGAAGGTTTTTCTGTAGAGGACTTTCGGGCACTGGAGGTCGGGTTTGGTGGCAAGGCGCTGTGCTGTGAAGCCCGTGACCTGCATGTATCGATCACAGGCCTGATCGCCACCAGCCAGCCGTTGATGGACCTGGCTGCGAGCATGGTGGCATCGCGTAATGGCCGTAAAACCAGTGCCGCCAAGTCCGAGGCCGCCCGCGCCAATGGCAAGAAGGGCGGTCGGCCGCGTAAGGAAGAATAAGCCGGGGGATAGCCGCCAATCTAATGTGTACGGGCTTATGTGGGAGCGGGCTTGCTCGCGAATGCGGTAGGTCAGCCAACTACTTGGCAACTGATCCACCGCATTCGCGAGCAAGCCCGCTCCCACATAAGCCCCACATTTTTGGATCTGCTATGGCCTAAAGGGTTAGCGCCGGGTCAGCAGCACGCCCGATTCCATATGGTGGGTCCACGGGAACTGGTCGAACATCGCGCAGCGGGTGATGCGGTGGGTGTCGTGCAGTTGTGCAATGTTCGCCGCCAACGTTTCCGGGTTGCAGGAGATGTACAGGATGTTCTCGAAGCGCCGGGTCAACTCGCAGGTGTCCGGGTCCATGCCGGCACGGGGCGGGTCGACGAAGACGCTGCCGAACTCGTAGCTCTTGAGGTCGATACCGTGCAGGCGTCGGAACGGCCGCACTTCGTTCAGGGCTTCGGTCAGTTCTTCGGCGGACAGGCGTACCAGGGTCACGTTATCCACCGCGTTTTCATCGAGATTGCTCAAGGCAGCATTGACCGACGTCTTGCTGATCTCGGTGGCCAGCACCTTGCGCACGCGGGTCGCCAGGGGCAGGGTGAAGTTGCCGTTACCGCAATACAACTCCAGCAGGTCATCACTGCGATCGCCCAGGGCGTCATAGGCCCAGTTGAGCATCTTCTGGTTCACCGTACCGTTGGGCTGGGTGAAGGCGCCTTCGGGCTGGCGATAACTGAAGGTGCGGCCGCCGACAGCGAGTTTCTCGACCACGTAGTCGTGGCCAATCACATCGCGCTTGCCCTTGGAGCGGCCGATGATGCTGACGTTCAGGTCGGCCGCCAGCTTGTTGGCTGCGGTGTGCCAATGCTCGTCCAGCGGGCGGTGATAGCACAGAGTGATCATCGCGTCGCCGGCCAGGGTAGTGAGGAACTCCACCTGGAACAGCTTGTGGCTCAGGGCGGCGCTGGCTTGCCAGGCGGCCTTGAGTTGCGGCATCAACTGGTTGATACGCAAGCTGGCGATGGGGAACTCTTCGATCAGGATCGGCGTGCGCTTGTCGTCCTGGGAAAACATCGCGTAGTGGCGCTGGCCGTCTTCGCGCCACAGGCGGAACTCGGCGCGCAGGCGGAACTTCTGCAGGGGCGAATCGAACACCTGCGGCTCGGGCGCGTCGAACGGCGCGAGCAGGTCACGCAAGCGCGTGACCTTTTCTTGCAGTTGCAGGGCGTAACTTGCTGCGTCAAAAGTCATGCGGGGAACCAGCCTAGCTTGATCACGAACAGGATCGACAGGATCACCAGCGCTGGGTTGAGTTCACGGTAGCGGCCCGTAAGCAGCTTGATACCGGTCCAGGCGATGAAGCCGAAGGCGATGCCATTGGCGATGGAGTAAGTGAAGGGCATCGCCAGGGCGGTGATCACCACCGGTGCGGCAACAGTAATATCGTCCCAGTCGATTTCCGCCAGGCCCGAGGTCATCAGCACCGCGACAAACAGCAGCGCGGGAGCGGTGGCAAACGCCGGGACGCTGGCCGCCAGTGGCGAGAAGAACAGCGCCAGCAGGAACATGATCGCCACCACGATGGCGGTCAGGCCAGTGCGGCCACCAGCGCTCACGCCAGCAGCAGACTCGATGTAGCTGGTGGTGGTCGAGGTGCCCAGCAGCGAACCGGCCATGGCCGCGGTGCTGTCGGCGATCAGGGCGCGTCCCATTTTCGGCATGTGGCCATCCTTGCCCATCAGGCCCGCGCGCTTGGCGACGCCGATCAGGGTGCCGGAGTTGTCGAACAGATCAACGAACAGAAAGGCGAAGATCACGCTGATCAAGCCTACGTCGAGGGCGCCGGCGATATCCAGTTGCAGGAAGGTCGGGGCCAGGGACGGAGGCATCGAAACCACGCCGCCGAATGGGGTCACGCCGAGCGCGATGGCCGCGACGGTCACCGCAAGGATGCCGATCAACACCGCGCCGCGCACCTTCAGGGCTTCCAGGGCCACGATCAGGAAAAAGCCCAGGGTGGCCAGGATCGGTGCAGGTTTGGCCAGGTCGCCCATGCCCAGCATGGTCGCCGGGTTGCTGACCACGATCCCGGCGTTATGCAGGGCGATCAGCGCCAGGAACAGGCCGATACCGGCGGCAATTGCCGAACGCAGGGGCAGGGGGATGGCATTGATGATCCACTCGCGGATGCGGAAGATCGACAGCAGGAAAAACAGCACGGCGGAGATAAACACCGCGCCGAGCGCCACTTGCCAGGTATGCCCCAGATGCAGCACTACGGTGTAGGTAAAGAAGGCGTTCAGGCCCATGCCCGGTGCCAGGGCAATCGGGTAGTTGGCGATCAGGCCCATGATCGTCGAGCCGATGGCCGCCGCCAGGCAGGTGGCGACAAACAGCGCACCCTTGTCCATACCGGTCTCGCCGAGGATGCTCGGGTTGACGAACAGGATGTAGGCCATGGCCAGGAATGTCGTGATACCGGCCAGAATCTCGGTACGCACGTTGGTGTTGTGTGCCTTGAGTTGAAACAGCTTTTCCAGCATGCCTGCTCCCTGTGGCGCGCTTGGCGCCGTGATTTGTTGACCTCAAAGTCAAAGCACAAACTGCGCCAAGCGCCGCGTGTTTTCTACAGAGGATCGGAAAAAGCGGCGCATCATACCAGCAGGTCGACGGCCTGTGGCGCCCGGCCTCGGTTTTGTTGAGTGTGGCCTTGAGGCATACTCCGTCGACGTTCAGTCCGGGGTCATCCAAAGCATGAAAAAAGCCATCGCGTGGAGTCTAGCTCCGTTCGCCTGCATTGGCCTGTGGCTGGCGGCGGCACCGGCGTGGGGCGCGCCTGCACCGGCCTTGAGCGAGGTGCGGGTGTTCCAGGTGCAATCCCAGGCGTGCAAGGAGTCCGTCGCCGAAGGCGTCGACAGCACCCGGCAGTGCCAGCACCGCGGGCCGACGCGGGTCTCGGTGATGGAAGTGGGGCTGGGCAATAACGCCATCGCCACCTTTGATGGGGCGCGGCTTGCGGGGCAAAAGACGGCGATTTGCCAGGTGGGCTCCATCAGCCAGGCCTGCAATGGCGCTGGCACGTTGATGGGCTACATCTATGTATTTGACGTGGATATCCGCGCCGCGGGCTGGTTCGAGTACAGCAACACGTCGATCAATGTGCCGCGCAATACCCTGAAGACTCAGTTGCGCATCCAATGATGACCCCCTGTAGGAGCCGGCAAGCCGGCTCTTACAGGTTCAGGGCGTTTCGGTCGGGGTATGCATGCGGTCCCGCTTGGCCAGCGTCGGGAACAGCTTGATCCACACCCCGGTCACCACCAGCGTGCCGACCCCGCCCAGCACCACGGCGGGCACCGTGCCCAGCCAGTGGGCGGTGACGCCGGACTCGAACTCGCCCAACTGATTGGACGCCCCGATAAACAAGCCATTGACTGCACTGACCCGCCCGCGCATTTCATCGGGGGTTTCCAGTTGCACGAATGAGGCGCGGATCACCATGCTGATCATGTCCGCCGCCCCCAGCACCACCAGCACTGCCAACGAGAACCAGAACGAGGTGGACAGGCCAAAGGCAATCGTCGCCACGCCAAACACCCCGACGGCAGTAAACATCACGCGGCCCACATGCCGGTCCACGGCAAACCGCGCCAGCCACAACGACATCAGCAGCGCGCCCACCGCTGGCGCCGAACGCAGCAGCCCCAAGCCCCAGGGGCCGGTCAGCAGGATGTCCTTGGCGAACACCGGCAACAACGCCGTGGCGCCGCCCAGCAGCACCGCAAACAGGTCCAGGGAAATCGCCCCGAGGATGTCCGGGCGGCTACGGATAAAACGGATCCCCGCCAGCAACGAATCCAGCGTCGCCTTGCCCTTGTTCAGCGGGGTCTGCCGGGCGGGCAGGTTGAGGGTCAGCAGGCAGGCAATCAGGTACAGCAATACCGTCGGGCCATACACCCAGGCGCTGCCGAAGGCATAGAGCAGGCCGCCCAGTGCCGGCG
The DNA here is from genome assembly GCF_002949995.1 of Pseudomonas sp. LG1D9. Classification (NCBI taxonomy): domain Bacteria; kingdom Pseudomonadati; phylum Pseudomonadota; class Gammaproteobacteria; order Pseudomonadales; family Pseudomonadaceae; genus Pseudomonas; species Pseudomonas sp. LG1D9. The sequence goes on along the minus strand of NZ_CP026881.1, from coordinate 1,755,578 downwards.
CGACGATGGTTGCCGATTGCTGGGCTGACTGCGCCGCCGCCACCGCCCGTGGGAACAGGGCAGTGGGCACGATGCTCGGTAGCAGGGCCTGGGTGGTGGGCATTTCGAAGGAGCGGGCCGCGCCCAGCAGGAAGGCCAGGATAAAAATCATCTCGCGGGTGACATTGTCCGTCAGGCTGCCAACCACCAGCGCCAGGGCGATTAACGCCTGCAGTGTCTGGCAGATGGCGGCGACTCTGCGTCGTTCGTAGCGATCGGCCACATGCCCGGTGTGCAGCATGAACAGCACCCGCGGCACAAACTCCACCAGGCCCACCAACCCCAGGTCCAGCACATTGCCGGTCAGTTGGTAGAGGTTCCAGCCGATGGCCACCGTGAGCATCTGGAAGCCACTGGCGGTAAAGATCCGGGCCAGCCAAAACGCAATAAACGGGCGGTGATGACGTAACAGCAGCGGGGTTTCACTGGGCATCGGCAAGCACTGGACTGAACCTGGGAAGCGCCGAGATTAGCATCAAGCTGTAACAAATAGTTGCTGCCAAGGAAATATCCTTAGCAAGGCATCTATTTCGCTGAGTCATCCTGTCACGCGGCAAAAGACCACACAGTCCAAGCCGGAAAATGGGACTACTCTTTCATCGTTGCTTGATCCAGATCAATGCTGATTGGAGCGTTGGTGTAGCGGCCAGAAGGCCAGAATCCCTACGTGGTTGGTAAAAAAAGAACGAATTGCAATTCGCCACACTCCATATCCGTGGGGGCAGTGGGTGCAGGCCCCCAGCCAGCAGCCGGTATTACCTGACAGAGGAAGACTTATGTTCGGTTTGGAGGCGCTAGATCTCGCCCGAATTCAATTCGCATTCACCATCTCGTTCCATATCCTGTTCCCGGCCATCACCATTGGCCTGGCCAGTTACCTCGCGGTGCTGGAAGGCCTGTGGCTCAAGACCCACAACGATACCTACCGTGACCTCTACCACTTCTGGTCGAAGATCTTTGCCGTCAACTTCGGCATGGGTGTGGTCTCGGGCCTGGTCATGGCTTATCAGTTCGGCACCAACTGGAGCCGCTTCTCGGACTTCGCCGGTTCCGTCACGGGGCCCTTGCTGACCTATGAAGTGCTCACCGCATTCTTCCTCGAAGCGGGCTTTCTGGGGGTGATGCTGTTCGGCTGGAACAAGGTCGGGCGCAAGTTGCACTTCTTTGCCACGGTGATGGTAGCGGTCGGTACGTTGATCTCGACCTTCTGGATCCTCGCGTCCAACAGCTGGATGCAGACGCCGCAAGGCTTTGAAATCATCGATGGCCGAGTGATCCCCACCGATTGGCTGGCAGTGATCTTCAACCCCTCGTTCCCCTATCGCCTGGCGCACATGGCCACGGCGGCGTTTGTCGCCACCGCGTTCTTCGTCGGTTCGTCGGCGGCCTGGCACTTGTTGCGGGGCAAGGACAACCCGGCGATCCGCACCATGCTGTCGATGGCGATGTGGATGGCGCTGATCGTCGCGCCGATCCAGGCGGTGATCGGTGACTTCCACGGCCTCAACACCCTCAAGCATCAGCCGGCAAAAATTGCCGCGATTGAAGGCCATTGGGAAAACATTGGGAATGAACCGACCCCGCTGATCCTGTTCGGCTGGCCGGACATGAAGGAGGAGCGAACCAAGTACAAGGTGGAAATCCCCTACCTGGGCAGCCTGATCCTCACCCATTCCCTGGACAAGCAAGTGCCGGCCCTCAAGGAGTTCCCGCCCGAGGACCGCGCCAATTCGACCATCGTATTCTGGTCGTTTCGCATCATGGTCGGCCTGGGCATGCTGATGATCTTCACCGGCCTGTTCAGCCTCTGGCTGCGCAAGGGCGACAGGATGTACACCAACAAACCGTTCCTCTATCTGGCGCTGTGGATGGGTCCGTCGGGCTTGATTGCGATCCTGGCCGGCTGGTTTACCACCGAAATCGGGCGCCAGCCCTGGGTGGTCTACGGCTTGATGCGCACGGCGGATGCCTCCTCCAACCACAGCGTGGTGCAGATGAGCATCACCCTGGCGCTGTTTGTGGTGGTGTACTTCGCTCTGTTCGGCGCGGGCCTGGGCTACATGATGCGCCTGGTGCGCAAAGGCCCGGTCACCCACGAAAGCACCGAGCCGGCCCACGGTGGCCCTGGGCAGCAACGTACCCCGGCGCGTCCATTGTCGGCGGCCGATGACAGCGGCGACGCCGATCACGGCGACACTCTGAACAAGGGGAATTGAGTCATGGGTATTGATCTTCCGCTGATCTGGGCCGTGATCATCATCTTCGGCATCATGATGTACGTGGTCATGGATGGCTTTGACCTGGGGATCGGCATTCTCTTCCCCTTTATCCCGGGCAAGACTGACCGTGACGTGATGATGAACACCGTCGCCCCCGTGTGGGACGGCAACGAGACCTGGCTGGTACTGGGGGGCGCGGCGTTGTTCGGCGCGTTCCCGCTGGCCTACTCGGTGGTGCTCTCGGCGCTGTACCTGCCGCTGATCCTGATGCTGATCGGCCTGATCTTCCGGGGCGTGGCCTTTGAGTTCCGCTTCAAGGCCAAGGATGACAAGCGCCACCTGTGGGACAAGGCGTTTATCGGTGGCTCGCTCGCGGCAACCTTCTTCCAGGGCGTGGCGCTGGGGGCATTCATTGAAGGCATTCCAGTGGTCGACCGCCAGTTCGCTGGCGGTTCATTGGACTGGTTCTCGCCGTTTGCTTTGTTTTGCGGTGTGGCCTTGATCGTGGCTTATGCGCTGCTGGGCTGCACCTGGCTGATCATGAAGACCGAAGGCAAGTTGCAGGAGCAGATGCACAACCTGGCGCGGCCCCTGGCGTTTGTAGTGTTGGCGGTGATTGGCATTGTCAGCATCTGGACGCCCCTGGCCCACCCGGACATCGCCTCGCGCTGGTTCACCCTGCCGAACCTGTTCTGGTTCCTGCCGGTGCCGATCCTGGTGTTGGTGACCATGTACGCCCTGGTGCGCGCCGTGGCCCGCAATGCCCATTACGCGCCGTTCCTGTTGACGTTGGTGCTGATCTTCCTGGGCTATAGCGGCCTGGGTATCAGCCTGTGGCCAAACATCATCCCGCCGTCGGTCTCGATCTGGGACGCTGCCGCACCGCCACAAAGCCAGGGTTTCATGCTGGTGGGTACGCTGTTCATCATCCCATTCATCCTGGGCTACACCTTCTGGAGCTATTACGTGTTCCGCGGCAAGGTGACCCATGAAGACGGCTATCACTAGGAGGCTTGCACCATGAGCGGTAAACCTTCACTGGACGACATCGAACAGGCCGAGAAAAAGCCACTCTGGCAGCGTCTGGGCTGGCTGGCGATGATCTGGACCGGCAGCGTCCTGGCCCTGTTCGTGGTGGCCAGCCTGATGCGCATGTTTATGAACGCTGCAGGCCTGAGCACTCACTGATATCCCACGCTTTTGACCCTCCTTGTGGAGGGTTTTTTTTGCCTGGGATTATTTGCGGGCCTTGAGAATCACGAACTTTGGCGTCGCTGCCACCTGCTCCACACCGCGGAACAACCGCGCCAGTTTGCTGTGATAGCCCAGGTGGCGGTTGCCGACGATGTACAAGGCGCCACCGACCACCAGCGCTTCGCGGGCTTGCTGGAACATGCGCCAGGCGAGGAAGTCGCCCACTACCTGCTGTTGGTGGAACGGCGGGTTGCACAGCACCACGTCCAGGGATTGCGGTTCCTGATCCGCCAGGCCGTCGCCGGGGCGAATGGTCACTGCCCGCTCGCCCAGTGCGGCCTGCCAGTTCTCGGTCGCTGATTGCACGGCCATATAGGACTCGTCGACCAGGGTGTAGTGCGCCTCTGGGTTTTGCAGGGCGCTGGCAATGGCCAGTACTCCGTTGCCGCAACCCAGGTCCGCCACCCGGGCGCTGCCCAGGTTTTGCGGCAGGTGCGGGAGGAAGGCGCGGGTGCCGATGTCCAGGCCTTCGCGGCAGAACACATTGGCGTGGTTGAGCAACTCGATGGCCGGGGCGTCGAGGCGATAGCGCGTGGGGTAGGGGGATACGGCCAACGGTCGATCGGCCGGGGTGGCGATCAGCAACCGGGCCTTTTTCACCGCCAGCGAGGCGTGCATCGGGCCGATGTAACGTTCCAGCAGTTCACCGGCGGCCCGGGGCAGATGCTTGACCATCGCGCCAGCGATCACTTCGGCACCGGGCGCCAATTGGCCTTGCAGACGGATCAACTGTTCCTCCAACAGCGCCAGGGTTTTTGGTACCCGGATCAGGACGCGGTCGAAGGGCCCGCTGAATGCCTGGCTGGCAGGCACGAGCGACAGGGCGTCGAAGGCTTTGCCGTTGCGTATCAGGTTTTTCTGCAAGGCCTGGGTGCCCAAAAACGAGTCACCACTGCTGGTGACGTGCACATGCCCCTCCAGGCTGGCTGCCAGCGCGCCAAAGTTGTCATTGAGTACCAGCACGCGGGTATTGCTGGCCGGTTGCTGCTCGGCCAAGTGGGCAAGCAGGTATTCGTCTGCCGCATCGAATGCTTGCAGCGGCTCATTTGGCTGCTCGGGCTGGCGGATCAGGTCGAGTTGGGCGAAGGGGCTATCGAGCAGGGGCATGGCGGGGGGAACTCTGGCTAATCGGCGGGTGTTCCTCGCGGGGGGAGGAACCTTCTGAGTGGACTGCGACGCGGGCGGCGTCATCACTCAGAACTGGCCGTAAATGTTACGTTTTTTTCAAAGGGAATACATTCAGTGTTTTCAGGGGGCTCGTGCTAGTTGCGTTTAAAAAAGGCCTTGTCTGACTGCGGTAAATACGGCGGCAATCTTGTTGGTGACGCCCAGTTTTTTCATCGAACTGCTGATATGAAAGCCGACGGTGCGTTCTGACAGGCACAGAATCGTCGCAATATCGGCAGCTGTCTTGCCCATGGCTGACCATTGCAGAATCTCGGTCTCACGGCTGGTAAGTTTGTTGGGCCTTTGGAAAAACGGCTCCTTGACATAGGACTGGACGGCAACGGTATGCAGTGCATGGCATATCCACAGGACCTGGCCGGCTTTTTCGTAAAGCTCATGGGCTTTCACCGCACCCTTGCTGCGGCCCAGGATAATCATGCTGAAAAGACCACGGAAGTCATGCACTGACTGGGCCCAGCCATGGTTCAAGCCATGGGCTTGTGCGTGAACCCACATGTCCGGCACTGCAGCGAAGGTTTTTTCGTCCCAGACGATCGGCAAGACATCGCGTTTGCAATGGCCGACCAAGGGATCCATTTCGAAGTAATTCTCTGCCTTGTAGATGTTGTTCCATTCATCTGGATAGTTGTTGAGGCGAACGTTCTTATTGGGGCGGTAAAGAGCATTGGAACCCATCACATAACCACAGTACTCAAAACCCAGCTCATAGGTAATGTTCAGAGCCGCCTCGAACATCGTATTCACCTCATCCTCGCCCTCTAGCTTGGGTAGACGTGTGTTGCGCCATTTGACCATCGGTAACTCTCCATGAGTCGCACACTGACACTTCGTAACGCGGGTCCCCATACCGGTATCGATCGAGTGTAGGACAGCTTCTAAAGTGGGCATGGGAATTTTCGTACTTAGCGCCATGCTTTTTAGTCGGATTGCGAGATGAGCAACAAACTACGTTTTCTTGCGATAGACGATTTTCCTTCTCTTAGAGAGGGTTAGCCGCTTGCCTTTAAACGCGCGCTCAACAGTGGCTGTTTAGATGTGCAGTCAAGGGGCCTGGTTAATCGCGAAATAGTTTGGTTTGCGCAATTAGAGCTATTACTCAAGTACCGTTACAGCAGTGATACATGCCGGTTGTCGCCGGCTGGGCGGATGTCACTACAAACCAACGGTGTTTGCCGGCGCCACTTTGGGCGACACTAGGGGTTACCTGTCGCCCGGAGCCCGCTATGACGGCCAGTGCTGAAAAATTCACCCGCCAGACCCTGATCGATGTGCAGTCATTGACCCCCAGTCTGTTTACCCTGCGGACCACCCGCGACCCGGGGTTTCGTTTCGTCGCCGGGCAGTTTGTCCGCCTGGGTGTGACCAAACCCGATGGCAGCCTGGTGTGGCGCGCCTACTCGGTGGTGTCGTCGCCCTTCGATGAGTTCCTGGAGTTCTTCTCGATTGTGGTGCCCGGCGGCGAATTCACCAGTGAGTTGAGCCGCTTGCGTGCCGGCGACGAACTGCTGGTGGAGCGCCAAGCCACGGGCTTCCTGACCCTGGACCGGTTTGTCGATGGCCGGGACCTGTGGTTGCTGGGGACCGGCACCGGCATTGCGCCGTTTCTGTCGATCCTGCAGGACTTTGAAGTCTGGGAAAAATTCGAGCGCATCATTCTGGTCTACAGCGCCCGCGAGGCTCGCGAGCTGGCCTACCAGACACTGATCCAGCAGTTGGGCGAGCGTGAGTACCTTAAGGAGTACGCCCATAAACTCACCTACCTGCCCATCGTGACCCGTGAGCAGCACCCGGGCGCATTGAACGGGCGTATCACCACCCTGATCGAAAATGGTGGGCTGGAACGTGCGGCGGGTGTGGCCCTGACGCCAGAGCATTCGCGGGTGATGATTTGCGGCAACCCACAGATGATCGACGACACCCGGCAATTGCTTAAACAGCGCGATATGCAATTGAGCCTGACGCGTCGGCCAGGGCAGGTGGCGGTAGAAAACTACTGGTAGCAAAAAGGCGCCCGATCAGAGGCGCCTTTTTCAGTGGCCGACAGGTGTTGCAGGTCGGCTACAGGGGCTTGTTGTTCTGAGCCTTGAGCAGGTCGCGGATCTCGCCCAGCAGTTCTTCTTCCTTGGTCGGCACCGGCGGCAGGCTTGGCGCGGCGGCTTCTTCACGCTTGAGGCGGTTGATGGCCTTGACGCCCATGAAGATCGCGAACGCGACGATCACGAAGTCAATGATGCTCTGGATGAATTTGCCGTAGGCCAGGACCACTGCTGGGACATCGCCCTGGGCGGCCTTGAGCGTTACCGCCAGATCACCGAAATCCACACCACCGATCAGCAGACCGATCGGAGGCATCACCACGTCGCCTACAAAGGACGAAACAATTTTGCCGAAGGCAGCGCCGATGATAATACCGACCGCCATGTCGACCACATTACCTTTGACCGCGAAGGCCTTGAACTCACTGATCACGCCCATAGGTTATTCCTTGTTACAGTTGAGAGGAGAGGAACTCAGTGTAAGTCAGTCTGCAGTGACTTGCTCGACACAACTGTTAACACTGTTCGTTGTAATCGACACATTAAAACGCAAATAGTTTGCAAAGTGCCACCAATCGCGCGCGAAATACCCGCCATTTCAGTGGTTTACCACACTATTTTCTCAATCGAGTGTGTGTGAGTTTTCTATTTATCTTCTGGCGCCAGGATCACTAGCCTCTGGCATGCACCCTTAAAAAGTGCCTATAAAACCAGAGGAATCCTTGATGAAAAACCTTAATAGTCGCAGGCCTATTGCTGCGCGCAATCTGCTGTTGATTGCCGGTATCAGTCTATTGTCATTGTCGGTCAGTGCCGCCAACTTGACGCGCGATAATGGCGCGGCGGTGGGCGACAACCAGAACTCGCAGACCGCCGGCGCCAACGGCCCGGTGCTGCTGCAGGACGTCCAACTGATCCAGAAGCTGCAACGCTTTGACCGTGAGCGCATCCCTGAACGTGTGGTGCATGCCCGTGGCACTGGTGCCCACGGCACCTTCACCGTCACCGATAACCTCAGCGACCTGACCAAGGCCAAAGTATTTGCCGCAGGTGAGGCCACGCCGGTATTCGTCCGGTTTTCTGCCGTAGTCCACGGCAACCATTCCCCGGAAACCCTGCGCGACCCTCGCGGCTTCGCCACCAAGTTCTATACCGCCGAAGGTAACTGGGACCTGGTAGGTAATAATTTCCCGACGTTCTTTATTCGCGATGCCATCAAGTTCCCGGACATGGTGCATGCGTTCAAACCTGACCCACGCACTAACCTGGATGACGACTCCCGTCGTTTTGACTTCTTCTCCCATGTTCCCGAGTCCACCCGCACACTCACCGAGTTGTATTCGGACTCCGGCACCCCGGCCAGTTACCGCGAGATGGATGGTAATGGCGTACATGCCTACAAGTTGATCAATGCCAAGGGTGAAGTGCACTACGTCAAGTTCCATTGGAAGAGCCTGCAAGGCATCAAGAACCTGGATCCAAAACAAGTTGTCGAGGTCCAGGGCCGTGACTACAGCCATATGACTAACGACCTGGTCACCCATATCAACAAGGGCGACTTCCCCAAGTGGGATCTGTACGTACAAGTGCTCAAGCCGGAAGAACTGGCCAAGTTTGATTTCGATCCTCTGGACGCCACTAAGATCTGGCCCGATGTTCCCCAGCGCAAAGTCGGGCAGATGGTGCTAAACCGCAACCCGGCCAACGTCTTCCAGGAAACCGAGCAAGTGGCCATGGCCCCGGCGAACCTGGTGCCGGGTATCGAGCCGTCGGAAGATCGCCTGCTGCAAGGCCGAGTGTTCTCCTATGCGGATACGCAAATGTACCGCCTGGGCGCCAATGCCCTGCAATTGCCGATCAACGCACCACGGGTCACCGTCAACAACGGTAACCAGGACGGCACGATGAACTTCGGCAAGACCAGCAGCGGCGTGAACTACCAGCCAAGCCGCCTGGAACCGCGGGAAGAGCCGCAAAGTGCGCGCTACAGCCAGATGCCCCTGGCCGGCAGCACCCAGCAGGCGAAGATCCAGCGTGAGCAGAACTTCAAGCAGGCAGGCGACTTGTACCGCTCCTTCAGCAAGAAGGAGCGCCAGGACTTGATCGACAACTTCGGTGGCTCCCTGGCGACCACGGATGACGTCAGCAAGCACATTATCCTGTCGTTCCTGTACAAGGCCGACCCGGAATATGGCACTGGCGTGGCCAAAGTGGCCAAGGGTGATCTGGCGCGGGTCAAGGCATTGGCTGAAAAGCTGAACGACTGATCTTAATACCCACTTCTGTAGGCGCGAGCTTGCTCGAGAAGCTCTCAAAGGCACCGCGTACATTCAGGATTAACGCGGTGCCCTTACTTTTTTCGCGAGCAAGCTCGTTCCTACAGGAGCCTTGGAGGATATCGCTTATGCGTAGCTTTATTGGGGCGCTTTTGGCCTGCTGGTCCTTGAGCGTATTGGCCGACCCGCAGGCCCTCAAGGCGCAATTGCAGGACTACTACTTCGACGCCGCCCGGCGTGGCGATGTGGAGATGCTCAACACCTTTATCGAGTCCGGCTATTCCCTGAACACCGTCGATGACAAGGGCTACACCGCGCTGATCCTGGCCGCCTATCACGGGCAGGGACCGGCCGTGGAGCAACTGCTGGCGGCCGGTGCCGATGCTTGCGTGCAGGACAAACGCGGCAATACGGCGTTGATGGGGGCGATTTTTAAGGGTGAGCTGAGCATTGCCCGGCGTTTGCTGGGCACCGCCTGCAACCCTGACCAACGCAACGGTGCCGGACAGACGGCGGCCATGTACGCCGGGCTGTTCAAGCGCGTGGAACTGCTCGATGCACTCAAGGCCCAGGGCGCCGACCTGAACGCCGAGGACCCGTTGGGCAACAGCGCTACACGATTAGCCAACGGTGAAATCCGTACCGCACCGCCGCGCTGAGCTATCATCGCGGTTTTTCGGTTGGAGGTTCTCAGATGGCAAAGGCCAAGCGCATGTACGGCTGCACGGAGTGCGGCGCGACCTTTCCCAAATGGGCGGGCCAGTGTGGCGAATGCGGGGCGTGGAACACCCTCACTGAAACCATGATCGAAAGTGGCGGCGCCGCAGCGCCCACCGGTCGCGCAGGCTGGACCGGCCAGCAAGCCCAGATCAAGACCCTGGCTGAAGTCAGCGTCGAAGAAATCCCGCGCTTTTCTACTGCTTCCGGCGAGCTTGACCGGGTGCTCGGTGGCGGCCTGGTGGACGGCTCGGTGGTGTTGATCGGCGGCGATCCGGGGATCGGCAAATCGACCATCCTCCTGCAAACCCTGTGCAGCATCGCCAGCCGCATGCCGGCCTTGTATGTCACCGGCGAAGAATCCCAGCAGCAAGTGGCCATGCGCGCCCGTCGCCTGGGCCTGCCCCAGGACCAGTTGCGGGTCATGACCGAGACCTGTATCGAAAGCATCATCGCCACCGCCCGTGTGGAAAAACCCAAGGTGATGGTGATCGACTCGATCCAGACGATCTTCACCGAGCAGCTGCAATCGGCGCCGGGTGGGGTGTCCCAGGTGCGGGAAAGCGCGGCGTTGCTGGTGCGCTATGCCAAGCAAAGCGGTACGGCGATTTTCCTGGTGGGTCATGTCACCAAGGAAGGCGCGTTGGCCGGCCCGCGGGTGCTGGAGCATATGGTCGATACGGTGCTGTATTTCGAGGGCGAGTCCGATGGGCGTCTGCGCCTGTTGCGCGCGGTGAAAAACCGTTTTGGTGCGGTCAACGAGCTGGGGGTGTTCGCCATGACGGACCGGGGGCTCAAAGAAGTCTCCAACCCCTCGGCGATCTTTCTGACCCGCGCCCAGGAAGAAGTACCGGGCAGCGTGGTAATGGCAACGTGGGAGGGCACCCGGCCGATGCTGGTGGAAGTCCAGGCCCTGGTGGACGACAGCCACCTGGCCAACCCGCGCCGCGTGACCCTGGGCCTGGATCAGAACCGCCTGGCGATGCTGCTGGCGGTGCTGCATCGCCACGGCGGGATCCCGACCCATGACCAGGACGTGTTCCTCAACGTGGTCGGCGGTGTAAAGGTGCTGGAAACCGCGTCGGACCTGGCGTTGATGGCGGCGGTGATGTCCAGCCTGCGCAATCGGCCGTTGCCCCATGACCTGCTGGTATTTGGTGAGGTGGGCTTGTCGGGCGAAGTGCGTCCGGTGCCCAGCGGCCAGGAGCGTCTGAAGGAAGCGGCCAAGCATGGCTTCAAGCGTGCCATCGTGCCCAAGGGCAATGCACCGAAGGAGGCGCCACCGGGGTTGCAGGTGATTGCGGTGACGCGTCTGGAACAGGCCCTGGACGCCTTGTTCGAATAACCCAAAACCCTGTAGGTGCTGGCTTGCCAGCGATGACGTCGAATCAGTCGCTACATCCCTGACTGACACGCCGCCATCGCCGGCAAAGGTCAGATGTTCAGCAACTCGCCCAGCTCCCGATGCAACTCCTCCTCATCCCCCAGATTCAGCTCGATCAACCTGCGCAAATGGCTGATCGAGTCTAGATCGATATGCTCACAGACAAACCCCAGTTGCCCCTGGTCATCATGGGTCAGCCGCACCTGCATGCTGACGTCGGTCCGGGCGTCCAGGTGAATGTCCACGTCAAACGGCTCATCACCCTTGGCCAACCACGGCGCGGGCTTTTGCACCAGCAGCCCCTTGAGCGATAAATCCACCAGTTGCACCGGCCATTGCTGGCCGTTCTGCTTGAGTTCGGTCCTGGCATCGAAGGCAATCCGCCGAAAACGGCGGCGATCTGACGGCTGGTCGCTCATGGTGAAACCCTCTGTAGGTACAGGGATTGTAGCCTTGCGCCATTATCGGGCATTTATTTCTGTTTTTTTCGCCCCGGCAAGGCTCTAGACCAACGTAGGGGGCTGGTCTTTAGGGCACAGCGCGCTAAACTCCGGATGGCTGTCTTTCTGTCCAACCTGGCTGGAATAAAAAAATGAAAAATAATAATAGCCTGCTCCGCCATCTACCCTGGCTGTTGCTGGCAATCGTAGGAGCGTGCGCCCTGGGCGTAGTGGCTTTGCGTCGCGGCGAGGCGATCAACGCCTTGTGGATTGTAGTCGCGGCAGTCGCCATCTATCTGGTGGCTTATCGTTACTACAGCCTGTTCATTGCAAATAATGTGATGCAACTCGATCCACGGCGGGCCACCCCCGCAGTGATCAACAACGACGGTCTGGACTATGTGCCGACCAACAAACATATCCTGTTCGGTCACCACTTCGCCGCCATTGCCGGTGCAGGGCCTTTGGTCGGCCCGGTCTTGGCCGCGCAGATGGGCTACCTGCCAGGTACCCTGTGGCTGATTGCCGGCGTGGTGCTGGCGGGTGCGGTGCAGGACTTCATGATCCTGTTCCTGTCCACCCGTCGCAACGGCCGCTCCCTGGGGGATATGGTTCGCGAAGAGATGGGCCGCATTCCCGGGACCATCGCGCTGTTTGGCTGCTTCCTGATCATGATCATCATCCTCGCGGTGTTGTCGCTGATCGTGGTCAAGGCCCTGGCCGAAAGCCCGTGGGGCATCTTCACGGTGATGGCGACCATCCCGATTGCGATGTTCATGGGCGTGTACATGCGCTACATCCGGCCGGGCCGCATTGGCGAGATCTCGATCATCGGCGTGCTGTTGCTGCTGGGTTCGATCTGGCTGGGCGGGCAGATTGCCGCTGATCCGGTCTGGGCCAAGGCCTTCACCTTCACCGGGATCCAGATCACCTGGATGCTGGTCGGCTACGGCTTCGTGGCGGCGGTATTGCCGGTGTGGCTGATCCTGGCTCCCCGTGACTACCTGTCGACGTTCCTGAAAATCGGCACGATCATCGCCCTGGCGATCGGCATTCTGGTCACCATGCCTGACCTGAAAATGCCTGCGCTGACCCAGTTTATCGATGGCACTGGCCCGGTGTGGAAGGGCGGCCTGTTCCCGTTCCTGTTCATCACCATCGCCTGTGGTGCGGTGTCCGGCTTCCATGCGCTGATCTCCTCGGGCACCACGCCCAAGTTGTTGGCCAATGAGGCCCACTCGCGCTACATCGGCTATGGCGGCATGTTGATGGAGTCGTTCGTCGCCATCATGGCCATGGTTGCCGCTTCGGTGATCGAGCCAGGCGTGTACTTCGCCATGAACAGCCCTGCGGCGATTGTCGGCACTGATGTGGTGACCGTTGCCCAGACCGTCAGCAGCTGGGGCTTTGCAATTACCCCGGAAGCGCTGCAGGCAGTGGCCAACGATATCGGTGAAACCACCATCCTGGCCCGTGCCGGCGGTGCGCCAACCCTGGCGGTCGGTATCGCGCAGATCCTGCACAGTGTCCTGCCGGGTGAAAACACCATGGCATTCTGGTACCACTTTGCGATCCTGTTCGAAGCGCTGTTCATCCTGACTGCAGTTGACGCCGGTACCCGTGCCGGTCGCTTCATGCTCCAGGACCTGCTCGGCTCCTTCGTCCCGGCGCTCAAGCGCACCGAGTCCTGGACCGCCAACCTGATCGCGACCGCAGGCTGTGTGGCGATGTGGGGTTACTTGCTGTACCAAGGCGTGATCGATCCGCTGGGTGGCATCAACACCTTGTGGCCGCTGTTCGGCATCTCCAACCAGATGCTGGCCGGTATCGCGCTGATGCTCGCCACTGTTGTGCTGATCAAAATGAAGCGCCAGCGCTACATCTGGGTCACGCTGCTGCCGGCTGTCTGGCTGCTGATCTGCACCACCACCGCAGGCTTTATCAAGCTGTTCGACGCCAACCCGGCAATCGGCTTCCTGTCGCTGGCCAAGAAGTACAGCGATGCGTTGGCCAACGGCCAGATCCTTGCCCCGGCGAAGAACATCGACCAGATGCAGCACGTGATCTGGAACGCCTACACCAACGCGACGCTGACGGTACTGTTCCTGTTCGTGGTCTTCAGCATCTTGTTCTATGCGATCAAAGTCGGCGTAGCCGCCTGGGGTACCAAGGAACGTACGGATAAAGAAGCGCCATTCCAAGCCATGCCGGACGCGTGATAGAGGGTTGCAAACATGTTCAATGACATTGGTCGCCTCGGTAAATACCTCGGTCAGGCCGCGCGCCTGATGGTCGGCATGCCCGACTACGACACCTACGTCGAGCATATGCAAACCAAGCACCCGGACAAGCCGATGATGGACTACAAGGCGTTCTTCCGGGAACGCCAGGAAGCCCGTTACGGCGGCAAGGGCGGGCCCAAGTGCTGTTGAACCCATAGGCTTGGGCCTATGTGATCCCTTGTGGGAGCGGGCTTGCCCGCGATGGCGGACTGTCAGTCAGCAGCGATGTTGAATGTGAGATCGCAATCGCGGGCAAGCCCGCTCCCACATTTGTTTTAAGTTTCCTCAAGGAGAATATTTTTGTCCTCTCCCATCCCCGTCACCGTCCTCAGCGGCTTCCTCGGCGCTGGCAAGACCACCTTGTTGCGTCATCTGCTCAAGGCCGAACACGGCTTGAAAATCGCCGTGATCGAAAACGAATTCAGCGACGCCGGTATCGACACCCAGTTGCTGGGCGATGAGCCGGTGCAAGTCATGACCCTGTCCAACGGCTGCGTGTGCTGCACCATCCACACCGACCTGACCAAAGCCCTGTACCTGCTGCTCGAACGCCTGGACAGCGGCGAGATCGCCTTCGACCGCCTGGTGATCGAGTGCACCGGCCTGGCCGACCCGGCGCCGGTGGCCCAGACTTTTTTCATCGATGAAGAACTGCGCGAGCGTTACATCCTCGACGGCATCATCACCCTGGTGGACGCGGCCCACGCCGAACACCACCTGAGCCAGACCATCGCCCAGGCGCAGATCGGCTTTGCCGACCGCCTGTTGGTGAGCAAGCGTGACCTGGTGGACGACGCCAGCTTCGACGCCCTCTGCGAGCGCCTGACCCGCATCAACCGCCGTGCGCCGATCCGGGTGGTGGAGCACGGCAAGATTGACCTCGCCGAGTTGCTGGACGTGCGTGGCTTCAACCTCAACGCCGGCATGACCTTGCGCCCGGTCAGCCAGGCACCGTCCATCGACCGTATCTCCAGCCTGGTATTGCGCACCGACCAGCCGCTGGATATCGACCGCCTCAGTGAGTTCATGAACGAGCTGCTGGAGGAGCACGGCAAGCAACTGCTGCGCTACAAGGGCGTGCTGAACATCGCCGGGGAAGACCGGCGCATGGTGTTCCAGGGCGTGCTCAAGCTCTACGGTTTCGATTGGGATACCGAATGGGCCGAGGGCGAGGCGCGGGAGAGTGTGATTGTGTTTATTGCCGACGAATTGCCCGAAGAGAAGATTCGCGCGGGCTTCCAGCGGGTCTACCAACCCTGACCTGAAATACAGTCAAAAATGTGGGAGCGGGCTTGCTCGCGAAGGCGACCTGTCAGTTGATGCATGTGCCGACTGATACACTGCCTTCGCGAGCAAGCCCGCTCCCACCTTTTGATCTGCATTCCAAACTCAAATCGGCATAAAAAAGCCCGGCTCAAGAGCCGGGCTTTTCATTCAAGCAACTGCAATCAAGCGCCGTACACCGGCAGCTTCTTGCAGATGGCCTTGACCTTCTCACGTACCGCGTCGATCACGGTTTCGTTGGACAGGTCTGCCAGGATGTCGCAGATCCAGCCAGCCAGTTCCTTGCACTCTGCTTCCTTGAAGCCACGAGTGGTCACGGCCGGGGTGCCGAAGCGCAGGCCCGAGGTGACGAACGGCGAACGTGGGTCGTTCGGTACCGAGTTCTTGTTCACGGTGATGAAGGCTTTGCCCAGGGCAGCGTCAGCATCTTTACCGGAGATGTCCTGCTTGATCAGCGACAGCAGGAACAGGTGGTTTTCAGTACCGCCGGAAACCACGTCAAAACCGCGCTCGATGAACACACTGGCCATGGCCTGGGCGTTTTTCACCACTTGTTGCTGGTAAGTCTTGAACTCAGGCTGCAACGCTTCCTTGAAGCAGATCGCTTTAGCGGCGATCACGTGCTCCAGCGGGCCACCCTGGGCGCCCGGGAATACCGCGGAGTTGAGCTTCTTCTCGATCTCGGCGTTGGCGCGCGCCAGGATCAGGCCACCACGTGGACCGCGCAGGGTCTTGTGGGTCGTGGTGGTCACGACGTCAGCGTAAGGCACTGGGTTCGGGTAGACGCCAGCGGCGACCAGACCGGCCACGTGGGCCATGTCGACGAACAGGTAGGCGCCAACCTTGTCGGCGATTTCACGGAAGCGTGGGAAGTCGAGGATCTGCGAGTAGGCAGAGAAACCGGCCACGATCATTTTTGGCTTGTGCTCGACCGCCAGGCGCTCGACTTCGTCGTAGTCGATCAGGCCATTGCCGTCGATGCCGTACTGCACAGCGTTGTACAGCTTGCCGGAGGACGAAACGCTGGCGCCGTGGGTCAGGTGACCGCCGTGGGCCAGGCTCATGCCCAGGATGGTGTCGCCGCCTTGCAGCAGGGCCAGGTAAACGGCCGCGTTGGCTTGGGAGCCGGCGTGTGGCTGGACGTTGGCGTAATCGGCGCCGAACAGTTCCTTGGCACGGTCGATGGCCAGTTGCTCAACCACGTCGACGAACTCGCAACCGCCGTAGTAGCGCTTGCCTGGGTAGCCTTCGGCGTACTTGTTGGTCAGAACCGAACCTTGAGCCTCCATCACCGCAGGGCTGGTGTAGTTTTCCGAAGCGATCAGCTCAATGTGCTCTTCTTGGCGCACAGCTTCTTGCTCCATGGCGGCAAAGAGATCGGCGTCGTACTTGGCAATAGTCAAATCACGGCTGAACATGGCGGTCCTCAAGGATCGGGGGCAGAAAAGAGGGGCATTCTAACCCAATGGGTTTTAGATGGCATATGAAAGGACATCATGTCGCGGACAAGTGGCGCTCATCCAGAGATGGATGGCGTATTTGAGGGCTCCTTCGCGAGCAAGCCCGCTCCCACATTTTGATTTGCGAACACATTCAAATGTGGGAGCGGGCTTGCTCGCGAAGAGGCCATCAGCCTCACCGCAAAACTTCAGTCAAACATGAACAGCGCATCATTACAGAACTGCGCCTCAAACCGATTGGCCGGCATCGGCCGCCCAAACAGATAGCCCTGTACCTCGTCACAGCCATGCTCGCGCAGGAAGTCCAGTTGCTCATGGGTTTCCACGCCTTCGGCGATCACCGCCAGGTTCAGGCTGTGGGCCATGGCGATGATTGCGCGGGCGATCTGCGCGTCCTGCTCGCCGGACGGCAGGCCGTCGACGAAGGTGCGGTCGATCTTGAGCACGTCGATGGGGAATTGCTTGAGGTAGTTGAGCGATGAGTAACCGGTGCCGAAGTCGTCCACCGCGATGCTCAGGCCAAGGTTTTTCAGGCTGGCAAGGATCTGCAGGGCCTCGTTGACCTCGCGCATCAGGATACTTTCGGTCAGCTCCAGTTCCAGGCACGCCGGCGGCAGCCCGGTTTCCTTGAGGATGGTAGCGATCCGCGTACCCAACTGCCCGTCCGAGAACTGCCGGGCCGAAATGTTCACCGAAACCTTGGGTACCCGCACCTTGTTCTGGTGCCAGGTCTTGAGTTGGCGGCAGGCCTCGTCGATCACCCAGTCGCCCACATCCACCACCAGGCCCAATTCTTCCAGTACCGGGATGAAATCCCCCGGCGGCACCAGCCCGCGCCGTGGGTGGCGCCAGCGCAGCAGGGCTTCGGCGCCGGTCAAGCGTTTGCCATCGCCACTGAACTGCGGTTGGTAGTACAGCACGAATTCGTTCTGGTCCAAGGCATGGCGCAGGTCGCTCTCCAGTTCCAGGCGCTCCAGGGCGCTGGCGTTCATGTCGGCCTGGTAGAACTGGAAGTTGTTCTTGCCGCGCTCCTTGGCGTGGTACATCGCCGTGTCGGCGTTTTTCATCAGTTGGCTCAATTCGTTGCCGTCCTGAGGGCTCAGGGCGATACCGATGCTGGCGGTGACAAAAAACTCGCGGCCTTCGAGCACAAACGGCTTCACCAGGCTGGCGAGGATCTGCTCGGCCACATGAATAGCCCGGTTCAGCGCCATTTCGCGGCTGACCCGCGGTTGCAGGAGCAAGGTGAACTCGTCACCGCCCATGCGCGCCACGGTGTCGTCTTCGGCCACACAGCCGAGCAGGCGGGTGGCCATTTCCTTGAGCATGCGATCGCCGGCGGCGTGCCCCAGGGAGTCGTTGATCGGCTTGAAACGGTCGAGGTCGAGGAACATCAGCACCACCCACGACTTCTGCCGTTCGGCCGACTGCAACGCGGTGTGCAGGCGATCCTGGAACAGGGTGCGGTTGGGCAGGTGGGTCAGGGCGTCGTAGTAGGCCAGGCGGTGGATGCGTTGTTCGCTGGCCTTGCGCTCGCTGATATCACTGAAGAAGCACACATAACTGGCCAGGTCGCCTTCATCATCGAGTACTGCGGTAATGCCGACCCAGGCCGGGTAATGTTCGCCGCTGCGGCGCTTGAGCCACACTTCGCCTTCCCAGGTGCTGTGCTGGTGCAACTGCTTGAGCACGTAGCGCAGGTGCGCTTCCTGCTGTTCGTCGACGGTGAGCATGTTCGGCAACTGGTCGAGGACGTCGGCCACCGCATAACCGCTGACCCGGCTGAACGCTTCGTTGGCCTGCACGATGTAGCCGGCCGGGTCGGTGATCAGGATTGCCGAGGTGGAATGCTCGAATACCGTGGCCGCCATGCGCAGGTCTTTCTCGGCGCGGCGTTGCTGGCTGATATCGCGACCCACGCCGAGGATGCCTTCGAACGCGCCGTGCTCGTCCCACACCAGCACCAGGCGCAGCTCGATCGGCACCTTGCGCCCATCGGCCCGCAGGCAGTCGAACAGGAACAGTTGGGTCTGCACGTCATCGCGCAGCAGGGCCAGGGCTTCGGGCTGGTCGAGGGAGCGGCTGACACGTTCTACCAGGGTGTAGATGCCGGTCAGTTGTTGCGGGTTGGCGATGGTCGATTGCCAGCCGTTCTTGAAGATCCAGTCGACTTCATAGCCCAGCACTGCATTCACCGACGGGCTGACATAGTTGAGGGCCAGCTTGCTGTCGGTGGAGAAAATCACGTCGCTGATGCTTTCGGCCAACATCCGGTAGCGCTGCTCGCTGTCGCGCAGGGACTCGCTGGCTTCGATCTGGTCGGTGATGTCCTTGGCCACGCCGATGATCCGCGTGACCTGGTCGGTCTTGTCCCGGGCCAGGGCCTGTTCGCGGATCTCGAAGCGCCGCCACTGGTTGTTGCGGTGCCTAAAGCGCAGCTGGCACTGCAACTGTGCCAGGTACCCGGCGGCGCGCTGTTGCTGGCGCAGTTCGTGGTAGTACTCGGCGTCTTCGGGGTGCAACAGGATCTCCCAGAAGTACTCGCCCATCTGTTGCAGTTCGTGCCGGTTGTAGCCCAGGGTATGGCCCAGGTGGTGGTTGCTGAAGATCATCCGCTGGCTGATCACATCCTGCACATACAGGTGATCCGGCACGGTACGCACCACGTCCGACCAGAACCCTTCGCGCTCCACCAGCGACAGTTCGATCAGTTTGCGGCTGGTGATATCGCTGATGCTGAGGATCACTGCCTTATAGTCGTGCTGTGCTTCCGGCAGGCGCATCACCAGCCACAGGTACTGGTCGTTGCCGTCGATGTCGCTGAGTTGAATCTCCAGCTCCAGCTGTTTTTGCTGGGTCAGCACGGCTTCCAGCACTTGGTAGCCAATGGCGCTGGTGTTCAGCGCGCAACCGTCGATCAAACGGTCCCAGGCCTGTTCGCAGGACGCCACATTCAGCAGGCGCACCGCCACCTGGTTGACTTCAGTGATACGCAGTTCCTTGAGCAGATGCTGGCGTTGCTCGGGGCTGTTTTGCAGCCAGTCCTGCAACTGCTCGCGGGTGTGCAACTGGGCCTTGTCGAAGAACCCCCGCAGGCCCGACAGGTCGAGCACGCACAAGGCCACGCCGGTGCCGTCGAAGATATCCTGATAGCGGCGCCGGCCTTCGTTGACCTGGCGCTGGCGGCGGCGCATGTTCAGCAGCACTAGCACCGGGATCAGCGAAAAGGCCAGGCCCAGCAGGCACTTGCCGATAAACGCCGGCAGCAGTTGCTCCAGCACGGCGGCGCGGTCGAACAGGCCGCGCAGTTGCCAGTCGCTTTTGCTCAAGGGGGTGACCAGTACGGTTTTATTCAGTTCTTCCGGGGTCAGCCCGGACGACCATTGGCTGGGCATGCCGCTGTCGCGACTGACAATCCGATGGTTCAACTGGTTTTCAATCGCCCACATCGGGCGCGGCCCCTGGCCGTCCTGGCGCGTCAGGTTGGCCAGGTAATTGGGGGCCAGGCGCAACGCCCAGTACATTTTTGCGCCGCCACTGGGTTGGTGCAGCAGCAAGTAGATGACGGAGCCGTCGCTGTTGTTGCTCAGGTAATAGGACTGGGCATGGCTGCGCTTGACCAGTTCTTCGAGCCAGGCACCGTCCTGGCTGTTGTCGGCGGTGTCACTGATGATCGCGCCGCTGGGGGCGAGCAGGGCGACGCTGCGTAGTTCCGGCAGCGAGCGTTGCAAGCTGCGCACCAAGGCCTGGTGCTGTTCTTCGTTGCGTGGGGGCTCGACAATCGGCAGCAGGTTGAGGGCGATTTGCGCGCTCAGGGCCATGTTCAGGCTGATCTGTTCGGCCAGGTCGGCGCTGTAATTGATGGTGTATTGCTGCTGGTTCTTCTGGTTTTGCTGCAATTGGTCCAGCAGTTGCCAGAACAATAGCGCGAGCAGCAACAGGACCAGCGTCGCCAACGCGCCCTTGAGGGTTCCGTGCAGGGGGGCGCCCGGCGCAATATGGGCTGCGCGCAACGGGCTTGGCTTTGTTACGTTGGTCAAGCTGTGATCCTGCGGTTTGGCTGTACTGGCGCGCGACGTGCACTATAAGCCGGACGCCCGAAGGGCGGCTAGCATGCCTTGAGTTGTGGCAAAGTGCCAGCGCCGCCTGGCAGGACTATAAGGCCGGGCCGGTACGGATCAACGCATCCGCCAGTTTGAATAGAATTGCCAGTGCAAAGCAACTAATAACCACAGACGCCGTGCGGTTTATGTTTTGCGGGGTCAACCAGGCATGCCCGCTGCGCTTGATACGCGCACCGAAGAGCACCCAGGCGCAGCCTACCGGGATCACTACCGCGGTGAATTGCATGACGAACTGCCCATACAAGGCGGTATCGGCAAAGGTTTGCACGGGCACGATGAACGACACCACCAGCAAGCCCTTGGGGTTGATCAGCGTCAGCAAAAAGAATTGCCGGCGCGATACCCGCGCGCCCGGTATAGCGGGCAGGCCGACGGTGGGCTCGCGCCACAGGCAGTACGAGGTCTTGGCCAGGTAACAGATCGAGACAAACTGCATCACTTTCAGGCACCAGGGCGCGCTGGCACCCATATGGCTGAGCAGGTAGCCCCAAAATGAAATCTGCAGCAGGTAAGCCAGGCATTCCAACAAGCTCAAGGTCCAGGCCCGCTTGAAACCAGAAAGCACCCCAGAGCGCAATAACAGGGTATTGGTCGGCCCCGGCATTAATAGCAGCAACCCAAGTGCAGACATGACGTTGAGCATGAAGGCTGTCTCCCAGGACAGTCAGGGGGTAGGGCGGTTAGTCCAGCAGGTAGATTTCGACACGCTCTTTTTGCGCCCCGATGTTATTGCGCTTGAGGCGGATCTTGCCGATTTCGCCAGTGGTGTTCAGGTGCGTACCGCCACAGGGCACTTGGGAAAACCCGTCGATGTGCCAGCAGCGGCGCAAGCGCGCGGTGTCGGTGAAGCGGCTTTCAATGGGCAGATCGGCCGCGACCAGCGTTTCGACTTCCTGCAGGATTTCGGGAAAGTACTGGCTGACATTCTCTGCCAGGGTAAAGTCGATCCGCGCCTTGGTCTGGCCTATGTGGGCGCCGATTTTCTGCAGGTCGGGGAATTTCTTGTAGAACAGTTCCAGCACGATTTCCGCGGCGAAGTGTAACCGCATCAATGCGTAGCGCCGAGGCCAGTCGATCGTTACGTTGACCTGGTCGCCAACGGCAAAGTCCGGGTCCTGGGCCAGGGCATAGATGATCCGCTCACCTGCCACCGTGGCCTGGCTGACCTCAATGCGGTTGATCGTACCGTGATCAGACTCCTGGCCGCCCGACTCGGCAAAAAAAATCGTCGGGCTGATCTCCACGTTACGCCCCTCGATACTCAGCACACGAGCGTCCAGGGTCGAAAGGTAAGGGGTGCTCCAGAATGCGCGTTCCATATGACTTAGCTGCCTTGTTCACTGAGGGCGGTTAAAAAAAACGAGTAAAAGCGTGGAAAGTCGTCTTCGAAAAAAAAGTGCCCGCCTGGTACGCACTGGCTCTGAAAGGTGGCACTGGTGTAGCAACCCCACTCGTCGAGGCGATGGGGGTCGATCAACGGGTCGTCATAGCCATTGAGGGTATGCAGGGGGACCGGCAAGGGTCGCAGGAAGCGGTAGGTCAGTTGTTGGTTGAGCGCCAGGTCGGCCTTGAGTTTCTTCACGGCGGTACGGGCGAAACTGCACGCAGGGTCCGGTGGCAACGGCAGGGTGCTTTGCGCTCGGATGTGCGCCCATAGCTGCTGATCGTTCATCGCTCCCAGTAACGGGGAATAGCCGGTATGGGGCGGCATGCGCCCGGAAAGAAGCAGGTGGGTGGGTAAAGGGTGGCCCCGTTCGGCCAGGGCATGGGCGATATCCAGTGCCAGGCCGGCGCCGAAGCTGTGGCCATAGAAGGCAAACGGAAGTGTCAGCGCTTGCAGCTCGGTGACTATGGCATTGATCATTTGCTCGACACTGAGCGCTGGCGCCTCCTGGATACGTTCCTCACGTCCAGGCAGCCTGACCCCCCAGGCCGCGATGTCGATGCTGTGTAAGGCGTTCAACCCGAGGAACGGCGCCATGCCTCCACCGCCATAGGGGAAGCACAGCAATATGCGTCGCTGGACGGCGGCGTGCCCTGTGTGGAACGGTGCGAGCCAGCGGGGCTGCGCCAGGGTTGTGTGGTTCATGGCGTCCCTCTCATCCAGTGATCTCGAA
Source organism: Pseudomonas sp. LG1D9 (assembly GCF_002949995.1). Classification (NCBI taxonomy): domain Bacteria; kingdom Pseudomonadati; phylum Pseudomonadota; class Gammaproteobacteria; order Pseudomonadales; family Pseudomonadaceae; genus Pseudomonas; species Pseudomonas sp. LG1D9. The sequence continues at coordinate 1,732,758 of NZ_CP026881.1, read as the reverse complement.
CAGGCCTACCGCCGGATGAAACATGTGTGACGTCGTCAGTGAACGGTGTTCTGGTGTGGCGGGATAGGGGATCGTCATGGCATTGGTCACGGTCACCCCCCCGATTTTTGCCAGTGACGCCTGGGTGGTGTGCAGGTCACCGACCTTGAAGGCCACGTGATAGATACACGCCTCCACGTCCACCAGCAGCCGGCTGACCACGCTGTCGGCGCGAAAGGGTTCGACCACTTCGACGATCTCACCCGCCGGAGAACGCAATTTGGTGATGAATACGCCAAAGGTCTCGATCGGTTGCCGATGAAACAGCACCTCGAACCCCAGGGTCTTGAAGAACGCTGAGGTTTTTTCCGTGGATCGGGTGGCGTAGGCGATATGGTCGATCGCCAGGTACGAGGGCTGTTCCATGGGCGATCCTTGTCAACTGGCCAGAGGCTTGAGGTCCAGGCCACTGAGGCTCCTGTTCGCCACGCGGTTTTGCTGGTCGGTACAGGTCCCGGCAACTTGCACCACGCCGAATTTGTCCAGGCGATACTCGCCCCCAAACTCTTTCACATAGTCGGTGCCGGGGTAGACCTTCACCCGCCCTGGAACATAGCGCGCCACATACCCCAGGCGGGTTTTGTCCGACGTCGAGTTGGGCAGCGAGGAGTGCATCAGCATCGAGCGGAAGATCACAAACTGCCCGGCTTTCATCACGATCGGCACCGCTGCGGCTTCGTCCGGTTGCCAGGATTTGTCTTTTTGCAGGGTGCTGTAGTCGTAGCCGTTGAAGCCGCGGGCGTATTGGCCCTTGACCACATCTTTATTGGCGACCGGGTCGAACGTCATGCCGATGGACTCGTCGTAGTTCATTTTTTTGTGGGTGCCTGGAATAAACAGCATGCAGCCGTTTTCCGGGGTGGCGTCGGTAAAACCGGTCCACACGTTGATGGCGCCGCCGAATGCTTCATCCTCGGGCCAGACCAGTTGGGGTTCCCCGGAGGCATGGCCGAACGTGTCCGCCTGGTGCCAATCGGTGCCTTCATTGCCGGGATATTTGGGAATGAACTCGCTGCGCCAGCAGATTACGTCCGGGCCCAGGATGCTTTTGAGGCGGTGCACGATCTCTTTGCGAAAGACATGACGGGTCAGCAATTCAACGTCCAGGTGCCGGTCGTAATTGGTGATCGCCACATCCAGGGGCGCGTCATAGGGCGCGTGCGTACGGTTGAACAATTGCGCCCGTACGGTTTTATGCAGTTGCATCATTTCTTCAGGCTCGTAGAGCGTGAAGGGCCCGATAAAGCCGTCCCGGTCGAATTGCTGATGCTCCTGTTCCGTCAACGAAAAGTCAGTGATATCCATGTCGGCTCCTAAGAGAGGTTACTGAGGTTTTCATGCGCTACGTAGTACTGCACCCATTCCTGCAAGGTGTTCAGCCGGGCGACTTCATCGAATGGGGTTTTTCTGCCAAGGGTCTGGTTGATTTGCGTGTGGGCCATGACGACGCTCAGGGACGAGGCGCCATAGGTATAAATGGAGTTTTCAGGCTGCAAGTCGCGGGTGCCCAGGATGCTGGACCAGGCTTCCAGCACCGCGGAGCCTGCAGGGTGGGGCGCAATATGAGCGGCCTGTTCGTCCGCCAGTGATTGCAGCGCGCGTTTATCCACCTTGCCATTGGCCGTCACCGGCAGTTCGAACAACCGATGGATGCGCGATGGCAGCATATAGGGGGGAAGCCGGCTGGATAGCAGGCTCAGTAACTTGCCTTCGTCGGTATCCGGCCAGCCATGCTGGAACACAATGAAGGCATGCAGGCAGCTTTCCAGAGGATTCATGGCGCGGGCCAGCACCACCGCTTGGGCGATGCCCGGTAACTGCATCAGCCCCTGTTCGACCTCGGCGAGCTCGACGCGGTAGCCGTGGATCTTGACCTGTTCGTCGATGCGGCCCTGATAGCGGAAAACCCCATGTTCGTCCTCGATCACATAGTCGCCGGTACGGTAATAGATACCTTCTGGCAGGCGCAGGAAACGCTTGCGGGTCAGTTCGACGTCCAGATAGCCGAGGGCCAGGTTTCGTCCGCCGAGGAGCAACTCGCCGGACGTGCCGGGTGTGACCTCTCGAAGGTCGGCATCGACGACTTTGGCGTAAACCTGGCTGAGCAGATGGCCAATCGGGATGACCTGCGCCTGGGCATCCTTGAGTGTGCCCAGGCTATGCCAGGTGGAAAACACGGTGTTCTCGGTCGGGCCGTAGCCGTTGATGAGGGTGATGCCTGGGTTGGCCGCCAGCAGCGCCCGGGCATGCACCGGCTTGAGTACTTCGCCACCGACGTACAGCACCCGCACTGCGGCGAGCATGTGCAGGCGGTGCTGCGCCACCAGATGAAACAGCGAGGTGGTCAACAGCAGCACGTCGCACCGGGCTTTTTGCACCGCCTCGCAAAGGGTCTCGATATTGAAAGCGGGTTTGTGCAAGGTGACGCAGGCACCTGTCAGCAAAGGGACCCAGACCTCAAACAACGCGGCGTCAAAGCCGATCGAGGAGTGATGAACATAGTTGCGCGCCAGGCCTTGAACTTGCCGCTGTACGTTCTCCACCAGGTTCAGCAGCCCATCCTGGCCAATCAGCACGCCTTTGGGGACGCCAGTGGTGCCGGAGGTGAACATCACCGTGAGCGGATCGATGTCCATTGGATACGGCCGGGTGGGCCGGCGAAAGGCTGGACCTTGGGCGCTAAGGGCGCCGCTTTCGTCAAGACGCAAGTGGGTCAGGCGTGGATCTAAATTGACTGCTTCGGGCTGGTCGAGCAGCAAAACATGGTTGCAGCCCAGTTGATCAAGCTGCGCGACGATGCGCTTGGCGGGGGTGCCGGGATCGATGGCAACATAGGCCAGCCCCAGCTTGGCGCAAGCCAGCAGCGTCACCAGATAGTCCAGGCAACGATTGGCGACCAGTGGCAGGCATGGGGTATCGGCCAGGCCCCGCGGGGTCAATTGCTCGCACAGCCCCAGTACTCGCTCATGCAACTGTTGATAGGTAATCGACGCGTCTTCAGCGACAACCGCGACCGCATCGGGCGTCACCGTGCAAATCGATTGGAACTTGCGAAACACCCGGGTCGTGGACCGATTATGTGCGTTCATCGGCTGGCCTGCGCTGTGTCGCGGGTCAGAAAACAGCTCATGGCCTGGTACAGCTGTTCATGGCCGTCGACAAAGTCGTGATGATGTCCGGCCGGGTCTTCGATCAGTTGGCAGTCAGGCAGCCACTGCGCCACGTATTTTGAAGACGCAGTGTCGGTGTAGCGATCGTTGCTGCCACACCAGACCAGGGTGGGTGTCTTGACGGCCTGGGCGGTGCTCGCCACTTCCAGGCTCGCCAAGTGGTTGAGGAAGGTCAGGTATTGGTGAAAGGCCTGTAGCTCGCGCAAAGGCCGGACCTGTTGGTAGCGGTAGTCGCTGGGGGTATAGCTGCACGCGGTGTGGATCAGGCTGACGGCTTCATACACTTGGGCCCAGTTCCCCTGCGCGATCGATTGCATCATGCGTTCGACGTCGCGTTCATACTGGCTCTTGGCAATTTCATCGCCCCTGAGAAAGTAGGCGCCGTTGAGCAATAGCAATTTGCGGCAGGCACCCTGGGTCGCGGCCAACAGCGCCAAAGGTGCGGAAGAGCAGTAACCCACCAGAGCATCCAGGCATACGCCCTCAGGCAGCGCAGTGCGCAGCTGCGTGAAAAAATCGCTGACCCCCGCGCTCGGTGTCAGTTGCGCTGTGGAGGCATAGGACAGCAGTGCGTCACTTTCCAGAATGATCACATTGAAGCGGCTGATGAAAAACAATGCGGCGTTCTTCATGTAGAAACACTGCGTGCCGACTGGCGATAACAGCAGCAAGGTCTCCCGGGCCGGATCAATTGGCAGGCTCTGTACACAGATCACCTTGCCGGCGCGCGGCAGGTTCAGGGTCAAGGGGAACAGGCTGTGCATGGCGTACCTCATCAGGCGTAATGGGCCGCCGTTGCCGGCTGCAACTGATCGATGATGGTTTGTTTGCACGGCTTGAGGAAAAACTGCTCCATGTTGATATTCGCGCCAAACGCCTCATTGACCCGGCCGATCAATTGAATGGCCGTCAAGGAGTTCGCGCCCAGGTCGAATATGTCCTCGGCATTGGCGACGGGCCTGCGGAAGAACTCTTCGAAGAGGGTGTCGAGTGCTTGTAGGTTCATGGTTCACCTGTGGTTTGGTCGGTGAAAGGGGCCGGTCGCCCGGCCCGTCGGTACGCTTCAGGCCGCTGCGCGGCTACCCTCGGCCTGGAGGAGAGTGGCGTCCAGCAAGTCCCATAACGCTTCCAGGTTATTGAGGAAATCATCGGCGCCCTGGACGATTGCCGTGCTGTTCTCGGCGCTGAGGACTGACCCTACGGCTTCGATGGCATTCTGTTCGTGCTGGCATTCGGCGCCGGTTTCACCGTAGTGCTCCAGCAGGTAGTGCATGGCCGGCTCGTCGAAGCTGGCGCGGTACAGGCCGCTGTCAATCAGGCAGGCTTTTTCTCCGGGTATCAGTTGGCGATTGGAGATGATCTCCAGGGCCAGCGCGGTGCCCAGGCTTTTGTACACATCCTGGGGCGCCGTCGATTTGCGTGCTTCAAAGGTGTGGATGGCTTTTTTGGTTTGCGGCATCAGGCCGGTGGCAAAGTCGTAACCTGGCAGTTGGCCGAGCAACTCGTCGGAGCAACGCTTGAGCATGGACTCGATATGGGCCTGGTCGGACAGGTCGTCGAACAACGCCTTGCCCGGCACTGAACGGTTGATGATATGCCCGGCCATCATCGCCAGTTCCGGGCCATGGTTTTCCTCGCTGTCGACGATTTCCTGCAGCAGATGGCTTTCGGTGGGCAGGCCGATCTGCTTCAGGCCTTCAGGCAGGTTCCAGCCCGGGCGGGTGGCATCGCAAAAGCTGCGTATATGGTGGAACAAGGCGCCGATAGCTTCGGTTCCGGGGTTGACCCGGGCCCAGTTGTGGAAGATGGGGTGGCTGTAGCAGCGATGGGTTTTGACACGGTCCACAAGGGTTTCTATACGCATGATCGATCTCCCAAGGATTGGTTACGACATAGGGTTCCTTACTGCTTTAAAGGAAGGGTGGTGCTTTAGTGACCGACAATCAGGCGACTGCCCGACAGGCCGGGTTTACTGATGGTCACGTCCATGAACCCAGCCTGTTCGAGCAGCGCTCGCCAGCCTTGCTCAGAAGGAAACCGTCGATCCATGAAGTGGGTATGTAAAAACGTGAACGCCAGCGAATAGGCGTTGTTTTGCCAAGGCGTGTCGTCGGGGATGGCGTCCGCAATCACCAGTTTGGCGCGGGGGGATGCGCCCTTGATGGCCGCCAGCAGGCGCGGCAGAACCTGGCTTTGCGTCGGGTTCAGGTCATGGAACACGAAGCCTGCGTGAATGACATCGACGTCCTTGAGCAAGGCCGGATCGTTGATAAGGCTTTCAACCGGTGCATGAATCACCTGGATCCGCTGGCTCAGGCCTTTGCCTTCAATGATTTCCCGGGCTTTCTGGCAAGCGCTGGCACTCAGGTCTATGCCAATTGCCGTGGCCTGTGGCAGTTGCTCAAGCAGGCGGATCAGCAGGCCGCAAGTGCCTGAGCCGAAATCAATGATTTTTTGCGGGTTGGCTTGCAGGATTTCCTTTTCGGCATGGGGATAAAAGTCGGTCGCCCCCATCCATTTGGACGTCCTGGCCACGTGCTCACCATTGCGTACGTAGGTGTCGATAGCACCCTGCATATCATTGGCGAACTGCACAGGGTGTTCGATCAACGGCGCGCAGGACTGCAAGGCCCACAGCAGGTAGCCGCAGTTGTTCACCGCCGCTGGCAGTTCGGCGGTGCCCTTGTAGCTTTCGGGGTCAGGGCCAGGCGCGGCCAGCCCCAGCTTGCATAGCGCGTTGAGGTAGGACACGACGAAATGGTGCTTGGCGCCGCTCAGGTCTACGACCTGTTGCGCATCGAAGGGCTCTGCTTGCAACAGCAGCTCGACAACGCCCAAACGTGCGCCCATTTCCAGGAAAATCGACTTTCCAGCCAGGTTCTGCGCCGAATCCACGGCGGTTGCTGAAATGACCTCTACCACGACTACCTCCTTGTTGTGCGGTAAGCACTCACTTTTAAGTTTTGCGGTCGAAAAAGTTTTCCAGTGCAATAGCGGCCTTTATCAAGTGCTTGCGCACCAACTCCTCGGCGCGGTCCAGATCCTGGTGGGTGGCGGCCTCGACCATCGCCAGGTGTTCGTCCTGTGACATGTGCTCACGGCCCATGGCAGACAAGTGAAAGCGCAGGTAACGATCCTCCACGGACAGTTGTTTCTCGACCAGTTGCAAGAACTTGGCATGGGGCGTCTTCCCGTAGAGGCACATGTGAAAACGCTTGTTCAGCACCCCCAGTTGGTCCATTTCCGTTTCGTCATTCATCTGCTGGATCAAGTCCCTGGCCATCTGCAGATCTTCGTGGGTCAAGTAGGGAATCGACTGCCGTATGGCGGCCGGTTCCAGTGCCAGGCGGATCGCGTAGTTATCAAGGCCATCGGCCTTCGATATCTGCGTCACGATCGCGCCTTTGTAAGGCACGAAATCCACTAGCGCCTGTGCCTCCAGTTTCTTCAGCGCTTCTCGAACCGGCATGCGACTGACGTTGAAGGTCTGCGCCAGCTCCTCTTGGCGCAACACCTCTCCGGGAGGGAGCCGGCCCTCCAGGATTGCCTGCTTCAGCACCTGTTCAATCTGCTCGCTTGCTGTTCTGTGTTGAATCTCACCCAGGTCACTAAGCCGTTTGCTTTTCAAATCTACTACTCACTACTATTCAGACGAAGCAACCAATATCCATTGGATATTGGTTTAGCATCGTATTTTCGATTGTGCAAGTTTGTTCCTGTCACGGCTCGAAAAGTCGACAAGCGAGGTGGCGGTGATGAGTGTTTCAAGCAAGCGATGGAGTGCGCGCAGTGGCCTACCCGTGGCTTGGTGGAGCCTGATCAGCACAGGAGCGAGTGCAGCGCTGATAGGGTTTATCAGTACTTTTTTTATTGTGCTGCAGGGTTTTTACAACGTAGGGGCTTCACCCAGCCAGGCGGTCAGCGCCCTGGCGGTCCTGTGTCTGTTTCAGGGAGGGCTGGGGATCGCCTACTCCTTGTTAACCCGAAAGCCGTACGCGTTTGCGTGGTCGACACCGGGGTCGGCGATCCTGCTTGGGTATAACCAGCCCCTGGTTGGGTTTGGTGAAGCAGTCGGTGCCTTTTTCATGTCCGGGGTACTGATGCTGGCGCTGGCCGTGGTACCGAACATTGCCCGCTATATTGAAAAAATACCCGCCAGCCTGTCATCGGCGATGCTGGCGGGGGTTTTGCTCTCACTGTCCACCTCGTTTGTACCGGCCTTTGAGCGCTACCCCTTGATCATGGGAGTGGTGGCCGCCCTTTGGTTGGTGCTGTTTATCTTCAAACCGTTATTCGCCTTGCCGGTGACGCTTTGCGCGCTATTTGCCTATTTCCTGCTCCAGCCACCGCTGGCACCGGTGGTGGAGGCTTCAGCCCTGACGTTTGAGTGGGTAGTACCGGTCTTCACCTTGTCCTCGTTTATCAACCTGTCCATCCCACTGTTTGTGGTCACGTTGTTTTCACAGAATATTCCCGGCTATCTGATTTTGCGTAATAACGGCTACACCAGCCATTTCCCCGGGATGCTGTTCGTCACCGGATTCGCCACCAGTTGTGCCTCCCTGTTCGGCTGCCACAATCTCAACCTGGCAGCGCTGACGGCGGCCATGTGTGCCGGGCCCTTGGCCTGCGAAGACAAGTCGCAGCGGTATATCGCCAGTTGTGCGGCGGGCATCAGTTACTGGGTCATGGCGTTCTTTGCCGCCGGGTTGGTGAGCCTGTTATCGGTCATTCCTTCGGCGGTTGTGCTGGCGCTGGCTGCACTGGCATTGTTCAGCACGCTGGCGGACGCCCTGAGGGACGCGCTCAAAAGTGATCTTTATTACCCGGCTGTCGCCACCTTGATGATCACCGTGTATTTCCCCGACTTCTTCCATGTGTCTTCTTCATTTTGGGGGGTGGCGCTGGGGTTTGTGTTCTATCTGGCCTACAGCAGGAAAAAGCGCGGCTGAAAAGCACCTGTCAACCTGCCCGCCGCCGCTGACTTAGGTTAACCTTGATCATTCGATGTGCTACGTACAGCGCCATGCCGCTACGCAGGCCCTGTTCTCATCTTTTTACGAGGTCCATATTTTGGCTCAATACGTTTTCACCATGCATCGGTTGGGCAAAGTTGTTCCACCGAAGCGGGAAATCCTGAAAAACATTTCGTTGTCCTTTTTTCCGGGCGCCAAGATCGGTGTGCTCGGCCTCAACGGTTCGGGTAAGTCCACGCTCCTGAAAATCATGGCTGGCGTCGACACCGAGTTCGAAGGCGAAGCCCGCCCGATGCCCGAACTGAACATCGGCTACCTGCCGCAAGAGCCGATCCTGGATCCGTCCAAGACTGTGCGTGAAGTGGTCGAGGAAGCCGTCAGCGTCATCAAGGACGCCCAGGCCCGCCTGGACGAGGTCTATGCCGCCTACGCCGAGCCGGATGCCGACTTCGACAAACTGGCCGCCGAACAGGCCAAGCTCGAAGCCATCCTGCAGGCCGGTGACGGTCACAACCTGGAGCGCCAGCTGGAAGTCGCCGCCGATGCGCTGCGCCTGCCGGCGTGGGACGCCAAGGTCGAGCACCTGTCCGGTGGTGAAAAGCGCCGCGTGGCCTTGTGCCGCCTGCTGCTGTCGGCCCCCGACATGCTGCTGCTCGACGAACCGACCAACCACTTGGACGCCGACTCCGTGGCCTGGCTGGAACACTTCCTCCATGACTTCCCGGGCACCGTGGTTGCGATCACGCACGACCGGTACTTCCTGGACAACGTCGCCGGCTGGATCCTGGAACTCGACCGTGGCGCGGGTATCCCTTACGAGGGCAACTACTCCGGTTGGCTGGAAGCCAAGTCCGACCGTCTGGCCGCTGAATCCAAGCAGCAGTCGGCCCATGAAAAGGCCATGAAAGACGAGCTGGAATGGGTGCGCAAAGGCGCCAAGGCCCGTCAGTCGAAATCCAAGGCCCGTCTGCAACGCTTCGAGGAAATGCAGTCCCAGGAATTCCAGAAGCGCAGCGAGACCAACGAAATCTACATCCCGGCCGGTCCGCGCCTGGGTGACAAGGTCATCGAGTTCAAGAACGTCTGCAAAGGCTATGGCGACCGCGTGCTGATCGACAACCTGTCGTTCTCCATGCCTAAAGGCGCCATCGTTGGCGTGATCGGTGGTAACGGTGCGGGTAAATCCACGCTGTTCCGCATGCTGATGGGCAAGGAGCAACCGGATTCGGGCACCATTGAAGTCGGCGAAACCGTGCAACTGGCCTGTGTCGACCAGAGCCGCGAAGACCTCGACGGCAGCAAGACCGTGTTCCAGCAGATTTCCGACGGTTCCGACCAGATCCGCATCGGCAACTATGAAATCCCGTCGCGCACCTATGTCGGCCGCTTCAACTTCAAGGGTGGCGACCAGCAGAAGTTCGTCAAGGACCTGTCCGGTGGTGAGCGTGGTCGCTTGCACCTGGCCCTGACCCTGAAAGAGGGCGGCAACGTCCTGCTGCTCGACGAACCGTCCAACGACCTCGACGTTGAAACCCTGCGTTCCCTGGAAGAAGCCCTGCTGGACTTCCCGGGCGCCGCGATTGTGATCTCTCACGATCGGTGGTTCCTTGACCGCGTGGCGACACACATCCTCGCGTACGAAGATGACTCGCAAGCTGTGTTCTTCGAAGGCAACTACACCGAGTACGAAGCCGATCGCAAGAAGCGCCTGGGCGAAGCGGCTGCCCAGCCGCATCGTGTACGGCACAAGAAACTGGCCTGAATCGGGTCGGTGGTTTGAAAAGCGGAGCCTTCGCAGACTGTGTGAAAACACAACCTGCCAATGTCAAAAACAAATGCCCCGACTTGTCGGGGCATTTGTTTTTCTAACAGGCAGAACGAAAAAAGGGCCTTTCAGCCCATCAATGCCATCAACTGATGGGCGCCCATCACCTTGATCGCTCTTTTCAGGTTATAGGCCTGCACTGCCAGTGCCATTTCGGCTCTGGCGCCTTTCAGCTGTCGCAGCAAGAACCGGCCATTGCCAAATAGCCATTGCTTGAGATTGCCGAAGGGGTGTTCGACGATGGATCGTCGGCTGACCATCATCTCGGGGTGGGCCTGCATTCGCAGCTTCATACGTTCAAAAGCGGCTTCATGAGCATGGCGTGTGAGATAACGGCGGCTCGCTTTGGTGCAGCGGCTTTTTAACGGGCAAACGCTGCAATCGGCGAGAGTCGCCTGATAAATCCGGTCGCCCTTGCTCATCTGCTTGAGCGTTAGCATCTTGCCGGCAGGGCATTGATAAGCGTCGCTTTGCTCTTCGTATTTGAAGTCCGTGCGATCGAAAAACTCAGTACCGCCACCTTGATTGTTGACTGACCGATTAGGGGGCACGAACGGCGTGATACTGGCGTCTTCACAGGCCTGAAACTGTTCGCCATTGGAGTAGCCGGCGTCGGCAGTGACGCTTAATTGCGATTGCTGTAATTGGGCTTTAGCGGCTTTTGCCATCGGCTCAAGCTGCTGCCGATCTGCGCCATCTTGAGTCACCTCATAGTGCAGAATCAGACAGTGTTCAGCGTCCACGGCGCTTTGGATGTTGTACGCCACGAACTTGCCAGAAGGCGTACGCATTTTTTGCGCATCGGACTCGCCCACAATGTGTTGAACCAGACCTTGAGCTTCCATTAGCACCTGGCAGGTCTGGTTATTGGCCTTTTTTACCTGCAACTCCCGAAGCGCCGCCTGCACCGCTGAGCGGTCAATGGACTCCCCTTCCTCGCCATGATCCGCCTCATCGAGCTGCGCCAAATAGCGTGCAATGCGCTTCTCGAGCGCCGCTTCCTGGTGTTTGAGCTTTTTCGGCGTCATGTGCTTTCGATTCGAAGCCACTGCCTGAAACTTGCTGCCATCGATGGCCACCAGCTCGCCAGCAATCAGGCCCGCGTGTCGGCAAAACTGAACAAAGGCGCGGCAGGTGGCGCTGAACGCCGCACTGTTGTCGCGGCGAAAATCAGCAATGGTTTTGAAGTCAGGGGCCAGTCGGCCCAGCAGCCACATGACTTCAACGTTGCGCTGACACTCGGCCTCGAGTCGTCGCGACGAGCGAATACGCTGGAAATAGCCGTACAAGTAGAGTTTGAGCAGATCGGCAGGATCGTATGAAGGGCGTCCCGTGGCCTTGGGTCTGGCTTTGTCGAAACCCAACTGCTCAAGGTCCAGCAGGGAAATGTAGGCCTCGATCACCCGAACCAGATGGTCATCGGGGATAAGTTCGTCCAGCGAAAGTGGAAACAGCGCGCTCTGGGAGCGGTCTTCACCTTGGATATAGCGCATAAGCAAAATGCCCGTATCTTGCGATACGGGCATTTTCTTTAACCTGCCAGCAGATTGCTAGGTTTTCACACAGTCTGCTTCGGGCTCCGTTTTTTGTGGGCGCATTTCAGGTACGCCGAGGTGACTTCATCGCAGGCAAGCCAGCTCCCACATTAGATCGAGTACCTGCGCTACAACACGATCAAATGTGGGAGCTGGCTTGCCTGCGATAGCGGTTTAACTATTGGTGCATTCCCCGAGTTTAAATCCCCGTTAGGGGGCAGAAAATTAGGGTTATTTATATCCAATGCACCATTTAAATTCACAAAAGCGACATTTTGCCCTGTCGCGGTGCGACATGAATTGATAAAGTCCTGGGCAATTCGCCATTAACGACAATAAATCTGCCGAGACTTTTCATGATCGAATCCGTCGAATCCTTCCTTGCCCGCCTCAAAAAACGCGACCCGGACCAGCCGGAATTCCACCAAGCTGTGGAAGAAGTCCTACGCAGCCTGTGGCCTTTTCTTGAAGCCAATCCCCACTACCTGACTTCGGGCATCCTCGAGCGCATCTGCGAGCCGGAACGGGCCATTACCTTCCGGGTATCGTGGGTCGATGACCAGGGCAAGGTCAAGGTCAATCGCGGTTTCCGTATCCAGATGAACAGCGCCATTGGCCCCTATAAAGGCGGCCTGCGCTTCCATCCGTCGGTCAATCTCGGGGTGCTGAAATTCCTCGCCTTTGAGCAGACCTTCAAGAACTCCCTGACCTCGCTGCCCATGGGCGGCGGCAAGGGCGGCTCGGACTTTGATCCCAAGGGCAAGAGCGACGCCGAGGTCATGCGTTTTTGCCAGTCGTTCATGAGCGAGTTGTATCGCCATATCGGCGCGGACGTGGACGTACCCGCTGGCGACATTGGCGTGGGCGCCCGGGAAATCGGCTTTCTGTTCGGCCAGTACAAGCGCCTGAGCAACCAATTCACCTCGGTGTTTACCGGTAAGGGCATGAGCTACGGCGGCAGCCTGATCCGCCCCGAGGCCACCGGTTTTGGCTGTGTGTACTTCGCTGAAGAAATGCTCAAGCGCCAGGGCCAGCGTGTCGAAGGCAAGCGCGTGGCGGTTTCTGGCTCGGGCAACGTCGCGCAGTACGCGGCGCGCAAAGTCATGGACCTGGGCGGCAAAGTAATTTCCCTGTCCGATTCCGAAGGCACCCTGTATTGCGAAAGTGGTTTGACCGAGGAGCAATGGTCGGCGTTGCTGGAGCTGAAAAACGTACAGCGCGGGCGCATCAGCGAATTGGCCTCGCGCTTCGGCCTGGAATTCCGCGCCGGCAAGACCCCGTGGGAACTGGCCTGCGATATCGCCCTGCCATGCGCGACCCAGAACGAACTGGACGCCGAAGCCGCCCACCACCTGTTGCGCAACGGTTGCATCTGCGTGGCCGAAGGCGCCAACATGCCGACCACCCTCGAGGCTGTGGATATCTTTATCGACGCCGGCATCCTGTTCGCACCGGGCAAAGCCTCCAATGCCGGCGGCGTGGCGGTGAGTGGCCTGGAAATGTCGCAAAACGCCATGCGCCTGCTGTGGACCGCCGGTGAAGTGGACAGCAAACTGCACAACATCATGCAATCGATCCACCACGCCTGTGTGCACTACGGTGAGGAAAATGGCCGGGTCAACTACGTGAAGGGCGCGAACATCGCGGGCTTTGTGAAAGTGGCCGATGCAATGCTGGCCCAGGGTATCGTCTAAGCCATAACGCTGATCCACTGTAGGCGCTGGCTTGCCATCGCTGGCAAGCCAGCGCCTACAGAGGTGTTATTGGCTGCGATAGGCCCGTGCGGCGTCGCGGTCCTTCTCTTGCTGCCAGGCGCGCTCGCGCTCGTCCCAGTGGCGCTCCCGGTAGTCCTGCTGGTCCTCGCTCTCGCGCATGGCCTTGCACTGGCGAAAGCCATCCTCCCAGCCTTCGGCGTAGGTGCGGTCCTTCACATAGCGTGGGACGTCCTTGCGAAACACCCCAGTGATCACCCCGGCCGACTGGCGCCCACTGCCGCAGCCATCCTCAAAACCGTCGGCGAAGGCCGGTGGATAACCCCTGGCCAGCAACTCCTCGTGGGTGGTTTGGCACCCTGAAAGCGCCATCACCACGCCCAGCACCACAGCGAACCGCCACATCTCATACTCCCTGGCCGTTGAGCGGCTGATAAGGGAAGTCTAGAAGGGGATTCGTCGGGGAGATGTGAAAGCTGGGTGAGCTATTTGTTTGGACGGCATATTTTTGGTGGCAAGCCCGCTTGCCCCGCGTTGGGCAGCGAAGCTGCCCCAAAACCAGGCGCCACGCAAAGTCAGATGCAACGCATGCGTCTGTGCTGGGGCCGCTGCGCAGCCCAACGCGGGACAAGCCCGCTCGCCACCGGGGGCCCGGGCCTTCAACTCGTCAGTCGTAGTACCCTACCGTTTTCTTCAGATGGTCTGAGTATTCATAAATCTCATCAATGGATGAAATGGCGTGTCGGGTTTCGTTTTTTTCCTCATCAAAAATACCGATGTACTTCTGGCTGCGGTTGAAGTGGAGTCGGCAAATGGGCTTGCGATTATTGTCGTCGAGTAAAATCCCGAAGTAGCTCTGTGTATCTCGTTGTACGATCCGTTTGGCATCGACCACTGAGCGCACGACAGCTCTTACGATGTGATAACCCTCAAGCTCTTCAAGTGTTGTCAGAACTTTTTCCTCTAACTCGTCGCGTTCAGTCGTGGTTGTATTGGCGCTGGACGAGACGGGTAGAGAGGTTATGGTCGGCTGAATAGCCCCACTCATGGCTGACTTGAGTCGATCATTGATTTGGTCGTTGAGGAATTGGCTTAAAGCCTTTCGGGTCAGTTCATAGAACTGCTCACGGACTTTCTGTGTAATTACTCCTTCGTACACCCGAGATGCGAAAACTTTGACAAAGTCATCATCGGGTTTACTGACCTGTGATGCTATGACTTTTTTGATTTGACTGACGTACTTCAGCTCACCCGCTGCATTGATGATTGAGTCGACATCAAAGGCTGACTTGGTCAGTTTGGTCAATTCTGGAACTGAGTATTCGTCAATATCCAGAAGGTCCAATTCCAGAAACGGTTTTTCATCCATTTTGTTGGGCGCATCCAGATCTGTAAAAAACTTATAGACCTGACCATTGGTGAGAATCGAGATTCTTGCACTTGTAACGTGAAAGTAGCGAAACAATTGAGATGCATGATTGAGGTTCAGTGGCTCACCGATTTTTTTGCATTCGATGAGTATTTGAACCTCGCCTTCCTTGATGATTGCGTAATCAATTTTTTCGCCCTTCTTTGTTCCGATATCGCAGACAAATTCAGGGGTTACTTCCTGCGGATCAAACACGTCGTAACCCAATACCGTGTTGATAAACGGCATTACGAACGCATTTTTTGTAGCTTCTTCTGTTTGAATAGCGGGGCCTTGCAAGCGAACCTTTGCGGCCAGGCTGGTAAGCTTTTCGAAAAATTCCATATAAGCCTCTTACCTATTCAGATCCGTGTATAGACATGGTGGCAATTTGATTGCTGTCCGATACTAGACAAAAAACTTCAAAAAGAGAATTGAGTAAGAGCAACTTTGTGGCAACTAAAGAAAAGCTAGCAGGCTCCAGGAATTTCCCTCTTATATATCAACGAGTTGGGTGCTTGGCTAAAAGTATGTTTGTGCTGGCAGCGAGAACCGTTTTCCGGATTGGATGAGTTTGCCCAAGCAATCATGCCGAAAACCCAGGTGCACAGGTGAGGTTATGGCGAGTGGGCTTGCCCTAGGGGGTTATGTCGTGGGTTGGGTGAGAGCGGCGTGTTCGGCCAATTCCTGCTGGATGAATGCGCTGATCATCGCCCGGTACACCTGTTCAGTGACGTCGGGGTTGGCCCCAAGGGTGTGCGATAGCTCGCGAACCTTGTTGATGACTTGTTCGACACGCTGGGGAGCCTTGACGCCATCGCTGTCTTTTTTGAAGCGCGCGGCCTGGGAGACGAAACTGCCGCGTTCGGCCAGCAGGGCGACGATCTGGCGGTCCAGGCGGTCGATGTTTTCCCGGACTTGTTCAAGGGTGGTGCAGGTGACGGCCATGTCGTTAGAACTCCTGGATGTCAAAATGTGGCAGCGGGCTTGTCGGCGATGGCGGTGTGTCAGCCAGCATATGTGCTAGCTGAACCTCGGTCATCGCGGCATAGGTATCTACACAACTTTCAGAAACTGACGAACTCTCCTGTGGCGAGCGGGCTTGCCCCGCGCTGGGGTGCGAAGCAGCCCCAAAACCAGCCGCTGCGGTGTATCTGGTACAACGCATTCGTCTTATTGGGGCTGCTTCGCAGCCCAGCGCGGGGCAAGCCCACACTGGAATTTCAGTGGGTTTTGCGCCGGGTCAATAGTGATACCACTTCACTTCCAGCATCACTTCGTTCACCGGCGTGGCCATGTGGCTGAACTCGCGTTGTGCGCTCAGGCGTACGCCGAGGTTACGTGACACTTCCCACTGCTGATTCAGGCTGATACTACGGCGTACTTCGCCATTGGTGAAGAAGTCGCCCTTGGCCTCCAGGCTGAGGTTGCCCAGCGGGTTTTTCCACAAGACACCAGTGTTGAAGCCGGCCGCCGGGGAGATGAATTCACTGAAGTCGTTGTTATGTTCCACGCGCACGGTGCCGAGGGCAAAGCCGAGCATGTCGTCGTGCAGTTGCCAGGTGCCGCCGGCGCCGCCATTGACGTGGCTGACCAGGGTTTCGTCGTCATGTTTGCCCGGTACTCGCTCAAGGCCGCCGGTGACTTGCCAGGACAACGGCTGCAGCAGCTCATTGCGCGGGGTCAGGGAGCGGATGGTCGCCAGGTCCAGTTGCTGCAGTTGCCAGTTGTTACCTTCGTACTGGCGCAGTTTCATCTGCAGGATTTCAATCTGCGCGCCCAGGGGGAAGCCTTCGGCGTTGTCATTGAGGTCGTGGTAAGCCATGCGCAGGCCGTATTCGCCGAAGGCCTTGTCGCCACGGGTACCGATGCCTGCTTGCCAGGTGCGCGACTCATGGCCGTTTTCCGGCAGGCCAGGGCGATCGATCTGGAGGTCGGGCGCCGGGTTCTGGTTGATCGCCCGCAGCAACTCGAAACTGCGCTGGGAGCGCTCGCTGTCGCGCTCCAGGCCGTTGGCACGGTAGCGGCCAAGGCGGTAGGCAGCGTCGATGATCAGGGCCTGGCGGTCTTTGCCCAGGCTTTTGAACGTTGGGTCTTGCAGTTTTTTCTGGTCATCGCTGATCTTCAGCACCCATTGTTGCTCGTCGCTGTCCAGGGGCTTGGCGCGCTCCAGCAATTCCCGTTCACGGGACGGGCGGTAATCGATTTTTTCCACCAGGCCGGCGTCCTTCACCGCTTTTACGGTGTCGGTAGGAATGGCAGTCAGCGGGAACTGTTCGGTCAGGCGCAGGCCTGGGCGCGCCACTTGCAGCAGTTCCAGCAGGCGGTACGAGCAGTTTTCATCGAAGAAGAAGTAGTCGAACTGGATCTGCTTGAGCTCCCACACGTGCTCGACCATGCGCTCGGTTTCGACCTGGGTCAGGTTCAGGCGGTATTCCCACAGGTCGCGGTTCTCCAGGCTACGGTATTCCGAGAGTTTTTCCTGGTAGGGCACCAGGGCAAACAGCCCTGGGTAACCGCCCATCAGGCCTTTCCAGGCGTAGAGGATGCTGTTGTCCGAGCCTTCAATGTAGGCGCCGAAATTGATCGCGTAGCTGAGCAGGGCAGTCTTGTTGCTTTGTACGTCGGCCTGGTCGATGCGCAGCAAGGTATGGCCGAACATCGAGGACGGGCTGTTGAGATAGGCCGCCGGGAAGATCATCACCGCGCTGTGGGGCGCGACGTCCTTGAACCATTGCTTGAACTCGGCGCAGTCCACGGCCGGCAGGTCGCTCAGCTGCAACTGGTCTTTGAGCCAGCGGGTGCGGGCCGGGTACACGCATTGGGTGTGTTTTTCGCCAAGGCTGGCCGGGGCGTACAGCGCCTCTACAGTGGCCTTGAGCTCGGCGTCCGGGTGATGGGCACCGTCTTTGGCGATGAAGAATTTCTGGTCGCTGACATAGCTGCGCCAACCGCTGATCTTGCCGGCTTCATAGTGCCCCAGCGAAAGCCAGAACGGATCATTGGCCAGTTGCTGCAAACGTTGATCATCAAGATGCGGCGCCGCAGATAGCGGGGCGCAGGCGAAGAGTGCCAGGTAGGCAAGGCGTTTGAGCATAGGGGCAACTTAAGTCGGAATAAATAAAGACCCAAAGCGGGCAGGTCCAAAAAACAAAACCCGCGCCGGATAAGGGCGCGGGCAGGTCGAGCTTAAGCCTGGGTGGCGTATTTCGCCAGGCGGGCATCGCCTTTGAGAACAGCGATGGTGTTGGAGTGCACGTCTTCTGCGGTTACGTCAGCCTTGCTGAAGATCTGCTGGAAGTGTTCGTGAGTCACTGCTGCGAAGTGATCACGATCCTCTGGAGCAACGCCCAGGACCACGGCATAGGTGGTCAGCGCTTCGCCATTGCCTTTGGCCATGTCTTCGGACAGCTCGTTCATCATGCCATTCATGGCAATCCACGATTTGCCGCCGTAAGTCAGCGCGCTGTTGGTGCTGCAACCGTTGGTGCCCGAGGTCATGCCGAACGTGGCGTTACCGGAGGTGCCGTTGGTGGTGGAGGCCAGAAAGTGGGCCGGCGTGCCGCGCTGGCCTTCGAACAGCATGTTGCCCCAACCGCAGTTCGGGCCACCTGGCGCTTCGGCCATTGCATTGAGGGAGACAACGGTGAAGAGAGTACCGAGAAGGATCCGTTTCATAGCTTTGTTCTCTTAGTGTGCAAACCAATGGACAAGGGTTCAGGCGCCTCATGGCGCCCTAGGGGCCAGTTATTAGTCCAACCCGCGCAGTTTGGAGTTTAGGCATGTTCCAAGGGTTCCGTGGTTTTTTGTAAAACAATCAATGCAGACCGGTTTTTTTGCACGCCGCATCCCGTGTCTATGCTTTACCTCAGTCGTGCCTTGCCAGCCAGCTACGCACGGCGCCAGAATGCCGCCATTGCCCCGCCTGATGTAAGGAAGCCCGATGCCTGATCCTGTTGCTGCCAGCTTGCGTCTAGCGCCCGAAGCGCTGACTCGTCCTTTCTCCGCTGAACAGTTCAGCTTCTCGACCACCAATGACTTGGAGCCCTTTCGCGGTGTGCTTGGCCAGGAACGCGCGGTTGAAGCGTTGCAGTTCGGTGTGGCGATGCCACGCCCCGGTTACAACGTGTTTGTCATGGGTGAGCACGGTACCGGGCGCTTTTCGTTCGTCAAACGCTACCTCAAGGCCGAAGGCAAGCGCCTGCAGACCCCGGCAGACTGGGTCTATGTCAATAATTTCGACGAGCCCCGCGAGCCCCGCGCCCTGGAATTGCCTGCAGGCGGCGCGGCCCCGTTCATTGCCGATATCAGTGGCCTGATCGACAACCTGGTCGCCACGTTCCCGGCGGTGTTCGAGCACCCGACGTATCAGCAGCGCAAAAGCGCCATCGACCGCGCCTTCAACCAGCGCTACGACCGTGCGTTGGACGTGATCGAGCGCCTAGCCCTGGAAAAGGACGTGGCGCTGTACCGTGACAGCACCAACATCGCCTTTACCCCGATGCTCGATGGCAAGGCCCTGGACGAGGCCGAGTTCTCGCAACTGCCGGAAGCCGATCGTGAGCGCTTCCACACGGATATTTCCGAGCTCGAAGAACGCCTCAACGAAGAACTCGCCAGCCTGCCGCAGTGGAAGCGCGAGTCCAACAACCAGATGCGCCAGTTCAACGAAGAGACCATCACCCTGGCCTTGCAGCCACTGCTGGCGCCGTTGTCGGAGAAGTACGCCGAGAACGCCGGCGTCTGCGGCTACCTGCAGGCGATGCAGGTCTATCTGCTCAAGACCGTGGTCGAGTTGTTGGTGGATGACGCGAAAACCGACGCCCAGGCGCGCAAGCTGCTCGAAGAGCAGTACTGCCCGAGCCTGGTAGTGGGCCATGCGCTCAATGGCGGCGCACCCGTGGTGTTCGAGCCGCACCCGACCTACGACAACCTGTTCGGCCGGATCGAGTACAGCACCGACCAGGGCGCGCTCTACACCACCTATCGGCAATTGCGCCCGGGGGCGCTGCACCGCGCCAACGGCGGCTTCCTGATCCTGGAAGCCGAGAAAATGCTCAGCGAGCCGTTTGTCTGGGACGCGCTCAAGCGGGCCCTGCAATCACGCAAGCTGAAGATGGAATCGCCACTGGGCGAGTTGGGCCGCCTGGCCACCGTGACCCTCAACCCGCAAGTGATTCCATTGCAGGTGAAGGTCATCATCATTGGCGCCCGTTCGCTGTACTACACGTTGCAAGACCTGGATCCGGACTTCCAGGAGATGTTCCGGGTACTGGTGGATTTCGATGAAGATATCCCGATGGTCGATGAGAGCCTGGAGCAATTTGCCCAATTGCTGAAAACCCGCACCTCGGAAGAAGGCATGGCACCGCTGACCTCGGATGCCGTGGCGCGGCTGGCGACCTACAGCGCTCGCTTGGCGGAGCACCAGGCACGCTTGTCGGCCCGGATTGGCGACCTGTTCCAACTGGTCAGCGAGGCGGACTTCATCCGCCACTTGGCAGGCGACGAACGCACTGACGCCGGGCATATCGAACGTGCCCTGAAAGCCAAGGCCACGCGCACCGGGCGGGTCTCTGCGCGGATTCTCGACGACATGCTCGCCGGGGTCATCCTCATCGACACGGCTGGCGCCGCGGTGGGTAAATGCAACGGGCTGACTGTGCTCGAGGTCGGTGATTCGGCGTTTGGCGTGCCGGCGCGGATTTCCGCCACGGTGTACCCGGGCGGTAGCGGCATTGTCGACATCGAGCGCGAGGTCAACCTTGGGCAACCGATCCACTCCAAGGGTGTGATGATCCTCACCGGTTACCTGGGCAGCCGTTATGCCCAGGAATTCCCCCTGGCGATCTCCGCGAGCATTGCCCTGGAGCAGTCCTACGGTTACGTCGACGGCGACAGTGCCTCGTTGGGCGAGGCCTGCACGTTGATTTCGGCGCTGTCGAAGACGCCGCTCAAGCAGTGCTTTGCCATCACCGGCTCGATCAACCAGTTCGGCGAAGTGCAGGCGGTGGGCGGGGTCAACGAGAAGATCGAAGGCTTCTTCCGTCTGTGCGAGGCTCGTGGCTTGACGGGCGAGCAGGGCGCGATCATTCCCCAGGCCAACGTCGCGACGTTGATGCTCGATGAGAAGGTCTTGCAGGCCGTGCGGGCAGGGCAGTTCCATGTGTATGCCGTGCGCCAGGCCGACGAGGCGTTGAGCCTGTTGGTGGGCGAACCTGCGGGTGAGCCGGATGCAGAAGGGCAATTCCCCGAGGGTAGCGTCAACGCCCGCGTGGTTGAGCGTCTGCGGGCGATTGCCGAGATGATCAGCGAGGAAGACCTCAAAGAGGCGGAAAAGGAACTGGCGCAGCAGGCGTTGGCTGAGGCCAAGCCAACCTGATGTATCCGTTGTAGGAGCCGGCTTGCCGGCGATGGCGGTCTGTCAGGTATTGATAGGCCAGCAGCTTTGGCGCTATCGCCGGCAAGTCGGCTCCTACAGGGGGTGCCATATTTTTGGCTCAATTGTATGGGGCCAACCACCGTTGGTCCCTACAACCTTGGTTTGTACCGGTTTTCTTCTATTCTCAGCTCAAGGGATATCTACAGGAGTCATGGGATAGAGACAGCCTTGCACTTGGAGGCTGAACACCGGATCTACCGAGGGTCGCCGCCATGCCGCGCAGCCTTTGCCTCACCCGCCAGTGCCTGGGCCTGGTTACCCGAATTGAATGTTCCATTCGTCCTCTTGCGGGGGACGCAGGGATGTGGACGTTGCTGTTTGCCGCCGGAATGACCGGTGAGCAGCCCTCGACCATCAAGTCCCAAGGGCCGTTCCACGGGCCGTTCGTCGCGGAAAACATTCTTGAATCCATCGTGCAAAGCCTGACCCTGCACGGCTACGAACTGGCCGACGACCCGCAGATATGGTGCATTCACCTGCAAGCCCATCTGCGCCAGCTCAACGGCGGCCGGCCCCACGCCCTGCACCTGTAACCCGCAACCCCTGTAGGGGCCGGCTTGCCGGCTCCTACAAATTATTTGGTCTCGGGTTTGTCCAGCTTGACCTCAAAGCCGTACTGCACCGTGTTCAACGCCGTGCGTTGGTAGGTTTCAAGCTCGGTCGGCCGGCCATAAAAGTAATGCACATCAAACAGTGCCGTGCCGTATTCCTGGGCGCGATGGCTGACGCCGAGGATTTCCTTCAAATAGTTGCCGCTGGCGTCCTTGGCAAAGAACCGCCAGCTGTCGGAAGGAAAAAGCGCCTGGTCGACAATCAGCGCGTTGTCCTGGAGCGACAGGCCCTTGGGCAATTGTGCCGTGCTGACGGTGCTTTTTTCGATGGTGGCGAGGAACAGTGGGATCGATCCCACGGCAAACCCTGGGTTTTCCGGGAATAAATTCAGATCGTAGGTGATCGTGCCGCGCCATGGGTCGACCTCAAAGGCCTCGGTGGGCAACTCGATGGGCTCGCCGCGCTTGCCTTCATCGTTCGCCGTAAAGAACGTCAGCGGTGCATCGCTGCTGGTGCGTGTCGAGCCGATCAGATCGTCATTGAACGTGAAAGGATGGTCAAAGGCGATGTGGGCGGCGCTGGCGTCCTCCACTGACTGGCTGATGGTGATGCTGCTTTTCAACTGGTCTTCGGTGAGGCTGGCGCTTTGCAGCCAGTCTGCGGCCTGGTCGTCATACACCGTGACCGGCATGGGCAGGGCCTGCACGGTTTTTTCCAGGCTGTTTTTGTCGAAGCGCCGGATCGGCAGCTCAAGGTCCTTGCGGGTGACAGTTGCTTCGGAAAAGTCCAGTACGCTGACCTGCAGGTTATCGATCTGCCCATTGAAGTAGACCTTGGCGTAGTGGCTGGCCTGCTTTTGTTCAAAGGCTTTCTGCTCGTCCCCCAGCTGTTTCTCAAAGGCGTCGGACCAGGTTTTCTGCTTGCGCATCTGCGCCAGTTGCTGCTCGTAGAACGCCACCTGGGCGGCGCTCTCGTTGATTGAGCCGGAGCGGGAAAGAAACTGCCCCGTAGTGTCGCGGGCCTGGACCAGCAGCGGGTTGGGCGACTCATCCGCTACTTGCGGCGCCAGGGGCGCGGTGTTGGTCAGTTCGATCTCGGCGTAGTTGTTTTCCAGGGCCAGCAGGGTAACGGTGAGGTTTTCCTCGCTGCGTTTCTGGCCCACGTCTTTGCGAGTCAGGTCGAAGGTCAGGACTTTACGCGGTGCGATGACCTCGACCTGGCCCTTGAGTGTGATGGGTTGGGGCTGGCTCTTGTTGTCCGTCTCGATGCCTTCGATGAACGGATAGGTGACGGTCAGGTCGTCCGGGTTGGTCAGGTTGGAGCTGCTGGGGCTCAGTTGAATGCCGGGGTCGGTTTCCGACCATTCCGGCTGGAATGGGATGACCTTGTTGTTGCTCAAGGTCACCGATTGCCATTCCAGGCCATGGGGGAAGGGGAATTGGTCCGGCATATTGACGCTGAACGGGAACACCGGTTGCAGATCGGTCAGGTAGTCCGAGTGCGAGTTCTTGCGCAGGACGAATAGCCCGTTGATGTAGGTATCCACCAGTGCTTGTGGCGTCGGGTAGTGCGCAAGCGCGGCTAGGGTGTTTTCCCCGTACTCGGTCTCGACGGGTTTGGTGTCGAGCTTGATGCGCGCACGCTCCAGCAGCAGTAGCGAACCGCCCAGTTCGGCTACGGCCTCCTTGAGGCGTGGGTCCTGGATGGCGTCCAGGGATTGCTCGAACTGAGCGGTTTTTTCTTCGAGACTGGCTTGCTTGGGCTCGTCGCTGGGGGAGCAGCCGCTGGCCGCCAGCAATGCCACACACAGGCCAAGACTGGCCAAGGGAGATCGCACATCCATTATTTGAGATTCCTGTCCGGCAGCATCGAGCCACTTTGATGAGGCCGACACTAGCAGAAAAATTGTCTTACAGAAGCGCTACAGGTCAGTTTCCGGGTGGTTATGGCGCGATGTACGTGGCTGATATACTCGCCGCCATTTCTAGCCACGCTGTGTGAGATTCCATGGAACGCTTTATCGAAAATGCAATGTACGCCTCCCGCTGGCTGCTGGCGCCGATCTATTTCGGCTTGTCCCTCGGGCTGCTGGCGTTGGCGCTGAAATTCTTCCAGGAAGTGATCCACCTGCTGCCCAATGTCTTTGCGATGGCCGAGTCGGAGCTGATCCTGGTGCTGCTGTCGCTGATCGACATGGCCCTGGTGGGTGGGTTGCTGGTGATGGTGATGATTTCCGGCTACGAGAACTTCGTCTCGCAATTGGATATCGACGACAACAAGGAAAAGCTCAACTGGCTGGGCACCATGGACTCTTCGTCGCTGAAGATGAAAGTGGCGGCGTCCATCGTGGCGATTTCCTCGATCCACCTGCTGCGTATCTTCATGGATGCCAAGAATGTCGATCCACAGCACCTGATGTGGTACGTGATCATTCACATGACCTTCGTGATCTCGGCGTTTGCCATGGGTTACCTGGATAAAGTCACCAAGCATTGATCCAGGCCCGGCGCCTTTTGGCCCGGGATTTTGGGCTCATCAAGCGTAGGGCGAGTGTGCTAGTCTGCTCGCCCTTTTAGTTTGGATAGCACGCAGAAACTGCGCTTTTGCAGGCCTTTGCGGTTGTCCTACAGCGGAGCCTTTCCATGTCCGAAGTTAATCTGTCCACCGACGAAACCCGCGTCAGCTACGGTATTGGCCGTCAGTTGGGCGACCAACTGCGCGACAACCCGCCACCTGGCGTGAGCCTGGACGCGATCCTGGCTGGCCTGACCGACGCGTTCGGCGGCAAGCCAAGCCGTGTTGACCAAGAGCAAATGGCTGCCAGCTTCAAGGTGATCCGCGACATCATGCAAGCCGAAGCCGCAGCCAAGGCTGAAGCCGCCGCAGGCGCTGGCCTGGCATTCCTGGCTGAAAACGCCAAGCGTGAAGGCATCACCACCCTGGCTTCCGGCCTGCAGTTTGAAGTGCTGACCGCCGGTGAAGGCGCCAAGCCGACCCGTGAAGACCAGGTGCGTACCCACTACCATGGCACCCTGATCGACGGCACTGTGTTCGACAGCTCCTACGAGCGTGGCCAGCCGGCAGAATTCCCGGTGGGTGGCGTGATCGCTGGCTGGACTGAAGCCCTGCAACTGATGAATGCCGGTAGCAAATGGCGCCTGTACGTGCCGAGCGAACTGGCTTACGGCGCACAAGGCGTTGGCAGCATCCCGCCGCACAGCGTTCTGGTATTCGACGTCGAGCTGCTCGACGTTCTGTAAGACCTGCTGATGGTTGCGCCTGGCTCTGTGTAGGCGCTGGCTTGCCTGCGATGCAGACGACTCGGTCTTGAGCTACACCGAGGTGATGCTATCGCAGGCAAGCCAGCTCCCACATGAGCCCGGTGCAATCAGGGCTTTTCGGGTTGCTCATGGGTGAAACTTGCCATGCAGCTCTGTCACCGGGCGCAATGCTCGGGCATAGCAGAACAGAAACAGATTCCTCACTACCTCCTTCAGCACCCCAGGTTCACTGGAACTCAGACCGTTGACGTCCAGGTCGCCCTGGTCCTGCAATTCATTCAGCGCTTCTTCTTCGAGCACCGCACACACTTCGCCGGTTTCCCGATGAAGGATCCGCAGGTAAGGGTGCGGACGGTCCAGCCAGGCATCAATCAAATAAGTCATGGTTCGCATCTCCTTGAAAGGTTTCAATGAGAATAATTCTTATTCGTAGAATAGCAAGTCCCTATTGGCAATTTCCTGATTTTTCTGTGTGGGCATTGTGCAAGGTCAAAAGGGATGGCTTTTTGCTACTTGGAGGGAGGTGAAGCGGGGAGGGTGAGACGCCATCCCGCGGCGGGCGCGGGATGGGCAGGCAGGTCAGACCTTGCGGACGAACTCGGACTTGAGCTTCATCGGGCCGATACCGTCGATCTTGCAGTCGATATCGTGGTCGCCATCGCACAGGCGGATGTTCTTGACCTTGGTGCCGACCTTGACCACCAGCGAGGTGCCCTTGACCTTGAGGTCTTTGATCACGGTGATGGTGTCACCGTCTTGCAGGACGTTACCCACGGAGTCTTTCTTCACGGCTTCATCATTGGCTGCTTCGGCTTCACCACCGACGGACCACTCGTGGGCGCATTCCGGGCAGATCAGCTGGGCGCCGTCTTCATAGGTGTATTCGGAATTGCATTTTGGGCAGGGTGGCAACGTGCTCACTAAAGCTCCTTGAAAGTCAGGATGGCTAAAAGTCGCACATTATATAGGGTTTTGCTGGGGCGGGGGCGCTGCGGTCTAAATGTGGGAGCTGGCTTGCCTGCGATGCAGGCACCTCGGTCTATCAGCGGTACCGAGGTGATGCTATTGCAGGCAAGCCAGCTCCCACAGAGCGTTAGTGAGTACGGGCTACCGCAAACTCACTCAGCTCCTCCAGGGCGTCCCGGTATTCGCTGGCGGGGAGGGCTTCCAGGCACTTGATGGCACGGGCCACGTAGTCGCGCGCTAGTTGTGCGGTGTACTCCAGAGAGCCCGAGGCTTCCACGGCTGCGCGGATGCTTTCCAGGTCCTCGATGCCGCCTTTCTGGATCGCCTTGCGCACCAGTGCCGCCTGTTCCGGCGTGCCTTCGCGCATGGTGTAGATCAGCGGCAGGGTCGGCTTGCCTTCGGCCAGGTCGTCACCGACGTTCTTGCCCAGGGTTTCAGCGTCGCCGCGATAGTCGAGCAGGTCGTCCACCAGTTGGAAGGCCACGCCCAGGTGGTCACCAAAGGTGCGCAGGGCTTCGGCCTGTTCGGCAGTCGCCTGGCACAGGGCGGCGGCGCTGTGGGTCGAGGCTTCGAAGAGCATCGCGGTCTTGCCGCGAATCACTTCCATGTAGGTTTCTTCGGTGGTGCTCGCGTCACGCACTTTGGACAGTTGCAGCACTTCGCCTTCAGCGATGATGCGCGTGGCCTGGGACAGGATTTTCATCACCGGCATCGAGCCCAGTTCGACCATCATTTCGAACGAGCGTGAATACAGGAAGTCGCCCACCAACACGCTGGGCGCATTGCCCCACATGGCGTTGGCGGTCTCGCGACCACGGCGCATGCCGGACATGTCGACCACGTCGTCGTGCAGCAGGGTGGCGGTGTGCAGGAACTCGATAGTAGCGGCCAGCAGGCGCAGGTCATCGCCTTCGCGGCCCAGGGCCTTGCCACACAGCAACACTAATAAAGGACGCAGGCGTTTACCGCCGGCCGACGTAATATAGTCGCCAATTTTGGAGACCAGCGGCACTTTAGAAGTCAGTTGCTTCTTGATGATGTCGTCGACGGCGCTAAAATCGTCCGCCACCGCGCGGTAGAAAGCTTGGGGTTGCATCAGCGACAGTCGCTCCAGAAGGGTTGCGCGGCATGCTAGGACCCGCGCCCCCGGGTGTCAAGGCGCGTCCAGTCACCGTGAAAGCTACTGCGCTCGGTAATCCTGCGTCAAAAACAGGCTCGGAATGCTCATTTACAACCAGTAAACTCCGCTTCCTCGCCTGTTTTTTCCTTGTCTTCCCTTCGCTCGCTACGCTTTCACGGCGACTGGCGGCTACTTGCAAGCCTTCCACAGCTTGCGTACAATCGCGCACCCTGAACTTCCTGGGCAGCACCTGCCTTACGCAATTGCATTCGGGACGTCCATCCCATGCAGCCATGCCAGCCAATACCTCTTCTTATAAAGCGCTGGGTGAGCAGGATTATCGGAGAAATACCATGTCGTACGCAGTAATTGTTACTGGTGGCAAGCAATACAAGGTCGCCCCAGGTGAATACCTGAAGATCGAAAAACTGGAAATCGCTACCGGCGAATCCGTTACTTTTGATCGCGTTCTGTTGGTCGCCAATGGCGATGACGTGAACATCGGCGCTCCAGTTGTTGCTGGCGCTACCGTTGTGGCTGAAGTGATCTCCCAAGGTCGTCACGATAAAGTCCGCATCATCAAGTTCCGTCGTCGTAAGCACCACATGAAGCGTATGGGCCACCGCCAGTGGTACACCGAGATCAAAATCACCGGTATTCAGGCTTAATTTCAGCCTAATTCCTCACTAGGAGAATTGACTCATGGCACACAAAAAAGCTGGTGGTAGTACCCGTAACGGTCGCGACTCAGAAGCCAAACGCCTTGGCGTTAAGATGTATGGCGGCCAGAAAATCATTCCGGGCAACATCATCGTGCGTCAGCGCGGCACCCAATTCCACGCCGGTTACGGTGTAGGCATGGGTAAAGATCACACCCTCTTCGCGAAAATCGAAGGCGTGATCAAGTTTGAAGTAAAAGGCGCGTTCAACCGCCGTTACGTGAGCGTTGTCTCGGCTTAATTGCGAGCTCGCTGGAAAAGCCCTGTCTTGCGACGGGGCTTTTTCGTTTGTGGGGTGAGTCTCTTGCAAAGCTGTTTGTGATGGGCTCAAGCGCTGGATTTGCGGTCGTTGATTGAGGTCGCTGCGCTCATTTTTGCAAGAGTCTTATGTCTTGGTTTCTTAAGCTCGTCCGTGCGGCGAGAGGCGTTTTGTTATGAAGTTCGTTGATGAAGTTTCCATCCGAGTAAAAGCAGGCGACGGCGGTAACGGTTGCATGAGTTTCCGCCGCGAAAAGTTCATCGAGAACGGTGGTCCGAACGGTGGTGATGGTGGTGATGGTGGTTCCATCTACATGATGGCCGACGAAAACCTCAACACCCTGGTGGACTATCGTTACACCCGGCACTTTGATGCCGAGCGTGGCTCCAACGGCGGCAGCACCGACTGCACCGGTAAAAAAGGTGAGGACCTGGTGCTGCGCGTACCGGTCGGCACCACGATCATCGACTCTGCGACCCAGGAAGTGATTGGCGACCTGACCAAGGCCGGCCAGAAGCTGATGGTTGTGCAGGGCGGCTGGCACGGTCTGGGTAATACCCGATTCAAGTCCAGTACCAACCGTGCGCCACGCCAGACTACGCCGGGCAAGCCGGGCGAGCAGCGTGACCTGAAGCTGGAAATGAAAGTACTGGCAGACGTTGGCTTGTTGGGCCTGCCGAACGCCGGTAAAAGTACCTTCATTCGCTCGGTGTCCGCCGCCAAGCCGAAAGTGGCGGATTATCCGTTCACCACCCTGGTGCCGAACCTGGGTGTGGTCAGTGTCGATCGCTGGAAGAGCTTCGTGGTCGCGGACATTCCGGGTCTGATCGAAGGTGCTTCCGATGGCGCGGGCCTGGGGATTCGCTTTCTCAAGCATTTGTCCCGTACCCGTCTGTTGCTGCACCTCGTCGATATGGCGCCGCTGGATGAAACCAGTGCCCCGGATGCTGCCGAAGTGATCGTCAACGAACTGGCCAAGTTCAGCCCGTCCCTGGCTGAGCGTGACCGTTGGTTGGTGTTGAACAAGTGCGACCAGATCCTCGAAGAAGAGCACGAAGAGCGGGTCAAGGAAATCGTTGACCGCCTGCAGTGGGAAGGTCCTGTCTACGTGATCTCCGCCATTGCCAAAGAAGGCACTGAGCGTCTGACCCGCGACATCATGCGCTACCTGGAAGATCGTGCCGATCGCCTGGCTGCCGATCCGGCCTACAAGGCCGAGCTGGCGGATCTTGATCAGCGCATCGAAGACGAGGCGCGTGCGCAGTTGCAGGCGCTGGATGACCAGCGTGCCCTGCGTCGCAGTGGCGTCAAGTCGGTCCATGATATCGGTGACGATGATTGGGACGAGGAAGATGTGGATGATGAAGATGGTCCAGAAATCATTTACGTGCGTGACTGATCTGTTGCGATAAACTTAAGCGCCGCTCAATCGAGCGGCGTTTTAGTATCTGGTAATCGGTGGTCACGAATAACGTTATGGGCGGCGCTGGGTCGCGTGGCCCTCAATCTAAGGTTGAAGATGATGCGGAGCAAAGTGACGGGTGCGCAACGCTGGGTCGTAAAGATCGGAAGTGCGCTGCTGACGGCAGATGGCAAGGGGCTGGATCGCGCAGCCATGAGCGTCTGGGTTGAACAGATGGTGGCCTTGCATGAAGCGGGTGTCGAGTTGGTGCTGGTGTCGTCCGGGGCGGTTGCCGCCGGGATGAGCCGCCTTGGCTGGACCGCGCGACCCAGCGCGATGCATGAGTTGCAGGCGGCTGCGGCGATTGGTCAGATGGGGTTGGTGCAGGCTTGGGAATCCAGCTTCGCCGAGCACGGGCGCCATACCGCGCAGATTCTGTTGACCCATGACGATCTGTCTGACCGCAAGCGTTACCTCAATGCCCGTAGCACCTTGCGTGCCCTGGTCGAGCTCAAGGTGATCCCGGTGATCAACGAGAATGACACCGTGGTGACCGACGAGATCCGTTTTGGCGACAACGACACCTTGGCTGCCCTCGTGGCCAACCTGGTGGAGGCTGACCTGCTGGTGATCCTCACGGATCGCGATGGCATGTTCGACGCCGATCCGCGCAATAACCCGGACGCCCAGTTGATCTACGAGGCGCGTGCCGATGACCCGGCGCTCGATGCCGTGGCCGGCAGTGTCGGTGGTGCGCTGGGGCGTGGTGGCATGCAGACCAAGTTGCGCGCTGCGCGCTTGGCGGCCCGCTCTGGTGCCCATACCATCATCGTCGGCGGGCGCCTGGAGCGCGTGCTGGATCGCCTCAAGGCTGGCGAGCGCATTGGCACGTTGCTATCGCCCGAGCGTGGCATGCTGGCGGCGCGCAAGCAGTGGCTGGCCGGCCATCTGCAGACCCGCGGCACCCTGGTGCTGGATGCGGGGGCGGTGTCGGCGTTGTCCCAGGGTAACAAGAGCTTGTTGCCGGTAGGCGTCAAGCTGGTCCAGGGCAGCTTCCGCCGTGGTGAAATGGTGGTGTGCGTAGCGCCGGACGGTCGTGAGATCGCCCGTGGCCTGGCTAACTACAGCGCCCTTGAGGCGCAGAAAATCATTGGGCAGTCGTCTGAGTCGATTGTCGGTCTGTTGGGTTACATGGCTGAGCCGGAACTGGTTCACCGCGATAACCTGATCCTGGTTTAAAGGAAAAGCTGCGATGCGTGTATTGAAGGGGTTGCTGGGGTTGTTGGTGGCGATGCCGCTGCTGGCTTCGGCTGAAGAGATTGGCCAGGTATCGACGGTGTTCAAGTTTGTCGGCCCCAACGACCGAATCGTCGTCGAGGCGTTTGACGACCCCAAGGTTGACGGCGTGACCTGCTACTTGTCCCGCGCCAAGACCGGCGGTGTCAAAGGTGGCCTGGGCCTGGCCGAAGATCGCGCCGAAGCGTCGATTGCCTGCCGCCAGGTCGGGCCGATCCGCTTCAAGGGTGAGCTCAAGGATGGCGACGAAGTGTTCAAGGAGCGCACCTCGCTGGTGTTCAAGACCATGCAGGTGGTGCGTTTCCTTGATAAGAAGCGCAATACCCTGGTGTATCTGGTCTACAGCGACCGCCTGATCGAAGGCAGTCCGCAGAATGCGGTGACGGCGATTCCGATCCTGCCTTGGCCTAGTGCGCAATAAGCCTGACAGTGCAGCGTTGCTTTATGTGGGAGCTGGCTTGCCTGCGATAGCCATAGGTATCTACACAACTTTCAGAAACTGACGAACTCTCCTGTGGCGAGCGGGCTTGCCCCGCGCTGGGCTGCGAAGCAGCCCCAAAACCAGCCGCTGCGGTGTATCTGGTACAACGCATTCGGCTTATTGGGGCTGCTTCGCAGCCCAGCGCGGGGCAAGCCCGCTCGCCACAACTGCGCTATCTGCCTGGATTTAGGCGTTGCGGCAAAGTTGTGTAGATACCTATGCTGCGATAGCGGTTTAACAGTCGACATCTGTGTTGAATGTTATGTGCCCGTCGCAGGCAAGCCAGCTCCCGCATTTGTTTTGGGGTTGGCATAAATCGTAGGCAATAAAAAACCGACCCTGGGGTCGGTTTTTTAACAAGCTTATCGCTTAGGCTGCAACAGCAAGGTTCAGAGCCTTGATGTGGCCATTCAGACGACCTTTATGGCGAGCAGCTTTGTTCTTGTGGATGATGCCTTTATCGGCCATACGGTCGATAACTGGCACGGCCAGAACGTAAGCAGCTTGAGCTTTTTCAGCGTCTTTTGCGTCAATGGCCTTAACTACATTCTTGATGTAGGTACGAACCATGGAACGCAGGCTGGCGTTGTGGCTGCGACGCTTCTCAGCCTGTTTTGCACGTTTTTTGGCGGAAGGTGTGTTGGCCACCGTCGAGCTCCTCGAAAGACTTTTTAGGAAATAGCAAACAAAATAGGCCGCGAATCATGCCGATGAGTTGAAGTCTTGTCAAGGGCGGCTGATGCGAACTGCTGAGTGGTCGATCTGAAGAGGCGGGTTATTTATTTCCGGCGCTTGACCTGTAAACTCGCGAGCTTTGGCTCTGTGCTGTTGCAGGCGCGCAGTATCGCATAAGTGGGCGCTTTGTTCGCCTGCTCTTTATCTATAGGCAAAAACTCTTTCAATGAATCTGCTCAAGTCGTTGGCCGCCGTCAGCTCTATCACGATGATTTCCAGGGTTCTGGGGTTTGTACGTGACACCCTCATTGCACGTATTTTTGGCGCGAGCATGGCCACGGATGCCTTCTTTATCGCCTTCAAGCTGCCCAACCTGCTGCGGCGGATCTTCGCCGAGGGTGCGTTTTCCCAGGCATTTGTGCCGATTCTGGCGGAATACAAAACCCAGCAAGGCGAGGAGGCCACCCGCACCTTTATCGCCTACGTCTCGGGCCTGTTGACCCTGGTGCTGATGCTGGTGACCATCGCCGGGATGCTCGCCGCACCCTGGATTATCTGGGCCACGGCGCCCGGTTTTGCCAACACCCCGGAAAAATTCGCCCTCACCAGCGATCTGTTGCGGGTGACCTTTCCTTATATATTGCTGATCTCCCTATCGTCCCTGGCGGGCGCGATCCTCAATACCTGGAACCGTTTCTCGGTGCCGGCGTTTGTGCCGACCCTGCTTAACGTCAGCATGATCATCTTTGCGTTGTTCCTCACGCCGTACTTCGATCCGCCGGTCATGGCGCTCGGCTGGGCAGTGCTGGCCGGTGGCCTGGCGCAACTGTTGTATCAGCTGCCGCACCTGAAAAAGATCGGCATGCTCGTGTTGCCGCGCCTCAATCTCAAGGACACTGGCGTGTGGCGCGTGATGAAAAACATGCTGCCGGCGATCCTCGGGGTGTCGGTCAGCCAGATCTCCCTGATCATCAACACTGCGTTTGCTTCGCTGCTGGTCTCCGGCTCCGTGTCGTGGATGTATTACGCCGACCGTCTGATGGAATTGCCATCCGGCGTGCTGGGCGTGGCGCTGGGCACCATTTTGCTGCCGACCCTGGCACGTACTTACGCCAGCAAGGACCGCCATGAATACTCGCGCATTCTCGACTGGGGCCTGCGCCTGTGCTTTGTGCTGGTGCTGCCGTGCGCCCTGGCGCTGGGAATCCTGGCGGAGCCACTGACGGTTTCGCTGTTCCAGTATGGCCAATTCAGTGCCTTTGATGCCTTGATGACCCAGCGCGCGCTGATCGCTTATTCGGTGGGGTTGCTGGGGATTATCGTGATCAAGGTCTTGGCGCCGGGCTTTTATGCCCAGCAAAACATTCGTACCCCAGTGAAAATCGCGATTTTCACCCTGGTGGTCACCCAACTGTTCAACCTGATATTCATCGGGCCGCTGGCTCACGCCGGCCTGGCTCTGGCAATCAGTGCCGGCGCCTGCATCAATGCTGGCCTGCTGTTTTATCAACTGCGTAAACAAAAAATGTATCAGCCGCAGCCAGGCTGGGGCGTGTTTGCCCTCAAGTTGCTGTTGGCCGTGGCCGTGATGTCGGCCGTATTGCTGGGGCTGATGCATTGGATGCCGGCGTGGGACGAAGGGCAGATGCTCGAGCGATTCCTGCGCCTGGGCCTGCTGGTCGTGGCCGGGGTGATCGCCTACTTTGGCATGTTGTTGCTGCTGGGCTTCCGTCTGCGGGATTTCAATCGCAAGGCGCTGAATTGATCGCAATCAACAATAAGCTGGCTGTTTTTTCGATTCGAATCATTTGGCCTGTGCTGTTGCCTGTCGTCCGGGGCCGGGTGTGGTTATAATCGACCACTTTATGAGCAAGAAGCGCGTTATGCAGCTGGTTCGAGGTCTCCACAACCTGCGCCCCGAGCATCGGGGCTGCGTCGCCACTATTGGCAACTTTGACGGTGTTCACCGTGGCCACCAGGCTATCCTGGCGCGGCTGCGCGAGCGCGCAGTCGAGTTGGGTGTGCCCAGCTGCGTGGTGATTTTCGAGCCGCAGCCCCGTGAATTCTTCACCCCCGAGACGGCCCCGGCCCGTTTGGCCCGCTTGCGGGACAAACTGCAGCTGCTGGCCGAAGAAGGCGTGGACCGGGTCTTGTGCCTGGCGTTCAACCAGCGTTTACGCAGTCTCAGCGCCACCGAGTTCGTCGACCGTATCCTTGTCGATGGCTTGGGTGTGCAGCATTTGGAGGTCGGTGACGACTTCCGCTTCGGTTGCGACCGGGTAGGGGATTTCGATTTCCTGCAACAAGCCGGCGTAACCCAGGGGTTTACCGTCGAAGCCGCGCAAACCGTTGAACTGGACGGTCTGCGCGTGAGCAGCACCCAGGTGCGAAATGCCCTGGCCGCTGCCGACTTCGCCTTGGCCGAGCGTTTGCTCGGTCGCCCGTTCCGGATTGCCGGGCGGGTCCTGCACGGCCAGAAGCTGGCGCGCCAACTGGGCACGCCAACCGCCAACGTGCAACTCAAGCGCCGTCGCGTGCCACTGACCGGGGTGTATCTGGTGAGTGTCGAGATCGACGGCCAACCGTGGCCCGGAGTCGCCAATATAGGCGTCAGGCCAACGGTTGCAGGTGATGGCAAGGCCCACCTGGAAGTTCATCTTTTGGATTTTGCCGGGGATTTGTATGACCGGCGTTTGACGGTGGTTTTCCACCAAAAGCTGCGTGAAGAGCAGCGATTCGCCTCCCTTGAGGCGTTGAAAACGGCGATCAATGCGGATGTCGCCGCCGCCCGTGCACTAGCCGCACCTAGCGCCCATCGCTAATGAAGAGCCTTAAATGACCGACTATAAAGCCACGCTAAACCTTCCGGACACCGCCTTCCCAATGAAGGCCGGCCTGCCACAGCGCGAACCGCAGATCCTGCAGCGCTGGGACAGTATTGGCCTGTACGGAAAGTTGCGCGAGATTGGCAAGGATCGTCCGAAATTCGTCCTGCACGACGGCCCTCCTTATGCCAACGGCACGATTCACATCGGTCATGCGCTGAACAAGATTCTCAAGGACATGATCATCCGCTCGAAAACCCTTGCGGGCTTCGATGCGCCTTATGTCCCGGGTTGGGACTGCCACGGCCTGCCGATCGAACACAAGGTCGAAGTGACCTACGGCAAGAACCTGGGCGCCGACAAGACCCGCGAGCTGTGCCGTGCCTACGCCACCGAGCAGATCGAAGGGCAGAAGTCCGAATTCATCCGCCTGGGTGTGTTGGGGGACTGGGACAACCCGTACAAGACCATGAACTTCAAGAACGAGGCCGGTGAAATCCGTGCCTTGGCCGAGATCGTCAAGGGCGGCTTCGTGTTCAAGGGCCTCAAGCCCGTGAACTGGTGCTTTGACTGCGGCTCGGCCCTGGCCGAAGCGGAAGTCGAGTACGAAGACAAGAAGTCCTCGACCATCGACGTCGCGTTCCCGATTGCCGACGACGCCAAGCTGGCCGGGGCCTTTGGCCTGGCGAGCCTGGCCAAGCCAGCTGCCATCGTGATCTGGACCACCACCCCGTGGACCATCCCAGCCAACCAGGCGCTGAACGTGCATCCGGAATTCACCTACGCCCTGGTGGACGTTGGTGATCGCCTGCTGGTGCTGGCCGAGGAAATGGTCGAGGCCTGCCTGGCCCGCTACGAGCTGCAAGGCTCGGTGATCGCCACCGCCACCGGCTCTGCGCTGGAACTGATCAACTTCCGTCACCCGTTCTATGACCGCCTGTCGCCGGTGTACCTGGCTGACTACGTCGAACTGGGTTCGGGTACCGGTGTGGTTCACTCCGCGCCGGCCTACGGCGTGGACGACTTCGTGACCTGCAAAGCCTATGGCATGGTCAACGATGACATCCTCAACCCGGTGCAGAGCAATGGCGTGTACGCGCCTTCGTTGGAGTTCTTCGGCGGCCAGTTCATCTTCAAGGCCAACCAGCCGATCATCGACAAGCTGTCGGAAGTCGGTGCGCTGCTGCACACCGAAACCATCAAGCACAGCTACATGCACTGCTGGCGCCACAAGACCCCGCTGATCTACCGCGCCACCGCGCAGTGGTTCATCGGCATGGACAAAGAGCCAGTCGCCGGCGAAACCCTGCGCAAGCGTGCGATCAAAGCCATCGAAGACACCAAGTTCGTCCCGGCCTGGGGCCAGGCACGTCTGCACTCGATGATTGCCAACCGTCCGGACTGGTGCATCTCCCGCCAGCGCAACTGGGGCGTGCCGATCCCGTTCTTCCTGAACAAGGAAAGCGGCGAACTGCACCCACGTACCGTTGAGTTGATGGAAGTGGTGGCCCAGCGCGTTGAACAGGAAGGCATCGAAGCCTGGTTCAAGCTGGATGCCGCTGAGCTGCTGGGCGACGAAGCGCCGCTGTACGACAAGATCAGCGACACCCTCGACGTGTGGTTCGACTCCGGTACCACCCACTGGCACGTACTGCGTGGTTCGCACCCGATGGGTCACGAGACCGGCCCGCGTGCCGACCTGTACCTGGAAGGCTCGGACCAGCACCGTGGCTGGTTCCACTCGTCCCTGCTGACCGGCTGCGCCATCGACGATCACGCCCCATACCGCGAACTGCTGACCCACGGCTTCACCGTCGACGAGAACGGTCGCAAGATGTCCAAGTCCCTGGGCAACGTGATCGCGCCGCAGAAGGTCAACGACACCCTGGGCGCCGATATCATGCGCCTGTGGGTGGCTTCCACCGACTACTCGGGCGAGATGGCCGTTTCGGAGCAGATCCTGCAACGTAGCGCCGATGCCTACCGCCGTATCCGCAATACCGCACGCTTCATGCTGTCGAACCTGACCGGCTTCAACCCGGCCACCGACATCCTGCCGGCCGAGGAAATGCTCGCCCTGGACCGTTGGGCCGTGGACCGTACCCTGTTGCTGCAGCGCGAGTTGCAGGAACACTACGGCGAGTACCGGTTCTGGAACGTCTATTCGAAGATCCACAACTTCTGCGTGCAGGAGTTGGGTGGCTTCTACCTCGACATCATCAAGGACCGCCAGTACACCACCGGCGCCAACAGCAAGGCGCGCCGCTCGGCGCAAACCGCGCTGTATCACATCTCCGAAGCGCTGGTGCGCTGGATCGCACCGATCCTGGCCTTCACCGCCGACGAACTGTGGGAGTACCTGCCGGGCGAGCGTAACGAGTCCGTGATGCTCAACACCTGGTACGAAGGCCTGACCGAATTGCCGGCCGACTTCGAACTGGGCCGCGAGTACTGGGAAGGTGTGATGGCCGTCAAGGTTGCGGTGAACAAGGAACTGGAAGTCCAGCGTGCGGCCAAGGCCGTCGGTGGCAACCTGCAAGCGGAAGTCACGCTGTTTGCCGAGGAGGGCCTGACCGCCGACCTGGGCAAGTTGAGCAACGAACTGCGCTTCGTGCTGATTACCTCCACAGCCAGCCTCGCGCCATTCGCCCAGGCCCCGGCTGATGCGGTGGCTACCGAAGTACCGGGCCTCAAGCTCAAGGTGGTCAAGTCGACCTTCGCCAAGTGCGCCCGTTGCTGGCACTGCCGTGAAGACGTTGGCGTGAACCCTGAGCATCCGGAAATCTGCGGTCGTTGCGTCGACAACATCAGCGGTGCTGGCGAGGTTCGCCACTATGCCTAAATCCAGCCGTTTCGGACGTCTGGGTTGGCTCGTGTTGAGCTTGCTGGTCCTGGTCATCGACCAGGTCAGCAAGGCTCACTTCGAGGGCTCCCTGGAAATGTTCCAGCAGATCGTGGTGATTCCTGACTACTTCAGCTGGACCCTGGCCTACAACACCGGTGCTGCATTCAGTTTCCTGGCTGACAGTGGCGGTTGGCAGCGCTGGCTGTTTGCCCTGATCGCCGTGGTGGTCAGCGCGGTGCTGGTGGTCTGGCTCAAGCGCCTGGGCCGCAACGACACCTGGCTGGCTATCGCCCTGGCACTGGTGCTGGGCGGGGCCCTGGGCAATCTGTACGACCGCATAGCCCTTGGCCATGTGATCGACTTCATTCTGGTGCACTGGCAGAACCGCCATTATTTCCCGGCGTTCAATTTTGCCGACAGCGCCATCTGCGTTGGTGCTGTCATGCTGGCGCTGGATATGTTCAAGGGCAACAAACCCGGAGAAGCCGTAAATGACTGAACAAGTATTGGCCGAACAACGCATTGGCCAGAACACGGAAGTCACCTTGCATTTTGCATTGCGCCTGGAGAATGGCGACACGGTCGACAGCACGTTCGACAAGGCCCCGGCGACCTTCATGGTCGGCGACGGCAACCTGCTGCCGGGCTTCGAAGCGGCACTTTTCGGCTTCAAGGCAGGCGACAAGCGCAACTTGCAGATCCCGCCGGAAAACGCCTTTGGCCAGCCCAACCCGCAAAACGTACAGATCATCCCGCGTTCGCAGTTCCAGGATATGGAGCTGTCGGAAGGCTTGCTGGTGATCTTCAACGATGCGGCGAATACTGAACTGCCCGGCGTGGTCAAAACCTTTGATGACGCTCAGGTGACTATCGACTTCAACCACCCGTTGGCCGGCAAGACCTTGACCTTTGATGTTGAAATCATCGACGTTAAAGCGCTCTAACTGACGATTCCGGCCTATTGTAGGAGCGAGCTAGCTCGCGAAGGTCTTCAACGAAAATCCTGGCATCCTGAATGATCGCGGTGCCTGTGAAATTTTCGCGAGCAAGCTCGCTCCTGCATGGCAAGACACGAGGCACAGCATGCAAATCAAACTCGCCAACCCCCGTGGCTTCTGCGCCGGCGTGGACCGGGCGATCGAAATCGTCAATCGCGCCCTGGAAGTCTTCGGGCCACCGATCTACGTGCGCCATGAAGTTGTCCACAACAAGTTCGTGGTCGAAGACCTGCGGGCTCGCGGCGCGATTTTTGTCGAGGAACTGGAACAGGTGCCGGATGACGTTATCGTCATTTTCAGCGCTCACGGCGTGTCCCAGGCCGTGCGCACCGAAGCGGCAGGCCGCGGCCTGAAAGTCTTCGACGCGACGTGCCCGCTGGTTACCAAGGTGCATATCGAAGTGGCACGCTACAGCCGTGACGGCCGTGAGTGCATCCTGATCGGCCACGCCGGCCACCCGGAGGTCGAAGGCACCATGGGGCAGTACGACGCCAGCAATGGCGGCGCGATCTACCTCGTGGAAGACGAAAAAGACGTCGCCGAGTTGCAAGTGCATAACCCTGAAAAGTTGGCATTCGTGACCCAGACCACCTTGTCGATGGATGACACCAGCCGCGTCATTGATGCCCTGCGTACTCGTTTCCCCGCCATTGGTGGGCCACGCAAGGACGATATCTGCTACGCCACACAAAACCGCCAGGATGCCGTCAAACAACTGGCCGACGAGTGCGACG
Organism: Pseudomonas sp. LG1D9; assembly: GCF_002949995.1. Classification (NCBI taxonomy): domain Bacteria; kingdom Pseudomonadati; phylum Pseudomonadota; class Gammaproteobacteria; order Pseudomonadales; family Pseudomonadaceae; genus Pseudomonas; species Pseudomonas sp. LG1D9. The sequence goes on along the minus strand of NZ_CP026881.1, from coordinate 1,693,498 downwards.
TAGTACTGGTGGTGGGTAGTCCCAACAGCTCCAACTCCAATCGTCTGCGTGAGCTGGCCGAACGCATGGCTACTCCGGCATACCTGATCGATGGCGCCGAAGACCTGCAGCGCAGTTGGTTCGACGGTGTCGAGCGTATCGGTATCACGGCGGGCGCCTCGGCGCCGGAAGTCTTGGTGCGTGGCGTCATCCAGCAGTTGCAGGCGTGGGGCGCGACAGGCGCCGATGAGCTGGCCGGGCGTGAAGAAAACATCACTTTTTCCATGCCCAAGGAGCTGCGGGTTCGTTCGCTGCTCTGAGCCCTGTCTCGCTGGTGTACCCGCGGCACAATGCCTGCTCGGCCTTGTCGCTGCGCAAGCTGATCCGGCCGCTGGGTGCCAGCACTACCTGATGCAGGCTCAGCGGCTGCTCCGTTGAGCACACATGCACGGTGCCGGCACGAAACCCTCCCGCAGACAGCAGGGGTTCGCCCAGCCCGCTGAAACGAATCTGTGTGCGCACCGGGGTATTGCCTACGATGGGAGTCCGCCCATTGTCCTGGCGCTCCAGCAGTACCGGGTTGTCGTCGTCCAGGTGGCCGCGGCCATTCATGTCCACCACCACCCTCCAGCCTTTGCTCCAGTCGTCATCCAGTGCATGGATGACGACCGTCCGATTGCGAGCAATGGCTTGGGTGCGGGCGTAGCGCAGGCCGGAGGCCAGTGCCTGTGCCGCGCTCAGTCGCGTTTGTGAGTCCATCAGGCTCTTGAATCCGGGCACTGCCAATTGCGCCAGGATGCCGCTGACGATCAAACCGAGCAGCAATTCGATCAATGTGAAACCGCGTTGTTTCATACATCGTCCCTCCGTGGACAGTTCATTTGCTTGTGACAGGAATAGTTATAGCGGCGGTCCACGACTGCGCAGTGATGGCCTTCCTGTCCAAAGTATTTCCCTATATTCCGAGGGGCAGCGCGGCTGCCAGGGCGGCGCTAGTCTTGGACAACCCACGGCCATTTCGGCCGTTTTTATGACCCTCGACAAGGATGACGATGGCTATGCGAGCCTGCCCGATAACGTGTTGTACTCCCGTCCCCGCCGCTCGGGAGGTTGGCATGAGCCTGATCGAAGTACTGGTCTCGCTGCTGATTCTCGGCGTCGGCCTGCTGGGGGCCGGGTTGATCCAGCTGAATGCACTCAAGTACACCGACAGCTCCAGAATGATCAGCCAGGCGAGTTTCATCGCCTATGACATGCTCGACCGGATTCGCGCCAACGCGGGTGCTGACTACTCCTGGGAAAGTGGCGATAGCTGGGCAGCCAACACCTTGGCCGCGAGTGTCCGCGACCTGGACTTGCACGACTTCGAGGCCAATATCCGCCACTTGGCTGGCGATTCCGCCAAAGGTTCGATTGCGATCAGCCAGCGCGAGGTGACTATCAACATCAGTTGGGATGATTCGCGTGCAGCCAATGCTGACAACACCCGTGAAACATTCACCCTGACCAGTCGTGTCGCGGTTGATCCGAGGCCTGTGCGATGAGGCGCTCCAGTGCGGGCTTTGGCCTGGTCGAGGCACTGCTGGCGACGCTCCTGGGGTTACTTGTAGTCCTGGCGGCTGCCCAGGTAACACTGGCTGCCCGAAGCACTGCGGCCAGCCAGCACGCCTCGGCGCTATTGCAGGATGATGGGCGGTTTGTCCTTGGCAAGATGCTCCAGGAGATTCGCCTGGCGGGGATGTTCGGTTGCCTGTCCCTGCCTTTGATTGCTCAGGCGCCTGCTGACTTTTCCAGGCCGGTCAGTGTGCTGGTCAATGGTGCCTCAACCAGCCTGACGCTGGTCACGGGCGATGTCGGCGACCAGGGCAGTCGTCCTGATTGGACGGTGCTCAGCAATTGTATTGACAGCGCTCAGGCCTATTCAGGGGTACCCCCCAAGCCAGGGCCCGGGCAGATCGCTTTTCCCGTGCGCAAGCTGACCTACACCTATGAGTCAGGGCAACTGAAGATCAGCACTCCGGCAACCCCGGCCAAGGCGGTGCTGGTGGATAACGTGGGGGCGTTCGAAATGAGTTTCGGGATGGCCAGCCGGCCCGGGTCCAGTGTCGTGACCCGGTATGACAGCCGCCCCAGCGACGAATCGCTGATCCGCAGTGTGCGTGTGGCGTTGACGCTCCGCGATCCGACACGTCGCGTGCGCGACCAGATCTACAGCGCCGTCGCAGCCGTGCGTAATCGCCTTGAATAATCGGCGCCGGATATCGGCCTCCAGACAGCGTGGCATGGTGCTCTTGATCAGCCTGGTGTTGCTGCTGCTGTTGACGGTTCTCGGGCTGTCATCGATGCAGGGCGCAACGTCGCAGGAGCAACTCGCCGGCAGCATCAGGCACCGCAACTTATCGTTTCAAGCGGCCGAAGACGGGCTCAGGCGCGGTGAGTCGGCTGTGCATGCGCATGGGTTTGGTTTGCCGGCCTGTCAGTCGCAAGTCACCTGCGCACCGCCAAAAGAGGCGTATGCCATCAGCCAGCCGGGTGTCGATCCGGTCTCGGCCATCGCCTGGGTCGGCCTGAAGGGGGGCGTATACGGTATTCAAAACCTGGGGCCCGGTATCGGAATGGCACATTTGCCGCCCAGTACCCCCGCGACTTTATATCGGGTCACGGCTGTGGGGTTCAGCGGTCAGTCGCGCACCCTTCTGGAGAGCGTCTATGCGCGCGTCGACCCGGATGCCGGTGGGGGATTTCGACGAGTTCTATGGCGACAACTTCAATAGGTGAGCATCACGATGAGCGGCAACTGCAAAGGATTCACCTTGATAGAGTTACTGATTGCACTAGCGATCATTGCCACATTGGCTGCGGTGGTTTATCCGGGGTACAGCGCCCATGTGAAAAAGGCCTACCGCACAGAAATCGTCGGGCTGCTCACGGAGCAAGCCCAGCAGCTGGAACGCTATTACGTGAGAAATGGCACTTTTATTGATGCCAGCGGCGTCAGTACCGGTAATGATCGCTATAGAATCACGGTGATACTGAACCCGCAGGACTTCACCCTGACCGCGACGCCTCTTGCCGGCGCGATGCTGGGTGATACTTGTGGTGAGTTCAGTTTGACCAGCACTGGCGCGCGGGCTAATCCCGGCGCGGTGCCCGGCACCACTCGTCAGGAGTGCTGGGGGCGATGAGGCTGGTGGGCGACGGGGTGCCAGGGGTACTCCTTTCTTTTTATGGGCTGGATCGAACAATGACTAAGCAACAGCAAGTCGTAGTGGTGGGTGGTGGTGTTATCGGGCTGTTGACGGCGTTCAACCTGGCAACGCAGGGGCAGGCAGTGGTCGTGCTGGACCGTTCATCGGTCGGGCAAGAGTCTTCCTGGGCCGGTGGCGGGATTGTTTCGCCGTTATACCCGTGGCGCTACAGCCCGGCCGTCACGGCGCTGGCCCATTGGTCCCAGGATTTCTATCCGCAATTGGCCCAGCGCCTGTTTGCCGCCACCGGTGTGGATCCCGAGGTTCATACCACCGGCCTTTATTGGCTGGACCTCGACGACGAGGCCGATGCCCTGGCCTGGGCTGCACGGGAAGGTCGGCCATTGAGCAAGGTGGATGTGTCGGCCGCCCGTGATGCGGTTCCTGTGCTGGGGGCAGGGTTTTCACAGGCCATTTATATGGCAGACGTGGCCAACGTGCGTAATCCGCGCCTGGTCAAATCCCTGAAGGCTGCGTTGTTGGCGTTGCCCGGGGTGACCTTGCATGAGCACTGCGCGGTACAGGGCTTTATCCAGGAGGGCGGCAGCATCGTCGGGGTCAATACGGCTCAGGGTGAGGTGCGTGGCGATCAGGTCGTGCTCGCGGCCGGGGCCTGGAGTGGTGAATTGCTGGACAGCCTGGGGCTGACGTTGCCCGTGGAGCCGGTCAAGGGGCAGATGATTCTGTACAAGTGCGCCTCGGACTTTCTGTCGAGCATGGTCCTGGCGAAAGGGCGCTATGCGATTCCACGCCGGGATGGGCACATCCTGGTTGGCAGTACGCTGGAACATGAAGGCTTCGACAAGACGCCGACCGAACCGGCCCTGGAAAGCCTGAAAGCCTCGGCGGTGGAGTTGATTCCGGCACTGGCGGATGCCGCCGTGGTGGGGCATTGGGCCGGGTTGCGGCCAGGTTCGCCCGAGGGCATCCCTTATATTGGCAAGGTGCCAGGGTTTGAAGGGCTGTGGCTCAACTGCGGGCATTACCGCAACGGCCTGGTATTGGCACCTGCGTCTTGCCAGTTGTTTGCTGACTTGCTGTTGGGGCATGAGCCGGTTATTGACCCCGCTCCCTATGCGCCCGTTGGTCGGATATAAGCGTGGGCCCTTGTAGGAGCCGGCAAGCCAGCTCCTACGGTTCCAGGCTTTCAGCGTTCGATAGACTTTGGTCCCTGCTCGAGGTGCGCCTGGGTGCAGTACCACTCCTGCTGCTGGCTCAATGCCCGGTCCTGAGGCAGATGTACGCCACAGTGGGCACAGCGAACCATGGGCGCGGCGCCTTGTTCGCGGGGCTGTTGCTGCGTAGAAGCGGAGCGCTTGAACTTGCGCCAGAACCATACCGCAGCAGCAATCAGGGCAATCCAGAACAGTAAACGAACCATGGCAGGCAGCTTCTCGACAGGGAATGCGGCAGTTTAGCCAAGGATGTTAACGGCGCACAGGGTAATAAAGTCGCGTCATGAAAAAAGGAGCCCCGAGAGGCTCCTTCTTGCGCTGCCAGACTGGTTTTCAGTCAAAGACACCGAACGTCATGTAGCTGAACCACGAGCGATCCTGGTTGTTGCCCAGGGCCTCTGGTGCTTCTTCCTCGATCACGTCGCCGTTCTCGTCATGGGGCTTGAGCTCGGACGGGATGGAGTCCTTGGCGTCCTGATACTGCTTGAGGATGTCCTGGTTGGCGCGGGTTTCACCTGGCGGCAACGGCGGACGGGACTCGATCAGGCCCAGGGTGTACTTGCTCAGCCACGAGCGGTTGTCCGCTTCGGCAACCTGCGGCACAAACTGGCCGTCTTTCAGGCTTGGGTGGTCTGGGTAGTTGAGTTTCAAGGTCTGCAGGCTGGTGTCCGCCAGGGTATCCAGATGCAGGCGCATGTAGGCTTCGGTCATTACTGCCAGGCCATCACCCACCGAAGGGGTTTCCTGGAAGTTTTCCACTACATAGCGGCCACGGTTGGCGGCAGCGACATAAGCCTGGCGCGTCAGGTAGTAGTGGGCTACGTGGATTTCGTAGGAAGCCAGCAGGTTGCGCAGGTAGATCATGCGCTGCTTGGCGTCCGGCGCGTAGCGGCTGTTGGGGAAGCGGCTGGTCAGTTGGGCGAACTCGTTATAGGAGTCGCGCGCAGCACCAGGGTCACGCTTGGTCATGTCCAGCGGCAGGAAGCGCGCCAGCAGGCCAACGTCCTGGTCAAACGAGGTCAGGCCCTTGAGGTAGTAGGCGTAGTCCACGTTCGGGTGTTGCGGGTGCAGGCGGATAAAACGCTCGGCAGCGGACTTGGCAGCTTCCGGCTCGGCGTTCTTGTAGTTCGCGTAGATCAGTTCGAGCTGGGCCTGGTCGGCATAGCGGCCAAACGGATAACGCGACTCCAAGGCCTTGAGCTTGGCCGTGGCGCTTGTGTAGCTATTATTGTCCAGGTCGGCCTGAGCCTGCTGGTACAGCTCGACTTCACTGAGGTTTTCGTCGACGACGTCCTTTGTTGACGAGCAAGCAGCAGTCATGGCGAGGATGGCGATCAGCAGCAGGTGTTTCACTTGCATGGCGGCTTGCGTCCCTATGACGGCCGCTGTCTTGGGCGGGGCCGTCCTGTTATGATGAGCGCCCCGATGAAAGCCTCGGGGCAAAAGACGCCGTATTTAACCACAAGCGCGCAGCCGAAACCAAAGGCTGTGCCACGCCTAGTCTGAGCATGTCCGATAAAATTGAACTTCGCGCAGAGGTGCCGTCCGAATTGGGCGGCCAACGCCTCGATCAAGTCGCCGCACAACTATTCGCTGAGCACTCGCGCTCGCGCCTTTCCGCCTGGATCAAAGACGGCCGCCTGACTGTGGATGGAGCGGTTATCCGCCCGCGAGACATAGTTCATGGCGGTTCGGTTCTTGAGCTGACTGCCGAGCAGGAAGCCCAGGGAGAATGGATCGCCCAGGACATCGAGCTGGATATCGTCTATGAAGACGACGACATCCTGGTGATCAACAAACCCGCAGGCCTGGTGGTTCACCCGGCGGCCGGGCACGCTGATGGCACCTTGCTCAATGCCTTGTTGCACCATGTGCCGGACATCATCAATGTCCCGCGCTGCGGCATTGTCCACCGCCTGGACAAGGACACCACCGGTCTGATGGTGGTGGCCAAGACCATCCAGGCACAGACGCAGTTGGTCACACAATTGCAGAGCCGCAGCGTCAGCCGCATCTATGAGTGCATCGTGATTGGTGTGGTCGTGGCGGGTGGCAAGATCAACGCGCCTATCGGTCGTCATGGCCAGCAGCGCCAGCGCATGGCGGTGATGGAGGGTGGCAAGCAGGCCGTCAGCCACTACCGCGTGCTGGAGCGTTTCCGTTCCCACACCCATGTGCGGGTCAAGCTGGAAACCGGCCGTACCCACCAGATCCGGGTGCATATGGCGCATATCAACTTCCCGTTGGTCGGCGATCCGGCCTACGGTGGTCGCTTCCGTATTCCGCCGGCCGCCAGTGTGACCATGGTCGAATCGTTGAAGTCGTTCCCGCGCCAGGCGTTGCATGCACGCTTCCTGGAGCTGGATCATCCGACGAGCGGTGAGCGGATGAGCTGGGAATCGCCACTGCCCGACGATTTTGTCTGGTTGCTGTCGCTACTCAAGCAAGACCGCGAGGCCTTTGTCGGATGAGTGACTGGCTGATTCCTGACTGGCCTGCGCCGGCCGGGGTGAAAGCCTGTGTCACTACCCGTGCGGGCGGCGTCAGTCTGGCGCCGTTCGACAGTCTGAATCTGGGCGATCATGTCGAGGACAGCCTTGGGGCTGTACTTGAGAATCGCCGTCGTCTCACTGCCGCGTTCGATATCCAGCCGGCCTGGCTGCGCCAGGTCCATGGTGTCGTCGTGGTCAAGGCCGATCCGGGGCAGATTGCCGAGGCAGATGGCAGCTGGACCGATACGCCCGGCATCGCCTGCACGGCGATGACCGCCGATTGCCTGCCGGCCTTGTTTTGCAACAAAGCCGGGACCCGGGTTGCCGCTGCCCATGCCGGTTGGCGTGGACTGGCCGCGGGAGTGCTGGAAGCTGCCGCCGAAAGCCTGGACACTGCGCCTGCCGACGTACTGGTCTGGTTAGGCCCGGCGATTGGCCCGAAGGCCTTTGAAGTGGGCCCAGAAGTGCGTGAAGCCTTCGTGCAGCAACATCCGCAAACCGCGCAGGCTTTCGTTCCCAGCCATAATCCTGGCAAGTTCCTGGCCGACATCTATCAGTTGGCGCGTCTGCGCCTGGCTGCGCGCGGTATCACCGCCGTTTATGGTGGCGGTTTGTGTACGGTGACCGACCCACGCTTCTTTTCTTACCGGCGCAGCCCGCGCACCGGTCGATTTGCCTCCCTGATCTGGCTCGAACGCTAGACTCTGCTGATCCATATCATGCATTGCCGGCTTGAATCCTCCAGAATCCACCCCATCTATAAGGGTATCTGGCAGGTTTCTTCATTCAGGATGCGTTAATCGCGAGCAAGCTCGCTCGCACATAGCTCCGGCCTGCTCAAAAGGAAGGTGACTAATGCGTATTGATCGTTTAACCAGCAAATTACAATTGGCGTTATCGGATTCCCAATCCCTGGCGGTTGGCCTCGACCATCCGGCCATTGAGCCCGCGCACTTGATGCAGGCGCTCCTCGAACAGCAGGGTGGTTCGATCAAACCCCTACTGATGCAGGTGGGCTTTGACGTCAACAGCCTGCGCAAGGAATTGAGCAAAGAGCTCGACCAGCTGCCGAAAATCCAGAATCCGACGGGCGACGTGAATATGTCCCAGGATTTGGCGCGCCTGCTCAATCAGGCGGACCGCCTGGCTCAGCAGAAGGGCGACCAGTTCATCTCCAGCGAACTGGTGCTGCTCGCTGCCATGGACGACAACAGCAAGCTCGGCAAGTTGTTGCTGGGCCAGGGCGTGAGCAAAAAGGCCCTGGAAAATGCCATCAACAACCTGCGCGGCGGCGAGGCGGTGAATGACCCCAATCACGAGGAGTCGCGCCAGGCCCTGGACAAATACACCGTCGACCTGACCAAGCGCGCCGAAGACGGCAAGCTGGACCCGGTGATCGGGCGTGACGATGAAATTCGTCGCACCATCCAGGTCCTGCAGCGTCGCACCAAGAACAACCCGGTGCTGATCGGCGAGCCTGGCGTGGGTAAAACCGCCATCGCCGAAGGCCTGGCCCAGCGCATCATTAATGGTGAGGTGCCGGACGGCCTCAAGGGCAAGCGCTTGCTGTCCCTGGACATGGGCGCGTTGATCGCCGGTGCCAAGTTCCGTGGTGAGTTCGAAGAGCGCCTCAAATCCCTGCTTAACGAACTGTCGAAGCAGGAAGGGCAGATCATTCTGTTTATCGACGAACTGCACACTATGGTCGGCGCCGGTAAAGGCGAAGGCTCGATGGATGCGGGCAACATGCTCAAGCCAGCACTGGCTCGGGGCGAGTTGCATTGCGTTGGCGCGACCACGCTCAACGAGTACCGCCAGTACATTGAAAAGGACGCGGCCCTTGAGCGTCGTTTCCAGAAAGTCCTGGTGGAAGAGCCGAGCGAAGAAGACACCATCGCGATCCTGCGTGGCCTGAAAGAGCGTTATGAGGTCCACCACCGGGTCGCAATCACTGATGGCGCGATCATTGCGGCGGCCAAGTTGAGCCATCGCTACATCACTGACCGTCAGTTGCCGGACAAGGCCATCGACCTGATCGACGAAGCGGCCAGCCGTATTCGCATGGAAATCGATTCCAAGCCTGAAGTGCTGGACCGCCTGGAGCGCCGGCTGATTCAACTGAAAGTCGAATCCCAGGCGCTGAAGAAAGAGGACGATGACGCGGCGAAGAAACGCCTGGAAAAACTCCAGGAAGAAATCGTCCGCCTGGAACGCGAGTATTCGGACCTGGAAGAAATCTGGACCTCGGAAAAAGCCGAAGTGCAGGGTTCCGCACAGATCCAGCAAAAGATCGAGCAGTCGCGCCAGGAGCTGGAAGCTGCCCGCCGTAAAGGCGACCTGAACCGCATGGCCGAGCTGCAGTACGGGGTGATCCCGGATCTGGAGCGCAGCCTGCAAATGGTCGACCAGCATGGCCACAGCGAAAACCAGTTGCTGCGCAGCAAGGTGACCGAGGAAGAAATTGCCGAGGTTGTGTCCAAGTGGACCGGCATTCCAGTGTCGAAGATGCTGGAAGGCGAGCGTGACAAGCTGTTGCGTATGGAAAGCCTGTTGCACCAGCGCGTCATCGGCCAGGAAGAGGCGGTGGTGGCGGTGTCCAACGCGGTACGGCGTTCGCGCGCCGGGTTGTCCGACCCGAACCGCCCGAGTGGCTCGTTCATGTTCCTCGGCCCGACCGGCGTGGGTAAGACCGAGTTGTGCAAGGCCCTGGCCGAGTTCCTCTTTGATACAGAAGAGGCGATGGTGCGTATCGATATGTCCGAGTTCATGGAGAAACATTCCGTGGCTCGCTTGATCGGGGCGCCACCAGGCTATGTGGGCTACGAGGAAGGTGGCTACCTGACCGAAGCGGTACGGCGTAAGCCTTACTCGGTGATCTTGCTGGATGAGGTCGAGAAGGCTCACCCGGACGTGTTCAACGTGTTGCTGCAAGTGCTGGAAGATGGCCGGCTGACGGACAGCCACGGGCGTACCGTGGATTTCCGTAATACGGTGATCGTGATGACCTCCAACCTGGGCTCGGTACAGATCCAGGAAATGGTCGGGGATCGTGAAGGTCAGCGTGCTGCGGTAATGGATGCGCTGACCAGCCACTTCCGCCCGGAATTTATCAACCGGGTCGATGAAGTGGTGATCTTCGAGCCTTTGGCGCGGGATCAGATCGCGGGCATTACCGAGATCCAGTTGGGTCGCCTGCGCAGCCGTCTGGCAGAGCGCGAGCTGATGCTGGAGCTGAGCAGCGAGGCCTTGGACAAGTTGATCGCCGTGGGTTACGACCCGGTGTATGGCGCACGGCCATTAAAACGTGCGATCCAGCGCTGGATCGAGAACCCGTTGGCCCAACTGATCCTGTCGGGCAGCTTTATGCCGGGGACCAGCGTCAAGGCCACCGTGGAAAACGACGAAATCGTCTTCCACTAAGCGCCGATTGGGTGGTTATAAGCAAAGGCCCCGCATTGCGGGGCCTTTTTTTTCGATAGGGCGTTGAACTGTAAGGCAAAGGCTTGTAAAGTGCGCCCCGCAGCAACGTCAGCCCACGGGTTTCTTCTCCCCAAGGAGAAATCAGAAAGAAGCGCAAATCATTGTCTTAAAAGCAATTTAAAGGGTTGACAGGGGTTTTTAAGATTGTAGAATAGCGCGCCTCAGACACGCTAACGTAGCGATACGGACAGCGTCGAAGAGAAGGATACATCGCAGTAAAAGTTGTACTTTGAAATATGTAGTTCCGTGATAGCTCAGTCGGTAGAGCAAATGACTGTTAATCATTGGGTCCCAGGTTCGAGTCCTGGTCACGGAGCCAATTTCAAACCGGGGTATAGCGCAGTCCGGTAGCGCGCCTGCTTTGGGAGCAGGATGTCAGGAGTTCGAATCCCCTTACCCCGACCATTTTTGGGTCGTTAGCTCAGTTGGTAGAGCAGTTGGCTTTTAACCAATTGGTCGTAGGTTCGAATCCCACACGACCCACCATTTTTGAGACCAGTTCACGCTGGAATCGAATCTTAAGATCAGAGGCCAAAAGCACTGATCGAAGAAGGCGACTTGAAAAGGTCGCCTTTTTTTTACCGGGGTATAGCGCAGTCCGGTAGCGCGCCTGCTTTGGGAGCAGGATGTCAGGAGTTCGAATCCCCTTACCCCGACCATATTAAAAATCCTCGTATCGAAAGATACGGGGATTTTTTTTGCCTGCGCAAAACCTGAAAGTACCGCCGATCCAATGTAGAAGGGGGCTTGCTCCCGATTGCGGTGTGTGTGAACCACCGCTATCGGGAGCAAGCCCCCTCCCATCCGGGACCGTGTTGTTAGTGGAGTTTGAGACGCGGCTCGGTGCCCCGTCCAATCTTGCTGCCCAGCATCAACATCATCGTGCGGAAGAACCCGTACAAGGCCATCTGGTGCATGCGGTACAACGACACATAGAACATCCGCGCCAGCCAGCCTTCAAGCATCACGCTGCCGGTCAGGTTGCCCATCAAGTTACCCACAGCCGAAAAACGCGACAGCGAGATCAGTGAGCCGTAGTCGGTGTACTTATAGCTGGGCAGGGGCTTGCCCTCGATGCGCAATTTCAGCGATTTGGCCAGCAACGACGCCTGCTGGTGGGCCGCTTGCGCCCGCGGTGGAACGTTACGGTCGGTACCCGGCTGCGGGCAGGCCGCGCAGTCGCCAAAGGCGAAGATATTCTCGTCACGGGTGGTCTGCAGCGTTGGCAGCACCTGCAGTTGGTTGATGCGGTTGGTCTCCAGGCCGTCGATGTCCTTGAGAAAGCCCGGCGCGCGAATCCCGGCGGCCCACACCTTGAGGCTGGCGGGAATCACCTGGCCACTGCTGGTGATCAGGCTGTCGGCGGTGACTTCGCTCACGGCGGAGTTGGTCATGACCGTCACCCCGAGCTTTTCCAGGGTTTTATGCACAGGTCCGCTGATCCGCTCTGGCAGGGCTGGCAATACCCGTGGCCCGGCTTCGATCAGGGTGATGGACATGTTTTCTGGTTTGATCCGGTCCAGGCCATAGGCTGCCAGTTCATGGGCAGCGTTGTGCAGCTCCGCGGCCAACTCGACACCGGTGGCGCCAGCGCCAACGATTGCCACGCTGATTCTTTCCACCACATCGGTTTGCCCGGCATGGGCGCGCAGGTAGTGGTTGAGCAATTGCTGGTGGAAGCGCTCTGCCTGTTTGCGGGTATCGAGGAACAGGCAGTGTTGTGCTGCGCCCTCGGTGCCGAAGTCATTGGTGGTGCTACCGACCGCAATCACCAGGGTGTCATAGCCCAGCACGCGCGCAGGCACCAGTTCCCGGCCTTCTTCATCAAGGGTCGCGGCCAGCTGGATTATCTTCTGTTCACGATCAAGCCCGCTCATGCGCCCCAGCTGGAACTCGAAATGGTTCCATTTTGCCTGGGCAACGTAATTGAGTTCGTCTTCAGAGGAGTTCAGCGAGCCGGCGGCAACCTCGTGCAGCAGGGGTTTCCAGATATGGGTCAGGTTGGTGTCCACCAGCGTGATGCTGGCGGTACCGCGCTTGCCCAGAGTCTTACCCAGGCGGGTAGCCAACTCCAGGCCGCCGGCGCCGCCGCCGACGATAATAATACGATGGGTCATGGGGGTATCTCGCAAGGCTAAAAGAAATCGGTGCAGTTACCCGAGCGAGCGCCAGGCAGCTCATAGCGTCAGGTAACTCAAAAGGCGGCTCAGGAGGCCCAGGCCAATCACCACAATCAGCACCACCCCAAGGAGCAGCCACGGCCGGAAAGGCTTGCGCTCAACCTGGTGTTGGGACAGTTGCAGGTACTCTTCGACATGTTCTTGGTCGTCAGGGTTCAGGCGGCTGGTCATAAAGGCCTCGTCAGGTAGACGTTGCAAAAGGGCATCACGTTACAGGCTGATACCCACGTCGAACACTATGCTGCGCCCCAGGTTGTTGCGCAAGAAATCCGGGGCGTCCGGGTGGGCGAACAACACGCGTGCAAAGGTCGGGCCGACCAATGACAGCGAGCGCCAGCCTTGGCGCAGGTATTCCGTGGGCGGCGGGAAATGGCTGTTGAGGTCCAGCACTTCGCGCTTGAGGCTGGCGAAGGCGATGATATCCAGCTCCCCCAGGTCCATGCCGCGTTCTTTATAGTTATGGGCCTTCTTGCGTAGGGTCGGCGCCAGGCGCAGCAGGAACTCATGGGCGGGAATGCGCCTGGGCTTGGCTTCACGCCGCACCAATTGGCTCAGGGAAAAAGCGCTGCGCCGCCGTAGCAGTTCGTCGCGCCATTCGTCATTCAGGCGCCGGCCTTCGTCCAGGACAAAAAACACTTCGAAACTGGCGTCGCGAAACAGCACATCCGGCGGTTCTTGACCGGCGGCATGAAATTCTTCGGCGCGGTAGGGCACATTCAGGCCTTGTAGCAGGCGCTGGCAGACCCAACGCTCACGCTCCCATTTGCGGGCATTGGACAGGAACGCGTTGGCTTGTTCGGCCGCTATGGTGAGCAGGCGCAAATAATCTGAGTCATCCATGGTTCCAGCTTAGCGTTCAAATGATGACCGCAGGAAGTCCCGTGTGAAAAGGCTCGGTGTAGACTGGCGGTTCGGTTGATGGTTTTGCTCAAGGAGTTCGCGGTGAGGTTTTTGGTTGCGGTGTTTCTGGTCTTTCTGCCCCTGTGGGCCCAGGCAGTTGAGCTCGGCGAGCGGCTGGCTCCCTGGACCTTGCTGGATCAATTCGACCAGGCCTATACCCTGGATAATCAGGCGCAGGTCCTGCTGGTGGCGCGCAGCATGGACGCAGCCAAACAGGTGGATGCGGCATTGCAGGGCCAGCCCAAGGGCTATCTGGAGGCGCGCCATGTGGTGTTTGTCGCCGATATCCAGCGCATGCCGAGGTTGATCGCCAAGCTTTTCGCCGTCCCCGCGATGCAGGCCTACAACTACCGGGTCATGCTCGACCGTGATGCACGGATCGCTCCACGTTATCCAGCGCCTGTGGATAAAGTGCTGTGGCTGCAACTGGAAGACGGCAAGCTGGTCGCGCGCCATGAGTACGCCTCTGCCACCGAACTGCGCCAGGCCCTGGAGCAGGTGCAGCCGTGATCAGTGCCGCCGTGCTGGCGCCGCAAACCCTGTGGCTGGGCTGGCTGCTGTATGCGCCGGTGATTGTTTGGGCGGTCCTGCGCTCGTCCTGGGTCGAGTTGTTTGCCGACCGACGGCGCCAGCATTTGTTGTTCGGTACGGTGTTCGCGCTGTTCATGCTGTGGCTGGTGCGTCGGGATTTCGATACCGGCGTGTCCTACCACTTTATCGGCATGACCGCCGTGACCCTGTTGCTCGACTGGCCGCTGGCAATTGTCGGTGGGCTGGCTGCGCAACTGGGACTGGTGCTGCTCGGGCGCCAGGACCTGGCGGCGGTCGGGGTCAACGGTGCACTGCTGATCCTCTTGCCGGTATTGGTGACCGAGACATGTGCGTTGCTGGTGGAGCGGGCGCAGCCGCGCAATCCCTTCGTGTATATCTTCTGTTCCGGTTTTTTTGCCGCCGCATTGTCGGCGTTGCTGTGCCTGTTGGCCGGCCTGGGCTTGCTGTGGCTGGACGGTCGCTTCGCCATGCCCGAATGGATCGAAGACTTTATCGGCTACCTGTGGCTGATCATCTTTCCCGAAGCCTTCATCAACGGCATGGTGATCAGTGCCTTGGTGGTGTTTTGCCCGGAGTGGCTTGAGACGTTCAACCGCACGCGCTACCTCTCGGCGCCCTGGAAGGACGACAATTCGCGGCCTTGATCCAAATCAAAGGCACAACGCGCAAGTGGTCGCATGCTCTGCGAAACTTCCAGGAGCACGATCATGAGTGTGTACGAGTGGGCGCGGCAAGAGATACGCAGGAGTCAGGAAGCGGCGCTGGAAATTGGCTTTGATCCAGGTTTGAGCCTGCGTGCCCTGTTGAGTGCCGTGGTGCAGCAGAGCAAGGGCGTGCGCAGTTTTGAAGACCTGGCCGACGAGTTGCAATACCTTGCGGAAAACCTCGACGACCAGCAGGAATACGCTTTTATGCGGCCTTAATGGGCGCGCGGTGGCAGGTCTTCGGAGAACAGCTCGTCTTCGGCGTCCGGGCTGACCGGAATCTTGTGTTCTTCTGAGGCCCAGGCACCCAGGTCGATCAGTTTGCAGCGATCCGAGCAGAATGGCCGGTTGAGGTTGGTCGCTTTCCATTCCACGGGGGCGCCGCAGGTTGGGCATTCGACGGTCAAGGGTTGGCTCATGTTCGGCCTCCACGCAAAGTAAGGTAAAAGTGGTGCAGTCGCTCGACCTCGGCCTGTAGCCAGGCCAGGTCCTGGTCATTGACCAGTACATCGTCGGCATGGCGCAAGCGATCTTCCCGGGAGGCCTGGGCCTTGAGAATCGCCTGCACCTGTTCTTCGCTGATGCCGTCGCGCAGCAGGGTACGCTGAATTTGCGTTGATTGCGGCACATCGATCACCAGGATGCGTTGGGTCATGGTGTATTGACCCGACTCGATCAACAACGGCGACACCAAAATCGCATAGGGCGAGCGGGCGCGGGCCAGATGGCTGCGGATCTCGTCGGCAATCAGCGGGTGCAGCAGGGCTTCCAGCCACAGGCGCTCTTGCGGCGCCTCGAAAATGCGCTTGCGCAAGGCGGCGCGATCCAACTGGCCATCGGGCAGCAGAATCCCACCACCGAAGTGCTCGGCAATCTTCGCCAGCGCTGGCCGCCCGGGCTCCACCACCCAGCGTGAGGCATGGTCGGCGTCGATCAGGTCCACGCCAAGGTCGATAAAGTGCTGGGCCGCAGCGCTTTTGCCGCTGCCGATGCCGCCCGTCAGGCCAAGAATCCAGGGTGTTGCGACAGAAGTGGTCATTTGAAACCGACAGACTGCAAATAGAAGTCGGTTATTTGACCACCCCAGAGCAATGCAATCCAGCCGGCGATCGCCAGATAGGGACCAAAAGGCAGGGGCACCGAGGTCTGCGCGTTACGCATGCGCAACACAATCACCCCTGCGATCGCACCCACCAGCGACGCCAGCAACAGCGTCAGCGGCAGGATCTGCCAGCCACCCCAGGCGCCGAGCAGGGCTAGCAGCTTGAAGTCGCCATAGCCCATGCCGTCCTTGCCAGTGCACAGCTTGAATAGCCAGAACACCGACCACAGGCTCAGGTACCCGGCAACCGCGCCCAGCACTGCATCGGGCAGCGTTACATACAGCTCGAAGTAATTGAGGATCAGCCCCAGCCACAGCAGTGGCAGCACCAGCACATCCGGTAATAGCTGGTGGTCGGCATCAATCAGGCTCATGGCCAGCAAGCCCCAGCTCAAGAACAGCACTCCAGCGGCCGGCCAGCCGAAGCCGTAGTGCCAGGCGATAAATGCCGAGAGCAGCCCGCAGGCCAGTTCGGTGAGCGGGTAGCGCGGGCTGATGGAGCCGTGGCATCGCGCGCAGTGCCCCCTGAGCAGCAGATAACTGATCACCGGGATATTTTCCCATGGGCGAATCGGCGCCGAACAATGCGGGCAACAGGAGTTGGGGCGCAACAGGTTATAGGTCGGGCCACCGGGCTCCGGAGGCAGGCCGAGTATCTCATGGGCCTGGGCGCGCCAGTCCCGTTCGAGCATTTTTGGCAGGCGCCAGACCAGCACGTTGAGGAAGCTGCCGACGATCAGCCCGAGCACCAGTGCTGCCCAGACGAACAACCAGGGATGGAGGATCAGGAGTTGGTCCAGGGTCATATTCAAAACGCCGTGCCAAGCTGGAAGATCGGCAGGTACATGGCGATTACCAGTGCCCCGACAATGCTGCCGAGCACCACCATGATCAGCGGCTCCATCAGGCTGCTGAGGTTGTCCACCAGGTTGTCGACGTCCGTTTCATAATGATCGGCGACCTTCTCCAGCATGCTGTCCAGCGCTCCCGATTCTTCGCCGATGGCGGTCATCTGGATCGCCATGCCAGGGAACAGGCCGCTGGCGGTCATGGTTCGATTCAATTGCATTCCTATTGCCACGTCCTGGCGCATACGCGTGATTGCCTGTGTGAACCGCTCGTTGCCAGCGGCTGCGGCCACTGAGTCCAGCGCCTGTGCCAGCGGTACGCCAGCGGCAAAGGTGGTGGCGAGTGTGCGAGCGTAGCGGGCGACTGCGGTTTTTTTCAGCAGTGTGCCTGCCAGCGGCAGTTTCAACAAACCAGTGTCCAGCCACAGGCGCAAACCGTTGTGTCGGCGGTAGGCGCGGCGTATTCCCCAGGCACTTGCGATTGCGGTCAGCAATAGCATCCACCATGCGCCTTGCATGAATTCGGACAGCCCGATGACCAGCAGGGTAAAGCGTGGCAGCGGTGTGTCGATGCCGGCGAACAGGCTTTCGAATTGGGGCACGACGTGGATCAGCAAGATGCTGCTGACCAGCATCGCCACGAGCACGACCACCAGCGGATAGGTCATGGCCTTCTTGATCCGGGCCTTGAGGCGCTGGCTCTTCTCCAGGTGGGTGGCTACCCGCTCCAGCAAGGTCTCCAGGGTGCCGGCCTGTTCGCCGGCCGCGATCAGGCTGCAATACAGGGGGTTGAAGCACTGCGGCTGTTTCGATAGCGCGGCGGTCAGGCTGTTGCCGGCGGCAATCTCCTGCTTCAGCCCTTGGACCATTGTGCGCATGGCCGGGCTGTCAAAGCCTTCGCCAATCATGTCGAAGGCTTGTAGCAAGGGAATTCCCGCCTTCAGCAGGGTCGCCAGTTGGCGGGTGAACAGCGCAATATCGGCTGGGGTGATTGGGGTGCCCAGGCCGCAAAGGAGGCTGGAGCGCACGTGTACCCGAACCGGGGTTATGCCTTGCCGGCGCAGTTGTGCCTTGATCACGGCCGGGCTATGGCCACGGGTTTCGCCGGACACCTTGCGGCCATTGCGCAACGTGCCTTCCCAAGCATAGGTGGCGGAGGGGCTCACAGTGACATCATTCATTGGCGGCGATAGCTCATCGGCAGGTGATGAGCTACAGCTTAGTCAGGCCTCTGTGTCCATCCGGCTATTGGGGAGGGGAAAAATGTCAGATTGTGCGTCTTGTGAGGGCCTGGCCCGACGCGGATGAGTACACTGGCGCGGTTGCCAAGGGCAGGGCGCAGGATGTGCCTTGCGATGGGTTTTTATTCTGGAGAGTGAGTGTGATGCGTCAGAACGGCTTTACTTTGATCGAGTTGTTGATCGTCGTGGCGATCATCGGCATCTTGGCCACGATTGGCCTGCCCATGTATACCAAGCATCAGGCCAAGGCCAAGTTCACGGCGGGGCTGGCGGAAATCTCGGCGTTGAAGGCCGGTTTCGAGGACACCTTCAACCAGGGCACGGTGCCCACGCTGGCGCTGATCGGTGGTACCAGCCCGACCGCCAACTGCACGATCAGCGTTGCAGGTGATGTGGCTACGGGCACGGGTTCGATTGCCTGTGAAATTCTCGATGCGCCTGCGCCCATCCAGGGCAAGCTCATTACCCTGGCGCGCAGTGCCAGCGAGGGTTGGAAGTGCACCACGACCGCTGACGAGCAGTACATTGCAAAGGGGTGCGCGGCTGTCAAATGAGGCCGGGTCGCCTGAATCAGTGACGGGAGCCGGGCGTAACGGCTCCCAGGCACTCCACAAGGACGTAAAGATTGCCCATGACGTTATCCGTGCAACAGCGAGGAAGCGTGTTCCTGGTGCTGGCGCTGAGCCTTCTGCTACTGGGCATCACCCTATCCTTCAGTGGTCATGACTGGCAGCGTGTGGTGCAGGTCGGCGTTGGCGTGTGCGCAGTGGTCTATGGCCTGGTGACTCCCGCCGGCAGGCTGGTCGACAGGCCCACCGCGATCGGCCTGGCGCTGGTTCTTGGCCTGGGGTTGGTCTCCACGTGGTTGGCCCACCAGCCACTTTGGGCGTTGACCGAGTGGGCGCTGATGCTCACCTGCGGGGTGATTGCGGTGGCTTTTGCCCGGCTGCGACGCAATGGCGATCAGGCCCTGGATCAGGCGCTGATCCTGTTTGTGTTGCTGCTGTGCCTGATCAAGACCCTTCAATATGGGTACGCAGGCGTGCTGGCGTTTACCAGTGGCGACACGACACTGGACACAGATCTTCTGCTTGGTGGGTTCTCCAACAAGCGCTTCTACGGCCAGTTCCAGACCTTTACCTTGCCCTTGCTGGCGTTGCCGCTGCTGCTTGCGAGCACTTCGCGGTTGACGCGTGGCCTGGTGTTCGCCCTGTTGTGTGCCTGGTGGTTGATTGCAATTGGTGGTGGCACCCGTGGTACCTGGCTGGGGATCGGCGTTGCGGCGGTCATCCTGGCTTTTTTGGGGGCTGCGGGGCGTCGCTGGTTGGCCTGGCAGGTGGCTGCGTTGTGTGGCGGGCTGTTTTTGTACTGGTTGTTGTTCATGGTTTTGGCGCGTTACCTGGGGCTGGAGATTGCCAGTCTTTCCAATGACCGGCTCACCACCAGCCTTTCAGGTCGTGAAGTGATCTGGTGGCAAGCCTGGGACATGATCCGCGAACGGCCATGGCTCGGTTTTGGGCCGATGCACTTTGCTGATATCCCCAACCCGATCGCAGCCCACCCACACCAGGCAATCCTGCAGTGGGCCAGTGAGTGGGGCGTGCCCTCGGCCTTGTGTGTGTCGTTGCTGGCGCTGCGCGGTGGTTGGGCCACGTTGAGGGTGATCCATCGGCAAGGGCCGGCCCGGTCACCGCAAGACCTGTTGCGCCTGTGTCTGTTCGCCGCGTTGCTGGGCGCGACCGTGCAGGCGATGGTCGACGGGGTGATGGTGATGCCCTATTCGCAACTCTGGTTGGCGCTGGTGGTGGGCTGGCTGATGGCATTGCATCCGTGGCACACGCCGGTTGTCGAACCGATGCCGCTGTTGCATCGGGCCTGGCAAGTGACGGCTGTGCTTGCGGTGGCGTTGCTGGTAGTTGTCGTGTACCGCGACCTGCCTGGCTCCACGGAGCGCAGCCAACACTACATCGACACTGCCAAAGGCCACCTGCAGCCACGGTTCTGGGTCCAGGGAGTCATTGCGCCGCACATCCGGTAAGTTGCCGGGCGCCCCATGCAGTGCTAGCTTTAGCCCACCGCCCGTGTAGCTCAGTTGGTAGAGCAGCGCACTCGTAACGCGAAGGTCGCAGGTTCGACTCCTGTCTCGGGCAAAAAGGCACCACAGTTTTCAGATGATCCCAGAATGGTTCTGAAGGCCAGACGAACCGGTATTCATGCCCGTTCTTTTGTATCTGCGCAACCTTGATGACCCAGATGCATCCCCATTCCTCGATCTAAGAGAACGCCATGACCACGACAGAAATGACCCAGCAAGTGCGGCACGCAGAAGCCCTCAAAAAGTACCTCGAGGAGTCGCCGCAGCTTAAGGAAGAGATCAAGGACCTGAGTGCTGATGATCAGCGCGACCAGATCCAGTGGGCATTCGAGGACGAGGCCGAGAGCCAGGGCTTCCAGCCTTGGGAGCTGACCCTCAAGTACACGTCCACGCCAGAGGAGTTCGAAGTGGCACGCCTGGCCCTGCATAAAGAGGCGGCCGAGGTGTTGGGTGTCGAGTGGGAAGAGTACTGCGAGATGAACGACCTGGTGGTTTAAACGCTATCTGTTCGTCTCCCGGTCCTCATCGACGGCTAGCCGTCTCCTACAGAAATTGTGCCGGACCTGTAGG
Source organism: Pseudomonas sp. LG1D9 (assembly GCF_002949995.1). Classification (NCBI taxonomy): domain Bacteria; kingdom Pseudomonadati; phylum Pseudomonadota; class Gammaproteobacteria; order Pseudomonadales; family Pseudomonadaceae; genus Pseudomonas; species Pseudomonas sp. LG1D9. The sequence continues at coordinate 1,672,932 of NZ_CP026881.1, read as the reverse complement.
AGCCGGCTTGCCGGCGATGACGGTGGTTCAGTTCAAATACTGAGCCGCATCGACAAATCCACCGCCTTCACATCCTTGGTCATCGCCCCGATGGAGATGTAGTCCACGCCGGTCTCGGCAATGGGCAACAAGGTGCTTTCATTGATCCCGCCGCTGGCTTCCAGCTTGGCCTTGCCGCCGTTCAAGCGTACGGCTTCGCGCATGTCGTCCAGGCTCAACTCATCCAGCATGATGATATCGGCGCCCGCCGCCAGCGCTTCGCGTAACTCTTCCAGGCTTTCCACTTCGACTTCCACCGGCTTGCCGGGGGCGATCTTGTGGGCGGCAGTAATGGCCTGGGCAATGCCACCGCAGGCGGCGATATGGTTTTCCTTGATCAGGAACGCGTCATACAGGCCAATGCGGTGATTGTGGCAACCGCCGCACGTCACTGCGTATTTTTGCGCCAGGCGCAGGCCGGGCAGGGTCTTGCGGGTGTCCAAAAGCTTGACCTGGGTGGCTACGACGAAGTCCGCCAGGTATTGCGCACGTGTGGCCACGCCGGATAACAACTGCAGGAAGTTCAGCGCGCTGCGCTCACCGGTCAACAGCGAGCGGGCAGGGCCTTCGAGGTGGAACAGCGGCTGGTTGGGGCTGACGCGCTCACCGTCGCGCACCTGCCAGTGCACGGCAACCCGTGGGTCCAACTGGCGGAATACGGCATCGACCCAGGCGGTGCCACTGATGACGGCCGCATCACGGGTGATGATCGTGGCCTTGGCCAGCCGTTCGGCGGGGATCAATTGCGCGGTGATGTCGCCGCTGCCGATGTCTTCCAGCAGTGCGCGGCGCACGTTGGCTTCGATTTCGGCGGTGAGGTCGGCGAGGCGTAGATTCGGCATAGCGGGCTCCACATACAAAGTGCCCCGATTATAGGGGCATGGCAGCGCCGAACCCAAGGTATGCAGGCATAACCTGCCTGATTACAAAGCAGCTACAGAGTTTGCTGGCGCTACAGGGTCTAATTGCAAGATAATCTCGCGCCTTGCAATTGGCGTCATAGCTTTGACGTCTCGGTGATCTATAGATAATCGCTACCTGCCGCTGTTCCGCCGGCGGTTGCGGCGAGCGCTCATAAAACCGAACCCCGTCATTCCAGGAGGCCAGCATGCACAATGACGCAAAGGTGGTGCCGATCAATAAGATCGCCGCACAAGCGATGCCATCGCCGCTCGCCCGCCTGCCCGTGATCGTGCTTCAGGTTCGTGACAAGGCCACGCAGCAACTGGACCGGGGTTTGCAGGAGCTGTTCGATAACGCCGACGACACTCTGTTCGAAATGGCCGACAAGGCGCGCAACAACGCCGACCACAATATTTTCTTTGAAGCCATGCGCGACCTGCGCCTCAAGCGCAAGAACTTCGAGCGTGTGTTCATGGAGCAGCTTTTCGCCGCGTTCGCCAACCTGGGGCAGGCCGGGCAAGGCGAACGGCTGCTGCCGACGGTCTCCTACGAGGCCGCGCCGGGGGTGTCGGCTGACGATCTGGAAAAAGCCGTGGCCCTGGAGGCCATGCTCGACAAGGTCATGCACCGTGACGGCCTGGCCCTGGGACAACTGACCGCGCGCCTGGGTGCGTTGTTGGGCAAGCGCCTGGATGATCGGGAAAACCCCCTTGGCCCGGCGATGCTCTGTGAGTACTTCCTGCGGGCCGGGCGCAGCCTGGGGGTGGAGATCCGGGTCAAGCTGATTATTTTGAAACTGTTTGAAAAGTACGTACTCAGCGATGCCGACCTGCTGTACGGCGAGGCCAATCAGTTGCTGGCCGCCACGGGCGTACTGCCCGAGCTCAAGGCCGTACCTTCGCGCCGTTCCGGCGAGCGCGCCAGCAGCGCCCGCCCGCCGGCCGAGGTACCGCCGGCAGCCGACCCACAGGCCGACGAGGCCGAGCAACAAGTCTTCGCGGCTCTGCAGGAGCTGCTGCTGACGGTGCGCGGCAGTGTGGCGCCGACCCTGGAGGCCAGCGCCCAGGCCCAGCCGATTTCCACCCGCGACCTGCTGCGCCTGCTGTCCCATCTGCAGCAGTATGTACCGGAGCCTGCGGTGGAGGACGATTTTGACTTGCGCCGCCAGTTGGAAGAACTGCTCACCCGGGTCAGCGTCAAGAGTGGCAAGTCGCGGGTAGTGGAGGATGCTGACGAGGATGTGATCAACCTGATCGCCATGCTGTTCGAGTTCATCCTCGACGACCGCACCTTGCCTGACTCCTTCAAGGCGTTGATTGCGCGCCTGCAGATTCCCATGTTGAAAGTGGCCGTGCTGGACAAGAGTTTCTTCAGCCGCGGCAGCCACCCGGCGCGGCGCTTGCTCAATGAGATCGGGGCCGCGGCCATGGGCTGGGGCAAGCGTGATGATTATCAGCGTGACAGCCTTTACCTGCGTATCGAGCAGGTGGTGCAACGCCTGTTGAACGACTTTGTCGACGATCCGGCAATTTTCTCGGTGCTCCTGCAAGAGTTCACTGCTTATACCCAGGACGAGCGCCGCCGCAGTGAGTTGCTCGAACAGCGCACCCGCGACGCCGAAGAAGGGCGCGCCCGTACCGAGCAGGCGCGGCAGCGGGTTGCCGATGCAGTCAATCAGCGCTTGCAGGGCAAGGTCTTGCCGCATTTCGTGGTGCAGTTCCTGCAACAGGCGTGGAGCCAGGTCTTGTTGCTTGAATGCCTCAAGCACGGCCAGCACTCGCCGCAATGGCAGGCACGGCTGCGGTCCATGGACGAATTGATCTGGAGTGTCAGCCTGAGTGAGCACACCGAGGCCGGTCGCCGCTTGCTGGAGCAATTGCCCGCGCTGCTCAAGGCCCTGCGTGAGGGGTTGAGCGAGGCGGCGTTCGACTCCTTTGTCACCCGGGAGTTTTTTATCCAGTTACAGGCGCTGCATACCCAGGCATTCCAGGGCACGACGCCGCCCAGCGTGGCGCTGGTCGAAGTGCGCGGGGATGCGAGCGCCGAAATGCCTTCGCAGGCGCTCAGCCTGGCGGAGGATGATCCCGATCTGCTCAAGGTTCGGCAATTGCACATCGGCAGTTGGGTCGAGTTCCGCGAAGATGAAGAAAACACCCTGCGCTGCAAGCTGACGGCGATTATCGCCCCGGCCAACAGCTACATCTTCGTCAATCGCACGGGCCTTAAGGTCCTGGAAAAAACCTGCACGGAGTTGGCCCTGGAGTTCAAGCGTGGCGGGGTCCGTACCCTGGATGACGCGCTGTTGTTCGACCGCGCCCTGGCGTCGGTGATCGGCAATCTGCGGCAACTCAATCGCGCCAAGTGATCGCAACCACCAGGCTGATCACGGCATACTGAGTGCTCCTAAGTCTTGCGCAAGGAACCTGTATGCAGTTGGACCCCACCAGCGGTTGGTGCCAGGGCATTGCCCATTGCCCGTCGCCCAACTTCAATGAACGCCCAAACGGCGAGATTTCCCTGTTGGTGGTGCATAACATCAGCTTGCCACCGGCCCAGTTCGCCACGGGTAAAGTGCAAGAGTTTTTCCAGAATCGCCTGGATGTCACGGAACATCCCTACTTTGCAGGCATCGCTGACCTACGGGTATCCGCGCATTTTCTGATTGAGCGTGAGGGTGCGGTGACGCAATTTGTTTCCTGTCAGGACCGAGCCTGGCACGCGGGCGTCTCCTGTTTCGAGGGACGCGAGACCTGCAATGACTTTTCCCTGGGAATCGAGCTGGAAGGGACCGATGACCAGCCCTTTACCGATGCCCAGTACCAATCCTTGATCGACCTGAGCCGCCAATTGCTGGCCGCTTACCCGGGCATCACGCTTCAGCGCATTTGCGGTCACAGTGACATCGCCCCAGGACGCAAGACCGATCCTGGACCGGCTTTTGATTGGGCGCGTTTTCGTGGCGCCTTGCAGGATGGAGGACATGCACAATGAGTTTCCTGGTGTTGGTGCTGGCGGTATGGATCGAGAAGTTCTCGGCCTTGCGTCAGCGGGTGCAGCGCGATGGCGGCTGGCTGCGCGAACTGGCCCGGCTTGAGTCGAGCGCTCGGCTGGGCAAACAGCCTTGGTTGATCCTGGCGCTGATGGTGTTGCTGCCGGTGGCGCTACTGGGGCTGTTGTTGCTGGTCCTGGAGCCGGTGGCCTATGGCTTGCTGGCGCTGCCGGTGCACCTGCTGGTGGTGATCTACAGTCTGGGCCGCGGTGATCTGCTCGGCCAACTGGGGCCGTTTCGCGATGCCTGGCGCCGGGGCGACCTGCAAGCGGCTGAACATGTTGCCGAGCGCGACCTGGCGATTGGCGCCGACAGCGGCGAGCAACTGCTGGAGCGGGTCCAGGGGCATTTGCTGTGGCAAGCCTACCAGAGCTTTTTTGCGGTGATTTTCTGGTACTTCCTCCTCGGCCCGGTGGTGGCCCTGGCTTACCGCTTGCTGGCGCTGGCCAGTGAACACAGTCAGAACCCACTGGTGGCCGAGCGTGCCGGGCAATTGCGCCATGCGTTCGACTGGTTGCCCGTGCGGTTGCTGGCGGCGAGCTTTGCTTTGGTGGGCAATTTTGTCGCGGTCAGCCGGGTGATGCTGCACGAACTGCTGAACTGGGATATCAGTGCCGCGCAACTGGTGGAGAAGGTTGGCCTGGTGGCCGGCGAGATTCCGGCGCCGGTGGTCGGTGCCGAAGGCATCAACAGCCTGGATCGCTTGTGGGAACTGCTGCTGCGCGCTGCAGTGTTGTGGTATGCCGGGTTTGCGATCTGGACTGTTTTGCCCTGAAAAGCACCCTTTGTAGGAGCGAGCTTGTCTCCGGGCGGCGTTCCGACGAAAAACTTACAGGCGCCGCGTTCATTCAGTAAGCACGCGTTATCGTTGACGTTTTTCGTCGGAACGCCGCCCGGAGACAAGCTCGCTCCTACAGAAGGCGATGACCGCTTAACTGACTGGCAATTAGGGCAAGCCCGCTCCCACAGAGAATCTGTTGTAGCTTCAAAAAATCGGTTGGCGGCTAAGCTCCGCCGATCGCGTTAACCTTAAGTTACAAAACTCCCCGCCGATTTAAGCTATACAGACAGCGCGCCCAATAGTGGCTTTCTGCCGCTGCCCTGCGCCTTCAATAAAAATAAAAGAAAAGGGAGTTCATCTGTGAAGAGCTTGCTCTATCCCGCCATCGCGTTGATGAATCGCCTGAGCTTCGGCATGAAGTTCAGCCTGATCAGTGTGTTGTTTTTCCTGCCGATGCTGGTGACCAACTATTACCTGGTCCGGGATTCCTGGCGTGAGTTCCAGGGCACCCAGGTTGAGTTGCGGAGCCTGGACCTGCTGGGCAGCAGCCTGATCCTGCGCCGCGACCTGGAAACCCTGAACAATCAGGTACAAATCAACGCCACCCTCGGCCAGGCGGGCAAGGCGGGCGATATCGAAAGCCAGATCAGCGCACTGGAACAGCGTGTCCTTGAACGCCTGCAAGGCTTCCAGGCGATGACGGTCGACCCTGAGCAGGTCGCGGTGTTCGAGGGCAAGCGCGACGAGATGATCGCGGCCTTCAAGGTCCAGCAAAGCGAATCCTCGTTGTTGAGCAAAAGTGCGCTGATCGGCAAATTGCTCAACAAGGCGCAGATGTTCAGCCAGATCATCGCCAGCCAGTCTGGGTTGAGCCGTGATGTGCAGGGCGATGTGCGCCAACTCAGCGAACTGGTGACCAGCGTCACCCCGCAAGTCACCCAGACCTTGGGCGAGGGCCGGGCCATGGGCGCGTACTCCCTGGGCCAGGGTTTTCTCAACTCATCGTCCAGCACGCGCTTTGACGAACTGCTGCAGCAATTGGAGAAGCTCCAGGCGGAATACGGCCTGAAAGTGCAGGACGCCCTGGGCTCCAGCAAGGCCGCCCATGGTTCCCTGGACGCTCTGGCCCAAGCCAGCCAGGCCAGTCTCAAGCAGGGCAGCGAACTGTTCGAGGAGCAGGTGGTGATGGCCGAAACCCTGGAGACGCCGTGGCAGGCTTTCTATGATCAAGTGACTGCCTTGATGGCCAAGACCTACCAACTGGACGACGCGACCCTGTCCTTCCTCGACCAGCAATTGCAACAACGCCTGGCCCAGAACCGTACGCACATGGTGCTGCTGGTGGCGGCGCTGGCGGCGGTGTTTTTGTTGATCTTCTATTTGTACGGCGGCTTCTATGCCTCGACGCGCACCACTCTGCGCCGCCTGGGGGCGATGATGGATAAGGTCGCCGCCGGGGATATGACGGTCAGCTTCAAGTCCCAGAGCCGCGATGAGCTGGGTGAGTTGGGTGAAGTGTTCAATGGCACCGTGGCCAAAATCCACGACCTGATCGAACGGGTAGGGCAGACGGTCCAGGAAGTCGAGCATCAGGCCGGGCAAGTGGAGTCGGTTTCGGCGCGCAGCAACCAGGCGGTGTCGGGCCAGCGCAGCCAGATCGAACAGGTGGCCACGGCCATGAACCAGATGTCGGCGACCGCCCACGAAGTGGCGCGCAGTGCGGCGGCGGCTGTCAGCAGTGCCCACAGCGTCAACGATGAAACCCTCAGCGGGCGTGGCCTGGTGCAATCCCAGCAGGGCAGCATCGCGCAACTGGCGTCGGAGATCGACCAGTCAGTGCTGGTGATCAATCAATTGGCCATCGACAGCCAATCCATCAGCAGCGTGCTGGAGGTGATCAAGAGCATTGCCGAACAAACCAACCTGCTGGCGTTGAACGCGGCCATCGAGGCGGCGCGGGCGGGTGAGCAAGGTCGCGGGTTTGCGGTGGTGGCCGATGAGGTGCGCACCCTGGCCCGGCGCACCCAGCACTCCACCGAAGAAATCGAGCAAATGATCGCCAAGCTGCACCAAGGCGTCGGCGCGGCCGTGAAGGCCATGGGCAGTAGCCATAAAATGGCCAGCGGTACGGTCGGCCAGTCGGAAAAAGTCCAGTTGGCCCTGGAGAACATCCTGGGCGCGGTAGGCATGATCGTTGATCAGAACCAGCAAATCGCCGCGGCGGTGGAGCAACAGACGGCCGTGGCCCACGACATTGACCAGAATATTGTCGAGATCAATCGGGCTGGCGAGCACGCGGCCCAGGGCGCGCACCAGACCGAAGAGGCCAGCCGGCAACTGTCCCTGCAGGTGATTGAACTGAAAAAGCTGATCGGTGCATTTCGCGTGTAGGACTCGGACGTAGGCTTTGTCTGTTGGATGTGTGGTGCATGTCCTGTTTTCCCGCGTGAGCTTCTCTCGCAACGAGATTGGGTGAGAATTTGTTTCACACCCCATCCAGCGCTCCCGGGAGGCAGGGCCATGACCGAGACTACCCTTGGCGTGAAAGGGCATTGCGCCCATTGCGATATCACCTTTGCACTCAAGCCCTGGCAGCTCAATGCCATTGCTCTGAACGAGCCTTTTGATTGTCCGTATTGCCACAAAGTCCTGCAGCTCAATTGCCCCCGGCAACTGCGCCAGTTGAAGTCCCTGGACAACCTGGCTTTGCTGCGCCCCAGCATGCTCGTGTTGACCTGCGTGGCTTTATTGGTGGCCCTGGTGGTCGAGTGGGTCGGCCTGATCAGCAGGATCGGGCAACTGAACGTGTCGCTGGTGGCGATCCTGATTCACTTCCTGACCCTGCGCCACGCCCGCCACCGGCATCGCATGACCCTGACGCTACAGGCGGTCAACCCCATCATCGAGCGGCCAGTTGAACAGTTCGCAGGCGTTGCGGGTGCTCGCTTCGGCCAACGCTGAAGGGCTGATGCCCATCCGCTCGGCCAGGGCAGTGCAGATGGCCGGCAGGTGCTGTGGGCTGTTGCGTTGGCCGGGGTACATGGCGGGCGCCATATCCGGCGAGTCGGTTTCCAGCACCACTGATTCCAGCGGCAGTTGGGCGATGACCTTGTGCATGCGCAAAGCCTGGGGCCAGGTCGGCGCGCCGCCCAGGCCCAGCTTGAACCCCAGCTTGATGTATTCGCGGGCTTCTTCGCGGCTGCCGGCGAAGGCATGGATGATCCCGCCCCGGGGCAAGCGGATGCGCTTGAGGCTGGCGATGACGGCCGCGTGGCTACGCCGCACATGCAACAGCGCCGGTAGTTGGAAGTCCACGGCCAACTGCAATTGGGCCTCAAACAGGACTTGCTGACGCTCGCGGTCCAGGTGCTCGAGAAAGTAATCCAGGCCGATCTCGCCGACGGCGCATAGCTGGCGATGCCCCTTGAGGCGTGTCAGCCAATCCCCCAGTTCGACCAGGTCTGTGGGGCGATGCTCATCCAGGTACACCGGATGCAGGCCAAATGCCCCGTACAGGTCCGGGTCCTGTTGGGTCAGGTCCCATAACCGTTGCCAATTACGCTGGTACACCCCCAACACCACCATGCGCCGCACGCCGAGCTGACGGCTGTGCTTGAGCACCTCGTCGCGATCTGCGTCGAAGTCCTCGAAGTCGAGGTGGGTGTGGCTGTCGACCAGCTCCATGCCTATATCTCGTGAATCCGCTGCTTGAAAGTCCGGCCGATGGCATGCACACCCGGCTGGTAGTGCTGCTCTTCAATCGCCGCCAGTGCCAGGCGCAGGGCCGTGTCGGCGATCAGCGCATGTTGCTGGGCCATGGCGTTGACTGGCAACGGCAGGAAGTCCAGTAATTGGGTGTCACCGAAAGTGCCGAGGCGTAGCGATCGGGACTTGAGCGGGAAGTCATGTAGCGCATCAAACACCCCTTGCAGTAGCACGTAGGAAGTGGTCACCAACGCATCGGGTAAATGCCCCAGGCGTTGCAGGAGTTCTTCCATCAACTGGCGGCCACAGTCGCGGCTGAAGGCGTCGCCATGCTCGATCAGAATATCGCCCTTGAAGTCGTGCAGGGCTTGCTGGAAACCTGCCGCACGTTCCTGGCTGATGCTCAATTCGGGGTGGGCGCCGATCAACGCGATCTGCCGGGGCAGCGGTTGCAGCAGGCTGCTGGTCAATTGCTGGCAGGCCTGGCGGTCATCGCTGACCACCGAGCAGAACTGCTCAGGCGCCATCACCCGGTCGATGGCGATCACCGGCAGGCCCTTGGCTTGCAGCTCGCGATAACTGTCATCGCTGGCGGGCAGGCAACTGGCGACGAACAGGGCATCGCAACGCCGCGCGCGGAACAGTTGCAGCAACTGGCGCTCGCTGTTGGCATCATCGTCGGAACTGGCGATCAGCAACTGATAGCCACGGCCCCGTGCGCCTTGTTCCAACAGCTTGGCGATCCGTGCGTAACTGGGGTTTTCCAGGTCCGGCAGGATAAAACCCAAGGTGCGCGTGTGTCGGCTGCGCAGCCCGGCGGCCTGGGGATTGGGGGTAAAGCCATGCTCCTCGACCACCGCGCGCACCCGTTCGACGGTGGCGCTGCTGATCCGTTGCTGTTCGGCCTTGCCATTGATGACGTAGCTGGCGGTGGTCACGGACACACCGGCTATACGTGCGATATCACTGAGTTTCAAACCGGGATTTCCTTGTTTTTTAGAGCTTGCCCCGACATTTTGTCCAATCGTAACCGATTACTGCAGGCGACCATTGTCGCAACTCAAGTGCCGAGTGGTGCTTCAAGAATGCAGAATTACCCAGTAATCTGCCAGAAAATCTAGATTAAACGTTTCAGCAAGGGTATTTTTACGATGTTCGCTGCTGAGTAGTCACTGCCAATTGACTGCTCAGTCAGTTTTTCATGAACAGATTTGCGCTGATTTATTCAAAACAATACCTAGTGCGCACACCGCACTAACTAGGAGAAAGGCATGCTTGAGCTCACCGTAGAGCAGATATCCATGGGCCAGGTGGCTGTGGATAAGTCTGCTGCCTTGCAACTGCTCGCCGAAAAACTGGTGGCCGACGGCCTGGTCGCCGAAGGCTACCTGAGCGGCCTGCAAGCCCGTGAAGCGCAAGGCTCGACCTTCCTCGGCCAAGGTATTGCGATCCCCCACGGCACCCCCGAAACCCGCGACCAGGTGTTCGCCACCGGCGTGCGCCTGTTGCAATTTCCCCAAGGTGTGGATTGGGGCGATGGCCAGATCGTCTACCTGGCGATTGGCATTGCCGCCAAATCCGACGAACACCTGCGCCTGCTGCAACTACTGACCCGCGCCCTCGGTGAAACCGACCTGGGCCAGGCCTTGTGCCGCGCCACCTCGGCCGATGCGCTGCTCAAACTGCTGCAAGGCGCGCCCCAGGAGTTGGCGCTGGATGCCCAGATGATCGGCCTGGGCGTATCCGCCGACGATTTTGAAGAGCTGGTGTGGCGCGGCGCCCGCCTGCTGCGCCAGGCCGACTGTGTGAGCAATGGCTTCGCGGCGGTGCTACAGCAAGTCGATGCACTGCCCCTGGGCGATGGCCTGTGGTGGTTGCACAGTGAACAAACGGTCAAGCGTCCAGGCCTGGCCTTCGTCACCCCGGACAAGCCCATGCGCTACCTGGGCCAACCCTTGAGCGGCCTGTTTTGCCTGGCCAGCCTCGGCGAAGCTCATCAGGCATTGCTCGAGCGCCTGTGCGCCTTGCTGATTGAAGGGCGCGGCCAGGAACTGGGGCGTGCCACCAGCAGCCGCGCGGTCCTCGAAGTGCTGGGTGGCGAATTGCCCGCCGACTGGCCCAGCGCCCGGATCGCCCTGGCCAATGCCCACGGCCTGCATGCGCGGCCGGCCAAGGCCCTGGCCCAACTGGCGAAGAGCTTCGACGGTGAAATCCGCGTACGGATCGTGGACGGGCAGGGCGGTGCCGTGTCGGTCAAGAGCTTGAGCAAACTGCTCAGCCTCGGCGCCCGGCGGGGTCAGGTGCTGGAATTTGTCGCCGAGCCCGGCATTGCCGACGACGCCCTGCCGGCGTTGTTGGCGGCAGTACAAGCCGGCCTGGGCGAAGAGGTCGAGCCGCTGCCGGCCGTCAGTGCGCGGGTCGAAGAGGTCGAGAGCGAGCCGCCACTGCGCGCGCCCGCTTCCGGCAGCCTGATCCAGGCCATCGCCGCCGCCCCCGGGATTGCCATCGGCCCGGCCCATATCCAGGTGTTGCAGCCTTTTGACTATCCACTGCGCGGCGAGTCGGCCAGTGCCGAGCGCGAGCGTTTATCCGCGGGGTTGCGCGAGGTGCGCGCTGATATCCAGGGTTTGATCGAGCGCAGCACGTCCAAGGCGATCCGCGAGATTTTCATCACCCACCAGGAAATGCTCGACGACCCGGAACTGACCGACGAAGTCGACACCCGGCTCAAACAGGGCGAAAGCGCCGAAGCCGCGTGGATGAGTGTGATCGAAGCCGCCGCCAAACAGCAGGAGTCCTTGCAGGACGCGTTGCTCGCCGAACGCGCCGCCGACCTGCGGGATATCGGCCGGCGTGTGCTGGCGCAACTGTGTGGTGTCCAAACCCCACAGGAACCCGACGAGCCCTACATTCTGGTGATGGATGAAGTCGGCCCATCGGATGTGGCGCGCCTCGACCCGGTGCGGGTGGCCGGGATTCTTACCGCACGCGGTGGTGCTACGGCCCACAGCGCCATCGTCGCCCGCGCCCTGGGGATCCCGGCGCTGGTCGGCGCCGGGCCGGCGGTGTTGCTGCTGGCCTCGGGCACGCCTTTATTGCTCGACGGCCAGCGTGGGCGCCTGCATGTGGAGGCCGATGCCAGCACCTTGCAGCGCGCCATCCAGGAACGCGATACCCGCGAGCAACGGCTGCAGGCCGCTGCCGCACAGCGCCATGAACCGGCCTTGACCCGTGACGGGCATGCTGTGGAAGTGTTCGCCAATATCGGCGAAAGCGCCGGTGTGGCTGGCGCCGTCGAGCAGGGCGCCGAGGGTATTGGCCTGCTGCGTACCGAGTTGATTTTCATGGCCCATTCCCAGGCCCCGGACGAAGCCACCCAGGAAGCCGAATACCGCCGTGTGCTCGACGGCCTGGCCGGCCGTCCGCTGGTGGTGCGCACCCTGGATGTGGGCGGTGACAAGCCGCTGCCTTACTGGCCGATTGCCAAGGAAGAAAACCCGTTCCTCGGTGTGCGGGGCATCCGCCTGACCCTGCAACGCCCACAGATCATGGAAGCGCAACTGCGCGCGCTGTTGCGCTCGGCGGACGGTCGCCCGCTGCGCATCATGTTTCCCATGGTCGGCAGCGTCGATGAATGGCGCCAGGCCCGGGACATGACCGAACGTTTGCGCGAGCAGATCCCGGTGGCGGACCTGCAATTGGGGATCATGATCGAAGTGCCCTCGGCGGCGTTGCTGGCGCCGGTATTGGCCCAGGAAGTGGACTTTTTCAGCATCGGCACCAATGACCTGACCCAGTACACCTTGGCGATCGACCGTGGTCACCCAACCCTGTCGGCCCAGGCTGACGGCCTGCACCCGGCGGTGTTGCAACTGATCGACATCACGGTGCGTGCGGCTCATGCCCATGGCAAATGGGTGGGTGTGTGTGGCGAGTTGGCAGCGGATCCGCTGGCGGTGCCGGTGTTGGTGGGCCTGGGTGTGGATGAGTTGAGTGTGTCGGCGCGCAGTATTCCCGAGGTCAAGGCCCGGGTGCGTGAATTCAGTCTGAGCGAGGCCCGGGGCCTGGCGCAGAAAGCACTGGCGATGGGCTCCCCTGCCCAAGTGCGTACGCTTCTGGAGGCCGTGTAAATGGCGAAGATTCTGACCCTGACGCTGAACCCAGCGTTGGACCTGACGGTGCGTTTGGCGTGCCTGGAACCGGGTGAGGTCAACCGCAGCGAAACCCTGCTGACCCATGCCGCCGGCAAGGGCGTGAACGTGGCGCAGGTGCTGGCTGATTTGGGCCATTACGTGAGCGTCGGTGGATTTCTCGGCGCGCAAAACCCCGAGGCTTTCGAGGCCCTGATCGCCAGCCGCGGGTTTGGCGATGCGTTTATTCGTGTGCCGGGCGAAACCCGCAGCAATATCAAGATTGCCGAGCAGGATGGTCGGGTCACCGATATCAATGCACCGGGGCCGCTGGTGAGCGAAAAGGCGCAAGCGCAATTGCTCAAGCTGATCGCGGTGATCGGCCCCGAGTTTGATGCGGTGGTGGTCGCCGGCAGCTTGCCGCGGGGCGTCAGCCCGCAGTGGTTCCAGGGTTTGCTGGAGACGCTCAAAGACCTCGGTTTGAAAGTCGCCCTGGACACCAGTGGCCAAGCGCTGCGTGCTGGCTTGAAAGCCGCGCCGTGGTTGATCAAACCCAACACTGAAGAACTCGCTGAAGCGCTCGACTGCCCCACGCAAACCGTCGCCCAACAAGCCCGCGCGGCTGCGCATTTGCACGCCCAAGGCGTGGAGCATGTGGTGGTGTCCCACGGGGCCGACGGTGTGAACTGGTTCAGCCCCAACGCAGCGTTGCACGCCACGCCGCCCAAGGTCAGCGTCGCCAGTACCGTGGGTGCCGGCGACTCCTTGCTGGCGGGCATGCTGCACGGCCTGCTCAGCGGCGAAGCGCCTGAGCAGACCCTGCGCCGCGCCACCGCGATTGCCGCCATGGCGGTCACGCAGATCGGTTTCGGCATCAGCGACGACGCGCAACTGGCGCGTCTGGAAAGCGGCGTGCACGTACGCCCGCTGACAGAACAATAAGAGGGTTTGTGATGAAATTAGCCATTGTTACCGCCTGCCCCAACGGCATGGTCACCAGTGTGCTGTGCGCCCGCTTGCTGGATGCCGCCGCGCAACGCCAGGGCTGGAGCACCAGCGTCGAAGTGGTGGATGCGAACCACCCCGAGCGCGCACTTTCCCAGGCCACAATTGACGCGGCCGAGTGGGTGTTGCTGGTCGCCAGCACGCCCGTGGACATGCAGCGCTTTGTCGGCAAACGGGTGTATCAGAGCACCCCGGCCCAGGCGTTGCAGGACGTTGAAGCGGTGTTGCAACGGGGCGCGCAAGAAGCCCAGTTGTACGTTGCCAGCGCCAGCGTGCCGACCGAAAAAAACGCACCGCGCATTGTCGCCATCACGGCCTGCCCTACCGGCGTGGCCCACACCTTTATGGCCGCCGAGGCATTGCAGCAGGCCGCCAAGGCCAAGGGCTATGACCTGCAGGTGGAAACCCAGGGCTCGGTGGGCGCACGTACACCCTTGAGCGAGCAAGCCATTCGCGATGCCGATGTGGTGCTGCTGGCCGCCGATATCGAAGTGGCCACGGAGCGCTTTGCCGGCAAGAAAATCTACCGTTGCGGCACCGGCATTGCGCTCAAGCAATCCGCCGCGATCCTCGATAAAGCCCTGGCCGAGGCCCAGCAGGAAAGCGCCGCCAGTGGCGCGGTAGCCAAGACGGAGAAAACCGGGGTCTACAAACACCTGCTGACCGGGGTGTCGTTCATGTTGCCGATGGTGGTGGCGGGGGGCTTGTTGATTGCCCTGTCCTACGTGTTCGGTATCCACGCTTACGAGCAGCCCGGCACCTTGGCGGCGGCCCTCAGGGCGGTCGGCGACCACGCCTTCACCCTGATGGTGCCGCTGCTCGCCGGCTACATCGCCTACTCGATCGCCGACCGTCCGGGGCTCGCGCCAGGGATGATCGGCGGCCTGTTGGCCAGTACCCTGGGCGCGGGCTTTATCGGCGGGATCTTCGCCGGTTTTCTCGCCGGCTACAGCGTCAAGCTGATCACCCGTGTGGTGCCGTTGCCGCAAAGCCTGGAGTCGCTCAAGCCGATCCTGATCATCCCGTTACTGGCGAGCCTGTTCACCGGCCTGGCGATGATCTACCTGATCGGCCCGCCCGTGGCGCAAATGCTGGCTGGCCTGACCGACTTCCTCAGCACCATGGGCACCACCAATGCGGTGCTGCTGGGTATCTTGTTGGGCGGGATGATGTGCGCCGACCTCGGCGGGCCGATCAACAAGGCGGCCTACGCGTTCTCCGTCGGCCTGCTGGCCTCCCAGAGCGGCGCGCCGATGGCCGCCACCATGGCGGCGGGCATGGTGCCGCCGATTGGCATGGCTATCGCTACGTTCCTGGCCCGGCGCAAGTTTGCCCAGACCGAACGCGAAGCCGGCAAGGCCGCGTTGATCCTGGGCATGTGCTTTATCTCGGAAGGCGCCATCCCGTTCGCTGCCAAGGACCCGCTGCGTGTTATCCCGGCCAGCATCGCGGGTGGCGCATTGACCGGTGCCTTGTCGATGTACTTCGGCTGCAAGTTGATGGCACCCCATGGCGGGCTGTTTGTGATGCTGATCCCGAACACGATCAACCATGCGCTGCTGTATCTGGCGGCGATCGTTGCCGGCAGCGTGCTCACCGGGTTGGTATACGCCGTGATCAAGCGCCCCGAGGCCGTCGAACTGGCAGTCGCCTAACTAACCCCCGTAGAAACCGGCTTGCCGGCGATGGCGGCCGCGAGGTTGATGCAAGGCTCAAGGGCCTCGTCGCTGCATCGGTATCTACACCACTTTCAGAAACTGACGCCCCCCCGTGGCAAGCCCGCTCGCCACGGGGGGGCGTCAGTTTCTAGATGTTGTGTAGATACTTATGCTCATCGCTGGCAAGCCAGCTGGAACCATCATGTTTGTCAGTAGACATCCCGGCGGTAACGGCCCTGTTCGATCAGCCGTTCCACGGCTTCACTTCCCAGGACCTCCACCAACACCTGATCGACCCCCGCCGCCATGCCCTGCAAACTCCCGCATACATAAATCACCGCGCCATCGGCCAGCCATTTACGCAGCACATCGGCGGATTCGCGCAGGCGATCCTGAACGTAGACCTTCTCTGCCTGGTCCCGCGAAAACGCCAGGTCCAGTAACGCCAGGTCGCCACTGGCCAGCCAGCCTTGCAGCTCGTCCTGGCAATGGTAGTCATGGGCGATGTTGCGTTCGCCAAACAGCAGCCAGTTACGTTGCTGACCGTCGGCGATGCGTGCCTTGAGCAAGCTGCGCAAGCCCGCCAGGCCGGTGCCGTTGCCCAGCAGAATCATCGGCACTGGGTCGACTGGAAGGTGGAAACTGCTGTTGCGCCGTACACGCAGGCTGATCGCCGAACCCAGTGGTGCGTGCTCGGTCAGCCAGCCGGATGCCAGGCCCAGGCTGCCGTCGCTATGACGCTCCTGGCGCACGATCAATTCCAGCACGCCATCGCTGGCAATCGAGGCGATGGAGTATTCGCGCATGGCCAACGGCACCAGTGCGTCCACCAGGGCGCGCGCATGCAGGCCGACCAGGTGTACGCGATTGTCCGGCAGCTGACGGCCGGCAAGTACCTGTTCCAAGGGGCGCGCCAAGCCATCGATTAGCACTTCGTCCGTGCCGGCAATGCCCAGGCCATCGAGGAAATGCTCGACGGCCCACGGACAATTGCGCGGCACGACTTCCACCAGGTCGCCGGCCAGCCAGTCGCGTGGTGCGGGCGGGTTGAGCCCCAACAGGTAGACACCCGAGCCGCTGCTGTCAGGGTTGAGCAGGGTGCGCTGGCTCAAGGTCCAGTTCTCGTAGCTGGCGCTGGCCCATGCAGCTGCCGGTGCGTGGCCGGTGATCTGGCCCAGTTGTTGTTGCCAGTGCAGCAGGGCTTCTTCGTCGCCGCTGTCGACCTCGACCGGAGCGAACAAGGCGTTGCCGCCCTGATTGGTCAGCCAGAAGTGCAGGCGCCGGGCAAAGCCGCAGAAGTGTTGGTATTGACGATCGCCCAGGGCCAGCACTGAATAGTTCAGGCCCTTGAGACTGAGGTCGCCACCCAGCACGCTGCGTTCGAAGCCGCGTGCGCTGTCCGGTGCTTCGCCGTCGCCGAAGGTGCTGACTACAAATAGTGCATGTTCCGACTGGCGCAAGTCCTCTTCGCTGACGCTGCCCAGGGATCGCACCTTGACCGGCAACCCGGCGGCCTGCAATTGACCGGCGGTCTGCCAGGCCAGCTGTTCGGCAAAGCCGCTCTGGCTGGCGAAACCGATCAGCCAGGCCGGTGCATCACTGCGGTTGCTGCCCAGGCTTTTGCGGGCATCGCGCACCTGGCGTTTTTTGCGACGGCGGTCGAGGTACAGCAGCCAGCCGGTAATAAAGAACAACGGCATGCACAGCGAAGTGACGGTGAGGATGATCCGCCCCGCAAGGCCGAAATAACTGCCCACATGCAGCGCATAGATGCTGGTCAGCAACTGCGCCTTGAGGCTTTTGTCGGCATAGCGCTCGACGCTTTTGACCACGCCGGTGGCCGGGTCCAGGTTGATCTGGTTCAACGCGCGGTCATGGGGAGAACTCTGCAACAGGTAGTAGACCGTGGCCGGTTGCCCGGCGACAGCTGGCATACGAATGTTGTAGGCGCTCAAGTGCGGGCCGGCGGTGCTGTAGATGCTGCTCCAGATGGCGTCATAGTTGGCGACGGGAGCGGGCCCCGCAGGCGCTGGGCCACGGTTGCGCACCCGCTCGTTTTGCGGGGCATCGGACAACAATCGAGTCAGGCCTTTGCTGTACCACTCGTAGGACCAGTACAGGCCGGTGAGCGCGGCCAACAGATAGAACAGCAAGCACCACGTGCCGAACACCGAGTGCAGGTCCCAGTTGAAGCTGCGGCCTTTCTTGCGCCAGTCCAGGGTCAACCAGGCGCGCCAGCTCGCTACCTGGCGCGGCCAGCGCAGGTACAGGCCAGAGAGGCAGAAGAAAATCAGGATCAGCGTACAGGCACCGGTGATTTGCCGGCCGGTATCACCGATGGCCAGGAAGCGGTGCAGTTGCAACATCAAGCCGAAAAAATCCTGGCCGACGGCGTCGCCCAGGTAGTCGCCGGTGTACGGGTCGAAGTAGCGCATCTGCCCCCGGCGTTCGCCCGCTGGCGGCGTGAAGAAGACGCGGGCGGCGTTGCCGCTTTCGCTTTCCACCCACAGCATGGACACGGTCTTGCCTTCGGTGGTTTCGAGTTTGCGCACCAGTTCGGCGGGCGGCAGCACACCGGCAGGTTGCTTCTCCACGGTCAGTACCGTCGGGTTGAGCGCCCGCAGGATCTCATCCTGGAACGAGTACGCAGCCCCGGTAATCCCCATCAATGCCAACACCAGCCCGGCGGTAATGCCGAAAAACCAGTGCAACTGGAATAGGGTCTTCTTCAACACGTCGGACGGCCTCGCTGAGCTGGATAGGAATTTTACGGCGCGCATTATGCCGTGAGTTGTCGAGAAAGATTCTTTTTTACATACAAAAGCCCCAGGCATCCGATGCGCGGGGCTTTTGCGTGAAACGTCCAGCCGCTTAGAAGTGGAAGCTGGTGGTCAACAGCGCTGTACGACCGGCTGCCTGGTTGGCGAAGTGCGCGCCGTAGGCCTTGTCGTAGTAGGTCTTGTCGGTCAGGTTCTGCACGTTCAATTGCAGGTCGACGTTCTTGGTCAGCTTGTAGCTGGCCATGGCGTCGTAGCGGGTGTAGGACGGTACGTAGACGGTATTGCCCGCGTCGCCGTAGACGTCGTCCACATAGAACGCGCCGCCGCCGACGGTCAGCTTCGAGGTGATGTCATACGTTGTCCACAGGCTGAACGAGTTCTTCGGCGTGTTGGGCATTTCGTTGCCTTTGTTGGAGCCGGCAGTGACGACGCCCTGGCGGTTGCCGTTTTTGCCCGGGTCTACCAGCTCGCTTTTCAGGTAGCTGTAGCCAGCGAACACTTGCCACTGCTCGGTGAGCTTGCCGCTGGCCGACAACTCCAGGCCATCGACGCGGGACTCGCCAGCGTTCTCATAGGTGTTGGAGTTCACCAGGATGCGCGCGTTTTTCTTCTCGGTGCGGAACACCGCTGCGGTCAGGGACAGGCGGTCGTGGAACAGGTCCCACTTGGTGCCCAGTTCGTAGTTGACGGTTTCTTCCGGCTTCATGTCGCTGGTGTTGATGCCAGTCGGGATGGCGTTGGAATCGACACCTTCACCCACCAGGCCGCCAGCAGGCGAGGCCGAAGTGGCATAGGAGGTGTAGATGCTGCCGTTTTCCATCGGCTTCCAGACCAGGCCGGCTTGCCAGTTGAAGAACTGGCTATCGTCCTTGAGCTTGGTACGGCCGGTGGCTGCGTTGCTGTTGGCTTCGGTATCGAAGGTGTCGTAGCGCAGGCCGACGTTCAGCAGCCATTGCGGATCAAGCTCAATGGTGTCGAACACGTAGGCGGCGCGGCTGGTGGCCTTGGTGTTGGTGCCTAGGTAGTTGCGGGCGACGCTGCCGGTCCAGGCATCGTCCGGGTTCGGGTTGCTCAACGATGTGCACTGACCACCCTTGCCGCCACCGGCCACCGTGCAGACCGGGTTGGCGTTTGGACTGACGGTATAGCCGCTGACGCGGGTTTCTTCACCGGTAAATTCCAGGCCGGTGGAGTAACTGTGCTTGAAGCCCAGGGCCTGGAAATTGCCAAACAGATCGGTCTGGTTAGTGGTGGTCGTGGTCGTGGACACGCGGCTGTTGGCCCGGCGCCAGACGGTGCCGAACTGGTTGACGTTGTGCTGGCTGTCGTCCGGCTGAGTGAGCACGTAGTCCTGGCCGGTGCTGCCGTGGCGCAGGGTGTTCTTGATCGTCATGTTGTCGTTCAGATCGTGCTCGATGGAGAACGTACTGATATCGGCGCGGGTCTTGCGAAAGTCCCGATCCTTGAGGCCGTAGAAGTTGCTGCTGTCGCCGCCGTCGGTGGGTTTGTCATGTACGTGGGCGGCATTTGACGCGCTGCTGCTGTAACCGTAGGGAATGCCCGAATCCGGCAGGTCGTTGCTTTCCATGTGGTAGTAGCTGAGGTTGACGCGGGTCGGAGTGCCCAGGCCAAAGGTCAGCGACGGTGCCACGCCCCAACGGTCGTAATTGACGGCGTCGCGGCCGGCCACGTTCTGTTCGTGGCTCATCAGGTTCAGGCGAAATGCGGCGGTGTCGAGGAACTGGCGGTTGACGTCGAGTGCATAGCGACGTGTCTGGTCCGAGCCGTAGGTAAAGCCGCCATTGAGGAAGTCCCGCGCTTGTGGGGTCTTGCTTACCAGGTTGAGGCTGCCACCGGCCGAACCGCGACCGCCGAACGAGGAGTTGGGGCCTTTGCTGACTTCGATGGACTCGATATCGAAAATTTCCCGGCTCTGGCCGCCGGTATCACGCACGCCGTCCAAGTAGGTATCGCCCTGGGCATCGAAGCCGCGGATAAACGGGCGGTCGCCCTGGGGGTTGCCGCCTTCACCGGCACCAAAGGTAATACCCGGTACGGTGCGCAAAGCATCTTGCAGCGAGGTCGCGGCGGTGTCCTTGAGTACCTGCGCCGGCACCACGGTGACGGAACGGGGAGTGTCCACCAGTGGCGCGGTGTATTTCTGCGAAGACGCTTTTTCGGTCTGGTACGACGTTGCGTCCTGTTCCTGGCCGGTAATGCTGGTGGCACCGAGGGAAATACTGTTGCGCTCGCCTTTTTGTTCGGTCTCTTCGGCCGCTTGCGCCATATGGGCGACGGAGCTGGCGCTGATGGCCACGCCAATGGCCGAGGCCAGCAAGCGCGGTGAACTGTTTGGTGTTTTTGTAATGTGGCGCGACATGAAATTCCCTACCCCAAGGATGTTAGGGCGCGAAATATATTGTAAACAATTATGCATAGCAATTGAGATGCATTGCTATTTGCGCTCAATTTACAAAATTTACACTTCTGGGATTACGGTTTTTTACGGCTCATAC
Source organism: Pseudomonas sp. LG1D9 (assembly GCF_002949995.1). Classification (NCBI taxonomy): domain Bacteria; kingdom Pseudomonadati; phylum Pseudomonadota; class Gammaproteobacteria; order Pseudomonadales; family Pseudomonadaceae; genus Pseudomonas; species Pseudomonas sp. LG1D9. The sequence continues at coordinate 1,652,366 of NZ_CP026881.1, read as the reverse complement.
GTCTGCCCGTCGGATCAGGGTTTTACAGCGTCAATAGTAATCAATACCATTGGCGCCCCTCTGCTCTCAGGTAACGCCTCATGCTGCTGCATATTCCCGGCCTGTTCTCCCGCGAAGAGGTGCTGCGCATCCGCGAAGCCCTGGAGCAGGCGGACTGGGCTGATGGCAAAATCACCGCCGGGCACCAGTCGGCCAAGGCCAAGCACAACCTGCAATTGCCGGAGGGCCATCCACTGGCCAAGGAAATCGGCGCAGCCATGCTCGATCGCCTGTGGCAAAACCCGCAATTCATGTCGGCGGCCTTGCCGCATAAAGTCTTCCCGCCATTGCTCAATTGCTATACCGCCGGTGGCAGCTTCGACTTCCATATCGATAACGCCGTGCGCCAGCCCAAGGGCAGCCCGGAGCGGGTGCGTACCGACCTGTCCTCCACGCTGTTTTTCAGCGACCCGGATGAATACGACGGCGGCGAACTGGAGATCCAGGACACCTTCGGCCTGCAGCGGGTCAAGCTGCCCGCCGGTGATATGGTCTTGTACCCCGGCTCCAGCCTGCACAAAGTCAACGCCGTGACACGTGGCGCGCGGTATGCCTCGTTTTTCTGGACCCAAAGCCTGGTGCGTGAAGACAGCCAGCGCACGTTGCTGTTCGAAATGGACGGCGCGATCCAACAGCTGACCCGCGATGTACCGGACCACCCGGCGCTGATCCAGCTCACCGGCACCTATCACAACCTGTTGCGTCGCTGGGTCGAGGTCTGAGCATGGCTTTTCACTTGCGCCGCGAAGAGCGTCTGGACGGCGAACAACTGCGCGCCATGCTCGACGAATCACCGGCCCGTGCGGCCCAGGCGATCCTGATGGCGGCGAAGGAGGGCGTACTCGATGCCCAGGCGCTATTGGGGCAAATCCTCTTGGACGGGCGCGGTATCGAACGCGACGAAGCACTGGCCCTGCGCTGGTTCCAGATAGCCGCACGGGGCGGCCACCTGATGGCGCGCAATATGTTGGGGCGTTGCCTTGAACATGGCTGGGGTTGCGTCGCCGATGAGCGGGCGGCTGCCGGGGAGTATCGTCTGGCCGCACACGCCGGGTTGGATTGGGGGTTGTACAACTACGCCAACCTGCTGGCCACCGGGCGCGGCGTGACGCAGGACCAACAACAGGCATTGGCCTGTTACCGCCAGGCTGCTGGCCTAGGGCACGCCAAGTCGATGAACCTGGTGGGGCGTTATCTGGAAGAAGGGCAGTTCTGCGCCCAAGATGTGCCCGCAGCGCGTGATTGGTATCGCCGTTCGGCTGAAGGTGGGGATTTTCGCGGGCAGTTCAGTTATGCGGCTGTGTTGGCAGACCAAGGCCTGGTCGAAGCGGCGCTGGAGTGGCTGCACAAGGCACTGGAGGGTGGCAATCTGAAGTTCTTGCGGGTGGCGCAGCAAGCGCTGGCTGCGGCGCATGATCCGCAGATTCGCGCCATGGCCGTCGCCTACCAACAACGTGAGGCGCAGCTTGAAACCCTGTAGGAGCGAGCTTGCTCGCGAAAATCGCTAACCATAACGCGCTCATTCAGAATGAACGCGTCGTCCTCGGGTTCTTCGCGAGCGAGCTCGCTCCTACAGTGGGCCGGTGTTAGACGTAGAAGGATTTCAGCGGTGGGAAACCGTTGAATTCAACTGCGCTGTAGCTGGTGGTGTACGCACCGGTGGACAACCAGTACAGGCGATCACCAATGGCCAGGTTCAGCGGCAGGCCGTACTTGTAGTTTTCGTACATGATATCGGCGCTGTCGCAGGTAGGACCGGCGATGACCACTTCTTCCATCTCGCCTTTTTTCTCGGTCCAGATCGGGAACTTGATGGCTTCGTCCATGGTTTCGATCAGGCCGGAGAACTTGCCCACATCCGTGTACACCCAACGCTCGACGGCGGTGCGCGATTTACGTGCAACCAACACCACTTCACTGACCAGGATCCCGGCGTTGGCGATCAACGAACGGCCTGGCTCCAGGATGATTTCCGGCAGTTCGTCACCGAAGTCTTCCTTGAGGAAGCGGATGATTTCCTCGGCGTAGGTTTCCAGGCTGTTGGTACGGGTGATGTAGTTGGCCGGGAAGCCGCCACCCATGTTGATCAGCTTGAGGTGGATGCCGTCTTCTTCTTTCAAGCGCTCGAAGATCACCTTGACCTTGGCGATGGCTGCGTCCCACACGCTGATATCACGCTGTTGCGAGCCGACGTGGAACGAGATGCCGTAGGGCACCAGGCCCAGGTCGCGGGCGAGGATCAGCAGGTCCATGGCCATGTCGGTCTGGCAGCCGAATTTGCGCGACAAAGGCCAGTCGGCCGTGGTCGAGCCTTCGGTGAGGATACGCACATACACTTTCGAACCCGGCGCGGCCTTGGCGATGTTGCGCAGGTCGGCTTCGGAGTCGGTGGAGAACAGGCGCACGCCTTTCTCGTAGAAGTAGCGGATGTCCTTGGATTTCTTGATGGTGTTGCCGTAGCTGATACGGTCGGCGCTGACGCCACGGTCCATGACCTTGTCCAGCTCGTAGATCGAGGCGATGTCGAAGCTCGATCCCTTGTCTTTCAACAGGTCGATGATCTCGACGGCAGGGTTGGCCTTGACGGCGTAGTACACCTTGGCGAATTCGAAACCGGCGCGCAGGTCGTCGTAGGCCTGGCTGATCATCGCGGTGTCGATCACCACGAACGGGGTTTCTTGCTTGTCGGCGAACGCCTTCATTTTGTCAAACGTGGCGCGCGCGAAATAGTCTTCGACATTGATCGACATGCTGGGAACTCCTAAGGGCAAACTGAAATTAACAATGGGTGCAAATGAACGTCCTCCGTATCCCCACTTTGGTTCGCCTACTTCCCAAGGCATGTCGCCGAAAGCAAAAAGGCCATGGGATAAGCTTCCCTTGGCCTTGCTGTCTCGTCGTCAGTACTTGAGCCGGATGGATCGTTTCCAGCATGGACGTTCGGCGCGAACTTTAGGGCGTGAGGGGCTTGAGATCAACTAAAAATGTCGCGTTTTTGCACGCGTTCGTCGCGAGGCGCAGTGCAGCTACTTATGTAACCGACCGGTGTGACGGATTGATGTTCCCCGGATGGGGCTGATCAGATGGATTTGCGGTGTATTCATCGCAGGCAAGCCAGCTCCTACAGGGATTGCATTCCAACTGTGGGAGCTGGCTTGCCTGCGATAGCGGTCTATCAGGCCAAGGCAGTCTCGGCAGGCGACACGATACTGGTCTTGCCCCCACGGGACTTGCCGGAGCTCAGGTACTCGGCAATCGACTCCTGGGTCACTTCACCCAAAAACACCCGCTCGGCATCCATCACCGGCAGCCACGAGCGGTTGAACTCGTACATGCGTGACAACAGGATGCGCAAGTGCTCGTCAAACGCTGCGGTGGCGTTGAACTCGCGCAGGTATTGGGCGCAGGTACCGGTCTGACGATGCAGGTCGCGACGTCGTACATAACCCAGCGCCTTGTTCTCGGCGCAAGTGACCACCACATAGCGGCGGTCATGCTCGTCCATCAATTCCAGGGCATCGGCTACCGGGGTTTCCGGGCTGACCGACGGGGCGTTGTCCGCCGCGTCTTCGGCCTTGACCAGCAGCAGGCGCTTGAGGGTGCTGTCCTGGCCGACAAAGTTGCTGACAAACTCGTCGGCAGGATGGGCCAGCAGAGTGTCCGGATGGTCGATCTGCAACAGCTTGCCGGCGCGGAAGATGGCGATCTTGTCGCCCAGCTTGATTGCTTCGTCGATGTCGTGGCTGACCATGATCACCGTCTTGTTCAGCGCGCGTTGCATCTCGAAGAACTCGTTCTGGATCATCTCGCGGTTGATCGGGTCGACCGCGCCGAACGGCTCATCCATCAGCAGCAGCGGTGCGTCGGCCGCCAGGGCACGGATCACGCCGATCCGCTGTTGCTGGCCGCCCGACAGTTCGCGCGGGTAGCGGTGCAGGTACTGCTTGGGCTCGAGCTTGATCATGCTCATCAACTCGCGGGCGCGGTCGTGGCATTTCTGCTTGTCCCAGCCCAGCAACTTGGGCACGACCACGATGTTTTCCTCGATGGTCATGTTGGGGAACAGGCCGATCTGCTGGATCACGTAGCCGATGTTGCGGCGCAGGGTCACTTCGTCGAGGTCGGTGGTGTCTTCGCCGTTGATCAGGATCTTGCCCGAGGAGGGCTTGATCAGGCGGTTGATCATTTTCAGCGTGGTGCTCTTGCCACAGCCCGAGGGGCCGAGGAATACGCAAATCTCGCCTTCATTGACGGTCAGGCTTACATCGTTGACGGCGGTGACAGTCTTGCCGTTGCTTTGGAAGGTCTTGGACAGGTTTTGAAGTTCGATCATTTGAGCAATCCTTTTGGAGTCAGCGAGCGTTGCAGCCATTGCAGAAGCAGGTCGGCGAAGATGGCCAGGAGACTGACCAGCACGGCGCCAACGATCAGCATCGACATGTCGCTGCGGCTGATGGAAGCCAGAATAAGTACACCCAGACCACCGGCGCCGATGGTGGCGGCAATGGTCATCACACCGATGTTCATCACGACGGCGGTGCGCACGCCGGCGAGGATCACCGGCACGGCGATGGGCAGCTCGACCATGCGCAGGCGCTGGCCGAAGGTCATGCCGATGCCTTTGGCGGCTTCACGAATGCCCGGCTCGACGCCGGTCAGGGCCAAGTAGGTGTTACGCATGATCGGCAGCAGGGAGTAGAGGAACACCGCGGTGATCGCCGGCATCGGCCCCAGGCCCTGGCCGAACTTGGAGTAGAACGGCAGCAGCAGGCCGAACAGCGCAATCGACGGCACGGTCAGCAACACCGTGGCGCTGGCCTGCAACGGGCCGGCCAAGGTCGGGAAGCGGGTCATCAGCACGCCCAGGGGCACGCCTACGACAATCGCGAGGATCACGGCGATACCGACCAGGGTGATGTGCTGCCAGGTCAGGTGCAGGACTTGGGCCCAATCAAGATGGGAAAAGGCGTTCAGGAATTCCATGTCTTCTCCTCTTTTAGTTGAGTGGGTGCTGGCGCAGGAAATCAGCGGCAACGGCGGATGGGCTTTCATGGTCGACGTCGACCCGCGCGTTCAGCTGGCGCATGGTTTCGTCGTCGAACAGCGCGGCCAGTGGCTTGAGGTCGGCGGCCAGTTGCGGGTGAGCATCCAGATACACCTGACGCACCACAGGCGCTGCGGTGTAGTCCGGGAAGTAATGCAGATCGTCTTCCAGCAGCTTCAACTTGAAGGCGTTGAGGCGTCCGTCAGTGGTGTACACCAGCCCGGCAAACACTTGGCCATTACGCAGCGCGGTGTAGACCAGGCCTGCGTCCATCTGCCGGGTGTTCTTGCGGGTGAGGTTCATGTCGTACAGCTTGACCATGCCGGCCATGCCGTCGGAACGGTTGGCAAACTCTGTGTCCAGGGCCACCAGGCGGTTTTCCTTGGTGTCCTCGGCCAGGGCCTTGGTCAGGTCGCTGATGCTGTTGACCTGCGGGAATTCCTTGGCCACGTTTTCTGGCAGTGCCAGCGCGTAGGTGTTGCTGAACTTCGACGGCGACAGCCAGACCAGGCCTTTTTTCGCGTCGAGTTCTTTAACCCTTGCGTAGGACTGTTCGCTGTCGAGCTTTTCGTCCACATGGTTGTAGGCCACCAGGGACACGCCGGTGTATTCCCAGATCAGGTCCAGTTGCCCGCTTTCCTGGGCGCTGCGCGCCAGGTTGCTGCCCAGGCCGCCGGTCACGCGAGTGTCATAGCCCTTGGTGCGCAGGTACTGGGAGGTGATTTCCGCCAGCAGGGTCTGCTCGGTAAATACCCGGGCGCCGATGCGGATCACCGGTTTTTCGGCGGCTTGCGCAATGCCTGCAAACAGCAGGACGCAGCCTAATATCAAGCTCAATTTTTTCATGTCGATTCCTTTACCCAGCCTTAAGACGGACGCAACCCGCGTTCCAGCCAGAGGCGGCTGGCCATGGTCACCAGACCGTCAAGCAGCAAGGCCAGCAGCGCGGTACACGCGGCGCCGAGCAGCAATTGCGGCTGATTGTTCAGGGCGATGCCGGGGAAGATCAGGCTACCCAGGCTGTTCGCACCAATCAGGAACGCCAGCGGTGCGGTGCCGACGTTGATTGCCAGGGCCACGCGCACGCCACCGATGATGATCGGCACGGCGTTGGGCAGTTCGACGCGAAACAACACCTGGCGCGGGGTCATGCCGATGCCGACGGCGGCTTCCTTCAAGGAACCCTGCACGTTTTTCAGGCCTTCGTAGGTGTTGCGCACAATGGGCAGCAAGGAGGCGAGGAACAGGGCGAAGATCGCCGGGCCGCTGCCGATGCCGAGGACGCCGAGGGCGATGGCCAGTACGGCCAGGGGAGGGACGGTGTTGCCGATGTTGAAGATCTGCATGAAGCGTTCTGCACGCCCGACCATGTTCGGTCGGCTAAGCAGGATACCGGCGGGGATGCCCACAACGAGGGCGGCCAGCATGGAGACTAGAACCAGGATCAAATGAGCTTGCAGGTAAAACAACAAATCGTCGCGGTACAGTTCGATCGTGTTGATGCCGATCCAGTGGACCAGCAGGGCCAGGAGAGCGACGACAACCACTCCTCCTATCAGCCCTTTGCCATAGCGAATAGCCACAGGCGGACTCCTTTTTTCTTTTGTCGGCGAACACATTTCCGAGCGGCAATGCCATTCCTGGCTGTCGGCGAATAGGGTCGCGAAAAGCAGCTCGCCAATACCGGCAACGCGGTATCAAATCGAGCCATGAGCGCAGCCTCGTCAGGCTAACTTGCTGATTTTTCAGCCCCTGTTACGAGTGCGGTAGCAGGGGAGTGGACGTCTCTACCTTTTAAAAGGTTCCATACTTGGCAGCATTTAGCCACCCCCAATGGGCTGAACGGTGGTCTGGCTCCCTGGGTTTGCGCTATACTCGCCGCCCTTTTTTGACTCACCTGCCAGGCGATTTCCCATGACCCACCAGGCCGCCGAAGTCGCGAAACGCCGCACTTTCGCCATTATTTCCCACCCCGATGCCGGTAAAACCACCATCACCGAAAAGCTCCTGCTGATGGGCAAGGCAATCGCGGTGGCCGGCACGGTGAAATCCCGCAAGTCCGATCGCCATGCCACCTCCGACTGGATGGAGATGGAGAAGCAGCGGGGTATTTCCATTACCACGTCGGTCATGCAGTTCCCCTATCGCGAACACATGATCAACCTGCTCGACACCCCGGGCCACGAAGACTTCTCCGAAGACACCTACCGCACCCTGACCGCGGTGGACTCGGCCTTGATGGTCCTCGACGGCGGTAAAGGCGTCGAGCCACGCACCATCGCCCTGATGGACGTGTGCCGCCTGCGTGATACGCCGATCGTCAGCTTTATCAACAAACTCGACCGGGATATCCGCGACCCTATCGAACTGCTCGATGAAATCGAAGCTGTCCTGAAAATCAAGGCCGCGCCGATCACCTGGCCGATTGGTTGCTACCGCGACTTCAAGGGCGTGTACCACCTGGCCGATGACTACATCATTGTCTACACCGCCGGCCATGGTCATGAGCGCACCGATGTGAAAATCATCGAGAAGCTCGACTCCGACGAAGCCCGCGCCCACCTGGGTGACGAGTACGACCGCTTTGTCGACCAACTGGAACTGGTGCAGGGCGCCTGCCACGAATTCAACCAGCAGGAATTCCTCGACGGCCAGTTGACCCCGGTATTCTTCGGTACCGCACTGGGCAACTTTGGTGTCGATCACGTGCTTGATGCTGTCGTGAACTGGGCGCCGAAACCCCTGGCGCGGGTTGCCAATGAGCGCACCGTAGAGCCGGTCGAAGAAAAATTCAGCGGTTTCGTATTCAAGATCCAGGCGAACATGGATCCCAAGCACCGCGACCGTATCGCCTTTATGCGTATCTGCTCCGGCAAATACGAAAAAGGCATGAAGATGCGCCACGTGCGCACCGGCAAGGACGTGCGCATCGGCGACGCCCTGACGTTCTTCTCTTCCGAGCGTGAGCAACTGGAAGAAGCGTTTGCCGGCGACATCATCGGCCTGCACAACCACGGCACCATCCAGATCGGCGACACCTTCACTGAAGGCGAAGCACTGGGCTTCACCGGTATCCCGCACTTCGCCCCGGAACTGTTCCGCCGCGTACGCCTGCGCGACCCGCTCAAGTCCAAGCAACTGCGCCAGGGCTTGCAGCAATTGGCCGAAGAGGGCGCGACCCAGGTGTTCTTCCCCGAGCGCAGCAACGACATCATCCTCGGCGCCGTCGGTGTGCTGCAGTTCGATGTGGTCGCCAGCCGCTTGAAAGAGGAATACAAGGTCGAATGCTCCTACGAGCCGATCACCGTGTATTCCGCGCGTTGGATCGATTGCAGTGACAAGAAGAAGCTGGAGGAGTTTTCCAACAAAGCGGTGGAAAACCTCGCCATCGACGGCGGTGGTCACCTGACCTACCTGGCGCCGACCCGGGTCAATCTGGCGCTGATGGAAGAGCGCTGGCCGGATGTGAAGTTCCGGGCGACGCGTGAGCATCACTGATAAAGAGAGTGTTTGGCGCTTCTGACAAATGGAGCGCTATCCACTGCTTATACCCTTGAACCCCCGCAGATTTAAACATCTGCGGGGGTTTGTTATATCCGGTATTTGAAAAAGTTCTGACAGGCCAGCAACTCAACAGCGTTACTGTCAGGTTTGACAGTAGACGCTCTATGGCAATCCTCCTATTTTCCTCAGCGTGAGGGTTCGCCCTCGTGAATGAACCATGAGCGGGAGGAAGGAATCATGTCGGATAAATCGAGCTTGGGCGTTGGTCAGTTGATACTTACGGATAATGGCCAACGTTTTGAAGCGGGTGGCGGCAATATGTATAGCGGTGGAAACTACATTGTATTGGTTGGGAATGCGGGTAGTGTAAGTGACGGTGGGAGTATTCAGTTGTGGTTTTATGATACTCCGGAATTGTGGGCGCTCAATATGCCTTTGGGTTCAAGTTGGAAGGCAGAATTTATTCCGCGTTCAGATCCGGGGCGCACATGGACAGCCAATGCGGGAACTATTAGTGCTGTGGTAAGCCAGCGTGATGCACTTGCAATCGTCTCATTCAAGTTTACTGCGCGATATCCCGGTGTGCCTTTTACTCACGAAATAGAAGGCTTTTGGCATTGCAAAGGGTTTAACGCTCTGACAAAGGACTCTGTATTCAAGGAGTGAGACACAGGCTGCGTAGGGTGGGTACTGATTGAACCAAACCTGAAGAAAGGGCGAAACCTCAAGGTTCCGCCCTTTCTTGTTTGACGACTAGAGTGTATTTGGCCCCACTCGCAGCTGTTTCAAGGAAAGCTCGGCACCCACCCGTACGGCTTCAACCTGCGCAATAACGGCATCTTTCACAATCGCTTCACCAAAGTCAGTCAGTTCTTGATTCTTGATATGTTCCACGCTGAGGTAGAGCAAGTGCAGGGCGACGTCCATGGCACTCTGGAAAGATACCAAGGTATTGTTCTGCCCTAGTTCCTCCATGACCGCTTCCCAGCGGCGATCCGATTCTTTCTGGATATTTTTGAACTCGTCAAATGTAACGTCATCATCTGCGTAGATAGCGGTCAGTAGGTTTTCCAAGGAGCGGGATATGGCGCGATACTTCATGAATGTCTACCTGTTGGTAAGAGGGAAGGCGGTAGACTTTAATCGCAGCTTATAGGGGGGGCAATATTAAAACGGAGGATGTTACATGTTTCGGAAATTGCGAATTTTTGAAGGGTTTTAATGCGATCTTTTTGTAGGGTGCTTCCACTGTTTTTGTTTTTTTTGATAAGCGGACTACAAATAAAGTTGAGTGAGCGGTAGTTCAAAAGCACCAGGAAACGTTGCGCCCAGTGTGCCGGGCGCAACGGTCATTATCAGAACGAAGCAGTCACCGACGCAAAGTAAGCACGCCCCGGCTCGTTATAGGTCTGTGCGCCCGCGTCATCCGCGTTGCCTTTGCGATACAGGCGCTTGTCCAGCAGGTTTTCGATGCCCACGCGCACGCTCAGGTTCTTGGTGAACTCATAACCACTGCTCAAGCCCATCAAGCCGTACGGGTCGACATCCTGCTGGGCGGTGCGATCGTAATTGTTGGCGCTACGGGAGTTGAGGGTGGGCGCCTCTTGCTTGCCGTAGTAGGTGCCGCTGACCTGGAACGACAGCTTGTCGGTGGCCTGCCAGTCGAGTGTGGTGTTGACCGTGTACTTGGGGATGATGCTCAACGGCTCGCCGGTGTCTTTGTCCTTGGAGTCGATCATGTAGGTCAGGTTGGTGTTCCAGTCCAGGTCGTCGCGCAGGGTCATGAACAGGTTGCCCTCGATGCCCTGGACCAATGCCGCGCCGCTGTTTTCCCATTGCAGCACGCGCCGACCACCGTCCAGGCGGAAGGCGGCCTGGTTGCTGGCGTTGATTTTGTTCTTGTAGTCATTGCGGAAATAGGTCGCGCTGGTGCGCCAGGTGCCTTTGTCGAAGGCCAGGCCGATTTCCTTGTTGACGCTGATTTCCGGTTTCAGGTCCGGGTTACCCACCAGGTAGCAGCCACCGGAGTTGGTTTCGCCGGCATTGCAGCCGTTGCCCCGGCTGTACAGCAAGTAGTTGGGGTTGGACTGGTACAAGTTCGGGGTCTTGTAGGCCCGGGCGATACCACCCTTGAGGCTCAGTTCATCGGTCAACTGGTGCGAGGCGTTGAGGCTCGGGCTCCAGTTGCCGCCGTACTCTTCATGGTTGTCGTAGCGCAGGCCGGGGGTAATGATGGTCTTGCTGCCGACTTCGATGTTGTCTTCGGCGAACAGCGCGTAACTCGACGCGGTGGTCTTGGTGCTGCTGCGGCTGACGCCCGGAATGCTGGGAACGCCGCCGGTGCCTGGGTCGTAGCTTTGGGGGCGCAGCGAGCCTGGGTCGTTCATCGACTCATAGAGGTATTCGCTGCCCAGGGTCAGGACTTGCTCAGTGCCCCAGCTCAGGGGCAGGTTGACCTCGGCGGTGGCGCGGGTGTTGCGCAACCGCGATTCGAAACGCCCGGCCGTGGCTGACGGCGCGCCCTCGCCGGAGCCCGCCAGGCCTTCGTTGAGGCGCTCGTTGCGGGTCAGGTCGTGGCTCAGCGAGGCCATGGTCGAACCCCAGTCAAACTCGCCGCGGTGGGTGGCGGAGAAGCTGCTGCGCTGGATCACGCTGGTTTCCTTGCCGACCAGGCTGTTAACGAAGGTGCCGCCGCCGTTGAGCATGGTGTCGCCGGCGAAGATATTGCCCTGGCGGCTGTAGCTGGCTTCCAGGTCCAAGGTTTGTTCAGGGGTGAATTGCCAGCTGAGCAGGCCGTTGACGTCCTTGTTGCGCACGCCTTCGCGGCCCGCTACCAACGAATCGGCGGTGGCCTGCTCGGCCTGGTTGATGTTGGAGTCGTCGGCATCGGTCTTGTTCAGGCCGCCGTAGACCCGGAACGCCAAGGTATCGCTCAACGGGCCGCTGAGGTTGAAGTTGGTGCGTTTGCTCATGCCTTCGGCGTCGTCTTCCGGCAGCGACACATAGGTGGTCAGCGAGCCGTGCAACTGGTCGGTCGGGCGCTTGGTGATGATGTTGATCACCCCGCCCATGGCGCCGGAGCCATAACGCGCGGCAGCCGGGCCACGCAGGATTTCGATGCGTTCGACTTCCTCGGCCGGCACCCAGTTGGTTTCGCCACGGGTGTCGCGATCGCCGCTCCAGCCGTAGCGCACGGCGTTGCGCGAGGTCGATGGCTTGCCATCGATCAGGATCAGGGTGTTTTCCGGGCCCATGCCGCGCAGGTCGATCTGGCGATTGTTGCCGCGGCTGCCGCTGGAGCTGTTGCCGGTCAGGTTGACACCTGGCTCACGGCGGATGATGTCCGACAGATCGTTGGTCGGTGGGCGCTTCTTGATGTCTTCGGCGGTGATGATCGACACGCCGGGAGCTTGTTTGAGCTCTTCGGCGGCGGTGCCCAGAATTCGTGTTTCGCTCAGTTCCAACGCTTGGGAGGTGCCATCGACTGGCAGGTCGCTCGCTTGCACCGGCACTTTGCCGTGTTCTCTTTCCTGGGTGTCCGCGAGCAGTACGGGGGAAGAAAGGGCGGCGATAAACGCCAGGGAGAAATGGCTGAGCCTGAATCGAGGTGACATGTCCGCAAAATCCTTTAGGGAAGGTGGCAACTGAGCGAGACGCACCAGAATTGCCTTCCAGCAGGATTCGGCGCGCTCTATGCGCCGGAATGCTATTCATTATCAAATACAAGTAAATGTCATTTACAACTTTTACACTTTGCCCAAGCCCCGATGCGGCCCCTAAAAACAAAAAAGCCCCTCCGGCCAGACTGATGCGCAATCTGGCGGGAGAGGCTGTACAACTCGGTATTACCGCGATTCCCTGTGGGAGCGGGCAAGCCCTCCAAGACGGTGGGTCAGCACCTCATTCAGTGGCTGACACGCCGCCTTCGCGGGCAAGCCCGCTCCCACACAAGCCGTCCCCACAGGGGTTTAGGCCACGAACTGCTCCGCGTGGTGGCAAGCCACCTGGCGGTTGTCCAGCTCACGCAGCAGCGGCTCTTCACTGCTGCAGCGCTCGGTCGCGTACGGGCAGCGCTTGTGGAAGGCGCAGCCAGGTGGCGGGTTCAGCGGGTTGGGCAGTTCGCCGACGATCTTGATCTTCGGCTTGTTCGGGTCCGGATGGATCGTCGGGGTGGCCGACAACAGCGCCTGGGTGTAAGGGTGCAGGGGGCGTGCGTAGATGTCTTCCTTGGGACCCACTTCCACCGGGCGGCCGAGGTACATCACCATCACGTCATCTGCCACGTGTTGCACCACCGCCAGGTTGTGGGAGATGAACACATAGGCGGTGTTGTACTGCTGCTGCAGATCCATGAACAGGTTGAGCACCTGGGCCTGGATCGACACGTCCAGCGCCGAGGTCGGCTCATCCGCCACCAACACCTTGGGCTGCAACATCATCGCCCGGGCCAGGGCGATCCGCTGGCGCTGACCACCGGAGAACATATGCGGGTAGCGCTGATAATGCTCAGGGCGCAAGCCCACTTGCTTCATCATCGCCTGGACTTTTTCCCGGCGCTCGGCGGCGGACAGGTTGGTGTTGATCAGCAGCGGCTCGCCCAGTTGATCACCGACTTTCTGCCGTGGATTCAACGACGCGTAAGGGCTCTGGAACACCATCTGCACGTCTTTGCGCAGTTGCTTGCGCTGGGCCTTGTCGGCGCCGGCGACTTCCTGGCCGGCGATTTTCAAGGATCCGGACGAGGGCTCTTCAATCAGCGTCAGCGCCCGGGCCAGGGTGGATTTGCCGCAACCCGACTCACCCACAACCGCCAGGGTCTTGCCGGCCTCCAGCTCAAACGACACGCCATTGAGGGCGCGCACGGTGGCGTGGCCCTTGAACAGGCCGCGGGACACTTCGTAGTGACGGGTCAGGTCGCGGGCGGTAAGAACGACGGCCATTACGCCACCTCCTGGTTCAAGGGGTAGAAGCAGCGCACAAGGCTGTGGGCTTGCGGGTCCAGGGTCGGACGGGTCAGGCGGCAGCTGTCTTGCACGTACGGGCAGCGCGGCGACAACAGGCAACCTTGTGGGCGGTCATAGCGACCAGGGACGATACCCGGCAACGTTGCCAGGCGCTCGGCACCCATGCTGTGTTCCGGGATCGCCGCCAGCAATGCTTCGCTGTACGGGTGCGCCGGTACGTCGAACAACCCCGGCACCTGGCCGACTTCCACCGCTTGGCCGGCATACATCACGCACACGCGCTGGGCGGTTTCTGCTACTACCGCGAGGTCGTGGGTGATCAGTACCAGGCCCATGTTCTGTTCTTTCTGCAGGGCCAGCAGCAGCTCCATGATCTGTGCCTGGATGGTTACGTCCAGCGCCGTGGTCGGTTCATCTGCGATCAGCAGCTTGGGCTCGCCGGCAATGGCCATGGCAATCGCCACACGCTGGCTCATACCGCCCGACAACTGGTGCGGGTAGGCGTCCATGCGGCTGGCAGCGCCGGGGATTTCGACTTTTTCCAGCAACTCGATGGCACGTTTGCGCGCTTGCTTGCCGGACATTTTCAGGTGCAGGCGCAGCACTTCTTCAATCTGGAACCCCACGGTATAGCTGGGGTTCAGCGCGGTCATCGGGTCCTGGAACACCATCGCCAAGTCTTTGCCGACGATCTGCCGGCGCTGGCGATTGCTCAGCTTGAGCATGTCCTTGCCGTCGAAGGTCAGCGAGTCGGCGCTGACGATGCCGGGATGCTCGATCAGGCCCATCAGCGCCATCATGGTCACGGATTTACCCGAGCCCGACTCGCCAACGATGGCCAGTACTTCGCCTTTGTCCACGGACAGGTCGAGCCCGTCGACCACTGGCACGGCAGTCTTGTCGCCGAAGCGCACATTGAGATTCTTGATTTCTAGCAGTGACATGGGAATCTCCTCACGCGGCATTCTTGAGTTTCGGGTCCAGCGCATCGCGCAGTCCGTCGCCCATCAGGTTGATTGCCAGCACGCTGAGCAAAATGGTCAAGCCAGGCAGGCTCACGACCCACCAGGCGCGTTCGATGTAGTCACGGGCCGAAGCCAGCATGGTGCCCCACTCGGGGGTTGGCGGTTGGACGCCAAGGCCGAGGAAGCCCAGGGCCGCGGCATCGAGAATCGCCGAGGAGAAGCTCAAGGTCGCCTGCACGATCAGGGGGGCCATGCAATTGGGCAGCACCGTGACGAACATCAGGCGCGGCAGGCCGGCACCGGCCAGGCGCGCGGCCGTCACGTAGTCACGGTTGAGCTCGCCCATCACGGCGGCGCGGGTCAGGCGCACATAGGATGGCAGCGACACAATGGCAATCGCGATCACGGTGTTGATCAGGCCAGGGCCGAGGATGGCGACAATCGCCACGGCCAGCAACAGCGATGGCAGGGCCAGCATGATGTCCATCAATCGCATGATGGTCGGGCCGAGCAGGCGCGGGAAGAACCCGGCGAACAGGCCCAGCAGGATCCCCGGAATCAGCGACATCACCACCGATGACAAGCCGATCAGCAACGACAGGCGCGAGCCCTGGATCAGGCGCGACAGCAAGTCACGGCCCAGTTCGTCGGTGCCCAGCAGGAACTGTATCTGCCCGCCTTCAAGCCACGACGGCGGGGTCAGCAGGAAGTCACGGTATTGCTCGCTGGGGTTATGGGGGGCAACCCACGGGGCAAAGATCGCACAGAACACGATCAGCAACATGAACAGCAGGCCGGCAACCGCGCCCTTGTTCTTGGAGAAGGCTTGCCAGAATTCTTTGTACGGCGACGGGTACAGCAGGCTTTGATCGACTGCTGACACTTGAGTAGGTGTGGTCATGGTCATGATCTCAGCGCTGGTGACGGATGCGTGGGTTGGCGAAGCCGTAGAGGATATCCACCACGAAGTTCACCAGGATCACCAGGCAGGCGATCAGCAGGATGCCGTTTTGCACCACCGGGTAGTCCCGTGCGCCAATGGCTTCGATCAGCCATTTGCCGATGCCGGGCCACGAGAAGATGGTTTCGGTCAGGACTGCACCGGCCAGCAGCGTGCCGACTTGCAGGCCGACCACGGTCAGCACCGGAATCAGCGCATTGCGCAGGCCGTGTACGAACACCACGCGTGCCGGCGACAGGCCTTTGGCCTTGGCGGTGCGGATGTAGTCTTCGCGCAGGACTTCCAGCATCGAGGAGCGGGTCATCCGCGCAATCACCGCCAGCGGGATGGTGCCGAGCACGATGGCTGGCAGGATCAGGTGGTGCAGGGCATCCCAGAACGCGTCCGGCTCATCGGCCAGCAGGGTGTCGATCAGCATGAAGCCGGTGCGCGGCTCGATGTCGTAGAGCAGGTCGATACGCCCGGAAACCGGGGTCCAGCCCAGGCTCACCGAGAAGAACATGATCAGGATCAGGCCCCACCAGAAGATCGGCATCGAATATCCCGCCAGGGAGATGCCCATCACCCCATGGTCGAACAGGGATCCTCGCTTCAAGGCCGCGATCACCCCGGCCAAGAGCCCGAGGATACCGGCGAACAACAGGGCGGCCATGGACAGTTCCAGGGTCGCGGGGAACAGGGCGCTGAACTCGGTCCAGACGCTGGTGCGGGTACGCAGGGATTCGCCGAGGTCGCCCTGGGCGAGCTTGCCGACGTAGTCCAGGTATTGCGCATACAAGGGTTTGTTCAAGCCAAGGCGTTCCATTGCCTGGGCGTGCATCTCGGGGTCGACCCGCCTTTCGCCCATCATGACTTCTACGGGGTCGCCAGGGATCATGCGAATCAACGCAAAAGTCAGCAACGTGATGCCGAAGAACGTTGGGATCAACAACCCCAATCGGCGGGCAATAAAACTAAACATCGTGGTATCTACCTCAATCAGCCGGTTAGGCAGGTCCGGCACCGTCAACGTCGACGGTGCCGAGCGTCTCTTATTACTTCACCTGGGTGGTGGCGAAGTTATTGTTGGTCAGGGGGCTTTGGGTATATCCCTCGACGTTTTTACGCATGGCGGTGAACATTTTCGGGTAAGCCATGGGGATCCACGGTTGGTCCTTGTCGAAAACGTCCAACGCTTGTTCATAGAGTGCGGCGCGCTCGGCGGGTTCAGCCACGGCGCGGGCCTTGTCGATCAAGCCCTGAAACTCTTCGTTACACCAGCGGGCGTAGTTTTCGCCGTTTTTGGCGGCATCGCAACTCAGGTTCGGCGTGAGGAAGTTGTCTGGATCGCCGTTGTCCCCGGCCCAGCCGGCAGAGACCATGTCGTGCTCGCCAGCCTTGGCGCGCTTGAGCATTTCGCCCCACTCCATGACCTTGATATTGACCTTCAGGCCAATCTGCGCCAGATCCGCCTGCATGCGCTGGGCGCCAAGCATCGGGTTAGGGTTGGTCGGGCCGCCGCCATTGCGGGTGAACAGGGTGAACTCGGTGCCTTCCGGCACGCCGGCTTCCTTGAGCAGGGCGCGGGCCTTGTCCAGGTCGCGGGCCGGGTTCTGCAATTTGTCGTTGAAGCCTAGCAGGGTCGGCGGGTAAGGACCGGTGGCGTCGATGGCATTGCCTTTGCCGTACAGGGATTGGTTATAGCCCTGTTTGTCGAACGCGATGTTGATCGCGTGGCGCACCCGCGCGTCGCTCATGTACTTGCGGGTGGTGTTCATCGCGGTGTAGGCGGTGGTCATCGCCGCCAGCTCCGAGACCTTAAGGTTTGGATCGGCCTTGATACTTGGCAGGTCATCGGGTTTTGGATACAGGGCGATCTGGCACTCATTGGCCTTGAGCTTTTGCAGGCGCACGTTGTTATCCACCGCGATGGCCAGGATCAGCGGGTCAGCGGGCGGCTTGCCGCGGAAGTATTCCGGGTTGGCCTTGAAGCGCACCTGGGCGTCTTTCTGGTAGCGGGTGAAAATGAACGGGCCGGTGCCGATCGGCTTGCTGTTGAGCTCGCCGGTCTTGTTGGCGGCCAGCAGCTTGTCGGCGTATTCGGCGGAATGGATGGCGGTGAACGGCATTGCGACATCGGCCAGGAACGGCGCTTCGGGGCGGGTCAGGGTGAAGACCACGGTGTGGTCATCGGTCTTCTCGACGCTTTTGAGCAGTTCCTTGAAACCCATGCTTTCGAAATAGGGGAAGCCGGTGGTGGACTTGTCGTGCCACGGGTGTTTCGGGTCCAGTTGACGCTGGAAGCTCCAGAGCACGTCGTCGGCATTCAGGTTGCGCGTCGGCTTGAAGTAGTCGGTGGTGTGGAACTTGACGTCATCACGCAGGTGGAAGGTATAGGTCAGGCCGTCCTCACTGATGTCCCAGGACTTGGCGAGTGCGGGCCTGATTTCAGTAGTGCCGGGCTTGAAATCCACCAGGCGGTTGAACATGGTTTCGGCGGCGGCATCGGCGGTGACGGCCGTGACGTACACGACCGGGTCGAAGCCTTCCGGACTGGCTTCGGTGCAGACCACCAGCGGCTTGGCCGAAATGCCCAGGGCCACACTCAGCAGTGCAGCGGTCATGGCAGCTTGTAACGGGAGCATTTTCATCGAAGAGCCCTCTGCGATCGATTCAACCACACAAATGTAGACGGCAGGCTCGTCCTGAGCCCGCCGTCTACCTGGTGCGAATTAAAGAATGTTGAATGGGACGGTGGTAACCAGACGGAATTCTTTGATGCTGCCGTCGAACTGGTTGACGCTGCCACGGTGTTCAACGTAGGTGGCACGAATCGCGGTGGCCTTGAGCGGGCCGCTCTGGACCGCGTAGGCCGCGCCAACACCGTATTCCTGGTGTTTCTCGCCGTCTTGAGTTTCGATGCCGGTGTAGGCGTAAGCGCCGTTGCTGTTACCGGTGTAGTGGGTACCGTCGATGCCCCAGCCGCGTGCGGAGTAGACGTTGAACTTCAGGCCTGGCACGCCGTATTCGGCCATGTTGATGGCGTAGGCGACCTGGAAGGATTTCTCGTTCGGGCCGTTGAAGTCCGACGTCAGGGAGTTGGCCAGGTAGATGCCGTTGGTTTCGTGCAGGTAGTCGAAGTACTCGTTACCGTTCACTTGCTGGTAGGAGAAGGTCAGGCTGTGAGCCTGATGCGCCAGGCCGAGGGACAGGGAGAAGGTATCGTTGTCGATTTCCCCCATCAGCTTTTTGCCTTCGTCGACGGTTTTGTAGTAGTTGAAGCCAGTGGTCAGGGCCAGTTGCTGGCTGTCACCCAACTCGTGGGTAGCGCCAAAGTAGTACTGGTTCCAGAAGTCCTTGACGTTGGCGCCGAAGACGCTGGTTTTCAGGCTCGCGAACGGCTGGTAGTTGGCGCCCAGGGTGTAGACCTTGTCGGTTGTAGCGCTGTTGGCGCCTTGTTGGCTGTACTCGCTACGGAACTTCGACAGGCTCTGCTCGGACCGTGGCGAGACGCGGTCAAACACGCCACCTTGGAACGACAGGTTGCTGAACTCTGCGCTGTTGAAGCTCACACCTTGGAAGCTCGATGGCAGGGGACGGTTGCCGATGGTGTCGACAATCGGCGTGCTGAAGTTCTGGCGGCCGGCGGTCAGTGTGGTGTTCGACACGCGGAACTGCAAGTTGGCCAGGCCCAGTTTGCTCCACTGGTCTACGGCATTGCCGTCAGAGTCAGCCAAGGTACGGTTGGAGCCGCCCTTGATATCGCGTTTGCTGCGGTCTAGAACCAGAGCGTTGTACACCGCTACTTCGGCCTTGACGCCCACAGTGCCCTGGGTGAACCCCGAGCTGGCATTGATGATGGTGCCCTGGACCCAGTTGGTACGGTTGCGGTCGGTCTTCGTTACACCGTGCTCTTTGTATTTGAAACTGCCCCCGCGGTACAGGTGTTCATTGGAGTACCAGTTGCGCGTACTGCCGCCCAGGCTGAAGTCTTCGATAAAGCCTTTGGCTTCGCTTTGGGCGCTGGCGCCGGCCAGTGTGGTTGGCACGAATTCCTGGCTTGCAGGTTCGGCGTAAGCGGTGGCGGTGATGCTGCTGATGGCCATGGCCAGTAGCACTTTGCTGCTCAATTTCATGGGTGGAGCTCCTTTGGTTCTCTTTTTTTATGCCGGCCTTATTAAGTGAGCCGGCTATTGGGTGTGTAACTCTTCAAGCTAGGGCAAACGTTTGCTGTAGGAGATTTCGCGAATTACAGCTGCACGTTTGCAGCAGAGCCAACTTCGCTCTGCGCATCCGGTTATTTTCTTATGGGGTAATACTGACGCCCGAGAACACGTTGCGGCCGAAGGGGCTCACTTTGAATCCTTCGACTTTGGTGCTTAACGGCTGGTTGACCGTCGAGTGGGCGACAGGCGTGATCGGCACCTGCTGTTTGAGCAGTTGCTGCGCCTGTTTGTACAGAACAGTCCGTTGTTCTCGGTCGGTGACGACCTTGGCTTGCTTGATCAGCTTGTCGTACGCCGGGTCACACCACATCGAGTAGTTGTTCCCGCCGATGGCGTCGCAGCTGTAGAGGGTGCCCAGCCAGTTGTCCGGGTCACCGTTGTCGCCGGTCCAGCCAATCAGGCTGATATCGTGTTCGCCGTTCTTGATGCGCTTGATGTACTCGCCCCACTCGTAGCTGACGATCTTGACCTTGAGGCCGATCTTGGCCCAGTCGTTTTGCAGCATCTCGGCCATCAGCTTGGCGTTGGGGTTGTACGGGCGCTGGACCGGCATGGCCCACAGGGTGATCTCGGTGCCTTCCTTGACGCCCGCAGCCTTGAGCAGTTCCTTGGCTTTTTCCGGGTTGTAGGCGGCGTCCTTGATGCTGTCGTCGTAGGACCATTGGGTCGGCGGCATGGCATTGACTGCCAACTGCCCGGCGCCCTGGTACACGGCGTTGAGGATGCTCTGCTTGTTCACCGCCATGTCCAGCGCCTGGCGCACTTCGAGCTGGTCGAAGGGTTTGTGCCGCACGTTGTAGGCGATGTAGCCGAGGTTGAAGCCCGGCTTGGTCAGCAGCTGCAGGTTCGGGTCGGCCTTGAGCGCGTCGACATCGGCGGGGCGTGGATGCAGGGTGACCTGGCATTCATTGGCCTTGAGCTTTTGTACCCGCACCGAAGCGTCGGTGTTGATGGCGAAAATCAGTTGGTCGAGCTTGACCTTGCTCGGGTCCCAATACTGTTTATTGCCGGCGTAACGGATCTGCGAATCCTTCTGGTACCGCTGGAACACGAACGGCCCGGTGCCGATCGGCTTCTGGTTGATGTCGCTGGGTTTGCCGGCCTTGAGCAACTGCTCGGCGTATTCAGCGGAGAGGATCGCCGCGAAGCTCATGGCGATGTTCTGGACAAACGCCGCGTCGACCGTATTGAGGGTCATCACCACGGTGTGCGGGTCGGTTTTTTCGACCTTGGCGATGTTCTTGTTCAGGCTCATCCCGTTGAAGTACGGAAACTCCGTGGGGTAGGCCTTGCGGAACGGATGGTTGGGATCAAGCATGCGGTTGAAGGTGAACAGCACGTCGTCGGCATTGAAATCCCGTGTCGGCTTGAATTCCTTGTTGCTGTGGAACTTCACCCCTTCGCGCAGATAGAAGGTGTAGGTCAGGCCATCGGGCGAAATATCCCACTTGGTCGCCAAGCCTGGTACGACACCGGTCTCGCCCTTTTCAAACTCAACCAGGCGGTTGTAGATCGGCTCGGCCACATCGTTGTCGGTGGCGGTGGTGTATTGCGCGGTATCGAACCCGGCCGGGCTGCCTTCAGAGCAGAACACCAGGCTTTTCTTCTCGCCAGCCTGGCCCATCGAAGCGACGGCCAACAGGCTGGTACCCAATATTGCAGATAGAACGGTGGTATGGCGCATGACGGTCCCCAATCCATGTTTATCGTTTTCGTCAGTGAACAGTCGCAACGCCTTACCTGGCATGGCGAAAGCACTGCTCCCATCCACAGCAAATGCCGTATCGGAACTGCGAGTTTGCCTACCTCGACGTTAGGGAACGCGGGCAAGGCAGTAAATGCGCAGAACCGGACAGACCTTGTAGGGATCGGACTTTACCCTTGCAGTCAGCTGCTGTAGGTCGGCAGCGCCTGCGAACGTAGTCCGATTCCTAAGGTCTTGGCGGATGCAATAACGGCGACGTTATGAAACGTCGCCGCCAAGGCGTCCTACTTGCTGACGCTCACCCCGTAGAAGGAATTCAAGCCAAATGGGCTGATCTTGAAGTCCTGCACGTTGTTGCGCATGGGTTGATACACCGTCGAGTGTGCGATAGGTGTCATGGGGACTGCATCTTTGAGGACGTGTTGCGCCTGTTTGTACAGTTCGGTGCGCTTGGCGACATCCGACGTGGCCTTGGCTTCTTTCACGATGCCGTCGAATTTCTTGTCACACCATTTGGAGAAGTTGTTGCCCGCCAGGGAGTCGCAGCCGAACAGCACGTTCAGCCAGTTGTCCGGGTCACCATTGTCACCGCTCCAGCCGATGATCATGGCCTGGTTTTCACCGCCCTTGGAGCGCTTGATGTACTCGCCCCACTCGTAGCTGACGATGTTGACCTTCAAGCCGATCTGCTTCCAGTCGTTCTGCAGCATCTCGGCCATCAGCTTGGCGTTGGGGTTGTACGGACGTTGGACCGGCATGGCCCACAGGGTGATTTCGGTGCCTTCCTTGACGCCGGCTTCCTTGAGCAACTCCTTGGCCTTGGCCACGTCGTGCGGGGCGTCCTTGATAGTCTCGTCATAGGACCACTGGGTCGGCGGCATGGCGTTGACCGCCAGCTGGCCTGCGCCCTGGTAAACCGAGTCGATGATCTGCTGCTTGTTGACCGACATGTCCAGGGCCTGGCGTACGCGCAGGTCGGCCAGTGGGTTGGCCGCCGTCTGGCCCTTGAGCACAGGCATCACGTTGTAGGCGATGTAGCCCAGGTTGAAACCGGCCTGGTGTGGCAGTTTCAGGGTCTTGTCTTCGCCCAGCGCCTTGAGGTCGGCCGGACGTGGGAAGAGGGTGACCTGGCATTCGTTCTTCTTGAGTTTTTGCACACGCACCGATGGGTCGGTGGTGATGGCGAAGATCAGGTTATCGATCTTCACGTCTTCAGGCTTCCAGTAATCCTTGTTGCCGGTGAAGCGGATGTTGGAGTCTTTCTGGTAGCTCTTGAACACGAACGGGCCAGTGCCCACCGGCTTCTGGTTGATGTCCTGGGGCTTGCCGTCCTTCAACAGTTGGGCAGCGTATTCGGCCGACTGCAGCGAGGCGAAGCTCATGGCCAGGTTCTGGATAAACGCGGCGTCCACGGTGCCAAGGGTGAACTTGACGGTGTGGTCGTCGATTTTCTCGATGTTCTTGATGTTGGTGTCCATCCCCATGTCCGTGAAGTACGGGAACTCGGTGGGGTAGGCCTTACGGAACGGGTCGTCTTTGTTGATCATCCGGTTGAAGGTGAAAAGCACGTCGTCGGCGTTGAATTCACGAGTCGGCTTGAAGTACGGCGTGGTATGGAACTTGACCCCTTCGCGCAGGTGGAAGGTGTAGGTCAGGCCATCTTCGGAAACGTCCCACTTGGTGGCCAGGCCAGGAATCACGGCGGTGCCGCCACGCTCGAACTGGCTGAGACGGTTGAACATGGTTTCGGCCGAAGCATCGAAGTCTGTTCCGGTGGTGTACTGGCCTGGGTCGAAACCCGCCGGGCTCCCTTCGGAGCAGAACACCAGATTAGTCGCCGCCTGGGCGAAAGGAGCAGCGGCCATTAAACCGGCGCTGACTAAAAACGGAATGACTGCGTGTTTAAGCATGTTGGCCTCATGATTTGTTGTCATTTTTGGAATTGAGGGCGACCTCGTGAGTCGGCCTGCGGATACTTATGCAGGCCCCATACCCATTGCAAGACGTTGAGAGGCAACAAGCGGCAAAGAGTGGTACGAACGTACAAGAATGTCGCATTCATATAATTTTCGACACAAATCTGCATTTTCGAGGTTTTTTTCGGTGCGCGAAGTGCACTAAATCGGCCCAGCCGAGGTGTCTGGCGCACTCGGTTGGGGCGTGATTGTTACTTATTCAGACTTACGCCATAGAACGGCGTCAGCCCAAACGGGCTGATTTTGAAGTCCTGGACTTCCTTGCGCAGTGGCTGGAAAACCGTCGAGTTCGCAATAGGCGTTATAGGTACTTGATCCTTAAGTATTTTTTGCGCCTGTTGATACCACTTGATGCGCTCGTCACGGTTGCTGCTGAGCTTGGCCTTCTGCACCAGTTGGTCGTACTGCGGGTTACACCATTTTGCATAGTTGCTGCCCTTTACCGCCGCACAACTGTAGAGCACCCCAAGCCAGTTATCGGGGTCTCCGTTGTCGCCGGTCCAGCCGTAAATCATCACATCGTGCTCGCCGTTTTTCGCGCGCTTTATGTATTCGCCCCACTCATAGCTGACGATATTGGCGGTGATCCCGACCTTGGCCCAATCCTGCTGGATCATCTGCGCCGACATTCGCGCATTGGGATTGGAGGCGCGCTGCACGGTCATCGCCCACAAGTTGATGGTGGTACCTGGTGCAACCCCTGCTTCTTTTAGTAGCGCCCGGGCTTTGGCCGGATCGTGCGGCGCGTCCTTGATGTTGGGGTCATAAGACCACTGGGCCGGAGGTAGCGCGTTTTGCGCCAATTGCCCGGCACTTTGGTACACCGCCTGGATAATCGCCGGCTTATCGATAGCCATGTCCAGGGCCTGGCGCACCTTGAGTTGATCCAGCGGTGGATGGGTCACGTTATAGGCCAGGAAGCCCAGATTGAAACCTGCCTGTTGCAGCACGCGCAGGTTGGGATCCTGCTTCATCACCTCTATATCCGAGGGGCGCGGATAGCCGCTGACCTGGCATTCGCCGGCCTTGAGCTTTTGCAGGCGCGACGCGGCGTCGGGGGTGATGGCGAATACCAGGTTGTCGAGCTTCACATCCTCAGGCTTCCAATACTGTTTATTGGCGACGTAGCGAATCTGCGAGTCCTTCTGGTAGCGCTTGAACACAAACGGCCCGGTGCCGACCGGCTTCTGGTTGATATCGGCAGCCTTGCCTTGTTCAAGCAACTGCGCGGCGTACTCGGCCGATTGCACAGAGGCAAAGCTCATGGCCAGGTTCTGCACGAAAGCGGCGTCGACGTTATTGAGGTTGAAGCGCACGCTGTGCTCGTCGAGCTTTTCCACGCTTTTGATCGTGGTGTTCAGGCCCATGTCGGTGAAGTACGGCGATTCGGACGGGTAGGCCTGGCGGAATGGGGTGTTGGCGTCCAACAGGCGCTGGAAGGTGAACAGCACATCATCGGCATTAAAGTCGCGGGTCGGTGTGAAGTACTCGGTGCTGTGGAACTTGACCCCGCCGCGCAGGTGGAAGGTGTAGGCCAGGCCATCCTCGGACACCTCCCAACGGGTCGCCAGTCCCGGCTCGACTTCGGTCCCGCCGCGCTTGAACTGGGTCAGGCGGTTGAACACGGTTTCGGCCGAGGCATCAAAGTCGGTGCCGCTGGTGTATTGGCTGGGGTCGAAACCGGCGGGGCTCGCTTCGGAGCAGTAGACCAGGGTGCTGGCGGCATGGGCCATGGGCGTCAATGCCAACAACCCCGCAGCGAGGAACAGCGTTTTCAAGGCGTTTTTTTCCATGGAGACCCCTGAGATGGCAGGTATATAAGGCTGCCCATACGAAAAACGGCAGTCACCGAGGTTACCGCCGTTCAGGGGATCAGGTAAGTGGCCGTTGTAGCCGTGCCTTGGCTACGAGAGCGTCACGACCTCGATAGTGGTGGGCGCGTCCTTGTCGATGGTGAACTGGCTGTCGAGCTCATTCCCTTCGCGTATCGTGAACGTTCTCTTGATGATCACCTCCACGCCAGGCACCCGGTTGATGTCTTTTTCCGGGTTGGACAGGTGTCCTTTGGATGTGATTTGGACCGTCGTCACATTGCTCGAAGCGTCGTGATGGACGTGGAACTGGGTGTCGTCAGCGCCAAAGTAGTAGCCATCTTGCAGTACCGATCCTCCGTTCAAGTCAATGGTGGCGGGGGCTATCGAACCTTGATGAGCGACCTCGGAAATACGCGCACGCAGGTCGGGGTCCGCAATTGTGCTCTCGAACTGCTTCAGCCTCGCCTGCCGGATGCCCTCGGCCGAGTTCGCTGTGGCGTCCAGTCGGTGGCTGACGGATAGCCCATTTTCTGTGGTGGTGACGGTGTAAGGGTTACGGTTTATATCCAAGACAAAGTTGGGTGAGTACTGGCTCGAACTGTGCTCCGTGGGCTGTGCCTTTTCTCCGGGCTCAACGGAAAAGCCAGTCTCGTCGATGTTCCAGGAAACCCTGAAGTTTGTTTTGATGACGCCTTTATCCTCGAAATTGCTGCTGGCGAACTCGTAGCCGGATCCCGCTTTGATTTTCAAGAAATCGTCGATCTTGTTGGCGCCTTTCATTGGTTTGTCTTCGAGATCGAGGAAATGATTGGCAAAAGATGGAGGGCGCTTCGTGCCATCGCTGACGGGGGATGAGAGACTGCGCCCCTCAGGCGCCCTGACGCCACCTTTTCCATTGGCTGAGACCCACTCGCCATTGCCCGAAGAGTGGACGGTCATCACGGGTCGCCTGGTTTGCTGATCAATGATCTGCACATAGCCGTTGCTCAGTTTGAAATCCCCTCGGATCTCATACACGTTGCTGACACCGCTGGCGTCGGTGTAGCGGATTAACCAGCGATCTTCGTTGGTGGTTGCATCCTTGACCTGATAAATCCCCTTGGCGTTGGGCGTCACATTTTCAATCAACTGTTCGCCATTTGGCAGCGCATGCTGGCTGATATGCCCGGCCTGGCTTGGGCGCAAGGGGTTGGCAGGTTGGGCCTGGCTTGGCACGGTGACTTCATCGGTATTCTTTGCGGGCTTGGGGGCGTGCACGAACTCAAAGTCGTTTGTCTGTGAGTTCTGCTTCCATTGGTAATCTTCGGCTCTTGGGACGCCAGGGACTTTGGCGGGTTCACCTAGCCCGGACTCGACGGCACCTGGCGCAAGTTCGTGGGCCAGTTGCAGGCCTGATATTACCGCCGCTGCATTGCCGCCCACTCGATCCTGCGCCGTCATGCCGTAGAGACTGTCATGGACGCCGAAGACGATATTGCCAGTGTTGCCAATCACGGGCACGTAGCCGAATGTATTGCCCCAGAAGTCTTTCGCCGACTTCCAATCCTGCTGTGAGGAACCAAACACCTGGGTTTGGTCGGACCATAGTGCATTCTTGGCATTCACCGCTTGGTATTGGCTGGCCACACCGCTGTAAAGATTGCCGAACTTCAACTGATACTCGCTGCCTCGGGCTCGGGTGTAATTGAACAGTTGTGACGCCGGTATTTCCTCATCTGAAACCAGGTTGTGATAGCCGGGGAAGTGGGCGTTGGCGCCGGAGATCAACGTGTCAAGTACATAACCCGCGCTGGGCCAGTGTGAATCCTTGCCGCCTTGTATATCTCGGGTGTTGAAGTTTCTCAGCAAGTTGTCCCGGTTGTCTTTGGCCCAGCTTGCAAAGTCGGCATCCCCATGTATTTCACGGACGGTGCCATTCTTCAGGTCTAACATCAATCCTTGGTTGGGCCTGTTTTTATAATCCCCGTCATAGGGCGTGTACGGAATAAATGCATAGCCTGACAAGGGGTAGCCGTAGACATTTGGAACGATGACTTGCCCATTCTTATCCAGTGTCCGCGCGACGGCTTCTTGCCCTTCAGGGCTCAATTTTTTAAAACTCTGCGTATCACTGCGCAAGGTTTGCAAGGTTCCCCTTACTGCGTAGGCGTCCGCTTGTCCCGAGAGGGTTGCGAGTTGGCCAGACGGGTCTCGCATGGGTTTGGATATTTCATGTTCCCAGTGGTTTTGAAGGTTTTTTCCCAACGACTCCAGATTGTCAACCTTAGTTTGATCTTTTGGATCTATCTCCATAAAGTTGAAGTTGATCGGGCCGCCCCGTTGTACTTTGTCGTGCTCTAAAGCACCTGCAGCAATTTCCCAGGCAAAGTAAGTACGCTTTGAGGTACTGCTCAGATTTTCTGGTTTCCCCACCCCCGTGTAGGACGTGAACGTCACCGTGATTTTTTCATGGGGGTCATAGCCTGCGGCCAGTAAACCACCGCTGAAGTAGCCTGCCGGCTCCATGAACAGGCGGGCGTTCTGGAACCTGACGGCCATTTCACCTTGGTTGATGCTGGGTATTTCTTCAATCAGCGTCGTTACGCGAAAAGCGTAGTCATCAATGCGCTGCTTGCGCTCTTGCAGGGTGTAGTCAGCCGAGGGCGCAGACACGGTGTCTGAACCGTAGATAACCCTTTTTTGGACTGCTATTTCAGGGTTTGTAGTTTGCAGCGAGCCAGTGCCCTCTCTCTGCGCTGTATTCTGTGGAGAGGGGGCACGAGTCTGCCGCCGATGGGCGGGGGCAGTAGTATCTGCGGGCAATGGATTGACGGCGGATAATGAATGGGTTGTTGCCGAGTTCGGTAGAGCGGGCGCAGGATTTATATTCATGAACGTCTCGTTTTATTCGCGTTCCCATCCTCCCTGTGAGAGTCCGAATGAAGTTGCCTATATGTCCCTGTCTTAGACATAGGTATTTGTCTATGGGAATATTTTATTAAATGTCTAGTTTGTTGGATAACTTTGGCTTAACTAGGTGGCAGCGTGCAGGGGAATGGTTCATTTTTTATGCTTGGGTTTTAGGTGCGGTTGATCGTTTAAGTAAACCCCTACATCGTTCGTCTTGTTATCGAACAGCAGGCCAAAAAAAACGGCACAAGCTATTAGGCTGTGCCGTCTTTGTAGGTTGAAACGCTTACTGTAAGACTTCAATCACCCCGTCCGCACTCATGCTGACTTGGCTGGTGCCCGCCTCAACCTCTGGCGTCGGCGCTGAATCCATCGCCGCAGCCTTCATCATCATGCCGCCGCGGGCATAAGGCTGTGGATAACCATTAGTGTTGAAGTTCAGGTTGACGATCTTGTAACCCTTGCCACCCAGCGCATCAGTGGCCAATTGCGCGCGGGCCTTGAATGCAGCGACCGCTTCCTTGAGCAGCGCATCTTCGCTGGCCTTGCGGGTCGGGTTGGCGATGGCGAAGTCCATGCTGTCCATTTTCAGGTTGGTCAGCATCTCGCCGGTGAGCTTGGACAGCGCCGCGAAGTCCGAGCTTTCCATGCGCAATTCGGCGCGTTCACGCCAGCCGGTGATCTTCTGGTTCTTGTTGTCGTAGATCGGGTAGCTGTTGCGGCTGCCCTGGCGCAGGGTGACGCCCTTGACTTCGCGGGCCTGGGCCAGCGCCTTGTTCATGGTGGTGGTGATCTCGGCGGCCAGCTTGGCCGGGTCGGCGTTCTGGGACTCGGTGTACAGGGTGACGATCATCTGGTCACGGGCCACTTCCTGGCTGACTTCGGCCCGCAGGGAAATCTGGTTGTAGTGCAGTTGATCGGCAGCCAGCACGGGCAGGCTGGCGACGCTGCCAACGCTGAGGGCAATAAGGGCGGCACTGCGAGTGAAACGTGACATGGAAGCTCCTTGAGGGTGATCGTGTTCGGTAAGACTGTAGACGGGGGATTCGGGTTCGGCGGGTTACAAATTCTCTACACCTTGGCGCGATGCCGACGAACGGTCAATTTGCGTGCGGCGTTCCTGATTGTGTGACCTGCGTCAAAGGGCCACACACACGCTGTCGATACCCTGGCTTCGTTTATACTCCTTGCGATCCGCCTGGAGCGCTCATCAGGAGAGCTCATGCTCGCCCCCGTACAACTGACTTCCGCCACTCGCCAGAACCTCTGGCGCCTGACGTTTATCCGCACCCTGGTCCTGGCCGCCCAAGCCGGTTCCGTGGGGCTTGCCTATTGGTTTGAGCTGCTGCCGTTGCCCTGGCTGCAACTGTGGGTGACTTTGGCTTTTTCCACGGTGTTGTGTGTGTTCACGGCCATCCGCCTGCGCACCACGTGGCCGGTGACGGAGCTGGAGTATGCCCTGCAACTGGCCTGTGACCTGTTTATCCACAGTGTGTTGCTGTATTTCTCCGGTGGCTCCACCAACCCGTTCGTTTCCTATTATCTGGTGCCGCTGACCATTGCCGCCGTGACGTTGCCGTGGCGCTACTCGGTGATCCTGTCGGGTATTGCCCTGGCGCTCTACACCTTGTTGCTGGCGCAGTTCTATCCCCTGGAAACCTTCCCGATCGCCCGGGAAAACTTGCAGATCTACGGCATGTGGCTGAGCTTCGCGCTGTCGGCGGCCGTGATCACGTTTTTCGCTGCGCGCATGGCCGAAGAGCTGCGGCGCCAGGAAGAACTGCGTGCTATCCGTCGCGAAGAAGGCTTGCGTGACCAGCAACTGTTGGCCGTGGCGACCCAGGCCGCCGGCGCGGCCCATGAGCTGGGTACGCCGCTGGCAACCATGAGCGTGCTGATCAAGGAAATGCGCCAGGACCATCACGACCCGGCGCTACAGGACGACCTCGGCGTGTTGCAGGAACAGGTCAAGCAGTGCAAGCAAACCTTGCAACAACTGGTGCGTGCCGCTGAAGCCAACCGGCGCCTGGCGGTGGATATGCAGGACGTCACCCAGTGGTTGGACGAAGCCTTGAACCGCTGGCACCTGATGCGCCCCGAAGCCAGTTACCGTTTCCACCTGTTGGGGCAGGGCGCAGTGCCTCGCATGGCGCCACCGCCGGATCTGACCCAGGCGTTGCTGAACCTGTTGAACAATGCAGCCGATGCCTGCCCGGAAGGGCTGGAAGTGCAGTTGGACTGGGATTCGGAAAACCTCACCATCAGCATTCGCGACCACGGCGCCGGCGTGCCGCTGGCGATTGCCGAACAGATCGGCAAGCCATTCTTTACCACCAAGGGCAAGGGCTTCGGCCTGGGCCTGTTCTTGAGCAAGGCCAGCGTGACCCGCGCTGGCGGCTCGGTGAAACTTTACCCCCATGAGGAAGGCGGCACGCTCACCGAGCTGCGCCTGCCCCGTGCTGCACGAGGAGACATCGATGAGTGACGAGATCCAAGTCGAAGGCGAAGAACTGCCGCACCTGTTGCTGGTAGATGATGACGCCACCTTTACCCGCGTAATGGCGCGAGCCATGAGCCGCCGCGGGTTTCGCGTCAGCACCGCAGGCTCCGCCGAAGAAGGCCTGACCATCGCCCAGGCCGACCTCCCGGACTACGCCGCACTGGACCTGAAAATGGACGGCGACTCCGGCCTGGTGCTGTTGCCCAAGCTGCTGGAACTGGACCCGGAAATGCGCGTGCTGATCCTTACCGGGTATTCCAGCATTGCCACGGCCGTCGAGGCGATCAAGCGCGGTGCCTGCAATTACCTGTGCAAGCCGGCCGATGCCGATGATGTACTGGCAGCGCTGCTCTCCGAACACGCCGACCTCGACACCCTGGTGCCGGAAAACCCGATGTCGGTGGACCGTCTGCAGTGGGAGCACATCCAGCGTGTGTTGACCGAGCATGAAGGTAATATCTCGGCCACCGCTCGTGCTCTTGGCATGCACCGCCGGACACTGCAGCGCAAACTGCAAAAGCGCCCGGTTCGGCGCTGAACGGCGAATCAGAGCGCGGGGTACTGCGCGTCTCAATGACGGCTGAAAGCTTTCCGGGGTTTTTTCAGCCGTCAACATATAGCGTCATGCTTGTATGCTACGTTCAGAACATTGCGAAATAAGGCTCATGAACCGGTCTTTGGGAAGTGAACCGGCTTGTATTCAATTCTAACAACCTCATATTTCGGCGGATCCCCTGCAGGCGCAGTATTGATTTTGACCAACTGACCATTGGCTTTTTTGAGTTCTGGAACTGCATAGCCATTCAAAGCATCTTGCAGTTTGATTTCAGCCAGGTTTTCTGCATTTTCAAGAGAGATTGTTGGATCTGACTGCATGATTTGAGTCACGACCTGATCTCGAATTTTTTTCATGGCTGTTGAACCGAAACTGAGGCTCACCGTCCCATCGTAAGCTTTTACCGGCTTGTTGATCTCTTTTTGAAATTTTGCCGCAAACGAATTGCCTCGCCCCTCCGCAGAGTGACACATTATAAGACGCACAGAGTCATATCTTTCCGGGTCTATGCCTTTTTCTTTCAATAGGGCGACTAATTTTTGAGGTGTGTAGCCTTTTCCATCTATGACAACCTGTGATCCATTGCCTAAGAACTTATCAGCCCAACTTGGTTTGGAACCATGGGCAACAATGTTAAGTCGCTTTCCGGATTTGTAGATGTCTACATAGGTATGGACTTCGTTGGAGACATATTTTAGTTCATTCATCGGGCCGCCCATTTGAACGACAGTAACCGGACCTGTTTCGCTCGCTATGTCCGTACCAATCACCCCATTGTCAGGGTTCTCTGCAGGTTGGGGTGGTTCTTGGTCCGGGGGCGATGCAGTCTCTTCTGGGGCTTTGAATTCACCGATAGACTGCTCCCGGGCTTTACCTATGACTTTGGGTATCGCCACTGTCGCTGCGTTGAACAGGCCGAATACAATTCGATCAGTACCTTTGGCCTTGTTATGTAGGTTGTCATCAACTCCGATGCTGGCAGTTACGCCGCCACTGGCGAGATAAAAAGTGTCCAGGGCCAATGCGACTTCAGGTACCACGAAAGCCAGTGGAGTTAAAAATAGAGCAATTTTTGAAGTCTTTGTCAGGCCTTCAATGATGTTCTTCTTGGTCTCGTCTCTGTCACTGGTTATTTTGACAGCCGCATCTGCATAAGAGCGATCTTTCTGGCGTTTGGTGACTTCTTGGAACGGTAGGTTGTTAGGTTCTGTGGTGATGAATTTTTCAGGATCCCATTTACCGCTAAAGGCCCGATGGTCATAGGAAAGTATTCCTCCTGGGGTTTCACGTGTTTCAGGCCAGGTACCGAGGCCGATCAGTGTTTCGTCTAACCCGGCTCGCTTCCAGCCGTTGGGCTTGTCTTCAAGCTTAAAGTGTGAGGCCAGGGCATTGCGTTTGGCAGGATCAGCCATTTGTTCGGCGAGCCACTTCTTCATCTCTGCCTGGCTATTGAAACTGTGAATGGGTGAGGAGTTTCCGGGTATATAGAGAAGGGTGAGGGGAGGAATCCTCTTCCCGTCGCTGTCAAACGTTACCTTATTATCAGTAATGTATATGAGGTCGGTCGATTGATATTCTCCGATCTTGAGCAACCCGACTTCAATGTTGGGGTCCTTGGGGGGATTTTTTTGTAAGTCATCATAAGTAATGTCAGGCCATGATTCCTGGTTGCCTGATAACCCGGCGGCTCGCATGATCAGTTTTCGACCATCAGTAGTCAAGCTGCCTTCTTGATGTTGAGTCATGGCTGACTTGACGAATGACGCTTTGGCCAGTACCGGGTATTTTTCTATGTGGGTGCTCCAGAACTCATCCAGAAAATTAGTATAAGGCTGTTGAAAGTCAGCCTGCCAAACAAGGTTTTTGAACTCTTTCGGGGTAATTGAACTCTGGTTGGTAGAGTTATATGTCTGTGAGGGAGCGTCGGACGATTCTACATAAATTCCTTGATAAGTATGGGTAACATCCGCGTCTTTACGATAAGGGGAAAACCGGGTTGAGAAGTCAAAGATACCTGGGTTATTCATGGGTAAACTGTTCTGGGTTTTTACATTAGGACCGCCAGCGAAGAATGGGATCTTGTATCCCTTCCCAGTGGGAGTATCTTGCGCATTTTTGATCAGCGCTTGCGTCAGTGAAATACGCTGGATAACCTTTGCCGGGTAAGGCTCTTCCCCCACACTGTTATAGTCGTAGGTCACTAGGTAGGTATTGTCGGGATCAATATCCCATTTCTCCTTGTTAGCGGGGTCTTTCTTTTTCAACTCTGCAAATTTTTCTTTGAGAAAATCAGATGCTTTTTGTTCGACAGTTTTAAATGCACTGGAAATATGCTTTGCAACGGGGTCAACATTTATGTTGAGACCCACATCAATGGGGGGTGGTACTTTTTGACTATTCTCGACATCTTTGCCAGGGGAGGGGTCAACGCTCACCTCAGTGTAACCTCCACCTTGTGTTGCGGGGGCTGGCCTGACTTCCTGCACTAATTGCTGATCCGCCTGCGCGCTGGAATCAATTGAACGTTTGTTGCGATAGCCCGTATTCGATGCAGTTGGTTGATCGTTGGCTGAGTGATTCCAGGGAGTGGCTGAGGCGGTCTTGATTTGCATAAAAGGGAACTCGTAGCGCGTGTCGGAGGAGTAGGGCTTAGTTTCGTCCGTTGTGTGGTCGCGTACGTAGGAAGAGTTCCAGGAATAGCTATGGAGAATACATTTCCCTTATCAGAAGTTTTGCAGGTCTTTCTCCATCAGGTTCGCAGTGCAGATTGCAAGGCGCTCAGTCTGGCGCTGAACGGCGACTGAACAGTTTTCCTCAGGCTGCACGGAGCCCTAAAACTGAGCAATGAACCAGGACGCTGAGTATTCCTCGGGCATGGACGAAGAGGATGGGCGATGTTGTACCAGGCGCTGATTGCTGAACTGCTGGGCTTGAGCATCGTCAACGTCGGACAGCGTGCCAGCCTTGAGAAAATAAAAAAGCCCGCCACCGAGTGATCGGTGGCGGGCTTTTTATCGCTTGAAACCTTATTACTTCTTCAAGCCGTAATGCTCATCCAGCATGCCGGGGGCGTTCGGCGTTTTTGGCGCGTAGTCCCGTGGCGGCTCCTGATTTTCCCTTGGCGGGGTCAGGCGCTCCCGTGGGGCTTGTGTGGCATCGGAATGCAGCGCGGCCAGCAGGCGCTGACGGGTGATGTCATCCAGGGCCAGGCGGTTGGCGCCATCGGCGAGGTGATCCTGTACTTCCTGGTAGCTCTGGGTGAGCTTCTTGACCAGGGTCGCGGTGCTGTTGAAGTGGGTAACAACCTCGTTCTGATAACTGTCAAAACGTTCCTGAATGTCATCCAACTGACGCTGCGTGCGGTTAGGCGCGGCATTCGGCAGCAGGCGAGCAACCAGGAATCCAATGGCGACACCGGCAACCAGGGCAAGAGTCGGCAACAACCAAACTAAGAGCGAGTGTTCCACGAGTCCTTCCTCTATAAACGGCTTTGCTTTACGTTAACGGCTCGGACCTGCGCTGTATACCGCGATTAAGCTCGCAATGATGCCATGCACAGACTTTTAGCTAGACGAGTCGACCCCTTGAGAGGTCACGGAGTTCATTCCTTGCTCATGCGTGAAACCCCCGTTTTGATCGATGGCCCGGTAGGCCAATTGGAAGCCCTGTATCTGGATCACCCCGAGCCACGTGGCCTGGCGCTGATCTGCCACCCCAACCCGGTGCAGGGCGGCACCATGCTCAATAAAGTCGTATCGACCTTGCAACGCACCGCCCGCGATGCCGGTTTGATTACTTTGCGTTTCAATTACCGTGGCGTGGGTGCCAGTGCCGGTACCCACGACATGAGCAGTGGTGAAGTGGACGACGCCGAAGCGGCGGCCGGTTGGCTGCGTGAAAAGCACCCGGGCCTGCCCATCACCTTGCTGGGTTTCTCGTTCGGTGGTTTTGTTGCCGCAAGTCTGGGCGGGCGCCTGGAAGCCAAGGGCGAAAAACTCGCGCACCTGTTCATGGTGGCTGCGGCGGTCATGCGTTTGCGTGATGAGGACGTGCTGCCACAGGACTGCCCGTTGACCCTGATCCAGCCGGAAACCGACGAAGTGGTCGACCCGCAGACCGTCTACGACTGGTCCGCGGCCCTGAAACGCCCCCATGAGCTGCTGAAAGTGGCAGAATGCGGGCACTTTTTTCATGGCAAGCTCACCGATCTCAAGGATCTGGTGCTGCCGCGCCTTTCGAATTGATAGCAGTCTGATAAGCGATTACCCATGACGACTCGTACCCGTATCCTCACCGGCATCACCACCACCGGCACCCCGCACCTGGGCAACTACGCCGGTGCCATCCGCCCGGCGATCCTCGCCAGCCAGGATGCCAATGCCGATTCGTTCTACTTCCTGGCCGACTACCACGCCCTGATCAAGTGCGATGACCCGCAGCGCATCCAGCGCTCGCGTATGGAAATCGCCGCGACCTGGCTGGCGGGTGGCCTGGATGTGAACCGGGTGACGTTCTATCGTCAGTCCGATATCCCGGAAATTCCCGAGCTGACCTGGCTGCTGACCTGCGTCGCGGCCAAGGGCCTGCTCAACCGCGCCCACGCCTACAAGGCCTCGGTGGACAAGAACCTGGAAAACGGCGAAGACCCGGACGCCGGGATCAGCATGGGCCTGTACAGCTACCCGGTGCTGATGGCCGCAGACATCCTGATGTTCAACGCGCACAAGGTGCCGGTCGGCCGCGACCAGATCCAGCACGTGGAAATGGCCCGTGATATCGGCCAGCGTTTCAACCACCTGTTTGGCAAGGGCCGTGAGTTCTTCACCATGCCCGAGGCGTTGATCGAAGAAAGCGTCGCCACCTTGCCGGGCCTGGATGGGCGCAAGATGTCGAAAAGCTACGACAACACCATCCCGTTGTTCACCACCGCCAAGGACATGAAGGACGCGATCTCGCGGATCGTCACCGACTCCCGCGCGCCGGGTGAGGCCAAGGATCCGGACAATTCGCACCTGTTCACCTTGTACCAGGCGTTCGCCACCCCAGAACAGGAACAGCAACTGCGCCGCGAACTGCTCGATGGCCTGGGTTGGGGCGAGGCGAAGAACCGTCTTTTCCAACTGCTGGACGGCCAGTTGGGCGAAGCCCGCGAGCGCTACCATCAATTGATGTCGCGCCCTTCGGACATGGAAGACCTGTTGCTGGTCGGCGCCAAGAAAGCCCGCGCCGTGGCCGCTC
Organism: Pseudomonas sp. LG1D9; assembly: GCF_002949995.1. Classification (NCBI taxonomy): domain Bacteria; kingdom Pseudomonadati; phylum Pseudomonadota; class Gammaproteobacteria; order Pseudomonadales; family Pseudomonadaceae; genus Pseudomonas; species Pseudomonas sp. LG1D9. The sequence continues at coordinate 1,616,006 of NZ_CP026881.1, read as the reverse complement.
CATTCCTGCAAGAGCTGCGCGAAGCCGTGGGCCTGCGTTCGTTCGTCAACCAGGCGAGCGAAGCTGCCAGCGTCAAGAAGAAGGCAGTCAAGGCCGCGCGCTTTGTCAGCTTCCGTGAAGACGACGGCAGCTTCCGTTTCCGCCTGCTGGCGGCTGATGGCGAGCAACTGCTGTTGTCGCGCAACTTTGCCGACGGCAAGGCGGCAGGTGCTGCCACCAAGCAGTTGCAGTCCGGCCAGGCGCTGGATGTGCGCAGTGAGGCCCTGGGCTTCAGTGTGTGGCTCGAAGGCGCCTGTGTCGCCGACAGCCCGGCCTTTGCCGATGCGGCTGCGCGGGATGCCGCCATCGAAGCTGTGCGCGTGGCATTGACCCCCATCGAGGACTGACCCGACCAAGGGTTGATTGCCATTATCCGGGGCCGTCGTTACAGTGACGGCCCGTTTTTGTTGCCTTGCTAACGAAATTATGACGCCCCTAGAACGATATCAAGCTGATCTGAAGCGCCCCGACTTCTTCCATGATGCGGCCCAGGAAACGGCGGTGCGCCATTTGCAGCGCCTGTACGAAGACCTGGTCGCGGCCTCGCAGAGCAAGCCCGGGATGCTCAGCAAGTTGTTTGGCAAGAAAGACCAGGTGCCGGTCAAGGGCCTGTATTTCTGGGGCGGCGTGGGCCGGGGCAAGACGTACCTGGTCGATACCTTCTTCGAAGCGCTGCCGTTCAAGGAAAAATCGCGCACGCACTTCCACCGCTTCATGAAGCGTGTGCACGAAGAGATGAAGACCCTGCACGGCGAGAAAAACCCGCTGACCATCATCGCCAAACGCTTCTCCCAAGAGGCGCGGGTGATCTGCTTCGATGAGTTCTTCGTGTCCGATATCACCGACGCGATGATCCTTGGCACCCTGATGGAAGAGTTGTTCAAGAACGGCGTGACCCTGGTCGCCACCTCGAACATCGTGCCCGACGGCCTGTACAAGGACGGCCTGCAACGCGCGCGCTTCCTGCCGGCCATCGCCCTGATCAAGCAGCACACCGATATCGTCAACGTCGACAGCGGCGTCGACTACCGTCTGCGTCACCTTGAGCAGGCGGAACTGTTCCACTTCCCCCTCGACGAAGCAGCCCATGAAAGCCTGCGCAAGAGCTTTCGCGCGCTGACGCCGGAATGCACCCAGGCGGTGGAAAACGATAAGTTGATCATCGAAAATCGCCAGATCATCGCCCTGCGCACCTGTGACGACGTGGCCTGGTTCGACTTCCGCGAACTGTGCGACGGCCCGCGCAGCCAGAACGACTACATCGAACTGGGCAAGATCTTCCATGCCGTGATCTTGAGTGGCGTGGAGCAAATGAGCGTCACCACCGACGACATCGCCCGGCGCTTTATCAACATGGTCGATGAGTTCTACGACCGTAACGTCAAGCTGATCATTTCGGCTGAAGTCGAACTCAAGGACCTCTACACCGGCGGTCGCTTGAACTTCGAATTCCAGCGCACCTTGAGTCGTTTGCTGGAAATGCAGTCCCACGAGTTCCTGGCGCGGGCGCACAAGCCTTAGGCAAACACCGAACCAAAATGTGGGAGCGGGCTTGCTCGCGAATGCGGTGTATCAGTCGACTTATTCGTTAACTGACACACCGCATTCGCGAGCAAGCCCGCTCCCACATTTGATTGTGCCCGGCTTTAGTTAGGCGGCCTGCTGGAACTGCTGGCGATACTGGTTCGGCGACAACTCCGTGTGCTGCCTGAACAGCCGCGCAAAGAAGCTCGCATCGTCGTAACCCACCTCGTAGCTGATGGTCTTGATGCTCTTGCGGCTGCCCGACAACAACCCCTTGGCGGTCTCGATCCGCAGGCGTTGCAGGTAGTGCAGCGGCTTGTCGCCGGTCGCGGTCTGGAACCTGCGCATAAAGTTGCGGATGCTCATGCCGTGTTCGCGGGCGACGTCTTCAAAGCGGAACTTGTCGGCGAAGTGCTCTTCGAGCCAATGCTGGATCTGCAGGATGATCACGTCCTGGTGCAGCTTCTGCCCGCCAAACCCGATGCGCCCCGGTGCGTAGCTGCGCTGCACTTCGTAGAGAATGTCGCGGGCCACGGCCTGGGCGATGTTGGCGCCGCAGAAACGCTCGATCAGATAGATATAAAGATCGCAGGCCGATGTCGTGCCGCCGGCGCAGTACAGGTTGTCGGCGTCGGTCAGGTGCTTGTCCTGATTGAGCTGGACCTTGGGGAAGCGCTCGCTGAACGCATTGAAGAAGCGCCAGTAGGTGGTCGCCTCCTTGCCATCGAGCAGGCCGGCTTCGGCGAGCCAGAACACCCCGGTGGCCTCACCGCACAGCACCGCACCCCGGGCATGCTGCTCACGCAGCCATGGCAGGATCTGCGGGTAGCGTTTGCTCAGGGCGTCGAAGTCATCCCAGAAGGCTGGGAGCACAATGATGTCGGCGTTTTCCAGGCCGCCGTCCACCGGCATGATCACATCGCTGAAGCTACATACCGGTTGCCCGTCGGGGCTGACAAGGCGGGTTTCAAAGGCTGGCGTGAGGCCCAGGCCTTGCTGTTTGCCGTAACGCAGGCTGGCGAGGTGGAAAAAATCCTTGGCTTGCATGAGGGTTGAAGCAAACACCCGATCAATGGCCAAAATGCTGACGCGCCGCAGGGGCGTGGAGACGAGGCTAGACATAATTTCGATTATTCTTATAGGGGAAAGTGGTCAACTAACGGCTGGATCGTCTTATTTTTTGTCGCATGTGTCCAGTGTCCTGTGACGTCCGTGCAGCTTAGGCTCTGTGATCTTGTTTTTGTCTGACAATCGACGCAGGTGACCCATGATTCCCAGAACCTTGTTCAGCTCCGAGCACGAACTCTTCCGTCAGAGCGTGCGCACCTTCCTTGAAAAGGACGCGGTGCCGTTCCATGCGCAATGGGAAAAGCAGGGGCATATTGATCGCAATCTGTGGAGCAAGGCGGGGGAGGCGGGCATGCTCTGTTCCCATCTGCCGGAAGAATACGGCGGCCTGGGCGCCGACTTTCTCTATAGCACCGTGGTGATCGAAGAGATCGGCCGCCTGGGGCTGACCGGGATTGGCTTCTCCCTGCATTCGGACATTGTTGCGCCGTATATCCTGCATTACGGCAGCGAGGCGCTGAAGCACAAGTACTTGCCCAAGTTGGTGTCCGGGGAAATGGTCACCGCGATTGCCATGACCGAGCCGGGTGCCGGGTCCGACCTGCAAGGGGTCAAGACCACCGCCGTGTTGGATGGCGACGAATATGTGATCAACGGCTCCAAGACCTTTATCACCAACGGCTTCCTGGCGGACCTGGTGATTGTGGTGGCCAAGACCGACCCCAAGGCGGGCGCCAAAGGCACCAGCCTGTTTCTGGTCGAGGCCAATACGCCGGGGTTCGACAAGGGCAAGCGCCTGGAAAAGGTCGGGATGAAGGCCCAGGACACCTCCGAGCTGTTCTTCCAGGATGTGCGCGTGCCCAAGGAGAACCTGCTGGGCCAGGCGGGGATGGGCTTTGCCTACCTGATGCAGGAGTTGCCCCAGGAGCGCCTGACCGTGGCCATCGGCGCCCTGGCCTCGGCCGAAGCTGCATTGCAATGGACGTTGGACTACACCCGCGAGCGCAAGGCGTTTGGCAAGGCGATTGCGGACTTTCAGAACACCCGCTTCAAGCTGGCAGAGATTGCCACCGAGGTGCAGATCGGCCGGGTGTTTGTCGACAAGTGCCTGGAACAGCACCTGCAAGGCAAGCTGGACGTGCCCACGGCGGCGATGGCCAAGTATTGGACCACTGACCTGCAATGCAAGGTGCTCGACGAGTGCGTGCAGTTGCACGGCGGCTACGGCTTCATGTGGGAATACCCGATCGCCCGGGCCTGGGCGGATGCGCGCGTGCAGCGCATTTATGCGGGGACCAACGAGATCATGAAGGAGATCATTGCGCGGGCGCTTTGAATCTTTAGTGCTTTTGAGGGCGCTATCGCAGGCAAGCCAGCTCCCACATTTTGATGTGTGAACACATTCGAATCTGGGAGCGGGCTTGCTCGCGAAGGCGGCCTAAAGGTCAATCAAGGCGCAGGGTTGGGATGATCCTTCTGAATCGCCTCAATCCCCTCCAGCACCTCTTTCGACAGCTTCAGGTCGGCACTGGCGATGTTGCTATCCAACTGCGCAAGCGTCGTGGCGCCAATGATATTGCTGGTCACAAACGGCTGCTGCGTCACAAACGCCAGGGCCATCTGCGCCGGGTCCAGGCCGTGCTCGCGGGCCAGGGCCACGTAACGGCTGCACGCGGCTTCCGATTGTGGGTTGAAGTAGCGGCTGAAGCGGCTGTACAGGCTCAAGCGGCCCTTGGCTGGCCGTGCGCCGCCTTCGTACTTGCCGCTGAGCATTCCGAACGCCAGGGGCGAGTAAGCCAGCAAGCCACATTGCTCGCGGATGGCGATCTCCGCCAGGCCCACTTCAAAGCTGCGGTTGAGCAGGTTGTAGGGGTTCTGGATCGACACTGCGCGGGTCCAGCCACGGGCCTCGGCCAGGGCCAGGAACTTCATGGTGCCCCAGGGCGTTTCATTGGACAGGCCGATGTGGCGGATCTTGCCGGCCTTGACCTGCTCGTCGAGGGCTTCGAGGGTTTCTTCCAGGGGCGTCAGGTCGGGCTCTTCCTGGTGCTTGTAGCTCAGTTGGCCGAAGAAGTTGGTGCTGCGTTCCGGCCAGTGCAACTGGTACAGGTCGATCCAGTCGGTCTGCAGGCGCTTGAGGCTGGCATCCAGGGCGTCGACGATATGTTTGCGGTTGTGCTTGAGGTGGCCATCGCGGATGTAATCAATGGTATTGCCGGGGCCGGCGATCTTGCTGGCGAGGATCCAGTCGGCGCGGTCGCCACGGCTCTTGAAGTAATTGCCGATGTAGCGCTCGGTGGTGGCATAGGTGTCGGCCTTGGGCGGCACCGGGTACATCTCTGCGGTATCGAGGAAGTTGATCCCCGCGCCTTTGGCCCGCTCAATCTGCGCGAAGGCCTCTGCCTCGGTGTTCTGCTCACCCCAGGTCATGGTCCCGAGGCAGATCTCGCTCACGTTCAGATCGGTCCGGCCCAGCTGTCGATACTTCATCGGGTGCTCCTTCGGGAAAACAATCATAAAAGCAGGTTGAATTTTTTTTCGCAATCTGCATAATTGCCCACCTCTTTCTGCAGTGGAAGTGATGCGCCGCCTGCCGAAGAATCTTGCCGTTGAACGGACGCGCTGACCCGAGCCCCCGATAGCGTCTGTATCCGGCTGCCTTTGACTTGTCAAAGTACGCACTATTCAGTAAGATCCGCCGTCTAATTTACAGGGCGGCCCCTGAGGCTATTAAAGAATGACAACTTTTACTGCAAAACCGGAAACAGTTCAGCGCGACTGGTTTGTCGTCGACGCCGCTGGTCAGACCCTGGGTCGTCTGGCCACTGAAGTCGCCAGCCGTCTGCGTGGCAAGCACAAGCCTGAGTACACCCCTCACGTTGATACCGGTGACTACATCGTAATCATCAACGCTGAGCAGGTTCGTGTAACCGGCAACAAAGCAAGCGACAAAATGTACTACCGTCACTCCGGTTTCCCAGGCGGTATCAAGTCTTCGAACTTCGAAGGCCTGATTGCCAAGAAGCCTGAAGCCCCGATCGAGATCGCGGTTAAAGGTATGCTGCCGAAGGGCCCACTGGGTCGCGACATGTATCGCAAGCTGAAAGTCTATGCGGGCGCTGCTCACCCTCATGCTGCTCAGCAGCCCCAAGAACTGAAGTTTTAACGGAATAGTTCATTATGTCGGCGACTCAAAATTACGGCACTGGCCGTCGCAAAACCGCAACCGCACGCGTTTTCCTGCGTCCGGGCACTGGTAACATCTCGATCAACAACCGCACTCTGGACAACTTCTTCGGCCGCGAAACTGCCCGCATGGTAGTTCGTCAGCCGCTGGAACTGACCGAGACCGTTGAAAAGTTCGACATCTACGTCACCGTTATCGGTGGCGGTGTAAGTGGTCAAGCTGGCGCAATCCGCCACGGTATCACTCGCGCTCTGATGCAGTACGACGAAACCCTGCGCGGCGCTCTGCGCAAAGCTGGCTTCGTGACTCGTGATGCCCGTGAAGTTGAACGTAAGAAAGTCGGTCTGCGTAAAGCGCGTAAGCGTCCGCAGTACTCGAAGCGTTAATTCGCTTTACGTTCCACAAAAACGCCCAGCCTCCTCGCGGAGCTGGGCGTTTTTTATTGCCCGCGTTTTGTGCGGGTTTTTTCTGTGTGACAACTTGCCACATCCGTAGACCCCCTATACTACAAGGCTTGGAGGCTAGGCTGCGGGTAATTACCTTGTCAGAGGTGGGGCTTTTCATTACCATTCGGCAAAATTTTTATAAGTTCAGATTTAATACTTAGTAGACGCCTGATTTAACAGGCCAAAAAGCTGATGGGAGAGGACTGAATGAGCAATGACGGCGTGAATGCAGGCCGGCGTCGCTTCTTGGTAGCAGCCACATCCGTGGTGGGTGCTGCAGGAGCGGTGGGGGCTGCGGTCCCGTTCGTGGGGTCATGGTTTCCCAGTGCCAAGGCGAAAGCCGCAGGTGCACCGGTGAAGGTGAATGTCAGCAAGATCGAGCCAGGCCAGCAGATGATTGCTGAGTGGCGCGGCCAGCCAGTATTCATCGTTCGTCGTACCGAGGAAATCCTGGGGAATCTGAAGAAGATCGAGGGCCAGTTGTCTGACCCCGAGTCCAAGAATTCCGAACAACCCGCCTACGCCCAAAACGAAGTGCGTTCGATCAAGCCAGAGATCCTGCTGCTGGTCGGTCTTTGCACCCACCTGGGCTGCTCGCCGACCTTCCGCCCGGAAGTCGCGCCAGTGGACCTGGGCAAGGACTGGGTCGGCGGCTATTTCTGCCCTTGCCACGGTTCCCACTACGACCTGGCCGGTCGCGTCTACAAATCCCAGCCTGCCCCGTTGAACCTGCCGGTTCCGCCGCACAACTACGAATCTGACGACGTTATTGTCATTGGTGTCGATAAGGAGAGCGCGTAATGAGCAAGTTCATGGATTGGGTGGATGCGCGCTTCCCCGCCACCAAAATGTGGGAAGACCATCTCAGCAAGTATTACGCGCCGAAGAACTTCAACTTCTTCTATTTCTTTGGTTCCCTGGCATTGCTGGTACTGGTCAATCAGATCGTTACCGGTGTCTGGCTGACCATGAGCTACACCCCGTCGGCGGAAGAAGCATTCGCCTCCGTCGAATACATCATGCGTGACGTCGAGTACGGCTCGATCCTGCGCCTGCTGCACTCCACTGGCGCTTCGGCGTTCTTCATCGTGGTCTATCTGCACATGTTCCGTGGCTTGCTCTACGGGTCGTACCAGAAGCCACGTGAGTTGGTGTGGGTGTTTGGCATGCTGATCTACCTGGCGCTGATGGCAGAGGCCTTCATGGGCTACCTGCTGCCTTGGGGCCAGATGTCCTACTGGGGTGCCCAGGTGATCATCTCGCTGTTTGGCGCGATCCCGGTCATCGGCAATGACCTGACCCAGTGGATCCGTGGTGACTACCTGATCTCGGGCATCACCCTGAACCGCTTCTTTGCCTTGCATGTGGTGGCCTTGCCGATCGTGATTCTCGGCCTGGTAGTGCTGCACATCCTGGCGCTGCACGAAGTGGGTTCGAACAACCCGGACGGCGTGGACATCAAGAAGCACAAGGACGAGAACGGCATTCCGCTGGACGGCATTCCATTCCACCCTTACTACACCGTCAAGGATATCGTCGGTGTGGTGGTGTTCCTGTTTGTGTTCTGCTCGATCGTGTTCTTCTTCCCGGAAATGGGCGGCTATTTCCTTGAGAAGCCGAACTTCGAACAGGCGAACGCCTTCAAGACCCCGGAACACATTGCCCCGGTCTGGTACTTCACGCCGTTCTACGCCATTTTGCGGGCGATCCCCGACAAGCTCATGGGCGTTATTGCCATGGGTGCAGCCATTGCCGTGCTGTTCGTGTTGCCGTGGCTTGACCGTAGCCCGGTCAAGTCCATGCGCTACAAAGGCTGGCTGAGCAAGATCTGGCTGTGGGTGTTCTGCATCTCGTTCGTGATCCTGGGCGTGCTGGGCGTATTGGCGCCAACCCCTGAGCGGACGTTGTTGTCGCAGGTCTGCACCTTCCTGTACTTCGCCTACTTCATTCTGATGCCGTTCTACACCCGGCTCGAGAAGACAAAACCGGTTCCGGAAAGGGTGACTGGCTGATGAAAAAATTATTTGCTGCATTGATTCTTGCTGCCCTGCCGGTACTGTCCTTCGCGGCCGAGCACGGCGCGGAACTGGAAAAAGTCGACATCGACGTTTCTGACAAGGCTGCCATGCAAGACGGCGCCCGTACGTTCGCCAACTACTGCATGGGCTGCCACAGCGCCAAGTTCCAGCGTTACGAGCGGGTTGCCGACGACTTGGGTATCCCCCATGAGCTGATGCTCAAGAACCTGGTGTTCACCGGCGCCAAGATTGGTGACCACATGAACATCGGCATGCAACCGGCCGACGCCAAGGCCTGGTTCGGGGCTGCACCGCCCGACCTGACCCTGGTAGCGCGCGTACGCGGCACCGACTGGCTGTATGGCTACCTGAAGTCGTTCTACGAAGACCCTACACGTCCATGGGGCGTGAACAACAAGGTGTTCCCGAACGTCGGTATGCCTAACGTGCTGGTCGGCCTGCAAGGGCGTCAGGTGGTAGGATGCAAGCAGGTTCAAGTCGTGGAAAACGGCAAGAAGCAATATGACCCGCTGACCGGCACACCGTTGACCCATGAGGCCTGTGATCAACTGACCATCGTGCCCAAGAGCGGTGCGCTGAACGAGGAGCAGTTCGACGAGAAGGTCAAGAACCTGGTGACCTTCCTGGCGTACTCCGCCAACCCGGTCAAACTGGAGCATCAACGCATCGGTACCTATGTGTTGCTGTACCTGGCTTTCTTCTTCGTATTCGCTTATTTGCTCAAGCGTGAATACTGGAAGGATGTGCATTGATCCAACCTTAGGCAATTGCTGTTAATCTTGCGCGCCCAGCGACGTCTCTGAACGGGTAACGCTCTGGTTGATCCAGGTGTTACGGGAGATGCTTTCTGGGCGCGCTCGTTTTTGAGCTTTCGATAATTTCAACAAGCGAGGAGGACCGCCATGGGCGTGACCAACCGGTTGGCCTGTTACTCCGACCCCGCCGACCACTATTCCCACCGAGTACGCATCGTGCTCGCAGAGAAGGGTGTCAGCGCCGAGATCATCAGTGTGGAGGTGGGTCGTCATCCGCCGAAACTGATCGAAGTGAACCCTTACGGCAGCTTGCCCACCCTGGTCGATCGTGACCTGGCGTTGTGGGAGTCAACCGTGGTGATGGAATATCTGGATGAGCGTTACCCCCATCCACCTTTGCTGCCGGTGTATCCGGTGGCGCGTGCCAACAGCCGCTTGCTGATCCATCGGATCCAGCGTGACTGGTGTGGGCTGGTGGATCTGATTCTGGATACACGCAGCAAAGAAGCGGCCCGTGTGCAGGCGCGCAAGGAATTGCGCGAGAGCCTGACCGGCGTTTCACCGTTATTCGCCGACAAACCTTTTTTCCTCAGTGAGGAACAAAGCCTGGTGGATTGCTGCCTATTACCCATACTCTGGCGTTTGCCGATTTTGGGCATTGAATTGCCGCGGCCTGCCAAGCCGCTGCTTGATTACATGGAGCGCCAGTTTGCGCGTGAGGCTTTCCAGGCAAGTCTGTCTGGCGTCGAACGTGATATGCGCTAAGGCTTAAGGAGCCGTTGATGAACTCCAGTCGACCTTATCTGGTCCGCGCGCTCTATGAGTGGATTGTGGATAACGATTGCACCCCGCACATGCTGGTCAATTCCGAGTTTCCTGCGGTGCAGGTGCCACAAGGTTTTGCCAGTGACGGACAGATTGTCCTGAACGTTTCGCCCAGTGCCGTACGCCAACTGCACATGGACAATGAAGCGGTCAGCTTTGAAGGGCGTTTTGGTGGTGTACCCCATACGCTCTATGTGCCCATCGGCGCGATCCTGGGCATTTATGCCCGGGAAAATGGCCAGGGCATGGTGTTTGATCTGGAGTCGTCGCTTGACGACGACGAAGCGATCGAAGTTGAAGATGACGACCTGCCGCCGCCTGACTCCGAGCCGCCGCGCCCTACGGGCCGGCCGAGCTTGAAAGTGGTGAAGTGATGGAGCATGTGCCTGCGGGCACGTGCTGAAAAAATGCCCCGGCTTTGGCCGGGGTATTTTTTTGCGCGCTACAAAGTCGCGGTGAGCGGTGATCGTACAACCTGCTTGGGCTATGATGCGCCTTCAGATCATCGAGATAATTGGTTACCCATGGAAAACCTCAGCACCGCCCCGCGTCTTCCCCGCAAGCGTCGCAGCCTTGCCCAGGAACTGGTCACGGTGTTGTCCGAGCAGATCCGCGACGGCCAGCTCAATCGTGGGGATAAGTTGCCCACCGAGTCAGCGATCATGGAAGCCCATGGGGTCAGCCGTACGGTGGTGCGCGAGGCGATCTCGCGCCTGCAGGCGGCCGGGCAGGTGGAGACCCGGCATGGCATCGGCACCTTTGTGCTGGATACGCCGAGCCCCAGCGGGTTCCGGATCGATCCGGCGACGGTGGTGACGTTGCGCGATGTGTTGGCGATTCTGGAACTGCGCATCAGCCTGGAAGTGGAATCCGCCGGCCTCGCGGCCCAGCGTCGCAGCGACGAACAGTTGGCCGCGATGCGCGCCGCCCTCGATGCCTTGAATGAAAGTGCGGCGCACGCCAGCGATGCAGTGGCGTCGGACTTCCAGTTCCATCTGCAGATTGCGTTGTCCACCGGCAATCGCTACTTCACCGATATCATGACGCACCTGGGCACCAGCATTATCCCGCGTACGCGCCTGAACTCAGCGCGCCTGGCCCATGATGACCAGCAGCACTACATGAGCCGCCTGAGCCGTGAGCACGAAGAAATTTACGAAGCGATCGCCCGCCAGGATTCGGATGCGGCGCGAGCGGCGATGCGCCTGCACCTGACAAACAGCCGCGAGCGGTTGCGCCAGGCACATGAAGAGGCGCAGGCGCAGCGCGGCTGATGCTCGTCGATGGCGCAGATGCCGGCGTCCCGGCATCTGCGCCTGGTTTCAGGCTGGCGTATTGGGTGTGTAGTTTTGCAGCAGCAGGTAGGTGCTCCAGCCCCACCAATCATTCGTCCACTGTTTGTCGTTGAGGTTGTTGACGTCCTTGCGTCGCAGCACCTTGTCGCCCTCGGCCTTGAACAGCGGTGAGAAGTTAGTACTCGGGTTGTTCACCGCATTCAGGTCCGGCACGTACAGCGGTGCCTTGTACGTGGCCGGGGAGGGCAGGATGCCACTGACATAGGCCTCGAAAATCTCATCGGCCGAGGCCTGCACCGCGCGTTTGACCTGAGCGCGGTTGGCCGCATCATTGCTGTCGAAATAGCGTTTGTCGCCATAGGCGTGCCACTCATCGCCCAGTGCGTTGCGTACCTTGAGCCCGAACTTGCTGTCTTCGTCATGCATGAAGCGGCTGATCAACGACCCCAGCTCACCCGGTGTGACTACGCGAGCCAGTTGCTTGCGCGGTACGCGCAGGTGCCCCGCGGAAAACAGGTCGGTCAAAAAGTGATCAGCAAAACTGTTCATGGCATAAGCCAGTTCCAATTGCTGGTCGCTGCCACTTTGGTGGGCGACGACCGCTTGTTGCAGGGCGCCGGTATGCCCTGCCAGATAGGCTGACAGCGCCCATTCGCCGAAATGATCGGCGTTGTCGGCGGCCAGCTTAAGGTAGCGCCCCAAGGGCACCATGGCTGAAACGACGCTGCCGCCGCCGGTGATGCGATTCCACTCTTCAGACAACGTATCTCCAAGTGCGTCATAGGCTTCATGGGCCTGCTTACCCTCCTTGATGGCCTGCTTGACCGCGTTGATTTCCTTTTGCATGACCGCGAGAATTTTGCCCGCTTCGTCCCGCGACGCCGGCAGCGTGGCCAGGGAGTTGAACGCGGCGGTAAAGCGCTGCACGCGCTCGGCTGGCGATGCACCGTCGCTGATGGGCTGGCCGGGGATCCCATAGAAATCACCGCCCAGGGCGATGATCTGGCCATAGGTCAAAGCCAGACCATTAGGCAGATGCAGTTTGACTTGGGCCCCCGGAATAGAGGGCTCGCCCTGTACGAACCGCAGTAGCGTCTCATCGCCAATAGCGGTGTGCTCGCCGCCTTCGAAGCGTAGGGAGGGGAGGGGCTTGCGGGTGATGACCGATTCAAGTTCTGACATGTTAGCTCCTTGCTATGTCGTAGGATTCTTCCTTGATAGCTGTATGTATATACAGCTATTGCAAGAATAGCGGAGCAATTTCCTACGTCAAGGGGGTTGCAAGTAAACGCCCTCGAGACCCATGCAAGTCGACGAAATAGTGTTGACGAATATTTTTATAGTTGTACGATGACGTACGACAACAAAAACCATTCCCCAGTATCAGTCGTTATCCAGGGTGTTCGAATAATGAATCCACAAGAACTGAAGTCCATCCTTTCCCACGGTCTGCTGTCTTTCCCGGTCACCGATTTCAATGCCCAGGGTGATTTCAACCAGGCGGGTTACATCAAGCGTCTGGAGTGGCTGGCCCCCTACGGCGCCACTGCCTTGTTCGCGGCAGGCGGCACCGGTGAGTTTTTCTCCCTGGCAGCCAGTGAATATTCCCAAGTGGTGAAAACCGCCGTTGATACCTGCGCCACCAGTGTGCCGATCCTCGCCGGTGTCGGCGGCTCCACGCGCCAAGCTATCGAATACGCCCAGGAAGCCGAGCGCCTGGGGGCCAAGGGTCTGCTGCTGCTGCCCCACTACTTGACCGAAGCCAGCCAGGACGGCGTCGCCGCCCATGTCGAGGCTGTGTGCAAGTCGGTAAAAATTGGTGTGGTGGTGTACAACCGCAACGTCTGCCGCCTGACCGCGCCACTGCTCGAACGCCTGGCCGAACGTTGCCCGAACCTGATCGGCTACAAGGATGGCCTGGGCGATATCGAACTGATGGTGTCGATCCGCCGTCGCCTGGGCGATCGTTTCAGCTACTTGGGCGGCCTGCCGACCGCCGAGGTTTACGCCGCGGCCTACAAGGCGCTTGGCGTCCCGGTGTATTCCTCGGCGGTGTTCAACTTCATTCCCAAAACCGCGATGGACTTCTACCACGCGATTGCCCGGGAAGATCACGCCACTGTCGACAAGATCATCGACGACTTCTTCTTGCCTTACCTCGACATCCGTAACCGCAAGGCCGGCTATGCCGTGAGCATCGTCAAGGCGGGTGCAAAAATCGCCGGCTATGACGCAGGCCCAGTGCGCACCCCGCTGACCGATCTGCTGCCAGAAGAATATGAAGCCCTGGCCGCGCTGATCGACAAGCAAGGTGCGCAATAACCCATGAATAAAGCCGCTGAGTGATCAGCGGCTTTTTGCGTCAGGAGAAGATTCGTGTCCCAAGCCAAGCGTTTTGACAACTACATCGGTGGCCAGTGGGTGGCCGGTGCTGACTACTCAAGCAATATCAACCCCTCGGACCTGTCGGATGTGATCGGCGAATTTGCCAAGGCCGATCTGGCCCAGGTCGACGCCGCCATCGACGCCGCGCGCGCGGCGTTCCCGGCGTGGTCGACTTCCGGCATCCAGGCCCGGCATGACGCCTTGGACAAAGTCGGCAGCGAGATCCTCGCCCGCCGCGAAGAACTCGGTACGCTGCTGGCCCGCGAAGAGGGCAAGACCCTGCCGGAAGCCATCGGCGAGGTGACCCGCGCCGGCAATATCTTCAAGTTCTTTGCCGGTGAGTGCCTGCGCCTGTCCGGTGATTACCTGCCGTCGGTGCGCCCAGGGGTGAATGTCGAAGTCACCCGCGAAGCCTTGGGCGTGGTGGGTCTGATCACCCCGTGGAACTTCCCGATTGCCATCCCCGCCTGGAAAATCGCCCCGGCCCTGGCCTATGGCAACTGCGTGGTGCTCAAACCGGCCGACCTGGTGCCCGGCTGCGCCTGGGCTCTGGCAGAAATCATCTCCCGCGCCGGCTTCCCCAGTGGCGTGTTCAACCTGGTGATGGGCAGTGGTCGCGTGGTCGGCGATGCGCTGGTCAACAGTTCGAAGGTCGATGGCATCAGCTTCACCGGTTCCGTGGGCGTGGGGCGGCAGATCGCGGTCAGCTGCGTGTCGCGCCAGGCCAAGGTGCAGTTGGAAATGGGCGGCAAGAATCCGCAGATCATTCTCGACGATGCTGACCTCAAGCAGGCCGTCGAACTGTCGGTGCAGAGTGCCTTCTACTCCACTGGCCAGCGCTGCACGGCATCGAGTCGCTTTATCGTGACGGCCGGGATTCATGATCGGTTTGTCGCGGCCATGGCCGAGCGCATGCAATCGATCAAGGTCGGCCATGCCCTGCATGCCGGTACGGATATCGGCCCGGTCGTGTCCCAGGCCCAGTTGGACCAGGACTTGAAGTACATCGATATCGGCCAAGGCGAAGGCGCGCGGTTGGTCAGCGGTGGTGGCCTGGTGACCTGCGACACCGAGGGCTATTTCCTGGCGCCGACACTGTTTGCCGACAGCGAGGCCGCCATGCGTATCAGCCGTGAAGAAATCTTCGGCCCAGTGGCCAACGTGGTGCGCGTGGCGGACTACGAGGCGGCGCTGGCCATGGCCAATGACACCGACTTCGGCCTGTCGGCGGGCATCGCGACCACCTCGCTCAAGTATGCCAACCACTTCAAGCGCCACTCCCAGGCCGGGATGGTGATGGTCAACCTGCCGACCGCAGGTGTGGATTATCACGTTCCCTTTGGTGGCCGGAAGGGTTCATCCTACGGTTCGCGTGAGCAAGGTCGCTATGCGCAAGAGTTCTACACCGTGGTGAAAACCAGCTACATCGGCTCATAAACCCAGCCCTGGAAAGAGGGGATTTCTGTAGGAGCGAGCTTGCTCGCGAAAAACGTCAACGATAACGCGTACATCCAGGTAGGACGTGTCGCCCTGAAGTTTTTCGCGAGCAAGCTCGCTCCTACAAGAGCCAGCGTTACGCAACACACAACAATTACCCGCAAAAAAAATAATTAGTGGGAGTACATCTACATGCAAGCGACCAAGCCGACGCACGTCCGTTATTTGATCTTGCTCATGCTGTTCCTGGTGACGACGATCAACTACGCCGACCGCGCCACCATCGCCATCGCAGGTTCCAGCCTGCAAAAAGACCTCGGCATCGACGCCGTCACCCTCGGTTACATCTTCTCTGCTTTCGGTTGGGCCTACGTGGCCGGGCAAATCCCTGGCGGTTGGCTGCTGGACCGGTTCGGTTCGAAAAAAGTCTATGCCCTGAGCATCTTCACCTGGTCGCTGTTCACCGTGCTGCAAGGCTATGTCGGTGAATTCGGGGTCTCCACTGCGGTGGTTGCGCTGTTTATGTTGCGGTTTTTGGTGGGCCTGGCAGAGGCACCTTCTTTTCCCGGCAATGCGCGCATTGTCGCGGCCTGGTTCCCCACCGCCGAACGCGGTACGGCGTCGGCGATCTTCAACTCGGCGCAGTACTTCGCCACGGTATTGTTTGCACCCTTGATGGGGTGGATCGTCTACAGCTTCGGCTGGCAGCACGTATTTATCGTGATGGGCGTGATCGGCATCGTGTTCTCCCTGATCTGGCTGAAAGTGATCTACAGCCCGCGTCAGCACCCGCTGATCAACGAGGCCGAGTTCAATCACATCGCTGCCAATGGGGCGATGGTCGATATGGATCAGAACAAGGCCAAGGGTAAGAAAACCGACGGGCCGAAGTGGGATTACATCCGTCAGTTGCTGACCAATCGCATGATGCTCGGCGTGTACCTGGGCCAGTACTGCATCAACGGCATTACCTACTTCTTCCTGACCTGGTTCCCGGTGTACCTGGTACAGGATCGTGGCATGACCATCCTCAAGGCCGGCTTCATCGCGTCGCTCCCGGCGATCTGCGGCTTTATCGGCGGCGTGCTGGGCGGGGTGATTTCCGACTACCTGCTGCGCAAGGGCCATTCCCTGACTTTCGCGCGCAAGGCCCCGATCATTGCCGGCTTGCTGGTTTCCAGCAGCATCATTGCCTGCAACTACGTGGATGTGGAATGGATGGTCGTTGGCTTCATGGCCCTGGCCTTCTTCGGCAAAGGCGTTGGCGCACTGGGTTGGGCGGTGGTGTCTGACACCTCGCCAAAACAAATCGCCGGCCTTAGCGGCGGCCTGTTCAACACGTTTGGCAACCTGGCTTCCATCACCACGCCAATCGTGATTGGCTACATCATCAGCACCACCGGCTCGTTCAAGTGGGCCCTGGTGTTCGTCGGCGCCAATGCGCTGGTAGCAGTATTCAGTTACCTGGTGATTGTCGGCCCGATCAAGCGTGTGGTGCTCAATGAGCCGCCGAGCAAAGGCCCCGAGTTGACTAACCTTTCCCAAGCGCAATCCTGAAGGGGCCGTGTGATGCAGTTGATTGAACATGCCGACTCGCCGCGCTCCATCCGTTTGCACGAGCGCGACAATGTAGTGATTGTGGTCAACGACCAAGGCGTGCCGGCCGGGACCGAGTTCCCGGACGGCCTGGTGACCGTGGAGTTCATTCCCCAGAGCCACAAGGTGACCCTGGAAGATATCCCCCAAGGCGGTCAGATCATTCGCTACGGCCAAACTATCGGTTACGCCTTGCAGCCGATACCGCGCGGCAGTTGGGTCCAGGAAGACCAACTGCGTATGCCCACCGCGCCGCCGCTGGACAGCTTGCCGCTGTCCACCGAAGTGCCCGAAGCCCAGGCGCCCTTGGAAGGTTTCACCTTCGAGGGCTATCGCAATGCGGATGGCACCGTGGGCACGCGCAATATCCTTGGCATCACCACTACTGTGCAGTGCGTGACCGGCGTGCTGGACCATGCGGTCAAGCGCATCAAGGACGAGTTGCTACCCAAGTACCCGCATGTCGATGACGTGGTGGCACTGACCCACAGCTATGGTTGCGGCGTGGCCATCACCGCCACCGACGCCTATATCCCGATCCGCACCGTGCGCAATCTGGCGCGCAACCCGAACCTGGGTGGCGAAGCGTTGGTGATCAGCCTGGGCTGCGAGAAGTTGCAGGCCGGGCAGGTGATGCACGATAACGACAGCTCGGTGGACCTCAGTGAACCGTGGCTGTATCGCCTACAGGACGCCAGCCACGGTTTTACCGAAATGATCGAACAGATCATGGAACTGGCCGAAACCCGCCTGAAAAAACTCGACCTGCGCCGGCGGGAAACGGTACCGGCTGCGCAACTGATCCTCGGCATGCAATGTGGGGGGAGCGACGCGTTTTCCGGGATCACCGCCAACCCGGCGCTGGGCTACGCCTCGGACCTGTTGCTGCGGGCCGGGGCGACGGTGATGTTTTCCGAAGTGACTGAAGTGCGCGACGCCATTTACCTGCTGACTTCCCGCGCCGAAAACCAGGAAGTTGCCCGCGAACTGGTACGGGAAATGGACTGGTACGACCGCTACCTGGCCAAGGGCGAGGCCGACCGCAGCGCCAACACCACGCCGGGCAACAAGAAGGGCGGCCTGTCGAACATTGTCGAGAAGTCCCTGGGCTCCATCGTCAAGTCCGGTAGCAGCGCGATCAATGGTGTGCTTGGGCCTGGCGAACGGTTCAAGGGCAAAGGCCTGATCTTTTGCGCGACGCCGGCCAGCGATTTTGTCTGTGGCACCTTGCAACTGGCGGCGGGGATGAACCTGCATGTGTTCACCACGGGGCGGGGCACGCCCTATGGGTTGGCGATGGCCCCCGTGGTGAAGGTCTCGACCCGTACGGAGTTGGCGCAGCGCTGGCCAGACCTGATCGATATCGATGCCGGAAGGATCGCGACTGGGCGTGCGACCATCGAGGAGTTGGGGTGGGAGTTGTTCCACTTCTACCTGGACGTGGCCAGCGGCAAAAAGCAGACCTGGGCCGAGCAGCACAAGCTGCACAATGACATCACCTTGTTCAACCCGGCGCCTATTACCTGAGACCGAGTTGCCTGTAATCGCGAGCAAGCCCGCTTCACACATTCCTGTAGGAGCACGGACAAAAATGTGGGAGAGGGCTTGCTCGCGAAAGCGGCCTGTCAGGCGGCGCTGGGCTGTTTGGCTTATCATTAGCCACCTACCGAAGCTCACCCAAGGTTCTCCCCAGCATGCTGGCTATATTCCTGCAAACCCTGACAATCACCGCGCCGGTATTTGCCATGTTGTTTCTGGGCGTCCTGCTCAAGCGCATCAATTGGATCAACGACAACTTTATCCACACCGCATCGTCCCTGGTGTTCAACGTCACCATGCCGGCGTTGCTGTTTCTGGGGATTCTGCACGCCGACCTGCATTCGGCGCTCAAGCCAGAACTGCTGATCTATTTCTCTGTCGCCACGCTGGTCGGCTTTGCTCTGGCCTGGGGCTGGGCGATCTTTCGCTGCCCGCGTGAGGACCGGGGTATCTATACCCAAGGGGCATTTCGCGGTAACAACGGGGTGATCGGCCTGGCACTGGCGGCCAGCATGTATGGGGACTACGGCATTTCCCTCGGGGCGATCCTCGCGGGGTTGGTGATCCTGTTTTACAACACCCTGTCGACCATTGTGTTGGCGGTCTACAGCCCAGTGATCAAGTCTGACCCGTGGAGTATCTGCAAGAGCGTACTGGCCAACCCGCTGATCCTCAGTGTGATTGCTGCGACACCGTTTGCCTATTTCCAGATTGGCTTGCCCAATTGGCTGGAAACCTCCGGGCGGTACCTGGCCGATATGACGCTGCCCCTGGCGCTGATCTGCATTGGCGGCACTCTGTCGCTGGCCGCATTGCGCCAGAGCGGCAACATGGCATTAAGCGCCAGCCTGGTGAAGATGATCGGCCTGCCGCTCGTGGCGACCGTCGGCGCCTGGCTGTATGGCTTCCGGGGGCCGGAGTTGGGGATTCTGTTCCTGTATTTTGGCGCACCGACGGCCGCTGCCAGTTTTGTCATGGCCCGTGCGGCCCAGGGTAACCATGAGCTGGCGGCGGCGATTATCGTGATCACCACATTGATGGCGGCGGTGACCACCAATATCGGGATCTTTGTGCTGCAGGCGGGGGGCTGGGTGTAGGAGCGAGCTTGTTTCCGGGCGGCGTTCCGACGAAAAACGTTAACGATAACGCGTACATCCAGGTAGAGCGCGTCGCCCTGAAGTTTTTCGTCGGAACGCCGCCCGGAAACAAGCTCGCTCCTACACAGGGGTTTGCTGATAACTGTCGATCACTTCTTGTGCCGCCCGAAACGCATCGATCGCCGCCGGCACGCCGGCATACACCGCGCAATGCAGCAGCGCTTCGCGAATTTCTTCAACAGTGCAGCCATTGTTCAGCGCACCGCGTACATGGCCCTTGAGCTCCTGCGGGCACTTCAAGGCGGTCAGCGCAGCGAGGGTAATCAGGCTGCGCGTCTTCAGCGGCAAGCCTTCACGGTTCCACACCCCGCCCCAGGCATGTTCGTTGACGAAGTCCTGCAACGGCTGGGTGAATTCGGTGGCATTGCCCAGGGCGCGGTCGACAAATGCATCGCCCATTACCTGGCGGCGCATTTCAACGCCGGATTTCGCTTGATCGGTCATTGCGACTCCCTCTTGTGTTGGCGGTGCCAGGCTCGCAGCGAGGTGAACAACAGGAAGGCCACCAGCGCTGGCAGGACGTAATACAGCATCAGTTGTTCCAGTTTGTTGGCCAGTGGCATGCCGGTGGTAAATGACACCACGTGCAGCCCGTACGCCAGGTACAGCCCCAGCAGCAGCAAGCCTTCGGCGCGGGTGATGCGGTAGCCGGTGTAAAACACGGGCAGGCACAACACCACGACGCCGAGCATCACCGGCAGGTCAAAATCCAGGGCGTTGGGCGACACCGACAAGGGCAGCGGCGCCACCAGCGCGGTAAAACCCAGAACCCCCAACAGGTTGAACAGGTTGCTGCCGATCACGTTCCCCACCGCAATCTCCCGCTCGCCGCGCAGGGCGGCGATCAGCGAGGTCGCCAGGCACGGCAGCGAGGTGCTGACGGCGACGATGGTCAGGCCGATCACCCGCTCGGACAGGCCCAGGTCGCTGGCCACTTCCACCGCTGCGCCCAGCACCAGATGCCCGGCGAACACCAGCAACACGAGCCCGCCGATCATCCACAGCAAACTGCTCAGCCACGGCGCCTGTACCACCGTGTCGCGGGTCCGCGGGCGGCGCGAATGGCGGGTCTGGTACAGCAACAGGCCCAGGTAGGCGAGCAGGGCGGCAAGCAAGGTCAGGCCGTCGAGCGGTGTCAGTGCTTCATCACTGGCGAGAATAAACAGCAGCATGCTGGCGCCGATCATCACCGGGATATCCAGGCGCACCAGTTGCCGCGAGACGCGCAGGGGAATAATCAGCGCCGAAAGACCCAGGGTGACGAGGATATTGAAGATGCTGCTGCCAATCACACTGCCCACGGCAATATCGGTATTGCCGGCCAGGGTGGCCTGCAGGCTGACGGCGATTTGCGGCGCGCTGCTGCCAAAGGCGACGATGCTCAAGCCAATGATCAGTGGCCGGACTTTGAGGCTGGCGGCCAGGCGCACGGCGGCGCGTACCAGCATTTCGGCACCGGCAATCAGTAGCAGCAGGCCGCTGGTCAGTTCAATCAGGCTTATGGGCGAAAGGGCGCTTAATCCGAAAATGGTCCGGGCTCCGTCAGTCAGTTGCTCAGGGCTTGCACGCGCACGCGCGCGGTTCCGCTGCGCAGCATACCCAACTGCT
This sequence comes from Pseudomonas sp. LG1D9, assembly GCF_002949995.1. Taxonomy (NCBI): domain Bacteria; kingdom Pseudomonadati; phylum Pseudomonadota; class Gammaproteobacteria; order Pseudomonadales; family Pseudomonadaceae; genus Pseudomonas; species Pseudomonas sp. LG1D9. Next base: position 1,595,106 of record NZ_CP026881.1, on the reverse strand, counting down.
CGGCGGCCTGGCGTGAAAGATCGATCAGCCGCCCACGGGTATGCGGGCCGCGATCATTGATGCGCACCACCACGGTTTTGTTGCTGGCAAGATTGGTGACCTTGACCCGCGTGCCGAATGGCAGGCGCCGGTGGGCGGCGGTCAGGGCGTGTTGGTTGAAGGGTTCACCGCTGGCGGTCTTCTTGCCATGGTGCTTGGCGCCGTAGTAGGACGCGGTGCCGGTTTCGTCGTAGCCGTTGGGGTCGATCATGCCGCTGGCGCAGCCGGTGAGCAGGGAGAACAGGGCGCAGAGGCCGAGTAGACGCTTCATTTTCAAGGTGTCCCCAAAATTGATATGGGAACCGACCCCTGTAGGAGCTGGCTTGCCTGCGATGCGGGCGCCTCGGTTTTTCAGATGTGCCGAGGTGATGCTATCGCAGGCAAGCCAGCTCCCACATAAGCCGGTTCCCACAGGGCGGCAACCGTTATCAGCCTTCGAGCTTGCTCTTGAGCAATTCGTTGACCTGTTGCGGGTTGGCCTTGCCTTTGGAGGCCTTCATCGCCTGGCCCACAAAGAAGCCGAACATCTTGCCGCGCTTGGCTTCGTCGGCCGCACGGTACTGTTCGACCTGCTCCGCATTGGCTGCGAGCATTTCATCAAGAACGGCCGAGATGGCGCCGCTGTCGGTGACTTGCTTGAGGCCGCGCTTCTCGATGATCTCGTCGGCGTTGCCTTCACCGCTGGCCATGGCCTCAAACACGGTCTTGGCGATTTTGCCGGAGATGGTGTTGTCCTTGATGCGCAGCAACATGCCGCCCAGTTGTTCGGCCGAGACCGGGGCTTCGTCGATTTCCAGGCCCTGTTTGTTCAACAGGCTACCCAGTTCGACCATGACCCAGTTGGCCGCCAACTTGGCGTCGCCAGCGATGCTCACGACTTTTTCGAAGTAGTCGGCCTGCTCGCGGCTCGATGCCAGGACGCTGGCGTCGTACACCGACAGGCCGAACTGCGCCTGGAAGCGTTCGCGTTTTTGCGGTGGCAATTCTGGCAGGGTGGCGCGCACGTCATTGAGGAACGAATCCTCGATGACCACCGGCAACAGGTCCGGATCGGGGAAGTAACGGTAGTCGTTGGCTTCCTCCTTGCTGCGCATGGCGCGGGTTTCGTCTTTGTTCGGGTCGTACAGGCGCGTCTGCTGGATCACCTTGCCGCCGTCTTCGATCAGCTCGATCTGGCGACGGACTTCGGTGTTGATCGCCTTTTCGATGAAACGGAACGAGTTGACGTTCTTGATCTCACAGCGGGTGCCGTACTCAACCTGGCCTTTAGGACGCACCGACACGTTGCAGTCGCAACGCAGGGAGCCTTCGGCCATGTTGCCGTCGCAAATGCCCAGGTAGCGCACCAGTGCGTGGATGGTCTTAACGTAGGCCACCGCTTCCTTGGCACTGCGCATGTCCGGCTCGGACACGATCTCCAGCAGCGGCGTGCCGGCGCGGTTCAGGTCGATGCCGGTGGCGCCATTGAATTCTTCATGCAGGCTCTTGCCGGCATCTTCTTCCAGGTGCGCACGGGTCACGCCAACACGCTTGATGGTGCCGTCTTCCAGGGGGATATCCAGGTAGCCCTTGCCGACGATCGGCAATTCCATCTGGCTGATCTGGTAGCCCTTGGGCAGGTCCGGATAGAAGTAGTTCTTGCGCGCGAACACGTTGTGCTGGCCGATTTCGGCGTCAATCGCCAGGCCGAACATCACCGCCATGCGCACCGCTTCCTGGTTCAGCACTGGCAATACGCCAGGCATGCCCAGGTCTACGAGGCTGGCCTGGGTGTTGGGCTCTGAGCCGAACGTGGTGGCGCTACCGGAGAAAATCTTCGATTGGGTGGCAAGCTGGGTATGAATCTCCAGCCCGATCACAACTTCCCATTGCATAGTGTTCTCCTCAGAAGCCGGTTGGGGTGCGAGTGTGCCAGTCAGTATTCAACTGGTACTGGTGCGCCACATTGAGCAAGCGGCCTTCCTGGAAATACGGGGCAAGCAACTGCACGCCCACCGGCAGGCCATCGACGAAACCGGCTGGCATGGACAAGCCCGGCAAGCCTGCGAGGTTGGCGGTGATGGTGTACAGGTCTTCCAGATACGCGGCCACCGGGTCGCCATTCTTGGCGCCGAGTTTCCAGGCCGGGTTCGGCGTGGTTGGGCCGATGATCACGTCGACTTCATTAAAGGCCGCCATGAAGTCGTTCTTTACCAGGCGTCGGATTTTCTGCGCCTTGAGGTAGTACGCGTCGTAGTAGCCAGCCGACAAGGCGTAGGCCCCGACCATGATCCGGCGCTGTACTTCCACGCCGAAACCTTCGCCACGGGAACGCTTGTACAGGTCGGTGAGGTCTTTCGGGTCTTCACAGCGGTAGCCAAAGCGCACGCCGTCGAAACGCGACAGGTTGGAGGAGGCTTCGGCCGGAGCAATCACGTAGTAAGCCGGAATCGCGTGCTGGTTGTTCGGCAGGCTGATTTCCTTGATCACCGCGCCGAGTTTTTCCAGCGCCTTGATGCTGTTGTGCACCAGTTCGGCGATACGCGGGTCGAGACCGGCGCTGAAGTACTCTTTCGGCACGCCGATGCGCAGGCCTTTGAGCGAGGTGTTGAGGCTGGCGCTGTAGTCCGGCACCGGCTCATCGATGCTGGTGGAGTCCTTTGCATCGAAACCGGCCATGCCTTGTAACAATATTGCGCAGTCTTCGGCAGTGCGGGCCAGAGGGCCGCCCTGGTCGAGGCTGGACGCGTAGGCAATCATGCCCCAGCGGGAAACGCGACCGTAGGTCGGTTTCAGGCCGGTGAGGTTGGTGAAGGCGGCGGGCTGGCGGATCGAGCCGCCGGTATCAGTGGCCGTGGCGGCTGGCAGGAAGCGCGCGGCAACGGCTGCGGCCGAACCACCGGACGAACCGCCGGGCACGTGCTCCGCGTTCCACGGGTTTTTCACCGCGCCGTAGTAGCTCGATTCGTTGGCCGAGCCCATGGCGAATTCGTCCATGTTGGTCTTGCCCAGGGTCACGGCCCCGGCTTCGGCCAGCTTGGCGACGACGGTGGCGTCGTAGGGCGCCTTGAAGTTGTCGAGCATCTTCGAGCCGCAGCTGGTGCGGATGCCCTGGGTGCAGAACAGGTCCTTGTGACCGATTGGCGCACCCAGCAGCGCGCCGCTTTCACCGTTGGCGCGACGGGCATCGGCGGCCTTGGCCTGGCCCAGGGCCAGTTCCTCGGTGAGGCTGATGAAGCTGTTGACCTTCGGATCCAGTGCGGCGATGCGCGCCAGGAGGGTCTTGGTCAGCTCTTCGGACGAAAACTTTTTATCGGCGAGACCGCGGGCGATCTCGGCCAGAGTCAATTGATGCATTGCAGGCTCTTTCCCTTTAGTCGATGACTTTCGGAACCAGGTACAGGCCGTTTTCGACCGCTGGTGCGATGGACTGGTAGGCCTCGCGATTATTGCGTTCGGTCACGACGTCTGCGCGCAGGCGCTGGCTGGCTTCCAGTGGGTGGGCCAGGGGTTCGATGCCGTCGGTATTCACCGCTTGCATCTGGTCGACCAGCCCGAGAATGCTGTTCAGGGCTGCGGTGGTCTGTGGAAGATCGGCTTCATTGAGGCCCAGGCAGGCCAGATGAGCGATTTTTTCCACGTCGGAGCGTTCAAGCGCCATGGGATTCTCCAGTGGAAAACAGAACGGAAGCTATCCGTGTGTTAGATTGTCGGAACACTACCGCATTTCTACGGTCATAAGGCCGCGATTGTGGGGTTAGGTGCACAGAAAGTCGGCCAATTTAGCACATTGGCGCCTTGCCCAAAATCCCTGTCGTTGTTAGAGTTTGCCGCACTTTTTTACCCACGCGTTGCCTAGGGTCCCTTTCCCATGTTCAAGAAACTGCGTGGCATGTTTTCCAGCGATCTTTCCATCGACCTGGGCACTGCCAACACCCTTATTTACGTGCGCGAGCGCGGTATCGTCCTGAATGAGCCATCGGTTGTGGCCATTCGGACCCATGGTAATCAGAAAAGTGTCGTTGCCGTGGGCACCGAGGCCAAGCGCATGCTCGGCCGTACACCTGGCAACATTGCCGCCATTCGTCCGATGAAAGACGGCGTGATCGCCGACTTCAGCGTCTGCGAGAAGATGCTGCAGTACTTCATCAACAAGGTTCACGAAAACAGTTTCCTGCAGCCCAGCCCTCGTGTGCTGATCTGCGTTCCATGCAAATCCACCCAGGTGGAGCGTCGTGCCATCCGTGAATCGGCCCTTGGTGCCGGTGCCCGCGAAGTGTTCCTGATCGAAGAACCAATGGCTGCGGCCATCGGTGCCGGCCTGCCGGTTGAAGAAGCGCGCGGTTCGATGGTGGTGGATATCGGTGGTGGTACCACTGAAATCGCCCTGATCTCCCTCAATGGCGTGGTGTATGCCGAATCCGTACGGGTTGGCGGCGACCGCTTCGACGAAGCGATCATCACTTATGTGCGCCGTAACTACGGCAGCCTGATCGGCGAATCCACCGCCGAGCGCATCAAGCAGGAAATCGGTACCGCTTACCCGGGCGGCGAAGTACGCGAAGTCGATGTGCGCGGTCGCAACCTGGCCGAAGGCGTGCCACGTGCCTTTACCCTGAACTCCAATGAAGTACTGGAAGCTCTGCAAGAGTCCCTGGCCACTATCGTTCAGGCGGTAAAAAGCGCCCTGGAGCAATCGCCGCCGGAACTGGCTTCCGATATCGCCGAGCGTGGCCTGGTGCTGACCGGTGGTGGCGCCTTGCTGCGCGACCTCGACAAGTTGCTGGCCCAGGAAACCGGCCTGCCGGTGATCGTCGCCGAAGACCCGCTGACCTGCGTGGCCCGTGGCGGTGGTCGTGCACTGGAAATGATGGATAAACACACCATGGACCTGCTCTCCAGCGAATAAGAACGTTGGTTACGCCATGTTTCGCCAACAGGCAGCACTTTGCAGTGCTGCCTGTTGGCGTTTATCTTCTTCAATCTGCATCCAGGCCGGTTTGATGCCGTATGAATAAAGAGAATATCTGCCCGGGAGGAGCGGCCTATTAAACCGCTCTTCACTAAAGGCCCCTCATTGGGCGTGCGCTTGTTGGTGCTGGTCGTGCTATCGGTCGCGCTGATGGTGGTCGACGCCCGCTTCACACTGCTCAAGCCAGTGCGTAGCCAAATGTCGCTGGTATTGATGCAGTCCTACTGGATCACTGACCTGCCGCAACGGCTATGGCAAGGTGTGGCCAGCCAGTTTGGCAGCCGTACCGAACTGGTTGCCGAGAACGAAAAACTCAAGACCGAAAACCTGCTGTTGCAGGGGCGCATGCAAAAGCTGGCGGCCCTGACCGAGCAGAACGTGCGGCTGCGCGAGTTGCTCAATTCTTCCGCGCTGGTCAACGAAAAGGTCGAAGTGGCCGAGTTGATCGGCATGGACCCCAACCCCTTCACCCATCGCATCATCATCAATAAAGGTGAGCGCGATGGCGTGGTCCTTGGCCAGCCGGTGCTCGATGCCCGTGGCCTGATGGGCCAGGTGGTGGAGTTGATGCCCTATACCTCCCGCGTGCTGCTGCTGACCGACACCACCCATAGCATTCCGGTGCAGGTCAACCGCAACGGCCTGCGGGCGATTGCCAGTGGCACGGGCAATCCGGAGCGCCTGGAACTGCGGCATGTGGCAGACACTGCCGACATCAAGGAAGGCGACCTGCTGGTCAGCTCCGGCCTTGGCCAGCGGTTCCCGGCAGGCTACCCGGTGGCGACGGTCAAGGAAGTGATCCACGATTCCGGGCAGCCCTTTGCGATTGTGCGTGCGGTGCCTACGGCTGCGCTGAACCGCAGCCGCTACCTGTTGCTGGTGTTCAGCGACACGCGCACCCCGGAAGAGCGCGCCAACGACGCCGCCCAGGCCCAGGAAGCACAGGACAAGCAAGACGGCACTGCGACGCCGATCATCCCGGCAACCGTACCCAAGCCAGCGGCACCTGTGGCGACACCGGTTGTACCCGCTACGCCTGCTGCCGCGACACCGGCCAAGCCGGTGGCCCAACCTGCTCGGCCAGTCAAACCAGCGGCGACTGCGCCTGCTGCGGCGCCCACGCCGGCAACCACTCGACAGGGGGCGCAATAATGGCCGGTACTCATTCACGCAATGGCTGGATGGTCTGGTTGACCTTCGCCATCGGTATGCTGCTCAGCGTTTCGCCGATGCCGCAATTCATGGAAATCCTGCGCCCGCTATGGCTGGCATTGCTCCTGGCATTCTGGGCCCTGGCCCTGCCGCATAAGGTCGGCATGGTCACCGCGATGTGCCTGGGGCTGGCTGAAGACGTGATGTATGGCACGTTGCTCGGGCAGAATGCGTTGATTCTTACGCTGATTACCTTCCTGGTGCTGTCGTTGCAGCAACGCTTGCGCATGTTCCCGATGTGGCAACAGTGCCTGGTCATCCTGGTGATCTTCGGCCTGGCCCAACTGGTGCAGCTGTGGCTCAGTGCCTTGACCGGCAACCGCCAACCCACCTTGGCGCTGGTCTTGCCGGCCCTGGTCAGTGCGCTGTTGTGGCCATGGATCAGTTTCGGCCTGCGTGGGTTGCGTCGCCGCTATAAAATCAATTGAGTGGGTCGCGAGGCTCTGCCTGGTTATCGAACCCACAGGGAGAGTCTGCAATGCATGCGCTTTATCTGGCCTCCGGCTCTCCTCGGCGGCGCGAGCTGCTGACCCAGATCGGCGTGCCGTTCACCGTGGTCAACGCCGCCATCGATGAAACACCCCTGGGCGACGAATCGCCCGCGTCCTACGTCGAACGCCTGGCCCGTGGCAAAGCCGCCGCAGGCCTGGCGACATTGACCGATACCGCGAATGCCTGCGTGCTGGGCGCCGATACCGCCGTCATCCTCGATGGCCGGATCCTGGGCAAGCCCCTTGACCAGGCCGATGCCCTTGCCATGTTGCTGGCCCTTTCTGATCGTGAACACGAAGTGCTCACCGCCATTGCCGTGCTCGATGGCCAGCGCTGCGAAACGCGCCTGGTCAGTAGCCGCGTGCGCTTTCGCAAGGTTTCCACACACGAGGCAACGACTTACTGGCACAGCGGGGAACCCCAGGACAAGGCGGGCGGCTATGCTATCCAAGGGTTGGCGGCAGTATTCGTCGCCGGCCTCAATGGCAGTTACTCCGCAGTCGTTGGCCTGCCGGTCTGCGAAACAGCAGAACTGCTGGGCCATTTCGGCATACCCTGTTGGCAACACCTTTCCGTGCGCTGAACGCGTTACTCCAGCGCCACATTTAAGCGATCGGCCACTATTGTGAAAACGCCTGAACGAGACCCAGCCATGAGTGAAGAGATTCTGATCAATATCACGCCGATGGAATCGCGCGTGGCGGTGGTAGAAAACGGTGTTTTGCAGGAAGTGCACGTCGAGCGCACCCAGAAGCGCGGGATCGTTGGCAATATCTATAAAGGTAAGGTCGTGCGGGTATTGCCGGGCATGCAGGCAGCTTTTGTGGATATCGGCCTGGACCGTGCTGCGTTTATCCATGCCTCGGAAATTTCGTTGCGCGAAGGTCCGGCGGTCGAGAGCATCAGCGCCCTCGTGCATGAAGGGCAGAGCCTGGTGGTGCAAGTCACCAAAGACCCGATCGGCTCCAAGGGCGCGCGCCTGACCACGCAGCTATCGATTCCATCGCGCTACCTGGTGTACATGCCACGCACCGCCCATGTCGGCATTTCCCTGAAAATCGAAGACGAAGGTGAGCGTGAGCGTCTGAAAAAGGTCGTCAGCGATTGCGTGGCGGCCGAAGGCATCAAGGAAGCGGGCGGCTTTATCCTGCGCACCGCCGCCGAGGGCGCCGGTGCCGACGAGATCCTCATGGACATCCGCTACCTGCGGCGCCTGTGGGATCAGATCGCTGCCCAGATCAAGACCATCGGCGCGCCGAGCGTCATCTATGAAGACCTGGGCCTGGCCCTGCGTACCCTGCGTGATCTGGTCAGCCCGAAGATCGAGAAAATTCGCATCGATTCGCGGGAAACTTTCCAGCGAACCACGCAATTTGTCGCCGAACTGATGCCGGAAATCGCCGACCGCCTTGAACACTATCCCGGCGAGCGGCCGATTTTTGACCTGTATGGCGTCGAGGACGAAATCCAGAAGGCCCTGGAACGCAAGGTGCCGCTCAAGTCCGGCGGCTATCTGGTGGTGGACCCGGCGGAAGCCATGAGCACCATTGACGTGAACACCGGCGCCTTCGTTGGCCATCGCAACCTTGAAGAAACCATCTTCAAGACCAACCTCGAAGCCGCCACTGCCATTGCCCGCCAACTGCGCCTGCGTAACCTGGGCGGGATCATCATCATCGACTTCATCGACATGGAAGATGAAGAGCACCAGCGCCAGGTGTTGCGCACCCTTGAGAAGCAGCTGGAGCGCGATCACGCCAAGACCAACATCATCGGTATCACCGAGTTGGGCCTGGTGCAGATGACCCGCAAGCGTACTCGCGAAAGCCTTGAGCAAGTGCTGTGCGAGCCGTGCAGCAGTTGCCAGGGGCGCGGCAAGTTGAAGACCCCGGAAACGGTTTGCTACGAGATTTTCCGGGAAATCCTACGGGAGGCGCGCGCTTACCAGGCCGAGGGTTACAGAGTTTTGGCCAACCAGAAGGTGGTGGACCGATTGCTGGACGAAGAGTCGGGCAACGTTGCGGAGTTGGAGGGGTTTATTGGCCGCACCATCCGTTTCCAGGTCGAAACCATGTATTCCCAGGAACAATACGACGTGGTGCTGCTCTGATCCGCATCAGTCCTTTTCAACGAGACCGGCAAACCTTGATCTGCCGTCCGACTATTACCTTGAGGGTCGCCTGACATGGAGCGTCTGCAACGCTTTTTTGCCGCACTGACCCGTTGGGGCCTTGGCCTGTGTGCATTGCTGTTGGTACTGGCGGCGGTCTACGTCAGCCTGGGCCGTGAATTGACGCCATTGGTCGCGGAGTACCGCGGCGAAGTAGAGGCCAAGGCACAGGCGGCGGTCGACATGCCACTGAGCATCGGCAGCCTGGAAGGGCGCTGGAGCGGCTTTGCCCCGGTATTGCTCGCCCATGATGTGATGGTCGGCGAAGGCCCTAGCGCCCTGCGCCTGGACCAGGTGCAAGTGGTGCCCGATCTCTGGGCCAGCCTGCTGGCGTGGGATGTGCGCATCGCCCATCTGGAAGTCAGCGGCTTGCAGCTCAGCGTCAAGGAGGACCAGGACGGCCATTGGGCATTGCAAGGCCTGCCGGTACAGGACGACCAACCCCTGGACCCGGAGCAACTGCTCAAGCGCATGCGAGCGGTGGCGAAGGTCTCGCTGCTGGACAGCCAGGTTACCTTGCAGCCGTTCGACCAAGCGCCGCTGACCTTGACCTACGTGGGCTTGAGCCTGCAAACCGGTGCCACTCGCCAGCGCCTGGATGCCCGCCTGACCTTGCCCGATGGGCAACCGCTGGCCCTGAGCCTGCGCACGCGGATCCGTGCCAGCCAGTGGCGCGACGGCGAGGTCCAGGCTTACCTGAGCCTGCCCCAGAGCAATTGGGCGCAATGGGTTCCGGCGAAGTTGACCCGGGACTGGAAGCTCAGCGAGTTGAAAGCCGGTGGTGAATTCTGGCTGACCTGGGCCAATGGCACGTTGCAAAGCGCGGCCGCGCGGCTCAATGCGCCGCAGGTGAAGGTTCGTTACGCCCAGCGCAAATCCACGAGCATCCAGAATCTGGGGCTGACGGCCTACCTGCAGCGCAGTGACAGTGGCCTAAAGGTGGTCTTCGACTCGTTGGCCATGAACCTGGGCGACACCCGTTGGGAGTCGCACCTGCAATTGCAGCAAACCCTGGCTACCGACAAGGCACAAGAGACCTGGAACCTGCAGGCCGACCGCTTGGACCTGACGCCGATTACCCCTTTGCTCAACGCCCTGGCGCCATTGCCGGAAGGTTTTGCCAAGACCGTAGAAGCGTTGAAGGCCACGGGCGTACTGCGCAATGTGCGGGTCGATTATCGCCCGCAGGAGGCCGGCGACCAGCGCGTCAGCTTCGCTGCCAACCTCGAGCGCGTGGGTTTTGACGCCTATTTCGGCGCGCCGGCGGCCCGCAATGTATCCGGCAGCATCAGTGGCGACCTGGGCCAGGGCGAGTTGCGCATGGACAGCAAGGATTTCGTCCTGCACCTGGACCCGATTTTCGCCAAGCCCTGGCAGTACATCCAGGCCAATGCACGCCTGACGTGGAAGCTGGATAAGCAAGGCTTCACCCTGATCGCGCCGTATATCAAGGTGCTTGGGGAAGAGGGCAAGGTCGCGGCGGATTTCCTGATTCGCCTGCATTTCGATCATAGCCAGGAAGACTACATGGACCTGCGGGTCGGCATGGTCGATGGCGATGGGCGTTTTACTTCCAAATACTTGCCGGCTGTGTTGAGCCCGGCCCTGGATGAGTGGCTGCGTACTGCGATTCTCAAGGGCGCGGTCGATGAAGGTTTCTTCCAGTACCAAGGCTCGCTGAACCACGATGCGGTGACGGCGGCGCGCAATATCAGCCTGTTCTTCAAGGTGCATGACGCCGAGCTGGCGTTCCAGCCGGGCTGGCCCCATGTCAGCAAGGTGGCCGGTGAAGTGTTCGTCGAAGAGACCGGCGTGCGCATCCTGGCCAGCAAGGGGCAACTGCTCGATACCAAGGTCAAGGATATCTACGTCAACATTCCCCATGCGCTGCCCGGCCATGACAGCCATTTGCTGCTGACGGGCGGTTTTGCCGGCGGTCTGGGGGACGGCCTGAAGATCCTCCAGGACGCACCCATCGGCACGGCGTCGACGTTTGCCGGCTGGAAAGGCGAGGGCGACCTACAGGGTTCCCTGGACCTGGATATTCCCCTGGCGAAGGGCACCGAACCGAAAATTGTAGTGGACTTCAAGACCGACAAGGCGCGCCTGCAACTGGCCGAGCCGACCCTGGACCTGAACCAGCTCAAGGGCGAGTTCCGCTTCGACAGCGCCAAGGGCCTGAGTGGCCAGAACATCAGCGCCCAAGCCTTCGACCGGCCGATCACGGCGCAGATTGCGCCTGGGGGCAAGCCGGGCAATCTCAGCACTCGGGTCACCGCCAAGGGCCAGGTAACGGTCAAGCGCCTTACCGACTGGCTGAAAGTCAGCCAGCCGCTGCCGGTATCCGGGGATATCCCGTATCAACTGCAGCTTGACCTGGATGGCGCCGACAGCCAGTTGCGGGTCAGCTCCAACCTCAAGGGCGTGGCGGTGGACTTGCCTGCGCCATTTGGCATGCCCGCCAGCCAGGGGCGTGACAGTGTGTTCCGCATGACTTTGCAAGGCGCGGAGCGGCGTTACTGGTTTGATTATGGAGAGTTGGCGAACTTTACCTTTGCAGCCCCGGCGGACAACTTCGCCCAGGGCCGGGGCGAGCTGTTCCTCGGTGACGGCGATGCCTTGCTGCCCGGTGGCAAGGGCCTGCGGATTCGCGGGGTGCTGTCGGAACTGGATATCGATCCCTGGAAGAAGTTGGTGGAGCGCTACGCCGGCAATGATCCGGGCGGCAATGCCAAGCAACTGCTGAGCAGTGCCGATTTCAAGATTGGCAAGCTGACCGGGTTTGGGACCCAACTCGATCAGGTCACCCTGAAACTGGATCGCAAGCCCGCCGCCTGGGGCCTGCAGCTCGACAGCCAGCAGGCCAAGGGCACTGTTGGCCTGCCAGATGCCAAGGGCGCGCCCATTGCCATCAACCTGCAGTATGTGAAGCTGCCGGCGGTCGACCCTACGGTACAGGCCGATGAAAACGCGCCTGACCCCCTGGCCGGCATCGATCCCAAGGATATTCCCGCGCTGGATATCGCCATTGCCCAGTTGTTCCAGGGCCCCGACCTGATCGGCGCCTGGTCCTTGAAGGTGCGTCCGACAGCCAAGGGCATGGCCTTCAACAACCTCGACCTGGGTCTCAAAGGCATGCAGCTCAAGGGCGCTGGTGGTTGGGAAGGGGCTCCTGGCGCCAGCAACAGCTGGTACAAGGGGCGCCTGGACGGCAAGAATATCGCCGATGTGCTCAAGGGCTGGGGCTTTGCGCCCACCGTGACCAGCCAGGATTTTCATCTGGATGTAGACGGGCGCTGGCCGGGTTCGCCTGCGTGGGTTGGGCCCAAGCGTTTTTCCGGCAGCCTGGATGCGTCGTTCCGCAAAGGCCAGTTTGTCGAGGTCGAGGGCGGTGCCCAGGCGTTGCGGGTGTTTGGCCTGCTGAACTTCAACTCCATTGGCCGGCGTTTGCGCCTGGACTTCTCGGACTTGCTTGGCAAGGGCCTGAGCTATGACCGGGTCAAGGGCCTGCTGGCTGCCAGCAACGGTGTGTTTGTGACCCGCGAGCCGATAATCCTCACGGGGCCGTCGAGCAACCTGGAACTCAACGGTACCCTGGACCTGGTGGCTGATCGCGTCGATGCCAAGTTACTGGTGACCTTGCCGGTGACCAACAACCTGCCTATCGCCGCATTGATCGTCGGCGCGCCGGCCATTGGTGGCGCGTTGTTTTTGATCGACAAGTTGATCGGTGATCGGGTTTCGCGTTTTGCCAGCGTCCAGTACAAGGTGGAAGGGCCATGGAAAGATCCAAAAATCACCTTCGACAAGCCATTTGAAAAACCACAATAAGCGCCTGTGGAGTAGCATGGCCCCATGCTTTTTATGGAGTGTCGGCCCATGTCCTTTGCGGTAATCCAGATGGTCAGCCAGAGCGATGTCCTGGCCAACCTGGCCCAGGCCAGGCGCTTGTTGGAGCAGGCGGCGGCAGGGGGCGCGCAACTGGCGGTCCTGCCGGAAAACTTCGCCGCCATGGGCCGGCGCGATGTGGCCGCCATCGGCCGCGCCGAAGCCTTGGGCGATGGGCCGATCCTGCCCTGGTTGAAACTGGCCGCCCGTGACCTCAACTTATGGATAGTGGCCGGCACATTGCCGTTGCCTCCATTGGATCACCCCGATGCCAAGTCCAATGCCTGCTCGTTGTTGATCGACGCGCAGGGTCAGATCGTTGCTCGCTACGACAAGCTGCACCTGTTTGACGTGGATGTGGCTGACGCGCGCGGTCGTTATCGTGAATCCGACGACTATGCTTACGGCAACCAAGTGGTGGTGGCCGATACGCCGGTCGGGCGCCTGGGGCTGACGGTCTGTTATGACCTGCGCTTCCCGGAGCTATACAGCGAATTACGTGCTGCGGGTGCCGAATTGATTACCGCACCCTCGGCTTTTACGGCGGTAACGGGCGCGGCGCACTGGGATGTGTTGATCCGTGCGCGGGCCATCGAAACCCAGTGTTACCTGCTCGCGGCCGCACAAGGTGGCGTGCATCCGGGACCGCGGGAAACCTATGGTCATGGGGCGATTGTTGATCCATGGGGGCGGGTGCTGGCGCAACAGGATCAAGGCGAAGCGGTGTTGTTGGCCGAACGTGATAGTAGCGAACAAGCGTCGATACGGGCGCGCATGCCGGTGGCAGGCCACCGGCGCTTTTTCTCGCAGGGCGCACAGCGACCTGCTTCAGAACGATGAATTTAAGGCCGAACCTATGAGCGAGTTGTTGTCCTCAGTCAGTGAACACCTCCTGGCGCCCGGTGGCGTGACCATCGAAAGTCTGCAAACCGTACTGGGCGACCTGGCCGGGCCTGGCATCGATGCCGCCGACCTGTATTTCCAGGGGCAGATCTCCGAGTCATGGTCCCTGGAAGATGGGATCGTCAAGGACGGCAGTTTCAACCTGGACCAAGGGGTTGGGGTGCGTGCGCAGTCCGGTGAGAAGACCGGCTTTGCCTATAGCAATGCCATCACCCTGGAAGCCCTGGGCCTGGCAGCCCGTGCGGCGCGCTCGATTTCCCGTGCCGGCCAGAACGGTACCGTGCAGGCGTTCAGCACCCAGGACGTGACCCAGTTGTACGGCCCGGACAACCCGCTGGAAGTGATCAGCCGGGCCGAAAAGGTCGAGCTGCTCAAGCGTGTAGATGCCGCAACCCGTGCCCTCGACCCGCGTATCCAGCAGGTGAGTGTGAGCATGGCCGGTGTCTGGGAGCGCATCCTGGTGGCGTCCACCGATGGCAGCCTGGCGGCGGATGTGCGGCCGTTGGTGCGCTTCAATGTCAGTGTGATCGTCGAGCAGAACGGCCGTCGCGAGCGTGGCGGCCATGGCGGCGGCGGGCGTACGGATTATCGCTATTTCCTCACCGAAGACCGAGCCATGGGCTACGCCCGCGAGGCGTTGCGCCAGGCGCTGGTCAACCTGGAAGCCATCCCGGCGCCGGCCGGTACGCTGCCGGTGGTGCTGGGTTCGGGCTGGTCCGGTGTATTGCTGCATGAAGCGGTGGGGCACGGCCTGGAAGGCGATTTCAACCGCAAGGGCAGTTCCGCCTATAGCGGGCGCATGGGCGAAATGGTCGCCTCGAAGCTCTGCACCATCGTCGATGACGGTACATTGGCCGGTCGTCGTGGCTCCCTGAGCGTCGACGATGAAGGCACGCCCACCGAGTGCACCACGCTGATCGAAAACGGCGTGCTCAAGGGTTATATGCAAGACAAGCTCAACGCGCGCCTGATGGGCGTGGCGCGCACCGGCAACGGTCGGCGTGAGTCCTACGCGCATTTGCCGATGCCGCGCATGACCAATACCTACATGCTGGCGGGCGAAAGCGACCCGGCAGAGATCATTGCCTCGGTCAAACGCGGGATCTATTGCGCCAACCTAGGTGGCGGCCAAGTGGATATCACCAGCGGCAAGTTCGTGTTCTCTACCAGCGAAGCCTATTTGATCGAGGACGGCAAGATCACCGCACCGGTCAAGGGCGCAACCTTGATTGGCAACGGTCCGGAGGCCATGAGCAAGGTGTCGATGGTCGGTAACGACCTGGCGCTGGACAGTGGTGTAGGGATGTGTGGCAAGGATGGGCAGTCGGTGCCGGTCGGTGTCGGCCAGCCAACCCTGAAAATTGATGCGATCACCGTGGGTGGCACGGGATCGTAAGGCGTGGAGCTTCGGGTGGCGAAGACCGCCACCCGGGGAAGAGGATCAGCGCAGGCCGCGTTGAGTCTCGTCCAGCTCACGGATGTACTTGAAGATTTTACGGCTGGTGGCCGGCGCCTTGTTCTGTGCCAGTTCGTGCTGGGCCTGACGGATCAGGGAGCGCAGTTGCTGGCGGTCGGCATCCGGATAGTCCAGGACGAACTTCTCCAATACAGCGTCGTCACCGCCGATCAGGCGGTCGCGCCAACGCTCCAGGTTATGGAAGCGTTCGTTGTACTGGCGGGTGGAAGCATCGAGTTGGTCGAGCAAAGTCAGAATGGCGTCAGTGTCCTGGTCGCGCATCAGCTTGCCGATAAACATGATGTGCCGTTTACGCGCGATGTTCGCGGTGTGCTTGGGTGCATCTGCCAGGGCCCGGCGCATTTCGTCGGTCAATGGCAGTTTGGCAATCAAGTCCGGCTTGAGTGTTGTAAGGCGCTCGCCGAGATCAACCAGAGCATGCAGCTCGCGTTTGACCTGGGTTTTGCTTTTCTCCCCATCGAGGGAGTCGTCGTAAGAATCAACCATGGTGGCAGTCCGCAAAGAAACGCCGCCATGATAACCAGTCGGGGGCCGCTTGTCCGGCCCGGTCGCTCGATGGCCTTAACCGAAAGCAGAATTTGAGTGGAGAAAACCATGAGTGCAGCCCAAAGCGTCGGTCCACAAGCGTTACCGGCACTGCAGGAACAAGTTGAGCAGATCATTGCCGAGGCCAAGCGCCAGGGTGCCAGTGCCTGTGAAGTGGCGGTGTCGCTGGAGCAGGGCTTGTCGACTTCGGTGCGCCAGCGGGAAGTGGAAACCGTTGAGTTCAACCGTGACCAGGGTTTTGGCATCACCTTGTATGTAGGGCAGCGCAAGGGGTCGGCCAGTACCTCGGCCAGCGGTCCGGAAGCCATTCGCGAAACCGTTGCTGCCGCCCTGGCAATTGCCAAGCACACCTCCGAAGACGAGGCATCCGGTTTGGCGGATGCGGCCTTGATGGCGCGCGACCTGAAAGATTTCGATCTGTATCACGCCTGGGATATCACTCCCGAGCAGGCCATCGAAAAGGCCCTGGCCTGCGAAGCTGCGGCATTCGATACCGATAGCCGGATCAAGAATGCCGATGGCACTACCCTGAGCACTCATCAGGGTTGCCGTGTGTATGGCAACAGTCATGGCTTTATCGGCGGCTATGCGTCGACACGCCATAGCTTGAGCTGCGTGATGATCGCCGAGGCCGATGGCCAGATGCAGCGTGACTACTGGTATGACGTAAGCCGCCAGGGTGAGTTGCTGGCGGATCCGGTGAGCATTGGCCAGCGCGCTGCGCAACGGGCCGCGAGCCGCCTGGGCGCGCGCCCGGTGCCGACTTGCGAAGTGCCGGTGCTGTTTTCGGCGGAGTTGGCCGGCGGTCTGTTCGGTAGCTTCCTGGGGGCGATTTCCGGGGGGAACCTGTATCGCAAGTCGTCGTTCCTTGAGGGGGCGATGGGGCAGAAGTTGTTCCCTGAGTGGCTGACCCTGGATGAGCGTCCGCACCTGATGCGCGCCATGGGTAGCTCGGCCTTTGATGGTGATGGCCTGGCGACCTACGCCAAGCCGTTTGTCGAAAATGGTGAGCTGGTGTCCTATGTGCTCGGCACCTACGCCGGGCGCAAGCTTGGTTTGCCCAGTACCGCGAACTCCGGTGGCGTTCACAACCTGTTCGTGACCCATGGCGATGAAGACCAGGCGGCGCTGCTGCGACGCATGGGCCGTGGCTTGCTGGTGACCGAGTTGATGGGGCACGGCTTGAACATGGTGACGGGTGATTATTCCCGAGGCGCGGCGGGTTTCTGGGTGGAGAATGGTGAAATCCAGTTCGCCGTCCAGGAAGTGACCATCGCCGGTAATATGCGCGATATGTTCAAGCAGATCGTCGCCGTGGGTAACGATCTGGAACTGCGCAGCAATATCCGCACCGGTTCTGTGCTGATCGAACGCATGACCGTTGCCGGCAGCTAAACACTATTCCTTACACAGCAGCGCCACCCCAAGGGTGGCGCTTTTTTTTGCCTGGAATCTCACAAGGCCGACAAAGCTATAGGTTCAATAGCTTGTTTTGATTCTCAATATCATTTAATAATAAATATCATTATCGAGTGAGCTTGGATCATGAGTTCTGTCCTGCACGAGGATCCCTACCTGGAAAGCTGGCGCTGGATGAGTCGCCAGATTCGCTGTGGGCTCAACCCTGACGAGCCACGCCTGATCGAACATTACCTAAACGAAGGGCGTTATCTGGCCTGCTGCACGGCCACGCACCCGTGGACCATCGCTGAGACCTCGTTTCGCCTGTTGATCGATACCGCCACCGATATCGCTTTGCCCTGGCATTGGCGGTCCACGTGCCTGGACCAGGCCTGGCGCCCGCTACGCGACCTGGAAAACCTCTCTCACTGTGCCTGCCGCCTGAAGCGCTGGCAGACCTTTGCCTGGCAATTGGCGACCTGTGAATTGTTGCCGTCTATTTCTCACTCCGACTTGGTGCAAGGATCTTCCGATGAGTAATACCCGTATCGAACGCGACAGCATGGGCGAGTTGCAAGTACCCGCAGAAGCTTTGTATGGCGCCCAGACTCAGCGTGCGGTGAACAACTTCCCGATCAGCCACCAACGCATGCCGACCCAGTTCATTCGCGCCCTGATCCTGGCCAAGGCGGCGGCCGCCAAGGCCAATGTCGACCTCAAGCAGATCAGCGAAGGCCAGGGCAAAGCCATCGTCGAGGCCGCCCAGGGCTTGCTGGAAGGCGACTTCATGCAGCATTTCCCGGTGGATATTTTCCAGACCGGTTCCGGCACCAGTTCCAACATGAATGCCAACGAAGTGATCGCGACCCTGGCCAGCCGCCTGCTGGGCGAGGCGGTCAACCCCAACGACCACGTCAACTGCGGGCAGAGCAGCAACGACATCATCCCGACCACCATCCATGTCAGCGCCGCGCTGGTGCTGCATGAGCAGACTTTGCCGGCGTTGCTGCACTTGGTTGAAGTGATCGAGCGCAAGGCGGTTGAAGTCCATCCGTTCATCAAGACCGGGCGTACGCACCTCATGGATGCCATGCCGGTGCGCATGAGCCAGGTCCTGGAGGGTTGGGCGCAGCAACTCAAGGCCAATATCGGTCACCTGCAAGGCCTGTTGCCAAGTCTGCAGGCCCTGGCTCAGGGCGGCACCGCGGTTGGGACCGGGATCAATGCACACCCAGAATTCGCTGCACGTTTCAGCCAGCAACTGAGCCGTCTGACCCAGGTGCAGTTCACACCGGGCAAGAACCTGTTCGCCTTGATTGGCTCCCAGGACACTGCCGTTGCCGTTTCCGGCCAACTCAAATCCATTGCCGTAACACTGATGAAAATCGCCAACGACCTGCGCTGGATGAACTCCGGCCCACTGGCAGGCCTTGGTGAAATCGAGCTCGAAGGCCTGCAGCCGGGGTCGTCGATCATGCCCGGCAAGGTCAACCCGGTGATCCCGGAGGCCACCGCGATGGTTGCAGCACAGGTTATCGGCAATGACAGCGTAATCACCATCGCAGGCCAGTCCGGCAACTTCGAACTCAACGTGATGCTGCCGATCATCGCCCAGAACCTGCTCGGCAGCCTGGAGTTGCTGGCCAACTCCAGCCGCCTGCTGGCGGACAAGGCCATCGCCAGCTTCAAGGTCAACGAACCCAAGCTCAAGGAAGCGCTGTCGCGCAACCCGATCCTGGTCACTGCACTCAACCCGATCATTGGTTACCAAAAGGCCGCTGAAATCGCCAAGAAAGCCTACCAACAAGGCCGGCCGGTGATTGATGTGGCGCTCGAGCACACCGACTTGCCGCGCAGCCAACTGGAAGTCCTGCTGGACCCGGAAAAGCTCACGGCGGGTGGCGTGTAATTACCGACCCTGCTTTGGAGGCTCACCATGGAGCACTGGAAACGCACGATCGAACGGGCCAATCGCTGCTTTATGCAGGGCGAACTGGTGGATGCCCGCGAGCATTACCTGCAGGCCCTGGCCCTGGCCCAAGTGTTGTTTGAGCGCTGGGGTGATGCCGACGAGGCCGTGGCAGCTTGCGTTATTTCCCACCACAACCTGGCGGACCTGCACCTGCGCTTGAACCAGCCTGAGGAAAGCGCCGAATACCTCTGCGCCATTCACCAGCGCTTGCTGCAGACGATGCAGGACACCCGGCTGCCTCAAGCATTGCGCGAGGCGGCCTTGCGCCAGAGCAGCAAGACCTACGTCGAACTGTTGAATTTCATCAGCGATCACGGCGAGTACCCCCGTACCCATCGCTTACTGGGCAGCAATACGGCGCAGACGGATACGCCGACCCGCAACAGCCCTTTTTATGGAGCACATTGATATGTCCTACACCTTGCCTGCCTTGCCCTACGCCTACGATGCCCTGGAGCCGCATATCGATGCGCAAACCATGGAAATCCACTACACCAAGCACCACCAGACCTATATCAATAACCTCAACGCTGCCGTCGAAGGCACCGAGTTTGCAGGCTGGCCGGTAGAAAAGCTGGTCTCCAGCGTCCAGCAACTACCGGAAAAACTGCGTGCGGCAGTGATCAACCAAGGCGGTGGGCATGCCAACCATTCGTTGTTCTGGGCGGTCATGTCGCCCAAGGGCGGTGGTAAGCCCGAGGGCGCCTTGGGTCAGGCGATTGACGCGCAGCTGGGTGGTTTTGACGCATTCAAGGATGCATTCACCAAGGCCGCGCTGACTCGCTTTGGCAGTGGTTGGGCCTGGCTGAGCGTCACCCCGCAAAAGACCCTTGTCGTCGAAAGCAGTGGCAACCAGGACAGCCCATTGATGAACGGCAATACGCCGATCCTCGGCCTGGACGTCTGGGAGCACGCCTACTATCTGCTCTATCAAAACCGTCGCCCTGAGTACATCAACGCCTTCTACAGTGTTATCAACTGGCCGGAAGTCGCTGAGCGCTACCAGGCTGCACTGGCTTAATGCCCTCTCATAACAAGACCTAAGGCCGACTATGGGCACTGAAACACTGGCGATCAGCAGCGTGCGAATGTTCCGCTATGCGTTTGGCTCGCTGCTGCTATTGGCGGGAACTGCATTGCTGGTGGCCCACGGGCTGGCCTGGCTGGACCTGGAACCGCGCATCCTGCGCGCCCTGCAAGGTGGTGCAATCTGTGCCCTAGGCACGGCATTGGGTGCGGTGCCGGTGCTGGTGATCCGGCGGATGCCGCTGGCGGTCAGCGACACATTACTGGGGTTTGGCGCCGGGGTGATGCTGGCGGCGACGGCGTTTTCGCTGGTCGTGCCGGGAATCGCCGCTGCCGAAAACCTGGGGCTGACGCCCTGGGCCTCCAGCGGGTTGATCAGTTTTGGCATCATGCTGGGCGCATTCGGTTTGTTCCTGGTGGACCGCAAGGTCTCCGGTGCCAGCCCGGAAATGCTGGTCGGCACGCCTGACAAACCGGTAATCCCACCGCGCATCTGGCTATTTGTGTTTGCCATCATTGCCCACAACATTCCCGAAGGCATGGCGGTAGGTGTCTCGGCTGGTGGCGGTATGCCCGATGCCGATAGCCTGGCCATGGGTATCGCGTTGCAGGATGTGCCCGAGGGGCTGGTGATTGCATTGGTGCTGGCAGGGGCGGGGATGTCGCGGGTCAAGGCGTTCCTGATCGGCGCTGCATCCGGGCTGGTGGAACCGGTGTTTGCCGTGCTCTGTGCCTGGCTGGTCAGCCTGGCCGAAATGCTGTTGCCCCTGGGCCTGGCCCTGGCGGCTGGGGCGATGTTATTGGTGGTGACTCATGAGGTCATTCCCGAGTCGCGGCGCAATGGCCATGACAAGCTGGCGAGCCTGGGGCTATGCATCGGGTTTTGCCTGATGATGGCGATGGATACAGCGCTGGGCTGACTTTTAGCGCAAAACCAATGTAGGCGCTGGCTTGCCGGCGATAGCGGTGTACTAGTCGATAAAAATGTTGGCTGATCCACAGCTATCGCAGGCAAGCCAGCTCCCACACCAGCCCGTACACATGGGATTTATGTTGGGCAAAGGGCTATTCGCCTTCATCGAAGTAGTTGTTGATCAACTTCACCAGCGCATCCAGCGCTTCCTGTTCCTGCTCACCTTCGGTCTTCAGATGAATCGTGGTGCCTTTGCCGGCAGCCAGCATCATCATCGCCATGATGCTTTTGCCGTCGACCATGGATTCTGGCGTACGCCCGGCCCGGACCTGGCAAGGAAACTGGCCCGCAACCCCGACAAATTTGGCCGACGCGCGGGCGTGCAAGCCCAGTTTGTTGATGATTTCAATTTCCAGAGCGGGCATCGCGAAGGTGTTCCTTTCAGCTAAGGTCGCGGTGGCGAACCTGGACATTCTTGAGGGTTTTCTGCAAGACCTGGCCCAGGCGCTCGGTCAGGTAGACGGAGCGGTGGTGCCCGCCGGTACAGCCGATAGCGATGGTGACATAAGCCCGGTTACTGGCGGCAAAGCGCGGTAGCCACTTGAGCAGATAGCTGGAGATATCCTGGAACATCTCTTCGACATCCGGTTGAGCCGCCAGGTATTCGGCAACCGGCTGGTCCAGGCCTGACTGATCGCGCAGCTCCGGCTTCCAGTACGGGTTGGGCAGGCAGCGCACGTCAAATACCAGGTCGGCGTCTATCGGCATGCCCCGCTTGAAACCAAAGGATTCAACCAGGAATGCCGTGCCGGGCTCCGGCTGGTTCAGCAGGCGCAGCTTGATGGCGTCACGCAGTTGGTAAAGGTTCAGGCTGGTGGTGTTGATCTTGAGGTCGGCCAAATCAATGATCGGCCCCAACAGCTTGGTCTCGTCCTCGATGGCTTCAGCCAGCGAGCGGTTCGAGCTACTCAGCGGGTGGCGGCGACGGGTTTCCGAGAAGCGCTTGAGCAGCGTTTCTTCGTCGGCATCCAGGTACAGCACGTCGCAATGGATATGCTTGGCGCGTACCTCTTCAAGCAATTCCGGGAATCGCGTGAGGTGGCTGGGCAGGTTGCGGGCGTCAATCGACACCGCCACCAGCGGTTGCGCCAGCTCGGTGTGGATCAGCGCGCGCTCCGCCAACTCGGGCAACAGGCCCGCCGGCAAGTTGTCGATGCAATAGAAACCGTTGTCCTCAAGCACGTTGAGGGCAGTACTTTTACCTGAGCCGGAACGCCCGCTGACGATGATCAAACGCATGATTACTGCCCGCTTTGCTCATCCAGGACAACCTGATACAGCGCTTCATTGGTGCTGGCGCTACGCAGTTTCTTACGTACTTCTTCACGGTCGAGCATGCTGGCGATCTGCCTGAGCAGTTCCAGGTGCGCATCGGTAGCGGCCTCCGGGACCAGCAGGACAAACAGCAGGTCAACCGGGGCGCCATCGATGGCGTCGAAATCAGTGGGGGCGTCCAGGTGTAACAGGGCGCTTACCGGAGTTTCACAGCCTTTGAGGCGGCAATGAGGAATAGCGATGCCGTTGCCAAAACCGGTCGAGCCGAGTTTTTCACGGGCAATCAGAGCCTCGTACACGTCTTGCATCACCAGTTCAGGCACTTCGCGGCTGATCAGGTTGGCAATCTGTTCGAGGGCTTTCTTTTTACTGCCGCCCGGCGCGTTCACAAGGGAACGGCCGGGGGTCAGGATGGTTTCAAGTCGAATCATGGGTGGGGAGTGTTAGCGGCCTGTGCCTTGAAGAAGGCTCTGCTGCTTTTCCTTATGCTTTTTGATTTGGCGATCCAGCTTGTCGGTCAGGTCGTCAATAGCGGCATACATATCTGCATGCTCTGCATTGGCGACTACTTCCCCGCCGGGTATACGCAAGGTGGCTTCGATTTTCTGCTTCAGCTTTTCGACAGACATGATGACTTGCACATTGGTGATCTTGTCGAAATGCCCCTCAATTCGTTTGAGTTTCTCGCTGATGTAGGCGCGCAGCGGTTCGGTCACTTCCAGTTGGTGTCCACTGATGTTGACTTGCATACAGCTTCTCCTTCGTTGCCAGTGCATAAAGCGGCGGGTAGGAATACCCGCCACTGGAACGCTGTGGCCCGCCCGTCACATCAACCGCTTACGCTCGCTGGAAGGCGCGATCCCAAGGGACTCGCGGTACTTGGCGACGGTTCGACGGGCGACCTGAATGCCTTGTGCCTCCAGTAAACCAGCGATCTTGCTGTCACTCAACGGCTTTTTCTGATTTTCCGCGGCAACCAGTTTTTTGATGATCGCGCGGATCGCCGTGGACGAGCATTCGCCGCCTTCGGAGGTGCTGACGTGGCTGGAGAAAAAGTATTTCAGCTCATATATACCCCGTGGGGTATGCATGAATTTCTGGGTGGTTACCCGGGAAATGGTCGACTCATGCATGCCAACGGCTTCGGCAATATCATGCAGTACCAACGGCTTCATCGCCTCGTCGCCGTACTCCAGGAAGCCGCGCTGATGCTCGACGATCTGGGTGGCTACCTTCATCAGGGTCTCGTTGCGGCTTTGCAGGCTCTTGATGAACCAGCGCGCTTCCTGCAACTGGTTGCGCATGAAGGTGTTGTCGGCACTGGTATCGGCCCGGCGCACGAACCCGGCGTATTGCGGGTTGACCCGCAGGCGTGGCACCGATTCCTGGTTCAGTTCCACCAGCCAGCGCTCGTTGTCCTTGCGCACGATCACGTCAGGCACGACATATTCGGCTTCGCTGGACTCGATCTGCGAGCCGGGGCGCGGGTTGAGGCTCTGTACCAGCTCGATGATCTGGCGCAGGTCATCTTCCTTGAGCTTCATGCGGCGCATCAACTGGCTGTAGTCGCGGCTGCCCAGCAGGTCGATGTAGTCGGTGACCAGGCGTTGGGCCTCGGTCAGCCACGGGGTCTTGGCGGGTAGCTGGCGCAGTTGCAGCAACAGGCACTCGCTGAGATTGCGCGCGCCAATGCCGGCAGGCTCGAACTGCTGGATGCGGTGCAGCACCGCTTCGATTTCGTCCAGCTCGATGTCCAGTTCCGGGTCGAAGGCCTCGAGGATTTCCTCAAGGGTCTCGTCCAGGTAGCCCTGATTATTGATGCAATCGATCAGGGTCACGGCGATCAGGCGATCGGTGTCGGACATCGGGGCAAGGTTCAGCTGCCACAGCAGATGGCTCTGCAGGCTCTCGCCAACGGAGGTGCGGGTGGTGAAGTCCCACTCGTCATCGTCGTTGCTGGGCAGGCTGCTGGCGCTGGTCTGGTAGACATCTTCCCAGGCCGTGTCCACGGGCAGTTCGTTGGGAATGCGTTCGTTCCATTCGCCTTCTTCCAGGTTATCCACCGTGGGGGCGGCTTCCTGGTAGGACGGTTCCTGGACGTCGGGATTGGGTTTTTGCTCTATGTTGTCGGCCAGTGGGTCGGCATTATCGAAGTCGTCGCCTTCTTCCTGGCGTTCGAGCATCGGGTTGGACTCCAGGGCCTCCTGGATTTCCTGTTGCAGGTCCAGGGTCGACAATTGGAGCAGGCGGATGGCCTGTTGCAGCTGCGGTGTCATCGTCAGCTGCTGGCCCATTCTCAGGACTAGCGATGGTTTCATGGCAGGGGCTTAACACCTTATTCGCCGGCGCAATGCGCCATCCACGACAGGGCGCGTGAGCGCCAAACATAAGCAAATTATATGCCTGATATCGGGGGCTTTGCCTAGAGCGCGGTAACAATAAAAATAATGAGGTTTTTATTGACTCCCGCGCCCGATGGCGAATGTCCTGACATCACAGTGGTTACAGGCGGAACTCGTGCCCCAGATACACTTCCTTGACCAGTTCGTTGGCCAGGATGGTGGCGGAGTCGCCTTCGGCAATCAGTTGGCCGTCGTTTACGATGTAGGCGGTTTCACAGATATCCAGGGTCTCACGCACGTTGTGGTCGGTGATCAGCACGCCGATCCCCTTGGCCTTGAGGTGATGGATGATCTGCTTGATGTCGCCTACCGAAATCGGGTCGACACCGGCGAAGGGTTCGTCCAGCAGGATGAACTTCGGTGCAGTGGCCAGGGCGCGGGCGATTTCCACGCGACGACGTTCGCCGCCGGACAGGCTCATGCCGAGGTTGTCACGAATGTGGTTGATGTGGAACTCCTGCAACAGGCTTTCCAGCTCTTGGCGGCGCCCATCGCGATCCAGTTCCTTGCGGGTCTCAAGGATCGCCATGATGTTGTCGGACACTGACAGTTTGCGGAAGATCGACGCCTCCTGGGGGAGATAGCCGATACCGGCCCGTGCACGACCGTGCATTGGCTGGTGGCTCACGTCCAGGTCATCGATCAATACACGGCCCTGGTCTGCCTGGACCAGGCCGACAATCATGTAGAAACAGGTGGTCTTGCCGGCACCGTTGGGGCCAAGCAGGCCGACGATCTGGCCGCTGTCGATCGACAGGCTGACGTCGCGCACGACCTGACGGCTTTTATAGGCCTTGGCCAGATGCTGGGCTTTCAGGGTTGCCATTACTGGGCCTTCTTCTTCGGCTGGATAACCATGTCAATGCGCGGACGTGGCGCGGTGACCTTGGTGCCATTGGCGCGGCCAGCAGTGGCGACCTGCTTGACGGTGTCGTAGACGATTTTCTCGCCTTCGGTCGAGTTGCCGTCGCTGCTGATCACTTTGGCGCGGTCAGTCAGTACGATGCGGTTCTGCGGCGCGTGGTACTGGATGGTTACGCCGTAGCCTTTGATCGGGCCTGGATCGGCGGCGTTTTGCTTCTGTTCGAAATAGGCAAGGTTGCCCACCGAGGTCACGACGTCGATGTCGCCGGCCGGGGTGCGGGTCAGGGTGACGGTATTGCCGGTAATCTTCATCGAACCTTGAGTGATGATTACGTCGCCCTTGTAGGTCGCGATACCTTGCTTGTCATCCAGTTGCGCATCGTCAGCCTGAATATGGATCGGTTGCTGGCTATCGTTCGGCAGAGCCCAGGCGCTCACGCTTCCCAGTGCTGCGCCCAGACCGAGCAAAATAGGGAGGGTTTTAACGAGCCTCATACTGTCCTCTTACGTTCGATAGCAGGTGTATCCTGCTTTCTTTCAAATACGCTTTCATTCCCTTGCCAGTCGATACACCGCCAGCGCCGTCGATTCTAACGTCTTGCTCGGTCTGCGCATATTGCTTCTGTGGGAATACGGTCATGCGACTGCTGGTAATGATGGTGTCGCGGTTCTGGGCGTCAGTACGCGCAACGCGCACCGAGTCGATCAGTTCCACTTCGGTACCGTCCGGGTTGACCTCGCCACGCTTGCTGGTGACGTGCCACGGGAATTCGGTGCCGCGATACAGATTCAGGTCCGGATTGGTCAGCAATGTGACCTCTGAAGCCTTCAAGTGTTCGACCTTGTCCGACGTCATTTCGTACTGCACCTTGCCGTCAGGCAGGAACTGCACGCTGTAGGCGTTGGTGGCGTAATAGTCGATGGCGCCCTGGTCGGCCTGCACGACAGGCTGATCGAGGAAGCGCTCCGGGCTGATATTCCAGTAGCCCACCGCGAGGAACAGTGCGGCAATGGCTCCGAATATCAGGAAGTTGCGAATCTTTTTGCTCAGCATAGAAGGCTCTATAGGTAGGCGGCGTGGGCCGCTTCAAGGCTGCCCTGGGCGCGCAGGATCAGCTCGCAGAACTCGCGGGCGGCACCTTCGCCGCCACGGGCCTGGGTAATGCCGTGGGCGTGTTCGCGAACAAACGATGCGGCATTGGCCACGGCCATGCCCAGGCCCACGCGCCGGATCACCGGCAGGTCAGGCAAGTCATCGCCCAGATAGGCGACTTGCTCATAGCTTAGGTTGAGTTTGCCAAGAAGCTCATCCAGAACCACCAGTTTATCCTCGCGGCCCTGGTAGAGGTAAGGAATCCCCAGGTTTTGTGCGCGGCGTTCCACGACCGGGGTCTTGCGACCACTGATAATCGCAGTCTGCACGCCAGAGGCCATCAGCATCTTGATGCCCTGGCCGTCCAGCGTATTGAACGTCTTGAATTCGCTGCCATCTTCGAGGAAGTACAGGCGGCCGTCAGTCAGTACGCCATCGACGTCGAAAATCGCCAGCTTGATGGCCTTGCCCCGTTGCAACAGGTCGGTGTTCATTTACATCACTCCTGCGCGCAGCAAATCGTGCATATTCAGGGCGCCAATCGGATGATCGGCATCGTCGACCACCACCAGGGCGCCGATTTTATGGTCTTCCATGATCTTCAGGGCTTCGGCGGCGAGCATTTCGGCGCGGGCGGTCTTGCCATGAGGGGTCATGACTTGATCGATGGTCGCGGTATGGATATCAATGGCGCGATCCAGGGTGCGGCGCAGGTCGCCGTCGGTGAAGACCCCGGCCAGGCGGCCGTCGGCCTCCAGAATCACGGTCATGCCCAGGCCCTTGCGGGTCATTTCCATCAGCGCGTCCTTGAGCAGGGTGCCGCGCTGTACCTGGGGCAGTTCGGCCCCGGCATGCATCACATTTTCCACTTTCAGCAACAGGCGACGGCCAAGGGCGCCACCTGGGTGGGAAAAGGCGAAGTCTTCGGCGGTAAAGCCGCGGGCTTCCAGCAGGGCCACGGCCAGCGCGTCGCCCATGACCAGGGCGGCGGTAGTGGAAGAGGTCGGTGCCAGGTTGAGCGGGCAGGCCTCGTGCGCCACATGCACGTTCAGGTTCACTTCGGCGGCCTTGGCCAGCGTCGAGTCCGGGTTGCCGGTCATGCTGATCAGCTTGATGCCCAGGCGTTTGATCAGCGGCAGCAGGGTCACGATTTCGTTGGTGGTGCCGGAGTTGGACAGGGCCACAATCACGTCATCACGGGTAATCATGCCCATGTCGCCATGGCTGGCTTCGGCCGGGTGCACGAAAAACGCCGTGGTGCCGGTGCTGGCCAGGGTGGCGGCAATCTTGTTGCCGACATGGCCAGACTTGCCCATGCCGACCACGACAACCCGGCCTTTGCTGGCCAGGATCATCTCGCAGGCGCGTACGAAATCTGCGTCGATATGGGCCAGCAAGCCTTCTACGGCTTCAAGCTCGAGGCGGATGGTGCGTTGTGCGGATTGAATAAGGTCGCTGGATTGGCTCATGTCTGAAATCGTATAGCCTGACGAAAAGTCGGCGATTATAGCGGTAATGAACAATTCCCTCACGCAAGTTCGTCAGGGTTTGTTCGCCTCGGATGTGAGAACACTCTCAAATACGCGTTTACCTGTCATGTTTCTGAACAAGCGCTGCTGCGGCCTTGGGCGCTTTATGTCAGCAGTGATATAGTTCGCCGCCAGTTCGGTCCGCGCAGCTCACATGTGTCTAACTGTCGCAAGCAGTTGTCCCAAACGTGGTGTCTGAGTGAGAAGCTGCATCCCAAGGAGTTTAGATGAGTGCCGATAACGCCTACGCGGTCGAGCTGAAGGGCCTTTCCTTCAAGCGCGGTACGCGCAGCATCTTCAATAATGTCGATATTCGCATTCCCCGCGGCAAGGTGACGGGCATCATGGGGCCGTCCGGTTGCGGCAAGACGACCCTGCTGCGCCTGATGGGCATGCAGCTGCGTCCCACTGCCGGCGAAGTCTGGGTCAATGGCCAGAACCTGCCGACCCTGTCGCGCAGCGACCTGTTCGATGCGCGCAAGCACATGGGAGTGCTGTTCCAGAGCGGTGCTCTGTTCACCGATCTTGATGTTTTCGAAAACGTCGCGTTCCCGCTGCGGGTGCATACCCAGCTGTCCGAAGAAATGATTCGTGACATCGTGCTGTTGAAACTGCAGGCCGTAGGGCTTCGCGGTGCCATCGACTTGATGCCTGACGAGCTTTCCGGCGGTATGAAACGACGTGTAGCCCTGGCACGGGCGATTGCTCTCGACCCGCAGATCCTGATGTATGACGAGCCGTTTGTCGGTCAGGACCCTATCGCCATGGGCGTACTGGTGCGCCTGATTCGCCTGCTCAACGATGCGCTGGGCATCACCAGCATCGTGGTTTCCCATGACCTGGCCGAAACCGCGAGCATCGCCGACTATCTCTATGTCGTCGGCGATGGCCAGGTATTGGGGCAGGGCACGCCTGAAGAGCTGATGAATGCTGATAACCCGCGCATCCGCCAATTCATGACCGGCGATCCTGATGGCCCGGTGCCTTTTCATTTTCCGGCAGCGGACTACCGCTCAGATCTTCTGGGGAAGCGCTGATGCGCAAGACATCTTTAATCGAGAAGGTTCGCCTTTTCGGTCGCTCGGGCATCGACATCGTCGAAGTGCTCGGGCGTTCGACGATTTTCCTGTTTCACGCCTTGCTTGGCCGCGGCGGCATCGGCGGCGGTTTTGGCTTGCTGCTCAAGCAGTTGCATTCGGTTGGCGTGATGTCCCTGGTGATCATCGTGGTCTCCGGGGTGTTCATCGGCATGGTACTGGCGTTGCAGGGGTTCAATATCCTGTCCAGCTACGGTTCAGAGCAGGCGGTGGGGCAGATGGTTGCGCTGACGCTACTGCGTGAACTGGGGCCGGTAGTCACGGCATTGCTGTTTGCCGGGCGCGCCGGTTCTGCCTTGACCGCCGAGATCGGTAATATGAAGGCCACCGAGCAGCTGTCCAGCCTGGAAATGATCGGCGTGGACCCGCTCAAGTACATTGTTGCCCCGCGCCTGTGGGCCGGCTTCATCTCCTTGCCACTGCTGGCGATGATTTTCAGCGTGGTCGGGATCTGGGGCGGTTCCTGGGTGGCGGTGGACTGGCTGGGGGTCTACGACGGCTCCTACTGGGCCAATATGCAAAACAGCGTGACCTTCAGCGGTGACGTGCTCAATGGCATTATCAAGAGCATCGTCTTCGCCTTTGTCGTGACTTGGATCGCCGTATTCCAAGGCTATGACTGTGAGCCCACTTCAGAAGGGATCAGTCGAGCCACCACCAAGACCGTTGTGTACGCCTCGCTGGCGGTACTGGGCCTTGACTTCATTTTGACCGCCTTGATGTTTGGAGATTTCTGATGCAAAACCGCACTGTGGAAATCGGTGTCGGCCTTTTCTTGCTGGCTGGCATCCTGGCTTTACTGTTGCTCGCCCTGCGAGTCAGCGGCTTGTCGGCCAGCCCGGCCGCCGATACCTATAAACTTTACGCCTACTTCGACAATATCGCCGGTTTGACGGTCAGAGCTAAAGTGACCATGGCCGGTGTGACCATCGGCAAGGTCACGGCAATCGATCTGGACCGCGACAGCTTCACCGGCCGAGTGACCCTGCAACTGGACAAGAAGGTAGATAACCTGCCGACTGACTCCACGGCGTCTATCCTCACGGCGGGTCTGCTGGGCGAAAAGTACATCGGTATCAGCGTGGGCGGGGAAGAAGCCTTGCTCAAGGATGGTTCGACCATTCATGACACACAGTCGTCGCTGGTATTGGAGGACCTGATCGGTAAATTCCTGCTTAATACGGTTAGTAAAGACGCCAAATGAGGAGTTTGTTCATGATCTCTACCTTGCGACGTGGCCTGTTGGTGCTGTTGGCAGCCTTGCCATTGATGGCTAACGCCGTGGCGGCGCCGTCGGCGCACGACATTATTGATAGAACCACCAAGGAGTTGCTGGCTGACCTTGCGGCAAACAAGGAACAGTACAAGCAGAGCCCAAGCGCGTTCTACGATGCCCTCAACGGGATTGTGGGGCCGGTGGTCGACGCAGATGGCATCTCCCGCAGCATCATGACCGTCAAGTACTCGCGCAAGGCTACGCCTGAGCAGATGCAGCGCTTCCAGGAAAACTTCAAGCGCAGCCTGATGCAGTTCTACGGCAACGCCCTGCTGGAATACAACAACCAGGGTATCGTCGTTTCCCCGGCCAAGGATGAGTCCGGCAACCGCACCAGCGTGGATATGCAGGTCAAGGGCAACAATGGCTCGATCTATCCGGTTTCCTACACCCTTGAGAAAATCAACGGTGAGTGGAAAGTGCGCAACGTGATCATCAATGGCATCAACATTGGCAAGCTGTTCCGTGACCAGTTCGCCGATGCCATGCAGCGCAATGGCAACGACCTGGACAAGACCATCAATGGTTGGGCTGGCGAAGTGGCCAAGGCCAAGGAAGTGACCGAAGAAGCCGCAGAGAAGCAGGCCCCATGACCGAGTCGGCTGTTCGTCAAGGCCAGGCCGGCGAGCTGCTCCTCAGCGGCGTGCTCGACTACAGCACCGGGCCGGCCCTGCGCAAGCAGGGCCAGGCGTTGATCAATGCCAGCACCGCGCAGGCATTGGTTATCGATTGCTCGGCGGTGGTGAAGTCCAGCAGTGTTGGCTTGTCATTGCTCCTGTGTTTCCTACGTGACGCCGCAGCGGTCAATAAACCTGTCAGTATTCGCGCATTACCCGAGGATATGCGTGAAATTGCCCAGGTTAGCGGTTTGACCGAGCTGTTGGCGCATCCTTAATACACATTATTGAAGAAGCCCCCCGTCAGAGTCCTGCTATGCGGGGTTCGCAGGCGCGGGGCTTTTTTGTATGATGTGCGACCCGCGCGCACTGGGCGCCGATAGAGGTTGAGCATGCAGGCCCTAGAAGTTAAAAGCTTCCTTGAAGGAAAGCTGCCGAATACTGAGGTTGCAGTTGAAGGCGAAGGCTGCAATTTCCAGCTGAACGTGATTAGCGATGAACTGGCGGCATTGAGCCCGGTCAAGCGTCAGCAGCAGATCTATGCCCATTTGAACCCGTGGATCACCGATGGCAGCATCCATGCGGTCACTATGAAATTTTTCAGCCGCGCGGCCTGGGCCGAGCGCACCTGAGCCCCCAAGGCGTCGAGATTCTTATGGATAAATTGATTATTACCGGCGGTGCCCGTCTTGATGGCGAAATCCGTATCTCCGGGGCTAAAAACTCGGCCTTGCCGATCCTGGCCGCTACCTTGCTGTGCGATGGCCCGGTTACCGTAGCCAACCTGCCACACCTGCACGACATCACCACCATGATCGAGCTGTTCGGTCGCATGGGCATTGAGCCGGTGATCGACGAGAAGCTGTCGGTCGAAATCGACCCGCGCACCATCAAGACCCTGATCGCACCGTACGAATTGGTGAAAACCATGCGTGCCTCGATCCTGGTACTGGGCCCGATGGTTGCCCGTTTCGGCGAAGCCGAAGTGGCACTGCCTGGCGGTTGCGCCATCGGCTCGCGTCCGGTCGACCTGCACATCCGTGGCCTGGAGGCCATGGGCGCGACCATCGACGTCGAAGGCGGCTACATCAAGGCCAAGGCGCCGGAAGGCGGCCTGCGTGGCGCCAACTTCTTCTTTGATACCGTCAGCGTGACCGGTACCGAGAACATCATGATGGCTGCGGCCCTGGCCAATGGCCGTAGTGTCCTGCAGAACGCCGCGCGTGAGCCGGAAGTGGTCGACCTGGCCAACTTCCTGATCGCCATGGGTGCCAACATCACCGGCGCCGGCACCGACACCATCACCATCGACGGTGTGAAGCGCCTGCACTCGGCGACCTACAAAGTGATGCCGGACCGTATCGAGACCGGTACCTACCTGGTTGCTGCTGCCGTCACCGGTGGTCGCGTCAAGGTCAAGGACACCGATCCGACCATCCTTGAAGCGGTCCTGGAAAAGCTGCGCGAAGCGGGTGCCGAAATCACCACCGGCGAAGACTGGATCGAGCTGAACATGCACGGCAAGCGGCCTAAAGCCGTCAACGTGCGTACCGCTCCGTACCCGGCCTTCCCGACCGACATGCAGGCGCAGTTCATCTCCTTGAACGCGATTGCCGAAGGCACCGGTGCGGTGATCGAGACCATTTTCGAAAACCGCTTCATGCA
This sequence comes from Pseudomonas sp. LG1D9, assembly GCF_002949995.1. NCBI lineage: Bacteria > Pseudomonadati > Pseudomonadota > Gammaproteobacteria > Pseudomonadales > Pseudomonadaceae > Pseudomonas > Pseudomonas sp. LG1D9. The sequence goes on along the minus strand of NZ_CP026881.1, from coordinate 1,562,238 downwards.
CGTGTATGAATTGCATCGCATGGGCGCCAAGATCCAGGTCGAAGGCAACACTGCCATCGTTACCGGTATCGAGCAGCTCAAGGGCGCGCCAGTAATGGCCACCGACCTGCGGGCTTCGGCCAGCCTGGTGATCTCGGCGCTGTGCGCTGACGGCGACACCCTGATCGATCGCATCTACCACATAGACCGTGGCTACGAGTGCATCGAAGAAAAACTGCAGATGCTCGGCGCAAAAATCCGCCGCGTACCGGGCTAGTCCTCGGGGCTGTCAACACCGTCATTGTGGCGAGGGAGCTTGCTCCCGCTGGGGCGCGAAGCGGCCCTGCTCTTTAAGGCCGGGACTGCTGCGCAGTCCAGCGGGAGCAAGCTCCCTCGCCACAGGACGATGTATGCTGTTAGCAGATTTGTTTCAAATCGAGGCTGTCATGGCCTCGATCTGTGTCTGGCGCCGTTTGCGACCGGACAGCAATAGCCTGATGAAGGACTGACGTTTCCCATGTTGACCATCGCACTGTCCAAGGGCCGCATCCTTGACGATACATTGCCGCTTCTGGCTGAAGCGGGCATCGTGCCGACCGAGAATCCGGACAAGAGCCGCAAGCTGATCATCCCCACGACCCAGGACGACGTTCGCCTGTTGATCGTGCGGGCTACCGACGTGCCGACCTATGTTGAACATGGCGCCGCCGACCTCGGTGTCGCCGGTAAGGACGTGCTGATGGAATACGGTGGCCAGGGCCTGTACGAGCCGCTGGACCTGCGTATTGCCCTGTGCAAGCTGATGACCGCCGGCCGTGTCGGTGACGTCGAGCCCAAGGGCCGCCTGCGGGTAGCCACCAAGTTCGTCAACGTTGCCAAGCGTTATTACGCCGAGCAAGGCCGTCAGGTCGATATCATCAAGCTCTACGGCTCGATGGAGCTGGCGCCGCTGATTGGCCTGGCCGACAAGATCATCGACGTGGTCGACACCGGCAACACCCTGCGTGCCAATGGCCTGGAACCCCAGGACTTTATCGCCGACATCAGCTCCCGCCTGATCGTCAACAAAGCTTCGATGAAAATGCAGCACGCCCGTATCCAGGCGTTGATCGACACCCTGCGCAAGGCAGTGGAGTCTCGACACCGCGGTTGACTCACCTGCGCAGCCTTAGGTCGCGCCCGTCTATCCGCCTCATAGCCAGAATTCTCGGGTGCCCAAGCGGAAACGACTGCTAGTTTAGGGCGCCTGAGTTTTTGCCAATTCTATTGAGGCCCTCGCTATGACCACGTCCACTGCAATTGCCCGACTCAACGCTGCCGACCCGGATTTCGCCCATCATCTGGATCATCTGCTGAGCTGGGAAAGTGTGTCCGACGACTCGGTCAACCAGCGGGTTCTCGACATCATCAAGGCTGTGCGCGAGCGCGGCGATGCGGCGCTGGTGGACTTTACCCGGCAGTTCGACGGCCTGGACGTCAAGTCCATGGCCGACCTGATCCTGCCCCGCGAACGCCTGGAGCTGGCCCTGACGCGCATCACTGCGCCCCAGCGTGAAGCCCTGGAAGTCGCGGCAGCGCGGGTGCGCAGCTACCACGAAAAACAGAAGCAGGATTCCTGGAGTTACACCGAGGCTGATGGCACGGTGCTGGGGCAGAAAGTCACGCCCCTGGACCGCGCCGGCCTGTACGTGCCGGGTGGCAAGGCTTCTTATCCGTCATCGGTCTTGATGAATGCCATCCCCGCCAAGGTTGCCGGCGTGACAGAAGTGGTCATGGTGGTCCCGACCCCGCGCGGTGAAATCAACGAGCTGGTGCTGGCCGCGGCCTGCATTGCCGGGGTTGATCGTGTGTTCACCATCGGCGGTGCCCAGGCAGTCGCCGCGTTGGCCTACGGCACCGAAAGTGTGCCGAAGGTGGACAAGGTGGTCGGCCCCGGCAATATCTACGTGGCCACCGCCAAACGCCACGTGTTTGGCCAGGTCGGTATCGACATGATTGCCGGCCCGTCGGAAATCCTCGTGGTGTGCGACGGCCAGACCGACCCGGACTGGATCGCCATGGACCTGTTCTCCCAGGCCGAACACGACGAAGACGCCCAGGCGATCCTGGTCAGCCCCGACGCCGAGTTCCTCGACAAGGTGGCGGCCAGCATCAATAAACTGCTGCCGACCATGGAACGTGCCGAGATTATCGAGAAGTCGATCAATGGCCGTGGCGCGCTGATCCTGGTGCAGGACATGGAGCAGGCCATCGAAGTGGCCAACCGCATCGCTCCCGAGCACTTGGAGCTGTCCGTGGCCGACCCACAAGCCTGGCTGCCGTCGATTCGCCACGCCGGGGCGATCTTCATGGGCCGCCACACCAGTGAGGCCCTGGGTGACTACTGCGCGGGTCCCAACCACGTATTGCCAACGTCGGGTACCGCGCGTTTCTCGTCGCCGCTGGGGGTTTACGACTTCCAGAAGCGCTCGTCGATCATCTTCTGCTCGCCCCAGGGCGCTTCCGAGCTGGGCAAGACTGCCTCGGTGCTGGCCCGTGGCGAATCGTTGAGCGCACACGCCCGTAGCGCCGAATACCGCATCGTCAAGGGAGAGTAAGGCATGAGCAAATTCTGGAGCCCCTTCGTCAAGAACCTGGTGCCTTACGTGCCCGGCGAGCAGCCGAAGCTGACCAAGCTGGTCAAGCTCAACACCAACGAAAACCCCTATGGGCCATCGCCCAAGGCGCTGGCAGCCATGCAGGCCGAGCTGAACGACAACCTGCGTTTGTACCCCGACCCCAACAGCGACCTGCTCAAGCAGGCCGTGGCCAAGTATTACGGGGTCGATGCGAGCAAGGTCTTCCTCGGCAATGGTTCCGATGAAGTCCTGGCGCACATCTTCCACGGCCTGTTCCAGCACGACTTGCCGCTGCTGTTTCCGGATATCAGCTACAGCTTTTATCCAGTCTACTGCGGGTTGTACGGCATCAAGTCCGACCCGGTGCCGCTGGACGAGCAGTTCCAGATCCGCGTGGCGGACTACGCCAAGCCCAATGGCGGCATCATCTTCCCCAACCCGAACGCGCCGACCGGCTGCGTGCTGGCGCTGGATGCGGTGGAGCAGTTGCTCAAGGCCAGCCCGGATTCGGTGGTGGTGGTCGATGAAGCCTATATCGACTTCGGTGGCGAAACCGCCATCAGCCTGGTAGACCGTTACCCCAACCTGCTGGTCACCCAGACCCTCTCCAAATCGCGCTCACTGGCCGGTTTGCGCGTAGGCCTGGCGGTGGGCCATCCGGACCTGATAGAGGCGCTGGAGCGGGTCAAGAACAGCTTCAACTCCTATCCGCTGGATCGCCTGGCGATTGTTGGTGCGGCGGCGGCCTTTGAAGATCGTGAATACTTCGAGAAGACCTGCCAGTTGGTCATCGACAGTCGCGAGAAGGTGGTTGCGCAGTTGCAGGGTAAAGGCTTTGAAGTGCTGCCTTCGGCGGCCAACTTCATCTTTGCCCGCCACCCACGGCACGACGCCGCCGGCCTGGCGGCCAAGCTGCGCGAGCAAGGGGTGATCGTGCGGCACTTCAAGCAGGAGCGGATTGCCCAGTTCCTGCGGATCAGCATCGGCACGCCAGAGCAGAACCAGGCGCTGGTCGATGGCTTGGGCGATCTTTAAGGCTTAAACCTGTATTGGCTGCCCTGGCCTCATCGCGGCATAGGTATCTACACAACTTTCAGAAACTGACGAACTCTCCTGTGGCGAGCGGGCTTGCCCCGCGCTGGGCTGCGAAGCAGCCCAAAAAGCCCTCCACGTTTCTTCAGATAAACCGCGACGCCCGGGTTTAGGGCTGCTTCGCAGCCCAGCGCGGGGCAAGCCCGCTCGCCACAACTGCTCTATCTGTCTGGATTTGGGCGTTGCGGCAAAGTTGTGTAGATACCTATGCTCATCGCGGGCCAGCCCGGCTCCCACACACAAATGCATTGCAATGTGGGAACCGGGCTTGCCCGCGATGAGGTCATCAGCAACACCGACAATCCGTAGCCTTTAGAGCAACGGCTCGTCCGGCTTCTTGTGCTTCCAGCCGTCATTGCCCGGCAGCAGCAGGTTCAAGCCAATCGCTACCACCGCACACAGGGCGATGCCCTTGAGGCCGAAATCGTCCGGGCCGGTGCCGGTGCCGATCAGCACACCGCCAATCCCGAATACCAGGGTTACCGACACAATCACCAGATTGCGTGCTTCCCCCAGGTCGATCTGGTGACGGATCAGGGTATTCATCCCCACCGCGGCAATCGAGCCGAACAACAGGCACAGAATCCCGCCCATCACCGGCACCGGAATGCTCTGCAGCAGCGCGCCGAACTTGCCGACAAAGGCCAGGGTGATGGCAAATACCGCCGCCCAGGTCATGATCTTCGGGTTGTAGTTCTTGGTCAGCATCACCGCGCCGGTCACTTCGGCGTAGGTGGTGTTGGGCGGGCCGCCGAACAGGCCGGCAGTGGTGGTGGCGATGCCGTCGCCCAATAGCGTGCGATGCAGGCCGGGCTTTTTCAGGTAATCGCGACCGGTCACGCTACCCACGGCAATCACGCCGCCGATGTGTTCAATGGCCGGTGCCAGGGCGACTGGGACGATAAACAGAATCGCCTGCCAGTTGAATTCCGGCGCGGTGAAGTGAGGCAGGGCTAGCCATGGCGCGGCGGCGATCTTCGCGGTGTCGACCACGCCAAAGTAGAACGACATGCCAAAACCCACCAATACCCCGGCAATGATCGGCACCAGGCGGAAAATACCCTTGCCGAACACGGCCACGATCAGCGTGGTCAGCAGCGCTGGCATCGAGATCATCATGGCCGTCTGGTAATGGATCAGCTCGGCACCGTCACCACTCTTGCCCATCGCCATATTGGCGGCAATCGGCGCCATGGCCAGGCCAATGGAGATGATCACCGGCCCGATGACCACGGGCGGCAGCAGCCGGTCGATAAAACCGGTGCCCTTGATCTTCACGGCCAGGCCGAGAAAGGTGTAGACGAAACCCGCTGCCATCACACCGCCCATGGTCGCCGCGAGGCCGAACTGGCCCTTGGCGAGAATGATCGGGGTGATAAAGGCAAAGCTCGATGCCAGGAACACCGGCACTTGGCGCCCTGTCACGATCTGGAACAGCAACGTGCCCAGGCCTGCGGTAAACAGTGCAACGTTTGGATCAAGACCTGTGATCAGTGGCATCAACACCAACGCGCCAAATGCTACGAAGAGCATCTGTGCGCCAGACAGGATCTGGCGCCAAAGCGGGTCGTTGAATTCATCCTGCATGTTCACGCGTCCTTCTGCTTGGTGCCGAAGATTTTATCGCCCGCATCGCCCAGGCCCGGAATGATGTAGCCGTGTTCGTTCAGGCGTTCATCGATGGACGCGGTGTAAATCACCACATCCGGGTGCGCTTTTTCTACGGCGGCGATACCTTCGGGCGCAGCCACCAGCACCATGGCGCGGATGTCCTTGCAGCCGGCTTTCTTCAGCAGGTCGATGGTGGCGACCATGGAGCTGCCGGTGGCCAGCATCGGGTCGATGATCATCGCCAGGCGCTCGTCGATTTCCGGGACGAGTTTTTCCAGGTAGGTGTGGGCCTGCAGGGTTTCTTCGTTGCGGGCGACGCCCACAGCGCTGACCTTGGCGCCTGGGATCAGGCTCAGCACGCCTTCGAGCATGCCGATACCGGCGCGCAGGATCGGCACCACGGTAATTTTCTTGCCGGCGATTTTCTCGACCTGGACGGGACCGCACCAACCGGGGATCTCGTAGTTTTCCAGGGGTAAATCTTTCGTGGCTTCGTAGGTGAGCAACGCTCCGACTTCCTGAGCAAGCTCACGGAAGTTCTTCGTGCTAATGTCGGCGCGGCGCATAAGGCCGAGCTTGTGTCGGATCAGCGGGTGGCGGATCTCACGGATGGGCATGGGGAAAGGCTCCGGCGGCGGGCAAAAAAACCGGTCTAGATTAATCTATCCGAGGGTGTTGTCCTATAGACAACAAGTACGTTAGTCCATAAAGGCTTGAACGTTGCGTCCCAGAGGCGTACCTTCGCCCGCTTTTCTTGCCACAGTACCCCTGGAGAGCGCCATGTCCGCTGATCTCGACCATATCCGTCAAATCATGCGCGAGGCTGACTGCCTGTACACCGAAGCACAAGTCGAAGAGGCTATCGCCAAGGTCGGCGCGCACATCACCCGCGAAATGGCCGACACCAACCCGGTGGTGTTCTGTGTGATGAACGGTGGTCTGATTTTCGCCGGCAAATTGCTGACTCATCTGCAATTCCCCCTGGAAGCGTCCTACCTGCACGCCACGCGCTATCGCAATGAAACCAGCGGCGGCGACCTGTTCTGGAAGGCCAAGCCGGAAGTGTCGTTCATCGACCGCGACGTATTGATCATCGACGACATCCTCGACGAGGGTCACACCCTGGGCGCGATCATCGACTTCTGCAAACACGCCGGCGCGCGCAAAGTGCACACCGCGGTGCTGATCGACAAGGACCACGACCGCAAGGCCCGCCCGGACCTGAAGGCCGATTACGTTGGCCTGCCGTGCATCGACCGCTACATTTTCGGTTATGGCATGGACTACAAGGGCTACTGGCGCAATGCCAATGGCATCTTTGCTGTGAAGGGGATGTAAGCCATGGCGCGTTTTCTTGATCAATCGCTGTTTGCCGAATTGGCCGAGAAAGCCGCCGCCAACCCCCGGGGCCGGCAGAACGTCAACTTCCATCAGATGGAAGAGCCGTGCCATCGCATGGCTGTAGGTTTGCAGCCACACACCTACGTGCAACCTCATCGTCACCTCACCGCTGACAAGGCCGAGACCTTGCTGGTGCTCAAGGGGCGCCTGGGCATTCTGATCTTCAGCGAGTCAGGCGAAGTCCTGGAACGGCGCGTCCTGCAGGCGGGTGGCGATTGCCAGGGCGTTGATCTGTCGCCCGGCGTTTTCCACGGCCTGGTGGTGCTTGAGCCCGACTCGGTGATGTTCGAGTGCAAGGCTGGCCCCTATCGCCCGGTGGGCGAAGGCGAACTGGCCACCTGGGCACCCCGGGAAGGCGAAGCCGGTATGGCTGAGTATCATCGCTGGATGCTGGCCCAGTTCGATTGAACACTTGCTGTGTAGCAGCCAGTAAGCCGGCTCCTACACAAGCGTGTGTCCCGCAGGTAGACTTCGTACCCCCGTGTAAATGTCTGCAGGCTGGAGTCGGCAATGCGTAAAGATAAGAAACAAGTGATTGGTGACGAGATCGGCGACGATCAGATCAAGCTGTTCCTGGATTTTGAACCGGTCGACGCCACTTCACCTTCCCTGCACAAACTGATCAAAGCCTATCGCGGCTTGCGCATCGACGATTTCGGGCGTTTCCTGACCTTTTTCAAGGAGGCCGGCCTGGACCTCGATGGCAAGGACGAGCACGGCCAGACCTTCGTCGACCTGATCAAGGACCAGCGCAATGCGCACGAGTACATCGAGTTGATCGACCAAGCTCGCGGCTGATTGTCCAAGGCATAAAAAAACGCCCCGCTCTCATCACGAGAGCGGGGCGTTTTTTATCGCTTCTTTGTAGGAGCGAGCTTGCTCGCGAAGGGCCTGAGAGCGCCGCGTTGAATCAAGTACGCTGCGTTATCGTTAACGATTTTCGCGAGCAAGCTCGCTCCCACAGGTTTCGCTGCTTTGCTCAACCAGTTCCAGGCTGATGTTGTTCTGCACGCTGATCTTGCGGTACAGCTCGGCATCGGTCTCCAGGATTTTTTCCCGGGCCGGGAAGATTTCCTGCAGCTTGGCCGCCCACTCGCCGGCCGCCTGTGCCGGGAAGCAGCGTTCGATCAGTTCCAGCATGATTGAAACCGTCACCGAAGCACCTGGGGAGGCGCCCAGCAGAGCAGCCAGCGAACCGTCCTTGGCCGCGACCAGTTCGGTACCAAATTGCAGCACGCCGCCTTTCTTCGGGTCTTTCTTGATGATCTGCACCCGTTGGCCGGCCACTTCCAGGCGCCAGTCCTCGGCTTTGGCCTCGGGGTAGAAGCGGCGCAGGGATTCCAGGCGCTGCTCCATCGATTGCATGACTTCGCTGACCAGGTACTTGGTCAGGTCCATGTTGTCGCGGGCTACGGCCAGCATCGGGCCGATATTGCCGAGGCGGATCGACATGGGCAGGTCAAGGAACGAGCCGAACTTGAGGAACTTGGTAGTAAAGCCGGCGTATGGACCGAACAGCAGGGATTTCTTGCCCTCCACCACGCGGGTGTCCAGGTGCGGCACCGACATCGGTGGCGAACCCACGGCCGCCTGGCTGTAGACCTTGGCCTGGTGCTGCTTGACCACTTCCGGGTTGTCGCAACGCAGCCACTGGCCGCTGACCGGGAAGCCACCAAAACCTTTGCTTTCTTCGATACCCGAGGCTTGCAGCAGCGGCAGGGCCGCGCCACCGGCGCCGAGGAACACGAACTTGGCGTCGACATGGCGGGTGTTGCCGCTGTTGACGTCCTTGATGCTCACGGTCCAGCCGGCGCCATTGCGCTTGAGGCCGGTGACGCGCTTGCTGTACTTGACCTGGGCATCTGCCGAGCTGCTCAGGTGCGCCAGCAATTGGTTGGTCAGGGCGCCGAAGTTGACGTCGGTACCGTTCATCACGCGGGTCGCGGCGACTTTTTCGTCAGCGGGGCGGCCGGGCATCATCAGCGGCATCCACTCGGCCATTTCTGCCCGGTCTTCGGTGTAGTGCATGTCCGAGAACGCGTGGTGTTGGCTGAGTGTCTCAAAGCGCTTCTTGAGGAACGACACGCCTTTTTCGCCCTGCACGAAGCTCAAGTGCGGCACCGGGCTGATAAAGGACTTGGACGAGCCAAAGGTGCCTTTTTTGGTCAGGTACGCCCAGAACTGCTTCGACACCTCGAACTGGGTGTTGATGTGCACGGCTTTCTTGATGTCGATGGAGCCATCGCCAGCCTGCGGGGTGTAGTTCAGCTCACACAGCCCTGCGTGACCGGTACCGGCGTTGTTCCACGGGTTGGAACTCTCCGCGGCACCCGAGTCCATCAGCTCAACGACTTCCAGCTTGAGGCCGGGGTCGAGCTCCTTGAGCAGTACGGCGAGGGTGGCACTCATGATGCCCGCACCTACCAGTACTACGTCGACTGCTTCGTTATGCGCCATTTAACGCGTCTCCAAAATCTGCAGCACCAAATTGACGGCATGGCTGCCAGGAGTGACAGGGCGGTTCACGTAATGCCCCAGGTTACCCATGGCCAGGATCGCCATGTCCGATTCTTCGCAATTTTTTTGCAACTTCAGCGGACGCTGCCGACCAGGCCTTATCTGCATATGAACGCATTTCAGGGGCCCTGTGGCAATTCGACTTATGGTCAAGTACGTCCGATCGTGCAACCAAATCCGTAGCGGACAGGCTTCAAGCTCCGGTTTTTGAGGAGTACTCGGTCCTGTGTGGTTGGGCAGTGCCAGACGTTGATGGTGCTTGTACAAACGCAAAACTATTCATTTGCTCGCCACACTCTTGTGAAGTTGTGAAAACCCGTTTTTTTCACGCTCTTTTGAAGACGTGAACCTCAAAAAAGGGCTGCCCCAGTCTGGCACCTGGCCCGAAATCACTGCCGACACGCGGCATAACGGGCAAACAACTCAAGTGGCCGAGCGCAATGGCAGCTCTGGCAGATTCGGTAAAGGCGCAGGTTTGCAGACAAAACAGCCAGCTCACCAGCTTCACTCGATCTGTGTGGGCGGCTCTCTGTGGGCGGTGCGGGGGAGCTAATACCTGGGCATTAGCGATGCTGCGAGGCCCGATCAGGAGACGTCCTTATAATCGGGGGGAGATTGTAGCGAAGAACTGCGGGGAAATGGACGTGTTTTATGACTTTTATTAGCGCTTCGGTCAGGCGGTCAACGGCAGGCGGTGCGATGACCGTGCGCGGCGCGGGCTGACGCGTGCGCGGGCGGGCAGCGGATGGTGCATCCAGCTCAGGCGGATCTCGTCGACTTCGACCCAACCCTCGCCTACGGGCGGCTGGCTGCATTGCTTGAATGCCTGGCAGCGACCTTGCAGGTCGAGCAGGGCAAAGTTGCGACGGACGGGGGTGCGAGCGAAAAAGCGCCAGAGAAGATTGAGCATGGTCGGCCTCCTGATAATGGGGGCAAGCATGCCAGCCCAGCATGACATATCGGTGACATTGAACCGCGGCAGGCGGGCCTGGGTCCGAGGTTGTAACTGGCGCTAGTTCCAGGCGGTGGCGCGCCGCTATACTGCCGGCCTGTCGGTACCTGAATTCTGGAGAGAAAAGCATGTTGCAACGCCTGTTGTTCGGTTTGATCACTGTGACCAGCTTGACCCTGGTTGGCTGCGCGCACAGCCCGCAGCAACTCAGCCCGCAACCCAAGCTCACCACCCAGTTGGCGCCTGTGGGCCATGGCCAGCCGGTATCGGTGCGTGTTGTTGATGGTCGTCCATCGCCGACCCTGGGCACCCGCGGCGGCCTGTACCCGGAAACCAGCGCTATCACGGTGACCGGCGCCGACGTACTGCCCAAGCTGCAAGCCCAGGCCGAAGCGGCTGTGCGTCTGCTGGGCTTCACCCCGACCAGCAACTCGCCAGGCGCACCGCAGTTGACCGTGACCCTGGCCGAGCTGAAGTACCAGTCGCCCAAGGAAGGCCTGTACGTGACTGAAGCCACCATCGGCGCGACCTTCCGCTCTGATGTGTCGGCCGGCAACCGCCGCTACAGCGGCCGTTACGGTGCATCCCTGGACCAACGCTTCGGCATGGCGCCGAATCAGGAAACCAACACCAAGCTGGTCAGCGACGTGTTGAGTGATGCCCTGACGCGCTTGTTCAAGGATCCAAGCATCGGCCAGATCCTCAGCTCGCAATAATCGCTGGTAAAAAAGCCGGGCCCCGTCACGGGCCCGGCTTTTTTGTGCCTGTGGGCGTCATGCCGCCGTTTCGACATAAAAGTCCAGCACACTCACGCCAGTCAGCAGATCCAGCTCCGGCAGGTCGGCATGTTGATGCCCGCCGAGGGCGCAATACACCAGCCAGTGCCGGTCTTGGACATTGAACGCCAGGCCGCCGACCAGCGCCTCTTGCTCATCGCTTGGGGCGATCAGGTACAGCCGATCCTGGTTCTGCGCGTGCAACATGACAAGCTCCCGGGTGTTCGAAGGGCAACAGAGTGGCTTGTTAAGGTGACGTTCAGGTGACGTTGTAAATTACCCGATACATTGCTCGTCAATGGGGGCAGGGAGCTGTAATGCGCGGGAGAGCGCATCTGGATGGACAATTGTCACACTGGGGTTTGAAATGCCGTTGTCTGCGCTACTGATCAATACCGCTGCACTGCTGATTGCGTGCCCTGGCGCGGGGCTGCTGTTCATCACTCGGCTGCGCGAACAACGCGCAATGGCCAATCTGGCCGCACAGAGCGAAGAGCGGGCCATCGACCAGCCGATGTTGTTTCTGGATGTGCGCACCGAGCGCAGTCATCGCCTTGGCTATCGCATTAGCTTTGCCTGTCTTAGCCTGGCGTTGCTGCTGTCCTGGCTCAGTACTCGACTGTAAAAACACCACAAAACAACTGTGGGAGCGAGCTGGCTCGCGAAAGCGGTGGATCAGTCAAATCTGTACTAACTGATCCACCGCTTTCGCGAGCAAGCCCGCTCCCACATTTAGACGGTAGTTTAAAGGGGGATCCCGGCTTTGACCCGGTACTGATTACGCACTGGCGTCGCATATTGCAGCACCAGATACGGTCGGTGCTCTGCCGGGCAGGCATTCAAACGCCGTTCCCACTCCGCTTTCGCCTTGGCCAGCTCGTCCGCCGGGAATACCTCGGCCGCCGTCGGCACCTGCAACTGCGGGTCGGCGTCGCTCCACTGTGCATACGCCAGGTAGTGCACTGGAAACAACCGATACCCGCCGAGAATCTGCCGGTCCATCTCGATGGCCAGCAGCTTGGTGTCTTCAAAACGCTCGGTGATGGGCGGCGCAAAGTTGATATGGACCCGGCCCTTGTAGCCGGTGATGCCCAGGGCAATGCTCACGTCATCCTCGCCTGGCGCCTTGGTGTAGGTCCCGGTGGTGGCGCGGATATACAGCTCGCGGGCCTTGGCGGCGTCGCACGGGTCGTATTCGTAGCTGATGGACACTGGCGTCAGGTTCAGCGACAGGATGACGTCGGCGAATGGCTCGTCCTTGCGGCTCATATGGAACATCTTGAGGATCGCCGACTCGGTGCGATCATCCCCATCCTTGGCGCGACCTTCGGCCTGGGCGATCCAGATCGACTGGCAGTCGTTACGGATCGAATGATTGATGTAGGCCGACAGCAACTGATACGCCGCCATTTTCTCGCGCCGCCCGGTGATGGAGCGGTGCACGATAAAACTCTTGTTCAGGCGCATCAGGTCGCTGACAAACGGCTTCTGCAGCAGGTTGTCACCGATGGCAATACGCGGTGTTGGCAGGCCGGCGTGGTACACCGCATAGTTGACGAAGGCCGGGTCCATCACGATATCGCGGTGGTTGGCCAGGAACACGTAGGCCGTGCCGGACTTGAGCTGCTCGACCCCGGTATAGGTGACGCCGTCGGTCGCCCGGTCAATGGTGTGGTCGACGTAAAACTCGACTTTGTCCTGCAAGGTGGCGACGGTGGTGACACCGGCGAACTCACGGCGCAGCTTCTGGGCGATCAGCGGCTTGAGCAGCCAGCCAAAGGCGCCGGCAAAGCGCGGGAAGCGAAAGTGGGTCAGGATGTCCAGAAAGGCCTTGTCACTGAACAGCCGGGCCAGCACTGCCGGGACTTCGCTGTCGTTGTAAGGTCGGATGGTATCGAATTCGCCCATCATGCTCTCTTGTTAGAAACGGCTAGGGTAAGTAAAGGTTTGGATCGATAAGTGACAGGGCGAGGTCTGAACAAATGGCATCAAACGAAAAAGCCCTGCAAATAGACCGGCGATTATACGCACAAGTCACCTGGGAGACCGCGATGCTCGAAAGTGCGCTGTACGATTGTCCTTATTGTGGTGAACAGAGCGAGACAAACGTGGATTTGTCCGGCGGTGACCAGAACTATGTAGAAGACTGCCAGGTGTGCTGTCGGCCGATCATTTTCGACCTGCAGGTACATGGCGACGAATGGATGCTCGAAGTGCGCAGCGAGAACGAGTAAAGGGAGCGGCCATGCAACGAATCTACGAGCCGGAAAACCTGATGGAAGGTGAGTTGTTGCAGCAAATGCTCGCCAGCGAAGGCATCGATGCCCATCTGGTGGGGCGCCATCTGCTCGGTGGCACGGGTGAGCTGCCGATTTTCGGCCTGTTGGGCTTGGAGGTGGAGAACGACCAGGCCACCTACGCCCGCGAGCTGATTACTGCGTATATCGGTGCGCAACCATTGCCCGGCGACGAACCCGACAGCTACCCCGACGTGCTGGTCTGTTAGGCTGTCGATCGGTTTACCCAAGAGTCGTGTTGCCCCATGTGTGGACGTTATGCCCTGTTTCGCTGGAATCCCGCCTTTGCTGCCTTGCCGGGTTTCCCGGCGGATCAACAGGCCCAGTGGAATATTTCCCCCAATGATTCGGTGCTGATCCAGCGCGCCACTGACGGCCAGCGCACCCTGGCGCGGGCCCGTTGGGGGCTGACGCCGCCGTGGTTGACCGATCTGTCCCGCACCCCGGCCCACGCCCGCGCCGAAACCCTGGCCGAACAGCCGATGTTTCGCGAGGCCTTTCGCCTGCGCCGTTGCCTGCTGCCGGCCAATGGCTTTTATGAATGGCGCGGCACCCAGCGCAAGCGCCCGTACTGGTTGACGCCGGGGGAGGGTTCGACCCTGTTTTTTGCGGCGATCTGGGAGGCCTACCCAGTGCAGGAGCAGGTATGGCTGAGCGCGGCGGTGGTTACCCAGGCGGCGCAGAGCCAGCGCCGGCCGTTGATTCTGGATGCGGCGGGGCAGGAGGCCTGGCTGGATCCCGAGACGCCGTTGCATGTGTTGCAGGGATTGCTGGCCGGTGAGCCCACCGCGTTGCGCGAGCGGGTGCTGGCTAATATGGTCAATGATCCCAAGCTCAATGGGCCGGAATGCCTTACTCCGGGGTGAGCTTGAAGGTTGTGGGGGGATGTACTGCCACCATCGCTGCATAGGTATCTACACAACTTTCAGAAACTGACGAACTCTCCTGTGGCGAGCGGGCTTGCCCCGCGCTGGGCTACGAAGCAGCCCTAAAACCAGCCGCTACGGAGTATCTGATACACCGCATACGGCTTACTGGGGCTGCTTCGCAGCCCAGCGCGGGGCAAGCCCGCTCGCCACAACTGCGCTATCTGCCTGGATTTAGGCGTTGCGGCAAAGTTGTGTAGATACTTATGGCCATCGCTGGCAAGCCAGCTCTCACATTTGAATGTATTCACACATCACATGTGGGAGCTGGCTTGCCAGCGATGAGGCCCTAAAGTCCACTAAAGCCTTCAGACCTTGAACTGATTGATCAACCGCCGCTGCTGCTCCGCCAACTGGGTCAGCCCCGCGCTCGCGGCACTGGACTCATCGGCACCGCCTGCCACTTCGTTGGCCACCTGGCCGATATTGATCACATTCCGGTTGATGTCCTCGGCCACCGCGCTCTGTTCTTCCGCTGCACTGGCAATCTGCGTGTTCATATCATTGATCACCGATACGGCCTGGGTGATGGTCTCCAGAGCCTGGGCGGCCTTGGCGGCATGGTGCACGCTTTCATCGGTGCGCTGCTGGCTGTCTTCCATGACCCGCACCACGTCCCGCGTGCCTTGCTGCAATTGCTGGATCATGGTCTGGATTTCTTCGGTGGCTTTCTGGGTTTTCTGCGCCAGGTTGCGCACTTCGTCGGCTACTACCGCAAACCCCCGGCCCTGCTCGCCAGCCCGGGCGGCTTCGATTGCGGCGTTGAGGGCCAGCAGGTTGGTCTGCTCGGCAATGCCGCGGATGGCAATCAGGATGGCATTGATGTTTTCGCTGTCCTTGGCCAGGGCCTGGACCACGCCCACTGCCTTGCCGATCTCCAGGGCCAGGGCGCCGATGGACGTGGAGGTGTCGCGCACAATCTGCATGCCCTGGCTCGCGGCCTGGTCTGCGTGGGTGGCAGCCTGGGCGGCCTGGGTGGCATTGCGCGCCACGTCTTGGGCGGTGGCGGTCATTTCGTGCACGGCAGTGGCGACCTGGTCGATCTCGACCATCTGTTTGTGCACGCCCTGGTTGGTGCGGATGGCGATATCGGCGGTGTGCTCCGAGGAGTCGCTGACCTTCTGCACCGAACTGACCACCTGGGTAATCATGCCCTGCAACTTGATCAGGAAGGTGTTGAAGCCCGCCGCAATCGCGCCCAGTTCATCGGCGCGGTCACTGGTCAGGCGGCGGGTCAGGTCGCCTTCGCCCTGGGCGATGTCATTGAGCATCGCCACCATTTGCTTGAGCGGCCGGGCAATGCCGTGGCCCACCAGCCAGATCACCAGCAGGCCGATGCCGGCAATCAACAGGCCGACCATGGTCATGCCGAAAATATCGGTTTTGCGTTGGGCCTCGAGGTCGCCTTGCAGGGTGTGCAGGTCGGCCATGACCGCGCCCAAGGGCAGTTGCAGCATCAGGGTCCAACGCGCATCGGTCTGGCCGATGTTAAAGGGCAGGAACAACTCGATATGCCCGTTGGCCTGGTCGATGTCGTAGCGCACCTCACCGGTTTTCAGTTGGCCGAGGTTATCCAGTTCATTTTTGTCGAGCAGGTCGCTGGCCTTTTCCCCCAGCTTGCTAGGGTCCTGGGTGTAGGCCACCAGGCGGCCGTTGTTGGAAATCAGTGCCATTTCACCGGCGCCGTTGTAAAGCTTCTGGTCGGCTGCGGTGAGCATTTCCTGGATGAAATTCACCGACAGATCGGCGCCGACGATGCCCTGGAACGCGCCGTCGACCATGATCGGTTCGATAAACGAGGCCAGCATCACCGTGGTGTTGCCCACACGATAGGGGGCCGGGTCGATGGCGCAGGGCTTCTGGGTTTCCTTGGAGCAGAGGTAGTACTCGCTGGCGCGAATGCCGGTGGAGAGGATTTTCTGGTCAGTCAGGTCGGCGAGTTTTTCCAGGCCCAGGCTGCCGTCCTGGTTGCGGAACCACCAGGGCATGAAGCGCCCGTTGCTGGGTTCTACACCAACCACGGTGGAGTTCAGGTAATGGGCGTCATTGTGGTCGATGGCATTGGGTTCCCAGGCGATATAGGAACCGAGGATTTTCGGGTTGCGCACCACGGTTTCGTGCAGCAGGTTGATCAGTTGTTCACGACTGACCTGCAGCGGGGCGGCGCCGTTTGCGTCTTTCATGCCCATCAGCGCATTGGTGGTGGCCAGGCCTTTGGCGGTCACCAGTGGCGCTTCCAGTTCGCGCTGGATAAGGGTGGCCTGGGTTTGCGCCAATGCCGTAAGACGTTGTTCGATGACTTGCTCGAATTGCGCCTGGGTACGTTGCTGCACCATTTCCTGGGTCCGTGCGCCGGCGAACAGCGCGTACAGCACCAGGGCCGCCACGACGCTCAGGACAATGGCTCC
The DNA here is from genome assembly GCF_002949995.1 of Pseudomonas sp. LG1D9. Lineage (NCBI taxonomy): Bacteria > Pseudomonadati > Pseudomonadota > Gammaproteobacteria > Pseudomonadales > Pseudomonadaceae > Pseudomonas > Pseudomonas sp. LG1D9. The sequence goes on along the minus strand of NZ_CP026881.1, from coordinate 1,545,661 downwards.
GGCCAATGCCGCGACAGAAAACTGAATCGACTTGAATTTCATGATGGCTCCGGGCGCTGGGGGCATGATCTGCCTTTTTTATATCGGCCACAGGCCCGGCAGACATGAGGCGCTGCCCTGCAAAAGAATCAGGAATGTCGCTTATAGAATGGTCATGGGCGTGAGGGGAGTCTGAAATTAGCGGTTAAGCGTCCGGTGTATCTAGCGCCGATACAGAGGAGGGCCTACGATACGCGCCATGTTTTCAGGGAGAATGTGCATGAAAAAATATTTGGCGGTAACGGCATTGAGCGCAGCCCTGCTGCTCGCCGGTTGCCAGTCGGTCAACACCACCAGCGGCGGTGCCGTGGGTGTGGAGCGCAAGCAGTACATGTTCAGCATGCTGTCGAGCCAGGAAGTCGACCAGATGTACGCGCAGTCGTACCAACAGACCCTGGGCGAAGCCAGTGGCAAGGGCTTGGTGGACAAGACCAGCGCCAACGCCAAGCGCGTGCAGGCCATTGCCAAGCGGCTGATCGCCCAGGCCCCCACCTTCCGCCCGGATGCGGCGCAGTGGAAGTGGGAAGTGAACCTGATCAAGAGCGACGAGATGAACGCCAACTGCGGGCCTGGCGGCAAGATCTTTGTCTACAGTGGGCTGATCGACACGCTCAAGTTGACCGACGATGAATTGGCCGCGGTCATGGGCCATGAAATTGCCCACGCCCTGCGTGAACATGGCCGTGAAGCCATGTCCAAGGCCTATGGCATCGAGATGGCCAAGCAAGGCGCCGGCGCATTGCTGGGCCTGGGCCAGGACAGCATGGCGCTGGCCGACACCGTGGCCAACTACGGCATGACCTTGCCCAACAGCCGCAGCAATGAAAACGAAGCCGACCTGATTGGCTTGGAACTGTCGGCCCGCGCCGGTTACAACCCGAACGCCGCGATCACGCTGTGGAACAAGATGGCCAAGGCCTCGGACGGCGCACCGCCTGAATTCATGAGCACCCACCCGGCCTCCAGCAGCCGGATCGCTTCGCTGCAGGCGGCGATTCCCAAGGTGATGCCGCTTTACCAACAGGCCAAGAAGTCCTGATAGCTCGGACTGTGTGAAACGCCAAATGTGGGAGCTGGCTTGCCTGCGATAGCGGTGTATCAGTTACGTATTTATCAACTGGGCCACTGTTATCGCGGGCAAGCCCGCTCCCACATCAGATCCAGCCGCTGCTTTGCATGGCCTTGTACACCGCCACCAGCGCCAGGATGAAGAACGCCGAGGCCGCCAGGCGCCGAATCAGGGTCAATGGCAGTTTCTCTGCCGCGAAATTCCCCGCCAGAACCACCGGCACGTTGGCAATCAGCATCCCTAAGGTGGTGCCGATAATCACCAGCCACAACTCCGGATATTGCGCCGCCAGCATTACTGTGGCGATCTGCGTCTTGTCACCGATTTCCGCGATAAAGAACGCAATCAGTGTGGTCAGGAACGGCCCGAACTTGCGTGAGGTGCTGGCCTCGTCATCGTCGAGTTTGTCTGGCACCAGGGTCCACAAGGCCGTGGCGCAGAAGCTCGCGGCGAGGATCCAGTGCAGCACCGCGTCCGAGAAGAAACTGCCAAACCAGGCGCCCACGGCACCGGCGGCGGCGTGGTTGGCCAGGGTCGCGGCGATGATGCCGGCGATGATCGGCCAGGGTTTGCGAAAGCGTGCGGCAAGAATGAGCGCGAGCAACTGCGTCTTGTCGCCGATTTCGGCCAAGGCAACGATTGCGGTAGGAACGAGAAGTGAATCCAGCATCAGGTAGGTTTCCAGGGGCGGGTCGACACGGCTATGACACGTACAGCCTTCCCGCCCCGGGTAAGGTGTGCGTGTCATAGGTCTTGTCAAACCCCGGTCCGTCTGTGCGGACTCCTGGGTCGCATACGCCATGGTCTGCTGACCAAGTATGTTGACGTATGCCGGACGAGCATGTTGCTCGTGGGAGACTACTCCCCTAGGACGGAGCGGATTCTGCCTTGGCAAAATCCATTCGGCAAGCCTTCTTTTTCAAACGCCCGTCAGCCGCGCTTGGCGCGGTAGATGCGAAAACCCTGGCCCTCAGCCTTGACTGCGCAGACGCCCAGATGCTCTTCGATCAGCGGTTGATACTTCAGGAAGCTATTGGCGACTAACCGAAGTTCGCCGCCGTTTTTCAGATGTTGACGTGCTTTTCGCAGCAGATTCTCCGTTGCGAAATAGTCCGTATGCACCCCGACATGGAACGGCGGGTTGCTCAGAATCGCATCCAGGCCCATGGGCGCGGCGTCGATGCCATCGCCGGTCAGCACGTCGCCTTCCAGGCCATTGGCCTCCAGGGTCAGGCGACTGCTGGCGGTGGCGAAGGCGTCCACATCAAGCAGCGTCACGGTGTTGTGCGGGTAGCGCCGCTTGACCGCCGCCCCCAGCACGCCGGCGCCGCAGCCGAAGTCCAGCAGATGACCGCTGGGCAGTTTGTCCAGGTGTTCCAGCAACAGTGCGGTGCCGCGATCCAGGCGGCCATGGCTGAACACGCCCGGCAGGCTGACGACCTTGAGCGGGCCGTCGGCCAGTGGCACTTCAAAGACTTGGGCAAGGCTCGCCAGTTCGGGGGCTGGCGGGGCGTCGGCCACGGTAGCCAGCCACAGTTGGCAGTGCCGCGCATTGTCGAGCTTGCGTGGTTTGCCAAAGGCGTTCAGTTGCTTGGCGGCGCTTTCGATGCCGCCGCGTTTTTCGCCTACCAGGTACAGCTCGGCGCCCGGCAGACGGGCGGCCACGGCCTTGAGGATGTAATCAGCCAGGTCCTTGGACTTGGGCAGGAACACCACGGCCGTATCGAATGCGCGATCCGGCACATTCACCCCGAAATGGCTGCGCTCGGCAAACCGTGCATCCAGCGCCGCCTGGTCGCCGGCATGCCAGCACCAGCCATGGGCATTGGGCAGCCGCCCCAGCAGGTCGTCGGCGGGCAGGCCGGCCAGCAACACGTTGCCTTGAAAAAGTTCGGCCTGACGAAGCAGTACTTCACTGCGCGGATCCATGGTCTGCTCCCTGAAAAAGGAGCGCAGTTTATCAACTGACGACGCGCTGCGGTGCGCCGCTGAAAAAGCCTCGGGCGTTTTCGGTCAATTGGCCGACGATCCGTTGCCGCGCCTCGCGACTGCCCCAGGCACTGTGGGGGGTGATGATTAGCCGCGGGATGTCGCCGGCCAGCAGTGGGTTGCCGGTGGTCGGCGGTTCGACGCTCAGCACATCGGTGGCCGCGCCGCCCAGATGACCGCCGCGCAAGGCATCGGCCAAGGCTTGTTCATCGATCAGGCCACCGCGTGCAGTGTTGACCACAAACGCGCCCGGCTTGAGCAGCGCCAACTCGCGGGCACCGATAAAGTGACGCGTGTGTTCATTGAGCGGGCAATGCAGGGTCAGGGCGTCGACTTGCGGCAGCAGTTCGTCCAGCGGTACCCGATCTGCACGGGCCGGGCGGCCAGGAATGGCTCCCAGCACCACGCGCATACCGAAGGCTTCGGCCAGGCGCGCGACGGCGCCGCCCAGTTCGCCGTGGCCGAGCAAACCCAGGGTTTTGCCTTCCAGCTCGACAATCGGGTAATCCAGCAGGCAGAACTGCTTGGCTTGCTGCCACAGGCCGGCGTCGACGTCTTTTTGATAGTCCTTCAGGCGTGTGGCGAGGTTGAGCAGCAGCATGATCGTATGTTGCGCCACCGAAGGTGTGCCGTAGCCCTGGCAGTTACTTACGGTAATACCCTGGGCACGGGCGGCGGCCAGGTCGACGTTGTTGGTGCCGGTGGCGGCGATCAGGATCAGCTTCAGGTCGGGGCAGGCGGCCAGGGTCTGGGCGTTGAGCAGGATCTTGTTACTGATCGCTACCTGGGCACCTTGCAGGCGCTCGACCACCTGGTCCGCCGAGGTCTGCTCGCAGAGCTGCAAGTCGCTGAAAACTTCCCGCAACTCGCTGAGGTCAAGGTCCCCCTGGTCCAGGGAAGGGTGATCAAGGAAGACGGCGCGGCGATTGTTCGTCATCAACTGTACCTTTTGCGACAGGGTTCGAAGGCGTAATCTGCCGAGCCTACCAGATGAAATAATCAGTTACTTCTTGGAGTGTGCATGTACCTCACCGAGTTTTTGACCGTGGCGTTGATTCACCTGCTGGCCGTGGCCAGTCCCGGGCCGGACTTTGCCGTGGTGGTACGCGAGAGCGTGACCCATGGCCGGCGCGCGGGTACCTGGACGGCGCTGGGCGTCGGCTCGGCGATTTTCCTGCATGTCGGCTACTCGCTGCTCGGTATCGGCTTGATCGTGTCCCAGTCCATCGTGCTGTTCAACGCCCTGAAATGGGCGGCAGCGGCCTACCTGCTGTACATCGGTTTCAAGGCCCTGCGTGCGCAACCGGCCAAGCCTGCCAGTGAAGAAGACCTGCACCGCGAAGTGGGCGAGCGCACTGCCCGCGGCGCCTTTACCTCGGGCTTTGTGACCAATGGCCTGAACCCCAAGGCCACGCTGTTTTTCCTGTCGCTGTTCACCGTGGTGATCAACCCCCACACGCCGCTGGCGATCCAGGCCGGTTATGGCCTGTACCTGGCCGTGGCCACCGCCCTGTGGTTTTGCATGGTGGCAATGCTGTTCAGCCAACAACGCGTGCGCGCCGGCTTTGCGCGCATGGGCCATTGGTTTGACCGGAGCATGGGCGCAGTGCTGATTGCTATCGGTGTAAAAGTGGCCCTCACTGAGCGCTAGGCGCGTCATCGGCTGAATGAATGCTGGCGCAAAGCTAGCATTCATCCCGCTCTGCAAATCATTCCTTCGGCTGATTTGGCCGGCGTGCAAGGTCTCTACAGTGCAAATCCTTTAGCCAAGACCGTGCAGTCATAAAAAGGGATTCGTATGTTGCAGACTCGTGTTATCCCGCCCGCAGAAGGCGCCTACCAATACCCGCTGTTGATCAAGCGCCTGTTGATGTCGGGTGCCCGCTACGAGAAAACCCGGGAAATCGTCTACCGCGACAAGCTGCGCTACACCTACCCGACCCTGATCGAACGTGTCGCCCGCCTGGCCAACGTGCTGACCGCAGCCGGGGTCAAGGCCGGTGATACCGTGGCCGTGATGGACTGGGACAGCCACCGTTACCTGGAGTGCATGTTCGCCATCCCGATGATTGGCGCGGTGATCCACACCATTAACGTGCGCCTGTCGCCGGAGCAGATCCTCTACACGATGAACCACGCGGAAGACCGCTTTGTGCTGGTCAACAGTGAGTTCGTCGGGCTGTACCAGGCCATTGCCGGGCAGTTGACCACGGTCGACAAGACCTTGCTGTTGACCGATGGCGACGAGAAAACCGCCGACCTGCCCAACCTGGTGGGTGAGTACGAAACCCTGTTGGCCGCCGCCAGTCCTCAATACACCTTCGAGGACTTCGACGAGCATTCGGTGGCCACCACCTTCTACACCACCGGCACCACCGGTAACCCCAAGGGTGTGTATTTCACCCATCGTCAGCTGGTGCTGCACACCATCGGCGTGGCGACCATCATGGGCAGCGTCGACAGCGTGCGCCTGCTCGGCACCAACGACGTGTACATGCCGATTACGCCGATGTTCCATGTGCACGCCTGGGGCTTGCCCTATGTGGCGACCATGCTCGGCCTGAAGCAGGTCTACCCGGGCCGCTACGACCCGGAATACCTGGTGGAGTTGTGGCGCAAGGAAAAGGTCACGTTCTCCCACTGCGTGCCGACCATCCTGCAGATGGTGCTTAACGCCAAGGCCGCCCAAGGCGTGGATTTTGGCGGCTGGAAAATCGTGATTGGTGGCAGCGCACTCAACCGTTCGTTGTATGAAGCGGCCAAGGCCCGTGGCATCCAGTTGACCGCAGCTTATGGCATGTCCGAGACCGGGCCGCTGGTGTCCTGTGCCCATCTCAATGAAGAACTGATGGCCGGCAGCGAAGACGAGCGCACGACCTATCGGATCAAGGCCGGTGTGCCCGGGCCGTTGGTGGAAGCTGCGATCATCGACGGGGCTGGCAACTTCCTGCCGGCCGATGGCGAGTCCCAGGGCGAACTGGTGCTGCGTGCGCCGTGGCTCAGCGAAGGCTATTTCAACGAGCCGCAGAAGGGCGCCGAGCTATGGGAAGGCGGCTGGATGCACACGGGCGACGTGGCCACCCTGGATGCCTTTGGTGTGATCGATATTCGTGATCGCATCAAGGACGTGATCAAGACTGGCGGCGAGTGGATTTCGTCCCTGGCCCTCGAAGACCTGGTCAGCCGTCACCCGGCGGTACGCGAAGTAGCGGTGGTGGGGATTGCCGACCCGCAGTGGGGCGAGCGCCCGTTTGCGCTGTTGGTGGTCCGTGAAGGGCATGGGATTGGCGCCCGTGAACTCAAGGAACACCTCAAGCCGTATGTCGAGCAGGGCCACTTGAGCAAGTGGGCAATCCCCAGTCAGATTGCCATTGTTACGGAAATTCCCAAGACCAGCGTCGGCAAGCTGGACAAGAAGCGTATCCGTATCGACATCGTCGAATGGCAGGCCAATAACAGCACCTTCCTCTCCACGCTCTGACCCTTTGCGCCGTGCCCGTTCGGGCACGGCAATGCTCTATCACAAGCCTTCGCCTTGTCATTTCCCAGATTTGAGCCATCCTCTCTCGCGTCAGCCTTCGCTGACATGGCGAAAGGGCTGTTGCAGACGGGTTGGTGATGCAAATCACACTTTAGAGGGATCAAGCGATACCCCCTGCTGGCTATAGTCCCTCCCAGAGTTTTTCAAGGATGCGGCGCTGCGGTCCTGGGTGGTACGGCGGCTGTCTGGCATTGGAATCGTTGTATTCCGGCCGTTACAAGCGTGTTTGAAAAGGCTCACTGCCATAACAATAAAATGCACATGGAGTAGCGTCGATGACCTCAGTAAATCAGTTCTGGCGCCGGGCGAGATTGCCCCTGGCGGTCAGTCTTGCCTCGACCCTCGCCGGGCCCGCATTCGGCGTCAGTTTCAACATCGGTGAAGTCGAAGGCAGCTTCGACTCATCCCTGTCGGTGGGGGCCAGCTGGAGCACGGCCAAGCCCGATCGCGACCTGATTGGTGTCAACAACGGTGGCAAGGGCCTGTCGCAGACCTCCGATGACGGTCACTTGAACTTCAAGCGTGGGGAGACGTTCTCGAAGATTTTCAAGGGTATCCATGACCTGGAACTGAAGTACGGCGATACCGGTGTGTTTGTGCGTGGCAAGTATTGGTATGACTTTGAACTCAAGGATGAGAGCCGCGAGTTCAAGGACATCAGCGATCACAACCGCAAAGAGGGCGCCAAGTCTTCTGGCGGGCAGATCCTCGATGCGTTCATCTACCACAACTACTCCATTGCCGATGCGCCGGGTTCGGTGCGCTTTGGTAAGCAAGTCGTGAGCTGGGGTGAAAGTACTTTCATCGGCGGCGGTATCAACTCCGTCAACCCGATCGACGTGTCTGCGTTCCGTCGCCCGGGCGCCGAAATCAAGGAAGGCCTGATTCCGGTCAACATGTTCTACGTGTCGCAATCCTTGACCGATAACCTGTCGGCAGAAGCCTTCTATCAATTGGAATGGGACCAGACGATCACCGACAACTGCGGCACATTCTTCTCCCAGCCCGATGTGATTGCCGACGGCTGCAGCGACAACTTGCGCTTGCTCAGCAAGCGTTCAGTGGTCGCGGCGGGCGGTGGCTTGCCGTTGATGAACGCGTTTGGCGTGAACATCAATGAAGAGGGTGTACTGGTCAAGCGTGGCCCTGATCGCGATGCACGCGACAGCGGTCAGTTCGGCGTGGCCATGCACTACAACTTTGAGCCGCTGGACACTGAGTTCGGTGCTTACTTCATGAACTATCACAGCCGCGCGCCGATTTTCAGCGCCCGGGGCGCCTCTGCGGCGACCTACGCGGCCGCTAACGCGTTGACGACTGTGCCCGGTGCCAGTCAGTTGCGTCCTCTGATTGTGGCCGGCAACTCCAGCTACTTTGTCGAGTACCCGGAGGACATCCGGCTGTATGGCTTGAGCTTCTCCACCACACTGGCAACAGGGACCGCATGGAGCGGTGAGTTGAGCTATCGGCCGAATGCGCCGGTGCAACTCAATACCACCGATATTCTGTATGCGGGCGTAACACCGCTGTTGGGCCTGGGGGCGGCTTCGCCACTCAAAGGCTCTGCTGACCAGGATCTGAACGGCTACCGGCGTAAGGAAGTTACCCAGTTCCAGACGACCTTCACGCACTTCTTCGATCAAGTGATGGGAGCAAGTCGCTTGACGTTGGTCGGTGAAGTGGGTGTGACCCATGTCGGTGGCCTGGAAAGCAGTAACAAAGCGCGTTACGGGCGTGACCCGGTGTATGGCCCAGGGCAAGGCGCCCTCTGTGCAACGCTTAACTCCGGCACCATCGCCGGCGCCGGGCCTGGCACCGATGCCAGCAACCGTACCGCCAATTGCAACAACGACGGCTTCACCACCGCCACTTCCTGGGGCTACCGCGGTCGTGCGATCTGGGAATACCCGGATGTCTTCGCTGGTGTGAACCTCAAGCCTAACGTGGCGTGGTCCCATGACGTGAACGGTTACTCGCCAGGTCCTGGCGGCAACTTCGAAGAAGGTCGCAAAGCGGTGAGCCTGGGGCTGGACGCGGAATACCAGAACACCTACACCGCGAGCCTGGCCTACACCAACTTCTTTGGTGGCGACTACAACACCTCGGTTGACCGCGATTTCGTGGCCCTGAGTTTCGGCGCGAACTTCTAAGCACACTGCATTTCAGGAAGACCAGAACATGAAAATAACCAAAAGTCTGTTGCACGTGGGTGTGCTGGGACTGTCGATCATGGCCAGCAGCGTCATGGCGGCCGTCTCGGCGGATGAAGCCGCCAAGCTGGGCACCACGCTGACCCCGATGGGCGCGGAAATGGCCGGCAACGCTGCCGGCACCATCCCCGCCTGGAAAGCCCTGCCAACCAACGCCGGCGCCGTGGATGCCAAGGGCTTCCTGGCCAACCCCTATGCCAGCGAGCAACCGCAGTTCACCATCACCGCGCAGAACGTCGAGCAGTACAAAGACAAGCTGGCGCCGGGGCAGTACGCGATGTTCAAGCGCTACCCCGAAACCTTCAAGATGCCGGTGTACACCACCCATCGCGGCGCCACAGTGCCAGCCGAAGTGTTCGCCTCCATCAAGAAAAACGCCACCAGCACCAACCTGGTAGGTGGCGGTAACGGCCTGGAAAACTTCGAGACTGCGATTCCGTTCCCAATCCCTAAAAGCGGGGTCGAGGTGATCTGGAACCACATCACCCGTTATCGCGGCGGCAGCGTGACGCGCCTGGTGACCCAGGCCACGCCGCAGGCCAACGGCTCGTACAGCCTGGTGTACTTCCAGGATCAGTTCGTGTTCCGCGACAAGATGAAGGACTACGATCCGGCCAATCCGGGCAACATCCTGTTCTACTTCAAGCAGCAAGTGACTGCACCGGCGCGTCTGGCCGGTGGCGTATTGCTGGTACACGAGACCCTGGACCAGGTGAAGGAGCCACGCGCGGCATGGGTCTACAACGCCGGCCAGCGCCGTGTGCGTCGTGCACCGCAAGTGTCCTATGACGGGCCGGGTACCGCTGCCGATGGCCTGCGTACCTCCGACAACCTCGACATGTACAACGGCGCGCCGGATCGTTACGACTGGAAGCTGGAAGGCAAGAAGGAAATCTACATCGCCTCCAACAGCTACAAGCTCGACGATCCGAAGCTCAAGTACGCCGACATCATCAAGGCCGGCCACATCAACCAGGACCTGGCACGTTATGAACTGCGCCGCGTCTGGCACGTGGTCGCGACCCTGAAGGAAGGCCAGCGTCATATCTACGCCAAACGTGACTTCTATATCGACGAAGACACCTGGCAAGCAGCCGTGATCGACCACTACGACGGTCGTGGCCAACTGTGGCGCGTGGCCGAAGCCCATGGCGAGAACTACTACGACAAGCAAGTGCCGTGGTACGCCCTCGAAACCCTCTACGACCTGCAGTCCGGCCGTTACCTGGCACTGGGCATGAAGAACGAAGAGAAGAAGGCCTATGACTTCGGCTTTACGGCCACCACCAAAGACTTCACCCCGGCAGCCCTGCGTCAAGAGGGTGTTCGCTAACGTGCAGTAAACACGTTGGCCTCTGTAGGAGCTGGCTTGCCAGCGATGGCATCACCTCGGTCTATCTGACATACCGAGGCGATGCAATCGCAGGCAAGTCAGCTCCTACATTTGTTTGGGGGACCTGAACATCGCTGGTTATTTCTTGTTGTAGTCTTTTTCATACAAATGTTGCAAAGATCTACAAAGCTGCCGCTTTTAACGCTAGTCTGCCGACATCTGCAATGCCGACCACAGCCTACTACAAGAGCCCGGCGATGACTGATCTGTCCCGAATCCAAGGGCCTGCCAGTGCGGTAATCCCCACGCTGGAAGGGCGCTTCTATCGACCCCCGCTGCCTGATGGCTATGTGCTGCGCCCGCGCCTGTGCGAGCGTTTGAGCGCGGGCCTGGATGGCCGTTTGCTGCTAGTCAGCGCGCCAGCCGGGTTTGGCAAAAGCTCGCTGGCGGTGGAGTTTTGCCAAAGCCTGCCCGATCACTGGCAAAGCCTGTGGCTGGGTCTCAGTTCGCGGGACAGTGATCCGGGACGTTTCCTTGAGCGTCTGCTGGAAGGTCTGCAACAGTATTACCCGCAGGTAGGCAACCAGGCCCTGGGCCTGTTGAAAATGCGCCAGCGCCATCAACCGTTTGCCTTTGAAGAGTGGCTCGATGGCCTGCTCGATGAACTGACCGTCTGCCTTTCCACCCGCGCGCCCTTGTTGCTGGTGCTGGATGACTATCACCTGGCCCAGGGCCCGGTGCTGGATCGCTGCCTGCAGTTTTTTCTCAACCATTTGCCCGATGGCTTGTTGGTGCTGGTCACCAGCCGCCAGCGTCCCGATTGGCATCTGGCGCGGTTGCGTTTGTCCCGGCATTTGCTGGAGTTGCACGAACAGGACCTGCGCCTGACCAACGATGAATCCCTGGCCTTGCTCGACCGCCATAGCAGCTCGTTGCGCGGTGAGGCACTGGACAACCTGATCCGCCGTAGCGAAGGCTGGGTTGCCGGCCTGCGTTTTTGGTTGCTGGCGGCCTCCGAAGCCGGCAGTGAGGCCGACCTGCCCCAAGGCCTGCATGGTGGGGAAGGGCTGATCCGTGACTATCTGCTGGAAGAGGTGATCGACTGCCTGCCGCCGGAGGTCCAGGCCTTCCTCTATGACACCGCTTCCCAGGAGCGTTTTTGCAGCGAGCTGTGCGACGCCGTGCGCGAGGCCCATGACAGTGCGGAGATCCTGCGTTACCTGCAAGCCCACCAAGTGTTCCTGGTGCCGCTGGACGAGCAGGGCCACTGGTATCGCTATCACCACCTGTTTTCCGATTTGCTGCGCACCCGGCGCTCACCGAACGCGATGCTGCCGGCCGCCAGCCTGCACTTGCGCGCTTGTCGCTGGTTCAATGCCCAGGGCTTGCTCGATGAGGCGGTCGAACAGGCGCTGCGCGCGGGGCATCTGGATGTAGCGGCGAACCTGGTGCAGAACCTCTCCGAAGAGCAACTGCTGGCCGAACAGAACGTCGGCATGCTCCTGCGCTGGAAGATGGACTTGCCCGACAGCCTGTTGATCAGCACGCCACGCCTGATCGTGCTCTACAGCTGGGCACTGGGGCTGGCCTGTCAGTTGGACGCCGCAGAGGAATTGTCCAGCCATCTCAGCCGGTTCTTGCCGGCACCGTCCGCCACGGCGCAGAAGTCGATGCTTGCCCAATGGCTGGCCCTCAGCGGCATCATTGCCCGGGGGCGCGGCAATCGCGAGTTGACCCAGTTGTATTGCAGCGAAGCCCTGGAAAGCCTGCCGCACAAGCGTTACGGCCAGCGCTTGATGTGCCTGTCGACCTTGTCGAACCTGGCCATCGTCGATGCCGACCTGTGGCGCGCGCGGGGCTTGAATCGCGAATCCCTGGAGCTGGCGCAACGCGTCGGCAACCCGCTGTTCGAGGCCCTGGCCCATTACGACCGGGCGCGGGTGCTGCAGGCGCGCGGGGAAATCCTGCGTTCCCTGGAGGAAGTGCGTGACGGCCTGCAACGCTTGCAGGGCCTGGCGTCCCAGCGCCTGTATGCGGTGCGCGCGCGGCTTGCGCTGTACGAAGGGTTCCTGTTGTTGATGCGTTGCCAGCCCGAAGCCGGCCTGTTGCGCCTGCGCGCGGGGCTTGCCGAGGCCCGCGCCTGCCGGGATATCAGCGTGCTGATCGGCCACTGTGTCATCGCCAACCTTGAGGGGCGCCGTGGCGACTTCCCCAAGGCCTTTGCCGAACTGGCCGAAGCCGAGCGGCTGATGCATATCTGGGATGTGCCGCCGATTTACTACCTGGCCATGATTACCCTGATCAAATGCGAGTTGTGGCTGGCCCAGGGCCGTACTGACCTGGCCGATGCCTGGCTGGTACGCCTGGGGCAGACCTATAACGGCGACCAGGCAGCGGCGGCCCCGGAGTTTCATCCACATCTGCCGCAACATATCGAATTGCAACAGGCGGCCCTGGAGGCCATTCGTGGTCACTCCGAAAGCGCCCTGCGTCGGCTCGATGCGCTCGCCCGGCAGGCTGAAGGCAAGGGCCAGCAGATGATCGCGGTGATGGCTCTGAACCAGCACACCTTGTTGTTGCTGGATGATGGCCAGGCAGCGTCAGCTCGGCCGGTTTTTGCCCGGGCTCTGCAAATGGCGAGCGGCGGCGCGTTGCAACCCTTCCAGCGCCTGTTGGAGCGTTATCCCGAGTGGATGCGCGAGCAACTCCAGGCGCCGCGTGACTTGCTACGGCAAAACCTGTGGGCCCTGCTGCCGGCGGTTGCCCCGCGTGAGCCGGTCGAAACCAGCCACTCCAGCGAAACCTTGAGCGCCCGTGAGTTGGCGGTGCTGCAGTTGATCGCCCAAGGGTGCTCCAACCAGGAAATCAGCAACCAGCTGTTTATCTCGCTGCACACCGTCAAGACCCACGCCAGTCATATCAACAGCAAACTGGGGGTCGAGCGCCGCACTCAGGCGGTCGCGCGGGCACAGGAGATGGGGTTGTTGGGGTAAGGGGGAGACTTGCGCTGCAAAAGCCGGATAATGGCGGCCAATTCGTTTGCTCCGCTATTCTGGTAATCCCGCATGGAAATCAAGGTCAATTTTCTCGACAACCTCCGGCTTGAAGCCAAGTTCGATGACTTCACCGTGGTGGCCGACCAGCCGATTCGCTACAAGGGCGATGGCTCGGCCCCCGGTCCGTTCGACTACTTCCTGGCTTCGTCGGCGTTGTGCGCGGCTTACTTTGTGAAGTTGTACTGCAGCACGCGCAATATCCCCACCGACAACATCCGCCTGTCGCAGAACAACATTGTCGACCCGGAAAACCGCTACAACCAGATCTTCAAGATTCAGGTCGAGTTGCCCGCGGATATTTCCGACAAGGATCGCCAAGGCATCCTGCGCTCCATTGATCGCTGCACGGTGAAGAAGGTGGTCCAGGCCGGGCCTGAGTTTGTCATCGAAGAGGTGGAAAACCTCGACGCCGACGCCCAGGCATTGTTGATGCCGGCTTCTGCTTCAGACGCGGGCACCTATATCGCAGGCAAGGACCTGCCGCTGGAGCAGACCATCGCCAACATGTCGGCGATTCTGGCGGGCCTGGGCATGAAGATTGAAATCGCCTCGTGGCGCAATATCGTGCCCAATGTCTGGTCGCTGCATATCCGCGATGCCCATTCGCCGATGTGCTTTACCAACGGCAAGGGCGCGACCAAGGAAGGCGCACTGGCATCGGCCCTGGGCGAGTTTATCGAACGCCTGAACTGCAACTTCTTCTACAACGACCAGTTCTGGGGCGAAGACATCGCCAACGCGGCGTTTGTGCATTACCCGGACGAGCGCTGGTTCAAGCCGGGCCGCAAAGATGCGCTGCCGCCTGAGATCCTCGACGAGTACTGCCTGAAGATCTACAACCGCGATGGCGAATTGCGTGGTTCGCACCTGATCGACACCAACTCCGGCAACGAGGAGCGTGGCATCGTCTCGCTGCCGTTCGTGCGTCAGTCGGACGGCGAGGTGGTGTATTTCCCCTCCAACCTGATCGAAAACCTGTACCTGAGCAACGGCATGAGTGCCGGTAACACCCTGGCCGAAGCCCAGGTGCAGTGCCTGTCGGAGATCTTCGAGCGCGCGGTGAAACGCGAAATCATCGAAGGCGAATTCGCCCTGCCGGATGTCCCGGCCCACGTGCTGGCCAAATACCCGGGCATCCTCGCCGGTATCCAGGCCCTGGAAGAACAGGGGTTCCCGGTGCTGGTCAAGGACGCCTCCCTGGGCGGCGAATTCCCGGTGATGTGCGTGACCCTGATGAACCCGCGTACCGGTGGGGTGTTTGCCTCGTTCGGTGCCCACCCAAGCCTGGAAGTGGCGCTGGAGCGCAGCTTGACCGAGCTGCTCCAGGGCCGCAGTTTCGAAGGCCTGAACGACTTGCCGCAGCCGACCTTCGAAGGTCATGCGGTCACCGAGCCGAACAACTTTGTCGAACACTTCATCGACTCCAGTGGCGTGGTGTCGTGGCGCTTCTTCAGTGCCAAGTCCGATTACGAATTTGTGGAATGGGACTTCTCTGGCCAGGGCGAAGACTCCAACGCCGAAGAGGCCGCCACGTTGTTCGGCATTCTCGAAGGCATGGGCAAGCAGGTCTATATGGCGGTCTACGAGCATATCGGCGCCAAGGCCTGCCGCATCCTGGTGCCGGACTATTCGGAAATCTATCCGGTTGACGACCTGATCTGGGATAACACCAACAAGGCGTTGTTCTTCCGCGCCGATATCCTGAACGTGCACAGCCTGGATGAGGAAGGCCTGCAAGCGCTGGTCGAGCGCCTGGTGGAAAGCGAGCTGGATGACTACACCGATATCACCACCCTGATCGGCATCGAGTTCGACGACAACACCGCATGGGGCCAGTTGACCATCCTGGAGTTGAAGCTGTTGATCTATCTCGCCCTGCAGCAGTATGAAGAGGCGAAAGAGGCGGTGGAGATGTTCCTGCAATACAACGACAACACCGTCGAGCGCGGCCTGTTCTACCAGGCGGTGAATGCGGTGCTGGAGATGCAACTGGACGAAGACCTGGAGTTGGAAGACTACGAGGCCAACTTCCGCCGGATGTTTGGCAACGAGCGCATGGATGCGGCCATCGGTTCGGTGCAGGGCAGCGTGCGGTTCCATGGCTTGACGCCGACCAGCATGAAGCTCGAAGGCCTGGACCGACACCTGCGGTTGATCGACAGCTACAAGAAACTGCACGCCGCACGGGCCAACAGCTAGAAGGGATTACTTATGCACGCGACAACTCCCCGACTGATCCGCGAAACCTTTCCCGTCGGCCCGTTGCAGTGCAACTGCACGATCATCGGCGACCCGATCAGCAAGAAGGCGATCGTGGTCGATCCGGGCGGCAACCATGAGCTGATCCTGGCGCGCCTGGATGCGCTGGGCTTGAAGGTGGTGAGCATCATTCATACCCATGCGCACCTGGATCACTTCCTGGCTTCCGGCCAATTGAAAGAAAAGACCGGCGCCACGCTGCACCTGCACAAGGAAGATCAGTTCCTGTGGGATAACCTGGAAATGCAGTGCCAGATGTTCGGTGTGCCCTACACCCCGGTGCCGTCGCCGGATCGTTGGCTGGCCGATGATGAGGAGCTGGCCTGTGGCTGTGGCGTGGCTTTGCACACGCCTGGGCATACGCCGGGTTCCATGAGTTTCTGGTTTGCCGATGCCAAGCTGCTGATCGCCGGGGATACGCTGTTCCGGCGCGGGGTAGGGCGTACGGATTTGTGGGGTGGCGACCAGGCAACCATCGTGCGTTCGATCCAGCAGCGCCTGTATACCCTGGACGAAGACGCGACCGTGGTGACGGGGCATGGCCCGGATACACGCCTGGGGGATGAAATGCGTGAGAATCCGTTCGTCAGGGCGTGAAATCGCGAGGCTCTGCTAGGGTTTAGGTAGCTGCACCGGCCTCCATCTTTTGTTACAGGACAGAGGCCGGTCATGGAATTTTTGCCGTTTGTCGCGTTCCAAACTCGGCACAGGTCCATTGCCAATGTCCTCTGCATCACAGAATGCAAAAGTAGGAGCTTCCTTCATGTTCACTTCGCGTCGTCTGCTTGTTGTTGCTACCGCGGTAGCCCTATTGTCGGGCTGTGCTTCCCCTAATCCTTACGATGGCAGCCAGGGACAGGCGGACAACGGTTCACAAGGCATGAGCAAAACCGCCAAGTACGGCGGCCTCGGCGCGCTGGCGGGTGCGCTGGCCGGTGCGGCCATTGACCATAACAACCGTGGCAAGGGCGCGCTGATCGGCGCAGCAGTGGCGGGTATCGGTGCTGCGGGTTATGGCTATTACGCTGACCAGCAGGAAAAGAAACTGCGCGAAAGCATGGCCAACACCGGCGTCGAGGTGCAACGCCAGGGTGATCAGATCAAGTTGATCATGCCGGGTAACATCACGTTTGCCACCAACTCCGATGCTATCGCCAGCAGCTTCTATACCCCCCTGAATAACCTGGCCGGTTCGCTCAAGCAGTTCAATCAGAACACCATCCAGATCGTCGGTTATACCGACAGCACCGGCAGTCGCCAGCTCAATATGGACCTGTCCCAGCGTCGTGCGCAAAGCGTGGCCAATTACCTGACCTCCCAAGGTGTCAGCCCGACCAATCTGACCACCCGTGGTGCCGGCCCGGATAACCCGATTGCCAGCAACGCCGACGTCAATGGTCGCGCGCAGAACCGTCGCGTGGAGGTCAACCTCGGTCCGATTCCCGGTCAGCAGTATGGCCAGCCGGCGCAGCAACAGCAGCAGAACAACCAGTTCCAGGGCAATCCGTACCAGCAGTACCAGTAACCACCAGCCACAAAAAAGGGCGCCGTGCAGTCAATGCACGGCGCCCTTTTTTGTGGCTGGTGATTACATCAGTCGATGTATTCGAACAGCTTCACGATTTTCTGTACTCCGGACACACCCTGTACCAGGTTGGTAGCGCGGGTGGCCTCCTGCTGGGTCAACAGGCCCATCAGGTAGACGATGCCGTTGTCGGTCACGACCTTGATCCGAGAGCCGGGAATCGCGCTGTCGGTCAGCATCTGCGCCTTGATCTTGGTGGTCAGCACCGCATCGTTGCTGATAGCCAGCAGGGTGATGGGTTGTGCGACCTGCAATTCGTTGTGGACCTTCTTGACCCGTTGTACGGTCGAGGCGGCTTGTTCAGCCTGGGTCTTGAGGTCGGCGCGCGGGGTTTGCCCGGCGAGTAGCACGATGCCGTTGAAGCTGGTCACGACAATGCGCGATGCACCGTTGCCCAGGTCGGGCGCGGCCTTGGCCACGTTGACGCCGACCTTGGTTTCGATCAGCGAGTCATCGATCTTGCTGCCAAAGGTGCGTGTGCCCCGGTCGTCCTGGATCGGTGTGTCGCGGGTGGCAGTAATGGCCGAGGTGCAGCCGCTGATAGCGAGGCACAGCGTGATGGCCATAAGGCTGAGGCGGTTAACGGTCATTCTTCACTCCCGAACAGTTGGCTGTCGATCAGATCGCACAGGCAGTGGATCGTCAGCAGATGGACTTCCTGAATACGTGCAGTGACATTGGCCGGGACGCGGATTTCCACATCTTCAGGCAATAGCAGCGAGGCCATGCCGCCGCCGTCGCGCCCGGTCAATGCTACGACAATCATTTCGCGATCATGTGCGGCCTGGATCGCTTGAATAATGTTCGCCGAGTTGCCGCTGGTTGAAATAGCCAGCAGCACATCGCCCGGTTGGCCGAGGGCACGGATTTGTTTGGAAAAGATTTCGTTGTAGCTGTAGTCGTTGGCGATCGAGGTGATCGTCGACGAGTCGGTGGTCAGTGCGATCGCCGGCAAGCTCGGGCGCTCGCGCTCAAAGCGGTTGAGCAGCTCCGAAGAGAAATGCTGGGCGTCGCCGGCCGAACCACCGTTGCCGCACGAAAGCATTTTGCCTTCGTTGAGCAGGGCGTTGACCATGACCTGGCTGGCTTGCTCGATGTGCGGTGCAAGTACGTCCATCGCCTGTTGCTTGGTATCGATACTGGCCTGGAAAAGCTGGCGAATTCGGGATTGCATGTCCATCTGTGTGACCTTAAGTAGCGCGGCTGTATGGCACACGAATGTGCAGCCCGCAAAGCAAAGAGCAAAAGTGTGCGGTGAAGATGTCCGATCCGTAGCGGTGGCGCTCAACCATCGAAGGCGTTGCGCAGCCAGTTCAGATCAGCGGTTCCGTGGGCGGTGCTTTCTATGGCGACCACATCGAAACGGCAGGGTGAGTCAGCCCAGCGACGTTCACTGAGCAGGAAAAACTGCGCGGCGAGTATCAGCTTTTGGCGTTTGCGCTCGTCGATACTGGCGAGTGCGCCACCCCATTGTGCGTATTTTCTGTAGCGGACTTCGACAAATACTACTGTATCGCCGTCAAGCATGACCAGATCAAGCTCGCCGCGTTTACACAACCAGTTCTGCGCCAGTAGGCGCAGACCCTGTTGTTGCAGGTGTTCAAGTGCTTGTTGTTCGGCGTCCTTGCCGCTTTGTGCGCTGGAGCGTGGGGGCATCAGCGCGGGGTATCGGGCAGGCGTTCGATCTGGCCACTGACAAACTTGGCCCACGGCATCTGGCGTTCGATCCGCTGGCTCGGGCTCATGCCCAGGTTGCCGGAAAGACCTTCGATACGGGTATCAGGCAGCGCCTTGAGCTGACCCAGGCGCGGCGCCAGGCGGTAGGCATCAACACCCATCGCGTACAGGCGGCCCAGGCTGCCATTGGCTTGTGGCCATTGTGTAGCGACCTGGTTGCGCAGCGGGTCGGTGGTGTTGAGCAGCCACGGCGTCTCGCAGAACATAATGCCGTTCATGTCGTTGTACTGGTTCTTGTCGCCGCTGGCGCTGAACACGTGGGACGTGGCGTACACCGGCACATCACCCGCGTACTGGAAGTTCAGCGTCGGCTTGATCTGCTGGGCCTGTTGCGGTGTCACAGCGAGGAAGATGAACTCGATATCCTGGCGACGCGATGGCTGTGCCGCGACGTCAGCGCCAACCGTGCTTTGCAGGCTCTTGGCGCGACCTTCGCTCTGGCGCAGCTTGAACAGGTCGGCGATTTGCTGGGCCAGGGCCACCGGCTGGTCGACATATTCGACGCCGATCAGGGTGCCGCCGTTGGCTTCCCAGTCCTGGCGGAAGGCCTTGAACACGCGCTCGCCCCATTCGCCTTTGGGCACCATGGCAGCGGCGCGGTGCAGGCCGTCAGCGCGGGCGCGGCGCGACACTTCACGGGCTTCGTCCTCGGCCGCGAGGCCGAACTGGAACAGTTGGGCCGAGCCTTGGTCGCCTTCGCTGTAGTTCAGGGCCAGGGTGGTGATAGGCAATTGCGGGCGGGCGCTGAGTTGCTTGACCAGCGGTTTTTCCAGTGGGCCGACAACCAATTGCACGCCGTCAGCCTGGGCCTGCTTGTAGAACTCATCAATGGAGCTGACGCGCGAGCTGTCATAGACCTCGATGACCGGCGGCTTCTGCCCGGCCTGTTGCGCCTGGTAGTGAGCAGCCATGAAACCTTCGCGCAGGGCCTTGGCCACGCTGGCCAGCGGGCCTTGCTGGGGTAGCAGCAGGGCGATTTTATTCAGCGGCTGGCTGGCCAGCTCCTTGAGCTTGGTCAGCGGCGTCGGCAGTTGCACCGCAGCCGGGTGCGCAGGGTTCTGCGCGCGCCAGGTGTCGATGGCGGCTTGCTGCTGCTCCAGGGTGCCGGCGTTTTTCACGGCCTGCGCCAGGGTGATCCAGCCATCGAGAGTCGGGTTGCCACTGGCTTGCAACTGCTCGCCAGGCACGGCGGCAATCAGGCTCCAGATGGCGTCGTGGTTGCTGGCGGCGGCATCGCCGGTGAGTAGCGGCGCCATGGCTACGCGTTCACGGGCGGCGGCCAGGGTCTGGCCGTCGGCTTCATAGGCACGAGCATGCACGGTGCCAGTGCGGATCTGTTGCTCCGGCGGCAATTCCTTGAGGTTTTGCAGGCTTGGATGGCCCAGCGCCGTCAACGCAGCCTTCGGCTGGTTGCGGGTCATGGCCAGTTCTGCCGTGAGGGTGCTGGCAAAGACCTGGGCGGCCGGCTTGAGGCTGTCCAATGGCACTTGCGCGAGGATCTGCGCAGAGCGGCCGGGGTTGTTCTGGTGAAAGGCCATGTCTGCCGCGCTCAGGCGCAGCAGTGCAGCTTTTTCCGGGGTCTTGGCCGAAGTCGCCTGTTCGAGCAGTTGCTCGATGGTGGCATCCGGGGTCCGTGGGAGTTCGCCAAGGCTTGACGAGGGCGAGCTTGCGCAAGCCGCCAACAGGGCAGCCAGGCAAAGGGCAGAGAACAGCCGCAGGCAAGCGATCATGTAAGTGTTCCTGATACCGATCAAATTAGCGTGGAATTGTACCCAAGCACTGGCCGGGGCGCGATGTTAGTGGCGTGAAACCGTCTATTTAGATCGTTTAAATGTTGCAGGGCGTCGGTAACCGCCGCAAACAGACCTTCTGGACGCAACCTCGTCGGCGCATTTTCTTGACGTCTACGCGCTACAATATGGCTTTTGCCAATCTTCGAGGTGTGCGCTTTGACTGCTCCAGGTCCTTTGAATTCCACTGCTGGCTCGCTTTTTGTGGTGGCGACGCCCATTGGCAACCTGGACGACATCAGTGCACGGGCGCTGAAAGTGTTGCGTGACGTCAAATTGATTGCTGCCGAAGACACCCGGCACTCCCTGCGCTTGATGCAGCATTTTGGTATTGCCACGCCATTGGCCGCCTGCCATGAACATAACGAGCGCGACGAAGGCAGCCGCTTTATTACCCGCCTGCTTGCGGGCGACGACGTGGCGTTGATTTCCGACGCTGGTACGCCGCTGATCTCCGACCCTGGCTACCACCTGGTGCGCCAGGCACGTGCCGCTGGTATCAATGTAGTCCCGGTTCCCGGTGCGTGCGCGTTGATTGCCGCGTTGTCGGCGGCGGGCCTGCCGTCCGACCGCTTTATCTTCGAAGGTTTCCTGCCGGCCAAGGCCGTGGGGCGGCGGGCGCGCCTGGAGTTATTGAAGGAAGAGCCGCGCACCCTGATCTTCTACGAAGCACCGCACCGTATCCTTGAGTGCCTGCAAGACATGGAACTGGTCTTCGGTGGCGAGCGCCTGGCGCTGCTGGCGCGGGAACTGACCAAGACCTTTGAAACCCTCAAGGGTCTGCCTCTGGAAGCGTTGCGCGCCTTTGTCGAGGGTGACAGCAATCAGCAGCGTGGCGAGTGCGTGGTACTGGTTGCGGGTTGGACGGCACCGCAAAGCGAAGACGCGGTGGGTAGCGAAGCCATGCGCGTGCTGGACCTGTTGCTCAAGGAGATGCCCCTCAAGCGTGCCGCGGCCCTGGCGGCGGAAATAACCGGAGTGCGCAAGAACGTGTTGTATCAGGCCGCGCTTGATAAGCAAAAGAGCGAATAGTTCCTGGGTTTAACGTGCACGACGTCGGAACATGATGGCAATGCTGTCTTTTAATACTTGTTCTAAGGCCGCCGTGCCGTTAACCTTCGCGGCGGAGAGTCGATTGGACAGTCGCTGCCCTCTATGAAAATTAGGGGGGGGAGGAAAGTCCGGGCTCCATAGGGCGAAGTGCCAGGTAATGCCTGGGGGGCGTGAGCCTACGGAAAGTGCCACAGAAAATAACCGCCTAAGCACTTCGGTGCCGGTAAGGGTGAAAAGGTGCGGTAAGAGCGCACCGCACGACTGGCAACAGTTCGTGGCTAGGTAAACCCCACTTGGAGCAAGACCAAATAGGGTTCCAAGGCGTGGCCCGCGCTGGAACCGGGTAGGTTGCTAAAGATGTCCAGTGATGGCCATCGTAGACGAATGACTGTTCAAGACAGAACCCGGCTTATAGATCGACTCTCCACCTTTTTCCTTCTGCGCGAGTCTCGGGCAGAAACCAGGTAGTAACGCAAGAATCCCTCCCTGCCAAATCATTGGCAGATGCGTCTTCGTAATACCGAAAAAATCTTACTCTTAATAAATTACTTTAAGTTCAGGCTCTAGCTCTTTGAGCTATTTGGGGTTGTTGAGTCAAAAACATCACCGAACTCTCGTTTCTCCTCCTTTTGCGCTCCTAAATCTCCGTTCTGTAAGGCTTTTCCTTTAATCCGCGCCTTGACGGTGTGGTGGGCGCATTCCTATAGTGTGCGCAAGTGGCGGAAAGTGGCACAAAGTGGGTTTTTTGAACGTAAAACGCTAAAATTTGGAGAAACGCATCTGTGTTTCGCGGAGCTAACGCTATAAGTCTCGATGCAAAAGGCCGTCTCGCCATGCCGAGCCGGTATCGTGACGAGCTCATTTCGCGAAGTTCAGGCCAGTTAATCATCACGATTGATGCCGTTGATCCATGTTTGTGTGTTTACCCCCTCGATGAGTGGGAGTTGATTGAAACCAAGTTGCGCGCTCTGCCTTCGTTACGTGAAGAAAACCGCCGTCTGCAACGTTTGCTGATTGGTAATGCCGTCGACCTCGAACTCGATGGCAGTGGTCGTTTCCTGGTTCCGCCGCGTCTGCGCGAATACGCCAAGCTGGATAAGCGCGCGATGCTGGTAGGCCAACTGAACAAGTTCCAATTGTGGGACGAAGATGCCTGGGATGCTGTTTCTGCAGCTGACCTGGCTGCTATTCAACAACCGGGCGCCATGCCTGATGAACTGCGTGATTTGATCCTGTGACTATTGATAGCGGCTTTAACCACATCACCGTGCTGCTTGACGAAGCCGTCGAGGCTCTCGCCGTGCGCCCTGATGGCTGCTATCTGGATGGCACGTTTGGGCGCGGGGGGCACAGCCGGTTGATCCTCAGCCAGCTCGGCCCGGAGGGTAAACTCCTCGGGTTCGACAAGGATCCCCAGGCGATTGCCACCGGGCAAGCGCTAGCGGCCGAAGACGGCCGCTTTGTCGTTGTGCAGCGCAGCTTTGCCGAGCTGGGCGCGGAAGTCGCCGAGCGTGGCATGGCGGGCAAGGTGGCCGGGGTTTTGCTGGACCTGGGCGTGTCCTCGCCGCAGCTGGACGACCCTGAGCGCGGCTTCAGCTTCATGAACGACGGCCCGCTGGACATGCGCATGGACCCGAGCCGTGGCATCAGTGCCGCGCAGTTCATCGCCACCGCACCCCACGAAGAAATCACCCGAGTATTCAAGGAATATGGCGAAGAACGTTTCGCCGGCCGCATGGCCCGTGCCGTGGTCGAGCGCCGGGAAATCCAGCCGTTCGAACGCACCGCCGACCTGGCTGAAGTACTGAAAGTCGCCAACCCGGCGTGGGAAAAGGGCAAGAACCCGGCAACCCGCGCGTTCCAGGGCCTGCGCATTCACGTCAACAACGAACTGGGTGACCTGGAGGCTGGCCTCGAGGCTGCCCTGGAGTCCCTGGAAGTGGGCGGTCGTCTCGTAGTGATCAGCTTCCACTCCCTGGAAGACCGCATCGTCAAACTGTTCATGCGTCGTCTGGTCAAGGGCGAAACCGATAACCTGCCGCGCAACCTGCCGGTACGTTTCGAAGCCTTTGTGCCGAAAATCAAAATCCATGGCAAAGCGCAGTTCGCTTCCGAAGCCGAACTCAAGGCCAACCCACGTGCTCGCAGCGCCGTCATGCGCGTTGCGGAGAAGCTGCGGTGAGCAAGCTTTTCGCCAAGCCCCTTCCGGGCGGCAGCTTCTTTATGATGCTGCTGTATGTCGGCGTGCTGGTGTCCGCGATAGCGGTGTCCTACAGCGCCCACTGGAATCGTCAGCTGCTCAATAGCCTGTACGGCGAATTGAGCGTGCGTGACAAGGCGCAGGCGGAATGGGGTCGGTTGATCCTGGAGCAGAGCACCTGGACGGCCCACAGCCGCATCGAAGTGCTCGCCGCTGAGCAACTGAAGATGCATATTCCTGGCGCAGCAGAAGTCCGCATGGTGGCGCCATGATGAAACTTGAAGGCGCTCTCTACCCGTGGCGCTTCCGCGTCGTGCTGGGCTTGCTCGCATTGATGGTGGGCGCGATTGCCTGGCGCATCATTGACCTGCAAGTGGTAGACCGCGACTTCCTGATCGGCCAGGGCGACGCCCGTAGCCTGCGGCATATCCCGATTCCTGCGCACCGCGGCCTGATCACCGACCGTAACGGTGAGCCCCTGGCTGTCAGTACCCCGGTTACCACCCTGTGGGCCAACGCCAAGGAACTGCAAGTCGCCAAGGACAAATGGACCGAGCTGGCCCATGCCCTCGGCCAGGATCCCAAGGCCCTCAAGGAGCGTCTTGAGGCCCAGGCCAATAAAGAATTCATCTATCTGGTTCGCGGCCTCACCCCTGAACAGGGTCAAGGTGTGCTCGACCTGAAAATCCCCGGTGTCTATGGCATCGAGGAATTCCGACGTTTCTACCCGGCCGGTGAAACCACTGCCCATATGGTTGGCTTCACCGACATTGATGATCATGGCCGCGAAGGGGTGGAACTTGCCTACGACGAGTGGCTGGCCGGGGTTCCCGGCAAACGACAGGTCATCAAGGATCGTCGCGGCAGACTGATCAAGGATGTCCAGGTCACCAAAAACGCCAAGGCCGGTAAGCCCTTGGCGTTGTCGATTGACCTGCGCCTGCAATACCTGGCCAACCGCGAGCTGCGCAACGCCATCATCGAGAACGGTGCCAAGGCCGGCAGCCTGGTGATCATGGACGTGAAGACCGGCGAGATCCTCGCGATGGTCAACCAGCCGACCTACAACCCCAACAACCGTCGCAACCTGCAACCGGCGATGATGCGCAACCGCGCGATGATCGACGTGTTCGAACCGGGTTCGACCATGAAAGCCATCTCCATGAGTGCGGCCCTGGAATCCGGGCGCTGGAAGCCGACCGACAAGGTCGAGGTTTATCCCGGCACTCTGCAACTGGGCAAGTACACCATCCGCGACGTATCCCGCAGCGAAGGGCCGGTGCTGGACCTGACCGGCATCCTGATCAACTCCAGTAACGTCGGCATGAGTAAAGTCGCCTTTGATATCGGCGGCGAGACCATCTACCACTTGGCGCAGAAGATCGGCCTGGGCCAGCCCACTGGCCTGGACTTCCCGGGTGAGCGCGTCGGCAACCTGCCCAACTACCGTGAATGGCGCAAGGCCGAGACGGCGACCCTCTCCTACGGCTACGGCCTGTCGGTGACCGCGATCCAATTGGCCCATGCCTTCTCCGTGCTGGCCAACAATGGCCGCATGACGCCGTTGAGCTTGATCCACGTGGACGAAGCGCCGAAATCCGAACAGGTCATCCCGGAAAGCGTCGCCAAGACCATGCAGACCATGCTGCAACAGGTGATCGAGGCGCCGCGTGGTGTGTTCCGTGCCCAGGTCCCGGCCTATCACGTGGCCGGCAAATCCGGTACCGCGCGTAAGACGTCGGTGGGCACCAAGGGTTATGCCGAAAACTCCTACCGTTCGCTGTTCGCTGGCTTCGGCCCGATGAGCGATCCGCGCTACGCCATCGTTGTCGTCATCGACGAACCGAGCAAGGCCGGCTACTTCGGTGGCCTGGTCTCGGCACCGGTATTCAGCAAAGTCATGTCCGGCACCCTGCGCTTGATGAACATCACGCCGGACAACCTGCCGCCGACCCAACAAGCCAACGCCGGACCACCGGCTGCTGCGGTAAAAGCCAATGGAGGGCGCGGCTGATGTCTCTTAGCCTGAACAAGATTTTCGCCCACGCTGGCCGCGATCTGTTGATTCGCGAACTGAGCCTCGACAGCCGCAATGTACGTGCCGGCGACCTGTTCCTGGCCGTGCCGGGTGGCAAACTCGATGGCCGTGCTCATATTGCCGACGCCTTGCAGCGCGGTGCGGCAGCGGTGGCCTATGAAGTTGAAGGCGCCACCGTTCTGCCAATCACCGATGTGCCGCTGATCCCGGTCAAGGGCCTGGCGGCGCAGTTGTCGGATATCGCCGGGCGTTTTTATGGCGACCCGAGCCGCCAGCTCAACCTGATTGGTGTCACTGGCACCAACGGCAAGACCAGCGTCACCCAACTGGTGGCCCAGGCGCTGGACCTGCTGGGTCAGCACTGCGGCATCGTCGGGACCCTAGGCACCGGTTTCTACGGCGCGCTGCAAAGCGGCCTGCATACCACGCCGAATCCGATTGCCGTGCAGGCGACCCTGGCCGACCTGAAAAAGGCCGGGGCCAAGGCCGTCGCCATGGAAGTCTCGTCCCACGGCCTGGATCAGGGCCGGGTGACCGCGCTGGCGTTCGACGTGGCGGTGATGACCAACCTGTCCCGCGACCACCTGGATTACCACGGCAGCATGGAGGCCTACGCTGCCGCCAAGGCCAAGCTGTTCGGCTGGAATGACCTCAAGTGCCGGGTGGTGAACCTGGACGATGCATTCGGTCGCCAGCTGGCCGCAGAAAAAAGCGAAGCACGCCTGATCAGCTACAGCCTGGAAGACTCCAGCGCCTACCTGTATTGCCGCGAAGCACAGTTCAATGATGAAGGCGTGCTCGCAACGCTGGTCACGCCCCAGGGCGAGCACCACTTGCGCAGCACCTTGCTGGGCCGCTTCAACCTGAGCAACGTCCTTGCAGCCATCGGCGCCTTGCTGGGCCTGGATTACGCCCTGGACGAAATCCTGCGCGTGTTGCCCAAGCTCGAAGGCCCGGCCGGGCGCATGCAGCGCCTGGGTGGCGGGACGCAGCCGCTGGTGGTGGTTGATTACGCCCACACCCCGGATGCCCTGGAAAAAGTGCTCGAAGCCCTGCGCCCGCATGCCAAGGGCAAGTTGCTGTGCCTGTTCGGCTGCGGTGGCGACCGTGATCGCGGCAAACGCCCGCTGATGGCCGAGATTGTCGAGCGCCTGGCCGATGGCGTGCTGGTCACCGACGACAACCCGCGCAGCGAAGCCCCGAGCCAGATTTTCGATGATATTCGTGCAGGCTTCAAAGACGCCTCCCAAGTGACCTTTGTTGCCGGTCGCGGTGCTGCCATTGCCCAATTGATCGCCAGCGCCAGCGCAGACGACGTGGTGGTCCTGGCCGGTAAAGGCCATGAGGACTACCAGGAGATCAACGGCGAGCGCCACGCTTTTTCCGATCTGGTCGAGGCCGATCACGCCTTGACTGCGTGGGAGGTTGCCCATGCTTAAGGCCATGAAATTCAGCGAGCTGACCCAGGCCCTGGCGGCCCGCGTGTTGTCGAGCGATTGCAGCTTTGACGGCGTCAGCATCGACAGTCGCAACATCAAGCCGGGGCAACTGTTTGTCGCCTTGGCCGGCCCGCGTTTCGACGGGCATGACTATTTGAATGAGGTGGCTGCCAAAGGTGCCGTCGGCGCCTTGGTACAGCGTGAAGTCGCTGACTCGACACTGCCGCAGTTGCTGGTGGCCGACACTCGCCTGGCCCTTGGTCAACTGGGAGCGCTTAACCGCGCAGCGTTTACCAACCCGGTTGCGGCGATCACAGGTTCCAGTGGCAAAACCACGGTCAAGGAATTGCTCGCCGGCATCCTGCGCACGCGCGGGCCGGTGCTTGCCACCCGTGGCAACCTCAACAACGATTTTGGCGCACCGCTGACGCTGCTCGAACTGGCCCCGGAACACACGGCGGCGGTCATCGAGTTGGGCGCGTCGCGCATTGGCGAAATTGCCTACACCGTGGCTATGACCCGGCCGCACGTCGCCATTATCAACAACGCCGGTACCGCCCATGTTGGCGAGTTTGGCGGCCCCGAGAAGATCGTCCAGGCCAAGGGTGAAATCCTTGAGGGCCTGGACGCTTGCGGCGTTGCCGTACTGAACCTCGATGACAAAGCCTTCGAAACCTGGCGTGTACGTGCCGCCGGGCGCAAGGTCCTGAGCTTCGCCGTGCACAACGCTGCGGCTGACTTCCATGCTTCGAACATCACGCTCGATGCCCGTGGCTGCCCGGCTTTCACCTTGCACAGCCCGCAAGGTGACGAGCCTGTGCAACTGAACCTGCTGGGCAACCATAACGTTGCCAACGCCTTGGCCGCTGCTGCTGCCGCCTACGCCCTGGGTGTGTCGCTGTTCGGCATCGCCACCGGCCTTGGCGCCGTGCAGCCGGTCAAGGGCCGCACCGTGGCGCAGTTGGCGACCAACGGCATGCGCGTGATTGATGATACGTACAACGCCAACCAGTCCTCGGTCTGTGCTGCCATTGACCTGCTCAAGGGCTTTGACGGTCGCAAGGTCCTGGTGCTGGGCGATATCGCCGAACTGGGCGACTGGGCCGAACAGTCCCATCGTGAAGTCGGCGCCTACGCCGGCGGTAAGGTCGACGCGCTCTACGCCGTCGGCCCGAACATGGCCCACGCCGTCGCCGCGTTCGGTGCAGGCGCGCGGCATTTCGCGACCCAGGCCGAATTGATCCAGGCGCTGGGTATGGCCGAACAAGACAAACACACAACCATTTTGATCAAGGGATCGCGCAGCGCGGTGATGGAAAACGTCGTCGCGGCCTTGTGTGGCTCAAGTACGGAGAAACATTAATGCTGCTGCTGCTGGCTGAGTATCTGCAACAGTTCCACAAAGGCTTCGCGGTCTTTCAGTACCTGACCCTGCGCGGGATCCTGGGTGTGCTGACCGCGCTGTGTTTGTCGCTGTTTCTCGGGCCATGGATGATCCGTACCCTGCAAAACCTGCAGATCGGCCAGTCCGTGCGCAATGACGGCCCGCAGTCGCACTTGTCCAAGTCCGGCACACCGACCATGGGCGGCGCGTTGATCCTGTCGTCCATCGGCATCAGCACCTTGCTCTGGGCCGACCTGGCCAACCGCTACGTGTGGGTGGTGTTGCTGGTAACCCTCTTGTTCGGCGCCATCGGCTGGGTCGATGACTATCGCAAGGTGATCGAGAAGAACTCCAAGGGCCTGCCAAGCCGCTGGAAATATTTCTGGCAGTCGGTGTTTGGCCTGGGCGCGGCGATCTTCCTTTATATGACAGCGCCGAGCGCGGTGGAAACCACCCTGATTTTCCCGATGCTCAAGGATGCCAGCATCCCGTTGGGCATTGGTTTCGTGGTGCTGACCTACTTTGTGATCGTCGGCTCCAGCAACGCGGTCAACCTGACTGATGGCCTCGATGGCCTGGCGATCATGCCGACGGTGATGGTGGGCGGTGCCCTGGGCATCTTCTGCTACCTGTCGGGTAACGTGAAATTCGCTGAATACCTGCTGATCCCTTATGTACCGGGCGCCGGTGAATTGATTGTGTTCTGCGGCGCGCTGATCGGTGCCGGCCTGGGCTTCCTGTGGTTCAACACCTATCCGGCCCAAGTGTTCATGGGTGACGTCGGCGCCCTGGCGCTGGGTGCGGCTCTGGGCACCATCGCCGTGATCGTGCGCCAGGAAATCGTCCTGTTCATCATGGGCGGTGTGTTCGTGATGGAGACCCTGTCGGTGGTGATCCAGGTTGCGTCCTTCAAGTTGACTGGCCGCCGTGTGTTTCGCATGGCTCCGATTCATCACCACTTTGAACTCAAGGGCTGGCCTGAGCCGCGGGTGATCGTCCGTTTCTGGATCATCACCGTGATTCTTGTGCTGGTTGGCCTTGCCACCCTGAAACTGAGGTAGAAACGAGTGTCCCTGATCGCTTCAGACCACTTCCGCATCGTTGTCGGCCTCGGCAAGAGCGGCATGTCCCTGGTTCGCTTCCTGGCGAACCG
Organism: Pseudomonas sp. LG1D9; assembly: GCF_002949995.1. Classification (NCBI taxonomy): domain Bacteria; kingdom Pseudomonadati; phylum Pseudomonadota; class Gammaproteobacteria; order Pseudomonadales; family Pseudomonadaceae; genus Pseudomonas; species Pseudomonas sp. LG1D9. The sequence continues at coordinate 1,515,786 of NZ_CP026881.1, read as the reverse complement.
GGGCACGTCGTTTGCCGTGGCCGATACGCGGGAAAATCCACCGGAGCTGGTCACGCTGCGCCGTGACTACCCGCACGTGGAAGTGCGTTGTGGCGAGTTGGATGTCGAGTTTCTGTGCCGTGCCGACGAACTCTACGTGAGCCCCGGCCTGGCCCTGGCGACCCCGGCGCTGCAAGCGGCCGCGGCGCGTGGGGTGAAATTGTCTGGCGATATCGAGCTGTTTGCGCGTAACGCCAAGGCGCCGATCGTGGCGATCAGCGGCTCCAACGCCAAGAGCACCGTCACCACCCTGGTCGGCGAAATGGCGGCTGCGGCCGGCAAGCGCGTGGCCGTGGGCGGCAACCTCGGTACGCCGGCGCTGGACCTGCTCAGCGACGATATCGAACTGTACGTGATGGAGCTGTCGAGCTTCCAACTGGAGACCACCGATCAACTCGGCGCCGAAGTGGCCACCGTGTTGAACGTCAGCGAAGACCATATGGACCGCTACAGCGGCCTGCCGGCTTATCACCTGGCCAAGCACCGGATCTTCCGGGGTGCGCGGCAAGTGGTGGTCAATCGCCAGGATGCCCTGAGCCGTCCGTTGATGGGCGAAGGCCTGCCATGCTGGACGTTTGGCTTGAGCAAACCCGATTTCAAGGCCTTTGGTATCCGTGAAGAGAATGGCGAGAAATACCTGGCCTTCGAATTCCAGAACCTGATGCCGGTGCGTGAACTGAAGATCCGTGGCGCCCATAACCAGTCCAATGCCCTGGCGGCCTTGGCGTTGGGGCACGCGGTTGGTCTGCCGTTCGACGCGATGCTGTCGAGCCTGCGCACCTTTGCCGGGCTTGAGCACCGCTGCCAGTGGGTGCGCGACCTGGATGGCGTGAGCTACTACAACGATTCCAAGGCCACCAACGTCGGTGCGGCATTGGCCGCCATTGAAGGCCTGGGCGCGGATATCGAAGGCAAGCTGGTGCTGATCGCCGGTGGCGATGGCAAGGGTGCCGACTTCAAGGACCTCAAGGGCCCGGTGGCTTCCCATTGCCGCGCGGTGGTGTTGATGGGCCGTGACAGCGACTTGATTGCCGCCGCCCTGGGCGACGCGGTACCGCAAGTGCGTGCCACCTCCCTGGACGACGCCATCGCCCAATGCCGTGCCCTGGCCCAGCCCGGCGATGCCGTGCTGCTGTCGCCGGCGTGCGCCAGTTTCGACATGTTCAAGAACTACGAAGAGCGCGGCCAGTTGTTCGCCCGCGCCGTGGAGGGCTTGGCATGAGTCTGGACCTGAAGAACATCATCAAGCCGTACCCGTCGCCGATCATTACCGGGCGCGGGATCGACCTCGACTTCCCGATGCTCGCCGGTTGCCTGGCGCTGCTGGGCCTGGGCCTGGTGATGATCACCTCGGCCTCCTCGGAAGTGGCCGCGGTACAGTCGGGCAACACCCTTTATCACATGATTCGCCACCTGATTTACCTGGTGATTGGTCTCGGTGCCTGCATCGTCACCATGATGATCCCTATCGCCACCTGGCAGCGCCTGGGTTGGCTGATGCTGATCGGTGCCTTCGGCTTGCTGGTGATGGTGATCGTCCCCGGTATCGGCCGCGAAGTGAACGGGTCGATGCGCTGGATCGGCTTCGGCGCGTTCAACGTGCAGCCTTCGGAAATCGCCAAGGTCTTCGTGGTGATTTACCTGGCCGGTTACCTGGTGCGCCGACAGAAAGAAGTGCGCGAAAGCTGGATGGGCTTCTTCAAGCCGTTCATCGTGCTGCTGCCCATGGCTGGCCTGCTGCTGATGGAGCCGGACTTCGGCGCCACCGTGGTAATGATGGGCGCCGCTGCGGCGATGCTGTTCCTCGGCGGTGTGGGCCTGTTCCGCTTTGCCCTGATGGTCGGGCTGGCGGTGGCCGCTGTGACGATCCTGGTGCAGGCGCAACCCTACCGGATGGCGCGACTGATCACCTTTACCGACCCGTGGTCCGACCAGTTCGGTTCCGGCTACCAGTTGACCCAGGCGCTGATCGCCTTCGGTCGCGGCGAGTGGCTGGGCGTGGGCCTGGGCAACAGCGTGCAAAAGCAGTTCTACCTGCCGGAAGCGCATACCGACTTCGTGTTCTCGGTGCTCGCCGAAGAGTTGGGCGTGGTCGGCTCCCTGGCCACTGTCGGGCTGTTCGTGTTCGTCTGCGTGCGGGCCATGTACATCGGCCTGTGGGCGGAGAAAGCCAAGCAATTCTTTGCGGCCTATGTCGCGTACGGCCTGGCCTTCCTGTGGATCGGCCAGTTCCTGATCAACATCGGCGTGAACGTCGGCCTGCTGCCGACCAAGGGCCTGACCTTGCCGTTCCTCAGCTACGGCGGCAGCTCGTTGGTGATCTGCTGTGCCTGTCTGGGCTTGTTGCTGCGTATCGAATGGGAGAGTCGAACCCATCTGGGCAGCGAAGAGATGGAATTCAGCGAGAGCGATTTCGCCGAGGAGCCGACCCATGGGCGCTAACGTGCTGATCATGGCCGGCGGCACCGGCGGCCACGTGTTCCCGGCGCTGGCCTGTGCCCGTGAGTTCCAGGCCCGTGGCTACACCGTGCATTGGCTGGGTACGCCCCGTGGCATTGAAAATGAATTGGTCCCGGCTGCCGGTTTGCGCCTGCACCTGATCAACGTCAGCGGCCTGCGCGGCAAGAGCAAATTGTCCCTGCTCAAGGCGCCGTTCGTATTGCTCAAGGCGGTGTGGCAGGCGCGCAAGGTCATCCGTGAGTTGAAGCCGGTATGCGTGCTGGGTTTTGGTGGCTATGTCACCGGTCCTGGCGGTGTGGCCGCGCGGTTGGCGGGGGTGCCGGTGATCGTCCACGAACAGAATGCCGTGGCTGGTACTGCCAACCGTCTGTTGGCGCCATTGGCGGCGCGGGTCTGCGAGGCGTTCCCGAATACGTTTGCAGCCATGGACAAGCGGCGTACCACCGGCAATCCGGTGCGTACCGAATTGTTCATGGACATTGCCCGCCAAACCCTGGCCGGGCGCAAGGCGCATCTGCTGATCCTGGGCGGAAGCCTGGGCGCCGAGCCGTTGAACAAATTGCTGCCAGAAGCGCTGGCGCAACTGCCTGTGGAACTGCGTCCCGAGATCTTCCACCAGGCGGGCAAGAACCACGATGAAGTGACTGCCGCCCGCTATCGCGAGGCCGGTGTCGAGGCGACGGTAGAGCCCTTTATCAAAGACATGGCCCATGCCTATGGCTGGGCCGACCTGGTGGTCTGTCGCGCAGGTGCGTTGACCGTCAGTGAACTGGCTGCTGCCGGTCTGCCGTCCTTGCTGGTGCCTTTGCCCCATGCGATTGACGACCACCAGACCCGCAACGCCGAATATTTGGCCGGGGAGGGCGCTGCCTTCCTGCTGCCGCAAAGAACGACTGGCGCCGCCGATCTGGCCGCACGCCTGACTGAGGTTTTGATGCAACCCGAACGACTGAACAGCATGGCGAGCACCGCAAGCCGCCTGGCCAAACCCGACGCCACCCGCAGCGTGGTCGATATCTGCCTGGAGGTGGCCCATGGTTGAGAATCAAAAAGCCATGCCGCAACCGGAAATGCGCCGCATCCGTCGCATCCACTTCGTCGGTATCGGCGGCGTGGGCATGTGCGGGATCGCCGAGGTGTTGCTGAACCTGGGTTACCAGGTTTCCGGTTCCGACCTCAAGACGTCGCCGGTCACTGAGCGCCTGGAGTCGTTCGGCGCGCAGATCTTTATCGGCCACCGCGCCGAGAACGCCGCGCAAGCCGATGTACTGGTGGTTTCCAGTGCCGTGAACACCTCCAACCCGGAAGTGGCCACCGCCCTTGAGCGCCGTATTCCCGTGGTGCCCCGCGCCGAGATGCTGGCTGAGCTGATGCGCTACCGCCACGGCATCGCTGTTGCCGGTACCCACGGCAAGACCACCACGACCAGCCTGATCGCCTCGGTGTTTGCAGCCGGCGGCCTGGACCCGACCTTCGTGATCGGTGGCCGGCTGAATGCAGCAGGTACCAATGCACAACTGGGTACCAGCCGCTATCTGATCGCCGAAGCCGATGAAAGCGACGCCAGCTTCCTGCACCTGCAGCCGCTGGTGGCCGTGGTCACCAACATCGACGCCGACCACATGGCGACCTACGACGGTGACTTCAACAAACTGAAGAAAACCTTCGTCGAATTCCTGCACAACCTGCCGTTCTACGGCCTGGCCGTGGTGTGCCTGGACGATCCGGTGGTGCGGGAAATCCTGCCGCTGGTCAAGCGTCCGACCGTGACCTACGGCTTCAGCGAAGACGCCGACGTGCGTGCGATCAATGTACGTCAGCAAGGCATGCAGACCTTCTTCACCGTGCTGCGTCCGGATCGCGAACCACTGGATGTGTCGGTGAACATGCCGGGCAACCACAATGTGCTCAATTCCCTGGCGACCATCTGCATCGCCACCGATGAGGGTGTCAGCGATGAAGCCATCGTCGAAGGCCTGTCGGGCTTCGCCGGCGTGGGCCGGCGCTTCCAGGTCTACGGCCAGTTGCCGGTAGACGGCGGCGACGTGATGCTGGTGGACGACTACGGTCACCACCCGACCGAAGTTGCCGCCGTGATCAAGGCCGTGCGCGGTGGTTGGCCGGAGCGCCGCCTGGTGATGGTCTACCAGCCGCACCGCTACAGCCGCACCCGCGACCTGTACGACGATTTCGTCAATGTATTGGCCGATGCCAACGTGTTGCTGCTGATGGAAGTCTACCCGGCCGGTGAAGAACCGATCCCCGGCGCCGACAGCCGCAAGCTGTGCAACAGCATCCGCCAGCGCGGGCAACTGGACCCGATCTATATCGAGCGTGGCGTCGACCTCGCGCCGATCGTCAAGCCGCTGCTGCGTGCCGGCGACATCCTGCTGTGCCAGGGTGCCGGTGATATCGGCGGCCTTGCCCCTAAATTGCTGGCGAGCCCGCTGTTTGCGGCCGCTGCTGTGCAGGGGAAGTCGAAATGACCACGAACTACGGCTCCCTGTTTTCCACCATCGTGCCTGCCGACTTCGGCCGCGTGGCCGTGCTGTTCGGCGGCAAGAGCGCTGAGCGCGAAGTGTCGCTCAAGTCTGGCAACGCCGTGCTCCAAGCGCTGCAAAGCGCGGGTGTGAACGCCTTCGGCATCGACGTGGGCGATGACTTCCTCGCCCGCCTGCAGGCCGAGAAGATCGACCGCGCCTTCATCATCCTGCACGGCCGTGGCGGTGAAGACGGCAGCATGCAGGGCCTGCTGGAGTGCGCCGGTATTCCTTACACCGGCAGCGGCATCCTCGCTTCGGCACTGGCCATGGACAAGTTGCGCACCAAGCAGGTGTGGCACAGCCTGGGCATTCCGACACCGCGTCACAGTGTGCTGTGCAGCGAAGACGATTGTATTTCTGCAGCCAAGGAACTGGGCCTGCCTTTGATCGTCAAACCAGCCCATGAAGGCTCCAGTATCGGCATGGCTAAAGTGAACTCGGCCGCCGAATTGATCGACGCATGGAAAGCGGCAAGTACCTACGATTCGCAAGTGTTGGTGGAACAGTGGATCCAGGGTCCCGAGTACACCATCGCCACCCTGCGTGGCCAGGTATTGCCGCCCATCGCATTGGGCACGCCCCACACCTTTTACGACTACGACGCCAAGTATGTGGCTTCCGATACCCAGTACCGGATCCCATGCGGCCTCGATGCAACCAAAGAGCAGGAATTGATGGACCTCACGGCGAAAGCCTGTGAGGCGTTGGGTATCGCTGGTTGGGCGCGGGCAGACGTGATGCAGGATGACCAAGGGAATTTCTGGTTCCTGGAAGTCAACACTGCACCGGGCATGACCGACCATAGCCTGGTACCCATGGCTGCACGGGCAGCCGGCCTGGACTTCCAGCAGTTGGTGCTGGCAATTCTGGCGGCTAGCTATACAGAGGCACGAGGTTAAGACCATGCAAGGCGCATCGCTTCGTCATCAGCAACCCGCTCCCGGCCGCAAGCCGGTGCCGCGTGGTGCCAGTCGAATGGTGGCTAAAGAGCCGATGTCGGCGCGCCTGCCGAAAGCCAACTTTGGTTTTCTCAAGGCCTTGTTCTGGCCGGTACTGCTGGTAGCGCTGGGCTTTGGTACCTATGAAGGTGCGCAGCGGCTGTTGCCGTATGCCGACCGCCCGATCACCAAGATCAGCGTGCAGGGCGACTTGAGCTACATCAGCCAGCAAGCGGTGCAGCAGCGGATCGCGCCTTTCGTGGCCGCGAGCTTCTTCACCATCGACCTGGCAGGCATGCGTGCCGAACTGGAACAGATGCCGTGGATTGCCCACGCCGAAGTACGGCGCGTGTGGCCGGATCAAGTGACGATCCGCCTGGAAGAACAACTGCCCGTGGCCCGTTGGGGCGACGAGGCGCTGTTGAACAACCAGGGCCAGGCATTCAACCCGCGCGAGTTGGCCAACTACGAGCATTTGCCGCAGTTATTCGGACCGCAACGGGCACAGCAGCAAGTGATGCAGCAGTACCAGGCCTTGAGCCAGATGCTGCGGCCACTGGGCTTCTCCATTGCGCGCCTGGAATTGCGCGAGCGGGGCAGCTGGTTCCTGACCACCGGGGCAGGCAGTTCCGGCCCGGGCATCGAGTTGTTGCTGGGACGCGACCACTTGGTGGAGAAGATGCGCCGCTTTATCGCCATCTACGACAAAACCCTGAAAGAACAGATTACGAACATTGCGAGCATCGACCTGCGTTATGCCAACGGCCTGGCCGTTAGCTGGCGCGAACCGGCTGCGCCCACGGCAGCGCAACCCGCTGTCGCGAAGAATTAAGAAGAGGCAGGACCCATGGCAAACGTGCAAAGCGGCAAAATGATCGTCGGTCTCGATATCGGCACCTCCAAGGTGGTGGCGCTGGTAGGCGAGGTCGCGGACGACGGCACGCTGGAAATCGTCGGAATCGGCACGCATCCGTCCCGGGGCCTGAAGAAGGGCGTGGTGGTCAATATCGAATCCACCGTGCAATCGATCCAGCGCGCCATCGAAGAAGCGCAACTGATGGCCGGCTGCCGGATTCACTCGGCGTTCGTCGGCGTGGCGGGCAATCACATCCGCAGCCTGAACTCCCACGGCATCGTGGCGATCCGCGACCGTGAAGTCAGCTCGGCCGACCTTGAGCGCGTCCTGGACGCCGCCCAAGCCGTGGCGATCCCGGCTGACCAGCGCGTGTTGCACACCCTGCCGCAGGACTACGTGATCGATAACCAGGAAGGCGTACGTGAGCCCCTGGGCATGTCGGGCGTACGTCTGGAAGCCAAGGTCCACGTAGTGACCTGCGCGGTGAATGCTGCACAGAACATCGAAAAATGCGTGCGCCGCTGCGGCCTGGAAATCGACGACATCATTCTTGAGCAACTGGCCTCGGCCTACTCGGTACTGACCGACGACGAAAAAGAACTGGGCGTGTGCCTGGTGGACATCGGCGGCGGCACCACCGACATCGCAATCTTCACCGAGGGTGCGATCCGTCACACCGCGGTGATCCCGATTGCCGGCGACCAGGTGACCAACGACATCGCCATGGCGTTGCGTACACCGACCCAGTACGCCGAAGAAATCAAGATCCGCTACGCCTGCGCCCTGGCCAAGCTGGCCGGTGCCGGTGAAACCATCAAGGTGCCAAGCGTGGGCGATCGTCCACCGCGCGAACTGTCGCGCCAGGCCCTGGCCGAAGTGGTCGAGCCGCGCTACGACGAACTGTTCACCCTGATCCAGGCTGAACTGCGCCGCAGTGGCTACGAAGATTTGATCCCGGCCGGCATCGTGCTGACCGGTGGCACCTCGAAGATGGAAGGCGCGGTCGAACTGGCCGAGGAAATCTTCCACATGCCGGTCCGCCTGGGCGTGCCCCATGGCGTCAAGGGCCTGGGCGACGTGGTGCGCAACCCGATTTATTCCACCGGTGTGGGCTTGCTGTTGTACGGCCTGCAAAAGCAGACCGACGGCATTTCCCTGTCGGGCATTGGCAGCCGCGAAAGCTACAGCAGTGACGAGCCTAAAGCGCCGTTGCTGGAGCGCCTGCAAGCCTGGGTGAAGGGCAATTTCTAAAGATTTACCGCAACACCGTTTCAAGTAGTAGGCGAAAAAACTAGAGAAATGAAAGGAGAGGGAAAATGTTCGAACTCGTAGACAACATCCCCGCAAGCCCGGTTATCAAAGTAATCGGTGTAGGCGGTGGCGGCGGCAACGCTGTCAACCATATGGTCAAGAGCAACATTGAAGGCGTTGAATTCATCTGCGCCAACACTGATGCCCAGGCGCTCAAGAGCATTGGCGCGCGGACCATCCTGCAATTGGGCACTGCGGTGACCAAGGGCCTGGGCGCTGGCGCCAATCCGGAAGTCGGCCGTCAAGCCGCCCTGGAAGACCGCGAGCGTATTGCCGAAGTGCTGCAAGGCACCAACATGGTGTTCATCACCACTGGCATGGGCGGTGGTACCGGTACCGGTGCAGCGCCGATCATTGCCGAAGTAGCCAAGGAAATGGGGATCCTGACGGTTGCTGTCGTGACCCGTCCGTTCCCGTTCGAAGGCCGCAAGCGCATGCAGATCGCCGACGAAGGTATCCGTCTGCTGTCTGAAAGCGTTGACTCGTTGATCACCATCCCCAACGAGAAACTGCTGACCATCCTCGGTAAAGACGCAAGCCTGCTGTCGGCTTTCGCCAAGGCTGATGACGTACTGGCCGGTGCCGTTCGCGGTATCTCCGACATCATCAAGCGCCCGGGCATGATCAACGTCGACTTTGCCGACGTACGCACTGTCATGAGCGAAATGGGCATGGCGATGATGGGCACTGGCTGCGCCAGCGGTCCTAACCGTGCACGTGAAGCGACCGAAGCGGCCATCCGCAACCCGTTGCTCGAAGACGTGAACCTGCAAGGTGCACGCGGCATCCTGGTGAACATCACCGCCGGTCCTGACCTGTCCCTGGGTGAGTACTCCGACGTGGGTAGCATCATCGAAGCCTTCGCTTCCGAGCACGCGATGGTCAAGGTCGGTACCGTTATCGATCCGGACATGCGCGACGAACTGCATGTGACCGTGGTTGCCACTGGCCTGGGCGCTAAAATCGAGAAGCCTGTGAAGGTCATCGACAATACCGTTCACACCAGCCAGGCGTCTTCGACTGCCGCTCCAGCGCCTGTGCGCCCGGAAATGCCGTCGGTGAACTACCGTGACCTGGATCGTCCGACCGTGATGCGCAACCAGGCTCAGGCCGGTGCTGCTGCGTCCCGTAGCCCGAATCCGCAAGATGATCTGGATTACCTGGACATCCCGGCTTTCCTGCGTCGTCAGGCCGATTGATGGAATGTATCAGGGCTATGAAGGTGATTGGTGTTCAGCAAAGGTCTGGTCTGTTATTATCGCCAGCCTTTGTTGATACCAGTTCGCAATTTGCGCTGAAGCGGTCCAAGCCATGATTAAACAACGCACCCTGAAGAATATTATCCGTGCCACAGGTGTAGGTCTGCACTCCGGGGAGAAGGTATACCTGACCCTCAAGCCCGCACCTGTCGACACCGGCATCGTGTTTGTTCGTGCCGACCTGGACCCTGTGGTGCAGATTCCTGCTCGCGCGGAAAACGTTGGCGAAACCACCATGTCGACCACATTGGTCAACGGTGACGTCAAAGTGGACACGGTGGAGCACTTGCTCTCGGCCATGGCTGGCCTGGGCATCGATAACGCCTACGTCGAGCTCTCCGCGTCTGAAGTCCCGATCATGGATGGTAGCGCTGGACCTTTCGTATTCCTGATTCAATCTGCCGGCCTGGAAGAACAGGACGCAGCCAAGAAGTTCATTCGCATTCTGCGGGAAGTGACAGTAGAAGACGGCGACAAGCGCGCCACCTTCGTCCCGTTCGAAGGCTTTAAAGTGAGCTTTGAGATCGATTTCGATCACCCGGTATTCCGTGACCGCACCCAAAGTGCAAGCGTGGATTTTTCCAGCACTTCGTTCGTAAAAGAAGTCAGCCGCGCCCGTACCTTTGGTTTCATGAGTGACATCGAGTACCTGCGCAAGCACAACCTCGCACTCGGCGGCAGCGTGGAAAACGCCATCGTGGTCGACGCGGATGGTGTACTGAACGAAGACGGCCTTCGTTATGAAGACGAGTTCGTGAAGCACAAGATCCTCGATGCAATTGGTGACCTCTACCTGCTGGGCAATAGCCTGATAGGCGAGTTCAAAGGCTTCAAGTCGGGCCATGCACTGAACAACCAGCTCCTGCGCAAATTGATTGAGCAGAAAGATGCTTGGGAAGTCGTGACCTTCGAAGATGCCAGCACCGCACCGATCTCTTACATGCGTCCCGTTGCGGCGGTGTAAGTAACAACTCTCTTTCTTTAGTTTTTAAAGGCTGCCTTCGGGTGGCCTTTTTTTATTGGCAAACATCCGCCTATAGGGGCCGGCAAGCCGGCTCCTACATTCAAGGCGCCAGCAGTGTGGCCGCATCGACCACGCGGTTGCGCCCGCTATTTTTCGCCTCATACAACGCCCGGTCAGCACTGAGCAGCAACTGCTCCAATGACGCGCTGCTGCGTTTGTCCCAGGTGCTCAAGCCGATACTCACCGTAACTGGCTCACTATCACCCGCAACGGGCGGCAAGTGCTGGATCCCCTGGCGGATACGCTCAGCAATCGCCCGGGCACCGCTGGCATCGGTATTGGGCAGGATCACCGCAAACTCTTCGCCGCCATAACGTGCCGCCAGGTCGGCCGGGCGGCGGATCTGGCTGCCGATCACCTGTGCCACGCTGCGCAGCGCTTCGTCGCCGCCCAGGTGACCATGGCGGTCGTTGAAGGCCTTGAAGTGGTCGACGTCGATCATCAGCAACGCCAAGGGCTCGGCGGAGCGGCGGGCGCGGTCCCATTCCAGGGTCAGGCGCTGGTCGAGGATACGGCGGTTGGCCAGGCCGGTCAGGCCGTCGGTGGCTGCCAGTTCTGACAGCACCTTCTCGGCGCGGTAACGCCGCCGTAGTTCCAGGCGCAACATCCAGCTCAACCATAACAGGCCCACACACAACACCCCGGTGGCGCCTGCCGTCAGCCATGCGGCGCGTTGCCAGGCGGCGAATACATCGTCGCTGGCCAAGGCCACCACCACGATCAATGGCAACTGGCCGACATTGGTGAAGGTGTAAAGCCGGGGGGTACCACTGATCGCAGAGATCGCCCGGAAGCTGCCGCTGCCCTCTTGCAGCATGCGCTTGAAGTTGGGGCGCGAACTCAGGTCCTTGTCGATCATGTCCCGTTCGAGCAGGGGCTGCTGCGCCAGCAGGATGCCCTGATTGTTCAGCAGGTTGATGGTGTTGCCGCTACCAATGGTCAGGCTGCTGAACAACTGATCGAAATACGCCAAGCGCATGGTCGCCACCGCTACCCCGGTAAATTCGCCATTGGGCCCGGTCACGCGGCGGCTGAAAGCGATGCGCCAGATTTGCTCGCAGTCACAGTGGATCTTGAACGGGCGGCTGATAAACAGGCCGGTCTCGGGGTTTTGCTGATGGATTTGGAAGTAGTCGCGGTCGGCGAAGTTGCGCAGGGTGGGGGTCTGCGTCGACGAGTCGGCCAGCACCGTGCCCTGTGCGTCCAACAGCAGGACTTCGCCTTTGTAGGGCGCTGCGGTGGATTGGTCGAATTGCAGTTGGTGCCGCACATCGCCCGGCAGGCCGGACAAATCCCGACCTGCAGCAGCAATCAGCCCTTGCAGCGCCAAGTCATACAGCTCGACGTTGCGCAGCACATCGGCATTGATCAACTGGGTGATATTGCTGGTGGAGCGCTGGGCGGTCTGTAACGTGCTGGCGTGCTCGCGGATCAGCAGCACGGCGACGATGATCAGAATCAGCACAACGGTGAGGCCACTGCCCAGAATCAGCAAAAGCTCCGGGCGTGCAGGCAGTTTAAGGGCGCGGCGTTGACTCATCGGACTGACTTCGGCGGTGACGATGATGGCAGTTTAATTCCGCGCGCCTGAAATTAAGCAATCGGCGAAAAAGATAATTCGCCGTCAGAACACATTGATCGGGTAGTCAACGATTACCCGGTACTCATCCACATCACGGTCCACCGCCGAGTAGCCATTGCTGCCACGGTTGGTCGCCCATTGCAGGCGCACCGCCAAGTCCTTGGCCTTGCCGCCCTGTACCACGTACTTGAGGTCGATATCCCGTTCCCAGTGCTTGGCATTCTTGCCGTCGGCGCTGTACCAGGCCGAGTAGCCGCGGCTGTTGGGGTCGACCTTGGTCAGGTCGGTCTTGCCGCTGATGTACGACACCGCGGAGGTCAGGCCGGGCACGCCAAGGCCTGCGAAGTCGTAGGCGTACTTGAGCTTCCACGAGCGCTCGTTGGGCCCGTTGAAGTCCGAGTATTGCTGGGAGTTGTCCAGGTACACGCTGTCGCCCTGGGCGATGTAGTCGAACGGCGTGTTGCCATTGACCCGCTGGTACGCGGCCGTGACGCTGTGATTGCCCACGCCCACGGTGAAATGCAGGCTGTAGGTGTTGTTGTCGATATCCCCCAGCAGGGCATGGCCGGTGTCTTGGGTGTGGTAGAAGTGCAGGCCGGGGTTGAGGCTGACCAGGTCATTGAGCGCGTAGGTGTAGTCCAGGTCGTAGTAGTACTGGTTCCACACGTCCTTGAGTTCAGAGGCGTACAGGTTGCTGGTCAGCCCTGGCAGGCCGCTCCAGGCCACGCCGGCCCAGTTCATGTGCTGGCTGTCCTGGCCCTTGGGCAGCGCGCCGTAGCTGGTGCCGATACGCCCGTGGCCGCTCTGGTTATAGAGCTTGGCGAAACTGGCCTGGCCACCTTCGAACATCCAGCCGTCAAGGCTGTGGTTGGTCAGGCTGACGCCACGAAAGGTCTCGGGCAGCATGCGCGTCATGCCACCGGCAATCACCGGGTTGTTGAGGAACAGGTCGCCGGCTTTGAGTTCGGTGTCGAAGGCGCGCATTTTCAGGGTGCCGCCACCGGTAGAAAACGAGCCCGGCGCTTTGCCGTTGCCGCTGCCGTACGGCAGGATGCTGGAGCCGTCGGTGCCACCGCCGCCGTCCAGTTTCAGGCCGAGCATGGCATGGGCGTCCAGGCCAAAACCCACGGTGCCTTGGGTGTAGCCAGACTCGAAGACCCCGAGGAAGCCCTGGCCCCACTCTTTGCTGTCGTCAGTGTGGATGTCGCGGCGGTCGCGGCTCATGTAGTAGTTGCGGGTGTTGATAGTGAGGCTGGAGCCTTCGACGAATCCGTCGGTGGGAGGGGCATCTGCGGCATGGGCGAGAGGGGAGATAGTTGCTGCAATCGCGAGGAATAACGGGGTGAATGTCAGCGCGGGTTTCACCGGGGAAGCTCCTTTGGATGAGTCTGAACGGCCAATGTTGTGGGGTGTTCCTGGCCTTTTTTACGGCAAAAAAAAGCCGCTGAAGTCAGCGGCTTTAAGACAGATTCCCAGTGTAGAGCCCTGGAAATAAGTCGAGGGAAATAGCAGGGCGGGTCGGCTGTCTTTGCCGTCTCGCTCGTCGATGCGACATATTGGCGCAGGCGAGCGGTACGGTACAGAGTGTAACAAGATAATGACTGTTGCCCAAATCGCAACAGTCAAGACGGCGATCTACCTATGGGGATGGGCTTGTGTGGGAGCGGGCTTGCTCGCGATAGCGCGTATCAGTCGGTTAGTCGGGCACTGACACACCGCTATCGCGAGCAAGCCCGCTCCCACATTTTGATTGTGTAGTGGTTTAAAAAAATTAGATGGGCAGGGTGATACCAAAGGTATTGCCACCGTGTTCACTGCGCACAAACACATCCCCGCCATGCATCAAGGCAATCGCCTTGACGATGGCCAGCCCCAACCCATGATTGGCCCCGCTGTTACTGCGCGAGGCGTCGACGCGGTAGAAGCGCTCGAACAAGCGCGGCAGATGTTCGCTGGCGATCAGCTCCCCTGGGTTGGTCACGCCAATTAGCACCTGCTGCTCCTGCGTTTCAATCCGTACCTGGATCTCCTGCCCCGGCGAGGTGTGCTGCACGGCATTGTTCAGCAGGTTGATCAGCGCCCGGCGCAAATGAGCCTTTTCGATCTGGACCTGGGCATCGCCGACCACGGTGACCCGCACCTGGGCGTCTTCGAGGATAAAGTCCAGGTACTCGAGGGTCGTCGCCACCTCATCGGCCAGGGAGCACTCAATCAGTTTGGTGGCCTTGCTGCCCTGGTCGGCGCTGGCCAGGAACAGCATGTCATTGATGATCGAGCGCAGGCGTTCCAACTCTTCCAGGTTCGATTGCAGCACTTCGAAGTAGTGCTCGGCCGAGCGGCCACGGGTCAGCGCCACCTGGGTCTGGCCGATCAGGTTGGTCAGTGGCGAGCGCAGTTCGTGGGCCACGTCGGCATTGAAGGACTCCAGGCGTGAGTAGGCGGTTTCCACCCGCTCCAGGGTCGAGTTGAAGGAGTTGACGAACTGCTTGAGCTCCGGCGGCAACGGCGACAACTGTAAGCGCCCCGACAGTTTGGGCGGTGCCAGTTTTTGCGCCTCATCCGACAGCTTGATCAACGGTTTGAGACCGATGCGCGCGACCCAGAAGCCCAGCAGCGAAGCCAGTACCACGCCGACAAACGACAGGCTGATCAACGCCATCAGCAGATGGTGCTGGGTGGCGCGGAAGTTGGCGGTGTCGATGGCGATCATAAAGCGCAGCGGCGGGCGCTGGTCCTTGGCCGGGAACTGACTGACCAGCACCTTGAACGGATAGGCGTGGCCCGGCAGGTACAAATCACGCTTGCCCGTGGGGCCAGCGGCGAATTCGCGGATACGTGCGTCGGGTTTGCCGTACTCATAGGTCGGGTCACTGCTCACCACCCAGAAACGAATGCGCGTGTCCTCTTCCCCCAGCAGCTTGAGTTTGCTGGCCATCTTCACCCAATGATCCGGCGTGCCGAAACGCGTGATCGACGACTCCAGCACACTGTAGCGCGCATCCAACTCGGCCCCCGGCAACAAGCCCAGGCCACGGTCCACCTGCTGGTACAGCGCGCCACCGATCAGCAGGAAAATCACCAGCGCCACCAGGGTGAACATGCCGCTCAGGCGCAGGGCAATCGAGTTACTCGACACTGCGATTCTCCAGCACATAGCCCATGCCGCGGATGGTGTGCAGCAGCTTGTGCTCAAATGGCCCGTCGAGCTTGGCCCGCAGGCGCTTGATTGCCACTTCGACCACATTGGCATCGCTGTCGAAATTGATGTCCCAGACCATTTCCGCAATCGCCGTCTTCGACAGGATTTCGCCCTGGCGCCGGGCCAGGACGCTGAGCAGCGAGAACTCCTTGGCGGTCAGGTCCAGGCGCTGGCCGGCGCGGCTGGCCTTGCGGCTGATCAGGTCGATCCACAGGTCGGCGATGCTCACCTGTACCGGCTCATGCCCGCCGCTGCGCCGGGTCAGGGCTTGGAGGCGCGCCACCAGTTCGAGGAAGGAAAACGGCTTGCCCAGGTAATCGTCGGCGCCTTCGCGCAGGCCGCGAATGCGGTCTTCCACACGCTCGCGGGCGGTGAGCATGATCACTGGCGTCTGCTTGCGGGCCCGCAGTGCGCGCAGCACGCCAAAGCCGTCGAGGCCGGGCAGCATCACATCGAGCACGATCACCGCGTAGTCGCTTTCCAGGGCCAGGTGCAGGCCCTCGATGCCGTCGCGGGCCACGTCCACGGTGTAGCCTTGTTCCGTCAGCCCGCGATGCAGGTAGTCGGCGGTTTTTTCTTCGTCTTCAATAATCAGGACGCGCATGACCCCGCCTCAATGTGTGGTCGCCAACCCGAGGGCCGGTTTGGGTCTGTGGAAAAGTTTCTCAAGGTACAAGTATATGACCGGCGTGGTGAACAACGTCAGCGCCTGGCTCACCAGCAACCCCCCGACCACCGCGATCCCCAGGGGCTGGCGCAACTCCGCGCCGGGGCCTGCGCCGAGCATCAGCGGCACCGCGCCCAGCAGGGCGGCGAGGGTGGTCATGATGATCGGCCGGAACCGCGTGACACAGGCTTCGTAAATCGCCTCGCCAGGTGCCAGCCCACGCACGCGCTGGGCTTCCAGGGCAAAGTCGATCATCAGGATGCCGTTTTTCTTGACGATGCCGATCAACAGCACCAGGCCGATCAACGCCATGATGGAAAAGTCCTGGCCCAGCAGCCAGAGCATGATCAGCGCGCCCAGGCCGGCCGAGGGCAAGGTCGAGATGATCGTCAGCGGGTGCACGAAGCTCTCATACAGCACGCCGAGGATGATATAGACCGCCACCAGCGCCGCGAGGATCAACCACGGCTGGCTGGCCAATGAACTCTGGAACGCCTGGGCCGCGCCCTGGAAGTTACCGATGATGGTGCTCGGCATGCCGATTTCGTTCTTCGCCTGGTCGAGCATGATCACCGCGTCGCCCAGGGCCACGCCCGGTGCCAGGTTGAATGACAGGTTGGCCGCCGGGAACATGCCGTCATGGCTGATGGACAACGGCCCGACCGTCGGCGGGTCGACCTTGGCCAGCGCCGACAACGGCACCATCTCGCCACTGAGCGGCGAGCGCAGGTAGAAATAATTCAGGCTCTCGGCCTTGCCCCGTTGCTGGCTGTCCAGCTCCAGCACCACTTGGTATTGGTTGGTTTCGGTCTGGAATTCATTGACCTGGCGTTGGCCGAACGCATCGTACAGCGCCTGATCGACATCGGTGGCCGTCAGTCCAAACCGTGCGGCCGCCTGGCGGTCGATGCTGATGTGGGTGATGCTGCCGCCCAGTTGCAGGTCGTTGGACAGATCGCGAAAGGCCGGGTTGGCGCGCAGTTTTTCGGTCAGGCGCTGGGTCCAGGTGTTCAGGGTCGCGCCATCGTTGCTCTTGAGCACGTACTGGTACTGGCTGCGGCTGGGCCCGGAACTGAGGTTGATATCCTGGCCGGCGCGCAGGTACAGCACGATCCCCGGCACCTGGGCCAGTTTGGCGCGGATCCGGTCGATAAACTGGCTGGCCGACACATCACGCTCACCCCGATCCTTCAAGGCAATCCAGAAGCGGCCGTTGGCGATGGTCTGGTTGCTGCCGGTGACACCCACCGAATGAGAGAAGTTTTCCACTGCCGGGTCAGCCTTGATGATCTCGGCCAGGGCCTGGTGCTTGGCCACCATATCCGGGTAGGACACATCCGCCGCCGCCTCGCTGGTGCCGAGGATAAAGCCGGTGTCTTGTACCGGGAAAAAACCCTTGGGAATAAACACGTAGCCGGCCACCGCCAGGCCCAGGGTCACGGTGAAGACAGCGAGCATCGTGCGCGGATGGGCCAGTGCCCGTCGCAGGTTCCGCGCATAGCCGGCCAGCAGGCGTTCGCCAAAGCCCGGCTTGTCGTGGGGATGATGGCTAGGGGCGCGCATGAACTGCCCGGCCAGCATCGGCGCCAGGGTCAGGGACACCACCACCGAAATCAGGATGGTCGAGGTCGCCGTCAGGGCAAATTCCTTGAACAGGCGCCCGACCACGCCGCCCATGAACAGCAACGGGATAAACGCCGCCACCAGCGAGAAGCTGATGGACACCACGGTAAACCCGATCTCGCCGGCGCCCTTGATTGCTGCTTCACGCTTGTCCAGGCCGGCCTCAAGGTGGCGGTGGATGTTCTCCACCACCACAATCGCATCGTCCACCACAAAACCCACGGCGATGACGATGGCCACCAGGGTCAGGTTATTCAGGCTGAAGCCCATCACGTACATCAAGGCAAAAGTGGCCACCAGCGATACTCCCAGCACGCTGGAAACAATCAGGGTTGCCGACCATTGGCGCAGGAACAGCGCCATCACCGCCACCACCAGCAACACGGCGATCAACAGGGTGATTTCCACTTCATGCAGCGAGGCGCGAATGGTCTTGGTGCGATCCGACAACGAGCTGACGTCCACCGACGCCGGCAGCATTGCCTGCAGGCGCGGCAACTCGGCCTGGATGCGGTCCACGGTGTCGACGATATTGGCCCCCGGCTGGCGGAAAATCACCAGGTTGACCCCCGGCGTATCACCGGACCAGGCCTGCACGTAGGCGTTCTCCGAACCATTGATCACCCGCGCCACATCGCGCAACTGCACCGGCGCGCCGTCCTTGTAGGAAACGATCAGGTCGCCGTATTCCTCGGGGTGGAACAGTTGATCGTTGGTCGACAGCGTCGACACGCTGTCGCGCCCATACAGCGCGCCCTTGGCCAGGTTCAGGCTCGATTGCTGGAGCACCAGGCGGATGTCGGCCAGGGTCAGGCCGATGGCGGCGAGCTTGTCCGGCGAGGCCTGCACGCGGATCGCCGGGCGTTGCTGGCCGGTGATGCTGATCTGGCCGACCCCGTCGATCTGGCTGATCTGCCGGGCCAGCAGGGTTTCCACGTAGTCGCTCAGTTCGGTGCCGGGCATGTTGTTGGAGCTGATACTGAGGATCAGCACCGGGCTGTCCGCCGGGTTGACCTTGCGCCAGGTCGGCAGGTTGGGCATATCGCTGGGCAACTTGCCGGCCGCGGTGTTGATCGCCGCCTGTACTTCCTGGGCGGCGGTATCGATGCTCTTGTCGAGGGTGAATTGCAGGGTCAGGAGGCTGGAGCCCAGAGCGCTGCTGGACGTCATCTGGGTCATGCCGGGGATGGCGCTGAATTGCACTTCCAAGGGCGTTGCCACCGAGGACGCCATGGTATCGGGGCTGGCGCCGGGCAGTTGGGCGGTGACCTGGATCGTCGGGAACTCCGCCTCCGGCAGCGGCGCGACCGGCAGGCGCGGGAAGGCGATCAACCCCAGTAGCACCAGGGCAAAGGTCAACAGCAGGGTGGCGACCGGATGGTCGACGCACCACGCCGATACCGAGCCACGGCCCTTCATGGCCGGGCCTGCGCTTGGGCGGTCTGGATCACTTGCGGCGGCTCCTTGAGCACCTCCACCTGGGCGCCGGCCTTGAGGCGTGACTGGCCGTCGCTGACCAGCACATCACCGGGCTGCACGCCGGTGACAATCGTCAGGTCGCTGTTCTGGTAGGCCACGTGCACGGGTACCACGTCCACTTTGTCGCCATTGAGGCGGTACACAAAGTGCGAGTCCATGCCGCGCTGGACCACGGTCGGTGGCACCACCAGGGCGGCCTTGTCGAGGGCGGTCTGGATCTTTACCGTGACCAGTTGCCCCGGCCACAGCGTTTGCGCGGCATTGCTGAACTCGGCCTTGGCGCGGATGGTGCCGGTGGTGGCGCTGATCTGGTTATCGATCAGGCTCAGGCGGCCCTCGCCGAGCAGGATAGCGGCCGGGCTCTCGGTGTCGGCACCCAGGAACGCATCGACACTGGCCGGGTGTTGCGCGGCGATCAGGCCTTGCAGGGTCGGCAGCATCTGTTGTGGCAGGGAAAACTCCACCGCAATCGGGTCGATCTGCGTCACCGAGAACAGGCCTTGGGTGTCGCTGGTGCGCAGGAAGTTGCCTTCATCCACATTGCGAATCCCGACGCGACCGCTGACGGGGGAGCGAATCTGCGTGTAGGAAAGCTGGACCTGGGCCGCATCAATCGCCGCCTGGTTGCCCTGGACCGTGGCCTTGAGCTGATTGACCAGGGCTTGCTGCTGGTCGTAAGTCTGCTTCGACACGCCGTCGTCGATGCTCAACTCCTTGTAGCGCTTGAGATTGACCTGGGCCACCTGCAACTGCGCCTGGCTTTCGCCCAACTGGGCCCTGGCCTGGTCGAGGCTGGCGCGGATCGCCCGGTCGTCGATGCTCGCCAGCAGGTCGCCGGCCTTGACCAGTTGCCCTTCCTTGACCTGCAATCGGCTGAGGATGCCGTCGACTTGCGGGCGAATCACCACACTGTGCAGCGACAGCACCGAGCCGATGCCGCTGACAAACCGCGGGATGTCCTGCTGGGCGACACTGACCACCCGCACCGGGATCGCAGTGGAGGCGGACAGCTTGGTCTTGGCCGGCCGGGTCGCGACCCAGGCCACGACCGCCAGGGCCACGACGGCGAGCACAATCAAGGTGGTTTTGCGTTGAATGTGCATGGGCTCGCGGCGTCCGGACAGAGAATGGGAAGAGTGAAGGCTCTTTATAGCCGGCAAACCCGGTCAGCAAAGTGACCGTTAACTGACAGCGCTGACAGCAAAGGTCGACCATTCGTACGGGCAGTGGTTAAAGAACCAGGGCGCGCAGGTATACTGCGCGCCAGCGTGGCCCGCAAGTCGGGCCCGCGTCATTTTTTGCACGCTCCGGAGCTTCCATGAATTGCCCGACACAACCGCCTGTTGAAAGCGCCGAACTCGCTGATCCAGACAGCCTCGACAGTGAGGCCAAGCCGGTGATCCCGGCCTTCAAATTCCCCTTCAAACCGGGTGAACTGGCCGGGGCGAAAGACAGCAATCAGCCGTGGTACAAAAACGGCGCGAAGAACGGCCACACCAAAACCCCTGGTATGGCGCCGCCAGGCACCCGCCGCTCGATGGGTAAACGCTGACGGCAGTTGTGCCTACAGCCATTGCTGACTTTTCGTCTTGTCGGTCCACGACCTTTTCTTGAAAGCTTGCCTGATACCCCTTCGCCGCGCCTGATTGGCAGCAGTTTGGGTTGAGGGTGTGGGTCTTTCAGGAAAGGGATGTCTGCATGGCTTTGGCAAAGATCTTCGTGTTATCCGTTGGGCTGCTGCTGTCGGGCGGCTTTTTTATGGGGGCGGTGGCCGGCACTGCGCCGCGCAGCGAGATCCGCTTCGCGATCTCCCCGCAGTTCCCGCCCTACGAAAGCCGCAATGCCCAAGGGCGATTGGTGGGCTTGAACATCGAACTGGGCAATGCCCTGTGTGCCCAGCTCGATGTGCGCTGCACCTGGGTCGACCAGGTATTTTCCCACAGCATTGATGCCCTGGAACGCCGGCGTTTCGATGCGATCATGGGCATGGCATCCACCCCCCAGCGTCGGCAACTGATCGACTTCACCGACGACCTCTATCCCTTCACCACCCACCTGGTGGCCCGCAAGTACTCCGGGCTGCTGCCGACCGTGCGTGCGCTCAAGGGCAAGCGCGTCGGGGTGCTGGCCGGCAGTAACCGTGAAGCCTTCGCCCTGGCGCAATGGGCGCCGGCCGGGGTGATTATCAAGAGCTTCTGGCTTAACGACCAGTTGATCCGCAGCCTGGTCGCCGGCGATATCGACGCGACGCTGCAAGGCACCGCAGAAATCCGCCAGGAGTTGCTCGACACCGAACAGGGCCGGGCTTTTGACTTCGTCGGCCCGCCGGTGGCCGGCCAGCAGATGGGCACTGCCGTGGCCATCGGCGTGCGCAAGTCCGACCCCGAGTTGCGCAGTGAGCTGAACCGCGCACTGGAGCAGCTCAGGCAGAGCGGCGAGTACCAGCGCATTCTCCAGGGTTATCCACAGGAGGCACACGACGCCGCCAATGCTCAGGACCCGCTCGGGCCGCAGTTTTACCCCGCTGACCCGAAGCTGCCGTTTTCCGAGGCCGTGCGGGTCGGTAATACGCTGTACACCTCCAGCATTGCCGGGGTGGATGCCAACCTCAACCTGGTGAAGGGCGGTACGGGCGCGCAGATGAAACAGCTGATGAATACGCTGCACGAACTATTGGTGCGTCATGAGTCGTCGCTGGACCGCGTGGTCAAGTGCACCTTGATGCTGGTCGAGCTGGAGGACCTGAAGCTGGTCAACGACGTGTACCTGGGCTACTTCGCCCAAGGCCGACTGCCCGCCCGCAGTGTGCTTGCCGTGCGCCGGCTGCCGCGCGGCGCACGGGTGGCGATCGAATGCGTGGCCGTGGTCGGCGACCCTCCCGGATCGTTGACGGGGGCAGCGGGTAACTAAATGCGTGGAACATGAGCTGGATCAGTATTTGCTCAACCGGTGCGCTTAGAGTCGGTGCCCCTGCCGACTCCCTCAACAACCCCGAGCGCGCTTTCCATGAAGATCAATCTCCCGGTCACGGGTCGAAGTGTGGACATTGCCCAAGACGCCAACATCCTCTCGACCACTGACCTAGGTAGTTCGATTACCTACGCCAACCAGGACTTTATCGACATCAGTGGCTACAGCCGTGAGGAACTGCAGGGCGCGCCACATAATCTGCTACGCCATCCAGACATGCCGTCGGCGGCGTTTGCCCATATGTGGCAGACCCTCAAAAGTGGCCGCTCGTGGATGGGCATGGTGAAGAATCGCTGCAAGAACGGTGATCACTACTGGGTCAGCGCCTATGCCTCGCCGGTCACCCGCGACGGGGTGACGGTGGAATACCAGTCGGTGCGCACCAAGCCCGACGCACGCCGAGTGAGAGCGGCAGAGCGCGCCTATGTGCGTTTGCGCGCAGGCTCCCGGCGCATGCGGCCGGTGCTGGAGATGCCGATGAAGTTGTCGCTGGTCACTGGGGCGACGTGCGCGCTGACCTGGGGCGTGGGGACCGGGCTGGCCAGTTATTCATGGGCGTTGCAAGTGCTGGGCCTGGCGGCAGTGGGCGCGGTTGGCGTGCTGGGCATCAATCTGTTGTTGCGGCCCCTGAGGCAATTGAGCGAGCGGGCGCGGCAGATTGCCGATAACCCCGTCAGCCAGGCGATCTACACCGGGCGCGCGGACGAGCTGGGGCAAATCGAATTTGCCATGCAAATGCTCGAAGCCCAGGCGGGCGCGGTGGTGGGTCGGATTGGCGATGCCTCGCAGCGTTTATCCGGGCACGCCGCCGCCCTGGTCCAGCAACTGGACAGCAGCCACACCAGCACCCTGGGCCAGCAGAGCCAGACCGACCAGGTGGCGACCGCCATCCAGCAGATGGCGGCCAGTGTGGCGCAAGTTGCCAGCCACGCCCAACAAGCCTCGAAAGCGGCAGACCTGGCCGGCAGCGAGACCCGTGAAGGCCATCTGCGCGTGGACGAAAGCCGCGATGCGGTGCTGCGCCTGTCCCAGGAACTGGCCAGGGCCACCACCGTGATCCATCAACTGGAAAGCCACAGCGGGGATATCTCCAGCGTACTGGAAGTGATCCGGGCGATTGCCGAACAGACCAACCTGCTGGCCCTCAACGCGGCCATCGAGGCGGCGCGGGCTGGCGAGCAGGGCCGTGGCTTTGCGGTGGTGGCCGACGAAGTGCGCGGCCTGGCGCAACGTACCCAGCAATCCACCAATGAAATCCAACGCATGATCAGCACCTTGCAGGGCGGCGCCCGTGATGCGGTGATGGCCATGGAGCAAAGCAGCCAGCATGTCGAAGTCAGCGTCGACCATGCCCAGCGCGCCGCGTCGGCCCTGGATGGCATCAGCCAGCGGGTCAACCAGATCACGGCCATGAGTGTGCAGATTGCGGCGGCGGTGGAAGAACAGAGCGCGGTGAGCGAGGACATCAATCGCAATATCGTCGGCATCCGCAATGCGGGCGAGGCGACCGTCAGCGCCGGCCAACAGAGCCAGCTCAGCTCGGGCGACGTCGCCGCGCTAGCGGAAGACCTGCGGCGTTTGGCAGAAGAGTTCTGGGGCAAACGCCGCTAACCTGCGGCAGTGACGAGCGAGCGCGCTTGTCGTGGCGAGCGGGCTTGCCCCGCGCTGGGTGGCGAAGCCGCCCCAAAACCTGCTGGCTCGGTATGTCTGAAACAACTGCGGTGCCTGGGGTGGGGCTGCTCCGCAGCCCAGCGCGGGGCAAGCCCGCTCGCCACTACAAGCGCGCTCGCCGCAAGAAATCTACAGTCCAAGAAAACTACTGTGCTGCAGCCCCCCAAACTCCCGACCTGCCGCCGCCCTCCCTGTGGCGAGCGGGCTTGTCCCGCGCTGGGTGGCGAAGCCGCCCCAAAACCTGCTGGCTCGGTATGTCTGAAACAACTGCGGTGTCTGGGGTGGGGCTGCTACGCAGCCCAGCGCGGGGCAAGCCCGCTCGCCACTACAAGCGCGCTCGCCGCAAGAAATCTGCAGTCCAAGAAAACTGCTGCGCTGCAGCCCTCCCCAAACTCCCGACCTGCCGCCGCCCTCCCAGTGGCGAGCGGGCTTGTCCCGCGCTGGGTGGCGAAGCCGCCCCAAAACCTGCTGGCTCGGTATGTCTGAAACAACTGCGGTGCCTGGGGTGGGGCTGCTACGCAGCCCAGCGCGGGGCAAGCCCGCTCGCCACCACAAGCGCGCTGGCCGCAAGAAATCTACAGTCCAAGAAAACTGCTGCGCTGCAGCCGCCCCCAAACTCCCGACCTGCCGCCGCCCTCCCTGTGGCGAGCGGGCTTGCCCCGCGCTGGGTGGCGAAGCCGCCCCAAAACCTGCTGGCTCGGTATGTCTGAAACAACTGCGGTGCCTGGGGTGGGGCTGCTCCGCAGCCCAGCGCGGGGCAAGCCCGCTCGCCACCACAAGCGCGCTGGCCGCAAGAAATCTACAGTCCAAGAAAACTACTGTGCTGCAGCCCCCCAAACTCCCGACCTGCCGCCGCCCTCCCAGTGGCGAGCGGGCTTGTCGTGGCGAGCGGGCTTGCCCCGCGCTGGGTGGCGAAGCCGCCCCAAAACCTGTTGGCTCGGTATGTCTGAAACAACTGCGGTGCCTGGAGTGGGGCTGCTCCGCAGCCCAGCGCGGGGCAAGCCCGCTCGCCACCACAAGCGCGCTGGCCGCAAGAAATCTACAGTCCAAGAAAACTGCTGCGCTGCAGCCGCCCCCAAACTTCCGACCTGCCGCCGCCCTCCCTGTGGCGAGCGGGCTTGCCCCGCGCTGGGTGGCGAAGCCGCCCCAAAACCTGCTGGCTCGGTATGTCTGAAACAACTGCGGTGCCTGGGGTGGGGCTGCTACGCAGCCCAGCGCGGGGCAAGCCCGCTCGCCACCACAAGCGCGCTGGCCGCAAGAAATCTACAGTCCAAGAAAACTGCTGCGCTGCAGCCGCCCCCAAACTCCCGACCTGCCGCCGCCCTCCCAGTGGCGAGCGGGCTTGCCCCGCGCTGGGTGGCGAAGCCGCCCCAAAACCTGCTGGCTCGGTATGTCTGAAACAACTGCGGTGCCTGGGGTGGGGCTGCTCCGCAGCCCAGCGCGGGGCAAGCCCGCTCGCCACCACAAGCGCGCTGGCCGCAAGAAATCTACAGTCCAAGAAAACTGCTGCGCTGCAGCCCCCCAAACTCCCGACCTGCCGCCGCCCTCCCAGTGGCGAGCGGGCTTGCCCCGCGCTGGGTGGCGAAGCCGCCCCAAAACCTGCTGGCTCGGTATGTCTGAAACAACTGCGGTGCCTGGGGTGGGGCTGCTACGCAGCCCAGCGCGGGGCAAGCCCGCTCGCCACTACAAGCGCGCTCGCCGCAAGAAATCTGCAGTCCAAGAAAACTGCTGCGCTGCAGCCCTCCCCAAACTCCCGACCTGCCGCCGCCCTCCCTGTGGCGAGCGGGCTTGCCCCGCGCTGGGTGGCGAAGCCGCCCCAAAACCTGCTGGCTCGGTATGTCTGAAACAACTGCGGTGCCTGGGGTGGGGCTGCTACGCAGCCCAGCGCGGGGCAAGCCCGCTCGCCACGACAAGCCCGCTCGCCACTACAAGCGTGCCCGACACAGCGACAGGCTTACGCCTCTGACGGCCCTCAGGCAGCGCGCAGGGAGATGAACGCGTAGTTGGCCGGCACTTCGGTGGCGATCTGCGCCCCGGCGTCCAGCAACTGCTCGGCAATGTCCATCCCGGAGACATGGAACACCCATTCATTGGCCCCGGCTGGCTGGGTCGCGGCCAATTCAATGGCCTGGGCAAAGGCGCCCATGTCCGGCAGGTATGCGGTAAACCCATCGCCCTTGAGCGCCGTGGTCCGAATCCCCAGCAGGGCGCACACCGCCTCCTTGGTCTGCACATCGTCACGGTCGGCCTGGCGCGAGCGGCGGATCAGGTCTGCCAGTTCCCGGTCCATCAGTTCACCGCCGACGATCAGCGCCGGGCCTTGTTCCCAGGATTGCGGCGGGCAATCCTTGGCGGCCGGGTTCAGAGGGATATGCGGGTTGATCTCCATCGGGTAGATGCGACAGACCAGCGGCCTGCGCTCATAGATGCCGCAACGGTTGTCTTCGTCAAGATTCCGGCAGCGCCCGGCGTTGTAGGCGGCAAAGGTGATTGCCACGAACGCCTGGGTATTACCGCTGGGCACCACCACTGAACGCCGTTCGGCATGCTCGCGCTGTTGCAGAGGCAGGCCCAGGCCATTGCCCAGGAAGCCTTCCACCAGCACGATGACATTGCCGCCATCTGCCGCCCACTGGCGGGCTTCGTCGAGGGTCAGGGGGACATGATGGTCGGTGCAGCATTTGCCGCAACCAACGCAGGAAAAATGGGTATTCATGGAGGATCTGCTACCAGGCCAGGTCAGAGGGCTCTCTTGAGCGGTGACGGGTTTTTACCTCTATCCGCCGCTCGCAGACTCTGGAAGCAAGTTATGCGCCAGTGCCGCTCAGTCTTCGCTGACCACGTCACGCAGCACCAAGACCATGCCGGCGCTCTCATACAGTTGGCGTGCGCGCTGATTGCTTTCCAGCACCTTGAGGTCCACGTAGGGTTCGCCGCGCTGCTTGAACACCTGGAAGCTATGTAGCAGCAAGGCGCGCCCCAGGCCCTGGCCCTGGGCGCAAGGGTGGATGCACAGATGCTTGATAAACGCACTGGTCCAACATTGGGCCACGCCAAGAATACCGTCGGCATTACTCGCCACCAGGCACAGCGTGGGGTCAAATTCCGCATCGGTGATGAATTGCTGCTGCCAGGTCTTCAGGTTGGGCACGTAGCCGCCGCCCTGGGCCTGGGTCATGCGTAACACCGCATGGATCGCCGGGGCGAGCTCATCGCGGTAATGGTCCAGACGGGTGTCGGCTGGCCACTGCGGCGCGGGCAGGCTCTTGGTGAGGTCGCGGCGCAGCAGTTGGTAATACGCTGTCACTTACAGGCCTTTTTGCGCCACGGTCTGGGCCGCGACCACCAGGCATTTGGTCAGCTCGGGTGAGGAGAACTTGGTCAGCACCGAGTCGGCCCCGGCCAAGCGCGCTTTTTCGCTGTTCATCGCGCTGTCCAGGGAGGTGTGCAGCAGCACGTAGAGGTCCTGGAAGTCCGGGGTTTCACGCAGGGTACGGGTGAGGGCGTAACCGTCCATTTCCGACATTTCGATGTCAGATACCACCACATTGATCTGCCCGGCGCTGCCTTGCAGCTCCAGCAGCACATCAATGGCTTCCTTGGCACTGCGTGCGGTGTGGCAGGTCAGGCCGAGGTTGCGCAGGGTGTGCACCGATTGCTGCAGGGCCACCTGGCTGTCGTCCACCACCAGGATGCGCGCATTGCCGAGCACTTCGGCTTCTTCCATGGTCAGGTCGGTGGGCGCGACTTCGATTTGCGCGGGGGCAATGGCGTGGATGACTTTTTCGATGTCCAGCACTTGCACCAGCACGCCGTCCACCTGGGTCACGCCGGTGATAAACGAGCGCGTGCCGCCGGAGCCGAAGGGTGGCGGACGGATGTCAGTGGTCAGGCAATGCACGATCCGGCTCACCGCCTGCACGTGCAGGCCCTGCTTGGACCGGCTGACATCGGTAACAATCAGGCAGCCGCCGTCGGGGTCTTTCAGGGGCATTTCGCCCAGTGCACGGCTGAGGTCGATCACCGACAGGGCCGCGCCACGCAGGGTCGCGATGCCTTTGACGTGGGGATGGGACTCCGGCAGCTTGGTGAGCGGCGGGCAGGCAATGATTTCGCTGACTTTCAGCAGGTTGATGGCCATCAGCTTGCCGCTGCGCAAGGTAAAGAGCAGAAGCGAGAGTGAATCTGCGCGGGCTTTGGTGGTGGACATAAAAACCTTCTGTGGATCAGCGATAACAATCTTCTATGGCAGGTTATCGACGCTGGCCCAAAAAACTGTAGGAGCGAGCCTGCTCGCGAAAAAACCGAGGGCGCCGCGTTTATTCAGGATAGACGCGTTATCGTTAATGTTTTTCGCGAGCAAGCTCGCTCCTACAGTGGGTTGTGTCTTAGCCTTTCCAGACTTGCGGATTCACCAGATCCTGCGGGCGTTGGCCCAACAGGGCGCTGCGCAGGTTATCCAGGGCACGGTTGGCCATGGCTTCGCGGGTTTCATGGGTGGCCGAACCGATATGCGGCAAGGTCACGGCATTGCTCAGTTGGAACAGCGGCGACTCAGCCAGGGGCTCGCGCTCATACACATCCAGCCCGGCGCCGCGAATGCGCTGGGTTTGCAGGGCCTCGATCAGTGCCGGCTCGTCCACCACAGGGCCCCGGGAGATATTCACCAGGATCGCACTGGGTTTCATCAGGCCCAACTCGCGATGGCTGATCAGGTGCTTGGTCTTTTCACTCAAGGGCACCACCAGGCACACAAAATCCGCCTCGGCCAGCAACTGGTCCAGGCTACGAAACTGCGCACCCAGTTCCTGTTCCACTGCGGTCTTGCGGCTGTTGCCGCTGTAGAGGATCGGCATATTGAAGCCCAGGCGCCCACGGCGGGCGATGGCTGCGCCGATATTGCCCATGCCGACGATGCCCAGGGTCTTGCCGTGCACATCACAGCCGAACAACGGCGCGCCGACGCTGGCCTTCCACTGCCCGGCCTTGGTCCACGCATCCAGTTCGGCCACACGGCGGGCGCTGCTCATCAACAGGGCGAAGGCCAGGTCGGCGGTGCTTTCGGTCAACACATCGGGGGTATTGGTGAGCATGATCCCGCGTTCGTTGAAGTAGTCCACGTCGTAGTTGTCATAACCCACCGAGACGCTGGACACCACCTCAAGCTTGCCCGCACCTTCGAGCTGCGCCCGGCCCAGCTTGCGGCCCACCCCGATCAAACCGTGGGCGTGGGGCAGCGCTTCATTGAACTGCGCGTTGATATCGCCTTGCTTGGGGTTGGGGACGATGACCTCGAAGTCCTGTTGCAGGCGTTCGATCATCTGGGGGGTGACACGGCTGAAGGCGAGGACAGTCTTTTTCATCGCAAGTGGGGCTCATCGACAGGGAAGAATGCCAAGCAAGCTAACATTCCTGCACCCACTTGTCAGGACACCGCATCACCAATGTGGGAGCGGGCTTGCCCGCGATGGCGGTGTGTCAGGCATTACATCTGGCACTGATACACCGCTATCGCGGGCAAGCCCGCTCCTACAGGGGATTTTCTATATTTGGGGGCCGTGTTCCAAATCAGGTGGTAAGGCGCACCGCTCCCAAACTGCCGCTTAACTCATACGCCGCCAGTTCCGCCTGGTGCGCCGCCAGGATCTCTGGCAGTGAGCCACGCAGGTATTCCACCCAGGTCTTGATCTTCGCATCCAGGTACTGGCGCGACGGGTAGATGGCGTACAGGTTCAGTTCCTGGGAGCGGTAAGTCGGCATCATCCGCACCAGGGTGCCATTGCGCAGGCCTTCGATGGCCGCGTAGACCGGCAGCAGGCCAACGCCCATGCCGCTGATGATCGCGGTCTTCATCGCGTCGGCGGAGTTCACCAAAAATGGCGAACTGTTGATGCTCACGCTTTCCTGGCCATCGGGGCCGTTGAACACCCATTTGTCCAATTGGATCACCGGGCTGACCAGGCGCAGGCACGCATGGTTGAGCAAATCACTGGGCCGCTGCGCGCAGCCGTTGGCTTTGACGTAGGCCGGCGAGGCACAGACGATGCTGTAGGTGATCCCCAGGCGCTGGGACACAAACCCCGAATCCGGCAACTCGCTGGCGAGCACGATGGACACGTCGTAGCCCTCGTCGAGCAGGTCCGGCACGCGGTTGGCCAGGGTCAGATCGAAGGTCACATCGGGGTGAGTGCGGCGGTAGCGGGCAATCGCATCGATCACGAAATGCTGGCCGATGCCGGTCATGGTATGCACTTTGAGCTGCCCGGCGGGGCGCGCATGGGCGTCGCTGGCCTCGGCTTCGGCTTCCTCGACATAGGCCAGGATTTGCTCGCAACGCAATAAATAGCGCTTGCCGGCCTCGGTCAGGGCGATGCGGCGGGTGGTGCGGTTGAGCAAGCGGGTTTGCAGATGGGCCTCCAGATTGGAGACCGCGCGCGAGACGTTGGCTGTGGTGGTGTCCAGTTGCACCGCGGCGGCGGTGAAGCTGCCGGCTTCGGCGACACAACTGAAGGCGCGCATGTTTTGCAAAGTGTCCATGGGGTGCTCTCAAGGGAGATGGCAAATTGTGACACGAAGTTACGGGGGCGAGTGACCCCGACCAATGGATTATCGCCTGAACGGTAACAAAGATTCACAGGAATCCCACCTTATCGCCATTCCTCGCGCCCCCTAGAATTGCCGCACCGTCCCCGCAACACCACCTCAGGAATTCGCAGCAGTGCCGCGTCGCATCAGCAGAGAGCTGAAGACTCTCAGTGTTTGGGCTTTATCGTTAGCAATCAGCGGCTGCATCGGAACCGGTGGAATTGCCCCCCAAGGCAAGAGCCTCGCCGCCAATAACCTGGCCACCGACGACGCAATCCAGAGCGCCGCCCGGGATGCCCGTTGGCCGACCACCCAGTGGTGGCAAGCCTACGGCGATCCGCAACTCAATGCTTGGGTCGACCTCGCCGTTCAAGGCAGCCCAAGCATGGCCGAAGCCGCCGCCCGGGTACGTGAAGCGCGGGCCATGGCTGGGCTGGCCGAGTCTGCCGAGGCTGTGCAGATCAATGGGGATGCCACGCTCAAGCGCCACAACTGGCCGAGCGATCAGTTCTACGGCCCTGGAAAACTGGACAACTCCACGACCTGGGACAACAACGCCGCCCTGGGCCTGAGCTACGCCCTCGACCTGTGGGGGCGTGAGCGCAACGCCACTGAGCGCGCGCTCGACCTGGCCCATATGAGCGTCGCCCAGGCGCGCCAGGCCCAGTTGGAGCTGCAGAACAACGTGGTACGCGCCTACATCCAACTGTCGCTGCATTACGCCCAGCGCGATATCGTCGCCGCGACCCTGGCCCAGCAACAGCAGATCCTCGACCTGGCGCAAAAGCGCCTGGATGGCGGCATCGGCACGCACTTTGAAGTCAGCCAGGCCCAGACCCCATTGCCCGAAACCCATCGGCAACTGGACGCCCTCGACGAAGAAATCGCCCTGACCCGCAACCAACTGGCGGCCTTGGCCGGCAAGGGCCCGGGGGAGGGCGCGAGATTGCAGCGGCCGACCCTGGCCCTCGCTGCGCCCCTGAAATTGCCATCGGCACTGCCCGCGCAACTGCTCGGCCAGCGTCCGGATGTGGTCGCCAGCCGCTGGCAAGTGGCGGCCCAGGCCCGGGGCATCGACGTGGCCCACGCCGGTTTCTACCCCAATGTCGACCTGGTGGGCAGCCTCGGCTACGTCGCTACCGGTGGCGGCATGCTGGAATTCCTCACCGGCAAGAAGCTCAACTACAGCGTCGGCCCGGCGATCACCCTGCCGATCTTCGACGGTGGCCGCCTGCGCGCGCAATTGGGCGAAGCCAGCGCCGGCTACGACATTGCCGTGGCCCGCTACAACCAGACCCTGGTCAATGCGCTCAAGGGCATCAGCGACCAACTGATCCGCCGTGAGTCCATGGCCAAGCAGCAGACCTTCGCCGCCGAATCGGTGGCCTCGGCGCAGAAAACCTATGACATCGCGATGATCGCCTACCAGCGCGGCCTGACCGATTACCTCAATGTACTCAATGCCCAGACCTTGCTGTTTCGCCAGCAACAGGTCCAGCAACAGGTCCAGGCCGCGCGCCTGAGTGCCCATGCCGAACTGGTCACTGCCCTGGGCGGCGGCCTGGGCGCGGGCAACGATGCGCCGGCAGCAGGCACCACCCTCGCGAGCAAGACCCCGGCGGCGTTGGCCGTATTCGATCACTGATCAGGTTTCCCATGACTCCCTTGCCTGCACCGCTGCGTTGGCTGCATTCCCTGGAATGGCGCCGTGGCTTTTTCGACTGGGCGCGCAGTGACGGCGTGACCTGGGTCTACATCTTCAAAGTGCTGATCGCCGCGTTCCTCACCCTGTGGCTGGCCATGCGCCTGGAATTGCCGCAACCGCGTACCGCGATGATCACCGTGTTTATCGTGATGCAACCGCAAAGCGGCCAGGTGTTTGCCAAGAGCTTCTACCGCTTCCTCGGCACCCTGGCGGGGTCGGCGGTGATGGTGTTGTTGATCGCGCTGTTTGCGCAGAACACTGAGTTGTTTTTGGGCGCGCTGGCGATCTGGGTGGGCGTGTGCACGGCCGGTGCCACGCGCAACCGCAACTTCCGCGCCTATGGTTTTGTACTGGCGGGCTACACGGCGGCGATGGTGGGCCTGCCGGCGCTGGCCCACCCGGACGGCGCCTTTATGGCGGCGGTGTGGCGGGTGCTGGAAATCTCCCTGGGGATTCTCTGCGCGACCCTGGTCAGCGCCGCGATCCTCCCGCAGACCAGCAGCGCGGCCATGCGCAACGCCTTGTACCAGCGTTTCGGCACCTTCGCCCTGTTCGTTACCGACGGCTTGCGTGGCCGCAGCCAGCGCGAAGGTTTTGAAAGCAGCAACGTGCGCTTTATCGCCGAAGCCGTGGGCCTTGAAGGGCTGCGCAGTGTCACCGTGTTCGAAGACCCGCATATGCGTCGGCGCAATGGCCGGCTCAGCCGCTTGAACAGCGAATTCATGGGCATCACCACGCGCTTCAACGCCCTACACCAGTTGCTTGAACGCCTGCGCAGCGATGCTGCCGACCATGTGGTGGCCGCAATCAAACCCGGCCTGCAGGACTTGGCCGAGTTGCTCGATGGCTTCAGCGGGCGCGCCCTGACCAGCCCCGATGCCACGCGCCTGGTCAGCCAACTGACGGCCTATAAAGAGAGCCTTCCCGCCAAGGTCCGCAGCCTGCGGGCGCAGTTCCAGCAGAGCAGCCCCAGCGATGCCGAGCAGTTGGATTTCCACACCGCCTATGAGCTGCTGTACCGCTTTGTCGACGACCTGCACAACTACGCGCAGACCCACGCCTCCCTGGCCGAACACAGCCACGCGCGTGAGCACTGGGATGAGGCCTACACGCCGAAAACCAACTGGCTGGCCTGCGCCGCGTCGGGGATTCGCGCGTCGTTCATTCTGGTGGTGCTGGGCAGTTACTGGGTGGCCACCGCCTGGCCCAGTGGCGCCACCATGACCCTGATCGCGGCGGCCACCGTCGGCCTGTCGGCTGCCACGCCGAACCCCAAGCGCATGGCGTTTCAAATGGCCTGTGGCACCTTGATCGGCGCCCTGGTGGGGTTCGTCGAGATGTTCTTCGTGTTTCCCTGGATCGACGGGTTCCCTTTGCTCTGTGTGATGCTCGCCCCAGTGATCGTGCTCGGCGCGTTCCTGTCCTCGCGCCCGCAATACGCTGGGGTCGGCCTGGGCCTGCTGATTTTCTTCAGCACCGGTTCGGTGCCGGATAACCTGACGATCTACAACCCCTACACCTTTATCAACGACTACATCGCCATGATCATCGGCATGCTGGTGTGCGCAGCGGCGGGGGCGATCATCCTGCCGCCCAACAGCCCCTGGCTGTGGCGCCGCCTGGAGCGCGACCTGCGCGAGCAAGTGGTGTATGCCATCAGCGGCAAGCTCAAGGGCCTGGCCTCGGGGTTTGAAAGCCGCACCCGTGACCTGCTGCACCAGGCCTATGGCCTGGCCGCCGGCCAGCCGCAGGTGCAACGCAACCTGTTGCGTTGGATGTTCGTGGTGCTGGAAGTCGGCCACGCCATTATTGAATTGCGCAAAGAGCAGGCGATCCTGCCGGTGCATCCGGCGTATGCCGAGTCCCAATCGTGGCGCCAGGCGATCCGGGTGATGGGGCGTTCGCTGGTGCGGCTGTTCCTGCAACCGAGCCAGAGCAACCTTGAGCGCGCCTTGATTGCGGTGGACCACGCCATCAGCCGTGTGCAGGCCACCGACGAACCCTTCGCCCCGCACTTCGATACCTCGGCCCTGCGCCGCGTCAAAAGCTACCTGCACTTTATCCGCACGTCCCTGCTGGACCCGCAATCGCCCCTGGCTGCTCTCAAGCTTGAAGGAACCGTTCATGCCGCGTGAAATCGCCTTCCATGGCATCTACATGCCGACCATGACCCTGATGTTTTTTATCGCTGCGGGACTGGCCTGGGCCCTGGATCGCTTCCTGGCCGGCTTTGACCTGTACCGTTTTTTCTGGCACCCGGCGTTGCTGCGCCTGAGCCTGTTCACCTGTCTTTTCGGCGCCATGGCGCTGACCGTCTACCGTTGAGAATGCCCCGATGAAAAAGTTTTTCAGCCTGCTCGCAACCCTGCTGGTGCTGGCCCTGGCGATCTGGATTGGCCGTACGTTGTGGGTGCATTACATGCAAACCCCGTGGACCCGCGATGGTCGGGTACGCGCCGACATCATCAACGTCGCCGCCGACGTCACCGGCGAAGTGGTCGACGTGCCGGTGCGGGATAACCAGTTGGTGAAAAAGGGCGACCTGCTGATGCAGATCGACCCCGAGCACTACCGCATCGCGGTCAAGCAGGCGCAATCATTGGTGGCCTCGCGCAAGGCCACCTGGGAAATGCGCAAGGTCAACGCCCATCGCCGTGCGGACCTTGATGCACTGGTGATCTCCAAGGAAAACCGCGACGACGCGAGCAACATTGCTGATTCCGCTCTGGCTGATTACCAGCACGCGCTGGCGCAGTTGGAAGCGGCGGAGTTGAATTTGAAACGCACGCAAGTGCTGGCTGCGGTGGATGGTTACGTCACCAACCTCAACGTGCATCGCGGCGACTACGCGCGCATAGGCGAAGCCAAGATGGCCGTGGTCGATATGCACTCGTTCTGGGTGTATGGCTTCTTCGAAGAAACCAAGCTGCCCCACGTCAAAGTCGGCGACAAAGCCGATATGCAACTGATGAGCGGCGAGACGTTAAGGGGCCACGTAGAAAGCGTCTCCCGCGGCATCTACGACCGCGACAACCCCGAGAGCCGCGAACTGATCGCCGATGTGAACCCGACGTTCAACTGGGTGCGTTTGGCCCAGCGCGTGCCCGTGCGGATCCATATCGATGAAGTGCCGGAGGGCGTGTTGTTGGCGGCGGGGATTACCTGCACCGTGATTGTCAACCAGGCTCAAAACTAAACAAAGGGCATCAGGCACATCGCCTATCGGTTCGCGGTTTACTGTAGGAGCCGGCTTGCCGGCGAAGAACCTGAGAGCAACGCGGGGAGCATGGTGCTCCGCGTTAGCGTTGACGATTTTCGCCGGCAAGCCGGCTCCTACAGGGGAGAGTTATTGGCCCTGGATATAGGTCTCATGCAAATGCCGCCACAGCAACGCGCCGCTTGCCTGTTTCTCGAACACCACGGTGGCGCGGCGGTCCGTTTGGGTGCCGCTGTCATCGATCTGGTGTTCACGGTAGGTCACCGTGGCACCGCGTGCATGTCGGTCAATACCTGCCATTTCGCTCAAGGTGATTTTCAACCCAGGACGCATGCCGCCCAGGCGGGTGAATAGGGCGTTGACCCCGGCTGTGTTGACCCGTGCGCCGGTGGCGGGGGCGATCATGCTGAACTCCGGGGAGAAGCGCGCCAGCAGGTTTTGCAAGGTGCCATCCGGCGCGACGCCGGCAAACCATTGCTCGATCTCGATGTGGGTCTGGATCACTTCTTCAAAAAAGTCGCTGTAATCAATCATCATTGAGGCTCGCTGGCTGGGTGAAGCAGTGCGCGAACCCTGGAGGTATCCAGGCTCAGCACTGCCAAAAGCGGCAGTAGTGTCAGGGCTGCCGCGATCAAGAAGGTCATGGTGAAGGAATCCGAGGCTGATAGCACGGCGCTGAGTGCCGCTGCACCGAGGCAAAAGCTCAGCTGCCGATTGATATTCCACAGCGCGCTGGCGTGGCCCATGCGCGGGGCGGGGATATCGAGAAAGGCCAGGGTCTGCGCAGTGCTGCTGCACAGGCTGCCGCCCAGGCCCATCAGGCCGTAGGCGAGAATGATCAGGGAAGGCTCGTTGAGCAACACAATACCGCTGCATTGCAGCCCCATGCCCGCCAGCAGCAAGGGCTTGGGGCCGTAGCGGTTGAACAAGGTCTTGCTGAGGTAGATGGCCAGCGCCGATGCCAGTGCCCAGGGCAGCATCAGCGCGCCGGTGTGCGTGGCGTCATAGCCCAGGCCGCGCAGGTAGAGGATGGCGATCAGGCTGGTGCCGATAAACACACCGGGGACGCACAAGTAGATCAGCATCGCGATGCGCAGCATCGGGTTGCCGATCTGTTTGAACAGGTTGCCCATCTCCAGGGAGGGGCGCGCAGTTGCAGGCGCGTCCGGTTTTATCCACAGCCACGCCAGCAGCAGGGTGATTAACGCCAGCGGCAAATTGGCGTGGAAGATCCAGCGCCAGGACAGGCTATCGACCAGCCACCCACCCAGCGCCGGGGACAGCGCCGGCACCAGCAGGGCCACGGACATCACCCGGGCGGTGAGTTGGCTGCGTTCTGCGGCTGGAAAGTGTCGATAAGCCAGGGCCTGCCCCACTGGGATCAGCAGGCCACCGCCCAAACCTTGCAGCAAACGCCAACCGATCAGCGCCTTAATCGAGCCGGCCTGACCAACCATCACTGAAGCGCCCGCGAACAGCAGCAGGCTGGCGGCAATCAAACGTCGTTCTCCGAGCATTGCCGCCAGCCACACACTGAAGGGAATGATCACGGTCAGGCCGAGCAGGTAGGCATTGCTGACCCACGCCAATTGCGTGACCGAAGCCTGCAGTTCGTGGGCGATATCCGGGTAGGCGACGGTGGCGACAAACATGTTCACCAGATCGAGGGCGAAACCCAGTAAAAAGATCCAGGCGATTTTCGAGCGGTAGGTCATTGGGGCGTTCCTGCATTCAATCCCGGCAGGATAGAGTGCTGCGGATACTTGGAGAACGCTGGTTTGACTGTTAGTTTGTCAAAAATATTTTGACAAGTGGAGGCGTGGCCCATGGTCAGCCTGGATCGTTTCGAGACGTTCAAGACGGTGGTGGAGGCCGGCTCGCTGACTGCCGCGGCCGATAGACTGGGGCAGACCCGCGCCGTGGTCAGCTTTAATCTCAAGCGCCTGGAGGCTGAACTCGGTGTCACCCTGCTGACGCGCAACACCCGGCAATTGGCGTTGACCGATGCCGGCGAGCGGTTCTACCTGCGCTGTACACGCATGCTCGAAGAAGCGCAGTTGGCGGTGGAAGAGGCGCGTTCGGAGCACACCCAGCTCAAAGGCACCCTGCGCATCACCACTACCGTGGAATATGCGCTGGCCGTGGTCGTCCCTGCGGTGGAGGCCTTTGGCCGTTTGCACCCGGATCTGAATGTCCACTTATCCACATCCTCCACCCATGCCGATCTGATCTCCGAACGCTTTGACGTGGCGATTCGGCTCGGGCGCTTGCTGGATTCCAATCATCGTGCGGTGCAGTTATCCACGTACCCGATATTCGCCGTCGCGGCGCCTGGTTTTGGCAGCGCCCATACGCTGGATGAACTTGAACAACTGCCCAAGCTGGGGCACGGCCGATTGAACGAGTTGAGTGTGATCGACCCGGCAGGTCGCGAGCATCAATATCGCTCTGGCCCCAGTGCGCTTATGGTTGACAGTGCCGCCGTGCTCCAGGCATTTGCCGTGCGCGGCCATGGCGTGGCAATCCTGCCACAGTGGCTGGTACAGGAGGATCTGGACACCGGGCGATTGGTACACCTGTTGCCGGATCATCGCTTCGTACCCCAAGGGGTGTATGCGCTGTATCCGGACACGCGGCATTTGCCGCTCAAGGTGCGGGCGTTTATTGATTTCATGAAGGAGGGTTATGTTGCTGGTTGGGACGCCATCACGAGCAAGCCCGCCCCCACAGGTTGACCGTCTTTCAAGGATGTACTCGGTAAGTGTGGGAGCGGGCTTGCTCGCGATACAGGCGGCTCGGTCTCGGAATAAACCTAGAGTTGGCCACCCAACCCAAACCGTTTTTTCAACACCTTCTCCAGCAACACCTTGGGCAACAGCGCCGCCATCCACGGCAACGCGCGGCTGCCATTGCCTGAGCGCAACAGGCGCGGTGGTTCAGGTTGTTGCGCGGCCTTGAGCACATCCGCCGCAAACACGCTGGCTGGGGTTGGCTTGTCCTGGGACGCCTGGGAGCGCGCACGGATGCTTTCGCGCAACGGCCACCATGGCGATTGTTCGGTGATCAGCCGTTCGGCCTGGGTGCCGGCGTTCTTGGCGAAACTAGTGTTGATTGCCCCCGGCTGCACTTCCATGACCCGCACGCCAAACGGCGCCAGCTCCATGCGCAGGGCATCGCTCAGGGCATGGACGGCGGCTTTGGAGGCGCAGTAGGCGCCGGCAAACGGGGTGACCAATACCCCGGACACGCTGCCGATGTTGACCACCAACCCTTTGTTACGGCGCAACGCGGGAAACAACGCCTGGGTCACGCCGACGATGGAGAACACATTGGTCTCGAACTGGCGCTGCATCGCCGCGGTACCGCCATCGAGCAACGGGCCCATGGCGCCGTAGCCGGCGTTGTTGATCAGCACATCCAGTTCGCCCACTTGCCCGGCCAGTTGCGCCAGGGCCGCCCCATCGTTGACATCCAGTTGCACGGCCTTGAAGCCGGCTGCCGCCAGGGTCGCGACGTCTTCGGGACGGCGGGCGCTGGCCCACACGTCATAGCCGGCAGCCTTGAAGGCATCGGCCAGGGCGCGGCCGATGCCGCTGGAGCAACCGGTGATAAGCACGTTGGGCATGGCTCAGTCCTTTGTCGTTATTAATTAGTCGCAGAAGCTGCCTTGCAAGCGTTCGGCACGAAACTCCAGGGTTTGCGGGCGATAGCCGGGGCGCAGCGGCGGCATCGGCAGGCAATCTTCCCAGGTGGCGCCGGCCTGCAATTCGCCGGGGCCGCGATAGCGTGGGGCAGCATAGACGTTGTCGGCCAGGTTGACCGTATCGCCCGGCGCATAGGCGGCGACGCGCCAGCGCAATTCGGTGAGGGGGACGTCATTGCCATTGTTGAGTTTGAGCAGCAAGGGGCGATCGGCAGGGCATTGCTCGGGGGCGTAGCTGATGCGTAGCTCCAGGCGCGCCAGTTGCGCGGCTTCGCGGTTGTCCAGCCATACCACCCACATCGCCACGAAACCCAGACCCACTGCTGCTACGAGGGATACAGGCAACGCCTTGGCGGGATAGCGCAGCAGCAGGATCAGCCAGGTGATGATCAGTAGAACGCCGAAGAACATGGAGGCAGCCTCGCGGATGGGGGAACCATCGTACCGTTGGCGGGGTACGGTTGCCTATCGGGTTGCGAGTACGCTCTGGAGATATCCCCCGTTACCTTTTCACTGGAATGGATGGCGTTGTTCGCATCACTTACATAGATACAGCCACAGACTGACAACTGTTGTTCTGCGGGCTTTCTTGTATCTGTCGGGGATAAACACCATGAGTATATCGATACAGAATCTTTCTTCCGGAGCCTACGAATACGAGGTTACCCAAGAGAGCAGCTCAATAAAGCCAACATCCAATACGCAACCAACCACCGGTGCAGGCTCCAGTGATCTGGACAACCGTAACTCGCTGACTCAGACACTGGCAGGCCTGGAGCAAGGCATCACAACGGGTCGCATAACCAATGAGCTTATTTTTCCGGCCTTGCAAACCACGAAGATCCAACTGGAGCCCGATACGAAAGATGCAGGCCCGGCCATAGAAGTCAGCCTATGGCAATACATCACAGCCAACGGCTGGAACATTCCGAAAAATCATGAAGAACTCATCCAACTCAGACAAATCGTGTCTTCACAGGCACCGGAAAGCACTTCCAATGCCTATGCAGTCATTACCGAGCAAGTGGCCAAGGCCAATGTCGAGAAAGCCAAATTCAACAATATTGCCTTAGGCACGGCTGCGGCATTTCCAGACGTGCGCGCAGAAGCCAAAAAGTGCGCGCAAGACATCGTGTTCAAGTTGACCGGCCTCCATGTAGACGCCGATAAGACGTATCTGAATCGTTTTAACGGCACGCAATCTGCTACAACCGCTACCGGCTGGGAGCATATGAAGGAAGAACCTTCCTCTTCAATCACGTTGACCGATGCGGTATTGAAGAACTTCTCCGAAAACGACGGGGTTCCCGGCAATCTGGACTCGGAAGCGGGCTTGTATAAAGACGGCCCCGGACACAGCAAAAAAGCAGGCTACGGCGCTCATAACCAAATTCCCCTGGCGCCTTCCCAGTTTATGAAGGCTCTTTGGAACGTCGACTTCCAAACGGTAATGTCGGAAAAAATCGACGACTTCTGGGAACACCACGCCGATAACTATCGGACTGTCCAGAAGGGGGTGTTCATCCATAAGGCAAGTGAACAACTCAAGTCCCAGGAGGCCAAGTTACCTGCTGAACGAGCGCTGCAGCCGCCCGAGCATGAGTTCACCAGGAGCGACTATAAACAGCTGATGACGGCTGTTTGTGGTGAGGGCGTATCTGAAAACCAGCCCCTGACCTTTGCACAATTGCAGGCAACATCCCCGGTAACAGGTGCTGTCCAGGCCCATGTCTTCGATATCAATGGCTTCCAGTCAAATGACATTGTGCGTTTTACCCTACCCGGCAAGTTGCCCAAAAAATACGTCAATGGTCGTCTGGACGGCGTGCAACTCCTCTACATTCCTGACGCCCAGCCAGCCTTTCTGAAATTCGACTCGTTGGAAAAAATGGATCGATGGGTCAGCGATCAGGCCAGCACGCCCTCCTTGCGTAAAGCCCTGGAGTCGCACTTCTCGCTGGCGGATCGGCAGAACAGTGAAACCGGGGCGGGGGCCGTATTATTTAACACAATAGTGCAGCTAAGCTTCCTGACTGAAGTCCGTCCGAAAGACGGCGTCGATACATCGTTGGAATACCTCGGTGCAGGAACCGTCAGTAATCAAGAGGGCAGGGTCATCGACCGCGGCAACTTCGCGATCAAGGGCGATGTGTTCAGCCACATGGCGCATCTAAGCCAACAGCGCATGAAAAGTGATGCAGACACCGCGATCAAGTCCAACAGCGAGGTCACTCGTGATATTTGGCTCAATGACATCTCGGTCGGCGCAGAGTTGCTAGTCAAGCTGGCCCCGCTGGCGGCTCCAATCGCCGCAGCCGCAGTCATCACGGGGCTCACTGAAGTGGCGCTGGGCACTGAAAAAGAGATCACGGGCGATACTCAAGCTGAACGTCATGACGGGGCGGCGAAGGTATTCGATGGAATGCTCAACGTGTTGTTCTCTTCTGTAGGTGTCGGCTCAAAAGCTGAAGATCCTTTCACGCTGCCGGAAAAGGAGCCGCCAATCCTTGAACCGGCATCCGGCCCTGAATACGCTAGTTTCGACATACCCAATCGCCTGCTGCCGTCACAAGCGGGCAATATCAGCATCTACGCTGTTGCGGATGGCGAGTCATTACTCGCCAAAAGTACAGTTAATGCCAAAGGTATTTATCAATTCAAGGACGAGCTGGGAAAAGACCGTTGGTTTATCCGTTATACCGACCAGACAGGTATCGCCAACACGTATGAGATCAAGAGTGATTTCAAACTCAGTAACGACTATGTCCAGATTATCGACCCCCAGAGCGGCAAGCCTGTATTGACAGTCGACGCTGTTGCTAATGGCCAATGGCGTTCGAGCAGGATGCTGGGCGGGGTCCAAAGTATCGATAGGGATGTGAGCATTGGTCGAAAACGCCTTGCTGAGCCAGGCAGTTCTTCGGGGCCATCCACTTCCGGTGGGCAATCCACCTTAAAACGCCCCAAGTTACCTGAAGCCTTTCCCGGTGAAAAAGCCACCCTGGAACCTCCCATTAAAGGAAAGAACGTCTTCTACAAATACAACAACCGAAGTCGTCATTCCGCTTTCGTCGCTGACCGCTCTTTTTCACCGTCCTCTACCGATTTAAGAGGTGGCCCGCTGCCTAAAGGGCAGGGCAGGCATTACTTCACCGATCTGGCGCCTGAAGATAAGCCTACGGAGGTCATATCCCAGATGATTTTCGGGCGTAACAAATATGGCAAAACGCTGAATAAGATGACCGATTACTTTGAGATAAACACCACCGGTCTGAAGTTGGTGGAAGTCCCCGGACATCCACATATTTTTTATGTGGAGACCCCTTTCTCCATTCCGTTGCAATACAGGGATGGCGCCAGCGATGAACTGGTGAGTCGCGTCATTTCTCGCGGCGAGACGCCGTACACCGCTTGACCGCCAATAGACAAACCGCCCATCACTCGCTGCGGATAGGGGACGCAGAGCGTGATAGGCGGCTGTTTTTTGCGGGGTCTACTGCGCGATAGTTTTCACCGACACGCCACGCTCAACCGGCGTCGAGCGCCCGTAGATATCTTCAAAACGCTCGATATCATCCTCGCCCAGATAGCTGCCCGATTGCACTTCGATAATCTCCAAGGGGATCTTGCCCGGGTTGCGCAGGCGATGCACCGAGGCAATCGGGATGTAGGTGGACTGGTTCTCGCACAGCAGGAACACGTTCTCGTCGCACGTCACTTCAGCGGTACCACTGACCACGATCCAGTGTTCGGCGCGGTGATGGTGCATCTGCAGCGACAGGCACGCGCCCGGCTTGACCGAGATGTGTTTGACCTGGAAGCGCCCGCCCATGTCCACCGAGTCGTAGGAGCCCCACGGGCGGTAGACTTCGCAGTGGTTCTGGGTCTCGCTGCGCCCTTGTTCGTTGAGGGTGTTGACCATCTGCTTGACGCCCTGGACCTTGTCCTTGTGGGCAATCATCATCGCGTCCTTGGTTTCCACCACCACGATGTTTTCCAGGCCGATCACCGACACCAGCTTGCCGTTGCCGTGGATCATGCAGTTCTTGCTGTCCTGGATCACCACGTCGCCCTTGGTCACGTTGCCGTTGGCGTCTTTGTCATTGACCGCCCACAGCGAGGCCCAGCAGCCCACGTCGCTCCAGCCGGCACTGAGCGGCACCACGCAGGCGCGCTGGGTCTTTTCCATCACCGCGTAGTCGATGGAATTGTCCGGGCAGCAGGCGAAGGTGGCTTCGTCGAAGGTCACGGTATCAGCGGTATGCTCGCTGCGCTCGAGGGTCAGCACGCAAGTATCGTAGATGTCCGGGTCGTGTTTTTTCAGCTCTTCGAGGAAGCGGCTGGCGCGGAACAGGAACATGCCGCTGTTCCAGAAATAACCACCGCTTTTGACGAACTCCACCGCACGTTTTTCATCCGGCTTCTCGACGAACTGCTGCACGCGGCTGACGCCTTCGGGCAGCAGTGAGTCGTTGGTGGACTTGATGTAGCCGTAGCCGGTTTCCGGGCGGGTGGCCGGTACGCCGAACAGCACCATCTCGCCACGCTCGGCGGCCACGGTG
Source organism: Pseudomonas sp. LG1D9 (assembly GCF_002949995.1). Taxonomy (NCBI): domain Bacteria; kingdom Pseudomonadati; phylum Pseudomonadota; class Gammaproteobacteria; order Pseudomonadales; family Pseudomonadaceae; genus Pseudomonas; species Pseudomonas sp. LG1D9. The sequence continues at coordinate 1,472,393 of NZ_CP026881.1, read as the reverse complement.
GCCAGGGCCAGGGCGCGTTGCAGGGCTTTCTGGTCGTCCAGTACATGGTCGGCGGGCAGGACCAGCATCAGTTCGTCACGGCCTTCATTGACCAGCATCATCGCGGTCAGGGCCACGGCCGGCGCGGTGTTGCGGCCAAACGGCTCCATCAGGATGCGCTGGCTTTCCAGCTTGCGGGCGCTCAACTGCTCGTTGACGATGAAGCGGTGGTCTTTGTTGCAGACAATGATCGGGCTGTCCATGCCTTCGAACACCAGGCGCTCCAGGGTTTGCTGGAACAGCGTGTGCTCGCCGGTCAGGGCCAGGAACTGCTTAGGGAACTGTTTACGCGAAAGCGGCCAAAGACGTGAGCCGCTACCACCGGAAAGGATTACTGGGATCATGGGTTTCTCCTTGAATCTGTATGGGTTAGAGCAACGAAATTCAGTCGTTTCACTCTTGTTTTTGTCTCGGTCCGAACTGACGCCTTGATCCCCTGTAGGAGCGAGCTTGCTCGCGAAGCACTTCCAGACACCGCGTTCATTCAGAATGCTCGCGTTATGGTTGGCGATTTTCGCGAGCAAGCTCGCTCCTACAGTGGGTAGCCGTCAGTTCAGGAAATAATTAGCGGGTCGACACCGGGCGCTTGACCCACACTGGCGACAGGCTCGAACCGGAACCGGTGACATACAGCACCGCCGCCTCACCACGCTCCAGCGCCACCGGCTTCACGTCGCCGACTTTTTTATCGCCGTCATACAGCGCCAGGCTGACCTTCACCGGGTTGATCTCGCGCTCGCCACGGCCCTTGGCGGCCACGGCCTTGACCACGTCGGTCTTGCCGTCGGCGGTCTTCAGGGTCAGGGCCTTGTCGCTGAGGTTCTGCACGCGCACCAGGGATTTCTGCTTGTTCTTGAACGGTGGTTCTTCGATCAGTTGCGGCTGGCCGGTGCCGCTGTTGACCAGGGTGTAGTAGTGATCGGCGGCCAGCTTGACCGTGACGTTCTGGCTGCCGACCTTGGCGCTGTAGTCACCGCCCGGCAGGAAGCTGAAGTCGCTGCTGGCCAGTGGCGCCACATCGCTCAACGCAGTGTTGCCGACGCTGGCGCTGACTTCCTGGTTGCTGGCGTTGAACAGGCGCACGAAGCTCGAGCCTTTTGGCGCGATGGGTCCGTAGAGGGCGGCGTCGCCGGCGAAGGCGGACATCGATACGAAGCTCATGCCGGCGGCCAGGGCCAGGGTCTTGGCGAGACGACGAGGAGTAGTAGTGAAAGTCATGTGAGTTACCTCTCTTTCAGTTTTGCGCCCGGTCGGGCGTCTCGGATTTCTGGGTTTTAACGGGTGTGTTGATTGCCATGTTCTGTTGGCGTGTACCGGCTTGCTTGAGTTGCGCAACCCACTTGGGGTCGGCGTCGCCGATTTCGTTGTTCACCGGCAGATAGCGTTCCGGGAACTCCCAGATCAGCACCTGCGGCGGGCTGTTCTTGAAGTCATCGCTTTTCAGGTAGCTGAGCATCGGCAGGATCGGGCCGTGGCCGTCCTCGGAGTAGTTCACCACTTCACTGCCCAGGGCTTGCTTGAGGGCACCGACGAAATTCCAGTTGGGGTTGGCGCTGTAGCTGGTACCCACCAGGGCCACCGGCATCTCGCTGTCGGCAAACAACGCATCGTCGCCCGCTGCCTGGGCCTGCACCGCGTGGGTCACGCGTTTTTGCAGGGGTTCCTTGGGCGGCATCAGGTTTTCGAACAGCGGGTCCAGGGGCAGGAACAGGCGCAGGTCACCGCTGTGGGGGGCGATGCTTTCGGCGTCGGTGACAAACCGCTGGGGCTCGCCGCTGAGCAGGGTCTTGGCGTTGATCACGCTGGCCAGTTGCTTGGCGGCGACTTCGGCGCCATCCGGGGTCCAGTGGGTGTCGGTGCGCAGGAACACTTGCTGGCCGTGGAGCTTGGCCTGTTGCAGCGGGCCCAGCAGGTCGGGGGCGATGATCTTGTCGGCGGCCACCCGGGCATGGAAGTCCTGGTAGAGCCCGGCATGAATACTCGCTGGTTGCACTTCACCCAGGTGCTCGGGGTACAGGCGCACCTTGGCCGGGACAATTGCCATGACCAATTGCACGCCCTTGGCCTTGAGGGTCTGGCGCACGCCTTCGACCAGGGCGTAGTTGTCTTGCAGGTTCTGCTCTTCGTTGACGGCGGGGTTGAACTCCTCGTCGCTGTACAGCCAGTGATCGCGACCCAACACCACGCCGGGGCGGCCTTCGTTGAACAGCTTGTAGTCCAGGGCCGCCCAGAGGTTGGTGCCCAGGCGCTTGATCGGGAACTCATCGTCGTAATGGGTTTCGACCGCCTTGGCCCAGCGCCCGTTGAGCACGGTGGCGTCGGCGTTGGTATTGAAACCGAAGAAACTGCGCACCGACCACGCGCCCAGGGCCAGCAGCAGGGCCATGAACAGCGCGGCGTAGAGGATGCGGAATGAACGGGTCATGGTCGGCTCCCTCAGAATTGGAAGTAAAGGAACGGCGAGAAGCTTTGCGCCGAGAGTTTCAGAATCGAAGCCACGAACAGCAGCAGGATCACCGCGCGCATGGCATAGCGTGGCCAGTCGGCAGTCCAGTAGGCCGGTTGCACGGCGGCGTTGCTGCCGACGCTGAAGCCGGGTTCCTGGATGCTGCCGGGGGTATCGCCAGGCACCGCCTTGATCAGGCTCGGGTCAGCCGGCTTGGCCTTGTCGGCCGGGCGATTGCTGTAGAAGTCGCGCAGGCCGAAGAACGCCAGCGTGGCGTAGGCCACCACCATGGTTGCCACTTGCAGGCCGGTGAGGTTGGCGCGGTTGAGTTCCGACAGCGACCACTCGCCAAAGCTGAACATCGCGCCGTACATGCGCCCGGCAACGTGCAGGTTTTCGGCGCGGAAGATCACCCAGCCCATCACCACCAGCAGGAAGGTGAAGGCCCAGCGCACCGGGTTGAAGCTGCGTGGCGAGGTGTTCAGGCCGATGGCTTTTTCAATCGCCAGCCACATGCCGTGCCAGGCGCCCCACACGATGTAGGTGATGTTCGCGCCGTGCCACAGGCCGCCGAGCAACATGGTCAGGAACAGGTTGCGGTAGGTGGTCAGCGTGCCTTTGCGGTTGCCACCCAGGGTGATGTACAGGTAGTCGCGCAACCAGGTAGACAGGCTGATATGCCAGCGCCGCCAGAACTCGGTGATCGACTGGCTGATATACGGCTGCTTGAAGTTTTCCATGAAGCGGAAACCCATCATCAAGCCCAGGCCGATGGCCATGTCGCTGTAGCCGGAGAAGTCGAAATACAGCTGTGCGGTATACGCTAGCGCGCCGAGCCAGGCATCGCCCGTGGTGGGGTTTTGCAGGGCGAAGCAATGGTCGGCCACCACCGCCAGGGTGTCGGCGATAAACACCTTCTTGATAAAGCCCTGCATGAACCGCGTGCAGCCCTCGGAGAATTTATCCAGGGTGTGGGTGCGGTTGTTGAACTGGTCGGCCAGGTCGCGAAAGCGCAACACGGGGCCGGCGATCAGGTGCGGGAAAATTGCCACGAACGCGGCAAAGTCGATGAGGTTGCGGGTCGCCGGAGTGTCGCCGCGGTACACGTCGATGATGTAGCTGATGGACTCGAAGATGTAGAACGAGATCCCGATCGGCAACAGCACGTGGGTGAGGATAAACGGCTCCAGGCCCGCCGATTTCATCATCAGGTTGATGCTGTCGACGCCGAAGTTGGCGTACTTGAAGTAGCCCAGGATGCACAGGTCGACCGCCACCCCGAGCAGCAGCCAGCGCTGCGCCGGCTTGGTGCGCACGCCTGCCGCACCGACCTTGAGGCCGATCCAGTAGTTCCACAGGGTCACGGCGGCGAACAGCGCCAGGAAGTCCACCCGCCACCAGGCGTAGAACACGTAGCTGGCAATCAGCAGCAGCAGATTGCGATAGCGTTGCCCGCTCAAATAGTACAAGCCGAGAAAGATCGGCAAGAACAGAAACAGGAACACATTGGACGAGAAAACCATCCCGATCTCTCCATGTTTAACCAACAGTCAAGGGCCAACGGCCCCCCCAAACCCCCCACGCAAAACCGGGGAGGGCGGTACTACTTTTTCACTGTCGAAACCGGCTTGAAATGTGGGAGCGGGCTTGCCTGCGATAACGGTGTGTCAGGTGACATCAATGCTGAATGTCAGACCGCTTTCGCGAGCAAGCCCGCTCCCACATTGGGAGCCCGTTCCATCAACGGCCTTTTTCGTGCGCCGGGTCGTAGACCTTGGTCAGGTCGCCGCCCAGGCGGAAGGTCTTGAACGGTTGCATGTCGTGCTTGCGTTCGATCACTTCCGGGGCACAGGTGTAGAGGGTGCAGAAGGGTTCGAGCCAGGCGAATTTGGAGTCCTGCTCCAGGTCATGCATGTCCTGCTCCTTGCCGTTCTTCTGCTCGAAGATGTCCGGATCCTTCACCCCGGCCAGCACCTTGTCGCCCAGGCGCTTGAGCGCGCCGTTGTTCTCACCGCGCACATCCACGCCATTGACCAGGGCAAAACTGGCGATCATCGCCAGCGGCGGCAGGGCGTAGTTGTGGTAGGCCAAGGCCCGTTGCTGGCGCTTCAATTCGTTGGGCAGGTAGCCCTGGGCGTCGACCTGATTGGCGCCGACCTTGTATTCCTTGACGGCCCAATCGAACAGGTCGCGACGGTTGGTGGCGACGGACGTGGCCATCACCGACCAGGCGGCCCAGTACGAGTGGTTGTTGGTTTTTTCCAGGGGCAGGTTGTCCCAGTCGCTGACCACTTGCTCGGCCAGTTTGTTGAACCAGGCTTCGATCAGTTGCGACTCCTGCGGGTACTTGGCCAGCGGTTGCGACTCGGAGAACTTCAGGCGCACATAGGCCGAGGCCATGCTGCCCAACGCCCATTTGCGCATGGACTTGCCGGTGTGGTTGAAGTCCTTGGACATCAGCGCATCGGCCTTGGCCCAGCTCACCAGCCAGTTCAGGGTGCATTGCAATTGCTCCGGGCGACCGTCGCGCATGAACTGCATCACCCGCTTGCTGGTGTCTTTTTCCAGTTTGGTGATGTCGGCGGTGCTGTCGCGAAAGGCTTTTTCCGATTGCACGTTCAGGGTCGAACGGGCTTTATCGGAACCTTCGTATTTGCTGCGAAACTGCAGTGAGCCGGTGTAGGGCGTCGGCATGGCGTCGCAGTCGTTCTTGAAGTCGCCGGTCTTGAACGCTTCAATCGGCGCGAAATAGCCCTGGGGCGGGCGCAGCGGCGCGGCGGCGTTGACTTGGCCTGCAAACATCGCCAGGCCCAGCAGCGTTGGAATCAGTAACTTGTGCATAGGTAACCTCATTGCCCAAGTTGCGCGGTCTGCTGACCGCCGCTTGGGAACACGTTGCGTGTGCAAATTTTCGCTTCGACTTTCTGCGCGGCAGCGCCCGCTTCGGGACCCTGCACTTCCACGGCCAGCAGGTTCTGCGAGGCCCAGTCTTCATCGGTGCGCAGTTCAAAGGCGAAACGCCCGTCTGTCTCGGATGTTTCGGGTTTGTCGATCTTGATGTCCTCGTGGCGACCGTTCATGTACCAGAGGGTGGCTTGCAGGGTTTTCACCGAAGGATCGGCGAAGCGAATGTCGACCTGATGGCGGCTATTGCGCAGGTCCATGTTCTTGCTGTTGACCATCAGCTCGTTCTTGCCGGGCTTGAGGGTGGTGCTGGCGCTCATCTGCGCCGGCTTGCCTTCGCAGCCGTTGTCGAGCAGGGCCATCATCTGGCGGTAGATGGTTTCCTGGTCGAGGCGATACAGCGGCGAGAACTCCCAGATCAGAATCTTCGGTGGGCTTTTCTGGAATTCTTCGCTGCCCAGGTACTGGATCATCGAGCCTTCCAGGCCACCGCCGGGGAAGGCGACGTTAAGGATGTCGGCGCCGATTTCCTGTTCCAGGAAGCCGGCGAAGTTGTAGTTCTTGCCGCTGTGGCTGGTGCCCACCAGGGTGATCTGCGGGTTGCCGGAATCGCCGAACAGGTCGCCGTCCGCAGCCTCGCCCTTGGGCTCGGTGCTGAACTGGTCCATGTACTGGATCGCGTAGCTGGTGCCGCACAACTGCCCGGCCATGTTGTGCAGGGTGCCGGTCTTGCCCATGCGTCCGGATTTCTTGGTCTCGAATTCACGCTGGGGGATCCCGGCGAATTCAGGCATGGCCCGCACCTTGGCCCCGACGATTTTCGCGGTGCGCTGGGCGCCATACGGCGTCCAGTGCTGGTCGCCACGGAAGTAGAAGTCGTGGGCCGGCAGTTCGTCCGGCAGTTGTTCATTGGTCAGCGGCGACAGGTCCGGCACCACGTAGCCCATCTTGGCAAAACGCCCAAGCATGGTTTTGTAGTTGCCCAGGGCCTTGTCGAAATCAAAGCGCGCTTTCTCTGCCGGGTTGAGCTTGTTGCGGTTTACCAGGCCACGGGTCGGCTGGTAGACCACCACCAACTCCACGCCCTTGCTCTTGAACGCATCGTGCAGTTGCTGCATGCGCTTGTAGCCGGCCGGGGTGGTGTCGAATTCGGTGCGCAGGTCTTCCTGGGTACGGAACAGCCAGTCGCCCTGGGCCTGTACCAGGGTGGTGAAGTTCTGCTGGTAGCGAGTGGTGTAGTTCTTTGCGTCGTGAGCCTCGGGGCACAGGTTGCAGCACGGCTCGGCGGTAAAGCTCGGCGCCTTGGCTTCATCGGCGCGCACGCCGCTGCTGGCGGCCAGGATGCCGAGGGTCAAACCCGAGAGGCTGAGCAGCTTGATCATGTGTGGGTGCATAAAGGTCATCCTCAGTCCTGCAATTGGGTCTGGCGTTCGACAGGGTCGATCAGCACGGCTTTTTTCTGGCGTACCAGCAAGTCGAGAATCTCTTCCTGGCGCTCACCAAGAACGCCGGAGAAGCTGATGCCACTGGATTTGGTCGGCGCGAGCATCGACACGCGGTACAGCTCGATGCTCAACGGCGAGTCGATGGACAGCGGCCCGCTGCCATTGGCCGCCAGTTCGCCGCCGACCACGATCAGCGAGACTTTGGTGTCGAACGGGTCGAGCTCAATGTCGCGGTCGGTGTCGGTCAGGTCCTTGATATGGCCGTAGACGCCGGTCAGGCCGTTGGCCATGGCGAGGTTCTCGTACAGGCGGATATTCACGCTGTTACGGATCCGAATGCCGTGGCGACGGTTGCTGATCACCTTGTTGCCCCACAGCAGGTTGTCGCCGCTCTCATAGAGGGTGATGCCGTCGGTGTGGTTGCGGTAAATCTCGTTATCGGCGATCAGGTTGTTCACGCTGTTACGGTCGATCACCAGGCCCGAGAGCTTGTTGTCGTAGCTGCGGTTGTTGAAGATGAAGCTGTCGTTGACCTCACGGGAAATAATGATCCCGTGCTTTTTCTTGGTGCCGTAGACGGTGTTGTCGGCAATGATCAGGCCGTGGGAACGGTCGTGGGGGTCGATGCCGTAGACGATGTTGTCTTTGTAGGTGCTGCCCTTGATCACAAAGCCGGTGGTCTCGTAGCAGTAGAAGCCGTACCACATGTCGGAGAACTCGGAATCGACAATCCAGCCGGTGGGTTCCGGGCGCTTGAGGACCTTGGCCATGTTCGGCGTGTACTGGGAAATACTCACGCCATAGGACTTGCTGTTGGCGTAGCCGAAGCTGGCCATTTTGCTGTTGACGATATAGGTCTGGGTGCCGCCCCAGGCCAGCAGGAACGGGCGGAATTCCTTGGGCGAGCGGAAGGTCGCCGGGCCGTTGGTCTTCTCGCGCCAGCCGGTGATCTTGGTGTCGCGCACAAACAGCTGGCCGTCGTTGACCAGGAACGAACCGGCCTCCTGGGACAGGCGCAATTCCTGGGTCTGGTTATCGATTTCGAGGATGCCTTTTTCGCCGACCACAATCGGCAGCCTGGCCAGGAATACCCCGGGCGAGGTTTCGCTCAGGTATTGCTTGGGCACCTTCTTGAGCAGGTCCTTGAGGTTCATGTAGCCGTCGTCGATAAAGATCGCCTGGGGGATGCCATGCTGGCGCACCACCCATTCGGCCATCTTGTTGTCGCCGCCGATAAAGTCCTTGAGGGCGTTTTCCTGCATCATCCGGCGCACGCTGACCTTGCCGGCCTTGCTGCGCACGATTTTCTTCGCCACGGCTTGTGCGGTGTAGCCCGAGAGGTCCGGCAGCGCCGGCTTGGGCATCTCCAGCGGCGCGGTGGGCGGGCTGGTGATGGTGTAGGTCTTGGCCTGTTGCAGTTCCTTGGCGATGGTGGGCGCCTTGACCTGCGGCTCGACATTGGCAAAGGCCGGGGCGCACGCCAGCAGCATTGCCGCAGCGAGCAGGGCCGAGCCTTTGAGGGCGTGAGGATTCATTGCGCAGGCTCCCATCAGAAGCGCCAGACTACGTCGACAAAGGCGCGGTGCATGTACGAGTCGACTTGCTTGCCATAGGCATCGCCCGGTTTGAACACGCCGCCACGAAAGCGCACCAGGGCCGACGGTTCGTCGATCGACTGGCTGAGCGCTGCGGGCAGCAGGCCTTTCTTGAAGTACTTGGTGACCACCAGGTCCATCTCCTGACCGAGGTCTTTCTTGCCGTCTTCCAACGGCAGGGATGCGCTGGACAACACGGCACCGGTGACGTCGTCGTAGTTGTTCTGCACCGCATCGATGCCGTTGCTGCCCACCGGCTTGTTGCCGTCCACGCGCCAGAACTTGTGGTAGACCAGGCTGGCGTCGTAGTCGTCGCGCAGCTGCCAGGAACCGAACAGGCTCATGGACTGCATATTGTTCATCTCGCCGCGAAACGCCTCGCCAAAACGATGCACCCGCGACTGGGTGCCGGTGAAGTTCGAGCGGTTGCTTTGCAGGCCGTTCTGTTCGTAGTCGGCGCTGGCGCGGGCATAGGCCGCGCCCACTTGCCACTGCGGGTCGAGGCGCAGGCGCACGCCGAGGTCAGTGGCCCAGCCGTCTACATCGGTGTTGCGCTTGGCGTTGGTGGGGCGACTACCGTCGGCGTTCAACGCGTTGACGTTGCTGCGCTCGCCCTGCATGCCGGTGACGCTGGCCCAGTAGTTGACGGTATTGGTGTTGCGCCAGTTGTAGGCGTCACTGTTGGCTTCCAGGCCGAGCCAGGTCAGGTCGCCGTTCTGGCGCTTGTCCAGCGGGTCGGCAGCCACGCCCGGTTGCGGGTAGTCGAGCTTGCCGTCGTCGTGGGTGTGATGCCCGCGCACGCCGACCCAATGGCCGGGAGTCCACTGGTAGGCCGCATCGGCATAGAGGTGCTGGCGGTCCTTGTCTTCGGGAGACAGTTCCTTGAGGTCGGTGCGGTACTCGCTGAAGCGTTCGGCAGCGCCGACATTGGCCTTGAGCAGGGTGGTGTCGAAGGTCCAGTTCAGCGCTTCGATATTGGTGTCGCGCCATTGCCCATCGTTATTGCGCAGGCGCTGGCGGCCGAGCTTGAGGATCTCGCCAGGGTAGGGCGTGAAACCGCTGTAGCCGACCCAGAACTCGCGCAGGGCCAGGTAATTCTTCTTGGTCTTGCGGTCGTTGTTGCTCGACTGCTCGGTGGTGTCGCCATCGGACTGTTGCAGGGTGTCGGTCTCGATGATGTCGCTGGACGCCACCGCCTGGCCCATGGCGTAGGCGCTCCAGGCGCCGCTTTCGCCGTAGATCCACGGGCGCACATCCAGGCCGATGCCGTTGACGTCGCCGCCTTTTTGCGTGCCCAGGTCGCGGTCATCTTCGGACTGGCCGGTGACTTTCACTTCCAGGCCAAAGTTCTTGTCTTCGGTCAGCGCGGCCAGGGTCGGGCACGACCACAGCAGGGCGAAGGTCAAGCCAATGCCGGCCTTGACGAATGGATTGAGTTTCATAGGGATTCCTCGCCGTCTTCTTCTTGCAGGGCGTGCAGTTGCAGCGTGCTTTGGCTCAAGGCGCCACGGGCGGCCAGCTCTTGTTGCAGCAGGCGCTGGCCCTCGGCGCGCTGGGCGGGCGGCAGTTGTTGTTCAAGTTGCGCGGCCAGCTCATTGGCCTGCGGGGTGTCCTGGATTTTTGCCAGTTGGCTGAACACATAGGCGTTGAGCGGGTCGGGCCGTGTGCCCTTACCCTGGGAAAACAATTGAGCGATCGCGAAGTCGGCACTGTTCTGGCCGTTGCGCGCCGCGGTCAGCAAATGGTCCAGGGCCTTTTGCGAGTAGACCTGGCCCAGGTAGCCCCGGCGGTAGATCTGGCCGAGGTAGTAATCGGCAGCCACTTCCTGGCCTTGGGCTTTCTGGAAGTGCGCTTCGGCGGCCTTGGCATCGGCCGGCACCCACTTGCCTTCGTAGTACAGCTTGCCCAGCAACAATTCGGCGCGGGGCTGGTCGGCGGCACGGCCGTTGTCCAGATACTTCATCATTTGCTCGACGTCGCCCAGTTCCGGGAAGTCGTAGAGCAACTGCGCGAGGCTGACCCAGGACGCCGGGTAGCCCGGGGCGATTTTTTCCAGCAGGGCTTGGGCGGTTTTTTCATCAGTCTTGCCCAGGGAGGCATCGCCCAGCACACGGGCCACACTGTCGACCCGCTGGGCGGTGACGGTGCCACGGCTGTAGCCGGCCTCCATCTGCTTGAGCAGTTCGGCCTGTTGCTCCGGTTGCTCGCGCTTCTGGTAGACGGTGGCCAGCTCGACGTAGCAGATATCGGTGCTGCTGAGCGCGGCCTTGCAGATTTTCTCGATGTCATCCAGGTGCTGGTCGTAAGTGCCCTGGGTGCGATACAGCAGCACCTGCGCCAGGCCCGCTTCGGGGTAGCCGGCAGTGCGCCAGGTATCGATCTGCTGCTGTGCGTTGACGCTGGGGAAATCGTGGGGGTATTGCAGGTACAGCATCGCCAGCGGGATCAGGGTGTTGCCCTCGCCATTGGCAAAGGCTTTTTTCAACAGGCTTTCGGCTTCGCGGTGCTCGGCCTCGGTGGCACCGGGCTTGGCCACCAGCAGGCGACCGAGGCGGGCCTGGGCGCGTGGCGATACATCGGCCGCCGCGCGATAGGTGGCCTCGGCCTGCTTGATCTGCGCCGGGTCGCGGCTGCCGACCTGGATATCCGCGAGGCCGACTTGGGCCTCGCTGTAACCCAGGTCTGCCAGTTGCTGATAGTTCTGCGCAGCGGTGGCGGTGTCGCCACGCTTGAGCGCTTCATTGGCCAGGCGCTGGTCGGGCAGGCCGGCGCAACCGGCCAGGCTGACCGCCAATGCCAGCAGCGCCACAGGGCGGATGTGGGAGCGCGCTTTTGTGGGAGCTGGCTTGCCTGCGATGGCATCGTCGCGGTTTGTCTGATGCATCGCGTCGCCTGCATCGCGGGCAAGCCCGGCTCCCACAACAGGCGGTTCCCACAGGGATTGTGTTGTTCTTGAAATAGGGTTCACAGGCATGTCCTCGCTTACAAACCAGCAGCCATGGCTTTATCGATCAGCCAGTTCAGGGACGGGCCACGGTCGCTGGTCACTTCCACCGGGCGGCCGGCGTAGGCGCTGTCCAGGGGGGCGTCGGGCTTGATCTGCACACGGATATCCGAGGACAGGTCGGCGCTGTTGAGGCTGGTGCTGCTGACGATGGTGCCGGTGCGGGTCTGTTCTTCATCGGCGACCTGGAAGCTCACCGGCGTGCCTGGGCGCACATCACCGAACTGGCGATAGGAGAAACGCGCCTCGACGTTGGCCTGGCTGCCGCGCGGCACCAGTTGGAAGATCACATCACCCTTGCTCGCGTATTGACCGTCGGCCACCAACTGCTGGGCGACGATGCAGTCGCAAGGCGAGGTCAGGGTGCCGGTCATTTGCTTGCCGAACAGCTCTTCGACCTTGGCCGGTTGCAGTTGGTCTTCGTCCAGGTGGCCCTTGAGCACATCGAGCATGCTGGTGCTGAAGGTCGCCAGTGGCGCGCCTTTGGCGGCAACGCCGTTGTCTTTGATCAGGCTTTGCACGGTGCCGTCGCGGGGCATCGTGACGTTCATCCCCGGCACGCTGACCAGGCCGGCCTGGGCGTGGCTGACGAAGTACATGCCGTACACCGACTTAAACACAAACCCGAACGCCGCCAGGCCTACCAGGAAGATCGCCAGGCTGAAGGTCACGGCGCGCAGGCGGCCAAAGGCACTCATGCCGCTGCCGCTGTCCTTGACCTTGCGCGCCTTGGTGAAGTTGTCGCGCTGCAAGGTGGCCAGCACGTCACCCATGGTCACGATGTCGCCGGACAGGTGCGAGGTGATCAGGTGACGCAGTGTGGAAATATCCTGGGCATCCAGGTTCTGGAACTGGCAACCGGTGCGGCCGGTCTGGCGGTCGTGGGAGCGGATCAACAGCTCCACGTCCATCGCCAGGCCCAGATTGTCGATCACAAATTGCAGGCGCGCCTTGTGCACATCACCGACTTTCAACGGTTGTTGGGCGGCATTGAAGGCCAGGCCGCCGGCTGACAGGTCGATGACCCGCACTTCCATGGGCGTGCGGTCGGCGCCGAAAAAGCGTAGCTTGGCCGGGATTTTGACCCGGGCGTGTTGGCGCTGGGCTTCGGATTCGTGGACAACGTTGGCGTTTACTTGGCTGTTCATGGCGTACTAATTCCTAGGTTAATTCAGGCTTGGCAGGGTCAGACCATCATCAGCAACACGGCGACGAAAATGCTGCCGGCGGAGAAGGTCATGGTCCGAGACGACCAGGTGTTGAACCAACGTTGAAAGCTGGCCAAATCGCGGGTCAGTTTGGTGTCCTGGCGGGTCCAGGACTGTTGATCGAGGCGGAAGAACACGTAGATCTTCACCAGCGCGCCCATGATCTGGTTGTAATAGAGAATCACCGGGTAGGCGGGGCCGATCTTGTGGCCCGAGCACGACAGCAACAGGGTCAGGATCAGGCGCGTGATGCCAATCCACAGCAGGTAAGCGAGGATGAACGCACCGCCATACTTGAAGGTGGCGAGGATCGCCACGGTCAGGCCCAGCAGCGAAGTCCACATCGACACACGCTGGTCGAACAGCACCACGCTGGTGAACAGGCCCAGGCGCTGCATACCCAGGCCCAAGGCCCGGGAGTTCTGGCGCAGGTTGTTGCCGTACCAGCGGAACATCAGCTTGCGGCTGGCCTTGATGAAGCTCTTTTCAGGGGGGTGTTCCACGGTGTTGATCGCTGCATCGGGCACGTAGAAGGTGTCGTAGCCCAGGCGCATCAGGCTGAACCAACTGGACTTGTCGTCCCCGGTCAGGAACTTGAAGCGGCCCAGGCGCCAGTGTTGCAGCGAGTCGCTTTCCACGTCGGCGATAAAGCCGGGGTCGGTGACGACGCTGGCCCGGAACACCGACATGCGCCCGGTCATGGTCAGCACGCGCTTGGACAGGGCCATGGAGCACATGTTGATGTGGCGCTGGGCGAAGCGCAGTTTGTGCCACTCGCTCATGATGTAGCCGCCGCGCACTTCGCAAAACTCGTTGGTGGTCAGGCCGCCGACATTGCCGAACAGCTGGAACCACGGCACGGTCTTGCGCACCACGCCCTCGGCCAGCACGGTGTCGCCGTCGATTACCGCAACCACGGCGCGGTCGTCCGGCAGGTGGCGGGAGATCGCACGAAAGCCGAAGGCCAGGCCATCGCGCTTGCCGGTGCCGGCGATCCGCACGAAGTCGAGCTTGACGTGATCCGGTGGGTTCATCTTTTCCCAGAGGCTCTTGACCAGCAGCTCATCGGACATTTCCACCAGGGAGCAGACCACGGTGGTAGGGAAGCCGCACTCGATGGCCTCGCGAATCACCGAGCTGTAGACCTGGGCGGTGGTCAGCGCGTCGATCCGAAAACTGGTGACCATCAGGAATACGTGGGAGGGGTCCGCCGCCTTGCCCAGCTTGCGCACTTTGCGCCGCAGGTGCGGGTAGACCACGTACAGGAACAGCATGCCGCGTACAAAGTGCGTGGCGCCCATGGAGTAGCGCCAGATACCGACGGCGCCAATCAGGAAGATGAAATTTCTCGACTGCGAGTCGAATGTGCTCGCCGGCAACGCCAGGGCCAGGCACATCAACACGCTTAAAAACAACAGCCAACCGGCGGCCTGAAGGAGGCCGTGCTTTAGCCTGTGCATAATCTGCATCCGTCTGGAGTCTCGGGCGAGCCTGTGGGGTGGCCCGATGGGGTTGTGGCAGGCTTACAGTGGGGCGCCATCGCCGGCGAGCCGGCTCCTACATGACATGCGCGACCTGTAGGAGCCGGCTTGCCGGCGATCAGCGCGGTTACCAGCAAATGCCTTCGGTACGGCCATTGACACTGGTGGCCTGGGACATGAAGCCCACCAGGTCGATCACTTGCTTGCCGTGCGGGGCGTTCTGCGCCAGGGCGCGGAATTTCTCGTCACGGTTGCCGAGGATGATCACGTCGCTGTTGTTGATTACATCGTCGAAGTCCGAGTTGAGCAGTGACGACACATGGGGGATCTTGCCTTCGATGTAATCCTTGTTTGCCCCATGCACACGGGCGTATTCGACGTTGCTGTCGTAGATGCTCAGGTCGAAGCCCTTGCCGATCAGCATTTCCGCCAGCTCCACCAGTGGGCTTTCGCGCAGGTCATCAGTGCCGGCCTTGAAGCTCAGGCCCAGCAGGGCGACCTTGCGTTTGTCGTGACCGGAGACGATGTCGAAGGCGTTCTGCACCTGGGATTCGTTGCTGCGCATCAGCGAGTTGAGCAGCGGTGCTTCCACATCCAGGGAGCTGGCGCGGTAGGTCAGGGCGCGCACGTCCTTGGGCAGGCACGAGCCGCCGAAGGCAAAGCCCGGACGCATGTAGTACTGGGACAGGTTGAGGGTCTTGTCCTGGCAGACCACTTCCATCACTTCGCGACCATCGACGCCCACGGCCTTGGCGATGTTGCCGATTTCGTTGGCGAAGGTGACTTTGGTGGCGTGCCACACGTTGCAGGTGTACTTGATCATCTCGGCAACGGCGATGTCCTTGCGGATGATCGGGGCGTCGAGTTCTTCGTACAGCGACTGCAGGACGTCGCCCGAGGCTTTGTCCAGTTCACCGATTACGGTCATCGGTGGCAGGTCGTAGTCGGCGATGGCGGTGGATTCGCGCAGGAACTCCGGGTTGACCGCGACACCGAAGTCGACGCCGGCTTTTTTGCCGGAGCAGTCTTCCAGGATCGGGATTACCACGTTGGCCACAGTGCCGGGAAGCACGGTGCTGCGCACCACGATGGTGTGGCGGGTGGTCTTGTCACGCAGGACAAAACCGATTTCGCGGCACACCGCTTCGATGTAGTTGAGTTCCAGGTCGCCGTTTTTCTTGCTGGGCGTGCCGACGCAAATCATCGACAGGTCGGTATCGCGGATGGCGTCGGCGAAGTTGGTGGTGCCGCGCAACCGGCCGCTGGCAATGCCCTGGCTCAATAGTTCGCCCAGGCCCGGTTCAACGATGGGGGATTTGCCCGCATTGATCAGGTCGATCTTATCCTTGGAAATGTCTACACCGACCACTTCATGGCCCCGTGCAGACAGGCAACCGGCACATACTGCGCCCACGTAACCCAAACCAAATATGCTGATGCGCATCGCATTTACCTCTATCTTTATCACGCCATTAAATGGCCGGAGTTCATGTTTTCAAGCGTCACTCATGCACTAGGAAATGCCGTGAATAGACACTGCATTGCCATGTACAGGCATGTTAAAAGTCGAGTGACTAACTAATGCACTCAAGTTGTGCGCAACTTGGCCTTATTGTTGGGGCTTGCCCTGAAATGCAGCCAGTCTTCTGTGAGAAGGGTCTGGCGTCAGTGCCGCAAAGCCTTGATATTGGCGTTTAGCCTTTATCTATCAATGCCTTGGGTTGTCTCACTGACCCATTTAGGTAGGCTTTAGCCCTGGCCTTGTAGGGGATGGTCATGCAACCTGATCGCCCGCCCTCAACTAAGCAGTTGGTAATTAGACCGAGCAGTCAAAGTTATATATGACAACTTTGCTACTTTCGTTGGTCGCTGTGTAAGTCATATCGCACAAGAACAGAGATAATCGTTACCGGTGGTATGAGCGGCACTCGCAGACATAGTTCCTGGCCGCTCATCCTGTTTCTCGAAATTTCTTGAAATATAAGCAAAGATGGCACTAGTACTATATTGATAGCACTTGCGGATTGGGCTAGTGGATATAGGGAGTTGGCGCGGGGATATAGTTTTATGCCACTACTGTTTGAAAAAAGTGGTGCCACTACGAAAAAAACTGACGGATGTCGAGTGAAAGAAACGTTATGAATTCTGAAGAAATATTTTTGGCGCCAAAATAATGACGACTTCATTAGGGGAATGCGGATAAAAATGTGGGAGCTGGCTTGCCTGCGATAGCGGTCTGCCAGTTGCTGAATGTGCAGCTGACCCACCGCTATCGCAGGCAAGCCAGCTCCTACATGGGACTTGCGTTGTGCTGTCGACCTATTCCGGTGCGTGATCGCGCAAAAACACCAGGTTATCCGGCTTGGACTGCTCGGCATTGAAGCGATATCCCTGCACATCGAATTGCTTGAGCTGGGCCGGGTCGTTGATGCGTTCTTCGATCACGAAGCGGCTCATCATGCCCCGGGCCTTTTTGGCGTAGAAACTGATGATCTTGTACTGGCCGTTCTTCAGGTCCTTGAACTCGGTGTTGATGATCCGCGCGTTGAGGGCCGGGCGCTTGACCGCGGAGAAGTACTCGTTGGACGCCAGGTTGAGCAGTACATCATCGCCTTGCTCAGCCAGGGCTTCATTGAGCCACTCGCTGATCCGTGTGCCCCAGAATGCGTACAAGTCCTTGCCACGGGCGTTGGCCAACTTGGTGCCCATCTCCAGGCGGTACGGCATCATCAGGTCCAGCGGGCGCAGCAGGCCGTACAGGCCGGAGAGCATGCGCAGGTGGTCCTGGGCGTAACTGAAGTCGGCATCGCTGAAGGTTTCGGCATTCAGGCCGGTGTACACGTCGCCCTTGAACGCCAGCAGGGCCTGCTTGGCATTGGCGGGGGTGAAGGCCGGGGTCCAGCTGCCGAAACGTGCGGCGTTGAGGCCGCCGATCTTGTCGGAAACATGCATCAGTTCACTGATCTGCGCCGGGCTCAGTTCGCGCAACTGCTCGATCAATTCCTGGGAGTGGTCGAGGTATTGCGGCTGGGTAAAGCGCTGGGTCGCAGGCGCAGTCTCGAAATCGAGGGTTTTGGCGGGGGAAATCACCATCAGCATGAAGTCGTCTCCTGTAATCGTCGGGGGATTCTAGGGGGTAGGGCGGTTTGACTCCACCTATCACGCCAATAGTTGCCATACGGTTGTCCCTGTGGGAGCCGGGCTTGCCCGCGATGGCGGCGTGACAGCTTGCCAATAGGCCAATTGACACTCCGCCATCGCGGGCAAGCCCGGCTCCCACAGGGAGGATTGTGATCGGCTATAGTGGCCGACGAATCAGGAACGGGGGACCCTTTGTGCGAATTGCGCTTTTTTTATGCGCCTGGCTGACGTGCCTGGGCGCCCAGGCGGCCACTGTGGATGTCGCGAGCCTCGACCGTGGCACCTGGCCGGAAAAACTCAGCAGCCCGGCGCTGTTCGATGTGGCGTCACGCGCCGAAATCCTCATGTTCGCCCACACACTGCTGGCCAGCGAGGCGTTGGATGAGGCGGCCCTCAAGCAACGCCTGGGGCTGAAGATCATCAACCAGGGCGCCATCGACGACCTGCGTCGCCACCTCTGGCAACGGTTGCTGGAGAATTACGGATTTGCCCAGCAAAGCTGCGAACAGGACGCCTCGTTCTGCTACCTGGTGGACAACATGGACGACCTGCGCGAGCAGGCCGGCAAATTCGAGGTCAGCGACCAATCCTTCTACATAGGCTGGGCCGGCCCCAGCCGCACCTTTCACCAGCGCTATCTGGACGAGTTGCTGCGCAAGGCGGCTCTGTTCCCGCAGATCAGCAGCGAAGTCGCACGGTTTGGTGATTTCGAGCGCAATGGCGACGAGCTCAACGACCGCCTGTTTCTATTGACCTTCGATGGCGGCCCGGCGCCGCTTAACGGCCAAACCGACTGGCTGGCCGATTACCTGCGCAAGCAGAAAATGACGGCCACCTTCTTTGCCCTGGGCAACAGCCTGCAAACCCGCCTGGAGAAGACGTCGGCCGCTGATGTGCAGGCGTTGTATCAAGGCCAGTGCGTGGGCATCCAGGGCTGGCAGTACCGCTCCCACAGCCATTGGGTCGACTGGCAGAGTTCGATCACCCGCAGTGCATCACTGACTCAGAACCTGCTGCCGGAAAACTATGTGCCGCTGTTCCGTCCGCCCTATGGCCAGCGCCGGGCCGACAGCCAGGGCTTCTTCCAGGCCCAGGGCCTGCAAGTGGCGTTGTGGGATATCGACTCCCAGGATGAGCCCGGCCAGCTCAAGGCTGACGAGTCGGCCCATCGGGTGCTGACGCTGATGTTGTTGTGGCGCAAAGGGGTGATTGTGTTCCACGACACCCAGGACAAGGCGCGGGTGGCATTGCCGATGTTGTTGCAGGCAACGGCGCAGAGTGGCTTGGGTTGGCAGGAGTGTCGCGAGGCATTTCGCTGAAGTGCCCGGCCCTGCTGGGGATGAGGGTTTTTTGGGGTGATTTGCTGCGACATTTCGATGCAGGCGGACTTCCGACTTTAGCGGTGTGCGTGGCGCCCCGCCAGTGCTATTCGTCATCCTGAAAAATAAACTTCAAAAAAGCGTCAAAGTGCTTTTTCCTGTCATGGGTTTTGCGGTATTACGAAGACAGATCGCCGAAACCTGCACCACAGGTGGCGTCTTCCCAGACTCCCTTTGCGGTGTATTCGGTGGTCGAATCGAGGCGCAGCACTGTTGTGGTATTGCGTCGACTGGCTCCCACAAAGGTGACCGAGTATGGATGATCATGGACGTACCCCTTCTTCCGACCAGCCAATCCTTTATGTGCTTGATACCAATGTTTTGATCCACGATCCAAACGCGTTGCTCAATTTCGAAGAACACCACGTCGCCATCCCGATGATCGTGCTTGAGGAGCTCGACAAACTCAAAAGTGGGCACCACAGCGTCGCCGCCGAATGCCGCCAGGCGATCCGCCTGATCGACAAGACCCTGGGTGAAGCCTCGCCCGAGGATGTTGAGGTCGGCGTACCGATCCAGCGTGGCAAGAGCGGGCCCAAGGGCTTGCTGTCGATCCTGATGAGCAAGCGCAGCGAACCCAACAGCCTGCTGCCGGAAAACCTCAACGACAACAAGATCATCAACCAATTGATCGACCTGCATGCGCGCGACAAGGACCTGCGCCTGGTGCTGGTGACCAAAGACATCAATATGCGCCTCAAGGCACGAGCGTGTGGGATCGCTGCCGAGGACTACAGTACCGACCAACTGGTCGACGACGTGTCGATGCTGTCCCGTGGTTATCACACCATGACCGGCTCGTTCTGGGACCGCGTCAGCAAGGTCGAGACCCGCCAGGACCATGGCCGCACCTGGCACCAGGTGCAACTGACCGACAACCTGCCGGCCGTGCACATCAACGAATTCATCATCGACGAACAGGGCTTTGTGGGCTGGATCAAAGAGATCCAGGTCGACAAGCTGCTGATCCTCGACCTGCATCAGGAACCCCTGCTGCACCAGGAAGCCTGGGGCCTGAAACCGCGTGATATCTACCAGAGCCTGGCGCTGTACGCGCTGCTCGACCCGGACATCCACCTGGTCAACCTGACGGGGGCTGCCGGCTCGGGGAAAACCATCCTCGCCCTGGCGGCTGCCATCGAGCAGACCATGGTCACCAAGCGCTATCGCCGCATCATTGCCACCCGCAGCGTGCAGGGCCTGGACCAGGAAATCGGCTTTTTGCCCGGCACCGAAGCAGAAAAAATGGAGCCGTGGCTGGGGGCGATCACCGACAACCTCGAAGCCCTGCATATGGATGACGAAAACACCCATGGCAGCGTCGACTACATCCTCAGCAAAGTACCGTTGCAGTTCAAATCCCTCAACTACATCCGAGGTCGCAGCTTCCAGCAGAGCCTGATTTTGATCGATGAATGCCAGAACCTCACACCGCACCAGATGAAAACCATCATCACCCGTGCCGGTGCCGGTTCCAAAGTGGTGTGCCTGGGCAACCTGGCACAGATCGACACTCCTTACCTGTCCGCAACCAGCTCCGGGCTGACCTACCTGACGGAACGCTTCAAGGACTTCCCGAACGGCGTGCACATTGCGCTGCAAGGGGTACCACGCTCGATTCTGGCCGAATACGCCGAATCCCACCTGTAACCGCGTTCAGTGTGGGAGCGGGCTTGCCCGCGATAGTGGTGGTTCAGTCGATGATAGGTTGATTGACACAGCGCTATCGCAGGCAAGCCAGCCCCCACATTTTGATCGGCGTTGGGTTTACAATCGGGGCTTCTGATCAGGAGTATCCCCGTGCTGACTCATCTCGATTCCCAGGGCCGTGCCCATATGGTCGACGTCACTGACAAAAGCGTGACGTTCCGTGAAGCCGTGGCCGAAGCGCGGGTGCGCATGCTGCCCCAGACCCTGCAAATGATCGTCGACGGTGCCCACCCCAAGGGCGACGTGTTCGCCGTGGCCCGCATTGCCGGGATCCAGGCCGCGAAAAAGACCAGTGATCTGATCCCCCTGTGCCATCCGCTGATGCTGACCGGGGTCAAGGTCGAGCTGGCCGCCGAAGGGGAAAATACCGTGCATATCGTCGCGCGCTGCAAGCTGTCCGGGCAAACCGGCGTGGAGATGGAAGCGTTGACGGCGGCCAGTGTCGCCGCGCTGACCATCTACGACATGTGCAAAGCGGTGGACCGTGGCATGACCATCGAAAACATTCGCCTGCTGGAAAAACTCGGTGGCAAGAGCGGGCATTTCAAGGCGGACCAGGCATGAGTATCAACGTTTTGTTTTTTGCCCGTTACAGCGAAGCGGTGGGCCTCGATTCCCTGGAGGTCGAAGGCGACTTCGCCACGGTCGACGCTGTACGCCTGGCGCTGGCCAGTGACCCAGACTTTGCGGTGCTCAACGAGACCAGCCTGATGTGCGCGCGCAACCAGGAGTTGTGTGGCCTCGACGAGCCTCTGCAGGCCGGCGACGAAGTGGCATTTTTCCCGCCCGTGACCGGAGGCTGACCGTGGCCATTCGTGTACAAACCCAACCGTTCGATCCCGGCGCCGAAGTCAACGCCATGCACGCCGCCAATGTGGGTGTGGGCGCCGTGGTGAGTTTTGTTGGCTATGTGCGCGACTTCAACGATGGCCTCGACGTGGCGGGAATGTTCCTTGAGCACTACCCCGGCATGACCGAAAAGGCCC
Source organism: Pseudomonas sp. LG1D9 (assembly GCF_002949995.1). NCBI lineage: Bacteria > Pseudomonadati > Pseudomonadota > Gammaproteobacteria > Pseudomonadales > Pseudomonadaceae > Pseudomonas > Pseudomonas sp. LG1D9. The sequence continues at coordinate 1,451,055 of NZ_CP026881.1, read as the reverse complement.
TGGCCAAGATCGCTGCCGAAGCCGAGCAACGCTGGCCGTTGCTCAAGCTCGAGGTGTTGCACCGCATCGGCGCCCTGGAGCCCGGCGAACCTATTGTGTTCGTCGCCGCCGCCAGTGCCCATCGACAGGCCGCGTTTGATGCTTGTGCGTTTGTGATGGACTACCTGAAGACCCGAGCGCCGTTCTGGAAGAAGGAAAACACCAGCGAAGGGGCGCGCTGGGTGGAAGGGCGGGCCAGTGATCATAGGGCGGCTGATCGCTGGAAGGCGTGAGTGGCCCTCCGTGTGCCCGTCACACCCTATCGTCTGGCCGCTGTATTGGACGAGTCCAGCAGCACGATCAACCCAGGCGACCAGGCGATAACATCGCCTCGGTCAGCCCGGCGCGCTGCAAAGGCTCGGGCAATCCGAGCCCACGCACCAGCGCCGCGCTGGCCTGACCCATCGCCGGCGAGGTCTGGATCCCGTAGCCGCCCTGGGCCGCGATCCAGAAAAACCCCTCTACCTGCGGATCAAAGCCGCATACCAGGTCGCCATCACTGACAAAGCTGCGCAGCCCCGCCCAAGTCCGGGCTGGGCGGCGGATGGTCAGGGTCGTGGCCTCTTCAATGTGATAGATGCCCGTGGCGATATCCAGCTCTTCGGGCTGCACGTCGTGAGGTTCCACTGGGTCGGCGTTGGCCGGCGAGCCGAGGAACATTCCAGCGTCAGGCTTCATGTAGAACGAACCGTCGAGGGCCGCCAACTCCGGCCAGTCATGAATATCCAGCCCGGCAGGCGGGGCGAACACAAAGGCGCTGCGGCGCTTGGGCTGCAGGCCGATTTTTTGTGCACCGACCAGCTCGCCGATGGTATCGGCCCAGGCCCCGGCGGCGTTGATGATCACTGGCGCACTGTAGCGCTGTTGTGAGGTGCGCACTTGCCACTGGCCCTGACCGTCACGGTTGAGCTTTTGCACTTCACTGTCGGTATGAATAGCCCCGCCGTTACGCCGAATGCCGCGCAAATAGCCCTGGTACAACGCATCGGTGTCGATATCGCAGACCGTCGGGTCGTAGATCGCGCCGTGGACTTTTTCCCGGCGCAGGATGGGCAGCATCTGCAGCGCTTCTTCGGTGTCCAGCAGGCGTGTTTCGGCTACCAGCGCCTTGGCGCTCAGGTATTGGCGCTGTAGCTCTTCTGGGTCGCCAAGCAGGTCCACCAGTACTTCGCCACGGGGCGTTAGCAAAGGGTGCTCGGTAAAACCTGCAGGCGGGTGATCGAAGAAGTCGCGGCTGCCCAGGGTCAGGGCGCGCACTTGTGGCGTGCCATAGGCGGCGATATAGAGGGCGGCGGAGCGGCCAGTGGAGTGATAGCCCGGCATGGACTCACGCTCCAGCACGATGACGCGGGCGTGTCGGGACAGCCAGTAACCGGCGCTGGCACCGGCAATACCGCCGCCGATGATGAGGTAATCAGCCTGGTTCATGTGGTCCTCCTTGAATTTGAAAGCGCTGAAGGCAAATGTGGGAGCGGGCTTGCTCGCGAATGCGGTGTGTCAGTCAATCACTTCAGTGATTGTCACACCGCTATCGCGGGCAAGCCCGCTCCCACATAAGCCCGCTCCTGCACCCGTTTTAAGGGCGTTTGCGCTCCACGGCCCGCAACAGGTGCGTCGGCGGCGTTTCGCAACTGATCTTGCGGCCCAGCAGCGTCTCGATCGATGGCAACTGGTACGAGTCATCTTCCCCGGCAAAGCTGATCGACACACCCGCAGCGCCGGCACGCCCGGTACGGCCGATCCGGTGCACGTAATCGTCCGGTACTTCCGGCAGGGTGAAGTTGATGACGTGGCTGATGCCGTCGATATGAATCCCACGGCCTGCCACATCGGTGGCCACCAGCACGCGGATCTTGCCTTCGCGAAAGCCTTCCAGGGTCTTGATCCGCTTGTGCTGCGGCACATCACCGGACAACTGCGCAGCATTGACGCCATCGCGCACCAGGCGTTCTTCAATGCGCCGCACTTCGTCCTTGCGGTTGGCAAACACCATGACCCGCTCCCAACCGTTATCGTTGACCAGGTTGTAGAGCAGCTTGTATTTGTCGGCACCGGCCACGGCATAGATATGCTGTTCGACGTTTTCGCTGGCGACGTTCAGCGCTTCGATCTCGACGATGGACGGGTCGGTGGTCCACTGCTTGGCGAGGTTCATCACGTCTTCGGTGAAGGTCGCGGAGAACAGCAGGGTCTGGCGCTCGTTTTTCGGTGGGGTCTGGCGAATGATCTGGCGCACTTGCGGGATAAAACCCATGTCGAGCATGCGGTCGGCTTCGTCCAGCACCATCACCTCGACCATGTCCAGATGCACGTCGCCGCGCTGGTTGAAGTCCAGCAAACGGCCCGGGGTGGCGACCAGGATGTCGCAGTGCCGCGCTTCCAGGTGCTTGAGCTGTTTGTCGAAGTCCATGCCGCCCACGAACGTCATGACGTTGAGGCCGGTGTACTTGGTCAGGTCGGCGGCGTCCTTGGCGATCTGTACCACCAGCTCCCGGGTCGGGGCGATGATCAGGGCCCGAGGTTCACCCATGTAGCGCTCTTTGGGCGGCGGGGTCTGCAGCAGTTGGGTGATGATCGAGATCAGGAACGCAGCGGTCTTGCCGGTACCGGTCTGGGCGCGGCCGATGGCGTCTTTGCCGGCCAGGGTGAAGCCCAATACCTGTGCCTGGATCGGCGTGCAGTACGGGAAGCCCAGGTCCTGGATGGCGTGCATCAGTTCCGGGGCCAGCTTGAAGTCGTGAAAGCGCGTCTTGCCCTCTTGGGGCTCGACCACGAAGTCTTCCAGCTTCCACGGCTTTACCACCGGTTTTGGCGCGCGTTCGCGGCGCGGCTTTTCCGCACGCGCGGGTTCTTCTGCGGGCTGGGCGGCGACGGGTGCCGGGACAGCAGGCTTTACGGGCGGCGGTTTTGGCGAGGCAACAGGCGCTGTTCGGCCAGGCTGTTTACCGTCGTTGCGGCTGCCTGACGTCTGGACAGGGGCGCTGGGAACAGGGGCGAGTGGTTCAGCCTCGCTTTTACCGAACATCTTCTTGAGTGCTTTGAGCACGGTCATCTCATCAATTGGTTAAGGAATGTACGCCGGCCAGTGTAATGCAAGAATCGGGCGCGGCGTAGTGCGTTGGTCATGCGGCTACACAATGGTCGGTTTTCAGCCCAGGCGGCCGGCCAACCAGGTGCCGATGTCGCGGATTTCTTCGGGTAACACTTCGTGACCCATTGGGTATTCCTGCCATGTCACGGTGATACCGCGCTGCTTTAAATGCTCATAGGCGCTGCGGCCCATGGCGTTGAGCACCACTTCATCGTGCTGGCCGTGCAGGCACAGGGCCGGAATGCGCTGTTGGCTGGCGGACAGTTCCAGCTCATCGCTGAAAGTGGGTGCATAGGTGGAGAGGGCAAGCACGCCACCCAGGGCCCCTTGCCATTTCACAAACGCGGCGTGCAGGACCACGGCGCCACCCTGGGAAAAACCGGCGAGGAAAATTCGCGAGGCGTCTATCCCGCTGGCTTTTTGTTGCTCGATCAAATCGATGACCATTTTGGCCGATTCATCCAGCTGCTCACGGCTGATGGCCCGCGCCGGGCTCATGGCCAATATGTCGTACCAGCTTGGCATCTCGTAGCCCCCATTGACGGTCACCGCGCGGGTCGGTGCCTGGGGCAATACGAAGCGTGTGGACAGCAAGGTTTCCTGCAGCGCTTCGGCCACCGGCAGGAAGTCGTAGCGATCGGCACCCAGGCCATGCAACCAGATGACGCAGGCATCTGCGGGCTTGGCGGGCTGAAGAATCAAGGGGTCGGTCATGTGTGCTCCAAAAATGTGCGTGCGCGCCGATGGGAGGCGTCGGGGCAGTGCGTGGACGGTGGATCAGTTAACAGGATGTCGCATGGTTGACTGTTTTGCGACAGATCCTGGGCGCAAACAGCTCAGCCGACACTCTGGTACGGCGCTTGCTATGTGTAGGTCGATGTCAGAACTATCCGGGACGGTAACACTATCAGTGACTGCCGCATCTGGGATAGCCGCTGCAATGACAGCGACAGCCTCTGCTGCTTGACCCCAAAAAAAGCCAACACGGGTCGATATCGCCTCATAAGGGTGGGCAGGGGTTCGAGCTCCGACACAACAAGAGCAACTGGAGGTTTGAATGAAGGTATTGAAGTCCACCCTGGCCATCGTGACCGCGGCGACCGTATTAGGGATCAGTGGCCTGGCCCAGGCCGGCGCCACCCTGGATGCAGTGCAGAAGAAAGGTTTTGTGCAATGTGGCGTCAGCGACGGCCTGCCGGGTTTCTCGGTGCCGGATGCCAGCGGCAAGATCCTCGGGATCGACGCTGACTACTGCCGCGCCGTGGCCGCTGCCGTGTTTGGCGATGCGACCAAGGTCAAGTTCAGCCAGTTGAATGCCAAGGAGCGTTTCACCGCGCTGCAATCGGGCGAAGTCGACATCCTGTCGCGCAACACCACCATGACCAGCTCCCGCGATGCGGGCATGGGCCTGAAATTCCCGGGCTTTATCACCTACTACGACGGCATCGGCTTTCTGGTCAACAGCAAGCTGGGCGTAAAAAGTGCCAAGGAACTGGACGGTGCAACCATCTGCATCCAGGCCGGTACCACCACCGAGCTGAACGTTTCCGACTACTTCCGTGGCAACAACCTCAAGTACACCCCGATCACCTTCGACACCTCCGATGAAAGCGCCAAGTCCCTGGAGTCCGGGCGCTGCGACGTGCTGACCTCCGACAAGTCGCAACTGTTTGCCCAGCGCAGCAAGCTGGCCGCGCCGAAGGACTACGTGGTGCTGCCGGAAACCATCTCCAAGGAGCCCCTGGGCCCGGTCGTACGTAATGGCGACGACGAGTGGCTGGCCATCGTGCGCTGGGTAGGCTACGCCATGCTCAACGCTGAAGAAGCCGGTATCACCTCGAAAAACGTTGAAGCCGAAGCCAAGGCCACCAAGAACCCGGACGTTGCGCGTCTGCTCGGTGCTGACGGCGAATACGGCAAAGACCTGAAAGTGAAGAAGGATTGGGTCGTACAGATCGTCAAGCAGGTCGGTAACTACGGCGAAGTGTTCGAGCGCAACCTGGGCAAGAGCACTCCCCTGGAAATCGACCGTGGCCTGAACGCGCTGTGGAACAACGGTGGCATTCAATACGCACCCCCTGTGCGCTGATCGCTGATGGTTCTATCACCCGGTGGGCCAACCGCCGGGTGATGTTCTGTTCCATTATTTCTGGGGCACTCAATGCAAACTCAAATCGGCGCACCCAAGCAGAAGCTCAGCTTCAGCGATCCCAAAGTGCGCGCGTGGCTATTTCAGATCATCACCATCGTCGCGGTGGTTTCGTTGGGCTGGTATCTGTTCAACAACACGCAAACCAATCTTCAGCACCGGGGCATTACCTCCGGCTTTGACTTCCTGGAGCGCAGTGCCGGGTTTGGCATCGCTCAGCATTTGATCGACTACACCGAATCGGACAGCTATGCCCGGGTCTTTGTGATCGGCCTGCTCAACACGTTGCTGGTGACCGTGATCGGTGTGGTCCTGGCGACGCTGCTCGGTTTCATCATTGGGGTGGCGCGTCTGTCACCGAACTGGATGATCAACAAACTGGCGACGGTGTATGTGGAAGTGTTCCGCAACATTCCGCCGTTGTTGCAGATCCTGTTCTGGTACTTCGCGGTCTTCCTGACCATGCCGTTGCCGCGCAACAGCCATAACTTGGGCGATACATTCTTTATGAGCGCCCGGGGCCTGAACATGCCGGCGGCGCTGGCGGCTGACGGTTTCTGGCCGTTTGTGGCCAGTGTCGGGGCGGCCATCGTGGCAATCGTGCTGATGGCGCGTTGGGCCAACAAGCGCTTTGAAGCCACCGGCGTACCGTTCCACAAGTTCTGGGCGGGTCTGGCGCTGTTCATCGTGATTCCGGCGTTGTGCGTCCTGATCTTCGGTGTACCGCTGCACTGGGAAATGCCAAGGCTTGCGGGTTTCAACTTTGTCGGTGGCTGGGTATTGATCCCCGAACTGCTGGCACTGACCCTGGCGCTTACCGTCTACACCGCCGCGTTTATTGCCGAGATCGTGCGCTCGGGCATTGAGTCTGTGAGCCACGGCCAGACCGAAGCCGCGCGCTCCCTGGGCCTGCGTCCGGGGCCTACGCTGCGCAAGGTCATCATCCCGCAAGCGCTGCGGGTGATCATCCCGCCGCTGACCAGCCAATACCTGAACCTGGCGAAAAACTCATCCCTGGCCGCCGGCATCGGCTACCCGGAAATGGTCTCGCTGTTTGCCGGCACGGTGCTCAACCAGACCGGCCAGGCCATTGAGGTCATTGCCATCACCATGAGCGTGTACCTGGCGATCAGCATCAGCATTTCCCTGTTGATGAACTGGTACAACAAGCGCATTGCGCTGATCGAGCGGTGAGGAAACCTGCATGACTTCCCATATTTTCAAACCTGACATGCCGCCACCGAACAAAGTGTTCGGGCCGATGGCGTGGATGCGCGCCAACCTGTTCTCCAGTTGGTTCAACACCCTGCTGACGTTGCTGGCGATCTACCTGGTCTACCTGGTGGTGCCGCCGATTTTGCATTGGGCGATCCTCGACGCCAACTGGGTCGGCACCACCCAGGCCGATTGCACCAAGGAGGGCGCCTGCTGGGTGTTTGTCCAGCAGCGCTTTGGGCAATTCATGTACGGCTATTACCCCGGCGACCTGCGCTGGCGCGTAGACCTGACCGTGTGGCTGGCGATCGTCGGCGTGGCGCCGTTGTTCATCTCGCGTTTTAAACCCAAGGCGATCTATGGCCTGGGCTTTCTGGTGTTGTACCCGATCATTGCCTTCTTCCTGCTGCACGGCGGGATCTTTGGCCTGACCAACGTCGCGACCAGCCAATGGGGCGGCCTGATGCTCACCTTGGTGATCGCCACCGTCGGTATCGCTGGCGCCTTGCCGCTGGGTATCGTGCTGGCGTTGGGGCGGCGCTCCAATATGCCGGCGATTCGCGTGATCTGCGTGACCTTCATTGAGTTCTGGCGCGGCGTGCCGTTGATCACGGTGCTGTTCATGGCGTCGGTGATGCTGCCGCTGTTCCTGCCTGAAGGCATGAACTTCGACAAGCTGCTGCGGGCGTTGATCGGCGTGATCCTGTTCCAGTCGGCCTACGTGGCAGAAGTGGTGCGCGGTGGCTTGCAGGCCATTCCCAAAGGCCAGTACGAAGCCGCGGCGGCGATGGGCCTGGGTTACTGGCGCAGCATGGGCCTGGTGATCCTGCCGCAAGCGTTGAAGCTGGTGATACCGGGCATCGTCAACACCTTTATCGCGCTGTTCAAGGATACGAGCCTGGTGATCATCATCGGCCTGTTCGACCTGCTCAACAGCGTCAAGCAAGCCGCCGCCGACCCGAAATGGCTGGGCATGGCTACTGAAGGCTATGTGTTCGCGGCCCTGGTGTTCTGGATTTTCTGTTTTGGCATGTCGCGCTATTCCATTCATTTGGAACACAAGCTCGACACTGGCCACAAGCGTTAGGAGTTGTTGTTATGAGCGAAGCGATCAAACAGCCGGTGAGCCCTGAAGGCATTATCCAGATGCAGGGCGTCAACAAGTGGTACGGCCAGTTCCATGTACTGAAAGACATCAACCTCAACGTCAAGCAGGGCGAGCGCATCGTGCTGTGCGGCCCGTCGGGTTCGGGCAAGTCCACCACCATCCGCTGCCTCAACCGCCTGGAAGAGCACCAGCAGGGGCGCATTGTGGTCGATGGCGTGGAGCTGACCAACGACCTCAAGCAGATCGAAACCGTGCGCCGCGAAGTGGGGATGGTGTTCCAGCACTTCAACCTGTTCCCACACCTGACCATCCTGCAGAACTGCACGTTGGCGCCGATGTGGGTGCGCAAGATGCCCAAGCGCAAGGCCGAGGAAATTGCCATGCACTACCTGGAGCGCGTGCGCATCCCGGAGCAGGCCCACAAGTTTCCGGGGCAATTGTCCGGCGGCCAGCAACAGCGCGTGGCGATTGCCCGGGCGTTGTGCATGAAGCCCAAGATCATGCTGTTCGATGAGCCGACCTCGGCCCTCGACCCGGAGATGGTCAAGGAAGTCCTCGACACCATGATCGGCCTGGCCGAAGACGGCATGACCATGCTCTGCGTGACCCACGAGATGGGCTTTGCGCGCACCGTGGCCAACCGCGTGATCTTCATGGACAAGGGCGAAATCGTCGAACAGGCGGCGCCGAACGATTTCTTCGACAACCCGCAGAACGACCGGACCCGGTTGTTCCTGAGCCAGATCCTGCATTAACCCGCCCCCACTGTGGTGAGCCCGCTCGCTTGTGGCGAGCGGGCTTGTTGTGGCGAGCGGGCTTGTCGGAACGCCGCATCGCCCGCGCTGGGTTGCGCAGCAGCCCCAAACCTCCCCCCTGGTTACACCTGACACTCCTCGGTGATGCTCTTGGGGCTGCTACGCAACCCAGCGCGGGCGATGCGGCGTTCCGACAAGCCCGCTCGCCACAAGCAAGCCCGCTCGCCACAAGGTGGTGCAGGGCATTACCATGGCTCCCTCGCGCGCAATCCCGCCTTGAACCCGAGAGCACCATGCCCCGCCCAGAAAACGCACTTGAAGAATTGCTGATCGACGCCGAAGCCGATGATGACCAGGTGCAGCACAGTCAGCCGGTCGTCAACCGGGCCTGGCTGTTGCTGCTGGGGTTGGTGCTGGTGGCGTTGAACCTGCGCCCGGCATTGTCGAGCATGGCGCCGTTGCTCAACGACGTGTCCGAAAGCCTCGGCCTCTCGGCGGCCAGGGCTGGGTTGCTGACGACGCTGCCGGTCCTGTGCCTGGGCCTGTTTGCGCCGCTGGCGCCGTTCCTGGCCCGGCGCTTCGGCGCCGAACGGGTGGTGCTGGGGATTTTGCTGACACTGGCGGCGGGGATCATCCTGCGCAGTTCGTTGGGCGCTGTCGGGCTGTTCGCCGGCAGCCTGCTGGCCGGGGCCAGTATCGGCATCATCGGCGTGCTGTTGCCCGGGATCGTCAAGCGTGATTTCGCCCGGCATGCAGGGGTCATGACCGGTGTCTACACCATGGCCCTGTGCCTGGGCGCGGCGCTTGCCGCCGGGGCTACGGTGCCGTTGAGCCAGCATTTTGGCGACAGCTGGAAAATCGGCCTGGGCTTCTGGATGGTGCCGGCATTGCTGGCGGCGCTGTGTTGGTTGCCTCAGGTCGGACAGAAACAGGGTACCCATCAAGTGGCCTATCGGGTGCGCGGTTTGCTGCGTGATCCCCTGGCCTGGCAAGTGACGTTGTACATGGGCCTGCAATCCTCCCTGGCCTACATCGTGTTTGGCTGGCTGCCGTCGATCCTGATCGACCGTGGCTTGAGCGCGACCCAGGCCGGGCTGGTGCTGTCGGGATCGGTGATCGTGCAACTGGCCAGTTCCCTTGCGGCACCGTGGCTGGCCACCCGCGGCAAGGATCAGCGCCTGGCCATTGTGGTGGTGATGCTGCTGACCCTCGGCGGCCTGTTCGGTTGCCTGTATGCGCCGCTCGACGGCCTGTGGGGCTGGGCGATTGTCTTGGGCCTGGGGCAGGGCGGTACGTTCAGCCTGGCGCTGACCCTGATCGTGCTGCGCTCACGCGATGCCCATGTGGCCGCCAACCTGTCGAGCATGGCCCAGGGCGTCGGCTACACCCTGGCGTCCCTCGGCCCGCTGGCGGTCGGTCTGGTACACGACTGGACCGGTGGCTGGGCGGCAACCGGCTGGATTTTCGCGCTGCTGGGTGTGGGGGCGATCATCGCTGGCCTCGGTGCCGGGCGCGCCCGTTATGTTCACGTCGCCAGCGAGAGACTCTAGAGGTACACCACTTCCAGAGTCGCCGAGCCATCGAGGTCGGTTTCAACGCTCAAGTCCAGGTTTTTCCGGGCATTGATAACGGTGCTGATTTGTACTGTGGTGTTGAGGGTGGCAATTGCCGTCGGCCCGGCGGTACTGCCCTCGGTGTCGGTGAAACCCAGGTAGCTGGTGGCGCCAATGTCGATGGGGTTCAGGTTGGCCGTGCGCCAGCCCAGGCCGCCGGTGGTGGACTCGGTGCCGTAGATCTGCGCGTTGCTGTCCGCCTGGGTCTGGCGCGGGTCGAAGCTCATGGAGTAGAGGCCGAGCCGATTGCCCGCCGTGTCGAATCCCAGGCCGTAGTAGATTTCGCTGTTGACCGTGGCCGACCCGTCGCGGTTGTCGCGCATGCGCAAGGCATAGCGGCTGGGCCCGTTGCAGTCGATGCTGACCTGCAGGGTTTTGAGCGGCAGACGCGTGCCTTGCTCCAGATTCAAGTCTTGGCGGGAAATCTTGCCGTAGTCGATTAGGCCACTGCCGGATAACAGCGGCGTACAGGCGCGGGGAATGATCTGGCCCTGGACGCTCAGGTCGACCACCGACACGGCCACCGCCGATTGAGCGCAGGTCAGAAACAGCAGGCTGGATAGGGCAACGGTTTTCATGGCGCATACCTCGCAGGGGCAAGTCACAGGTAGATGATTTCGATGGTGCCGGAGCCGTTGATATGGACCACCTGGCGCAGGTCCAGCGACTGCATGGGAGCCAGGTAAGTCTTGATCCGCACGGTGCCGGCCAGGGTCTGGATAGCCACTGGGCCGGTACTCAGGCCGCTTTTGTCGGTAAAGCCCATGTAGCTGTTGGCCGCCATCGGGATCTGGCGTGCGCTGGAGTTGCTCCAGGCGGCGCCGTTGCTGGTGGAGTCGGTCCGGTACAAGGTGCGCAGGGTATCGGCGCTGAACTCGGCGGGGTCGATGGTCAGGTAAAAACGCCCGATTTTGTTATGGCTGGCGTCCAGGTCCAGCCCATAGGCGGTTTCATCGGTGCCGCCGGTGGCCGAGCCGTCGCGGTTGTCATGCATGCGCAGGGCGAAGCGCGTCTGTGCATCGCAGGTGACACTCAAGCGCAGGGTGCGGATGGGCAATGGCGTTTCGGTGGTGGGGTTGAGGTTCTTGGCAAACAGGATGCCGTAGTCCACTACTCCCTGGTCCGACAACGCCGGCTGGCAGGCGACGGGGGCAAAGTGCGCACGCAGCGTCATCTCGCGGTAGCGCCCATGACTGGCGCTGTAGAGCATGCCGGGGACTTCCCAGGTGGTGGCATCGCGCACCCGGGTAGCTTCGGGGTCGGCCCAGGCGCGCAAGGTCAATTGCAGCGACAGGGTTTTGCCCATGCGCACGGCACCGTGTTCTATCGGCGCGATGCCATGCCCGGTGCGCCAGGTGAGCGTGCTGGCGCTACTCACTGGCGGCTGGCCCATGGCAGCAATCAGCCCCAGCTCCACTGCCTGCCCGTCGAGTACGCCGTGACTGACCTCGATTTCGTAGCTGCCGTGCTCGGTAAACTGCAGGCGTTCAGCGGAGGCCGCCAGGGCACGGTAGAACAGGCTCAAGTCGTCGGCCTGGGGGCAACTGAACGTCAAGTTCAGCCGCCGCTCGCCCAGCAGGCGTTCGGGCGCGCTGTCGTTTTGGGCCAGGCGGCTCATCAAGCCAAAATCCACCGTGGGTTCGCTGAGGTTGAGTTGGCATTCCTCCAGCCCATGGGCGCTGCCGGCAATGCCGATCAATAGCCATAAACTCAGGTGGTGCAAGCGGGGAAGGGGCATGGCAGTCGTCCTCAAGGCGCGTGGCAACGGGCCGGGGCAGTTTCGAAGTACACCGAGGGGTCGGCCTTTTGCGCCAGCGTGTAGCGCAAAAGGCAGCGTTGACCTCCCGGCGAGGTTATCCACAGGGGCGGTTGATCGAGCACATTGGGCAGGAATACTTGGCTGCCTTCCTGGACCAGGGTGACGAACTCGCCCTCGGCAGTACTCACTGACGCGCCCGAGGGCAGTGGCGCGCCGTGGTCAGTGCTGACGGTCAGCAAGACGCGGCGGGTCAGGCTGACGCCAAAGTCCACCCGGTCCACTGCGCCGCGCCCGGCCTGGATCATCGCCAGGCCGTTACTGATGTCGGCGTTGCGCGGCAACGAGCGGGTCTGGACTTCCACGGGGCTGCGGCCATAGGCGCTGACTTGCGGCACCACGGCCTGGCCTTGCCAGTCGGTCCACACCGGGCCGCTGGGGGTACTGATGCGGATGCCGCCCATCTGGCCCACCGTCACCAGGGCGAAGGTATCGCGCACCGGATACGGGGAAAACGTGACGCCACCGTCATGCATCACCACCCCACCGCGCGCGCCGCCCTGGTAGCTTGAGCGCTGTGCATCGGAGCGGCTGTAGCTCAAATCCAACTGGCTGTAGCGCGGCAACGCCGAGAGGCCCACGCTGGTTTCGACCTGACGATCGCGCGAGTCACGCTCGGCGCTGACCCGGTAGCTGAGTTGCTCGTCGATCTGTTCGGTCAGCCCCAGGCCGGTGCGGTTTTCGCCAGCGCTGTGGCGTACCCAGCCGCGCACCCGGCGCTGCTCGCCCAGCGGTGCGCTGATGTTCAGGTACACCGCGTTGTCTTGTTGCTGGGCCCCGCCCATTTGCCATTCGGCACTGGCCGATAGCGACACTGCGCCGATGTTGCTGCCCCAGGACATCAGGGCTCGGCTGCTGCTGTCCCCGGCAAAGTTGGCCGAGCGCGACAGCCCGGCGCTGAATGCGCCCAGCCAGGGATGGGACCAGCCCAGGTTGACGCTTTGTTGATCGCGATAGCGTGAGCGTTGCGAGTGCTGGTTGCGCGCGTAGGTGCTTTCTTCCAGCTCGCGATAGCCTGCGCTGCGCCAGGAGTTACTGGTGCTGAAGGACCACTGGTCATTCAGGCGCTGGGCCCAGGAAAGATCCGTCTGCACCCCGGACACTTTTTCCCGCCCATCGGTATTGGACAGTTGTGTCGACAGCTGGACCTGGCTGTCCAGCCACGGTAGCCAGCCCAGGCTCAAGCCTGCGGAGCGGTACTCGCTGGCAGCCAAGACGCCGCTGCCCAGGGTCAGTTGCGGATGCACGGCCGCTGTCCAGCCGGCGCTCACCACCCACGGGTCGTCACCCTGGGCATCGCCGACATTGCGCACCCGCCCGGCGGCCACCGAGTAGCCCGGCGCCGGCAACCCGAGGCCGAGCATGGCCGCCGGCACGTTGAAGCGCCGCTCGCCACCGACGCTTTCTTTGACCGTGACCTCGACGTCCGAACGGGTATTGAGACGACGCACATCGTTCAGCGAAAAAGGCCCGGCGGGCACTACGGTGGAATGAATCAGCACGCCGTTCTGCCGCACCTCCACTTGCGCCGGACTGTTGGCGATACCTTCGATCACGGCGCTCTGGCCTTGCTCTTGTAGGGCGTGCTCGGTGAGGACCTGGACGCCGGTGATCTGCGCCCCGGACAACACCGGGTTGTACAGGCTGATCTGCCCGGCCTGGAGCACCGCCTGATGGCTGGCGAACGTGCGTTGGGCGTAGGCCTCCAGGTGCGTGCTGCGGGACTGGCCCTCCTGCCAGGTCTGCACCTGGCGGCTGCGCACGATCCAGTCGCCGGCGTTGAATCCCACTTCGGTGTTGGCCGAGCCAAAACGGCTGGCGTCATCGCCATAGCGGTTGTAGAAGCCCGTGAGGTCGTAGTTGAGCAAGCCAGCGAAGCCGCCGGTTTCATAGCCTGATATGTCTTGCAGCACCGGACGCAAGGCTTCGGTGGGCACCACCAGCGCTACGCTGAGTGTGGCCGGGTCCGGTTCCACCAGGGTCTGGGGAAATTGCGCGAGGAAGGCGTGGCAGCGCTCGGTGTCGTCCGGGATTATCAGGTTTGCGGCGTCGAGCAAGGCCCGGTCGAAGCACAGGTTGCCCTGTTGATCGAAACTGACCTCCAGCCGGCCACGCCCCTGGCCGTTGACCCGCAGGCTGACCGCGTGCTGCCCGGCGGCAAAACGCGGGGCGTCCAGCAGCAGGCTGGCCAACTGCGGATCAATGCCACGCTGATGCAGGGTCTGGGCGTCGAAGCCGCTGGCCCATGTTTGACTCGGCAGTAGCCCCCACAGCAGCAACGCCATTGCAGGTGCTGCGGGCACGGCTACGCCGTCACGGTAATTCAATACTGTTTTCACGCAAGGCACTCAAATGTTCAACGTCCCGGCCCGGTTGTTCCGGTGCTTGCGGGCATTGCGGTGACGGTCGATGCGCCGTCACTTGCTTAAGCCAGGCGCCGCCTCGTGGCAGGCGCCTGCAGGTGTCCAGTCAGAGGCTCAGAGGTGCTTCGTAGGCCTTGACGGCAAAGCCGTACACCGTGGCTGGTTGCAGCCTGACTTTAGTGGCCGGGCCGCCAGTGGCCGGGACGCTCAGGTTTTCGCCCGGCAACACATAGGTGCGCGGCAGCATCGCCTTGCCGTCGCCGGGCAGCAGCCGCAGATCCTGGGCCAGGCGCACCACATAGGGGGTGTCATTGCGTACGTGCAACCGGCCGTCGCGCAGGGTCCAGGTCAGGTCGGTCCAGGGCGTGCGGTTGAGTGGCAGGCCCTTGGGATGCACGATCACCGGCAGGTTCTGGCGCACGGTCACGCCGACGCGGGCGTGCCCGGCAGCAGGGGCGGCGCGGCCCTGGGGCATGCCTTCGAACACCGCCCGCTTGAGCCGTTGGGTGAGCAGCGGTGTCTGGTTTTGCAGGATGAAACGCACCAGCTGCGATTTGGACGCTTCTACCCGCGATAACGGGGGCGTCACCACCAGCAACGGCTCGGTGTCTTCGGGAATGTCTTGCAAGGTGACGTGCAGCAGCGACAGTTTGCTGTCGGTATTGGTCACCGACACGGCGGCTTCGCCATCGGCTTCGTAAACGATCACCACCGAGGTGTCGGGCACCATGCCGTCGGCTTTGACTTGATTGCTGAGTACAAGCAGCAAGGCAATGAGACCGGCAGCGGTGGTTGAGAGGGTCGTGGTCATGACAGCAGGTTCCGTTGGTGCAACAAAAAGGGCGCGAATCAGAGGTAGCGCAGATCCAGGACGATGGAGCCATCCAGCGGCACTTCCTGATCCAGGGTCAGGAGGCGTGCGGCATTGATGGAGGTGTCGACCCACAACTGGGTGAACAGCTGGCTGATGAAATCCGGCTGGCGGTCGCCCGGCAGGGCAAAGCCCATGTACGCGTGGGGATGGGCGCCAGCCTGGGGTGTCCAGGTTTCGCCGTTGTCGCTGGAGGCCAGCACCTGCATCGGCTGTAAATCGCCGAGGGCTGCGCGATAGGACAGCTTCACGGCTCCCAGCATCTGGTCCGGGGCATAAATGTTGACGCCCAGGCCGAACGTGTCGGGGGCCGGCGCGGAGTCCTGGCGGTTGTCGATGCCCACCAGCGCAAACAGCATCGGCCTTTCGCAGACCACCGTCAGGTCCAGCTTCTGGCTGGGCAGTACCGTGGGTTCGTGGGTATTGAGCTGGTGGGTCGGGATCTCTCCATGCTCGATGGTGCCTAGGTCGGACAGCTCGATATGGCAGGCATCCGGCGTCAAGCGACCGGTCACCGTGAGGTCGACATGGGATAGCGCGTTGGCCTGTGTCGTGATTGCCATACACAGCAGCACGGCTGCAACGTGGGCGATCACTGGCACAGGTGAGCGCCGCCCATGCCCGCAAGCGTTCTGGGCATGGGCGGCCATGGTTACAGGTACTTCACTTCGAGGGTGGCCGAGCCGTCGATGGTCACCTCATTGCTCAAGTCCAGGGAGTCGGTGCGGGCGATCGACGTGCGTACTTCCAGGCCTACCCGCAGCTCCTTGACTGGCAGCGGCTGGGTGTCGTCGTCCATCGAGGCGACCGACATGTACAGACTCGGCTCCCAGGCACTTTCCCGGTACCAGGTCTTGCCCTGATCGCCGGAGGCAATCGGTTGCACCACCACGCCGTCTTCAGCCACCGGGTTGAGCAGGCTCAGGGTGTACCAACCGAGTTTCTGGTTATCGTTGATAAAGCCCAGGCCGTAGTCACTGGGCATCGCTGCCGAGGCGGCGCGGTTGTCGATGGCATGCAGGGCGAACAAGACGGGGGCGTCGCAGTTGACCGTCATGTTCAGCAGGTGCGTGCCGATCAGCGTTGGGTTGTCCGCTCGCAAGTCCTTGGCGGAAATCTTGCCGTGATCGATCACCCCGCTACTGGAGAGGCCGGGAACGCAGGCGGCAGGAATAATCTTGCCCCTGACGACCAGTTCGACGGTCGAGGCGGCAAAGGCGGTGGCGCCACCCAGCAGCAGGGCGCTGGTGGCAAGCGTGGTCAATAGGGTTTTCATCGGAGGAGCTCCTTTTAAATGGGCCTGTTCAAGCCATCAGAGGTAATTGACTTGCACGGTGACGTGGCCATCCAGAGGGACTTCGTCAATAAGCGTCAGGCCGTCGGCGGGGGCAATGTGGGTGAAAAGCGCCAATTCCGCGTCCAGGTTCTGCACGGCAATGGGTACCAACTCGCGGCCTGCAGCGACGGCCGTCAGCGACATCGGGCTTATTACTGCGGCGGGGTGCCAGGTCACGCCGCCGTCGGTTGAAATAATCGAGTTGCGGCTTACGCCGTCGGCTATGAGTCCGTAGAAACCAAAGCCTGTACCCCCCAGCTTTTCACCGTCGGGGGTCATACCCAGGCCGTGATACATGTCGTGGTGAGCCGAGGAGCCCGAGCGGTTATCAATGCTGTTGAGCGTAAAAAAGGTCGGGCCATCGCAGTGCACATTCAACAGCAGCCTTTCATCTGGCAGAGGGGTGTAAGAATCGCTGTTGAGTTGCTTGACGGATATTTTTCCGAAGTCGACCATCCCATCACTGGAGACCAGCGGCTCACAAGCGCTGGGGGTGATCGAGCCCTTGATGGCCAGCTCTGTGTCACTGGCGGCCAACGCCACTGAGGCGGTGGCGTACAACAGTGCAACCAGAGGTACTGCGCTGGAGAGTTTCATTCGATGGACCTTCCTTGTGGGTGAAACGGGAACTACAGGTACAGCACTTCCAGGGTGCCGGAGCCGTCGATGGAGACCTCATCGCTCAAGTCAAATTGATCGGCGCGAGCGATCGAGGTGTTGACATCCAGGCCCAGTACCAGTACTCGGGATGGCAGCAAAGCGCTGGCGTCGTCCATGGCCCCGGCGCCCCACAGCACGCCCAGTTCCCATATGTGTTCGGCAAACCAGGTGCGACCACCGTCTTCCGAAGCAATCGGCTGCACAGCGACGCCGTCGGCGGTCATGTCCTTGGGCGTCAGGTGGAAGCGCCCCAGCTTTTTGTCGCCATTGATCAGGCCCAGACCGAAGTCGCGGGGGCTGGTAGCTGTACCGCTACGATTGTCGATGGGCTTGATCGCGAAAAGCGTGCTGGCCTCGCAAGTGATCGACAATTGCACGGTGGCCGTGGGCAGGTAAGTGGTGTTGCCCTGTACCAAATCCTTGGCCGAGATTTTTCCGTGATCGACGACGTTGCCACCGGCGAATGCGGGTGTGCAGGCGCTCGGGGTGATAGTCCCCCTGACGGCCAGTTCGATGGAGCTTGCGGCAAATACCGAAGGCGTGAACAGCAGGGTGAGCATGAGGCGCGAGGCAAAGTTTTTCATGGTTACAGGACCTGATTTGCGGTTGTTGGGAAGGCTTGGGGGGTGGTGCTCATCAGGTGTCGGGAGGCGTTCATTTCAATTGTCCATTGCAAGGCTGATCGATAAAAAAGATGCACGGCAATGCCTGGCCCCCAATGGGCTGGCAGTGTGCGGGGCGTTGTTTGTTGTGGCTGGCACGCCGAGTGGCGAGCCGTCCCTCTCTGGGGTGGGGCGCAATTTAGCGAGGGCAGGGCGGGGGGCAAATACAAAAAATACGACAATGGGCGGTCGTACGGAAATCCGCGGCAAGTCCGTAAGAATAGGTTTTCAGTGACGTAGGAAAGTTGTTTTTCGTAGTTGTTGTATCGGCGTCGGAGTATCCAAAAGGATATATTTTTGCCGCGATGATAGTCACCGGTGTCACTTAAGGCGCTGCACGGTGCCCTACTGCCTATTACGCCAGCGCTGCCGGAGGTGACTCGGGGCTGCCTGCCTCCAGTCCGATCGCGCACAAGGGGTGCCCATGGGCTCTGTGGTACGTTCAACCACCGGCGAGGGCCGAGCGTCGCAGCCACCCCCCGCACCGCACCTGAACGTACTGGTCGTGGATGATCATTCAGCCTATCGCGCGATGCTGGGCTGCTTCCTGCAAAAACTGGGTGTTGCCCATCAGTCCGTGGCCGATGGCCGCCAGGGCTTGTTAGCCGTTATCAACCGGCCTTCGGACCTGATTATCAGCGACTGCCAAATGCCGGATATGGACGGTTACCGCATGGCTCGCGCCATTCGCCAGCACGAACGGCGCAAGGGGCTCAAGCGCGTGCCGATCATTGCCTTGACCGCCAATCTGCAAAACGACGACCCACAACGTTGCCGCGACGCCGGCATGGATGCCTGGTTGCTCAAACCGCTGGCGCTGGAGCAATTGCATGCGGTGTTGGTGCGCTGGCTGCCGGGTACTTTTTCGGCGTGGGGCCGGCACTCTGCCGGGACATGGCCGACGCGTGCGCAGCTTGTGCAAACCTTCGGCAATGAGCAGGTCGTCGACCAGATGCTCCCCGGCCTGCTGGACGAAGCCTGGGAAGACTTCGCGATCCTGGAACAAGCCTGTTGCACCCTGAGTACTTTATTGACCGCGCAGCGCTTGCATCGCCTGGTAGGCAGCCTGGCGTTTTTGGGCGGGACGGACCTTGAATTAAGAGGGGTGAAGTTGATTGAGCTGGTTCACGCCGATGGCGTATTGGCCCACGCTCCAGCGTTGCAGGCATTCCGGGCGGACTTGCGGCGGTGTCTGGAATATTTGCGCAGTGTGTAAGCGCAGTGGGGAGTGACTTGTGTCGAGATGCATTTGGCAATCTGGCTGTCTGGTTTTTGGCTGTAGGGTGTTTCCTTTTGTTGTGTAGGGAAAGAATTGGTAACTACCAAACACGGGACGCCGCCTTAGGAGGCTTATCCTGAACGGTTGTTGAGGATCGCCAGCGGGGTTATTTTGCGCGGATTCAAGTTGCCATCATCCGTGGGTATCTATGCTTCGAGTAATTATTGCTGACGATCATCCCATTGTGCGTATCGGGCAGAGAGTGGTGATCGAGGCGAATGGTCGCTGCAAAGTGGTGGGGGAGGCCGACGGCCCCGACGCGCTGCTCAGGTTATTGAGTACCACGCCGTGCGATGTCCTGGTCACCGACTTCGCCATGCCTGGAGGGCAGCAGGCAGATGGTTATGGTTTGTTGAGCCTGCTGGCTCGGCAGTATCCCAACTTGCCGGTCATTCTGGTGACGATGTTCGCCAATGTCGCCACCCTGCGGGCCTCCCTCGCCCATGGCGCCCGCGCCATCGTTGCCAAGAGCGCTTCGGCCAGGGAGTTGCCACAGGCCATCAACGCCGTGATCGGCGGCCAGACCTTTGCCAGCGAGTGCCTGCGGGTGCAACTGGTGGAAGCCGGGACGGGGGACCAGTCACAACTGCCGCAGTTGTCGGGCAAAGAGCGGGAAGTGGTGCGGATGCTGGCCAGCGGCTTGACCGTCAGCCAGATCGCCGCACGGGTCAATCGCAGCATTTCCACGATCAGCAAACAGAAAAGTACCGCGATGCAACGCCTGTGCATTTCCACCGATGTGGATTTGTTCGCCTATGCGCGTAATTGCGGGATGGTGCCTTAGGTGGGTCTTGGCAAGCCTGCTGTTGTGCTGAAGGGGGGAATAGGGGCTTTTTGTGGCGAGGGGGCTTGTCCCCCGCTGGGCTGCGCAGCAGCCCCAACCCCAACCCCAACCCACCGAGGTTTTTCAGGCAAACCGAGTTGGCTGGTTTTGGGCCTGCTGCGCAGTCCAGCGCGGGGCAAGCCCGCTCGCCACGACAAGCCTGCTCGCCACGACAGGTCCGCTCGCCACGGCGCGCTCGACACGGGTACAGTGCTTGGCTTGACTACCTACTTTTGGAAGCTGCCCATGAGTGATGCCCATAACGCCCTGATCGTCGAGTTCTATCGTGCCTTTGAGCGTCTGGACGCTGAAGCCATGAGCGCCTGCTACACCGACGATGTGCTGTTCAGCGATCCTGCATTTGGTGAACTGCGTGGGCGCGATGCCGGCGACATGTGGCGCATGCTCACCACCCGGGCCAAGGATTTTTCCCTGACCTTTGACCAGGTGCGTAGCGACGACACCACCGGCAGCGCCCATTGGGTGGCGACGTACCTGTTCAGCCAGACCGGCAACACCGTGGTCAACGATATCCAGGCACGTTTTGTGTTCCGTGATGGCAAGATCTGCGAGCACCACGATCACTTTGACCTGTGGCGCTGGTCGCGCCAGGCGCTCGGTACCAAGGGCCTGTTGTTGGGCTGGACGCCACTGGTACGCAACGCCGTGCGGGCGCAGGCATTGAAAGGCTTGAAAGCGTTCCAGGCCGGTCGTTGATAAGATTGGCGCTCTTTCCACTGGCCTGAATACTTCGTGAACAGTTCGCCTGAACCTGCCGTGCCGAAACCCTGGTTTGTCTACCTGGTCCGTGCCGCCAATGGCTCGCTCTATTGCGGGATCAGCAATGATCCGGTGCGCCGCTTTGCGACCCATCAAAGCGGCAAAGGCGCGCGGTTCTTTCTTTCCAGCCCGGCGGTGGCGCTGGTGTATACCGAGGCCTGCGCAAGCAAGGGCGAGGCCTTGCGCCAGGAACGCCTGATAAAAAAACTCAAGAAAAGCGCCAAGGAGTGTCTGGCGCGGGCTTATCAATCTGACTGATCAGTTCCCATCAGCCCAATGGGTAGGCCACTGCGTTTTTGCACGATAAGCTGGCGGTTCCTTCATCTGGCGGAGTCCGGCATGTCTGAGTTGATCCTGCACCACTACCCCCAATCCCCCTTCGCGGAAAAAGCCCGCCTGCTCCTGGGCTTCAAAGGGCTGTCCTGGCAATCGGTGACCATTCCCCCGGTGATGCCCAAACCCGACCTGACGGCCTTGACCGGCGGCTACCGTAAAACCCCGGTGTTGCAGGTCGGTGCGGATATTTATTGTGACACTGCGCTGATCGCCCGCCGCCTGGAGCAGGAAAAGGCCACGCCCCCACTGTTTCCCGAAGGTCAGGAGCTGGTCAGCCAGAGCTTTGCGGCCTGGGCTGATTCGGTGGTGTTTTCCCACGCCGTGGCCCTGGTATTCCAGCCTGAATCCCTGGCCGTGAAATTTGCCAAGGTGCCGCCGCATTTGCTGCAGGTACTGGTTGCAGACCGCAGCAAGATGTTCGGCGACGGTACTGCCACCCGCGTGCAGCTGGACGTGGCCCGGCACCAGTGGCCGGCCATCATTGCGCGGCTTGAGCAACAACTGCAGCGTCAGTCGGGGGATTTCCTGTTTGGCGAACCGTCGATTGCCGACTTCTCCATGGCCCATCCGTTGTGGTTCCTCAAGGGCTCGTCGGTGACGTCGCCGCTGGTGGATAACTATCCGGTTGTCGGCGCCTGGCTTGCCCGGGTGCTGGGCTTCGGGCATGGCACCGCCAGCGAGATGAGTGCCAGCCAGGCACTGGACATCGCCCGTGATAGCGCGCCTGCGGCGTTGCCGGATGAAGTGTTTGAAGACCCCAACGGGTTCAAGGTGGGCCAGCCAGTGAGCATCGCCGCGACCGACTATGGTGTCGACCCGGTGGTAGGCGAGTTGATATTTGCCGGTCGCGAAGAACTGATCCTGCGCCGCGAAGATGAGCGCGCCGGCACCGTGCATGTGCATTTCCCGCGATTGGGGTTCGGTATCCAGCAGCTGTAGGTTGGATTAGGTGTATCTGTGGTGCAGGTTGGATATTTCAGTGGCGAGGGGGCTTGTCCCCCGTTGGGCTGCATAGCAGCCCCAGTAAGGCCACTGAGTAATCTCAGGCAAAACCGAGGGTGTAGGTTTTGGGGCTGCTACGCAGCCCAGCGGGGGACAAGCCCCCTCGCCACAGTTATTTGAGGGCGGACAGGATCGCGTCCGGGTTGTATTCGCGAATCAGCGTGCCGTTCACATCCACAAACGGAATCCCGCCGCCGCCCAGCGCCTGATAGGCCTTGCGGCCTTCGGGATCCTTGTCGATATCCACGTTTTTGTAGGGAATGCCCTTCTGATCCAGGAATCGCTGGATCTGCTTGCAGTAGCCACACCAGTCGGTGGCATACAGCACCACCCGCGCTGACGCTCGGGTTTGCTCCGGGACCACCTGCGAGGGGTTGAACAGCCGCTCGATCTTGCCCCAGTTCTGGATCGCCACCACCACCAGCAACACCAGCAGGACCTTCTTCAGCACCCCGCCAAGCATCAGTTACGACGCTTGAGCTGGTCGGTGAGCTGGGTCGGCAGGCCCTTGATGATCAAGGTGCCGGCGGCTTCGTCATACTCGATCTTGTCGCCCAGCAAGTGCGCTTCAAAGCTGATCGACAGCCCTTCGGCGCGCCCGGTGAAGCGGCGGAACTGGTTGAGGGTGCGCTTATCTGCGGGAATTTCCGGCGACAGGCCGTAATCCTTGTTGCGGATATGATCGTAGAACGCTTTTGGCCGATCTTCATCGATCAACCCCGACAGCTCTTCCAGGCCCATGGGCTCGCCGAGCTTGGCCTGGCTGCTGGCGTAGTCCACCAGGGTCTTGGTTTTCTCGCGGGCGGACTCGTCCGGCAGGTCTTCGCTCTCGACGAAATCACTGAAGGCCTTGAGCAGGGTGCGGGTCTCGCCCGGCCCATCGACACCTTCCTGGCAGCCGATAAAGTCGCGGAAGTACTCCGAGACCTTCTTGCCGTTCTTGCCCTTGATAAACGAGATGTACTGCTTGGACTGCTTGTTGTTCTGCCATTCGGACACGTTGATGCGTGCTGCCAGGTGCAGTTGCCCCAGGTCCAGGTGGCGCGAGGGCGTCACGTCCAGCTCGTCGGTCACCGCCACACCTTCGCTGTGGTGCAGCAGGGCGATGGCCAGGTAGTCGGTCATGCCTTGTTGATAGTGGGCAAACAGCACATGGCCGCCGACGGAGAGGTTGGACTCCTCCATCAGCTTTTGCAGGTGTTCCACGGCAATTCGGCTGAAGGCGGTGAAATCCTTGCCGCCATCGAAGTATTCCTTCAACCAGCCGCTGAACGGGTGCGCGCCGGACTCGGCATGGAAGAAACCCCAGGCCTTGCCTTGTTTGGCGTTATAGCTCTCGTTGAGGTCGGCGAGCATGTTCTCGATGGCAGCGGACTCGGCCAATTCAGAGTCACGGGCATGGAGAACTGCGGGCGTGCCGTCGGGTTTTTTGTCGATCAGGTGGACGATGCAATGACGGATCGGCATGGGCTTCTCGGCTGGTTGAGCGGGAGCGGTTGGCCTCCCGGAAAAAGTCGCCAGTGTACCGCACCCGTTGGTCGCGGCGTCGTTTGAAGCGGTTTCGGGAGGCCTCTGACGACCCATATGCCTTTTTTTCACGGTTTAGAGCGATAAAGCTGACCAAATGGGTAGGTAGAAGCGGATATTTCCCCGTCTCTGTGCTAGTTTTGCCCCGTCTTACGCGATGTCTCGGCGTTAAGCGTGCATTCAGCATTTGTCAGGTCGAACCAAACCCCGTTTCAAGCATCTATAACCCCGATCTCTCGCGGTTATGGCCAGGGGTGCCAGGCCATGACGGTCGGGCTCGATGGCTGACACTGCACTCTGCAATCCAAATGAATTTGATAGGGAAGGAACACCACAATGGCTATTACTAAAGACCAACTGATCGCTGACCTGGCTGAAGCAGTAGACGCACCGAAAACTACCGTGCGCGCTCTGCTGGACCAACTGAGCCAAGTTGTTGCTGACCAGCTGGAAAACGGTGGCGAAATCACTCTGCCAGGTGTTGGCAAGCTGAAAGTGACCGAGCGTCCAGCCCGTACCGGCCGTAACCCTTCGACTGGCGCTGCCATCGAAATCGCTGCCAAGAAAGTGATCAAGCTGGTTGTGGCCAAAGGCCTGACCGACTCGATCAACAAGTAAGACGCAGTAAAAAAACCGTGCACCGGAGCGATCCGGGCACGGTTTTTTGTTGCCTGCGTTTTTTGCTTTATCTGTAGGAGCGAGCAAGCTCGCTCCTCCAGACGCGGGGTCAGCGCACCCAGCGCTGGCGCCAGATCTGCTGCTCGTTCTTGGTCTGGAAGGTCCAGGCCACAAAACGGCTTTGTTTCTGGCCCTGGGACATCTCCACCACCTGGCTTTCCAGGACACCGGCTTTTTTCAGGGCGGTCTCGATGGCAGGCAGGTTGGACGCTTTTGACACCAGGGTGCTGAACCACAGCACTTTATGGGCGAAATGCGCGCTTTCGGCGATCAATTGCGTGACAAACCGCGCCTCACCGCCTTCACACCACAACTCTGCCGATTGGCCGCCGAAGTTCAGCACCGGCAATTTGCGCTTGGGATCGGCCTTGCCCAGGGCGCGCCATTTACGCTCGCTGCCTTTGGTCGCTTCGTCCATGGAGGCATGGAACGGCGGGTTGCACATGGTCAGGTCAAACCGTTCGCCCGGCTCCAGCAGCCCCAGCAGAATATGCTTGGGATTGGTTTGCTGGCGCAGTTGGATAACCTTGCTCAGGTCATTGGACTGCACAATGGCCTTGGCCGCGGCGACCGCTGTCGGATCAATCTCGGAGCCGAGGAAGTTCCAGCGGTAGTCCATGTAGCCGATCAGCGGATAGACACAGTTGGCGCCCATGCCGATGTCCAGCACCTTGACGATCGAGCCACGGGGAATCTTGCCGTCGTTGACGCTGGCCAGCAGGTCGGCAAGGAAGTGCACGTAATCGGCACGGCCCGGCACCGGTGGGCACAGGTAGTCTGCGGGGATGTCCCAGTGCTGCACGCCATAGAACGCCTTGAGCAGCGCCCGGTTGAACACCCGCACCGCGTCCGGGCTGGCGAAGTCGATGCTTTCCTTGCCGTAGGGGTTGATGATCACAAACTGGGCCAGTTCTGGCGTGGTCTTGATCAGCGCGGGGAAGTCGTAGCGGCCCTGGTGGCGGTTGCGCGGATGCAGGGTCGCTTCCTTGCGCGGCACGACGGGCTTGGCCGTGGCGGCGGTTTTCGGCTTCTTGCGGGGCGGTTTTGGCGTGCTGGGGGCGGTCATGGGCTACGTCGATTCTGGGGTTGCTTCAAAAGTGGTGGGTATTGTCACACATTCCGAAGTTGATCTCGGTTAAATGTGGGAGCGGGCTTGCTCGCGAATGCAGTGTGTCAGTTATTGGGTGTGTGTCTGATATACCGCATTCGCGAGCAAGCCCGCTCCCACTTTGATTGGGTTTTCAACACAAAAAAAGAGGCCCGAAGGCCTCTTTCTTACACACGGTCCACCTTACAGGCTGGAAATCCGCGCATGTTGCTCCGCCAGCTTGCCCAACGCCTGTTCGGCTTCGGCCAGCTTGGCGCGTTCCTTGTCGATGACTTCGGCCGGGGCCTTGTCCACGAAGGCGGCGTTGGACAGCTTGCCGCCCACGCGCTGCACTTCGCCTTGCAGACGCAGGATTTCCTTGTCCAGGCGCGCCAGTTCGGCGCCTTTGTCGATCAGGCCGGCCATCGGCACCAGCACTTCCATCTCGCCCACCAGTGCGGTAGCGGACAGCGGTGCTTCGGCGCCAGCCGCCAATACGGTGATTGACTCCAGCTTGGCCAGCTTCTTGAGCAGGGCGTCGTTCTCGGTGAGACGGCGCTGGTCTTCGGCGCTGGCGTTCTTCACGAACACCGCCAATGGCTTGCCCGGGCCGATGTTCATCTCGGCGCGGATGTTGCGTGTGCCAAGCATCAGGGCCTTGAGCCATTCGATATCGCTTTCGGCAGCCTCGTCGATGCGTGCTTCATTGGCCACTGGCCAAGGTTGCAGCATGATGGTCTTGCCTTCGATACCGGCCAGCGGCGCCAGGCGCTGCCAGATTTCTTCGGTGATGAACGGCATGAACGGGTGCGCCAGGCGCAGCGCCACTTCCAGCACGCGCACCAGGGTGCGGCGGGTGCCGCGCTGACGCTCGATCGGCGCGTTCTCGTCCCACAGCACGGGCTTGGACAGTTCCAGGTACCAGTCGCAATACTGGTTCCAGATGAACTCGTACAGCGCCTGCGCGGCCAGGTCGAAACGGAACTGGTCGAGTTGGCGGGTCACTTCGGCTTCGGTGCGCTGCAACTGCGAGATGATCCAGCGATCAGCCAGGCTCAGTTCGAAGGCTTCGCCGTTCTGGCCGCAGTCTTCGCCCTTGTCCAGCACGTAGCGCGCTGCGTTCCAGATCTTGTTGCAGAAGTTGCGGTAGCCTTCGACGCGGCCCATGTCGAACTTGATGTCGCGACCGGTGGACGCCAGCGAGCAGAAGGTGAAGCGCAGGGCGTCGGTGCCGTAGCTGGCGATGCCGTCGGCAAACTCGTCGCGGGTCTGCTTCTCGATCTTCTTCGCCAGTTTCGGCTGCATCAGGCCCGAGGTGCGCTTTTGCACCAGGGTTTCGAGGTCGATGCCGTCGATGATGTCCAGCGGGTCAAGGACGTTGCCCTTGGACTTGGACATCTTCTGGCCCTGACCATCACGCACCAGGCCGTGCACGTACACGGTCTTGAACGGTACCTGCGGGGTACCGTCTTCGTTCTTCACCAAGTGCATGGTGAGCATGATCATCCGGGCGACCCAGAAGAAAATGATGTCGAAACCGGTGACCAGCACGTCGGTGGAGTGGAATTTCTTGAGGAATTCGGTCTGCTGCGGCCAGCCCAGGGTGGAGAACGTCCACAGGCCAGAGCTGAACCAGGTGTCCAGTACGTCGTTGTCCTGTTGCAGCGCCACGTCCGGGCCGAGGTTGTGCTTGGCCCGCACTTCGGCTTCGTCACGCCCTACATAGACTTTGCCCGACTCGTCGTACCAGGCCGGAATGCGGTGGCCCCACCACAGTTGACGGCTGATGCACCAATCCTGGATATCACGCATCCACGAGAAGTACATGTTTTCGTACTGTTTGGGCACGAACTGGATGCGGCCATCTTCCACGGCAGCAATCGCAGGTTCTGCCAGCGGTTTGGTGGACACGTACCACTGGTCGGTCAGCCACGGCTCGATCACGGTGCCGGAGCGGTCGCCTTTCGGCACTTTCAGGGCGTGGTCATCCACGCTGACCAGCAAGCCTGCGGCATCGAAGGCGGCAACGATCTGCTTGCGCGCTTCGAAACGGTCGAGGCCGGCGTATTCGGCCGGGATCTTGCCGTCGATGCTGTCGTTCAGCGTGCCGTCGAGGTTGAACACCTGGCAGGCCGGCAGAATGGCGGCGTTCTTGTCGAAGATGTTCAGCAGCGGCAGGTTGTGGCGCTTGCCGACTTCATAGTCGTTGAAATCGTGGGCCGGAGTGATTTTCACACAGCCGGTGCCGAATTCAGGGTCGCAGTAATCATCGGCGATGATCGGGATGCGACGGCCAACCAGTGGCAGCTCGACGAATTTGCCGATCAGTGCCTGGTAGCGCTCATCGTTCGGGTTAACGGCCACGGCAGAGTCGCCGAGCATGGTTTCCGGACGGGTGGTGGCGACGATCAGGTAGTCATTGCCCTCGGCGGTCTTGGCGCCGTCGGCCAGCGGGTACTTGAGGTTCCACAGGAAACCTTTCTCGTCGTGGTTTTCCACTTCAAGGTCGGAAATCGCCGTGTGCAGCTTGGTGTCCCAGTTGACCAGGCGCTTGCCGCGGTAGATCAGGCCATCTTCATGCAGGCGCACGAAGGCTTCCTTGACCGCTTCCGACAGGCCATCGTCCATGGTGAAGCGCTCGCGGCTCCAGTCTACGGACGAACCGAGGCGACGGATCTGGCGGCTGATATTGCCGCCGGACTGGTCCTTCCACTCCCAGATCTTCTCCAGGAATTTCTCGCGGCCCAGGTCGTGACGGCTCTGACCGGTGGCTTCCAGTTGGCGTTCCACCAGCATCTGGGTGGCGATGCCGGCATGGTCGGTACCCGGCTGCCACAGGGTGTTGCGACCCTGCATGCGGCGGAAACGGATCAGGGCGTCCATGATCGCGTTGTTGAAACCGTGACCCATGTGCAGGCTGCCGGTGACGTTCGGCGGCGGGATCATGATCGTGTAGGAATCACCCGCGCCTTGAGGGGCGAAGTAATTCTCGGATTCCCAGGTGTTGTACCAGGAAGTTTCAATGGCGTGCGGCTGGTAGGTCTTATCCATGCGCGGCGGGACCCTAGTTGGCATTTATTCAGGAAAGCCGACAAGTATAACGGGGGATAGGGGAGAGGGCGAGACGAAGAGAGGGGCCAAGGCTGGCGCGGGGCAAATGTGGCAACGGGCTTGCCCGCGATAGCGGTGTGTCAGTCATCGACAAATCGACTGATCCACCGCCATCGCGGGCAAGCCCGCTCCTACAGGGGATATCTATGTGGCTTAGGACTGGTACTGGCTGAGCAACCGCTCCATGCGCGCATCCATCCGGCGCTTGATCTCGGTTTCGATATGCGGGGCAAAGTCGTCGATCACGTCCTGCATGATCAATTGCGCTGCGGCGCGCAGTTCGTTGTCCAGGTGCAGCAGCAGGGCATCGGGGGCTTTTTCGGCGGCGGGCTCTGCCTGGACGACGGGCGGCTCCACAGGCTCGACAGCGGCGGGCTTGGCGTTGACCAGGTCGAACAGCAGGGGGATCTGCACCTCTTCTGCGACGGTATCGGTCAGCAGCGGCGGTTGCAGGTTGTCATCACCCAGCAACTGGCGGATCGACTCAAGGTCGTCCAGCAGGTGGTCGGAGGGTTTTAGCGGGTTGGAAGTGTCCATCATGTGCTCAGAGTCGCTGTAATCGGTGATCTTGCAGAGAATAGCCCTGTTCGCGGTAGAAACGGAAACTCTCCCGCGCGGCCTGACGAATAGCCGGGTCTTCCACCACCACTTCCGCCACGCGGGCGAAACCCTTGGCGAAGGCCGGCACTTTCAGGTCCAGGTTGACCAATAGGTCATGGTGATCACCACAACTGTCGCCCAAACCCAGCACCACCAGCCCTTCGGGCTCAGATTCTGCGGGGCCGTGGGGCACGAAGCTCTCACCCTTGAAGCGCCACAGGCGGGCATCGAGGTCGTCACGCTGGGCGGCGTCGCTGCAATGCAGGTAGATGCGGTGGCCCATGCGCCAGGCCTTTTCCGTGAGTTTGCAGGCAAAGTCCAGGCGAGCCGACGGATCGGCGCTGGGCAATATATAGAAGTCGACTTGGGTCATTACATGTCCTGCAGCGGCCTGCACGCTTTCCCCTGTAGGAGCGAGCTTGCTCGCGAAGAACTCAAGAGCAACGCGTTTATTCAGGCTGTACGCGTTATCGTTGACGTTTTTCGCGAGCAAGCTCGCTCCTACAGGGTCAAGCAGGGGCCGTGATGTTTAGGCCTTGGCGCGATCCAGCAGGTACTGGGTCAGCAGCGGAACCGGACGACCGGTAGCGCCCTTGTCCTTGCCGCCGCTGGTCCAGGCCGTGCCGGCGATATCCAGGTGGGCCCAGTTGAAGTTCTTGGCAAAACGCGACAGGAAGCAGGCGGCGGTGATGGTGCCGGCCTTTGGCCCGCCAATGTTGGCGATGTCGGCGAACGGGCTGTCCAGTTGCTCCTGGTACTCATCGAACAGCGGCAATTGCCAGGCGCGGTCGTCGGCAGCCTTGCCGGCGCTGAGCAGTTGTTCGACCAGTTCGTCGTTGTTGCCCAAGAGGCCCGAGGTATGGGAGCCCAGGGCCACGATGCAGGCGCCGGTCAAGGTAGCAATGTCGATCACCGCTTGCGGCTTGAAGCGCTCGGCGTAGGTCAGGGCATCGCACAGCACCAGGCGGCCTTCGGCGTCGGTGTTGAGGATTTCCACGGTCTGGCCGCTCATGGTGGTCACGATATCGCCTGGGCGGGCAGCACCGCCGCTCGGCATGTTCTCGGCACAGGCCAGGATGCACACCAGGTTGATCGGCAGCTTGAGTTCGAGCACGGCACGCAGGGTACCGAAGACACTGGCGGCACCGCCCATGTCGTATTTCATCTCGTCCATGCCGGCGCCCGGCTTGAGGCTGATGCCGCCGGTGTCGAACGTGATGCCTTTACCGACCAGGGCGAACGGTTTGTCGGCTTTCTTGCCGCCGTTGTATTGCATGACGATCAGGCGCGGTGGCTGGTCGCTGCCCTGGCCCACGGCATAGAACGAGCCCATGCCCAGGTCCTTGATCTTCTTCTCGTCCAGGACCTCGACTTTCAGGCCCTTGAACTCTTTGCCCAGGGCCTTGGCCTGTTCGCCCAGGTAGGTTGGGTGGCAGATGTTTGGTGGCATATTGCCCAAGTCGCGGGTGAACGCCATGCCGGCCGCGATGGCCTGGGCGTGGGTGGCGGCGCGCTGCACTTCAGCCTGGGCGGCCTTGATGGTCAGCAGGGTGATTTTCTTCAGGGCGCGGGGTTCGGCTTTCTGGCTCTTGAACTGATCGAAGGTGTAGCCGCCATCCAGCAGGGTTTCGGCCAGCAGGCGGGTCTTGCCGTAGCTGTCGCGGCCCTTGACCACGATTTCGTCCAGCGCCAGTGCCGCATCGCTGCCGCCCAGGCCCTTGAGGGTGCTGAGGATGCCGCTGATGATCTTGCGGAACGGGCGGTCGCCCAGTTCAGCGTCCTTGCCCACGCCTACCAGCAATACGCGGTCGGCTTTAAGGTTGGGCAGGCTTTGCAGCAGCAGGCTTTGCCCGACTTTGCCGGCCAGGTCGCCACGCTTGAGCACGGCGCTGATGGCGCCACCGCTCAGTTCGTCGACTTGTTTGGCGGCGGCGCCGAGCTTGCGGCCTTCGCCGACGGCGACCACGAGGGTGGCGGTCTTCAACGTTTCGGGGCTAACGCTTTTTACAACCAATTCCATGTTCGGGTCCCTTATATAAGGTCAAAGAGCCTGGAGTCTGTACTCCGGCCTGTAGGCTGGGCCACCTGTGGGTGACCGCGACAAAGCCCGCAGTTTGTACCGCGCCGCCCGAGCCTGACAACCCTTGAAGCCAGCTTTGTGCACCGGTGTGAGCAAGCTCCGTGACAGGCGCCGACAATCACAGGATAATGCGCCATCTTTTTCGCCGGCCCGTGTCAACGGGGCGACTTGATATGCTTGCTTGTTTGGCCGCCTTAGCCTGACAACCCTGGAGTGTCTGGTTTGATCGTCTTCCGTTATCTGTCCCGCGAAGTCCTGCTGACCCTGAGTGCCGTGAGTGCGGTATTGCTGGTCATCATCATGAGTGGTCGTTTCGTCAAATACCTGGCCCAGGCTGCCTCGGGTGCCCTGGATCCGGGTTCTCTGTTCCTGATCATGGGTTTTCGCCTGCCAGGCTTCCTGCAACTGATCCTGCCCCTGGGGCTGTTTCTCGGGATCCTGCTGGCCTATGGCCGGCTCTATCTCGAAAGCGAGATGACCGTACTGTCGGCCACCGGCATGAGCCAGCAGCGCCTGTTGGCCATGACCATGGTCCCGGCCACCGGCGTGGCGCTGGTGGTGGCCTGGCTGAGCCTGAGCCTGGCCCCCCAGGGCGCCATGCAGTTTCAGCTGGTGCTCAACAAACAGGACGCCATGACCGAGTTCGACACCCTCGAGCCGGGCCGCTTCCAGGCGCTCAACGACGGCACCCGGGTGACCTACACCGAGCGTATGACCGATGATCGGGCCAACCTCGGTGGTGTATTCATCTCCGAGAAACGCCTGGGCCAGGACAAAAAAGACCGTGGCATTTCCGTGTTGGTGGCCGATAGCGGGCGCCAGGAAGTGCGTCCGGACGGCAGCCGCTACCTGATCCTGGAAAACGGCTACCGCTACGACGGCAGCCCCGGCCAGGCCGACTACCGCGCCATCAAGTACGACACCTATGGCGTCATGCTGGCCCGGCCGGATGTGAGCAACGAGGTCACCGACCGCGATGCGATCCCGACCCAGGCCCTGATCGGCAGCCAGGAACGGCGCTCGATTGCCGAGCTGCAATGGCGTATTTCCCTGCCGTTGCTGGTGTTTATCGTCACCTTGATGGCGGTGCCACTGTCCCGGGTCAACCCGCGGCAGGGCCGCTTCCTCAAGTTGCTGCCGGCGATCCTTTTGTACATGGCCTACCTGACCATCCTGATTTCCGCCCGTGGCTCCCTGGAGAAGGGCAAGCTGTCGCCGACCCTGGGGTTGTGGTGGGTCCACGGCATCTTCCTGATGATTGGCCTGGGCCTGCTGTACTGGGAACCGATTCGTTTGAAAATGCAGAGCCGTCGCGGCATGAAGGAGATGGCTCGTGGGTAAGTTGGATCGCTACATCGGTAGCAGCGTACTGGTCGCCATCCTGGCAGTATTGGGCATCATCCTCGGCCTGGCGTCGTTGTTTGCCTTCATTGATGAAGTGGGCAACGTCACCGATACCTATACGGTCACTGACGTACTGAGCTACGTGGCGCTGACCGCGCCGCGCCGGCTCTACGACATGATGCCGATGGCCGCGCTGATCGGTTGCCTGATCGGCCTGGGCAGCCTGGCCAGCAACAGCGAACTGACCATCATGCGCGCAGCCGGGGTGTCCATTGCCCGTATCGTCTGGGCTGTGATGAAACCCATGCTGCTGCTGATGGCCGCCAGCGTGCTGATCGGCGAATACGTGGCGCCACCGGCGGAAACCACGGCCCAGGCCAACCGTGCGCTGGCCCAGGGTTCGGGCGATGCCCAGAGCTCCAAGCGGGGCCTGTGGCACCGCCAGGGTGATGAATTCATTCACATCAACGCGGTGCAACCCGGCGGCCTGCTGGTGGGTGTCACCCGCTATCGCTTTGATGACGAGCGCCACATGCTGTCGTCGAGCTTTGCCAAGCGGGCACAGTTCAGTGACAACCAGTGGGTGTTGAGCGATGTCACCACCACCCATTTTCGCAATCCTGGCAAAGGCACCGAGGCCAGCACCGAAGTGATCAACGAGCCGACCCAGGCCTGGGACATCGCGCTCAAGCCGGAACTGCTCAATACCGTGGTGATGATCCCGGAAAGCCTGCCGATCTCCGGTTTGTGGAGCTATATCCACTACCTCAAGGAGCAGGGCCTGAACAATGGCCGCTACTGGTTGGCATTTTGGGTCAAGGTGTTGCAGCCGGTGGTGACCGCCGCACTGGTGCTGATGGCGATTTCGTTTATTTTCGGCCCGTTGCGCTCGGTAACCCTGGGCCAGCGTGTATTTACCGGGGTATTGGTCGGTTTCACCTTCCGCATTGCCCAGGACCTGCTGGGGCCGTCGAGCCTGGTATTCGGCTTCTCGCCGCTGTTTGCGGTGCTGGTGCCGACCGGCATCTGTGCCCTGGCCGGGTTCTGGCTGCTGCGGCGGGCCGGTTGATCCGCGCGTGTTGAACAAAAAATGCCCCATTCGCAAGAACGGGGCATTTTTGTTATTGGTCGCCAAAGATGACGTCTGGCCCGAGCATCAGGTACAATTCCCGGCTATTTTTCAGCGGGCAATCTGCCTGCAGCCTTTTTGAGTGTTGATCCGTGAGTGATTTGAGTCATATCCGCAATTTCTCCATCATCGCCCACATTGACCATGGTAAGTCGACGCTGGCCGATCGATTCATCCAGATGTGCGGCGGCCTTGCCGAGCGTGAAATGGAAGCCCAGGTCCTGGACTCCATGGACCTCGAACGCGAGCGCGGGATCACCATCAAGGCCCACAGCGTTACCCTGTACTACACCGCCAAAGACGGTATCAAGTACCAACTGAACTTCATTGACACCCCGGGCCACGTCGACTTCACCTACGAAGTCAGCCGTTCCCTGGCGGCCTGTGAAGGCGCGTTGCTGGTGGTGGACGCGGGTCAGGGTGTAGAAGCCCAGTCCGTGGCCAACTGCTACACCGCCATCGAGCAGGGCCTGGAAGTCATGCCGGTGCTGAACAAGATCGACCTGCCACAGGCCGATCCGGACCGGGTGAAGGAAGAAATCGAAAAAATCATCGGCATTGACGCCACCGACGCCGTCGAGTGCAGCGCCAAGACCGGCCTGGGCGTCGACGAAGTGCTCGAACGCCTGGTCAAGACCATTCCGGCCCCCACCGGCAACATCGAAGATCCGCTGCAAGCGTTGATCATCGACTCCTGGTTCGACAACTACCTGGGTGTTGTCTCCCTGGTACGTGTGCGCCATGGCCGGGTGAAGAAGGGCGACAAGATCCTGGTCAAGTCCACCGGCAAGATCCACCTAGTGGACAGCGTCGGTGTATTCAACCCGAAACACACCGCCACCGTTGACCTGAAAGCCGGTGAAGTAGGCTTCATCATCGCCGGTATCAAGGACATCCACGGTGCACCGGTCGGTGACACCCTGACCTTGAGCTCGACGCCTGATGTCGACGTGCTGCCAGGTTTCAAGCGCATCCAGCCACAGGTCTACGCCGGCCTGTTCCCGGTCAGCTCCGACGACTTCGAGGACTTCCGCGAAGCCCTGCAGAAGCTGACCCTCAACGACTCGTCGTTGCAGTACACCCCGGAAAGCTCCGACGCCCTGGGCTTCGGTTTCCGCTGTGGGTTCCTGGGCATGCTGCACATGGAGATCATCCAGGAGCGCCTGGAGCGCGAGTACGACCTGGACCTAATCACCACCGCGCCGACGGTTATTTTTGAGCTGGCGCTGAAAACCGGTGAAACGATTTACGTCGACAACCCGTCCAAGCTGCCGGATCTGTCGTCCATCGAAGACATGCGCGAACCGATCGTGCGGGCCAATATTCTTGTGCCGCAAGAGCACCTGGGTAACGTCATTACCCTGTGTATCGAAAAACGTGGCGTGCAGCACGACATGCTGTTCCTCGGTACCCAGGTCCAAGTGACCTATGATTTGCCGATGAACGAAGTGGTCCTGGACTTCTTTGACCGTCTCAAATCCACCAGTCGCGGCTATGCTTCGCTGGATTACCATTTCGACCGTTACCAATCGGCCAATCTGGTGAAGCTCGATGTATTGATCAACGGTGACAAGGTGGATGCCCTGGCGCTCATCGTCCACAAGGACAATGCGCACTACAAAGGCCGCCAGCTTACCGAGAAGATGAAAGAACTGATTCCGCGCCAGATGTTCGACGTCGCGATCCAGGCCGCCATTGGCGGGCAGATCATTGCGCGGACCTCCGTCAAGGCACTCAGAAAGAACGTACTGGCCAAATGCTACGGTGGCGACGTGAGCCGTAAGCGCAAGCTGCTTGAGAAGCAAAAGGCCGGTAAAAAACGCATGAAGCAAGTGGGCAACGTGGAAATTCCACAAGAAGCCTTCCTTGCGGTGCTCAGGTTGGATAGTTAGGTCCTATGTCACTAAATTTCCCGCTGTTGCTGGTCATCGCCGTTGCCGTCTGTGGTCTCCTGGCGCTGCTCGATCTGGTGTTCTTCGCCCCGCGTCGTCGGGCGGCCATCGCGTCCTATCAGGGCAGCGTCAGCCAGCCCGATGGCGTGGTGATCGAGAAGCTGAACAAAGAGCCCTTGCTGGTTGAATACGGCAAGTCGTTCTTCCCGGTGTTGTTCATCGTGCTGGTGCTGCGCTCGTTTCTGGTGGAGCCGTTCCAGATCCCTTCGGGGTCGATGAAGCCAACCCTGGATGTCGGCGACTTCATCCTGGTGAACAAGTTTTCCTACGGGATCCGCTTGCCGGTGATCGACAAGAAAATCATCGAGGTGGGTGATCCGCAACGCGGCGATGTGATGGTGTTCCGCTACCCAAGCGACCCGAACGTCAACTACATCAAGCGTGTGGTCGGCCTGCCGGGTGACGTGATCCGCTACACCAGCGACAAGCGCCTGTTCGTCAATGGTGAGTCGGTGGCCGAGAAACTCATCGGTTCCGAGCCGAACACCCTGGGCAGCGCCGAGCTGTACGAGGAAAAACTCGGGGCGGTAGAGCACCAGATCCGCAAGGAAATGAGCCGCTACCGTTCGCCGCCCGACAACCAGTGGACCGTGCCTGCCGGGCACTACTTCATGATGGGCGACAACCGCGACAACTCCAATGACAGCCGCTACTGGGATGATCCAAGCATTCCCAAGGAGCTGCTGGGCATGGTTCCCGACCAGAATATCGTCGGCAAGGCCTTCGCGGTCTGGATGAGCTGGCCGGAACCCAAACTCAGCCACCTGCCGAACTTCTCGCGGGTGGGGCTGATCAAGTAATCCATGCGGCGCTGTGAACACAGCGCCGAATGCTTTTCTGGGGCTTGGACATTGGTCCGGCCTCGAGCAACACACAGCATTGCCAGGATTTGAATTTGAACACAGCGTTAATCGTCGATGGCCTTTGCCGCCACGTACTGAAAGTAGGTAAACCGTGAGCGTTTCTTTGAGTCGTCTTGAGCGTCAGCTCGGCTACACCTTCAAGGACCAGGAATTGATGGTCCTTGCCCTCACACACCGCAGTTTTGCCGGGCGCAACAACGAACGCCTGGAATTTTTGGGTGATGCCATTCTCAACTTCGCCGCTGGCGAAGCCCTGTTCAACCGCTTCCCCCTGGCCCGTGAAGGCCAGCTGTCGCGCCTGCGCGCGCGCTTGGTGAAGGGCGAGACCCTGGCCGTGCTGGCCCGTGGTTTTGACCTGGGCGAGTACCTGCGCTTGGGTTCCGGTGAGTTGAAGAGCGGCGGTTTCCGTCGCGAGTCGATCCTGGCCGATGCCCTGGAAGCCCTGATCGGTGCGATCTACCTGGATGCCGGGATGGAAGTGGCCAAGGAGCGGGTCATGGCCTGGCTGGCGTCGGAAATCGACAGCCTGACCCTGGTGGATACCAACAAGGATCCCAAGACCCGCCTGCAGGAATTCTTGCAGTCGCGCGGCTGCGAACTGCCACGCTACGAAGTGGTGGATATCCAGGGTGAACCGCACTGCCGTGTGTTCTTCGTCGAATGCGAAGTCACCTTATTGAACGAAAAAAGCCGAGGTCAGGGTGTGAGCCGTCGTATTGCCGAACAGGTAGCGGCCGCTGCAGCACTGATTGCCCTGGGCGTGGAGAATGGCCATGACTGATTCAACCGCAACACGCTGTGGCTATGTTGCCATCGTCGGCCGTCCCAACGTGGGCAAGTCCACGCTGCTGAACCATATCCTGGGGCAGAAGCTGGCGATCACCTCGCGCAAGCCG
Organism: Pseudomonas sp. LG1D9; assembly: GCF_002949995.1. Taxonomy (NCBI): domain Bacteria; kingdom Pseudomonadati; phylum Pseudomonadota; class Gammaproteobacteria; order Pseudomonadales; family Pseudomonadaceae; genus Pseudomonas; species Pseudomonas sp. LG1D9. Next base: position 1,413,890 of record NZ_CP026881.1, on the reverse strand, counting down.
CAGACCACCCGCCACAACATGCTGGGCATCAAGACCGAAGGCAACGTGCAAGCGGTCTATGTCGACACCCCGGGCATGCACAAAGGCGGCGAGAAAGCCCTGAACCGCTACATGAACAAGACCGCTTCGGCGGCGTTGAAAGACGTCGACGTGGTGATCTTCGTGGTTGACCGCACCAAGTGGACCGATGAAGACCAGATGGTGCTGGAGCGTGTGCAGTACGTCACCGGGCCATTGATCGTCGCGCTGAACAAGACCGACCGCATCGAAGACAAAGCCGAGTTGATGCCGCACCTGAGCTGGTTGCAGGAACAACTGCCGAACGCCCAGATCATGCCGATCTCGGCCCAGCACGGGCACAACCTCGAAGCCCTGGAGCGGGTGATCGCTGGCTACCTGCCGGAGAACGAGCACTTCTTCCCGGAAGACCAGATCACCGACCGCAGCAGCCGTTTCCTTGCCGCCGAGCTGGTACGCGAGAAAATCATGCGCCAGATGGGCGCCGAGCTGCCGTACCAGATCACCGTGGAAATCGAAGAGTTCAAGCAGCAGGGCAAGACCCTGCATATCCATGCGCTGATCCTCGTCGAACGTGACGGCCAGAAGAAAATCATCATTGGCGACAAGGGCGAGCGCATCAAGCGCATCGGCACCGAAGCGCGCAAGGACATGGAATTGCTGTTCGATTCCAAAATCATGCTTAACCTGTGGGTGAAGGTTAAGGGTGGCTGGTCCGATGACGAGCGCGCACTGCGCTCCCTGGGCTACGGCGACCTGTAATCAGTCTCCAGTCACATCGCAGTACAAAATGTGGGAGCGGGCTTGCTCGCGAATGCAGTGGATCAGTCACCGGATGCGTTGGCTGGTCCACCGTATTCGCGAGCAAGCCCGCTCCCACATTGGATCGTCGTAGTTTTCAAGACCGTGTTCCGTCAGCGAGAACCCAATGTCCCCAACTCCACCCCCCAGCCAACCCGCCTACGTGCTGCACAGCCGCGCCTACCGCGAGACCAGCGCCCTGGTGGACTTCCTCACGCCCCAAGGCCGCCTGCGCGCGGTGTTGCGCAGTGCGCGGGGCAAGGCGGGGACGCTGGCGCGACCATTCGTGGCCCTGGACGTGGAATTTCGTGGCAAGGGCGAGCTGAAAAACGTCGGGCGCCTGGAAAGCATCGGCACTTCTGCCTGGCTCAATGGCGAGGCGCTGTTCAGTGGCCTCTACCTCAACGAACTGCTGATCCGCCTGCTGCCCGCCGAGGACCCGCACCCTGCGGTGTTCGATCACTACGCCGCTACCCTGTTGGCCCTGGCCGAAGGCCGCCCGCTGGAGCCGCTGTTGCGCGCGTTCGAATGGCGCCTGCTTGACGACCTGGGCTACGGCTTCGAATTGAGCAATGACTTGCACGGCGAACCGATCGCCAGCGACGGCATGTACCGCCTGCAAGTGGATGCCGGGCTGGAGCGGGTCTACCTGCTGCAACCGGGCCTGTTCCAGGGCACTGAGTTGCTGGCGATGGCCGAGGCCGACTGGAGCGCACCTGGCGCCCTGTCCGCCGCCAAGCGCCTGATGCGCCAGGCCCTGGCCGTGCATCTGGGCGGCCGGCCCTTGGTCAGTCGCGAGTTGTTTCGAAAGCCCTGACATCCCCGTGTATGCTGTGCGCCGATTCTTTCCCTTTTCAGGAGCGCTTCCGTGACCACCAGCAATCGCATTCTTCTTGGCGTCAACATCGACCACGTTGCTACCCTGCGCCAGGCCCGGGGCACCCGTTACCCTGACCCGGTCAAGGCCGCGCTGGACGCCGAAGAAGCAGGCGCCGACGGGATCACCGTGCACCTGCGCGAAGACCGCCGGCACATCCAGGAACGCGACGTGCTGGTGCTCAAGGACGTGCTGCAGACCCGCATGAACTTCGAGATGGGCATCACCGAAGAAATGATGGCCTTCGCCGAGCGCATCCGCCCGGCGCATATTTGCCTGGTTCCGGAAACCCGTCAGGAACTGACCACCGAAGGCGGTCTGGATGTGGCCGGCCAGGAAGCGCGGATCAAAGCCGCGGTCGAACGCCTGTCGCAGATCGGCAGCGAAGTCTCGCTGTTTATCGACGCCGACCAACGGCAGATCGAAGCTTCGCGCCGCGTGGGTGCCCCAGCGATCGAACTGCACACTGGCCGTTACGCCGATGCCACCACCCCGACCGAAGTCGCCGACGAACTGCAACGCATCATCGACGGCGTGGCCTGCGGCCTGCGTGAAGGCTTGATCGTCAATGCCGGCCATGGCCTGCACTACCACAACGTTGAGGCTGTGGCGGCGATCAAGGGCATCAACGAACTGAACATCGGCCACGCGCTGGTCGCCCATGCGCTGTTCGTCGGTTTCAAAGGCGCGGTAGCCGAGATGAAAGCGCTGATCCTGGCCGCCGCCAAGCACTGACTCTGAATCAACCTGTAGGAGCGAGCTTGCTCGCGAAAAGCCTGAGAACAGCGCGGGGGGCCAGCATCCCCGCGTCATCGTTAACGACCTTCGCGAGCAAGCTCGCTCCTACAGGTCTCCTGCGGCAATGCGAAGCCTTACTGTTTAGCCTGTGGGGGTGTATCGTATTTGCCCTTTGCGGGCCTTGCGCCCGCGCAGATACGTGAGGTTGTTGTGTCCCGATCCTTTTCCCGTCGACAAATCCTAGGTGGCCTCGCCGGCCTGGCAGTAGTGGGCGTGGGTGCCGGTGGCGCCTATCGCTACTGGCTGGGGAAAGTCGCGGACGCCAGTGCCGGGCGCGATTACGAACTGATCGCTGCGCCACTGGACGTGGAACTGGTGCCGGGGCACACAACCCAGGCCTGGGCGTTCGGCCCGTCGGCGCCGGGTACCGAGTTGCGCGTACGCCAGGGCGAATGGCTGCGGGTACGGTTTATCAACCACCTGCCGGTCGCCACCACCATCCACTGGCACGGTATCCGCCTGCCCCTGGAAATGGACGGCGTGCCCTACGTCTCGCAACTGCCGGTATTGCCCGGCGAGTATTTCGATTACCAGTTCCGCGTGCCGGATGCCGGCAGCTACTGGTATCACCCCCATGTGAGCAGCAGCGAAGAGCTGGGCCGTGGCCTGGTCGGCCCGTTGATTGTCGAAGAGCGCGAGCCCACCGGTTTCAAGCATGAGCGCACCCTGAGCCTGAAAAACTGGCATATCGACGAACAGGGTGAGTTTGTCGAGTTCAGCATCCCTCGCGAAGCGGCGCGTGGCGGTACGGCCGGGCGCCTGTCGACCATCAATGGCGTGCCCCAGGCGGTCATTGACCTGCCTGCCGGGCAAATCACCCGGGTGCGCCTGCTCAACCTCGACAACACCCTGACCTATCGCCTGAATATCCCCAACGCCGAGGCACAGATCTACGCCCTGGACGGCAACCCCATCGAGCCACGGCCCTTGGGCAAGGAGTACTGGCTGGGTCCGGGCATGCGTATTTGCCTGGCAATCAAGGCCCCGCCGGCCGGCGAAGAGCTGTCGATCCGCAATGGCCCGGTGCGCCTGGGCACCTTCCGCTCGGTGGCCAGCACCGACGCCCCTGGCGAGTGGCCGCCCGCGTTGCCGGCCAACCCGATTGCCGAACCGGACCTGGCCAATGCCGAGAAACTCAACTTCAATTTCGAATGGGTCGGTTCGGTCTCGGTCAATGTCGAGAACAGGCCGCCGAGCCTGTGGCAGATCAACGGCCAGGCCTGGGATATCACCGACAAGACCTGCGCCGACCGGCCGATTGCCAAGCTCGAATTGGGCAAGAGCTATATTTTTGAATTGAAAAACATGACCCAGTACCAGCACCCGATCCACCTGCATGGCATGAGTTTCAAGGTGATCGCCTCGAACCGCCGCAAGGTCACGCCGTACTTCACCGACACCTACCTGCTGGGCAAGAATGAGCGCGCCCGCGTGGCGTTGGTGGCAGATAACCCAGGGGTGTGGATGTTCCATTGCCACGTGATCGACCATATGGAAACCGGCCTGATGGCCGCCATCGAGGTGGCGTGATGCGCCAGATTCGCCCGACGGCGATCATCGACCGCAGCCGCGACCAGGACTTTATGCGCGAAGCCCTGGCCCTCGCCGCCCAAGGCGCGGCCCTTGGTGAAGTACCGGTGGGTGCGGTGCTGGTGCAGGACGGCGAAATCATCGGGCGCGGCTTCAACTGCCCGATCAGCGGCAGCGACCCGAGCGCCCACGCCGAGATGGTCGCCATCCGCGCGGCCGCCCAGGCCGTCAGCAACTACCGTCTGCCGGGCAGCACCCTGTATGTGACCCTGGAGCCGTGCAGCATGTGCGCAGGTTTGATCGTGCATTCGCGCATCGCCCGGGTGGTGTACGGCGCACTGGAGCCCAAGGCGGGGATTGTGCAGAGCCAGGGGCAGTTCTTTACCCAGGGCTTTTTGAACCATCGGGTGTTGTATGAAGGCGGGGTGTTGGCCGAGGAGTGCGGGGCGGTGTTGAGTGAGTTCTTCAAGGCGCGCCGGGCTAAACCCACGCTCGACTAACACCTGACCTCAATGTGAGACCCAATCAAGTGTGGGAGCGGGCTTGCTCGCGAAGGCGGTGTATCAGCCAACGAATCAATTGACTGACACACCGCCTTCGCGAGCAAGCCCGCTCCCACATGTTTGATCTTCATTTTTTCAGCGAGATTGAGGGTTATTTCTTGGCGATGATCACCGCTCGCATCGGCGCTGGCAGCCCTTCAATCGTTTTGCTGTGATCCTCAGGGTCGAGGAAGTCACTCAGGGATTGATACTTCATCCACTCGGTCCCGCGTTGTTCCTCGACCGTGGTCACGCTGACATCCACGCAACGCACATCGCTGAAGCCAGCACGGCGCAGCCACAGCATCAACGCCGGCACCGATGGCAGGAACCACACGTTGCGCATCTGCGCATAGCGGTCTTCCGGCACCAGCACCTGCTGCTGATCACCCTCGATCACCAAGGTCTCCAGCACCAGTTCGCCACCCTTGACCAGGCAATCCTTGAGCGCCAGCAGATGCTCGATCGGCGAGCGGCGGTGGTAGAACACGCCCATGGAGAACACGGTGTCGAAACCTTCCATGTTCGGCGGCAGGTCTTCGAACGGGAAGGGCAGGTGCCAGGCGTTGGGAGCCGATAAGTAACGCTGTACCGCCTGGAACTGGCAGAAAAACAGCCAGTTGGGATCGACGCCAATCACGCTGTCGGCACCGGCGCCGAGCATGCGCCACATGTAGTAGCCGTTGCCACAGCCCACATCGAGGATGCGCTTGCCGGTAAGGTTCAGGTGCGGCGCGACCCGCGACCATTTCCAGTCCGAGCGCCATTCGGTGTCCACATGCACCCCGAACAGATCGAACGGCCCCTTGCGCCACGGGCTCAGGCCCATCAACGCGGCATGCATTTGCGTGCGGGTCGCTTCATCGCAATCGGTGTCGAGGGTCAGACCGTTAAGCAGGTCGATTTCACTGGGCAGGATCTTGGGTAATGCGTCCAGCGCACTTTGCCAGCGCGCGAGGTCGCCATGACCCTTTTCCATTTTTGCATCGAGTTGTGCTTGCAGGCCTTGGGCCCAGACGGCCAGGGGCGTGCCGACCAGATGGCGGGCGAGGGGAGACAGATCAATCATGGCAAGGCAATCAACGAGGCAAAGTTAAGACACTGGAACCACGGCACGACTTTCGAGAACCCGGCCGCCAACAGGCGTTCGCGGTGTTCTTCGAGGCTGTCGGGCTTCATGACGTTTTCGATGGCGCTGCGCTTCTGGGCGATTTCCAGCTCGCTGTAGCCGTTGGCGCGCTTGAACGCCACATGCAGGTCGGTGAGCAGTGCATGCTCTTGGGGATCATTGAAGCGCAGTTTTTCCGAGAGAATCAGCGCGCCACCCGGCAGCAGCGCCTGGCGGATCCGCCCAAGCAGCGCCAGGCGTTCCTCGGGGGCGATAAATTGCAGGGTGAAATTCAGCGCCACCACCGAGGCCGGCTGGAACTGCAGGGCGAGGATATCGCCGTCGATCACCTCCACCGGCAACAGCTCCTGGAACATCGAGTCCTGGCCGTTGAGGTATTCGCGACAGCGCTCCACCATCGCCGCCGAGTTATCCACAGCGATCACCCGGCAACCGTCGGTGCGCACGTGGCGGCGCAGGGCCTGGGTCACGGCGCCGAGGGACGAGCCCAGGTCGTACAGCACGCTATTGGGCTGGGCAAACTGCGCGGCGAGCACACCGAGGTTCTCGACAATGGTCGGGTAGCCGGGCACCGAGCGCTTGATCATGTCCGGGAACACCCGCACCACGTCCTCGTTAAAGGCGAAGTCCGGCACCTGGGGCAAGGGCTGGGCGAATAGGCGATCGGGTTCTTTGCTCACGGCTGTTCCGGCGACGAAGGGGAAAAGGCCGGCATTTTAGCCAACTTGCTCCTTGGATGCGCGGGTTGTCTGATGGAACGCCGACGCGGTGATGCCCCACTGGCCCAACCAATAGGTAATGATCAACAGATACGGCGCGGCATCGAAGGTCACCACAAAGCGGTTGATGCCGATCAGCGTGTCGGAAAACACAAACAACGCCGCACCAATGGCCGCCAGTTGCGCCGAGCGCTTGGGTACATCGCTGCCCAGGCGAGCCAGTGCACGCCAGAGCATGGCGCTGATCACCAGCGCATACACCACCACCGGAATCAGCAAGTCGCCCAGGCCGTGGGAAATCAGGATGCTCAACAAGATCGCCCCAACCCCCAGCGCCAGTGCCAGTGGCAACAGTGCCGGGCGGCGGCAGTCGCTGAAGTAGGCCTTGAGGTACGCCAGGTGCGCGACCAGGAATGCGCCCAGGCCGAAGATAAACAGGTCGCCGGGCCAGGCCAGCAACACATCGCCGACCAGGGAGAAGATCAACCCCAGGCTGATCCAGCGTCGATAGTCGCTGGGTGGCGCGTCATGCAGCCAACCCAACATCGCCAGTACCGGCAGCGGCTTGACCAACAGGCAGAGCAATGTCGCGTGCGTGCTCAGGCCGTAGATAAAGGTACCCGCCCCCATCAACGCAAGAATCATCCATGGCATATCAGTTCACCGTAATGGCGCAGTCAAAGGTGTCCACCGGATTCACTTCCGGGGCCCAGGGTTGTTGGGAGGTCAGGCGCAGGCGGCCACTACCGGCGGTGAAGGCCTGGAAGCGCCAGGTCGATTGCCCCGCGGCACCGACCACACCGGCGTCCTCGGGATTGCTGTAGACCTCGGGGCCGAGGCTGCGCAGCACACCGCCGGCCGAATCCTGGATCGCCCAGCGATAACCGGTGGTGGGGTTGCTCGGCAAGGTCAGGGTCAGGTTTTGCCCGGCCTTGAGCTTGAGCGGGCAGGCACTCTGTTTTTCGACGGTGACGTTTTGCTTCGGTGCACTGGCGCAAGCCGCGAGCAGGGCGAGGCTTAGCGGAAGAAGCAGGCGGGCAGCGGTCATGAAGGCTCCGTTTATTGGCGACGAAGGGCGAGCATAACCGAAGATGAGACAAGGTGTTACAGCAGGGTTTTGTGTTGAGGCGGCTGGCGCCATCGCGGGCAAGCCCGCTCCCACATTCGACCGCGTTCCAAAGGATGCACTCGGTCAAATGTGGGAGCGGGCTTGCCCGCGATGAGGCCAGTGCAGGCGCTACAGAACTATCAGAACAACACCTTCGCCACATCCGCAAACCGCTTGGCAAAGTGCACCGTCATGCCCTCTTTGAGGTACTCCGGCAATTCCTCGAAGCTGCCACGGTTAGGCTCTGGCAGGATCAACTCGTGAATCTTCTGCCGCCGCGCCGCAATCACCTTCTCACGCACGCCGCCAATCGGCAGCACGTGCCCGGTCAGGGTCAGTTCGCCGGTCATGGCCACGCCTTTTTTCGGCGGCTGGTTACGTGCCAGCGACAGCAACGCACTGGCCATGGTCACCCCGGCACTCGGGCCGTCTTTGGGCGTGGCGCCTTCCGGTACGTGCAGGTGCACGAAGGCTTCATCGAAGAACTTCGGATCACCGCCAAACGACTTCAGGTTGGAGCTGATGTAGCTGTAAGCGATTTCGGCGGATTCCTTCATCACCTCACCCAATTGCCCGGTGAGCTTGAAGCCGCGATTGAGCGTGTGGATGCGCGTCGCCTCGATCGGCAAGGTCGCGCCACCCATGCTGGTCCAGGCCAGGCCGGTGATGACGCCGGTGCCCGACAGCACTTGCTCGTTGCGGAACACCGGCATCCCCAGGGAGCTTTCCAGGTCCTTGTTGCCGATCTTGATCACTGAATCCGGTTCATCCAGCAGCTTGACCACCGCTTTGCGTACCAGCTTGCCCAGCTGTTTTTCTAACTGACGCACCCCGGCTTCGCGGGCATAGCCGTCGATCAGCGCGCGCAGGGCGCCGTCGGTGATGCTCAGGCTGTTCTTGGCCACGCCGGCTTTTTCCAGCTGTTTTGGCCACAGGTGACGCTTGGCGATGGCGACTTTTTCTTCGGTGATGTAGCCCGACAGGCGAATCACTTCCATGCGGTCCAGCAGCGGGCCGGGGATTGAGTCCAGGGTGTTGGCGGTACACACGAACAGCACTTTGGACAGGTCCAGGCGCAGGTCCAAGTAGTGGTCGAGGAATTCGACGTTCTGTTCCGGGTCGAGGGTTTCCAGCAGGGCCGACGCGGGGTCGCCCTGGAAGCTCTGGCCCATCTTGTCGATCTCGTCGAGCATGATCACCGGGTTCATCACTTCCACATCCTTGAGCGCCTGCACCAGCTTGCCCGGCAGGGCGCCGATGTAGGTGCGGCGATGGCCCTTGATCTCGGCCTCGTCGCGCATGCCGCCGACGCTGAAGCGGTAGAACGGCCGCCCCAGGGACTCGGCAATGGATTTGCCGACGCTGGTCTTGCCCACGCCCGGCGGGCCCACCAGCAGCACGATGGACCCGGCGACTTCGCCTTTATAGGCACCGACGGCGAGGAACTCGAGGATGCGGCTCTTGATGTCATCCAGGCCCGCATGGTGTTTATCCAGGACTTTGCGCGCGTGCTTGAGGTCGAGCTTGTCCTCGCCATACACGCCCCACGGCACCGAGGTGGCCCAGTCCAGGTAGTTGCGCGTGACCGCGTATTCCGGCGAGCCGGTCTCGAGGATCGACAGCTTGTTGAGTTCTTCATCGATGCGTTTCTGCGCCTGGGCCGGCAGCACTTTGCCTTCCAGGCGTTGCTCGAACTGTTCGACGTCAGCGCTGCGATCGTCCTTGGTCAGCCCCAGTTCCTGCTGGATCACCTTGAGCTGTTCCTTGAGGAAGAACTCGCGCTGGTGCTCGCCGATCTTGCGGTTTACCTCGGCGGAAATTTCCTTTTGCAGGCGCGCGACTTCAACCTCTTTGCGCAGCATCGGCAACACTTTTTCCATGCGCTTGAGCATCGGCACGCAGTCCAGCACTTCCTGCAACTCGTTACCGGTGGCCGAAGTCAGCGCGGCGGCGAAGTCAGTCAGGGGCGACGGATCGTTGGGGCTGAAGCGGTTGAGGTAGTTCTTCAGCTCTTCGCTGTACAGCGGGTTGAGCGGCAGCAGTTCCTTGATCGCATTGATCAGCGCCATGCCGTAGGCCTTGACCTCGTCGGTCGGCTCGCTGGGTTGGTGCGGGTATTCGACTTCCACCAGGTACGGTGGGCGGTGGTGCTTGAGCCAGGTCTTGATGCGCACGCGGGTCAGGCCCTGGGCGACGAATTGCAGCTTGCCGTTCTCGCGGCTGGCGTGATGCACCTTGACCAGGGTGCCGTACAGCGGCAAGGCAGAGGTATCGAAATGCCGTGGGTCTTCGGGCGGGGTGTCCATGAAGAACAGGGCCAGGGAGTGATGGTCGGATTTGCTCACCAACTCCAGGGTCTCGGCCCAGGGCTCTTCATTGACGATCACCGGCAACACTTGCGCCGGGAAGAACGGGCGGTTGTGGATCGGGATGATATAGACCTTGTCCGGCAGGTTCTGCCCAGGCAGGGCGAGGCCGGTGTTGGACGACGGAGTTTCGGCGTTTTCGGGGTCGGCGTAGTCGTTGAGGTCGATATCGGGGAATTCTTGCTGGTCGCTCATGGGGCACCTGCATAGTGAAGTATGGAGGTTAGATGGGGCAGGTGAGGGGTGGTTTCAATGGCGGCGCGTTGTTAGCAACAAATTGCATGACATTTTCGAATGTCAGTGCAGCAGCCCTATGGGCGTGGGCCAGTCGGATCGTCGCGCCGCGCCGGTACAAAACAGGGGTGGTTTACGGCCTGTCAGGGCCATTTAGACGGTGATCTGTCGTCAAAATAATGTCAGCCAACCGCCCGCATTTATTAGGTTTACTTCTGCCCAGCGACGGCTAATCTGGGTTTTCCGAATGTGCTCAGTGAACGGGCATTTATTTGACACCGGCTCTGCAGTCGCGAGGGATGCGTATGACAAAAGGACGCTTGAGCTGGGGCGCGGGCACGCTGCCAGGGGGCAAGCGGATGAAATGGCGCCATGCCTTCCAGACCCGTCTGGCCGGGGTGTTGGCGTTATTGCTGCTGGTCGTGGTGGGCGCGGTGTACTTCGCCGTCCAGGGCGCTACCTCCCGCGCCGTGGAAAACCAGGCCCAAGTGCAATTGGAGACCGGCAGCCGAGTGTTCGAGCGCTTGCTGGACTTGCGTGGCCGCCGCCTGCAATACGGCCTGGACTGGCTCACGGTGGACGCGCAGTTTCGCCGCGCAGTTGCCGCAGGCCAGCCGGCACAGATCCTCGCGGCCCTGCAGCGCCACGGCACGGGGATCCGCAGCAGCGAGGTGTTTGTGCTGGGGCTCGATGGGCAGGTCCTCGTCAGTACCCTCGATGGGGTGCCCGCCCAGCAGGCCTTTCCCTATGCCCAGGCGCTGCGCCATGCGCGGCGCAACTCCCTGCAAATGCTCATCGTCGCCCTGGCCGGGCAACCGTTCCTGCTGGTCCAGGAAGATGTCCTGGACCCGCTGCCCATCGCCCGGGTGGTCATGGGGTTCGCCATGGATGAGGTATTCGCCGCCGAACTACGCTCCCTGAGCAATCTGGAAGTGTCGTTCATGAGCCTGGACAACGGCCAGCCAGGCACCTTGTTCAGCACCCAGCCGTTGGCGGACCGCCCGGCTATTATCCAGGCGCTGCAGAACTCGAACATCAACCCATTGGCGCAGATGAGCGAATGGCACGGCCAGCGTTTTCTCAGCCAGGTCCTGGCCCTGGCCAACACCGGCGATGGCGGGCAAGTCATGGCTTTGCTGCAAAGCCCGCTGGACCATGCCCTGCAATCCTTCGCGCCGCTGGACCGGCAATTTCTCGGCATTGCCCTGGCGGCCTTGATGGTTTCTCTGGTGGGCGCACTGTTGATGGCGCGCCGCGTATCGCGCCCGCTGGATGCCCTGGTGCAGGCGGCCGAGCGTATCGGCGCCGGTGATTACCGCACGCCCGTAGCGGTGCGTGGCAAGGATGAATTCGGCCTGCTGGCCCGCGCCTTCAACGCGATGCAGAGCGGCATCGCCGTGCGTGAACGACAACTGGCCCATAACGCCTTGCACGATGCCCTGACCGGGCTGCCCAACCGCGCCCTGGCCATGGAGCGCCTGGGCAGTGCGATCAGTGCGCGGCGGCCGGTGGTGTTGCTGTACCTGGGGATCGAAAACTACCGGGTGATCAACGAAGGCTTCGGCCCCCAGGGCGTCGAGGAAATGCTCCGTGAAGCCAGCCGCTGCCTGCTGTCGAGCCTGGCGGCGGGGGATTCGGCGGCGCGCATTACCGGCAGCGAATTTCTCGTGTTGCTGGAAAACACCAAGCTCGACAGCGCCGTGGCCCGTGCCGACCGCCTCTACAGCCTGCTCACCGAGCCGCAGCGGGTCGGTGGCGATGAATTGCGCCACGAAGTGAGCATGGGCATTGCTGCCTACCCCGAAGATGGCCTGCAGGTTGAAGAACTGATCAGCCGCGCCGCCATTGCCCGCCACGATGCCTCCGCGCTGCCCGGCTATTTGCAGATCTATCAACAGGACCGAGACCTCGCCCACCAACGCCAGATCAGCCTGATCCGCGACCTGCGGCGTGCCGCCATCGAAGACGAATTGTTCCTGTGTTATCAACCCAAGCTCGACCTGCGCCACGGCTACGTGCGCCAGGCCGAAGCGCTGTTGCGCTGGCAGCACCCGACCCTGGGCCTGGTGTCCCCCGCCGAATTCATCCCCCTGGCCGAACGCTCCGGCAGCATGGCCAGCCTGACTCACTGGGTGATTGAAGAAGCGATCCGCCAGTTGGCAGAGTGGAGCGTGCGCGGGCTGGAGGTGCAGCTTTCGGTGAACATCTCGGTCGACGACCTGGGCGACGAAGGGCTGGCGCCGCGGGTGACCGAGCTGCTGGAACTGCACGGGGTGCTGGCCGGGCAGTTGATTTTCGAGATCACCGAAAGCGCGATCATGCACAACCCGGAACAGGCCTTGCGCATCCTCGAGCAACTGCGTGGCTGTGGCATCAGCCTGTCGGTGGACGACTTCGGCACGGGCTACTCGTCCCTGGCCCAATTGCAGCGCCTGCCGGTGCAGGAACTGAAGATCGACCAGTCCTTTGTACGCAACCTCGACAGCACCAGCGGCGACGCGGTGATCGTGCGTTCGACCATCGAGATGAGCCACAACCTGGGGCTCAAGGTCGTGGCCGAAGGGGTGGAGTTCGAGCCGAGCTTGAGGCTGCTCAAGCAATGGAATTGCGACACGGCCCAGGGCTACCTGATCAGCCGGCCGCTGAATGCCATGGCCTTTGAGATGTGGATGCGCCGCGACCGCAGTACTGTCTGAAATGTGTGGGCGCGGGCTTGCGTGCGATAGGCATAGTTAAACTGCCGAATTCTCTGTGGCGAGCGGGCTTGTCGGAACGCCGCATCGCCCGCGCTGGGCTGCGAAGCAGCCCCAGAACCAGCCGCTGCGGAGTATCTGACACACCGCATTCGGCTGACTGGGGCTGCTTCGCAGCCCAGCGCGGGGCAAGCCCGCTCGCCACAACAGCCCTATCTGCTTGGTTTTAATGGTGTGGATAACCATGCCTACCGCAGGCAAGCCAGCTCCCACAGTTGAGTTGTATTGCAAATAAAAAGCCCCGCAATTGCGGGGCTCTTTTGTTGCTGGCTGGCTTAGTCGGCCAGTTTGAACGCCATTACATAGTCACCCTGCTTGGTCCCCAGGGAACCATGACCGCCCGCCACGACCAGCACGTACTGCTTGCCGTCCTTGCCGGTGTAGGTCATTGGGGTGGTCTGTGCGCCTGCAGGCAGGCGGCCTTCCCACAGTTGCTTGCCGTTTTTCACGTCATAGGCACGCAGGTACTGGTCGAGGGTACCGCTGAGGAAGGACACGCCACCGGCGGTGGTGAAGGTCCCGCCCAGGCTTGGCACGCCCATGCTCAGGGGGATGGGAACCGGCGAGCTGTCACGCACGGTGCCGTTCTTGTGCATCCAGATGGTCTTGTTGTTGGTCAAGTCCACGGCTGCCACATAACCCCAGGCCGGAGCCTGGCAGGGCAGGCCCATTGGCGAGAGCATCGCTTCCAGGACCACGCCATATGGCGTGCCTTTGTTCGGCTGCACGCCTTCGGTCTCGCTGACACGCGGGCCCATGGCGGCGATTTTCTCGGCCGGGATCATGGTCGATTTGAACGCCATGTAGCTCGGGTTGACGAACGCGATCTGGCGCACCGGGTCAACCGAGATGCCGCCCCAGTCGAACACGCCGAAGTTGCCTGGGTAGACGATCGAGCCTTGCAGCGATGGCGGGGTGAACGGGCCGTCGTAGCGCAGGGACTTGAAGTCGATCCGGCACAGCAGTTGGTCGAACGGGGTCACACCCCACATGTCACGTTCCTTGAGGGGCGGTGGCATGAAGTTGAGGTCGGACTTGGGCTGGGTTGGCGAAGTGTGATCACCGGCCACCGCGCCTTGCGGCACAGGGATTTCGTTGATCGGCACCACTGGCTCGCCGGTCGCCCGGTCCAGCACGTAGATGCTGCCTTGCTTGGTCGAGGCCATCACGGCTTGTTTCACGCCGGCGGCGGTCTTGATGTCGATCAGGCTCGGCTGGCCGCCCACGTCCATGTCCCACAGGTCATGGTGGGTGAACTGGTAGTGCCAGCGCACTTTACCGGTGTCGATATCCAGCGCTGTCAGGCCGGCAGCGTGCAGTTCCGACGCAGGCGTGCGGTAGCCACCGAACTGGTCCGGGGTCTGGTTGCCCATCGGCAGGTAGAGCATGCCGAGTTTTTCGTCGACGGCGAACATGGACCACATGTTCGGCGAGTTGCGGGTGTAGGTCTTGCCTTCGGCAATCGGCGTAGTGTCGTCCGGGTTGCCGCTGTCCCAGTTCCACACCAGCTTGCCGGTGTGCACGTCGAACGCGCGGATCACGCCGCTCGGCTCGTCGGTGGAGACGTTATCGGTCACGTGACCGCCAATCACCACCAGGTTCTTGGTAACGGCGGGCGGCGAGGTGGAGTAGTAGCCACCTGGGGCGAAAGCGCCGATGTTGGCGCCCAGGTCGACCTGGCCGTTGTCACCGAAGTCTTCGCACATCTTGCCGGTGTCAGCGTTCAGGGCGATCAGGCGGGTGTCGGCGGTCGGCAGGAAGATCCGGCGCGGGCACGCATTGGCGGCTGGCGCAGTGGCGTCAGTGGCCGGGCTTTGCTCGGTGGCGGCATAGGCGGCGTCATCGTGATAGGTCACGCCACGGCAGGTCATGTGCGCCCAGCCCTTGAAGTTCTCGGCTTTCTGCGTCGAGAGCTTAGGGTCGAAACGCCAGATTTCCTTGCCGGTATCCGGGTCAAGGGCGATCACCTGGCTGTGCGGCGTGCACACGTAGAGCATGCCGTTGACTTTCAGCGGGGTGTTTTCCGCGGTGGTTTCACCGGGGTCGCCAGGGCCAGGCAGGTCGCCGGTGCGATAGGTCCAGGCGGGTACTAGCTTGTGCGCGTTTTGCGGGGTGATCTGTGCCAGGGGCGAGTAGCGGTCACCGAAAGCCGAGCGGCCATAGGAGTTCCAGTCGCCATCGGCCTGGGCCGGTGCGGCATTGGTCATGCCCGGTACCGCATCGCGGTCCAGTTGGCCTTTGATTTCACCAGGGTTGGTGAACTGGCTGGCCACGGCGGTTGCACCGGCCAGCACCACGGCCACGCTCAGCGCGCCAGTGCCCAGCGGGGCAGGTTGCCCACGCAGCAAGGGGCGGCGGAACCACGGCAGGAGCATGACGATACCCAAGCCAAACAGCAGGGCCAGGCGCGGTACCAACTGCCACCAGTCCAGGCCGACTTCCCACAGGGCCCACACGGTACTGGCGAACAGCACCACCGCGTACAGGCCCAGCGCCGCACGGCGGGTGGCCAGCAGCAGGAGGCCGGTCAGGGTGATGCCGATACCGGCCAGCAGGTAGTACAGCGACCCGCCGAGCATGCTCAGCTTGATGCCCCCGGCCAACAAGGCCAGGCCCATGATCAGCAGCAAGATCCCCAGCAGCCTGGGCAGCAGGCGGCTTGGACTTGAAGCACCATCAGTGCTCATAGTGTGATTCTCCGTGACGTTTAAGGTAGTCCCGCGCTTGTTCACTGTAGATGACGTTTGCGCGCAGGCTTGGTTCAGGGCTAATTGCGTTTATTGCGATTCAGAAGGACGCTTGCAGCTTGATCCCGCCGACCAGCGCGTCATCCACCTGGGCGACGGCCCCCGGATGACGGATGTACTGCAGGTTCGGGCGCACCGTCAGCCAGTTGCTGACGTGCACGCCGTAATAGAGTTCGGCGCTGTATTCGGTGTCTTGCACCGGCAGGTAGGCGGCGTCGTCAAAGTCGTACACCGCGCGGGCCTGGTTGCTGGCTTGGGCGTTCTTGCGGTACGCCGGGTTGACGTGGACGCGAGCCACGGCAAAGCCGATATCGTCCTTGGCACGGGCATCGAACGGGCCTTTGTAGACCACCCCGGCCTGGACATAGTTATCCACAGCGTTGGTTTTCTTATCGTGCATCGTCGCGTTGGCGAACACGCTCAAGCCCCGGGTGTTGTCGCTGGCCAGGCTGCTGACTTGCTGCTGCACGCCCAGCCACACGCCGTGCTTGCTGGAGGCGCTGCGGTAGGCCTCGCCACTGACGGCCGCGGGCTGGTCGTTGCGGTCCTTGTACACGTCGCTGGCCTTGGCGCTGCTGTAGTAATAGCCGGCGCGGTATTCACCAGCAAGGCCGTGGATCTTCGGGGTCCACACCAGCTCCACCGGCAGCAGGGCGCCTTGGGTGCCGCTGCCGCTGAGCTTGAAGCCATTGCCGCGCTCGAGGTTGGAGGGGTTCTGTTCATAGGCGCCGATTTGCGCGTACAACTCGGGCGTCAGGTGGTACTTGACCCGCAGCGCCCATTGGCTGACCGGCCAGTTGTACCAGATGCCGCCGACCCAGTTGCCCACTTGGGAGCCGCAGAACGCCAGGTTCTGGAAGTCGCAGGGGAAGCTGTTGAAGTCCTCGCCTTCGCCAAAACGCCCAGCCTTGATATCCAGTTTCTGGTCGAAGAACTTCTGCTGGTACCACATCTGCGTCAGGCGCCAGGTCTGGCCACGGCCCCAGACTTCCTGGGACGAGGTAAAGCCGCCGACCCGCGGATCGTTGATGCGATCGTTGGTGATGTTATTGCCACTGCGCTCGGTGATCGTCAGTTGGAACTCGGCGTCGTGCCAGCCAAGGATCTTCTGCAGGTCCAGGTGGCTGCCGAAGGCCCATTGATCGCTGTAGCGCGCAGTGCGGTCGTGGTCCGAGCCGCCGTGCAGGTTGCTGCCCATCTCACCGATGTAGTCGATCTTGAAGTCGTAGCCCTGTTGAGACAGCGCTGTCCGGGAACCGCCGAAATCACCCAGCATCCACGGGGACTCACGGTCAAAGGCCGGCGCGGCCTGGGCGCAGGTGATCAGGCACAAAGGCAGCAGCGCAGCGCACAGGCGCAGTGTTGGGAAAGCAGGCATAGGCAAGGGCAGGTCTTAATAGTTTTTGGTTTTAGTACGCAAACCGCGATTGGCGGGTGCCAACGGGTCAGGTTTGAGCGGCGGATGAAACGTTTCAGGTTGTTGCCGACAAGGATAAAGCGCCGGCTCGGGGAGAGAAAGCGCTAATCGCAAGATGGATTCTTTCGGATTTGGTAACAGTCGGTGCAGGCACCGCAAAACTAATGTGGGAGCTGGCTTGCCTGCGATAGCGGTGGGTCAGTCACTATTTTCAGTGACTGACCCACCGCTATCGCAGGCAAGCCAGCTCCCACAGGTTGCAGGTCAGTGTCTGTTAGAAGGTTGTACGCAAGCCCACCTGCACACTGCGCCCCGGCGCCGGCGCAATATCGCGCAGGATCGAGCTGGCATAGCGTACGGTCTGGTTGGTCAGGTTCTCGCCGTTGACGAACGCCAGCCATTGGCTGCCGCCCAGGTTGAAGCGATAACCGGCGCTGGCGCCCAGGGTGGTGTAGCCGTCGGTCCCGCTTTCGTTGCGCGGTACACGGCCCTGGCCGGCAGCGTGCTCGACATCAATGCGCGCCTGCCAGCGGTCCAGTTCCCACAACAAACCACTGTTCAAGCGCAGTGGGGCGATGCGCGGCAAGGCTTCGCCGGTATCCAGGTTGGTGGCGCGGGTGTAGTCGCCCGACAGCTCCAGGGCGAATTTGCCGTAGGCCCCTTCGCTGAGTTTCCAGTGATCCTGGGCTTCGAAGCCGACGAAACGTGCGCGTACGCCGGAGTAGGTGTATTCCGGGATGCCATCGGCGTCTTCTTCGCCCTCGTCATTCAAGGTGCGGCCGCTGTTCAGCAAGCCAATGTAGTTGGAGAAGTGGCTGTAGAACACGCCGAAGCTGCCCTTGTGGGTGCCATTGTCAAAGCGCAGGGCCAGGTCGCTGGCCACGGCCTTTTCCTTCGACAGCTTGGCATCACCCACTTCATAGGTACCGGTGGCGACGTGGGCGCCGTTGGCATACAGCTCGTAGAAAGTCGGCGCGCGCTCGGTGTAGCCCAAGGTCGCGGCCAGCGACCAGATGGGCGTCAGCGTATACACAGCGCCCGACGACAGGCTGCCGGCGGTGAAGCTGCTGGAGCTGTTGGCCTTGGCGAAACGCTCGTTGCCTTTGCCGTCCGGGTCGACGGTGGTGTGCTCCAGGCGTGCACCCAGGCTCAGTTTCAGGCGTTCGCTGGCCTGCATTTCTTCGAGGATAAACAGCGCGCCAGCATTGGTATCGGTCTGCGGTACGAACGCTTCCTCGCCCAAGGCGGAGAATTCGCTACGGCTGACCTGGGCACCGACGATGCCATCGAAAGGCCCCATCGGCTGGTGGCGCGCTTCGATGCGTGCTTCATAGCCTTTGTTCTTGAAGGTGGTGCCGGTTTCGCCACCTTCGATTTCGCGGTGTTCGTAATCGGTGTAGCCGGCGTCGAGTTTGACCGAGGTAAACGGGCCTTGCAGGTTGCGAATCTCCGATGCGAACGCGTAATGCTCCTGCTGCATGCGGATGCGTACATCCTGTTCGGCGGGGGAGCCGTAGTTGCTGTCGGAGTTGCTGTAGGACAGCCCGGCGTAACCGTCGTCCCACGTGTAGGAACCGCCCACCGCGCCGCCGTCCTGGCGTCCGTCGCTGTTGCCCAGGCGGCCGTTTTTGCCGGGGCCATTCTCGCTTTGGGGGGCGTGGCGGCTGCGGGCGTAACCGGGGATTTTCAGGTCGTTGAATTCCCGCGCGCTGGCATCCAGATGCAGGGCGAAGGTGCCGTTACCGGCTTCCAGTTTGCCGGCGCTGCTGCGGGTGGTGTCGGCGCCGCCGTAGCGCAGTTCACCGGCACCGTGGATGCCTTCGATGGCTTCGGTGGGGATGCGATTGTCGAAGGTGTTGACCACGCCGCCAATGGCGCTGCCGCCGTAGAGCAGGGCAGCCGGGCCGCGCACGATCTCGATGCGCTCGACGTTGACCGGGTCCAGCGGCACCGCATGGTCATAGGACAGCGACGAGGCATCCAGCGCGCCGACGCCATTGCGCAGGATGCGGATGCGGTCGCCATCCTGGCCACGGATGATCGGGCGGCTGGCGCCAGGGCCGAAGTACGACGACGACACCCCTGGCTGCTTGTTCAGGGTTTCGCCCAGGCTGCCTTTTTGTTGCAGGGTCAGGTCATCGCCTTCCAGCACCGTCGTGGGCGAGGCCAGTTGCTGGCTGCCCAGGGGGTTGCCGGTGATGACTTGGGGTTGCAGTTCCAGGGCGTGGGCCTGGGAGCCGATCAACAGGGCAGCCGCCAGCGGGGTCAGGCGCCAGAGAGGGGAGAGGGACATCGGGAGGTTCCTTGGTCGAGCAGAGAGTTGGATATTTATAGTTACAATATAACATCTCTTTTTGGGCCGTGGAGTGGAACTTTTCACAAGCCTTGTAGGAGCGAGCTTGCTCGCGAAAAACTTCAGGACGCCGCGTTAAACCTGATGCCCCGCTTCAGCGTTGACGATTTTCGCGAGCAAGCTTGCTTCTACAGGGGGGCGGGGGTGGGGCTACAATCAAGGTCGTGCTTCCACCGGCCTGGCACCTCGGCTAAGGTGCGCGGCTTCTTCTTCATTTACTTGGCAAAGGCCCGGCATGACCGCACCGAACAACAACCCACTGCACGGCGTTACCCTCGAACAGGTGCTCACCGCGCTGGTGGCGCATTACGAATGGCAAGGCCTTGCCGAGCGCATCGACATCCGCTGCTTCAAGAACGACCCGAGCATCAAGTCGAGCCTGACGTTCTTGCGCAAGACGCCATGGGCGCGGGAAAAGGTCGAAGGGTTGTACGTCAAGTTGATGCGCACCAAACGCCCCCAGGAATGAGGGCATATGTGGCAGGGGCAGCGCTGGCCGGTTGGGCGGGCCTGACGATCCAGCTGTACCTGATTGGCTATTCGCGCTGGATGGCCGATGCCAGCCTGTTGGGCGGCCTGGTGAACTTCTTCAGCTTTTTTACCGTGCTGACCAACACCCTGGCCGCTGTGGTGTTGAGTTATGCACTGGTGAATCGCCCGTCGGCCGCACGCCGGTTTTTCCTGCGCCCGGCGGTCAGCAGCGGTATTGCGGTGAGCATTGTCGTGGTGGGCCTGGCGTATAGCTTGCTGTTGCGGCATTTGTGGAGCCCCGAGGGCTGGCAGTTTATCGCCGACGAATTGCTGCACGATGTGATGCCGTTGCTGTTCCTGGGCTACTGGTGGTTCTGTGTGCCCAAGGGCGCGCTGCGGCTCAGGCACGTCGGGTACTGGGTGATTTACCCGTTGGTGTACTTCGCTTATGTACTGCTGCGCGGGCACGCCCTGGGGCAATACCAGTACCCGTTCATTGATGTAGGGACGCTGGGTTATCCACAGGTGTTTATGAATGCCGGGGGCATCCTGTTGGGGTTTGCGTTGGTGGCATTGGCGCTAGTGGGCCTGGACAAGATCCTGAAGCCGGCAGCGTAGTTCAAAACCCCTGTGGCGAGCGGGCTTGCCCCGCGCTGGGTGGCGAAGCCGCCCCAAACCCTGCTGGCTCGGTGTGTCTGAACTAGAGGGGGCTGCTTCGCAGCCCAGCGCGGGGCAAGCCCGCTCGCCACAGCAGCTCTGTCTGCCTGGAGAAGGGCTATTCCTCGTCGCTGCCCTGTGCACGCCAGTAACCCACGGCCTTGACGAACTCATCGTTGAGCTTGTGCTCGTCAAGCAGCACCCGGCGTACCTGGCGCGACAGCTTGGTCTCGGTGGCGACCCAGGCATACAACGAGCCTTCTGGCACTTGCAGGTCGCGTACGGTGCCGAGCAACTCATCCTGGCCACGCACCACCCAGGTCACCTGCACATCGGCTGCGCTGTCGAGTGTCTGCTTTTCATGCTCATCGGCAATCTCGATCACCACCAGCGCCTTGCGCCCTGCCGGCAGTTCTTCCAGGCGGCGGGCGATGGCCGGGATGGCGGTTTCGTCGCCCACCAGCAGGTAGCTGTCGAAGATGTCCGGCACGATCATCGACCCGCGGGGGCCGGCAATGTGCAGGTGCTGGCCGGGCTTGGCCTGTTCGGCCCAGGTGGAGGCCGGGCCGTCGCCGTGCAGCACGAAGTCGATATCCAACTCGCCGCGGCTCAAGTCGATCCGACGCGGGGTGTAGTCGCGCATCGCCGGTTGTGGCCCCTCGCCCTTGACACTGAATGTCGGGCTTTCCAGTGCCGCCAGCTCGGCAGCGTTCTGTGCGAACAGCAGCTTGATATGGTCATCGCTACCCAGGCTGACGAACCCCGCCAACTGCTCGCCACCCAGGGTGATACGACGCATGCGCGGGGTGATGTCGACCACGCGCAGCACCTCCAGGCGCCGGCGTTTGATCTCGTGGCTCACTCGGTGAATGACAGGCGTACTCATAGGGTTTTCCCCTGTACAGGTGGGACGGCCGGGCCATCCACAATGGCTTGGGCGGTGCTGTTGAGCAGCGCCGCGACGCGGGTGATTTCTTCCGGGCTCCAGCGCCCGTGGTGCAACTGCAAGGCATGGCGCAGGTTGTGCACCGCCTCGTGGATTTGCGGCGGTCGGTCGTGGCCGCGCAATGAGCGTTTGCTGACATCAATGCGCATGCGCACACCGTCCAGCGCAATGGCTTGCTCACTTAAGAACAGACGTCCGGCGTCGGTGATTGTGTAGCGTTTTTTTCCAGCCTGGGCGTCGCCGGTGATCAGTTCGCTTTCTTCAAGGAAGGTCAGGGTGGGGTAGATCACCCCGGGGCTGGGGCTGTAGGCGCCATCGAACAGGCCTTCGATCTGGCGGATCAGGTCGTAGCCATGGCACGGCTGTTCGGCGATCAACGCTGGTAGCAACAGCTTCAGGTCGCCGGGTGCGAAGACCCGTGGGCCTCGACCAGCGCGTTCGCGGCCTGGGCGTTTTTCGAAGCCGTCGCGGTCGTCACCGGGTTCACGGTGGGAATGAGGGTCTCTCATTGTCATGCTCTCTGCTGTGTGGTTTAGACATAACGTAAGATATATCTTAAGTTCCGGCCAGAGGCAGGTGACCAACGGTCATCCGTGGGCGGACGAACCGAGCGCCAAGTTAATTTATTCCCCATAAGTTGCGCTTCATAACTAGTATTAGAGCTAAAGCTCAAACTTTCATTGGCTGGGTTACATTACTGGTTAGTTGCTTTTGTGGTACCGTTCTTACGGACTTTTCATTGCGTATTCGCTGTAACCATTCATGTAGTCTGTATCCTACGGAAGAAATTAAAGTTTTGGCAAAGTGCCATATTTTTCCGAGTTATCCTGTATCTATTGGCTACGGCAGCGTGGGAACTGCCTTGCATATCTGTTTTTAAAGTTGGTGGATCATCTGCCTCGCGTTGCAATCACTTAAGTTTCATCGCGACGGCTCTCATTGTGTGTTGGATCTATGGTTCAACTTTCAGTGGGTCACTAACTTGTCCGAAAACAGGAAATCACCATGTTCAAGAAGTTCGCAATTGCTGCCCCTCTGGCCCTCCTGGCGCTGAATTCGTCGATGGCATTCGCCGCCGGTGAAGCCAACCACACCGTCAACATCAAGGCGAATATCCCGACAACCGTGTTCCACGCGCAGCCACGTGACCCTAACTTCGGCCGCGATGAAAGCATGAGCTACAACCTTGTCAGCGGTGAGCTGGCGCCGTTGACCGCCGTCTACGACGTGAAAAACACCAACGGCTCGGTCCACGCCTACATCGAAGGCGGCCCGGCCGTGCTGTTCAACGGCAACGTTGCACAGAACATTGCGCTGACCACCAGCTTTAACGGTGTAGAGATGACCGGCACCCCTAAAGAAGTCGTCACCGAAGCGGACTCCACCCCAGGCGTCGCTGCTGAACTGCGCATCGTGGCAGCCAAGCCTTCGGCAACCCAGCGCGGTGCCTACACCTCCGCTGTGGCGTTGGTGTTCGACGCGGTGCTGCCAACGACACCTTGATGGTGTAGGTGCCCGCCGGGCTTGTACGCCCGCGGGCATTGGCGTTCGGGCCGGCTGATTCTCCCCGTAGGCCGGCCTGGTTTTTTGTTTTGTCTCTTGGCCCTCAGAGTATTCCTTTCATGTTCCCGATGACGCCCATCGCGGTTGCGCTTGCGCTAGTGATTTGTACGAGTGCCGTGGCCGCGCCCACGCCAGGTACCGTCACGCCCGCCAGTCTGATGACCCAGGCCCAGGGTTTGCCTGCCGGGTTCAGCGATCACTTCTTCGATGTGCCGTTGGCGGTACAGGTTGAACTGGACCAGCAACCCATGGGAGAGGCGCTGATTTCCCTGTCGCAGGACGAACATGTGACGTTGCTGGAGTTCACCGACACCGGCGACAGCAAAGTCCCGGCGGCCACCCGCGACATCTGGCAAGCGGTGCTGGCCAGTGGTGTTGCTCTTGGTGCGTGTACCCAGTCATGCCCACAGCAACTGGTGTCCACCCACTACAACCTTGAAAGCTCGCTGCTGTCGATCATCACCCAGAACGTCGAACATGGCGGTGACGCTCCGCGCTATCACGCACAGCCCGAAGGCGGCAGCCGAGGCTTGATTATCAACAACCAGCTCAACCTCAACGGCGGCGAGGATGAAGACCTGGGCGGGCGTTATGGTCTGCAGGCCAGTGCCAGCCTGGGCAACTGGACCCAGGTGTTCAATTTGCAACTGGCGCGCCAGAGTGGCGATGAAGAACAACTGCGCCACGCGATTCACGAGCTCTACACCCAACGTGAACTGGAAGGTCGCTTTTTGCGCCTGGGCCATTTCACGCCCAACTCCGATGGCCTGACCCGTCAGTTGCGCAGCTTTGGCGCCAGCCCCGATACGGCGCTGGGTGTCATGTACGGCAGCTCCGACAGTCTGGCGATCAACAACACCAAGGCCAGTGTCTATCCGATCTACGTCACCGCCAATCGCCAGGCCGCCGTGGAGATTTACCGCAACGGCCTGCTAGTCAACACCCAGGCGGTGGCGGCAGGCTTGCAGACCCTGGACACGCGACCGTTGCCCGGCGGCATCTACGAAGTCGAAGTGCGCCTGGTGGAAGATGGCCTGACCGTCAGCACCACCCAGGAGCTGGTCTACAAACCCAGCAACTGGCGCAACGCCGAAGACCGCTGGCGCTACAACGTGTTTGCCGGGCGCGAAACCAAGTTGTTCAGCAATTGGGACGAACAGTCGTCCGGCGCGGTTACTGCCGGCGCCTCGCTCAACTACCTGGTACACCCACGGGTGATCCTCGGCCTGTCGGCGCGCGAAGTGCGCGATCAACTGCAATACGGCGGCTCGGCAGACTGGACGGTGGCCAACAACACCAGCCTTTTTGCCAACCTCTATCAGACCCGCGAACACGGCACGGGCATGGACTTGCAGGGGCTCTATACCTTGGGGGCCACCACCCTGGTGTTCAGCCATAACCGCAGCTGGCTCGACACCCGTGACACCTATGAAACCCTGCCGGACGGCACGCGTCTGCGGCGCAATACCTTTGTCGGCCAGACCAGCAACTCGGCGCTCTCGGTCAACCAACGGGTCGACGCAACAAATTCCTGGAACCTGCGCCTGTCCCACAGCGAGGGCAACGTCGAAGGCACCGGGCTGGACCTGGGCTGGAGCCGGCGCGATACCTTGTGGGGCAGCGACGCCAACTGGCGGTTCTCGGTGTTTGATCGACCGGGCACTTCTGGCACCGGCGATCAGCGCAATCGTGGCGTGGACCTCTCCGTGAGCCTGGCCTTGGGCGGCGATGGCCGGCAGATTTCCGGCAGCATCGGTACCCGTACCGACCGCGACGGTGGCCGCGATAACAATGCTTCGGTCACCTACCGCCAGGACCTCACCGAGCACCTGCTGCAAAGCGTCTCGGCCACGGCGATCACCGACACCTACGGCGTCGGCCTGTCGGGCATGGCCAGCTTTGACAGCGATGTCGTCAGCGGTGATGGCTTCGTCCAGCGCAGCTCGTTCAACGGCAACCTCAGCGGTGGCCTGAACCTGCACAGCACCTTCGTTGCCGGTGGCGACCAGATGCTGATGACCAGCCAGTACCAGACCTATGGCGCGGGGATGATCGTCGACGTCGAGACCGACCTCGATGAGATCACCTTGCGTGCCGACGACTTCAGCGGTGGCGGCGCGATCCTGCGGCCCGGGCGCAACTTTGTGCCGGTGGCCGCCTACAAGAGCAGCACGGTGAACTTCGACTTTGAGGGTAACCACCCACCGGCGGCCAACATCCAGCCGGGGCGGACCACTTATCACCTGAACAAGGGCGGGGTGGACTACCGAAAAATCACCGTGATGAAGACCGTGTCAGTGCTCGGGCGCCTGCTCGATGCCCAGGGCCAGCCGCTCAGGGGCCATCACGTGATCAACCACGCCAGCCGTGGAGTCAGCGAAGTCGACGGGTTCTTCTCCATGGAAATGAGCGCCAGCTCACCGACCCTCGAAGTGCGCTACCGCAACCAGTTGCTCTGCCAGTTCCGCCTCGACCCGGCCACCTCCGCCAATGAAAACGACGTGTTGATGATCGGTGACCTGCGCTGCACGCCGGACACCCTGGCTGAAAACACATTCCAGACCGAGACCGCTGGTTAAGGACGTTTATGAAAAAGCAGTTTGAGAGAAATGTGTTTGGCCTGTTGTTGGCTGGCTTATTGGGCGCGGTGTTGGCTGAGCCTGCAAACGCTATTAGCCAAAACATCACCGCCGTCTTTAAACCTGACCCGGCAAATCCGACCAAGAACGAATTTGTTAACACCACACCAGTGACAGGCATTTGCCAAGGGCACATGCCTGCACGATGCAAGCAGATGGGGATTTTCACGATCCGCATTGATGACTCGTTTCGAGCGGACGCCATTGCGCCCATCGAGGCCTATCACGAAGACCCGCGCAAAGGCGCCATGTGGCAAGTGCCTTCGCAGTGGCGCGATGTTCCGGTGACCCATACGCGCACCGGTGAAGTCGAGACAGTGCAGGTACGGATAGCCGGAATTGGGCACCGTTGGGATATTCGGCCAAATACCAGCGCGTGGGCACGGCCAGGTGTTTCCTGGCAGGGACAGTGGCTGAACGCGCCCGCGCCTTGCCAGAGTACGGGGTTCCTTACCGGGCATTCGACGTTAGCGTTGTTCTTCTGGTTGGTGCCGGAAAATGCGGGTGTATGCAGTCGTTTTCCCGGAACCACCATCACCTTTTTTCAATATCGCACGCTCGAATTCGCCTATGCGCTCAGGACTCCCAACCCGCTGAGCATGTCATCGGGTGAGTACACGGGCAGCCTGACTTACACCATGGGGCCAGGACTGGACTTTGACTTTGGCGACGTAGTCATTCCAAACGACTCCCAGCTGACACTGAATTTTAATCTGTCGGTGGAACATGACCTCAAAGTCGATATCCCCCCGGGCGGCAACCGCATCGAGTTGCTCCCCGAGGGCGGCTGGCAAGCCTGGCTCAACCGTGGGCGTGCGCCGACCCGGCTGTACCGCGACCAGACCTTCCGCATCGCCGCCAGTTCGCGTTTCAAGATGCAGCTGGAGTGCTCGATCGTGATGGGCAACACCTGCGGCTTGCGTAACGCCAATGGCGATGAAGTGCCGTTGCAAATCGCCGTGACACTGCCCAGCGGCATCGATGGGCGTGGCAACCAGGCCGTGCAAAAACGCCCCTTGCGCCTGGACGGAGACGGCACCGATCTGTTCCAGCCGTTGTTCTACGTCAACGACCGTCCCGGCACCCTGCATTTTGAAGTCCTGCGGGACGACATGGCCGGCATGCTCAACCAGCCGGGCAGCACTTACTCGGGCGTGGTGACAGTGATCTGGGATTCCGAGATTTAGTCTCGCCGCACCACCGGCGGGCCGGGCCCGCCGCATTCAATCAATGAGGCGTAGTAAACATGAAACAAGCAGCGTTATGGATCGGGTTGAGCCTGATGTCCCTCACCGCCCAGGCCGGGCCGCTGATCAATGTGGGGGTGGTGTATGACTACCTCGAAGGCGATCGCAGCTCCTACCTCAAGCGTGTATTCAATGGCGGCACCAGCACCGCGTTCATCAAGGTCAATGTGCTGGAGATCGTCTACAACGCCGACGGCACCACCCGCGAAGTTCCGGTGGCTTCGATGACCGACGACAAGGGCGCCACTACCAGCCGCGACGGCCTGATGGCCAGCCCGTCACGGCTGATCGTCCCGGTAAACGGCCGCCAGGGCACGCGCCTGTTGTACATGGGCCCGCGTGACAAGGAGCGCTATTTCCGCCTGCGCTTTATCCCCGTGGTTCCGGAAAAAGACGACAACTTCGGCATCACCGATGAAGAGCGCGTCGACTACAAGGACCACCTCGCTGCCGGGATCAACGTGATGGCCGGCTACGGCACGGTGTTTTTCGTGCGCCCCAAAGACACGCGGTTTGATACCCAGATCAACGACACCACCGATCAATACCAACTGCGCAACGCCGGCAACAGCACCGTGGTGCTCGATGAGTTTCACGATTGCTCGGTGACCGACGCCACCGACTGCGTGCCTACCACCAAGCACCACATCCTGCCCGAGCGGCAATTGAAGTTCGAGAAAAAACCGGGCCGGCGCTACAGCTTCGTGCTGGTGGAAGGGCTGGATAAAAAACCGATGAAGGTCGAGAAAAGTAACGGGTGATGATGATGTTCAAGCAACTGACAAGACTCGGTGTACTGGCGGCTTGCATGCTGGCGGCTACCCACACCGCGGCAATCCAGGAGCGCCACTCATTCGATGTTTCGGTGACCATCCCGGTGCATGAGGCCTATGTACTGCCGTCCGAGCCGGACTGGATGGGCCAGGACCAACTATTGGCCTGGAACCTGGTGACCGAGCAACTGGGCAGGCTGCGCAAGAACTTCGACGTGAAAAACCTCAACGGCGGGGTCGCGGCCCGCCTGGGTGCCGAGCCGTACCTGTACAACGGGCGTAACCGCATCGACCTGCAGGTGCAATTCAACCGGGTAGCCCTGACCCTGGACCCGATAGAAGTGGTCAACGCCAACGACGCCCGCGCCGGCCGCCGCGCCGAACTGGACATCGCCGCGATAAAACCCGATGACGGATATCGCGGCGGCGAGTACTACGGCACAGTGCACCTGGTGTTCGACTTCCTGGCCCCCTGAACCGCACTCAAACCCCGCCCTGTGGCGAGCGGGCTTGCCCCGCGCTGGGTGGCGAAGCCGCCCCAAACCCTACTGGCGCGGTGTGCCAGAAATATCTACGGCGTCTGGAGTGGGGCTGCTGCGCAGCCCAGCGCGGGGCAAGCCCGCTCGCCACAAGAAGTCTGCGGGCCACAAAAGTCCTGTAGTACTCCCGCCGCCCGCTGCGAAGTTTCCAAAAAAACCTGACCGGCTGCCCCCCGTCCCTGTGGCGAGCGGGCTTGCCCCGCGCTGGGTGGCGAAGCCGCCCCAAACCCTGCTGGCGCGGTGTGCCAGAAATATCTACGGTGTTTGGAGTGGGGCTGCTGTGCAGCCCAGCGCGGGGCAAGCCCGCTCGCCACAAGAAGTCTGCGGGCCACAAAAGTCCTGTAGTGCTGCAGCCGTCCGCTGCGAAGCTTCCAAAAAAACTGACCGGCTGCCCCCGTCCCTGTGGCGAGCGGGCTTGCCCCGCGCTGGGTGGCGAAGCCGCCCCAAACCCTGCTGGCGCGGTGTGCCTGAAATATCTACGGTGGGTGGAGTGGGGCTGCTGCGCAGCCCAGCGCGGGGCAAGCCCGCTCGCCACAGGAAGCCCGCTCGCCACAAGAGGTCTGCAGGCCACGAGAAGCCCGGTTGCCACAACAGGCCGGCAGGCCAGGACAGGCGCCGATCGTCCGCTCAGTGCTAACTGAACTGGATTAAAGCCTGGCGGGTCAGGCGGCGGGCAAGTTCGTTGTAGTCATTTTGGATGCGCTCGTAAAAACCCAGCACGGTGCTGTCTGGCAATGGTTGTTCGGCAAGTACCACGTTGTGTGGGATAACCAGTTCGTCGGCCAGGGCCACCAGTTGTTCGCGCACGTGTGTCTTGGCCTCTGCCGTCAGTTGGCCTGCGGACCATTGTTGGTGCAGTTCCAGCAGGTCCTGCAGTTGGCTGCCGGCCTTTTCCCGCAGTTCGTCCTGGGTGTTGAAGGCTTGGAGATGGGCGTCGTGCAGGTAGTCGTTCCAGAACGGTTGCTCCAGTACCCCGTTGACCAGCCCGTCGCCTTGCTGCAACTGACGAATCGCACGCGCCGCTTTGTCGAGATGGGCCTGGGTCACCCTGGCGGTGTTGCGGTAGACCATGTGTTCGGACACCCACGGCAGGTTCAGGCGTGTCTTGAGCCCGGTCTGGTAGGCGAGGTAGACCTGCACGTCATCCACCTGGCCTTCACCGCTGCCAAAGGTTTGCCCCAGGCCGCCTTCGCTGACCGGGGTGACGCGGTGCAGGACTTCTTCGCGGGCCAGTCGGTTGACCTGGTCCAGGCGCCAGGATTGCCTGGCCAGGTTCACCAGGCGGCTCTCGCGTTGGAGCAGTGCCTGCGGGGAGTTATCCTTGAGAATGTGTTCGAGCATAGTCTCGACGCCCATGCGATTGAATACATGCGCGCCGGCATCCGCGCAATTGACCGGCGTCGCGGCCAGGCTGAACATCCGCTCGCGAAACTGCGGGTTCTCATCCATCGCAAACAGCAACTGCCAGACCCGTATGGCCAGGTCTTCCCGGCCTTCGCGAAACAATTGCGCATCTATCTCGGTCTGGAACTCCACCGGTGGGCGCAACAGCTTGAGAAGGTCGAAAACTCCCTGGGAGCCATGCTCTTTTTCAACGTCGTCCCAGACGTTGATGGCCACGTCGCGCTCGTCGCCGTCCAGGCCAGACAACCAATACTGCCGCTCACTCGCACCGCTGCGGGGCGCCGTGCGATAGGGGTCGAAACCAAACGCCCGGCGGTAGCTGACAAAACGGTTTTCATCCTCGGGTTCGAGCTTGCCACGGTCCAGCCAACTGCCGGCGACGATACGCGCGCCCACCGAGTCTTCGGCGAATTGCGGCACGCTGCTGACCTCTGTGTGGGTCAGGTCCAGTTCGGGGATCGCCAGTCGGGGGCTGTCCAGGCCGTCTGGCCATTGGGTGATACCGGTTCGGCGCAGGGCCAGTCGGCGCAGTTCGGGCATCAGGCTGATGTCCGGTGGCACTTTCAGCTGGTTGTGCCCCTCCAGGTTCAAGGAGCGCAACTGCCACAGCCGTTTGAGCACCTCGTAGTCATAGCGCACCCACCGGATCGGGTTATGGCCCAGGTTCAGCGCGCTCAGGTGCTTCAGGTCGGTCAGTTGAGGGGGCAGACCGGTCAGTTTGTTGTGGGACAGGTCCACCGTACGCACGCTGGGAAAGTTATGCAGAAAGCCCATTTCCTGGTCCAGCAGGCGCGTACCACTCAGGTTCAGGCGGGTGACATGGCTGAAGTCGGCCCGCAACGGTTCAATGTGGTGTATGTCGCGGCCCAGTACCAGCTCACTCAAGTCCAGCAAGGTGCCGCGAGCGCGGGGTTGCGTTGGCAACATGCTCTGGTAGGCGCCATCCTCCCAGCAGGTGCGCAGCTCCTTGAGGATCATCTTGCGCATCAACAGTTCGTTTTCCGCGAGCACGCTGCCTGCGGGGCCGAGGGTTCGGCGTTTGCGAATGTAGCGCAGGTCTTCGAGCAGCAACTGGTGGTCGGCTTGCAGCTTGCCCAGCAATTGCTTACCCGCGGGAGTGCCGAGAAAGGGCATGACCTGCGCGATCTCCTCCTCGTTGAGCAAGGGGCACAGTGTGCTCAGGGTTTCTCTGAGCGTCGGCGTTTGCGCCGGCCGGCGGCGAAACAAGCGGCGGAAGGCTTCGAAGCCGGGCTTTTGCAGCAGGCGTTGAGTGACGCCCTCGTCGGCCCGGCGTCGGCTGGGTGCTTCCAATACCGTACGGCGTGCGGCCAGGGGTTCAAGTTGCTCCTTGAGCCAGGCCCTGAATATCTCGCCCTGGCCTGCCCGGTAGCCGATGGCGTCAGCGGGGAGCACGCGCAACAGGGCTTCGTAGAAACTGTACTGCGCAACGTCCGGTGCACCGTGGATCTGGTAGCGTCCCTGGCTTTGGTACAACAGGATTTTCTGCGTGCCGGCGTCAGTCGGGCCGACCTGACAACGCAAGGGACCATCGGCCGATTGCCTATGGATGGCGATATTCAGGTCGCCCAGCGAGTCGCTGTTCAAGCGCACGATATTCAAGGCCATGCGCTCGGTATCCGGCGTCAGTAAGGCGTCGTCGTACAGGCCTTCGCTGGCGTGGCTGGCGCGTACTTCGTTGGCCAGTTCCCGGGCGAGGTTTTTCAGGCGCAGGGGGATGCGCTGCTCGCTGCTCATCACCTCCAGATCCTCGGGCGAGGTGCGCAGCAGCAACAGGCTCACCAGATCGCTGGGCAGGTGCGGGAATTGCTGTTGAATCAGTTGGCCGTGGGGCGTGTCGAGCACTTCGCGGGTGCTATAGAGGTGGTTGAAAATCGCGGTCTTCTGCGGCACCAGGCGCTCGGCCAGTTGCCCGCGCAAGGCCTCGACCTGCCCGGATTGCGTGGCGGGCACCGGCGAGGGCAGTAGCGCCTTGAGTTCTGCCTCGCTGAGAAACGCCACGACGTGCTCGGGCAACTTGCCGGCCCGGACATCGTGATGGCTGATTTTCAGGGTATTGGCCTGTGTGGCGTCGGTGGCTCCGTAGCGCATGGCATAGCCGCTCAAATCGTTATTGATAAACACATCGATGGCTTTGTCCGAGGGCCAGCCGGCCAGCTCGCTGATGGTTTGCACTGACCAATTGGTCGGCAGATCAGGCATGGCGCCGGTGCGCATCTGCTGCGGTGCCTGTTCGACTTGCCGGTGCAGGCGGCGGCGCTTGAGGCTGTCGGCCAGCAGGGGCGGCGGCGGTTCGCGGTGGGCGTACATCATGCGCAAGGCGCCGTCGTGGGTGCCGCTGGTTTCACAGGCCTGCTCCAGCTCTGCGGGCGTGAGGCCCTGCGCCAAGGGGCCCAGGCGGGTGCGCAAGGTCTCACGGTCCCAGGTATGCGGGTCTTCTGCCTCATGCAGCCAGGCGCCATGGTCGTTGTGGTCGAGTTTCGGTGCATAGGCGTGCGGCCGGCTCGGGTGCTTGATCCGGTACGTGTCGGTGGTGGGGTCGTGTTCGACCACATAGTGCCGGCCCTCCAGGCGCAGGATGGCGGTGTCGCCCTGGGCATGCAGGCCCAGGGCATCGGGCTGTGCGTCGCTGCGCAGTTGCAGGTCGTTGCGTGCGTAAGGCGTCAGGTCCGGGTTCCACAGGCGGGGTTGCCCGTCGACGTCGATCGGGTGCAAACCGTCGACAAACGACGAGCGCTTGAAGGCACTGCCAAGGCCTGCGCCGGCGGCGAAGGTGGCCAGTTGCACGACATCGGTGGCCACGCTGACAAGGTGGTCGGCGGCTTCGCGAAATTGCCCTTCACCCAGGTCTACCAGGCCTTCGATGGCATCGCTGCTCAGTTGATAGGCGGTATAGGCCAGCATCAACTCACCGAGGAACGGCACGAAGGGTGTGATGACCAGCAGGGCGATGTTGAAAATATCCGCGACGATTTTTGTCAGGTTGTCCCACCAGGCCCAGCGCTGGTGACTGTCAGCGTCGGTGGTGGCGACGGCAATCGTGCGCCCGTCATTGAGAATCTTGTTCAGGGCTTGCTGATAGAGGTGCTCCCACAGATCACCGTCGATACGCACCGCCGAAAACTGCAGGCGGGGATTGTCCAGCGGCGTTTCGCGCCATTGCGGGCGCGGGTCCAGGGGTGATGCTTCATGCCACTGCACCCGGCACAAACGCTGATCCAGCCCGGTAAAGAAATGCCCGCGCAGCCCATGGTCGACAAACTGGCTGAAGAACTGCTGGTAAGTCTGCTGCCCCCGTGAGGGGATCGGCGCGTTGGCTTGCAGTTTGCGCGTCAGGTCGCGCATGAAGGTCAGGCTGGAGTCGTATTCCTTGACCGGGCTTTCGGGATCATGGGGGATATAGACGATCAGTTTTGACACGCTGGATACCCGGTCCAGGTCTGCGGCAATCAGCAGGATCCCGGTCAGTGGCGCATCCAGAATGTGCAATTGGTAGAACTGCAACACCCCGCGTTCACCGCGCAATGCGCGCATCAACACCCCGTAGGCCGCCCGCCCCAGGTCTGGAACCTGTTGGTCATTGGTTTTCAGCGCCGCCAGTTGCGCGGCAGCTTTGAGGGCGGCTTTTTGACTGGCGATGATGCTGTGCTTGAGTGCGGCGCGGGCGGCGGGATCGCTGGGCAGCAGGTGGTCTTGCAAATGCTGCTGATAGCGGGTGCCAAGGTCCAGTTCTCGGCACAGCGCCTTGAACTGCTGGATGGACATTTTGGGGTGCAGGGGTTTGAGGGTGAAGTGGCCCCGGTAGTCGGGTTGAGAGATGTAGCAGGAGTCGTCTTCAAAGGTTTCGCTCGCGGCAAAGTTATGCAGCGCCGCATCCAGCAGTGACACTTTGCGGCTGGTCACGCCAGGGACAATAGTGAGTGCGTACCAGGGTAATTTTTTGGGGATATACAGGTTGAGGAACGTACTTTTGACGTCGACGTTCAGGCGGTATTTGTCGTAGATAGCCTGTTTCAACAACGGCTCGGCAAACGCATACACGTCTTGCACTTCGCGCAGTTGGCGATCCACCGCGTTTTGCGCGCGCCAGCCTTCGGCATTGGTGCGCTGCAGCACTTGGTGTTGGCTGGGCGAGGCGCTGGCGTACCAGGCCGGTCGGGACAGTTCGGCGCTGCCCAATGGGCTGACCCTGGCCAGGGTGGCGGTGGTAAGCCAGTCGGGGATGAGCTGTGTTAGCCGTTCATAGTGGGGCCCTTTATAGAGTGTCGTAGGCGATTGGGCAGGAGTGGGCAGTTCGGGCATGCAGTAACGCTCGCTAGATGGTTTTAAGCATTAGCGTATCTGCTGAAGTTCAGAACAAAAGTTCAAAATCCTGGGGATGATTCGCGGTTCAAGTGCGGCAAAAGTTCATTATTCAAATGCATGACTGAGATAACTAACACCCGGTTGCGGAGCTTGCGTGTATTCAACCGAAGTGGATGCCGGGGCCTGGCACAACGTGTGTGCGCCCGGTTGCAGGTAAGGGCTGAGGATCGGTGCCATCCCCTTGAGCACCTGGACCGGTAGCGCAGAGGTGAAGGTGAAGTTTTGCGCTGAACTGCCGGGGACAAAGGCCGTCAGCGTGCCGAAGTGCTGGTCGCCGATATAGAACACGAAAGTCGCAGTACGGTTGATCGACTTGGAACTGAGAATACGGCCGCCGGCGCCCACGGCCTCGATGCGGTTGTCGCCGGTGCCGGTCTTGCCACCCATGGTCAGGGGCGTGCCATCGGCGAGTTTGAAACTACCCGCCACGCGTTTGGCTGTGCCGGCGTCCACCACTTGCGACAGCGCGGCGCGCAGGGCCGTGGCCACCGCACTGGGCATCACCCGTTTGCCGCGGTCCGGGTCGTTGACCACGCGGGTGTCGTAGGGCGTGGCGGCGGCAAAGTGCAGGCTGTCGATGCGCAGCGGCGGCTGGCGCACGCCATCGTTGAGGATGGTGCCCACCAACTCCGCCAGCGCTGCCGGACGGTCCCCCGAACTGCCGATGGCGGTGGCCAGGGACGGCACCAGGTGGTCGAAGGGGTAGCCGACCTGCTGCCAGCGCTGGTGAATGTCCAGGAACGCTTCAATCTCCAGCATGGTGCGGATCCGACTGTCGCGGGCGCTCTTGTGCCGGCTCTTGAACAGCCAGCTGTAGACTTCCTGGCGCTCATGTTCGCTGGCGGCGACGGCCTGGGAGAACGTCGCGTCGGGGTGGTTGAGCAGGTAGCCCAACAGCCATAGGTCCAGCGGGTGGACCTTGGCGATATAGCCCTGGTCGGGCAGGTCATAGGCCCCGGGGCCGTAGTTGATATAGAGCGTGTCGAGGCGCGCATCGGTGAGTTTTTCGGCGCTTTTGGTCGCCGGCAGGTGGGCCCGGACGAAGCTGTTGAAACTCTGCTGACTGGCCTGCGGCAACAGGTAGCGATGCACGGCGGCCAGGCGCATGGCGGTGGGGTGCATGCTGTCGAGAAAGGTGTCGAGACGGGCCTGGGTGTCCTTGTTGCGGTACTTTTTCCAGAAGCGCAGCAGGAACGTGGTGCCCTCGCGGTCGGCAAAACGAGCCAGGTATTCCTGACGACGCGGGTCGCTGTCGTCCTTGAGCAACTCGGCGCTGTTGTTGGGCCCCTGATAAGTGCTGTAGCGCACCAGGTCACGCATCAGGCGGATGAACGGCAGGTTGATCGACTCGCGCAGGGCATCGCGCAGGGTCGGGTTGCGGCCGTTGTCTTCATTGCGAAAGTTATGGAAGCGATGCAAGCCGCCCCCAGTAAAAAAAGCTTCGCCGGGGCTGGCCGAGTATTGCCGGTCGAGGGCCGTATCGAGCATGTTCGCCAGGCTGTGGTCGTTGTGCTGTATCAGGTAATCCACGGCCCAGCGAGTCAGGCGATCCTGGTCGTTGACCTCGACTTTTTTCAGCGCGGCGGGCGCCTGGCCGGCATAGCGCTCATGCAATTCGCTGATCATCTGCAGGTAGGTGGTCAGCACCCGCAGCTTGGCGGTAGAGCCCAGTTCCAGCTTGCTGCCCTCGTTGATATCGAAGGGTTGGTCGGTGCTGTCGGTCTGCACCCGCACTCGCGCGCCGTCGGCGGTCATCTCGTAGAGGTTGAAGCTATAGCGCACCTGAGCGGTGCTGGTGGGCGTCAACAAGCGCGGGCCGAGCAGCCCCAATTGCGCGGCAAACGCCGGGTCTGCCAGGCGCTTGAGGTAGTCGGTGGCCTGGGTTTGCAGCTCGCTTTGCAGGGTGCTGGTGGCGGCCAGGTCCAGCCGATCCAGATCGTACAGCGGACGGTTGAGCAGGGCGGCCAGGCGGCTGCGCACCACGCTGATACCTTTGTTGGTTTCGATGGGTTGGATTGTCGGCTGTTGCTGCCAGTCGCGGTAAGTCACCTTGCTCGCCAGGGCGGCGTTGATCAGTGTCGGTTCGATCTCGCCACTTTGCCCCAGCAGGCGCAGGTGACTGTCGGTAAGGCTGGCCAGCTCATCGCGGCCCTTGGACAGGTAATGGGACGGGCGGCGCTGGGCGATCATCAGCGACAACACCTCGCGCAGGGCCAGGCCTTTTTGTGCCAGGTTTTTTGCATCGTTGCCTGCCAGCAGGGCGTTGGTCTGGTTGAAGTCGGCGCCGTACCAGACCCGCAGGCCTTCGGCGATGCCATGCACTTCACCATGCCCGGGAACGGCGGACAGCGGCACGCTGTTGAGGTAATCGCGCACGATATTTTGCCGCGCGGCCAGGGTTTGCGGACCGCCCTGGTAGGTGCGCACGCTGGCGGAAATCATCTGGCGGATCTTCTCGCCGCCGGAGAGGGTCAGCCCATCGGGGGAGTGACGATACTTTTCCAATTGCGTGGCCAGGGTACTGCCACCTGCGGTCTGGCCGGGAAGGTGCAGCAGCTTGGCCAACTGCGACCACGCGGCCTTGGCAAAACGCGGCCAGTCCACGGCGGGGTTGGCCTGGGGTTGGGCGGGGTCCAGCAGGTCGCGGTTTTCAATAAACAGAAGACTGCTGACGATCACCGGGGGAATGGCGCTGAAGCTTGGATAGAACTGTTGTGGATAGTTGAACTGGTACAGCGGTTGCGCACGGCAGTCGCTGATCGACAAGCCGGCCTGAATCTTTTCGGCATAGGGTACGAACAGGCCATGGCGGGTGTAGTCCAGCAAGTCCTGGGAAAAGTGGGCCTGGCTCTGAATCAGGTAATTGCGCTGCCGCAGGCGCGGCAGGAAATCACCCAGTGCGCTGTAGCCCAGGCGTTTGTCGAAGGGGCCGTCTCCTGGGTACACGATGGCGTCGCTGGGCCCCGGTTGCACGGTGTACACCAGCGTGGCCGCGACACGGCTGAACTCCCGGGCCTGCCATTTGGAACTGCGCACCTCCCGCGAGGCGGCATACGCCAGAGCGACCAGCCCCACCACCAGCAAAAGCCAGAACCAGCGCCATCCGCGCCTGCGTCTATGGGGAATTTGTGGCAATGACTGATCGTCCGGACTGTCGGTGGGTTGCGCAGCGGTGGTCGAACCGGTTTGCCATAACGCGCCCATAGTCGATTGATCCATTCACGCAGATTGATCGGACTTGCCTGAAGCTTAGACGCTGGTTGGCGGGTAGGCAGAATTTGTATGTGGTCGTGGAGGGCGCCGCCCCAAAGCCTGCTTGCGCGGTGTGCCTGGGGTAACTGGGGTGGGGTTGTTGGGGCTGCTGTGCAGCCCAGCGCGGGGCAAGCCCGCTCGCCACAACAAGCCCGCTCGCCACAACGAGCCTGCTTGCCACAACGGGCGCTCTGGCCGCAGTCGGGGGGCTGGCGCGGTAAATGTGGAGAGGGGGCTTGTCCCCCGTTGGGGGGCGAAGCCGCCCCAAAGCCTGCTTGCGCGGTGTGTCTGGGGTAGCTGGGGTGGGTTTGTTGGGGCTGCTGCGCAGCCCAGCGCGGGCAAGCCCGCTCGCCACGACAAGCCCGGTTGCCATGACGAGCCCAGTTGCCACAACGGGCGCTCTGGCCGCAGTCGGGGGGCTGGTGCGGTAAATGTGGAGAGGGGGCTTGCCCCCCGTTGGGTGGCGAAGCCGCCCCGAAGCCTGCTTGCGAGGTGTGCCTGGAGAAACTGGGGTGGGTTTGTTGGGGCTGCTGCGCAGCCCAGCGCGGGGCAACCCCGCTCGCCACGACGAGCCTGCTTGCCACGACGGGCGCTCTGGCCGCAGTCGGGGGGCTGGCGCGGTAAATGTGGAGAGGGGGCTTGTCCCCCGTTGGGTGGCGAAGCCGCCCCAAAGCCTGCTTGCGCGGTGTGTCTGGGGTAGCTGGGGTGGGTTTGTTGGGGCTGCTGCGCAGCCCAGCGCGGGCAAGCCCGCTCGCCACAACAAGCCCGGTTGCCATGACGGGCGCTCTGGCCGCAGTCGGGGGGCTGGCGCGGTAAATGTGGAGAGGGGGCTTGCCCCCCGTTGGGTGGCGAAGCCGCCCCAAAGCCTGCTTGCTCGGTGTGTCTGGGGTAACTGGGGTGCTGGTGTTGGGGCTGCTGCGCAGCCCAGCGCGGGGCAAGCCCGCTCGCCACAACAAGCCCGGTTGCCATGACGGGCCCGGTTGCCACAGTAAGTGGGCTAAAGCCAGGTGGCGTCCCAGAGGGGGTAGTCACCGATGTGGTCGACCAAGCCGGCACGCAGGGGGTTGGCGACGATGTAGCGGGCAATTCGGCGAATGTCTTCTTCGGCGCGGACTGCGCGGTCATGGTAGCCACTTTGCCAGAAGCGTTCCCTGATGCCCCGTGCGCGGTTGATGGTCAATGTGCTGCGGGACTTGGTCCTGCCGATGACCTGGGACAAGGGGGCGTCGCCTAGCTCAAATAACCAATGCAGGTGATCCGGCATGATGACCCATGCCAGCGAGTTGACCAGGCCCAGGTCATGGGTGTGCTTGAGTTCTGCAACCAATAACCTACCCAGGCGCAAGTTGCTGAATAGTGGATAGCGTTGGTGGACCACGGTGGTGATGAGATAGGCCCGTCCTGGCTCGCAATAGCGGCCCAGGCGTAACAAATGGGAGTTGGGTTTCTGGGGCAATCCTTTGCTCCTTGAGGTATGGGTGGAAGGTTTATTGACCCTAGTACTTGGTGTTGGAACGAGATCCTGAAATCGGTGTGCGGATGTATCTGTGATGGGGTGTTTGCCCTATGGCCGGAGCGCTGTAGCGGGGGGGGCGACGCCAGAACCTTATTGCTCGGTGTGTCTGGGGTAACTGGGGTGGGTTTGTTGGGGCTGCTGCGCAGCCCAGCGCGGGGCAAGCCCGCTCGCCACAACAAGCCCGGTTGCCATGACGGGCGCTCTGGCCGCAGTCGGGGGGCTGGCGCGGTAAATGTGGAGAGGGGGCTTGTCCCCCGTTGGGTGGCGAAGCCGCCCCAAAGCCTGCTTGCTCGGTGTGTCTGGGGTAACTGGGGTGGGTTTGTTGGGGCTGCTGCGCAGCCCAGCGCGGGGCAAGCCCGCTCGCCACAACAAGCCCGCTTGCTATGACGGGCGCTCTGGCCGCAGTCGGGGGGCTGGCGCGGTAAATGTGGAGAGGGGGCTTGTCCCCCGTTGGGTGGCGAAGCCGCCCCAAAACTTGCTTGCTCAATGCCCCTGAAGTCACTGGGCTGATAGCCCGTTCGCCATGATGGGTGCTGGCCTGGAATAGCTGGTTTAGAGCCTTTAAGGCAGGTATATCCGCCGAAGGTAGGGGCATGACGGCGCACCCGCCCTGTGCAATACTCGCCGGCGTTTATTGAAGGCGATTCCTACAGGTCTCAGGGAATGCTCCTCTGTCGAGCCGGGGTTTTCCGGGACTTATCGCTGAACTTTGCTGCTTATTGAGTGAAAAGCCCTACTTGCGGCTTTTTATACTGCACCGCCGCCAAGCTGGCCGGTTTAACCGGGTCAGACGGGCTTGTCCAAAAGGCGAGCCTGGTACGACATCCTTATGGCGACCCGCCGTGAGGATGGACACTGGGTGGTTCCTATCCAATAACAAGATGAGGTTGTACCCCTATGCCCGTTGGCAATCACCTGCCCCACGGCGAGACCGCTTCCGGCGGCCCGCTCAAACGTGAACTGGGCGAACGGCATATTCGCCTGATGGCGCTTGGCGCCTGTATCGGTGTCGGTCTGTTCCTGGGTTCGGCCAAGGCCATTGAAATGGCCGGCCCGGCAATCATGCTGTCGTACATCATCGGCGGCCTGGCGATCCTGGTGATCATGCGTGCCCTCGGCGAAATGGCGGTGCATAACCCCGTCGCCGGTTCGTTCAGCCGTTATGCCCAGGATTACCTCGGCCCGTTGGCGGGCTTTCTCACTGGCTGGAACTATTGGTTCCTGTGGCTGGTGACCTGTGTGGCCGAAATCACCGCCGTCGCCGTGTACATGGGCGTCTGGTTCCCCGATACGCCCCGCTGGATCTGGGCCCTGGCGGCCCTGGTGAGCATGGGCACGATCAACCTGATCGCCGTGAAGGCGTTCGGTGAGTTCGAGTTCTGGTTCGCCCTGATCAAGATCGTCACCATCATCGCCATGGTCATCGGCGGCGTCGGTATCATCGCCTTTGGCTTCGGCAACGACGGTGTGGCGCTGGGCATTTCCAACCTGTGGGCCCACGGCGGCTTCCTGCCCAATGGTGTGCAGGGCGTGTTGATGTCGTTGCAGATGGTGATGTTCGCCTACCTCGGCGTGGAGATGATCGGCCTGACCGCCGGCGAAGCGAAGAACCCGCAGAAGACTATCCCGAACGCCATCGGCTCGGTGTTCTGGCGGATTCTGCTGTTCTACGTCGGTGCGTTGTTCGTGATTCTGTCGATCTACCCGTGGAACGAAATCGGCACCCAGGGCAGCCCGTTTGTCATGACCTTTGAGCGTCTGGGCATCAAGACGGCGGCCGGTATCATCAACTTCGTGGTGATTACCGCGGCGCTGTCGTCCTGCAACGGTGGGATCTTCAGCACCGGGCGCATGCTCTACAGCCTGGCGCAGAACGGCCAGGCCCCAGCGACATTCGGCACCACCTCCAGCAACGGCGTACCGCGTCGTGCGCTGCTGCTGTCGATCTTCGCCTTGCTGCTGGGCGTACTGCTCAACTACCTGGTGCCTGAAAAAGTGTTCGTGTGGGTGACGTCCATCGCCACCTTCGGCGCAATCTGGACGTGGGTGATGATCCTCCTGGCGCAGCTCAAGTTCCGTAAGAGCCTGAGCCCCGCCGAGAACAAGGCGTTGAAGTACCGCATGTGGTTGTACCCGGTCAGTTCGTACCTGGCGCTGGCCTTCCTGGTGTTAGTGGTGGGCCTGATGGCGTACTTCCCCGATACCCGCATCGCGTTGTATGTCGGCCCGGCCTTCCTGGTGTTGCTGACCGTGTTGTTCTACACGTTCAAACTGCAACCGACCCAAGTCAGCGGCTCGCCCCGCTCGGCTTGATGGAACATGCCCCGGCCCATAAAGCCGGGGCATTTTTTTACGTGCGTTGCTGCGCCGCCTGGGCGGCAATGGTCAGCTGGCGTACCAGGCGATTTTGCTCTGCCTGCTCCAGGTCAATCAGTGACTGACGCCGTTCCAGGTACTCGTCCGAGTGCCGGTCCGGTATCTCCTGCTCCAGCAACCCTATTCGGTAGCGGATACTGTCCTTGACGGTCGCAAAGGGCTCCGGATAGCACCTGGCCAGATATTCGATCCAGAACCCCTCCATCAACAGCCACTCGCGCAGCGCCGGACTTTGCCCGAGCGTTTGCAGTTGCGTGCGCGCGTTATCAATGATGTCTGCGGTCACATAGTCCTCAACGGTGTACAGCAGCTCCAGTGGGTGAAAGGGCAGCTTGAACTCCGCTGCCAGTTTTTCGCGGAAGTAGATAGTGACCTCGGCGGGATCGACTGCCTGGCGGGCTACTTCCCGATCATGAATGAACTTGTCGGAAATATAGTCCAGCTGGTTGAGGTAGAAGCGCCCGGTAGACAGCGCGATCAGCGCGCGATCACTGGCTTGGCTGGAGCTCTGCAGCTTGGCCAGGTGGACCTGGTGCTCAAGCTCCATGTTGGTAAAGGCCAGCAGCACACTGTCGCCACAGTTGCCTGAACCATAGGTGTTGAGGAACACGTTATTGCGCAATTCGGTGGATTCCCCCATGGCCCGCAGCAAGGTCCACACTCTTTGGGTCAGCGCGTTGCGCGACGCGCCCGCGGCGATGTACGCATAGGTTTGAGTCAGGTCCGAGAGCACCCGGAAGGCATCATCGGGGCTGGCGCCCTCATGGGCCTTGAGTTGCTCCCATAACGCCCTGCGGGCCGGAACATCGGCAGCGGGTACCCCGCTCAACCATTGGGACACGCCGTCCGTCGCTGGCGGTTGATGCCTGGGGCCAAGTACACCGCCCAGCCGCACGCCCGTGTTGCGTCGGTACTCTTCGATACGCTCCAGGGTGGCCGGCGAGAGGGGGTTGTCGTGCAGCAGGATATTGCGGCGGGGCAAGCCGATGCGTTCCTGGGTGAATACCGCTTCAGGGATCTCGCTGATGGCGTTCTCCTGCAGGTGCAAATCCTCCAGGCGGGCGAGCGTCTCCGCTCCGATGGGCCATTGGGTCAATCCGGTATTCACCAGCTGCAGCCGGTGCAACTGGCTCATGGCGCTCACATCCGGGGTCACGCCAAGATGGGGGTTGTTGTCCATAATCAACTCGCGCAGGTTGACCATGGAGGCCAGGCGCTGGGCCGAAGCCTCGGTGAGTCGGATGTCGTTGCCACTGAGGCGCAAGTGTGTGAGCTGAGTCATGTCAGTGATGGCGCTGGGTAACTCGGTCAACATGCAATCCAGATGCAGCCCTCGCAACCCGGCGAACTTGCTGAGGAAGTCACTGGCCGTTTGAGGAAAGTGATTACCCGCGATTTTCAGGAAGTCGATGTGCGCAAACCCCTGGGTGCCGCTGATGAAATCGGCGGGGGGCAGGTTGCCGTCGTCCAATTGCAGCTCGACGAATTGGGCGTCCAATATCCCCGCCAGATACAGCGAACGACTTTCCCGGCGCCACGCTGAACACAACTGCTGGGCAATGTAGCGGCGGTTGCCCAGGCTCATACCCAGTGGGTCGTGCAGGTGTTCGTCCTCGCTTACGGGCGTGTCGGCCCAGCGTGACAGTGCCGTTTCCATCGCTTGGTATTCGGTACGCCGCCGCTCTATTTCAATCAGCGCCGCCGGCTCGCTCAGGTTCAGCGATTGGATCAGTTGCCGGGCTTGATCGTTGCTCATCCGGGGGTAAAGCTCCTGGACCTTGGTGACCAGGTCGGGGGAGCGATTGCCACTGAACGGCCAGAACCGGCTCCAGAACGGGTACACCAGGAGTGTGCGCTCACCCCCCATTGGCGGCACCATCCAGGGTTGCAGGTGTTTGAGGTCCAGCAGGCTTTTGATTGCTACCCGTTGGTTGAGCGCCAGGGTGAAAATCTGTTGGCGCAGCGCGGCAATGCCCGCGTCGTCGGTCACCTCCAACGCGATTTTTTCGCTGTCGGACAACGTCGACACAATCACCTCCAGCAAGCGGTCCGACGGTTGCCCCACAAGCTTGCCCGACGCGTCGTAAGCCTGATAGCCGCCTTGGGTCCGGGCGATCTGTCGATGTTGGCTGGCGGCGCGCGGACCTGCGCTTTGCAGCAGGTGCCCCTGGAGATTGGCTTGGTGGATGTCGATGCGCAGGTCCGCCGGCCAGGTGGGCAGATCCTTGAGCAAATGTGCGGTGATCCGGTCGCTGTCGGCGTTGCTGCACGCGTCGCTGTACAGACCTTCATAGGCCCGGTTCAGACGCACGTCATCGGCCGACAGGCGCGCCTGCTCGGCAAGGCGCAGACCGGGGGCTTTCTTTTGTTGCAGTTGCTTGAGTTCCCTGGGGGTGGCTTGCCCGAGGATCGCCTGGACACTGCTGGTGGGCAATTGTGGATGGTGGGC
This sequence comes from Pseudomonas sp. LG1D9, assembly GCF_002949995.1. Taxonomy (NCBI): domain Bacteria; kingdom Pseudomonadati; phylum Pseudomonadota; class Gammaproteobacteria; order Pseudomonadales; family Pseudomonadaceae; genus Pseudomonas; species Pseudomonas sp. LG1D9. The sequence goes on along the minus strand of NZ_CP026881.1, from coordinate 1,370,283 downwards.
TTTGAATTGCCGGACCCATTCAGGACTATCGCTTTCGCTGCGTAGGTAGAGCGAGTTGAGTAATTGCGGCTTTTCCTTTTCGGTGAATTCGACGATCTGTTTCACCAGCTTGAACAAGCGGTCATTGCTGGAGTCTGGCAGTTCACCGAGCAAGGCCTGGGTCACCTCGTCGTTGGTGATAACGGTGTCCAGCAGCCTGGCGTTTTCATAGTCACTCTTTTTGACCAGCAATACCTTGTCGTTTGGCAGGTTGCGATCGGGGTACTGCTGGATGACCCGGTTGTCGCTGTCGATTACACGAATGGCGTGACTGTCGGGCCAGCTTGGCAGGCTGGAGAGCACCAGCAGTTGCAAGTCCGGGCGGGCGATACGCGAGGTAGGGGTGTTGCCCAGTGCTTCGATGAACTGCAGGATTTCCTGTTCGATCTTCAGGCGTTTGCAGGTATCGGCCAGCAATGGGGGGGCGGCAAGCCCTGCATGGTGGATGTGGCGCAGGAGCCTGGGCGGGGTGTTGGTGAGGGCGAGGATATTGACCGACTCGGCCTGGGTAAAGGAGTAGGGGTGATTGCCCAGGCGGTAGAGCAACTCGTGGTCGTTCCAGTTCATCGGGTTTTCGCTGGCCAGGCGCCAGGCACCTTGGCCGTTGTGAGACAGGACGGGGGTGTCGACCCCGATTTTCTCGGGGTGGACCAGGCGCCATTTGTACAGGCTTTTGTCAAACACGACCCGGTACAGAGAACCGAAGAGTGGCAGTAAATGTTGAGCATTCCACTTAAAAATACCCTGGGTGTCCGGTGCCAGGTCGGCGGGCAGCTTCAGGGGCTGTTCGTATTGCATCAGCGAACCGCTGGCCAGGCTGACATACCCCGCCGGGCTGCGTTGGCTGCTCATGTAGTTGCCCAGCTTGGTGCGCAGGCCCTGAGCGTCGGTGGCGCTGTTCATGCCCAGCAACTGACGTTCGTGGGGCTGTAACACCGAACCGATGGCCAGGTAGAAACTGTCCACGGTGGCGGGCACGGGAATCGTACCGCCGTTAGGCATGTCGTATGCCTCATAGACGCCGTTGCCGTAATGGCGCAGTTCCACGGTGGGATCCTGTGGCCCGCTTGAAACGTAGGGTTTGGCGATGTCGCCGGCGACCACTTCGGTGATGACGAACGGGCGCTTGAGGGTGTTGCGCACCAGCGCCGAGGCGAACTCCCTGGCCCATTGGTCAATGTCGTCACTGTAGGCGCGGGGGTGGTACAAGCCGTCGATGGCCGCATCGATGCGCAGCGCGGTACGGTGGTTGTCCAACCGTTCATGAAAGGCTGCCGGCAGCGAACCATGCTGCAAGTAAGCCTGTTGCTGGCGTGGCGTCAGAGGGTGCTCCTGCAACAGGCGTTCCAGATTGGCCGGTGACAAGGGGCGGTTGAGGTCGCGCAGCTTTTTCAGTAAGGGGGTGACGGTCACCAGGGGCGGCGAAGCCTGGGTGGGAAGAAAACGGCGTACATTCGCCGGGGCAAGCGGCTCGCTTTTTTCGTAACCGGCGTAATTCACCAGCGCGCTGAACACACTCAGCCGCTCGTCGCTGACCAGGGTCGTGACCTGCTGGCGCAGCCGCGTGATGCGTTGCGCGGTAGTCTGAGCGCCATGGCCTTCGATGCCCAGGCGCGAGGTGCCAGGTTGCAGCACGATGATCAGGCTCAACAGCGGCTCGTCGGTATTGGAGGGCGGGTGCGCAGCGCCCAGGGCGCTATAGCGTCCATCATCGCCGCGGACAATATTGATGGTGTGTGCGCCGAGTGGCACGACTTCGGTTTTGCTGAAGCTCTCGATCACTGTGTGCTGGGGGGCGCGGATGCTCAAGGTGGCGTTGGCAGGCCACTGCGGCAGTTGTGTCAGCAGGCAAAACACCGCGCTGTCGCCGTAGGGGGGGAGGTAGCCGGGCTCGTTGAAACGGTCGATCAGCAGCTGGATCAATTGATCGGCCTGCACACGCCGCACCCCTTCGGTCAGGTTCAACGGCGCCGGCTCCGAGCGCCAGACCTTGTCCAGTGCAGTACGGGTGGTGGCGGTGCTGCGCAGCATGGTTTGTATCTCTGCTGGCGGTGCCACGGAGGAACCATTGGGCAGCATACGTTGCAGCAACTCGATGTCCGAGAGGGTGTGGGCGTTGTGCAGGTCGAACACCCACGCTTGTTTCGCTGGGTTAAAAATAATCGGCGGTGTGTAGCCCTCGTTGCGTTGGTGCGTGAGCACGTAGCGCATCTGCTGGTCGTCGTGCTTGACCTTGGCCACCAGAAATTGCTCATTCTGGTTCAGCTTGACGTACTGCTCGCCATCGACGTGGTAGATCCCCAGTGCATCGGGGCTGCGGCCGTCGAGCAGCGCCTGGCGGTCGTGGGCATAGGGCTGTGCGTCTGGTTTCCAGAGGCGCTGGTTGCTGATTTTGCGCGGGTTGCCGATGTTCTGCATCAGTGTTTGCATGCGCCGGCGCTGCAAGCGGCTGGCGGTTACGGTCAGCCGGCCGCTGACGATCAGGTCGGCCACATCTGTCAGGCTGCTGGCAAACGCGATGGTTTCGCCTTTTACCGCTTGATCCAGGCCTTGGATCACGCTGTAGGTCAGGCTCCCGAGCATCAGCAGTTGGGTGATACGCATCATGCCGGTGATGCCACCGGGTAGAGGCGTCAGGAGCAAGCCGAGAATTTCGCCCTTGATCTCCTGCACCGCGTCCTTGAGGGCTTCCCAGTCGGCTTCGGCGCGATCAACGGCAAGTGTATCCAGGTCCGTCTTGCAGCGCTGAATCTGTCGGTAAGTCAGGGCCTGCACCAGGCTTACTGGTGGCTTTGACTTGGGGGTGGCGGTGAAGCGGATGTCGTCAAGGGTGCTGGGCGGGAAGGCTTTGTGAAACCCGTCATACAGGGCTCCCTCCAGCCAACCCAGGTTTTGCGGACGCGTCTTACGGCTCAACAGTTTGTTGAAGACGGACATGCCTACCAGGGGTAACTGCCGGGAAAACCAGCCCAGATCTTGTTTTTGATGGCTATCGTGCAGTTGCTGGCGGAACGCCTGTTCGGCGGCGCGTGCGTCGGGGTGATGGCGCAGCGCGCCCCCTGGGCGGAATGGAAAGTACGACAACACACCCAGGGCCGCGACACGAATCAGTAGCAGGGGCACTGAAATGATGTTTTCCCAGGGGACGAAGGGAACGGCCACCACCAAGGTTACGCCCGAGGTCAGGCCTAGTGTTTCAATCTCTGGTTGAGTACCGGTGTTCTCAATCGCCGCGTTCAGCGTGTTGTACATTTCACGGGTAAGACCGCTCTGGGCCCGGTTGCGCCAGGCATCCAGCACGTCGAACTGCAGGAGCGTGCGCGCTGAAGTGCCCATCAGGCGACGAAGCAGGCCATTCTCGCCCAAGGTGGCGTTGATCCGGGTTTTCAGCTGGCCGCCCAGGTCCAGTTCGCGTACCACGTCGATAAACGCCTGCGCCGAGAGGCTGCGGTCATCGCCAGGACCAATCACTTTGCTGGCTTGGACCAGGCTGTAGCCAGACTCGGTAATCCTGCCGTGGGTAAAGCCAAAGTTGACGCAGGCCGCCTCCCATAAGGTCATGCTTTTAACGTGGTCGATGTAGTCCCAGTCTTGCGTGTAGGAGCGGCGGCGAAAGCGTGTGCGTTCGCCGCGTTTGGGCTCCCACGGGAAAGGCTTTTCGACTTTTTCCCGGTAGGTGGTATCGAAGCGGAAGGCTTCGGGATCGCGCCCGCCAATCCGGCTGCGCAGTTGGGCCAGGCCTTCGGTCTTGAAGGCCTGGACCAGGCGGTCCTTTTCGGTTTCGACTGCGGACAGGGCCGTCAGGGACTCGCGCTGCAGTTGCACATAGCGCTTTTGTTCATCGAGCGTGAGGCCGCTCAAGGCTTGCGTGAGGTTTTGCCGGATCTGCTCAATGGCCTCTTGTTGTTCCCAGGAGGTGCTCGATTGCAGGTTGCCGGATAAGCCGTTGAGTAACTCAGAGGTCGGCATAAGGGAGTGGCCTTTCACAAATTAAGTGGAAGGCCGATGTAATCATCGCCGGTGCGTCACCTGGGGCTAACTATCTACCCGCCACCCACTGGCGTTGTCGCGACGCATCCAGGTGCTTGTTGAACTCCAGCCAGGCGGCCAGCGCCGCCATCAGCAGCAGGCCCAGCAGGGCACTGAAAATCTGCATCGGCCAGGCGTCGTTGACCTGGGCGTTGAGCATGTCCGCCAATGGTGCGAGCAACACCCCCAGGCAAAACACTTCCAGTGAATAGCGGCCCATGCGACAGCTTTGCCGGGCCAACCAGTTTTGCGTCCACGCCCGACCCGGCAGCAGCTTGGCGGTGACATAGGCCAGGGCAAGGAAGTGCAACAGGCGCGCCGGCGACAGATCGGTCTTGCTGATGGGGTACAGCAGGTCGCTGATGACGGCGGGCATCACCGCATCGTGGATCTCGGGCCAGCGCCAGGACAGGGTAATCACCGCGGCCAGCAGGGTGTAGGTGGCCGCGGCGATAAACACCGGTTGCCGGTGCAGCGGCCGCGTATCGGGTGCGCGCGGTTGGCTGGCATGCACCGCCGCCGCGCCGCCGAGGATAAACAGAAACTGCCAGGTCACCGGGTTGAAATACCAGACGCCATCGGCAATCGCCGCCAGGTTCCAGCCCAGGCGTGGTGCCAACAGGTACACCGTCATCGACGCAGCCACCACTGCCAACGGCTTGCGCAGCAACAGCGGCAGCACCAGCGGCAGGCCCAGCAATAGCACGATGTACAGGGGCAACGGGTCCATCAGGTTGGGCTTGAAGCGCAACAGCAACTCATCGGTGAGGGCTTGTTGGGGGTTGGTGATGAAGTGCGTCAGGCCCATTTCCTGGACCAGGTCGCGGGTTTCTACCTTGCTGTTGGCGAAGAACACGATGCCCATCAGCATTGCCAGCAAAAAGATATGCACCACGTACAACACCCAGGCGCGGCGCAGGATTTTCAGGCTGGCCATCCAATAACCTTCGCCCTGCAGGATTTTGCCGTAGGCCAGCACGCAGGCGTAGCCGGCGAGAAACACAAAGACCTCGGCGGCATCGCTGAAACCGAAGTTGCGTAGGGTGATCTGGCCCAGTGGGTTTTGGGGGACGTGATCCCAGAAAATGAAGATCAACGCCAGGCCCCGAAAAAAATCGATGCGCGGGTCGCGTCCTTTAAGCATGGCTGCGGGCTCTTGAACAATGGGTTGAATAGTGACGCGAATGGTCCTGCCGTGCGTCGGGCGGGCGCAGGTTGGCGGTATTTGTAAGCAATTGCAAAGGCTGGGTATTACTGAATGTCTCATGCGCGCCCGCTAGGCATCGAGGATCACCCGCGTGTCATGACTGCCGGCCAGTATCCCTTGCGCAGGGCCTTGACCGGCGCAGGGTTGTCGTGACCGACTGTTTACGCGGCTTCCACCTCATGGGGCTCAAAACTGTCTGCCCGCGCCATCTGCCACATCCGCGAATAGAACTCGCCGTTCACCTCGCCAGTGAGCAATTCACCGGGCTTGAGGAACACGTGCAACTGTGAGAACAACTTGATCTCGGTGGCCGACATGCGCCGCACCAGGTGCTTGGCCGACAGTTGCGACGGATGATCCAGCCCTGCTGCCGCGAGCATTTCGGCCAGGGCCTTGAGGGTGTTGCGGTGGAAGTTGAATACGCGCTGGGCCTTGTCCGGGACCACCAGTGCGCGCTGGCGCAGGGGGGCTTGCGTGGCGACGCCGGTGGGGCATTTGTTGGTGTGGCAGCTTTGCGACTGGATGCAACCAATGGCGAACATAAAGCCCCGGGCCGAGTTGGCCCAGTCGGCACCGATGGCCAGGACGCTGGCAATGTCGAAGGCACTGACGATCTTGCCGCTGGCGCCGAGCTTGATCTTGTCCCGCAGGTTCAGGCCTACCAGGGTGTTGTGCACAAACAGCAGGCCTTCGCGCAGGGGCACGCCGATATGGTCGGTGAACTCCACGGGGGCGGCGCCGGTGCCGCCTTCCTTGCCGTCGACCACGATAAAGTCCGGTAGGATCCCGGTTTCCAGCATGGCCTTGGCAATCCCCATGAATTCCCACGGGTGGCCCAGGCAGAATTTGAAACCCACCGGTTTGCCACCGGACAGTTCACGTAATTGAGCGATGAACTGCATCAGCTCGATCGGCGTGGAAAACGCGCTGTGGCGTGACGGCGAGATGCAGTCTTCGCCCATCAGGATGCCGCGGGTCTCGGCGATTTCCTTGGTCACCTTGTGCTTGGGCAGGATCCCGCCGTGGCCGGGCTTGGCGCCCTGGCTCATCTTGATTTCGATCATCCGCACTTGCGGGTTTTGCGCCTGCACGGCGAAGCGCTCCGGGTCGAAGCGGCCGTCGCTGGTGCGGCAGCCAAAATAGCCGCTGCCCAGCTCCCAAGTCAGGTCGCCGCCGTGTTCGCGGTGATAGGGGCTGATGCTGCCTTCGCCGGTGTCGTGGGCGAAGTTGCCGAGCTTGGCCCCTTGGTTGAGGGCGCGGATGGCGTTGGCACTGAGGGAGCCAAAGCTCATTGCCGAGATATTGAACACCGACGCCGAATACGGCTGTGTGCATTGCGGGCCGCCGACGATCACGCGGAACGCGCTGGGATCGCTCAACGGCGCCGGGCGCATGGAGTGGCCGATAAACTCGAAACCGGATTGGTACACATCGATCAGGGTGCCGAAGGGTTTGTCAGCGGTTTCGTTTTTGGCCCGCGAATACACCAGCGAGCGCTGGGATCGGGAGAAGGGCAGGGCGTCGCTGTCGGATTCGAGCAGGTATTGGCGGATTTCCGGGCGGATGCCTTCCACCAGGTAGCGGATATTGCCCAGGATCGGGTAGTTGCGGCGCACGGCGTGCGGGCTTTGCAGTAGGTCGAACACGCCGATCAGGCTGAGTACAGCGGTGACCAGGGTAAACGGCCACAGCCATTCGTGTTGGATAAAGGGCAGGCTGGCGAGGGTGAAAATGACACACACGGCAAAGAATGCATAACGGCTAAGCAACGACAGGCTCATACGGTTTCCTTGGGTTCGGACTCTTTATGACCTGCAGGAACCGGCTTGCCGGCGAGGGCGTTTTCGATAGCAAGCCAGTTCCTACAAGGATCTCCAGGCTATGGATGCCTGTGCTCTCACGGAGCACCAGCTTACGGGCGAGTTCGTTGCCAGGGCAACCGCATAGAACCTGGGCTTCTATCGGTATTGCAATACGTTCTCGTTTGAGTGCATTATTTGTGTTACTGTATAACGTATTAATCTTGCCCAGATGCCCCCGGAGGCCCTATGAAAGCTGGTATCCATCCCGCCTATCGCACCGTACTGTTCCATGACACAGCCGCCGACGTGTTCTTCCTGATCGGCTCCACGGTCGACACGGATCGCACCCACCAACACAGCGATGGCAATACTTATCCTTATATGGCTCTCGACGTGTCCAGCGCTTCCCACCCTATCTACACCGGGCAACAGCGCAAGACCCAGGTCGAAGGGCGGATTGCCGGCTTCAACAAGCGCTTTGCCTCGTTTGGTTCGTCTAGCAAAGCCGCCGAGGCCTGACCGGTTCGAGGCTTCAGGCGCGGTAGTGGTAAATAGCATCATTAGGCCACTATCGGCTAAAAACTGACTAAACTGCTAGGTAATAGCCAGGAGGCTGTTACCTTGACCGTAGGAAGCGCACACCGACGCGACTAGATCCGAGGTGTCCCGTGGGAGAGTCAGTTACCTTTTCTGAAACCGATCGTCCCGTGGTGCTGTTGATCGACACTCACCCGGACGTGCATGACCGCCTCGCGCAGTTACTGCGCCTGGAACCCTTTGAACTGTGCAGCGCCACCACGGCGGTCGAAGCGTTAGCCACGCTGGCGCGCCAGCCTGTGGACCTGGTGATGAGTGCTGCACGCCTGCCGGATATGGATGGGGCCACGTTGCTGGCACAGATCCATCACGACTACCCCCATACCGTGCGCCTGCTGTTGACCGGCGAAACCGACCTGACCCTGATCATCAAGGCCATCAACGAAGGGCAGATCTACCGCTACCTGAGCAAACCCTGGAAGGACGAAGAGTTGCTGCTGGCGCTGCGGCAGTCCTTGGCCCACCAGCATTCCGAGCGTGAGCGCCTGCGCCTGGAACAACTGATCCGCCAGCAGAACGAGGAGCTCAAGCAGCTCAATGCGTCCCTGGAAAAGCGCGTGGTCTCGCGCACCAGTGAACTGCAGCAGACCGCCGATATGCTCGACCTGGCCTACGAAGAACTCAAGCACAGCTACGCCACCGGCACCGAGGTGTTCTCGCTGCTGGCCAACCTGCGCCTGCCGCGCAGCAAGCAGACCAACCGCCAGATCATCGAGCTGGTGCGCACCTGGTGCGTGCTCCATGGCCTGGACGACGCCAGCAGCCGCGACCTGACCATGGCGGCAGCGCTGTACAACATCGGCAAGCTGAGCTGGAGCGACAGCATGATGGTCGCGCCCTCGGACTTGCTGCACAGCACCGACCGCGCGCGTTTTCGCGAGTACGCCACACAGAGCGAATCGTTGTTGATGACCCTGGAACCGATGAAGGACGCCGCGCGGCTGATCCGCCATCACCAGGAGCGCTGGGACGGCAGTGGTTTCCCTGATCACCTCAAGGGCGAGGCCATTCCTTTTGGCTCGCGCTTGCTGAAGCTGGCGGTGGATTTTATCGAACTGCAACGCGGCTTGATTCTTGAGCGGCAGATGAACAGCGACGAGGCGCTGCTGTATATCCGCAAATACGCCGGGCGCCTGTATGACCCGGACATGGTGGAAGACTTCGTCCAGGCCTGCGCGGCCTTCCTCAGCGACGTGACCCTGGGCGACCCGACGGTGAGGGTGCTGGGCACTCGCGAGTTGGCCGAAGGCATGGTCCTGGCGCGCAACCTCAATGCCGACAACGGCATGCTGCTGCTCAATGCCGGCAAGGTGCTGAACCTGCCGCTGGTGGACAAGCTGATCGCGTTTGAAGCCATGGAAGGTGCCAAGTACAGCGTGTTCATCAAGGAACCCGAAGAGTAAGTCAGCTGTGGCTGTGGTGGTGTTTGTGGCTATGGCTATGGCTATGGTTGTGGTTGTGGTTGTGGCGAGCGGGCTTGCCCCGCGCTGGGCTGCGAAGCGGCCCTAATCCGTTCACTGCATACTTTCAGTTAAAACTCATTGGCAGGTCTGGGGCCGCTTCGCAGCCCAGCGCGGGGCAAGCCCGCTCGCCACAACCACAACCACAACCACAAGGTAGCATTGCAGCACGGAGCACAGTCATGTGATCCTTCGCGCCTTTATTCCAAGGCGTTTATTTCATGTCCAAGACCATCCGTATTGCCGCCGCCCTGTTGATCGGCAGCGACGGCCAGACCCTGCTGGTGCGCAAGCGTGGCACCCAGGCCTTTATGCAACCGGGCGGCAAGATCGATGCCGGCGAGCAACCGGCGCAGGCCTTGGCGCGTGAGCTGCACGAAGAGCTTGGCCTGCAGATCGACCCGGCAGCGGCGCAGTACCTTGGGCATTTTTCGGCACCGGCGGCCAACGAGCCGGGGTTTACCGTGGAGGCCGAGCTGTTTGAGGTGCGTATCGACGTACCGGTGACACCCGCCGCCGAGATCGAAGAAGTGCGCTGGATCGATCCGGCCGGCGACGGTGGCCTGCAGTTGGCGCCCTTGACACGTGACCTGATCCTGCCTTTCTATCGCACATCGCTGACCACTATTGCCTGAGCTGTCGGGCACAAAGGACTGAGCCGTGATCCCCCTCAATGACTTGCTGATTTTTGCCGCCGCCTCGCTGCTGCTGGTGCTGACCCCCGGGCCGAACATGATCTACCTGATTTCCCGCTCGATCTGCCAGGGCCGCAAGGCCGGGGTGACGTCGTTGCTGGGGGTGGTCGCGGGTTTTTTCGTGCACCTGTTCGCCGCTGCCGCCGGTTTGACGGCGGTGTTCCTCACTGTGCCGCTGGCTTATGAAGTACTGAAATGGGCCGGTGCGCTTTACCTGCTGTGGCTGGCCTGGCAAGCGGTGAAACCGGGTGCGCGCTCACCGTTCCAAGCCCAGCAATTGCCTGCCGATTCGTCACGCAAGCTGGTGACCATGGGCTTTCTGACCAGCGCACTGAACCCGAAAATCGCCGTGTTCTACCTGTCGGTATTCCCGCAGTTCATCACCCCGGAGCACGGCTCGATCTTCACCCAGAGCCTGATGCTGGGCTTTGCCCAGATCAGCGTCAGCTTTGTGGTCAACCTGCTGATCTCGCTGTGCGCTGCCAGCATCGCCGCGTGGTTTATCCACAACCCCACGTGGCTGGCGGTCCAGCGTTATTTCATGGGGTTCGTGCTGGCAGCCCTGGCGGTGCGCCTGATGCTCGAGCAACGGCGCAGCGCGTGAACAATCAACGGACCGCGCTGACCCCATCGAGGGTTGAAAACGACGTGTCCTTGGCGGTCAGCAAAAAGTCGCGCATGTACGGCGCATCCAGCATATCCGCACGGATCCCGGCGTACAGCGTGGCGAACAAACCTTTCTCCCCCAGCCGCTTGGCCTTCACATAACCCCGCGAGCTGTACTCATGCAGCGCCCAATGGGGCATGCCGCACACGCCGCGACCGCTGGCCACCAACTGCATCATCATCACCGTCAGCTCCGAAGTGCGGACTTGTGCAGGCTCGACATCGGCCGGTTCCAGGAACCGGGTGAAGATATCCAGGCGGTCGCGTTCCACCGGGTAGGTGATCAGGGTTTCGCTGAGTAAATCTTCGGGCACGATATACGGCTTGTTCGCCAGCGCGTGCTGGTTGGCCACCGCGAGCATCGCTTCGTAGGTGAACAGCGGCACATAGGTGATGCCCGCCAGCTCCAGTGGGTCGGAGGTCACCACCAGGTCCAGGTCGCCACGGGCCAGGGCCGGCAGTGGAGCAAAGGCAAAGCCGGAGGCCAGGTCCAGTTCTACTTCCGGCCAGGCATCGCGGAACTGGTCGATGGTCGGCATCAGCCACTGGAAGCAGCTGTGGCACTCGATCGCCATGTGCAGGCGCCCGGCAGTGCCACCGGCCAAGCGCGCGATATCCCGTTCGGCCCCGCGCAGCAGCGGCAAGGTGGCATCCGCCAGTTGCAGCAGGCGCAAGCCAGCGCTGGTGAAGCGCACGGGCTTGGTCTTGCGCACAAACAGCGGCATGCCCATGCGTTCCTCCAGCTCCTTGAACTGGTGGGACAGCGCCGATTGGGTCAGGTGCAGGCGTTCGGCGGCTTCCACCAGGCTGTCGGCTTCGCGCAAGGCGTGCAGGGTCTTGAGATGACGGATTTCGAGCACGGACTCTCCATGAAGATAATTTGTGACAAGTTCGGATAGCGTGAGTTTGTCTCATGTTGCCAAATCTGTCGACCATGACCGCTGGGCGCTCTTCATCAAACTGTCACGTAACTGTGGCAGCGCGCTTGAACAAACTTCATCAGACTCGCGCTCTACTGGGGTTCTGCGTTTCGGTGTTTTTCATGCGCGTGTTGTTTTTACTGGCCGCCTTACTGTTCGGCCTGCCGTCTTTTGCGGCCTCTCGATGTGATGTCAATGTCCCGACTGAGCGGGTCGACCTGGACCAGGTGAGCCTGGCGTACCAGAGCATTGGCCGTGCCTCCGATCCGGCCTTGTTGCTGGTGATGGGGCTGGGTGGGCAGTTGATCCACTGGCCGGACGAAGTGGTGGTCGCCCTGTGCCAACAGGGTTTTCGGGTGATCCGCTACGACAACCGTGACGTTGGCCTGTCCACCTGGCTCCAGGCGCCCGCCAGCGCCAACCTGACCTTTGAAGTGCTGCGCTACAAACTGGGCCTGCCGGTGGCTGCGCCCTACACCTTGACTGACATGGCCGATGACGCGCTGGGGTTGATGGATGCGCTGCAGGTCCGCCAGTTCCATGTGTTGGGTGCGAGCATGGGCGGGATGATCGCCCAGCACCTGGCGGCCATGGCCCCGCAGCGCGTGGAAAGCCTGACCCTGATCATGACCAGCTCCGGCGCCGAAGGCCTGCCCGCGCCGAATGCTGCGCTGGTGCAACTGTTGTCACGGCGCAGCGCACCCAACCGCGAAGTGGCCCTGGAGCAGCAAGCCGATTTGCTCGCGGCCCTGGGCAGCCCTGAGGTCAAGGATGATCGCCAGGCCTTGCTGCAGCAGGCAGCGCAGTCCTACGACCGGGCATTCAACCCCGAGGGTGTGAAGCGCCAGATCATGGCAATCCTTGCCGAACCGAGCCGGGTGCCATTGCTCAATCAATTGCGCGTGCCGACCCTGGTGGTCCATGGCACGGCCGACCCGTTGCTGCCGGTCATGCATGGCGTGCACCTGGCGGCGCATATCCAGGGCAGCCAGTTGCGGCTGATCCCGGGCTTGGCTCATCGTTTCCAGGAGGCATTCAAGGCGCCGTTGCTGGCGGCGGTGTTGCCCTACCTGCAAGCCCACCGCGAAGAGGCGGCGCATTGGGCGCAGGTTGATCGCGCGCTGCCGGCCAAGGTTTTATGAGCAGCGCCTAGGGGTGTATGGTGCGACATTTATGGCGTGTAATGCCTGCGAGGTTGCCTGAATGAGTACTTCCCTGAAAATCGATTTCGTCAGCGACGTGTCCTGCCCCTGGTGCATCATCGGCCTGCGCGGCCTGACCGAAGCCCTGGACCAACTGGGCGCCGAAGTGCAGGCCGAGATCCACTTCCAGCCCTTCGAACTGAACCCGAACATGCCCGCCGAAGGGCAGAACATCGTTGAGCACATCACCGAAAAATACGGCTCCACCGCCGAAGAGTCCCAGGCCACCCGCGCCCGCATCCGCGACATGGGCGCCGCGCTGGGCTTTGCGTTTCGTACCGATGGCCAGAGCCGTATCTACAACACCTTCGACGCCCATCGCCTGCTGCACTGGGCCGGGCTCGAGGGGTTGCAGTACAACCTCAAGGAAGCGCTGTTCAAAGCCTACTTCAGCGATGGCCAGGACCCTTCCGACCACGCTACCTTGGCGATCATTGCCGAAAGCGTCGGGCTGGACCTCAAGCGCGCAGCCGAGATCTTGGCCTCGGACGAATACGCCGCACAAGTGCGCGAGCAGGAACAACTGTGGGTCTCCCGTGGCGTGACCTCGGTGCCGACCATTGTGTTCAACGACCAGTACGCGGTCAGCGGCGGGCAGCCGGCTGAGGCGTTTGTCGGGGCGATCCGCCAGATCATCCAGGAGTCCAAGGCCTAAAGCCGAGCGCAAAGCAAAATGTGGGAGCGGGCTTGCTCGCGAAAGCGGTATATCAGCTAAGTATCTCTTAACTGACCCACCGCTTTCGCGAGCAAGCCCGCTCCCACATTGGATCATTGTTGTCCCCCCCCCTGGCCCATCCCTTGCATTACCCCCTTAAAGCCCAGCCGGCGTGCGGTTGGGCGCTGCCAAGGGGTGAAACATTACCTTGAATATCCTCGATCTCGACCACAGCCTCACAGCCCAGGCACCCATTGCCCGGCGTCTGGCCAGCGGTCACGCCACGCGCCTGGACCTGCTCGACCTGGGCCCGAAACTGCGCCTGTGGTCCACCGAAAAAACCTGGAAACGCTTTGCCCAGCGCCTGGCCCAACGGCCCCGGCCGACCACGGCACGACCCGAAATCTTCTTTGTCGGTTCTGGCGACTATCACCACCTGACCCCGGCTTTTCTCGCCGAGGTGCAGGAGCCCATCAGCCTGATCCACTTCGACAACCATCCCGACTGGGTGCGCCTGGCGCCACGCCGGCACTGCGGTTCGTGGGTCAACCAGGCGCTGAAGATGCCGGCGATCAAACGTATCGTCACCCTCGGCCCGTGCAGCGATGACCTGCATAACCCGCAACTGCGCGGTGGCAACCTGGGCGCGCTCAAGCGCGGGCACTTGCAGTTGTTTCCCTGGCAGCACGCGCCGTCGAAAGTCTGGGGGCGGGTAGGGGATGGCGCCGGCCATGCACAACAGGAAAACCACCTGCACTGGCGCAACCTGGCTGAGCTCGACTGGGGCGCATTCCTTGAGCAAATGATCGCCAGCCTGCCCACCGATGCCGTGTGGATCACCCTGGACAAAGACGTGCTGGCCAGCGAAGACGCCGCCACCAACTGGGACCAGGGCGGCATGCGCCTGACGCATCTGCTGCAAGCCCTGCGGGCGTTGGCGGCGAGCAAGCGGATCATCGGTATCGATGTGTGTGGCGAGTTTGCCCAGCCTGCATTCAGCAACGCGTTCAAACGCTGGGAAGCCAAGTCTGACCAACCGCCGGCCGAGCGCTGGAGCGCGGACGATTTGCTGCGCAACGCGGCGACCAACGAGGCGTTGATCAACCTGTTCGAGGAGCTGTTTCCGTGACCCTGACCGTGGTGGTGTTATTGGTCTTTTCCATCGTGCTCGATGTGATTGGCCAGTTGTGTTTCAAGCTGGGCGTGGACCGCTTGCCCGAAATCAATGGCGGTTTTCGCCTGGGTGCATTTTGGGGCCAGGTGCTCAATGCACCTCTGCTGTGGGCGGGCATCGGCGCCTATGTGATTGAATTTTTCGTGTGGCTGGAGGCCTTGTCCCGTGCGCCGCTGAGCCTGTTGTTTCCGCTCGCGGCGCTGGCGTATTGCCTGGTGGTGCTGGTGGGCAAAGTCGTACTGGGGGAAACCGTCAGCCGCCGTCGCTGGCTGGGTACCCTGGTGATTACGGCCGGCGTGATGCTGGTTGCTGTTGCGGGGACTCAAGCATGAATTCGGAAAATATCGCTATCCGTCCGGTTGGCTGGCTGCACGGTCGCCTGGGGACGCTGGTGTTGTGGGCGTTGTTGATCTTGACCGAAAGCGGCGGCCAGTTGTTTACCAAGGTGGCCGGCGATCAGTTGGGGCAGATGGATTTCAACTGGCAATGGTTGGCGGCGGTTGCGGTCAACCCGGGGATCCTGGCGGCCATTGCCTGTTATATCGGCGCGTTTTTTGTGTGGATGCTGATCCTGCGGCGCAGCAGCCTGTCCCTGGCTTTCCCCCTGAGTTCGCTGGTGTTTGTGGTGGTGTTGCTCGGCTCATGGCTGGGCCTGGGCGAGCACATCAGCTTCCTGCACTGGGTGGGCGTGGTGGTGATCATTGGCGGGATCGCGCTGCTGGCCGAGGGCGAAGAAAACTGAGCCCAGACTGGAATGGAATGCCGGATAAATGTGGGAGCGGGCTTGCTCGCGAAGGCGGTGGGTCAGTTAAGTAATTCCAGTCTGACACACCGCCTTCGCGAGCAAGCCCGCTCCCACATGTTTGACCGTATTCCCACAGGATGGACGCGGTCGAATGGGGCTTGGGCTTTGGACAATCAATCGAAGGTGTAGCTGATCGCCGTCTGCACCTGCCCCTGGTTCACCTCGCCGGTCTGGCGCACGATGCTGCTATCGGCCGCCGAACCTGTCAGGTGGACCCAACTGGCACTGGCCAGCAGCGACCACTTGGGCGCCAGCGGGATCTGCAGGCTCTGGGTCAATGTCAGGTTCTGGAACCCGCCGCTGGCGTTGTACGGGCGAATTCCCGAGGCTTGCGCCTCATGCTCATCGACCCCGAAAAACGTCTGGGTCTGGTTATCGTCGGCAAAGTGCGCCACCAGCCCCGTACTGCCAATGACCCCGCCGCCCAGTGGGTAACCCAGTTCGCCGCCGAGCTTGCCCAATATCCCGCTCTGGTCATGAGCGCCGCCAACACTGCGCCCCAGCTGCGCATAGACCCGCCAGAAGTCGGCCGGTGCGTACTGGATAAACCCACCGACCTCGGCCATGTCCGACACGTCTCGCAGGCCCTGTAGCGGCCCGTTGGCCGTGCGTCCCGGCAGGTAGTTGAGGTACGGCCCGGCACTCAAACCATTGCTGTTGAACGCGCTCCAGGTCAGGCCGTCATCGGTATCGAGGCTGACATCTCCCCAATCCAGGTCGAAGTACGGCACCGGTACCGTCTGATAGCGGCTGGCGGTGGGTTCCCGTGGCTGATAGCTCAGGCCCAGGCCCACCTCGCCGCTGATGCCGGCCGCCGCTGCCGAGTCCATCCATAGCCCCAGGACGCCGGCGCACACCAGCGAAGTCACCCTGAACATAGTGCTTGCTCCTCTTGCAAAACATGCGCGCATGAACGCGCAGGCGCGGGGGCTTGTGCAAGCACTCATGTTGTTTGTAGCGACCTACAAAATTTGTAGCTTGGCCGCCGCCTTTATCACCCGCGCATGCCCGCGAACCCCGGCCCTGCTGGGTTTTGCCCACTTGGCACAGTCCCTGCTCTATCCCTGTCAACGGCGCATCAGCGCGCTAGCATCCAAGGTAAACGCAGATGAATGACTGGCATATCGTGTGTGACTTCGATGGGACCATCACACCCACCGATGTCATCGACAACGTTCTCCAACGCTTCGCAGGCAGAGAATGGGAAACCATCGAGCAGCAATGGCTGGACGGCCATATCGGTTCGCGCGAATGCCTGAGCCGCCAACTGGCGCTGATCAAGGCGACACCAGCCGAGCTGCTGGCGTACTTCGACACGGTCGAGATCGATCCGGATTTCCCGGACTTCGTCGACCATGTCCTTGGCCTCGGTGCCTCCCTTGAGGTGGTCAGTGACGGCATCGAGCAGGGCATCGCGCGGATCCTCTCGCGCAACTACGTGACCTTGCTGCCGATCATCGCCAACCGCCTGCGCCAGGTCGACCAGAACAGCTGGCGCATCGACTTCCCCCATGCCAGCGACGCCTGCCGCGCGGCCTCGGGCAACTGCAAATGCAAGTCCACCCCGCGCAACAAGCGGGTGTTGGTGATCGGCGACGGCAAGTCCGATATGTGCGTATCGACTACCGCCGATTTCGTCTTCGCCAAAGGCAGCCTGGCGCAGTACTGCCAGGCCCACGCCATCCCCCATCTGCGCTTCGACAGCTTTGCCGAACTGCCTGCATTACTGGCCCGACTGCCCCAGGGCATGGCCGCCAACGCCACTCACTTTACTTCTGACACTCAGGAACTCTTTCATCATGTCTGATATCCGTATCGCTACCGCCGAAGACCAGGTTCTGCTGGATAAAGAAGCCAAATACTGCTCCTACGGCGACACCGTCCACTACATCGACCCACCGCGTATTTTCAGCCGCTGCGAAGGCTCCTACGTCTGGGACACCGAAGACCAGGCCTACCTCGACCTGCAAATGTGGTACTCGGCGGTCAACTTCGGCTACGCCAACCCGCGCCTGAACAATGCGCTGAAACAGCAGATCGATACCCTGCCGCAAATCGCCAGCCAGTACCTGCACAAGGGCAAGATCGAGCTGTCGGAAATGATCGCCGTGGATGCCAAGAAAAAATTCGGCCTCGATGGCCGCGTGCATTTCAACGTCGGCGGTTCGCAGTCCATCGAGGACTCCCTGAAGGTGGTGCGTAACGCCTGCAACGGCAAGAGCCTGATGTTCGCCTTCGAAGGCGGCTACCACGGGCGTACCCTCGGCGCGTCGTCCATCACCTCCAGCTACCGCTACCGTCGCCGCTACGGCCACTTTGGCGAGCGCGCCAACTTCATCCCGTTCCCGTACCACTTCCGTGGGCCAAAGGGCATGACCAAGGAAGAATACGGTAGCCACTGCGTGCAGCAATTCGCGCGCCTGTTCGAGACCGAATACAACGGTGTCTGGGACCCGAAAGTCGGCCAGAGCGAATACGCCGCGTTTTACGTCGAGCCGATCCAGGGCACCGGCGGCTACGTGATCCCGCCGATGAACTTCTACAGCGAGCTCAAGCAAGTGCTCGACCAGCACGGCATCCTGATGGTGGTCGACGAAATCCAGATGGGCTTCTGGCGCACCGGAAAGTTGTGGTCGATCGAGCACTTCGATGTGCAACCGGACGTGATCGTGTTCGGTAAAGCCCTGACCAACGGCCTCAACCCATTGGGCGGCATCTGGGCCAAGGAAGAGCTGATCAACCCGAAACTGTTCCCGCCGGGTTCCACCCACTCCACCTTCGCCTCCAACCCGCTGGGCACGGCGGTGGGCCTGGAAATGTTCAAGATGACCAGCGAAGTCGACTACGGCGCGATGGTCATGGCCAAGGGCAAATACTTCCTTGAAGGCCTGCAGGACCTGCAAAAGCGCTTCCCGATCATCGGCGATGTGGATGGCCTGGGCCTGGCCCTGCGCTGCGAAATCTGCGGCTCCGATGGTTTCACTCCGGACAAGGCGACCCTGGACTACATGGTTGAGGAAGGCATGAAAGGCGACATGCTGGTAGACGGCCAGAAACTCGGGCTGATCCTCGATGTGGGCGGTTACTACAAGAACGTGATCACCCTGGCGCCGTCCCTGGAAATCAGCTACCCGGAAATCGACCTGGGCTTGAAGCTGCTGGAGCAACTGCTGACCCGAGCGATGAAGCGGTGAGTCTGGCCGATATCGATCTCGGCGAAGGCAACGCCGGCTTCGTTCTCGGCAACGGTCCGGTCGGGGTCCTGTTGATCCACGGCCTGACCGGCACCCCGACCGAATTGCGTCGGGTTGCCCAGGGCCTGGTCAAGGCGGGTAATTGCACGGTGTACGTGCCAACCCTGGCCGGGCACTGCGGGGGCAACGAGGACCTGCAGGCCACCGGCTGGCGCGACTGGTACGAGGGCGTGCGCAAGACCTTTGTCGGGGTGCAGCAGCGTCATGCACAGGTGTTCGTCGGTGGCTTGTCCATGGGCGCGGTGATGTCGATGTACCTGGCTTCGGAATTTCCGGGCCAGGTCGCGGGGTTGCTGATGTATTCCACGACCCTCAAGTACGACGGTTGGAGCATCAACAAAATGGCGTTCATCACGCCGTTGCTGATCCGCATTCCCTTCGGCGTGCGCCTGTTCCGCTTTACCGAGAAGCCGCCCTACGGCATCAAGAACGAACGCTTGCGGGCGATCGTCGAGCGGCAGATGAAAGAGGGCGAGAGCAGTGAAGCCGGGTTGCTGACCATGGAAGGCGTCACCGTGCGCGAGTTGCACTGGATGAACGCCGTGGTGAAAAAACGCATGCCATCGATCAAAACCCCGGCGCTGGTGCTGCACTCCATTGAGGACGACATCACCAGCCGCTGGAACGCCGACTACGTGGAACGCCACCTTGGCGGCCCGGTGACCAAGATCCTGTTGGACAACTGCTACCACATGATCACCGTGGACCTGCAATACCGGCGGGTGATCGAGTTGAGTGCCGACTTCATCGAGCAGCACGCCACTCCTGTGGACGAATATCGCCGGGCCTGACACCGCACCCTGTAGGAGCGGGCTTGCCCGCGATGGTCGTCAACGATGACAGGTAGCGCCTGGTTCAACGCGGCGCCCTTGAGTTTTTCGCTGGCAAGCCAGCTCCTACAGGGGTTGGCGTTAGATTAAGGAACTGCTGTGATCAGCGCTAAAGCCTATTCAACCATCCACGCCATCGACCGCAGTGCCTGGAACGATTGCTTTCCCCGGGCCCTGGAAGATTGGGACTACTACGTCGCCGTGGAAAACGCCGCTATCGACGACTTCCAATGGCGCTACCTGGCCCTTTATGAGGAGGGGCGGCTGCTGGCGGTGGCCCCGGCGTTCATCACCCATTACCGCCTCGACACCACCGTCTCGGGTATGGGCAAACGCTTCACCCAACGCCTGGAACGCTGGTGGCCGGGCGCATTGTGCCTGGGCCTGTACGCCATCGGTTCGCCAGTGGCCGAGCAATGCCATGCCGGTGTCGCCAGCCATGTGCCGGCGGCGCGCCGTGGTGCCTTGTTGCAACAACTGCTGGCCGCGGCACGGCGGGATGCCGATGCATTCGGCATCGGTTTGCTGGCGGTCAAGGATGCTCCGACCCAGGATCAGGACTGGGCCGACAGCTGCAAGGCCGCCGGCCTGCACAGCATGCCGAGCCTGCCGACCGGGCTGCTGCCGCTGCCCTACGGCTCGGTGGATGCCTACCTGGGCTCCCTGGGCAAATCCACGCGCAAGGACTTGCGGCGCAAGCTCCGCGCGCCGGGGCCACAGGTGGAGTGGCGGGACAATGTCGATGACGTATTGCCAGATATCATGCGTCTCTACGAAGCGACCCTGGCCCGCGCCGACCTGCAATTCGAACGCCTGCCCGCCGGTTATTTCAGCCAGGTGCTCGCTCAGCTTGAACAACGGGCGCGCTGTGTACTTTACTGGGTGGATGGGCAGTTGGTGGCGTTCAACCTGGTGCTGCTCGACCAGCATCGGCTGATCGACAAGTTCTTTGCCCATGACCTGGCCCACAGCCGCGAACATAACCTGTACTTTCGCAGTTGGCTGACCAACGTCGACTACTGCATCGAGCACAATATTGCGTTGTATGAGTGCGGGCAGGCGGGGTATGCCAGTAAGCTACGCCTGGGCTGCGGGTTCGCCGGCAATACCCTGTTTTTCCAGCACCGCAACCGCTTGCTCGACACCCTGCTCAAAGTGCTAAAAGTGTTTATTCGCCCGGACCGATCCGACCCTGCCATGGCTGCTGCAATAAGCGAAACCCGATGATTGCCAAAACCCGCCAGAAAGCCCGCCCGTTTGCCATTTCCCGCTGGAGCCTGCAGCGCAAGCTGGTGTTGGCGTTCTGGTTGGTGACGGTGATCCCGACGATGATCGCCGCGGAGCTGGCGGCCACCACCCTGTCGCAGATTTTCGACAGTAACGTGCGCATCTGGCTGCAAGAGTCGACCCGGATCGTCAAGGACGAAGTCAGCGACATCCTGCACGACAACGCTCGCGTGGCGCAGATCTTCCTGCGTTATGTGCGTCCGCCCTCCACCCATGAAGCGATGCTGCATGACCGTTTGATCGCGGACATTGCCAGCGCCACTGATATTGACGTGGTAACGCTGATTCGCAGCAGCGACGGCAAAGTGATGTTCAGCACCGTGGGCGATGATGTGGTGAAACAAATCAGCCTCGCCCCCAATGCCGTATTGCAAACCGTGCAGGTTGGCGGCGTGGCCACCGGGGCGGTGATTTCCTCGTTCGAAACCACTCAGGACGGTGTCGATTACGAACTGTTGGTGGGCACGTACCTGGACAGCAGCTTCCTGACCAGTGTCGCCGAGGTCCACTCCCTGGACTTGCGCCTGTACCTGGCCAACACCGACGGCTTCTCGGAGATCTTCTCGACCCAGCGTTTTGAAGATCACCCGACCCGCGTGCCGAAATCCGTGGAAACCCTGCTGCGCAGCACCAAGCAGCCTAGCGAGCAATTCACCAGCAACTACAGTGGCCTGTACTGGCCGATCTTCAATGACACCGGCGAGTTGCAGGGCGTGATCTTCAGCGGCCTGCTGCGCCACACCAGCCTGGTGGGGCTGGTGAACCAGAGCAATCTGTTCGTGCTGATCTTCCTGCTCAGTTCCGCCTTGTCCCTGGGCGCCGGCGTGCTGGTCTCCCGGCACCTGACGCGGCCGCTGCGTGAGTTGTCCCAGGGCGTGAGTGCGGTGATCAGCGGCAATTACCAGCACCGCGTGGCCGTCACCGGCGGCGATGAGTTGGCGCAACTGAGCAGCACCTTCAACCACATGACCGAGCGCCTGGGCGAATTGCATCACCTCGAGGCCCAACTGCGTCGGCGCGACCGCCTGCATGCCCTGGGCGAAGTGGCGATGGGCCTGGCCCACGAAATCCGCAACCCACTGGGCATCATCAAGACCGCGACCCAACTGCTGCACCGCCGCACGGACCTGCCGGAGACCGACAAGCGCCACCTGGAATATGTGGTCAGCGAAGTCAGCCGGATCAATGACCTGATCACCGACTTTCTCGATTTCGCCAAACCCAGCGAGCCCCTGCGCAGCCAGCAGCTGGCGCGGCCACTGGTGGAAGACATCCTGGGGTTCTGCGCGCCGGAGCTGGCGAGCCACGCCATCGACGCCCATCTCGACGACCAGGCGCCTGGCGCGACCCTCTATGTGGACGCCAAGCAATTCAAGCAGGCGTGCCTGAACCTGATTCTCAACGCCATCGATGCCATGCCCCAGGGCGGGCGCCTGACGTTAAGCATCAGCCGCGCGGACCAGTCCACAGTGATCAGCGTCAGCGACAGCGGGCAGGGCATCCCGGCAGAGATGATCGAGCGGATCTTTACCCCCTTCGTCACCACCAAGGCCTCGGGCACTGGCCTTGGCCTGGCGAAAGTCTATTCGATCATGGAAAGTCACGATGGCCGCATCGAATGCACCAGCGAGAAGGATGCCGGCGCAACCTTCAGCCTGTACATTCCGGCCAGCGGTGAAGATGACGGCGACGACGAGGACAGTCATGACGCATAACATATTGGTGGTCGACGACGAGCCCAAGCTCTGCGATTTGCTGGCCTCGGCCCTGAGCCAGAACGATATCCAGGTGTTTATCGCCGGCAATGGCCTGCATGCCCTCAAGGTGCTGGAGCAGGAAGATATCGACCTGGTGATCAGCGATTGGCGTATGCCCGGCATGGACGGCCCGCAGCTGCTGGCCGAGATCAAGGTGCGCTACCCACAGTTGCCGGTGATCGTGATGACGGCCTACAGCACTGTGAAAAATGCCGTGCAGTCGATGCGCAACGGCGCCTACGACTACATTGCCAAGCCCTTCGATATCGACGAGCTGGACATCACCGTGGCCAAGGCCTTGCAGTTTCGCGACATCATGCGCGACAACGCACGGCTGCGCGCCGAGCTCGACGAGCATGCGCAGTTCGACAGCCTGGTGGGCGACAGCCCGGCGTTCCGCCGTGTGCTGCAAGCGGTGGATTCGGTGCGCGAAAGCAACGCCACCATCCTGTTGACCGGCGAAAGCGGCACCGGCAAGGAAATGGTCGCCCGCGCCATTCACAAGCATGGCAACCGCGCCGATAAACCCTTTGTCGCAGTCAATTGCGCTGCGATCCCAGAAGGCTTGCTGGAAAGCGAAATGTTCGGCCATCGCAAGGGCGCCTTTACCGGCGCTGTGGCCGACCGGGTCGGGCGTTTCATGCAGGCCGACAAGGGCACGCTGTTTCTCGACGAGGTGGGCGATATGCCCCTGGCGTTGCAGGCCAAGATCCTGCGCGCCTTGCAGGAGCGGGTGATCGAGCCGGTGGGCGACCCCCGCGAGCGCAAGGTGGATGTGCGGGTGATCGCCGCCACCAACAAGAACCTGTTGGAAGCCGTGGCGAACAAGGAGTTTCGCGAGGACCTCTACTACCGTCTCAACGTGTTCCCAATCCCGCTGCCCGCTCTGCGCGAGCGTGTCGAAGACATCGCCCCGCTGGCCCGCCACTTTGCCCGCAGCCTGAGCGCCAATGCCGGTAAACGCATCACCGGCTTCAGCGCAGATGCCTTGCAGGCCATGGCGGCCTACAGCTGGCCGGGCAACATCCGCGAGCTGCAAAACTGCGTGGAACGCGCGACCATCGTCGCGGCGAGCCCGGTGATTGAAGATATCGACTTGCCGGCCTATCTGTTCGCGTCCCAGCCGACGGCGGGTGACGTGACGACGATTCTCAGCGAAGGCCCGGGCGTGCCTCGGGACCTGGATGCCGCGCTGGCAGAAGTAGAGAAGGCGTACATCCTGGCGGCGTTGCAGGAGAGCAATGGCGTGCAGGCGGCTGCGGCGTCAAGGATCGGGATTTCCGAGCGCAGCTTCTGGTACCGCTTGAAAAAGCTCGGGATCCAGATCGACAAGATCGTGCGCTGAAACACTGATCAAAATGTGGGAGCGGGCTTGCTCGCGAAAGCGGTGGATCAGTCAATTTAGATGTCGACTGATACACCGCTTTCGCGAGCAAGCCCGCTCCCACATGTGATTGAGGTGAATCAGGCGTGGATGCGTACCCACACGCTGACCAGTACCGTCGCGGCCATCAGCCAGGCTACTGCGGCGACTGCCAGCGAGGCCTCCAGGCGCATGCGGTCGACCATCACATACAAGGTCGCCAGGTACACAAAGTACGGAATGATCGACCACATGCCGAACACAATCGTGGTTTTCAAGTCGTCCACCGAGCGGCCCTTGCCGACGATGTAGTGGGCGATCAGGGCAAAGGTCGGAAACAGCGGCACCAGGCCAGCGATGTAGTAGTTCCTGGTCTTGGCCAGCACTGCCAGGAGCAATACCACCGCCGCACCGAGGGCGGCCTTGAAAACTAAATCCACGCAGTACTCCTTAGTGGTTCAGGCCGTATTTCTTGACCTTGTCGAACAGGGTGGTCTTGGCCATGCCCAGCTCCAGGCTGGCCTGGGTCAGGTTGCCGCCGCTGCGCTGCAGGGCGTCGCTGAGCAGGTTGCGCTCAAAGGCTTCCACCGCCTCGGTAAAGGCCAGGCCATGGTTGTCGGGGCTGTTGCCGCTCTTCTTGAAGGCCGGCAGGCCCAGGGCAAAGCGTTCGGCGACGTTGCGCAGTTCACGCACGTTGCCGGGCCAGTCGTGGCTCATCAGGCTGGACAGGGTCTGGTTGTCCAGCTCCGGGGCGATGCGGTCGAAGCGCAGGGATGACTGCTGCAGGAAGTGTTCGAACAGTTGCAGGATATCTTCGCGACGCTCGCGCAGGGGCGGCAGTTCCAGGGTCACTACGTTCAGGCGGTAGTACAAGTCGCTGCGGAACTGGTTGGCGCGGCTCAATTCGTCAAGGTCGGACTTGGTCGCGGCGATCACTCGGCAATCCACCGCCACGCTCTGGTTCGAGCCCAGGCGTTCCAGGGTGCGCTCCTGCAAGACCCGCAGCAGTTTGATCTGCAGGTTCATCGGCATGCTTTCCACTTCGTCGAGGAACAGCGTGCCTTCGTGGGCATGTTCGATCTTGCCGATACGCCGCTTGCCCGCGCCGGTGAAGGCGTTGGCTTCGTGACCGAAAATCTCGCTTTCAAACAGGTTTTCCGGCAGGCCACCGCAGTTCAGGGCCACGAATTGGTGGGCGTGGCGGCGGCTGAAGTCGTGCAGGCAGCGGGCGACCAGTTCCTTGCCGGTGCCGGTCTCGCCTTCGATCAGCACGTTGGCCGAGGTGTCGGCGACATTGGCGATCAATTCCCGCAGGTTCTGCATTGCCGGCGAGCGCCCGATGATCCGGCCTTCCAGGGAGTCACGCTCAGCCAGTTGCCGGCGCAACGCCCAGACTTCCCGGGCCAGGCCGCGCTGTTCGAGGGCGCGGCGCACCACGTCCACCAGGCGTTCCGGGGAAAAAGGTTTTTCCATGAAGTCATAGGCGCCGTTGCGCATCGCGCCCACGGCCATGGAGATGTCGCCGTGGCCGGTGATCAGCACCACCGGCAGGCTTTTATCCAGGGCCTTGAGGCGGGTCAACAGCTCCAGGCCGTCGATGCCGGGCAGGCGGATATCGCTGATCACAATGCCGGCAAAGTTCTCGCCGACGCGCTTGAGGGCCTCTTCGGCACTGGCCACGCCGACGCTGGGAATATCTTCCAGGGCCAGGGCTTGCTGGCAGCCGAGCAACACATGGGGATCGTCTTCGACGATCAGCACGGTCAGTTCGGTATTGGGTTGGCTGTTCATATCGATTCGCCGGGTTGATGGCCTGCCAGGGGCAGGCTCAGGACAAAGGCCGTACCACCATCGGCCGGGTGCTCGACGGCCAGGTTGCCGCCGGTGGCCGCCGCGAGGCTGGCCGACAGGGTCAGGCCCAGGCCTAATCCTTGCTCGCCGGGTTTGGTGGTGAAAAAGGGTTCGAACAGGTGCTTGCGGGTCTCTGGGTCGATGCCGTGCCCGTTGTCCCGCACCCGCAGGCGGTATTTGCCTTCATGGATATCACTTTCCAGCCACAGCTCGGGGGCGGGTTGGGCGTGCATCGCGTCCAGGGCGTTGCCGATCAGGTTGACCAGGATCTGCTCCAGGCGCGTCTGGTCGATTTGCAACATGGCCTGGCTGAAACCGCGGTGTACGGTCAGCGGCAGGTTGTCGAGGCGGCTGCCCAGGACCTGGAACGCCGCGTCCACGGCCTTGGCCAGGCTGGCTTCACCCTGGTCGTCACCACGCCGGGCAAACGAGCGCAGGCTGGCGGTGATGCGGCCCATGCGGTCGATCAGTTCATTGATGGTCTTGAGGTTGGTGCTGGCGGTATCCAGGGCACCGCGCTCCAGGAAGCGCACGGTGTTGCCGGACAAGGTGCGCAAGGCCGCCAGGGGCTGGTTCAGTTCATGGGCGATGCTGGTCGACATCTGGCCGATGGCCGCCAGTTTTCCGGCCTGGACCAATTCGTCCTGGGCTCGGCGCAGGGTTTCTTCGGCCTGGCGTCGCTCGCGGATCTGCGCCTTGAGCCGTTCGTTGCTGGCGCGCAGGTCGGCGGTGCGCTCGGCAATCCGCCGCTCCAGTTGGTTGTTGGCTTCCTGCAGGGCCTCGCGGGCGGCCAGGCGTGTGGCGATCACCTTGCGTCGCTCATTCCAGGCAATCAGCAGGAACGCCACCAGGGCAAAGGCCACCGCCACGAGGATGCCCTGGTTGATCGCCGCCTGGCGCAGGTCGTTGAGCGGGGTGAGCAGGGTGAAATTCCACGGCGTGTCGTTCAGTGGTCGGGTCTGGGCCAGGTAGGTGACTTCCTGGTCGTCGGCCACCACTTCACTGTTGGCGGGGAAGGTCAGCTTCTCGGTGCCGGCGTCGAGGTGCTCGCGGGCCAGGGGTTGCAGTTCGTTGAGGGTCGCCCAGTAATACTGCAGGCTGCGGGCCAGGCGTTCCTTGGTCTCGTCGCTCAGCGGGCGCACGGCCTTGAGCCGGCGCGCCGGGTCGCTGGAGAGGATGATGATGCCGTTCTCATCGCTGACGAAGGCTTCCAGGCGCGCGCGCTGCCAGCGTTCTTCCAACGCTTCGAGACGCACCTTGACCACCGCGACGCCAATGATCTTGCCGCGTTCTTCCAGGCCATGGGCCAGGTAGTAGCCGGGTTCGCCATTGGTGCTGCCGATGCCATAGAAACGGCCGGGCTGGCCACGCACGGCATTCTGGAAATAGGCGCGGAACGACAGGTCTTCACCCAGGTAACTGTCGATATCGCGCCAGTTACTGGTGGCCATCACACGGCCGGTGGTGTCCATCACATAAATCGCCCGGCTGCGGCTGCGCCGGTTCAGGCCTTCGAGGTATTCGTTGACGGTTTGCCGGTGTTCCGGGCTTGGCTCGGCCAGCAGCTTGGAGACACTGGACTCCAGCTCCAGCAGGCTGGGCAGGTAGGTGTATTTGCTGATCTCACTTTCGACCGTGCGCGCATGCAGCTCCAACTGGCGCTCACCGTTCTCGCCCAGGGTCCGGATGCCGTAGTACTCGCTGGTCCAGAAGCCGATAAAACCCAGACCGATCATCAACAGGATGATCAGAGGCGGCAGGAACAATTGGCGGATCAGACGGGGCTTCACGGCAAGTGATGGCGGTGCGGCGCGATAGAGGGTGGGGTCGCATTTCATCACAGATGCCTTGGGTCAACCAGCGCTTGCCTGGACCGGTGTGGGAGCGGGCTTGCCCGCGATGACGGTAGGTCAGCCACAGATAGGTTGACTGATACACCGTAATCGCGGGCAAGCCCGCTCCCACAGGGCCCGGGTTCTACAGTGGACGCTGTGTCGTGCTTAGTGCTGCAGGATTTTCTCGAGGAAGTGCTGCGCACGTTCGGAGCGGGCGCTGATATCGCCGAAGAACTCTTCTTTAGGGCAGTCCTCGATGATCTTGCCGGCATCCATGAAGATCACACGGTCGGCCACTTTACGGGCGAAGCCCATTTCGTGGGTCACGCACATCATGGTCATGCCTTCCTGGGCCAGTTGCACCATCACGTCCAGTACTTCGTTGACCATCTCCGGGTCCAGAGCCGAAGTCGGTTCGTCGAACAGCATGACGATCGGGTCCATGGCCAGTGCACGGGCAATCGCCACGCGCTGCTGCTGGCCGCCGGACAGTTGACCCGGGTGCTTGTGGGCGTGCGCCGTCAGACCCACGCGCTCCAGCAATTGCAGGCCTTTCTTGGTGGCTTCTTCCTTGCTGCGGCCCAGCACCTTGATTTGCGCGACCGTCAGGTTTTCGATGATGGTCATGTGCGGGAACAGTTCGAAGTGCTGGAACACCATGCCCACGCGCGAGCGCAGTTGCGGCAGGTTGGTCTTCGGGTCGGCAATCGAGGTGCCGTCGACCACGACGTCACCTTTCTGGAACGGTTCCAAGGCGTTGACGCACTTGATCAGGGTGGATTTGCCCGAGCCGGACGGCCCGCACACCACGATCACTTCGCCTTTTTTGACATCAGTGCTGCAATCGGTCAGCACCTGGAAGTCGCCATACCACTTGTTGATGTTCTTGATAGAGATCATACGGCAAACCTTTTTTGCAGACGCTTGACCAGCAGCGAGGCGGCAAAGCTGATGATGAAGTAGACGACACCGGCAAAGATCAGGAACTCATTGGAGCGGCCGATAATGTCGCCGTTGGAGCGAGCGGAGTTGAGGAAGTCCACCAGGCCCACGGTGTAGACCAGCGAGGTGTCCTGGAACAGGATGATGCTCTGCTGCAACAGCAGCGGGGTCATCTTGCGGAACGCCTGGGGCAGGATGATCAGGCGCATGGTCTGGCCGTAGGTCATGCCCATCGCTTGTGCTGCAGCCATCTGGCCCTTGGGGATCGACTGCACGCCGGCCCGCACGATTTCGCAGAAGTACGCCGCCTCGAACATCATGAATGCCACGACGCAGGAGGTGAACGCGCCGATTGGCGTGTCTTCGCCGGTGATCCAGCGCAACACGAACGGCACCGCCAGGTAGAACCAGGTGATCACCAGCAGCAGCGGGATCGAGCGGAAGTAGTTCACGTAGGCGCCGGCCACGCGGGACAGCAGTTTGCTGGAGGACAGGCGCATCAACGCCAGGATGGTCCCGAGGACGATGCCGCCGACCACGCCCATGACCATCAGCTTCAAGGTCATGACCATGCCGTTCCACAGGCCAGGGAAGGCCGGGATAATGCCGCTGAAATCGAATTCCATTATTTACCCCCCACGGAAATCAGGCCGGGCACTGCGACTTTCTTCTCGACCACGCGCATCAGCAACATCAGGCTCATGTTCAGGGTGAAGTAGATCAGCGTGGCCAGGGTGAAGGCTTCAAACAGGTTGGCCGAGAACTCGGCGGTCTGCTTGGTTTGCGCCAGCAACTCCATCAGGCCGATCAAGGACGCCACGGAGGAGTTCTTGAAGACGTTGAGGAATTCCGAGGTGAGCGGTGGAATGATGATCCGGTAGGCCTGGGGCAACAGCACGTTCCAGTAGATCTGCGACAGGCTGAAACCCATGGCGCGCGCGGCGGCTTCCTGACCGTGGGGCAGGGCCTGGATACCGGTACGCACTTGTTCACATACGCGGGCGGCGGTGAACAGGCCCAGGCACACGACAACGCTCAGGTAGGCCGAGGTGGTCGGGTTCAAGTCTTGTTTGTACCAGTCCTGCAGGTTCTGCGGCAGCAGGTCGGGTACCAGGAAGTACCAGATGAACAGCTGTACCAGCAGTGGCACGTTACGAAAGAGTTCCACGTAGCAGGTGGCGATGCCGGCCACGAGCCGATTAGGCATCGTGCGCATTACGCCCAGTACCGAGCCCAGCAGCAAGGCAACGATCCAGGCCACGATGGCGATGGCGATGGTCCAGCCCAAACCGGAGATGAACCAGTCGAGATAGGTCTCGCTGCCCACGCCGGTGGACTTGAAGAATACGCCCCAGTCCCAGTTGTAATTCATTAGGGTCTCCCCCGAAATCGATCGATGTACAAGCACCCGCTTGGGGAAAATCCATTCCCGCCTGACGGTGAACGTCAGGCACACAAGATCGGCTCGGAAACCGCCAGGTCGAGTGTTCCAAATAATGCCAGCAGGTAGTAACAGACACCTGAGGGAGGGTTGGCTCCCTCAGGGGATAAGGTTAGTTCGGAATCAGGACTTTTTTTCAGCCGTTTTGTCGTCGGCCGCCTTATCGGTCGGGTTCGCGATCAGGGCCTTGAGTTCGTCGCTCATCGGGAACATCAGGTTCAGGCCTTTTGGTGGGATCGGCGAGCTGAACCACTTGGTGTAGATGTTGTTGATTTCGCCGGACTTGTAGGTAGCGACGATGGCGTCATCCACAGCCTTCTTGAACGGGGCATCGCCTTTGCGAACCATGCAGCCGTAGATTTCGAAGGATTGTGGCGTGCCGGTCACGGCCCAGTCGGTTGGCTTCTTGGCTTTGGCCATTTCACCGGCCAGCAGTGCGTCGTCCATCATGAAGGCAACGGCACGGCCGCTTTCCAGCATCTGGAAGGATTCACCGTGGTCCTTGGCGGAGATGACGTTCATGCCCATCTGCTTGTCAGCGTTCATGGACTTGAGGATGCGCTCGGAGGTGGTACCGGCGGTGGTTACGACGTTCTTGCCCTTGAGGTCAGCGAAATCCTTGTAGGTCGAGTCCTTTTTGGACAGCAGACGGGTACCGATTTCGAAGATGCCAACGGAGAAGTCGACTTGTTGCTGACGCTCGACGTTGTTGGTGGTGGAACCACACTCAACGTCTACGGTGCCGTTCTGCACCAGCGGGATGCGGGTTTGGGAGGTGACCAGGTTGTATTTGACCTTCAGCTCGCCTTCCTTCATGCCGAGGTCTTTCTCGACAGCTTTCACGATGGCCAGTTGAATGTCGTGGGAGTAGCCCACTGGCTTGCCAGAGCCGTCCGCGATGTAGGAGAACGGGATGGAGGCGTCGCGGTGGCCCAGTGTGATGGTGCCCGACTCTTTGATTTTCTTCAGCGTGCCGGTCAGTTCGGCGGCGAAGACTGGAGTGCTAATCAGAGCGGCAGCGATGGCTGCGCCCAAAATATGGGGAACGATACGCATCAATACTTCCTCGACATTTGTTTTTTTTATGAAGCCTGGACGGCTCTTTCGATACAGCGAATGCCTGTGACGGCTCCTGAAGCATCTCAGGCAAACACGTCCCAAGTGTAGAGCATGAGTCGTGCCAGACTGTTAATAAAGATATAACTATATGATTTATATAGTGATTAACTTTATGTGACGATGTTTATCCGGTGTTTAAGTCCGGCAAACCGAATCGCCGGCAGTAACGCGTTCGGAAAACCGAATTTGTAGGGGCCGGCTTGAGGCGCAAGCCAAAAAAAGCCCCTGGACCTTTCGGTGCAGGGGCTGGGTAGTCATGCTGCTTCGATCTTGCTGCGGTTCTGCTCCAGCTTGATCAGGTAGCGCTGCAGGTTTTCCTGCTCCTCGGGGGTGGTGAACAGGCCGAGCTTGGTGCGGCGCCATAGAATGTCGTAGGCCTGGGTCGCCCATTCCTCGGCGCACAGGTAGTCCACTTCCCGGGTATACAGCCCGCCACCCAGATGCTCGCCGAGGTCGGCCAAGGATTGCACGCCTTCGAGCAGGCGCCAGGTGCGGCTGCCATAGGTGGTCGACCAACGGCGGGCGATTTCGCTGGGGATCCATTCGTACTTGCTGCGAATGTCCGTGGCCAGGGCTTCTGGCGTGGTCATTTCTTCGCCGCCGGGCAGGCTGGCCTTGGCGGTCCAGCTTGGCTTGATATGGGGGAAGTAGGGGGCCAGTTGCGCCAGTGCCGACTCCGCAAGCTTACGGTAGGTGGTCAGCTTGCCGCCAAACACCGACAGGATCGGCGCTTCTTCACCTGTGCCCGACAACGCCAGGGTGTAGTCGCGGGTAATGGCGGACGGGTTGTCCGACTCGTCGTTGCACAGCGGACGCACGCCGGAGTAGGTGTGCACGATATCGTCGCGGCTCAACTGCTGCTTGAAGTGGGCGTTGACCACCTTGAGCATGTAGTCCGTTTCACCTTCGGTAATCGCCACTTTCGCTGGATCGCCGGTGTACTCACGGTCGGTGGTACCGATGATGGTCAGGTGATTGAGGTACGGAATGGTGAAGACGATGCGCCCGTCTTCGTTCTGCAGGATGTGCGCGTGGGCACCTTCGTACAGTTTCGGCACGATCAGGTGGCTGCCCTGGATCAGGCGGATGCCGTAGGGCGAATCCAGCTTCAGGTCATCCTTGATGAACTTGGCAACCCACGGGCCGGCCGCGTTCACCAGCGCCTTGGCGCGGATCGAGAACAGGCTGCCATCGGCGCGCTCCAGGTGCAGGTGCCACAGGCCCTTGCTGCGACGGGCGCTGACGCAACGGGTCTGGGTGTGGATGTGTGCCCCTTTTTCCCGGGCGGCCATGGCGTTGAGCACCACCAGGCGTGCGTCATCGACCCAGCAGTCGGAGTATTCGAAACCCTTGGTGATTTCGCTTTTCAGCGGGCTGTCGGCACCGAACTTCAGGCTTTTGGAGCCAGCGAGTTTTTCGCGCTTGCCGAGGTGGTCATACAGAAACAGGCCAGCGCGGATCATCCACGCCGGGCGCAGATGTGGACGATGGGGCAGCACAAAGCGCATCTGCTTGACGATGTGCGGGGCCTTGGCCAGCAGCACTTCGCGTTCGGCCAGGGCTTCGCGCACCAGGCGGAATTCGTAATGTTCAAGGTAGCGCAGGCCGCCGTGGATCAGCTTGCTGCTGGCGGAGGAGGTGTGGCTGGCCAGGTCGTCCTTTTCGCAAAGGAATACCGACAGGCCGCGACCGGCTGCATCTGCCGCGATGCCCACGCCATTGATCCCGCCACCGATAACGGCAACATCATAGACTTCGGCAAGGGGTGGAGCAGGCAAGGTGGAGGGGGTCATCGGCTGGCCTCGCGATCTTTATTTATATTTGAATTCGAACATTAATGTTCATTTGCGA
The DNA here is from genome assembly GCF_002949995.1 of Pseudomonas sp. LG1D9. Taxonomy (NCBI): domain Bacteria; kingdom Pseudomonadati; phylum Pseudomonadota; class Gammaproteobacteria; order Pseudomonadales; family Pseudomonadaceae; genus Pseudomonas; species Pseudomonas sp. LG1D9. The sequence goes on along the minus strand of NZ_CP026881.1, from coordinate 1,337,502 downwards.
AAATGGTAGCTCATAAACGCGGGCGCAGCCAGTCGCCTTCGATTGAAAAAACTCATCGAGGGGCCGGAAAAGGAAAAATTGTGAACATTGAGCCTGGTGTTGGCTCAAGCGAGTTGTGGGCTTATAGGTCGCTATCGCGGGCAAGCCCGCTCCCACAGGTTGATCACATTCCAATGTGGGAGCGGGCTTGCCCGCGATGACGGCAGTACAGGCACCAGAGATTCAGTAGGAGGCTTATACGACTTCCAGGCGAATCTTATGCTGGTTGAGCAACTGCACCAGCGCCGGCACCGGCTGCTGATCGGTAACCAGGCAATCAATCAAGCTGATCGGGCCCAGGCGAATCATGGCGTTGCGCCCGAATTTGCTGGAGTCCGCCGCCAGGATCACCTTGCGCGCATTGGCAATGATCGCCTGGGAAACCCGCACTTCCTGGTAATCGAAGTCCAGCAGGCTGCCGTCCTCGTCGATACCGCTGATCCCCACCAGGGCGAAGTCGACTTTGAACTGGTTGATAAAGTCCACGCTGGCCTGGCCCACCACGCCGCCGTCACGGCGCACATTGCCGCCGGTGAGGAGCACGTCGAAGTCGTCCTTGGCGCTGAGCATCATGGCGACGTTGAGGTTGTTGGTGATGATCTTCAGGTGGCTGTGGTTGAGCAGCGCCCGGGCGATGGACTCGGTGGTGGTGCCGATATTGATGAATAGCGAGGCGTGATCAGGGATCTGTGCGGCAATGGCTTCGCCGATACGCTGTTTTTCATCGCGCATCTGGTCGGCACGCATGGCGTACTCGGTGTTTTCAACGCTGGAGTCATAGGCGGCGCCGCCATGGTAGCGGCGCAGCAGGTTGGCTTCGGCCAGTTGATTGATGTCGCGGCGGATGGTTTGTGGGGTAACAACGAACAGCTGCGCCATTTCCTCGATGCTGACATAGCCGCGTTCGCGGACCAGTTCGAGGATTTGCTGCTGACGGGGAGGCAGATTCATGGGGCGTCCTTTGGGCTGCCGTACAAAAAAGTGGCCCATGATGACGCAGGAATCTGCTCCCTGCCAGTTACAACCCTAAGTGGGTCCGGCGCGTGGCTTATTCAGCGCCTTCGTGGGGTTCCCAGTCGCGGGTGCGGCTGACGGCTTTTTTCCAGCCGGCGTAGAGTTTTTCTTTGGCCGGCTCGTCCAGTTGCGGTTCGAATTCGCGCTCGATTACCGCCTTGCCACGCAGCTCATCCAGGCTGCCCCAGAAGCCACAGGCCAGGCCGGCCAGGTAGGCCGCGCCCAATGCGGTGGTCTCGCGCATTTGCGGGCGCTCGACCTGGGTGCCGAGGATGTCGGCCTGGAACTGCATCAGGAAGTTGTTGGCCACGGCGCCGCCGTCCACCCGCAGGGATTTGAGGCGTTCACCAGAGTCCTGCTGCATGGCGTCGAGCACATCGCGGGTCTGGTAGGCAATCGACTCCAGGGCCGCACGAATGATGTGATCGACACGTACGCCGCGGGTCAGGCCGAACAGTGCGCCACGGGCATAGGGGTCCCAGTACGGCGCGCCGAGGCCGGTGAACGCTGGCACCAGGTACACGCCGTTGCTGTCCTTGACCTTGTTGGCGAAGTACTCGGTGTCGTGGGCGTCGTTGATGATCTTCAGCTCGTCGCGCAGCCATTGCACGGTGGAGCCGCCGTTGAACACTGCGCCTTCGAGGGCGTAGGCCACTTCGCCACGCGGGCCGCAAGCGATGGTGGTGAGCATGCCGTGCTGGGACTTGACCGCCTTGTCGCCGGTGTTCATCAGCAGGAAGCAGCCGGTGCCGTAGGTATTTTTCGCCTGGCCCGGCTCGACGCACATCTGGCCGAACAGCGCCGCTTGCTGGTCGCCGGCAATCCCGCCAATGGCAATCCCGCTTTTGGTGCGGCCGTAGATTTCCGAGGAGGATTTAACCTCTGGCAGCATCTCGCGCGGGATGTCCAGCACCTCGAGCATCTTCGCGTCCCACTCCAGGGTGTGGATGTTGAAGAGCATGGTGCGCGAGGCGTTGGTGTAGTCGGTGACGTGGGTCTTGCCGCCGGTAAATTTCCAGATCAGCCAGCTGTCGATGGTGCCGAACAGCAGTTCGCCATTGCGCGCGCGTTCGCGGCTGCCTTCGACGTTATCGAGGATCCACTTGAGCTTGGTGCCAGAGAAGTACGGGTCGGTGACCAGGCCGGTGGTGTCGCTGATGTATTGCTCATGGCCGTCACGCTTGAGTTGCTGGCAGATCTCGGTGCTGCGGCGGCATTGCCAGACGATGGCGTTGTAGATCGGGCGGCCGGTGATCTTGTCCCAGACCACCGTGGTTTCACGCTGGTTGGTGATGCCGATGGCGGCCACCTGATCGTGGTGCAGGCCGGCTTGCGCCAGGGCCTCGACCATCACGGCGCTTTGGGTGGCGAAGATTTCCATCGGGTCATGTTCGACCCAACCGGCTTGCGGGTAATGCTGGACGAATTCACGTTGGGCGGTGCACACCACGTTGGCGTCACGATCAAAGATGATCGCCCGGGAACTGGTGGTGCCCTGATCGAGGGCAATGATGTAGTTCTTATTCTGTGTGTCGGTCATGTCGATTGCCTTGGACGGAAAAAGGGAGTGGGTAAGTAGCCTGGGCCGCAAAGGGCAGAAGGGCTCAGGCTACCGCTTTCAGGAAGTTCGGGTGTTACCGCTGGCGGCGGTGTCGGCTGCATCAGTTGTAGCAGGTGCAGCGTTGGGCAGATGGCGGGCAATCAACCCGCGATAGGCCGCAGCGCCGAGGCAGGCACCGACAATCGGTGCAAGGATCGGAATCAGGAAATAAGGAATATCGCGCCCGCCGGTGAAGGCCATTTCACCCCAACCGGCGAAAAACGTCATCAGCTTGGGGCCGAAATCCCGGGCCGGGTTCATCGCAAACCCGGTCAGCGGGCCCATGGCACTGCCGATCACCGCGATCAGCAAGCCGATCAGCAGTGGCGCCAGGGGGCCGCGGGGCAAGCCGTTATTGTCGTCGGTCAGGGCCATGATCACTCCCATCAGGATCGCGGTGATAACCATCTCCACCAGGAACGCCTGGGCGGTATTGAGCAAGGCGTGAGGGTAGGTGGAGAAGACCGAAGCCAGTTCCAGGCTGGCCGCCGAGCCACGGACCATGTGGTGAGTTTGTTCGTAATCGAAAAACAGGTTGCTGTAGAGCGTGTAGACCAACGCAGCCGAACAGAAGGCGCCGGCAACCTGGGCGATGATATAGAAGGGCAGTTTGCGCTTGTCGAAATCGGCAAAGATGCACAGCGCGATGCTGACGGCTGGATTGAGATGAGCCCCGGAAATGCCGGCACTCAGGTAGATCGCCATGCTCACGCCGATCCCCCAGATGATGCTGATCTCCCACAAGCCGAAGCTGGCGCCCGCGACCTTGAGCGCAGCGACGCAGCCGGTGCCGAAGAAGATCAGCAGCGCGGTGCCGAGGAACTCGGCCATGCATTGGCTTGAAAGTGAAGGCTGTTGAAGAGCAGTTGTCATTGAAAACCTCGTTTTTTTTCTTGTCTGGCGCTGTGCCTCAACGGGCCTCGCGCGATTTTCACCGTCACCAAAATCCCCATCCCGGCCACGGCTTACTGCTCGGATACTGTGGGTGTATTCCTACAGTATTCGGAAACGAAAAAATATAGACAAGAAACACCGCTGTCAAAGGTCGAAAGTGAACGGCCGGTCATTTTCAAACTATTAGTGTGATGAATGATCGCGCTACTACGTTGGCGCAACGGGCGGCAAGCATGCCCAGGCGCTGCGCGGATTGGTCGCACGGTGCCCTGCACTAGAGCGTTTTGCCTGGGTTTGTCCTAGAATCGGCGGTCTGCTTTTCCACGTTTCCCACAAGCCTGGAGCCCCCAATGACACCCGCATTGGACTTGTTGAAAAAAGTTCGCGCCGAACATCGTATCCACAGTTACGAACATGACCCCAAGGCCGCCTCTTATGGCCTGGAGGCCGCGGAAAAATTGAGCCTGGATCCTGCGCGGGTGTTCAAGACCTTGCTCGCCAGCAGCGAAAAAGCTGAATTATTGGTGGCGGTGGTGCCGGTCGTCGGAAGTCTGGATTTGAAGGCCCTGGCGCATGCTGCGGGCGTGAAGAAAGTCGAGATGGCCGACCCGGCAGCGGCGCAGCGTTCTACCGGTTATTTGTTGGGGGGGATCAGCCCGTTGGGGCAGAAGAAGCGCTTGCGCACGTTCATCGATGTGAGCGCGCAGCCTTTTGCGACAATATTTGTCAGCGCAGGCAGGAGAGGACTTGAGGTGGAGTTGGCGGCGGCGGTGTTGGCAGAGCACACCCAGGCGACATTTGCGCCGATTGGCCGGGCGTAACGTCAAGAACAGCGGGATCAAATGTGCAAGCCAGCCTCTGTGGGAGCTGGCTTGCCTGCGATAGCATCACCTTGATGCAACTGACAGACCCAGGCGCCTGCATCGCGGGCAAGCCCGGTTCCCACACTAGCGCGCTGTCACATTTTGGATCGGGTTTCTTCAACTGGTAGTGCTGTAGCGCCGCACACCTGACTCCACCTGCGGAATCTGCGCCGCCGTGCTCCCCGAGGCCTGGAACAGCACCAGATGCTCGGCCGCCACGCGGACTCCCACCTGCGCACCCACCTGATGGTCGGCATGGCTGGGGAAAATCGATTCCAGCTGGGCCCCGGTCGGCAACTGCAAGCGGTAGAGGGTCGAGGCACCGAGGAACGTCTTGCCGACGATCTGCGCTTTCAGCGTGCTGTCGGGTGCATAAACGACGTCATCCGGGCGCAGTAACACATCCACCGCACTGCCAGTCGGCCACGTATAGGCACGATTGCCGCGCAATTCGCCCAGTTCGGTGCTGACCGATTCCGGCGAACTCAATTGCCCGCGGATGAAGTAACCCTGGCCAATAAAACTTGCGACATAAGGCGTCAGCGGTTCGTGATAGAGGTTGTAGGGCGTATCCCATTGTTCCAGCCGGCCTTCCTTGAACACACCCACGTGGTCGCTCACGGCAAAGGCTTCTTCCTGGTCATGGGTGACCAGGATCGCACTGGTACCACGGGCCTTGAGGATGTCCCGTACTTCATGGCTGAGCTTGCGCCGCAGCTCACCATCAAGGTTGGAGAAGGGCTCGTCCAGCAGCAGCAACTGCGGCTCGGGTGCCAGCGCACGGGCCAGGGCCACACGCTGTTGCTGGCCGCCGGAAAGTTCGTGGGGGAAGCGCTTGCCCAGGTTCTTCAGGTTGACCAACTCCAGCAATTCAGCCACCACACGGTCTTTTTGCGGGTGTTTGCGAATGCCGAAGCCGATGTTGTCGGCCACGCAGAGGTGTGGAAACAGTGCGTAGTCCTGGAACACCATGCCAATGCGGCGTTTCTCCGGTGCCAGGGTAAAACCGGCGCTGGAGATCACTTGGCCGGCCAGGTTTATTTCGCCTTCGTGCACCGGTTCAAACCCGGCAATCGCGCGCAGGGTGGTGGTCTTGCCGCAGCCGGAAGAGCCCAGCAGGCAACCGATATCCCCGGCATTGAGGTGCAGATTGAGGTTCTGCACCACCCGTTGGTCCTGATAGCCGCATGCCAGATTGCGCAGGTTCAGCAGAAGTGGCTGGCTCATGCGTGGTGATACGCCGGTGGCACCAGGAACTCCAGCAGGGCCTTCTGGGCGTGCAGCCGGTTTTCTGCCTGGTCCCAGGCGACGGAGCGCTGGTCGTCTAACAGGTCGAGGCTGATTTCTTCGCCGCGATGGGCCGGCAGGCAGTGCATGAACAGCACATCCGGCGCGGCAAGGTCGAGCAATTCACGGGTGACTTGATAAGGTGCGAACAAGGCCAGGCGCTTGGCGGTCTCGTCTTCCTGGCCCATGGAGGTCCAGACGTCGGTGCTCACCAGGTGCGCGCCGATCACCGCATCTTTCGGGTCGCGCACGATTTGAACGCGGGCGTCGGCCTTGGCCAGGAATTCGGCGCTGGGCTCGTAGCCTTCAGGGCAGGCAATGCGCAGATGGAAGTCGAACTGGATCGCCGCTTCTATATAGCTGTTGCACATATTGTTGCCATCGCCGATCCAGGCCACGGTCTTGCCCTGGATCGAGCCGCGATGTTCGAGGAACGTCTGCATATCGGCCAGCAACTGGCACGGATGCAGGTCATCGGACAGCCCGTTGATCACCGGCACCCGCGAGTTGGCGGCAAATTCGGTGAGGGTGCTATGGGCGAAGGTACGGATCATCACCGCATCGAGCATGCGCGACATGACAATGGCGCAATCGCTGATCGGCTCGCCCCGGCCCAGTTGGGTGTCCCGGGGCGACAGGAAAATGGCTTGGCCGCCGAGCTGGATCATGCCGGCTTCGAAGGACAGGCGGGTACGGGTGGACGATTTCTCGAAAATCATCCCGAGTACGCGGTTTTTCAAAGGCTCGAACAGTACGCCGCGATTACGCAGGTCTTTAAGCTCAATGCCTCGACGGATCACGCTGACCAGCTCTTCGGGCGTGCAATCCATCAGGGAGAGAAAGTGCCTTGCGCTCATCATTAACTACCTTTTTGCAACAGACCGCAGATACTCAAAGCCTTGTTTATTGTGACAACGGGCGAGACCTGCGGCGAAAGCCGCACTGGGCGACGAAATAGGGGGAGGCGCGATATTGACACTAAATGTCGCGTCTTACCAATAGGCTACGGTTTTTTAGAGGGGGTCAAAGGGGCGGGAATTGCACTTTTGAGGCCTGTTTACGGACAGCAGCGGGTCATTTGTACACTGGCGCCGCGACCTTTTGCAATGTGTGATGGCGGCCCCGGGCCAGGTCGCGTCGGTTTCCCGGGCGGTGCGGGAGGTTTTTGAAACATTTACTCATGCTTACCCATGGCCTGGCCTGATGCCCGTTGATTCACAGGGCGAACGTTGCTGGCGTCGCTGGAGGGCGCGGCCCATAGTCGGGCCAAAGCCCTAATAAAGAGACTGGCCATGACCAAGACTCTCCATCACCGTGCCTGCCACCTGTGCGAAGCGATCTGCGGCCTGACCCTGGAAACCACCACCTCGGACGCAGGCAGTATTGCCATCACCTCGATCAAGGGTGACGCCCAGGACACCTTCAGTCGTGGCCATATCTGCCCCAAGGCCGTGGCCCTGCAGGATATCCAGAACGATCCCGATCGCCTGCACCAGCCGATGCTGCGGGTGGGCAGCCAATGGCAGCCGATCCCCTGGGACGAGGCCTTCGCCCTGGTGGCCGAGCGGCTGGCGGGCATCCAGGCGCGGCATGGGCAGAATGCGGTGGCGGTGTACCAGGGCAATCCCAGCGTGCACAACTATGGCTTGATGACCCACAGCAACTATTTCCTCGGGCAGTTGAAGACGCGCAATCGCTTTTCCGCGACCTCGGTGGACCAACTGCCCCATCACCTCACAAGCCACTTGATGTATGGGCACGGGCTGTTGCTGCCCATCCCGGATATCGACCAGACCGACTTCATGCTGATCCTGGGCGGCAACCCACTGGCTTCCAATGGCAGCATCATGACTGTGCCGGACGTGGAAAAGCGCCTGAAGGCGATTCAGGCGCGGGGCGGCAAAGTGGTGGTGGTCGATCCCCGGCGCAGTGAGACGGCGGCCATGGCCGACCAGCATCTGTTTGTGCGCCCCGGTGGGGACGCGGCGTTGCTGTTCGGGCTGCTCAACACATTGTTCGCCGAACACCTGACCCGTGATAGCCACTTGCCGGTGGACGGACTGGACGAGGTGCGCCGCGCCATCGCGGGCTTTACCGCCGAAGCCATGAGCGCTCAATGCGCGGTGCCGGCCGAGCAGATCCGCCAGTTGGCGCGGGATTTTGCGGCTGCAGACAAGGCCGTCTGCTACGGGCGCATGGGGGTATCGACCCAGGCATTTGGCACCTTGTGCCACTGGCTGGTGCAGTTGATCAACCTAGTCACGGGCAATCTGGACCGGGTAGGTGGCGCCTTGTGCACCGAGCCTGCGGTGGACCTGGTGGCGGCCACATTCGGCGGGCACTTCAATCGGTGGCAGAGTCGGGTGTCCGGGCGTCCCGAATACAGCGGCGAGTTGCCCGTGTCGGCCCTGGCTGAAGAAATGCTTACTGCGGGCGAAGGGCAGATCCGCGCGCTGGTCACAGTGGCTGGCAATCCGGTGTTGTCCACGCCGAACGGTCGGCAACTGGAGCAGGCGCTGAATGGTCTGGAGTTTATGGTCAGCGTCGACCTGTATATCAATGAAACCACCCGTTATGCCGACCTGATCCTGCCATCGACTTCGGCCCTGGAAAACGATCATTACGACACCACGTTCAATATGTTTGCGGTGCGTAATGTCACCCGCTTCAACCGGGCGATTCTGCCCAAGCCCGAGGGGGCGTTGCACGATTGGGAGATTTTCGTCGGCTTGGCCCAGGCGTTTGCGGCCCGTACCGGCAGCCCGCTCAAGCCCACGATGGCGCCGGCGCAGATGATTGATTTTGGTTTGCGGGCGGGGGCCTATGGTGACGCCTCCCCGCACAAGCTGTCGGTGGCCATGCTGGCCGATCATCCCCATGGTCTGGACCTGGGGCCTCTGAAGGCCAATCTGGCGGGGCGCTTGAAAACTGCCAATGGCCGGGTCCAGGCGGCGCCGCCGGTGATCCTGGCGGACCTGGCGCGGTTTGCGGCGTTGCCGCTGCCCAAGGTCGACGAGTTACTGTTGATCGGCCGCCGGCATGTACGCAGCAATAATTCGTGGATGCATAATTATCACCGGCTGGTGAAGGGCAAACCCCGGCATCAATTGCTGATGCACCCCGATGACCTTGCCCGTCGGCAACTGAGTGACGGGCAGCGGGTGCGGGTCAGTTCGCGGATCGGCATGATCGAAGTACAGGTGTTGGCCAGCCTGGAAATGATGCCCGGCGTGGTCAGCCTGCCCCACGGTTGGGGCCATGACCGCCCGGGTGTACACATGAACATCGCCAGTGCCCAGCCTGGGGCGAGTGCCAACGACCTGACGGATGAACGGCAGTTGGATGAGTTGTCGGGCAACGCGGCATTGAATGGCGTGCCGGTACAGGTCGCGGCGGCGTGACGCAGTGAGTCTGTCGGGGAGCCCGAGCACCACGCTGGGATTTTGCGTTACAATGCGCCACCGTGCCGACCTGTGAGTCGCAAAGTTCCAGCCGAGGTGTTCCATGGATATCATCGAAACGATTAAAGAGCAGATTGCCAACAACACCATTCTGCTTTACATGAAGGGCGCCCCGAATGCCCCTCAGTGTGGCTTCTCCGCGAAGGCTTCCCAGGCTGTCATGCAGTGTGGTGAAAAGTTCGCTTACGTGGATATCCTGCAAAACCCGGAAATCCGCGCCAACCTGCCGAAGTACGCCAATTGGCCAACGTTCCCACAACTGTGGGTGGCCGGTGAGCTGGTCGGCGGTAGCGATATCATCACCGAAATGGCGGCTGATGGTTCGTTGCAGGCGCTGATCAAGGAGGCTGCTGAAAAAGCGGCTGCCAAGACCGAAGCGTAATTGGCGCACAATAAAAAGCCCCGCTTCTCATTCGAGAGCGGGGCTTTTTTGTACCTGTAGGAGCGAGCTTGCTCGCGAAGGACGTTAACGATAACGCGAGCATTCTGAATGAACGCGGCGCCTTCACGCTTTTCGCGAGCAAGCTCGCTCCTACAATAATTAGAGATTACTCACCCATCTGCGATTGCAGGTAGTTCTCCAGGGTCACTTTGTCGATCAGGCCAACTTGGGTTTCCAGCCAGTCGATATGTTCTTCCTGGTCTTCCAGGATATCTTCCAGCAGCTCACGGCTGCCGAAGTCGCCCTTGGTCTCGCAGTGGGCGATGGCGGCCTTGAGGTCGGCATGGCTCTTGCGCTCGAAACCCAGGTCGCTGTTGAGCATTTCCAGGGTGTGCTCGCCGATGTTCAGCTTGCCCAGGTCCTGTACGTTCGGCAGGCCTTCGAGGAACAGGATGCGCTTGATCAGCGCGTCTGCGTCCTTCATGGCCTTGATCGATTCCTTGTACTCACGCTTGCCGAGTTTTTCCAGGCCCCAGTCGTCATACATGCGTGCATGCAGGAAGTACTGATTGATCGCGACCAGTTCATTGGCAAGGATTTTGTTGAGTTGCTGGATGACTGAGATGTCGCCTTTCATGATTGGGGTCCTGCCCTGTGTTCGCTGTATATAGGGCGGAGTTTGAGCTGCACGATTACTAGTGTCAAACCTAAGTTATTGAATAATAAATGAAAATTAATCGGAATAAGAATGTTTGTGTTCCGCGTCTTGGGCCTAACTAATTGAATTACAGGCATAAAAAAACCGGACACTAAGTCCGGTTCTTTAAAATAGGCTGTTTCAGGCGTGTGTAAATTCTGCCGAGTAGGGGATCGCGGCCTGGGCTACCTGCAGTTTTGTCAGGGTTTCCCGTACGACTTGCTTGGCAAGGCAGGCACATTTGCCGCATTGACTGGCAACGCCGGTGGTTTCACGCACTTCTTTGTAGCTGCAGCAACCTTCATAGATCGCTTCGCGGATTTGTCCGTCGGTGACGCCAGTGCAGAGGCAGACATACATAAGGGAGAACCATCGCGGTTTAAGGCTTAAGTGCGATGGATCTTAATGTTAACGAGAATGATTGTCAAAGTGCTTTCTCAAACCGTTGCCCCCCGTGGGGCCCTCACTGACGAACGGCTTTTTTCAGGTATGATGGTCGGTCTTTACGAAGCGTGATCGCGTCATAGGCCTGTCGTCAATTCGCGGCAGACTCAAGGGCGGTCCATTTACTTCAATTACCATCAGGAGATAACCAATGAGCGTACTCGTCGGCAAACAAGCCCCGGATTTCGACGTACCAGCCGTCCTCGGCAATGGCGAAATCGTTGACAGCTTCAAGCTGTCTGAAGCCATCAAAGGCAAATACGGCCTGGTGTTCTTCTACCCGCTGGACTTCACCTTCGTCTGCCCGTCCGAGCTGATCGCCCTGGATCACCGCATGGACGATTTCAAGGCGCGTAACGTTGAAGTGGTTGCCGTTTCCATCGACTCCCATTTCACCCACAACGCCTGGCGCAACACCGCCATCAATGATGGCGGCATCGGCAAAGTCAAATACACCATGGCTGCCGACATGAAGCACGACATCGCCAAGGCCTACGACGTTGAGTCCGAAGGCGGCGTGGCTTTCCGTGGCGCGTTCCTGATCGACGACAAGGGCGTTGTGCGCTCGCAGATCATCAACGACCTGCCGCTGGGCCGTAACATGGAAGAGCTGATCCGCCTGGTCGACGCTCTGCAATTCCACGAAGAGCACGGCGAAGTCTGCCCAGCCAACTGGAAAAAAGGCGACAAGGGCATGAACGCTTCGCCAGAAGGCGTTGCCGCTTACCTGACCGAGAACGCTGGCAAGCTGTAAGCCAGGGTTGCGGTAAAAAAAACCGGCCTGAGAAGGCCGGTTTTTTTATGCGTGGGATTTGGCGACGCAATCAGTCGCTGAAGTCTTCCCAGCCGCCCATCTGTTTCCAGCGGTTGACGATGCCGCAGAACAGGTCGGCGGTCTTCTCGGTGTCGTAGCGAGCCGAGTGGGCTTCACGTCCGTCGAAGTCGATGCCGGCTGCCTGGCATGCCTTGGCCAATACGGTCTGGCCATAAGCCAGGCCAGCCAGGGTCGCGGTGTCAAAGCTGGAGAACGGGTGAAACGGGTTGCGTTTCATGTCCAGGCGCGCCACGGCGGCGTTGAGGAAGCCCAGGTCGAAACTGCTGTTGTGGCCGACCAGGATCGCGCGTTTGCAGCCGTTGGCCTTCAAGGCTTTGCGCACGCCACGGAAGATGTCGGTCAATGCCGCCTCTTCGCTGACTGCCATGCGCAACGGATGGTCGAGCTTGATCCCGGTGAACTCCAGGGCCGCTGCTTCGATATTGGCGCCTTCAAACGGCTCGACGCGGAAGAAATGGGTGTGTTCTGGATACACAAAGCCCTGTTCGTCCATGCCGATGGTGGTTGCCGCAATTTCCAGCAGTGCATCGGTGGCGCAATTGAAACCGCCGGTTTCTACGTCGATAACGACCGGCAGATAGCCGCGAAAACGCTCGGCCATCGGGTGACGCGAACCGCCGCCACCGTGTTCCTGTTCGTCGTCGTAATGGTCTTCACTCACGGGTGTTCCTCCAGCAGGCGCCAGCGCAGTGTTTCACCGGCGCGCAGCGGGATAACGGTCAGCTCGCCAAATGGCAGGCTGGTGGGGGCGGTCCAGTCTTCACGGACCAGGGTAATACGGTCGGTATTCGCCGGCAGGCCATAGAAACGCGGGCCATTGAGGCTGGCGAAGGCCTCGAGTTTGTCCAAGGCGTTGCGCGATTCGAAGGCCTCGGCGTACAGCTCGATCGCCGCATAGGCGGTGTAGCAACCGGCGCAACCGCAGGCGGCTTCCTTGGCGTGCTGGGCGTGGGGCGCCGAGTCGGTGCCGAGGAAGAACTTCGCGCTGCCGCTGGTAGCCGCATCGAGCAATGCCACCTGATGGGTGTTGCGCTTGAGGATCGGCAGGCAATAGAAGTGCGGCCGAATCCCGCCCACCAGCATGTGGTTGCGGTTGTACAGCAGGTGGTGCGCGGTGATGGTTGCGCCGACGTTGGCCGAAGCCTCGGTGACGAACTGCACGGCGTCTGCGGTGGTGATGTGCTCGAACACGACCTTGAGGGTCGGGAACAGCTCGACCACACGGCGCATGTGCTCGTCGATGAAGATCTTCTCGCGATCGAAGACATCCACATCGCCACGGGTGACTTCACCGTGGATCAACAGCGGCATGCCCACTTCGGCCATGGCTTCGATGGCGGGCAGGATCTTGTCGATACTGGTTACGCCGGAGTCGGAGTTGGTCGTGGCGCCGGCCGGGTACAGCTTGGCGGCGTGCACGAAACCGCTGGCCTTGGCCTCGCGGATTTCGGCGGGCTGGGTGCGGTCGGTAAGGTAAAGCACCATCAACGGTTCGAAGCGGCTACCGGCCGGTCGTGCAGCGAGGATGCGCTGGCGATAGGCGTCGGCTTCAGCGGCATTACGCACCGGAGGTACCAGGTTAGGCATGATGATGGCGCGGCCAAACGTGCGCGCAACATCGGCCACGGTTTGGGGCAACGCAGCACCATCGCGAAGATGAATATGCCAGTCGTCGGGACGCAGCAGGGTCAGGCGGTCGGACATTGGGGATTCCAGGCGGGTCAATCTGGTGGGAATGCTACCGGAAAAGACTCTTGCAGGCACTCGCTATCAAGTTTTGCAGGGTGCGACCGATATCCCTGGGTATGCCTTAACGATGTATGACGCCTTGATGTGTTGTAGAAACCAGTGGAGCCGCCCGTGCGCCAGCAATATCTAGCCCTGCTCAGCGTGTTCGCCAGCCTGCCCGCGATGGCCCTGACATTCCAGACGCGCCTGGAGAATATCGAGTGGAAGGTGGAAGGCGACAAGTTCGAGTGCCGCTTGAGCCAGCCGATCGCCGATTTTGGTTCGGGGGAGTTCGTGCGTAGGGCCGGCGAGCAGGCGACTTTTCGTCTGAAAGCCTATAACGGCGCGCTGGGCGTTGGTTCTGCCACGCTATTGGCGGCGGCCGCGCCGTGGCAGCCGGGGCGCGGTGATATCAACCTCGGTGCCGTGCGTGCGGGCAGCGGTGATGTGCTGTTCAACAGCTCCCAGGCCCAGGCCGGACGCCTGTTCAATGGCTTGCTGGATGGCCGCAGCCCCACCGTGCGCCACTATTCCCGGGACGGCGGTTATTCGGAAATCCGCCTACTGCCGGTGCGATTCAATAAGGCCTATAGCGACTACCAGTTGTGTACCGCGAAGTTGCTGCCGATGAACTTCGAGCAGGTCAAGCAGGCGGAAGTAGGTTTTCCGGGCGGGGGTATCGACCTGGACCCGGCAGCCAAGGCCAAGCTGATGGTGATGCTCGAATTCATCAAGGCCGACCCTACGGTCAACCATATCGAACTGGACGGCCACTCGGACAACAGCGGCAATCGCCTGACCAATCGCGACCTGTCCCGGCGCCGGGGCTTGGCGGTGATGGACTTCTTCAAGGCCAACGGCATCCCCGAGTCGCAGATTGTCCTGCGCTTCCATGGTGAGCGTTATCCGTTGGTACCCAATACCAATCCGGCCAACCGGGCGAAGAACCGGCGGGTCAATATCCACCTCGACCGCGTACCGGCCCCCGAAAAACCGGCCCCCCAGGCCACGGCCCCGGCGAATGCGGCAGCGACCTCCTGATATTACTCTGCGGGAGCTGGCTGCCAGCGGTGGCTGTCAGCGATGACGCTGGGCATCTGATGCCCACGGCAAAGGCGTTTTGAGGTGCGGCCATTCGTCGCTCGCCCGACATAATCTGTCGCTTTATCTTCATTTGCTGTCGCGCCCCTGTAATTTCACGGTTTTGATCGGTAGAATCGACGCCTTTCCGTAAAACCCCGTGGAGTGATGGCATGGCCGACGTAAACAAGGTCGTTCTCGCGTATTCCGGCGGCCTGGACACTTCGGTGATCCTCAAGTGGCTGCAGGATACTTATAACTGTGAAGTGGTGACCTTTACCGCTGACCTGGGTCAGGGCGAAGAGGTCGAACCTGCACGAGCCAAGGCGCAAGCCATGGGCGTCAAAGAGATCTACATTGACGACCTGCGCGAAGAATTCGTCCGCGATTTCGTTTTCCCGATGTTTCGCGCCAACACCGTCTACGAAGGCGAGTACCTGCTGGGTACTTCCATCGCACGTCCGCTGATCGCCAAGCGCCTGATCGAAATCGCCAACGAAACTGGCGCTGACGCCATTTCCCATGGCGCCACCGGCAAGGGCAACGACCAAGTGCGTTTCGAACTGGGCGCCTATGCCTTGAAACCCGGCGTAAAAGTGATTGCCCCTTGGCGTGAGTGGGACCTGCTGTCCCGCGAAAAACTGATGGATTACGCTGAAAAGCACGCCATCCCGATCGAGCGCCACGGTAAGAAGAAGTCCCCGTACTCGATGGACGCCAACCTGCTGCATATCTCTTATGAAGGCGGCGTGCTGGAAGACACCTGGACCGAGCACGAAGAAGACATGTGGAAGTGGACCGTCTCCCCGGAGAACGCTCCCGATAAGCCGCAGTACCTTGAACTGACCTATCGCAACGGCGATATCGTCGCGCTGGACGGCGTCGAAATGACCCCGGCCACCGTACTGGCGACCCTGAACCGTATCGGTGGCGAGCACGGTATTGGTCGTCTGGATATCGTAGAGAACCGTTACGTGGGCATGAAGTCCCGTGGCTGCTACGAAACCCCAGGTGGCACCATCATGCTGCGCGCTCACCGCGCCATCGAGTCCATCACCCTGGACCGCGAAGTGGCACACCTCAAAGATGAGCTCATGCCCAAGTACGCCAGCCTGATCTACACCGGTTACTGGTGGAGCCCTGAGCGCCTGATGCTGCAACAGATGATCGACGCTTCCCAGGTCCATGTGAACGGTGTTGTGCGCCTGAAACTGTACAAGGGCAACGTGATCGTTACCGGTCGCAAGTCCGATGAGTCGCTGTTCGATGCCAACATCGCCACGTTTGAAGAAGATGGCGGTGCTTACAATCAGGCTGACGCTGCGGGTTTCATCAAGCTCAATGCACTGCGCATGCGCATTGCGGCGAACAAAGGCCGCAAGTTGTTCTGAAGTATCTGAAGCCTCATAAAAATGGTCCCTCGGTAAGAAAGAGGGGCCATTTTTTTTGCCTCGAATTAGGGTGAGTGTTTATTGATGTTTAATGTTGTCACTCGAGAGTGAGGCTTGCGGTGTTTCTTAGTATTTTTTCGCTTGGATTTTGTATCTGAAAGTTGGTCCGCCCGGTGCGTGGTGTTAATTGTGTTTAAATCCATTCGGTTGTTTAGTAGGGCGGACGGGGTGTTTTATTTAGTTTGTGGAAATATCTGTCAGATAATTCCAGGTATTGTCAGTAGCTATTGCACAAGGGAACTTTTTTGAAATGCCTTGGGCGGCTGCGACGCCCGCACAAGCGGGCCGTGCAATAGGTATTTACTGTGATTGGCGTGCGTCCCGTTTACTTTTCCGGGGCGCCGGGGGCTTTTTTTGCTCAAAATATGTTTGGCCGCGGAAAGTTCTGAAAGGCTGAACAAAAACCGACACATCCATATAGGCGTTTTTTTGTAGTCCTATTCTCATAACTTTGTGGGTTGGGTCTCTGCTTGTCGTTACTTGGGGGGGAGTGCTATGCCAAGGACGAAACGACTAGGCTATTGTGCTGGTTCTGAATAATTCGAACAGCGAAATTGGACTTGCCCATGAATAAAGTGCTGATCGTGGATGATCATCCCGTCATTCGTCTTGCTGTACGCATGCTAATGGAACGTCATGGTTATGAGGTCGTTGCAGAGACCGATAACGGAGTCGACGCGTTGCAACTAGCACGGGAGCATATGCCGGATATTGTCATCCTGGATATTGGAATCCCCAAACTTGACGGCCTGGAAGTTATTTGTCGCCTGTCTTCCACAAAACAGGTGCAACCGTTCAAGGTACTGGTGCTGACCTCACAGGCGCCCGGCCATTTTTCCATGCGCTGCATGCAGGCCGGCGCAGCGGGCTACGTGTGCAAGCAGCAGGACCTCACCGAGTTGCTGAGCGCGATCAAGGCGGTGCTGTCTGGCTACAGCTACTTCCCCAACCAGGCACTCAACTCGGTGCGCTCCACACAGGGCAACACCAGTGAAGCCGATATGGTCGAGCGGCTCTCAGGCCGGGAGATGATGGTGTTGCAGCAATTGGCCCAGGGAAAGACCAACAAGGAGATCGCTGATGGGATGTTCCTCAGCAACAAGACGGTGAGCACGTACAAGACTCGCTTGCTGCTCAAGCTCAATGCCCGGTCCCTGGTGGACCTGATCGAGCTCGCTCAGCGTAACGGCCTGGTTTAAGAAGCAGGGAGCAACAGGCAGGAAAAGCCTCCATGGCGGAGGCTTCTGTGTGATCGCTTGGCTAGAGATCGAAATCGTATTCGGCCAACTGTTTTTGCAAGCGTCGCTCTTCCAGAAGGTTGTCGATGGTGCGGCGTTTGCTCAAATTGGTCTTGGCAACTTCTACAGGTGCCTCGGCTGCCTCGTCGGCGTCGGTGGCCACAAAGTCATCTTCTACATCCAGTTGTTCTTTGCCAGTGCTCATAAGGTTAACTCCAGGCTAAGACTGCCGTTGGGGCTCCTTATATCGACAATCGTGCACCGGGTAAAAAAGATTTTTTCAATCGACTGATCAATAAAAGCAATGATTGCTCAATCGTCCGACGTCTTTTCCTTGTATTCACACAAATCTTCAATGCGACAGCTGCCACAGCGCGGCTTGCGGGCCTGGCACACATAACGACCGTGCAGGATCAACCAATGGTGTGAGTCGAGCAGGTAAGGTTTGGGTACAAACTTCATCAGTTGCTTCTCCACTTCCACCACATTCTTGCCCGGAGCGATTCCGGTGCGGTTGCTGACGCGGAAAATGTGGGTGTCCACCGCCATGGTCAATTGGCGAAATGCAGTATTGAGCACCACATTGGCGGTCTTGCGGCCTACGCCGGGCAGTGCCTCGAGTGCTTCCCGGGTTTCTGGCACTTCTCCACCATGCAACTCGACCAGCAACCGGCAGGTTTCAATGACGTTTTTCGCCTTGCTGTTGTAAAGGCCAATGGTCTTGATGTACTGCGACAACCCTTCAACCCCCAGGGCGTGGATCGCGGCCGGGGTGTTGGCGACCGGGAACAGCTTGGCCGTGGCCTTGTTAACGCCCACGTCCGTCGATTGCGCAGACAGGATCACGGCAATCAGCAACTCGAACGGCGACGAGTAGGCCAGTTCGGTCTTGGGCTCCGGGTTGTCCTCGTGAAACCGGCGAAAGATCTCCAGGCGTTTTGCGGCATTCATGGGGCGAGCTGTTCCTTCAAAGAGGTGTGCGGCGTTGGGTCCAGGCTTGCCACCCGGCAAGCAGTAACCCGAGCAGGATAAACCCTGTAGGGGCAAGGATGGCGATGCTGCTGCCGAGTAAAAAACGCAATAGGGCGAGTGCGAGCAGCAACCCGGCGGATACGGCGAACAGTTGGAGCCGCGCCCTGCGCCGGTCGGTGGCGAACAAACCCTCATGCTCAAGCAGTACGCATTGCATACCGATCAGCGCCAGGTATGCCCCCACGGGGGTAGACGGGCCTAAGGCAAGGGCTTGCGCCACTAAATGCGCGCAACTGACCCAAGTGGTGGCCAGCAACACATTGGCAGCCAGCCGCCAGTTGCCACTGAGGTGGTTGCGTACCCAGCCGCAGCTGCAGCCATGCAACATCAAGATCGTTACCCACAGAGCCCAGAAGGCCACAGCGCTCGCCTGCGTAGCGCTGACACCCAGCAGCGCAGGCAGTAGCAACAGGCTGCCGAGGGCGAATGGCTTAGTCATGGCCGGTGGTTTCCAGCAGCGCCTGACGATGTTCGTCAAAGTAACGCAAGGCATCATGGATTGCGTTGATCACCGCGCGGGAGGTAATAGTCGCACCGGCCATCTGGTCAAACTGGCCGCTGTCTTTCTTCAGCGCCCAAACCTGTGGGTTTTCCCGCGACATGCCCTTGAATGAGGCCAGCCACGCATTACCAGGCTCGCCAATGTGCCCGCCCAGGCTCGGCGTTTCTCTGTGCTCCAGGGTCTTTACCCCGAGCAGCTTGGCGTTGTGGTCGATGGCAATCAGCAACTCTATGCGCCCACCGTATCCATCGACCTGCGAGCGCAGCACCACCGCACTGGGGGTGCCGGCCAAGGTCGCGCGGTAACCACCCAGCAGTTGACTGTTGTCCAGCATTCCCGAGGTGATGCCTAAAGGCTGCTCCAGCGGCTGATTGTCATAGCTGCCGACGGGCAGCACATCCAACAGCGCCCGACTGTGCATTTCACGCAGCTGCGCGGCAATCGGCTTGGCGGTCAGCTGTTGCAGGCCTATCGTCAGGCCCGCCGCGCCGATGGCGATCAGCAGCACGATCACGGCTTGAGACGTGCGCTTCATGCCTTCACCGCCTGCGGCCGCGTCCAGCGCTCCAGTGCCGGCACCGCCAGGTTCATCATCAGCACCGCAAACGCCAGGCCATCCGGGTAACTGCCCCAGGTGCGGATCAGATAGGTCAGCACTCCCACGCCCACACCAAACAGCAGGCGCGCCCGCGCACTTTTCGCACCCGACACGGGCTCGGTGATGATAAAGAAGGCCCCGAGCATGGTGGCCCCGGTCAACAGATGAAACAGCGGCGAGCCGTGGGAGTCGGACCCGGAGCCGTTCCAGCACAGCAAGCTGATAACAAACAGGCTGGCAAGCATGCCCACCGGCGCATGCCAACTGAAGACCCGTTGCTGCAGCAAAAAGAGGCCGCCCGCGAGAAACGCCAGGTTCACCCACTCGCTGCCTTTACCGGCGATTTGGCCGAAGGCCGGGTGGCGGGCAAACAGCTCATCGATGGTCAGGCTGTTGTTGATGCGCAAAGCGTCCAGCGCCGTGGCTCGGGCCCAGGCATCGGCGGTCTCGCCGTGCAGACCGAACACCTGTTGCAGGCCGGCCAGCAGGTCGAGGCCGTGGGACGCCGGCCAATGGGTCATCGGTTGGGGGAAAGCCAGCAGCATCAGCGCATAACCGAGCATGGCCGGGTTGAAGGGGTTCTGTTTGCCGCCATACAGGTGTTTGCCCAACAGCAATCCACTGCTGACGGCGCCCAGGCATAACCACCACGGGCAATAAGGGGGCAGCGCCAGGGCCAGCAGCGTCGCGCTGACCAGGCCGCTCAGGTCGCTGGAGCCATGACCGCGCAACCGGCGCCCCCCGGCTTCGACTGCCCATGCGCAGGTGCCGGCCAGCAACAGATTGATCAACACGCCCCAGCCATATAGCCAGAACAGCACCAGCAAGCCAGGCGTTGCCGCCATTAACAGGCGCTGCATGGCCTGTTGCTGGCGCTCGATAACGTCAGGCGCCGACATGTTCATCCACCAAGCGCTGGGCCTCATCCAGGCGCTGCCTGGCGTTCGTCAACTCGGTTGTACTGCTGGCAGGTTGGCGCTCGAGTTTGCTCAGGTCGGCGCGGGCATAGGCCAGCGCCGTCTTCAGCTGGCGAAGCTGGCTGCCGATGGGCCGCTTCTCGACACGTTGCAGGTCAGGCCGTGGCTGCTCGGAGGTTTCTTCGGCGGCATGCAAGGCCTGTTCGGCGGCGGTCAGGGCTGTAGCCAGCGTGGCCAGTTGCTCGGCATCGGCCAGGGTGTCCTGGGCTTTTTTCAGCGCGGCGCGGCGCATGGCCAGCTGGATTTTTGCCTGCTTGAGCCCAGGATCTTTGCTGGCCTTGGGAGGCGCCACCGCTGGGGCGTTTGCTTGAAGCGCGATCAATGCCTGTTCGGCGCACTCAAATTGCTGCTGCAGGATGATCAATTGCGACTGCTGCTCAAAGGTCGGCGGATGGCCAAAGGCTTTCAAGGATTTGTGCAGTTGGGCCCGGCTCATGGCCAGGTTGATCTTGGCTTTTTTAAGCGCTGCGTCGATGTCTGCGGCTTTTTGCGCACGCACGCGTTCGATGGCGGCCTGTAGCGGATTGCTATTGATCGCTTCGCTGGGGGCCGGGCGTTGGTTGCGGGCCAGGCGTTCGGCCAGCTTGTGCGCTTCCTCGCGTTGCAGCCGTGCATTGCGCTGCTCGAAGCGACGCCGGGCGCGATCACGCTTGGTCGCCCGCGCCTGGCGCTCCTCGGCCGTAGTGGCATAGCCCGCGACAATCGGCAGTACCGTGGCCTGGGGCAGTGGCAGCATGTCGATGCAATCCACCGGGCAAGGCGCGACACACAGGTCACAGCCGGTGCATTCATCCACGATAACGGTGTGCATCAGCTTGGCCGCGCCGACAATCGCATCCACCGGGCAGGCCTGGATGCACTTGGTGCAGCCGATGCACTCGGCCTCGCGGATGAAGGCAACCTGCGCGGGGGCTTCGCCACGGGCGCGGTCCAGCTCCAAGGGGGGCAAGCTCAACAACTGCGCCAGCTCGGCAATGGTCTCGGTGCCGCCCGGGGGGCACTTGTTGATGGCTTCGCCCTGGGCGATACCCTCGGCGTAGGGTCTGCAACCTGGGTGCCCGCATTTGCCGCATTGGGTCTGGGGCAGCAGGGCATCGATACGTTGAATCAGGCTCATGGTTTGATCATTGCGTTTAAGCCCAGGAACGCCACCGCCAGCAGCCCGGCACTCAGCAGGTCCACGGGCAGGCCTTTGAAGGGCCTGGGGATATCGTTTTCGTCTATTCGCTGGCGCAGGTCGTTGAACAGGCTGAGGACCAGCCAGAACGCGGGGCCGATGCCCAGGCTATAGATCAGCTCGCCTGCGTTGCCCAGGCCCAGGAGGGCCACGCTGAGCACGCCGGTGCTAGCCAGCAGCGGCACCCATAACCCATCGAAGGGCAGTGCGGGCACGCGGCGGGCAAGCGCATTCAGCAACGGCTGGCTCAATAGAATCACCACGGGTACATAAGCAAACAGCCATAACGCGCCCAGCGCCAAGGGTTGTAATACAAATTTATCCAGCAGGCAGGCCGATAGGCCGCTGAATGCGACCAACAACATGGTCGCCAACCCCAGGGCATGCACCCGCCGCCGCTCCAGCTGTGGATCACCGGGCAGCGTCAGACGCAGCAGGTAATGGCTGATCAGGGCGGCGCTGAGAAGGGCGACAAGCAGTTCGGTCATGGTCGAGCCGGTTAAGCAAACAGGGCCTGATTATCCGGCAAGCAGGAAGAGGGTACTAGCGCAAACCGCCCTGTCGCGGCCAATCACCGCGACAGGGCACTTCGGGTTACTTGATGCGCTGGCCAGGCTTGGCGCCGCTGTCCGGGCTGAGCAGGTAGATTTCCTCGCCGCCGGGACCTGCCGCCATCACCATGCCTTCGGAAATACCGAACTTCATTTTCCGTGGCTTGAGGTTGGCGATCATCATGGTCAGCCGACCATCGAGCTTGGACGGATCCGGATAGGCACTCTTGATCCCGGAGAACACATTACGCTGCTCATCACCGATATCCAGAGTCAGGCGCAACAGCTTGTCGGCGCCTTCCACGGCTTCGGCCTTGATGATCAGTGCAACCCGCAGGTCCACCGCGGCAAACGCGTCGAAGTCGATTTCCGGCGACAGCGGATCCTTGGCCAGCTCGCCATTGCCCGCTGGGGCTGCCTGGCCGGTATCGGTCTGGCTGGCGGTCAGGTCTTCCTTGGAGGCGTCCGTCATGGCCTGTACCTTGACCGGGTCGATACGGGTCATCAGCGGCTTGAATTCGTTGAGCTGATGGTTGTTGAGCAGGCTGGTGTGGTCATTCCAGGTCAACGGTGCAACGTTGAGGAACGCCTCGGCGTCAGCGGCCAGCAACGGCAGCACGGGCTTGAGGAAGATCACCAACTGGCGGAACAGGTTGATGCCGGTGGCGCAGATGGCCTGGACTTCATCCTGCTTGCCTTCCTGCTTGTTCAACGACCACGGCGCCTTGTCGGCGATCCAGGCGTTGGCACGGTCGGCCAGGCCCATGATCTCGCGCATGGCACGGGCAAAGTCGCGGGCTTCATAGGCATCGGCGATGCTTGGCGCGGCGGCCAGGAAGGCGTCGGTCAGCTCCGGCGCGGCGTTGACCGACACCATCACGCCAGCATTGCCCTTGTGGATAAAACCGGCGCAACGGCTGGCGATGTTGACCACCTTGCCCACCAGGTCCGAATTGACCTTCTGCACGAAGTCTTCCAGGTTCAGGTCCAGGTCGTCGACGCCACGGCCCAGCTTGGAGGCGTAGTAGTAGCGCAGGTATTCCGGCGACAGGTGGTCCAGATAGGTGCGCGCCTTGATAAAGGTGCCACGGGACTTGGACATCTTCTGGCCATTGACCGTCAGGTAACCGTGTACGGCGATGCCGGTTGGCTTGCGGTAGCCCGAACCTTCGAGCATTGCCGGCCAGAACAGGGCGTGGAAGTTGACAATATCCTTGCCGATGAAATGGTACAGCTCGGCGGTGGAGTCCTTGCCCCAGAACGCGTCGAAGTCCAGCTCAGGCGTGCGGTCGCAGAGGTTCTTGAAGCTGGCCATGTAGCCGATCGGCGCATCCAGCCATACATAAAAGTATTTGCCCGGCTCATCGGGGATCTCGAAGCCGAAGTACGGCGCATCGCGGGAGATGTCCCACTGTTGCAGGCCGGCATCCAGCCATTCGGCGATCTTGTTCGCCACCGCGTCCTGCAGGGTGCCGCTGCGGGTCCAGGTCTGCAGCATTTCCTGGAAGTCCGGGAGCTTGAAGAAGAAGTGCTGGGAATCCTTGAGCACCGGGGTGGCGCCCGAGATCGCCGACTTCGGATCCTTCAGGTCGGTCGGTGCGTAGGTGGCACCGCATTTTTCGCAGTTGTCGCCGTACTGGTCTTCAGTGCCGCACTTGGGGCAGGTGCCCTTGATGAAGCGGTCGGCCAGGAACATTTTCTTTTCCGGGTCGAAATACTGGGTGATCGAGCGCGTGGCAATGTGCCCGGCATCACGCAGCTTCAGGTAGATCTGGCTCGACAGCTCGCGGTTTTCTTCGGCGTGGGTCGAGTGGAAGTTGTCGAAATCCACCAGGAACTCGGCAAAGTCGGCGCTATGTTCAGCCTGGACGTTGGCGATCAGTTGTTCCGGGGTGATGCCTTCCTTTTCGGCGCGCAACATGATGGCCGAACCGTGGGCGTCGTCCGCGCAGACATAAATGCATTGATTGCCGCGATGCTTCTGGAAGCGCACCCACATATCGGTCTGGATGTACTCAAGCATATGGCCAAGATGGATGGAACCATTGGCATAGGGCAGGGCGCTGGTGACGAGGATCTTGCGTGGCTCGGACATGGGGCTCGGCTACTTGATGAAACGGAGGTCGGCCACTATAAAGCGCCGGGAAATTTATTTCACCCCGTGAGGCTGTTTCAGGGTTTTCCAATGTCGCGAAAGCATGCCCCTCAAGCGCGGGAACGGTTAGGATAGCCGCCTGTTTTAGTCTGTCTTTTCCGGGAGTAGCCCATGAGCGCCGTCAATCGCGCAGCGGTGGAAGCCGTTCTTCGCCAGTACACCGATCCCTATCTGAACCAGGACCCGGTCAGCGCCGGCTGTGTCCGGGCCATTGATGTGCAGGGCGATCAGGTCACGGTCCAGCTTGAACTGGGCTACGCCGCAGGTTTGTTCAAGAGTGGCTGGGCACAGATGCTGCAAATGGCCATTGAAGGCCTGGACGGTGTGCGTTCGGCCAAGGTCGACATCCAGTGCGTGATCGCCGCGCACAAGGCCCAGGCCCAGATCCCTGGCCTGGCCAACGTCAAGAACGTGGTGGCCGTGGCATCCGGCAAGGGCGGCGTGGGCAAGTCGACCACCGCGGCCAACCTGGCCCTGGCCCTGGCCCGTGAAGGGGCCAGGGTGGGGATTCTCGACGCCGATATCTATGGCCCCAGCCAAGGCGTGATGTTCGGCATTGCCGAAGGTTCGCGGCCGAAGATCAAGGACCAGAAGTGGTTCGTGCCGATCCAGGCCCATGGCGTGGAAGTGATGTCGATGGCGTTCCTTACCGATGACAACACGCCCATGGTCTGGCGTGGGCCGATGGTCTCCGGGGCCTTGATGCAGTTGGTGATGCAGACCGATTGGGGCAACCTCGACTACCTGGTGATCGACATGCCGCCAGGCACCGGTGATATCCAACTGACCCTGGCGCAAAAGGTGCCGGTGGCGGGTGCCGTGATCGTGACCACGCCCCAGGACCTGGCGCTGCTCGACGCGCGTAAAGGCGTGGAGATGTTCCGCAAGGTCAACATCCCGGTGCTGGGTGTGGTGGAAAACATGGCGGTGCACATCTGCTCCAACTGCGGTCATGCCGAGCATCTGTTCGGCGAAGGCGGCGGCGAGAAACTCGCCACCCAATATGGCGTTGAGCTGCTGGCGTCGTTGCCCCTGTCGATGGGCATTCGTGAGCAGGCCGATGGTGGCAAACCGACGGTGGTCGCCGAGCCCGACGGGCAGATCGCCATGGTCTACCAGGAGCTTGCCCGTCACGTGGGCGCGCGGATCGTCTTGCAGGAAGCCGGTTCCCAGGCAATGCCGACCATCACTGTCAGCGACGACTGATCGACCTCAAGGTAAAAAAGCCTCGACCTTGTCGGGGCTTTTTAATGTCTGGCGTAAACCTTTTGGGAGGCTGGGTACGCATTTCCCTAATGGCCCGTGTAAGCATTCGCTTACTTTTTCGTAAGTGTTTGGTTTTTTAACCGTGCCGGGACGTCTCAAATTATCCGGATACATTTATATCTCATTGAAAAATAACATTTATTTTTCTGATGATGAGGGCGGTTGCGTGTTGTGCTTGAGAATGGATCCCGTTGAACTTGTTCGGGAAGTCTCTAATATCAGCCCTGTGTCCACGGATTGACACGGTCATCAAGGAACGATGACTCAAGGAACCTCGCAGGATGCGATTCATCAGGACGATGAAAAGGAACACAGGGACTAGGGAAAAAATGTGGGCGGGTCAAACCGCCCCTTTTTTTGTCTGCAGAAAAGTGAAAGGCCGGCATGCAGAAACGCAAAAAGGCCCGCAAGGGGCCTTTTGGAGGGGCGCGACGCTGTTAGCGTTCGAGGTCTTTGATCTTGCCTTTTACGCCATCCCACTCGGCTGCGTCTGGCAGCGAGTCTTTCTTCTCAGTGATGTTTGGCCAGATTTCCGCCAGCTCAACGTTCAACTGAATAAATTCCTGCATCTCTTCCGGGACTTCATCCTCGGAGAAAATCGCAACGGCCGGGCATTCTGGCTCACACAGGGCGCAGTCAATGCACTCATCCGGGTGGATTACCAAGAAGTTCGGGCCTTCGTAAAAGCAGTCCACCGGACACACTTCTACGCAGTCGGTGTACTTGCACTTGATGCAGTTGTCGGTGACGACGAAGGTCATTTCTAATTCTCTCCTCAGGCGGCGGCAGCGAAACCCCTTGTGGCAGGGCTCGCGAGGTTCGGGAGCGATAGTCTGCAGGCCAGGCTAAAAGCCCGCAGCATCCCAAACCGCGCGAGAGTCTACCAGCTTGCAAGCGTCTGCGTTATATCCGAGTCTTCAGTGCATATAACATTTCGAGCGCTTTACGCGGTGTCAAGTCATCCAGGTCAAGCTTTGCTAACTCATCCAGCACCGGATGGGGCAGGCTGGCGAACATATCGCTCTGGTGCGGTGCCGCCGGTTTGCTGGCGGCCTTGGCTGGGCTGACGACCACATTCTCATGGGGCAGGGCCGTGGTTTCCAGGCGGCTGAGGTGCTCGCGGGCGCGCAAAATCACGTCGTTCGGTACACCGGCCAACTGGGCCACGGCCAGGCCGTAACTCTGGCTGGCCGGCCCTGGCAGCACATGGTGCAGGAACACGATGCGTTCGTTGTGCTCGGTGGCATTGAGATGCACGTTGGCCACCAGTGGCTCGCTTTCCGGCAGCACGGTCAGTTCGAAGTAGTGGGTGGCAAACAGCGTATAGGCCCGCAGATGCGCCAGGCGCTCGGCGGCAGCCCAGGCCAGGGACAGGCCGTCGAAGGTACTGGTGCCGCGTCCCACTTCGTCCATCAGCACCAGGCTACGGTCGCTGGCGTTGTGCAGGATATTGGCGGTCTCGCTCATTTCCACCATAAAGGTCGATCGGCCACCGGCCAGGTCATCGCTGGAGCCGATCCGGGTAAAGATGCGGTCCACCAGGGACAACTCGCAACTGGCTGCCGGCACGAAGCTACCGATATGGGCCAGCAACACGATCAATGCGGTCTGGCGCATGTAGGTGGATTTACCGCCCATGTTCGGACCGGTGATCACCAGCATGCGCGTATCGTCATCCAGCGACAGGTCGTTGGCCACGAACGGGGTGGTCAGCACTTGTTCCACTACCGGGTGGCGACCCTGGACAATGCGCATGCACGGCTCGCTGACAAACCGCGGGCAGTTCAGGTCAAGGTTCAAGGCGCGTTCGGCAAGGTTGCTCAACACATCCAGCTCGGCCAGGGCCGCGGCGGTGTCCTGCAAGGGGGCGAGCTTGCCGATCAGGTCTTCGAGCAAGGCCTCATAGAGCATCTTCTCCCGGGCCAGGGCGCGGCTCTTGGCCGATAGCGCCTTGTCTTCGAACTCCTTCAGCTCGGGGGTAATGAAGCGTTCGGCACCCTTGAGTGTCTGGCGGCGCTGGTAATCGATAGGCGCCTGTTCGGCCTGCTTGCTCGGCAACTCAATAAAGTAGCCGTGCACGCGGTTATAGCCGACTTTCAGGTTAGCCAGGCCGGTACGCGCCTTTTCGCGGGCTTCCAGGTCGATCAGGAACTGCCCGGCGTTCTCGCTCAAGGCTTGCAGCTCGTCCAGCTCGCTGTCGTAGCCGGTCTTGAGCACGCCGCCGTCGCGGATGATCGCCGGTGGGTTGTCGATAATGGCTTTTTCCAGCAGCGCAGCCAGTTCCGGGTAGGTGCTGGCCGTGACGGCAAGTTGCTGCAGGTGCGGCGCTTCCAGCTCGGTCATCGCCTGTTGCAATTCAGGCAAGACGCCCAGCGCGTCACGCAGGCGCGCTAGGTCGCGCGGGCGGGCATTGCGCAGGCCGATGCGCGCGAGAATCCGCTCGATATCGCCGATTTCCTTGAGCTGCGGTTGCAGCTTTTCAAAGCGGTAGCCGTCCAGCAGGCAGGTAATAGAGGACTGGCGTGCCTGCAGCACGGTCAGATCGCGCAGCGGGCGGTTCAGCCAACGGGTCAGCAAGCGGCTGCCCATGGCGGTCTGGCAACGGTCCACCACCGACTGCAGGGTGTTGTCGCGCCCACCAGCCAGGTTGGTGTCCAACTCCAGATTGCGTCGGCTGGCCCCATCGAGCACTACCGTGTCGTCCAGGCGCTCATGGCGCAGGCTGCGCAAATGGGGCAGGGCGGTGCGCTGGGTTTCCTTGGCGTAATTGAGCAGGCAACCGGCGGCGCCGATGGCCAGAGTCAGGGTCTCGCAACCAAAACCCTTCAAATCTTGTACGGAAAATTGCTGGCACAGACTTTTCAGCGCCGAATCGCGCTCAAAATCCCACGGCGCACGACGCTTGGCCCCACGGCGTTTTTCTGCCGGCAAATCCTTGGGCCAGTCATCCGGGATCATCAATTCCACCGGATTGATCCGCTCCAGTTCCGCCAGCAGGTTTTCCCAGCCCTTGATTTCCAGGACCGTGAAATTGCCACTGGTGATATCCAGCACCGCCAGGCCGAACAGCCGCTCATCCCCCAGCACCGCCGCGATCAGGTTGTCACGCCGCTCATCCAGCAGGGCCTCATCACTCACCGTCCCCGGTGTAATGATGCGCACCACCTGACGCTCCACCGGCCCCTTGCTGGTGGCCGGGTCGCCGATCTGCTCGCAGATCACCACCGACTCACCGAGCTTGACCAGCTTGGCCAGGTAACCTTCCAACGAGTGATAGGGAATCCCACACATCGGAATCGCCTGCCCAGCCGACTGCCCGCGCGCGGTCAGGGTGATGTCCAGCAACTTGGCCGCCTTCTTCGCATCTTCATAGAAGATCTCGTAGAAGTCGCCCATGCGATAGAACATCAACTGATCAGGGTGCTGGTTTTTCAGGCGCCAGTACTGCTGCATCATCGGCGTGTGGGAGGACAGATCGGACGTGTTTTTACTCATTGGATAGTAGGCAAATTCGTTGAAAGTGATGGGGCAAAGGGGGCGCTTGGCCCAGCATTTTTTGCGATGGCGGCAAGGTTAACATGCGAGGTCAGTGCTTCGCAGTTCACAAACGGCCAGGTAAAACGCACCAGGCGTACGTCTAACGCCGATCTTGACTGTAGGAGCGAGCTTGTCTCCGGGCGGCGTTCCGACGAAGAACGTCAACGATAATGCGTGCTTGCTAGGTAAACGCGGTGCTCTGAGGTTTTTCGTCGGAACGCCGCCCGGAGACAAGCTCGCTCCTACAGAAAGCCGGCATGTAGGTGTGGATGTGCGTGGTCAGTGCTTTACAGGTCACACGCCATGCACAAAATATGCAAATTAGCATTTGCCAACCCCCAAAACTCCCGTCACTATCCCGTTTATGCAAAAACGCAACGTTTCAATCGTCTTAAGAGAGCTGCTCGATCGCGACGGGATCTCCCCCACGGAGCTTCACCGGCGTACTGGCGTGCCTCAATCCACTCTGTCCCGGATTCTCAGCGGCAAGATCGTTGATCCGTCGGACAAGCACATCTCGCGTATCGCCGATTATTTTCGGGTGAGCACTGACCAGTTGCGCGGGCGCGCGGGGGCGGCGTGGCAGGAAGAGCGTGACCCGATGCATTCGGAGCTCAAGGACATAAGCCTGTGGGACGACGACACGCCCGTTAATGATGACGAGGTGTCGATCCCCTTTTTGCGCGAGGTTGAATTGGCTGCTGGATCAGGAAGATTCGTCATCGAGGAAAGCGAGAAGGCCAGCTTGCGGTTCGGCAAGCGCAGCCTGCGGCATAACGGTGTGCAGTTCGACCAGGCCAAGTGTGTGACGGTGCGCGGCAACAGCATGCTGCCGGTGTTGCGCGATGGGGCGACGGTGGGGGTGAACGCCGGCAAGAGCGGGATTGGCGATATCGTGGATGGCGATTTGTATGCCATCAACCACAACGGCCAATTGCGGGTCAAACAGCTCTATCGTCTACCTTCGGGGATCCGCCTGCGCAGTTTCAATCGCGATGAGCATCCGGATGAGGACTACAGCTTCCAGGATATCCAGGAGGAGCAGATCAGCATTCTCGGCCACGTTTTCTGGTGGGGCATGTACGCCCGCTAAACCTTATCTGTAAGAAACAGCCCGCCTGAGAGCGGGCTTTTTTTCGCCTGTGGAAAACCTCCAAGTACCCGCTGCTCAAGGGTTTAATGCGTTTGTGCATTTATGCTGCAAAATTAAATGCATTTATGCATTGACTGTATATGCATACATGCATATTCTCCATCTCAAGCCAGCCAACAAGGCCTGGTGGAGGCGGCAAGGATGCTGCCAAGGAAGACAAGGAAGGCACGCAACACTGGCATGGACGCCATCGAGTGATGGCAAGGACGCCAGGCAACACCGGCAAGGATGCCGACGCTCTTTAGTTTCACAGTTTTACAACAGGCAGCGATGAACCGGCCTTGACGGTTCAGAGGGTTGGCAACTGACCCGGGTGTGCAGCGTAAAGCACCAGAAGCAGTTATCCGGCAGACAGGGATCGTGGTCGGAAAAACATCGAGGAAAGATCCGTACCGCGCCAGTAGCGCCGAAAGATCGCACGGACCGTATTACTGAAAAGCCCGGGCCACCGGGCTTTTTGGAATGCCTACCGACAACCCCATCCATCTATTTATCAACGTACCGGCCATCTGCCGGTTTTACGCATTCCAGGAGGCGTGGCATGACAAACGAGCAGCAAGCGTTGGCAGAAATGCCTATCTGGCTGGTGATTATTCTGGCCCTGATCGGCGGCGTATCCGGGGAGATGTGGCGCGCCGACAAGGAGGGCGCCCGCGGTTGGTCGCTGGTCCGCCGCCTGGCCCTGCGTTCCGGGGCATGCATGGTGTGCGGGGTTTCAGCGTTGATGTTGCTGTACGCCGCTGGCATGTCGATCTGGACGGCCGGTGCCTTGGGGTGCTTGACCGCCATGGCCGGTGCCGATGTCGCCATCGGCCTTTATGAGCGCTGGGCCGCCAAGCGCATCGGGATCAACCAGTCCCCGGATTCAAAATGATTGTTGCAAGGAAGCCGCACCATGACCCTCATTGAAAAACCTTCACAGCTGCCGATTGCCATCGGCCAGGCGCTGCGTGCGGCGTTCCCCAGGCTACAGGTAGGCAGCCCGCCGGGCGTTCTGGCGGCGGATGAAACCGGTGTGGCGATCACGCTCGAGCGTAATGGCCCGGGCGTACGCTCCCTTGAAGGGCGCAAGGCCCATGTGCTGTCGATTTCACTCAAGATCATGGCCGCCCAGGGCGCGCAGCCCTTTGAGGCCTGTGACCTGGCGAGCCAATTGATGGACCTGGTGCTGGATAACCGTTGGCAATTGCCGGCGGCCCAATGCGATGTGCCCATGAATATCGTCGCGCTGCCGGCGACCCTGGAGGGTGCCGAGACCCATTACGACAGTTGGACCGTGTCCTTCAACCAAACCCTGTACCTCGGCCCGCCGCTGCTCGACGACCCCATCGGCAAGCCGCTGTTTGCCTGCACCTGGGAGGTGTCGAATATCGACGACCCCGATCAATACCGGCCATTGCAGGAGTAGCCCATGTTCGATGCACTGTTACGCCTGCAACTGGCGCCCATTGTCGAGCGGCTGGCGCAGATGGAAACCCAGCTTGAAGACCTCTATCGGCGGGCCGAGAGCTTTTGCCGGATCGGCGTGTGCCAGGAGGTCGACGCGGCCAGCAATACCTGCAAGGTCAGGCATGGTGAATTGCTGACCCCGGCGATTCGCTTTTTCAACCCCAGCGCCGGGGCGCAGACGGAAACGCGAATCCCCACGGTGGGTGAGCAATGCCTGCTGCTCAACTACGGCGGCGGCGAGGGCGGGGGCCAGTCGGTGGCGTTGTTTGGCCTGAACAGTGACCGCTTTCCGCCGCTGTCCAGTGTGGCCAGCCTGACGAGCCGGCGTTATGAGGACGGCACGCAAAGCGCCTACGACGCCGCAGCACATGTATTGGCTTGGAACAATGGACCAGCGGCATTCAGCGGCTCTCGCGAGCAAGTGGAAATGAGTTTGGGCGCCGCCCGTTTAGTCATGACCGCCGCAACCATCAGTCTGCAGGTCGGAGCCGTCGGCATGCTGCTGGATGCATCCGGCGTGCACTTGAGTGGCCCGGTGGTGGATCACCAGGGCCGAGTTATCAGCACGGCATAAGGATTTGCCATGATCGGAATTGAGAGAAACACCGGGGCCGTGGTGGACGACTGGCCGCAATTCGTCCAGCGCGCCACCCGGGCCCTGACCACGCCTTTGGGCACACGGCAGAAACGCCCGCTTTACGGTTCGCTGATCCCGCAGCTGTTGGGGCAGAACCTGGGCGACGATCTGCTGATCCTCGCCCAAAGCCATGCCGCCCAGGCCTTTTACAACCCGCAGAACGGCATCGGCGATTTTGTGCCGCAAGTCATCGTCGCCAATCGCCAGGGCGCAGGCCTGCTGTTGCGGTTTGCCGGCACCTGGAAAAACCGCAAGCAATCCTTCGAGGTGGTGACATGAGCATGTTGATCCCTGGGCAGAACCAACTGGCGCCGCCCGACCTCATCGCCGTGGATGAATTCGAACCGTTGCTGGCGCAGTTCAAGGCGTTTGTCGTCGACTATGTGGCCGCCCGCGCCCCGCAAAGCGCGGCCAAGCTCAAGGTCAGCCTGGACAACGAAAGCGAGTTGTTGACCCTGGCCCTGGAAGCCTTTTGCGTGCGCCTGCAAACCCATGAGCGCAAGTACAACGCCCGCATCCAGCAGATGCTGGCGTGGTGGGCCACCGGCAGTAACCTGGATGCGCGCCTGGCCGATATGGGTTTGGAACGCCAGGTACTCGACCCGGGCGACCCGGCGGCGTTCCCGCCGGTGCCGCCAACCCTGGAAAGCGATGACGATGCGCGGCTGCGCTACTACCTGGCGCCCCACGCGCCGGCTGCGGGTTCACGCATGCAGTATCGCCGTGAGGTCTTCACCCTTGGCGAGCGGCCGGTGGTGAAAGTACAGAGTGCCGCTGCAGGCGTGGTGACGGTCAGTTATACCTTCGACCCGGATGGTTATGCCGCCCAGGTCAAGGATGGCAACGCTCGGCGCACGGCACCTGGGGAGGTAATGGTCACAGTGCTTTCCCGCTCGGGTAATGGCACGCCATCGACAGACTTGCTTGAAGGTGTGCGCCGCCATTTCGCCCGGCCCGATGTGCGCCCGGAAACCGATTGGGTGACGGTGCAGGGCGCGCAGATCGTGCCCTACAAGATCCGCGTGGTCGCCCGGATCAACGCTGGCCCGGACTCGGGGCTTACGCAAGTGGCGGCCCAGCAGTTGCTGCAACGTTATGCTGAATCCTGCCACCGCCTTGAAGGGCGCGTGGACCCGAGTTGGATCGACTACACCATTCACACCGCCGGGGCTGCGCAACTGGAGATTCTCGAACCGTTGGCACCGATCGTCACCACAGCCTTCCAGGCTCCGTATTGCACGGGTGTCGAGGTGCAGGTGCTGACGCTATGAGTGAGCACACATCCAGTTTATTGCCGGCCAACAGTTCACCGCTGGAGAAGGCGTTGGACCTGGGCTTGGGCAAGTTGCTCGACCGGGTCGAGCCGCCGTTCCCGACGCTGATGAATCCGCTTCAAACGCCGCAGGCATTCCTGCCTTACCTGGCCGCCGACCGTGGCGTGAGTGAATGGAACGCCGCAGCCGACGAAACCGAAAAGCGCCTCACGGTCGCCCTGTCCTGGCAGATCCAGCGCCAGGCCGGCACACCCAAGGCGCTGAGCCACGCGGTCGAATCCCTGGGGTTTACCCCCAACATCCTGGCCTGGTACCAACAGCGTCCGCTGGCCCAGCCCTACACCTTCGACGTGCAAGCGATCATCGGCCGCAGTTGGTCCAGTGGCGACCACAACCGCCTGATCCGCCGCATCAACGCGGCCAAGAGCGAGCGCGACCTGGCCACCATCACCCTGGTGCATGAAGTGTTCGGTGGGCTGCCGATCACCGGCGCCGTCCACCGGGCGCTGAACGACGGCGAGTTGTCGTTGTGCGGCGCGCTGCCGGAACTTGTATTGAGTTCAAGGCTTAACAGTGCGGGCGTCGCCCAGCACTACACCATTAACGACTACGACCTCAGGGCGCAGCCATGACCGATGACACTACGCGCCTGGTGCGCTTCACCTCCAAGGGTTTGGATGAAGTGCTGCAGGCAAAGAACCAAGGCTTGAAAGGCGAAATCACCCACATCGCCGCCGGCACCGGCCGCTACAACCCCACCGGCAACGAAACCGCCCTGCGCAACGAGCGCCAGCGCGTGGCGATTGTGGATTACGAAGACCTGGGCCAGCGCCAACTGCGCATGGCCGCGCTGTTTGATGGCGATGGCGAGTATGAGATTGGCGAGTTTGGGTTTTATCTCGCCAGTGGCACGTTGTTGGCCGTGTACTCGGTGGCGGGGAAGTTGCTGACGTATAAGGCAGCGGCTGCGCGGGTGTTGCAGAAGTTTACGTTGGATATTTCGCCGTTGCCGGTGGATAGCGTGACGATTGTGGTGGGGAGTGAAAACCTGAATGTGTTGTTGACGGAGGAGATTGCGGAGCTTGCTACGGCCAGCGTTGACAATATGGCTCGGCATGTTGGTGTTCTATTTCGGGTCATGGCCTTGGAAGTCAACTGATGAGTTGGCTCAAGAGATAAGTAATATAGGAAGTTAATTATGAGTATGGAAACTACGATCACCAGTTTGGTCGCGGCGGCAAATAAGTTGACGAGTGCAGTAAATGGGAAGGTCGCTGAAATTGATGCTTCTGTTGTGGCAGCGGTTCGCGCGATTCCTGAAATGTCCAGGTCGTTTTATGTCGATGCGGTAAGTGGTAACGATCTGGCCTTGGGCTCGGTCGAGGCACCACTTAAATCAATTAAGGAGGCGATGGGGCGATCGAATACTACCCCTTATGTAACGATTTATTTGAAGGCTGCTCAGACGCATGAATATGCGGCGCCTACTGATCAAACTCCTTATTGGTCAATCTCGAATAAATTGATTTTCATGATGTATGGTACAGGAAGTAAACCGGTTTTTTCTCCGAAGGTTGGCGAGTATATGCCTGGCAGCTCAAATATTCACTTCTTGTCGCTAGAGGGGGGAAGTGTTTACTTTCGATTTGTTGATGTTGTTATGCCTACGGTATTAAAAGCAGGAACGTCTGGCTGGTATTCCTTCGCTTCATCTCTATTTCATCGCGCACATGGCCCGTCCGCTTCCGTGCAGGGCTCGGTTACCTTTTCAGGGAGTAGGCTGACGTTAGGCGCGGTCAATGTTTTTTACTCGGGGTACTCTGCGAACTATAGGGTAGAGTTTACGTATTCTATTGTAGATGCAGAGCTCTCAACAAAACTTGCTGAGTTGAGCGGTGCCACGATGGTGTTGTCGGTGTTTGCGTCGTCGATTACCCAAAACAAGACTTGGGCGCACCTTGTTAGTGGTTTGGTCAAGGACTCCGGTGGGAGTTTGTCCAATTTGCTGAGTAATGTCGGCAACGTCGTAGCTGCTGGAGTTTGATGATGATTAAAGAGTTCAGAAATAAAGATCAGACTTTCTACAATGTGACTGTAGAGCAGTTGCTTGAGATGGGATTTTCTAAAGCCGAAGTCGACACCGCTTTGCAGGTCGAACAGGCCGCTGATATAGCTTTCAATCGTCGCCTGGCTTACCGAACAGATTCGGACCCGCTCTATATGGAGTGGCAGTACGATCAAACCGAGGCCAAGGAGAAAGCGTGGCGGGCTAAAGTCGCCGAAATCAAGGCGCGCTACCCACTGCCGGGTGAGTAATCCGGCAGCAACCATAAACACCGCGAGAGCGGTTTTTTTTCGCATCCAAGAAAGCCCCATCGCTGGGGCTTTCGCGTTTCTGGAGTACCCCCATGGCCAACCGCCAAACCTACACCGTCCTCATCCCATTCCCCACCGGAGGTGGCCACTGGTCCACCGTCGGCCAGGAACTGGACCTGCTGGACGTCGAAGCATCCGCTCTGCGCACTGCCGGCCGCCTGGAACTGACCAGCGTGCTGGCTGCCGCCCAAGACACCCCACCGGCCAAGAAGGCCGTCACCAAGAAGGCTGAATAATCATGGCTGAGGTTTTGAACTTCGAGCATAACGGCATCACCGTCAATGCCAGCGAGTCCCCCGAGGCCATGGGTGGCCTGGGTGACAACGTGATCGGCCTGGTCGGTACTGCGCCCAATGCGCACCTGTCGATCCCGAAAAACGCCCCGTTTCGCATCAACAGCTTCACCGCCCAGGCACTGCTGGACCCCACCGGCGCCGAGTCGGGCACGCTGTTTCATGCGGTGTACCAGATCCTCAAAGTGGTCAAGGTGCCGGTCTATGTGGTGATCGTCGAAGAGGGCAGCACGCCCGCCGATACGCTCAATAACGTGATCGGCGGCAATGAGCCGGTGACCGGTCGCAAACTGGGCCTCGCGGCGCTTGGCAGCGTCCCGGAAGACCTGACCATCATTGGCGCGCCAGGCTTTACCGGGACCAAGGCCGTGGCCGGTGAGTTTGCCGCTTTCGGCAAGCGCATCAAGGCCCGTGTGGTGCTGGACGGCAAAGACGCCAGCGTCGCCGATCAAGTGACCTACAGCGGCGAGCTGGGTGGCGCCGACCTGGGTTTCGACCGCTGCCTGCTGGTACACAACATGCCGTCGGTGTACTCCAAGGCGGCGAAGAAAAACGTGTTCCTCGCGCCGTCGTCCCTGGCCATCGCCGCCTTGGCCAAGGTCAAGCAGTGGGAGAGCCCAGGCAACCAGGTGACCTTCGCCGAAGACGTGTCGCGGGTGGTCGAGTACAACATCCTCGACACCTCCACCGAGGGCGACCTGCTCAACCGTTACGGCGTGAGCTACTACGCGCGCACCATCCTCGGCGGCTTCTCGCTGCTGGGTAACCGCTCCATCACCGGCAAGTTCATCAGCTATGTCGGCCTGGAAGACGCCATCAGCCGCAAGCTGGTCAAGGCCGGGCAGAAAGCCATGGCGCACAACCTGACCAAGTCGTTCATGGACCAGGAGGTCAAGCGCATCAACGACTGGCTGCAAACCCTGGTGGCCGACGAGACCATCCCGGGCGGCAGCGTCTACCTGCACCCGGAACTCAACAGTGTCGAGAAGTACAAGAACGGCACCTGGTTCATCGTGATCGACTACGGCCGCTACGCGCCGAACGAACACATGGTTTATCAACTCAATGCCCGCGATGAAATCATCGAGCAGTTCCTGGAGGACGTTCTCTAATGTTTACCAACCGAGTCAGACAGGCCATTGCGGCCACCCTCCAGGGCCTGCCGCTGTCGGCGACCGTCGAAGAGTTCACCCCGCCGAAGATCGAATTCGAAATGGAGCCCATGTCCGGCGGGCGCTTTATCGCCGAAGAAATGGCCAAGAGCGCCAAGGTGCTGAACGCCAAATTGGTGCTGCAAGGCGCCGGTCCTGAAATCATGCTGGCCCTGGGTGTGCGCTTGGGTGAGGACATCCTGCTCAACGTGCGTGAAGCGGGCCAGGACCAGGATGGTAAAACCTACTTCACCTACCACACCGTCGGCGGCAAGCTCAAATCCCTGGACGAGGCCAAGCTGAAGATGGGCGACAAGGCCACCACTACACTGGATCTGTCCTGCCGCACCTACCAGCGCCTGGACAACGGCGTGCCGGTGATCGACATCGACGTGCGCACCCAGAAGTTCATGCTCAACGGCGTCGACATCCTCGGTGATGCCCGGCGCGCGGTGCTGATGCCGTAAGCCTTTTCACGGATCTGAAATAGGCACGGTCAGTGTGGGAGCTGGCTTGCCTGCGATTGCATCACCTCTGTTCAACTGAAAGACCGCGCTGCCTGTATCGCAGGTAAGCCAGCTCCTCCATTGACCGTGCCCACGACGGGTCCAACATTTTTACTCAAGGAATTTCGCCCATGGCCTGGAAGCCACCCCTGCATATCCTGCTGGCGCCGATCACCGCCGACAGCGGTGCGAGCATCGAGCAGATCCAACTCAAACCCTTGTTCTACGCCGCGCAAAAACAAGCGCTGGCCCGCGCCGGAGAGGACGAGGACGACCAGTTCTTCGAACTGGCCAAACTGGCCACCGGCCTTTCGGAAAAGGAACTCGACCAACTCAAGCGCCCGGACTACGTGAGCATTGCCCAGCACGTACACGACATGTCGACGCGCCCGACCTCGTTCTTTCTGGGCGACTCCACCGAGCCTGGCGAGCAAGTGCAACTGCTGCTGCCGCTGGAAGTGGCCGGCCGCGTGTTGACCAGCGTCACCCTGGAAATGCCAGCCCTGCGTGCCACCAAGGTGATGAAAAAACTCGCCACCAACAAAGAGCGCGCCGAGTTCATTACCTCGCACTGCACCGGCCTGATGATCCCCGACCTGGACGGCCTGGCCGTGCCCGACTGGACACAACTGCAGGAGCGCATCGACGATTTTTTAAACAAACCGGCGGACTTCTTTCGCAGCGCGACATCGAAGTAATCCTCGACGTCGTCCCGCTGGTTTATTCGGTAAACGAAGCGGAAATTCTCGAATGGAATGCCGCCAAAGCATTGCGCCGCTACGACATCGCGATTAATCGCCTTGGCGTCAAATAGGAGTAGAGCGAGATGCAAGACCCTCGATATACGCTCAAGCTCGCCGACGAAGACAAACGCTGGATGACCTTTCCCGGGCTGGCCGAAAGTGGAGCCTTGCAACTGCCGGGCCTGCTTGAGGCACAGGACGAAACTCTGGTTGGCGCCTCCAGTGTGGGCGGCGCAACCGAGCCGCCGTCTGAGCTGAGCTTGGCCCTGGCCAACGCCAGCCTGCATATCCACGCGTTGACCGAGGAACAGGTGCGCCTGCGCGAGAGCCTGGAAACCCTCAATGGCACCCTGTTTATCACGGGTGGACCGCTGGGCGGCACGGTCGCTGAAGCCATGACCAGTGCGCCGCAAGCTGCGCCCGAAGACAAGGCCTCGGCGACTGAGTCCTGGTTGAGCAAGAGTTCCAAATGGGTGGGTGAAAGCTTGCTTGATACGGTCAAGAGCCGGGTATCGGGCAAGGTAGTCGATGCAACGCTGGGTAAGTTGCCCTACGTCGGGAAATTGTTCCGGGACGATAGCAAGGACTGCTGCTGCCCAGGCGCCAGCGAACCCTTGACCGGGCGGCCTCGTTACGGGCCCAAAGGGTCACGAAAAACGGTGAGGCAAAACGGCACTGGCCGCACCAGCCCACCGATGCCGAGAAAAACCTCAGGGACCGGCAGGAGCGCCACTGGGCCCATGGCAATCATGAGGAGCCTGGGCGAGCGCGCAGGCAAGATGTTTGACGGCCTGAAAACGGGGTTCCTGGCGCGGGTGACTGCGGTAAGCGTCAGCCGGCGAAGGGTTTCTACCCGTGGGTTGAGCGCAGGCAAGGCGTTGCTATTAAAGAGTGCATCAGCCCTCGGCCTGCGCAAGGCCCCAGCCTCCCGCCTGGTCCCAACCCTGAGCCGGCTGGGGTCCATCGGCGTGCGCAGGTTGACGCCATTGCGCTCCGCCGATGCCGCCATCAACGTCGTCCAGGGCGTGCGCAGCGGCAACATGCGAGCCGTCGGCAGCGGCCTCAGTACCGCCGGTGCCGCATGGGCCGGCGCTTCTGCCGGAGCGGCCCTTGGCACCCTGGTGTTCCCTGGCGTGGGCACTGCGGTGGGCGGCGTTATCGGTGGCCTGTTGGGCGGCGAGGGCGGTAGTTGGCTCGGTGAAAAATTGTTCGGCCCCAGTGACCGCCTGCCATCACCCGAGGCCTTGAGCAAAAACCTCAACAGCGCCCGCTCGGACAACGTCCAGGTCACCCTGGCACCGAGCATCCAGATCACCGGCGTCAACCCCGCAGACGCTCAGCAGGTGGTCGACCGGGTTCTGCAA
This sequence comes from Pseudomonas sp. LG1D9, assembly GCF_002949995.1. NCBI lineage: Bacteria > Pseudomonadati > Pseudomonadota > Gammaproteobacteria > Pseudomonadales > Pseudomonadaceae > Pseudomonas > Pseudomonas sp. LG1D9. Next base: position 1,297,748 of record NZ_CP026881.1, on the reverse strand, counting down.
TCCCTGCAAAACCAATGCGTGCCGATGCTCACCGACTCTTTGGCGGTTCGGCGCAATGCGGCACTGACCGATGGAGGTGATTAATGCGACAGCAGATGGTGCTGGGCGACTTTATTTTCGGGCTGTCCCGAGGGTTCGCCTATTCCACGCTCCAGCGCAGCAGTGATGGCGGCTGGGGCGACCTGGAGATTATTGCCAGCAAGCCCCAGTCGCGACAGAACGGCCAGAAGCTGGAAAAACTGACCTTCGCCGGTACCGCCATGGCGGCCGTTGGCATGCAGCGCCTCGATCAATTGCGTGCCTTGCAGGATGCCCGGGCGCCGCTGCCGCTGGTCGATGGTATCGGCCGCAACTGGGGGCTGTGGCGCATAACCGCGCTCACGGAAAACCAGTCCAATGTGATCGATGACGGCACGGCCATGGTGGTCACCTGGTCGCTGGTGCTGGAGGAGTTCGTCAATGCGTAGAGTGCGAAGTATTGCCGGTGATTCGGTCAACCTGCTGCTTTACCGCGAGCTGGGGCGTTGCGATGACGCGGCCGAAGAAACCCTCTGGCGCTTGAACCCCGGGCTTGCCGAGCAGGGCCCGGTGTTGCCGGCGGGCGTATGGGTGATCGTGCCCGAGATGGATGCGCAACCGGGTGTCGCAACACCCGTTTCAGCCTGGGATTAAGGAGGCGGCATGGCTATGGGATTTACCCCGGTCGTGGAGATCTACGGCGCCAACGCGGCGTTGATCAACCCACGGCTGATGCAGTGGAAACACACCGACGCGGCGGGCATCGAATCCGACCGCCTGGAGCTGACCATCAATATCGAGGGCCTGGAGGGCCTGCCGAGCCTGGGCGCCAAGATCGGCTTGCGCGTGGGGTACCGCGAGTCGGGGCTGGTGGAAAAAGGCGAGTTTGTGATCACCCAGCGCACTCCCTACCTGTTTCCCATGCGCCTGGCGATCGTGGCCACGGCGGCGCCGTTCAGCGTGATGGACCCAAGCGGTTATCGTCAGCGCCGCTCCGCCAGCCATGGTCCCACGACCCTGGGCGCGTTGTTTCGCCAACTGGCCACGCGGCACGGGTTTTCACCCCGGGTGGCGCCGGCACTGGACGGGATTGTGATCGACCATATCGATCAGTCGAATGAGACTGACATGGGCTTCATCACCCGCCTGGCCAGGCGCTACAACGCAGTGACCAAACCGATCAACGAGCTGTATGTGCTGGCCGAAAGCGGTCAGGTCAAGTCGTTGTCGGGCCAGCAGTTGCCGGATGTGCGGCTGTCGGTGACCCATGACAACCGTCCTGGCGAGCAGGCGTTTATCAGCGCGCGGGTGGATGAAAATGCCCGGGCCAAATACCAGGGCTGCCGTGTCAATTGGTGGGATGCCGCGGCTTCTCGCCAGCGTGTGGTCGAGGTGGGGATCGCGCCGTTCAAGACCTTGCGCCAACGTTACCAGGGCGAAGCCGAAGCGCGCTCCGTGGCCGAGGGCGAGTTGCGCCGGGTGGGTCGCGAAGGGCTGACCATCGCCATCGATTGCCCTGGCAACCCGTTGCTGTCCGCCGAAGGGCTGTTGCTGCTGGATGAGACCTGGCCGGGGTATATGCAGGGGCGCTGGTCGATTGACAAGGTGACCCATGCAGGTGACACGGCGACGGGCTATCGCAGCTCGATCATGGCCCGTGGATTGGCCTCTTAGGCCGTGGAGATCAAGGATGATGACACTGACGCAATTGCAACAGATCCTGCCCAATGCCCGCGCCCAAGCGGGCGTTTTTATTTCGGCGCTGAACGCCGCCATGCTTCACCGCGACATCACTGCCCCCCAACGCATGGCAGCCTTTATCGCCCAGGTCGGCCATGAGTCCGGTGAGTTGCGCTACGTGCGTGAACTGGGTGGCGAGCGCTACCTGAGCAAGTACGACACTGGCACCTTGGCCGCACGTTTGGGTAATAGCCCCGAAGCCGACGGTGACGGCCAGAAGTACCGCGGCCGTGGGCTGATCCAGATTACCGGGCGAAGCAATTACCTGGCCTGTAGCCGGGCGCTGTTTGGCGATGAGCGCCTGCTGCACTTTCCTGAGTTGCTGGAGCAACCGCAATGGGCGGCCGAATCCGCCGCCTGGTTCTGGCACAGCCATGGCTTGAATGAACTGGCTGACCAGGACCAATTCACCACCATCACCCGCCGGATCAATGGCGGGCTCAATGGGTTGGAGCATCGCCAGCAACTGTGGGCGAAGGCGAGGGCGGTGCTATGCAACTGAGCGGGCGCATGCTGGTTATTGCTCTGCTGATGCTCATCCCGGCGGCGGCCAGTTGGCAGGTCCAGGCCTGGCGCCATGGCCTGGCCCTTGAACGCCAGGCCGCGCGGCATTCACAGGTGCTCAACCAGCAAAGCCAGGCGGCACTGGCTCAACACCAGGCCGAACAACACAAGCGCCAGGCTCTGGAGCAACAACTGCGCGCCAGCGACCAACAGCACACACGGGAGTTGAGCGATGCACAGCGTAATCAGGTTTATCTGCGTGATCGGTTGGCCACTGCTGATGTGCGCCTGTCAGTCCTTCTCGACGCCAGCGACCCCGCCAACGGCGCCGCTATGCGAGCCACCGCCGCCACCCGCGGCGTGGTTCATGGAGCCCCGCGAGGCCGACTTGACCCGGCGCATGCTCAACGAATTATCGGCATCACCGATGCCGGTGATAACGGACTGATCGCGCTGCGGGCCTGCCAGGCCTATGTGCAGGCTATCGCCCGGTAATCTGTTGACGCTGTCTGCAGCTTGCGTGGCCGATGGGCTCCTGTAGGGTAGGCAAACCCCCGCACTTTCCTGGAGACGACCGTGAAGGAAATAACCCAACTCGCCGCCGAACTTGGCCGGCGTTTGCAGGTGCTCAATGCCCACGTCACCACTGCCGAATCCTGTACCGGTGGCGGTATTGCCGAAGCCATCACGCGGATCCCCGGAAGTTCGGCCTGGTTCGAGGCCGGCTACGTGACCTACTCCAATCGGCAGAAGACCCGCCAGTTGAATGTGCCGCAAGGGTTGTTCCCCAAGGTCGGCGCGGTGAGCCGTGAAGTGGTCGAGGCCATGGCCCGTGGCGCCCAGGAAAAAAGCCTGGCGCGGTTTGCCGTGGCGGTCAGCGGTGTGGCGGGCCCCGATGGCGGCTCGCCGGACAAACCGGTAGGCACCGTCTGGCTGGCCTGGGGTGTGGGTGACGAGGTTACGGCCGAGTGCCAGCACTTCCCTGGCAACCGCGACGAGGTCCGCCGACAAACGGTAAAGGCCGCATTAGAGGGGCTGTTGCGACGAGCTGCAGCAGAAATAGAAAATCAGGGGTAGGCGATCCCCGATCTTTATGGAACAATACTGTCTACTTATACAGGTGTTGGCCGTCAGGCCTTATTGATTACGTGAGGACTTTAATGGACGACAACAAGAAGAAAGCCTTGGCTGCGGCCCTGGGTCAGATCGAACGTCAATTCGGCAAGGGTGCCGTAATGCGTATGGGCGATCACGACCGTCAGGCGATCCCGGCTATTTCCACTGGCTCTCTGGGTCTGGACATCGCGCTCGGCATTGGCGGCTTGCCAAAAGGCCGTATCGTTGAAATCTACGGTCCGGAGTCTTCTGGTAAAACCACCCTGACCCTGTCGGTGATTGCCCAGGCACAAAAAATGGGCGCCACCTGTGCGTTCGTCGATGCCGAGCACGCCCTGGATCCTGAATACGCTGGCAAGTTGGGCGTCAATGTCGACGACCTGCTGGTTTCGCAGCCGGACACCGGCGAGCAAGCGCTGGAAATCACCGACATGCTGGTGCGCTCCAACGCCATCGACGTGATCGTGGTCGACTCCGTGGCGGCCCTGGTGCCGAAGGCCGAGATCGAAGGCGAAATGGGCGACATGCACGTCGGCCTGCAAGCCCGCCTGATGTCCCAGGCCCTGCGTAAAATCACTGGTAACATCAAGAACGCCAACTGCCTGGTGATCTTCATCAACCAGATCCGGATGAAAATCGGCGTGATGTTCGGCAGCCCGGAAACCACTACCGGTGGTAACGCGCTGAAGTTCTACGCTTCGGTCCGCCTGGACATCCGTCGTACCGGCGCGGTGAAGGAAGGTGACGAGGTTGTCGGTAGCGAAACCCGCGTCAAGGTTGTGAAGAACAAGGTGGCTCCGCCATTCCGTCAGGCTGAGTTCCAGATTCTCTACGGCAAGGGTATTTACCTGAACGGCGAGATGATCGACCTGGGCGTGCTGCACGGTTTTGTCGAGAAGTCCGGTGCCTGGTATGCCTACAACGGCAGCAAGATCGGTCAGGGCAAGGCCAACTCGGCCAAGTTCCTGCAGGACAACCCCGATATTGCGGCGACCCTTGAGAAGCAGATCCGCGACAAGCTGCTGACCCCAGCGCCAGACGTCAAGGCCGCCGCCAACCGCGAACCTGTTGACGACATGGCAGAAGCCGACGCTGATATCTGAGCCCAACGATGACCGTTGTACTCGATACGCTGGTTGCGGTACGGCGTACGGCAATGGACCTGCTCGCACGTCGCGAGCATGGTCGTGTCGAGCTGACGCGTAAACTGCGTCAGCGTGGCGCCCCTCCCGAAATGATCGAAACAGCCCTCGACCGCTTGACGGAAGAGGGGCTGCTTTCGGAAGCCCGTTATCTCGAAAGTTTTGTTTCCTACCGGGCACGCTCGGGCTACGGGCCTGCGCGGATTCGCGAAGAGCTGAGCCAGCGAGGCTTGCAACGCGCCGATATCGATCTGGCGCTGCGTGAGTGTGGCATCAGTTGGCAAGCACAACTGGAAGACACCTGGCGCCGCAAGTTTGCCGGCCATCTGCCGATTGATGCCCGTGAGCGTGCCAAGCAAGGGCGTTTTTTGAGCTATCGCGGATTTTCGATGGAGATGATCAGCCGCTTGTTGAGCGGTCGTGATCTGGACGACTGAAGCGTGAGCCCTTTGTAGCAGCCGGCTTGCCGGCGATAGCGGCGGGCCAGGTATCAGTACAATGACAGATAGGCCGCTATCGCTGGCAAGCCAGTTCCTACAAAGATTTTGCGTTTATACAAAAAGGCCCGCTATGAAAATAGCGGGCCTTTTTTGCGTTTTACGACATCACGCTGGCTCCGGCGTCAGCCGTTGCTGTGTTTTACCCTGGGCCTGCGCCCAGTTTTCCGGCAAGTTGATGTAATCCACCAACTCCCGCAACCGCCCTTGGTTGCGGCCGGTGAAATTGAACACCAGACGCGTCAGGTGGCCGAAGCGCGCTTCATCGTGTTCTTCACCCCCATAGGCCAGTTGCTGGAAGTCATCACTCAACCGCAGGTCAGCGAATTCGGTCTGCATATGCGCCAATGCGCGCTCGCTGAGCGGGTGGTTCATGCGTACCACAAACTGGCGCTTGAGCCAGCGGGTGGAGTGGAAGTTGGCGTAGAACTGGTTGATTTCATTCACTGCCTCTTCCGCGCTGTGTACCAGGCGCGCCAGCTTTAGATCCGTAGGCAGGATGTAGCGGTTGGCCTCCAACTGGCTGCGAATAAAATCCAGGGCGCCTTTCCAGAATCCACCGCCTGGCTCGTCTAGCAGCACCACGGGAACCAGTGGGCTCTTGCCCGTCTGGATCAGCGTCAGTACTTCCAGCGCTTCATCCAGGGTGCCGAAGCCCCCCGGGCACAGCACCAAGCCGTCGGCTTCCTTGACGAAAAACAGTTTGCGGGTAAAGAAGAAATGGAACGACAGCAGGTTCTCCGTGCCATCAATGGTCGGGTTGGCATGCTGCTCAAAAGGCAGGGTGATATTGAACCCCAGGCTGTGGGCCAGGCCAGCGCCTTCGTGGGCCGCGGCCATGATGCCGCCACCACCACCGGTAATGACCATCAGGTCTGAGCGGGCCAGGGCTGCGCCCACTTCCCGGGCCAGGGCATAGAGCGGGCTTTCAACCGGGGTACGGGCCGAACCGAAGACAGTGACCTTGCGGCGGCCCTTGAACTGTTCGAGCACGCGAAATGCATGGTCCAGTTCATTAATGGCTTTCAAGGTGATCTTCGCGTTCCAACGGTCACGGTCGTCCTGGGCCATGCGTAGTACGGTGAGGATCATGTCGCGATAAAGCGGAATATTCGGGCTGCTGGGGGCAATCAGGTTGAGTTGCGCTTCGACCTGCTGCGTGAGGTCGGCCCCGTTCTCTGGAAAATGACGGGTCAGGAGGTCATTCGGTTGATCAGGCATTCAGCTTCTCCTTCGTTACAGAGCCCAGGCGTCTTATTGCAGGCTGCTGACGGCGACGAAACAGGCTCTGTATGTTCCTTGTGATTAAAAACCTTGGCACTGCAAGCCACTCGAGGGCAACCTTTTTTACCCTGGAAATGTTACCGGATCACTCGATCATGAGCCCCTAAAGTCTTGTCTGGCAATAACTTAATGGGATTGACGAAGGTTTTGCAGGAGGAGTTGTGGTGAGAGGATGGTCCTCCTCACCACATGCTTCTTGGGGGGGGGCTTACTTTTTCTTCTTGGCCGGGGCCGGGCAATCAGCTTCAACGAACTTGACCGACGCCACCGGGCGATTGGTCTTGTTCTCGGAGATTTCGTAGCGCATCACGGCGCCCTTGGCCATCAACTCGCGATAGCCTTTGTTCAGGCAAACGCTTTGCCCCAGCTGGAAATACACAGCTTTGGGGTTGGCGCGCATTTGTTCGGCCCGTTCTGGCAGCACGCTCAGGTGGTCAATCAGATGCATGCCTTCAACGGTGTAGGCCACTTCCAGGGTTTGTTCATCAATTTCCCTGGGCAGGTCTTTGTTGCTTTCTGCCGCGACGCTTTGCAGTTTCTTGTTCATTTGCAGCTCCACCAGGGAGGCTGCCTGGGCGCCCAAGGGCAATACCAGCGCCAGGGCGACGGTGGGGGCGGCAAGACGCAACATAAGACGCAGCATGAAACTCTCCTGATTCGGTTACTGGTCCATAGACCCGTCACTGCGCTGTGCGTTCAGTGGCGCGGGATTATAGGTGACCGGCAGCCGCGACGGCCAGGCGTATTGGCTGGGCGGCTCTGGTAAACTGCCAGCACTTTTGCCTGCCCCGAGTTTTGTCCGTGTTGATTTTCATCGCTTCACAACGGCACCCGCTATGAGCCACGCAGTGTTCCGTCTGCGTACCCAGCGCCTGGCCCGTGCCGTGAGCCCCTTTGTTGCCCGTGGCTCGCGTGCCGAACGTTGCCCCAGGTGCCGGGTCATCCCCGAATACTGCCTGTGCGCCTGGCGCCCCAAGGTCGCGGCCAAGTCGGCCATGTGCCTGTTGATGCACGACGTGGAGCCGATGAAACCCAGCAATACCGGTTGGCTGATCGCTGATGTCATCGATGACACCAGCGCCTTCCCCTGGGCGCGCACGGCCGTCGAACCTGAACTGCTGGCGCTGCTGGCCGACCCCCAATGGCAGCCCTACATTGTCTTTCCCGGCGAGTTTGTGGCGCCGCAGCGGGTGGTCAACCAGGTCAAGGTGGCGGATGGCAAGCGCCCGTTGTTTATCCTGCTGGACGGCACCTGGAGCGAAGCGCGCAAGATGTTCCGCAAGAGCCCGTATCTGGAACACCTACCGGTACTGAGCCTGGAGCCGGAGCAGCTATCGCGCTACAAATTGCGCCGTTCCAAGCGCGATGACCATTTCTGCACGGCCGAAGTGGCTGCCTTGTGCCTGGAACTGGCCCAGGACCAGCAGGCCAGTGAAGTGCTGGATGCCTACCTGGATGTGTTCAGTACCCATTACCTGGCGGCCAAGTTCCAGTTGACCTTGGACCCGACGGACAGCGTCCACACGCGTCTTGCCCCTTATCTGTAGGCATTGGGGCCAGATGACCTTTGCATGATGGCACTGCAACGCCTGAGCCGGCTAAAATGCCATCAAGCGTAACTGTTCGTGACAGCCGCTGGCTGGCACCTCGTACGTTGGTGAGCACCGAACCCATCGGTGCTCCCATAAAAAACAGGATCATTTAATAAATGGCCACATACGAAATCCTGATTGCCGATGACCACCCACTTTTTCGCAGCGCGCTGCACCAGGCGGTCACACTGGGCCTGGGCCCGGATGTACGCCTGGTGGAAGTGGGCAGCATCGCGGAACTGGAAGCCCGCCTGACTGACAAGACCGATTGGGATCTGGTGCTGCTGGACCTGAATATGCCCGGCGCCTACGGGTTTTCCGGCTTGGTGCTGTTACGCGGGCAATATCCGCAGATTCCGGTGGTGATGGTGTCGGCCCAGGAAGAGGCCGATATCGTAGTGCGTTCCCGGGAGTTCGGGGCCAGTGGTTTTATCCCCAAATCCAGTTCCATGGAGCAGATTCAAACAGCGGTGCGTACGGTGTTGGACGGTGACGTCTCGTGGCCGCCCCAGGCCTTCGAAGAAATCAACGTGTCCGCTGAAGCCAAGGCTGCCCAGGAAGGGCTAGCCAGCCTTACGCCCCAGCAGTTCCGTGTGTTGACCATGGTCTGCGAAGGCTTGCTGAACAAGCAGATCGCCTATGAATTGAGCGTGTCCGAAGCGACCATCAAGGCGCACGTTACCGCGATTTTCCGCAAGCTGGGTGTGCGCACCCGGACCCAGGCGGCGCTGCTGTTGCAACAACTTGAGTCAATTTCCCACTCGTAGGGTGGCTCGATTCACGCTTTTTTGACCAGGCGTGCTCTAGCTTCCTCCCATCTTTTTTGCTCAGTTGCCTACCTATGTCGCCTTTCAAGGGTCAAACCGGTATCAAACGTATCTTCAACGCAGGGGGTTACTCCCTTGATGGCCTGCGTGCGGCTTTCACCGGCGAGGCGGCCTTTCGCCAGTTGGTCTTGCTCAATGTCATCCTGATTCCGTTGAGCTTCTTCCTCACGGTCAGCCGCGTAGAGCGCGCACTGCTGATCGCCGTGTGCCTGCTGGCGTTGATTGTCGAGTTGCTCAACTCGGCCGTGGAAGCGGCAATCGACCGGATTTCCCTGGATCGCCACCCCCTGTCGAAAAACGCCAAGGACATGGGCAGCGCCGCGCAATTCGTGGCGCTGACCATGATCACCGTGGTGTGGGCCGTAATCCTGATCTAGGCGATATTCGGCAGTACGATCTCGTCGCTGCGCTGCACCCCAGCGGTGAAGGCGCGGCACAGTTCGAGGAACTCGCGCATGGCCGAGGTCTGGTACTTCTGTTTATGCCAGATAAAGTAGAACTGCCGGGCCAGGTCCAGGTCCGGCGTCTCCACTGGCACCAGGCTGCCACGGCGGAACGCATCCCGTAGCGCCAGGCGTGAAATGCAGCCAATCCCCAATCCGGACTCCACGGCCCGCTTGATCGCCTCGGTGTGCTCCAGCTCCAGGCGGATGTTCAGCGCGCTGCGATGATGGCGCATGGCTTGATCAAAGGTCAGGCGTGTCCCGGAGCCCTGTTCCCGCAGGATCCAGGCTTCATGGGTCAGTTGCTCCATGGTCGCCTGACCGCGCTGGGCCAGGGGATGCTGCGGCGCGCAGAACACCACCAGCTCATCCTCGACCCAGGTTTGCACCTCGATGTCTGGGTGGCTGCAGTCGCCTTCGATTAGACCCAGATCAATTTCGTAATGCGCAACCTGATGCACGATATGCGCAGTGTTCTGTACATGCAGCTTCACCTGGCTCTCGGGATGCTGCTGCATGAAACTGCCGATCAGCAGGGTGGCCAGGTAATTGCCGATGGTCAGGGTGGCGCCGACCGCCAGGGAACCGAAGCCAGACTTGCCGTTGAGCAGGTCTTCGATCTCCTTGGCCTGGTCCAGCAGCGCCACCGCCTGGGGTAGCAGTTGATGGCCCAGGGCGTTGAGGCTCAGGCGTTTACCGGCGCGGTCGAATAATTGACAGCTGGATTGGCGCTCCAGCTCGGTGATCGAGGTGCTGGCGGCGGATTGAGATAAGGCCAGAAGGCCAGCAGCGCGTGACACACTTTCCTGCTGGGCGACGGCGACGAAGACTTGCAGTTGACGGAGAGTAAATCGCATATCGATATAACCGATAACCCTTATCTTAATAATCCAGTTAACAGATATTGTCGCCGCCATTAGAATACTGTGCAATTGCGCACCTATCATTTTGGCGCAGACCCATTTCCAGGAGTTCCCCGTACATGAGCAACATGAACCACGAGCGTGTCCTCAGTGTTCATCACTGGAACGACACTCTGTTCAGCTTCAAGTGCACCCGCGACCCGGGCTTGCGCTTCGAGAACGGTCAGTTCGTGATGATCGGCCTGCAACAGCCTAACGGCCGCCCGCTCATGCGCGCTTACTCCATCGCCAGCCCGAACTGGGAAGAGCATCTGGAGTTCTTCAGCATCAAGGTTCCGGATGGCCCGCTGACTTCCCAATTGCAGCATTTGAAGGAAGGCGATGAGATCATCATCAGCAAAAAACCGACTGGCACCCTGGTGCTGGACGATTTGAAGCCGGGCAAGCACCTGTACCTGCTCAGCACCGGTACTGGCCTCGCCCCCTTCATGAGCGTGATCCAGGACCCGGAAACCTACGAGCGCTTTGAAAAAGTGATCCTGTGCCACGGTGTGCGTTACGTCAACGAAGTCGCCTATCGCGAATTCATCACCGAACACCTGCCGCAGAACGAATTCTTCGGCGAGGCGCTGCGTGAAAAGTTGATCTACTACCCAACCGTGACCCGCGAACCCTTCGAAAACGAAGGCCGCCTGACCGACCTGATGCGCAGCGGCAAACTGTTCAGCGATATCGGCCTGCCGCCGATCAACCCTGAAGACGACCGCGCCATGCTGTGCGGCAGCCCAAGCATGTTGGATGAGACCAGCGAAGTGCTGAACAGCTTCGGCCTGAAGGTTTCGCCACGGATGCGTGAGCCGGGTGACTACCTGATCGAACGCGCCTTCGTCGAGAAGTGACCCCGGCACATCTGTAGGAGCGAGCTTGCTCGCGAAAGTCGTCAACGTTAACGCGGTCGAGTTGACGCGCTGCCCTTGGGTTCTTCGCGAGCAAGCTCGCTCCTACAAGTGAAGGCGTTTGCAAAGAAAAGCCCGCATTGCCTGTGAAGGCAGTGCGGGCTTTTTCATTGCTGCGATTTACTGCGCGGCAACCACTTCAAGCACACAAATCATCCCCGCCTCGGGATAGTGCCAACGCACATCCACATCCCAGAACCGCACGCCGTATTCGCGCTCTGGCCCGGGCGTCTGATAGGCCGGGCGTGGATCCTGCGCCAGGCATTGTTCAATCAGTTCCACCAACGGCTCGCCAAGGCGCTGAGCGTGGGTGTGAGCCTGTTGCAGGGCGGTCTTCAGCCATTGCACGGGGATCAGCGCCGGTGCGGCACTGGCAATGCTGTTGGTAGCCGTGTCGATGATGTCGGCATACGGCACATACGGCTTGATATCCAATACCGGCGTGCCATCGAGCAGATCGATCCCGGAAACCCACAGCCGGCCCGGCTCCACCTTGTCCAGTTTCACCACCGACTGGCCGATCCCATTGGGGCGATGGGTTGCGCGGGTGGCAAATACACCCATGGATGTGTTGCCGCCCAGGCGCGGTGGGCGCACTTTCAAGCGCGGCTTGTCTTCCAGGGCCTGATGAAACAGGAACAGCAGCCACACATGGCTGACCTGCTCCAGGCCTTGCACCGCCTCACCCTGGTCGAACGGCGCCACCAATTCCAACACGCCCCGTGCGGCGGGCGCCAGCTGTGGCTGGCGCGGGATGGCGAACTTCTCCTTGAAGCAGGAGCGCACGAAGCCCACGGGCGAGACGTTGTAACTCATGGCTTACGCGCGAACCCGCAGGGTCAGGCCCTTGAGGAAGTTACGCAGCAACTGGTCGCCACACGGACGATAGTTGGTGTGGCCGAACTTGCGGAACAGCGCGCTCAGCTCTGGCTTGGACACCGGGAACTCGGCGGCCTTGAGGATGGCGTGCATGTCGTCTTCCTTGAGTTCGAAGGCCACGCGCAGCTTCTTGAGGATGATGTTGTTGGTCACCGGGGTTTCGATCGGCTGTGGTGGACGGCTTTCGTCCTTGCCGCGCTTGAAGATCACCAAGCCATCGAGAAAATGCGCCATGACTTCGTCGGGGCAGAATACGAAGCCTTCTTCCTCGTCTTTCTTGAGGTAGGTCAGCAGGTCGTCCTTGGACACTTCCATGCCGCCGATCTTGATGATCTCGACCATCTTGTTGTCGCTGATGTCGAGCATGTAGCGCACGCTGCGCAGTACGTCATTGTGAATCATGGTGGGCAATCCTGGTATTCGACTGTAGACACCGCCCGGGCGGGCGATGTCGATAGATAGGGTGGCTTAGAACTTTTCTTTGCCGGACATGTAGCGCCACTGGCCGACCGGCACCTTGCCGATGGACACGCCGCCAATGCGGATGCGGCGAATGGCCACAACCTTCAGGCCAATGGCCTCACAGAACAGGGCGATGATGCCGGGCTGCGGATTTTTCAGGGCAAAGCGCAGGCGGTTTTCGTTCTGCCAGCTGGCTTTGACCGCCGGCAATTCCTTGCCTTTGTACATCAGGCCGTGGGCGAGGCGGTTCAGGCCGTGCTCTGCCACGTCGCCTGCGACCTCGACCACATACTCCTGCTCGATCTTGGCGGCGTCGGCCGTCAGCTTGCGCAGGATCTTCCAGTCCTGGGTAAACACCAGCAGGCCGCTGGCCTTGGCTTGCAGATCGGCGCTGGCGGTCAGGCGCAGGAAGTGGCCTTTGAGCGGGCGCTTGCTGAAGCGGTGTTCTTCCGACAGCGTCTCGGCGCTCAGAGATTGCATCGCGCTGTCGACGTCCACGCCGGCCGGGGCATGAAACAGGATAGTCACCGGCTCCGGAGCCGTGGCCTTGGCCTCGGGATCAAGTTCGACTTTTTGTGTCGTGACCTTGAACTGCGGCTCGTCGATCACTTCGCCATCCACCGAGACCCAGCCGCCTTCGATGAACAGCTCGGCCTCCCGACGGGAGCAACCGACCAGTTCGATAAGGCGTTTGGAGAGGCGTATGGGGTCAGTCATGACAAGGGCCGTAACAAAAGGGGGCCGCTATTGTACCTGCCTGGCGCCGGTTAATCCCGGCCCCATTTCAGTGCTCGCGCTTTTTGTGGGAGCTGGCTTGTCTACGATGGCATCACCTCGGCCTACCTGATGCACCGAGTTGACCGTATCGCAGCGTAAGTATCTACACAACTTTCAGAAACTGACGAACTCCCCTGTGGCGAGCGGGCTTGCCCGCGCTGGGCTGCGAAGCAGCCCCAAAACCAGCCGCTGCGGTGTATCTGGTACAACGCATTCGGCTTATTGGGGCTGCTTCGCAGCCCAGCGCGGGCAAGCCCGCTCGCCACAACTGCGCTATCTGCCTGGATCTAGGCGTTGCGGCAAAGTTGTGTAGATACCTATGCGCATCGCAGGCAAGCCAGCTCCTACATTTGATTTGGGTTGTGTCAGCCGCTGCGTGTTTGCTGGGCCTGGCGCAAACGCATGTGCAGCAAGGGATAGGGCTGGCCCATGCCGTCATGCTCGGTGCGCCCGATTACTTCAAAACCTTGTTTGATATAGAAGCCCAGGGCCTGTGGGTTCTGTTCGTTGACGTCCAGTTCATCGGCATTCATCGACGCAACGGCATAGTGCAGCAATTGCCGCCCCAGGCCCTGGCCCCGGTACTGCGGGTCGATGAACAGCATCTCGACCTTGCCTGCGGCGACGCCGGCAAACCCGGTGATCCGTTGGCGCGCGTCCTTGGTACAGATCAGCATCACCGCATCGAGGTAACGCGTCAGCACCAGGTGTCGCAGGCGCTCGATGTAGCTTTGCGGCAGGAAGTCATGGATGGCCCGCACCGATGCCTCCCAGATCCGGGTCAGCTCCGGATAGTCGCTGGGTTTAGGCGTGTGAATAACCGAGTGCTGGCCCATGCCCGCTGCTCCTTGCTGCTTGTTGGCGGTGATGGGGCAAACGATAGACCTAAAAAAGCCCCGCATCTTGTCCAGAAGCAGGGCTTTTTCAATTTTTTACAGCTTAGTCGCGTTTTTGCGCCCAGAGGTCGTACTCGTCGGCGTCGGTGACTGTGCACCACACCTTGTCGCCTGGCTTGAGACCGCTGGCATCGTCGATGAATACGTTACCGTCGATTTCCGGAGCGTCGAAGAAGCAACGGCCTACCGCGCCTTGCTCGTCCACTTCGTCGATCAGTACTTCGATTTCCTTGCCGATACGCAGTTGCAGGCGTGCCGAGCTGATGGCCTGCTGATGGGCCATGAAACGCTCCCAACGGTCCTGCTTGACGTCATCCGGCACCACGGCCAGGTCCAGCAGGTTGGCTGGCGCACCTTCCACTGGCGAGTACTGGAAGCAGCCGACGCGATCGAGCTGGGCTTCGGTCAGCCAATCCAGCAGGTACTGGAAGTCTTCTTCGGTTTCGCCGGGGAAGCCGACGATAAAGGTCGAACGGATGATCAGCTCAGGGCAGATCTGGCGCCAGTTCTTGATCCGCGCCAGGGTCTTGTCTTCAAACGCCGGGCGTTTCATGGCCTTGAGCACTTTCGGGCTGGCGTGTTGGAACGGGATGTCCAGATACGGCAGGATCTTGCCGGCGGCCATCAGCGGGATCAGCTCGTCGACGTGTGGGTACGGGTACACGTAGTGCAGGCGTACCCACACACCCAGGCTGCTCAAGGCTTCGCAGAGTTCGGTCATGCGGGTTTTCACCGGCGCGCCATTCCAGAAGCCGGTGCGGTACTTCACGTCGACGCCGTAGGCGCTGGTGTCCTGGGAGATCACCAGCAGCTCTTTGACGCCAGACTTGACCAGGCGCTGGGCTTCGTCCAGCACATCACCCACCGGGCGGCTGACCAGCTTGCCGCGCATCGACGGGATGATGCAGAAGCTGCAGCTGTGGTTGCAGCCTTCGGAAATCTTCAGGTAAGCGTAATGACGTGGCGTCAGCTTGATGCCTTGCGGCGGCACCAGGTCGATCAACGGGTTGTGATCCTGGCGCGGCGGCACCACCTCATGCACGGCGTTGACCACCTGCTCGTACTGCTGCGGGCCGGTCACGGCCAGCACGCTTGGGTGCACGTTGCGGATGTTGCCTTCTTCCACACCCATGCAGCCGGTGACGATCACCTTGCCGTTTTCCTTGATGGCTTCGCCGATCACTTCCAGAGACTCTGCCTTGGCCGAGTCAATGAAGCCACAGGTGTTGACTACCACCACATCGGCGTCCTGGTAGGTGGACACGACGTCGTAGCCTTCCATGCGCAGTTGGGTGAGGATGCGCTCGGAGTCGACGAGCGCCTTCGGGCAACCCAGGGAAACAAAGCCAACCTTGGGGTTGGCTTTTGCGATGGTGGTGGACATGTCTAACCTCGGTATTGAATGACGCCGCCAGTCGGGCACGACAGGGCAGCGGACGGGCACTTGATGTGCCTCTGATCAAAAAGTGCGCAATTCTAGCGGCGGGAAACGCGCTTGACCAGCTTTATGCAGGGAAATACGACGAGTGCTGCGCTATGCTTCGCGCCGTTGCACTTGTGTAAAGCCGATGGTCAACAAATCATCTGTTACTAGAAGTAAAACAGCGCATGCTGTGGACAGCTTAGGCTTAGCTGTACAGCTGTGCTGTTTATAAAAGACCTCAGGTCAAAAGGGCAGGAGTGGTTGATGGGTCAGGCAAATAGTCAGGCGGCGGATGCCGGGCATTCCAGCGCAAAGCCAATTGGCATGTTGGTGGCAGCTGTCGGGGTGGTCTACGGCGATATCGGTACCAGCCCGCTCTACACCCTTAAAGAGGTGTTTTCTGGCAACTATGGGGTTCAGGTCAATCATGATGGGGTGCTGGGGATCCTGGCCCTGATCTTCTGGTCGCTGATCTGGGTGGTGTCGATCAAGTACATGTTGTTCGTACTGCGCGCCGACAACCAGGGTGAGGGCGGCATCATGGCCCTTACCGCACTGGCCCGACGGGCGGCCGGCAATCACCCGCGGTTGCGCAGTTTCCTGGTGGTGTGCGGCCTGTGCGGCGCGGCGCTGTTCTATGGCGACAGCATGATCACCCCGGCGATTTCGGTATTGTCGGCCATCGAGGGCCTGGAACTGGCGTTCGATGGCCTGGAGCACTGGGTCGTGCCCGTGGCGCTGGTGGTGCTGGTGGGGTTGTTCCTGATCCAGAAACATGGGACAGACCGCATCGGCAAGCTGTTCGGGCCGGTGATGGTCACCTGGTTCCTGGTGCTGGGCGGCCTGGGCATCTATGGCATTGTCCAGCACCCCGAAGTGCTCAACGCGATGAACCCGATGTGGGGCGTGCGTTTCTTCATGGTGCATCCGGGTATCGGTGTGGCGATCCTTGGCGCGGTGGTGCTGGCCTTGACCGGTGCCGAGGCGCTGTATGCCGACATGGGTCACTTCGGCCGCAAACCCATTGCCCGCGCCTGGTTCATCCTGGTGCTGCCGGCGCTGGTGCTCAACTATTTTGGCCAGGGCGCGATGTTGCTGGGCGACCCCGAAGCCGCGCGCAACCCGTTCTACCTGCTGGCGCCAAGCTGGGCATTGCTGCCGCTGGTGGGGTTGTCCACCCTGGCGACGGTGATTGCTTCCCAGGCGGTGATTTCCGGTGCGTTCTCGTTGACGCGCCAGGCGATCCAGTTGGGTTACATCCCGCGCATGCATATCCAGCACACCTCCAGCGCCGAACAGGGCCAGATCTATATTGGCGCGGTGAACTGGTCGCTGATGGTCGGTGTAATCCTGCTGGTGCTGGGCTTCGAGTCCTCGGGCGCCCTGGCCTCGGCTTACGGGGTGGCCGTGACCGGGACCATGCTGATGACCACCATCCTGGTATCCGCCGTGATGCTGCTGCTGTGGAAGTGGCCGCCGGTATTGGCAGTGCCTGTTTTGCTGGGCTTTTTGCTGGTGGATGGCCTGTTCTTCGCGGCCAACGTGCCGAAAGTCGTCCAGGGCGGCGCGTTCCCGGTGCTGGCGGGGATCGTGCTGTTTGTGTTGATGACCACCTGGAAGCGCGGTAAGCAATTGCTGGTGGAGCGCCTGGACGAGGGCGGGCTGCCGCTGCCGATCTTTATCAGCAGCATCCGCGTGCAACCGCCCCATCGCGTACAGGGCACGGCGGTGTTCCTCACCGCCCGCCCGGACGCGGTGCCCCACGCCTTGTTGCACAACCTGCTGCACAACCAGGTGCTGCACGAGCAAGTGGTGCTGTTGACGGTGGTCTATGAAGATATCCCGCGCGTCCCGGCCCAGCGCCGCTTCGAGGTGGACTCCTACGGTGACGGCTTCTTCCGGGTGATCCTGCACTTCGGCTTTACCGATGAGCCGGACGTGCCCGAAGCCCTGAAGCTGTGCCACTTGGATGACCTGGACTTCAGCCCCATGCGCACCACGTACTTCCTCAGCCGCGAGACGGTCATCGCCTCCAAGCTTGAGGGCATGGCGCGCTGGCGGGAAGGGTTGTTCGCCTTCATGCTGAAGAACGCCAACGGCAACCTGCGCTTCTTCAAGCTGCCGGTGAACCGGGTGATTGAGCTGGGCACCCAGGTAGAAATGTAACCCAACAAAAAGCCCCCGTTGCCGTGCGGCAGCGGGGGCTTTTTAGTGCCTGAGGAAACTGGCTCCTACAGGATTACTCGGCCTTGGCCTGGCGCTTCTCGATGATATCCACCAGGCGTTTGGCCAGTGCCGGGTAGTTCTCGTCGAAGTGATGGCCGCCCGGTAGCTTCATGGCTTCACCCACGGCGGTCTTGTCGGTGCAGCCACTCTCGTCGACTTCTTCTTCGCCGTAGATGCACACCACCTTGGCCGCTGGCAGCTTGGCCATTTCCGGGCCGGTGGCTGCCTCTTTGCCGGCATTGCCCAGCCAGCCTTCCACTTCGATCTCAAAGCTACCGGTGCGGGCGAAAGCCAGCAGGATAATAGCGTCTACCCGTTGCTGCTCGGCTTCCGGCAGGCGGTTGTAGATGGCTGGCAGCACATCGGCGCCGAACGAATAGCCGGTCAGCACAAAACGCTTGGTGCCCCATTTTTGCCGGTAGTGTTGCATCAGCTCGGTCAGGTCCTTGGCGCTCTGCTCCGGGCTTTTGTGCTGCCAGTAGTAGCGCAGGGTGTCGATGCCGACCACCGGATAACCGATCTTCGCCATCTCGCCGGCCACGTCGCGGTCCAGGTCGCGCCAGCCGCCGTCGCCGGAAAGGAACAGGGTCACGGTGTCCTTGGCCTGGCCAGCCGGCACTTCAACCACCGGGATCGCCAGGCCGCCATTGTCCGAACCCACCAGTTGCTTGCGCAGCTCGTTGTTCAATACCTGCGGGTAGTTGATGTCGTAGTCGCTGATGCTGGTGGTGGCACGCGGCGTGTCGCGTACGAAGCTGGCGCTTTCGTCGTCAGGGTTATCGTTCCAGGCCACCAGCCAGTTGCCGTGGGCGGCAGTCTTGGGCAGCGGGTCCTTGCAACCTTCCTGGACCAGGGCGAAGCCTACGGAGATGGCGTTGGCCTTGTCGTCGTTCTGCGTTGCCAGCCAGCGCCAGGCCAGCGCGGCGCCAGGGCCGATGCCGCTGACCAGGGTGGCCGGGCCCTTGAGCTGGCCGAGGGCCGCTTGCAGGGCTTGTTCTTGCAGCTTGCAGTCGTCCTTGGGCAGGATCACTTGCACGATCTGCGCGCTGCCGCCCTGGCTCAGGGCAATCAGCTGGCTGTCGGTCAGGCTGGCGTCGGCCATCACGGCTACCGCTACACGGGCCTTGGCGCTGGTGCCAGGGGTCACACGGGTCATGGTCGAGCCGTCGGCCTGGGGCAGTTGTTCCAGGGTCGGTTGAGGGGCGGGGCGATTCCAGTACCAGTAGCCGCCACCGAGGATCAGGGCCAGCACCACCAGGCTTGCCAATACATACCGCCAGGAGCGTCGAATCATCAGCGTTTCACCAATCCAGTCAAGCCGCCCGCGATCAGGGCGGCGGTATCGGCCAGTGCCACCAGCGGATCAAGTCCTGCGGGCACGGCCATGTAACGAGGTTCCCAGTCAGGCTGGAACTTGTCTTTGAAGCGGAGCAAACCTTGGAAGTTATACAGTTGCTCGCCACGGCGGAACACCATCGAGCCCAGGCGCTGGGTCAGCGGTGCGCCACGGCGCGGCTGCAGGCCTGACAACGGCACCATGCCGAGGCTGAAGCGTGCATAGTTGTGGCTCTTATAGTGCAGGATCAAGCCGATCATCATGAACTCCATGGTCAGCTTTGGCGCTTCGGGATGCGCGCGCATCAGGTCGAGGCTGGCCAGATCATGGCTGTAGGTCTCCAGCAGGTTGGCGAACGCCACCGGCTTGCCTTCGAAGCGAATCACCGCAATGCGAAAGTGCTTGAGGTATTCGTCGCTGAAACGGCCCAGAGAGAAGCCTTTTTCGCGCACGTTCTTACCGGTCAACCAGGCATCGGAGATGACTTTCAGTGCGTCCATCGGCGCCTGGCCCGCCTCGAAGATTTCCAGGGACAGGCCGTCCCGGGTCCCGCGGTTCCAGGTGTAGCGCAAATCCTTCATCTCCTTGCCCTTGGCTTCCAGGTCAAAGCGCTTGAGATCGACCCGGGCCTCTTCGCCCAGCTTGATCGCAGTCAGGCCAATGTCCATATAGAAGGGCAGGTTCTCCGCGCGCACCTGGTAGAACACCGGGCGGGCGTGGTGAATGTCGCAGAGGTCGCGGAACTGCCAGATCATCTCGGCCCGGGGCTGGGTCGGGCCGATCGGGTCGTACAGCGCCACCAGGCTGCGGCCGCGCCGGGCGTACATCAGGAACGCTTCGTCGTTGGGGTGAAATAGCAGGGCCTTGTCGCCGGTCAGTGCCAGGCCGCCGTCGGGTTGCGACGACGCCATCAGGATCTTGGTGGCGCGCTCCAGCTCATCGGCGGTTGGCAGGTGGATCACAGGGCGGGCGGTGCGCAACAGCCAGGTCAGGGACACAATCACCAGCAAGATGGCGGCGCCCAGCAGCGAGCGCAGGCCGCGCGGGGCGTTGGCGTCGAGGGTGAACTGCCACCACAGTTGATGGCTATAAGGCACATCCTGGTAAGCAAACAGCAGCAGCCAGATCGAAGCGCCCAGCACGCAGACGCTGGCCACCAGGTACAGCGGCGAAAAGGGCAGCTCGGTCAGGCGACTGGCACGGTAGAACGAGCGCCGGAAGATCGCCAGCAGCACTGCGGTGGTGGTCATCAGGCTGGCTTCTTCCCAGTCGAAGCCTTTGAGCAGCGAGAGCAGGGCGCCCACCAGCAACAGCACCATGGTCAGCATCCAGGCTGCCGACAGGCGTCGACGCAGGCCTTGGGCCAGCAGCAGGCACAGCACGCCGATCAGGCTGGCACCAAAGTGCGAGGCGTCAATCAGGCGGTGGGGAATCAGGAAGCCGATGTTTTCCAGGCGTGAGTCGATTTCCGGGGTGGCGCCGGAGAACAGCAGCACCACCCCGGACAAAAAAACCAGCACGGCCAGTACCGGGGCTGCGAGGCCTGAGGCGACCCGCAGGCTCTGCTGGGTCTGGAACAGCCGTTGGGCCTCGTTGATCAGCAGGAAGATGCACGCGATCAGTAACGGCAGCACAACGTAGATCATGCGATACAACAGCAGGGCGGCGGCCAGCGGCGCGGCGCCGAGCTTGTCGGCAAACGCGGCCAGCAAAATCGCTTCGAACACGCCGACGCCGCCCGGTACATGGCTGAGGACACCCGCCGCCAGCGCCAGCAGGTACACCAGCAGGAATGGGCCGAACGGCGGGGCTTCTGGCAGCAACAGATAGAGAACGGTCGCGGCGGCAGCGACATCCAGGGCAGTGATGATCAATTGCAGGAAGGTCAGGCGGCGCCCAGGCAGGCGCAAGGTGCGGCGGCCGGCCTTGACCAGCAGGTTGTCGGGGTAGGGTTGTTCTGGCAGACGACGGCGATAGATCCCGATACACAGCACGGCAGAGAGCAGCAGTACCGCGCCTGCGATTGCGCCGAGCAGTGCTGCAGGCAAATGCAAGGCACTGGACGCGGCGGGCAGGTTGCTCAAGGTCGCCAGTGCGGCGAGCGGTGGCAGGGCGCAGCCCAGGGCCAGGCTGGCAAATACGGTCATATGGGCCACTTCCGAAGCCCCAATGCCATGCCGTGCATATAAACGGTAGCGCACTGAGCCGCCAGACAGCATCGACAGGCCAATCGCATTGCCGATGGCGAAAGCAGTAAAGCCGCCGTAGGCCAGGGTCCTGGCGGGAAGTTTTACTCCGGCATAGCGCGCCCCGGAAAATTCGTAGCCCAATAGAATGATGAACCCCGCGATCGCAGCGGCGAAGGCGCCCAACAGGGACGGCTTCGGTACTTCCAGGATCGAATCGTGGAGGGCGTACAGATCCAGCTCTAGCAACAAGTGGCGGCAGGCGATCAAAGCGATTGCAAATAGCAGCAACGTGACCGCCAACCCAATGGGTTGCCGATACTTGCTCAACAGATCCAGCCAGCGCAGGCGGGTGGGCGCGATCGGTTGTGTAGCTGTGATGTTGTCTTGTGGTTCAGACGAATTGGCGCGCATCAATCACCTCTTGGATTGTGCGCGACAGGATGGGGGTATCCAGCCAAGTTACCAATCCCTATGGACAAAATAATTACAAATAGTAACGCGGATCACCGGGGCCGGCGACAGCGTCCATTAGTCGCGCAAGGATGTGCTCAAGACTTGAGCATAGCCTGCAAATGGAAGGACTCCGAAACCCGCGCGCGGTTTCATGAAAGATGCCATGCCATTGTTTCAAAAGAACTTTTTCTACGGATACAAAAAAGGCCACTCTTTCGAGTAGCCTTTTTTGATGTTTGGTTGCGGGAGCCGGATTTGAACCGACGACCTTCGGGTTATGAGCCCGACGAGCTACCAGACTGCTCCATCCCGCGTCTGTGGGCGGCATTCTACAGCGCAGCGACGAGGTGTCAACCGTTAATGACATAAAGGGCAAAATAACTGCCAATCAGCCTAAGTGCTCGATTGAAAACGAGTTTTCACTGTAGGCGCGAGCTTACTCGCGAAAAGCTCGAGGGCGGCGGGTTGATGCTGGATGTGCGCGTTATCGTTGACGACCTTCGCGAGCAAGCTCGCTCCTACAGGGGGGAGGAAATAGACGCGCACAAAAAAGGCCACTCTTTCGAGTAGCCTTTTTTGATGTTTGGTTGCGGGAGCCGGATTTGAACCGACGACCTTCGGGTTATGAGCCCGACGAGCTACCAGACTGCTCCATCCCGCGTCTGTGTGTCGGCATTCTACAGAGGAATGGCGGTGTGTCAACCGCTGATTTAAAGAAAAGCGCTTGTGCTTCAATCGCTTAGCTCTCCAAGAGGGCTGCTGGAAGGGTTTGGGGCCAGTCTGGCCGTGGCTTCCAGCTCTATTGAGGGGCGCCTTTCGATTGAGAAAATGAATTCATCAAGGTTTTTTCCGACTGCTTTGTCAGATGATTCAAAGTACTGGTGCTATATACAGGTGTGAATGCGATACTGGCGATCCGTCTACTTTATGTCCCGATCACGCCTCCCTTTATATGACGCAGCGCAAAATCATCCATGTCGACTGTGATTGTTTCTACGCTGCCATCGAAATGCGGGATAACCCGAGCCTGGCGCAAAAGCCGCTGGCGGTAGGGGGCTCGGCTGATCGGCGCGGGGTGATCGCTACCTGCAACTACGAGGCCCGGGCCTACGGGGTGCGTTCGGCGATGTCGTCGCGCCATGCGTTGAAGCTGTGTCCTGACCTGACCATCGTCAAGCCGCGCATGGATGCCTATAAAGAAGCGTCCAAGGAAATCCACACGATTTTCCGTGACTACACCGACATGATCGAGCCGTTGTCCCTGGACGAGGCTTACCTGGATGTTTCCGATTGCGCGCACTTTGGCGGCAGCGCCACGCGCATTGCCCAGGATATCCGTCGGCGCGTTTCCAATCAGTTGCACATCACGGTTTCTGCGGGAGTGGCCCCCAACAAGTTTCTGGCCAAGATCGCCAGCGACTGGAAAAAGCCCAATGGGCTGTTTGTGATCACCCCGGGCCAGGTGGAAGACTTCGTATCGCAGCTGCCGGTGAGCAAGTTGCATGGCGTCGGCAAGGTCACCGCCGACAAGCTGGCACGCCTGGGGATCGAGGATTGCCTGCAATTGCGCGAGTGGAACAAGCTGGCGCTGGTGCGCGAATTCGGCAGCTTTGGTGAGCGGTTATGGAGTTTGGCGCGTGGGATTGATGATCGCGCGGTGCATAACGACAGTCGCCGACAATCGATCAGCGTGGAGAACACCTACGATGTCGACCTGCCGGACCTGCCCAGTTGCCTGGAAAAGCTACCGGAACTGATGGAAACCCTGGCCGGGCGCATGCAGCGTATCGACAGCAGTTATCGGCCGGGCAAACCCTTTGTCAAAGTGAAGTTCCATGACTTTACCCAGACCACCCTGGAGCAGGCGGGTGCGGGGCGGGATCTGGAGAGCTATCGGCAGTTGCTGACCCAGGCGTTCAATCGCGGCGCAAAACCGGTGCGTTTGCTGGGGATTGGTGTGCGGCTGCTCGATTTGAGCGTGGGAAATGAACAGCTAGAGCTGTCCCTGTAGGAGCCGGCAAGCCGGCTCCTACAGAGGGTCAGCGGGTGCCGGGGTCGGCCACCAGTCGGCCGCCGTCCTTGGTCAGGGCCTTGAGAAATTCCTGCTGCAATTCAGGATCATTGCGTGTCAGTTCAATCAAGCTCTGTTCCAGTTCGCTGGCTTCTTCTTCCAGGCCCAGTTCCGACAAGCGCTTGACCCGATGGACCCATTGGTTGACTTCGTCATCCTCCAGGTCGTCGTAGATCAAGGCGTGTGCTTCCAGCAGCTTGCCACGCAGGGTGGTGCTGATGGCCAGGGATGAGTCCGAATGCACATCGTCCTGAGCATCTTCAATGCTGATCCGCAAGGTGCGGACCTTGCTCAGGTCCTGCTCGGCAAACGGGCTGTCCAACAGGTTCAGGCGCAGGACGCCGTTGCGGTCGGTGGTCATCTCGTGGGTCTGCTTGCCGGCCTTTACCTGCACCGGTCGCTCGCTCCACGGCAGGCTGGTGTATTCCAGGCGTCGGTCACGCTGGACTTCATCGATACCTGCCAGGTTCTGTTGCGCCCGGCCATGGGACTGCACGTTCATGAACGGGTTGAGCCCGGCCACGCCGTAGCTGATCCAGTCATGGGTCATGCTGTCTGGCAGGTTGCCCAGGGCAAAGATGTTCGCCACATTGGCCCCGGCGCCCGCCACCACTGCCACGGCACCCAGCGGGATCTCGTAGAGTTCGCGCCAGGGCTGGTAGGGCGTGTAGCGATCATAGTGACGCGTGACTTCAAATTCAGTGACTTCGAAAGTCCGCTGCTCATGAATGCGCACGCGGCGTTGCGGCAACTCGAGTACTTTGGGTTCGCCCACATCAATCTGCAGGCTGTGGTCGAGCAATTTGCGCTCGATCCGTTCCTCGTGCTCGCTACGCTGCGACATCTGATTGGCACAGCCGCTGACCAGCAGGGCGCCGCACAAGGCGGCGCCCCCCAGGGCTTTGGTGTTTCGCTTGAACATGACTTCTCTTGATCTGGTTTTCAGCGACGAATACGCGCCTGAAGGAAGGGCAGCACGTCAGCCACCGGCAACGGTTTGGCTTGGGCTTCGGTCCGGCTCTTGTATTCCAGATTGCCATCGGCCAGGCCGCGGTCACTGACCACGATCCGGTGAGGGATGCCAATCAGTTCCATGTCGGCAAACTTGATGCCCGGGCTGGTCTTCTTGTCGCGATCGTCCAGCAGTACTTCGAAGCCAGCGGCCGTCAGTTCGGCATACAGCTTGTCGGTGGCTTCGCGAACTTGCTCGGTTTCGTAGCGCAGGGGTACCAGGGCGATCTGGAACGGCGCCAAAGTGTCGCTCCAGATGATGCCTTTGTCGTCGTGGTTCTGCTCGATGGCAGCCGCCACCACGCGGGAAACACCAATGCCGTAGCAACCCATTTCCAGGGTTACCGGCTTGCCGTTTTCGCCCAGTACTTCGCACTTCATCGCCTTGCTGTACTTGTTGCCCAGCTGGAAGATGTGCCCCACTTCGATACCGCGCTTGATTTCCAGGGTGCCCTTGCCATCCGGGCTTGGATCACCGGCAACCACGTTGCGCAGGTCGGCCACGGTAGGCACCGGCAGGTCACGTTCCCAGTTGACGCCAAAGTAGTGCTTGTCGTCGATATTGGCACCGATGCCGAAGTCGCTCATCAGCTCGACCGAACGGTCGATGATGATCGGCAGTGGCAGGTTCAGCGGGCCCAGGGAACCAGCGCCGGCGCCAATGGCGTCACGCAGTTCGGCGTCCGAGGCCATGACCAGCGGGCTGGCCACGCCAGGTTGCTGGGCAGCCTTGATTTCGTTGAGCTCGTGGTCGCCACGGATAACCAGGGCGATCAGCTTGCCTTCTTCTTCGGCATGCACGATCAGGGTCTTGATGGTCTTTTCAATCGGCAGATTGAATTTCTCGACCAGGGCCGCGATGGTCTTGGTGTCTGGGGTATCAACCAGGCGCAGCTCTTCAGCCGGCGCCGGACGGGAAGTTTCCCGTGGCACGGCTTCGGCTTTCTCGATGTTGGCTGCGTAGTCGGAGCCGTCGCTGAAGACGATGTCGTCTTCGCCAGATTCTGCCAGTACGTGGAACTCGTGGGAGCCCGCGCCGCCGATCGAACCGTTATCTGCCTCCACTGGGCGGAACTTCAGGCCCAGGCGGGTGAACACGTTGCAATAGGCCTGGTGCATGCGGTCATAGGTGACTTGCAGCGAAGGCTGGTCGGCGTGGAACGAATAGGCGTCCTTCATGATGAATTCGCGGCCACGCATCAAGCCGAAGCGTGGGCGGATTTCGTCACGGAACTTGGTCTGGATCTGATACAGGTTGAGGGGCAGCTGTTTGTAGCTGCTCAACTCGTTGCGCATCAGGTCGGTGATCACTTCTTCATGGGTCGGGCCTGCGCAGAAGTCGCGGCCATGACGATCCTTGAAGCGCAGCAATTCCGGACCGTACTCTTCCCAGCGCCCGGATTCCTGCCACAGTTCAGCCGGCTGAGTGCTCGGCATCAATACTTCCAGAGAGCCGGCGGCGTTCATTTCTTCGCGAACGATCGCTTCGACCTTGCGCATCACCTTCAAGCCCATGGGCAGCCAGGTGTACAGGCCGGAGGCCAGTTTGCGGATCATGCCGGCGCGCAGCATCAGCTGGTGGCTGATCACGACCGCGTCGGAAGGCGTTTCTTTCTGTGTGGCGAGCAAATATTGACTGGTGCGCATGGTAGGCCGTTGTCGGTTGCTTGGACTTGAAGTGACCTGGGATTGTACGGGCGGTCGCCGCCAGAGTACAGGCATCAGGTGGTGACGGGATTTCTGTGGGGCGCCGGCTTCAATGTGGGAGCGGGCTTGCCCGCGATGCAGGCGCCTCGGGGCGCACTTCAAACCGCAGTGATGCTATCGCGGGCAAGCCCGCTTCCACACAAGCCCGGCCCTGCAGGTGTCAGCCTTCTTCGGGGGGATTCAAGCGGATCCGCCGGCTTTCCTGGTACCAGTGCAAGGCAATCAGCAGCAGCGTTGGCACGCCGAGCAGTGCGGTGATCAGGAAGAAGTTGTGATAGCCGAACTTTTCCACCATGACCCCCGAGTAGCCGCCGATCAGCCGTGGCAACAGCAACATGATCGAGCTGAGCAGGGCGTACTGGGTGGCGGAGAACTTCAGGTTGGTCAGGCTCGACAGATAGGCGACGAATGCCGAGGTCGCCAGGCCTGAGCTGAAGTTGTCCAGGGAGATGGTGAAGATCAGCATCTGCAGGTCGGCGCCCATGTCGGCGAGCATCAGGAACAGCAGGTTGGTGCCGGCCGAGGTGATGCCGCCGATAAACAGGATCGGCAGGATGCCGAACCGCACGATCAACAGGCCGCCCATGCCGGCGCCGACCAGGGTCATGATCAGGCCGAAGATCTTGCTGACGCTGGCGATCTGGTCCTTGGTGAACCCCTGGTCGATATAGAACACGTTGGCCATCACGCCCATCACCGTGTCCGACATCCGGTAGGTGGCGATCAGCCCCAACAGCAGCAGGGCCTGCCAGCGGTAGCGCAGGATAAAGTCGTTGACCGGCGTCAGCACAGGCGCCAGACCCCGGCGGCCCATGGCCGAGAGGCACAGGGCGGTGAGGGTGATATAGAGGATGGCGCGCAGGAAGGCGCGGTCTTCCAGCAACAGGTCGAGCAGGCTCACGCCTTCGAACAGCACGCTGGCGAAGTCGGTGTTGTACAACTGGGTGAACATCGCCGGTACCGACACCAACAAGATGATCAGTACAAATACCGACATCAGTTGGTGGGCAAACGTATAGCGCCCGGCCTGCAACTGGGTGCGCAGGGGCACATCGGGTTCACGCATGAAAAAGCTGGTGAGCAGGGCCGGGATCATCAGCACGCCGAACAGCACGTAGGTGCCGGTCCACGCCGAATGCTTGTAGTTGAACCCCGTGGAGCCAAAGCCTTCGGCGAAGAACAGCGCGCCCGCCGTGGCCAGCAGAGCGGCGATGCGATAGCCGGACATATAGCTGGCGGCCAGGGCGGCCTGGCGGCTGTCGTCGGCGATTTCCAGGCGATAGGCGTCCACCGCGATGTCTTGGGTTGCGGAGGCAAATGCGACGATAACGGCAATGGCGATCAGCCAGGACAGGTGTTTCTGCGGGTCGCAGAAGCCCATGCCGATCAAGCCGAGAATCACCAGGGATTGGGACAGCACCAGCCAGGAACGACGACGTCCCAGCTTACCCAACAGCGGCAGGCGCCATTGGTCCAGCAGCGGTGACCAGACCCACTTGAACGCATACGCCAGGCCGATCAGGCTCGCATAGCCGATGGTCTCGCGTGCCACACCGGCTTCGCGCAACCAGACCGAGAGCGTCGAGAACACCAACATGTAAGGCAGGCCGGCGGCAAAGCCGAGCAGTAACAGCACTAATGTCGAGGGGCTGGCATAGGCAGCGAGCGCGGCGCGCCAGGTTTTACGGGGCATGGGCTGGAGTCTGCCTCAGATTTACGGAAACAAAGCGCGCACTCTAACCGCTGTGCTCTACCGGGCGCCAGCCATGACGCTGAATATCAACGCGATTGTTCAGGATACTGACACCTTCACTGCGTAAACGCGCACGTTGTTCATCGCCCGAGACGCTGCCCACCGGCAGACTTATCCGACCGCCGGCGGCGACCACCCGGTGCCAGGGCAACTTCGAACCCTCGGGAAGTTGGCTCAACGTACGGCCCACGAAGCGTGCGGCCCGCCCCAGACCGGCCAGGTGCGCCAGTTCGCCGTAGCTGACCACGCAGCCTTCGGGCACTTGGGCCAAGGTCAGGTACAGCGCGGTTCGGCGCATTTCGGCCGGGTTTTGCGGGGTGTCGGCGGGCTCGTTCACTGTTCTGGCGGCTCAGTTGAAAATAGTCGTGGATATGTAAGAAACGTCTGTAAAGATGCCGTTGAGAATTGAACTCAATACAAAACCTTGAGTCAGTCCTTGCTAAGACTTCAGCTACGCCGATAATGCCTCCTTTTTCGCCAAACTTGAGCCCCGTAACCGCTTATGTTGTCCAGAACCCTGCTGTGCCTCGCTGTCTTTACTGCTTCTACCCCTGTGCTGGCCGATACGGTCTGGTTGAAAAACGGTGATCGCCTGACCGGCAAGATCAAGGTTTTCGACGGCGGCAAGCTGCTGATCCAGACCGAATACGCGGGCGCGATCCCGGTGGACTGGAAACAGGTGAAAACCCTGGAAAGCGACCAGGAGTTGCTGGTCAAGCAGGATGCCTATATCGGCGAGAAGGCCAAGTCCCTGCATCCGGCCGAGGACGGCAAGGTGGTCCTGGCCAACGGCGAAACACCGAAGACGGTGGAGTTGGCCAGTATCCAGCAGATCATCAAGCCCAAGCCTGTGATCGAGGACCTGGTGTGGAAGGGCAATGTCGACGTGGCGCTGGACTACAAGCGTGCGGAAAAAGACACCGACGACTATGACATCGACTTCAAGACCACTGCCCGTCACGGCAAGTGGCGCCATATAGCAGAAGGCGAATACAACCGCGAATTCCAGAACGATGTGGTCACCACCGATAACTGGAGCGCCGAGTACGCGCTGGACCGCTTTATCACCGACCAGTGGTTCTGGCAGGGGCGCCTGACCTACAAGCACGACAAGGTCGAAGACCTGCGTCGCCAGCGCACCGTCGGTACCGGTCCGGGTTATCAGTTCTGGGATGATGAGCTGGGGGCGTTCTCCCTGGGGTCATTGCTCAACCGCACTGACTACGAGTACCAGGATGGCGGCAAGGACAACTTCTATTCCCTGGCGATGAAGTGGGACTACAACCGCTATCTGATCGGCAAGACCGTGGAGTTCTTCACCAACGGTGAAGTGGGCAAGCCCTTGGCCGGCCCCGCCGACTACGCGCTCGATGCCGAAATGGGCCTGCGCTACAAAGTCACCGAATGGGCCTCGCTCAACCTCAAGGCCGAGCGCGACATCATCAGCGGCGGTTCGGACAGCGACTTGAGCAAGACCCGCTACACCGCAGGGTTTGGCGTGACCTGGTAAGCCTGCCAGTGCTTTTGTGGCGAGCCGGCTTGTCGGAACGCCGCATCGCCCGCGTTGGGGCGCGTAGCGCCCCCCCTGATTTGTTTTTCAGTGGTGTTACAGGCGCAACCCGCCATCCAACTCCAGGATGCGCCCGGTGTAGTAGTCGTTCTCGAAGATATAGGCCGCCGAGTGGGCGATCTCTTGCGGCCGGCCCATGCGCTTGAGCGGGATCCCCGACGTCATCTTCTCCAATGCTTCGGGCTTCATGCCCAGGGTCATTTCGGTCTCGATAAAGCCCGGCGCAATCCCCGCCACACGTATGCCATAACGCGCCAGCTCCCTGGCCCAGGTCACCGTCGCTGCGACCACGCCGGCCTTGGCCGCCGAATAGTTGGTCTGGCCCACATTGCCCGCGCGGGAGATGGACGAGATGTTGATAATGGCGCCCTGGTTTTTCAGCTCCACCATCTTCGCCGCCACTTCACGGGTGCAGAGGAACACGCCGGTCAGATTGACGTCGATCACCGCCTGCCACTGGGCCAGGCTCATCTTGGTCATCTCGCCGTCCTTGACCTTGAGCAGCAAGCCATCGCGCAGGATCCCGGCGTTGTTGATCAAACCATGGATCGCGCCAAAGTCATCGGCGATCCGTGCCACGGTATGGGTCACCTGTTCTTCATCCGCCACGTTGCATAGATAGCTGCGTGCGGTGACGCCATGGGACTGGCATGCAGCCACTGCGGCATCGAGCTTTTCCTGATTGAGGTCCACCAGCGCCAGGTGGGCACCTTTGCTTGCAAAATACTCGGCCATGGAGCGGCCCAAACCCTGGCAACCGCCGGTGATAATGATTACTTTGTCGTTGAGATGCATTCGCATGTCCTGTGAGCAGATTTAAGCGGTTGTCCAAGTCCGTTTTGTGACGGATCTTATCGAAGGAGTCATAAGTTGAGCGTCCACGTTGCCAAGAATGCCCGAGAACTACTGCTCAAGGAATACCGTGGGGCGCTCGCCACGCACTCCAAGGCCATGCCCGGTTTTCCCTTTGGTTCGGTAGTGCCTTATTGCCTGGACGCAGAGGGCCGGCCGTTGATCCTGATCAGCCGTATCGCCCAGCACACCCACAACCTGCAAAAAGATCCGAAATGCTCGTTGCTGGTAGGCGAGCGTGAGGCAGATGATGTGCAGGCCGTGGGCCGCCTGACTTACCTGGCTGAAGCCGAAAAACTCGAGGACGAGGAGGCCATCGCCGCCGCCGCCGAGCGTTACTACCGGTATTTCCCCGACTCGGCTAACTACCATAAAGCCCATGACTTTGATTTCTGGGTGCTCAAGCCGGTGCGTCATCGCTACATCGGCGGTTTCGGCGCGATCCATTGGGTCGACCAACTGACCCTGGCCAACCCGTTTGCCGGCAAGGCCGAGTTGAGCATGATCGAGCACATGAACAGCGATCACACCAAAGCCATTGCCCACTATGTCGAGTTGGCCGGCCTGTCGACCTCCGAGCCCGCGCAGCTGGCGGGTATCGATAGTGAAGGCATGCACCTGCGCATCGGCCAGGGCTTGCACTGGTTGCCGTTTGCGGCGACTTGCAATACGCCGACACAAGTGCGCGAAGCCTTGGTTTTCCTGGCTCACGCCGAGCAATGGCCGAAAAAATCCACCACCCAAGCTTGAATTCACGAAAGGGCGACGTCATCTAAGGTCTAGTAGCAAGGCATTCTTGCGTTGAGGAACCATTTGATGCGCCCTTTTTTATTGCTCTTTCTGCTGTTTCCGGTGCTGGAGCTGTTCGTATTCGTCAAGGTCAGCGGGGCTATCGGGTTTTTCCCGGCGCTGCTGCTGATCATTCTCGGCTCGATGCTCGGCGTGTTCGTGCTGCGCATCGCCGGACTGGCCACCGCACTGCGTGCCCGTGAAAGCCTGAATCGCGGCGAACTGCCGGCCCAGACCATGCTTGAAGGCCTGATGATGGCCTTGGCCGGTGGCCTGCTGATCGTGCCGGGTTTTGTCAGCGATGTGCTGGGCTTGATTCTGCTGCTGCCATCCACTCGTCGGTTGCTGGCAGGCAAGTTGCGCCAGCGTGCCGAAGAAGCGGCGGTGCGCCAGCGCGCCTTTGCCGACGACCTGCAGCCACGCGGCGGCCCGGCACCTCGCCAGCCGCTGGGGCGTGAAGGTGATGTGATCGAAGGCGAGTTCGAGCACCGCGACTCCAAGTAACGCCATGCCAGGTAGGGTGCCTTCGGGTGCCCTGCTGACACAAAAATTTTCACCTGTGGCCCTTGTAATAAGCATATACGCCCTTATGTAACGGTCACCGCAAGGTTTCTGGTGGCGACACCAGACAGACTTCCGCGTTTCGCCTGGCGAACCGCGACCGGCCCCGCCGGAATACCACCAGCCGGTACTGATACCGGCCGATGAAACTTACAATTAGGAGAGATCGACAATGAGCAAGCTTCGTCCTCTGCACGACCGCGTCGTTATCCGTCGCAGCGAAGAAGAAAAGAAAACCGCTGGCGGTATCGTTCTGCCAGGTTCGGCTGCTGAAAAAGCCAACCACGGTGTGATCGTCGCTGCAGGCCCAGGCAAGACTCTGGAAAATGGTGACGTGCGTGCGCTGGCCGTTAAAGTCGGTGACAAGGTTGTATTCGGTCCTTACTCCGGCAGCAACACTGTGAAAGTCGACGGCGAAGACCTGCTGGTTATGGCTGAGAACGAGATTCTCGCTGTTCTGGAAGACTGATTCCCCGCTCATTTTCCCGTTACTACAAAGTATTTAAGGAATATCGATCATGGCTGCTAAAGAAGTTAAATTCGGCGATTCCGCCCGTAAGAAAATGCTCACCGGTGTCAACATCCTGGCTGACGCAGTAAAAGCGACCCTGGGCCCGAAAGGCCGTAACGTGATCATCGAGAAGAGCTTCGGCGCTCCGACCATCACCAAGGACGGCGTTTCCGTAGCAAAAGAAATCGAACTGGAAGACCGTTTCGAAAACATGGGCGCGCAGCTGGTCAAAGACGTTGCCTCCCGTGCCAACGATGACGCAGGCGACGGTACTACCACCGCCACCGTTCTGGCTCAGGCAATCGTCAACGAAGGCTACAAAGCCGTCGCTGCCGGCATGAACCCAATGGACCTCAAGCGCGGCATCGACAAGGCCACCATCGCCATCGTTGCTGAGCTGAAAAACCTGTCCAAGCCATGCGCCGACACCAAGGCTATCGCTCAGGTAGGCACCATCTCCGCCAACTCCGACAGCTCCATCGGCGACATCATTGCCGAAGCCATGGAAAAAGTCGGTAAAGAAGGCGTGATCACCGTTGAAGAAGGCACTGGCCTGGAAAACGAACTGTCGGTTGTAGAAGGCATGCAGTTCGACCGTGGCTACCTGTCCCCGTACTTCGTCAACAAGCCTGAGACCATGGTTGCCGAGCTGGACAGCCCGCTGATCCTGCTGGTCGACAAAAAGATCTCGAACATCCGTGAAATGCTGCCAGTGCTGGAAGCCGTTGCCAAAGCCGGCCGTCCACTGCTGATCGTTTCCGAAGACGTTGAAGGCGAAGCCCTGGCGACTCTGGTTGTGAACAACATGCGTGGCATCGTCAAAGTCGCAGCCGTCAAGGCTCCAGGCTTCGGCGACCGTCGCAAGGCCATGCTGCAGGACATCGCCGTTCTGACCGGCGGTACCGTTATCTCCGAAGAGATCGGCCTGAGCCTGGAAAGCGCCACCCTGGAAAACCTGGGTAGCGCCAAGCGCGTGACCATCTCCAAGGAAAACACCATCATCGTTGACGGTGCTGGCGTTGAGCAGGACATCCAGGCGCGCATCACCCAGATCCGTGCCCAGGTTGCTGAAACCTCCTCGGACTACGACCGTGAAAAACTGCAAGAGCGTCTGGCCAAGCTGTCCGGCGGTGTTGCAGTGATCAAGGTTGGCGCTGGTTCCGAAGTTGAAATGAAAGAGAAGAAAGCCCGCGTTGAAGACGCCCTGCACGCAACCCGTGCAGCCGTTGAAGAAGGCGTGGTACCTGGCGGTGGCGTTGCGCTGATCCGTGCTCTGGAAGCACTGACCGGTCTGACCGGCGACAATGCTGACCAGAACGTCGGTATTGCTGTACTGCGTCGTGCTGTTGAAGCACCGCTGCGTCAGATCGCTGCCAACTCCGGCGACGAGCCAAGCGTTGTGGTCAACGAAGTCAAGAACGGCAAAGGTAACTACGGTTACAACGCTGCGACTGGCATCTACGGCGACATGATCGAAATGGGCATCCTGGACCCTACCAAGGTGACTCGTTCCGCGCTGCAAGCGGCATCCTCCATCGGCGGTCTGATCCTGACCACCGAAGCTGCGATCGCTGATGCACCGAAGAAAGAAAGCTCGGCTGGCGGCGGTATGCCAGACATGGGCGGCATGGGTGGCATGGGCGGCATGATGTAAGCCAGCCTTACCCCTGTACTGAAAAAGCCCCGCCAGCGTCATGCTGGCGGGGCTTTTTTATGTGCCTTGTGTAGGAGCGAGCTTGCTCGCGAAGAACCTGAGGGCGATGCGTTTGTTCATGGTGAACGCATTATCGTTGACGTTCTTCGCGAGCAAGCTCGCTCCTACAGGGCTGCGGCGTTCTTGGGTAACTTCCAGCTGAGCAAGTGTTGCTTGAAGTCATAACTGGCCGCCTGGTAGTAAGTGATCGCGCGCTGGATCAGTGGATCATCGCTGTTGCTCCGCGATTCCTGGCTTGCACCCAGGGCCTGCTCGTGGCGCCGCAGGCCTTGGCGGGGGCTGAGGATGGCCAGGTTGGTACCGTCAAACAAGCCCAGGTGCTGATAGTTGCCGACCACCACACGAGGTGGCAGCGGGTTGTCCTGCAACAGGTTGCGGCCGAAAAACGTCGATTCATAGCTCAGGTTCAGCAGGCCCAGAAGGGTCGGGGCGATGTCGATCTGGCTGGCCAGTTGCGCGCTTTCCCGGGCCTCGATCAATTTCGGCGCATAGATAAACAACGGAATCTGGTAGTTGGCGATGGGCAAGTCTTCCTTGCCCGCGCTGCCGGCGGTGTGATCGGCGACAAACACGAAGATCGTATTGTCGAACCACGGTTTTTGGCGCGCTGCCTGCAGGAACTGTCCGATGGCGTAGTCGGTGTATTTCACCGCACCGTCGCGACCCTTGCCGGACTGGATGTCGATCCGGCCGTCCGGGTAGGTATAGGGCCGATGGTTTGAAGTGGTCATCAACTGCAACAGGAACGGTTGCTGCTTGGCATAACCGGCATCCGCCAGCTTCAAGGTTTGCTTGAAGAGGTCCTCATCGGCCATGCCCCAGGCGTTTTTAAAGCTGATTTCGGATTCGTTGACACTGCTCTGGTCGACCACTCGGTAACCGTTGCCGCTGAAAAACGCATTCATATTGTCGAAGTAGCCGCGGCCACCATACACAAACACGCTGTCATAACCGATTGCACTAAGTTGTTGGCCTAGGCTGGCAAAGCCGCTTTCCCGGCCAATCCGCTTGACGATGGAGCGCCCCGGAGTGGGCGGGATCGCCAGGGTAATGGCTTCCAGGCCGCGGTCGGTGCGGGTACCGGTGGCGTAGAAATTGTTGAAATACAGGCTGTGTTTACGCAACTCATCAAGGTTGGGGGTCAGGTTGCGTCCATCGCCGTTACTGCCCATGTATTTGGCGCTGAAACTTTCGATGGTCACCAGGACGATATTGGGTTTGCGCAGGGTGCCGGGGTTGTCGATGGCGCGGCGGATATCCAGTGGGTCAGTGCCGATGAAACGGGCATTGGGTTCACTGAGTTCCGCCCGCAGTTGGCGGGCTACGATATCGGCCGGCAGGCTTTTGTAGAACTGGCTGTAGTCCAGTTCATTGTTGCGGAACGCGGCGAAGAATTGGTAAGGGCCATTGCTGGCCAGTTCGTTGTTATAGGCGTTGCCACCCTGGGTGCGCGGGCTGTCCTGGCTGACCAACTGCAGGCTCAGGCCGGCAACCAGCAGCAATCCCAAGGCATTGAGCACGCGCCCGCGCATGGCCGGCAGGGGCGAGTCGAGTGCTGCGTTGAACGGTTTGCGCAAGGCCAGGCTCAGGACAATCGCCAGTATCGCCAACAGGCTCAACAGTGTGCCGATCGGGTAGGACTCCAACAGGTTGTTCAACACCTCATCGGAATACACTAGGTAATCGACGGCAATAAAGTTGAAGCGCACGCCGAACTCATCCCAGAACAGCCATTCGGCCACCGAGGTGAACAACATGGCGAACAGGCTGACGGTCAGTACGCCTTGCAGGAACCAGCGATGGCCGCGCCGCCGCCATAGAGCGGGCGGACACAGCAGCAGATACAGGCCGAGGGGTAATGCGGCGTAGGCCAGAAAACCCAGGTCATAGAGCAGGCCCACGCCGAATACTGGCAGCAGGTTGCCGCTGACTTCATCCAGATGGGTGATGAGCAGTACGCTGCGGGTCAGTAGAAAAATGCCCAACCAGATGCTGGTTAGCAGTAGCAAATAACGCATTGGCGCAGTCTTGGGCAGGCCCATGTCTAGATTCCTGAGAGCGATGGGCGGCGATATTCACCCTGGCACTGTGGTCGGCTTGTGAACCTATAGTGAAAAACTCGTTAAGCTGCTTAATCGGTTGAAAACAGTAATCGGTTGCTCGTTCAGGCCTAGCGGTAAGCCATACTTGGCCTTAAGCTGCGCGAGCCAACACGGCCGTTACCGCGTACGGAGACACTGCCCATGCGAATTTTATTGGTTGAAGACAACCGCGATATTCTGGCCAACCTGGCGGATTACCTGGGGCTCAAGGGTTATACCGTGGACTGTGCGCAGGACGGTTTGTCGGGCCTGCATCTGGCCGCCACCGAGCATTACGACCTGATCGTGCTCGATATCATGCTGCCCGGCATTGATGGCTACACCTTGTGCAAACGCCTGCGTGAAGATGCGCGTCGCGATACGCCGGTGATCATGCTCACCGCCCGCGATCAATTGGACGACCGCCTGCAAGGTTTCAAGTCAGGTGCCGACGACTATCTGCTCAAGCCGTTTGCCCTATCGGAGTTGGCTGCACGCATCGAAGCGGTGCTGCGCCGGGCCCAGGGCGGCGGGCGGCGTGAGCTGCAAGTCGGCGATCTGTCCTACGACCTCGATACCCTGGAAGTGACCCGCGAAGGGCGTTTGCTCAAGCTCAACCCGGTCGGCCTGAAATTGCTCGCCGTGCTGATGCAGAAAAGCCCTCACGTCCTGCGTCGCGAAGTGTTGGAAGAAGCCCTGTGGGGCGATGACTGCCCGGACAGCGACAGCCTGCGCAGCCATGTCCACCAACTGCGCCAGGTGATCGACAAGCCATTTGCCAAACCATTGCTGCAAACCGTGCATGGCGTGGGTTATCGCTTGGCCGAGGGCCGTGATGGAGTTTAAGCAAAGCCTTGCCCAGCGGATCATCATCGCCTTTGCGCTGATGAGCGCGCTGGTGGCGGGGGCCTTTGCCATGGGCATCGTCGCCACGGTGCACCTGGTGGAAGAAAAACTGATTTCGGCGGGCCTGGGCGGCGACTTGCAACGCTTGCTGCTGATGGACAGTGTCGAAGACTGGCGCCACCGGCCCGAGCCGGACCAGTTGTTCTACTTCAGCGGCGGGCGCGGCGATTTTGAGCTGCCCAAGGACTTGCGGCATCTGGATGCGGGCTTTCACGAAGTGTTTCGCGAAGCACTGTCCTACCATGCCATGGTTGAGATCGTCGACGGCCGGCGTTATGTCCTACTGCAAGACCAGAGCGATTTCGAAGAGCGTGAGCGTGTGCTGTTTGCGGTGGTGCTGGTGGGGTTTGTCCTCAGCCTGGCGCTGGCGGTATTCCTCGGCTGGGTCCTGGCCCGCAAGGTGATGGCTCCGGTGGTGCGCCTGGCGCGCCAGGTGCGTCATCGTGACCAACTGCTGGGCCTGGCCCCGCCGTTGGCCCCGGACTATGCCGCCGACGAAGTGGGCGAGCTGGCAGTGGCCTTCGACGCCACCCTGGGCCGCCTGCGCCAGGCGCTGACCCGTGAGCGCCTGTTTACCAGTGATGTCAGCCATGAACTGCGGACGCCACTGATGGTGCTGGCCAGCTCCTGCGAACTGTTGCTGGAAAACCCGGCCATTGATTCACGGGGGCGCAAACAGGTCGAGCGCATCGCCCGGGCCTGCGAGGAAATGCGCGAACTGGTGCAGACCTTCCTGATGCTCGCCCGCGCCCAGCATGACGACACCACCATGTC
Source organism: Pseudomonas sp. LG1D9 (assembly GCF_002949995.1). Classification (NCBI taxonomy): domain Bacteria; kingdom Pseudomonadati; phylum Pseudomonadota; class Gammaproteobacteria; order Pseudomonadales; family Pseudomonadaceae; genus Pseudomonas; species Pseudomonas sp. LG1D9. Next base: position 1,259,825 of record NZ_CP026881.1, on the reverse strand, counting down.
ACCCCAAGTCACCCTGGCCCAGGTCGCGGAGGACTTGCTGGGGATCTGGCGTGAACCCATCGAACGCAAGGGCATCGAGCTGTTCTACCAGCCGGGCAACCCCCTCGATATCCGCTACAACGCCACCTTTTTGCATGCGGTGATGGGGAACCTGTTGCGCAACGCCCTGCACTACACGGAGCAGGGCTTTATCCGCCTGACCCTGGAACCCACGGGGTTTGTGGTGGAAGACACCGGCGTGGGCATCCCCGAGGACAAGCGCGAAGCGATGTTCGAGCCCTTTGTGCGCGGTAATGAAAAACGCGGCGATGGCCTGGGCTTGGGTTTGTCGCTGGTGCAGAGGATCTGCGATAACCAGGGCTGGGTGGTCAGCCTCAGCACCATGGAGCCTAGCGGCTGCCGTTTCCATGTTGAATTGAGCCACGTCAAACCTTGATCCCTTCCTGCCCCTATCCTGGGCAGACTCCCTGCTGTTCGACGAAGATGGCTTCATGCCATGCTTTTTTTCCTGTAAAACTTTGTAATTCTTTAGGGTTAGACGGGACGTTTTTTTCACAAAGGGTTGACCTGTGGATGACGTGCGGCTGCTTAAAGTCGTAGGCATCAGTCCAGGAGACTCGTTGATGGCTACTCCGATCAAGCTTGAATTTTCCGCAAAGTACGACGACCGCCACGCTCAGCAATATTTGCTCAAACACCAGGACACGTTGGCGCGCCGGCTGTCCCATAAACGCGACGAACAATTGGCCCGTGGTGCGCTGGCGATGGCCGGTGAGCCTGGCCTGGTATTGGACTTGCCGTGCGGCGCCGGGCGTTTCTGGCCGTTACTCACAGAAAAGCCCAACCGGATCGTTATCGGTGCGGACAATTCCGAGTCCATGCTGAACATCGCCATGGGGGCGCAACCGGCGGATGTGGTCAAGCAGGTACGACCCTTGCAGACATCTGCCTTTGATATCGATTTGCCAGACAGCGCCGTGGACAGCATTTTTTGCATGCGCCTGTTGCACCACATCGGCGAGCCTGCCCACCGAATGGCGATATTGAAGGAATTTCAACGAGTTACCCGCGACAGCGTGATCATTTCATTGTGGGTGGATGGCAACTTCAAGGCCTGGAAACGCAAGCGCCTGGAAGTGCAGCGCCGCAACAAAAGTGAGCAGGAGAGTTACCGAAATCGATTTGTGTTACCGGCTGCTACTGTTGAGGCTGAGTTTGAGCAAGCTGGTTTCCGCGTCCAGGAGTATTTGGACTTCATACCGCTGTATGCCATGTGGCGAGTGTATGTATTGCGCAAGAGGTAGCAGGATGGTGGTTGAGTACGTAGCAGGCAGTCACGTAGCTCCCGAAGAGCGGTTCGAATATTTCTGGCGGCAGCAGGGCGAGTGGGTCGAGGCACCCAATCGTCGTCGAGGTGGCGAAAGCGGCGTGCAGCGGGTAATCGGGACCAATGGGCGGCTGCTCTACAGCAAACGTCAGACCGGCCATACCTATCGCAGCTGGCTGCACCCCTTCGGGCGGCCTACGGTGCTGCGTGAGCGTGATGCGCTCAGGGGCCTGCGTTTGCTCGATGTCGGCGTTCCGGAGCTGGTGTTCTGTGGCGCCCGACGTGACCCTGAACATCAATGGAAGGCCTTGTTGGTGACGGCGTCATTGGATGGTTTCGAGGAAATCGACAACTGGTACGCCGCCGGTGGCCGCAAGCAATGCGGGGAACTGGTGCATGAGCGGCTGCTTGATGAACTGGCGCAAACCCTGGCGCGCATGCACAAAGGGCGTTGGCAGCATGGCTGCTTGTACAGCAAGCATATTTTTGTGCGGGTCAGCGGTGCGGGAGAGGGCGCGACGGTCGAAGTGGCGCTGCTGGACCTGGAAAAGTGCCGCCAGCGTTTGACCGCCCGACGGGCCGCAGCCCATGACATGCAGCAATTGCGTCGCCATTCGTCGTGGAATGCCGCTGACTGGCAAAAACTCAGCTACTTTTACGAAGCGGCGTTTGGCAGCGCTATCAAGGGTTTAACCTAATGAAGCTAGAAATAGCACGAGGTTTGTTTCTATTGGGGGCCTTGGGCATCGCCTCCCTGGCCCTAGCTGCCTGGGAGCAGCCCCGCACAGAAGTCCTCAGCGCGGTGCACAGTGGCGGGCAATGCCCGCTACCACGGATCGCCAAAACCACGGGGGTTACGCAGCCTGACCATCAGCTTTTGCTGTTTATGTTCGGGATGTCCCAAGGGATGAGGCCTGCGAGTTGAAGAGATTGACCCCCAGATAAAAGGCCTCGCATAGCGAGGCCTTTTGTTTTGTGCGTACTTGTGGGGAGGGGGCTAGTCCCCCGTTGGGCTGCGAAGCAGCCCCAATCTTTAAGCTCCACTGCGGCTGATCAGATACGCCGAGGTGACAGGCTTTGGGGCTGCTTCGCAGCCCAACGGGGGACTAGCCCCCTCGCCACAAGTACGCACAAATGGATAGGTACTCAATCCGCCAAGGGATCACGCTTGGCCAGCAACGTATACACACACGGCAATACAAACAAAGTAAACAAGGTGCCCACCGACATCCCCGTGGCAATCACCATCCCGATATCAAACCGGCTGACCGCCCCGGCCCCGGTGGCAAAGATCAACGGCACCATGCCAAACACCATCGCTGCCGTGGTCATCAATACCGGGCGCAGGCGAATCGCTGCCGCTTCTTCCACTGCTTCGCGGGCTGTCAGCCCCTTGTCCTTGCGCAACTGGTTGGCAAACTCGACGATCAGAATCCCGTGCTTGCTGATCAGCCCGATCAACGTCACCAATCCCACCTGGGTGTAGATGTTCATGCTCGACCAACCGAGGAACAACGGGATCAACGCCCCACAGATCGACAGCGGCACTGTCACCAGTATCACCAGCGGGTCACGGAAGCTCTCGAACTGCGCCGCCAGTACCAGGAAGATGATCGCCAGTGCCAGGCCAAAGGTGACCCACAGTGCGCTGCCTTCCTGGATGAACTGGCGCGAGGCGCCGCTGTAGTCGAAGGCGTAGCCGGCCGGGGTTTCTTCGAGGGCGATCTGGCGCACGGTGTCGATGGCTTCGCCCATGCTGACAATCGGAAAGCCCGAGATCAGCGCCGAGTTGAGTTGCTGGAACTGGTTCAGTTGACGCGGCCGTGCGCGGTCGCTGACGCTGATCAGGGTCGACAGCGGCAGCAGTTCGCCCTGGGTGTTTTTCACGTAGTAATTGTTCAGCCATTCGGGGTTGTCCCGGTAGGCCCGCTCGACTTGGGCGATGACCTTGTAGCTGCGGCCATCAATGGTGAACCGGTTGATTTCCGCTTCCGCCAGCAAAGTCGCCAGGGTGCTGCCCAGGTCCTGCATCGAGACGCCCATCTGCGCCGCCTTGGCACGGTCGATATCCACCACCACCTCGGGTTTGTCGAACGCCAGGTCGATATCCACGAAGGCGAACTTGCCCGACTCCATGGCGCGCTTTTTCACACGATCGGCCACTTGCAGCAATGACTCATAGTCATTGGGCGTGTTGATCACAAAACCAAAAGGCAGGCCCTCGCCAGTGCCCGGCAGCGATGGCAGGTTGAAGCCAAATACCTGCAAGCCCGGAATCTGCTCCAGGCGCTTTTGCACCTCCGGCAGGATTTGCATCTGGGTGCGCTCGCGCTCGTTCCACGGCTTGAGCAGGAAGCCGCCGATACCCGATTGCACGCCATTGAAGCCATTGATCTGGAACGAGGAGTAGTACTCCGGGAAGTCCTTGAAGATCGCGATGAACTCGTCGGTGTAGGTGTTCAGGTAGTCCAGGTTGGTCGGCTGCGGCGCGCTGGCCATCATGAAGATAATGCCCTGGTCTTCGTCCGGGGCCAGTTGCGACTGGGTGAACTTGAGGAACACCGGGATCAGGCACAGCACGATCAGGGCAAACACGATCACCACCGGCCGGGTGTTCAAGGTGCCGTGCAACAGGCTCTGGTAGCGGCGCTTGAGGCCTTCGAAGATCCGGTCCAGGCGATGGGCCAGGCCGCTGGGGTTTTCGTCGTGGCGCAACAGCAGGGCGCACATCATCGGCGACAGGGTCAGGGCGACGATACCGGAAATCACCACCGCCCCGGCCAGGGTCAGGGCGAACTCCTTGAACAGGGCCCCGGTCAGCCCCTCCAGGAAGCCGATGGGCGCATACACCGCCGCCAGGGTGATGGTCATCGACACCACCGGCACCGCAATCTCCCGCGCGCCTTCCAGGGCGGCGTCCAGTGGTTTCTTGCCGTCTTCGATATGGCGGTGGATGTTTTCCACCACCACAATCGCATCGTCCACCACCAGGCCGATGGCCAGAACCATAGCCAGCAGCGTCAGCAGGTTGATGGAGTAGCCCATCAGTTGCATGAAAAACAGCACGCCAATCATCGACAGCGGAATGGTAACCACCGGGATCACCACCGAGCGCAGCGCCCCGAGAAACAGGAACACCACGACGATCACGATCAGCACCGCTTCAAACAGGGTCTTGACCACCTCGTTGATGGACGCCTGGATAAACAGCGTGGCGTCGTAGGCAATTTCTGCCTTGAGGTTGGGCGGCAGCTGGGATTCCAGCTCCGGCATGATCTTGCGCACCTCTTTGATCACATCCAGCGGGTTGGCGCTGGGCGTGGCCTTGATGCCGATATACACCGAGGGCGTGCCGCCAAAGGAGCTGATGGCGTTGTAGTTTTCCGCGCCCATTTCCACCCGGGCCACGTCGCCGAGCAGCACCCGGCTGTCGCCATCGGTCTTCACGGTGATGGCAGCGAAGGCTTCGGCGGTCTTGAGGTCGGTGTTGGCATTGATGCTGGTGACCACATACTCGCCTTTCACTTCACCGGCGGCAGAGAGAAAGTTGTAGTTGCGCACGGCATTGGTCACGTCGCCGGCGCTCAGGCCGAAACCCGCGAGCTTGACCGGGTCCAGCCACAGGCGCATGGCAAATACCTGATTGCCGAGGATCTCGGCTTCGGCCATGCCAGGCAGGGTCGCCAACTTGGGCTGGATCACCCGCGACAGGTAGTCGGTGATCTGCGGGTTGCTCAGTTGTTGGCTGGAGAAGCTGATGTACATCAGGGCCGACGCATCTGCGGCCTCTTTGCTCAATACCGGATCTTCAGCGTCTTGCGGCAGCTTGTTCTTCACCTCGTTGGCCTTGGCCAACAGTTCGGTGAACAGGCGGTCGCTGTTGGCGCCGATCCGCGCATAGATGGAAATCACCGAGAAGTTCTGGCGACTGACCGAGGTCATGTAGTCGATGCCTTCGGCGCTCGCCAGGCTTTGCTGCAATGGCTGTGTGATGTAGCCCTGGATGGTCTCGGCATTGGCCCCCGGGTAAGCGGTGGTCACCGTGATCAGCGCATTTTCCATGGACGGGTATTGGCGCAACGGTAGTTTGCTGTAGGCCTGGAAACCCAACAGCACGATCAGCAAGCTGACCACCATGGCCAGCACCGGACGGCGGATAAACGTGTCGGTAAACGCCATGGCTCAGTTCCTTGAACCGTCGTTGCGCGGAGGTTGGCCAGGAGTGGCCGGCAGGTTTTTGTCTGCGGTGATAGCAATATGCGCGCCGGTGTCGAGCTTGAGTTGGCCGGCGCTGACCACTTGCTCGCCACTGATCAGGCCCTTGGTCACCAGCACCAGGCCATCGCGTCGTTCGCCGGTCTCGATAAAGCGCCGTTCGGCGATCAATACCGGTTGACCGTTGGCATCCTTTTCGAGGCTGCCGTCTTCGCTCTTCTTCTGCGCCACCACATAGGCCGAGTTGCCGTAGAGGGTGTAGGTGATCGCACTTTCCGGTATCACCACCTGTGCCTGCGGATCGGGCAGCAGCACTTGCAGGCTGCTGAACATGCCCGGCAGCAGTTTGTTATCCGGGTTGGCCAGGGTTGCCCGCACCAGTACGTTACGGGTGCTGCTTTCGACTTTGGGGTTGATGGCGCTGAGGGTGCCGGGGAAGGTCAGTGTCGGGTAGGCCGAGACATGCACCTGTATCTCCTGGCCGACCGCCAGCTTGGGCACCGATTGTTCGGGCACATAGAAGTCCACGTAGAGGCTGCTCAGGTCCTGCAAGGTGGCGATCACCGTGCCGCTGGCCAGATAGTCGCCGACATCCACCTGGCGAATGCCAATGGTGCCGCTGAATGGCGCGACGATGTGTTTCTTGGCCAGGGACGCCTTGAGCTGGTTGACCGTGGCCTTGTTTTTTTGCAGTTGCGCCGAGAGTCGGTCGAACTCGCCCTTGGAGATCGCCTGGCTGCCCACCAGTTGGCTGCCGCGCCCGTAGTCGAGCTGGGCCAGGCCGAGGTCGGCCTGGGCAGTTTGCAGCAGGGCGTCTTCCACTGCGCTGTCCAGTTGCACCAGCGGTTGCCCGGCCTTGACCTTTTGCCCGGACTCGAACTGCACGTTCTTGACGGTGCCGGCAATCTCCAGGGCGAGGTTCACCCCTTGTAACGCCTTGAGTGTACCCACCGCCGGCAGGCGCTGTTGCCAGGGCTGTTCGACCGCCGTGGCCACCGCCACGCTGATCGGTGGTTTGGGCGCGGAAAAGACCTGGATCTGCTGATAGATGGAAAAGGCCTTATAGCCCGCCAACAGCAGGACGATTAGCAGGGCAACGGCCAACATGATCAGCATGCGACGACGCAGCATATTCCGGTTCCTTGGAAAAAACTGAGGCAGACGAAGACGAACGATTTGGCACATTACTCCGAGTGCCTGGGGGATTCCAACTGGCATTTTTTGCCGTCAGCCCCCCTGTAGGCGCCGGCAAGCCGGCGCCTGCGATCAGATCAGATGCAGATGGTTGTCCCAGAGCCCCGCCGGCAATTCCAGGGGCTTGGCCACCAGTTGTGGCTGCCGACAATCGTAGAAGCGGCAGCGGCCCTGGCCTGAAGTCACGACAAACCCATCCGCCACTGCACCCACGCCGGCGCAGTCGGGCAACGGCCCGTCCAGGCGCAGCTCGCCGCTGTCCATGTCCCAGATAAAAAAGCGATTGCCCCGTGGTGCGGTCAGTGCCACCAGGCGCAACTCACTGTGCACGGCGACGCTGGCGGTGTAGTGCCCCATGGCCTGCAATTGCTCGTCGGCCACCGGGAACGCCACGAACGGCTGGCCCGGACGCTTGATCGCCAACAGCTCGGAACGCTCCTGCGAAGGCCCCATGAACTGTTGCCCGGTGAGGATCGTGCCATCGCTGGCGATCCCCATATGGCGCACGCTGTTCATCTGCTGGCCGAGGGTTTCCTTGCTCAACAGCGTACCGTCGCGCTGCATCAGCACCAGGCTGGGCTCCATGGCGTCGAGGTTCATCTCGACCCGGCTCTCGGCCTCGGTGCGAATACCGCCATTGGCCACGATCAGGGTTTCACCGTCGGGCATCCACGACACCTGGTGCGGGCCGATGCCGTGGGTTGAAATCTCACCCGTGTGCACCAGGCGCTCACCTTCGAACTTGTACACGCCCAACAGGCCGCGACCCGGGTCGGTGGTGTCGTTTTCGGTGGCGTACAGCCAGTCGCCGCTCTTGTGGATCACCGCATGGCCGTAGAAGTGCCGGTTGGCCTGGGACGTCACGGTTTGCAGGAGCGTGCCGTCGCGCAGGTCCACCAGGTAGCTCTCGGTGCCTGGGCGGCGGGCCACGAACAGGGCGATGGGCAGGGTCGGGTGGTTGATGATGTCGTGGCAGCGCTGGCCGACCTGGGTGGCGAACACCTGGGTGCCATCCAGGCGATAGCCCACGGCGTAGTGCTTGCCGTCGCCATCATCCCGGGCCGACAGCAGCAGTGGGCTGTCGCCCTTGCGCTTGAACAGCGTCCAGCCGCCCAGAGTAATTGCACTGAGCAGCACGCTGCCGATGGCCAAAGCCTGTCGCCTGAGCATCATCAGTCACCGTCGTTGGCGTTGAAGCCCAGTTGGATGCCCAGCGCCTTGGCCAATTCGCCTTCGTGCAGGCGGTGGACGACGTTGAGGCTGTCGTAGATATCGTTGAGTTGCTGGCGCCCGGCGTCGTCGGCCAGCAGGTCGTTGAGCGAGCGCTGGTTGCTGTCGAACAGTTTCAGGGAAGCAGCGTAGGCCGCATCGACCTTCTCGGCCAACGGCTTCTGGTCGGCGGGCAGCAGACCGCGCAGGCCTTTATTGTCGACCCCGACCCATACGGTCTGGGCCGCCGCGAGGCTGGCTCGCAAGCCTTGCAGGGACGACTGGCTGCGCCATGCATCGGCCTGGAACGGCTGGGGGATGCCCTTGGACAGGCGACCCATGGGCGTGCCGAGCTTTTTCTTCAGGGTGTCGAGGGCCGTGACCTGCACGCGCAGCAGTTCGGCGATGGCTTCGTGGGAATCGGCGTAGCGCTGGTTGGGGAACTTGGTCATCTGCGCGAGCATGCCGTCGGTGCTGTTCCAACTGGCGAGGATTTCCTCGGCGAGTTGTTTCTGACGCTCGCCGATGGCGATCAGCAGCGGGCAGTAGCGGGCTTTCTGGGCGTCGTTGGCGATGTCGGTCTTGGCGTCATACAGGATGTATTCGTAGGCCGACAGGCCTTGCACCACGACGCTGGACTTGGCCAGGGCGGCGGCATCGATCTGCGGCTGGGCGGTGGCCAGTTGCTCGACCTGGCGGCCGACGAGGTTTTTCTTGTCGGGCCAGAACTGCACCTGCCAGGCACGATTGCCCTCGGCCAGCGGGCCGATCAGCAGCGGTTGCAACTCGGCCCAGGCTTTTTGCGCGTGGAGGAAGTCGGCGCGGGCGGTTTCCAGGGATTCCTTGCCTTGGCAGTAAGCCAGGGCGCTGACGGCCAGTTGCCGGTCAGCTTCGACCCAACGGCTGTAGGTCGGCAGGATCACTTGCTTGGCGATGGCGGCCGAAGTAACCGCTTGCGGATCCTGTGGCGAGCAAGCGCCCAGGGCGAGGGCGGCAAGGCTGGTGAACAACAACTTGGGACGGAACATGTCGAGCTCCCTTCATTAATTGGGGCAAAGCTTATAGAGAATTCAGGAACGCGAGCAACGCGGCGCGCTGCTCGGCGCTAAATGACAACACATGCTGCTGCGCCGCCTGGGCTTCACCGCCGTGCCACAGCACGGCTTCAAGCAGGTTGCGGGCGCGGCCGTCATGCAGGAACTGGGTGTGGCCACTGACGTTTTGCGTCAGGCCGATGCCCCACAACGGCGGCGTGCGCCAGTCGCGGCCACCGGCCTTGAATTCGGTACGGTTATCGGCCAGGCCCTCGCCCATATCGTGCAGCAACAGGTCGGTGTAGGGGCGGATCACTTGGTTGGCCAGCTCAGGTTCAGCGGCGTTGGCTGCGGTGGTGAATTTCGGCGTATGGCACGACTGGCAGCCAGCCTGGAAGAACAGGTTCTTGCCGGCCAGCACTTGTTGTTCGTTGACATCACGGCGCGCCGGTACGGCCAGGTTGCGGGTATAGAACAGCACCAGGCGCAGGATGTTATCGCTGACTTCCTGCTCGCCATTTTCGCCGTTGCCGTTGGGCGCCTGCTTACAGGCAACCTGTGCGTCGGTGCAGTCATCGAAGGGGCGCAGGCTGGTCGTCAGGCCCATGTCACCCGAAAACGCGTGAACATTTTGTTGATTGAGGTTCGGTTGCCCGGCTTTCCAGCCGAAACGGCCGAGCACGGTTTTTTGTCGGGCATCATCCCAGACCCAGTTCGGGCGGCCGAACACGCCGTTTTTGTCCGGGCGTTTGCTGGCGTTTTGCAGGATGTCTGCGTCGCTGATGGCTTCGAGCAAACCCAGGCCGATCATCGGCGGAGCCACGCGGGCGGAAAACCGCGTATCGGGGTGCATCGCCCCGTAGCCGAGCTGGGTAATCTGCAGGCTCGGCTTGCGCAACTCGACCACTGTGCCGTCCTTGAATGTGACGTTGACCGGCGTGTAGTCGACCCGCACCTTGCCTTCCGGGACTACGCCGGGCACGGCCATGTCCTGCAACTGCCCGCCGTACACCGGCTCGGGGACGATACCCAGTTGCTCGATGACCTTGGCATAGGGCGGCGAATCCGGGATCGACAGACGTACCAACATCGACACCGCATTGCTGGCCTCGGGCAAGGGCGGATGGCCGCGCCCGTCCTTGATGTGGCAGTTCTGGCAGGCATTGGTGTTGAACAGCGGCCCCAGCCCATCGCGGGCGGTGGTAGTGGCCGGGGCGATCACCCACGGATTGCGGAAAAAGCTGTTGCCGACGCTGAAGTCCAGGCGACGGGTCGGCGCCAGGTTCGCTGAAGGCAGCGAAAAGGCATTCTGGTCTGTCTTCCTTACCGTCGTGCTGCCTCCCGAACGCGCCTCACCCGGCTCGGCCTGGGTAAACGTCGGCGGCGCGGCGTCATCGCAGGCACTCAGGCTCACGGCCACCAAGAGTGCAGACAGGCGAAGAAGCAAACGGGGCATCGATAATCCTGGAAGACGGGCGACGGTGGATGAAATTCAGGGGGCAAAGTCTAACAGGGCGGGGCGGATTGAATAAGAGCAATTATCGTTTGCTCCAATCTGATGCATTCCCGCTAGAATGGCCGCACATTTTTCCTGGAGGTGGCCAATGCAGGCTCTCGACGCTTTGCTCAACCGTGTTTCCGTGCCGCGCCTGCTGGAGCCGGCGCCGACTGCCGAACAGCGCGAAGTGCTGTTCGCGGCAGCCATGCGTGCGCCGGATCATGGCCAGTTGCGGCCTTGGCGTTTTCTCACCGTGGAAGGCCCGGCCCGCGAGCAGATGGGCACCCTGCTGGCCGAAGCGGCCCGCCTGCAAGACCCCGCAGCACCGCAAGCGGTGATCGACAAGGCACAGAACGGCCCGTTGCGTGCACCGTTGGTGGTGGTGGTGATTGCCCGTCTGCAAGAACACTTCAAGGTGCCCAAGTCCGAGCAACTGCTGGCGGCGGCCTGTGCGGCCCACGGTATTCTGCTGGCGGCCTATGCCCAGGGGATTGGCGCAGTGTGGCGCACCGGGGAGTTGTCGTATTCGGCGCATGTGGCCAAGGGGTTGGGGCTGGGCGCGGGTGAGGAGGTGATTGGCTTCCTGTATCTGGGTACCGCGCAGAACCCGCCGCGTACGGCGGCAAAGGAAGACCTCACCGCGTTTGTCAGTGCCTGGACCGGGCTCTAACCTCACACTGTGTGGGAGCTGGCTTGCCTGCGATACAGATGCCTCGGTGCTTCAGTGAAACAGAGGTGATGCTATCGCAGGCAAGCCAGCTCCCACATAAGCCAGCTCCCCCATGGGTATTTGGGTCTACACCCGGAACTGATCCATCAGTTTCATCTGCTGGTTGGCCAATGCATTCAACTGGCTGCTGATCGCCGCTGATTCTGTCGCCTGGCCGGTCAGGGTCTCGGTCACGGTACGGATCGCCGAGACATTGCGGTTGACCTCTTCGGCCACGGCGCTCTGTTCTTCGGCGGCGCTGGCGATTTGCAGGTTCATGTCGCTGATCACCGTCACCGCATCACTGATCTTGCCCAGGGCCTGTACGGCTTGTTGGATCTGCCCGGCATTGCTCTGCGCCTGGCTCTGGCTCGAATGCATGGTGGTCACCACCCCACGGGTCGCGCTCTGGATGCGTTCGATCACCAGGCGGATTTCCTCCACCGAATCCTGGGTGCGTCGCGCCAGGTTGCGCACTTCGTCTGCGACCACCGCAAAACCCCGCCCGCTTTCCCCGGCGCGCGCGGCTTCAATTGCGGCGTTGAGGGCCAGCAGGTTGGTCTGCTCGGCAATGCTGCGGATCACTTCCAGCACCGAGCCGATCTGCTCGCTGTTGACCGCCAGGGCTTCAACTTCGGTCACGGCCTTGCTGACTTCCTCGGCAAGGGTGGTGATATCGCGGGTGCTGCGTTCGATGATCGCCAGGCCCTCGCGGGCTGACTGATCGGCGCCGCGAGCTGCACTGGCAGCGTTAGAGGCGCTGTTGGCCACATCATGGGCGGTGGCGCTCATCTCGTTGGAGGCGGTTGCCACCTGGTCGATCTCGCGGAACTGCACCTGCATGCCTTCACTGGTCTGGCGCGCAATTTCCGAGGATTGATCGGCAGTGCCTCGGGCTTCGGTGATGCTCTGCTTGATCTGGGCAATGGTCGGTTGCAGCTTGTCGAGGAAGCGGTTGAACCAACTGACCAACTCCCCCAGTTCATCTTTTTTCGTGTAGGCCAGGCGTTGGGTCAGGTCGCCGTCGCCGCTGGCAATGTCCTTGAGCATCGCTGCCACGCTGTTGATCGGGCGAGTCACGCCTGTGGCCGTCAGCCATATCAGCAACAGACCCAGCAGGCCGGCTGCGGCGCCCACCAGCAGCGCTTGCAGTGTGCCTCGGGCCTGGGCGTCGTGGAGCACGCCTTGCAACTTGACCGAATCGGCCAGCAGCACGTCCTTGGGTAGCTTGATCACCACGCCCCAGGGCTTGGCCTCGGCAATCGGCTTGACTGGGTACACCGCGCGGATCGTGTCGTCTTGCTCGCGCACCTTGCGCGTGTCACTGGCCAGCAGTTGCACGATCTCTTTGCCTTCGCCACCCAGCACATCAACGATGCTTTTGCCGACCTTGTCCGGCTCACCGCTGTAACTGGCGATCAGGCCGCTGCTGGAGAGGATTTCCATGATCCCCGCGCCATCGAACAATTCTTTTTGCGCGGTATTGGCCGCCGCTTGCAGGGCGTCCAGCGCAATATCGACGCCGATCACACCAATCACCTTGCCATCTGCCAGCAGCGGCAGCGAGATAGTGGTCATCAGCATCGCCTTGCCGGCGACTTCGTCGGCGTACGGGTCCAGCAGGCAAACGTTGCGGGTATCCCGTGGGCAGGTGTACCAGATGTTGTAGGGCGTACCGCTAAGGTTGAGGGTGGTCTTGGTCAGGTCCGCTTCCACCATCACCGTGTTCAGGCCTTCACCGCCGGCGCGGCTCCAGTAGCTGGAAAAGCGTCCGACTTCGTTGGAAGCGCGCAGTTTGTCGTCGACAAATTCGCTGTCCCTGCCATCCAGGCCGTTGGGTTCAAACGACAACCAGATCCCCAGCACCTTGGTATTGCGCTCGAAGGCGGTCTTGATCCGCTGGTTGAGCTCCTCGCGCACGGCCCCGGCTTCCAGCGAGCGCTTGGCGGCCATGTTGCGCAAGTCCTTGACCTGGTCGGCGAGGGCGGTGACCACCAACAGGTTTTCGCCGAAGGCTTTCTGTAGCTGCACGGCTTGCTCGGCGGCCTTGGACTGGAGCAGGTTCTCCACGCTGGTGGTGAGCATGCGCGAGCTGGAGGCGCTGACGAGTTGGTCGTTCTGGTTGGTCTGGTAGATGTTCAGGCTGACGATCAATGCAATCACCCCCAACAGGCAGAGGCCAGACAGCAGCACGATTTTCAAGCGGATGGAGAGGGTGTCGAACATGGGCTTACTCGCGATTGGACTTGTTGGTGTGCAAGCAGGGCAACGGCCAAGTCCATTCGGCGCTATGCCCGCAACATCGGCACCGGCGGGTAATTCATGAGGGGCAGGCGATCAGCGGTAGCGCTCAGGTCGCGGTTTGCGCGAGACGTTCGGGGCGTGACCAGATCCACAGGTTGCCCAGGCTCATCCCGGCGATGGCCAGGTAGATCGGCCAGCCGTGATCGAGCATCACCAGCATCAGGCCGGCACACAGCAGCATGCTCACGGTGGCGCTGACCTTGGCCCGGCGCGCAATGATCTTGCCGTTGCGCCAGTTGAACAGGATCGGCCCGAACAGGCGGTGGTTTTCCAGCCAGGCACTCAGGCGTGGCGAACTCTTGGTGGCAGCCCAGGCAGCCAGCAGGATGAATTCGGTGGTGGGCAGGCCCGGCACGACAATCGCAATCAAGCCGATCCCCAGGCTGACGTAGGCCAGCAGGCCGAACAGGATTCGGGCGAGTTTGGAGGAGGATTGGGTTGTGCCGGTCATAGGTACGATTTGTATGGGGTGCGAAAAATCTGAAAGTGCAGTGCGATCAATATGTAGAGGCTGGCCTGTGTGGGAGCTGGCTTGCCTGCGATGCAGCCGCCTCGGTGTATCAGTTGAACCGAGGCGATGCTATCGCAGGCAAGCCAGCTCCCACACAAGCAGGGGATCAGGCCAGTTCTGGGGCGCTAGCGTACGCCTGTTCCAGCAACACGGTGAAGCGTACGAATGCATCCACCGCACCTTTTTCCGCTGCCGCTTCTTCTTCGGCGCTCAGTTCCAGGCCGTCGAGGGTACGGGTGAAGCTCTTCCAGCCTTCGGCACGGCCACCGGCTGGTTCGCCCAGGTGGCGGGCACCGAAGGTTTCGCTCAGGCCCAGGCCGACGGCGCGCTTGATCAGGAACGCAGCGCCAAGCTTGGAACCTTCGGACACGAACAGCCAGCCCAGGGCTTGGGCCTTGCTCGGGTTCTGCACGGCACCGGCCACAGGGGCGGGTACTTCGGTTTCCAGGTCGGCCAGGTCAAGTTTGGCGGCTTCGGCGCGGCAGCGCTCGGCCAGGTCCGGGAACAGCTTGATCAGCTCGGGATCGTTGTACAGCGCCACCAGTTCCGACTGGAACAGGTACTGGGCGACGACAAAACGGGCGAAGTTGGCCTGGGTTTCGAACGGGGCGTGGGCCTTGACCAGTGCGTCGAGCTTGGTGTGTGGCTCGTTGGTGATCTGGTTCAGGCGCTGGGAGCGCAGGCTTGCACGTTCTGCGGTGGTGGAAGCGGTCATGGGATGTCCTTGAGAAGGAAAAGCGCCTTATTGCCAGGCTGTTATTACTAGACGAACAAGAAGACGCGTCACAGTAAAAAAACCTCACCCCGCTGGCGATAAATCCGGCGGGGTGGGGTTGCAGGGATCAGATGTCCCAGATCAGGTTGATCGCGAAGTTGCGACCGGGCTGGGTCAGCCGGTCCAGGCTGGCCGGCGAGGTCACGCCGGCTTCACCCACACCGTCGTAGCTGCGCACGTCATCCCAGTTCCAGTATTTCTTGTCGGTCAGGTTGTACAGGCCGCCGTTGACGGTCAGATCGTTGGTGACTTTGTAGAAACCCGTCAGGTCGACGATGCCAAAGCCCGGGGTCTTGAACGGGCCGTTGGCGGTGATGCCGTCCGGTGCAAAGAAGGTGGTGCTGTCCACTCGATTCTGTTGCTTGACCAGAGTCCAACTGACCAGCGCACCGTAGTTATCCTGGTCGTAGCCCAGGCCAAACACACCCTTGAGCGGGTTGACGCTGTTCAGCGGCTGGCCGGTTTCGTCATTGCGACCGTGGGCGTACGCAATCGCGCCTTTGGTGTACAGGCCTTGCGGTGCGCCGAAGGCGTCCAGGTTCAAGCGGCCTTTGACTTCCATGCCCTTGATGGTGGCGCGCTTGATGTTGCCTGGCTGGAAGATGGTGCCAGACGGGCCCAGCGCGGCGTTGTCTTCGTCGATGAAGTCGCGGTACTTGTTGTAGAACACCGCGACGTCGAAATTACCGGCGTCGAAATTGCCACGAATCCCGGTTTCATAGCTTTTGCTGGTTTCCGGCTTGAGGTTGGAGTTGGGTTCGACGACATAGCCTTCACCCAGGTTTTCAAAACGGCCGTACAACGCTTTGGCCGATGGTGTGCGGAAACCTTCGGCGTACTGGCCGAACCAGGTGTATTGCTCGGTAAACGCGTAGGTCACGCCGAGTTTCGGCGAGAAGCGGTGCCAGGTTTTATTCGCGTCGTCGTGGGGAAACTTGCGTTCCGGGTCGGTGGTGTTGAGGAACTCTTCGGTCAGCTTGGGTTTGAGCTGGATGTAGTCGTAGCGCAGGCTGGGCAGGAAGGTCCAGTCATTCCAGCTGATCTGATCCTGGGCGAACAGCGCGTAGCTGTTGATGGTTGGGTCAGGGAAGTCGCTGGCTTTTTTCACGCTGTCGCTGGGCGTTGGGCTTGGGGCACCGATGGCCGTACAGCCGGCACCGACAGCCAGGCATGTCGCCGCGCCTTCGCGCGAACCGGTGACTTTCTGTTGCTTGATCGTGGTGCCATAGGTCACGACATGATCGGTGTCGCCGATGGCGAAGGCTTTGTCCAGTTGGGCGTCGAACACCCACTGTTTTTCTTCGTAGAGAGTGTCACGGGTACGCAGCACGCGACGGCCCACCTGATAGATCTCGGCGGTGGACTGGTCGGTCTTGGCTATCTGGTAGTTGAGGCTGGTCTTGATGTGATCGGCAAACGGGGCGTCGAGTGCAAACTTGTTTTCCAGGCCAAAACGCTCGCGGGTGATGGTGTCGTTACCGCGACGGTCACGATAGAAGTTCATGCCTTGACCTTGAAGGAAAAGCCCACCCACCGCGCTTTTCTGGTTGATGTCGCGGTCGTCCTTGTACTTCTCGTAGGTCAGGCCCAGGCGGTTGTCTTCGCCATAGTTCCAGCCCAGCTTGGCCAGCACGTTGGTGGTGCGCACGTCTTCCGGGTTGGCGCCGGTACGGGCCAGGCCGGTGGCGTTGTTGCCGTCGTAGGATTCCATCTCATGGCCATTGCGCTGGCTCAGGTGCAACAAGCCATCGAAGTCCTGCACGCGCCCGGCGACGGTGCCGGAGGTCAGCCAGCTTTCGTCGGCCGAGCTGTAGCCGGTCTTCAGGCGCGCGCCAACGTCCTGGCCGGGCTTGATGATGTCGTCCGGGTCGAGGGTGAAGTAGCTGACGGCGCCGCCGATGGCGCTGCTGCCGTACAGGGCCGAGGCCGGGCCGCGGATGATTTCCACGCGTTTGACGATTTCCGGGTCGACATAGTTGCGACGGGTCTTGGCGTACGGGCCGTTGAAGAAGTTGTCCGGGACTTCTACGCCGTCCACCTGGGTGAGGATGCGGTCACCGTCGATACCACGGATGTTGTAGCCCGAATTACCGGAGCGGGTGCCTGCACCGCCCACCGAGACACCGGGCTCGTAGCGCACCAGTTCGCGGATGGTGTTGACGTTCTGGCGGTCCAGTTCCTCGCGCTCATGCACGCTGACGGTGCTGGGCACGCTATCGACCGCCTGTTCCGTGCGGGTGGCGCTGATGGTCATTTGTTGCAGGGTGATGGCACTCCCCACCGTGCGCTTTTCCAGGACGATGTTGTTATTGCCCAGTTTGCGGTAGTTCAGGTTGGTCCCCACCAACAGCCGGTCCAGGGCCTTTTCCGGGGTCAGCGAACCGCGCGCGCCGGGGGAGGAAACCCCTTGGCCCAGTTCGGCGGGCAGGCCGATCTGCCAGCCGGTGACGGCGGTAAAGGCGTTGAGTGCCGATACCAGGGGTTGCTGCTCGATGCTGAAAGTGTAATTGGCGTGGCTGCGCGCAGCGGGTTCGGCCGCATTGGCCGTGAGCACCGGGCTGCCGGCCAGCAGGATGGCGGCGGTCAGCAGGCACAGCGTGGGCGAAGAGGACCGGCGGTTGAAACGAGAGGACATCGAGAGCGCTCCGAGGGACGAGTCTTATAGTTGCGAGCCTGAATCAAATAGGAATCAGTTGCATTGGCTAAGACGAGACGTACCAGCAGGGGCTATCGAGTAAAAATAATTATTCTCAGTTGAGAATGACTAGCGCCGGGAACTCCGAGAGCTTGGCGGAGGTGATGTGGGCCAGGGAGCGCACCACGTCCAGCGGCTGGTCCAGGCGGTAATTGCCGGTCACGGCGACGCTGGCCAATTGCTCATTGGTATTGACGATCCAGCCCGGGTAATAGCGCCGCAGCTCAGCCAGCACCTCGCTCATCGGGCAGTTTTCAAAGATCAACCGGCCCTGGACCCACGCCAGTTCCTTGGTGGCATCGAGCTTGGCTGGTTGGCCGAAGCCCTTGGGGCCGACGCGGATGCTCTCGCCGGCACTCAGGCGCACCCGGTTGTTGCCGAAGGTGGTGCTCAGGTCGACATCCCCGCGTTGCACCTGGACCTGCGCCTCACCGTTGAGGTAGCGCACGGCAAATGCCGTATCGCTGACGCTGGCGCGCACCGGGCCGGCGTCGATTTGCAGGGGCAGGCCGCGGTTGGCGGCGACTTCGAAAAACGCCTCGCCCTGATACAGGCGGGCAATGCGCTGATGCTCGTCGATGGTGCTGGAAAACGCCGAATTGGTATTGAGCAATACCTTGGAGCCGTCATCCAGTTGCAAGCGCTGGCGCTCACCGACCACGGTCAAATGGTCGGCTTGCAGGCGTACCGGCAGGTTGCTGAAGCTGAACAGCCCGAGCAGCAGCACCGCCGCTGTGGCCAAGGGCTTCCAGTGCGGCTTGATCCGCCGCCAGGCGCTGGGCTTGCGTGGTGCATTGAGGGCCACGGCGGCGCTGTGCACGGGCGCACCGCCCCAGGCGGCCTGGGCCTTGGCGAAGGCTTGAGCGTGACTCGGGTCGGCATCCAACCAGGCCTGGAACTCGGCTTGCTGCCCAGGCTGCGGGCACTGCAACGCGATCAGCCAGTCGAGGGCTTGGTCCATAGCCGCATGTTGCAACACCTCATGAGCCAGCTCATGGGGATGCAGTTTGTTCGGGTCCGTCACGGTGTTCCTCGGGTCTTCGCCACGTTTTATTCAGTGTCTTGCGTATTTTTGCGACATTTCTGTCGGCTTGTCCCGACAAAGCTTAAGGGTGATCGAGTCGTTCGGCCACACCTATGCAGATGGCCATGATCAACTTCAGTTCCTTTTGCACGGTGCTCAAGGACACTTGCAACTGGTCGGCGATCTCTTGATAGCTGCAGCCGTGCAGGCGGCTGAGGATAAAGATCTGCTGCTGACGGGCACTCAACTGCCCGAGGCTGACGCTCAGGTGCTCCAGCAATTGCTCGGCGTGGGCGGCATCTTCAGGGGTGGTGACTGGGGAGGCGACGCTTTGCAGAACGTCCATCGGGACATCTTCCTGCAAGGTGCGGGACTGGATCCTGCGCGAGCGCAGATGATCCAGAGCCAGGTTGCGCGCGGTCTGGAACACGAAAGGTTCGAGGTGATCAATCGGTCGTTCGCTGAGGGCCCGCGTCACGCGCAGGTAGGTTTCCTGCAACAGGTCCTCGGCGGTGCTGGGGTTGTTCACCATCCGCTGCAGGGTTCGCAGCAGCACCAGCCGTTGGCTGAGGAAGACTTGATTGAAGCGAGATAGGCTCACGGGGGTACCAGACCGATAGGCAGTTAATGATAATGCTTATCATCAACGCAAATGGCAAGTAGCGAATGTATGAGCTTGCACAAAGCCCTGTAGGAGCTGGCTTGCCTGCGATTGCATCACTGGGTGGCGGCAGATACACCGCGCCGTCTGCATCGCAGGCAAGCCAGCTCCCACACAAGCCAGCTCCCACAGGGGGTTATTCGGCGTTACACAGCGCCAGGCAGTTATCCAGCATGCGGTTGGAGAAGCCCCATTCGTTGTCGTACCAGGCCAATACCTTGAGCAGCTTGCCGCTGGACTTGGTGTGGTTGGCGTCGAAGATCGACGACAGCGGGTTATGGTTGAAGTCACTGGAAACCAGCGGCAAGGTGTTGTAACCGAGGATTTTCGAGTGTTGGCTGGCTTCCTTGAGCAGCGCGTTGACCTCATCGGCCGTGGCTTCTTTTTTCAATTGCACGGTCAGGTCCACCAGCGACACGTTGATCACCGGCACCCGCACCGCCATGCCGGTCAGCTTGCCTGCCAGTTCCGGGAGTACCAGGCCCACCGCGTCGGCGGCGCCGGTCTTGCTTGGGATCATGTTCTGCGTGGCCGAACGGGCGCGGTACGGGTCGGTGTGGTAGACGTCGGTCAGGTTCTGGTCATTGGTGTAGGCGTGGATGGTGGTCATCAGGCCGCTTTCAATGCCCAGCTCGCGGTGCAGCACCTGGGCGACAGGCGCCAGGCAGTTGGTGGTGCAGGACGCATTGGAGATGATCTGGTGCGATTGACGCAAAATGTCATGGTTCACCCCGTAGACCACGGTCGCATCCGCGCCCTTGGCCGGGGCAGAGATGATCACCTTGCGCGCACCGGCGCTAATATGGGCGGCAGCCTTGTCACGATCGGTGAACAGGCCGGTGCATTCGAACACCACGTCGATCTTGTGTGCAGCCCACGGCAGGTCGGCGGGGTTGCGAATGGCACTGACGGCAATCCGGTCGCCATTGACGGTCAGGCTTTCCTGATCGTGAGCGACCTCTGCATCGAAAGTGCCATGGACGGTGTCGTATTTGAGCAGATGGGCATTGATCGAACTGTCGCCCAGATCGTTGATGGCGACGATCTGCAAATCCTGGCGGTAGCCTTGGGTATAAAGTGCGCGCAGGACGTTGCGGCCAATGCGGCCAAAACCATTGATTGCAATTCGAAGAGTCATTTGAAAGCGCCTGTCGTCGATTTGTTGTAAGAATTACAAGATTATTCGCATAAAAATAGAAAACAAGCCTTTTTAGTGGCAATATTTTGTTCAATCTACAACGAGTGACCTGAATCAACTGGTCCGATTGGTCAAGTAACTCCCTGCCAACCTCTTCGCGGCGGGCTTTTGACCAGCATAGACACTCAGGTCGCCACATCCGTTAGCCTGGAGTTCTACACATGCATCCCCGCGTACTTGAGGTCACCGAACGCCTTATCGCCCGCAGCCGGGCAACCCGTGAGGCGTACCTTGCGCTGATTCGCGGCGCGGCCAGCGACGGGCCGATGCGCGGCAAGCTGCAATGCGCCAACTTTGCCCACGGCGTGGCCGGATGCGGCACCGAAGACAAAAACAGCCTGCGAATGATGAACGCTGCCAACGTGGCAATTGTTTCGTCATATAACGACATGCTCTCGGCGCACCAGCCCTACGAACATTTCCCGGAACAGATCAAGAAAGCCCTGCGCGAGGTTGGTTCGGTCGGCCAGTTCGCCGGTGGCACCCCGGCCATGTGCGACGGCGTGACCCAGGGCGAGCCCGGTATGGAGCTGAGCCTGCTGAGCCGCGAAGTAATTGCCATGTCCACGGCGGTAGCGCTGTCCCACAACATGTTCGACGCCGCGCTGATGCTGGGGATCTGCGACAAGATCGTCCCGGGCCTGATGATGGGTGCCCTGCGTTATGGCCACCTGCCGATGATCTTTGTGCCCGGCGGGCCGATGCCGTCGGGGATCTCCAACAAGCAGAAGGCCGACGTGCGCCAGCGCTACGCCGAAGGCAAGGCCAGCCGTGAAGAGTTGCTGGAGTCGGAGATGAAGTCCTACCACAGTCCCGGCACCTGCACCTTCTACGGCACCGCCAACACCAACCAGTTGCTGATGGAAGTCATGGGCCTGCACCTGCCGGGCGCCTCGTTCGTCAACCCGTACACGCCGCTGCGTGATGCGTTGACCCGTGAAGCCGCGCACCAGGTCACGCGCTTGACCAAGGCCAATGGCAACTTCACGCCGATTGGCGAGATCGTCGATGAAAAATCCCTGGTCAACTCCATCGTCGCCCTCAACGCCACCGGCGGCTCGACCAACCACACCCTGCATATGCCAGCCATCGCCATGGCGGCGGGGATCATCCTCACCTGGCAGGACATGGCCGACCTCTCGGAAGTGGTGCCGACCCTGTCCCACGTCTATCCGAACGGCAAGGCTGACATCAACCACTTCCAGGCGGCGGGCGGCATGTCGTTCCTGATCCGCGAGCTGCTGGAAGCCGGGCTGCTCCACGAAGACGTCAACACCGTCGCCGGCCATGGCCTGAGCCGCTACACCCGCGAACCCTTCCTGGTGGACGGCGAACTGATCTGGCGCGAAGGCCCGATCGAAAGCCTCGACGAAACCATCCTGCGCCCCGTCGCCCGTGCCTTCTCCCCGGAGGGCGGCTTGCGTGTGATGCAAGGCAACCTCGGCCGTGGGGTAATGAAAGTCTCGGCGGTGGCCCTCGAACATCAAATCGTCGAAGCGCCGGCCGTGGTGTTCCAGGACCAGCAGGACCTGGCCGATGCGTTCAAGGCCGGCCAGTTGGAGAAGGATTTCGTCGCCGTGATGCGCTTCCAGGGCCCGCGCTCCAATGGCATGCCGGAATTGCACAAGATGACGCCGTTCCTCGGCGTGCTCCAGGATCGTGGTTTCAAGGTGGCACTGGTGACAGACGGGCGCATGTCCGGCGCCTCGGGTAAGATTCCCGCCGCGATTCACGTCAGCCCCGAAGCGCAGCGCGGTGGGGCGCTGGCGCGGGTCAGGGATGGCGATATCATTCGCGTCGATGGCGTCAAAGGCACCCTGGAGCTTAAGGTGGACGCCGAAGAATTTGCAGCGCGCGCGCCTGCCACGGGCCTGTTGGGCAATAACGTGGGGGCCGGTCGCGAGCTGTTTGCATTTATGCGTCTGGCCGCAAGCTCCGCAGAGCAGGGCGCCAGCGCCTTTACCTCTGCACTGGAGACACTTAAGTGAAGCTTGCGCTGGTAGGTGATATTGGCGGTACCAACGCCCGGTTCGCGTTGTGGCGGGACCAGGCACTGCATTCGATCCGAGTGTTGGCTACGGCGGATCACGCCAGCCCCGAGGAAGCGATCAAGGTCTACCTCGCCGAGGAAGGCTTGGAGCCGGGCTCCATAGGCGCGGTGTGCCTGTCGGTCGCCGGGCCTGTAAGCGGTGATGAGTTCAAGTTCACCAACAACCACTGGCGCCTGAGCAAGACCGCGTTCTGCAAGGCCCTGCAAGTGGACGAGCTACTGCTGGTCAATGACTTCTCGGCCATGGCCCTGGGCATGACCCGCCTGCAACCCGACGAATACCGCGTGGTGTGCGCCGGCACCCCGGAACCATGGCGCCCGGCGGTGGTGATTGGCCCTGGAACGGGCTTGGGCGTGGGCACCTTGCTCGACCTGGGCGCCGGCCGTTGGGCAGCGTTGCCGGGGGAGGGCGGGCATGTCGACCTGCCCTTGAGCAGTCCCCGGGAAACCCAGTTGTGGCAGCACATCTACAACGAGATCGGGCATGTCAGCGCCGAAACGGCCCTGAGCGGCGGCGGATTGCCACGTTTGTACCGGGCGATCTGTGCGGTGGATGGTCATCCGGCGGTATTGGAAACCCCAGAGGCGATTACAGCGGCGGGGCTGGCTGGCGATCCGGTTGCGCTGGAGGTCCTCGACCAGTTCAGCATCTGGCTGGGCCGCGTCGCCGGCAATAACGTGCTGACCACGGGTGCCCGGGGCGGTGTGTATATCGTGGGTGGGGTGATCCCGCGGTTTGCCGAGTTTTTTATCAACAGTGGCTTTGCCAAGAGCTTTGCTGACAAAGGCTGCATGAGTGACTACTTCAAGGGGATCCCGGTGTGGTTGGTGACGGCGCCGTATTCGGGGTTGACCGGCGCGGGTGTGGCGCTCGAACAGGCATTTGCGTAGGCAGTGATGGCCTCATCGCGGGCAATGCATTCCAAAGGTGGGAGCGGGCTTGCCCGCGATGAGGCCCCTGAGAACAACCCATGCTTCAAGGCTTGGCCCATAACAACAAGGAGGCCCCCGTGAGCGTAATCAGTAAATCCATTCTCCTCGTCGATGACGACGAGGAAATCCGCGAGTTGCTGCAAACCTACCTCAGCCGCGCCGGCTTTCAGGTGCGGGGCGTGCCCAATGGCGCGGGGTTTCGCCAGGCCATGGACGAGGCTCCGTGCGACTTGGTGATCCTCGACGTGATGCTGCCCGACGAAGACGGCTTCAGCCTCTGCCGCTGGGTACGCCAGCACCCGCGCCAGGCCCAGGTGCCGATCATCATGCTCACCGCCAGTTCCGACGAAGCCGACCGGGTCATCGGCCTGGAACTGGGCGCCGACGATTACATCGGCAAACCTTTCAGCCCGCGAGAATTGCAGGCCCGCATCAAGGCCCTGCTGCGCCGCTGCCAGTTTGGCCAGGAACGTACCGGCGGCGATGTGCTGGTGTTCGATGAGTGGCGGCTGGATATGATCAGCCATCGGCTGTTTCACCTCGATGGTGAGGAAGTCATCCTGTCCGGCGCCGACTTTGCCCTGCTCAAGCTATTCCTTGATCATCCGCAGCAAATCCTTGATCGCGACACCATTGGCAACGCCACCCGTGGCCGTGACCTGATGCCCCTCGATCGAATTGTGGATATGGCGGTCAGCCGCCTGCGACAACGCCTACGCGATACCGAGAAACCTCCACGGCTGATCCGCACCGTACGTGGCAGCGGTTACCAACTGGCGGCCAGTGTGGTTGCCAGCAATGCCCACTGAGCGTCGGCGTATTCCGGTGCCGCGCTCATTGCTGGGGCGCATGCTGCTGCTGACCCTGTTGGCAGTGCTGTTTGCCCAGGCTTTATCCAGTGTGATCTGGGTGTCGCAATTGCGCGCTACCCAGCTTGAAGGCCTGGTCACCAGCGCCCGCAGCCTGGCCCACTCGATGACTGCCAGCGTCAGCTATTTCCGCTCACTGCCGGTGGCTTATCGGCCGCTGGTGCTTGACCAGTTGCGCAGCATGGGCGGTACGCGCTTTGTCGTAACGCTCAACGACAAGCCCCTGGATATGCAGATCCTGCCGCAAACCCCGCGCAAACAGGCGGTGCTCGGTGCCGTGGATGAAGTACTGCGCCAGACCCTGGGCAGTGACGTGCATTTTTCGGTGGAGTTTGTCAGTGCCGAAGACCTGCGCATTTTCAATGCCGGGCTCAAGCTCGATGAGTTGCCCCGTTCCTGGGCGCATTACGCATTGACCCTGGAACCGGTCAACCCGCCGGTGCTGGTGACGCAGATCGAGTTGGGCGCCGGCGAGTGGCTGTATATCGCCTCGTTGCTGCCCGAACCCTACACCAGCCTCGAAGAACAGGGCCTGCCCTCCCAACAGGTGTGGTTTATCGTGCTGACCAGTGGCTTCCTGCTGCTGTTTATCGGTTTGCTGGTGCATTGGCAGAGCCGGCCGCTCAAGCGCCTGGCGCGGGCGGCGCGGGACCTGTCCCTGGGCGCCGACGTGGAACCGGTGGCCGAAGGTGGCGGTAGCGAAGTGGTGGAAGTGGGGCGTGCGTTCAATGCCATGCGCGAGCGGATCAGCCGCTACCTGACCGAACGCAGCCAGTTGTTCAGCGCGATTTCCCACGACCTGCGCACGCCGATCACACGCCTGCGGCTGCGCGTGGAGCTGCTGGAAGATGAAAAGCTGCAAGCCAAGTTCGGCCGTGACCTGGATGAGCTGGAACTGCTGGTCAAGGGCGCGTTGCAGTGCGTCAAGGACACCGATATCCACGAGAACATCGAGCCGGTGGACCTCAATCATGTGCTCGACTGTCTGGTGGAGCCGTACCTGGCGCCCCATGGCAATGGGCGGGTGACGCAGCACGGTCGGGCGCTGACGGCCTACCCGGGCAAGCCGCTGGCGCTCAAGCGCTGCATTGGCAACCTGATCGACAATGCTTTGAAGTACGGGCAGAACGCTCACCTGCGTATCGAGGACGATGGTGCGCAGTTCATCCTGCATGTGGATGACGAGGGGCCGGGTGTGCCGGAACAGCGTTTGGAACAGGTCTTCGAACCGCACTTTCGCCTGGCCGGTCAGCAGCAGGGCTATGGCTTGGGGTTGGGGATTGCACGCAATATCGCCCACAGCCATGGCGGCGAAGTCAGCCTGCAGAATTTGCGCGAAGGTGGCCTACGGGTGACCTTGCAACTGCCCCGGACCCTGGACTAAACAACACCGCGTCACCCTGTAGGAGCATTGGGTCAGATGCTCTGGCGTAGCCTGGCCAAGTCGCGCAACGGCGGCGCGCCAAACAAACGGCTGTATTCCCGGCTGAACTGCGACGGGCTTTCATACCCCACCCGATACCCCGCCGCCGAGGCCTCCAGGCCTTCGGCGATCATCAGCCGTCGTGCTTCCTGCAGGCGTAGCTGTTTCTGGTACTGCAGCGGGCTCATGGCGGTGATGGCCTTGAAGCGATGGTGCAGGGTCGACACGCTCAGATTCACTTCCTTGGCCAGGTCGTCGATGCGCAGCGGTTGTTCGTAGTTACCGTTCAACCAGGTGATCGCACGGCTGACCCGATGGCTTTGGCTATTGGCCACGGCAATTTCGTACAGGCGATAGCCCTGTGGCCCACGCAGCAGACGGTAGAGAATTTCGCGATTGATCAACGGCGCCAACATCGCGATGTCTTTGGGCGTATCCAGCAGGCGTGCCAGGCGCAGTACGGCATCAAGCAACTGGGTGTCGATCCGGTCGACATACATCCCGCGCGATGTCGGGCGTGTAGGCACGCCCATCGGGCCGGCTTCGGCAATCAAGGCGGTCAGTTGCGCCGGGTCGATATTGATCCGTACCGACAGGTTGGGGTCTTCGGGCGTGGCGTCGATGACCCGCCCGGCCACCGGCATTGCGACCGAGAACACCAGGTAGTTGAGAGGGTCGTAGGCAAAGATTTCGTCGGCCAGGCGCACCTCCTTGCTGCCGTTGGCGAGGATGCACAGGGCGGGTTCCACCAGCACCGGCATGAAATCGCGCGGCGTGTTGTGTCGGTTCAGGTACAACGAAGTGATCGCCGTGCCGTAGGAACCGTCCTCCCAGGTATGCCTGTGCACGATACCGGCCAGTTCGGCGCGCTGTTTTTCCATCTCGGCATCGAGGGGAATGGACTGCTGTTCGGGCGACGACATGGGGCGTCCTCTGCATGCTTCTTTGATGGGCACAGCTTAGCGGTGCCTGTTGCAGTCGTGTTAGGTCGATTCTGCACAATCCTTGCCTGATCCTGCGGCGCGTCTTGAATCAGGCAAGCCCATGGCCTGTCATCTCCCTGAAACAAGGCGCCTATGCGTGGAATAAAGGCGGGCGCCAAACCGTCTTTCCAGGCTTCTGGCAGGATTGTGCAATAAGCCGGCAGGAATCGACTAACCGGCCAGGGGCAGGCGCCCGTATCTTTGATCCTGTGGCAGCACGCCCCCACAGTGCTTGCCGAGCATCACTTCTCAACGGGAGAGTCGAACATGTCCACCCCCATTCCCGCGAGCCATATGGCCTTTATCCGCGCCCGCAGCGGGTGCAGCACCGAACTGGGTGCGCGCTTGAGCAGTTTGATCGAACCGGGCCGCCAGGCTCAGGGTTGCCTGCAGTTCTCGTTGCAGCACTCTCAGGTTGACCCCGATGTATGGCTGGTCTCAGGTTTCTGGAGCAGTGAACAGGCGATGAGTGCCTACTTCAACTCGCCGGCCTTGATGCTGTTTACCGAGCTGTTGAACGACATGGTCGTGCGCAGCATGGACTTCCAGACCTTCACCGACGCATCCGCGGCCAATGCCTACGGCGAGTACCTGCAATTGGCCGGTTAGGGTTTAGAATGGCCGACTTTCCATTGGCCAGGACCTGCAACATGGCACGTAAAGAGTTTGCCCACCACGAAGCTGTTTCCGCCCTAGTGCGTGAAGACCAGGGGGGCTATAGCGCCGCCATCGCCGTCAAGGCACTGGATGGCATGAGCGCTCCGCGCTTTCACAAGATCCTCGATGGCCAATTGTTCAAGACTGCTGATGACGCTGACGATGCAGCGGCCCAGCAATTGGAGCGCTTGATCGATATCGATGAAGAGGGTCAGTTGGCCTGGGCGATCGCAGCAAACTAAAGAGCGCCACCGACCCAGCTGTGGGGTTCTGTGTGGGAGCGGGCTTGCCCGCGATGACTGAGTGTCAGTCGATACATGAGTTGACTGATACACCGCTATCGCGGGCAAGCCCGCTCCCACACAAGCCCGCTCCCACATTTTTAATTGCATTCGATCCAATCAGGGTTTGCCGGCACCCGGGCGGTACATCTTGAACAGCGCTTCCGGGCCCAGTTGGAAGTAATCCGCCGGCCCACCACCTCGCAGAATCGGCTCGGCAGCCGCCGTGTCGTATACCCCATCCTTGAGCAGCCATTTGGCGATATGCACCGCGACCACCTCGCCAAGCACCAGCCAACTGGGCACCAGTTCCTTGTCAGCCCGCTGCAGCTGAATGATCTGCGTAACCTTGCACTCGAATGACACCGGGCTTTCGCCCACTCGGGGCACGGCAATCACCTTGGACGCCACCGGCGTCAGCCCGGCCAGTTCAAACTCGTTGACCTCGGGTGACACGGCGGCGCAGCTCTGGTTCATCTGCTCGGCCAGTGGGCGCGTGGCCAGGTTCCAGACAAATTCGCCGGTCTGCTCGATGTTGTTCAGGCTGTCTTTGCGCCCGACGCTGGAAAAACCAATGATCGGCGGAATGTAGTTGAACGCGTTGAAAAAACTGTAGGGCGCCAGGTTCAGGCGGCCTTCGTTGTCCTGGGAGGAAATCCAGCCAATTGGCCGCGGGCCGACGATGGCGTTGAACGGGTCATGGGGCAGGCCGTGGCCGTTGGCGGGTTCGTAGAAATGGATATCGTCGGGCATGGACGGGGTTCCTGCGGCGGGAAAAGCGCAATAGTGCAGGCCCAAGGGCAGGATTTCTACCGACCGTATGGAATTTTCATTTATCGCCCACCTATTTTTCACCGCTGCACGGCCAGTCTGCACGCCAGGTCGATACCCCCCCTGAGTCGGCCTTTCGAGACTGAACTCTGGAGCCTTCTGCACAATGAACAAACTTCCTCAGATTACCCTGGCGTTCTGGGTCATGAAGATCTGTGCGACCACCCTCGGCGAAACCGCCGGGGACTTGTTGTCGATGACCTTGAACGTCGGCTATGCCATCAGTTCGATGATCCTGCTCAGTGTGTTCCTGATCACATTGCTGACGCAGTTATGGTCGAAAACCTACAATCCGGTGCTGTACTGGATCGTGATTTTGTCGACGAGTACGGCGGGCACCACTATGTCCGATTTTATGGACCGCACCTTGGGCCTGGGGTACGCCTGCGGCTCGATGATTCTGATTGTCCTGTTGCTGATGGTCTTCGCGCTCTGGCACTTGAGCGGCAATTCGCTGAACGTGAACAAGGTGCAGACCCCGCGCGGCGAGTTGTTCTACTGGGTGGCAATCCTGCTCTCCAACACCCTGGGTACGGCGCTAGGGGATTTCCTCGCCGACGACTCGGGGCTGGGCTTTGCCGGCGGTGCCATGTTGATCGGCGCGAGTATCCTGCTGGTGGTGGCGCTCAAGTACTGCACGACGGTTTCGTCGGTGGTGTTGTTCTGGGTAGCGTTTGTCTTGACCCGCCCCTTTGGCGCGACCCTCGGGGACTTCCTGACCAAACCCCATGAGAAGGGCGGCCTGGACTTTGGCACGGTTGGCTCGTCGGCGGTGCTGGCGGCGGTGCTGTTATTGATGATCGCCGGTGCCTGGTATGTACAGCGCCGGGACAACCGCCAGCCGCTGGCTGAGCTGTCCTGACACAGGATGAAAAAAGGGGCCATGTCATTGCATGACATGGCCCCTTTTCTACACCTGGCGAACGGTCAGTCCGTGGTAATCCGCGAATGCTTGCGGGTGTCTTTCATGGTGATGTAGACCAGCAACGAAACGGCAATACACGCGGTCACGTACCAGTAGTAGCCGGTTTCCATGCCGATGCTCTTGAACCACAGCGCGATGTATTCGGCGGTGCCGCCGAAGATCGACACGGTCAGTGCGTAAGGCAGGCCTACACCCAGTGCACGGATTTCGGTCGGGAACAGCTCGGCTTTCACCACGGCGTTGATCGAGGTGTAGCCGCTGACGATGATCAGCGCCGCCATGATCAGGAAGAACGCGCCCCACCAGGTCTGGACGGTGTGCAGGGTGGTGAGGATCGGCACGGTGAACAGCGTCCCGAGGATGCCGAATGCGATCAGGATCGGCCGGCGACCGACCTTGTCCGACAGGCCGCCGACAATCGGTTGCAGGCACATGAACAGGAACAGCGTGGCCGCAGAAATAGTGGTGGAGTCGGAGATGCTCATGCCGACGGTGTTCACCAGGTACTTCTGCATGTAGGTGGTGTAGGTGTAGAAGGCCAGGGTGCCGCCCATGGTCAGGCCGACCACGGTCATCAGTTCCTTGGGGTGGCGCATCAAGGTGCGCATGGCGCTTTCCTTGGCTTTTTCCTTCTTGGTGAACGATTCGGTTTCTTCCATGCCGCGTCGCAGGTACAGGGCCACCACCGCGCACAGGGCACCAATGGCGAACGGGATACGCCAGCCCCAGGCATACAGTTCTTCGGTGGTGAGGAGCTGTTGCAGCACGATCAGCACCGCCAATGCGATGAGCTGGCCAGAGATCAGGGTCACGTATTGGAAGCTGGAGTAGAAACCGCGACGTTCCTTGGTCGCCATCTCGCTGAGGTAAGTGGCGGAGGTGCCGTATTCGCCGCCCACCGACAGACCCTGCAGCAAACGGGCAAATACCAGCAGGATCGGCGCGCCGATACCGATGATTTCATAGCCCGGGCTCAGGGCAATCAGCAATGAGCCGAAGCACATCAGGTAGACCGAGGCCATCAGGGCCTTTTTACGCCCGACTTTGTCAGCGTACAGCCCCATCAACCAGCCGCCGATCGGGCGCATCAGGAAGCCTACGGCGAAGATCGCGGCGGTATTGAGCAGTTGGGCAGTGGTGTCGCCTTTCGGGAAGAAGGTTTTTGCGAAGTACAGCGAGAAGGCGGCGTAGACGTACCAGTCGTACCACTCGACCATGTTGCCGACCGATCCGCTGAAGATCGACTTGATCCGGCTGGAGGTAGTGCGTTCTTTTGCCGGCACGGCGGCCGACCCCAGAGGCAGGGAGTTGGAGTTATCCATTGAAGGATCCTTCATGTCATTGTTTTTGTGGAGCGCGCGTCAGCGCAGCCTGGCGCAAGCTATAGCAGGAGCTGTGCCAAGCAGGTGAAGGCCCGGTTTAGAAGGGTTGGGGGGATTTTTTGAGCGGAAAGTCGCTGATGATTTCTGGGTGATGAGCGGAAATCCGCTTATGGCGGCTGTCCTTATCGCTGCATAGGTATCTACACAACCTTCCGAGACTGACGACCTTCCCTGTGGCGAGCGGGCTTGCCCCGCGCTGGGCTGCGAAGCAGCCCCAAAACCAGCCGCTACGGTTTACCTGGTACACCGCACTCGGCTTACTGGGGCTGCTTCGCAGCCCAGCGCGGGCGATGCGGCGTTCCGACAAGCCCGCTCGCCACAGGAGAGTTCGTCAGTTTCTGAAAGTTGTGTAGATACCTATGCAGCGATGAGGCCTCCAGCAGCCCCCCTCAGTCCATCGACAGAAACATTTCCCGGGTCAGCCCATGGCGTTGCATTTTCTCATTGAACGTACGCCGTGGCAGTTGCAGCTCGGCCAGCACCGCCTTGATATCGCCCTTGTGCCGGGTCAGCGCGGCTTTCAAGCAGTGCGCCTCGAACGCTTCCTGCTGCGCTGCCAGGGACTGCCCGGCCTCGATACCCTCCGGCTCCGGCTCACCGAGGCCCAGCACCTGGCGTTCGGCAGCGTTGGCCAACTCGCGCACGTTGCCCGGCCAGTCATGGCTGAGCAGTCGCCCCAGCTGCGGCCCGCTGAGGGGGGCGGCCGCGCGGCCCAGGCGCTCGGCGGCGCTCTGGGCAAAGTGTTCGAACAGCAGCGGAATATCTTCGCGGCGTTCGCGCAGCGGCGGCAGGCGCAATTGTGCGACGGTCAGGCGGTAGGCCAGGTCCTCACGGAACCGCCCGGCGCGGGCTTCGTCCAGCAAGTCGGGCTTGGTCGCGGCAATGATGCGCAGGTCGACCTTGATGCTCTGGTTGGAACCCAGGCGCTCGAGCTTCTGCTCTTGCAGCACCCGCAGCAGTTTCACCTGCTGGGCCAGGGGCATGCTTTCGATCTCGTCGAGAAACAACGTGCCGCCGTCGGCGTACTCCAGCTTGCCGATACGCTTGCCCTGGGCGCCAGTGAAGGCGCCGCTTTCATGGCCGAACAGTTCGGCTTCAAACAGTTGCTCGGGAATTGCCGCACAGTTGAGCGCGACAAACGGCTTCTTCGCCCGGGGCCCGAAGTCGTGCAGGCAGCGGGCGACCAGTTCCTTGCCGCTGCCGGTCTCGCCACGGATCAGCACGTTGACCGGCAAGGCTGCCAAATCCAGGACCTGGCGGCGCAGTGTCTGCAGGCTGCGGGACACCCCCAGCAGGCTCGACTCCAGCTTGGCCCGATGATCGGCCTGCTGGTGCAGGCGACGGTTTTCCAGGATCAGCCCGCGCTTGTCCAGGGCTCGGCGCAGGCTGGCGAGCAGGGCGTCGGGGCTGAAGGGTTTTTCGAGAAAGTCGTAGGCGCCGTCGCGCATCGCCTCGACGGCCATTGGCACGTCACCGTGGCCCGTCAGCAGGATCACCGGCAAGTCGGCATCGCGTCGTTGCACCTCGGCCAGCAGCTCCAGGCCGCTGAGGCCCGGCATGCGCACGTCGCTGAGAATCACCCCGGGGAAATCCCTGGGCAGTTGCGCCAGGCAGTCCTCGGCGCGGCTGAACAACTGCACCTCGAACCCGGAGAGGTTCAGCCACTGTTCCACGGCCGTGCGGATGCTGGCTTCGTCATCAACCACGATCACCGCGTTCAGCATAGGTCTGGCGCCTCCAGTGCGATGGGCAGGGTCAGGGTGAATACGGCGCCGTCGCCCTGATTGGCAACACTCAGGCGCCCCCCCAGTTCATGCACGATAGCGTAGGACACCGCCAACCCGAGACCGAGCCCGTCACCCACCGGCTTGGTGGTGAAGAACGGGTCGAACACGTTGTTCAGGTGCTCCTCGGCAATGCCGCCGCCGCTGTCGCTGACGCTCAGGTGCCACAGTTGTTGATCGGCGTGCAGGCGGATTTCCAGGCGCTTGCGCGGTTTGTTGGCCATGGCGTCCAGGGCATTGCGCAGCAGGTTGATCAGCACCTGTTCCAGACGAATGGCGTCGCCGCGTACCCAGGCCGGGCGGGTCAGGTCAAGCACAGTGCCGATGGCTTCGTCGCGCAGGCGGGCGTCGAGCAAGTGCAGAGACTGGTCGACCACGGTCGCCAGGTCCAGGCGTTCGCGCAGGCCGCTGGGGCTTTTGCGGGCGAAGGTTTTCAGATGGCCGGTCAGGGCGGCCATGCGGGTGAGCATGTCGTCCAATGGCGTCAGCGCCTGGTACGCGTCGTCGATGCGCCCGTGATCAAGCAGCAGGCGCAAGGTCGCCAGTTGCATGCGCTGGGTGGTCAGCGGCTGGTTGATTTCATGGGCCAGGGCCGCAGACATCTGCCCCAGCGCCGCCAGCTTGGCCGATTGCACCAGGCCATCCTGGGCGGTGCGCAGGGCCTGGGTACGCTCTTGCACCAGGCGCTCCAGTTCTTCGCGGCTGCGCTGGCGCAAGCGGGCCAGGCGCCAACGCTGGGTCAGGAACAACAGCAGGAACACCAGCGCCAACCACAGGCCGGCGGCGGCGAGGCCGGCGTTACGCTGATCTTCAAAGGCCACCTGGGGTTTGCGCAGCAGGTGCAGGGTCCAGCCTTCGGCTTTGAGCGGCAAGGATTCCCAGATGTAGTTGGCGTTGCCTTCAGGGCCGGCCACGCGGACCAGGTGACTGTTTTCGTCGAAGCGCTGCAAGGTCTGGGTGTCCAGGGGCTGCAGTTGCTTCTTGTCGTACTGGCGCGTGGCCTGGAGTTCGGCCAGATCGTTGGCCGACAGCGGGCGCAGGTTGCGATAACGCCATCCGGGTTTATTGGCGATAAACACGATGCCCCGGGCATCGCTGACCAGCAGCAGGTCGTCGCCCTGGGCCCATTCGCGCTCCAGCTCCGGAAATTCCAGCTTGACCACCATGGCACCGAGGAATTGTTCCTGCTCATCCACTACCGCGCTGGAGAGGAAGTACCCCGGAATGCCGGTGGTCACCCCCACCGCATAAAAGCGCCCGGTGCCCTGGCTGCGGGTCTGGCTGAAGTAGGGACGAAACGCGTAGTTGTGGCCGACATAGCTGCTGGGCAGGTGCCAGTTACTGGCAGCCACGGCCAGGCCGGTACGGTCCATCAGTTCCAGGGTGGAAGACTGCGCAGCACCGTTGATGCGCTCCAGTTTGTGGTTGAGCACCTCCTGGGTCGCCGGATCCAGCGGGCTTTTCAGGGCGCGGATCATTTCCGAGTCCAGGGCCAGCACGGCGGGCAGGGCGCGGTAACGTTCGATCAGGGTGTGCAAGGAGTTGGCATACAGCGCCAACTGCTGGTTCGCACGCCCGGCATCGTCCACCAGGGACTGGCGTTCGGCCTGGCGGATGGCAACGCTGGCCGCCAGAACGGCGCCGGCAATAATCAGCAGGGAATAGAAGGTCAGACGCAATGGGCGAGGGATCGCGATCATACGAGAATGAGCAGCTGCAGTAAGGGGCGAGCACCATAACATGCGCCGCTTGGATCTTGTGATGAGCGGGCTGGTGTAACAGCTGGGCTTGTGTGGGAGCGGGCTTGCTCGCGAAAGCAGTGTGTCATTCAACACATCCAGCGCCTGATTCAGCGCTTTCGCGAGCAAGCCCGCTCCCACATGACTGCGTTCACTGTGACCACAAAAAAGGCGACTGCAGCACGGAGCCACAGTCGCCTTTTAACCTTGCAGGGAGGTACTTACTGCACTTCTACCGCCAGGCTCTCACTGATCTTTTTCTGCCAGATGGCAGGGCCAGTGATGTGGACCGACTCACCGTTGCTGTCGACTGCAACCGTTACCGGCATGTCTTTTACGTCGAACTCGTAGATCGCTTCCATGCCTAGTTCGGCGAACGCCACCACACGCGATTTCTTGATGGCTTGCGCCACCAGGTAAGCCGCGCCACCCACGGCCATCAGGTACACGGCCTTGTGGTCCTTGATTGCTTCGATGGCGGTCGGGCCGCGCTCGGATTTGCCGATCATGCCCAACAGGCCAGTCTGCTCGAGGATCTGGCGGGTGAACTTGTCCATCCGCGTGGCGGTGGTCGGGCCAGCCGGGCCAACCACTTCTTCGCGCACCGGATCGACCGGGCCGACGTAGTAGATGAAGCGACCCTTGAGGTCTACCGGCAAGGTTTCACCCTTGTTCAGCATCTCGACCATGCGCTTGTGCGCCGCGTCGCGCCCGGTGAGCATCTTGCCGTTGAGCAGCACGGTTTCGCCCGGTTTCCAGCTCTGCACGTCTTCCGGGGTCAGGGTGTCGAGGTTGACGCGGCGGGCCGACGGGCCGGCTTCCCAGACGATTTCCGGGTAGGCGTCCAGCGGTGGCGCTTCCAGCGAGGCCGGGCCGGAACCGTCGAGCACGAAGTGTGCGTGACGGGTGGCGGCGCAGTTGGGGATCATGCACACCGGCAACGAGGCGGCGTGGGTCGGGTAATCCATGATCTTCACGTCGAGCACGGTGGTCAGGCCACCCAGGCCCTGGGCGCCGATCCCCAGTTGGTTGACCTTCTCGAACAGCTCCAGGCGCATCTCTTCGATACGGTTGGAAGGGCCGCGCTTTTTCAGCTCGTGGATGTCGATGGATTCCATCAACACTTCCTTGGCCATCACCGCGGCCTTCTCGGCGGTGCCGCCGATACCAATGCCGAGCATGCCCGGTGGGCACCAGCCGGCACCCATGGTCGGCACGGTCTTGAGGACCCAGTCGACGATCGAGTCGGACGGGTTGAGCATGGCCATTTTCGACTTGTTCTCGGAACCACCACCCTTGGCGGCCACGTCCACTTCCACGGTGTTACCCGGAACGATGGAGTAGTGGATGACCGCTGGGGTGTTGTCCTTGGTGTTCTTCCTGCTACCTGCCGGGTCGGCGAGGATCGAGGCCCGCAGGACGTTTTCCGGCAGGTTGTAGGCGCGACGCACGCCTTCGTTGATCATGTCGTCCAGGCCCATGGTGGCGCCATCCCAACGTACATCCATGCCGACGCGTACGAACACGGTAACGATCCCGGTGTCCTGGCAGATCGGACGGTGGCCGGTGGCACACATGCGCGAGTTGATCAGGATCTGGGCCATGGAGTCACGGGCGGCCGGCGATTCTTCGCGCAGGTAGGCCTCGTGCATTGCCTGGATGAAGTCAACGGGGTGGTAGTAGGAAATGAATTGCAGGGCGTCGGCAACGCTCTGAATCAGGTCGTCTTGCTTGATCACGGTCATGAGTCGCGCTCCTCTATAAGGGAACATTCAATAAAGGTGGCTTCAGATGGGTGTATCGGTCGCTGGAGCCACCTTTTCCAAGGCACGCCGGGTAGTGCTGGCGCGACGCTAAAAAGGCGCGGCAGTATAACCCGGCGCGGTGGCCGATACACCCGACGATGGTCATGAATGGCCGGCTCGATTTAGCTGTAGGAGCGAGCTTGCTCGCGAAAAACGTGAATCTGGTGGGTTTCGTCAGGCAGCCCGCGTTATCGTTAGCGACATTCGCGAGCAAGCTCGCTCCTACAGCTGAAGAGTTTTATGCCTGAACTGCACGTCGGCGCACGCCACTGGTCGGTCTCCACCGGCAGCAATCTGCTGGATGCCTTGAACCAGGCCGGTGTGGCCGTGCCCTACAGCTGCCGGGCGGGGAGTTGCCATGCCTGCCTGGTGCGTTGCCGGGGTGAGGTCGAGGACAAGCAACCCGACGCCCTGAGCCCGGCCCAGCGCCAGGATGGCTGGCGCCTGGCCTGCCAGTGCCAGGTTACAGGTGATGTGCAGGTTGAGGCCTTTGACCCATTGCGCGACGGCACGGCGGCCACGGTACTGAGCGCGGACTGGCTGCACCCGACGGTGCTGCGCCTGCGCCTGCAACCGGAGCGAGGCCTGCGTTACCGGGCCGGGCAGCACTTGGTGCTGTGGGCGGGTACGGTGGCGCGGCCTTATTCCCTGGCCAGCTTGCCCGGGGAAGATCCGTTCCTGGAGTTCCATCTCGATTGCCGCCTGCCCGGCGAGTTCAGCGATCTTGCCCGGCAGTTACAGGCCGGTGATCAACTGCGCCTGGGCGAATTGCGCGGTGGGGCGTTGCACTATGACCCGGACTGGCAATCCCGGCCGCTGTGGCTGCTGGCATCCGGCACTGGCCTGGGCCCGTTGTGGGGCGTGTTGCGTGAGGCCTTGCGCCAGGATCACCAGGGCGTCATCCGCGTGATTCACCTGGCCCATGATACGCACGCGCATTATCTGGCCGAGCCCCTGGCCCAGCTGGCCGCCAGCCATGAAAACCTCATCGTCGAGTTGTGGACAGCGGCGCAGTTGGCCGGTGCTTTGGCGCAACTGCGGCTTGTTTCCCGGCAAACCCTGGCCTTACTCTGCGGGCATCCCGGCAGTGTCGAGGCCTTTTCCAAGCGCCTGTTCCTGGCGGGCTTGCCGCGTAATCAACTGCTGGCCGATGTGTTCCTGCCCCGTGGTTGAGCGCCTATCTGCGAGACTCGCCATGACCGATGCCATTGTGCTGCAACGTGACCGTGGGCTGCTGATTCTGCAGTTCAACCGCCCCGACAAGAAAAACGCCCTGACCCGCGCGATGTACCACCAGTTGGCCGCGGCGTTGGAGCAGGCCGATGCCGACAACACGGTCAATGCGGTGCTGATCCAGGGCAGTAGCGAGTGTTTTACCGCCGGCAATGATATCGGCGACTTCCTGCAGCAACCGCCCACGGACCTGGACAGCCCACCGTTCCTCTTTATGAAGAGCCTGCTCAATTGCCGCAAACCGGTGATTGCCGGTGTGGCGGGCGCTGCAGTGGGCATTGGTACCACGCTGTTGCTGCATTGCGACCTGGTGTATGTCAGCCGTGATGCCCGGTTGCGCATGCCGTTTGTCAACCTGGGACTGTGCCCGGAGTTCGGCTCCAGCCTGATCCTGCCGCGTTTGCTTGGGCATGCAAAGGCTGCCGAATTGTTGCTGCTGGGCGAAGGGTTCAGCGGCGAGCAAGCTGCACAGTGGGGCATCGCCACGCAAGCGCTGGACAGTGGTGAGGCAGCCTTGGCCAAGGCGCGGGAGGTGGCCGAACGCTTCGAGACTCTGGCGCCGGGTGCAGTGCAAATCAGCAAGCAGTTGATGAAGAGCGTTGATCGCGAGCAGTTGCGCCAGGTGATTGAGGAGGAGGGCGCGCTGTTTACCCGGCGGTTGAGGTCGCCGGAGGCGATTGCGGCGTTGTCGGGGTTTATTGCCCGGCGCTGAAATCGAAGTGGCTGGACCGGCCTCATCGCGGGCAAGCCCGCTCCCACATGGGAGTGCATTTGAAGTGTGGGCTTGCCCGCGAAAGCGCCAGTGCAACCACCCCAGAAATGCAAAAGGCCCTGTCACTCACATGACAGGGCCTTTGCTTTCAGCAGGTCACTCAGACCATTGGGTCGCCAACGTGCAGGATCTTCATGCCGTTGGTGCCACCGATGGTGTGGTAGCTGTCACCCTTGGTCAGGATCACCCAATCGCCTTTCTCCACGACGCCACGCTTGAGCAGTTCGTCGATGGCAGCCTGGCTGACTTGCTCAGGCGGCAACGACGCCGGGTCGAACGGTACGGTGTACACGCCACGGAACATGGCCGCGCGGGCCTGGGTTTCGCGGTGCGGGGAGAACGCGTAGATCGGGATCGAGGAGCGGATGCGCGACATGATCAACGGGGTGTAGCCACTTTCGGTCAGGGCGATGATCGCCTTCACACCCGGGAAGTGGTTGGCGGTGTACATGGCGGCCAGGGCGATGCTCTGGTCGCAGCTTTCGAACACCTTGCCGATGCGGTGGCTGGAGGTCTTGCTGGTCGGGTGCTTTTCAGCGCCGACGCAGATCCGCGCCATGGCCTGGACCGCTTCCAGCGGGTACGGGCCGGCAGCACTTTCCGCCGAGAGCATTACCGCGTCGGTGTAGTCGAGCACGGCGTTGGCCACGTCGGACACTTCGGCACGGGTTGGCATCGGGTTCTGGATCATCGACTCCATCATCTGGGTCGCAACGATCACCGCTTTATTGTGGCGGCGTGCGTGCAGGATGATTTTCTTCTGGATGCCGATCAGTTCCGCGTCACCGATTTCTACGCCGAGGTCGCCACGGGCAACCATCACTGCGTCGGACGCCTTGATCAGGCCGTCGAGGGTTTCGTCGTCGGCCACGGCTTCAGCGCGCTCGATCTTCGCGACCAGCCAGGCAGTACCGCCGGCTTCGTCGCGCAGTTGGCGGGCGTATTCCATGTCGGCAGCGTCGCGTGGGAAGGACACGGCGAGGTAGTCCACTTCCATTTCGGCGGCGAGCTTGATGTCAGCCTTGTCTTTCTCGGTCAGGGCCGGTGCAGTCAGGCCGCCACCACGACGGTTGATGCCTTTGTGGTCGGACAGCGGGCCGCCGATGATCACGGTGCAGTTCAGCTCGGTGACGGTGGCGGTGTCGACGCGCATGACCACTCGGCCATCGTCCAACAGCAGTTCGTCGCCGACGCCGCAGTCTTTCACCAGGTCCGGGTAGTCGATACCCACAACCTGCTGGTTGCCTTCGGTCAGCGGATGGCTGGTGGAGAAGGTGAATTTGTCACCAATCTTCAGCTCGATGCGCTTGTTGGCGAATTTGGCGATCCGGATCTTCGGACCTTGCAGGTCACCCAGCAGCGCGACGAAGCGGCCATGCTTGGCGGCGAGGTCACGTACCAGCTTGGCGCGAGCCTTGTGCTCGTCCGGGGTGCCGTGGGAGAAGTTCAGACGGGCAACGTCCAGGCCAGCCAGAATCAGCTGTTCGAGGACTTCCGGCGAGTTACTGGCCGGGCCAAGGGTGGCGACGATTTTGGTACGACGGACGGACATGCACGGACTCCTGAGTTCTAGCGCTGGGGAAGGCTACTATGCTCTTTGGCTGTAGTCATTGTTCGTTTGCACTACTTATTATCGATTCGCTTGTTTTCACTCTAAGGAGCGGGACGAACAACCCTGAAGATTTTCGCCCAAGGGTCGATACACTGCTCAAGACAGGAGAACACCCCATGCGAGTTTTGATCATTGCTGCCCTGGCCGTCAGTGTTGTCGGCTGCACCCGTTGGTCGATGGACCATCATTTGAACAATGCCTACCGTGCCTACAACGTAGGCGACTGCGAACGGGTCACCCTGGAATTGTCCCAGGTCGACCGCGAGAGCCGCTCACGGCGCTACGTGCAGCCGGAGGTCTCGATGCTGCGTGGGCAGTGCCTGGAGCGGCAGAAGTTGTTTGTGGACGCGGTGCAGACATATCAGTTCATCATCAGCCAGTACCCGTCGAGCGAATACGCGTTCCGCGCGCGTGCACGCCTGGATACGCTGCAACAACTGGGGCATTACCCAGGTGCAAGCCCCGCACGAGCAAGGCCAGCTGCATTGTGATGGCGTCTATCATTTCATAGCTGGTCTCTTGCCGGAGTTGGGCTATCCTTTGGATGTCTGTTTGTACAACTTTCAATTCAAACAGATGCAATTCTCGGATTCGGCGGCGGTAAAGTGCCAGGGCAGAGGTTGCTGTCCCACCGAGAACCATGGAGCGTGGGGTGTTGTTGATAACGCTCCGGTCCGAACCACTGAACGGCCAAATCATGGCCATTGGACGGCATCATGTTTACCAATCGACGGATTGAGCGGCACCAGTTGCCTTGTTGCTTGCAGGTGTTCAACCGCTTCACGGACAAACCCATCGGTTATCTGGGGAACATTTCCAGCGAAGGCCTGATGTTGGTCAGTCAGCTACCGATGATGATCAACGTGGATTTCGAGCTGTGCTTGAAGATCCCCGGGCTTGAGGGAGATGTGCATGCAATTGACTTCACTGCCAG
This sequence comes from Pseudomonas sp. LG1D9, assembly GCF_002949995.1. Lineage (NCBI taxonomy): Bacteria > Pseudomonadati > Pseudomonadota > Gammaproteobacteria > Pseudomonadales > Pseudomonadaceae > Pseudomonas > Pseudomonas sp. LG1D9. Next base: position 1,219,258 of record NZ_CP026881.1, on the reverse strand, counting down.
GTGCCTGTGGAGCCGTGAAGACATCAACCCTCAGCATTATGATTCGGGTTTCATGCTGTTACAGGCACCTGCCGAGTACGGGCAATTGATCCTGGCACTGTCGCAGTACTTCAGTTTTGTTCCCCAGCAGGCCTCGGCCTAGCGCGACGAACGTTGTCGGCCCCGTGCTGATCGTTGAACGGATACCTGTAAAAGGTGCACCTTCATAGCACGCCGCCTTTTTTCCAGCCCAGATAACGCGTTACCAGATCCGCACCCAAATCCGACGGGTGAGCATCCAGTACGGCGAAGCCCTGTGCCTTCAGACGGTCATGGAGTTCTTCCCGGGCGTTGAGATAGTCGACGCTGGCGCAGTAGGCCAGCGCTTCCGGCAGGGTTTGCACAGGGGCCTGGCGCAGATGATCCAGTACTTCTTCTCGCAGGCTTGCCACCAATACCCGATGCTGGCGGCTGATGCGCTTGACCGCAGTCAGCAGACCCTCGTCGTCCTCATCACGCAGGTTGGTCACGACGATCACCAGCGCTCGACGTTTCTGACGAGCCAGTAACTGATTGGCTGCGGCCTGGTAATCGGCCGCGCGCCGGGTGCTGTCCAGGTCGTATACCGCGTTGAGCAACTGGTTCAGTTGGCCACTGCCCTTGACCGGTGCCAGATAGCGCGGCTGGTCACAGGCGAAGGTACACAGGCCCACCGCATCGCCCTGGCGCAAGGCCACGTAGCTGAGCAGCAGACAGGCGTTGAGGGCGTGGTCGAAATGCGACAGTTCGCCGTCCTGGCTGCGCATACGCCGGCCGCAATCGAGCATGAAGACAATCTGCTGGTCGCGCTCATCCTGGTATTCCCGGGCGATCGGCGTGCGTTGCCGTGCCGTGGCTTTCCAGTCAATCTGGCGCAGGCTGTCACCCTCGCGAAATTCCCGCAGTTGGTGAAACTCCAGGCCCAGGCCGCGCCGCTGGCGCTGACGTACACCCAGTTGGCTGAGCCAGTTGTCTACCGCCAACAATTGCGCACCGTACAGGCGGGCAAAATCCGGATAGACCCGCGTGTCATCCTGCAGTGGCAGTAGGCGTTTTGCGGTCCATAACCCTAGAGGGCTGGGGAGGTGCACCTCACAACGCTCAAAGCTGAAGTGCCCACGGCTCAAGGGGCGCAGGCGATAGCCCAGCTCGCTGCGTTCGCTGGGGCGCAGTGGGATGGACTGCGGCAGGTTTTCCACGCTCAACCCATCCGGCACATGATCAAACACCTCCAGGGCCAGGGGATGTGCATAGTCATGCTCCAGGGTAATCCGCACTTCGCTCCAGCGCCCCAGCGCCAGGCTGCCCGGCATCTGCCGCCGCAGGCGTGGCGAGGGGCGGCGTTTGAGGCGGACAGCATCAAGCAATGCGAGCAAAAGCAGCGCCAGGAGCAGGCCCCATGCCACGGAGTGCAGGGCGGCTGGCACCTTGAGTTGCAGGGCCATGGCTGTTCCGAGGGCGATGCCCAGACCCAGCAGCACCGCGAGCCAGGCCAGCAACAGGCGAGTGGGTCTCATGGGCAAGTCACTGTCGCGGCGCCGGCACTTGGTCGAGCAACTGGGCAAGCACCTGATCGACTTCCAGCCCTTCGATATCCAGCTCCGGGGCGATGCGTACCCGATGGCGCAACACCGCCAGCGCGCAGCTCTTTATGTCGTCCGGGATCACGAACTCGCCACCACGCAGCAACGCACGGGCGCGGGCACCTCGCACCAGGGCTATGGAGGCGCGGGGACCGGCGCCAAGGGTCAGGCCGGGCCAAGTGCGGGTGGTGCGTGCCAGGCGCACGGCGTAGTCAAGCACCTGTTCATCCAGGGCCAACTCACTGGCGACCTGCTGCAGCATCAGCACATCTTCGGCCTGGAGCACGGTGCGCAGTGGCTGTACGTCGAGCATGTCGGCGCGGGCGGAGCGGGTTACTTCACGCACCATCTCCAACTCTTGCTGGGCGTCAGGGTAGTCCATGCGTACCTTGAGCATGAAACGGTCGAGTTCAGCCTCCGGTAGCGGGTAAGTGCCTTCCTGTTCGATGGGGTTCTGGGTGGCCAGCACCATGAAGGGTTGGCCGATGGGCAGGGCCTCACCCTCCAGAGTGACCTGGCGTTCCTGCATGGCTTCGAGCAAGGCAGCCTGGGTTTTCGCCGGGGCCCGATTGATCTCGTCCGCCAGCAGCAGGTGGGTGAACAAGGGGCCCTTGCGCAGCTTGAACTGCTCGGTGTGCAAGTCGTACACGGCGTGGCCTGTAACATCACTGGGCATCAGGTCCGGGGTGAACTGGATGCGCGCGAAGTCGCCGTCAAAGCAGCGGGCCAGGGCGCGTACCAGCAAGGTCTTGCCCAGGCCCGGAACCCCTTCGAGCAGCACATGGCCGCCGGCGATCAGCGCAGTCAGTACGTCATCGATCACCGCATCCTGGCCAATCACCGCTTTGCGCAGCTCGGTGCGCAAAGCCTGGGCCAGTTGGGTGGCTCGCCCGGTGTCGAGGGGGGTGGATACATCCACTGGAGAGTCGCTCATAGGGCATTCCTGAGGGTTTGCAGGCAAGCCACCTGGCGGCTGAAGTCGGCGCTGGAGAGCCGCTTTGCCGGGAGAGGGCCGAGGGCCTGGCTGATAATTGAAGACGGTTGGCGGGTCAGGCGTTCAAGTACCTGCCGTTGGCCGTCGGTATCCAGTTGCTCGAATCCGGGGTGGCGGCGACGCGCGGTGCGCAGGATGTCACGCTGCAAGGCTTGCAACAGGCTGTTTTGCCCGCTGCGGCGCAGCAGGAAATCGGCACTGGCATTCAGGTGTTCCTGTAATTGGCGGCGGGCTTTCGGGGCGGGCGCCCGGATCGGCCCCAGGCGTATGCCGGCACGCCACAACCCCAGCAGAATCAGGGCGGCAAGTGCCACCAGGGCCTGGGGGAAATACCGCAGCAACAGGCTGAACAGGTTTTCGACGTCGGTGTTGGACAGCAGGGTTACATCGCTGCCCTGGGTCAGGTACCAGAGCAGCCAGGCGTTGTCGTGCAAGCCGATGGCCGGGGTCTTCCACAGCTCGCTGTCGGTGATCACGGTCACGCGGCCATGCCCGAGATTGAGTTGCATCAGGTGACTGGACTTGGCGCTGTTGGCCGAAAACTGGGCCAGGTGCCTGGGGTCGATCAGGGTGTAGTCCGTGTCGAAACTGAAAAACGCCGGTGCGGTTTCGTTATCGACATACAGACGTGTCAGGTCAGGTTTCTTGCCCTTGCGGGCGCTGGGCGGCTGATCGAAGTCATCGCTGAAGGCCTGGCGCAACTGCAGGCGATCAAGCAGCAGGTCGCCGCTGTCCTGGGTTTCTTCATCCCATATGGCTTCGGCCACCAACAGCAGATGGCCGCCGGCCTGAGTCCACTCCAGCAGTTGGTCGACCTTTTGCGGGGTCATGTTGCTGCGCTCGCTGAGCAACAGCAGGCTGGTGCCCTTGGCGGGCAGGGTGGCCAGGCGCTCCAGGCTGAGGGCGTGTTCGACGGCCAGGCCTTGCTGGCCCAGGAAGTGCTCTGCCGCCAGGTAGGGGTTGGCCTGGGCTTCGGGTGACGGCCCGCGGTCGACCACTTCGTTGTAGGGAATCGCCTTGTGCCAGGCGTAGAAGCCCCCGGCTGTCAGCAGGCAAGCCAGGATCAGCCCGAACCAGATCAGCGGCCGGTTCATTGCGCGGCCTCGCTGTCGAACAAGCTGCGCCAATCTGCGCAGAGCTGTTGCTGGGCCAGGGCAGGCGGCACGCGATGGCCGTAGGCGAGGTTTTGCCAGTGCCGGGTCAGGTCGTCGCTGAATGCCAGCAATTGCGGCTGCTGCAAGTGGCGCACACGTTCCAGGACCTGGCCTTCGGTGTCGGCGTTTTTCAGTGGCAGGTTGAAGTCATGCAGCAGCCGGCTGAGCAGGCCGCGATACAGCAGGCCAAGGGCCTCGCGGGGCTTGGTGGCCCACAGTTGTTCGGCGGCACCGGCAATGTCTGTGGGCAGGGTTGCCACGCCCATGTCCAGGCCGAACAGCTGGGACGGCACGGGCTGCTCCGCCTTGGGCCGCGGGGCGCGGCGACGGCTGACAAAGGCCTGCAGCCAGTCACGATAACGCCAGGCGAGCAGGGTAATGCCGGCGATCAGCAGGCCCCAGAGCAGTACCTCCATTACCAGGGCCAGGGACTTGAATGTGTCGCTGTTGAGGTTGTCCAGAAAGGATTCAAGCCAGGCAGGCAACTTGGCATCGGCGACGGGCTTGGTTTTGTTGGCGCCCTGGTCCTCGCCGAAACGGTAGCGGGTAACGGTTTCCGGATTCTTGAACGGGGGTTGTTCCAGCAGGTGCTTGATCGATTGGCTGGCTTGCGGTGTGCTCAATGGTTTCGAGTCGACCGGTGGATTGGCCATGGCCTGAGGGGTTGGCGCGATCACGAGCAGGCCGACCGCCAGCAGCAGGACGGCCACTGCTGCTTCCAGGCGCTGGCGCAGGCGGCGGAACACCAACTCCAGGTCCCAGGCTTCGAGCACGGTACGCCGGTTGAGGTAGAGGCTGAATCCACACGCCACGTAGATGGGCTCCCAGAACACCAGGATCAGGGCGTAGAAGGCATTGCTCAGGTGCTCCAGCCATAGCCAATCCTGGCTGCTGGCCAGCGCCAACTGTTGCCAGTCCCAGTCCAGTTCTACCTGTTGTGGCAGGAACAGGTAGAACAGCGCCATCAAGCCCACCCATAGCGCCGTTTCCAGGTGAATGCCGATCAGCGTCAGCCAGCGCGCCGCGCCAGCGTTGCGTTGTTGCAGGATCCCCAACCGTTGTTGGCGGGCCAGGCCTGCGAGGCCTTCGAGTTGCACCACGGGCATGGTAAAGCTGCGACTGAGGCTAAAGCGCCTCCAGGTCAGGCTGGCCAGCAGTTGCCCCTTGAGCAGGTGCGGCCATTGGCGCAGCGCCTGTTTGAGCGTGGGCGTCTGGCCAAACAGCGCCTTGGACAGGATGTACAGCGGCAAGCGCTCAAAGGCCGGTTTCAACCACCAGAACACCAGCACGGCTACAGACGGGTAATCCCACAGCACTACGCTGATCAGGATAAAGATTGGCAGGCTCACCAGGGCCCAACTGCTCATCAAGAGCACGCGGTGCTTACGGGCCAGTAATACCCCCAGGTCCATGGCTTCCCACGAGGAGCGAGGACGAATCACCACGCTGGCGTCACTCAGGCGCATGACGACTCCTGCCGGCGAATACCAGATAGGCGATCACCAGCGCCCAGAGTGAAGCGCCCACCAGGTATTTGCCCCAGGGCTGCACGGCGGTGGTGGAGGACCAATAGGCTTCTATAAAAGCTGCGATAAGCAGCAATACCATCACGCCGCAGATCATTTGCACGCTCTTGCGGGCTGCCAGCCGCAATGACTCACCCCGGGGCAACGCTCCCGGAGCGATCAACGCCCAGCCCAGCTGCAGGCCTGCCGCGCCGGCCAGGGCAATGGCTGTCAGTTCGAAGGCCCCATGGCCGATGACAAAGGACCAGAAGGTCTGCCCGTAGCCGATTTGTGTCAGGTGCCCGGCAACGGCCCCGATCATCAGGCTATTGAAAAACAGGAAAAACACGCTGCCCAGGCCGAACAGCAAGCCGCCGGCGAAGGTCTGGAATGCAATGCCGATGTTGTGCATGACGTAGTAGCCGAACATCATCCAGTCCTCACTCGATGCCCGCTCGGCCGCGCGTCCCAGGCGACTGGCGTCGGGGTCGTACATGCCTTGCATCTCGGTCACTTGCTCGGTACTGACGATGGTGTAGATCAAGTCGGGGAACAGATAGACCAGCAGGCCAATGCCGACCAGGCTGCCAAAGAACAACAGGCTGGCCACCAGCACGAAGCGCCATTGCTCGCGCACCGTACGGGGAAAGTCGGCCAGCAGGAAGCTCAAGGTCTTGGCGCCGAGCTGGCTGCGATGGCGGTACAGCTGTTGATGGCCGCGCAGGGCCAGTTGTTGCAGCGGGTCTACCAGGTAGCTGCTGTAGCCGCGCTCCTGCGCCAGCGCCAAGTGTTGGCACAGGCGTCGGTAATCATGGGGGAAGCGCGTCAGGTCGTGGGCCTTGGCCTTGCCTTGTTCAAGCAGTGCCAGTTGCGCGGCAAAGGCTTGCCAGTGCGGCTGGTGACGGGTTTCGAACAGGCTTTGTTTCATGTCGGCCCCAGCAGGCCACGGGCCACGCCATTGAGCTGTTCCACGGCGCGTGCCGGGGAAACCTGCAAGGGCGCGGCCAGAATCGCCGCCAGCTCATGGGTCCGCTCGGCGGACAGTTCGCCCTGGCGTTCGGCAAAACCCAGGATTGCGCGCTGCTCGTTCAACTCAAGGGCAAAGGGCAGGCGCAAGGCCGGGGCCTGGGGCAACTGGGGGCGAGCCAGGGGCTGTTCGCGGTAAACAACCAGGGTACCGGCTGCGATATCACCCAGGCGCTTGAAGTGGGGATGTTGCAGGCAACTGATGGCACCGAGGAAGTAGCCGAACGGCAACATATCGACAAAGCGCAGCAGGTTGCGGATCAGCGACGCAGACCAGCCGATGGGCGTGCCGTCATCCTGCACCACGCGCAGCCCCATGACCTGCTTGCCCGGTGAACAGCCTTGGTTGAGCACTTCGAAGAGCAACATGTACCACCAACTGACGAAAAACAGCAGGATCGAGCCGAGGCCGACGCCCAGGTTGCCGAGAAACGCCAGGGCGATGAACAGGATGCCGAGGATCAGGCCGCGCAGTCCCAGGTCGAAACCGAATGCCAGTGCCCTGGGCATTAGCCCGGCGGGGCGCAAGGGCAGGTCTATACCTTCCGGGGTCTCGATCTGGTAGCGAGTGTCCAATGGGGCGGTGGGCATTGCGTTCCCTGGCAGTGCGGTGTGGCTGGGCATGGGCGACCTTCTGGGGCGGCCGGCAAATTGAGAGGCCGATGCTAGCAGTGTCGTCGATGGAAGTAACACCTGAAAATGCGCCAAGGTTTCACTGAATGTTTATCCAGTGCACGTTGCGCTGGCCCCGGGCGGCGTCCAGCGCCTAGACTTTGTCGGTCTTCAGCACAGGAATAGCCCGTGACCTCGATCTTCTGGTACGACTATGAAACCACCGGCATCAACCCACGCAGCGACCGCCCGCTGCAGGTCGCCGGGATTCGCACCGACCTTGACCTCAATGAGATCGGGCCGCCGGTCAACCTCTATTGCCAGCCCAGCGACGATATCCTGCCGCACCCCGCGGCGTGCATGATCACGGGCATTACCCCCGGCCAACTGGCGGAAAAAGGCCTGGCCGAAGCCGACTTCATGACGCGCGTGCATGCCGAACTGGCGGCCCCCGGCACCTGCGGCGCGGGCTATAACACCCTGCGCTTCGACGATGAAATGACCCGCTACAGTCTGTATCGCAATTTCTTCGACCCCTATGCGCGGGAATGGCAGGGCGGCAACAGCCGTTGGGATTTGATCGACGTGCTGCGCACGGCCTATGCCCTGCGGCCCGATGGCATCGTCTGGCCCGAGCAGGACGGGCGCGTGACCCTCAAGCTGGAGCGCCTGACGGCGGCCAATGGGATCGACCATGGCCAGGCCCACGAGGCATTGGCCGACGTACGTGCCACCATCGCATTGGCGCGCCTGGTCCGGGAAAAACAACCGAAGTTGTACGATTGGCTGTTTCAACTGCGCAGCAAGCAGCGGGTCATGGATCAAATCCGCCTGTTGCAGCCCATGGTGCATATTTCCGGGCGTTTTTCCGCCGAGCGCCATTACCTGGGGGTGGTCCTGCCGTTGGCGTGGCATCCGCGCAATCGCAACGCGTTGATCGTCTGTGACCTGGGGCTCGACCCACAGGGATTGCTGGACCTGGATGCCGAAACACTGCGCCAGCGTCTGTACACCCGGCGCGATGAGTTGGCTGAAGGCGAGTTGCCGGTGCCGCTCAAATTAGTCCACATCAACCGCTGCCCGGTGGTCGCACCGCTGAGTGTGTTGCGGGCGCAAGACCAGCAGCGTTTGAATCTGGACATGGGTGAATATCAGGCCCGGGCGCTGCGGCTAACTGACGCACAGGAACTTTGGCGGGATAAATTGCCGGCGATTTATGCCGAAGAAGATTTCGCCGCAACCGCCGATCCGGAACAACAGCTCTACGATGGTTTTATTGGCGATCGTGATCGGCGTTTATGTGAACAAGTCCGGGCTGCTGAACCTGCGCAACTAGCACGCCAGCAGTGGCCTTTTGATGATCATCGTTTGCCGGAATTATTGTTTCGCTATCGTGCCCGTAACTTTGCGTACACCTTGGATGACGAAGAGCAACAACGCTGGAAACTATTCTGTCAGCAACGCTTGTCAGACGCGGATTACGGTGCACCCAATACCCTGGAGAGTTTTAATATGGCCAGGCTTGAATTGGACGTTAGTGCTACAACGTTTCAGCGTCAGGTACTGGATGAATGGCAGCAATATGCTGATGCTTTACGTCAGCGCCTGAGCCTGTAATCAGCGCTTGATAAACAGCGGGCAATAAAAAACGCCAGCAAGCTGGCGTTTTTTATTGTGTCGCGAATCAGGTGACGACCCAGCGAGCCTTAGCCCAGCAGGGTGGCCCAGCCTTCAACCACGTCACCGCCCCACTTGGCTTTCCACTCTTTCAGAGTCTTGTGATTGCCACCTTTGGTTTCAATCACTTCACCGTTGTGCGGGTTTTTGTATTGCTTGACCTTACGGGCGCGCTTGGTGCCGGTAACTTTTACTGCGCCGCGAGGTGCTTTAACTTTCGATTCCGGATCCAGCAGCGCGATGATGTCACGCAGGGATTTGGAGTATTCACCCATCAGGGTGCGCAATTTGCCTTCGAATTCCAGCTCGGTTTGCAGTTTGTCGTCTTGGGACAGATTCTTCAAACGGGCTTGCAGCTCTTTGATAGCTTCTTCGGTGGCACGGTATTCGTTGATCAGGGACATGTGGACTACCTTATGCGGGGCGCTGAGGGACAGGGATAGTGGCCTAATAATAGTCAGACAGTTTCCCCAAGTAAACATTTAAGCTCTGTTTTATGTAATTTACTTTGAACGTTTGTAGTCAGAGACGCTGAGTGCATTATTTAGTGCGCTCGACCGGCTAAAGATATTCTCATTAGATCTTGGCTTATTGCGGTAACAGATGCTTGTGTTGACATAGTGCTGGGGTAAAAACCGTACGCTGTTTAGGGATACCGCCAGCAATCGCTCGAATAAGCGTTGAGGAATACTGCAGTTTTTCTACGGTATCGCTAGAATGGCGGCCTTTGCGAAGTTCTGGAGTTTGCCCCTAATGCGCACTTTTCGTCTGGTGATTGCCTGCCCGGATCGGGTTGGTATCGTCGCTAAAGTCAGTAACTTTCTGGCCTCCCACAACGGCTGGATCACCGAAGCGAGTCATCACTCGGACAATCTCAGTGGTTGGTTTTTCATGCGTCACGAAATTCGTGCCGACACGCTGCCCTTTGGTCTTGAGGCATTTCGCGAGGCGTTTGCGCCCATCGCCGAAGAGTTTTCGATGACATGGCGCATTACCGACACCGAGCAGAAAAAACGTGTGGTGCTGATGGCCAGCCGCGAGTCCCATTGCCTGGCGGACTTGCTGCACCGCTGGCACAGCGATGAGCTGGACTGTGAAATCGCCTGCGTGATTTCCAACCACGACGACCTGCGCAGCATGGTTGAGTGGCACGGTATTCCTTACTACCACGTGCCGGTCGACTCGCAGAACAAACAGCCGGCCTTCACCGAAGTCTCGCGCCTGGTCGAGCAGCATCAAGCGGACGTCGTGGTACTGGCGCGCTACATGCAGATCCTGCCGCCGGAACTGTGCCGCGAATATGCAGGCAAGGTGATCAACATTCACCACAGCTTCCTGCCGTCGTTTGTCGGCGCCAAGCCGTATCACCAAGCCTCCCTGCGCGGCGTGAAGCTGATCGGCGCAACGTGCCACTATGTCACCGAGGAGCTGGACGCCGGTCCTATCATCGAACAGGACGTAGTCCGCGTCAGCCACAGCGACAGTATTGAAGACATGGTGCGCTTCGGCCGCGACGTCGAGAAGATGGTCCTGGCCCGCGGCCTGCGCTATCACCTGGAAGACCGCGTGCTGGTACACGGCAACAAGACCGTGGTGTTCTGACCGACTGTTTTTAGTTGAAGCAAAAAGGGCCTGGGCGTTAAATCACCCAGGCCCTTTTTATTTGTGTCAGCGATGAGGATCCAACGATGAGTGATCCCCTGGATAAAGCCACGTCCAAGGCGCCCGCTACCTTGGGCGAAGGGTGTTTGAGCCGCTATGACCCGGATGACTTGGATGCCGAGGACGGCACGGATTTTCCCGGCGCCGCCCGGTTGTGGGAGCAGTTGCAGGAAGAGTCAGAGCCGCACGACAAGCCCGGCCCTGACAGAAACAACGCAGGTTGAATGTAGGAGAGGTCTAGCCCCAACTCCTACAGTTGATTTGCGCTGTACTCCGGTTTAGATACGGAAACTCCCCACCAGTTGTTTCAGGCGTGCCGCTTGCTGCTCAAGGTCGGAGCAGGCGCGCAGGGTGGACTGCAGGTTTTCCACGCCTTCCTGGTTGAGCGTATTGATTTCGGTGATATCGATGTTGATCGATTCAACCACCGAGGTCTGCTCCTCGGTCGCGGTAGCCACCGATTGGTTCATACCGTCGATTTCACCGATACGCTGGGTCACGCTGCTCAGGCGTTCACCTGCCAGGTTGGCGATTTCTACGCTGTCGAGGCTATGGCGCTGGCTTTCGCTCATGGTGCTGACCGAGTCCCGAGCGCCGACTTGCAGCTCCTCGATCATCTTTTGCACCTGTTGCGCCGATTCTTGCGTGCGATGGGCCAGGTTGCGCACCTCGTCTGCCACCACCGCAAACCCACGGCCGGCTTCCCCGGCGCGCGCAGCCTCAATGGCGGCGTTGAGCGCCAGCAGGTTGGTTTGCTGGGAAATACTGGTGATCACTTCGAGAATCTGCCCGATATTCACCGTCTTACTGTTGAGCGCCTCGATATTGCTGCTCGAGGCGCTGATCATTTCGGACAGCTGTGTCATGGCCTTGATATTGCGCTCCACCACTTGCTGGCCATCTTCGGCCAGGTGCCGTGCATCGCTGGCCTGGTGCGAGGCCTGGGCGGCGTTACGGGCGATTTCCTGGGCGGCGGCGCCCAACTGGTTGATTGCTGCCGCGACGCTGTTGGTGCGGTTGGCCTGTTCGTCGGAATTGACCATCGACGAGTTGGAGGCGCTGACCACGCGCAGTGCCACTTCATTGACCTGGCCGGTGGCGGAAGACACTTCGCGAATCGAGGTATGAATCCGCTCCACAAAGCGGTTGAAGGCTTTGCCGAGGATGCCGAATTCGTCATGGTTCTGGATAGTCAGGCGGCGCGTCAGGTCGCCTTCGCCATCGGCGATGTCTTCCATGGCGCGGGTCATTACATACAGAGGCTGCATCAGCACGCGGATCAGCATGCCTAGCAGCGCGATGATGATCGCTACGGCTATCACGGTGGCAATGATGGCCGAGGTGCGGAATTCGCTGAGCATGGCGAAGGATTTGTCTTTATCTACCGACAGACCGATATACCAGTTCACCGACGGCAAACCCTTGATCGGAGCGAAGGTGACAATGCGGGTTTTGCCATCAACCTCGATTTCGCTGAAGTCGGCACTGATCTTGATGGCCTGGTTCGGGTACGCCTCGCCCAGGGTCTTCATCACCAGGCTTTTATCCGGGTGTACCAGGATCTTGCCGTCGGCACTGACCAGGAACGCGTAGCCCATGCCGCCGAAGCTCAGCGCGCCGATGTTGTCCACCAGGGTTTGCAGGCTCAGGTCGCCACCGACCACACCGACACTTTGCCCAGCCTTGCTGCTGGGGGTGGCGATGGAAATGATCAACTGGCCGGTGGCCGCATCGATATAAGGTTCGGTCAGGGTCGAGCCGTTGCTGGTCTGGGCACCTTTGTACCAGGGGCGCACGCGGGGATCGAAGCCGTCGGGCATCTTCGCATCGGGGCGAATGGTGAAGCCGCCTTTGCTGTCGCCCAGGTAGGTGGCCATGAACGATGAGGTCAGGGCTTTCTGCTCCAGCAGGCTGGCAACCACGGCCGGCTCGGAGTTGATGGCGATGTTCTGGGCGGCGTTTTCCACCAGGACGATGCGCCCGGCCAGCCAACTCTGGGTATTGCTGGCAGTCACGCTGCCCATTTCATGCAGGTAGCTGTCGAGGTCGTCGCGAATTGCGTTTCGTTGCAGGTAGTCGTTGTACAACGTGAACAACGCAAATGCGGCAATGACGATAAGGGCGGCTGCAAGCAGGATTTTGTGGCTGAAGCGCAGATTTTTATTCATGGCTCGTCGTGTCCGCTAAGGTCTTAGTGTCCGAGGCGCGTCTTTTATGCAGACGCGCAAATGGCAGCATTAAATAAAGTGTGATATTTCCATCTGCTCCTGCAGGAATTATCCGGTCTAACTTTTTTAGACTTTTTGGGTCTCTCGCTTTGTCTGTATCGACCGTGCAGCGCTAAAGATTAACCATGGGTGACAAAATGTCTGACTCCTCGCAACTTCTTATTGGCGCAGATCTCGAAGGTCAGCCCATCGCCCAGGCCATGCGTCTGGCTAATCGCCATGGCTTGATCGCTGGTGCCACCGGCACGGGCAAGACTGTGACGCTGCAGCGGCTGGCGGAGGCGTTCAGTGATGCTGGCGTCGCAGTGTTCGCCGCCGATATCAAGGGTGACCTGTGTGGCCTCGGCGCCGCAGGCAACCCCCAGGGCAAGGTGGCCGAGCGTATTGCCGGTATGCCGTTCCTGAATTACGCGCCTAAGGCTTATCCGGTAACTCTTTGGGATATCCATGGTCAGTCCGGTCATCCGCTTCGTACAACCTTGAGCGAAATGGGCCCATTGCTGCTGGGCAGTCTATTGGAACTGACCGACAGCCAGCAGTCGACGTTGTATGCAGCCTTTAAAGTGGCGGATCGCGAAGGCTTGCTGCTGCTGGACCTCAAGGACCTCAAGGCTCTGCTCAACCACCTCAAGTTCCACCCCGAACTGCTGGGGGATGACGCCGCCCTGATGACCACCGGCTCCAGCCAGGCCTTGCTGCGGCGCTTGGCCGTGCTCGAACAGCAGGGCGCCGAAGCGTTGTTCGGTGAGCCGGCGCTGCAGCTGGAAGATATTTTGCAACCGGCCAGCGATGGGCGAGGGCGCATTCATCTGCTGGACGCCAGCCGCCTGGTGCACGAGTCGCCCAAGGTCTATGCGACGTTCCTGTTGTGGTTGTTGGCGGAGTTGTTCGAGCAGTTGCCGGAGCGCGGGGATGCCGACAAGCCGTTGCTGGCACTGTTTTTCGACGAGGCGCATCTCCTGTTTGCCGATACGCCCAAGGCTTTGCAGGACCGTCTGGAGCAAGTGGTGCGGCTGATTCGTTCGAAAGGGGTGGGTGTGTATTTTGTCACCCAGTCGCCGGGCGATCTGCCGGACAACGTGCTGGCCCAATTGGGTTTGCGTATCCAGCATGGCCTGCGGGCATTCACCACCAAGGAACAGAAATCCCTGCGGGCGGTGGCGGATGGTTTTCGGCCGAACCCGGCATTCGATGCACTGGCGGTGTTGACCGAGCTGGGCACCGGTGAGGCGCTGGTGGGCACGCTGCAGGAAAAAGGCACGCCCGAGGTGGTCCAGCGGGTGCTGGTAGCGCCGCCGCAATCGCGGATCGGGCCATTGACCGCCGCTGAGCGCACGGCCCTGATCGCCAGTTCGTCGCTCTTGGGGCGCTACGACAAGCCGGTCGATCGTGAGTCGGCCTATGAAGTGCTGATGGCGCGCAAGGAACTGGGGCCGGAGGCGAGTGCTGCGCCTGCCGCAGAAGAGCCGAGTTTCACCGACAAGGCCGGGGCGTTCCTGGGAACTACAGCGGGCAAGGCCTTGAAGTCGGCGATGCAGCAGGCTGCCAATCAGATGGGCCGCCAATTGGTGCGCGGGCTGTTGGGTTCTTTGCTGGGCGGTAGCAAGCGTAAGTAGTTCTTACGTAGATGGAATCAACTGTAGGAGCGGGCTTGCCCGCGATGAGGGAGTTTCAGTCGATACCTGTATCGACTGACCTCTCGCAATCGCGAGCAAGCTCGCTCCTACATTAGGTTGTGCCGCTCTCATGTTTTGGGCTTGGCGTGTGCGGCCAACCGCTCCAGCGCCGCGCGCAGCTTCGGATCGGTAATGCCGTCCGCTGTCGCCTGGATGGTTTCGGCGGCATTCACCGACAAATCCATGGTATGCCCCACCGCACCTTGCTGCACGGTTGGAGGCTGGACCTTGAACTGGATGCGCAGCAGGCTCTCAAAGACCTCAAATGCCTGGAGCTGGCGCTGCAAGCGTTTTTGCTGATAGCGCAGGCGGGTGGCCCAATGCCCATCTGTGACAATCAGCAGCAGCGTACCGTCACGCCACGATGCTACATGGCAGTGCTCGCGGGCCGCCGGTTGCAGTTGGCTTTCCAGCAGGCGTTGCAGGTGGCCAAGGCGCTGGGCATGGCCGAAGATGGCTTTTAAAGGCTTGGCTTCGCGCAGCAGCACGGCGGGAGCTCGGGCCGTAAGAGGGCGAAATGCCATGGTCTAGACACCTTAGGTAACAGAGCCGCCATGGTAGCAGAAAGCGTGTGCGGCACTGTGGTCATTGCTTTGTCAGCAGTTTATCCATTAAATCAATAAGTAACTTCTCGCTCCAATGGGTTGAAAGTCAGCAAAAAGCCCTTATTTTAAACAAGCCCTCCCGGAACGCTGTGCCTGCATCGTGGAACAACGCCACTTTCCTCACCCTCGTTTCCGGGTAGAATGCTCGTTCGCATGCGGCCGTGAGGGCTGCTCGGGCGACTTACGGGGCGCCCCTTCATCCCTAATGTGTGGAAGAACCTGCCGATATGTTTGCGCCTTTGTTAAAGAAACTTTTTGGAAGCAAGAATGAGCGCGAAGTCAAACGCATGCTCAAGACGGTGCAGCTGGTCAATGCCTTCGAAGAGCAGATGGTTGCTTTGTCGGACGAGCAATTGCGCGCCAAGACCGAAGAGTTCAAGGCCCGCATAGCCAAAGGTGAAACCCTCGACAAACTGCTGCCCGAAGCCTTTGCGGTCGCCCGCGAAGCCGGTAAGCGTGTAATGGGTATGCGCCACTTCGACGTCCAGTTGATCGGCGGCATGACCTTGCATGAAGGCATGATTGCCGAAATGCGCACCGGTGAAGGCAAGACCCTGGTGGCAACCCTGGGCGTTTACCTCAACGCACTGTCCGGCAAGGGCGTGCACGTTGTGACGGTGAACGACTACCTGGCTCGCCGGGACGCCAACTGGATGCGCCCGCTGTATGAATTTCTCGGCCTGACCGTCGGCGTGGTAACGCCGTTCCAGCCGCCGGAAGAGAAGCGTGCCGCCTACGCCGCCGACATCACCTACGGCACCAACAACGAATTCGGTTTCGACTACCTGCGCGACAACATGGCGTTCAGCATGGAAGAAAAATTCCAGCGTGAACTCAACTTTGCCGTGATCGACGAAGTCGACTCCATTCTCATCGACGAAGCCCGTACCCCGCTGATCATCTCCGGCCAGGCCGAGGACAGCTCGCGCCTGTACACCGAAATCAACAAGCTGATCCCGCGCCTTGAGCAACATATCGAGGAAGTGGAAGGCGTCGTGACTAAAGAAGGTCATTACTCCATCGACGAGAAGACCCGCCAGGTCGAGCTCAACGAAGCCGGTCACCAGTTCGTCGAAGAGATGCTGACCCAGATCGGCCTGCTGGCTGAAGGCGAAAGCCTGTACTCGGCACACAACCTGGGCCTGTTGACCCACGTGTATGCCGGTCTGCGCGCCCACAAGCTGTTCCATCGCAACGTCGAATACATTGTCCAGGACGGCCAGGTCGTGCTGGTCGACGAACACACCGGCCGTACCATGCCCGGTCGTCGTTTGTCCGAAGGCCTGCACCAGGCCATCGAAGCCAAGGAAGTGCTCAACATCCAGGCCGAGAGCCAGACGCTGGCCTCGACCACCTTCCAGAACTACTTCCGCCTGTACAACAAGCTGTCCGGCATGACCGGTACTGCTGACACCGAAGCGTTCGAATTCCACCAGATCTACGGTCTGTCGGTGATGGTCATCCCGCCGAACAAGCCACTGGCGCGTAAAGACTACAACGACCTGGTGTTCCTGACCGCCGACGAGAAATACGCTGCAATCGTTGCCGACATCAAGGAATGCATGGCCCAAGGCCGTCCGGTCCTGGTGGGTACTGCAACCATCGAAACCTCCGAGCACATGTCGAACCTGCTCAACAAGGAAGGTATCGAGCACAAGGTCCTCAACGCCAAGTTCCACGAAAAAGAAGCCGAGATCATTGCCCAGGCCGGTCGCCCAGGCGCACTGACCATCGCTACCAACATGGCCGGTCGTGGTACCGACATCCTGTTGGGCGGCAACTGGGAAGTGGAAGTGGCATCCCTGGACAACCCGACGCCTGAGCAGATCGCCCAGATCAAGGCCGACTGGCAGAAGCGCCACCAGGCGGTGCTGGAATCCGGTGGTTTGCAGGTGATCGCGTCCGAGCGTCACGAATCGCGCCGTATCGACAACCAGCTGCGTGGCCGTGCCGGTCGCCAGGGCGACGCCGGTTCCAGCCGTTTCTACCTGTCCCTGGAAGACAGCCTGATGCGCATCTTCGCCTCTGACCGGGTGAAGAACTTCATGAAGGCCCTGGGCATGCAGTCTGGCGAAGCGATCGAGCATCGCATGGTGACCAACGCCATCGAAAAGGCCCAGCGCAAGGTCGAAGGCCGCAACTTCGATATTCGTAAGCAACTGCTGGAGTTCGATGACGTCAACAACGAACAGCGTAAAGTGATTTATCACATGCGTAACACGTTGCTGGCCGCCGACAACATTGGCGAAACCATTGCCGACTTCCGCCAGGACGTGCTCAACGCCACCGTCAGCGCCCATATCCCGCCACAGTCGCTGCCTGAGCAGTGGGATGTTGCAGGCCTGGAAGCTGCGTTGAAGAGCGACTTCGGTGTCGACCTGCCGGTCCAGCAATGGCTCGACGAAGACGATCACCTGTACGAAGAAACCCTGCGCGAAAAACTGATGGCCGAACTGCTGGCCGCGTACAACGAGAAAGAAGAGCAAGCCAGTGCCGAAGCACTGCGCACTTTCGAGAAGCAAATCGTTCTGCGTGTGCTGGACGACCTGTGGAAAGACCACCTGTCGACCATGGACCACCTGCGCCACGGTATCCACCTGCGTGGCTACGCCCAGAAGAACCCGAAGCAGGAGTACAAGCGCGAGTCGTTCACGCTGTTCTCCGAGTTGCTGGATTCGATCAAGCGCGATTCGATTCGTGTGTTGTCCCACGTTCAGGTGCGTCGCGAAGACCCGATCGAAGAAGAAGCCCGCCTGCGCCAGGAAGCCGAAGCCCTGGCCGCGCGCATGCAGTTCCAGCATGACGAAGCGCCGGGCCTTGAGTCGCCGGAAGTGTTGGGTGAAGAGGTCGATGTGGCCCTGGCCCAGGCTCCTGTGCGCAACGAGCAGAAGCTGGGTCGCAACGAGCCATGCTGGTGCGGTTCGGGCAAGAAGTTCAAACACTGCCATGGCGAAATCAACTAAGATTTTTGCCTGACGCTGCAATACCCCGCGCCGCGACCGGCATCAGCCGTCGCGGCGTTTTGCCATTTATTCACCGTCGACGACGACGGTGCAGACATCACATCGTTAAGGAGCGCATTCATGGCTGTTGGTCTTGGTCCTTTGCCCACGTTGCACCCGGTTGCCGGTTTTGAACTCGGTATCGCTTCGGCCGGTATCAAGCGCCCCGGGCGCAAGGACGTGGTAGTGATGCGCTGTGCCGAAGGCTCGACCATCGCTGGCGTGTTCACCCTGAACGCGTTTTGCGCAGCCCCCGTGATTCTCGCCAAGCAACGTGTCGAAGGCCCGGTGCGCTACTTGCTGACCAACACCGGCAATGCCAACGCCGGTACCGGCGAGCCTGGCCTGGCTGCGGCTGCGCGCACTTGCGCCAAGCTGGCGGAGTTGACCGGGGTGGACGCCAGCCAGGTGCTGCCGTACTCCACCGGGGTGATCGGCGAGCCGTTGCCCGTGGAAAAAATCGAAGGCGCCCTGCAGGCCGCGCTGGACGACCTGTCGGTGGATAACTGGGCGGCCGCGGCCACCGGGATCATGACCACCGACACTCTGCCCAAGGGCGCCAGCCGCCAATTCGTGCATGAAGGCGTGACTGTCACCGTGACCGGCATCAGCAAAGGTGCGGGCATGATCCGCCCGAACATGGCGACCATGCTCGGCTACATCGCCACTGACGCCAAAGTCTCCCGCGATGTGCTGCAGAACCTGATGCTCGATGGCGCCAACAAGTCGTTCAACCGCATCACCATCGACGGCGACACTTCGACCAACGACTGCTGCATGTTGATTGCCACCGGTAAAGCCAACCTGCCGGAAATCACCTCCTCCAACGGCCCGCTGTTCGCGGCGTTGAAGCAGGCGGTATTTGAAGTGTGCATGGAAGTGGCCCAGGCCATCGTGCGTGATGGCGAAGGCGCGACCAAGTTCGTCACCGTTGAAGTCAATGGCGGCGGCAATCACCAGGAGTGCCTGGATGTCGGCTACACCGTGGCCCACTCGCCGCTGATCAAGACCGCGCTGTTTGCCTCCGACCCGAACTGGGGCCGGATCCTCGCAGCGGTGGGTCGTGCCGGCGTGCCGAACCTGGACGTGAGCAAGATCGATGTGTTCCTCGGCGATGTGTGCATCGCCAGCCGTGGCGCCCGTGCCGAAACCTACACCGAAGCCCAGGGCTCGGCGGTGATGCAGCAGGAAGAAATCACCATCCGCATCGAACTGGGGCGCGGTGAGTGCAGCGAAACCATCTGGACCACCGACCTGTCCCACGAATACGTGAAAATCAACGCCGAATACCGCACTTGATACCTGCCCGGGGCATTGGCAATGCCCCGGCAGACGCCGGCTTAGAGGACGTAATACCGTGAAACGAGTTCATGTAGCAGCCGCAGTTATTCGCGGTATCGATGGCCGGATTTTGCTGGCGCGTCGTGCAGATACCCAGCACCAGGGCGGCCTCTGGGAATTTCCCGGAGGCAAGGTGGAGGCCGATGAATCGGTTTTCACCGCACTGGGCCGAGAGCTGCAGGAGGAACTGGGTATCCAGGTCACCACGGCGCGGCCGTTGATCCAGGTGCAGCATGATTACCCGGACAAGCAGGTGTTGCTGGATGTCTGGGAGGTCTCGGCGTTTACCGGCGAGCCCCATGGCGCAGAAGGGCAACCCCTCGAATGGGTGGCGCCACGGGACTTGCAGAACTACGAGTTTCCAGCTGCCAACGCGCCAATCGTCGCTGCCGCGCGCTTGCCCGCTGACTACCTGATCACCCCAGGTGAACTGGAAACCCCAGTGTTGTTGCGCGGTATTCAGAAGGCCATTGCCGGTGGCATCAAGCTGATCCAATTGCGCGCACCCAATGGCTATGACCCCAAGTACCGCGACCTGGCGGTGGATGCCGTGGGGTTGTGTGCCGGCAAGGCACAGTTGATGCTCAAGGGGCCGTTTGAATGGCTCGGTGATTTCCCGGCGGCGGGCTGGCACATGACTTCGGCGCAACTGCGCAAATACGCCAGCAAAGGCCGGCCATTGCCCAAGGATCGCTGGTTGGCGGCGTCTTGCCACAATGCCGAGGAGCTGGCATTGGCCGAATTGATGGACGTGGACTTTGTCACTCTGTCGCCGGTGCAGCCGACCCAGACTCATCCTGATGCTCAACCTTTGGGTTGGGAAGAGGCCGGGCAGTTGATCAAGGGCTTCAGCAAGCCTGTGTTTCTGTTGGGTGGGGTTGGGCCTGACGAGCGGGAGAAGGCCTGGCAGAACGGAGCGCAGGGTGTGGCGGGGATTCGGGCGTTCTGGCCTGAGGTTTGAGTCGTCAGTGATGGCCCCATCGCAGGCAAGCCAGCTCCCACATTTGAATGTATTCACCGCTCAAATGTGGGAGCTGGCTTGCCTGCGATGAGGCCCGATAAAGCTCTACAAAACCTCAGTGCGGCTTAGCCGCCGCCTGCCACAAAATCTCCGCAACCCCCTGGCGCCTGGCAATTACTCGCGCTGCGACAAACAGCAAATCCGATAGCCGATTGATATACGCCAATCCCACGCCTTCCAACGGCTCCAGTGCATTCAACTGCTGGCAGCGGCGCTCGGCGCTGCGGGCCAGGCTGCGGCATACGTGGGCCTGGGCGATCAGCGCCGAACCGCCGGGCAGGATGAAGTTTTCCAAAGGCCCCACTTCTTCATTCCAGCGATCGATCGCGGCTTCCAAGCGGTCCACTTCGCCTGCATTCAGTGCCTTGTAGACCGGCATCGCCAACTCGCCACCCAGGTCAAACAGTCGGTGCTGGCAAGGTGTCAGTACTTCGACCACATCCTTCAACGCAGGATGCTGGCCGCTTTGCTCCTCGAGCCCGGCCAACAGCAGGCCCAATTGGCTGTTGAGGCTGTCCACTTCGCCGATGGCTTCCACCCGGGGGTGATCCTTGGGCACGCGGCGACCGTCACCCAGGCCGGTTTCGCCTTTGTCGCCGGTACGGGTGTAAATTTTCGACAGGCGAAAGCCCATGGTCAGTGCTCCAGTTGAGTCAGTTCGAGGGGGGCAAGCTGGCTGCCGGCCAACGGCAGGCGCAAGGTAAAGCAGGTGCCCTGGCCCAGGGTGGAGTGAACCTCCATCTGGCCCTTGTGATTGTTGGTGATGATGAAGTACGAGACCGACAAGCCCAGCCCCGTGCCCTGGCCGATTTCCTTGGTGGTGAAGAACGGCTCGAACGTGCGTTTGCGTACGCTCTCACTCATGCCGATGCCATTGTCTTCCACCTGGATCTCGGCCCAGGGCGGGTTGAGCCGGGTGCGCAGGATGATGCGCCCTGGCTCGCTGTCGTCTTCGCGCAGGTGGATGGCCTGGGCGGCGTTTTTCAGCAGGTTGAGCAGTACCTGCTCCAGCTCGTTGGCGGTGCCGGGCACCGGGCCCAGCGCTGGGTCGAACTGGCGAATGATTGCCTGGCCCTTGAAGTCGAAGCCGATCGCCAGGTCGAAGTCATTGCCGGCGATCTCCACGGCCTGATCGATCAGGGCTGGCAGGTCGCAAGGCGCCATCTGGCGGTTGCTGCGGCGGCTGAAACTGAGCATATGGGTGACGATTTTCGCCGCGCGGGCCCCGGCTTGCTGGATACCGTCGAGCAATTGCGGCACCTCGCGGCTTTGCAGGTAACGGTTCACCGTTTCCAGTTCCACGCCCACCTGCTCGGCGTGCTCCAGGTTTTTCGGCAGCTCCGTCGATAGGCGTCGGCGGATGTTCTGCACGTTGTGCAGGATCGCCCCCAGGGGGTTGTTGATTTCGTGGGCCATGCCGGCGGCCAGCCCGCCGACGGACAGCATCTTCTCTGACTGCACCATCATTTCTTCCAGGGACAGGCGCTGGGTGATGTCATCGATGCGGATCACCACCCCGCGCCCGGCACCGCCCATCAGCGGGTAAAAGGTCAGGGCGTAGTGCTTGGGCTCGTCGTCCTTGATCCAGGTGACGCGCTCGATGCGCTCCACTGTATGTTGCTCCACCGTGGCCTTGAGTTGGGGCAGGTAGGGCTTGAGCGGTTCGAAGGCGAGGAAGATTGGCTGGTTCAGCGCTTGGTCCAGGCGTGTGCCGGAAAGGGCGCTGGCTTCCTGGTTCCATTGGGTAACGTAAAGCTGCTCGTCCAGGGCGATCAAGGCAGAGGGCATGGAGTCGATGATGCTGTTGAGATAATTCTGGAACCCGGTGAGTTTTTTCTCGATTTTGCTGCGCACCTGGACTTCCAGTTCCAGCTTGCGGTTGGTATGGCGCGTTTCCTCGGCCAGGCCCTGGGCCTGGTCATAGGCGGCCTGGGAGTCGTCCCGCGCGCGCTTGAGTTGCTGCTCGCGGGCTTCGATGCGTGACAGCATGGTATTGAACGCTTCGGCCAGGCTGCCGATTTCGTCATGGTTGCCGCGACCGGCCCGCAACGCGTAGTTCTCCTCGCGGGTGACCTGGCGCGACAACTCTTCCAGCTCGTGGATGGGCCGGGTAATCAGGCGCTTGATCTGCTGGGCGATCACCATCCACAGCAGGATGCTGAAAACCAGGATGCCGAGGCTGGCGGTCAGGGTGCCGGTGTAGAAGGCCACCGGCAGTTCGCTGCTGGCCACCAGCAGCAGGTGCCCCGAGGGCAGGCCGGGGCGGGGCAGGGTGATGATTTGATTGCTGCGAAACTCGGTGACCCGCCAGGCTTCGATGTCACGATAGTGCGCCGGCAATTGCAGGCGGTCACCGTGTTGCAACTGCGCCAGGCGGCTGCCTTCGCCGTCGTAGAGGGCCGCCGCGCGCAGTGGCGAGTAACTGGTCAGTTCGTTGAGCAGGGCATCGGCCTTGGCGGGAGAGTCCAGGGCTTGCGCGGCGAGGGCCGGATTGGAAACCAGTCGGCCAATTGCCTGCAGGGCCTGGGGGGCCATGCTTTCCTGGGAGATCCAGTAAGCGGCGCTGATAAAGGTCAGGTTGGCCACCAGCAGCACGGTGGTCAGCAGTACCAGCAGGGCCGCCAGCAGTTTCTGCCCAACGGGGAGATTTTCGAGACGCTGGCGCAGTGGCATCAGGTTGTTCGCAGGCAAGGATCAAGTGGGCAGGGTAGCGCGTGCTTCAGTCGCTGGGCAATCCGCGTGCGTCCAGGTAGCCGGCCAGGCGCACATGCAGTTGTTGCAGGTGCGGCAGGCTCAGGCGATGGCGCAAGGCCGCCTGGCAGGCATGGCCGAGCAGGTAGCGGATTTCAGTGCGTCGGCCGCCGGCCACATCCTGGTACATCGACGAAAAATTCGCTGCCGTCGCCTGGATCACCCGCGCCACTTCGGTCTGCAGGTCCTGCGCCGCCGCTGGCTGGCCGCAGTACTCCAGCAGTTCGGCGAGTTCGGTACACAGGGTCGCTACTTCGCATTGGTGCTGCTGTAGCCCGCCATTGCGGCATTGATAGAGCACGGTCAGTGGATTGATCGCACAGTTGAGTGCCAGTTTTCGCCAGAGGCGCGTGAGGATATCGGTGCTCCACTGGTGGGGAATGCCGGCGGCCTCCAAGTCGTCCAGCCACAGCGGCGCCGTGGGATGGGTAGTGTCACCGAGCCAGGTAAAGCCATGGCCGGCGAAAACCACACTGCCATCGCTCTGGCGAAACGCACCCTCGGTGCTGGAGGCGAAGATACACCGGGCCTGGGGCAGTTGCGCGGCAACCGCATCCTGGCTGCCCAGGCCATTTTGCAGCAGGATCACCTCGGCATTGGGTGTCAGGCGTCGGGCTAGCTGTGCGACGGCGCCAGGTGCGTCGTAGGCTTTACACGCGACCAGCAGGCGATCAATCGGCTCGGGGCTGTCGGATGTTTGTGCACTAACCGGGTAAGACTGGGTATGCCCCTGCTCGATCAAGGTCAGCCCGGGCGTTGTCCGATAGCGGGCCAAGCGTGCCTGGTCGCGCAGGATCAGTGTGACAGGCAAGCCTGCGCGGGCCAGGCGTGCGGCCCATAACGTACCGAGACTGCCGGCGCCGAGGACATGCCAGGTGGTGGACATCAATTTTGCTCCGTCGGCCTTTGGGTGAGCCAAGCAGCTCAGGGTAAAGAATCGTTATAATGCCCCGGCATTTTACCCGCAAGCCAGGCGCGCTCCATCTTTACTGAGCCGCGCCCCTTTTTTATTGGAGAAACTACATGCCGTCGTTCGACGTGGTATCTGAACTGGACAAGCACGAAGTCACCAACGCCGTCGAGAACGCCGTCAAGGAGCTGGACCGTCGTTATGACTTGAAAGGCAAAGGCAGCTTCGAGTTCAAGGAAAAGGAACTGACGGTCAACCTGACCGCTGAAGCCGACTTCCAACTGGAAGCGATGATCGAGATCCTCAAGCTGGCCCTGGTCAAGCGCAAGATCGATGTGCAGTGCCTTGAAGTCAAGGAGGCCTATGCGTCGGGCAAGTTGATGAAGCAGGAAGCGGTGCTCAAGGAAGGTATCGACAAGGAGCTGGCGAAGAAAATCGTCGCTCACGTCAAGGATGCCAAACTCAAGGTCCAGGCCGCGATCCAGGGCGAGCAGGTGCGTATCACCGGCAAGAAGCGCGACGACTTGCAGGACGCGATTGCCGCCCTGCGCGCCAAGACCTTCGATATGCCGCTGCAGTTCAATAACTTCCGCGACTGACCCGGTTTTGGGGAACCCGCGGGGCTTTTCGACGTCCCACGCCCCAGCACCTGCAGAAACGATTGAGCCCTTCGGGGCTCAATTGCTGTGGCGACCTATATATGCAGTGGTAAACAGGAGAATCTAGATGGACTTGAATGCTGAAGTGGATCATTTGATCAAGGCTTCCCAAGCCTGGGTCCCGATGATCATGGAATACGGCAGCCGGGTGCTGCTGGCGGTATTGACCCTGGCCATTGGCTGGTGGCTGATCAACAAGCTGACCCACAAGGTTGGGCGCCTGCTGGCCCTGCGCAATGCCGACCTGGCGTTGCAGGGCTTCGTGACCAGCCTTGCGAACATCGTGCTCAAGGTGATGCTGATCGTCAGCGTGGCCTCGATGATTGGCGTCGAAACCACTTCGTTTGTTGCCGCGATTGGTGCCGCGACCCTGGCCATTGGCCTGGCGTTGCAAGGCAGCCTGGCCAACTTCGCCGGTGGCGTGCTGATCCTGCTGTTCCGTCCGTTCCGTATCGGTGACTGGATCGAAGCCCAGGGCACGGCGGGTACCGTCGATAGCATCCAGATCTTCCACACGGTGATCCGTACCGGCGACAACAAGACAGTCATCGTGCCTAACGGCATCTTGTCCAACGGCATCATCACCAACACCAACCGCCAGCCAACCCGCAAGGTGGTGTTTGATGTGGGTGTCGACTACGAAGCCGACCTGCAGAAAGCCCGCGCAGTGCTGCTGGAACTGGCCAAGGACCCACGGGTTCTGGCGGACCCAGAGCCGGTCGCTGTGGTTTCGACCCTGGGCGACAGTTCAATCACTGTTTCCCTGCGCGTATGGACCAAGACGGCGGATTATTGGGATGTGATGTTCATGTTCAATGAACTGGCGCGTGACCGTTTGAAAGCGGCGGGAATTGATATCCCGTTCCCGCAGCGTGTTATTCGCGTGATGCAAGACGCGCCTGCCAAATAAACGGGTACAGGGATTTAACTTGGCTGAAGAGTCAGGTTTCGTCTCGGCAATAAACTTGATAGTTAGCTTGCTAGTTATCAAGGTCGCAGAAATAAAAGTGTAATAAAAAAGCCGCTCACTGGTTAAAAGTGAGCGGCTTTTTCATTAAGAGCCGAAGCCCTCGGGCATCTTTGATTACAAGATGTTCAGCGGGTATTGCGCAATCAAACGCAGTTCGTCGATGGACGAAGAACCGTAGTAAACACCGTCAGACGAACGATAAGTCGCTTGGCGAATACGCAGGCTCAGGTCTTTGGCCGGGCCGCTCTGGATCACGTACTTGGCTTCGAGGTCGCGTTCCCACTCTTTGCCGTTCGAGGTCAGGGCGGTGTTGGCGCCGCTACCAGTGACGTACGCAGCCAGGAAGCTCAGGCCAGGTACGCCGAAGGTGGCCATGTCGAGGTCATAACGGGCCTTGAAGGATTTCTCGCCTTCGGCGTTGAAGTCGGAACGGGCCACGGAGTTGGCCAGGAACACTGTACCGCCGCCATCGATGCCGTAGCCGTAATCGCCGTCACCGGTAACCTTCTGTGCAGCCAGGGTGAAGGTGTGTGCGCCGATGGTGTAGGCACCCTGCAAGCTGAACGCGCGGTTGTCGAGTTTGGTAACGTCGTCTTTGAAGGCGCGTTGCAGGCCGGCTCCGTCGCTCTTGGTGTCGTAGATGTTGAAGTCTACGGCCACCGACTGGTCATCGCTAAGGGCGTGGGTCCAGTTGACGTTGGCGTAGTATTTGCGCCAGTAGTCTTCGACTTTCGAGTAGTAGAGGCTGGTGGTGAACTCAGGCGTCCAACCGTAGGTGCCGCCCACGAAATTGGCTTGCTTGATGCCTCGGGAGGTTTCAGGGAAGTCGAGGATACTGTCCTTGAAGGTTTGCGCCTGGGCAACGCTGGAAGTGAAGTGGCCGGCTTCCAGCTTGAGGTCCTTGATCTCGTTACTGACGATCGAGATACCTTGTGGCAGCTCTGGCAGCAAGCGACTGTCGTCGGATGCGAATACCGGTGCGGTGGTGTACTGGTCGCCGACTTTCAGCACGGTATTGGAGAGGCGGAACTTGATGGCGCCGCCGCCCTTGGAGTATTCATCCTCTGAGCGGCCATCCGAACCTTCCGGGAACAGGCCGGTGCCATTACGGCCTCTGCCGCTGTCCAGTTTCACGCCCAGCAGGCCGATAACGTCAACACCCACACCGATGGTGCCCTGGGTGAAACCCGACTGGTACAAACCGTTGAAGCCCAGGCCGGTTTCCCGGGTGTAGCTCGTACCCGACTTGTTGTTGCGGTTATCTCGGCTGAAGTACAGGGTGCGGGTATTGATGCTGAACGTACTGTCTTCGACAAAGCCCTTGGCATCATCTTGGGCGGACGCCATTGCGAACTGTGAGGTGCCTGCTGAAACAGCGAGGGCGATCATGCTCCACTTCATCACGCGCATCGTGATTTGCTCCTTTGGTTTTAGGAAGAGTACTGCCGTCCCACCTGTATTTTTGTCTGGGCGGCTCTTTCTTTTTTGTGACAGCGCAAACTTATAGCACGCTGGCAATAATTGGCGATACTTGCACATCTGTCCTTTCAGCTTCTTTACGAGGCTGTCGTAAATTGCTAGATCCATGTCGCAAATCTACAGTCTGTTTGTAGCCAGACTGACAACTTCAATACTGTTTTTAATACCCTGGACAGAGGTGCAAAGTACCCTGTTCAAAGTTTTAAAACTTCCTGTTTGTGTATTGGCTCACTGTTCTTTTTATCGTGAAGCACCGCCTTCCTGGCAGGTGCCGTTGTCGACGATATGGGAGTGAATGCAACAAGCGTGCTCAAACTGCCAGGCAGATGTCATTTTTTCGTGAAAAATGTGGTGAGTCTGTGAAAACCGCCTGGATGCGGGGCTTTTGCGTGGTTTTTTTTGGAATTTGGGGCGTTGGTTGTGCGGGATTTCGAACGGGTGAAAATACGTTTCCGTCAGAAATGTTACCGGTTCACCCTGCGCAGTGAGTAATCGGCGGATAGGCCCTGCCCGATGCGGGGCATAAAAGACTCATTTTGGTGCGTTGGCTTGCGGTCGGCAGATTGCCCATGGGGTGTGCGGCGATTGCCCCGTGAAGCAGCCGTCATTCGCAGGTATGCTGGGCGCCTGAAACTGACTAGCCGAACGGAGTGCCTGCGGTGTTCGCCTTGGATCCACGTCTGCAAAACGACACCTTGCCCATCGGGGAATTCCCCCTGTGCCGGCTGCTGCTGTCCAACGACTCTAACTACCTCTGGCTTATCCTGGTGCCGCGCATTGCCGGTATCAGCGAAGTGTTCCAGCTTGATGCTGGCGACCAGTCCCGGTTGTGGCACGAAACCACCACGTTGGCGCAACTGCTCAATGACGGATTCGGCGCCGATAAGATGAACATCGGTGCGCTGGGTAACGTGGTCAACCAGCTGCATGTGCACGTGATTGTGCGCAAGCGCGACGATGCGGCCTGGCCCGCACCGGTCTGGGGCAGGCACCCGGCGGTACCTTATTCCGACGACCAGGTAGCGCTGATTCGAGCCCGCCTGCGGGAGTTGATGCCGCCCGAATTCACTTTTGCCCAGGATTGAACCATGGACCTGCAAGACCGCGTGATGGACCTTGAGAGCCGCCTGGCTTTCCAGGACGACACCATCGAGACATTGAATGACATCCTGGTTGCCCAGCAGCGTGCGGTAGAGCGCCTGCAATTGCAGATGGCTGCCTTGCTCAAGCGTCAGGAAGAAATGGGCGGGCAGTTCGAATCCTCCGAGGAAGAGGCGCCGCCGCCTCATTATTGAGGGCAGGGGAAAACTTGCGGCCATAAAAAACCGCGATGCAGTTTCAACTGCATCGCGGTTTTTTTTCGGGCCTGGTCTGAATCAGCGACGCGGCAGGGCGGCGATCACGTCTTCAGCTTGCAGGCCTTTGTCACGGTTCATGACGGAAAACTCCACGCGCTGGCCTTCTACCAGAACGCGATGGCCTTCGCCGCGAATAGCCCGGAAGTGGACGAAGATATCGTCGCCCGAGTCCCGGGAAATAAAGCCGAAGCCTTTGGAAGTGTTGAACCACTTGACGGTCCCGGTATCCCGGTTGGTCATGTCGTAGTTTTGCGAAGTGGCCGGAGCAGACGAACGGTAGAAGCTGATGGCCAGGTGAAGAACGATAGCGACCACAGCGATGGCCAGGCTGAGCAGGATGGCTGGATGGCCGCCGACTTCAGGCATGGGGGCCAGGAGGGTGAGGGTTTGTACGACGACAGTCAGTACCAGCAATGCGCTGACCAGGTTTTGCAGTTGATGGCGTGTGCCTTTGTTCCAGTAGGGAATCACTGGCGCCAGCGTCAGGTTGAGAAGGCCGAACAGAGCCAGGTACAGCGCGTCGTGTTGTTGCAGGTACGGCAGGCTTTCTGGTTGCAGGCTCGGGATAAAGGACAGCAGCAAAGCTGCAGCGCCCGTTAGCAGGTGGACGATTTTCAACATTTTGATTAACTCACGTTAAGACGGATCACAAGGAAGAGCTGACTGGCACGGTTCGCTTCTGAACAATGGGAGGCGTTGGGCACGTGCGCGGTTATCAGCCTATGCCGCTTGCCGCAGGAAATAGCGGTGGCGACACGCTGCCTATTTAACAGCAAAGCCTGTGCCTTCTCAAATCAAGCGTTTCAAGGCGTTGCGAAGATCATCGCATTTGTGCGGCAAACCCTTGTCCTAGACAGGTCAGGCTGCTTTTTGCCGCGCCACGCCTTGCCGCTCGTGGTTGCGCGCGCTGTAACACGGCGATTTGCCGCAGGCCTGCTGCGGCACCAGAGCTGCGCAAGGCGAGTACTCTTGCTAGAGTGGGTAAGCACCTGATCAATGAATTTTCATCAATTGAAGGGAATAGACATGGCAATCGATATCGGTATCAGTGAAGAAGATCGTAAATCCATTGTTGACGGACTTTCACGGCTGCTTTCAGATACCTATGTACTTTATCTGAAAACCCATAACTTTCATTGGAACGTCACGGGGCCGCAATTCCGTACATTGCACTTGATGTTTGAAGAGCAATACAACGAGCTGGCGCTGGCAGTTGACTCCATCGCCGAGCGTATTCGTGCCCTGGGCTTTCCTGCGCCGGGTGCTTATTCCATCTATGCCCGTTTGTCCTCGATCAAGGAAGAAGAAGGCGTGCCCAGCGCTGAAAACATGATCAAGCAACTTGTCGATGGGCAAGAAGCCGTTACCCGGACGGCGCGCGGGATCTTCCCGTTGCTTGATAAGGTCAGCGACGAGCCGACCGCGGACTTGCTGACCCAGCGCATGCAGATCCACGAGAAAACCGCCTGGATGCTGCGCTCGCTGCTCGAAGGCAAATAAACCCTACGGGCCAGTGGTGCCTGGCAGGCGCCACTGGCTTGGCCTGATCACTTCCGGATACTCACGTTGGCTTGTCCTACGCACACCGACTCCCCGTCTTCTGGCTGCTCGTGGCTGCTTGATGTTTTATAGGCTCAACGGCAACTAAGAGCAGTTCATTCAACAGCCGTTTGGCAAGGGAGTGTCAAGTGTATGTCGCGTGGTATGGGTAATGGTGTGATGGAAACTTCCGGTTTTCAAAAGATCAAGATTGATCCCTTTGTCAAAGGGTTTGATATGGCGCTGGCGCGGCCATTGTCGCGGTCTGTCCGATTAAATGGTTTCTCGACATGCCTGCGGCTTGAAGAAGTCTATTGGAATATTCTTGCTGAGATTGCCAGGATCAATACCTGCTCGATCAGTGCGCTGCTGTCGTACGTGGATCGCGAAGTGCATTTACGTTATGGCGGAGTCAAGAATTTCAGCGGGCTGGTCCGGGTGGTGTGTGTGGTTCATGCGCTCAAAGGGCAGGCATCGGCCACAAGCCAGGCCGGCCTCATGTAGTCGGGTTGCGCGGTAGTGCAGGGGCTGGGCGGTTCTATATATAGTGCGCTGCACGTTGCTACGGCTGCACAGCCTCGATTTAACGGATATAATCTCGCCCTTTGCTGCGCACCCGGCTGGTACGGGGCGTGGCGCAGCAGTGACGTGATCGCCGAGATACTCCATGCCCATGTACGATTACCAATGCGCTTCCTGTGGTCACCAATTGGAAGCCATTCAGAAGATCAGCGACGCGCCGTTGGTCGATTGCCCCGCTTGCCGGGCGCCCGAACTGAAAAAGATGTTGTCCATGCCGGGCTTTCGCCTGAGCGGTAGCGGCTGGTACGAGACCGACTTCAAGACCGGCGCCAAGAAGAATCTGGCGGGCGGCGACAAAGCAGACTGAGTTGAACTCTACGCGCGAGCTCCTGCATTATCCGTGGCCTGACTCAACAGGTGCGGTGCCCGAGCAGGAACTCCACCGAATTTCGAATTACGAGAAGTGAAACCACTACCATGATGCGCAGCCACTATTGCGGCCAACTGAACGAGACCCTGGAAGGTCAGGAAATCACCCTTTGCGGATGGGTTCACCGTCGCCGCGACCATGGCGGGGTGATTTTCCTCGATATCCGTGATCGTGACGGTCTGGCCCAGGTGGTATTCGACCCGGATCGCGCCGAGAGCTTCGCCGCCGCCGACCGCGTGCGCAGCGAGTACGTCGTGAAAATCACCGGCAAGGTTCGCCTGCGTCCGGCCGGTGCCACCAACGCCAACATGGCGTCGGGCATGATCGAAGTCCTGGGCTACGAACTGGAAGTGCTGAATGAGTCGGAAACCCCGCCGTTCCCACTCAACGAGTTCTCTGACGTTGGCGAAGAAACCCGCCTGCGTTATCGCTTCCTCGACCTGCGTCGCCCGGAAATGGCCGAGAAGCTGCGCCTGCGTTCGCGTATGACTACCAGCATCCGTCGCTTCCTCGACGAGAATGGCTTCCTGGACGTCGAGACGCCAATCCTGACTCGCGCTACGCCAGAAGGCGCACGTGACTACCTGGTGCCGAGCCGTACCCACGCCGGTAGCTTCTTCGCCCTGCCGCAATCGCCGCAGCTGTTCAAGCAACTGCTGATGGTTGCCGGTTTCGACCGTTACTACCAGATCGCCAAGTGCTTCCGTGACGAAGACCTGCGCGCCGATCGCCAGCCTGAATTCACCCAGATCGACATCGAGACCAGCTTCCTCGATGAAAAAGAGATCATGGGCCTGACCGAAGAAATGATCCGCAACCTGTTCAAGGAAGTGCTGGACCTGGAATTCGGCGAGTTCCCGCACATGACCTTCGAAGAGGCCATGCGCCGCTACGGTTCCGACAAGCCAGACCTGCGTAACCCGCTGGAACTGGTCGACGTTGCCGATCAGCTCAAGGAAGTCGACTTCAAGGTGTTCAGCGGTCCGGCCAACGACCCGAAATGCCGCATCGCCGCACTGCGTGTGCCTGGCGGCGCGAGCATGCCGCGCAAGCAGATCGACGACTACACCAAGTTCGTCAGCATCTACGGCGCCAAGGGCCTGGCTTACATCAAGGTCAACGAGCGTGCCAAGGGTGTTGAAGGCCTGCAGTCGCCAATCGTCAAGAACATCCCGGAAGACAAGCTCAATGTGATCCTCGATCGCGTCGGTGCCGTTGATGGCGATATCGTGTTCTTCGGCGCCGACAAGGCCAAGATCGTCAGCGAAGCCCTGGGCGCGCTGCGGATCAAGCTGGGTCACGACCTCGACCTGCTGACCTGCAAGTGGGCCCCGATGTGGGTCGTCGACTTCCCGATGTTCGAAGAGAACGACGACGGCAGCTTCAGCGCCCTGCACCACCCGTTCACCGCGCCCAAGTGCACGCCGCAAGAGCTGGAAGCCAACCCGGCTGGCGCTCTGTCCCGTGCCTACGACATGGTGCTCAACGGCACTGAGCTGGGTGGCGGTTCGATCCGTATCCACCGCAAAGAAATGCAACAGTCGGTCTTCCGCCTGCTGGGTATCAACGAAGCGGAACAGGAAGAGAAGTTCGGCTTCCTGCTCGACGCCCTGAAATACGGTGCTCCACCCCACGGTGGCCTGGCCTTCGGCCTTGACCGCCTGGTGATGTTGATGACCGGTGCCCAGTCGATCCGTGAAGTGATTGCCTTCCCGAAAACCCAGAGTGCTGCGGACGTCATGACCCAGGCACCAGGTGTGGTGGATGCCAAGGCACTGCGCGAGCTGCACATCCGTCTGCGCGAGGCGCCGAAGGCTGAGTAAGTCTGCGGCGTGAAAGCGCGATAAGGTTGTACGCAGTCAAAAAGGCGCATCTTCGGATGCGCCTTTGCGTTTAAAAGAGGGAAATCCTGCCTGGGGTGGGATTGAAAGGTTTCTAGAGAATTTCGGAGTTGTGTTATGGCTGGCCATTCCAAGTGGGCGAACATCAAGCACCGCAAAGAGCGTCAGGATGCCAAGAAAGGCAAGATCTTCACCAAGTGGATTCGCGAACTGACCGTCGCAGCCCGCCAGGGCGGCGGTGACCCAGGCTCCAACCCACGCCTGCGCCTGGCGTTGGACAAGGCCCTGGGCGCCAACATGAGTCGCGACATCATCGACCGCGCCGTGGCCCGTGGTGCGGGTGCGGCGGATACCGACGATATGGTCGAACTGACCTATGAAGGGTACGGCCCGGGCGGTGTCGCGGTAATGGTCGAGTGCATGACCGACAACCGCAACCGCACTGCAGCTGCCGTACGCCATGCGTTCAGCAAGTGTGGCGGCAACCTGGGTACGGATGGTTCGGTGGCCTATCTGTTCGAGCGCAAGGGGCAGATTAGCTTCGCGCCGGGGACGGATGAAGATGCGCTGATGGAAGCCGCAATGGAGGCGGATGCCGACGACGTGGTGACCAACGAAGACGGCTCCATCGACGTGTTTACCTCGTTTGCCGGTTTCTACGCGGTGCGTAACGCTTTGGAAGCTGCTGGCTTCAAGGGCACCGACGCGGAAATCGTCATGCTGCCGACCACCAGCGCCGAACTGGACCTGGATGGCGCGCAAAAGGTGCTCAAGATGTTGGATATGCTTGAAGACCTGGATGATGTGCAGAACGTGTATTCCAATGCCGACATCCCGGAATCCGTCGCCGAACAGCTAACTTAAGCGCGATGAAAATCTAATGTGGGAGCTGGCTTGCCTGCGATAGCGGTTTATCAGATACAGAATTTCTGACTGAAACACCGCTATCGCGGGCAAGCCCGCTCCCACATTGGATCTATATGTACCCATAAACCCGCAGGCGTTATGACTTTAATCCTAGGTATCGACCCCGGTTCGCGCATCACCGGCTTTGGCGTGGTGCAGCAGACGCCGCGTGGCTGCATCTACGTCGCCTCGGGGTGTATCCGTACCGGCGCTGGCGAGCTGGCCGAGCGCTTGCAGATTGTCTATCGCGGCGTGCGCGAAGTGATCCAGACCTACGGGCCGGTGACCATGGGCATTGAAAAGGTGTTCATGGCCAAGAACGCCGACTCGGCCCTGAAGCTGGGCCAGGCCCGTGGCGCAGCCATTGTTGCCGGGGCGGAGGAGGGTATGGAAATCGCTGAATACACCGCGACCCAGGTCAAGCAGGCCGTGGTCGGCACCGGTGCGGCCAATAAAGAGCAGGTGCAGATGATGGTCATGCACATGCTCAAGCTCACGTCAAAACCACAGATCGATGCCTCTGACGCGCTGGCCATCGCCATTTGCCATGCCCATACCCGTTCCAGCCTGCTGCCCCACGGCCTCGGTACGGCACGCAGTCGTGGCGGGCGCCTGCGTCTCTGATAGCATCAGCGCAATCGTTATGGTCGGGCCTCGATCTGACCTCAAGCTTTAAGGATCTGAACCGTGATTGGACGCTTGCGCGGCACCCTGGCTGAGAAACAGCCGCCGCACCTGATTCTGGATGTAAACGGGTTGGGGTATGAGCTGGAAGTGCCCATGACCACCCTGTATCGCCTACCGTCGGTCGGTGAACCGATAACCTTGCACACCCATCTGGTGGTGCGCGAAGACGCGCAACTACTCTATGGTTTCATTGGCAAGCGCGACCGGGACTTCTTCCGCGAGCTGATCCGCCTCAATGGTGTCGGCCCGAAATTGGCCCTGGCATTGATGTCGAGCCTGGAAGTGGACGAGTTGGTGCGTGCCGTTTCGGCCCAGGACACCTCGGCACTGACCAAGGTGCCGGGGGTCGGCAAGAAAACCGCCGAACGCCTGCTGGTAGAGCTCAAGGACCGCTTCAAGGCCTGGGAAGTGGTGCCAAGCATGTTTGCCCTGGTACCCAACCAGCCGGATCTGCCGGCGGCGCAGGTTGCCAGTGCCGAAAGCGACGCCGTCAATGCGCTGATTTCCCTGGGCTACAAGCCCCAGGAAGCCAGCAAGGCAGTGTCAGCCATCAAGGACAAGAACCTGAGCGCCGAAGACATGATCCGCCGAGCCCTGAAGGGAATGATTTAAGTGATTGAAGCTGATCGTCTGATTGCAGCCACCGGCCCTCGCGACCGTGAAGAGGTCCAGGATCGGGCCATTCGCCCCCTGAGCCTTGCCGACTACATCGGCCAACCCACCGTGCGCGAGCAGATGGAGTTGTTCATCCAGGCGGCGCGCGGGCGTGCCGAGTCCCTGGACCACACGTTGATCTTCGGCCCGCCGGGGTTGGGCAAGACCACCCTGGCCAATATCATCGCCCAGGAAATGGGGGTGTCGATCAAGAGCACCTCCGGCCCGGTGTTGGAGCGCCCGGGCGACCTGGCCGCGCTGTTGACCAACCTTGAGCCCCATGACGTGCTGTTCATCGACGAAATCCACCGGTTGTCGCCCATCGTCGAAGAGGTGCTGTACCCGGCTATGGAAGATTTCCAGCTGGATATCATGATTGGCGAAGGGCCGGCTGCGCGCTCGATCAAGCTGGATCTGCCGCCGTTCACCCTGGTTGGCGCCACCACCCGTGCGGGTATGCTGACCAACCCGTTGCGAGACCGTTTCGGCATTGTTCAACGTCTAGAGTTCTATAGCACTGCCGACCTTGCGACGATTGTCAGTCGTTCGGCGGGGATTCTCGGTTTGCCGCTCGATCCGGAAGGTGCCTTTGAGATTGCCCGGCGCGCCCGTGGCACGCCACGGATCGCCAACCGCTTGCTGCGCCGGGTACGGGACTTTGCCGAAGTGCGAGCCAAGGGGCATATCACCAAGGCCGTGGCCGACCTGGCGTTGAACCTGCTGGACGTTGATGAACATGGTTTCGATCATCAGGACCGGCGCCTGCTGTTGACCATGATCGAAAAATTCGATGGTGGGCCGGTGGGCGTGGACAGCCTGGCCGCTGCCATCAGTGAGGAGCGCCATACCATCGAGGATGTTTTGGAGCCTTACTTGATTCAACAGGGTTACATCATGCGTACACCGAGGGGCCGTGTGGTCACGCGCCATGCGTATTTGCACTTCGGGCTAAACATTCCGTCACGATTGGGGGAGATGCCTGTGGTAGACGAATTCCTCGATGCAGTGGACGATTAAAAAGGCATGGCGAGTCGATTTATTCGACGTTTGTGCTGTCCTAGTGGCTGGCGTCGTCATTCTTTCGTTAGAAATGTTGCAGAGAATGAAAAACAGTTGCCTGGCCGGATTGGCAACCTGAGGAGTAAGCACTAGAGTATGCGCGCGCAAAACGGGGATCAGTCGTTCGCACATCGCTGTCGCGTTTATTACGAGGACACCGATGCGGGCGGCATCGTGTATTACGTCAACTACCTGAAATTCATGGAACGGGCTCGAACCGAGCGGCTGCGGGAGCTGGGCTTTGCCCAATCCCAGCTTGCAGGGGAGGACCTGTTATTTGTCGTGCATTCCAGCGAGGCCCGTTACCACGCGCCGGCGCGACTGGACGATGAGTTGCTGGTCAGCGCCGAAGTAATCGAATTGAACCGTGTCAGCCTGCGCTTTAAACAGCAGGTCAGGCGGGCAACGGATGCAACGCTGCTCTGTGAGGGGCAGTTCCTGGTGGCGTGTGTGCGCACCAATAGTTTGAAACCCCGGGCCATTCCCGAAGCTTTACGTGCGGCCTTTGCCGGCGTGAGCGGCGCCGGTAAACAATCAGAGCAGGAGATTTAGCGTGGAACCTACCGTCGTCGACCATTCCTCCATGTGGAGCCTGGTCAGCAATGCCAGTGTCGTGGTTCAACTGGTGATGCTGACCCTGGTAGCCGCATCGGTTACCTCATGGGTCATGATTTTTCAGCGCAGCAACCTGCTGCGTGCCGGTCGACGTGCCCTGGAGAGCTTCGAAGAGCGCTTCTGGTCGGGTATCGACCTGTCCAAGCTGTATCGCCAGGCAGGCAGCAACCCAGACCCGGATTCGGGCGTAGAACAGATCTTCCGCGCCGGGTTCAAGGAATTCTCCCGCCTGCGCCAGCAGTCCGGCGTTGACCCGGAAGCGGTCATGGAAGGCGTGGCCCGTGCGATGCGCGTCGCGATCTCCCGTGAGGAAGAAAAGCTCGAACAGAGCCTGCCGTTCCTCGCAACCGTCGGTTCGGTCAGTCCGTATATCGGTCTGTTCGGTACCGTATGGGGCATCATGAACTCCTTCCGTGGCCTGGCAACGGCCCAGCAAGCGACCCTGGCCACCGTGGCCCCGGGTATCGCCGAAGCGCTGATCGCCACTGCCATCGGCCTGTTCGCTGCAATCCCCGCAGTAATTGCCTACAACCGTTTCGCCGCCACCAGCGAAACCCTGATTGGCCGTTACTACACCTTCGCCGATGAATTCCAGGCGATCCTGCACCGTAAAGTGCACACCAGCGAAGAATAAGCAGGTAATTCCCAATGGCTTTAATCGCTCGAGCTCGCAAAAAGCGCAAGCCGGTCGCCGAGATGAACGTAGTGCCTTACATCGACGTGATGCTGGTGCTGCTGGTGATCTTCATGGTGACCGCGCCGATGCTCAATCAGGGTGTGAAGGTTGATCTGCCCAAGGTTTCCAGCGAAGCCTTGCCGCAGGACAACAACACCCAGGTCCTGACCATCTCGATCAAGGCTGACAAGACCTATTACTGGAACCTTGGCAGCGAAGTCGACACCCAGAAGCAACAGGACAAGGCCATGACCTTGCCGCAAATGACCGACGCGGTGACCAAGATCATCCGCGCCGGCAATGAAGGCGGCAAGCACACCCAGGTGTTCATCCGCGGTGACAAGTCGGTCGACTACGGCTCCGTCATGGGCGCCATGGGCGGGCTGCAGAAGGCCGGGGTCGGTAATGTTGGCTTGATTACCGAGGCGCCCTGATGCAGCAACAGCGAGAGCCGTCCGCCTCGGAAAGCTTCTTCTGGCCTAGCGTCTGGGCAATTGCCCTGCACGTTCTGGTGTTTGGCATGCTGTTTGTCAGCTTTGCCATGACGCCGGAGCTGCCGCCAGCCAAGCCGATCGTGCAGGCGACCCTGTATCAGCTGAAATCGAAGAGTCAGGCCACCACCCAGACCAATCAGAAGATTGCGGGTGAGGCCCAGAAGTCGGCTGCGCGCCAGACTGAAGTCGAACAGATGGAACAGAAGAAGGTCGAGCAGGAAGCGGTGAAGGCTGCTGCGGAACAAAAGAAAGACGAGGCGGCTCAAAAGGCCGAAGAATCGAAAAAGGCTGACGAAGCCAAGAAGGCCGACGAGGCGAAAAAGGCTGATGAAGCCAAGAAAGCCGAGAAAGCTGCCGAAGCTAAAAAAGCCGAAGAGAAACAATTGGCTGATATAGCCAAGAAGAAATCTGAAGAAGAAGCCAAGAAAGCGGCTGAAGAAGAGGCCAAGAAAAAGGCCGCTGAAGAAGCCAAGAAGAAGATAGTCGAAGACGCGAAGAAGAAAGCCGCCGAAGACGCCAAGAAAAAAGCTGAAGCAGACGAGGCGAAGAAGAAAATCGCCGATGACGCGAAGAAGAAAGCTGCCGCCGATGCCTCGAAGAAAAAGGCCCAGGAAGCAGCGCGTAAATCCGCCGAAGATAAAAAGGCCCAGGCCTTGGCTGATTTGCTTTCCGACACGCCGCAACGTCAGCAAGCTTTGGCCGATGAACGTGGTGATGAAGTCGCGGGCAGTTTCGACGACCTGATTCGGGCGCGGGCAGCAGAGGGCTGGACACGTCCACCTTCGGCACGCAAAGGCATGACAGTGGTGCTGCAGATCGGCATGTTGCCGGACGGTACGGTGACTTCGGTCAGCGTGGCCAAGTCCAGTGGCGACGGTTCGTTCGACAGTTCAGCGGTTGCAGCGGTCAAGAACATTGGCCGGTTGACCGAGATGCAGGGAATGAAACCAAGCGACTTCGCTCCCTATCGTTCATTCAAGATGACATTCACACCTGAGGATCTAGCCTTGTGAGAAACCTTCTTCGAGGAATGCTTGTCGTTATTTGCTGTATGGCAGGGATAGCGGCGGCGGATGAAAAGAACATCCTGGTAACCAGCGGTAGCGATCGGGCGACCCCGATTGCAGTAGTGCCGTTTGGTTGGCAGGGCGGTAGCGTACTGCCGGACGATATGGCGGAAATCATTGGTAATGACCTGCGCAACTCGGGTTACTACGCGCCCGTTCCGAAGCAGAACATGATCAGCCAGCCGACCCAAGGCAGCGAAGTGATCTACCGTGACTGGAAAGCCCTGGGCGCCCAGTACCTGATGGTAGGCAGCATCGTGCCAGCGGGCGGTCGCCTGCAGGTGCAATACGCCCTGTTCAACGTGGCCACCGAGCAGCAAGTGCTGACCGGTAGCGTGTCGGGCAGCGTCGACCAACTGCGGGACATGGCGCACTACATCGCCGACCAGTCGTT
Source organism: Pseudomonas sp. LG1D9 (assembly GCF_002949995.1). Classification (NCBI taxonomy): domain Bacteria; kingdom Pseudomonadati; phylum Pseudomonadota; class Gammaproteobacteria; order Pseudomonadales; family Pseudomonadaceae; genus Pseudomonas; species Pseudomonas sp. LG1D9. The sequence goes on along the minus strand of NZ_CP026881.1, from coordinate 1,180,143 downwards.
CGAAAAACTGGTGGGTATCAAAGGTGCGTTCTCTACCCGCATGTTGTACGTGACGGCTGAGCGTTTCTCGGTGAACAACACGCGCTACACCCTGCAGCGTTCGGACTACGACGGTGCCCGGGCAGTGACCCTGCTGCAATCGCGCGAGCCGATCCTGTCGCCGCGTTTTGCGCCGGATGGCAAGCGTATCGCCTATGTGTCGTTTGAACAGAAGCGTCCGCGCATCTTCGTCCAGCACATCGACACCGGCCGCCGTGAGCAGATCACCAACTTCGAAGGTTTGAACGGTGCACCAGCCTGGTCGCCGGATGGCAATCGCCTGGCATTCGTACTGTCCAAGGACGGTAACCCGGATATCTACGTGATGAACCTCGGTTCGCGCCAGATCACCCGTGTCACTTCCGGCCCTGGCATCAACACTGAACCGTTCTGGGGCAAGGATGGTTCGACCATCTACTTCACATCAGACCGTGGCGGCAAACCGCAGATCTATAAGAGCAGTGTTGGCGGTGGTGGTGCAGAACGTGTGACCTTTATCGGCAACTACAACGCCAATCCGAAGCTTTCGGCCGATGAAAAGACCCTGGTAATGATCCATCGCCAGGATGGTTTCACTAATTTCAAGGTGGCGGCCCAGGATTTGCAGCGCGGAAGCGTAAAAATCCTCACAGATAGCACTCTTGATGAGTCGCCTACTGTTGCGCCCAACGGCACCATGGTAATCTACGCCACCCGCCAGCAGGGCCGGGGAGTCTTGATGCTCGTGTCCATTAATGGACGCGTAAGGCTCCCGCTTCCTACCGCACAAGGCGAAGTCAGAGAACCGTCCTGGTCCCCTTACCTGAACTGACGCGGCGCTACAAAAAGAAGTACTTAACACACTGGGGTTCATTAGGAGTTTCACGATGGAAATGCTGAAGTTTGGTAAGTTTGCTGCTCTGGCTCTGGCTCTGTCCGTAGCCGTTGGTTGCTCGTCTAAAGGCGGCGACAATGCCGGTGAAGGCGCAGCTGTTGATCCAAACGCTGGTTACGGCGCCAACACTGGTGCAGTTGACGGCTCCCTGAGCGAAGAAGCTGCTCTGCGCGCGATCACCACTTTCTACTTCGAATACGACAGTTCGGACCTGAAGCCAGAAGCCATGCGCGCTCTGGACGTTCACGCGAAAGACCTGAAAGGTAACGGCGCTCGCGTTGTACTGGAAGGCAACACCGACGAACGTGGTACTCGTGAGTACAACATGGCACTGGGCGAGCGTCGTGCGAAAGCCGTTCAGCGCTACCTGGTACTGCAAGGCGTTTCCCCAGCTCAGCTGGAACTGGTTTCCTACGGTGAAGAGCGTCCAGTTGCTACCGGCAACGACGAGCAATCCTGGGCTCAAAACCGTCGCGTCGAACTGCGTAAGTAATTCGTCATGCGAACGTGCCGTCGTGTTGTAACCGTATTGGCTCTCAGCCTCGCACCGCTTGCGGTGTGGGCTGCGGTTCCCGTGGAAGATAGCAACTCTGGCTATAACAATAGTGGGAGCAGCTATCCACCTGCAGGTTATGGCACGAACGGCGCCTATGCGGGGGGAGCGGCCACGGCCGCTCCTTCGGCACAGGGCGAACTGTTCAACCAACTGCAACGCATGCAGGATCAATTGGCGCAGCAACAAGGCACCATTGAAGTTCTGCAGAATGAGGTGCGTCAGCTCAAGCAAGAAGGCCTGGAGCGTTACCAGGATCTTGACCGACGTATAGGAACCGGCGTTACACCAGCCGCTACTCCTGATAATTCTTCTGCCGGTGGCGCCGCAAGCGCCGCCGGTGGTGCAGCCGCAGGCGCCACACAGGCCCCTGCCGCCAGCAGCGAACCGGCTGACCCGGCGAAGGAAAAGCTGTATTACGACGCAGCCTTCGACCTGATCAAGGCCAAGGATTTCGACAAGGCCAGCAAGGCGTTCACCGCTTTCCTGGGTCGTTATCCAAACAGCCAGTATGCGGGCAATGCCCAGTACTGGTTGGGTGAGGTCAACCTGGCCAAGGGTGATTTGCAGGGTGCAGGCCAGGCGTTTGCCAAGGTCAGCCAGCTTTACCCCAAGCACGCCAAGGTGCCAGATTCGCTGTACAAACTGGCTGATGTAGAACGCCGCCTGGGTCATACCGACAAGGTCAAAGGCATTCTGCAGCAAGTAGTGGCCCAATACCCGGGCACATCTGCCGCCCAGTTGGCCCAGCGCGATTTGCAGCGTTTGTAAGCATTGCTGATCCGCTTGGAAGAAACCCGCGCCTGTCGCGGGTTTTTTCGTTAGAATCCACGCCCTTTTATGAAATACGCTTTTTGGGGTTCACGCTTTGCCGGGATCCCATGAAGTGCCTGACGGAGGCGGACAGCCTGTTTAGCTGTTACGCCCGTGGCGACTATGCAAGACACATTACGCATCACCGAAGTTTTTTACTCGTTACAGGGTGAAACGCGCACTGCCGGCCTGCCCACAGTATTTGTGCGCCTGACCGGTTGCCCGTTGCGCTGCCAGTACTGTGACAGTGCCTACGCGTTCAGCGGCGGCACTATTCGTACCCTCGACGACATCCTGGAGCAGGTGGCAGGCTACAAGCCGCGCTACGTCTGTGTTACAGGCGGCGAGCCGTTGGCCCAGCCCAATGCCATTCCTTTGCTCAAGCAGCTGTGTGACGCCGGTTACGAGGTGTCCCTTGAAACCAGCGGTGCCCTGGATATTTCCGCAGTCGATCCTCGCGTCAGCCGAGTGGTTGACCTGAAGACGCCGGACTCCAAGGAAGCGCATCGCAATCGCTATGAAAATATCGAGTTGCTCACCGCCAACGACCAGGTCAAGTTCGTCATCTGTTCACGGGACGACTATGACTGGGCCAATTCCAAGCTGATCCAGTACGGTTTGGACCGACGCGCCGGCGAGGTGCTGTTTTCTCCAAGCCACCATGACTTGAACGCTCGCGACCTGGCTGATTGGGTGGTCGCGGACAACCTGCCGGTGCGCCTGCAATTGCAGCTGCATAAATATCTTTGGAACGACGAGCCAGGACGCTGAAATGACTGAACAAACCACTGAGCAAAAACGTGCCGTAATCCTGCTGTCTGGCGGCCTCGACTCCGCCACCGTGGTGGCGATGGCACGTGCCGAGGGTTACAGCTGCTATACCATGAGCTTCGACTATGGCCAGCGCTCCCATGCCGAGTTGCACGCTGCCGCCCGTGTCGCCCGCGACCTCGGCGTGGTGGAGCACAAGGTGATTGGCCTGAACCTCAACGGCATTGGCGGCTCGGCCCTGACCGACAGCACCATCGACGTGCCTGAGGCGCCCACTGAGGGCATCCCGGTCACCTATGTACCGGCACGCAACACCGTGTTCCTGTCGCTGGCCCTGGGCTGGGCAGAGGTACTCAATGCCCGCGACATCTTTATCGGCGTCAATGCCGTCGACTACTCCGGCTACCCGGACTGCCGTCCAGAGTTCGTCGAGTCGTTCGAGCGCATGGCCAACCTGGCGACCAAGGCGGGCGTAGAAGGGCACGGCTTCCGTATCCAGGCGCCACTGCAAAACCTGAGCAAGGCGGATATCGTCAAGGCAGGTGTAAGGCTTGGTGTCGACTACTCGCTGACTGTTTCCTGCTACCAGGCAGACAATGACGGTCGTGCATGTAGGAAATGTGACAGCTGCCGACTGCGTGCAGAAGGCTTCCAAGCGGCCGGAATTACTGACCCAACGCGTTATTTCTGATTTATTTAAAATAAGGTGTTGAATAATCCTTAGAAATCAGTATTATACGCGCCACCACACAGCGGGTCGTTAGCTCAGTTGGTAGAGCAGTTGGCTTTTAACCAATTGGTCGTAGGTTCGAATCCCACACGACCCACCATTTTTGGCGGTTTAGAAAATCCGGAAGGCCCACGCAAGTGAGGATTTCCGGGTTTTTTTTTGCCTTGTACAAAGGCAAGCGTAGGGCTCTCTGAGGAGCGTGACGTACTGCTTGCACGGCCTCCTCAGCAAATACAATTTCAGGCTCCCCACCTCATCCCCTTCCTGTTACCGCCCCAAACCATATGACTACGCCTGAAGTCTTAGGGCGCTGATGATGAAAGCATGAAGGCTATTGACCGCCTTAGACCCGCGAGAGGCTCGGCTACGTAAAATCGAAACTTCCATAGGTTCAATGTTCCCTAAGCCGTGCTCGCTACTTAAGACGTGAAGCGAGGCCTGTACGCTGCACTGAGTGATTGCGGCAATAGCGAGCCCGCCCTCGACTGCGGCCACCTGGCCAGCAAGGCTGGAGCTGTTGTACACCACCTTGAATTCGCGCCCCTGCTGGGTCAGTGAGTTCACTGCATAACGCCGGGCCAGGCTTTCACTTTCGTAGACTGCGATAGGCACCGGGTCTCGCCTCCACAGTTCGAACTGGGGTGAGCCCACCCAAACCATGGGTTCTTTGAAGAGAAATGTTCCGCTTTGAGGCGAGTCCCTGGACACCAGCGCCAGATCAAGATCGCCGCTTCGCACACGCGGGATAAGCGTGGTCGATTGTTCACAGGTCAGTTCTATTTCCACGCCTGCGTAACGCGGCGAAAAGCGCTTCAGCACCGGAGTGAGATACTTGGCCGCGTAGTCCTCCGCGACGCCAAGGCGGATTCGTCCGGTCAACTCTTCACCATGAAAAGCCGCTTGGGTCTCGGCGTGCAGTGCGAGCATGCGACGGGCGTAGCTCAGCAGTGTCTGGCCGTCAGCGGTCAGTTGAAAGTGCCTCGGGCCACGACTCAACAACCGCCGTCCAAGCGCGGCCTCGAGTTTCTTCATCTGCATGCTGACGGCGGACTGCGATCTGTTTACCTCGTGGGCTGCGCCAGATAGCGAACCTGCATCCACCACTGCCACGAAGCACTTGAGCCAATCGATCTGCAAATCACTGGCAGGCATCGCTGTTACCTCTATTCGTTAATCGAATGGCTAAGACGTGAATTATGCGCTTTTTATGATGGCTGCTCACCCGCAAGATACTGGCCTGAACCAACACATACTGGATCTGATTATGCCATTTGAGACCTGGTTGCTCTATCTGTTTACCTGCTGCGGCATAGCGGTAGTACCAGGGCCCAATGCGTTATTGGTGCTAACCCATGGAGCTATTCACGGGAGTCGCAAAACGCTGTTCACTATCACCGGTGGCGTGCTCGGCTTTGCCGTGGTGCTTTCGCTTTGCGCGTTGGGATTGGGCGCACTGATCCAGGCGTCGGCCACCTGGTTCACAGCCTTGAAGGTGGGCGGCGGGCTCTATCTGATCTGGTTGGGCTTCGGGCTGTGGCGGGCTGCACCCGTCAGCCTTGATACGACCGGCACAACAACCTTGCAACGTTGGTCACTGTTCCGCCAAGGGCTGGTATCAGCCATTTCAAACCCTAAGGCACTGCTGCTATTCATGGCGTTTATCCCGCCGTTCCTGAATCCCCACAGAAGCATCATCGCGCAGACGATCGTCATCGCGCTGACTTACGCGGTCGTGGAGTTCGCCGTTGAGTATCTAGTGGCCAGCGCTGCGCACCGGGTCAGGCCTTGGTTAGCCCGAACCGGGCGCAGATTCAATAAAGTCTGTGGTGGGTTTTTTGTACTTTTCGGGTTGGCCCTGCCCATCCATACCTGAAGCCACGGCTACCCGTATCAGACGGGATTCTGACCACAAATGTGGTGACAGTTGATGCGCTCAGGTTGCGCATTGCCGCTCACGACTTGCGCTGGTAAACCGGCCGCCTTGTCTGGCTTTCAGCCCCGGCGCCCATTCATCCACGGGCTGTAGTCCACCTGCACATAACCCAGGGGCAGGCCTTTAGGGTGGTTGGCAAATCCCGGCATCTGGCGCAGGTCCAGCCGTTTGCACTGCGTGGCGAGGCGTTGCTGCAACGCGCTATCTGCCTTGAACCCCTGTGAGCGGAACGGGCTTTGATTCAGGTTGACCATGCACTCACTCACTTTGCCCTGTGCGTCGGCAATGAAGTGGAAGCTGGCGACGCCAATGCTCTGGATGTCATGCCCTGCAAACAGTTGTTCGCGGAAGAAACGGATCTGCCTATAGAGGTCGATTCGGGTTTTCTGCAGTTGCTGCTGTTCTTCCGAGAGCCCAATCAGAGGGGTGAACACCATGGGGGCGACAATCACCTGGGAATCCTCGTTATCAGCGAAGGCCTTTTGTGAGACCTCGGGAAACAGTGTGGTCCAGCACAGCTCGGTGACCAGTTTGGCCAGCTTGGCCTGACGCAGTTGGTTCTGGCCCTCGTTGGGCAACAGCGTTCCGCGTTGGGTTGAGCAGTCCACTACATGGTTCTGCGTGTCGACGGTCATGACCATATTCATCACACCTGTCAGCTCCTGTTCATTGGCGGCCAGGGCATAACTGCGCAGTATTGTTTTGAACGAGTTGACGAACTTTGCGTATTCCTGTCGTCCCTGTGCCTGTTCTGCTAGCTGCTCTGGCGTTTGACTCTGGCAGCCGGACAGTGACAGTAGGCTTGCACCGAACAAGGCCAGTAGCCAGCGGGATGAAGAAGGCGCGTTGAATTCCATTTCTTGGGGGCTCATACACAATGGATTGGAGAAAATGTAGACGGGAACCATTCTCACCCATCGGGCGTTAAAGTGCGATTCGAAATAACGAAAAGCATGCCACTAGGACCTTTGGTTTTAAAAGCTGACACGGGATGTTGTAGTGGTTTGCTCTGTAGACCTCAGGCGTCTATATTTGAGTCTGTAGATTAATTTGAGGTGGCACCATGAGCCTGGCCCTACAAGTACAGCCCTTTACCCGCGAGCAATGTGTCGCCGGACTACGGGCGGCCGTGAGCATCCTGGAAAAATGGCGGGCCAGCAGCGACCAGGCCTGCCGCATCTTGCGCATCTCGCGTAGTACCTACACCCGCGCCCGGCAGTGCGATGCCGCCTGGTCCGTGAGCCTGGATGCCGATCAGATGCAGCGCATCAGCTTCGTGCTGAATATCCACGCCACGCTGCGCATGGTGTTCGATAACCCCGAGAACGTGTACGGCTTCCCCGCTATGCCCAACGACAACCTGTTTTTCAACGGCCGCTCGCCTCTGGAGATCATGGCCCAGGGCGATATGATTTCCCTGTACGAAACCTTCCGGCGCATCGATGTGCTGCGTGGCGCGCAATGGTGAGGGCCAGCCAGTTGGGCGATCTGCCCGGGGGGCAGTTGCAGGCCTATCGCCTGGTCAATTCAAAATTCCCGCCGATTGCCTTATTTGACGATGTGGCGGATGCCGAGGAGTTTGAGGCGCTTTATCAGATCCAGGCCCTGACCAACCCGCGACTGGGCAATGAGGTCGGGCGGATCGAGCTGATAGCCCGTAGGGAAATCCCGTTCGGGATTGTGGGATGTTCCTACGCAATTGCGCCGTTCACCCACGTCAACCCGGCAGGGTCGCGTTTCAGCGCGGGTGATTTTGGTGTGCTGTACCTGGCGGCCACTATCGAGACGGCACTGGCAGAGGTGCGTCACCACCAGAACCAGTATTGGTCCGGGGTCCGTGGCCTTAATTATGAGCGTTTTGTGTTTCGCGCACTGGCGTGTAGTTTTGCCGGCGACTCGATGAAGGATGCGACGTCGGTGCCTATGAGCGACCCGATCTACGACCCTGACGACTACAGCCACGCCCAGCGCTTGGGTGGCGAGTTGAAGAAGGCCGGTTGTCCCGGCCTTCGTTACCTGTCGGTGCGCTCAGAGGGCGATCACTGCTGGGCCTTGCTGACACCCCGGCCGGTGTCGTCGATTGTCCAGGCCTCCCATTATGAGATGGTCTGGAATGGCCAGATCACCAGTGTCAGCCAGATCCGCGAAGCCTGACTCTGGCGAGTCAGATCTGCCCGCGCACCAGGATTGACTCATCGATCTGCGCAATCGACGTAACCCCGGTCAGGGTCATGGCCACGCGCATTTCCTTGGCAAAAATATCCAATAGATTCTCCACGCCGCGCTGGCCATCAGCGGCCAACGCGTAGGCGGGCGCTCGTCCCAGCAACACACCCCGGGCGCCCAGGGCGAGCATGCGCACCACATCCAGCCCCGAGCGCACCCCAGAGTCCACCAGCACCGTGAGGTCGCTGCCAACCGCCTGGGCAATCTCAGGCAACGCCTTGGCGGTAGACAGCACGCCATCGAGCTGGCGGCCGCCATGGTTGGACACGACGATACCGTCGGCCCCGAAGCTCACCGCATCCTTGGCATCCTGTGGGTCGAGGATGCCCTTGATGATCATTGGGCCCTTCCAGAACTCGCGGATCCATTCCAGGTCTTTCCAACTGATGGACGGGTCGAAGTTGGTGGCCAGCCAGCCGATGTAGTCTTCAAGGTGGGTTGGTTTGCCGAGGTATTTGGAAATATTGCCCAAGTCGTGGGGGCGGCCCATAAGTCCCACGTCAAAAGCCCAGGCTGGCTTGGTCACGGCCTGCAACATGCGCCGCTGGGCGGCGTACGGGCCGGACATCCCGGAGTGAGCATCGCGGTAGCGGGCACCGGGGGTTGGCATGTCGACGGTGAACACCAGGGTTTTCACCCCGGCGGCCTGGGCGCGCTCCAGGGCGTTCTTCATGAAGCCGCGGTCTTTGAGCACATAGAGTTGAAACCAGATCGATTGCGCGGTCTGCGATGCGACTTCCTCGATCGGGCACACGGAAACGGTCGACAGGCAAAAAGGGATGCCTTTATTGGCCGCCGCGTTCGCCACCTGGACTTCCCCGCGCCGGGCAAACATGCCGGTCAGGCCTACCGGGCTCATGACCACCGGCATCGCCAGCGGTTGGTCGAACAGCGTGGTTTCCAGGCTCAGGCTCTCGACGTTGCGCAGGACGCGCTGGCGCAGGCTGATGTCTGCCAGGTCCGAGCTGTTGGCCTTGAGGGTGTGCTCGGCGTAGGCGCCACCGTCAATGTAGTCGAACAGGAAACGCGGCAGTTTGCGGCGTGCGGCTTCGCGGTAATCCGATGCAGACGAAATGATCATGAACAGTGAGGCCCCGGAATAAGGAAAACGGTGGGTGGAGGATAGTCAAAGGCTTTTCATGGTAAAAACAACTTTTACAACTTAATTCAAGTCGCAAATGGAATAGTCATGAACCTGCGAACGCTGCGAGCCTTTGTCGAAGTGGTGCGCCAAGGCAGTTTCTCACAAGCGGCCGAGATGGTTTCGCTCACGCAATCGAGCGTCAGCAAAGCGGTCAAGACCCTGGAAGAGGAGCTGGGCACGCCGCTGTTCAGCCGTATCGGCCATAAGAGTGAACTGACAGCCGCCGGCGAGATTGCCTACCGCCGCGCCCTGGTGCTGCTCGCCGAGCGCAGCGACCTGGTGGCCGAGATCAATGACCTGCTGGGTCTCAAGCGTGGCGTCTTGCGCATCGGCCTGCCGCCGGTGGGCAGTGGTGAGTTGTTTGCGGCGATGTTTGCCGAGTACCGCCAGCGTTACCCGCAGATCGAGATCGAGCTGATCGAGCATGGCAGCAAGAAGCTGGGCGAGTGCCTGCAAGCGGGGGAGGTGGATGTCGCCGCGCTGCTGGTGCCGGTGGAGGGCGAGTTCGAGTATCAGGACGTGCGCGTCGAGCCGTTGATGGTGGTCCTGCCCAGCAGCCATCCATTGGCCGGGCGCAAAAGTGTGGATTTTTCCGACTTGTCCGACTCACCATTCATACTCTTCGAGGCTGGATTTGCCCTGAACCGCATCATTCTTTCCGCCTGCGAGCGTCGGGGTGTCTCGCCGAAGGTTTCTGTGCGCAGTGCCCAGATCGACTTTATCGTCGACCTGGTCGGCGCGGGCCTGGGCGTTGCCTTCCTGCCGCGCATGCTGGCCTATAAACACCTGCATGCCGGCATTGCGTTGATTGCGTTGGATGAACCCCGGACCGACTGGCATATAGCCCTGACCTGGCGGCGTAATGCTCACTTGCCGCCGGCTGCGCGAGCCTGGTTGGATCTGGCCAGGGAAATGGGTAATGTCCCTGCGCCATATTAGGCTTTTGAATCCAATCGATATTCTGTAGCCTTGCGCAGCTTCACCCGTGCTTGATGAACACAATCACTTCGTCCGGCGGCGCCCGAAGGGCTCCAGAGCCGGTGGTACACTCGACTTTCGCGCAACTGCGCCTGTAGGTCTTGCGAACATGACGCAAATTTCCGAACGCCTTCTGGTCCAAGCCCACCTCGATGCCAAGCAACCCAAGGTGCTCAGTGCCGAGCAAGAGGCAAGCTTACGTTCTGCCATCGCTGCCGAGCTCAAGGCTCAAGACGCGGTACTGGTGGCGCACTTTTACTGCGACCCGGTGATTCAGGCCCTGGCTGAAGAAACCGGCGGCTGTGTTTCCGACTCCCTGGAAATGGCCCGCTTCGGCGCCGCCCATCCGGCCAAGACCGTACTGGTTGCTGGCGTGCGCTTCATGGGCGAGACGGCGAAAATCCTTACCCCCGAAAAACGGATCCTGATGCCGACCCTGGAAGCCACGTGCTCCCTGGACCTGGGTTGCCCGGTGGAAGAGTTTTCGGCGTTCTGCGACCAGCATCCGGAGCGTACCGTGGTGGTCTACGCCAACACTTCGGCGGCAGTCAAAGCCCGTGCGGATTGGGTGGTGACCTCCAGTTGCGCCCTGGAAATCGTCGAAAGCCTGATGGATAACGGCGAAACCATCATCTGGGGCCCGGACAAGCACCTGGGTACCTATATCCAGCGCCAGACCGGTGCCGACATGCTGCTGTGGGACGGTGCGTGCATCGTCCACGAAGAGTTCAAGTCCAAGCAGTTGGAAGACATGAAGGCGCTGTACCCGGATGCAGCGATCCTGGTGCACCCGGAGTCACCAACCTCGGTGATCGAGTTGGCCGATGCCGTGGGTTCTACCAGCCAGTTGATTGCGGCGGCGCAGCGTTTGCCGAACAAGACGTTTATCGTCGCCACTGACCGTGGCATTTTCTACAAGATGCAGCAGCTGTGCCCGGACAAGGTCTTTGTCGAGGCGCCCACCGCCGGTAATGGCGCGGCATGCCGCAGTTGTGCGCATTGCCCGTGGATGGCGATGAATACCCTGGAGCGCACGTTGCAATGCCTGCGTGAAGGCAGCAACGAGATCTTCGTCGAACCCTCGTTGATCCCCCATGCCGTACGCCCGCTCAAGCGCATGCTGGACTTTACCCAGGCGGCCCGCCTGAAGCTGGCCGGCAACGCCTGATCCAAGGCTGCCACAACCAAACTGTAGGAGCAGGCAAGCCTGCTGCTACAGTTTGATTTGCATCGTTTGGCGCTATTTCTTTTTCTTCGGGATTCGCACCAACTGCGTGTCCGAATAAATGTCATGCCAGGCCCGCTGTTTCTTGTCCACCAGCGACCAGATAAACCCCAGCCCTGCGCACAACCACGACGCAATCGATACCACAAACCGCAACAGCGCCTGCCATAGGCTGATGCGCGAGCCGTCCGCGTTCTGCACGCGCACGCCCCACACTTGCATACCCAGGGTCTGCCCGGAATGGGTCCAGAACTTGGCAAAGAAGCCAAACAGTACAAAAAACAGAATCGTCGACAGCAGCGGATCACCGTCCAGAGCGCCGGACTCCGAGAGCGTGCGCATTTTTGCCTCGCCCACAAACGCGATCCACACCAGCTTGTAGAGGAAGGCGGTAACGATCAGCAGGGCGGTACACAACAGGAAGTCATAGAACATCGCTGCCAGACGACGGCCCAGGCCAACGGCGGGGAATTCGCCTTGGGGGCTTAGCAGGTGTTTCGACATGGCTCGGCTCTCTGGAGGAAAAAAGCCATTTTACGGACAAACGCACATAAAAAAGCCTCTGATGTCACCATCAGAGGCTTTTTGTCGCAGTAAGGATCAGGCTTCTGCTTGTACTTCGTCCGCTTGCATGCCTTTTTGGCCCTGCACAGCGATGAAGGTCACTTTCTGGCCTTCTTTGAGGCTCTTGAAGCCGTTGCCCTGGATAGCGCGGAAATGCACGAACAGATCCGGACCGCTTTCTGGAGTGATAAAACCAAAACCTTTCTCGTCGTTAAACCACTTGACGGTACCGCTCTGACGTTCAGCCATTTTCTTATTTCCTTGACGCTAAAAATTAATGACAGCCCCTTTCACATGAAAGAGTACTGGGCTGGGTTGCAGGAAAGTAAGAGACGTCGAACGGGTTGTAGCACAACTACTTCAGCTACTGCCCAGGTCCAGGTTCCAAGCGACCCATGCAAACACAGTGGGCAAACTCTACGCCAACTAACACAGGAAAAACAAGCCCTCTGCAAGCCACGTATTTACTAGCCCTGCTCGCACTTAGGGCAATATTGCCGCAGGGTGTTATTCGATAGATTGAGTCACTTGTTATAGGTTGATCGACATAACATTGACTATCGTCGGCGCACTGTTTTATGGCGGTTGTGTTACAGATTAGTGCAAGTGAACACAACCGCGTTACTTATAGGAACAGTCAATCAGCCACGATAGTAACGCTGTGGCACGAATGGCATTTTACTTACACGAAGTGGCACCTTTTTCCCACGCACCAACGCAGAGACTTCGCTATCCAACGCGGTGAAGGCCATGTCGAGGTAGCCCATGGCGAGCGGGCCGCCCAGGCTTGGGCCAAAGCCGCCGCTGCACACGGTGCCGATCACGGTGCCGTGGTCGTCGACAATCTCTGCCCCTTCACGCACCGGCGTGCGCTCCTGTGGCAACAAGCCAACGCGCTTGCGGCTGATACCGGTCTGCTGCTGGGTGAAGATCCGGTCTGCGCCCGGGAAGCCACCGGCACGCGCACCATCAGCACGGCGGACCTTGGAGATGGCCCACAGCAGGCTGGCCTCAATCGGGGTAGTTTCGCTGTTCATATCGTGCCCATAGAGGCACAGCCCGGCTTCCAGGCGCAGGGAGTCTCGAGCGCCCAGGCCAATGGCCGCTACTTCTGTTTCGGCCAGCAGACTGCGCGCCAGGCTCTCGGCGTTGGCCGCGGGGACGGAGATTTCAAAACCGTCTTCGCCGGTATAACCGGAACGGCTGACATAGCACTCCACCCCCAGCAGGCGCAGGGGGGCGAACTGCATAAAGGTCATCTTGGTCACTTCCGGGGCCAGGCGCGCCAGCACCTTCACCGCCGCCGGGCCTTGCAAGGCCAACAGGGCGCGCTCTTCAAACAGCGGCTCGATCTGGCAGTGCTCGCCGATATGCTGGCGCAGGTGGGCCAGGTCTTGATCCTTGCAAGCGGCGTTGACCACCAGGAACAATTCATCGTTACCCAGGTTGGCGACCATCAGGTCATCGAGGATGCCACCCTGGTCGTTGGTGAACATGGCGTAGCGTTGCATGCCCACTGGCAGGTCGATGATATCAACGGGCACCAGGGTTTCCAGGGCCTTGGCGGCATTGGCCCCGGTCAGGCGGATCTGGCCCATGTGCGACACATCGAACAACCCGGCCTGTTCACGGGTGTGCAAGTGCTCCTTCATCACACCCAGTGGGTATTGCACCGGCATGTCATAGCCGGCGAACGGCACCATGCGTGCGCCCAGTTCAAGATGCAGGGCGTGCAGTGGGGTTTTCAACAGGGTTTCGGTGGACATATTCAGCTCCTGAAAAACGTGCTGGCGCGTTTATAAGCATCAGCACTCGATAATGTTGACGGCCAAACCGCCACGGGCGGTTTCCTTGTATTTGCTTTTCATATCGGCGCCGGTCTGGCGCATGGTGCGGATCACCTTGTCGAGGGACACGAAATGCTGCCCATCGCCGCGCAAGGCCATGCGCACCGCATTGATCGCTTTCACCGAACCCATGGCATTGCGCTCGATGCAGGGCACCTGCACCAGGCCGCCAATCGGGTCGCAGGTCAGGCCGAGGTTGTGCTCCATGCCGATCTCGGCGGCGTTCTCCACTTGAGAGACGCTGCCGCCCAACACTTCGCACAGCGCGCCCGCCGCCATCGAACAGGCCACGCCAACTTCACCCTGGCAACCGACTTCGGCGCCGGAAATCGAGGCGTTTTCCTTGTACAGAATGCCGATGGCAGCGGCGGTGAGCAGAAAACGCACCACGCCGTCTTCGTTCGCGCCGGGGATAAAACGCATGTAGTAATGCAGTACGGCGGGCACGATCCCCGCAGCGCCGTTGGTGGGCGCCGTGACCACGCGCCCGCCGTTGGCGTTTTCTTCGTTGACCGCCAGGGCGTACAGGTTGACCCAGTCCAGCACCGACAGCGGGTCGCGCAGGGCGGATTCGGGGTTCTTGCACAACTGACGATGCAGCGCGGCGGCGCGACGTTTGACCTTCAAGCCTCCCGGCAGGATTCCTTCATTGCGACAGCCTGCGTCCACGCAGTCCTGCATCACCTGCCAGATCTTCAGCAGGCCGCTGCGGGTCTCGGCTTCCGGGCGCCAGGCGCTTTCATTGGTCAGCATCACCTGGCTGATGGACAGCCCATAGGTGGTGCAATGGCCAAGCAAATCCTTGGCATGTTTGAACGGGAAGGTCAGGGGCGTGGCGTCTTCGACGATCCGGTCGGCGCCGGCAGCGTCTTCATCCACCACAAAACCGCCGCCGACCGAGTAGTACTCGCGGCTGCGGATCTGGATGCCGGCAGCGTCAAACGCACGGAAGATCATGCCGTTGGGGTGATAGGCGAGGGGTTTGCGAATCATCGCCAGGTGTTCTTTCTCGTTGAACGCAATGCTGTGTTCACCGAGCAGGTTCAAGCGCGCGTCGCTGCGCATCTGCGCCAGGCGTGCGGCCACGGTTTCAGTGTTCACGGTGTCTGGGTGTTCGCCCTCCAGGCCCAGCAACACGGCCTTGTCGCTGCCGTGGCCTTTGCCGGTGGCGCCCAGTGATCCATAGAGCTCCACCTTGACGCAGGTGGTGGCGTGCAGCAGGTCGTCACGCTTGAGGCCTTCGGCGAATCGGGCTGCGGCGCGCATCGGGCCAACGGTGTGAGAGCTTGAGGGGCCGATGCCAATCTTGAACAGGTCGAACACGCTT
Organism: Pseudomonas sp. LG1D9; assembly: GCF_002949995.1. Classification (NCBI taxonomy): domain Bacteria; kingdom Pseudomonadati; phylum Pseudomonadota; class Gammaproteobacteria; order Pseudomonadales; family Pseudomonadaceae; genus Pseudomonas; species Pseudomonas sp. LG1D9. The sequence continues at coordinate 1,165,119 of NZ_CP026881.1, read as the reverse complement.
AAAGACATGAGTGGTTCTCCGGTTTCTTATTATGTGGCGGGTACAATCGGTCCAATTGTGGGAGCGGGCTTGCTCGCGAATGTGGAGTGTCAGTTGATGCATCTGGTGACTGAACCACCGCATTCGCGAGCAAGCCCGTCACTCAGTCAGATCAGGCGTAGCTCTCGATCGACGGGCACGCACACACCAGGTTGCGATCACCAAACACGTTATCGACCCGGCCAACCGGCGGCCAGTACTTGCCTTCGATCAACGACGCCACCGGGTACACCGCTTGTTCGCGGCTGTACGGATGGCTCCATTCACCGACGATTTCGGCAGCGGTGTGCGGTGCGTTCTTCAGTGGGTTGTCATCCTTGTCCAACGTGCCGTTTTCCACTGCGCGGATTTCTTCGCGGATGGCGATCATGGCGTCGCAGAAACGGTCCAGTTCTTCCTTGGATTCACTTTCGGTCGGCTCGATCATCAAGGTGCCGGCGACCGGGAACGACATCGTCGGTGCATGGAACCCAAAGTCGATCAGGCGCTTGGCCACGTCATCGACGCTGATACCGCTGCTGTCCTTGAGCGGGCGCAGGTCGAGGATGCATTCGTGTGCCACCAGGCCGTTGCTACCGGTGTACAGCACCGGGTAGTGCTCTTCCAGGCGACGGGAAATGTAGTTGGCATTGAGGATTGCCAACTGCGAAGCGCGCTTGAGGCCCGCGCCGCCCATCATGCTGATGTACATCCAGGTGATCGGCAAAATGCTTGCGCTGCCGAATGGCGCCGCGCACACCGCGCCTTCCTTGCGTTCCATGGCCGCGTGGCCGGGCAGGAACGGCGTGAGGTGTGACTTGACGCCAATCGGGCCAACGCCCGGGCCGCCACCGCCGTGGGGGATGCAAAAGGTCTTGTGCAGGTTCAGGTGGGACACGTCGCCGCCGAACTTGCCAGGGGCGCACAGGCCGACCATGGCGTTCATGTTGGCGCCGTCGATATACACCTGGCCGCCGTTGTCGTGGATGATCCCGCAGATTTCGCGGATGCCTTCCTCGAACACGCCGTGGGTCGATGGGTAGGTGATCATCAGCGCGGCGAGGTGTTCGCGATGCTCGATAGCCTTGGCGCGCAGGTCTTCAATGTCCACGTTGCCGCGGGCGTCGCACGCGGTGACGACCACGCGCATGCCGGCCATGTTGGCGGTGGCCGGGTTGGTGCCGTGGGCCGACGATGGGATCAGGCAGATATCGCGGCGTTCTTCGCCACGGCTCTGGTGATAGGCACGGATTGCCAAGAGGCCTGCGTACTCACCCTGGGAACCGGCGTTCGGTTGCAGGGAGATGGCGTCGTAACCGGTGGCCGCGCAAAGCATGGCTTCCAGTTCGCTGGTCAGTTGCAGGTAGCCGGCGCTTTGTGCGGCCGGGGCGAACGGGTGCAGGGCGCCAAACTCGGCCCAGGTCACCGGGATCATTTCACTGGCAGCGTTGAGCTTCATGGTGCACGAGCCCAGCGGGATCATGGTGCGATCCAGTGCCAGGTCCTTGTCGGCCAGCTTGCGCAGGTAGCGCATCAACTCGGTTTCGGAGTGATAACGGTTGAACACCGGGTGGCTGAGGATCGGCGACTGACGCAGCAGTGCGGCGGGCAGGGTGCTGTCGACGCTGGCGGCCAGGGCGGCGAAGTCTGGCAGGGCTTTACCGCCTGCGAACACGCTCCACAGGGTTTCGATATCGGCTTGGGTGGTGGTTTCGTCCACCGACAGGCCCAGGCGTGCCGCGTCCACTACGCGCAGGTTGATGCGCTGGGCGCGGGCCTTGTCGTGCAGGGCAGCGGTGTTGGCGCCGGTGGCCAGGGTCAGGGTGTCGAAGAACGTCTCTTGTTCAACCGTGAGGCCCAGCGCGCTCAAGCCATTGGCCAGGATCGCGGCCAGGTGATGGATACGCGTAGCGATCTGCACCAGGCCTTTGGGGCCGTGGTACACCGCGTACATGCTGGCGATGTTGGCCAGCAGCACTTGGGCGGTGCAGATGTTGCTGGTGGCTTTCTCGCGGCGGATATGTTGCTCGCGGGTTTGCATGGCCAGGCGCAGGGCCGGCTTGCCGAAACGGTCCACGGACACCCCGACCAGACGGCCCGGCATATCGCGCTTGAACGCATCCTTGGTGGAGAAGTACGCCGCGTGCGGGCCACCAAAGCCCAGCGGCACGCCGAAGCGTTGGGCACTGCCGATGGCCACGTCGGCACCGAACTCGCCCGGTGGGGTCAGCAGGGTCAGGGCCAGCAGGTCCGCGGCCACCGCCACCAGGGCGTTGGCGGCGTGGAAGCGTTCGGTCAGTTCGCGGTAGTCGAATACGTCACCGTTGCTGGCCGGGTATTGCAGCAGGGCGCCGAAGAACGGGCTGACGTCGGTCAGCTCGCGCTCATCGCCCACCACCACATCAATGCCCAGCGGCTCGGCACGGGTGCGCAGCACGTCGAGGGTCTGCGGGTGGCTGTGCACCGAGGCGAAGAAGGCGTTGCTGCCTTTGTTCTTGCTCAGGCGCTTGCAGAAGGTCATGGCTTCGGCGGCGGCGGTGGCTTCGTCGAGCAGGGAAGCGTTGGCGATCGGCAGGCCGGTGAGGTCGCTGATCAGGGTCTGGAAGTTCAGCAGCGCTTCCAGGCGGCCCTGGGAAATCTCTGGCTGGTACGGCGTGTAGGCGGTGTACCAGGCCGGGTTTTCCAGCAGGTTGCGCAGGATCGGCGACGGCGTGTGGCAGTTGTAGTAGCCCTGGCCGATGTAAGTCTTGAACAGTTGGTTCTTGGCCGCGATGGCCTTGATCGACGCCAGGGCATCGGCTTCGCTCAGGCCGTCGCTCAGCCCCAGCACGGCGGTGCCCTTGATGCTTTCCGGGATCACGCTGGCGCTCAGGGCTTCGAGGGAATCAAAGCCCAGGGTCGCAAGCATCTGCTGCTCGTCGTCCTGGCGCGGGCCGATATGGCGGGCGATAAATTCGTTGGCGGTGGTCAATTGAACGGTCATGGCACGCTCCTCAAGCTTGCGCATTGGCTTTGATCAGGCGGTCGTACGCATCCTGATCCAACAGCTTAGCTACCGCATCGGCATCGGCCGGTTTAAAGCGGAAGAACCAACCTTCGCCCATCGGGTCTTCGTTGACCAGTTCCGGGCTGTCGCTGAGCTTGTCGTTCACTGCCAGCACTTCGCCGGTCAAGGGCATGTACACACCGCTGGCGGCCTTGACCGACTCTACGGTGGAAGCTTCTGCACCCTGGTCGTAGGCCTGCAGCTCAGGCAGTTGTACGAAAACCACATCACCCAGTGCGTTTTGCGCGAACGCAGTAATACCTACGGTGACGCTGCCGTCGGCTTCGGCACGCAGCCATTCGTGATCTTCAGTAAAACGCAATTCGCTCATGGAAACTCCTCAGGGCCAGAATCGTCTGGTGGACGGGATTGGAATGGGTAAGTCCTTAGCAAAAATGCGGCCAATATATTTTTATCGTTACAAATCAATAAGTTAAAAAATAATGCCGCGTGTGAGTTCCCAACAGCTGTAGCGAAATCGCTACGCTTCGATGGCAGAAAAAAAGCCTATGCGGATCAAAGCCTTGCATAGCGAAGGAGGATCAGTGGTGTATTGAAAACGTTCCGCTGTAGCGTTTTCAATACATGCGTCCCGCTCGATGAAGCGCCAGTGCATTGATTTATGTAGTGCCCCGCACGCCCATGGCCAACCTATTTTCCCCGCTCCGAATCATCAGGACGCGCGACATGAGCCATTCACCGGCGGCACTTCACGACACTTCACAGGCATATGCCTCCCGCGACTACCTCGGGCGTATGTTTGCCCAGCGCCCGACATTGATGCAGGTGGCCGAGTCGATGATCCAGGACTGGCTCGACGAAGGGTTTGCTGGCGCCGGCCTGCGCGCCACGGCTACCTGGATCGGCGTGCGAACCCAGGCGCCGGGCACATACGGGCAGCTCACTTGCCTGGGAGATGCGTTGATTCGGCGTCGCATGGGGGCTCAGGAGGGGAGCGACAGTGCAGGTCGCTATCAGTTACTGGTCAGCTCCATCAGTCGAGACCTGGTACCGGCCCCCGCCGGGGTTTCGGTCGACGATATCGAACGCATGCTCGACACCCTGGCCCCTGGGTTGTTCGAGGCCTTCAGTGCGCGGTTGGTGGCCTTCTGGAATGCGCCGGTGGCGGATGATCCTGGCCTCAGTCGCTGGGGCGCGGTGGGCAAGCAACTGCGCGCGTGCCTGCTCACGGCCTGGCAAAACCCGCCGCTGACGTCGCAGGAGGGCAGTCAGCTGTTGGGCTTGGGCGACGGCCCGCAGCAGCTTTGGGGTTATCTGGCGGACCGCCAGGCCCTGGGCCAGCCGGATGCGCTGCATATCTATCAGGTCTATGCCGCCCAGGAAGGCCAGCCGGGGGAGTGGCTGACGCTGTTGGTCCTGCAGCGCCAGGTGGCGCAGCAGCCGGTGACCCTGGTCTATGTGCCGGTGATGAGTGTGCTCAAACTCACGACGCAGGACGAGTTGGGTCACTTGTTGCCGCGCTATATGAGCAACTACAGGCCCGGCCTGCTCGTCAGCTGGGTGCTCAAAGAGCCCCAGGGTGATGTGTTCGATGCACAGGCCCAGGCCTTGCTGGAGCGCCAACTGCGTAACCTGCAACAGGTCAATTGGCAGGCGCTGCCCGGTGTCGACAGCTACAAGCGCCTGTTCAGCCGGCTCACCGCGCCCCAGGTGTGGTTCGATGCCGATTATGTCCAGCAGCCCCACGAAGAGCAGTTGCCCCTGTGGCTGCAGACCGCTGACAGTGCTGATCGATACACCTATGGCCAGTGGCTTGAGCGCTTGGCGCACCTGCAAAAACGCAGCGCTGGCGCATCGTTCCTGGACGGGCTCGATCCGATCGACGTGTACGCGCGCAAGGCGCTGCAACGCCAGATGCGCCTGGACTACCCGCACCAAACGCCGGTCAATCCGGATGATTGCCAACTGACGTTTGAACGCACCCAAGGCGCAACGGTGGGCTGGACCGAACGCACCACCAAGAGCCTGACGTTGTGGTCGCTGGAAAATCCCTTTGCCACACCCTACGCCAGCGTACAGATCAGCCCAGGGGCGCATGGCGGCTGGGTCACGCCTGGCTACCTGAAAACACTCATCGAAACCGTCGATGTGGGCCGGCACTATCCGGCGCGACTCAAGGCCGCGTTACTGTCAGACCCGCTAGAGTCGGCACGCCGCCGGCGTTTGTTTGTCGAGCAGATGGCGCTGCAACTGCCGATGCGAGCCTTGGAAAATCGCTTGCGTCAACGCCATGGGTTCACCGCGGCAGGCGTGCGGGTGGTGCAGGCCTTGCTGCAGAGCAGCCCCGACCAACCCGTTATCGTTGGCCGGCCCCTGGCGTTTCTGACCCATGCCGGCGGCGTCGTCCATAAGGCCAGCAACCTGTTTGTCATCGGCCCGCGGGACAACAGTGAGCTGCCCCATATTCTGTATCGGCCCGATCAGGTCGAAGCTGCGCTCCAGCAGTTCCCCAGCCGCCAGGCGTTGCTCGACGCGATCGCCAGCACAGGCAGCGACCTGCAGGCCGTGGTGCTGGAACGCCTGGACGAAAACAGCCGGACGCTGTTCGCCAATGGCGGTTTCCTGCACCCCCATGTCCAGCGTTTTCTGCAGGGAGACGAGTACAGCGCACAGCCAGCGTCCAGCCCAGCCTTGCTCAGTGACGAGGCGGTGCCGGGGGTGTTTCTTGAGCGCGTCTTTGATGAAAACGCCAGGAACCTCTGGCAGACCGCTGAAAAACAATCCATCTCTACCGAAGCATTACGCTGGACGCTGTTCAGAAATGACCTCTGGCAGTTGTTCAACGCGCTCTTGCCCATGCTCAGGGGGCCGGTGGCGGTGGCCGGGTGGCTGACCCTGGTATTGGGCAGCTTTCGCACGGTACTCGCGTTGCCAGCCACGGCCAGTGAAGAAGACCGCGCCACGACGCTGGTGGAGTTGATGGGCAGTCTGGCGGGCCTGTTGTTGAGCCCCATCGTCGGAATCGATGAGCGCCTGCGCCTGAGCGAGACCAGGCCCGTCACCCAGCGCTCGATTGCGCGGCTCGACAGCCTGCCGGTCAGGCATGCCCGGCAGACGCCGGCGACGTTCGCCTGGCAGCGCTCGCTAGGGGATGTCACCGGGATGGATTTCTCCTGGGCCAATGCGCGCTTACGGCTTGACCCCGCGCAGCAGGCCCAGCTTGAAACCTTCCACTGGTCGCCGGGGCGCGGTGAGCGGTGGCCGGGACCTCCCACCATCACCTCGGCGGATACGCCTGTCCGCGGGCAGGTCATGGTCCGGGACGCGCAAGGGACCGTTCGCCATGGCGATTACCTGCTGCTCGACAGCAAGGTCTATGGGGTCAAACAGGCCGAAGGACGCTGGCGAATCGTCGACCTCAGAGCACCGCTGCGTCAGGGTCCCTGGCTGCGCAAGAATGCGCGCGGGGTATGGAAGCCGGACGTGGGCCTGCAGTTGCTCGGCGGCCAGCCCAAACCCTCGGTCGCCAGCCGTCGCGCGAGCATTCAGCGGCATAACCAGATGCTGGAACGTCTTTACCAGGAGGCGACGACGCGCTTGGTGGCGCAGGAGACGGCGGTCGCTACCGCGCAAAAGCGCTTTCAGAAGGCCCATATGCGCCAACCGGAAAGTTTCACTGAGGCAGACCGGCAAGACATCCGCGCCAGTTTTATCGTGCAACTGGAAAAACAAACCCAGGCACAACTCGCCAAACTGGATGCATTGATTGCCTGTAACGCCAACAAACCGGTGGCGCGGTTCGAGCAGGAAAAGATCCTGCAACTCGAAGACCTCGTCGAAACGCTGCGCATGCAAATGGCGGTGCTGATAACCAGCCGCGCGTCCGAGGCGTTCACCGGCGAGCGCCGCAGCCAGTTGCAAGCGCAACTGGAAGATGAAGACGTCGCCGTTGCCCAGGCCGCGCACCAGACGTTTTTCCAGGCGACGCAGAAGATCATCGGCTACAACGACAAACTGATCGAGTTGAGCATCCTGGAACGCAACAACCATGCGCGTCTGGCCCAGGTGCCCGGTTACGACGCACGTCCCGACGCGGTGCCGCCTTCGGTGCTCGGGACGCCGCTGGACTGGAAGTCTGTCCAGCTGAAAGCCCTGAGTGGCGTGCTGCTGCGCAGGCCGCCGCTCCTGGAGGAATATGACGACTTCATGCAGATCAGGTCGTTGATCGATGAGGCGATTCAATCGGTCCAGTCACAAAAAACCTTGCAGGCGGCCGGCCCCCTGAGTGTGCAACAGCGTATCGAGGGGTATGACGCGCTGCTGCTTGAGTACGACAACACCCAGGCGCGCCTGCGCGAGTACGACGACACCGCGGCCGACCTGCTGTACGACGGCAGCATCGGGCACGTAAACCGTCTGCTCAACGCCCTCGAACACGAAGTCAGGGGCTCAATGGCCACACTGCTGCGCGAGCGCGAGCGCACCCCCGGGCGCAAGCCGGGGCCCGCGCTGGGCGCTGGCAAACGCTTGATCCGAGATCGCAAGAACCGCTACCTGGTGGGGCAGGCCCGTAGTACTGCGGCGGCGGTGGACGCGGGTGTTGTCGATGTCATCAACCCAGTCGATCAGAGCCTGGTGGCGAGCTTTCGCCAGACACCGGGCAGTGAAGCCTTTGAGACGCTCACCGAGACCAGCACAGCGCCCGTGCGAGCCGTGCGCCCGCTGGAAAAGCTGCTGGGGGATGCGCGTAAACTGCTGGAGCGCCAGGCGATCGTTCTCGACCAGGCGCGCAACGAAGCGCTCCAGGCCAGCCTGCCCGCCAGCGTCGAGGCCAGGTTGTCGCGCCACAGCGAGAAGATGAACGTGGTGGCCGAAAAAATCCGCAAAGCCCTGGGGCAGGACAGTTCCCAGGCCACCCAAGAGCCGTTGCTCGGTGAGCTGGCCCAGGGCTCGCGCAACCTGCGCGAGCAAGGCCGGCTGATTCGCATCGAAATGGTCAAGCGCCTGCCACCCGACGAAGCGGGCATTGCGTATCTGCAAAGCCAGAATCAGGTGCAGATCGTACCGATAGAGGGGCGCATTGCGCTCAAGCGGGCGAATGATTTTTTACAGGAATATACGGTCAAGGACATGGACGGCAAGGTCTTGGCCTACGCCCATTTTCATTACCGCACGCCCGCGACACCGAATGCCGACTACAGCGCCGGGCATTTGAAACGGCCGGAACAGCGCTTCATGAGCTTTCGCAGCCTGGCCGACAAGACCGACAGCGATGTCATCGCCATCTATTATTCGCGGATCAGCGCGGCCATGGCCCAAAGCCTGTTTTTCAGCGCCACGGGGGCGGTCATGCAACGCGGGCGGCGGATCTTCTGGTGAGTTCCTGGTTCAGGGTTTGCCGGGGATACCGTACTTGCGCAACCGATGGGCGATCGCCGTGTGGGATGTTTGCAGGCGGTTGGCCAGTTGGCGTGTCGAGGGATAGCTGACGTAGAGCTTTTCCAGCAGGCTGCGTTCGAAGTCCTCCACCGCTTGCTCCAGGCTGTCGACCTCGCCGTCGCTCTGGCGGGCGACCGAGGTGCCGGCGATGTCCAGGTCGCCAATGTCCACCAGGTTGCTTTCGCAAATGGCGGCGGCGCGGAAGATCACGTTCTGCAACTGGCGCACGTTACCCGGCCAGCGGTTACCCAGCAGGGCCGGGTAGGTGCCCGGCGCCAGGCGGCAGACCGGACGCTGGATCTGCGCGCAGGCCTGCTGCATGAAGTAGCGGGCCAGCAGCAGGATGTCCTGGCCACGCTCGCGCAGTGGCGGGACTTCGACATTCAGCACATTGAGGCGGTAGAACAGGTCTTCGCGGAACGTGCCTTCAGTGACCATTTTCTCCAGGTCGCGGTGGGTGGCACTGAGGATGCGCACATTGACCTTGACCTCACGGTCGCCACCGACCCGGCGAAAGCTGCCGTCATTGAGAAAACGCAGGAGCTTGGCCTGCAGGTAGGGCGACATCTCGCCAATCTCATCGAGAAACACCGTGCCCTGGTTGGCCAGCTCCATTAGCCCCGGCTTGCCGCCGCGCTGGGCACCGGTGAAGGCGCCGGGGGCGTAGCCGAACAGCTCGCTTTCGGCGAGGTTCTCCGGCAGGGCTGCGCAGTTGAGCGCCAGGAACGGCGAGCTATGCCGCGCACTGATGGCATGGCACGCGCGGGCCACCAGCTCTTTGCCGGTGCCGGTTTCGCCTTGGATCAACAGCGGGGCATCGAGGGCCGCGACCCGTTGCGCGCGGGTCTTGAGGGTACGGATGGCCACGGATTCGCCCAGCAGCGCATCGAAGCCTTCGGCATGGTCATGGTGCAGGGCTGACAGCCGCTCACCGATCCGGTTGGGCGGGTACAAGGTCAGCAGCGCGCCCGCATCGGTAATCGGCGTGGCGTCCAGCAGCAAGGTCTGGCCGTTGACGCTGATCTCGCGCAGGGGCAGGCGAAAGCCATGTTCAAGCAAGGTGTCCAGCAGCGCCGGATCGTCAAACAGCTCGGCGATACTTTCGCCCGCCGGCTCGCGACCATACAGGGCAATCAGCGCCGGGTTGGCCAGCAGCACCTTGCCGGCACTGTCCAGGGCCAGTACCGGGTCGGTCATGGCCGCCAGCAGTGCGTCAAGTTGCAGGTGGCGACGCTGGCCGGGAAGGATATCCACCACCGTCACCGCTTGTACGCCGTGGACGCTGAACAGTGCGTCGCGCAATTCTTCCAGCACTTGCACGCTCAGGGTCGGCGCGTCGATGTAGACGTTGGGCGGGATCATCTCCACCGCATCCAGGTTGAGATTGCGCCCACCGAGCAGGGCCAGAACTTCCTGGGTGATGCCGACGCGGTCGATGAAGCTGACGTGGATACGCATGGGGCGGACTTTGATTCTGCAATGCGGAGGGTGGCCAGTATGCCTGAGCGGGGGTGGAGATCAAAAAATGTGGGAGCTGGCTTGCCTGCGATAGCCATAGGTATCTACACAACTTTCAGAAACTGACGAACTCTCCTGTGGCGAGCGGGCTTGTCGGAACGCCGCATCGCCCGCGCTGGGCTGCGAAGCAGCCCCAAAACCAGCCGCTGCGGTGTATCTGGTACAACGCATTCGGCTTATAGGGGCTGCTTCGCAGCCCAGCGCGGGGCAAGCCCGCTCGCCACAACAGCCCTATCTGCTTGGATTTAGGCGTTGCGGCAACGTTGTGTAGATCCCTATCGCAGGCAAGCCAGCTCCCACATTTGACTGGTTATGGCAGTGGAACCGAGGTTATTCCAGATGCTCTGGCTTGATCGGGTCGCCCGGTTTTACATCCAGTTGGTGGCGCACATCCTCGAACATCAGGTCGTACTGTTTATGCATGCCACCGTTGAGCACCGCAGTTTTCGGCATGCCGTACTTCTGCGCGATGTTCATGGCGTGGCGGGCAAAGTCGAAGGCCTGGTCCTTGGGCAGGAAGAATTCTTCCTTGAGGTCTTTGCCCTGCACCGAACCGTGCATCTTGAAGAGCATTCCCTTGCCTTCCTTTGGGTCCTGGCTGACTTCGTAGTCGATGCACAGGTCGTAGCTGTGATCCTGGGCATTCAATGCATGGCGTTCAACATGCAAGTGACCGGGTTCAAAAATGGCCATAGGCGTCTCTCCCTAACAAGGCATTGGAGAAGGGCGGCTGCAACAACCGCCCGGGGTGTATTTATAAGTAGGTGATGCCAGGTTTTGCCGTGCTGATACGGGTGCCGGCGGTGCCCTGGACAATGGCTTCGATGTCCGAGAGTGAACCGATCACTGCGGTTTTGCCAGTGTTGCGGGCGAACTCGCAGGCGGCCTGGACCTTGGGCCCCATGGAACCGGCGGCGAAGCCGAGTTTTTCCATGTCGTCAGGGTGCGCCTGGCCGATGGCTTTTTGCGTCGGTTTGCCGAAGTCGATAAAGGCCGCATTGACGTCGGTGGCGATCACCAGCAGGTCGGCTTCCAGTTGCTGGGCCAGCAGCGAGGAACACAGGTCTTTATCGATCACAGCTTCGATGCCCTTGAGCTTGCCGTTCTCGTCGTACATGGTCGGGATGCCGCCGCCGCCGGCGCAGATCACGATGCTGCTCTTTTCCAGGAGCCACTTGATCGGGCGGATTTCAAAGATGCGTTTGGGCCGTGGGCTGGCCACTACCCGACGGTATTTATCGCCGTCGGGGGCAATTGCCCAGCCTTTTTCGGCGGCCAGTTTTTCGGCTTCGGCCTTGGAGTAGACAGGGCCGATCGGCTTGGTCGGGTTCTGGAAGGCCGGGTCCTTGGCGTCCACTTCGACCTGGGTCAACAGGGTGGCGAAAGGCACTTCAAAGTCCAGCAGGTTGCCCAGTTCCTGTTCGATGATGTAGCCGATCATGCCTTCGGTTTCGGCGCCCAGCACGTCCAGCGGGTAGGGGGAAACCTGGGTGTAGGCGGCCGCTTGCAGCGATAGCAGGCCGACTTGCGGCCCATTGCCGTGGGCGATCACCAGCTCATTACCGGGATGAATCTTGGCAATCTGTTCGGTGGCGACCCGGATATTGGCGCGTTGGTTGTCCGCAGTCATGGGTTCACCACGGCGGAGCAGGGCGTTACCGCCCAGTGCAACGACGATACGCATAATGCAATCCTTCTAGAATTCTGCCTTGTGAACACTGGGCCAAGTGTGGGAACAGGCTTTATGTAGGAGCCGGGCTTGCCCGCGATGCAGTCACCTCGGTCTGCCAGACATATTGAGGTGATGCCATCGCAGGCAAGCCAGCTCCCACATAAAGCTCGCGCCCACATTGACCGTGTTGCATCAGTGGGAGCGGTGCCGGGTTACAGGTCCGCTAGGGTCGAAACCAGGATCGCCTTGATGGTATGCATGCGGTTTTCCGCTTGCTCGAAAGCGATGCAGGCCGGGGACTCGAACACGTCGTCGGTCACTTCGATGCCGTTGGCCAGGTGCGGATACTGCTCGGCAATCTGCTTGCCGATCTTGGTATCGCTGTTATGGAACGCCGGCAGGCAGTGCATGAACTTGGTGCGTGGGTTGCCGGTGGCTTTCATTAGTTGGGCATTGACCTGGTATGGCAGCAGTTGCTCGATACGTTCGGCCCAGGCCTCTACTGGCTCGCCCATGGACACCCAGACGTCGGTGTGGATGAAGTCCACACCCTTGACCGCCGCTTTCGGGTCTTCGGTGAGGGTGATGCGTGCACCGCTTTCTTCTGCGTATTTTTTGCAGCGACCGACCAGATCGTCATGGGGCCACAGGGCTTTTGGCGCGCAGATGCGCACGTCCATGCCCAGCTTGGCGCCGACCAGCAGCAGCGAGTTGCCCATGTTGTTGCGGGCGTCGCCCAGGTAGGCGTAGCTGATGTCGTGGATCGGCTTGTCGGCGTGTTCACGCATGGTCAGCACGTCGGCGATCATCTGGGTTGGGTGGTACTCGTCGGTCAGGCCGTTGAATACCGGCACGCCGGCGAATTTCGCCAGTTCTTCGACGATTTCCTGCTTGAAGCCACGGTATTCGATGGCGTCGTACATGCGCCCAAGTACGCGGGCGGTGTCTTTCATGCTTTCTTTGTGGCCGATCTGCGACGAGTTCGGGTCGATGTAGGTGACGTTGGCGCCCTGGTCATAGGCCGCCACTTCGAAGGCACATCGGGTGCGGGTCGAGGTTTTCTCGAAGATCAGCGCGATGTTGTTGCCTTTGAGGTGCTGCTGCTCGGTGCCGGTGTACTTGGCGCGCTTGAGGTCGCGGGACAGGTCCAGCAGGTAGCGCAGTTCGCGCGGGGTGTGGTGTTCCAGGCTCAGCAGGTTACGGTTGTGGATGTTGAACGCCATGATGATTCTCCTTGGATTCGGTAATCGGCCCGTGCGGCATCGGGTGGACGCCGCCGGGGAGATGGTCGTTTAGTAGTCGATAGGGTCGCGGATGATCGGGCAGGTCATGCAGTGGCCGCCGCCACGGCCGCGCCCCAGTTCGCCGGCGCTGATGGTGATGACTTCCACACCGGCCTTGCGCAGCAGAGTGTTGGTGTAGGTGTTGCGGTCGTAGCCGATCACCACGCCAGGCTCCACGGCCACCACGTTGTTGCCGTCGTCCCACTGTTCGCGTTCGGCGGCGAAGCTGTTGCCGCCGGTCTCCACTACGCGCAGGGCCTTGAGGCCGAGGGCGGCGGCCACGGTATCGAGGAAGTTGGTTTTCTCCCGTTGGATATCAATGCCGTGGGGCTTGCTTTCATCTGGACGCAGGGTGAAGGGCACGATCTGGTTCACCACTTCCGGGAAGATGGTCACCAGGTCGCGGTCGCAGAAGCTGAACACGGTGTCCAGGTGCATCGCCGCGCGGGATTTCGGCAGGCCGGCAACGATGACCTTTTCCACGGCCTTGTTCTTGAACAGGTTGCGCGCCAGTTGGCCGATAGCCTGGTGGGACGAACGCTCGCCCATGCCGATCAACACCACGCCGTTGCCAATCGGCATCACGTCGCCGCCTTCCAGGGTGGCAGCGCCGTGCTCCTGGTCAGGGTCGCCGTACCAGATCTGGAAGTCGGCGTTGGTGAACTCGGGGTGGAACTTGTAGATGGCGGTGGTCAGCAGGGTTTCCTGACGTCGCGCCGGCCAGTACATGGGGTTGAGTGTCACGCCACCGTAGATCCAGCACGTGGTGTCACGGGTGAACTGAGTGTTGGGCAGCGGCGGCAGGATGAAGCTGGCGTGGCCGAGGAAGTCGCGGAACATCTCGATGGTCTTGCCACCGAAGCTGCTCGGCAGATCATCGGCGGACACGCCACCGATCAGGAACTCGGCGATCTTGCGCGGCTCCAGGCTGCGTAGCCACGAGCCGACTTCATCGACCAGGCCCAGGCCAACGGTGTTGGCGGTGATCTTGCGCTCCAGGATCCAGTCCAGCGCTTCGGGGATGGCGACAATCTCGGTCAGCAGGTTGTGCATTTCCAGCACATCGATATCGCGCTCGCGCATCTTGGTGACGAAGTCGAAATGGTCGCGCTTGGCCTGGGCCACCCAGAGCACGTCATCGAAGAGCAGTTCGTCGCAATTGTTGGGGGTCAGCCGCTGATGGGCCAGACCTGGGGAACACACCATGACTTTGCGCAGTTTGCCGGCTTCGGAATGTACGCCGTACTTAACTTTTTCCGTGGTCATTACAGATCCTCCAGTGAACAAAAAGATTCAGGTGTTACAGGGTCAGGAAGCCGTCGTAGAGCCCATAGGCCGCCACCAGGGCGCCAATGACCACTGCGGCGAAAATCAGCTTCTCGACGTTGGTGAAAATCGGTTTGCCCAGCTCACGCTTGGCCTTGGCGAACAGGATCGCGCCAGGGGCGTAGAGCAGGGCGGACAACAGCAGGTACTTGGTGCCACCGGCATACAACAGCCAGACCGCGTAGATCAGGGCGATGGCGCCGATGAACAGGTCTTTCTTGCGCTCGGCCAGGGCCGCCTCGTAGGTCTCGCCGCGTACCGCCAGCAACAGTGCGTAGGCCGCCGACCACAGGTAAGGCACCAGGATCATCGAGGTGGCGAGGTAGATCAGCGACAGGTAGGTACTGGCGGAGAACAGGGTGATTACCAGGAATATCTGCACCATGGCGTTGGTCAGCCACAGGGCGTTGACCGGCACATGGTTGGCGTTTTCCTTACGCAGGAACTCCGGCATGGTGTGGTCTTTGGCGGCGGCGAACATGATCTCTGCGCACAGCAGCACCCACGACAGCAATGCCCCGAGCAGGGAGATGATCAAGCCGACGCTGATCAGCACCGCGCCCCAGTGGCCGACCACATGCTCGAGCACGGCCGCCATCGACGGGTTCTGCAGCTTGGCCAGTTCCGGTTGAGTCATGATCCCCAGGGACAGCACGTTCACCAGCATCAGGAACAGCAGCACGGTGATAAAGCCGATGACGGTGGCCTTGCCCACATCCGAGCGCTTTTCGGCACGGGACGAGAAGATGCTCGCGCCTTCGATACCGATAAATACCCAGACGGTAACCAGCATCATGTTGCGCACCTGGTTCATCACACTGCCCAGGTCGGGGTTTTTCACGCCCCAGATATCCGCGGTGAAGATGTCCAGCTTGAACGCGAACAGTGCGATCAATACGAACAGCACCAGCGGCACGACCTTGGCGACCGTGGTGACCAGGTTGATGAACGCTGCTTCCTTGATGCCGCGCAGCACCAGGAAATGCACGGCCCACAACAACACCGAGGCGCCAATCACTGCCGCCGGGGTGTTGCCTTCGCCGAAAATGGGAAAGAAGTAACCGAGGGTGCTGAACAGCAGCACGAAGTAACCGACGTTGCCCAGCCAGGCGCTGATCCAGTAGCCCCAGGCCGACGAGAAACCCATGTAGTCGCCAAAACCGGCCTTGGCGTAGGCGTATACACCGCCGTCCAGGTCGGGTTTGCGGTTGGCCAGGGTTTGGAACACAAAGGCCAGGGTCAACATACCTACGGCGGTGATAACCCAACCAATCAATACCGCACCAACATCGGCGCTGGCGGCCATGTTTTGCGGCAACGAGAAGATCCCACCGCCAATCATTGAGCCCACAACTAGAGCAACAAGGGCGCCTAATCGAAGTTTTCCGGGAGATTCAGACATTGCGTGACTCCAATGCAGGAGAAGAGAGACCACAGAATAAAACTGTGCGCTATTCAAACAGCTGACTCAGATCACTTCATTGGCACATTCCATTGTGAATTAAAGACTTATGAATAAATGCTGCGGGCGTATAATTACTCGGATAAGCGCGTCCCAGAGCTTTTATCCGTTTGGATTAATGCGATATGCGTAAGGCGTGGATGTTTGAAGCTAGCCCGTTTTCGCAGATGTGCAAACTTTTTCAAAAGGCTTTGCCAAATACCTCTCAAGGATAAAAGACAAGGGGTATTTAAATTCTAAATTTGCCTAAACTCGACTAACTGAAATGTCATTAAGTTATGAGGCGAGCAGTGTTATTCGCTATAGATAATAAACGTTGCATGTTTTCGATAAATTAGCCGAGTGCACAGTTGTTAGCTCAATGACGGTTTTATCTGCAGGAGTTTCTATGTCGCAACCGGCACAAAAGCTGCGCCTCAGCGCCCTGGTGGCGTTGGTGGTGGGCTCGATGATTGGCGGCGGGATCTTCTCGTTGCCGCAGAACATGGCGGCGCGGGCAGAGGTGGGGGCGATCCTGATCGGCTGGGGCATCACCGCCATTGGCATGTTGACCCTGGCCTTTGTGTTCCAGACCCTGGCCAACCGCAAGCCCAACCTGGACTCGGGTGTGTATGCCTACGCCAAGGCCGGTTTTGGTGACTACATGGGCTTCTCGTCGGCCTGGGGCTACTGGATCAGCGCCTGGATGGGCAACGTCGGCTACTTCGTGTTGCTGTTCAGCACCCTGGGCTATTTTTTCCCGGTGTTCGGCCAGGGCAACACGCCCGTGGCGATCGGTTGCGCGTCGTTGCTGCTGTGGGCCGTGCATTTTCTGGTGATGCGCGGCATCAAGGAGGCGGCGTTTATCAACCAGGTCACGACCGTGGCCAAGATCGTGCCGTTGCTGATGTTCATCGTGATCGCCGCCGTGGCCTTCAATGCAGACATTTTTACCCGGGATATCTGGGGCCTGGGCAACCCGCAATTCGGTGGGGTGATGGACCAGGTGCGCAACATGATGCTGGTCACCGTGTTTGTGTTTATCGGCATCGAAGGCGCCAGTGTGTACTCGGCGCGCGCCGAAAAACGCTCCGACGTGGGGCGCGCCACGGTGATCGGGTTTGTCGGGGTGCTGGCCCTGCTGGTGCTGGTGAACGTGCTGTCCCTGGGGATCATGAGCCAGCCCGAGTTAGCCAACTTGCAAAACCCGTCACTGGCGGGCGTGCTGGAACATATTGTGGGCCCCTGGGGCGCGATGTTGATCAGCATCGGCCTGGCGGTGTCGTTGCTGGGGGCGCTGCTGTCATGGGCCTTGCTGTGCGCCGAGATTCTCTACGCCACCGCCCATGACAAGACCATGCCGGCCTTCCTGAAGAAGGAAAATGCCAACCGTGTGCCGGTCAATGCGCTGTGGCTGACCAATGTGATGATCCAGCTGTTCCTGGTGATCACGCTGTTTTCCGCCAGCACCTACACCACGTTGATCTACCTGGCCTCGTCGATGATTCTGGTGCCGTATTTATGGTCGGCGGCCTATGCCGTGCTGCTGTGCGGGCGCGGGGAAACCTATGAGGGCGCCCAGGGCGAGCGGCTCAAGGACCTGCTGGTGGGCGTGATTGCCCTGGGGTATGCGGTCTGGCTGCTGTATGCCGGTGGCTTGAAATACCTGCTGCTGTCGGCGCTGCTGTATGCGCCGGGCGTCATCCTGTTTGCCCAGGCCAAGCGCGAGCAGGGCCAGCCGCTGTTTACCTTGTTGGAAAAAGGCATTTTCAGTTGTGTGATCGCTGGGGCGAGCCTGGCGGCGTATGGGTTGTACAGTGGTGTGTTGAGCCTGTGAGCGATTGTGCGGGCTTCATCGCGGGCAAGCCCACATTGACTGAGCTGTACACAATCAACTGTGGGAGCGGGCTTGCCCGCGATGACAATCCCAAGGTCACCACTGTGCCCGATGCGCGCCCAATTCCCCGGCCGGCAAGTCCCATTGCAGCGGTGTCCCGGTAATAGTGACCGGGGCTAGCAAACGATGTGTCGGCCCCCAGGCCGTCTGTTCCACCAGCAACCCCTGATCAGCGGGTTGTTCTTCACGCAATGCGGGCTGCTTGCCGTGTCCCGCCTCAACCAACAATTTTGCCGTACGCGCCAGCGACAGCCGTGCCGAACCTGCGTGCCCGCTGTTCAAGCGCTGGGCCAAGGCCTGTATCGCACTGGCGGCCATCAGGTAGCCGGTAGCATGGTCCAGAGCCTGCACCGGCAGCGGCACGGGTTGATCCACCTGTTTGCTCTGCATACCGGCGTGGGCGATGCCGCTGCTCATCTGCACCAGGCTGTCGAAGCCCCGGCGATTGCGCCACGGGCCGCTCCAGCCGTAGGCGTTAAGGCTGACGTCGATCAGGCCTGGGGCAATCTGCTGCAGTGCGGTTGCGTTGTAACCCAGGTGTTCCAGCGCATCTGCCCGATAACCGTGAAGCAGAATGTCGGCATCCCTGAGCAGGTTTTCGAATAGTTGCCGGTCGTTGGCGTGTTTAAGGTCAAGGCGCGCGCAGCGCTTGCCCAGGGTCATTTCCGGGACAACCCCGGGTTCGTTCCAGTCGGGTGCGTCGATGCGCAATACGTCGGCACCCAGGCCTGCAAGAAAACGACTGGCCACGGGGCCGGCCAGGACGCGGGTCAGGTCCAGGACCTTGACCCCCGCCAGCGGGCGCGCAACGCTGCCGAGCCAGCGGCTTTTACCGCGCGCGACGAAGCGCTCCCATGCGATCAGGGGTTCCTGATTGACCGCCAACCCTTGTGGATGGGCCTGCCACTCCTGCCAGGTGCGCATCTGCGCCGCGCAGCCGGCTTCGTCGACTATCGCTTGTTCAAGCTCGCCAGCGTTCCACTGGGCGACCTTGAGGGCCATTGCCGTCCGCTGCGCCGCCTGTCCGAGTACTCGCTCGGCGGCGGCGCGATGGTGTGGGGCGTTGGTGTGCAGGCGAATCCAGCCATCGGCGCAGGCGTAGTCGCCGGCAATCGGGTCCCATAATGGCGGAACGCTCCAGCCCAGCGGGCGCAGGGAGCTGGAGAACCAGAACGAGGCCAGGCGCCGGTCGACGCTGACCATAGGCAAGCGCGCGGTCTGTTGTTCAAGCAGGCGGGCCACTGCCTGACCCGCCGCACCCATGCTGGCGCAGGCCAACTCGGTGACGGCGAAGGCCGACGGCAGGGCACCGGCTTCTGTGGTCGCCAGCGGTGCGGCCGGCAGATCGAGTGCAAGTTGGATCGATGTGAGCAGATCAGTCATCAGAGGCCCTCCTTAACAGGAGGGCCATCATAGAAGATCTTCAGGGGTGTCCTGCAATCCCCGGTTGCAAGGGCAAATCCAGGGTGGCGATAAAACCGCCGTCGGGGTGGTTGGCCAGGCTCAGGCTGCCGCCGTGACGCTCGGCGGCGCGCCGGGCGATGGCCAGGCCCAGGCCATGACCTTGGGCGGTTTGCCCGGGGGCACGGTAAAACGGCTCGCCCAGTTTTTGCAGGCACTCGGCATCCACGCCCGGGCCGTGATCGCGCACGCTGATCACAATGCGTTCGCCCTCACGCTGGGCGCGCATTTCAATCGGCTGGGTGGGCGGGTTGAAGCGCTGGGCATTGCGCAACAGGTTGTCCAGCGCCCGTTCGATCATATGGGGCCAGCCCTTGAGGTTTAACGCCGGGTCGGCCTGAAGCCGGACTTCCTGGTCCGGGGCGCCGAGCTGGGCGTCCTTTTGCAGGGTCTCGAGCAGCCTATTGAGGTCGATGTCTTCGGCGCTGGCGTTGTCGGCGTCGACTCGCGCCAGTACCAGGATCTCGCTGATCAGGGCTTCGAGGCGGTCACATTCCAGGGTCAGGCGCGGCCAGAGCTTTTCCCGTGCCTCGGGGGTGGCCCGTTCCGCCAGGGCCAGGGCGATCCGCAGGCGGGCCAGGGGCGAGCGCAGCTCATGGGAGACGTCGCGCAGCAGTTGCCGCTGGCTGCCGATCAGGCTTTGCAGGCGCGCGCCCATGCGGTTGAAGTCGGTGGCCAGCACGCCAAACTCATCGCGCCGGTCGGCCAGGCGCGCCAGGCTGTTTTGCTGGTACGTGGTCTGCCCCAGATCATGCACCGCGCCGCGCAGGCGGCTCAAAGGCCGCGTGATCGACAGGGTCACCAGCAGGCTGAACAGGGTCAGCACCACCAGCGCAATCGCCAGGGCGCTCAATGGCCAGAGCAGGCTGCTGCGGTGCCAGGCATCCAGCTCCGGCAGGGCGATGCGGTAGATCAGCAGGTAGGTATCACCGGTCTTCTCGCTGGTGTATTCGGCCGTCAGGCGACGCCAGGGCAGCCGGCCCTCGTGGCTCTCATGCTGTCGCGCTTCGAAGGCGGCGGCACGGCGCGGGAAGGTGCCACGTACCACCGGGTCGCCGCTTTCGTTGAGCACTTGCACATCGACGTGGTATTGGCGCTTGCGCTGTTGCAACAAGTCCTGGGCCGCATCCTCGCCTTGGGTTTCGTAGCGCTGGGTCCATTCCTCGGCCAAGTTACTGAGGCCAGGGTGGCGGCTGAGAATCCAGGCATCCTGGTTGAGCATATGCCCAAGCAGGATCGACAGCCCGGCAACCAGGGCGATGGCCAGCCAAAAACTGGCAAGGATGCGCCAGAAGAGTGAACGCACAGGAAACCCTCAAACAGGAAAAGCCCAGTGACGTGGGCCACTGGGCTGGGAGACTGCTAACGCATTATTGCGCTTTTTGCGGTTGTTGCGCTTTCCAGGCCTGGAACTGCTGCCACTCGGCCTGACGCTCGGCGCGTTTCTTCGCCATTTCGTCGAACTTCTTCTGCTGATCAGGCTTGAGCAGGGCGCGGATATCGGCTTGGGTTTTCTGCTTGGCGGCGGCCATCTCGTCGTTCATGGCTTTCTGCTCAGCGGCCGGGAGTTTGTCCAGGTACTTTTTGACCAGTTGCTGACGACCTTCACGTTGCTCGCCCATCAACTTGCCGATCTGCTGGCGCTGTTCGCGGGTCAGGTCCAGTTGGCTGAAAGGGCCGCCTTTGCCGCGCATGCCGTGTTCACCGCCGTGGCCCGGGCCGCCCATCATATGGCCTTCTGGGCCGCCCATCGGGCCTGGGCCTTCTGGCATGGCCATGGCAACGGTAGGCAGGGCAGCAGCGAACATCAGAGCGATAAGGGTCTTGCGCATGGTGTTTCTCCTTGTCTCGGTTCCGGTGAGTCCGGATGTGAGTAGATTACGAGGATCAAGGTCAGCGGCGGTCAGGGGAGGGTAAAGCTTGGGTAAAGACGGGTTGGGTGGGGGCTTACAAAACAGGTAAGAGCCGGCAAGCCGGCTCTTACAGGGGATTTCAGGGGGTGTAGTAGTAGCCACGGCTGCGCAGGGCGACGATCCGCGGACGGCCGTCGGCATGCGGGCCGATTTTCTTGCGCAGGTTGCTGACGTGCATGTCCAGGCTGCGGTCATACAGGGTCAGCTTGCGGCCCAGGGCAATCTGCGCCAGTTCCTGCTTGTCCAGCGGCTCGCCCGGCTGGCGCAGCAAGGCTTCCAGCAGGCGGCTTTCGGACAGGGTGAGGGTCAGTTCCTGATGGTCGATGATCACCACGCCGCGCACCGGGCTGAAGCACAGGTCGCCCAGTTCCAGTTGGGTCGACACAGCCGTCGGATGGCTGCGGCGCAACACCGCCCGTAGGCGGGCGGTCAGTTCGCGGGGGTCGCAGGGCTTGGCCAGGTAGTCATCGGCGCCCAGTTCCAGGCCGAGGATCCGGTCCAGGGGCTCGCCCCGTGCCGAGAGCATCAGCACCGGCAGTTCCGGGTGGTCGGCGCGCAATTGCTTGAGCAGCTCCAGGCCGCTGCCGTCGGGCAGCATCACGTCCAGCACCACGGCTGCCGGCGCGGCTTCGGCCAGGGCCTTGCGGGCGCTCACGCCGTCATGGCAAGCGCGCACCTGGAAACCTTCCTGGCTCAACCAACTGGTCAGCAGCTCACAGAGCTCCTGGTCATCATCTATCAGTAACAGCTCGCTCATGACTCACTCAATTTAGCCATTGTCGACGGCGCCGATGCCCGCCACTGGCGAAGATACCGCACAGCAGGGCAACCAGCGCAACTCCTGCGCCAATCACGAACCATTGCTGCTGGTCGGTGAGCCAGCGGGGCAGGGTGCTGCCTTGCGCGTCCTTGAGTTGCTGGGCCAGGCGCTGGTTCTCCTGGCGCAAGCGGCTCAATTGCGCACTCTCGCGGGCGGCATCGGCAGTTTGCAATTGTTTGCTCAGTTCTTCGCGCAGGCGTTCGCTTTCTTTCAAGCGTTGCTGCAACTCGGTGATCTGGCTGCCGGCACTCAAGGACAGGGGCGTAGAACTGCCGGTGTTCGAGGTTTCTTCAGCCTGGGCCGTAGCCCCGATCGTTAACACTGCCAACAGACACAACTGACTTAAGCGCATCGGAACTCCTGATTCCACACGAATATTCAGAACGTTGTCGGCAGGTTACCGAGAATAATGAGCGATCAGGCGTTTGCCGAACCCAATAGGTTCAGCGCCACCCGGATCAAGGCAGGACTTGCTTGAAGGGTTTGATCACGACATCGGCATACACACCGGCCGCTACATACGGGTCGGCCTTGGCCCAGGCTTGGGCATCGGCCAGGGACGCGAACTCGGCAACGATCAGGCTGCCGGTGAAGCCGGCTTCACCTGGGTCATTGCTGTCGACTGCCGGGTGCGGGCCGGCGAGCACGATGCGTCCTTCGGCTTGCAGCGCTTTGAGGCGTTCCACGTGGGCCGGGCGCACAGCCAGGCGCTTTTCCAGGGAGTTGGCGACGTCGGTGGCAATGATTGCGTAGAGCATGTCAGTCCTCGGTTTTTGGCGTGGTGGAGTCGGTGTCGTGCAGGTGGCGCGACAGGTAGATGCCCTGGGCAACCAGGAATACCACGGTCATGCCCAGGCTGCCGAACACCTTGAAGTCGACCCAGTAGCTCTGGAAGGTAAAGGCCACGAACAGGTTGGCCGCGCCGCAGAACAGGAAAAACAGGATCCAGGCGATGTTCAGGCGGGTCCAGATCGGCTCCGGCAGGCTCAGGGCATGGCCCATGATCCGCTTGATCAACAGGCGGTCGCCGATGAAGTGGCTGCCGATAAAGGCCAGGGCGAACAGCCAGTTGACCACCGGGGCTTTCCATTTAAGGAAGGTTTCGCTGTGGAAGGCCAGGGTCAGGCCGCCAAAGACCAGGCAGGCGATCAGGGTCAGCCATTGGCTTTTTTCCAGCTTGCGCTGGGAGATGAAGATCGCGCCATAGACCACCAGGGAACTGATGATCAGCACCGCGGTGGCGCTGTAGATGCCGCCGAACGACAGCTCATGGCCGCCGATATCCAAGACCCGTGGGTCGGTTTTGAAGACGATGAAAAACAGCAACAGCGGGATGAAGTCGATGAATTGTTTCACAGTAAGAGCCAGAAGCTGGATGTGGCGGCATAATAACAAACATCCTTGGTTGCGATAGCGCCAGCTGACTTGAGGTTACACACTCCCGTGAATGTTGATTTGCACTGCCACAGCACGGCCTCCGACGGCGCCCTGGCGCCCGCGGTACTGGTTGCGCGTGCGTTTGAAAAAGGCGTGCGAGTCCTGTCGCTGACCGATCACGACACCCTCGAAGGCCTGGACGAGGCGCGCAGCGCCGCCACGGCACTGGGTATGCATCTGGTCAATGGCGTCGAACTGTCCTGCACCTGGGGCGGGGCGACCATTCATGTACTGGGCTACGGTTTCGACGTCAACGCCCCGCCATTGGTGGCGGCCATTGCCAGTTTGCACGATGGCCGCTGGCTGCGGTCCGAAGAAATAAGCCGCAAACTGGCGCTCAAAGGCATGCCCAACGCCCTGGAGGGCGCCCGTGCCATCCAGCAGGAGCTGGGCGACAGCGGCAACGCGCCGGCCCGTCCGCATTTTGCCGACTGGATGGTGCGCGCAGGTTACGTCAAGGATCGCGCCGAAGCGTTCCGCAAATGGCTGGGCGCCGGCAAGCTGGGGGACGTGAAGTTGCACTGGCCGACCCTCGAAGACACCGTGGCTACCCTGCGCGCTTCGGGGGCCTGGGTCAGCCTGGCGCATCCCTGGCACTATGATTTCACCCGCAGTAAACGCCGCAAGCTGATAGGCGACTATATTCAAGCAGGTGGCCACGCCATCGAAGTGGTCAATGGGCATCAACCCGCCGAACAGGTTGGCAGCCTGGCGATTCTTGCCCGTGAATTTGGGCTGCTGGTCAGCGCCGGCAGTGATTTCCATGGCCCAGGCGGCTGGTCGGAGATCGGCGAATACCGCCCGGTCCCGGAAGACTTGCCGCTCCTGTGGGGGCGATTCAAGCATGACCCCATTACCGCCACCGTCTGAACAGGTAGAAAACGTGAGTCAATTTTTCCAGATTCATCCGGAAAACCCGCAAGCGCGGCTGATCAAGCAGGCCGTGGAGATCATCCGTGCCGGTGGCGTGGTGATCTACCCCACGGACTCCTCCTACGCCATTGGTTGTCAGATCGGCGACAAGAATGCGGTGGAGCGCGTAAGACGCCTGCGCGACCTGGATAAGAACCACAACTTCGCGTTGATCTGTAGCGACTTGTCGCAACTGGGTCTGTTCGCCAAGGTTGATACGGGCACTTTCCGCCTGCTCAAGGCCCATACGCCAGGGCCCTACACGTTCATCCTCAATGCCACCCGCGAGGTGCCGCGCCTGTTGCTGCACCCGAAGAAGCGCACCATCGGCCTGCGGGTGCCGGAGCATCCCATCGCCCTGGCATTGCTGGCCGAGCTGGGTGAGCCACTGATGAGCGTGTCGCTGATCATGCCCGGAGAGTCCGAGCCGCTGTACGACCCTTACGAAATGCGCCAACTCCTGGAAAAACACGTAGACCTGATCATCGACGGCGGCTACGGCGGCAACAAGGCGTCTACTGTGATCAACCTGGCCGACGGCGAGCCTGAAGTGGTGCGCGTCGGTTGCGGCGACCCCACGCCGTTCATGGTCGAGGCCTGAATGTCGGCCGTGGAAACCGTCGACAGCCAGGCCGGTGCCCAGCAGGAGCTGCCATTTGCCATGGTCTACGGCCAGGCGGTCATGGAAATGCCCCTGGACTTGTATATCCCGCCGGATGCCCTGGAAGTCTTCCTTGAGGCCTTCGAGGGGCCGCTGGACTTGCTGCTGTACCTGATCCGCAAACAGAACATCAATATCCTCGATATCCCGGTGGCGGAAATCACCCGCCAGTACATGGGCTATGTCGAATTGATGCAGTCGGTGCGCCTGGAACTGGCCGCCGAATACCTGGTGATGGCCGCGATGCTGGCCGAGATCAAGTCGCGCATGCTGCTGCCGCGCTCGGAGACGATCGAGGCCGAAGAGGACGACCCGCGCGCCGAACTGATCCGCCGCCTGCAGGAGTACGAGCGCTTCAAGGCAGCCGCCGAGGGCATTGACGGCTTGAGCCGCGTGGGCCGTGACGTGGTGGTGCCCAAGCTGGATGCGCCGGAAGCCCGGGCGCGCAAACTGTTGCCAGATGTGAGCCTGGAAGAATTGCTGATGTCCATGGCCGAGGTGCTGCGCCGTGGCGATATGTTTGAAAGCCACCAGGTCAGCCGTGAAGCCTTGTCCACTCGCGAACGCATGAGTGATGTGCTGGAGCGCCTCAAGGGCGGTGGTTTTGTGCCGTTTGTCGAGCTGTTCACCGCTGAAGAAGGGCGCCTGGGGGTGGTGGTGACTTTTATGGCGATCCTCGAGCTGGTCAAGGAGTCCTTGGTCGAGCTGGTACAGAATGAGCCTTTTGCGGCTATCCACGTGCGGGCGCGAGCCGAATAACGAGCTGAATCGATGAATCTGACTGAACCCCGCGAACTGGCCCCGCTGTTGGAAGCCTTCCTCTTGGCCTCGGGCAAGCCGCAATCACTGGAGCGCCTGTTCGAACTGTTTGAAGAGGCTGAGCGCCCGGAGCCGCCGGTATTCAAGAAGGCCTTGGAGATCCTGCGCAAATCCTGTGAAGGCCGGGCCTTTGAGCTGCGGGAAGTGGCCTCGGGCTACCGCCTGCAAATTCGCGAAAAGTTTTCGCCATGGGTCGGGCGCCTGTGGGAAGAGCGCCCGCAGCGTTACTCCCGGGCGATGCTGGAAACCATGGCGCTGATTGCCTATCGCCAGCCCATCACCCGTGGCGAGATCGAAGACGTACGCGGCGTGGCGGTCAACAGTCATATCGTCAAGACGCTGCTGGAGCGCGAGTGGATCCGTATCGTCGGTTACCGCGACGTGCCGGGCAAACCGGCGATGTTTGCCACCACCAAGGTGTTTCTCGATCACTTCAACCTGAAGAACCTCGACGACCTGCCGCCATTGGCCGAATTGCGGGAGATCGAGGCCGAACCGGTGCTCGATTTCGACGATGCGCCAGTGCCGGCTGGCTTGCAGGAGCTGGCTGATGCCAGCGCCGAGCCGGAAGAGCCCAAGGACGAGACCAGTTTCCATACGCTGCTGTTGGAGCTGGACGATATGGAGCAGGGGATCAAGACCGATTTTGATGACTTGCTGCGCGATGGGGCGGCCGAGCCCGAAACGCCGGTGAACGTTGAAACGACGCCAGCGGTCGAACCTGAACCTCTGGAAGACATCTTGGGTGTGGCGGCCGCTCGCGAAAAATTGCTGGCCGCCGTCGCCGCCCTTGAACAGCCCGAGTTGAGCGAAGAAGAAGCCGAAGCCCGGGCACTGGCCGAAGCCATCGAAAACGAACGCCGCGAATTCGACGACTGACAGCTCCCACAGATAAGCCCTGTGCAGTGAGGTAGTGATGAGCTCCACCAAAGACCCCTGCATCAGCGTCTGCAAATTCAGCGACGATATCTGCCTCGGCTGCGGGCGCAGCAAGCGTGAGATCCGGGCCTGGAAGAAACTCGACAAGGTCGACAAGCGCGCGGTGCTGGCCGAAGCCGAGCTACGGCTGCTCGCCCTGGGTGCCACCGGTCGGCGGAAAAGTAAATGAGCCGGCCCATATCGACTAGTCTCTGATGCGCAATGCGCGCCATGAGCGTATGATTCGCGACCCTTCGGCGATGCGTTCGCCCAAGAACCCAGTTTCAATACCTTCAGGCCACGCCTGAATCGACACACCGGGAGGTGCTTAAGATGAAAGACCAAGACCAGAACGACAGCCAGGAAATCGGCCCAGCAGGCGAGAAACTGCAAAAAGTCCTCGCCCGTATCGGCGTCGGCTCGCGCCGCGACGTGGAAGCCTGGATCACCCAGAAGCGCATCAAGGTCAACGGCGTCGAGGCCACCCTTGGCCAGCGCGTCGACCTGCATGACGCGATCACCATTGATGGCAAGGTCATCAAGCGTGAAGAGGCCGCCGAATCGGTGCGCCGCGTGATCATGTACAACAAGCCCGACGGCGAGATCTGCACCCGTGACGACCCGGAAGGCCGTCCCACCGTCTTCGACAAGATGCCCAAGCCCAAAGAAGGCCGTTGGATCAACATCGGTCGCCTGGACATCAACACCACCGGCTTGCTGATGTTCACCACCGACGGTGAACTGGCCAACCGCCTGATGCACCCGTCCTACGAGATGGACCGTGAATACGCAGTGCGTGTACGTGGTGAAGTCGATGACGAGATGATCGAGCGCCTCAAGGCTGGCGTCGTGCTGGAAGACGGCCCGGCCAAGTTCACCGACATCAAGCAGGCTCCAGGTGGCGAAGGTTTCAACCACTGGTACCACTGCGTGGTGATGGAAGGGCGTAACCGTGAAGTACGTCGCCTGTGGGAATCCCAGGGCCTGGTGGTCAGCCGCCTGAAGCGTGTGCGTTTTGGCCCGGTGTTCCTCAACTCTGACCTGCCGATGGGTCGCTGGCGCGAAATGAGCCAGTACGAAGTCGACATCCTCAGTGCGGAAGTGGGCCTGACGCCTGTGGCCATGCCGCAGATGAACGCCAAGAGCAAAGACAAGCTGGAGCGTATGCAGCGTAAATCGTCGCGCCCAGTGGCTCGCACCGAGCGCGTTGCCCGCACTCTGCGCCCGGCGCTGGATGCGCCGGCCACTGGCGGTCGTATTTCCCGTCAGCCGCAGATCGAGGGTGATCGTCGCCCATCGGCTCCGGCCCGTCAGGATGGCGAGCGTGCGCCGCGTACTCCACGTCCGGCCGGTCGTGGCGAAGCGCCAACAGGTGGCCGCAGCAACCGAGGCGATGCAGGCCGCGGTGCGCCGCAGACCGATCGTCCAGCCGAAGGCGCCAAGCGCCCAGCCAAGCCAGCGCCGAAAAAGCGCCCTGGGCTCAAACTGGTGGCTGACGAGCCATCGGGCAAGCGCCGTGGTGCACCGGCAGGTTCCGGGCAGCGTCCGGGCTTTGGTCGCAAGAAGCCTTAAGGGCTGCGGCAAGTTTTAAGCTGAGAGCGGTAAGAGAAAACGCCAACCCTGAGGGTTGGCGTTTTTTTTGCGTCGGACTTTGTGCAGGAGCGAGCTTGCTCGCGAAAAAACCAGAGCTGTCACGCTTATCCAGGATGAACGCGGTGCTTGGGCGTTTGCCGCGAGTAGGCTTGTTCCTACAGATGATGGCAAGCCCGGTCGTCATGAATGTCTTCCGCGCTGTAACAATTATTTTACGCAGGGCCTGAGCCTACGCCTGTCTTGGTCTCGTGGTTTTTTATCTGTAAAGAAAACTTGCCGATCGGTCAACAATCTCCCCGGCAAGGCTCCCTAACCAATCGAGCGGTGTACAATGCGCCGCGTTTTACTGTGACCCCCCTTGCATACCCATGCAAAAGGCCTTCAAGGCTGGCTGCCTTGTTAACTCCGCCTGGCCACAAGCCGGACGGGTTCGATTTCGTCACAGATAAAAACAAACAGGTGACGCATGACCGTAAGAAAGACGCTGAACTCCTGGTGCCTGCGCTGGGGTTTGATCGGCGCTGCTTGAGTCGGTTTCAAAGCAGCATCGTGTAATCAACATCATCAAACCTTGCGTGAGACCCTTTTCATGAGTGCAAACAACTCGCCTTCAGGTGAACTGAAGCGCGGCCTGAAAAATCGTCATATCCAATTGATCGCCCTCGGTGGCGCGATCGGTACCGGCCTGTTCCTGGGCTCGGCGGGGGTGCTGAAGTCAGCCGGCCCGTCGATGATCCTCGGCTATGCCATCTGCGGCTTTATCGCCTTCATGATCATGCGCCAACTGGGCGAAATGATCGTCGAAGAGCCAGTAGCCGGCTCCTTCAGCCATTTTGCCCACAAGTACTGGGGCGGTTTCGCGGGCTTTTTGTCGGGCTGGAACTGCTGGATCCTTTATATCCTGGTGGGCATGTCGGAGCTGACGGCCGTCGGCAAGTACGTGCACTACTGGTGGCCGGAGATTCCGACCTGGGTCTCGGCGGCGGCATTTTTCGTGCTGATCAATGTGATCAACCTGGCCAACGTCAAAGTGTTTGGCGAGGCCGAGTTCTGGTTTGCGATTATCAAGGTGGTGGCGATTGTCGGCATGATCGCCCTGGGCAGCTATCTGCTGGTCAGCGGCACCGGCGGGCCGCAGGCGTCGGTGAGCAACCTGTGGGAACACGGCGGGTTCTTCCCCCATGGCGTCGGTGGGTTGGTGATGGCCATGGCGATCATCATGTTCTCGTTTGGCGGCCTGGAAATGCTCGGCTTTACCGCCGCTGAAGCGGACCAGCCACGGACCGTGATCCCCAAGGCGATCAATCAAGTGATCTACCGCATCCTGATTTTCTACATTGGCGCCCTGGTGGTGCTGTTGTCGCTGACGCCATGGGACAGCCTGCTGGTGACCTTGAACGCGTCCGGCGACGCCTATAGCGGCAGCCCGTTCGTGCAGGTGTTCTCGATGCTGGGCAGCAACACTGCCGCGCATATCCTCAACTTTGTGGTGTTGACGGCGGCGCTGTCGGTGTACAACAGCGGCACCTACTGCAACAGCCGCATGCTGCTGGGCATGGCCGAACAAGGCGACGCCCCGGCGGCGTTGGCGAAGATCGACAAGCGCGGCGTGCCCGTGCGTTCGATCCTGGCCTCGGCGGCAGTCACCCTGGTGGCGGTGTTGATGAACTACTGGATCCCGCAGCACGCCCTGGAACTGCTGATGTCCCTGGTGGTGGCCACGCTGGTGATCAACTGGGCGATGATCAGCTTCTCGCACTTCAAGTTCCGCCAGCATATGAACCGCACCGGCCAGGTGCCGCTGTTCAAGGCGCTGTGGTACCCCTATGGCAACTTTGTGTGCCTGGCGTTCGTGGTGTTTATCCTGGCGATCATGCTGATGACGCCGGGCATTCAGAAGTCGGTGTATGCGATTCCGATCTGGCTGGCGTTCATGTGGGTCTGCTATTTCTTCAAGAGCAAGCGCGAGGCTCGGGAAAACCTGAGTGCGGTATCCTCGCTGAACAACTAGCCTACCCTGCAGGAGCCGGCAAACCGGCTCCTGCAGGTGTCAACGGACCCGCTTTCCATGTTGGTAATCTCCAGTAACGTGCACCTGCCCGATGCTGAAATCGAGTTGACGGCCATCCGCGCCCAGGGCGCCGGGGGGCAGAACGTCAATAAGGTTTCCAGCGCGGTGCACTTGCGCTTCGATATCGGCGCTTCATCGTTGCCGCCGTTCTACAAGGAGCGCCTGCTGGCACTGCGTGACAGCCGCATCACCAGCGAAGGCGTATTGATCCTCAAAGCCCAGCAATACCGGACCCAGGAACAGAACCGCGCCGATGCCCTGGAGCGCCTGGTGGAGTTGATCCTCAGCGCGACCAAGGTCGAGAAAAAACGCCGTCCGACCAAACCCACCCTGGGCTCGAAAAAGCGTCGCCTGGAATCCAAGACCAAGCGCGGCAGCATCAAGGCCGGGCGCGGCAAGGTGGATTTCTAGCCGGCGTTGCGTTCGTCGCGGTATTTGGGTGCCTGGCGATACAGGTATAGGCTCAGCAGCAGCCCGGCGAAGGCCGCCAGTGCGGCAAACAGAAAGATCGAAGCAAAGCCGAAACCCGCCGCAATAGCGCCGGCCAATGGCCCGGTGATGCCCAAAGACAAGTCGATAAACAGCGAATAGGCCCCCACCGCCGCGCCACGGCTGGAGGCAGGCACCAGGTTGACCGCCTCGACGCCCAGCGCTGGAAACACCAGGGAAAAGCCAAAGCCACTCAGGGCCGCGCCCGCCAACGCCAGTTCGGCATTCGGCGCCAGCCACAACAGCAGCAGGCCAAGGGTTTCCACCGACAGGCAGGCGATCGCCACGCGAAACCCGCCGATCCGGTTGATCAGGTTACCGAACAGCAACCGCGCGCCGATAAAGCTGGCCCCGAACAGGCTCAGGCACAGCACCGCGTTATCCCAGTTCTGGGTTGCGTAATACAGGGTGATAAACGTAGCGATGGTGCCAAAGCCGATGGAGCCCAGGGCCAGCCCGCAGCCGTGG
Organism: Pseudomonas sp. LG1D9; assembly: GCF_002949995.1. NCBI lineage: Bacteria > Pseudomonadati > Pseudomonadota > Gammaproteobacteria > Pseudomonadales > Pseudomonadaceae > Pseudomonas > Pseudomonas sp. LG1D9. The sequence continues at coordinate 1,133,956 of NZ_CP026881.1, read as the reverse complement.
GGCAGTACGCGGCCCAGCACATGCATGAAGGGCAGGCGTTCGCCGACTACGATGGGCGCCGCGACTTTCGGCCAGGCCAGCAGCAGGCCCAGCACCGCCAGCACCATGATGCTGGCGCCCATGCTCCACAGCCCGAACCGGCTGACCAGCAGCACCCCCAGCGGTGCGCCAATCGCCAGGGCGCCGTAGCTGGCAATACCGTTCCAGGAGATGACCTTGGCGGTATTCAGCGCACCGACCCGGCCAATCCCCCAGCCAATGGAGCCCGATCCCACCAGGCTTTCGGCACTGCCCAGGACCAGCCGGCCAATCAGCAGGCTGGTCAGGCTCAAGGCCGGCAGATGGGTCAATGCCGCGGACACCAGCATGAACACCCCACTCAAGCCACAACCGGCCAGGCCGTACATCACCGCGCGCTTGCTGCCGCGGTTATCGATGATGCGCCCGGCATAGGGCCGGCTCAGCAGGGTGGCCAGGTACTGCACGCTGATCACCAGGCCCGCGATCACCGCGCCAAAACCCAGGTCGCTGTGGACATAGCCCGGCAATACGGCCAGGGGAATGCCGATATTCAGATAACCGATAAAGGTGAACAGCACGATGGAAACGACTTGCAGCGTGACCGCCATGGGGCGCTGGGTATCTGGCATGGGAGGGGTCCACTGTCGCGGCAATAAAAGATAGGCTGCTTATGATACCGGTGCTTTGCGCTGCACAGGGCATAAAACCTTTGGCGGCTGAACGACCGCCATCGCTGGCGAGCCGGCGCCTACAGTGGCGCGGGGTTGAGCATGCGCGTGGTCACGAGCGCGGCCAGGGCGTTTTCCTGGGTGCCAAAGCGCTTGAGCAGCAGCGCTTGTTTTTCCGGGCTGAGGCGGCTCCACACATCGACCATTTGCAGGGCGGCGCCGAGTATCGCGTCATCGGGGGAATGCTTGGGAGTGTCAGGCATGTTGCGTGTCTCTTGATTCAGGCGGTGTGGAAAGCGCGCAATGTCACGCTTTCCACACGGTCTGGGTACTGCGGTCAGTCGTCGCTATCGCTGTCGACCGGTGCTGCTTGTGCTGGCGCTTGTTTATCGCTGCCGGCCTGTTGTGGGGTTGGCTGCTCGGTCTCGTGCAGGCTTGGGAAGGGGAGATTGGGAATCTCGTGCATCGTCGTCGCTCCTCGCAAGGTCTGTTGTGGGATTGCAGATGTGCCACGCTTTTCACAAAGCCTGGGCAGGATACAGCACTGCAAATGACAAAAAGACTTTTATCTCGCCAAATGCACGAACCTTTCGCCCCAAGACGCAAGTGACAAGAGGTCACACGCTGGCCTGGCGCTCCATGGCGGCCTTGTAGATGGAGTTTTTTGGCTGGGCGAAGACCCGTGCCAGCATGGGTTCGAAAAAGCTCAGGGGCAGGGTGGCATAGGCCGGATCGAAGGCGGCCGCGTCGTACAGCGCGCAGAATTCAATGGTTTGCTCATACTGCGGGTGTTCACCAAATTGCTCGCGCAGGTGGCGATCCATGCCCAGGTGATGAAAGAAATAGTAGCCCTGGAAAATCCCGTGCTTTTCCACCATCCACAGGTTTTGCGGGCTGACGAACGGTTTGAGGATGGCGGCGGCAATGTCCGGGTGGTTGTAGGAGCCCAGGGTGTCGCCGATGTCATGGAGCAGCGCACAGACCACATATTCTTCGTCGCGGCCATCGTGCCAGGCGCGGCTGGCGGTCTGCAGGGAGTGGGTCAGGCGGTCCACCGGGAAACCACCGAAGTCACCCTCCAGCAGCCGCAGGTGCGCGAGGATTCGCCCGGGCAACTGGCGGGCATAGGCACTGAAGTCGGCGGCGATGATGGACCAGTCTTCCTGGGTGCCGTCTTGCATATGGGTGAAGCGGGCCTGCTGGCTCATCGGCGTGTCTCTTATTGTTTTGGATGGTTTAGAACGGCACCTTGCCCAGGATCATGTCGCGGTACATCACGAAATCTCCCAGCAGGCTGTAGAACGGATGCTGGAATGTCGCCGGGCGGTTCTTTTCAAAGAAAAAGTGCCCGACCCAGGCAAAGCTGTAGCCGGCCACTGGCAGTACCCACAGTAGCCACCAGGCACCCTTGCCGATGGCGAACGCGAGAATAAAAATCACCAGGCTGGTACCGATAAAGTGCAGGCGCCGACAGGTGCTGTTGCCGTGTTCACTCAGGTAATACGGATAGAACTCGGCGAAGCTATTGAATTGTCTGACATTTTCCACGTTGGCCGGCCCTCTGGTTATTGTTGTGCCCGACGGATGTTCGGCGGGGAGCTTATTTGAGTCTAGAGTCATCACTGGCAAGGGCCAGTGACAATAGACGCCACTTTAGTATCCTTGGGTTCCTGGCTGCGATTTCAGCCGTCCCGTCATAGAACGCGTGCAAGATAACGCCATGAACGAACGAACGACTTCTGCAAGCTGGGCGATGGGGATAGTCAAGGCGCTGGAGCTCGAGGGCCTGGATTGCCGCGCGCTGTTCAAACAGCTGGGCCTGGATTACAGCGCCCTGGATGACCCCGACGCGCGCTTTCCCCAGGACTCCATGACCCGGCTCTGGCAGCGTGCGGTGGAGGTTTCGGGCAACCCGGCCATTGGCCTGAATATGGGCAAGGTAGTGCGCCCGGCGTCATTCCATGTGGCCGGCTATGCCTTGATGTCCAGCAGTACCCTGGCCGAGGGCTTTACCCGGCTGGTGCGCTACCAGCGGATCATCGCCGAAAGCGCTGACTTGAGCTTCCGCCTGTTGCCCGAAGGCTATGCGTTGATCCTCACGGTACACGGCGACCATCTGCCGCCCACCCGGCAAAGCGCCGAGGCATCGCTGGCCTGCGCGTTGGCGTTGTGTGGCTGGCTGACCGGGCGCACGTTGCAACCGCGCAAAGTGTTGGTGCAAGGCGCCCAGCCAGCCGACCTGGAACCCTATAGGCAGGCCTTTCATGCGCCGCTGGTGTTCAACGCGCCGTATGACGCGCTGATCTTCGAGCGGGCGGATATGGAAGCACCGTTGCCTACCGCCAATGAAGCGATGGCGCTGCTGCACGACCGGTTTGCCGGGGAATACCTGGCGCGGTTTTCCGAGAGCCGCGTGACCCACAAGGCTCGCCAGGTGCTCTGCCGGTTGCTGCCCCAGGGCGAGCCCAAGCGTGAGATGGTCGCGCAGACGTTGCACCTGTCCCAGCGTACGCTGCAGCGGCGCTTGCAGGAGGAGGGCACCAGCTTCCAGACCTTGCTCGACGACACCCGCCGCGAATTGGCCGAGCAGTACCTGGCGCAGCCGAGCATGACCCTGCTGGAAATCGCCTACCTGCTGGGGTTTGCCGACCCGAGCAACTTCTTCCGCGCGTTTCGCCGCTGGTTCGATGCCACGCCCGGCGAATACCGGGCGCGGTTATTGGAGACTTCGGCGAGTGTCAGTGTCGCCAGAACGCCGGCATACACAGTACAAACACCGTAATGATCTCCAGCCGGCCGAGCAGCATGCCCAGGGACAGGATCCACTTGGCGGCATCTGGCAGGGTGGCGAAGTTGCCGGCCGGGCCGATGGTTTCGCCCAGCCCCGGGCCCACGCCGGAAACGGTGCTGGCGGCGCCGGTCAGGGCGGTCATCCAGTCCACGCCCAGCAACGATAGGGCCAGGGCGATCATGCAGATGGTGATGGCGAAGAAGAACGAGAACGTCAGGATCGACCGGACGATTTCTTCGTCGAGGCGATGGCCGTTGTATTTCTGCTTGATCACCGCCCTGGGGTGAATCAGCTGGTTCAAGTTGGCCTTGAGCAGGATATAGGCGACCTGGAAGCGGAAAATCTTGATCCCGCCCGCGGTGGAGCCCGAGCAACCGCCAACAAAACCCAGGTAAAAGAACAGCATCAGCGAGAAATTGCCCCACAGGCTGTAGTCACCCAGGGCAAAACCGGTGGTGGTCACCACGGACGTGACGTTCAGCGCCACATGGCGCAGCGCATCCAGCCAGTGCAGGTTGGTGGTCCACCAGTACCAGGTGCCGAGCACGATCCAGGTCACCAACAGCATGCCCAGCAAGCCCTGTACCTGCTGGTCCTTGATCAGCGCCTTGCGGTTGCCGCGCAAGGTGGCGACATACAAGGCAAACGGCAGGCTGCCCATGATCATCACGACTATCGCGACCCAATGCACGGCGGGCTGTTTCCAGTGCGCCAATGATTCGTCGGAGGTGGAGAAACCGCCGGTGGAAATGGCCGACATCGCGTGGTTGATCGCGTCGAACAGGCCCATGCCGGCCCACCAGAAGCCCAGGCTGCCGAGGATGGTAATGCCGACATAGGCCGCTACGATCAGGCGCGCCACCATATGCGAGCGGGGCATGACCTTCTCGGAGCGGTCCGAGGATTCGGTCTGGAACAGGCGCATGCCACCGATGCGCAGCAGCGGCAGGATCGCCACCGCCATGCCGATAAAACCGATGCCGCCGAGCCAGTGCAGCATCGAGCGCCACATCAGGATGCCCGGTGACATGGTGTCCAGCCCACTGAGCACGGTGGCGCCGGTGGCGGTGATGCCGGACATGCTTTCAAAGAACGAGTCGGTATAGCTGATGTGCTGGGTCAGCAAGAACGGCAGCGCGGCAAAGATACACACCACCACCCAACTGCTCACGGTCAGCAGGTACATGTCCCTGGGGCGCAGCTGGACTTGTTCCGGGCGACCGGGAATCACCAGCGCCAGGCCTGCGATAAAGGTGATCATGCTTGCCCAGAGAAAGGACGGCAGGTCGCTGGTGCGGTCGAAAAACATCAGGGTGGCCATGGGCACTACCATGGCGACCGCGAGGGTAATCAGGAAGATGCCGATGATGAAACCAATGATTCGCAGGGTCGGCATTGCCATGAATTGCGCTCGGGTGACAGTTTGAGGCGCCATTCTACCTAGGGTGCAGGGCTTGTAAACCGGGGGGTACGGATCTGATGTGGGAGCTGGCTTGCCTGCGATGGCCATAGGTATCTACACAACTTTCAGAAACTGACGAACTCCCCCGTGGCGAGCGGGCTTGTCGGAACGCCGCATCGCCCGCGCTGGGCTGCGAAGCAGCCCCAAAAAGCCCTCCGCGTTTCTTCAGATAAACCGCGATGGCCGGGTTTAGGGCTGCTTCGCAGCCCAGCGCGGGCGATGCGGCGTTCCGACAAGCCCGCTCGCCACAACTGCGCTATCTGCCTGGATTTAGGTGTTGCGGCAAAGTTGTGTAGATACCGATGCTGCGATGGCGGTGAGTCAGGTTCGACTGCTTGACTGACCCGCCGCCATCGCAGGCAAGCCAGCTCCCACATGGGTTTTGTGGGGGTAATACAAAAAAGGCGACCCGAAGCAGACTGTGTGAAAACACAACCTGCCAATGTCAAAAACAAATGCCCCGACTTGTCGGGGCATTTGTTTTTCTAACAGGCAGAACGAAAAAAGGGCCTTTCAGCCCATCAATGCCATCAACTGATGGGCGCCCATCACCTTGATCGCTCTTTTCAGGTTATAGGCCTGCACTGCCAGTGCCATTTCGGCTCTGGCGCCTTTCAGCTGTCGCAGCAAGAACCGGCCATTGCCAAATAGCCATTGCTTGAGATTGCCGAAGGGGTGTTCGACGATGGATCGTCGGCTGACCATCATCTCGGGGTGGGCCTGCATTCGCAGCTTCATACGTTCAAAAGCGGCTTCATGAGCATGGCGTGTGAGATAACGGCGGCTCGCTTTGGTGCAGCGGCTTTTTAACGGGCAAACGCTGCAATCGGCGAGAGTCGCCTGATAAATCCGGTCGCCCTTGCTCATCTGCTTGAGCGTTAGCATCTTGCCGGCAGGGCATTGATAAGCGTCGCTTTGCTCTTCGTATTTGAAGTCCGTGCGATCGAAAAACTCAGTACCGCCACCTTGATTGTTGACTGACCGATTAGGGGGCACGAACGGCGTGATACTGGCGTCTTCACAGGCCTGAAACTGTTCGCCATTGGAGTAGCCGGCGTCGGCAGTGACGCTTAATTGCGATTGCTGTAATTGGGCTTTAGCGGCTTTTGCCATCGGCTCAAGCTGCTGCCGATCTGCGCCATCTTGAGTCACCTCATAGTGCAGAATCAGACAGTGTTCAGCGTCCACGGCGCTTTGGATGTTGTACGCCACGAACTTGCCAGAAGGCGTACGCATTTTTTGCGCATCGGACTCGCCCACAATGTGTTGAACCAGACCTTGAGCTTCCATTAGCACCTGGCAGGTCTGGTTATTGGCCTTTTTTACCTGCAACTCCCGAAGCGCCGCCTGCACCGCTGAGCGGTCAATGGACTCCCCTTCCTCGCCATGATCCGCCTCATCGAGCTGCGCCAAATAGCGTGCAATGCGCTTCTCGAGCGCCGCTTCCTGGTGTTTGAGCTTTTTCGGCGTCATGTGCTTTCGATTCGAAGCCACTGCCTGAAACTTGCTGCCATCGATGGCCACCAGCTCGCCAGCAATCAGGCCCGCGTGTCGGCAAAACTGAACAAAGGCGCGGCAGGTGGCGCTGAACGCCGCACTGTTGTCGCGGCGAAAATCAGCAATGGTTTTGAAGTCAGGGGCCAGTCGGCCCAGCAGCCACATGACTTCAACGTTGCGCTGACACTCGGCCTCGAGTCGTCGCGACGAGCGAATACGCTGGAAATAGCCGTACAAGTAGAGTTTGAGCAGATCGGCAGGATCGTATGAAGGGCGTCCCGTGGCCTTGGGTCTGGCTTTGTCGAAACCCAACTGCTCAAGGTCCAGCAGGGAAATGTAGGCCTCGATCACCCGAACCAGATGGTCATCGGGGATAAGTTCGTCCAGCGAAAGTGGAAACAGCGCGCTCTGGGAGCGGTCTTCACCTTGGATATAGCGCATAAGCAAAATGCCCGTATCTTGCGATACGGGCATTTTCTTTAACCTGCCAGCAGATTGCTAGGTTTTCACACAGTCTGCGAAGGCCGCCTCATTCAAACCGCGCGGATCAGAACTCGTGATCTGCGGTATCCGGGTTCAGGTCACCGATGCCCAGCTTGCCAGCCGCTTGCTCGATGGAGCCGGTCTGCTTGACCAGGGATGCGATGGCGTCGCGCACGATCTGGTTGCCTGCGGTGTTGCCGGCAGCGATCAGTTGGTCGTAGTGCTCACCCTTGTTGGCGTGGTCGACAATGACCTGGATCTTCGCTTCGGTGGCAGCGAGGTCAGCCTTGAGGGCTTCATCGGCAGCCGGATCAACCTTGGCCACCAGGGACGACAGGCTGGCGCCGGTCAGTTTGGTGCCGTCGGTGCGGGTGTACTCGCCCAGGTAGACGTTGCGGATGCCCTTGGCGTCGTAGAAGTGCGAGTAGTGTGTGTTGTCGCTGAAGCAGTCGTGCTCGTCTTCCGGCGAGTTGGCTTCCAGGGACACTTTCATCCGCTCGCCCGCCAGTTCACCCAGGGACAGGCTGCCCATGCCGAACAGCATCTTGCGCAGGCCGTCGGTGCCAGGTTCGGCTTCCAGGGTGGCGCGGTAGTTGTCTTCGACGTTGGGTTTCCAGTTGCCGACCATTTCTTCGAGGTCGCTGACCAGCAGTTGGGTCACGGCGCGCAGGTAAGTGCGGCGACGCTCGTTATGACCGCCGGTGGCGCCTTCGCCTTGCAGGTAGTCCGACGCTGGACGGTTGCCGGCGCCAGGGCCGGTGCCGTTCAGGTCCTGGCCCCACAGCAGGAATTCGATGGCGTGGTAGCCGGTGGCGACGTTGGCTTCGGAGCCGCCCAGCTCATTGAGGCTGGCGAGTTTCTCCGGGGTGATTTCCTTGACGTCGATCTTGTCTTCGCCGACCTGGATCTCGGTGTTGGCGATGATATTGGCGGTGGCGCCCGGGTTGCCGAGGGCGTGTTCGTAGGACTTGTCGACATAGTCGATCAGGCCTTCGTCCAGCGGCCAGGCGTTCACCTGACCTTCCCAGTCATCAATGATGGTGTTGCCAAAGCGGAACACTTCGCTCTGCAGATACGGTACGCGTGCAGCGATCCAGGCAGTACGTGCGGCCTTCAGGGTCTCGTCGTTGGGGTTGGCGAGGAAGGTATCGATGGCGGTCTGCAGGGTTTTTGCAGTGGCCTCGGAGTCGCTGTACACCGCGAACACGATGTCTGCGTAATGCGCGACGACCGCCTTGGCGGCAGCCTCGTCAACCTGGCCGGCGGTAGCGGCAGCCGCTGGAGCGGTAGTGCTGGCAGCTGGCGTTGGCGCCTGAGGAGCGGCGGCCTTGTCTTTACCCTCGCCGCAGCCGGCGAGAGAAATAGCGATGGCCAGCAGACTGGCGGTGGCCAGGGGCATACGAATCATGGCGAACATCCTGCTTCGGTAGTTGATCGGGGCGCAATGCAGCGCGCAAAACTGCGACATAATGCGAAAGATTTGCATTTTCTGTAAAGAGTTAACGCAGTAAAAATTTCACATTCGCGCCCTGGCCGCCCAAGGCTTTGCCCTGGGTGGCCAGCATGGCGCTATAAGATCGCCGCGTTGTTGCGCTCGGCCTGTTTGAGATAGGCCGCCAGCTCACGGGCCGGCAGGGGTTTGCTGTAGTGATAGCCCTGACCCTCATGGCAGCCTTCGCTGATGATGTAGGCCTCTTGCTCGGGCGTCTCCACGCCTTCTGCAATGACCTGCATGCCCAGGCTTTTGCCCAGTTGGATGATCGCCCGCACGATGGTGGCATCGTCATCGTCGTCCAGCAGGTCCTGGACAAAGCTCTTGTCGATCTTGATTTTGTCCAGGGGCAGGCTTTTGAGGTAGCTCAGCGACGAGTACCCGGTACCGAAGTCGTCGATGGCAATCAGCGCGCCGGAGCGGCGCAGGCTCAGCAAGTGCTGGGCGGCGGTGCTGATGTCTTCCATCAGGCCGGTCTCGGTCACTTCCAGTTCCAGGCTGCGCGGCGGCAGGCGATAGATCTGCAACAGGTTGTTGACCACCCGTGGCAGTTCGGCGTGGTGCAGTTGCACCGTGGACAGGTTGACCGCCATGCGCAGCTCGGTAAAACCCTGGTCGTGCCATTCGCGCAATTGCCGGCAGGCCTGGTCCAGTACCCACTCGCCAATGGGGATGATGGTGCCGTTCTGTTCCGCCAGCGGGATAAACAAGTCCGGTGGCACCAGGCCGTGTTCCGGGTGTTGCCAGCGAATCAGCGCCTCGACGCCGACCACGCGATGATCCACATAGCTGATCTGCGGTTGGTACACCAAATGAAACTGGTCGCGGCCCAGGGCTTCGCGCAGGTCTTTCTCCAGCTCGCGGCGCCGGCGCATTTCGCTGTCGACGCTGGCGATATAGAACTGGTAGCGATTGCGCGAGCGGGTCTTGGCCAGGGTCATGGTCTGCTCGGCCTTTTGCAGCAGCTTCTCGGTGCTATCGCCGTCTTCGGGAAACAAGGTGATACCGATGGTGGCGCGCAGGCGGATCTGTTCGTGGTCGAGGGCGAACTCGGCTTCCAGGTCATCGAGGATGCTTTGGGCCAGCTCGGCGGCTTCGTAGGGCTGCTCGATATCGGCCTGGACCAGGGCGAACTGGTCGCCACCCAGGCGGGCGAGGGCGCCGAGCCGGCCGCTGTGGGCGCGCAGGCGGTCGGCCAGGGCCAGCAGCAGTTGGTCGCCGGCCTGGTAGGTGTACTGCTCGTTGATGCTCTTGAAGTCATCCAGCCCCACGCACAACACCGCGACCCGGCGTTGACGGCGGCCGGCATCGATGAGGATCTTGTCCAGTTGCTCCTGCAGCTTCTGGCGGTTGGGCAGGCCGGTGAGGAAGTCGTACTGGGCCATGCGCAGCAGGCTGTTTTCGGCTTCATGGCGCAGGTGAGTGTTACGTTCGATAGAGGCCAGCAATTGATTGGCGGTGTTGATCCACAGCCCCAGTTCATTTTTCTCGTGGCCTTTGAGCTGGGGGATCTTGTGCTCGCTGGGCCGGTCGGGGTTGATCGAACTGAGGTGGCTGATGATCCGCGACAGGGGCTTGGTCAGCAGCCAGTGGTAGACCAGGTACAACACCAGGCCCATGGCCAGGGCGCGCAGCACCCCGGAGATAAAGATGATCACCGAATTGACGATAAAGCCCTGGCCATAGGTGGCCGTGTCGAGGGTGATGCTCAGGTCGCCGTAATACTCGCTGTAGGGCCCGCGCCCCACCAAGGGCGTCGTGAAGGTGCGTTCCTGGCCGAGAATCACGTCCGTCAGCCAGCGGCTTGGGGAGTGCTGCAGTTCCCGGCTCTTTTCGGCAAGCATGGGCTCGTTGGGGTGGCCAATGGAGGCCATACGCACTGCATCATCCTGGAACAGGCCCTCGATGACTTGCATGCCCATCTCACGGTCCAGGCTGTAGACGGCCTGGGTGGAAGGGTCGCGAAACATGTCGAGGATGCGCTGGGCATCGCCCGCCACGGCCTGGCGTGTCTTGTAGGCATCGAAAACGATCTGCGCCACGCTCAGTGCCACGCCCACAATCAGTGCCGACAACAGCACCACCCGGAGCAACTTCACCGACAAGCTGTTTTTGAGTTCCAGCTTCAAAGGGTCATTCCTTGTTCCATTCGGGTAGCCTCAATATGCCATGAGTATTGGCAATCCCGGGGTGGCAGTCAAAGGAACATTGCGGCTTGAGGAGTCTTTGGGAGGGGGGAGGGGCGTGAGAGGAGGGCGGATTATGTCCGCCCCCCTCTTGATCCACACGCATGAGAGCAGGCGAATGCCATGATGGCTCTCTGCACGCGGTCGTAAGCGTCTTTTAGATTAGAAGTTAATCTGTACTGGCGCCTGCTGCTGTTGATCCCCGCCTATCTTGCCGGGCGCCTGGTCTCCAGCGCCCGCCGTCAACTCTTTGAGTGCATCCATCCCCATTTCCAGACCTTTTGTTACCAGTGGAAGAAGTGTTGAGGCGGCACCCGAGATCATCGACATTGGATCCATATTTGACTCTCCTGTTTGGGCTGAGAGAGTTATTTCTCTCACTTGTTGATTGGTTAAGTTCTGTCAGGGAGTTCCACTATTTCTGGGGTGCTTGCAACTGATCGCCCACAAAAAAGCCCGGCAATTGCCGGGCTCTTTGTACTGCAAGGGTTACTTACGCAGTGAAGGTCTTGCCTTCGAACTGCTCGGCAACGAACTTCCAGTTGACCAGGTTCCAGAACGCTTCCACATATTTTGGACGCACGTTGCGGTAGTCGATGTAGTAGGCGTGTTCCCAGACGTCGCAGGTCAGCAGCGGGGTGTCGCCGCTGGTCAGCGGGTTGCCGGCGCCGATGGTGCTGGCCAGGGCCAGAGAACCGTCAGCCTTTTTCACCAGCCAGCCCCAACCGGAACCGAAGGTGCCGACGGAAGTCTTGGTGAACTCTTCCTTGAACTTGTCGAACGAACCGAACGCAGCGTTGATGGCTTCAGCCAATGCGCCAGTTGGTTGACCGCCAGCGTTTGGCGCCAGGCAGTTCCAGTAGAAAGTGTGGTTCCAGACCTGGGCGGCGTTGTTGAAGATGCCACCCGAAGAGGATTTGACGATCTCTTCCAGGGTCTTGCCTTCGAACTCGGTGCCTGGCACCAGGTTGTTCAGGTTCACGACGTAGGTGTTGTGGTGCTTGTCGTGGTGGTACTCCAGGGTTTCCTTGGAGATGTGCGGCTGCAGGGCATCGTGTGCGTACGGCAGCGGCGGCAATTCGAAAGCCATGATAATTCTCCTAATCAGGTCAGTTGCGGTGAGCGCAAGGCCGATCACGGGCGGCCAAACAAGCGCCGGGGAGTTTGTACTCTTTGCGGCGCAGGGGCTGGATCATAGCACCGGGGGTGCGGCAAAACCACGCAACAACTGTGTGGAATAGAGGTTCCAGAGCGTTTTGGAATATTCCTCAGTTGCTGATCAATTGATAGGCCACGCTGAACATCATCACCGCCACCAGCAGGTCCAGCAGGCGCCAGGTCGCCGGGCGTGCCAGCCACGGGGCCAGCCACGCCGCGCCGAGGGCCAGGGCGGAAAACCACAGCAAGGACGCGCTGGCGGCACCTGCGACATAAGCGCCGGGTTCGGTCTGTTGGGCGCCGAGGGAGCCGATCAGCAACACCGTGTCCAGATAGACGTGGGGGTTGAGCAGGGTCACGGCCAATGCACTGAGCATTACCGCGCGCAGCGAGCGCACTTTTTGCCCTTCACCTTGCTCCAGGCTTTGACGTGAACAGGCGCGGCGCAAGGCCAGGGCGCCATACCACAGCAGGAACGCCGCGCCGCCCCAGCGCGCAATCGCCAGCAACAGCGGGTTATGCGCCAGCACTGTCGCCAGGCCGAATACGCCGGCAGCCACCAGCAACGCATCGCACACCACGCACAAGGCCGCCACGGGCAAGTGATGTTCGCGACGCAGGCTCTGGGCCAGGACAAACGCGTTTTGCGTGCCGATGGCCATGATCAGCCCCAAGGCGACCAGCAGGCCGTTCACATAACTCTGCCACATAATATTTACTCTGCTTGCTAATCAATGCTGGCGATTGTCGGCGTTGAGGTTGTATAAGAAAAACAAATATTGCTGATCGCTCATTAGGAAAACTGATGTTCGACTATAAATTGCTCTCCGCCCTGGCGGCAGTGGTGGAACAGGCCGGTTTCGAGCGCGGGGCCCAGGTGCTTGGTGTGTCGCAATCGGCCATTTCCCAGCGCATCAAATTGCTCGAAGCCCGCATCGGCCAGCCGGTGCTGGTACGCGCGACCCCGCCGACTCCCACGGAAATCGGCCGCCGCCTGCTCAACCATGTGCAGCAGGTGCGCTTGCTGGAGCGCGACCTGCAAAGCCAGGTGCCGGCGTTGGATGAAGAAGGCATGCCCGAGCGGCTGCGCATCGCCATCAACGCCGACAGCCTGGCGACGTGGTGGGCGCAGGCCGTCGGGGATTTTTGCGCCGAGCAGCACTTGCTGCTCGACCTGGTAGTGGAAGACCAGACCGTCGGCCTCAAGCGCATGCGCGCCGGCGAGGTAGCGGCTTGCGTCTGCGCCAGCGAACGCCCGGTGGCCGGTGCCCGCAGCCTGTTGCTGGGGGCCATGCGTTATCGGGCATTGGCGAGCCCGGCGTTTATTGCCCGGCACTTCCCCGGCGGGGTACGGGCCGATCAACTGGCGCGCACGCCAGCGCTGGTATTTGGTCCGGATGACTTCCTGCAACATCGCTACCTGGCGTCGCTGGGCGTGGACGGTGGTTTTGAACACCATTTATGCCCGTCCTCCGAAGGTTTTATCCGCCTGACCGAGGCCGGCCTGGGCTGGGGCTTGGTGCCGGAGTTGCAGGTGCGTGATCAACTGCAACGGGGCGTGCTGGTGGAATTACTGCCAGATAAACCCATCGATGTGCCGCTGTACTGGCATCATTGGCGCAGTGGCGGGCAATTGCTCGGTTTGTTGACCGAGCATCTGGCACGGGCTACCGGCCAATTGCTGGTGCCGTTGGAGTGACCGTCGGCGTCAACGCAACTGCGATGAAAAATGAAAGAACACGGGGTAACACATGAAAATTCTGGTCACCGGCGCAAGCGGCTTCATTGGCGGGCGCTTTGCGCGTTTCGCCCTGGAGCAGGGCCTGGACGTGCGGGTCAACGGGCGGCGCGCCGAGGGTGTCGAGCACCTGGTACGGCGCGGCGCCGAGTTTATCCAGGGTGATCTGAATGATCCGGATTTGGCGCGCAACCTGTGCCGCGACGTTGAGGCCGTGGTTCATTGCGCCGGCGCCGTAGGGCTGTGGGGACGTTACCAGGACTTCTATCAGGGCAATGTGCAGGTCACCGAAAACGTGGTCGAAGCCTGCCTTAAACAACGGGTCGGCCGCCTGGTGCACCTGTCGTCGCCATCGATCTATTTCGATGGCCGCGATCACCTGGGACTGACCGAAGAGCAAGTGCCCAAGCGCTTCAAGCATCCCTATGCGGCGACCAAGTACCTGGCCGAGCAAAAAGTCTTTGGTGCCCAGGAATTCGGCCTGGAAGTGCTGGCCCTGCGCCCGCGTTTTGTCACCGGGGCTGGCGACATGAGCATCTTCCCGCGCCTGTTGAAAATGCAGCGCAAGAACCGTCTCGCCATCGTTGGCGATGGCCTGAACAAGGTCGACTTCACCAGTGTGCACAACCTCAACGAGGCCCTGCTCAGCAGCCTGCTGGCCACCGGCTCGGCGCTGGGCAAGGCCTATAACATCAGTAATGGCGCGCCGGTGCCGGTGTGGGACGTGGTCAACTATGTGATGCGCCAGATGGACATGCCCCAGGTCACTCGTTACCGCTCCTACGGCTTGTCTTATAGCATCGCGGCGCTCAACGAGGCCTTTTGCGCGATGTGGCCGGGGCGTCCGGAACCTTCCCTGTCACGCCTGGGGATGCAAGTGATGAACAAGGATTTCAGCCTCGATATCAGCCGTGCGCAGCACTATCTCGACTACCAGCCCAAGGTCAGCCTGTGGACGGCCCTCGATGAGTTCTGTCATTGGTGGAAAGTCCAGGAGCCGGGCTCCAACTAGCGTTGGCAACACCGGGAACCGATTTTTCGGTTGCCGGTCGACCAAGGCGACGGGCCAGGGGTTTATACTCCCGCCGCTCAGTTTTTTTATGCGGCTATTTCAAGGTTGATTCATGCGTAACGATATTAAAGACGACTTCGACCATGTGCCGAGCCTGCGGGCCGACATTGGCGATGACGATGATTTTGTGCCGACCGCCGCCACGTCCATGCGCTCGCGTCCGGCGCCGGTGGTCAAGGTCAAGAGCGCCAGCACCGGGCCGTTGTGGGCCTTGGTCGGGGCGCTGCTGTTCGCCTTTGTGGGCCTGGCGTGGTGGAGCTTCCAGCAGATTTCCCTGATGGGGCAGCAACTGGTGGCGACCCAGGAAAGTTTTGCGCGCATCAGCGAAGAAGCCGCCGGCCGTTTGCAGGACATTTCCGGCAAGGTGGTGGCCAGTGAGGCCAGCGTCAATACCGGCAGTGAAGCGCTCAAGCTGCAGATCAAACAGTTGGAAAGCCAATTGCTGGAGCAGGGCAAGCAGCAGTTGGGTGTGGCAGGCCAGGCCACCGAGCTGGACCAGCGCTTGGCGCAGATGAGTGCCAGCACCACGGAACTGACCACTGCCAATACCCAGATGCAGGCCCAGGTGCAAACCCTGGCGACAGAACTGACGGCCCTCAAGGCTGCGCAGGCCGAAGCCGCCAAGTTGAATGCCGAAGTCAAGGAACTGAGCACGGATGTGGCAGCGTTGAAGAAGCAGGGCAACCCGGCCACGGCCATTGCACGGCTGGAACAGGACCTGTTGGTAATCAAGAGCGAACTGGACAACCGCGCCGCCACGGAAGGGCCGTCGAATAAAGAGTTCGACGTGTTCCGCATCCAGACCACCCGCAACATCACGACCTTGCAGACCCAGATGCAGAACCTGCAACGGGAAGTCAGCGCACCGGCCAGGCTCACACCCCTGGGCCAATGAGCCCTATTTCTGTAGGAGCCGGCTTGCCGGCGATGGGCATAGGTATCTACACAACTTTCAGAAACTGACGAGCTCTCCTGTGGCGAGCGGGCTTGCCCCGCGCTGGGCTGCGAAGCAGCCCTAAACCCTGCCATCGCGGTTTACCTGAAGAAACGCGGCGGGCTTTTTGGGGCTGCTTCGCAGCCCAGCGCGGGGCAAGCCCGCTCGCCACGGGGGGCGTCAGTTTCTGAAAGTTGTGTATATACCTATGCGGCGATGGTGCCAGTAGCCTTGCGCTGATTCCAGGGCCGCCATCCCCGGCAAGTGTCACCGTTCAGTGACATTTGTCTTCCCTTTCGTTACATGTCCCTTCTCGGCCCTTGTTTAGACTGCGGTCATCCCACAAAAACAAAAAGGGCCACCCATGACCATCCAACCACTGCCCACCAGCAGTTGGCTGAACGCACCTGCCCATCACGCCTGGCTTGCCGCCGAGGGTCAGCGCCTGCTGGCGTTTGCCAAGGCTTCCAGGCTGCCTGAAGGCTTCGGCAACCTCGACGTCCAGGGCCGTCTGCCCGTCGATGCCTGCGCCGAAACCATGAACACCGCCCGCATGACCCACAGCTTTGCCATGGCCCACGCCCAAGGGCTGCCAGGCTATGCACAGTTGGTAGAGCACGGGGTGGCCAGTCTCAGTGGCCCGTTGCGCGATGCCGAACATGGCGGCTGGTTCGCCGTCGCCGGCGCGCGTGATGGCAATACAGGCAAGGCCGCCTACCTGCACGCTTTTGTCGCCCTGGCCGCCAGCTCCGCGGTAGTGGCGGGTGCCCCTGGGGCGCAAGCCTTGCTGGCGGACGCCGTCCAATGCATCGACGAGCATTTCTGGTGCGAGGAGGAGGGCGCGATGCTTGAATCCTTCGCCCAGGATTGGAGCGGCGAGGAAGCCTATCGCGGGGCCAACAGCAATATGCACGCCACCGAAGCGTTCCTTGCCCTGGCTGATGTCACCGGCGACAGCCGATGGCTGGGGCGGGCGTTGCGCATTGTCGAACGGGTGATCCATCAGCACGCCAGCGCCAATGAATTTATGGTGATCGAACATTTCGACCGCTATTGGCAGCCCCTGCATCGTTACAACGAAGACAACCCGGCCGACGGCTTTCGTCCCTACGGCATTACCCCCGGCCATGGGTTCGAATGGGCGCGCCTGGTGCTGCACCTCGAAGCCGCACGCCAGCAGGCAGGGCTCGTCACGCCGCAGTGGTTGCTGGAGGACGCCAAGGGTTTGTTCGCCAGTGCCTGCGAGTATGGCTGGTCGGTGGACGGTGCCCCGGGCCTGGTCTACACCTTGGACTGGCACTTTCGCCCGGTGGTGCGCGAGCGCCTGCATTGGACCCACGCCGAAGCCAGTGCAGCCGCCCAGGCCCTGCTCAAGCGCACGGGTGAGTGGCATTACGAAACCTGGTACCGGCGTTTCTGGGAGTTTTGCGAAACTCACCTGATCGACCGGGTCCAGGGCAGTTGGCATCATGAACTCGACCCGCTCAACCAGCCCGCCAGCAAGATCTGGGGCGGCAAGCCGGATCTGTACCATGCCTGGCAAGCGGTATTGCTGCCGGGTCTGCCTTTATCCCCAAGCATGGCCAGTGCGTTGGGGGCGGGTGTTTATGTCACCAAGTGGTGACATTTGGCCGTCCCTTTGTTACGTGCCTGGGAAAAATCCCTGTTTAGAATCCTATGCAGCGCAAGCTCCAGACTTGCATGCATAACAACAAGAAAAAGGTACTCAGATGAACGCGATTAATCGCCTCGCCGTTGCTATTTCCATTGCCTCGTTGTTTCCCCTCAGTGCATTTGCCGCCGACTCGAAAGGGACGGTTGAAGTTGTGCATTGGTGGACCTCGGGTGGTGAGAAGGCGGCGGTGGATGTCCTGAAGGCCCAAGTTGAGAAAGACGGCTTTACCTGGAAAGACGGGGCTGTTGCAGGTGGTGGCGGCGCCACTGCCATGACCGTGCTGAAAAGCCGCGCGGTCGCCGGCAACCCGCCAGGCGTTGCCCAGATCAAGGGCCCGGACATCCAGGAGTGGGCCTCCACCGGGCTGCTCGATACCGACGTCCTCAAGGACGTGGCCAAGGCCGAGAAGTGGGATGGCCTGCTCGACAAAAAAGTCTCCGATACCGTGAAGTACGAAGGCGATTACGTGGCCGTGCCGGTGAATATCCACCGCGTCAACTGGCTGTGGATCAACCCGCAAGTCTTCAAGAAAGCCGGCATCACCAAAAACCCTACGACCCTCGAAGAATTCTACGCCGCCGGCGACAAGCTCAAGGCCGCAGGCTTCATCCCGCTCGCCCACGGTGGTCAGCCTTGGCAGGACAGCACGGTGTTCGAAGCCGTGGTGTTGTCGGTCATGGGGGCTGATGGCTACAAAAAAGCCCTGGTCGACCTCGACAACGCAGCCCTGACCGGCCCGGATATGGTCAAGTCGCTGACGGAGCTGAAGAAAGTCGCGACCTATATGGACGCCGACGGCAAGGGCCAAGACTGGAACCTGGAAGCCGCCAAGGTCATCAACGGCAAGGCCGGCATGCAGATCATGGGTGACTGGGCCAAGAGCGAGTGGACTGCCGCCAAGAAAGTCGCCGGCAAGGACTACGAGTGCGTAGCCTTCCCGGGCACCGACAAGGCCTTCACCTACAACATCGACTCCCTGGCAGTGTTCAAGCAGAAAGATGCCGGCACCTCGGCCGGGCAGCAGGACATCGCCAAGGTGGTGCTGGGCGAGAACTTCCAGAAGGTCTTCAGCATCAACAAGGGCTCGATCCCGGTGCGCAACGACATGCTCGGCGATATGGCCAAGTACGGCTTTGACAGCTGCGCCCAGACTGCGGCCAAGGACTTCCTGGTCGATGCCAAGTCTGGCGGCCTGCAACCAAGCATGGCGCACAACATGGCGACCACCCTGGCGGTACAGGGCGCGTTCTTTGATGTGGTGACCAACTTCATCAACGACCCGAAAGCCGACCCGGCCGACACCGCCAAGAAGCTTGGAGCAGCGATCAAGTCTGCCAAGTAACCCTTGGAAGGCTGGGCTTGAGTGTGGGAGCGGGCTTGCCCGCGATGCAGGCGCCTCGGTGTATCAATGACACCCAGGTGATGCCATCGCAGGCCAGCCAGCTCCCACCTGAAGCCGGCCCCCACAAGGTTATCCACTAGTCCCTTACTCCCTGCCCTGGATTTCCCCATGAGTTCTGTTGCTGTGTTCAGCAAGGCCTCGCCGTTCGATGCATTGCAGCGCTGGCTACCAAAACTGGTGCTGGCCCCGAGCATGTTTATCGTCCTGGTGGGCTTCTATGGCTACATCCTGTGGACGTTCGTACTGTCGTTCACCAACTCCACCTTCCTGCCGACCTACAAGTGGGTAGGCCTGGCGCAATACGCGCGGTTGTTCGACAACGATCGCTGGTGGGTGGCGAGCAAAAACCTGGCGCTGTTTGGCGGCATGTTTATCGGCATCACCCTGGTGATCGGTGTGCTGCTGGCGGTATTCCTTGACCAGCGCATTCGCCGCGAAGGCTTCATTCGCACTATTTACCTGTACCCGATGGCGCTCTCGATGATCGTCACCGGTACCGCCTGGAAATGGCTGCTCAACCCCGGCATGGGCCTGGACAAACTGCTGCGCGACTGGGGCTGGGAAGGCTTTCGCCTGGACTGGCTGATCGACCCGGACCGCGTGGTGTATTGCCTGGTGATCGCGGCGGTATGGCAAGCCTCGGGCTTTATCATGGCGATGTTCCTCGCCGGCCTGCGTGGCGTTGACCAATCGATCATCCGTGCCGCACAGATCGACGGTGCGAGCCTGCCGCGCATCTACTGGAGCGTGGTGCTGCCCAGCCTGCGCCCGGTGTTTTTCAGTGCGGTGATGATCCTCGCGCACATCGCGATCAAGAGCTTCGACCTGGTGGCCGCGATGACGGCCGGTGGTCCAGGCTACTCATCCGACCTGCCGGCGATGTTCATGTACTCCTTCACCTTCAGCCGTGGCCAGATGGGCATGGGCTCGGCCAGTGCGATCCTGATGCTCGGGGCGATCCTTGCGATCATCGTGCCTTACCTGTACTCCGAGCTGAGGACCAAGCGCCATGACTAGTCTCGCCAAACCTTCCATCAGCTTCAGCCGTGTCGCGATCCATGCGGTGCTGATCCTGGCCGTGGTGCTGTACCTGGTGCCGCTGGTGGTCATGCTGCTCACCAGCTTCAAGACCCCGGAAGATATCAGCACCGGCAACCTGCTGAGCTGGCCGACGGTCATCACCGGGATCGGCTGGGTCAAGGCCTGGGCCACGGTGAATGGTTACTTCTGGAACTCGTTCCTGATCACCGTCCCGGCGGTGCTGATCTCCACCACCATCGGCGCATTGAACGGCTATGTGCTGGCGATGTGGCGCTTTCGCGGCTCGCAGTTGTTCTTCGGGTTGTTGCTGTTCGGCTGCTTCCTGCCGTTCCAGACGGTCTTGCTGCCAGCCTCGTTCACCCTCGGCAAGATGGGCCTGGCCAGTACCACCACCGGCCTGGTGTTTGTGCATGTGGTCTACGGCCTGGCGTTTACCACGCTGTTCTTCCGTAACTACTACGTGAGCATCCCGGATGCGCTGGTCAAGGCAGCACGCCTGGATGGTGCAGGGTTCTTCACCATCTTCCGTCGGATCATTCTGCCGATGTCCACACCGATCATCATGGTCTGCCTGATCTGGCAGTTCACCCAGATCTGGAACGACTTCCTGTTTGGCGTGGTGTTCTCCAGCGGTGATTCGCAGCCCATCACAGTGGCGCTGAACAACCTGGTCAACACCAGCACCGGGGCCAAGGAATATAACGTTGATATGGCGGCGGCGATGATCGCCGGGCTGCCGACCCTGCTGGTCTATGTGGTCGCAGGCAAGTATTTCGTGCGCGGTCTCACGGCCGGCGCGGTCAAGGGGTAATCATGGCTACGCTCGAACTTCGCAATGTAAACAAGACCTATGGTGCTGGCCTGCCGGACACCCTGAAAAATATCGAACTGTCGATCAAGGACGGCGAATTCCTGATCCTCGTCGGGCCCTCGGGCTGCGGCAAATCCACCTTGATGAACTGCATCGCCGGCCTGGAAAACATCAGCGGCGGCGCGATCATGATCGGTGACCAGGACGTCAGCGGCATGAGCCCCAAGGATCGGGACATCGCCATGGTGTTCCAGTCCTACGCGCTGTACCCGACCATGAGCGTGCGCGAGAACATCGAGTTCGGCCTGAAAATCCGCAAGATGAGCCAGCCGGCCATCGATGAGGAAGTGGCGCGGGTGGCCAAGCTGCTGCAGATCGAACACTTGCTCAATCGCAAGCCAGGCCAGCTCTCTGGCGGCCAGCAGCAGCGGGTGGCGATGGGCCGGGCGCTGGCGCGGCGGCCGAAGATCTACCTGTTCGACGAACCGCTGTCCAACCTCGACGCCAAGCTGCGCGTCGAGATGCGCACTGAAATGAAGCTGATGCACCAGCGCCTGAAAACCACCACGGTCTACGTGACCCACGACCAGATCGAAGCCATGACCCTGGGCGACAAAGTGGCGGTGATGAAGGACGGCATCATCCAACAGTTCGGCACGCCCAAAGAGATCTACAACGATCCGGCCAACCTGTTTGTTGCCAGCTTCATTGGCTCGCCGCCGATGAACTTCATCCCCCTGCGTTTACAGCGCAAGGAAGGCCGTCTGCTGGCCCTGCTCGACAGTGGCCAGGCGCGTTGCGAGCTGCCGCTGGGCATGAGCGACGCCGGTCTTGAAGAGCGTGATGTGATTCTTGGCCTGCGTCCGGAACAGATTGTGCTGGCTGGCGGTGATGGCAATGGTTTGCCGAGCATTCGGGCCGAGGTCCAGGTCACTGAGCCCACCGGCCCGGACACCCTGGTGTTTGTCCAGCTCAATGACACCAAGGTCTGCTGCCGCCTGGCGCCGGACGTGGCACCGCAAGTGGGCGAGAGCCTGACCTTGCAGTTCGATCCGGCCAAGGTGCTGCTGTTCGACGCCAAGACCGGTGAACGCCTGGGCACCGCTGCGTCAGTGCCGGTGCAACACGCTGATAACGTCACCCAATTCAAGGGCCGCTGAAGACCAATAACTGTAGGAGCGAGCTTGCTCGCGAAAAACGTGAGAGCGCCGCGTTCATCCAGGATGCCCGCGTCAGCGTTAACGATCTTCGCGAGCAAGCTCGCTCCTACTTCAGATAAAAATAGATGTAAACCGCGTT
This sequence comes from Pseudomonas sp. LG1D9, assembly GCF_002949995.1. Classification (NCBI taxonomy): domain Bacteria; kingdom Pseudomonadati; phylum Pseudomonadota; class Gammaproteobacteria; order Pseudomonadales; family Pseudomonadaceae; genus Pseudomonas; species Pseudomonas sp. LG1D9. The sequence goes on along the minus strand of NZ_CP026881.1, from coordinate 1,112,226 downwards.
AGATAAAAACAGTTAATAACAATAAAGACGAGGATGTAGGGATGAAAAAGCAACACAACAACACCCGGCTGATCTGCCAACTGTCAGCGGCAGCAGCCCTGGTTTTGTCCGCCAATGCGATGGCAGACGAAGCCTTCAGCGCCGACTCCAAATGGATGACCGGCGATTGGGGCGGCGAGCGAACCAAGCTGATCGAGCAGGGTATCGACATCAAGGCCGACTACGTTGGGGAAGCGGGCTACAACGCGCGCGGCGGCTACAACGATGACAAGACCGGTCGTTACGCTGACCAGTTCGGCCTCGGCGTAGCGCTGGACCTGCAAAAGCTGTGGGGCTGGGACAACACCCAGGCCAAGATCCAGATGACCAGCCGTAATGGTCGTAACATTTCCAATGACCGTATTGGCGACCCGCGTGCAGGCACCTTGAGTTCATCTCAAGAAGTGTACGGCCGTGGCCATATGGTGCGCCTGACCCAGTTCTGGATTCAGCACCAGATGTTCGACAACAAGCTGGATGTAAAACTCGGTTACTTCGGTGAAGGCGAAGACTTCAACACCTTCCCATGCGACTTCCAGAACCTGTCGTTCTGCGGCTCCCAAGTGGGTAACTACGTCAATACCTGGTACAACTGGCCGGTCAGCCAGGCCGCGATCCGTGTGAAGTACCACATCACCCCTGAGCTGTATGCGCAGATCGGTGCGTACAACCAGAACCCATCGCAACTGGAGCACGGCAACGGCTTCAAACTCAGCGGCAGTGGCACCAAGGGCACCGTGATTCCGGTGGAGTTGGTCTGGTCGCCGAAGGTCAATAACCTGCCGGGCGAATACCGCGTGGGTTACTACAAGAGCGCCGCCGATGCTCCTGATGTGCGTGAGGACGTCAACGGTAACGATGCCGCCACCACTGGCGCTGACTACCGCACCCGCAGCAGCAAGAAAGGCTACTGGTTCGTTGCGCAACAGCAACTCACCACCCACAACGGCGACGCCTCTCGTGGTCTGAATATCGCGGCCAACGCCACGTTCCACGACAAAGAAACCAACACCGTCGATAACTACCAGTCGATCATGCTGGTGTACAAAGGCCCATTCGACGCGCGTCCAAAAGATGACGTAGGGATTGGCGCCGCTCGTCTGCACGTCAACGACGACGTGAAGAAAAACGCCGAGCTGCGCAACATTTCCAACGGTGTGAGTGACTACGACAATGCGCGGTTCTCGCCGCTGCGCGAAACCGAGTACAACTTCGAAATCAACTACGGCTTCCACGTCACCAACTGGCTGACCGTGCGTCCCAACCTGCAATACGTTGTCCAACCGGGCGGCGTGGATAAAGTCGACAACGCGCTGGTGGCCGGCCTGAAAATTCAGTCGGTGTTCTAACGCTGTTGCGATAAGCTCCTTCTCTCTGTGCGCATTTGCGGGTAGCCATGGCTATCCGCTTTTTTTTGCGAAGGGCGAACAGCCCTGCAGGAGCGAGCTTGCTCGCGAAAAACTTGAGAGCGCCGCGTTCATCCAAGATGCCCGCGTCAGCGTTAACGATCTTCGCGAGCAAGCTCGCTCCTACAGGTATGTACACATTTGCGCGACATGATTATCAGGACCGTGGCACATGCATGAGCAACCGCTGCAACGCTTTTTCAAATCCCTGCGCGAGCAACCGGTGTTTGCCTGGGAGCGCTTCCAGATGCGTGACGTGCTGGTGATCGATCACCCGCTCTGCCAGGCGGTGTTCAGCCGCCAGGGCGCGCAATTGCTGCACTTCCAGCCTACGGGCCAGAAGCCATGGCTGTGGTGCGCAGCAAAGTGGCCGCAAGTCGGGGCGATTCGTGGCGGCGTGCCCGTGTGCTGGCCGTGGTATGGCCGTCATCCCAGCGAAAACGCCTGGCCCTCCCATGGCTGGGCGCGCTTGATCGACTGGAAGCTGCTGGACAGCAGCACCGGCGAGGACGGCGTGCGCCTCCACTGGCAATTGCAGTTGTGCGATTGGCAGGTGGACCTGCATGCGCACTTGGGTGAAAGCCTGCAATTGCGCTTGAGCACCGAGCACCAGGACGAGCTGCCGTGCCAATTGAGCCACGCTTTGCACGCTTATTGGCGTATTGGTCACGTTGGTGAGATAGCGCTGTCTGGGCTAGAGGGTGCGCAAGGTTACGACCAGTTGAGCCGCCAGGCCTGCCAGCAGGAAGGTGAGCTGCGCGTCGATGGCGGCTGCCAGCGCGTGTTCCAGCATGAGGGCGAATTGCAGCTCAAGGACCATGCGTGGCAGCGCGAGTTGTGCATTGATACGGGTGACAGTGCAGACACGGTGGTCTGGCATCCGGGCAGCCGGCCATTGCTGGGGGTGAGCTTTAATGAAGCGTCGGGCTTTGTGTGTGTCGAGTCGGCCATGGCCGGGGCCTGCCTGGCGCCCGGGGAGAGGGCGCATTTGAGTCTGCAGGCCCGGGCTGGGGTTTAACGGTGTTGCTGATGGCGTCTTTGCGGGCAACCGCGCTCCCACATTCGAATGTGTTCACCCATCAAAAATGTGGGAGCGGGCTAGCCCGCGATAGGGCCGGCCCTGCTTGAGGAGGTTCCAGCTTTAGTTGAACTCATCGCCAACCGGATACCGGCTGTCGTTCAAACTCTCTTTGATCTTGCGCAAATGCGGCTGGAAATCCACCCCGCGACGCAAGGTCATGCCCGTAGCCAGTACATCCAACACCGTCAACTGAATGATCCGCGAGGTCATTGGCATATAGATGTCGGTGTCTTCCGGCAACGGGATGTTCAGGCTCACCGTACTGGCCTTGGCCAGTGGCGAGTTCTCGGCAGTTACGCCCAGCACCGAAGCACCGTTTTCCCGCGCAATACGCGCCACTTCCACCAACTCACGGGTACGGCCGGTGTAGGAAATAATCACAAATAGCTCGCCGGTATGCGCCACTGAGGCAATCATCCGCTGCATCAGCACGTCCGCATGGGCGGTCACCGACAGGTTGAAACGGAAGAACTTGTGCAGGGCATCCATGGCCACCGGCGCCGAAGCCCCCAGGCCAAAGAAGTGGATCTGCCGCGCCTGGATCAGCAGGTCCACGGCCTTGCTGATCAGGTTGGGGTCCAGGGCCTGGCAGGCGCTGTCCAGTGAGGCAATGGCGCTGCCAAAAATCTTCTGCGTGTAGGCCTCGGGGTTATCATCGGCCTCCACCGCGCGGCTGACATAGGCCGCGCCACTGGCCAGGCTTTGCGCCAGCTGCAATTTCAGTTCAGGGTAACCACTGACGCCGAACGAGCGGCAGAAACGGTTGACCGTCGGTTCACTGACCGAGGCGGCTTGGGCGAGGGCTGCGATAGAGAAGCGGGTCGCCTGCTGTGGGTTGAGCAGGATGACCTCGGCGACTTTTTTCTCGGCCTTGTTCAATTCTTCGAGGCGGTTCCGGATCTGTTCCAGAAGATTTCGCACGCGGTCCATTCAGTCTTTCCTTCGGGCGACGATGCAAGTAGGGGCCAGTAAAAGGTCGACGAGCGGCCCTTGGCGGTGGCCTATCCTACTGAGGGTAGTTGAACACCACCACTCGCAATGCGTTTTTTGGGAAAATGTTGTGGTTATTACTACATTTTTCCTTGAGTGATGCCTTGAAAAAAGGTATTTGTAGCTTAACTTGATAAAAGAACAAACATCATGCCTTCGATAACCGTGGAACCCTGCACCTTTGCCCTGTTTGGCGCCTTGGGTGATCTGGCGCTGCGCAAGTTATTTCCTGCCCTCTATCAACTCGATGGCGCCGGGCTCTTGCACGCCGACACTCGCATCCTGGCCCTGGCCCGCGAGGCCGGTTCCGAGCAGCAGCACCTGGACCACATCGAGCACGAACTGCGCAAGTACGTCGGCCAAGAGCTGGATGAAGCGGTGGCCGCGCGCTTCCTGGCGCGTCTGGCCTACGTGCACGTCGACTTCATGAACGCCGATGACTACGTGGCCCTGGCCGCCAAGGCCGGCACCGAACAACGCCTGATCGCCTACTTCGCCACCCCGGCCGCGGTGTATGGCGCGATTTGCGAGAACCTGTCCAAGGTCGGCCTGGCGGAAAATACCCGCGTTGTCCTGGAAAAGCCCATCGGTTCGGACCTGGAATCCTCGCGCAAGGTCAACGACGCCGTGGCGCAGTTTTTCCCGGAAAACCGTACCTACCGCATCGACCATTACCTGGGCAAAGAGACGGTCCAGAACCTGATCGCCCTGCGTTTTGCCAATAGCCTGTTTGAAACCCAGTGGAACCAGCACTACATCTCCCACGTGGAAATCACCGTGGCCGAGCAGGTGGGTATCGAAGGCCGCTGGGGCTACTTCGACAAGGCCGGGCAACTGCGGGACATGATCCAGAACCACCTGCTGCAATTGCTCTGCCTGATTGCCATGGACCCGCCGGCCGACCTGTCGGCCGATAGCATCCGCGATGAGAAGGTCAAGGTGCTCAAGGCCCTGGCGCCGATCAGCCCCGAAGGCCTGACCACCCAGGTAGTGCGCGGCCAGTACATCGCCGGCTACAGCGCCGGCAAACCGGTACCGGGCTACCTGGAAGAAGAGAATTCCAACACCCAGAGCGACACCGAAACCTTCGTTGCCCTGCGTGCCGATATCCGCAACTGGCGTTGGGCCGGGGTGCCGTTCTACCTGCGCACCGGTAAGCGCATGCCGCAAAAACTGTCGCAGATCGTCATCCATTTCAAGGAACCGTCCCACTATATCTTCGCCCCCGAGCAGCGCCTGCAGATCAGCAACAAGCTGATCATCCGCCTGCAGCCGGACGAAGGTATTTCCTTGCGTGTGATGACCAAGGAGCAGGGCCTGGATAAAGGCATGCAACTGCGCAGCGGGCCACTGCAACTGAATTTTTCCGACACCTACCGTAGTACGCGGATCCCCGATGCCTACGAGCGGTTGTTGCTGGAAGTGATGCGCGGCAATCAGAACCTGTTTGTCCGTAAAGATGAAATCGAAGCCGCGTGGAAGTGGTGTGACCAGTTGATCGCCGGGTGGAAGAAGTCCGGTGATGCACCCAAGCCGTACGCGGCGGGTTCCTGGGGGCCGATGAGCTCCATTGCACTGATCACGCGGGATGGGAGGTCGTGGTATGGCGATATCTGATTTGAAACTGCCGCAAGGCGTAACACCCCACGAGTACCGCACGCCGGTACTGCTGGCCGAAGGCTTGGCCAATGACGTGGCCGAACAACTGCGCGCGGCCATCAGTGCCCGGGGCGAGGCGACGCTGGTGGTGTCCGGTGGCCGCAGCCCGGTGGCGTTTTTCCAGAACCTGGCCAAGCAGGGCCTGGACTGGTCCAAGGTGACGATCACCCTGGCCGACGAGCGCTGGGTGCCGGTGGAACATGCCGACAGCAACGCCGGCCTGTTGAAAAAACACCTGCTGCAAGGCCCGGCGGCCAAGGCCCGGTTCTTGAGCCTCTACAGTGCTGCGGCGAACCTGGACGGTGCTGCCGAACAGGCCGATCGCCTGCTGGCTGAACTGCCGGCAATTGATGTGCTGGTGCTGGGCATGGGCGATGACGGGCATACCGCCTCCCTGTTCCCCAACAGCCCGAACCTGGCCGAAGCCTTGAAGCCGGATGGCACTCGTCGTTGCTGGCCGATGCTGGCGCCGAGCGTGCCCCATCAGCGCCTGACCATGAGCCGTGCGTTGCTGGCCAGTGCCCGTTACACCGTGTTGTCGATTGCCGGCGATTCGAAACTCCACACCCTGAGCGAAGCGCTGGCTGGCGACGATGTTGCCGGCATGCCGATTCGCGCGTTTTTGCAACCTACTCTAGAGATTTACTGGTGCCCATGAGCCAAGGATCAGCCGCTATGAAAAGCCCTCACCCGACCGTGTCCATGGCGGATAAAGTTGCCCTGATCGACAGCCTCTGCGCCAAGGCGCGGATCCTGCCGGTGATCACCATTGCCCGCGAGCAGGACATTCTGCCCCTGGCTGATGCCCTGGCGGCGGGTGGCTTGACCGCGCTGGAAGTGACCCTGCGTTCGCAGTTCGGCCTCAAGGCTATCCAGGTCCTGCGTGAGCAGCGTCCGGAGCTGGTCACCGGTGCGGGCACGGTGCTCGATCGCACCATGCTGGCGGCAGCCGAGGCGGCGGGTTCGCAGTTCATCGTCACCCCCGGCATTACCCGCGACCTGCTCGAAGCCAGTGTCGACAGCCCGATCCCATTGTTGCCTGGCATCAGCAATGCCTCCGGCATCATGGAAGGCTATGGCCTGGGCTATCGCCGCTTCAAGCTGTTCCCCGCGGAAGTCAGCGGCGGCGTGGCAGCAATCAAGGCCTTGGGTGGGCCGTTTGGCGAAGTGAAATTCTGCCCGACTGGCGGCGTTGGCCCGGCCAACATCAAAAACTATATGGCGTTGAAAAACGTGATGTGCGTGGGCGGTAGCTGGATGCTTGATCCACAGTGGATCAAGGACGGCGACTGGGGGCGTATCCAGGAAGTCACCGCCGAAGCGCTGGCGCTGCTCGATTGATCTGATTTACCGAATCGTTGTTGCTGTGCTTCACGGCATGTTTGCGGTGCACTTGGTCGGTGCGCCGCTTTTTTTTGCCTACAGAAAAGCGGCAGGCCACCGCAATCCAAATGTAGGAGCTGGCTTGCCTGCGATAGCGGTGGGTCTGCCAATACATTTGTCACTGATCCACCGCTATCGCAGGCAAGCCAGCTCCCACATTTTAATCGGTGTTCAATTCGGTAATCGCGTTGACCAGCACGCCGATGTCCGCCGCCGAGGTCACCAACCCCGGCGTCACCCGGATACAACTGCCAAATGCCGCCCCGCTGCGCAGGGTGGTAAACAGGTTGTACTCATCGAGCAATCGATCCGCCATTACCTGCTGGTCGCGCCCGATGAACTTGAACGCGGTAATCGCGCAATACAACCGTGGATCATCCGAGGTCAGCACCTCGATCCCCGGCAATGGCCGCACCTGGCTCACCCACAGGTCACGCAGGTACTTCACCCGCGCACCCTTGGCATGCGCGCCGCCCAAGGCTCGATGTTCTTCAAGCACGAGCGGTAAGGTCATCAGCGCCGGAAAATTCGGTGTGCTGTAGGGCGTACGGGCACGCACATCGGTGATCGGGTAATGGAACTCGGCCATGTCCGGATCAATCTGGGCCAGGCGCTCAGGGGCTATGTACAAAAAGCCCAGGGTCAGCGGCGCACCGATCCACTTGTGCAGGTTAAAACCCGCGAACGAGATGCCCAGTTGGGCCAGGTCGAAGTCGATCTGGCCCAACGCATGGGCGCCATCGAGGATGATTTCGACGCCAGATTCCCGTGCAGCCCGGGCGATGGCCTCTACCGGCATAACCAGGCCCGTACGGTGGGTGACATAGGTCAGCGCCATCAGCTTCAGGCGCGGGTAGCGGCTGAAGGTATCGCGATAGGTCTGCACCAGGCTGTCGAAACTGGCCGGGTGGGCGTGGGACACTTCTATCACCTCAACACCCCGGTAGCCGGCGAGCCAACGCATGGCGCCCTTGACCGTGTCGTATTCCAGGTCACTGATCAGCACCTGGTCGCCCGGTTGCAGGCGGTTGTAGTTGCGGATCAACGATTGCAGGGCTTCGGTGGCATTGCGGGTGAAGGCGATGGCTTCTGGATCGACATTGACTAATTCGGCCAGTTGCCGGCGAATCTCGACGTTGTCCCCTTGCTCGAAACGTTGGCGCACATGCACCGAGTTGCTGCGATTGATAAAGGCCACATGCTCCTGATATTGCGCCAGCACCGCCCGGCTCATACGGCCGAAGTAGCCGTTTTCCAGGTTGATGGGGCCGGGTTCCAGCTCATAGCGCTGGGCAATGGCCTGCCAGTAGGCCTCGTCGCGGGTGTAGGGCATGGTCGGGCTCGATTAGTGGCGAGGGGCAGGTTTACCGTGTTTGGCGCGCAGCGGTTCGAGCAGTTCGGACAGGCCGTTGTGATCGATTTCCTGCATCAACGCCAGCAGGCCGCCTAACTCGCCGTGGGGGAAACCCTCGCGGGCAAACCAGTTCAGGTAAGGACCGGGCAGGTCGGCAATGATCCGGCCCTTGTACTTGCCGAACGGCATTTGGCGGGTGATCAGCAGTTCGAGTTTTTCGGGGTTCATAGGTGCTTCAGGCAATCAGGAGGATGCCCTGGAAAATACAGGCATTCTGCATGAAGGCCAAATGACAGATCATGCAAATAAAGCGGATACAGATTTGGAGTTTATTTATAACTCGTTGAAAATTAAGGTTTAATTTTTAATTCAAGACCTGGCACGGGCGCTGCAACTACCCCAGTACGTTTCTAAACCTGTGAAGGAATTGAAAAATGACTGACATCAACAAAGAATCGATCTCCGTACTCAACGACCTGATCGAAACCAGTAAAGACGGCCAGGAAGGCTTCAAGACCTGCGCAGAAGACATCAAGCACCCAGAGCTCAAGGCGCTGTTCACCAAGCGTTCAGCTGACTGCGCCACGGCGGCTGCCGAACTGCAGACAGCCGTGCGTGCCTTGGGTGGTGACCCGGAAGATTCCGGCAGCGTTGCCGGCGCCCTGCATCGTGGCTGGGTTGACGTGAAGTCGCTGGTGACTGGCAAGGATGAAGAAGCAGTCCTCAACGAAGCCGAGCGTGGTGAAGACCATGCGTTGAAGGCTTACAAAGAAGCCATCGAGAAAATCACCAAGCACAACCTGGTCGGTATTCGTGACCTGGTTGAGCGTCAGTACCACGGCGCACAGCGCAACCATGACCAGGTCAAAGCCCTGCGTAACCAGGCCCGCGCCCAGTCCTGAGTAGCTTCGCAGTAACAACTGTGGGAGCTGGCTTGCCTGCGATGGCGGTGGATCAGTCAATTTAGATGTCGACTGCTACACCGCTATCGCGGGCAAGCCCGCTCCCACAAGGGGTTTGTGCCGGGCAGGATGTTTGAGCACACCCCAAAACAACTGTGGGAGCTGGCTTGCCTGCGATGGCGGTGGATCAGTCAATTTAGATATCGACTGCTTCACCGCCATCGCGGGCAAGCCCGCTCCCACATTATTTTGCTTTCACAGGACCAGGGATTTTCAGCCGATGCTGATCGCTGGCAATTGGGTCAAGGTCACGACCTGTTGCTTGCGCGGTGCGAGGATCTCCGCTTCGCCATCCACTACCAACTCATCACGCTGGTTGAACACCTGGGTGGCAATCCGCACGCGGAACTTGGGTAGCTTCTCGAGAATTTCCAGACGTACGGTCAGGGTGTCGCCGATTTTCACCGGTTTCTGGAAGCTCATCTGCTGGCCGATATAGATGGTGCCCGGCCCAGGCAACTCACAGGCGACTGCCGCGCTGATCAATGCGCCGCTGAACATGCCGTGGGCGATACGCTCCTTGAACATGGTCGCCTTGGCAAACTCCGCATCCAGGTGCACCGGGTTATGGTCGCCGGACATCGCCGCGAACAGCTGGATATCGCGCTCTTCCACGGTTTTGCTGTAGGTGGCTTTCTGGCCGACTTCGAGGGCTTCGTAAGGCGTGTTGGTAACCTGGGTCATCTAATCGTGCATCCTGTGGCTAATCGATAGTCTTAATTCGTTGATTTTAAACGAAAATATTTTTCTGTTCATTCACAGCGTGCCGGCCGGCGATGGTTCACGGCCTGGGCCATCCACGCCAGCACATCGGCGGTGACCGCATCGCGGTTGGTTTCATTGAACAGTTCGTGCCGGGCCTGCGGGTAAATATTCAATTGCAGGTTCTGGCAGCCCGCATCGCGCAGCGCGTTGGCCAGGCTGGTGAGACGCTTGCCTTCACTGACCGGATCACATTCGCCACCCATCACCAGGATCGGCAGGCCCGGATCAATCTGTTTGAGATTGGACGCTTTGCTGATTTGCTGCAAGCCACCGAGCAAGTCGATCCACAGCTGGTTGGTGCAGCGAAAGCCGCACAAGGGGTCGTTGATGTACTTGTCCACTTCGTCCGGATCGCGGCTCAACCAGTCGAATGCCGTGCGGTTGGGTTTGAAGGCCTTGTTGAATGAGCCGAACGACAGGAACTCGATCAGCGCGCTGCGCCCCCGCAGGCCCTGGCGCAAGCGTTCGGCGCGGGCGATCAGTTGGGCGGCGCGGTACAGGGCCACCGGCTGGAAATTCGAGCCACTGAGAATCGCCCCGTGCAGGCTGGCGCTGTGGTGCAGCAGATAGGCCTGGGCGATATAGCTGCCCATGCTGTGGCCCAACAGGATGATCGGCACACCGGGGGCCTGTTGGCCGATATGCTGGTTGAGGGCGGCCAGGTCACCCACCACCTTGTTCCAGCCATCCCGCTCGGCGTACAGGCCCAGGGTACCTTCATCGGCGGTGCGGCCGTGCCCGCGCAGGTCCGGGGCATACACACCGTAGCCGGCGCCACACAAGGCCTGGGCCAGGCGCGCATAGCGGCCGCTATGCTCGGCCATGCCATGGGCCAGCATCACCAGCGCCGTGGGCGTTTCGTCCGGGAGCCACTGGTTGACGTGCAGGCGGCTGCGGTCATTCGCGGTCAGCCAGAAAGTGGTGTGGTTCATGGCGCTTCCTTTGCTCAGGGTCGTTGCAGTGTATAGCTCATCTGTGGGCGGGCGTCTGATCACCCTTGGCCTCAGGGGCAAGATTCATACAATCAATGACACGTTTTTGTGTATTTGCCTGTTTAGCCATAACTGCTAACGTCCCCGAAGCTCCGCTTCCCGTAAACAGCCGGAAGCGGTCGGGCACACTCGGGTAAGAGGACAAGAATAATGCAACCTGATTTCTGGAATGACAAACGCGCGGCCGGTGTGCCCAATGAGTTAGACCTGTCGGCGTACAAGTCAGTAATCGAAGTCTTCGAGCGTTCCTGCAAGGCCTTTGCCGACCGTCCGGCATTCAGCAACATGGGGATAACCCTGACCTACGCCGACCTGGAGCGCCAGAGCGCGGCGTTCGCCGGCTACCTGCAACACCACACAGACCTGAAACCGGGCGACCGTATTGCGGTGCAGATGCCCAACGTCCTGCATTATCCGATTGCCGTCTTCGGCGCCTTGCGCGCCGGGCTGGTGGTGGTCAACACCAACCCGCTGTACACGCCGCGGGAAATGCGTCATCAGTTCAAGGACGCAGGCATTCGTGCCCTGGTCTACCTCAACCTGTTCGGTTCCAGGGTGCAGGAAGTGGCGGCCGACACCGAGATCGAATACCTGATCGAAGCCAAGATGGGCGACTTCATGCCCACTGCCAAGGGTTGGCTGATCAACACTGTGGTCGACAAGGTGAAGAAGATGGTGCCGGCCTACAGCCTGCCCCGGGCGATGTCGTTCAAGCGCGCCTTGCACATGGGCGCAAGCCTGGCCGTGACCCGCCATCCGGTCACCCTGGATGACATCGCGGTGCTGCAATACACCGGTGGCACCACCGGCCTGGCCAAGGGCGCGATGCTGACCCACGGCAACCTGGTGGCGAACATGCAACAGGTGCGGGCGTGCATGTCACAGGTGCGCGAAGACGGGCATCCGCTGGTCAAGGAAGGGCAGGAGGTGATGGTCGCGCCGTTGCCGCTCTACCATATCTATGCCTTCACCGCGAACTGCATGTGCATGATGGTCACCGGCAACCACAACGTGCTGATCACCAATCCCCGGGACATCGGCGGCTTTATCAAGGAGTTGAAGAAGTGGCGGTTTACCGGGCTGCTGGGGCTCAACACCCTGTTTGTCGCGCTGATGGAACACCCGGACTTCAAGACCCTGGACTTCTCCCACCTGAAGATCACCAACTCCGGCGGCACGGCCTTGGTCAAGGCCACGGCCGAACGCTGGAAGCAGATCACCGGCTGTTCCATCGGCGAAGGCTACGGCCTGACCGAGACGTCGCCGGTGGCCAGCACCAACCCCTATGGTGATCAATCGCGCCTGGGCACCGTGGGTATTCCAGTGCCAGGCACGGCGATGAAAGTCATCGATGACGCCGGCGTGGAGTTGCCGCTGGGCGAGCGTGGCGAGTTGTGCATCAAGGGCCCGCAGGTCATGAAGGGCTACTGGCAGCAACCGGCGGCCACCGCCGAGAGCCTGGATGCCGAGGGCTGGCTCAAGACGGGCGATATTGCGGTGATCGACCCGGACGGGTTTGTGCGCATTGTCGATCGCAAGAAGGACCTGATCATCGTCTCGGGCTTCAATGTGTACCCCAACGAGATCGAAGACGTAGTGATGGCCCACCCGAACGTCGCCAACTGCGCGGTGATCGGCGTGCCCGACGAACGCACCGGCGAGGCCGTGAAGCTGTTTGTGGTGGCGCGGGCCCAGGGCGTCAGCCTTGAGGAATTGAAGACCTACTGCAAGGCCAACTTCACCGGTTACAAAGTGCCCAAGCACATTGTGTTGCGGGACTCGTTGCCGATGACGCCGGTAGGCAAGATCCTGCGCCGGGAGCTGCGCGACATCGCCTGACCTGGACTGAAATGCGATTCAAATGTGGGAGCTGGCTTGCCTGCGATGGCGGTGTATCAGTCGAAGTATGTATCGACTGGCCCGCCGCCATCGCAGGCAAGCCAGCTCCTGCATTTACGGTGTAAGTCCGCAAAATAGAGCTGTTTCGGGGGTTATAGAATCTTTGCTCTAAAAATGACTACTGCATATTCTTGAGTCATGTTTATGACTGTAGGGCCCTCTTTTGGCTCTAGGCGGCCCTTTGCAAAGCTGCTACTCTCGGCGCGCTTTGTGACCTCTCGGCCTGCTTGAAACAGCCAGAATCACCTAAAAAAACACACACAAATAATAATCGCATCAAATGCGGTGAATGAATTCGCGTCGCTGAGGAGTGGGCTTCCATGATCGAAGACTTTTGGAAGGATAAGTACCCCGCCGGGATTGCTGCAGACATCAATCCAGACGAGTATCAAAATATTCAGGCGGTACTGAAACAGTCCTGCCAGCGCTTCGCCGACAAACCGGCTTTCAGCAACCTGGGCAAGACCATCACCTACGGTGAGTTGTACGAACTTTCCGGTGCCTTTGCCGCGTACCTGCAACAGCATACCGACTTGCAGCCCGGTGATCGAATCGCCGTGCAATTGCCCAACCTCCTGCAATACCCGGTGGCCGTGTTTGGCGCCATCCGTGCCGGCTTGGTCGTGGTCAACACCAACCCGCTGTATACCGCGCGGGAAATGGAACACCAGTTCAACGATTCCGGGGCCAAGGCCCTTATCTGCCTGGCCAATATGGCGCACCTGGCGGAAAAAGTCGTACCCAAGACTGGCGTCAAGCATGTGATCGTCACTGAAGTGGCTGACCTGCTGCCACCGCTCAAGCGGCTGCTGATCAACAGCGTCATCAAGTACGTGAAGAAAATGGTCCCGGCGTATCACTTGCCCCAGGCGATCAAGTTCAACGACGTCCTGGCCAAGGGCCATGGCCAGCCGGTCAACGAAGTCAGTCCCGCCAGCGAAGACGTGGCCGTGCTGCAATACACCGGTGGCACCACCGGCGTAGCCAAGGGCGCGATGCTCACCCATCGCAACCTGGTGGCCAACATGCTGCAGTGCAAGGCGCTGATGGGCTCCAACCTCAATGAAGGTTGCGAGATCCTGATCACACCGCTGCCGCTTTACCACATCTATGCCTTCACCTTTCATTGCATGGCGATGATGCTGATCGGCAACCACAACATCCTGATCAGCAACCCGCGCGACCTGCCGGCGATGGTCAAGGAGTTGTCGAAGTGGAAGTTCAGCGGCTTTGTCGGCCTGAACACCCTGTTCGTTGCCCTGTGCAACAACGAAGGCTTTCGCAAGCTGGATTTCTCGGCGCTCAAGGTCACCCTATCGGGCGGCATGGCCCTGCAACTGGCGGCGGCCGAGCGTTGGAAAGCCGTGACCGGCTGCAACATCTGTGAAGGCTACGGCATGACCGAAACCAGCCCGGTGGCCACCGTCAACCCGATCCAGAATATCCAGATCGGCACCATCGGCATTCCGGTGCCTTCGACGCTGTGCAAGGTCATCTCGGATGAGGGCGTCGAGTTGCCCCTGGGCGAAATCGGCGAACTGTGCGTCAAGGGTCCGCAGGTGATGAAAGGTTACTGGCAGCGTGAAGACGCCACCGCCGAAGTCCTCGACAGCCAAGGCTGGTTGAAGACCGGTGATATCGCGATCATCCAGCCAGACGGCTACATGCGTATCGTTGATCGCAAGAAGGACATGATTCTGGTCTCCGGTTTCAACGTCTACCCCAACGAGCTGGAAGACGTGCTGGCAAGCTTGCCAGGCGTGCTGCAGTGCGCAGCCATTGGTGTGCCGGACGAGAAGTCGGGCGAGCACATCAAGCTGTTCATCGTGGTCAAGCCGGGCGCGACGCTGACCAAGGAGCAGGTGATGGAGCATATGCGCGCCAACGTCACCGGCTACAAAGTGCCGAAGGCTGTTGAATTCCGCGAAGCGCTGCCGACCACCAACGTGGGCAAGATCCTGCGTCGTGAGTTGCGTGATGAAGAGCTGAAGAAATTGGGCCTGAAGAAGTAAACAAAAAGCCCCGTGAATACGGGGCTTTTTATTGGGCGCTGATTGGACTGCAATCCAAATGTGGGAGCAGGCAAGCCAGCTCCCACATTTTTGAGCGCCTGCTTACAGGGCGAACTGCGCGAAGCTCACGCCAGCGCCTGCCGGGCGTACATCCTTGAGGAACGAGTCCTTGTCCGCGCTCAGCTCCAGGGTAATCTCCGGCTTGCGCTTGCCCGCATTGCGCACCACCAACCCTTCAAGCTTTTCACGCAGGAACGCGGTCGGTACTTTCAGGTGCAGCAACTGGTCGGTCTCGGCGTTGTGCATCAACAAGTGAATCCACTCGTACTGCCCAATGGCAATGCGGGCCACCGGTAGGTCGAACCACCAGATGTTGCGCTTGCGGTCCAGGTCGGTGAAGTGGCAGTTGTTGACGCCGAGCACGGCACCGCCCAGTTCCAGGTTTCTGCGGGCGATGGCCTGTGATTTATTGAGTTTCATAACCTTCCTACGGGATCTGTTATTCAGCGATTGAGCCTGAATCTGCCGGGCATTCTCGGGGGTTGGCGGCAAAACATAAAGCCAAACCTGTATGGGGTGATGAAATGCCTCACGCAAATAATTGAAACTCTGCGCAGAGGCCCAGGGTCAACCCTTACGTAATGACCAAAACCCTTGATTGTTCTTACGGAGAAATACCATGGGCAGCACAGCGGATAAGGCAAAAGGTTTAGCGAACGAAGCCATCGGCAACATCAAGCAAGGTGTCGGCAAAGCCACTGACAACACCAAACTTGAGACCGAAGGCAAGATTCAAGAGAAGAAGGGCGAAGCCCAGCAAGCGGTCGGCAAGGTCAAGGATGCGGTAAAGAATACCGTCGACAAGGCTTGATTCCAGCATTTGCAACACGCAGTACAACGGCCATCCACGGATGGCCGTTTTTATGTCACGCCCGGTGTTTAAAGTTTCGAAATTGTTTCAAGGTCGCCAAATAGGCTACCTTGATGTAGAAAACGGCCCCTGAGTCGCCCACGAACTCAACCTTTTTGCGGCGAAAGGAGACGCTATGATTTTTCCGGTATTAAAAGATCTGCCGCTGCACCGCGTATTGATGCGCACCGTCACAGAATTCATCGATGACGAGATGCCCACCTACGCCTCGGCACTGGCCTACCAGATGCTGTTTTCGCTGTTCCCCTTCCTGCTGTTCCTGATTGCCCTGATCGGTTTCCTGCACCTGCCGGATTTCTTCAGTTGGCTGCGCCTGCAATCGGAACTGGTGCTGCCGCCCCAGGCCCTGGAGCAGGTCAACCCGGTGATCGACCAATTGCAGCAATCCAAGGGCGGGCTGCTGTCGGTGGGTATCGTCATCGCGCTGTGGACCGCCTCGGCCGGCGTGCGCCTGATGATGAGCGCGATGAATGCCGCCTACGACGTGGTGGAAGGCCGACCGATCTGGAAGCGCTTCCCGCTGTCGATTCTCTACACCGTGGGCATCGCCGGCATGTTGCTGGCCGCTGCTGCGCTGATGGTGCTGGGGCCGCAAGTGATGGAGTGGCTGGCCGGGCAGATCGGCATGCAGGAATTTGTCGTTACCCTGTGGACCATCCTGCGGTGGCCCTTGATCGTGATCCTGCTGATGTTCGCCGTGGCGTTGATGTACTACGTGATGCCGGATGTGAAGCAGAAATTTCGCTTTATCACGCCAGGCTCAGTGCTGGCGGTGGTGGTCTGGATCGTGGCTTCATTGGGCTTTGGCTATTACGTCAAGACCTTCGCCGACTACAACGCCATGTATGGCAGCATCGGTGCGATCATCGTGCTGTTGTTGTATTTCTACATTTCCGCCGCCGTATTGTTGCTCGGTGCGGAAATGAATGCGGTGATCGAACATATGTCCGCCGAAGGCAAGGATCCGGGGGAGAAGGATTTTGGCGAACACCACCCCGATGAAAAACAGCATGTCTCGGGCCTCGGCCGGGACCACTCGATTCCCAAGCCCACCACTGATGAAACCTGACCGATGATTCGTGAAATTCTGAAAATGGGCGACGAACGCCTGCTGCGTATCGCGCCACCGGTACCACCGGAAATGTTCGACAGCCCCGAGCTGTGGCAACTGATCGATGACATGTTCCAGACCATGGAGCATGTGGGCGGCGTCGGCCTGGCCGCGCCGCAGATTGGTGTCGATCTGCAACTGGTGATCTTCGGCTTCGAAAGCAGCGAGCGCTACCCGGAAGCTCCGGCGGTGCCCCAGACCATCCTGATCAACCCGCTGATTACACCGCTGAGCCCGGTGTTGGAGGAGGGCTATGAAGGCTGCCTGTCGGTGCCAGGCCTGCGTGGTGCAGTGGATCGCTACCAGCAGATTCGCTACGAAGGGTTTGACCCCAAGGGCGAGCCGATTGTGCGGATTGCCGATGGTTTCCATGCGCGGGTGGCGCAGCACGAATGCGACCACTTGATCGGTCGCCTGTACCCTTCGCGCATCACTGATTTCAGCAAGTTCGGGTTTATCGAGGTGATGTTCCCTGAACTGGATCCTGCCGCCGACGCCTAGGCCTGGCGACACACGCCCATGGCGATCATCGGCTTGTTGCGCTTATAGCGCACCAGGCGCTCGGCCAGGGACTGTGGCAACACCGTCTGCTGGCTGAAGCCCTGGGCTGCATAAAACCCTTCCAGGTCCGGGTGGCACAGCAGCCATACCGAGCCCTCGACAGGCGCGATCGCTTGCGCAATCAGCCGCGTCGCCAGCCCTTGCCCACGTAATGCCGGATCGACAAACAGCCCGGTCAGCCATTGGCCGCCGACCACCGGGCTCAGGCACAGACCGGCCACAATCTCGCTATTACGCGCCACCCACAATTGGCCGCCCTTGAGGGCTTTCATCGATGAGTTGTGGCTGCGATAAAACTTGTTAAGCAGCGGCCACAGGGGCTCTGCCAGTCGATCAATGTGCAACTCGGGCATGGTGGTATGACAGGTGTGATCCAGGGGCGGGGATTATAAGTCGGGCAAAGCGCCTTCTGGTGGACAATAGGTGTTATACCCCTTGTTACTTCCTCTGTTAGTGGAGCATGCAGCATGGCCAAAGGTATGGATTCAAAGAAAGCCGCGAAGAAAAAACCGGCAAAGACCGCTGATGAAAAACGTGCGGACAAAAAAGCCAAGAAGACCGAGACAGGTCTGTTCGGTCACTGAGTACTTCACTGTAGGAGCGAGCAAGCTCGCTCCTACAGCGGCATCGATACATCCTGCCCCTGCACATCCCCTTCAACACCTGTCTATAAATGCTGGCTGATTAATGGCCTTGCATAGCGCCAAGCCCTGTCTATGCTCACCCATAACCACTTATGTCGCTTGCCATATGAAGCGTTTCGGGTGGCTGTTTGCATAGTGGTTGATGAGCACTATACAAACTGTGAATAGATAAGTGCGTATGTCAAAGCGCCGGAAAAAGGAGCTGCAGGTTAAATGGATTTACGTGTGTCGGTTAAAGCGGGCCCCGGCTGGGGTCATCAAGAAAAGGATGCCTTGAAACGAGCGTTGTCCCATGGACTCTCCGATTAGCCATCATTTATCTATCGCCTGACACTTGTCCTGCCTTATGGACAGCTGCGTTTGCCTGTTTTGTGGAAAGTTGTACTGGGTCAAATCCAAGAACTAACCGTCATTCAAAGACAGCGCTGAAGGTGATCCGATCATGTTTAACCTCCACCATAAATCCGACCTGTTGGAAATCGAGCGCTTTTCCTGCGCGCTGACCCAGGCCCAAGCCAAGTTGGCGGCCATCAGCCGTTCCATGGCGATGATCGAGTTTGATCGCGACGGCGTGGTACTGGATGCCAACGAAAACTTCTGCAAGGTCATGGGTTACAGCGCCGAGGAAGTACGCGGTAAACACCATCGAATCTTCTGTGAAGAGTCCTATTACCGCAGCGATGACTACGCCAAATTGTGGCGCGACCTGGGCCAGGGCGAACCCATCAGCGGCACGTTCATGCGCTTGACCAAAACTGGCCAGGAAGTGTGGCTGGAGGCCAGTTACATGCCGGTCTACGGTCCGGATAAACAAGTGCAGAGCGTGATCAAGGTGGCTGCGGACATTTCCGAACGGGTTCACCGCGAGCACGAAAACCAAAGCCTGATCGATGCCATAGGCCGCTCCATGGCGGTCATCGAGTTCACGCCCCAGGGGCAGATCCTCAATGCCAACCAGAACTTCCTGAAGACGGTGCAGTATTCCCTCGGTGAAATCGTCGGCCAGCACCACAGCATGTTCTGTCATCGCGCCGAGGTGGAATCGCCGACCTACAAAGCATTCTGGGCGTCACTGAACCGGGGCGAATTCCACTCCCATCGTTTTGAGCGGCGCAACAAACAGGGTCAGACGCTATTTCTGGAAGCCTCCTACAACCCAATCTTCGATGCCAACGGGCGTCTGTACAAAGTGGTGAAGTTCGCCAGTGACATCACCGACCAGGTCACCACCTTGCGCACCGCTGCCGATTCGGCCCATGCCACCTCGGTGCAGAATGACGCCTGTGCCCGCAAGGGTTCGCAAGTGGTGCAGCAGACGGTGCAGATCATCGAAGAAATTTCCCGCGACCTCAATCAAGCGGCAGTCAGCATCGACGCGGTAAGCAAGCAGTCGGACATTATCGGCACCATCGTGCAGACCATTCGTGGGATTGCCGATCAAACCAACCTGTTGGCGCTTAACGCGGCCATTGAAGCGGCACGGGCCGGTGAGCACGGACGGGGTTTTGCGGTGGTGGCGGACGAGGTGCGCAGCCTGGCGGCGCGTACCAGCCAGGCGACAATCGAGATTGTCGATGTGGTGCGCAAGAACCACGACTTGTCCCTGAGCGCGGTGTCGAGCATGCAGTCGAGCCTGAGTCGTACCGGCCTGGGGGTGGAGTTGGCCAATGAAGCGGGGCAGGTGATCCTGGAGATCCAGGAAGGCTCGCGGCATGTGGTGGACGCCATCGGCCAGTTCAACTCCACCCTGCAACTGCAATAGTGCCTCTGTGTAGGAGCGAGCTTGCTCGCGAAAAACCTGAGACCGCCACGGGGAACCAGATACCCCGCGTTATCGTTGAAGTTTTTCGCGAGCAAGCTCGCTCCTACAAAGGGCGTTGTGCTAAGTCAGATCGCCGCCAGGGCGTCTTTCACGGCCTTGATCTGCGGATCAGCAGTCTTCTCGGCGAACTGCTCTGCTACCTGCATCTTTAGGCGATCAGCCACTTCCTGGGCAATAGCGTCTTGTTGTTCCACGGGCATCGCTTTTACATCGTCTTCGGTCAGGCCCTTTTCCAGCAGGATCTGATCGCGGATGCGTTCGGCCGGGGTCTTGGTCATATAGTCGGTGAATTCTGCGCGGGCCTGGGTGCTGGTCGCGGTGGTTGGCGTGGCACTGGTCGGCGGCGTCGCTTGCAGTTGCAGGCGGGTCTTGGCAAAAGCGGCATCCACGTTGCTTGCGGTGGCGTCAGTGGCCTTTTGCGTGGCCTGCACCTGGGTCGCGGCAGCAGCATTCTGCACGTTCTGCATCACGCCACTGTACAGGGCACTGGCGGCGGCGTTGGCGGGGTCCAGGTCGGGGCGTTTGGACTGTTGGATCACGGACGAGACTTGGGTATTGACCAACATGATCGGGCACCTGTGGGTTTGAACGATGCAGAGGATTTAGCAATTAGCGTGCCGGGAGCCAACACCCCCGGATTCATTGGCTTTGAGGGCGCTGCATAGTCATGAGGGGTGCCGCCAACGGCCAATGTTTGCCGCTGGCGGCCACAGGCTTCAGTAGGTGATGGGAATCTCGAATAGCTGGAATGCATCATCTACCGGTCGATAACCCAGGACCCGCGTGGTCTCGCTCAAATCCAGGCGCTTGAAGCGGTTGTTGGAAATGCCATGGGCGATCAGGTGCTTGACCCCCTCGGCCTCCACCGAACGCTGCAACAACTGGACGGCATCCCGAGGGCTGAGCCAGGCGCTGAGGTCGCGAGCGTTGTTCAGGTCGTGGGTTTCGGCAAATTCAAAGGCCCCAATGCGTAGAGCGATGGTGGAGAGTGGGGTTTTGGCCGCGTAATACCCGCACAGCGCTTCGCCGTAGCATTTGCTCACGCCATACAGGTTGGCTGGCAGCACCGGCATGCCGGGGGTGATTTGCCGGTCCACCGGATAGCCTTCGATGGTCTGGGCGCTGCTGGCGAAGACCAGGCGCTTGACGTGGGCGGCCACGGCCGCTTCGAACAGGTAGGTGGTAGCGAGGATATTGTTGGGTAGCAGTTCGTCAAAGGTCGCGCTGGCGTGGGGAATGCCCGACAGGTGCACGATCACATCGATGCCGTCGAGCAGCGCTGGCAGTGCGGTCTTGTCGCTCAAGTCGGCCTGCACGAAGCGATGGCCGTCGAGGGCGAAGCCTGGTGTGACGCGGTCGGTGAGGGTGAAGCGGTAACGATCTTTCGAGGCCTCGAAGAAGGTCTTGCCGATTCTGCCGCAGGCACCGGTGAGCAGTACGTTGAGTCCTTTCATCGTGTAGTCCTTAGTTGTGACCGTCGAGGGCAAAAGCCTGGAAACCTGGGCGCTGGCTGAGTAGGGCGTAGTACGCGTCCACAGCCGGGTAGGCAGGGCGCTCCATGGGCGTCATCCGCCAGCGGTGCACTGACAGGCCGATCAGGATATCGGCCAGGGTGAAGTTATCCCCGGCCACATAGGCGCCGGTTTTGATCAATTGTTGCTCCAGCAGTCCCATCTTGCCGTTCCAGCCGCGCACGCCGGCGGCAACGCGCTGCGGGTCCTGGAAGTCCGGGTTGTTGCGCACCAGGGCATGGAAGGCGTAGCCCCAGGAGGGGTTGAGCTCGGTGGCTTGCCAATCCATCCATTGCTCGACCCTGGCCCGTGGCGCAGGGGCGGCGGGCAGCAGGTCGTGGCGTTGGTGCAAGCCCACCAGGTAACGGCAAATGGTGTTGGATTCCCATAGCACGCCGTTGTCATCGACGATGACCGGTACCTGTGCGTTTGGGTTCAAGGCAAGGAAGTCGGGTGACTGGGTAGGGGTGAAGCCGATGCCCCAATCTTCACGCTGGTAGGGGATAGCCAGTTCCTGGCAGGTCCACAGGACTTTTCGTACGTTGATGGACGAAGTGCGACCCAAGATTTTCAGCGCGTGTCCCATGGTGCTTCCCTGGCAAAAGGTGAGTTGGGCAATTTAGCAGGGGCGCGCGAGGACAGCGATAGAGTTAAGTGGGCACGCTCAAAAATGTGGGAGCGGGCTTGCCCGCGATAGCGGTGTATCAGTGCCAGATGTATTGCCTGACACACCGTTATCGCGGGCAAGCCCGCTCCCACATTGGTTCAGGTACTCTCGCGCACCTTCAATTCAAACCCCATATCCACCACCGGCCGGGCGATCTTGTTGCCCGCCATCACCGTCAGCAAGTGCTCTGCCGCGCGTCGGCCAATGGCTTCGCGCGGGGTGCTGATGCTGCTCAGGCGCGGCACCATGAAGCTGGAGGCGGGCAGGTCGTTGAAGCCCAGCACCGCCACTTGCTGCGGTACCTTGATCCCGTGGCGCAGGGCTTCGAGCAAGGCGCCGTGGGCCAGGTCATCGTTGCCGAAAAAAATCGCGTCCACGTCCGGATGGCTGGCCAGCAGTTGCAGGAACAGTTCACCACCCAGGCCCACCGATGAGGGGCGCGGGGTCAGCAGTTCCAATGCCGGGTCATACAAACCGGCCTTCTGCAGGCCTTGGCGGAAGCCTTCGCCGCGCAGCAGCGTGCGCTGGTCCAGCTGTGCGCCAACATAGGCCAGGCGCTTGCGACCCCGAGAGATCAGGTGGGCGGCGGCGGTTTCGCCGGCACTGATCTGCGAGAAACCCACGCAGTTGAGGCCGGCCGTGGGGTCCAGGTCCATCATGTACACGCAAGGTACATTGCTCGACTCCACCATGCGCCGGGCGCTTTCGGTGCGATCAAAACCGGTCAGCAGCAAGCCCCGCGGCTGATAGGCCATGTAGTTGCGCAGCAGGTTTTCTTCTTCGTCCCGGGAATAGTGGGTATTGCCGATCAGCACTTCGAAGCCCTTGGGCCGCAACACCTGGTGAATGGCCTCCAGGGTTTCGATAAACAGCAGGTTGGACAGCGAAGGCACCAGCACCACCACCGACTGGCTCTGTGCAGAGGCCAGGGCGCGGGCGGCCGGGTTGACCACGTAGCTCAGCTCGGCGGCGGCTTTTTGCACCTTTTCCACCAGGTCGGGGGCCACGGTGCTGATGCCGCGCAAGGCCCGGGAGGCCGTGATCGGACTGACGCCCGCCAGGCGGGCAACTTCGTTGAGGGTAGGGCGACCCGTCGTGCGGGTATTTTTATCGTTCTTGGAGGTCATCAGGCGGCTTGCCAAACAAAAATCGAGGCACTAAGGTAGCGCTGTCTCCAAAGGCCTGCAAATACTTGCGCAAAGGGTTGCCTGATCCTTGCTCAAACGGTTGGAGCGGATGCACGCGTCACTCCATAAAAATGACAATTAGGCGCGGGAAAAGCCTGTTTTTGCACTAGCCTTAGGGCGTGCAAAGGTAGCGCTATCTGCGTCCTGAGGTGTTTCATGAGTCAACCTGTTACCGCCCTGGTCATCATGGGTGTTTCCGGCTGTGGCAAGTCCAGTGTCAGCGAGGCCCTGTGCCTGTTGAACGGCGCCACCGCCATTGAAGGCGACAGCTTTCACCCGGCTGCCAATATCGAAAAGATGAGCGCAGGCCATCCTCTCAACGACGACGACCGTGCCGGCTGGCTGGACATCCTCTGCGATGAGCTGCGCCGTGCGCTCAAGGCTGGCGAGCATCCAGTGCTGACCTGTTCGGCGCTGAAGAAAAAATACCGCGATCACCTGCGCGAAGCCGCGCCGGGCCTGGGCTTTGTCTTCCTGGAACTGACCCGCGAGGTGGCCGCCGACCGCGTGTCCCATCGCCCCGGCCATTTCATGCCGGCCAGCCTGATCGACAGCCAGTTCGCCACCCTCGAATCGCCTATCGGCGAGCCGCTGACCCTGGCCCTCAATGCCAGTGAAGACAGCATCGAGGACCTGGCCGCGCAGACCCACGCCTGGTGGCTGACCCACGGCTTTGAACCTTCCCGATGATTTTTTGGCCGAAAGATAGCGCTATCTGGCGGCACGAAACTCAACACCCGCTTTAATAACAACAACAAACAGGAGAGACCCCCATGTTTGGAATGTCCCACGAGTCGTACCTGCTGCTTGATGCAGTGGTCACTATCATCGGGCTGATCGTGTTGATCACCCGGTTCAAGGTTCACCCCTTTATTGCCCTGATCATCGCCGCAGGCTTCCTTGGCCTGACCTCGGGCATGCCCGTGGACAAGATCATCAAGGCCTTCCAGGACGGTTTTGGCGGTGTGCTCGGGTTTGTCGGGATTATCCTGGCGCTGGGTACGATGCTCGGCAAGATGATGGCCGAATCCGGCGGTGCCGATCAGATCGCGCAAACCCTGATCCGTGCTTTCGGCAAGGACAAGGTGCAATGGGCGATGATGTTCGCCGCCTTCCTGGTGGGCATCCCGCTGTTCTTCGAGATCGGCTTTGTGCTGCTGATCCCGCTGGTGTTCATCGTCGCGCGCCGTACCGGTGTATCGCTGATCAAGATCGGCATCCCGCTGCTCGCCGGCCTGTCGGCGGTCCATGGTCTGGTACCGCCGCATCCGGGGCCGCTGCTGGCCATCGGGGTGTTTGGCGCAGACATTGGCAAGACCATTCTCTACGGCCTGATCGTTGCCTTGCCGACCGCCATCATTGCCGGGCCGATCTTCGGTACGTTCATTGCCAAGCACATCCCGGGCAACCCGTCCCAGGAGCTGGTGGATCAACTGGCCCGTGAGACCGACTCGAAAAACCTGCCGAGCTTCAGCATCACCCTGATCACCGTGCTGCTGCCGGTGTTCCTGATGCTGCTCAAAACCTTTGCTGACATCGCCTTTGCCGAAGGCAATGTGGTGCGCAACTGGATGGACATGATCGGCCACCCGATCAGTGCCTTGCTCCTGGCGTTGCTGCTGTCGCTTTACACCTTTGGCCATCGCCAGGGCATCCACTCCAAGCAGATCCTCAAGCTGCTCGACGCCAGCCTTGCGCCGACCGCCGCGATCATCCTGATCATCGGTGCCGGCGGTGGTTTCAAGCAG
Organism: Pseudomonas sp. LG1D9; assembly: GCF_002949995.1. Taxonomy (NCBI): domain Bacteria; kingdom Pseudomonadati; phylum Pseudomonadota; class Gammaproteobacteria; order Pseudomonadales; family Pseudomonadaceae; genus Pseudomonas; species Pseudomonas sp. LG1D9. Next base: position 1,087,502 of record NZ_CP026881.1, on the reverse strand, counting down.
ATGCTGGTGACCAGCGGCGTGGGTGACGTGATCGGCCATATGGCGGTGACGGCGCAGATCAATCCGATCCTGCTGGCCTGGCTGGTAGCGGCGGTGATTCGCATTGCCACGGGTTCGGCGACCGTTGCCACCATTACTGGCGCGGGTATCGTGGTGCCGGTGGTGGGTATGGTGCCGGGGGTCAACCTGGAGTTGCTGGTGCTGGCGACGGGGGCGGGGTCGTTGATTCTGTCGCACGTCAACGATGCAGGGTTCTGGTTGGTGAAGCAGTACTTCAACATGACCGTGGCCGAGACGTTCAAGACCTGGACGGCGATGGAGACCATTCTGTCCATCGTGGCACTGGGCTTCATCATGTTGCTGTCGTTGGTGGTGTAACCCAAGCAAAATGTGGGAGCGGGCAAGCCCGCTCCCACATTCGTTATCGGGCAGCTATCAGGCTTTCGTGACCAGCCCATCAGCCCGGAACATGGCCCGGATCCCGCGCACCGCCTGGCGAATGCGGTCCTGGTTCTCGATCAGCGCAAAGCGCACATGGTCATCGCCATACTCGCCAAAGCCGATCCCCGGCGAGACACACACCTTGGCTTCCAGCAGCAACTTCTTGGCAAATTCCAGGGAGCCCATGGCGGCATACGCCTCGGGAATCTTCGCCCAGACGTACATCGACGCCTTCGGGTTCTCCACCATCCAGCCCAGCTCATGCAGACCCTTGACCAGCACGTTGCGGCGTTGGCGGTACTGCTCGGCAATGTCTTTCACACATTGCTGGTCACCTTCCAGCGCGGCAATGGCCGCCACTTGCAGCGGGGTGAAGGTGCCGTAGTCGTGGTAGCTCTTGATGCGCGCCAGGGCGTTGACCAGTTCAGCGTTGCCAACCATAAAACCAATGCGCCAGCCGGCCATGTTGTAGCTCTTGGAGAGGGTGAAAAACTCCACCGCAATGTCCTTGGCGCCCGGCACCTGCATGATCGACGGGGCTTTCCAGCCGTCGTAGACGATATCGGCGTAGGCCAGGTCGTGGATCACCAGCACGTCGTACTGTTTGGCCAGGGCGATCACCCGCTCGAAGAAATCCAGCTCCACGCACTGCGCCGTGGGGTTGGACGGGAAGCCGAGGATCATCATCTTGGGCTTGGGGATCGAACCGCGAATCGCCCGTTCCAGCTCGGCAAAAAAATCCACGCCGGGAATCAGCGGCACCGAGCGCACCTGGGCGCCGGCAATCACGGCACCGTAGATGTGGATCGGGTAGCTGGGGTTGGGCACCAGGACCGTGTCGCCCTGGTCCAGCGTGGCCAGCATCAAGTGCGCCAGGCCTTCCTTGGAACCGATGGTGACGATGGCTTCGGTTTCCGGGTCGATATCCACTTCATAGCGATCCTTGTACCAGCGCGAAATAGCGCGGCGCAGGCGCGGGATGCCTTTGGAGGTGGAGTAGCCGTGGGTGTCTTCACGCTGGGCGACGGTCACCAGTTTCTCCACGATATGCGGTGGAGTCGGGCCGTCGGGGTTACCCATGCTCAAGTCGATGATGTCTTCGCCGCGCCGACGCGCAGCCATCTTCAGCTCGGCAGTGATATTGAAAACATAAGGGGGGAGTCGATCTATGCGCGCAAAGCGGCGCGGCGAACCTTGGTCTGCCATTGTTGCCTCGGAGTACGTAAGCGCCCGGAACCGTCCGAGCGACGTCGGCCACTGCGGTGGCCTGCGGGGCAGACAATACGGGCGATGACAGCCGGTTGTCCAGATGGCGTAGGAAATTTTTCCATCTGGAGTGTGAAGTGAGTATGCCCCTATACTCGGTATGGTTTTGGTCACTCACCCATGGAGATTGTGCAGATGAACCAACAGGCAACGCTACCCCTCGAACCCCGCATGGAAGAGGGCAAGGCCATGGTGATCGCCGGGGTCGGCGGTCATTACGGCAAGGCCACGCTGGGGGACATCCCGAAGTTGTGGGAGTTGTTCGACACCTGCATCAAAGAGATCAAGAACCGCATTGGCGGCGTGACCTACGGCGTTTGCTACAACGCCACGCAAGAAGAATTCGATTACATCGCCGGGGTCGAAGTGCCGGCCAAGGGCGATGTGCCAAGCAACTTCGAATCCATCGAAGTGCCGGCCAATCATTATGCGGTCTTTGCGCATTACGGGCCGGTGTATGCGCTGTCGCAGACCTATGAGCGAGTCATGTACGAGTGGCTGCCGACCTCGGGTTACACAGTGGCGGGCGCGGATTTCGAGCGCTACAGCGCCGACTTCGATGTGGATAAGGGCACCGGCACCGTGGAAATCTGGCTGCCTGTCAAGAAACGTTGAGGCATACGGCCGAGCTGCCAGGGCAGCTCAGCCGGTAGTACTACTGGCTGAGCAGTCGCCCGATAAAGGATCCGCGGTAACTACTTAGAACACCACTGCTTTGCAGTTTTTCACCCGGTTGTACCAACTCCAGTGTGTCGACAAAGGAATGCTCGGGCCGTCCTTGCGGATCGCGCCATGCCTGTGCAATACCTTGCTGACCAAAATCGGGGTCCAACCGACCGGTCACGGTGTGCCTGATCAGATCAACCTGGGCGCCGTTAGAGCTACGCGCTAAAGCAACAACTTTCCCATCGGCCTGGGTCACGACATCGGTATAGGAGTAAAGATTGGAGCTGCTCTCCAGAGGTTTTCCGCCATTGAACTGCGGGTTGGCTTGACCGTCGGCAAGTACACTGGCCACGAAGTTCATCTCTGATGGCAAGTAATAACTCCCCCCCGCAACAGCTATTTGACCATTTGGCCCCTTCGCGAGCGCTGAGATTTGTTTGTTTTCATTATTTGAAAACTCCAGCTCAACGACCCCCTCCTTGCCGAACGTGGAGTCCGGTTGGCCATTTGCAAGAAACCCCCTCATATGTGCCCTGCGGGTGTCGGTGCCAGTTCTGGTGCCGGCGATGACAAAACCGCTGGAGGTGATCAGTAATGTGTTGAGAAGGGTATTTGGCGACTCAATGGGCCCGAGATATCCAAAGTTGATCAGCTCGCCGCTGACGCTGAGCTGAAAGATAAAACTTTGGGTGCCATCATGGAACACAGAAACGATCTTGTTATCGGCTTGCACCGCAAGACCCCCTCTGGGAAGTAGGCCGGTGTAGATACTTTTCCCGAGGTCTCTGGTTCCTGCGATGCCAAACGAGTGATCCACGTCGCCGGTTTGTGCATTGAAGCGGGTAATAAATGCGGCGCCCTCGTTTCCACGCGCAGCCAATAACAGGGGTTTTCCGTCGGGTTGAATGGTCAGGTGAACGAGGCGGATGACCTCGCTAGTTTCCGTTTCCCAAGTCCCGTAGTTTAAATCCAGTTCTCCAGCAGGTGTATGTTTGGTTACGACAATACGTCTTTCACCTGCGGCGGAAGTTAACCCTACCGTAATGGTTGACCCATCGTTGAGCACGCGGGAAATTCCCTCGGACTGTAGGGCGATAACAGTACCGTTTTTAGGGGATGAGTTACCAAACGAAAGGTCTGGGGCTCCAGCGCTATTCATCGGGGGGGTGTTGGATGGAATGCTCATGGTCACTCTCCATGGGGAAGTTTGGAATTCCCATTCCTGCTCGATGTAGACGTTGAGCGACAACCTTGGTAGTTCAGTAAAAACCCAGGGCGAAAGCCTGTATAGCTGTGAAAGCTGACAGTAGACAGCTCAGGTTTTGTATGGAGTTGCAGTCGTTCAATAGAGACTGTTCTTTACCCGCTCCGGCATCTCCCGGTCATAGGCCTCGGCATCGAACTGCCCATCATTCAAACGCTTGTGAATGGCGCCCGCTGATGGCAGCGCTGTGCGCTGCAGATGCTTGTCCGGGTTCCAGCAGTCCGAGCGCACAAAGGCTTTGGAGCAGTGGAAATACGCAGCGTCCACCTGCACCACAATCACCGACCGCGCTGGCTTGCCATTCACCGCAAAGCTTTCCAGCAACTGAGGCTCGATGGAGATCTGCGCCCGCCCATTGACCCGTAACGTCTCACCGATCCCCGGGATGATAAACAGCAAGGCGATGCGCGGGTCCACCAGCAGGTTGCGCAAGGTATCGAGCCGGTTATTGCCCGGCCGATCCGGAATCGCCAAGGTGCGCTCATCGATGATGCGCACAAAACCCAGCACATCGCCCCGAGGCGAGCCGTCGAGGCCATCAGGCCCGCAAGAACTGACAATCACCAGCGGCGAGGCTTTCACCATCGCCTGGTAATCCTCATTGAGAAATCCGATTTCCTTGTGCACGGCGCGCTCGTGGGGCTTGCCGTAAAGGGTTTCGAGCTGTTCGAGGCTGGTTAGCATGGGAGTCTCCTTGTGCGTCATCAGAACAGTAGCGACAACCGCCGCTCATAGCCAACCCGCCCCTTATACGCCTCGCCCCGGTCTACCCAGCCTTGTTGCAAGTACAAGCTCATCGCCGCCACATTGTCGCTGTCTACCGACAACTCCAGGGCGGTGATCTGCGGCCAGGCCTGGCGAGCGGCGGCGGGCAGGGCTTGTAGGCAGGCTTTGCCCAAGCCCCGGCCTTGTTGGTGGCGATCGACTTGCAGGGCATGCAGGGTGGCGCTGTGTTCGCTGGCCCAATGGGGCAGGCAGGGCGGGCGCTTGAGTAGCAGGAAGGCTACGGGAATGTCGTCGGCCAGCAGGGCGAAGCCCCTGATGCCGGGGCTGGGGTTGACCTGCAGGCTGTTCAGCGCGCAGTAGATGTCGCCGCTATAGGGCAGTTGCTCGGGGTGGACTTCCAGAGTGGCGAGTTGCTGTTGCTGGACAGCGGTCAGCGTCTCATAGGGCGCGAGGCGGGTTTCCATCGGGCAGGTATCCGAAGTCCTACAGGGAAGTCGCGAATTCTAGCGGCTTTACCCTCGGCGAAATTATTTTTCGCAGGCTTGTCGATTTGCCGGCGGGGCATTCGACCAAAGGTGTCTTCCGTGATTTGCACCCCGAGGAGCATCGCCATGAACAACGCAATCAACAGCCTGATCGAGCAATGGAAACAAGCAGTCATCGCCAAGGATATCCAGCAAATTGTCAGCTTTTACGCCGACGATATCGTCGCGTTCGATGCCGTCAATGCCCTGCAGTTCAAAGGCAAGGCAGCCTACCGCGCCCATTGGCAGGCCTGCATGGAGTCTTGCCCGGGCCCCGGAATCTTTGAGTTCCATGAGCTGCATATCGTCGCCGCCGAAAACAGCGCCTTTGCCCATTGGCTCGCGCACTGTGGTGGTTCGGGGCCAGACGGTGTGCTCAAGACCTGCTGGATGCGCGTCACCGCCGGTTATCAGCGGACCAACGGGCAATGGCAGGTGGTGCATGAGCACTGGTCTGCACCGTTCGATATGGAAACCGGCGCCGGTCTGTTCGACCTGAAACCTTGATCGCCGCCAACTATAGTCAGTAGTCCGCAAACGGAGAACGCCATGAAATACCTGTGTCTGGTCTACAGCGCCGAAGCCTTGCTGCACAGCCTGCCCGACAGCCCCAAGGACCCGGAATGCCACGCCTACGCCGAAGCGATCCACGCCAGTGGCCGCATGCTCGCGGCGCAGGCCCTGGAGCCGGTGAGCACGGCCACCACCGTACGCATGCGCAACGGCAAGCTGTCGATCACCGATGGGCCGTTCGCCGAAACCAAGGAGCAGCTTGCCGGCTTCTACCTGATTGAGGCCAAGGACTTGAATGAGGCGCTGCAGGTAGCCGGTGGTATTCCGGCGGCGCGGGTCGGCAGTGTGGAAGTGCGCCCCGTGCGTGAATTGAATCTCTGAACCCAACAATCATAAGACTCAGGAGGTTTACCCAATGAACACTCAACCTGCTGCATTCGAACTGTCCATCAGCCGCGTGATCGACGCGCCACCGAGCCGGGTGTTTCGCGCCTGGACCGAGCCGGCCTTGTTGCAGCAATGGTGGGGCCCCCACGGCATGACCACGCCGGAGTGCGAAATGAACCTGTGGGTCGGTGGTCTGTTTCGCACCCTGATGCGCTCGCCGGATGGCAGCGAGTATCCGACCCAGGGCGTATTCCTGGAGATCGACGCGCCGCGCCGGCTGGTGTTTACCGATGCATTCCTGCCGGGTTGGATTCCATCGGGCAAGCCGTTCATGAGCGCCGAAGTGACCTTCGAAGAGGTCGAGGGCAAGACCCGCTACACCGCCCGCGCCATGCACTGGAGCGAAGCCGACAAGCAGGCCCATGAAGCCATGGGCTTTCATCAGGGCTGGGGCGAGAGCCTGGATCGGTTGGTGAGCCTGGTGACCCAGAGCCTGCGCGATTGACCGTCAAAGACCAGGTCGAGGCGATCTACCGCAGCGAGTCCCGGCGCATCCTGGCGACCTTGATTCGCCTGCTGGGGGATTTCGACCTCGCCGAAGAAGCCCTGCATGAGGCGTTCTTCATCGCGGTCGAGCGCTGGCAGCAGGAGGGGGTGCCTGACAACCCGCGGGCGTGGCTGGTCTCGACTGGGCGCTTCAAGGCCATCGACCGTCTGCGTCGCCAGGCCCGCTTCACCCCGTTGCTGCAGGAGCAGGCCGATGCGCTGCAAGCGGCTGACTGGAGTACCGAAGACGTGGAAGACGACCGCCTGCGCCTGATCTTCACCTGCTGCCACCCGGCGCTGGCGGCGGATGCCCAGGTGCCGCTGACCCTGCGTGAGATTTGTGACCTCACCACCGAGGAAATTGCCCGGGCCTTCCTGGTCACGCCGGCCACCATCGCTCAACGCATCGTGCGCGCCAAGGGCAAGATCCGCGAAGCGAGGATTCCCTATCAAGTGCCTGCCCTGGCGGAGTTGCCCGAACGCCTGGACAGCGTACTGCGGGTGATTTACCTGGTGTTCAACGAGGGCTATTCGGCGTCCATGGGCGCCGACCTGACCCGTGATGACTTGACCCGCGAGGCCATACGCCTGGGCCATCTGCTGTTGGAGTTGCTGCCGGAACCGGAAGTCATGGGCCTGCTGGCCTTGATGCTGCTCCACGAGTCCCGGCGTCCGGCCCGGTTATCAGCTGCCGCTGAACTGGTGCTGCTGGATGAACAGGACCGCACGCTGTGGGATGCAGGGTTGATTGCCCAAGGTTGCGGGTTGGTGCAGCAGGCCCTCGCCACCCGGCGCTTTGGCCCTTACTGCCTGCAAGCGGCGATTGCGGCAGTGCACGCCGAGGCGCCGAGCGCGGCGCAGACGGATTGGCCACAGATTATTGGTTTGTATGACGTGTTGCTGAGGATGCTGCCGTCGCCGGTGATCGAACTCAACCGCGCTGCTGCCTTGGCCATGCGCGATGGGCCCTTGGCGGGGTTGCAGCAAGTGGAGGGAATCCTGGCGCGTGGCGAGTTGCTGGACTACCACCTGGCGCATTCGGCGCGTGGGGAGTTCTGTCGGCAATTGGGGCGTATGAAAGAGGCGCGCCAGGCCTACGAAAAAGCCCTGGCCCTGACCCATCAAGCCCCGGAAAAACGCTTCATCGAACGTCGCCTGGCCACCTGCACCGACACCTCCTTGTAGGAGCCGGTTATTCGAGCATTTTTTCCAGCAGCCAGCTCCCCGCAGGGCCTGGCGGGTGTTGCCGTGACCATAAGGCATCCACGGCCACCGAGCGTGGCCAGCCGCGAGCCTTGAGCTCCACCAGTTGGCCATTGGCAAAGCGCTCCACCAACCAGCGCGGCAAGGCTGCCCAGCCAAAACCGAGGATGGCCATTTCCATCAGCATCAAAAAGCTGGGGGCGGACCACACTCGGCCGGTCTGCCGGTTTTCATTGGGGTTGATGATGCTTGCCAGGCGCAGCTCGCGATGTTGTTGCAGGCTTTGCTGATTGATGGGATCGAGGCTGGCCAGTGCATGCCGCGGGGAAACAAACAGCGCCAGTTGCGCGCCCTCATCGACGGTGGCATGGGTCAGGTCTGGCGGGTAGACCTCCTGCGCCTCGATAAACGCGAGCTGCACCCGCCCGCTTTGCACCAGGGCGATGAGGTCTTCGCATTCGGCAATCAGCCACTCCAGCTCCAGGTCTGGATAGCGTTGTTCCAGGGCGCTGAGCAGGGTTTCGAAGCGTCCCGACTGATAAGTATCGGACATGGCAATACTGAGCTTGGGCTCCAGCCCCTGGGACAACTGGCTGGCGGCAAGCTCCAGGCGGCTACTGGCCTCCAGCACGTGTTCGGCCCGTTGCAGCAGCACATGCCCGGCCGGAGTCAGGGTGGGTTTGCGGCTGCTGCGGTCGAACAGCACCACGTCCAGATCAATCTCCAGGCTGGCCACTGCGGCGCTGACTGTTGATTGGCTCTTGCCCAGTTTGCGCGCCGCCGCCGAAAACGAGCCTTGGGTCGCCGCTTGCACAAACGCTTGCAACACTTCATGCGAAGCCATCATCTATCGCCTTGATCGATGGTTATTGATTATTAAGTATCGAGTGAGGGATCGATAATGGCAACCCAAGACATTCCCAGAGCCACACTTATGAACACCACCAAGTCCGTCACCGAACGTGTTTTCCAGGCCCTTGGCTTCGAAGGCCTGGCCTTGCTGATCTGTACCCCGTTGCTCGTCTGGATCACCGGTCGGCCGGCCCTGGAAATGGGCGCGGTGACCCTGGCCATCAGTTTGTTGGCGCTGACGTGGAATATGATTTTCAACAGCGTGTTCGACCGCCTCAAGGTGCGCCTGCAACTGGCCAACAGCGTCAAGACCCGGATCGTGCACGCCCTGCTGTTCGAGGGCGGGCTGATTCTGTTTGCCGTGCCGCTGATTGCCGCGTGGCTGAATATCAGCCTGATGCAGGCGTTTATCCTGGATATCGGCGTGCTGTTGTTCTTCCTGCCGTACACCTATGTGTACCACTGGGTCTACGACGTGCTGCGGGAAAAATTCCTGTGCAGAAGCGAGCTCGCTCGCGAAGGACGTTAACGATGACGCGGGCCGTCAGACGAACATCCCACCCGACGCCTCGATGCGTTGCCCATTGATCCACTTGCTGCCATCGGCCAGCAGCGTGGAAATCGCCCCGCCAATGTCGTCCGGCAGGCCGACCCGACCCAGGGCCGTGTTGCTGGCGACAAAGGCATTGATCCCGGCGTTATCGCGCACCGCGCCGCCGCCGAAGTCGGTCTCAATGGCGCCAGGGGCCAGGGTGTTGACGCTGATGCCCCGGGCACCCAACTCCTTGGCCTGGTAGCGGGTCAGTACTTCCACCGCGCCTTTCATTGAGGCATACGCGGCATAGCCCGGCAGGCTGAAACGCGCCAGGCCGCTGGAAATATTGATGATGCGCCCGCCATCGACGATCCGCGCGAGCAGCTTCTGGGTCAGGAAAAACGGGCCCTTGAGGTGGATCGCGACCATTTGGTCGAACTGTTCTTCGGTGGTCTCGACAAAGCTGGCATGGGTGCCGATACCGGCGTTGTTGATCAGGAAATCGAACTGTTGCTGTGCGAAAACTTCCTTCAGCGTGCGGCCAACTTCGCCGACGAAGTCGTCGAATGTGGCGCTTTTGCTCACATCCAATTGCAACATGGCGGCGCGGCCACCGAGTTGTTCAATCTGCGCCACGACTGCCTGGGCCTCTTCGGCCTTGCTGTAGTAGGTGCCGATAATGTCGATGCCTTGGGCGGCCAGGTGCAGGGCGGTGCTTTTGCCCAAGCCACGGCTGGCGCCAGTGATCAGTGCGATTTTACGGGTCATGGTGCAGTCCTCGGAGCGGGTGGGTAACGCTGGGACTGAGTGTATTTGTCCGGGCAATACGTGATAAACATGGCTAATCCGGAATCACTGGTCGGATCAGACGAACAATCACGGGTCACCACCATGAACAAGCTGGAGTTGTTGCGCACCTTTGTCCGCGTCACCGAGCTGTCGAGCTTCACCCAGGCCGGCGATAGCCTGGGGCTGCCGCGTTCGACCGTATCCGAACAGGTGCGCGCCCTGGAAGACCTGTTGGGCACGCGTCTGTTGCAGCGCACCACACGTAAGGTGCAGGCCACCCAGGACGGGCGGGTGCTGTATGAGCGCAGCAAGGACCTGCTGGCCGATATGGAGGAGCTGGAAGGGCTGTTTCGCCAGGATGAGGCGCAATTGACCGGGCGGATCCGTATCGACATGCCCAATGTGATGGCACGCAAGGTGATCGTGCCGCGCCTGCCGGAGTTTATGGATCGGCATCCCTTGATCGAGTTGGAAATCAGCAGCTCTGACCGTCAGGTCGACCTCCTGGCCGAAGGCTTTGATTGTGTGCTGCGCGTGGGCGTACAGCCGGACCAGTCGGTGGTCGCACGGCTTTTATGCAGCATGCCGATGATCAACTGCGTGAGCCCCGGCTACCTGCAACGCTATGGCGAACCCAAGACCCTGGCCGACCTGGCCGCACATCAGTTGGTGCACTACGTGCGGCCGCTGGGCGCGCGTTCAGCGGGTTTTGAGTATGCGCAGGGCAACAAGGTGCAGCGCATTGCCATGGCCGGGCGGGTCACGGTCAGCAGCACAGACGCGTACCAGTCGGCGTGCCTCGCCGGTTTCGGGATCATCCAGGTGCCGGGGCTGGGCATCCGCGAATTGCTCGAAAAGGGCGAGCTGGTGGCGGTGCTCCCCGACTACCCCGCGCCCGCGCTGGATGTGTCGATGTTGTATGCCGGCCAGCGGCACTTGCCGCTACGGGTGCGGGTACTGATGGACTGGTTGGCGGCCACCTTGAAGGGCCTGCTTTAACGGCGTGTGGATAATTGCTGGGGCGCGAGGAAGGCGTCGTGGAAGTAGTCGCGCAATGCTTGCATCGCCGGGGTGAACGCGCGTTCGCGGTGCCAGGCCAGGCCGACGCTCATGGGCGTGACCTTGTCGGTCACGCTCAGGGTCTCGATGCGCTTGCCTTCCAAAGACCAGGGGCGGTGCACCAGGTCGGACAGAATCGCCACGCCGCTGCCATTGGCCACCATACTGCGCACCGCTTCTACCGAACTGGTGCGCAGCCGCACCTTGGGCGCTTGCCCGGCCTGTTCCCAGTAGCGCATGGCACTTTGTTCTGCCTCATCCACGGTCAGCAGGATATAGGGCTCGCGCGCCACATCGGCCAGGCTCACCGCACGGCGTTCGCACAGCGGGTGGTGGCTGGGCAGCCACAGGCGGCGTTCGGAATTGAACAGGATCTGCGAGACGATATCCGGGTGGGTCAGGTTGGCGGTGAGTACCACGGCCATATCGAACTGGCCATCCAGCAGCCCTTGTTCGATCGCCTGGCGCTCCTGCTCGAAGACCTCGATGGTCACGTCCGGATGCCAGTGTTCCATGCGTTGCAGGTGGTGCGGCAGGAAGTAACCCAGCACCGTGTAACTGGCCGCGACCCGCAGCACGCCACTGGCACGGTAGTCTGGCAGCGGACTGTTCAGCGCGTCGTCGACACTGCGCACAATCACATAGGCGCGGTTGAGAAAATGCCGCCCGGCATCGGTCAGGTTCATGCCCTGGGCCGAGCGCACAAACAGCTGGGCACCGAGCATGGCTTCCAGCTCCTTGATCGCGGTGGTCACCGCCGACTGGGAGATGTTGAGGTGGATTGCCGCCTGGGAAATCTGGCCGATTTCGGCGGTGGCGACAAAGTAACGAACCTGGCGCAACGTCAAGGACATACAGATTGCTCGTCGTAGTATCTGATTTTCAGAAGATACCCTATCTGATAATAGATCTTCCCAAGGGATCAAGGGCCGGCCTATTTTCGATGGCACGAACTCTTGCGGAGCAGGCCCCGATGCAAACAGTGGATTTCAACTCGGACATGGGCGAAAGCTTTGGCCCCTGGACCATCGGCGACGGTGTGGATCACGAACTGATGGCGTTTATCAGCTCCGCCAACGTGGCCACCGGCTTCCATGCCGGCGACCCCGGCACCATGCGCCGCACCATCGAGCGCGCCAAGGCCTTGGGCGTAGCCATCGGCGCGCACCCGGGCTTTCGCGACCTGGTGGGGTTTGGCCGCCGCCATATCAACGCCCCGGCCCAGGAACTGGTAGACGACATGCTCTACCAACTGGGTGCCCTGCGCGAATTGGCGCGGGTGCAGGGCGTGACCTTGCAGCACATCAAGCCCCATGGCGCGCTGTACATGCACCTGGCCCGGGACGAAGAGGCCGCACGGCTGCTGGTAGAAAACCTGCAGCGCCTGGAGCCTGAACTGCTGCTGTATTGCATGCCCGGTTCGGTGATCTGGCGCATTGCCAAGGAACTGGGGCAGCCGGTGGTTCGCGAGTTTTATGCCGACCGTGAGTACGATCTGTCTGGTTCCATTGTGTTTACCCGCAACGTACGCGCCCTGGACCCCGCAACGGTGGCAGCGCGGGTGCTGCGTGCCTGCCAGACCGGCTTGGTGCGCACCGTCGAAGGCGAAGACCTGTTTATCGAATTCGATTCCATCTGCTTGCACAGCGATACACCGGGCGCCCTGGATCTGGTGGAAGCGACCCGCACAGCTCTGGACCAGGCGGGCATCACCGTGGCATCCGGGCTTTCTGTGGCGAGCGGGCTTGTTGTGGCGAGCGGGCTTGCCCCGCGCTGGGGTGCGAAGCAGCCCTAAAACCTGCCACCCGGATCTTTCTGATAGAAATCATTGGCCTTGTTGGGGCTGCTTCGCACCCCAGCGCGGGGCAAGCCCGCTCGCCACAAGAATCCCGCCATCTACATGGTTTTTTTGCCTGCCTTTCTACAATGATTCCAAGAGGAACAGACATGGCTCAAACATCCCCGATTCGCTACAGCTTTGGCGCCGATGAGCATTTGTTCGCCGAGGTCAGCGAAAGCATGTCCCTGGAGGCGTTCTTCAAAGGCATGGCTGTCACCCGTGCGGTGCAGCGCCTGGAACTGCCCGGTGTGCTGGATATCTGCCTGGCCAATGCCTCGTTCCAGATCCGTTTCGATCCGGACCTGATCGCCCCCCATGTGCTGCTCGACGCGGTGCAAACCGCCGAGGCCCAAGCGGTGGCTGAACGTACCTTGCATACGCGCATCATCGAGATCCCGGTGCTGTACAACGACCCCTGGACCCATGAAACCCTGATGCGTTTTCGCGACCGTCACCAAGACCCCACTGGCACGGACCTGGAGTACGCGGCGCGGGTCAATGGCCTGGCGGATGTCGAGGCGTTTGTTGCTGCCCACAGTGGCGCGCCGTGGTTTGTGTCGATGGTCGGCTTTGTGGCCGGCCTGCCGTTCATGTTCCAGATGGTCGAGCGCGAGCGCCAGTTGCAGGTGCCCAAATACCTGCGCCCACGCACCGACACGCCGAAGCTGACACTTGGCCATGGCGGCTGTTTTGGTTGTATCTACTCAGTGCGCGGTGCCGGCGGCTACCAGATGTTTGGCGTGACCCCGGCGCCGATCTACGACCCGGCCCAGCAGTTGGCCTACCTCAAGGAGCACATGGTGTTCTTCCGCCCAGGCGATATCGTGCAGTTCAAGCCCATCGACCGTGATGCCTACGACCTGGCTGTGGCCGAGGTAGAAGCCGGACGTTTTGACTTGCGCATTCGGCCGGTGGAGTTCTCCCTGGATGCTTTTTTTGCCGACCCGATCGGCTATCCGAAAACCCTGCAGGAGGCGCTCCTATGATCAAGGTGCTCAAGCCTGGCCTGGCGACTTCCGTGCAGGACCTGGGGCGCGAAGGCTTTTACCACTTGGGAATCCCGCCGTCCGGCGCCCTGGACCAGTACGCCTTGAGTGCGGCCAACCACCTGGTGGGCAACCCGGCGGGCGCGGCGGGGTTGGAATGCACGCTGATCGGCCCGCAGCTGGAGTTTCAACAGGATGGGTTGGTGGCGTTGAGCGGCGCGCTGATGTCGCCGCGCCTGGACGGTGAAGTGGTGCACCAGGACACGGCGTTCCAGGTGCGTGCCGGGCAGGTGCTGCGGTTTGAGTTTCCGGTGGCCGGTGCGCGGACCTATCTGGCGGTGGCCGGGGGGATCGACGTGCCGCTGGTGCTGGGCAGTCGCTCCACCTACACCTTGGGTGGGTTGGGCGGGTTTCATGGGCGGCGCTTGCAGGAGGGGGATGTGTTGCCTATCGGCGAGACCCGCGGGCAAGGCCGGGCCGGCAACAGTTTGCCGATGGCCCTGCGCCGCTCGGTGGGCGGCGATGTGACATTGCGTGTGGTGCCGGGCTTGTATTACGAGCGCCTGACGCCCGAGGCCAAAAGCAGCTTTTTCGCCGAACCCTGGACCGTGGGCTCCGAAGCCGACCGGATCGGCTACCGCTTCAAGGGCGGCAGTGCCTTGAGCTTCCAGCCACGGCAGCAACCGTTTGGCGCAGGCTCTGACCCATCGAACATCGTCGACAGCTGCTACCCCATCGGCTCGATTCAGGTCCCTGCCGGCCTGGAACCCATCGTGCTGCACCGCGATGCCGTATCCGGCGGCGGCTACGCGATGATCGGCACGGTGATCAGCGCCGACCTTGATTTGATCGGGCAGATGCAGCCCAACCAGCGCGCGGGGTTTGTCGCGGTGACGTTGGAAGAAGCGCTGCAAGCGCGGCGGGTGTACAAGAAGCGGCTCAAAGCGATGGCGGCCCTATTCTCCTGAAACTTGTAGGAGCCGGCGATGAGGCCATGACAATCAACACCGCTGTTGGCTGTTGCACCGCCATCGTCGGCAAGCCGGCTCCTACAGGTTTGCCTGTCAGAAGAGTTGGGTGAACAACCAGTACAAGCTACCCGACAGCACAATCGCCGCCGGCAACGTCAGTACCCAGGCCATCAACAAATTGCGGATGGTCTTCATCTGCAAGCCGCCGCCATTGGCGACCATGGTCCCGGCCACGCCCGAGGACAGCACATGGGTGGTGGAGACCGGCAAGCCGAACATGTCTGCGGCGCCAATGGTCAGCATGGCCACGGTTTCCGCCGAGGCGCCCTGGGCGTAGGTCAGGTGGGTCTTGCCGATTTTCTCGCCGACGGTCACCACGATGCGTTTCCAGCCGACCATGGTGCCCAGGCCCAGGGCGATGGCCACGGCGATCTTCACCCACAGCGGGATGAAGCGCGTGGCGTTGTCGATCTGTTGCTTGAACAGTTGCAGCTTGCCTTGGGTGTCAGCATCGAAATGGCCGACCTTGCCCTTGTCCATCAGGCGAATGGTTTCGCTGGTCAGGTACATGTCGTTACGCACGTTGCCCATGGCCTCGGCGGGCACTTTGGCCAGGGAGCCGTAGCCTTTCACTTGTTCACCGATGTGCCCGGTCAGGGCGGCGAGGGCGGGGATCAACTCGGGCGTGACGTCCTTGGTGCGCACATAGGTCGACAGCGTCGGTCGCGGGTCGGCCGGGGCCGCCTGCGGTGCGCTCTTGACCAGGGCTTGCTGGGTGACTTCTGCCACCGCGGCAAATTGCAGGGATTGATCGGCCGGCATGGTGCGGTTCAAGGCGTAGGCCATGGGCAGGGTGCCCACCAGGATCAACATGATCAGGCCCATGCCTTTCTGGCCATCGTTGGAGCCGTGGGCAAAGGATACGCCGGTGCAGGTCACGATCAGCATGCCGCGAATCCACCAGGGCGGCGGGGTGTTGCCCTTGGGGGCCTTGTACAGCGAGCGGTTTTTCACAAAGGCCCGCAGTGCCAGCAACAGCAGGGCTGCAAAACCGAAGCCGATCAGTGGCGACAGCAGCAGCGCGTAGCCGATCTTGATCGCTTGCGCCCAGTCCACGCCGCTGGTGCCGTCGCGGCCGTGCATCAGGGCATTGGCCACGCCAACACCGATGATCGAGCCGATCAGCGTATGGGAAGACGACGCCGGCAGGCCCAGCCACCAGGTGCCGAGGTTCCACAGGATCGCGGCGATCAGCAGGGCGAAGATCATCGCAAAACCAGCCGATGAGCCGACCTGCAGGATCAACTCCACCGGCAGCAAGGCGATGATGGCAAAGGCCACCGCGCCACTGGACAGCAGCACCCCGAGGAAGTTGAAGAACCCCGACCAGACCACGGCGAAATGCGGCGGCAGCGAGTTGGTGTAGATCACCGTGGCTACGGCGTTGGCGGTGTCATGGAAGCCGTTGACGAACTCGAACCCCAAGGCAATCAGCAACGCCACGCCCAGCAGCAGGAACGGGGTCCAGGTGGTGACCACCGTGCCCAACTCTTGCATGTCGTGCATCAGGCTGTAGGCGGTGAACAACAGGCCCATGGCGAGTACGGCGAAGAACACGATCACCGTGAGTAGGCCGGGTTTCTTGTCCAATTGCGGTTTTGCGTCAGTGGCGCCTGCCTGGGAGGAGGCAGTGAGGGAAGGGGTGGCCATGCCGGAGCATCCAGTGTGGGGAGGATGTTTCCCATGATCGTTGCAGAATGTTACAGAGATGCTGCGTCAAATCAGTGTTTGGTGGATAGAGATCACCGCCGGTCCACAAATCCCTGTAGGAGCCGGCTTAGTAATCCCGGCGCTTGCGAAACGCCCATCGGCCGGCAATCAAGGTGAACGTCGCCACCAACGCCACCAGGATCCAGAACCCTTCGGGGTCCTGGGAGAGCGGCACGCCACCGACGTTCATGCCAAAGAAGCCGGCGATGATGTTGATCGGCAATGCCAGTACCGTCACCACCGTCAGGGTAAACAGCGTGCGGTTGCTTTGTTCGTTGAGGTTGGCGGCGATTTCCTCCTGCAACAACTTGATCCGTTCGCCCAGGGCCGTGAGGTCGTTGATGATCAGGGCGAATTCTTCGGTGGATTTGCGCAGCTCCTTCACGTCTTCCTTTTGCAGCCACTGCGGCGGGCGATTGAGCAGGCGCAGCAGCGAGCCCGGCTCCAGCGCCAGCAGGCGTTGCAGGCGTACCAGCACCCGGCGCATGGCCCCCAGTTCGGCGCGGTTGGTGGACAGGCGCGAGGACAGCAACTGGTCTTCGATCTGGTCCACACTCTGGCTGGTCTTGCGCACGATCTGTGTCAGCACCTCGCCTTGATCGCGCAACAGATGCACCAACAGCTCCAGGGGCGAGCGGAAGTGCTCACCGGCCTTTACCGAGGAGCGCAGCTTGTCCACCGAGTGCAGGGGTTGCAGGCGCGCACTGATCAGCAGGCGGCTGCGGGCGCAGACCCACAAGGTGGAAATGTCCGAGGACATCATGCTGCTGAAGTTGAACACCACGTCGTTGACCACCGCCAGCAAGGCTGAGTCCACATGCTCGATGCGCGTCGAGCGCGAGCCTTCGTGCAGCGCCTCGAAGAACTCTTCGGGCAGTTCCAGGTGGGCCTGCATCCAGCGTTGGCAGGCCGCGTGGGCCAGGTTCAGGTGCAGCCACAGGAACTCATCGGGATCAGCCTGTTGTTGCAAGGCCTTGAGCACAGTCGCTGAGTCGATTTGCTCGGCTTTTTCGCCGGGCTTGAAGCGGAAACCATAAAGCAGGCCAAACAGGTCGGAGTCCTGGTGGCCGTGGTCGATGCTGTGGTTCATGGTGGCTCGCAGAGGAAAGCGACAGGTGCGCGTCGAGCAATCATTGCAAGGGGATTTGACAGTTTTGTGTCAGTCACCAGCGGCCTGTGGCAAGGCGGCTTGTTGTGGTGAATTAGCGTGCTGTGGCGAGGGGGCACCCCCGCTGGGCTGCGCAGCAGCCCTGAACCCAGGCGCTGCGGTCTGCCTGATAAAAAGCGGCGGTCTTATTGGGGCTGCTGCGCAGCCCAGCGGGGGACGAGCCCCCTCGCCACGGGGGGGCTTTCCTGGACCGGTTACCAGAAGTGCTGGGGTAACTCAGGTGTCTTGCTTGTTTTCCAGTACTTTGCCGGTCTTGGCGTCGAGCTTCACGTCCCATTTCTTGCCAGTGGTGTCGGTCAGGTCCACTTCGTAGACCAGGGTACCGGCTTCGTTGTCCAGCTCAGTGTCGTTGATGGTCGCGCCGGCGTGTTGGGCCAGGGCGGCGGCATTCAGTTTTTCAAATGGCATCACGGCACCCGATTGCAGCAGGCTTGGAATCTGGTCCGGGCGAACATCGGCCTGGGCCAAACCAGCAGTCAGGGTCAGGGCAGCAGCGGCGAACAGAGCGGTCAGGTTTTTCATGGTGGTGTCCTTTGGGGTGAGCTGTTTAAGTGGGATCAGATTAACCCGCGCAACTTAATTCACCCTTAATTGTGTAGGACGTTTGCGTTGTTTGTTCAATCGCCCCGCGCCGGGAAATTTCATGCTGGTGTCTCAACTTCAGGAGGCACACATGAAACAGATACTGGCTTGGCTGTATGCACCCGTGTTCTGGGTGGGGTTTATAGGTGGGGGGCTTTGGTTGGTCACGGTTGGCGCGTCGCAGTGGTTGCTGGCGGTGTTTGCGCTGGCCATCGGCGTGTCGTTCATTGCCGAGCTGTGCTTGCCCTACGAGCCTCAGTGGAACCGCCCGCTGGGCGACCGACGCCGGGATGTCCTCCATGCATTGGTCAATGAAAGCCTGAATGCCCTGGGGTTGCTGGCATTGCCGCTGCTCACGGCCTGGCTGGCGATCGAGGGCGCCTGGCCGCGCGCCTGGTCACTGTGGGCGCAATTGCTGCTGGCCATCGTGATTGCCGATGCGGGCATCACGCTGATGCATTACGCCAGTCACCGCATCGCCGCACTCTGGCGTTTGCACGCGGTGCACCACAGCGTGCAGCGGCTCTATGGGTTCAATGGCTTGATGAAGCACCCCTTGCACCAGATGCTCGAAGCCACGGCGGGTTTGCTGCCGCTGATCCTGCTGGGCATTCCAGTGGAGGTAGCGATGTTGCTGGCGCTGGCCATTGCGGTGCAGTTGCTGTTGCAGCACTCCAATGTCGATATGCGCCTGGGGCCGCTGCGCTGGGTGTTTGCCTGGGCGCCGGTGCATCGCTTTCACCACATGAAGTACGGGCGCGCGGGGGATGTGAATTTCGGTTTGTTTTTCAACCTGTGGGACTGGCTGTTGGGGACTGCGTTTTACACCGAGGACTATCGAATGGGCGAGGGCGACCTGGGGATTGGTAGCCGTCCGGATTTCCCGGTGGATTATCTTGGGCAACTGCGTGACCCCTTTACGGCGACCCAGTTGAGTAAAGAACCGCCTGTCCCAAGCGCTCTCCAAATGTAGGCGTGAGCTGTCTGGTTTGATGCGGTGCTCTCGAGTTCTTCGCGAGCGCTCCTACAGGGGGAGGAGGTGTACCCGCAGATGGCGTAACGAGGCCCCGGCGGTCACGCCAAACAGTTGCTTCATGGTCCGGGAAAAGTGCGCCGAGTCGGCAAACCCCGCGCCATGGGCAGCTTGTGTCAACGTGTGGCCGTTCAGGGCCAGGTCCAGGGCCAGGCGCAAGCGTCGCCACATCACCAGTCGGCGCACCGGCACGCCGAGTTGGCTGACGAACAGGCGTTCCAACTGGCTCAAGGACAGGTGCGCCGCCTCTGCCAAGGCTTGCGCCGAGACCTTGCCGTTCAACTGTTGATCAAGGGTGTGCAGTGCGCGCTGCACCCGCTCATCGTCAGCCTGGCGACGTGGCAGTTGGCGCAAAGACTGCTCAAGGCGTTCGGGGGAAAACTCGGCCGTCTCCAGGGTTTTTTGCAACGAATCGAGGTCGAATGCCCCGGGTTCCACATAAGCCATCAACACAGTGCCGGGGGCGTGGACGATGGCATGGGGCTGGCGAGAGGGGATGAACAGGCGATAGGCCGTTTGCAGGTGCCCATCAAGGCTGACGGTGACGGGACTTTCCGAGGACAGGATAAATTGATGGGCGTAATGAGCGTGGGGCGCAGTGCGCCCCGTCTCACCGAGGATCAGGCCGTAGTCACGGCCCAGCCACAGTTGCCCTGACCATTCGTTCACTCAGTAACCGTTGTCCTGCAGCAGGTCCTGCACGCTGGACGACGGCCAGCGCTTGTAGAACTTCAGCAGTTCGGCGGCGCGGTTGGTGAAGATGCCATCGACCCCGGCGCTCATGACCTTCTCGAAATCCACCGGTTCATCGACGGTATAGACGTGCACCAGCAGGCCTTTGTCGTGGGTCAGCTGGTTCATCTCGGGCTTGACCAGGTCCGAATAGCTCTGGTCGCCGAGGTTCGTCAGCTGTGCGGACGGGCCGGTGCCAATCGCCCCGAGGCTCTTGGCTTCATCGACCCACTTCTCGAATTCGGCAGCGTCCTTGGGTTCCTGTTTGGCATAGTAGGCCGCCTTGGTCGGCTCGCCGGATTCGGCGAAGGTCACCTTGGACTTGGGCTCGATGCTGCCTTCACCCACCCACAGCAGCAGGATTTTCGGGGTGTTGGGCATTTCTTTCTGCAGTTCCTTGAGGCTGGCGGTCTCGAAGGTCTGCAGCACCACGCGGCCCTTGCCCTGGCCGACGCCCGTGTTGCTCTTGCCCAGCTTGGAGCCCACGGAACTGAGCCAACCCTTGTCCAGCAGCTTGTCTTTCAGATCGGCTTCGATCCCCGGAAACTGCTTGGGCTCCTTGGTTTCGATGTACAGGCCGGGTTTGTGCTGGGGGTTGCCTTCGGCGATCTTGATGATTTCGTCCAGGCTGAGGATTTTCAAACCGACAAAGCCCGGGCGCGCACGATCCGGGTAGGCGGCGTTGAACCAACTGCCGGCATCCAGGGTTTGCAGTTCTTTCCAGGTGAACTCGTTGGCCGGGCTGTCTTTGCGCTCAGGGAACTTGGTGGCCACGTCGGTGGTGCGTTGCAGATTGTTGTCATGCAAGGCGAACAGGACGCCGTCCTTGCTGCGTTGCAGATCCAGTTCCAGGTAGTCGGCACCCAGGTCGCGGGCAAGCTTGTAGGCGGCGGCCGTGGACTCCGGGGCATCGAAGGACGCACCTCGGTGGGCGATCACGGCAGGGTGGGGAATGCCATCCTTGGTCGCCAGTTCAACCGGGCTGATGGGGCTTGCAGCCTGTGCGTGGCCAAGGCCCATCATCAGAGCGAGCAGCAGGGCACTCTTGGTAAACGTAGCAGGCATGTGCGAGGTCCTTTCGTGGAGGTAGCTTCAAGAAGGGTTCCTTTTTAACAATTGCATGCAAATCGCGCTATCACCAAACCGACATTAACGTGCGCATGCGCTATTTTTCTGCGCTTTTGTGCCGTGCTATGCAGTACTCTTGGTCCGAGCTTCCCCGCCAGAGGGAAACCTGTATTGCCTTATTTTTCTGCCTCGCGTGTAAACCATCGTTCACTTCCCCTGTGGGATTTTTCAGTGAGGTTTAGCATGCGCATCACTTCAGAACTCATCTGCCAGGCCGCCGACCAACTCAACGGCTTTGTCGGCCTGAACCGCAAGACCGGCCAGTACATCGTACGTTTCAGCGAAGACTCGTTCGGCATGGACGTCGCCGACGACGGCATCATCCCCACCAGCGAGTTCGTCTGGCAGCCCGCGGCCGACCAGGCCATGACCCTGTCCCGCGAGCACATCCAACTGCTGCTGGACCAGAACATCGACGACCGGATCAACATCACCGAACCGCTGCGGGTGTACATGCGCCGGGTTGAAATCCCGCAGATCAGCGCGGTGCGCAGCCTGGTCAGTTGATCACGCTCACCCCTTGTAGGCGCTGGCTTGCAGCGATGGCGCCAGCAAGAACGCCCCGGCAAGCCAGCTTCCACAGGGGGACACCGATCGCCAGTTCAACCCTGCAACTACAGGACGTTGAAGGCGTAAGCCCGCTCCACCTTGCATACCCGTGTGTGAAAGGCTGAGTACCAGGAGGCCCTACCTTGCTCGCGCACTTCGCGGTGCTCGGTGTGTTGTTTCCAGGCCAGGATGGCGGCCTCGCTGGCCCAGTAGGACACGGTAATTCCCAACCCATCTTCGCCCCTGGCCGACTCGACACCGAGAAACCCCGGTTGCTGGCGGGCCAGTTCGAGCATGCGTTCGGCGGCCTGTGCGTAGCCTGGGTCCGTATCGGTGCGCAGGGAGGTGAAGATCACGGCGTAATAGGGCGGGGCGGGTGTCTGGGCAATCATGCCGAGCGCTCCTGGCAGGCCCTGAGCCATGCCGTGACCAGCGGCACGTTGGCTCCCTTGAGTGCCGCGCGTTCTGGCTGGAACAACGTGGCGACAAAAAACGGATGGTCCAGCAGTTCTATCGCCCGCACCTCGCCCGTGGAGTCATGGGCGCTGCCAATCAGATTGTCCTCCAGCAATGCCTGTTCGAAGTCGTGATTGACGCCATAGCGGCAACGATAAGCCTCTTGAATTTCAAGAGTGCCGTAAGCTTCGGCAATCCGTGTGAATGCCATTAGGCGTAACGGGGCGATGGTCTCGACCAGGGCGCATGCCAAGGGGGCGATCACCGCACGGGGCGCATCGGGGGCCAGTTCGCCATGTTCGGCATCGGCCCAGCCCAGCACATTGCGCGCATATTCCAGCACGGCATGTTGAAAACCGCCGCATGTGCCGAGGAAAGGACGCCGCTGTTCGCGGGCAAAACGGATCGCCCGCAAGGCACCGTCGATATCGCGATAAGGGCTGGCAGGTACGCACCAGAATCCGTCGAAGGGTTGCAGGGATTGGGCGTCGAGGGGGGTGTCAGTGGCCAGCCACTGAGCATGGATCGTCAGGCCCAGCTGTGCGCTGGCCTGTTGCAATGCAAGCGGGATTGCTTGGTGTGCTGTCACTTGCAGGTCGTAGTCGCCAATCAGGGCGAGGTGCAGGGCAGTGGGGTTCATGGCTGGCGTCCAATGGCTTGTCGAGTCCTGGAGCGCACTATAGATTGGCGCTCACGCAATCAATATTGGCGTTACTCCACATGCTCAATGCAGCCACGCACTATCAACTCGACTATCCCGACCTGGCGCTGGTCCTTGCCCTGGTGCGTGGTGGCACCCTGGCCCGGGCGGCGGCCTTGCTGCGGGTGGATGTGTCCACGGTGTTTCGGGCTGTGCGGCGCCTGGAGTCGTCACTGGGCCAGGCGCTGTTCGAAAAGAGCCGTGCCGGTTACCTGCCGACCAGCTTGGCCACCACACTCGCCCAGCAGGCGGAACGTGCCGAGCAGGCGTTGGAAGCTGCGCGGGTTGGGGTGGAGCAGGGCGGCGAGGTGATCAGTGGCACAGTGCGCCTGACCTGCACCGACTCGGTGTTGCAGGGCCTGTTGCTGCCGGCCCTGGCCCGGTTCATGCCGGGCTATCCGGCGCTGACTCTGGAGCTGAGCACGTCCAACGACTTTGCCAACCTCAGTCGGCGCGATGCCGACATCGCCTTGCGCCTGACCCGCACTCCTGCGGAGCATTTGGTGGGGCGGTGCCTGGGGACGGTGTCTTATCGCGTCTGCGCCAGCCCCGGCTATGCGCAGCAGCACGACATTCAGGACTTGGCCAGCCTGGCCTGGATCGCGCCGGATGACTTCCTGCCCGACCACCCCACCGTGGCTTGGCGTCGCCAGCACTTGCCTGGCGTCAGGCCCAGTTACCGCTGCAACAGCATGTTGTCCGCGACCGAGTTGGTACGTGCCGGCCTGGGCGTGGCGGCGCTGCCGGATTTTCTGTTGGGGGAAGGCCATGGGCTGCAGCCACTGGGGCCGGCACTCGCGGGGCATGATACGGCCCTGTGGTTGCTCACACGCCCGGACTGCCGGGCGCTGCGATCAGTGGTGACGTTGTTCGATGAACTGGGCCAGCACTTGCGCCACCCCTCGTAGGTGCCGGCAAGCCAGTCTCTACAACCCCACCCGGTCATTGGCAAACATACTCACTGCCCGCACGGCATCACTGGTGCCTTCGCGAATCTGCAGGATCACCGTGCCGGCCTGGTTGGCCAGGTCCACGCCTTGGGCGGCCCGGTCGCGGGTGCTGTCCATGCTGTCGATGGCCTGGCGGGTTTCGCTCTGGATCATCTCGATCATGCTCGAGATCTCCGCCGTGGAGCCGCTGGTGCGGGCGGCCAGTTGCCGGACTTCATCGGCGACCACCGCAAACCCGCGGCCCTGGTCACCTGCGCGTGCGGCTTCAATGGCGGCATTCAAGGCCAGCAGGTTGGTCTGGTCGGCAATCGCGCGAATGGTGTTGACGATGGCGGTGATCTGCTGCGAGCGCTCGCCCAACTTGGCGATCAGTCTGGATGAGCTTTCTATGTCGGCGGCAATGTCATGGATGCCGCTGGCGGTCTGCTGAATCACCTCGGCGCCTTTTTCGGCGATCTCCCGGGTCTGCAGGGAGATGTGATAGGCCTGGGTGGCGCTCTGGGCATCTTCGGCGTGTTTTTCCACCATGGCGGTGACGTCCGACGCGAACTTCACAATCTTGCACAAGCGGCCGCTGGCGTCGTAGACCGGGTTGTAGTTGGCTTCCAGCCACAGCGTCTGGCCGGTGTGAGTGATGCGCTCGAACTGGCCGCTGAATAACTCACCCTGGTTCAGCCGGCGCCAGAAATCGCTGTATTCCTGGCTGTTGGCCAGCTCCGGTTTGCAGAACAGGCGATGATGTTTGCCCTGGATCTGCGACAGGCTGTAACCCAGGCGCTGGAGGAAGTTCTGGTTGGCGGTAATGATGGTGCCGTCGAGGTTGAACTCGATCACCGCCATGGCCCGGTCAATCGCCTCGAGCTTGGCATTGGCTTCGCTTTCAGCCTGCATCCTGGCGCTGACGTCCAGGGCATATTTGATGACTTTCACCACTCGGCCGGCCTGGTCGCGCACCGGGTTGTAGCTGGCTTCCAGCCACACCGAGTGGCCATCGGCGGCGACGCGCTCGAAGGTGCCCGACTGGAACTGGCCGTTGCGCAGTTGCGTCCATAATTGGCCGTAATCGGCGCTGCGGGCAAACGCCTGGGTGCAAAACAGGCGATGGGGTTGGCCGACGACTTGATCCGCGCGGTAGCCCATGGTCTTGAGGAAGTTGTCATTGGCGCGCAAAACGCTGCCTTGTAGATCGAACTCGATCACGGCCATGGAGCGCTCGAGGGCATCGAGCAGGCCGGCTTGTTGGCTGATCGTTTCTTGCAGGGTAGTGATGGTTTTTTTATGGGCAGTAAATAGCATGGTCGCGGGCTCAGTGATGCACAGTGCGAGAATGTATCCATGGTTGCGCTTGCTCACCGTGTAGCCCCAGGCCCACGGCAGACGTGCTCATTGCCGGCTTCCCTTCTACCGGCAGACAGTACAGATCAGAGCTCTGAGTCTTGGCCCCCGAGGGAAGTTCTATTCAGGCGGAACGGGCCACCAGGGATTCAGCCACCGTCACCCGATTGCGCCCGGTGCCCTTGGCGGCGTACAGCGCCTTGTCCGCTGCGTTGAGCCACATATGGGCCTGGGTAAATTGCACCTGGTAGGCCGCCAGGCCAATGCTCAGGCTGACCCGCAGCTCCGGGACCTGCGGGTCGCGGTAGCGGCTGAACATTTCCCGCAGACGCTCCATCACATAGCTGGCCTGTTCCAGCGCAACGTCCGGGAGGATCACGCAGAACTCGTCGCCACCGTAGCGGCCCGCCAGGTCATTTTCCCGCACGTTGCGCTGCAATTCCTTGCTCAGTTGTCGCAGCACTCGGTCACCAACGATATGGCCATAGGCGTCGTTGATCTGCTTGAAGTGGTCGATATCGATCAGCGCAATGGTGGCCTGGGATTGTTGCTGCTGGCACTTGTGGAACTTCAGTTGCAGCAGGTCTTTCCAGGAGCCGTGATTGAGCAGGCCGGTGAGGCTGTCGGTACGGCTCAAGGCGCTCAGGGCACGCTTGTGTTCCGACAGCTTGATGGCCAAACGATAACTGGCCATGCCGATGGCGACGGGATAGAGGATCAACATCGGCAGGCACGCATACACCTGGATCAGGCCGACGTTGGGGTTGAATGAAGGGCCGAATATCAGCCAGGCGAGTGCCACGCCCACCAGTTGCGCGAGCATGCCCTGGACCATCAACCGCTTGCCGCCCGCCGCGACGTTGTGCATGGTCATCATCGCGAGGATGGTCACTGCGGTCAGTGGTGTGAATTGCGTAGCTGCGGCCCAGAACCCACCGGACAGCGAGTCATACAGCAGGTTGCGGCGCTCGGCCTGGTAGGGAAATGCCGAATGGCTCGATAACTGGTACGCCAGGTGCGGCCAGATAAATGCGTTGAGCAGCCACAACGCCCAGATCCATCCGGGCATGGCCAGCGGGTACAGGGCGGCCAGCACGCACAGGCTGCCAATGCCCAGCCCGATAATGCGCGGCCGATAAATGCGCCGGGCAAACGACAGCCCTTTGCCTCGAAGGTTTTCCATAGATCCCTGCGTCAGGTTTTTCTTTTTTTAAGGGGCGACGGCGTACGTTTACCAAAGGCCATTTACGCCAGATGAGAGGCGAATATTGTCATTGATTTACGCAGGAATAATCAGTGTCCTTCCAAGCCATTTGCGTGGAGATCCACAGGGATTAGGGCAAAAACGACCTGCTGCGTCGTATTGCGACACGGGGGCTTATCGGGGGCAGGTAGCAATCTCGTAGCCGGCCAGGAACAGATCCATCGCCGATTCAATCACGTTGGCCTGGGTGGCGGCGTTCAGGGTAGGTTGGCCGAGGGTGATTTGCGGCCAGAAGGCGAACGCCTTGAGCAGGCTTTGCACCTGATGGGCGGCAAAACACGGGTCGACCGGCTTGAGCCGCCCGTCTTCCTGGGCGGCACGTACCCACAAAGTGAACCCCTCTTCGCGCTCGCTCAGGCGATTGACGATGTCCTGTGCGCGTTCCGGGGAATGGATGGTCGCGGCAATCGCCACCCGGGCCAGATCGAGAAAGTTGGCGTCCGACATCATTTTCATCTTTGCTTGCAGCAACACGCGCAATTGGTCGCGCAGGGGTTGTTGGCTGCAGTAATTGACATCCAGTTGCGCCACGCTGCTGGCCCACAGCTTATGCAGGATCTCGGTGAACAACTCCTCTTTGCTGGGGAAGTGGTTGTACACCGTACGCTTGGATACGCCAGCGGTGGCGGCGATTTTGTCCATGCTAGTGACCTCGAAGCCGTTGTCGCGAAACTCGGCGATGGCCGCTGCCACGATGGCTTCGCGTTTGCGGTCGGTGAGGCGTTGAGGTGCAGTCATGGGGCTTTTCGGCTCTGGGAAGAAAATTACACTCGGTAGTTTACTTGGTCCGGGTTTTGTTGCAATCTTGAAACTACACTGTGCAGTGTAGTTGTTGATCTGCATCAGCAGAACGTACCGGAGTCACTCTGTAATGGCCACGATTTCTAACCGCCTCGACACCCCCTCGGCAGCGCTCAAGCCATCCGAGCAGCAGCAAGGTCACTTCAACAATCATGCGCCGGTCAACCGAGCTGGCTTTGGCAAGACCCTGAAGATTTTCTGGAAAATGCTTTTTCACAAGCCTCGCAGTACGCGGCCAGTGGGGGAGATTCCGGTGCAGCGCCTGACGCGCGAGCAACTGCTCAGTGCCCCGGATCACAGTGTGTACCGCTTGGGGCACTCCACCGTACTGCTGAAAATGCGCGGCAAGTTCTGGCTGACCGATCCGGTGTTCGCCGAGCGTGCTTCGCCTTTCAGTTGGGCGGGGCCCAAGCGCTTTCACCAGCCGCCCATCAGCCTTGAGGATCTGCCGCCGATTGAGGCGGTGATCCTGTCGCACAACCATTACGACCATCTGGACCGCCACGCCGTCGTGCAGTTGGCCGCCAAGACCCGCTATTTTCTCGCGCCACTGGGCGTCGGCGACACCTTGATCAAATGGGGCGTTGCGCAAGACAAGGTGCGGCAGCTGGATTGGTGGCAGGCCACTGAAGTGGATGGCATCCGTTTTGTCGCCACCCCAGCCCAGCACTTTTCCGGACGTGGTCTGTTTGATGGCAACCAGACACTTTGGGCATCGTGGGTAATGATCGAGGGTACCCGGCGCATCTTTTTCAGTGGCGACACCGGTTATTTCGATGGCTTCAAGCGTATTGGCGAGCAGTACGGGCCTTTTGACCTGACGCTGATGGAGACGGGTGCCTACAACGTAGACTGGCCCCATGTGCATATGCAGCCTGAACAAACCTTGCAGGCCCATATCGATCTGAAGGGGCGTTGGTTGCTGCCGATCCACAACGGCACCTTTGATCTGGCATTCCATGCCTGGCATGAGCCGTTTGACCGCATCATGGCCTTGGCGTGGGAGCGTAATGTTGCGATTACCACGCCAGCCATGGGGCAGGCTTTCATGCTGGCTGCACCTGAGCGCGGCCATGCCTGGTGGCTGGATGTCGAGGCCCAGGCGGCGCAACCGCTGGTGAGTTGACGGGGTTTGCAATGCGCTGTCGGTGAAAGGGCTTTCAAGGTGTTTCCGCCTTGAGAACCGACTGGAAAAGGATGCGATGATCTCGGGAAAGTCATTTCCTGGGAGTGGGCTTGATGGAGGAAAAATGTAGGAAGATCTTGGTGCCAGGTACTTCCTGTTCTGGGGGAGTACCGTCGATGCTCAACATCCT
The DNA here is from genome assembly GCF_002949995.1 of Pseudomonas sp. LG1D9. Lineage (NCBI taxonomy): Bacteria > Pseudomonadati > Pseudomonadota > Gammaproteobacteria > Pseudomonadales > Pseudomonadaceae > Pseudomonas > Pseudomonas sp. LG1D9. Next base: position 1,059,150 of record NZ_CP026881.1, on the reverse strand, counting down.
GGACACAGCACCTTGTGCACTGAACCCCTCGGCTGGAGCGACGGACAATAAGGCCCCGCCTCGGGGAGGCATTGAGTTCCAGCCTGCGGCAACGCCTGTTGTCCAGGGCCCCAGGTTCGATATTCCGGGGCCGATGATGAAGACCGTGCGTGATCCGTCGTTATCACTCTTGGCCCTGAGTGGCGTCGATCCCGTGGGCCCGGTTATGGTGGAAGTCCCGCCCGTCATGGAAAACAATGCCGCGAAATCAGCTCCTGCCCTGGCCGATTGGCGTATCGGTTATGCCGACGAATACCTGCGCAACAATGCACGTGAAATGGTGGAGCACTCCAGCGTATTTCTCCAGGCCTTGGAGGTGTTACGGGCCGCCGGTGCTGAAGTGGTGCCAGTGCTGGCGCTGCTACCGGATTCCACTGCACATTTCACCTTGGCGTCCAGCAACGAGATCGATGAGCGGGTGAGCGAGCATCGCCTCGACGCGCTGGTATCCGATGGCCAAAGCCCGGCTTTCCATGGCTTCTGCAAAACCGGATACCCAGGCGTGTGCCAGATATTCCACGACGATCTGCATGGCACCAAGGTCGTGCTCTGGTTCTACGGTGCCCGCTGGGCACGGGAATCACTGTCGGCCTTGATACGGGTTTATCAACAGGCGATGCAGGCACGTGCCGACATACCCGGCAGGTGAACCTGCTGCGTGGCCAGTGAGCCTATGCGCCGTTGGGATGCGGCGTGTTCGACGATGTTGCGCCCAGCAGCCGCGCAATAAGGCTGCGGCGGCCCGGTTCGGCACCAGCCTGTGACGCTTGGGAGCGGCGTCCACTCATGCCCCACCCCGGCGCAAACCCCGGGAAAAACACCAGGCCTTCGTGCTCCAGGCGAAACGCCAGGGCGATGCGGATGGCGTCGTCCACCTCATGATGGCTTTCAAAGCGTTGTATGGCGTCCACCCCAACCCCGGCGTGCCGGGCCAGGTCTTCCCGGCTCCAGCCCAGCAAAGCGCGTGCTTGCACACTGTGCCGTGGGGTGAACTGATGAAGGACGATTTGCTGATCTACGGTGGTGCTCACTGCCAGAGAGGACATGGGGTTTCTCCAGGATGCCGACGGGGGAGGACAAACTATACTGTGTTTTTGTACAGTTGTTTTGACCGTTCATCAACTGGTTCACTTCCCCCGTGGCCGGCCCTTGATTGGCGGGCGCTTCAGGTCATTTCTCCTCCAGCCCCGGTGCCTCGCGGATAAGCAGGTGGTCCAGGTTCTGGATATCGGCACTGAACACCCCGAATGTCTGCTCGGGGTTTTTCTTGCTCGGCACCTGTTTCAACTCCGGCGTCACGCCATAAAAGAAGCAATACAAGGGGCGCTCACTGTCTACGGCGGCCTTGATCTGCTCCAGGAACGCCTTGCGCTTGCGGTAGTTCTCGATCAGCTTCTTGTTCAGGTACACGTTGACGGAGTAGGGCTTCTTGTCGAGCCACACCTTCTTTTCGAAGTCGATGCGAAAGCTGCTGGTGTAGTCCTTGATCGCCTTGATCCGGCCCCAGTAGATCAAGCCTTTGTTGTCCAGCAGGTATTCGATTTTCTTGAAAAACGCCCAATAGGTCGCGGTCTGCTCAGCGATCTTCAGCGGCATGCCCTTGAGCTTGTCCTTATTATCGATGTTGGACACGTAGCATTCGACCGGGTGTGCGAAGACGCTGGTCTTGTCCGGGGTGGTTTCGCTGGCACTGTGGGAAGTATTGGAGATTCTCGAGGGCTCTTTCGCCGGCGCCTGCGGGATAACGTCTGTGGCGCCTTGGATGGCTGCCTTGCGTTCGTACTGACGCCGAGTCAGCACAAACTCCGATGGGAAGTTTTCCTCGCGCCCATCCTCGGTTTCTCCTGCCGTGGCTTTGTGACTGGCATAGCGGCAACCCTCGATATGCCGGGTGCTGGGCAGGTTCTTGAAATGCGGGGTGCGCAGGTAGTTGACGTTCTTGCCATTGAACGTGCCCAGTACATTGCCCGCTGCAAACGCCGCACGGCAGTCATCGTTGGGGCACAGGAAGCTGTCCTTGTCGGAATCGAAGGCGGCGGTTTCGTCGAAATTCAGGTCGCGCACGTCATAGATCGACAGCTTTTCATCCAGGCTCAGGCAATAGGCTGTGTCGAACTTCATCGCAGGCGGATCCGTAGGAAGGTGCGCTATTAATAGCGGGATCGCGGCGGTACTTCAAACATCCATCGGCACTCCACTGTGTAGGGGCGTGCCTACCCCTACAAGAGAGCGCCTGCGATTACCGGGCTTTCAGCTTCGGCTTGCCACGGCGCTTGGCCGAATGAAAATGCCGCCAATGGGCATCCTGCGCCGCCGCCAGCAACTCGCGATCGCCGCGCGTGTCACCCCAGGCCCTGAGCCGATACTCAGCCAAGTCGCCATAAATCGCCTCGAGGCGCAGCACCTTGTTCTCACAGCGGCAGTTGTTGCCCGTAAGGCGCCCACTCAACACCCCATCGACCACCTCAAGCTCAGTGCCGATCAGCTTGATCCCCAGCCGATCAGCAAAAGGCTGCAACACGATTGCCGGCGACGCCGAGCACAGCGTCACCTCGGCGCCGGAGCCAATCTCGTCGGCCACCGACTGCAGGCCGGCAGGGCGCATCAGCTTGTTCCAGGAGGCCTTGCAGTACTCCTCGGCTTTCTGCTGGACCCAAGCCTTGTCCACACCGGTCATAAAGGTGCGAATCAACTGGGCCTTGAGCTCATCGCGGCTCATCTGGCGCAATAGGAAGCGCACGCCAGGCAGTGCGAGCTTGAGCATCCTGCGGTTGAATTCCTGCTTGCCGAAAGCAAACTTGAGGAACGGCACAAAACTGTCGTGGCGGGTCAGGGTGCCGTCGAAGTCGAAGACTGAAAGTACCTTGGCGCCCACTGGGCCGGCTTCTAGCATGTCTGGGTTCACGGGGTGGCCTCGGTCCTATCTACTATTTTTTTGGAATGCATACGCTGTGACCGCAGGAGTCTACTCGGATATCAATCTATCGATTTTCGAGTAAAACCCTGTGGTGAATTCATCCCGATCAGTCGACCGGTAACAACGCTGATGGCAATTGGGGCACAAGGCTACAGCATTGGAGATGGGATCCGAACCCTTCCGGGCCAGGTGCTTGAGGTGATGTACTTCAAGAAATGGCAAACCGCCCACTGTTGATGCGCCGTGACCGGCTCCCATAAAAAAAAGCCCTGGGTGCGACCCCAGGGCTTTTTCATGTCGCGACTATGCGCCGATCAATCCCAGCTCAACGCCCCGCCAGTCTGATACTCGATCACGCGGGTCTCGAAGAAGTTCTTCTCTTTCTTCAAGTCCATGATCTCGCTCATCCACGGGAACGGGTTGGTGGTGCCTGGGTATTCTTCCTTCAAGCCGATCTGCGACAGACGACGGTTGGCGATGAACTTGAGGTAGTCCTCCATCATCGCTGCGTTCATGCCCAGCACGCCGCGCGGCATGGTGTCGCGTGCGTATTCGATCTCCAGCTGGGTCCCTTGCAGGATCATCTGGGTCGCTTCTTCCTTCATCTCGGTATCCCACAGGTGTGGGTTTTCGATTTTGATCTGGTTGATCACATCGATACCGAAGTTCAGGTGCATCGACTCATCGCGCAGGATGTACTGGAACTGCTCGGCCACGCCGGTCATTTTATTGCGGCGGCCCATGGACAGGATCTGGGTGAAGCCGCAGTAGAAGAAGATGCCTTCCAGCACGCAGTAGTAGGCGACCAGGTTGCGCAGCAGTTCCTTGTCGGTGTCGACGGTGCCGGTTTCGAACTTCGGATCGGAGATCGAACGGGTGTACTTCAGGCCCCAGGCGGCTTTTTTAGCGACCGATGGGATCTCGTGGTACATGTTGAAGATCTCGCCTTCATCCATGGCCAGCGATTCGATGCAGTACTGGTAGGCGTGGGTGTGGATCGCCTCTTCGAAGGCCTGGCGCAGGATGTACTGGCGGCACTCCGGGTTGGTGATCAGGCGGTACACGGCCAGCACCAGGTTGTTGGCCACCAGCGAATCGGCGGTGGAGAAGAAGCCCAGGTTGCGCATCACGATGCGACGTTCGTCGTCGGTCAGGCCTTCGGGGTTTTTCCACAGGGCGATGTCGGCGGTCATGTTGACCTCTTGCGGCATCCAGTGGTTGGCGCAGCCGTCGAGGTACTTCTGCCAGGCCCAGTCGTACTTGAACGGCACGAGTTGGTTGAGGTCGGCGCGGCAGTTGATCATGCGCTTTTCGTCAACGGCGACCCGGGCGGAAGCGCCTTCGAGCTCGGCCAGGCCTTCGGCGACGTCGAGTTTGTCCAGGGCAGCCTTGGCCCGCACGATGGCGGCGGAGTCATTGGCGGTCACGGCGCGGGCTTCGATGGCAGCGGCGGCGCCGGCACCGTCGAGGCGGTCCATGTTGGCTTCGGTGGCGTGGCCGGCGTTGGCGCCTTTGGCGGCTACTTCGCCTTCTTCTTCTTTGTCGAATTCGTCCCAGCTCAGCATGACGTGTCGTCTCCTGCGTGAGGGCCAATGGTGCCCGTGTGAAACCGGATGGTTGGGTGTTCACACGGCCCAAGGGCCGCGGTGGATCTTTAAGGAATCGTTTGTTGCAACAGCTCGCGCAGGCATTAAACGGAATAGGGCTACGGGTACTCTGCATGAGGCCTGAGGGGCGGAGCGACGGTGCCGTACTCCTGCGGGGCCTCAGGTCTGGCTCGTTACCCCCGTGTAAAGGGATATTGCAGGCCCGATTTACCCGCGCATTATAGGGAAAAATTTGGCTTTGTGTTGCGGCGGATAGCCTCAGCCAAGGGCCAAAATGAGGGTATTTCCGGCCGGGGTGCGGGTTTACAAGGGTTTGCCGGGGTAGGATTTTTTTGACGGGCGGTGAGGTATTTTCGGAGCAGGGGGCAAGGCGAGGATTTTGCGGGTGTTTCTTTGCCGCAAGGACAATTCCTTGCGGCGAACATTGCCAGGATAGGTTTCAACTAACTAATTAATTATCCGTTAGAGCAACCGTTACCCATGACTTTGTAATTAAGGATATGCCGCTGGCCTTGGTGATCTTCATATTCCATGCGCGCTGGAACAACTTCGCAGACATTCGGAATGGAACTCATGGATACCACCTTGGCAATATCCAGGTCAGTGGCGTAGGTGTATTCCTCAACAACGGCGGTGCTCTGGCTGGCTACGTCAGTCGGGATCTCGTCGGCCAGGGCTGCAGTAGCGCACAGGCTGGCAAGGGCCATAACTAATAAAGCTTTCATTTCCAATTTACCTTTTTACAGTCGAAGGGGGTCACGGGGCCCTTGTGAGGCCACGTGTGTAACTTGAGTAGTGAGTTCGGATTAACGTGCCTTCGTGGGGGCTGCAACTTGGTTAATCACGGTGCCTTGTTGGCGAGGCCGATTTTAGGCGCCTGGGTTGCATTCATATACCCGTGCTTTTGATAAACACTATTGGTGGTTTTCGTAACAATCCACGACAGAGGTTTTTTGCAGTGTTGCAAAATGCGTTACAGGCGCCGAGCCAGAGCGCTGCAAGGGGATATCAGGGTAATTTGTAGGGGCTTGTTACTACCATCGTCGAATGGTTCTATAGGCCTACCCCGGCTAAAACAGGGGCATACAACAACAACTATTGTCACCGAGGTAAGAAAGATGAGTGCGGCTTCCCTGTACCCCGTTCGCCCCGAAGTAGCAGCCAACACGCTGACCGACGAGGCGACCTACAAGGCCATGTACCAGCAGTCGGTGGTCAACCCCGACGGCTTCTGGCGCGAGCAAGCCAAGCGTCTTGACTGGATCAAGCCTTTCACCACGGTCAAGCAGACCTCGTTCGACGACCACCATGTGGATATCAAGTGGTTCGCTGACGGCACCCTCAACGTTTCCTACAACTGCCTGGACCGTCACCTCGCCGAGCGTGGCGACCAGGCAGCGATTATCTGGGAGGGCGACGACCCTTCCGAGAGCCGCACCATCACCTACCGCGAACTGCATGAACAGGTCTGCAAATTCGCCAACGCCCTGCGTGGCCAGGATGTGCACCGCGGCGATGTGGTGACCATCTATATGCCGATGATCCCCGAAGCCGTGGTCGCCATGCTGGCCTGTACCCGCATCGGCGCGATCCACTCGGTGGTGTTTGGCGGCTTCTCCCCTGAAGCCCTGGCCGGTCGCATCATCGACTGCAAATCCAAAGTGGTGATCACTGCCGACGAAGGTATTCGTGCCGGCAAGAAGGTGCCGCTCAAGGCCAATGTCGACGATGCGCTGACCAACCCGGAAACCAGCAGCATCCAGAAAGTCATCGTGTGCAAGCGCACCAATGGCCAGATCAAGTGGAACCAGCATCGCGACATCTGGTACGAAGACCTGATGAAAGTGGCGGGCACCGTCTGCGCGCCAAAAGAGATGGGCGCCGAAGAAGCGCTGTTCATCCTTTATACCTCCGGTTCCACCGGCAAGCCCAAGGGCGTGCAGCACACCACCGGCGGCTACCTGTTGTATGCGGCCCTGACCCACGAGCGCGTGTTCGACTACCGTCCGGGCGAAGTCTACTGGTGCACCGCCGACGTCGGCTGGGTCACTGGCCACACCTATATTGTCTACGGCCCGCTGGCCAATGGCGCGACCACGCTGCTGTTCGAAGGCGTGCCGAACTACCCGGATATCACGCGGGTCGGGAAAATCGTCGACAAGCACAAGGTCAATATTCTCTACACCGCGCCGACCGCGATCCGCGCGATGATGGCCTCCGGCACCGCCGCCTGCGAAGGCACCGATGGCAGCAGCCTGCGCCTGTTGGGTTCGGTGGGTGAGCCGATCAACCCGGAAGCGTGGGACTGGTACTACAAGAACGTCGGCCAATCCCGTTGCCCGATTGTCGATACCTGGTGGCAGACCGAAACCGGCGCAACCCTGATGAGCCCATTGCCGGGCGCCCACGCGCTCAAGCCGGGTTCGGCGGCACGTCCGTTCTTTGGCGTGGTGCCAGCGTTGGTGGACAACCTGGGCAACATCATCGAGGGCGCTGCCGAAGGCAACTTGGTAATCCTCGATTCGTGGCCGGGCCAGGCGCGCACGCTGTATGGCGACCATGACCGTTTCGTCGACACTTACTTCAAGACCTTCCGTGGCATGTACTTCACCGGCGACGGTGCGCGTCGCGATGAAGATGGCTACTGGTGGATCACCGGCCGCGTGGATGACGTGCTCAACGTTTCCGGGCACCGCATGGGTACTGCCGAAATTGAAAGCGCCATGGTTGCCCACCCGAAAGTCACCGAGGCCGCCGTGGTCGGCGTACCGCACGACATCAAGGGCCAGGGCATCTATGTGTATGTCACCCTGAAAAACGGTGAGGAGCCGACCGAAGCGCTGCGCCTGGAGCTGAAGAACTGGGTGCGCAAGGAGATCGGCCCGATTGCATCGCCGGACGTGATCCAATGGGCACCTGGTTTGCCGAAGACCCGTTCGGGGAAAATCATGCGCCGTATCCTGCGCAAGATTGCCACGGCCGAGTATGACGGGTTGGGGGATATCTCCACCCTGGCCGATCCAAGCGTGGTGCAGCATTTGATTGATACCCACAAGACCATGAACGTCGCGTAAGCGGGTTTATGGGACCAAGCCCCATTCGGCGTAGGCCGGGTGGGGCTTTTTTGTGGGAATTTGAATCTGAAATAGGGTCGATGTGGGAGCTGGCTTGCCCGCGATAGCGGTGGGTCAGTTTCAAATGGGGTGGGGGAGCTGACAGACCGTTCTCAGCACCAAGCCAATAAATATCGGTTTATCTAGTAGGACGTTTCTGAATGTTACCCCGCGGTGCAAATGTGTAACCTTGCGCCCAAACATGAGGCAAAGTGCTACATCCATGCCCCGAAAGCGCCCGTTTTAGACGCCCGGTAAAATTAGATCAAACGCTACACTTGCCGGAATAGAAGGGTTTGCGAATAATAGGCCCGCAATTTGCAGCGTTAATAGGTTTAATATCTTTTGCCTCTGCATAAAAATCAGAGGCTGTCAATGTGTTGGGGTCGCTTTCTCGGTGCTTCTGTAAATTGTTGTCGCATTGAGGAAATATCGGCTTCCGGCCTGTCGTTAGAATGCCGATCACTCGCTCGTCGTCGCCATGTTCAACTGGTGTAGGACGCAGCACCGCTATTCGGTTTCACTCAGTCGCATCGTGGGCCATGGCTCATACTGCTGTTTTTGTCCTATACCGATGGAGTCCCAAGATGAAGAAACTCGTGCTGTTGGGCGCCCTGGCGCTGTCCGTGCTGTCCATGCAGGCCTTCGCTGAAGAGAAGCCGCTGAAAATTGGTATCGAAGCAGCCTACCCTCCGTTTGCCTCGAAGGCGCCGGATGGCAGCATCGTCGGTTTTGACTACGACATCGGCAACGCCCTGTGCGAAGAGATGAAGGTCAAGTGCACCTGGGTCGAGCAAGAATTCGACGGTCTGATCCCGGCCCTCAAAGTACGCAAGATCGACGCGATCCTGTCGTCCATGTCCATCACTGACGACCGCAAGAAGTCCGTGGACTTCACCAACCGCTACTACCTGACCCCAGCCCGCCTGGTGATGAAGGACAGCGTAACCGTCAGCGACAGCCTGGTTGAGCTCAAGGACAAGAAGATCGGCGTACAGCGCGGTTCGATCCACGACCGTTTCGCCAAGGAAGTCCTGGCGCCTAAAGGTGCGACCGTCGTTCCTTACAGCACCCAGAACGAAATCTACCTGGACGTGGCTGCCGGTCGCCTTGATGGCACCGTGGCCGATGCGACCCTGCTCGAAGACGGTTTCCTGAAGACCGACTCTGGCAAAGGCTATGCGTTCGTAGGTCCTGCGTTCACCGACGCCAAATACTTCGGTGATGGCATCGGTATCGCAGTACGTAAAGGCGACAAGGCCAACCTAGACCGCATCAATGCTGCCATCGCCGCGATCCGCGCCAATGGCAAGTACAAAGAAATCGAGAAAAAGTATTTCAACTTCGATATTTACGGCGCTGACGCCAAGTAAACCTTCGCAGTTGTCTGTCCAGAATGGCGCAAGCACCAGGGTCTCTGAAGTTTGCGCCATTTTTTCATCCGCCTTTTCGAGGACCTGAATCATGTTGAAAGGCTACGGGGCCGTTATCCTCGATGGCGCATGGTTGACGCTTCAGCTCGCCTTGTCGTCCATGGCCTTGGCCATTGTTCTGGGTCTGATCGGGGTTGCATTGCGCCTGTCGCCGGTACGCTGGCTGGCTTGGCTGGGTGACCTGTACTCCACGGTGATCCGCGGGATCCCCGACCTGGTGCTGATCCTGCTGATTTTCTACGGCGGCCAGGACCTGCTCAACCGCGTCGCGCCGCTACTGGGCTACGACGACTATATTGACTTGAACCCCTTGGCCGCCGGCATCGGCACCCTGGGTTTCATCTTTGGCGCCTACCTGTCGGAAACTTTCCGCGGTGCGTTCATGGCCATCCCCAAGGGGCAGGCCGAAGCGGGCATGGCCTATGGCATGAGCCCGTTCCAGGTGTTTTTCCGGGTGATGGTGCCGCAGATGATCCGGCTGGCAATCCCCGGCTTTACCAACAACTGGCTGGTATTGACCAAGGCCACTGCGTTGATTTCGGTGGTGGGCCTGCAAGACATGATGTTCAAGGCCAAGCAGGCGGCAGATGCCACCCGCGAACCTTTTACCTTCTTCCTCGCAGTGGCGGCGATGTACCTGGTGATCACCAGCGTCTCGTTGCTGGCCCTGCGTTATCTTGAGAAGCGCTACTCGGTAGGCGTAAAGGCGGCTGATCTATGATCTTCGACTACAACGTCATCTGGGAGGCCATGCCGCTGTACCTTGGCGGCCTGCTGACCACCCTCAAGCTGCTGTTGATTTCGCTGTTCTTCGGCTTGCTCGCTGCCGTCCCCCTGGGGCTGATGCGGGTGTCCAAGCAGCCGCTGGTCAATGGCGCGGCCTGGCTCTACACCTACGTGATCCGCGGTACACCGATGCTGGTGCAACTGTTTTTGATCTACTACGGCCTGGCCCAGTTCGAAGCCGTGCGCGAGAGTTTCCTCTGGCCGTGGCTGTCCAGCGCAACGTTCTGTGCGTGCCTGGCCTTTGCCATCAACACCAGCGCCTACACCGCCGAAATCATTGCCGGCAGCCTCAAGGCTACGCCCCACGGCGAGATCGAAGCAGCCAAGGCCATGGGCATGTCGCGCTACAAGCTGTACCGCCGCATCCTGCTGCCTTCGGCCCTGCGCCGGGCGTTGCCGCAGTACAGCAACGAAGTGATCATGATGCTGCAGACCACCAGCCTGGCCTCCATCGTCACCCTGATCGATATCACCGGTGCCGCACGTACGGTCAACGCCCAGTACTATCTGCCGTTCGAAGCCTATATCACCGCTGGCCTGTTCTACCTGTGCCTGACGTTCATCCTGGTGCGCCTGTTCAAATTGGCCGAGCGTCGCTGGTTGAGCTACCTGGCTCCACGGAAGCACTGATATGGAACGCATCGATCACGTACTGCCCTGGGGCCACTTGGGCTGCGAGCGCCAACTGACGGTGTTCCGTTTCGGCCACGGCGAGCGCAAGGCGTATATCCAGGCCAGCCTGCACGCCGATGAATTGCCGGGAATGCGCGCGGCCTGGGAGCTGAAAAAGCGCCTGGTCGAACTGGAGCAGCAGGGCGCCCTCAACGGGGTGATCGAGCTGGTGCCGGTGGCCAACCCGATGGGCCTCGGCCAACTGCTGCAAGGCAGCCACCAGGGGCGTTTCGAGATAGGCAGCGGCAAGAACTTCAACCGTGATTTCGTGGAGTTGAGCGAGCCGGTTGCGGCCTTGCTGGAGGGCAAGCTGGGGGATGATCCCCACGCCAACGTGCGCATGATCCGCCAGGCGATGAGCGACACGCTCAACGCGCTGCCTGAGCCGAGCAGCCAGCTGCAAGGCATGCAACGGGTATTGCTGAGCCACGCCTGCACCGCCGATGTGGTCCTCGACCTGCACTGCGACGCCGAAGCCGCGCTGCACATGTACGCGCTGCCCCAGCACTGGCCGCAATGGCGTTCGTTGTCGGCGCACTTGAATGTAAAAGTCGGCCTGTTGGCGGAAGACTCCGGTGGCAGTTCGTTTGATGAAGCCTGCTCGCTGCCCTGGCTGCGTTTGTCGCGGGCGTTTCCCGAGGCACAGATTCCCCTGGCGTGCCTGGCGACAACCCTGGAGCTGGGTGGCCAGGCCGATACCGGACGCGACGAGGCCATCTTCCATGCCGAAGGCATCCTCGCGTTCCTCGCCGAGCAGGGCCTGATCAACAGTGAATTTGCGGCGCCGCAATACGAGCCGTGTGAAGGCGTGCCCTTCGAGGGCACCGAATTGCTGTTTGCACCCCATGCCGGAGTGATCAGTTACCTGTGTAAGGCCGGTGACTGGGTGGAAACCGGCGAACCGATTTTTGAAGTGATTGACCCTGTGGCCGACCGCGTCAGCATTGTCTGTGCCGGCACCTCGGGGGTGTTGTTTGCCGTTGAACGGCTACGTTATGCCCAAGCGGGTTTCTGGCTGGCCAAGGTGGCGGGGCGCGAAGCGCTGCGTCACGGGCGCTTGCTCAACGACTGACCAACTGTTTTTGTGAGAACCGACCGCATGTACAAACTTGAAGTCCAAGACCTGCATAAACGCTATGGCAGTCATGAAGTGCTCAAAGGGGTGTCCCTGGCCGCCGCGGCCGGCGATGTGATCAGCATCATCGGCTCCAGCGGTTCGGGCAAAAGTACCTTTTTGCGCTGCATCAACCTGCTGGAGCAGCCTCACGCCGGCAAGATCCTGCTCAATAACGAAGAGCTGAAGCTGGTGGCCAACAAGGACGGCGCGATGAAAGCTGCCGACCCCAAGCAGTTGCAGCGCATGCGTTCGCGCCTGTCGATGGTGTTCCAGCATTTCAACCTGTGGTCGCACATGACCGCGCTGGAAAACGTCATGGAAGCACCGGTGCACGTATTGGGCATGTCGAAAAAAGACGCCCGTGAAAAGGCCGAGCACTACCTGGCAAAAGTGGGCGTGGCCCACCGCAAGGACGCTTTCCCCGGCCATATGTCCGGTGGCGAGCAGCAGCGCGTGGCGATTGCCCGGGCGCTGGCGATGGAGCCTGAGGTGATGCTGTTTGACGAGCCGACCTCGGCCCTCGACCCGGAGCTGGTCGGCGAAGTACTGAAAGTCATGCAGGACCTGGCCCTGGAAGGCCGCACCATGGTGGTGGTGACCCACGAAATGGGCTTTGCCCGCGAGGTGTCGAACCAGTTGGTGTTCCTGCATAAAGGCATTGTCGAAGAGCGCGGCAACCCGCGTGAAGTGCTGGTCAACCCGCAGTCCGAGCGGTTGCAGCAGTTCCTGTCCGGTAGTTTGAAATAATCAAGGCCGTTGCTCCCCCTGTAGCAGCGAGCTTGCTCGCGAAGATCGTCAACGCAAACGCGGGAAGCCTGATACCCCGTGGTGTTCTCAGGTTTTTCGCGAGCAAGCTCGCTCCTACGGGAAAGCAGGTCTTTATCGTTTTTAAGCTTTGTGTTGGTTTACGGGCTAGCATTGGCCTTTGTCTTCATTACCGTTACTCGCTTCGGATAGCACTCCATGACCGCCCATAAAATTGGTTTCCTGATTTGGCCCAGCACAAAAGCACTCACGCTTGCGCTGGCTGAGGAGGCCTTGCGCGTTGCTCAGCGTGTGCATCCGGATGTGGTGTATGAATTGTCGTTCCTGCAGGCCGAGCCGCAAACCGAAGGCGCCTGGCAACTGCCGGGTGAGCCTTGGGCCGGCAAGCTCGAAGGCTTCCAGAAACTGTTCCTGCTGGCCGACGAACCGCCGACCGTGATCGCCTCGCAACTAAGCTCGGCGCTCAAGCAGCTCGTTCGTTCCGGATGCGTGATCGGCGGCCTGTCGGCAGGCGTGTATCCGCTGGCGCAACTGGGCCTGCTCGACGGCTACCGCGCCGCCGTGCACTGGCGCTGGCAGGACGATTTCGCCGAGCGTTTTCCCAAGGTCATCGCCACCAGCCATTTGTTCGACTGGGACCGTGATCGCCTGACGGCCTGCGGTGGCATGTCGGTGCTCGACCTGCTGCTGGCGGTGCTGGCCCGTGACCACGGCGCCGAACTGGCTGGCGCGGTCTCCGAAGAACTGGTGGTGGAGCGCATCCGCGAAGGCGGCGAGCGCCAACGAATCCCCCTGCAAAACCGCCTGGGCTCCAGCCACCCGAAGCTGACCCAAGCCGTGTTGCTGATGGAAGCCAATATCGAAGAGCCGCTGACCACCGACGAAATTGCCCAGCACGTATGCGTGTCCCGACGACAACTGGAACGGATCTTCAAGCAATACCTCAATCGCGTTCCCAGCCAGTACTACCTGGAGCTGCGCCTGAACAAGGCGCGGCAGATGTTGATGCAGACCAGCAAGTCGATCATCCAGATCGGCCTGTCTTGCGGCTTCTCCTCGGGGCCGCACTTCTCCAGCGCCTACCGCAACTTCTTTGGCGCCACCCCCCGTGAAGATCGCAACCAGCGCCGTAGCAGCAGCCCGTTCGAATTATCGTCGGTACCCTCCGAGCGCGGCTGACAAGGCGCCGCTTGTTGTGGAGAGGGGACAAGCCCCCTCACCGCAGCAGGCTCACTCTTCCATAGGCTCTGGCGTGCTGGGCGGTGTCAGTGCGGCACGGTTTTCGTCGAACATCGCTTCTTCCACGCCCAACTCATAACCGGTCTGCCGATAGTAAGTGCGCAGTAGCGTCATGCTTGCGGCGGACAAGGGGTTGCCGCTCAGGTCTGAGTCGTCGTTGAGGGGCAAGGGCATTTCCAGCAGGTCTGTCGGCAGGTGCTGGATCAGGTTGTCGCTCAAATCCAGGGCCTGCAAGCGTGGCAGGCTGAACACTGCCAGCGGCAGCTCGCTCAACCCGCAATTGTGTAGGTAGACGATGACCAGGCGTGTGAGATTGCGCAGGTCCGGACTCAGCGTGAGCGGGTTGTCGCTCAAGTCCAAGTGGGTGAGGTTGGTCAGGCGCGACAGCTGCTCGATGCTGTCTGGTGTCAGGTGGATTGAGTTTTCGTTGAGTTTCAGGTGCTGCAGGTGATTGAGATCAAACACGCGCTCGGGAATGCGCTGCAGGGCATGGCGCTCCACCGTCAGGCTTATCAGGTTGGGGAAAGCGCGCAGGAACTCGCCTACACGTTTATGGTTACCGTCGCCCATCAGTTCCAATAGCGTGACATGCTCCAGGCGCACATTCAGCGGCGGCAGATCGCCGAGCAGTGAGTTGTTGAAGATCAGCTTGTAGCTGCGCCGAGTCGGCCATTGAGTTTCGTCCGGTTCCGTCTCTCGACGCCAGCAGCCCAGGAGTAACTCCTTGAGCGCCAAGCGGCGAACCTGTTCCTCGGCGCGCGCGTTTTCGTTCAGTAACGGGACTTGCAATTGATCCATGAGCGGCACGTTCAAGGCCCACTCCTGCAGCTGGGTGCCCAACTCTGCGTAGTCGGCGCTCAGGCGGTTGATATGGGTGTCGGCGTCCTCCAGTTCGCCCGGCAGTTCGAAGAAGATGCGCTTGCTGTCACGCTCCGAAAGCGTGGGGTAAAGGGTCTTGAGGCGCTGCAGATCGCTGGCGGGAATGTCAGCGTTCCAGTGTTCTCCCTTGGTTTGGCAATAGCTTTTCACACGTCGCAGGGTGGAGGGCGACAAGGGGTTGCTCGACAGGTCAAGCGCGGCGCTGACGGCGGGGGGCAAGAGGAAGGCCTGGTCTGGCAGCTCGCGCAGCAGGTTTTGGCTCAAGTCCACGCGAGCGCGCACCGTGGCGGGTTGAATCAGTGAGTCGGGCAGTTGCGTCAAGCTGGTGTTGCGCAGTGAGAGGCTGATCAGCTGTGGCATTCGGCTGAAGTCCGGCAGTGTCGTCAAAGGGTTGCTGTTCAGGTTCAGGTGCTTGAGTTCGACCATGCGCTGCAAGGCTTGCGCGCTGGTGGGCGATAAGCTCAGGGCGCAGCGTTCCAGCACCAGGTAGGAGAGTTGCGGCAAGTGGCTGATCTGCGGCAGTTCACCCAGTGCGTAGTCCTCGATATGCAGCCCGGTCAGCGCGGGAAAGCTCTGCAGGAACGCATCCAGATTCAAGGGTGTCCCGCGACCTTTGAGCGCGAGCATCGACACGTGATTGAAGGATGCACGCAGGGCGGGCAGTGTGCCGCTCACGGTGATGAATAGGCTGAATTCGTAGCTGGACGTGGGTTGCCCCTCGGGTGGCTCGCCCGACGTCACATCCCGGCGCCAGCCGGTCTCCAGGGCATCAATGAAGCTGTGGCGCAAGGCTTGTTCTGCCGCGTCGACGCGGCTGTCGTTGGCCCAGTCGAGGGTGTCCAGGCGGATGAGGGGAAACTCGCTTTCCAACCGGTTCATCTCGGTGCGGCCGGCAGCCAGGTCGCCCGGCAGGGCAAAAATGAAGCGGTTGATTTGATCGCCGTTGAATGAGGGGAACAACCGTTTGGCCTGCTCCACGTCGGGCTGGGGCGGGGTGGCTTCCAGATAGTGATGGGTACGCTGGAAGTAGATTTTGATGCGTTCCAGCGCCTCGTTTGAAAGCGGGTTGCCGGACAGGTCGAAGTGCCGCGTGATGTCGGTGGGCAGCTCGAACAACTGCGCAGGCAGGTCGCTGATCTGGTTGTTGGACAGCATCACGAATATCAGATGAGCGCGGCTCAACAGACCAGGAGGCAGTTGGCTGATGCCGGTGCTGGCCAAGTCCACGTATTGCAACTGCGGCATCTGTTCCAGGTTGGGCAGCAGGGTCAGGGGGTTGTTGTACAGGTCAAGGGTCAATAGGCGCGTCATGCCGTTGACGACAGCCAGGCTTTGCTCGGTCAGGCTGATGTTGCAACCGCTCAGGATCAGTTCGTTGAGCCCAGTGAACGAGGCCAGGCAAGGCGGCAGTTCGTTCAAGGCTACATTGCGGATGCTCAGGTAGCGCAGCCTTGGAAAAAGCTGCAGGAAACCGTCGACGTCGATGCGCTGGTGCGCACCTTGCAGTTCCAGGTGCGAGATATGGTCGAAGTTTGCAGTCAGTGCGGGCAGTTCGCCGAGCAGTGGGCCGGACAGTCGCAGCATGCGGCCGTTGGTGGCCGGTGCCTCGTAGAAATTGTCGATTGCGGTTTCCTGGCGCCACGCCCGGCGCAACTGGTGGGCGAACAGGCTGCGATCACGGCGCAGGTACTCCTTGTCAGTCGCACTGAGCGGCGCCTGAGTGAGAGGGTGCAGGTCGGGCGTTTGAGATTCCCAGACCGTCAGGGCGAGGTCCAGCCGGATGTATTCGTTTCTCAGGCGCGTCAGCACTGGCTGGGCACCGCCAAAGGTGTTTTGCAGGGTGGCGATCATTTCGCGGACTTTTGCCGGCGACAGTTGCGGGCGCAGCGTCTGCAGTTGTTGCTCCAGTGAAGGGCCGCGGCTTGGGCCTGGCTGTTCGGGAAGGGCCGGCGGGTAGCCGTCCATGCCGCCGCGCAGGCGCATGACCGTGGGATCGTAGGCGGGTTTGCGCGGCGGGTCGGTATCAAGCAGCGTACGCAGGCTCGGGCGGTCCAGTGGGTGTTCGCCTATTGCCTGCTTGAGGCGCGGGCCCTGGCCGATATGGATCTGCAGGGCATCCCGGGCACTGTCAGGCAGGGCTTGCAGGATGGCGGTGTAAAAATCCGTGCTGCCGAACAGCGCGCCTTGGCCGTTTTCCGGGATGTATTGGCCGTCGGGTGTCGCCACCAGGGTTCTTTTGGTCAACGCATAGGTAGGGCCGATTGCATCGAGCAGCGTGCCTTCGGCGCGGTACTCCCTGACTTCCAGGCGTATCCACGTCGGCCAGCCGCTGAGGTTTTCCAGGGAGTGCAGGGCCAACCGGCAAGTGTCCGGGTTCTCCACGGTGTCCAGGTACAGCCCTTCATAGGCGCGGGTGGTGCGCACTTCATGCAGCGACCACTCGGCCAGTTCCGCCAGGCGCGTGGGTACATTACCGGCGTCGATGGCCTTGAGTTCCTCGCCACTGGCGCTGGACAGCAGTTCCTCGGCCACCGGCGCGGGCAGGCCGGGACGCGAGGCACTGTCGATAATTTTCTGCACCCGGGCATTGGGCGCGCGGTCCAGGCCGCGGTAGCGTGACTCGAATAACGAGAAACGCTTGTCCTGGGCGATCCGCGCCAATTGCTTGCGCAAGGTGGTGGCGCGGGTGCGGCTGGAAGAGGGCGGCAGGCCGAACTCTTCTTCCAGCAGGTGTTTGCGCTCCGGCTCACTCAAGCCCTCGATCAGGGTCGGCAATAGATCGCCGTTGTGCAGTTGTGCTTCCAGCACCTGTACGGTGCTGGCCCCCTCGTCACCGGGGAATTGCCAGAGGGTTCTGCCGCTGGCATCGAGTACCCGCAGGGTCTTGCTGGAGGGCCATAGTCCATAGCTGATGAGTAACTGCAACAGGGCCTGCGGATCGGCCTTGGCGTAGACCGCCGGATCGTCACTGTTCAGTTGCGCCAGGAAGTCCTGCAACTGCTGGTCGATGCCAAAGCGCTTGAGGCTGTCAGCCAGCAGTGGCGGGGGTGTCTGCTGGGTGGCATGCACTTTTCGCAGGGTGTTGTCGTGGGTGGCGCTGCAGTCGCGGACCTGGGCCAGTTGCTCATCGCTGAAGCTATCGGTCTGGTAACCGAGGCGGCGCATCAGGGTGGCGCGGTCCCAGCCCAGTGGGTTCTCCAGCTCTGTGACCCAGGCGCCCTGGCCATTGGTCATGACCTGCAGGCGGTAGGCTCCAGGGCGCGTGGGGTGCTGGATGAAATAGCGCCCGGCGTCTTGTTCTACGTGGTAATGCTCACCGTTGAGGGCAAGGATGGGTTTACCGTTGTGCCGGTGCAGGCCTTGCGCGTCAGGGCGGGTATCGGCCGGCAGCGTCACCTCCTGGCGATAGGGGCTGAGGTCCGGTTGCCACAGGCGGTGTTGACCATCGGGGCGCTTGACGGGCAGCAGACTTTCGAAAAAATCCAGCATCTGCTGGGGTAAAGCCTTGCGCAGCAACTCGGTGGCGATGGGAATGCCGGTGGCAAACAGGCCCAGTTGCGCCAGTTGTGCCATCAAGCCCAAGGCATGGCCCAGGGCTTCGCGTTGCAGGCCCTGGGCCCAGTCGACAACCCCTTCGAAGGCTTCGTCGAGGACTTGATAAGCGGTGTAGGCGAGCATCAGCGCGCCCAGGGGCGGGATGAATGGCAGGGCCACAAAGGCGATAACTTGCAAAACACTTTCGGCGATCTGCTGAATGAACGCCCAGCGTCGCCAGCGGGCGTTCTGGTCGACGCGCGCGGTGGCGACAGCGCGGCTCTGGCTGTCGGCTTGCAGCTTGCTCAGTTGCATCTGGAACAGATGAGCGAACAGATCACCGCTGATTTTAAGCCCGCGAAACTGCAGGTTGGGGCGCTGTGTGGGGCTCTCGCGCCAACTGGGCAGCGGATCGCCTGCGGTGTGCGGGTGCCACGAGACCTGGCCGAGGCGTTGGTTGAGGTTGGCAAAAAATACCGCGGCGTCTTCGTGGCGTACAAAGCGGCTGAAAAACTGTTGATAGTCGGTGGCGCGCAGACTGGCGACCAGGCTTTGCATGAACGCCGCGCTGCTGGGGTAGTGTTTGACCGGGGTTTGCGGGTCGTCGGGAATGTAGGCGATCAAGGGCACCACCTCGCGGCTGGCCTCCAGGTCCGGAGCAAACAGCACAATGCCAGTCAGGCGGCAGTCCATTATCAGCAGTTCATGGGCCACCAGCGGCGGGCAGCCGTTGTGTGCTGCATGGCCATTGTGGAGCAGGTTGAGGACGGCATCATGGCTGGCGGCAGGCAGGTCGTCCTTCAGCAAGGCCATGTACAACGCCAGCTGTAGCGCCCCCAGGTGGCTTTGTTTGAGCCAGTATTCCAGGCTGGTGCGGGCCACGGGATTGTCCAGGTCCAGGTATTCATCCAGATAGCGCCGATAGGCCGCGCCGATATCCAGGCGGCGGCACAGTTGGGTGAATTGGGCGATGCTGATCTTCGCGTCCAGGGCCGGCAGTGGGCTGAACTGGCCCGCCGGCGTTGGCTGGGTGCTGAATCCGGAGTGCTGCTCGTAGGGTTCGTCGGTTTCGAAGTTATGCAGGGCCGCGTCCAGCAACGAGACCGACCATGTGCGCGCCGCCCCCGGCTTGACGGTGAACCCGGCGAGGGTCAGCGGCACATACAGTTGCAAGTAGGTCGTGCGCACGTCGGCGTCGACGCCGAACTCATCCTTGAGCGCCGCTTGCAGGCGTGCGGCGCCAAAGGTCTCGGGGCTCTGCAGGGCGGCGAGGGCTTTATCCACGCGGTTTTGTGCGGTCCAGGCGGCGGCATTCAGTTGCTTGAGATGCGCGTGCTGCTGCTCGGTGGCGCGCAGGTACCAGTCGGCAATGGCTGGCGTACCCTCGGCCAGCGCCGCACGCTTGGCGGCTGATGCAGTGCCCAGCCAGGAGGGGATGGCGTTGCTGGGGATGTCGAGGTGCGGGGATTGGGTTGCAAGCGGTTGCGCCATGGTGCCTGTCCTTGATGGCTCTTGAAGTTCCTTCAGCAAACCAGTGCGCAAGGCGGTGCAGGCGGTAGACAGTTAGTGCGAGCGTGTTTTGCGGATTTGCGAAGATCCCGTCATCCCCTGCCCACAAAGCCGTTGCACGGTTTAAACTGCGCCTTTGCGACGCTATTTGTCGCATTGGCGTAAACCCGCGCAAAACACGGGTTGGCGCTATAAGAAGTTGTCGCTTGGCGGCAAGGCCGCTCTGAAAACTGTCCTTACAATCCCTGCATCGCCCGCCAGTTCCAGGCAGGCGTTCCTCTTCAGGAGACTCCGATGTCCGTTGAGCAAGCCCCGGTGCAACGTGCCGATTTCGACCAGGTCATGGTGCCTAACTACGCACCTGCCGCTTTCATCCCTGTGCGTGGCGAAGGTTCGCGCGTGTGGGACCAGGCGGGTCGCGAGCTGATCGACTTTGCCGGCGGCATCGCAGTGAACGTGCTGGGCCACGCCCACCCGGCGCTGGTCGGTGCACTGACCGAACAGGCCAACAAGCTGTGGCACGTCTCCAACGTCTTCACCAATGAGCCGGCCTTGCGCCTGGCCCATAAGCTGATCGATGCGACCTTTGCCGAGCGGGTGTTCTTCTGCAACTCCGGCGCCGAAGCCAACGAGGCCGCCTTCAAGCTGGCCCGTCGCGTGGCGTTCGACCGTTTCGGCAGCGAGAAATACGAGATCATCGCCGCCCTGAACAGCTTCCACGGCCGCACCCTGTTTACCGTCAACGTCGGTGGTCAGTCGAAATACTCCGACGGTTTCGGTCCTAAAATTACCGGTATCACCCACGTTCCGTTCAACGACCTGGAAGCGCTCAAAGCCGCCGTGTCGGACAAGACCTGCGCGGTGGTCCTGGAGCCGATCCAGGGCGAAGGCGGTGTATTGCCGGCCGAACTTGCCTACCTGCAAGGCGCCCGTGACCTGTGCGATGCCAACAATGCGCTGCTGGTGTTCGACGAAGTGCAGACCGGCATGGGCCGCAGCGGCCACCTGTTTGCCTACCAGCACTACGGCGTGGTGCCCGACATCCTGACCAGCGCCAAGAGCCTGGGCGGTGGTTTCCCGATTGCCGCGATGCTGACCCGTGAAGACCTGGCCAAGCACCTGGTGGTCGGTACCCACGGCACCACCTACGGCGGCAACCCGCTGGCGTGTGCGGTAGCCGAAGCGGTGATCGACGTGATCAACACTCCTGAAGTGCTGGCAGGCGTCAACGCCAAGCACGACCTGTTCAAGGCCCGCCTGGAACAGATCGGCAAGCAGTACGGGATCTTCACCCAAGTCCGTGGCATGGGCCTGCTGCTCGGTTGCGTATTGAGCGACGCGTTCAAAGGCAAGGCCAAGGATGTGTTCAACGCGGCCGAGAAAGAAAACCTGATGATCCTGCAAGCCGGCCCGGACGTGGTGCGTTTTGCCCCGAGCCTGGTGGTGGAAGATGCGGATATCACCGAAGGCCTGGATCGTTTTGAACGTGCTGTAAAAACGCTGACGCAAGCCTGATAGAGACACATTTGTCTAACGAACCGGATCAAATGTGGGAGCGGGCTTGCCCGCGATAGCGATCTGTCAGTCGACGTTGTTGTGACTGGCCCACCGCAATCGCGGGCAAGCCCGCTCCCACATTGGGACCTGGGTGATTCCAGGTTCAGTGTCCGGCATTTTTTTATGAAGTTTTCGAGTTAAGGAGTGACACCATGCTGGTGATGCGCCCCGCGCAAATGGCTGATCTGGGCGAGGTACAGCGTCTGGCTGCGGACAGCCCGATTGGTGTCACTTCCCTGCCGGATGACGTTGAACGCCTGAGCGACAAGATCGCCGCCAGCGAAGCGTCCTTCGCCGCCGAAGTGAGTTTCAATGGTGAAGAAAGCTATTTCTTTGTCCTTGAAGACACCGTCGCCGGCAAGCTGGTGGGCTGTTCGGCCATCGTCGCTTCGGCCGGGTATTCCGAGCCGTTCTACAGCTTTCGCAACGAGACCTTCGTCCACGCGTCCCGCGAACTGAAGATCCACAACAAGATCCACGTCCTGTCCCAATGCCACGACCTGACCGGCAACAGCTTGCTGACCAGTTTCTACGTGGTGCCGGAACTGGTGGGGTCGGCGTGGTCGGAACTCAATTCCCGTGGCCGCCTGCTGTTTGTCGCCAGCCACCCCGAGCGCTTCGCGGACTCGGTGGTGACCGAGATTGTCGGCTATAGCGACGAGAACGGTGATTCGCCGTTCTGGGATGCCATCGGCCGCAACTTCTTCGACCTCAACTACGCCGCCGCCGAGCGCCTGTGCGGGTTGAAGAGCCGCACGTTCCTCGCCGAACTGATGCCCCATTACCCGATCTACGTGCCGTTGTTGCCCGACGAAGCCCAGGAAGCCATGGGCCAGGTGCACCCGCGTGCGCAGATCACCTTCGACATCCTGATGCGCGAAGGCTTTGAAACCGACCATTACATCGACATCTTCGACGGTGGCCCGACCCTGCATGCACGGGTTTCTGGCATCCGTTCGATTGCCCAGAGCCGTGTGGTGCCGGTGAAGGTCGGCGAGATGGTCAAGGGCGTCGGCCGCCAGTACCTGGTGAGCAACGCGCAGTTGCAGGATTACCGTGCGGTGATGCTGGAACTGGACTACGCGCCAGGCAAGCCAGTGACCCTGGACCTGGAAGCAGCCGAAGCCCTGGGCGTCGGCGAAGGCGCCAGTGTGCGTCTGGTAGCGGTTTAAAGCAGAGTTTAACGGGTGGCCTGTAACAGGCGGCCCGTCCGAGGAGATAGCATGATCGTTCGTCCCGTACGCAGCAGCGATTTACCGGCCCTGATTGATCTGGCGCGCAGCACCGGCACCGGCCTTACCACCTTGCCGGCCAACGAAGAGCGTCTGACCCACCGGGTTGGCTGGGCTGAAAAGACCTTTCGCGGCGAAGCCGGGCGTGGTGATGCCGACTACCTGTTTGTGCTGGAAAACGACGAAGGCCGCGTGGTGGGGATTTCGGCGATCGCCGGTGCGGTCGGCCTGCGTGAGCCTTGGTACAACTTCCGGGTCGGCCTGACGGTCAGCGCCTCCCAGGAGCTGAATATCTACCGCGAGATCCCCACGCTGTTCCTGGCCAACGATCTGACGGGCAACTCCGAGCTGTGCTCGCTGTTCCTGCATGCCGATTACCGCAACGGCCTCAACGGCCGCATGCTGGCCAAGGCGCGGATGCTGTTCATTGCCGAGTTCCCGCAACTGTTCGGCAACAAGATCATTGCCGAGATGCGCGGTGTGTCCAACGAGGCCGGGCGTTCGCCGTTCTGGGAAAGCCTGGGCCGGCACTTCTTCAAGATGGAGTTCAGCCAGGCCGACTACCTCACCGGCGTGGGCAACAAGGCGTTTATCGCCGAACTGATGCCCAAGTTCCCGCTGTACACCTGCTTCTTGTCCGAGGACGCGCGCAACGTGATCGGCAAGGTCCATCCCGACACCGAGCCGGCCTTGAGCATGCTCAAGAGCGAAGGCTTCAGCTACCAGGGCTACGTCGATATCTTCGACGCAGGTCCGGCGGTGGAGTGTGAGACCGGCAAGATCCGTGCGGTGCGTGACAGCCAGGCGCTGGTGCTGGCCATCGGCACGCCGGGGGACGACGCCACGCCGTTCCTGATGCATAACCGTAAACGTGAAGATTGCCGCATCACCGCCGCACCGGCGCGCCTGGCGGCTGGCACCCTGGTGGTCGATCCGCTGACCGCCAAGCGCCTGCAACTGGTGGCCGGTGATCAAGTGCGTGCCGTATCGTTGTCTGCTGCCCGGGAGTCGAAATAATGAATTCGCTGTATATCGCAGGGAGCTGGCTGGCTGGCCAGGGTGAACGCTTTGAGTCGCTGAACCCGGTGACCCAGCAAGTGGTGTGGGCCGGCAATGGCGCCACCGTCGAGCAGGTTGAGTCCGCCGTGCAGGCCGCCCGCCAGGCCTTCCCGGCCTGGGCCATGCGCCCGCTGGAAGAGCGTATCGGCGTGCTGGAAACCTTCGCCGCGACCTTGAAAAGCCGCGCCGATGAAATCGCCCGTTGCATCGGCGAAGAAACCGGCAAGCCGCTGTGGGAGTCGGCTACCGAAGTCACCAGCATGGCTAACAAAATCGCGATCTCGGTGCAGAGCTACCGCGAACGTACCGGCGAGAAGAGCGGCCCCCTGGGCGACGCCAGCGCCGTGTTGCGCCACAAGCCGCACGGTGTGGTCGCGGTGTTCGGCCCCTACAACTTCCCCGGCCACTTGCCCAACGGGCATATCGTGCCGGCCTTGCTTGCGGGCAACACCGTGTTGTTCAAGCCGAGCGAGCTGACCCCTAAAGTGGCCGAGCTGACCGTGCAGTGCTGGGTCGAAGCCGGCCTGCCGGCGGGCGTCTTGAACCTGCTGCAAGGCGCGCGGGAGACCGGGATTGCCCTGGCCGCCAACCCGGGTATCGACGGTTTGTTTTTCACCGGCTCCAGCCGCACCGGCAACCACCTGCACCAGCAGTTCGCCGGGCGCCCGGACAAGATCCTGGCGCTGGAAATGGGCGGCAACAACCCGCTGGTGGTCGATCAGGTGGCCGATGTCGATGCGGCGGTCTACACCATCATCCAGTCCGCTTTCATTTCGGCCGGCCAGCGCTGCACCTGCGCCCGGCGCCTGCTGGTACCGGAAGGCGCCTGGGGTGATGCACTGCTGGCGCGCCTGGTTGCCGTCAGCGCGACGATTGCCGTGGGCGCCTTCGACCAGCAACCGCCGCCCTTCATGGGCTCGGTGATTTCCCTGGGCGCGGCCAAGGCCTTGATGGATGCCCAGGAGCTGATGCTGGCCAACGGCGCCGTGGCGCTGCTGGAAATGACCCAGCCCCAGGCGCAGGCAGCCTTGTTGACGCCTGGCATCATCGACGTGACCGCCGTGACCGAGCGTGAGGACGAAGAGCTGTTCGGCCCGTTGCTGCAAGTGATTCGCTACGCGGATTTCGAAGCGGCGATCCGTGAAGCCAACAACACCCAATACGGTTTGGCCGCAGGGTTGCTGTCGGACTCCGAGGCGCGCTACCAGCAGTTCTGGCTGCAGAGCCGTGCGGGTATCGTCAACTGGAACAAACAGCTGACCGGCGCGGCGAGCACCGCGCCATTTGGTGGGGTAGGGGCGTCGGGCAATCATCGCGCCAGTGCCTATTACGCAGCGGATTATTGCGCGTACCCGGTGGCATCGTTGGAGACCCCGAGTTTGGTGCTGCCAGCAACCCTCACCCCTGGCATTACGCTGATCTAAAAATGTGGGAGCGGGCTTGCTCGCGAATGCGGTCTGTCAGTTGATAGATTAGGTAACTGGTCCGCCGCCTTCGCGAGCAAGCCCGCTCCCACATTCGATCTGTGGTGTGATGAAGATTGTTTATAAAAACAGATGTTCGTGGAGCCTCGCCGATGAAATCCTGTGAAGTCAATTTTGACGGTCTCGTGGGGCCGACCCATAACTACGGCGGTTTGTCCTACGGCAACGTCGCGTCCCAGAGCAACAGCCAGCAATCCTCCAACCCCAAGGAAGCGGCGCTGCAGGGCCTGGCGAAAATGAAAGCCCTGATGGACATGGGCTTTGTGCAAGGTGTACTGGCGCCTCAGGAACGTCCGGATGTGGCCGCGCTGCGCCGCCTTGGCTTTGCCGGCAGCGATGCCCAGGTGATCCAGCAGGCGGCCAAGCAAGCCATGCCGTTGCTGGTTGCCAGCTGTTCCGCATCGAGCATGTGGGTGGCCAACGCCGCCACTGTCAGCCCGAGCGCCGACACCTTTGACGGGCGTGTGCATTTCACTGCCGCGAACCTCAACTGCAAATACCACCGCAGCATCGAACACCCGACCACCAGCCGCGTGCTGGGGGCGATGTTTGCCGATCAGCAGCACTTCGCCCACCACGCCGCGTTGCCGGCGGTGGCGCAGTTCGGTGACGAAGGCGCGGCCAACCACACGCGTTTCTGCCGCGAATATGGCGAGGCGGGCGTGGAGTTTTTCGTGTTTGGCCGCAGTGCGTTCGACACCCGCTACCCGGCGCCGCAAAAGTACCCGGCGCGCCAGACCCTCGAAGCGTCCCAGGCAGTTGCGCGCCTGCACGGCCTGCAGGATGACGGGGTGGTCTACGGCCAGCAGAACCCGGCGGTGATTGATGCCGGGGTGTTCCACAACGACGTGATCGCTGTGGGCAACGGTGAAGTGCTGTTCTATCACGAGGATGCGTTCCTCAATACCGACCAGATGCTCGCTGAACTGCAGGCCAAGCTGGGCAAGGTCGGCGGCAACTTCCAGGCGATCTGCGTACCCCGCGCCCTGGTCAGTGTCGAAGACGCCGTGCGCTCCTACCTGTTCAACAGCCAGTTGTTGAGCCGCGCTGACGGGTCGATGCTGCTGATCGTGCCCGAAGAGTGCCGCAACAACGAACGCGTCTGGCACTACCTGCAAAGCCTGACCAGCTCCGGCGGGCCGATCGGCGAAGTCAAAGTCTTCGACCTCAAGCAAAGCATGCAGAACGGCGGTGGCCCGGCCTGCCTGCGTTTGCGCGTAGCGTTGAAGGAGAGTGAACTGGCGGCGGTCAATCCAGGGGTTATCATGACTGCACCGCTGTATGAAACGTTGACCCAATGGGTCGACAAGCACTACCGCGACAGCCTGCGCGAAGCCGACCTGGCTGACCCGCAGTTGCTGCTCGAATGTCGCACGGCATTGGATGAACTGACGCAAATCCTTAAACTGGGCGCGGTTTATCCTTTCCAGATCAATTAATACCCCACGGCTGAGACCTATTTATGACCACCGATACCCTGAAGCTGATCCTTGAAGACACCGACGGCACCCAGCTGGAAACCTCCTGCACTCGCCTGGCCGTGGTATGGCAGGGCAAGGAAATCTGGATCCAGCACGACGGCCGTGGCCAACTGCTGATCGGCGTGGATGTGGAAGAAGGTGATGCCGAATACGCCAACCTGCTGATGCGTCCCCTGGCCACCAACCTGATGAGCCTGCAGCTGGAAATGGAACCGGCCGATGTTGAAGGTGATGACGACGATCACGTCCACGGCCCAGGCTGCAACCACTAAGGAAGCTGCTCTATGCTCGCCCTCGGCAAACTGCTTGAACTGACCCTCGCCGGTCGTGAACCGGCGCAAAAAATTCAACTGACTGTCGACGGCGTGCAGATGCGCTGGCTCAGTGAGGGCGCACTCGAAGTGCGGCCTCCGCAAGCCCGGGACAATGGCGCCGACGTGCTGCTGTCGTCCGGCATCCATGGCAACGAAACCGCGCCGATCGAATTGGCCGACCGCTTGCTGCATGGCATCGCCCGTGGGGAGATCAAGCCCCGCACCCGTATTCTGTTCCTGTTCGGTAACCCCGAGGCCATGCGTCGCGGCGAGCGTTACCTCGAACAGGACGTCAACCGGCTGTTCAATGGCCGTCACGAACAAAGCATCGGCCCGGAAGCGATGCGCGCGGCCGAGCTCGAACAGTTGGCCCGTACCTTCTTCAGCGTGCCTGACCGTAGTCGTTTGCACTACGACCTGCATACGGCGATTCGTGGCTCGAAGATCGAGCAGTTCGCGCTTTATCCGTTCAAAGAAGGGCGCCAGCACTCCCGCGCCGAACTGGCCCGCCTGCGGGCGGCGGGGATGGAAGCGGTGCTGTTGCAGAACAAGACCTCCATTACCTTCACCGCGTTTACCTACGAGCAACTGGGCGCTGAGTCGTTCACCCTGGAGTTGGGCAAGGCCCGGCCATTCGGGCAGAACCAGGGGGTGGATGTATCGCGCCTGGAAACCCGCCTCATACAGATCATCGAAGGCAACGAGCCGGCCACCGACGGCCTGGACGGCCTGAAGTTGTTCAGCGTGGCCCGGGAAGTGATCAAGCACAGCGACGCCTTCACCCTGCATTTGCCGGCGGACGTGGAGAATTTTTCGCCGCTGGAGAAGGGCTATCTGCTGGCCGAGGACATTGCCAAGACCCGCTGGGTGATCGAGGAGGAGGGCGCGCGCATCATCTTCCCCAACCCCAAGGTCAAGAATGGCTTGCGGGCAGGCATCCTGATTGTGCCGACCACGGACGCCGGCCTGGTCTAGATCCAAATGTGGGAGCGGGCAAGCCCGCTCCCACAATTGGTTTTGCGGTGCGGCTTAGACTGCTAAGGCGCGTGGCTCATTGCGGCGGATCGCACGGATCTTGTGCAGAGTATCGGCACAGGTCTGCGCGGCTTCCTTGCCCTTGTGCACAAAGTGCTCAAAGAAGAAGTTGTGATGCTCGCTGCCCGCGTGGAAATGATGCGGGGTGAGGGACACCGAGAACACTGGCACTTCAGTTTCCAACTGCACCTGCATCAGGCCGCTGACCACTGATTGCGCGACGAATTCATGGCGGTAGATCCCACCGTCCACCACCAGCGCGGCGGCGACGATGCCGGCGTAGCGGCCGGACTTGGCCAGCAGCTTGGCGTGCAGGGGCATTTCAAAGGCGCCGCCGACTTCAAAGAAATCGATATCCGATTCCTGGTAGCCCTGGGCGATCATTTCGGCGAGGAAGCCTTTACGGCTCTGATCAACAATATCTTTGTGCCAGCAAGCCTGGATAAACGCGACGCGCTCACCGTGATGGTTTTTGCTCTTGCTGTCGATTGCGGTGGGTTGCATGTTCTGACTCCTGTTTATGAAAAAAACAGGGCGTTATGAATCGAATGGGATTTAAGGGTACGGCCGAATCGATCATGCCAGGCATGATTTCTCGCACACGGCCCTTAGGCGCCAATCCCGTTCTCTCTTCATCCGGACTATGACCGTCGGCCCCGGGATCACACCGGGTCTGCTGACCTTGCCGCCGTCCTGCATAAGCAGTTCGAGGCGCCAAGCGCTCGCGGGCTATGCGTATTGCACGCAATTACCGCCGGTGGGGAATTACACCCCGCCCTGAGAACGTTGCCACCAGAACCCTGGCAGCGGAGAGTTTTTACCATACATTTCGAAAAACTGCATAGGGTGCTTGTTGATATCGACTATCGACAGGTTTGCAGCCCTGTAGGAGCCGGCAAGCCGAATCCTACAAGGGCAGGGGTTGATATTTGCCCGTGATACCCGCAGTAATCGGTTACAACAGGGAACTCCCCACACGCAGAGGCCAGCTTGATGTCCGTGATTGATCTTCGTAGCGACACCGTGACCCAACCCACCCCAGGCATGCGCGATGCCATGGCCAGCGCGCCGAGCGGCGATGATGTCTACGGTGAAGACCCCAGCGTCAACCACCTTGAGGCCGAACTGGCCAAGCGCCTGGGCTTTGCCGCCGCGCTGTTCGTGCCTACCGGTACCATGAGCAACCTGCTGGCGCTGATGGCTCACTGCGAGCGGGGCGAGGAATACATCGTCGGCCAGCAAGCCCACACCTACAAATACGAGGGCGGCGGCGCGGCGGTATTGGGCTCGATCCAGCCGCAGCCCCTGGAAGTCCAGGCCGACGGTTCGCTGGACCTGGCCCAGGTCGCAGAAGCCATCAAGCCGGATGACTTCCACTTCGCCCGCACCCGGCTGTTGGCCCTGGAAAACACCATGCAGGGCAAAGTGCTGCCCATCAGCTACCTGGCTGCCGCACGCGCGTTTACCCGTAAGCATGGCCTGGCCCTGCACCTGGACGGCGCGCGCCTGTACAACGCAGCGGTCAAGCTGGGTGTGGATGCGCGGGAGATTACCCAGCATTTCGATTCGGTCTCGGTATGCCTGTCCAAGGGCCTTGGCGCGCCGGTGGGCTCGGTGCTGTGCGGCTCCAGTGCGTTGATCGCCAAGGCTCGCCGTTTGCGCAAGATGGTCGGCGGTGGCATGCGCCAGGCCGGTTCGCTGGCAGCGGCGGGGCTGTATGCCCTGGACCATCAGGTGGCACGCCTGGCCGAAGATCACGCCAATGCCTTGTGGTTGGGCGACGAGCTGCGCAAGGCCGGTTATAGCGTGGAGCCGGTACAGACCAACATGGTCTACGTGCAGATCGGCGAGCATGCCCAGGCGCTGAAAGCCTTTGCCGAGGATCGCGGGATCAAGTTGAGTGCGGCGCCGCGCCTGCGCATGGTCACGCACCTGGACGTCAGCCGGGCACAGATCGAACAAGTGTTGGCGACATTTGTCGAGTTTTCCCGGAAATGACAGTGCAGACCGTCTAATTGACTGTTTCTATCGTATAAACACGCTGTACCACGGGCAAAGGGCCGATATAATGCGGCCCTTTGCCGTCGCTCCGTCTGATTGATGTTGCGCACTGGCCTTTGGCCGCAGCCTCCGTGGAAGAACCTAATGAAAAGCGCAGAAATCCGTGAAGCCTTCCTTCGCTTCTTCGAAGAGCAAGGTCACACCCGTGTCTCCTCCAGCTCTTTGATCCCAGGCAATGACCCAACCCTGCTGTTCACCAACGCGGGGATGAACCAGTTCAAGGACTGCTTCCTGGGCCAGGAAAAACGCGCCTACACCCGTGCTGTCAGCAGCCAGAAGTGCGTGCGCGCCGGTGGTAAGCACAACGACCTGGAAAACGTCGGCTATACCGCCCGTCACCACACCTTTTTCGAAATGCTCGGCAACTTCAGCTTTGGCGACTATTTCAAGCAAGACGCGATCAACTTCGCCTGGACCTTCCTCACTGGCGTGCTGAAACTGCCGAAGGAAAAACTCTGGGTCACGGTCTACGCCAGCGATGACGAGGCCTACGACATCTGGACCAAGGAAGTCGGCGTGCCGGCCGAGCGCATGGTGCGTATCGGCGACAACAAAGGCGCCCCGTACGCCTCCGACAACTTCTGGACCATGGGCGATACCGGCCCGTGCGGCCCGTGCACCGAGATCTTCTACGATCACGGCGCCGACATCTGGGGCGGCCCACCGGGCTCGCCAGAAGAAGACGGCGACCGCTACATCGAGATCTGGAACAACGTGTTCATGCAGTTCAACCGCACCGCCGATGGCGTGTTGCATCCGTTGCCAGCACCGTCGGTCGACACCGGCATGGGCCTTGAGCGGATCAGTGCGGTGATGCAGCACGTGCACTCCAACTACGAAATCGACCTGTTCCAAAGCCTGCTGGCGGCGGCGGCCAAGGCCATCGGCTGCGCCAACGACGACCAGGCATCGCTCAAAGTGGTGGCTGACCACATTCGTTCCTGCGGCTTCCTGATTGCCGATGGCGTGCTGCCATCCAACGAAGGCCGTGGCTACGTGCTGCGTCGCATCATTCGTCGGGCCTGCCGTCACGGCAACAAGCTGGGCGCCAGCGGCAGCTTCTTCTACCAGATCGTCGCGGCCCTGGTGGCCGAGATGGGCCAGGCGTTCCCCGAACTCACCCAGAACCAGGCGCACATTGAGCGCGTGCTCAAGGCTGAAGAAGAGCAGTTCGCCAAGACCCTGGAGCAGGGCCTGAAAATCCTCGAGCAAGACCTCGCCGAGTTGAAAGGCGACGTGGTGCCGGGTGATGTGGTGTTCAAGCTCTACGACACCTACGGCTTCCCGATGGACCTGACCGGCGATATCGCCCGCGAGCGCAACCTGACCCTCGACGAGGCCGGTTTCGAGCGCGAGATGGAAGCCCAGCGCGTGCGCGCACGTTCGGCCAGCTCCTTTGGCATGGACTACAACAGCCTGGTGAAGGTTGACGTGGCCACCGAATTTACCGGTTACACCGCCACCAACGGTTCGGCCAAGGTGGTTGCCCTCTATAAAGAAGGCCAATCGGTTGATGTCTTGAATGAAGGCGATGAGGGCGTGGTGGTCCTTGATCAGACTCCGTTCTACGCCGAATCCGGTGGTCAGATTGGCGACTGTGGCGTGCTCAAGGCAGCCTCCGGTCGTTTTGATGTGCGTGACACCACCAAGACCGGCGGCGCGTTCCTGCACCACGGTGTGCTGGCGTCGGGCAGCCTGCTGGTGGGCGCGCCAGTGGAAACCCAGGTGGACGCCGACGTGCGCCACGCCACTGCGCTGAACCACTCGGCCACCCACTTGCTGCACGCCGCGCTGCGCCAGGTACTGGGCGAGCACGTCCAGCAGAAGGGTTCGTTGGTCGACAGCCAGCGCCTGCGCTTCGACTTCAGCCACTTCGAAGCGATCAAGCCTGAGCAGATCAAGGCCCTGGAAGATATCGTCAACGCCGAGGTGCGCAAGAACACCCCGGTGGAAACCGAAGAAACCGACATCGAGACCGCCAAGGCCAAAGGCGCCATGGCGCTGTTCGGCGAGAAATACGGCGACAACGTACGCGTACTGAGCATGGGCGGCAGCTTCTCCGTGGAGCTGTGCGGTGGTATCCATGCCAAGCGCACCGGCGACATCGGCCTGCTGAAAATCATCAGCGAAGGCGGTGTGGCTTCCGGTGTACGGCGTATCGAGGCAGTGACCGGTGCTGCGGCCCTGGCCTATCTCAATGCGGCCGAAGAACAACTCAAGGAAGCGGCGACCCTGGTCAAGGGCAGCCGTGACAATCTGATCGACAAGCTCTCTGCCGTACTGGAGCGCAACCGCCTGCTGGAAAAACAGCTGGAGCAGTTGCAAGCCAAGGCGGCCAGCGCAGCGGGCGACGACTTGTCGGCCTCGGCACTGGACATCAAGGGCGTGAAGGTTCTGGCCGCACGCCTGGACGGTCAGGACGGCAAGGCGTTGTTGGCCTTGGTCGATCAGTTGAAGAACAAGCTCGGCCGCGCAGTGATCCTGCTCGGCAGTGTCCATGAGGAAAAGGTCGTACTGGTTGCCGGTGTAACCAAGGACCTGACTGGCCAACTCAAGGCCGGTGATTTGATGAAGCAAGCTGCTGCGGCAGTGGGCGGCAAGGGCGGCGGTCGTCCGGACATGGCGCAAGGCGGTGGTGTAGACGCTGGAGCCCTGGACGCGGCGCTGGCCCTGACCGTGCCATTTGTCGAAGCCGGTATTTAAGGCGCTGTCGGCGGGCCCATGCTTAAGGCATGGGCTTGCCTAGGTACTGGAAGATTTGTTTATTGGGCGCCCCTTTACGGGCTGAGGCGGCTTAGAAATGGCTTTGATCGTACAGAAATTTGGAGGCACCTCGGTCGGCTCTGTCGAAAGAATCGAGCAGGTCGCCGACAAGGTTAAGAAATTCCGCGATGCGGGCGACGACCTGGTTGTGGTGCTGTCGGCCATGAGCGGCGAGACCAATCGCCTGATCGAGCTGGCCAAGCAAATCAGCGGTGATCAAGCTCCGCTGGCACGTGAGCTGGATGTGATCGTGTCCACGGGCGAGCAAGTGACCATTGCCCTGTTGGCCATGGCGCTGAACAAGCGTGGCGTTCCGGCGGTGTCCTACACTGGCACTCAGGTACGGATCCTGACAGACAGCGCGCATACCAAGGCGCGCATCCTGCAGATTGACGACCAGAAGATTCGTGGTGACCTGAAGGCCGGTCGCGTAGTGGTTGTCGCCGGTTTCCAGGGCGTTGACGAGCACGGCAATATCACGACCTTGGGCCGTGGTGGCTCCGACACCACTGGTGTGGCGCTGGCGGCAGCCTTGAAGGCTGACGAATGCCAGATCTACACGGATGTGGACGGCGTCTACACTACCGATCCGCGCGTGGTGTCCGTGGCCCAGCGCCTGGACAAGATCACCTTCGAAGAGATGCTGGAAATGGCCAGCCTCGGCTCCAAGGTGCTGCAGATCCGTGCGGTGGAGTTCGCCGGCAAGTACAACGTACCGCTGCGCGTATTGCACAGCTTTAAAGAGGGTCCGGGCACCCTCATTACTATTGATGAAGAGGAATCCATGGAACAGCCGATCATTTCCGGCATCGCCTTTAATCGCGATGAAGCCAAGCTGACCATCCGTGGCGTGCCAGACACCCCGGGCGTGGCATTCAAGATTCTCGGGCCGATCAGTGGCGCGAACATTGAAGTCGACATGATCGTGCAGAACGTTGCGCACGATAACACCACCGACTTCACCTTCACCGTGCACCGCAACGAGTACGACGCGGCCGAACGTATCCTGCAGAACACTGCCAAGGAGATCGGCGCTCGTGAAGTGGTGGGCGACACCAAGATCGCCAAGGTGTCGATCGTAGGTGTGGGCATGCGCTCCCATGCGGGTGTTGCCAGCCGCATGTTCGAGTCCCTGGCCAAGGAGACCATCAATATCCAGATGATCTCCACCTCGGAGATCAAGGTGTCGGTGGTGATCGAAGAGAAGTACCTGGAGCTGGCTGTGCGTGCACTGCATACCGCTTTCGAACTGGACGCGCCGGCTCGACAGGGCGAGTAACGCGTTGCCAGGAAGGCGCGGTTGATCCGCGCCTTTCTTTTTTGTCGGGTGAGGGTGCAGGCCTGTTCTTTTGTCCGTGCTCGACAATACTTAGGCATGTAGGGTCATGGCCGCTGGGTCATGGGGCCAAGGCCTTTTTTTGCAGACTGTTGTTCCCGAAATGAAATGCGTGAGGAGAAAGGTATGCTGATTCTGACTCGTCGATGCGCAGAAAGCCTGATTATTGGTGATGGCGAAATCACCGTGACCGTGCTTGGCGTCAAAGGCAATCAAGTGCGGATTGGGGTCAATGCCCCCAAAGAGGTGGCCGTCCACCGTGAGGAAATCTACCTGCGGATCAAGAAAGAGAAGGACGACGAACCAAGCCATTAATTTTTATCGTTTTTTATGTTTGCAAACGGGGATGAAGCTGGTTAATATACGCCCCGTGTTGCGGAGAGCTGGCCGAGTGGCCGAAGGCGCTCCCCTGCTAAGGGAGTACACCTCAAAAGGGTGTCGGGGGTTCGAATCCCCCGTTCTCCGCCATTATTTGCTTAGTACGTTGCAATCTGGTTTTTTCGCTAAGTTGTTGAAATTAAACGAAAAAATAGCTTTACATAGAGATTGAACGGCCTATAATGCGCGGCAACAAATGCACTCGTAGCTCAGCTGGATAGAGTACTCGGCTACGAACCGAGCGGTCACAGGTTCGAATCCTGTCGAGTGCACCATTTAAGAGTTAGTTGCAGCAATGCAGGTAACTTGGCTCCAACCAGTTGTGATCTGGTATAAAACCACAATCTGCACTCGTAGCTCAGCTGGATAGAGTACTCGGCTACGAACCGAGCGGTCACAGGTTCGAATCCTGTCGAGTGCACCATACAAACAAAAAGCCCGCCTAGTGCGGGCTTTTTGCCGTCTGGGGTTTTTATTTTCCTGTTGCGGGTCGAGTGTTTTTTGTTGGGCCTATCTCGGTCGCGCATGTTTTTCTCTCGCCTATGTGTTTTCTTTTCTGTCGGTGTCGTCGCAGTTTCATACGTGCGGCCAATACTCAGCTTTGCTGCGCAAGCGCTTGTTCTTTCCAGTTTTTTAACGTTTAAAGCGGGCGCAACGTGTATCATTGCGCCCGTCAGCCCCGCCGGGGCTTGTGGAATACCTCCATGGACTTACCCAGTAGTTACTCAGTACCCCGTTTTACCAATCATGAATTGACTGATTGATCCCTCCGGCGTGCCCCGCTGCTGGGAGTGGAGTTCGCCTATGACCGAAGTAGAAGTAAAGAAAACACAAGAAAGCCTGCAGGATCGCCTGGCGCAAGTCGTCGAGCTGCTGCATCGCCAGCGTGTGGTCGAAGATCTGACCCATCGCCAGGAAGGTCCTCATCATGACCGGGTCGAGAACCTGGTCCACCGGCAGAATCTCGTCGAATTGCAGCGCAAGCTCGATGACCTGCACTCTGCCGACGTTGCCTACATCCTTGAAGCCCTGCCGCTGGACGACCGTCTGACGCTTTGGCAGTTGGTCAAGGCTGACCGCGATGGCGACATCCTCCTTGAAGTATCCGACTCGGTGCGTGAGACCCTGATCGCCGACATGGACGATCACGAGCTCCTGGCTGCGGCCAAGGAGATGGACGCCGACGAGCTGGCCGACCTGGCCCCTGAACTGCCCCGTGATGTTGTCCATGAGCTGATGGAGACCCTCGACGGCCAGCAGCGTGAGCGAGTGCGCTCCGCGTTGTCCTATGACGAGGAGCAGGTCGGTGCGCTGATGGACTTCGAAATGGTGACCATCCGTGAGGATGTCAGCCTGGAAGTTGTCCTGCGTTACCTGCGGCGCCTCAAGGAACTGCCGGGGCACACAGACAAGCTGTTTGTGGTCGACTATGAAGGCATCCTCAAGGGCGTGCTGCCAATCAAGCGCCTGCTGGTCAATGATCCAGACAAGCAGGTAGCCGAGGTCATGGCCAGCGACCCGGTCAGTTTTCATCCTGATGAAGATGCCTATGATGCCGCCCAGGCATTTGAGCGTTATGACTTGATCTCGGCCCCGGTTGTCGACAAGAACGGCAAGCTTATCGGTCGTTTGACCATCGACGAGATGGTCGACCTGATCCGTGAAGAAAGCGAAAACGAAGTCCTCAACATGGCGGGTCTGCGTGAAGAGGAAGATATTTTTGCGTCAGTCTGGCGATCCCTGAGCAACCGTTGGGCGTGGCTGGCGGTCAATCTGGTCACTGCGTTCATTGCATCGCGGGTGATTGGCCTGTTTGAGGGCTCTATCGAGAAGCTGGTGGCGTTGGCAGCGCTGATGCCCATCGTGGCCGGTATTGGCGGCAACTCGGGTAACCAGACCATCACCATGATCGTGCGGGCGATGGCCCTGGATCAGGTGAGTACGGGCAATACTTCGCGCTTGATGCGCAAGGAATTGGCGGTGGGTCTGATCAATGGCCTGGTGTGGGGTGGTGTCATTGGTGTGGTGGCCTATCTGCTGTATGGCAGTTGGTCCCTGGGGGTGGTCATGACTGCGGCCATGACGCTCAACCTGTTGCTGGCAGCGTTGATGGGGGTATTGATCCCCATGACCCTGGCACGCCTTGGGCGCGACCCTGCGATGGGCGCCAGTGTGATGATCACCGCCATGACCGACAGTGGCGGCTTCTTCATCTTCCTGGGCTTGGCCACGATCTTCCTGCTCTGACCCGCAGCTCGCTCCCACTTCTGTAGGAGCGAGCTTGCTCGCTAAAATCGTTAACGATAACGTCGGGCACCAATAGAAAATCGGTCCCCTTGGTTTTTCGCGAGTCGCCCCTAAATTCCAGGCAAAAAAAAGCCAGCGCAAGGCTGGCTTCAGCTTTCAGTTGCCGATTATTCGGCTTCTGCGGCTGCCTCGACGTCATGGGCAATCAGCGACACAAGCGCATTTTGCTGACGGTGGGACAGTTGGCGAAACCGCTGCAGCAGCTCGCGTTCGTGCAGTGACAGCTCCGGGCTGTCCATGCGCATGCTCAGTTCGTCACCCAACGCGCCTTCCTGAATAAGGCTTTGCTCCATGCGCGCGATGATTTCAGAATTCATGCTGCGGTGATGATTGCGAGCCACCTCGGCAATGCGTTCCCGCATTCCGTCTGGCAGACGTACGACGAACTTGTCAGCCGTACGGCTGGAATAAATTGCCTGTTTCAATGGGCGCATATATTTAACCGGTTAGTTCAGGGGAGCGGTTTTTGGAATTGGCCGCAAGATGTGTGTTAGGACAAGGCTTGCGAACAAATGTTCAACCTGAATTGCAAAGAGGCCGCATCATGCCTCAAATTTGCCAGTTCCTTGGCGTCAATTCTGTGACAAATATTGAACTTACTAAAGGCGTTATGCCAGTACTCATTTTCAAATTTGCGGACTGGTTGGAAAACTTTTCCACGCCGTAAACGCGGCGCGGGCTCTCGACGCGAGAGGGTTTTCGGGCGCACATCCTATAGCAATGTGGCCTTTTGCCCTTAATTTTAAGACTAGTGGCAAATGGCCGATTTGCGAGCCGAGGCGACATAAGGTCGGGCGATAGGCGAGGGCTGGAGCGAGGAGGGTGAATCGGCTATTCAGCGCAGGACCGGGTCGAATTTGAAGCGGCGCCCGACAATCGCGGCAATCACCCATGCGCTGGCGAAGACGGCGCAGGCGCCCAGAGAAAGGATCTGCCAATAATTCGACGTTGCGTTGATCCCCAGGATACCGGTGGCGATTGTCAGGGAAAGAAGCAACCAGGTGGTCTTGGTCATGATCGGCTCGCTTAGAAAATCCAGTGTTCAGAAGTGCTGGCGGCCTGCGCACCTTGTGCCAGTTGGACAGAGGGTTGGCCATTGGCTGTCATCACCGCCAATTGTGCTCGTTGCTGTGTCTGGTGGCTGCCTGTGTGGCTGAGCTGTGCCGCATCGCTGTCGCTACTGTTCTGGAACTGGAACATCACCAGGACGGCCAGGGCCAGTGCGTTCAGAAGCAGGAGGGTGCTGTTCATGGGTGTTTCCCCGTGTTCATGTGCAGGACAGATTGATAAGGTAAAGAGTGCAGTCATCGTGCCAGCTTCTAGATCGATAAATATCCTTTAAAAACAATAGTTTATAATGACTTCGCAAGTGCTGCTCGTTGCAAGATGCAATGATGGCCTTTTGTGTTAGTGCATTTTGCACGATGAGACTTGGCAGCCCTGTGGACCTGGGCCGGCCGTGGGTATGGAGTGGTGGAGTCTTACGCCTAAAAAGCTGACGGACGACATGACAAAACTCACCTTGGCCGTTAACATGCACGCCGTCTGTCGCAGTGCAATTTGGCTCTGCGCCTGTCATTAGTCCCAGTAGCTCAATTGGATAGAGCATCCCCCTCCTAAGGGGAAGGTTGGCCGTTCGAACCGGCCCTGGGACACCATCTGCAGTTGCGCCGCCTACCCGGCCGTGACGTGAAAGAACCCCGACCAGATCGCTCTGGCGGGGTTTTTTTGTGGGGGGCAGTTTTCTTAGCCGTCTGGCCAGTGCCTTCGGGCGGGTTGGCGAGATATATTGTCAAAACCTTGTACCTCGCCCCCTGTCTAGGTGCGTCTGACACGTATCTGAACAGCGAAGGAACTGTTGGGTCTCGAGTTCATCGAAGGCTGCATGCTTCGACGATCGCGAGGTTTGCCGGATCAAAATACCCCTGGGTGCCGATGTAGTTGGGTACCTGGGTTTAACGACGCTTCGCCCTCAGGCTAGTCTGAATAGCCTGACACCCACTGCAAGGAGCCGCTCGGACCGCCGATGCGCCAGATCTGGAAATCTTTTCGAGCCCTTTATTTCGCTTCCTTGATGATGCTGATCGGCTCCGGCCTGCTCAGTACTTACCTGGCCCTGCGCCTGGCGGCGGATAACGTCGACAGCCTGTGGGTCGGTGCGCTGATGGCTGCCAACTATTTTGGCCTGGTGCTGGGTGGCAAGATCGGGCATCGCCTGATCGCCCGGGTCGGGCATATCCGTGCCTATGCCACTTGCGCCGGGATCGTCGGCGCGGCAGTGCTCGGTCATGGTCTGGTGGATTGGCTGCCGGCCTGGATCGTCCTGCGGATCATTGTCGGCCTGGGCATGATGTGCCAGTACATGGTCATCGAGAGCTGGCTCAACGAGCAGGCGGATGCCAAGCAGCGCGGCGTGGTGTTCAGCGGTTATATGATCGCGTCGTACCTGGGTCTGGTGCTGGGCCAGTTGATTCTGGTCATGCACCCTCAGTTGGGGCTTGAGCTGCTGATGCTGGTGGCATTGTGTTTTGCCCTGTGCCTGGTGCCGGTTGCCATGACCCGGCGTATTCACCCTGCGCCTTTGCATCCGGCGCCGATGGAGCCGCGCTTCTTTATCAAGCGCGTGCCGCAGTCCCTGAGTACGGTGTTGGGGGCAGGTCTGATCGTCGGTTCCTTCTACGGCCTGGCGCCACTGTATGCGGCTCAGCAGGGGCTGAGTACCGAGCAGGTCGGTCTGTTCATGGGTAGCTGCATTTTTGCCGGCCTGTTGGTGCAATGGCCGTTGGGCTGGCTGTCGGATCGGTATGACCGTGCGTTGCTGATTCGCTGTTTCGCCCTGGCCCTGGCGGTGGCTGCGTTGCCACTGGCGATCATGACCCAGGTGCCGCTGGAAGTACTGTTTATCGCCGGCTTCCTGTGTTCATTGGTGCAGTTCTGCCTCTATCCACTGGCCGTGGCGTTTTCCAACGACCATGTCGAAGGTGATCGCCGGGTGTCCCTCACGGCAATGTTGCTGGTGACCTACGGTGTGGGGGCGAGTATCGGGCCGTTGCTGGCGGGTGTGGTCATGAAGCTGTTTGGCAACCAGATGCTCTATGCGTTCTTCAGCTTGTGCGCATTGATCCTGGTCTGGCGCATTCGACCCAAGGCTGTGACCAACCTGCATCAGGTGGACGACGCGCCGCTGCATCACGTGGCGATGCCCGACAGCATGTCCAGCTCGCCATTGGTCGCCGCCCTCGACCCGCGTGTCGATGAACAGGTGGTCCAGGACCAGATGCAAACCGCCGTGCCTGAGCCTGAGCCCGAGGCTGAGCCTGAAGTTGCGCCGCAACCCGAGCCCGAGCCGCCGGAGCATCCCGACCCGGATGATCACCCGCATGACCTGAGCCGCGCCCGCCCTTGAAGCAAAAAAAACGGGCAGTTCCCAAAGGAGCTGCCCGTTTTTTATGCCGATGGTTCGACGTTTACATGTCGTCGTCTTTATCGAACCGTCGCGCCTCGCG
Organism: Pseudomonas sp. LG1D9; assembly: GCF_002949995.1. NCBI lineage: Bacteria > Pseudomonadati > Pseudomonadota > Gammaproteobacteria > Pseudomonadales > Pseudomonadaceae > Pseudomonas > Pseudomonas sp. LG1D9. The sequence goes on along the minus strand of NZ_CP026881.1, from coordinate 1,019,027 downwards.
CTGCAGTTGGTAGACAAAACGCTCGACCTGGCGCTGCACCAGGCCGCTCATGTTGTGAAAGCGCACGCCGGCAAAGGTGGTGTTGATCCTTTCTTCAAAGTGCAGGTAACGCAACTCCACCGCCGTGGTCATGCTGCCAAAGGGCAGGGCGGCGATGAAACGGTCGTAGACCTGGCCCAGTTGCAGGCGCTCGGAGATGTCGCCTTCAAAGCGCAGTTTGCAGCCGGTGGCGGAGATATCCAGCAACTTGCCGCTGATGGGCGCCTTGAGTTTCTCGCCGCCCAATTCGATATTCACCAGTTGTGCCAGCTTCAATGCCGCACGAAAGGCATTGCGCCGCTGATGGTAGACCACTTCTTCCGGCAGGCTGCCCTTGTAGATGCGGTGGCCGTCCTTTGCGCCAATGGTCAGGGTGCCATTGCTGTCCCAGGCCACGCGTACACCTTCATGGAAGCCTTCGATACGAAACGCTTCGCCATTCTCCAGGTAGCGTTCACCTTCGGGCGGGATCATTTCGTCCAGGCTCAGGGTCTTGCTGTCCTTGTCGACATCCACCAGGTAGCTCTGGAAGCGCTGGTTGCGTTCGTGGAAGGTAATGATCAGCGGGTCATGGCTCTCTTGCAGCAGCCGCAGGGTGCTGGCAATTTCCAGAGGGGTGGTGAGGACCTTGGGTGGCTGCGGAGCATCTTCCGCGCTAAGGGTGTTGAACACGGTTCTTCCATCTCCAGACAAAATACGACTACACGCAAGAACCGGCATTTTGCCAGCATGTGGCGTGCCTTGATAGGGCGCGCGATAAACCGGCGTCAGGCTTGGCTGAGGGTGCTGGGCTTGACCAGCCGTGAGGTGGAGCCTTGGGCGTTATACAGTGCTGGAGGTTCGCCACCATGCAGGATGCGCAACTGGTTGGCGGTGGTAGCTTGCTGCAGTTGGATCGACTGGCCATTGAGCACATTGGCCTCTTGGCAACTGATCAACAACTGATTGAGCGCTGCGCTCTGGGCCAGCAACTGGTCGCCGACCGACGAATGGCTGGCCAACTGTTCCAGGCCGCTGTGGTCAGCGGGCAGGCCCAGGCTGAGCAGGATCTGGCTGCGTTTCTGGCCGTGCTGTTCGAGCAGGATGATCAGCGATTGCTTGCGTGCCAGGATATCTTCCAGCAGGCGCATATCGCGGCCATAGAGGGCCACGAATTCTTCTTGAAGCAGCTCCAGCAGGTGTTGCGCCGGAGCCAGGTCTTCGTTGATCAGTTGCAGCAGATTTTCGTCGTGCATGGCTGGCCTTGGGGTTTAAGCGTCCAAAAGCCTGGCGCAGGCCTTGGCCTAGCGCTCGGCTTTGATGATTTTGCCGGCTAAACGGTCGTTGTCGATCTGATAGCTGCCATCAGCAATCGCCTGTTTCAATTCGGCCACGCGGGCTTTATTGACAACCGGCTGATCGCGCAGCGAGTCCGTGATCTTCTGCAACTGTTGAGCCTCGTTGCTCAAATGCACCGATTCGCCACTTTGGGTCGAAGCGGTTTGTTCTGCCTTGGCAGGCAGTGCCGGGGCCTTGGCTTCAACGCTGTCCTTGGCCGCGTTGGTACGCGTGCCGCCGGGCGTTGCCTGGGCGCCGTTCAATCGGCTGAAATCAATGACCATGTTAAAAAACCTCTGGGTATTTGGACGCTTGCCATGTTTTCGGCCATACCCGGACAAACTTTAGGCTCGATCGACAATAAACCTGTGCATAGCGAGATCATGCGCACAGTGTAGGAAAAGCCAGCGTCCCACGCCAGTGATCTATAAAGCCACCTCCACCTGGCCAGGGGCTGTCACCCGGGCCTTGATCACGCGCTTGGAGTTGAGGTTCTTCACGCGAATCTGTTCGCTCATCCCGCCGTTGGCCAGGGCTTCCCCCGGCATTTTCACGTTCAGGCCGCCGCTGCTGGCGGATATCACCACATGGTCACCCTTGCGCACCACTTCGGCCTGTTCCAGGTGAACCAGGGTAATGACCTGGTCGGTGACCATTGGTCGGGTCAGTCTCTGCCCAACGGCCTGGTCCACGGAGGTGAGGTAACCCTGGCTGATCTGGCTGATGTCCCGCTCACGCAGGGCTACGTCTTCAAAACCGATGATGCCGGTACGCTTGAGCGGGCGTGTGACGGTCACTACGTCGCGAAACAGGCGGACCTGGGCCGGCACAAACACCGTCCAGGGCGAGCTGCCGTCGCAGCGCACGCGCACGGTCACGCGGCCGATGGGCTGGGCGGGGCTTTCCAGGGAGCCTGTCAATTCCTTGTCGCACATGGGCATGCGCAAACGCGGGTCCAACTGGTTGACCTGGATTTCATAACGGCCCGGTGTCTGGGTGGTCGCCAGATAATCTTCTACAGTGAACTCAAGAAAGCCTTGAGTGACGCCGATAAGCAGATCAGGCAAGGTGACGTTGTCGGCACGGGCCTGGTGGCCTGCGCCCAAGGCAAGCAACGCCATCCAGGCACAGAGCAATCTGCGGTACTGTGGCGAGCGAAGGCGTCGGGAAACTGTCGTTTTGATGTCCATGGCCAATAAAAAGCAAAGCGCGTGCCGTTTCGTGTTGGGTGCGCGTCGTACCCGTAAGTTTTGTAGCGTAGGAGTCTGGGCATGGCGGGTGTAATGGATTCAGTGAACCAGCGCACACAGCTGGTAGGGCAGAATCGCCTGGAGTTGTTGCTGTTTCGACTCGATGGCAAGCAGCTATATGGCATCAACGTCTTCAAGGTGCGGGAGGTGCTGCAATGCCCCAAACTCACCATAATGCCCAAGTCCAACCCGGTGGTGTGTGGCGTGGCCAACATCCGTGGCTCGACGATTCCGATTCTTGACCTGGCGATGGCCACCGGTTCTGCCGGTTTGCAAGACCGCGAGAGTCCGTTTGTGATCATCACCGAGTACAACACCAAGACCCAGGGTTTCCTGGTGCGCTCGGTGGAACGTATCGTCAACATGAACTGGGAAGAGATCCATCCACCACCCAAGGGCACCGGGCGTGATCACTACCTCACGGCAGTGACGCGGGTCGATAACCAGTTGGTGGAAATCATCGACGTGGAGAAGATCCTCGCAGAGGTGGCGCCGACTTCGGAGCATATTTCGGTGGGTGTGGTGGATGAGCAGACCCAGCAGAAGGCCGTGTCCCTGCGGGTGTTGACGGTGGATGACTCCTCTGTGGCGCGCAAGCAGGTGTCCCGTTGCCTGCAGACCGTTGGTGTCGAAGTAGTGGCACTCAATGACGGCCGCCAGGCCCTGGACTATCTGCGCAAGCTGGTGGACGAAGGCAAGAAGCCGGAAGAAGAATTCCTGATGATGATTTCCGACATCGAGATGCCGGAAATGGACGGCTACACCCTCACGGCCGAGATACGTAACGACCCACGCATGCAAAAATTGCATATCATCCTGCATACTTCATTGTCCGGTGTATTCAACCAGGCAATGGTCAAGAAGGTCGGTGCCGATGACTTCCTGGCCAAATTCCGTCCAGATGACCTGGCTTCCCGGGTCGTCGAACGGATCAAATCTGCAGATCACGGCTAGGGGCTTTCTCCCTGGCGGTCACACGAGTTAAGAGGCGGTTTCATTGTCTACGGGTAATTTGGATTTCGAACAGTTCCGGGTATTCCTGGAAAAAGCCTGTGGCATATTGCTCGGTGAAAACAAGCAATACCTGGTATCAAGCCGTCTCAACAAATTGATGGAACAGCAGGGCATCAAGTCCCTGGGCGAGTTGGTGCAGCGCATCCAGGGTCAACCGCGCAGCGGGTTGAAGGAGATGGTGGTCGATGCCATGACCACCAACGAAACCCTGTGGTTTCGTGATACCTACCCCTTCGAGGTGCTCAAGAACAAGGTATTGCCCGAGGCCATCAAGGCCAGCCCCGGCCAGCGCTTGCGCATCTGGTCGGCGGCGTGTTCGTCGGGGCAGGAACCCTATTCGCTGTCGATGTCCATCGATGAGTTCGAGCGGACCAACATGGGCCAGTTGAAAGCGGGTGTGCAAATTGTTGCCACTGATTTGTCCGGCACCATGCTGACCAACTGCAAGACCGGCGAATACGACAGCCTCGCCCTGGGTCGCGGCCTGTCCCAGGAGCGCCTGCAGCGTTACTTCGACCCCAAGGGCGCCGGGCGCTGGGCGGTCAAGGCGCCGATCAAGAGCCGTGTGGAGTTCCGCTCGTTCAACCTGCTGGACAGCTACGCCAGCCTCGGCAAGTTCGACATCGTGTTTTGCCGCAACGTATTGATCTACTTCTCGGCTGAAGTGAAGAAGGACATCCTGCTGCGCATCCACGGCACGCTCAAGCGCGGTGGCTATCTGTTCCTCGGCGCGTCCGAAGCGTTGAACGGCTTGCCGGACCATTACCAGATGGTGCAGTGCAGCCCCGGTATTATCTACCAGGCTAAATAACACCCCGCCCAACATTTGGGGTGGGGCTTGTGTGGGAGCGGGCTTGCTCGCGAAGGCGGTAGTGAAGTTGGTTGATAGCTGACTGACACACTGAAGTGCGCCCTTCGCGAGCAAGTCGAACCGTCGCACCGCCGCTCCCACATTTTTTTGTGTCAGACCTTGGAAAGCGGCAACTCCCCATTGCCGCTTTCCTGACGTTTCGCGGAAAGCGCTTGCCGCTTTTCCGCCATTGCCGGCGGCAACCTCTACCTAACCCCTTGATTTATTGGGCTTGATAAACCTGGCATGGCGCTTGCTATATCCCTGTTACGAAAAGCAGGTCAGCCCCTAAAGGTTTCCGCCATGAGCATCAGCTTCGATAAAGCGCTCGGTATCCACGAACAGGCCCTGGGCTTCCGCGCCCAGCGTGCCGAAGTCCTGGCTAACAACATCGCCAACGCCGACACCCCGAACTACAAGGCTCGGGACCTGGACTTTGCCGCCGTGCTCGCCGCACAGAGCGACAAGACCAAGAACGGCTCCTTCGCCTTGAACATGACCAATAACCGTCATATCGAAGCGCAGGGCCTGAGCAGTGGCGATGAGTCGCTGATGTATCGCACGCCGATGCAGCCGTCGATCGACCAGAACACCGTCGATGCGCAGTTGGAGCAATCGAACTACGCCGAGAACTCGGTGAACTTCCAGGCCAGCTTCACCCTGCTCAACAGCAAATTCAAAGGGCTGATGTCAGCCCTGCGCGGAGAGTAAGCCATGTCTCTATCCAGTGTTTTCAATATTGCCGGTAGTGGCATGAGCGCCCAGACCACGCGTCTGAACACGGTCGCCAGTAACATTGCCAACGCCGAGACGGTCTCGTCGAGTATCGACCAGACCTACCGCGCCCGGCATCCGGTGTTCGCCACCATGTTCCAGGCCGGTCAGAACGGCGGCAGCGACTCGTTGTTCCAGAGCCAGGATGCTGCCGGCCAGGGCGTACAGGTGTTGGGTGTGGTCGAAGACCAGAGCAACCTCGATGCGCGCTACGAACCTAATCATCCTGCCGCGAACGAAAAGGGCTACGTGTACTACCCCAACGTCAACGTGGTCGAGGAAATGGCAGACATGATTTCCGCCAGTCGTTCGTTCCAGACCAACGCGGAAATGATGAACACCGCCAAAGCCATGATGCAGAAGGTCCTGACCCTCGGTCAGTGATAAGGGGCGCTAAAGAATGTCCGTCACTAACGATGTGTCGAGTCAATCGACGATCCAGAGTCTGTTCGACTCCAAGGTCAAGGATGCCAAGTCCAGCCAGGGCAACCTGGCCGATACCGCCAAGGCGGCCTCGGGCAACCAGTCCCTGGGCAAGGATGCATTCCTGCAACTGCTGGTCACCCAGCTGAAGAACCAGAACCCGCTGTCGCCCCAGGACAACGGCGCGTTCGTGGCGCAACTGGCGCAGTTCAGCAGCCTGGAAGGCATCAACACCTTGAACGACTCGGTGAACACCATCACCGGCAACTACAAGTCGTCGCAGGCGCTGCAAGCCTCGTCGCTGGTGGGGCGTTCGGTAATTATTGAAACCAACAAGGCCATGGTCGACACCAGCAAGAGCTTTACCGGCTCGGTTGCCGTGGGTGCGTCGGTGGGCAACGTCACCGTCAAGGTCACCGACAAGGACGGCAACCTGGTCAAGACCATCGATCTGGGCGCCCAGAGCGCCGGCAAGTCGGACTTTATCTGGGACGGCAAGAACGAAGCGGGCGAGCAGCTTGATTCTGGCACCTACACCTTCGCGGCCAGCACCAAGAATGACGCCGGTGATCCGGTGGCCTTGAAAACCTCGCTGCCGGCCACGGTCACCAGCGTGACCTTGAGCCAGACCGGCGGCGAAATGCTGCTCAATCTTTCTGGCGGCATGGGCAGCATCAAGCTGTCGCAAATTCAGACTATCGGTACATAGAGCCGGCTAAATACGGCAAGAGGAGAGAAACATGTCTTTTAATATCGGCCTTAGCGGCCTCTATGCGGCCAACAAACAACTGGACGTGACCGGCAACAACATCGCCAACGTCGCGACCACCGGCTTCAAGTCGTCCCGCGCAGAGTTCGGCGACATTTACGCGGCGTCCCGCCTGGGCACAGGCAATAAAACCATCGGTACCGGCGTGAACCTGGCGGCGGTTTCCCAGCAATTCACCCAGGGTGAAGTCAACGGCAGCGGTGGCGTGTTGGACATGGGCATCCAGGGCGGCGGCTTCTTCGTACAGAAGGGCAGCGACGGTTCGCTGGAGTACACCCGTAATGGCTCGTTCCAGGCCAACAAAGACGGTTACATCACCAACAACACCGGCACCTCGCGCCTGCAGGGTTATGCGGCCGATGAAGATGGCAAAATCTCCAAGAGCGGCCTGACCGACCTGCGGATCAACCTGTCCAACTTGCCGCCCAAAGCGTCGACCAAGGTTGACTCCAGCAGCAACCTGAACTCCTCCAAGCCGGTGATCGACCAGACGACCAGCCCGTTTGACCCGACGGTAGCGAGCTCGTTTACCGAGCAGTACGGCACCACTTTGTATGACACTCAAGGCAATGCCCATGAGATGGTGCAGTACATGGTGAAAACCGGCTCCAATACCTGGAAGTCCTACACCCTGATCGATGGGCGTAACCCTGACGGTACGCCGGTCAAGGGAACGGGCGCGGTTGCCCCGGTGGCCTCCACGGTGACATTCGATACATCAGGCACCCTGAAGGGGATCGTCACCCCGCCGAGCACTGTATCCAACACCACCCTGACCATCAGCAACTGGAAGCCGGGCGTCATGGACAACGGCGTGTGGAACCCTGACAACGGGGCGGCGGCCAACCCGGGCGGTATCGCGATCAACATGTCCGATATCACTCAGTACAACTCGGCCAGCTACCGCAACCCGCCGATCACAGATGGCTACGCCACCGGCGAAATCACCGGGCTGAAAATCGACGGCAGCGGTGTACTGTTCGCCACCTTCAGCAACCAGCAGAGCAAGGCCATTGGCCAGATCTCCCTGGCCAGCTTCAACAACGAGCAAGGCTTGCAGCCGGCAGGTGGCACCACCTGGAAAGAAACCTTCGCTTCGGGCCAGCCTGGCTACGATGCACCAGAAGCCGGGACCCTGGGTTCGATCGTGGCCAACTCCCTGGAGAACTCCAACGTCAACCTGACCAACGAGCTGGTGGACCTGATCAAGGCCCAGAGCAACTACCAGGCGAACGCCAAGACCATCTCCACCCAGAGCACCATCATGCAGACCATCATTCAGATGACCTGATGGGTTAGCGCTGCACAAGAAGCCCCTCGTGAGAGGGGCTTTTTTGTGGGCGTAGGAAAAGCACCGGTGCCGCATTGGGTTACGCACTGAAATGCTTGGGAAAGGAACGCTTCAATCGGCCCGCACCACTGATCGGGGCAAGAGCCCAGGGGGCTCATCGATCAATGGGAGCTGAAAATGTGGAACTCCGGGGTGTCCGCGCCAGGTAATGGGCGCATGGCTTTGGTGCCGACTGTTACGCGTCGGGAGCCTGCTCCCATCGAACCCGTCAGTGACGTGTCGGCGGTCAAGACGTTGTTCAACCAGTTGTTCGAGGCCGAGCAAACCTCCAAGACCCAGACGGCTCAGGACTTGCGCGACAAGTTGAATGAACTGCGTCAGAAGTTGGGTGATGAGAAATTCAAGGAAGCGCTTAACAAGCTGATCCAGGAAGCGGATGACAAGTTTCTACAGTTTCTCAAGCGGATGCTGGACGAGTGGTTTCCCAGCGACGATGTGGCCCCTCCGTCGCCCAAAGGTGGCGGTGGCGGTGGCGGTGGGGGTGGAGGTCGCGGCGGCAATGTGAATCCCGCTAATTTCGGCCCTACCGAGAGCATGAGCAACAAGCCGATCACCAACGGTGCGCAGCATTTCAACTACAAACCTGATAAGAGCAACCCCGGTAAGAAGCCGGACAATATCTGGAGTGGCTTCAGCCAGGGGCCTAGCAGCAATTGTGTAACGGTTTCTGCCATAAAGGCCGCAATGATGCATTTCGGCCAGAAGCCTACGGACATTTTCAGGGATGTGAAGGAGACGAGCACGGGCTATGACGTGACCATGCGCGACGGCTTCAAGCTGTCCTTGTCCAGGGACGAGTTGCGTCAGGCGGCTACCCACGCGCGTTTCCAGGGGGATGACCCGGCGATGATGACCGATGCCAACTTCCTGTTTGCCGCCAGTGCCAAGCGTGCACAGATGGAAAACAATGATGGCGTTGCCGGACGCAGTTTTATGGCGGCGATGAACAGCCTCAACGATGGTGAGGCTGCGCGTGAAGGCCTGGACCGCCTGGGCCTGAAAGGGCATTACAGGCCGGCCACGGACGCTGACTTGCGAAACAGCAAGGCGGGGACGGTGGAATACAAAGGTCATTCAATGGCGGTGATCAATGGCCGTATTGAGTTGTGGGGCGCGCGAGGCGGGCGGCCAGAGTCGGGTATCGCCACCGTATTGTTCTAGGTTGCGCTGCAGCTTTTGCCAGGCAAAAGAAAGCCCCCGATACACCATAGGCCTATCGGGGGCTTTTCATCCTTGGGGGGTTAAACCCAAGGTGCTGTCAGCTTACTGGCAGGCTTCGCAATCCGGCTCGTCGATCGCGCAGGCTTTAGGCACTGGCGCTGGGCCGGCCGGCGCTGCGAGAACCGAATCATCACCGTGGTTACCGCTGGATACAGCGTTCAGCTTGCCGGTGTTGATGGTCGACTTCTCGGTGCTGGTCGCGGCCAGGGCACGGAGGTAGTAAGTGGTTTTCAGGCCACGGTACCAAGCCATGCGGTAGGTCACGTCGAGCTTCTTGCCCGATGCACCGGCGATGTACAGGTTCAGGGACTGCGCCTGGTCGATCCACTTCTGACGACGGCTGGCGGCGTCAACGATCCACTTGGTGTCCACTTCGAACGCGGTCGCGTAGAGCTCTTTGAGTTCTTGCGGGATGCGCTCGATCTGCTGTACCGAACCGTCGTAGTACTTAAGGTCGTTGATCATCACCGAGTCCCACAGGCCGCGGGCTTTCAGGTCGCGGACCAGGTACGGGTTGATCACGGTGAACTCGCCCGACAGGTTCGATTTCACATACAGGTTCTGGTAGGTCGGTTCGATCGACTGCGACACGCCAGTGATGTTGGCGATGGTCGCGGTCGGTGCGATGGCCATGATGTTGGAGTTACGAATGCCTTTCTGCACACGGGCACGTACCGGCGCCCAGTCCAGGGATTCGTTGAGGTCAACATCGATGTACTTCTGGCCACGGGCTTCGATCAGGATCTGTTGCGAGTCCAGCGGCAGGATGCCCTTGGACCACAGCGAACCCTGGAACGTCTCGTAGGCGCCGCGCTCGTCGGCCAGGTCGCATGAAGCCTGGATCGCGTAGTAGCTGACCGCTTCCATGGACTTGTCGGCGAACTCGACCGCAGCATCCGAACCGTAGGGAATGTGCTGCAGGTACAAAGCGTCCTGGAAGCCCATGATGCCCAGGCCGACCGGACGGTGCTTGAAGTTGGAGTTCTGCGCCTGTGGCACCGAGTAGTAGTTGATGTCGATCACGTTATCGAGCATGCGAACGGCGGTGTTGACGGTACGTTCCAGCTTGGCGGTGTCCAGCTTGCCGTTGACGATGTGGTTCGGCAGATTGATCGAGCCCAGGTTGCAAACGGCGATCTCATCCTTGTTGGTGTTCAAGGTGATCTCGGTGCACAGGTTCGAGCTGTGGACCACGCCCACGTGCTGCTGCGGGCTGCGCAGGTTGCACGGGTCCTTGAAGGTCAGCCATGGGTGGCCGGTTTCAAACAGCATGGACAGCATTTTGCGCCACAGGTCTTTGGCCTGGATGGTCTTGAACAGCTTGATCTTGCCTGGGTACTGGGACAGGGCTTCGTAGTACTCGTAGCGCTCTTCGAAGGCCTTGCCGGTCAGGTCGTGCAGGTCTGGCACTTCCGATGGCGAGAACAGGGTCCACGGGCCGTCATCGAAGACGCGCTTCATGAACAGGTCAGGGATCCAGTTGGCGGTGTTCATGTCGTGGGTACGACGACGGTCATCACCGGTGTTCTTGCGCAGCTCGATGAACTCTTCAATGTCCATGTGCCAGGTTTCCAGGTACGCACACACAGCGCCTTTGCGCTTGCCGCCCTGGTTGACCGCGACAGCGGTGTCGTTCACCACCTTGAGGAACGGCACGACGCCCTGGGACTTGCCGTTGGTGCCCTTGATGTACGAACCCAGTGCACGGACCGGCGTCCAGTCGTTGCCCAGGCCGCCAGCGAATTTGGACAGCATGGCGTTGTCGTGGATCGCGTGGTAGATGCCCGACAGGTCATCCGGCACGGTGGTCAGGTAGCAGCTCGACAGCTGTGGACGCAGGGTGCCGGCGTTGAACAGGGTCGGAGTCGACGACATGTAGTCGAAGGACGACAGCAGGTTGTAGAACTCGATGGCACGGTCTTCTTTGTGCTTCTCTTCGATCGCCAGGCCCATGGCCACGCGCATGAAGAACACCTGCGGCAGTTCGAAACGGATCCCGTCCTTGTGGATGAAGTAACGGTCGTACAGGGTTTGCAGGCCCAGGTAGGTGAACTGCTGGTCACGCTCGTGGTTGATTGCCTTGCCGAGTTTTTCCAGGTCGAAGGTGGCCAGGATCGGGTTCAGCAATTCGAATTCGATACCCTTGGCGATGTAGGCAGGCAGGGCCTTGGCGTACAGGTCGGCCATTTCGTGATGGGTAGCGCTATCGGCCACGCCCAGGAACCCCAGGCCTTCGGCACGCAGGGTGTCCATCAGCAGGCGCGCGGTCACGAACGAGTAGTTCGGCTCACGCTCAACCAGGGTACGGGCGGTCATCACCAGGGCGGTGTTGACGTCGGTCAGGGCCACGCCGTCGTACAGGTTCTTCAGGGTTTCACGCTGGATCAGGTCGCCGTCGACTTCTTCCAGGCCTTCGCAGGCTTCGGTGATGATGGTGTTCAGGCGGCCCAGGTCCAGCGGCGCGAACGAACCATCAGCCAAGGTGATACGGATCGACGGGTGGGCTTGCACGGCTTCGGCGGACGGTGCGTGTACGGCACGTTCCTTGGCGCGCGAGTCGCGGTAGATCACGTAGTCGCGGGCCACTTTCTGCTCGCCGGCGCGCATCAGGGCCAGTTCGACCTGGTCCTGGATTTCTTCGATGTGGATGGTGCCGCCCGAAGGCATGCGACGCTTGAAGGTCGCGGTGACTTGTTCGGTCAGGCGGGCAACGGTGTCGTGGATACGCGACGAAGCGGCAGCGGTGCCGCCTTCAACTGCAAGAAACGCTTTGGTGATAGCGACGGTGATTTTGTCGTCGGTGTAAGGAACGACAGTGCCGTTACGCTTGATCACGCGCAATTGGCCGGGCGCGGTGGCGGACAGATCCATATTCGAATCAGCGCCCTGCGGCACGGAGCCTTGCGGGTTCTCGCGAGTTGTGTCGGTTTGCATGGGGGGTTGTCTCCACATTCTATATTTATTTGGGCACCATCACGGTGCCCACCGTTCCGTCCTGAAGCACTTACAACAGGCCTTGGCCTGGCATAACAACCTCGGGACAGGAGGAAGGGAGCTGTTCGCGCCGCTTCCATGCCGAAGTCTTCGGTTCCAAGCCCTGGGCTCTTTACCGTATTCCTGTGTGGGTGTCGTTTGTATTGCAACACCCGTACCGCTTTCTCCCGTTGGGGCTTGAAAACAGCAGCCATCCGCGTGCGCGGTTTGGGCTTTCGAAAAAGGTTTAAGTTCCACCAAACAGGAGCAAGAAAGCACTTGAGTTTCTTGTCTGATTTGTGTTTGGTCTTGTCGCTTGAAACCCTACATGTAGGGTTTTTTTTGCGACGAGGTACAAGATAATGCGTTTTGGGGGGCTTAGCAACGCACTACCTGTGGATAACGCTGTGGGTAAAATGTGTATGAAAGGTGGAACCGCCGTGTAGGCCGCAGTACTGCTGCATCGCACCGTTTGTCACCGAATATTCCAAGCTGAAAACACCCGGTTGGATTTTTGCGGGCGCGAACCCTATCACAAAAAATCGCGATCACCGAATGCATTTCCTGGCTTGTGTTTGGGGGTTGGGCCATGGCTACAATCGGCCTTCATTCGTGCGATATCTTGCCCACTCCACATGACAACTGTAGGAGCGAGCTTGCTCGCGAAGGGCGTCAACGATAACGCTGAGTTGCTGAATGAACGCGGCGCCCTTGGTTTCTTCGCGGGCAAGCCCGCTCCTACAATAATTAGAGTTGAGGTAGCGCATGGAGCAAGAAGCCTGGCAGGTACTGATTGTCGAGGACGACCAGCGGCTGGCTGAGTTGACCCGTGACTACCTGGAAAGCAACGGCCTGCGGGTCTCCATCGAGGGCGACGGAGCCCTGGCGGTGGCGCGGATCATTGCCGAGCAGCCGGACCTGGTAATCCTCGACCTGATGCTACCCGGCGAAGACGGCCTGAGCATCTGCCGCAAGGTGCGCGAGCGCTACGACGGGGTGATCCTGATGCTCACCGCGCGTACCGACGACATGGACCAGGTTCTGGGCCTGGACATGGGGGCCGATGACTATGTGTGCAAGCCGGTGCGCCCGCGCCTGCTGCTGGCGCGGATCCAGGCGCTGTTGCGGCGCAGCGAAAGCGCCGAGCCTGCCGCCCCGGAAAAACAGCGGCGCCTGCAATTCGGCCCCCTGGTGGTCGACAACGCCTTGCGCGAAGCCTGGCTGCACGATGGCGGCATCGAACTGACCAGCGCCGAATTCGATCTGTTGTGGCTCTTGGTGGCCAATGCCGGGCGCATTCTGTCCCGGGAAGAGATCTTCACCGCCTTGCGCGGTATCGGCTACGACGGCCAGGACCGCTCCATTGACGTACGCATCTCGCGGATCCGCCCGAAAATCGGCGACGACCCTATCCACCCGCGCCTGATCAAGACCATTCGCAGCAAAGGCTACCTGTTCGTCCCCGAAGCTGCCGCCGATATGCTGTCGTGAACTCGATCTTCCTGCGTATCTATGGCGGCATGTGCGCGGCGCTGATCCTCGTGGCCCTGCTTGGCGTATTGGCGCTGCACCTGCTCAATGAGGTGCGCAGCGGCCAGTACCGCGAGCGGCTGGCCCACGGCACCTTTGCCCTGATGGGCGACAACCTGCAGCCGATGAGCAGTATCGAGCGCCAGCGCGCCCTGGCGGTGTGGGAGCGATTGCTGGGGATTCCCTTGCAATTGCAGACGGTGGCGGATGCCCGCCTGGACCTGAGCCAGCGCAATCGCCTGCAGCGCGGCCAGGTGCTGGTGGAGCAGACCGGGCCCCATGCGGCCCGGGTATTGCGCCTGGTCAGTGAGAAGGAGCAACTGCTGCTCACCGGCGAAGTGCAGCAGATCAGCGAGCAGTTGGCCCGGGCCACCATTTATTTACTGGCCGACGAACTGGTGCGTTTTCCTGTGGCCGAGCAGCCGCAACGGTTGGCCGACCTGAAAGACGCCAAGGGCTTCGGCTTTGAAATGCACCTGCTCAAGCTTGACGAAGCGGACATGGACGAGGACCAGCGGCGTCGCGTGGCCGAAGGCGACACGGTGATGGCCCTGGGCAAGGGCGGCGACTCGATCCGTGTGTTTGCCGGCATGGTCGGCACGCCGTGGGTCCTGGAGATCGGTCCGCTGTACCAGATGAATCCTTACCCGGCGCAATGGCTGGTGCTGATTGCATTGATTGGTCTGACCCTGATCGGCTTGATCGTGTATTTGCTGGTACGCCAACTGGAGCGCCGCCTACGCGGGCTCGAAGCGGCCGCCACGCGCATCGCCAAGGGCAACCTGGAAGCGCGGGTGCCGGCGCGCGGTGCCGACTCGGTAGGGCGCCTGGCGGCGGCCTTCAACGGCATGGCCGAGCACTTGCAGCGCCTGTTGGCGATTCAGCGTGAACTGGTGCGCGCGGTGTCCCATGAGTTACGCACCCCGGTGGCCCGCCTGCGTTTTGGCCTGGAGATGATCGGCGACGCCGCGACGCCCGAAGCCCGGCGCAAATACATGGAAGGCATGGACAGTGATATCCAGGACCTCGACGGCCTGGTGGATGAAATGCTCACCTATGCGCGCCTGGAGCAGGGTTCGCCGGCCCTGAGTTTCCAGCGGGTCGACCTCAGTGCCTTGCTCGACCAGGTGATCGGCGAGCTGGCACCCTTGCGGCCAGAGATCGAGGTGGCGCGGGGCGTGTGTCTGTCATCGGCGCACCTGGATGCGGCCTGGGTCGACGCCGAGCCGCGCTACCTGCACCGCGCCCTGCAAAACCTGGTGAGCAATGCCATGCGTCATGCGCAGTCGCGGGTGCTGATCAGTTACCAGGTGGGGCAGGTGCGTTGCCGTATCGACGTCGAAGACGATGGCCCAGGCGTGCCGGAAAGCGCCTGGGAGCGGATCTTTACCCCATTCCTGCGCCTTGATGACAGCCGTACACGCGCCTCGGGTGGGCATGGCCTGGGTTTGTCGATTGTGCGGCGGATTATCTACTGGCACGGCGGCCGGGCATTGATCAGCAAGAGCAACAACCTGGGCGGTGCGTGTTTCAGCCTGAGCTGGCCGCGGGATCAGGACAAGACTTGAGAGCGTCATCGCAGGCAAGCCAGCTTGCATTCCAAAGGATGTACTCGGTCAACTGTGGGAGCTGGCTTGCCTGCGATAGCGCTATATCAGGCACCGATGGCCACGAGGCTCAACAACTGCCCGTCATCCACCGCAAACTGCCCCTCCAGCTCCTTGCCATAACACCACTCACTGGACAAATCCATCAGCAATCGCAAGCGCAAAAATCCCGAATCGGACCACTCCACCACCTCGGCATGCTCAAAGTAGAAACGCTTCTGCACAATCGGGTAGAGCGCCTTGAACAGACTCTCCTTGGCCGAAAACGTCAGGGTCACCAACTGCGCAACCTGCTCCCTTGGCCCTGTGGCCATGCGCTGCATCTCATCCGGAGTAAGGATTTCCCCGGCCAGGCGCTCGGCCCGCTCAAGGGGCAATAGGTTTTCCAGGTCCATGCCCAGCCCGCGCCACTGGGCCTTGTGGCCGACGATGGCGGCGGCATGCCCGGTGCTATGGGTGATCGAGCCGCTGATATGCGAGGGCCACACCGGGGCGCGGTCCTCACCGATGGCGGGGATAAAGTCCAGGCCTTCTAGCTGTTGCAAGGCGCTGCGGGCGCACAGCCGGCCCGCCAGAAACTCCGCCTGCCGCTTGGCCACCGAACGTTGGATACTGGCCGGCGGCGGCACGGCGCAGCGCTGGAAGTCGCCGGGTTCGAGCAATTTGGGCTCGAAACGGGTGCTCAGGAACACCGTGCCGGGCAAGGTGGCGGGCAGCGGCCAATGGTCATCAAGTGGGGTGCAGCAGGCGGGTATCGGGTTCATGCCGGCTATTCTGCACGGGGCGGGACCTGCCTGGGTAGCCCGCCGGTTCAGACTGTGTTCAGTTCAACCGCCGTAAACTGCGCAAGCATACCTTCAGGGCCGCTATGATGGTTCCCTGCGGGACGGTGGATTGGCCTTGGAGAGTGTTATGAAATTGCTGGTTGTCGAAGATGAGGCGTTGTTACGCCATCACCTGCTGACCCGTCTTGGCGACAGCGGCCACGTGGTCGAAGCCGTGGCTAACGCCGAAGAAGCGCTGTACCAGACCGGGCAATTCAATCATGACCTGGCGATCATCGACCTGGGCCTGCCGGGCATGGGCGGCCTGGACCTGATCCGCCAACTGCGGGCCCAGGCCAAGACCTTCCCGATCCTGATCCTCACCGCGCGCGGCAACTGGCAGGACAAGGTCGAAGGCCTGGCCGCCGGGGCCGATGACTATGTGGTCAAGCCGTTCCAGTTCGAAGAGCTGGAGGCGCGGATGAACGCCCTGTTGCGCCGCTCCAGCGGTTTTACCCAATCGACCATCGTCGCCGGCCCCTTGCTGCTGGACCTCAACCGCAAGCAGGCGTCCCTGGACGAGCAGCCCCTGGCGCTGACGGCCTATGAGTACCGGATCCTCGAATACCTGATGCGTCATCACCAGCAAGTGGTGGCCAAGGATCGGTTGATGGAACAACTCTATCCCGATGATGACGAGCGTGATCCGAACGTGATCGAAGTGCTGGTCGGCCGCCTGCGTCGCAAGCTCGAAGGCCCGGCCGGGTTCAAACCCATCGACACCGTGCGTGGCCTGGGCTACATGTTCAACGAGCGCTGCCGTTGATTCGTTCGCTGCGTGTGCGCCTGATGCTGGCGGCCACCACCTTGGCCGTATTGTTCATGCTCGGGCTGTTACCGGCGATGCAGGGCGCGTTCAGCCTGGCGTTGCAGGATTCCATCGAGCAGCGCCTGGCGTCCGATGTGACCACCCTGATCTCTGCCGCGCGGGTCGATAACAACCGCTTGCTGATGCCGGCGCAGTTGCCGGACGAGCGCTTCAACCTGACCGATAGCCGCCTGCTGGGCTATATCTACGACCGTGAAGGCCATCTGGTCTGGCGTTCGCGGGCGACCAGGGAAGAAAACATCAACTACCGGCCGCGCTACGACGGGCGCGGCAACGAGTTTGCGAAGATCCGCGAAGCCAACGGCCAGGAATTCTTCGTCTATGACGTCGAGGTCAAGCTGCTGGGGGGCAAGAGCGCGGCGTTCAGTATTGTCGCCCTGCAACCGGTGCGCGAATACCAAGTGACCCTTGAAGGCCTGCGGGAGAACCTCTACCTGGGGTTTGGCGCCGCCTTGCTGGTGCTGCTGAGCCTGCTGTGGATCGGCCTGACCTGGGGCTTGCAGGCCTTGCGCCGGCTGAGCCAGGAACTGGATGAAATCGAAGGCGGCACCCGGGAAAGCCTCAGCGAGCAACACCCGCGGGAGCTGCTGCGCCTGACGGGTTCCCTCAACCGCTTGCTCCATAGCGAGCGCGAGCAGCGCACCCGTTACCGCGACTCCCTGGACGACCTGGCCCACAGCCTGAAAACCCCGCTGGCGGTGTTGCAGGGGGTGAGTGAAGACATGGCCCAGCGCCCCCAGGACCTTGAGCAGGCGCGGGTCCTGCAGTCGCAGATCGAACGCATGAGCCAGCAGATCAGCTATCAATTGCAGCGCGCCAGCCTGCGTAAAAGCGGCCTGGTGCGCCACCAGGTGCGCCTGCGCCCGGTACTGCAAAGCCTGTGCGACACCCTCGACAAGGTCTACCGCGACAAGCGCGTGCGCGTGTCTTTCGCGCTACCAGAGCAGTGCGACGTGCCCATCGAGCAAGGCGCCTTGCTGGAGTTGCTCGGCAACCTGCTGGAAAACGCCTACCGCCTGTGCCTGAGTGAGGTGCGCGTGACCCTGGATGAAAGTGCCGATGGCGTGCGCTTGTGCATCGAAGACGACGGCCCTGGTGTGCCTCCCGACCAACGTGCGCGGATCCTGCAGCGCGGTGAGCGGTTGGACCGCCAGCATCCGGGGCAGGGGATCGGGTTGGCGGTGGTCAAGGACATTATTGAAAGCTACGGCGCACGGTTGACCCTGGGGGATTCGCCTCTAGGGGGCGCGGCGTTCAGGATTCATTTTCCGGCGGTGTGATCTTTATTGGATTGGCCGGCCGCATCGCAGCATCGGTATCTACACAACTTTGCCGCAACGCCTAAATCCAGGCAGATAGCGCAGTTGTGGCGAGCGGGCTTGTCCCGCGCTGGGCTGCGAAGCAGCCCTAAACCCGGCCATCGCGGTTTATCTGAAGAAACGCGGGGGGCTTTTTGGGGCTGCTTCGCAGCCCAGCGCGGGGCAAGCCCGCTCGCCACGGGGGAGTTCGTCAGTTTCTGAAAGTTGTGTAGATACCTATGCGCATCGCAGGCAAGCCAGTTCCCACATTTTGATTGGTGAATACAGTCAAATGTGGGAGCTGGCTTGCCTGCGATGGCGCCCGTCCAAACAATACATCCTCAACTCTCCTGCGCTCGATAAGCCCCCGGCGTCACCCCCGTCCACTTCTTGAACGCCCGGTGAAACGCCGACGGCTCGGAAAACCCCAACTGCTCGGCAATCTCCTGCAACGACAGATCCGCCCGCCCCAGATGAAAAATCGCAATATCCCGCCGCAGCTCATCCTTGAGTGCCTGGAAGCTGGTGCCTTCCTCACGCAAATGCCGGCGCAGGGTCTGTGGGCTGATGTGCAGGTGCTGCGCCACGGCTTCCAGGTCGGGCCAGGGTGTGCGGTCGCGGCTTAACAGACGCCGCAACTGGCTGCTCAGGCTGTCGCCTTCGTCCGGTCGCGACAGCAGGTCGGCGGGGGAGCGTTCGAGGAAATGCTTGAGGGTGCGCTCGTCCTGCAGCAGCGGCAGGCTCAGGTAGCGGCTATGGAACACCAGGCTGCTGCGGGCTGCGCTGAACACCAGGGGGCAAGGGAACAGCAGGTCGTACTCACTGGCATGGGCCGGCGCCGGGTAGCTGAACGTCGCTTGCTCCAGGCGGATACGCTGGCCAATCAACCAACTGCCGAGGCGATGCCAGATCACCAGCAGGGACTCGCTCAGAAAGTGATCCGGGTCCCACAGGTGCGAGTCATCCAGGCTCAGGCAGGCCATATCGCCTTCGCGGCTCAGGCGCCAGCGCGGCCCCTGGGGGAACAGGCTATAGAACAACAGGCCGCGCTCCAGCGCCTTCTCCAGGGTGCGGCAGTGAATCAGCGCGTGGCACATCATGGCGAAGGTCCCACGCTTGCTCGGCCCATCGGCGAAACCCAGGTACTCGTCATCCAGGGCCAGCCACAGCTTCTGCAACAGCTGCGTGAACTGCTCCGGCGCGATGCGTGCGCGGGGCTCTGCCAGCAATTGCGGGGTAATGCCCAGTTGCTGCAGCAGCGTCGAGCAGTCGTAGCCGGCCCGGTGCGCACCGCCCAAGGCCGCGCGGGCGTAATGACTGGCGATGGTGCGTTCGCGCATGCAGGGGCCTCGTCCATTGAGTGGCCGATGGTAGCCATCATGTCTGGGCTGGACAAGGCGGATATCCGCCAAATTGTAGGACGAGATTAGGCGGGTGGGCGGATATCCGCCACCTGCGGCCCCCCCTGAAACAGCCATGAATTTTCGTCAGCCCCCATGAGCCAAGGGTTACAGGGTTTTTCAGGAAAGTGGCACGCAGTTTGCGATAAGGAGTACAGACCTGCCAGCCAGCAGATCGCCAAAACAAATCCCTCCAGTGCAGGAGGGTTCGCAATTCAAGTGTCGTGGGCAATGGCGGATATTTGCCACACGGGACTCTTGAGGAAACTTTGCAATGACGACTCGTCAGCCGTTCTACAAAACCCTGTACTTCCAGGTAATCGTTGCCATCGTTATCGGTATCCTGCTCGGTCACTTCTACCCGCAGACCGGTGTGGCCCTCAAGCCACTGGGTGACGGCTTTATCAAGCTGATCAAAATGGTCATCGCCCCGATCATCTTCTGTACCGTTGTCAGCGGCATCGCCGGCATGCAGAGCATGAAGTCGGTGGGCAAGACCGGCGGCTACGCGCTGCTGTACTTCGAAATCGTCTCCACCATCGCCCTGTTGATCGGCTTGGTCGTGGTCAACGTGGTACAGCCAGGTGCTGGCATGCACATCGACGTCGCCACCCTGGACGCTTCGAAAGTGGCTGCTTATGTCACCGCCGGTAAAGACCAGAGCATCGTCGGCTTTATCCTCAACGTGATCCCGAACACCATCGTCGGCGCCTTCGCCAACGGCGATATCCTGCAAGTGCTGATGTTCTCGGTGATCTTCGGTTTTGCCCTGCATCGCCTGGGTGCCTATGGCAAGCCGGTGCTGGACTTCATCGATCGCTTCGCCCACGTGATGTTCAACATCATCAACATGATCATGAAGCTCGCGCCAATCGGTGCCCTGGGCGCCATGGCGTTCACCATCGGTGCCTACGGTGTTGGCTCGCTGGTGCAACTGGGCCAGTTGATGATCTGCTTCTACATCACCTGCATCCTGTTCGTGCTGGTAGTACTGGGTGGCATCTGCCGCGCCCACGGCTTCAGCGTCCTGAAACTGGTGCGCTACATCCGTGAAGAACTGCTGATCGTACTGGGTACTTCCTCCTCTGAATCCGCACTGCCGCGCATGCTGATCAAGATGGAACGCCTGGGCGCGAAGAAGTCGGTGGTTGGCCTGGTTATCCCGACTGGCTACTCCTTCAACCTCGACGGTACTTCGATCTACCTGACCATGGCTGCCGTGTTCATCGCCCAGGCGACTGACACCCACATGGACATCACCCACCAGATCACCCTGTTGCTGGTGCTGTTGCTGTCCTCCAAAGGCGCTGCAGGCGTGACTGGCAGTGGTTTCATCGTACTGGCCGCAACCTTGTCGGCTGTTGGCCACCTGCCGGTTGCCGGCCTGGCGCTGATCCTCGGCATCGACCGCTTCATGTCCGAAGCCCGCGCCCTGACCAACCTGGTGGGTAACGCCGTAGCGACCATCGTCGTTGCCAAGTGGGTCAAGGAACTGGACACCGACAAGCTGCAAAGCGAGCTGGCATCCGGCGGTACCGGTATCTCCGAAACCC
This sequence comes from Pseudomonas sp. LG1D9, assembly GCF_002949995.1. Classification (NCBI taxonomy): domain Bacteria; kingdom Pseudomonadati; phylum Pseudomonadota; class Gammaproteobacteria; order Pseudomonadales; family Pseudomonadaceae; genus Pseudomonas; species Pseudomonas sp. LG1D9. The sequence continues at coordinate 998,005 of NZ_CP026881.1, read as the reverse complement.
GCGAACTGGATGACCTGGGCGTAGCCGAAGGCCCGGCGCCAGCGATCAAGTAAACGCTGACGCACACTAAAAAACCCATCTTCGGATGGGTTTTTTTATGGGCGCACGAGCACAACGGTCACTGTCGATGATGGTTACGGTAATTGCCGCTGGCGCCCAAGGCTGACTACTCTGTGCCCCATCGAACTGGAATCGGAGCTCCCATGTCAGGCCCCTTGGCGTCCCTCAAAGTGCTGGATTTCTCGACCTTGTTGCCGGGGCCTTTTGCCTCGTTGCTGTTGGCGGACATGGGCGCCGAGGTACTGCGCATCGAATCCCCGACGCGCATGGACCTGTTGCGCGTGTTGCCGCCCCACGACCGTGGCGTGTCGGCCAGCCATGCCTACCTCAACCGCAACAAGCGCAGCCTGGCCCTGGACCTCAAGCAGCCCGAGGCGCTGGAGATCGTGCGGCAACTGGTGGCCGACTACGACATCGTGCTGGAGCAGTTCCGCCCCGGGGTCATGGAGCGCCTGGGCTTGGGTTATGAAGCGCTGAAGGCGATCAACCCGAAGCTGATCTATGTGTCCATCACCGGCTACGGCCAGACCGGCCCCTACAAGGATCGCGCCGGGCATGACATCAATTACCTGGCGCTGTCTGGCGTCGCCAGCTACACCGGGCGTGAGGACAGCGGCCCGCTGCCCCTCGGTGTGCAATTGGCCGATGTGGGCGGTGGCTCGTTGCACGCCGTGGTCGGCCTGCTCGCGGCGGTGATTGCCCGGCAGCACAGCGGGGTGGGCCAGTACCTGGATGTGAGCATGACCGACTGCGCCTTCAGCCTCAACGCCATGGCCGGCGCGGCCTACCTGGCCTGTGGCGTGGAGCCCGGGCGCGAAGACCAGGTGCTCAATGGCGGCAGCTTCTACGATTACTACCGCTCGCGGGACGGGCGCTGGCTGTCGGTGGGCAGCCTGGAACCAGGGTTTATGCAGCAACTGTGTGGCGCGCTGGGGCGCCCGGAACTGGCGGCCCAGGGGTTGTCGCCCAAGCCCGAGCAGCAAAAGGCACTCAAGCAGGCATTGCAGGTCGAGTTTGAACGGCACAGTTTTGAGGAGCTGTGTGCGTTGTTCGCTGGGGTGGATGCCTGCGTGGAACCGGTCCTCAGTTTGGGCGAAGCCCTTGAACACCCGCAGTTACAGGCCCGGGAGCTGGTGAGCCAGGTGCCCCGCGGGGATGGTTCGTTCCAGGCGCAGATGGCGTGCCCGCTGAAATTTTCCGAGGGGTTGCCGGAGCCGAGGCATATTGGGGGGGCGGTGGGGGCGCACAGTGATGAAGTGTTGGGGGAGTTGGGTTTCAGTCTTCAGCGGATTGCCGAACTGCGGGGGGCCAAGGTGGTGGGGTAGTGGCTGTTCTGGCCCCTTCGCGGGCAAGCCCGCTCCCACATTTTGATTTGTGAATACATTCAGAATGTGGGAGCGGGCTTGCCCGCGAAGGGGCCGGAACAGGCACCCCAAAACCTCACTCCACCCGCGTCTCCCCAGTAAACACCAACGTCTCCCGACAGCGCCGGCACAAATACCGCCGCCCCTGGTTCACCAACCCATGGCGCTGGGCCGAGAACGCAAAGTCACTGTCGGCACACGGGCACCGGTAGATATAACGGGTCACGCGCCGTCGCTGGATCTCATAGGTGTGGCACCGATCAGGCGGCAGTTCGTAGACCCCGCGCATGATCAGTTGCCATTCCTCGCCATGGGGCTGGATGCGCTCGCCGAACAATTGGTGGGCGATCAGGTGCGCCACTTCGTGGGCCACCGTCTGTTTGAGGAAGTGTTGGCTGTTTTCTCGGTACAACTGGGGGTTGAAGCGCAGCAGGTTCTCGTGCAAATGCGCGACACCGGCTTTCTGCCCACGCAGCTTGAGGCTGACCTGGGGGCGTTTGAAACTTCGTTTGAAAAAGGATTCGGCTTGCAGGAAACAATCTTCGACGCGGGTATTGAGTTGCTCGGGCATGCTGTACATATCTCCAGAGACGTCCAGTATGCCGCATCCAAGGGTATTTCCGAATCTGTCAGGCGCCGAATGGTCATGCATAACGCACAAAGCCACCTTGCGGTGGCTTTTCCTGCGGTTGAAAGCGCGTCAGTTGGTGTAGATCGGCCCCACGCCCAGGCCCCACACAATCACGGTAAAGGCCATGATCGCCACCAGTACCACCAGGCCTACCGCCAGCACCGAGCTGGAAAACAGGAAACCTTCGTCCGGGTCGATGCTCATGAAGGTCGGCAACCCCACGTACAGCAGGTAGACGGTGTAGCAAATCGCCGCCGTGCCCACCACCATGCCCAGCCACATATGTGGATACAACGCCGCCAGCCCGCCGATAAATAGCGGCGTGGCGGTGTAGGTGGCGAACGCGACGCAGCGCGCCATGCTTGGATTGGCGTCATAGGTGCGCGCCATCCAGTGAATGAAGGCGCCCATCACCGCGACGCCGCCGAGCATCGCCAGGTACGACATGATGGTCATCCACAACGCACTGTCCTGGGTCAGCATGACCGGGGAGCGATTGCCGATGACCCAGCCAACCTGGGTGGTGCCGATAAAAGCCGATATGGCGGGGATCGCCGCGAGAATCAGCGTGTGAGTGAGGTACATGTGGCCGATGCTTTCTTCTTTATCGCCACGAATTTCCCGCCATTCCTGGTCGGGATGGGTGAAAAGCCCCACGACGTGATGGATCATGCCAGTCACTCCTGTCGTTATTACCATCGCCCCCCAAGCGGAGCGCCCGCCGGCCAAGTGGCCTGAAAGGTCTGGATATATGTGCGACCTCAAGTCGCAGTATAGGAAGTGATGACCGGAAAAAGTGTGTGGCTTTAGAGCAAATTGCACTGTAAACACTGGGCTTAATCGCGCCTGGGTCTGTGACGTGGAATGCAGTCCCCTGTGGGAGCGGGCTTGCCCGCGATAGCGGTAGGTCAGGCAGCGGATTTATTGATCGATCCACCGCCATCGGGAGCAAGCCCCCTCCCACATTGGAACTCGGTGCTCCATACCGCTAAAATACCCGGCTTTTCGTCACACACCTTTTCGCGGATCCAAGCGCCATGGGCACCCTTACCGTCAATCAGAACAAACTGCAAAAACGCCTGCGGCGCCTGGCCGGTGAGGCTGTCGCTGACTTCAACATGATCGAGGAGGGCGACAAGGTCATGGTCTGCCTGTCCGGCGGCAAAGACAGCTACACCATGCTGGACGTGCTGATGCACCTGCAGAAGGTCGCGCCGATCAAGTTCGACATCGTTGCCGTGAACATGGACCAGAAACAACCCGGGTTCCCCGAGGATGTGCTGCCGGCCTACCTCAAGACTCTCGGCATCGAATACCACATCGTCGAGAAAGACACCTATTCGGTGGTCAAGGAACTGATCCCGGAAGGCAAGACCACCTGCTCGCTGTGCTCGCGCCTGCGTCGTGGCACCCTGTACACCTTTGCCGATGAAATCGGCGCGACCAAGATGGCCTTGGGTCATCATCGTGATGACATCGTCGAAACCTTCTTCCTCAATATGTTCTTCAACGGCTCACTCAAGGCCATGCCGCCCAAGCTGCGCGCCGATGACGGGCGCAACGTGGTGATCCGCCCGCTGGCGTATTGCAACGAGAAGGACATCCAGGCCTACTCCGACTTCAAGCAATTCCCGATCATCCCCTGCAACCTCTGCGGCTCCCAGGAGAACCTGCAGCGCCAGGTGGTCAAGGACATGCTCCAGGAGTGGGAGCGCAAGACGCCGGGGCGCACCGAAAGCATCTTCCGCAGCCTGCAGAATGTGATCCCGTCGCAGTTGGCCGACCGCAACCTGTTCGACTTCACCAGCCTGCGCATCGATGAAACCGCCGCTTCGCGCTTCGTCAACATTGTGAACCTCTGAGCCTTTTCCAGGCTCTGACAGACGGCGCTCATGGGCGCCGTTTTCATTTCAACCCGTAGGAGAGGGCATGCGCGATTACAAATGGCTGCACGAATACTGTCTGAACCGCTTTGGTTCGGCGGCCGAGCTGGAAGCCCACCTGCCGGTGCCCAAGACGCCAGCGCAATTGCGCCAGATCAGCGATGACCGCTACCTGTCGACCCTGTCGCTGCGGGTATTCCGCGCCGGGCTCAAGCACAGTGTGGTGGACGCCAAGTGGCCGGCGTTCGAGCAGGTGTTCTTTGGTTTTGATCCAGAAAAAGTCGTTTTGATGGGCGCCGAGCACCTTGAGCGCCTGATGCAGGACACGCGGATCATCCGCCACTTGGGCAAACTCAAGAGCGTGCCACGCAATGCGCAGATGATTCTCGACGTCGCGCAGGAAAAGGGCAGCTTCGGCGCACTGATCGCCGATTGGCCGGTGACCGATATCGTTGGGCTGTGGAAATACCTGAGCAAACACGGCCACCAGTTGGGCGGGTTGTCCGCGCCGCGCTTCTTGCGCATGGTAGGCAAGGACACTTTTGTGCCGAGCTATGACGTGGTCGCGGCGCTCAATGCGCAGAAGATTGTCGACAAGGCCCCCACCAGCCTGCGGGACCTGGCGACGGTGCAGGCGGCGTTCAACCAGTGGCACGCCGAGAGCGGGCGGCCGATGTGCCAGTTGTCGATGATGCTGGCCTATACCGTCAACCATTGACCTGTAGGAGCGAGCTTGCTCGCGAAAAACCTGAGGGCGCCGCGTGCATTCTGAATGCCCGGGTCATCGTTAACGTTTTTCGCGAGCAAGCTCGCTCCTACATGGCCAACCGCCGATTGAGCTGGAACCGCCAACGCACATACAGCAGCGCCGTGCAGAACACCGCCACGCTCGCCAACATCTCCAGCACGCCAAACCACTGGCGGTTGGGGTCATAGGCCGCCAGGGCGCCCTTGATGAAATACAGGTTCACCACAAAACACATCCACGAATGCCCGCGCGCACTGCCCATGAGCATGCCTGGCGCGAGGATCAGCAGCGGCACCAGTTCGATCAGCAAGATCACCCAGGGCCGGGCGCCATGCAGGTCGGCGACCAGCAGGTAGTAAACGCAGAGCAGGCCTACCAGGCCAAAAAACGCCAGCAGGCTCAAGGCCCGAGCCACCTTGACCCGGGGTTCGAGCCAGGCCTGGGGCGGCAGGACTTTAGGCTTCTTGGCCACGGCCACTCTCCAGTTTCGCTGCCGTCTTCGCCAGGCGCAGGCCGAGGGCGCGGCACAGGGCGATTTCATGGGGGTCCAGGGCACGTTTGCCGTCAGCGCCGGAATGGTGGCTGGCGCCGTAGGGCGTACCGCCGCCCTGGGTGTCGAGCAACGCCTGTTCGCTGTAGGGCAGGCCGGTGATCAGCATGCCGTGGTGCAGCAGTGGCAGCAGCATCGACATCAAGGTGGTTTCCTGGCCGCCGTGCAGGCTGGCGGTCGAGGTGAACACCCCGGCTGGCTTGCCGACCAGTGCGCCGGTCAGCCACAGGTTGCTGGTGCCGTCGAGAAAGTACTTCAACGGCGCCGCCATGTTGCCAAAGCGCGTCGGGCTGCCCAGGGCCAGGCCCGCGCAGTTCTTCAGGTCGTCGAGGCTGGCGTACAACGCACCTTCGGCCGGGATGCTCGGCGCTACGGCCTCACACTCGCTGGAGATCGCCGGCACCGTGCGCAGGCGCGCTTCCAGGCCGCCTTGCTCGATGCCTCGGGCAATCTGCCGGGCCATTTCGCTGACCGAGCCGTTGCGGCTGTAATACAACACCAGGACGTAGGGCGCGCTCACGGCAGGATCTCCAGGATATTTTCCGGCGGACGGCCAATCACGGCCTTGTTGGCGGTGGCCAGGATCGGCCGTTCCATCAACTTGGGGTGGGCGGCGATGGCAGCAATCAATTGCGCCTCGCTGAGGCTGGCGTCGGCCAGGTTGAGGGTCTTGTATTCGTCTTCGCCGGTGCGCAGCAGTTGCCGGGCGCTGATCCCCAGTTTGCCGAGCAGGGCTTCAAGCTGCGCGGCGTCCAGCGGGGTTTCCAGGTAACGCACGACGGTGGGCGCCAGGCCACGGGCTTGCAGCAGTTCGAGCGCACCGCGGGATTTCGAGCAGCGCGGGTTGTGATAAAGCGTCAGATCGGTCATGTGCGGGTCGCATCTTGCGTAAGGTGGCGGGTATTCTACCTGCGCTGTGGCTTGTGCTTAAACCGTAAGAGGCGATCGGCCGCAGCCCACGTTCATTTTTGCTAAGGATTACCCCATGACACGGCGACTGATAGGCGCACTGGCAGTTATCACCACCCTCCTGCTCAGTGGCTGCGGCAATGATTATGGCGTCGACCAATACGGTCAGAAAGTCGCGTCCGAACGCGTCGACAAGCAATGGCTGGTGGTCAATTACTGGGCCGAGTGGTGTGGTCCGTGCCGCATCGAAATCCCTGAGCTCAACGCCCTGGCCGAGCAGCTCAAGGGCCAGCCGGTGAGTGTGTTCGGCGTCAACTTCGACAACGTGCAGGGTGAAGAACTCAAGAGCGCGAGCGAGAAGCTGGGCATCAAGTTCACCGTGTTGGCACAGAACCCCGAGGCGATTTTTGATATCCCGCGCAGCGAAGCGTTGCCGGTGACCTACATCATCGATGACAAGGGCAAGGTGCGGGCGCAGATGTTGGGTGAGCAGACGGCGGAAGGTGTACTGGCCAAGCTCAAAGAGTTGCGCGGCTGAAGCATCGCGATCTCTGCAGGAGCGAGCTCGCTCGCGAAGCACTCACAGGCACCGCGTTCATCCGGGATGCACGGGTTTTTGTTGACGTTCTTCGCGAGCAAGTTCGCTCCTACAGGAGTTGGGTCAGCCTTCTTCCAGCCACAGGCGCAGAGGCTTGCCCTCGGCAGGCCAGAAACGGGTCTGCTCGATGGGCGAGATATCCCAGCGCTGCACGGTTTCCAGGGCCTTGAAGAAACGGTGCTCCTGCTCCATCAGGGCTTCGGCACACAGCTTGCGGGTACTGCCGATCTTGCCGAAGCTGAGCTTGTCACCGTCCAGGCTGTAGGGCGCGAACCAGTGGTTGCAGCCGCCATTGCCATAGGCCCGGCCATCGGCGCCGAGGGTCACGGTCAGGTGGGCGTAATCCATCAGTGGCCGTTCGCCGATCCATTCGACGATATAGCTGTGATCCTGCTTGAGCTTGACCTCATCGCTGGCGCAGCCGGCGAGGCCGACGCCCAGCGCGGCGAGCACCAGCAGGCGCTTCATTGCGCGGCCTTCTGGCATTTCGGGCAACGGTGTTTATCACCGACAGTGGCCCAGCCCAGCTCGGCAATGCGCGCGGTGGCCGCCGGTTGCAGTGGCGCCTTGGTCAGCTTGGTCTCCACCGAGAACTCAAACTCCAGCACCGCGTCGCAGCTGTCGCAGTTGACCTTCCAGGTGTGAATTTCCAGCTCGCCGAACTTCGGCCCTTGCGCCATGGCGACCCATTGCCCGGCCGGGCGGATGGAGTAGCGCGCATCGCCTTCGACGGTCAGGCGCATCGACAGGGTCTTGCTGCCGCGCAAGGTGACGATCAGCACGTCGCCATGCTTGATCGAGCCACCATTGCCGGTGACTTGGTAACGACCCGGCACCAGGGCGCGGCATTCGATCAGGGTGTGTTGTGGGCTCAGCAAACTGAAGCGGAAATCGTGTTCGGCCATGGATCCTCCAAATAGGCGCGGCATCCTATCACGCTCGCCTGTTTACCATGCGCGCGGTATGTGACCGTTGATCATCCGTGCACCAGGTTTTGCGGTTGACCGCTGGCCCAGGCCTGGATATTGGCCAGGGTGGTCCCGGCAATCGCCGCCAGCGCTTCGCGTGTCAGGAATGCCTGGTGCGCGGTGATGATTACATTGGGGAAGGTCAGCAGGCGTGCCAGCACGTCGTCCTGCAACGGCAGGTCCGAGCGGTCCTCAAAAAACAGTTGGGCTTCTTCCTCGTACACATCCAGGCCCAGGTAGCCCAATTGCCCGTCCTTGAGCGCTTCGATCAGCGCCGGGGTATCCACCAGGCCGCCGCGGCCGGTATTGATCAGCATCGCCCCCGGCTGCATATGGGCCAGGGATTGGGCATTGATCAAGTGCTTGCTGTCGGCGGTCAGCGGGCAGTGCAGGCTGATGATCTGCGCCTGGGCCAATAACTGGGGCAGGTCGACATAGCGCGCGCCAAGGGCTTCGACCTGCGGGTTGGGATAGGGGTCGTAGGCCAGCAAGGTGCAGCCAAAACCGGCCATGATCTTGGCGAAGGTCGCGCCGATCTGCCCGGTGCCCACTACGCCAACGGTCTTGCCTACCAGGTCGAAACCGGTCAGGCCGTGCAGGCTGAAGTCGCCGTCGCGGGTGCGGTTGTAGGCGCGGTGCAGGCGACGATTGAGGGCCAGCACCAGGGCCACGGCATGTTCGGCCACCGCGTGGGGCGAGTAGGCAGGCACCCGCACGATGGTCAGGCCCAGGCGTTTGGCGGCGGCCAGGTCCACATGGTTGTAGCCGGCCGAGCGCAGGGCGATCAGGCGCGTGCCACCGGCGGCGAGGTGTTCGAGCACCGCTGTACTGAGGTCGTCGTTGATAAAGGCACAGACCACTTCGTGCTTGTCGGCCAGGGCCACGGTATCGAGGTTCAGGCGTGCCGGTTGGAATTGCAGCTCCATGCCTGCGGGCAGCGGTTCGGCGAGAAAGCTGTCGCGGTCATAGGTCTGGCTGCTGAATAGAATGATGCGCATCAAAGGGCTCCCTGCAAGATAGCGTGTGGTACCTGTAGGCGCCGGCAAGCCGGCTCCAACAGGTATGTTGCCCGTCATGGGGGTTTGGCGTGTTGTTCTGTGTCAGGCGTTGACCCGAGCTTCGCTGGCAAGGCGGGCAATCGCCATGTCCAACTCATCGAGGGCGGCGATGGCCTTGGCGTCATCTTGCTTGAGCAAGGTTTCGGCGCGCTGGCAGGCGGCGCGTAATTGCGGCACGCCGCAGTAGCGGGTGGCGCCATGCAGGCGGTGGACCCGTTCGATCAGCGCGTTATTGTCGTTGGCTTCGCGGGCGATGCACACCGCCTCGCGGTCGGCTTCCAGGGACGCTAGCAGCATGGCCAGCATGTCGGCGGCCAAGTCTGCCTTGCCGGCCGCCAGGCGCAGGCCTTCCTCATGGTCCAGCACTGGCAGTTGGGCGGCGGGGCCGTGGCCTTCGACGGCGCGCTCCGGGCCTTGATTGCGCAAGGCCAGGCCGGTCCATTTCAGCACCACTTGGGCCAGTTGCCGCTCGCTGATGGGTTTGGTCAGGTAGTCATCCATGCCGCTTTGCAGCAGGGCGCGTTTTTCATTGGCCATGGCATGGGCCGTCAGCGCGACGATAGGCAGCGGTGTGCCATGGCGCTCGCTTTCCCACTGGCGAATCGCCTCGGTGCTCTGGCGCCCGTCCATACCGGGCATCTGCACATCCATCAGCACCAGGTCGAAGGCTTCTTTTTTCACCGCTTCGATGGCGGTATAGCCGCTTTCCACGGCTTGGACCTTGGCGCCCATGTCTTCGAGCAGGGTCTGTACCAGCAGCAGGTTGGCCGGGTTGTCATCGACACACAGCACCCGTGGTGCGCGGCTGGACAACGGTTCGCCGGGCTCGCTGCGCAACGGCCGCGGGCTGATCAGGTCGGACAGTGCCCGGCGCAATTTGCGGGTGCAGGCCGGTTTGGCCTGCAGCTGGCTGTTGGGGTTGGGCACCGACAGGTTGAACAGCAATTGCTCGGTGGTCGGGCACAGCACCAGGACTTTGCAGCCCAGGTGTTCGAGGTCCCACAGGTGTTGGTTGAGGCGTTCCGGCGGAATGTCATTGGCGGTGATGCCCAACACCGCCAGATCGATGGCATGTTCGGTCTGGTGCGCGCTGGTGATGCCGTTGGTGAGGTTCTCCAGGCTGTTGAACGGCGTGACCTCCAGGCCACAGTCTTCCAACTGGTGTTGCAGGGCCTGGCGCGCCAGTTCGTGATTCTCCAGCACCGCCACGCGCCGGCCCAGCAGCGGCGGGGAGGGCAGGTCTTCGATATCGTCGCGGGTCTTGGGCAGGTTGAGGCTGATCCAGAACTCCGAACCCTGGCCCGGCGTGCTGTCGACGCCGATTTCACCGCCCATTTGCTCGATCAGGCGCTTGGAGATCACCAGGCCCAACCCCGTGCCGCCGGGCTGGCGGGACAGTGAGTTATCGGCCTGGCTGAAGGCCTGGAACAGGGCGCGTACATCCTGGTTGGACAGGCCGATGCCGGTGTCCTGCACGCTGATGCGCAGTTGTACGCTGTCTTCCTGCTCGTCTTCAAGCATGGCCCGGGCCACGATAGTGCCCTCGCGGGTGAACTTGATGGCATTGCTCACCAGGTTGGTGAGGATCTGCTTGAGACGCAACGGGTCGCCCACCAGGGACAGGGGCGTATCGCGGTAGACCAGGCTCACCAGCTCCAGCTGTTTGGCGTGGGCGGCCGGGGCGAGAATGGTCAGGGTGTCTTGCAGCAGGTCGCGCAGGTTGAACGGAATATTGTCGAGTACCAGCTTGCCGGCTTCGATTTTCGAGAAGTCGAGAATTTCGTTGATGATACCCAGCAGGTTGTCGGCGGATTTTTCGATGGTGCCCAGGTAATCCAACTGACGGGGCGACAGCTCGCTTTTCTGCAGCAGGTGGGTAAAACCGAGGATGCCGTTGAGCGGCGTGCGGATTTCATGGCTCATATTGGCCAGGAACTCCGACTTGATGCGGCTGGCTTCCAGGGCCTCCTTGCGGGCCAGGTCCAGCTCGATGTTCTGGATCTCGATGGTTTCCAGGTTCTGGCGCACATCTTCGGTGGCCTGGTCGATACTGTGTTGCAGTTCTTCCTGGGCGTTTTGCAGGGTTTCGGCCATGCGGTTGATACCGGACGCCAGTTGATCCAGCTCCTGGCTGCCCAAGGGCGGCAAACGGGTTTCCAGGTTGCCATCCTTGAGCTGCGCCACCGCTTGCTTGATCTGCCCGATGGGTGAGTTGATCGTGCGGCTGATGCGCAGTGCCAGGGCCGCGGTGCAGATCAGGCCGACGGCGATCAACAGGAGGCTGGCGAACAGGCTGCGATAGCCGCGTAGCAACATGCCGTTGTGGGATAGTTCCAGCTCGACCCAGCCCAGCAGGCGGTCGGCTTCGTCGGGAATCAGCTCGCCGGCGAGGTTGCGATGGCGGCCGAACACGGGCAGCAGGTAGCGGGTGGCGTCATTGTCGGTGCGTTGCAACAAGTGTGAGCTGTTGCCGATGGGCGGTGGGTTGAGCATGGTCGGGCCGGCATGGGCCAGGGACGAGCGGTCGGGCGCCAGGAAGGACACGGCCCGCACATCGACTTGTTCCAGGGACTGGGTAGCGATGCGCTCCAGCAGATCGATGTTCTTGCTGCCCAGTGCCGGTGCCACCAGCGGCGCCAACTGTTCGGCGATCATCTCGCCGCGATTGAGCAGCTGGGTTTGCAGGTCCGAAAGCTGCATCCAGGTGAAATAACCGCCCAGCAGCAATGCCATCAGGCTGGTAGGCAACAAGGTCAGCAACAGTACGCGGCCTTTTATCCCCATTCTTCTTAGCACGCCACTCTCCCGCTACCACACTGATGTCGACATTCTACGCAGGCATCCGGCCCGCGCTACCTGCGCAGTGTAGCCATATGAGGGGCTTGGAATCTTGCAAAAAATGCTTGAGAGGGCGATGGCGGGATTATTGAGCGGCAGTAACGGCGGGTATCGCTGCCTCCCTGATCGTCAAAGCGTGCGCGTACTTCGGTAGGCGCTGGCTTGTCCGCGATGGCCATAGGTATCTACACAACTTTGCCGCAACGCCTAAATCCAGGCAGATAGCGCCGTTGTGGCGAGCGGGCTTGCCCCGCGCTGGGCTGCGAAGCAGCCCCAATAAGCCGAATGCGTTGTACCAGATACACCGCAGCGGCTGGTTTTGGGGCTGCTTCGCAGCCCAGCGCGGGGCAAGCCCGCTCGCCACGGGGGAGTTCGTCAGTTTCTGAAAGTTGTGTAGATACCTATGCCGCGATGGCGCCAGCCGGGACCCCTCTGCTCCTGAACTGAGGGGCCGCCTTCTATCGATTACGCTGCTGGCGCTTTTTCCATTGATGACCCACCCACCACCGCCAATACACCATCGTCAGGCAGTACGCCAGCGCGCCCAAGACCAGCCCCATCACCACCGAGCCCAGCAGGAACGGCTGCCACATGGTCGACAGTTGCCCACTGATCCATTCCCAGGTCAGTTCGTCGGGCAGGGTGCGCGGTGGGATGTTCATCAGCCAGGTGCCGGTCATGTAGGTGCAGAAGAACACCACCGGCATGGTAATTGGGTTGGTCAGCCATACCAGGCTCACGGCAATGGGCATATTGCCGCGCACGCAGATGGCGAGGACGGCCGCCAGCAGCATCTGCAAGGGGATGGGAATGAAGGCGGCAAACAGGCCGACAGCCATGGCCCGGGCAACCGAGTGCCGGTTGAGGTGCCAAAGGTTGGGGTCATGGAGCAGCGTCCCGAGAAAGCGTAAGGACTTGTGTTCCCGAATGCTGGTCGGATCGGGCATGTACCGTTTGAATAAGCGCCGTGGCATAGGGGGTCCAGGTCAGTTCGAGGGGCAAGTATGCCCGTATTCTACGAACGGGAAATTCAGACTTTGTGACAAAAAATCATAGTCCTCCCGGAACCACTCGGCTAACACTCAATGGGTCACTTTCAAGGAATGATCCATGCGTACAGGGATGTTTGCGCTGGCGTTGGGGCTGCTGGCGTTGCGCCTGCTGCCTGCCTTGCCGCCGGTCGGTTGGTTGCTGGTGTTGCCGGTGGTGGCGTTGATGCTGCTGCCGTTTCGAACTTATCCGCTGGCATTTTTCCTGTTGGGCCTGGGGTGGGCCTGTTTCAGCGCGCAACGGGCCCTCGACGACCGACTCAGCCCCGCATTGGACGGCCAGACTCGCTGGCTGGAAGGGCGCGTCAGCGGGCTGCCGCAGCAGGCCAATGGGGTGGTGCGCTTCGAGTTGAGCGACAGCCGGTCACGTCAGGACCGGCTGCCCCAGCGTATTCGCGTGAGCTGGCAGGGTGGCCCCGCAGTGCGCAGCGGTGAGCGCTGGCGTTTGGCGGTGACCCTCAAGCGTCCCGCCGGCCTACTGAATTTCCATGGCTTCGACCAGGAGGCCTGGCTGTTGGCCCAGCGTGTGGGGGCGATCGGTTCGGTCAAGGATGGCCAGCGCCTGGCGCCGGCCCGGCATGCCTGGCGCGATGGGATCCGCCAGCAGTTGTTGGCAGTCGATGCCCAGGGCCGCGAAGCCGGGCTGGCTGCACTGGTGCTGGGCGACGGCTCCGGTCTGGCCGCCGAGGACTGGCGCATTTTGCAGGCCACTGGCACCGTGCATCTATTGGTCATCTCCGGTCAACATATCGGCCTGTTGTCGGGCTTGATCTACGCCCTGGTGGCCGGGCTGGCCCGCTACGGCGGCTGGCCCAGGCGCTTGCCCTGGCTGCCTTGGGCCTGCGGCCTGGCATTTACCGGCGTGCTGGCCTATGGCGTGCTGGCCGGTTTTGAAGTGCCGGTGCAGCGGGCCTGTGTAATGGTGGGGCTGGTGCTGCTGTGGCGCTTGCGGTTTCGCCATCTGGGGATCTGGTGGCCACTACTGCTGGCCCTGAATGCGGTGTTGATCATCGAGCCGCTGGCCAGCCTGCAACCGGGGTTTTGGCTGTCGTTTGCCGCCGTGGCCGTGTTGGTGCTGGCCTTCGGCGGCCGCCTGGGGCCATGGCGCGCCTGGCTTGCCTGGACCCGTGCCCAATGGCTGATCGCTATTGGTCTGTTCCCGCTGCTGCTGATCCTCGGCCTGCCCATCAGCTTGAGCGCGCCGCTGGCCAATCTGTTTGCCGTGCCGTGGATCAGCCTGCTGGTGCTGCCGTTGGCGCTGGCGGGCACGCTGTTGCTGGCGCTGCCGTGGCTGGGCGGCGGCCTGCTGTGGCTGGCGGGTGGCGCACTGGATTGGCTGTTCATGGCCCTGGCCATGCTGGCCGAGCGCGTACCGGCCTGGATGCCTGCCGAGGTGCCCGTTGGCTACTGGTTGCTGAGCCTGCTGGGGGCACTGCTGTTATTGATGCCCAAGGGCATTCCCTTTCGCCTGCTGGGTTGGCCCCTGTTGCTGCTGGCGGTGTTCCCGCCCCGCGAATCGATCCCGTTGGGGCAGGTAGCGGTGGAGCAACTGGATGTCGGCCAGGGCCTGTCGATAGTGCTGCGCACCCGCAACCACGTGCTGTTGTATGACGCCGGTCCGCGGCTTGGGGAGTTTGACCTCGGTGAGCGCGTGGTACTGCCGGCGCTGCGCAAGCTGGGGGTTGGCCAAGTGGACTTGATGCTGCTCAGTCACGCCGACGCCGACCATGCCGGGGGCGCTGCGGCGGTTGCGGCGGTTGCGCGCGGGTTGCCGGTCAAGCGGGTGGTGGGCGGGGAAACCCAGGGCCTGCCAGCGTTCCTCCAGACCCAGGCCTGTGTCAGCGGTGAGCAATGGGAATGGGACGGTGTGGCGTTCCAACTGTGGCAATGGGCGGATGCCAGCAACGGCAATGCGAAGTCCTGCGTGCTGCAAGTCCAGGCCAATGGTGAGCGCCTGCTGCTGACCGGCGATATAGACCGCGAGGCCGAGCGGGCCTTGCTCGCCACGCCCCTGGCGGTCGCCACTGATTGGCTGCAAGCGCCCCATCATGGCAGTCGCAGTTCCTCGTCATGGCCGTTCGTCCAGCGAGTCGCCCCCAAGGCCGTGTTGATCTCCCGCGGGCGTGGCAACTCCTTTGGCCATCCGCACCCGCAAGTACTGGCGCGTTACCGGTATTTGCGCAGCGCCATTTATGACAGCGCCGAGCAGGGCGCCATCCGCCTGCGCCTGGGGGCTTTCCAGGCGCCGGTCATGGCACGCAGCCAGCGTCGTTTCTGGCGCGCGCCTGTCATTGACAGTTACCAAAGGCCGGTGCCTGCGACATGATGGCTGTCGGCGGGCAGGCCCTTCCTCGTCAGCCTATATGCTAAAGTGGCGCACTTTTTCGAGGGGACATTCACTGTGTGGGAATTGGTCAAATCCGGCGGCTGGATGATGTTGCCGATCATTCTGAGCTCCATCGCCGCACTCGGCATCGTTGCCGAACGCCTGTGGACCCTGCGTGCCAGCCGCGTGACCCCTGATCATCTGCTGGGGCAGGTCTGGCGCTGGATCAAGGACAAGCAACTGGACAAGGAAAAACTCAAGGAATTGCGGGCCAATTCCCCCCTGGGCGAGATCCTCGCCGCCGGCCTTGCCAACTCCAAGCACGGTCGCGAGATCATGAAGGAATGCATTGAAGAAGCCGCCGCCCGGGTTATCCACGAGCTGGAGCGCTATATCAATGCCCTGGGCACCATCGCCGCGATGGCACCGTTGCTCGGCTTGCTTGGCACGGTACTGGGCATGATCGATATCTTCAGCGCCTTTACCGGTTCGGGCATGACCACCAACGCCTCGGTATTGGCCGGGGGGATTTCCAAGGCCTTGATCACCACGGCTGCGGGCTTGATGGTGGGTATCCCGGCGGTATTCTTCCACCGCTTCCTGCAGCGCCGCATCGATGAACTGGTGGTGGGTATGGAGCAGGAGGCGATCAAGCTGGTGGAAGTGGTCCAGGGCGACCGTGACGTCGACCTGGTCGAGGGCAAAGCGTGAAATTTCGCCGCAAGCCTCGGGAAACCGTCGATATCAACCTGGCGTCGTTGATCGATGTGGTGTTTATCCTGTTGTTGTTTTTTGTCGTCACCACCACCTTTACCCGGGAAACCCAACTGCGGGTCGAACTGCCGGAAGCCGTCAGCGGCTCGCCGGCCGAAGATCAGCAGCTCAAGCAGTTGGAGATCACCATCAGCGCCGAAGGGGTGTTTTCGGTGAACAACCAGTTGCTTGAGAAGAACGACGTGGCCAGCGTAATGGACGCGCTGCAGAAGGAGTCCGGCGGTGATACGCAAATGCCGCTGTCCATCAGCGCCGATGGCAAGACCCCGCACCAGGCCGTGATCACCGCAATGGATGCTGCCGGCAAGCTCGGTTTCAGCCATTTGCGCATGACCACCGTCGAGGCGGCGGGGCAGCCTTGATGGCCTTGTCCGATCGTTTGCTCAAGGCCTGGTACGAGGGCCATCCGGCGCTCAAGCTTCTGCAACCGTTGGAGGCGCTCTATCGCCGGGTGGTCAAGCGCAAGCGCGACCGGTTCCTGGCGGGCGAGGGGACGATCTACCAATCACCGGTGCCCATCGTCGTGGTCGGCAATATCACCGTGGGCGGCACGGGCAAGACGCCGTTGATCCTGTGGTTGATCGACCATTGCCAGCGCAGTGGCCTGCGGGTTGGCGTGGTCAGCCGTGGCTACGGGGCCAAGCCGCCGCAGTTGCCCTGGCGGGTGCAAGCCAGCGATAGCGCGCAAGTGGCCGGTGACGAGCCCTTGCTGATCGTGCAGCGCAGTGGCGTCCCCCTGGTGATCGACCCTGATCGCAGCCGTGCGGTGCAGGCCCTGCTCGCCAGCGACACCCTGGACCTGATCCTGTCCGACGATGGCCTGCAGCATTACCGCCTGGCCCGTGACCTTGAACTGGTGCTGATCGACAACGCCCGCGGCCTGGGCAATCGCCGCTGCCTGCCTGCCGGGCCGCTGCGCGAGCCGGTCGAGCGCCTGCGCAGCGTCGATGCGCTGCTCTACAACGGCGCCGGGGCTGATCGCGAGGATGGCTTTGCCTTCCGCCTGCTGCCCACCACCCTGGTCAACCTGCTGACCGGCGAGCGCCAGCCACTGGACCATTTTCCGCTGGGCCAGCGGGTGCATGCGGTCGCCGGTATCGGCAACCCGCAACGTTTCTTCAATACCCTTGAAACGCTACACTGGCTGCCGATACCCCATGCGTTTGCCGACCATGCGCCCTACAGCGCCGAGGTCCTGAATTTTTCGCCATCACTGCCGCTGGTCATGACCGAAAAGGACGCGGTGAAGTGCCGCGCCTTTGCCCAGGCACACTGGTGGTACCTTGCAGTCGATGCGGCACCGTCACCGGCGTTTATCGCCTGGTTCGACACGCAACTGATGCGCCTGCTGCCGGCTCGACTTTTGCCTTAAAACGCTTTTATCCAGGAAACCCCCATGGACACCAAACTGCTCGATATCCTCGCTTGCCCGATCTGCAAAGGCCCGCTCAAGCTCAGCGCCGACAAGACCGAGCTGATCAGCAAAGGCGCAGGCCTTGCGTACCCGATCCGCGACGGCATCCCGGTGATGCTGGAAAGCGAAGCCCGTACCCTGACGACCGACGAGCGCCTGGATAAATGACCACTGCCTTCACTGTTGTCATCCCGTCGCGCTATGCCTCCACCCGCCTGCCCGGCAAACCTTTGCAGATGATCGGCGGCAAGCCGATGATCCAACTGGTCTGGGAACAGGCCTGCAAAAGCAGCGCCCAGCGCGTTGTGGTGGCCACTGATGACCTGCGGATCATCGAGGCCTGCAAGGGTTTTGGCGCCGAAGCGGTGCTGACCCGTGAAGACCACAACTCCGGCACCGACCGCCTGGCGGAAGTTGCCACGCACCTGGGCTTGGCGCCGGACGCCATCGTGGTCAACGTGCAAGGCGACGAGCCGCTGATCCCGCCGTGTGTCATCGACCAGGTCGCCGCCAACCTGGCCGCCCATGCCGAAGCGCGCATGGCGACCCTGGCCGAACCGATCGAAGACATTGAGACCTTGTTCAACCCCAATGTGGTCAAGGTCGTCAGCGACATCAATGGCCTGGCCTTGACCTTCAGCCGTTCGACCCTGCCCTGGGCGCGCGATGAATTCGCCAGGCAACGTGACGTCTTGCCAGCCGGCGTGCCGTATCGTCGCCATATCGGTATCTACGCCTACCGCGCCGGTTTCCTGCATGACTTCGTCAGCTGGGGCCCATGCTGGCTGGAAAACACCGAGGCCCTGGAGCAACTGCGGGCCCTGTGGCACGGCGTGCGCATTCATGTCGACGATGCCATGGAAGCCCCGCCGGCCGGCGTCGATACGCCGGAAGACCTTGAGCGCGTGCGTCGGTTGCTGGGGGCTTGATGGAAGTCCTGTTTGTTTGCCTGGGCAATATCTGCCGCTCGCCCACCGCCGAAGGCGTCCTGCGCCATAAATTGCGGGCTGCCGGGCTGGCCGACCAGGTCGAGGTGGCCTCCGCCGGCACCGGCGAATGGCATATCGGCAAGGCGCCGGACAAGCGCAGCCAGCAAGCGGCGCTGCGCCGTGGCTACGACTTGTCGGCCCAGCGTGCCCAGCAGGTGTCGCGCGCCGACTTTGCGCGTTATGACCTGATCCTGGCCATGGACCAGAGCAACCTGCGTAACCTCAAGGCCATGCAACCGGCCCAGGGCAAGGCAGAGTTGGACCTGTTCCTGCGCCGCTACGACTCGGCGGTGGATGAAGTGCCGGATCCGTATTACGACGGCGAGCAAGGTTTTGAGCAGGTCCTGGACCTGATCGAGGCCGCCTGTGATTTGCTGGTGATCGAATTGAAGGGGCGTTTATGAGCCTGGATGTACAGCCCCAGGTTTCCCTGAAGGCCTTCAACAGTTTTGGCATTGATGTGCGTGCGCAGTTGTTCGCCGAAGCCCATAACGATGCCGATGTGCGCGAGGCCCTGGCCTATGCGGCGGCGCAACAGCTGCCGTTGCTGGTGATCGGGGGCGGCAGCAACCTGCTGCTGACCCAGGACATCCCGGCGTTGGTATTGCGCATGGCGACCCAGGGTATCCGGGTGCTGCACGACGACGGCCAGCAGGTTGTGGTGGAAGCCGAGGCGGGGGAGGCCTGGCATCCCTTTGTGCTGTGGACCCTTGCACAAGGGTTCTCTGGCCTGGAAAACCTCAGCCTGATTCCCGGTACGGTCGGTGCGGCACCGATGCAGAACATTGGCGCCTACGGGGTCGAGATCAAGGATGTGTTCGCCGGCCTGACCGCCCTCGACCGCCAGACCGGCGAGTTGCGGGATTTCAGCCTGGCAGAATGCAACTTCGCCTACCGCGACAGCCTGTTCAAGCACGAAGTGGGGCGCTGGCTGATCCTGCGCGTACGCTTTACCTTGAGCCGCGTGGCGCACTTGCAACTCGGCTATGGCCCGGTGCAACAACGCCTGGCTGAGCAGGGCATTACCCAGGCGACACCGAGCGATGTCAGCCGGGCCATTTGCAGCATTCGCAGTGAGAAACTGCCCGACCCTGCGGTCTTGGGCAACGCCGGTAGTTTCTTCAAGAACCCGCTGGTGTCCCAGGTGCTGGCGACGCAATTGAAGCTGCAGTATCCCGATCTGGTGGCTTACCCCCAGGCCGATGGCCAAGTGAAACTGGCGGCCGGCTGGTTGATTGAAAAGGCCGGCTGGAAAGGCTTTCGCGACGGAGATGCTGGTGTGCATCGCTTGCAGGCGCTGGTGCTGGTCAACTACGGCGCGGCCACGGGCCTGGAGATTTCCAGCCTGGCCCAACGCATCCAGCGCGATATCGCCGAGCGCTTCAAGGTCGATCTGGAAATGGAGCCCAATCGTTATTGAGCTACGCTTCTAGCGTGTTGAACAAAGCCCTGCATTGCAGGGCTTTTTTGTTAATGCTGGGTTAACTTAGCAGGCTAACGATGCCTGTTTATCGTTTTATAGATACTGTTTATCAAAGGCCCGGTGAAAGGTCGGTGTTGTTCGTGCAGGGAATGGTAGGAGCGAGCTTGCTCGCGAAGATCGTCAACGATGACGTGGGCGCTCTGAATCAACGTGGTGTCCTGGCGTTTTTCGTGAGCAGGCTCGCTCCTACAGTGATGCACATTCCCTGACGCAACACCTGTCTTCACAAGAGAGCCCGATTAGCCTGAGCCATCTGCGTGAACCAACTCCGCTCCCCTGAAAGCGGCAGATAGCTCGACCCCATAATCCAATCACTATGCGGGCGTGCCCATGATTACTCTCAAACTCAACGGTCAAGATCATCCGCTGGATGTCACCGAGGACATGCCCCTCTTGTGGGCGATCCGCGATGTGGCGGGTTACAACGGCACCAAGTTCGGTTGCGGCATGGGCCTGTGCGGCGCCTGCACTATCCATATCGATGGCTCGCCGGCCCGCAGTTGCATCACGCCTATTGGCTCGGTCAAAGGGCAGAACGTCAGCACCATCGATAACCTGCACAATGACCCGGTTGGCCAGGTTGTGCAGCAAGCGTGGCTGGACACGGCAGTGGCCCAGTGTGGTTACTGCCAGGGTGGGCAGATCATGTCGGCTACGGCACTGCTGAAAACCAACCCCAATCCCAGCGATGCGCAGATTGAAGAGGCCATGGTCGGCAACATCTGCCGCTGCGGCACGTACAACCGTATCAAAACAGCGATCCGCCAGGCCGCGACGCATCTGCAGGGGGACAAGGCATGAGCCAGTTGCCAAGCAATTTCGCCCTGAACAACCTGAGCCGCCGAGGGTTCCTTAAAGGCGTCGGTGCGACCGGTGCGCTGGTGGTGGCCGCCAGTTGGGGCCTGCCCCAGGCCTTTGCCGAGGAGGTGAAGCAATACGGCGGGGCAGCCATGCCCAACGGCGTGATCGATGACCCCAAGGTGTATGTCAGCATCGCCACCGATGGCACTGTCACCGTGATCTGCAACCGCTCCGAAATGGGCCAAGGCGTGCGCACCAGCCTGACCATGGTGGTGGCCGACGAGCTGGAGGCCGATTGGGCGCTGGTGAAGGTTGCGCAGGCCCCGGGCGATGAAGTGCGTTTTGGCAACCAGGATACCGACGGTTCGCGCAGCATGCGCCACTGGTATGAACCGATGCGCCGTTGCGGCGCAGCCGTGCGCAGCATGTTGGAACAGGCTGCCGCCGAGCAGTGGAAAGTGCCGCTGGGCGAGTGCCGTGCGCAGTTGCATAAAGTGATTCACCAGCCCAGCGGCCGTGAGCTGGGCTATGGTGCCCTGGCTGCAGCCGCCGGTGCGCTGGCGGTGCCGGCGCGGGACAGTCTGCGGCTCAAGCAGCCATCGGAGTTTCGCTATATCGGCAAGGAGGCCACCAAGGCCATCGACGGTGCTGATATCGTCAACGGCCGGGCGGTGTACGGCGCCGATGTGCATTTTGACGGCATGTTGTTTGCGACCATTGCGCGGCCCAAGGTGTATGGCGGCAAGGTCAAGTCGTTCGATGCCAGCGCGGCGTTGAAAGTCCCCGGGGTGATCAAGGTCCTGCAAATCGAAAGCCGGCCCGTGCCCTCGGAGTTCCAGCCCTTGGGCGGCGTAGCGGTGGTCGCCAGCAATACCTGGGCGGCGATCAAGGGGCGTGAAGCGCTGCAGATTGTCTGGGAGGACGGCGTCAATGCCGGCTACAACTCCATCGACTACCGTAAGACCCTGGAAGCCGCGGCCCTTGAGCCCGGCAAAGTGGTGCGCAATACCGGCAGCATCGACCAGGCCCTGAGCGATGCCGACAGCACCCTGGAAGCCGCGTATTACTTGCCACACCTGGCGCAGTCGCCCATGGAGCCGATGGTTGCCGTGGCCCGTTATCAAGACGGGCAATGCGAGGCCTGGGCGCCGAGCCAGGCGCCGCAGGTCACGCGGGAGCGGGTCGCCGAGCGCCTTGGCTTGCCATTCGATAACGTCACGATCCACGTCACCCTGTTGGGCGGCGGCTTTGGGCGCAAGTCCAAGCCGGACTTCATCATTGAAGCTGCGGTGCTGGCCAAGGAGTTTCCCGGCAAGGCCGTGCGCGTGCAGTGGACCCGTGAAGACGATATCCATAACTCCTACTTTCACACCGTGTCTGCCGAGTACCTCAAGGCCGGCCTGAACAACGACGGCATGCCCTCCGCCTGGCTGCACCGCACCGTGGCGCCGAGCATCACTGCGCTGTTTGCGCCGGGCATGAACCATGAGGCCGCGTTCGAGCTGGGCATGGGCTTTACCAACATGGCCTACGCCATTCCCAATGTGCGCCTGGAAAACCCCGAGGCCGCCGCCCACACCCGTGTGGGTTGGTACCGTTCGGTGTCGAACATCCCCCATGGTTTTGCCATCCAGAGCTTTGTCGATGAGCTGGCGCACAAGGCTGGCCAGGATCCGCTGAAATATCAGCTCAAGCTGCTGGGCCCGGATCGTCAGATCGATCCACGCACCTTGAGTGAAGAGTGGAACTACGGCGAGTCACCCGAGCGTTACCCGATTGATACGGCGCGCATGCGTGGCGTGCTCGAGACCGCGGCCAAGGCTGCCGGTTGGGGCCGCACGCTGCCCAAGGGGCGTGGCCTGGGGCTGGCGGTGCATTACAGCTTTGTGACGTATGTGGCGGCGGTGATCGAGGTGGAGGTCAAGGGCGATGGCACGCTGATCGTGCACAAGGCGGATATCGCCGTGGATTGCGGCCCGCAGATCAACCCGGAACGCATCCGCTCGCAGTTCGAGGGCGCTTGCGTCATGGGCTTGGGGAATGCGGTCCTGGGAGAAATCAGCTTCAAGGATGGCAAGGTCCAGCAGGACAACTTCCATATGTACGAAGTGGCGCGCATGTCCCTGGCTCCCCGGGAAATTGCCATACATTTGGTCACGCCGGCAGGCGAGGTCCCCCTCGGCGGTGTGGGTGAGCCGGGCGTGCCGCCGATTGCGCCGGCGCTGTGCAATGCGATATTTGCCGCCACCGGCAAGCGCATCCGTAACCTGCCGGTGCGTTATCAGTTGCAGGGTTGGCAGCAGGAGGCGCAGGCCTGATGGACAGCGTGGATCTGAATGTCCTGCGCAGCGTGCTGGAGTGGCGCCGCGCAGGGCAGCGGGTGGTGCTGTACAGCGTGGTCCAGACCTGGGGCAGCGCACCACGGCCGCCGGGGGCGATGCTGGCCCTGCGTGGCGACGGGGTGGTGATCGGCTCGGTATCCGGTGGCTGCATCGAAGATGACCTGATCGCCCGCCTGCACGATGGCCGCTTGTCAGACGATGGGCCGCCGGTGCAGTTGGTGACCTATGGCGTTACCCGCGACGAAGCGGCGCGTTTTGGTCTGCCATGCGGCGGTACCTTGCGCCTGACGGAGGAGCGTGTGGAGGAATATGCCTGGGTGGCGGAGTTGCTGGCGCGTTGTGAGGCCCATGAAATTGTGGCGCGGGAACTGGACTTGGCGACGGGCAGTGTGCGCTTGAGCGTGGCGAGCAAGTCCGACATCGTCAGTTTTGACGGTGAGCGTTTGCGGGCCATCTACGGTCCGCGCTGGCGCCTGTTGCTGATCGGTGCGGGCCAGTTGTCGCGTTATGTGGCAGAAATAGCGCGCCTGTTGGATTTTGAAGTACTGATCTGCGATCCCCGTGCGGAGTTTGTGCATGGCTGGGAAGAACAGCACGGGCGCTTTGTGCCGGGAATGCCCGATGAGGCGGTGCTCAATATCCAGACGGACGAGCGCACGGCCATTGTTGCCCTGACCCACGATCCGCGCCTGGACGATATGGCGCTACTGACCGCGTTGAACTCCCGGGCGTTCTACATCGGTGCCCTGGGTTCACAGCTCAATAGCCGCAAGCGTCGGGAAAACCTCGCGTTACTGGGCCTGGGGGCCGAGGCAATTGCGCGGCTGCACGGCCCGATCGGTCTTCATATTGGCAGTCATACGCCGGCAGAGATCGCCTTGTCCCTGATGGCGCACATCGTCGCGATCAAGAACGGTGTGGAAGTGTTGCAAGCCAAACCCGTACGGGAGGCGGTCAGTTGACGAGTGCGATCACCGCAATCGTCCTGGCGGCGGGGCAGGGCAGCCGGTTCCGTGCGCAAAGCGGGCAGGACAAACTGCTGGCTCATTGTGTGGGGCGTGATGGGGTGACACGGCCGGTCTTCGAGCATGTGTTGCTCAACCTGCCGGCCAGCATCACTCGGCGGTGGGTCGTTACATCGCCTGCGTGCAGCGAGGTCATCCGTCTGGCCACGGATCATGGCTGTGAAGTGTTGCTGCTGGAGTCGGCAGGCATGGGGGACAGCATCGCGGCAGGGGTGGCGGCCAGTGGTCCGGCAGCGGGTTGGCTGGTGGTGTTGGGGGATATGCCGTTTATTCAGGCGTCGAGCATTGAGCGGGTGATAGAGCGGGTGGATGGGATCAGTGTGCCGGTGCACGCCGGCCGGCAGGGCCATCCCGTTGCATTTGGCCAGGCATTGGGGCTCGCCTTGATGGAACTGACGGGGGATCGTGGTGCCAAGGCCCTGTTTGCCCAGGCTGATGTTCGGGAGGTGCCGGTGGATGATCCCGGGGTGTTGTGGGATGTGGATGTGCCGCAAGCACTGGAATTCAGGTAGGGGGTGGCTTGGCCGCGATGGCGGCCTCAAGCTCACCGCGCCTTCTCTCTACCGCCATCGCGGCATAGGTATCTACACAACTTTCAGAAACTGATCAACTCCCCCGTGGCGAGCGGGCTTGTCGGAACGCCGCATCGCCCGCGCTGGGCTGCGAAGCAGCCCCAAAACCAGCCGATACGGCGTATCTGGTACAACGCATTCGGCTTATTGGGGCTGCTTCGCAGCCCAGCGCGGGACAAGCCCGCTCGCCACAACTGCGCTATCTGCCTGGATTTAGGTGTTGCGGCAAAGTTGTGTAGATACCGATGGCCATCGCGGGCAAGCCCGCTCCCACATGATCTCTGTCGTTGAATGGAGCGCGTAAAAAAGCCCCGCCTGATTGCTCAGGCGGGGCTTTTTAGTTGCCGTTGGAATCAGGCGAGGGGTTTAGGCTCGTGCTCTTCTTCCAGGGCTTTGGGGTTGTGCTCTACCACTTCTTCAACGGAACGCAGGTTCTCGTCGATGACCGGGGCAGTGTGCTCAACTTCAGCTTCGATGGCCGGTGCTTGCGCAACGGCCTCGACTACGGCCGGGGCCGCTGCCGCTGCTTCTTCGGCTTCTTTCTGCAGGCGCTCGGCTTCACGCTTGCGACGACGCACTTCACGCGGGTCGTTAGGCGCACGGCCGTTTTCGGTGAGGGCGCTGGCAGGGGCTTCGACCACTGGGGCGGCCACTTCGGCTACCACTGGGGTTTCCACCACCACCGGAGCCGGCTCGGCAACCACGACTGGTTCTGCAACCACCGCAGGTTCGGCGACAGGTGCTGGAGCTTCCTCTACCGGAGCCGGGGCTGGTGCTTCGGCGACGACGGCTGGCTCGGCAGTCCACTGGAAGGCGGTCTGTTCTTCGCGAACTTCACGCACTTCTGGGGTTGGCTCGGCAACTGGCGCTTCGACAACCGCTTCAACCACAGGCTGTGGCTCAACCACGACCGCAGGTGCGGCCACGACTTCGGCTTCAGCTTCAGGCTGGGCTTCGTGAACCGGTGCAACTTCCACTTCTGGCGCGGCAGGTGCTTCGACCACGGTGGTCGCTTCGACAACCGGTGCTTCGACGACGGCAGTTTCCTGCACGGCAGCGGTGGCACGTTCGGCCTGCTGGTTGGCTTCGGCTTCGGCAGGGGCGCTGATGACCGAGCTGGCAACCGCTGCGGTCACGGCCAGGCCGGCAGCCAGTTCGGTGCTGGTCGGCTCGTTGTTGGCTGCTTCTTCAGTGGCTTCGCCGGTCTCTTCCGAGCCTTCGATCACGTTGCCGTTGGCATCACGTTGACGCTCACGACGGTTGCTGCGACGACGCTGGCCACGGGAGCGGCGGCGTGGACGATCGCCTTCGGCGTTGTCCTGGCCATCTTCCTGTGGCTGTTCGTCGTTGCTCAGCAGTTCTTCTTCACTGGCGGCGGCAGCTTGCTCGGCACGTGGTTGACGCTCTTCACGCGGTGGGCGTGGGGCGCGTTCTTCACGGGGCTGGCGGGCCGGACGTTCTTCGGTCGCGGTATCCACTGCAACAGCGCCAGCGGCGGCCACGGCTGGAGCGGCGTCCAGTGGCTCGCGCAGTTCACGTACACGTTCTTCACGCTCGCCACGCGGCTTGCGATCTTCACGTGGGGCGCGAGGCGCGCGCGGTGCGCGTTCTTCACGTGGCGCACGCTCTTCACGCGGAGCACGTTCTTCACGGGCTACGGCCGGAGTTTCTTCACGGGCTTCGCGCGGTTGACGCTCTTCACGTGGTGCGCGTTCTTCACGCGGTGCACGCTCTTCGCGAGGCTTGCGTTCTTCGTCACGGCGACCGTTGCGGTTACGGCTCTGCTGGCGACCGTTGCGACGCTCTTCGTTGCGTGCAGGGCGTTCAGCGGCAGGCTTCTCGACCACGGCTGGAGCAGCAGGCTCTTCCTTGGTGGCGAACAGGCTGACCAGCGACTTCACCAGGCCCTTGAACAGGCTTGGTTCCGGCAGGGAAGCAGGCGCGGCAACCGGGGCAGCGGCTTCAGCCGGCACGGGTGCATTGGCACGGGCCGGCGCGGTCTTGACGGCAGCTTCCTGGCGAACCAGGGTGCGGGTCGCGGCGGCTGGCTGGACTTCTTCGACTTCGGCAGCAGCCGCGGCGATTTCGTAGCTGGACTGGCCGCTGTGGGCTTCCGGGCTGTCGTCACGCAGGCGCTGGACTTCGAAGTGCGGCGTCTCGAGGTGATCGTTCGGCAGGATCACGATGCGGGCACGGGTGCGCAGTTCGATCTTGGTGATCGAGTTGCGTTTTTCGTTGAGCAGGAAGGCGGCGACCGGGATCGGCACTTGCGCGCGGACTTCGGCGGTGCGGTCTTTCAGGGCTTCTTCTTCGATCAGGCGCAGGATCGCCAGGGACAGCGATTCAACGTCACGGATGATGCCGGTGCCGTTGCAACGCGGGCAGACGATGCCGCTGCTCTCGCCCAGGGATGGACGCAGGCGCTGACGGGACATTTCCAGCAGGCCGAAGCGCGAGATGCGGCCAACTTGCACGCGGGCACGGTCGGCTTCCAGGCATTCGCGGACTTTTTCTTCCACGGCGCGCTGGTTCTTGGCTGGGGTCATGTCGATGAAGTCGATCACGATCAGGCCGCCGATATCACGCAGGCGCAGTTGGCGAGCGATCTCTTCGGCTGCTTCCAGGTTGGTCTGCAGGGCGGTTTCTTCGATGTCGCTGCCTTTGGTGGCGCGCGCCGAGTTGATGTCGATGGACACCAGGGCTTCGGTCGGATCGATGACGATGGAGCCACCGGAAGGCAGTTCGACTACACGCTGGAAGGCGGTTTCGATCTGGCTTTCGATCTGGAAACGGTTGAACAGCGGTACGCTGTCTTCGTACAGCTTGATCTTGCTGGCGTACTGCGGCATCACCTGGCGGATGAAAGTCAGGGCTTCGTCCTGGGCTTCAACGCTGTCGATCAGCACTTCGCCGATGTCCTGGCGCAGGTAGTCGCGGATGGCGCGGATGATCACGTTGCTTTCCTGATAGATCAGGAATGGAGCGGAGCGGTCCAGGGATGCTTCTTTAATAGCAGTCCACAGTTGCAGCAGGTAATCGAGGTCCCACTGCATTTCTTCGCTGCTGCGGCCAAGGCCGGCAGTGCGCACGATCAGGCCCATGTCGGCCGGGGCGATCAGGCCGTTCAGCGCTTCACGCAGTTCGTTGCGCTCTTCGCCTTCGATGCGACGGGAGATGCCGCCGGCACGCGGGTTGTTCGGCATCAGGACCAGGTAACGGCCAGCCAGGC
Source organism: Pseudomonas sp. LG1D9 (assembly GCF_002949995.1). Taxonomy (NCBI): domain Bacteria; kingdom Pseudomonadati; phylum Pseudomonadota; class Gammaproteobacteria; order Pseudomonadales; family Pseudomonadaceae; genus Pseudomonas; species Pseudomonas sp. LG1D9. The sequence goes on along the minus strand of NZ_CP026881.1, from coordinate 970,394 downwards.
TGATGAAGGTGGTCAGGGCTGCGCCCTTGTTGCCACGTTCTTCTTTTTCGACCTGGACGATGACTTCCTGGCCTTCGCTCAGGACGTCCTTGATGTTCACGCGGCCTTCAGGGGCTTTCTTGAAGTATTCGCGGGAGATTTCCTTGAGGGGCAGGAAGCCATGGCGCTCAGAGCCAAAATCGACAAAGGCAGCCTCAAGGCTTGGCTCGATGCGAGTAATCCGGCCTTTATAGATGTTGGCCTTCTTCTGCTCGCGTGCACCGGACTCGATGTCCAGGTCGTAGAGGCGTTGGCCATCTACCAGTGCAACACGCAACTCTTCGGGTTGAGTTGCGTTAATCAGCATTCTTTTCATGTTGTACCGTCGGTTTCCGGGCTGCCGGAAACGGCGTTCGGCACACACGACTTCTCACGGTCGGTGTCAGGTGCGTCAAGAGTGGTTGGCCACTCCAGTGTCCAGCAATACCGGCCAATTGGGCTGGTATCGCGACTTACGCGTCCTGCTTGCTGTGGTGACTTAATAAGCACTCAGTCAGGAGGAGGAATCAACCGGCGACTGTGGACGAGATGAAGCGTCTAAATATAAGCCTAGTGCTACACAGTCCGACGGTTGTGCATCTCCACCCTACACGTATCCCTGATAATTCGGGTGCTGCCGCGCGCAGAATCCGCAGCGGGTTGGCATTTACCGTGTTCTCCAATGGGGAGTTCACGCTCATGGCTAATAACAGGCGTTGTTTCCGAAGCATTCGCCGTGGTCTGGTACAAGACTGACTGCACTTTGTGAACTGGCCGTAAATATCGGCGCAATAGGCGAGTAATCACTCTGCTTATCGCACTCGCTTCAGGCCTCATGTCACCTGCGCTTGTTACAATCTTGAGCCTTCCAGTGTGGCAAGAGCCCCGTAGGACGGCCTCGCGTCCTGATGAATTGCGATGGTCAGGGGCGGCAGTTTGCCGCGAGTCCTCTGTCCAGGCCGCTTTTGGCGGCGTTCGCGACTATAGCAGCAATGATTAAGTGCTTCAATTCCATAAAAAATTGTTATCATTCCCGCCATGACGACTACCACCCCCCCGACCCCCAGCGTCCAGCTGCTTGAGGTCTCGCCGGAATATGCCGGCCAACGCATCGACAATTTTCTTCTGGCCAGGCTCAAAGGCGTGCCCAAGACCTTGATTTATCGCATTTTGCGTAAAGGCGAAGTGCGGGTGAACAAGGGTCGGATCAAGCCTGAGTACAAGCTGCAGGCGGGCGATATCGTCCGGGTGCCGCCTGTGCGGGTGCCTGAGCGTGACGAGCCCGTGCCGCTGGCCCAGGGCCTGTTGCAACGCCTCGAAGCCTCGATTGTCTTCGAAGACAACAAGCTGATCGTGATCAACAAGCCGTGTGGCATTGCGGTTCATGGCGGCAGCGGCCTGAATTTCGGGGTGATCGAAGCCTTTCGTCAGTTGCGTCCGGATGCCAAGGAGTTGGAGTTGGTCCATCGCCTGGATCGCGATACCTCCGGCCTGCTGATGATCGCCAAGAAGCGCAGCATGTTGCGCCACCTGCATACCGCCTTGCGCGGCGATGGCGTGGACAAGCGGTATATGGCCCTGGTGCGTGGCAATTGGGCATCGTCGATCAAGAGCGTGCGTGCGCCGTTGCAGAAGAGCAACCTGCGCTCCGGCGAGCGTATGGTCGAGGTGGACGAGGAGGGCAAGGAGGCGCTGACCCTGTTCAAGGTGCTACGGCGTTTCGGCGACTTTGCGACCATGGTCGAGGCCAAGCCGGTGACCGGGCGTACCCACCAGATTCGCGTACATACCTTGCACGCCGGCCACTGTATTGCTGGTGATACCAAGTATGGCGACGAGGGGTTCTCCAAGGAAATCCGTGATCTGGGCGGCAAGCGCCTGTTCCTGCACGCCTACATGCTGACGGTGCCGTTGCCAGATGGTGGTGAATTGAAGTTACAGGCGCCCGTCGATGAGATGTGGGCCAAGACCGTGGAGCGCCTGAGTGTCGCGCCCTGACTATAAACTGCTGATTTTTGACTGGGATGGCACCCTGTGCGATTCCATTGGCCGGATTGTCGAGTCCATGCATATGGCCTCGACCCGCTCCGGCTTTGAGCTGTGCAGTGACCTGGCGGTCAAGGGCATCATTGGCCTGGGTTTGCCCGAAGCCATTCGTACCTTGTACCCGCAGATATCCGACAGTGAACTGGTAGCGTTCCGCGAGCACTACGCCGATCACTACATTGCCCTTGAGTCCGAACCTTCGCCTTTGTTCGATGGGGTGGTGCAGTCCCTGGCGGCATTGCGTGAGCAGGGCTATCACCTGGCAGTGGCGACCGGCAAGGCCCGGCGCGGGCTGGATCGGGTGCTCAAGGCCAATGGCTGGGAAGATTACTTCGACGTCACACGGGCCGCCGATGAAACCGCGAGCAAGCCTCATCCGTTGATGCTGGAGCAGATCATGGCCCATTGCGGCGTTTCTGCTCGTGAGTCGTTGATGGTCGGCGATGCCTCGTTTGACCTGCTGATGGCGCGCAATGCCGGCATGGACAGTGTTGCCGTCAGTTATGGCGCCCAGTCCCCGGAAGCGCTGCTGGCTTACGAGCCGCGCCTGACGATCGACAGGTTTTCGCAATTGCACGCCTGGCTCAACCAGGCCCGTTAAGTTTTTGCTGGGGTAGATGGCATGACCGATGAGTGGAAGGCGCCGACCAAGGCCGCTGCCGACAATGGCGATGATAAAAGCTGGAAACTGCTGGAAAAAACCCTGCTGGCGGGTGTCCAGGAGCAGCGTCGGGCGCGGCGCTGGGGGATCTTCTTCAAGCTCCTGACCTTTACCTACCTGATCGGCATGCTGGTGCTGTTCAGTCCCTTGGTGGATATGGAAAAAAGCGCCGCCCGCAGCGGTAGCTACACCGCGCTGATCGAAGTGCGCGGGGTGATTGCCGACAAGGAGTCTGCCAGCGCCGACAATATCGTCAGCAGCCTGCGCACCGCCTTCGAGGATCCCAAGGTCAAGGGTGTGGTGCTGCGCATCAACAGCCCGGGTGGCAGTCCGGTGCAGTCGGGCTATGTCTATGACGAAATCCGCCGCCTGCGCGCGTTGCATCCTGAGATCAAGCTGTACGCGGTGATCTCTGATCTGGGGGCTTCGGGCGCCTATTACATTGCCAGTGCTGCCGACCAGATTTACGCCGACAAGGCGAGCCTGGTGGGTTCCATTGGCGTGACGGCGGCCGGCTACGGGTTTGTCGGGGCCATGGAGAAGCTGGGGGTTGAGCGGCGTACCTACACCTCGGGCGAGCATAAGTCGTTTCTCGACCCGTTCCAGCCACAAAAGGCTGACGAAACCCAGTTCTGGCAGAGCGTGCTCGACACCACCCATCGCCAGTTCATTGCGAGCGTCAAGCAGGGGCGCGGTGAGCGGCTCAAGGATAAAGAACATCCGGAGTTGTTCTCCGGGCTGATCTGGTCTGGCGAACAGGCCTTGCCGTTGGGCTTGATCGATGGCCTGGGCAGTGCCAGTTCGGTGGCGCGGGATGTGATTGGTGAGAAGGAGTTGGTGGACTTCACCGTCCAGGAATCGCCGTTCGATCGCTTCTCCAAGCGTCTGGGTGCCAGTGTGGCGGAGAAGCTGGCGTTGTATATGGGCTTCCAGGGCCCGACCCTGCGCTGATCTCAGGTTGGCATAGCTCAAAATGTGGTGCGGGCTTGCTCGCGAATGTGCAGTGTCAGTCACTGGCTGTGTATCTGACGCGCCGCATTCGCGAGCAAGCCCTCTCCCGCATGGGGTTTGTGGTGGTCTACGGTACCTGCACACCTTCGGCCAGCAGCATATCTACCAGGCGAATCAGCGGTAGGCCGATGAGGCTGGTGGCGTCCGGGCCTTCGGTGCTTTGAAACAGGCTCACCCCCAGCCCTTCAGCCTTGAAGCTGCCAGCGCAATCGTAGGGCTGTTCAGTCCGCAAGTAGCGCTCGATCTGTGCCGGCTCCAGTTGGCGCATTGTGACGGTGAAGGGGACGCAGTCCACCTGGCAACGCCCAGTGTCGCTATTGAGCAGTGCCAGGCCGGTCAGGAAGCTGACCCGTCGACCGCTCGCCGCCAGCAATTGTTCACGGGCTTTTTCAAAGGTGTGGGGCTTGCCGATGATCTGGCCATCCAGCGCCGCGACCTGGTCCGAGCCGATGATCAGGTGCCCTGGGTGGCTGTTGGCGAGGGCGCGGGCTTTCTCTTCAGCCAGGCGCTTGACCAGGTCGACCGCGGACTCATTTGCACGATGGTTTTCGTCGATATCCGGAGAGCTGCAGATGAACGGCAGCTGCAGGCGATTCAACAGTTCCCGGCGATAAACCGAGCTGGAAGCGAGTAATAAAGGCAACATGTGGCTCTCCTCAAGGCAGTCGCGGATTCTAGCGAGTGGGCAGTCTGGCGCACAGGGCTGAATTTCCTTTGACATGGGCGGGTGCATCCCTATAATGCTGCGCCTATGTTGAATGACCCGATTCCACCTCACGTTGACCCGCGCAAATTGGCTGATCGTGGCACCACCCTTCAAGGTGAAGTGTTGCTGGCCGATTTGGAGAGACTCTGCGACCCGCTTTCCGACAATGTCGGTACGGTGCAGGCTAAATTCGTTTTTGAACGAGATGAACGTAAATCTGTGGTAATTCACAGCTTTATCGACACCGAGGTCAAAATGGTTTGCCAGCGTTGTCTTGAGCTGGTCACCCTGCCGATCCACAGCGAATGCAGTTATGCTGTGGTGAAAGAGGGTGCGAATACCCAGTCGTTGCCGAAAGGTTATGACGTGCTGGAACTGGGCGAAGATCCTTTGGATCTGCATGCACTGATCGAGGAGGAGCTTCTGCTCGCCTTGCCCATTGTGCCTGCTCATCATCCGGAAGAATGCCAGCAGCCGGCGGGGCTCGATGACGAGTCCGAACCGAGCGAGGACGAGGTAACGCGGTCCAACCCGTTCAGTGTATTGGCGCAGTTAAAGCGTGACCCAAACGTTTAGGAGTTAATCAATTATGGCTGTTCAGCAGAACAAAAAATCCCGCTCTGCCCGTGACATGCGTCGTTCCCACGATGCCCTGACGGCAAGCACTCTGTCTGTAGAAAAAACCACCGGTGAAATTCACCTGCGTCACCACGTATCGCCAGAAGGCGTATACCGTGGTCGTAAAGTGATCGACAAGGGCGCTGACGAGTAATCACTTGTCTGCTCAAGTCATCGCGATTGACGCAATGGGCGGGGACTTCGGTCCCCGCAGCATTGTTCAGGCGTGCATTGCCAGCCTGTCCGCTACGCCCTCGCTGCACCTGACCCTTGTCGGTCAACCTTCCCTACTTGAAGAACTGATTGCCAGCCATCCGGCTGTGGATCGCGCGCGCCTGACGATAATGCCAGCCAGCGAAACCATCGGCATGGATGAAAAGCCAGCCCAGGCCCTGCGTGGCAAACCCGATTCCTCCATGCGCGTAGCCCTTGAGTTGCTGCGTGATGGCAAGGTCCAGGCCTGTGTCAGTGCCGGCAACACCGGGGCCTTGATGGCCTTGTCCCGTCATGTGCTGAAAACCCTGCCGGGCATTGATCGGCCGGCGATGGTCGCGGCGATCCCGACACAGCGTGGCTACTGTCAGCTGCTGGACCTGGGAGCGAATGTCGATTGCAGTGCCGAGCACCTGTTGCACTTTGCCCTGATGGGGTCAGTTGCGGCCGAAGCGCTGGGTGTGGTGCGTCCGCGCGTGGCGTTGCTGAACATCGGTACCGAGGACATCAAGGGCAACCAGCAGGTCAAGTTGGCCGCCAGCCTGTTGCAACAGGCGCGGGGCTTGAACTACATCGGGTTTGTCGAGGGCGATGGGTTGTATCGCGGCGAGGCCGATGTGGTGGTTTGTGACGGTTTTGTCGGAAATATTCTGCTCAAGTCCAGCGAAGGCCTGGCAACGATGATTGCCGCGCGGATCGAGGCGTTGTTCAAGCGCAACCTGGCTTCCCGGCTGGTGGGTGCCCTGGCGCTACCCTTGATGCGGCGCCTGCAGGCGGACCTGGCTCCGGCGCGGCATAATGGCGCAAGCTTCCTCGGTTTGCAGGGCATTGTGGTAAAAAGCCACGGGTCGGCAGGGGTCCAGGGCTTTCAGAGTGCCATTGCGCGCGCGCTGATCGAGATCCAGGAGAACCTGCCGCAGCGCTTGCATGGCCGTCTTGAGGATCTGTTGCCTTAGGCGAATCGGGCCGGGAATGCTTAAATGTGACCGGCCAGTTCAATTGACCATCCAATCTGTCAGTTTCTTGCGCTCCCAGCTGTGGGGCGTCAATTCACCGACGACCAGATCATTAGGGGCTTGTTACATGTCTACATCCCTCGCATTCGTCTTTCCAGGGCAGGGTTCGCAGTCCCTCGGCATGTTGGCCGAGCTGGGCGCGCAATACCCGCTGGTCCTGGAAACATTCAAGGAAGCTTCTGCTGCCTTGGGCTACGACCTTTGGGCATTGACCCAGGACGGGCCGGAAGAACTGCTCAACCAAACCGATAAAACCCAGCCGGCGATCCTGACGGCTTCCGTCGCGCTGTGGCGCGTCTGGCTGGCTGAAGGCGGCGCACGCCCGGCTTTTGTCGCCGGCCACAGCCTGGGCGAGTACAGCGCCTTGGTCGCCGCAGGCAGCCTGACCCTCGCTGAGGCGGTCAAGCTGGTAGAGCGCCGTGGTCAACTGATGCAAGAGGCTGTTCCGGCCGGGCAGGGCGGCATGGCCGCTATTTTGGGCCTGGACGACGCCGTGGTGATCGAAGCCTGTGCCGAAGCGGCCCAGGGCGACGTGGTCAGCGCGGTGAACTTCAACTCCCCTGGCCAGGTGGTGATCGCCGGTGCCAAGGCTGCGGTTGAGCGTGCCATCGAAGGTTGCAAGGCCCGCGGTGCCAAGCGTGCATTGCCACTGCCGGTCAGCGTGCCATCCCATTGCGAGTTGATGCGCCCGGCGGCCGAGCGTTTCGCCGAGTCCATCGCAGCCATCAACTGGCAGGCGCCGCAGATCCCGTTGGTACAAAACGTCAGCGCCGACGTGGCACCCGACCTCGAAACCCTCAAGCGTGACCTGCTGGAGCAACTGTACAAGCCGGTGCGCTGGGTTGAGTCGGTCCAGACCCTGGCTGCCAAGGGCGCTACTCAACTGGTTGAGTGTGGTCCAGGCAAAGTCCTGGCCGGTCTCAACAAGCGCTGCGCCGAAGGCGTGTCGACTTCCAATCTCAATACCCCGGATGGCTTCGCAGCCGCCCGCGCCGCACTGGCCTGAACTAAGGAGAAGCCTGCATGAGTCTGCAAGGTAAAGTTGCACTGGTTACCGGCGCAAGCCGTGGCATTGGCCAGGCGATTGCCCTGGAACTGGGCCGTCAGGGCGCGGTAGTGATCGGTACTGCGACCTCCGCCTCCGGCGCCGAGCGTATCGCGGCAACCCTCAAGGAAAACGGCGTGCAGGGCACTGGCCTGGAACTCAACGTGACTAGCGATGAGTCCGTGGCTGCCGTGCTGGCGCAGATCACTGCACAGTTCGGGACGCCAGCCATTCTGGTGAACAACGCCGGTATTACCCGCGACAACCTGATGATGCGCATGAAAGACGACGAGTGGTACGACGTGGTCGATACCAACTTGAACAGTCTGTTTCGCCTGTCCAAGGGTGTTTTGCGCGGCATGACCAAGGCGCGTTGGGGTCGAATTATCAATATTGGCTCCGTAGTGGGTGCCATGGGCAACGCAGGCCAAGTAAACTACGCCTCTGCCAAGGCCGGCCTGGAAGGTTTCAGCCGTGCCCTGGCGCGTGAAGTCGGCTCGCGGTCGATTACGGTCAACTCGGTGGCTCCAGGGTTTATCGATACCGATATGACCCGCGAATTGCCTGAAGCGCAGCGTGAAGCGTTGCTGACGCAAATTCCGCTGGGCCGTCTGGGCCAGGCCCAAGAGATCGCCAATGTGGTCTCTTTCCTGGCGTCTGACGGTGCGGCATACGTGACTGGGGCTACAATCCCGGTGAACGGCGGGATGTACATGAGTTAAATTGTGACGGATCGCTTCAAAAAAATGTCATACGAGCTGTCTAAAATCCGTTATAAAGCTGCAATCTATTTATAGACAGGTGGTCGGTAGGGTACGAGGGTGAAGCTTTCAGTTGAAAAGCTGAAAAGCCTTTCTATACACTTACCCACTGGCCAGCTGCCTGAATTTGTCCATTAGGAGTTAAACAAGGTATGAGCACCATCGAAGAGCGCGTCAAGAAAATCGTCGCCGAGCAACTGGGCGTTAAAGAAGAAGAAGTGACCAACACTGCTTCCTTCGTAGAAGACCTGGGTGCCGATTCCCTTGACACCGTTGAGCTGGTGATGGCTCTGGAAGAGGAATTCGAGACCGAAATCCCGGACGAAGAAGCTGAAAAAATCACTACTGTTCAAGCTGCTATCGACTACGTTACTAGCCACCAGGCGTAATAGTTTGTAATCGTCGCTTGCTGTTATGGAAAAACCGCACTGCTATAACGGCGTGCGGTTTTTTCATTAGCTCTGATGAAAAGTCAGCTCAAGTGTCGTCATCAAGAAAAAGGAGAGTGCTGTGTCGCGTAGACGCGTCGTAGTCACCGGTATGGGTATGTTGTCGCCACTGGGTACGGATGTGCCGAGCAGTTGGCAGGGCATTCTGGCTGGCCACAGTGGTATTGGTCTGATTGAACATACGGACCTTTCTGCCTATTCCACCCGTTTTGGCGGCTCGGTAAAGGGCTTCAATGTCGAGGAATATCTCTCGATCAAAGAATCCCGCAAACTCGACCTGTTCATTCAATACGGCCTGGCAGCCGGTTTTCAGGCGGTGCGTAACGCCGGCCTGGAAGTGACCGATGCCAACCGTGAGCGCATTGGCGTGGCCATGGGCTCGGGTATTGGCGGTTTGACCAATATCGAAGAAACCAGCCGTACCTTGCACGAATCCGGCCCTCGTCGAATTTCACCGTTCTTCGTCCCGGGCTCGATCATCAATATGATTTCCGGCTTCCTGTCCATCCATCTGGGTGCCCAGGGGCCTAACTACGCCATTTCCACGGCGTGCACCACGGGCACTCACTGCATCGGCATGGCGGCGCGCAATATCGCCTATGACGAGGCTGACGTGATGATCGCCGGTGGCGCCGAAATGGCTGCCTGTGGCCTCGGCATGGGTGGCTTCGGCGCGTCCCGTGCGCTGTCGACGCGCAATGACGAGCCGACCCGCGCCAGTCGTCCGTGGGACAAGGGCCGTGATGGCTTTGTACTGTCCGACGGTGCCGGTGCCCTGGTCCTCGAAGAACTGGAGCACGCCAAGGCCCGTGGCGCGACGATCTATGCCGAACTGATCGGTTTTGGCATGAGTGGCGATGCGTACCACATGACCTCGCCCCCTGCCGACGGTGCGGGCGCCGCGCGTTGCATCAGCAATGCCCTGCGCGACGCGAAGATCAACGTCGATCAAGTGCAGTACATCAACGCCCACGGCACCTCGACGCCGACGGGCGACCTGGCAGAAGCCCAGGCCATCAAGTCGGTATTCGGCGAGCACGCCTACAAGCTGGCGGTCAGCTCCACCAAGTCCATGACCGGTCACCTGTTGGGTGCGGCAGGTGCAGTCGAAGCGATTTTCAGCGTGCTGGCAATCAAGGATCAGGTCGCGCCGCCGACCATCAACCTTGATGAACCAGATGAGGGCTGCGACCTGAACTTCGTGCCTCACGAGCCGCAGAAAATGCCGATCGACGTGGTGTTGTCCAACTCGTTCGGCTTTGGCGGTACCAACGGTTCCCTGGTGTTCCGCCGGTTCGCCGAGTGATGCACAGCTGGGTCGACGGTCAGCCAGCGGACGCCGTGCTGCTGAAAGATCGCGGCCTGGCCTACGGCGATGGTCTGTTTGAAACCATCGCAGTCAAGGCCGGGCAGCCCGTGCTGCTTGATCGTCACCTGCAACGCCTCGACGAGGGTTGCAGGCGCCTTGCGCTTGCCGCAGACCAGGAACTGGTCCGCAGCGAAGTGCTGGCCTTTGCCGCAGCCCTGGGCGATGGCGTACTCAAGTTGATCCTCACCCGTGGCGATAGCCAGCGGGGTTATGGCATCAGCGCTGGCGCCTCGGTGCGCCGTATTCTGCAAGGCAGCCCGCCTGCCACCTATCCTCAGACTCATGGTTCTTCAGGCGTTCGCCTGTTCCCATGCGCTACTCGTTTGTCCGAGCAACCTTTGCTCGCAGGTCTCAAGCACCTAAACCGCCTCGAACAGGTCATGGCCCGCGCCGAGTGGCAAGATGCCGATCACGTGGAAGGATTGATGCTGGATATGTCCGGGCGCGTCATCGAAGGCGTGTTCAGCAACCTGTTCCTGGTGCATGACGGCCAGTTGCTGACGGCCGACCTGAGCCGTTGCGGCGTGGCCGGCGTCATGCGTGCCGAGCTGTTGGCCAGGGCCGAGGGGTTGGGCATTGTCACCACCGTTGCCGATATCAGCCTTGCGCAGTTGCAGCAGGCTGATGAAGTGTTCGTCTGCAACAGCGTATATGGCATTTGGCCGGTGCTTGGATGTGGGCCAATGAGCTGGTCGGCTGGGCCGCTCACCCGTAAACTGCAGGGCATTGTTCGCGCGCTATTGGGTGTTTGATTTGAGACGTAAAATTGTATTGCTGCTGGAGATCGGTCTGGTCCTGGCGGGTTTGCTGCTGGGCTTTTCGGCCTGGAAGCTGGACTCGGCCTTGAAGCAGCCGCTGAATCTGTCCCAGGAGCAATTGCTGGATGTAGCGGCTGGTGCGACCCCTACCGGTACTTTCAATCGTCTGGAAAACGACGGTGTACTTGAGGATGCCTTCTGGCTGCGCCTTTACTGGCGCTTCAATCTTGAGGGTCAGCCACTGCACAGTGGCGAGTACCGCATGACGCCAGGCCTGACGGCCCAGGGCCTGATCGGCCTGTGGCAACGCGGTGAAGTGGTGCAGTACAGCCTGACGCTGGTGGAGGGCTGGAACTTCCGCCAGGTGCGCAGTGCGCTGGCCAAGCACGAAAAGATCGAGCAGACCCTGACGGGCTTGAGTGACCGCGAGGTGATGGCAAAAATCGGCCATCCCGACGTCTTCCCGGAAGGGCGGTTCTTCCCTGATACCTACCGTTTCGTGCGCGGCATGACCGATGTCGAGTTCCTGAAGAAAGCCTACAACCGCCTGGACGATGTACTTGAGCAGGAATGGAGCCGACGTGCCCCGGATGCGCCCTATACCGACCCCTACCAAGCGCTGATCATGGCATCGCTGGTCGAGAAGGAAACCGGCGTGCCTGAAGAGCGTGGGCAGATTGCCGGGGTGTTTGTGCGGCGCCTGAAGATCGGCATGCTGCTGCAGACCGACCCCACCGTGATCTACGGCATGGGCGAGCGCTACAACGGCAAGTTGACGCGCGCGCACCTGAAAGAAGCCACGCCCTATAACACCTACATGATCAGCGGCTTGCCACCGACGCCGATTGCCATGGTCGGCCGCGAAGCGATCCATGCCGCGTTGAATCCGGTACCGGGCAGCAGCCTGTATTTCGTGGCGCGGGGCGATGGCAGCCATATTTTCTCCGATAGCCTGGATGCCCATAATGCGGCGGTGCGCGAGTACCAACTCAAGCGTCGCGCCGATTATCGCTCCAGCCCTGCGCCGGCCACACCTGCGACCGTTGAGCCTGTCGCGCCTGAAGCTGCGCCCGCGCAAAGCCCGCAATGACTCTGATTAAGGACTGCCTGTGACTGGCTTGTTTATTACCCTGGAAGGCCCGGAAGGCGCCGGCAAGAGTACCAACCGTGAATACCTGGCCGAGCGCTTGCGGGCCGCAGGGATCGAGGTGCTGCTGACCCGCGAGCCCGGCGGCACGCCCCTGGCGGAGAAGATCCGCGAGGTGTTGCTGGCGACTGGCGACGAAGTCATGAACCCGGACACCGAGTTGTTGCTGGTGTTTGCCGCGCGTGCCCAGCACCTGGCCGAAGTGATCCGGCCGGCGCTGGCCCGTGGTGCGGTGGTGATCTGCGACCGCTTTACCGATTCTACCTACGCCTACCAAGGCGCCGGCCGTGGCTTGTCCCTGGAGCGCATCGCGACCCTGGAGACCTTTGTCCAGGGCGATCTGCGCCCGCACCTGACCCTGGTCTTCGACCTGCCGGTGGACGTCGGCCTGGCGCGGGCCAGCGCCCGTGGTCGCCTGGACCGCTTCGAACTGGAAGGCCGGGCATTTTTTGAAGCGGTGCGCGCGGCGTACCTCCAGCGTGCCGAAGCTGCACCGTCGCGCTATTGCTTGCTGGATGCCGCGCAACCGCTGGAGCAAGTGCAACAGGCCATCGATGCGCTGCTCCCGAAACTGTTGGAGCTTTACCGTGGCTGAAGCCTATCCGTGGCAGGACAGCCTGTGGCAGCAATTGGCCGGACGTGCCCAGCATGCCCATGCCTATCTGCTCCATGGGCCGGCAGGCATCGGCAAGCGCGCCTTGGCCGAGCGCTTGATGGCTCGCCTGCTGTGTCAGCAGCCAGCAGGGCTTGAGGCGTGCGGGCAATGCAAATCGTGCCTGCTGCTCAAGGCCGGCAGCCATCCGGACAACTACGTGCTGGAGCCTGAAGAGGCCGACAAGGCGATCAAGGTCGACCAGGTACGTGACCTGGTGAGCTTCGTGGTGCAGACCGCGCAGATGGGCGGGCGCAAGGTGGTGCTGATCGAGCCGGTGGAGTCGATGAACATCAACGCCGCCAACGCCTTGCTCAAGAGCCTTGAGGAGCCCTCGGGCGACACCGTGCTGCTGCTGGTCAGTCATCAGTCCAGCCGTTTGCTGCCGACGATTCGCAGTCGTTGCGTGCAACAGGCCTGCCCGCTGCCGAGCGAGGCCATGAGTTTGCAATGGCTGGGCCAGGCCTTGCCGGAGTGCAGTGAGCAGGAACGGGTTGAATTGCTGACCCTGGCGGCCGGCTCACCCCTGGCGGCGGTCAGCCTGCAGGCCCAGGGCGTACGCGAGCAGCGTGCGCTGGTGGTCGATGGGGTGAAGAAGCTGCTCAAGCAAGAGCAGTCTGCCACGCAACTGGCCGAGGGCTGGAAAGACGTGCCGCTGTTGCTGCTGTTTGACTGGTTCTGTGATTGGTCCAGCTTGATCCTGCGCTATCAACTGACTCAGGATGAGAGCGGCCTGGGCTTGATGGACATGCGCAAGGTCGTGCAGTACCTGGCGCAGAAGAGCGCCCAGGACAAGGTTTTGAACATTCAGGACTGGATCCTCGCCCAGCGCCAGAAGGTCCTGGGCAAGGCCAACCTGAACCGGGTGCTGTTGCTTGAGGCACTGTTGGTGCAGTGGGTCGGGTTACTCGGCCGACGTTGATATTCTCGGGGCTGACGGATGTCTCGTTGGCCAGACACTTCCTGTGACGCAAGTTGTAACTTCTTATGCTCGTAGATTCCCATTGCCACCTTGATCGCCTCGACCTCGCCGCCCACGGCGGCTCCCTGGATGCCGCCCTCGACGCCGCACGCCAGCGTGGCGTCGGGCATTTCCTGTGCATCGGCGTCAGCGCCGAGAACGCCGCCGACGTCAAGGCCCTGGCTGAGCGCTATGCCGACGTGGATTGCTCGGTAGGCATCCATCCCCTGGACCTCAAGCCTGGCGAAGCCCCGGCCCTCGACTGGCTGCTGGGTGAACTCAATCACCCGCGAGTGGTGGCTATTGGCGAGACCGGCCTGGATTACCACTACGAGCCGCAAGCCGCCGATTTGCAGCAGGCCTCGTTCCGCCTGCACCTGCAAGCGGCGCAGCAGACCGGTAAACCAGTGATCGTCCATACCCGTGGCGCCCGTGCCGACACCCTGGCCTTGCTGCGCGAGGCGGCGCTGCCCCAGGCGGGCGTGTTGCATTGTTTTACCGAAGACTGGGAGATGGCCAAGGCGGCGCTCGACCTGGGGTTCTATATTTCCCTGTCGGGGATTGTCACCTTCCGCAATGCTGATGCCCTGCGGGATGTGGCGCGCCAGGTGCCGGCGGATCGTCTGCTGGTGGAAACCGATTCGCCTTACCTCGCGCCAATCCCCCATCGCGGTAAACCGAACCTCCCGGAATATGTGCGGGATGTGGCGGATTACCTGGCGATGTTGCGCGGCGAGTCTGTCGAGCGTTTTGCCGAGCAGACCACCGAGAACTTCAAGCGCCTGTTCCCGTTGGCGCACGTTCGCTGAATCCAAGGCAAAAAAAACCCGGGTTCTGGGGGGTGAATCCGGGTTAAGACCATTAGGAGTAAATAAAGGTACGCGGTCCATTGGTACCCCTATCGGTGTTTCACTTGGGGGAGATGTCACACCGACAGATGAAGTATTGATCAGTATCCCGTGCAGTCCAGCCGCATCTGATCGTTTTTTAAACAGATTTGGAATACGTGCGCTTCGCTTGAGTTCTCATTGAGCGGCAATACATTGCGCGAACCTGTGTTTTATTTCTGACCCATATCGCTTGATTCGTTGGCGGGCTGTAAGTTTAGTGTATGGGTTGTTCATATAGACGTTGCCCAACGACCGCCCAGTCGGGATAATCCCTCGCACCGGGTAAAACGTTCCGTCATCGGGGCATTCAACCCTCCCAATACTGACCTCTGCAGACCTCTTTCTATGCACAAAGAACCCCGTAAGGTCCGTGAGTTTCGCCGCCGTGAGCAGGAAATTCTCGACACCGCGCTCAAATTGTTCCTCGAACAGGGTGAAGACAGCGTCACCGTCGAGATGATTGCGGATGCCGTGGGTATCGGCAAAGGCACGATCTACAAGCACTTCAAGTCCAAGGCCGAGATCTACTTGCGCCTGATGCTCGATTACGAGCGCGATTTGAACGAGCTGCTGCACTCGGCCGATGTCGACAAAGACAAGGAAGCGCTGTCCCGGGCTTACTTTGAGTTCCGCATGCGTGACCCGCAGCGCTACCGCCTGTTCGACCGCCTCGAAGAAAAGGTGGTCAAGGGCCACCAAGTGCCGGAAATGGTCGAGGAGTTGCACAAGATCCGTGCTTCGAACTTCGAGCGCCTGACCCTGCTGATCAAGGGTCGGATCAGTGAAGGCAAGCTGGAAGATGTGCCGCCTTACTTCCACTACTGCGCCGCCTGGGCGTTGGTGCATGGTGCCGTGGCGCTGTACCACTCGCCATTCTGGAGCAATGTGCTGGAAGACCAGGAAGGCTTCTTCCAGTTCCTGATGGACATCGGCGTACGCATGGGCAACAAGCGCAAGCACAGCACCGACCTGCCGAACCCCGAGACGCCTGCCACATAAGGCATTCATCCGGACAATGGCCGGTTGATTTACTGCCGTATGTAGTAACCCAGGAATATACTCAGGCAAGGACCTTGCTAAAATCTGATTTATGAGTCAGGTTTTAGCGCGCCCGAATTATCCGCTGCCGGAGTGATCCATGATCGTTGATCGTCAAGGCAGGCGTTTTCGCAATTTGCGGATCAGCCTGACCTCAGCCTGCAATTACGCCTGTACCTACTGCGTGCCCAACGGCAAGCGGTTGGTGGCTGCGCAGGACGAGCTCTCGGCCGAGGCCATGGCCCGTGGGGTGGCCTACCTGATCGAGGCTGCAGGCATCGATCGTCTGCGCATCACCGGCGGCGAGCCGCTGGTCAGTCCCAAGCTCGAAACCTTTATGCAGGCCGTCGGGCAGATGGGCTTGAGCGATATCAGCTTGACCACCAATGGCCAGTTACTAGCGCGCAAGTTGCCATTACTGGTCGATGCCGGTATTCGCCGTATCAATGTTTCCCTCGACACCCTCGATGCCGCTGCCTTTCGCGGGATCGCCAGGGGGGGCGACCTGGCCACGGTCCTCGATGGCATGGAGCAGGCGCGTGCGGCGGGAATCAAGATCAAGGTCAATATGGTGCCGTTGCGCGGGCAGAACCTCGATCAGGTCATGCCCCTGCTGGAGTATTGCCTGGAGCGCGGCTATGAACTGCGTTTCATCGAGTTGATGCGCATGGGCCACCTTGCCAGTGACTCCAACGCGTTCCTGCAACAGTTCGTCAGCCTGCAGCAACTGTTGAGCCTGATTGGCGAACATCACGAATACCTGCAGGCTGACGCCCCGGTAGATGCCACGGCCGTGCGCTATGAAATTCCCGGTCAGGGCTTCTTCGGCGTGATCGCCAATGAAAGCGTGCCGTTTTGCCGTACCTGTTCGCGCCTGCGCCTCTCCTCGACCGGCTGGTTGCACGGCTGCCTGTCGTCGAGCAACCGCCACTATGTCGGCGACCTGTTGGACAAGCCGCGCCACCAGGCCCTGCCGGCGTTGCAGCGTCTGCTGGTCAAGGCCTTGGGCGACAAGCAGGAAGTGGCGTTTTCCGGCGGGGCGACCGTGATGAAGATCATTGGCGGGTAGCCAGGCAAGCTGGCGCAAAATCTGCATCTGGTGCCCATTCGCCGGTTTTCCGTCACCGGCTCCTGGAGGATAGGATGCGTAGTCTGGTTTTGTTGCTGGCGTCGTTCGCGCTGGGTGGCTGCATGACAGTCAGCGATATGGCCGAAGGCACTCGCTATCAGATGAGCGATGCCGGTTTGCTGGATCACAGCGACACCCGTCGTTCCAACTCGGTTCGCATACAGCCCGATTCGTTTGTATTTATCGCCCAGGGCGCGTTCACGCCGCCGGGCAGTGCCTATCCGCGTCCCAATGTGGTGGCCGAGGAAGCCTTCAATGGCTTTATCGAATACTTCCCCATGGTCCGCCGCGCCCGCGCCCCGCAAGGGCTGGAGCAGGCCATGGCCGAAGCCCGTGAGGCAGGCGCGCATTACCTGTTGTATACGCGGTTCGCTAAGGCCGATGATCGCATCGGCAATGCAGATGAGTGGGCCGATCAGGAAGCCCTGGACCGACTGGGCGTCGACAGCGGGGTCATCCAGATCATGTTGATCGAGACCAGCACCCAATATTTGATCGATACTGCACGGATTCGCAGTCGTGGCGGTTTACTGACGTTCCATGACAACAAACCCGAAGATCTGCTTGGCCCACCGCTGCGCCAGTACGCCCGCAGCCTGTTGGGCATGAGCGACCAGTAATTCAGAGGAGAACAGCATGACGGATTCGGCCAAGGCCAATGATTTGTTGGCGCAGTTGCCCAAGGGCAAGGGACCGGCTCCGGTTCATCTGTGGAACCCGAATTTCTGTGGCGATATCGACATGCGCATCGCCCGTGATGGCACCTGGTATTACCTGGGCACGCCTATCGGGCGCAAACCGATGGTCAAGCTGTTCTCCAACATCATCCGTCGCGATGGCGATGATTACTTCTTGATCACGCCGGTGGAAAAGGTCGGGATCAAGGTGGATGACGCGCCCTTTGTGGCTGTGTCGCTGGAGGTCGAGGGCGATGGCGAGAACCAGCTCCTGCGGTTTACCTCCAATGTCGAAGACC
The DNA here is from genome assembly GCF_002949995.1 of Pseudomonas sp. LG1D9. Taxonomy (NCBI): domain Bacteria; kingdom Pseudomonadati; phylum Pseudomonadota; class Gammaproteobacteria; order Pseudomonadales; family Pseudomonadaceae; genus Pseudomonas; species Pseudomonas sp. LG1D9. The sequence continues at coordinate 952,930 of NZ_CP026881.1, read as the reverse complement.
TGATCGAAGCCGGCCCGGCGCATCCGCTGCGGGTGGTGATTGATCCACACACCCAGGAGCCTTCGCCCTATGTGCTGGTGCGCAACAACCTTGAGGCGCTGGTCCACCGCAACGTGTTCTACCAGTTGGTGGAACTGGCAGTAACACGCCGGATCGACGGCGAGAGTTGGCTGGGCGTCTGGAGTGGGGGGGTGTTCTTCCCGATAGGCCTGGAGCCCAGGGACTGATACCGGCAAGCCGGCTCCTGCATAGGTTTGGAATGTTTGTAGGAACTGGCTTGCCAGCGATGACGGCCTGCCTAGCGCTCTATCATCACCAGGCACACCGCTATCGCCGGCAAGCCGTCTATTACGCGTCTTCGAGCTTGCGCGCCGCGTCCACGCCGGATGCTGTCAGTTTGATCGGCAGGTGCAATGCGTGTTCGCCGGCCTCGTTACAGGTCACATGGCCTTCCTTGATCAGCCCGCGGTCCTGAAGGATCGCCAGGGTACTGGCCACGACTTTTTCGCCCCGGTAGTTATCCAGCACCTCCTTGCCCAAGCCATTCGGGTGCGCGTGCAGCAAGCGGGTGAGGACTTCTTTCTCAAGGTTTTTATCGACGTTCATGCATACCTCTTCAGGGTCAGTGGTGGGGTAGTGTTCGTCTGTCGGCCAGTGGCTCAAGGCTGTTTTGGCGCGCCGGGCAGGTTGTCATCGTTGCCGCTTGGGGTGGCATTCTTGCCGGGGCCGATCTTGCCGTTCTCGACATCGGTGCCCAGGCCCTGGCGGTTGCCGTCATTGCCTCGGGTGCGTGGGTCGGCGCCGTCCTGGATGATGGCTCCGCCATTGGTATCGAGCCCGGTGCCCATGGAGTTCTCGGTTTCTTGGGTGGCGGGGTTGGGCGGGCTACCAATAGGGTCGGTCTTGCCGGTGGAAGGGTCGGTTGCCGCAACACTGGCCAGGGACACCGCAGACAGCAAGCCAGCGAAGGCGAGGGCAGTCACTTTGGAAGTATTCATGGTGGAGCCTCCATAGGAATAAAGTCCTTACCTTAGGTTGGTCAGCCCACTCTTATTGTTGGTGCCTGGATCACGACGAACGGTGCTAGGTCACCTGTAAGATTTTGTGTTTCGACACCCGGCGCCAAATCAGGCGCAGCACCGTGATCAGCCAGTTGAGCAAGGCGATGCCCAATACACTGGCGAGCAGGGTTGGCACGCCATGCTCGACAATCAGCTTGCCCGCCAGCAGCGGGAACCCGAACACCCCGATAAAGTACGACAGGCTGAACAGCAGCAAGGCTTGGGGCGTGCTGGCAGTTGGCGCTTCGTTGGCGGCCAGGCCGTTGATCACTGAATAGGTCAGGCCGTAACCCACTCCCAAGGTGATAGCCGCCAGCAAGTAGCTGAAGCTGTCATGCACGCCGAAGCTGAACATCAGGATCGACACCAGCATCAATCCGGATAACACACAGGCCGACCAGTACGCATCCCGCTTGACCACCACGCTGGCAATCAACAATCGACTGGTGATCGCCGCGCCCATGAAGCCCAGGAAAAACAGCGAGTAATCTAGCCCCTGACTTGCCGCGTAGCTGGTCTGGAAACTCGACAGCCCGCCAAACACACAGCCGCCCAGGCCAACCATGATGATCGCGAATGCCGCCTTCGACCCCAGTACACGCCGGGTGCTGGCCCAGGAGATTTTCGACACGGTGCCAGTCCCCAACAAGTTGGGTTGCTGCTTGAGATAGCTGCCCAGGCGCCAGAACATCAGCACGCCCACCAGGCTGGCGAGAGCTGCAATATAAAATGCGCTTTCCAGAGGCAGGCCCATGGCGCTGGCCGCCCGCCCCAACAGGGGGCCCGAACCGATGCCGGTCATCATGCTCCCCGACAGCCAGGCGAAATACTTGGCCCTGTGGCTGGGCGCCACCAGCATCGCCACGATGATCGGGCCCAGGGTGTAGAACACGCCCCAGCCCAGCCCGAGGGTCAGGCCGAACAGCATCAGGCCCTGGCCAAAACCCGGCGTCAGGGCAAAGCCCAGGCAGGCCACCACCAGCAGGATCCCCAGGCAGGCAATTGAGCGCGCGGCACCCAGGGCATCGGCCAGGTGCCCGGATGCAATCACCGCGATAAACGTACTGAGCATCGCCATGGAAATCACGCTGCCGGCGTCGTGTTCATTGCCGCCTCTGGAATCGATCAGCAGCGACAACAAAAACGTCGAGCCATACGACAGTGACAGCAGGTAGCTGGCAAGGCAGAACAGGGCGAAGAGCGTTCCGCCAACTGGAGCAGAGGGGCGCATGGGCAAGCCTTGGGGTTTGTTGGATTTATGGCGGACTTTTTACCACGGGCCACCCCGTGCTTTGTTCTGTGGTTACTGGCGTCAGCATTGCTGCGCAGCGGAGTAATCGCGTGCATAAATCCCTGCAAGCGGTCATCAAAGCGCCTTAGTATGTGTCCTTTCTTTTTTAGCCGCAGGCCTGTTCATGACCATCGAGATCCGTCCCGCCGTACCCAGCGATGCTGCGCAGATCCTGACCTTTATTACTGAACTGGCCGAGTACGAAAAAGCCCGCCACGAAGTGATCGCCAGCGTGGTGGATATCGAGCGCAGCCTGTTCAGCGAAGGTGCCACCGCCCATGGCCTGATCTGCCTGCGCGATGGCTTGCCGATTGGTTTTGCGGTGTTCTTCTTCAGCTACTCCACTTGGCTTGGCAGCAACTGCCTGTATCTGGAAGACCTGTACATCAACCCGGAGCAGCGCGGTGGTGGGGCGGGCAAGAAGTTGCTGCGCCACTTGGCGAAGATCGCCTACGACAATGGCTGTGGGCGCTTTGAGTGGAGCGTGCTGGACTGGAACGAACCGGCCATTGCGTTCTACAAATCCATCGGCGCCCAACCCCAGGAAGAGTGGGTGCGCTACCGCATGGAAGGCGATGCGTTGCGTGAGTTTGCCCAAGGCTGAGATCGGCCCTGTTATGAGGCCCGGCATTTGCCATAATGGCCGCCGCTTTCGCATTTCCAGATAGGCTCCGACATGCAGGAAAACCCACCGACGCCCGCCAAAGACTCCGCGCCCACGGGCACCCAGACCCTGTTGCGCGGCCTGGGCGTGGTGCAGGCGGTGGCATCCGGGGCGCGGGATCTCAAGGAGATTGCCCGGCGCATCGGCACCACTCGCAGCACCACGCATCGCCTGGCCAGTTGCCTGGTGGACGAACGCTACCTGCGGGTAGTGCCGCAAGTCGGCTACCTGCTGGGCCCCAAGCTGATCGAGTTGGGCTTCCAGGCCCGGGAAGAACTGCCGCTGGTGACGCTGGCGATGCCTTATCTGGATGAGCTGTCGGCGCTGACCGGCGACACCATCCACCTGGCGATCCGTGAATACGACGATGTGCTGTACCTGCACAAGAATCCTGGGCGCAACGGCCCGGAAATGCGCTCGCGGGTCGGCCACCGCATGCCCCTGGCACGTACCGGGATCGGCAAGGCCTTGTTGCTCGATGATTCGCAAGAGGAATGGCAGCGCCTGTATCAGGCCAGCTTGCCGGTAGGCGGGAAAAACCTGCACTGGCCGCAGCACCCGGAACAATCCTGGGAGCAATTCGAGCAACGCATGCGCGAATATGTCGCGGGCGGCTATGCGTTCGACCTGGAAGACAACGAGCCGTCGATCCGCTGTGTGGCCGCGCCCGTGCGCGATGCCAGCCGGCGGATTGTCGCCGGCATCAGCATCGCCAGTACGGTGCCCTACATGCCGCTGGAAAAAATGGCCGAGCTGATTCCTGTGGTCAAACAGGTTGCAGCACGGCTGTCAGCGGAGTTGGGGGCGAAGGCCTGATCAAGCCTTCAGGGTGGTCATGTCGATCACGAAGCGGTACTTCACGTCGCCAGCAATCATGCGCGCATAGGCTTCGTTGATCTGGCGGATATCGAGCATTTCGATGTCGCAGGTAATGCCATGCTCGGCGCAGAAATCCAGGACTTCCTGGGTTTCTGCAATGCCGCCGATCAGTGAGCCGGCCAGCACTTTACGGCCCAGCACCAGCTTGGCAGCGTTGACCGGAGGGTCTACCGGCTCGATCAAACCCACCAGGATATGCACGCCGTCAAAGCGCAGGGTATCGAGGTAGGGGTTGAGGTCGTGCTGCACCGGGATGGTGTCCAGCAGGAAATCAAAATGCCCGGCGGCGGCTTTCATCTGCTCGGCATCGGTGGACACGATCACGTGATCGGCGCCCTGGCGCCGGCCTTCTTCTGCCTTGCTCGCGGAGCGGGTGAACAGCGTCACTTCAGCGCCCATGGCCTTGGCGAACTTGATGCCCATATGGCCCAGGCCGCCCATGCCGAGAATCCCGACCTTGTCGCCGGCCTTGACGCCATAGTGCTTGAGCGGCGAGTAGGTAGTGATGCCTGCGCAGAGGATCGGTGCGGCGCTGGCCAGGTCGAGCTTGGCCGGAATCTTCACCACGAAGTGCTCGCTGACCACGATGCTATCGGAGTAGCCGCCCATGGTGTTGCTGCCGTCCACGCGATCCGGGGTGGCATAGGTCATGGTCGGGCCTTCGAGGCAGTACTGCTCCAGGTCCGACTTGCAGGCTTCGCAGTGGCGGCACGAGTCCACCATGCAGCCCACGCCGACCAGGTCGCCGACTTTATGCGCGCTGACGCTGGCGCCGACGGCCGTGACCTTGCCGACAATCTCATGGCCCGGCATCAGCGGGTAGACGGCGATGCCCCATTCGTTGCGAGCCTGGTGGATGTCGGAGTGGCAGACGCCGCAGTACAGAATCTCGATTGCCACGTCATCGGCCCGCGGGCTGCGGCGCTCGAAAGACATGGGGGCGAGGGGAGTGGTGGCCGACTGGGCGGCGTAACCGATGGCGGTGTACATGGTGAAAACCTCGCAAAAGCTTGGACGGGAAAGGTGGCGAATTCTGCGCGTGGACCCGGTGGGCGAACATGGCAAATGCTCCGAGTCTCATGCCTATTCGTCCGGGAGTGCCCCTGGATTGGATTCATTGGCCGCCAGACCTGCGATGATGTTCTCATCCCTTTTTCGCGAAGTTTTTGCCATGTTGTTGACTCGCCATCTTGATGCCAACGCCACGCTGGTTTCCTTGATTGAGGGGCTGACGCCCCGCGATGGTTTTTCCCCGACTCACCTGGCGGGTGTGAAGGTGTTGCGCGCCAGTTGCGACGTAGCACGCGGCCCGCAGATCTACGAACCGAGCCTGATGTTCGTGGCTCAGGGCAGCAAGGTCGCCTACCTGGGCCCCAGGACGCTGGAGTACGGCGCCGGGCACTACCTGATCCAGGCAATGCCGGTGCCGTTCGAGTGCGAGACGTTTGCCATGGCCGCCGATGCCCCGCTGTACGGGGTGACTGTGGGTATCGATCGGGTGGTGTTGGGCGAGTTGGTGATGGCCATGGGCATGCAGGCTGGCCCACCGCCGACGGCGCAGACGTTGGAGTCGATGAGCTCGGTGGTACTGGATGACGCGATGCGCGGTTGCGTCGAGCGGCTGTTGCAGTGCCTGCACGATCCATTGGAAGCCCGGATCATGGGGCCGGCGCGGGTCCGGGAATTATTGTTCACCGCACTGCGTGGGCCCCAGGCCGATGTGCTGCGCGCCCTGGTGGAACAGCAGGGGCAGTTCTCGCGGATTGCCACGTCCTTGAACCACCTGCATGCCCATTACGCCGAACCCCTGAACATCGAGACCTTGGCCGGTTATGCGCATATGAGTGCGTCGACGTTCCATGAGCACTTCAAACGTTGCACCTTGTTGTCGCCGGTGCAGTACCTCAAGCGTCTGCGCCTGCTCAAGGCCCAACAGCTGTTGCTGGTGGAAGGCATGGGCGTGGCGCAGGCGGCGCATAACGTGGGGTATCAGAGTACGTCGCAGTTCAGTCGGGAATATAAACGCTATTTCGAGCGTAACCCGGGTGAAGAGCGCGCCGCATAAATCCCGTAGATGCCTCTATCTAAATGTGGGAGCTTGCTCGCTCCCACATTAGATTTGTGTCGGCCATAAAAAAAGGCTCTCCAGTGGAGAGCCTCATGTTCAAGCAGATGGCTTACATATTCGGGTAAGTCGGCCCGCCCGCGCCTTCCGGTGTCACCCAGGTGATGTTCTGCGAAGGGTCCTTGATATCACAAGTCTTGCAGTGCACGCAGTTCTGGGCGTTGATCTGGAAGCGCTTCTCACCGTCTTCCTGGGTGATGACTTCGTACACGCCGGCCGGGCAGTAACGCTGCGCCGGTTCATCGTAAAGCGGCAGGTTGGTGCCGATCGGGATGCTCGGGTCCTTGAGTTTCAAGTGGCACGGCTGTTCTTCTTCATGGTTGGTGCTGGAGAGGAACACCGAGCTCAACTTGTCGAAGCTCAACTTGCCGTCGGGTTTTGGGTAGTCGATCTTCTGGCTGTCCTTGGCCAGCTTGAGGCAGGCGTAGTCCGGCTTGGTGTCATGCAGGGTGAACGGCATTTTGCCGCCGAGGATGTTCTGGTCGAACCAGTTGAAGCCAGCACCGATGATCGGGCCGAACTTGTGCATCGCCGGGCCGAAGTTGCGGGTGGCGAACAGTTCTTCGTAGAGCCAGCTGGCTTTGAAGCTGTCGACGTAGGCGGTCAGCTCATCGCCGCCTTCGGACTCGGCGAACAGGCGATCAGCCACGGCGTCGGCGGCGAGCATGCCGGACTTCATTGCGGTATGGCTGCCCTTGATCTTGGCTACGTTCATGGTGCCCAGGTCACAACCGATCAAGGCGCCGCCCTTGAATATCATCTTAGGCAGCGAGTTGATGCCGCCCTTGGCCAGGGCGCGCGCGCCGTAGCTGATGCGCTTGCCGCCTTCCAAGTACTGGGCCAGCACCGGGTGATGCTTGAGGCGCTGGAACTCATCGAACGGCGACAGGAAGGTGTTGCTGTAGGACAGGTCGACGATCAGGCCTACGACCACCTGGTTGTTTTCCAGGTGATAGAGGAAAGAGCCACCGGTGTTCTCGTTGCTCATGATGTCCAGCGGCCAGCCGGCGGTGTGGACCACCAAGCCAGGTTGGTGCTTGGCCGGGTCGATTTCCCAGATTTCCTTGAGGCCGATGCCGTAGTGCTGCACGTCGGCGTCGCTGTCCAGGTTGAAGCGCTGGATCAGTTGCTTGCCCAGGTGCCCACGGCAGCCTTCGGCGAACAGCGTGTACTTGCCGCGCAGTTCCATGCCGGGGGTGTACAGGCCGTCTTTTGGCTGGCCTTCACGGTCCACGCCAAGGTCGCCGGTGATGATCCCGCGCACTACGCCGTTTTCGTCGAACAACACTTCTTGGGCGGCGAAGCCTGGGTAGATTTCCACGCCCAGGTTCTCGGCCTGCTGGGCCAGCCAGCGGCACAGGTTGCCCAGGGAGATGATGTAGTTGCCTTCGTTGTGCATGGTCTTGGGCACAAAGAAGTCTGGAACCTTGGTGGAGCTGTCGCTGCTGCGCAGTACATAGATGTCGTCGCGCACGACTGGGGTATTGAGCGGGGCGCCCAGCTCTTTCCAGTCTGGGAACAATTCATTCAGGGCGCGTGGCTCAAACACGGCACCGGACAGGATGTGTGCGCCGACTTCGGAGCCTTTTTCGACCACGCAGACGCTGATTTCCTTACCGGCTTCGGCGGCCTTCTGCTTCAGTCGGCAGGCGGCAGACAGGCCCGACGGCCCTGCGCCGACGATGACCACGTCGAATTCCATGTATTCGCGTTCCACAGGCTATCTCCTACTCAAGGCTCAACAGTTTTTTTTCTAATGGGTGGAGGTTCGGTGTTTTGTCCGTCGTCTTCTGCGCCAATTTCTTACAAAAGGGCAGGGGACGACCCACCTTTCTCTCTAGGTGGCGCATTATATCTACACCACTCTCAGCGTCCAATACAAACGTTTGTTTGAATTGCCCGCGAGCTAGGTAAATCAAAGCAACGCGGCTTATATCTGACCATTTTGCTGTATTGACCGGAAAAGGTGTTCCGGTCAATATACGGTCGGTTTTGCGCTTCTCGTAGGCGGACTGCCGGTTTCAAGGCCACGTCCAAAGACAAGGCACTGCTTGGGCAGGTTGACGCGCACGTAATGCTGGCGCGCAGTTTACACGTTGCGACGATGAATGACTTGTCAGTCACCGCTGACGAACGGTCTTTATTATTGAGTACGTGCAACGTTACCTGTCACGACGGCCTGCGTTTTTAGAGGTGCCCTTGTGCGCCGTTGAGCATCTACCGCCAGGTTTATCCGGGCGGCTTCCTTTTCACCGGAGAGTAACGAGGAATCCATGAAGGTTCTTGTAGCTGTCAAACGCGTTGTCGATTACAACGTGAAAGTTCGCGTCAAGGCGGACAATTCCGGCGTCGATCTGGCTAACGTCAAAATGTCGATGAACCCTTTCTGCGAAATCGCCGTGGAAGAAGCCGTACGCCTGAAAGAAAAAGGCGTTGTGACTGAAATCGTCGTCGTTTCCGTAGGGCCATCCACTGCTCAAGAACAGTTGCGTACTGCTCTGGCGCTGGGTGCTGATCGCGCCGTACTCGTCGAATCCGCTGAAGAACTGACCTCGCTGGCCGTTGCCAAGCTGCTCAAGGCCGTTGTCGACAAGGAACAGCCGCAACTGGTGATCCTTGGCAAACAGGCCATCGACAGCGACAACAACCAGACTGGCCAGATGCTGGCTGCACTGACCGGTTACGGCCAGGGCACCTTCGCTTCCAAAGTCGAAGTCAGCGGCGACAGCGTTGCCGTGACCCGCGAAATCGACGGCGGCGCGCAGACGGTTTCCCTGAAACTGCCGGCCATCGTCACCACCGACCTGCGTTTGAACGAGCCGCGTTATGCGTCCCTGCCAAACATCATGAAAGCCAAGAAGAAGCCTCTCGAAGTGCTGACTCCGGATGCTTTGGGCGTTTCCACCGCCTCTACTAACAAGACCGTTAAAGTCGAAGCGCCAGCTGCACGCAGCGCGGGTATCAAGGTCAAGTCGGTGGCTGAACTGGTCGAGAAACTGAAAAACGAAGCGAAGGTAATCTAACAATGACTATCTTGGTAATCGCAGAACACGACAACAAGGTGCTGGCCCCGGCCACCCTGAACACCGTTGCTGCTGCCGCCAAAATCGGTGGCGACATCCACGTACTGGTCGCTGGTCAAGGCGCTGGCGCCGTGGCTGAAGCCGCAGCAAAAGTCGCGGGCGTGAGCAAAGTACTGCTGGCCGATAACGCTGCCTACGCGCACCAACTGCCGGAAAACGTTGCCCCTCTGATTGCAGAGCTAGGAACTGGCTACAGCCACATCCTGGCTGCCGCCACCTCCAACGGCAAAAACATCCTGCCACGCGTTGCTGCGCAGCTGGACGTTGACCAGATCTCCGAGATCGTTTCGGTCGAAAGCGCCGACACCTTCAAGCGCCCGATCTACGCCGGTAACGCCATTGCCACCGTGCAATCGACTGCTGCCGTCAAAGTCATCACCGTGCGTGCCACCGGTTTCGACCCAGTTGCCGCCGAAGGTGGTTCGGCTGCCGTTGAAGCAGTTGCTGCTGCCCACGATGCTGGCACTTCCAGCTTTGTTGGCGAAGAACTGGCCAAGTCGGACCGTCCTGAGCTGACCGCTGCCAAGATCGTGGTTTCCGGCGGGCGTGGCATGCAGAACGGTGACAACTTCAAGCACCTGTACGCCCTGGCCGACAAGCTGGGCGCGGCAGTCGGCGCTTCGCGCGCGGCGGTCGACGCAGGCTTCGTACCCAACGACATGCAGGTCGGCCAGACCGGCAAGATCGTGGCGCCACAGCTGTACATCGCCGTCGGCATCTCCGGCGCGATCCAGCACTTGGCCGGTATGAAAGATTCCAAAGTGATCGTTGCGATCAACAAGGACGAAGAAGCACCGATCTTCCAGGTGGCTGATTACGGCCTGGTGGCGGACTTGTTCGAAGCCGTACCTGAGTTGGAGAAGCTGGTCTAAACCAGCCGCTTCACTTATAAAGAGCCCGGTCTTATGACCGGGCTTTTTTTTGCATGCCACTTTTGATCGGGAACCACGCCATGGAACTGCGTCGCTGGACTGTACTGCTGGGCCTGTCACTGCTGCCGACCTTGTCTATCGCAGCCGGCAAATGCGAGCGCCTGGTGGTGACCGGCAGCCCGGATGCACCGCCCTATCTGTGGCGTGATCCGCAAGACCCCACCCACCTGATCGGCGCCAATGCCGATGTTTTGCAACAAGTGGCCAAGGAATTGGGGCTGAAAATCGACCTGCTGTATGGCGGCAAGCGCTCCCTGGCCCTTGAGGAAGTACGCAGCGGGCGCATGGACATGCTGGTCGATGCGCCGTTGAGTGTCAGCGAACTGGAGACCCTGGACTACATCCATCCGGCACTGATACAGGCCGATTATCGGGTGTGGACCCGCATCGACTCGCCCCTGGTCTATAGCAGTGCAGCAGACCTGCATGGCCACAAGGGCGCGGTCTCGGAGCGGGCGCGCCTGTCCCCGGAATTTGAAGCCTTTGCCAGTGAACACCTGACCCTGGAACGCCTGCCAACCGTGACCCCGGCCTTGCAGAAGCTGCTGCTTGGTGAAGTGGACTACGTGCTGGCCGGACGATACTCCGGCATGGCCATGGCCCAGACCTTGGGCATGAGCAAAGACCTGCTGGCCCGTGAACTGCCGATTGATCAGCCGGGGTTGTTCCTGGCGATTTCCCACAACTCGGCCTGCAATGATCCGTGGTTGCGCGGACAGCTCGCCAAAAAGATGACAGAATTGGCCGCGTCCGGTCTGACGGAAGCCGCGTTGCAGCGCAATATCGAACGCTGGAAGACGCAGTTGCAGCAACCCGTCGGTACCCCAACAAAGTAGGGATTTTTAGTGACTATTCGACCTCTTTTCGCCGCCCTCGCCGTAGTAACGCTGGCGGGCTGTGCCGCAGATCCTGCGCCGAATGAGCAAATGCGCCTGACCCAGCAAGCCCTGGAGCAAGCCGCCGCCGTGGGGGCCGTCGCTGACGACGTGCCTGAGTTGAAACTCGCCGAGACGAAGCTGGCCCAGGCCAAGGCCGACATGGCTGACGAATCCTACAAGGACGCCCGCATGCAGGCTGAACAGGCCGAACTCGACGCCCGCCTGGCCGAGGCGCGGGTCCTGACGCAAAAGAGTCAGGAACAGTTGAATGTCCTCAACACCCGTATCACCCGCCTGCGCAAGCAGCTGGGAGATGCCCAATGAACCGCCTGACATATGGGCTGCTATTGAGCAGCTTGGTGCTGGCAGGCTGTGCCAGCCATCCCAATAGCGACACCGTGTTGCAGCAGGCGGGCAGTGACTTCCAGAAGGTCAAGGAAGACTCCAATGTATTGCGCATTGCGCCCAAGGACGTGATCCGCGCCGGTGAGTCCCTGGCCCGCGCCGACCGTCTGTCCAGCTACTGGGGCAGCGGTGGCGACGTCGTGCATTACGCCTACCTGAGCCAGCGCTACAGCGCCATCGCCCGGGAGCATACCGAGCTGGTGCTCAACGAAGAACGTGCGGCCAAGCTTGAGCTGGAACGTCAACGCCTGCAACTGGCGCTGCGCGAGGCCAAGTTGTTGAGCGTGCAGCAACAGGGCAAGTGGCTGGAGGAGCAGATCGCCAGCCTGACCACCACCCAGACCGATCGTGGCCTGGTAATGACCTTGGGCGACGTACTGTTCGACACCGGCCAGGCGGAGCTGAAAAACTCCGCCAACCGTACAGTGCTGAAGATCGTGCAATTCCTGCAACTGAACCCCAAGCGGGTGGTGCGGATCGAGGGCTATACCGACAGTACCGGCGGCGAGCAGGAAAACCTCAAACTGTCCCGTGACCGTGCACAGGCCGTGGCGGACGTACTGGTCGACCTGGGGATTGATGAAAAACGCATCCAGGTGGAAGGCTATGGCGATCAGTACCCGGTGGAAGCGAATGCCTCCGAGCGAGGTCGTGCGCAGAACCGGCGTGTGGAAATCGTCTTCTCCGATGACAAGGGCCAACTCGGCGCTGCGCGCTAACCCAGGGCGCGTGCGGTGGATGTGGGAGCTGGCTTGCCTGCGATAGCATCGGCGCGGTACATCTGAACACTCGCATCGCCAGCATCGCAGGCAAGCCAGCGCCTACCGGGTATGTGGCGCATCCGCTATAGAACCCGATCCTTGATCGGGTTTTTCATGCCCGCAATTCAGTTCTCAACCCATACAGTTTTTTCTATCACTGCCGCTCGTCCTCGACTATTGTGGCAACTGTCCCCGTACACTTCTAAACTGTGCCGGTATGTTTCACACAAAAATAAAATACCCGTGAAATCGAGTGCTGCGTCATGACCAATCTCTTGCTTTACCAACGTATCGCCCAGCAGTTGGCTGAGGATATCCGGCGCGGTGTCTATCAACCGGGTGAGCGCGTGCCATCGGTGCGCAAGATGAGCTCCCAGCTCAATGTCAGTCATGCCACAGTGTTACAGGCCTACGCCAACCTTGAAGACCAGGGGTTGATCCGTGCGCGGCCGCAGTCCGGGTATTACGTGCACCAGACACCGGCCCTGACCGCCCCGACGCCGGATATCGCCCGGGTCGAGCGCCCCGGCCTGGTCACCCGCAGCAGTATCATCCAGCAGGTCCTGGTGGAATCCCGTCGCGAAGGGGTGTTCCCGCTGGGGGCCGCTGTGCCCAGTGTCGATTACCTGCCGGTGCGGGCGCTGCACCAGCAACTGGCCAAGGTCACGCGCTTCCAGAGCCCACGGGCGTTCAGCTATATGTTCAGCCCGGGTTTCGAGCCGCTGCGGCGCCAGGTCGCTATCCGTATGCGCGATGCCGGGGTGGTGGTCGATCCGTCCGAAGTGGTGATCACCCACGGGTGTGTCGATGCATTGCAGATGTCCTTGCGGGTGCTGACCCGCCCCGGTGACCTGATCGCCGCTGAATCACCGACCTACTACGGGCTGCTGCAACTGGCCGACCTGCTTGGCCTCAAAGTCATCGAGATTCCCAGCGACCCGGCCACCGGCATGAGCCTGGAAGCCCTGCAGTTGGCGGCCAACCAGTGGTCGATCAAGGCCCTGGTGTTGACCACCCGCCTAAGTAACCCCCTGGGCGGCACCATGCCCGAAGAACGGCAGAAACAACTGCTGCGCCTGGCCTCTGACTTCGATATCCAGATCGTCGAAGACGATATCTATGGCGAGTTGATGTTCGAACTGGGCCGCACCAAAGCCCTCAAGGCCTATGACCGCCTGGATCGGGTGATCTACTGCTCCAGTTTCTCCAAGACCCTGTCCCCGGGCGTGCGTATCGGCTGGATGATTGCCGGCAAATACCAGCAGGAGATCCAGCGCCTGCAGATGTTCAGCACGCATTCGGCGTGCAGCGTCACGCAGATGGGGGTGGCGGCGTACCTGGAGAACGGCGGTTACGACCGCCACCTGCGTTACATTCGCCAGGAGTACCGCAAGAATCTCAGTGCCTTCCAGTTGGCGGTGCAGCAGTATTTCCCGGAAGGCACGCAGATGAGCCGGCCGACGGGCGGCTTTATCCTGTGGGTCAGCCTGCCGGGCAGGGTCAATACCCAGGAGCTACACGTGCGCGCCTTGCAGCAGGGCATCAGCATTGCGCCGGGGCTGATCTTCAGCAATACCGAACAGTTCAACCACTGTATTCGGCTCAATTGCGGCACGCCGTGGAATCGCGAGGCGGAGCGCGCCCTGATGACCCTGGGCATGCTGGCCAACCAGTTATGCCAAGAGGCAGCGGGTGGTTTTTGAAGCGCCAAAACGGGGCATGAACGGTAGCTGGCTAATCACCGCGCTTGTCATGCCGCGCTCAACAAGCGAGCATATGGCCTTCTGCCGTTAATGCTGTTGGCGATATGACCTCTATTTTTCCTGCCGCGCTGTTGATCTGTCTGGCGAGCCTGTGCAGCACCACGTCTGTACTGGCAGCGCCTGCCAGTGCGCCAGTGGTGCTGGCAGCCGCCGAACAAAAGCCGACGCCGGCTAAAAAAACGGTCCAGGCAAAACAAACCGCCGCGGCCAAAAAAGCGGCGAAGGTGAAGAAGCGCGCACCCATCGCGAGCAAGTCCAAGTCGGCGCGTGAAGTAGCGCAGACCCAACTGCCACCAGCGCGTTTGGACCTCAGCCTACCCCAGGAAATGGTGCGGCATTTGCAACCCCTCGGCACCATGCCGCAACCCAAGAACGTCCCTTTGTTACCGCCCATGTTCGATGAGAAACCGGTGGATAACAGCGCATTCCAGATCAACGGGCGCTTGCTGAGCAACGAAATGCAACTGCAAATGCGCAATGAAGAGCGACGCGATGTGGAAGGCGCGGCCCTGGATTTTGAGTTCAAGAATTAATCTTGCCTGCCAAAGTGACCTGATCCCCTGACCTTCTGTCGCAGACTGGTCAGTCACTTTTGTTTTCTGCGAAAAACCCCTGTTAGACCATTTTAAAACGGATGTTTTAGGGCGTACTCTAGCCCGGCCATCAACACTTTGTCGTCGAGGACCTGCTGGTCATGAAATGCCGTGAAGGCTGTGGCGCCTGCTGTATAGCCCCTTCCATCAGTTCGCCGTTGCCCGGTATGCCCAATGGCAAACCCGCGGGCGAACGCTGCCTGCATCTGTCGGTCGAACAGCTGTGCCAATTGTTTGGCCTGCCTGAACGGCCCGCGGTGTGCGGTGCCTTCGCGGCGGATCTTGAGGTCTGTGGTACTAGCCAGGAAGAAGCGATCAGGTTGATCGGCTGGTGGGAGCAGATGACGGCGGCGTAGTGGGCTTTAATGTCAGAACTTCAACAATAAGGAATACAACAATGGGTTCGCTGAAACGAATGGCTGTGTTGTGCGGTTTTACAGTGTTGTTTGCGGCTGCCGCACAGGCAGAAGAATGGCAGGTTGCCAAGGACGAGGAAGGTATCAAGGTTGCCTTGAGTGAAGTGGCCGGGTCCAAATACAAGGCTTATCGCGGCGTGACTGTGATCAAGGCGCCATTGGCCAAGATCAAGGCCCTGCAGGACGATGTAGTCGGTGCCTGTAAGTGGATTCACGAATGCAAGTCGCAGAAGCTGCTCAAGAAGGAAGGCGACAAGAGCTGGACCTACACCCAATTCAAAGCCCCGTTCCCAGTCACCGATCGTGACTCGATCCTGGAAATCACCACGACCCAGGCCGCCGACGGCAGCGTGACCCGCAAGTTGCTGGAAGTGCCCACCTATCTGCCGGAAGAGAAAGGCTATGTGCGTGTGGCCCAGGTCGAGGGCTTCTGGAAACTGGTGCCTAAAGGCGCCGACCAGACTGAAGTGACCTACCAGGTCCACACCGAGCCTGGTGGCAGCGTGCCGTCCTGGTTGGCCAACAAGTTCGTGGTTGACGCGCCCTTCAATACCTTGAAAGCCCTCAAGGAACGCGCCGAGAAGCCTTAAGCGCAGCCGAGCAGTGCCTCCAGCCTTGAGTGGAACGATCATCGCGCCCTCAAGGTCCAAATAGATGTGAGCCCATCCATGGGCTTTATCGAGGAGGCACTGATGCAAAACTGGCAAGTTACCTTCGTTGATGATCACGGTGTGCAGTCCGTAGAGCTGTTCAGCTGCGCGCAGAAGCCCAGCCTCGAAGACGCCGCACAGATGATTCGCGCCAAATTGCTGCCCATCCCCGCTCAACTGGACCTCAACGATCTGGACGGCCGGATCGCCGAGCCGACGGTCAAAAGCCTGAAGGACCAGAACAGTATCCAGATCCTCGACATTTCTCCCGCCCCCTGAACATTCCCTGTACGTCGTTAAAGCGCTGCTGGTGGAGCTGATAGCTTCGCGCTACTCTGCAAGAGAGATCAGCGAATGAATCGCTAAGGTCTGGTCTTGTCAGCTACATGCTTGTTTTCCTGCGGTGATGTCATTGCCGTCCACCTGCGCCGTTCACGCGCAGGCCCTGGGAAGCACGGAAAGTCTATCCATCGGTTGAGGAGGACGTTTCATGAGCACAGCCTATCAAGAAGACATCAGCACCCACGTGTTACGCCGCATGAAAGAGGGCGGCTTTGACTTCTCGCGTTTCCACCCCATCGAGTTCTACGCCATTTTTCCGGATGAGGAACGTGCGCGCCGGGCTGCGGGTCGGTTTCGTGGGGAGTCCATCAATGCCCAGGTCAGCGCACGGGATGACGGTGCCTGGTTCCTGGAATTGAGCAAGGTCATGTTCGCCACCTATGACGGTATCGGTGATTTCGAGCAGGACTTTGAGGCGGTAGTCGAGCCCTTGGGCGGGATTATCGAAGGGTGGGGCGTCAAGCACGAGGTTCGTGGGTTACCCATGTAGACACATGATCAATAACGCAGCGTATCGGCTGACCCTTGGGTCGGCCGATTTTGTTTGTGGCGGTGCAAAGTGCCGGGAACTAAATATGAAAAAACCGGCACAAAAAAAGGCCACCGGAGCAGGGTGGCCAAAAGGGAAGATCGGTGAGAAGGGGAACCGATCAGTATTTGCACAGGCAAATTACCGACGGTGCTGTGGAGATGGTGTAGGACGAATCCTGTTCAGCGAATGTGGGTGATTATCCGCAGGCATTCCCCGGCAGTGAAATCAACTCTGACTATGCTGGTGATAGGCAATGCCTGCGTCTCTATGAAGCGTGCGGGGCGAGGCCCGGGCATTTGCTGCACCAGGATGGTGCGGCGCTGCCTTTGACTATATCCAACTGATTGATACTTAAGTGTTTATGCCGCTGGCACGGGCCTTGCGACAGTCCGTTGCGTCCGGGTGACAAGGAGTTCGGCATGATCCGCACTTATTACGATGAAATGTACGATGAGGCCGGCCAGGTCCGGCCTCACTATCGCGAGTTCGCCCGTTGGCTGGCTGAAACCCCGCCCGAACTGCTGGCCCAGCGCCGGCGTGAAGCCGATTTGCTGTTTCACCGCGCTGGTATCACCTTCACCCTGTACGGCGACGAGCAGGGCACCGAGCGCCTGATTCCCTTCGATACCATCCCGCGCAGCATTCCCGCCAGCGAATGGAGAGTGGTCGAACGCGGCTGCATTCAGCGGGTCAAGGCATTGAACCTGTTCCTTGCCGACCTGTATCACGACCAACGGATTATCAAGGCCGGGATCATTCCGGCCGAGCAAGTACTGGCCAACGAGCAATACCAACTGGCGATGCAGGGCCTGGATTTGCACCGTGATATCTATTCCCACGTCTCGGGTGTCGATCTCGTACGGGATGGCGACGGCAGCTACTACGTGCTGGAAGACAACCTGCGCACCCCCAGCGGCGTGAGCTACATGCTCGAAGACCGCAAGATGATGATGCGCCTGTTCCCCGAACTGTTCGCGGCCCAGCGCATCGCCCCGATCGATCATTACCCCAACCTGTTGCTCGACACCCTGAAAAGCGCCAGCCCGCTGGAGAACCCCAGCGTGGTCGTGCTGACGCCTGGGAGATTCAACAGCGCGTTTTTCGAACATGCCTTCCTTGCCCGGGAAATGGGCGTGGAGCTGGTGGAGGGTGCCGACCTGTTCGTACGTGACGACCGCGTGTTCATGCGTACCACTGACGGCCCCAAGGCGGTGGACGTGATCTACCGTCGCCTCGACGATGCCTACCTCGACCCGCTGGCCTTCAACCCGGAGTCGATGCTCGGCGTGCCGGGGCTGTTGGCCGCCTACCGTTCGGGCAACGTGGTGCTGGCCAATGCCATTGGCACCGGGGTAGCGGATGACAAGTCGGTGTATCCCTTCGTCACCGACATGATCCGTTTTTACCTGGATGAAGAGCCGATTCTCAAGAACGTTCCGACGTTCCAATGCCGCAAGCCTGACGAGCTTTCCCACGTCCTGGCGAATCTGCCGGAGTTGGTGGTCAAGGAGACCCAAGGTTCCGGTGGCTACGGCATGCTGGTCGGCCCGGCCGCCACGGCCGCCGAGATCGAAGCCTTCCGTGCGCGGATCAAAGCCAAGCCCCATGCCTACATCGCCCAGCCGACCCTGTGCCTGTCGACGTGCCCGACCTTTGTCGAAAACGGCATCGCGCCCCGGCATATCGACTTGCGGCCGTTCGTCCTGTCCGGCAAGGAAACCCGCGTAGTACCGGGGGGGCTGACCCGTGTGGCGCTGCGCGAAGGCTCGCTGGTGGTCAACTCGTCCCAGGGCGGCGGCACCAAAGACACCTGGGTGGTCGAGGAATAAAACCATGTTGAGCAGAACTGCCTCGGATTTGTATTGGATGTCACGCTATCTGGAGCGCGCGGAAAACCTCGCGCGCATGCTGGATGTCAGCTATTCACTGTCACTGATGCCCCAGGATGGGCGTGGCGATGGCTTGCACGAACTGGCCATGCCTCTGCTGATCACCGGCACCCTGGACGACTACCGCGAGCGTCACGGCGAGTTACACGCCGAGCGCCTGCTGCATTTCTTCGCCCTGGACGCCGCCAACCCGGCGAGTATCTACAGTTGCCTGGGGGCGGCCCGCGCCAGCGCCCATGCCGTGCGTGGGCGGATTACCGCGGACATGTGGGAAAACATCAACGCCACCTGGCTGGATATTCGCGTCATCGCCCAGGAAGGCCTGAGCCGTTATGGCATGAGCCGTTTCTGCGAGTGGGTCAAGGAACGTTCCCACCTGTTTCGCGGCGCGACCTACGGCACCATCATGCGCAATGACGCCTTTCGTTTTATTCGCCTAGGCACCTTTATCGAAAGGGCCGACAACACCCTGCGCCTGTTGGACGCCCGCTACGAGATGGCCGGGGACCAGGCCGAAGTGGTGATTGATGGCACCGCCCATGCCTATTACCAGTGGAGTGCGCTGCTGCGCGCCTTGTCGTCATTCGAGGCCTACACCGAGATCTACCGTGATGCGCCCGGTGCTCGCCAGGTGGCCGAACTGTTACTGCTGCGCGCCGATGTGCCGCGTTCTTTGCGCGCGTGCAGTGAAGAAATCGACCAGATTCTCGCCAGCCTGCCTGGCATCAATGGCCGCCCGGCACAGCGCCTGGCTGCCGAGATGGACGCACGCCTGCGCTTTACGGCCATTGACGAAATCCTCGAGGAAGGCCTGCACGCCTGGCTGACCGATTTCATCCCACTGGTACGCCAGTTGGGTAACGCCATTCATCATTCCTACCTGGAGGCGGCATGAGACTTTCCATCAGCCACGAAACCACCTACCGCTACGAAGACCAGGTGCGCGCCAGCATCCAATATTTGCGCCTGACGCCTCACGACAGCGAGCGCCAGCATGTACTCAGTTGGCAGCTCGATTTGCCGCGTCCGGTGCGGGCCCAGTTGGACCCGTTCGGCAATATCCTGCATGTGCTGACCATGGATGAGCCCCATGAATCGATCATCATCGGTGCTCGCGGCCAGGTGGATATTGACGAGTGGCGCGAGGCCGAACATGACAGCCAATCGCCATTTCCCTACCAGCGTGCCACGCGCCTGACCGAACCGGACGAGGCCCTGCGCGCCTTTGCCCAACAGCACTGCGGCAAGCGCCGGGATCGCAATGCACTGATCGACCTGATGCACGCCCTCAACCAGCACATCGTCTATGTGCCGGGAGCCACGCAAGTGGAGACCTGTGCGGCCGAGGCGTTCGCCGGGCGTGCCGGCGTTTGCCAGGATCACGCCCACGCCTTCCTGGCCTGCGCCCGCAGCCTGGGGATCGCTACGCGGTATGTGTCGGGGTATTTGTACAGCGAGGACAGCGAGCACCTGGCCAGCCATGCCTGGGCTGAAGCCTGGCTGGATGACGCCTGGTACAGCTTCGATGTGACCAACCAACTGGCCCGCCCGGAGCGCCATTTGAAACTGGCCGTGGGCCTGGATTACCTCGACGCCTGCCCGGTGCGCGGCATGCGGCGTGGCGGCGGGCATGAGCAGATGCACGCACGGGTATTCGTGGCGCCGACCCCGGTGATCCTGGTGCAGCAGCAATAATCCCGCCGCCTCCTACAGGACATCGGTATTTACACAACTTTCAGACACTGACGAACTCCCCTGTGGCGAGCGGGCTCGCCCCGCGCTGGGCTGCGAAGCAGCCCCAAAACCAGCCGCTACGGAGTATCTGATACACCGCATCTCCCGCCCGCCACAACAGCCCTCTCTGCCAGGATTTATGCGCTGCGGCAAAATTGTGTAGATGCCGATGCCTACAAGGCCGCGCCGGTTTTGCGAGCGGCCATATGCTTCAAATACTCCACCAGCAGGTCCAGTTCGGCATCAGGCAACACGCTGGCGGCAAACGCCGGCATCTTCGCCTGCGGCCAATGCCTCAGGCTCTGGGGATCGCGGATATAACGCTTGAGGAAGTCGCTGCCGAAGTACTCGGTCGGGCTGTAGGGCACATTCAGGTCCGGTCCTACCTGCGCGTCCCCCGCGCCATTTAGACGATGGCAGGCCAGGCAGTTTTTCTGAAACAGGGCGAACCCCTGGTTGATCGGATCATCCGCCGCCAGAGCCGGGTCGGGCAGCAGCGCCGGGAAGCGTTCGGCAACGGTTTTCAGTTGTTTGATCGTCGAGATCTGGAAGGGCCATTGTTCCGGGCTGATCCCGCTCGCCTGGGGCTGGGTCCACACCAGATAGAACGGCCCGGCGCTGGGCTTGCCATTGGCCAAGGGTGGCCAGGGCCGGGCCGGATCTTCAACCGCCAGCCACGCCTGCGCGCCGCTTTGCGCAAGCAGCGGCGCGGCGGCCAGTTCGGCGGCAAAACCATCGAGCGCCACCGCCTGCACATGGTTCTGCACGGTCAGGCCCGGTAAGAGTGCGGCCATCGGTACGGCGCGATAGGTCATATTGCGCTTGTAGGAAACGTCATCGACGATCTGCACGGTCTGGGCAGCCGGGTGCTTGAGCAGCTCGGCGGTGTGCCAGGTGGTGCGGCTGTGATCCAGCTCGATGGTTAACTCGGCGGCGCTGACGGGGCCGACCAGGACCATTAGTAGGACAATGATTTGTTTCAAGGCGCAGCCCAGGTGGCAATGGCGATACGGGCTACGATAGCGGAAAACCGCCGCTCAACTGTATGCAAAAAAAGACAGCCCCAGCCACGGGAACGCTTTACGCGGTTGCCCGGGCGGTGCTGCCAAAGGCTGCAATGTCGAGGTGTGACCTGCCTGCTCAGCCAATGATCTTGGTGAGATTGGGCAAAATCAGAATCAGAGTAGTGGCGAAGAGAATTAGCCCCGCCTGGCGAACTTTCGATTGTTTGAACATGGCTGACTGCCTTTTGTTGTTATTCCTGAGCGTCAAATGCGCCGATGCAAGCACCATCCATTCGTTACGTTAAGCCGACTAGATGGCATTTTTCTTACAGCTGCTCCAGCAAGACCCGGCAGCAGCTTCATACACTTCTTACTGATTCAACCTTAGAGCCCATGTGCGGCGTGGCTTAGATCGCTTTCATATCAAGTTATATTTAAATCCTTTTAAAAGGGTATGAGGCATATAGCCATCTTCGCGCCAGGCCCTTGGCTAGACAGCTAAAACGATTAACCCGGTGTTTCCGACAGTCCGCTACCGTTCGTCTGAGCGCGGTCGTCAAGGTCAATGAGCGCATTGGTCATTGAATCTGCCCTCGTGGCGCTTAAGGTAAGGGCACGGTCGGCTCTCGCCTTGAGAGCTCCATTGCACAGTGGTTCGAGGACGTCATGACCCAAGCTTTGATCTTTGATGCGATACGCACGCCCCGGGGCAAAGGCAAGGCCGATGGCGCGTTGCATAGCGTCAAACCGGTGAACCTGGTGGCCGGCTTGCTCACCGCTCTGCAGCAGCGCAGCGACCTGGATACCCGCCAAGTGGATGACATCGTGCTTGGCTGCGTTACGCCCGTTGGGGACCAGGGCGCGGATATCGCCAAGACCGCTGCGCTGGTGGCTGATTGGGATGTGAGCGTCGCCGGTGTGCAGGTCAACCGCTTCTGCGCGTCGGGCCTGGAGGCGGTCAACCTCGGCGCGATGAAGGTGCGCTCCGGCTTCGAGGACTTGGTGGTGGTGGGCGGTGTCGAGTCCATGTCGCGCGTGCCCATGGGCAGCGACGGCGGGGCCTGGGTGTTGGACCCGCAGACCAATATGCACAGCCACTTCACACCCCAGGGGATCGGCGCCGACCTGATCGCCACCCTGGAGGGTTTCACCCGCGAAGATGTCGATGCTTTCGCCTTGCACTCCCAGCAGAAAGCGGCACGGGCCAGATCAGACGGTTCCTTCAAGAAATCCCTGGTCCCAGTGCAGGACCAGAACGGTATCGTGCTGCTGGATCACGACGAATTCATCCGTGGCGATTCGACCCTCGAAGGGTTGGGCAAGCTCAAGCCCAGCTTCGAAATGATGGGCCAGATGGGTTTCGATGCCACTGCCCTGCGGGTCTACAGCCATGTCGAGCGCATCCACCATGTGCACACACCGGGTAACAGCTCCGGAATTGTCGATGGCGCGGCCTTGATGTTGATCGGCTCCGAAGCCCGGGGCCGCGAACTGGGCCTGCAACCGCGGGCGCGCATTGTCGCCACGGCGGTGACCAGCACCGACCCGACCATCATGCTCACCGGCCCAGCGCCCGCCACCCGCAAGGCCCTGGCCAAGGCCGGCCTGCGAATCGAGGACATTGACCTATTTGAAGTCAATGAGGCCTTTGCCTCGGTGGTGCTCAAGTTCATCAAGGACATGGGCATCGACGCCGCCCGCGTCAACGTCAATGGCGGTTCGATTGCCATGGGCCACCCGCTGGGGGCCACGGGCTGCGCGATCCTCGGCACCTTGCTCGATGAACTGGAGGCGCGCCAGCAGCGCTACGGCCTGGCCACGCTCTGTGTGGGCGGCGGCATGGGTATCGCCACCATTATCGAACGCCTCTGAGCCTAAGGAATCTGTCATGACCGATGCCATTCGTTACGAAAAAGGCCAGGACCAGATCGTGGTGCTGACCCTCGACATGCCTGGCCAGAGTGCCAACACCATGAACGCGGACTACCGCGAGGCCATGGCCGCCACTGTTGCGCGGCTGGAAGCTGATAAGGATGAGATCGCCGGGGTCATCATCACCTCGGCGAAAAAAACCTTCTTTGCCGGCGGCGACCTCAATGAACTGATCAAAGTCGACAAGCCGCACGCCAAGGCGTTCTACGACATGGTCCTGGGCCTGAAGGCGCAATTGCGCAGCCTGGAAACCCTCGGCAAACCGGTGGTGGCCGCGATCAACGGCGCAGCCCTCGGCGGTGGCTGGGAGCTGTGCCTGGCGTGCCAGCATCGGGTGGCGCTGGATCATCCTGGCGTACAGATCGGCTTGCCGGAAGTGACCCTCGGCCTGCTGCCGGGCGGCGGCGGAGTAGTGCGCATGGTGCGCATGCTGGGCCTGGAGAAGGCCTTGCCGTATTTGCTCGAAGGCAAGAAGGTCAGCGCGCAAAAGGCCTTGCAAGCGGGCTTGATCGACGAGTTGGCGGCAGACCGGGAAGAGCTGCTGGCCAAATCCCGGGCCTGGATCCTGGCCAATCCTGCGGCCAGGCAACCTTGGGATATCAAGGGCCACCAGATCCCCGGCGGCACGCCGTCCAACCCAAAAGTTGCGCAGATGCTTGCCATTGCACCGTCGATCCTGCGCAGCAAAACCAATGGTTGCTTCCCAGCGCCGGAGAAAATCCTCTGTGCTGCCGTGGAAGGCGCCCAAGTGGACTTCGACACCGCGCACCTGATCGAGACCCGCTACTTCACCGAACTCACCACCGGCCAGGTGGCGAAGAACATGATCGGCACCTTCTGGTTCCAGCTTAACCAGATCAACGCCGGAGGCTCACGGCCTGCGGGGTTTGCGCCGTATGTCACGCGCAAGGTCGGCATCCTCGGTGCCGGCATGATGGGCGCAGGGATTGCCTACACCAGCGCATCGGCGGGGGTGGACGTGGTGCTCAAGGACGTGACGCTGGCGGCGGCAGAGAAGGGCAAGGCCCATTCGGCGGCGCTACTGGACAAGAAAGTCAGCCGTGGGCAACTGACGGCTGAGCAGCGCGACAGCACCCTGGCGCGGATCCATCCGACAGACAGCGACGCCGACCTGGCCGGTTGCGACCTGATCATCGAAGCGGTATTCGAAGACCGCGACCTCAAGGCCAAGGTCTCGGCGGCGGCCCAGCGTGTGGTAGGGGGCGAGGCGGTGATTGCTTCCAATACCTCCACCTTGCCCATCAGCGGCCTGGCGAGCGCGGTGCCTGATCAAGGCAAGTTTATTGGCCTGCACTTCTTCAGCCCGGTGGAAAAAATGCCGCTGGTGGAAATCATCAAGGGCGCCAATACCAGCGATGAAACCCTGGCCCGCGGTTTTGATTTCGTACTGCAAATCAAGAAAACCCCGATTGTGGTGAATGACAGCCGTGGCTTCTTCACCTCGCGGGTGTTCGGTACCT
This sequence comes from Pseudomonas sp. LG1D9, assembly GCF_002949995.1. Lineage (NCBI taxonomy): Bacteria > Pseudomonadati > Pseudomonadota > Gammaproteobacteria > Pseudomonadales > Pseudomonadaceae > Pseudomonas > Pseudomonas sp. LG1D9. Next base: position 928,515 of record NZ_CP026881.1, on the reverse strand, counting down.
TTACCAACGAAGGCATCACCTTGCTTGGCGAAGGCGTGGCTGCGCCGATGATCGAGACTGAAGCGCGCAAGGCCGGGATGCCGATTGGCCCGCTGGCAATCTCTGACGAAGTTTCCCTCAGCCTGATGAGCCATATCCGCCAACAGACAGCCAAGGATCTGCAGGCCGAAGGCAAGGCACTGCCCGAGCATCCCGCCTTTGCGGTGATCGATCTGCTACTCAATGAGTACAAGCGCCCGGGCAAGGCGGCGGGAGGTGGTTTCTACGAGTACCCCAGTGGTGGCCAGAAATACCTGTGGCCAGAGCTCAAGGTGCGCTTTGAAAAACCCGGCCAGCAGATTTCGGCGCAGGACGTGCGCGACCGCCTGCTGTTTATCCAGGCTATCGAAACGGTACGGTGTGTGGAGGAGGGCGTCTTGATGTCCACCGCCGATGCCAACATCGGTTCGATCTTCGGCATCGGCTTTGCCGCCTGGACCGGCGGGGCGTTGCAGTTTATCAACCAGTACGGGCTGAACGACTTCGTGGCGCGGGCGCGTTACCTGGCCGAGCAATACGGCGAGCGGTTCAACCCGCCGGCCTTGCTGCTGGAAAAGGCCGCCCAAGGCGCTACGTTCTAGCCACCCGGCCAGACACGGTTGGGGCTTGCCTTGAAAGGGTATTTCAGGGCAGGCTGGTGGGTGTGCGTTATTCCCATCACCGTGTCAGGTATTTTTTATGTCGCTACGCGTCTGCATTCTGGAAACCGATATCCTGCGTCCGGAACTGGTCGATCAATATCAAGGTTACGGGCAGATGTTCCAGCGCCTGTTTTCACAGCAGCCGATTGCCGCCGAGTTCATCGTCTACAACGTGATGCAAGGTGACTACCCGGCTGACAGCGAGGTGTTCGACGCCTACCTGGTGACGGGCAGCAAGGCGGACTCTTTCGCCACCGACCCGTGGATCGAAACCCTCAAGGCCTACCTGTTGAACCGCTACGAGCGGGGCGACAAGTTGCTCGGCATCTGCTTCGGCCATCAACTGCTGGCGCTGCTGCTGGGCGGCAAGAGCGAGCGCGCGAGCCAGGGTTGGGGCGTGGGCACCCACAACTATCAACTGGCCGCCAAGGCCCCGTGGATGAGCCCGGTGGTGGAAGAACTGACCCTGTTGATCAGCCATCAGGACCAGGTCACGGCGTTGCCGGAAAACGCCACGGTGATTGCCTCCAGCGATTTCTGCCCGTTTGCCGCTTATCACATTAATGACCAGGTGCTGTGCTTCCAGGGGCATCCGGAGTTTATCCACGACTACTCCCGGGCCTTGCTCGATATTCGCCAGCTCAACCTTGGCGAGCAGATCTATCAGCAAGGCGTCGCCAGCCTTGCCCGCGACCACCACGGCGTCACCGTGGCGGAATGGATGATGCGCTTTGTGGCCCACAAGCCGCAGGTTGCCTGACCCTGGCCGGCTGGGGTGGGCAGGCTACAGCCACCCCGAACGCTTGAAGCTGGCCCACAAGCCTGTGCACCCCGCCGCGATAAATCCCAATACCGCAAAATAGCCGTAGTGCCATTGCAGCTCCGGCATGTTCTGGAAGTTCATCCCATAGATCCCGGCCACTGCCGTGGGGAACGCGAGGATCGCCGCCCAGGCCGCAAACTTGCGCTGCACCACGCTCTGGCGCGAGGCTTCGAGCAGCACGCCGATCTCGATGGTCTGGCTGGCGATGTCACGCAGGGTCGAAAGGTCTTCCATCTGCCGTGTGACGTGGATCTCTACATCGCGGAAGTACGGGCGCATGTTCTTGTCGATAAACGGGAAGCTCAGCTTCTGCAGTTCCTCGCTGATCTCTACCATCGGCGCCACGTGCCGGCGCAGCCGCAGTACGTCCCGGCGCAGGCCGTGCAGGTTCTGGATATCGCGCTCATTGAGGGAGTTGCACAACACGTTGTGCTCCAGCGCATCGATCTCGGCGTGAATCGCCTCGCTCACGGGCTGGTAGTTTTCGGTGACAAAATCCAACAGCGCATAGAGTACGAAATCTTCCCCGTGCTCCAGCAAGAGCGGCCGTGCCTCACAGCGCTGGCGCACATAGCCGTAGGACGCCGAGTGGCCGTTGCGGGCGGTGATGATATAGCCGTTGCCGGCGAAGATATGGGTCTCGATAAACTCCAGCTTGCCCTCGTGGCGTACCGGCGAGTAGGTCACGATAAACAGCGCGTCGCCAAAGGTCTCCAGCTTCGGCCGGCTGTGTTTTTCCAGGGCGTCTTCGATGGCCAGTTCATGCAGGTTGAACTGGCGTTGCAGATTGGCCAGTTCCTGGGCGTCGGGCTCTTCCAGGCCGATCCACACAAAGTGACCGGGCTTGGCCGCCCAGGCGGCGCCTTCATCGAGGGTGATATCCCTGACTTTTTTCCCGGCGCTATAGACGGCCGCCGCAACAACTCTACCCATAATGCTGATCGCTTCTTTACAAGTGGCAGTAACCGGCCAGCTTAGCCTGAAACACCACATTGTAGGAGCCGGCTTGCCAGCTCCTACGATTCAGCGGTTTTGCAATTCTCGATCCATGGCTTCAATACACTCGACCATCTGCCCCCGGCACTTCTCCATCAACCCGGGCATGTCATCCATCGTCAAACCAGTCGTAGGAATTGGCGCCAATGACCGGATCAAAATATCGCCACTGTTCCAGCGATTGAGCTTCATCTGCTTCACATAGGTACTGACACACACCGGCACAATCGGCACCCCGGCGGCAATCGCCATCTGGAACGCGCCCTTCTTGAACGGCAACAAAGATTCACCCAGGTTGCGGGTGCCCTCCGGAAACACCCAAATCGACGTGTCCTCGTGTTGCAGGGTATGAGTGGTGGACAACATCGACCGTCGCGCCTTCTGGGCATTGCCACGGTCAATCAACACATTGCCCGCCAGCCAGAACAGTTGCCCGAACAGCGGCACCCACTTCAGGCTTTTTTTGCCGATACACACGGTGCGGTAGGGCACTACGTTGCCGAACACGAACAAATCGTAGTTGGACTGGTGGTTGGCAATAATCACGCAACTGCTGGGCTTGTTGCGCAGCGAGTCCACTTGCGCCTTGACCCGCAGCCGCAGGATCCACATGGCAGGCAGTGCATAGAGGCGCGCGCACAGGCGGCTGTTATCCGGGTTGAACGGCCGGCACACACCCAGCAACACCCCCAGAACACCGGCGATCAGAAAATGCAGGCCCATCAATAACATGCGTAAAAAATAGAGCATCGACACGGACCATCGGGACAAAAGGTGGCGCAGTGTACGGACGTGCACTGTATTCGGCAATTACCCCTGTAGAGGTAGGAGATGGGCGATGTTTAAGTACATGTTTCAACAGATTGAGACAGATGCCATCTAGAGCGGTTGCAAGGCAATTCTGAATGGCACGTAAGAAAAAGCCCGACACGTGGTCGGGCTTTATTTGATACAGGCGTGGGTGACTCAGCCCAGATGCTCCTGGTCCTGGATGATCGCGTTATCCAGCAGGTCCAACAGGCCTTTACGCACCTTCAGCTTGGTGTGCTTGTGAGCGTTCATATTGATCTTCTTCAACTGCCGCGCTGCTTCCAGGGCCGCCGCGTGCAACTCCTCTGGCGCTACCACCTTGTCGAGGAAGCCGGCATTCAATGCCTCCTGCGGGGTGAACATTTCGGCATTGATCACCGAACGATTAAACGCCGACTTACGCAGGCGATCACGTGCCAATTCAATGCCAGCGTGGTGCATGGTCATGCCGATCATGACTTCATTCAGGCCAATGCTAAATGGCCCCTCGACACCAATCCGGTAATCGGCCGACAACAACAAGAACGCCCCCTTGGCCACCGCATGCCCCGGGCACGCCACAATCACCGGGAAGGGGTGCGACAACAGACGGCGCGCCAGGGTCGAGCCCGACGTCACCAGGCTGACCGCTTCTTTAGGGCCGGCCGTCATCACCTTCAAATCATAACCACCGGACAGAATCCCCGGCGTACCGGTGATGATCACCACCGCGCGATCCTTCTCGGCCTGGTCCAGCGCTTCATTAAACGCACTGACCACGGCAGGGGAAATGGCATTGACCTTACCGTTGCTCAAGGTCAGGGTCGCGATACCGTCTTCGAGGTGGTAGGCAATCAACTCACTCATGACGCGATTCCTTGTAATACGTTTAATAGAAGGGCAGGCCGCAGACGTTACCCAGCATGACCGCCCCGGTAAAGCGCCGTGACTGACTGGCCAGTCAGCCTTTTCCCCACCCGCCGGCCTGGAGCAGGCCACGACAGCGCTCGCCAGCCACTCTGCACGCCTGTCGACAGGCCTTGAGAATGGCACAATCGTCACCCTTCACCCCCTTCCAGAGGCGCGTGGGCCGAGATAACCGTCTAAGCGCATGAAAATTCTGAAAAAAACCTTTGCCATCGGAAAAGCTTTCGACTACATTAGCGCGCCTCGACAGACTGAATCAGTTTGACGAGATACGGTGAAGTGTCCGAGTGGCTTAAGGAGCACGCCTGGAAAGTGTGTATACAGGAAACTGTATCGAGAGTTCGAATCTCTCCTTCACCGCCACATTTTACAAACACGAACCCCCGGTTTTCCTAGAGAAAGCCGGGGGTTTGTGGTTTCTGGCATCTGGAAAAAGGCGATACGGGACAGATGACTGGTTTTCCATGTCTGCTAACGGTTCCCCACCCCATTGGCCAGCCGGTTTTTTGAGCGAAGCAGCATTTCTGCGTGGCCGGGTGGCAAGTGGGCAACTGCGCGTCCTTATAGTATCGTCGCGGCCACCAACCCTCACAGGATATGAAGGTTACCCATGCGTTTACTCTTCCCGCTGGCTATCAGCTTGGCTCTTATTGGCTGCGCCACGACTAAAACCGATGTTCGCAACGAAGTACAGATCAGCCAATATGACCCGGCCAACACTGCTCGTATTCGCCTGATCACGGGTGATACCACCAACGCGGGCTTTATCAGTGGTCAGACCTGCGAGATGTTTTACAACGAGTCTCTGCTGACCAAAACACCTGAAGAAGCTGGGTGGCAACCTGCGCATGTCGACTCGCCGGGTCTGTACCCTTTTCGGGCGACCGACAGCCAGAACAGTGTGATTGGCATGCCTGCCAGCAAGGCGAGCAAAGCCATCAATCAGTCGCCCAAGGTGTTTGATGAGCATGTTATTGCGGCCGGTAAACCCTTTATTGCGGGGTTTGCCATGGGCGGATCGCAAATCTCCTGCTTTCCAGCGCCCGTCACGCTCATCCCCGAGCCTGGCAAAGACTATGAGATGGAACTTCAAGTTATTAAGCTCAGCACGTTCAAGGCCGGCTGCGTAATTGCCGTTCGCCAACTATCCACTCAGGCCAATACCACAGTGGAGACGCCGCTAAGACCGCGGGTGTGTGCCAAGACCCCGTCGGGTTGGTACACCGTCAATGCTGCGCCTTTGCCTTGAAGTGCAGGACGCAGGTGCAGTGTTGATCGCCGCTTAGGTAAACCTTGAAGCCCGGTGCGCAGCCTTTTTGAGGCTGCTCTTTTCTAAGCGTTATCAGCTTTTTGAAATCACCCGGCTCATGTATTGGTTTAAATCGCGTAAGTCCTGAATGCTCCAAGCGTGTGGCGACAACTTCACACCATTCTCTTTTAGGGTTCTTGGAATCAAGTCTCCATTTGGCCTAAGTATTATCGAGGAGACAATAACGCCCGGATAATCATGCAGCCGTTTCTTGAAGGCGGTTGTTGTGAGGTTCGGCGTAGGGGGATTGCTCTTATTTGCCAAGGGCCCTGTTCCCTTGATATCTGTTCCGTGGCACATGGCACATCGTTGCAAAAAGAGGTTTTTTCCATTGGCATTATCCGCAATGGATAGTGAAGTTTGAATGAGCGATAGCAATCCCAGCGAAGCGATGAGCAGTATTTTCATTTTTATAGGGTCTTGTTGTTTGAGCCGGATCTGAGTCGAGGGCACAGCGCATAGGTAATGCGCTCGCGCACGTTATTACCGTGGGATTTCTACAACACAACCCCATGATTCGGCTAGATAAAGTCGGTGGTTTTTGATTTTTCGGCGCCTGAAAGCGCGTGATATGGGCATACGCAGCGAATCTGTTCCGTTATATTCCAACGCTCTCGCAGTTGGCCCAATCAAGGAAGATCCATTGAAAGCATCCCTCGGCGCTCTGCTTCTGATCTGTGCAACCACCCCCGCACTTGCCAGCAATAACTCCATCGGCTTCCAGGCCTCCACGCTGGCAGACCCAAGCAACGACCGCCCATTGGAGATGGTCGTCTGGTACCCCAGCGCCACCACCACCACGCCCGAGTTGATCGCCGATAACGCCGTATTCATCGGCGCCCCAGCCGTGCGCGATGCGCCACCGTCGATCGGCAAGCATCCACTGGTGGTGCTTTCCCATGGCTTCGGTGGCAGTTGGGGCAACCAGGCGTGGTTGGCCAGTGCCCTGGCGCATCAGGGGTTTATCGTGGCGGCGGTCAACCATCCTGGTACGACCAGCAAGGACCGCAGTGCTCAAGCCGCTGCGCAGTTATGGCGGCGGCCGGTGGATATCCGCCGCGCTATCGACGCGGTACTGGCGCAGCCAAATCAATTCGGCAACGTGCAGCCGAGCCGCATAGCGGTAGTGGGTCATTCACTCGGCGGTTGGACGGCGCTGGAAGTCGCCGGCGCACGTTTCGACCCCGCGCGGTTTGCCCAGGACTGCAAGGTTCACTCGCAGTTGGCCCCTTGCGCGGTCTACCAGCAGATGAGCCCCGCCAGTACCCCGGCAGCCCAGGCGCAGTTGGCGGCGGATTTGAGCGACAAGCGGGTCAGCGCCATTGTGTCGCTGGACCTGGGCCTGTCCCGTGGGTTTACCGATCAAAGCCTGGCGGCGGTGTCGGTGCCGACGTTGGTGATTGCGGCGGGCGTGCCCTCGACCGAGCTTCCCGCTGAGCTGGAGTCCGCTGATTTGGCCAAGCGCCTGCCACCGGCAGCGACCCGTTATGTCGAAATCAGCGACGCCACTCACTTCAGCTTCATGGCGGTGTGCAAGCCGGGCGGGGAGGCGTTGATCGAAGAGAGTTCGCCGGGCGATGGCATGATCTGCCGGGATGGCGCGGGGGCCCGACCGCGTGAGGTGATCCAGCAGCAGACCACCTCATTGATCGTTGAATTTCTGGCGCGATGGTCAGGCGAAGAGTTGTGATCGGGCTACCCATGCCTGCAACGAATCGCTACCAGCGCCTGACCAGGCGCGTATACACCGCAATATTAATCACCAGCACCAGCGCGCCCAGGCCCAGTTGGATCTGTGGTGTCAGCCCGGCGGGATAGATCAGGGCAATAATGTAATGCTCGATAAAACCTGCGCCATACCCCTCCTGCCCGGCGAGGTGGCGCAGCAGGTTTTCCCAGCGGGTCAGGGGGCAGGGCAGGTGGAAGAACTCGACGGCCATGCCCCAGGCTGCGGCGGGCAAATGCAGCCAGATGACCCGGCGCCAGCGCAGGGCCAGCAGGCCTCCGAACAGCACAAACAGGATAAAACACAGGTGAAACAGCACCAGGCTGTCGGCAGCAATGCGCAAAAGCATATCGGGTTCGCTTGAACGGGTAGGCCGCCAGTCTAAGGGATAATGAGTTGCTTGCAGGCTGGCAGGGCCGTTATTGTGCTGAATCCTTTTAGTCCTTTGCCACGGATCTTTTGTGATGAGCGCATCGCGTACTGCTGTCGGCCCGATCAAGGCCGTGATTTTCGATATGGACGGGTTGTTGCTGGACACCGAAGGCATCTACACCGAAGTCACGCAGATCATCGCCGAGCGCTATGGCCGCACCTACGACTGGGGTATCAAGCAGCACATCATCGGCCGTGGCGCCCAGGATCTGGCCGAATATGTGGTCGAGGCCCTGGACTTGCCGATCACGCCTGCAGAATTCCTGCGCATCCGCGAGCCGTTGATGAGCGAGCGTTTTCCCAAGGCGTTGGGCATGCCGGGCGCCGAGGCGTTGGTGCGGCATTTGAAGGCGCATAACATCCCCATCGCCGTGGGCACCAGTTCGTCGCGCAATTCGTTTGGCCACAAGACCACGCTGCACCGGGAGTGGTTTGGCCTGTTCGGCACCATCGTCACCGCTGACGATCCGGAAGTTGGCGCTGCCAAGCCTGCGCCGGACATCTTCCTCACCGCCGCCCGCCGCCTGGGCGTTGCGCCCGAGGATTGCCTGGTGTTTGAAGATTCACCGTTTGGCGTGACCGCTGCCAAGGCCGCGAACATGACTGCCATCGCGGTGCCTGATGAAGCCATGGCCGACAGCAAGTACGCTCACGCCGACCAGATCATCCGCAAACTCGCGGACTTCGATCTGGCTGCCTACGGCCTGCCGCCGCTGCGCTGAAGTGCAGGAGCCGGCTTGCCGGCTCCTACAAGGGTCAGGCGCTGAAGCCACCATCGATGGTCAAGCTGGCACCGGTGATGTATCCGGCCTCTGGCCCCGCCAGGTAAGCCACAAAGCTGGCGATCTCTTCCACCTGGCCATAACGGCCAACCGCCATAAACCCGATCAAGCTCTCGGCAAACTCACTGTTGGCCGGGTTCATATCGGTGTCCACCGGGCCTGGCTGCACGTTGTTAATGGTAATCCCCCGTGGCCCCAGGTCGCGCGCCAGGCCTTTGGTCAGGCCCACCAGCGCGGCTTTGCTCATGGCATATGGCCCGCCACCGGCGAAGGGCATGCGCTCAGCGTTGGTACTGCCGATGTTGATGATGCGACCCCCTTCGCCCATGTGCCGGGCCGCTTCCTGGGTGGCGATAAACACGCTGCGCACGTTGATGGCCAGGGTCTGGTCAAAGTCTTCCAGTGTGAAATCCTCCAGTGGGCCGACCGCCAGCACACCGGCGTTGTTCACCAGGATATCCAGGCGCCCGAACGCTTCGACAGTGGCACTGACTGCATTGCGGATGGCGCTTGCATCGGCACTGTCGGCGTGAATCGCCAGGGCCTTGCCGCCAGCGCGGATGACGCTGTTTTGCAAGTCTTCGGCCTTGGCGGCAGAGCTGACATAGGTAAAGGCCACAGCTGCGCCCTGGGCCGCCAAGCGCTGGACGATGGCGGCACCGATGCCGCGGGAGCCGCCCTGGATCAAGGCAACTTTGCCGCTGAGGTTTTGTGTGGTCATGTCGATCTCCAGATCATTCGAGGCAGGGTTGCCGCGTTGTTGGAGGCGAGTATCGACCGCACTGGCCGGTCCCGGTAGGCCGTGATTGCTATAGTCTGTGTAAACCAAAAGTTTAGAGTGAGGTGGTATGGAGAGCTTCGGCAGTATCGAATGCTTCGTGCGCAGCGCCGAAGGCGGTAGCTTTGCCGAAGCGGCCCGGCACCTGAGCCTGACGCCGGCGGCTGTCGGCAAGAGCGTCGCCAAGCTGGAGGCACGCCTGGGCGTGCGGCTGTTCCAGCGCAGCACCCGGCGCCTGACATTGACTGAAGCCGGCAAGTTGTTCCTGCAAGAGGTCAGCGCCAGTCTCACCACTATCCAGAATGCCGTGGCCAACCTCGCCAGCGCCGAAGGCCGGCCCGTGGGCACGCTCAAAGTCAGTATGGGCACGGTATTCGGCAACCGCTATGTGGTACCGCTGCTGGCAGAGTTCCTGCGGCGGTTTCCCGATATCAGCCCTGACTGGCATTTTGATAATCGCCAGGTCGACCTGATCGGCCAGGGCTTTGACGCGGCCATCGGCGGCGGGTTCGAGCTGCCCCAGGGCGTGGTCGCGCGCAAGTTGACCCCCGCTCACCGGATTCTGGTGGCCTCGCCCGATTACCTGGCGCAACGCCTGCCCGTGCGTGCTCCCGAAGACCTGGCGCTGTGCAACGGCATCCTGATCCGTTCGCCGCAAACCGGCCGTGTGCGGACCTGGCAATTGAGCAACCGCGCCCGCGAACAGCGGCCGTTGATGCTCAAGCCACGCATGACCATGGGCGACTCCGAAGCCGCGTGCTGTGCCTGCACCCAAGGCCTGGGCATTGCCCTGGTCAGCATGCCGATGGCCGTGCCGTTTCTGGACAGTGGCGCCGTGGTACGGGTGTTGCCCGACTGGTACGTGGATGACGGCAACATCTCCCTGTATTACGCCGAGCACAAACTGCTGCCGGGCAAGACTCGAGTGTTTGTTGATTTCATCCTCGAGCAGTTTGCCCAGCAGCAGTTGGCGCAGCGCTTCAGTGCGGTTTAGCGCTCACCACTGAACGTGTTACCCACTACTGTTCTAAGCTGATACGAGCCAATGGGGCTTGCGACTGTCGAGACGGATCATGTCCATATCACGCGCTTTACTCGTATTTACCAGCTTGGCGATGATTGCAGGCTCCCCGGCGCTGTTGGCCGATCCCGGCAACGGCAACGGTAAGGACAAAGGCAGTGCCCATGGCAATAAGGGTGGCCAGGGTAATCAGGGCCAGGGTGGAGGCAAGAAGGGCGCGGTAGCCCATTACAATGGCCCGCAAATTGACATCGGGGGCGTGCGGGTAATTCTCGGTGACAACCGCGACTACTGGCGCGGTGGTTCGTCCCTGCCGCCGGGCATCCAGAAAAACCTTGCCCGGGGCAAACCCCTGCCACCGGGGATTGCCAAGAAGCTCGATGGACGCCTGTTGGGGCGGTTGCCCCATTACGACGGCTACGAATGGCAGCAGGCGGGCACCGACCTGATCCTGGTGACGATTGCCACCGGGATCATTTATGAAGTGCTCAATGACGTCTTGAACTGACCGAAATCGGCGATTCAGCGTGCGAACCTGCCCGGCCAACCGATGATGTTCTTTGGCCGGGGGGTCGCATAGGTGCGCACCTTCGAAGTCGACAACCCCAGCCTCACCAGTGCTTCGGCCAGGGTTACGGCGGCGGTCACGCCATCCACCACCGGTACCCCGGTGCGCTGGCGGATCTGTTCATCCAGCCCGGCCATGCCGCCGCAACCCAGGCAGATCACTTCGGCCTTGTCTTCGCTGATGGCCAGCTCGGCCTGGCGCACGATGGCTTCCATGGCTCGCAACGGGTGTTCCTCCAGTTCCAGCACCGCCATACCGCTGGCCCGCACCGAGGCGCAGCGCTCATACAGCCCGGAAAGCTTGAGCCGGTCTTCGATCAACGGCACCGTGCGGTCCAGCGTGGTAACCACTGAGTAAGCATGGCCGAGAAACATGGCGGTGCTGGCGGCGGCATCGGTGATATCCACTACCGGCACGTTCAACAATTCTTGCAGGCCTTCGCGGCCATGTTCGCCATAACCGGCCTGGATGACCGCATCGAATGGCTGATCGTAGGCCATCACCCGATCCATCACCGCGATGGCCGCCAGGTAGCTTTCGAAATTGCCTTCTACCGATTCGGCGCCGAAAAACGGGGTCAGCCCGACAATTTCGGTGCCCGCCGCCGCCACGCTGCGGGCCTGCTGGGCGATGGCTTCGGTGATGGATTCGGTGGTGTTGACGTTGACGACGAGAATGCGCATGGAATGCTCCTTGATCAATGGCTGACGTTGTCGACAGCGATGCTCTCGCCGCTGATATCGGCATAGAACGGCTGGCGCTTGGCGATCAGCCAATACAGCATCCCGGCAATGCCGGCGCCAAACAGCCACGAGAACGGTGAGACGCTGGCAAAACCCGGTAGCAGGGCCAGCACAATGGCAATCACCGCGGCCGGGACAAACGCAGCCACCGCCCGCAGGTTGACCCCGCGGCTGTAGTAATACGCGCCGTTGGGATCTTCGCTGTACAACTGCGGCACGTCGATCCGGCCCTTACGGACCAACCAGTAATCCACCATGATCACGCCATACAGCGGGCCTAGCAGGGCACCCAGGCCGGAGAGGAAGTACACAATCACCAGCGGGCTGTTGTAGAGGTTCCACGGCAGGATGAGCACCGCGAGAAACGCGCTGATCAGCCCGGCGCGGCGGAAGTTCAGGTATTTGGGCGCCAGGTTGCTCAATACAAAGGCCGGGGCAACGAAGTTGGCCATGATGTTCACCGCCACGGTGACGATCAGGAATGCCAGGCATCCCAGCACCAGGAAGAAGGTATTGGGAATGGCCGCGATGATCTGGGTCGGGCTTTCGATCACCTGGCCATTGAGTTGGAACTGCCCGCCGCACAACAGCACGGTGATGATCGCGAACACCAGGATGTTCACCGGCAGGCCCCAGAAGTTGCCGACCTGGATGGTCTTGCGGCAGGGCGATGAACGGGCGAAGTCGCAGAAGTTGAGGATCAGGGTGCCGTAGATCGCCAACCACAAGGCGCCACCGGCAAAGATATTGCGCCACATCTCGCCACCGCTCAGGGGCTCGCGGATGGACCAGGCGATATTGCCGCCAGCCTGGAAGTACATCCAACCGGCCAGCGCCGCAACAGTCAGCAGGATCACCGGGCCGGCAAAGCCTTCGTAGCGGCGGACCATTTCCATGCCGTAGGCCAGGATCACCAGTTGCACGAACCAGATAATCACAAAACACGCCCAGCCCAGGGTTGAGAGGCCGAGGATCGCGTTGTGGTCGTAGTCGGCGAATCCTGGATGAATCGCCACCAACAGTACCCGGAATACCACCGAGGCCAGGTAGGTCTGGATACCAAACCAGGCGATGGCAATGACTGCGCGGATCAGCGCGGGAATCTGTGCGCCATGAATGCCGAAACTGATACGGCTGATCACCGGAAACGGCACACCGGTTTTCTGGCCCATGTAACCCGACAAGTTCATGAAGAAATACACCAGCGCCGCGCCGATCCCCAGTGACAACAGAATCTGCCAGCCACCCAGGCCCAGGGCGTACAAGCCGATGGCGAAGGAATAGTTGGCGATGTTGTGCACATCGTTGGTCCACAAGGCAAAGATGCTATAGCGACCCCAGCGCCGGCCTTCGACCTTGGTGGGCGCCAGGTCCTTGTTGTGCAGGCGTGGGCTGAGCACCAGCGGGCCGGGGTTTGCGGCCGTGGGGCTGGCTGTGGAGGAGGGCAGATCCAGTGCGAGATTATTGGAGAGAGTGGTGCGCATTCCGGCAGGCTCCTGGCATCTGCAGCAGGCGCTGGGTTGCAGGGCGCCTGGCATGCGGACACAAAGTGTATGAAGGTTGTTGTTGAAGTTGTATACAAAGACTTCAACTCCCTTAGCCACTTGTGTGCCAGGTTTTTATCTATCAAAAGCTGGGCTAATTTCGTTTTTGCAAGTTCTATTAATAAATAGCTGAATTTAAACAACTATAAATTGACCATTTGAACAGGTATTTATTTTATTGCGGGAATGTAGGTGTGGAGGATGTAGGAAGTTGGCCGAAGTGGGGTGTAACTTTTCGGTGCGAAATAATTGAAGTGCACACAAAAATGGCACTGTTAGTGACAATATTGTGTACGGGATTTTTCGGCGGGGTGAATGAAATGTGCGGCTTGTTGTGGCGAGCGGGCTCGCCACACAGCGCTATATCGGAGGGAGCCGGTTTCAGGCCTTGCTGATGATATTCCCCGCATGCAGCCCGCATTCCTTCTGGGTTGCTTCTTCCCACCACCAACGGCCTTCGCGCTCATGCTGGTTCGGCAACACCGGGCGAGTGCACGGCTCGCAGCCGATGCTGATAAAGCCGCGCTCGTGCAGGCTGTTGTAGGGCAGCTCCAGCATGCGGATATAGCCCCAGATCTCTTCACTGGTCATTTGTGCCAGCGGGTTGAATTTGTAGAGGGGGCGTTCCGGCGTGGAGAACGCCGTGTCGACTTCCAGGGCCGCCACCTGGCTGCGGGTGCCGGGGCTCTGGTCGCGGCGCTGGCCGGTGGCCCAGGCGCTGACGCCGGAGAGTTTGCGGCGCAGCGGTTCGATCTTGCGCACGCCGCAGCATTCGCCATGGCCGTCCTTGTAGAAGCTGAACAGGCCCTTCTCCTTGACGAAGGGTTCCAGCTTGCTCTGGTCCGGCGAGATCAACTCGATATCGATTTTGTAGAAGTCGCGCACCTGCTCGATAAACCGGTAGGTCTCCGGATGCAGGCGGCCGGTGTCGAGGCTGAAGACCTTGACGTTTTTATTCAGCTTCCAGGCCATATCCACCAGCACCACGTCCTCGGCACCGCTGAAGGAAATCCACAGGTCATCGCCGAACTGGCTGAACGCCAGCTTGAGGATGTCCTGGGCGGACTTGTTGGCATAGGTCGCGGCGAGTTCAGCGACGTCGAAGGCTTGGTTCATCAGGACGGTTCCTACAGGTCAGTGGCGCTGAGCGCTCTATAGGAGTGGGATGTTAACAAAATCCGCTCTGCGTTGCGGCGGCCAGCGCGAATCGCTAGAGTTCGGCAGTCCTTTTACTCGCTCAACTGAAAAAAAATCAAAATGGGAGTGTCTTGTGGAAATTGCCTGTCTCGACCTGGAAGGGGTGCTGGTTCCGGAAATCTGGATCGCCTTCGCTGAAAAAACCGGTATTGAATCCTTGCGGGCTACCACCCGGGACATTCCTGACTACGACGTATTGATGAAGCAGCGCCTGCGGATTCTCGACGAGCACGGCTTGAAACTGTCGGATATCCAGGAAGTGATCGCCACCCTCAAGCCGCTGGAAGGTGCCATCGAGTTCGTCGATTGGCTGCGCGAGCGCTTCCAGGTGGTGATCCTGTCGGACACCTTCTATGAGTTCTCCCAGCCGTTGATGCGTCAACTGGGCTTCCCGACCCTGCTTTGCCATCGCTTGATTACCGATGAAAACGATCGGGTGGTGAGCTATCAACTGCGCCAGAAAGACCCCAAGCGCCAGTCGGTGCTGGCCTTCAAGACCCTGTACTACCGGGTCATTGCTGCGGGTGATTCGTACAACGACACCACCATGCTGGGTGAGGCCGATCGTGGGATTCTGTTCCATGCGCCGGAGAATGTGATTCGCGAGTTCCCGCAATTCCCGGCGGTGCATACCTTTGAGGACTTGAAGCGGGAGTTCATCAAGGCGTCGAATCGTTCGTTGAGCCTGTAAGTGATTTAGCGAGGCTCATTGCCTCATCGCGAGCAAGCTCGCTCCCACATTTTCGACTGTGTTTGCAGGGCAAAAATGTGGGAGCGGGCTTGCCCGCGATAAGCATAGGTATCTACACAACTTTGCCGCAACACCTAGATCCAGGCAGATAGCGCAGTTGTGGCGAGCGGGCTTGTCGGAACGCCGCATCGCCGCGCTGGGCTGCGAAGCAGCCCCAAAACCAGCCGCTGCGGTGTATCTGGTACAACGCATTCGGCTTATTGGGGCTGCTTCGCAGCCCAGCGCGGGCAAGCCCGCTCGCCACAGGGAAGATCGCCAGTTTCTGAAAGTTGTGTAGATACCTATGCCGCGATAAGGCCCTCAAGCCCCTTCAAACAACCGCTCATAAGGAATGCGCAAACCTTCATGCAGGCGCTTGATCATGGCCAGGCTCAGCTTGCGCTTGTGGTTCAGCACTTCGGAGACGCGACCGCTGGAGCCGATAAAGGGCTCCAGGTCGCGCGCCGTCAGGCCCATCTGGTCCATGCGAAACTTGATCGCCTCCACCGGATCGGAAGGCGGCATGGGGAAGTGTTCGTCTTCGTATTTTTCGATCAGCAGCGCGAGAATTTCCAGCTCATCACCTGCCGGCGAGCCGATCTCTGCCCCCCACAGCTGATCCACCCGCGCCAGCGCAGCGGCCAGGTCTTCTGGGGTACGAATAGGTTTGATGTTCATCACACAGTCTCCGCGTTGATCTGGTCGTACTGGGCATGGGTGCCGACAAACCGTATGAAACCCAGCTGCCGCAAATAGTCGATCGCCACAACCACCCGATACTTATTGCCACCAATATTGAACACGACCCTTCCTCCTTTGAGCGTGCTTGCGGTTCGAAGCACCCTCTTCAGGTCCTGTGGCGCGTGATAAGTGGATTTCTCTAGATGGCGATACCATTCAACCAGTGGTGTTTTTGAGTCGGTATAAGCCGGGCTGCTTTCCCAGAACTCCCTTAAGGCGGCTCTTGCGATTATTCGCATCTATCGAACCTCCCAATTTGGGAGATGTTAGGCGTCACTTCCGGGGTTTTCAAGTCCTGGTAGGGAGCGCGATGTGTAGGAAATGGGCTTTGTTTCAACGCGGCAAGCGATACAACGACAAAGGCAACAAGCAGTCGATCCATGTGATCCCTCACAGACGGCCAAGTAATATCGAAGCGAGACGCTATCCCTGCGCCCCGATGCTGTCCACGGCCGTTCTGATTCAGGCTTTTTCCCTGGGAGGTGCGCTTACAGTCCTTCCAGCGTCTCCAGCAACACCCGCACCTTGGTCATCGATTCCTGATATTCCGCCTGCCACTCGGAGTCCGCGACGATCCCGCCGCCGCCCCAGCAACAGACCTGGCCATCCTTGACCAGCAGGCTACGAATGGCGATGGAGCTGTCCATCTCGCCGCGCACATCCAGGTAGAGCAACGAGCCGCAGTACAGCCCGCGCCGGGTCGGTTCCAGTTCGTCGATGATCTGCATTGCGCGGATCTTCGGTGCGCCGGTGATCGAGCCGCCCGGGAAGCTGCCGGCGATCAGGTCCAGGGCGTCTTTGTCGTCGGCCAGTTCACCGGTGACGCTGCTGACCAAGTGATGCACATTCGGGTAGCTTTCCAGGCTGAACAGCTCCGGCACCTTGACCGATCCGGTGCGGCAGGTGCGGCCCAGGTCATTGCGCAGCAGATCGACGATCATCAGGTTCTCTGCGCGGTCCTTGGGGCTGGCCAGGAGTTCGGCCGCATTGGCGGCATCTTCTTGAGGCGTCAGCCCCCGGGGGCGGGTGCCCTTGATCGGGCGGGTTTCCACCTGGCGCTGGCTGACCCGCACGAAACGCTCCGGTGAAAGGCTCACCACCGCGCCGTCGTCCGGCAGGCTCTGGAAGCCGGAGAACGGCGTTGGGCACGCTGCGCGCAGGGCGCAATAGGCGACCCACGGATCACCGTTGCACGCTGCGCGAAAGCGTTGGGCGAAGTTGACCTGATAGCAGTCACCGGCCTGGATATAGGCCTGGATACGGGCCAGGGCCTGTTCATAGGCTACGGCGCTGAGGTCCGGAGCCATCCGGGTGTGCAGCTTGAAACTGGCAGGGGTGTGCACGGCAGGTTGGCTGAACAGGGTCAGCAGCCGCTGCCGTTCGCTTTCCAGCAGTTTGGGGTGGAACACCAGTTGACTGGTGCGCACCTGGTGGTCGCTGACCAACGCCCAGGCGTACAGGCCAAAACGGGCATCGGGCAAGCCGATGTCGTCGATAGCCTGATGCGGCAGTCGTTCCAGGTGGCGGCCAAAGTCGTAGCTCAGGTAGCCGATCAACCCGCCGGCAAACGGCAGTTCATAGGGGGCCGGCAGGCTGGCCTTGCCCAGCAGCGTCAGATTTTCCCGCAGCCGTTGTAAAAAATCGCTACCACTTTCGTCCGGCCACACCGCCAGTGTTACTTCTGGCCAGGCGCTGAGCAGGTCATAACGACCACGCTCGGCGGCCGGTCGGCCGCTGTCCAGCAGCACGGCGCCGGGTGCATGGCGGATCGCCGCAAAATACTCGGCGGGGTTGGCGTGGTAGGGCAGTGGGTGTACGGAGCAAGTCGACATGCGGGGGGTGGATCAGCCATGGGCGTGGGGATGGCATTGTAGTCCCCTGTAGGATTTGCTCCTAGAGGGGATGTCGGGGATTGTTGGGTGGAGGGCGGAGCCGGGTTTGGGTTCAGCCTTCCACGGGCGGAATATGCCCAAACATTTGCTGGGCGAATTTCACACGTTCTTCCGCCGTTTCTGTCACTCCGGCCGCTTTCAGCTCTTCGAGGCGCGCTTCCACGGCGTGGGTGCGCAAGGTCAGGCCGCAGTCGTTGGCGATCTGGATATTCAGCCCAGGCCGAGCATTGAGCTCGAGGATGAGCGGGCCTTTTTCCTGGTCCAGCACCATGTCCACGCCGATGTAACCCAGCCCGCACAGCTCGTAGCAGCCGGCGGCGAGTTTCATGAAACCGTCCCAGTTGGGCAGTTGCACACCGTCCACCGCGTTGGTGGTGTCGGGGTGCTTGGTGATGATGTTGTTCAGCCAGGTACCGCGCAGGGTCAGGCCGGTCGCCAGGTCCACACCGACGCCAATCGCGCCCTGGTGCAGGTTGGCCTTGCCGCCGGATTGGCGGGTCGGCAAGCGCAGCATGGCCATCACCGGGTAGCCCATCAGCACGATGATGCGGATATCCGGCACGCCTTCGTAGCTGATGCTCTTGAAGATCTGGTCAGGTACCACGCGGTATTCGATCAATGCCCGGTCACGGTGACCGCCCAGGGAATACAGGCCGGTAAGGATGCTGGAAATCTGGTGCTCGATTTCCTCATGGCTGATGATCTTGCCGGACACCGTGCGATAGCGACCTTCAAAGCGGTCGGCGATCACCAGGATGCCGTCGCCGCCGGCGCCCTGGGCCGGCTTGATCACGAAGTCGCTACGGCCACCGATGATTTCGTCGAGCTTGTCGATTTCTTTCTCGGTGGAAATGATCCCGTACATCTGCGGCACGTGGATGCCGGCCTGGATCGCCCGTTCCTTGGTGATGATCTTGTCATCGACAATCGGGTACAGGCTGCGCTTGTTGTACTTGAGCACGTAGTCGGCGTTACGCCGGTTGATGCCCATGATGCCCCGCGCTTCCAGGGCCTTCCAGGTCTTCCAGAACCCGAACATTACGAATCAGCCTTGAGGAAGGCCTTGAAACGCACCAGCTCGGTCAGGCGGTAGCCACGATAGCGACCCATGGCCAGCATGAAGCCCACGAGGATCAACAGGATCGCCGGGAAGGTGAACACGAAGTAGATCAGCTCCGGCACGCTCATGATGATGTGCGCCAGGGACGCGGCGAACAGGGTGCCGATCGCGACTTTCATCGCATGGCCACCGCCGCGTTCTTCCCAGGTAATGGACAGGCGTTCGATGGTCATGGTCAGGATCACCATCGGGAACAGCGCCACCGACAGGCCGCGCTCCAGGCCCAGCTTATGGCTGAACAGGCTGATGGCCGCGATCAGCACTACCACGAAGGTCAACACCACCGACAAGCGCGGCAACATCTGCAATTTCAAGTGCTCCAGGTATGAACGCAGCGACAGCCCAAGCGCAGTAATCACGGTAAACAGCACGATACCGAAGCCCAACTGCGTCTCGCGGAACGCCAGGGCGATCAGCACCGGTGTGAACGTACCCAGGGTCTGCAAGCCGATCAGGTTGCGCAGGATCAGGATCACCAGCACGCCAATCGGGATCATCACCATGATCATGAAGGTCTGCTGGGTTTGCAGCGGCAGGCCGTACAGCGAGTATTCGAGGAAGTTGGCGTCGGTGTTCTCGTCCGTCAGCTTGGCCAGGCGGATCGCGTTCATCTCGCTGTTGTTCAGGCTGAAGGTCACGGCGGCTTTCTTGCCACCATCGACGGTGATCAGGTTTTCATCGCCGGTCCACCACAGCAGGCGGTCGGAGGGCAGGCCCTGTTCGCCGGTTTCCGGGTTGAAGTACAGCCAGTCGTTGCCATTGAAGCTGCGCAGCCACAACTCCGGGGTCTGCGGCTGGTCGGCTACCAGGCGGAGGGTGTGGACCTTTTCCACCGGTACGTGGGCGATGGATAGCAGCAACTCGACGATCTTGGCCTTGTGCGGCGTCGATGGATCGCCCGCCAGCAGCAGCTTGACGTTGTCGTCGTTGAGGTTGTTGGTGCGCTTGATGGCTTCGCTGATAAACGTCTCGACGTCGGCCGAGTGTTGGCGGATCGGCGCCAGCAGGGCCTCGGCGGCGATTTTTTCTGGGCCTTCCACGGCGATGCTGTCGCGGAAGGTCGGGCCCTTGACCTTGACCTTTTCACCGCTGTAGCGCTTGGTCAGCACCAGGCGGTAGTAGAGGGTCTGGTTGCCCTTCGCGCGCCGTGCCGACCAGGTGACCTTGCGGTTGCCGTCGATGCGGTTGACGCTCACCCCGTAGTTATTGGAGATGAAGCTCTCATTGAGGCTGACGAAGTCGCGGCTCAGGGGCGGCACGAACATCTGGACCTTTACCGGGTCCTTGGCGTTGGCGACGAACTCGACCTTGGCGTCGATGTTCCACAGGTCATCGGTGGCGTCTTCGGTCACTGGGATGCCGAGGACGAAGATCTGATAGGCCGTGACCGAAATGCCCAGTACCACCAGGACGGCGATCAGAATCTTCAGGTGCATAGTAAGAGAGCGCATTGGAATTACTCGGCGGTATGAGCGTCGGTGGCGCAGGCAGGTTTGCCCGCTGCGTATTTAAGACTGGGGTCGACCAGCGCATCAAAGCGTTTCAAGGCTTCGGAGCCGATCAGCAGCGGATATTGGAAGGCGCTGCGGTCAGTCAAGTTCACTTCGATGCTGCGTAAAGCGGTGCCCATGCAGATGTCCAGGGCAATCACCGGACGGGCGGTGTAGTTCTTGTCCTCATCGGGGTCGTAGTCACCGGCGCGCCGCTTGATCTTGCTGACGCGGGCCAGTGGGCGTTCGATGGGGTGCGAGTGGGCGGTATCGATGGCCAGGTAGAAGCGTACCCAGGATTCACCGTTGCGCTTGAAGCGCTTGATATCCCGGGCACTCAAGGACGCAGTCTTGGCGCCGGTGTCGAGCTTGGCGGCGACTTCCAGGTCAATGCCCGCCAACTTGGCGTATTCATTGAGGCCATAAACGGTCTTCTCGGCGGCGAAGCCAAGGCCCGGGAACATCAGTAGGCAGAACAATAGGGGGAAGGGCTTGAGTCTCATAGATCCTGAGGCGGTGCAGTGCGATGTTTGATTCAAGGCGACTGGCATTGCTGCGCAAGCTCCCTCGTGCGCCTTTTCATCCGGAGATGTCAGGCAAATGCGGCGGGCATTCTAACATGAAGGTTTTCTGGCGCCAGCGCTGGCAGGCGGCCATGCCCCCATAGAGTGCAACAGGGGTTATTAGACGATTGTCGACAATGTGTATTTATTCTTTGACTATCAGGGGCTGATTGGCTAGTTTTTGCGGCATTGCTTTTAAAGGTGTCGACAATCATGCTGGATCAGCTGGAAATTCCGGTAGCAGGGCAGGACGATTCCCAGACGATGTCCGAGAACGTCTTCCGCCGTATCCAGGCCGCCATTGTCAAGGGCGAGATAGCCCCCGGCAGCAAGATCTCGGAACCGGAGCTGGCGCGCACCTACGGTATCAGCCGTGGCCCGCTGCGCGAGGCGATCCACCGCCTGGAGGGCCAGCGCCTGCTGGTGCGCGTGCCCCATGTCGGCGCGCGGGTGGTGTCCCTGAGCCAGGCCGAGTTGGTGGAACTCTATGAAATCCGCGAGTCCCTCGAAGGCATGGCCTGCCGCCTGGCCGCCGAGCGCATGACCGACGAAGAAATCGAGGAACTGCGCCAGGTCCTGCACACCCACGAGCGTGATGCCGCGTTCCAGGCCGGGGTCGGTTACTACCAGCAGGAAGGCGATTTCGACTTTCACTACCGCATCATCCAGGGCGCGCGTAACCGCACCTTGACCCAAATGCTGTGCGGTGAGTTGTATCAGTTGGTGCGCATGTACCGCATCCAGTTCTCCGCCACCCCCAATCGTCCACGCCAGGCATTTGCCGAGCATCACCGCATTCTTGACGCGATTGCCGATCGCGACGGTGAACTGGCCGAGTTGTTGATGCGCCGCCATATCGGCGCTTCCAAACGCAATATCGCCCGTCACTTCCCCGACGGCGCCCCCTCCAGAGGTGAGTCATGAGTTCCTATAAAAACAGCACCCCAGGCCAGCGTTTCCGTGACGCAGTCGCCAGCGAACACCCCCTGCAAGTCGTCGGCGCGATCAACGCCAACCACGCCCTGCTGGCCAAGCGCGCCGGTTTCAAGGCCATCTACCTGTCCGGTGGCGGTGTGGCCGCGGGCTCCCTGGGCGTGCCGGACCTGGGCATCACCGGCCTGGATGATGTACTGACCGATGTGCGCCGTATCACCGATGTATGCGACCTGCCGCTGCTGGTGGACGTGGACACCGGTTTCGGTTCCTCCGCGTTCAACGTGGCGCGCACCGTCAAGTCGATGATCAAGTTCGGCGCTGCTGCGATTCATATCGAGGACCAGGTGGGCGCCAAGCGCTGCGGTCATCGCCCTAACAAAGAAATCGTCTCGCAGCAGGAAATGGTCGACCGCATCAAGGCGGCCGTGGATGCCCGCACCGATGACAGCTTCGTGATCATGGCGCGCACCGACGCCCTGGCCGTGGAAGGCCTGGAGTCTGCCCTGGAGCGTGCCGCCGCGTGCATCGAGGCCGGCGCCGACATGGTCTTCCCCGAAGCCATCACAGAACTGGAGATGTACAAGCTGTTCGCCTCCCGTGTGAAGGCGCCGATCCTGGCCAACATCACGGAATTCGGCGCGACGCCGCTGTACACCACCGAACAGTTGAAATCTGCCGATGTTTCCATCGTGCTGTACCCGTTGTCGGCATTCCGCGCCATGAACAAGGCTGCCGAAAACGTCTACACCGCGATCCGTCGCGACGGTACCCAACAGAATGTGATCGACACCATGCAAACGCGCATGGAGCTTTACGATCGCATCGACTACCACACCTTCGAGCAAAAGCTTGACGCGCTGTTCGCCGCCAAGAAATAAGCGCAGCGCCTCCCAGATAACTACAAAATTGGAGAAGAACCATGGCTGAAGCAAAAGTACTGAGTGGCGCCGGCCTGCGTGGCCAGGTGGCCGGGCAGACCGCACTGTCCACCGTGGGCCAGGCCGGTGCCGGCCTGACCTATCGCGGCTACGATGTGCGCGAACTGGCCGCCGATGCGCAGTTCGAAGAAGTTGCCTATCTGCTGCTGTACGGCGAGTTGCCAAGCAAAGCCGAACTCGCGGCCTACACCGCCAAGCTGGCCAAGCTGCGCGACCTGCCCCAAGCGCTTAAAGAAGTGCTGGAGCGCATTCCCGCCGACGCCCACCCGATGGACGTGATGCGCACCGGTTGCTCGTTCCTGGGCAATATCGAGCCAGAAAAAGACTTCAGCGTGCAGCGCGATGTCACCGACCGCCTGCTGGCGGCCTTCCCGGCGATCATGTGCTACTGGTACCGCTTCAGCCATGACGGCAAGCGCATCGACTGTGTGACCGACGAGCCGTCGATTGGCGGCCACTTCCTGCACCTGCTGCACGGCAAAAAGCCGAGCGAGTTGCACGTCAAGGTCATGAACGTGTCGCTGATCCTCTACGCCGAGCACGAATTCAACGCTTCCACCTTTACCGCGCGTGTCTGCGCCTCGACCCTCTCGGACCTGTATTCCTGCGTCACCGCCGCCATCGGCTCGCTGCGCGGCCCGCTGCATGGCGGCGCCAACGAAGCGGCGATGGAAATGATCGAGCGGTTCTCCTCGGCTGAAGAGGCTGTGAAGGGCACTCTCGGCATGCTGGAGCGCAAGGACAAGATCATGGGCTTTGGCCACGCGATCTATAAAGACAACGACCCGCGTAATGAAGTGATCAAGGGCTGGTCGAAAAAACTCGCTGATGAAGTGGGCGACAAGGTGCTGTTCCCGGTCTCCGAAGCCATCGACAAGACCATGTGGGAACAGAAGAAACTGTTCCCCAACGCCGACTTCTACCATGCCTCGGCGTACCACTTCATGGGCATCCCGACCAAGCTGTTCACCCCGATCTTCGTGTGCTCGCGCCTTACCGGCTGGGCCGCGCATGTGTTCGAGCAGCGTGCCAACAACCGCATCATCCGTCCAAGCGCCGAATACACCGGCGTCGAGCAGCGCAAGTTCGTGCCAATCGAACGTCGCTGAGTGAGGAGGCCGCCAGTCCCGAATGGGTAACCGAGTCAAAAATGTGGGAGCGGGCTTGCTCGCGAATGCAGGGTAACAGTCACTGAATGTGTTGAATGACACACCGCGTTCGCGAGCAAGCCCGCTCCCACATTTTGACCGCATTCCAATTCTGGGGCGGCGCAGGTCTTCCTTTTGTAACTACCGTGACCGAGTCCTGACGATGAACACTGAATTTCGCAAATCGCTCCCCGGCAGCCGCCTGGATTACTTCGACGCCCGTGCGGCAGTCGAGGCAATCACGCCTGGTGCCTACGCCACCTTGCCCTACACCTCCCGCGTGCTCGCCGAGAATCTGGTGCGCCGTTGCGACCCGGCAACCCTCAACGCTTCCCTGAGCCAACTGATCGAGCGCAAGCGCGACCTTGACTTCCCTTGGTTTCCGGCGCGTGTGGTGTGCCATGACATCCTCGGCCAGACCGCCCTGGTGGACCTCGCCGGCCTGCGTGATGCCATTGCCCTGCAAGGTGGCGACCCGGCCCAGGTCAACCCAGTGGTGCCGACCCAACTGATCGTCGACCACTCCCTGGCCGTCGAGGCCGGTGGTTTCGACCCGGACGCCTTCGAGAAAAACCGCGCCATCGAAGACCGCCGCAACGAAGACCGTTTCCACTTTATCGAGTGGACCAAAAAAGCCTTCAAAAACGTCGACGTGATCCCGCCCGGCAACGGCATCATGCACCAGATCAACCTGGAGAAAATGTCCCCAGTGATCCAGGTGCGTGACGGCGTGGCCTTCCCGGATACCTGCGTCGGCACCGATAGCCATACCCCCCACGTGGACGCCCTGGGCGTGATCGCCATCGGCGTTGGCGGCCTGGAAGCCGAGAGCGTGATGCTCGGCCGCGCGTCGTGGATGCGCTTGCCGGAAAGCGTTGGCGTCGAACTGACGGGCAAGCTGCAACCGGGCATCACCGCCACCGATATGGTGCTGGCGCTGACCGAGTTCCTGCGCCAGCAGAAAGTCGTCGGTGCCTGGCTGGAGTTCTTCGGCGAAGGCGCCTCGGCCCTGACCCTGGGCGACCGCGCGACCATCTCCAACATGGCCCCGGAATATGGCGCCACGGCGGCGATGTTCTACATCGACGCGCAAACCATTGCCTACCTCAAGCTCACCGGGCGTGAAGACGAGCAAGTTGCCCTGGTCGAGCAGTACGCCCGGCACACAGGCCTGTGGGCCGATGACCTCAAGGGCGCGCAGTACGAGCGTGGCTTGAGCTTCGATTTGTCCAGCGTCGTGCGCAACATGGCCGGCCCAAGCAACCCGCACGCTCGCGTGGCCACCAGCGACCTGGCGGCCAAGGGCATTTCCGGGCAATGGGACGACGTACCGGGGCAAATGCCCGATGGCGCGGTGATCATCGCTGCCATCACCAGTTGCACCAACACCAGCAACCCGCGCAACGTGATCGCCGCCGGCCTGCTGGCGCGCAATGCCAACAAGCTGGGGCTGGCCCGTAAACCGTGGGTCAAGTCGTCCCTGGCGCCGGGTTCGAAAACCGTGGCCATGTACCTCGACGAAGCCGGGCTGACCAGCGAGCTGGAGCAGTTGGGTTTTGGCGTCGTAGCCTTCGCCTGCACGACCTGCAACGGCATGTCCGGTGCGCTCGACCCGGTGATCCAGCAAGAAATCATCGACCGCGACCTGTATGCCACGGCCGTGTTGTCGGGCAACCGCAACTTCGACGGGCGCATCCATCCGTACGCCAAGCAAGCGTTCCTGGCGTCGCCGCCGCTGGTGGTGGCCTACGCGATTGCGGGCACCATCCGTTTCGATATCGAAAAAGACGTGCTGGGCCTGGATGCGACCGGCAAGGAAATCCGCCTGAAGGACATCTGGCCGAGCGACGAAGAAATCGACGCGGTGGTCAAGGCTTCGGTCAAGCCGGAGCAGTTCCGCCAGGTTTATATCCCGATGTTTGCGATCCACGAGGACACCGGCCCGAAAGTCACGCCGCTGTACGACTGGCGTGCGCAGAGTACCTACATCCGCCGCCCTCCCTATTGGGAAGGTGCCCTGGCCGGCGCGCGTCCGCTCAAGGGCATGCGCCCGCTGGCGGTGCTGCCGGACAACATCACCACCGATCACCTGTCGCCCTCCAACGCGATCATGCTCGACAGCGCCGCCGGCGAATACCTGGCGAAAATGGGCCTGCCGGAAGTCGACTTCAACTCCTATGCAACGCACCGCGGCGACCACTTGACCGCCCAGCGCGCGACCTTTGCCAACCCCAAGCTGTTCAATGAAATGGTCGTGGAAAACGGCAAGGTCAAGCAGGGTTCCCTGGCGCGGATCGAGCCGGAAGGCAAGGTCACGCGCATGTGGGAAGCCATCGAAACCTACATGGAACGCAAGCAGCCGCTGATCATCATTGCCGGGGCTGACTACGGCCAGGGTTCTTCCCGCGACTGGGCGGCCAAGGGCGTACGCCTGGCAGGTGTGGAAGCGATTGCCGCCGAAGGCTTCGAGCGCATCCACCGCACCAACCTGGTGGGCATGGGCGTGCTGCCCCTGGAGTTCCTGGCGGGCACGGATCGCAAGACCCTGCAGATCGATGGCAGCGAAACCTATGACGTGATCGGTGAGCGCACCCCGCGCGCGCAGTTGACCCTGGTGATCAACCGCAAGAATGGCGAGCGTGTCGAAGTGCCGGTGACCTGCCGCCTGGACACCGCCGAAGAAGTGTCGATCTACGAGGCGGGCGGCGTATTGCAACGCTTTGCCCAGGACTTCCTGGAATCGGCGGCGACGGCCTGAAGAGGATGACCATGACACACGTAGCGCAAATCAAGATCGCCGCCACCTACATGCGGGGCGGCACCAGCAAGGGCGTGTTTTTCAATCTCAAGGACCTGCCCGAATCGGCTCAGGTCCCGGGCGCGGCCCGCGATGCCTTGCTGTTGCGGGTGATCGGCAGCCCCGACCCCTATGACAAGCAGATCGACGGCATGGGCGGTGCCACGTCGAGCACCAGCAAGACGGTGATCCTCGCCAAAAGCACCCGCGCCGATCATGACGTGGACTACTTGTTTGGCCAGGTGTCTATCGACAAGCCCTTTGTTGATTGGAGCGGCAACTGCGGCAACCTGTCGGCGGCGGTCGGTTCGTTCGCCATCAGCGCCGGGCTGGTTGACCCCAGCCGCGTGCCCCATAACGGCGTAGCCGTGGTGCGGGTCTGGCAGGCGAATATCGGCAAGACCATCATCGCCCATGTGCCCATCACCGACGGTGCGGTGCAGGAAACCGGCGACTTCGAGCTGGATGGCGTGACCTTCCCGGCTGCCGAAGTGCAACTGGAATTCCTCGACCCGGCAGCGGAAGAAGAGGGCGGCGGTGGTTCGATGTTCCCCACCGGCAACCTGATCGACGACCTGGAAGTGCCGGGCGTCGGCACGTTCAAGGCGACGCTGATCAACGCGGGGATCCCGACGATTTTTATCAACGCCGAAGATCTCGGCTACACCGGCACCGAGCTGCAAGGCGCGATCAATGGCGATCCCAAAGCCCTGGCCATGTTCGAGACCGTGCGTGCCCATGGCGCGTTGCGCATGGACCTGATCAAACACCTGGACGAAGCCGCCCAGCGCCAGCACACGCCGAAGGTGGCGTTCGTGGCCAAGCCTGCGGATTACCTGGCCTCCAGCGGCAAGGCGATCAAGGCAGGGGATGTGGACCTGCTGGTGCGGGCGTTATCCATGGGCAAGCTGCATCACGCGATGATGGGCACGGCGGCGGTGGCGATTGGCACGGCGGCGGCGATTTCCGGAACCCTGGTCAACCTGGCGGCCGGCGGCGTGGAGCGTAATGCGGTGCGGTTCGGGCATCCGTCCGGCACCCTGCGTGTGGGCGCCGAAGCCAGCCAGGTCAACGGCGAATGGGTGGTGAAGAAAGCCATCATGAGCCGCAGTGCGCGCGTATTGATGGAAGGCTTCGTGCGCGTTCCCGGCGACGCGTTCTAAACCTTGCACCGGCCCCAATGTGGGAGCGGGCTTGCCCGCGATTGCGGTATTTCAGTCAGCATCTGTACTGACTGATCCACCGCTTTCGCGGGCAAGCCCGCTCCCACACAAACCCGCTTCCACTGGGGATTATCGGTAGCTTCTGAATTTATGTACGAGAGCAGGCACTCAGACCTGCCACAAACAACCAACCCTGAGCCTGAGGAAGGAACACACCCAACCTATTTTGGAGTACTGCCATGAGCGCCAACGTCGACCAGAACAACCGCCCCGACTACGACCAGGTTTTGCAGGACATCGCCGATTACGTCCTCAACTACCGCGTTGATTCCCGGGACGCCCTGGACACCGCCCGCAACTGCCTGATGGACACCCTCGGCTGTGGCCTGCTGGCCCTGCGTTTCCCAGAGTGCGCCAAGCATCTGGGGCCGATTGTCGAAGGCACGGTGGTGCCCTTTGGTGCGCGGGTGCCGGGCACGTCCTATCGCCTGGATCCGGTCAAGGCGGCGTGGGACATCGGCTGTATCGTGCGTTGGCTCGATTACAACGACACCTGGCTCGCCGCTGAGTGGGGCCACCCTTCGGACAACCTCGGTGGCATCCTGGCCGTTGCCGATCACCTGTCGCAAAAGCGCGTGGCGCAGGGCGAGGCGCCGTTGACGGTGCGGGCTGTGCTGGAAGCGATGATCATGGCCCACGAAATCCAGGGGGTGATTGCCCTGGAAAACTCCTTCAACCGCGTCGGCCTTGACCATGTGCTGTTGGTCAAGATTGCGTCCACAGCGGTCTGTGCCAAGTTGATGGGCGCCAATCGCGAGCAACTGCTGGCGGCACTGTCCCAGGCATTTGTCGATGGGCAGGCCCTGCGCACTTACCGTCACGCGCCGAATGCCGGTTCGCGCAAGTCGTGGGCGGCGGGGGATGCGTCGAGCCGTGGCGTGCGTCTGGCGGATATCGCCATGCGTGGCGAAATGGGCATCCCGGGTGTGCTGAGCGCGCCGCAGTGGGGGTTCTACGACGTACTGTTCAGCCATACCAACAAGGATCTGGCCCTCAAGCCTGAGGACAAGCGCGCATTCAGCCTGCCCCAGCCCTATGGCACTTATGTGATGGAAAACGTGCTGTTCAAGATCAGCTTCCCTGCGGAGTTCCACGCCCAGACCGCGTGTGAAGCGGCCGTCACCTTGCACCCGCAGGTCAAGCAGCGCCTGCATGAAATCGAGCGGATCGTGATCACCACCCACGAGTCGGCCATTCGTATCATCTCCAAGGTCGGCCAACTGGCCAATGCGGCTGACCGCGACCATTGCCTGCAATACATGACGGCCGTGCCCCTGGCGTTTGGCAACCTGGTGGCCGAGCAGTACGAAGATGAGTTCCATGCCGCGCACCCGATCATCGATCAATTGCGCGAGAAGATGGTCATCGTCGAAGACCCGCGCTACAGCCGCGAATACCTGGAGGCCGACAAGCGTTCCATTGCCAACGCGGTGCAGGTGTTCTTCACGGATGGCTCAAGCACCGAGCAGGTTGCGGTGGAATACCCGATTGGCCATCGTCGGCGCCGGGCGGATGGCATTCCTTTGCTGGAAGACAAGTTCAAGGCCAACCTGGCGACACGCTTCACCGCGCAGCGTAGCGCCGAGATTTTTACACTGTGCAAGGATCAGGCACGGCTTGAAGCAACGCCGGTGAACCGGTTTGTAGATCTGTTCGTCATCTGACACGCGAGGCCCCCGACCCCTGTAGGAACTGGCTTGCCTGCGATAGCATCACCGCGATGCGATTGCGATACCGAGGTGCTCATATCGCAGGCAAGCCAGCGCCTACAGGTGGCCGGTTCAGGTTTCAAAGCGCAGGATCACCCGACGGTTGTGCTTGCTCTTCTTCTCGATTTTCTCGCAGAACACCCGGCCGATTTCCTCGGTGTTGACCACATGGGTGCCGCCACACGGCTGGATATCGATGCCGGCAATCTCGATGACCCGCACCGCTCCCTGGACCACCGGTGGCGCGACGGCCTGGGTGCGGGTGATCTGCAGCAGGGTGGAATACTCGGAGGCCGGCATCGACAGCGACTTGACCGCATGGGCCTGTTCGATCAGGGCATTCAGGTCGCGGGTGATGTGCTCCTTGTCCAGGGTCATTTCCGGCAGGTCGAAGTCCAGGCGGCCTTTGTCGGCGCTGATGCTGCAACCGGTCACCGGTGCGTCGACGATTGCGCACAGCAGATGCAGGCAGGTATGCATCTTCATGTGCTGGTAGCGCCGCTCCCAGTCCAGGCCGGCGTCTACCTGCACGCCTGCTCGCAATGATTCGGGGCAATGCTCCACTTGATGCCAGATGATCGAGCGCAGCACGGGGTCGCGCACCGTCCCGGTCACTTTGACCTGGCTTGCGTCGGGCAGGGTGAAGTAGCCGGTGTCGCCCGGCTGGCCGCCTCCGGTGGGATAGAACAGGGTGTGTTCCAGGGCGACGCCCTGTTCGCTGACGGCGATCACGCGGGCGCTGAAGGCATTCTGGTAAGGCGCGCTGTCGAACAGCGCCAGGGTTTCCATGGTGTGTACGGACATGTTCAACCTCCAACGATCAGTGGGCTGGTTTGCAGCAGGCGCCGCACCATTGCGCTTAGCCCGGGTGGGGAAAGCAGGGTGACCTCGAACTTCGGCCCACACACTTTCAGGTTCAGGGGCAGGCGCGGTGAGCAAGTGGGTGTCTGCAGCGTGCGCAGGCGAAATTGCAGGTGATGACGTTCCTTGACCGTTGGCTCCAGCACCAGGCTGGACAGCGGATGGAAGTCGGCATCCAGCACCGTGACCCGGTGGCTGGTGCTGACTTCGCCGACCACATGCAGGCGCTCGTCGAGGGCAAACGCCCCGAGGTAATTGCTGGCATCTGATTCGTCGTTCTTTTGCAGTTGGATCTGGTTGACCACCTTGACCTTGGTGCCTGCAGGCACGTCCTGGGTGATGACGCAGGAAGGGCTGATAAACACGTCGTCGCCGATCAGCACATACCCGAGCACCCTCGCGCCCGAGCCGACTTCGACGTTGTTGCCCAGGCGTGGGTGGCGCTTGCCGTCGGGGTTGTTGGCGATGCCCCGGGCGCCCAGGGTCACGCCGCACAGGATGTAGCAGTCATTGCCGATCTCGCAGGTTTCGCCGATCACCGTGCCAAAGCCATGATCCAGTACAAAGCGCCGGCCAATGCGGGCTGCCGGGTGGATTTCGGCCCCGGACAGGATCTTGCCCTGGTTGCTCAAAGTCAGCGCAATGGCGCAGAACTGGCCGTGGGGCTGGTCGGGAAGGTTCCACACCCGATGCGCCAAGCGGTAGTACAGCACGGCCTTGAACGAGGCGTAGGACTCCAGGATCAATTCGCCCCGGCCCCTGGACGCCGGGTCGCGCCAGGCATAGGCGATCAGGTCCTCGGCCACTTCCTGCGCCGCTGGCTGGATCAATGCCGCCAAGTGTGGCTGCAGTTGTGAGATCTGTGCCGGCGAGAGGGTCTTGATGAGGTGCGTCAGCAACTCATCGTGCAACTGTTGCATGTCGATAAAGCCTCCCATGGAAGGCACCCCCGCAATTGTCGTTATTCGAAACAGGGCAGATAGCTGTCGGCGCTGTCGTACACCATGGTCAGGACGACGGTGTCGGTGGGCAGTTCCGGGGCAAGCCTGGCGATGGCCACCATGTTGGCGGCGGACGACAGCCCCAGGCTGATGGCATCGGTACGCATGATGCGCTTCATCATTTCCAGGCAATCGAGGCGCGAAACCTTGAGCATGCCGTCCAGTACATTCAGGTTGAGAATGCTCGGGATCAGGCCGATGGACAGGCCCTGGATATGGTGCGGCGCATGACGGTCGCTGAGCAGGTCGCACTCCTCGGGCTCGACACCCATCACGCGGATCTGCGGCCAGGTGGCCTTGAGGGTTTCACCGATACCGGTGATATGGCCCCCGGTGCCGATGCCGCTGACGAAGTAGTCGACCTGGCGCTGGCCAAAGGCGCGGATGATTTCCGGGGCGGTGGTGTCGCGATGGGTCTGGGGGTTGGCGCCGTTGCGCTGCTGGTTGAGCATGACGAAGCTGGGGTTTTCCAACTGCAGTTCCATGCACTTTTCGCCATGGGAGTTGTTGCCCAGGCGGCTGTCCGAGAGCACCACCTTGGCCCCATACAGGCGCAGCAGTTTTTGCTTTTCGGGGCTGTAGTTATCGGGAATCACCAGCACCACCTTGTAGCCCAGCACATTGCCGGCCATGACCAGGCCGATGCCGGTGTTGCCGCCGCTGGGTTCGATGATGGTCTGCCCCGAGTCGCGAATCAGGACGCCCCGGCGCTCGGCGTCGAGGATCATCCCCAGGGCGATCCGCGCCTTGTGGCTGCCGCCCGGATTCAGGGATTCAAGTTTGGCGAAGACCTCGATGCCGAGGTCTTCGGAGAATTGTTCCAGGCGCACGATGGGCGTTTGGCCAATGGCGTCGAGTATGGAGTTATGCAGCATCAGATAAGTCCCCCAAGGCCTGTGATCAGTACAAAGGCATGTCGGGTTCGACGTCGCGCACCCAGTGTTTCATACCGCCTTGCAGCACCCGGGTGTTGGCAAAGCCCGCAGCCAGCAGGGTGCTGGCGGCTTGCTCGGCGCGGCTGCCGGCATAGCAGATCAGGTAATGGGTGTTTGCACGGCTCAGGCTGTCGAGTTGCGCGTCGAGCTGGGCCAGGGGGATGTGCAGCACGCCCGGTAGTTGGCATACCTCCAGCTCGCTGGCGTCGCGCACATCCAGCAGGATATCGGCGCTGCTGCGCTGCTCCAGCAACTGCTTGAGCACCTGGGGCTTGATGTAGTGCTCTGCGGCCAGGCTGGGCGCGCGGAGGGTATCGGCACACACGGCTGCTGCGGGTTGGTGTTCTTCACGCAGTTCGGAGCAGCACGGGCAGTCGGCGCGGCGCTTGAAACGGATTTCGCTGAACTTCATGGCCAGGGCATCAAAGCGCATCAACCGTCCGGACAAGGAGTCACCCAGGCCGATCAACAACTTGATTGCTTCGGTGGCCTGGATCATCCCGACCACGCCGGGCAGTACGCCGATGACCCCGCCGGCGCTGCAATTGGGCGCCAGTTCCGCAGGTGGCGCGTGGGGGTACAGGCAGCGGTAGCAGGGCCCGCCTTGATAATTGAACACGCTGATCTGGCCGTCGAAACGGTAGATCGCGCCATACACCAGCGGCTTGCCCAGCTGTACGCAGGCGTCGTTGACCAGGTAGCGGGTCTCGAAGTTGTCGGTGCCGTCGATCACCAGGTCGTAGGCACCGACCAGTTCCAGGGCATTGTCGGCGTTCAGTGCGGTGTCGTAGGTGTTGATTTTGATATGCGCGTTGAGGTCCTGCAGCCGGCGCTTGGCGGACTCGACCTTGGGCAGGCCCAGGGTGCTGTTGCCGTGCACGACCTGGCGTTGCAGGTTGCTGCTTTCCACCACGTCGAAGTCCACCAGCCCCAGGGTGCCAATGCCGGCGGCGGCCAGGTACAGGCTGATGGGCGAGCCCAGGCCACCAGTGCCGATGATCAGCACCTTGGCCTTCTTCAGGTTCAGTTGCCCTTCGCGGCCTACGCCGGGCAGGGTGATATGGCGCACATAGCGCTGCACTTCCTCGTTGCTCAACGACTCGATGTCCATGCCGCCGGAGGTGGCCAGCAGCACTTCGATTCTGGCCTCTGCGGGCAGTGGCTCGTCGGGGCCGATCAGTTCTTCCCCTGCGGTGAACAGGAAATGCTCCTTGAGCTGGCCGTTGTTTTCGTGGAACAGGTGCGCCCGCAGTTGGGGGTGGCGGGTGCAGGTGTCTTCAATGACTTCGCGCAATGTCGATCCGGCACCCTCGAGGGTCGATTCTGGCAACTTGGCCACCCGGACCAGGATGTCGGGGAAAGAGACAGCGTTCATGTACAACTCCGTTTGCAGGTCGTTGAAGGGGTTGAGGGCGAAGTGTGTGCCATCCCAGGCAAACAGCTTCGACCCAAGGGCCTTGCCCTGGCGGACATCCACCACCAGGTAGCTGACGGGGTAGATCGGTTCGCCCATGTACAGGGCCTTGTCCTGATCCTCGTCACTGAAGTACGCACCGACATCCGGGTGGGAGTGGTAGATCACCACCACCGGGTTATCCGTGCGAAAGGCCTTGTTCATCAGCAGCGTGTCGGTCACCGAGAAGGTGTAGCCGTTGGCCGCGCTGCGGGGGTAGGCCTCGGGGTTCTTGCGATGCAGCTCGTTCTGGATATTGCTGCCCAGGTAGACGCTGCCGTCTGCAAAGACAAAGCCGCAGCACTCTTCGGGGTAGGTGCTGCTGGCGTGGGCGTAGATCTGTTCCAGGGCGGTTTGGCGGAGGACGTCCATGTTTCTCTCGCGTGGTGGGGAAAGGGTCAATTGGCTTTTGCCAGCAACTTTTCGATCGGCAACTTGGTGATGGCAAAGCCGGCCAGCAGGATCGCCGAGTACAGCATCAGGTCCCGGGACAACTCCAGGCCTTCGTACCAGGCGCCGATGATTACGGCGAACACCGGGAAAATAATGAAGACGAACGACAGGATGATCGGGCTCAGACGCTTGAGTAGCATGAAATACACGATAAACCCGCCGACCGAGGCCACCAGGCCCAGGTAGAACAGGGCGCTCCAGGACCGCAGGGTGATGGCCTCGAAGGTCGGCGATTCAAACCACAGCCCGGCGACAAACAGCATCAGCCCGGCAATCCCGATGGGCAGAGTGTTGTAGGTGATCACGCTGATGGCGCTGCCTTTTTGCTTGGTAATGACATAGCACAAGGCATGCAGGATTGCGGCGGTCAGAATTGCCAGTACGCCGAAGAATTCGGCGTGGTCAAGGTGCAGTCCCTGGCTGCGGATGATCATGTACAGGCTGCCGAAGCCGATGCCGATACCGACGACCTGGGAAAAGTAGATGCGTTCGCGCAGGAACAGTGCCGAGAAGATCAGGATGAACACTGGCATGCAGCTGAACAGCAGCGCGGTGAGCCCGGATGAGACGTGCATCTCGCCGTAGTTGAGCAGGTAGTAAGGCACGCTGAAGTAGCAAAGGGTCACGAACACAAAGAACCAGCGGCTTTCCCGGGGGAACAGGATCGGCTCGCGACGCAGAAAGGCAAAGCACAGGAACAGTGGGAAGGCGATCAAAAAGCGCAACCCCGCCGACGTCAGCGGCGGCACGCTTTCCACCGCGATCTTGATCCCTAGCCAGGTGGTGCCCCAGCTCAGGCAGACAATCAGGAACATCACACTGG
The DNA here is from genome assembly GCF_002949995.1 of Pseudomonas sp. LG1D9. Lineage (NCBI taxonomy): Bacteria > Pseudomonadati > Pseudomonadota > Gammaproteobacteria > Pseudomonadales > Pseudomonadaceae > Pseudomonas > Pseudomonas sp. LG1D9. The sequence goes on along the minus strand of NZ_CP026881.1, from coordinate 893,387 downwards.
TGATCAGGCCAGCCAGCCATTGTTTGGGGGATTTGGTTTTTTCGGTATTTTCGAGAACGGCGGACATTGGCATCGTTTATTGCTTCCCTGAGCCGGAATTGAACTCTATATTGAACTTGTAATTAGAGGTTTCACCCGGTGATTGAACCCGTAAAAGCACACTATTAGGGCGAATGATGGCTGTCAAAACAAATATTGACATGGTGTCAATTATGCGAGAGGGGCTGTCCAGCGGGCAGGGCGTGAAGTACAAACGCCTGTCCGACGTCATGGAACGGGGCATCCTCGAAGGTCTGATTGAGCCTGGGCGCAAACTGCCGCCTCACCGGGTGCTTTCTGACAATCTTGGGGTGACCATCGGCACTATCAGCCGCGCCTACGGCGAACTGGAACGCCTGGGCCTAGTGGTGGCGCGAGTGGGTGACGGAACGTTCGTACGCAAGCGTGGGATGGAGCGCCAGCGTGACGAAGGCTTTCGCAATGTCAGCGAGGAGCCGCGCCAGTACTTCGATATGAGCCGCAATATGCATATCCCGGGGCAGGAGACCACGTTCCTGGCCCAGGGCTTTGAAACCCTGGCCAAGAATGCCAAGTTCCTGCAGGACATCAGCGCCTACACCCCGGACGCCGGCCTGCCACGCTACCGCGCGGCCGGGGCGCAATGGTTGGTGCAGCGTGACTTTCATCCGATTCCAGAGCAGGTCATCTGTGTCAACGGCGGCCAGCACGGGCTGCTGTGCGCGTTGATGGCGTTGGTGCGTGCGGGCGACACGGTAGTCACCGAGCAATTGACCTATCCGGGCCTGATTACCGCCGCGCGGATGCTCGGCATCCGCTTGATCGGTCTGGAAATGGATGAGGAAGGCGTGTTGCCGGGAGCTCTGGAGGAGGTCTGTCGCAATCACCGGGTATCGGCCTTGTACTGCACGCCGACCATCCAGAATCCGACGACCGCGGTGTTGTCGGTGGCCCGCCGTGAGGCGCTGGTGAAGGTCTGTCGTGAGCACAATCTGCTGATCTTGGAGGACGAGGCGCATGGGGTGTTGGTGGCAGATCGCCCGCCGCCCCTGAGCCATTTTGCCCCGGAGCGCACGATTCTGATCAGCAGCCTGAGCAAGGCCGTGTCGGCGGGCTTGCGGGTGGGGTATGTGCATGCACCGCCCGCGCTGGTCAGCCGTATTTCTGCGGCTCTGCGTTCAACCTGCTGGATGGCCACACCAGTGACCTTGGAACTGGCCACGCAGTGGATTGAAAACGGCACGGCAGAGTACCTGTTGCATCAGCAGATCAATGAAATCAGCCGGCGCAAAGCGTTGGTCGCAGGCCTGCTGGCCGGCCTGGAATACCGGACGCACCCCAACAGCCCGCATTTCTGGATTGAAGTCCCTGAGCCTTGGCGAGCGTCGGAAATCGAGGCGGAACTCAAGCAGAATAATTACCTGATCGCCACGGCCGAAGCCTTTGCCGTGGGGCAGACGGCGGTACCGCAGTTTATCCGGGCGAGCATTTGCAATACGTCGGGGGATGATCAATTGCTGAAGGCGGGATTTGACGCGCTGGCCACGGCGCTGGGGCAGGGTGGGGACCGGTTTCACCTGTGAACCCAGTTGTGGCGCACGGGCTAATGTGGCAAATGGGCTCGCCACATTAGCGGCTACGGGTTATTTGAAGCGCCGCTCAACACCCTTTTCTACAAGGATTTTCGCCGAAATCTCTTCCACCGAAAAATGCGTGGAGTTGATGTGCGCAATGTTTTCCCGGCGGAACAGGTTTTCCACTTCCCGCACTTCGAATTCGCACTGGGCATAGCTCGAATAGCGGCTGTTGGGCTTGCGTTCGTTACGGATGGCCGTGAGTCGGTCCGGGTCGATGGTCAGGCCGAAGAGCTTGTGCTGATGTTTGCGCAGCACCGCCGGCAGTTGCAGGCGTTCCATGTCGTCCTCGGTCAGCGGGTAGTTGGCCGCGCGGATGCCAAACTGCATGGCCATGTACAGGCAGGTCGGGGTCTTGCCGCAGCGCGACACGCCGACCAGGATCAGGTCGGCCTTGTCGTAGTAGTGGGTGCGGGCGCCGTCGTCGTTGTCCAGGGCGAAGTTCACCGCCTCGATCCGCTCCATATAGTTGGAATTGTGGCCAATGGAATGGGACTTGCCCACGGAGTATGAGGAATGCTCACTGAGCTCCTGTTCCAGGGGCGCAAGGAAGGTCGAGAAGATGTCGATCATGAAACCATTGGAAGTCGCGAGGATCTCACGGATGTCCTGGTTGACGATGGTGTCGAAAATGATCGGGCGTACACCGTCTTTTTCGGCGGCCAGATTGATTTGTTGTACCATGGCCCGCGCTTTATCCACGTTATCGATATAAGGCCGGGTGAATTTGGCGAAGGTAATGCTTTCGAACTGCGCCAGCAGGCTCTGACCCAGGGTTTCGGCGGTAATGCCGGTGCCATCGGAGATAAAGAAAGCAGATCGTTTCATTTGAGCCTTGGGCCTTAAGCTGATGACGAATCTTGGATATGATAGGCGCGATTTTGCCGTCCCACAGTGGGCCGCATTCTCACTTATTTTCCAGGTCCAGGCCACAAACGCCGGTAAATGCTCCTATTGAGCCCCCGGCGCCCTGAGCTTTTCCAACACAGTTAGTGGAGAGATCACCTTGGTAGAGTACGTAGTTTCCCTCGATAAGCTCGGCGTCCATGATGTAGAGCATGTGGGGGGCAAGAACGCATCCCTCGGCGAGATGATCAGTAATCTTGCGGGCGCCGGTGTCTCAGTGCCCGGTGGTTTCGCCACCACGGCCCAGGCATATCGCGACTTCCTCGAACTGAGTGGTCTCAACGACCAGATCCACGCTGCCCTGGACGCGTTGGACGTCGATGATGTCAACGCTCTGGCCAAGACCGGCGCGCAGATCCGCCAGTGGATCATGGAAGCCGAGTTCCCCGAGAAGCTCAACGCAGAAATCCGCACCGCCTTCGCCACCCTGTCGGCGGGCAACCCGGACATGGCTGTCGCCGTGCGTTCCTCGGCCACCGCCGAAGATTTGCCCGACGCCTCTTTCGCCGGCCAGCAGGAAACCTTCCTGAACATCCGTGGCGTAGAAAACGTCATCCGCGCAGCGAAGGAAGTGTTCGCCTCGCTGTTCAACGACCGCGCCATTTCCTACCGCGTGCATCAGGGGTTTGACCACAAGCTGGTTGCCCTGTCTGCCGGTGTGCAGCGCATGGTGCGTTCGGAAACCGGTACCGCCGGTGTGATGTTCACCCTGGATACCGAATCGGGCTTCCGTGACGTGGTGTTTATCACCGGCGCCTACGGCCTGGGCGAAACCGTCGTACAAGGCGCGGTCAACCCGGACGAGTTCTACGTGCACAAGCACACCCTTGAGGCCGGTCGCCCGGCGATCCTGCGCCGCAACCTGGGCAGCAAGGCTATCAAGATGATCTACGGCGACGAGGCCAAGGCCGGTCGCTCGGTGAAAACCGTTGATGTCGACAAGGCCGAGCGTGCGCGCTTCTGCCTCAGCGATGCCGAAGTCAGTGAATTGGCCAAGCAGGCGATGATCATCGAGAAGCACTACAAGTGCCCGATGGACATCGAGTGGGCCAAGGACGGCGATGACGGCAAGCTGTACATCGTCCAGGCACGTCCGGAAACCGTTAAAAGCCGCACCTCGGCCAATGTCATGGAACGCTACCTGTTGAAAGAAACCGGCACCGTGCTGGTGGAAGGCCGTGCCATCGGCCAGCGCATCGGCGCTGGCAAGGTGCGGATCATCAAGGACGTGTCCGAGATGGACAAGGTCCAGCCGGGTGACGTGCTGGTCTCCGACATGACCGACCCGGATTGGGAACCCGTGATGAAGCGCGCCAGCGCCATCGTCACCAACCGTGGCGGGCGTACCTGCCACGCGGCGATCATTGCCCGTGAACTGGGGATCCCGGCAGTAGTCGGTTGCGGCAACGCGACCCAACTGCTCAAGGATGGCCAGGGCGTCACCGTATCCTGCGCCGAAGGCGATACCGGCTTCATCTTTGAAGGTGAACTGGGCTTCGACATCAAGCAAAACTCCATCGATGCCATGCCCGACCTGCCGTTCAAGATCATGATGAACGTCGGCAACCCTGACCGCGCCTTCGACTTCGCGCAGTTGCCGAACGCCGGGGTGGGCCTGGCCCGCCTGGAGTTCATCATCAACCGCATGATCGGCGTGCACCCCAAGGCCCTGTTGAACTACGACGGCCTGCCGGTGGAAATCAAGGACAGCGTCGACAAGCGCATCGCCGGCTACAACGACCCTGTTGGTTTCTACGTCGAGAAGCTGGTGGAAGGCATCAGCACCCTGGCGGCGGCCTTCTGGCCGAAGAAAGTCATCGTGCGCCTGTCGGACTTCAAGTCCAACGAATACGCGAACCTGATCGGCGGCAAGCTTTACGAGCCGGAAGAAGAAAACCCGATGCTGGGTTTCCGTGGCGCCTCGCGCTACATCAGCGAAGCGTTCCGTGACTGCTTCGAGCTCGAATGCCGCGCCCTCAAGCGTGTGCGCAACGAGATGGGCCTGACCAACGTCGAGATCATGGTGCCCTTCGTGCGCACCTTGGGCGAAGCGAGCCAGGTGGTCGACCTGCTGGCTGAGAACGGTCTGACCCGTGGCGAAAACGGCCTGCGCGTGATCATGATGTGCGAGCTGCCGTCCAACGCCATCCTCGCCGAGGAGTTCCTGGAGTTCTTCGATGGCTTCTCCATCGGTTCCAATGACCTGACCCAACTGACCCTGGGCCTGGATCGCGACTCCGGGATCATCGCCCACCTGTTTGACGAGCGTAACCCTGCGGTCAAGAAACTGTTGGCCAACGCCATCCAGGCCTGCAACAAGGCTGGCAAGTACATCGGTATCTGTGGCCAAGGCCCTTCCGATCACCCGGACCTGGCCAAATGGCTGATGGAACAGGGCATCGAAAGTGTCTCGCTGAACCCCGATTCCGTGCTGGAAACCTGGTTCTTCCTGGCTGAAGGCCAAGCCTCGGCGTAATTGCCATCTGCCGGTCGGCCTATATGGCTGGCCGGCATTTCTCATTCTGTACAGGGCGGAACTCCTTCCGGACGCCGCCCTTTTTTGTGCAAGAACATTATGCAAAGCAGCAGCAACCTGTTTCCCGTCGCCTTGATCAGCGCTGAGCGTCGTGGCGATCTGAGTGAAGATGTCTACCGTCTCAAGCCTGGCAACAGCCCCGACAGCACCGTAGAACTGGCGGTGACACGCCTGGGGCTGGCCGATGTCGCGCAAAGTCGTGGCGTACCGGTGGTGTTGGTACATGGCAGCTTTTCCAATCGCCGTTTCTGGTATTCGCCCAAAGGGATTGGCCTGGGGGCGTATCTGGCGCGCCAGGGCTTTGATGTATGGATCCCGGAAATGCGTGGCCACGGGCTTTCCCGACGTAACCAGGACTACGCCAAGAATCGCGTCGCCGACTATGCTCGTTACGATTTACCGGCCATCGCCGCTTTTGTGCGTGAGCAAAGTGCGCAGATCCCGCACTGGATCGGTCACTCGTTGGGCGGCACGACCCTGGCGGCAGCGCTGGGTGGCCAGTATCTGGGGGCGCCGGCCGTGGCGTCGGTGGCGCTGTTTGGCTGCCAGGTCAGTCGCACTTACTGGCCGTTGAAAATTCCGCCGGTGGAGTGGGGTGGGCGCTTGATCTTGAAGCGCTTTGCCCAGCTTTCCGGTTCGCGACTCAAGCGTGGCCCGGAAGACGAGCCCATCGGCCTGGCCCTGGAAAGCATGCGCTGGCACGGCCTGTTCGGGCGTTTTGGCGATGCCGAGCGCGACTGGTGGAAAGGCCTGGCCGAGGTCGATATACCGCTGCTGGCAGTGAGTGCCGCTGGCGATCATCAAGACCCGGACTGGGCCTGCCGCAAGCTGTTTGACCAAGTGGGCAGCGAGCACCGCCAATACCTGTGCCTGGGGCGCAAGCAAGGGTTCAGCGGTGATTTCGGGCATGTCGAGATGCTGGTGAGTAAAGCGGCGCAGGCCGAAGTATGGCCGTTGGTGCAGCGTTGGCTGAAAGATCCCCTGACACCTTTGGCGGGTGCACAGGTGCAGGTGCCGGCGGCTGTCTGAAGAAAGGCTCTAAAGAGGGCGTTTCGCTTGAGATAGCTTGCGGCTAAGATATGACGCACCGGGCTATTCTGGTCATATTCAGTCGCGCAGTGGCTATTGCGTTACAGCCTGGCGGGTCTGATCATTGTCGCCCTTGCAGCGGCAAGTCTTAAAGAATGCCGGTTGCGATGCGTTTTCTTGATGTAGCTGTGGATGTTCGACACCTTCTTTCACCGACAGGAGTTTTTCGATGAACCATTACGTTACCCCCGACCTGTGTGACGCCTACCCGGACCTGGTACAGGTGCTGGAGCCGATGTTCGCCAACTTTGGGGGGCGGGACTCCTTCGGTGGCCAGATCGTGACCGTCAAGTGCTTTGAGGACAACTCCAGGGTCAAGGAGCAGGCCGAACTCGATGGCACCGGCAAAGTGCTGGTGGTCGACGGTGGTGGTTCATTGCGCTGCGCCTTGCTGGGCGACATGATCGCCGATCGAGCCGCAAAGAACGGCTGGGAAGGCTTGGTGATCTACGGCTGTGTGCGTGATGTGGACGTGCTCGCCCAGACCGACCTGGGCGTGCAGGCCTTGGCCAGCCACCCGAAAAAGAGCCATCGCCAAGGCGTGGGCGACCTGGGCGGGGCCGTGACATTTGCGGGCGTGACATTCCGTCCCGGTGAATATGTCTATGCCGATAACAATGGCGTGATTGTTTCGCCCAGCCCGTTGAAAATGCCTGAATAACTGCAATAGCCGACAGGGGTGAGGATGTTCGAGGAAGAAAACGCGCAGTGGGGGCTGGTACACGCCCTCGTACTGGACGGTAAAGGCGGTGCGCGTTCGATTGCCCGGACTGAGCTTGACGACCTGCAAATGCAGCCCCAGGAAAGCCTGTGGCTGCATTGGGATCGCAGTCATCCCCAGACCCAGACGTGGTTGCGCAAATCCAGTGGCCTGAGCGAGTTCGCCTGTGACCTGCTGCTGGAGGAGAACACCCGGCCACGTTTGCTGCCGCTACCGGACGACGAGTTGCTGCTGTTTCTGCGTGGAATCAACCTCAATCCGGGGGCGGAGCCGGAAGACATGGTGTCGGTGCGTATCTTTGCTGCGGCTGACCGGGTCATTTCCCTGCGTCTGCGGCCCTTGCGCGCTACCGATGAGTTGCTGGTGCAGTTGGCGGATGGAAAAGGCCCCAGGACTGCTTCCGAGCTGATCCTGTACATGGCGCAGTACCTGACCAATAAAGTGCAGGATTTGGTCAGCGACTTGTCTGAAATCGTCGATATCGAAGAAGAAAAACTGGATACCGACGAACGGTATACCCCGGAGCATGGCAGCGTCCTGCAGATCCGTCGGCGGGCCGCCGCGCTCAAGCGCTTCCTGGCACCCCAGCGCGATATTTTCGCGCAACTGACACGCATAAAACTGCCCTGGTTCGTCGATGACGATGCTGACTATTGGAATGAATTGAATAACAGCCTGACCCGTTACCTGGAAGAGCTGGAATTGAGCCGGGAGCGCGTGGGGCTGGTGCTGGAGGCCGAGGATCGGCGTTTGAGCGTGCGCATGAACCGCACGATGTACCGCTTCGGGATCATCACCGGGATCTTTTTGCCGATGAGTTTCCTGACCGGCTTGCTGGGGATCAACGTAGGGGGGATTCCGTTTTCCGAGAGCCCCTATGGCTTCGCGATTGCCTGCTTGTTGATGGTCTCGGTGGCCCTTGGGCAGTGGTGGCTGTTTCGACGTTTACGCTGGGTTTGACCTGAACGTGACCTGAACGGCAGGAGAGGTCATGTGACCAGACGAATTTTGCCCTCGTCTTTTAAATCACTTGCGAGAGGTCCCTATGCACGATCCGTTTGAACAGTCTTTGCGTGACATGCTTAACGCTTCGCCGTCCAACCGTGACGACGATGCTTGCCTGGGGCGCGTACTGAAAACCGCCAACCGCCAGGTGGGCGCGGGCGACCTGTTTGGTCTGCTCGGCCGCTGGGTGCCGGCACTGATGATGGCGCTGAACAATGGTTCGGCCCACGTATCGCCTGTTTCTCGTCGTAAACCTATTGCTCGCACTGCTGATAAGGCTGATTGAATATGGAACTTGATCTCTGGACGCAGAGTCTGGTCACTGCAATGACTGCGTTGTGGACCAAGGTGGCGAATTTCATTCCCAACCTGTTTGGTGCGCTGGTGCTGGTGCTGCTGGGTTTTGTCGTGGCCAAGCTGCTCGACACCCTGCTCTCCAAATTGCTCGCCAAGCTGGGCCTCGATCGTTTGATGGCCGGCACCGGATTGACCAAGTTGCTGGGGCGCGCCGGGCTGCAAGTGCCGATCTCGACACTGATCGGCAAGATCGTCTACTGGTTTGTTTTGCTGATTTTTCTGGTTTCTGCGGCGCAATCCCTTGGACTTGAGCGAGTTTCAGCTACGCTCGACATGCTGGCGCTGTATTTGCCGAAAGTATTCGGCGGCGCGCTGGTGTTGCTGGTCGGCGTTCTGCTGGCGCAACTGGCCAATGGCCTGGTGCGCGGCGCCGCTGAAGGCGTAGGCCTGGACTATGCAGGTGGCCTGGGGCGAATTGCCCAAGGGCTGGTGATCATCATCAGTATTTCGGTGGCGATCAGCCAGTTGGAGGTCAAGACTGACCTGCTCAACCATGTGATTGTGATCGTTTTGATTACCGTTGGTCTGGCCGTTGCGCTGGCCATGGGTTTGGGAAGCCGGGGAATTGCCGGGCAGATTCTTGCGGGAATCTATGTGCGTGAGTTGTATCAGGTGGGGCAAAGCGTGCGTGTTGGCGAGGTCGAAGGGCAGATTGAAGAGATCGGCACGGTGAAAACCACCCTGCTGACCGATGATGGCGAATTAGTGTCGCTGTCCAATCGGGTTCTGCTGGAACAGCAGGTCAGTAGCCGCTAACCCGGCAAACCCTGCTAATGTACGCCGCCGCGATCCTGGCTATCCAGGATGTGGCGGACATTGACCTGACTGTCGGCACGACTTGTTTTGAATAAAGCCCAAACGCTGTCCACGCGCTATGACCCCCGTGAGCTCTCTGATGAGGAGTTGGTCGCGCGCTCGCACACGGAGCTGTTTCACGTAACACGCGCGTACGAAGAATTGATGCGCAGGTATCAACGCACTCTGTTCAACGTTTGTTCAAGATATTTAGGGAACGATCGTGATGCGGATGATGTCTGTCAGGAAGTGATGCTCAAGGTGTTGTATGGCCTGAAGAACTTCGAGGGTAAATCGAAGTTCAAAACCTGGCTCTACAGCATCACGTACAACGAGTGCATCACGCAGTATCGTAAGGAACGGCGAAAGCGTCGCTTGATGGACGCATTGAGTCTGGACCCCCTTGAGGAAGCGTCTGAAGAAAAGGCGCCGGCACCCGAGGAGAAGGGCGGACTTGATCGCTGGCTGGTGCATGTGAACCCGATTGACCGGGAAATTCTGGTGCTACGATTTGTCGCAGAACTGGAATTTCAGGAAATCGCTGACATTATGCATATGGGTTTGAGTGCTACAAAAATGCGTTACAAACGTGCTCTTGATAAATTACGTGAGAAATTTGCGGACAGTACTGAAACTTAGTTCGGTGCAAATATCTCTTACGTGTAGGCAAGTTCTGTTAGACTTGTCGCCGAGTTGTCCCCCGGTATGTGGGACTGCTTTACAATCACCAGATGGGGATTTAACGGATGAAACTGAAAAACACCTTGGGCTTGGCCATTGGTTCTCTTATTGCCGCTACTTCTTTCGGCGTTCTGGCACAAGGCCAAGGCGCAGTTGAAGGCGAGCTGTTCTACAAGAAGCAGTACAACGATAGCGTCAAGCACATCGAAGACGGCTTCAATCCTGGCGCTCGCATCGGTTACTTCCTGACCGACGACCTGTCCTTGAACTTGTCCTACGACAAGACCAACCACACCCGTTCGACTGACGGTACTGGCAACCAGAAGATCAAAGGTGATACCGGCAGCCTCGTTGCCCAATACCACTTCGGTCAAGCTGGCGTCGACTCCCTGCGTCCATACGTAGAAGGTGGTTTCGGTCACCAGAGCCGTGGCAACGTACGTGCTGATGGCCACACCGGTCGCGACCAGACTACCTTCGCTACCGTTGGTACTGGCGTTAAGTACTACTTCACCAACAACCTGTACGCTCGTGCCGGTGTTGAAGCTGACTACGGTCTGGACAACGGCAAGTGGGATTACTCCGCACTGGTCGGCCTGGGCGTAAACTTCGGCGGTAACGCTGGCGCAGCCGCTCCAGCTCCTACCCCAGCACCAGCTCCAGAGCCAGTTCCAGAGCCAGAAGCTCCGGTTGCTCAGGTTGTTCGTGTTGAGCTGGACGTTAAGTTCGACTTCGACAAGGCCGTTGTTAAGCCTAACAGCTACGGCGACGTCAAAAACCTGGCCGACTTCATGGCTCAGTACCCAGCTACCAACGTAGAAGTTGCTGGTCACACTGACTCCGTCGGTCCAGACGCTTACAACCAGAAGCTGTCCCAGCGTCGTGCTGACGCTGTTAAGCAAGTCCTGGTTAAAGACGGCGTTGACGCTGGCCGTATCACCTCCGTAGGTTACGGCGAATCCCGCCCAGTTGCTGACAACGCAACTGAAGCTGGTCGTGCTGTTAACCGTCGCGTAGAAGCATCGGTTGAAGCTCAAGCTCAGTAATTACTGAGTGGTAGAAAAAAGCCCGGCTCTTGAGCCGGGCTTTTTTTCGCCTGCGATTTGCCTCAGGCGCTGGCGGCCAATGCTGCTTCAACCGCCGCTGCCGCCACCGCACCGATCACCAGGATAGCCGGGCTCCTCAAGGCGAATGCCTGGGCATCATCGTGCATGCGTGCCAGGGAGCTGCGGCACTCACGCTGTTGGGGCAGCGAGGCGTTCTCGATCATCGCCACTGGCATATCAGCGGCCATGCCACCTTCCAGCAGTTGCCGGGCAATCTCTGAAAGCTTCGCCACGCCCATGTAGATCACCAGTGTTGTGCCCCCTTCGGCCAGTGCCCGCCAATTCAGGCTGCTGTCGTCCTGGGTATGGGCAGTGACCAGCGTTACGCCGCGACTGATTCCGCGCAGTGTCAGCGGTATATCGCAATTGGTCGCACCTGCCAGCCCGGCGGTGATGCCATTGACCAGCTCCACACTCACGCCTCGCTCCCTGAGCCAGGTCGCTTCTTCGCCGCCACGGCCAAAAATGCACGGATCACCGCCTTTGAGGCGCACCACACATTTACCCTGACGCGCGTAACGCAGCATCAAACGGTGAATGAAATCCTGGGGCGTGGAACGGCAGCCGCCGCGTTTGCCGACGGTAATCACCCGCGCACCTGGGCAATGTTCAAGCACTGCCGGGTTGACCAAGTCATCAATCAACACCACATCGGCCTCGTGCAGGGCCCGCACCGCCTTGAGGGTCAACAACTCCGGATCACCCGGGCCTGCGCCCACCAGCCAGACTTTTGCACTCATATTCATTGCCCTCACACACTGATAGCGATTGGCTGCGAGGTGCTCGCCAAAAGCCGTTTGATTTCGGGGACGCAGGAGCCACATTGCGTGCCGCAGCCCAGTTCTTGCTTCAGCCCAGCGAGGTCCAGGCCGCGACTGATGCCTGCACATATCGCGTTTTCACTGACGTTCTTGCAGTTGCAGAGAATTTTGTTGCTGCTCGTACCCGCGCCGGGTGGCGCGCTTAGCGGGGCCAGCAACCAGCGGCGCAGTTGTTCATCGGTCCGGCCCTCCAGCCAAAGGCTTTGCAGCCAATGACGGGCCAGGGTTTCGCCGGCCAGACGGATCGCGGTAATCCGGCCTTTCTCGATTTTTACCCGCTTGCCGATGGAGCGCCGTGGGTCGTCATAGGCCATGACCGGGCCGTCATTGAGGCCCAGCAATTGGTCGATGTTCTTGAGCAACTGCAGGTCCGGCGCCTCGGTATGGGCAGCACGCAGCAGCAGCGCCGGCCGCTCACGCCCGGTCAAGCTGAGGCTGACGTAGGCAAAGCGCTCGCAAAGCGGACGCAACGCCTCGAAGTGTTGCTGCACGTCACCTTCGATCAACGCAAACAGCTGCCAAGGCAATTGCACGGCTTCCAGGCGCACACCGCTGTGCTTGAGCTCGGGTTGTTTCGACAAGGGATCGAATGCCGGCTGAGTCAGCATGTTGACGCCGCCCTTGAGGAAGCGATCGCCCCAATGCATGGGCAGGAACGCCTGGCCGGGCCGCACGCTGTCATCACTGGTCACCGCCACAATCACCTGGCCACGGCGGCTTTTCAGGCTCACCAGATCGCCCTCTTTGAAGCGGTGCCGGCGCAGTTCGTCCGGGTGCAGGCTGAGCAATGCTTCGCTGACGTGGCCGAACAGTTGCGCAGCCGTACCGGTGCGGCTCATGCCATGCCATTGGTCACGCAGGCGGCCGGTGATCAGGGTCAGGGGAAAGCGCGCATCACGTTGTTCCTTGGCCGCGCGATAAGGCTCGGCGATAAAGTGCGCACGACCACTGTCGGTCGGGAAGATGCCGTCGGTGTACAGCCGTGGCGTGCCGCTCTGAGCTTCGGCGGGAAACGGCCATTGTTGCGGGCCGATCCGGTCGAGCAGGGCATGGCTGATACCTGACAGGTCCAAGTCCCGACCGCGTGTCAGCAGTTTGAACTCATCAAAAATCTGCGCCGGTTGTGCAAACGCAAACAGGCTCGGTAGGCCCGGTCGCAAACGTTGCTCCAGGCGCTGTGCGAAATCCACGGTAATCGCCCAGTCCGACCGCGCCTCACCCGGTGGGGCAATGGCCTGGCGTACGTGGGAAATGCGCCGCTCGGAATTGGTCACGGTGCCTTCTTTCTCACCCCAACTGGCGGCTGGCAACAACAGGTCGGCAAAGGCTGCGGTTTCTGTGGTGCGGAAGGCTTCCTGCAACACCACGAATGGGCACGCGGCCAGGGCCTGGCGCACGCTGCTCTGGTCTGGCAACGATTGCGCGGGGTTGGTGCAGGCGATCCACAGCGCTTTGATCTTGCCGGCCTGTACCTGCTCGAACAATTCGATGGCGGTCAAGCCGGTGCTGGATGGCAGTTGCTCAACCCCCCAGTAGGCGGCCACTTGTGCGCGGTGCACGGGGTTGTTGGCATCACGATGGCCCGGCAGCAGGTTCGACAGGCTACCGGTTTCCCGGCCGCCCATGGCGTTGGGCTGACCGGTCAGGGAAAACGGCCCGCAACCTGGGCGGCCAATGGTGCCGGTGGCCAGGTGCAGGTTGATCAGGGCGCTGTTTTTCGCACTGCCGGCGGTGGACTGGTTGAGCCCCATGCACCACAGCGACAGAAAGCTCGTGGAGGTACCGACCCACTGCGCACACTGGCGCAGTTGCTCGACACTGATCCCGCACAATTGCGTGACCATCTGCGGCGTGTAGTCGTGGACCAGGCGTTTGAGTTCGACCAAACCATCGGTATGAGCCTGGATAAAGTCACGATCGATCCAGTCTTCCCACAGCAGCAGATGCAAAATCCCATGGAACAACGCGACATCGGTACCCGGCAGGATTGCCAGGTGCATATCCGCCAAGTCACAGGTATCGGTGCGCCGTGGATCAACGACCAGCACTTTCATATCCGGACGGCGCGCCTTGGCCTCTTCCAGCCGGCGAAACAGTACCGGGTGGGCGTAGGCCATATTACTGCCGACGATCATCACGCAATCGCTGGCCTCCAGGTCCTCATAGCTGCACGGTGGCGCGTCGGCCCCCAGGCTGCGCTTGTAGCCGACCACCGCCGAGGACATACACAGCCGGGAATTGCTGTCGATATTGTTGGTGCCCACCAGCGCCCGGGCGAGCTTGTTGAAACTGTAGTAATCCTCGGTCAGCAGTTGCCCGGAGATATAGAACGCCACACTGTCGGGGCCGTGCTCGGCGATGGTGTCGGCGAACACATGGGCCGCGTGGTCCAGGGCGCTGTCCCAATCGGTACGGCCACGGGCCAGGCCTTTGCCCAGGCGCAATTCGGGGTACAACGCCCGCGCTGCCAGGTCGCCAGTCAGGTGCAGGCTGGAACCCTTGCTGCACAACTTGCCGAAATTGGCCGGGTGCGACGGGTCGCCGCTGACCCCGAGGATCTGCGCGCCATCATGCTCGATCAGCACGCCGCAGCCGACCCCGCAGTAGCAGCAGGTCGATGCGGTGACCTGGCGGTTCATCAACCAGCGTCCCGCAGGGCCAGCATCACCCGGCCGTTTTCAACCCGGGCGTGGTGGTGGTGGGCGCAACCGATATCCGGGGCCTGGGCTTCGCCGGACGCCAGGTCGATCTGCCAGTTGTGCAATGGGCACGCTACGCGTTTGCCGTAAATCAACCCCTGGGACAATGGCCCACCCTTGTGCGGGCAGCGGTCGTCAAGGGCGAAGACTTCGTCGTCACTGGTCCGAAAAATCGCAATTTCACCTTTCGGACCGCTGACGATGCGCGAGCCCAGTGCGTTGATTTCGTCGAGGGCACAGATATCCAGCCAATTCATACCAATACCTCCAGCTGTTTGACGGCGATGGTGTCGAATTCCTTCTTCAGCAACGGCTGCTCCAGGCGTTCTTTCCATGGGTCTTGTTCAAACGACAGGGAGAACTGCAGGCGCTCGTTCAGGGCCTGGCGCCGCGCTGAGTCTTCCAACACGGCCTTCTTGATATGGTCCATGCCGACCCGCTGCATGTAATGCACGGTGCGCTCCAGGTAGAAGGCTTCTTCGCGGTACAGCTGCAGGAAGGCGCCGTTGTATTCGCGTACCTCCTCGGCGGTCTTGAGCTTGACGAAGAACTCTGCGACCTCGGTCTTGATCCCGCCGTTGCCGCCGATATACATCTCCCAGCCCGAGTCGACGCCGATAATTCCCACGTCCTTGATCCCGGCTTCCGAGCAGTTGCGCGGGCAACCGGAGACCGCCAGCTTGACCTTGTGGGGCGACCACATATTGAACAGGTCATGCTCCAACTCTATGCCCAGTTGTGTGGAGTTCTGCGTGCCGAAGCGGCAGAACTCGCTGCCTACGCAGGTCTTTACGGTACGAATGGATTTGCCGTAGGCGTGCCCGGACGGCATATCGAGGTCTTTCCAGACACCGGGCAGGTCCTGTTTCTTGATGCCCAGCAAGTCGATGCGCTGGCCGCCGGTGACCTTGACCATCGGCACGTTGTACTTGTCGGCCACATCGGCAATCCGCCGCAGTTCGGAAGGATTGGTCACACCGCCCCACATCCGCGGGACTACCGAGTAAGTGCCGTCTTTCTGAATATTGGCGTGGGCCCGTTCGTTGATCAGGCGCGATTGCGGATCGTCCTTGGCTTCTCCCGGCCAGGTGGAGATCAGGTAGTAGTTCAACGCCGGGCGGCAAGTGGCGCAGCCGTTGGGGGTGCGCCAGTTCAGGTAGCTCATGGTGTCGGCGATGGTCAGCAGGTGCTGGTCGCGGATCGCCTGGCGGATTTGTCCGTGGTTCAGGTCGCTGCAACCGCAGATGGCTTTTTCGCTCTTTGGCTTGACGTCAGCCGCACCGCCCACGGTGTTGATCAGGATCTGCTCCACCAACCCGGCGCAGGAGCCGCAGGAACTGGCGGCCTTGGTGTGTTTCTTCACCTCATCGACGCTGAACAGGCCCTGTTCCTGGATCGCCTTGACGATGGTGCCCTTGCACACGCCGTTGCAGCCGCAGACTTCGGCGCTGTCGGCCATGCTCATGGCTTTGTCCTGGCCTTGGTGGCCGACGTCGCCCAAGGCGTTTTCGCCGAACATCAGGTGGTCGCGGATTTCGCCAATGCCATGGTTCTCACGGATCTGCCGGAAATACCAACCGCCATCGGCGGTGTCGCCGTACAGGCAGGCGCCGACCAAGATGTCGTCCTTGATCACCAGCTTCTTGTAGACGCCGCCGATGGGGTCGGAAAGGGTGATGGTTTCGGTGCCTTCGCCGCCCATGAAGTCGCCAGCGGAAAACAGGTCGATACCGGTGACTTTCAGTTTGGTCGAGGTCACCGAGCCTTTATAGGTGGCGAACCCCAACTGGGCCAGGTGGTTGGCGCAGACCTTGGCCTGCTCGAACAGCGGCGCCACCAGGCCGTAGGCAATCCCGCGATGGCTGGCGCATTCGCCGATGGCATAGATGCGCGGGTCGTAGGTTTGCATCGTGTCGTTGACCAGGATCCCACGGTTGCACGGGATGCCGGACTTTTCCGCCAGTTCGGTGTTGGGGCGGATCCCGGCGGCCATCACCACCAGGTCGGCGGGAATCACGTCGCCGTTTTTAAATTGCACCGAACCCACGCGGCCATTGCCGGCGTCATGCAGGGCCTGGGTCTGTTCGCACAGGCGAAACACCAGGCCACGGCTTTCCAGTTCGGTTTGCAGCAACTGGCCGCTGGTCTTGTCCAGTTGCCGCTCCAGCAGCCATTCGCCGATATGCACCACGGTGACGTGCATGCCGCGCAGCATCAGGCCATTGGCCGCTTCCAGGCCGAGCAGGCCGCCACCGATGACCACGGCATGCTTGTGGGTCTTGGCGGTGTCGATCATGGCTTGGGTGTCGGCAATGTCGCGGTAGCCGATCACGCCCTGCAAGGTATTGCCGGGGATCGGCAGGATGAACGGAGTCGAACCGGTGGCGATCAGCAGGCGATCGTATTCGGCCTCGGTGCCGTCTTCGGCGATGACTTTGCGTTTGACCCGGTCGATCTGCACCACCTTGCGGTTGAGCAGCAACTTGATGTTGTTTTGCAGGTACCAGTCGAGGTCGTTGAGCACGATCTCTTCGAACGTCTGCTCACCGGCCAGCACCGGCGAGAGCAGGATGCGGTTGTAGTTGGTGTGGGGCTCGGCGCCAAAGACCGTGATGTCGTACAGCTCGGTGCTCAGCTTCAGCAGTTCTTCAAGGGTGCGAACCCCGGCCATGCCGTTGCCGATCATCACCAGTTTGAGTTTTTTCATGTCGTTCTCCGCAATGGCTCGACAAATCACGCGCAAACAAAAAAAGGCGTCCCGCTAGTTGCCTAGCGAGGACGCCTTTGTCCTGGTCCCGTTCTCTCGGGAAAGCCCCACCTTCGTCGTTGAAGGGTGGGCTGTATGTGGGGTGTTGCAGGAACTAATGCAGTGGTTGTGCCAAGTCGTGAAAAGCCGGATTTACTGAGGTTCTGGCGGCTGCCACAAGGCTTTTTCGCACCATTTAAAGGCGCGACGCCCACAACTGGCGCGCCTGCCTCCTACAGGGATAACAGATACAGCAACAGCAGATTGAGCAGCAGCGACACCAGCGCCAGGGTTTGCCAGACCTTGAGAGGCTCGCGCTCCAGCAGTGGCCGAGGGCGCAGGCTCAGCTCGCGGCGGTCGGCCTGTTCCAGTACCAGCAGCCATTCCTCGGCGGTTTCGTAGCGTTGGTCCGGTTGTGCCGCCACCGCGCGTTCCAGGCTTTGCTGCAACCAGTCGGGCAGATCCGGTCGATAGCGGCTGGCGCTGACCGGCGTGTTGAAGCGGGGGCGCTGGAAAGCTTCGATTTCACCGTAGGGATAGTGCCCGGTCAGCAGGTAATACAGGCTCACGCCGACGCTGTACAAATCCTGCCGAGGGGTCGGACGTTCACCACTGAAGGCTTCAGGCGCGATAAAGCTGGGGGTGCCCGGCAGCAGGTGAGCGCGGTCCTCGGATAACCCCGGGCAATAGGCCAGGCCAAAGTCCAGTACCCGCAATTCACCGTCGTCCCCCAGCAGCAGGTTTTCCGGCTTGATGTCGCGGTGCAGGATCTGCCGGCGATGCAACATGCCCACCGCGCGCAGCAAGCGCTCGGCGATGGATTGCCATTGTGCCAGCGGCAAGGGGCCTTGCTGCTGGAACAGGGCGGCCAGGGTCTGCCCGCTGTATTCACGCATCACATAGTACAAATGCTGACGCCCGCCGGCCGGATGGACTTCAGGAAATGCCCGTCCGGCCACCCGGCGCAGAAACCATTCTTCTGAGAGCAGGGCCTGGGCGGCGTCGTGGTCATCGTCATGGCCAGGGGGCAGAGTTTTCAGCAGCCAGGGTTGCTGCTGGGTATCGCGTACCCGGTACAGCAACGACTGCCGACTTTGTGCCAGCACGCTCTCCACCTGCCAGCCTTCAAAGGATTGCCCGGCCTTCAACGGCGGCGGCAATGGCCACTGCTGCAACTGCACCAGTGCATCGCCCAGGGTGGCGGCGCCGAGCTGGTCGACGCGCACCAGCAGGGCGCTGGCATTGTCCTGGCTACCCGCCAGGTGTGCGGCGTGGACCAGCGTATTCACGGCCAGGTCCAGGTCGGCCTGTTCGCGCAGGATCGCACGGATGCTGTGATCCGCCAGGGTCGACCACACACCATCGCTGAGCAGCAGGAAACATTCGCCCTGGCGCAGTTCACCGTCGAGAAAGTCCACCACCAGATGCTGATCCAGGCCCAGGGCGCGCTTGAGCACGTGCTGCATGCCCGGTTGCTCCCAGACATGTTCTTGGCTGATGCGCTGCAACTCGCCGTCGAACCAGCGATACACCCGGCAGTCGCCGACATGGGCCAGGGTAAAGCGCTGGCCGCGAAACACCACGGCGCTGAGGGTGGTCAACAACGGCTGGCCGCCGCCATTGGCCTGCAGCCAGCGATTCTGCGCCAGCAACAGCCGGTCCAGGGCCTGGGCCACGCCCCAGGTTTGTGGCGTGGCGTAGTAGTCCAGGGCCAGGGCCTGCAAGGTCGAACGCGCGGCCAGGCCGCCATCGGCACACTGGCTGACGCCGTCGGCGATGGCACACAGGTAGCCTTTGCTGGCGGCCAGGTCCGGGGCTGGGGTAACCAGGCGCATGGCGTCCTGGTTTTCCTCACGCGGCCCGATGGCGCTGGCCTGGGCAACACTCAGTTGCAGGCTCATCAGACCCGCGCTGCGGTGACGGCAGCCGAACCCCAGGTGGTCCTCCAGCGCCGTTTCACACCATACAGACCGAACCACGCCAGCACGCCCAGGCTGGCGAACAGCCACAGCGCCAACTGGTAGCTGCCGGTGCTTTGCTTGATCGCGCCCATGCCCGCTGCCAGGGCGAAGCCGCCGATGCCGCCGGCCATGCCGATCAACCCGGTCATCACGCCGATCTCCCGGCGAAAGCGCTGCGGTACCAGTTGGAAGACCGCACCGTTACCGGCGCCCAAGCCCAGCATGGTGCAGACGAACAGGGCCAGTGCCGCGTAGGAACTGGGCAGGTTGAAACCCACGGCGGCGATACAGACGGCTGCCACGGCGTACATGCCCAGTAGCGTGCGGATCCCGCCGAAACGGTCGGCCAGGGCGCCGCCCAGAGGGCGCATCAGGCTACCGCCGAACACGCAGGCGGCGGTGTAGTAGCCGGCGGTGACCGGGCTCAAGCCATATTGATCGTTGAAGTATCCGGGCAGGGCGCTGGCCAGGCCGATAAAGCCACCGAAGGTCACGCTGTAGAAGAACATGAACCACCAACTGTCGCGATCGCCCAAGGCCTTGAAATAGTCGGCCATGGATTTGGCTTTTGGCCGTTCGGGGGCGTTGCGCGCCAGCCAGGCAAAGACGATCAGGGTCAGGATCAACGGGATCAGGGCAAAGCCGAACACATTGCTCCAGCCAAATGCGGCGGCGATCAACGGCGCCAGCAGCGCGGCAAACACGGTGCCGGAGTTGCCGGCCCCGGCGATGCCCATGGCCTTGCCCTGGTGTTCGGCGGGGTACCACTGGGACGCCAGCGGCAGGGCAACGGCAAACGAGGCCCCGGCCATACCGAGGAAAAGCCCCAGGAGCAGTGCCTGCTCATAACTGTGGATCCCCAGTTTCCAGGCGAAGAACAGCGCCACAATCACGATCACCTGACCAATCAGCCCGGCGGTCTTGGGCGACAATTTGTCCGCCAGCATGCCCATCAAAAAGCGCAGGATCGCCCCCGCCAGGATCGGCGTGGCGACCATCAGCCCGCGTTGCTGAGTGGTCAGTTGCAGGTCGGCAGCGATCTGCACCGCCAGCGGGCCCAATAGGTACCAGACCATGAAACTCAGGTCGAAATACAAGAACGCGGCAAACAAGGTCGGGGTGTGCCCGGATTTCCAGAAGCTTGATTTCATCACGCACCTCACGATTGGGGATCTTGTAGAAGGCCTGGTGATGGAACGACCCGCGAAGGCCGCCCCACCAAAACGAAAAAACGCCGCCACCGGGTTCGCGTATGCAAACCGGATGTGCGACGTCTTTGTCGTGGAGGGGCAACCGCCGTTGGCTACCTGTGATGTTTACATAGCAAGTCTTGCGCCAATCGTGACACCGCCATCGCGGCTTCGGTCTCTACGCAATTTTGCCTCAGCGCATAAAACCAGGCAGACACCGCTGTCGTGGCGAGCGGGCTTGCCCGCGCTGGGCTGCGCAGCAGCCCCAAAATCAGTCACCTCGGACTATCTGATAAAACATTGTGATCTTGTTGGGGCTGCTGCGCAGCCCAGCGCGGGGCAAGCCCGCTCGCCACAGGGGGGCGTCAGTGTCTGAAAGGTGTGTCGGTGCCGCTATCTCAGCCCAACAACTCACTCATGGCAATAATCTGCTCCGCTACCTGGATCAGCTTTTGCTGGCGGCTCATGGCCTGGCGGCGCATCAGGGTGTAGGCCTGTTCCTCGTTGCAGTCTTTCATTTTCATCAGTAGGCCCTTGGCCAGCTCGATGCGCTTGCGTTCTGCCAGTTGCTGGTCGCGGGCTATGAGTTGCGCGCGCAAGGCCTGGTCGCTCTCGAAGCGCGCCATGGCGACATCGAGGATCGGTTGCAGGCGCTGGGCCTGGATGCCTTCGACGATATAGGCACTGACCCCGGACTTGATTGCCTGGCGCATCACGCCGGGGTCATGTTCGTCGGTAAACATCACGATGGGCCGGGGCTGGTCGCGGCTGACCAGCACCACCTGCTCCATCACATCGCGGCCGGGTGATTCGGTATCGATCAGAATCACATCCGGGCGCACCGTTTCGACGCGCGCTGGCAGGTCGATGGTCAGGCCCGACTCATCGATCACTTCAAAACCGGCCTCGGTCAGCGCGCTCTTGAGGCGCCCGACTTTGCGCGGGGTGTCATTGATCAGCAGGATTCGCAACATGGGTGGCCTCCCGTCAGCGCAAGGCGTGGCGGACGACATCGTCGGCCAGGGCGTGCAGGCGGAAACTGCGGGCGTAGCCGGCCGGGTCCGAGCCATCCCAGACCTTGCCGTCGATCAACTGGCTGCTGCGCATTTCTTCGGCCTTGGTCGCCACGCCCACGGCGCTTGCGGCTTGGCGATACAGATCCAGTTGCTGCACCTGACGGGCAACGGCGTGGTAATCGGGGTCTTCACGCAGCAGGCCCCAGCGGCGGAATTGGGTCATGAACCACATGCCATCGGACAGGTACGGCAGGTTGACCTCGCCCCCGCCATGAAAGCGCAGCGCGTGTACGTCTTGCCAGTGGTTACCCAGGCCGTCGTCATAGATGCCCAGCAGCCGCGGTTCGATGCAGTCGAGTGGCGCGTCCAGGTAATCCCTGGCGCTAAGCAGTTGCGCGGTGGAGCGCCGGTTTTCGAGGCTGTCGTCGATAAAACGGCTGGCTTCCAGAACCGCCATCACCAGCACGCGTGCGGTGTTGGGGTATTGCTCGACAAACGCCTGGGTGCAGCCCAGGACTTTTTCCGGGTGGTCCGGCCAGATCGCCTGGCTGGTGGCAAGGGTGAAGCCCTGGTTCTGCTGCACCGCGCTGGCACACCAGGGTTCGCCGACGCACAGGCCGTCGATCCGTCCGGCTTGCAGGTGCGCGACCATTTGCGGCGGCGGGACCACCACACTCTCGACATCCCGCAGCGGGTGAATGCCCTGGCTGGCCAGCCAGTAATACAACCACATGGCATGGGTACCGGTAGGAAAGGTCTGGGCGAAGGTGAGTTTTGTCCGACTTTGGTGCACCTTGCGCTCCAGTGCCTCAGGACTGGTCACACCTTGTTGTTGCAGGCCCTGGGACAGGTTGATGCCTTGGCCATTCTGGTTCAGGCCCATCAGCACCGCCATGTCGGTTGCAGCGACGCCGCCGATGCCCAGGTGTACCGCATAGATCAGGCCGTACAGGCTGTGGGCGGCGTCCAGTTCGCCGCTGACCAGCTTGTCCCGCAGCCCGGCCCACGACGCTTGGCGTTTGAGGTTCAAGGTCAGGCCATACGGTTGGGCAAACCCCTGCGTCGCCGCGACCACCAGCGAGGCGCAATCGCTCAAGGCCATGAAGCCCAGGTCGAGGCTGCTCTTTTCCGGGGCATCGCTGCCGTTGACCCAGGCCAGGGGATTGGTTGCCTGGCTGTAGCCGACCTGATCACTCATCAACACCTACCTTCTGTGTGAAAAAAGGCGTCGCTCCGTAGGGTGTCTTACAAGCCACCTGCGGTAACGACGCCTTTGTCCTTGAGCCCGTTCCGTCATTGGCGCGGGCTGCCCTGGGCAAGGTAAAGCAAGGCACATGCCACGGCGTGCGGCATGGGGTAGGCCGTCAGGCTTTCATCAAGATTGCGCCGTGGGGGCCTTTCACTATGGCGGCCCTTCAGGCAACACCGTCCAGGAAACCCAGCGTGCTCCTTGCCCGATTTACCACAGCGACCGTCCATGGCCTTTTGCAGCGCTGGCTGCTGGGCGCTCTGCTGATGCTCAATGCCTTGCCGGCGATGGGCGAGTCCTATCTGGCGTGGGACGAAAGCCTGCAAGGCTTCTTCGGTCGGCTTGCGGTGCCCCTCGGCCAGCCCATCGTGGTCAGCAAGTTGGCGGCGGGCAAACGTATCAGCGGGCAGTTTGATTTTGCCAACGCGCAAGCCGTCCTCGAGGCCGTGGCGTTGCAGCATGAATTGATCTGGTACAGCGACGGCCAGGTGCTGCATCTCTACGACGCTGGCGAGGCCAAGAGTTCCGGGGTGGCCCTGCGGCACATGACGGTCGACCGCCTGCGCGACGTCATGGGGCGCACGGGGCTCGACGAGGCGCGTTACCCCCTGCGCAAGGCCGGCCCCCGTCTGTTTTACGTGTCGGGGCCCGCCAACTATGTCGATCACGTCATGCGCCTGGCCCAGTTGATGGACCGCCCGCGCCCGGCGCGGCGTGAGGACATGCAAAGAGTCGGGGTCATCCAGGTGCTCAACGCCGATGTAGCAGACCGCCGGTACGACAGGGGCACGCAGACCATCACCGTACCCGGTCTCGCCACGCTCCTCGAGAAGCAGCTCGCCGAACTGGGTGGCAAGGCGCGCACCGGCATCACGGTGATTGCGTATCCGCAGGTCAACAGCATGTTGATCAGTGGCAGTGAGCAGCAACTAAGGATGATCAGGGAACGGGTGGCGGAACTGGATGTGCCCCCGCGTTCTTTTGCCCAGGGGCAGGGCGCTTCGACATCCCTGAGCGCCGATCAGTACGAACGTGTACGGCGCGCGTTTGCCCGGGTAGGCGAGCAGTAGCGCCAGGCTTCGAAAGTTCCTACGCAAAACTCCTGCAAAACTTCGACGCATCGGGCTTTTTCCTAACGTGAAATTGATGACGGGTTTCTATAGTCGCGCCTCTCCCAGACGGTGCGTGACGCAATCCTCAGGCGCCGTGAATGCCCGCAGACAGGTACAGAGGTTTGAATGGTTGTTGCAGTTGAGGGCTTGATGACGGCGTCCCTCGCCTTTGGTCAATGGACGTTGCAGGAGGATGGCAGGCTGACCACCGAAGGTCGCGACATTCAGCTTCCGCCCAAAGAGAGTCACGTGTTGCGCCTGTTGTTGGCCACGCCTGGGGTGCTGGTCACCAAGGATTGCCTGCTGGAGCATGTCTGGCCGGATATCGACGTTGCCGAAGAATCCCTGACCCGCTGCATCTACTCATTGCGCAAGCAACTGGAGGGCGATCGTGGGTTGATCGCAACGGTGTATGGCCGCGGTTATCGTTTCAATGGCCGGGTGCGGGTGGTCGCGCGCCCTGGGCTGGTGCAGGCGGTGGGGGCACACACCGCTGCGTGCCCGGCCTGTGGATGGTGTGGTGAGCGGGTATGAAGCGCGCCTGCCGGCTAGGTTTGTTGTTATTGAGCCTGGGTGGAGTCGGTCAGGCCCAGGCGTATTGCTGGGCCGAGGCCGCCCGCCAGTACGATATCGAGCCAGAACTGTTGCAGGCAATTGCCGCAGTAGAGTCCGGCTACCGCGCCGAAGCCATGAACCACAGCAACAACAATGGCACTCGCGATATTGGCCTGATGCAAATCAACAGCATTCATCTGCCGCGCCTGCTTAAACAGGGGATCACCGAGCAGCGGTTGTTGGATGAGCCTTGCCTGTCGGTGGAGGTGGGGGCATCGATCCTCGCCGCCTTTATCAAGCAGTTTGGCTACAACTGGACCGCCGTGGGCGCCTATAACGCCGGGCCTGGGGCCGGGCCCGAGCGTGATGAGTTACGCCTGCGCTATGCGCGCAAGATCTGGGCGCGCTACGAAGAGTTGATGGCCTCCCGCAGGGGATGATCGACCGGCGGTGTGCCATGCCTCGCGCGCACCCGCCACCCCAGCTATAATCGCCGCCACCTTTCGCCGCCATCCGAGTCAAGCCCGCCCATGTATACCCTGGCCCGCCAGCTGTTGTTCAAACTCTCCCCGGAAACTTCCCACGATCTGTCCCTGGACCTGATCGGCGCGGGCGGCCGCCTGGGGCTCAATGGCCTGGTGTGCAAGGCGCCGGCGCAAATGCCGGTCTCGGTGATGGGGCTCGACTTCCCCAACCCGGTTGGCCTGGCCGCCGGCCTGGACAAGAACGGCGCGGCCATCGACGGCTTTGCGCAACTGGGGTTCGGTTTTTTGGAGATTGGCACGGTCACGCCGCGCCCGCAGCCGGGTAATCCCAAGCCGCGCATTTTCCGCCTGCCGGAAGCCGAGGCGATCATCAATCGCATGGGCTTCAACAACCTGGGCGTTGACCATCTGCTGTCGCGGGTGCAGGCCGCCAAGTACAAGGGCATCCTGGGGATCAATATCGGCAAGAACTTCGATACCCCGGTTGAACGTGCGGTGGATGACTACCTGACCTGCCTGGACAAGGTTTACGCCCATGCCAGCTATGTGACGGTCAACGTCAGCTCGCCCAATACCCCGGGCCTGCGCAGCCTGCAGTTTGGCGACTCCCTCAAGCAACTGCTCGAGGCCTTGCGCCAGCGCCAGGAAGACCTGGCGGTGCGCCATGGCAAGCGTGTGCCGTTGGCGATCAAGATCGCCCCGGACATGAGCGACGAAGAGACCGTGCTGGTGGCCCAGGCCCTGGTGGATTCGGGGATGGACGCGGTGATTGCCACCAACACCACCCTCAGCCGTGCTGGCGTTGAAGGCCTGGCCTACGGTGACGAGGCCGGTGGGCTTTCCGGCGCGCCAGTGCGCGAACAGAGCACCCATATCGTCAAGGTGCTCGCGGCCGAGCTGGCCGGGC
This sequence comes from Pseudomonas sp. LG1D9, assembly GCF_002949995.1. Taxonomy (NCBI): domain Bacteria; kingdom Pseudomonadati; phylum Pseudomonadota; class Gammaproteobacteria; order Pseudomonadales; family Pseudomonadaceae; genus Pseudomonas; species Pseudomonas sp. LG1D9. Next base: position 867,798 of record NZ_CP026881.1, on the reverse strand, counting down.
GTTTGCCGATCATCGCCGTGGGCGGGATCACCGAGGGCAAGCACGCCGCCGAGAAAATCGCCGCGGGCGCCAGCCTGGTGCAGTTGTACTCCGGGTTTATCTACAAGGGGCCGGCGTTGATTCGCCAGTCGGTGGACGCCATCGCGGCCTTGCCAAAACCCTGATGCGAACGTCCGGCCATAAAAAAGGGCTCCTCGAAGGAGCCCCTGGGCCGAAGCCCGCCGCCCGGATGGGGCGTGCGTGGTTAAGTCGTTACATTCTTCAAGGTGGTTGTCGGAATTAAGTGCCCTGATTAGCCGACGGCGTGAAGTTCGTTGAGTCTGTGGATCCCCGCAGTGCCGGTCATACCGTCCCAGTTGTCGCCGCGTCCTTCGCGCCACCCGTTAATCCAGGCCTGGCGTACCGACGGTAGAGTAAATGGGCAAAGCTCACGGGATTTGCCATGAACGCCATACTGATATCCGCGTAAAAATGCTCTTTCCAACGGATCACGCTTAAGTCTTCTCATAGGGTGTTTCCCTCACTTGTTGACTGTCTTGATATCCTTCGACCTCATGCGAGGCCGGGCAGAGTTTTTCTGCCGTTGGTGCGGCTCGCTGCCGGCGTGGCGAGCCAATGTGTCAGCGTCGTTGCGGCGCTAACCTGTGTTGAGTTCTAACCAATAGGTCACATGGATTCAATGATCGTTTTGTCATAAGCACGTAACGATAACGATGCTATAGCCATAAGCTGGGATGGCTTTTCGCCCCTTTTTTTGGCCAAAGCCAGCTATGATGTGCCCTGTATAGAGGATGGGTTTAATCCTTTAGTGAGAATACCCGCCGCCTGCAGTCGGTTATTATTCGACGAAGGGTCGGAATATTTCCTTTTGTTGCAAAAATTATCTCTCTGCCCCGGCAATCAAGGCCCACAAAGCCTGGACGCCGGGGTGGAACGGCACACATTCGTGCCACGCGAGCGCTCTTCAAGAAAAGCGCTTGATTGAAAATCGAACGCGCGATGCGTCGCCCGTTCACTTATTGCTGAAAAGCCTGGAATGCCCATGTCGGACCGTTACGAACTCTTCCTCACTTGCCCCAAGGGCCTCGAAGGCCTGCTGATCGAGGAAGCCGTCGGGCTTGGCCTTGAAGACGCCCGCGAGCACACCTCGGCCGTGCGCGGCATGGCCGACATGGAAACCGCCTACCGCCTGTGCCTCTGGTCGCGCCTGGCCAACCGTGTGTTGCTGGTGCTCAAGCGCTTCCCGATGAAGGACGCCGAAGACCTGTACCACGGCGTACTGGATATCGAATGGCAAGACCATATGGTCCCCGATGGCACCCTCGCGGTGGAATTCAGCGGCCATGGCTCGGGCATCGACAACACCCACTTCGGCGCGCTGAAGGTCAAGGATGCGATCGTCGACAAACTGCGCACCCCGACCGGCGAACGCCCGTCCATCGACAAGATCAACCCCGACCTGCGCATTCACCTGCGCCTGGACCGTGGCGAAGCGATCCTCTCCCTCGACCTGTCCGGCCATAGCCTGCACCAGCGCGGTTACCGCCTGCAGCAGGGCGCCGCACCGTTGAAGGAAAACCTCGCGGCGGCGATTCTGATTCGTGCCGGCTGGCCGCGCATTGCCGCAGAAAACGGCGCGCTGACGGACCCGATGTGCGGCGTCGGTACCTTCCTGGTGGAAGGTGCGATGATTGCTGCGGACATGGCGCCCAACCTCAATCGCGAGCAGTGGGGCTTCACCGCCTGGCTCGGCCACGTGCCAGCGCTGTGGAAAAAACTCCACACCGAGGCCAGCGAACGTGCGGCCATCGGCATGAACAAACCGCCACTGTGGATCCGTGGCTACGAAGCTGACCCGCGCTTGATCCAGCCTGCGCGCAACAACATCGAGCGTGCAGGCCTGAGCCATTGGATCAAGATCTACCAGGGCGAAGTCGGTACCTTCGAGCCGCGCCCGGACCAGAACCAGAAAGGCCTGGTCATCTGCAACCCGCCGTACGGCGAGCGCCTGGGTGACGAAGCCAGCCTGTTGTATCTCTACCAGAACCTCGGTGAGCGTCTGCGCCAGGCGTGCATGGGCTGGGAAGCGGCGGTATTCACTGGCGCACCTGACCTGGGCAAGCGCATGGGGATCCGCAGCCACAAGCAGTATTCGTTCTGGAACGGCGCGTTGCCGTGCAAGCTGCTGCTGATCAAGGTCAACCCGGACCAGTTCGTGACCGGCGAGCGCCGTACCCCGGAACAGCGCCAGGCCGAACGTGAGCAAGCCGCTTACGATCAGGCCCCGACCGAGCCGCAAGAGCGCCAGTACAACAAGAACGGTAACCCGATCAAACCCGCGCCGGCACCGGCTCCGGTGGTCGAGCAGGCGCGCTTGAGCGAAGGCGGGCAGATGTTTGCCAACCGCCTGCAAAAGAACCTCAAGTTGCTGGGCAAGTGGGCCAAGCGCGAGGGTGTCGATTGCTACCGCGTGTACGACGCCGATATGCCGGAATACTCCATGGCTATCGACCTGTACCACGACTGGGTGCACGTCCAGGAATACGTGGCGCCCAAGTCCATCGATCCGGAAAAGGCCTCGGCGCGCATGTTCGATGCCCTGGCTGCGATTCCCCAGGCGCTGAACATCGACAAGAGCCGCGTAGTGGTCAAGCGCCGCGAGCGCCAGAGCGGTACCAAGCAGTACGAGCGCCAGAGCGCCCAGGGCAAGTTCACTGAAGTCAGCGAAGGCGGGGTGAAGCTGCTGGTCAACCTGACCGACTACCTGGATACCGGGCTGTTCCTCGACCACCGCCCGATGCGCATGCGCATCCAGAAAGAAGCGGCCGGCAAACGCTTCCTCAACCTGTATTGCTACACCGCCACGGCCAGTGTGCATGCGGCCAAGGGCGGTGCGCGCAGCACCACCAGTGTCGACTTGTCGAAAACCTACCTGGACTGGGCGCGCCGCAACCTGTCCCTCAATGGCTTCTCCGACAAGAACCGCCTGGAGCAGGGTGATGTGATGGCCTGGCTGGAAGCCAGCCGTGATGAGTTCGACTTGATCTTCATCGACCCGCCGACCTTCTCCAACTCCAAGCGCATGGAAGGCGTGTTCGACGTCCAGCGCGACCACGTGCAGTTGCTCGACCTGGCCATGGCCCGTCTGGCACCGGGCGGGGTGCTGTATTTCTCCAACAACTTCCGCAAGTTCCAGTTGGAGGACAACCTGGGCGAGCGCTATGCGGTCGAGGAAATCAGCGATAAAACCATCGATCCGGATTTTGCCCGTAACCCGAAAATCCACCGGGCCTGGAAAATCACCGCACGCTGATCGACCTTGAAGCCGCGGGCCCGGATTTTTCCGGGTTCGCGGCTTTTTTACGCTGGTCAAAAGTGGGCTCGATGGCTATAACTAATCTCTTAGCCAAAGTGGCGCCCCTGCACGCTGGTGTTTCGAGTTTTGCCTATGCCGTTGCAAGACGTCCGCCCGAAAATACTGGGATTTATCAGCGAACAGGCGTCGGCTTGGCTGGTAGCGTCGGTAGTATTGCTGGTGGGTGTGGTGCTCACCGTCGTGCTGGCGCTGGCCACGGCCGATTTGCATCAGCAGGAAGTCCGCCAGCGTTTTCAGTTGTTGGTCAACGAACGCTATAGCCGCCTGGAAGAGCGTTTTGAAGACCAGGAACAGCGTCTGGGCAGCCTGCGGCGTTTTTTCGTCAATTCCAATACGGTTTCCCGTGAAGAGTTCGATGGGTTCGCCCAGCCGTTGCTCATGCGCGCGCGGGCCTATGCCTGGGCGCCACGGATATTTCGCGATCAGCGCCAGGCTTTCGAACAACAAGTGTCACTCCAGCGTGGCGCGCCTTTCTCCATTCGCGAACTGAACGACAACGGGACCCTGCTGCCGGCAGGCAAGCGCGACGAATATGTGCCGGTGTTGTATAGCCAGACCCAAAGCCTGATAGGCTCGCCCCTGGGGTTTGACTTGCTGGCCCAACCACTGCGCCGCTCAACCGTCGAGCGGGCGTACCGGTCCGGGAGCATCGCCGTGTCCCAACCCATGTTGCTGGTGGGTGTGGAGCCGGCGTATGCCATGGGGGTGTTGCTGGTAGCGCCCGTCACCCGGCCGCACACCGCGCAAATGACCTACAACGAACCCTATGGTTTCGTCATGGCGGTGATCAGCATGCGCCAGTTGGTGGCCGACGGCTTGCCCAAGCCCGCGCGGGACAACCTGGTCATGCAGATTGTCGATACTTCCGACACCCAGCAGCGAGTGTTGTACGAGTCGGATAACGCCGTGGCCGATAGCGGCCTGGAGGCGATCCGCCGGCTTACCCTGGGTGATCATGTCTATGCCCTGAGCCTGCGCCCCAGTCAGGTATTTGCCCAGGCCAATCACTCTGCGGTTACCAGTATCCTGGTCATGGGTGGCTTGCTCAGCCTGTTGCTCAGTGCCTTGCTCTACGTGCTGGTCAGCCAGCGCCAGCGGGCGGTGAGGCTGGTACAACAGCGCACCGGGCAATTGCACCAGCGTGAGTATGAGTTGCGCGGCGCCCACGGCCAGTTGCGCAGTGTGCTCAATGCCGCGACCCAGGTGGCAATCATTGCCACGGATCTGCGGGGGGTGATCAACACCTTCAATGCCGGTGCCGAGCAGATGCTGGGTTATCCGGCGCAGCAGGTGCTCGGTCACATGACCCTCGAAAGCCTGCACCTGGCGTCGGAACTGGAAACCCGTGCCATGCAACTGAGCCAAGCGCTGGGCAAACGGATCATGCCGGGCCAGGCGATGCTGGTGGAGGGGGCCGACAGCCTGCATGAGGCTCGGGAGTGGACACTGGTACGCCAGGACGGCAGCCAGTTGACCGTGAATATGCTGGCCACGGCATTGCTTGATGACCATGGCTTATGGATCGGACACCTGGCGATCTGCCTGGATGTCACCGAGCAGAAACGCGCCTACGAGGCCCTGGCAGCACGGGATCGCTTGCTGAAAAAACTCAGTGCCCATGTGCCGGGCGGGATTTTCCAGTTCACCCTGGAGCCCAACGACAACTGGCGGTTTATCTACGCCAGCGACGGTATGCGCGATATCTATGAAATCGATCCGGGGCTGTTGCAACAGGATGCCAAGCAAGTTTTCGAGCGTATTCACCCCCTCGATGCTGAACGCATCCGCGCTTCTATCCGCTTGTCAGCGCTGCAATTGAGCCATTGGCGCGAAGAATATCGGGTGCAACTGCCAGGCCGCGGCCTGCGATGGATCCGTGGCGAGGCGACACCGGAAGAGTTACCTGGCGGCGGTACGTTATGGCATGGCTACGTGTCGGATATCTCCGATCTAAAGCGGGTGGAGGAGGAGCTGCGGGCGCTGTCGATCACCGACTCATTGACGGGTATCCATAATCGCCGCTACTTCCAGGACCGGCTGAAGGCCGAGATGAGCCGGGTGCGGCGCACGGCGGGTACGCTGGCCGTGATCATGCTGGATATCGACCATTTCAAGCGCATCAATGACCAGCACGGGCACGCTGCCGGGGATGGGGTATTACAGGAGTTGTGTCGGCGGATCAGCCAGCGTTTGCGCCGCAGCGATGTGTTCTGTCGCCTGGGCGGCGAGGAGTTCATGGTGCTGTGTCCGAACACCGATGGCGTTCAGGCCTACAGCCTGGCAGTTGAATTATGGGAAGTGCTGCGCAGTACACCGATGGAAGGCGTTGGCACCGTGACCGCCAGTTTTGGCGTGGCCAGTTGGCGGGTCGATGACGGTGTGGATGGCTTGTTGTTGCGCGCGGATTCGGCGGTGTACGCCGCCAAGCAAGCGGGCCGGGATCGGGTTGAGGCACAGCCGCTACCCGCCTGATGGGCTTGTTGTGGCGAGCGGGCTTGCCCCGCGCTGGGCTGCGAAGCAGCCCCAAAACCTGCCTTCGCGGTCTATCTGACCTAGCTCAATGACGCAATGGGGGCTGCTTTGCAGCCCAGCGCGGGGCAAGCCCGCTCGCCACAACAAGCCTGCTTGCCACAGTAAGCCCGCTGGCAAAGCCACAATCACAACAGGCTGTTTATAGGCCCGGTGCAGCCGCCGCCAGCTTCGGCTGGCGATACAGGTCCAGCAATACCTGGTCCAGCACCGATGATGCACCCCACGGCTTCGGATCGTTGAGGATCGCCACCACTGCCCAAGTATTGCCATTGTTGTCGCGGCTGAAGCCGGCAATGGCGCGCACGGTGTTCAGGGTGCCGGTCTTGACGTGGGCTTCGCCGCGCAGGGCCGTGGTTTTCAGGCGCTTGCGCATGGTGCCGTCACTGCCGGCAATCGGCATCGAGCTGATGAATTCTGCCGCGTACGGGCTTCTCCAGGCGGCTTGCAGCATGGTCGCCATTTCCCGGGCGCTCACGCGTTCGGCACGGGACAGGCCGGAGCCGTTTTCCATCACCAGGTGCGGTGCCGTTATTCCTTTTTTCGCCAGCCACTGGCGGACCACGCGTTGCGCGGCCTTGGCATCGTCGCCGTCGGCATCGTTGCGGTATTGCGCGCCGAGGCTGAGGAACAGTTGCTGGGCCATGGTGTTGTTACTGTATTTATTGATGTCGCGAATGATCTCTGCCAGGTCCGGGGAGAACGCTCGGGCCAGGACCTTGGCGGTTTTCGGCACCGGGGCCAGTACGTCGCGGCCCTGGATAGTGCCGCCCAGCTCTTTCCAGATCGCCCGCACGGCACCGGCGGTGTAGGTGGCATGGTCGAGCAGCGACAGATACGTCTGCGAGCTGCAGCCGTCGCCCAACTGACCGCTGACCGTCACGGTAACGCTGCCATCGGCGGCGGTGACCGGGTTGTAGCGCACGTCACCGGTGCACTGCTTGGCGTTGGTGGCCTTGACCTGATTGTCGATCTGGATGCTGGCAATCGGCGGTTCGACCGAAACCAGCACCCGGCCCGAGTCATTGCGGGTGACGAAACGCAGGGCCTTGAGGTTGACCAGCAGGGCGTCCGGCTTGACCAGGAACGGTTTGTTGGCATCGTTGCCGTCGTCGTTGAATTCCGGCAATTGCGGCTGGATGAAGAAACCACGATCCAGTACCAGGTCGCCGGTCACTTGCTGTACGCCATTGGCGCGCAGGTCGCGCATCAGCAGCCAGAGTTTCTCCATGTTCAACTTGGGATCGCCACCGCCCTTGAGGTACAGGTTGCCCCGCAGGACGCCACCGCTCAGGGTGCCGTCGGTGTAGAACTCGGTTTTCCACTGATGGTTGGGGCCGAGCATTTCCAGGGCGGCGTAGGTGGTGACCAGCTTCATGGTGGATGCCGGGTTGACCGAGACGTCAGCGTTGAACACCGTGGCAGTGCCGGGGCCATTGAGCGGAATCATCACCAGGGACAGCGCATTGTTCTGCAGCTTGGCTTTCTGCAGGGCTTCCTGGACTTTAGGTGGCAAGGTGGTATTGATCGGTGCTGCGGTGACGGAGAGGGCCAGGGGCAAGAGGAAACTGGCGAGTAACAATGGACGCAAGGATTTGATCATAAGAAGTAAGACCCTACTGCATAGGAGGGTGAATGTAGCGGGGGCTATGTAAGAAAATCCCCCAGTGGTCATGAAAGTGTCGGCATTATGCCCCAAGGTGGGGCTACTTGTGCCTCAACGATAGCTGCAAAAGGCGGTTTTTTTTAGCCCTGACGTGCCACCCGTCTTGGATTGCCGGGCAATCAGCGCCTTAAACTGGTAGAGTGCCGGCCGTTAATACTTAAGAGGATTGTTCCAATGGCGACTAACCGTTCCCGGCGTCTGCGCAAAAAACTGTGCGTTGATGAATTTCAAGAGCTGGGTTTCGAACTGAACCTGGACTTCAAAGAAGGTTTGGACGATGAAGCGGTTGACGCTTTCCTCGAAGCATTCCTGACTGAAGCGATGGACGGCAATGGCCTGGACTACGTTGGCGGTGATGACTTCGGTCTGGTCTGCAAAGCCACCCGTGGTTCGGTCAACGAAGAACAGCGTGCCGCTGTTGAAGCGTGGTTGAAGGCTCGTCCAGAGCTGACCCGCGTTGAAGTCAGCGCACTGCTGGACGCCTGGCACCCAGAAAAGCCGATCAACCCGGCTGTCTGATGGCATGAAAAAGCGACCCGCCCGGGTCGCTTTTTCGTTTCAGGGTAATTATCAGGCCTTGCGCCAGTTCAGAATCACCAGCGTCAACACCCCCGCCACAATCCCCCAGAATGCCGAACCGATGGAGAACAGCGTCAGCCCCGACGCCGTGACCATAAAGGTAATCAGCGCTGCTTCCCGTTCCTTGGGCTCATTCATGGCAACGCTCAGGCCATTGATGATCGAGCCAAACAGCGCCAATGCCGCGATCGACAGCACCAGCTCCTTTGGCAGTGCGGCGAACAAGGCCGCCAATGTGGCCCCAAATACCCCGGCGACCCCGTAGAAAATCCCGCACCACACGGCGGCGGTGTAGCGCTTGTTGCGATCCTCATGGGCGTGGGGCCCGGTGCAGATGGCCGCACTGATGGCGGCCAGGTTGATACCGTGGGAGCCAAACGGGGCCAGCACCAGCGAGGCCAGGCCGGTGGTGGTGATCAGCGGTGAGGCCGGCACGTCGTAGCCATCGGCACGCAGGACCGCGACCCCCGGCATGTTCTGCGAGGTCATCGCCACCACGAACAGCGGAATACCAATGCTGATGGTCGCCGCCAGGGAGAAGTGCGGTGTGGTCCATACCGGCGTCGCCACTTCCAGGCTGAACCCGCTGAAGTCCAGCAGCCCCATCAGCCCGGACAAGGCAGTGCCGATCAGCAGCGCGGCCAGCACCGCATAACGGGGCGACAGGCGCTTGATGATCAGGTAGGTAAAGAACATGCCCAGCACCAGGGCGGTGCGGTGCTGCGCGGCGACGAAAATCTCGCTGCCGATCTTGAACAGAATCCCGGCCAGCAGCGCGGCGGCCAGTGAAGCGGGAATCTTCTTGACCAGCTTTTCAAAGCTGCCGGTGAGGCCGCAGATCGTCACCAGCACCGCACAGGTGATGTAGGCGCCGATAGCCTCGCCGTAGCTGACCCCGCCCAGGCTGGTAATCAACAGTGCCGCGCCGGGAGTCGACCAGGCGATGGTGATGGGCGTGCGGTAACGCAGGGACAAGCCGATGCTGCACACCGCCATGCCGATGGAAATTGCCCAGATCCATGAGGAGATTTGCCCGGTGGTCAGGCCGGCAGCCTGGCCGGCCTGGAACATCAGCACCAGCGAGCTGGTGTAGCCGGTCATCATGGCGATAAAGCCGGCAACGATGGCCGAGGGCGAAGTGTCGGCCAGTGGGCGCAGGGGCGCCTGGGTCGCGTCGGTCATGGAAAAGTCTTCCTTGTACCCGGCAACTTGTAGGCGCCGGCTTGCGGGCGAAGATCTTCAGCGATGGCGCGGGCATTCTGGTGGAAGGCGGCGCTCTCAGGTTCTTCGCGAGCAAGCTCGCTCCTACAGGGGCATCGGGGCAGCATTGATGGGTGGGGAAATCGTGGAATCAAGCCTAAACTCAAACGTAACTGACTGTTGCAATACAGCCGGCCGCGCAAACAGCCGTACAGTGTGTTGGCGCAACGGGTTGTGTACAATGTGCGCTGTTTTTACGCGATACTTGCCAGCGACCCGCTATACCCTTATTACAGTCAACGTCAATTCGCCGCCGTTCTCCCGACCCGAGTGCCCATGAACGAACAGTTGCAGCCCCTCAAGAAACAGCCGCGAGCCGGTAAGGCCGGTCGCAGTGGAACCCAGGACGATATCGTTTACGCGCATATCTTCGAGGCCATCCTCGAACAACGCCTGGCGCCCGGTACCAAATTGAGTGAAGAAGCACTGGGCGAGATCTTTGGCGTCAGCCGCACCATCATCCGTCGCGCCTTGTCGCGCCTGGCCCATGAAGGCGTGGTGTTGCTGCGCCCCAATCGTGGTGCGGTCGTGGCAAGCCCTAGTGTCGAGGAAGCCCGCCAGGTGTTCCTGGCCCGGCGTCTGGTGGAGCGGGCGATCACCGAACTGGCGGTGCAGCATGCATCGACCGAAGAGCTGGCCGAACTGCGCCAGATGGTCAACGACGAGCGCGACAGCTTCTCCCGCGGGGATCGCGGCGCGGGTATCCGGCTATCCGGCGAGTTCCACCTGAAACTGGCCGAGGCGGCGAAGAATGCCCCGCTGATCAGCTTCCAGCGCAGCCTGGTGTCCCAGACCTCGCTGATCATCGCCCAGTATGAAAGCGGCAACCGCTCGCACTGTTCCTATGATGAACACACCCAGTTGATCGACGCGATCGAGGCCCGGGATTCGGCGTTGGCGGTGAACCTGATGATGCATCACATGGATCACATCGACAGCAAGCTCAACCTCGATGAGGAAAGCGCGTCGGATGATTTGCATGCGGTGTTCTCGCATCTGCTGCAAACCAAGAAGCCGGGCCGCTCCTCGATCAAGCTGTAAACCCGATCAAACTGTGTAGGAGCTGGCTTGCCAGCGATAGCATCACCGCGGTGTAACAGATACACCGCGGTGCCTGCATCGCTGGCAAGCCAGCTTCTACAGGGTTTTGTGGTGTTCTTTGGGTCAGCGTTGGTGTACCAGATTGCCCGCTGCATACGTCTGCATCACTGCCCGATCATCCCCCAGCGTCATCAGTACAAACAATGTCTCGGCAATGTTATTGGCCTGCTTCAAGCGATAGCTGAGCAGGGGCGTGGCGTTGTAGTCCAGTACCAGGAAATCTGCATCGGTGCCCGGCTGCAAGGTGCCGATCTTGTCTTCCAGGCGCAGCGCTTTTGCACCGCCCAAGGTCGCCAGGTACAGCGATTTGAACGGGCTCAGCCGTGCGCCCTGCAATTGCATGACCTTGTAAGCTTCGTTCAGCGTTTGCAGCAGCGAGAAGCTGGTACCGCCCCCTACATCTGTGCCCAGGCCTACGTTGAGTTTGTGCTTCTCGGCCATCGGCAGGTTGAACAAGCCGCTGCCCAGGAAGAAGTTCGAAGTCGGGCAGAACGCGACGGCTGAACCGGCTTCGGCCAGCCGCGCGCACTCGTCGTCGCACAGGTGCACGCCGTGGGCGAATACCGAGCGTTCCCCCAGCAGCTTGTAGTGGTCGTACACATCCAGGTAGCCACTGCGCTCTGGGAACAACTCCTTGACCCATTGCACTTCCTGCAGGTTTTCACTGATGTGAGTCTGCATGTACAGGTCCGGGTATTCCCCCAGCAATTGGCCGGCGAGGGTCAGTTGTTCCGGTGTGCTGGTGGGGGCGAAGCGCGGTGTTACGGCGTAGTGCAAGCGGCCCTTGCCGTGCCAGCGCTCGATCAGCGTCTTGCTTTCCTGGTAGCCGGACTCGGCGGTGTCGGTCAGGTAGTCCGGCGCATTGCGGTCCATCATCACCTTGCCGGCGATCATGCGCAGGTCGAGCTTCTCGGCGGCTTCAAAGAATGAGTTCACCGATTGCGGATGCACGCTGCCGAACACCAGGGCAGTGGTGGTGCCGTTGCGTAGCAGTTCCTTGATAAAGATATCCGCGACTTCTTCGGCGTGGGCCTTGTCGGCGAACTGGCTTTCGCAAGGGAAGGTGTAGGTGTTCAGCCAATCCAGCAGTTGTTCGCCGTAGGCACCGACCATGCCGGTTTGCGGCAGGTGGATGTGGGTGTCGATCAGGCCGGGAGTGATCAGCGCATCCTGGTAATGGGTGATTTCGATGTCGGCGGGCAGCGTCGGCAGCAGGTCGCTGGCGTGCCCGAGGGCACTGATCTGGCCGTTGTCGATCACCAGCAGGCCGTCTTCGAAATACTCATAGGAGGCTTCGATCCCGACGATGGCCGGGTCGGCGAGGCTGTGCAGGATGGCGGCACGGTAGGCTTTGCGAGTCAAGGGCATGGTCGTCTCAATTGATAGCTTGGCTGCGGCGCGAAACCGGCAGCAGTTTGGCAATGGGTTCGGCACTCGCGGTGTGCTGGCCGAAGTTGGCGTTATAGGTGGCGATGATCTCGCCGGCGATGGAGATGGCGATTTCCACCGGCAGTTTGCCCTTCACCTCGGTGAGGCCCATGGGGCAGCGCATGCGTTGCAACTGCGCGGCCTCGAAGCCGCGCTCACGCAGGCGGTGTTCGAACTTGACGCGCTTGGTCTGCGAGCCGATCAGGCCAAAGTAGGCAAAGTCATTGCGCTTGAGCAGGGCGGCGGTCAGTTCCAGGTCTAGCTGATGATTGTGGGTCATGACGATGCAATAACTGCCGGCGGGCAGGTCGGAAATTTCATCCACCGGCTCTTCGCTGACGATTTTACGCACGCCCTGGGGGATATGCTCCGGGAATTCCTGCTCCCGCGAATCGATCCAGCGCACCCGGCACGGCAGGCTGGCCAGCAGCGGCACCAGCGCGCGGCCGACATGGCCGGCGCCGAATACGGCAATCTGTGCCTGCACCTGGCCCATGGGTTCGAACAGCAGCACGGTTACGCCGCCACAGCACTGGCCGAGGCTGGCGCCCAGGCTGAAGCGCTCCAGGTGGGTGTTGTGCTGGCCACGCACGAGCATGTCGCGGGCGATCTGCATGGCCTTGTATTCCAGGTGGCCGCCGCCGATGGTGTCGAAGGTGTGGGTGGCGCTGACGACCATCTTGGAGCCTGAGTTGCGTGGCGTGGAGCCCAGCTCTTCGATGATGGTCACCAACACGCAGGGCTCGCCCTGGGTTTGCAGGTTGGCGAGGGCACTGATCCAGTTGTTCATGTCTACCTCAACATTTCTGTTGTCAGTTCGGCCGTCATCGCGGGCAAGCCCGCTCCCACAGGGGAATGCATTCCAAATGTGGGAGCTGGCTTGCCTGCGATGGCAGCACCTCGGTCTAGAGCGAAGCCATCTCGGCCTGTGCCTCAACCGCCTTCGCCGCCTGCAACTGGCGCATCTGCTCACAGCCCCACAACACCCGCTCCGGCGTGGCCGGCGCATCGATCTTGGGTTGATGGCGATAGTCACCCAGGCTCGCAACGGCATCCTTGATCGCGCACCACGAGGCAATCCCGAGCATGAACGGCGGTTCACCCACGGCCTTGGAGTGGAACACCGTGTCTTCCGGGTTCTTGCGGTTTTCCACCAACTTCACCCGCAAATCCAGGGGCATGTCCGCCACCGCCGGGATCTTGTAGCTGGCCGGGCCATTGGTCATCAGCTTGCCCTTGTTGTTCCACACCAGCTCTTCCATGGTCAGCCAGCCCATGCCCTGGATAAAACCGCCCTCGACCTGGCCGATATCGATGGCCGGGTTCAGCGAGGCGCCCACATCGTGGAGGATGTCGGTGCGCAGCATCTTGTATTCGCCGGTCAGGGTATCGACGATCACTTCGCAGCAAGCCGCGCCGAAGGCGAAGTAGTAGAACGGTCGGCCCCGTGCCTGGCTGCGGTCGTAGAAGATTTTCGGGGTCTTGTAGAACCCGGTACTCGACAGCGAGACCTGGGCGAAATACGCCTGCTGGATCAGCTCCTCAAAGGTCAGGATCTGCTCGCGCACCCGCACATGGCCGTTGTGGAACTCAACGTCAGCTTCGCTGATGTCGTATTTGCGCGCGGCAAATTCCACCAGGCGTTGCTTGATGGTCTCGGCGGCGTTCTGCGCGGCCTTGCCGTTAAGGTCGGCACCGCTGGAGGCGGCGGTCGGCGAGGTGTTGGGCACCTTGTCGGTATTGGTCGCGGTGATCTGCACCCGGTCGATTTCCACCTGGAAAATCTCGGCCACCACCTGCGCGACCTTGATGTTCAAGCCCTGGCCCATTTCGGTGCCGCCGTGGTTCAGGTGGATGCTGCCGTCGGTGTAGATATGGATCAACGCGCCGGCCTGGTTGAGGAAGCTGGCGGTGAACGAAATGCCGAACTTGACCGGGGTCAGCGCCAGGCCTTTTTTCAGGATCGGGCTGTTGGCGTTATAGCGGCGAATGGCTTCGCGGCGCTCGGCGTATTGGCTGCTGGCTTCCAGTTCGGCGGTCATCTCTTCGAGCATGTTGTGCTCGACGGTCTGGTAGTAATGGGTGACGTTGCGCTCGGTCTTGCCATAGTAGTTGGCCTTGCGCACGGCCAGCGGGTCCAGCGCCAGATGGCGGGCGATGGCGTCCATCACTTCCTCGATCGCCACCATGCCTTGCGGGCCACCGAAGCCGCGGTACGCGGTGTTGGACGCGGTGTTGGTCTTGCAGCGATGGCCGTTGACCGTGGCGTCGCCCAGGTAATACGAGTTGTCGGAGTGGAACATCGCACGGTCGACAATCGAGTTGGACAGGTCCGGTGAGCAACCACAGTTACCGGCCAGGTCCAGGTTGATCCCGTGCAGGCGCCCGGTGTCGTCGAAGCCCACGTCGTATTCGATATAGAAGGGGTGGCGCTTGCCGGTCATCAGCATGTCTTCGACCCGCGGCAGGCGCATCTTGGTCGGCTGGCCGGTCAGGCGCGCAACCACCGCACACAGGCATGCCGGGCTGGCGGCCTGGGTTTCCTTGCCGCCGAAACCACCGCCCATGCGGCGCATATCGACGACGATCTTGTTCATCGACACGTCCAGCACTTCGGCCACCAGCTTCTGCACTTCGGTGGGGTTCTGGGTGGAGCAGTAGACGATCATGCCGCCGTCTTCGGTGGGCATCACCGAGGAGATCTGGGTTTCCAGGTAGAAGTGTTCCTGACCACCGATATGCAGGGTGCCCTGGATACGGTTTTTCGCGCTCGCCAGGGCGCCTGCCGAATCACCGCGCTGGTGGGTGTGGCTGTCCAGCACGAAGTGTTTTTTGCGAAAGGCCTCGACCACATCCAGCACCGGCTCCAGGTCTTCGTATTCGATCACCGCCGCCATGGCGGCCTTGCGCGCGGTCTCCAGGTCGCGGGCGGCGACGGCCAGCACCACCTGGCCGACAAACTGCACGGTATCGATGGCCAGCAACGGGTCGCCGGGCATCAGCGGGCCGATGTCTTTCAGGCCCGGCACGTCTTCGTGGGTGATGACGATCCGCACACCCTCGAAGGCGTAGCACGGCGCGGTGTCGATACTGAGGATACGGGCGTGGGCGCGGTCGGACATGCGCGCATACAGGTGCAACTGGTTGGGGAATTCCAGGCGGTCATCGATGTACTGCGCTTCGCCCGACACATGCTTGGCGGCGCTGTCATGCTTGACGCTGCGCCCGACCCCGGACGTCAGGTCCTGAGCAAACAGCGTGGCCATTTCGGCTTGGGTTTTTACCACGGCGTGATGATTAGACATAAGCGGTCACCCGAGTCTCGATGTGCGGTGTTTGCAGCTCGATGAAGTATTTACGCAGCAGGTTCTGCGCGCTGAGCAGGCGGTATTCCTTGCTCGCACGGAAGTCCGACAGCGGGGTGAAATCTTCGGCCAGGGCGGCGCAGGCTTTCTCCATCGTGGCGCTGTTCCAGGTGGCGCCGATCAGTACCGCTTCGCAGTGTTGCGCACGTTTGGGCGTGGCGGCCATACCGCCGAACGCCACGCGGGCATCGCTGATCACGCCGTTGTCGAGCTTCAGGTTGAAGGCCGCGCATACCGCAGAAATGTCATCGTCCAGGCGCTTGGAAACCTTGTAGGCGCGGAACAGCGCATGGCCCTTGGGCACGATGATTTTCTCGATGAACTCGCTGTCCTGGCGGGCGGTGACGCGGTAGTCGATGAAATAGTCTTCCAGGGCCAGGGTGCGGCGCACGTTGCCCTTGCACAGCACGATCTGCGCGCCAAGGGCGATCAGCAGCGGCGGCGAGTCACCGATGGGCGAGGCGTTGCCGATATTGCCACCGAGGGTGCCCTGGTTGCGGATTTGCAGAGACGCGAAGCGGTGCAGCAGGTCGCCGAAATCCGGGTATTCGTGGTGCAACGCGCTGTAGCAGTCGGAGAGGGCGGTGGCGGCGCCGATTTCCAGGCGGTCGTCAAAGGTCTCGATGCGTTTCATGGCTTCGATGTTGCCGACGTAAATCATCACCGGCAGCGTGCGGTGGAACTGGGTGACTTCCAGCGCCAGGTCGGTGCCGCCGGCCAGCAGCCGGGCTTGGGGATAGGCGTCGTAGAGGTCGGCCAGGTCGGCGACGGTCAAGGGCACCAGGCAGCGCTTGTCGCCGCTGTTCAGCTCGCCGGTTTGCGTCGGTGCGATGGACTTGAGGCGGGCAATGGTTTGCGCCTCACGGCTGTCGAACTGGTCCTGGGGCTTGTTGCAACAGGCTTGTTCGGCGGCGGCCAGGATCGGGCGGTAGCCGGTGCAGCGGCACAGGTTGCCGGCCAGGGCTTCGTGGGCCTTGGCGCTGTCCGGGGCGTCGCTGTTTTTTTGCAGGGCAAACAGCGACATCACAAAGCCTGGGGTGCAAAAGCCGCATTGCGAGCCATGGCATTCGACCATCGCCTGTTGCACGCTGTGCAGTTGGCCCTGGTGCTTGAGGTCTTCGACAGTGATCAGTTGCTTGCCGTGCAGGGACGAGACAAAGGTCAGGCACGAATTGAGGCTGCGATAGCGAATCTGTTCGGCGCCTTGCTCGTCGGTCTGCAGCTCACCCACCACCACAGTGCAGGCGCCACAGTCGCCGCTGGCGCAGCCTTCCTTGGTTCCGGATTTGCCCAGGTGCTCACGCAAGTAGTTGAGCACAGTCAGGTTCGGGTCCAGGGCATGCTCGCTACGGAGCTCCTGGTTTAGTAAAAACTGGATCACGGAAGGCCTCGCAGACTCATTATTGTTGTTAACCGCTTTGCGCCGAATCTAGTCATGTCTGACTTTTCGGTCAACGATTTTCTGACCGAAAGGTCAAGAAAGTGCGATTGCAACACCTTTGATTATGGTTCAGATCCTTGTAACCGCCGTTTCAAGCGGTGCCTGGGCTTTATCGTCTGCTTATTTCATGCCAAATTCGGCGTTGTCGGCCCAGCGATTGCGCTACACTGCCGCCCTTGTACCGATAGAAGATTTTGAAGGGAAAACATGACGTTCAAGGCGCCGGACAGTCTCGCCGAGCAAATCGCTCACCACCTTGCCGAGCGCATTATTCGCGGCGATCTCAAGCCTGGGGAGCGGATCCAGGAACAGAAAGTCACGCTGGCACTCAATGTCAGTCGTGGCTCAGTGCGCGAAGCGTTGCTGATCCTCGAGCGCCGGCACCTTATCGCCATCTTGCCGCGCCGTGGGGCACACGTCACCGAGCTCACCGCGCACAAGGTGCAGAGCCTGTGCACGCTGATGAGCGAGCTGTACATCCTGCTGGGCGACGCGGTCGCCGAAGGCTGGCAGACCCAGGCCGACATGGCGCCCTTCGTGCAGATCCAGCAACGGCTGGTGAGCAATTTCGAGCGCGAGGACATCCGCGCCTTCGTCGAAGAATGCTTCAACGTGATGCGCGCCGCGTACCCCTTCGCCAATAACCCGTACCTGCAGGAAACCGTCGAGAACCTGCAGCCGGCGATGAACCGCGCCTATTACCTGGCCCTGGATCAGCGCAAGGCCTCCATGAGCGAGTACCTGGCGCTGTTCGAGCAACTGCTCGCCGCCGTACTGGCCCGTGACCTGCCGCAGATTCGCCAGGTGCTGTCGGCCTACTGCCAGCGCAGCAGCTCGTTGGTTATCGCAGCCCTGGCGGACGCCTAAGCGTGCGGCTCAAGTGCATCAAACTGGCGGGGTTCAAATCCTTCGTCGACCCGACCACGGTGAACTTCCCCAGTAATATGGCGGCAGTGGTCGGGCCCAATGGTTGCGGCAAGTCGAACATCATCGACGCCGTCCGTTGGGTGATGGGCGAGAGCTCGGCAAAGAACCTGCGTGGCGAGTCGATGACCGATGTCATCTTCAACGGTTCCACCAGCCGCAAGCCGGTGAGCCAGGCCAGCATCGAACTGGTGTTCGACAACTCCGACGGCACGCTGATTGGCGAGTACGCGGCGTATGCGGAAATTTCCATCCGCCGCAAAGTCACGCGCGACAGCCAGAACAGTTACTTCCTCAACGGCACCAAGTGCCGGCGCCGGGACATTACCGATATTTTCCTCGGCACCGGCCTGGGCCCGCGCAGCTACTCGATCATCGAGCAGGGCATGATCTCCAAGCTGATCGAAGCCAAGCCCGAGGACCTGCGCAACTTTATCGAGGAAGCGGCCGGCATCTCCAAGTACAAGGAGCGCCGTCGCGAGACCGAAAACCGTATCCGCCGCACCCACGAAAACCTGGCACGCCTGACTGACCTGCGCGAAGAGCTGGAGCGCCAGTTGGAGCGCCTGCACCGCCAGGCCCAGGCCGCCGAGAAATACCAGGAATACAAAGGCGAAGAACGCCAGCTCAAGGCGCAACTCTCGGCGCTGCGCTGGCAGGCCTTGAATGACCAGGTGGGCCAGCGCGAAGCGATCATTGGCACCCAGGAAATCAGCTTCGAAGCCCTGGTGGCCGAACAACGCAACGCCGATGCGAGCATCGAACGCCTGCGCGACGGTCACCATGACCTGTCCGAGCGCTTCAACCTGGTGCAGGGTCGCTTCTATTCGGTGGGCGGCGACATTGCACGGGTCGAGCAGAGCATCCAGCACGGCCAGCAGCGCTTGCGCCAGTTGCAGGATGACCTCAAGGAAGCGGAGCGGGCGCGGCTGGAAACCGAATCCCACCTGGGCCATGACCGCACCTTGCTGCTGACCCTCGGGGAGGAGCTGGACATGCTTACCCCCGAGCAGGAAATCACCAGCGCCGCCGCCGAAGAAGCCGCCGCCGCCCTTGAAGAATCCGAAACTACCATGCACGGCTGGCAGGAGCAGTGGGACGCTTTCAACCTGCGCTCCGCCGAACCGCGTCGCCAGGCTGAGGTGCAGCAATCACGCATCCAGCAATTGGAAACCAGCATGGAACGCTTGGCCGAGCGCCAGCGCCGGGTCCTGGAGGAGCGCGCGTTGCTCGCCTCTGCTCCGGAAGACGCGGCGATCATGGCGCTGAGCGAGCAGTTGGCCGAAAGCGAAATGACCCTGGAAGAACTGGAGGCCAGCGAAGAACAGCAAGTTGAGCGCCTGGAACAATTGCGCCAGGAGCTGCAACAGGCGACCCAGGCGCAGCAGCAGGCCCAAGGTGATTTGCAGCGCCTTAATGGGCGCCTGGCCTCCCTCGAGGCCTTGCAGCAAGCCGCATTGGACCCAGGCACCGGCACCGCCGAATGGCTGCGCGACCAGCACTTGGCCGAGCGCCCGCGCCTGGCTGAAGGCTTGAAGGTTGAAGCCGGTTGGGAGCTGGCCGTGGAAACCGTGCTGGGTGCGGACTTGCAGGCCGTGTTGGTGGACGATTTCGGCAGTTTTGATCTAGCGGGCTTTGCTCAAGGCGATTTGCGCCTGCTCAGCCCCGCAGCCGATGGCACCCGCGTGCCGGGCAGCCTGTTGGATAAAGTCGAGGCGCAGATTGATCTGTCGCCATGGCTGGGCATGGTAAAACCGGTGGACTCCCTGGAGCAGGCCTTGGCGTTGCGAGGCCAATTGGCCTCTGGCGAAAGCCTGATCAGCCGCGACGGCTACTGGGTTGGCCGGCACTTTTTGCGGGTGCGTCGCGCCAGTGAAGCCGAAAGTGGCGTATTGGCCCGTGGCCAGGAAATCGTCAACCTGAGTGCCGAGCGCGAAGAGCGCGAGGCCACTCTTGAGGCCTTGGAAACCCAACTGCAAACCCTGCGCGCCACCCAGCGCCAACAAGAGACCGGCCGCGAACATTTGCGTCGCCTGTTGCAGGACGAAGCGCGCCAGCAGGGCGAATTGAAAGCCCAGCTTTCCGCCAGCAAGGCCAAGGCCGAACAATTGACCCTGCGTCGTACCCGGCTCGATGAAGAAGTGGCCGAGATGGGCGAGCAGCGCGCCCTTGAACACGAGCAAGTCGGTGAAGCGCGCCTGCAGTTGCAGGAGGCCCTCGACAGCATGGCCCTCGACACCGAGCAGCGCGAGCTGTTGCTGGCCCAGCGTGACAGCCTGCGCGAGCGCCTCGACCGGGTACGCCAGGAAGCGCGCCAGCACAAGGACCACGCCCATCAGTTGGCCGTGCGCCTTGGCTCGTTGCGTGCCCAGCACGACTCCACGCGCCAGGCTCTGGAACGCCTGGAGATGCAATCCGAACGGCTGACGGAAAAACGCGAGCAACTGAGCCTCAACCTGGAGGAGGGCGAAGCGCCGCTGGAAGAGCTGCGCTTGAAGCTCGAAGAGTTGCTCGACAAACGCATGAGCGTCGACGAAGAACTCAAGACTGCACAAATCGCCATGGAAGACGCCGACCGCGAACTGCGCGATGCAGAAAAGCGCCGGACCCAGGCCGAGCAGCAATCGCAATTGATCCGCGGCCAACTCGAACAGCAGCGCATGGAATGGCAAGCCCTCACGGTGCGCCGCAAAACCTTGCAGGACCAATTGCTGGAAGATGGCTATGACCTGCACGGCGTACTCAATACCTTGACCGCCCAGGCCAACGAGAAAGAAGCCGAAGAAGAACTTGAGCGCATTGCTGCACGTATCCAACGACTCGGCGCGATCAACCTCGCGGCCATCGATGAATACCAGCAGCAGTCCGAGCGTAAACGTTATCTGGATGCCCAGGACGCCGATCTGGTGGAAGCCCTGGACACTTTGGAAAACGTCATTCGCAAGATCGACAAGGAAACCCGTAACCGCTTCAAAGATACCTTTGATCAGATTAATAGCGGTTTACAGGCCTTATTCCCAAAAGTTTTCGGTGGTGGCAGCGCTTACTTGGAACTGACGGGCGAAGATCTACTCGATACAGGGGTAACGATCATGGCGCGGCCTCCGGGCAAGAAGAACAGCACCATCCATTTGTTGTCCGGCGGCGAGAAGGCCCTGACTGCATTGGCGTTGGTATTTGCCATCTTCAAGTTGAACCCGGCGCCGTTCTGCATGCTCGATGAAGTTGACGCGCCGCTGGATGACGCTAACGTTGGACGGTATGCCCGCCTGGTTAAAGAGATGTCCCAGACGGTGCAGTTCATCTATATCACCCACAACAAGATCGCCATGGAAATGGCCGATCAATTGATGGGGGTGACCATGCATGAGCCGGGCTGTTCGAGACTGGTGGCAGTGGATGTCGAAGAGGCGATGGCGATGGTGGAAAGTTAGCCGCAAGTTGCTAGCTTCAAGCGGCAATAGCGTCGGCTTGAAGCTTATGGTTTGTAGCTTAATTCCTGCGTCAGCCGACACATTTTGCGCCAACTGTGTAAAGTTATCTTTGGTCGTGCTAGTTTAATGTCAATTTTTCGTATGCGTGGGCAAAACGTCAGTCAGAACATAGAGTTGGCGCCACGTTTTAAAGCGGTTTGCACGGTGCTAAACCCCTTATTTTTCAGCATTTTTTATAGAGGCAAGGGATTACATGGAAATCGGTCTGCGCGAGTGGCTGATCGTCATCGGCATTATTGTAATAGCCGGTATTCTTTTTGATGGCTGGCGCCGTATGCGCGGCGGCAAGGGCAAGCTGAAATTTCGCCTGGACCGTAACCTGTCGAATTTGCCCGACGACGACGGCGCTGCCGAGCTGCTAGGGCCGCCCCGTGTCCTGGATACCCATAAAGAGCCACAGCTTGACGAGCATGACTTGCCGTCGATGAGCGCGCCGGTGCGTGAAGCCCGCGAGCCGTCGTCCAAGCGCGGCAAGCGTGGCAGCGCTGCCGTGGCCGAGCCCCATCAAGGTGACCTGAACCTCGACGTCGACGAAGGCCCGAGCTTCAGCAGCCGTGACGGCGACTTCCCGGATGAAAGCCCGGCCAAGAGCGCGCCGCGTGAGTCCACCAAGGATCAGCCGGCAGCTGAAGAAGTGCTGGTAATCAGCGTGATCTGCCGCGACTCGGCCGGCTTCAAGGGCCCGGCGCTGTTGCAGAACATCCTGGAAAGCGGCCTGCGTTTTGGCGAGATGGATATTTTCCACCGTCATGAAAGCATGGCGGGCAATGGCGAAGTGCTGTTCTCCATGGCCAATGCGGTCAAGCCGGGCACCTTCGACCTGGACGATATCGACCTGTTCAGCACCCCGGCGGTGAGCTTCTTCCTTGGCCTGCCAGGCCCGCGTCATCCGAAACAGGCGTTCGACGTCATGGTAGCCGCAGCCCGCAAGCTGTCCCAGGAGCTCAACGGCGAGCTCAAGGACGACCAGCGCAGCGTGCTGACCGCCCAGACCATCGAGCACTACCGTCAGCGCATCGTCGAGTTCGAGCGTCGTGCCCTGACACAGAAACGCTGAGGATTGGTCTTCAGCGTTGTCAGTAGAATTAAGCGCACTAACATATTGAGCAGCTTCGGCTGCTCTTTTGCTTTCTGAGAGAACACCCATGACCGCCGCCCATACCCGCATCCTCGAACTGCGCGCTGAACTGGATCAGCACAACTACCGTTACCACGTACTCGACGAACCGAGCATCCCGGACGCCGAGTACGATCGGTTGTTCCACGAACTCAAGGCGCTGGAAGCCGAGCATCCGGACCTGGTGACCCGCGACTCGCCCACGCAGCGGGTCGGTAGCGCGGCGTTGTCTGCGTTTACCCAGGTGCGCCACGAGATCCCGATGCTCAGCCTGGGCAACGCCTTTGATGAAACCACCATGCTGGAGTTTGATCGCCGGGTCACCGAGGGCCTCGACCTGCCGGTGGGCGATCTGTTTGGCGGTGGGGCGGCGGTGGAATACAGTTGTGAGCCCAAGCTTGATGGCCTGGCGGTCAGCCTGCTGTATCAGGACGGCGAACTGGTGCGCGGCGCGACCCGCGGCGATGGCACCACCGGCGAAGACATCAGCGTGAATGTGCGCACCGTGCGCAATATCCCTTTGAAGCTACACGGCACAGGTTGGCCGGCGACCCTGGAAGTGCGCGGTGAAGTATTCATGTCCAAGGCCGGTTTCGAGCGCTTGAATGCCACGCAACTGGAAGTCGGCGGCAAGACCTTCGCCAACCCGCGTAACGCGGCGGCGGGCAGCCTGCGCCAACTCGATTCGAAGATTACCGCCAGCCGGCCCTTGGAGTTCTGCTGCTACGGCGTGACCACGGATATCAGCGACACCCATATCGGCAACCTGCAGCAGTTGCAGAAGTGGGGCATGCCTATCAGCCATGAGCTGAAGCTGGCCAAGGGCATCGAGGATTGCCTGGAGTACTACCGCGATATCGGTGAGCGGCGTAACAGCCTGCCCTATGAAATCGACGGGGTGGTATTCAAGGTCAACAGCATTGCCTATCAGCGTGAGCTGGGCTTCCGCGCCCGCGAGCCGCGCTGGGCCATCGCCCATAAGTTTCCGGCAATGGAAGAACTGACCGAGTTGCTGGACGTTGAATTCCAGGTCGGCCGCACCGGCGCCGTGACGCCGGTAGCGCGCTTGAAACCGGTCAAGGTGGCTGGCGTCACCGTGTCCAATGCGACGTTGCACAACATGGACGAAGTGGCGCGCCTGGGCCTGATGATCGGTGACACCGTGATCATCCGCCGTGCGGGGGATGTGATCCCACAAGTCGTGTCGGTGGTTGCCGAGCGTCGCCCGGAAAACGCCCGCGCCGTGCAGATCCCACAGAATTGCCCGGTGTGTGGATCCCACGTGGAGCGCACGCAACTGGTCAAGCGCAGCAAGGGCAAGGAAACCGTCAGCGAAGGCGCGGTGTATCGCTGTGTCGGGCGCCTGGCCTGTGGTGCGCAGCTCAAGCAGGCGATTATCCATTTCGTTTCGCGACGGGCGATGGATATCGATGGCTTGGGCGACAAGACCATCGAGCAGTTGGTCGATGAAAAGCTTATTGGCTCGCCGGCTGACCTGTACAAGCTCAAGTACGAGCAGATCATCGACCTGGAAGGCTTTGCCGATGTCTCCAGCAAGAAGCTGATCGCCGCCATTGAAAACAGCAAGACCCCGACCCTGGCCCGGTTTATCTACGCCTTGGGCATCCCCGATGTGGGTGAGGAAACCGCCAAGGTACTGGCGCGCTCCCTGGCGTCCCTTGAGCGCGTGCAGCAAGCCTTGCCGGAAGTGTTGACGTACTTGCCGGATGTGGGCCTGGAAGTGGCTCACGAGATCCACAGCTTCTTTGAAGACAGTCACAACCAGCAGGTGATTGGCGCGCTGCTGTCGCCGGACGAATGCGCGCTGGTGTTGCAGGATCAGGGCGAACTGAGCGCCGAGTTTGCCGCCAGCACCACCTTGGGCGGCTTTCTTGACAAGTTGCATGTGCCTTCGGTGGGGCCGGGGGCTGCGCAGAAACTGGCGGACAAGTTCGGCTCCCTGGAGGGCGTTATCCAGGCCGACTGGCTGGACATGCGCCAGGCGCTGCCGGAGAAGCAGGCCAAGGCGGTGCGGGAGTTCTTTGATAATCCGGAGAATGCCCGCCGTGCGTTGGCCATCGAGCAGCAGCTCAAGGACTTCGGCATGCACTGGCAGAGCGAGAAGAGGGTGGTCGAGGGCTTGCCTGAGGCGGGTCATACCTGGGTGCTAACCGGCTCGCTGGAGTTGATGAGCCGCGACGTGGCCAAGGAAAAGCTCGAAAGCCTGGGCGCCAAAGTGGCGGGTTCGGTCTCGGCGAAAACCCATTGCGTGGTCGCAGGGCCGGGCGCCGGGTCGAAGCTGGCCAAGGCCAGTGAGCTGGGGTTGAAGGTCTTGGACGAGGAGGCCTTCGTCGCCTTCCTGGCCAAGCACCACATCACTGTCTGATACCGGCCCGATCTTGTAGGAGTGAGCTTGCTCGCGAAAAACCTCAACGATAACGCGGGGTATCTGGTTCCCCGTGGCGGTCTCAGGTTCTTCGCGAGCCAGCTCGCTCCTGCAAGGGGCTGATTGCATCCACTTTGAACGATCTTGCGTGGGGAATGATCTAGTCTTGGGCACGCCCCTGGAGAGATCGCCATGTTCCGCTACTTCGAGCAACTCAGTTCGCGCATTGCAGCGCCGTTCACGGCGGGCCCGTCGCGCAACAGCAAGGTGTGGCAGTGCCGTTGCGGGCAGTCGCTGTTCTTTCGCAACAGCCAGTGCCTGGCCTGCTCGGCGCTGCTGGGCTACTTGCCCCAGCAAAGCCGGCTGTCGTCCTTGCAGCCGGGGCCCGTCGTCGATACTTGGCTCCAGGACGACAACCTCGACGCCGGTGCCTTTCGCCGCTGCGCCAACCTCGACACCCCGGCCGCCTGTAACTGGCTGATCCCGGCGTACAGCACCGCGCCGCTGTGTGTGGCGTGCAGCCTCAATCGCACCATCCCCGACCTGTCGATCCCGGAAAACCACGAGCGCTGGCGCAAAGTCGAAACCGCCAAGCGCCGGCTGGTGGCGCAACTGATCAGCCTGGGGTTGCAAGTCATCCCCAAAACGGTTGATGAAGACAGCGGCCTGGCATTTGACTTCGTGGGCATCGACCTGGAAGGCAAGGCTCCCACAACAGGGCATGCCAATGGCCTGATCACCCTGGATATCAAGGAAGCCGACGACGAGCATCGTGAGAAAATCCGGGTGCAGATGCGGGAGCCGTACCGCACCTTGCTCGGCCATTTCCGGCATGAGGTAGGCCATTATTACTGGGATCGCCTGATCGCCGGCAGCCACTGGCTTGAGCCCTTTCGCAACCTGTTCGGCGATGAGCGCGCCAGCTATGCCGACGCCCTCGACCAGCACTACCAGAACGGCCCGCGCCCAGACTGGCAGCAAACCTGCGTCAGCGCCTATGCCACCATGCACCCATGGGAGGACTGGGCGGAAACCTGGGCCCACTACCTGCACATGATGGACGCGGTCGACACGGCCCTGGGGTTTGGCATGAGTGCGCGGGAAATGGACCTGGACTATCAGTCGTTTCCCCTCACGACCCTCTATGACCCTGAGCATCCTGGCGGGGCGGCGTTCCTGTCATTCGTCAACGCCTGGATCGAACTGGCTGGCATGCTCAACGAACTGTCGCGCAGCATGGGGCAGCCGGATTTCTACCCGTTCGTGCTGCCGCCGGCGGTGATCGCCAAGCTGCACTTCATTCACCTGGTGATCCAGGAAGAGGGCGGCCGGGCCGACGAAGCCGTTCATCTGTAGGCGCGAGCTTGCTCGCGAAGATCGTTAACGATAACGCGGGCATTCTGGATGAATGTGGAGCACCCGGATTCTTCGCGAGCAAGCTCGCTGCTACAGGGCTTCGGCGAAACCAGTGGGCAAGTACTTGAACCTCATAAGATTTTTAATCCTGAACTGACGGTTGTAACTTCCGATGAGATCGGTACAATGGCCCCGCTTGCCGAGAGGCCAGCGTCGTTATGGTGACCCCATCGGTCCCCCCGCAACGATTACCCGTGAACCTGGTCAGATCCGGAAGGAAGCAGCCACAGCGGGAACATTGTGTGCCGGGGTGTGGCTGGTGGGGTTGCCTCCATAACGCTCTCCTGTTTGCATCCATTTTCAATCCGATAGAATTTTTCGCCTGTCCCAGCCTGTTCTGCCAGGGGCAAGGTAGCCGTACGCCGCGATTTCTCGCGGCGTTTTCGTATCTGGCAATCAGCCCTTGTTGCGATTGAAGAACTTGCGCGCGCCAGCCAGCAACGCCACCACACCAATCACCAGAAATTTCTTCGCCGCCAGCAGGAAGATGCCGATCTTGGCAAACAGCCCGGCTTTGCCGGCTATGCCGCCTGCGACCAGCGCTGCCAGGCCGTAAGAGGCCAGTTTGTCAGTGCTGGGGTTGTAGTCGGTGTAAAGATTGCCGTCGGTGAAGTTGGTGAAAGCCAGGACTTTGGGCAGTTCCTGTTTGATGGTAGGCAGGTCGGCCATGGCGGCGACGGCGTTGAGTTCCAGCACGCCCTCGCGGCCCAGCACGCGGATGCTGTAGTTGAGGGTGTTCTGGTCGGCGTCGTCGGCTTTCAGTTCGCGGGCCCAGTACATTTTGTGGGACTGTTGGTCGTAGTGCGGCGGTTCGGCCCAGCCCAGCAGGTGCAGGCCGGCGTAGCCCTGTTTCTGGCGTTCCTGATTGTCTTGGGCATCGTCTTCCTGCATTTGCTTGAGCAGTTCGGCGTAGTCGATTTTTGCCGCGTCTTCGTCGGAAATATGCCCGTCGTCCTTGTAGCTGACGATGACGCCCCAGCCGCGTGCGGACAGCGGGCTGACGGCCTTGGGTATGATCATGCCCAAGGTGTTGAAACCTGGAGGGTTGCCCCAGCCATCGGTGAGCAGGCGTTCGGTGTCCTTGGGGTCGAGGTAGTAGAACTCGTCGTTGAGCTTGAGCGTGGCGATGCCGCCGGGCAGGGTGACGGTGCCGGTCTGCTGCTTGAGGGAGGCGAGGAAGTGTTCGGCGGTTTCGGCAGGTGCGCTGGCTTCGACCGGCGCTGGCGCTGTGGTGGCATAGATCGGCGCGCCAGGCAGGCTCAAGGCGGCAGCCACCACCAGTAGACGGAGGTAGTTCATGGTAGTCCCTTACATTTTGAAATAATTGCGCGGAAGGATACCGAATCCGCCTGTGCCGCGCGAGCAGGCTGGCAAAAGGCGTGGCCCAGCGCCTGCCAGGAGAGGGGCTGTCCGGTCGGATCATGTCAGTAGGCAAAGAGCAAAGAACAGGTTGCATCAGCGACCTGCTCTCTTTTATGTCGTACGAGCTCTAAGGCTTGGACAAGGCCTGGTCTACCGCCGCTATCAGCTTTCCCAGATCCTTCGGGGTGGCCTTATGAATGACACCGAACAGATAAGCGCGCTGTTCTTCCTCATCGCCCAGATCGGCAAAAAAGACTTTCAGCTTCACTCCCAGAGCCTCTGCAAACAAGAAGAGAGCGTCAACGCTGGGTGTATAGGTGCCGGTTTCGAAGCGGCTAATGGTTTTAGGGTCAAAACCGGTTTTCTCACCTAGTTCAGCCTGAGTAAGCCCCGCTACCTTTCGATAGCGTCTGATGGCTGGACCCAAACTTGAAATTTGCATCGCTCAATTCCCATTTAGAATCAAGAACTTAACGATAAATATTGGCATTAGACAACGGCACGCACCATCACCTTTTCTTGCAAAATGTGATGTAATTCGTAGAATCGGCGTTTAGGACAAGTATTTGGCGGTGTCGTTTCACAGGGCATCTTTATGAAACAGGAAATCATTGCTTTCTCCTCACTTTCATAAAGGTAGTTGCAAAACAGTGGCTTGGCCCCAGCGCCAAGCTCCCTTTTGCGCGCCCATGCAGCCCCCGCCTCTCACACCAGACGCTCGAATTAAAGCCTAGTTGATCTTCGTCAAGTCGAAGGTCAGGAGCTGGGCAAAACCTGGTTTGGCCGCCGAATGGGGCCAGCCAGCCGATTGACGGTTTACCCGTCTGGAAATACCCCTCTACCTGCCGGATCTAGCCGATCCCGGGCCGGTAGATCGAATGCTGTCCATGGAGCTTTAAAGTGCGCGTCAATTTGCCGGTCACCACAGTTGAACAGACTTTCGGGGAGCAGCAACGGCTCATTTCCGCTACTGATATCAATAGCCACATTACCTACTGCAACGCCGAGTTTGCTGCCATGAGCGGCTTCACCCAGGCTGAACTGATCGGCAGCACCCACAACCTGGTACGCCACCCAGACATGCCGCCTGCGGTCTTCGAACTGATGTGGCGCTACCTCAAGGCCGGCCAGAGCTGGATGGGCGTGGTCAAGAATCGCTGCAAGAATGGCAACTTCTATTGGGTCAGCGCCTATGTGACGCCGATCCTCGAAGATGGCCGGTTGGTGGGCTACGAGTCGGTACGGGTCAAGCCAACGCGTGAGCAGGTAAAGCGGGCCGAAGCGCTCTACGCCCGCTTGCGTGCCGGGCGTTCGGCGGTTTCGCTGCAGCAACGCCTGGGCCAGGTCGGCAATGCCCTGGCCATGCCCGCCCTGGCAGCGGTGCTCGCTGGCGGTGCGGTGCAATGGCTGCCCGCTGGTTGGGCGCAGGCATCCACCGCACTGCTGTTTCTCGGCCTGGGCGCTTGGGCTCACCTGCGTCTGGGGCGACAGCTCAGCCAGATCGTCGAGCATACCCCCAACACCTTTTCCGACCCCATCAGCGCCATGACCTACAGCGATGCGCTGGGTCCGGCCGCGCAATTGGAGATGATCCTGATCAGCGAAGAGGCGCGTTTGAAAACCGCCCTCACGCGCCTCAGTGACCTTGCCACCCAGATGGCCGAGGCGGCGACCGATTCCAGTGTGTTGTCGGGCAATACCGAGTCGGCGCTCCTGGAACAGCGCGCCGAAACCGATATGACTGCCGCCGCCATGACCGAAATGGCCGCGTCCATCGCCGAAGTGGCGACGCATGTACAGCAGACTGCCAGCGAAGCCCGCACCGCCAATGACCTGGCCGGGCAGGGCAGCCATGTCGTCGGTACCACACGCGAGGCGATCCAGCTGTTGGCGGCCACCGTCACCCAGATCAACCAGGCGGTGGGCCATCTGGCCGGCCAGACCCAGGAAATCCGCGTGGCGGCGAGCATGATCCAGGCCATTGCCGACCAGACCAACCTGCTGGCGCTGAATGCCGCCATCGAAGCGGCGCGGGCCGGTGAGCAGGGGCGTGGCTTTGCCGTGGTGGCCGATGAAGTGCGGGCACTGGCGGGCAAGACGCGGGAGTCGACCGAGCAGATTCAGGGCATCATCCAGAATCTGCGCGCTGGCGCCGAAGAAGCAGTGGAAATTGCCAGCACCGGCATTCACGAAGCCGAGCAGGGCGTGCAACAAGTGTTGCAAGCGCAACAGGCACTGCTGGGTATCCGCCAGGCGGTGGAGCGCATTAGCGGCATGAGTCAGCAAATGGCTGCAGCCTCACAGGAACAATCCCACGTCGCAGAGGATGTTTCACAACAGATCAATAACGTCGCGGCCACGGTACAAAAGACAGCGGGCAATGCCAACGCTGCAGTCACCCGTGGCCGCGAACTTGAAAGCATCTCTTCCGGGTTGCGTGCCCTGGTCGAGCGGTTCAACCGCTAGCCACCTAGAGCCTCATTCATGGATGAGAAATACCGCAGGGCCGTGGATGCCGCCGCCATTTTCTCCGAGACAGACCTCACCGGCCGCATCACCTACGTCAACGACCAATTCTGCGGCATGTCCGGCTACAGCCGCGACGAGTTGCTGGGGCGCAACCACCGGATCCTCAGTTCCGGGTTGCACCCTGCCGGGTTTTTCCAGGGTATGTGGCGCACCATCACCGAGGGCAAGGTCTGGCGCGGGGAGATCTGCAACCGCGCCAAGGATGGTTCGCTGTATTGGGTCGACAGCACCATGGTGCCGTTGGTCGACGAACGCACCGGCAAGGTGCAGAAGTTCGTGTCGATTCGTTTTGATGTCAGCGAAAAGCGCCAGCTGTTGCAGACTCTGCAATGGCGGGTCGGTCACGATGTGCTGACCGGCCTGCCCAACCGCGCCTATCTTTCCGAATTACTCGTGCAGTCTTTGGAGTTCTCCCGCAGCGAGCACATTCCCCTGGCGGTGTGCATGCTCGACCTGGACGGCTTCAAGGCGGTCAACGATGGCTATGGCCATGCCTCTGGCGACCTGTTGCTGGTGGAGGTCGCCAGCCGCCTGCGTGACATCATTCGTGGTGAAGATGTGGTCGCCAGGCTTGCCGGTGACGAATTCGTATTGATCCTGCGCTACGTGCGCGACGCCGAAGAGTTGAACCGCGCATTGCGGCGCATCCTCACGGCCATTTCCGAGCCGTACTCGATCCTGGGCGCGCAGATCAACGTGTTTGCCAGCATCGGCGTCACGCTGTTCCCGTTGGATGACGAGGATGCCGATACGCTACTGCGCCACGCCGACCAGGCCATGTATGTGGCCAAGCAAAGTGGCCGTAACCGCTACCAGTTGTTTGACGTGTCCCTAGAGCAGGAGGTCAAGGCCACCCACCAGACCGTGCAGCAGATTCGCCAGGCCCTGGCGGCGGGGGAGTTGTGCCTGCACTTCCATCCCAAGATCAATTTGCGCCACGGCCAGGTCGTGGGGTTCGAGGCATTGCTGCGCTGGCAGCACCCGATACGCGGGCTGGTATCGCCCAAGGATTTCCTGTCGTTGATCGAGCAGACCGACCTGATCGTCGATGTCGGCGAATGGGTCATGGACCAGGTGCTGGCTCAGATGCGCCAGTGGCAGGAAGCCGGACATCGCTGGCCGGTCAGCGTGAATATCTCGGCGCGGCATTTCCAGCGCGCGGATTTTGTCGAGCGCCTGCAACAACTGCTGGCCCACCACCCCGACGTGGCGCCACACATGCTGGACCTGGAGATTGCCGAATCGGTGGCCATCGATCACATCCAGCGGGTCACCGAGCACCTTGCGGCCTGCCAGGCGCTGGGGGTGCGGTTTTCCCTGGATGATTTCGGCACCGGCTATTCGTCCCTCAGCTACCTCAAGCGCCTGCCGACGCAAACCATCAAGATCGACAAGTCGTTTGTACGCGATATCCTCCATGACAAGGACGATTTGGCCCTGACCCAGGCTGTGATCGGCCTGGCCCGGGCATTTGGTCGTGAGGTGATTGCAGAAGGCCTGGAAACCCTGGAACACGGCCAACTGCTGCTGCGCATGGGCTGTGAAGTGGCCCAGGGTTACTACTTCGCCCAGCCGATGCCGGCTGCCGAGGTGCCGGCTTGGGCGGCGGGGTTTGATCTGCTCAACTATGGCGCCGGCGCAGGTGAAAGCTGACGTCCACCGTCGCCGGTATAGAGCTTGATGATTTCGTCAATCTCCCCTGACATCTTCATGCGCAGCAGCGTGCGCAAAATCCGTTGCACGGGCAGGGCCGGGTCGTTACGCACGTAGCAACCCAGACTTTGCTCCTCGACCACCGCCACCACGTGCAGCCCCCGGCCTGGCGGCAACTGCTGATTAAAGCGCTCCAGGGTCCATTCGTTGGTCACCGCGTACTTGAAGCGGCCCGCCACCAGCTTGTGCAGCACTTGCTCCTCGCTGCGGGCGTCGTCGCGCTTGAGTTGGCCCTTGGCGAACAGCGGTTCAAGGGTTGGGTAGGTGTAGTTGAGCACTGTGCCGATATTCTGTGTTGCCAGCTTCGTCACATTCACCGACAGCGGCGGGACATGGGCGCTGACCATCACATTGCGCTGGACCCATAACGGAATGCTCCAGACATAATCGCCAGACAGGTTGTTGAGCCACGCCTGTGCGACGTAGCAGCGCACATCGACCTCGCCGCGTTCCATGGCCGGGGCGATGCGGGCCCGGGCCAATACCTGGAATTGGGCCGGGTGGCCCACCTGGTTTGCCAGGCTCAACATCAGGTCATGCAAAATGCCTTGGGTCGGCTGGCCCCCGTCGATCTGCACCATGGGCATGGCCCAACTGTCGGAAATGGCAAAGCGCAACGGGGCGGGCGCCGCCAGGCTCAGTGAGGTGATCATCCATAAAGCGCCCAGGACTACGCGCATAAACTCTCCGGGATCAGCCCTTTGCAGGGCATGCCACTACCAGCTTAGTCAGATTAGGCGAGCGTGCCGGATGCAATTTCCCCCCTGCTCCGCTAGCATTACCGGCTCCCGCTTCCCAGTTGCGACGGTTTTCGATGAGTTATCAGGTTCTTGCACGTAAATGGCGTCCGCGCTCGTTCCGCGAAATGGTCGGCCAGACCCATGTGCTCAAGGCTCTGATCAATGCCTTGGACAGCCAACGGCTGCACCACGCCTACCTGTTCACCGGCACACGCGGGGTGGGCAAGACCACCATTGCGCGGATCATTGCCAAATGCCTGAACTGTGAAACGGGCATCACTTCGACCCCCTGCGGTACCTGCTCGGTATGCCGGGAGATTGACGAAGGGCGCTTTGTCGACCTGATCGAGATCGACGCCGCAAGCCGCACCAAGGTCGAGGACACCCGCGAACTGCTGGACAACGTGCAGTACGCCCCCAGTCGCGGGCGCTTCAAGGTCTACCTGATCGACGAAGTGCACATGCTCTCCAGCCATTCCTTCAACGCCCTGTTGAAGACTCTGGAGGAGCCGCCGCCCTACGTTAAGTTCATCCTGGCCACCACCGACCCGCAGAAACTTCCTGCAACGATCTTGTCGCGGTGCCTGCAGTTCTCTCTCAAGAACATGACCCCCGAGCGTGTGGTCGAGCATTTGACCCACGTGCTCGGTGTGGAGAACGTGCCGTTCGAAGACGACGCGCTGTGGCTGCTGGGCCGCGCCGCCGATGGCTCGATGCGTGACGCCATGAGCCTGACCGACCAGGCCATTGCCTTCGGTGAAGGCAAGGTAATGGCCGCCGACGTGCGCGCCATGCTCGGCACCCTCGACCACGGGCAAGTGTTTGACGTGCTCCATGCGTTGATCGAAGGCGATGCCAAGGCATTGCTTGAAGCCGTGCGCCATCTGTCGGAGCAGGGGCCGGACTGGAATGGGGTACTTTCGGAAATTCTCAACGTGCTGCACCGCGTCGCTATCGCCCAGGCGCTGCCTGAAGGGGTCGATAACGGCCACGGTGACCGCGACCGCGTGCTGGCCCTGGCTCAGGCATTGCCAGCCGAAGATGTGCAGTTCTACTACCAGATGGGCCTGATCGGGCGCCGTGACCTGCCGTTGGCACCCGATCCGCGCGGCGGGTTTGAAATGGTCATGCTGCGCATGTTGGCGTTTCGCCCCGCAGACACCGCCGACGCGCCGAGACAGCCGCTAAAGCCAGTGGGGATCAGCCAGGCCACAGTTGATTCCGCCAAATCAGTGGCTGGCGCGGCGGTCGTCGCGCCAGAACCTGTGGCAGTCGCCCCAGCCCCGGTCGCGGTCGAGCCTGTGGCGCCTGTAGTGGCGCCGGCGCCGGCTGCCGAGCCTGCGCCCGCGCCGGTGGTCGACCTGCCCTGGAATGAGCCGGTAGAGACCGTGGTCGAGCAGGCACCTGCCGAAGAGCCTGTCCTGGAAACCATCGCCGAGCAGCCCGAACTGACGCCGATGCCCACGCCAACCCCCGACAGCGTGGTGCCGGACGCGCCGGAGTGGGTCTCTGCACCCGTACCCGAGCCAACCATTGCCGACGTGGACGCCGCCACCCCGGGCATCGACCTGGATGACGAACCGCCGCTGGATGAAGACTACATCGAGCCGGACATGGATTCGGCCTACAGCTACCTGGACGACCTGGCCAGCGAGCACACCGCCGAGCCTGCGCCCGAGCCCGAGGCGGAACCTGCCGCCATGCCGGCCACCGGCCTGGCCCTGCAATGGTTGGAGCTGTTCCCGAAATTGCCGATTTCCGGGATGACCGGGAGCATCGCCGCCAACTGCACGCTGATTGCCGTCGATGGCGATCACTGGCTGTTGCACCTGGACCCCGCCCACAGTGCCCTGTTCAACGCGACCCAGCAGCGCCGGCTCAACGATGCCCTGAACCAGTTCCACGAACGCACCCTGACGGTGACCATCGAGCTGATCAAGCCCGAGCAGGAAACCCCGGCCCAGGCCGCCACCCGTCGCCGGCTCAACCGCCAGCGCGAGGCCGAGGAGTCGATCCAGGCCGATCCGCTCATCCAACAGATGATGGAGCAGTTTGGCGCGGTGGTGCGACACGATACTATTGAGCCCGTCGAAGCCCAGGCCGCAGCGGGCTGATAATTGAAGGCGTCGTGCCCCGAGGCACGGCGCCGTATTGATCCACGTACTTTTGAGGTGATTCCCATGATGAAAGGTGGCATGGCCGGCCTGATGAAGCAGGCGCAGCAGATGCAGGAAAAAATGGCCAAGATGCAGGAAGAACTGGCCAACGCCGAAGTCACCGGTAAAGCCGGTGGCGATATGGTCAGCGTGGTGATGACCGGTCGTCACGACATCAAGCGCGTGAGCATCGACCCAAGCGTATTGCCGGGCGTTGGCGAAGACGACCTGGAAATGCTCGAGGCCCTGTTCGCCGCGGCCGTCAACGACGCCGTGCGTAAGATCGAAGCCAACAGCCAGGACAAAATGTCCGGCGTGACCGCGGGCATGCAACTGCCGCCGGGCATGAAGCTGCCGTTCTGATCGGTGACATGCAACAAAAAATGCCAGGCCTCGTGCCTGGCATTTTTGTTTGTGTCGGTCAAAATCGAACGTCGGTATTGCAACAGCTGTCTGCACCCTATACCGCTGAATTCAATCACCGATAAAAGGAGCCTTGCTGATGACTCAAGCCATGACCCTTAACCAGCGCATCGTCCTGGTATCCCGCCCGCAGGGTGCACCCGTGCCAGAGAACTTCCGCCTGGAGCGCGTGGCGCTGCCTGACCTGGCAGACGGCCAGGTCCTGCTCAAGACCCTGTTCCTGTCCCTGGACCCCTACATGCGTGGGCGTATGAGCGACGCACCGTCCTACGCCGCACCGGTAGAAATCGGCGAGGTAATGACCGGCGGTGCTGTCAGTCGCATCGAACAGTCGCGCAACCCCAAGTTCGAGGTGGGCGACCTGGTGGTCGGCGCCACGGGTTGGCAAAGTCACAGCATCAGTGACGGCCGCAACCTGATACCGGTGCCCAAGGGCTTGCCAAGCCCGTCCATGGCCCTTGGCGTGCTGGGCATGCCTGGCATGACCGCCTACATGGGCCTGATGGATATCGGCCAACCGAAGGCCGGGGAAACCCTGGTGGTAGCGGCTGCCTCGGGCGCGGTGGGCTCGGTGGTCGGCCAGGTGGCCAAGCTCAAGGGGCTGCGCGTGGTGGGCATCGCGGGCGGCGCCGACAAGTGCCGCTATGTGGTGGAGGAGCTGGGTTTTGACGCTTGCATCGATCACAAGAGCGCAGATTTCGCCGATGAGCTGGCCCAGGCCTGTTTCAACGGGGTAGACATCTATTACGAGAACGTCGGCGGCAAGGTATTCGACGCCGTACTGCCTTTGCTCAACCCCAAGGCGAGGATCCCGCTGTGCGGCCTGATTGCCGGTTACAACGCCCACGAAGCCCCCACCGGGCCCGATCGGCTGCCGGCGTTGCAACGGACCTTGCTGACCAAGCGCGTGCGCATCCAGGGCTTTATCGTGTTCGACGACTATGGCGACCGCCATCCGGAATTTATCAGCGCCATGGCGCCCTGGGTGCGTGACGGCAAGGTCAAGTTCCGCGAAGACGTGGTCGACGGCCTGGAGCAGGCACCCGAGGCATTTATCGGGCTGTTGGAAGGACGTAACTTCGGCAAGTTGGTCGTGCGTATTTGACGCTTATCCGAGGCGCGGGTATAAACCGCGTCTCGTTGTTTTGTCGGACCTCTGCCCCCATGAGCTTCAGCCCCCTGATTCGCCAACTGATCGACGCCCTGCGCACCTTGCCGGGCGTGGGCCAGAAAACCGCCCAGCGCATGGCGCTGCAACTGCTGGAGCGTGACCGCAGCGGTGGCTCGCGGCTGGCCCAGGCCTTGAGCCAGGCCATGGAAGGCGTGGGCCATTGCCGCCAGTGCCGCACCCTGACCGAAGAAGAACTGTGCCCGCAATGCGCCGATCCTCGTCGTGATGACACGCTGCTGTGCGTGGTCGAAGGCCCGATGGACGTGTACGCCGTGGAACAGACCGGCTATCGCGGGCGCTACTTTGTGCTCAAGGGCCACCTTTCGCCCCTCGACGGCCTGGGGCCGGAGGCGATTGGCATCCCGCAACTGGTGGCGCGCATTGAAGAGCAGGGCACCTTCACCGAAGTGATCCTGGCTACCAACCCAACGGTGGAAGGCGAAGCCACTGCGCATTACATCGCGCAACTGCTGACCAACAAAGGCTTGATCACTTCGCGCATCGCCCACGGCGTTCCGCTGGGTGGCGAGCTGGAGTTGGTGGACGGCGGCACCCTGGCGCACTCGTTTGCCGGTCGCAAACCTATCGCCCTCTAACACCCACCACAAATCCCCTGTGGGAGCGGGCTTGCTCGCGAAAGCGGTCGATCAGTCAATACATTTAGCGACTGATGCCCCGCTATCGCGAGCAAGCCCGCTCCCACAGGGGATTTGTGCTGTGGTCGAAATTTCCGTTTGGCTTGATAACCAAGCAAGCGCTTGGTAAGTTCGCTCCACCTCTCCGTGGAGCTTGCCGATGCCTGCCTATCAGGAATACTTCGATCCCAGCCACCAATTGGTCCGCGACAGCGTGCGCCGTTTTGTCGAGCGCGAGATTCTGCCGAACATCGAGCAATGGGAGGAGGCCGAGCACTTCCCGCGCGAGTTGTACCTCAAGGCCGGTGCGGCGGGGATTCTGGGCATCGGTTACGCCGAAGCCCTGGGCGGTAGTCACGAGGGCGACCTGTTCGCCAAGGTCGCCGCCAGCGAAGAGTTGATGCGTTGTGGTTCCGCAGGCGTGGTGGCGGGGCTGGGCTCGCTGGATATCGGCCTGCCGCCCATCGTCAAATGGGCCCGCCCCGAGATCCGCGCGCGTGTGGCTCCCCAGGTCTTGTCTGGCGAGAAGATCATGGCCTTGGCCGTCACTGAGCCGGGGGGTGGTTCTGACGTGGCCAGCCTGCAAACCCGAGCCGTGCGTGAGGGCGACTGTTATCGGGTCAGTGGCAGCAAAACCTTTATCACCAGCGGCGTGCGCGCCGACTACTACACCGTGGCTGTACGTACCGGCGGGCCGGGCTTTGGCGGCATCAGCCTGTTGCTGATCGAGAAGGGCACGCCAGGCTTCACCGTCGGCCAACCGTTGAAGAAAATGGGCTGGTGGGCGTCGGATACTGCCGAATTGTTCTTCGACGATTGCCAGGTGCCGGTAGGCAACCTGATCGGCAGCGAGAACATGGGCTTTGCCTGCATCATGGGCAATTTCCAGAGCGAACGCCTGGCCCTGGCGTTGATGGCCAACATGACGGCGCAGATGGCGCTGGAAGAGAGCTTGAAGTGGGCTGGGCAGCGGGAGGCCTTTGGCAAACCGATCGGCAAGTTCCAGGTGCTCAAGCACCGCCTGGCGGAGATGGCCACGGCGGTCGAGGTTTCCCGGGAGTTCACTTACCGCCAGGCGGCGAAGATGGCCGCGGGCAAGAGTGTGATCAAGGAGATTTCCATGGCCAAGAATCTTGCCACCGACACGGCTGACCGGGTGACGTATGACGCGGTGCAGATTCTTGGCGGGCTGGGTTATATGCGCGGCAGCCTGGTGGAGCGGCTGTACCGGGACAATCGGATTTTGTCGATTGGTGGCGGCACTCGGGAGGTGATGAACGAGATCATCAGTAAGCAGATGGGGTTGTGATTGATAGGGTTCTCAGGGGCCTCATCGCGGGCATTCCAAAGTTGGAACTCGGTCCAATGTGGGAGCGGGCTTGCCCGCGATGAGCATAGGTATCTACACAACTTTGCCACAACGCCTAAATCCAGGCAGATAGCGCAGTTGTGGCGAGCGGGCTTGCCCCGCGCTGGGCTGCGAAGCAGCCCCAACAAGCCCACCGCGTTTCTTCAGATAAGCCGCGATAGGCGGGTTTAGGGCTGCTTCGCAGCCCAGCGCGGGGCAAGCCCGCTCGCCACGGGGGAGTTCATTAGTTTGTGAAAGTTGTGTAGATGCCGATGCCGCGATGAGGCCCGCCCAGACACAGCAAATCAGCGCTCAGTCAACCCGAACTGGGTCAAACAGAACGTCGGAACCCCCATATCCTCCAACCGCTGTGAGCCACCCAGTTCCGGCAAGTCAATGATCGCCGCTGCTTCAAAAATCCCTGCACCCATGCGCCGTGCCAGGTTGGCCGCAGCAATCAAAGTGCCACCTGTGGCGATCAGGTCATCGAACATCAGCACCGAATCCCCTTCACACAGGCTGTCGGCGTGCACTTCGAGGAAGGCTTCACCGTATTCGGTCTGATAGCCCTCGGACAGCACGTCCGCTGGCAGCTTGCCCTGCTTGCGGAACAGGATCAGTGGTTTGTTCAGTTGATAGGCAATCACCGAACCGATCAAAAAGCCCCGGGCATCCATCGCGCCGATGTGCGTGAACTCGGCTTCGACGTAGCGATGGATAAAGGTGTCAGCCACCAGGCGCATGGCCTTGGGCGACTGGAACAGCGGCGTGATATCGCGAAAGATCACCCCAGGCTTGGGGAAGTCGATGACGGGGCGGATCAGGGATTTGATGTCGAAGGAGTCGAAAGCCATCGTCGGGAGTCCTGGGGGCAAAGACTCGCCAGTATACCTGCGGCCTGGCCGGTTGGCTTGGCCGCAAGTGTCGCATCCCGCGTGCGGCGGTCAGCCGTCGAGGGAGCCGCCGGCCAGTGCGCAGAGCTGGATCGGGTCGAGGATATGAACTTCCTTGCCCTCGGCGGCAATCAGTTCGTTTTGCTGGAAGCGGGTGAACACTCGGGAGACGGTTTCCACCGCCAGGCCCAGGTAATTGCCGATTTCGTTGCGCGACATGCTCAGGCGGAACTGGTTGGCCGAGAAACCACGGGCGCGGAAACGTGCCGACAGGTTGACCAGGAAGGTGGCAATCCGTTCGTCGGCGGTTTTTTTCGACAACAGCAGCATCATTTGCTGGTCATCCCGGATTTCCCGGCTCATCACGCGCATCAACTGGCGGCGCAACTGTGGCAGTTGCAGGGCCAGTTCATCCAGGCGTTCGAACGGAATCTCGCACACCGACGTGGTTTCCAGGGCCTGGGCCGACACCGGGTGGATCTCGGTGTCCATGCCCGACAGGCCTACCAGTTCGCTGGGCAGGTGGAAGCCGGTGATCTGCTCTTCGCCGCTATCGCTCAAGCTGAACGTCTTCAAGGCGCCCGAGCGTACTGCATAGACGGAATCGAACTGATCACCCTGGCGAAACAGAAACTCGCCTTTCTTCAGTGGGCGACCACGTTTAACGATTTCGTCCAGCGCATCCATGTCTTCCAGATTCAGCGAAAGTGGCAAGCAGAGGGGCGCCAGGCTGCAATCCTTGCAGTGAGCCTGGCTGTGAGCGCGCAGTTTAACTGGCTCGGACATTTCTTAAATCCTTGTGGGAAAACACACATAAGACGTAAGGGTACCGCACTGAGGGACTATCAGGCCAGCCTGTACAAAAAACCGGCAGGGGTATAAAGAATTTTGCACAGCGGCCGATGGACTGCTAACGACCAAGAGCTTGGAGGCTCACGATATGCTTTCCATCGACGGCAATCTCCCGTCCCGCACCATGGTGCCGACTTTGCTTGAGCCGAAAAAAGCCAGCGCTGTTGGCGCTGAGGCCCAAACGCCAGCCCTCGGTGAAACCAAGCCTGCCGAAGGCGTAAGCGTGACCTTTTCCGGTGCGTCGCTCAAAGCCGCCAACGCCGAGAAAGCGGCCAACAACGATATCGAAGAAAGCGGGCTGGACGAGAACGTGCAGAAGCTGCTGAAGATGATTCGCCAGTTGAAGCAGCAGATCGCAGAAAAGATGGCAGAGATGTCGTCGATCATGGCCGACAAGCGCCTGAGCCCGGATCAGGCCCAGGCGAAACTGGGTGGCGTGCAATCGGCATTGGGCGGCCTGCAAGCCGCGCTGACCTCCGCCTATGCGTCCTTGAGCGAAGCGATGAAGAACCTGAGTGCCGAGGATGCGATGAAGGCCGCCTCGTTGATGGCCAAGTAACCCGGCTCAGATCACCCGGGAAAATCGTTGCCTATTCTGTTGCTCCAGATAGGCATCGAACACCATGCACACCGAGCGCACCAGCAGGCGTCCGGCCGGCAGTACGCGAATGCCCTCGGCGTCCAGTTCGATCAGGCCGTCATTGGCCATCGCTTCCAGTTGCGGCCAGAGTTCGGCGAAATAGCCGCGAAAATCCACGGTAAATGCCTGCTCGATGCTTTCGAAGTCCAGGCTGAAGTGACAGATCAACTGCTGGATCACCGCGCGCCGCAAACGATCGTCGGCCGTGCAGAGCAGGCCGCGACTGGTGGCCAATTGCGCCCCAGCCAGGGCGTTCTGGTAATGACTCAGGTCGCTGCTGTTCTGGCAGTACAAGTCACCAATCTGACTGATGGCCGATACCCCAAGCCCGATCAAATCACAGTGCCCATGGGTGGTGTAGCCCTGGAAATTGCGCTGTAGGGTGGCCTCTTCCTGGGCAATGGCCAGTTCGTCATCGGGCAGGGCGAAGTGGTCCATGCCGATGTAGTTGTAGCCGGCCGCCGTCAACTGTTCGATGGTTTCCTGCAGCATCTGCAACTTGACGGCGGGGGCCGGCAGGTCGTCGCTGTTGATCCGCCGCTGGGGCAGGAAACGTTCCGGCAGGTGGGCGTAGTTGAACACGGAGAGCCGGTCGGGTTGCAGGCTGATGACCTCGGCCACGGTGCTGGCGAAATGCTCCGGTGTCTGCTTGGGCAGGCCGTAGATCAAGTCGATATTGATCGAGCGAAACTGCAGGGTGCGCGCGGCATCGATCACCGCGCGGGTTTCTTCCAGGCTTTGCAGGCGATTGACCGCCCGTTGCACCTCGGGGTCCAGGTCCTGCACGCCGATGCTCACACGGTTGAAACCCAGTTCACGCAGCAGGCCCATGGTGGCCCAGTCGGCTTCCCGTGGGTCTATCTCGATGCCGTAGTCGCCGGAGTCGTCATCCAGCAAGTTGAAGTGCTGGCGCAGTTGCGCCATCAACTGGCGCAACTCGTCGTGGCTGAGAAAGGTCGGCGTGCCGCCGCCAAAATGCAGCTGCTGTACTCGCTGGTTGGGGTCCAGGTGGCAGGCGACCAGTTGAATCTCTTGCTCCAGGCGCTGCAGGTAGGCCTGGGCGCGACCGCGGTCCTTGGTGATGACTTTGTTGCAGGCGCAGTAGTAGCAAATGTTCGCGCAGAACGGCACGTGCACATACAACGACAGCGGGCGCACGGCCTTGCGGCTGTCGCGCAGGGCGTGCAGCAGGTCGAAGGTGCCGACCTGGCTGGTGAATTGTACGGCGGTGGGGTAGGAGGTGTAGCGCGGCCCCGCGAGGTCGTAGCGATGAATCAGATCTGTGTCCCAACGAATGGCGTCGAGCATGCGGGCATTCCCCGGATTGGCTAGTGGGCCGAGTCTAGGGGCATGGCTGGACGGTCATCTTGATTTGTATCAACGGGGAGCGGCGCTATGCCACATGGCCTTTTAGTGGCCCATAAGCCAGTGCTGATGGGGGCCGGGTAGGGTCCAGATACCGAACACAATCACCAACAGGCCACCGGCCATGCGCACACTGCGCTTGCGCAACAGCGCGGTGACGCGTTCTGCCGCCAGCCCGGTGGCGAGCAATACCGGCCAGGTGCCGAGCCCGAAGGCCAGCATCAACAGCCCGCTATCCAAGGCGTTGCCCTGGCTGGCAGCCCACAGCAATGTGCTGTAGACCAGGCCGCAGGGCAGCCAGCCCCACAGCGCGCCCAGCAGCAAGGCGCGGGGCAGGCTGGACACCGGCAGCAAACGGTTGGCAAACGGCTGGATATGGCGCCACAGGCCGCGCCCGAGGCTTTCGATACGGGTCAGGCCGCTCCACCAGCCGGCCAGGTACAGGCCCATGCTGATCAACAGCAGGCCGGCAAGGATGCGCATGAACATCGCCGCCGGGCTGTTGGCCACCGCCCAGCCGGCCAGGCCGATCAATACGCCGGCGCAGGCATAGCTAAGGATGCGTCCCAGGTTGTAGGCCAGCAGCAGGCGAAAACGCCGGCTGCGCTGCTCCGGGGGGATCGCCAGGGTCAGTGCGCCCATCAGGCCACCACACATGCCCAGGCAATGGCCGCCGCCCAACAGGCCGAGGATCAGCGCGGAAACCAGCAGCGGCGCGAGGTCAAGCATGGGGCGGTGCCTGCTCGTCAGGCTTGCTCGGTGGCTGCGCATGGCTGCTGGCCTCGTCGACAGCGGCCAGGTGCTTGGGGTCCTGGTCGTCGAACAGCACGCTGTGGGCCGGCCCGTCGAGGTCGTCATACTGGCCGCTGTCCACCGCCCAGAAGAAGATGTAGATGGCGATGGCGACGATCAGCAGCGCCGCTGGAATCATTACGTAAAGAGCTGGCATCGCTACTCCATGCCCG
Organism: Pseudomonas sp. LG1D9; assembly: GCF_002949995.1. Lineage (NCBI taxonomy): Bacteria > Pseudomonadati > Pseudomonadota > Gammaproteobacteria > Pseudomonadales > Pseudomonadaceae > Pseudomonas > Pseudomonas sp. LG1D9. The sequence continues at coordinate 824,924 of NZ_CP026881.1, read as the reverse complement.
TGCGGCTCAAGCCGGCAGCGGACGGGACTGTGGGGTGGCGCTCGCAGCGCTGGTGCGCGGCAGGCGAGTCAGGCGCAGGGCATTGAGCACCACGGTCAACGAGCTGAGGGACATGCCGATCGCAGCCCAGATCGGCGTGATCCAACCGAGGGCGGCGAACGGCAACATCAGGCCATTGTATAGCCCGGCCCACAGCAGGTTTTCAATGATTACGCGGCGCGTGCGCCGTGCCAGGCTGAAGGCTTGTACCAGGGCGTCGAGGCGGTTGGACAACAGCACCGCATCGGCGCTGGTTTTCGCCAGGTCAGTGGCCGAACCCATGGCCACGCTGATATCAGCGGCGGCCAGTACCGGCACGTCATTCACGCCATCACCGAGCATCAACACCTTGCGGCCTTCCTTGTGCAACTGTTGCAGCACCAGCAGCTTGTCATCGGGGCGCAGGCCGCCATGGGCTTCGTCGATGCCCAGTTCGGCGGCGACGCTGGCGACCATCGGCGAGCTATCACCCGATAGCAGCAAGGTGCGCCAACCCCGCGCCTTGCACGCGGCCAGCAGCGCCGGTGCATCGCTGCGCAGGCGATCATCCAGGACAAACCAGGCCAGGGCGCCGCTGGTATCGCCCAGCAGCAACCATTGGCCAGCGTCTTGCGGCGATTGAGGAATCGCGCAGCCACTCAATTCACAGACAAAGCCGGGCTGGCCGATGCGCAGCAGGCGTTCGCCGACGCGGCCCTCGAGCCCCAGGCCCGGGGTGCTGAGCACTTCGTCAGCCGCCAGTGGGGCGCGGCCAAAGGCCCGGGCAATCGGGTGTTCGGAGCGGTTTTCGAGGGCGGCGGCCAGGGCCAGGGCCAGATCGCTGCTCATGCTGCCCAACGGCCGGATGGCGCGCAGGGCCAGGCGGCCTTCGGTGAGGGTACCGGTCTTGTCGAAAATCACCGTGTCGATCTGATTGAGGCCTTCGAGCACATGGCCGCGGGTCAGCAGCAGGCCGAGTTTGTGCAGGGTGCCGGTGGCGGCAGTCAAGGCGGTGGGGGTTGCCAGCGACAAGGCGCAGGGGCAGGTGGCAACCAGCATCGCCAGGACAATCCAGAACGCCCGAGAAGAATCCAGCTCCCACCACAGCAGGCCAATCAGCGCGGCGGCGATCAGCGAGCAGAGCAGGAACCATTGGGCGGCGCGGTCGGCGATTTGCGCCAGGCGCGGTTTTTCTGCCTGGGCCCGCTCCAGCAGGCGCACGATGGCCGACAAGCGGGTGTCATGGCCCAGGGCGCGTACTTCAACGGTCAACGCGCCTTCGACGTTGAGGGTGCCCGCGGTGACGGTGTCGCCGGCCTGTCGTGGTTGTGGCAGATATTCGCCGGTAAGCAGCGACTCATCGATACTCGATTGGCCATCGAGGATCACCCCGTCTGCGGGCAGAATCGCGCCCGGGTGCACCAGCACCCGGTCGCCCAGGGCCAGTTCGGTGAGCAGGATACGATCGCTCTGGCCATCGGCTTTGAGGCGCAGGCACGAGGCTGGCAGCAGGTTGACCAGTTGGGCGGTGGCGGCAGCCGTGCGTTCCCGGGCGCGACGCTCCAGGTAGCGCCCGGCCAGCAGGAACAGCGCGAACATGCCCACGGCATCGAAATACAGCTCGCCCACCCCGGTGATCGCGGTCCAGATCCCCGCCAGGTAGGCGCCGCCAATGGCCAGCGAGACCGACACATCCATGGTCAGATGGCGGGTGCGCAGGTCACGCATGGCGCCCTTGAAAAACGGTGCACAACTGTAGAACACGATGGGAGTGGTCAGAAACAGCGCAACCCAGCGCAGGATCTCGTGTAGCTCTGGGCTCAGGTCGATATTGAACTCCGGCCAGGTGGCCATCGTCGCCATCATCGCCTGGAACCATAGCAGGCCGGCCACGCCCAGTTGGCGCAAGGCCAGGCGGTTTTCACTGGCCAACTGTTCAGCGGCACGGTCGGCTTGATAAGGGTGGGCAGCGTAGCCGATATGGCGTAGCTCGCTGAGCACCTGGCTCAACGGCAATTGCCCATCGGCCCAGCGCACATGCAGGCGATGGTTGGACAGGTTCAGCCGCGCCTCGGCCACGGCCGGCAGGCTGCGCAGGTGTTTCTCGATCAACCAGCCACAGGCGGCGCAACTGATGCCTTCCATCAGCAACGTGGCTTCGGCCAGGTCGCCGTCGTGGCGCACGAAAGGCTTTTGCACATCGGCGCGGTCGTACAGCGCCAGCTCGTCGACCAACTGCACGGGCAACGCCTCTGGGTTGGCCGAGGCCTCGCTGCGGTGTTGGTAATAGCTTTGCAGCCCACCTGCGACAATTGCTTCGGCCACCGCCTGACAGCCCGGGCAGCAGAGCTCGCGGGGCTCGCCGAGGATCACCGCAGTGAAGCGGCTGCCGGGCGGGACGGGGAGGGCGCAGTGGTAGCAGGGGATTGGGGTGGTCATGGTTTTGGATCTGTGTGGGCGGGGAGGGCCTCATCGCGGGCAAGCCGGCTCCTACAAGGTTATCGCACGCTCCCTGTAGGAGCCGGCTTGCCGGCGATGCGCGAAGCGCAGGCTGTCAGTTCTTCAGGTCTTCAGCACCCTGCAACGGCTCGTCACCCAACTTCAGGTCGGTGCCATGGCTGACTTCTTCCTCTTCAAACATGCGCCAGGTCCTGTCGCCTTCCACCCCCAGCAGCTCGACGAAGCGCCGGCCTTCGACCTTGTCAGTGACCTGGCCGATATAGCGACCCGGCTCGCTCTCGCTGCGGGTGAGCATGACCTTGCGGTCTTTCTCCGGCTGGGTCGGCGAAATCAGGTTCAGTTCCAGGGTGGTCGGCCCGCTGTTGCCGGTGAGGTGCAACTCGACTTCGCCGGTCAACTCATCCAGGTGCATCGTGGCGCGCATTTGCAGGGTCTGGGCCAGCAGTTCGCGGTCCAGGGAGCGGTTGATGCCCTTGCCCGCCTCGTAGTAGTTGTCGTTGACCAGGTTGTCCGGGTTGTTCACCGCGATGGTCACCATGGACAAGGTCAGCGTCACCGAGCAGGCCAGGATGGCAATGATGATCCAGGGCCAGAGGTGCTTGTACCAGGGGCTTGCGGCAGTTGCTACGGGCATTGTTCTGCTCTCTTTTAACGAATTTGTGGGCCGATGAACCGGCTCTTGGCTTCAACGTGGACGCTGTCATCATCAGCATCCTTGAGGATGAATTTCACCTCGTTGGTGGTCGACGGCATTTGTTCCGGCGCGCTCGACAGTTCCACCGGCATGGTGAAGATTTCCCCGGCGGCGACCTTGATCTCGCGCTTGCCTTGCAGCTTGAGGTCCGGCAGACCCGTGGCGTCCAGCACGTAGGTGTGGTCGTGCTGGTCCTTGTTCATGATCTTCAGGCTGTAGACGTTCTCGATCCGCCCTTCGGCGTTTTCGCGGTACAGCACGCGGTCCTTGCTGACGTCGAAACCCACCAGCGAACGCATGAAGAACGCCGCGGCCAGCAGGCTGATCATCGCCAGCAGCACCAGCGCGTAGCCGATCAGGCGCGGGCGCAGCTTGTGGGTCTTTTGCCCCGACAGGTTATGTTCGGTGGTGTAGCTGATCAACCCGCGAGGGTAATCCATCTTGTCCATGATGGTGTCGCAGGCGTCGATGCAGGCGGCGCAGCCAATGCACTCGATTTGCAGGCCGTCGCGGATATCGATGCCGGTAGGGCAGACCTGCACGCACATCGTGCAGTCGATGCAATCCCCCAGGCCCTGGGCCTTGTAGTCGACACCTTTCTTGCGCGGGCCACGCACTTCGCCGCGGCGCGGGTCGTAGGACACGATCAGGGTGTCCTTGTCGAACATCACGCTCTGGAAGCGCGCATACGGACACATGTAGATGCACACCTGCTCACGCAGCCAGCCGGCGTTGCCATAGGTGGCGAGGGTGAAGAAGCCGACCCAGAAGTACGACCAGCCATCGGCCTGGCCGGTGAAGAACTCGAACACCAGTTCGCGGATCGGCGAGAAGTAGCCGACAAAGGTCATGCCGGTAACAAAGCCGATCAGCAGCCACAGCGTGTGCTTGCTGAATTTACGCAGGAACTTGTTGGCGCTCATCGGCGCCTTGTCCAGCTTGATCCGCTGGTTGCGGTCGCCTTCGGTGACCTTCTCGCACCACATGTAGATCCAGGTCCACACGCTTTGCGGGCAGGTGTAGCCGCACCAGATACGCCCGGCGTATACGGTGATAAAGAACAGGCCAAAGGCCGAAATGATCAGGATCCCCGACAGCAGGATGAAATCCTGGGGCCAGAATGTCGCACCGAAAATGAAGAATTTACGCTCTGGCAGGTTCCACCAGACGGCTTGGTGCCCGCCCCAGTTCAGCCACACCGTACCGAAGTACAGCAGGAACAGGCCGGCACCGCCGAGCATCCGCAGGTTGCGGAACATCCCGGTGAAGGCGCGGGTGTAGATTTTCTCCCGCGAGGCGTAGAGATCGACGGTGTCGCTGGTTTTTTTGGCAGGCGGGGTAACGTCATGTACCGGAATCTGGTTGCTCATCATTGCATCCCACGGCAGTGGAGATTTGCCTCGGCCAGTACGTGCCAGCCGGGGTCAAAATAGGGGTCTTGCAGTGGCGTAATGATACGCCTGTAGCACCGGTGAACGGGTGCGACCTTTGGTCGCGTTGGGGGAAATCAATTGATGGTGTACGTGACTTGAATCAATTGACAGCGTGAGTATGGACAGTTTTTCAGGGCCCGTAGGTCATTCGTCCCATGGGTTGATCAATGTCACACCGCTGCTTTGGAAGTCGGTGACATTGCGGGTGACCACGGTCAGGCCGTGAACCAGAGCGGTTGCGGCGATCAACGCGTCACCTTCGTTAGCACGATCCGGCACATGCAGGCTGGCGCAGCGTAATGCCACGGCAGCGTCAATTGGCAGGATTCTGGCATCGAAGGCCGGCATGACATGGCGTTTGAGCCAGGTGCGCAAGACCTTGCCCTGCGCGGGGTCACGGCGCTCCATTTGCAGCACCCCAGTCTCCAGTTCTTTCAAGGTAATCGCCGAAATATACATACGCGGTACGGCGACGGTTTTGGCCCAGGCCACCACATTTTTGTCGGCCTGGGGTTTGCGTAACTCGGAAATGACATTGGTATCGAGCAGATACATCAAGAGAGGTCCACGGGTCGATGGATAATTACGGCACGCTCGGTTTCAAACTCGATGTCCGCCGCTTCGGGCATCACCAACAGGTCAACGATATCGGCGTTGATGCCTGTCAATTTTTGGTAGTCCTCAATACTTAGCAGGACATGGGCAGGCTTGCCTCGGTCGGTGATAAAAACCGGTCCTTGGCGCGCGGCTTTTTTGGCACCGCTTGTGTCTTGGTTGAATTCGCGACTGGAGATGGTCGTAATTGTCATGGGGCGCCTCCCAGTAGGGTGGGTGAATGTAGTTACGTTACTACGCCGCACTGAAACGCTACAAGCTTCAAGCTACAAGCGGTCGATGTGTTTCACCGGCAATAAAAAAGCCCCTGTCACCGCTAGGGTGACAGGGGCTTTTTCTTGCGGCTTGCCGCTTACTTCTGCTCTTGCTGCTCTTTGTGCGACAGGCTGTAAACATACGCCGCCAGCAAGTGCACCTTGTCATTACCCTGCAATTGCTCCTGCGCAGGCATCTGGCCCTGGCGGCCGTAACGGATGGTCTGCTGCAGTTGGGCGAAGCTGGAGCCGTAGATGAACGCGCCCGGGTGGGTCAGGTCAGGTGCGCCCATCGCTGGCGTACCTTTGCCGGCCGGGCCGTGACAGGCCACGCAGTTGGCGGCGAACAGCTTCTCGCCGTTGGCTACGTCGGCCTTGGCGCCTTCCGGCAGCTTGCGGCCATCGAGGTTGGTCAGCACGAAACCGGCGACATCAGCTACGCCTTGTTCACCGATCACTTCAGCCCAGCCCGGCATCACCGCGTGACGGCCCGCCATGATGGTGGCCTTGATGGTTTCCGGCTCGCCGCCCCAGCGCCAGTCGGCGTCGGTCAGGTTGGGGAAGCCATAGGCACCCTTGGCGTCGGAACCGTGGCATACCGAACAGTTGGAGGCGAACAGGCGGCCACCCATCTTCAGGGCTTGCGGATCCTTGGCCACTTCCTCAATGGGCATGGCGGCAAACTTGGCGAAGATCGGTCCGAACTTGGCGTCGGAGCGGGCCATTTCCTTTTCCCACTCGTGCACACCGGTCCAGCCGCTCTGGCCATTGGCGAACGGGGTTTGCTTCTCGTTGTCGAGGTAGGCATAACCCGGCAGCAGGCCCTTCCAGTTACCCAGGCCCGGGTACAGCACCAGGTAGCCCAGGGCGAAGATGATGGTGCCGACGAACAGCATGAACCACCACTTAGGCAGTGGGTTGTCGTATTCCTCGATGCCATCGAACGAGTGGCCAACCGTCTCGTCCGTTTGCTCGGCGCGCTGGCCCTTGCGGGTCGACAGCAACAGCCAGGTCAGGGCAAAAATGGTACCCAGACTGAGGACTGTGACGTACAGACTCCAGAACGTAGTCATTCTTTGTTACTCCTAGAAGCTTGCTCGACGTGCTTGATGGCTTCGGGATCATCCGCAAAAGGCAGCAAGGTCGCGTCTTCAAACTCTGACTTGCGCTTGGGGCTGAACACCCACAACGCCAGGCCGATAAAGGCCACCATCACGACAACGGTGCCCAGGCCTCGAATCATCCCGATATCCATTCAGATCACCGTTTGCTTTTGATGATGGTGCCCAGGCCTTGCAGATAGGCCACCAGCGCGTCCATTTCGGTCTTGCCCTTGACGGCTGCCTGGGCACCGGCGATGTCTTCGTCGGTGTAAGGCACGCCTAAGGTGCGCAAGACTTCCATTTTCTTGGCAGTGTCTTTGCCGTCGAGCTTGTTTTCCACGAGGAACGGGTACGCCGGCATTTTCGACTCGGGCACCACGTTGCGCGGGTTGTACAAGTGCGCACGCTGCCAGTCATCGGAGTAACGACCACCTACGCGGGCCAGGTCCGGACCGGTACGCTTGGAACCCCACAGGAACGGGTGGTCCCACACGCTTTCACCGGCGACCGAGTAGTGGCCATAGCGTTCGGTTTCAGCACGGAACGGGCGGATCATCTGCGAGTGGCAGCCGACACAGCCGTTGGCGATGTACACGTCGCGGCCTTCCAGTTCAAGGGCGGTGCGCGGCTTCATGCCTTCGACCGGCTTGTTGGTCACGTCCTGGAAAAACAGCGGAACGATCTGGGTCAGGCCGCCGATACTCACGGCGATGACCATGAAGAAGGCCAGCAGGCCGATATTCTTCTCGACTACTTCATGCTTCATCAGTGAGCTCCCACGACGGCGATCTTGGTGGCGGCTTCAGCCTCTACAGGGTTGGAGGCACGCACTGTGCGCCACACGTTGTAGGCCATGAACAGCATGCCGCTGGCGAAGAACGCACCACCGAGGGCACGTACGATGAAGCCAGGATGGCTGGCCTGCAGCGCTTCAACGAAGGAGTAGGTGAGGGTGCCGTCATCGTTGATTGCACGCCACATCAGGCCCTGGGTAATGCCGTTGACCCACATCGAAGCGATGTAGAGCACGGTGCCGATAGTGGCCAGCCAGAAGTGGGTGTTGATCAGGCTGGTGCTGTGCATCTGTGCCCGGCCATAGAGCTTGGGAATCATGTGGTACAGCGCGCCGATGGAGATCATCGCGACCCAGCCCAGAGCGCCGGCGTGTACGTGGCCGATGGTCCAGTCGGTGTAGTGGGACAGCGAGTTGACGGTCTTGATCGCCATCATCGGCCCTTCAAAGGTCGACATGCCGTAGAACGCCAGCGATACCACCAAAAAGCGCAGGATCGGGTCGGTGCGCAGCTTATGCCAGGCGCCCGAGAGGGTCATCATGCCGTTGATCATGCCGCCCCAGCTCGGAGCCAGCAGGATGATCGACATGGCCATGCCCAGGGACTGTGCCCAATCCGGCAGTGCGGTGTAGTGCAAGTGGTGAGGACCGGCCCAGATATACAGGGTGATCAGCGCCCAGAAGTGCACGATGGACAGGCGATAGGAGTAGATCGGACGCTCGGCCTGTTTCGGCACGAAGTAGTACATCATCCCCAAAAAGCCGGTGGTCAGGAAGAACCCTACGGCGTTGTGGCCGTACCACCACTGGATCATCGCATCGGTCGCACCGGCGTAGGCCGAGTAGGACTTGAAGAAACTCACCGGCAGGGACGCGTGGTTGACGATGTGCAGCATCGCCGTCACGACGATGAAGGCACCGTAGAACCAGTTGCCGACGTAGATGTGCTTGGTCTTGCGCTTGACGATGGTGCCAAAGAACACGATGCCGTAGGTCACCCAGACGATCGCCAGAAGGATGGCAAGGGGCCATTCCAATTCCGCGTATTCCTTGGTGGTGGTGAAGCCCATTGGCAGGGTGATGATGGCGCCGACGATTACTGCTTGCCAGCCCCAGAAGGTGAAGGCGGCGAGGCCGTCGGAAATCAGTCGCGTCTGGCAGGTTCGCTGCACGACATAGTAGGAAGTGGCAAACAGTGCACATCCGCCGAAGGCGAAGATCACCAGGTTGGTGTGCAGTGGGCGTAGGCGTCCAAACGTCGTCCATGGCAGGTCGAAGTTCAACTCCGGCCAGACCAGTTGCGAGGCGATGAAGACACCGAGCCCCATGCCAAGGATCCCCCAGACCACCGTCATGATGGCGAACTGGCGGACTACCTTATAGTTATAAGCAGTCGGACTGATTGCTGTGCTCATTCTAAGGTTCCACGGTTTAGGTGTTTTATTAGGATAAAAATCGGCCGCAAGTATGGACAATGCGAAGTGCCATTGCAACGTAACGCTGACCTGCGTCAATGCGTTTCAAGCCAGATTCTGCGCCCTTTCCCTATTTGGCGTAAGGACAAAATCAAAAATGAAAAGCTGACGGGTTGGACAGGAATTTTGAGAGGGCGCAGGTACTTGTAACGCGATGCGTAGGGACACGTTGCCAAGGTGACGAATGGTCGGTGGCGCGACAGCCGGTAACTGTCAGCCCTTGCGCCTGTCACCCTGCTGGAATGTCTGACTCATCGAGTGCAAGTCGAGCTGCGGCCGATCAACGCCGGCCCACTGTCGAAACAAGCGTAGACCCGATTGGCGAGAGGGGAAAGGTGTGCTTTAGAAGGGTGTGACAATCTGGCGCAGGGCGCAGCGGTTAATAGCGAGCTGCAAGCGGCAAGTTTGAATCGGGGAGGGAGAGGGTTGAAAAGGCTGCAAGAGCCGAGTTGAGAACTCTTCTCTTGCAGCTTATTGCGTGAAGCTTACTTCTGATCTTTCTGCGACAGGCTGTAGACGTAGGCCGCCAGCAGGTGGACCTTGTCGTTGCCTTGCAGCGCTTCCTGCGCCGGCATCTGGCCTTGGCGGCCATGGCGGATAGTCTGTTGCAACTGCGCAAGGCTGGTGCCGTAGATGAAACCGGCAGGCTGCGTCAGGTTCGGCGCGCCCATGGCTTCAACACCGTGGCCTTCTGGGCCGTGGCACGCCACGCAGGTGGTGTCGAACGCTTGCTTGCCGGCAGCCAGGTCGACCTTGCTGTCAGCCGGCAGCGGCAACTTGGCCAGGTCGTGACGCACATAAGCGGCGACGTTTTTCACCCCGTCTTCACCCAGCACTTCACCCCAGGCCGGCATCGCGGCATGGCGACCGTTCATGATGGTCAGCTTGATTGCATCAGCCGAACCACCCCAGCGCCAGTTGTCGTCCGCCAGGTTCGGGAAGCCGTAGGCGCCCTTGGCGTCGGAGCCGTGGCACACCGCGCAGTTGGAGGCAAACAGGCGACCGCCCATTTTCAACGCTTGCGGGTCCTTGGCCACTTCTTCCACGGGCATGGCGGCGAATTTGGCGAAGATCGGCCCAAACTTGGCGTCGGCCTTGGCCATTTCCTTGTCCCATTCCTTGGTCTGGGTCCAGCCGTCTTCATAGCCCGGCAATACGCCTTTCCAGTTGCCCAGGCCCGGATAGAGGATCAGGTAGCCGACGGCAAACACCAGGGTGCCGGCGAACAACATGAACCACCATTGGGGCAGGGGGTTGTCGTACTCCTCAATCCCGTCGAACGCGTGGCCCATGGTCTGGTCGACGCTGCCCTTGGTCTCGCCCTTGCGGGTGCCGAACAACAGCCAGGTCAGGCCGATCAGGCTGCCCAGGGTCAGTACACAGATCCATGTACTCCAAAAGGTAGTCATGGCCGAATGCTCCTTGTTACAGGCTCTTCTTGAGCGTCGGATGGGGTGCCAATGGCGTCAGGCTTAGGCTCATCGGCAAATGGCAGCAGGCAGGCCTCGGCGAACTCCGGGTTGCGCTTGGAGTTGAACACCCACAGCGACAAGCCGATGAAGGCAATTGCCACCACCAGCGTGCCGAGGCCGCGGATCATTCCGGTATCCAGTTCAAAACCCATGGTTCACCTCTTGCTCTTGATTGCAGTGCCGAGCACTTGCAGATAGGAGACCAGGGCGTCCATTTCGGTCTTGCCCTTGAGGCTGTCCACGGCCGCGGTGATGTCCGCGTCGGTGTACGGCACGCCGAGGGTGCGCATGACCTTGAGCTTGGTTTCGGTGTGGCTGCTGTCGACCTGCGCGGTGACCAGCCATGGGTAGGCCGGCATCTTCGACTCAGGCACTACGTTGCGCGGGTTGTACAAGTGCGCGCGGTGCCAGTCGTCGGAATAGCGGGCGCCAACCCGGGCCAGGTCCGGGCCGGTACGCTTGGAACCCCACAGGAACGGGTGGTCCCAAACGCTTTCGCCGGCGACCGAGTAGTGGCCATAGCGTTCGGTCTCGGCGCGGAACGGCCGGATCATTTGCGAGTGGCACTGTACGCAGCCTTCGCGGATGTAGATGTCACGGCCTTCCAGTTGCAGCGCGGTATAGGGCTTCATGCCTTCCACCGGCTTGTTGGTCACGTCCTGGAAGAACAGCGGGACGATCTGTGTCAGGCCGCCGATACTCACGGCCAGCACCATCAGCAGCATCAGCAGGCCGACGTTCTTTTCAATCGTTTCGTGTTTCATCATCGACTCCTCAGGCCATCTGCGCCGCAGCGGCTACTTCGGCAGGTTGTGCCGAACGCACGGTGCGCCAAGTGTTGTAAGCCATCAGGAACATGCCGCTGAGGAAGATCGCACCGCCCACCAACCGCACGATGAAGCCTGGGTGGCTGGCCACCAGGGTTTCAACGAAGGAGTAGGTCAAGGTGCCGTCTTCGTTGACCGCACGCCACATCAGGCCCTGGGCAATGCCGTTGACCCACATCGAAGCGATGTAGAGCACGGTGCCGATGGTAGCCAGCCAGAAGTGCGCGTTGATCAGGCCGAGGCTGTACATCTGCTCGCGACCGAAGACTTTCGGGATCATGTGGTACAGCGCGCCGATGGAAATCATCGCCACCCAACCCAGAGCGCCGGCGTGTACGTGGCCGATGGTCCAGTCGGTGTAGTGGGACAGGGCGTTGACCGTCTTGATCGCCATCATCGGACCTTCAAAGGTCGACATGCCGTAGAACGCCAGCGATACCACCAGAAAGCGCAGGATCGGGTCGCTGCGCAGCTTATGCCAGGCACCCGAGAGGGTCATCATGCCGTTGATCATGCCGCCCCAGCTTGGCGCCAGCAGTACCAGCGACATCACCATGCCCAGGGACTGTGCCCAGTCCGGCAGCGCGGTGTAGTGCAAGTGGTGAGGACCGGCCCAGATGTACAGGGTGATCAATGCCCAGAAGTGCACGATGGACAAGCGATAGGAGTAGACCGGACGCTCGGCTTGTTTCGGCACGAAGTAGTACATCATCCCCAGGAAGCCCGCAGTGAGGAAGAAACCTACGGCGTTATGGCCGTACCACCACTGCACCATGGCATCCGTCGCACCACCGTAGAGGGAGTAGGACTTGGTCAGGCTGACCGGGATTTCCAGGTTGTTGACGATATGCAGGATCGCCACGGTGATGATGAACGCACCGAAGAACCAGTTACCGACGTAGATGTGCTTGGTGTTGCGCTTGGCCACGGTGCCGAAGAACACGATGGCGTAGGCGACCCAGACGATGGTGATCAGGATGTCGATCGGCCATTCCAGCTCGGCGTATTCCTTGGAACTGGTGTAGCCCAATGGCAAGCTGATTGCCGCCAGCAGGATCACCAATTGCCAGCCCCAGAAGCAGAACGCCGCGACTTTCGGCGCGAACAGCTGGGTCTGGCAGGTGCGTTGCACCGCGTAGAAGGAGCTGGCAAACAGCGCACAGCCACCAAACGCGAAAATCACCGCGTTGGTGTGCAGTGGGCGCAATCGACCGAAACTGGTCCAAGGCAGGTTGAAGTTGAGTTCGGGCCATACCAACTGGGCAGCGAGAAAAACCCCGAGCCCCATGCCGACGATGCCCCACACCACCGTCATAATGGCGAATTGGCGGACCACCTTGTAGTTATAGGCGGTACTTAAAGTAGTGTTCATGGTTCCCCATCCACGGTTCAACCCAAGCAGATGCGGCACTTGGGCTGGAGTTATAGGCAGACTAAAAAGCGAGGCAAGCATGGGCAAAGAGCACAAGGCCAGTATTGACGGGGATCAATGGGCGCAGTGTGTGCGTGAACAGGGTTGGTTATGGAATGCGGCCACGCGCGTTGGCGCAGGCCCCTCACCGACGCTGATCCTCGCCCACGGAGCCGGCGCGCCGATGGACTCGGGCTTTATGGGCGACATGGCTGCACGCCTTGCCGGGCATGGCGTGAACGTGTTGCGCTTCGAGTTCCCGTACATGGCCCAGCGCCGTGTGGACGGGGGCAGGCGCCCACCGAATCCGGCTCCAAAGCTGCTGGAATGCTGGCGCGAGGTATATGCCCAGGTGCGACTTCATGTCGCTGGGCCCCTGGCGGTGGGCGGCAAGTCCATGGGCGGGCGCATGGCCAGTTTATTGGCCGATGAATTGGCGGCTGATGCACTGGTGTGCCTGGGGTATCCGTTCTATGCGGTGGGCAAGCCGGAAAAAACCCGGGTCGAGCATCTGGCCGGGCTGAAGACCCCGACCTTGATTGTGCAGGGCGAGCGCGATGCGCTGGGCAATCGGGCGGCGGTGGAGGGTTATGTGCTGTCGCCGAGCATCGAGGTGATGTGGCTGGTGGCAGGGGATCATGATTTGAAGCCGTTGAAGGCTTCTGGGTTTACCCATGAGCAACATCTGGAGGCTGCGGCGGTGAAGGTGGCCGGGTTTCTCGGCGCCTGTTAGGGCCTCATCGCAGCATAGGTATCTACACAATTTTGCTGCATCGCATAAAGCCAAGCAGATAGGGCTGTTGTGGCGAGCGGGCTTGCCCCGCGCTGGGGTGCGAAGCAGCCCCAGTAAGCTGTATGCGGTGTATCAGATACTCCGTAGTGGCTGGTTTTGGGGCTGCTTCGCACCCCGGCGCGGGGCAAGCACGCTCGCCACAGGAGAGATCGTCAGTTTCTGAAAGTTGTGTAGATACCGATGCCCATCGCCGGCAAGCCAGCTCCCACCTTTTGATGTGTGAATACATTCAAAATGTGGGAGCTGGCTTGCCGGCGATAGCGATCTAACGGTTAAACCGCTCCACCAGCGAATACTGGGTATTGGCCGTATGGGTCAGCTCTTCACTCAACTGCGCCGAATTCAACGCCTGCTCCGACGTCTGGTCCGCCAACAGCGCAATAGTGCTGATATTGCGGCTGATCTCCTCGGCTACCGAGCTTTGCTCCTCGGTCGCGGCGGCGATCTGGGTGGTCATGTCAGTGATATGCGCCACCGCCTCGCTGATTCCCACCAGCGCAGCGTCCGCTTCCATTACCCGCGCCACACCTTCTTCAGCCTGGCGATGCCCGGCGTCCATGGTCTGCACGGCGGTGCTGGCGGTCTGTTGTAGCTTGGCGATCAGGGCATGGATCTGCCCGGTGGACTCGCTGGTACGTTGCGCCAGTTGCCGCACTTCATCGGCCACCACCGCAAACCCGCGACCCATTTCACCGGCACGGGCCGCTTCGATGGCTGCGTTCAGGGCCAGCAGGTTGGTCTGGTCGGCAATACCCTTGATCACATCCACCACGCCGCCGATCTCGTCGCTGTCCTTGGCCAGTTGGGTCACCGTCACGCCGGTTTCCCCGACCACCACCGACAGGCGCTGGATGGCTTCACGGGTTTCGCCGGCGATATCACGCCCGCGCCCGGTCAGGCGATTGGCTTCCTGGGTCGCATCGGCCGTGCGCTGGACATGGCTGGCGACTTCCTGGGTGGTGGCGGCCATCTGATTGACCGCAGTGGCGACCTGCTCGGTCTCCACGCGCTGGCGTTCCAGGCCGGTCGAACTGTTGTGGGCCAAGGTGTTGGATTGACGCGCCTGCTCGTTGAGGTGCTCGGCGGTGTCCTGCAGACGGGTCAGGCAGGTCTTCAGGCGGGCTTCCTGGCTGAGGATCGACATCTCCAGGCGTGCTTGTGCGCCACGGCTGTCGGTGTACATCTGTGCGATCAGCGGGTCGGAAGTGGTCTGTTCGGCCAGGCGCAGCAGGCGCTTGAGGCCCCGCTGTTGCCAGCTCAGGCCGAGCAGGCCCAGTGGCACTGACAAGGCAGCGGCCAAGGCAAAGCCCCAATGGGAATTGAGCCAGATGCCAATCAGGAAACTCAGTTGGCTGACCATGATAAACGGCAGCCAGTCCTGCAACACCGGCAGCCATTTATCACTGCGCGGGATGGCCGACTTGCCTTGGTTGATACGCTGGTACAGCGCTTCGGCACGGCGGATCTGCTCGGCGGTCGGCTTGACCCGTACCGATTCGTAGCCGATCACCTGCTCGCCGTCGAACACCGGGGTCACATAAGCGTTGACCCAGTAGTGATCGCCGGTCTTGCAGCGGTTCTTGACGATGCCCATCCATGGCAAGCCTTGTTTGAGCGTGGCCCACATATGCGCGAACACGGCCGCCGGCACATCCGGGTGACGAACCAGGTTGTGCGGGGCGCGCATCAGTTCATCCCGGGAAAACCCACTGATCTCGACAAACGCATCGTTGCAGTAAGTGATCACGCCTTTGGCATCGGTCGTGGAGATCAACCGTTGTTGAGCGGGGAAGGTACGTTCGCGCTGGGTAACGGGTTGGTTATTACGCATGATTGATCAATCCGCAAGGCTTTGACAGGTTGTCGGCCAGTGCGGGGGTTTATTTAACTTATTTTTGCAATAATCCGCGCCAGCGAAAGCTCCTGCCGGCGCAGCCTCAGCGCTGGCGATCAGGCCAGCATTGGGTAGGTAAACAACCCGAAATGCAGCAGATTCAAACCAAAGTGCGTAGCAATCGCCGCGCCCAGGCCGCCGAAGCGGTAGGCCAGGCCATAACCCGCGCCGGCAATACTGGCCAGCAGCACCCATTGCCAGCCCGCGCCCACATGCACCAGGCCAAACAGCAGCGAAGCCAATAGCAAGGCGAGGTTTTCGCCGTAGGGCATCTGCTTGAAGCGCCGGCTCAGGCCGCCCTGGATATAGCCGCGAAACAACGCTTCCTCAACCAGGGTCACCAGCAACAGGTTATTCAACACCCAGAGCCAGGCCTGGTCTGGCCATTTGGGGGCCCAACTGATGATGCCCAGCAGTACCGCGCCACCCAGGGCGGCGATGGTGGTCAGGGTCAAGGCCAGCGCGGTGGCATAGATCGACAGGCGCAACGGGCGGCGGGCGACGATCCACGGGCAGGCGAGTAGCAGCCAGAAGCCAATCAGTGGTTTGTCCTGGTTCAGGTACAACGAGAAGGGCACGGCGTCGGCGGTGAAACGCTGGGGGTCGATGGCGCGACCGTTTTGGAAGCCGGGTAGCCAGTGCATCGCCAGGCCCAGGGCCAATACGATGAACAGGCCATGGCCAAGGTAGCGCGCCCATGGGACGTGCTGTTGGCGTACGGCATAACCTGCGACCAGCAGTAGCCCGATGGAGGCCCCTGCCAGCAAACCCAGTTGCCCGTAGGTCAGGGCCAATCCATAGCCAATGGAAAGAAGGGCCAGGTACAGCCAGGGCAAAGCGGGCATAAAAAATCCTTGTGACGGTCAACGTGACGCAATTGCTTGATGTAGCTGCCGGTAAGCCGGCGCCTACAAATGAGGGCGCGGATTATAGCGACAGTTGCAGGCGGTAAAAATGAAAACACCGCCCGAAGGCGGTGTTGGGTCTGGCTTGTGGCGTTATGAAGCAATCAACTGGCGCAGTACGTAATGCAGAATCCCCCCCGCCTTGAAGTATTCAACTTCATTGAGGGTATCGATCCGGCACAGGACCTCGACTTTTTCGCTGCGGCCGTCTTCGCGGGTAATCACCAGCGTCAGGTTCATGCGTGGTTCGATATCGGCATCGGTCAGGCCGAGAATATCGATCTTCTCCTTGCCGGTCAGTTGCAGCGCCTTGCGGTTCTGGTCCAGTTTGAACTGCAATGGCAGCACGCCCATGCCCACCAGGTTGGAACGGTGGATACGCTCGAAGCTCTCGGCAATCACCGCCTTGACGCCCAGCAGGTTGGTGCCCTTGGCGGCCCAGTCGCGGCTGGAACCGGTGCCGTACTCCTGGCCGGCGATCACCACCAGCGGCGTGCCGGACGCCTGGTATTTCATAGCGGCGTCGTAGATCGGCATCTTCTCGCCGGTGGGAATGTAGAGGGTGTTGCCGCCTTCTTCGCCGCCGAGCATTTCGTTGCGGATCCGGATGTTGGCGAAGGTGCCGCGCATCATCACTTCATGGTTGCCGCGGCGCGAGCCATAGGAGTTGAAGTCCCGTGGTTCCACGCCCTGTTCGCGCAGGTAGCGGCCGGCCGGGCTGTCAGCCTTGATGTTGCCGGCCGGAGAGATGTGGTCGGTGGTCACCGAATCACCAAGCAGGGCCAGGATGTTGGCGCCTTGCACATCCTTGATCACCGGCAAGGGGCCGGCGATGTCGTCGAAGAAGGGCGGATGCTGGATATAGGTGGAGTCTTTTTGCCATACATAAGTCGCGGCCTGCGGCACTTCAATGGCTTGCCACTGTTCGTCACCGGCAAACACCTCGGCGTATTCCTTATGGAACATGCTGGTGCTGACCTGGGCCACCGCGTCGGCGATCTCCTGGCTGCTGGGCCAGATATCGCGCAGGTATACCGGCGCACCATCCTTGCCGGTGCCCAAGGGCTCGCTGCTGATATCAATGCGCACGGTCCCGGCGAGGGCATAGGCCACCACCAGGGGCGGCGAGGCCAGCCAGTTGGTTTTCACCAGGGGGTGCACGCGGCCTTCGAAGTTACGGTTGCCGGACAGCACCGACGCCACGGTCAGGTCGGCTTTCTGGATGGCTTTCTCGATAGGCTCCGGCAATGGCCCGGAGTTGCCGATACAGGTGGTGCAGCCATAACCCACCAGGTCGAAGCCCAGTTGGTCGAGGTACGGCGTCAGGCCGGCGGCGTTGTAGTAGTCGGTAACCACCTTGGAGCCAGGCGCCAGGGAGCTTTTTACCCACGGCTTGCGGGTCAGGCCCTTTTCCACGGCTTTTTTCGCGACCAGGCCGGCGGCCATCATCACGCTGGGGTTGGAGGTGTTGGTGCAGGAGGTAATCGCGGCGATCACCACCGCGCCGTTTTTCAGGCGATAGGTCTGGCCTTCGAAGTCGTAGTCGGCTTCGCCCACCAGGTCGGCATTGCCCACGGCGACACCGCCGCCGCCTTCGCTTTCCAGGCGGCCTTCTTCCTTGCTCGCGGGTTTGAACTGCAAGTCCAGGAAGTCACTGAACGCTTGACCCACATCTGGCAGCGAGACTCGGTCCTGCGGGCGTTTTGGCCCGGCCAGGCTGGCTTCGACGCTGGCCATGTCCAGCGCCAGGCTGTCAGTGAATACCGGTTCTTCACCGGCATTGCGCCACAGGCCTTGGGCCTTGGTATAGGCCTCGACGAGCTTGACCGTGGCGTCCGGCCGACCGGAGAGGCGCAAGTAGTCCAGGGTCACTTCGTCCACGGGGAAAAAGCCGCAGGTGGCGCCGTACTCCGGTGCCATGTTGGCAATGGTGGCGCGGTCGGCCAGGGGCAGGTCAGCCAGGCCGTCGCCATAGAACTCGACGAATTTGCCCACCACGCCTTTTTTACGCAGCATTTGCGTGACTGTCAGCACCAGGTCGGTGGCGGTAATGCCTTCTTTGAGTTTGCCGGTGAGCTTGAAGCCGATCACTTCGGGGATCAGCATCGAGACCGGCTGGCCAAGCATCGCCGCTTCCGCCTCGATACCGCCCACGCCCCAGCCCAAAACGCCGAGGCCGTTGATCATGGTGGTGTGGGAGTCGGTGCCCACCAGGGTATCGGGGAAGGCATAGGTACGGCCGTCTTCGTCCTTGGTCCACACCGTGCGACCCAGGTATTCCAGGTTGACCTGGTGGCAGATGCCGGTACCTGGCGGTACCACGCTGAAATTATCAAAGGCGCTCTGGCCCCAGCGCAGGAACGCATAACGTTCGCCGTTGCGCTGCATTTCGATATCGACGTTTTGCTCGAAGGCGTCGGCGTTGCCGAACTTGTCGACCATCACCGAGTGGTCAATTACCAGGTCCACCGGCGACAGCGGGTTGATGCGCTGCGGATCGCCACCGGCCTTGGCCACGGCGGCGCGCATGGCGGCCAGGTCGACCACGGCGGGCACGCCGGTAAAGTCCTGCATCAGCACCCGGGCCGGGCGGTACTGGATCTCGCGGTCGGAGCGCCGCTCCTTGAGCCAGGCGGCAAGCGCCTTGAGGTCGGCGCCGGTCACGGTTTTTTCGTCCTCCCAGCGCAGCAGGTTTTCCAGCAGCACCTTGAGGGACATCGGCAACTTGTCCAGGTTACCCAGGCTCTTGGCGGCTTCGGGCAAGCTGAAGTAGTGGTAAGTCTTGCTGTCGACTTGCAGGGTCTTAAGGGTTCTCAGGCTATCAACGGATGACATTACATGACTCCTTATGGTCCGCACGGCTACGGACCTGACGGGACGAACAGAGCTTACAAGCTAGCCCTGTTTTCAGTAGCAGGCTAATAACTGGACTCTATGGACAAGTCCAAGGTTCCGAACTCAGCTATCATGCGCGCGTTTTCATGACAGGCCTTGCGCTACAGCAAGCGTGTTACCAGGAGAGTTGATGAACACCCTTTTTATGCATTGCCGCCCGGGTTTTGAAGGCGAAGTCTGTTCCGAGATCGCGGAACACGCCGCGCGCCTGAACGTTTCCGGCTATGCCAAGGCTAAGACCGGCAGCGCCTGCGCCGAATTTGTCTGCACTGAAGAAGACGGCGCCCAGCGCCTGATGCGCGGCCAACGCTTTGCCGAACTGATCTTCCCGAGGCAGTGGGCGCGTGGGGTTTTCATCGATCTGCCGGAAACCGACCGTATCAGCGTGATCCTCGCGCACCTGCGGGATTTCCCGGTATGCGGCAGCCTGTGGCTGGAAATGGTCGATACCAACGATGGCAAGGAACTGTCGAACTTCTGCAAGAAATTCGAAGTGCATCTGCGCAAGGCCCTGCTGGCCGCCGGCAAACTGGTTGAAGACCCGAGCAAGCCGCGCCTGCTGCTGACCTTCAAGAGCGGGCGCGAAGTGTTTATGGGCCTGGCCGAGTCAAATAACTCGGCCATGTGGCCGATGGGCATCCCGCGCCTGAAATTCCCCCGCGACGCGCCAAGCCGCTCGACCTTGAAGCTGGAAGAGGCCTGGCACCACTTTATCCCCCGGGACCAGTGGGACGAGCGCCTGCACGGCGACATGACCGGCGTCGACCTCGGCGCAGCGCCGGGCGGCTGGACCTGGCAACTGGTCAACCGGGGCATGCTGGTGACGGCGATTGATAACGGGCCGATGGCCGAAAGCCTGATGGACACCGGCCTGGTGCAACACTTGATGGCGGATGGTTTTACCTTCACCCCCAAGCAGCCGGTGGACTGGATGGTCTGCGATATCGTCGAGAAACCGGCGCGCAACGCGGCTCTGCTGGAAACCTGGATCGGCGAAGGGCATTGCCGCGAAGCGGTGGTCAACCTCAAGTTGCCGATGAAACAGCGCTACGCCGAGGTGAAGCGCCTGCTGGAACGCATCGAAGAAGGCTTCAAGGCGCGGGGCATTCGCGTGGAAATCGGCTGCAAGCAGCTGTACCACGACCGCGAGGAAGTCACCTGCCACCTGCGCCGCCTGGACGTAAAGAAACTCAAGGCCCGGTAAATACACCTAGGAGCCGGCTGTTTAGGAGTGAACGATGAGTGACATTTTTGACCCTGCCGTTGACGGCACCCTCGACGCCACCGGCCTCAACTGCCCGGAACCGGTGATGATGCTGCACCAGCACATCCGCGACCTGGCGCCGGGTGGCCTGCTCAAGGTCATCGCGACCGATCCCTCGACCCGCCGCGACATCCCCAAGTTCTGCGTGTTCCTGGACCATGAACTGGTGGAACAGCGCGAAGAGGCCGGTACTTACTTGTACTGGATCCGCAAGAAGGCCACCTGAGACTGATACCTACAGTGGGCAGTCGCGCTTAAACCTGGCGAATGCGCTTGCGCGCACTGCGTGCCAGGCGCACCACCAGCATTGCCGCTGCGCAACTGAGGCCGACGATCAGCCCCTGCCACAAGCCGCTCGGGCCGTTGGCCTGGCCCAGCCAGTCGGTCAGCCCCAGCAAGTAACCTACCGGCAAGCCCACGCCCCAGTAGGCGAACAGGGTCAGGATCATGGTCACCCGGGTGTCCTGATAACCGCGCAGGGCGCCAGCCGCCGTGACCTGGATCGCATCGGAAAACTGGAACAGCGCCGCGAACACAATCAGCATCGCCGCCACCTGGACCACCAGCGGGTCGGCGGTGTAGATCGTGGCGATCTGCTCGCGGAACAACAGCATCAGGCTGCATGACAGGCAGGCATAGGCCAGGGCGGTGCCCATCCCCACGCCTGCGGCGAAGCGTGCTTCACGGGGTTCGCCACGGCCCAGGGCCTGGCCCACCCGCACGGTCACGGCCATGCTCAGGGAGTAGGGAATCATGAACACCAGGGAGCTGAAGTTCAGGGCGATCTGGTGCCCGGCCACGACGGTTGCGCCCAGGCTGCCGATCAGCAGGGCGATCACCGCAAAGATGCTCGACTCGGCAAATACCGCGATGCCAATCGGCAGGCCGATGCCCAGGATGCGCTTGATCACCGACCACTTTGGCCAGTCGAAGCGCTTGAACAACTCGCTGGCCTGATAGGCCGGTGCCCAGCGGGTCCAGGCGGCGAAGCCCAGCATCATCGCCCACATCACAATGC
The DNA here is from genome assembly GCF_002949995.1 of Pseudomonas sp. LG1D9. Classification (NCBI taxonomy): domain Bacteria; kingdom Pseudomonadati; phylum Pseudomonadota; class Gammaproteobacteria; order Pseudomonadales; family Pseudomonadaceae; genus Pseudomonas; species Pseudomonas sp. LG1D9. The sequence continues at coordinate 803,600 of NZ_CP026881.1, read as the reverse complement.
CCGTGGCCCAGCCGCAGCCTACGCCGCCCATGGCCGGCACACCGAAATGGCCGTAGATGAACACGTAGTTCAGCGGGATGTTCAATGCCAGCCCGCCCAGCCCGAGGAGCATGCTCGGGCGCGTGCGGCCCAGCCCGTCGCTGAAACAGCGCAGCACGTAGTACAGCGCCACCGCCGGCATGCCGAAGGCAATGCCGTGCAGGTAGCCCATGCAGGGGGCGATCAGTTCGGGGTCGACGTTCATCGCGTGCAAGATCGGCTCGGCACTGATCAACAGCAATGAGGCGGTGCACCCCACCACCAACGCCAGCCACAACGCCTGGCGTACCAGCGGGCCGATTTCGGTGTGGCTGCCGGCGCCGAAGCGCTGGGCGACTTTGGGGGTGGTGGCCAGCAAGGTTCCGGTCATCAATAGATACACGGGGATCCAGATGGAGTTGCCCAGGGCCACCGCCGCCAGGTCCCGCGAACTGACACGCCCGGCCATCACCGCATCGACAAAGCCCATGGCGGTGGTTGCCAGTTGCCCGATCATGATGGGCAAGGCCAGCGCCAGCAGGCTATAGACTTCCCGGCGAACGCGGGCAGGGCGGGAGAGGGGCAAAGTGGCAGTGTTCACGTGCAGATGTCCGATAAGGGGGAGCGCAGGACGGCGCATTCTACGCCTTGACGGATAGGTCAGGAAATTACCTGTGTAGCGGATTTGTAAACGTTCCAGGGGCCGGTGCCTGTACACTGCTGGTCCGCCAAAGGAGCCTGCCATGCTGATTGTTGCCGACGAAAATATCCCGCTGCTCGATGCGTTCTTTGAAGGTTTCGGCGAGATCCGCCGGGTGCCGGGCCGCGCCATCGACCGCGCCGCCATTGAACAGGCCGATGTGCTGCTGGTGCGTTCGGTGACCAACGTCAACCGTGCGTTGCTGGAAGGCACGGCGGTACGGTTTGTCGGCACCTGCACCATCGGCACCGATCACCTGGACCTCGATTACTTTCAAAGGGCCGGGATCCAATGGTCCAGCGCGCCGGGCTGCAACGCTCGTGGTGTGGTGGATTATGTGCTGGGCAGCCTGCTGACCCTGGCTGAAATCGAAGGTGCTGACCTGACCCAGCGTACCTATGGCATCGTCGGTGCCGGTGAGGTGGGCGGGCGCCTGGTCAAGGTGCTCAAGGGCCTGGGCTGGAAAGTGCTGGTCTGCGATCCGCCACGCCAGGTCGCCGAAGAGGGCGATTACGTGAGCCTGGAACAGATCATCGAGCAGTGCGATGTGATCAGCCTGCACACCCCGCTGAAAAAATCCGGCAATGGCTCGACCTGGCACCTGCTGGATCGCCAGCGTCTGGAGCAGCTCAAGCCGGGCACCTGGCTGATCAACGCCAGCCGTGGCCCGGTGGTGGATAACACGGCGCTGCGCGAGGTGTTGCTGGAGCGCGAAGATTTGCAGGCAGTGCTGGATGTGTGGGAAGGCGAGCCCGAAGTGGATGTCGAGCTGGCCGAGTTGTGCGTGCTGGCGACTCCGCACATCGCCGGCTACAGCCTCGACGGCAAGCAGCGCGGCACGGCGCAGATCTACCAGGCGTTGTGCGCGCACCTTGGGCAACCGGCGAGCATTCAGTTGAGTGACCTGCTGCCCGAGCCATGGCTGGCCGAGGTCACTCTCGATGCCAGCACCGACCCGGCCTGGGCCCTGGCGACGTTGTGCCGCAGCGTCTACGACCCGCGCCGTGACGATGCGGACTTTCGCCGTAGCCTGGTAGGAACAGTCGAAGAACAGCGCAAGGCATTCGACCTGCTGCGCAAGCACTACCCGGATCGCCGCGAGATTGACGGCTTGAAGGTGCGGATCAATGGTGAGTCGCCAGCTTTGTCGAGCATCGTCGCCGCACTGGGAGCATAAAAAACGCATAAAAAAACCGGCCACTGGGGCCGGTTCTGAAAGAGCTGGGGCGTATCAGCCTTGCTGGGCAGGCTTGACCAGTTTCTGCTCCAGTTCGGCGCAGGCGCCCTGGATCATCTCTTCGGTAATCTGCACTTCGCGGCCCTGGGCATCGATGTACGAGCAAGGCAACTGCTGTGGCTGGCGGATTACTTCAACTTTGTCAGTGCTGCTGTTTTGCAAGGACATGGCCTGTCTCCTCATCAGGTTGTGTACCTACTCTAATTCACCCGCGTGACCGAGCTGTTACAACTCCTTAGCCCGTCGGCGGATCGAATGCCCAGTCCAGCAGAAATCGCGGCGGATTTCCAGCCGGACTTTAGACCGATAGCCTCTAGGGCCTAGTCTTGCCGGGCATAATTAACCTGACTCATTGTGATTTACCCAAGTTCAATCCGATTGCGGTGTAGGCTTGGCATTGTCTTCCTCAGGTGATGCTCTCCATGCTTTCAGCCCGTCAACGCCGCGCCATCCGCCTGGCCCTGCGCTTTATCGCTCCGTATCGCTGGCAGGCCGTCGGTGCATTGCTCGCACTGATCGTCACGGCAGGCATCACCTTGTCCATGGGCCAGGGCATCCGCCTGTTGGTGGACCAGGGCTTCATGACCCAATCGCCACACTTGCTCAACCAGTCCATCGGCCTGTTCATGATCCTCGTGCTGGGCCTGGCGGTGGGCACGTTTGCGCGGTTTTATTTGGTGTCGTGGATCGGTGAGCGGGTGGTCGCGGACATTCGCCGGCTGGTGTTCAACCATCTGATCTACCTGCATCCGGGTTTTTATGAAAACAATCGCAGCTCGGAAATCCAGTCACGCTTGACCGCCGATACCACTTTGCTGCAATCGGTGATCGGCTCATCCCTGTCGCTATTCCTGCGCAACGCTTTGATGGTGATCGGCGGGATTGTGCTGCTGTTTATCACCAACCCAAAACTCACCAGCATCGTGGTGGTGGCGTTGCCGCTGGTGTTGGCCCCGATCCTGATCTTCGGCCGGCGCGTGCGCAGCCTGTCGCGCCAGAGCCAGGACCGGATTGCCGACGTCGGCAGCTACGTCTCCGAGACCCTGGGCCAGATCAAGACCGTGCAGGCCTATAACCATCAGGTGCAGGATGAGCAGCGCTTCGCCGTGACGGTCGAGGACGCATTCACCACGGCGCGCAAGCGTATCGTGCAGCGCGCCTGGCTGATCACTTTGGTGATTGTGCTGGTGCTGGGCGCCGTGGGCGTGATGCTGTGGGTGGGCGGCATGGATGTGATCGCCGGGCGCATCTCCGGTGGCGAACTGGCGGCCTTTGTGTTCTACAGCCTGATCGTGGGCAGCGCCTTTGGCACCTTGAGCGAAGTGATTGGCGAGTTACAGCGCGCTGCCGGGGCGGCGGAGCGGATTGCCGAGTTGTTGCAGTCGCCTAATGAAATCCAGGCCCCGTCCTATGGTGTGGTCAAGCTGCCAGAACGGGTCAGTGGTCGCCTGGAGCTACAAGACCTGCATTTTTCCTACCCATCGCGTCCCGATCGCTACGCCATCGATGGGCTGAGCCTGAGCATCAATGCCGGTGAAACCCTGGCCTTGGTAGGGCCGTCCGGTGCGGGTAAATCAACGATTTTTGATCTGTTGCTGCGCTTCTACGACCCGCAACAGGGGCAAGTGCTGCTGGAAGGCCAGCCTCTGAGCGCATTGGACCCGTTGGACCTGCGCCGCTGTTTTGCCCTGGTATCCCAGAGCCCGGCGCTGTTTTTTGGCAGCGTTGAAGAAAACATCCGCTACGGCAACCCCAAGGCCACACTAGCCCAGGTCGAAGAAGCGGCGCGCATTGCCCACGCCCATGATTTCATCCTGCAAATGCCCGACGGCTACCAGACCCACCTGGGGGATGGCGGCATGGGCCTTTCTGGTGGGCAGCGCCAGCGCCTGGCTATCGCCCGGGCCTTGTTGGTGGATGCACCGATCCTGCTGCTGGACGAAGCCACCAGCGCCCTCGATGCCCAGAGCGAGCATCTGATCCAACAGGCATTGCCGCAACTGATGCAGGGGCGTACCACCCTGGTGATCGCCCACCGCCTCGCCACGGTGAAAAACGCCGATAGGATTGCGGTGATGGATCAAGGCAAATTGGTCGCGGTGGGCACCCATCAGCAACTGATCGCCACCAACCCGCTGTATGCGCGGCTGGCGGCCCTGCAATTTAGCGATGGTCACGACGAACCCTAAAAAAAATGCCCGCGTCTCACAACGCGGGCACTTGCAGCTTCAATCGGGCAGCTTTTACCTGCTTTTACTGGTCATCAAAATAACGCTCGTGCCAATCCACCAACGGCTGTGGAGAGTTGAGCTTCTGCCCGTAGATCACCGAATAAGACAGCACGTTCTGCACATACTGACGGGTTTCGTCGAACGGAATGCTTTCCACCCACACATCGAAACTCAGGTGATCGGCGCCGCGCAGCCATTGGCGTACGCGCCCTGGGCCGGCGTTGTAGGCGGCGGAGGCAAGTACGCGATTGCCGTTGAACTGGCTGTGCACCTGGCTCAGGTAGGCGGCGCCGAGCTGGATGTTCTTGTCCGGGTCCAGCACCTGCTGCGGTGACGCCAGTGGGATGCTGAATTTGCGCGCGGTTTCCTTGGCGGTGGCGGGCATCAGTTGCATCAGGCCGCTGGCGCCGACGCCGGAACGGGCGTCATCCATAAAGGCGCTCTCCTGGCGGGTGATAGCAAACACCCAGCTCGAATGCAGGCCACGGACCTTGGCTTCACGCACCAGGGTGTCGCGGTGGGCCATCGGGAAGCGGATATCCAGGTCGTCCCAGTACTTGGCCTGGCTGATGGTGCGGATCGCCGGGAAGTACCATTTCATGTCGTAGGCGAGCTTGGCCTGGGCGACCATTTCGTCACGGTTGAAGTGGCGGCTGACGTGATACCACTCGCGGCGACCGTCGACGATCTGGCCACGGGCATAAAATTCCAGGGCGCGGCGCACACCCGGGGTGTTGCGCACCTTGTTGATCAGCGCCTGGCTCATGACCAGCGGCTGGTTGTTCAGTTGATACGGGGCCTGGGAGCGATCTGCGGCAAGGAAGCCATAAAAATCCCGCTCCTTGGCCAAGCCTTTGTACAGCACCAGTGCTTGTGGGTTCTTCGGCTCGGCCAGTTCCAGCGCGCGGGCTTGCCAGTAGCGCCAGCGGTTGGTGGTGGCCAGGTCCTGGGGCAACTTGCGGGTCAACTGGTAGGCATCTTCCCAACGGGCCAGGCGCAGCAGTAGGCGCAGGCGCCATTCGGAGACGGTGTTGTCACGCAGCTCCGGGTCGTATTTGGTCATCACGTCCAGGGCGCGCGGGTCGTAGCGTCGCGCCAGGGTCAGGCCGATTTCCCGAGCGATGGACACTTTTTCATCGCGGGAGAAGTGCATGCTGCTGGCATATCCATCCAACAGGGCCATGGCTTGTTCCGGGTCCTGGCGCGCCAGGCGGCGCAGGCCCAGGCCGACGGCGTCGGACATGGCTTCAGTGGCAGGCAGGAAGCGCGAGGGGTCACTGAGCATGGCGGGCTTTTGCGCCACGTCCACCATCAGGCGGCCCTGGGTACCCAGGGTGGGCAGGGTTTTCACCAGGCTGTTGGCCAGCGGGTAGTTGCGGGCTTCGGCGGCGAGCTTGGTGCGGTCCCAGATCTTCTGCTCGGTCAATTGCCCGGCGGCAGCCCACTGGCCAAAGGTCGCGTCACAGGCGGCCGGTTGGGATTTGCCGGTCATCCACAGGGCTTCGGCGGTCTTGTAGCCTTCGGCCTTGAGGTTGTTGCTCAACTGGTATTGGCCGTGCAGGCAGTCCAGTTCGGTGAAGTTGAGCTTGGCGTCGTAGTACTTTTCAAAGGTCTTCCAGTCGCCACGCTCGGCGAGCCAGCGCAACCAGCGCAGCTTCATCCAGTTGGCCTGGGGCAGGTCGCCATGCTTGGCCAGGAACTGTTCGATTTCCTGATTGCTGGCGGACTTGAGGCGTGCGGTCAGTTCGTCGTAGGCCAGGTATGGCGTGAGCGGGTAATCGGCCAGGGCCTGGCTGTATTGCATGTAGGGGCCTGTGTCGCCTTTGGCCAGGGCACGCTTGGCTTGGTCGTAATATTGGCGTTGGGTGGTCAGGTCCACTGCCTGGGCGGTTTGGACGGCTGTGGAGGAAAGAAGCAGGCAAGATAAAAAGCTGAAAAGGCGACTGCGCATGAGACGTCCGTGCAAAGAAATCAGGACTAGTGCCGACGCTGTCGACACTGATTGCCCCTAGCTTAGCCTTTTGCCCGCAGCCGGTGAAAGCTTTGCAGGCCGCTTCGCTGAAGTTCTCAAGAAATGTCCTACAGAACGTGTCGGGCATGAAAATGCCGGCCGCTTCACCCCCCAACTCAGGTAGAATGCGCGCCCAGTTTTTGGAGAAGCGTATGACCCTGCTCAAATTCAGCGATGTGTCCCTTGCTTTCGGCGCTATGCCGTTGTTGGACAAGGTGTCCTGGCAGATCGCCCGTGGTGAGCGGGTGTGCATCATCGGCCGCAACGGCACCGGCAAGTCCAGCATGATGAAGTTGGTCAAGGGCGACCAGAAGCCCGATGACGGCTCCGTATGGCGCGCGCCGGGCCTGAAGATTGGCGAATTGCCGCAAGAATTGCCGGTGGCCGACGAACGGACCGTGTTCGACGTGGTTGCCGAAGGCCTCGATGGCGTCGGCGAATTGCTTGCCCAGTACCATCACCTGGCGCAGAACTGCGTCACCGACGCTGACCTGGACAAGCTGATGCACGTCCAGCAAGACCTCGAAGCCCGTGATGGCTGGCGCTTGCAGCAACTGGTCGACAGCACCTTGAGCCGCCTGCAATTGCCGGCCGACAAGACCCTTGCCGAACTGTCCGGCGGCTGGCGTCGCCGCGTGCTGCTGGCCCAGGCCCTGGTTTCCGAGCCGGACCTGCTGCTGCTCGACGAACCGACCAACCACCTGGATATCGGCGCGATTGCCTGGCTGGAAGAAGCCCTCAAGGACTTCCAGGGCGCCGTGCTGTTTATCACGCACGACCGTTCTTTCCTGCAGAACCTCGCCACGCGCATCCTCGAACTGGATCGCGGCGGCCTGATCGACTGGAACGGCGACTACGCCAGCTTCCTGGTGCACAAGGAAGCCACTCTGGCCGCTGAAGAGACCGCCAACGCGCTGTTCGACAAAAAGCTGGCCCAGGAAGAAGTCTGGATCCGCCAGGGCATCAAGGCACGCCGCACCCGTAACGAAGGTCGTGTACGCGCCCTGAAAGCCTTGCGTGTCGAGCGTAGCGAACGTCGCGAGCGCACCGGCAAGGCCAATATCCAGCTGGATACCGCCGACAAGTCGGGCAAGCAGGTCATGGTTCTGGAGAACGTCAGCTTCCATCACCCGGATGGCCCGTTCCTGATCAAGGACTTCTCCATGGTCCTGCAGCGCGGCGACCGTATTGGTCTGCTGGGCGCCAACGGTACCGGCAAGACCACTTTGCTCAAGCTGATGCTCAACGGCCTGCAACCGACCAGCGGCACCGTGGAAGAGGGCACGCGCATCGACGTGGCCTACTTCGACCAGTTGCGCCACCAGTTGGACCTGGAAAAGACCGTGATCGACAACGTCGCCGAAGGCCGCGATTTTATCGATATCGATGGTCAGAGCCGCCACGTCCTGAGCTACCTGGGCGACTTCCTGTTCAGTCCACAACGTGCCCGCACGCCGGTCAAGGCCCTGTCTGGCGGTGAGCGTGCGCGCCTGCTGCTGGCCAAGCTGTTCAGCAAACCGGCCAACCTGCTGGTGCTCGACGAACCGACCAACGACCTCGACGTGGAAACCCTCGAGCTGCTGGAAGAGGTCCTGCTGACCTTCAACGGCACTGTACTGATGGTCAGCCACGACCGGGCATTCCTCGACAATGTGGTCACCAGTACCCTGGTCTTCGAAGGTGAAGGCAAGGTGCGCGAATACGTCGGTGGTTACCAGGACTGGCTGCGCCAGGGCGGTTCGCCGCGCCTGCTGGGCGTGACCGAGAGCAAGTCTGGTAAGGCCGACTTGAACTCTGCGGTGGTTGCACCTGCCGCTGCTGAACCTGTTCAGGACGCTGCGCCGGCGGCCAAGAAAAAGCTCAGCTACAAGCTGCAGCGTGAGTTGGAAGCCTTGCCGGGTGATATCGACGCCAAGGAGCAGCAGATCGCAGCCGTGGAAGCTGAAATGGCTGACGCGGGTTTCTACCTGCGTCCTGCGGCGGAAACTGCCAAGGTCATCGAGTCCCTGGAGAAGCTGAACCAGGAACTGGAAGTGCTGGTTGAGCGTTGGGCCGAGCTGGATGCCTGATTGATTCGGCGGCAATAAAAAACCGGCGCTCTTACGAGCACCGGTTTTTTTATATGAAATTCAATCCAAAGGTAGGCGCTGGCAAGCCAGCTCCTACATTTGATCTCTGGTGTTCTTACGAACTTTTTACCAGTTTTACCGCCAGTACGTCGCACGGCGCGCCGTGCAGGACGTCGTTGGCCGTGGAGCCCAGCAGCAACGCCAGGCCATGACGACCATGGCTGCCGACCACGATCAGGTCGCAGTTCTGCTCTTTGGCCAGGTGGTGGATTTCCTGGCGTGGCTGACCATAGGTCAGGTGGCTTTGGTCCTTTTTCAGCGCAGGATACTTGGCAATCAGGCGGTCCAGGCGCTCCTTGGCCTGGTCGAACTGCTGCTGTTGCAGTTGCGAAAGGTCCATCGGTACGTCGCCGCCAAAGGCCATGGCCATGGGTTCGACGATATGCACCAGGGACAGCTTCACGGTATCGCCGGCAATGGCCACGGCGCGCTTGATCACCGGATCGCACTCTTCGGTCAGGTCCACGGCGACCAGAATATGTTCGTAAGTCATGAGGCGTTCCTCCAGGGGACTGCAATAAGTTCAGTATGGCTGCTTTCAAGCGGATGGGGTTGGATCCGCTCATCTAGAAATTCGGGAGTACACATATGACGGTCTGGATAGTGGTGTCAATCCTTCTAGTGGTGTTGAGCCCCCTGGCATGGCTGCGACCTTCGCGCCACCAGAGCGGGCGCATGGCCCTGCGCATGGAGGCCCGCCGCATTGGCCTGGCGATGCAGTTGTCGCCCCAGGAGTGGCCGCACTGGCTCAAGCAAGAGCCGCCCAGCCCGTGTGCGCAGTACTGTCGGCCGCGGCGGGGCAGTAAGCCGGCCCTCTGGTGTTACTGGCAGTTGGAGCCGGGGGTATGGGTCAATCAATGGCGGGAAACCTGTGTCGACGAGAAGTTGTTGCCGCATTTTGCAACGCTGCCGGATAACGTCTACAAAATCGAAGCCGATGGGCAGATGATCGCTTTGTATTGGGGTGAGAAGGGCGAATTGAGCGTCTTGCAGAACATCAATGCCTTGCTCAAGGCCCTGGCCTGACATCGTCTGCGCCCGAGAGCGTCAACGATAACGTGGCAAACCTGGTTTAACGCGGTGCGCTCAGGTTTTTCGCGAGCAAGCTCGCTCCTACAGTGATGGAATCGCAGGCAATAAAAAGCCCGACATCATCATCGGGCTGGAGTTGGCCAGGCAGGCCGGTAATTCGTCGATTCAACACGCCGCGCATTCGCACAGGCGTTCACACCTGCGGCTAGCCTAGCCGGATATCCGTCGCTGTACAGGCCTTTGCTGGCCCTTTTTCATTATTGATCGGGTGAATACCTGCGCATTGATTCGCCTTGGCGGTTCTGAAATGACTGAAAAGTCGCGTTTTAGCGGCCCTTTCGAGCGATTGACAATTGTCGGAAATTGGCTGAAGGTGGCGTACCCAAATCAAACGGGCGTATGAATTGAGCGTTTGTCTTTCAGACCGTTCGTACAGAATCCCGACTATCGCGTTGGCGGGTGTGCCTGGCAAATAGGCGTTAGCATCGACGGTAACGTTTGTGTTTACGCTTCGGCCAGCGTCCGACGTGTACTGTTCAGCTTCCATATCGTGGAGATCAGTTGATGATTTACGAAGGTAAAGCCATCACGGTTAAGGCTCTTGAAAGTGGCATCGTCGAATTGAAATTCGACCTCAAGGGTGAGTCCGTCAACAAGTTCAACCGTCTAACCCTGAACGAACTGCGTCAGGCCGTAGACACCATCAAGGCTGATGCATCGATCAAAGGTGTGATCGTCTCCAGCGGCAAGGACGTGTTCATCGTCGGCGCTGACATCACCGAATTCGTCGACAACTTCAAGCTGCCCGATGCCGAGCTTGTGGCTGGCAACCTCGAAGCCAACAAGATTTTCAGCGATTTCGAAGACCTCAACGTGCCGACCGTTGCCGCGATCAATGGCATCGCTCTGGGTGGCGGTCTGGAAATGTGCCTGGCCGCGGACTTCCGCGTCATGGCCTCCAGCGCGAAAATCGGCCTGCCGGAAGTCAAGCTGGGCATCTACCCAGGCTTCGGCGGTACCGTGCGCCTGCCGCGCATCATCGGTGCCGACAACGCCATCGAGTGGATTGCCGCCGGCAAGGAAAACCGTGCTGAAGACGCGCTGAAAGTGGGCGCAGTCGATGCCGTGGTTGCGCCGGACAAACTCGCAGAAGCTGCCCTGAACCTGATCAAGGGCGCCATCAGCGGCGAATTTGACTACAAGGCCAAGCGTCAGCCGAAGCTGGAAAAACTCAAGCTCAACGCCATCGAACAAATGATGTCGTTCGAAACCGCCAAGGGTTTCGTCGCCGGTCAAGCGGGTCCTAACTACCCGGCTCCGGTCGAAGCGATCAAGACCATCCAGAAAGCCGCGAACTTCGGTCGCGACAAGGCCCTGGAAATCGAAGCCGCCGGCTTCGTCAAACTGGCCAAGACGTCTGCTGCCCAGAGCCTGATCGGCCTGTTCCTGAACGATCAGGAACTGAAGAAAAAGGCCAAGGCCTACGACGAAATCGCCAAAGACGTGAAACAGGCTGCCGTGCTCGGCGCCGGTATCATGGGTGGCGGTATCGCTTATCAGTCGGCGTCCAAAGGCACGCCGATCCTGATGAAAGACATCAACGAGCACGGTATCGAGCAAGGCCTGGCAGAAGCCGCCAAGCTGCTGGTGGGCCGCGTTGATAAAGGTCGCATGACGGCTGCGAAGATGGCTGAAGTGCTCAACGGCATTCGTCCTACGCTGTCCTACGGCGATTTCGGCCACGTCGACCTGGTGGTCGAAGCGGTTGTCGAGAACCCGAAGGTCAAGCAAGCGGTACTGGCTGAAGTTGAAGCCCAGGTCAAAGAAGACACGATCCTGGCGTCCAACACCTCGACCATTTCCATCACCTTGCTGGCCAAGGCCCTCAAGCGTCCGGAAAACTTCGTCGGCATGCACTTCTTCAACCCGGTGCACATGATGCCGCTGGTGGAAGTGATCCGTGGCGAGAAGTCCAGCGAGCTGGCCGTTGCCACCACCGTTGCCTACGCCAAGAAAATGGGCAAGAACCCGATCGTGGTCAACGACTGCCCGGGCTTTTTGGTCAACCGCGTGCTGTTCCCGTACTTTGGCGGTTTCGCCAAGCTGGTCAGCGCTGGCGTGGACTTTGTGCGTATCGACAAGGTCATGGAAAAATTCGGCTGGCCAATGGGCCCGGCGTACCTGATGGACGTGGTCGGTATCGACACCGGCCACCACGGTCGCGACGTTATGGCTGAAGGCTTCCCGGATCGCATGAAAGACGACCGTCGCTCGGCTGTCGATGCGCTTTACGAGGCCAAGCGCCTTGGCCAGAAGAATGGCAAGGGCTTCTACGCCTACGAGACCGACAAGAAAGGCAAGCAGAAGAAAGTTGCCGATCCATCGGTTCACGAAGTGCTGGCGCCTATCGTCTACGAGCAGCGTGAAGTGTCCGACGAGGACATCATCAACTGGATGATGATCGCCCTGTGCCTGGAAACCGTGCGTTGCCTGGAAGACGGCATCGTTGAAACCGCCGCCGAAGCCGATATGGGCCTAGTGTACGGTATTGGTTTCCCTCCATTCCGTGGTGGTGCGCTGCGTTACATCGACTCGATCGGTGTAGCCGAATTCGTTGCCCTGGCTGATCAATACGCTGATCTGGGCCCGCTGTACCACCCGACTGCGAAGCTGCGCGAGATGGCCAAGAACGGCCAGAGCTTCTTCGGTTAAGTGCCCAGACGACTAGAGCGAGAATATTTATGAGCTTGAATCCAAGAGACGTCGTGATTGTCGACTTCGGTCGTACTCCGATGGGCCGCTCCAAGGGCGGCATGCACCGCAACACCCGTGCCGAAGACATGTCGGCGCACCTGATCAGCAAACTGCTGGAGCGCAACGTCAAGGTCGACCCGAACGAAGTCGAGGACGTGATCTGGGGCTGCGTCAACCAGACCCTGGAGCAGGGCTGGAACATCGCCCGCATGGCGTCCCTGATGACGCAGATCCCGCATACTGCTGCCGGCCAGACCGTCAGCCGCCTGTGTGGTTCTTCCATGAGCGCACTGCACACTGCCGCCCAGGCGATCATGACCGGCAACGGTGATGTGTTCGTGGTCGGCGGCGTGGAGCACATGGGCCACGTCAGCATGATGCACGGCGTCGATCCAAACCCGCATATGTCGCTGTACGCGGCAAAAGCCTCGGGCATGATGGGCCTGACCGCAGAAATGCTCGGCAAGATGCACGGCATCACCCGTGAGGCCCAGGACGCTTTTGGCCTGCGCTCGCACCAGCTCGCCCACAAGGCAACCCTGGAAGGCAAGTTCAAGGATGAAATCATCCCGATGAACGGCTACGACGAGAACGGTTTCCTGAAGCTGTTCGACTACGACGAAACCATTCGTCCGGATACCACCCTGGAAAGCCTGGCGGCCTTGAAGCCGGCATTCAATCCCAAGGGCGGCACCGTGACTGCCGGTACTTCGTCGCAGATCACCGATGGTGCCTCGTGCATGATCGTGATGTCGGCCCAGCGCGCCCAGGACCTGGGGATCCAGCCTCTGGCAGTGATCCGTTCCATGGCCGTGGCGGGTGTGGACCCGGCGATCATGGGCTATGGTCCAGTACCGGCCACACAAAAAGCCTTGAAGCGCGCAGGTCTGAGCATCTCCGACATCGACTTCTTCGAGCTCAACGAAGCTTTCGCCGCACAGGCCCTGCCCGTGCTGAAAGATCTGAAAGTACTCGACAAGATGAACGAGAAGGTTAACCTGCACGGCGGTGCGATTGCCTTGGGCCACCCTTTCGGTTGCTCCGGTGCACGTATTTCCGGCACTTTGCTTAACGTGATGAAGCAAAATGGCGGCAACCTTGGGGTTGCAACCATGTGCATTGGTCTCGGCCAAGGCATTTCTACCGTCTTCGAACGCGTCTAAGCGTTGAGTTGACGGAAGCCGGGGCCCAGTGCCCCGGTTTTTGTTTTTTGGAATTTTTAATTTTTTTTTAATAAATTTTGTAAGAGGGCCAGAGCATGAAAGTCGAACCAGGGCTCTACCAGCATTATAAAGGTCCCAAGTACCGCGTTTTTAATGTGGCGCGGCACTCCGAGACCGAAGAAGAAGTGGTGTTCTACCAAGCACTGTATGGCGATTACGGCTTTTGGGTGCGCCCCTTGAGCATGTTCCTGGAGACTGTCGAAGTTGACGGCAAGCAGGTCCCGCGCTTTGCTTTGGTGCAGGTCGAACCCAGTCTTTTTTCAGGGCAATAACGGCTGGTAGCGCACAATGCTGCGCTTGACCTCACTGTGTTGCCACTATATATAGCGTTGCCGCGTCAGGCGCCAACCGCCTTTCTCTTCTCGAATTCAGGAATTTTCCGATCCATGGGCAAATCGCTGGTCATTGTGGAATCCCCGGCTAAGGCCAAGACCATCAACAAGTACTTGGGTAACGAGTACGTGGTGAAGTCGAGTATCGGCCATATCCGAGACCTGCCCACCAGCGGTTCGGCTAGCGCCAGCAAGGAGCCTGCTGCCAAGCGCGGCAAGGCGGCTGCGGGCGAAGGTCCGGTGCTCTCGCCCAAAGAAAAAGCGCGCAAGCAGCTGGTTTCGCGCATGGGGGTGGACCCTGATCATGGCTGGAAGGCCAAGTACGAAATCCTTCCGGGCAAGGAAAAGGTGATCGAGGAGCTGCGCCGGCTCGCCAAGGATGCTGACACCATCTATCTCGCGACGGACTTGGACCGCGAAGGGGAAGCCATTGCCTGGCACCTGCGCGAAGCCATCGGTGGGGATGACAGCCGCTATAAACGCGTGGTGTTCAACGAAATTACCAAGAAGGCGATCCAGGAAGCCTTCTCCAAGCCGGGCGAGCTGGACATTGACCGCGTCAATGCCCAGCAGGCTCGACGCTTCCTTGACCGCGTCGTCGGCTACATGGTCTCGCCATTGCTGTGGGCCAAGATTGCCCGTGGCCTGTCCGCTGGCCGTGTGCAATCGGTAGCGGTAAAGCTGGTGGTGGAGCGTGAGCGCGAGATCCGCGCGTTCATCCCTGAAGAATATTGGGAAGTCCACGCCGACCTCGGCACCGCCAAGGGCGCGACCGTACGCTTTGACGTGGCCCGTGAGAAAGGCGAGGCTTTCAAGCCGCTCAACGAAGCCCAGGCCATGGCCGCGCTGGAGAAGCTCAAGGCTTCCAGCTACAGCATCGTCAAGCGCGAAGACAAGCCCACCAGCAGCAAGCCGTCGGCGCCGTTCATCACCTCCACCCTGCAACAGGCCGCGAGCAACCGCCTGGGCTTTGGGGTGAAGAAGACGATGATGATGGCCCAGCGTTTGTACGAAGCGGGCTACATCACGTATATGCGTACCGACTCCACCAACCTGTCGCAAGACGCGGTGGCGATGGCGCGCACTTATATTGAAAGCGAATTCGGCAAGAAGTACCTGCCGGAGAACCCGAACGTCTACAGCAGCAAGGAAGGCGCACAAGAGGCTCACGAAGCGATTCGGCCGTCTGACGCCAATACCGAGCCAAGCAAGCTCACAGGCATGGAGCGCGACGCTGAGCGCCTCTACGAGCTGATCTGGCGCCAGTTCCTGGCCTGCCAGATGCTGCCGGCGCAATACTTGTCCACCACCGTCACCGTGGGTGCCGGGGACTTCGAGCTGCGTGCCAAGGGCCGTATCCTCAAGTTCGACGGTTACACCCGTGTGATGCCGCAAATCGCCAAGCCCGGCGATGACGACGTGCTGCCAGACATGGCCCAGGGCGATGTGATGAAGCTGGTCAAGCTTGATCCGTCCCAGCACTTCACCAAGCCGCCTGCGCGTTATTCGGAAGCGAGCCTGGTAAAAGAGATGGAAAAGCGTGGCATTGGTCGTCCTTCGACCTACGCGGCGATCATTTCCACCATCCAGGACCGCGGCTACGTGGCGCTGCATAACCGTCGTTTCTATTCGGAAAAGATGGGCGATATCGTCACCGAGCGTCTGTCCGAGAGTTTCTCCAACCTGATGGACTACGGCTTTACCGCCGGCATGGAAGAGAACCTCGATGACGTGGCCCAGGGCGAGCGGGACTGGAAAAACGTACTCGACGAGTTCTATGGCGACTTCAAGAAAAAACTCGAAGTAGCCGAAAGCCCGGAAAACGGTATGCGCGCCAACCAGCCGGTGATGACGGATATTCCGTGCACCACCTGCGGGCGGCCGATGCAGATCCGCACCGCGTCTACCGGTGTGTTCCTGGGTTGCTCGGGCTACAGCCTGCCGCCCAAAGAGCGCTGCAAGGCCACCGTCAACCTGGTACCGGGTGATGAAATTGCGGCCGACGACGAGGGTGAATCCGAGTCGCTGGTACTGCGTGGCAAGCACCGTTGCCCGATCTGCAGCACGGCGATGGATGCCTATCTGCTCGACGAAAAGCACAAGCTGCACATCTGCGGTAACAACCCGGATTGCAACGGCTACGAAATCGAAGAAGGCACCTACCGCATCAAGGGCTATGAAGGCCCGAGCCTGGAGTGCGACAAGTGCGGCAGCGAGATGCAACTCAAGACCGGCCGCTTCGGCAAGTTCTTCGGTTGCACCAACCCGACCTGCAAGAACACCCGCAAACTGCTGAAAAGCGGTGACGCGGCGCCGCCGAAGATGGACCCGGTGAAGATGCCTGAGCTCAAGTGCGAGAAGGTCAACGACACCTACATCCTGCGTGACGGCGCTTCGGGCCTGTTCCTGGCCGCCAGCCAGTTCCCGAAAAACCGCGAGACCCGTGCGCCACTGGTGATGGAGATCGTGCCGCACAAGGATGAGATCGATCCGAAGTACCACTTCCTGTGTGAAGCGCCGAAGAAGGATCCCGACGGTCGTCCGGCCGTGATCCGCTACAGCCGCAAGACCAAGGAGCAGTACGTGCAGACCGAAGTGGACGGCAAGCCTACGGGCTGGAAGGCGTTCTACGACGGCGGCAAGTGGAAGGTCGAGGACAAGCGCCAGGGCGCTTGATCTGTAGGAGCGAGCTTGCTCGCGAAGGTCGTTAACGATAACGCGATAAACCTGATGCACTGCGGTGCTCTCGGGTTTTTCGCGAGCAAGCTCGCTCCTACAGGCCGTATCATACTTATGTCGTTGTGGAGACTGCCGTCATGGCTAACGAACTCTATACCCGTACCAACCAGAAAATTTACTTCGCGGGTTTGTCCCTTGAAGCCCTTGGCCGTGCCGAGGAAGGGAAGGAGATGAACGCTATCGCGCTGGTGCAGGCGGGGCGGGAGTCGGCGTTGTTTCATCTGTACGGCGCCTTGCTGGGGCTGTGTCATGAAATTGCCGGCTTCTATCGCTTGCCCCAGGCGCATGCGCCACGGGCCGAGGATATCCTGACCCGCGAGGTGCTGGAGTCCTTGGCCATCCCTGAGTTGGCCGAGTTGGTGGAAATGGCCCGCAGCCCTGACAGCTGGCTGGCACGTTTGCTGGCTGCGCATTCGGCGATGTTCCAGCCGCCGCGTGTGCCGCACAAGCCCAAGGGCGATGTGACCCAGCCGTTGATTGTTGCGGTGAGTCTGGAAGACGAAGGTCCCGAGCCGCTGAGCCGGGCCGAGTTGGAGAGCTGGCGTCAGGAGCTGAAGAAGCTGGCTATCCGCTTTCGGGATGGCTTGAACGAGTGCTGAGTGGCAGGGCAATGTAGGAGCCGGCTTGCCGGCGATAACAATTGATCAAGCAATGCAAAGTTGGCCGGCAGACCGCTATCGCTGCATAGGTATCTACACAACTTTCAGAAACTGACGAACTCCCCCGTGGCGAGCGGGCTTGTCGGAACGCCGCATCGCCCGCGCTGGGCTGCGAAGCAGCCCCAAAAAGCCCGCCGCGTTTCTTCAGATAAACCGCGATGGCCGGGTTTAGGGCTGCTTCGCAGCCCAGCGCGGGCGATGCGGCGTTCCGACAAGCCCGCTCGCCACAACTGCGCTATTTGCCTGGATTTAGGCGGTGCGGCGAAGTTATGTAGATACCTATGGCTATCGCTGGCAAGCCCGCTCCTACAGACCATTCATCAAGCAGCAACGAAAGCTGTTCAGATCCTGAGCGAGGCCGCGTTGATGACTGATATAATGCCGGCCTTTCGTGGAGAACAGATTTTTATGCCAACGTCCTTTCTGGAAATTGTTGAATTGCCCGACGGCCGAATTGAGCTGCGTAGGGCCGAGGACGAGGGTTCTCTGGTGACTTTGGACTTTTCCGAGGATGCCAAGGCATTCCTGCAAGGCCAGCACGTGGAAGTGGCAAAAGCCATGTTGAGCGTGGGCGTGCAGATGGCGGGGCGCCTGGCTGAAGGCGAACCAGAGAAAGACGACGGTCCGCGAATTCTTCACTGAGTCCGTTTGTCGATTTCAAGATTCAAACTAACAATCGGCTTCTCAGTTCTGTAGAAGCCTTGCGTCCATCGCAGGCACTGACTTGACGTCAGGCTGCAATCGGACGACCTGTAGCATTCCCGATAACGCGTTGCGCGTCAGGCTCGGGCTTATCCCAAACGAATATTCAAGCTTTGTGCATCGCCTGTGCGCGCTGCGCTGATCAACTGCTGCTTGGCCGAAGCGCCCAGCGGATTCAGCCAACTGACGACCGTATGGCTACGCCCCAGGCGCAACGCTTCGCAGGTCAGTTGCTGGGCACTCTGGGTGCCGCGTGGTTGCAGCAGCAGGATACGCTCGCGGTTCAGGCCCGCATCCCGCAACCAGGCCTGGGTCAGGCTGGAGGGCGGGGCGATCAGGGTCAGCCAGCGGGCATCCTGTTCTTCGCTCAGGTTGCGAAGAATGGGGGCCAGCAGGCTCAGGCAGTTCCCGGCAGCGCCGCGCAACGACAATTCACTGAATACCTCTGGTTCGGCGGGGGCGGTCCATGGGGACTCCACCACCTCGTTGAGGATCGGTGCAAGTGGCTGGGCCAAGAAGGCCTCAAACAGCGGCAGTTGTGTATGTTGTTGCGCGTGTGGGAACTGCATGATGCCTCCGTTAGCGGCGAATAACGCCGACACTCAAGCCTTCGATCACCAGGTCCTGATCCTTCAGGTTGACTTCAATCGGTGAAAACTCAGGGTTTTCCGCCAGCAGCCAGACTTTGCTGCCCTCGCGTTTGAAGCGCTTGACCGTCACTTCGTCGCCAATACGCGCCACGACGATCTGACCGTTGCGTGCTTCACGGGTGGTATGGACGGCCAGCAGGTCGCCGTCGAAGATGCCCACGTCCTTCATGCTCATGCCATGGACCCGCAGCAGGTAGTCGGCGCGAGGATGGAAGAAAGTCGGGTTGATATTGCAGGACTCTTCGACGTGCTGCTGTGCAAGAATCGGCGCACCGGCAGCGACCCGGCCGATGATCGGCAGCGTCGATTCGTCAGCCTTGGCTTCGAAGCCAGGGATACGAATGCCACGGGATGCACCTGGAGTCATTTCGATCGCACCCTTGCGGGCAAGGGCCTTCAGGTGTTCTTCAGCAGCGTTGGGGGATTTGAACCCCAGCTCCAGGGCGATTTCCGCCCGGGTCGGCGGATAGCCGTTGTCGTCGAGGCAGCGCTTGATAAAAGCGAGAATCTCAGCTTGGCGTGGCGTCAGTTTTAGCATGTTGATCGCTCTGTCTTTTTATACAGTGACTGGGATTATATACAGTGAACTGCGCTTGGCAATCATCGTTTTTGCCGACTCCGCCGGACGGTCATCCGTCGGTCCTTGCCAAGCCTGGAGATAGCGCTGCCTACAGGCTGTTGAAGATGTGATTAAATAGGTGCGAATCGGGTGACTGCCCGGCCGGAAAACGGACCTGCAGGCTTGACATTGCACAAGGTGAAACGTATGTTTCAAACAAGTGTTTGTCAGGCGGAGTAGCCATGGCCCAGTCGGAAACCGTTGAACGCATTCTCGATGCTGCCGAGCAGTTGTTCGCGGAAAAAGGATTTGCTGAAACTTCATTGCGGCTGATCACCAGCAAGGCTGGGGTCAACCTGGCGGCAGTGAACTATCATTTCGGCTCGAAGAAAGCCCTGATCCAGGCAGTATTCTCACGTTTCCTGGGACCGTTCTGCGTCAGTCTCGACCGTGAGCTGGAGCGGCGCCAGACCAAGCCCGACAACAAGCCGAGCCTGGAAGAGCTGCTGGAAATCCTCGTCGAGCAGGCGCTGGTGGTACAGCCACGCAGTGGCAACGACCTGTCGATCTTCATGCGTCTGCTGGGCCTGGCTTTCAGTCAGAGCCAAGGCCACTTGCGGCGTTATCTCGAAGACATGTATGGCAAGGTATTCCGTCGCTACATGTTGTTGGTGAATGAGGCGGCCCCGCGCATTCCTCCTATCGAATTGTTCTGGCGCGTGCACTTCATGCTCGGCGCCGCAGCGTTCAGCATGTCCGGGATCAAGGCCTTGCGCGCCATCGCCGAGACGGATTTCGGGGTCAACACCTCCATCGAACAGGTCATGCGCTTGATGGTGCCATTCCTGGCCGCCGGCATGCGCGCCGAAAGCGGTGTCACCGACCCGGCCATGGCGGCCGCCCAGTTGCGCCCGCGCAGCAAGTCCGCCCCGGTGGCTGCCAAGGTTTAACCACTGGCGTCTGGGCGCCACCGCTTGCATCCGCTAAGCTAGCCGCCCATGCCGATTTCAAATATTTACCCGCACTCCACCGCCTTGCCAGGCTTGACCTGGCGAGGCGGTGGAGTGCGCGCGTCATTCAAGGAAAATTTATGACTGCTGCCCTGCAAGGCTCTTTGATGGTGGACGTCGCCGGCACCTGGCTGACGGCTGAGGATCGCCACTTGTTGCGCCAGCCTGAAGTGGGCGGCCTGATCATTTTTGCGCGCAACATCGAACATCCGCGCCAGGTGCGGGAATTGAGCGCTGCCATTCGCGCGGTGCGCCCGGACCTGTTGCTGGCTGTCGACCAGGAAGGCGGCCGTGTCCAGCGCCTGCGCCAGGGGTTTGTCCGCCTGCCGGCCATGCGTGCCCTGGCAGATAATCCCAATGCCGAATACCTGGCCGAGCAGTGTGGCTGGGTTATGGCCACGGAAGTGTTGGCCGTTGGCCTGGACCTGAGCTTCGCCCCGGTGCTGGACCTCGATTACCAGCGCAGCGCCGTCGTAGGTACACGTGCGTTCGAAGGTGATCCCGAGCGTGCCGCGTTGTTGGCCGGCGCCTTTATCCGAGGCATGAACAGCGCCGGTATGGCCGCCACCGGCAAGCACTTTCCGGGTCATGGTTGGGCCGAGGCTGATTCCCACGTCGCCATTCCCGTGGATGAACGCAGCCTGGAGCAGCTTCGCAGCCATGATCTGGTGCCGTTCGCGCGCTTGAGCAAGCAATTGGCCGCCGTCATGCCGGCCCATGTCATTTACCCTCAGGTGGATAACCAGCCGGCCGGCTTTTCGCGCCGTTGGTTGCAAGACATCCTGCGCGGTGAGTTGCAGTTCGATGGGGTGATTTTCAGTGATGACCTGTCCATGGCCGGTGCCCATGTGGTGGGGGATGCGGCGAGCCGTATCGAGGCGGCCTTGAGCGCGGGTTGCGATATGGGGCTGGTGTGCAATGACCGTGCGGCCGCCGAGTTGGCCCTGAGTGCCGCCCAGCGCATGAAGGTCACGCCGTCGGCGCGGATTGCCCGGATGCGTGGGCAGGCGATTGCCTCGACTGACTATAAGCAAGACCCGCGTTGGTTGGCGGCGCTCGGTGCGCTTCGGGATGCTCAGTTGATCGAATGAGATTGAGGTGCGCCTATCGCAGGCAAGCCAGCTCCCACACTTGAATGTATTCACAGATCAATATGTGTGGCTTGCCTGCGATAGCGACCTGGCAGTCAACGCTTCTCTTGCTTATTGGGCAACGGCGCAAATAGCGCCTCGATATCTTCGTTGCCCAACTTCCAGTCGCCAGTGGTGCGACCATCCAGCACGCCCGCCGCCAAGTCTGACTTCTCTTGCTGCAACGCCTGGATCTTCTCTTCCACAGTGCCGCGCGCAATCATCTTGTACACAAACACCGGCTTCTCCTGGCCGATGCGATACGCACGGTCGGTGGCCTGGTTTTCCGTGGCCGGGTTCCACCACGGGTCGTAGTGGATCACGGTGTCGGCTTCGGTCAGGTTAAGCCCGACGCCACCAGCCTTGAGGCTGATGAGGAAGATCTGCAACTTGCCGCTCTGGAAATCCTTCACCGGCGTGCGCCGATCGCGGGTCTGGCCGGTCAGCAAGGCATAGGCGACACCGCGTTTTTTCAGCTCGATCTCAATCAGGCTGAGCATTGAGGTGAACTGGGAAAACAGCAGGATCCTGCGCCCTTCGGCAAATAGCTCGTCGAGCATCTCCATCAGGCTGTCGAGCTTGCCGGAGCTGCTGCCGCGCGCTGGCAGGGTTGCATCGTTGACCAGGCGCAGGTCGCAACAGACCTGGCGCAGCTTGAGCAGCGCTTCAAGAATGATGATCTGGCTGCGGGCCACGCCCTTGCGGGTGATTTCGTCGCGCACCTTCTTGTCCATGGCCAGGCGCATGGTTTCGTACACGTCGCGCTGCGCTTCATTGAGATCGACCCAATGGATGATCTCGGTCTTGGGCGGCAACTCAGTGGCCACCTGTTCCTTGGTGCGGCGCAGCAAGAACGGTTTGATCCGACCGTTGAGGTGCTGCAATCGCACGTCGCTGCCGCGTTTTTCGATGGGCACGCGGTAATCACGGTTGAAGCTCTTAACATCCCCCAGCCAACCCGGCAGCAGGAAGTGGAACAGCGACCACAGCTCGCCCAGGTGATTTTCCAGCGGTGTGCCGCTCAGGCACAGGCGCTGTCGGGCATTCAGCTCGCGGGCGGCCTGGGCGGCCTTACTGGTGGGGTTCTTGATGTATTGGGCTTCATCGAGGATCAGCACATGCAGCGGCTGCGCGGCCAGTTGCTCAATGTCCTTGGGCAGCAGGGCATAGGTGGTCAGCAGCAGGTCATAATCCTGCAGGTGTGCGAAGTGCTTCTTGCGTGCGGCTCCATACAGCGCCAGCACCTTGAGTTGCGGGGTGAAGTGCGCCGCTTCGTCGAGCCAGTTGGGGATCAGGCTGGTGGGCATCACGACCATGCACGGCCGGTCCAGGCGCCCGGCGATTTTTTCGCTGAGAATATGCGCCAGGGTCTGCAGGGTTTTGCCCAGGCCCATGTCGTCCGCAAGAATCCCGCCCACTTCCAGTTGGCGCAGGGACTGCATCCAGCTCAGGCCTTCGAGCTGGTAGGGGCGCAAGGTCGCGTTCAGGCCCTCGGGTGCTGTGCAGGTGAAGTCCTTGATATCGCGCAGGCGCTGGGCAAAGTTGCGGATCTGTTCGCCGCCTTCCCATTGCAGGGGCAGGTCTTCCAGCGGGTTGAGGCGAATGGCGTCGGCCTTGGCCAGGCGTAAGGCGGTGCTGCCGGGCTCTTGCAGGTAGAACTCGCCGAGGGTGGCCAGCACCGGTTTGAGCCGGCCATAGGGCAGCGCCACTTGCAGCGGGCCGTGGCCGCCATTGGGCAGGCCGGGGATGTTCACCAGGATCAGTTCGTCGTCGCGGCGGCGCGCGAGTTTTTCCGGGTTGAGGATTTCGGTGTGGGAGCGCATCAGGTTCAACAGGATCGGCAGCAGGCTCAACCGCTCACCATTGACGATAATTCCCAGCTCCAGGTCGAACCAGTCGCGCTCCGGTACTTCATCGACGCTGGCGTACCAGTCGTCGACGGGGCTCAGGTCGAAGCCGAAATCTTCATCGATCTGCAGCTCCCAGCCCTCCGCACGCAGGCTCGGCGAGGCGTTGAGGGTGAAGTTCAGCCAGGCACTGTCGTTGACCATCTCAAACAGCTCGCCGGCGCTTTCCGGCAAGGCCTTGCTCTGGCGCGTGGCGATCTTGAAACCCAGCAAGCGCAGGTGTTCGCGAAAACCTTGCTCGACCTCGGGGTGGCGCTTGATCCGCAGGCTCTGGGTTTCCTGGCGCACAATGATATCGGCGTTTTTCTGGCCGCTGACGTAGTTGCCCTGGTAATTGAACGACAGCGCCGCGCGGTGCTGGATATAGCGCTGCATCTTGCCGTTGCGCGGCTCAAAGGCGCTGAACTCGATGCTGGCCAGCCACAGCCGGGGAATGGGCTGCACATCCTCGAGCACCACTTGAGGCAGCACCACGCGGTTGTCGAGCACGGCCTGGAGCTTTTCCAGCAGCTCGGCATCCTTGGCCGCTGCCGGATAGGCCAGGGTTTCCTGGACCTGCAGCAGCACTGCGGCAATGTGTTTGCAGTTGGTATGCACGGGGCAGGTGCAGCGGCTGTCCACCAGGATCAAGGTGCCCTTGGCCGACTCGCGCAGGGCGATGGTCTGGCGGTAGACATTACCGCCTGAGCCTTCGCAACTGGCGATGATGGTGCTGTCGCCCGACTCGACGATGCGCACGCGGTTTTCCAGGGCGTAGCGCCGGCCGCGCTCCAGGCTTTGCTCCTTGAAGCGGTTAGCCCAGGAAGGCGCCAGGGGTTTGGTCAGCGACGACGGCAGGGGCATGGCGCTGGATCAGTCCGCCAGGCCGGGCGGTGGTGCGCTCGGTGGCTTGGCCGTGAGGGAGGTGATCTTGATCAGCAGGGCCAGGTGGCCGCCGTCCAGGTAGTTGAGCTGGTTGTTCTTGGTGCGCACGTCCGGCTGGCTCAGGTGCTCACTGGCAATCACGCTGCCGTGGTTGTCGAATTGGTTGAGCCAGAAGCTCGCATCAATCCGGGTAAAGCGCCCCAACTGCAGGTCCAGGGTGCCCTGGATGGGGAACTGGCCGAACTGTTCCTGGCCGTCGGTGATTTTCACCTTCACGGGCTGTTCGCCCAGGTTCTGCTCCCAGGCTTTGTGCAGCAGCACGGTGTAATCGCCATTGGCCTGGAGTTTTTCGACGATGTTGGTCAGGCGCGGCGGGCTGATTTTCTCGATCCCCTGGCGTGGAGCGCCGGCATCCCAGTTTTCCGGGGCCGGCCGGCTGTTGATGACCGGTTCCGCATTCTGGCGGATCAGGATCATTTCCACCTGGTAGAGGCTGTCAGCAAACGCCGAAGGTGCGACTACCACCAACAACAGGCTCAGGATACGAAGCAGGCGCATGGGGCGTCCTTCAAGCAGATTTGGGGATGAGGCGCTCAAACAGCGCCTCCAATGTATTAAAGCGCTCTTCTGCACGTTCCATCGGTACCATGAACTTGAATAACGTGGCGCCTTCGAATTTGTAGCGGTTGGGCTGGCCCTGGATCAACTTGATCAACACCAACGGGTCCACCGGCGTCTGCGCTTCGAATTCGATACGCCCACCCTGAGGACCCGCATCGACCTTCTTGATCCCCAGTTGCTCGGCCTGCAATTTGAGCAGGGTCAGGCGTACCAGGTTCTTGGTCGGTTCCGGCAGCAGGCCGAAGCGGTCGATCATCTCCACTTGCAGGTCCTTGAGGCCTTCTTCGTCGGTGGCCGAGGCGATGCGCTTGTACAGGATCAGCCGCGCATGCACATCCGGCAGGTAGTCCTCGGGAATCAACGCCGGCAGGCGCAGGTTGATTTCCGGGCCGCCGCCCAGTGGCTGGTCGAGGTTCGGTTGTTCGCCTTTGCGGATGGCCTTCACCGCGCGCTCGAGCATCTCCATATAGAGGGTGAAGCCCACCGCCTGGATCTGCCCGCTCTGGCCGTCGCCCAGCAGTTCGCCGGCACCACGGATTTCCAGGTCGTTGGTGGCCAGCACAAAGCCCGCGCCCAGGTCCTGGGTGTTGGCGATGGCCTCCAGGCGTTTTTCGGCGTCGCCAGTGATTTGCTGGCGCGGTGGCGTCAGCAGGTAGGCATAGGCCTGGTGGTGACTGCGGCCGACCCGACCACGCAACTGGTGCAGTTGTGCCAGGCCGAACTTGTCCGCGCGCTCGATAATGATGGTGTTGGCGCTTGGCACGTCGATACCGGTCTCGATAATGGTCGAGGCGATCAGCACGTTGAAGCGCTTGTGGTAGAAGTCGCTCATCACCTGTTCGAGTTCGCGCTCGCGCATCTGCCCGTGGCCGATGCCGATCCGCGCTTCCGGCACCAGTTCGGCGAGGTCGGCGGCGCATTTCTCGATGGTTTTTACGTCGTTGTGCAGGTAATAGACCTGGCCGCCGCGCAGCAATTCGCGCAGCAGGGCTTCCTTGATCGTGCTGTTGTTCTGCTCCATGACGAACGTGCGCACCGACAAGCGCCGCGCTGGCGGCGTGGCGATGATCGACAGGTCGCGCATGCCCGACACCGCCATGTTCAGCGTGCGCGGGATCGGTGTGGCAGTCAGGGTGAGGATATCGACCTCGCTGCGCAGGGCCTTGAGTTGCTCCTTCTGGCGCACGCCAAAGCGGTGCTCCTCGTCGATGATCACCAGGCCCAGGTTCTTGATCTTCACGTCGTCCGACAGCAGTTTGTGGGTGCCGATGACGATATCGATCTTGCCTTCGGCCAGATCGGCGACAGCGGCATTCACTTCCTTGGCCGACTTGAAGCGGCTCATTACTTCCACAGTCACCGGCCAATCGGCGAAGCGGTCGCGGAAGCTGTTGTAGTGCTGCTGGGCGAGCAGGGTGGTGGGCACCAGGATCGCCACCTGGCGGCCACCATGCACTGCGATAAACGCGGCACGCATCGCCACTTCAGTCTTGCCGAAGCCCACATCGCCGCAGACCAGGCGGTCCATGGGCTTGGGCGCGAGCATGTCGGCGCGCACGGCGTCGATGGTGGTTTGCTGGTCCGGGGTTTCTTCGAAGGCGAAGCCGGCGCTGAAGGTGGCGTAGTCGGCCTTCGGGTCGGCGAACGCATAACCTTCGCGGGCCGCGCGGCGGGCATAGATGTCCAGCAGTTCGGCGGCCACGTCGCGCACCTGTTCGGCGGCCTTGCGCTTGGCTTTCTGCCAGGTCTCGGAGCCCAGGCGGTGCAACGGCGCGAGGGCGTCGTCACTACCGGTGTAGCGCGCGATCAGGTGCAGGTTGGCCACCGGGACGTAGAGCTTGGCGCCCTCGGCGTATTCCATGGTGAGGAATTCGGCGGCCTGGTTGTCGATCTCCAGGGTCTGCAGGCCCAGGTAGCGCCCCACACCGTGGTCGATATGCACCACCGGTGCGCCTTCGCGCAGCTCGGTGAGGTTCTTGATGACCGCATCGTTATTGGCGTCGGCGCGTTTTTCCCGGCGCCGGCGCTGCATCACGCGTTGGCCGAACAGCGGGCTCTCGGCAATCAGCGCCAGGGCCGGATCATCCAGTTGCAAGCCTTCGTTGAGCGGGGCAATGGTGATCGCCAGGCGGTCCTTGCCGGCCACGAAGTCCGGCCAGCTGTCGACGGTTTTTGGCCGCAGCTTCAGGCGTTCCAGCAACTCCAGCAGCACTTCGCGGCGCCCGGCGGATTCGGCGGTAAACAGCACGCGGCCCGGGAAATCGCCAAGGAAGTCGGACAATGCTTGCAGCGGCTGGGTGGCCTTGGCTTCGATGGCCAGGTTCGGCAGGGTTTGGGCCGGGAAGCGTTCGCGACCGACACCGGCTTCTACATCCTGCTGGCTGGCGACCACGCGCGGCCAGTTCTTCAGGCGGGCAAAGCAGTCTTCCACCGGCAGGAACAGCTCGGCAGGCGGCAATAAAGGCCGGGAGGGATCGACGCGGCGCTCTTCGTAACGGTTGCGTACGTCGTTCCAGAAGTTTTCCGCCGCCTGTTCGATGCCGGGCAGCGAGAACACCTGGGTGTCCTGGGGCAGGTAATCGAACAGGGTCGAGGTTTCATCGAAGAACAGCGGCAGGTAGTACTCGATACCGGCGGGAGTAATCCCGCTGCTCAGGTCCTGGAAGATCGGGCAGCGGCGGAAGTCCACGTCGAAGCGTTCGCGAAAGCGCGCCTTGAAGCGTGTGACCGCGTCTTTTTGCAGGGGGAATTCCCGGGCCGGCAGCAGCTTGATCGATTGCACCTTGTCGATGGACCGCTGGTTTTCCGGGTCGAAGGTGCGCAGGGTCTCGATTTCGTCGTCGAACAGGTCGATGCGGTAGGGCAGTTTGCTGCCCATCGGGAACAGGTCGATCAGCGCGCCGCGCACGGCGAACTCACCATGCTCGTACACCGTATCGACGCAGCGATAGCCGCTGGCTTCAAGACGGGTGCGCATCTGCTCTACATCGAGCTTCTGGCCGATATCCAACACCAGGCTGCTGCCCAGCAGAAACTTGGTCGGCGCCAGGCGGTGCAGGGCCGTGGTGATCGGCACCACCAGCACACCGTGGGCCAGTTCCGGCAAGCGGTACAGGCTGGCGATGCGCTGGGAAATGATGTCCTGGTGCGGCGAGAACAAGTCGTAGGGCAGGGTCTCCCAGTCCGGGAAATGCAGCACCGGCAAATCGGGGGCGAAGAAGCTCAGCTCCTGCTCCAGCCGTTCGGCACTTTGGCTGTCGGCGGTCAGCAGCAGGGTAAAGCGTTTGGCTGCACTGGCAGCCTCGGCAATGGCCAGGCTCAGGGCGGCACCGGGCAAATTGCCCCAATGCTGTTTACCTGCCTCGGCAGGGAGTAGCGGTAGACGCAGGACGGGCACGGAAGGTTGAGCTCCAGCGTTGCGACAAAGTCGGTAATTGTAACGGCCTGGAGTGCCGCCTGTCAGTTGCTGACTGTGCCTATTACGGTTTGTAGGAAATGTAGTGGCTAAGACAAACAATGTGCCGTTTTGACTCAATATGTAGTGCCAAAATGCACGTATGTTTCGGAGGGTTACGGACAAGACGCCCAGGTCTTTCTCCGAGGGGTACGCTGGAAGCCGCGTATTTACTGGCTTGTAGCGCGGTGAAAATTATTTGCAAGGGCTTTTGTTGCGTGGCGCGCATTGCTCCAGGGGCGGTCGGGCGGCATAATGTAGCCCCTTTTTTCAGCCCCTACATGTGGAAGGTTCCCGTGACTCAGAAGCCCGACCAGTGTCTTGGTGAATGGATCGACCGTGAAGCACTCGCAGAAGCGATGATCCCGCTTATCGGTCAGCTGTACCGCAATAACAATGTGGTGAGCTCGATCTATGGCCGCAGCCTGATCAACCAATCAGTCATCGCGATTCTCAAGGCTCATCGCTTTGCTCGCCATCGTTCTGCCGACGATAGCGAACTCTCCGTCCACGAAACATTCCCTCTGCTTAAAGCCATGAGCGAGCTCAAGCTCGGCGCGGCCTCCGTAGACCTGGGCAAGTTGGCGTTCAAATTCCGCGCCCAAGGCAATGGCCGCAGCGCCGAGCAGTTCGTGCGTGAAGAGCTGGCCGAAGTCGTTGGCCAGCAGAACGCCGCCGCCCGTAAAGGCACTGACGTTGTGCTCTACGGCTTCGGTCGTATCGGCCGCCTGTTGGCACGCATCCTCATCGAAAAAACCGGCGGTGGCGACGGCCTGCGCCTGCGGGCCATTGTTGTGCGCAAAGGCGCCGAGAATGACCTGACCAAGCGCGCCAGCCTCTTGCGCCGCGACTCGGTACACGGTTCGTTCAATGGCACCATCACCATCGACGAAGAAAACAACACCATCACCGCCAACGGTAACCTGATCCAGGTGATCTACGCGAAGAACCCGACCGAGGTAGATTACACCCAGTACGGCATCCAGAACGCATTGCTGGTGGACAACACCGGTGTATGGCGTGATGCCGACGGCCTGGGCCAGCACCTGGCCTGCCCGGGTGTCGATCGCGTTGTGTTGACCGCGCCTGGCAAGGGCAAGCTGAAGAACATCGTTCACGGTATCAACCACAACGAAATCACCGCTGACGACAAGATCGTGTCCGCCGCTTCCTGCACCACCAACGCCATCGTGCCGGTGCTCAAGGCTGTGAATGACAAGTTCGGCATCATCAACGGTCACGTCGAAACCGTTCACTCGTACACCAACGACCAGAACCTGATCGACAACTTCCACAAGGGCGATCGCCGTGGCCGTAGCGCCGCGCTGAACATGGTCATCACCGAGACCGGTGCGGCCACCGCTGCTGCCAAGGCCCTGCCTGAGCTGGCCGGCAAGCTGACCGGTAACGCGATCCGCGTACCCACGCCGAACGTGTCGATGGCCATTCTCAACCTCAACCTTGAGAAAGCCGCCACCCGTGAAGAGATGAACGAGTACCTGCGCTACATGGCGCTGCACTCCGATCTGCATAAGCAAATCGACTTCGTCAATTCCCAGGAAGTGGTGTCCACCGACTTCGTTGGCTCGCGCCACGCCGGTGTGGTGGATGCTGAAGCGACCATCACCCAGGATAACCGCGTTGTACTGTACGTTTGGTACGACAACGAGTTCGGTTACAGCTGCCAGGTGGTGCGTGTGATGGAAGACATGGCCGGGGTCAACCCGCCTGCGTTCCCGCGCTAAGCATCAGCGCTAAATGAAAAAGCCCCGACTGGTTCGGGGCTTTTTTATGCCTGGGGGTTTTGTGTTGGGGTTTAAGGCCTCATCGCGGCATAGGTATCTACACAACTTTCAGAAACTGACGAACTTCGCTGTGGCGAGCGGGCTTGTCGGAACGCCGCATCGCCCGTGCTGGGGTGCGAAGCAGCCCTAAAACCAGCCGCTGCGGTGTATCTGGTACAACGCATTCGGCTTATTGGGGCTGCTTCGCAGCCCAGCGCGGGGCAAGCCCGCTCGCCACAACTGCGCTATCTGCCTAGATTTAGGCGTTGCGGCAAAGTTGTGTAGATACCTCTGCTCATCGCGGGCTTGCCCGCGATAGCGATCTGTCAGGCCCCACCGACCACCGAAGCCTGCGCCGTACGCAGTTCATGCCGGTTACCCTTGAACAGCACCAAGGTCGCAATCAACCCCAGCACCGCTGCCCCGCTGAGCCAGATCCCCGGCGCGGCCTTGTTATCCAGCACATGGATCAGGTAGGTACAGGCCGCTGGAGTAAAGCCGCCAAAGGTCGCGGTCGCCAGGCTGTAGGCCAGGGAGAAACCGGTGGTGCGGACCTGCACCGGCATGATCTCGGTCAGCGCCACCACCATGGCGCCGTTGTATGAGCCATACAGGAACGACAGCCACAACAGCACGATCAGCAGGTGACTGAAACTCGGGTTGACCACCAGCCACGACAGCGCCGGGTAGGCCGTAAGAATCGCCAGGATCGTCGCACCGAGCAGCAACGGCTTACGGCCGATCTTGTCGGACACCGCGCCCATCACCGGCAGCCAGATAAAGTTGGAAATACCCACGCACACGGTGACCAGCAACGCATCCAGGTCTGACAGGTGCAACTCGGCCTTGCCGAAGGTCGGTGTATAGGCGGTGATCAGGTAGAACGACACGGTGGTCATCACCACCAGCGCCATGCCTGCCACAACGATGCCGAAGTTCTGGCCAATCGAGCGGATGATTTCCTGCAGGGTAGGGCGGTGTTTACGTGCCTGGAATTCCGGGGTTTCTTCCAGGGAGCGGCGAATCACGAAGATCACCGGCACGATCAGACAGCCGATCAGGAACGGTACGCGCCAGCCCCATTCCCCCATTTCCTCTGGGCTCAGCCAGTGATTCAGGCCCACGCCCAACAGGCCGGCGAATATCACCGCAGCTTGTTGGCTGGCGGACTGCCAACTGACGAAGAAGCCCTTGCGCCCCGGCGTGGCGATTTCCGCCAGGTACACCGAGACCCCGCCCAGTTCCACGCCGGCGGAGAAGCCCTGCAGCAACCGGCCAAACAGCACGATCAGCGGGGCAGCCACCCCGAGGGTGGCGTAGCCGGGCACGCAGGCGATCAGCACGGTACCGGCGGCCATCATGGCCAGGGTGATCACCAGGCCCTTTTTACGGCCGTGGCGGTCGATGTAGGCGCCAAGGAAGATCGCCCCCAGCGGGCGCATCAAGAACCCGGCACCGAAGGTCGCCAGGGATAACATCAGGGACGCAAAGGCGCTGTCGGCAGGGAAGAAGGTTTTGGCGATGGCCGTGGCGTAGAAGCCGTAGACCATGAAGTCGAACATTTCAAGGAAGTTACCGCTGACAACGCGAAAGATCGCCTTGCCTTTGCCCGTGGTGCTGGACATGTCATTTACTCAACTGGCTATCTTGTTGGAAATCCCTGGTCGTTGTTCGTCCGTGCTGCTGGATCCGGGCGCGCGGCGGCGCCAAAGAGTTTTGTAACCATATGTGTATCCGTGTTTGCGAGCAACAAAAACCGTTAGCAAGCTGGCTATTTGTTGCGCGCCAACCCTCGCCAGGCGACGACATGCCGCATAATGGCCCGCCCCGGAAATATGCTTGAGTGCGGCTTCATTCAGTTTCAGTAGCGATAAGGGTGTGTGGCCTATGGGCGGTTTGCGATACGTAGTGGTGGGGGCTTTGCTGGCGATCTTGGCGGGCTGTGGCAACGGTGAGGTGCTGGAGGCGTTTGGCGGCCCGACCATGGGCAGCACGTATTCGATCAAATACGTGCGCACCTCCGGTACGCCGGCGGCCGGGGTGGTCCAGCCGCAGGTCGAGAGCATCCTTGCCGAGGTTGACCGGCAGATGTCGACCTATCGCAGCGACTCCGACATCGAGCGCTTCAATGACCTGCCGGCCAACACGTGCCAACCGATGCCCGAGCCGATCCTGCACTTGGTGCGCACTGGCGAGCAGTTGTCCCAGGCCAGTGGCGGGGCGTTTGACCTGACGGTCGAGCCACTGCTGAACCTGTGGGGCTTCGGCCCCCAGGCGCGGCAAGTCAAGATCCCGGACCCCATGGCATTGGCCCAGGCACGCCAGCATGTCGGCCATCAGCACCTGCGTGTCGACGCTGGCCAGTTGTGCAAGGATGCGGCGGTGCAAGTGGACTTCAACAGCATCGCCGCCGGCTACACGGTGGACCGGATTGCCGAGCGGCTGGGGCAGTTGGGTATTGAGCGCTACCTGGTTGAAGTGACCGGCGA
Source organism: Pseudomonas sp. LG1D9 (assembly GCF_002949995.1). NCBI lineage: Bacteria > Pseudomonadati > Pseudomonadota > Gammaproteobacteria > Pseudomonadales > Pseudomonadaceae > Pseudomonas > Pseudomonas sp. LG1D9. The sequence goes on along the minus strand of NZ_CP026881.1, from coordinate 771,365 downwards.
GCTCAAGGCTGCCGGGCGCAAGCCCGACGGTACGCCCTGGCGCGTGGCCCTGGAGGAGCCCCGTGATGACCAGCAGGTCGCGCAGCGGATTATCGCGGTGGACGGTTTCGGCGTGTCTACTTCAGGTGACTATCGCAATTATTTCCAGCAGGATGGTCGCCGCTATTCCCACACCCTCGATGCCCGGACCGGCGCACCTATCACCCACCACCTAGCGTCGGTCACGGTACTGGAGCCTTCGGCGCTGATGGCCGATGGTTTGTCGACCTTGCTGTTGGTGCTGGGGCCGGAAGAGGGTTGGGACTATGCAGAAAAACAGCAAATCGCGGCATTTTTTGTGATGCGTGAGGGGGATGCTTTCGTCACACGCAGCAACAAAGCGTTCGAACAACTGACGGCGGTCAAGCCGTAATCAATACTGTGTAGTAAAGGCAAAACTGGCCTACGACGCGACCAAGGGTTAATGTGCGCGGCGTTGAGCCTTATATAGACTGTGCCCCGGCTCACACACCTGAGCCTATTTGATCCTTCATGACCGCTGGCCGCGGCATGATTTAGCCAGGCGCCCAACCGTGCGCCCTGGCCTGTTCTGAGGAGTACGCATGGCTGTCTACAACTACGACGTGGTGGTACTGGGTTCCGGCCCAGCTGGAGAAGGTGCGGCGATGAATGCCGCCAAAGCAGGACGCAAGGTGGCGATGGTCGATAGCCGTCGTCAGGTCGGCGGTAACTGCACCCACCTGGGCACCATCCCGTCCAAGGCCTTGCGTCACTCGGTGCGCCAGATCATGCAGTTCAACACCAACCCGATGTTCCGGGCCATTGGTGAGCCGCGCTGGTTCTCGTTCCCGGACGTACTGAAAAGCGCCGAGAAAGTCATTTCCAAGCAAGTCGCCTCGCGTACCGGCTACTACGCCCGTAACCGTGTCGACCTGTTCTTCGGCACCGGTAGCTTCGCCGACGAGCAAACCGTCGAAGTGGTCTGCGCCAATGGCGTGGTCGAGAAGCTGGTGGCCAAGCACATCATCATCGCCACCGGTTCGCGCCCGTATCGCCCGGCGGATATCGATTTCCACCACCCGCGTATCTACGATAGCGACACCATCCTCAGCCTGGGCCACACCCCGCGCAAACTGATCATCTATGGCGCCGGCGTGATTGGCTGTGAATACGCCTCGATCTTCAGCGGCCTGGGTGTACTGGTGGAGCTGGTGGATAACCGTGACCAGTTGCTGAGCTTCCTCGACTCGGAAATCTCCCAGGCGTTGAGCTACCACTTCAGCAACAACAACATCACCGTGCGCCACAACGAGGAATACGACCGCGTTGAAGGCCTGGACAACGGGGTGATCCTGCACCTCAAGTCCGGCAAGAAGATCAAGGCCGACGCCTTGCTCTGGTGCAACGGCCGTACCGGCAACACCGACAAGCTGGGCATGGAAAACATCGGGGTCAAGGTCAACAGCCGTGGCCAGATCGAGGTGGATGAGAACTATCGCACCTGCGTCACCAACATCTACGGTGCGGGTGACGTGATCGGCTGGCCGAGCCTGGCCAGTGCCGCCCACGACCAGGGCCGTTCGGCCGCTGGCAGCATTGTCGACAATGGCAGCTGGCGCTACGTGAATGATGTGCCGACCGGGATCTACACGATTCCCGAGATCAGCTCCATCGGCAAGAATGAACACGAACTGACCAAGGCCAAGGTGCCTTACGAAGTGGGCAAGGCGTTCTTCAAGAGCATGGCGCGTGCGCAGATCGCCGGCGAGCCGCAAGGCATGCTGAAGATCCTGTTCCACCGCGAGACCCTGGAAGTGCTCGGCGTGCATTGCTTCGGCTACCAGGCCTCGGAGATCGTGCACATCGGCCAGGCCATCATGAACCAGCCGGGTGAGCAAAATACCTTGAAGTATTTTGTGAACACCACGTTCAACTACCCGACCATGGCCGAAGCCTATCGGGTCGCCGCGTACGACGGCCTCAACCGGCTTTTTTGAGCGGCTCCGGCCGGTGGCCTGAGCCGGCCGGGGAGACCGATTTCAGTAATTCCCGAGAGTGGCAGTGGCCAAACCGGGAAAGTCTGTAATCAGGCTATCTACGCCGAAGTCGGCGAGCCTGCGCATCAGCGCGGGTTCGTTGACTGTCCACACGGACACGTGCAAGCCCTGGCGCTGGGCTTTTTCCAGTCGCTCGGGGGTGCACAGCGTCCAGTTCAACGCCAGAATCTCACAGCCATAGTTCTGCGCGACCTTCAGCGGGTCGAGCCAGGCATATTCGGCCACCAGTCCACGGGACAGGTCCGGCGTCAGGTCCAATGCGGCCTTCAACACTTCCCGCGAGCTTGAGGTCACAGTGACCTTGTCCAGCAGGCCAAACCGCTGGGCCATTTCCCGAATCGCCAGCACGGTGGTCGCGGCGCGGGTGCGCGAAGCGCTTTTGACTTCCAGTTGCCAGTGGTCGAAATCGCACTTTTCGAACAGCTCTTCCAGGCGCGGGATCGGGCAGGGGGTGACCCAGCCCGGGCCGCCTTTGCGCGCGTCCATCTTCACCAGGTCGGCTGCGGAGTATTCCACCACCTTGCCGCGGCGGTCGGCAGTGCGCTTGAGGGTCGGGTCGTGGATCACCATCAACTCGCCGTCCATGGACAGGTGCAAGTCCAGTTCGCAACGGCGCACGCCGTGCTTGAGGCATTGCTGGAAGCTGGTCAGGGTGTTTTCCGGTGCTTCGCCTTTGGCGCCGCGATGGCCATAAATCAGGGTCACAGTTGCTCCTTTTCGCCAGGTGCTGGCTGGATAGATACGAGATCAGGTGTCTTGGCCGTCGCTTTGTTCCCGGGCCAGGCGCCGTTCCTGGGCCTGCTTTTGCAGTATGTAGCGGGCCAGCAACTGACGCTGGGCGTCGGTCATGGATTCGAACTCGGTGCCCACATCGAAGCCGCTGCCTTTTGGGTCGCAATGGGTGACTTTGGCTCTTAGCAGCAGGCCAAGGGCCTGGGGCATCAGCACCAGCTTGACCGCCAGGTGGCTGCCCGGCGCGAGTACCGTGGGGTGCTGGAAGTCGATGCCGCCTTCGGAGATGATCACCGGCTGCGGTGCGCCGATCTCACCCAGCAGGCTTTGCGCCATGACCTGGCTGAGCAAATCCATGCGTTTGTTCTGCACCTTGAGGAAGGCGGCGAGTGTGCGGTCGCGCTCGCCGAGCTGGCGCAGCAGGTGCTGGGACTCGAATTCGCTCAGGTGCAGTTCACTGAGCAGGTTGAACAGTGGGGAATCATCCAGCAACACTTCCTTGCTCGCCGCTTGGGGGGCAGACAGGCTTTTGATTTGGAGTGCGATCATGTCGTCGATACGGTAGTATTCGCGGCGATCTTCTTCATCTAATGTCGTCATGGCGAACCCCAGGTAACGGTAATGGTCTGAGTGTAAAGCTGCTTACCAGACCCCGCCACCGGGACGTCTTCTTTTCCTCCGAACAAGCCCCGACATGTTCAGACCTCTCTTCGTATTTATCGGCACGCGTTATACCCGTGCAAAGCGTCGCAATCATTTTGTGTCGTTCATTTCCCTGACTTCCATGATCGGACTCGCCCTGGGCGTGGTCGTGATGATCGTGGTGCTATCGGTGATGAATGGCTTCGATCATGAGATGCGCACCCGCGTGCTGGGCATGGTGCCCCACGCGACCATCGAGTCCGGTGAGCCCCTGGGCGACTGGCAAAGCCTGGCCGACAAGGTCAAGCAGAACCCCAAGGTGCTGGCCGTCGCGCCATTTACCCAGATGCAGGGGCTGCTGACCAACGATGGCAAGGTGCAGAAAGTCCTGCTCAATGCCATCGACCCGGCGCAGGAGCGCAAGGTCTCGATCATTGATCAGTTCATGCAGCAGGGCAAACTTGACGATCTGGCGCCTGGCAGCTTCGGCATCGTCATTGGCGACCGCGCAGCAGCCAAGCTGGGCGTGGCCATCGGTGACAAACTGACCTTCGTCGCCCCAGAAGTCACGGTGACTCCGGCGGGTATGTTCCCGCGCATGAAGCGCTTTACCGTGGTTGGCATCTTTCATGTGGGTGCTGGCGAGATCGACGGCTTCCTCGGCTTGACCAACCTCACTGACCTGGCCCGCCTGCATCGCTGGAAGCCGGACCAAGTGCAGGGCCTGCGCCTGAAATTCAACGACTTGTTCGAGGCCCCGCGCGGTGCCTGGGAAATCGCCCAGCACCTGGGTGAAAGCCAGTACTACGCCCGCGACTGGACCCGTACCCACGGCAACCTGTACCAGGCGATCCGCATGGAAAAGGCCATGATCGGCCTGCTGCTGCTGCTGATTGTCGCCGTGGCCGCCTTCAACATCATCTCCACCCTGGTGATGGTGGTGAACGACAAGAAGGGCGATATCGCCATCCTGCGTACCCTCGGCGCCACGCCGGGGCAGATCATGGCGATCTTCATGGTCCAGGGCACGGTGATTGGCGTGGTCGGCACCTTGATCGGCACGCTGGTGGGTATTTTCGCCGCGCTGAACGTCAGCGCCGCCATCGCCGGTGTCGAAACCCTGATCGGCCACAAGTTTCTCAACGCCGACGTCTATTTCATCGACTACTTGCCATCCCAGGTGCAGAGCCAGGATGTGTTGATGGTGGGCGGCGCCGCGTTGGTCCTGAGTTTCCTTGCCACCCTGTATCCAGCCTGGCGCGCGGCACGTACCCAGCCGGCGCAGGCTTTACGTTATGAGTGAATCGGGCATGAGTGAAAAAGCAATCCTGAGCTGCCGCGACCTGGGCAAATCCTACGAGGAAGGCCCGGAATCGGTGGTGGTCTTGTCCAACCTGCAACTGGAACTGCATCCCGGCGAGCGCGTGGCGATCGTCGGCAGTTCCGGCTCTGGCAAAAGTACCTTGCTCAACCTGTTGGGCGGCCTTGATACGCCGTCCCAAGGCAGTGTGTGGCTGGCCGGTGAAGAGCTCTCGGCGCTGAACGAGAAGGCCCGTGGCCAGTTGCGCAATCGCTCCCTGGGCTTTGTGTACCAGTTCCACCACTTGCTGCCAGAGTTCACCGCCCTGGAAAACGTGTGCATGCCGCTCTTGATCGGCAAGACCGCGATCCCGGAGGCTCGCCAGCGTGCCACGGCGTTGCTCGAGCGCGTCGGCCTTGGCCACCGCCTGGAGCACAAGCCGGCAGAATTGTCCGGTGGCGAGCGCCAGCGTGTGGCGATTGCCCGTGCCCTGGTGAACAACCCGGGCCTGGTGATGCTCGACGAGCCGACCGGCAACCTCGACTCCCACACCGCCCAGGGCATTAAGGACTTGATGCTTGAGCTGAGCACCCAGATGCGCACTGCGTTCCTGGTGGTGACCCATGACATGAGCATGGCCCGGCAGATGGACCGTGTGCTGCACCTGCAGGAAGGTCATCTGGTCGCCATCTGACCTGTTTCAAGCCCGGTGCCTGACGCCGGGTTTTCTATTTTTCCAGGCGGTGCAAGCGAATGTTCAGACCGTTATCGATTTTCATCGGCACGCGCTATACCCGCGCCAAGCGCCGCAACCGTTTTGTTTCGTTTATCTCGATGACCTCGATGATCGGCCTCGCCCTGGGCGTGCTGGCGATGATCGTGGTGTTGTCGGTGATGAACGGGTTCCAGCGGGAAATGAGTTCACGCATTCTCGGCATGGTGCCGCACGCGACCATTGTGGGCGTCAACCCGATCAGCGACTGGCAACCGGTGGCTGCTGCGGCCCTGAAGAACCCGGAAGTCACGGCGGCCGTGCCGTTTACCGAGATGGAGGGCATGCTGTCGTACAAGGGCTCGATGCAGCCGATCCAGATCAGCGGGATCGACCCGGCCCAGGAAGGCAAGGTGTCCATCGTCACCCAGCATATCGTCCAGGGCAATCTGGAGAACCTGCAACCGGGTGAGTTCGGCGTGGTGATCGGGGAAATCACCGCGCGCCGTTTCCGCCTGAACGTGGGCGACAAGCTGACGCTGATCGTCCCCGAAATCAGCACTGCACCCGGCGGCATCACCCCGCGCATGCAGCGTTTGAACGTGGTGGGCGTGTTCAAGGTCGGTGCCGAGTTGGATGGTTCGATGGCCCTGATCCACGTCGCCGATGCCGCACAAATGCTGCGTTGGCAGCCCAACCAGGTGCAAAGCGTGCGCCTGGCGGTCAAGGATTTGTATGCGGCGCCCAAGGTTTCGGCGGATATCGCCACTGGCCTCGGCGCAGCCTATAAGGCGGACGACTGGACCCATACCCAGGGCAGCCTGTTCAGCGCGATGAAGATGGAAAAGACCATGATCGGCCTGCTGTTGCTGATGATCGTCGCCGTCGCGGCCTTCAATATCATTGCCACGCTGATCATGGTGGTGAACGACAAAGGCGCGGACATCGCGATCCTGCGCACCATTGGCGCCACGCCGCGGCAGATCATGGCGATCTTCATGGTCCAGGGCACGGTAATCGGTATTGTCGGCACCTTGATCGGTGGTGTGCTGGGGGTGATTGCCGCGCTCAACGTCAGCGAACTGGTGGGCTGGATGGAGCGTGTGACCGGGCAGCATATCTTCAGTTCGGACGTATATTTTGTCAGCAACCTGCCTTCGGAACTGCAAGGCGGCGATGTGTTGTTGATTTGCAGCGCCGGGTTTGTGTTGAGCTTTTTGGCGACGATCTACCCGGCGTATCGCGCGGCGAAGATTGAGCCGGCGCATGCCCTGAGATACTCGTAGGTCTTGAGATCGCTATCGCAGGCAAGCCAGCTCCCACATTTGACTGTATTCACAAATCAAAATGTGTGGGCTTGCCCGCGATGAGCATGAGTATCGACACAACTCTCTGATACTTCTGGGCTCTGGGTTTTGGGCTGATGTGGGGGGCATATCCATTGCTGCGGTAACGGCGGCCATGGGTTCCGCCCTTACGGCCAGCCCTTTCAAGGTCTTTTGAGCTTAGCTGCCTTGAGTACCCGATCCGTCGACACGTGAGCATTCGCGGCTTTGCCTTCCAGCCACTCTTTGGGTTTAGGCACCTTTGGCCCCCGTTTGCTCTTGGCGACCGCTTTAGGTAGGACGTTTTTCGCCAGCGTCAGTAAGTACGGAGCCAATCCTGCTTCAGGAATTGGGATCGATAAGGGCTCTGGCGGCAAGGCAATCTGCATGCCTTCATATCCGCTGCGTACCTGTACCGTCAGGTGGAAAATCGATGCTTCCCAATCGTCGGGCAGGATCTGGCGATGAGCCTGCTCAACGCTGCGTTTGAGCACCGCCAAAACGTTGTAAGCCAACACGGCCGACGCAAACCCCAACAGGGCTGCTTTGGGGTTGCCCAAGGTTTCGATTTCACTGTCCAACACCGCTTCCAGGCGCTGGAACATCCCTTCGATACTCCAGCGACGGCGGTACAAATCGGCGATTTGCTCGGCACTGATAGAGTCAGGCAAGTTGCTCCAGAACAGCAGCGTGGTGTCGCCGGATTCGGTGGGTTTTTGCAGCTTCAGTTCGACTCGCCGCCACTGGCAACCACCTTTTACTTCGATGATTTGCTCGCGCACGCTGCCTGCCGCAACCGCGATAGGCTCCTGCCAATCGCCTTCCTTAAGCAGACGTGGATGTTTGCTCTGTTCGCGGATGATGAACGAGGCCCCGGTATCTTCACAGGCCCCCATGACCGGGAGTGTGCAGTAGAGTCGATCAGCCATCCACAGTTGTCCCGCACTGGCTTTTTCCAGCAATGGCAGCACGCTGACGCGTTCGCTGGCATAGGCATCTTCACAAGGCTGAAGATCGACGACCTGGTCCAGATCGGGGTCGTAAACCACAACGGAAAAACCAGGCCGGGCGGCGCCCCGTTCCCTGCGCAAAGCGCCCAGGCGCTTTTCGCTGGAAGGCAGGTGGTTACCGTCAACGACCCTTAATTGCCAGCCAGGCAAAATGGCTGAGTGCCCCAGCTCTTTTATCGTCGGGGCCAAGCGCTCTGCGCTCCCGGTGACCAGGGCGCGCAGCAGCGCAGGCTCTGTGCGGCTGACCTTGTCATACAGCGCCGCCAAGCTAACAGGAAGGTCTTCCATCTGCCGCGCGGCGGCATGCAGAGAAGGTCGCAAGCCCAATGAAACAAGGGACATCAGTTCAACAATGGTTGAAAACAAAAGCTCGCGTGGGTACTGCCGCTGACGATGTTCTTCGAACACCTGATCGACCCATTCAGCAGGAACAGCCTGTTCCAATATCACTTTGGTCATGACACTGGCCGGTGCTTTTTTCTCAAACCGCGCTAGAACTTCTGCCCACATCGATTTCGTTCCCCTGACTGGCGTTTTGGGGGATTTTATCAAAGACCTTGAAAGGGCTGGCTGTAAAAGCGGAACCCATGGCCGCCGTTACCGCGGCAATGGATATGCCCCCTACATCAGCCCAAAACCCAGAGCCCAGAAGTATCAGAGAGTTGTGTCGATACTCATGCCGCGATGAGGCCCGTCCAGCTTGCATCAATCCCCCTTGGGCAATTCAATCACAAACCGCGTCCACCCCGGCTGTGACTCACAGAAAATCCTCCCCCCGTGCGCCCGCACAATCGACTGGGTGATCGCCAACCCAAGCCCCGCATGCTCACTGCTACCCTCGTGCCGCGCCGGATCCACGCGGTAGAACCGGTCAAACAGCTTGGGCAGCAACCCTTGGGGAATCCCGGTCCCGGTGTTTTCCACACTCAGCGTTACGCCCTGGGTGTTTTCGCTGATCCGCACCCGTACTTCACCCCCCGGCGGCGTAAAGCGCACGGCATTGTCCAGTAGATTGGAAAACGCCCGGCGCAGCATGCTGCGGTCACCGGCGGTACTGGCGCTGCCGTCGCGCAGCAGGTTGACCTGGGCGTCTTCGGCCAATGGCGCGAAAAACTCCAACAGTGCGTCCACCTCGTTGGCCAGGGCCAGCGGTTCGCGTCTGGGGTTCAGCAACCCGTGGTCGGCCTTGGCCAGGTACAGCATGTCATTGACCAGTTGGGCCATCCATTGCAGCTCTTCCAGATTGCTGTGCAGCGCTTCGCGGTAGTCCTCCAGAGGGCGGGGATGGGTGAGGATCACCTGGGTCTGGGTCAGCAGGTTCGATAACGGCGTGCGCAGTTCGTGGGCGATATCGGCAGAGAACGCCGAAAGTCGCTGGAACGCGTCGTCCAGGCGGCTGAACATGGCGTTGAAGGCCTGGGCCAGTTCCGCCAGTTCGGCCGGCATCTGTTCCTGGGGCAGGCGCTGGGTCAGGGAGTGGGCACGCACGCGGCTGGCCACTTCGGTCATCCGTCGCAGGGGCCGCAGGCCGCTACGTGCGGCCCAGGCGCCAAGGAGTGCGGTCGCCACGGCGGACAGGCCGACCGTCAGCCAGATCAGGTGTTGCATGCGTTGCAGGAAGTGTTGGTGGTGGGTGATGTCCAGCATTAGCACAAGCTGCGCCGAACCTGGCTTGCCGGGATTCAAGGGGGCGTTGTACACCCGGTAATGGGTGCCGGCGTTTTGCAGGCTGTGCAGGCCAGGGGTGGCGGGCAATTGGGCGGGAATGGACGGGGAGCTGTCAAACCAGCGCTGGCCATCGGCGGCGTTGATGCGCACCGACAGGTCGGGTTGATGGCTCAGTTCGTCTGTCAGTGCGGCCACGCGTTGGGCGAACAGCGCCGGGGTATCGGCATCTTGCAGGGCACTGCGCAGGGCCATCAGTTTGCTGTCGAGCAGTTGTTGGTCCAGCTCGATGAAGTGCTTTTCGCTGGCCTGGCTGAACAGTACGCCCGCCAACAGCGAGACCACGGCAGTGCAGCCGGCAAACAACAACGCCAGACGGCTGGCCAGGGAGATACGCTTCATCAACTGAACCGCTCTTCCAGCACATAGCCCATGCCGCGCACGGTGTGGATCAGTTTATTGGGAAACCCGTCATCGATCTTCAAGCGCAGGCGGCGGATGGCGACTTCGATGATATTGGTGTCACTGTCGAAATTCATGTCCCAGACCTGGGAGGCAATCAGCGACTTGGGCAGCACTTCACCCTGGCGGCGCAGGAGCATTTCCAGCAGGGCGAACTCCTTGGCGGTGAGGTCGATGCGCTGGTTGCTGCGCTCCACGCGACGGCGGATCAGGTCCAGGCGCAGGTCGGCCAGGTGCAGGCTGGTCTCTTGGGGCGTGCTGCTGCCCCGGCGCAACAGGCTGCGCACCCGGGCCAGCAGTTCGGAAAAGGCGAAAGGCTTGACCAGGTAGTCGTCGGCCCCCAACTCCAGGCCATGGACCCGATCCTCAACCGCATCCCGCGCGGTGAGGAACAGCACCGGCATTTCCAGGCCGGCACTGCGCACGGCCTGGAGGATTTGCCAGCCGGTGCGCCCGGGAAGCATCACATCCAGAATCAGCAAGTCGTAGTCGCCCGTCAGCGCCAGATGCTGGCCGGTGGTGCCGTCGGCCACCAGTTCGGTATTGAACCCGGCTTCAGTCAGGCCCTGGCGCAGGTATTGGCCGGTTTTGGGTTGGTCTTCGACGATCAGCAGTTTCATAGGCAACTCATGGCAACGGGTAGCAGCGGGCTTTATACCGTGTGCGCCAGGGGGCTGGCGCAACCTGACAAAGTTGTAATCTAGCAGTCAGGTAGCTGGCAGCGGCGCATTATTAGAGTGTCCCACAGGCTGGCTTTATACCTTTGGAGGATAAACATGTTTTTGCGTAATTCTTGGTGGCTGGCAGGTTGCCTGATGGTGTTGAGTGTTCCGGCGCTGGCCGATGGCGCCCACACCTTTGCCTTTGGCCAGGCGGCGCCGGCGACCAAGGCCACTCGTACGGTGGAGGTGGTGCTGCAGGATATTTCCTTTGCCCCCACCTCACTTGACGTAAAAGCTGGTGAGACGGTGCGCTTTGTGCTGGTCAACAAGGGCCAGTTGCTGCACGAATTCAACCTGGGGGATGCGAGCATGCATGCCGATCACCAGAAAGAAATGCTCAAGATGCAGGCCAGCGGCATGCTGACCGCCACCGGTATGGGCCAGATGGACCACGCAGCGATGGGCCATGGCGACATGGGCGGGATGAAACATGATGATCCCAACAGCGTGCTGGTGGAGCCGGGCAAGACCGCCGAACTGACTTGGACCTTCAGCAAGGCCGGCGCGCTGGAGTTTGCCTGCAACCTCCCAGGGCACTATCAGGCGGGAATGGTTGGCAAGCTGCACGTCAGTCCATAAAGGCGATGCTCAAAGGCGGGCGCAAAGGCTGGTAGACTGGCGGGGTTTATTTAGCCAGGTTTCCGCCATGCATCCCGCAGCCGAACATTCGCCGCTGGGCAAGTCCAGTGAATACATTTCCACTTACACACCCTCATTGCTATTCCCTATCCCTCGTGCCGCCAAATGGGCCGAGTTGGGCCTCACAGCTGAAACGCTGCCCTACAACGGCGTGGATTTCTGGAACTGCTTTGAACTGTCCTGGCTGTTGCCGTCCGGCAAGCCGGTGGTGGCGATCGGTGAGTTCAGCATCCCGGCTGACTCGCCGAACATCATCGAGTCGAAGTCCTTCAAGCTCTACCTCAATTCGTTGAACCAGACGCCGTTTGCCCAGGTGTCCAACCTTGAGGCGACCCTGCGTGCCGACTTGAGCGCGGCGGCCGGCAAGCCGGTGGGCGTGCGCATCCGCAGCCTGGCCGAGGTGGAAGACGAAGGCCTGGTACGCCTGCCGGGGGTGTGCATTGATGACCTGGATATCAGTGTCAGCAACTACGAGCACCCGCGCCCGGAACTGCTGCGTTGCGACGATTCCCGTGTGGTCGAGGAGAGCGTGCACAGCCATCTGCTCAAGTCCAACTGCCCGGTGACCAGCCAACCGGATTGGGGCAGCGTGGCGGTGGAGTACCGCGGCGCGGCGCTGGATCACGCCAGCCTGTTGGAGTACCTGGTGAGTTTCCGCCAGCACTCGGACTTTCATGAGCAGTGCGTGGAGCGGATCTTTCTCGACCTGCAGCGCTTGCTCAAGCCTGAGAAGTTGACGGTGTATGCGCGGTATGTGCGTCGGGGCGGGTTGGATATCAATCCTTACCGCAGTACCGAGGACGTGCCGTTCCAGAACCTGCGCCTGGCCCGGCAGTAAGCTTTACACCAAACAAATGTGGGAGCTGGCTTGCCTGCTCCCACATTGGGTTTTGGGCTTGGCTTGGGGTTTGGATCAGATGCCCATATTGCCCAAGGCCACCACAATATTGCGCAATGTCCCGGCAATGCCTGGATGGTCCAATTCGAAACGTTCGACTGCCAGGTTTACATCATCGGCAATGCTGGGCGGTTGAGTGGCAGGTTCCAGTTCCAGTTGCACTTCAAACTTGGCAATCAAGGCTTCCAGCGCTTCGCGTTTTTCCAGTGGCAGAGGCGGGTCCTGATTCAATTGCTCGCGCAGGATGGAAACCTGTTCTTGCAGTTTTTCGCGGGCAGGCATGGCGTTCTTCCTTTTATCGATAGGCACTGGCATAGACCACGGCACGCCGAGAAAGGTCTACGGGATGACCTGTAGATTAATCCACTGGCGCCGACTGTGCATGATCTTGATCAGGGCTTTTCGCCTTTGAGCCGGCGCAGGCTGATGTCTGCCAGGCACGTGTCCAATTCACCCAGGTGGTCGATCACCGAGTGCACGCCAAGCCCGTACAGTGCGACGGTAGCCTTGGCACGCTTGTGTTCGCGTGCCTGTTCGTCCAACGCTTGCCATTGGGTCGGGGAGAGCCCGCATAGCGATCCGCAGGACGCCAGGCCAATTGTCCAGAGCCCGGCATTGAGCCCGGATTGCAGCAGTCGAGGCTCTCCACTGACCAGCACGCAGCCGTCCAGGCGCTCAATGTTCAGGTCCATCAAGGCTTGCCAGCAGGCATGGGGCGCAGGCCAAGGGGTGGCCGCGGGACGGGTGCCCTGGACCCAGCCGGGCAGGGCTGCGGCCAGTGCCGTGGTGACGGTGGAGGGCAACTCATCCAGCCAGGCGCAGGGGGTGCCTTGTCGACTGAGCGATTGCAGGATATTCAGGGCGCCAGGGGTGGCCAGGGTTTCGCCAGCGGGGATGGTGTCGGCGTGGGCCATGGAACCGAAGTCCACCAGGCAGCCACTGAGCCCAAACAATACGGCGGTGAGGGCGGGGGCGTTCTCTGCAACGATCTGGGGGTGGGGCATTGGGACGTCCCTGAAAATAGCTGTGACGCTATCGAAGGTCCGTGACAGGTAGATGACACCTGATTAGATTGTGGGAAAATTGTACATTTTCTGAATGACATTTCCGTCAAGCTGCCTAATCTTACACTTCCGTCATATACTGCCGCCTTATTCAGGGCATAGCGCCCATGACAGATTATTCAAGGAGTTCAAGCTATGCGCTGGAGCCAGTGTCTTGCTCAACTATCCGTGTGTGCCAGTGTCCTGCTGGTACCTTTCGCCGCCCAGGCTGCGGAAGACGACCCATGGGAAAGCATCAACCGCCCGATCTTCACCTTCAACGACACCGTTGATACCTACGCACTCAAGCCATTGGCCCAGGGCTATCAGTTCATTACTCCGCAATTTGTCGAAGACGGTATCCATAACTTCTTCCGCAATATCGGTGACGTGGGCAACTTGGCCAACAACGTGCTGCAGCTCAAGCCTCATCAGGCGGGTGTCGATACCGCGCGCTTGCTGGTCAACACCACGTTTGGCGTGTTGGGCTTGGTTGATGTCGGCACCAAAATGGGGCTGCAACGCAGTGATGAAGACTTCGGCCAGACCCTCGGCTACTGGGGCGTGGGCAGCGGTCCTTACGTGATGCTGCCATTGCTGGGCCCAAGCACCCTGCGTGATGCTCCGTCCAAGTATGTCGACAGCTACACCGAACCGTACCGCTACATGAACGACATTCCTACGCGTAACAGCGCCATGGGCCTGGATATCATCGATACCCGCGCCAGCCTGCTGTCGGCTGAAAAGCTGATCAACGGCGACAAATACACCTTTATCCGCAATGCCTACCTGCAAAACCGTGAGTTCAAGGTCAAGGACGGCAATGTAGTGGATGATTTTTAAGGTTAAACCTTGAATGAAAAAGGCGGCCATCGAGGCTAATGCCGATCAGTTAAGCCTTCTCGCTTGACCTTTGGCCGCAAGAAATCAAAATCCGATGCCTGTACTGGCATCGGATTTTTTTATGCGTCTCGCTCGGGCACTGGAACTGACCCACAACATCGCCTCTACCCCCAACGCCATCGAGGGATTGGGTGCTTTGCTCGATCCTTCTCTGGTCGAACAGGCGCTTGAACAAGCTGGTGTGGCGACGCTGCGCAAGCGTCGTTTGCCTCTGGAAATGATGCTCTGGTGCGTGATCTCCATGGCGTTCTTCCGGCGCATGTCGGCCTGGGATGTGGTCAGTCGCATGAATATCATGTTGCCGGGTCAGCGCCCGTTGGTAGCGCCCAGCGCCGTAGTCCAGGCCCGTCAGAGATTGGGCAGCGAAGCTGTACGACAAGTCTTCGATTTGACCCAGAAAAGTTGGCATGAGGCAGCCGGTCACCCGACTTGGGCCGGTCTGCGTTTGTTGGGTGTCGATGGCGTTGTCTGGCGCACGCCCGATACGCCGGAAAATCGGGCGCGCTATGACTCCGCCAGCAACCAGCATGGCGACACCGGTTTTCCTCAGGTGCGCGTGGTCTGCCAAATGGAGTTGACCAGCCATTTGCTGATTGGCAGTGCGTTTGAAGGCTACCGCAGCAACGAAATGAAACTGGCCGAGCAACTGATCGAAACCACCCCCGATCACTCGCTGACGCTGTTTGATCGTGGTTTTTACTCGTTAGGTTTACTGCATCGGTGGCAGCAGGCAGGTGTCGAACGCCACTGGCTGATGCCGCTGAAAAAAGGCTCGCAGTACGAGGTGATCCAGCGTTTGGGGCGCCAGGATGCGATTGTTTTGCTGAGCACTTCGCCGCAGGCCCGCAAGCAATGGCCTGGGTTGCCGGAGCAGCTGACCGCGCGACTGCTGAGCAAAACCGTCAAGGGCAAGGTGTGTCAGATTCTGACCTCGATGGCTGACCCACTGCGTTTTCCTTCCGACGAGATCGTTGATCTGTACAGCCAGCGCTGGGAAATCGAATTAGGCTTTCGGGAAATGAAGCAGACGCTGTTCAACAGCAGCTATACGCTGCGCAGCAAGACACCCGAGATGATCGAGCAAGAGTTGTGGGGCGTGTTGTTGGGCTACAACTTGTTGCGCTATCAGATGGTGGAAATGAGTCGCCACTGTCCTGGCATTTACCCGTGCGAAATGAGCTTTACCGCGTGTACCTGGGCGATTCTTGGGTTTATCAACAGCGTCTCGGCCGACCGTTCCGGGAACATCCCCAAGTATTTGGCCGAGCTTCATGCTTCAGCGCCGCACTACGTTCTACCGCATCGACGTGAGGAGCGCGTTTATCCTCGGGCGATTCGGCTGAAATCATCGAAGTATCCGATCAAAAATAAAAATGCCAGTCAGCTTAACTGACTGGCATTAGCCCTCGAGGCCGCCTTTTTTGTGTGCATTGATTTCAGTACATCTTGAGAATTTTCAGGCCCAGGTGTTGGTCGTCGCCTTCTTTCCTGGCCCATACCACCTCGGTGTCCGCTTTCAGGCCTTTGAGTGCGGCATGTTCTGAGTCGATACGCACCTTCAGTTGGTCGCCCACGTTGAATGAGTGCTGCGCCTGAACCTGCATTCCAGAGCTGGAGAGGTCCAGGCAGACCCCGGCAATCTCCTGGCCGGCGTGGATCAGCGACACGTCGGCCTCCACCCGCATGCGGATGAAATCGCGCTTTTCCGCGTAGTCACGTTCATTTGCGCTCATAGGTTTCATCCTTCCATTGCGTTGTGGTTTTGCCTGTTCTTATAACTCCCGGTGATTTGCGATGTAAAGACGCCCAGCGACCATCGGCATGAGCTTGAAACCCCTGGCGGATGGGAGTACCGTCTGCGCCTTAGAAGGGCACCTCTGCTTTACCTTTGTGCGTGAGCCAAAAGCTCATGTTTTGTAGGACAGAGAGGCTAGAAAGCGAATCCAGTAGTGCGAGCCCGGCCATTGCCAAGCTGCCTACGCCAACCTAATTCTGGCGCCGTTTGCCCACATGCAAAAAACCAGTGCCACGCTGCTGATAATCGATGACGACGAAGTAGTGCGCGCGAGTCTCGCGGCCTATTTGGAAGACAGTGGCTTCAGCGTCCTGCAGGCCGGCAATGGTCTTCAGGGTCTCCAGGTGTTTGAGCGCGACCAGCCCGACCTGGTGATCTGCGACCTGCGCATGCCCCAGATGGGCGGCCTTGAGCTGATCCGCCAGGTGACCGAGCTTGCCCCGCAGACGCCGGTGATTGTCGTGTCCGGTGCCGGGGTGATGAACGACGCCGTGGAAGCCTTGCGCCTGGGCGCCGCCGATTACCTGATCAAGCCCCTGGAAGACCTGGCCGTATTGGAGCACTCGGTGCGCCGAGCGCTGGATCGTGCCCGCCTGCTGCTGGAAAACCAGCGTTATCGCGAGAAGCTCGAAACCGCCAACCGTGAACTCGAAGCCAGCCTCAACCTGCTCCAGGAAGACCAGAACGCCGGTCGCCAGGTACAGATGAACATGCTGCCGGTCAGTCCCTGGACTATCGACGAGTTCCAGTTCGCCCACCAGATCATCCCGTCGTTGTACCTGTCGGGTGATTTTGTCGACTATTTCCGCGTGGATGAGCGCCGTGTCGCGTTCTATCTGGCCGATGTCTCCGGACACGGCGCATCCTCTGCATTCGTGACCGTGTTGTTGAAGTTCATGACCACACGGCTGTTGTTCGAATCCAAGCGCAACGGCACCTTGCCGGAGTTCACTCCCTCGCAAGTGCTGGGCCACATCAACCGAGGCCTGATCAGCTGCAAGCTGGGCAAGCACGTGACGATGGTCGGCGGCGTGATTGACGAAGAAACCGGTCTTTTGACCTATAGCATTGGCGGTCACCTGCCATTGCCGGTTTTATACACTCCGGACAGTGTGCGTTATCTGGAAGGGCGTGGTCTGCCGGTTGGCTTGTTCAATGAAGCCACCTATGAAGACCACATCCTGGAATTGCCACCGGCATTCAGCCTGACGCTGATGTCCGATGGCATCCTGGACCTTCTTCCAGAGCCTACACTCAAGGAGAAAGAAGCCGCCTTGCCCCAACGGGTCAGGTCGGCGGGCGGCAGCCTGGATGGCCTGCGGCAGGTTTTTGGATTGGCCACGCTAGGGGAGATGCCGGATGATATCGCCCTATTGGTGTTGAGCAGGAATCTTTGATGAGTACCGGAAGAATCCAATTCGCCGAGCAAGATGGGACCTTCGTCCTGAAGTTTGTCGGTGAAGTGCGCCTGACCTTGTGTTCGGCCCTGGATGCAACGATTGAGCGGATTTTCACTGCCTTGAATTTCTCGGCGATCGTGATCGATCTGACCGAAACCCGCAGCATCGATAGCACCACCCTTGGGCTGTTGGCCAAGTTGTCCATTCTGTCTCGGCAGAAGGTTGGGTTGCTGCCGACCGTCGTCACCACCCACGAAGACATCACCCGGCTGTTGCAGTCGATGGGTTTCGACCAGGTGTTCAACATCGTTGACCGCCCGATCCCGTGCCCGGAGTGCCTGACCGACTTACCGTCCCAGGATCAATCCGAGGAAGTGGTGCGGCTTAAGGTGCTGGAGGCGCATAAGATCCTCATGGGCCTGAACGAATCCAACCGCGAAGCCTTCCACGACCTGGTCAATGCCCTCGAGCGGCACTGACCTCACGGTTGGAGCACGGTCAAAATGTGGGAGCTGGCTTGCTTGCGATAGCTATAGGTATCTACACAACTTTGCCGCAACGCCTAAATCCAGGCAGATAGCGCAGTTGTGGCGAGCGGGCTTGCCCCGCGCTGGGCTGCGAAGCAGCCCTAAACCCTGCCATCGCGGTTTACCTGAAGAAACGCGGCGGGCTTTTCGGGGCTGCTTCGCAGCCCAGCGCGGGGGGTGTCAGTTTCTGAAAGTTGTGTAGATACCTATGCTGCGATAGCGCCAGCCCAACCAACACATACTTAACGTTACAAAAAAGGGCGGCACCCTAACGGATGCCGCCCTTTTTACCGCGCCCGCTTTTTACAGCTTGGCGCTCAGCAATGCCTCCAGCTTCTCCTGGTCACGAGCAAACTGGCGAATGCCCTCAGCCAGCTTCTCCGTGGCCATCGCATCCTCGTTGGACTCCCAGCGGAACTGCGCTTCTGTCATATGCACACGAGGTTCACCGGCATGGCCTGGCGCCAGTTTGCGTTCCAGCTTGCCATTGTCGGCCGCCAGTTTCTCCAGCAAGTCCGGGCTGATGGTCAGGCGGTCGCAGCCGGCCAACTCTTCGATCTGGCTCAGGTTGCGGAAGCTCGCGCCCATCACCACCGTCTTGTAGCCATTGGCCTTGTAGTAGTTGTAGATGCGCGTTACCGACTGCACGCCTGGATCATCGGTGCCGGTGTAGTCGTTGCCATTGGCCTTTTTGTACCAGTCGTAGATACGACCGACAAACGGCGAAATCAGGAACACCCCGGCTTCAGCGCAGGCCACGGCCTGGGCGAAGGAGAACAGCAGGGTCAGGTTGGTCTGGATGCCTTCCTTTTCCAATTGCTCGGCGGCGCGAATGCCTTCCCAGGTGGATGCAATCTTGATCAGCACGCGGTCGCGGCCAATACCTGCCTTTTCGTACAGGTCGATCAGGCGATGCGCACGCTTGAGTACCGCGTCAGTGTCGAACGACAGGCGCGCATCCACCTCGGTGGAAATACGCCCCGGCACCACTTTGAGGATCTCTTGACCGACAGCCACCGCAAAACGGTCACTGGCCAGGCCCACATCACCGTTGCAATCCTGCACGCAGGCATCCAGCAGCTTGGCGTAGGCTGGAATTGACGCAGCCTTGAGCAAGAGGGAAGGGTTAGTGGTGGCATCCTGCGGCTTGACGCGAGCGATAGCTTCAAAATCGCCAGTGTCGGCAACTACAGTAGTGAATTGCTTGAGTTGTTCCAGCTTGGAAGTCATGGGCGTGCTCTGTCCTATGGGTCTGATGACATTACCCGAGGGCTGCTAGCCGCTCAAGGGCGCAAATGCGTTCGATCGTTTGCGAGGGCAACAACCTGAAAACAGGCGTTTGAATGACCGACCTTGCAGGTAAATAGGAGGGCAAAATCGTAATCGGGTTCAACCCGATGCAATAAACGCCGAGATCAAAGGTGGAGCGGGCTTGCCCGCGATCGCGACGGACCGAGCACCGCATAAACTGACAGGCACCCTCCGTCAGCGACCCTCCAGCAGCGCCCCAGCCTGATCCAGCAAAGTCAGCGGGTCCGCAGCCTTATGAATATCCACCGACAACAACTGCCGAAACCTTCGCGCCCCAGGAAACCCGGTGCCCAACCCCAGCACGTGCCGCGTAATGTGATGCATCGCCCCACCCGTAGCCAGGTGCGCGGCGATATACGGCCGCAACTGCGCCAACGCCTCGGCCCGACTGATCACCGGCGCCGTGCTGCCAAACAATCGCTGATCCACTTCTGCCAGCAAATACGGGTTGTGATAGGCCTCGCGCCCCAGCATCACCCCATCAAACACCTGCAAATGCTCTGCACATTGCTCCAGCGTCTTGATCCCGCCATTGAGAACAATCTCCAGCTCGGGAAAATCGCGCTTCAACTGCGCCGCCACGTCATAACGCAGCGGCGGAATGTCCCGATTCTCCTTGGGCGAGAGCCCCTCCAGAACCGCAATCCGCGCATGCACGGTAAAACTGGTGCAACCGGCGTCCTTCACCTGCCCGACGAAATCACACAGCTGGGCATAACTGTCCCGCCCGTTAATCCCGATACGATGCTTGACCGTCACCGGAATCGACACCGCATCGCGCATTGCCTTCACACAGTCCGCCACAAGAGCGGGGTGCCCCATCAGGCATGCCCCGATCATATTGTTCTGCACCCGGTCGCTGGGGCAGCCGACGTTCAGATTCACCTCGTCATAACCCGCGTCCTGGGCCATGCGGGCACAAGCGGCCAAATCCGCCGGAACACTGCCGCCCAACTGCAACGCCAACGGGTGCTCGGCTTCGTTGTGACGCAGGAAACGTTCGTGATCGCCATGGAGGATGGCGCCAGTGGTGACCATCTCGGTGTAGAGCAGGGCGTGCTTGGAGAGCAGGCGCAGGAAGTAGCGGCAGTGGTGGTCGGTCCAGTCCATCATAGGCGCGACGCTGAAGCGGCGTGAGAAAGCTTGTGTTGGAGCAGTGTTTGGAGGCATGAGGATCTGAGTTGAGCTTTGCGAAGGGGAGGCAGTTTAACAGGAATGGGTTAGCGGAGATGGCGGGGGCCGTACGTTGAGGTTGTCGTAGTTAAATATGTTTGTCCCCTTTTCCTCACCTTTTCCCTCAGGCAGGATGAAAAATCCTGCGACTACGTTATTTTCGTTTATAGCTGCGGCCCGATTAATGCTCGCGTCGAAGTTCCAGCGCAGTGAATAACAGCATGCCAACCAGCATGGCTAGGATGAATACGACTGCTTGCCAGTGCCCCGTCAATAGGATGGTAACGGCGGGTCCAGGACAAATACCCGCTACTCCCCATCCAATGCCAAATACCAAGCTGCCGCCGATAAGACGCAGGTCCAACTCTCGCTTGGTCGGGAGTCGCATCGGGTTTCCCAGTACAGAACGGGTTTGATGGCGTGCCCAGTTCAGCGGACCGATTGCGACACCAATCGCCCCGGCCATTACCAACGCCAGGGATGGGTCCCAGGCGCCTGTCACGTCCAGGAACGCGAGTACTTTTTCAGGATTTGCCATGCCTGCCAGCAGCAGGCCCAAGCCGAATACTACGCCAGCGATGAATGCAGTCAGTTTGAGCATGTTCAACTCTTCAGGACGTGACGCAGGATAAATACTGTAGCGAAACCACTGAACATGAAGCATGCCGTGGCGATTATCGAACGCGGAGAAAGGCGGGACAGGCCGCAGACGCCGTGGCCACTCGTGCAGCCCGACCCGTAGCGGGTGCCGATGCCCACCAATAGGCCTGCGACGGTGAGTGTGAGCCAGCCGCCCTGGAATTTGATCTGCGGCAGAGTGGTGAACAATCCCCATATAAGCGGCGCGACCAGCAGGCCCAGCAGAAATAACACTTTCTCGCTCACACCCTCGTTTCGACGCTGCAGAAGGCTGCCGATCAGACCGCTGATGCCCGCGATACGTCCATTTGCGACGATCATCAGGCTAACAGCCAGACCAATCAATGCGCCGCCGGCAAGGGATGACCATGGTGTGAAATTGAGCCAGTCGATATTCATGAAAACCCCACGCTATAAAAATTGCCTTCATTCTTTCTATTGCGCGGCAATCGCTCACCCGCTGCATGGCATCTTGTACACCCGGTCAGTTTGTTCAGGCCACTGTAGCGCATGCGGCCCATGACGATGACAAGCGTAGCTGGCCAGCACTTTCGCCGGTTCTCCCATAATCATGCGGCTTTGTTCCTGAGCGATGCCACTGTGTTCGGCCACTGCGCTGAATGCTGCACCCTGGGATTCGTAGAGTTGCCGGGATAGGGGGGAGAAAAAGAGCAACGAGCCACTTTCGAAACCGTACTCAGCTGCGGTAAATGACGACAGTCGTAGGCGTAAATGACTTCCAGGATGGCTGCGCAGAGTGTTGCCAGTGTGTTGGTCATCGTTGATGATCAGGTCGGTAACGCTCTTCGCACTGAGGGGGGCTATGGCAACCAACATTTTTCGCGGACGTGCATACCTAGCCTGGTGACCCGAGACGAATAACCGCGGATGTTAAGGCGTTGAGACAGATTCAGCAGGAGCATCGCAGAACGCTCATCGGCACTTATATTGCCCAGGGGTAAGGGTATAGTTCAACTTTGCACTGCCTAACAGAAGATGAGCGTGGGCCCAGAAAACCCTAACAACGGTTGAACAATTTTATGCTGACCGGTTTTTTGCAGTATCCCGTTTCGTTTGGCGATCCTGCGGCAAATTTCAAGCAGATTTGCGATGTTTTAGACCATCCACAGTTTGATCTGTTGGTCATGCCCGAGCTTTGCAACATTGGTTACTTTCACGACTCGCGTGAAGCGTTGTTTCGTCGTGCTGAATCGGCGCTCGATGGGCCAACCGCGCAGTTCTTATTGAAACTATCAGCAGCTAAGAACGCCACGTTAATTGCAGGCATCGCTGAGCGTGATGGCGATCACGTATACAACACGGCGATTGTCGTATCACGGGGACGCTGGCTGGGGAAACAACGTAAATGTCACCTGTCACGCATAGAGAAAGTCCTCTTTACCCCGGGCGATTCATTGACGTGTTTTGATGACGGAATCTGCCGCTTTGGCGTTCTGACTTGTTTTGACCTCTGGATGCCAGAAGCCGCACGTTTGCTGGTGCGCCAGGGTGCACAACTATTGTGTTGCCCAGCCAACTATGGTGGTCCTTGGACAACCCAGCTTGCACGTATTCGAGCGATGGAAAATGCCACTCCGCTAATCTGTGCCAATCGTAGTGGTGTGGAGATGTATGAGGGCGTAGAGGCGAAATTCAGGGGGGAAAGCCAAATTGTCGGGCCTATGGGAGAGGTTTGGGCATCTGCCACAGAGCAGACGGCGCTCGGTTTGTCGAGGATCGATCCCGCAGCTCACGTTCTCAAGTCGAATCCTATGTGTGATGACTTGATGGAGGAGGCAAGTCGCTATGCTTTATCAGGCCCGCACCCAAAATGAACAGGCCGTGTCCGGTAGCAATACCGGCAACCGAAAGCAGGAAATTCAGGCCGCTATGGCAGATTGGAATGCCTTGGCGTTTTGTTTTTCCGAGTTCGGTGGCGCAACCGAAAAACGGCGAGAAGATGCTGGTGACGCAGTTAGTAGGGGCATTGAGGTATCGGATTGGCGCGCGCGCAGAGCTATCGGTTTATCAGGAGCCGGGGAGCCCTGTTGATGTCGGGTATTGGGAGAACGTGCACGTTAGTCAACACGCCCCGGCAACATCCCCGCCAGTACCTTGTCTTTGTCCATAAAGTGATGCTTCAGCGCTACCACTATATGCCCGCCCACAAGGGCTCCGCATAGCCATGCACAGTAGGTATGGATTGCCTTTGCCAGGTCGTAGAGGCTTTTATCGGCCTCCACCAGCGGCGGTAGCAAGAATAAGCCTGCAACCAGAATGGGTTTGTCGGCAACCGAACTCCAGTACCAGCCGGAGAGTGGCAGCGCCACTAGCGCTACGATGTACAGCAGCAGATGGCCGATGAATGCAGCACGCTTGACCCGTGGCGTCATCGTATTGGGCAGCGCGGGTGCTGCATGGGTCAGGCGCCAGGCGATGCGCAGGACGACTAGGAATAGCAGCGTGCTGGCCATTGCCTTGTGTAAGAAGGTGAGTTGATGCAGTGGGTTGAATTCATCGCGCCAGTGAACGGCCACGATCCCAATGACCCAGGCGGCAATCCAGATGAGCGCCATGCCCCAGTGCAGCCACTTTGCCGTGGCCGTATAACTTTTTGTCTCAGTCATCTGGATATGCGCTCCCTTTTGAGAAGACGCGATTATCGACAATAGGGCACGTTGTAAAACCGTAAAATGTCGATGATTCCCATCGACTTTTCTGATTTTTAGTTCACTTACGTTCTGTCAGGGCTGTAATTGGCCTTGTTACAGGATATTTGGTTACTCAGGTGAAGCTAAACCGGGTGCCAACACCATCGCCAGGTCCAGAACAGGCGCCCGATCCAGCCCGAGCATGATATTCTGCGCGCCATCTTGGTCTATTCTCTCTCTGGTACGCGCTCCCGAATGCGTGCCGGCAGGGTAGCTGTCGCCGAGGTAGCTGAAGCCAATAATGATAAGAAGTCAGCGCAGAAGGGACATAAAAGTGAGGTCGATACGTCGGCCTTGTGTGCCCACCCTGCAGTTCTTGCGAGTACGGGAACCAGCAAAACATTGCCTGATGTTTTGCGCACCGCGGTTGCCGGAAGGTCGAGGGCGGTAGGGCGGAAGGCGTTTTATCATAGGTGCTACGATGTTTAAAAAAGTGAACACCGCCCTGCTGGGGTTGGCTTTGTCGATGGGGATTACTTCCGTTCAGGCGGAAGAGGCAAAGAAAGTTGATGTGCTGCTGATCGGCGGCGGCATCATGAGCGCGACCCTGGGTGTCTGGCTCAATGAGCTGGAGCCGCAATGGTCGATGGAGATGGTCGAGCGCCTGGACGGCGTCGCCGAAGAAAGCTCCAACGGTTGGAACAACGCCGGTACCGGTCACTCCGCGTTGGCTGAGCTGAACTACACCCCGGAAAACAAGGACGGCATCGTTGAGATCCCGAAAGCGGTCGAGATCAACGAAGCGTTCCAGATCTCCCGCCAGTTCTGGTCGTGGCAGGTTCAGCAAGGCGTTCTGAAGAACCCTCGCTCGTTCATCAACTCCACGCCGCACATGAGCTTTGTGTGGGGCGATGACAACATCAAGTTCCTGAAGAAGCGTTACGAAGCGCTGCAGGCGAGTCCGCTGTTTGCCGGCATGGAATACTCCGAAGATCCGGTACAGATCAAGAAGTGGGTTCCGCTGATGATGGAAGGGCGTGACCCGAACCAGAAAATCGCCGCTACCTGGTCTCCGATCGGTACCGATGTGAACTTCGGCGAGATCACCCGCCAGTTCGTCGCTCACCTGCAGACCACGCCCAAGTTCGACCTGAAACTGTCGAGCGAAGTGCAGGACATCACCAAGAACGCCGACGGTTCGTGGCGCGTCAGCTACAAAAACCTGAAAGACGGCACCAAGACCGAGACCGACGCCAAGTTCGTGTTCATCGGCGCGGGCGGCGGTGCCCTGCACCTGCTGCAAAAGTCGGGCATTCCTGAAGGCAAGGAATACGCCGGCTTCCCGGTTGGCGGCTCGTTCCTGGTAACCGAGAATCCAACGATTGCCGAGCAGCATCTGGCCAAGGCCTACGGCAAGGCTTCGGTGGGTTCGCCGCCGATGTCGGTGCCGCACCTGGACACCCGTGTGCTGGATGGCAAGCGCGTGATCCTGTTTGGCCCATTCGCGACCTTCTCCACCAAGTTCCTGAAAGAAGGCTCGTACCTGGACCTGCTGACCAGCACCACGACCCACAACATCTGGCCAATGACCAAAGTCGGTATTCGTGAATACCCACTGGTCGAGTACCTTGCCGGCCAACTGATGCAGTCGGATGACGACCGCTTCAAGGCGCTGCAAGAGTACTTCCCGAACGCCAAGAAAGAAGACTGGCGCCTGTGGCAGGCCGGTCAGCGTGTGCAGATCATCAAGCGTGACGAAGAGCAGGGCGGCGTCCTGAAACTCGGTACCGAAGTGGTCAGCTCTGCCGACAACACCATCGCAGGCCTGTTGGGTGCATCGCCAGGTGCGTCCACCGCAGCGCCGATCATGCTGACCGTGATGGAAAAAGTGTTCAAGGACAAGGTCGCTACCCCGGCCTGGCAGGAAAAGCTGAAGCAGATCGTGCCAAGCTATGGCACCAAGCTGAACGGCAGCCCTGAGCGCGTTGCGCAAGAATGGGCCTACACCGCCAAGGTTCTGCAGCTGACGCCTCCGCCAGTCATTCCTGAAATGGCAGCGCCTCAAGCGACCGAGGCTGCCAAGCCTGCGGCCGAGCCGAGCAAGCCGGCGGCTGATATCGCGCTGTAAGCGGTTGAGGCAGTCCTGATCCAGGGCTGCATCGATACTTGAAAACCCGCTGAACCGGAAACGGTCAGCGGGTTTTTTGGTTGTGGCGTTTCGATGTATTTACACCGGTCAAATACGGAAACCTTTTTTGACCTGTTCATGCAGATGAAGCGCCAGGTGATTGCCGCTATCAGACAGTAGATAAACCTGATGCGGCGACAACCCCGGTAACTGAACGCCAGGAATGACTTGGGTCAGCCCAGCGACCATACGTTCCTCCTCGATCAGCCCCACCGCCAACCCACACATGATGGCGGCTTCTACGGCTGTTGAACTGGCGCTCTCAAGCAGGATTCGGTAATACACCCCGTGCTCTTTCAGCACACGCAGGGCCGACTCCCGGTATGGGCACCCGCTCAACTGGACGGCGATGGGAAGCGGTGCCTGTTCAGGTCTCTGGAAGTGCTCGGCCACGACCCACACCGGCTGTATTGCACCCAGCCGCTCGCCTTGTTCCAGCGGTTGCGCGCTGACGATCAATGCCAGGTCAACTTGCTCACGACTGAACATCATGGACAGTTCGCCGCTGGACCTTGCCTCCACTTCCAGTTCGAGCAGAGGGTTGTCTGCAATCAGTTGCGGAAGGAAGTCACGCATAAACGCCGGCGCGTAGGAGTCAGGTAAACCCAGGCGGATTTTGCCCTGCATGCGCTGTGGGGTTAGCGAGGCGAGTAAACGGTCATGGCTTTTCAGGAAATCAGTGGTCTCACTCAGCAATTTCTTGCCATACATCGTCAGCTCCACACCCTGGTTGTTGCGACTGAAGAGCCTCTGGCCTACCAGGTTCTCCAGCTTGTGAATTTGTGTCGTGACGGTCGAGGCACTGCGATGCACATGGTTGGCGGCTTCGTTGAAACGCCTGAAGCGGGCAACAGCATGAAAGGTACGCAAGAGGTCAATGTTCAGTTGCTTGTTCATGATCCCTCTTTTCGGGATTAGTTATGCGGATTATTCAAATATACAAAATCATGCCTTCATCCTAGTCTTTGGGTCAAACAGGAGCGCGCCTGCATATCGAATAAAAAGAGTCGGAGCGTACATATGGATATCAACACGCTGGTTGTCGCATCTTTGCAGAGTCATCATGAGTTTGGCGGGCACATTTGGACGATTGAAAACGCTGAGAAATATTCGACATTGCCTGGGTATACCTCGGCCCTGAATCAACAGGTCAGTGAAGAAATACTGGCACTGATGACAACGTTGAACACTGAGGGCATAAGCGGTGCAGGTTTGTGTGCCGCGCCTTGTGGGTCGGGCTCCTTGGGCGAAATCCTGTATTCGGTTGCCTCTGACTTGGTTGATCTTCTGGGACCGGGGAGCTTGCATTACGTTGAGCTGGGTCCGGAACCGGTGAAGACGTCTGCGCTGATGGGCTATTTGCTTGACTGCGGCAGCGAACCGCAACACTACACAGCAGTGGATATCAATAGCGCTTCGCAGGCGGTCATGCGTCGAGTGGTGGAACCGCTGCTGCCAACTCCCCAAGGGTTTTCCTACCTGGCCACTGACTTTCGTGACCTGCACAGGCATCAGCTCGAACGGGGGCAGGATGTAACGCTGATCACAATGCTGGGGTTTCAAGAGGGCAACGAGTTGCCCGACACCATTGGCGAGATCATCCGCCGGGTAGGCGGTACGCGAACGTACGTCTTATCAGAAATGCAGCTGTCCACCGCTGAGGGGGACGCGCATATCCATCGTTTTTATGGGCACGATTGCATGAGCCGGTTTTCTGACCTGATCGGTTTGAAACTGGGCTTGAAGAAAACGGATGACCATCGAGTCGTCATTTCCCAGATTGAGCACCACGACCACTGCTACCGCGTCGCCGCAACGTTGCTCCCGGTCAATGATGGTCACAATGACGGCTATCTGTTGACGAATGTCTGCCTGAAATACACCCGTGAACAATTCATCCGTGTGCGGCAGGAATACGGCAGTTGCCGGGTCATTGGCGAGTATTGCAGTGGCGATGGCAGTGTCATGTATCAGTTGGCTGAGTACTGCCTGGACCACGAGGGAGGTTTGTAACGATGAGGCGAGACAGTGACCTACCCGTCTTTGCACAGGGGGCCGGACGGCTGAAGTTGGCATTGCAGGCATCGCTTTCGCCATCATCGTTGCGCTGCAAGCATCCTGGTGCATTACTGGATACCTTGCAGCATTGGAATGATGGCTACTTGAACAAGACGGCGCCTGTGCTTGGGTACCACCGAAGCCTAGCCGAACTGGGCTATGCCAGTTCGTCGGTGGATATTGCCGCGGCTGAACAGTTGACAGCGGTGGCACAGGTATCGGGGTTGTTCAGTGAAGAAGGCGTCGTGCAATTACGCCGGGCCTGTTATCAATTGGAAGCAGGCTCTACCACCAGTGATTGGATTATTTCCAATCGTACCCGGGCGGCTACCGAATCTTCGACCCTGCTGCGGGAAATGATGGGCAGTCGCGCCTTCTTGTTAGCGGTGTCACGGATTGCAGGCGTTCCCTTGGTGCCACATCCGTTTTTGCGGGCGCGTTCGCAGGTTAACTATTTTTACCCGCCTCAGGCCCCCGAGGCCAAGGCCCAAGTCGGGATGTGGCATACCGATGGTACGAGTTTCGTCTTGAATATCCTGCTATCGGGCCCTGACGAGTATGAGGGTGGGGAGTTTGTCTTTTTTGAGGGGCCAAACGAGCTCTTTGATGTGAGTGACTTGGGTGAGCGTCTTTGCACCAGTGTGGCCAAGGCCTGCGGTGATGCTGTTTATATCTACGGCAGTCGTGTGTTTCATGGGGTTCGCCCACTCATCTCCGGTAGGCGCATGTCGCTGGTGCTTTCATTCCATTGTCCTTACAGCACAGCCGATGTGAACAAGTTCTGGCACCTTGCTTCCGATGACGGTGTGTTGAGGACGATCAGGCCATGGCTTCAACTTAAGCGCGACTTGGCCTTACCTGCCGATGAGCAATACCGGCGGCTCGATATTGAGCCTATTACCTTTGCCGACCTTGCGGTTCGCCTATGAGGTTTCTCAAACTCATGCGCCTGGATGCGCTGAAGCTACTGCTATTGCAGGTTGTATTTGTCCTGTCTTGGAGTTCCGGTTTCATTGGGGCCAAGATGGGCGCCCAGGATGCCGGCGCGTTCAACTTGCTGTTCTGGCGTTTCTTGCTGGTGTCAGTGTGCCTGGCGCTGTTTTTGAATGTCGCACTGCTGAAGATTTCCTGGGCGCAAATCCGCCATCATGCGGTGATTGGTTTCTTGTCGCAGTTTCTCTATTTGAGTTGCGTCTATGTGGCCATTCAAAATGGTTTGCCTCCAGGCATTGCGGCAATCATTGCTGCCCTACAGCCCCTGATGACAGCGGCCCTTTCGTCAGGCAGTACCGAGGAGCGCAGCGGGGGCTGGCAGTGGTTGGGGTTGATGATCGGTTTTTGTGGCGTGTCGATTGTGATCGCTGGGCAATACCGCAATAGCGGTGCCGAGGTCGGGCTGGTCATGTATTTACTGCCGCTTGTTTCGGCATTGGGGCTGACGATGGCAACGCTGTATGAGCGCCGCGCAGCACTGACGCAACCTCATCGCAGTACGCTGAGCCTGTCGCTGTTCATTCAGTCGCTGGTTACCTTGATCGGCTTTACCGCTGCAGTGCTCTACACCAATACGTTGAGTGTTCCGCAGGGGGCTGGCGTGTTGATCTCGATCGTTTGGTTGACGGTTTTTTCAACATTTATCGCGTATCTGAGCCTTTGGATGCTGCTAAGGGTAATGACGGCCACCCATGTGGCGGTCCTGGTTTACCTGGAGCCACCCGTGACGTTGGTCTGGGCAGCACTTATGTTTGGCGATGTGATTTATACGTCGACTTATGTGGGCATCGTGGTGGTGGTGGCGGGGCTGATTCTGGTGCGTTTGAAACGACAAACCATGGTGTGTACGCCATAAGCCGTGAGCGCTTTTTTGCCCCACTAGGTCGGCTTTTTCGTTCCCAGCAACCGCAGTTCCTTGAGCAACGCTGCCCCCAGTTGTTCGGTGCCCACCTCCTCGTACCCCACAGCCTTGATCTTGCCATTCTGTTCCGCCTGGATGACCACCACCGGGGTCTCCTTAAGCGTACCTGCCTCGATGTGCATGGCGTATTGGGGAATGTCCATTTTGATCGGTGTACCGGCTGCCTTGCCCTTCACATTGATCAGAAACGCCGCGCAACCACTGTCTACATCCTCGTTGGTGGCGGACCGCCCGCTGACAAAGCAGGTCTGCGGCAGGTCGGGCCAGGCGATGGTTTGCGCCAAGGCCAGGGCGGGTGTCAGGAGCAGGGCAGCGAGCAGAAGCGTACGCACGTTGGGCAGTCTCTCAAGGGGCAATGGAACACAGGTTTTACCAAAGCAGGCCCGTTGCAGCAACGCCAGGGTTCAGCCCAGGCGCCGCATACCAGCGGCCTTCGCGGCGTCTAGATCAAAGGTGGCGGTGTATTCACACCCGGCGGCGTGGGCACAGCGTTCGATCAGGCAGTCGGCGAAATCCGCCTTGGTTGTGGTAAATCGGCGCACGGCCTGCCAGATGACTTCGGCATGTTCGATGATCAGTTCGCGGGTACGCAACAGGGTTTCCAGAACGGCTACCACTTGCGTCTTGGTGCAGGGGTAGCAGCTCTGTAGTACCCAGACCAGTTCCACCACCGAAACCAGGCTGACGAAACCCGGCGCAGCAACGGTCAGGGATTCGATCAGGTGCGAGGCCTTGGCCGATTGCGCCGGATCATCCTGGGTGACGTAGCGCACCAGCACATTGGTATCCAGGCCAATCATCCAGCCTTCGCTCCCTGCGCGGCGATTGCCTGGTTCATGTGTTCAATGCTGACGGCCTTGGCGGGTTTGCGGATCAGCCCCTTGAGGTCCTGGATGCTGTGGTTGGCGGCGATGATGGCGAACTTGCCATCTTCCATTTCGACAAATTCCACCCGGTCTCCTGTGTCCAGGCCCAATGCGGTCCGGACTTGAACGGGGATGGTGATTTGCCCTTTTGAGGTGAGTGTGGCGGTGGCCATAATGAAGGTCTCCATCGGGATATTCCTTACCTTAGGGTAAGGAATAATGGAGGACAAGATCCGTTGGTCCATAGGTTGCTCTTCTGTGGGGGCAGTGATCGGAATAGTTAAAACCCTAGTCCGCTTTCGTTCCCTCGACACCCCACAGACAGTCCTAAAGCAATACAACCTATGACCTGGCAATTTGCCTTATTGCACGACTCGATAGCACGGCACATACGCCGCGCCGCCGGGCAGCTTCATCCGGTGCTGCTCCACGAACGCTTTCAACAATTCATCCAGCGGCTTCATGATGGTCGGGTCGCCGTGGATCTCATAGGGCCCGTTCTGTTCGATCAGGCGGATGCCCTTGTCCTTGACGTTACCCGCTACGATCCCTGAGAACGCCCGGCGCAGGTTGGCCGCCAGTTCATGGGCGGGCAGGGCGTGGCTCAGCTGCAGGCTGGCCATGTTGGCGTGGGTCGGGTCGAACGGGCGCTGGAAGCCTTCGTCGATCTTCAGCAGCCAGTTGAAGTGGAAGGCGTCGTTGCGCTCGCGACGGAACTGTTTGACCGACTTCAGGCCTGCGGTCATCTGCCGGGCGACTTCCGCGGGGTCATCAATGATGATCTGGTAGTGGGCCTGGGCCGCTTCACCGAGGGTCGCACCGACAAACGCATGTAGCTGTTGCAGGTACGGCGCCGCTTGTTTGGGCCCGGTGAGGATGACCGGGAACGGCACATCACGGTTGTCCGGGTGCATCAGGATGCCCAGCAGGTACAGGAACTCTTCGGCCGTGCCAGCGCCACCTGGGAAGATGATGATGCCGTGGCCGACGCGCACGAAGGCTTCCAGGCGTTTTTCGATATCCGGCAGGATCACCAGCTCGTTGACGATCGGGTTCGGTGCCTCGGCGGCGATGATGCCCGGCTCGGTGAGGCCCAGGTAGCGCCCGCCGGTGATGCGTTGCTTGGCGTGGGAAATGGTCGCGCCCTTCATCGGGCCTTTCATCACGCCCGGGCCGCAACCGGTGCACACGTCGAGGCTGCGCAGGCCCAGTTCGTGCCCGACTTTCTTGGTGTATTTGTATTCTTCGGTATTGATCGAGTGCCCACCCCAGCACACCACGATCTTTGGCTCGACCCCGGGCCGCAACGTGCGCGCGTTGCGCAGCAGGTGGAACACGTAGTCGGTGATGCCCTGGGAGGTGCTCAGGTCGATGCGTTGGCTATCGAGTTCGTTTTCGGTGTAGACGATATCGCGCAGGGCGCTGAACAGCATTTCGCGGGTGCTGGCGATCATTTCACCATCGACGAATGCGTCGGCGGGCGCGTTCAACAGTTCCAGGCGTACGCCGCGATCCTGTTGATGGATACGGACTTCAAAATCCTTGTAGGCGTCGAGGATGGTCTTGGCATTGTCGATATGGGCGCCGGTGTTGAGGATTGCCAGGGCGCATTGGCGGAAAAGCGTATAGATGCTGCCGGAACCGGCTTCGCTCAGTTGCTGGACTTCACGTTGCGACAGCGTTTCGAGACTGCCCTTGGGGCTGACGGAGGCATTGATGACTTGGCGTTGAGGCATTCTTATTCCCTGAAAGCGCAGCCACCGGGCGATGAACAGCCAGTGGCATGAGGATGACGAGCGCCGAATACGGTCGCACAGGACGGGCATTTTCCCTGCCCTACAGGCAGGACGCAAACTCCGTACAGCTTCATCATGCCGCACAATTTGCGCAATTCGCGTCCTTGTTGGAAAAATATAGTGCCTTTCCCCGCTGTGGATTGGATTTTGAGAACAGAAGAATTGCGACTATCGTGACGCTTCGGTTTTTCGGACGTCATAGACCAGTACGATTGACGCCGTAATGGCCACCATTGGCCATCGGCACCTTGGAAGAGGCAGAAATTTTATGATCATCAAACCGCGGGTTCGTGGCTTTATCTGTGTGACCGCCCACCCTGTTGGCTGCGAAGCGAACGTCAAAGAGCAGATCGACTACGTGACCGAGCACGGTGCCATCGAAGGCGGCCCGAAGAAAGTCCTGGTGCTCGGTGCGTCCACCGGCTACGGCCTGGCAGCACGTATCAGTGCCGCTTTTGGTTGTGGCGCCGACACCCTTGGCGTGTTTTTTGAAAAAGAAGGCGAAGAAGGCAAGCTCAGTTCTGCCGGCTGGTACAACAGCGCCGCTTTCCACAAGTTTGCCGCCGAAAAAGGCCTGTACGCCAAGAGCATCAATGGCGATGCGTTCTCTGACGAGATCAAGCGCCTGACCATCGAAACCATCAAGAAAGACCTGGGCAAGATCGACCTGGTGGTCTACAGCCTGGCCGCGCCACGCCGCACCGACCCGCAAGGCGTCGTGCATAACTCTACCCTCAAGCCGATTGGCAAGGCTGTGACCCTGCGCGGGATCAACACCGACAAGGGCGTTGTGGTCGACACCACGCTGGAGCCGGCGACCCAGGAAGAAATCGACGGCACCGTCAAAGTGATGGGCGGCGAAGACTGGCAGCTGTGGATCGACGCCCTGCGTGACGCCGACGTGTTGGCAGAAGGCGCCAAGACTACCGCGTTCACTTACCTGGGCGAAAAGCTGACCCAGGATATCTACTGGAACGGCTCCATCGGCGAGGCCAAGAAAGACCTCGACAAGAAAGTCCTGACCCTGCGCGACAACCTCGCTGCACTCAAGGGCGATGCCCGTGTATCGGTGCTCAAGGCCGTGGTCACCCAGGCCAGCTCGGCGATCCCGATCATGCCGCTGTACCTGTCGCTGCTGTTCAAAGTGATGAAAGAGCAGGGCACCCACGAAGGCTGCATCGAGCAGGTCTACGGCCTGTTCAAGGACAGCCTGTACGGCAGCGAGCCGAAGCTTGACGCCGATGGCCGCCTGCGTGCCGACCTGGCTGAGCTGGAGCCAAAGGTCCAGGACGCCGTCGCGGCGCTGTGGAACCAGGTCACCGACGACAACGTCAACGAGATCAGCGATTTCGCCGGCTACAAGGCCGAGTTCCTGCGTCTGTTCGGTTTTGAGATTGATGGCGTGGATTACGACGCTGACGTCAATCCGACCGTGAAGATCGAAGGCCTGGTCCAGGCTTAAGCCCTTGTAGGAGCCGGCTTGCCGGCGAAAAGCGTCAACGATTACGCGGGGTGCCTGGCGCCCCGTGGCGTTCTCGGGTTTTTCGCCGACAAGCCGGTTCCTACAAAAGCTCACATTTGGGAACCGTCCTACCTTTCCTTGCTTGCCCCTTCTTGACCTCGGTGTGCCAGACTGCGTCCGTTATCACACTAGGCTAACGGAGGATCTTCATGACGATTCGTGCAGTAGTTTTTGATTTCGGCGGTGTCCTGTTTGACTGGAGCCCGCAGCATCTGTACCGCAAGCTGATTACCGGTGACGAGGAGCGCCAATGGTTCCTCGAGAACATCTGTACCCAGGCCTGGAACACTGAACAGGACGCTGGGCGCACCCTGGCTGAGGCTACCCGCAGCCTGATCGCCGAACACCCGCAACATGAGGCTTTGATCCGGGCCTACTACGACCGCTGGCATGAAATGCTGCGCGGCCCGCTCGCCGACGGCGTGGCGATTCTTGAAGACTTGCATGAAGCCAAAGTACCGTTGTTCGGCTTGACCAACTGGTCCGCAGAAACCTTCCCCTATGCCCGCGCCAACTACCCATTCCTCAAATACTTTCGCAACATCGTAGTGTCCGGCGAGGTGAAGCTGATCAAGCCTGACCCGGCGATCTACCGCGCGAGCCTCGATCAGGTGCGTGCCCATCTGCCGGATATCCGGGCCGAAGAACTGGTGTTTATCGACGATGTGGCCGAAAACGCCAATGCCGCCAGTGCCCTGGGCTGGCAGGGTATTCACCACGTATCACCCGAGCAGACCCGGCGCCAGTTGCAGGCCTTGGGGGTGAGCGTCTAGCGCGCCCATTGTTCGATCACGAAGTCGACAAACGCCCGCAGCTTGGGCAGGCGATAGCGGTCCTGCGCATATAAAAGGTGCATCGAGCGCGAGGGTGACTGGTAGCTTGGCAGTAGCGCCACCAGCCGCCCCGCCAGTAGATCGGCGCCGACCAGGGCGTCGGGCAGCATCACGATGCCCATGCCTTCGATAGCGGCACGGTGCAGCGCCTGGGAGCTGTTGATGGTCATGGGCCCGGACACGGCGACTTCCACTTCACCGTCGGCTGCGCGCAGGCGCCAGAGTTTGTCGGCGTTGCGCCAGTCATCGGTCGACGGGTAGGCGAACGCCAAGCAGTCATGGGCCTGCAAATCCATGGGCTGCTGGGGCGTACCCCGGCGCGCCAGGTAGTCGGGCGACGCGCACAGGGTCATGGTGTAGTCCTGCAACGGCCGGGCGATCAGGCTGGAAGGTTGTAGCTCACCCAAGCGGATCGCCACGTCGAAGCCGCTATCGATCAGGTCCATGGCTTGATTGCTCAGGACCACGTACAGCTGGATCTTTGGGTAGCGTCGGGAAAACACACTGAGCGCCGGTGCCAGGCGCTCGGCACCGAACGCGGGCGGCGCGGTGATGCGCAGTAACCCCTGTGGCGCCTCGCTGTGGATTTGCTCCGCCAATTGCTCGGAGTTGGCCACCAACCCCAGTACCTCCAGGCAGCGCTGGTAATAGAGGCCGCCGAACTCGGTCAGGCTTTGCTTACGGGTGGTGCGTTTAAGCAGGCTGACGCCCAGACGTTGCTCCAGGGCGCGCAGGTGGTTGCCGACCATGGTGGTCGACAGGCCGCAAGCCTGAGCCGCCGCGGTCATGCTGCCGGCCTCTACCACTTTGACGTAGACGGTCATTGCCTGGAACAAATCCATTATCAACCCTTGATTCAAAGTCATTGCAGATGTGCGCAGTTTATCCAGCTTGAGTGGCTAACGATACTAAGGCCCTGACCCCTATGGAGCCCGATGCCATGACCGCCGCTTGCCTGATGACCACCTATCAACCCCTGGCCCTGAGTTTTACCCGTGGCTTGGGCACGCGCCTGTGGGACCAGCAGGGCCGTGAGTACCTGGACGCCGTGGCCGGAGTCGCTGTGACCAATGTCGGTCACTCCCACCCGCGGCTGGTGACGGCAATCAGCGAGCAAGCCGGGTTGCTGTTGCATACCTCCAATTTGTACGGCATCGACTGGCAGCAGCGCCTGGCCCAACGGTTAGCCCAGTTGTCTGGCCTGGATCAGGCGTTCTTCAACAATTCCGGCGCCGAAGCCAATGAAACCGCGTTGAAACTGGCGCGCCTGCATGGCTGGAAAAAAGGCATCGAGCAGCCGCTGGTGGTGGTCATGGAGAACGCCTTCCACGGCCGCACCCTGGGCACCATGGCCGCCAGCGATGGGCCGTCGGTGCGCCTGGGGTTCCAGCGTTTGCCGGGGGATTTCATCAAGGTGGGCTTTGGTGATTTGCTGGCATTGGAGGCGGTGACCCGTGAGTTCGGCCCCAGGATAGTTGCCGTATTGCTGGAGCCGATCCAGGGTGAAAGTGGTGTGCAACTGGCTGCGCCGGGTTATTTGAAAGCCTTGCGCGCGCACTGCAGCCAGCATGGTTGGCTATTGATGCTCGATGAGATCCAGACCGGCATCGGGCGTACCGGCACCTGGTTTGCTTTCCAGCAGGAGGGAATCGTCCCGGACGTCATGACCCTGGCCAAGGGCCTGGGCAACGGTATCCCGATTGGCGCCTGCCTGGCGCGGGCCGCGGTGGCCAAGCTCTTCACCCCCGGCAGCCATGGCAGCACCTTTGGCGGTAACCCGCTGGCGTGTCGCGTGGGCTGTACGGTGCTGGATATCATCGAGGAACAAGGCCTGCTGGAGAACGCCGCGCGTCAAGGCGAGCGGCTGCTGGCGCGGCTACGGGTGGAATTGAGCGAGCACCCGCAAGTGCTGGCGATCCGTGGGCGCGGGTTGATGATCGGCATTGAACTGGCCACGCCGCAGCGCGACCTGACCGAGCGGGCCGCACGGGAGCAGGGGTTGTTGCTCAATGTCACGCGGGGCAAGGTCATTCGCCTGCTGCCGCCCCTGACCCTGGATAGCAAGGAGGTGGAGATGATTGTGCGGGCCATCGCTCGATTACTGTAAATCTGGCCCGTTCAGCCACTCCTGGTTCATCGTCTGGCTGTCCCCCAGGTACTCCAGCAGCCAGGTCATGGCCGGGGACAATTTGTTCTGCGCCCAGGCCACGCAGGACGGGCTGGCCGGGAAGGGCCGTGACAGTTGCAGCGCCGCCAACTCGCCACTGTCGATCAACGGTTGCACCAGATGCGCCGGAACCATGCCGACGCAGAGCCCATCCTGTAGGCAATCCATGGCCGATGCCCAGTTGGGGACCACCAGGCGCCGTTGGTTGTCCAGGGTCCAGGTGTCGCGCTTGGGCAGGTTGCGTGAGGTGTCGGTCATGCACAGCGACGCAAAGGGCCGCAGTTGATCGTCACTGAGCAAACCCTCGACCTGCGCCAGCGGATGCCGGGCGCTGACCACGCATAACCAGTTCAATAGCCCCATGTCACGAAAGGTGAAGTGGCTGGCCACCGGCACCGCGCTGGTGGCGCCGATCACGATATCGGTGCGTTCGTCTGCCAGGGCGTCCCATACGCCGTTGTACACCTCGTACTCCAGCAGCAGTTCCACGTCGGGGAACTGGCGATAGAAGTCCAGGACCAACTGCCGGCAGCGCTGTTGTTTGACGATGGAGTCCACCGCCACTTTCAACTGGCCGCTCCAGCCATTGGCCACCTGCTGGCACAGGCGGCGGGTGCCGAGCATGGTTTTCATCACGCCACGGGCTTCGTCGATGAACAGGCGTCCGGCAGGTGTCAGCTCCACATCACGGTGGCGGCGGACAAACAACGGCACCGCCAGCCATTCCTCGATTTGCCGTACGGTGTAGCTGATGGCCGAGGGTACGCGGTGCAGTTCCTGGGCGGCGGCGCTGAAGCTGCCATGGCGAGCTACCGCATCCACCACATCCAGGGAGTATTCGGACCACATGGGCGTTGCCTTCAAAAATATTGATAAGAGTGTTCAATTATTATCGCTTCACAGCGCAACTGTCAGCTTCATAATAGGCGCCAGTCAGCAAATTGTTTGATGGCAGTACCTACAAGGCTTCAATGAAAAATTCTTTTGGTTTTACCTGGTACCTGGCGGGGCTGAGCATGCTCGGCTACCTGGCCATGGATATGTACTTGCCCGCGTTCGGCGCCATGGGCGAGCACCTGCAGATTTCACCCGGTGCAGTGGGCGCCAGTCTGAGCATTTTCCTCGCCGGTTTTGCCTTGGGGCAACTGCTCTGGGGGCCACTGTCTGATCGCCTGGGGCGCAAGCCAATCCTGCTGGCCGGCCTGAGCCTGTTTGTGCTCGGCTGCCTGGGGATGTTCTGGGTCGAGACCGCGCCGCAACTGCTGGCCTTGCGCTTTGTGCAGTCGATTGGGGTGTGCAGCGCTGCCGTCAGTTGGCAGGCGCTGGTGATTGACCGTTACCCGGCCGACAAGGCGCATCGGGTCTTCGCCAGCATCATGCCGCTGATGTCCCTGTCTCCGGCGCTGGCGCCGCTGTTGGGCGCGGTGGTGTTGAATCACTGGGGCTGGCAGGCGATCTTCGCCGTGTTGCTGGGTGTCTCGCTGTTATTGCTGGTACCCACGCTGTTACTCAAACCTATGCCCAAGCGCCTGGCCGCCGATGGCGAAAAAGCCCGGCTGGGCTACGGGCAACTGTTCAAGTCGCGGGTGTTCACCGGCAATGTGATGATCTTTGCCGCGTGCTCCGCCAGTTTCTTCGCCTGGCTGACCGCATCGCCATTTATTCTCGGTGGCATGGGCTACAGCCCCAATGACATCGGCCTGAGTTATGTCCTGCCGACCCTGGCGTTTCTGGTGGGTGGCTACAGTTGCCGCAGTGCCTTGCAACGATTCCAGGGCAAAGTCCTGTTGCCCTGGTTGCTGGTGGCGTACTGCATCAGCATGGTGGTTCTGTATCTGGTGGCGACCCTGACGGTGCCGACACTGACCACCTTGCTGATTCCGTTCTGCCTGATGGCCCTG
This sequence comes from Pseudomonas sp. LG1D9, assembly GCF_002949995.1. Taxonomy (NCBI): domain Bacteria; kingdom Pseudomonadati; phylum Pseudomonadota; class Gammaproteobacteria; order Pseudomonadales; family Pseudomonadaceae; genus Pseudomonas; species Pseudomonas sp. LG1D9. The sequence goes on along the minus strand of NZ_CP026881.1, from coordinate 732,513 downwards.
GTCAACGGCGCCAGCTACCCAATTGTAGTGGCGAATGCGCTGATGCCTTTTTCGGAAAACTCCGGCAAGGCTGCCGCGCTGCAAAACACTCTGCAATTGGGTTTGTGCTTCGTCGCCAGCCTGCTGGTGTCGTCGCTGATCGAAGAGCCCTTGCAGATCACCGTGATCGTGATGCTGGCGACCGCGCCGCTGGCGGTATTGGGTTACTGGCTGGCGCGGCCCAAGTCGGATGAGTCGCAGTTGGCGGCCGCTTAAAACGTCACTTCCATGTTCACGGTTGGTGTCGAGGTGCGGCTGCCTCGGCCGCCATCTACACCGAACTTGTTATGCCAGTATTCGTAGCCCACCCCCAGGTACAGGTTGGGCTTGACGCTTTTACCCGGTCGTACCGCAACCATCAGCGCGGTGCGCACCAGGGTCTCGGCGGCGGTGTCGCGACTGTTGTAGTCGTGGCCCTTGTCACCGACATGGTTGATGAACCCCTGGAACTTCGCGCCATGGTTGCCGATTTCGAACGGGCGCATCCACGTCAGGTTGAGCATGTAGGTGTCGTCGAAGGTGTGGTTCGGATCCTTCGCGCCAGGGATACCGGAATGGTTGTTTTCCTTGTAGTACATCAGGCTCAGGTCCAGCACCCCGACGGTATTGAATTTCAGGGTCGGCCCGAGCACCAGGGCGCGTTTTTTGGCCGACGCCAGGTTGTTGTTGCGGTTGGCATCGAAGCCCAGGGTCAGCGCGTAATCCTTGATCAGCCCGGTGCCCAGTGGCCTGTCGAATACCCGTGATGCATACAGTTGGTGCCGATAGACCGCATACACTTCGCTGCCACCGTGGTCGGTGCCTTTGCGCGGGTCGCGGCTGTCGGACAGGAATACGTCGAGATGGAGAAAGTTGCTGCCGTACTGATAGCCACTGGCGTGGGTGAAGCTGTAGATGCGTTTGCTGAATTCGTTGGGGTTGTTCGGATTGGTGAACTGTTGCCCGTAGCGAAATCCTACGCTGTTGTTCATCCATTCCACCGCGACAGCCTCCCCGCCGCCGAGGAGTGTGAGTAAAACGGTTGCGCCGTGCAGTGCCTTTTTCATTGTTTTAGTTCCTTTGGCGTTTGGCTCATGGCAGCCGTGCCGGGCCGCCGGGCGCAGTATCGGCACAATCGCCGTGATGCTCAAAGAACAGAATATCGACTGGCCTGCTGCCGAATCGGCAGCGCGCAAGTTGGCCCGAAGGTCAGGAAATACGGGGGGTACAGGCGGATTCTTCGCGTTCGCGCAAAGCGATTTCCTCGCTGATCAGGTGGGCCATCGACTCGACCGCCGTAGGCAAATCCCGGCCCTTGCGCGCATACAGGCCCAGGTCGCTGAACATCCCGCCTTGATCGCTCAAGGGGATATGCAGCAGTTCACCCCTGGCCAAGTCGGCCTCGATCCCGATCCGTGTCTGGAATGCCACCCCTAGCTGCTGGCGCGCCAACTGCCGTGCCAGTTCCATGGAATTGCTTTGCAGCAACGGTTTGTACGCGGCCGGCGAACGCTTGTGCAGTGGGGCGATCAAGTGATGGATCGACAGTTCACTGTTGGCCTGGATCACCCCGTGTTCAGCGCACAGGGTGTAGCTGACGCTGGCATGGGCGGCCAGTGGATGTCCCGGTGCCACCAACGCACCAAGGCGGAAATGGCCGACACACAGTTGCGTGGTTTCCGCACTGCGCGGCAGGGCGAAGGCCAACCCCAGGTCTGCCTGGCCGTTGATCACCGCTGCCGGAATCGATTGTGAACCCTGCACGGTCACACCGATGGTCACCGCCGGATAGCGCTGGCGCATGCGCCTGAGCACGGCGGGCAGCAACTCTACCGTCGCGCCTTCCACGGTGGCGATTTCCACATGCCCGGTCTGTACCTGGTTCAGGCCTTCCAGTTCGCCGCGTACCCGCTCCACATCCTGTAGCACCAGGGTCACATGGCGAGTCAGGATTTCCCCGGCAGCGGTCAGGCGCAGCCCGCCGGGCAGGCGCTCGAACAAGGTCGCGCCCACTTCGTCTTCGAGTTTGAGAATCTGCCGGTTCACCGCCGACGAGGCGACGTTCAATCGGCGCGCGGCTTCACGGATCGAATGGCAGCGGCGGACCATATCGAAGTAGCCAATGGCCGCAGAGTGGATGCGCAGCGTGCGGTTGAGCATTTTTTTCTGATCCTTGTGGGCACGGCTTCAAGCCTTGGGGCAGGGCGGCTGAATGGATTTTTGTAACGTCGATGCCAGGCATCTTGTGGAAATGATTGTATACAACTCTATGGACATCCAATCTTTCTATTGCATACAGTGAGCGCACAACAAAAACAGAGATCCCCTCACCATGACTATCCCGAAGGCGTCACCGCAACGGCCAGAAGATGAGAATCTTGGCGTCGCTGCCAACATGGCTTACGGCCTGCAGCATGTACTGACCATGTACGGCGGTATCGTGGCCGTGCCGTTGATCGTCGGTCAGGCGGCCGGGTTGTCCCCGGCCGATATTGGCCTGTTGATCGCCGCGTCACTGTTTGCCGGTGGCCTGGCCACGTTGCTGCAAACCCTGGGCCTACCGTTTTTTGGCTGCCAGTTGCCCTTGGTGCAAGGGGTGTCGTTTGCCGGTGTGGCAACCATGGTGGCGATTGTCGGCAGCGACGGTGCGGGCGGTGTGCCGGCGATCCTTGGCGCGGTGATGGCCGCGTCGCTGATCGGGTTGCTGATCACCCCGATCTTTTCGCGAATTACCAAGTTCTTCCCGCCCCTGGTCACGGGGATCGTGATTACCACCATCGGCCTTACGCTGATGCCGGTCGCCGCCCGTTGGGCCATGGGCGGTAACAGCCGCGCCGCCGATTTTGGCAGCATGCCGAACATTGGCCTGGCGGCCATCACTCTGGTGCTGGTGCTGTTGTTGAGCAAGGTGGGCAGCGCCACTATCTCGCGCCTGTCGATCCTGCTGGCGATGGTTTTTGGTACGTTGATCGCGGTATTTCTGGGCATGGCAGACTTCTCCACCGTGACCCAAGGCCCGATGATCGGCTTCCCCACGCCGTTCCACTTCGGCATGCCGACTTTCCATGTGGCCGCGATCCTTTCCATGTGCATCGTGGTCATGGTGACATTGGTGGAAACCTCGGCGGATATCCTCGCGGTGGGCGAGATCATCGACACCAAGGTTGACTCCAAGCGCCTGGGCAACGGCCTGCGTGCAGACATGTTGTCGAGCATGTTCGCGCCGATCTTCGGCTCGTTCACCCAAAGCGCCTTCGCCCAGAACGTCGGCCTGGTGGCGGTGACCGGGGTCAAGAGCCGCTACGTGGTGGCCACGGGCGGCCTGTTCTTGGTGATCCTTGGCCTGCTGCCCTTTATGGGCCGGGTGATTGCAGCAGTACCAACCTCGGTACTGGGCGGCGCCGGCATCGTGTTGTTCGGCACCGTAGCGGCCAGCGGGATCCGCACACTGTCCAAGGTCGATTACCGCAACAACATGAACCTGATCATTGTCGCCACCTCCATCGGTTTCGGCATGATCCCCATTGCCGCACCGAGCTTCTACGATCAGTTCCCCAGCTGGTTCGCCACCATCTTCCACTCGGGGATCAGTTCCTCGGCGATCATGGCGATCCTGCTGAACCTGGCGTTCAACCACTTCACCGCCGGTAACTCAGACCAGCAGTCGGTGTTCGTCGCCGGCACCGAGCGCAGCCTGTGCTTCCAGGATGTGGCGGCACTGCGGGATGGGGATTACTTCAGCAAAGGCAAATTGTTTGATGCCGAGGGCAAGGAGATACCGGTGGTAGCGGACTCGCAGCACAAAGCGACGGCGCCGGGCAGGGCTGAAACCAGCGAGGTTTAGCCCGAACACCACGCACTAAATGTGGGAGCGGGCTTGCTCGCGAAAGCGGTGGATCAGTCGGTACATCCGGCGACTGAAAAACCGCTTTCGCGAGCAAGTCGAATCGTCGCACCGCCGCTCCCACATTTGATGTGTGTGGTTTCAAAATCGGGGGCGACAGGCTTCATCCAAAAACTTCACCACGGTGCCCATGCAGGCCTGGCGTTCTTCGACATGGGGCATATGGTTGGAGTCTTCGAACAGCGCCCGGCGCGCACCCTTGATCTCCAGCGGTGTGGCCTGGTCGTGCCGCCCGCAAATCATCAGGGTCGGTACTTGGATCTGCGTTAACCGGCCAATGCTGATCGGCCCGTGCAAGGCGTTGTACACCGTAGGATCGGCCGCCATCTGGGCGAAGGTGCGTGCCACTTCTGCGGGCCACGGGTTGATTCGGCACAGGGGCTGATCATCGAAGCCGGCAGCCAGGTTGGCGGCGATAAACGCGCGCAGGCCCTTGGGTTGGCGAGTCGCGTGTTCACTGCCGAGCCTGGCGCCCCAGGCATGCCCGAGGATCGCGTAATGCCCGCTGATGTGCAGGTGGTCGAGCAGGTTGTCCAGTTCGTCGAGAAACAGTTCAACCGTCCAGAACTCGCCGGGCTGGTGGGGCAGGTGGGTGGAGTGGCCATTGCCCAGTTGATCGTAGTGAATCACCGCATGGCCACTGGCAGCCACGTCCTTGAAGGCGTCCAGATAGTCATGGGTACCGCCGGGGCCACCGTGGAGGATGACCAATGGCGTCTTGCCGCTGTCGAGGTTCCCGGTCACGCGATACCAGGTCTGATAGCCGCGAAAGGCTGCGTAGCCCTGGCGGGTCTGTTCGATGAATTCCATTTCCGGCCCTGCCATCAACAATTGGTCAGGTACACGATAGTTTGAACAAAGCGTTTAAGTAACTGGCAAAACGGCTAGGTTTTTCAGCGGAACCTGCACTAGCGCCCTTTGTAGGAGCCGGCTTGCCGGCTCCTACAGGGGGTTATTGCTTTTGCGGATCAAACTGCTTGTCACGGATGAACAGCGCCGGGATCACCCCGCAGATAAAGTACGCCGCGCCCATCACCAAAAAGCCCACGCCAATCGAGCCATGGGACGCCAGGAAGCCAATGGCCGCCGGCGCTACTGCCGCGCCAATGCGGCCGATGTTGTAGGCACCGCCCACCGCCGAGCCGCGGAATTTTGCTTCGAAGCTCTCGGTCATGTAGGTCGCATTCACGCCGTAGGGAATGCCATACAAAAAGCCGAAGGTAATCAGCAGCCAGAGGATGTTGTCCGGGCTCTGATACAGCACGATCACCGGCAGGAACACCGCCGTGCCCAAGGCGCCGAAGGCAAACACCACGCGCCGACCCAGGCGGTCAGCCGCGAGGCCGGCGAGGATCTTGCCGAAAATCATCGCCGCGTAGGTACCGACCATGTAGCTGGTCATCGACTTGAAGTTCATCCCCAGTTCGCCTTCCAGGTAGGACGGCATCCAGTTGTTGACCCCGTAGTAGCCGAACTGCAGGAAGCCTGCGGTCAGTGCCCAGAGCAGGAACATGCGGCTGGCCTTGGGGTCGCTGAAGATCAGCTTGAACATGCCATCGGGCTTTTTCGCCGAGACGTGCTGGATGCCTTCGGCTTTTTCCCGCGCGCGGGCGGCCTGGGCGTTGAGCCAGGCCTGGGGTTCCGGGACCAGGCGCTGCATCAGCACGGCGAGGATCACCGGGATGATCGCCATGTAGAACAGCCAGCGCCAGCCGTGGTCCGGCAGGATCCAGCCGGCCAACAAGGTGGCGACGATATAGCCCACCGACCAGCCGGCCTGCAGGGTGCCGAGCACGGTGGTGCGGTAGCGGGTCGGTACGTATTCGGCCATCAGGGTGTTGCAGGCGACATACAGCGCGCCCAGCCCGAGGGAGGCGAAGAAGCGGGTGGCTGCAAACTGCCAGTAGCTGTGGGTCAGACCGAGAATCGCAGTGCCTACCGAGAACAGCATGATGCTCCACACCACGGTCTTGACCCGACCAAAGCGGTCGCAGGCCCAGCCTCCATAAATCCCGCCGACCGCCATCCCGGCCAGGGTGAAACTGCCCAGGCTGCCGGCCTCGACACTGGTCAGGCCGAACTCGGCCTTCAGGCTGCTGAGGCTGTAGGACAGGAGCATCAAGTCTGCGCCATCGATCAGAAGGCCGAGGAAGCAGAAGATGAAGACAATGATCCACAGGTTGTTTTTTGCGGGCGACAACGCACCCGCCGATGTGGCGACTTCCATAGCGATACCTTGTTGTAGTTGTAGGGCACAGGTTATGGGTGTTGCAGGTTGGAACGCTGTTGCACGAACAAAGAAGATCTACTGTGGGAGCGGGCTTGCCCGCGATAGCGGCGTGTCAGTCAACTTTAATATCGAATGATGCACCGTCATCGCGGGCAAGCCCGCTCCCACACAAGCACGGTTCCCACATAGGGTTGTGTGGGGTTTAGCGCTGGGCCTCGCGGATCATGTTGCGAGCGATCACCAACTGCTGGATCTGCGTGGTGCCTTCATACAACCGGAACAGGCGCACATCACGGTAGAACCGCTCGATCGCGTATTCGCTCACATAGCCCGCGCCGCCGTGGATCTGCACACACCGGTCAGCCACCCGGCCGCACATTTCCGTGGCAAACATCTTCGCGCAGGAGGCTTCGGTGCCGATATTCAGGCCGTCATCACGCTTGCGCGCGGCATCGAGCACCATGCAGCGCGCCGCATAGATTTCCGCCTTGCTGTCGGCGAGCATGGCCTGGATCAACTGGAATTCGGCAATCGGCTGGCCGAATTGCTTGCGGTCGATGGCGTAGCGCAGGGCATCGTCGAGCATGCGTTCGGCGGCGCCGACGCTGACGGCGGCTATGTGCAGGCGGCCCTTGTCGAGTACTTTCATCGCCGTCTTGAAACCCACGCCTTCGACACCGCCGATCAGTTGCTCGGCGGGCACCCGCACATTGTCGAATATCACGTCGCTGGTATGGGCGCCTTGCTGGCCCATCTTATGGTCGCGCTTGCCCAGGGACACGCCCGGTGTATTGCGCTCGATGATAAAGGCGCTGATGCCACCGGAGCCCTTGATGTGCGGGTTGGTACGGGCCATCACTGTGAAAATCCCGGCGTGGGGCGCATTGGTGATAAAGCGCTTGGTGCCATTGATCACGTAATGCTCGCCATCGCGCACGGCGGTGGTTTTCAGCGAGGCGGCATCGGAGCCGGAATCCGGTTCGGTCAGGCAGAACGAACTGAGCAACTCGCCGCTGGCAAGCTTGGGCAAGTAGTGTTGTTTCTGCGCCTCGGTACCGTCCAGCAGGATACCGATGGAGCCGATGCCGTTATTGGTGCCGAAGTAGGAGCGGAATGCTGGCGAGGTGCGGCCCAACTCGAAGGCGATATGCACTTCTTCTTCCATGGTCACGCCCAGGCCACCGTAGGCTTCGGGCAGGGTCAGGCCGAACAGGCCCATGTCCTGGAATTGCTGGATGATGTCCGCCGGGATTTCATCCGTCTCGGCGACTTCGTTTTCCCGTGGGATCAGCGCTTCGTTGACGAACTGGCGAATGGAGTCCAGCAGGATATGAAGCGTTTGCGAATCTCGGATCATGTACATTCCTCGGCGCCCGTTCGGCGGGCCGTTTGTATTGGATCTGCCGGGCCGCGCACCGATCTGTCTAGCGGGCGGCGGCCTCGATGTTATTGACCATGTGCTTGAGACGCGGCCCGATGTCGTCTTCGAGTTTTTCCCGGGAAAGGTGAAAACTCGGCCCGCCACAGTTGAACGTCAACAGCCCATGTTGTGTGTGCAGCATGGGCACGGCGATGGCGTTGACATCGCGGTGCCACTCACCGATCGACATGCAATAGCCGAAGTCGGTGTAATCCCTGAATGCGCGTTCCAGCCCTTTGCGAATCGTTGGCCAATCCTCCAGATGGCGCTGGCGGATATGTTCGAGCATGAACTCCCGCTCACTCTCCGGCATCGCCGCCAGGCAGGCGCGGCCCGCCGAACTCAAGTGCAGCGGCAGGCGCGTGCCGATCTGGCGGCGCATGGTCATGTTCGCTTCGCCCTGGACCACGTCCAGGTACACCATGTCCAGGCGATCCCGGGAGGCCATCGCGACGGCAGCCTGGGCGTACTTGGCCATGGTCTCCATCAGCGGGTGGGCGGCGGCCCGCACCGACAGGTTGGATAGCATCGCGTAACCAAATGCCATCACCCCCACATTCAACTGGTACCGGCCCGACTGCGGCAGGTGCTTGAGGTAGCCCAGGCGGGTCAGGGTGTGGGTCATGCGCGTCACCGTCGGTTTCGGCAGGCCGGTCTTGCGCGCCAGTTCCTGGTTGCCCAATACGCTTTCGCTGGGGGTAAAACAGCGCAGCAGTTCCAGGCCTCGGGCCAGCGCGGTGATGAACTGCCGGTCCTTGTCTTCCTCCTCTTCGTTGCTCATCGGATCCAGCCTCACGTGTTCAAAACCATGGGGGCCTGCAGGTGTCTGGGATGGACTTGGGTCCGGGTTGCGACGGTGCATGGTAATCATCCTTTTTTTGTAAAATCAACAAAACAAAACATGATTTCGCTGTGCGGAATTGTTGGTTGTGTTGGTTTTTTATCGCTGTTCTTTAATTAATCTTCTTAAAACAATGACTTATGTCTTTATCTGATGGGTGATCGTGCTTTTGCATTTACATCTGCCATATCGGCACATACTATTTTGTGTAATTACGAAATACTATTTCGCACAGCAAAACAATAGCTGGCTGCGCAAGAAAATTCGGCAGTCGGCGACACAGACCTTCAGGAATAACAACAATGGGTGCATTAACAGGTTTGCGCGTACTGGATTTGAGCCGGGTCTTGGCCGGCCCATGGTGTGGTCAGGTGCTGGCGGACCTGGGCGCGGAAGTGATCAAGATCGAGCGCCCGCACAGTGGCGATGACACACGCGGCTGGGGACCGCCGTGGATGCAGACCGCCGCTGGCGAGTCATCCGGGCAGGCTTCGTATTACCAGTCCACCAACCGCGGCAAGTTGTCGGTGGCCATCGATCTGGCCAGCGTCGAAGGCCAGGAACTGGTGCGGGCGCTGGCGGCCAGTTCCGATGTGCTGATCGAGAACTACAAGGCCGGCTCCTTGGCCCGATATGGCCTGGACTACGCGACCCTGGCCGCGCTCAACCCGCGCCTGGTGTACTGCTCCATCACGGGCTTCGGCCAGACCGGCCCGCGTGCCGAAGAGCCGGGCTACGACTTCATCATCCAGGGCATTGGCGGCCTGATGAGCATCACCGGCGAGCGCGATGACTTGCCGGGGGGCGGCCCGCAGAAAGTCGGTGTGGCCTTTTCCGACCTGATGACCGGGCTGTATTCCACCGTGGCGATCCAGGCCGCGCTGTTCAGCCGTGAACGCACGGGCGTCGGCCAGCATATCGATATGGCCCTGCTGGACGTGCAAGTCGCGACCCTGGCCAACCAGAGCATGAACTACCTGGCCTCCGGCAAAGTGCCTCAGCGCTTTGGCAACGCCCACGCCAATATCGTGCCGTACCAGGTGTTCCGTGCGGCAGACCGCGACTTCATCATCGCCTGCGGCAACGACAGCCAATTTATCGCCTTGTGCCAGAGCATCGGCTTGCCACATCTGCCGGATGATCCGCGCTTTCGGCGCAATGCCGATCGTGTTGCCCATCGGGGCGAAATCGTCGAGTTGCTGTCGGCGCATTTCCTCGGCCGCACGGCAGACGAGTGGGTCAGCTGCATCCACGCCTCGAAAGTGCCGGTGGGCGCGATCAACAACATCGCGCAATCGCTGGAAGAACCGCAGGTAATCGCCCGCGAACTGATGGTGAAGATTCCCCACCCGCAAAACCCGGATTTCGCCATGGTCGGCAGCCCGATCAAGATGTCCGGCACCCCGGTGGAGTACGTACGGCCAGCGCCGATGTTGGGCCAGCATACGGATGAGGTGTTGGCTGGGCGGTTGGGGTTGTCCAGTGAGCAGTTGGGGCAGTTGAAGCGTAGTGGGGTGATTGAGCAGTTGCCGTAACGAGGGGCCTCTGGGTCAGCGCTGCAATATTTTGCCCAACGCACCCATGTCCATGGCCTCATTCATGCTCAACGGGCCGGAAAAGGTGAAGGGTTCCTTGTAGAGCGATTCATAGTGCATCTCTACAAATACGTCATTCCTTTGCAGGAAAAAGCTCATTTGCAGCAGGCACAAGGGGCCGAACTGTGTGCTTTTAGTCGGCTCCAGAATCGCGATGTCATTACCAGGCCTGACCGCTGCGCCTTCGGTGGGCCAACCTTTGGCGAAGCACTCGGGATTCAATCGCGCCTTCTCCAGCACGGCGGGCCAGCGACTGTCCCCCAGCCCGTTGAACTGCTCGTCTCCGACGCGAACAGTGAACGAGGTGATGATGCCCGGCCCGATCCCTTCGTTGGACAAATACAGCCCGCTTTTTTCCGCCGTCAAATGCGGTGTAATCCCCAGGTAGGGCCTTACGGAGAGGCGGTTGTGCTCGCGCATCAAGTCCAGTTGCCAGAAGGAAATCGACGCGGCGGCAATGGAAATCACCACCGCTGCCAGTGACAGGAGCGTACCGGAGGAAAACCTGGGCTTTTTCGGTGTCGGTGTGGCGGCGGCGCGGCGGGGCTTGAAAAAGGGGTGGTGATGCATTTTTTTCACGGAGCGACTTCCTGTCGGTTTGGTTTGCCACTTTTCTTGGGTTCATGCTGTAGAGCGTTGCGGCTTGCTGTAGACAGCCGGGCGATGATAGCGCACCCAAACAGCGCCTTGTACACACGTAAAAGCGCATTAAATGGTTGACTTATCCTTTTCAATCAGTAAGATACGCCGCATTCCGCGATAGCTCAGTTGGTAGAGCAAATGACTGTTAATCATTGGGTCCCTGGTTCGAGTCCAGGTCGTGGAGCCAGACAAGGTTCCAGAGAAGGCTTTCAAAATCTCTGAAACCCCCGAAAAACCCGCCTTATGGCGGGTTTTTTCGTTTTGGCGTTCTGTCGGATTCCGGTAAGTACCAGCCATTTTAAGGGTAGAGTTTGGGATAAATATCAGTTCGATAAAAGGGAGTACCCTTATGTCGCGCACCACTGCTCCACTCTCCGACGCCGCTTGCCGTTCGGCCAAGCCCACAGACCGCGCCTACAAGCTTTTCGACGGCGACGGCCTTTACCTTCTAGTCCAACCCAATGGCCGCAAAGGCTGGCGTCTCAGATACGTCAAACCTGATGGCCGGGAAGGACTGACCTCATTTGGCAACTACCCCATCGTTGGCCTCGCGAATGCGCGCCGCAAGCGCTTGGAGGTCAAGCGAATGCTGGCGGATGGCATTGACCCTATAGGAGCCAAGAACCAAGCCAAGACGGACGCTCTGATCAAAGGCCGCACCTTTGAAAGCGTTGCCCTCGGCTGGCACACGGAAATGTCAGCCAAGTGGGCACCGGACTATTCCAAGACAGTGATGAGTCGCCTCAAAACTCACCTCTTCCCGCTGATCGGCACCCGCGCCATTGTCGACCTTGATACCCACGACCTTATGCGGCCCCTGGACGCGATTAAGAAGCGCGGAACGATAGACATTGCTTTAAGGGTACAAAACTACCTGCTGAGCATCATGCGCGAGGCAAAGCGCCTCCGGCTTATCACCGTAAACCCTGCTTACGACCTCGTAGGCTCGATCAAAGCCTCGCGGGTCATCCACCGCCCCGCCTTATCCTTATCGCGCTTACCTGAGTTGCAGGAACGGATCGACACCTATAAAGGCCGCGCACTTACCCGACTGACGGTCTTGCTGTCACTGCACGTGTTTGTCCGCTCCAGCGAGCTGCGCTTCGCCCGCTGGAGCGAGTTCGACCTCAAACGTGGCGTTTGGGAAATACCCGACACGCGACCAGCGTTGGAAGGCGTACCCTTTTCCACAAGAGGTACGAAGATGGCCGGGGACATCCATCTTGTACCCTTATCGCCGCAAGCGATCGCCCTGCTCGAGCAGATCCACGCAATCACAGGCAAATTTGACTTGGTGTTCGCAGGCGATACCAAGTCTTGGAAACCAATGTCCGAAAACACGGTGAACAGCGCGCTTCGGAAGATGGGGTACGACACCAAATCCGAGATCTGTGGGCATGGGTTTCGTTCGATGGCCTGCAGCGCACTGATCGAGTCAGGTTTGTGGACGGACACAGCCATCGAGCGGCAGATGAGCCACAAGGAACGCAACAACGTCCGCGCCGCTTACATCCACAAGGCCGAGTTCATCGAGGAGCGCAGGCTGATCATGAACTGGTGGAGTCGCTACCTTGAGACTAATCAGCAGAAGCATGTTAGCCCACGCGAATTCGCCAATCAGACGGGTGCGAATGTCACTCGCCTAAAAGCAAAACGTGGCGCAACTGAGTAAGCGCTCGGTCCTCATATCTCAGTGATCCGCTTGTCCACGCGGGTCCATCCAAACAGGGCTGCAAAGCCGCCCTGTTTGGATGGACCTCACTTAAAAAATCTAAAGCCCACGCAATCGTCTGTGGAAAACCACTGATTTCCATTAGTGGATAATTTCATCCACAGCCGCAGAACTCCCGAAAATTCGAGCCTTGACCCGAATTCTCCACAGGCGTAGAAAAGGTCGGGCAAAGCGCTGTCGTTGACAGCAACCCAGGTAGCCAGAACCTTTAAGGCTACGCCACGCCGTGGCGGTTCTCCCAAAGTGCGATTAGCGTCCGGCGGCTCGCACGGTCACTCACCGAGTGATGGATGCCCACTTCAGATCATTGCCATTGCGGCAAATACATCCCCCTACCCAACTGCCCTGCAGCAACCTATCCGCTTGGCCATTTTATTGCGCCAACCTGCGCCCGTCTCTTTCTCCCGGAAAGAGACGGGCGCTCCTACCACTGCTGCAGCCCACCTCGTACAAGGCTTTGCGGCATTCCCCCTCGTGACAATCGGCGTGACAAACACCGAAGTCACCGGCAACAGCGATGCAAATGATGGTGCCGCAGCCCACGGAATGGACTGCACCTGACTGACAGTCAGGCATGCCCCGGTCATTGCCTCGCTGCCTTCACCCGACTCAGGATCTCGCGGCGTTGGTCTCGTCAGCCAGCGCAGCCTCCACCCGCCCACATCTTCGGAAGTGTTCAGGAGGCCAGATCATGAGATGCCCAAGCTCCCGGTCGTAAAGAGCCGCCAGTCCCGCGTTAGTGGACACCCCTCACAGGTCGCAGGGGCCTTGATCCCTGATAACACTCAACATCCTTGGCGGGATGACGTGGGGAAAGTTTCAAAGGTTTGGCTTCGAGAGGAGTTCGATCATGGCACCAGCGGGCAGGCGAGATAGACGCAATTTTGGCTATGGCCGGCAACTGAGTTATGCCGGGCCCCAGGCGTTGCGCGATCTATTTGGCGGCGGGCATTACGGCACGGTGCAGGCGCACAGTGATCGCTGGTAGGCGTTTGTTCGGTGGTGTCGCTCGGAGAATGGACCAGGGTTTAACGATGCGCGACAAGTTGATCGGCAGACCTTGCTGGACTACGCCGGACATCTGCGTCAGCAAGTTGAATAAGTGCGATATCGGCATCGCCACCGCGCAAAACCGGTTGTCCAGTGTGAATCGAACCATGACGGCGCTCCGCGACGATCAGTATGTGAGCGTCTCGACGATGCCTGACAGCAAGCGGTGCTGACAATCAACAGTCCAGTAATCGTCATCCCCATGAAGCGATTTTCTATTGTTCTGGACCAAACTATCAATACCTTCGATTGCGTTGATAGTGGAAATTATCACGAACACATTGTATACCTACCAACTGGATGGTAGCTTTTTAGCAAGTTTTTAGATAACTGTAATTAACACCATCCCTGTGAGAATCCCATGCAAGATTGGAAGCAAACCCGCAAAGACATCAATACTCGTTTGGTAGAACTAAACGGCCTGTCTCCGGAAACAATGAAAGGCATGGCGGCGCTCGGCGCTGCCGGCGGCAAGACCAATCACCTGGACGCGAAGACCCGCGAACTGATTTCCCTCGCCGTGGCCGTGACCACCCGCTGCGACGGTTGCATCGCCTTCCACGCCGCCGAAGCCAAGAAACTTGGCGTCACCAGTGAAGAAGTCGCCGAAGCACTGGGCGTGGCAATCAACATGAACGCCGGTGCCGCGTTGGTGTACAGCACACATGTGCTGGACGCATTCGATAAGTCGTAAATCAAACGCTGACTTTCAACCTGTTAACGACTTCGAGACTAATCATGAATAAGCTGTTCACCCCTTACGATCTGTCCGGTACTGCGCTAAAAAACCGGGTCGTTATGGCCCCCATGACTCGCACCCGGACCCTAGACAACATCCCTAACGAGTTCACCACGCTGTATTACGCACAGCGTGCTACTGCTGGTCTGCTGATCACCGAAGGCCTGCCGATTTCCGACGAAGCCCGTGGCTACCTGTACACCCCAGGTATTTATGCCGACGAACACTTGCCAGGCTGGCGTCAGGTCACCGACGCGGTGCATGTCAAGGGCGGGAAGATCTTCGCGCAGTTATGGCACGTTGGCCGTATGTCCCATATTTCGGTGCATGGCATGATTCCGGTTTCTTCGGGTACTCAGCCGGCGGTCGATACCACGGTATATGCCTGGATCGAGCCTGGCGAATCAGGTCCTGTGCAACCCAGCGTGCCTCGTGCGCTGGAAACGGATGAAGTGAAACGTGTCATCGCTGACTTTGTGAAGTCTGCGCGTATGGCGATGGAGGCCGGTTTTGACGGTATCGAAATCATGGCTGCCAACGGGTTCCTGTTCGATCAGTTCCTCAGCAGCGCCTTGAACACCCGTACCGACCAGTACGGTGGCTCTATCGCCAATCGCCAGCGCTTTCTGCTGGAAACCATTGACGCGATTGCTGCCGAAATCGGTGGCTCGAAGATTGGCGTACGGTTCTCGCCGTTTGGCCGCCTGTATGACTTTGGTGTGTACGAAGGTGAAGCAGAAACCTGGATGAGCATGGCGGCAGCGCTTAATGAACGCGAACTGGCCTACGTCCACCTGAACTACCAACCGACCATCGTCGCCGCGCAAACGCCGCCTGGTTTCAGCGCTGCGTTCCGTGAAGCCTACAAAGGCACCTTGATGGCTGCCGGTGGGTTCACCCAAGCCCTCGCTGAGTCGGAACTGGCCAAAGGTGAACTCGACTTGATCGCCTTCGGTACGGCCTACATCGCCAACCCTGACCTGGTAGAGCGCATGCAGAACGGCTGGCCATTGGCAGAGGGTGATCGCGCGACTTACTACGGTGTCAGCGATCGCATTGCCAAGGGTTACACCGACTACCCGGAATACGTTGCAGCCAAAGCCTGATTACTCGCTGTTTCATCACTGTCCACTTCAGACGTCAAGGAGCACACCATGCCACTCGTTACCATCAAGGGCATTGAAGGCGTTTTTACCGACCAGCAGAAAGCCGAAGTCATCCAGAAAGTGACGGACGCCATGGTGTCTGTGGAAGGTGAAAAGATGCGCGCCCTCACCTGGGTCATCTTCGAAGAGGTCAAAAGCGGAGATTGGGGAATCGCTGGCAAACCCGTGACTGCTCAGGACGTATTGAAACTTCAAGCAGGTAAATAAAAGGGGTTCACCCCCCCCCAAAAAAAAAGACTCTCTGGTCGGTGGGCATTCTCATGTCCAACGACCAGGGAGTTTTTGCGTTGTGATTGAACACGCGATTTATCGTGGAATGTTCCCAATGATTCTGATCATTTATGCTCACCCTTACCCCGACAAATCCAGGGTTAACCAGGTGATGCTCAGGCAAGCCTCCAATAACCCGGATGTGGTCATACGCTCCCTTTATGACCTGTACCCGGATTTCAACGTCGATGTCCAAGCCGAGCAGCAAGCCCTCGAACAGGCAGAGCTGCTGGTCCTGCAACATCCGCTGTACTGGTACAGCTGCCCGCCGCTGCTGAAATTGTGGATCGATAAAGTCTTCACCCAAGGGGGGCCTATGGCAAAGGCGCCACCGCGCTCAAAGGTAAGAGCTTATTGTGGGCCGTGACCACCGGTGGCGAGCACGACCAGTTCGACATGGGTGCCCCCCCGGGTTTTCGGTGCTTGCCCAACCCCTGCATGCGACCGCGACCTACTGCCAGATGCGCTGGCTGACGCCAGTGGCTGTCCACGGTGCTTTCAACGCTGCCCCTCGACCCTGCTTTCGCATTGTCTTTGGGCCGCAGGGCATTGGAGCAACTGGGCATTGGTCGTTACGAAGCCCGCGAACGAGCGGACCGATTCCGTCGCCTGAACCTGGAGATGCTGGAAGAAATGGCCGCACAGTCGGTGGACGATACTGAGTTCAAGTATGACGCCTACAAACGGGCCAACGCGCTGTTAACGGAAATCTTCAACGAAGACCGCGCTCATCCCATCGATAACTGGTCCGGGGTAAATCCACACCCGAAGGAAAAAGAACGCCAGGCTGATCAGCCTGACCGCTGATGGAGGATGTTCGGTTAAATCGCCTCTTCCAACTCCGCAAGAATGGCTTTTTTCATGGCTCCAACTGAACGGGATCCGGGCATGACCCGCAGCAGCCGCCCCTCATGGAACACCGCCAAGGATGGCACCGCCCGGATACCGTACATTTGCGCGATCGTCGGAGACACCGCCACATCAATCTTTGCAAAAGCCGCCAGGGAGTGAAGCTTTTCTTCCAAGGCATGAAACACCGGTTTCATCTCCTGACAAGGCTTGCACCAAGACGCTGAAAACAGCACAACGCTGCTGCCTTTGGCCACAAAGCGGGCGAACTGCGGAGCACTCAACTCAACGATACGGCTCATTTGGATCTCGCTCTCAATACGTATGAAGGGCGGCACAACCCGGTGCCGCACCGCTTCTGCTAATCAAATTTTGCAGCCATCTATGCCGCAGACTTGACCGCTGAATGCGTCATCTTCGACTTTCGACTTCTCCTGCATCTTGTTCAGCGCTTCAAGAAAAGCAGCCTCAGGCTGAGCTCCGGACAATGAGAAGGCATTATCGAATACAAACAAAGGCACGCCCGAACCTAGTTGCGCGGCGATATATTCGTCCTCCTCCATCTCTACGCGCAATTCAACGGATGACCACGCCCGTTGGATTAACGCGTTCGAAACGCCTGCGGCCTTGGCTATGGCCTCCAGGCTGCCGCGATCAAACAGCGACTGACCATGGGAGGTGCTTTGCTCATACAACGCCTCGACCAAGCGTTTTTTAACGGCTTCGTTCGCAACCGCCTTGACCAGTACATGGGCATCTGCAGTATCGCCAAACAGCATGCTGTCAAAGCGGTAATCAAGCCCATCGGCCCGACCATATTTACTGACGGTGTTCATCATCGCGACAGCGGAATCCGGATTGCCGAGCTTGCGTTTAAGGGCAGCGATCATAGGCTCTGGCGCGTGATTCGCCGCCAGGCGATAGGCCCTGACGTTGACTTGTACATTATCTTTTTCAGCAAATTTATCGAGCGCCTGCTCGAATCGACGCTTGGCTACCCAGCACCAAGGGCAAACAAAATCAGACCAGATATCCACTGCATATTTTTTCGAAGAAGTTTGCATGACTCGTCCTGTACTCAAAGAAATTAAGACCGCGTTACCAGCGTTTCAAGCAAATGATCGAAGCCTGCCAACGGGTCGGTTGATCGGCCCAATGTCCAATCGATAAGGCTCGCGCCCTCCAGGCTGCTCAGCAGCATGAACGCGTAGGTCTCAACGGGTTTGTCCAGCGACCAGTTGCGCTGCCGGACCCAGTCATTGAGGGTGGCCTGAAGCCAATCGAGCTGGCTCTCAAAGAACATCCGAGTGAGCCCTTGCAGCGACAGCGGCAGTGCCGCCATTTCTGCCGCCAGGGCGCCACACAAGGGCAGCAGCCCCTCGTTGGCGCTGATGATGAAAAGCCGGGCAAAACCACGAAGCCGCAGCAACGGATCGGTATTCATTTCTTCGATCGAACTGAGGGTCGCATCGAAGCGTTTGATGTAGTCCTTGATCAGCTCCGCGCCCAGGCTTTCCTTGGTCGGGAAGTGATGGTGAATACTGGCTTTTCTAATACCGATCTGCGCCGCAAGATCGGCATAACTGAACGCGGAATAGCCCTTGGAGCGCATTTGGGTTTCCGCGACTTTCAACAGCGCTGCTTTTGTCGTGATCGACATTGAAGACTCCTGCAGCCAGCATTCAGCCTTCTTTCACTTGTACTGAGTGAAGGCGTGAAAGCTCCCGCGGAGGGAGCTTTCATCAGGCCGCGCTCGCCACTGTGGTCAGGCCCGAACAGCCATAATTCCAGCATCCACGTCCCAGATTGCGCCGGTCACCCAGGACGTCTTGTCCGACAGCAGGAACAGGATGGTGTTGGCGACGTCTTCGGGAACGCCGACTCGTCCCAACGGGTGGAAATCGTTCAGCGACTTCATCGCTTCCGGGATCGCCTCTTTGTCCATGAACCCTTCATAGATCGAGGTGTGAACGATCCCTGGCGAGACAGCGTTGACCCGAATACCCGAGTGAGCCAACTCAATTGCCAGGTTGCGTGTCAGCGCATGCAAACCTGCCTTTGCCATGGAGTAGGCAGAGGCCGGCGAACCTGCCAATGCGGCCTGTGCACCGATGGAGCCGACGTTGACAATTGCCCCTTCAAGCTTGGCGGCCAGCATGTTCTTGACCACAGCCTGAGTGATGAAGAAGGTCGCGCGGTTGAGCGACAGGTACATGTCGTACTCGGCCTCATCGTGCTCGGTGAACGGCTTGGGAATAAAGATCCCGGCGGAGTTCACCATCAGGCTGATATCGCTATGGTTGGCATTGATTTCCTTACGAACGAAATTCATGCCCTCTTCAGTCATCAGGTTGGCGACGATCACCGACACAGGGCCCAGCGGGCTCAGCTCGTTACGCACCGCATCAGCCTTGTCTTGCTTGCTGCCGGTGAGCACTACGCTGCCGCCTGCCTTGAGCACCATACGTGCCGTTTCCAGGCCCATGCCACTGGTACCGCCGACGACCAACAGTTTTTTGCCTTTAAAAAAATCGTTCATTGCAGACTCCGGTTATCCAGATTTCGTAAGGGTCGGCACCAGGGCAGCTAGCCGCCTACCGGTGCACGCTAGGTTTGAAACAGGCGAATCAGCCCTCACGCACTTCGAGGGTCGGCACCATACGGATAGCTTTCGAAAAGTTGGCGTAGTTGACAGAGGTTTTGAGCACCACGTTGTGCAACTCTTCAACACGCTCACGGGAGGCGTCGGTATGCAGGCGAATCACTACACTCACTTCGTCGTAGCCCGGGTTGACGCTTTCGTCGATTCCCAGGAAGCCACGCAGGTCGAGGGTGCCGTCAGTCTCGATTTCCAGGCTGTGAATCTTGATCCCCATCATCGCGGCATTGGCGGCATAACCGACCGACATGCAGGCGTTGAGAGCGGCCATCAGCAGCTCTTGAGGGTTAGGCGCAGTGTTTTGGCCCAGCAATTCATTAGGCTCATCGGCGACGATTTCGAAATCCCGCGAGTAGGTTTCACCGGCCAGACTGTAGCGGTTGACTTTGGCCACAGAGCGAGTCTGGCCTTTCCACTGAGTCTTGACGTTGAAGCTCGCGTGGCGCTTGGTCGCATCCTCAGCAACGCCTTGGGCAAACTGCTGGAGTGCGGCGACATCGATACCATTCAGGTTGTTGCTCATGTGTTCGTTCCTCTTCGGATGGACCGGGCGTTTGGCCCGGAAGAGAAACAAGCCTACCAACTAGTAGGTTGTCGATCAATAAATTATTCTTCTTAAAACCAACCACCGAAAAAAACAGCTTAAACAGTGTTTTTTTCCTGAATAGGGATAACTGCGATAACAATGCAGTGATTGCTACTTAATCTTGTACTTTTGGTCACACACCGAAAGTGTAGGCATGGGTAGGTATCCGCAACCCAAACGCGAGACTAGACGTACGCTCGTCAGATTGAGTGCGCGCAAAAAGAATTCAGAGAGTGTGAGCTAAGCGGCTGAAACCACTTACGAGGCGGGAAAACGGACCGAGCCAGCAGTGGCAGAATCGGTCGTTTTATGACGCAGAAAAAAGCTGATCGAACCTCAGTGATGCGTTTCGGTAACCCGAAGTCCATCTAAAATGAAATCAAATCCAGAAGACTGTTCGTAATTGTCGTTCAGCGCCCAAGATACAAAGCTGCCACCTTCCAACGTATTCAAGATGAACCTGGCAACCTTCACGCCGTCCAGCTCAGCTTTGAGTTCCCCTGCCGCTTGGCCCAGTGCGATATTGGCCTGAAGCCAATTGAGATGGATTTCGAAAAAGTCCCGCGTCATTTCCTTTAGGCTTTCAGGCAAAGCCAGCAACTCCGCCGCCAAGGCACCGCAGAGCGGAAGCATCGCGTTTTTACTGCTTTGCGCGAACATCAAGGCGAAGGCATTGAGCCGATCGATAATGCCGGTATTTTCATCATTGATGCATTCCAGCTGATTCTTGAACCGGAACAGATAACTCTCAACGATGGCAATCGCCAGACTTTCTTTGGTGGGAAAGTGGTGGTGAATACTCGCCTTCTTAATACCGATGTCTTCCGCCAGATCGGCATAGCTGAAGGCTGCGTAGCCCTTGGTACGCAACAGAATCTCAGCGCTGGTCAGGAGGTCGGAACGTGTACTCATGATGCCGTTTCCAAATTTATCAATGCGGCATCATAAATTAGTACTTCTTCATAAGACAGCGCTCAGGTTGCGCACCTATGAACTACCCACTGGAATCGGCCACAAGCAGCCAGCCGTTTCACAGCGCTGCATTCTCCTCAGTGAAATAGGCCTAACGTTAGGTTGCCAACTTTCTACTGTTGCCGCTGCCGCCCTCATGAGGTACTGAAAGAACTCGCATAAAATGCTGTCTTGATTAGGATAATCGTAGGGATAGAGACTTTAGAAATCAGCATGAATTTATTGTAAAACAGGTACTTAAGTTTTCATTCGAGTCCAGGTCGTGGAGCCAGATAGAGAAAAGCCTGCAGCGATGCAGGCTTTTTTTTGCTTGGGATTTTATGCCTGATACTACCCGTCAATGTCGGGCAATGCTGCCAGATAGAGCTGCCCATACGCCTCAACCAACTGTTCCAGGGTAAACGCCAAGTTCCGTCCACTGGGGTTGGGCAGCACCCAGACCGCAGCATCCCCCAACGTCCGGGATTGCAGGCCCCACGCGACCTCTCGCTGACCCGACAGTGCGCAGTAACCCGCCTTGCCCAAGAACGCCACATAGCGCGGTGCATAATGGCGGATCTTGTTTTCAAAACCCTCAGCCGCCGCCTTGAATTCCTCTCGCGACAATTGATCCGCCCGCGCCGTCGGCCGCTCTACGACCGTTGTCAGCCCGCAGTGGTGCTGCAAGAGCGTCCGGTCATCCTCGGGCCGCACTTGATGCGGGGTAAACCCGGCCAGGTGCAAGGTGCGCCAGAAGCGGTTGCCGCGCCCAGCAAAGTGATGGCCCTGGGCTGCGGCGAGCAGGCCCGGATTGATCCCGCAAAAAATCACTGCCAGCCGCTCGGCCAGGATGTCTTCCAGTCCTTCATTCATACGGGGCACCCTGCGCCAGGTTGTTCAGCAACCACTGGCTGAAGCTGCGCGCCAGTGGGTCGTTTTCGCTGTCGCGGTGGGTCAGCAGGGCCCAGTTGGGGCCGCGGATGGTCGCGTCGACCAACGGTTGCAGCAGGCCGTTGTCCCGTGCGTGCTGGCTTAGCAATTGGCTGACCAGCGCGATGCCCAGGCCGCCACAGGCTGCGTCCAGCAATAGGCCAGGGTCGGAGAAGTTCAGGCCCTGGTCCTGCTGGCCTACGTCGATCCCGGCCTCTACCGCCCAATGGCTCCAGTCCATTTCCCGCTCGCCATGCAGGGTAGTGCGCTGCTCGCGGGGCAGTGCCAGTACGCGGGGATGGGCGGCCGGATACAGGCGGTCGGCATGCAGCACTTTGAAGCTGCATTCGGCCTGGGCGCTGATGTCATCGCGTACGGCGAGGTCGATGGTCTGGGTGCCCATGTCCGGTACTTCATCGGTGCTGAACAACCATAAATCCACGTCCGGGTGGCGCTGGCGGAAGTCGGCCAGGCGCGGCAGCAGCCAGTGGCGGGCAAAGGCGGGGGTGGTGTTGAGCACCAGTTGATTGGCTTTGCGGTACTGCCCTAGCCGGCGCACGCCCACCGACAGTTGTTGCAACAGGGCCTGGGTGGTGCTGAGGAAATCGTGGCCGGCATCGGTCAGGGCGACGCTGCGTCCATTGCGAAAGAACAACGGCTGTTCCAGGTACGCTTCCAGGCTGCGGATCTGCTGGCTGATGGCCGATTGGGTCAGGTGCAGCTCGTTGGCAGCCTTGTGAAAACTGCCCAGCCGCGCTGCCGCTTCAAAGCCACGCAGTGCCCCCAGGGGCGGCCAGTGCTTAAGCATGCTGATAAGTTTCTCTAATCATTTGTCTGCAAAATCCATCGTTTGTCCGGCGATTTTGCCAAACGTAGCATGCATCCTCATAACGTGTACGCCGTTTTTGGTGAACACAAGGGCTTAACTCAGAAGGGGTTTGTCATGCTGCATAACGACATGCAACACAGCGATTGGTGGATGCCGGCGGAGTGGGCCAGGCATGCGGCGACCTGGATGGTCTGGCCCCACAATCAGGCGCTCTGGGAGTCGGGATGGCGTGTGACCTTGTCCCAGGTGCAGGCGGATTTTGCCCGGGTCGCCAATGCCATTGCGCGTTTCGAACCGGTGAAACTGGTGGTTGACCCGTCTGCACTCGACAGTGCCAAAGCCCTGTGCGGCCCCAACATTGAACTGATCGCACTGGCGGTCAACGACAGTTGGTGCCGCGATTCCGGCCCCAGCTTTATTGGTCACCCGCAACTGGGGCTGGCCGGTGTCAGTTGGCGCTTTAACGCATGGGGTGGCAAGTCGGCCCATGACCTGGATGAAAGCCTGGCCAGGCGTACCCTCAACCACTTGGGCCTGCCTTGTTTCGGCACGCCGTTGAGCAATGAAGGCGGGGCGATCCATGTGGATGGTCAGGGTACGTTGATCACCACCGAGTCGGTGTTACTCAACCCCAACCGCAACCCGGGCATGAGCAAAACCGAGATGGAGGCGATCTTTGCGCGCTGGTTGGGGGTGACAAAAACCATCTGGCTGCCGGGCGATCCGCAGTATGTCACCGGGGACATGACCGATGGCCATGTCGATGGCGTGTGTGCCTTTGCCCGGCCTGGCGTGTTGCTGGTCGACGCCACCCATGATCAGGCTTCGGTTTACGCCGAAGTAGCCAGGGAAAACCGTCGCGCCCTGGAATTGGCTACCGATGCCCAGGGTCGCCGGTTCGAGTTGATCGAACTCTATGAGGCCAGCGAGGCGGTGGAAACCGACGCCGAGGTGTTTTGTGCGTCCTACACCAACTTCTACATCGCCAATGGCGCGATCATCATGCCGGCCTATGGCATTGCGGCCGACCAGGTCGCCGCCGATGTGCTGGCCCAGGCATTCCCTGGTCGTGAGGTGGTGCCGGTGCGTATCAACCACCTGGCCCATGGCGGCGGCGGTGTGCATTGCATCACCCAGCAGCAGCCGGCCTGGCCGGTAAAGGGGTGATGCCATGACCCTGCTGACCATCGCCACCACCCAGATGCCCTGCACTTGGAATTTGCAGCACAACCTTGATCAAGCCGAGCGCCTGGTGCGTGAGGCGGCCAGCCAGGGCGCCCAGGTCATCCTGCTGCAAGAGCTGTTCGCCACGCCGTATTTCTGCATCGAACAACAACACAAGCACCTGGCTTTGGCCGAGGAGTATCGACATAGCACGCTGCTCAAGCGCTTCGCCGCGCTGGCCAAAGAACTGGGAGTGGTGCTGCCGTTGAGCTGGTTCGAAAAGGCCGGCAATGCCTACTTCAACTCATTGAGCATGGCCGATGCTGACGGGCAGTTGCTGGGGGTGTATCGCAAGACTCATATCCCCAATGCCATCGGCTATCAGGAGAAGGAGTACTTCAGCCCCGGCGACACCGGCTTCAAGGTCTGGGACACCGCGTTTGGCCGTCTCGGCGTGGGCATCTGCTGGGACCAGTGGTTCCCCGAGACCGCACGCTGCCTGGCGTTGCTGGGTGCTGAGGTGTTGCTGTTTCCCACCGCTATCGGCTCTGAGCCGGGTTGTGCCAGCCTGGACTCCCGTGACCACTGGCAAATGACCATGCGCGGGCATGCCGCTGCCAATCTGCTGCCGGTAGTGGCGGCCAACCGTGTCGGCCGGGAAGTGGCGACCAGCGACCCGGCCTTGCAGATGGACTTCTACGGCTCGTCGTTTATCTGCAATCACAAAGGCGCGCTGCTGGCCGAGGCTGACCGCACCAGCAGCGGTGTGCTGCTCCAGCGCCTGGACCTGGCGAGCATGGCCGAAGAGCGCCTGACCTGGGGCATCTACCGCGACCGCCGTCCGGAAATGTATGGCGGCTTGCTGACCCAGGACGGTCGCCACCTGCATCCACGCTGGCAGACCCAAGGGGTATGACATGAAGCTGATCCACTGCACCCTGGCCCTGAGCATCGTCATCCCGACGGTCCAGGCCGATGAAAAGATCCTGCGCCTGTACAACTGGGCCGACTATTTTGCCGAGGACACCCTGGCCCGCTTCACCGCCGAAACCGGGATCCAGGTGATCTACGACGTGATGGACAGCAGCGAGACCCTGGAGGCCAAGCTGATGGCCGGTGGCAGTGGCTACGATCTGATTTTCCCTGGCGATACCGTGGGCGAACGCTTGATGCGCGCTGGCAGCCTGCAACCGCTGGATCCGGCAAAACTTGAGGCTTTGGCGGATATCGAGCCGGGGCTGCAACAGCTGCGCAACCATTACCGAGCCTCCAATCAGGCTACCGTGCCCTACACCTGGGGCACGATTGGCCTGACCTATAACGCTGAGCAAATCCTACAGCGTATGCCGAATGCACCGGTCAATAGCCTGGACCTGTTGTTCAAGCCAGAGCTGGCCCGCCAATTTGCCGATTGCGGCATCTCGCTGATCGACTCGCCCGATGAAGTACTGGCCGTTGCGCTGATCTACCTGGGGCGCGAACCGCGCAGTGCCAAGCCCGAGGACCTGGCTGCGGCCAGTGAACTGTTGCTCAAGCTGCGGCCATTTATCCGCAAGTTCCAGTCGCAGCCGGTGACCGACCTGGTCAATGGCAACCTGTGCCTGTCCCTGGGCTACAGCGGCGACATGACCCAGGCGCAACGGGCGGCCGATGCGGCGGGTAAAAAGGTACGGTTCCAGTACCACATTCCCCGCGAAGGCACGACGGTGTGGATGGACACCATGGCCATTCCCGTGGATGCCCGGCATCCGGAATACGCCTACGCGTTCATCAACTTTGTCATGCGCCCAGAGAACATGGCGGCCATCAGTAACACCACCGGTTACCCCACGGCCAATGCCAAGGCTCGTGCCGGCGTTGATCCCACCATGGGCAATAACCCGCAGATTTATCCGGACGCCACCACGTTCCAGCGGCTGGTGGCCGGCCAGGATATTCCCCAGGCCGATATGCGTGCACGCATGCGGGTATGGACTAAATTCAAGACGGCCATCGGTCAATGATGGCCCACACAGAGGTACACATGAGTACACGTCGCCAATTCATCAAACAGGCCGCAGTGGTAGCCAGCCTGGGCGCCGCCACGTCCATGGGGCTGCCCGTTTTAGCGGCGGTCCAGGGCCGCTGGTTCATGCCCGATGAGGGTGAGAAACACCAGCGCGCCTTTATCGCCTTTGGCGCTCAGGAGTCGATTCACGAAGACTTTACCCCCGCCGTGCAAGACGCCTTGGGCCGTATCGCCAGGGCGATTGCCGAGTACGAGCCAGTCACGGTGTTCTGTCGCGAGGATGAGCGTGAGCTGGCCGAAGAAAAATGCGGCACCCGCAATATCACCTTCGTACACGCCGAGTTGGATGACATCTGGATGCGTGACACCAGCGCCAACTTTGTCGTGGATGACCAGGGCCAGTTGGGCGCGGTGGACTTCAACTTCAATGGCTGGGGCAACAAGCAGCAGCACGCCGACGACGCCGAGTTGGCGGCGCACGTTGCCGAGCTGGCAGGCGCAACCTCTATCCGCACCGACCTGGTAGGTGAGGGCGGTGCCATCGAAGTGGATGGACACGGTACCGGGATCATGACCCAAAGCAGTTGGATCAATGCCAACCGCAACCCGGGCTGGAGCAAGGCCGATGTGGAGGCCGAACTGAAAGCCCGGCTGGGCTTGCGCAAGATCATCTGGTTGCCGGGCATCAAGGGCAAAGACATTACCGACGCCCATGTCGACTTTTACGCACGTTTTGTCGCGCCGGGCGTGGTCATCGCCAACCTGGACACTGACCCTGAGTCTTACGACCACAAAGTCACTTTGGCCCACTTGGACATTCTCAAGCAGGCCACCGATGCCGATGGCCGGCCGCTGCAAGTGCACACTGTGTCGCCGCCACTCAACCCCCGCAGCAACCGCTTTAGCCGTGACAACCCGGATTATGCCGCCGGCTACATCAACTACTTTGTGATCAATGGCGCGGTGATTGCGCCAGAGTTTGGCGACAAGGCCGCCGACCGCAAGGCCTTCGACCTGTTGTCCAAACTCTATCCGGGGCGCAAGGTGGTGCAGCTCAATATCGACGCCATCGCCGCAGGCGGCGGTGGTATTCACTGCGTGACCAGCCACCAGCCTTGGGTTTAGCCCGTTGCGCCGGCAAGGCGCCCGAGCCGCAGCCAGCCAATCAATACGGCGGCGATCAGCAGGAAACCCAGGTAGCCAAACAGCGGGTATACCTGGCCGACCAGGCTGATAAAGCCGATCAGGCTGCCGGCAAAAGCCAGCGCAGCAAAGCCCGCCGACCCCACACGGAATTTACGGGTGCCGGGTGGCAGCAGGCGCGCCGAGAAGGAGTACAAGGTGCCGACGGCGGTGTTGAGGATCATCAGGAAGATAATCACTGCCATCAGCAGCCCGAGGGCGGGCGAGACTTCGCTGGCGATGGACAGCATGGGCATCGGCAGGTCTGCCACGCTGTCCAGGCGCGACAACAGTCCCAGGCTCATGACCAGCATCAGCAGGCCCAAGATGGCGCCGCCGAGAATCCCGCCCCAGACCGCCTGTTTTTCGCTTTTCGCCGCGCCGCCCATGATCGCCAGGATCGGCACGCCGGCCACGATGTTGTAGGACACGTACAGCAATGCACCGAGCAGCCAATGGCTGGCGCCGGCGCTCTGGCGGCTGGCCAGTTGATCCAGTTCAGCGAAGCTCAGGCCCCGGGTGGCAGCGCCGTAGAGCGCGACGCCGACGGCAGTGAGGATCAAAAACGGCGTGACCGAGCCGATCAGGCCGATGACTTTGTGCACGTCCAGGCACACGATAACGATTACCACCAGGGTGATCACCACGCTGCCCAGTGTGGCCGGGATGCCGAACTGCTGTTCCAGCAACGCACCGCCGCCCGCCAGCATGACCACGGTGACCGCAAACATGAAAAAGGTGATCATCAGGTCGACCAGAACCCCCAGGTGCCGCCCGCACAATGCGTACACCACGTCTTTATGGGAGGTGGCGCGCAGGCGGTTGCCCATGCCCGCCAGCGCCATGCCGAGGAAGGTGAACAGTGCGGCGCTGAGCACCGCACCGAGCAATCCCCATACGCCGAAATCGACGAACATCAGCAACAGTTCCCGGCCCGAGGCGAACCCCGCACCGACGATCACACCGACAAATGCACCGGCAATCTTCAGACTTTCTTTCATGACGACTTCCCTTGAATTGTTTTTGTTAAGGGGCGTGCGAGCTTGCTTGTGAAACACCTCAACGAAACGCGTTGCCTTGAGGCTTTTTGCCAGGTATCAGCGGGTTGGCGGGCCGACCCAGGCCTGGACTTCGATTTCTACATCGACCCCCAGCGCCAGTTGCGCCCCGACGGTGGAGCGCACCGGGAAACCTTGTTTGAAGTAGCGCGCATACACCTCGTTGAAACCGGCGAAGTGCTGCATATCCGACAGCCACACCGTGGCCTTGACCACTTGATCAAACCCCACACCGCATTCGGCCAGGGTTTCGCCGATGCGGCTCATGACGGCTTCGGTTTGCTGCTGGATATCACCGCGTACCACTTCGCCTTTCGGGTCCATGGGCACCTGCCCGGAGAGGTACAGCAAATCGCCCACCCGAATGGCTTTGGAAAACGGGTAGGGCAGGTGGCTGGGATAACGCTGGAGACTTTCTGACATGACAGGGAACCTCTGCAGAGTGAATGATCAGCGCAAGCGGACGGGAGCCATGCGCTGTGGTTCGACGCCCTGGCGCCGCAGCGCTTCGGGCAAGGGTTGGTCGAGCAATAGGGAACAGGCCAGTTGCGAGACTCCGGCCGCCGACTGGATGCCATAACCGCCCTGGGCGGCGAGCCAGAAGAAGCCTTCACAGCGCTCGTCCCAGCCGACTACCAGGTCGCCATCGGGGACGAAAGAACGCAGGCCGGCCCAGCTGTGACGTGGCCGCCGAATGCTCAGGGAGGTGGCGGCTTCGATGTGATAAATCCCCGTGGCGATGTCCAGCTCTTCGGGCATCACGTCCTGTGGCGGAACCGGATCGGCGTTGGCCGGTGAGCCCAGCAGTTGGCCGGCGTCGGGTTTGAAGTAAAAGCTTTCGTCGATGCCGATAACGGCGGGCCAGTTTGCAAAGTCCAGGCCCTCGGGGCCGTCGAAGGTAAAGGCGGTACGCCGACAGGGTTGCAGGCCGATCGGTGCTACGCCGCATTGCTGTGCCACCTCATCGGCCCAGGCGCCAGCGGCGTTGACCAGGTTGCGCGCGCGCAGTTGTCGGCCGTCGGCCAGTGTCAGCAGCCAATGCCGGCCCTGGCGGGTGGCGCTGCTCAACTGCGCGTCACACTGCAAGACCCCTCCGGCACGACGCATGGCCCGCAGGAAACCCTGGTGCAGCGCATGCACATCGAGGTCGCGGGCCTCGGTTTCTAGCATGGCGCCGGCGATGACTTCCGGGCGCAGGCAAGGCACCAATGCCAACGCCTGTTCGCGATCAATCAGCGCGACATTGGCCGCGCTGGCCTGATGGCTGTCGAAGGTTTTGTGTAGCAACGCTTGCTGCTCGTGACTGGCCACATACAGGCAGCCGCGTGGCTCCAGCAGCGCGTGCTCGGTAAAACCTGCCGGTGGTTGCTCGTAGAAGGCCCGACTGGCGCGGGTCAGCGCTTGAATCTGCGCAGTGCCGTAGGCTTCCATGAACATGGCGGCAGAGCGTCCGGTAGCGTGGTAGCCCGGCTGGCTCTCACGTTCGAGCACCACCACACTGGCTTCGCCGGCCAGGCGATAGGCCAGGGACGCCCCCGCAATGCCGCCGCCAATGATGGCGAAATCGAAACAGTCACTGTCCTGCATGCCGAAGTCCCTTCTGTGTGCGAATGAGGTTTTTCTCGTTTTTGATAATTCTCACATAAGAGAAATGTAGGATATGAGAATTTTCCAGTCAAGCCTTCGTCGTGGGTTAATATTCCGGCCCTAGTCCTTACCCCGTTTTTTGTGCGACAGAGAGTCCGTATGAGTTCCGATCAGACAGCGCCCGCATCGTGTTCCACGGCCCATCCGCTGATAGATCGCAGCCAGGTAGGTGCCCGTTTGCGGGGGATTCGCAAAGACCAGAAGCTGACGCTCAAGCAGTTGTCCGAGCGTTCAGGCGTGGCGCTGTCGACCCTGTCGAAGATGGAGTTGGCGCAGGTCTCGGTCAGCTACGAAAAGCTGGCGGCGGCGGCGCGGGCGCTGGGCGTGGACATTGCGCAGTTATTCAGCCCGGTGAAGACTGCGCTGAACCTGGTCCAGCCCACGGTGGTCAGCACCGCCATTGATAGCGCGGCGGGCTACAGCACGGGCAATTACGATTACCATCCGATGGCAGGGGATTTCCCCGGGCGGCGCATGACGCCGATGTACGCGCGCATTTTCGCCCGGGAGCTGACCCAGTTTGACGACTACATCCGCCACCCCGGCCAGGAGTTTGCGGTGGTGCTGTCCGGGCGGGTGCGGATTCAATTCGAAACGGGCGAGTCCATCAGCATTGGCTGCCGCGAAACCGCCTATTTCAACAGCGGCATCGGCCATATTTACCTGGCGGAAAGCGAGGCAGACGCTGAAGTGATGGTGGTGATGACGGATTACTGAGGCGCGCTGGCGCCACTGCTCATCCAGTACTCCGCCTGGCCGCTGTGTTCATCGACCTGTTCATGGGTCACCACAAACCCTTGCGACAGATAGAACTGGCAACTGGCGGTGTTGTTTTTATACACCGCCAGGGTCAGCACGGGCCGCTGCGTCCTGGCGTGAGCCATCAAGCGTTTACCGATGCCCTGGCCCTGGCAGTCGGGGGCGACAAACAGCGCGGCCATCTGGTTATCGAGCAGCGAGTAGAAACCCACGACCCTTGAGTCGCGTTCCATGACGTAGGTTTCCGAGGCCGGGATATACAGGTTGCGCATGTTCTCGACCTGCGACTGCCAGAAGGCGGCGTCGATAAAGTCGTGGGCGATGAGCGAGGCATCCAGCCAGATTTGCAGGACGCTATCGAGGTCTTTGGGTTGCAGGAGTCTGATCATTTTTCCAGTCTTGCGATGGGTTATTCGACACTCAGGCCGGCCGCTTTCCACTCGTCAAACCCGGCGCGCAGCCGGCGAGCGGGCAAGCCATGGGCATGCAATGTGTTGATGGCGTCGGTGGACAGCACGCAATAAGGTCCACGGCAGTAGGCGATCACTTGCTTGCCTTTGGGCAGCTCGGCCAAGCGTTGCTGCAGGGCATCGGCCGGGATGTTGAGCGCGCCGGGCAAGTGCCCTGAAGCGAACTCATCTTCGGGACGCACATCCAGCAGCACCACACTCTGGCTTTGCATCTGCAGCAACAGTTCCTCGATGGATATGCCTTCCAACCGCTCACGTCGCGAGAGGCTATCGAGGGCGACCTCGCGTATCTCGGCGTGCTGGTACGCCAGATAACCGCGCAATGCCTCCAGCAAGGGCGCCAGCGGGCCCGCTCCCAGGCTGTACAGCACGCGTTTGCCATCGCGGCGCGTTTGCACGATGCCCGCCCGCTTGAGTTGCTGCAAATGCTGCGAAGCATTGGCGACAGACACCCCGGACAGTTGCGCCAGTTGTTCGACAGAGCGTTCTTCCTGGGCAATGTGTTCAAGCAGGGCCAGGCGATGGGCATGGCCCAGGGTCCGGGCAATGTCGGCCAGGGCGGTGAAATGATCGGCGGGGAATACGGGGCTTGACGTTTTCATGGCAAAGATCCTAGCATCGGCCAAACATTCAATCAATTAATTGAATGTTTGCTTGGGGGCGCCTAAGCCTCTGTGTTGCTCTCACCGCCAACGATCAAAAGGAGTAGGGACGTGCTTGAGTTTCTTGGGTATTCGGTGGTTATCGGGGCCGGTGCGACCTTGGTCATGGACCTTTGGGCGTTGTTGCTCAAGCGCTGCCTGGGCGTGCCCTCCCTGGATTTTTCCATGGTCGGTCGCTGGGTCGGCCATCTGCCACGTGGGCGCTGGATGCATGCCGGTATCGCCAAATCGCCTCCCGTGCCGGGGGAGCGTCTGTTGGGGTGGGCCACCCATTACCTGATCGGGGTGTTCTTCGCGGCTTTGCTACTGCTGATGGTGGGAATTGAGTGGGCGCGGCAGCCGACGTTGCTGCCGGCCTTGAGCTTTGGCGTGCTGTCTGTGGTCGCCCCGTTCTTTGTCTTGCAACCGGCGATGGGGGCAGGCATCGCTGCGTCCAGAACGCCCCAGCCCAACACTGCGCGGTTGCGCAGCATTGTGGCCCATGGGGTGTTTGGGATGGGGCTGTACCTGGCCGCTTGGGCGTTGCTTCTGATTACAGGGTCTGCACGATGATCTGGCTCTTCAGGTCGCTGACCATGCTTTCGATCACCGGCTTCATCGCCTTGAAGTCCTCGGGGCTGCACACCGTGTTGGCATGGGCAAACTTGAAGTAGCGGGTGATCAGGACCGTATTGCCTTCCTTGGCGTAGGTGGCCTGGTAGTCAAAGCCGGCCTGTTGCAGGGACTGCGGCTTGGGCACGGCGAGGACCGTGACTTCCTTGGGAAACTCGAAGCGGGCCTGCTCCTGGGTTTCTCCCGAGAGGCAACCGAAGCCTTGGGTGCGGTCTTTTTCCGAGGCGAAGGCAAACACGTTCTGCGCAATACCGCCCACCAGGCTGCTGAGTGCTGGTACACCGGTCGGGCCTGGCAGGTTGACCAGGTTGTCGGTGCGCCCTTCAAGGGTGTTCTTGAACGGGTTGACTTCATCTTGCAGCGAGTCGCTTTTGAACGTGCCCTGGCCCGTTTGCCCGTACCAGCCGAGGACATTGCGGATCATCGAGTCGCGGTCTGCTGGTTTCATGGCATTGAGCAGGTAGCGATTGAACTCCGAGCCCCAGCCTTCCACGGTGGTGGCGTGCACAAAGTCCGCCGCACCGTTGCTGTCGACCTTGAACAGCAGGTCGTTGCTGACCTTGCCGGTTTGCGCGGCCGGGGTCTTGGCCAGTTCGCCGGACTGCGTCAACAGCACCGGTTTGCCCAGCACCGGAATCGGCAGGTAGCCCGCCGCGATGGCCGCGGCAGTCGAGTCCAGGTACAAATCCAGGGCCGGCACGTAGGTGATCGCATGGTTGAGCACACCCAGGGTAGGCACTTTGGCCAGGGTGTAGCTGTTTCCCTGGTTGACCAGCACCGGTGAGCTTTCGATCGCCACCGCGCGCAGCATGGCTTCAAGCAGGGCCACGTGGTCCTTGCAGTCGCCATAGCGGTTATCCAGCACGGCCTGGGCCGGATGCGGCACTACGCCGCCCGCGCCAACATATACCGCCACATAACGAATGTTCTTGCGCACCCAGTCGCTCAGGGCCAGGGCTTTGCTGCGCGGGGTGGTCAGGTTGGCCGTGAGTTGCTTGGCCAGGGCAGCAATGGCCGGTGTCACTTCTATTTGGGCCCTGGCCTCATAGGCCTGGGCAAAGTCCTTGTAGCTGGCGAAGGTCGAGACCGCGAGGAATTGCCCGTAATCGACATAGGACACGGCGCCGTTTTCAATGCGCGCCTTGGCCTGCGGTACGTAGTCCCAACGGTACACCTTGCGCCCAGCGGCGGCGGCCGGGGTACTGGCCTTGAAGCCCCGGGCGTCGACAAACAGCGGCTTGTCGGCCGGCAAGTCGTAGCTCAGG
This sequence comes from Pseudomonas sp. LG1D9, assembly GCF_002949995.1. Lineage (NCBI taxonomy): Bacteria > Pseudomonadati > Pseudomonadota > Gammaproteobacteria > Pseudomonadales > Pseudomonadaceae > Pseudomonas > Pseudomonas sp. LG1D9. Next base: position 699,275 of record NZ_CP026881.1, on the reverse strand, counting down.
CTCAACTGCTCGGCGTCATAAAAGTCCGGCACGAAGAAGTCTTCGAACTGCTGGGGGAACAGTGCCGTAGTGCGCTGGCGCTGGTAACGCAGGACCAGCCGGTCACCGACCGCCACCTGCGGGAAAATCACCACCTTGACCCGCGAGTCCTGGAACATCGGCGCCTGCGAAGAGGCCGTCTCCTGTTGTTCCTTGATCTGCTCGGCGCTCACCTTTACCTGGCGGCCGTCGGGTTTACGGGTGAAGGCTTCAAGCACTTCGAGGGTTTCCAGAGAACGGTTGTAGCTCAACGAACGTTGCGCGTTGCTCTTGATCGCGCGCTCTTCGTTGATCCGCGTAACCAGTTCAATGGTCTGGACGAAACTGCCATCGGCATTGATCACGTAGGACTGTTGATTTTTTTCGAAGGTGGCCGAGTGGTCGGTTTCATCGGTGGCGGCCTGGGCCGTCAGTGAACAAGCCGCCAAAAACAGTACGCCCAGCAGGCGCAGGGAGGGCAGGTAAAAGCCTTGCATAGAGATCCTTCTGACTAATGCGACGCTCACCCGGCGAGGGCGAGCGCATTGCGATAAACAAAGTGTTTAATGCGACGCATTATTATATAGATGCTCGGACAATGCAGGCTTTTTAATGGCAACCACGTGGCTGCGGGTCAGCGGTTGTGCACATCCCCCAACGAATCACGCTGCATCGACTGCAGGTTTTTTTCGATGGTTTCGCAGATGGCTTCAGTCTGGATCTGGTGTTCACTGGAGCGAAACGGGCTTTGCAGGTCGGTGCCGATCCGTTCGATCGCCAGCAGCATAAACCCCACCACCGTCGATGCCAGCGGGGTGAACCAGCCCAGGGACTCCACCAACCCCACCGGCACAATCAGGCAGAACAGCGAAATAAACAGCCGTGGAAAATACACATACGGGTAGGGCAACGGCGTATTGGCGATGCGCTCCATACCGCCCTGGCTGTTGGACAGGTCGACCATGGTGGATTCGATCCGCGCCAGGCGAATGCTGTCCAGGCGCCCGGCCTTGTACTCGCGGGCCAGCAGGGCGGCGGAACCAGTGAGGATGTCGTTGGCAAAGTTGTTGGTGGCGCCGTTGCGCGCGAACTCGTCCGTGGGAATAAACGCCCGCACTTCCTCGGGGCACGGCTCGCCCCGCAGGTGCGCCGCCAGGCAATTCACATACGCCACATGGCGGCGCAGCAGGGTCGACTTGATCGGGTTGACCTCGTTGTCGGGGTCGTCCAGCAACGTCAGCACCTGGCGCGCAAAGCTACGCGAATTATTCACCATCGCGCCCCACAGCGTGCGTGCTTCCCACCAGCGGTTATAGGCGCTGGTGTTGCGAAAACTGATCAGCACCACCAGCGCCGAACCGAGCAGCGTCAGGGGCATCAGCGGCAGGTTGATCTTGGCGTTGAGGAACAGCATGAAGTCCACGGTGACCGCAATATCCCAAAGCAGCAGCCAGAACAATGCCCAGCCTACATAACCCATGGTCTTGATAATCAGGCGGTACTTTTTGACGATGGCAGCTTTCAAACACAAACCTCCGAGCGGGCGAAAAGCATCAATGCCCTAGCTCGGACGGTATATGTGCAAGAAAGGTTCGCTGGTGGCCTGCCTTGGTGAGCAGACTGGTAGTGGTGAACAGGGTTGCCGTGGCGAGGGGGCTTGTCCCCCGTTGGGCTGCGCAGCAGCCCCCGTGCAATAAGACCACTGAGTTTCTTCAGGTGGGCTGAAGGGGGCGGTTTTGGGGCTGCTGCGCAGCCCATCGGGGGACAAGCCCCCTCGCCACTAACAGCTTCTTTATCCGCTGCTCTCTACAGCCAAACTCAGGCGTCGTGCAGGGAAATACGCGAGGTTTCCGGCAGGGCCAGGCCACCGGCCAGGGCCAGCAAGGCCACGGCAATCAGGTAAAACGCTGGCGACAGGTTGCTGCCGGTTGTGCTGATCAACCACGTGGCCACCAGTGGCGCAGTGCCGCCAAAGATCGTGTAGGCCATGTTGTAGGTAATCGCCGAAGCGGTGTAGCGCGTGCGGGTCGGGAAGGTTTCCGAGAGCAGGGCGGCCGTGACCACACCGCACAACACCGCGCCCACCGCCAGCAGCATCACGCCGACGATCGACGCAACGAACGAGCCGGAGCTGGCCATCAAAAACGACGGATACACCACCACCATCAACAGCCCGCAGGCGGTCATCACCGTGACGCGTCGCCCGACGCGGTCGGAGTACCAGCCCGCCGCCGGGCACATCGCCGCGGCGAAGATCAGCGCAATCAGCGACACCAGCAGCGCCGTCGCCCGGCTCAGGCCACCGGCCACTTGCAGGTACGTCGCAAAGTAGGTGGTGAACATATAAAACGACAGCGCCGTCAGCGACACAAACGCGCCCAGGCAGCAGATCGCCGCGCCATGGTTGCGCAGGGTTTCCTTGAGCGGCGAGTGGGCCACGGCATGCTCTTGTTTCACCGCCTGGAACGCCGGTGTTTCATCCAGCCGCCAGCGCAGGTACAGCCCCACCAGGCCCAGCGGCGCGGCGATCAGGAACGGCAGGCGCCAGCCCCAACTGCCCATGGCCTCGGCTGACAGCGAGGCTTCCAGCGCATAGGCCACCACCGCCGCCGAGGCGAAGGCGGCAAAGGTCGACACCGGGATAAAGCTGCCATACCACGCCCGTTTGTCGCTGGGCGCGTGCTCCATCAGATAGGCACAGGCCCCGGCGTATTCACCCCCGGCGGAAAAGCCCTGGGCGCAGCGGATCAGCGACAACAGGATCGGCGCCGTAACGCCAATCGCAGCATAGGTGGGCAACAAGCCGATCAACGTAGTCGCACCCGCCATCAGCAAAATCGTCATTGCCAGGGTGCGCTTGCGGCCGATGCGATCACCCAGCATGCCGAAAAAGATCCCGCCCAGGGGCCTGAACGCAAAGGCCACGGCAAATACCGCGAACGTCTTGAGCAACGCCGCGCTGGCATCGCCACTGGGGAAAAACTGCTGGGCGATGGTGGTGGCGAGAAAGCCATACACGGCAAAGTCGAACCACTCGACAAAATTGCCGATACCGGCGGCGACGATGACTTTTCTCAGGGTTTGCGGCGGGACCTGTTCAGTAGATGCGCGCGTCATGGCGGGGCCTCGGCATTTCGTCAGTGATCGCTCGATTATCAGGAAAGAGCCCGCAGCGACTTACTTCAAAAGTGTCATCGGCGTAGTCAGCACCGACCTGCCAAGGCAATGAAGATCAAATGTGGGAGCTGGCTGGCCGGCGATAGCGACAGGTCAGCCAACATCAATCCCAGCAATGCCGCCGCCATCGCAGCCTCGCAGGGCGAGACAGCTCCCACCTTGATCTTCAGGGATTGGAAGATTGCATTTCAGATCCGCTGGCTGGCGCGTTCGAGGATCCTTGGGCCCGGGCCTTCCTGGGCCAAGGTGTCGCCGGGGTTGCGCAAGGGGCAGTCGTTGAGCGACAGGCAGCCGCAACCGATGCAGTTGTCCAGGCTGTCGCGCAGCGCTTCCAGGGTGCGGATGCGTTCGTTGAGGTTGTCGCGCCAGGCCGAGGACATTTCTCCCCATTGCGCGGCCGTCAGTTTGCTGTTCGGTGGGTAGCGGCCCATGGCGCGCTTGATCTCTTCCAGGGGGATGCCGGTGCGTTGCGCCACCTTGATGATCGCGATGCTGCGCAGCACCAGCGACGGGAAGCGTCGTTGGTTGCCAGCGTTGCGCGTGCTGGCGATCAAGCCCTTGGATTCGTAGAAGTGCAGGGTGGAGATCGGTACGCCGCTGCGCCTGGCAACCTCGCCGATGGTGAGGGAGCGCACACCGTCGGGGTTCTTTTCTGCTGCCATGGGTGTTGCCCTCAAGTTAAGTTGAGGTTTTATAGTCCTGCCCGATCTTTGCTGCAACCGCTTTCCATCGCCAGTGCGGGGTGGGGCGGCAGCGAACACACCACAAATGAGCGGAGCAGGGCATGGGCAGAAGGATGCTAGTGGGCGGGGGCGTGGCAGCGGTAGCGGTGCTGGCCCTGGTTATCACGTTATGGGGTAATCAACCCTCAACCCAGGCCGCGGCGGCGTGGCCGGTGGCCAAGGTGGCGCTGGCCAAGGTGCGCCAGGGTGAGGCGCCGAGGCAGGCCTTTGCCGCCGGGGAACTGGAGGCGGCCAACCAGGTAGAGGTGGCGGCGGAAACCGCCGGGCGTATCACGCGGATCGCCTTCGAATCCGGGCAAGCGGTCAAGGCCGGGCAGTTGTTGGTCCAGCTCAATGACGCCCCCGAACAGGCCGACCGTGTGCGCCTGCACGCCCAACTGCGCAATGCCCAGACGCTGTTCCTGCGCCTTAAAAAGCTTGCGGCCGTGAATGTTGCGACCCAGGAACAACTGGACAACGCCACCGCCGCCCTCGACATGGCCAAGGGTGAGCTGCAACAGGTCGATGCGCTGATTGCGCAAAAAGCTATCCGTGCGCCATTCGCAGGGCAGGTGGGGATCCGCCGCGTGCATCAAGGCCAGTACCTGCAGACCGGGGAAGCCATCGCCAGCCTGGTGGATGCCCAGCGCCTGCATGTGAACTTTGCCCTGGCTGAACAGGCGGCCCCTGGCTTGCGCGTCGGCCAGAGCGCCCAGCTCACGGTGGATGCCTTGCCGGGCGAGCATTTCCTGGCGCAGATCAATGCCATCGACCCGCTGATCGGCCAGTCGCGCTCGGTGCGGGTGCAAGCCACCCTGGCCAATCCGGGCGGGCAGTTGCAGGCTGGGATGTACGCCAGCGTGCGTCTATCGGCGGTGCAATCACCCACGGTGCTGGTGGTGCCGGAAACCGCCATCACCTACACCGCCTACGGGCAGACCGTGTTCATCGCCAGCGCCGATTCGGCCGGCGCCTTGAGTGTGCGCCGCGTGCAGGTGACCACCGGGGAGCGCTGGCAGGGCCTGGTGGAAATCACCTCGGGCCTGGCACTGGGCGACCAGGTGGTGGTTTCCGGGCAGCTCAAGCTCAGCGACGGCATGCCCGTCGAAGCGGTCGAGCAAAACACGTTGGACGTTGAAGGGAATCGCGCCTCATGAGCTTCACCGACAGTTTTGTAAGGCGCCCGGTATTGGCCCTGGTCGTCAGCAGCCTGATCGTCCTCGCCGGCCTGTTTGCCCTCGGCAAATTACCGGTGCGCCAGTACCCGTTGCTGGAAAGCTCGACCATCACCGTCAGCACCGAATACCCCGGTGCCTCGGCCGAATTGATGCAAGGCTTTGTCACCCAACCGCTCACCCAGGCCGTGTCGTCGGTGGAGGGTATCGATTACCTGGCCTCGTCGTCGGTCCAGGGCCGTAGCGTGATCACCCTGCGCATGACCCTCAACCGCGACTCGACCCTGGCGTTGGCTGAGACCATGGCCAAGGTCAATCAAGTGCGTTACCGCTTGCCCGATGATGCCTACGACCCGGTGGTCGAACTCTCGGCCGGCGACTCCACCGCCGTGGCCTACGTGGGGTTTGCCAGTGACACGCTGTCGATTCCCGAGCTCAGCGACTACCTGTCGCGGGTGGTCGAACCGCAGTTGTCCGGGATCGACGGGGTCGCCAAGGTACAAACCTTCGGTGGCCAGAACCTGGCGATGCGCCTGTGGCTGGACAGCGATCGCATGGCCGGGCGCGGGGTAACCGCCGCCGATGTGGCACACGCGGTGCGCAGCAATAACTACCAGGCCACGCCGGGGCAGATCCGTGGCCAATTCGTGCTGGCCGATATCCATATCGACACGGACCTGACCAGTGTCGAGGCCTTCCGTGACCTGGTGATCCGCAATGACGGCACGGCCCTGGTGCGCCTGCGCGATGTGGGCACCGTGGATTTGGGCGCAGCGGCGACCCAGACCAGCGCCACCATGAATGGCCGTCCGGCGGTGCATCTGGGGCTGTTTCCCACACCGTCGGGCAACCCCCTGGTGATCGTCGAGGGGATTCGTCAACTACTGCCGCAAATCCAGCAGACGCTGCCACCTGGGGTCAACGTCGCCCTGGCCTACGAGACCGCACGCTTTATCGAGGCGTCCATCGAGGAGGTGCTGCACACCTTGCTGGAGGCCATGCTGATCGTGGTGCTGGTGATCTGGCTGTGCCTGGGTTCCCTGCGCAGCGTGGCGATCCCGGTGCTGGCGATTCCGTTGTCGATGCTCGGGGCGGCGGCCTTGATGCTGTTCTTCGGCTTCAGCCTCAACCTGCTGACCCTGCTGGCGATGGTATTGGCCATCGGCCTGGTGGTGGACGACGCCATTGTGGTGGTGGAAAACGTCCACCGGCATATCGAAGAAGGCCTGACCCCGGTGGCCGCGGCGTTGGTTGGCGCCCGCGAAATCGCCGGGCCGGTGGTTGCCATGACCCTGACGCTGGCGGCGGTGTACGCGCCCATCGGCCTGATCGGCGGCCTGACCGGCACGTTGTTCCGCGAATTTGCCCTGACCCTGGCGGGCGCGGTGATGGTCTCGGGCGTGGTCGCCTTGACCTTGTCGCCGGTGATGAGCTCGCTGCTGCTCAAGCCTGGGCAGCAAGAAGGGCGCATGGCCAAGTGGGCCGAACGGGTGTTTGGCGGGCTGGCCGCGACCTATGGCCGGGTGCTGGGTTACTCCCTGGCGCGGCGCTGGATCAGCGGCGGCGTTGCCTTGCTGGTGTGCCTGAGCCTGCCGTGGTTGTACACCTTGCCCCAGCGCGAGCTGGCGCCTCCCGAGGACCAGGCGGCGATATTGACCGCCATCAAGGCCCCGCAATACGCCAGCCTCGACTACGCGGAACGCTTTGCGAGCAAGCTCAACCGGATCATGGAGAGCCTGCCGGAAACCACCGACACCTGGATCATCAATGGCACCGACGGGCCGGCGGCCAGTTTCGGCGGGATCAACCTCAGCGCCTGGCAGGCCCGCGAGCGTTCGGCCGAGCAGGTCCAGGCCCAGTTGCAGCAGGCCGTGGGCGAGGTCGAAGGCAGCAGCATCTTTGCCTTCCAGGTCGCCTCGCTGCCCGGCTCCAGCGGTGGCCTGCCGGTGCAGATGGTGCTGCGCAGCGCCCTGGATTACCCGGTGCTGTACCAGACCATGGAAACCCTCAAGCAGCGGGCCCGTGACAGCGGCCTGTTTGCCGTGGTCGACAGCGACCTGGACTACAACAATCCGGTAGTCAAAGTCAGCGTCGATCGGGCCAAGGCGGCGAGCCTGGGCATTGGCATGCGCGATATCGGCGACTCGCTGGCAGTGCTGGTGGGCGAGCAGTACATCAACCGCTTCGCCTTGTATGGGCGCTCGTATGATGTGATTACGCAAAGCACCGAAGAACAGCGCCTCACCCCCCAGGCCCTGGCCCGCCAGTATGTGCGGACCGAAGGCGGCCAGTTGATCCCGCTGTCGGCCCTGGTGCATCTGGATATCACGGTGGCGCCGAACCGCCTGTTGCAGTTCGATCAGCAGAACGCCAGCACCTTGCAGGCGATCCCGGCGCCCGGCGTTTCCCAGGGGCAGGCGGTGGCTCTGCTGGAGCAACTGGCCGGCGAACTGCCGCCGGGGTTCAGTCATGACTGGCAGTCCGAGTCACGCCAATACGTGCAGGAGGGCAGTGCGCTGGTATGGGCGTTTCTCGCCGCGATGGTGGTGATCTATCTGGTGCTCGCGGCGCAGTACGAAAGCCTGGTCGATCCGTTGATCATTCTGGTCACCGTGCCGTTATCCATTTGCGGCGCGCTGATCCCGCTGGCACTGGGCTGGGCCACGCTGAATATCTACACGCAGATCGGGCTCGTGACCTTGATTGGCCTGATCAGCAAACACGGGATCCTGATGGTGGAGTTCGCCAACGAGATCCAGGTGCGCGAGCACCTCGGCCGCGCCGAAGCAATCATCCGCGCCGCGCAGATCCGCCTACGGCCGGTGCTGATGACCACGGCGGCGATGACCTTCGGCGTATTGCCGCTGCTGTTCGCCGACGGTGCTGGGGCCAATAGTCGCTTTGGCCTGGGCGTGGTGATCGTCTGCGGGATGCTGGTTGGCACGCTGTTTACGCTGTTTGTTCTTCCCACTATCTATGCCTGGTTGGCGCGCGATCATCGGGTGCAGGGCCTGCGCCAGCGGCAACTGGCGGATGCCGAACGCCACCTGGCGCCCGGGCATGTCGAGGTGCGCCCATGAACACATTTATCCATTACCCGTTGTTGCTGGGGGCGCTGGCCTTCCTGGGTGCCTGCTCGGTGGGGCCGCAATACCGCGCCCCCGAGATCGCGCCGATTCACCTGGCCAGCCCGCAGGCCGAGGACTTCGCCCAGGGCGCTGCGCAGCCGCTGGCCGCCTGGTGGACCTTCTTCGACGACGCCCAACTGGCGCGCTTGATCGAGAGCGCCGTGGCCCACAACCATGATGTGCGCCAGGCGCGGGCAAACCTGCTGTTGGCCCGTGCGTACGTCGACGAGCAAGCGTTGCAGCGCCTGCCGACCGTCACCAGCACGGCGGCGTACCAGCGCAGCGTGGAGCAGCAGCCGGTGACGGGCGCGCGGCCGAGCCGCAGCTTGTCCGAGTCGTGGCGTGCCGGCCTGGACCTGCAATGGGAGCTGGACCTGTTCGGTCGCCTTGACCACTTGAACCGCGCCGCGCAATCACGGGCCGAGGCCTCGCAGGCCGACCTTGAACAGGTGCAACTGAGCATCGCCGCACAAGTGGCCCATGCCTATTACGCGGCGCAGGGCCAGCGCCAGCAACTGCAGCTGGCACACGATGCCGTGCGCAGTTGGCAAGTGACCGTCGGCCTGACCGAGGCGCAAAGCCAGGCCGGGAGTGGCCTGCCAGAAGAGTTGGAGAGTGCCCGGGGCAATGCGCTGCGCGCCCAGGCGACGATTGCGCCCTTGCAGAGCCAGCTGCAACGTAGCCTTTACCGGCTGCAAGTGTTGTCGGGGCAGCGCCCGGGCAGTTTCAGCGTCGACCTCGACCCCTTGGCGCCGGGGCCACTGGCGCGGCAATTGCCGCTGGGGGATGTCGACCGGTTGATCCGCAATCGACCGGATGTGCTGCAGGCCGAACGGCTGCTGGCGGCGCGCGTCGAGGACGTGGGCGCCGCCACCGCCGACCTGTATCCGCGCTTGAACCTGGGTGGGTTTATCGGCTTCTTCGCCTTGCGCGATGGGGATCTGGGCAGCGCGTCCCGGGCATTCGAATTGACCCCGGGCTTGACCTGGCCGGCACTCAACCTGGGCACCGTGCGTGCACGCCTGCGCGGCGCCCAGGCCCTATCGCAACGGGAGACCGCACACTTCGAACAGGTGCTGTTGGTGGCCGTGGAAGAAGTAGAGGGCGCCATTACCCAACTGGCCGAACACCAGCGGCATCTGCTCAACCTGGTGCAATCGGCCCGGCATGTGGAGACGGCGCTGGATATCGCGCAGCGGCGTTACAGCGCAGGTTCCGGCAGTTACTTGTCGGTGCAGCAGAGCCAGCGCGACCTGCTCACCCTGCGCCAGGCCATTGCCCAGGCGCAGGCCGCGTCCTATGGCAATGCGGTGGACTTGTACAAGGCGCTGGCCTGGCGAGCGCCGAGGCTTTACCCTGCGGCCCTCAGCGAGGCCAACGGTGCCTTGAAAAGGAACAGCAGTTGAACCAAAACACATTGTCCATGCGCCTGGAACGCGTGGCGGCGCAGGTACCCGCCGGTGCGCGCCTGGCTGATATCGGCTCGGATCACGGCTACCTGCCGGTGGCGTTGATGAACCGGGGCGCCATCGTCGCGGCAGTGGCCGGCGAGGTGGCGCTGACCCCGTTCCGCGCGGCCCAGCGGACCGTGTGCGACAACGGCCAGGAATCGCACATCCACGTGCGCCTGGCAGATGGCCTGGCGGCCATCGAGCCGGCAGACCGGATCGACACGGTCAGCATCTGCGGCATGGGCGGCGAGACCATCCGCGACATTCTTGAGCGCGGCAAGCTGTACCTCAGCGGCCAGGAGCGTCTGATCCTGCAACCCAACGGCGGCGAACAACCGCTGCGCCTGTGGCTGATGGACAACGGTTACCGCATCCTCTGCGAGGAGCTGCTGCGGGAAAATCGCTTCGACTATGAAATCATCGTCGCCGAGCGCAGTGGGCCGGTGAGCTACAGCGCCGAGCAACTGTACTTCGGCCCGCTGCAGATGCAGGCCCGCAGCGAGGCGTTCCTGGGCAAGTGGCAGCGCTTGTTGCGCTACAAGCAACGGACCCTGGACCAATTGGCCGAGGCGCGACAGGCGCTGCCTGAGCAGAAGGTTGCGGAGCTGATGCAGGAGGTGCGCTGGATCACCGAGTTGCTGGTGTAGATCGCCACCATCAGAAATGCTCCAATACGCCATCCTCAGACCCAGGTGACCCGCATGCCAGACGCTACAGACCAAGCCTTCTACGACCGTGCCGATGCGCATATCGAGCTGTCGAACGAGCAACTGAAAACCCTCGAGAACCTTGGCCAGGTCAGCGCCTCGATGATGTTCGGCACGACCCGTTTCAATGCCTGGGCGAGCGCGCGCAACTTCAAGTCCGGCGCCCAAATGGCCGAGTCGCGGGAAGCGATGCTGAAGTATTTCTGCGACCAGTACCGGATGATGCTGGAAGACAATCTGGATGATCACATCAACAATTTCAGCCAGTACATGACGGCCCCAGGCAACTGACCGCCATTTAAGGGGAGGAGCCGACTAGCCGGCTCCTACAGGGGCTAGCGTTTACTCAAGCTTGGCAAACGCATAGTCCCCACCCTGTTCCAGCGCCTTGCGATAGGCCGGCCGGGCCTGGAACCGCTGGACCCACGCCGCGAGGTTCGGGTAGGCCTGCAACTTGCCCTGGGCCTTGGCGATTTCGCCAATAAAACTCATCTGGATATCCGCGCCACTCAGCTCCTCACCCAGCAGGTACGGCGACTGCGCCAGGGCGTTGTTCAGGTAACCCAGGTAATTGGCCAGTTCCGACTCGATCCGCGGATGCAATGGCGCGCCGGCTTCACCCAGGCGGCCGACATACAGGTTGAGCATCAGTGGCAGCATCGCCGAGCCTTCGGCGAAGTGCAGCCATTGCACGTAGGTGTCGTAGGCGTCTGTGGTGGGGTCCGGTTGCAGGCGGCCCTGGCCATGGCGGCGGATCAGGTAGTCGACAATGGCGCCGGACTCGATCACCACACGCGAGCCATCTTCAAGCACCGGCGATTTGCCCAGCGCATTGATCGCCTTGAGCTCTGGTGGCGCGAGGTTGGTTTTTGGGTCGCGCTGATAGCACTTGAGCGCGTAGGGCAGGCCGAGTTCTTCGAGCAGCCAGAGAATGCGCTGCGAGCGTGAGTTGTTGAGGTGGTGAACAATCATCATGGGAGGCTCCGCCGGGCGAGAGTGGGATGTCTGGGAACAGACTGCTGCGCGGGCCTAGAGTGCCCTGAATCAGTTGGGCGTGTCAGAGGCAATTGGCGTGTCCTGAGCAGCTTCGGCCTCCAGTTTCAAGCGGTCGGCCTTGCTGATGTACTTGTCTTTGCTCTTGGGGGCCAATTTGGCATTGGCCTTCTTGGCGTTGGCTTTCAAAATCTGGTTGAGTTTCTTACGACGGTTCATGCTTTCTACTCAGCGCGTTAATGCCTGGATGATATCAGTATGGCGAGCGGGCTCGCGCTGCCATTTATCAGGCGCGAACAACCCCTGTGGCGAGCGGGCTTGCCCCGCGTTGGGCTGCGTAGCAGCCCCAAAATCAGCTACCTAGGATTATCTGGTAAAACTCGGTGTGTTTATTGGGGCTGCTGCGCAGCCCAACGCGGGGCAAGCCCGCTCGCCACAGGTCATCACCCTAGCCACAGGTCGGTTGGGCTTTGGGTTAACGCACTACATCCAGCGCGGTGTATTCATACACGTAATGGATTTTGTCCGACGTTGACTCCAGGGTCATGGCGAGCCCCAAGTCCTCGATAAACGCGCGCGTGGTTTTATACTCGCCCTGGTCGCATTCCAGTTTGATCGCGTCGCCCGTCAAGCTGGCAAACACCTGCCGCGCTGGAAAGCGTTGGCCCACCACGCAGTTCAAGGGCGTGATGCGGGATGTGTCGGTCGGCTTGGCCGGCACATCAGCCATGGTCATGCGCGCGCTCAGCGTTTGGCCTGGGGTCCAGGTTAGCGGAGTATCCAGCGTGATTTCGTGGGTCAGCAGTACGCGCCCATCGCCTATGCCATTCATCTTCGACTTCAACTGGATCAGGTCGGCCTGGGTGAGGCGGTCGACGTTGAAGCGCTCGCTGTAGATCTCCTTCTTCTTCAGCAAGCCACCCTGGGCAGTGAACGTCTCGGAAACCGGGCTATCCTTGCTGCCGTCATCCTTGGTGGACTGGGACGTGTAGGTCAGCGTCTTGAACTTCGGTTGCAGCAGCGGCGAATCAAGGCGCTGGAGCACGCTGGTCGGCACCTGGACATCGTCGATATGAGTTTCGGCCACGGTTCGAGGATAGTCAGCCGGCGCAATGTCCGGACGCAAGCGGGCGAGCAACGCACCGTCCACGCCACCCTGCAGCGAACAACTGACCCGCGATTGCGTGCCCTGTTTGCCCTCCGGCTCGACCAGCAGCACCCGCTCTACCCGCCGCGTGCCGGGCGCGGAGCCGGGTTGGGGCGGCATGGCTTGCCACTGGCCGCCGACCTTGAGCTCGCTGCGAACATACACTGGGCTGTTTTTTTGCAACGCCCCAGGTTGTTCCAGCAGCGGCGCGATGTGCTTGGCCACCTCCTCGACACCGCCTTCAACCACAAAGCCCCAGTAATAGTAGAGCCCCAACTTGCCGAGGTCGGTGCTCTCGTCGAAGTAGGACAACAGCTTCAAGCCGGCAATCGGCGGGGCGCTGACCAGCACTGAATTTTCCTCGCCGTTGGCGCGATTTTTAACCGCGATCCACGTGGTGTTCTTCTCCCGCACCAACGGCGCATAGGCCTGCCAGGCGTCGCCGTGGGCGTGCAGGCTGGTGAAGAAACGGGCGTCACACTGGGTGAACGCCTTGAGCGTGTCGGTCAAGGCGGCGTCGCTGGCATGGGCCAGGGACGGCAGCAGCAGGGCAGAGGCGAGCAGCAGCGTAGGCGTGGGCAACTTCATTGGCAGGGATGTCCTTATCGGCGTGGGAGCTGGGCATTATCCAGACATTTATTGGCCTGGGGCAACGCAGCTCAGTGTTTGCGCTGCGTTTCAACCTTGCAGGCGCGGGCCCCAGTCCTCGGTCATGCCTTTTTCCAGGCGCCGTTCCAGGGTACGCCGCCATGACGGCACCAGCGGCAGCGCCAGGCATTCGCGCAACAACTCGGTCTCTACTTGCTTGTCGAACAGCACGGCGGACAAGCGAGCCAGTGACCACTCGGCAAAGGGCCGTTCGACCCGTTGCAGGCTATCGCCCGCGCTCACCACGCCTTGCTCCAGCACCCGGTAGTACCAGCCGGTGCGGCCCGACTGCTGCACGCGCAGGGCCAGGTTGGCGACGGCGAAGCGGTCGCTGAGCTTCCAGCACGGCATGCGTCCCTGGGACACCTCGAGCAATGCCGTCCCGACCCGAATCCGATCGCCCAGGCAGACGTCATGCTCGCTCCAGCCGGTGGTACTGAAGTTCTCGCCAAAGGCCCCCGGCTGCGTCAGCAAGGGATGAGCGCCCAATTCGTCGGCCCAACGGGCGTAGTGCTCGAGCGGGTAGTGGTGAATGGCTTTTTCCACCCCGCCATGTACGCGCAGGTCGCCCTGTTCGTCGCCGTGAAGGCCCAGGGTGCAGACCTTCAGTTGGCCCTGTTGCGGATGTTTATCGATGGCGCTCTGGGTGCCTGGGCGGGTGAATGGCTGCACGCGGCCGGTGAGCAAGGTGTCGAGGCGGATAGTGGGCAGACTCATGCAGGGACCTCCGGTATTTGATGTTCACGACAGATCAACGCGGGTGGCGAGCGCCGGCTGCTTGAAAGCGGCCCGGAAGGCGTTCGCGTGCTGCACAGCGAACCGATCTTCAAGAATGCGGTGTTGCCCTAGGTGGCAGGGCAACGGACAAATCGATCAGGACGGCATGGAGCAAGCGCAGAGGATACCTTGCCGTCGATGATCTCTTCACTGGCAAGACGTCCCACCACCGCCGCCAACATCACCCCAGGGTGCATGGCGCACACGTACACACCGCCGACCTGTGGCAGGTAACCGATGATGGGAATGCCGTCGGCCGGCATTGGCCTGAGCCCGACGCAGGCCAGTTCAGGCTCAATGCTGACCACGCCTTGGAGTTCATTCTGGATCGCTTGCGCCGTGCGTCGTGCAATCGCTATTGGCTGGTTGTCCAGGGTGTCGTCCAGGTAATCCTCTGCCGCCAGCAACGTACCGTCCGCAGCGTGCCGAACTTCCATTTCAGGGCTGGAGATCAAGGTTTTTACCAGGCTGATGTGGGTCTTGTAGCGGATGAAAATCGCCGGGGAGGCGTTGATTGGGAGCTCGGCGCCGAGCATCTCAGCCAGCTTCGCAGTGCCTGTGCCCGCGGCCAGCACGACCACATCGGCCGCAATAAACCCCCTTGGCGTCTCGACCCCCGTTACCTGATCACCTTGAGTGGCAAAGCCCAGCACCCGAGTCTGGGTGAGCACCTTGGCCCCATGGGCCTGGGCACCTTTGACCAACACGTGGGTGGCGGCCACGGCATCCAGGGCACCCTCTTCAGCGGCATAGGTTGCTTGTTCGGGTGGATGCTTGAGGTTGGGCTCAAGGTCGAGAATCTGCGAACGGCATACGCGACGGGCTGAAGGCACAGGTGCTGCACCGTAAGTCAGGGCGCCAGTCCAACGGATCTCCAGCCCTGGGAGCTGGGCCTGGAGGCGGTGATATTCCTGGATGGCTGCATCGCGTAATTGCCCGATCGGGTCGGGGGCTGGATGGGTGGTGTTGATCCAGGCGAATGAGGTCTTGGTTACGCCGCAGGCGATATCCTGGGCCTCGATCAGGGTGACCTTTGCGCCCTTGGTGGCCAGGTGATAGGCCAGGGAAGCGCCGACGATACCGGCACCGATGACGATGATTGTGTGGGCTGGGCTGTTTTCCATGGCAACCTCTGGTTTGTCGACATGGGAAGGGTACGACAGTGGGCAGTTGGGGAGTACGCTTACTGACTGACAATGGGCACAGGGCGCCTGCAATGCCGAGCGCGACCGGCTGAAAACGACCCGGAGCGCAAGGTGAGGTATCTGCGGTTGCTTCGACGCTTTTGTATGAGCATCATCAGGCTTCGACAAGGAGACGCCCCTATGCCAAAACCAGTGCTTCATCTGATGTCAGGCAAGATTGCATCCGGTAAATCAACGCTGGCCAAAAACTTGGCAGCCGAACAGTCGGCGATCCTGCTGAGTGAGGATAATTGGCTGTCGCGGCTTTACCCAGATCAGATCAAGTCAGTCACCGATTACGTGCGTCTGTCACGTCAGATTAGAGAGGTGCTGGGCCCGCTCGTCATCGATATGCTCAATACGGGCGTGACGGTGGTCTTGGATTTTCCCGCCAACACACCTGAAGATCGACGATGGTTGCGCAGCCTCGCTGACTCAGCCGAGGTTCCCCATTGTGTCCACTACCTTGAGGTGGACGAGGACATATGTCGAGGCCGGTTGCATAGGCGCAACCGCCGCGCCGAACATGAGTTTTCTGCGACAGATGCGCAGTTCGATCTGATCACTAGCTACTTTCGGGCGCCGGACGAGGATGAAGGACTCCAGATTAAAACCCACCGCCTTTGACGGGCAGCAGCGCCTGGAGAGGACATCCGAAGTGTCCGCTTCTGCCCCAGCGTGAATCGACCGGGCTTTCGTGGACATCTGAGGGCTGCAATGTTCGAGAGCGACAACATTGCTCTAGCCCGCGCTCAACCCCCACAACACATCCAGCACATGTTGCGTCGGCCGCTCGACGTCCCCACCACGGTGGGCAATACCGAGTTCACGCCACAACAAGGGCTGTAATGGCCGCATGACGATCCTGGTATCGGGCAATGGCGTTGAGGCTTCATGGGGCAACAGCGTCGCGCCATAACCGGCCGCTACCAGGCTTTTGATCGCATCGTTGTAGTTCAGTTGAATGCGCGGCGTGGGCTGTCGTCCATCACTGGCGAACCACTCCGAGGTCAAGCGCGAAAGCCGAGTGGTGTTGTCATTCAGAATCAATGGCTGAGCGGCCAGCCAACCAGGGTTCACCACATCCGGGCAATCCCAGCGTGCCGGCAAGAAAGCCATGACCGGGTCCCGCCGCCAGGGCTCGATCCGCAATCCCTTCACCGGGGTCTGTGGCAGCGCGACCAGACCGATCTCCAAAGAGCCCTCGGCAAGCTTCTTCAATGTTTCCTGCGACGTGAGCACCGCGACCTGCACATCGATCGCGGGATGGCGTTGGCTCAATGTCTCCAACGCTTGCGGCATCAGCTGTGCGATCGCCCCGGTGGAGGCACCCAGTCGCACACGTCCGGCCAAGCCCTGCACCTGACGCTGCACGTCCTCAAGCGCTTGCTCTGCATCCGCCAACAGGCGCCGCGCGCGTTCCACCAGCGTTTCTCCAATCGCCGACGGCTGAATGCGCCCACGCGTGCGCGACAACAGCTTGCCGCCAACCCGCGACTCCAGGTCGGCGATATGCAAACTGACCGTGGGTGGCGCGAGGTGTAGTACACGGGCCGCCTCGGCAAACGAACCCAGGTCGGCAATGGCCACCAACGTGCGCAGACGGTCCAGGCTGATTTCGCGCATGAATCATTCCTTGTTCAGAAAAACTGAATTTCATCGTTTGGAAATTCAACTTTTCCTATCTTAGCCCCGGATTGAAGATTGCAGCTCCTGATTTCCTATGTGCGAGAGCATTCCATGGCAAGCCCCCTTGTATTCATCGACGGCGACCAAGGCACCACCGGGTTGCAAATCCACCAACGTTTAAGCGGCAGGACCGATCTGCGGCTCATCAGCCTCAGCCCCGAACACCGCAAGGATCCGCAACGTCGTGCCGAAATCATCAACGCCTGCGACATCGCGATTCTCTGCTTGCCCGACGAAGCCGCCCGCGACGCTGTAGCGAGCATCGAAAACCCCGCCGTTCGGGTGATCGATGCGAGTTCGGCGCACCGCACTCATCCAGACTGGACCTATGGTTTTGCCGAGATGGACGCGCAGCAGGCCCAACGCATCGCCACGGCGCGGCGGGTCAGCAATCCCGGTTGCTATCCCACGGGGGCGATAGGGCTGCTGCGCCCATTGCTGCAGGCCGGGCTACTGCCCAGGGACTTCCCGACGAACATTCATGCGGTGTCGGGCTATTCCGGAAAAGGGCGCGCCGGAGTGCAAGAGCATGAGGGAGAGGGCGCATCGCAGGCGCCGGCGTTTCAGGTTTATGGCCTGGGGCTGGCACACAAACATATTCCGGAGATTGAGCAGCAAAGCGGTCTGATGGAACGGCCGATGTTTGTGCCGGCCTATGGGGCTTTTCGGCAGGGGATCGTGCTGACCATACCGTTGCAACTTCGGTTATTGGCGCCGGGCGTGGATGCGGTGCGGCTGCATGCGTGCCTTACGCAGCACTACATCGATGCAGACCATGTACAGGTGATGTCGATGCAGGAGGCCAAAGGGTTGACCCACCTTGATCCTCAGGCGCTCAACGGGACTGATAGTTTGCGATTGGTGGTGTGTGCAAATGATGAAACGGGGCAGGTTGTGTTGGCTGCGGTGTTTGACAATCTGGGGAAGGGAGCCGCTGGAGCGGCGGTGCAGAATCTGGATCTGATGCTTGCCGCAACATGACTGCGACTACCCACGGGCTCTCGAGTCTACGGCTGGAATGTTCGAGCGGGTGTTCCTCCAGGGATAGATCGCTCTAAAACCTCAATGCATCATGTCTCGCTGCCAGGTCTATTTATGCCGCTGGGTTTTCATAAAATGCACGCCAATGGCGATGATTTCGTTGTCGTAGACTCGCGAACTTCCCCCAATCCAATCGCAAGCAATTTGGCTGGGCTATTGGGCGATCGCAATCGAGGAATCGGCTTCAATCAAATCGCGGTGATGCTCGATTGCGATGATGCAGATGCGCGCTTGATGTTCTGGAATGCGGATGGCTCATCGCTGGACGCTTGCGGCAGCGCAACGCGGGGGGCGGCGGATATATTGATGCGCGAATCCGATATTACGTCGGTAGCCCTGCGAACCAACCGTGGCCTGCTGACTTGTGAACGCACTTCAACCGGCGCCATTTCCGTCAATATGGGAAAGCCGCTTTTCAACTGGTCGGATATTCCTCTGGCTCTTGAAATGGATACTTCGGTGTTGCCACTTGCCGGTGACCCAGCAGCTTGTAGCATGGGAAATCCGCACTGCACCTATTTTGTGGATGACCTGCCAGCCGTTGAGATAGCGACGATTGGACCAGTAATTGAAACCAACCCTTTGTTTCCCCTCAGGACGAACGTGCATTTCGTCCAGATCATTGACCGAAAGCACATCCGGTTGCGTATTTGGGAGCGCGGAGGGGGCATTGCGCTGGGGTCAGGCTCCTGCTGTTGTGGCGCCGCGGTCAATGGAATTCGTCGTGGCTTTTTAGACAATTGCGTTGAGGTCGAATGTGACGGGGGAGCTGTAACGGTTCAATGGGATGGCGTGGGACCAGTCTTTCTCACCGGGCCGGTGGAGACGACCTTTTCAGGAATAATCACGGATACGCTGTTGAAAATCTGAGTTTAGGTGGGCCGCTATCTGAGGGAACGGGACCGAGGGAAAGCCAAGGCACAGACGGGACGGGACAGATTTATTGCGCCCTGCTTTAAATGTCCGTTATTGGTTGGTTTCGGTCTTTCTCGACCGGCTACAGTCGGCCAGAAGCGGACGCTGCCAGTGAAATTCAGCGTTAGCGTTAACGAGCCGGCAGGGATGATGTGTTAATCACTTAGCCCACCCTTCTGGGTCTCATTATCCGCCACACTAATGCCGCGGTGATAAATGCACCAATTACGGCTCCTGGCATGACAACGAAGAGCACCAGTAAGCCAAGACCAAAGTCATCTGCTAACTCAGCTCTTGATTTGGCTCCCGTGCTAGCCATTTCAAACATCACAACTGCTTCACCAAGCAACCAGTAGGCTGAAGGGAGTGCTATGAGAAAGGCCAGTATAGTGATTGCGGCACGCTTATACATTCTGAAAGCCTAACGATGAGGGTTTACTGAATTCAGTATAAATCACGCAGCTCCTGGCCGAGTAGCAGCCACACGCGAATGGGGCGCTATGCGTCGCGGGGGCTGCTTTGGGTCGTTATCTGCCTGATGCCTAAGGCGGCTAGTCAGGGCGGAGGTATGGATCGAAAGGAGTCCGATGGTTCATAAGTGGTACGAGCTAAAGCTGGGTTAGCTGTAGGCCTTTGTTTTAAAGGCTCTTTGGTTTAGTCGTTCCAATCCATCGCCGATAAAACCGTTGGTATTGCGCCTGCCTGGCAGTAACCGACCCAAAGCGGATAGTGAAATTCAGCCCTGTGTCCCGAGAATCAGAACCAGTGGGTCTTGCTCTCGTTGTTCACGGCAAAACCCGGCGCGCTCGTAAAACGGATAGCTTCGGTCACTTGGCCAGACGACTAACAATTCCATCTGTTGAGATTCTGCCCAGTGACGAGCATGAGCCAATAAGGCGGTTCCGATTCTTTTGTTACGGAATTCGGGCAGTGTGTAGACATTGGTCAAGTATCCCCAGCACCCTTTTAGATCATCAGGGCTTGGGATCTTTGGGACTTTAACAACCGACAGAGCGGAGACAATTGATTTTTCGATTTCAGCGACAAATTGAACGATGTGGCCGGGTTCCGAAATTTTAGGCAAGGCATCTTTGAATGCTTCAATGAATTTCAGCTTTTCGAATGGATCCGCATCGGGGGCGTCGTCTGTGCAGAGGTTCCATCGCAGGTGTGCCAATGACTCGACATCCTCAATTAATGCCATGCGAAGTAGAAACTCAGTGCCGTCTATTGAGCAATCGCGCTTGTGTCCAGCTCGCATATAATTTCCTTTCCTGAACAATCGGGGCGAGCATTTTAGCTCGATCCTGTGCCCTTGCCAGCGATCATCTGTGGGCAACTCTTCTCGAAAAACTCAAGCATAGCGGTGGCAATGCTTGAGTTTTTTCAGTCAGGGTTAAGGGGGAATGGCTTCAGGGTATGGGATTGGTGTTGGTACGGAAGTGGTACGGGAAGTTTTGGAGTTGTCTGTATGCCTTGTGTTTTGTGGTCTACAGAATTAGTAGTTCCAATCCATCACCGATAAAGCCGTTGACCTTGCGCTTGACCGGCAGCAATCGACCCTAAGCTGCCTTTCATGATGGCCTGCTAACGGCCATAAGCGCACGTTCGATCACGGACTACGTTACAAGCTTCGAATGCACCAGCGCTATGCCGTTTAACGCTCCGCGACAGCACTGCCTTATTGCTCGCGGGTTGAGTGACCAAAGGGCGTTGAGCCGAGTTTCTTTCTTCGCAGAAGAGTGTGCGTGTCCCGACAGAGATACCGTTCAGACAAAGTCTCAAAGCGTAATGTCATCTGTAATCAGCCATTAATTGCAGTGAGAAATTTCCTACAGTCGGAACGGCTATTTCCTTCGAGTAGGGTTAGCTTAGCCCGCCACTATAGCCATCTTCGAGTCTGCAAAGCGGTTGATGAAGATGGTCTCACCACGTGTTCTGGTAATGGAAAACCACAGTCCCCGGCGCAGCGCTCTGGTCAATATGTTACGTCGGCTCGGAGTAAGGCAGGTGTTGCAAGCCAGCACCAGCGAACAGGCGATGATCCTTATGCAGCGCACCGGCGGCGTGGATATTGTGCTGTGCAACCTGGGGAGCAAGAGCTCTGAGCAAGTGGGGTTCCTGCGTTATGCCAGCCAAATCGGTCTGGTGCAGGCCGTTGGATTGTCCAATGAGATGCGTCCGGAGCTATGTCGGGCCTTGAGCCACATGGATTTTTTTTCGGGTGTACAACTACTTGGCATCCTGAGTACCCCGTTGCAGCCACAAGCGCTGGATCGCTTGCTTAAGCGCTATCGGTCGGTACCGCCGGCACCACTCAAGCCTCCGGCGGGGGTACCGCTGCCCAGCGAAGAAGAGATACGCCTGGGCCTGGCCCTGGGCGAGTTCCGCGGTTGGTTCCAGCCCAAGCGGATGATGAACGATGGCAGTCTCGCTGGCGTGGAGGCTTTGGCGCGCTGGGAACACCCTGCCCGTGGTTTATTGTTGCCCAAGGATTTCCTCGCGGCGGTGCTGGCTTATGACCTGATCGATGAAATGTTCAAGCAACTGCTCGAACAAGGCCTGAAATTGCTCGCCGTGCTGCATCGGCAGGGCTCCGAGCTGGAAATGTCGTTTAACCTGCATGCTTCGCAACTGGCCCGCCATGGTCTGATCGAGCATATCCAGGGCGCACTGCAACGCTACGGCCTGTGCGCTTCAGTGTTGGTGTTCGAGCTGGCTGAAAACGGCTTGCTGGACTTGCAATCTCCCACCCAGGAAAACCTGCTGCGCCTGCGCTTGATGGGCTGCGGCTTGTCGATCGATGATTTCGGCGTGGGTTTCTCGTCACTCAAGTTGCTGTGCCAATTGCCATTCAACCAGATCAAGCTCGATGGCGACCTTATCCGCACCTTGAATGAGCCGCGTAGCCAAGCCATGGTCGGCAGCACTCTGGCCCTGGCCCGTTCGCTGGACATGAGCCTGGTGATTGAAGGCGTCAGCAGCCGGCATATTCGTGATGCTCTGATCAGCCTCGGTTGTGAAGTGGGCCAGGGGTTTTTCCTGGCCCGGCCAATGACCGGCCACGACCTCCTGCATTGGCTGGCGCGTGAGGACGTACAGCCGGTAACTTCGCCGGCGAGTTAGGCGGCAAAACCTCAGAATTTTCCTACAATTCAGTCGTGTTCGTGTAACTTGAGCGACGCGTCGGCTGGTCGTTTATCCATCGTTTTGCGTCGACCGAAGCCTTCCGGCGCGCCTTACAGGAGGTTACATGTATACCGCTTTGGTTGTGGATGACCATCCCTTCATTCGCTCGTCCGTCAAGATGCTGCTCAGCCAGGTTCAGTTCGAAGTCGTGGCCGAAGCGGATAACGGCGCAGATGCCGTGCAATTGGCACGCGAGCATGTGCCCGACCTGATCATTCTCGACATCGGCATGCCCAAGCTCGACGGCCTTGAGGTGCTTAACCGAATCGCGTCCCTGCGCCTGCCGAGTAAAATCCTGGTGTTCACCTCGCAGTCGGCGCTGTTCTATTCAATGCGCTGCATGAAAGCCGGTGCGGCAGGGTTTATTTCCAAGACCAATGACATGGAGGAAGTGACCAAGGCGATCAAGGCGGTGATGGACGGCTACACTTTCTTTCCCAACCTGGCACACAGCTCGGTACGGCGCAGTGATCTCGAGGCCACGGACCACGAGTTGATCCAGAATCTCTCTGACCGTGAACTGACGATTTTGCAACAACTGTCCCAAGGGCTGACCAACAAGGAAATCGGCGACGCCATGCTGATCAGCAACAAGACAGTAAGCACATACAAGACTCGCCTGATCGAAAAGCTCAACGTCAAATCGGTGGTGTACCTGGCCGATTTTGCCAAGCGTAATAACCTCATCTGAATGAACATTTTTCTTCGACACGGCTTGCTGGGCCTCCTGTTGCTCGGTTCCCTGGGCCATGCCCTGGCGGCGCCGCAAATGCTCAAGCTGCACGGTCGCTCCGACGTCAGCGACTACAGCGTGGGCCTGGACGAGGCCGACTGGGGCTGGCTACGGAGCAAGGGCACGCTGGTGTTGGGGTCTTCGGCGCCGGACTACTCGCCGTTCAGCATCACCAGTAACCGCCACGATTACGAAGGTTTCACAGCCGACTACGCGCAGTTAATGGCGCAGCTGCTGCACGTCAACGTGCGCGTGCAGCGGTATGCCTCGCGCAATGAGGTGCTGGCGGCGCTCAAGTCTGGCGACGTCGATATGCTGGGCAGTTCCAACGGTTTTGAGGCGGCGGACCCGGAGCTTCAGCTGTCTGACGCCTATGCAGAGGACCAGCCGACCCTGGTCAGCCGGGTCGGCGACAGCCAGAGCCTCGACCCCGAACTGGCCGGCAAGCGCGTGGCAATGCTTTACCACTACCTGCCACCCAAAACCGTGGAAGACTTTTATCCCAAGGCCACCTTGCAGCTGTACCCGTCCACCCTCAGCGCCATAGGCGCCGTGGCGTTCGGCCAAGCCGATGTGTACCTGGGGGACGCGATCAGCGCCAATTATCTGATCAACCGCAACTACCTGAACAACGTGCAACTGGCGGACTTCTCTCGCCTGGAAGTCAGCAACTTTTCGTTTTCGGTAAAGCGTGATAACAAGCGCCTGCTGCGGATAATCAATGCGGCACTGGCGGCGGTCCCGGTTACCGAGCGCCAGACCATCCTGCGCCGCTGGAGCGCAGGCGGAGCAAGCATGCCTGGTCAGCATCCGTTGCATTTCAGCGTCAGTGAGCAGCGGTGGTTGGACAAGAACCCACGGTTGCGGGTGGCGATTGATGAAGGCTTCCTGCCAATGTCGTTCTACGGCGCCGACGGCGAATTTCGTGGTATCAGCGCCGACGTCCTGGCCAAGGTGGCCCTGCGCACCGGCTTGAAGTTTGATATCCAGCGGGTGAGTTCGGTGCGCGAGATGATCGACTCCCTCACCAGCAACGAGGCTGACCTGCTGATCACCATTACCCCAAGCGAACAGCGCGAAGCGGTCCTGCGCTTTACCCGCCCGTACCTGGCCACGCCGTTTGTACTGGTCAGTCGTACCACGGCCGGCAGCCCCAGTACCCTGGACGATATGCATGGCAAGCGACTGGCGGTCATCAGCGGCGACTCCAGCCGCGACATGCTAACCGAGCAATACCCGGGTATCCGCCTGGTGGATGCCGACAGCGCCCATGACGCGATGGAGAAAGTCGCCAATGGCGAGGCTGATGCAGCGGTCAACTCGCTGATCACCGCACGCTATATGATTTCACGGCAATACCGCGATCGCTTGCGTATCACCAGCACCGTGGGCGTTACCAACTCGCGCATGGCCTTTGCTACGGCCCGCGGCTCGCTGGAACTGTTCTCTATCCTGGACAAAGCGCTGCTCAGCATCGCCCCCGAGGAAATGGACGAACTGACTAACCGCTGGCGCAGCGAGGTGGTGGTGGGCGACAGCTATTGGCTGCGCAACCGCAGCGCAATCATTCAGGGTTTCGTGATTGCCGCCGTGTTGCTGTTGATTGCCCTGGGCTGGATCGCCTACCTGCGGATGCTGATGCGCAAGCGCAAGCAGGCCGAGCAGGCGTTGAGCGACCAGGTTGAGTTCATGCGGGTATTGATCAACGGCACACCGCACCCGATCTATGTGCGCGACCGCCAGGGCAAGCTGCTGATCTGTAACAGCGGTTACCTGGAAGTGTTCAACGTCGAGCGCGAGCAGGTGATCGGCAAGACCGTATTGGACGGTGTACTGGGCGATCCGGATGAGGCCGCGACGTATCACCGTGACTACCTGCAGGTGATGGAAAGCGGCGAGGCGCAGTTGCAGGATCGCAGCTTGATCATGCCCGATGGCCGAGTACTGACCATCTACCACTGGATGCTGCCGTACCGCAGCAGCACGGGCGAAGTCAGCGGCATGATCGCTGGCTGGATCGACATCAGCGAGCGCCAGCGTCTGCTGGAGGACGTCCACGCCGCCAACCGCGCCAAGACGACCTTCCTTGCGACAATGAGCCATGAAATCCGTACGCCGATGAACGCGGTGATCGGCATGCTCGAACTGGCGACAAAAAAGGCCGACCAGGGCGTGATGGATCGTTTTGCGATTGATGTCGCTTCAGGCGCGGCGCGTGGTTTGCTAGACCTGATCGGCGACATTCTTGACATCGCCCGAATCGAGTCCGGGCGTTTGTCCCTGAACCCGGAGCGCGCCAACCTGCGGGAGTTGCTGGAATCGGTGGTGCGCATTTTTGAAGGCCTGGCGCGGCAGAAACAGCTGCAACTTCAGCTGGACCTGGAGGCCGGCGTCAATTGCGATGTGCTGATCGATCCGCTGCGCTTCAAGCAGATCGTGTCCAACCTGCTGAGCAACGCCATCAAGTTCACCGCCCAGGGCCACGTGCGCTTGAGTGTTCGAGCCCAGGCAGGCAAGGAACAGTTGGCGTTGAGGTTACGGGTGGAGGACTCCGGTATCGGCATAGGCGAAGAGGACCAGAAGCGCCTGTTCAGCCCCTTTACGCAAGCCAGCAACAATGACCAGTCGGCGCGCAGCGGCTCGGGCCTGGGCTTAGTCATCAGCCGCACCCTCTGCGAAATGATGGGAGGGCACCTGACCCTCGACAGCGCATTGGGGGAAGGCACTCGCATCGACGTCAGGCTTGACCTGACCATGCTTGAGCCGTTGGCCGACGTTACCCCGGTCGAGGATGAGCCGGCAGTAACGAGCCCCGCTTTGAGCATTCTGGTTATTGATGACTACCCGGCCAACCGCCAGTTGCTCACCCAGCAACTCAATTACCTGGGGCACCGGGTCGAGGATGCCGAAGATGGCGCCCATGGATTGCGGGCCTGGCGTAACGGGCAGTTCGATGTGGTGATCACCGACTGCAATATGCCGCTGATGAACGGCTACGAATTGGCGAGGGCTATCCGGGCCGAAGAAACTGCCCGCGGCGTACCGCCGAGTCTGATTCTGGGGTTTACCGCCAATGCACAGCCGGAAGAGAAGGGCCGGTGCCTGGCCGCCGGCATGGATGACTGCCTGTTCAAGCCCATCAGCCTCAAGGACTTGAGCGCACGCTTGGCCGGCCTGGCGACGGAGCAGGGGAGTGCTCCCCCCGGATGTTCCACAGATGACGATATCGACCTGACCAGCGTTGAGCATCTGGCCGGCGGCAACATTGCTTCGATCAAAAGCCTGTTGGGCGACCTGGCCGCCAGCAATGAACAGGACATGGCGCGCCTGATGCAGTTGTTTACTCGACACGACTTGCAAGGCCTTGCCGACCTGGCTCACCGGGTCAAGGGCGGCGCACGAATCATCAAGGCCCAGGGGCTGATTCGCTGCTGTGAAGACCTAGAGACCGCCTGCAACGGGCTGGACTCTGCGCAATTGACCGAGGCGGTGGATGCGCTGCATCAACAGATGGAACACCTCGGCGAGCGATTGGAGCGCTATCTGGCCTGAGCTATCGGTAGGAAATTTCCTACAAGAACGCGGCACCGTTCGTACGTAGTCCACTCCCCCCAACACCGATACTGAGCCTCGTTGAACGGCCCCACCGACCAAGCGGACCGGGCCCTGCAACCTGATTGAAGCCCAACCGGGCTTCAGACTTTCCTCAATATCTGGATTACGTTATGAACAAGTTTGCGCTCAAAGGTCTGTTTGCCGCTGTCGTCCTCGCTGCTGCTTCCCAAGCTGCCATGGCCGCTGACGGTGAAATCAACTTCGTCGGCAGCGTGACCGACAACACCTGCCCAGTGGTCGTGACTGACCTGAACGGTTCGGCCGGTGCCGGCGATGTGGGCCTGGGCGATGTGCCTGCCACCTCCCTGGCGACCGTCGGTGCTATTGCCGGTGGCGGCGCGTTCACCCTGACCATCGACACCACTGCTCCTGGTTGCAGCGTTACCGGCAAGAGCGCCGTGGTCAAGTTCCTGTCCCTGAGCGGCACTGCCGGTGCCAGCGGCCAGTGGATCGGCATCAGCCCGGACGCCGGTCACGCCACCAACGTTGCGGTACAGATCAAGGACGCCACCGACAAGGACGTGCAACTGGGCCTGGAATCGGCTCCGTACCTGGACCTGACCCAACCGTTGCGCTTCACCGCCAACTACATCGCCACCGGCACTGCGACTTCCGGCCCGGCCAACGCCAAGGCTGCGTTCACCGTCGAGTACCAGTAAGCCCTGTTGATGCGCCGCTGCAGCGTTGATGCGCGCAGCGGCCATCCCCTCGCTCACGGCAAGAGGATGATCGAAATGAACGTTTCCCCCTTCAAGAAAGCATCGGCTCTGGCACTGTTGCTCAGTGCGGCACTGCTCAGCACGGCCAGCCAGGCCGGCGTGATGCTCGGCGGCACGCGGATCGTGTTTGACGGCAACAAGCGTGACGCAGCGATCACCGTCAGCAACACCACGGCGCAGCCTTACATGGTGCAGACCTGGGTCAACACCGAAGCCGATGACATGACCACCGCCACGCCCTTCGTGTCCACGCCACCGCTGTTCCGCCTGGACCCGCGCAAAGAGCAAATGGTGCGTATCCAGAAAGTCGCCGGCAACCTGCCGACCGACCGTGAATCGGTGTTCTATTTCAACGCCCAGGAAATTCCGGTCGCCAGCGAAGGCAATGCCAATACGCTGAAGATCGCCATGCGCACCCGCGTCAAATTGTTCTATCGCCCAGCCGGACTCAAGGGCAATGCGATGCAAGCACCGTCGAAACTGACCTGGAGCCTTACGCAGGAACAGGGTAAGGCAGTGCTGGTGGTCAGCAATCCGTCGCCGTTCCACATCTCGTTTATTGGTGTGACCGCAAAGTCCGCAGGGCAGAGCGTCGAGGTCAACGAGCCGACGATGGTCGCGCCGATGAGCAGCCAGCGTTATCCGCTGCCGGGTTTCAAAGGCACCACGGGTGAGGTGGTGTTCTCGGCCATCAACGACTACGGCGGCTACAGCGAGCCGCAGACCGTGCCACTGAACCGCTGATTCCTTTTCTTTCTGTAGATGTTTGCGCGTGCCACGGCTGTGGCGCGGCGGCCGGGTATTGCCATGCGAATCGATAACTCCTTCAGCTTTAGTCGTTTGCCCTTGTGGGTCGCCTTGGCGGCCGCCTGTGCCGGTGAGCTGGCCCTGGCCGGTGAGCCCGCCAAGTTCGATGCCAGTTTCATGCATTCGTTTGGCGGCACCGGTGCCGGTCCCAACCTCGACCTGGATGCGGTGGCGAACAGCGGCAGCATCGGCCCCGGAACTTACCCGGTACTGATTCGCTTGAACCAGAGCTTTTTCGACCGCCGTGACATGACGTTCATCAAGGATGAGCAGGGCAGCGATGTGCGTGTATGCCTGTCCGAAGCCTTTCTCAGGGAGCTGGGTGTGAAGCTGGATGCATTTAAAGTGCCCGGCGAAACGCTGCCCGCGTGCATCGACCTGGCGGCGCTGATTGAAGGCGCCTCGGTGACCTTCAACGCCAACTATCTGGCCCTGGATATCAGCGTGCCGCAGATCGCCCTGACCCGGGATGCGGCCGGCTACGTGGCGCCCTCGGAATGGGACCGTGGCATCAATGCCGCGATGCTCAACTACCAGTTTTCCGCCGCGCAAACCAACAGCGACGCCCGCGGCACCGGCAACCAATACAACCTGTATGCAACGGGTGGTTTTAACCTCGGCGACTGGCGTTTTCGCTCCAGCTCATCGTTTCGCCAGGACGATGAAGGTGGCCGCCAGTGGCAGCGCAGCAATACCTATGCGCAGAGGGACATCACGCCACTGAAGGCCACGCTGACGATGGGCGAGAGCTTCACACCCGGTGACGTGTTCGACAGCGTGCCGTTTCGCGGCGTGCAACTGGCGTCGGACATGGGCATGTTGCCAGACTCGATGCAGGGCTACGCCCCAGTGATCCGCGGCATCGCCGAAACCCAGGCCAAGGTGGAAGTACGCCAGAACGGCTACTCGCTGTACACCACCTACGTGGCGCCGGGCGCCTTTGAGATCAACGACCTCAACGCCGCCTCGGGCAGCGGCGACCTGGAAGTGATCATCACCGAAGCCGATGGCCGCGAACGCCGCTTCACCCAGCCATACGCGACCCTGGCCAACATGCTGCGGGAAAATACCTGGCGCTACAGTGCGACGGTGGGCGAGTACAACTCGGCCAACGGTGGCGAGCGGCCGATGTTTACCCAGGCGTCGCTGGCCTATGGCTTGCCGTTCGACCTGACGCTGTACGGTGGCTTTTTGGGGGCAGATTTTTACCGTGCCGGTGTGGTGGGCGTGGGCAAGAGCCTGGGCAGCATCGGCGCCGTGTCGATCGACGTCACACAGGCCCAGACTGACGTGCCCAAGGCCGTCACAACCAAAGGCGAAAGCAAAAAAGGCCAGAGCATCGGCCTGCGCTACGGCAAGGCATTTGAAAGCGGTACCTCGGTGCGCTTCGCCGGTTACCGCTATTCCACCGAAGGCTATCGCGACTTCAGCGAAGCCGTGGATTTGCAGCAACCCAACGACTACAGCCAGTTCTCCAAGCGCAGCAAGGTCGAGGCCAGCGTCAACCAGGCCCTGGACAACTACGGCTCGCTGTACTTGAACCTGAGCAAGCAGAACTACTGGGGCTCCTCCCGGGAAGACAAGCAGATGCAGCTGGGTTTCAACACCCAGTACAAGGGCGTGACTTATGGTGTGTACGCCAGCAAGACCCTCACTGACAACTTCGGCGAGAACAACCAGGTGGTGTTTACCGTGTCCATGCCCCTGGGACAAACCCGCAGTACCGGCACGTTCAGCGTTACCCGCAACAACGACGGCAGCCTGGATCAACGGGCCGGCCTCAGCGGCCGCGATGGCAACCTGAACTACAACGTCAACGCCAACCGCGTGGAAAACACCGGCAACAACGGTTCGGCGCTGCTCGGCTACCGCGCACCGTTTGCCCAGTTGGGCGCTGGTGTGAGCGTCGGCTCGGGCTACCGGCAGACGTCGGTCAGCG
Source organism: Pseudomonas sp. LG1D9 (assembly GCF_002949995.1). Classification (NCBI taxonomy): domain Bacteria; kingdom Pseudomonadati; phylum Pseudomonadota; class Gammaproteobacteria; order Pseudomonadales; family Pseudomonadaceae; genus Pseudomonas; species Pseudomonas sp. LG1D9. The sequence goes on along the minus strand of NZ_CP026881.1, from coordinate 669,501 downwards.
CGGCGGGCTCGGTGCTGGCCCATGCCGACGGCGTCGAGTTCGGCCAGACCCTGGGCGAGACCGTGGCGCTGGTGGAGGTCAAGGACACGCCGAAGGTCGGCCTGCTGAATGCCCCGGGCACCCTGACCAACGACAAGGGTTACGCCCTGGTGCCGTACGTCACGCCGTATCGCAAGAACCGCGTGGCCGTGGACACCAGCGAGCTGGAAACCAACGTCGATATCGCCGAAGGCGTGACCAACGTGGTGCCGCGTCGCGGTGCGGTGGTCAAGGCGGTATTCGCCGCCAGCCGTTCGGAAAAAATACTGCTCAACGTACGGCTGCAGGACGGCTCGCTTTTACCTTTCGGCACCACCGTGCAGGACGACCAGGGCGCCAGCGTCGGCGTGGTCGGCCAGGCCGGGCAAGTGCTGCTGTCGGCCAGCAAGGGCACGACCTACACGATGAAGTGGGGCGGCAAGGCTGCCCAGCAATGTGAAATCAATTTGGATATCAACAGCACGCCAGCCACCGACGGTTACCGGCTGATGGATGCTATTTGCAGAGAACCTCGTCCATGAAAACTTTTAGTGTTGCGTCCTCGGCCCCAGCCTTGGTTTTGCCCACTCGTCATGTCTGGAAGAAACGCTTGATGCTGAGTGCGCTGGCAGTGCTGCCAGTGGCTATTTCGCAAATGGCTGCAGCTGACTGTACTTCCACCGATGCGACCCAGAGCATTCATGCGGTGGGCGACCTGTTCATCCCTCAGGACGCCCCGGTGGGATCGACCATTGGCTTGGTCAAGTACACCCGGTTCCCTATCATCAACTGTACAACGACTACCCCGTTTTCAATCCAGTCCACCATGCTGACTGCCAAGGCACCTACGGTCACCGCAGCCATTGGCTCGGCTCAAGGCAGCCAGCTCTACGCGACTAACGTTCCTGGCATCGGGGTAGGGGTCGTCAACGAGACACGCCCCAGCTACCTGTGTTTGACCTCCGGTAGCTGGTACTTTCCGCTCGCATTCAACGGCTGCAATACCGGTGGGTTTAGCGCGAACACCAACAATAGCCTGATCCTGATCAAAACCGGACCTATCCCGGCGGGAATCAACGATTTCGGCAACTTGCAGGTGTACACCGTCGATATCAACAACAACGGCACCCCGTTCAACTGGATTGATGGTCGCCTGACCGGAACAGTGACCGTTGCCGGCTGCAGCATGCCCGCAGCCGTGGGCAATATCATCGACGTGCCCATGAAAAACTGGGAGAAGCGCGTCTTCAACGGCCCGGGCACCGTCACGCCCACCGAACGGTTCAACATCGCGCTCAACAACTGCGTGGCCGGGACCTATGCCGGGAATCCTACCTGGAACTATTTCCGCGGCAACAACGCGAACATCCGTCTGGACGGCGCCAAGGGCTCGACGATTGTCGACGCCAGCCAAGGTGTGCTGGGCCTGAACAGCGAAGCCACCGCTACAGGCGTCGCCGTGCAAGTGCTGAAGCAGGATGGAACCCCGCTGCCACTGGGCGTCGACGTACCGATCATGCCGGTCCAGGACGGCAATACCACTTTGCAGTTTGGTGCGCGCTACATCCAGACCGCAGGCGACTCCACCGGGCCGCAGCCTGGCATCGCCAACGCCACTGCCAATTTCACCATTACCTACAAATAGGAACGACCCCATGCAACGTTTTACCCGTCGCTTCATGGCTGCATGCGTACTGTCCACCGTGGTTGCCAGCGGTGCAGCAATCGCCAACGATCACCCGACCATCCGCGCCATGTCCGGTGCCGAGCAAATCACACAATTGCCGGCCGCCAAGACCGCGCTGATCGTGATCGACTTCCAGAACGAATACTTCACTGGGCGCATGCCGATCCCGGACGGCGCCAGCGCACTGGCGAAAGCCCGTGAGCTGATCAAGTATGCCGATAACCACAAGATTCCGGTCTACCACGTGCAACACGTGTCGCCGGCTGGCGCTGCGGTATTTGCCATTGATGGCGAGACCGTGAAATTCCACAAGGATATGCAGCCGCGTCCTCAGGATCACGTCGTGCAAAAGAACACCGTCAGCGTGTTCGCCAGCACTGACCTGGCCGCACAGCTGAGCAAGGCCGGGATCAATACGCTGATCATCAGCGGTCTGATGACCCACGCCTGTGTCGCCGGTGCAGCCCGTGATGCAGCGCCACTGGGCTTCAACGTAATCGTGGCGTCCGATGCGTCCGCCACCCGTGCGATCACCCGTCTCAATGGCCAGAGCGTCGACAAGGACGCCTTGCATCAATCGGCACTGGCCGAAGTCGAAGACACCTTCGGCGACGTGATGACCACCGAGCAGATCATCAAGCTGCCCGTGCGCTAAGTCGCTGCAACCCGCCCGGCGTCACACCCGGGCGACCTTATTCCTTTCAGATGAGCCGACTTCAATGACGAGTTTTCCCATACGCGTGCTGGTTCTCGAGGATCATCCTTTTCAACGTGCGGTCGCCGTGAGCATGTTGCGCCAGTTGGGTTGCCGCGAGGTCTTCGAGGCAGTGGACGGCTTACACGCCCTGGCTGTGTTGGATCAAGTGGGCGCAGTGGACATTGCCCTGTGCGACTTGTGCATGGAAGGCATGGATGGCCTGGAGTTTCTTCAGCAGGTGGGAAGTTCCGGACTGGTCGGCTCAGTGATTATCAGCAGCTCCCTGTCGGCCGATGTACGCCGCACGGTGCAGCAGATTGTTTCGTTGCTGGGCCTGGAAATGCTCGGGGATGTCGGAAAGCCGTTGCAGGCGCACACCCTGGAGAACTTGCTAAAAAAGCGCTCCAGTGGCCCTGGTGTCGCGCCGCCCGACGCTGCGCCGGTACGCCTGGCCAGCGATGAAGAAGTGCGTTGGGCCCTCAACGAACAGCAATTGCAAGCCTGGTACCAGCCCAAGGTCGACATGAATACCGATGACGTCTGCGGCGTGGAGGTGCTGACCCGCTGGGTGCACCCGTTGCGCGGCATCCTGTCACCGGCGGTGTTCATGCCCGTGCTGGAACGCTGCGGCTTGCTCGATACGCTGCTGTTCATGCAGATGAACCAAGCCCTGAGCCTGCAGCGACTGGCAAAAAACACCGGCCTGAAGCTCGACCTGTCGTTCAACCTGCACACCAGCCAACTGACCAACAGCAACCTGACCGCGGTGATCAAAGGCATTCTGTCCCTGCACGAAGCAGTGCCCGCCAGCCTGACCTTCGAACTCACCGAAAGCGGCTTGCTGGAAGCCCCGGCCACCAGCCTGGAAACCCTGGTACGCCTGCGCATGATGGGCTGCAAATTGTCCATCGACGACTTCGGCGCCGGCTTCTCGTCGTTGCAGCGCTTGTGCCAGCTGCCGTTCAACGAGATCAAACTCGACGGTGAGTTTATACGCACCTTGCTACACGAACCGCGCTGTCGGGCAATCGTCAGCAGCACCCTGGCATTGGGGGAGACCCTGGGGATGTCCGTGGTAGTGGAGGGCATCGAGACTGAGGAACAGCGCGAGACGTTGCTCGCGATGGGATGCACTCAAGGACAGGGCTACCTGTTCGCCCGGCCCATGAATGATGTGGATCTGCTGCGATGGCTACCGGCCGCATCGAGAGTTGATGGACAATTATGATCTTCCCTCCGGCCACTATGTACGAACTAAAATCCGCGCACTGAACCATCCTGTTTTCGTTGAAGCGTCATGCCGTTTTCTCAGCCCAGGAGCGGACCACATGCGAATGTCTGCTTTTGGCTGGTTGCGGCCTGTCATGAAGGGCAGCCACCGACCCATTGCCACCGTTCAGCATTTGGCTAAAATCGACCAAGAATAGACTGCCACCCATAAGTGAAAACTGATGTTTACCTGCCCATGCTGCGGATATGCAGTCTTCGAGCAACACCCAGGGTCATACGACATTTGCCCAATTTGCTTCTGGGAGGATGACGTGTTCCAACTCTATTACCCTCACCAGGTGGATGGACCGAATAGATGTAGCTTGATCGAGGCGCAGGTCAATTTCGTCCAGTTCGGTGCCTGCGAGCGAACCATGTTGAAGAATGTGCGAATGGTTAGCGATAGCGATATGCGGGATGGTGAGTGGTTCCCACTCTGGACTCGCCGAGTCGCCATTCCAGATCCCGACTCCGACAACCAGCATCCTCAACACATGAAGTCGAAGTACGACCTCTACTATTGGCTGCGGACCTAGCAGCGCAAATTGGCGTACTAAGTCCAAATTGATCGGAAGCAGTCTATTCCAAACGGCTGCTCCTGGCCGATTTCTGCCGGTGACAACCGACTGAAAACGGCCAATAGCTGCCCCCTCATCCCCATACCGGTCTACCATGCCACCCCGGCAGCGGCCAAACGCGCTATCGGCCCCAAGCCCTCAAGGTATCGCCAATGACCTCGTTTACCCGTAACAGCCCATCCTCAACCTCATCGAAGGCGGTGCAATGAGCATCGACCAGATCAGCCTGCCCAAGGGCGTAGGCCCGCACGCTAGCAAGTTGTTGGACGCGATTACCGGCGCCAGCACCCTCGACGACCTTAACCGCGCTGGCGGCAAGGCCGAAGGCTTTGTGTTGGGGCTGGAGGCCAGCAAAGCCATCAAGAGCCAGATCGCCGAGTCGTTGTATGTGGCATATGACGACGCCGCGAGTCATCGGGCCAGCGAACTGAAGGGCTAGCCACTACAGGGCATGCGTAGCCCCCGCACTCGCCTGTGTGGGCAGACGCTTTTTGTAGGAGCTGGCTTGCCAGCGAAAAACCGGAGAGCGACGCAGAACACCTGATGTCCTGCGTTATCGCTGGCAAGTCAGCTCCTACGAGCGGGAACCGGGAGCGCACGGTGGACGAGTTTCTACAGTTCATTGAATTTTTGGTGGCGGGTTTGAGTCATTGGTAAAGGCTCGGCATCACTTGCGAGCGCCATCTACATAGGGACCGCCAATGACCTTCTTTATCTTCCTGCTCGCCTGCGCCACCGCCGCCAGCACCGGCATCATGTTCAAGCCTGGTGCCTGGTATGAATCCCTGGTCAAGCCGCGTTTTACCCCGCCCAACTGGCTGTTCCCGGTGGCCTGGACACTGATCTACCTGCTGCTGGCCTGGGCCGGTTATCGCTTGAGCCTGATCCCCGGCAGTCAAACGGTACTGGCCTTGTGGGCGGTGCAGATTGCATTGAACACGCTGTGGACCCCGGTGTTTTTCGGCGCGCATCGGATCTTCGCCGCGATGGTGGTTATCACCTTGCTTTGGCTCACCGTGGCAACCATGGTGGTGTTGGCGGTGCGCCTGGACCTGATCACTGGATTGATCCTGTTCCCGTACCTGGCGTGGCTGTGTGTGGCCGCGGCGTTGAATTTCTCGATCCTGCGCAGTAACCGTTGATGGCCTACGAGCCTTGGCCTGCCAGTGCGCCTGAACTGGCACAAATGCGCCGCTTCAATAAAAAGCTTGCCTGGCTGCCGCGCTTTAAAATCCGCAATCGGGTCACCCCTCGATTAATCCAGGCGTTATTGCGCGTCAGTCAACACATCAAGAAGGGGCCCGCGGCTGAGGCTCGGTTGGTGGGTGTGGATGGCGTTCAAGTGCCCGTGCGCATTCTGCGGCCCAGCGGCAGAATCAAAGGCGTGGTCCTGGATATCCACGGTGGCGGCTGGGTAATTGGCAATGCGCAGATGGATGATGAGTTGAACCTGGGCATGGTGCGGGCGTGCGAGGTGGCGGTGGTTTCGGTGGATTATCGGCTCGCCGTGGACACGCCGATTGAAGGGCTGATGGACGACTGCTTGAGCGCCGCGCGCTGGTTGCTCACTGAGCACGAGTTTGCCGGCCTGCCGGTGATTGTTGTGGGCGAATCGGCCGGTGCCCATCTGGCCGCGGCGACGTTGCTGGCGTTGAAGCAGTGGCCGCAACTGCTCGCGCGGGTCAGCGGGACGCTGTTGTATTACGGTGTCTACGATTTGGCCGGCACGCCGAGCGTACACGCAGCCGGGCCGCAGACGCTGTTACTCGATGGTCCGGGGATGGTCGACGCACTGCGCCTGCTGACCCCGGGCTTGAGCGATGAGGCGCGTCGGCAGCCGCCGTTGTCGCCGCTGTATGGCGACTTTACCGGCTTGCCGGCTGCGTTGATGTTTGTCGGCGAGTTGGACCCGCTCAAGGATGACACCCTGGACATCGCCGAGCGCTGGGGGGCGGCCGCGCAGGTGCAGGCGTATCTCTTGCCGGAGTCGGCACATGGCTTTATTCATTTTCCGGTGGCGTTGGCCGAGCGCGTGCTTGCGCATGGTCGCGCGTGGATAACCGCCAGGATCCAGGCGTCGGATCGTTAAGCATGTACGCCGGTCCTGAGACCTGGCAGGGCGGGGCGGCTTGGCTTCAGCCTGCTGCGCGGTGGAGTTTTTTCACCCGGTACATATCGCCATCGGCATAGCTGAGCAGGGTGTCGGCATCTTCCCCATCAGCCGGGTAGCGCGCCACGCCGATACTGCATGATGGCATCTTCACCGGGCCAAATTCAGGGCCAAGGGGGGCGGCCATGATGGCGAGAATCTGCTGCACCTTCTCGGCCACGGCGTCTTCTGAATGAAGGTCGGTCAACAGTACGGTGAACTCATCGCCACCCATTCGCGCCACCGTGTCGGTCTCACGCACGCAGCTTTCCAGGCGCCGCGCAATGGTGCACAGCACGCGGTCGCCCGCGGCGTGCCCGTGTACATCGTTGATGCCCTTGAAGTCATTGATATCCAGGAACAGCAAGGCCAGGGTGCTGTTCTGTCGGCGTGCATTGCGCAAGGCCGAGTCCAGCCGATCATTGAACAGCGAGCGGTTGGTCAGGGCGGTCAGCGGGTCGTGATGGGCGAGGAAGCGCAGTTCCTCCTCGGCCTGGGTGAGGGCCGTTATATCCCGTGCCACGCCGATCCGCGCGCCGACGTCCTCGGACCAGAATGCCGCCCATAGAATATGAACGACACTGCCATCCTTACGGATATAGCGGTTGCGGAAGTCGACATGGGGCTGGCCGTTCATCACCCGGATAATCGAGGCTCGGGTGGCCGCCAGGTCCTCAGGGTGCATATAGTCGGTGATCACAGTCCCGGTCAGCTCGTCGGCACGGTAGCCGAGCAGCGCCTCGCAGGCGTCACTGACAAATGCAATCTGGCTGTCCCTGTCGACCACGAAAACCGTATCCAGCATCAGATGGATCAGTTTGGGATAGAGCGCTTGCAGGTCCACGGGCATAGGTCAGTGCAATCCGGTTCAAATACCGGCCTGATCATATCCTGAACCCGCAAGCTGACAATGAGGAATCTTGACGATCGGCCTACCGCCGATCTACCCAAACCGTCTGCGCATTGCAGAATTCCCGCACGCCAAAATGTGACAGTTCGCGGCCAAACCCACTCTTTTTCACCCCGCCAAACGCCACTCGAGGATCGGACACGCTGTACGCGTTGATAAAGATGCCGCCGGTTTCCAGCTGGTTGGCGATTTTCTGCGCTTTGGCCGGATCCTTGCTGAAGATGCTCGCGGTCAGGCCGAACTCGCTGTCGTTGGCCAGGGCGACCGCGTGGTCGGCGTCGCGGGCAGTGATGATCGAGGCGACGGGGCCAAACAGTTCCTGTTTGAACGAGGTCATTTGGTCGGTGACATTGGCCAGTACGGTGGGGGCGTAGTAGTTACCCGTTCCTTCGACGGGATGGCCGCCGAGCAACAGGGTGGCGCCTTCTTCCAGGGTGGCCTGGACCTGGTCGTGCAGTTCGTCACGCAGGTCGAAACGGGCCATGGGGCCGATGTAGGTGTCGCTCGATGTCGGGTCGCCCATCACCAGTTGGCGGCTGGCTTCGAGGAACTTGGCGGTGAAGGCTTCGACCACGCCTTGCTCGATGATCAGGCGCTTGGCGGCGGCGCAGACCTGTCCGGAGTTCTGGAAGCGGCCGATCACCGCGGCTTGCACGGCGGCGTCGAGGTCGGCGTCGTCGAGCACGATGAACGGGTCGGAGCCGCCCAGTTCCAACACGCACTTTTTCAACGCGGCGCCGGCCTGGGAGCCAATGGCGATACCGGCGCGCACGCTGCCGGTAAGGGTTACGGCGGCGATGCGTGGGTCGGCGATGGCCTTGGATACGCCGTCCGGGGTGACGTTGATCACTTCGAACAACCCCTCGGCAAAACCGGCTTTATGGAAGGCTTGTTTCATCAGGTAGGCGCTGCCCATCACGTTGGGCGCATGCTTGAGCACGTAGGTATTGCCGCTGAGCATGGTCGGCACCGCGCCGCGCAGTACCTGCCAGACCGGGAAGTTCCACGGCATCACGGCGAGGATCGGGCCCAGTGGGCGGTACTCAATCTGGGCGCTGCCGTTGTCCACCAGTGTCGGCTCCGGCGCAAGCATGGCGGGGCCATGGGCGGCGTACCACTCGGCCAGCAAGGAGCATTTCTCGATTTCGCCACGGGCCTGGGCGATGGGCTTGCCCATTTCCAGGGTGATCATTTGCGCCATCTGCTCGGCTTGCTCGCGCAGGGCGCCGGCCAGGGCCAGCAGCAATTGGGCGCGTTGCGCCACGGGCGTGTTGCGACCATTGGCAAAGGCGGTGCTGGCGCGGGTGAGGGCGGCGTCCAGTTGCGCGGCGGACTCGTACGGGTAACTGCCCACGGTTTGGCCATTGGCGGGGTTGATCGACAAGGCATGGGTCTGGTGAGAAATAGCGTTCATGGCACCGTCCTGCGCAACATTGGGGAAGGTGCCCAGCGTACGGGGCTGTATCTTTTCCGGGAACTGAATAATATTAAGCAATACGTTCACGATTGGAGAATGAATTGGATCTGGTGCAACTGGAGATTTTCAAGGCTGTAGCCGAGCAAGGCAGCATCAGTGCCGCCGCGCAGTTGATTCACCGTGTGCCGTCGAACCTGACCACGCGCATCAAGCAACTGGAGCAGGACTTGGGAGTCGAGCTGTTTATCCGTGAGAAAAGTCGACTGCGCCTGTCGCCTGCCGGCTGGAATTTTTTGGGCTACGCGCGGCGCATTCTCGATCTGGTGCAAGAGGCCCGCGCCACTGTGGCGGGGGAGGAACCCCAGGGGCCATTTGCCCTGGGTTCGCTGGAGAGCACCGCCGCCGTGCGTATCCCGGCGTTGCTCGCCGCCTATAACCAGAAACACGCCAAGGTCGAACTGGACCTGAGCACCGGGCCCTCGGGGACGATGATCGAAGGCGTGCTATCGGGCCGACTGGCGGCCGCGTTTGTCGATGGCCCGGTGCTGCATCCGACCTTGGAGGGGGTGGCGGTGTTTGAAGAGGAGATGGTGGTGATTGCGCCGTTGCATCATGGGCCGATCACCCGTGGGCAGGATGTGAACGGGGAGAGCATCTACACCTTCCGTTCCAACTGCTCGTACCGGCACCACTTTGAGCGCTGGTTTTCCCAGGATGGCGCGGTGCCGGGGAAGATTTTCGAGATGGAGTCGTACCACGGCATGCTCGCCTGCGTCAGCGCCGGCGCGGGTTTGGCGCTGATGCCACGCAGCATGCTCGAGAGCATGCCGGGGTTTACCACGGTGAGCGTGTGGCCGTTGGCGGACGAGTTCCGCCTGCTGAACACTTGGTTGATCTGGCGTCGGGGCACGGTGTCGCAGAGCCTGGACAGTTTTGTGCAACTGCTCCAAGAGCGGACCCATTGTGGCGAGCGGGCTAGCCCCGCGCTGGGCTGCGAAGCGGCCCTAAACCCCTAGCACGGTGTTTTTGCCTGAATAAGTAGCGGGGCTGCTGCGCAGCCCTGCGCGGGGCAAGCCCGCTCGCCACGGTGGGTTTTTGTCAGCTAGCGAATCGTCAATTTCGCCATCAGTGGCGTGGCGCCCAACTGCGCCAGACAAAGGCGTGTGGCCGTTGGAGGATGAATACTCGGTGCCTCATGTGGCGAGCGGGCTTGTCCCGCGCTGGGCTGCGAAGCGGCCCTAAACCCCTAGCACTGTGTTTTTGCCTGAATAAGTAGTGGGGCTGCTGCGCAGCCCAGCGCGGCAAGCCCGCTCGCCACGGTGGGTTTTTGTCAGCTAGCGAATCGTCAATTTCGCCATCAGTGGCGTGGCGCCCAACTGCGCCAGACAAAGGCGTGTGGTCGTTGGAGGATGAATACTCTGTGCCTCATGTGGCGAGCGGGCTTGTCCCGCGCTGGGCTGCGAAGCGGCCCTAAACCCCTAGCACTGTGTTTTTGCCTGAATAAGTAGTGGGGCTGCTGCGCAGCCCAACGCGGGGCAAGCCCGCTCGCCACGGTGGGCTTTTATCAGCTAGCGAATCGTCAGTTTCGCCATCAGTGGCGTGGCGCCCAACTGCGCCAGACAAAGGCGTGTGGCCGTTGGAGGATGAATACTCGGTGCCTCATGTGGCGAGCGGGCTTGTCCCGCGCTGGGCTGCGAAGCGGCCCTAAACCCCTAGCGCGGTGTTTTTGCCTGAGTAAGTAGTGGGGCTGCTGCGCAGCCCAACGCGGGGCAAGCCCGCTCGCCACGGTGGGTTTTTGTCAGCTAGCGAATCGTCAATTTCGCCATCAGTGGCGTGGCGCCCAACTGCGCCAGACAAAGGCGTGTGGTCGTTGGAGGATGAATACTCGGTGCCTCATGTGGCGAGCGGGCTTGCCCCGCGTTGGGCTGCGAAGCGGCCCTAAACCCCTAGCACTGTGTTTTTGCCTGAATAAGTAGTGGGGCTGCTGCGCAGCCCAACGCGGGGCAAGCCCGCTCGCCACAGGGGGGGGTGTCAGCCACCGAACTGCAGGGTGCCCATCGCCAATTTGGCCATCAGCGCTGTGGCGCCCAATTGCACGAGCCACAAGGCCAGGCCGCCGAGGAAGACGCCCAGGGCTACTTGCAGGACCAGGCTTTTTTGCCGCTTGGCTTGAGGCGTGCGCGGGGTGAAGTGGTCCAGTTCGTCGCGGTCGGCACGCAGGTCCAGGTCGTCGTTTCTCATAGAAAGTCTCATCGCAAAGGGCAGTCGTGCTTCAGTCTAAGTGGCTTGCCTTGCCAGCGCTGAGCTTTTTGTAGGAGCGAGCTTGCTAGCGAAGGATCCGAGGGCGTCGGCTCCTTCAACGGGCTCGCGTTATCGTTGAGGTTTTTCGTCGGAACGCCGCCCGGAGACAAGCTCGCTCCTACAGGGGCAAGGCACAAAAAAGGGGAAGCCATTGGCTTCCCCTTTGTACCTCGCGATCAGGCTTACAGCACCTGCACAATCGCCTTGGTCACGGCATCGATGTTCGCCTGGTTCAACGCGGCCACGCAGATGCGGCCGGTGTCGAGGGCGTAGATGCCGAATTCGCTGCGCAGGCGGGTGACTTGCTCTACGGTCAGGCCCGAGTAGGAGAACATCCCGCGCTGGCGACCGACGAAGCTGAAGTCGTGGCCCGGAGCAGCCTTGGCCAGTTCGCTGACCATCTGCTCGCGCATGCCACGGATGCGCAGGCGCATTTCGGCCAGTTCGGCTTCCCACTGGGCGCGCAGTTGCGGGTTGTTGAGCACCGCCGCTACGATCGCCGCGCCGTGGGTCGGCGGGTTGGAGTAGTTGGTGCGGATCACGCGCTTGACCTGGGACAGGATGCGCGCGCTTTCTTCTTTTGATTCGCTGACGATAGACAGTGCACCCACGCGCTCGCCGTACAGCGAGAACGATTTGGAGAACGAGCTGGACACAAAGAAGGTCAGGCCGGACTCGGCGAACAAGCGCACCGCCGCGGCGTCTTCGTCGATACCGTCGCCAAAGCCCTGGTAGGCCATGTCGAGGAATGGCACCAGGTTCTTGGCCTTGACCACTTCCAGTACGTCTTTCCAGTCGGCCGGGCTCAGGTCGACGCCGGTCGGGTTGTGGCAGCAGGCGTGCAGCACGACGATGGACTGGGCGGGCAGGGCGTTGAGGTCTTCCAGCAGGCCGGCACGGTTTACGTCGTGGGTGGCGGCGTCGTAGTAGCGGTAGGTTTGCACCGGGAAGCCGGCTTTTTCAAACAGCGCCTGGTGGTTTTCCCAGCTTGGGTCGCTGATGGCGACGACGGCGTTGGGCAGCAGTTGCTTGAGGAAGTCGGCGCCGATTTTCAGTGCGCCGGTGCCGCCAACGGCTTGGGCGGTGATCACACGGCCAGCGCTCAACAGCGGTGATTGCTCGCCGAACAGCAGCTTTTGCACGGCCAGGTCGTAGGCGGCAATGCCATCGATCGGCAAGTAGCCACGGGCGGCGTGTTGCGCCACGCGAATGGCTTCCGCTTCGGCAACGGCACGCAGGAGTGGAATCTTCCCCTCCTCGTTGCAGTAAACGCCTACGCCAAGGTTGACCTTGGTAGTACGGGTATCGGCGTTGAATGCTTCGTTGAGGCCCAGGATAGGATCGCGTGGTGCCATTTCGACAGCGGAGAACAGGCTCATTTTTGCGGCAGCTCTATGGGGGAATGGAGGGACGTGTCGCGCTCCAGCCGAATGCACTAGAGCGGTGCACAAACGGGGAGCTAGTATAGAGGCCAACACCGCTCGCGGCGACAGCCGAAACGGCTTTTCGGCCAAGTTTTTCGGTTTATTTATCGACCGTTAGTCTTATTGCAACATTGATGGCCTCAGGCATGTAGGGCGGTTGCCTTGAAACCCGTCACATTCGCCTCCACTTCTACAGCTATCATGGTTTTTTCCTACTGCCTGCTCTGAAGTTTTGCGGGCTGTGGTCTTTTTCGTCCCCGACGGGTTTACAGTCTGGGGTGACTTCAAGAGGTACGTTATGTCGGATTTCCAACTAGTCACCCGCTTTGAACCTGCTGGCGACCAGCCCGAAGCTATTCGCCTGATGGTCGAAGGCATCGAGGCCGGCCTGGCGCACCAGACGCTGCTCGGGGTGACCGGTTCGGGCAAGACCTTCAGCATCGCCAACGTGATTGCACAGATCAACCGCCCGACCCTGGTGCTGGCGCCGAACAAGACCCTGGCCGCGCAGCTGTACGGTGAGTTCAAGGCGTTCTTCCCGAACAACGCGGTGGAGTACTTCGTTTCCTATTACGACTACTACCAGCCCGAAGCCTATGTGCCGTCTTCCGATACCTTTATCGAGAAGGATGCGTCGATCAACGACCATATCGAGCAGATGCGACTGTCGGCGACCAAGGCCCTGCTGGAGCGCAAGGATGCGATCATCGTCACCACGGTGTCGTGCATCTACGGCCTGGGCAGCCCGGAAACCTATCTGAAGATGGTGCTGCACGTCGATCGCGGCGACAAACTCGACCAGCGCGCCTTGCTGCGGCGCCTGGCGGATTTGCAGTACACCCGCAACGACATGGACTTCGCCCGCGCGACCTTCCGGGTGCGGGGTGATGTGATCGATATTTACCCGGCCGAATCGGACCTCGAAGCGATCCGTATCGAGTTGTTCGATGATGAAGTCGAGAGCCTGTCGGCCTTCGACCCGTTGACCGGCGAAGTGATCCGCAAACTGCCGCGCTTCACCTTCTATCCAAAAAGCCACTACGTGACCCCGCGTGAAACCCTTTTGGATGCCATGGAAGGGATCAAGGCCGAGCTTGCCGAGCGCCTCGAATACCTGCGCGCCAACAATAAACTGGTGGAAGCCCAGCGGTTGGAGCAGCGCACGCGTTTTGACCTGGAGATGATCCTGGAGCTGGGTTACTGCAACGGCATCGAAAACTACTCGCGCTACCTGTCGGGTCGTGAGTCCGGCGCGCCGCCGCCGACCCTCTACGACTACCTGCCGGCAGATGCGTTGCTGGTGATCGACGAATCCCACGTCAGCGTGCCGCAAGTCGGCGCCATGTATAAAGGCGACCGCTCGCGCAAGGAAACCCTGGTGGAGTACGGCTTCCGCCTGCCTTCGGCACTGGATAACCGGCCGATGCGCTTTGACGAATGGGAAAGCATCAGCCCGCAGACCATCTTTGTTTCTGCCACGCCGGGCAACTACGAGGCCGAGCATGCTGGGCGGGTGATCGAGCAACTGGTGCGCCCCACCGGCCTGGTCGACCCGCAAATCGAAATCCGTCCGGCCCTGACCCAGGTCGACGACCTGCTGTCGGAAATCACCAAGCGCGTGGCCCTGGAAGAGCGGGTGCTGGTCACCACGCTGACCAAGCGCATGTCCGAAGACCTTACCGATTACCTGGCCGACCACGGTGTGCGTGTGCGTTACCTGCACTCGGACATCGATACCGTGGAACGTGTAGAGATCATCCGCGACCTGCGTCTGGGTACCTTCGATGTGCTGGTGGGGATCAACCTGCTGCGTGAAGGCCTGGACATGCCCGAGGTGTCGCTGGTGGCGATTCTCGATGCCGACAAGGAAGGTTTCCTGCGCTCCGAGCGCTCGCTGATCCAGACCATCGGCCGTGCCGCGCGTAACCTCAATGGCCGCGCCATCCTGTATGCCGACCGCATCACCGGCTCCATGGAGCGCGCCATTGGTGAGACCGAGCGCCGTCGCGAAAAGCAGATTGCCTTCAACCTGGCCAATGGCATCACCCCTAAAGGTGTGTTCAAGGACGTCGCCGACATCATGGAAGGCGCCACCGTGCCCGGTTCGCGCAGCAAGAAGCGCAAAGGCATGGCCAAGGCCGCCGAAGAAAGCGCCAAGTACGAAAACGAACTGCGTTCGCCGAGTGAAATCACCAAGCGGATCCGCCAGTTGGAAGAGAAAATGTACCAGCTGGCGCGGGACCTGGAGTTTGAAGCGGCAGCGCAGATGCGTGACGAGATTGGCAAGTTGCGTGAGCGGTTGCTGGCGGTCTGATTTGCGCTGACTGTTGGGCCTCATCGCAGCATAGGTATCTACACAACTTTCAGAAACTGACGAACTCCCCCGTGGCGAGCGGGCTTGCCCCGCGCTGGGCTGCGAAGCAGCCCTAAAACCAGCCACTACGGAGTATCTGATACACCGCATACGGCTTGTTGGGGCTGCTTCGCAGCCCAGCGCGGGGCAAGCCCGCTCGCCACAACTGCGCTATCTGCCTGGATTTAGGCGTTGCGGCAAAGTTGTGTAGATACTTATGCTCATCGCAGGCAAGCCAGCTCCCACATTGGGATGTGTGAATACATTCAAATGTGGGAGCTGGCTTGCCTGCGATGGCGGCGCCTCGGTCTAATGGGCTTCCCCCGCCTTGAGCCCCGCCGGCAACGCCTTGGTCAAAAAGATCGCCAGCATACTCACCGCCAACGCCAACCCGACAAAGTGAAACGCATCGTTATAGGCCATGATCTGTGCCTGTTGATGGGTAATTTCACTGAGCTTGGCCAGCGCCGCCGTTTCAGTGCCAAACGTCTGCGTCAGCGTCGCCATGCGCTCGGCCACTTGCGGGTTAGTCGGGACAATCGCCTCGCGCAAGTAATCAAAGTAGGTCTTGGTCCGTGCATCCAGTAGCGTTGCCAGCAGCGCAATGCCGATGGCCCCGCCCAGGTTGCGCAGGATGTTGAACAGGCTCGACGCCGAGCCCGCGTCCTGAGGCAGGATGTACGCCGTGGCGATCAACGAAATGGTGACCATGATCAGCGGCTGGCCAAGGGCACGGATGATCTGGATCTGGTTGAACTGGCTGCCGGCAAAGTCTGGATTGAGCACGCCCGAGGAAAAACTCGCGAAACCAAACAGGCCGAATCCCACCGCGCAAAGCCATTTCGGTGACACGTATTTCATCAGTTTCGGCACCAGCGGGATCAGGAACAGCTGCGGCACGCCCATCCACATGATCACTTCGCCGATTTGCAGGGCGTTGTAGTTCTGGATCTGCGCCAGGTACAACGGCAGCAGGTAGATCGAGCCGTACAGCCCCACGCCCATGCCCAGGCTGGAAATACTCGACAGGCCGAAGTTGCGGTTGGCCAGGATACCCAGGTTGATCAGCGGGTTGGGCTTGGACAGTTGCACGATGACGAAAGTGATCAAGCTCAACAGCGCGATGCTGCCCAGGCTGACGATCAGGCTCGACTCCAGCCAGTCCTTGCGATGCCCCTCTTCAAGAAACACCTGCAAACAACCGAGACCCACGGCCAGGGTCAGGATGCCCATGTAGTCGGTGCTTTTGAGTAGCTCCCAGTGCGCGGCCTTTTTCTCCAGGCCGTAGAGCAGGCCGGCGATCATCAACAGGCCTGGCGGTACGTTGATATAGAAGATGTATTCCCAGCCCCAGTTTTCCGTGAGCCA
The DNA here is from genome assembly GCF_002949995.1 of Pseudomonas sp. LG1D9. Taxonomy (NCBI): domain Bacteria; kingdom Pseudomonadati; phylum Pseudomonadota; class Gammaproteobacteria; order Pseudomonadales; family Pseudomonadaceae; genus Pseudomonas; species Pseudomonas sp. LG1D9. The sequence continues at coordinate 653,330 of NZ_CP026881.1, read as the reverse complement.
GCCGCCGATGGTCGGGCCGATGGACGGCGCAAAGGTGGCGGTCATAGCGAACATCGCCATGCCCTTGGCGCGATGGTGTTCGGGCAGTTTGATCAGGGTCAGGGTGAAGGCCAGGGGGATCAGCGCGCCGCCGGTAAAGCCTTGCAGGGCACGGAATACAATCATGCTTTCCAGGCTCCAGGCCATGGAGCACATCAGCGAGGCGATCAGGAAACCCACCGAGACCCACACCGCCAGGCGCCGTGCCGACAGCAACTGCACCAGCCAGGCGGTGAGGGGGATCATGATGATTTCGGCGACAAGGTAGGAGGTGGAAATCCACGAGCCTTCTTCCAGGGTGGCCGACAGCGCGCCCTGGATATCCTTGAGCGAGGAGTTGGTGATCTGGATGTCGAGTACCGCCATAAAGGCGCCGAGCATCACGCTCATCACCGCGATCCAGTCGCGCCGGGTCGGTTCGCCGACCGGGCGCAGCAGTTGATCACCGGCCATGGTCAGGGTCTTGGATCTGCACTTTGACGGTTACCGACATGCCGGGGCGGATCTTGCCCTGCAACGGGTTGTCGGCGGCAAACGTAAGTTTTACCGGGATCCGTTGTACGACTTTGGTGAAGTTGCCGGTGGCATTGTCTGGCGGCAATAGGCTGAACTGCGCGCCGGAAGCCGCGAACAAACTGTCGACGCGGGCTTCGATAGGGGTGTCGCCATAGGCATCGAAGATCAGTTCGGCTTTTTGCCCTGGGGCCATATGGCCGATCTGGGTTTCCTTGAAGTTGGCCTGGATCCAGATGTCTTGGTCTGGAACGATGGACAGCAGATACGCGCCGGTCTGCACATATTGGCCGTTGCGCGCGGCGCGCTGGCCGACCAGGCCACTGATGGGGGCGTGGATTTCGCTGCGGGTCAGGTTCAGCTCGGCTTGGGCCAGGTCGGCGCGGGCATTGGCGATCTGCGCGTCGAGGCGCTTGAGATCGGCGTTCAGGGCGCTGACCTGTTGGCGCTGGCCTTGTAGGTCGGCCTGGGCCTTGGCGACCTGGGAGCGGGCGATGTGGTTGTCGGCAGACAGGGTAGTGACGCGTTCTTCCGAGACATAGCCGGGTTTGCGCAGGGTTTGCGCGCGGGACAAGTCGATCTGCGCGCGGCCCAGGGTCGCCTGGCTGGACGATACCTGGGCATCGGCGGCGGCGATCAGGCTGGCCTGCTGGGTCAGTTTGCTCGTGGCCTGCAGGCGTTCGGCCTCGCGGGTGGCGAGGGTCGCGTTGGCGCGGTCGATGGCCAGCAGGAAGTCGTCCTGTTCCAGAATGACCAGCAACTGGCCTTTTTCCACGTGCTCGTTATCGCCCACCTTGACCTCGGCGATGCGCGCGCCGAGCTGGCTGGAGACCCGGGTGATTTCGCCCTGCACGTAGGCGTTGTCGGTGTTTTCATAAAAGCGCCCCTTGAAGAACCAATGGGCAAAGAAGCCCGCGGCGATCAGGGCGACGATAAACAGGAAGATAAACAGGCGGCGTTTGAGTTGGGCAGGCATGGCGGCGCAGTGTCAGTTACAAAAGGTAATGGAATATAGCCAGCTAACGATCTGGCAAATAGCTATGTCGTAGTTGCAGACCCAACCTTGGCTTATATGCCCTTTGTTGATCGGCCCACGCTGGAGCAGGGGGGCTTGGGGCTGTTACCATTCGCCCCTTGTTTTATTTTCAGCTTTATTGCCCATTCGAGACCCGCCATGACCACCGTCCGCACGCGCATCGCGCCATCGCCTACTGGGGATCCCCACGTCGGCACTGCCTACATCGCCTTGTTCAACTACTGCTTTGCCAAGCAGCATGGCGGTGAATTCATCCTGCGGATCGAAGACACGGACCAAGTGCGTTCGACCCGTGAGTCGGAACAGCAGATTTTCGATGCCCTGCGCTGGTTGGGCATTACCTGGGCAGAAGGCCCGGATGTGGGCGGCCCACACGGCCCTTATCGCCAGAGCGAACGCAGCGACATCTACAAGAAGTACACCCAGCAACTGGTCGACATGGGCCACGCCTTCCCGTGCTTCTGCACCGCTGAAGAGCTGGACCAGATGCGCGCCGAGCAACAGGCCCGTGGCGAAACCCCGCGCTACGACGGCCGCGCGCTGCTGCTGTCGAAGGAAGAAGTGGCCGCGCGCCTGGCCGCTGGCGAGCCTCATGTGATCCGCATGAAGGTGCCGAGCGAAGGCGTTTGCGTGGTACCGGACATGCTGCGTGGCGACGTGGAGATCCCGTGGGATCGCATGGACATGCAAGTGCTGATGAAGACCGACGGCCTGCCGACGTACTTCCTGGCCAACGTGGTCGATGACCACCTGATGGGCATCACCCACGTGCTGCGTGGCGAAGAGTGGCTGCCGTCGGCACCGAAACTGATCCTGCTCTACGAATACTTCGGCTGGGAACAACCGCAGTTGTGCTACATGCCGCTGCTGCGTAACCCGGACAAGAGCAAGCTGTCCAAGCGCAAGAACCCGACTTCGGTGACGTTCTACGAGCGCATGGGCTTTATGCCTGAAGCGATGCTCAACTACTTGGGCCGCATGGGCTGGTCGATGCCGGACGAGCGCGAGAAGTTCTCGTTGCAGGAAATGGTCGATAACTTCGACCTGTCCCGCGTGTCGCTGGGCGGGCCGATCTTCGATATCGAGAAGCTGTCGTGGCTCAACGGCCAATGGCTGCGTGACCTGCCGGTGCAAGAGTTCGCCAGCCGTGTGCAGCAGTGGGCGTTGAACCCCGAGTACATGATGAAGATCGCGCCGCTGGTGCAGGGCAGGGTGGAGACGTTCAGCCAGGTCGCCCCTCTGGCCAGCTTCTTCTTTGCCGGTGGCGTGAGCCCGGATGCCAAGCTGTTCGAGTCCAAGAAACTCTCGGGGGACCAGGTCCGCCAGTTGATGCAGTTGATCCTGTGGAAGCTCGAAAGCCTGCGCCAGTGGGAGAAGGATGCGATCACCGCGACTATCCAGGCCGTGGTCGAATCCCTGGAATTGAAGCTGCGCGATGCGATGCCACTGATGTTTGCCGCGATTACCGGGCAAGCCAGTTCGGTGTCGGTGCTTGATGCGATGGAAATCCTTGGTCCGGACCTGACCCGTTTCCGTCTGCGCCAAGCCCTTGATTTGCTTGGTGGTGTGTCGAAGAAAGAAAACAAGGAATGGGAAAAGCTGCTGGGCGCGATCGCCTAGTCAGGTGTTGGTGAGGTCAAAACCCCGGCTTTGCGGGGTTTTGATGGTAAGTGATTGTTATCCCGGCAAAAAACTTTGGAAATTGTTGAAAATAAATTTGACAGCCTTTCAAAGCGCCATTAAGATTCGCCCCGTCCTCACCGATGAGGGGCTATAGCTCAGCTGGGAGAGCGCTTGCATGGCATGCAAGAGGTCAACGGTTCGATCCCGTTTAGCTCCACCAATTTACAGGTTCAAGGTCTGGCCACACCGTCCTTGAATCGATCAGAACTCAGCTCTGATCAGTTGTACAGAAGGTTTTGTCCCCTTCGTCTAGTGGCCTAGGACACCGCCCTTTCACGGCGGTAACAGGGGTTCGAGTCCCCTAGGGGACGCCAGTTTCAACAAGCAGCTCGCAAGGTCTGCTGCGTCGCGAGACGAAAAATCCGGGGCTATAGCTCAGCTGGGAGAGCGCTTGCATGGCATGCAAGAGGTCAACGGTTCGATCCCGTTTAGCTCCACCAATTTACAGGTTCAAGGTCTGGCCACACCGTCCTTGAATCGATCAGTTCTCAGCGCTGATCAGTTGTATAGAAGGTTTGTGTCCCCTTCGTCTAGTGGCCTAGGACACCGCCCTTTCACGGCGGTAACAGGGGTTCGAGTCCCCTAGGGGACGCCACGATTACCCGCTCTGCGGGATTTTTAAGGGTCATTCAATTATTGAATGGCCCTTTTGTTTGTCTGGCGTTTGGGTTTTCTCCCTCCCTCTTCAAAAAACCTCTTCTGACCAGCGGTCGAATTCACCGCTTGCTAAAAAGTATTATGCAGATAATATTTTAACCGTAATATTCGGAGGCCGTCATGAGCGATAAAAAAGCGCAAACCCGTGAACGTATTCTGCAAGCCGCCAGTTCCGCGCTGATCCAGCGTGGCCCGGCCGAACCGAGTGTGGGTGAAGTCATGGGCGCCGCGGGGCTGACCGTGGGTGGCTTCTACGCCCACTTTGAAAGCAAGGACGCTCTGATGCTGGAGGCGTTCGAGCAACTTTTGGCGCGGCGTCGGGCATCTATCGACGATATGGACCCCAGCCTGACAGGCGAAGAGCGCCGAGCCCTGGTAGCCGCGTTCTACCTTTCGCGCAAACACCGCGATTCTACCGCCCAGGCCTGCCCGATCCCGGCCACGGTCGGCGAGATGAGCCGGCTGCCGGATGAGTTTCGCGATGTATTGAACCAGCATGTCGAGTTGATGGCCGCACAACTGGCCGCCAGCCCGGAAGACACCGACAAGGCCCTGGCCGACATGGCCTTGATGATTGGTGGCCTGGCATTGGCCAGGGCTTTGGGGCCGGGCGAATTATCGGATCGTGTATTGCGCGCCTCCAAGTCGGCTGTGCGCTGAACAAGGCTTGTGAGCCTGGGGAGTGAATGGATGAGCACCTTGAGCTGGATTCGTCGAGTCAACGGCACCGTGGGCAGGCTGGCGCCGCAAACCATCGCCAACCAGATGCGGCGTGCCTTCATGACGCCACGAGACTTGCCGCCGCGTGATTGGGAGTTGCCGTTGCTGGCCCAGGCCGAGCGCGTCACCTTGCGCTTTGGCCTGTCGGCCCTGCGCTGGGGCCAGGGCCCAGCGGTGCTGATGATGCATGGCTGGGAAGGGCGCCCGACCCAATTCGCCAGCCTGATCGACGCACTGGTGGGCGCGGGTTACTCGGTGATTGCCCTCGATGGCCCGGCCCATGGTCGTTCGCCGGGCCGCGAAGCCCATGTGGTGCTGTTTGCCCGAGCGATGCTGGAGGCCGCCGCTGAATTGCCGCCCTTGCACGCGGTGGTTGGCCATTCCATGGGTGGCGCCAGTGCGATGCTGGCCATCCAGTTGGGCCTGCGCACCAATGCGCTGGTGAGCATTGCTGCCCCTTCACGCTTGCTCGATGTATTGCGCGGCTTTGCTGGCGTAGTCGGCATGCCGGCGCGGGCGCGTGCGGCGTTTATCCAGGAGGTCGAGTACTCCCTGGGCATTCCGCTCAAGCACCTGGATGTGGCCCACTATCAAATGAATATCCCCGGGCTGATCGTGCATGCCGAAGACGATACCTTCGTCCCGGTCAAAGCTTCGCAGATGATCCACGAGGCCTGGTTCGACAGCCGCCTTTTACGCCTGGAGCAGGGCGGCCATCAAAAAGTCCTGGCCGACCCAAGGGTGGTCGAAGGTGTGCTGGCGCTGCTCGCCGGCTGCCGTGAGCCGGCCCGGCAAACCGCTTGAGCCAGGCGATAGGTTACACTGCTCCCCGCCGACATTAATCGACCGGGAGCAGGGCATGGGCTGGGACTTGGCAAAGCCGTTTATCATTGATCTGCAGGTGGCCCCTGAGGACATCGACGGCCTGGGGCATGCCAACAATGCCGTCTACGTGTCTTGGCTGGAGCGTTGCGCCTGGCGCCATTCCCAGCGCCTGGGCCTGGACCTCACCGAGTACCGGCGCCTGGACCGGGCCATGGCGGTGGTGCGCCACGAAATCGATTACCTGGCGGCCGGCTACGAAGGCGATGAGCTGCAGCTGGCAACCTGGATCGTCGATTGGGACCAGCGCCTGAAAATGACCCGGCGTTTCCAACTGATGCGCCCCTGCGATGGCACCACCTTGTTGCGTGCGCAAACCACCTTTGTCTGCATCGAGCTCTCCAGCGGCAAGCCCAAGCGCATGCCGGCGGAGTTTATCGAGGGCTATGGCGTCGCGCTTACGGCATTGTCCCTGTAGGAGCGAGCTTGCTCGCGAAGAACGTCAACGATAACGCGCCGATCAGTTTTACCGTGTCGTCTGGGCGCGTTTCGCGAGCAAGCTCGCTCCTACAGGGGGCGGTAGGGTTAACGGTTGCTGTGGGAAACCCAGTAAACTGCGCCACGTTTTTCGTTGAGTGTTTTCCATGCAAATTGCTTTGGCGCCCATGGAGGGGTTGGTCGACAACATCCTGCGGGACGTGTTGACCCAGGTGGGTGGTATCGATTGGTGCGTGACCGAATTTATTCGGGTCAACGACCGCCTGCTGACCCCGGCCTATTTCCACAAGCTTGCCCCTGAACTGCTGCACGGTGCCAAGACCGCTGCGGGCGTGCCGTTGCGCGTGCAGTTGCTCGGTTCCGACCCGGTGTGCCTGGCGGAAAACGCCGCACTGGCCTGTGAGTTGGGCTCTGAGGTTATCGACCTGAACTTCGGCTGCCCGGCCAAGACTGTCAACAAGTCCCGGGGTGGCGCGGTGCTGCTCAAGGAGCCGGAGCTGCTCAACCAGATCGTCGAACACGTGCGCCGTGCCGTGCCTGCGCATATCCCAGTGACCGCCAAGATGCGCCTGGGCTTTGACAGCCCGGACGGCGCGCTGGTGTGCGCCACGGCCCTGGCTGAAGGCGGCGCCGCGCATATTGTGGTGCACGCGCGGACCAAGGCCGATGGCTACAAGCCGCCTGCACACTGGGAGTGGATCCCGCGGGTGCAGGACGTGGTCAAGGTGCCGGTATTTGCCAATGGTGATATCTGGTGTGTCGAGGATTGGCGGCGCTGCCGTGAGATCAGCGGGGTCGAAGACATCATGCTCGGTCGCGGCCTGGTAGCGCGTCCCGACCTGGCCCGGCAAATCGCCGCCGCGCGCGCCGGTCAGGACGTGGTGGAAATGACCTGGGAGGACATGCAGCCCATGCTCCAGGAATTCTGGAGGCAGTCCGTGGCGCAATTGACCGAACGCCAGGCGCCGGGCCGACTGAAGCAGTGGCTGGCCATGCTGACGCGAAATTACCCGCAAGCCGTGGAGCTGTTTACCGCGTTGCGCAGGGAAACCGATCTTCAGCAGGTTAGCCGTCTACTCGGAATGCCCCATCCGCAAGGGGCCTGAAATTTTTCCTGCAGCCTCTCTTGAAATGTAATTGGCGGTCCTTATCTAGGGATTACACGATGCCGAATTCGGGTCGTGGAGATAAAGAACCTTGCTGATATTTCAGGAGATTTGACCATGAGTACTGCATTTTCCCTGGCGCCGCTGTTCCGCTCTTCCGTCGGTTTTGATCGTTTCAACGATCTGTTCGAGACCGCACTGCGCAATGAGCCGGGCAGCAGCTACCCACCCTACAACGTCGAGAAGCATGGTGAAGACGAGTACCGCATTGTCATCGCGGCTGCCGGCTTCCAGGAAGACGATCTGGAGCTGCAGGTGGAGAAAGGCGTATTGACCGTCAGTGGCGGCAGGCGCGACACCAAGGCTGAGAGCGTTACCTATCTGCACCAAGGTATTGCCCAGCGCGCCTTCAAACTGTCGTTCCGCTTGGCGGACCACATTGAAATCAAGGCGGCGGACCTGAGCAACGGCTTGTTGAGTATCGATCTGTTGCGGGTGGTGCCGGAAGAAGCCAAGGCCAAGCGCATTCCCATCAACGGCGCGCAGAAGCCAGCTTTGCAACATTGAGTCCATGTATTTAAGTTTTTCACCTCCTCTGAAAAGGGCGCCTCTGGCGCCCTTTTTTTGTTTAAGGCTCTGTTGGGCGGGCAAGTAATTCAGATGCCGTCAGTTAAATTCATGTTTGGTTTTATTATATATTTTGAGCATTTTGAGAGTAGGTGTGTGTAACTTTGTTGTAGTTCTAGTCAACTGTGAGTGTTGCAGCGGTTTTTTGTTTTTTGATTTTGCTTGGCGTGGCAGCAGTATTAAACGCGCGGGAAATATCATGGGCGATGCAAAGACAGTTCAAGCAATCGTGACGTTCTTTTTCCATGGCGCAGTTTATTAGCGAGTATGACCTGTTTTTTTCAAAGGACGGCCTTGTAAGGCAGGCCTTTGCAGAAGTCTATAGGTAAAAGTCCGAAATTGTCTTTTGATGTCCTTATGTTTTCCGCGATTTCTGGAACTCGAATGTTTTTTACTCCACGAAACTAGGGACTTCGAATCGGTGGCTGCCGTTTCAAGTCATAAGTAAACACTGTTCGTTATGGGGGCCTGAGCGCCCTGTGCTGTCTTGAGAAGAGGAATGACGCATGTCTTATCTATCTATAAACAATCCTCCAAGCGCGAATGTCGCTAATCGCCAGTTTGATTTGCCGACACCGGTACCCACGCCACCTGGAGGGAGCGATGCGAGCAAGTTGCTGGGTAATAAGTTGAATGTGTTGCCGGAATATAACCGGGCTACAGGCGTCGGACGCGACAACATTGTTGTGAGTGTTGATTCTCTTGCAAAACTGTTCGACATGTTTGAGCTTGTTTTTAAGGCGATGCGAGATCTGTTGTCTGGCAAAAAGCCCTTACCCGAACCTACACCGGGGGATAAAACGGTAACTACAGGCCTGGACGGCAAAGTGCAGGTTGACGCTGGCAAACAACCGGAGAAGAAGGCACAGATCGACAGCAAGCCCCAGATACTCGGCAATGACGCCAAGGTGCAGGTCGAGGCTGAAAAATCACAGGAGAAGAAGACGCAGGCCGATGGCAAGCCCGTGATGCCAGGTGCAGATACGAAAGTGAATTCGGATGTGGGCAGGCACCCCGTGGTGCTACCCAATATCACAATTACACCGAGGGTTCCTGGTACCGACTCCAAGGCATCGTCTGACACGGTTGTGCGGGTAAACGTCGATCTCAATGTGAACAATTGCCACTGCCCGGAGGACTCTCATCCTGCGGTGCCAAAGGTCGACACTCGTGTGCGGCCGCATCCGAGGCCGCTCCCGACGATCGACCCGCAAGCCCGGCCCGACTGGGTTCACAGGCCAACAGTGTCCTTGACCGACCGCCAGGTAAAACCTGATCGGGTGCCTGATTTGGCAGTACCGGAAACCGACGCGCAGGTGCCGCCTGCTGTTCGTCCCCGGCCAACCCCGGTGATGCCGTCGCACGACCCCAAGCCTGAGCCAGACCTGACGTCGCCTGGCCCTGATTGCCGCCCGGGTGAAAGAAGCTGGGCGCGGGGTTTGTCTCGCCGGTTCTAGTGCGCCCGCTACATCAGTAAACACCCACTAAAGTTCTTGATTTCAATCAGTGACCTCTTCGGTAAAGTTTAGGCCGGAGGGGCACTTTGTGGCAGGAAAACTAATGTCTAACTTAACTATTAACAGAGCTACAAACGTGCCATGTGATTGTTTGGGTAGGGTAGAGGGGGACTTTAACTCGTTGCAGCCACAGCGTCTTAGGCAGACCGCGGGTTTCGTTGACCTATCTAACAGTTTCACGGATTTCAGGGGTGACGTTGAAACTAAGGAGGCGGAATTAAAAAGTCTTGTTTCAGCGTTCATGAGTCTGCTGAGTCAGCTATCAGCGTTGTTGTCAGGACGGGATAAGGAGAAACGCGTCCAAACCGATGTGATTCCTGACAAGCCTACACCGGCAGTGCCTACGCCCGATTCACACCCTGTCAGGATTGAGGGGCTTTCGGAAAAGCGCAACGGGGCCAAGGCCGATGATATCTGGAGCGGCTTTCGTCAGGGCCCGGATGGTAACTGCGTAACGGTATCGGCAATCAAGGCGGCGATGCATAAATTCGGACAGAGCCCTACTGATATTTATAAAGAAGTCAGTAAAACCGAGCGCGGTTATCACGTTGTGATGCGAGATGGCTTTCGCTTGACGCTGACTCATGAGGAGTTGAAGCAAGCGGCGCAGGGCGCGCGTTTTGTTGGAAAAGACAAGGGAATGCTCAAGGATGCTCAGTTCCTGTTTGCCGTCAGCGCCAAGCGCGCCCAAATGGAAAACAACGATGGCCGAGCGGCTAGAAGTTTTAGCGCGGCAATCCGCAGCCTGAATGATGGTGAGGATGAGAGAGGGGCGGGAGAGGGTTTCCTGCGGTTGGGCTTGAAGAAGCACATGAAGCGTGTGGCGGTAAGTGTGCTGGCCAGGGGGCAAGTCGGCATGGTCAACCGCACCGGGCATTCGGTTGCGGTGATTGGTGGCAAGGAAGAGTTGTGGGGCCGGAAAGGAAGGACGCCCAGCCAGGGGCACGCAGTCGCGTTAGTCGACTGATGGGGGGATGGTAGGTAAATAGCGGTTTTTACAGTGGGTGTTGATTCAAGAATAAAGGTGGTTGTTTTTATCCTGCGCAGGTTTTTATTCGTCATTGTGTTTTTAAGTTTGAATTCGTCACTTATCGGCTCTGTGTTGTTTGTCGTGTCTTTAATAATGTTTTTAGGTAGGAGACTCCTATGAGTATCGGTATGTTCGGTCGGGTGTTGTTTGATGGTTTGAATGCGGCTCATGAATCTGTCCGGCGTTTATCGACAGTCACATTGTCGGCGGCCGGGGGGAACAAACCCCGCGATATTTTGAATGCGTTTGCCGCCACGCGACGTAACTTTGGTGAGTCTTTTGATAATAGTACCCATGCCGCAGTCATTAAATTGATGATGATGACCTTTGGTCAAAGTCCACATGATATGTTTGAAAAGGTCAAGGCGGTGGGCGACGGTTATGAAATCACGATGAAAGATGAGTTCAGGGTTCATGTGTCTGCCGAGGAACTAAGGATGACCGCGCAGGCATCACGGTTTGCCGGGAACGATGGCATGGCGGTTTCGGACGCCAACGTAGTGCTCGCGGCATTTATCAAGCGCAAGCAACTGACCGGCAATCATGAGCGTTTCGAAGACGTCCTGCTCAAGAGCCTTGAAGGTGAAACTACCCAAAACTTCTTGCGTGGTATGGGCCTGATGGGTTTTGCCCAGTTTGTGCCTGCAACCTATATGGCGGCGCGTGGCGCATTGGGTGTCGTGGAGACCCATAACTTCGGCTCGGCTTTTGTGATGGACAACACCCAACATCTTTATTCGGAGCAGCGCAAGGTAGATAAAAGTTATGGGTTCATGTTGTTCAATGATAAAAAAACGCCTGATGTGTCGCCCGAAATAGTTGATGAAAAGGCCCCACCCCTTTCCAGAGTGCCAGTGGGTATCCGCCCCGCTAATATCTGGAGTGGTTTTTACCAGGGCGTAGAAGGTAACTGTGTCACCGTGTCAGCGATCAAGGCCGCCATGATGAAGTTTGGGCAGAATCCGCAAGGCATCTATAAAAAAATCTCTGCCACCGCTGACGGACACGAAGTGGTCATGCGCGATGGCTACAAACTGACGTTGACCCACGACGAATTGAACAAGGCCAAGGTGCACTCCGGTTTGCAGGGCAGCAATCAATCCCTTTTGGACGATGCCAATTTTTTGTACGCCGTAAGTGCCAAGCGGGCGCAATTGGAGAACAACGACGGCCGGGGAAACCAGAGTTATGAGGTCGCCATGGATACCTTGAACGACGGTGAGTATCCCGGATCGGCGCTGCGCAGGCTGGGGCTGTATGCCTACATCCGGGAAAGCACTGTGCAAGAACTGGCTGACGGGGCCATTGGAACGCTGGCGGACACCCACCATTCAGTGACGGTTGTTGATGGGATGTTCGACATGTATGGAGAAAAGCGCAGCCTGGCGCCCTCCAACTGGAAGGGCTACTTCGTGCGAGCGTTGAAATTGGTCTGATGCCCCGTGCTGGGCCTGGCGGTTCATCTGGCGGATTGTTTTCAGCCTCCGGCAGCGCCCCTCAAAAGTTGCGTGAACGCGTCCACCGGCAGTGGCCGGCTATGCAAATAGCCCTGATACAGATGGCACCCCAAGCCTTGCAGGAACGCCAGTTGCTCGCAGGTTTCCACGCCTTCGGCAATCACTTCCAGGTTGAGGCTGCGCGCCATGGCTACGATCGCGCGGATGATCTCTGCATCGTTGGGGTCGTGGGTGGCATCGCGCACAAATGACTGATCGATTTTCAAGGCATCGACCGGCAGGCGCTTGAGATAGGTCAATGACGAATACCCGGTACCGAAGTCGTCCATGGCAAAGCTGACCCCGAGTTTTTTCAGGCGGCGCATTTTGCCGATGGTGTCGTCCAGGTTCTGGATCACGATGCCTTCGGTGATTTCCAGCTTCAGCAGGCTAAATGGCAGTTGGTGCTGCTTGAGGCTGCGTTCCACCCGTTCGACAAAGTCGTTCTGGCGAAACTGCCGGGGGCTGATGTTCACGCACAGGCTGAAACCTTTGGGCTCAATCAGGCCTTCGGCAATTAGCCTGGCAAAGGTGGCGCACGCTTCATCGAGGATCCAGGTGCCCACCTCGAGGATCAGGCCGCTGTCCTCCAGGACTTTGATGAACTCTGTCGGTGATTGTGCGCCCAGTTGCGGATGCTGCCAGCGCACCAGGGCTTCGGCGCCGACAATGCGATTGCCCCGGGCATCGACCTGGGGTTGGTAATGCACGCTGAACTCGCCCCGCGACAACGCCAGGCGCAGGTCGGTCTCCATGCGCAAGCGCTCGCTGGCGGTGCGTTGCATGCTGTTATGGAACATCTGCGTGGTGTTGCGCCCGGAGTCCTTGGCCCGGTACAGGGCAATATCCGCGCGCTTGAGCAGGTCCGCCGGGGTCGAGCCGTGATCGGGAATCAGCGCAACACCAATACTGGGGGTGACCTGCAAGCGCTGGCCGTCGAGGAACATCGGTTCCGACAGCAGCTCGCGCAGGGTGTCGGACAGCAGCTGCACCTGCTTGCTGACCTCCATTCGCGAACCTTCCAGGCCGCTGAGCAGCACGACAAACTCATCGCCACCCAGGCGCGCCACGGTGTCCTCCATGCGCACGCTGGCTTCCAGGCGCGCGGTGACGATTTTCAGCACGGTATCGCCCACCGGGTGCCCGAGGGAATCGTTGATGTGCTTGAAATGATCCAGGTCCAGAAACAGCAGCGCGCCTCGCAGGTTATGCCGCTTGAGCAGGGCAATCTGCTGGCTCAGGCGGTCCATCAGCAAGGCGCGGTTGGGCAGGTTGGTCAGCGGGTCGTGATAGGCCAGGTGGCGGATCTGCGCCTGCGCGCTTTTCAGCAGGCTCACATCCCGTGCGGTCAGCAGCAGGCATGGCGTTTCATTGAGGGTAATGGGCTCGACCGACACTTCCACTGCCAGCAACTCGCCGCGCTTGTTGTGCCAGAGCATGTCCAGGTGGTGGATGCGGCCCTTGATCTGCAGTTCGGCGAGCAATGCCGTGCGTTGGTTCTCGTCGGCCCAGATGCCGATCTGGTACAGGGTCAGGCCAATGGCTTCCTCGGCGCGGTAGCCGGTCAGGCGGCAGAAGCCGTCGTTGACCTCCACGTAGCGCCCAGTGTCACGCTCGGTAATGGACACCGCGTCGGGGCTTGAGTGAAAGGCCTTGGCGAATTTTTCCTCGCTGGCCTTGAGCGCCGCTTCCGAGCGCTGTTGCTGGGTGATATCGCGCAGGGTGGTGACCACGCAGGGCTGGTTGCCGACCGTGATCAGCCGGCTGGAAATCATGCAGGTCAGACGCTGGCCATTCTTGTGGTGGACGATGATCGCCACGTTGTTCAGCGCTTGCTCGCGGATCACCTGCTCGATGCGCTGCAGGCGTTGGGTCGGCTCATCCCACAAGCCGATCTGCTCGGCGGTATGATTGATGACTTCGGCGGCGGTCCAGCCGAAGGTCTGGCAGAAGCTGGGATTGATTTCGATGAATTCGCCGCTCGACAGGCGGGTGACGCAGATCGGGTCGGGGCTGGCGAGGAACAGGCTGGCGAACTTCTCTTCAGAGGCGCTCAGACGCTGTTCGCGTTCCACCTGGTCGGTGATATCCAGCAGCGTGCCGGCCATGCGCAGGGGCGCGCCCTGGGCGTCCCGGTAAAGGCGGGCGCGGCTTTCCAGGTAGCGCGAACTGCCGTCCTCCAGTTGCACGCGGTAGGTCAGCTGGTAATTGCCTGCCGGGCCTTCACGCAGGGTGCGATAGGCGTCGCGCATGCTGGCGCGCTCCTCATCGGGCATACCTTCAAAAAAAGCATCGAAGGATTCATGGAACGGATGCGGCTCCAGGCCGTGCAACTGCGCCGCCCGGGCTGAGCCGTAGAGCATGCCGCTGGGGATATGCCAGTCCCAGGTGCCCAGTTGGGCCGAATCCAGGGCCAGGTCCAAGCGTTCCTGACTGTCCTTGAGGGCCTGTTCGGCGTTCTTGCGCTCGGTGGTGTCGAGGAACGTGCTGATCAGGTAGGCCTGGCCGTCGAGTTCGACCTTTTGTGCACTGAGGGTGCCGTCATGGATTTGCCCATTGCTGGCGCGAAACTGCACTTCCATGGTGATGGGTTCGCCCTTGCGCTGGGTCGCCTTGACCAGCAAGGCGCGTTGCTCAGGATGCACCCACAGCCCCAGGTCCAGAGTGGTGCGGCCAATGGCATCGGCCACCGGCCAGCCGAACAGGCTTTCAAAATACTGGTTGGCCTCACTGATCAGGCCGTCTTCCTGGCGAGTCAGCAGGACCATGTTCGGGCACAGATGAAACAAGGTGGCGAAGCGTTTTTCCGAGTGGCCCAGGGCATGTTCGCGCTCGCGTTGCTGGGTGGTTTCGCGAATCACCCCGATCATGCGCCGCCGCCCGGACGCGTCCGGCAGCAGGCTGCCGTTGATCTCCAGCCAGTGCAGGCTGCCGTCCGGCCACTGGATGCGGTGGTGCATGGCTTGCTCGAAGGGCGCGCCCGCCAGGACGGCGTGAAAGGCCCGGATCACGCGGCCGCGGTCCTCGGCGGCCAGCAAGTCGAGGTAATCCAGGTCCTTGGGCAATGGCTGGCGGGGGTCAAAACCAAACAGCGCCTGGGTGCCGCGCGACCAGCTGATCCGCCCGCTGTCGATATCCCAGCTCCAGGCGCCGAGCCGTGCGGCATTGAGCGCCGCCAGCAGCTGCGGGGCGTTCTCCCAGCTTTGTTCCGCCTGCTGGGGGTCCAGGGCGTGAATGCGAGGCAGCGGCGGCACGGGATCGACAGGGTTGGGCATTATCAAGGGGCCTTGGCTCGATGGGCATTCGGCGCGGGAGCAGGGTCTACAGGCCGCACGGCCTCATGCCGGCATCCCCGCCGGATCAACCTGTGCATCCAATAGGCTCATGAAAGCCCGCGCAGCGTTCGACAACGTCCTTTCGGTGTGCACGATATAGCCTAGCTGGCGACTGAGCTGTATGCCCGGTAAAGCGATGCTGGCCACTTGATCATCAAGCATAGTGCGCGGCAACACGCTCCAGGCCAGGCCGATCGAAACCATCATCTTGATGGTTTCCAGGTAGTTGGTGCTCATGGCGATGTTCGGCGTCAGGCCCTGGGCCTCGAACAGCCGGTGCACGATATGGTGGGTAAAGGTATTGCCGCCAGGGAAAACCGCCGGATGGCGGGCAATGTCGGCAAGGCTGATAGTGCCGTTATTGGCCAGGCTGTGTTCGGGCGCCACCACGAAATCCAGGGGGTCATCCCATACCGGGGTGGCCCGCACCAGGCTGTGGGGCTCCGGCGCCAGGGTGATGACGGCGACTTCGGCGCGGCCATGGAGGATTTCCTCGTAGGCGACTTCCGAATCCAGGAACTGAATATCCAGGGCCACGTTCGGGTATTCCCGGGTAAACGTGCGCAATACCGGCGGCAGGCGGTGCAGACCGATGTGATGGCTGGTGGCCAGGGTCAGGCGCCCGCTGACTTCGCCGGTCAGGTTGGTCAGGGCGCGACGAGTGTCATCCAGCACATTAAGGATCTGATAGGCGCGGGGCAGCAGGGCGCGCCCGGCTTCTGTCAGGCCAACTTCACGGCCCAGTCGATCAAACAGGCGCACCTTCAGTTGCTGCTCAAGGCCGGCGATACGCTTGCTGATTGCCGGTTGCGTCAGGTGCAGGCGCTCCCCGGCCCCGGAGAAGCTGCCGGTTTCGGCGATAGCAATAAAAGCATTGAGGTTGGCCAGATCCATGGTGGTATTCCAGTTAGTTATCCAAAGCATGAAAAATATGAATTTGAGTTATTTAATGTAACGCCATAGCATCAGCCTCACAAGCCAAAGGGTTATTGAATCGTTCAACGCCCAGGGCATAGAAAGACGCTGATGAGGACCGACTGATGGCCGGCAAAACGCTTTACGACAAACTCTGGGATTCCCATGAAGTGAAACGGCGCGATGATGGGTCATCGCTGATCTACATCGACCGTCACATCATCCATGAAGTGACCTCGCCCCAAGCGTTCGAAGGCCTGCGACTGGCCGGGCGCAAGCCTTGGCGCGTCGACTCGATCATCGCGACCCCGGACCACAACGTGCCGACCACCCCGGAGCGCAAGGGCGGCATCGAAGCCATTGCCGACCAGGTCTCGCGCTTGCAGGTCCAGACCCTCGACGACTATTGCGACGAGTACGGCATCACCGAATTCAAGATGAATGACGTGCGCCAGGGCATCGTCCACGTTATCGGCCCGGAGCAGGGCGCAACCTTGCCGGGCATGACCGTGGTCTGCGGCGACTCCCATACCTCCACCCATGGTGCGTTTGGCGCCCTGGCCCACGGTATCGGCACCTCCGAGGTGGAGCATGTGTTCGCCACCCAGTGCCTGGTCGCCAAGAAAATGAAGAACATGCTGGTGCTGGTCGAAGGCACCTTGCCCTTTGGCGTCACCGCCAAGGACATCGTGCTGGCCGTGATCGGCAAAATTGGCACCGCTGGCGGTAACGGCCATGCCATCGAGTTCGCCGGTAGCGCGATTCGTGATTTGTCCATCGAAGGCCGCATGACCATCTGCAACATGTCCATCGAAGCCGGTGCCCGTGTGGGCATGGTGGCGGCGGATGAAAAAACCGTGGAGTACGTCAAGGGCCGTCCATTCGCTCCGCAAGGCGCCGATTGGGATGCCGCCGTGGAGGCCTGGAAAGACCTGGTTTCTGACAAGGATGCGGTGTTCGACACCGTGGTCGAACTCGACGCTGCCCAGATCAAGCCACAAGTCAGCTGGGGCACTTCGCCGGAAATGGTCCTGGCCGTCGACCAGAACGTGCCGGACCCGGCCAAGGAAGCCGACCTGGTCAAGCGCGGTTCCATCGAGCGGGCCTTGAAGTACATGGGCTTGAAAGCCAACCAGGCGATCACCGACATCCAGTTGGACCGCGTGTTTATCGGTTCCTGCACCAACTCGCGGATCGAAGACCTGCGCGCCGCGGCGGTGATCGCCAAGGGCCGCAAAGTGGCCGCGACCATCAAGCAAGCCATTGTGGTGCCAGGTTCGGGCCTGGTGAAGGCCCAGGCCGAAGCCGAAGGCCTGGACAAGATCTTCCTCGAAGCCGGTTTTGAATGGCGCGAGCCGGGTTGCTCCATGTGCCTGGCGATGAACCCGGACCGTTTGGAGTCCGGCGAGCATTGCGCGTCCACCTCCAACCGTAACTTCGAAGGGCGTCAGGGCGCCGGTGGCCGCACCCACCTGGTGAGCCCGGCCATGGCCGCTGCGGCTGCCGTCAACGGTCGTTTCATCGACGTTCGCGAATTGATCTGAGGAATACCCGATGAGAGCTTTTACCCAACACACAGGTCTTGTCGCACCGTTGGACCGTGCCAACGTGGACACCGACCAGATCATCCCCAAGCAGTTCTTGAAGTCGATCAAGCGCACCGGTTTCGGCCCGAACCTGTTCGACGAGTGGCGCTACCTGGACGTGGGCTACGCCTACCAGGACAACTCCAAGCGCCCGCTGAACAAAGACTTCGTGCTCAATGCCGAGCGTTACCAGGGCGCCAGTGTGTTGCTGGCCCGGGAGAACTTCGGTTGCGGTTCCAGCCGTGAACACGCGCCATGGGCCCTGGAAGAATATGGCTTTCGCAGCATCATCGCGCCGAGCTACGCCGATATCTTCTTCAACAACAGCTTCAAGAACGGTTTGTTGCCGATCATCTTGAGCGATGCCGAAGTGGACGAGTTGTTCCAGCAAGTGGAAGCCAATGTGGGCTACCAATTGACCGTCGACCTCGCGGCGCAAACCGTGACCCGTCCGGACGGCAAGGTGTACCACTTTGAAGTGGATGCGTTCCGTAAGCACTGCCTGATCAACGGCCTGGACGATATCGGCCTGACCTTGCAGGACGGCGATGCCATTGCGGCGTTTGAAGCCAAGCACCGGGCCAGCCAGCCTTGGTTGTTTCGTGATGCCTGATTCTATGTAGGCTGGACTGGCCCCTTCGCGAGCAAGCCCGCTCCCACATTCGATCGCATTTCAACTGAAGGAACTCGGTCGAATGTGGGAGCGGGCTTGCTCGCGAAAGGGCCTGTATGAACAACACAAAAGCCAGGAGCATCACCATGACCAGCACCGCCCACACCCAAGTCGTGCAAAAACAATTCGGTGAACAGGCCTCGGCCTACCTGAGCAGTGCCGTGCACGCCCAAGGCACCGAGTTCGCACTGCTGCAGGCCGAACTGGCCGGGCAGGGCGCGGCACGCCTGCTGGACCTGGGTTGTGGCGCCGGTCACGTGAGTTTCCACGTAGCACCGCTGGTCAAGGAAGTGGTGGCCTACGACCTGTCGCAGCAAATGCTCGACGTGGTCGCCGCCGCTGCCGCCGACCGTGGGCTGGACAATATCCGCACCCTGCACGGGGCCGCCGAGCGCCTGCCGTTCGCCGATGGCGAGTTCGACTTCGTGTTCAGCCGCTACTCGGCCCATCACTGGAGCGACCTGGGCCTGGCGCTGCGCGAAGTGCGCCGGGTGCTCAAGCCGGGCGGCGTGGCGGCATTTGTCGACGTCTTGTCACCGGGCAGCCCGCTGTTGGACACTTACCTGCAAACCGTCGAAGTGCTGCGCGACACCAGCCATGTGCGCGATTACTCCGCTGGCGAGTGGATGCGCCAGCTCAGCGAAGCCGGCTTGCATGTACGCAATAGCAGTCGCCAGCGCCTGCGCCTGGAATACACCTCGTGGGTCGAGCGCATGCGCACGCCAGAGGTATTGCGCGCAGCGATCCTGGCACTGCAAAAGGCGATGGGCCAGGAAGTGCGCGATTATTTTGAGATTCAAGCCGATGGCACCTTCAGCACCGACGTGCTGGTGGTCTGGGCCGAACGCTAATAATTTTCCCGACCTGCCCGAGGGTGGGTCGCTTGATGAAATGAGGAACGCATGAGCAAGCAGATTCTGATTCTCCCTGGCGACGGCATTGGTCCGGAAATCATGGCCGAAGCGGTCAAGGTCCTGGAATTGGCCAACAGCAAGTACAGCCTGGGCTTTGAATTGAGCCACGACGTGATCGGCGGCGCGGCCATCGACAAGCATGGCGTGCCCCTGGCCGACGAAACCCTGGACCGTGCCCGTGCTGCCGACGCCGTGCTGCTCGGCGCCGTGGGTGGGCCGAAATGGGACAAGATCGAACGTGACATCCGCCCGGAACGCGGTCTGCTGAAAATCCGCGCGCAACTGGGCCTGTTCGGCAACCTGCGCCCGGCGATCCTCTATCCGCAACTGGCCGACGCGTCGAGCCTCAAGCCGGAAGTGGTGGCGGGCCTGGATATCCTGATCGTGCGCGAGCTGACCGGCGGTATCTATTTCGGCTCGCCACGGGGTGTGCGCGAGCTGGAAAATGGCGAGCGCCAGGCCTATGACACCCTGCCGTACAGCGAGAGCGAAATCCGCCGTATCGCCCGAGTCGGTTTCGACATGGCCCGCGTGCGTGGCAAGAAGGTCTGCTCGGTGGACAAGGCCAACGTCCTGGCCTCCAGCCAGCTGTGGCGCGAGATCGTCGAAGAAGTGGCCAAGGACTACCCGGACGTCGAGTTGAGCCACATGTACGTCGATAACGCCGCGATGCAACTGGTGCGTGCACCCAAGCAGTTCGACGTCATCGTCACCGACAACCTGTTCGGCGACATCCTGTCCGACCAGGCCTCGATGCTCACCGGTTCCATCGGCATGCTGCCGTCGGCGTCCCTGGACACCCACAACAAGGGCATGTACGAGCCGTGCCACGGTTCGGCGCCGGATATCGCGGGCCAGGGCATTGCCAACCCGCTGGCGACCATCCTGTCGGTCTCGATGATGCTGCGTTACAGCTTCAACCTGAGCGAAGCGGCGGACGCGATCGAGAAGGCGGTGAGCCTGGTGCTGGACCAGGGCCTGCGTACCGGCGACATCTGGTCGCAGGGTTGCACCAAGGTCGGGACGCAGGAAATGGGCGACGCAGTAGTCGCCGCGCTGCGGAATCTGTAATCTCTCGGGCCCGCTTGCAGTTGTTGCTGCAAGGCGGCCCACTTTTTAACAAGGTGTAGTTGCGATGAAACGTGTAGGTCTGATCGGTTGGCGCGGTATGGTCGGTTCCGTGCTCATGCAGCGGATGCTGGAAGAGCAGGATTTCGATCTTATTGAGCCGGTGTTTTTCACCACTTCGAATGTCGGTGGCCAAGGGCCGTCCGTGGGCAAGGATATCGCCCCGCTCAAGGACGCCTACAACATTGAAGAGCTCAAGACCCTCGACGTCATTCTGACCTGCCAGGGCGGCGACTACACCAGCGAAGTCTTCCCCAAGCTGCGTGAAGCCGGCTGGCAGGGTTACTGGATCGACGCCGCCTCGAGCCTGCGCATGCAGGACGACGCCGTGATCATCCTCGACCCGGTCAACCGCAAGGTCATCGACCAGCAGCTCGACGCCGGCACCAAGAACTATGTCGGCGGCAACTGCACCGTCAGCCTGATGCTGATGGGCCTGGGTGGCCTGTTCGAAGCCGGGCTGGTGGAGTGGATGAGCGCCATGACCTATCAGGCGGCCTCCGGTGCCGGTGCGCAGAACATGCGTGAGCTGATCAAGCAGATGGGCGCGACCCACGCGGCCGTCGCCGATCAACTGGCCGACCCGGCCAGCGCGATCCTCGACATCGACCGCCGTGTGGCCGAAGCCATGCGCAGCGACGCCTATCCGACCGAGAACTTCGGCGTGCCATTGGCCGGTAGCCTGATCCCGTGGATCGACAAAGAACTGCCGAACGGCCAGAGCCGCGAAGAGTGGAAGGCCCAGGCCGAGACCAACAAGATCCTGGGGCGCTTCAAGAACCCGATCCCGGTGGACGGTATCTGCGTGCGCATCGGCGCCATGCGCTGCCACAGCCAGGCGCTGACCATCAAGCTGAACAAAGACGTACCGATCGCCGATATCGAAGGGCTGATCAGCCAGCACAACCCATGGGTCAAGCTGGTGCCGAACAACCGCGATATCAGCATGCAGGAGCTGAGCCCGACCAAGGTCACTGGCACCCTGAATGTTCCGGTGGGGCGTCTGCGCAAGCTGAACATGGGCACCCAGTACCTGGGCGCCTTCACCGTGGGTGACCAACTGCTGTGGGGCGCGGCCGAGCCGTTGCGCCGGATGTTGCGGATCCTGCTGGAGCGTTGATCGCTTTTTGGTGTTGAACAAACCCGTGCCCTGGTGACAGGCGCGGGTTTTTTATTGCTCTTTAGGGCCCTTTCGCGAGCAAGCCCGCATTTTGATGTGTGAATGCAATCAAGTGTGGGGCTTGCTCGCGAAAGGGTCATCAGCCACACCACAAAGCCTGGGTTAATTGCCTCACCCCCCACCACCCGGTAAAGTGCCGCTCCCCCCGCAATGCCCGAGGCAGCCTCCATGACCCAGACCTTTGATATCGCCGTGATCGGCGCCACCGGCACCGTTGGCGAAACCCTGGTACAGATCCTCGAAGAGCTGGATTTCCCGGTCGGCACCCTGCACCTGCTGGCCAGCAGCGAGTCGGCCGGCGCTTCGGTGCCATTTCGCGGCAAGAACGTGCGGGTGCGGGAAGTCGACGAGTTTGATTTCAGCAAGGTGCAACTGGCTTTTTTCGCGGCTGGCCCGGCGGTCACCTTGAGTTTTGCCCCGCGCGCCACTGCGGCGGGGTGCTCGCTGATCGACTTGTCTGGGGCCTTGCCGGCCGAGCAGGCACCCCAGGTGGTGCCGGAAGCCAACGCCCACGTCCTGGACGGCCTGACAAAGCCCTTCCAGGTCGGCAGCCCGAGCCCGTGCGCCACTCATCTGGCGGTGGTCCTGGCGCCGTTGCGGGGCTTGCTG
The DNA here is from genome assembly GCF_002949995.1 of Pseudomonas sp. LG1D9. NCBI lineage: Bacteria > Pseudomonadati > Pseudomonadota > Gammaproteobacteria > Pseudomonadales > Pseudomonadaceae > Pseudomonas > Pseudomonas sp. LG1D9. The sequence continues at coordinate 631,246 of NZ_CP026881.1, read as the reverse complement.
GGCATTCAGCGCGTGAGTGTCACCGCCAGCCTGGCCGTGTCTGCCCAGGGCCGTGAAGCCGTGAGTGAGCTGGCCCGGCAAACCGCCGAATTGTTGAATGTGCGCCCCCTGGAGCCAAAGTTCTTCGATCGGCAAATGGCCTTCAACCTGCTGGCCCAGGTCGGTACGCCGGACGCCCAGGGCCACACGGCCCTGGAAAAACGCCTGGTCCACGAACTGCGCGTCTTGCTTGATTTACCGTTGCTGAAGATTTCCGCAACCTGCGTTCAAGCTCCGGTGTTTTTTGGCGATAGCCTGAGCGTGTCCCTGCAACTGGCGGGCCCTGTGGACCTTGGCGCAGTCAATCGCGTGCTGGAGTCGGCGCCGGGCATCGAACTGGTGGAAGAGGGCGATTACCCTACCGCTGTTGGGGATGCGGTCGGTCAGGATGTGGTCTACGTGGGCCGGGTGCGAGCGGGCATTGACGACCCAGCGGAACTAAACTTGTGGCTGACGTCAGATAACGTACGCAAAGGTGCTGCGCTTAACGCGGTGCAACTGGCGCAGTTGTTGATAAAAGACCTTGCGTAAAAGATACTTGGCGGCAATTTGTAGATTGATTCTAGCTAAGCGCTATGCTTGGCCCCATGCACGAAAAGTTGCGCGTCGGTGACCTATCGGCTCGCCATGCCGAATGGCAGCGGTACCCAACCTTCTCGCGGGCCGAGGAGTGTTCAAACAAAGGATGAGGCTATGGTTCAAGTTCGCAAACTGGTGTTAGCAATAGCGGCCGCCTCGGCGCTGTCCTCCGGTATGGCGCAAGCGCTGCAACTTGGGGAGATGACACTCAAGTCGAAGTTGAACCAGCCGTTGTCGGTGGAGATCGAGCTGCTCGATGTAGGCGGGCTGAGCGCTTCCGACATCGTTCCCAGTCTCGCGTCTTCCCAGGCCTTTGTGGATGCGGGCGTGGATCGCCAAGCGTTCCTTGATGAACTGAGCTTTACCCCGGTGCTCAACCCCAGCGGTCGCAGCGTGGTGCGTGTTACCTCCAGCAAGCCCTTGCCCGACTCCTATGTGCGCTTCCTGTTGCAGGTGCAATGGCCCAATGGCCGATTGATGCGCGACTACAGCGTCTTGCTGGACCCGGCCAAATTCGAGCAAAAGGCCCCGGAGGCCATTGCCCCGGCACCGCGCCTTGCCCCGCCTGCGGCCAGCAGCGTCAGCAAGGCGGCTGAACACACTACGACTTCCCGCGACACCCTGTGGGAAATCGCCGCTAAAAATCGCAATGGCGGCTCGATCCAGCAGACGATGCTGGCGATCCAGGCGCTGAACCCCGGGGCTTTTGTCGACGGCAATATCAACCGCATGAAAACCGGCCAGGTACTGCGCCTACCGGACCCGGTACAAAGCACCAGCCTGCCGCAACCTCAGGCGATTGCCGAAGTGACTGCGCAGAACGCGGCCTGGCGTCAGGGGCGTCGCGGTGCCACCAATCAGGCAGCGGGGCGGCAGCAACTAGACGCCACCAAGCGCACCCAGGCCGGTGCCGCGCCGTCGCAAACGGCTGCCAAGGACAACCTCAGCCTGGTCTCGGCCGAGGCCGCCAAGGCTGGAGTCACAGGCGCCGCAGGGGATAGCAAGGCTTTGAACAACAAGCTGGCGGTGACCCAGGAAAGCCTGGATTCGACCCGTCGCGAAAATGAAGAACTGAAGAGCCGCATGACTGACCTGCAGAGTCAGTTGGACAAGTTGCAGCGGCTGATTGAACTGAAGAACAACCAATTGGCCAAGTTGCAGGCCGAGGGTGGCGCACCGGCGCAGCCGGCGGCCATGCCTGCGGAGTTGGCGGCGGCGCCCGTTGCACCAGCACCTGCTACCCCGGCGCCCGCCGCCGAAGCGCCCGTGGTTGCGCCTGCGGAAAGCCCGGCTGAGCCCGCGCCGGTGGCCAGCACCGAAGGCAAGTTCAATGACCTGCTGACCAATCCCATCGTTCTCGGGGTGATTGGCGGTGCCGCTGGCCTGCTGGTATTGCTGCTCCTGCTGCTATGGGCGCGTCATCGCAATGCGCGCCTGGAAGAGGAAAAACACCTGCGCATGGCGCGGGCGCTGGCCGAGGAACCGGAGTTCTCCTCAAGCCTTGACCAGGACATGCCATCGGACAGTTTCGAAGGCCTTGAAGTCCCTGCGGCAAACGTCAAGCTGGCTCCAGCTCCAGCTCCAGCTCCAGCTCCAGCTCCAGCGCCGGTTGCCGTGGCGCCTGTGCCTGCACCGGTCACCAGCATGGCGCCGCCGAGCAAGCCGATCATCGAACCCGGCTCCTCCGACGCCCTGGCGCTGGCCCAGTCCCACCTGGATCGTGGTCACCTGAACCAGGCGGCCGCCGTGCTGGAAGAAGCGATCAAGCTGGAGCCCAAGCGCAGCGATCTGCGTCTCAAGCTCCTGGAAGTCTATGGTCAGCAGGGCGACAAAGATGGCTTCGTAACCCAGGAGCGCCAACTGGTCGCCAATGGCGAAAATCACGCCCAGGTCGAACTGTTGAAAAACCGCTACCCGGCCATGGCCGTGCTGGCAGCGGGTGTCAGTGCTGCCGTCGCCGCCGCTGCGCTGGATGCGCAGTACGTCAAGGATCTGCTCCAGGAAGAACCGGCGCCCGCCGCCACGCCTGAGGCCGATGGGTTCGACACCGACTTCGACCTGAGCCTGGATGACCTGGAAGCCGCTTCGCCGGCCGTGGTTGCACCAGAGCCCGAGATCGATGATCTGAGCTTCGAGTCGGTATTGCAGCAGCAGAATGAAGCCAAGGCCAGCGAGGACGATCTATCGGATTTTGACCTCGACTTGCAATTGGATGCGCCAGCCTCTGCGTCCGATGACGACTTCCTCTCGGGCCTGGAAGAACAGATGAAGGACCTGCCGCCGGTAGAGCCGCCCACCCTGACACCGGCCGCGCTGGAAGATTTTGACCTGCCGGAAGACTTTGATCTGTCCCTGGCGGACGAACCCGCGGCGTCAGCCAAGCCGGACGCATTCGCTTCGGAGCTTGACGATGTCAACGCCGAACTGGAGCGTCTGTCCCAGAGCCTGGAAAGCCCGTCGATCGAGCCGAGCTTCACTGCCGAAGACGCCGCCAAGGGCGACGATGAGCCGGAGTTCGACTTCCTGTCGGGCACCGACGAAGTCGCCACCAAGCTGGACCTGGCCCAGGCTTATATCGATATGGGGGATGAGGGCGGTGCGCGCGACATCCTGGCCGAAGTCCTTACCGAAGGCGATGAAAAGCAACGGGATGAAGCCAAGGAAATGCTCAGCAACCTGGCCTAAAGCCATTACGCAATTCCTGTAGGAGCGAGCTTGCTCGCGAAAAACTCAAGGGCACCGCGTTCTTCCAGGATGGGCGCGTTATCGTTGACGATCTTCGCGAGCAAGCTCGCTCCTACAAAAATCCTCAAGCCATATATAATGGCTGCCTTTGCGCAACTCATCAGGCCCTCAGCTCTTGGCAAATATAGATAACGCGGCCGCCGAAATGGCGGCCGCTGGCTTTTTCAGAATCGCCCTGGGCGTTGAATACAAAGGCTCGCGCTATCGCGGCTGGCAGCGCCAGGCCTCGGGCGTGCCGACCGTACAGGAAACCCTGGAGAAGGCCCTGTCGAAGGTCGCCGACTCGCCGGTTTCATTGATGTGCGCCGGGCGTACCGACGCCGGCGTGCATGCCTGCGGGCAAGTGGTCCATTTTGACACCCAGGCCGAGCGTTCGATGAAAGCCTGGGTGATGGGCGCCAATATCAATCTGCCCCACGATGTTAGCGTCAGTTGGGCCAAGGTCATGCCGGCGCACTTTCATGCGCGGTTCAAGGCAATTGCCCGGCGCTACCGCTACGTGATCTATAACGATCAGATCCGTCCGGCACACTTGAACGAAGAAATTACCTGGAACCACCGCCCGCTGGACGCCGAGCGTATGGCTGAGGCGGCCCAGCACCTGGTGGGAATCCATGATTTCAGCGCGTTCCGGGCTGGCCAGTGCCAGGCCAAGTCGCCGATCAAGGAAGTCCATCACCTGCGCGTCACGCGCCACGGCAAGATGATTGTCCTGGATATCCGTGCCGGTGCGTTCCTGCACCATATGGTGCGCAATATCGCCGGCGTACTGATGACCATTGGCACCGGCGAGCGCCCGGTGGAATGGGCCAAGGAAGTGCTGGAGAGTCGAGTGCGTCGTACCGGCGGAGTGACGGCGCACCCGTTCGGCCTGTATCTGGTGGATGTGGAATACCGCGATGAGTTCGAGTTGCCGCAGCGTTTCATCGGGCCACACTTCCTCACAGGTTTCACTGAACTTGACGGCTGACGCCTGGAAAAGCATTTGTTACCATCCGGGACTTTCCTGGACAGCCCCCTGAGGTTCCGACGATATGTCAGGCGTTCGCAGCAAGATTTGCGGGATTACCCGCATGGAAGACGCGCTGGCGGCAGTCGAGGCGGGGGCTGACGCCATTGGTTTTGTGTTTTATGCCAAGAGCCCGCGTGCGGTGACGGTGCAGCAGGCACGGGCGATCATTGCCGGCTTGCCGCCGTTCGTGACCACCGTGGGGCTGTTCGTCAACGCCAGCGCCTGTGAGCTCAACGAAACCCTGGATGCCGTCCCCCTGGACCTGCTGCAGTTCCATGGCGACGAAACCCCGGATGAGTGCGCCGGCTACCATCGCCCTTATATCAAGGCCTTGCGGGTCAAGGCCGGGGACGATATCGCCGCCAGTTGCGCCGCCTACGCCGGGGCCAGCGGGATTTTGCTCGATGCCTATGTCGAGGGCATTCCTGGTGGCACGGGCGAGGCCTTTGACTGGTCGCTGATTCCCCAGGGCTTGAGCAAGCCGATCATCCTGGCCGGCGGCCTGTGTGCCGAAAACGTGGCGCAGGCCATCGCCCAGGTCCGCCCGTATGCGGTGGACGTCAGCGGCGGGGTGGAGCAGGGCAAGGGCATCAAGGATTCTGCCAAGATTCGCGCATTCATGCAGGCAGTGCGCAGCAGCAGTGGCGCGATGTGACGGCTGGCAGTCTGCCGCCGTCAGTAACTACCACTGTGTGAAACAGGCCGGCGTTGCCCTCGGGCGGCGCCAATGAAGTGGCAGCCACGCGTTGGCGGGTTGTCTGGAAGGCTGAGGGCAGGTGCAGGAAATGGCTGGTCGAACGTCTGACCCCGTCCTGCAGCTGTTATCGCCACATCAATGAATTTAGCTCAAGGGCATACGCGGGGCTGTGTTCAAGCCACCGGTACTGGAGAAAGAAAGCATGAGCAACTGGTTAGTAGACAAACTGATCCCCTCGATCATGCGTTCCGAGGTGAAGAAAAGCTCGGTCCCTGAAGGTCTGTGGCACAAGTGCCCATCCTGCGATGCGGTGTTGTACCGCCCAGAGCTGGAAAAGACCCTGGACGTTTGCCCCAAGTGCAACCACCACATGCGTATCGGCGCCCGCGCCCGTATCGACATCTTCCTCGACGCCGATGGCCGTGCCGAGCTGGGCGCTGACCTGGAGCCGGTGGACCGTCTCAAGTTCCGCGACGGCAAGAAGTACAAGGACCGCCTGACCGCTGCGCAGAAGCAGACCGGTGAAAAAGACGCGCTGATCTCGATCAGCGGCAAGCTGCTGGGCATGCCGGTGGTGGTGTCGGCGTTTGAATTCTCCTTCATGGGTGGTTCGATGGGCGCCATTGTCGGTGAGCGCTTTGTACGTGCCGCCAACTACGCCCTGGAAAACCGTTGCCCAATGATCTGCTTCGCCGCCTCGGGTGGAGCGCGGATGCAGGAAGCGTTGATCTCGCTGATGCAAATGGCCAAGACCTCTGCGGTACTGGCGCGTCTGCGCGAGGAAGGCATCCCGTTCATCTCCGTGCTGACCGACCCGGTCTACGGCGGCGTTTCCGCCAGCCTGGCGATGCTCGGCGACGTAATCGTTGGCGAGCCCAAGGCACTGATCGGCTTTGCCGGCCCACGTGTGATCGAGCAGACCGTGCGCGAAAAGCTGCCGGAAGGCTTCCAGCGCAGCGAGTTCCTGCTGGAGCACGGGGCGATTGACATGATCATCGCCCGCTCCGAACTGCGTCCACGCCTGGGTAGCCTGCTGGCACAGATGATGGGCTTGCCGACACCAGAATACGTCGCGCCTAAAGTCGAACCTATCGTCGTTCCGCCGGTGCCTGCAAACCTATGACCCAACGAACCCTGGGCGAGTGGCTCGCCTACCTTGAGCAGTTGCATCCGTCAGCCATCGACATGGGCCTGGAGCGCTCGCAACAGGTAGCGGCCCGCCTCGGGTTGGGTCGGCCTGCGCCGCGAGTGATCACGGTCACGGGCACCAACGGCAAGGGTTCTACCTGCGCCTTTGTCGCTGCGTTGCTGCAGGCCCAGGGCTTGAAGGTGGGTGTCTATAGCTCGCCGCACTTGCTGCGTTACAACGAGCGCGTGCAACTCAACGGTGTTGAAGCCACCGACGAGCAATTGTGCGAAGCCTTTGCGGCGCTGGATGCCGGGCGCGGCGATACCTCCCTGACCTATTTCGAGATGGGCACCCTGGCTGCGTTCTGGTTGTTCGAGCGCGAACAGCTGGATGCCGTGGTGCTGGAAGTGGGCCTGGGTGGTCGCCTGGATACTGTCAATGTGGTGGACGCCGACCTGGCGTTGATCACAAGCATTGGCGTGGACCACACCGATTACCTGGGTGATACCCGCGAATCGGTGGCCTATGAAAAGGCCGGGATCCTGCGCCCAGGCAAGCCGGCACTGTGTGGTGACCTGGATCCGCCGCATACCTTGCTGGACAAGGTGCGCGAACTGGATTGCCCCTTCTTCCTGCGGGGCCGGGATTTTTCCTTGGGCGTGGCAGACGATCATTGGTCGTGGCGTGGTGTCGATGCGCGGGGTCTGGGCGTCGAGTTGCACGGCTTGCCGCTGCTGAACCTACCCATGGAAAACGCCGCACTCGCCCTGCAAGCCTATCTGTTGCTGGATCTGCCATGGAATGCCGGGCAGATTGCCGATACCTTGCAACGTACACGGGTGGTCGGGCGTCTGGATCGCCGCGCGTTCGAGTGGCAAGGCAAGCGCCTTGACCTGTTGCTGGACGTTGGTCATAACCCGCATGCTGCGCAGTACTTGGCGCGCCGTTTGGCCAGCCATGTGCCGACGGGTCGACGCCTGGCGGTGTTCGGCTTGCTATCGGACAAAGACCTGGAAGGTGTGGTCGCACCCTTGCTGAGCAGTGTGCAGGCATGGGCGGTTGCGCCGCTGGACACACCTCGCAGCCGTTCGGCCGATGATGTACAGGCGCTGCTGCAGAACCTTGGTGCGACGGTGACGTCCCATGCAAGCGTGACCGCTGCATTGGAGGCTCAATGTGCGGTAGCAACGGCCGAGGACGAGATTCTGTTGTTCGGATCATTTTATTGTGTTGCCGAGGCGCTTGAGTGGTTGGCCCGGCGCTCCACGGAGGAAGCTGCACATGGCATTACTGGATAGCGCATACAAGCAGCGAATGGTCGGAGCCCTGGTGCTGGTGGCATTGGCGGTGATATTCCTGCCGATGCTGTTTTCCCGTCAGGACGAGCAGCGCCAGGTCACGGTTGAAGCGCCGGCTGCGCCCCAGGCCCCGGTAATGCCGCAGGTTCAGGTCGAGCCGGTGGTGGTGCCTGAGCCGCAGGCGCTGCCCGAGGAAGAGCCAGTGCCGACGGATGCAGAAATTGCCCAGCAGCAGGCACCCACGGCGCCAATTCAACCCAGCGTTCCCGTAGTCAAGCCTGCGCCAGTCGTGGCAGCCAAGCCTGCGGCGCCTGCTCCAGCGCCAAAACCTGTCGCGCCTCAGCCTGCTGCGCCAGGCAAGCCGGATGTCGGTCAAAGCCGTATCGATCCCAATGGCCTGCCGATCAGCTGGTCGGTGCAGCTCGCCAGCCTGTCCAATCGCGAAAGTGCCGAAGCGTTGCAGAAGACCCTGCGCAGCCAGGGCTATAACGCTTATATCCGTACTGCCGATGGCAAGAACCGGGTATTTGTCGGGCCGCTGATTGAGCGTGCCGAGGCTGACCGCCTGCGTGACTTGCTGGGGCGTCAGCAGAATCTGAAGGGTTTTGTGGTGCGCTTCCAGCCAGAACGCGGCTGATTCTGGCTCCAAATGTGTGTGCAGGCTTGTGTGGGAGCGGGCTTGCCCGCGATGACGGTGCATCAGTCGATATTAAAGTTGACTGACACGCCGCTATCGCGGGCAAGCCCGCTCCCACATTGGTTTATGCCCGTCTGAGATGGCCGCAGCTTGCCACAACCCATTGATTTGCAATGGACCGCCAATCACCGCTTACCGATAGCCCAGCGCTCTGCTAAAATGCGCCGCCTTATCCGTCTGTAGGCTGCACTGTGCCATTTACCTGGGTTGATTGGGCGATCGTAGCCATCATCGCCATCTCCGCATTGATCAGTCTAAGCCGCGGCTTCGTCAAAGAAGCATTATCGCTGCTGACCTGGATCGTTGCAGGAGTCGTCGCCTGGATGTTCGGCGGATCCCTGGCCGTTTACTTGGCCGGCTACATCGAAACACCTTCGGCTCGTGTCATCGCGGGCTGCGCCATCATGTTCATCGCCACGCTGCTGGTGGGAGCAATGGTCAATTATCTTATCGGCGAATTGATACGTGTCACCGGCCTCTCCGGGACCGATCGATTTCTCGGCATGGCCTTCGGTGCCGCGCGTGGCGCGTTGCTGGTGGTCGTTGCGGTCGGGCTGTTGAGCCTGGGCCCGGTACAGCAGGATGCTTGGTGGCAGGAGTCGAGTCTCGTGCCAAAATTTCTATTGGTTGCAGACTGGTCCAAGAACCTCATATTGGGGTGGAGTAGTCAGTGGCTGGCCAGCGGTATCAGCGTACCCGCTGATATTCCGTTCAAGGAGCACCTCTTGCCGGGCAACACGCCGCAGTAAGTAGTGTTCAGTCAAGATTCATTAAGTAGGGGTTGCGTCGCATGTGTGGCATCGTCGGTATCGTCGGTAAGTCGAACGTCAATCAGGCGCTGTATGACGCGCTAACCGTCCTCCAGCACCGCGGCCAGGACGCTGCCGGTATTGTGACCAGCCACGACGGCCGGTTATTCCTGCGCAAGGACAATGGCCTGGTACGTGACGTGTTTCATCAGCGTCACATGCAGCGCCTGGTCGGGCATATGGGTATTGGCCATGTGCGTTATCCGACTGCCGGTAGCTCGACTTCGGCCGAAGCTCAACCGTTTTACGTCAACTCGCCCTACGGCATTACCTTGGCGCACAACGGTAACCTGACCAATGTTGAACAGTTGGCCAAGGAGATTTACGAATCTGACCTGCGCCACGTCAACACCAGTTCCGATTCGGAAGTGCTGCTCAACGTGTTTGCCCACGAACTGGCCCAGCGCGGCAAGTTGCAGCCAACCGAAGAAGACGTGTTCGCCGCTGTGACCGACGTGCATAACCGTTGCGTGGGTGGCTACGCGGTCGTGGCAATGATCACCGGTTACGGGATCGTTGGTTTCCGCGACCCGCATGGCATCCGTCCTATCGTGTTCGGCCAGCGTCACACCGACGAAGGCGTCGAGTACATGATCGCCTCCGAAAGCGTATCCCTGGATGTACTGGGCTTCACCCTGGTGCGCGACCTGGCCCCGGGCGAAGCGGTGTACATCACCGAAGATGGCAAGCTGCACACCCGCCAGTGCGCGATCAACCCCAAGCTCACACCGTGCATCTTCGAGCACGTGTACCTGGCGCGCCCGGATTCGATCATCGACGGTGTCTCGGTGTACAAGGCGCGCCTGCGCATGGGTGAGAAGCTCGCCGAGAAGATCCTGCGCGAGCGTCCAGAGCACGACATTGACGTGGTGATCCCGATCCCGGACACCAGCCGCACCGCTGCGCTGGAATTGGCCACCCGCCTGGGCGTCAAGTTCCGCGAAGGTTTCGTCAAGAACCGCTACATCGGCCGCACCTTCATCATGCCGGGCCAGGCGGCTCGCAAGAAGTCGGTACGCCAGAAGCTCAACGCCATCGAGCTGGAGTTCCGCGGCAAGAACGTGATGTTGGTGGATGACTCCATCGTGCGTGGCACCACCTGCAAGCAGATCATCCAGATGGCCCGTGAAGCCGGGGCGAAGAACGTGTACTTCTGTTCCGCTGCGCCTGCCGTGCGTTACCCGAACGTGTACGGTATCGACATGCCGAGCGCCCACGAACTGATTGCGCACAATCGTTCGACCCAGGATGTGGCTGATCTGATTGGCGCTGATTGGCTGATCTATCAGGATCTTCCTGACTTGATCGAGGCGGTTGGCGGCGGCAAGATCAAGATCGAGCAGTTTGATTGTGCGGTTTTCGATGGCAAGTACGTGACCGGTGATGTCGATGAGGCTTACCTGAACAAGATCGAGCAGGCGCGCAACGACTCCTCGAAGATCAAGACCCAGGCGGTCAGCGCGATCATCGATCTGTACAACAACTGATTGACTACCGGCCCTGAGGGGCCGGTTTTGTATCTAAATAAAGAATTGAGTGAAGGAGTGGCAGCATGAGTCAGGAATGGGATGCCGGTCGGTTGGACAGCGACCTCGATGGCGTGGCTTTCGATACCCTGGCTGTGCGCGCCGGCCAGCACCGCACGCCGGAAGGTGAACACGGTGACCCGATGTTCTTCACCTCCAGCTACGTGTTCCGCACCGCGGCGGACGCGGCGGCTCGCTTTGCTGGCGAAGTGCCGGGTAACGTCTATTCCCGTTATACCAACCCGACCGTACGTGCCTTCGAAGAGCGTATCGCGGCCCTGGAAGGTGCACAGCAGGCCGTCGCTACGGCAACGGGCATGGCGGCCATCCTCGCGGTGGTCATGAGTCTGTGCAGCGCCGGTGACCATGTATTGGTCTCGCGTAGCGTGTTTGGTTCGACCATCAGCCTGTTCGAGAAGTACTTCAAGCGCTTTGGCATTGAAGTCGACTACGTGCCGCTGGCAGACCTTTCTGGCTGGGATGGGGCCATCAAGGCCAATACCAAATTGCTGTTCGTCGAGTCACCGTCCAATCCGCTGGCAGAGCTCGTAGACATCACCGCCCTCGCCGAAGTAGCGCACGCCAAAGGTGCGATGCTGGTAGTGGATAACTGCTTCTGCACGCCCGCCCTGCAGCAACCGCTGAAGCTGGGCGCAGATATCGTGGTGCATTCGGCTACCAAGTTCATCGATGGCCAGGGCCGTTGCATGGGCGGTGTAGTGGCCGGTCGTGGCGAGCAGATGAAAGAAGTAGTGGGTTTCTTGCGCACCGCAGGCCCGACCCTGAGCCCGTTCAACGCCTGGATTTTCCTCAAGGGCCTGGAAACCCTCAGCCTGCGGATGAAAGCCCATTGCGCCAACGCCCAGGCCCTGGCCGAGTGGCTGGAACAGCAGGACGGCATCGAAAAAGTCCACTACGCCGGCTTGAAGAGCCACCCGCAACATGAACTGGCCCAGCGTCAGCAGCGCGGGTTTGGGGCGGTGGTCAGTTTTGAGGTCAAGGGCGGTAAAGAGGGCGCATGGCGCTTTATCGACGCCACGCGTCTGATTTCCATCACCGCCAACCTGGGTGACAGCAAAACCACCATTACCCATCCAAGCACCACCTCCCATGGGCGCCTGGCCCCGCAGGAGCGTGAAGCGGCCGGTATCCGCGACAGCCTGATCCGGGTTGCCGTGGGGCTGGAAGACGTGGCTGACTTGCAGGCCGACCTGGCCCGCGGGCTGGCTGCCTTGTGATCGAGTGGTCCCAGGAGGCGGCTGGCGCCAGTAATGGCCGGGTCGCGTTGGTAACGGGAGCTGCACGGGGTATCGGCCTGGGGATCGCTGCCTGGCTGATCAGTGAAGGCTGGCAAGTGGTGTTGGCCGATCTTGATCGCGAGCGGGGCGCCAAAGTGTCCAAGGTGCTGGGCGATAACGCCTGGTTTATCACCATGGACGTGGCCGATGAGCAGCAGGTGGCCCTTGGGGTTGCTGAAGTGCTGGGCCAGTTCGGGCGCCTGGATGCCCTGGTGTGCAATGCCGCGGTGGCCGACCCGCGCAATATCACGTTGGATAGCCTGGACCTGGCTTACTGGAATCGGGTGCTGGCGGTGAACCTCAGTGGGCCGATGCTGCTGGCCAAGCACTGTGCACCGTATCTGCGTGCCCACGGCGGTTCTATCGTCAATCTGGCTTCTACCCGGGCCAGGCAGTCGGAGCCGGACACCGAGGCCTATGCGGCGAGCAAGGGTGGCCTGCTGGCCCTGACCCATGCGCTGGCCATCAGCCTGGGGCCGGAGGTTCGGGTCAATGCTGTCAGCCCTGGCTGGATCGATGCCCGTGATCCCGCCGCTCGCCGCGCAGAGCCGTTGAGTGACGCCGATCATGCGCAGCATCCTGCGGGCCGGGTTGGGACGGTTGAGGATGTGGCCGCCATGGTGGCGTGGCTGCTGTCGCGCAGCGCTGGGTTTGTGACGGGGCAAGAGTTCGTGGTGGATGGCGGCATGAGCAAGAAGATGATTTACAGCGAGTAGGGCGGGTAGCTGTCTTGACGTGATTTTGTCTTTTTCAGAAAAACTTCAAGCAGGCTATTGACTTAGGTCCGCTATCTGCGTAAATTTCGCGGCCTCAACGAAGCAAAGGGTGATTAGCTCAGCTGGGAGAGCATCTGCCTTACAAGCAGAGGGTCGGCGGTTCGATCCCGTCATCACCCACCACTTCTTGAGAGTTTTGCCTTCGGGCAAGACGCAACGTTAAAAGTTGCACCGACGCGCAGCGGTAGTTCAGTCGGTTAGAATACCGGCCTGTCACGCCGGGGGTCGCGGGTTCGAGTCCCGTCCGCTGCGCCATATTTTCCAGGTCCGACATGTCGGGTTTGAGATTGAACAGCCAAGGCTGCTCAGTCAGATGTTTGAAGGCGGTTGAAGGTGACACTTCAGCAGTCTGAGCGATACGCAGCGGTAGTTCAGTCGGTTAGAATACCGGCCTGTCACGCCGGGGGTCGCGGGTTCGAGTCCCGTCCGCTGCGCCATATCTGTTCCGGGGTCCACTGAACACCCCGAGAGCGCCAAAGCAAGCTTCATGCTTGATTGGATCGATAGCAAAGACCCTGGTCGAAAGACCGGGGTTTTTTGTGTCTGCGATTTGATGATGCTACCTGTAGGGGAGGGCTTGCCAGCGATAGCGTCGTCAAGATCGCCATCGCCGGCAAGCCGGTTCCTGCAGGGTGTCGATCAGAAGCCCAGCTTGTCCCGCAGCCCGTAATACCACGCGCCCATTGCCGCAAATGGAGTGCGCAGCAGTTGGCCGCCCGGGAACGGGTAGTGCGGCAGGTCGGCAAACGCGTCAAAACGCTCCGCTTGGCCTCTGAGGGCTTCGGCCAGTACTTTGCCCGCCAGGTGCGTATACGTCACGCCATGCCCGCTACAGCCCTGGGAGTAGTAGATGTTATCGCCGATGCGGCCAACCTGGGGCAGGCGAGACAAGGTCAGCAGGAAGTTGCCGGTCCAGGCGTAGTCGATTTTTACATCCTTCAATTGCGGGAAGGCCTTGAGCATCTTCGGTCGGATGATTGCTTCGATATTTGCCGGATCCCGCGCGCCATACACCACGCCACCGCCGAAGATCAGGCGCTTGTCGCTGGTCAGTCGATAGTAGTCGAGCAAGTAGTTGCAGTCTTCGACGCAGAAGTCCTGGGGCAGCAGGGTTTTAGCCAGTTCATCCCCCAGAGGTGCGGTGGTGATCACTTGTGTGCCGCATGGCATCGACTTGGCTGCCAGTTCGGGCACGAGGTTGCCCAGGTACGCGTTGCCGGCGACGATGATGAATTTAGCCTTTACCTTGCCTTGCGCCGTGTGGACGACAGGGTTGGCGCCACGCTCGATACGCACGGCGGCGGACTGTTCGTAGATAGTGCCGCCCAGGGACTCCACTGCCGCCGCTTCACCCAATGCCAGGTTCAGCGGATGGATATGCCCGCCACTCATGTCCAGCAGGCCGCCCACGTAGTTGTCACAGGCCACTACCTCGCGGATGCGCCGCTCGTCGAGCAACTCCAACTGCGTATGGCCGTAGCGCTCCCACAAACGCTTCTGCGATTCCAGGTGGCCCATGTGCTTGCTATTGAGTGCAGCGAAGACCCCGCCGTCCTTCAAGTCGCACTGAATCTGGTATTTGGCTACCCGCTCACGAATGATCCTGCCGCCCTCAAATGCCATTTGTCCCAATAGCTGTGCCTGTTGGGGGCCGACGCTGCGTTCGATCACATCGATATCACGGCTGTAGCTGTTGACGATCTGGCCACCGTTGCGCCCAGATGCACCGAAACCTACCTTGGCGGCTTCCAGTACCGTCACGCGAAAGCCGTTCTCCAGCAGGAACAGCGCGCTCGACAACCCGGTATAGCCGGCGCCGATCACGCACACATCGGTTTCGACTTCACCTTGCAGCGCTGGCCGGGGAGGAACCGCATTGGCGGACGCTGCGTAATACGACTGGGGGTAGGGGGTGTTCGCCATACTGGAACCTCTGTTTTATATTTTTTACGAGTGCGCCGATCCTACCTCAGTTGAAAATACCCTGCCAGCCACCCGGAAAAAGCCGCGCGGCTAATGAAAAATAAAAAATTCGCATATTCATAGGCTTAGCTTCAAAAAAGGTGTTGACACCCCTCGGGAATTCCGTAGAATGCCGCCTCACAGCAGGCACGTAGCTCAGTTGGTTAGAGCACCACCTTGACATGGTGGGGGTCGTTGGTTCGAGTCCAATCGCGCCTACCAAACAAAATCCGCTCTGCTGGGCGGTCTAGAAGGGCTCACCGAAAGGTGGGCCCTTTTTTGTTGCTCTCTTGCCGGCCTCTGCGTTGGCGACCGCGAAGTTCATACCAAACACTGCGAAAGCGCTCATGGCTTACCTCCCAGCGTGCGCCTGCCTCGCCGGCTGGCGTGATTCGTTTAAGTGGGTGATATGCTTTGCTGCTTATCAAACAAGGAGGTGGCAATGGCCGGTAAAAAGCTTGAAGCGTTCCGCGAGTGGTTCACCCCGCGTAAGCGGTTATGGGCTGGGGTCACTTTTCTTGCCACTGCGGCATTCGGGCCGCTTCTCTATCCAGGCCTAAATGGTTATTGGGGGTGCTTGATTGGTCCCGGCGCCATATTTCTCGGCAGTACATGGAATCCCCACGCTCACGATAAGCAACAGTGAAGTGTTCGGCAGCGGGGTCACGCTTCGCACGCCGCTGGGGAATCAAGGCAATACAGAACTGTTGTGGGGCGCTACTTCAACCCCGACCTGACAACGCGCAGCCTCGGTGGCTTTGCGCAGTTGCAACATAAGCTCAATGAGCGCTGGGGCGCCGGCGGCAGCTTTACCTGGATGAAGGGCCGGGAGCAGCCTGACGGTCGTGACTGGCTACCGCATCCCACCGCTCAAACTGACCGCCTACCTTGAGCTCGAGCCGAGTGAAGCCTGGAGCAACCGCGTGCAGGCCACCTATTTCGATGGCGCTGATTATCGCCTGGTTGGCGTTGCCAGCTTTGGACGACGCAAGGTCGACAGCTACACCACCGTCGATATGATCAGCCAATACCAACTCGGTGAAAATGATCAGGTCAGCATGGGCATTCAGAACCTGTTCAATCGCAGTACTGCCTGCTCTACAGTCAACAATACCAGCCACATGCCGGCGCCAGGCACGGTGTTGACCGCAAGTTACACACCGCTGGTAAATGCGGGAGTTGCGCCTGATTGATCCACGATCGCGACACTCATATTGAGCCGACCTGCAGGGTGTTATAGAACAACACCCTTGCAGTGCCTTCTGAGGCTGTCTGGACCTTAATTATGGGTTTGAAAATGAAAGTAGAGAAAAACAACAAGATCTTCGCCGCTCCCATTCTCTTCTCGTTATTGATGCTTCAGTGTGCGCCGGTATGGTCAGGGCAAGTCACAAGTGTTGTTTCCAATGATCTGACTTCAGCCGTCGCCTGGAGGCAGACGGCTGCCGAGTTCGAGGCGCTTTACTATCAAGGTTTCAATATTGCCAAGATGCGCCTGGACAGTGCCCTGCAAGCGCACAAAGCCGGCGATCGGCCGTTGGCGATTATCAGCGACATCGACGACACCGTCTTGAGCAGCAACAGCTACTGGGGCTACATGATCAATTCGGGCAAAGAGTTCTTCGATGATGCCGCCTGGGATAAATGGGTGGCTGAAAACGGCCCGGTGGCCACGCCTGGCGCAGTGGAGTTTTTGAATTATGCGCAATCAAAAGGGGTAGAGGTTTTCTACGTCACGAGCCGTGACCAGGGCGACAAAACCTATGAATACGCCTTGGCAAACCTGCGCAATAGCAAGCTTCCCTTTGCGGATGAAAAGCACCTGACGGTTTACCGCGACACATCCAATAAAGAGCCCAGGCAACTGGAAATTGCCAAGGACTATGAAGTGGTCGTGATGTTGGGCGACAACCTCAATGACTTCAAGCGCAAGTACTACGTGTCCGATGTGCAGCAGCGCATGGCGCTGATGACCGAAGACAAGCAAGAGTTCGGTCGCAAGTTTGTTCTCTTCCCCAACCCGACCGATGGGCACTGGCTTAAGGCTATTTTTGGTGATTCCGAGCCACCAGCCACACCGCAAAACAGCGCCAAATTCAAGGCCGCAGCTGCGTCCAGAGCTTGGCAGCCCTGATCAAGCAGGTTCACCCGGCAGGGCATACCACGATTTGAACCACGCAAATCGTGGCATGCCTGTAATTGCCTGCCATCCCCTCACAAACTTTATTGGTTTGCAGCAACAATTTTTCTTGTTGGACACCCTCCGCTCCAAGCAGCAAAGATGCCCGCCAATGACCCTCGACCTACCCGGTCAATAATAAAAATCCGCGTCGGGCTCCCCGCCATTGCTTATCAGCGAGGCAGGCGTCGCAGCACGCAATCAAGGACTCAACGCCATGCAAACTGTTGTGAACCTTTGGCCGCTGATTGGCGTGCTCGTCATCGTGGTCGGCTTCGTGTTGCGCTTCAATCCGTTGCTGGTGGTGACGGCGGCAGCGATTGCCACCGGATTTGCCGCGCACTTCCCCTTGGAAAAAATCCTCGCCACCATGGGCGATGGCTTCCTGCAGACCCGCGCCTTGCAACTGATCCTGTTGCTGCCCCTGGCCGTCATCGGCCTGCTGGAGCGCCATGGCCTGCGCCTGCACGCGCAGAACTGGATTGCGCGCTTCGAGCGCGCCACCGTCGGGCGTCTGTTGATCATTTATCTGTTTGTTCGCGAATCCACAGCGGCCATGGGCCTGACCAGTCTTGGCGGGCATCCGCAAATGGTGCGCCCTTTGCTGGCGCCCATGGCGGAAGGCGCGGCCGAGAAACGCTTTGGCAAGCTGCCGGACAAGGTGCGCCACAAGGTCCTGGCGATGTGCGCCGCCACGGACAACGTGGGGCTGTTTTTTGGTGAAGACATCTTCGTGGCCTTTGGTGCGATTGCCTTGATGCACACCTTCCTGCTGGGCTCTGGCATTGATGTCGAACCGCTGCATATTGCGGTCTGGGGCATCCCCACGGCGATTTGTGCGTTCATTGTGCACGCGATACGTTTGCACCGCTTTGACCGGAGGTTGACCCGCGAACTGACAGCCTCGGCGCCCGCCAGCGTTCAGCCGGAGGCCGCGCAATGATCATTTCTATCCAATATCTGTATTGGCTCGCCGGGGTTTTGTTGCTGATTACCGCGGGCATGATCCTGGCTGACCGCACCCACCCCAAACGCTGGTCAAGTGCTTTGTTCTGGCTGCTGTTCGCCATTCCGTTCCTGGTGGGCGAGCACTTGCCGTCGGTGGTCGTGGGCGTTGGCGTGGTGCTGATGGCGTTGATCGCCGGGCTCGGCGGGGTGGGGCGTGGTGCCCATGTCGAGCTGCATGACAAAGCCTCCCGTGCCAGCGCCGGCCGGCTGGGTCATAAACTGTTTATTCCGGCCCTGGCCATTCCGTTGACCACCGTAATCGGCTCTGTGCTGCTCAAGAACGTCGAGATTGGCGGCGTGCCACTGCTGGACCCGAAAAACACCACGTTCGTATCCCTCGGCCTCGGCTGCCTGATCGCCCTGGGCCTGGCCTGCTGGCTGACCCGCGACACGCCGGTGCAGGCCTTGCGGGAGTCGCGACGCCTGACCGAAGCCCTGGGCTGGGCCATGGTCTTGCCGCAGATGCTGGCGATGCTTGGCTTGCTGTTTAACGAGGCTGGCGTAGGGACGGCCGTGGCTCACGTCACCACCACCTATATCAACCTGGATTACAAGCTGGTGGCGGTGATGGTCTATGTGTTGGGCATGGCGCTGTTCACGGTGATCATGGGCAACGGTTTTGCCGCCTTCCCGGTGATGACCGGCGGTGTTGGTGTGCCGGTACTGGTGGGGATTTATGGCGGCAACCCGGCGGTAATGGCGGCCATCGGCATGTTTTCCGGGTACTGCGGTACGTTGATGACGCCGATGGCGGCGAACTTCAATATTGTGCCCGCGGCGCTACTGGAATTGCCTGACAAAAACGCGGTGATCAAGGCGCAGATGCCCACGGCGTTGATGATGTTGCTGGTCAACATCGTCCTTCTTTATGTGTTGATGTGAGGTGGTGATGGGGACTGTGCTACTGACGGGGTTTGAGCCGTTCGATCAAGACCTGATCAACCCGTCCTGGGAAGCTGTTCGTCAACTGGACGGGGTGCAATTGCAGGAAGGCGTCACCATCATCGCCCGCCAATTGCCCTGTGCCTTTGCCACTGCGGTTATCTGTTTGAACCAGTTACTGGCCGAGCATCAACCGCAACTGGTAATTGCCACCGGCCTGGGGCCAGGGCGCAGTGATATTTCTATCGAGCGAGTGGCGATCAACCTCAACGATGCGCGGATCCCGGACAACCTGGGGGCTCAGCCTGTCGATACGGCGGTGATCCCTGAAGGGCCAGCGGCCTATTTCAGTACCTTGCCGGTCAAGGCCATGGTCAAGGCGGTGCGCGACGCTGGCATCGCCGCTTCGGTCTCGCACACGGCGGGCACCTTTGTGTGTAACCAAGTGTTCTACAGCTTGCAGCATGCCTTGGCGGGGTCTGGCGTGCGCAGTGGGTTTATCCATGTTCCTTTTCTGCCAGGGCAGGGGGCCGGGCCTCAGCCCTCAATGGCATTGGGGGCTACAGTCGAAGGGCTTAGGGTCGCGGTTCTGGCCGCATGGAATACGCCGCAAGATATCCCGGAGAGCGGCGGTCAGGTTTGCTGACAGCCTGGCGTCATCCTTCGTTTACAAGGCCTGGGCCGATCCGTAGATTGCATCAGGGCCCGATAATGGGCAGCGAGCATAAGAGGGAGCCCAGCAGTGTCCGTCAAAGAATCGGCTGTATTTGATCGTCCGTACCGTGCATTTCTGTTTGATATGGACGGCACCCTACTCAACTCCATGGCTGCCGCAGAGCGGGTCTGGGCTGCCTGGGCGCGACGCCACGGGCTGGATGTCGAGGCGTTTCTGGGGACCATCCATGGTGTTCGGGCCATCGATACGATCAACCGCCAGGCGTTGCCGGGGGTGGATGCGCAGGCTGAGGCGCGAGGGATTACCGAGGCAGAGATCGAGGATGTGGAGGGCGTGCTGGCAATCCCAGGCGCTGTGGCATTTTTGCAGAGTTTGCCTGCCCACTGCTGGGCCGTGGTCACGTCTGCGCCCAAGGCCCTTGCCCTGCGCCGTATGCACGCGGCAGGCCTGGTGCCGCCGGCTGTCATGATTACGGCTGAGGATGTGGACAGCGGCAAGCCGGATCCGGCCTGTTACCTGTTGGGCGCCCAGCGTCTGGGGGTGCCGATAGGTGAGTGCCTGGTGTTCGAGGATGCCCCGGTGGGGATCCGCGCCGGTGAGGCGGCGGGTGCGGACGTCCTAGTGGTGACCTCGGCGCATGGGGAGCCAATGGTGACGGATCATCCAACGATTGCGAGTTATGACCGCGTACATGTCCAGTGCGACGCCGCTGGTTCACTGCGCTTGCGGCCTTCTACACCGGCTTGAATGCCTCGCCACGCTTGGTCAGCAGGATGTTTTCAGCGCTAGCCCACTGGTAGCCCAATGGATCTTTGATGCTCCCGTGGGTAATGGTGCCCGTGATCAGGTGCAGCAGATGAAGTTGACGCAGGCCCGCGAGGACTTCATCGGGCTTGCCGTGCAATTGCGCGGAAGACTTTGGATGATCTGCTGAGAGTTGTGCGATCAAGAACAATAGGTTCTTGGCGTTATGTTCTATGTCCATATCGATAACGTTTTTTATGGGATGTATGGGTATGGGTGCTACCGAAGTGGATAGTTCCTCCTGATTTAAGCATGGGATCCAATCGCTGTTTCAAGAGGGGGTTTTCTGGCGGGCCTGGCGAAACGCTCGACGACTGAGTTTTCGCTGGATCGCAGCCTGGATGGGCTTGAGGCAGAAGCAGAACAGATAGCCACCGAGAAACAACGCCAGGTCTGGCCATGAATTGGCATCCTGGACGGTGGTAGTGCCTTCCATATAAAACCTGAGGCCATACCCGATCGCTACGAAAGCCAGGGCAATCACCAGGGCGATTATCCAGGATTTGCGGGTATAGGGCTCTTTGCGGGATCGCCTCATTAACGCGCTCCGAGGGCACTGTAAGGTTTTGTAACGTTCCTGGAGGGGTTTGTCTGTTAAACGGCCCGCAAGTTCCGCGGGTGAGCCGGGGGAGGGGATGGCACGTGGCTGGGCCTGGCGCGAATGCTGCGCTGATCACGGAATACCGTAGACAGGCCAAGAGGCTTTCGCCAGCCGTTACAGGGGACGAGCGGGCTGGCTACTGGGAGGGCTTCAAGGTGTTTCGCGTTTGTCCGGTGCAGTCAGGCCTGCCTGGATGCGCTGGTAAATCTCTTCGCGATGCACGGCAACATCTTTGGGAGCATTGATGCCGATTCTTACTTGCTGGCCGCTAACGCCCAGAATGGTGATCGTAATGTCATCACCGATATTTATGCTTTCACCGACTTTGCGGGTGAGTATCAGCATGGACTTCTCCTTGATTGCTTTGAAGGACGCATGTTCTAACAGGGCGGATGTCGGTTGCGTGTAGCTTACTGTGAAGCGCTTCCCTGTGGCTGCCTCTTTTAGGACGCATGGAGGCGGCATTAATTCCCATGGCGCCATCATACAGGTCTGGGAAACATCCTTCGCAATGTTTAAGCCAACGTTTATGACGGCCAGAATAGGCAGCGAATGATAAAGTTGCCTCTTTGATCATTAAAGGGGCAGGGCAGTGCGTAAAGTAGCGATGGCAATTGTGGTATTGGCGTTGGCCGGATGCGGTGAAGGGCCCAATCTCGACACCCCCCGAGACAAAGCTGAAGCCGCCAAGGCCCAGGCGCCTGCGGTTGCCGCTGTGCAGTGGGATATCCTGGTGCGCTCGCCCGACAACAAACTGCAGGCGCTGACCGACCTGACCGCCTGGTTGCTGGAAAACGGCTTTACTTTCTATCTGGCCAAGGAAGACGGCAAGGACTTGGTGCTGTTGGGACCATTCGCCAGCAAGGCCGAGGCCGAGGCTCGCCAGGTCCAGTTGCAGGAAAGGCTGGTGAAAAAGAAGAAGACCGACGCCGAGTCGCTGGTGATCGAGCACAAGGCCCGCCAGTAACAAGGTGGTTGGCGGGATCGGCGGATCCCGCTCGCGTTTATCCGCAGGCCTTGAGGTCCACCGGGCCGACGAACTCGTTGCCGCGCCCCATCACGCATGCCACGGTTTGATTGCGCTGGCGCTCCCAAGGCTGCACGGGATAGGTCCGGTTCCAGGCTTCATACAACTGGCGGTCCTGTTTCGACAGGCGCAGACCGTATTGTTTACTCATGTAAAAGTAAGTCCGGGCAATCATGCCGCGGATAGATGGCCTGGGCATGACCTTCTTGGCCTTGAAGTCCACTTGAGTCAGGCATGAACCGTATTGCCCGCTCTGCACTGGCAACCAGCCAAAGCTGAAGTTGTTTCGATCGCCATTGACCTCGCCGATGCTCGGTACCAGGTTGTGCAGGTCGGCTTCCGCGCGCTTGAAGACAGTATCGGTACGCGTGCAGTTTTTGCGTCCGCCGTCTTGCCAGCACTGGCGTTGATGCCCGATCTGCCATGCGGGGACAATATGCTCCCACTCGATGCGCGCGGCCCGGTTCGCGTTTTTACGTGGGATGTAGCCGCAGGCTTTCAGGTCTACCCGGTTACCCGTGTATTTGCAGCCGCAATAAAACTCCGTGGATTGCGGAGCGTAGAGTTTCCAGGCGATTTTCTTGGCTTCACTGAAGGTGCGTGGGGCTTGGGCGTGGGCGGCGGTGGCAAAAAAAACACAGAACAGGGCGATAAAACGGACACTCATTGACTCAATCTTCCTTCGGCACGACCCAGAAAATCTGCACCCCACCATCATCGCGATAGGCGAGGGTGACGTTGTCGTTTTCTGCGATTTCCTCTAGTAGTCGTGCCCATTCGTCCTCTGGTTCCTCGGGCAGGCGAAAAATCAACGCGGCTTTGTTTTTTTGGGCGTTGGTGGAATTGATGATTTTTTGCACGCGGATCGCCAGGCGTTGGTAGGCGTCGGGAGGTGTTGGTGTTGCAGCGGAGGGCTTGGCCACGGAGGAGTCCTTAGTTAGCTGTACGAACATACAGTATTTAACTGTGAGAAAATTCGCAACTGCTTAAAATCCAAGAAGACTGTGTGGCGGCAAATTTATGAAAGGCAGGAATGTTTTTTGTAGGGGCCGGCTTACCGGCGATAGGGGTATGTCAGTCAATGATGCAACATCAGGTAGACCAGCTATCGCTGGTAAGCCTGCGCCTACAGCGATAGCGGCGTATCGGTTACCGAGTGGACTCAGTATTCCCAGAAGATGCGCTGCAGTTCCTTGCTGTCCTGGGTCTTGGTCAAGGCGACCATGGCCAGGATGCGGGCTTTCTGCGGGTTCAGGTCGTGGGCCACGACCCAGTCGTACTTGTCGTCAGGCTGTTCGGCGTTGCGCAGAACGAAACCGCCGGCATTGACGTGGGAAGAACGAATGATCTGTACGCCTTCCTTACGCAGTTCCTGCAGGGCAGGCACTACCTTGGCCGGTACCGAGCCATTGCCGGTGCCGGCATGGATGATGGCTTTGGCGCCAGCCTGGGCCAGGGCTTTGTAGGCGGTGTCGCTGACGTTGCCATAGCCGTAGGCAATTTCAACATCCGGCAGGCTCTTGATGTTCTTGATATCGAACTCCGAGCCCATGGTGTGACGCTTGGCTGGCTGGCGGAACCAGTAGGACTTGCCCTCTACAACCATGCCAAGTGGGCCCCAGGCGCTTTTGAAGGCCTCAGTCTTGATGTTGATCATCTTGCTCACGTCGCGACCCGACTGGATCTCGTCGTTCATGGTCACCAGTACGCCTTTGCCGCGTGCGTCCTTGCTGCCGGCTACGGCCACGGCGTTGTACAGGTTCAGCATGCCGTCGGCGGACATGGCAGTGCCCGGGCGCATGGAGCCCACGACGACGATTGGCTTGTCGGTCTTTTCCACCAGGTTGAGGAAGTAGGCGGTTTCTTCGAGGGTGTCGGTGCCGTGGGTGATCACGATTCCGTCCACGTCCTTGCTGTCGGCAAGTTCGGCGACACGACGACCCAGTTGCAGCAGGTTTTCGTTGGTGATGCTCTCGGAAGCAATCTGCATCACTTGCTCGCCACGCACGTTGGCGATCTGGCTGAGCTCGGGAATGCCGGCGATCAATTGTTCGATACCGACCTTGGCCGCCTGGTAGGTGGCGCTGTTGGCCGCGCTGGCGCCAGCGCCGGCGATGGTGCCGCCAGTGGCCAGTACCACCACGTTGGACAGCTTGGTCTTGGATTCAACTTCCTTGGCCTGGGCGGCAACCGGGAAGAGCAGCAGCAGGGCTAAGGCGCCCGGAACAAAGTTCTTGAGTGCAGATTTCATTATTTTTCTCTCTAGTTTTGATGAGTGCATGTGCAGGTTCATCCAGAACACCCCGGGCTGCGCTGAGCACCACAAGGTGCTGATTAAGAGCAGGATTTGTACCAGCGAGATTTTGTTTGAGGATTGTTTTTAACCTGCTGATTTAAAACAAATTTTTAACGTTGTGTGATTTTTTGGCTTCAGCTCGTGTCCGAATTTCCGAACGCTGGCGGCTTCGGCGTTCGGTTGTCCGAAAATCATTCCGGAAAAATCAGCAAGACGCTTCTGAAATGCGGCCGCAGGTCTGTCGTTTTAGAGAACGATCGCCTAGCCCGGATGTTTAGGCACGCGGGGGTTGGGCTGTAGGGCAGGAAGTAGAGCGTGCACGGAAAAAGCCCGTTTCTTTCGTTGACAAAATTCAGCCTTATTCGCATAGTTTGTTTAGCGCAAACGTTTGCGAGATGTTTCACGAGCACTCCGTGAGTGAGGTGAAGCTGCAGGCGTTGCTCAAAATAATCATAAGATCGGAGTGAACCCATGAAGCTGCCATTCGCTGGACGTTTGCTTGCTGCCGCTGTCCTGGCTGCTGCATCCGCTGCCCTGCCTCTTTCCTCTGCATTCGCTGATGACAGCGCCGCCAAACCCAAGGTCGGCCTGGTGATGAAGTCCCTGGCCAATGAGTTTTTCGTCACCATGCAAGACGGTGCCAAGGACTATCAGAAAGCCCATGCCGCCGATTTCGACATGATCACCAACGGGATCAAGAACGAAACCGACACCTCGGCCCAGATTGATATCGTCAACCAGATGATCCTCGCGAAAGTCAACGCAATCGTCATCGCGCCCGCCGACTCCAAGGCCCTGGTCAACGTCCTGAAGAAAGCCTCCGATGCCGGGATCAAGGTGGTCAACATCGATAACCGCCTCGACCCTGAAGTGCTGAAAAGCAAAAACCTCGAGGTTCCCTTCGTAGGCCCGGATAACCGCAAGGGTTCGCGCCTGGTCGGCGAGTACCTGGCCAAGCAGCTGGCGAGCGGCGACAAGGTCGGGATTATCGAAGGTGTGCCGACCACCACCAACGCCCAGCAACGCACCGCCGGCTTCAAGGATGCGATGGATGGGGCGGGTATGAAGATTGTCTCCGTGCAGTCCGGTAACTGGGAGATCGACCAGGGCAACAAGGTCGCGGCTGCCATGTTGAGCGAACACCCAGACCTCAAGGCGCTGCTGGCCGGTAATGACAATATGGCCCTGGGTGCCGTTTCTGCGGTACGTGCGGCAGGCAAGGCCGGCAAGGTCCAGGTGGTTGGCTACGACAATATCGCCGCGATCAAACCGATGCTCAAGGACGGCCGCATCCTGGCCACCGCCGATCAGGCAGCTGCGCAGCAAGCAGTGTTTGGTATCCAGAACGCGCTGAAGCTGGTCAAGGGTGAAAAGGTCGAGTCCGTGGATGGCGTGATCGAAACGCCGGTAGAACTCGTCCTCAAGCAATAATCCCTGGCTGCGCACTACAGCGCCCGTTCACGTCGAGCGGGCGCCTGGAGATTTTCCTATGTCATCTTCCGCACCGACCACTGTCCTCTCGGTCAGCGGTATCGGTAAGACCTATGCCCAGCCTGTCTTGTCTGACATCACCCTGACGCTCAATCGCGGCGAGGTGTTGGCACTGACCGGTGAGAATGGCGCGGGCAAAAGCACCCTGTCGAAGATCATCGGTGGCCTGGTTACACCCACCACCGGGCAGATGCAGTTCAACGGCCAGGACTATGCCCCGGCCAGCCGCACCCAGGCGGAAAAGCAGGGGATCCGCATGGTGATGCAGGAGCTCAACCTGCTGCCGACCCTGACCGTAGCCGAAAACCTGTTCCTCGATAACCTGCCCAGTCGTGGTGGCTGGATCAGCCGCAAGCAACTGCGCAAGGCTGCGATCGAGGCCATGGCACACGTGGGGCTGGATGCCATCGACCCGGACACCCTGGTCGGCAGCCTGGGCATCGGTCATCAGCAGATGGTCGAGATCGCCCGCAACCTGATCGGCGACTGCCATGTGCTGATCCTCGACGAACCGACGGCAATGCTTACCGCCCGTGAAGTCGAGATGCTGTTTGAGCAAATCACCCGCCTGCAGGCTCGGGGCGTGGCAATTATCTACATTTCCCATCGCCTGGAAGAGCTGGCCCGCGTGGCCCAGCGCATTGCGGTGCTGCGTGACGGCCAACTGGTGTGTGTCGAGCCAATGGCCAACTACAACAGCGAGCAACTGGTCACGCTGATGGTCGGTCGCGAGTTGGGCGAGCACATCGACCTCGGCCCGCGCACCATTGGCGCGCCTGCCTTGACGGTCACGGGCCTGACCCGTTCGGACAAGGTCCGGGATGTGTCCTTTGAGGTGCGCGCCGGTGAGATCTACGGCATCTCAGGACTGATCGGTGCCGGTCGCACGGAGTTGCTGCGCCTGATCTTTGGTGCCGACCTGGCCGACAGTGGCACGGTGGCCCTCGGCTCGCCGGCCCGGGTGGTGAGCATTCGCTCGCCGGTGGATGCGGTAGGGCACGGCATTGCGCTGATCACCGAGGATCGCAAGGGCGAGGGCCTGTTGCTCAGCCAGTCCATCAGCGCCAACACGGCCCTGGGCAATATGGCCAAGGTGTCCAGCGCCGGCCTGGTCAATGGGCGTGATGAAGCGGCGCTGGCCAAGCGGCAGATCGACGCCATGCGCATCCGCAGCTCCAGCCCCGCGCAATTGGTATCCGAGCTGTCGGGCGGCAATCAGCAAAAGGTGGTGATCGGCCGCTGGCTTGAGCGCGATTGCGCGGTGATGCTGTTCGACGAACCGACCCGTGGCATCGACGTCGGCGCCAAATTTGATATCTATGCGCTGCTTGGCGACTTGACCCGCCAGGGCAAGGCGCTGGTGGTGGTGTCCAGCGACTTGCGCGAGCTGATGCTGATCTGCGACCGCATCGGCGTGCTGTCTGCCGGACGCTTGATCGAAACCTTCGCGCGTGACAGCTGGACCCAGGACGAATTGCTTGCCGCCGCGTTTGCCGGCTATCAGAAACGTGATGCGTTGCTCAACGAAGCAGCGCCCAGGACAACCCCATGAAAACAGCAACTCCAACCGCAAAAGCCGGCGGCAATTTCTACGGCCTGGGCACCTACCTGGGCCTGGCAGGTGCCTTGATGGCGATGATTGCGCTGTTCTCGGCCCTGAGCAGCCACTTTTGGTCCTATGACACCTTCAGCACCATCGCCAACCAGATTCCCGACCTGATGGTGCTGGCGGTCGGCATGACGTTCATCCTGATCATCGGCGGCATCGACCTGTCGGTGGGTTCAGTGCTGGCCCTGGCAGCATCTGCGGTCAGCGTGGCGATCCTCGGCTGGGGCTGGAGCGTAGTCCCGGCGGCGTTGCTCGGCATGGGCTGTGCGGCCCTGGCCGGGACCATCACCGGTTCCATCACCGTGGCCTGGCGTATTCCGTCGTTCATCGTGTCCCTCGGCGTGCTGGAAATGGCCCGTGGCGCGGCCTACCAGATGACAGGCTCGCGCACCGCCTATATCGGCGACTCCTTCGCCTGGCTGTCCAACCCGGTGGCATTTGGTATCTCGCCATCATTCATCATTGCCTTGCTGGTGATTATCGTTGCCCAGGCGGTGCTGACGCGCACTGTGTTCGGTCGCTACCTGATTGGTATCGGCACCAATGAAGAAGCGGTGCGTCTGGCGGGGATCAATCCAAAACCCTACAAGATCCTGGTGTTCAGCCTGATGGGGCTGTTGGCCGGTGTGGCGGCACTGTTCCAGATTTCCCGCCTGGAAGCGGCCGACCCGAATGCCGGCTCCGGCCTGGAGCTGCAAGTGATTGCCGCAGTGGTGATCGGTGGCACCAGCCTGATGGGCGGGCGTGGTTCGGTGATCAGCACGTTCTTCGGGGTGCTGATCATTTCTGTATTGGCAGCCGGCCTGGCGCAGATCGGCGCGACCGAGCCGACCAAGCGCATCATTACCGGCGCCGTTATCGTGATTGCAGTGGTGCTGGACACCTACCGCAGTCAACGCGCAAGCCGGCGGGGTTGAGACATGGCAACCATCAAGGATGTGGCGGCGCTTGCGGGCATTTCCTACACCACGGTTTCCCATGTGGTGAACAGGACGCGCCCGGTCAGCGAGCCCGTGCGGCTCAAGGTCGAAGCAGCGATCAAGCAGCTGGACTATGTACCCAGCGCAGTCGCCCGTTCGCTGAAGGCCAAGACCACCGCGACCATCGGCCTGTTGGTGCCCAACAGCCTGAACCCGTATTTCGCGGAGCTGGCCAGGGGCATCGAGGATTACTGCGAGCGCAATGGCTACTGCGTGATCCTGTGCAATTCCGATGATAACGCCGATAAACAGCGCAACTATTTGCGGGTGTTACTGGAGAAGCGCGTCGATGGCCTGATCGTTACCTCGGTTGGTGGCGATGACAGTGGCCTGGCGACTGGCCTCAAGGCGGTGCGCACGCCCATGGTCATTGTCGACCGGGGCCTGGAGGGCGTTGATGTGGACCTGGTGCGCATCGACCATGAGCAGGGCGCTTATCTGGCGACCCGGCATTTGCTGGAGCTGGGGCACCGGGATATCGCCTGTATCGGCGGACCGGCGCACACGCGTGTCGCGCAGATGCGACTGGCCGGCTACGAGCGGGCGTTGCAGGAGGCCGGTGTGGCGGTTCCTGCCAGCCGCGTATTGGAAAGTGATTTCACCAGTACCGGTGGCTATGCGGCGGCGGTGCAGTTGCTGGCGGATAATCCGCCCAGCGCGATATTCGCCGGCAACGATATGATCGGCTTCGGTGTGCTGCGTGCGGCCGCCGAACGCAACCTGCGGGTGCCCGCCGAGCTGTCGGTGATTGGTTTTGATGACATTCAAATGAGCCGCTATGTCTACCCCGCGTTGACTACCGTGGGCCAGTCGATCCTGCAATTGGGGGAGATGGCGGCGGAGTTGTTATTGCGACGGATTGCGACACCGCAATTGCCGGCTGACCAACGCATTGTCACGCCGAGCATTGTCTTGCGTGAGTCAACGGCGCCGTTGGCTGGCGTGTTTGCCTCAAACCGCTGAACGAATTGATGAGTATTGATGTATGCCAGCAAAAGTAGTGGTAGTAGGTAGCCTGAACATGGACCTGGTGACCCGCGCCAGCCGGCTGCCTCGCGGCGGTGAAACCCTGGTCGGCCAGTCGTTTGCCACCGTGCCGGGCGGTAAGGGCGCCAATCAGGCGGTCGCTGCGGCGCGTCTGGGGGCTGACGTTGCGATGATCGGCTGCGTAGGCAGCGATGCCTATGGCGCCCAGTTGCGTGACGCGTTGTTGGTGGAGGGAATCGACTGCCAGGCCGTCAACGAGGTAGAGGGCTCCAGCGGTGTTGCGCTGATTGTGGTGGATGACAGCAGTCAGAATGCGATCGTGATTGTGGCTGGCAGCAACGGCCAACTGACACCTGCGTCGCTGCTGGCGTTCGACGCTGTGCTGCAGGCGGCCGAGGTGATTGTCTGTCAGCTCGAAGTGCCCATGGACACTGTGGGGTATGCCCTCAAGCGCGCTCGCGCACTGGGCAAGACGGTGATCCTCAACCCCGCGCCCGCCAGCGGGCCGTTGCCGGCAGACTGGTACGCGGCGATCGACTACCTGATCCCCAACGAAAGCGAAGCATCGGCCTTGAGCGGTGTGCCGGTGGATTCGCTGGACGCGGCCAAGGTCGCGGCTACGCATCTGCTAAATGCCGGTGCGGGCAAGGTGATTGTGACCCTGGGCTCGCAAGGCGCGCTGTTCGCCGATGGCCAGGGTTTCGAGCATCTGCCGGCGCCCAAGGTCCAGGCGGTGGATACCACGGCGGCGGGCGATACCTTTGTCGGCGGCTTTGCCGCAGCACTGGCCAACGGGCAGGGCGAGGCCGAGGCCATACGTTTTGGCCAGGTCGCGGCGGCGCTGTCGGTCACCCGTGCCGGGGCGCAACCCTCTATTCCCACATTGCATGACGTTCAAGGCTTTGCTCGCCCATGAAGAAGACTCCATTGCTCAACATTGCCCTGTCGCGGTTGATCGCCTCCCTCGGCCATGGCGACATCCTGGTGATCGGCGATGCCGGCCTGCCGGTGCCTCCGGGGGTGGAGTTGATCGATCTGGCGCTGACCCAGGGCATTCCTGATTTCATCAGCACCCTGCGCATTGTGCTCACGGAGATGCAGGTTGAAAGCCACGTGTTGGCTGAGGAAATCCTGCACAAGCAGCCGCCGGCGCTGGCTGATCTCAACGCGCTGGACCCGCACGACCTGGGTGAGCGCCGCCTGCTCAGCCATGAGGCGTTCAAGCAGCTCAGCCACAAGGCGCGCGCGGTGGTGCGTACTGGCGAGTGCCAGCCCTACTGTAATATCGCGCTGGTGTCTGGCGTGACTTTCTAGCATTTCCCACAATGACAAGGAGTGCGTCATGCAACATAGAATCCCAACCCTGCGACACCTGTTTCGGAGTGTGCTGCTTTTGTCCGTGCTAACTGCTGCAAGCGCCCAGGCGGCGGAAAAAATCGACCTGATCATTGATACCGATCCGGGCGCCGACGATGTAGTGGCATTGCTGTTTGCGATGGCCTCGCCACAGGAGCTGAACATTCGTGCGTTGACCACGGTGGCCGGTAATGTGCGCCTGGACAAGACCTCGCGCAATGCGCGACTTGCCCGTGAGTGGGCAGGGCGCGAGGAGATCCCTGTGTATGCCGGCGCGCCGCAGCCGCTGCTGCGCACGCCGATCTATGCCGAGAATATTCACGGCAAGGAAGGCATTTCTGGTGTGACCGTGCACGAGCCGAAAAAAGGCCTGGCCGACGGCAATGCGGTCGACTACTTGATCAGCACCCTGAGCACCGCCAAGCCCCATAGCATCACCATCGCCATGCTCGGCCCGCAGACCAACCTGGCTCTGGCGCTGACCCAGGCGCCGGAAATCACCCAGGGCATCAAGGAAGTGGTGGTCATGGGCGGCGCGCACTTCAATGGCGGCAACATTACCCCGGTGGCCGAATTCAATCTGTTTGCCGATCCGCTGGCGGCTGAAATTGTCCTTAAAAGTGGCGTCAAACTGACCTATCTGCCGCTGGACGTGACCCACAAGATACTGACCAGCGAGGCGCGCCTGAAGAAGATCGCCGACCTGAACAACAACGCCAGCAAGGTGGTAGGCGATATTCTCAATGAATACGTCAAGGGCGATATGGAGCACTACGGTATGACGGGCGGCCCGGTGCACGACGCGACCGTGATCGGCTACCTGCTCAAGCCCGACCTGTTCACCGGACGCCAGGCCAATATGGTGATCGATAGCCGCGAAGGCCCGACGTTCGGCCAGACCATCGTCGACTGGTACGACGGCCTCAAGCACGACAAGAATGTGTTCTGGGTTGAAAACGGTGATGCCCAGGGCTTTTTCGACCTGCTCACCGAACGCCTGGCGCGCCTTAAGTAAGGCACCTGCCGGTTGGTTGCTATTCGCGTAGCGGGTCTTCGACCCCCATATGGTCGGCCGGGTATTTCTCGAATATCTGGCCGATGAAGGCCTGTGCGGCCTGGGTGCCCAGTTCCTTGACCAGCAGGTCGATGCCGATGATTGCCAATTCTTCCGGGCTGCCTGGGCTGTAGGAGCTTTGCCCTTGAGGCCACTTGGCTTTGATATCGGCATTGATGGTAACGATGGTCATCGGGTTCTCGCGGTTCGCAAAGGCTGGACTGGCGCGCAGAGTTAACCATTTTGCGCCGCGTTTGGCACTGCTACTTAGGCATGAGGTGAGCGCTGTGCGACACTGGTGCCCTGTTTAATTGTCAGGACAAGCCACGTGCACATCGATTTGACCAACCCCAAGAGCCTTACATTGGAAGCCGTTCGCCAAATGATTGCCAGTGCCAGCGACGACCAGCACACCCAATTGCGTGTGACCAAGGCCGGTATTGCCTATATCTCCTCCTGCGTGGTGGGAGGGATGGAGGTCAACGGGCTGTTGTTCCGCCTGGAAACATGGGCGGCAGGGTCTGGCTACGTGGGCAGGGTGGCGGCCAGTGATGAGGTGTGGGTGACGCAGATTTATAACGCGCTGAAACAGAACTGGCCAAACCCGCCCTTTGACTACATCGACATCTACTGACACTTGTTCATATCTGGTGACGATTGATTCATCAGGCCGTGGCGCTGAGTCAGGCAGACTCGCTTACGGCCAATTGTGACAATTCTGAAACCAATTGGCCAAATCACGGTCGCACGATCTCTGTCCATTTTTTATCAAAGGAGGCTTCATGCCTTGGAAGCTCGCATCATTCGGTACCTTGTTGGCGGCAGCCGTCCTGGCGGGCTGCAGCACTGCGGGTACCTCTGAGCCGGCCAAAGACACGGCTGCGGCTGAGCCTGTTCATACACGCTGCGAATCGAAGGCTGCAGAGTTTGCGGTAGGCCAGAAAGCTTCGCCGCAATTGCTGGAGCAGGCCCGTACCCGTGCGGGTGCGCAGAATGCACGCATTCTCAAGCCCAACGATATGATCACCCTCGAATACCGCTCCGATCGCCTGAACCTCAATACCGATGACAACCTGGTGATCACCCGCGTCAATTGCGGCTAAAAACGCTTTTGCATCACCCATAAAAAACCCCGTCACATGGACGGGGTTTTTTTGATTGGCGTAGAGATTACTCTGCGCGAACCTGTGCAGCTTGCATACCCTTTTGGCCTTTCTCAGCCACGAAGGAAACGGTTTGGCCTTCTTTCAGGCTTTTGAAACCGTCGCTTTCGATAGCTTTGAAGTGTACGAACAGGTCGTCACCGCCACCTTGAGGAGTGATGAAGCCGAAGCCTTTTTCATCGTTGAACCATTTAACGGTGCCGGTTTGGCGATTAGACATGGTGTATCTCCAAGAAACATATATTTTCAGTAGTGCTGTGCTGCTCAGGCCAACTGGGCACACTGGGCTATCATAGTCGAAATGTTCGGCTTGGGAGCCCCCCCAAGGCACTGTTTGCTAATCAATCGCGTCTTCTTCAGTGCCATGGCTGGCTGTAAGCCCCGGTTTACGGGGCTTTAGCACGAAATATCAGCTAGTAAAAAAAGCCGTAAAAGCTGTGTAAATTGTGCGAAATAGCAGTTTTCAGAGGGTTTTCAGGCCATTTTGGTGGGCTGATTTCTCGCCACGCTTACTTTTTCTTCACGACCTTGCAGGATGAAATAGCCGCGACTGCTTTGTTTTTTAGCTCCGCGCTGGCGTTCTGGTTAGTCATCAGTTCCTTGATTTCCGCCGTGCTCAATTCCGCGTTGATTTTGTCCGCGCCGCATTCACAATGGGCTTTGGCGGTTTTGGCATCAACGTTCCGGCTGGCGGCGTCGCTGCAGTCCTGTACGAAGCTATCGCGGGCACCAGCGGGCCAGTTGGAGGGGGCGGCGGCTTGAGCGCCAATGGAGAACAGGGCCAGGGAAGCGGCAAGGGCGAAGATCGAGGTGCTGCGCATGGTGAGATGCTCCTTGAGTCGATAGGGCGGACGGCGATTTTCAGTGTGTTTGAGGCCTGTCGTACAGCCCAAGTTCACTTTTGGCTGCAAAAGTCTGGGGTTTGTCGCTACCAGGCTGCAGGGGCGCGCCATGACCGTTCATCTGTGCTAGCATCCACAGCCTGGCTTTTTTCTTGCCAGGCTCCTTTTTGTTTAACTCCAGTCACTCTGGTTCGATTATCGGTTGGCCGAAAGGCTCCTGCCGCTGTAAGGCAGGCGTTCAGCAATGAGCGGCCTGGTGTTGGATCTTGTACTGGCTCATCCCAACCCACGTGACCTTTGGTAGGGGTCACCACTAGGAGAGGAGGCGCCATGCCAACTATTACTCTTCCCGACGGCAGTCAACGTTCATTCGATCATTCGGTTTCCGTAGCCGAGGTCGCCGCATCCATCGGTGCAGGCCTGGCCAAGGCCACCGTAGCCGGCAAGGTCGACGGCAAGCTGGTTGACGCCAGCGACCTGATCACCACCGATGCCAGCCTGCAAATCATCACGCCCAAGGATCAAGAGGGGCTGGAGATCATTCGCCACTCTTGCGCGCACTTGATTGGCCATGCGGTCAAGCAGCTGTATCCAACCGCGAAGATGGTGATCGGTCCGGTCATCGACGAAGGCTTCTATTACGACATCGCCTACGAGCGTCCTTTCACTCCGGACGACCTGGCGGCCATCGAACAGCGCATGCATGCACTGATCGAGAAAGATTACGACGTCATCAAGAAAGTCACGCCGCGCGCCGAAGTGATCGACGTGTTCACCGCCCGTGGCGAGGACTACAAACTGCGTCTGGTGGAAGATATGCCGGACGAGCAGGCCATGGGCCTGTATTACCACGAAGAATATGTCGACATGTGCCGCGGCCCGCACGTGCCGAACACGCGCTTCCTCAAGTCGTTCAAGTTGACCAAGCTGTCCGGTGCCTACTGGCGCGGTGACGCGAAGAACGAGCAATTGCAGCGCATCTACGGCACCGCCTGGGCTGACAAGAAGCAGTTGGCCGCCTACATCCAGCGCATCGAAGAAGCCGAAAAACGCGACCACCGCAAAATCGGTAAGCGCCTGAACCTGTTTCACCTCCAGGAAGAAGCGCCGGGCATGGTGTTCTGGCACCCGAACGGCTGGACCCTGTACCAAGTGCTTGAGCAGTACATGCGCAAGGTTCAGCGCGAAAACGGCTACCTGGAGATCAAGACTCCACAGGTCGTCGATCGCAGCCTGTGGGAGAAATCCGGGCACTGGGCCAACTATGCCGACAACATGTTCACCACCCAGTCGGAAAACCGCGACTACGCCATCAAGCCGATGAACTGCCCGTGCCACGTACAGGTGTTCAACCAGGGCCTGAAGAGCTACCGTGAGTTGCCGATGCGCCTGGCCGAGTTCGGTGCCTGCCACCGTAACGAGCCATCGGGTGCGCTGCACGGCATCATGCGCGTGCGCGGCTTCACCCAGGATGACGCCCACATCTTCTGCACCGAAGAGCAGATGCAGGCCGAATCCGCCGCTTTCATCAAGCTGACCATGGACGTTTATCGCGATTTCGGCTTTACCGAAGTGGAAATGAAGCTGTCCACTCGTCCGGAAAAACGCGTTGGCTCCGACGAATTGTGGGATCGCGCCGAAGCTGCACTGGCCGCAGCGCTAGACAGTGCGGGCCTTGCGTACGATCTGCAGCCGGGCGAAGGCGCCTTCTACGGGCCTAAGATCGAGTTCTCGCTGAAAGATTGCCTTGGCCGTGTCTGGCAATGTGGTACCTTGCAGCTCGATTTTAACCTGCCGATCCGTCTGGGAGCCGAATACGTCTCCGAAGACAACAGCCGTAAACACCCGGTTATGCTGCACCGGGCGATCCTCGGCTCGTTCGAGCGGTTCGTCGGGATCCTGATCGAGCACTACGAGGGCGCGTTCCCTGCGTGGCTGGCTCCGACCCAGGCAGTGATCATGAATATCACTGATAAACAGGCCGATTTTGCCGCTGAAGTGGAAAAAACACTCAACGAAAGCGGATTTCGTGCCAAGTCCGACTTGAGAAATGAAAAGATCGGCTTTAAAATCCGCGAGCATACTTTGCTCAAGGTTCCCTATCTTTTGGTTATCGGAGATCGGGAAGTCGAGATGCAGACTGTCGCTGTGCGTACTCGTGAAGGTGCTGACCTGGGCTCGATGCCCGTCGCCCAGTTCGCTGAGTTCCTCGCGCAAGCGGTTTCCCGGCGTGGTCGCCCA
This sequence comes from Pseudomonas sp. LG1D9, assembly GCF_002949995.1. NCBI lineage: Bacteria > Pseudomonadati > Pseudomonadota > Gammaproteobacteria > Pseudomonadales > Pseudomonadaceae > Pseudomonas > Pseudomonas sp. LG1D9. Next base: position 595,483 of record NZ_CP026881.1, on the reverse strand, counting down.
GATTCGGAGTAATTATTATTAAGCGTGAAATGAGACAAGATAAACGAGCTGCACCGAAAGCCCCGATCAACGAGAATATCTCGGCACGCGAGGTTCGGTTAATTGGGGCTGAGGGTGAGCAGCTTGGGATTGTGTCAATTGAAGACGCGCTTCTTAAGGCTGAAGAAGCCAAGCTCGATTTGGTGGAAATTTCCGCCGATGCTGTACCGCCTGTCTGCAAGCTGATGGACTACGGCAAATCGATCTTCGAAAAGAAGAAGCAGATTGCCGCAGCCAAGAAAAACCAGAAGCAGATCCAGGTTAAAGAAATCAAGTTTCGTCCAGGGACGGAGGAAGGGGATTACCAGGTAAAACTGCGCAACCTGGTACGTTTCCTGAGTGATGGGGACAGGGCCAAGGTATCCTTGCGATTCCGCGGCCGTGAGATGGCCCACCAGGAGCTGGGTATGGAACTCCTCAAGCGGGTTGAAGCTGACCTGCTGGAGTACGGTTCCGTCGAACAGCATCCTAAGATGGAAGGACGCCAGCTGATCATGGTCATCGCCCCGAAAAAGAAGAAGTAATCAATAGGGCACGGCAGGCCTTCTGATTATGTTTATCAACTGAATGCGGAGTATCCGAACATGCCAAAGATGAAGACTAAAAGTGGTGCTGCTAAGCGGTTTCTGAAAACTGCTAACGGTATCAAGCACAAGCACGCTTTCAAGAGCCACATCCTGACCAAAATGTCGACCAAGCGTAAGCGTCAACTGCGCGGTAGCAGCTTGCTGCATCCGTCTGACGTGGCAAAAGTCGAGCGCATGCTGCGCCTTCGTTAATTTTGGATCAAGAATAGAGGAAGTAACTCATGGCTCGTGTAAAGCGTGGCGTCATTGCCCGTAAGCGTCACAAAAAAATTCTGAAACTCGCTAAAGGCTACTACGGCGCGCGTTCACGCGTATTCCGTGTTGCCAAGCAAGCGGTAATCAAGGCAGGCCAATACGCCTACCGTGACCGTCGTCAGAAAAAACGTCAGTTCCGCGCTCTGTGGATCGCTCGTATCAACGCTGGTGCTCGTGTTAACGGTCTGTCCTACAGCCGTTTCATCGCTGGCCTGAAAAAAGCGTCCATCGAAATCGACCGTAAGGTTCTGGCTGAACTGGCCGTGAACGAAAAAGCGGTGTTTGCTGCGATTGTCGAGAAAGCTAAAGCCACCTTGGCTTAAGTACCCCCGACAGTCACCCTGGGCTACTCCGTAGTCCAAGGTGGTAAACGTCATAAATAGGGGAAGAGCCTTCAAGCTCTTCCCCTATTTTGTATCTGGAGTCTGTACATGGAAAACCTGGACGCGCTGGTTGCTCAAGCTCTTGAAGCTGTGCAAAGCGCTGAAGATATCAATGCCCTGGAGCAAATCCGGGTTCACTACCTTGGCAAAAAGGGTGAATTGACTCAGGTGATGAAGACCCTGGGCAATCTGCCGGCAGAAGAGCGCCCGCAAGTCGGCGCGCTGATCAACGTTGCCAAGGAGCGTGTCACAGAGGTTCTCAATGCGCGCAAGGCGTTGTTCGAGGAGGCCGATCTTGCGGCCAAGCTCGCCGCCGAGTCCATTGACGTGACCCTGCCTGGCCGCGGCCAGACCTCTGGCGGTCTGCATCCGGTTACCCGGACTCTGGAACGTATCGAGCAGTTTTTTACCCACATCGGCTACGGCATTGCCGAAGGCCCTGAGGTCGAAGACGACTATCACAACTTCGAGGCGCTCAACATCCCAGGCCATCACCCGGCCCGGTCGATGCACGACACCTTCTATTTCAATGCGAACATGTTGTTGCGCACCCATACCTCGCCGGTACAGGTCCGCACCATGGAATCGCAGCAGCCGCCGATCCGCATCGTCTGCCCAGGCCGTGTGTACCGTAGCGACTCCGATATCACCCACTCGCCGATGTTCCACCAGGTCGAAGGCCTGCTGGTTGATCGCGATATCAATTTCGCCGACCTCAAAGGCACCATCGAAGAATTCCTGCGGGTGTTCTTCGAAAAAGAGCTGGCGGTACGTTTCCGCCCGTCGTACTTCCCGTTCACCGAGCCTTCCGCTGAAGTCGACATGGAGTGCGTGATGTGCAGCGGTAAAGGCTGCCGCGTCTGCAAGCAGACCGGCTGGCTGGAAGTCATGGGCTGCGGCATGGTTCACCCCAACGTGCTGCGCATGTCCGGGATCGACCCGGAAGAATTCTCGGGCTTTGCCTTCGGTATGGGCGTCGAGCGTCTGGCCATGCTGCGTTACGGCGTGAACGACTTGCGCCTGTTCTTCGACAACGACTTGCGGTTCCTCGCGCAATTTCGCTAGTCGTAACGAACCTTTAGGAGAGCAGGATGAAATTCAGTGAACAATGGCTGCGTGGCTGGGTAAGCCCGCAGGTAAATCGCGATGAGCTGGTTGCTCGTCTGTCGATGGCCGGTCTTGAGGTCGATAGCGTTACGCCGGCCGCCGGTCTTTTCAGTGGTGTGGTAGTGGGCGAGGTGCTGAGCACCGAGCAGCACCCGGACGCCGACAAGCTGCGTGTGTGCCAGGTCAGCAGTGGCGCGCAAACCTTCCAGGTCGTATGCGGAGCGCCAAATGTGCGCCCGGGCCTGAAGATTCCGTTCGCGATGATCGGTGCCGAACTGCCCGGTGATTTCAAGATCAAGAAAGCCAAGCTGCGTGGTGTCGAGTCCAACGGCATGCTGTGCTCCCAGGCGGAGTTGCAGGTTGGCGAAGGCAATGATGGCTTGATGGAACTGCCGACCGATGCGCCAGTAGGCCAGGACATTCGTGTCTACCTGGACCTGGAAGACGCCAGCATCGAAGTCGACCTGACCCCGAACCGTGGCGACTGCCTGTCCCTGGCAGGCCTGGCCCGTGAAGTGGGCGCGTTGTACAACGCGCCGGTCACCCGTCCAGTGGTTGCTGCTGTGCCTGCGGTGCACGATGAAGTGCGCTCGATCGAAGTGCTGGCGCCAACCGCGTGCCCGCGCTACCTGGGGCGTGTGATCCGCAATGTCGACCTGTCCAAGCCGACCCCCCTGTGGATGGTCGAGCGCCTGCGTCGCGCCGATGTACGCAGCATCGATGCCGCCGTCGACATCACCAACTACGTGATGCTAGAGCTGGGTCAGCCGCTGCACGCCTTCGACCTTGCCGAAATCAACGGTGGGATTCGTGTGCGTATGGCCGAGGAAGGCGAAAAGCTGGTCTTGCTCGATGGTCAGGAAGTCACCCTGCGCAGCGATACCCTGGTGATCGCTGATCACTCACGCGCCCTGGCCATTGCCGGTGTGATGGGTGGTGAGCACAGTGGCGTATCCGCGACGACCCGTGATGTGTTCCTGGAAAGCGCTTTCTTTGACCAGATCGCCGTGGCAGGCAAGGCTCGTTCCTACGGCCTGCACACCGATGCCTCGCACCGCTACGAGCGTGGCGTGGACTGGCAACTGGCCCGTGAAGCCATGGAGCGCGCCACTGGCCTGCTGCTGGAAATCACTGGTGGTGAAGCCGGACCGATCACTGAGACCGTCAGCGAGCAGCACCTGCCGTCGATTGCACCGGTGACGCTGCGCGCCCAGCGCGTTGAGCAAATGCTCGGCCTGGTGATTGAAGACGCGGAAATCGTCCGCCTGCTGACCGGCCTTGGCCTGGGCATCAGCGCTGATGGGGCAGGGCAGTGGCGTGTAGCAGTGCCAAGCCATCGCTTCGATATCAGCCTTGAAGTCGACCTGATCGAAGAGCTGGCCCGTCTATACGGCTACAACCGCCTGCCGGTTCGTTATCCGCAAGCGCGGCTGGCCCCGCAACCCAAGGCTGAAGCTCGTGCGCATCTGCCAGAGCTACGCCGTCTGCTGGTCGCCCGTGGGTATCAGGAAGCCGTGACCTACAGCTTCATCGATCCCAAGCAATTCGAACTGTTCAACCCGGGCGTCGAGCCATTGTTGCTGGCCAACCCGATCTCCAACGACATGGCGGCCATGCGCTCGTCCCTGTGGCCGGGCCTGGTGAAAGCACTTTCCCACAACCTGAACCGCCAGCAGGACCGCGTACGTATGTTTGAAAGCGGCCTGCGCTTTGTCGGCCAATTGGACGGCCTGAAGCAAGAGCCAATGCTGGCCGGTGTAGTCTGCGGCAGCCGTCTGCCGGAAGGTTGGGCGCAGGGTCGCGACCCAGTGGACTTCTTTGACGTCAAGGCCGACGTGGAAGCGGTGCTGGGCTTCGCTGGCGCGCTGGATGCCTTCGCGTTTGTTCCCGGCAGCCACCCAGCGTTGCATCCGGGCCAGACTGCGCGTATCGAACGCGAAGGTCGCCTGGTTGGTTTCGTTGGTGCTATCCACCCTGAGCTGTCGAAAACCCTCGGTCTCGACCGTCCGGTCTTCGTCTTCGAGTTGGTATTGGCTGAAGTCGCTGCAGGCAAGATGCCTAAATTCAGCGAGCTGTCGCGTTTCCCGGAAGTGCGTCGTGACCTGGCCCTGGTGGCAGATCGTGATGTAGCGGCCAGCGCGGTACTGGAAGTAATCCGAGAAAATGCAGGCGAATGGCTGACGGACCTCAGGCTATTTGACGTCTATCAGGGTAAAGGCATTGATCCGCATAGAAAAAGCCTTGCAGTTGGCTTGACCTGGCAGCATCCATCGCGCACTCTTAATGACGATGAGGTGAATACCACGACGCAAAATATCCTCACCTCGCTCGAACAAAGGTTGAACGCCACGTTAAGGAAGTGACGTATGGGGGCTTTGACGAAAGCTGAGATGGCGGAACGTCTGTACGAAGAGTTGGGTCTGAACAAGCGCGAGGCCAAGGAATTGGTCGAGCTGTTTTTTGAAGAAATCAGGCACGCTCTGGAAGACAACGAACAGGTCAAATTGTCCGGTTTCGGCAATTTTGACCTGCGGGACAAACGCCAGCGGCCTGGCCGCAATCCAAAAACGGGAGAAGAAATCCCGATCACGGCTCGCCGTGTGGTCACCTTTCGTCCAGGGCAGAAGTTGAAGGCCCGAGTTGAGGCTTATGCTGGAACCAAGTCATAACGACGAGCTACCCGTCATCCCAGGCAAACGCTACTTCACCATCGGTGAAGTCAGCGAGCTATGTGCGGTAAAACCGCACGTACTGCGCTATTGGGAGCAGGAGTTTCCTCAACTCAACCCCGTCAAACGCACAGGGAACCGTCGGTATTATCAGCGCCAGGATGTGCTGATGATCCGACAGATCCGTGCGTTGCTGTACGACCAGGGGTTCACCATCAGCGGCGCACGCCAGCGTATGTCCGGTGATGAAGCCAAAGACGACACCACCCAATACAAGCAACTGATCCGCCAGATGATCTCCGAACTGGAAGATGTACTGGTTGTTTTGAAGAAGTGAAACAAGCCTTTAAAATACTTCCACATTTCAAATGCTTGCGGTATATTCCTGATCGCTTCGTTACGAAGCGAACCCAGTTTCACGCCTAGTCGGGGCGTAGCGCAGTCCGGTAGCGCACTAGCATGGGGTGCTAGGGGTCGAGTGTTCGAATCACTCCGTCCCGACCATATTTTTCAATGACTTAGCCCAATCTGAAAAGGTTGGGCTTTTTCATGCGTAGGGACTTTTGCGGGGAGTGGTGGGCGCTACGCCGAGATTAATGCGCGGCGATCCAGGCAGCCTGCCGATGTGCGGGCTTTTCGTTGAGGGTCTGCCGTTTTCCTGTATGCTCATACATTGAGCTTCGCTCGCGCTTACCGACGGATGACAATTCGCTCCTCCTCGACGCGGTATACAAGCCTGTAGCCGGCGCCGGGCAATTTGATCTTGTAGTAGTCCTTCATACCATGATGCACATCACCTGCCACCAGCGGTCCCGACTGCCGCTCCTGAAGCTTTCTCAGAAACTGTAGGCGGATTGTACCGTCGAGCTTTGCGCCTTCGGATCCCACTCAACCTCGTAGTCAGCGGCCATTGGCGATATTTACCTCGGCCTCGCTAATCAGGTCTTCGAGAGATGCTCGAACAGGTGTTTCGCTGGCATCGAGCCGAGCTTTAACGATCTGTACCAGTTCCAGTTCGTCCAGGCGCTCAACCATTGCCTCGTAGACGTTTGCTGGGACCATGTAGCCCATAACTCGGTTGTGGTTAAGCACAGCCCTCACAGCCCTAGGCATACCGTTGGCGCCACTCAAGACGGAGGAGGGGTTGCTCTTGAGTTCGGAAACGCTGACAACCACATCAGCCAGAAGATTTTGTATAGATAAGATTCCTATATAGGTCTTTAATCTGGTCTTTTTGTGTGTGACAGGTGTCTAGCAAATCTGCGCGAGCTTCTTGGTCCGCTACTTTCAGTGATTGCACGTCCTGTGTGAGACCATACTTTCGTATCACCAGCCAGTTGGCAGAGCTGTCATTTGGCCTTGAAGTACATCATCGCATCGATGAAACGCTGTGCCTTTTGCTGGGTGTCGACCCGGGATTGGTTCAGTGTGCCCCCAGCTTGGTTTCGGGTGATCACGACCCAGCGGTTGCGCTTGGTGTATAGAGTCGCTGAGCCGATCGAGTTGAAGTAGATCCTGGTCTGAACGGCTTTGGATGAGGTTACCGAGTTGCCGGCGGCAATCGCACCATTTCCGATAGGTACAGCGCTCGCAAAGCCGCTACTGGAGGAAACGACACCGCCCCCATAGGCGATGTACTCATTGGTGAAGAAAACTTGCTCGGGCCTGGTCTTCTCAGGTTGTTCCATCAACACCTGCTCAATCACCGATCTGGCTTGTTCTGCAGTGATCGTAGCCGGTTGGTACTCGACGGCCTTGGACGCGCATCCTGTGAGTAACAGCAGCGCTGCGATGGCGATAGCTTTCATCCCTGACTCCCTTAAATTAATGCCGAGCATTCTGCCATGGCATCGCTAGCCAATGCTCACAACACGCTTGGGCATTTGTAGAGGTTGATCGGTGAACTGTCCCGTACTACCGACCCCGTAAACGGCGTTGATTTTGGCCTTATGACCATATTTACCAATTAAAATCAGAGGCTTAAGCCGATCAGCCAGATCGGCTTTTTTGTGCCTGCGCAAAACCCGCGCCATAACCGCAGGCATGGACACATGACCCAATGGCGAACACAAGGATTCTATATCCTGCTGGGGCTTCTCTTAGTATTTACCTGCTACACCGGTGCGATCTTGTCAGGGGATGGCCCATCCAAGCGCAAGCGGGTCTGCGGTCCTGGCTTCGTCATGCTCTGTGTTTTCGTAGCGGTACTCGAGCTGATAGTGCTAAACCATTTTTATAACAGGCGCGTATAAGGAGTGGGGTAGCACGACCACCCAGCTCTGTTATCGTGGCACCCATCTGAACACAAGGAAGCAATCACTAATGGATTTGTGCAAACTCCTGGCAATCGCCTTACTGGCGTCGATTGGCAATCTGGCTTCGGCCGCCGAGAACAATAACCCGTTCCAGGGGGCGCTCATGCTCACCTCGGTAGCGCCTTTCGTAATCACCTCGGGAGCCACCGCAGGAACGTCCTACATTCCAGAGCTTTTCAAATCATCCAAAAGTGATGCGTTGGCGTTCATTGGTTCCGATGGCGAGATCCGTGGTGCGCAGTTCGAGCAGGCGTGCAGGTATTACCGCTCGACCTACAAGCCTGCGCTGATGTCTGACGCGCAACTGGCCCTGGCAATCGCAGCCGCAGGCTGACGGTGTTATTTAATCCTCCATTCACATGCAGCACTTCCCCGGTCATGCAGCTCGCGCCGTTGCTTCGCAGGAGTGCTATCACCGAGGTGATTGCCATGGGCAAAGCGGCGAGTTACTGGGCGCGCATAGGGTTGGTGAGTCAGTCACTGAGATGATCCAGGGCTACACCATCGCTCGGGGGTCTGGAGACTACAGATGCCGAACTGATTGACAGCATCCCGCCGCCCCCGACCCTGTCTGAAACCATGCATGAGGCATTGCTGGCGACCTACGAGCTGTTGGTTGTCCAGCGCGGTTGACGGCACGTATGATCAGGCTCGCGCCCTTTTGGGCCGCGCCGACTCACACCCGTTTAAGGACATGAGCATGGAAAAGCACTTCGGTAATTCAGGCCTGTTCAAGGCTGCTTCGTATCACTGCAACAACTCCCTGGTGAGCGGCATCGCGCGCTGGGAGCTGAAAAACATTGCGCTGAATACGAAGGAGTTTTTGATATGTCCAAAGAACTACTCGGAGTTTTTGCTCTAGGGTTGATGGTGATCGGTGAATTTTGTGCAATCTACAGCGAGGTAGTCACCGCTCGGCTGGCCCATGTTGGCGATGGTTCATGGCAGGCATTCGTTATGCCGGTGCTGCTGATGTGCTTTGCCGGGTTTTGTCTGCTGGGCGCCTATTGGCTGGGGTATGTGGCGGTCGGTGATATCTGGGTCGTCACCGTGGTCTCCGTCACCTCCTTGCTACTGCTGGAGCCTGTGGTGGTCTGGGCCCTGTTCCATGAGGCCCCTGGGCGCGGCGCATTGATCGGCTTTTGCCTGGGCGCACTGGGGATGCTGGCCACGGTATTGCTGTAAGGCGTGAGCCGATCCCCCTGTAGGAGCTATCGAGCCCCAGTGAGGCTGCGATGGTGGCGGTACTGCCAGCATTGAGGTTGGCTGACCCACCGCTATCGCAGCCTCACTGGGGCTCGAAAGCTCCTACCGTTGATTTTCGTTACCGCTTACGCCTCGACCCTTGCGCTGGGTAGTGTTCATCAACGGTTAGGTGCCCCAGCCGTACCTGGTGACGGGGGCCGCGATGCCCGGGGTTATTCGTGGTTTTATAGCTGATCTATTACGATAAATTTAAATGGGAGGCCTACTTTTTTTGCTATCAGTATGTCGCCATCCACAAATACATTTATTGTTTCATTGCTGGTGGAGATGTCGACAATTTTTCGTGTTGTTTTGTCTGGGAATTGAACGGTACTTCCGATCGTGAATGCGGCAAAGTTTTCTGGAGTGTTGTGCAGGTAAAATCCTGCCCACTTTCTTGCGATGCCTTTTATCCAATTAGAGTCGGTGACATAAAATGAGACGTCTTCCGGTGCGCATTCAATCTTATTGGCTGCTGCGGATACCTTATCTTTCGGTACTGTCGCGAGTTGGCCAGCCGGGTATAAAGAAACAGAGATGTTGCCCTCGGTATCTGCTGGCTGTAGTGCCGCCGAGCAGAGCTGGTCTTGAAAAGTTAAATTTCCGCCAAATTGAACTCTTGTTGTTTCACCTTCTATTAACCAGGCGACATTGCCGATATAGAGCGCCGTGAAAGAGATCAGCGTTGTCGCGCCTATAATACGCACTGCTCTGCTGGCACGCAGAGCCGAACCAGCAAGTACCAAGAGCGAAAAAACAACGATAATGTTCAGCCCCATAAAATAGCGGTCGGGGAACGTGCTGGCATATCCACCTAAAATCTCTGTTAAGCTTTTGCGCATATACACTGTAAAAAATAAGTATATAATATAGGCTGTTGCACACATTGATATGAGTGTTCTGACTTCTCTGGACTTTTCCTTTGCCAGTAGTACTCCTAGCAAGGTTAGGAGTGCAAGAGAGAGGATTACGACGATTGTGTCGGAGAGCTGGTTGTAAAAAGGAAAGACAAATGGATAAATGAAAGCTCTTGCGAGGCTTACTTCGATTAGGCTTTCAAGTCTAAAGCTGCCAATCACACCTTTGGCTGGAGAAGCAGTGATTTTGAAAAAAATTATCGCGCCAATGGCTAGGCAGCCAATTGTGATGGCTCCATATCGTTTAATCCATTTTTTAAAGTTGTGATCAGGTAAGGTGAAAATGGAGAGTGCGAGAGTTAATACTAAGCAGACTGGATTTGTTGCGGCGGATAATAGCAATATTGTGTCGATGAGTGGGGTTGCAGTAGTATTTCTGCTTTTTACGAAAATTAGGAGGGTGGTAATTAATACAAAGTAGTAGCCGATATTGGTTATCTTTCCGAATATTTCGCCCGAAGAGTCACCCAAAGGAATCATTAGTGTGGATAGAAAAACAATCCATCGAATGGTTTCTGGAAGTAAATCCTTAGTAGCGTAATAGCAGAGAACGCTAACTGACGAGTAAAAAAAATACGACCAAAAGGAAATTGCTTGTGGGTAACAAATAAGCTTGTCATCACAGAAAATATCAGATACTAGGGTCGCCAAATAAACGAACAGTAGATTTCCCCATACTAAGTAATCTGGTTTGGCGTTAATTATGGTGTGCCACCAGCCTTTGCTCATGGCGTAACCCAGCCAAATCCCATCTTCGGAATAGGTAAAGTAGTTGGTCAGGGGCTCAAGGTTTCTGAACGCTAGCACCGTTCCCGCGAAAATGAGCATGGCAATCACGCTAAGCACTGATCTCGCCCGGGTGCTGGAAAAGAAACCTCTGTTGAGGACGTGCATTCGTGGCTCCATTTTGTAAAAAATTCCCGTGTTAATTTGAACAGAGTGACAAAGTGACATGGCGCGAGATTCTACTAGCGAACGCCGGGGTGTGTCAGGGTAGATGCGGTGATTTGGGTAGGTATTTGTTCAGCAGGACGCTGAGCACACGAACTTTGTTGGAAAAAGTCTGTCGGGGCTGCTCAGGTTTGGGAAGTGTGGGCGTCACGCCAAACCCCAGACAAAGAAAAGCCCGCGATGGGGAGTGCGGGCTTAAAGGTTTTCACTAGGAGCTGGGACCACCCTATGCGCCCAACTGTGAAAGGGATGTGAAAGCGCTAAGCAATTTGCATGGGCGCTGATCAGTGACGTGTCGACAAGCGATAAACCCCCACCGGCCACTGCACCAGGGATTGGCCCTTGTTGAACAGCGCGACCCGGTCCATCTGTGGTGTGGGTAGCCACAGTGTTCCATCCTGGTCCAGGAAGGGGGCGTCAACCCAATGCAGGCGCTTGTCTTCGATCAGGGTCTCGATTTGTCCGTCAGTGCGGCGCACACGAATGGCGTCGTGGGCCAGGTCGGAAAAGTACAGGTTGCCCTGTGCATCCATGACCGACCCGCCGGTTGCCGGGATATCGGCAAAAAATTCCACCCGCGCGGCCAGTTGCTGCGGGGTCAGGGCCAGGTTTGCCAGGTCTTGGATCCGCACCTTGGACCACGGGCCTTGCAGCGGGCCGTAATACAGCCAGACGCCGTCAACGCTGACTTCCAGCGGGTCGGCGTTGACGCGCAAGGGGTCGCCATCAGGGGCTTTGACCACCTGGTTGTCGAGGATCAAGTCCCGGTCAGGCCGGGCGACGACGGAGGCGTGCTGGTTCAGCACGCGGCGGGCAGCGCCGGTTTGCAGATCCACGACAATAATTCCCGCATTTCCCGCATCGGTGAGGAAGGCCATGCCGGCGCTGAAGCGCACGTCATCCACGTAGCTGCCGGCGGTGGCGATATCCGCTGCGAAGAAGTAGGTCCGAACCACCTGATTGGTAAGCAGATCGATACACACCAGCTTCGCGCCCTGATGGACGGGGTTGCCGCCGAACTCGGGTGAGCCGGTATCCACCACCCACAGTTTGTTGCCTTCCAGGCGCAAGGCATTGATGTTCACAAAGGCGTTGGCAGCATCCAACCCAGGCGCCCAGTTGTTCCAGGCATTGTTTGGATAGGCGCGGTGCTGGCCAGTCTGGTCAACTGCCGTCAGTTGCGGCCCCTGGGTGCCGCTCCAACGGGGGCCGGAGAGAAATGTGCGGCCGCTGTAGTGCGCCACGGCATTCCAGATCTGCCCGGAGCTTTGGACGGCGACGTCCAGTTCGGGCTGTTTGGCGGCGCTGCACCCAACCAGCAGTGCCAGCATGGCAGCGCCCAGCAGCAAGCGCGTCATGACCGTGTGCCCCCTGCGCGGGCGCAGGTATCCCATAACTCTGTGAGACGTTGATGGAGGGTTTGCATGAACTGGCTGACGGTGGTTTTCGACATGATGATTCTCCTGTATCCGGTGAGGTGACCTAACGAGGAGATAGCTTGATTGCTGGTGTTTAACTGAAAAAGCCCAGGTTCGATGCATTCAGTTTCTTCAAAATATTGATAATCGGCGCTCGAACAGCACAACACGCACCATTCGTTGCGCAATGTTTCTCCGGGTGAGAAACTGGCCTAATTGTGAACAGTTATCATCCACTGCCTATGACATCTTCTTCCGCGCGCATCCTGGTCATCGAGGATGACGTCGAGCTGTGCACCCATCTTTGTACCCACCTGAGCCGCCGTGGATTTGCCACGAGCAGTGCGCATTGCGGTGATCAGGGCTTGAGCATGGCCCTGGACCCGGCAGTCGAACTGATCCTGCTGGATATCATGCTGCCCAACGAAAACGGTCTGAAGGTGCTGGCGCGCTTGCGCAGCGAGCGGGGCACGCCGGTGATTCTGATGTCGGCCCTGGGCGCCGAGCAGGATCGCATCACCGGATTCAGCCAAGGCGCGGACGACTATCTGCCCAAGCCTTTCAGCCTCGCCGAACTGGATGTGCGGATCGACGCACTATTGCGGCGGGTGGCCCTTGATCGCGGCACTCGGGTCTTCAGGCCAGCACTGCTGGATCTGGATGTAAGCGCTCGGGATGTGATGTTCAACGGATGCCCGGCAGGCCTGACGAATTCGGAGTTCCGCTTGCTGTCCACGCTGCATGAGCATGCCGGCGAACCCCTGTCCAAAGCGTTCCTGTACCAGCATGTATTGCACCGCGCCTATACGCGGCTCGATCGTGGCCTGGATGTGCATGTGTGCAATGTGCGGCGCAAGCTGGCGGCGATCAACCTGCAGGGCGTGCGCATCGAGGCGGTGCGTCACCAGGGCTATGTGCTGCTGTGCGAAGGCTTGGGCTGATGCAGCGCCGGCATCCACTGCTATGGAAAATGGCACTGTTGCAAGTGTGTTTCTGCTTGCTGCTGGTCTGGTTGGTGTGGGGCTGGGGCTTGCAGGTCGAGCGCAGCACTTACTTTCTTGAGCAGCCCGACCGCGACGTCCTGACTGCCTACGCCGCCCAGGCCGAAGAGATAGCCGCCACGGGCGACGCCCAGGCCGTGGAGCAATGGCGCCAGGCTCTGCAACAGCGTGAGCAGACTTGGGTGGGTGTACTCGACCCATTCCTGCAAAGCCTCGGCACACAGCCGCTGACGGCGGCCGAGGTCAGCCACCTGACCTTTATGCGCAAGCCCAGTTGGCCCATGAGCAAGCGCCTGGAGGATGAACTGCCCTATGTCAGCATCGCCTTTGCGCAACACCCGGAGCGCGGCCGCCTGGTCATGCAACTGCCCGAGCGCCTGCTGCCACCGGGGCTCACGCCATGGACGCACCTGTTTACCCACGGTGTGGTACCGGTCGTGTTGGCCTTGGGCCTGGGCCTGTTGCTGTATCGCCACTTGGTGGTGCCGTTGAACGAGTTGCGCGAGCGCGCGAACGCCCTGAGTGCCGGTGACCTGGCGCCACTGGCCAGCAGTTCCGTGACCCGGCGCGGTGATGAACTGGGTGAGTTGGCGCGCGCCTACGAGCACATGGCCGAGCGCCTGCGCCAGAGCCTGCAGCAGCAGCGCCAACTGTTGCGCACCTTGTCCCATGAAATCCGCACGCCCTTGGCCCGCTTGAAAATCGCCAGCGAAAGCGGCCTGGCGCGCCAACAGTTGGAGCAACGGCTGACGCGGGAAGTCGAGGAGATGCGGCGCCTGGTGGATGACTCCCTCAACCTGGCCTGGCTGGACACCGAAAAGCCGCGCCTGGGGGCCGAGGATGTGCGGGTGGCCTCGGTGTGGGAAGCGCTGGTGCAGGACGCGCATTTCGAGACCGACTGGCCATTGCAGGCGCTGGTGTGCGAGGTGGACGGTGCGTGCGAAGTCAGGGTCCACCTCAACAGCTTCGCCCAGGCCCTGGAAAACATCCTGCGCAATGCAATCCGCCATTCACCCCCAGGCGGAGTGATCCGCTTGAGCGGCGTGCGTGAAGGCGATACGTGGCTGCTGACCGTCGAAGACCACGGCCCCGGTGTTGCCGAAGCCGACCTGGAGCGGATTTTTGAACCCTACCTGCGCCTGGACGGTGCGCCCGGTACCGGCTTTGGCCTGGGCTTGAGCATTGCCCGGCGGGCTATCGAACTGCAGGGCGGCCAGTTGTGGGCCAGCCATGGCACGCAAGGTTTGCGCATGCACCTGCGGGTGGCGGCGGCAAATGTTTAGAAAGTTAATGTTCTTTACTCGCAATTGCATCTGATTATCATCTGCGATCTTTGCTGGCCTACCGCTATCGGTGGGCTTGACGTTCCGGAGATCTTCCCATGCACCGCTTGCCGCCCCTGTCCCTGCTAGCCCTGAGTATGTGGAGCCTGCTGCCTGTCAGCAGCTTTGCCGCCGAGCCCGAGACGCCCGCGCGTCTTGAACTGCAAACCCAGACCGTACTGGGCACGGCGCAGGAAGAGATCAAGCAGGCGCCCGGTGTGTCGATCATCACCGCCGAAGACATCAAGAAGCGCCCACCGGCCAATGACCTGTCGGACATCATCCGCACCATGCCCGGCGTCAACCTCACAGGCAATTCCAGCAGTGGCCAACGCGGCAACAACCGGCAGATCGATATCCGTGGCATGGGCCCGGAAAACACCCTGATCCTGGTCGATGGCAAGCCGGTGGGCAGCCGCAACTCCGTGCGCTATGGCTGGCGCGGCGAGCGGGACAGCCGTGGCGACAGCAACTGGGTGCCGGCCGACCAGGTCGAGCGCATCGAGGTCATCCGTGGCCCGGCTGCCGCCCGTTACGGCAACGGTGCCGCCGGTGGCGTGGTAAACATCATCACCAAACAACCCGGTACCGAGACCCACGGCTCGGCAACCATTTACCACAACTTCGCCCAGCACAGCGCCGAAGGCGAGACCCAGCGTATGAACTTCGGCCTGAACGGCCCGCTGACCGACACCCTCAGCTACCGGGTATATGGCAACGTGGCGAAAACCAATGCCGACGACGCCGACATCAACAGCGGCCATGAATCCAAACGTACCGGTAACCAGGTCGGTACCTTGCCGGCGGGGCGCGAAGGGGTGCGCAACAAGGACGTCAACGGCCTGTTGAGCTGGCAGATGACGCCTGAGCAAACCCTGGACCTGGAAGCCGGCTTCAGCCGCCAGGGCAACATCTACACCGGTGACACCCAGAACACCAACAGCAACGCCAATGTGAAAAAACTGCTCGGCCACGAGACCAACGTGATGTACCGCGAGACCTACGCCGTGACCCATCGCGGCGACTGGGACCTGGGTACCAGCCTGGCCTACCTGCAATACGAAAAGACCCGCAACAGCCGGATCAGCGAGGGCTTGGCGGGCGGCACCGAAGGGATCTTCTCCAGCAGCAACTTCAATACCAGCGTCTTGCGCGACCTGACCGCCCACGGCGAACTCAGCCTGCCCTTGCATGCCGGGGTGGACCAGGTACTGACCGTGGGCACCGAGTGGGTCGAGCAGCAACTGGATGACCCCAGCTCCAACGTGCAAACCACCACCGCCGGCGGCAGCGTGCCGGGGCTGGCCGGGAGCAACCGCAGCAGTTCGTCCTCGGCGCGGATTTTCTCGGTGTTCGTTGAAGACAACATTGAACTGCGCCCCGGCACGCGCCTGACCCCCGGCCTGCGCATGGACCACCACGACATCGTGGGCGACAACTGGAGCCCATCGCTGAACCTGTCCCAGGTGCTCACCGACACCCTGACCCTGAAAGCCGGGATCGCCCGCTCCTACAAGGCGCCCAACCTCTACCAGCTCAACCCCAACTACTTGCTGTACAGCAATGGCCAGGGTTGTTACGGGCAGACCACCAGTTGCTACCTGCAAGGCAATGCCGAACTGGACGCCGAAACCAGCGTCAACAAGGAACTGGGGATCGAGTACCGCAACGAGGGGGTGGTCGCCGGCCTGACGTACTTCCGTAACGACTACAAAAACAAAATCGAGTCGGGCCTGACCCCGGTCGGCAACGCCAGCGGTGGTACCGGCACCACGGCCAACGCAAGCATTTTCCAGTGGGAAAACGTGCCCAAGGCCTTGGTCGAAGGGCTGGAAGGCACCCTGGCCCTGCCGTTGACCGAGCAGTTGAACTGGACCAACAACTTCACCTACATGCTGCAATCGAAAAACAAGCAGACCGGCGATGTGCTGTCTGTCGCGCCCAAGTACACCTTGAACTCGATGCTCGACTGGCAGGCCAGCGATGCCCTGTCCCTGCAAATGAGCGTGGCCTGGTACGGCAAGCAAACCCCGAAAAAATACGATTACCACGGCGATCGCGTGACGGGTTCGGGCAACAACCAATTATCGCCCTATGCCATTGCCGGCGTCAGCGGCACGTACGCTTTGAGCAAGAACCTGAGCCTGACAGCCGGCGTCGACAACCTGTTCGACAAACGCCTGTGGCGCGAAGGCAATGCCCAGGGCGTGGCCAATATCGAAGGGGCGGGTGCCGCGACCTATAACCAGTCCGGCCGCACCTTGTACACCAGCCTGACGGCGTCCTTTTGATGGGGCGCTGGATCAGCCTGGCGCTGCTGCTGATTGCCCCGCTCGCGGTTGCCCGGCCCGCGCCGGATCAGTTGATGGATGCGCCGGTGTTGCGCCAAGCCAGTGCCTATAGCTTCAGCAGCCTGGAGCTGGATTCGGCCGATGGCGCCCGTCATTACCGGATCTGGCTGGGGCAGCCGTCGACGGTGAGTGACGCCACCCCAGTGGCGTACTTGCTCGATGGCAACGCCGCGATGGCTGCGCTGGATAGCCAGAGCCTGGACCGACTGGCACACAGTGTGGCGCCTCCGGTGCTGGTCGCCGTGGGCTATGCCACGCCGCTGCGCATCGAGCGTACTGCACGTACTTTTGACTACACGCCGAAAGTCGGCAGCGCCATGCAACAGCGGGACCCTTTGACTGCCGTGCCCAGTGGCGGTGCGGATGTGTTTCTTGACCTGCTGACCGGGACCGTTCGCCCGCTGATCAATCAGCGCCTGAGCATCACCCCACAGCGGCAATTGCTATGGGGGCACTCCTACGGTGGTCTGCTGGTGCTGCATGCCTTGCTGACACGCCCACAAGCCTTCGATGACTACGCGGCCGCGAGTCCTTCGTTATGGTGGAACCAGGGGCTGATGACGGCAGAGGCCAACGGCCTGGCGCAACGCCTGCGGGGCAGCCAGCCCCGCTTGCTGCTGATGCGTGGCGACCAGGAACCGGCCAGCCCGGGAGCCGTGTCGCCGGCCAAAGAGGCCAGTGACACGGCGTTCAAGGCGTTGCTGGGCACACTCCATCAGGTGGATGGGCTACACGTGCGTCACCTGACCTTTACCGGGCTGGGGCATGGCCCGATGTTGCCGGCGTCCTTGCGCTACACCCTGCAGATGCTCAGCCAGGGGCGTTAGCCCGCCAGGCTGGCACGCCCTCGGCGTCAATCGTCCAGTGTGGCTGGCCGGGTACGATCTGCACGCCACCGACCCAACGCGGGTGGCTTGCGTGATCGGGCCAGTACGCGCGGCCATTCAGCACCCTGACGCCCAGCGGTGTCAGCGCCAATGTACGTTCAGGCCATGGCCGGTCGGCGTCGGACTCCGTCAGCAAAGGAGCGGCGCCGTCGATCAGCGGCCGCATCAGGGCGTGGAACATCATGTCGCCAAGAAAGGGCAGGGGGTCTCGCTTGGCCATCAGCTCGGCGAACACCCGGGCAAACGCCGTGGGGCCGACTTCGGCCAGATACTCCAGGGCCAGGCGCTCGGTCAGCGACAAACCGTCATGCGCGCCGGGCAGCTCCTGCAACTGCCGACGCAGTGCCGGGGCCAGCAAGGGCATGGCGGGGTGGGGCGCGCGGGCCAGTTGCGCGAGGGCCACGGGCGAGTTGTCGCAATAGGCCGTCCACGCCTGCCGCGCCAACTGGCGCATCGGCTCGTCGACCGGCCGACGTTGGGGCCACAGCCACGCCAATACCTGCGGCGCCAATTGGCCGATACCGATAAAGCGTTGTACGCCGGGTATGTGGTCGACTTCGATCAGCTCCAGCCTGGTGGGCGTATGGTCAAGACCTGCCAGGGCACGGATCAAAAACAACTGGTCATAGCCATCGGCTTCGCACCACAACACGCAGTGATCGGCGCTGCCCAGTTCCTCGAGATGGGTGTACTCATCGTCCAGGCGGCGCGCGGCATCTGCCACGTCCAGGGTAAACGCCTGGCTGATGAAACGCGCCCGCGTCGCCCGGTAGGCCTCGGCGGGCAAGGCTTGGACCGGGCCCATGCACAGCGGATCACTGAGCATCCGAAAGCGCCCCTTGAACCCGGCCACGCCAAGGCTGTGGGCAATATCATTGCCGCAACGCCAATGGGTGGTGCGCGCTTCATCACTGGCCTCGAAGCCCGGGTGGCTGGCGGCGAAGTCCACCGCATCCACATGGGCCTTGAGTTTTGGCCAACTGCTGAAACCCAACTGTCGGGCAATCAGCCATTGAGCATCGGACAGGGTCGGCGGCGGGTGGGCAACCTGCGCCAGTTCATCGGGCGCCGTGCCTTGTTTCATACGCTGTAAAAGCTCCTTGGCGCGCTTGCGCTGCTGCTCAAGGTTGATACGGCCGTCAGTGGACGGTGAGACGGGGCGTTGCGACATACGATCTCCTTGCACAAACCTTGTCCGCTTTAAGGTTGGGAGTCGTAGTGATGGGATAGGCAGTCATGTCTTGGGCGCAGCCCTTTCCGCGGAGGGTGGCGTAGATGGCGCCTTGCGCGAATATAGGCAGGAGAGAGGCTGTTTGCAAGGCGTTCTGTTTCCAGATGTTGAAATATGCAACTTCTCCAAGAGCCAGAAAAACCGTTGAGGTAGCCTTGTTTCCTACAGACAACAAGGAGTCGTCATGCAACGAAGAACCATCAATCCCCCGACAGTCTTCAACTCCCTGCAATACGGTTTCAGCCAGGCCATGGAAGTGCGCGATGGCCGACGCATTCTACTGTCCGGCCAGGTAGGTGTGGACGCTGACGAACGCACCGTCGGCCCGGGCATCGCCGAGCAGACCGCCACCGCTCTGGACAATATCGAAAAGGTCCTGGCCGCGGCCGCGGGGGATCTGACCCATGTGATCATGCTGCGCCTGTACATCGTGGAGTCCGCCCGCGATCAGCAGGAGCCTATCGCCGCCGCCTTGCGCGAGCGTTTCCCGAACAACCCGCCGCCGTCGTCGTGGATCATCGTCAGCGGCCTGTCGCTGCCCGAATGGTTGATCGAGATCGAGGCGGAGGCGCTGATCCCAGGGTGATCAATAACGCATCATCACCGACTTGAGTTCGGTGTAGTCCTCGATAAACGCACTGCCAAACTCCCGGCCAATCCCCGAGGATTTGTTGCCACCGAATGGCACGGCCGGGTCGAGCAGGGTGTGCATGTTGACCCACACCGTGCCGGCGTTGATGGCCGGGACCATACGCAGGGCCTTGCCCAGGTCGTTGGTCCACAGGCTGGCGCTGAGGCCGCTGGCAGTGTGGTTCATCAGTGCCAGCAACTCCTCCTCGTCGTCGTAGGGCAGGAAGGTGGCGATGGGGCCGAAGGTTTCTTCGGTGAGTAGCGTGTCGTTGATGCTGTTGGCGAGGATCACCGTGGGCTCGACGTAGCAACCGGGGCGATCCATCGGTTGGCCGCCGTAGATAATCGTGTTGTTTTCGGCGCGGGCGGTGGCAAAAAAACCTTCCAGCTTCGCTTGGTGTTGGCGATGGGTGACCGGGCCGAATTCGGTGCGCTCATCCAGCGGCGAGCCGATGTTCAATGCGCTCAAACGCTGGGCCAGGGCCTCCATGACGGGGTTGACCTGTGAACGATGGACGAAGAAGCGCTCGGCCGCTGCACAGATCTGCCCCGAGTGCAGGAACCCGGCCTCGATAATGCCGTTGACGGCGGTTTCCAGCGGCACATCGCGCAGGAACGCCGCCGCGTTTTTGCCACCCAACTCCAGGGTCGCCCGCGTCAGGCCGGCGCCCATGGCCGCGCGGCCGACCGCAATGCCGGTGGGCACCGAGCCGGTGAACGACACCTTGTCAGTGCCAGGGTGTTCGATCAGCCCCTTGCCCACCTGGCCACCGCCAGTCAGCACGTTCAGCACGCCCGCGGGCAGGCCGGCTTCCACGGCCAGTTCGGCAATGCGCAGCAGAGTCAGCGGGGTGAACTCGCTGGGCTTGATGATGATGCTGCAACCGGTCACCAGGGCCGAGGCGAGTTTCCAGATGGCGATCATGGTGGAGAAGTTCCACGGCACGATGCCGACCACCACACCCACCGGTTCGCGCAGGGTGAAGGCGGTGTAGCGCTCGCCGGCAAACGAGGGCAGCGATGGGGTGAGGGTCTGGCCGCTGATCTTGGTTGCCCAGCCCGCGTAATAACGCAGGAAATGCGCGGCCTGGTCCACTTCAAAGGCGCGGGAAATCTGGATGATCTTGCCCGACTGGCAGGTCTCGATCTGCGCCAGTTCCTCGCGGTTGCGTTCCAGCAGGTCGGCGAGTTTGAGCAGTACGTTGCCACGGACCGCGGGCGCGACCTGGGACCATTGTTTGAAACCATGCCGGGCAGACGTCACCGCCCGTTCAATATCACTGGCTTGCGCATCGGCGACCGTGGCAATGACCTGGCCGGTGGCGGGGTTGATCACCTCCAGGGTCTGGCTGGATTGGCTGGGGACGTAGCCACCGTCGATAAACAGGCCGTGGTCTCGACGCAAGAAGGCTTCGACCTGGGGCAGCAGCGCGATATCGCTCATGGGGTGTTCCTGATCAAAAAGGAAAACCCGAGGCTAACCAACGCCGGCGGCTACAGCTTGACTGTGCCTGCCGGGGCGCATGCCTGTGGCTGCCATCTGCCGGGGGGAGGGTTGTTGTGTTGAGCAGGCTTTCTTTTAGGGGAGCAGGCTTTTTTAGGGGAGCAGATTTCCTTGTGGCGAGCGGGCTTGTCGGAACGCCGCATCGCCCGCGCTGGGCTGCGCAGCAGCCCCCCATAAACCCGCTGCGGTTCTTCAGACAAACTGCGGCGGCAGGTTTTGGGGCTGCTTGGCAGCCCAGCGCGGGCGATGCGGCGTTCCGACAAGCCCGCTCGCCACAGGAAGCGCCATCACAGGCCAGTCACACCACAACCAAACCTCAGAACGGCACAGCCACCACCAACTGGCTGTACACGTTGGTGCCGTTACCGCCGACCTGGTTGCCGCCGTTGTCCTGGTCTTTGTCCGGTTGGTACAGGCCAATCAACGGCGTGATGATCAGGTGGTCATTCACCGCCCATTCGGCATACAGGTCCAGTTCGCGGCCATCGAGGTCGAGCATGTTGCGTTTGCTCACGGTCTGGTAGTCGAAGAACAGCGCGCCGAGGGTCAGGTTGTCCAGCGGCTTGACCTTGAGTGCTACATGCTGCACCGCAGTGTTGGTGTTGTAGGGCCCGGAGTAGTTGCCCGCCACTTCGCCCTGGACCCAGGTGCCATAACCGCGGTTGAAACCGGCGAAC
Source organism: Pseudomonas sp. LG1D9 (assembly GCF_002949995.1). Classification (NCBI taxonomy): domain Bacteria; kingdom Pseudomonadati; phylum Pseudomonadota; class Gammaproteobacteria; order Pseudomonadales; family Pseudomonadaceae; genus Pseudomonas; species Pseudomonas sp. LG1D9. The sequence continues at coordinate 573,994 of NZ_CP026881.1, read as the reverse complement.
AGTGCATCCCAATTCTTCGAATAGCGCGCATAACGGTAGGTCAGGTCCGGCGACCAGGGCAGGTCGGCAAAGGTATAGCCGGCTTCGGCGTACCAGGCTTTTTCTGGGCCTGGGTCCTTGTCCTGCCAGGCGTATTCAAACGAGAAGTGTGCGTTGTCGATCCCGGCATTCCCGCTGCCACGCAGGCTGTAGAGGTTCATGCCCTTGCGCTGCTTTTGCACGTCACTGGCATAGCGCTCGTCCACATCGATGCCATGCAGGTACGTCAGGCCCAGGGTGCCCGGTGCGGCGCTGTATTCCAGGGTGCCGATGGCCATCTCGGTCAGGGCCTGGGCGCGGTTGTCGGACTCGATCCACATCAGGCTGCCGTGCAAGCCGTCCTTGCCGCCCAGGCGCACCACCGCAGCCTTGTCGAAAGCATGCCGGGCCGCGATGTAATAGGCGCCGCCACGGTCGAACTCGCCATCGGCCACGCCATTGCCCAGGTTCGGGCCGTCGTCATTGATGATAAAACCATCGCCCACGGTGATGATCTGGCGCCCGTACGACAGGTCCAGGCCATCCTTGCCCAACGCCGGCAACAGGTCCCCCGAGCGCCAGCCAGCAAAGGCTTCGTCGAACTTGGTGGTGCGCTCGCTGCCGTCGGTCACACGGGAGGCATCGCCATCGCCCCAGGTGCCAGAACTCACCAGGTTGGCGGTGCCATACACACTGCCCAGGCCGCCCAGGGTCTGGTCGACGCTCAAGCCATACTTGATAAAGCCTTCCCGCCACGTCGAGCCACCCGGGCTGCCCTCGTAGTTCTTGCGGCTGTTGAACATGCCGTACACGGCCAGGAAGTTGCCGGTGACGGTGGTGTCGTCGTCGGCATACAGTTCGATTGCCTGGGCCGCAGGTTGGCCGATCAACAGCGCCAGCCCCAGGCCGACAGCCGGGTGCAGGTGGCGGGTTTTGAGTGTGTGCTCCATTGTTATAGTCCCCAGCAAGATGAAGTTGAGGGCGCATTAGGACGAGCGTCGGCGGCACAAGTCTTTCACCTGCGTGCCAGGCAATTGATCCTGGCCGCCACGCCGCAAGCCCTGGCAGGGAGCAACAAAACCGGCGGCAGCCAGGGGCAAGACGATCAGGTTGGGCGGGGCGCACAGTGCAAACACTTCTAAAAAATCCCTTTCGAGGATCTGCACCATGTCGATCAATGACAGACTTACCGCGCACCTGAACCGGGGCACGGTGGGCTTTCCCACCGCGTTGGCCAGCACCATTGGCCTGATCATGGCCAGCCCGGTGATTCTCACCGCGACCATGGGTTTTGGCATCGGCGGCAGCGCGTTTGCGTTGGCCATGCTGATCGCCGTGGTGATGATGCTGGCCCAGGCGACGACCTTCGCCGAGGCCGCCTCGATCCTGCCCACTACCGGCTCGGTGTACGACTACATCAACTGCGGCATGGGCCGTTTTTTTGCGATCACCGGTACCTTGTCGGCCTATTTGATCGTGCATGTGTTTGCCGGCACCGCCGAGACCATCCTCGCCGGGGTCATGGCCCTGGTGAACTTCGAACACCTCAATACCCTGGCCGAATCCGCCGGGGGCTCCTGGCTGCTTGGCGTCGGTTTTGTGCTGGTGTTCGGCGTGCTCAATGTGTTTGGCGTCAGCGCCTTTGGCCGCGCCGAAATCATCCTGACCTTCGGTATGTGGACCACCTTGATGGTGTTTGGCGTGCTGGGCTTGATCGCCGCGCCGGCAGTGCAACTGGACGGCTGGTTTGGCGAGTCCCTGGTGGGCAGCGACCTGGTGACGGTGTTGTCCCTGGTGGGCATGGCGATGTTCATGTTTGTCGGCTGCGAATTCGTCACCCCGCTGGCGCCGGACTTGCGCCAGTCGGCCAAGGTCATGCCACGGGCGATGATGCTCGGCCTGATGGGCGTGGCGACGTGCATGTTCATCTATGGCGCGGCCATGAAGCGCCAGGTCGAAAACGTGGTGCTGGACGCGGCCAGTGGCGTGCATCTGCTGGACACGCCCATGGCGATCCCACGCTTTGCCGAACAGGTCATGGGGCAGATCGGGCCGCTGTGGCTGGGCGTCGGTTTTCTGTTTGCCGGCGCCGCCACCATCAATACCTTGATGGCCGGTGTGCCACGGATTCTCTACGGCATGGCGGTGGATGGCGCGCTGCCGAAGGTGTTCACCTACCTGCACCCACGCTTCAAGACCCCGGTGCTGTGCATCCTGGTGGCGATGCTGATTCCCTGCCTGCACGCGCTGTACCTGGGCGGCAACACCGACAACATCATGCACCTGGTGCTGGCGGCGGTGTGTGCGTGGAGTTTTGCCTACCTGCTGGTGACGGTGTCGGTGGTGATCCTGCGCATTCGTCGTCCCGACTTGCCACGGGCCTATCGCTCGCCGTGGTTCCCACTGCCGCAGTTGCTGTCCAGCGCCGGCATTCTTTTGGGCATGTGGTTTATCACGCCACCGGGGATGAACCCGGTGGATATCTACGTCCCGTTCGGCGTGATGCTGGGCGGTACGGCGGTGTATGCGCTGTTCTGGACCCTGGTGGTGCAGAAGGTCAATCCATTCAAGCCGGCGTCGGTGGAAGACGTGCTGGCCAAGGAGTTTGCCAATGAACCGGGTCACGCTCACAGCGGCTATGTCAGTGCTGCGGCAAAAGCTGTCTGAACTGTTCAGCGCACAACGGGCGCCAGCGGGCTATCAGCCGGGGCGCACCCTTGGGCAACTGCGGCGCAACCTTGGGCTGGCGCGTTTCGAGCAAGTCTCGCCGACCTTGGCGCGGGTTGCCCTGGACGACGACAGCCTGCACCTGGAAATCCGCGAGCGCACCGAATCGCAGTTGTTGATGCACCTGGTCATGACGGAGTTCAGCGTGCGCCTGCCTGCCTCGACAGAGGGCGCGGCGAGTTTTGCCTTGCACCATGGCGGGGCTGTTCGACGGACCGGGATCCACTGTCGGCAACGCATGGGCGAACGTGCTTTGTTGGGGCAACTGCAGGCGCGTCTGCAACACGACAGCGCCTTGCACCAGGCATTGATGCCCCTGGATTTCAAACGCTTGCACATCGAGCTGCGCGACCATCAATGGCATGTGTGCCTGGAGCATATGGGCGGCAGCGAGGTGGTCAACCGCATGCCGGCCTTTCGGCGCTACATCGCCTTGAGCCGCGTGCAGCGCGATGCCTTGCTGGCTGCGCTGGTGGGCTTGCAGCGCGTATTGCGCACGCTCTGATTGGCATCATTAGTGCAAACACAATGGCGGACAGGTACTTGTTGCGCGCATATAGATAACATGTTAACTATTGCCCGACAAAAACAATAAGCCATTGTGGAGACACCCATGGGTATCCAACAGAGTGCACAACAGGGGCTCGACACCTGGAACCGCGACTTGCGTGCGATGTGCGGCCACTTCGACACCGAACTGGCTTTCAACCGTTCGCTGTTTATCGGCGAGTTTTCCATGCTTTCAAACGGCGGGTTGCCCTTGGCCAGCCTGCGTACCAATGCCGGCCTGATCAAGCGCCAGGTTTCCAATCCCGACCATGATAACGACCAGGATTGTTTTTTGGTCAGCCAGCGCAGCGGCTATTCGCAGATCGTGCAGAACGGCCAGCGGGTGCAACTGGCCCCTGGCGAACTGCTGCTGATGGACTCGGTGGGCTCCATTGAAATCACCCCGTTCGGCTTGATCGAACATACCTCGCTGTCGTTGCCGCGCGCTCAGGTGTGCAAGCAGATGGGCAGCCAATCGAAGACCTTTGGCAAGATTTCCTCCAGCAAAGCCTGTGGGCGCATGTTGCATGTATTGATGGACCAACTGTGCAAGGGCAGCGAAGGCGCCGAGGATGAGGTCGAGGCGTTGCAGTGTGCGTTTGTGTCGCTGCTGGGCTCAGCCCTGGAGCAGGACGACGACGCGCGCGACGATACCAGCGCGTTGCAAGGCAACAACCTGCGCAGCTACGTGCAGAAGATCATTGATGAGTCCCTGAGCCAACCCGGCTTGAGCCCCGTTGGCCTGGCCAGCCGGCTGAACATCTCGGTGCGTCATTTATACCGGCTGTTCGAGGAGCAGGACGATAGCGTCTGCCGCTACATCCAACGTGCGCGGCTCAAGCGCAGCGCTGATGACTTGACCAACCCGTTCCTGCGTAGCGAATCGATCACTTCGATTGCCTACAAGTGGGGCTTTACCGATTCGGCGCATTTCAGCCGTTCGTTCAAGAAGCAGTTTGACCTGTCGCCCAAGGCGTTCCGTTCCAGCCGGATGGCCTGAACCCCATTCATCAACCACCGAATGTGGGAGCGGCGGTGCGACGATTCGACTTGCCCGCGATGGCGGTGGATCAGTCAATGTATGTTCTGACTGAGCCACAGCTATCGCGGGCAAGCCCGCTCCTACATAAAGCAAAGCGATTGCTCTGGGGGTTATACGACCGCGAAGTAGTGTTTGACGAAACTCTCGCTCAGCACTTCCCACAGCACGGGCGTGCCCTGGGTCACGAACCAGCTGTCGCCCGCTTTGTAGGTGGTGGTTTGGCCGCTGGCCTCGTCGGTCAGGCGCACTTCGCCGGTGACTACCGTGGCCTGTTCGTTGAACGGGTAGACCATGCGGAACTTGCCTTGGGTGGTGCCGAAGTAGGCGCTGCTGACCGGGTCGGTCGGCGCACCGAAGGTCATTTTGCCGAAGGCCTTGAGTTCGCCGGCGAGGATTTCGGAGCCGAGGTCGGCAACGGTGCCCCAGGCGTCGAGTTCAGACAGCTGGATATCTTTCTTGAGGGTAACGAGGGTCATGGCAGGTGCTCCAGAGGGATAAAAAAGGGGTTAGCGGCGACCATTCCAGTAACCGGACAGTTGGTGCCAGGATTTGCCCGCCGTCAGCAGCAGCGGGCGGATTGCGTCCTTGCCGATAATCGTCGGGCGGTGGATCGAACTGACCAGGTCATAGCGCGCCGAGCCTTCGCTCATGCCTTCGGCCAGGACCTTGCAGATGATGTGGCTGGGGGTGACGCCGAAACCGGAATAACCCTGGACGAAGAACGCATTGCTGCGCCCCGGCAGGGTGCCGATCTGCGGGAACAGATTGGGACTGCAGGCCATCGGGCCGCCCCAGGCCAGGTCGATTTTCACGTCATTGAGGTAGGGGAAAATCTTCAGCATCAGCTTGCGGTTCCAGGCCTTCAAATCGCCGGGAATGTGCTCCACCAACGGCGTGGCGGCGCCGAACAACAGGCGGTTTTCATTGGTCACCCGGTAGTAGTCGATCACCGGGCGGATATCGCTGTAGGCCCCGCGAATCGGGCTTATGCGCTGGATCAGCTCTTCGCTCAACGGCTCGGTCATCATCTGGAACGCGTAGGTATTGATGGTCGAGCGATGCAGTTCCGGCTCCAGTTTGTTGAGGAAGCTGTCACACGCCCATAGAAGTTTGCTGGCCTTGACCGAGCCGCGCCCGGTACGCACGGTGATGCGCTCGCCGTAGCTGACTTCCAGCGCCGGGCTGTTCTCGAAGATCCGCACGCCATGCCCGGCCAGGGCAGTGGCCTCGCCCAGCAGCAGGTTCAACGAATGCACATGCCCGCCGCCCATGTGCAGCAGGGCGCTGCTGTAGGCGTTGGAGCCGATGATCTGCTGGACGTCGGAGCCGCCGAGGAAGCGGATCTCATGCTTGCTGTTGATCGACTTGAAGTCTTTTTCCCAGGCCCGCAGGGTCTTTTCCTGGCGGGCGTTGAAGCCCATATAGCCGTAGCCGTGGCAGAAGTCGGCGTCGATGTTGTACTTGGCGATACGGTCCTTGATGATATCGGCGCCCAGGTCGCTGATCTCGAAGACCTGGCGCAGGCCGTCCTCGCCGACGTCGTTCTTGATCTTCTCCAGGTCATGGCCAATGCCGGCCATGATCTGCCCGCCATTGCGCCCGGTGCCGCCAAAGCCCAGGTAGCGCGCTTCCAGCACGACGATATTGGTGATGCCCTTTTCCGCCAGCTCCAGGGCGGTATTGATCCCGGAAAACCCGCCGCCAATCACCACGACGTCGGCCTCGATGTCCTGTTCCAGGGTGGGAAAGCTCAGGTTGTACTTCTTGGTAGCGGTGTAATACGTGGGGGTTTCAATATTGATCATGGCGCAGCCTGAAAAGTGAAGGAAGGCTCTAAAGCAGATGTCTTCATTAGGGGCCTTGGCGGGATCAATGTCTTGATCCTGCGTGCCGGGGCTTTTGATTCAGCGCGCCATGGACGTGCGCGACCACTAAGTTATAGCGCGAGCGCGGGGCGGGGATGTTAGAGTTTCGTTAAAACATTAACTAAATATCACGTGATCCTGACTCTATGCTCAAACCCCGGCAGTCCCTGACCCTCACCCTGTTGCAGGCCCGCGAAGCGGCCATGAGTTTTTTCCGCCCCTCGCTGAACGAACATGGCCTGACCGAGCAGCAATGGCGGGTGATCCGCATCCTCAATCAACACGACGAACTGGAGATTTACCAACTGGCGGAACTGGCCTGCATCCTCAAGCCGAGCATGACGGGCGTGCTGGTGCGCATGGAAGCGGCGGGGATGATCCACCGGCGCAAGGCCGAGCAGGATCAGCGACGGGTACTGGTGACCCTGGCGGACAAGGGCCGGGCGAGTTTTGCGTCCATGAGCCAGTGCATGGAGGCCAACTACCAGCGCTTGCAGGAGCAGTTGGGGGCGCAGAAATTGCAGACCTTGCTGGGGCTGCTCGATGAACTGAAAAACATCAAGCGCTGAAACACCACACATCCAAAAGGTGGGAGCGGGCTTGCTCGCGAATGCGTAGTGTCAGTCGATATATTCGCCGGCTGAACCACCGCTTTCGCGGGCAAGCCCGCTCCCACATTTTGCACCTGGGGTGTTTGGAAGGGATCAGTACACGCCACCAGTACCGACTGGTGACGCTGTACCTTTGAATTTCTCCACCAACCCCTGCAACCCGCGCATCAGCACCGTGGTATCCACGCCCACCGCGACAAACCCTGCGCCCAGCTCGATATAACGCCGGGCCAGTTTTTCATCGGCACTGAGAATGCCCGCCGCCTTGCCCGCCTGGCGAATCCGCGCAATGGCGTCCTCGATGGCCGCTTGCACGTCAGGGTGCCCCGGATTGCCCCGGTGCCCCATGGACGCACTCAAGTCCGCCGGGCCGATAAACACTCCATCGACGCCCTCGACGGCGGCAATCGCATCGAGGTTGGCCAGGCCTTGCAGGCTTTCGATCTGCACCAGCAGGCACATTTGCGCGTCGGCCTGGTCCAGGTAGCCGTCGATGCTGTTCCAGCGCGAAGCCCGCGCCAGGGCGCTGCCCACCCCGCGTATGCCCTGGGGCGGATAGCGCATGGCGCGCACCAACTCCCGGGCCTGGGCGGCGCTTTCGACCATCGGCACCAATAAGGTCTGTGCGCCGATATCCAGCACCTGCTTGATCAGCGCGGTGTCGCCGATCACCGGGCGAATCACCGCCTCGCTGGCGTAGGGCGCCACCGCCTGCAATTGGCCGAGCATGCCGCGCAGGTCATTGGGGGCGTGCTCGCCGTCGATCAACAGCCAATCGAAACCGGCATTGGCCGCCAGTTCCGCGCAGTACGCGTCAGCCAGCCCGAGCCACAGGCCGATTTGCGCTTCACCGCAATTGAGCCGCTGTTTGAAGCGGTTGATAGGCATGTCCATGAAACAGTCCTCCTGGGGTCAGACGAAACGGCAGGAAATCGAGCCGAGCATGTCGTAGTCGACATGGAAGGTATCGCCTGGGCTGGCCGCCACCGGCCGGGTAAACGAGCCGCCGAGGATGATCTGCCCCGGCAGCAACGTGACGTCGTAGGGCGCCAGTTTGTTGGCCAGCCAGGCCACGCCCTTGGCCGGGTGGTTGAGCACGGCGGCCGAGACCCCGGACTCTTCGATCACGCCGTTGCGGTACAGCACCGCCGGTACTTTGCGCAGGTCAATCTCGGTCGGCCGCACCGCACGGCCACCCATGACCACGCCAGCGTTCGCCGCGTTGTCGGAGATGGTGTCGAACACCTTGCGCGTGGCCTTGGTGTGCGGGTCGATCTGCTGGATGCGCGCGTCGATGATCTCCAGGGCCGGGATCACCCACTCGGCGGCGTCGAGCACATCGAAAATCGTGCAGTTGGGGCCCTTGAGCGGCTTGCCGAGGATGAAGGCCAGCTCCACTTCGACCCGCGGCACGATAAAGCGCTCGAACGGAATGTCGGTACCTTCCTCAAACAGCATGTCGTCGAGCAGCGCACCGTAGTCCGGTTCGGTGATGTTGGACGACACCTGCATGGCCCGCGAGGTCAGGCCGATCTTGTGCCCGACCAGCTTGCGCCCGCCCTTGATCTTCTGGGCGACCCAGGCGCGCTGGATGGCGTAGGCGTCCTCGATCGTGATGTCCGGATGATCGAGGGAAAACTGGCGTACCTGTTCGCGGCTGCGTTCGGCATGGTCCAGCTGGGCGGCGGCTTGCAGGATGAGCTGTGGATCGAGCATGACGAGGGTCTCTTACTGAGGGTTGACGATGGCGGCGTTGGTGCGCAACACCAGCAGGCCGCCAAGGGCGATAAACAGTGCCAGCACGTACAGGGCGAGGCTGGCGCTTTGGGTGGTGTCGCGCATCCAGCCGATCAGGTACGGCGCGAGGAACGAGGCGATGCTGCCAAACGAGCTGATCATGGCGATGCCGGCGGCCTGGGTGCAGTTGGACAGGAAGGCCGGTGGCAGTTGCCAGAACATTGGCAGCGCGGCGCTGGCGCCCATACCGGCGACGATCAGGCCACCCATCACCACCAGCGAATTGCCCGGTGCCAGGCCGGCCACGGCAATCCCGACGGCGGCCATCAGCAGCGGCACACACAAGTGCCAGCGGCGTTCGCGGTTGCGGTCCGAGGAGCGTCCGCAGCCGATCATGAAGAAGCAGCCGGCCAGGTACGGCACGGCGCTCAGCAGGCCGACCTGGCTGTCGCGGCCGATGCCGGCGCCGTGGATCAGGGTGGGCATCCAGAACGCCAGGGTGTTGACCGCCAGCATCACGGCAAAATAGATCGCCACCAGCAGCCACACTTGCGGGTCGCGCAGGATGCCGCCGAAGGAGGTGATGGACTTGCGCTTTTCTTCGGTGCTCAGCTGTTCGCGCAATTGTTGCTTTTGCGCGGGCTCCAGCCATTTCACCGTTTCAAAGCTGTCCGGCAGGTACTTGAGCACCACCAGGCCCAGCAGCACCACGGGCGCGCCTTCGATCAGGAACATCCACTGCCAGCCGCGCATCCCGCCAAAGTCGTGGAAGTTTTCCAGGATCGCCCCCGAGAGCGGTCCGCCAATCACCCCGGCCATGGGCACGGCGATGGCGAACAGGGCGGTGATCTGCGCCCGACGGCGCGCCGGGTACCAGCGGTTGAGAAACACCAGGATCCCTGGGAAGAAACCCGCTTCGGCCACCCCCAGCAAAAAACGCAGGACGTAGAAGCCGGTGGAGCTTTCGATCCACAGCATGCTGGTGGACAGGATGCCCCACACCACCATCAGGCAGGCGATCCAGCGCCGAGGCCCGACGCGGTCCAGGGCGATGTTGCTGGGCACGCCGAACAGGGCGTAGGCGATAAAGAACAAGCCGGCACCGAAGCCATACACCGTGTCGCTGAAGTGCAGGTCGCTGCTCATCTGCATCTTGGCGAACCCGATGTTGATCCGGTCCAGGTGGGCAAACAGGTAACAGATCAGCAACAACGGCATCAGTCGCCAGGTGACGGTGCTGTGGGTGCGATCATGCTCGGCAAGGGTGACGCTGTGGGCGGTATTGGCTGTGCTCATGATGTTGTACTTTTTGTCTGAGAGGCCGTTGTGGAGGCGAGACTGCCCCGTCAAGCGAATGAACCCACTGTAGGCGCGAGCTTGCTTGCCAAGGCCTCAAGGCCATTGCGGTTGTCCAGCAGGCACGCGTTATCGTTGACGATCTTCGCGAGCAAGCTCGCTCCTACAGGTGATCTCGTTCAGTCGATGGATGTCAGCCCGCCTGGTTGCTTAAAAATGCGTGGATGTTGTTCTGTTTGAAGTTCAATTGCGGGTGCAGCTCGATCATCTCGAACGACAGGGCCAGCAGCCGCTGAGCCTGCAGGGCGGCGAAGTGTTCGGTGATCACCGCGAACAGCGCCTCGGCCACGGTCTGGCGGGTGGCCAGGTCACGTCCGTGGCCGACCTTGAGGGTCATGTGGACGAAGGCGTAGTCGTGCTTGCCATCGGCCATGCGCCAGGTGTCCAGGCGTACGGCGCGGCTACGGATGCCGCCCAGGGGGAACACGCCACTGTCTCCCAGCACCTGGTGGACTTTTGCAAACAGCCCCGGCAGGTCGGCCTGGGATTCGAGGTTGTCGGTGTATTCGGCGATGAAATGCGGCATGCAAAGCCTCCTTCTGTGCGCGATTCAATGTGGGAGCGGTCTCGCCGGGCGAGACAGCTCCCACATGTATTCAGAGCGGGAAAATGGCGTTGATCTGGCCGGTGCCGGAGCTGCCGAACGGTTCGGTGATGATCTCTGCAGGGCGGTTGTACTCAGGCCCGCCAAGCAAACCCAGGAGCATCGCGGTGTCGTGCATCTTGCCTTCGCCAAAGCAGTGTTCGGCGTAGTCCGGGAGCATCGCGCAGAACTCCTTGAAGCGGCCTTCGCGCCACATCTGCACCACGTGCATGTCCACTTGCTTGTCGAACTCGCGAGTCCAGTTGTGGATGTTGGCTTCGGCCTCGCGGTCGTCGGAGAAACGGTGCGACAGAGAGCCGGACGCCAGCACCAGTACCTTGCGATCACTCTTCTCGATGGCCCGGCGCACGGCGGCACCAAAGGCAAAGCTGTCTTCCAGGCGATGCCAGGCGCACCAGGCGGCGATGGAGACCACATTGAATTTCTGTTCTTCGGGCACATCCATGTGCATGTAGCGCATGGGCACCAGGGTGCCGTATTCCAGCTCCAGGCTCGGGATGTTGTGGTTCATGCTGCGCACCCCGGCCAGGTTGGCCTCGGCGGCGATCAGCTCGCCCAACTCCGGGCAGCCGGGGTAGGCGTACTCCATGTTCTTGATGAAATGCGGCAGCTCATTGCTGGTGTAGGTGCCCTGGAAACGCTCGCCACCGTTGATGTGATAGCCGCTGTTGACCAGCCAGTGCACATCGAAAACCACGGCGGTGTCAGCCCCCAGTTCACGGGCGCGGCGCCCGATTTCCTTGTGCCCGGCAATCGCCGCGGCGCGGCAGCCGTGATGCTTGCCCGGCAGTTCCGACAGGTACATGGAAGGCACGTGGCAGATTTTCGCCGCCAGGACTACTTCACCCATGATCGTTCTCCTGATTTCATTATTCTTGTTGGGTTGTAGGAGCCGGCTTGCCGGCGACGAATGCACACGTCGCTTACATCGCGGGCAAGCTGGCTCCTACAGACAGCGTTCATGCAGTTACACACCCCAGCGCGGGATGTGATGGCTGCCCATGGAGATGCACACGTTCTTGATCTCTGCGAAAACTTCGAAGCTGTACTGGCCGCCTTCACGGCCGGTACCCGAACCCTTGACCCCGCCGAACGGCTGACGCAGGTCGCGCACGTTCTGGCTGTTGATAAACACCATGCCGGCCTCGATGCCACGGGCCAGGCGATGGGCCTTGCCGATGTCCTGGGTCCAGATATACGACGCCAGGCCATATTCGGTGTCGTTGGCCAGTTGCAGGGCCTGGGCTTCGTCCTTGAAGGGAATCAGGCACACCACCGGGCCGAAGATTTCTTCCTGGGCGATGCGCATGTTGTTGCTTACATCGGCGAATACGGTGGGTTGGATAAACTGCCCGCGTGCCAGGTGTGCCGGCAGGTTGGCCGGCCGTTCCAGGCCGCCTGCCACCAGGTTTGCGCCTTCTTCGATGCCAATCTTGATGTAGCCGGTGACTTTGTCATAGTGGGCTTGCGTGATCATCGAGCCCACCTGGGTGTTCGGGTCTTGCGGGTCACCGACAATCAGGCGCTTGGCGCGGGCGGCGAACTCGGCGACGAACTGCGGGTACACGCTCTCCTGGATAAACACCCGGCTGCCGGCGGTGCAGCGCTCGCCATTGAGCGAGAAGATGGTGAACAGCGCCGCATCCAGGGCGCGTTCGAGGTCGGCGTCTTCAAAAATCAGCACCGGCGACTTGCCGCCCAACTCCATGGAGTATTTTTTCAGGCCGGCGGTCTGCATGATTTTCTTGCCGGTGGCGGTGCCGCCGGTAAAGGAAATCGCCCGCACATCCGGGTGACGCACCAGGGCATCGCCGGCGGTGGCGCCGTAGCCCTGGATCACGTTGAGCACGCCCTTGGGGATTCCCGCTTCGAGGGCCAGGCGTCCCAGTTCGTTGGCCGTCAGCGGCGACAGTTCGGACATCTTCAGGACCGCCGTGTTGCCCAGGGCCAGGCACGGTGCGGTCTTCCAGGTGGCGGTCATGAACGGCACGTTCCACGGCGACACCAGCGCACACACACCCACCGGTTGGTAGAGGGTGTAGTTGAGCATCTGGTCGTCCACCGGGTAGCTGTGGCCGTCCATGCGCGTGCAGACTTCGGCGAAGAAATCAAAGTTGTGCGAAGCCCGTGGGATCAGCACGTTCTTGGTCTGGTGGATCGGCAGGCCGGTGTCCAGGGTTTCCAGTTCGGCCAGATGGGGCACGTTCTGTTCGATCAATTCACCAAGCTTGCGCATCAGGCGCGCACGCTCCTTGGCGGGGGTATTGGCCCACTTGGGGAAGGCTTCCTTGGCGGCGGCCACGGCCTGGGCGACTTCTTCGGCGCCGCCGCTGGCCACTTCACCAATCGCCTCGCCGGTGGCCGGGTTGTAGTTGATGAAGGTGTCTTTGCTTTCGACCTCACGGCCGTTGATCCAATGTTTGATCATGGTGCTCAAGCCTCTTTGGCGGCGGCAAAAAAGTCCGCCTCGCTGACAATTCGGTTGACCAGGCGGCCGACGCCTTCGACTTCCACCACCACTTCATCGCCGGGCACCACATCAGCCAGGCCTTCTGGGGTGCCGGTGGCGATCATGTCGCCGGGTTGCAGGGTCATGAAGCTGGACAGGTATTCGATCAGGTAGGGGATATCGAAAATCATGTCGCGGGTGCTGCCTTCCTGGCGCAGTTCACCGTTGATCCAGGTGCGCAGGGTCAGGTTGCTCGGATCTGGCACATCGGCCACATCGACGATCCACGGGCCGACCGGGGTGGTGGCGTCGCGGTTTTTCACCCGCAGGTTGGGGCGGTAGTAGTTTTCCAGGTAGTCGCGGATCGCGTAGTCGTTGCACACGGTGTAGCCGGCCAGGTACTCCAGGGCGTCTTCGCGCTTGACGTTGCGCGCCGGCTTGCCGATCACCGCCACCAACTCGCACTCGTAGTGCATGTAGACGATGTTGTCGGGGCGCCAGGTGACCTGGTTATGCCCGGTGTAGGTGCCCGGCGACTTGACGAACGCCAGCGGCTCGGTCGGTGGGGCGAAGGCCAGTTCGGCGGCATGGTCGGCGTAGTTCAGGCCCAGGGCGAACATATTGCCGGTGGCCGGTGGCAGCCACTCGACCTGGTCTTCGGCCAGCAACCGGCCGTCAGCCAGGCGCACAGCATTGAAATCTTCGACGTGGACCTGATGGACCTGGCCTTCAAAACGGATGCGCGCGTGTTTCATGGCTGTTCCTCGGCCTGGATGTGGTTGACCAGGCGGCCCAGGCCACTGATCTCGACTTCGACGGTGTCGCCGGGTTGCACATCCACCCGACCTTCAGGCGTACCGGTGATCAGCACATCGCCTGCGTGCAGGGTCATGAATTCGCTGATCTCGGCGATCAACCGGGGAATATCACGCACAAAGTTGGCGGTGGTGTTCTGCTGGCGCAGCTCGCCGTTGACGAACAGCTTGAGGCTCAACTGATGGGGGTTGGCGATCTGCTCGCGGGCTACCAGTTCCGGGCCAAGGGCGCAGAACCCGTCGCGGCACTTGGCTTTGACGGCGGGGCGGTAGTAGCTGTCTTCCGGCAGGCTGAATTCATTGACGATGGTGTAGCCCGCCACATAATCCAGGGCGTTTTCCACGCTGACGCGGCTGGCATTTTTGCCGATCACCACGCCCAGCGCCGGGCCAGGTTGCAGGCGCTGGCCAGCCGGATGAAGCACTACGCCGTCATGACCGTTGCGCGTATTGGGCGTCTTGATAAACAGCACCGGCTTGACCGGCGGCTTCTGGTACGGCGGCTGTTCGAATTCAGCGAGACGCTGGTTCAGCAAGCCCTGGTAGTTCAGCGCGACGCCGAACAGGGTGCCGCTGGCAACATCATGCAGGGTACGGCTCATGGATTTCTCCTGGCGATGGCGACTGCTCTGGAGGCAGTTCGTTAATGTGTTAACGTTATAATTAATATGTTAACTACCGTCAAGCATGGCAAAATCATCGGGTGCAAAAAACAATAAAGAGATGCCTGTGAAACCGATCCCCAACATCAACATCGGCCAGGTCTACGACCAGCGCTACAGTGATGCCGACGTGCATTACGACCGGCTCGGCAACCTGGCGGGTTTTTTCGGGCGCAATATGCCCGTGCATCGCCATGACCGGTTTTTCCAGGTGCATTACGTCAAGAGCGGCGCGGTGCGGGTCTACCTCGACGACCAGCAATACCTGGAATCCGGGCCGATGTTCTTCCTTACGCCACCGACGGTGGCCCATGCGTTTGTCACCGAAGCCGATGCCGACGGCCACGTATTGACCGTACGCCAGCAACTGGTGCGGGCGCTGATCGATGCCGACCCAAGCCTTGCCCCCGGCCCGCACGTGCCACCGGCCTGCGTCGCGCTGGCCCGCCTGGCGCCGCAGTTCCAGCCCGAAATCAAGCGGCTGGAGTGGCTGTTTGACGAGCTGTGCAACGAAATCAACAGCGCTGGCGCCGGTCGCGCAGTGGCCCTGGAAAGCCTGACCCGATTGATCATGATCAGCTTGCTCAGGCTCAGCGCCAATTCCCTGGAAGCACGCCCGGCGCGCCATGAAGACCTGCGCATCTTCCATCGCTTCAATGAGCTGATCGAAGACCACTATCTGCTGCACTGGCCGCTGTCGGCCTATGCCGAAGCCATCGGCGTCACCGAAGCGCGGCTCAACGACGTGTGCCGGCGCATAGCCGACCTGCCGTCCAAGCGCCTGGTGCTTGAACGGCTGATGCAGGAAGCCAAGCGCCTGCTGCTGTTTACCGGCAGTTCCGCGAATGAAATCTGCTACCAACTGGGCTTCAAGGACCCGGCCTATTTCAGCCGGTTTTTCCAGCGCTATGCACAGATGACGCCGGGGGAGTACCGCCTGCGCCAAGCGGGCCTGCGCTGATCACCACAACGCCAGGCTGTAGCCGATGATGATGCGGCTTTCGTCGATATCGCTGGTCAGGCCGTTGCTCGAACGCAGGGTCGCGTTACGCAGCCTGACATTGACGTTTTTCAACGGCCCGCTCTGCACGGTGTAGGTCAGGTCGGTATCGCGCTCCCATTCGCGGCCATTGCGCACGCTGGCGGTCCGCACATGGCTGCCATCCACATAGCGGGTCATGAAGGTCAGGCCCGGCAGGCCGAGGGCCGCGAAGTTGTAGTCGTAGCGTGCCTGCCAGGCATCGGTCTGGGCCTTGGTGAACACGTTGATGGTCACCAGGTTGACGGAGTAGGGGTCCAGGCCCGGGTAGGCGAAATCGCCGTCGCCTGAGAGGTTCTGGTAGCCCAGGCCGAATTTATGGGCCCCTGTCGACAGGCTCAGCATGCCGTTGAAGAAACGGTTGTCGATCCGCCCACCGTCCACCCGTGAGGCGCTACGCAGTGCTTGGTTGCCTTGCTCGCGGGTGTCGAAGTAACGCAGGTCGCTGCGCAGGCTCATGCCGTTGGCCAGCGGCAGGTCGTGCACCAGGCCGATAAAGTGCTGGCGGTAGATATCCTGCATCTGCGCGTAGTAGTAGGTGGTCGCCAACTGCGGGGTGATGGCGTAGGTGCCACCGGCCAGGTCCAGGTGGCTGCTGTCGACGCCGGCGTAGCTCATCTGGTCGTTGCTGGAGGAGTCGCGCAGGTTCTGTTTTTCCAGGCGGCCGAGGTTCAGGGTCAGGCCGGCAATGTCCTGGGACGTGACCAGTTCACCGGTGTAGGTCGAGGGCAGGAGCCGCGTGTCGTTGTAGGCGGCCACGGGCAACTGCGGCTGCAGAGTGCCGGCCTTGAGCACGGTTTTCGCTACCCGCACCTTGGCCGTCAAGCCCAGTTCGCTGTAGTTGTCGACAGGCTGCTGGCTGGCGCCATACGCCAGCAGGCCGGTGCCACGCCGGTCGCGGCTGGAGTCGAGCTTGACGCCCAATTCGCCCAAGGCATCCACGCCAAAGCCCACCAAGCCTTCGGTGTAGCCCGACTCCAGGCGCAGCACAAAGCCCTGGGCCCATTCATCGGCCTTGTTCTGTGGGGCGTTGGTCTGGCGAAAGTCGCGGTTCATATAGAAGTTGCGCAGGTCGAGGCTGGCCTTGCTGTCTTGGATAAACTCGGCGTAGGCGCTCAAGGGGCTGAACGTAGCGCACAGGCCGGCGCTGGCCGCCAGGGGAAGGAGGCGCAAATGCATGACAGATTCCTTTTGTTGTTTTTGTAGGTATCGCCCTTCGGATCACTCAAGGGAGTGGCATATTGTTAACATGTTATATTTATTATGGGTAGGTAATTTACGCGCCTGAAAAATAATTCGTGTTGAGGTTAACGAGTTTGTGCGGCGGCCGGCTTGCATGCCCGGGGAGGCGACCCTAAGCTTCGACGCTTCGATCTCTTTTGCGCGTGAACCATGTCCACTCCCAGACCTTCCCTGACGCTGACGCTGCTGCAGGCCCGCGAAGCCGCCATGGCGTTTTTCCGCCCGTTGCTCAACGAACACCAACTGACCGAACAGCAGTGGCGGGTGATTCGTATCCTGCGCCAGCAAGGTGAACTGGAAAGCCATCAACTGGCGCACCTGGCCTGCATCCTCAAGCCGAGCATGACCGGGGTGTTGGCGCGCCTGGAGCGCGATGGCATCGTGCGCCGGCGCAAGTCCAGCGAAGACCAGCGCCGCGTGTTCGTGAACCTCACCGAGCAGGGGCAACAGTGCTTCGTCGAGATGAGCGCGGGGATGGAAAGCAACTACCAGAAGATCCAGGAGCAGTTCGGCGAAGAGCAATTGCAGCAACTGCTCGAGCTGCTCAACCAACTGAAAAACATCAAGCCCTAAGCCCTTGTAGCAGCCGGCTTGCCGGCGCCCGCAGACAGGTCGAACAATAATGGAAAGACGGCAATTCAGCGGCGGCATGAAAGGCAAGAACCTGCGCTACCTGAATGAAACCCCGGGCCAGGCACCGCGCCTGGTCCTCGCAGGGTTTGTGTTGTTGGAGCATTTTTCCCTGCCCGCATTCACTCAGGCGCTGGACACCCTCATCACCGCCAACCTGCTGCGCCCGGGGTTGTTCACCTCGCGCACCTTCGGCCTGGACGAGCAGGAGGTGATCAGCGACCTGGGCTTGGTGATTCGCCCGGACGCACGCCTGGACCACAGCGCGCTGGCCGACCTCGACCTGCTGGTGATTTGCGGCGGCTACCGCACCCAGCTCAAAGCCAGCGAAAGCTTTATCGACCTGCTCAAGGCCGCGACGCAACAGGGCGTGATCCTTGCCGGCTTATGGAACGGGGCGTGGTTCCTGGGCAAGGCCGGGGTGCTCGATGGCTATCGCTGTGCCATCCACCCGGAACACCGCCCGGCCCTGACGGAAATCGCCAAGGCCACCCAAGTCAGTAGCGAGCCGTACGTGATCGATCGTGACCGCCTCAGTGCATCGAGCCCATCAGGTGCGTTCCATATGGCCCTGGACTGGATCAAGAGCCTGCACGACAAGGCGTTGGTGGAAGGGATCGAAGATATCCTGGCCTTTGAGGAGTCGCGTTACCGGCGGATCAAGCCCGCAGAAAACATCTGCGTGAGTGCGCCGCTACGCGAAGTGGTGCGCCTGATGGATGCCAACCTCGAAGAGCCCCTGGCCCTGGAGCAACTGGCGGTGTATGCCGGGCGCTCGCGGCGCCAGTTGGAGCGCCTGTTCCGCGAACAATTGGGGACCACGCCGCAGCGTTATTACATGGAGCTGCGTATCACCGAGGCCCGGCGCCTGCTGCAGCACACCGAGCTGTCCCAGGTCGATGTGCTGGTGGCCTGCGGGTTTGTGTCCCCCAGCCACTTCAGCAAATGCTACAGCGCCTATTTCGGCTACCGCCCGTCGAAGGAAACCCGGCTGGTCAAGTAGCGGGCTGCTACACAGCGTGCGTCGCCGGTTTGCTTGCCGGCGCGCGCTTGACGCAATGCGCCAGTGCCTGCTCGATATCGGCCAGCAGGTCCGCGATGTCCTCCAGCCCCACCGACAAGCGCACCAGCCCTTCGGCAATCCCGTGCTGGGCCCGTTCCTCTGGGGTGTAGGTGGAGTGGGTCATGCTCGCCGGATGCTGGGCCAGGGACTCCGCGTCGCCCAGGCTGACCGCGCGGCTGAACAGTTTGAGCGCGTTCATGAAGCGCCTGCCCGTGGCGATGCCGCCCTTGAGTTCAAAGGCAATCATGCCCCCTGACAGCTTCATCTGACGTGCCGCCAACTCGTATTGTGGGAAGGAGCGCAGGCCGGGGTAGGTCACCGACTCTACCGCCGGATGGGCCTGCAACGCCTCGGCCACGGCCTGGGCATTGCTGCAATGGCGATCCATGCGCAGGGCCAGGGTCTTGAGGCCACGCATCAATAAAAAGGCGTCCTGGGGCGACAGCACGGCCCCGGTCAGGTCCTTCAAGCCTTGCAGGCGAATGCGCTGCGCCAGGTCCTGGCGACTGACGGCGATGCCGGCGGTGATATCGCCGTGGCCGCTGAGGTATTTGGTGGCCGAGTGCACCACCACATCGGCGCCCAGTTCCAGCGGGCGTTGCAGGTAGGGGGTGCAGTAGGTGTTATCAATGACCACGGTAATGTTGGGCTGCTGATGGGCGATCTTGGCCACCGCGCCAATGTCGATCAATTGCAGGTTGGGGTTGGCCGGGGTTTCGCAGTAGATCATGCGGGTCGCGGGGGAGAGGGCGGCGCGCAGGGCGTCGAGGTCCGACAGGTCGACATGACGCACCTTGATGCCGAACTCGCCGATACCGTGGTGCAGCAGGGCGAAGGTGCAGCCGTACAAGGTCTGGCTGACGATCACCTCATCGCCGGGCCTCAACAGGGTCCAGAACGTCGCTGCAATTGCGCCCATTCCGGAGCTGAACGCCACCGCCGCTTCGCCGCCTTCCAGGGTGGCCATGCGTGATTCGAGCAAGGCCAGGGTCGGGTTGGAGATACGCGTATAAAAGTGCCCGCTTTCTTCGCCGGCAAAACAGCCCGCGCCGTATTCGGCCGTAGGAAAGGCAAACGTTGCCGACAGATAAATCGGCGGCACCAGGGCACCATGATGGTCTTGCGCATCGTAGCCGTAGTGGATCGCACGGGTAGAAAAGCCGAATCCGCTGTGTTTGTTGTTCATGTAGGACTCTCCTTATTTCCTACAATGCTATGCTCATAACCGAGGCTGAACGTTGCCTACTTTGCTGGGAAAAACCGGCGGCAAAGGATGAAAATCCATAAAAATAACTATTCGAGGCAAGACATGCCTGTAGGACTCGACCGTACCGACAAAGCCCTGCTCAACGCCCTGCAAGGCAACGCCCGCCTGACCGTTGCCGAACTGGCCGACCGTGTCTCCCTGACCACCTCGCCGTGCTGGCGTCGGGTCAAGAACCTGGAAGACAGCGGCGTGATCAGCGGCTACCAGGCGATCCTCTCGCCCAAGGCCCTGGGCTACGGGGTCACGGCGTTTGTCAGCATCATGATGGACACCCACTCCAAGGAAATCGCCCGGGCGTTTGAGCAGCGGCTGCTGGACATCCCGGAAATCGTCGCCTGCCATAACGTGTCGGGGCGCTATGACTTTTTGCTGGAAGTGGTGGCCAAGGACCTGGAGTCGTTTGGCGAATTTGCCCGCGAGGTGTTGCAGACGTTGCCATGCGTGAAGGAAATCTATTCGAGCTTTTCCTACAAGTCCGTCAGGCCGTTGCGGGTGATCCCATTGCCGGGGTGAGCGCGCTACCCCTAAAGATGCCCAAAGGCTGATGCCCAGTCCTGGCTGTTGAGTACCCCGAGCACCTTGAGCTTGCCGTGGTTGCCGACTTGGACAAACAGCGAACTGCCGTATTCGGCGCCATCGGCGTGGGGGTAACCCAGCACCCGCTCCAGGTCGGCGATGCATTCGCTGTGGGTGACCAGCAGCAGGTTACGCCCAGCGGCCTTGCGCGCCGGCAGATCGTGGGCGAGGGCGGGGCCACACAAGGTCAAGCGGTCAGGTAACACGCGGGCGTGGTCAAACATGAACTGCGACGTTTGCAGGGTGCGCGTGGCAGGGCTGCTCAACACATCACTGTGGGACATGCCCAGGGTCTGGAATGCGGCACCCACTGCGGTCGCGACCATACCACCGGATCGGGTCAAGCCATCTGGAGGGCCCAGGCAGGGATTGCTGGAGCGATCGCAGCGTTCTGCATGACGCACCAGCACGATCAGGTTGCCATTGCGCCAAGCTTCCAGGGCCCCCGAAGTGACCAGGCGATTGTCGATGCCAAGGTTCTGCGGTGACGCAGGCCAGAGCATCGCGCCCATCACCGCCAGGCACAGGGCGATGAGTGCGATAAAACGCAGCCACAGTTGTTTGAGGGGTTTTGCCAGGCGCCGATCGGCGAGGAGTTTGGCCTGGATCATGTCAACCACACTGTTCACCCTGGGGAGTTCTTACATTGCTGATACGTCGGCAGGCAATCTAGCGTTCGGCGCGTGGCCGGCCAGTGAAATCAATGTGAAAAAAACGCGGTTGTCGCAAGGCGATGTTCGCGGTCGTTTCTGTAGGTCTGCGGTGCTTGAAAAGTAGGCAACTTCCCAAACTTCATCCCCTAGCCGTTTTTCATCCCCGGGCTTGTGCCAGGCCCGTTCTGCTTACATATATTCCTACGCCCTATTCATTGCATCAGGGATGCGGGCGATGGCGCAGGCGTATATCAATGACCGGACCATAGATTTTCACAGCTTGAAATCCAGTTTGCTCAAGGGCTCTCAACACCCGTTGTCGGCGCAGTTCGATGCGTTGAACCTGCACTTGCGCCATGGCCTGGTCACGCCAGGGCAGATGGTGATTATTCCCGACGACTACGGCATGGCCTGCACCGCCAACGATGCCTGGTTGATGCGCCACGCCGAGCAAATCCGCCGCGGCCTGGAACAGGACGCGGCGCTCGGGACAGCAGTGGTCGGCCAATATGATTTGCTGCAAAGCCTGCTTGGCTACAGCTCATTGGGCGTAGGCAGCGCCACCTCGGCATGGGGCCGGCACCTGGATGAGGTCAGGCACACGCTGGAGGAGGTCGAGCGGTTGCATCGCCAGCTTAAGGACGGCGTGCTGGACCGTAACAACTTCGTGCGCCACCGCCAGGTGTTGTTCAACAAGCTGGAGGTGCAACTGCAAGGCGCGGCGCGGTTTGGTACCAGTTTGCAGAGCCATCAATCGTTGAAAAAGGTGCTGGGGATTTCGACCAAGAGCTATCTGCATAAAAGTGAAATTGTGGGTTACACCCAGCGCATCAAGAGCATTGCCCAGACGTCGAAGTTTTTGGGCAATGGCACGTATGTGGGACTGGCGCTGGATGTGGGGGTGGCGGGGTTGGAGATCAAGGAGGCGTGTACGAAGGATCGGGGGGAGTTGTGTAGCAGGGCGAGGTATGTGGAAGGGGGGAGGTTGGTTGGCGGGGTTCTGGGGGCCGCAGCAGGTGGGTCAATAGGGGCTAGCCTCGCGCGGTCCACCTGCAACATTGTGTTAGGTGTAGTTACGAAGGGGCAAGGGAGGTTGGCGTGTGGGGTTGTCGGTGGTGCCGCTGGCGGGTTCGGCGGGGGGACTGCGGGAGGGATTTTTGGAGAAGAGGTGGGTGATCTTTTGTACAAGCCAGCAGGAATCTGAACATGTCGTTGTACACATTGATCCTTACAGCGCTGGCAGTTGGAATGGTTGTTTCGGTGGGTCTGCTCCTATACGCCGAATATAAGAAACTCGAAGAGATAGAAAGCTATTTCAGCGAGAACAAGGCGGTCCAACGCAACAAGCGTTTTTGGGGGAGGAATAAACGTATCGATAGAACCATGCGTATGAGCATATTCATCGGTTTTTTCATGCAGCCCAAAACCCATATCAAGAGCAATGAGGTGACCAGGGAAGAGCTGGACTCCGTCCCCTTGGCACTCAAGCGCTGGGCAACGTGGCCGTTTTACTTCTCGGTCATCTATTTCATGGCGTTGACGACCTGGGTCGTTTGGCGCAAGTGGTAGCCGAGCAAGCCAAAGCCCAGCAGCGCCTGGGCTTTGTCGTTTCTTCCCACAGCGCTGATCGGATCCTTCCCGCATTTATCTGAAAAAATACTGTACATACATACAGTCATATCCTACAGTCCATCCCAGGTGAACGGATTTCACCGCGCACCCAAGCCACAAATTTTTTAACTATGGATGGATAAAAAATGAAATCGAAAAAAGCCTTTATGCTGGGCGCGGCCATGGCGGCCTCCTGCTTCGTTTCGGCCTTTGCCCTGGCCGAGCAGTACCCTTCGCAAGCCCCGGCCAAACTGTCCGCCCAGGCGGTCAAGCATGCGGTCGACCAGGCGCTGAAAGTGGGGGGCAAGGTTGAGTCGTCCAAGCTTGCGGCCGAACTCAAGCAAAAACTCCAGGCGGCCAAGGCCGGCAAGGCCAAGGCGGTGGCAAGCAAGGCCGCAGTCAGCAGCGCGCCGGTGGATACGGTGGTTGATGCGCTGCAAAAACCGGGCGAGAAACACCTGCAAGGCGCAGCCATTGCAGCCTTTGCCCCCCTGTTCCCGACCCTGGATATCAACACCCTGTACAACGTGACCGGCGTGGAGACCGGGGCGGAGGTGGCCTATCACTTCAACCTGGCGCAAAGCGCGCGCATCCAGGTCCAGTTGCTGAACCAGAGCGCCGGCACCGATATGTCGTTGAGCCTGTTCCATGACGACGGCCAAGGCAACCTGACGCTGCTGGGCACCTCTGATAACGCAGGCAGCGCCGACGAATACCTCAACGGCGTGATGCCCGCCGGCGATTATTACTGGTACATGGTGGCCAACACCGCGAGCAACTCGCAGTTCAGTTTTGGCGTGGCGGTGGACAGCAATATCGACGCCTTCGAGCCCAATGACACCGCGCAAACCGCGTTCGCGTTGCCGGATGCGCTGAACCAGGTGGCCGGTAACCTCGACAGCGTCAACGATGTCGATTACTTCGACTTCACTTCGCTGCGTGGCCAGGGCGTGGGCATGTTCCTCGGCGATGATGGCGCTGGCACACGCGAGCAGTGGATTTTCGAGCGCTTCGATGGCAACAACTGGGTCGTGATCCAGCCGAACAACACCTCCACCTACCCAAGCCTTACCCCGGGCTATGTCGTCAAGGTGCGGGTGCGGGCCAACCCGGCAGTGGCGCTCAACCCACAGGCGCGATACATCTTGTCCTTTGGCTCGGCGCCGCGCCTGAACCAGAGCAATGTGAATGGCGACAACGTGGTGCGTATCCCCAGTTCGATCATGCAACTGGCCACCCAGGCTGCTCGCAGCCTGAGCTGGAGCACCCAGTGGTCGGACAGCACCGGTGAGCCGCTGCGTGGCGTGACCCCGGTGCTGCGGGTCGACAAACGCTTCGACAACACCATCAACTACCACTGGGTCGACTACGAGGCCAAGACCGGTGTCACCGGCGCGGCGTCCGGCAACGTCGACCTGGGCACCTGCTCCGGCGATCTCAATGTGGTCTACCCGGACAGCTCGTCCGGCCAGACTTACAACTGGCGCACCTGGTTCAACATGGGCGGCTGGCGCATTGAGCTCAAGGAGTTCCCGGGTGTTGGCGTAGGCGGTAATATTTCGCAGTACGTCAGCCTGGGGCATATCTGCAGCCAGACCATCGTACGTTGATCCTGTAGGCGCCGGCTTGCCGGCGACGAAGCCCTCAAGTCTTGCAGTGACCTTGAGGGCTTCGTCGTTTCCTACAAAGCCAATGCCAGTTTCAGCGGCAAGCGCGCCATGCTGGTGTTCTTCAGCGAACCCAGGTACAGCCACTCACCCTCTTCGCGGGCGCTGGTGATGGGTGAATAGTTGCCCGCGCTGCCATCCTGCAGGTTGGCCACCACCTGACCATTCACATCCAGCCCCAGCACAAAGGCTTTGCGCTCGATGGGCTTGGGCACCACCATCAGCGCCCGCACCATCATCTTGCGTATCGCGGGGTAGCCGGCCAAGCCATCGAGCAGTGGGTTACGCGGCGAATACAGCGCCACCCAGAACCGATCCCGGCCATTGAAGGTGAGGTTGTCCGGCAGCCCCGGCAGGTTGTCGATAAACAGGTCATGGGTACCCGCCTTGTCGCCCTTGAGCCAATAGCGACTGATGCGATAGGCCCCGGTTTCATTGACCAACACATAGCTTTCATCTGGCCCCAGGGCCACGCCGTTGGCGAATTGCAGGTGATCGAGCAAGACGTCGGTCTGGCCGTTGCTGAAGTCATAACGCAACAACCGACCGTCGCCACCATGCTCGATCACCGCTTCACCATCCTGGCCATAGCCCCAGCGGCTGGAGGCATCGCTGAAATAGCCATAGCGTCCGGCGGCGTCCACCGTCACATCATCGGTAAACCCGAAGGGTACGCCGTTGGCGCTGGTGCTCAGGGTGCTCAACGTGCGCTGGGCGTCCAAGGCCAGCAAGCCCTTGATCCCATCGGCAATGATCAGGCGCCCGTCGGGGTGCAGTGCCAGGCCCAGTGGGCGGCCACCGGTGTTGGCCAGCACTTCCAGGGTCTTGCTGTCTGGCGCGGTGCGGATGATCCGCCCGTCATGCAGGCCGGTGACCAGCAAACCCTGGGCATCCACCAGCAAGGCCTCGGGCCCGGCGATGTCCTGGGCGCCAATGCGCTGGACATCCTTCAGGCGCTGGTTCTCGCTATAGGGCCCCGTTTGCAGGGACGGAGCCTTGGGCGGGGCCCAGTTGACCGGCTGGACCTCGGTGGGCATCAGCAGCAAAAAGGCGACGATGGCGATCAATACCAGCAACAGCAGATGACGGATTTTTTGGCTCATGGTGCTTCCCGAGAGTCTTTGGAGGGGGTTGAGACGGGCTCCCAGTACAGCGTGCCGAACAGATAGTCCATCAATGGCAGCACGATGTTGAAGTTGCGTCCTTGCATCAATTCGCGGCGGTGGTGCAACGCATGGAGTTGGTGCATATGGCGGATCCATGGCAAGCGGGCCAAGGGGTGCCCGGCAGGCAGGTGTTCGCAGGCATGGAAGGTTTCGTAGAGCAGGTAACCGAGGATCATGCACCCGGCGAACAGCCCGGCGACGTTCGGGTTGAGTTGCTTGAGCAGCCACCAGGCGGGGAGGGTGATGGCCAGGCTGTGGAGCACGATCAGCCAGGCCGGAAACAGAATCACCCGCCAGTCCCTGGGGCTGTCATAGGTCATGTGGCCGGGGGTGAAGAAGCTGTGGTGATCACCGGTGTGGCGTGCATAAAACAGCTTGGCAAGCCCGTGTTTGTGATGGCCCAGGTGCCGATGGACGAGGTAAATGCACAGGTTGAAGAACACCAGTGTCAGGGGCACGGCCAGCCATTCCCAGGCTTGAATCTGTTGGGTGCTGCCCCAGGCCAGCATGATGCAGAGCAAACCGTAGCTGAGCACAAAGCCGGCATGCAGCCACGGGTTATAGCGCGGGTGGACAGCGGCGCGGTAGCGTTCGCGAAAAGCCTCGGTGGGATGGGTCATGGCGGCGCTCGTTATATTTTTTGTTGGGGACCAAGCTTAGTCCGGCCTGCCAATTTTGCGAACTGAGCTCGCCCCGACAGGTGCAAGGGGCTTGCACCTGCCTCATTTACTTGCTAGCTTCTGCCAAAATGTTAACGATAACATTTGCTCTAAAAATAAAAACAAAACAGAGACCCACGCCATGAAAATGCTTCGCAAAACCCTGTGTTTGTTGGCTCTAAGCATCTCCACCGTCGCCCTGGCCGACACCCAGCCTGCGCCTCTGCGTATTGGCGCTTCCTTCCAGGAAATCAACAACCCGTACTTCGTCACCATGAAAGATGCCCTGCAAGACGCAGCGGCGACCATCGGCGCGCAATTGATCATCACCGATGCCCGCCACGACGTGTCCAAGCAGGTCAGTGACGTCGAAGACATGCTGCAAAAGGGCATCGATATCCTGCTGATCAACCCCACGGATTCGGTGGGCGTACAGTCCGCCGTCAAATCGGCCCATGCCGCCGGTGTCGTGGTGGTCGCGGTAGACGCCCAGGCCGATGGCCCGCTGGACTCCTTCGTCGGCTCAAAGAACTTCGACGCCGGCTTCCAGGCCTGTGAATACCTGGCGAAAAACATCGGTGACGCCGGCAATATCGCAATCCTCGACGGCATCGCCGTGGTGCCGATCCTCGAGCGCGTGCGCGGTTGCAAGGAGGCTGTGGCCAAGCATCCACAGATCAAGATCGTCAGCATCCAGAACGGCAAGCAAGAGCGTGACCAGGCACTGACCGTGACCGAAAACATGCTCCAGGCCCAACCCACCCTCAAGGGCATTTTCAGCGTCAATGACAACGGCTCCCTTGGCGCACTGTCGGCCATCGAGGCCAGCGGCATGGACGTCAAACTGGTCAGCGTCGACGGTGCGCCGGAAGCGATCAAGGCCATCCTCAAGCCTGGCAGCAAGTTCATCGCCACCTCTGCGCAATACCCGCGCGACCAGATCCGCCTGGCCCTGGGCATCGCCCTGGCCAAGAAGTGGGGCTCGCAAGTGCCCGCCACCCTCCCGGTGGATATCACTCTGATCGATCAGGCCAAGGCCAAGGACTTCAGCTGGTAAACCGTCCGCGCCCCACGTCAAGCGTGGGGCCCTGGGCACCCTTCTGAACGAGAGGTCGGCGGCATGAGCAGTCTTTTGCAACTGGAAAACATCTGTAAACGCTACCCGGGGGTGCAAGCCCTCAAGTCCATCAACCTGCAGGTGGAGCGCGGCGAAATCCATGCCTTGCTCGGGGAAAATGGCGCGGGTAAATCGACCCTGATGAAAATCCTCGGCGGGGTCGAGCACCAGGATGAAGGGCGCATTTTGATCGACGGCCAGGCGCAGCAGTTCGCGACCTATCGTGACGCGATTGCCGCTGGCATCGGCATTGTGTTCCAGGAGTTCAGCCTGATTCCCTACCTCACGGCAGTGGAAAACATTTTCCTCGGCCATGAGCTGAACAACCGCTTCGGCCTGCTGCGCAAGCGCGATATGCATCAAGCGTCCCAGGCGTTGTTCCAACGCCTGGGCGTGAGCATCGACCTGCAATGCCCGGTCAAGCACCTGAGCGTGGCCGAGCAACAGTTTGTCGAGATCGCCAAGGCTCTGGCCCTGGATGCGCGGCTGTTGGTGCTCGACGAACCCACCGCGACCCTTACGCCAAGCGAGGCCGAGCTGCTGTTCGAGATCATGCGTGAGCTCAAGCGCCAGGGCGTGGCCGTGATTTTCATCTCCCATCACCTCGAAGAAATTTTCCAGGTGTGCGACCGCATCAGCGTATTGCGCGACGGCGGCAACGCCGGCGTGACGGATGTGGCGGACAGCGATATCGACCGCCTGGTCGAGATGATGGTGGGCCGGAAACTGGAATGCAGCTTCCCCCCCAAACCCACCGCCGCGCGCGGGCCGTTGCTGCTGGAGGTCAAGGACATCCAGCTCAAGCGCAACGGCCCGCACAACCAGTTCCAGCTGCACCAGGGCGAAATACTCGGGTTTGCCGGGCTGGTCGGCTCGGGCCGCACCGAACTGGCCCTGGGCATGATGGGCGCGCTGGCGTCGGTGACCAAGGATGTGTGGCTGCGCGGGGTAAAAGTCAGCCTCGACGACCCGGCCCAGGCCTTGGCCCAGGGTATCGGCCTGCTGCCGGAAAGCCGCAAGAGCGAAGGCCTGATCACCGATTTCAGCATTCGCGAAAACATCTCCATCAACAACCTGCGCAAATACCAGGGTGCCTGCGGCCTGATCGACAAGACCAAGGAGTGCGCCAGTGTCGATGAGCTGATGCGCCAGCTGT
Organism: Pseudomonas sp. LG1D9; assembly: GCF_002949995.1. NCBI lineage: Bacteria > Pseudomonadati > Pseudomonadota > Gammaproteobacteria > Pseudomonadales > Pseudomonadaceae > Pseudomonas > Pseudomonas sp. LG1D9. The sequence goes on along the minus strand of NZ_CP026881.1, from coordinate 545,713 downwards.
CGATCAAGGCGCCGAGCGGCGAAAGCCGGGTGTTCAACCTCAGTGGCGGCAACCAGCAGAAAGTAGTGATTGCACGCTGGATCAACCATCACTGCGACGTGCTGGTGTTCGACGAACCCACCCGTGGCATCGACGTCGGCGCCAAGGCACAGATCTACGCGCTGATGCGCAAGCTCACCGAGCAAGGCTACGCAATCATCATGATTTCTTCGGAGCTGCCGGAAATCATCGGCATGTGCGACCGCGTCGCCGTGTTCCACAAAGGCGCGATCGTCAAGGTACTGGAAGCGTCCGCCGTCAACCCACAAGAGGTTATGCGCCATGCAACAGGGGGCTCAAGTGAATACGTCCATTAACCGCGCCGAGACCGGCAGGCTGCGCCTGAACCTGGCGCGGCTGGTGCGCTCGCCGGCGTTTTATCCGTTTATCGGGCTATTGGTGGTCACGGCCGTGATGATCGTCGCCAGTGATACTTTCCTCACCGCCAGCAACCTGTCCAATATCGCCCGCCAAGTGTCGATCAACGCGATCATCGCGGTGGGCATGACCTGCGTGATCCTGACCGGTGGCATCGATTTGTCAGTGGGGCCGGTGATGGCCTTGTCCGGCACCCTGACCGCCGGCCTGATGGTCGCGGGCCTGCCGCCGGGCCTGGCGATTGGCGCCGGATTGCTGATCGGCGTGGCGTTTGGTATCGGCAACGGTCTGTTCGTGGCCTACCTGCATATGCCACCGATCATCGTCACCCTGGCGACCATGGGCATCGCCCGTGGCTTTGGCCTGATGTACACCGACGGCTATCCGATTTCCGGGCTGCCGGAGTGGTTCGCGTTCTTTGGCCGTGAAAGCCTGCTGGGCATCCAGGTACCGATCCTGATCATGCTGGTCACCTACCTGGTGGCCTATGTGCTGCTGCAACACACGCGCATCGGTCGCTATATCTACGCCATTGGCGGCAATGAAGAAGCGGTGCGTTTGTCTGGGGTGCGGGCGGCGCGTTTCAAGTTGCTGGTATACGGCCTCAGTGGCCTGACCGCGGCGATTGCGGGGCTGGTGCTGACCTCGCGCCTGATGAGTGGCCAGCCCAATGCGGGCATCGGTTTTGAACTGGATGCGATTGCTGCTGTGGTCCTGGGTGGCGCCTCGATTGCCGGTGGGCGCGGGGTGATTGTCGGCACCTTGCTTGGCGCCATGCTGCTCGGGGTGTTGAACAACGGCCTGAACATGCTCGGGGTCTCGCCCTATGTGCAGAGCGTGATCAAGGGCGCAATTATTTTGCTGGCGATCTTTATCAGCCGTCAGCGCCACAAGTAAAAAAACCATCACCGCAACGCGGCCGCCGTGGCCGCGACGGGCTCTCTCATCTTCAATAAAGGTCAGTACACCATGGATAAGCACACCCAAATGCAAGCCGTCGTCTGCCACGGCCCGAAAGACTACCGCCTGGAGCGCATCAGCAAACCCCAGGCGCGGCCCAATGAACTGGTGATCCGCATTGCCGCCTGCGGCATCTGCGCCAGTGACTGCAAATGCCACTCGGGCGCGGCGATGTTCTGGGGCGGCGACAACCCCTGGGTCAAGGCGCCGGTGGTGCCGGGGCATGAGTTTTTTGGCTATGTGGAGCAAGTGGGCGAGGGCGCCGAGGAGCACTTCGAGGTCAAGGTGGGCGACAAGGTGATCGCCGAGCAGATCGTGCCTTGTGGCAAGTGCCGTTTCTGCAAGTCCGGCAAGTACTGGATGTGCGAGGTGCACAACATCTTCGGCTTCCAGCGCGAAGTGGCCGAAGGCGGCATGGCCCAGTACATGCGTATCCCCAAGACGGCCATCGTGCACAAGATTCCCGAGTCGGTGTCCCTTGAAGATTCGGCCTTGATCGAGCCGATGGCCTGCGCGATTCATACGGTCAACCGTGGCGACCTGCAGCTCGACGACGTGGTGGTGATTGCCGGCGCGGGCACCCTGGGTCTGTGCATGGTGCAGGTGGCCGCCTTGAAAACCCCGAAAAAACTGGTGGTCATCGACATGGTCGACGAGCGCCTGGCGCTGGCGAAAAAATACGGCGCCGATGTCGTGATCAACCCCGCCCGGGACAACGCCCGCGAGATCATCAATAGCCTGACCGACAACTACGGCTGCGACGTGTACATCGAGACCACCGGCGTGCCGGCCGGCGTGACCCAGGGCCTGGAGCTGATCCGCAAGCTGGGGCGCTTTGTCGAGTTCAGCGTATTCGGTGCCGAGACCAGCGCCGACTGGTCGATCATCGGTGACCGCAAGGAGCTGGACGTACGCGGCGCGCACCTGGGGCCGTATTGCTACCCGGTGGCCATCGACCTGTTCGAGCGTGGCCTGGTGACGTCCAAGGGCATCGTCACCCATGACTTCCCGCTGGATAACTGGGCTGAAGCGTTCGACCTGGCCAACTCGGTGAAGTCGATCAAGGTGCTGCTCAAGCCAGGACAATGACTATGCATTATGTGATTGGCGTAGACATAGGCACCCAAAGCACCAAGGCGCTGTTGGTGGATGGCGAGGGTCGGATCATCGCCCAGCACAGCCAGGGCTATCGCGTGGATACCCCGAAAGTACGCTGGGCCGAGCAGTGGCCGCAGGTCTGGCTGGATGCGGTCGAAAGTTGCGTCAACCATTGCATGGCCAAGTCCGGTGTACACAAGGAGGCGGTCAAGGCGCTGTGTATCAGCAGCCTTTACGGCGGCTCGGGAATTGCCGTGGATGCCGCTATCAAGCCGCTGCATCCGTGCCTGATCTGGATGGACCGCCGCGCCGGCGAGCAGGTGGCCTGGGTGCGCGAACATGTCGACCTGGAGCGTCTGTTCGCGATTACCGGCAACTCGGTGGACAGCTACTACGGTTTCACCAAGATGCTCTGGCTCAAGCAGCACCAACCCCAGGTCTGGGCCAACACCCGCTACCTGCTGCCGCCCAACAGCTATATCAACTACTGCCTGACCGGTGAGGTGGCGGTGGATCACAGCAGCGCCGGCAATATCGGCGGTATCTACGATGTGGCCGCGCGCGGCTGGTCTGCCGAGATGCTGGCGGCGCTGGATATCCCGTTGGCGATGATGCCCGAGCGCTTGCTGTATTCGGGCGAAGCGGTGGGCGGCCTGCTGCCGGAATGGGCGCAACGCCTGGGCCTGGCGGCGGGCATGCCGGTGCTGGCCGGTGGCGTCGACGCGGCCATGGCAACCCTGGCGGCCGGCGTCACCCGGCCGGGCAACCACGTGGCGATGATCGGCACCAGCATGTGCTGGGGCTACCTCAACCAACAGGTGGATGCCCGGCATGGCCTGGTGAGCATGCCCCACGTCTACAACGGTCAGCAGGACCTGTACATCTTCGGCGGCGCGATTACCGCCGGCGCCTCGGTGAGCTGGTTTCGCGAGCAGTTCTGCCAGGCCGAGGAACAACAGGCCAAAGACACCGGCCAGGACAGCCTGTGGCTGCTGGAACAGAGCGCGCGCAAGATCCCGGCGGGCAGTGAGGGGCTGTTGTTTTTGCCATACCTGATGGGTGAGCGCAGCCCGGTATGGGATGACCAGGCCAGCGGCAGTTTTGTCGGCCTGAACCTGTATCACAGCCGCATCCACCTGTACCGCGCGGTGCTCGAAGGCGTGAGTTTTGCCCTGCGGCACAACATCGAGGCAGGCATGCGTGGTGCCCATTCACTGGACCCACGGTTGATCGTGGTGGGCGGGGCGAGCCATTCGGATTTGTGGATGCAGATCATTGCCGATGTGACCCGCTACCCGGTGTACACCATCGTCCAGGAAGTGGAGGCGGCATTGGGTGCGGCGTTGTTGGCGGCGCATACGGTGGGGCTGGTGGACACCGCGCAGATGGAAAAAGGCTGGGTGCAGTTGGAGCTGCGGGCTGAGCCTGGGGCTGAGAATGTGCAGGCATATGACCGCGCTTTTGCCGACTACCTGAAGCTGTATCCGGCACTTAAGCCGGTGATGCACAGCCTGCAAACGAGTTAAGTGAACACGGACCAAAATGTGGGAGCTGGCTTGCCTGCGATAGCGGTGTATCAGTCGATAAATCTGCTGGCTGACCTGCCGCCATCGCCGGCAAGCCAGCTCCCACATGGGCTCTCTATTGCTTTGGGATATTCATTGATGACCACCACCTTCGACTTCACCCACCAACGCATCCTCGTCACCGGCGCCAGTAGCGGCATCGGCCGGGAAATCGCCCTGCAACTGCTCGCCAGCGGCGCCCAGGTTTTTGCCATCGGCCGTGACGCCAACGCGCTCGCGCAATTGGGTTGCGAAACCCTGTGCCTGGACATTGCCAACAGCGCGGCCCTGGATGCGGCCCTCAAGGACCTGCCGCCGATGCACGGCCTGGTCAATTGCGCCGGTATCTCGCGCCTGGAGCCGGCAGCGGCGATCAGCAGCGCAGCCTTTGACCTGGTGATGAACGTCAATGCCCGCGCCGCCGCGCAAGTCGCCAGCCGAGTGGCGGCGGCGATGATCGCCGCAGGTATTGCTGGCAGCATCGTCAACGTCTCCAGCCAGGCTTCACTGGTGGCACTGGACGACCACCTCGGCTATTGCGCGTCCAAGGCCGCCCTGGATGCGATCACCCGCGTGCAATGTGCTGAATGGGGGCGTTTCGGGATCCGGGTCAACAGCGTCAACCCCACCGTGACCCTGACGCCGATGGCGCAACAGGCCTGGTCCGATCCGGCCAAGCGCGACCCGGCGTTGGCGGCGATACCCTTGGGACGCTTCGCCCAACCGCACGAAGTGGCGTTACCGGTGCTGTTCCTGTTGAGCGAGGCGGCGAGCATGATCAGCGGGGTCAGCCTGCCGATCGATGGCGGCTACACCAGCCGCTAGCCGTTTTCCAGGGTACCGGCAATCACCACCTTGTCCCGTGGCTTGTACGGGTCTTGCAGGCGGTCGAGCAACAGGCGCACCGCACTGCTGCCGGCCAGCGACGCATCGTGGGCCACGCAGGCAATCGGCACGCCGAAGATATCGGCAAAGGGCAAGCGGTCGATGCCACAGATGGTCAGGCTGTCGTGGGGGATGTTGTGCATGCGCAGGGCGCGCAAGGCGCCTAGGGTGATCAACTGGTTGAACCCCATGATCGCGTCCGGCGCAGCGTGCGCGGCCAGGTAGTCGAGGGTGTGCAGGTAGGAGGGCATCAAGGTGTAGTCGCCGGCGCACACTTGGACCTGCACCTGGGGATGCTCGGCCAGTACTTCGCGCAGGCCCTTGAGGCGCTCTACGGTGATGCGTGAATGCTCAGGCCCGGTCAGCACCAGCAGGCGCTTGAGCGCCGGGTTGTGGCGCAACAGGTATTGCGCGGCTTCGATCCCGCTGTGGTAGTTGTCCAGCACCACGCGGCTGAACGGGCTGTCGTGGATCGTGCGGTCGAGCAGCACCACCGGCGTCTTGCCGTTGCCCAGGCGCTCCAGGTAATCGGGTTGGTAGTCGGGCTCGTCGGAGACCGGCGACAGGATGATCCCCGCCACGCGATAGCCCAGCAGGGTGTCCACGGCCTTGCTTTCCAGTTCTTCCAGCTCGTCGGTGTCCACCAGCATGATGGTGTAGCCGTGCTTTTTCGCCTCGCGGGAAATCGCCTTGATCATCTCGCTGTAGAACGGGTTGTCGACCGATGCGGTGATCACCCCGATGATCAGGCTTTCGCTGCGCTTGAGCCCACGGGCGAAGGCGTTGGGCACGTAGTCCAGCTCGCGTGCCACCTCAAGGATGCGTGCCAGGGTGGCGGGCTTGACCAGGTCGGGTTTACTCAACGCCCGCGACACCGTGATGGTGGTCATATTGACCCGCTTGGCGATGTCGCTGATGGTGACGGATTTTTTCTTGTTCATCGACAGGGCAGACCAGGAGAAAACATCAGGAGGCTAACATGGGCAGGGGTTCAAAGCACCGGATCCCAGCGTTGCGACCAATCGCTTTCGGCCTTGACCACCCCGCGCAGCAGCACCAGGGCCTGTTGCAGGATCGCCGAATCGCGCTCGCGCGAGTACACAAGGTAAGTCGGGAAACTGAACTCCGGAGCCTTGGGCACACGCTCCATTACCCCGCTTTCGAGGTAACTCTGCACCACCCGCGTGCGGAAATAGCCGCTGCCGCCGTTCTCCAGAATGTATTGCAGGGCCAGTGGCCCCAAGTTGAAACTCACCGCGGCGCGGGCCTTGTCGGGCAGGGCGGCGTCGTGTTGCTGGCGAAAGCCCGGGCCCCAATCGATATACACATAGGGATCGGGACGGGCGGCCAGGCGCACCAGGATCAGTTTTTCCTCCAGCACCTGCTCCACCTGCAACCCCGGCCAGTACTGCGGCTGGAACACCAGCGCGGCATCCAGCACGCCCAGTTCCAGCTGGCGCAACAGGTATTCACCGTCACGCACTTCGGTGCGCAGTGCATGGCTGGGGATGTGCTCGCGCAGGGCCTTGGCCCAGCCGAGCATCAACGGGTTGCACAGGCTGACTTCGCCGCCGATATGCAACACATTGCGATAGCCCTCGGGCAACGGCAGGTCACGGCGTGCGGCTTCCCAGGTCTGCACCAGTTGATTGGCATACACCACGAACGCCTCGCCATCGGCAGTCAAGCGCGCCCCGGCGCGGTTGCGCACAAACAGCGTACTGTCGAGCTGGCTTTCGAGCTTTTGCACACGTGCGGTAATGGCGGTCTGGGTGACGTGCAACTTCTCGGCGGCTGCGGCCAGGCTGCCGCAGCGGGTGATTTCCAGGAAAGTGCGTGCCAGTTCGATATCCATGTCGGCTCCGGAGAGGGGGGAGGGACATTGTAGTGTGACAATCGAAAATCGGTGTGTGAAATGCGATGAGTGTGGGAGCTGGCTTGCCTGCGATGGTTCTTGGGGTTGTGTACATATCCGTTGCTGCGGTCACGGCCACTTAAGGTTCCGCCCTTACGGCGGGTCACTTTCGAAGAGCGCGAAAGTAACCAAAGCGCTCTTGCCCCACCACTCGGCACCTCGCCTAGGCTCGGTGTGCCCGTAATCCGACATTGATTTGGGGGGCCGCCGCGATGGGCCATCCATGGCCCAGCGCGGCTAAACCGGCGTCCTGCCGGTTTACCCCCCAAATCAATATCGGATTACGGCCAGCGTGGTTTAACGGGGCGCCTAAGATCAAAATCACAAGCAGAGCGAGGCGGCCTGACAGCCGACCTGATCGGTGAGGCTTACGCGTATACCTGTGGGAGCTGGCTTGCCTGCGATAGCGGTCGATCAGTCGATATATTTATCGGCTGATACACCGCTATCGCAGGCAAGCCAGCTCCCACAGGGGAATGCAGCTCCGCGCTCTGGCGTTGCTATTGCTCTGCTTTTGATCTGGCTTTTGATCTTAGGCGCCCCGTTAAACCACGATGGCCGCAGGCAGGTATTGCGCAGTGGGCACCCCGGCAGGATGCCGGGGTAGCCGCGACACGGCCATGGATGGCCGATCGCGGCGGGCCCACGGAGCAATGCCTGACTGCGGGCATGCCGAGCCTAGGCGAGGCACCGAGTGGTGGGGCAAGAGCGCTTTGGTTACTTTGGACTGGGCCGGCACTCCGGCTCTTCGAAAGTGACCCGCCGTCAGGGCGGAACCCTAAGCCGCCGTGACCGCAGCAACGGATATGTACACCACCATGCCCATCGCAGGCAATCCAGCCCCCCCACATCAGACCGGGTCTCACCCCAAGTCTTTCGGCACCTGCAAGTGCTGGGTCGGAAATGCCCGAGCGTATACCTGGCACACCCGCAACACCTGCTCATCGGCAAACCGCGCGCCCACCACATGCAAGCCCACCGGCAAGCCATTGGCCGCCAACCCGCACGGTACCGAGGCCGCCGGTTGCTGGGTGAGGTTGAAGGGGTAGCTGAACGGCGTCCACTCCATCCATTCGCCCAGCCCCGAGCCCGGTGGTACGTTGTGCCCCGCGTCAAAGGCAGTGATCGGTAGCATCGGCGAGACCAGTATGTCGTAGTGCTCATGGAACGCCGCCATGCGCGCCACCAATGCCGCCCGTGCTTCCAGGGCGGCGGTGTAGTCGTCCAGGCTGAGGCGTTCGCCCTGTTGCGCAATGCGCAGCAGGCCGGGGTCGAGCAGGTCGCACTGGGCGCCGGTCAGTTGCCCCGTCAGGCGCGCCGCGCCGGCGAACCACAGGGTGTTGAACACCTCCAGCGGGTCGCTGAACCCCGGGTCGATCTGTTCCACATGCGCCCCGAGTTGCACCAGGCCCGCGACTGCCTGCGCGACCACCTTGGCTACCTGCGGATCGACGTTCACGTAGCCAAAATCAGGGCTGTAGGCGATGCGCAGTCCCTTCAGGTCCGTCCCGGGTGTGAGCCACGGCGTGCTGCGCGGGGCGCCAATCAGGCCGTCCCGGGCGTCCGGTTGCGCCACGGTTTGCAGCATCAGCACGGCATCTTCCACGGTGCGGGTCATCGGCCCCAGGTGCGAGAGGATCGTCATCGAACTAGCCGGCCATTGCGGCACGTAGCCAAAGGTCGGCTTGATGCCGAAGGTGCCGGTAAAGGCACAGGGAATGCGGATCGAGCCCCCGGCATCGCTGCCCTGGTGCAGCACGCCGAGGTTCAGTGCTGCCGCCGCACCCGCTCCGCCGGACGAACCGCCCGCTGTGGTGCGGGTGTCCCAGGGGTTGCGGGTGATGCCGTACAGCGGGTTGTCGGTGACGCCTTTCCAGCCGAATTCCGGGGTGGTGGTCTTGCCCAGCAGCACCGCGCCGGCCTTGCGCATAAACCCCGAGAATGGTGCGTCGACGTCCCACGGCCCGCTGGCGGATGAGGTGCGTGAGCCCTTGCGCGTGGGCATGCCCGCCGTCAGGGTCAAGTCCTTGATCGACGCCGGCACGCCGTCCAATGCGCCGCAAGGTTGGCCCTTGAACCAGCGTTGTTCCGAGGCCCGCGCGGCGTTCAAGGCGCCTTCGGGGTCGACATGGCAGTAGGCGTTGACCACCGGGTTGTAGCGTTCGATGCGCAGCAAGGTGTCTTCGGTCACGTCCACCGGCGACAGGCTTTTATCTCGGTAGCGCGCCAGCAGTTCTACGGCCGTCAGGTTGGCGATATCAGTCATGCCGCATCACCTCCCTGGGCTGCATTGACCATGGCCCGCAGCAACACCGCGCAGCCGGCGGCCAGGTCATCCGGCGCGGCGTTTTCGATTTCGTTGTGGCTGATGCCGCCTTCGCACGGTACAAAAATCATCCCGGCCGGGCCCAGTTCGGCGACAAAAATCGCGTCGTGCCCGGCGCCGCTGACGATGTCCATATGGCTCAAGCCCAGCACACTGGCCGCATCGCGCACGGCGTTGACGCAAGAGGGATGAAAGTCCAGCGGCGGGAAGTCCGCGGTGGGCGTCAGTTCATAGCTCAGGCCATGCTGCTTGGCCGTGGCCTCGATCACCTCACGCACTTCATCCACCATCGCTTGCAGCTTGTCGGCATGCAGATGGCGCAGGTCGATGGTCATCTGCACCTGGCCGGGAATCACGTTGCGCGAGCCCGGATGCAGGCTCAGGCAGCCGACGGTACCGCAGGCGTGGGGTTGTTGTTCATGGGCAATCCGGTTGACCGCGCTGACCACCTGCGCGGCGCCCACCAGGGCGTCCTTGCGCAGGCGCATCGGCGTCGGGCCGGCGTGGGCCTCGACGCCGGTGAACGTCAGGTCGAACCACTTCTGGCCCAGGCAGCCCATGACCACGCCAAGGGTGATGGCCTGATCTTCAAGCACCGGACCCTGTTCGATATGCGCCTCGAAATAGGCGCCCACCGGGTGCCCAAGTACCGCACGCGGGCCGGCGTAGCCAATGCGCTGCAACTCGGCGCCCACCGACAGGCCTTGCTCGTCCTGTTTGTCGAGGGTCTCCTGCAAGTCGAATTTGCCGGCAAACACCCCGGAACCCATCATGCACGGCGGGAAGCGCGAGCCTTCCTCGTTGGTCCACACCACCACTTCAATCGGCGCTTGGGTTTGCACGCCCAAGTCATTCAAGGTGCGGATCACTTCCAGGCCGGCCATCACCCCGTAGCAGCCATCGAACTTGCCGCCCGTGGGCTGGGTGTCGATATGGCTGCCCGTCATCACGGGTGGCAGGTCAGGGTTACGTCCGGCGCGACGGGCAAAGATATTGCCGATAGCATCCACGCTGACACTGCAGCCGGCGGCCTCGCACCACTGCACAAACAGGTCGCGGGCCTGGCGATCCAGGTCGGTCAGGGCCAGGCGGCACACGCCGCCCTTGGCCGTGGCGCCGAGCTGGGCCAGGTCCATCAAGGATTGCCACAGGCGGTCGCGGTTGATCAGCGGGGCGTTGCTCTTGAGCGGTTGCGCAAAACTATTCATCAGCAGTCTCCGGTCAGGCACTCAGGGCCAGGTAGCGGTTCTTGATCGTCGGGTCGGCGCGAAAGGCCTCGGCGCTGCCTTCGTAGACCACGCGGCCCTGTTCGAGCACGTAGTGGCGGTCGGCAAGCTTGTCGCAGACCAACAGGTTCTGCTCCACCAGCAGCACCGGCAGGCCGTCGTCCTTGATCTTGCGCAGGATTTTTACCAGTTCATCGACGATCACCGGGGCCAGGCCTTCGGTGGGTTCGTCGAGGATCAGCAGCTTGGGGTCGTTGAGCAGGGCGCGGGCGATGGCGAGCATCTGCTGCTCACCACCGGACAATGCATGGCCGGCGTTTTTGCGCCGCTCCTTGAGGCGCGGGAACATCGCGTACACGTCTTCCATCTGCCAGCGGCTGGTCTTGCGTACGGCGATGCGCAGGTTTTCTTCCACGGTGAGCAAACGGAAAATCCCGCGGTTTTCGGGGACCAGCGCCAACCCCTGGCGGGCGATTTCAAAGATCTTCTGCCCCACCAGCGGTTGGCCGTTGAAATGAATCTGCCCCTGGCGCGGGCAGATAATCCCCAGGATGCTGCGCAGGGTGGTGGTCTTGCCCGCACCGTTACGGCCGAGCAGGGTCACCAGTTCGCCGGGGTTGACGGTCAGGGACACGCCCTCGAGGACGTGGCTTTTGTCGTAGTAGGAATGAATATTGTCGACGGTCAGCATCAGGCGGCCTCTCCCAGGTAAGCAGTGCGCACGCGCTCGTCGGCGCGTACGAATTGCGGCGTGCCTTCCACCAGGATCTGCCCGTGGCTCATCACGGTGATGCGCTGGCTGATGGACATGACGATGCTCATGTTGTGCTCGATCAACAGCACGGTGTGGTCGCGGCCCAGGTCGCTGATCAGTTGGGTCATGATCGGAATATCGTCGATGCCCATGCCCGAGGTGGGTTCGTCGAGCATCAACAGCTTGGGTCGCGAGCAGATCGACATTCCCACTTCCAGCACCCGTTGCTGGCCGTGGGACAACTCACCGGCCAGGGTTTCGGCGCGGGCGGTCAGTTGCAGGCGTTCCAGGACCTGGTCGGCCATTTCCAGGTGCTCGCGCTGGCTGTCGACGCGGCGCCAGAAGTTCAGGGCGCGCACGCCGTCGCGGCCCTGGGCGGCCAGGCGCAGGTTCTCGCGCACGCTGAGGTTCTGGAACAGGCTGGTGAGCTGGAACGAACGGGCCATGCCCAGGCCCACGCGGCCGTGGGCCGGTTTGCGCATCAGGTTCTGGCCGTCGAAATGAATCGCGCCGGCCGTAGCCTGACGCTCGCCGGTCAGGCAGTGAAACAGGCTGGTCTTGCCGGCGCCGTTGGGGCCGATAATGGTGTGGATGGTGCCGGCTTCGACCTTGAGGTTGACGCCGTTGACGGCATGGAAGGCGCCGTAGGCCAGTTCCAGGTCTTTGGTTTCCAACAGGATGCTCATAGCAGCTCCTCCTTGGTCACGACGGCGGCCTTGCGGCTACCCCGCACACGGTCGAACAGCGACGACAGGCCGCCCCACAAACCACCGCGCATAAAGATCACCACCAGGATCAGGATCACCCCCAGCAGCATCAGCCAGCGCGGCCACAGGTCGGACAGGAAATCCCCCAGCAGTACGATGGAGCCGGCCCCCAGCAACGAGCCGAACAGCGAGCCGGTACCGCCGACGATGGTCATGATCAGGATGTTCTCCGACATCACCAGGTCGATATTGGACAGCGGCACAAAGTGCAGGAGCATGGCGTACAGCGCCCCGGCAATCCCGGTGACCGCGCCTGACAGTACAAACACCAGGATTTTGAAGTGGCGCGTGTCGTAGCCGATGGCCGAGGCGCGGGTTTCGTTTTCGCGGATCGCCATCAGCGTGCTGCCGAACGGCGAAGCGATCACCCGGCGTGCGCCGATAAAGATCAGCAGGAACAGCACCGCGACAAAACCGTAGAACACCCGGGCGTCGGCCAGGGACAGCAGTACCGTGTCACCGATACGGATTTCCGGGCGCGGCACGCTGAGCAGGCCGTTGTCGCCACCGGTCCAGTCGCTCAGAGTGTAGGCGAGGAAGTAGGCCATCTGGCTGAAGGCCAGGGTCAGCATCACGAAGTAGATACCGGTGCGGCGGATCGCCAGGGCGCCCACCAGGAACGCCAGGAACCCACCGGCCAGCGCCGCGCCGAGCAGCGCGCTGAACAGGCCCAGTTGCAGGTGGATCATCAACAGCGCCGCGCAATAGGCACCGGCGCCGAAGAAGATGCCCTGACCGAACGACAGCAGTCCGGTGTAGCCCAGCAACAGGTTGCAGGCCAGGGCGGCGAGGGCAAAGATCAGGATCTCGGTGGCCAGGGTCGCCGAGGGCAGGATCAATGGCAGGCCGATCAGCACCGCCAACACCCACAGCAACATGGCCTTGGATTGGGTCTTGGCAAACGGCAGGGGATTTTTCTCGCTCATGTCAGACTCTCCCGAACAGGCCGTAAGGGCGCACCAGAATCACCACGGCCATGGCGCCGTAGATCATCAGGCTCGCGCCTTGGGGCCAGAGTGTGGTCATCAGGCTCTGCACCACGCCCACCAGCAGGCCGCCCACCAGGGCTCCGCCGAACGAGCCCATGCCGCCGATCACCACGACGACGAAGGCGATGCCGAGGATTTCCGGACCGACAAAAGGCTGGGCACCGCGCAAGGGCGCAAACAACACGCCGGCGATGCCGGCCAGGGCCACGCCGAGGGCGAAGGTCATGGAGAACAGGCGGAAAATATTGGTGCCCAGCAGCGATACGGTCTCGGTGCTCTCACTGCCGGCCCGCACGAGGGCGCCAAAGCGTGTGCGCTCCAGCAGCAGCCACAGGCCAAGGCCCACCAGCCCCGAGAACACAATCAAAAACAGGCGGTAGTAGGGGTACACAAAATCGCCGACCACCAACACCCCGCGCAGCAATTCCGGGACGGCGACGCTTTTGCCCACCGGGCCCCAGATCATCACGCTGGCTTCCTGGATGATCAGCGCGATACCCAGGGTCACGAGGATCTGGAACATATGCGGCAGGTGGTAGATCCGCTGGATCAATAATCGCTCGATCAGCCACGCCAGTGCGGCCACCACCAAGGGCGCGATCAGCAGGGCCAGCCAGAAGCTGCCGGTGAGGCTGACGGCGGTGTAGCAGATGTACGCCCCCAGCAAAAAAAACGCGCCGTGGGCGAAGTTGACGAAGTTCAGCAGGCCGAAAATGATGGTCAACCCGACTGCGATCAGGAAGTAAATCATCCCCAGGCCCAGGCCGTTGAGAATCTGGAACAGATAAAGATTGAGCATGCAGGAACCCTCCAACAGGCGGCCGTGGTCAACGGCCCTGTCGTGTATTACCGGTGAAAGTGGGCGGATCAGCCGAGCGTGCAGCCCGTGGCTTCTACCGGTGGGAACGACTGGCCGGCGCTGAGCACCTTGGCCAGGTCGTCCTTGTCGGCCATGTCGCCTGCGGCCTTGCCCACCAGCAGGTAGTAATCCTTGATCACCTGGTGGTCGCCGGCGCGGATCGTTTCCTTGCCGGTCGGGCCGTCGTAGCTCAGGCCCTGCATGGCCTTGGCCACCGTGGGGCCGTCGAAGCTGCCGGTGGCCTTGATGGTGTCGAGCATGACCTTGGTGCTGATGTAATCGGCGGCCAGCGGGTAGGTGGGGTTGATCCCGTACTTGGCCTGGGTCAGCTTGACCAGCTCGCGGTTGAGCGGGGTGTCGACCTGGTGCCAATACTGCGCGCCGAGGTACACACCTTCGAGCACATCGCTGCCCAGTTCCTGGAACTGGTCGAGGCCGGCGGACCACACCAGCAGCACTTTCATGCGCTCCTTGATACCGAAGTTCACCGCCTGGCGCAGGGTGTTGGACGACTGGCTGCCGAAGTTGAGCAATACCAGCACGTCAGGCTTGGCGGCGATGGCGTTGGTCAGGTAGCCGGAGAACTCTTGCTCCTGCAACGAGTGATAACTGTTGCCCACATGTTCCAGGCCGCTCTCGGCCAGCACCGCCTTGGCGCCTTCAAGCAGGGCTTCACCGAACACGTATTGCGGGGTGATGGTGTACCAGCGCTTGGCGTCCGGCAGCAGCTTGATCAGCGGCACCACGGTTTCGCGGATCGCGCCATAAGTGGGCACCGACCAGCGGAAAGTCGCGCTGTTGCAGTCCTTGCCGGTGACTTCATCGGCGCCCACCGGGGTCATGAATACACCGCCGACCTTGGACACTTCCTTGGCCACCGCCAGCGCCGAGGACGACAGGGTGCAGCCCTGGAAGAACCGCGCGCCATCCTGGCCAATCGCCTCCTGGACTTTGCGCACCGCCTTGCCGGCGTTGCCTTCGGTGTCGATCACCTTGTAGTTCAGCGGGCGCCCCAACAAGTCTGGGTACTGCGCCACGGCCAGGCGTGAACCCATGTCGGCAAATTTGCCATAACTGGCAAACGCACCAGACATGGACTTGAGGCCGTAAAAGGTAAACGGTTCGGCGGCGAATGCACTGCGCACGCCCAGCGGAAGGCTGAGCGCGGCGGCGGCGGTGAGGCTGGCTTTCAACAACGTACGACGCTGCATGGGGTGACTCCCTGGTTTAGTTATTGGCAGGAGTGGCAATGGCGATACGGTGGAGCACGGCCTGTGGGCAGGCCTTTTTTATTGAAGTGAAACGCGGTCCAAATGTGGGAGCTGTGGTGTATTTAAGAGTGATCGAACTCCAGTAGAAAGTGTGGGCTGACCTGGCCTTCCAGCGCGGTCATGTGGTGTTCGGCGTCGCACATGTGCTCATGCATCAGGCTGCGCACGGCCGCTTCGTCGCCGGCGCGAAAGGCGCTCAGCAGTTGCTTGTGATAGTCCAGGTTGGCCGCGTCGAACTGCTTGCGCTTGGGCTTGTAGGCTTTTTTCAGCACCACCAGGTCGCGCAGCAGGTCGTTGAGGAACTGCGCCATGAAACTCAGCAGCGGGTTGGGGCAGGCCCTGGCCAGCAGGTTGTGGAATTCCAGCTCCGCCAGGCGCTGCTCACGCTGGCCGGCCTCGCTGTCTTCCGGGGCGCTGCAAAAATCCACGTTGTCTTGCAGGGCGCGATAGTCGTCTTCGCTCAAGCGCCCCAGCACCGACACCGCCAGTTCCACCTCGATCACCTTGCGCAGTTGATACACCTGCTCGCCATCCAGGTGCTGGAAGTGCAGGTAGTTGCGCAAGGCGCGGCTGGCCGGTTCGGTGCCGGCCTGGTTCAGGTAGGCCCCGCCAGTGGGGCCGGTGCGGGTGCTGACCAGGCCTTCGACTTCCAGGGCCTTGAGCGCTTCGCGGGCCGAGCCCTTGGAGCACTGGAAGCTCTCCATCAGCTCGCGCTCGGTGGGCAAGCGGTCGCCGGGCTTCAGCGCATCGGTGACGATCGAGCGCTTGACCGACTCGACAATCACATCGGAAAGCTTCTGGCGTTTGCGTCGCAGGGGTCGGCTGAGCATGATTTTCTATTTATCGTATTAATGCGGATAAATAGCACTTAATAGGGGTTGAGCAGGGGCGTCAACGGCAGGGGTCGTTTTCAGGTAAAACAGGTCGTAAACCACCTTTGGACTAGCAGGCCAACTCAAATCAACTGTGGGAGCTGGCTTGCCTGCGATAGCGGTTTATCAACTGAGAAAATATTGCCTGACCCACCGTTATCGCAGGCAAGCCAGCTCCCACAGTTGAGTTGTGGAGTTAGGCAGATCGAGCCTGGCGCAGTAATTGCGTGCCTTAGCGCTCCAGTCTTTGTGCAGGAGCCACCGACCATGCAATTACGAGCCTTGCGGTATTTTCACGAGGTGGCGCGTTGCGCCTCGTTGCGTAAGGCGGCCGAGCGTTTGTACGTCACGCCCACTGCCGTCAGCCGGCAGATCGAGCACCTGGAACACTTCTTTGGCGCCGCCTTGATTGAGCGCGGCCCGCGTGGCATCCGCCTGACGGTAGAGGGCGAATGCCTGGCCGAGCAGGTCACCAGCACCCTGCGCGGCCTCGATCAGGTGCGCGATGTGATCGCCAGCCGGCAAAGCCAGGTGGCGGGTAACATCAGTATCCATGTGTCAGAAAGTATCGTTTCCACGGTGTTGGCGCCGGTGCTCGCGGCGTTCTACCGTGCCCATCCCAAGGTCACGTTCAATATTGTGATCGCCAGCGCTTCGGCCACCCTCGATGCACTGTGCAGCGGCGAGGCCGACCTGGGCCTGGCGTTCTATCTGCAGGAGCGGGCCGATGTTGAAGTCACCGCGCAATGCGAGCTGTGGCACCGGGTGCTGGTCAGTGCCGAACACCCTTTTGCCCAGCGCGACAGCATTGAACTGCGCGAGCTTGAAGGCCAGCCCCTGGCCATCCCCGACTCGGCGTACGGCGTGCGCCAGGCCCTGGAAGCTGCGGCGAAAAAGCGAGGGGTGACGATCCAGCCGGTGTTCACCACCAGCTCTCTGGAGGTACAAAAAAGCCTGGCCCGACAACGGGCGGCGGTGTTGATCCTGCCCCAGGTGGATGCCGATGCCCGCGACCTGGGCGATGGCCTGGTAGCGGTGCCGATTGCCGATGAACACCTGGGGCGGATTCGCATCGACCTGTGCGGCTACCGCAATCGACCGCGCTCAGTGGCGGTGCTCAAGTGCCAGGAGATGCTGGCCAGCGCGATGCAGCGTTGCGCGCTGGTGGACTGAGGTTTCAGTCGACCAGGCAACTGCTGGATGCGGGTGGCTGCCTGCCGTGGGCCAGGTAGGTGCCGACCCAGCGGCTTACGCACTGGCTGGCATCGGTGGTTGGGCTCTGTAGATACGGCCCCTTGAGCCGCAGGGTGGCGGGCCGTGCCGCGAAGGCCTGGGCGGCGCTCCCGGCGGGCTCGATCAGCACCATGCGCTCGACTCGATCGGCAAACAATTGGGCGTATCCCGCACCGAGCAGGTTGCCCTGGGCGATGCCCACGAAGTTGATGCGTTGCTCACCCAATTGCTGGCGCACGAACTCCATGTCCCAGGCGGCTTGCTCGCTGGCCAGCGCATTACGGCTGTTGCGCGGGCTCAGCTCGATGACATCGTAGAACCGGGTCAGCGTGCGGTATGCCTCGGTGTTGTCGTACTTCCAGACTGTCGCCAGATGCACGGCGAACACCCCGCGCAAATTCGCCTGGGCAGCGGCCGGGCGGGCGAAGATCACCCCCCGGCGCTCCAGTGGCTGCAGCGCCCCGACGCGGGTGATGGTCAGGCGCAATGTACGTGCGTCCGCTGCCTGATGGTCCTGTGGCACGGTGACGATGCCGCATTGGGTGCGGGCCACCACCTCATGATCAAGGGCCTGCCCGGGCAGGCGTGGGCAATCGACCAGCCATTCGATACCCGGCGGTGCTGCATGGCCGGGTGAACTCAAGAGCATCATCCATCCACTGATGACGCAAAGCGCTGCTGCTTTCAAAGGTTTCATCCGCGTTCCTGGGTAACCGTCCGTAGGGACAGGCTTTTTACCAAGGGCGGCGGCGAGCCAATGCCGGAGCAGTCGCATACAAGGTGTAAGAATTCTGAATATTGCCCGTCGGCATTGCCTTGTGCCGACGGGTGGGATCAGAACAGGTTGATGGGGAAGTTACCGACGATCCTGAATTCGTCGTAGCTGCCATCGATCTGCCCGCCGCTGGCGCGGTGGTTGTAGACGATGGTGCGCAGGACCGAGTTTTTCAGCTTCCCGGATTGCACCACATAGGCCAGCATCAAGCCGTTTTCATTATGCTTGGCGTTGTCCAGGCCGCGCACGTTGTAGCCGGTGTTGTGGCCGTTGCGATCCCCCTCGTAGTGCGTGCCGTCGATGCCCCAGCCCTTGGCGTGCCACAGGCTCGCAGTCAGGCCGGGCACGCCGTAGGCCGCGAGGTCGAGGTCGTAGCGCAGTTGCCAGGATTTTTCGTTGGGGCCGTTGTAGTCCGAGTACAGCGAGTTGGCCATGTAGTTGCCGGTGGACTCCCACACATAGTCGAAGTACTCGTTGCCGAACACCTGTTGCCAGGCCAGGGTCAGGCTGTGGGCCTGGTGGTTGGCGGTCACGGCCAGGCTGGCGGCGTCGTTGTCGATATAGCCCAGGCGTTGCTGGCCGGAATCCTGGGTGCGGTAGTAGTGCAGGGCGGTCTTGAGGGCGACTGCATTTTTGTCGCCGACGCGATGGGTCAACCCCAGGTAGTACTGGTCCCACATGTCCTCGAAACGTGAGCCGTAGAGGCTGGCTTCCAGGCCATAGCCCGGCTTGAGCGTGGCCCCCAGGTAACTGATGCGTGCGCCGCTGTAGGCGCGGTTGCCGAAGGTGGTGGTCAGGCGCTCGGCGCCGGTACCGGTGCGCGGGATGGCCCGGTCGAAGCTACCGCCCTGGACCGACAGCCAGTCCAGTTCGTTGCTGTACAGGCCCACGCCCTGGAAGCTGGAGGGCAGGGCGCGGTTGTCCTTGTAGCGCAGGATCGGGTTTTCGGTCATCAGGCGTCCGGCCTTTAGCTCGGTGTTGGACAGGCGAAACCGCACATCACCCACCCCCAGGCGGCTCCAGGTCGGGATCGCATCGCCGTCGCTGTCCACCAGCACGCGGTCGCCGCCATTGGCCACCTTGCCATGCCCGCGCTGCAGATTGACCGCACTGAACACCCCTACATCCACCCCCACGCCAATCACACCCTGGGTGTAGCCAGAGCTGTACTTGAGCATGGCGGTCTGCACCCAGGTTTCGCGCACGCGGGTGGGTTGGATGCCGCCGGGTTTCTTGATGCTCAGGTAGGTGCTGCGTTGGGTGTGCTGGTTGGAATAGTAGTGACGCAGGTTCAGGTCCAGGCTGCTGCCTTCGATAAAGCCTGGAGCGCTGGCCTGGGCGTTTTCTTGCGCATAAGCCTGAGTGCCGGCCGCCAGGGTGGCGGCCAGGAAAAGACGTGGATACATGGTTAATCCCCACACAGAGAAGAGTAAGGCGCCCGTTTCGACCGGACACTGCCCAGTGGCGAGGGGGCTTGTCCCCCTTTGGGCGGCGCAGCAGCCCCTTAGCCAAGGCACCGTGGTTTACCTGATAACCGCAGCGCGATTATTGGGGCCGCTGCGCAGCCCAGCGGGGGACAAGCCCCCTCGCCACGGTCGGGAAAAGTCAATCAGCGAACCGAGGCTTCTCTGAGCCGGGTTTCGCGGGCCGGCGTGCCGGGGAGCACGGGCCGGGTTTCCTTGGCGAACCAGGCGGCGGTGAGGCACACCAGGTTGGCGATCAGCAGGTACCACACCGGTGACATCGGGTCGCCTGTGGTACCGATCAGCCAGGTGATGATGATCTGCGCGGTGCCGCCAAACGCCGCCACGCCAAAGGCGTAGACGATGGAGAACCCGGTGGAGCGCACCGATTTGGGGAAGCTCTCCACCAGCAACACGATCAACGCCGCGCCGCTCATGCCATGCAGGCCGGACAGCACCGCCAGGGTCAGGAGGAACGTCGAGGGGCTGGGGTGTTCGGTCATCAACTGCAGCGCCGGGAACAGGATCAGCAACAGCACTACCCGTGGCGTCATCAGGATCACCCGGCGCCCGAAGCGGTCGCACAACATGCCGCCGGCCACCGCGCACACCGCCATGGCCGCACCGGCCACCAGGGTCGAGAGCATGGAGATACTGGTGGGCAGTTTCAGCTCGGTCAGGGCAAAGGTGGTCATGTAGTTGAGGAAGTACTGGGTGATGGTGCTGCCCGAGAGAATCAGCAAACCCAGGACCAGGGCACGCCGATGCTTGCCGCAGACTTCGCGCACCAGATCGCCGGTGCTGGTGGTTTCGCCCTGGCCGTGGAAGGTCTCGGCCAGGTTGCGGCGGATATAGATGCCAATCGGCAATACCAGCAGGCCGAACACGAACGGCACGCGCCAGCCCCAGCTGTTGAGGTCTTCGGGGGACATCACTTTGGTCAGGGTATAACCCACCAGCCCCGCGGCCATGGCGGCGACGCCCTGGGCCACCACTTGCCAGCAAGCATAGGTGCCGCGTTTGTGCGGCGGCGCGGCTTCGAGGATGTAAGTGGTGGCGGGGCCGGCTTCACCGCCCCAGGCCAGGCCCTGGATCATGCGCGTCACCACCAGCAGGATCGGCGCGGCGATCCCGATGGTTTCGTAGCCGGGCAATATCGCAATACTGCCGGTGCCCACCGCCATCATCACCAGGGTCAGCAACATCGCCGGCTTGCGCCCGACGCGGTCGGCGTAGGCGCCAATCAGCACCGCGCCCAGGGGCCGCACGATAAAGCCGATGCCGAAGGCTGTGACCGACAGCATCAAGCTGACGAAGGCGCTGTCGGACGGGAAAAACGTATGGCCGATCATCACCGCAAAGGTCGCATAGACCCCAAAGTCGAAAAACTCCACGGCATTGCCCAGCACCACGGCGAAGATGCTCTTCCTGCCGGCGTCCGGCGATGGCGTTTCAGGTGTGTGCTCGGGACCCTCGCGAGTCAATTGTTCAGTGTGCATACCAGCCCCTCGGTTTTAGTTATAGGTCGTCCAGGCCCCGGCCTTGGGGCCGGGGAGCGGGCGTGTGGGTGGGCAGTTCAGTTACAGCGTCAAGGTCAGTTCGGGTTCGGCCATTGGTGGATTGCGCCACGCCAGCTCTCATAGGTTTTTGCGATTTGCAGCAGCCAGATATCGGCAAAACGTGGCGCGATCATCTGCAGGCCGATGGGCATGCCATCGGCGGCGAAACCACAGTTGATCGACAGCGCCGGTTGCTCGCCCATGTTCCACGGCACGGTGAACACGATGTGTTCGAACGGCAGCTGCGGATCATTGCTCGGTGACGGCCATTGGGCGGGGAACGCGTTGACCTGGTTGGTGGGCGACAGAATCAGGTCGAGGTCGCTGAAGGCCTGGGCGGCGCGGCGGCGCATCTCGAAGGTCTGGTTGAACCCCTGCACCGCCTGCACGCCGCTGATATCGGCACCGGGCGCGGCCCAGTCGCGGATGTACGGCAAGACTTTATCGAACTGCTCGCTGCTCAAGGCCGACAAGTCGCCCCATTGCCGGGCGCGCCAGAACTGGTCGAGGCCGTCGAGTTGGGCGCGGTCCATGATCGGCGGGATCAGCGTGACTTTGGCGCCATGGGCTTCGAACAGGCGTGCAGCCTGTTCCACTGCTTCACACACGAAACCTTCCGGTTGCAGGCCGGCGCCGGGCTCGAGCATCAGGCCGATGCGCAGGCCCTTGACCGACAGCGGCTGGTTGCTCCACTCGCGGGTGAGCGGCGGCAGGCTGGTGGCGTCGCGGGCGTCGGGGCGGGCTAGGTGTTGCATCATCAGCACGCAGTCGTCGACCGTGCGAGTCATGGGCCCGGCGGTGCGACCGGTGTAGTACGGGTCGATCGGGATGCGTCCCAGGGTCGGTTTGAAACCCACCAGGCCGCACCAGGCGGCGGGCAAGCGCACCGAGCCGCCAATATCGGTGCCGATATGCAGCGGCCCGTAACCGGCAGCCGCCGCCGCAGCAGCCCCCGAACTGGAGCCGCCGGTGTTATTGGCGGTGTTCCACGGGTTGCGGGTGATGCCATGGAAACTCGACAGGCCAGAGGAGAGCATGCCGAAATCCGGGACAGTGGTCTTGGCCAGCACAATCGCCCCGGCTTCACGCATCCGCGCGGCGGGCGGGGCGTCCTTGAGGGCAGGGGTCAGGCGGGTGGCGGCGCTGCCGAGGGGAATCGGCGTCCCTTCGGTGGCCACCAGTTCCTTGATGGTCACGGGCACGCCATCGAGCACGCCATTGGGCTGGCCTTTGTTCCAGCGCTCGGTGGAGGCCTGGGCTTGCTGGCGCACCTGCTCAGGATCGAAGGCGTACAGGGCGCGGATCTTCGGCTCCCAGCGGTCGATGTGGGCCAGCAGGTGGTCGTAGTAGTCGAGGGGGGAGAGCTGGCGGCTGGAGAATTGCTCCAGCAACTGGGCGGCCGTGAGGTCATGAAGATCGGTCATTGAGCGCTTCCTGGTGATGGGCCTTGGGGCTCATGGCGGGTGGCTGTTGCTCTGGACTATATAAACCCTGGGCAGCAGCGACCATCACATTCGAAGCGCTACAGTGTTGCGTTTTTGTGTGCACTCAATGGTCGTGACTGTGGGGCTTGCTCGCGATGACGGTCTATCAGTTAATGGATAAGTGGCTGACACACTGCTATCGCGGCATCGGTATCTACACAACTTTGCCGCAACGCCTAAATCCAGGCAGATAGCGCAGTTGTGGCGAGCGGGCTTGCCCCGCGCTGGGCTGCGAAGCAGCCCCAATAAGCCGAATGCGTTGTACCAGATACCCCGCAGCGGCTGGTTTTGGGGCTGCTTCGCAGCCCAGCGCGGGGCAAGCCCGCTCGCCACAGGAGAGTTCATCAGTTTCTGAAAGTTGTGTAGATACCTATGGCTATCGCGGGCAAGCCCGCTCCCACAATTGCTCGATCGCGGCCCACACCCGTGGGTCATCACAATGGGCCACATTGAAGCGCATAAATTCGCCCATCCCCGGCTCATACCCAAACAGCGCCCCCGGCGCCAACACCATGCCGCGCTTGAGCCCGGCTTCGGCCAGCTGTTCGCCGTTGACCCCAGCCGGCAGGCGCGCCCAGATAAACATCCCGGCCTCATACCCCATGGGCAGCTCACAGCCGCAGCGGTGCAGCCACTGTTCCACCCGGGCGCCGGCTTCCAGCAAGCGCTGGACCATGCGCTTGCGGTGCCGCGCATAGCTGCCTTCGCTGAGCAGGCGGTAGACCAGTTGCTCGAACAATTCCGACGTCACGCCGCCGCTCATCAGCTTCATATTGGTCAGGTTGGCCGCCAGTTGCGGCGCGGCCACCACATAACTGACCCGGGTATTGGCGCTGAGGGTTTTCGAGAAGCCCGACAGGTAGGTCACTTGCTCCAGGCCGGCGAGTGCCGCCAGGCGCGGCGCTGGGTTGGGGTGCAGGTCGCCGTAGAGGTCGTCCTCGATGATATGGCAGTGGTATTGGCGCATCAGTTGCAGCAGCCCGAAGGCCTGGGCTGCGCTGAAGGAATGGCCGGTGGGGTTGTGCAGGATGCTGGTCGTCACATACAGGCTGGGCCGTTCCTCGGCGAGCAAGCGCTCCAGAGCCGCGAAGTCGAGACCGTCCGGGCCCCGTGGCAGTGTCAGCACCCTGACCCCGTGCAACGCCAGGTTGGCGTGGAAGTTGAAATAGCACGGTGCATCCAGCAGCACCGTGTCACCGGGGCGGGCCAGCAGGCGCATCAACATGTCCAGGCCTTGCAGGGTGCTGGGCGTGGTGATGATCTGTTCCACCGAGACCACCAGGCCATCGCCCTGCAGTTTTTGTTGCAGAGCCTGGCGCAGCGGCAGGAAACCCGCCGGCGTGCCCATGCCGGCAACGCGCAGGGAAGGGGCCCGCACCACACTGCGCATGGCCTGGCGCAAGGCTTCGGAGTCCAGCCAGTCTTCGGGCAGATGGCCGCCACCGGGGCGCAACTCGCCCTGGCCGGTGAGCATCGGCCGGCGCAGCACACTGAGCAAATCCTGGGGCAGCAGGTCGACCCAGTTGCTCGACGACGGCTGCGTCTGGCGTTGGGCGACAAAGTGCCCACGGCCCTGGCGCGAGGTCAGCAGATGCTGGCCGCGCAGGCGGTCCAGGGCTTCATTGACGGTGAACTTTCCGACGCCCAACTGCGCCCCCAGCTCACGCACCGAGGGCAGTTTGCTGCCTGCGGCCAATTGGCCTTGCTCGATGGCGCGGGCGAAGGCCTCGACGATCTGTTGGACCTTGGGGGTGTGGTCATCAAAGTGGATCTGCGGAATGGCCATCGCGACGTCCTGAAGTTTGCCGGTCACTTTACCGGTAAAGCCTGCGTGAATATCCGCCGAGTTTACCTGCCCGACACGCAATCCGCGTCCTAGACTGCGCAACATTCCTCGCTGCCGTGAAATTACCCACCATGGTCACTGCCCTTACGCTGTCGTCCTTCCTGTATTTCCTGGTGCTGTGCAGCACCCTGGCTTTCAGCCCCGGCCCCATGACCCTGCTGCTGCTGAGCCTGGGCTTGAAGGACGGTTTGCGCCACTCCTTGCCGGCGCAGTTTGGCGCCAGCGTGTCGTACCTGATTTCGATCCTGATCTTTGCCGTGGGCTTTTCCGAGCTGATCAAGGGCTACCCGCTGATTACCCAAGGCATCCAACTGGTGGGCGTGGCTTATATCCTGTACCTGGCCTACAAACAGTGGACCAGCAGTGGCGTGCAGATCAACACCACCGGGCAAGGGCCGGAGACGCCCCGTGGCTTGTTCGGCAAGGGGTTGCTGACCGGCCTGTCCAACCCCAAGGCGATCATCCTGTTCAGTGCGGTGTTCCCGCAGTTCGCCGCTGTTGGGCAGGACAGCGCCGCCGGTGACATCGCGATTCTTGGCCTGACTTTCCTGGTTTTGCAGTTCGCCAGCGGCTGCCTTTATTGCTACTTCGGCCAGCGGATCAAGCATGTGCTCGAGTCGCCGCGCAAGCGCGTGCTGTTGCAGAAGGTCACGGCCGTCTTGCTACTGGCGGTGGCGATGTTACTGGCCCGTGGATTTTCCAGCTAAGCCCCTGGTGGCAAGGGGATTGGCGCGGGGGATAAGCCTCTGAGCGGTAGTGGCTATTTGCCGTTGCCCTGATAGACTTCCAGCATTCATCCAGGATCAGCCAGATCATGCCAGCCGCAGGAGGAAACGGACTTCCGCTCGCCAAACGCCTGTACAAATCGCGGACCCTGGGGCTGACGCTCGGCTTCGTCTGTGTATTGGCCGGCATGTACCCACTGGACCCACCAGGCTGGGTCTGGGCCTGGATGCTGATCAACGCCTTCGCCTGGCCGCACCTGGCTTACCAACTCTCGCGCCGCGCCGAAAACTCCCTGCGTGCCGAACGTCGCCATCTCCTGGTGGACTCGTTCTGCGGTGGCTTCTGGGTCGGTGCCATGCACTTCAACCCGCTGCCCAGCGTCACCACGTTGTCGATGATGACCATGAACAACGTCGCCATCGGCGGGTTCCGCTTCATGCTGATGGGCTGGGTGGCCCAAGCGCTGGGGATCGGCGCGGCAGTGCTGCTATTCGCCCCGGCCTATATCGCCGTGACCACGCCTGCCCAACTCTACGCCTGCTTGCCGATCCTGATGCTCTATCCGCTGGCGCTGGGCTGGATCTGTTATCGCCAGGCCATCACCCTGGCCCGACATAAGCGCGAGCTGCTTGCTTTAAGCCGAACCGACAGCCTGTCCGGGCTGCTCAACCACGGCGCCTGGAAAGACCACCTGGAAATCGAATTCGCCCGCTGCCGAGGCGGCCAGCAAGGCGCTGCGATTGCACTGATCGATATCGACCATTTCAAGATCATCAACGACACCTACGGCCACGTCACCGGCGACATCGTGCTGCGCCAACTGAGCAAGATCCTGCGTCAGAACCTGCGCGCCACCGACCTGGCCGGGCGTTACGGCGGCGACGAATTCTGCGTGATCCTGCCGGACATGCCCCTGGGCCACGCCACCGAAGTGATGGACGCCCTGCGCGACCGCTTCAGCGCCCTGGGCTACGCCCAAGACCCGACACTGCGCGCCAGCCTGAGCATCGGCCTGGCGCCATACCAAGCCTCCCACGGCGACGCAACCAGCTGGCTGAACGACGCCGACCAGGCGTTGTACGAGGCCAAGAGCGGCGGGCGCAATCGGGTGCGGTCGGTGGAGGCGGGGTGGGTGCGGTCGCTCTGAAAGACCCTCACAGACGACTCGCGACCTGTAGGAGCCGGCTTGCCGGCGATGGCGATTTGATAATCACCATTGGGGTTGGGATTGTTGATTTTTTATAGTCCCAGGCACTTATTGAAATTAGTCGCTCCTTCCGTATCAAAGCCTGCAGGTGATGATGGTTTTTCTAGTGTCTTGTACAAGGGTTTATTTATTTTAACGATTCTCCCCAACGCACGCGAAACTTAATTTGCTCCTCGATATCGTTAGTCAGGTCATGTTCATCGTAATCGAATATGCGCACCATCTCTGGGTCAGGCTCACCTAGTTTCATTTCATAGGCCACGAGTCCACCAGACATGGAAGATGACATCGCAGATGGGAAAACATTGATTTTCGAACCTTTGCACAGGAATTTTATTTCGCTGAATTCCTTTCGTAATAAACCAAATGCGCGAAAAATATCCAGCCCGGAGTATGTTTTTTTTGTTTGGTCAGAAAAGGTTATAAAAAGCGCGCATGTATTTCGGTTATATTCAATTTTTGCTTTTTCAATGTTGCCTTTATTGAGTATGTTTATTTCTATATTTTTCATGCTCTACTTCCGGTAAGGGTTTATTAGGCTGTAATTCTCGGAGGTGCCATCTTCGTTTATTGGGGTTGCACCTAATATGTCCTTTCGATGGATGCGGCCGGGTATGGCTATTTCTTTTTCTCTTTTGTATTCGGATAGTATTCCTAGTTCTTTGTTTACGTCTCGACCGGGTATATTTTTCAAGGTGTACAAAAAACCATCTTCTAATCCGTAGCTTGTTGCAAATGCTATACCTACTTCCCTTGAGGTCGAGGTGGGTACAAAGTTGCTTGGTGGATTCGTATTGTCTAGCGAGTGTAGGAGCAGGTCAGTGCTTTTTCCTCTGCTCTTAAATCCATGTTTGAAAATTTCAAGTGGGTGCCTGGTGTCTCCCCGGTAAAGATATTGCTTTTTTGTTGTGGGGGCTGGAAGGGAGGGAGCGCGCTCGTCGGCCTTTGTATTGACGGACGGGTTTTGGCCTTCAGATCCGGGCTTACATTTGTCTTCGCCCGGACACGCATTCAACCCCAACGGATCCACCCACCCCGTAGGGTTGGGCACATACAAATATCCGTTCACCCCACCCGCCAACTTCACCGGGTCGGGGGTCAGGTAGCGTCCGTTGTCCGGATTGTAGTAGCGATGCCGGTTGTAATGCAGCCCGCTTTCCCGGTCGTAATACTGCCCCTGAAAGCGCAGTGGGTTGTCGACCGTGCCTACATCCAACCGGGTGATTTTCCCGTAGGCCTGGTAATGGGCAGACCAAACGATTTTGCCGTCCGCGCTGGTCAGTTCCTGCGGCGTGCCCAGGTGGTCGAGTTGGTAGTGGAAGACCTGTGTATTGGCCGGCCCGAAACCGTCGAGCAAGGCCAGTGGCCTGAAGCTGTCAGGCTCGTAGAGGTAGCTGCGGTGCTGGCCATGGGTGTGTTCGGCGATGACCTTGTCGCCTTGCCAGAAAAACTCGGTGGTCTTGCCCGCCACGGTTTTGCTGATGCGCCGGCCAAACGGGTCGTAGCGATAGCTGGCCTGGCTGCCGTCTGGTTGGGTGAGGCCGATCAGGCGGTGCTGGCAGTCGTAGCGGTATTCGGTGACCAGTTGCTGCGCGCGGCCGCGGCGTTCGCGTATGAGGTTTCCGAAGGCGTCGTAGTCGTAATGTCGGTCGCCTTGTAGTAACAGGCGGTTGCCGACGACGATGCCGGGGCCTGGGCGGTCTTGCATCAGTAGGTTGCCCGCCGGGTCGTGGGCGAAGCGTTCGGTGGGGGCCTGGGAGTGGTCGGCGCGGGTCAGGCGGTCGAGGGGGTCGTAGTGGTAGTCGTGCTGGCCCTTGCGGGTGTCGAGCAGGCGGGTGAGGTTGCCGCTTTTGTCGTAGGTGTAGTGGCGGTGTTGGTGTTGGGTCAGGCGGCCCTGGTCGTTGTAGTGGTAGTGGCTCAGCAGGTGGCCCTGCTGGCGCTGCTGCTCGCGCCCGGCCTTGAACAGGTGCGAGGTGAGTGTGCGGCCATTGAGGTCAACCGTGGCGAGGTGGCCGCCCTTGTCGTGGTTGAAGGTCAGGTGGTTGTTGTCGGGCAGGCGCAGGTGGTCGAGTTGGCCGCAGTTGTCGTAGCCGTAACGCAAGGTGCCCCAGCCCTGGTGTTCGGCGGTCAGGCGGTTTTGGCTGTCGTATTCGTAGTGCAGCGGCCAGTGGCCGTCGTCGACGCTCAGCAGATTGCCGAGGCGGTCGTAGGTGTAATCCACCTTGCTGCCATCGGGCAGGGTTTTTCGGATGAGGCGGCCGGCGTTGTCGCGCTGGTAGGCGGTAATCAGCTGACGGTCATCGTCGCCGAACTCGGTTTTTTCCTGCAGGTGGCCGTTGAGGTCGTAGAGGTAAGCGGTGCGTTTGCCGTCGAAGCCGGTTTCCTGCTGGATCAGGCCGTTGGGGTGGTACGCCAGTTGATAGCGCTCGCCTGACTCGTTTTCGATTTCGGTCAGCAGCAGGCGAGTGTTGTCGTAGCGATAGCGCAGCGCCGTGCCATCGGGGTTGATCCGGCGACTGATCAGGTGCAGTCCGTCGGCATATTCATACCGGGTCACACGCCCCAGTTCATCGCGCTCGGCGGTGACTTTTCCGTAGGGGTTGTAGCTCAATTCGCGGGTGGCGCCGCCCGGCAATACCACTTTGATCAGGCGGCCTACAGCGTCCCACTGATAGTGGGTCAGGGCGCCATGTTCATCTTCACGGGCAATCTGCAGGCCCAGGTCGTCATAGCGATAACGCCGCACGCCGCCGTTGGGCAGTTGCTCCCCAACCAACTGCCCAAGGTCATTCCAGGTCAGGCGCTGACAGCTATGGTCCGGATACCAAACCGCTAAAAGCTGCCCGCGCTTGTCATAGCTGTACTCGGTGACATTGCCGTCCGGATCAGTCTGGCGGGTGATATCGCCCTGATCATTACGCTGGTACTTCCAGACCGCCGCACCCCGGCGCATGACCCGTACGAAACCATCCTCATACTCGTAGGCGGTAGGCTCGTCATCCCCCGGAAACAGCGCCACCAAGCGCCCAGCCTCGTCGTACTGATAGGCCGTAATCGCGCCGAGGGGATCCTGTTCAACCGTCAGCCGACCCTGGGCGTCGTAAGACTTGAAATGCTCGCCGCCGTCCGGATCAACCCGCTGCACCAGCCG
The DNA here is from genome assembly GCF_002949995.1 of Pseudomonas sp. LG1D9. Classification (NCBI taxonomy): domain Bacteria; kingdom Pseudomonadati; phylum Pseudomonadota; class Gammaproteobacteria; order Pseudomonadales; family Pseudomonadaceae; genus Pseudomonas; species Pseudomonas sp. LG1D9. Next base: position 516,365 of record NZ_CP026881.1, on the reverse strand, counting down.
TGCGCGCGGGTCATGCACATACACTTCCTGGCTGCCATCGGCGTTGAGCAGGGTGACGCGGCCGTCGTCATCCCAGACATAGCGCGTATCCATCTGCGCAAAACTGGCCCAATGCCGCACACAGCGCGCCGCCTTACCAGACCGTTCCCACGCCCAGAAGAAACTCGCCCCACCGGCCAACTGCCGCTCAGTGATCACCGCAAGGCTGTCGTACTGATAGCGCTCGCTTTCGCCTACAGCGTTGGTCGCTTCAACCAGTCGCCACTGTTCGTCGTAGCGGTAGGAAACGACGTTCTGCTCAGTCACCCAGGCGTCATCCGCTTCGCTTTCCACGCGAAACACCTGGTAGTCCACCGCCACGATGTGCCCGCGCTCATAGCGCAACAGCAGCGCCCGCCCGGCATCGTTATCCAGGCGCAGAATCCGCCCCAACCCATCGCGGGAAAGGCGCAGGCGGTTGTCATACCGATCGCTGATCGCCGTCAGCACACCGCCCTGGAAGTGGTAGAACGTTGCCCCTTGAGCCAGCACCAACTCATCCGACGCTGCCCCCAGATAAATCGCTGCTTCAGCCAGGCTATTGCTGATGGCCGGTCGGGCAGCCGTGGGCAGGGGAAAGGTGGTGCTGCGGTTCTCGTGATCGGTCCACACCACCGACTCGCCGGTTACCTCCAGCCGCTGCGCCAGGGAATGGCTCCAGCCAAAGCCCAAGCCGCTATCCACCTCCACGGCACTGGTGCGATACAGCCGCGTCCAGGCAAAGGGCAGTACGCCCTGCAACTCGCCATCGGTCAGGGTCAGCAGTTCTTCGCCAGTGACCATGGACACCGGGCAGCCATGGGTCGCGGTTTTATCGGCGCTGGCGCTGGCTGCGCCGTTGGGGTTTTTCGCGGAGGAGGGCGCGTCGTCCACCGCCTCATGTTTGATCAAGGCCGTCTTGGGCGCGGATTTTTCCCGCACCAGTGGCACCGGATTGGCGACTTCAATCGCGCCGGCCTTGAGTGGCACGCTGGGCACCGTTTTGATCTGTGTTGCGGGGCTGCCTAGCAATAACGGCTTGAGCGCCTCGGCATGGGGCCCCAACCCGGTTTGTGCAAACGGTCGGGCCAGTTGCTCCAGCCACTGGCGGACGCGCCCCGACTTGACCTTGCCCAGCACCTGCGCGCCCAGGCGCACTGTCACGCCCATGCCGGCAGTGACCCACACCAGCAACAGGTTGATCAGCACTTCGGCGCTGATTTGCCCCAGCAGTTCGTTCAAGTACGGCGGCGGCAGCATGCGCAGCCAACTGACCATCGCCGACAAGTAGATGAACAGCAGCGGCTCGTCGCTGAGCACCAGCAGGCCATTGGCGATGGCTTCCTGGCTCAGTTGCAGCAGGGCATCCAGTTCGGCCTGGGTGAGGTATTGCAGGAGTTTCTCGCTGTTGGGCCCAAGGTCCGCCAGCCATTCATACAATTGCTCGATGTTGTCCCAGAGCTCATGCAGTGCGTCGCCAAATCCACGGGCATAGGCGTGGTCCAGCAGGCGGTAGCGCTGCACAAAGTTGGCTTCGGAGTAGTCCTGCCACAGGGGCTCAAATGTGCTGGTCCAGTCGTTGCGCAACTGGCTTTCCAGCGGTGCAATGAGCGACTGATAAGACGCATACAACGCCTTGACGTGGTCCGCGCAAACATTGGGGTAGAAGGTGATCCGATACGACTGGTCGCGGGTACAGTCGGTGACTTCAAGAATGCCGCTGGGGCCGATGGTTTTGTAAATGGGTTCGCCCAGCGGGCCACCGTCCTTGGGGACGGCTTGCAGCATCACCGGGGTGTTGCCGATAGGCACAAAGCGTGTGCTTTGGAACAGGTGCACCAGGGTCAACGAGCCACTGGCCTTGCACATCGCGACCGTGCTGCTGGGGGCTTTGGACGAAATGGGCGCCACCAGCGCCACCTCATCGCCCACCTTGAAGACCTGCTCGACCTCCAGCGCCGAGAAGCTCCAGAAACTCTCGGCCCACTGTTCATAGGTATTGAGGCATTGCCGGAAGTCGCTGAGGACCGCTTCGACGTCCCGTGTTTTGAAGTCCATGGCCGCCAGGACCATAAAGCCAATGGCGGCATTCAAGAGGTGGCCCCCAGGACGGGGGCATCAATTGGAAAGTACATCGGCGGTCCCTTGCGCTGTGTGATCAGGCGAGGGACTTTGCAGAGGTTTTCAGGGGGTATAAGTAGAGTTTATCTGGCCGCAGGGTGGGATATTTCGGTGGATGGCGTTGGCCAAGCGTTGACCTAGTTGTAGGAGTGGGCTTGTGTGGGCGGGCTTGCTCGCGAAAGCGGTGGAACAGTCAATAAATTCGGCGACTGACACTACGCTTTCGCGAGCAAGCCCGCTCCCACATAAGCTCACACACACATTGGATTTATGGGGTTTGGGGGATTGCTGCCCGCTGCTTGTCCCGGCCCAACACCAAGCTGCACAACGCCGGCAAGAACAGCAGCGTCAACACCGTCCCCACCAAAACCCCACCAATCAGCACATAGGCCAGCGACGACCAGAACACTGACAAGGTCAGCGGAATAAACGCCAACGCCGCGGCCAGTGCGGTCAATATCACCGGCCGTGCGCGGCGTACGGTGGCTTCGACAATCGCGTCGCTGGTCGCCATGCCGTGTTCCTGGTTCTGGCGGATCTGATCGGTGAAGATCAGCGTGTTACGCATCAGGATCCCGCCAATCCCGATCAGCCCCAGGATCGCATTGAAGCCGAACGGCTGGTTGAACAGCAGCAGGGTCGGCACCGCGCCGATCAAGCCCAGCGGCGCGGTGGCGAAGACCATGAACATCACGCCGAACGAGCGCACCTGGAACATGATCACCGTCAGGGTCAGCAGGATCATGATGGGGAATAGCGCCGCGAGGGCCACGTTGGCCTTGGCGCTTTCTTCCACGGGGCCGCCGATGTCCAGGTGATAGCCGGTCGGCAATCGTGCGATCAGCGGTTGCAGGTCTTTGTAGACGGCCATTTCCACATCGGGCGGCTGCACGCCGTCGACGATATCGGCGCGTACTTCGACGGTGCTCGCGCGGTTGCGGCGCTTGAGGATCGGTTCTTCCATCACCGCCTGAAAATGCCCTACCTGAGCCAGGGGCACCGATACCCCGGCGCTGTTGGTCAGGGTCATATTGGCGAGGTTGCCGAGGTCCTCACGCTGGCTGCCCTGGGCACGGGCTACCACCGATACCGTACGGTTGCCTTCGCGCACTTCGGTGATGGGGTTGCCGCTGAGCAGGGCGTTGAGTTGGGATTTCACCTCGTCGGGGGTAAAGCCCAGCAGGCGTAGGCGATCCTGGTCCAGCACCAGGCGATAACCGCTGCTGCGCTCGCCCCAATCGAGGAACGCATCCTTGGTCAGGCGGTTGGCGGCGACCACCTGGCGCACTTCCTCAGACAGGCCGCGCAGCACATTCACGTCCGGGCCAGACACGCGAAACACCACCGGGAAGGGTACCGGCGGGCCGAACAGCAATTGCGTCACCCGTACCCGCGCGGCGGGGAATTCGCCGTCGGCGATACGTTCGCGCATGCGCAGTTTCAAGGCGTCCCGGGCATGGGCATCGGCGGTTTGCACGATCAGTTTGGCGAACGCCGGGTCGGGCAATTCGGGGTTGAGCGACAGGAAAAAGCGTGGCGCGCCGCCGCCCACGTAGGTGTCGACCATGCGGGTCTGCGGTTCCTGCAGCAGGGCCTTTTCCAGTTGCGCCGCCACCGCCTCGGTGCTTTTGAAGGCACTGCCCGGCGGCATATACACCTCCAGGATCAGTTCGGAGCGGTCGGAGTTAGGGAAGAACTGCTTCTTCACCACGGCCATGCCCAAGCCGCACAGCACAAACGCCGACACGACCAGGCCGGTCACCAGCCAGCGGCGGCGCACGCAGGTTTGCACCAGGTCGCGCAGTTTCTGGTACCAGCGGCCGGCATAGATTGCGTCGTGGCCGCCGGGCACCGGCTTGATGTTCGGCAGCAGCTTGACCCCCAGGTACGGGGTAAATACCACCGCCACCAACCAGGAGGCGATCAGGGCAAAGCCAACGATCCAGAAAATATTGCCGGCATACTCGCCCGCCCCCGAACGGGCAAAACCCACCGGCAGAAAGCCGATGATCGTCACCAGGGTGCCGGTCAGCATGGGGGCGGCGGTGGAACTCCAGGCAAAGGTGGCGGCATGGATGCGGTCGAAACCTTCTTCGAGCTTCACCACCATCATTTCAATGGCGATGATCGCGTCGTCCACCAAAAGCCCCAGGGAAATAATCAGCGCGCCGAGGGTGATGCGGTCAAATTCGCGGCCGGTCAGCAGCATGATCACAAACACGATGGACAGGGTCAGCGGCACCGCGGCCGCCACCACCAAACCGACGCGAAAGCCCAGGGCCAACAGGCTGATGAGCATCACCACCGCCAGGGCGACGAAGAATTTGAGCATGAATTCATTGACTGCCAGGCTGATGTTTTTCGCCTGGTCGGAGACTTTCGCGAAGTTGACGCCCAGGGGCAGGTCTGCCTGGATCCTGGCTTCCTCGGCCTTGAGGCTCTTGTCCAGGTCCAGGCCGTTCCAGTGTTTTTCCATGATGATGCCGAGCATCAACGCGGGGTCGCCCTGGTGGCGGATGCGGTAGCTGGGCGGGTCTTCATAGCCACGGCTGACGGTGGCGACGTCAGCGATGCGCAGCACTTTGCCGTCCACCGGCAGCGGCACGTTTTCGATCAGCGCCAGGCTGTCGAAGGCGCCGTCGATACGGATATAGGCACGGGCGCCGGCGGTTTCGACAAACCCCGACGGGGCCACAGCGTTTTGCGCAGCGAGAGCGGCGAAGATCTGTTCGGGTTTGATCCCCAGGGTGGCCAGGCGCTCGTAGGAGAACTCGACAAACACCCGCTGCGCTTGTTCGCCGAGGATATTGACCTTCTTCACCCCCGGTAGCCTGAGGAAGTCCTGGCGCATGGCTTCGGCCATCTGCACCTGTTGGCGATGGGGCAGGTGTTCGGCTTCCAGGGCGTACAGGGCGAAGTACACATCGGAATATTCATCGTTGAAGAAGGGCCCGATCACGCCCTTGGGCAGCCTGGCCGCTTCGTCGCTGAGTTTTTTGCGGGTCTGGTAGAACAGGTCCTGGATTTCATTGGGGCGCGTGGACTCGAGAAAGGTCATGCGCATCGACACAAACCCCGGTTGGGCGATGGTTTCCACACGATCGTAGTAGTCCAGTTCCTGCAGGCGCTTTTCCAGGCGGTCGGCCACTTGCTCCTGCATCTCCTGGGCCGTGGCGCCGGGCCAGGCGGCGGTGATAGTCATGACCTTGACCGTGAACAACGGGTCTTCGGCGCGCCCCAGTTTGCCAAAGGAAAAAATCCCGGCGGCGAGTATCGCGAGAATCAGGAACAGCGTGACGGCGCGGTGTTTGACCGCCAGTGCGGAGAGGTTCAGGCCATGCATGCTCAAGGTTCCTGGCGGCGATTGAGGGTCAGTGCCTGGGCGGGCAACAGGCGCACGCTGTCACCCTGGTGCAGCAGATGTGCGCCGAGGGCGACGATCAGTTGGCCGGGGCTGACGCCGCCAGAAAGCAAGGCTTCTTCCTGGCCCAGGCTGGCCACGGTGACCGGGGCGAAGCTGACCTTGTCATCTGCTCCAATCAGCCACACCCCGGTGCCGCTGCCGGCATCCTGCAGGGCGCCGATCGGCACGCGGGTCTGTGGCGGCTGGCCGTTGCCTTGCAGGCGCAAGGTGATGGTGGAGCCGAGGGCGAAACGCTCACCCGCACCGTGCAACACATAGCGCGCGCGATAGGTGCGGGTGACGGGATCGGCGCTGGCGGACAGTTCACGCAAGGTCGCGTTGACGGCTTGGTCGGGTGCGCCGAAGGGCAAGGCCAGGGCTTTTTGCGAGGCGCGGTCGCGCTGGTTTTCCGGCAGGTTGATGACCGCTTCCCGCGCTCCGTCGTGGGCCAGGCGCGCGACGATCTGCCCTTCGGCCACCACCTGCCCGCGCTCTACCCGCACGTCGGTGATCACTCCGTCGCCATCGGCCCTGAGCACCGAGTAGGTACGACGGTTTTCGATCTGGCTGGCATCCGACTGGGCGGCGGCAAGCTCCGCTTCGGCGACCCGCAGGTTAGTCGCGGACTGGTCGAAAATCTGCCGTGACACCGCGCCGGTACTGGCCAGGCGCTGGTAGCGGTTTGCGTCATCGCGGCGCTGGCGTAACTGAGCCTGGGCGGCGTTGACGCGGTTTTTTGCCGAACGCAGCGCCAGTTCGAAGTCGCCGATATCCAGCACCAACAAGGTATCGCCCCGGGACACATGCTGGCCGGGATCGACCTTGCGTTCGATCACTTTGCCGCTGACCCGGAAGCCCAGGTCACTTTCAGTACGGGCCGCCACCACGCCGGTATAGGCGTTCTGCTGGCTGGCGGCGGCTTCGACCTTGGCCGCCAGCACCGGGCGCGGCGGGGCAGCGTTGGCGCTGGGGTCGGCCTGGCTGTTACAGCCGCTGAGCAGGAGCAACAGCACCAGGGGCGGGAAAAGGCTGTGAAGGGGAGGGCGTGGGCTCATTTCAGGCTCCTGGCGGCGCTGGGTCGGTGAAATTACAATCGTAATATTTTGCCGAATATTACGACTGAAATATAATTTAAGCCAGCCCTTGTTCAGGTTTTGTAGGCGTCGGCTCGCCGGTGATGGTCGTTCAGGATGAGGTCAGATACCTGGCGCTCCGGGGTGTTCTTGCTGGCGTCATCGCTGCATCGGTATCTACACAACTTTGCCGCAACGCCTAAATCCAGGCAGATAGCGCAGTTGTGGCGAGCGGGCTTGTCGGGACGCCGCATCGCCCGCGCTGGGCTGCGAAGCAGCCCTAAACCCGGCCATCGCGGTTTATCTGAAGAAACGTGGAGGGTTTTTTGGGCTGCTTCGCAGCCCAGCGCGGGCAAGCCCGCTCGCCACAGGGGAGTTCGTCAGTTTCTGAAAGTTGTGTAGATACTTATGGTCATCGCTGGCAAGCCAGCTCCTACAAAAGCAAGCGGCCAGGGACGTGGGTGGAGTTGTCACACTTTGTCCAAGTTATTGGGGTGTAGATGATTACGATTCTCTTTTGAGAATAATCCTGAAGGTCTACGCCCATGCTTCCTGCTTTTCGTCTTGCGCCGCTGGCCCTGCTGGTGGCCGGCAGTCTCAACGCTCACGCCAACGAGCCTGCGTCACTGGAACTCAATGAAGTGGTGGTCACCGCTTCCGGCTTTGAACAGAACGTCGAAGACGCACCCGCTTCGGTCACCGTGATCGACGGCGAGGCCTTGCGCCGCAAGTCGTACCGCGACCTGGGCGATGCCGTGCGGGATGTGGAGGGCGTTACGGTCAATGGCGGGGCCAATGAAACCGACATCTCGATCCGTGGCATGCCCGCCGACTACACGCTGATCATGGTGGATGGCAAACGCCAGAGCGCCCGTGAATCGCGGGTCAATGGCAACAGTGGTTATGAGCAGAGTTTTGTACCGCCAGCCGCCGCCATCGAGCGCATTGAAGTGGTGCGCGGGCCAATGTCGTCGCTGTACGGTTCCGACGCCATCGGCGGCGTGATCAACGTGATTACGCGCAAGGTCTCGCCACAATGGGGCGGTTCGATTGGCTATGACTACTCGGCCCGCCAGCACAGCGACCAGGGCAATGCGCGCCAGACCCAGTTCTACCTCAGCGGCCCGCTCAAGGAAGACCTGCTCGGCCTGCAGGTGTGGGGCCGTTACCTCGATCGCCAGGCCGATGACGATATCGAGCAGACCAATGGCTTCAGCAAGGCGGATCACCGCGATCTCACCGCACGACTGGCCTTCACCCCAAGCATCGACCACGACATCCTCCTCGAAGCCGGGGCCACGCGCCTGAAAAACGGTGATGGGATCAGCGCCAACTGGGCCACCCGCGAGCAGGAGAACAACCGCGATCACTGGTCGCTGTCGCACCAGGGCCGCTGGGGCTGGGCCACCTCGGACATCGCCTTTTCCCAGGAAACCTCCACCCGTGAAGGCCGTGCCACGCCAGCCCAAACCGATATTTTCGGACGCAAGCCCGAGGTCAAGAACAGCGTGTTCGACGCCAAGTTGGTAGTGCCCACCACCCATAACGTCAGCACCGTGGGCATGCAGTGGAACGAAAGCCAACTGACCGACTGGAACCAGGGCCTGGGCGATCGCGTGGACTACGAGTTCTCGGTGGTGCAAAAAGCCCTGTTTGCCGAGAACGAATGGTCGGTCACCGACAGCTTCGCCCTGACCACCGGCCTGCGCCTGGATCATCACGAAGAGTACGGTGCCCACGTCAGCCCACGGCTCTATGGGGTGTGGCGCGCCACCGAGCAGTGGACGTTCAAGGGGGGGATCGCCCGTGGCTTCAAGGCCCCGGAGATCCGTGCAGTCGTGGCGGACTACGCCTACCTGCGGCGCAACCGTTTTGTGATGTTCGGCAACCCCGACCTCAAGCCAGAGACCAGCGCCAACTATGAAGTCTCGGCGCTGTGGAGCAACCGTGATGATCTGTCGGCGGGCGTGACCCTGTTCTACAACGACTTCCAGGACAAGCTGTCCACCGTGACCACCGACCAGCGCTGGAATGGCTACACCATCATGGAGCGGGTCAACGTCGACAAGGCAATCATCCAGGGCGTGGAGCTCAACGGCCAATGGGATATCAACCCCAGCGTGCTGCTCAAGGCCAACTACACCTACACCGATTCCGAACAGAAAACCGGCGCCAACGCTGGCGCGCCCCTGGCCCTGACCCCCAAGCAAAAGGCCAATGTGCGCACCGAATGGAGCATCAACGACCGCGCCCAGGCCTGGGCGTCGCTGAGCTACTACGGCGAGGAAACCGGCAACACCCTCACCAGCGAAAAACCGGTGCCGGGCTACACCACGGCCGACCTGGGCGGCTCGTTCGACGTGACCGACTCGCTGGTACTGAATGCCTCACTCAACAACCTGGCCAACAAGCGCCTGGATGACGAGACCTACGGCACGGTGAACTACGGCCGCACCTTGTGGATGGGCGCAACGCTCAACTTCTAGGTCAGTTGCAGACGGCCTTTGTGATGGCTAGAGGTCTTGTTGTGGCTATGGGACTTGTTGTGGCGAGGGGGCTTGTCCCCCGCTGGGCTGCGTAGCAGCCCCAATAAGCCTCACCCCCGGTTTATCTGATAGACCGAGATAGCAGGTTTTGGGGCTGCTACGCAGCCCAGCGGGGGACAAGCCCCCTCGCCACAGCAAGCCCTACGGCCACATCAATCTAAGCCGCCTGGGGCAGGCGCACCACCGCGCACAGCCCGGCCGGTGGGCGGTTTTCCAGGAGCAGTTCGCCGCCATGGGCCTGGATGCACGAGCGTGCAATCGCCAGGCCCAACCCCAGGCCACCGTCGCTGGCACCCAACTGCACAAACGGCTCGAAGACCTTGTTCAGCCAGTCCTGGGGCAGGCCGCTGCCATGATCGAGAATCTCCACGCACAGCACACCGCTGTCCTCGCGCTTGAGGCTGATACAGGCATCGCCGCCATGTTTGACGGCGTTGTCGATCAGGTTGGTCAGGGCGCGCTTGAGGGCCAGCGGGCGGCAATCGAGCAGCAGCGGTGGGGCGCCTTGCCAGGTGACCGGTTGCTGCATGCGCCGGTAGCGTTTGGCCAAGTCATCCAGCAAAGCGCTCAGCGAGATGCGGCGGGTGGCTTCCTGCACCGCATCGTCGCGCACGAAATTCAGGGTTTCGCGCACCATGGCGCTCAGTTCGCCGAGGCTGTCGAGCATGTCGTCGCGTTCAGGGCCAGGTTCCAGCAACTCCACCTGCAAGCGCAGTTCGGTGATCGGGGTGTTGAGGTCGTGACTGACCGCCGCCAACATCCGCGTGCGCCCTTCGACATGCCGCGCCAGGTTGGCCTGCATAGTGTTGAAGGCGGTGGTCAAGTCGCGGGCTTCCTGGGGGCCGCTCAAGGGCAGCGGCGCGATCCATTCGCCCCGGCTGACCCGCTCGGTGGCCTGGGCCAGGGTCTTGACCGGGCGCACCACCCGCGCGATGAAAAACATCACGATCAGCAGCACTGGCACCGTGGTCACCGGCAGGCTGTAGGCCAGGACGCGGCCCCATTCATAAGCCCCCGCGGGATGCTGCAGCGCGTTCAGGTACTGGCCGTCCGGCAGGGCGATGCTGCTGCGCAAACGCAACGGCGCCCAACCGGCGGGGCTGAACACATGGGTGCGGGCATTGGCGCCGCTGACCCGCTCCAACTGCATGCCGATGCTCACGTCTGGCGGCAGTTGCAGTTGCTGGCGCAATTCGTTGGCCAGGCGGCGCTCTTCGGGGCGCAGTTCAAACGGCTCGACTTCGGCGGTGGGGGCGATCCAGAAACGGGCGCCTTCGTTGCTCATGGCGGCCATCAAGTGCGCGGGTTCTTCGCCGTGCAGGTCGACGGCCGCGTGGTGCGCGATCACCAGGCGTTCCAGGCTGAAACTGCGCGATAGCGGGTGGATCAGGCTGCCGGTGCGTTGCAGGAACAGCATGGCGATGGCGTTGGAGGCCAGCAGTGCCAACAGCAGCAACAGGCTCAATTGCTGCACCAGCGTGCGCGGCCATAGGCGGCGCAAACGGTTCAAGGGACGCACGGGGTCACATCAGCCGCCAGCAGGTAGCCGCCACCCCAGATGGTGCGCAACAGGTCCACGGCTTCGGTGTCGTGGGCCAGCTTGCGGCGCAGGCGGCTGACCTGGCGGTCGATGGCGCGGTCGCTGACATCGCTGTCGGCGGCGGCGGTCAGGTCGATCAGGCGCTCGCGGGGCAACAGGGTATTGGGGTGGTTGAGGAACACTTGCAGCAACCGACTTTCGGCGGTGCTCAGTTGGACGGGGGGGCAGCCTTCGCGGGTCAGCACTGCGCTGATGGTGCTGAAGTGCCAGCCGGCGAAGCCATAGGTGCGGCTGGTCGGTGCCAGGGGGGCATGGGTGCGGCCCTGGCGACGCAGCACGCTGTTGAGGCGTGCCACCAGTTCCCGGGGTTCGAAGGGCTTGGTGATGTAGTCATCGGCACCCAGGTCCAGGCCCCGGATGCGGTCGGCGGCGGCATCGCGGGCGGTCAACAGGATCACCGGGGTGTTGCTGCGCCGATGCAATTGGTTGCACAACTCGAAACCGTCGCCATCGGGCAGCAGCACATCCAGCACGATCACGTCGAAGGCCTGGGTCTTGAGCAATTGCCACATGCCCGCTGCATCTTCAGCGGTGCGCACTTCGAAGCTGTGGCGACGCAAATAGATGGCCAGCGGCTCGCGGATCTTGCGGTGGTCGTCCACCACCAGGACGCGCGGCGCTGCCGGCGCAGGAGCAAATGGCATGGTGGCCCTCGGGGAGTTGAACGGGAGAGCGGGGATATTACTACGAGTCATTATCATTCACTCGCTTTATGCGCCACCGTTCCAGGGTCGTCCCATGTATGGAACGATGCGAGCCAAATCCGCCGTCTACCGCCTTATTGGTATTGGATTTAAGGTGTATGCACATTGGAGGACCATCATGAAAAACATCATCGGTATCTACACCAGCCCACGTGGCCATTGGGTTGGCGACGGTTTCCCGGTTCGCACGCTGTTTTCCTACGACACCATGGGCAAGCACATCAGCCCGTTCCTGCTGCTGGACCACGCCGGCCCGGCGGATTTCACCCCCACCACCCAGCGACGTGGCGTGGGCCAGCATCCCCATCGCGGCTTTGAAACCGTGACGATCGTTTACGAAGGTGAAGTCGAGCACCGCGATTCAACCGGTGCAGGCGGCACCATCGGCCCCGGCGACGTGCAGTGGATGACGGCAGCCAAGGGCATCCTGCATGAGGAGTTCCATTCCCAAGCCTTCGCCAAACGAGGTGGGGCCCTGGAAATGGTGCAGCTGTGGGTCAACCTGCCGGCCAAGGACAAAATGAGCGACGCCGGCTACCAGACCATCCTCGACGGCGATATCCCCGCGTTGCCCCTGGCCAACGGCGCCGGCAGCCTGCGCCTGATCGCCGGCGAGTTCGACGGCCACACAGGCCCGGCGCGCACCTTTACGCCCATTGATGTGTGGGATCTGCGCCTCAATGGCGGCAAGGCCGTGACCTTTGACCTGCACGCCGGGCGCAATACCGCGCTGGTGGTGCTCAAAGGCACCGTGCAAGTCAACGGCGGTGAACTGGCACGCGAAGGGCAACTGGTGCTGTTCGAGCGTGATGGCGAGCAGATCAGCCTGGAGTCCAATGCTGACGCCATGGTGCTGTTGCTCAGTGGTGAACCCATCGACGAGCCCATCGTCGGTCACGGCCCGTTCGTGATGAACACCGAGCAAGAGATCCACCAGGCCATTGCCGACTTCCAGTCCGGCCAATTCGGCCAACTGCACGGCGCCGCCAGCTGATTGGCGGCGCCCTATACCCGCCAACTGCATTTCGTGCGATCTTCAGGGCATTCGCCCTGGAGTCGCCTGGATGCTGTCTTTTATCTCCGATCACCCGATGCTGTGCGCCCTGGCGTTGATCATTATCGATATCTTCGTCTGGCGTCTGTTTTCGGCCAGCCCCGGCAACTGGAAACTGATCGCGCGCCTGGGGATTTTCGCCGTGTTCAGCGCCGTGCTGTTCAACGACGGCATGAACCCCATGCAACTGGCACCCTATGCCGACAACACCCCGCTGCACCTGGCCGCCACGGCATTGCAGATCGGCTGGTGGTTGTTCGCCGCGCGCACCCTGACGGTCTTGCTCGGGGCCTTGATGATGCAACGGGTCGGCCATACCGGGCGGTTGCTGCAAGACCTGATGGGCGCAGTGATCTTCCTGATCGCGATCATCGCGGCCATGGCCTACGTGCTCGACCTGCCAGTCAAGGGCGTGCTGGCGACGTCCGGCGCGGTGGCGATCATCGTCGGCCTGGCTTTGCAAAGCACCTTGAGCGACGTGTTCTCCGGGATCGTGCTCAACACCACCAAGCCCTACCAACTCGATGACTGGATCTCCATCGACGGTACCGAAGGCCGGGTGACGGATATCGACTGGCGCGCCACGCGCCTGCAAACCTCCCAGGGCAGCATGGCAGTGATCCCCAATTCGTTGGCGGCCAAGGCCAAAATCATCAACTTCTCGCGCCCGGCCGATATGTTCGGCCTGGCGGTGAGCCTGCAAGTCAGCCCCCATGCGCGCCCACAAACAGTGCTCGAAGCCTTGGAGCGTGCCATGCAGGGCTGCCGGCAATTGCTGGCCAAGCCGGCGCCAAGCGTGGCGTTCAAGACCTCCACGGGCGGCGGTGTGGAATATGAAATCAGCGGCTTTGTGCCCGCCATGGGCCTCAAGCGCGAAGTGCGCAATCAGCTTTATGACCTGGCCTACCGGCATTTGCAGGCGGCTGGCGTCAGCCTGCTGTCGAGCGCCGAAAGCCCCACCTCGCCGACCACCTCGCCGGCGCGAGCGCTGCTGGAAAGCTCCAACATCTTCTCGACCCTGCGCCAGGAAGAGAAGGAAACGTTCAGCCAGAACATGACCCTGCACACCTTCCGCGCCGGCGAGATGATCCTGCCGGCGGGGGAGGTCAGCGATCATCTGTTTATCATCGAGTCCGGGGTGGTTTCGGTGATGCTGGCCAAGGCCGGGCACACATTCGAAGGCGGGCGCATGGGCCCCGGTGAAGTGATCGGCGAAGCCGGGATCCTCGGTGAGCAAGGCGTGCCGGCGGACTTTGTGGCGAAGACCTACTGCACCCTCTACCGCATCGAAAAGGAATACCTCAAACCGTGCCTGGACGCGCGCCACGATATCAGCGAAGCCATGCAAAACCTCCTGGATTTCCGCCTGCACGCCGCCCAGCACCTGACCCAGGATGCGCCAATCGTGCCGGTGAAAAAGGGTTTCCTGCATTGGCTGCGCAGCCGGGCCTGACTCGCCTGGCATTGGCTACCTGTTCTTCCCCCGGATTGGCTATTTGTGCAGGGCAGTGGGGTGATTAAGCTGGGCACCAATCCCCTCTGCCCTGGAGTTACAACATGTCTGCCCGTATCGATTTCTACACCGCTTCCCCTGACGCAATGAAAGCCATGCTTGCCCTGGAAGCGGCCGTCGGCAAATTGTCCATCGAACTGCCCCTGCTGGAACTGGTGCGCCTGCGCGTGTCCCAGATCAACGGCTGCGCCTTCTGCCTGGACATGCACACCGCCGATGCACGCAAGGGCGGCGAGACCGAACGCCGCCTGTGCACCCTTTCGGCCTGGCGTGAAACACCGTTCTTCACCCCACGGGAACGTGCCGCCCTGGCCTGGGCCGAAAGCCTGACACTGATCAGCCAGACCCACGCCGCGGACGAAGACTATGCATTGCTCAATGAACAATTCAGCCCCGCCGAACAGGTTGACCTGAGCGTGGCCATCGCCACCATCAACAGCTGGAACCGGCTGGCGGTGGGCTTTCGCAAGATGCCCAAGTAACGCCATTCAAAGATGGGCGCTGGCTATTACGGACCAGTTGACCAAACCCCTGTGGCGAGCGGGCTTGTCGGAACGCCGCATCGCCCGCGCTGGGCTGCGTAGCAGCCCCAATAAGCCGAATGCGGTGTGCCAGATACTCCCTAGCGGCTGGTTTGGGGGCTGCTTCGCAGCCCAGCGCGGGCAAGCCCGCTCGCCACGACAGCCCGTTACTTGGGGCGGGGTCAGAAGTTGACGGAGGCGCTCAAGCGCGCCGTCAATGGCGCGCCCTGGAACAGATAGTCATCGCCCATGTATTCGCCCGCGTCACGCCAGTAGCGCTTGTCGAACAGGTTGTCGACGCTCAGGCGAAACACCGTTTCATAGCCGTCGACCTTGGTGGTGTAGCGGCTGCCAATGTTGACCAACGCATAATCCCCCACCTCTACATTGCCGGTACGGCTGGCGTTTTTGCTGGCGCTGTATTGCACGCCGCCGAGTACCGCCAGGCCGTTGACCCAAGGCAGGGCGTAGTCGGCATACACGCTGGCGCGCAGCTTGGGCACGTTGATCGTCTGGTGACCTTCATACTGCGGCGTGCCGCTACCGTTCACCCGTGCTCGAATCGCCGCCACGCTGGTGGCGATCTGCAGACGCTCGGTGGCCCAGCCATTGGCCGACAGCTCCAGGCCGGTGTTTTTCTGCTGGCCCTGCTGCACGTAGGTGAAATCACCGGCGCTATCGGGCTTGGCGTACTGGTAGGCCTGGCGTGTCTGGAACACGGCGGCGGCGAAGCTGATGCGGCGCCAGTCGTATTTCACCCCGGCTTCGATCTGCCGGGAGACGGTCGGCGCGAGGATTTCCCCATCATTGCTCGCGTACCACGGTGCCTCGCCGCCCAGCGACAAGCCTTTGCTGTAGCTGGTGTACAGCGACAGATTGGCCATCGGCTTGTAGATCAGCGCAGCGTTGGGCAGGAACTCGTACTGCTGTGTGTGACGCTCTTGCACGCCATTTTGATCGAAAGACTTTTCATCCAGGCGCACTTCACGGCCACCGAGCACGGTTTGCCATTGCTCGTTGAAACTGATGCGGTCGGTGACGAACAGCCCGTATTGGCGGCTGTCGAGGCGCCGGTGACTGTCGTTCAGGGGCTTGTCGGTGGGCAGGAAGGTTTCCGGGTCCTGATCGATATTGCCGCTGCCGATGTACTCGTTGACTGACTTGCGCTTGTCGATCACCCGGCGGAACGCGCTGGTGCCGAAGGTCAGTTCATGGCCTATCCCAGCAGTGTCGAACAGCCCGGTCATTGCCGCCTGGATTTCATCATTGCGTCGGGTGTCGTCGGGGCTGCGATAGTCAGCAATATCGTAGTTGCCTTCCGGGCTGAAGTAGTTCGGCACTTTGACGCCAGCGCAACTCGGGGAGCCGTAGCAACCCCACGCAAACGAACTGTAGTCATCAATCACCACCTTGCTGCGGGCCGCGCTGACGCTACCTTTCCACTGGTCGCTGAAGCGGTACTCGAACTTGCCGTTGAGGTTCAACGAGTCGATGCCCACCTGTTTGGAGCCGCTCTGGTGGCCGAGCAGTTTTTTCGGCGAGGCGTCATGGGGCACTTCGGTGCCGCCAAGCAGTTGGTAGCCGGGCACCGAGCGCTGCTGCTTGTCCTGGTATTCGGCATCCAGTTGCAGCACGGCGTCGGGGCTGATGTTCCAGTCGAAGGCCAGGGACACAAAATCCCGCTGGCCATTGGCGTGTTCGACATAAGAGTTGAGGTCTTCATGGGCGACGTTGGCGCGCAAGCCAAACTGCTGCTCGCTGCCAAACCAGCCGCCGACATCGGTAGCGATGTAGCCGCTGCCGCGATCATCGGTGGACACCGTGACCGAACGCACATCTTCCGGGCGCTTGGTCACGTAGTTGATCACGCCGCTGGGTTCGGCAATCCCGCTTTGCAGGCCCGCCAGGCCTTTGAGCAATTCCACCCGCTGCTTGTTTTCCAGGGCGACGTTCTGCTCGCCGGTGACGGTGCGGCCGTTGATCTTGTAGCTGCTGGCGGCATTCAGGGAAAAACCCCGGACCACGAAGTTTTCGTAGTAGCCGATCGGTGCGTAGCTTTCGCCCACCGAGGCGTCGTTGCGCAGCACTTCACTGAGCAGACGTGCCTGCTGGTCCTTGATCAACGCGGCATTGATCACGGTGATCGAGGCCGGGGTGTCGAGCAGCGGCGCTTCATCGAAGCCGCCGACCGACGCGCTTTGTGCGCGATAACCGGACTCATCCTGGCCCTGAATGTTCAGCGCTGGCAGTTCAAGCTCAGCCGCCAGGCTGTTGCCGATACCGCCGCTGAGCAGCAGGCCGAGGGCCAAATGTGAAGTGACTTCGGGGCGAAAACGCAAAACCATGGGGGCAAGGCCTTAAAGCGCGGGGCGGGGGCGCATAAGCTAGGCATAACTGCGCGCCTTTACAAGTACTGGCCGTGGCGCGTCGGCTTGAGACGTTGCGTCTCAAGCCCCACGCCAGTTCATCCGGGCCTCGACAGCGCGACCCCGCACCTGCGATAGACAAGGCTTCGCTTATCGTTGCAGGAGATCGTCATGGGTATCGCTGGAAAAGTTGCACTGGTGACCGGCGCCGGGCAGGGCATTGGCCGGGCCATCGCCCTGCGCCTGTCGCGGGACGGGGCGGATATCGCCCTGGTCGACATCAATAGCGCCAAGCTCGAAGCCGTGGCAGCCGAGGTCGTGGCACTTGGACGCAAAGCCTCGGTGTTTACCGCCGACGTGTCCAAGCGTGAACAGGTCGTCGCGGCGGTCGACCATGCGCACCAGACCCTCGGTGGCTTCGACATCATCGTCAACAACGCTGGAGTGGCGCAGATCGATTCGCTGCTGGATGTGACCCCGGAACAGGTCGAACGCACCCTGGGCATCAACGTGCAGGGCGTGTTGTGGGGCATCCAGGCCGCCGGCAATAAGTTCAAGGCGCTCAAACAGAAGGGCAAGATCATCAATGCCTGCTCGATCGCCGGGCATGAAGGCTTTGCACTGCTGGGCGTGTACTCGGCGACCAAGTTTGCCGTGCGCGCCCTGACCCAGGCGGCGGCCAAGGAACTGGCCAGCGCCGGGGTGACGGTCAATGCCTATTGCCCGGGTGTGGTGGGCACCGATATGTGGGTCGAGATCGACAAGCGCATGGCCGAGATTACCGGTGCGCCAGTGGGAGAAACGTACAAGAAGTACGTGGATGGCATCGCGCTGGGCCGTGCAGAAACGCCGGAGGACGTGGCAGGCCTGGTGTCATACCTGGCCGGCCCGGATTCGGACTACATGACCGGCCAGGCACCGTTGATCGACGGCGGCCTTGTGTACCGCTAAACCCCGTTCTCTGGTTCAACTCGGTCAAATGTGGGAGCTGGCTTGCCTGCGATAGCGTTGTACCAGTAGCAAATTTGCTAGCTGATCCGCCGCTATCGCAGGCAAGCCAGCTCCCACAGGGTTAGTGTTTACCTGGCATATCGATGCCCAGTTGCTTGACCCGGCGGTACAGGGTCGCGCGGGAAATCCCCAGCGCCTGCGCCGCCGGCAACGGCTTCCAGCGATGGCGCACCAGCGCATCGAGCAGCACCTGCCGCTCTGGGCTCGCACTGTGCTCGACCTCGGCCTCCACCCGCTCGCCGCGCACTTCGACCGGCAAATCCGCCAGTTGGATCGTCCCGCCTTCGCACACCGCACAGGCATACGCCAGCACATGGTGCAGTTGGCGCACATTGCCAGGCCATGCAAAGCCCAGCAGCGCTTCAAGCGCCGCTTGGCCGATTCCCACCGTGATCCCGCTGTTGCGTGCTTCCTGCTCCAACAGCCGGTTGATCAAGCCCAGTTTGTCGGTGCGCTCGCGCAGCGGCGGCAGGGTGACGCGGGCGCAGCCCAGGCGAAAGTACAGGTCTTCACGAAAACGCCCGTCATTGACCAGGGTCGCGAGGTCGCGGTGGCTGGCGCAGATCACCTGGATATCCACCGCGCGGGTTTTCGCCGCGCCCAGCGGGGCTACTTCACCTTCGGCCATCACCCGCAGCAAGCGCGTCTGCAGGGCCAGGGGCATATCGCCGATTTCATCGAGGAACAACGTGCCGCCGTGGGCCTGTTGCAACAGCCCGGTCATGCCCTTGCTGGAGGCCCCGGTAAAGGCTCCGGCGACGTAGCCGAACAGCTCGCTTTCAATCAGGTTTTCCGGGATCGCCGCACAGTTCACCGCCACGAATGGCCCGTCGCGGCGCGCACTGCGGGCGTGCAGTTGGCGGGCGAAGACTTCCTTGCCGGCCCCGGTTTCGCCTTGCACCAGCACCGGCAGGTTGCGGTCCTTGACCCGCACGGCCAGGCGCAGGTGTTCTTCCACCCGTGGGTCGACCTGGGCATGGGGCAGCGCCCGCGCAGGTTGGCGCCGCGGGGTGTTGACGCGCACATGCAGCACGCCGGTTTCTCCCAGCCACTGCAGTTGCTGGACCGATTGATCGGTCACCGCGCGCAACGCATCGAGGTCGAACACCTCGCCGATATGCACCGGCACCTGACCAAAACGCCGGCGCAACGCCTGGCGTGCCTTGCTGTTCAAGGCTTGCAGGCGACCGTCCTGGTCCCAGGCCAGCAGCAGATCGGGTTGGCTGTCCACATAACCCGGTGTGCTGTGGGCCTGGAGCACCCAGTGGCGGGCGGCGCTGTGCATGAAGAAGGCGTTTTCGATGGCCTGGGCGCTCTGCGCCACCATCTGGCGCACCAGGTGCTGGCTGCGTCGGTCATCCGGCGATTGCAGCGCCGAAGCGTCCATTACCCCCAGCAGGTTGCCCTGGGGGTCGAAGATCGGCGCGGCGGAGCAGGTCAGGTTGATAAAGGCGGCGCGGAAGTGATCGCGCTTGTGCACCGTCACCGCCGCTTGGCTGGTCAGCACCGTGGCCACGCCGCAGGTGCCTTCTTCGGCTTCCGACCAGCAGGTGCCCAGGTACAGGCCGGCCTTGCGGCAGTCGCTGCGGATCGCGGCATCTACCCGGTGGTCGATGGTCTGGCCCTGGGCGTCGGTGAGCATCACGCAGTAGTCGGCATGACGCACGCGGTGGTGCAGTTGGCTGACTTGCTCGCTGGCAATGCGCATGAACAGCTCGGCGCGCTCGCGGCATTCCTTGAGCAACGGTTCGGTGAGGATCCGTGGGCCCTGCAGCGAGCCGGGGTCCAGGTGGTGTTGCTCCATGGAACGGCGCCATGAATCGAAAATCAGCGACGGCACTGGCGCCTGGGGCAGGCGCTCGGCATTGCGGACCACGCGACTGACACAGTCGACATGCTCCCTGGAGTTCGCGGCGAGCATAAGGCCTCCGGTTCTCGATCTTTGTTGTTATGCCCGCCATTAAGCGCCCGGCGGCGCAAGGGGACAAGGGCGGCCTGACCAACTGCCCGCCGTGAGACGCAACGTCTCATCCTGCCTGAGACGCAGCCTGCACGCTGCAATGCGTCGTCTCATTGTGCGGTGGCATGCCGCAGCGGCACAACCGCACGGCACTGCTCTGGATCAAGGCTTTGCCAGGTTTTGCCGCGCCTTGGCACAGGCTGTGCTGAACAGGTTGCAGCTGGCCGCAGCCAGCCTTTTGTGTGTCGAGACAACCTGGAGAACAACAAGATGTCCACTCACCTGTCCACTGATCAACTGCTGCATGCCTATACCGTGATGCGCACCATCCGTGATTTTGAAGAACGCCTGCACGTGGAATTCGCCACCGGCGAGATCCCCGGCTTCGTGCACCTGTATGCCGGCCAGGAGGCTTGCGCCGCCGGGGTCATGGCCCATCTCAACGATGAAGATTGCATCGCCTCCAACCACCGTGGCCACGGCCACTGCATCGCCAAGGGCGTGGATGTGTTCGGCATGATGGCCGAGATTTACGGCAAGAAAACCGGGGTCTGTGGCGGCAAGGGCGGCTCCATGCACATCGCCGACCAGGAGAAGGGCATGCTCGGCGCCAACGGCATTGTCGGTGCCGGTGCACCGCTGGCGGCCGGCGCGGCATTGGCGTCCAAGCTCAAGGGCAGCCAGGGCGTGGCCGTGGCGTTTTTTGGCGACGGCGGTTCCAACGAAGGCGCGGTATTCGAGGCGATGAACCTGGCCGCGATCATGAAGTTGCCGTGCCTGTTTGTCGCCGAGAACAACGGCTACGCGGAAGCGACCGGTTCCGGCTGGTCGGTGGCGTGCAAGGACATTGCCGAGCGCGCCGTGGGTTTTGGCATGCCGGGGGTGATCGTCGATGGCAATGACTTCTTTGCCGTCCACGCAGCGCTGGGTGTAGCGGTGCAGCGGGCGCGCCAGGGCGAGGGGCCGACACTGGTCGAGGTCAAGCTGCACCGCTTCTACGGCCACTTTGAAGGCGACGCGCAAACCTATCGCGGCCGCGATGAAGTGAAAAACCTGCGCGAAACCCAGGACTGCCTGGCGCTGTTTCGCCAGCGCTGCAGCGCGGAAGGCTGGCTGGACGCGGCGCAGTTCGAGCGTATCGACGGGGAAGTCGCGCAGTTGATCGACGACGCCGTGCGCCTGGCCAAGTCCGATCCCAAGCCCCAGGCCGCCGACCTGCTCAGCGATGTCTACGTCGCCTACCGCTAATAACAACAAGACCCGGAGAGAATTTTATGGCTCGCAAAATCAGTTATCAGCAGGCAATCAACGAAGCCCTGGCCCAGGAAATGCGCCGCGACCAGAGCGTTTTTATCATCGGCCAGGACGTGTCCGGCGGCACCGGCGCCCCGGGTGAGCAGGACGCCTGGGGCGGTGTGCTGGGGGTGACTAAGGGCCTGTACCCGGAGTTCCCCGAGCGCGTGCTGGATGCGCCGCTGTCTGAAGTCGGTTACGTGGGCATGGCCGTTGGCGCCGCCACCCGGGGCATGCGCCCGGTGTGCGAGTTGATGTTCGTCGACTTTATCGGCTGCTGCCTCGACCAGTTGCTCAACCAGGCCGCCAAGTTCCGCTACATGTTCGGCGGCAAGACCACCACGCCCCTGGTGGTGCGCGCCATGTACGGCGCCGGCCTGCGTGCCGCGGCCCAGCATTCGCAGATGCTCACCTCGATGTGGACGCACATCCCTGGCCTGAAGGTGGTGTGCCCGGCCACGCCCTATGACGCCAAGGGCATGCTGATCCAGGCGATCCGCGACAACGACCCGGTGATCTTCCTCGAACACAAGATGCTCTACAGCCTGCAAGGCGAAGTGCCGGAGGAGTTGTACACCGTGCCATTTGGCGAGGCCAACTTTGTACGCGAAGGCAACGACGTGACCCTGGTGACCTACGGGCGCATGCTGCATATCGCCCTGGAAGCCGCGGCCAACCTGGCCCGCCAGGGTATCGACTGCGAGGTGCTGGACCTGCGCACCACCAGCCCACTGGATGAAGACAGCATCCTTGAAAGCGTGGAGAAAACCGGGCGCCTGGTGGTGATCGACGAGTCCAACCCGCGCTGCTCCATCGCCACGGACATCAGCGCCCTGGTGGCCCAGCGTGGTTTTTCGTTTCTGCGCGCGCCGATCGAGATGGTCACCGCGCCGCATACCCCGGTGCCGTTTTCCGATGCCCTGGAAGACCTGTACATCCCCAATGCGGCGAAGATCGAGGCCGCTGTGCGCAAGATCGCTGACAAGAGGACTGCGGCATGATCCATACCTTGACCATGCCCAAGTGGGGCTTGTCGATGACCGAAGGCCGGGTCGATGTCTGGCTCAAGCAGCCGGGCGACCGGGTGGAGAAGGGCGAGGAAGTGCTCGACGTGGAGACCGACAAAATCTCCAGCAGCGTCGAGGCGCCGTTCAGTGGCGTGCTGCGCCGGGTGCTGGCGCAGAGCGATGAGACATTGGCGGTCGGCGCATTGCTGGGCATTGTGGTGGAAGGCGAAGCCACGGAGGCAGAGATCGATGCGGTGATCGACAGCTTCAATGCCGGCTTTGTCTCCAGCAGCGCCGAGGCGCAGGCGTCGGGGCCGAGTGCGCAGAAGGTCGAGCTGGATGGGCGCCTGCTGCGTTATCTCGACCTCGGCGAGGGCGGCACGCCGCTGGTGCTGATCCATGGTTTTGGTGGCGACTTGAACAACTGGCTGTTCAACCATCCGGCCCTGGCCGCCGAGCGCCGGGTGATCGCCCTGGACCTGCCGGGGCATGGCGAATCGGGCAAGCACTTGCACAATGGCGATGCCGAGGAATTGAGTCAGGCGGTGCTGGCGTTGCTCGATCACCTCAACCTCGAACGCGTGCACCTGGCTGGGCACTCCATGGGCGGGCTGGTTTCGCTGACGGTGGCGAGCCAGGCGCCGGAGCGCGTAGCGTCGTTGGTGCTGATCGCCAGCGCCGGCCTGGGCGCGGATATCAACGGCGATTACCTGCAGGGATTCACCGAGGCCAATAACCGCAACGCGCTCAAGCCGCAGTTGGTGCAACTGTTCAGTGATCCGGCACTGGTCACGCGGCAGATGCTTGAAGACATGCTCAAGTTCAAACGGTTGGAAGGGGTGGAGCAGGCGCTGCGCCAACTCAATGCCAAGCTGTTCGATGGTGGGCGGCAGATGCTGGATTTACGCGCGGTGGTAGGGCAACAGCCGAGCCTGGTGATCTGGGGCAGTGACGATGCCATCATCCCGGTGCGGCATGCACAGGGGTTGCAGGCCCAGGTGGAGGTCTTGCCGGGGCAGGGGCATATGGTGCAGTTGGAGGCGGCGGAGCAAGTGAATCAGTTGCTGAGTCTCTTCCTCAAATCTCAAGCCTGATAGCAATCAAATGTGGGAGCGGGCTTGCTCGCGAATACGGTGGGTCAGTCAGACATTCATTGCCTGACACACCGCTTTCGCGAGCAAGCCCGCTCCCACAGGGTTGACCGTGTATCAACCATGACGCTTGAGGGTCTCGCTGGGCAGTTCCTTGAACAGCGCCCGATAGCTATTGGAAAACCGCCCCAGGTGCCAGAACGACCAATTCATCGCCACCTCGGCCACCGTGGTGGTGGCTGAACTCAACAACTCGCGCCGCGCGCCGTTCAATCGGCGCAGGCGCAGCCATTGTGCCGGGCTCATCCCGGTGTAGGTCTTGAAGCCCTGCTGCAACTGCCGCAGCGGCACACCGGCAATCTGCGCCAGTTGCAGCAGGTTGACCGTTTCATCCGGCGCATCTGCCGCCCACTCGCCAATGCGTGCCATCAACTGGCGTTCTGCGCCGCGTCGCTGCAATGAGTGGCGGTCCAGGCAGACACAGGCGTTGTCGAGAATAAACAGGCAATCGTCCAGCAGTTGCCGGGTGAGGGCGTCGCGGCTGATCGGGTCGACCGCACAGGCCAGGCGCGTCAGGGTGCCACTGAGCCAGCGGCTGAACAGCGCGTTTTGCTGGCAGGTCAACGGGGCCATGAACAAACTTTCGAGGCTGGCCACATCCAGGCCATGGCGCTGCACAAATTGCGGGCCGAACACCACCGCTACTTCACGGTAGTTTTCCGGGGTGATCCAGGTATTGCGGCTTTCGCCATTGAGCAGATACAGCGCATTGTCGCTGCCGTCGAAACAGAAGGCGAGTGAGCCCGGCGGCGCGTTGAAGTGCTGCTCGACACGGGTATTCATGCACTCTTCGTACACCTGCACACCCTGCAGGTCGAGGTAGCGCACCTGCCCGGCAAAATGCCCTGGGGACATCTGCTGGTACTGCTGCACCCAACCGGGTGTTGCACTGCATTGAGCGGCCACATCACCGGTGGTGAAGGCCTGTACGCGCAAAGCTGTTGCCTGTGTCATGGGTGATCCGTGCGCACTCTATTGGTGCGTTGTGGTTCGTGCAAAGTGGATAGATGCCCTTCGAAGGCTGGCCCAAGATAGACCTCAATGCGCCGGGAGTACAACTCGGCGCAGCATCCAACCCATGCCGAGGTCTTTATGAATGCCCCTTTCGATCAGCTGTCCACCTGGCTGAAAGAACACAAGATTACCGAAGTCGAATGCGTGATCAGCGACCTGACGGGCATTGCCCGCGGCAAGATCGCGCCCACCAACAAGTTCCTGCATGAGCGCGGCATGCGCCTGCCGGAAAGTGTGTTGCTGCAAACGGTAACCGGGGACTTTGTCGACGACGATATCTATTACGACCTGCTGGACCCGGCCGATATCGACATGATCTGCCGCCCGGTGGCCAACGCCACTTATGTGGTGCCGTGGGCCATCGAACCCACCGCCATCGTGATCCACGACACCTTCGATAAACAGGGCAACCCCATCGAACTGTCGCCGCGCAACGTACTGAAAAAGGTCCTGCAGCTGTATACGGATCAGGGCTGGCAGCCCATTGTCGCGCCGGAAATGGAGTTTTACCTGACCCAGCGCTGCGAAGACCCGGACCTGCCGCTGAAAACCCCGGTGGGCCGTTCCGGGCGTGCCGAGACCGGGCGCCAGTCGTTCTCCATCGACGCGGCCAACGAGTTCGACCCGCTGTTTGAAGATGTCTATGACTGGTGCGAAGCCCAGGGCCTGGACCTCGATACGCTGATCCACGAAGACGGCCCGGCGCAGATGGAAATCAACTTCCGCCACGGCGACGCCCTCGACCTGGCCGACCAGATCACCGTGTTCAAGCGCACCCTGCGCGAAGCCGCGCTCAAGCACAATGTGGCCGCGACCTTTATGGCCAAGCCTGTGGCCGACGAGCCGGGCAGCGCCATGCACCTGCACCAGAGCGTGGTGGATATCGCTACCGGCCAACCGGTGTTTGTCGACGCTTGCGGGCAGATGAGCCAGCTGTTCTTGCAGCACATTGGCGGGCTACAGAAATACATCCCGATGCTGCTGCCGATGTTCGCGCCCAACGTCAACTCGTTCCGCCGCTTCCTGCCCGACACCTCGGCGCCGGTCAACGTGGAGTGGGGCGAAGAAAACCGCACCGTCGGCCTGCGCGTGCCGACCTCCAGCCCCGACGCGATGCGCGTCGAAAACCGCCTGCCGGGGGCCGATGCCAACCCCTACCTGGCCATCGCCGCCAGCCTGCTGTGCGGCTACCTGGGAATGATCGAAAAGATTCAGCCAAGCGCGCCGGTGGAAGGCCGCGCTTATGAACGCCGCAACCTGCGCCTGCCAATCACCATCGAAGATGCCCTGGCGCGCATGGAAGCCTGCGACACGGTCAAGCAGTACCTGGGGGACAAGTTTGTGCGGGGATACGTCGCGGTGAAACGTGCCGAGCATGAGAATTTCAAACGGGTGATCAGCTCCTGGGAGCGTGAGTTCCTGCTGCTGAGTGTCTGACTCCACCACCAACCATAAAAAAGGTGTCGATATGCGTCTCGTCAAACAGCTTCTCCCGTTGGCCCTGGCCGCAGTGTTCAGCAGCGCCAGCCACGCCGCACCGACGGTCAGTGTCTACAACTGGACCGATTACATCGGCGAGACCACCCTGGCCGACTTCCAGGCCAAGACCGGGATCAAGGTGGTCTACGACGTGTTCGACTCCAATGAAACCCTGGAGGGCAAGCTGCTAGCGGGGCGAACCGGGTATGACGTGGTGGTGCCGTCCAATCACTTTTTGGGGCGCCAGGTAAAGGCCGGGGCGTTCCTCAAGCTGGACCGCGCGCAATTGCCCGACTACCCGAACCTGGACCCCAAGCTACTCAAGCTGCTGGAGCAGAACGACCCCGGCAATGTGCATGCGGTACCGTACCTGTGGGGCACCAATGGCATCGGCTATAACGTCGACAAGGTCAAGCAGGTGCTGGGCATCGACCACATCGACTCTTGGGCAGTGATGTTCGAACCCGAGAACCTGAAGAAGCTGCAGCAATGCGGCGTGGCGTTCCTGGATTCGGCGGATGAAGCGTTCCCGGCGATCCTCAACTACCTGGGCATGGACCCGCGCAGCGAGAAGGTCGGCGACTATGAAAAAGCCGAAGCCAAGTTGCTGACCCTGCGCCCGTACATCACCTATTTCCATTCATCCAAGTACATCTCGGACCTGGCCAACGGTGATATCTGCGTGGCCTTCGGCTACTCCGGTGATGTGTTCCAGGCGGCCAACCGCGCCAAGGAAGCCAAGAACGGGGTGAACATCGCCTATTCGATCCCCAAGGAGGGCAGCAACCTGTGGTTCGACCTGCTGGCGATTCCTGCAGACGCCACCAACCCAAAAGAGGCCCACGCGTTTATCAACTACCTGCTGGACCCTGAGGTTATTGCCAAGGTCAGCACCTATGTCGGCTACGCCAATCCCAACCTGGCGGCGAAGGCCTTCATGGCCCCGGAGCTGGTGAATAATCCCGAGGTGTACCCGCCCCAGGAGGTGCTCGACAAACTGTACATTTCCACCACCCCCAGCCCGGCCATCATGCGTGTGATGACCCGCGCCTGGAGCAAAGTGAAGTCCAACCGATGAACCAGTCCCACGACCACGCCCGCTCCTATTACCTGGCTTCGGCCAATGCCATGCCCGAACGCCCAGCGCTGGCCGAGGACTTGAGTGCCGATGTGTGTGTGATCGGCGGCGGCTTTACCGGCGTCAACACCGCCATCGAACTGGCCCAGCGCGGCCTTTCGGTGATCCTCCTGGAAGCCCGGCGTATTGGCTGGGGCGCCAGTGGGCGCAATGGTGGGCAGTTGATCCGGGGGATCGGCCATGATGTCTCGGGTTTTGCCCGGCATGTGGGCGAGGAAGGCGTGCGATACCTGCAACGGGCCGGGATCGATTCGGTGGCGTTGGTGGGGGAGCGTATCCGTGAGCATTCGATCGACTGCGACCTGCGCTGGGGCTTTTGTGAGTTGGCCAATACGCCGGCGCAATTTGCCGCGTTCAAGGGCGAGCAGCAAAGCCTGGGCGCTCTGGGTTATAAGCCTGAAACCCGGCTGGTGGCGGCGCAGGATATGGCGCAGGTGGTCGGCTCTGAGCGGTACGCCGGTGGTTTGGTGGACATGGGCTCGGGCCACTTGCATCCGCTCAACCTGGTGTTGGGCGAGGCCCGGGTGGCCGAGGCGCTGGGCGTGCGGATTTTCGAGCAGAGCCCGGCGCTGCAACTGAGCCATGGCGACACCGTGCAGGTGCGCTGCGCCAGCGGCACTGTGCGGGCTGCCAGCCTGGTATTGGCGTGCAATGCACACCTCGAGGAACTGGAGCCACGCCTGAGCGGCAAGGTGCTGCCGGCCGGCAGCTATATCATCGCTACCGAGCCATTGCCGGCCGCGCTTGCCGATGAACTGATCCCGCAGAACCTGGCGCTGTGCGACCAGAAAGTCGGCCTGGACTATTACCGGCTCTCGGCGGACCGTCGGTTGCTGTTTGGAGGTGCCTGTCATTACTCAGGGCGCGACCCGGTGGATATCGCCGCTTATATGCGCCCGAAAATGCTCAAGGTGTTTCCACAGTTGGCCACTACCGCCATCGAGTTCCAATGGGGCGGCAAGATTGGTATTACCGCCAATCGCTTTCCCCAGGTCGGTCGGTTGCAGCAGTACCCCAACGTGTTTTACGCCCAGGGCTATTCGGGGCATGGGCTTAATGTCACCCACTGGTGCGCGCGGCTGCTGGCCGAAGCGATCCATGCCGGCCACAGCCAGGGCCTGGAGACCTTCAGCCGGGTGCCACATATGACGTTCCCGGGCGGCAAGGCCTTGCGCTCGCCTTTACTGGCGCTGGGCATGTTGTGGTACCGGCTGCGGGAAATGCTGGGCTAGGGGTTGTGAGCGGGGGGGCGGTTTAAAACACAGCATGATCGGATCCAATACGCTATAAACCCTCGGTCGCTGTGTAAATCCGAGGCCCCGCTTTTCATGCAGAACCCTTTGCAACGCCCGCTGTGGCAGGTCTACCTGTTCTTTCTTGCGCCGATGGTGCTGTCCAACTTCCTGCAGAGTTTTTCCGGCACCCTCAACGGTATCTATGTTGGGCAGATGCTCGGCACCCAGGCGCTGGCGGCGGTGTCGGGGATGTTTCCCATCGTGTTCTTTTTTATCGCCCTGGTGATCGGCCTCGGGGCGGGCGCTTCGGTGCTGATCGGCCAGGCCTGGGGCGCGGGGGAAACAGCGTTGGTCAAGGTCATCACCGGCGCGACCCTGACCCTGGGCGCGTTGATCGGGCTGATCGCTGCTGTGCTCGGCAGCCTGTTCGCGCGTCCGGCGATGCAAGCTTTGGGCACGCCGTTGGATGTACTGGACGACGCGGTCGGCTATGCCCAGGTGATGATGCTGATCATGCCGTTGTTGCTGGTGTTCATCCTCTACACCCAACTGCTGCGGGGCGTGAGCGATACGGTGTCACCGCTGCTGGCGCTGATCGTTTCGACGGTGGTTGGCCTGTTGCTGACCCCGGCCCTGATCCGCGGCTGGCTCGGGCTGCCGCCCATGGGGATCCAGAGCGCGGCCTATGCCGGCCTGGCGGCGAATGCCGTAGCCATGTTGTTTCTGGTGCTGCGCCTGCGCCACAAAAACCATGTGATGGCGCCGGACCGCCTATTGCTGGCGGCCTTGCGCCTGGACCGGGCGATCCTCGGCAAGGTCCTGCGCATCGGCCTGCCCACCGGCTTGCAGATGGTGGTGCTGTCGTTGTCGGAGCTGGTGATCCTGGCACTGGTCAATGGCCACGGCTCCCAGGCCACAGCGGCGTATGGCGCGGTGACGCAGATCGTCAACTACGTGCAATTTCCGGCGCTGTCGATTGCCATCACCGCCTCGATCCTCGGCGCCCAGGCCATCGGCGCCGGGCGCCTGGAACGCATCGGGCCGATCCTGCGCACCGGGCTTGCGATCAACCTGTGCCTGACCGGTGGCCTGATCCTGCTCGGCTACGCCTTGTCCCACTGGCTCCTGGGCCTGTTCATCACCGATGACCAGGCGCGGGTCCAGGCCGAACACCTGCTGCACATCATGCTCTGGAGCATTCTGGTGTTTGGCTTCCAGGCGGTGATAGGCGGGATCATGCGCGCCAGTGGCGTGGTCCTGATGCCGGTGGCGATCTCGATCTTCTGTGTGTTGGGCGTGGAGCTGCCGGTGGCGTATCTGCTCAATGCACGCTTCGGCCTGGAAGGGGTGTGGATGGCGTTCCCGGTGACCTATCTGGTGATGCTTGGTTTGCAGACCGCGTATTACCGGTTGGTGTGGCGGCATAAGCAGATTAAGCGGTTGGTCTAGAAGCTGGATTGGCGACGGCAAGCAATTGCTCTGCTTAATAGGAAGCATTACTATTCACGCCCCGCCTATCTAGTGCACCCCCGATGACTCCCCAGCCGCCCCGCAGACCAGGCTTTTTCGCGTACTACGAAGAGTTGGTCGGGACCTGGACGCGTCGCCTGCGCAATCGCCAACAGGCCGAGGATCTGGCCCATGACACGTTTGTGCGGGTCTTGGAGTCCAAGTCGGCGCTGGTCGAGCAGCCGCGTGCCTATTTGCACCAGACGGCGCGCAATATTGCGGTGGATGCCTATCGCCGTGCAGATCGGCACGACGCGGTGGCGTTGCAGGCCTTTGAACCGAGTGCGTCGCACAGTGGCGACCCGGAGCATTTCATGCACGCCGTGCAGTTGGCGGACTCCATCGAGCGGGCCCTGGCTGAATTGCCCCTCAATTGCCGCAAGATTTTCATCTGGCAAAAGATCGAGGGCCTGACCCAGCAGGAAATCGCCGAGCGCCTGGGGCTTTCTAAAAACATGGTGGAAAAGTATATGATCCGCACCCTGCGGCATCTGCGTGACCGCCTGGACGCGCTGTCCCCATGACCAATGCCCGCTTTGAAACAGGATCTTCCATGATGGATACCCGTGAGTGTGCCTGTGGCAGCGCAACGGTGCGTGACGAGGCGGCGCAGTGGTTCGTGCGTCTGCAGGACCAGCCCTTGAGCGTTGAGGACCAGCATCTTTTTGACGCCTGGCGTGGGGAGCATCCTGCGCACCAGTATGAATTCGAGGTGCTGCAAGGGCTGTGGAGCGTCGCCGACCTGCTGCCCAGGCACCGTTTGCAGGCTCTGGTCGAGACACCTGTACCGCGCAAGCGCCGTGCGCTGGTGCGCTATGCCATGGCAGCGAGCGTGCTGGCGGTGGCGGTGGGCCTGGGGCTGTTCAGCGGCCTGGACCATCCGGCGGTGTACGACGCGCAGTTCAGCACGGTGTTGGGTGAGCGTCGCCAGGTGGCGTTGCCCGACGGCTCGCTGATGGATCTCAATAGCCGCAGCGTGGTGGCGGTGCACTACGAAAAGGGCCAGCGTGGGATTGAGCTCAAGCAAGGCGAAGCGCTGTTCAGCGTCGAGCACGACAGCAGCCGACCGTTCGTGGTGCAGGCTGGGGCAGGGCAGGTGACGGTCACCGGTACCCGGTTTGATGTGCGCCGCGACGATGACCAGACCCGCGTGGTGGTCGAGGCCGGAACGGTCAAGGTGCAAGGGCATGCCGCGCAGCCGGTGGTCACACTGACGGCGGGCCTGGGTACATCGATCGACAACCAGGGCGCGGTCGCGGCGGCCCACCCGGTCAACGCCCAGGCCCTGCTGGCTTGGCAGACCGGCAAGCTGGTGTTCAACGACGCCAGCCTGGCCGAGGTGGCGCGGGAAGTCTCGCGCTACCGCGAAAAACCCTTGCGGGTCAGCACTGCGGCCAGCGAGTTGCGCCTGACCAGCGTGTTCAAGTCCAACGACACCGATGCCTTGCTCAAGGCGTTGCCGCACATCCTGCCGGTGGCCCTGCGCACCTTGCCTGACGGTAGCCAGGAAATAATTTCACGCTAGGTTCAGGTTTTTTTCGAGTTCTTCGTCTTCTTGTCCAACTGCAACTGGTTTGCATTAACCGACGCGCTCTCTTGGCATTACTGGACTAGGTACGACGTGAAAACACTCGCTGCGAACAACAATAAAACCTCCCGTTGGGCCCCCCTTGCCCTGGCCTTGGCGGTCAGTGCCGCCATGCCTGCGGCCTACGCCGACGAGGCCATTCATATCAAGGCCCAGCCCCTGGGCGCGGCGCTGAGCCAATTGGGCCAGCAAACGTCGCTGCAAGTGTTCTTCAGCCCGCAGATGGTGGCCGGCAAACACGCCCAGGCCGTCGACGGCAACCTGTCGCCGGAACAGGCCCTGCGCCAGCTGCTGCAAGGCAGTGGCCTGGACTATCAGATCGACTCGGGCTCGGTGACGTTGCATCCAGCCTCCACGGGCACCGGTGAAGCCGGTTCACCCCTGGAACTGGGCGCCACTGCGATCAATGTCGTGGGCGATTGGCTGGGCGACGCCAATGCCGAAGTGGTGCAGAACCATCCCGGCGCACGTACCGTGATCCGCCGCGAAGCTATGGTGGAGCAGGGCGCGATGAACGTCGGCGACGTGCTGCGCCGGGTTCCCGGGGTGCAGGTGCAGGAAGCCAACGGCACCGGCGGCAGCGATATTTCCCTCAACGTCGGCGTACGCGGCCTGACGTCCCGCCTGTCGCCGCGTTCCACCGTGCTGATTGACGGGATTCCCGCGGCGTTCGCCCCCTACGGCCAGCCGCAGTTGTCGATGGCGCCGATTTCCGCCGGCAACCTGGAGAGCATCGATGTAGTACGCGGCGCCGGTTCCGTGCGTTATGGACCGCAGAACGTCGGCGGTGTGATCAACTTCGTGACCCGCGCGATCCCCGAGACCTTTTCCGGCGAAGTCGGCACCACCCTGCAAACGTCTTCCCATGGCGGCTGGAAACATGTCGACAATGCCTTTATCGGGGGGACCGCAGACAACGGCATCGGCATGGCGCTCTTGTATTCCGGGGTCAATGGCAACGGTTATCGCGACAGCAACAACGGTAACGACATCGACGATGTGATCCTCAAGACCCACTGGGCACCGACCGACCAGGATGACTTCGCACTCAACTTCCATTACTACGACGCCCGTGCCGATATGCCGGGAGGCCTGACCCAGAAGCAGTTCGACGCCAACCCTTATCAGTCGGTGCGCGACTGGGACAACTTCAGTGGCCGGCGCAAGGATGTGTCGTTCAAGTACATCCGCCAGGTTGACGACCGTACCCAGGCGCAAGTGCTGACGTACTACTCCGACAGCTTTCGTGGCAGCAACATCGCCAGCCGTGACCAGCAGACCCTCGGTTCGTTTCCTCGCACCTACTACACCTTTGGCATCGAGCCACGGGTGTCCCATGTGTTTGACCTGGGCCCGACCAGCCAGGAAGTCAGCGTCGGCTACCGCTACCTGAAAGAAGGCATGCACGAGCAGGCCAGCACTCTGAGACTGGTCAACAACGTCCCCACCCCGGTCGGTCAAAATGACGGCCACGTTTATCAGGACCGTACCGGTGGCACCGAGGCCAACGCGTTCTATATTGATGACAAAATCGACGTCGGCAAATGGACGATCACCCCAGGTATCCGCTTTGAGAGCATCCGCACCGAATGGCACGACCGCCCGGTAGTGGGCTTGAACGGCACGCGTACCCAGGAGAAGCACCGCGAGATCAAGAACAACGAACCGCTGCCGGCCCTGAGCGTGATGTACCACGTCTCCGATGCCTGGAAACTGTTTGCCAACTACGAAACGTCCTTCGGCAGCCTGCAGTATTTCCAATTGGGCCAGGGCGGTAACGGCGACCAGACAGCCAATGGCCTGCAACCGGAAAAGGCCAAGACCTACGAGGTCGGCACCCGCTACAACGATGAGGTCTGGGGTGGCGAAGTCACGCTGTTCTATATCGACTTCTCCGATGAGCTGCAGTACGTCAGCAATGACGTGGGTTGGACCAACCTCGGCGCCACCAAACACACGGGTATCGAAACCTCGGCCCACTATGATCTGTCCAACCTCGACCCACGCCTGGAGGGCTTGAGCGCCAACGCCGGCTTTACCTATACCAGGGCGACTGCCGAGGGCGATGTGGCGTTCAAGGGCCGTGACCTGCCGTTGTATTCGCGCCAGGTGGCGACCCTGGGGCTGCGATACGCGGTCAATCACTGGACCCACAACCTGGACGCCTACGCTCAGTCCGGCCAGCGCGCACCCGGCACCACCAGCACCTATATCACCCAGCCGACCGCTGACGGCCAGTACGGTGATATTCCGGGATATGTGTCGGTCAACGTGCGCAGTGGCTATGACTTTGGCGCCCAACTGTCGAACCTGAAACTGGGCGTGGGGGTAAAAAACCTGTTCGACCAGCAGCACTACACCCGTTCCAGCGATAACAACGCCGGGATTTACCTGGGCGAGCCGCGTACGTTCTTTGTGCAGGCGAGCGTGGGCTTCTGATCAGGTGAAGGCTGCGTCGCCGCGCCTCGAACGAGCCGCGGCGATGTGCCTGCTGATCCAAGACGGCTGCTGACGCACTTCAGCGTTTTTCCTTGCGCCGCCGTGCATAAACCTGACGATTCTTCTGTGCAGCTTGAAGAGGGTGAGGGTTGCATTTCCTACCTTTTTTATGCGGCTTTCATCGCTTTCAGGAACCGAACTCCGTAGGCCTGCCACACACCATCAACCCACCGTGCACGGGTGCCTCGTGATAACTGCGTTGTCGAGGTGCTTGGGTGCGTGAGGTGGACCGTGTCAACAAGTCGTACTGGAGAACATTTATGTCGGTACCTGCGTTCAATCAGCCGGTTGTCAATCTACCCACTGACGACACACGTCAAGGGGCCCCTCAAGGGGCCAGCGCCAAAGAGGCAAAGGCTCCGGTTATCGGGTCGCCTTCCAGTGGCCCGAGTTTCAGCGCGCCTGCGGCTAAGTCGGGCCCGGTGTTCGCCGGGGCACCACCGTTGGCGCCTGCCGCTGCGGGGGCCCGCGACCAGGGGGCCAGCCAGGCTTCCACATGGCAGAACGACTCCTCTCGGGGAGTGTTCGGCCGCTTGAAAGGGTTTTTCTTCCCCGCCAGGCCGCCCCATTACGGGCACATGCCGCACAGGCCTCAGCCGGGCCATGGGCATCCACCGCACATGGCCCATCCGGGTCACGGGCATCCGCCGCACAGGCCCCATCCGGGCCACGGGCATCCGCCGCAAAGGCCTCATCCGATCCATGGAGGCCCGCCGCCAAGGCCGTTTCCCCAGCAGCCCGATCCGCACTATTCAAAGCGCAGCCATGAGCAGTTGGCCCAACAGCTGCTGGATAAATTCCAGGCATTCACGGACCCGAGAAACCCGGGCTACGTGACGCGGCAAAGTCTGAGCAACATGGCGGAAAGACCGTTGACGGGCAATCCGGGCATGGATCAGAACATCAGGCTGGCCAGGG
This sequence comes from Pseudomonas sp. LG1D9, assembly GCF_002949995.1. Lineage (NCBI taxonomy): Bacteria > Pseudomonadati > Pseudomonadota > Gammaproteobacteria > Pseudomonadales > Pseudomonadaceae > Pseudomonas > Pseudomonas sp. LG1D9. The sequence continues at coordinate 481,644 of NZ_CP026881.1, read as the reverse complement.
AAATCCTGAAGCGGCCGGAGCTCATGGGCGCCCTGGACCGCGACGGGCGCACGGGCGTGCAGGACAACCGGTTCAGCTGGCAGAACATCAACGATGTTGTACGTTCCAGCAATCCGTTGAAGTTCCAGGATGACAAGCAACTGGCCAGTGCGATGCTGGAGAACTTCAACAAGTTGAAAGGCGGGTTCTGGAGCCAGACCATCAAGGTCGCTGATCTGCGTGCCCTGGCCCAGCGTCCTCTGACAGGTAACCCGCAAAGGGATCAACTCGTCCTCCTGGCGAAAGAAGTCGTCAGCCGGTCGAGCCTCTTGCAACAAATGGACAACATCGCAGGCCATCACTACGACGGCCGGATTAGCCGACAAACGCTACGTCAACTGATGTCCTAGTCAACCATCGGTACTGCGCAGGTGTTCCAACAGCGGGAAAGGTCGCAGGCTCTGCGCGGCTTTTACCGGTGCGCCTGTGCCGTATCAATCGGCAGGAACTGTTTTGTGCTGTTTGCCACATAACGTGTATTCGACGGCCTTTATGACGCCGACGGTTTCACTCAAAGAGAGGGTGTTGACATGACTTCAACGTCACTTGGAACTCAAACTCCCGGTCTGCCGCAATCCCTTCTTGCACCCACCCGTGACAATGGCGAGCAGGGTCGACGCTTCGGTGCCCAGGCTCAGCACAAGCCTGTCGAAGAGGGGGCCGAAGCCCTGCGAGAAACGTTCTTTCCAGGGCAGTACACATTCAAGGCACCGGCGGCGGATGATTTCGCCAAAGGCCTGCTTCCTCATCGTGCCCCCCACACCTCTGGTGCCCCGATGCCGGAAACGGCGGGCACGACAACCGGATTGATCAGTGCATTGAAGGTCTTGCTGGGTGTTTCCAGATAGGTCGCGTTGGGGTGTCGAAAGACGGACTGAGGCTGCCCCAGGTCCTGCCCGTTGTTTACATGCAGTCATCGAAATTGATCGGCCGCCCCGGAACCATTGTGGATGCCAGGCCACATACTTTGCGTTTGTTGGTGCGCCACTATTGCAGTGACAAGGGTGGTAGCCGGTCTGAGTAGGTGTCTATAAAAGGTGGATATGAAACATGGCAATTGACGGTGGGGTACCTCTCCTGCGGCCCGGTAGTACGAGCCGCCATGATGCGATACCGGATGACGCACAACAAAAAGCTCATGCTGCTTCAAGCGAAACCACACCCCGTGGCTGGCAGGATGATAATCAGCCGTTGCCCAGTACGATTCGTTCTTCGGGTTTCCGGCGTCCCCTGCGCTGGGCCACGCCGGACGAGATCACGCTGCATCATCAGGAGCTGAGAAACACGCCGTTGGTGCGCGCAACCGATGTAAACCCCTTTACCCAACTGCCCGATAGCCAGCTAGTGACGGCGCTGGGTGAGCATTTTTCCGTGCTGGAAAGATTTCATGAAAAATGAAGGATTGAAACTGTCGGCGCTGCGGCAAATCGCCAGTGAAAAAATGACCGACACACCCGCACGCAACAACGCCATCCTGCTGGCGAGGGCACTTGTCCAGCGCCCGCGGTTGATCGACGCAATTGTCGATGAGCGAGGGGTCATCACGCGGCAAAGCCTGTCAAAGGCCGTGCAGGCAGTGTTCGGCAACAGCGACCCCAATGCCTTCAGCTCGGACCCTTTTCACGCCAAGACCAATGTCGAGCTGGTGCAGGCATTCCGGGATGCATTTGATGAACTTCGGGACAGGTCCCGGGACCGCATGAACTTTTTTGAGCAGGTCGGCTTCGTCCAGATCGAGAGGCTCGTCTCAATCAGCAAGGACCCGGACGAAACGGACACCCAAGGCACGGTTATCCGGGACCCCGCCACGGGTCTGCCGAAAAAGATGTACAGCGAACAGCTGGTATACATGTCAAAAAACCTGGTGGACCGTCCCAGGCTATTGAACTCACTGGCGCGCATTCATTCTGGCTGGCGACGCATTTATGGCAGTCGCTACCAGAAGGAGTGGTTGAGCAGCAAAGACCTCGACGGCTGGCTGGAAAACAACAAGAGCCAGTAGCCCCCCGGACTCATGACACCCGCAGGATTTTCCCGCTGATCGCCACGCCCAGCAGGAGCACGGCGATCAACACAAAGGCGACGCTCAAGCTGCTGCCATGGGCGATAAAGCCGATCAGCGCCGGGCCCGCGAGAATGCCCGCATAACCCAGGGTGGTGATGGCAGGCACCGCAATGTGCTCCGGCATGACCGTTTGCTTACCGACAGCGGTGTACAGCACCGGCACGATATTCGAACAGCCGGCGCCTACCAGCGCATAGCCCAGCAGTGCGGTTTCCCACGCCGGGAGCAGCGGGGCCAGGAGCATGCCGGCGGTGGCCAGCAAGCCACCGATCACGATCACCCGTTTGGCCCCCAGGCGACGAACAATTGCATCGCCGGTCAGGCGGCCGATGGTCATGGTCAAGGCAAACGCCGCATAGCCCAGGCCCGCATAGGCCTCGTCGAGGCCGCGTTCGTCACTGAGGAACACGGCGCTCCAGTCGAGCACGGCACCTTCTGCCAGGAACACGATAAAACACAGGCAACCGATAAACAGCACCACGCCGTGGGGGATGGCGAAGGCGGGGCCGGAACTTTCACTGCCGTAGGGCAGCAAATGGGGGGCCGCCTTGAGCAGTGCGGCCAGCGTAATCACGATCACCACCAGGGTCGCCGACAGCGGTGACAGGCCCAGGCCGAGCAAGGCGCTGACGCCCGCCGCCCCCACGATGCCTCCCAGGCTGAACAGCCCATGGAAGCCCGACATCATCGTCTTGCCACTGGCCCGTTCTACGATCACGGCTTGCAGGTTGACGGTGGAGTCCACCGTGCCAAGGCCGGCACCAAACAGAAACAACCCAGCCATCAGCAACGGTATCGAGCTGACGGTAGCCAGCATCGGCAAAGCCACGCAGAGGAGAATGGTGCCGGCGCTGAGCACGCGTCGGCAGCCAAAGCGTGACGCGAGCGCGCCCGCTACCGGCATGGCGATGATGGACCCCACCCCCAGGCACAGCAGCAACAGGCCCAGCGTACCTTCGTTGAGTTGGGCACGGGCCTTGGCGTAGGGCACCAGCGGTGCCCAGGCCGCGATGCCAAAGCCGGCAATGAAAAACGCGATGCGGGTCGACATTTGTTCCAGGCGTCCTGGAATCACAGGCGCTGGAGTGGGGATGGCAGTCATGAAAGTCCTTGATTTTGCGTTCAGCGAACGATGTCCGGCGCGACATCCTTGCACATCAGGCCGTATCGAGCGAGCCAGGTTCCCGTGGCCCCTGCGAACTTTTTTTTTACAACATGGAACACTTTGCCGGTGAGCGCCACATAGAGGCTACCGGGCTCGCTTGAGGTGGCCTGGATGGTGCGTAATCCCTGGGAGTGGCGGTGAACCCCAGGCTGCTTGCAGAGGATTACCACCTTCCAGGCCACTTTGGCGTGTGGTATCCGGGGCCGATATTCCCCACAATCACCCGGCGCTTTTCCCATGCCGAGGTGGATGACCCCATGACCCTGTTCTACGACGCTCGCGGCAATATCTACGGTGTGGCCAGCCCGGCCCTGTTACGCAGCCGGGGCATTGCCGTGCCCGATAGCGCCGCCCTGGCCGCCAGCACTCGCCAGGCGTGGGCGGCGTCGGCGATAGCGTCCGAATGCGGCTGGGGCACGTCGCCGCGTCCAGCCCAGGCCAAGGCCTATCGCTGCGATGGTTTGCTGGTCGGGCCGTTTCAGGCATTGCCACCGTATGACCTGCTGATCATCAACACCGATGGCTCCCTGGCCGAGCGCAGCGGCAATGGCTTGACGATTTTTGCCCAGGCCCTGACGGACGCGGGGCTGATGACTGGGGCCTGTGAGCTGCGGGTGCACCATGACAAACCGGATGCCCCCTCAACGGTGGCGACGTGGGTTGAGCCGGCGGTCCACCAGCAGGTTGCGGGGTTCTGGTTGACGTTGGGCCAGCCAGCATTCGGGCCCCAGGCAGTGGGGGCCGTGGGGTTGGCGAGCAACGAGCCTGCCCATGTGAGTGCGCTGGCTGCGATCAACCCGCAATGGGCACGCAGTGAGTTTGTGCGTATCGGCAACCCCCATTGTGTGACCTTGGTCGAGCACGCATCGGCCTTGCCGGACAATCGGCAAATGCATCAGCCGGGGTTGTTCGCGCCCTTGAAAGCGATTGCCTTTGCCCCGCCGGCAGGTGATGGCCGGCCTTGTGCTGCCGGGATCAACCTGCAGTGGGCCGCGCGCGATTCTGCCAATCGGGTGATCGCCCGGGTATTTGAGCGCGGCGAAGGCCCCACGGCATCCTCCGGGACCAGTGCCAGCGCGGTGGCCTGTGCAGCATGGCGCGCGGGGTGGGTCGAGGCGGGGGAGGTTGCGGTGGTGATGCCGGGTGGCACGGCGCCGGTACGTTTGCATGCTCAGGCCGGGACGTTGCTCAGTGTCAGTCTGTTCGGGGCCGCAACGCTTCAAGGCTGAGGACGCAAGTATTCGGTAGCTTAAATAAGTGTCAGTTGTTTCCTTATTGTTTAGTTATCGCCTGGTGTATTACGTAAGTGATTTCTTGTTATTAATGCATGATCTGTTTTGCGGATTTCTCATTTTGTAAAAGAGACTTCCACCTTGTTCGTACGAAACTTCTTTTTTATTTTCAAAGTGCCGAATGTTCGCGGATCTCGCTAATCTTTAGAGCGTTCAGGCACTTTCTTTGGCCGCGCGATTGAGCTTGGCGGGGGAGAGTATTTCAATCAGATAGCGGACGGCGGGTAACAACGGATGGTTAATGCGCTTGTTTCGTCACGTTTCAAATTTATCCTGCAAAGTGTGGAAAATGACTTTCAAGTCCTGGCATTCAAAGGCCGCGAAGCCCTTGATCAGCCCTACTTCATCGAGGTGCAGTTGGTCAGCGAAAACCCTGGCCTTGATCTGGAAGCATTGCTGCACCAGCCGGCCTACCTGGGCTTCGGCGAGGAGGGCGAAGGTCTGCATGGGCAGGTGTATGCAGTCGGCCGTGATGACCCCGGGGCCCGGCTCACCCGTTATCGTCTGACCCTGGCACCGCGCCTGGCGTGGCTGGAACACCGCCGTGACCTGTGCATCTTTCAACAACGCAGCGTGCCGCAGATCATTGCGGCCGTGCTCGAACGCCACGGTATCCTGGCCGACGCGTATGCCTTCGAATTGGGCCCGGTGGTCTATCCGCCACGTACATTCTGTGTGCAATACGCAGAAACCGACCTGCACTTTATCCAGCGACTGTGTGAAGAAGAGGGGATTCACTACCACTTTCGCCACAGCCCGCACGCCCATGTGCTGGTGTTCGGTGATGACCAGACAGTGTTTCGCCGCTTGCCTGTACAGCGTTATCGCCCGGCCAGCACCGAGGCGCCGGGCATCCAGCGCTTCGATGTGCGCCTGGCCACACGCAGCCGCCAGGTCGTGCGTCGTGATCATGACTTCGAGCACCCTGCGCGGTGCCTGCAAGTGCAAGCCGGGGCGCCATCGGTGCTGCCGCTTGAGGACTATCACTACCCCGCAGGTTTTACGGGGCAGGCGCGCGGCGTGCAACTGGCGCGTCGCAGCCTGGAGCGCCATCAGCGTGACCACCACCGGGCCTTGGGCAAGAGTGATCAACCGGCATTGTGCAGTGGCCATTTCCTGCCGTTGAGCGATCACCCGCAGCCCTCCTGCAATGACTTGTGGCTACTGACTTCAGTGCGTCACGAGGGGTATCAACCACAGGTGCTGGAAGAGGCGATGCCGGGCAGTGAAGTGTTCCAGGGATATCGCAACCGCTTCAACGCCACACCTTGGCGCGCGGTCCACCGCCCGGCGCTCAAGCACCCCAAACCGACAATCACTGGTAGCCAGACGGCCACCGTGACGGGGCCGGTGGGCGAGGAGGTGCACTGTGATGCCTATGGTCGGGTGAAGGTGCGGTTTCACTGGGATCGGTTGGACAAGACGAGTGATAAAAGCAGTTGCTGGGTGCGAGTGGCCTCCGGGTGGGCTGGTGACGGCTTTGGCGCGATCATGACGCCCCGGGTCGGCATGGAAGTGCTGGTGACGTTCCTGGACGGCGATCCTGATCGGCCTTTGATCAATGGCTGCCTGCCCAATGCGCGGCATCTGCCCCCTTATCCGTTACCGCAACACAAGACCCGCAGTGTATTGCGCAGCCGCAGTTCCCCCGGTGGCGCGGGCGCCAACGAACTGCACCTGGAGGACCACCTGGGCAAGGAGCTCATTTACCTGCGGGCCCAACGGGACCTGCAGCAACAGGTGGGGCATGACTGCCACCTGGACGTCGGGGGCGAGCGACGTGAAACCATTCGCGGCCTGAGCACGGCTTACCTGGAAAGCGAGGAACACCGCGACGTTCGCGGCAATCGCAAAGTCCTGATCGGGGCCGGCGATCACCTGCAGGTAAAGGGCGACAGCCAGGCCTACATCGGCCAGGCCCTGGTGATCGAGGCGGGGCAACAGATCCATCTCAAGGCGGGCGCCAGCCTGGTGATCGACGCGGGTGCGCAGTTGAGTTTCAAGGCGGGAGGCGAACACCTGCTGATCCAGGCCGGCGGAATTTTCAGCAGTCGCCCCATCACCCTGGGTGGCTTGCCAGGGGTCGCACGCTCGGCCAACCCCGTGGGCCCGGGCGATAACCCATCATCGCCTCCGCGCGCCGCGGGTGTTCCCTCCATTTCAGTTATCCAGGGCGCAATCATGCACAGGGCGAGGCAACTGGATGCGGATTTTTGCCCGGTGTGCGAACGCTGCCGCGAAGGTGTGTGTGACATTCGCGGGAGGGTCGCGTGATGGCGCCCGGCCAATGGATGGCCCAACAGCAGCAGGCAGGGCGCCGCTTGTGTCTGGTCCTCGAGGGAAGCAGCGATGCGCGCTTGCCGTTGATAGCGTCCCGCAACCTGGCGCAATGTCTTAGCGTGTACGGTGGCAGCGCAGTGGCGGCGCTGGCGGCTGCAGGGCCGGTGATCCTGCTGGTGGAGCAACTCGGTGAACCCGCGCTGGTGAGCTTGCTGGAGCAGCCGCAGGCGAACTGGGGCTGGCTGGGCAGCTTGCCCGACACAGACCTGGGTGGCGTTATCGAGCATTGGCACGCGCGGATGCTGGTGGGGCCGCCGGGCAAGCAGGCCCTGTACCGGTTCCACGACAACCGCACCTTGGCGCGAGCGCTTGCCTGCTTGCCGGTAGCGCAACGGCCAGCCTATCTCGGGCCGCTGATCAGTGTGTGCTACTGGTATGAAGACCAATGGTGCAGCGCCAGCAACCCTGCGCCCGGCCATTACCCGGTACCTGATCCCGCCCCATGGCTCAGCATTCCCAACCCCCAGGCCTCGGCCATTCTGCACGCCAATATCCTGCGCTACCTGCTGGCTGAACACAGTGAAGACCTCGCGGCATTGGCTGAATTCCAGGACCCGCAGGTATGGCTGGCCCAGGTACTGGAACAGGCCCGCACCTGGCAATGGCGCGGGGCGCAACAACTGGAGTTCTTGGTGGTGCGCCGGTTGGAGGAAGCGACGGGGGCCAGTGTGATCCGGTGGCAGCCGTTGGCGGGTGAGGCGCCGGGAGATCACTTTGCACGGGTGTTTGCGCAGTGGCACACCTTGAGGGAAAAACATGAGTAGGCGGGCATGCGGTGCGTTACTGGTCGTGGGCATGGCGTGGTTGGCGGGATGTGCAAGCGTGCCCGCAGAGCGTTTTACCTTGCAGGTAGACCTGCCGGCCAATTTTCGATTCAAAAGCGCGGCCAACTACAGCCCCGCCGCAGGCGAAAGCTGCACCTTGCCAGTACGCCGAGGCAAGAGGCCAGAGCGCAAGGTCTTCAGCGTTGCGTATAACACCGCAGCCAGCCGCGTGACCCAGGACCTACCGCTGACTGAAACGGTAGAAGGTTGCCCGTTGGTGTTGCGCAGTGTGGAGTTTGATTTTTACGCACGGTGGGGAACGCGGGACACGGATATCGGGGGGGATATTGCGGCGATCTACATTCAGGACCGGGCAGGAGGGGAGACGCCTGGGTTGGAGACGTTGGAGTTGAAAGGGCGATGTCAGTGGTTGTTTCGTACCCTCGGAACACAGCATGCCATCAGGAAAATTCTTAAATGCAATTCACTGGACAACGAAGGGCAACTACAGAAGACACGGGCAGGTGGCGTAGTACTACACGATCAACTCCCCGGAAATACACTTAACTTGGTGATGGAAGTTTCGGACGAAGAGAGGCCTTATATGGGGAATACCTGGATCCGCTTCCCTCACGGGTGGAAGCGTTGTCTGGGGAAAAACATGGACGATCAATATGGTTTTTGCGCGAAAGATGCTCCCCCTTTCAGGTCTTTCAAGATGCCTGACGGGCGTGAATGCAATGTTTACCCAACCTGCACTGAATAAGGATATTCAGCTATGGCTATCGAAGAATGGAAGGCACCGTTTTTCAGCGAAAAAATGCCGGCTTGCCCGTTACGTGGATGTTGGCTGAGTTTTTCCCTGGTTGATGAAACCGGCAATGGGAAAGCCTATGGAGGGCTTACCTATTCGGTCCTGGATAGTAACGGACAGCGGCACATTGGGCGCTTGGACGGTGATGGCTATGTGAAGCTGGCCAACCAATACAGAGGCCCATTGGTTCTGACTTTCGAGGCGGCTCATGAGTCATCTGGAGCTGATTATCACGGAGTATTGCAAGCGCGAGATCACTACCCCTTACCTATCACCGAGCTTCAATTTCGAGCTGAACATACTCGATTTGTGCGCAATGACGGCCTGCGGGTCGAGCAAAATCCGGCCCAGGAGCAAGCGAATCGTTTCTACCAAGTCGAAGTCCGCGACCTCGTCCGCCATGCCGCCCATTTACCGCCTGCGGCGCCCCGGCCTTTCGCCCCCCGACGCCATGCCCTGAAAATGATGGCCGACCTTGGATTCGGCCCACCGCAGCCTGCATTGTCGGGTGTGGTGCTATTCCCCAACCAGCACAGCGTACTGGAGGTCCGGCCGTTGCGGGCGTTGCGCCCGATGCTGTCCACTGAGGATGGGTTCTGCGCTTTGAACCTGTACCAACTGGCATTGATGGCGACCTTGAGCTACTGCCCATTTGGCCAGGAGCCGGCCGCCCAACCACAAGATGAGGTCCGTTTTCCCGTGGACCCAAGCATTGGCCATCTGTTTGCTGAAAAACTCTCGGGGTATGAGCAAGCCTGGAGGGTCGACGCAGGGCAAGTACAACGGTTTTACCCGCTGTATGAAGAGGTCGCCTATTCCCGGCGTTTCGAGATCCTGCCCTTCGATCCCCAGTTGTATCCGCAAAACAGCCCGAAGCTCGCGGGCGAGCAGGAGCATCCGGCGAACCTGCATTTTTTCGATGATGAAGAGCTGGGTACTGATACCCAGGCCTTTATCAGTCATCACGATGAGATCGTGCTGATTTCTGTACGGGGTACGGCCAGTGCCGCTGATGGCCTGCGTGATGCAAACGCCCACCAGGTGCCGTTCGCGGAGGGCATCGGCAAGGCCCATGAAGGTTTTTATCAGGCCTATCGAGCCATGCGCGACTTCGTGCTGCGCTACCTCGATCAGTTCTACAGCGGCCAACGTATCGTGATCTGCGGCCATAGCCTGGGAGGGGCAATCGCCCTGCTGCTGGCAGAGGGACTGCGCCGGGTCAAAGATGCCGACTACAACGTGCTCCTCTACACCTACGGTGCGCCGCGTGCCGCTGACGCGGAATTTATCAGAGGCGCGGCAGACCTGGTCCATCACCGTATCGTCAACCACAATGACCCGGTTCCCAGCGTGCCGGCACCCTGGATGAACACCACGGCCAAACTCTGGGTTTCCGGCGCGGTGACGTTGTTCAGCGCCCCCGCGCCCGGAGGCCTGCTGTTTGCGGCGGGCCTGGTACGCGTCGGTGGCAATCCTTACTGGCACCACGGCGAGCAACAACACTTCATGCCGATCCTGCTCCCGGACGGAACGCATTCATCGGTGCTGTGGAAGCCCGGGTGTGAGTCGCTGGAGGAGGCGGGATGCAATCGCGCCTTGTACCTGAGCGGCGATATGCCCGAGCGCGATAACCTGCTCAAGCAGCTGTTCCAGGCCAGCCAGCATTTTATGGTCAGCAGCTACGTGCCGGCAGCCTGGGCCACCTTGCGTCGCTGGCAACAGACCCTGGATAACCGCGGCGCCCTCGTGACGTCGCGGGAGTACGCACTGATCGACGACGCCTTGGGCACCATGGGCCGCCAATTGCAGGATAAACAGTTGGAACTGCACCGTCGCCGACCAGCGAACGGGCGTAGCCATGAGCACTACGACGGCTTGGCCGCTGAAATCGACCGCTTGCAAATCAGTCGCCAGCGCCTGGAAAGCTTGCGCTGGCGCCGCCTGCAAGCCCGTGATGTCTATGGCAGCCATGCTCAGGGTGCAAACTTGCCAGCCAGCCTCAAACGCTGGTTCAGCCACCGGGAAAACCGTGAGCGATCGCAAGTGGCAAGCATCCCGCCGGCCTTGCATGACGAGCATGGCAAAGGCCAGCCGTTGGACCTCGACTCGATCGTTTAGCCCAGGGTTTTACAAAAAAGCCACCTGTGCCAGCTGGCGCTTCATCAACACCTTGCCGTTGCGGATCGAATACAGCGCCAGGCCCTGGCTGCGAATGACCTCGTAGTCGCTGTCGGCCGAGAGAATCAGCAGGTTGGCCGGCCGCCCCGGTTCCAGGCCGTAGCGATCGCCCAGGGCCATGGCTTTGGCGCTGTTGTCGGTGACAAGGTCCAGGGCCCTTTGCAGGTTGCTGTAGCCGAGCATATGGCAGATATGCAGCCCGGCTTCGAGCACCCGCAGAATATTGCCGTTGCCCAGTGGGTACCAGGGATCGACGATGGAGTCCTGGCCGAAGCACACGTTCATGCCGGCCTCCAACAGTTCGTTGACCCGGGTTACGCCCCGGCGTTTCGGGAAGTTGTCGAAGCGGCCCTGCAAGTGAATGCTTTCGGTGGGGCAGGAAACAAAGCTGATGCCAGAGTGCCCCAACAGCCGGAACAGTTTTGCGCAGTAGGCATTGTCGTAGGAGCCCATGGCCGTGGTGTGGCTGGCGGTGACCCGGCTGCCCATGTCGCGACTGCGGGCCTCCTCGGCCAGCACTTCGAGAAAGCGCGAGTGCGGGTCGTCGGTTTCATCGCAATGCACGTCGACCAGGCAGCCTGTGCGTTCGGCCAGGTCCATGAGGAACTTGACCGAGCTGACCCCTTGGTCGCGGGTGTATTCGAAATGGGGAATGCCGCCCACCACATCGGCGCCGAGGCGAATGGCTTCTTCCATCAACTCACGGCCATTGCGGTAGGACTCGATGCCTTCCTGGGGAAATGCCACGATCTGCAGGTCGATCAGGTGTGCGCTCTCCTGGCGCACTTCGAGCATGGCCTTGAGCGCCGTCAACTGCGGGTCGGTGACGTCCACGTGGGTGCGTACATGCTGGATACCATGGGCCGCCAGGGCCTGGATGGTCTGTTTGGCGCGGGTCTTGGTGTCTTCATGGGTGATGGTGGCCTTGCGTTCGCCCCAGCACTCGATCCCTTCAAACAGCGTCCCGCTCATATTCCAGCGCGGCTGGCCGGCAGTGAGGGTGGCATCAAGGTGGATATGCGGCTCGACAAAAGGTGGCACCACCAGGTTACCCGCGGCATCCAGGTCGTCCGGGCCCATGGGCGGCGTGGCAGTTTGAGGCGTAATACTGGCGATCCGGCCATGTTCCAGGTGCAGATCATGCAGGCCTACACGGTTGCGCAGGCGGGCGTTGATGATATGCATGGGCAAGTTCCTCTTGGGCAAAAAGCAATCAGGCAGACAGCCGCCAGATCATCAGCGCGACGCCGATGTCCAGACGGTCATTGGGATTGTCCAGCGACAGCCCGCACAGGGCCTCGATACGTTGGACGCGGTGGGTCAGGGTGTTGCGGTGGACCGCCAACCGCTGGGACGCAGCCACAAGGTTACCATTGTCCAGGAACCAGGCTTGCAGGGTCGGCATCAGGCTGGGGCCGTGGCGCTGGTCATGGCGCAGCAGCGGCCCCAGGCGTTCATGGAGGAACTGCTCGAGCAGCCCGCGATCGCGTACCGCGCTCAGTAGCTTCAGCAGCCCTAGCTCATCGTAGACACAGACGCCGGCATGCTCGCCAAAGCGCCGGGCAACCACCAGCGCCTGGCGAGCTTCGTCCAGGCCCTGGGCGAGGCCGGCGGGCGGATGTTTTGCCGCGCTCAAGCCGATGCATAGCTTCAGCGGGGCCAGGCGCAGGTTCAACGGCCTCAGCCAATTTGCCAGGCGTTGCCGGTGATCTTCGGTGGCCGGCAGCAGCAAGGTCCATTGCCCAGCCCTGCCGAGTACGGGCAGGGGTGAGGGCTGCTCGGCGGCGAACTGGCGCAATCGGCGGGTAATGCCTTCGTGTTGGCGAGCGAGCTGAGCTTCGGCCTCCCCAGCCACGGTTTGCGCAAATAACGCGTCGCCACCCTCCAGTTGTAACTGCGCCACTTGCCAGTGTCCGGCCAATGGCATGCCCAGTTTGCTGGCGCGATGCAACAGCAGGTCGAGGGATTGGTAGTCCCCCGCCAACAGGCGTTCCAGCACCTCATGCCGCGAACGCCCCAACTGTTCGGACTCGATCAGCGCCGAGCCGATGGCCTGGGTCACCAGGACCATTTTCAGCGAGTACGGTTGTTCGATCAGCGGCATCCCGGCGGCGTCGGCGGCTTGCAGCAACCCAGGGGCAATCCCCTGGATGTAATCCGCACCGGTCAGGATCACCAGGCCGGCGACACGCCGCGAGCAGGCTTCATCCAGCAGGCGCAAGAGATTGGCCTCATCACGCGGGTGGTTGATACCGGTGATGAACACCAGTTCGCCGCCCAGCACCCAGTCTGCAATGCCGCTGTTCTCGGCCACATAAGGCCAGCGCACGCCATTGTCCAGGCCTGCGCTACCGGCTCGCAGGGTCATGGACTCCAGCCCGGGCAGGGCCAGCACATCCGCCACGGTCAGGCTCATGCTTGGGCGTCAGCCAAGGGCACCCGCACCCGCAGGACCGCGGTGAGCAAGATGTAGGTGGCGGCCGCGGCGATAATTCCCACCAGCGGCGCGACCCATGGCGAACTGAACGCCAGCACCGTACCCACCCCATAGGCAATCAGCCCCGGCCAATTGAACGCGGGCAAACGCACCTCCGCCAGCCGAGGGTACTGGCCGCGATAGCGATAGAAGAAGTCGGCCATGATCACCCCGCCAATCGGTGGAATCACGGTGCCCAGCAAAATCAGATAGGGCACCAGCATGTCGTACATGCCCAGCAAGGCGAGCAGGGTGCCGATCACGGCGCCGACCAGGGTCACAGTCTTGCGGCGTTTGGTACGCAGCAGGTTGCAGCCGGCGACGGCGAAGTTGTAGATGGTGTTGTCCTGGGTGCTCCAGATATTGAGCAGCAACATGGCCATTGCAGCCATGGCGAAACCTTGCAGCAGCAACACCTCCACCACATCCGGCTGTTGATAGACGATAGCGCCGTAGGCCCCAATCAGCACCATCAGGCCGTTGCCGATAAAAAAGCCGATCAGGCTGGCCATGACTGCCACCTTGGCCGACCGGGAGAAGCGCGTCCAGTTGGTAGCCTGGGTTGCGCCACTGACAAAGGTGCCGAATACCAGGGTAATGGCCGTGGACAAATCCAACTCACCGCTGGGTACCACGGCAAGCAAGCCTTCCAGCCCCCCGATGTGCACCGTGGCCACCCACATCGACAGCAACAGCAGCAGGCCCATGGCCGGGACTGCGATGTAAGAGAGGATTTCCAGGCCGCGATAGCCCACGTAGGCCGTGGCGCAGAACACCAGGCCGAACAGCACCATCAGTGCCAGCACGCTGCCCTGGCCCAGCTCGAAATATTTGCCCAGTACCACGGCCGCCGTGGCGGTGCCCCAGGCGTACCAGCCAATCTGGGTGAAACCCAGGATCAGGTCACTCAACTTGCTACCCACTTCGCCAAAGCAGAAGCGACCCATCAGCACCGAGTTCAAGCCGCTCTTGAAGGCGATGTAACCCAGGCCTGCGGCGTAGATACCCAACAGCAGGTTACCCAGGGCCACGACACCGAGCATCTGGGTAAAACTGAAGGCCACCCCCAGTTTGCCGCCGGCGAACATGGTCGCGGTAAAAAAGGTGAAGCCCAGCAACACCATGGCCGTGGAGCCAAGGCCCTTGCGTGCATGCATGGGTACTTCGCTGAGAGGGTAATCGTTGCCCGGTTCGTGCTGCGTCATGTGCCGTTCCCCTGTGAGTGACCCAGGGCCCGTTGCAGCCGGCGTGCCAACTGCCGGGCAGTGACGGCTGCACGGTGGACACTGTGCAGGTTGCACACTATTCAGGGGGCGGGCGGGGCAGATAGAGGGGATTGCTTGTTGGTTATGCCCAGTCGGGCGCGAAAGCGGTGCAGCGGTGATACAAATTGGATCACCGTGCCGGGGTGTCAGTCGAACAGGGTCTGGGTGATTTCGCCGCGGTGAAAGGCGAAGGCTGCTTCAAGATCACTCTCGATGGTGCGGCCGCGTGACAGGGGCGGCAGTTCGTCGAGGCGGAAGAAGCCGACGTCGGTGGTTTCAAAGCCCGCCGTAGGGGCGGTCTGGTCGGTGCGCTCGCAGAGAAAGTACAACTTATAGAAGTCACGCACGTCGGGCCGGTACAGACCCTTGGCTTTGTGGGTCACGCTGTACAACGTGCGTGCGGTGACGCTTAAGCCAGCTTCTTCGCGAAGTTCCTTGACGATGTTTTCTGCAGCCGACAATCCGATATCGGCATAACCCCCCGGCAATGCCCAACAGCCATCCGTTGCTTCGCGTACCAGCAGGATCCGCTCGTCTTCAATCAGCGCGCCACGCACATCGATCATCGGTGTTGAATAGCGCTGCGCGAAGTCCGAGACCAGGCCGGTAATGCGCTCCAGAGGCACTTGTCCCAACTGCGCAAGCATACTGTGGGCAATATGGGCGATCTCTTCCAGGCGTTCGCGCTCGAAGTCATCAGTGCAAAAGTGCAGCCCGGTGGATGCCAATGCCTGCAGGCGCTTGGCCTGAGCCAGCCAGGTGGATTCCATGGTGTGGTTCCTTGAGTTGCGGCGAAGTCTGGTTTTAATCGCTGTGATCCTCGAACGCAAACCCTTACGCCGAGGGTGCCTCAAAAATCGCCTCGATCGGCCGTTCAAACAGCCTGGCTATTTTGAAGGCCAACGGCAGGCTGGGGTCGTAGCGGCCCGTTTCGATGGCGTTGACGGTCTGGCGCGACACTTCAAGTTGTGCCGCCAGGTCCGCCTGGGACCAGCCTCGGTCGGTACGCAATTGGCGCATCAGGTTGTTCATCGATAACGCCTTGCGCCGATCACCGTGGCTATTGCCCAGATACCGCCCATGACGGGCCATACAAAAAACATCGACAGGCGGGGCAGGCCGGCGGTTTCCAGGAAGCCATAGCTGAAGGTGATCAGCGCCGTGCAGATAAATGCAATGCCCAGGGCCTCCAATTGAATCTTGCGGCCCATCTCATCCATTCGCCCCAATTGGCGGATCGCCACCAAGGCCATGGCGACGAGGGGAATGACCGGGACCAGGGCGAGGGAGATTTTCCCGGCGCCCTCGGGGGCGTCGGCCAGAAAGTGGGTACTGACAAGCACGGCAACCAAATAGGCGGCCAGGGCGATGAAGAATTCCACAAAATAGCGTTTGATTGGCATGCGCGCGTTCCGTAAGTAAAGGGAGCTTTACATTAGGAGGGCAAATGTCGGGTGTCAAGCTCGCTTTACATTTTGCAGGCTCGATCCTGCAATCAATTCCAGGATTTACTCACCGCGATAAATACAGCCACTGGTGCAGGTCTCGTGGATACGAATGGCGCTGAGTTCCGGCAGCAAGGGCTTCAACTCGTTCCAGATCCACTTGGCCAGCACTTCGCTGGTCGGGTTCTCCAGGCCGGGGATGTCGTTGAGGTAGTTGTGGTCGAGGCGCTCATAGAGCGGCTTGAAAATCGCCTTGATCTCCGAAAAGTCACGGATCCAGCCGGTATGCGGGTCAAGGTCGCCGCTCAGGTGGATGGCCACCTTGAAGGAGTGACCATGCAGGCGCCCGCACTTATGGCCTTCGGGGACGTGAGGCAAGCGGTGGGCGGACTCGAATGTGAACTCTTTGAAAATTTCCACGGTATGACCTGTAAGGCTTGATTTTGGCGGGGTGTATGAGGGTTTCGTTTGCTGGTGTACTGATCAATGTACTGATTGGTCTTCGCTGGGGGTTGTTGCAGCCATCCATTCAGCAATGACTGACTGGCGCCAGGCGACCGAGTTTGGGCCTATTCTAACCTGTTTTGGGAAGGTGCCCTCCCTGATCCGTCGATAAACAGTATTGCGGCCCAGGCCGGTTGTGTGAAGCACCTCGTCGATGCGTAGGAAGCGGTCGATATCTTGCAGATGGTTTGTGCTCATGGCTTCACCTTCAGGCCAGCGGCCTCTAGTTGCGCACGGTCATAGACGGGGGTCTTCTTGCACATGCGGTCCGTTATCTTTTCCGCATACTCGACATCCCAAACCGACCGGCCCCCACCACAAGCGGCGTAGTCGCCTATCACGGCGTATGGCTCAGGAAGCTCCACCTCAATGGCTGCGCGGGAGTTAATCCAAACCTCAAGCCGATCGGTGAAAATCCAGAATTGAGGATGCCCCACGTATTGACTGCTTTGCTCGCACCAATACAGTCCGGCTGGCAATGCATATTTCGCCTCAAACTCTTCCCGCATTTTCTCAGTGCTCATCACTCATCCTCCCCAGCTTTGGCGCGGGACTGGGCCAATTCCAGGCAGATAGACCAAGCAAAATTCAGAGGTTGCTCGAAATAAAAGCCATTTACCTTTTCAGTCGAAAAACCTCTTTCTGATACGAGGCGTTCAAACAAGACTCGATCCCAAGTTTCGTCGTAGATGGGCTGCGGCGGGGTAGGTGCAGCGGCGAGCATGTCGCGGTACGCATCATCCATGTCTGGGTCGTCATAGGCCTGACGCTTGGAATACCACGTCTCGGAAAATGCGATGACCATATCGTCGGTTGGCTTAACCGGCACCAGCTTGAAGCCCTTCGGAATATTCATACCACCTCCACAGCCTTGAATTGACCAGGCCGCCAAAGCCTGCTTGGCTCGCCACGGTAGAAGCTGACGTAGCTCCCTCGGGTTGATGTCGACTTGCTGACCCGGTGCCAGCGGCCGGTGTTGTCTTGGATTCGGTGGGTGGTCATGGTGTATCTCCAGGGCTCATGGCGGCGTCGATCGCTTCGCCCCGGCTCGGATACCAGGCTGTTGGGTTCTTGTCTCCGTACTCGCCAATATGCGCCCGCCACTTGCCGTGGAACCGGGCAACCCAATTACCTTCTACGCATGTCCACCGATACCGCTCCGCATCCTTGCGCAGCGCCTCGTTCTCGGCCTTCAGCATTTCAACCTCTTGCCAGAGGCGGTCAGCAAGCGGATCAAACCAGCCAACCATTTTTTTCAAGCTGCGCATGTGTGCGGCGAGCTCGGCGGACGTTTGTTCGCGGACGTAGGTCATAGGTCGCCCTCATCATCAAAGTCCGATGGGGTTCCTGCCGTAGCCAGCGAAAGAACCTTCTCGGCCTTTCCCATCAGCTCTGGATAGTGATCATTCCAATTTTGCTTGTAGGCCTTCGCCATCAGTTCTTCCAGCATTGCGAGAAGCTGTGGAGCTGTCCGTATCAGGTATGCATTTGCCCACGATTCATCGCCAATCACGAACTTGATACCGTTGTGATCCATGGCCCCGATCATGGCCACCTCAAGCGGGTCACCGTCACGAATCACGCTAATGCAGTAGTCTTGGCGGTCTACAAGCCATTCTTCTTTGGTGTGATTACTCATGCCTTCCTCCCAGCTTCACGCTGTGCTTTGTTCCAGCCGGCTGCCCAGCGATGGTTAGAGACGGGTGATTTATCCCCGTCGAATGGGTTGTCTTTGGGGCCTAAGCCTTTGATGAAGGCCAGGAAGCCCTGCTCAAACGGGGTAATGCTCCGGCCGTGCAGCTCAGCAGTGGCCATGGCGTTCCACCTCGATGCGCTTCTGGATCCCTACCCGGTAGCTCTCCGGCCGTTCCGCCGCAGTGCGCTCGATGTTCTCAAGCACCCGGCCAACACCGCCAAGGATCGGGTCAATCTGCCGCCCGGCTTTGATCAGCTCATCAGCCAGGTTCCAGCCTTCGATTTCTTCAATGCGAGACATGGGGTGTCCTTGCCGCGCTGGGCGGCAGAAGGTGGGGGAGAGTTATGCGATCGGCACGTAAGCTTCGCCGCGGCGTTCAGCCGAAGCCTTTCGGTAAGTCTCGTTGGTGTATGGAGCATCAGGCTCGCGACGGACAAAGGTCATCTGGTAGTGGGAGCCTTTGGCGCGATGCGTTCCGGCGCAGTACTTCTCGATCAGGTACTGGGCGTCGTGCTTATCGCCTTTCTCCGCGCGGCTGCCGGTACCGATGGTCCCGCCTTTCCACGACCCCTTTTCTGGGCCTGTCTCGCCGTCAAAAGCGATATCCAGCTCAACGAAAGTTCGCGTAGGGCGCAGCGCACCGAAGTACTTTTTCACCCAGCCGGTACCGATTCGGTAAACGCGCTTCTCCATATGGCAATAGGCTCGTATTTCCTGGCCGTCATAGTCCTTAAGCAAAAACACATAGCGGGGCATTGTGTCTTTGATGGCCTGAGCTTCCTTGTAGCCAAGGCGAACACCTTTGCTCTTCTCGATATGCTCAACGCCGCTTGCGTCACACAGCGCATTCAGGACCAGATCGAATTCGCGCCAAGGGAATGAGAAGTACCGAGACTTTTCGGATTGCGAGTCCATTGTGCTAGGCCCGAAATTCGTGTGGATTCCTCGGGTTTGCAGGCGGAACCCGTACTTGCGAGCGTGATACTCGAAGTAGTCGAGATGCCCGAACTGTTCAAGCCGTCGTGCTGTAGCTTCTGGGCTCAATGTAGTGAATGTGTGCTTCTGTGCCCAAGGCTTGATGATGTTGGGAATTTTGATCCAGGCCGAATGCTTCCAGACATGGATGATCAGCTTGTTTCCCGGGTAGTCGCCGTTGTCGCCGGAGTCGATGGCGATGCCGAATATGCTGTCACGCTGGCCCTTGTAGTAGAGGTCGATGAAGTTGAGGATCACGAACTTGTCTTGCCATGGATTGGCCCTGAAAACGTTGCGGGAAAACCAGGCTTTGATTATTTCGAACATGCAGGAATACCTCGCCCGCCGCTCACCGGCAGGCATGTAGGGGGATTGGGGTTATTGCGCCGGCGGCAACATCTTCTGCGCAGCTTCAACCATTCGGCGCCCGTCGGGCAGCAGCATGTGAGGCATGAAAACCTCTTCGAACGTCATGAGCTGGCACTCGACCGCAGTGACCTGGGCCTTGACCCAGTCGCGAAGCATTGAGCAGACGGCGATCTGTGCAATGTCTGCTGCCTTCTGCCGGTGTTCGTCCGGCGTCGAGCGCATGCGGCTGCTGTGCGGATGCTCGCGAAGCCAGGCGCTGGCATAGCCGCCCCAGTGCCCGGGCAACTGCACCGTGCGGCCGCGGTGTTCGAACTGCACCAGGGTGATCTGCTCCTTGGCCTTGTGCATGATCCCGTAGTTGTCGCAGCCGAAGCGGCCCAGGATTTTCTGGATTTCGGCGAAGGCTTTGTCGCCGCTGGTGGCGTTTTCGTACGGCAGGCTCATGGCCTCGGCCCCTTGTAGATTAAGGCGTAGGCGAACCAGAGGGTGGCGATCATGGCGTCACCGCCAGCTTCTGCCATTCCTTGTAGCCGTCGGCGTACTCCCAGCAGTAAGTGGCCGGCCAGGCGCCGCGTGTGCCTTCCTTCACGAAGTTGTAGTTCCAGCCTCCCTTGGTCGGGGTGGTCTTAATCCAGACGTGCTGTGGGCCGCCCAGGAACCAACCGTGATACTGGGTAACGGCCTCAGTCATAAACTCGGTGAAGTCGTGGTGGCCTTTGCTCATAACGATGTAGGTGTCACTGCCTACGCTCTCCACGTCGAGCGGATACTTTTGTTCAGGCATACCGGTTCCTTGCCGCTATAGCGGCTGACTTTGAAGGGGGAGGAGTTACTTGGTGTTGAGGCGGGTTACTTCGTCGAGGCAGGTGTTCCAGCCACTCGCATAATGCGATTCAGTGCAGACACCATCGTCGCCCAGCAGGCGCTCAGGCAGCACCACAGCTACCGGCGCGGGCTGCTCGGCGCCAAACTCCAGGTATGCAACCCAAAGGCCCTGTACATACTCGTCGGCGTAACCGGTGCGGTCATCACCGCGGGCCAAAGATCGCCCATCAAGGAATCCATAGACCGGGTGCTTCGTTGCCATCACCCACTTCTGGAATCGCTCGCGCTTACCTTCAACTTGCGATTTTGCGCAAGGTGCCGATTCTGCATCCAGCAAGGCGCGCAACTGACCCGCAGCATTACCACCGACGCCCCACTGCTGCACGGTATCGGTGTAAAGGCTTTGCAGAAGTGCACGCGGCACGCCGTCAATCGTTTGCTTGGTGGTCATGGCTTACTCCAGCTTTCAATGATCTTGAGGCAGCGCTTACAAGTCACATCATTTCGATATGTACTCATAACAGGGTCATCGCTTTCGGTGCCGCACATCAGCGTATCGGGATGATCCGTATCGGATTCGGTTCCGCCATCGAAGTCGTCGTAATGAACGGCCTTCTTGCTCATAAATCACCTCAAATCAGTTGTGCCAGTGCCAGCAGGCACCAGCAGTAGGCGGGGAGTTGGGTTAGGGCTTATATCCAGGTCGAAATCCTGTGCCATTAACGTCTTCGCAAAGCTGGGCGTCGCACTCTGGGCAGTCTGTAAAGCCGCAGCTTTCGGCTTCTTCGCACTGCTTGCACCCCGGTGTCGGTCCGTACTCGACAGCAGGCGCTGTACTGGCAAACGATCGATTGGCACCGATACGCTTCGCGATTGCATCAATCTCGCGCTGCATGAGCACTACCTCTTCCTCATCGTTGATTTCTTCGAACTGCCAAATGAGCTCAAGGTTTTCGATAACGCCCTGCGCGTACCGGCGAGCCATGTCTTTTAGGATTGCTCGGCGCTCACGCTTCATCGCCACCACCCTCTGCTGGCTTGAGTGCGGCCTCAGCGATGCTCAGTACCGCCTCGACTGACTCGACAGCCATGGCCCAATCGCTCTCTACGAACGACTGGCACCGGAACTGAATACGGGATAATGCAGTTGTCATCACATCCACTCGCTCATCCGCTGCGGTCAGCAGGGCTTGCAGGGCGTCACGCTCGGCTTTGAGTCGCGAGATTACTTCGTGCAAGGTCTGCGCACTGGCTTCGGCCGACTCTACATTTTCCAGCGCCGCGTCACGCTCGGCGGTTACCCGGTCGAAGTGTGTAGCCTCAACCATATAAGCCGTCCTCAATGGCCCATGAAGCAATACTTCTACTCGCTTCACTTCACTCATGACCCACCTCCAAATAATCAGAAATCACAACCTCCGCCCTCTGTAGGCAACCGGCATAAACACAAAATTGCCTCGGTCATCTTGAATGACCGTCCACTCAGCATTGGTCAGTCGAACCATTAGCTCGCTGAATCGGTATTGGCGGATCATGGGGTTCTCCGAAATTCAGTCGCCGCAGAAGCAGTCAATGTCTTCGGCGAGATAGTCGAAATCAAAATCGGTTTGCCTGGCGCGCTGCTCAGCTGACCAGCCCATCGTTTTGTAATCTGCTCGGTCTTGGCGGAATACCTGGCCGAAGCGCTCTTCGGTGCCGGACCACCACAGCACGCGTGACGGGTCTTCGATGATGGTCTTGATCAGCTTTCCTTCGTTTTTCTTCCAGCACAGGTCGCAGTTGCCGAAATCTGAATCCATACCCAGGTCGAACGGCTGAGCCTTCCAGAACTCCGCGACATCCTCCTTCGTGATGCCTGCGGTATAAGAGGGGCAAAGGTTGTCCCAGCGGGTACCGCCGCGGTCGTTGGAAGCCATCATGCGGTGGTAGCGCTTCGGCTCGTCGTATCGAATTCCGACAACACAGTCCCATTCGGTGTAGCCCAGGGCCCGCATGTGCTTCTCGCCGATCTTGACCTTTAGGTATGCGGTGCACATGTTGTTGGAGAAGTTTGGCAGCACCGGAGGAAGGTTCTTCACGTCTTTTCGGTATGCCGCGTAATACTCGAGCATCATCGTGAAGGGCTCGCCTTTGCGGCTGGCCGTCTGGAAGTCCACCAGCTTGTACCACGGTGCGTCGTCAGGCTGGCCGTACACTCGGCACCACTCCATCCATACGACCGGGACATCCCACCGTTTTGAAATCTGGTCTATGAATATAAGGGTTTCTTCGCGTTCTTTGCCGGTGTTCTGGAAGAAGAAGTGAACATCTGGCGGCAGCTGGAAGTTGTGCGCCTCCAGTATCATCCGGCCCATATGGGCGCTGGTTCTGCCGCCGCTAAGCCCGATCTGGGCGGGACCGGTGATCAAGTAGGGATTCATGTTTCCTCCAGATAGGCGCCGCCCTCCGCGTTACCGGATGCAGCGAGTAGGGTGGGTTATTCGTCGTGGCAGATGCGAAGGGCTTCGCGGTTGTAGGCTTTATTCGTCTTCTGGCGGCGCCACAAACTCTGAAAGCAATTCCGCGACACGCTTGCTTATGGTTATTTCGTGTCGCGGAGTGCGCATCGCCTCAGAAGACCCTTCCGGGCCCAGTGCGTGAGCGTTGAGTATGAGGTTCTGAATGGCCTCGTTCTGTTCCTCTACCTGGTTCCAAGCCATAAGGTCAGCAAGCTTCTGCTCGATGCCTGGGCGAACCCGGTGCCTCAGTTCTTTTTCCGCGTAGATTGCTCGTTTAGCTGCGGCCAGGGCCGATCGCTCTCGCGCTGTCATCGCCATACTTGTCAGTCCAATGCGAATGGGTCGTAGAGTGGGCTGGACCTCCATGTCTGCCTGTACAGTTCCGGAGGAAGCCACTCTTCGTTGAGGTAGAAAATCCACTCATCCGGGCGAGTTAGGATTGCCCGGTTGAGTTTTTCGTTGTTCATCCAGCTAGGTATGAGTTGCCAGTTCAGTGCCGTGTGCAGCCCGGATACTCTGCGGCCCTGGAGAGGAAAGACGTGATCAATGGCCCATTTGATTCCAGTGGCCTTTTCGCGATCTACTCGCAGAGATCTGAGCTCACGCCATACGAAACGATCAAGCTCAATATTCCATTTCGGAGTTTGACGAACCTCGGCGGCATAACGCTTCAGCGCCGACGCTTTCATCCTTTCCGCTCGGCCGGGTATTCCATGTCGATTTCTCCAGTCCTCATACTCGGCGCTAAGCGCTGGGCGAGAGGAAAGTAGATGTCTGCTCAGGCTGTCCGGATTGCGCCTGTACTGAGCCTTGCAGTGCTCGTCATACGCAGCGCTCTCTATAGCGGCCTGCTGTTCCTTTGTAAGGGCATTCCACTTTTCCTTGGCTTCTGCCCGCGCCTTCTTTCTCTCCTTTGGCGTCATAGGATTCCTGACGCCATCCCATTTTGGGAGAGTTATTGCTCCGGTCTTGGCCATGGCCTACCTCTTCTATTCCGCTGGCCGGCAGTGCGAGCCAGGTTTGACGTTTGCGTTGCTGGGTGCGGGCTATGCGGCGCATGAAGTCTTGCCCTGGCGTGCTTTGGGGTAGTCGATACCGTACTCATCCAGAATGCGTGTCAGCGTGCCATGCGAGATAGCGAGCTTTCCGCAGACCACTCGCCTGGATATCCCCAGCTCCTTGAATGCCTGTATGCGCTCGGCGTACTTGGCATCGCGAACTTTGGTTTCAGCTTTCCACTTTTCTCCATAGTGGCCGCCGTGACTGGAGCGCTTGAATGAAAATCCAAAATCCTTTGCTAACCCCCTGAGCGTTCTTGGCGTCATCCCGGTGGCGGCCGATACTTCCGTCTGGGTGTGCGTCGACGCCATGGCCTTTACCATTTCGGCCTTCTCTAAACGCCTATCGATTCTTGCGTCGAGCGGCGCGATGGGCAGGGGAGCCGCTTCAGCCCGGCGACGAACAAACGGCTTGGGCGCCGGCGGCATCTGGTTGCTGTAGGTGATCGGCTTGGGGATGTAGCCGCTGGCCGGGCCTTCCTCAATCCGCCCGCCGGCCGCCACAAACTCAGCGACCTGGGCGGCAAGTTCTTCCTGGGCAGGGCGCAGGCGCTCTACTTCGTTATGGAGGATGCTGATCATGCTGCTATCCCCAAGACCCGATTCATCCGGTCGTCCAAGATTTCGTAGAAGGTGCTGACCCGCTCCGACAGCTTGCGGATCATCGCCTCGTCCCGGTAGGCGCGCTTGATGAACAGCGGCATGCCGGGCCAGTAACAAACAAAGTCGATCCACTCGCGTTCCGACACCCACAGGCCGCCCTGGCACTGGGCGACGTGTTCCTTTGGAATTTCGCCGGACAGAATCACTTCGACCTGAAACTTCGGCAGCTTGGTTTTGATCTCCGTCAAGCCGGACTTGCCCACCAGAGAGTCAGGCGAATAGCCCGCGCCGTGGTTAAGGATGATCGCAACCTGCTTGGTCTCGACCTCTTCACGCTGTTCGTACAGCTTTCGGGCAAAGCCTTCCAGCTCATGGCCGCGCTCTGTGTGCCGATTCCCCATGAACGGATCAGCAGCTTCGCCGGTGATGCGCTCGCCGATGAGCGTGTTCATGTAGGTGAAGGCGCCTGCGCCGAAACCTGCGTCGCCTTTGCCGTTGACCAGCAGACATTCCAGTTCCGAGCATGTGACGATACCCAAGCGCAGGGCCAGCCACTCAGGCGAACCCTGTTCAACCTCAGTGATTATTTGCATGGCTGTTTACCCCGCTTGCTGAGCCGCTTTGGCCGCTTTTGAGATTGAGTTATTCAACCCAGCTACTACGCCGTCAAAAGCTGACTTCGCGATCTGCCCAGGGTCGCCGTACATCTTTTCAAAGTTGGCGTGCACGGCAGTGCTGCACTTGTCGAGCAGGGTTTGCACCTGCTTGGCCTGCGCCGGGGTGATCAATTGCTCGCCCTGATCTTTGTAGCCGTCGTTGTCGTAGTCGTCGCCGCTTGTGATGTTCAGCAGCGCGCACATCACGTAACGCTTGCCGTAGGTAGTCGTTGATCCAACTTCCTGTACAGCGCTTCGCTGGGCGCCCTTGTCCAGCGGCAAAATCATCTCGGTCTCTTCTCGGTGACCAGCTTTGTGCATCAGGATCCCGATGATTTTTACGGCGCCGTCGTTGTTCTTTACCTTGAAGGAAACGCCAAAGCCGAACTTGGCCATGACCGGCCTCACTGCAAAGTTGATGTCGTCCAGGTCGGCGTACATCTTCTTTGTATGCGTGTTCTGGGTACGCTTCTCTACCGAAGGCATCTCGCACTGCATCTCAGCGAATGCAGCGTTGAATGCCTCCAGGGCGCTCTTGGCTTCCATGCGCTCCTGAAGAGCCATCAAGCGTTCGAGTTTTTCCATGTCGCAGCGCGGGTCAAGTGCAAGCCGGCTGATGGTAGCCAGCATGCTTACCTCTTGGTCTTGGTGAACGGCGATAGATTGCTGCCGCTCTGGAGGCATAACGATATCTTGGGGCATTTTCATAACCTCAGAATTGAATGGAGACGTTCGGCACTTCGCCGCGGGCGATCTTCAGCACGATGGCCTTGGCCAGCTCTTCGCTGATGTTCATATCGATCAAAGCCTGTTTGGCTTCGCCCAGGATTTTCGACTTGTGCGCTACGTCAGCCTGGCGCGCCTGCTGCTGGCGCAGGATTTCATCCGCTGCCGCATTGGCACGCGCAATCTCGTCTTGGCGGGCCTGTTCAACTGCTGCTGCTTGGCGCTCGGCAGCGGCGACACGCTCTTGTTCGGCGCGCTGCTCGGCGGCGATGCGGTTGGTTTCAGCCTGTGCCGCAGCTGCGCGGGACTGTTCGGCCTGCAGTTCCAGCTGTAGGCGTTGGCGCTCGGCAGCGGCCTCGGCATCCAGTACGGCCTGTGCGGCGGCGCGTTGAGTGGCGGCGGCCTGGTCCAGCAGTTCCTGCTCGCGGCGCGCTGCGGCATCACGTTCGGCCTGGGCTTCTTGCTCAGCCTGGATTCGGGCCTGTTCGGCGGCCACTCTGGCAATCTCTGCATCGCGGTTGCGCTGGGCCTGAGCTTCTGCCTCTGCACGCAGACGTGTCAGTTCGGCCTGTTCGGCCTCTTGCTGGGCGCGCTCGGAATGCAGGGTGCGCAGCTTCGCCAGAGTCTGGTCCTTCACCTGCGCGGCTTCGGCCAGGAACTCTTCCCATGCATCGTTGATTTCGATGGCTTCGAGATCGGCAATGACCCGGGCAACCACGGATGCCGGTGGGGTT
Organism: Pseudomonas sp. LG1D9; assembly: GCF_002949995.1. Taxonomy (NCBI): domain Bacteria; kingdom Pseudomonadati; phylum Pseudomonadota; class Gammaproteobacteria; order Pseudomonadales; family Pseudomonadaceae; genus Pseudomonas; species Pseudomonas sp. LG1D9. The sequence continues at coordinate 455,157 of NZ_CP026881.1, read as the reverse complement.
TCGCCGAACAGGACCATGTCCTTCATGCTGTCGATCCCATCGACGTGCTTATCTTTGCGTGCCTGGTCGGCGTTTTCCCAATCCGTCAGGGGTTGACGGGTGGAATCGCGCAGGTTGTCCATCTTGGTCACGAAGTCTCGCAGCTCGGCTTCCACCACCTTCGGCATTTCCTTGAGGCGCTTCAGGTAGTCGCGACCAGGCGTCTCGACTGCCTTTTTGGACTTGCTTACCGTTGCGGCCAGGGATGCAATGCGAGCGCGACCTTTCACAGTGCTCAGATCGGGCACCTCGCCGGTGACTTCTGCCTTTACCGCCTCGAAGAACTGGCCCAGGCCACCGGCTACGTAAATGGCAGGAGCATTGTCGGCGCTGATGTCGTCGATGGTGATTACTTGCTGTTGTGCGGACACGGTGACTCCCTGCCGCGATGCTCGCAGCGATTGAAGGTGTGGGTTATTGAGTGATTCGATCAGCGAGCGCGCCGAGCAACATCACGAAAGTAAAGAATGCGAGTGCTATGGCAGACCCGCGCCAGAAGCAGTAGCGCTTGGCTCTTTGGTAGGAGGTCATGGGCTAAGCCTTTCAGGCTCTGCGCCGTCAGCAAACATGAACACAACGCCAAGCTCTTTGGCGATGGATACCTCAAGGCGTGCGCCACGTGATGCGGTCCAGCCCGGCAGCAGCATGATTGCCTCGCAGCTTGCAAGGCAGCCAATGTCGTAGCGGAGGTAGTCCGCCCACTGGGCGCCAGGCACAAGGCCATGATCTGCTGGATTCTCTACGTGCCAACCAGCAGCGCGCATCTTATCGGCCATCGCGTTGAAGGCCGGGAAGTTGTAGTCAGCAATGCCGGTCATTGGGCCAGCTATGTACACGCGCATTTCCCGGTCAGCGTCGAGAAGAACGCGTGGCACGCCGCCAATCTTTTGGTTGGTCATAAGCTCACCTTGCAAGTCCAGCGGCCCGCACACTTGCAAGGCTGCTCGATCCATTTCACTTCGGCCAAAAGCAAGAAGCCTCGATTTCTCAAGGCTTCCACGATTCCTGTAAATGATCCGGCGATGATAGTCATGACGCCTCTCCTTGCCGGCGCTCGTAGATACGGTGCAGGCGCTCGGTGTAGTGGACATCCTCAGCCGCGTCGATCACGCCAAGGGTGCGGAAGATCAGGATTGCGGTGTTGGCCGAGGCCTTGACCGCGATAGGGCTGCACTCCGGGTCGATCACCCTGGCGATGTAGCTTTCAAGCATGCCGACGGCCAGGTCGTGCTGGGATGGCTGTGAGTGAGTCATGCTGCCAGGCTCCCATAGCGGCGCTTGCGGGCGTCAATCTCATGCCACAGCGCCTTCTCGATCATCGGGACGTAGTCCTTGCTCTCGGCAATCACCGCCAACTCCATCTGGCACACGTCCATAGGAACGCCGTCCTCGTCGTACATCGTTCCCGACACGACCTGAAACTCCAGTTCCCGGCTACCGAAGTAGTCCCAGTCACTGTTCCATGTGTTCCAGCTCGGCTTGATGTCCTCGCAATACGTCACCTCCACCTGGAGGACGTACCCTTCAACAATTACTTCGTAAGTCATGGTCGCCTCCAGGGTGTCGGGGTTATTTTTGCGTGCAGAGATAGCCGCGAGTGGTGCCTTCCTTCTTGATCTGCAATGCAGCCTGCTCGCATCGCTCAAGCGATGAATACTCAGCAGTAGTCACGGTCGTATTGGGATAGCTGTATATCCAGATCCACAAGATATAGGCGCTCATGGCGACCTCCAGTGTTTGGGGTTAGGCGGAATCAGCGGCGATAGGCGTCTTGGAGTTGGCGCTTGAGCGACTCGACTTCGTTTTCAAGCTGCTTGACGCGGGCGCCGACAATCTCAGGGCCCATCAGGTCGCACAGTGGCTTAACCAGTGCCTCGTATGGGCTGAAGCTGATGTAGTGATCGACCCAATAGCCATCACTGACCTTTACCATTGAGTCGCTGACCTTCTCGATCTTTCCGGCGATCATGTTCTTGATGACCTCGGTTACCCGAGCGCCAATGTTCGAATCGGTATCGGTCACGACGTGCGGCAAGTACGCGCAGTAGAGGTCACCCATGACCCCGTCGATCACTTCCTTTGCCTGCGCCTTGAGTTTATTCATCGCCTCAACCAGCAGTTCTTCACGCACTTCTTCGTTCGATTTGACGTCCATGGCTTGCTCCGTTGTTTGTTTGGTTCACCTGTATTCGTCAACACTCATGCCTCCCGCTGGTTGCCGATGGGCGCGGGGGAGGAGTGCTGACGGATAAATTGAATTCGTTTAGGCGGCGGGTGCCGATGCCGTTTTGCGGCCTGTCTGCAGGTCAATAGCGTGGGCGTTGTACTGTCTGGCGATGCGCTCGTAATGCTCTTGCAGGGAGCGAAGAGCGCGAGCGAGAGTTGCATCGCTTGCGGTATGCAACCACCGAGCCCGCGTGCCGTAGCCCGCGCTTTTAACTTGATAGCTGATACCGCGATCATCCTCGCGCCGCTCTACGCGCAGAGTCGAAAGTCGGTTAGAGCCGCTGGTTTGAATGCCGGTCGCGATGAACACAACATCCGAATCCTTGCCTTTGTGAACGGTCCAGCTATAGCCGGGCATGATTTTCACCAGCTCGGCTCTGAATTCTGATCGCTTCATGAATGTTTCCCTGATTCGGGGGAGGAGTGCTGACGTAATAGAGGCGCGTAAAAAAGCCCGAGCATTGCCCGGGCTTTCGGTGCTCCACATAGACCTCCCTACGTGGCGCGGGGTATCTACTTCACTGAGCTATTTCATGGCTGTATCCCCCGTTGCTTGCTGGAAAGAAAATCCGCATGTGCGGGCTGCTGCTACCTTTCGGCTCCCTCCCGGCGGGATGTGCAGTGGGCCCCGGGTGATGCAGATAACGCTGGATTCCCGGGCGTCTCTTTCGATATCGCCACCAGCGCGAGAGCGGCTATCTGTACCTGCATCGGGGTGTGATCTGACCCAATCCGCCTACACACCATCGATGGATGTGCATTCGTCGCAACCAGATCACACTCCGATACAGCCTCTCCCTATACGAGTCTCCCCAAGGAAAGGATCGGGCCAATTTTCGTCTGGCTGACGTGCAAGGAGAGGATTAGGCCGCTACCGATTGATTCATCAGTTCGGCGTAAGCGCTGAGCGCTTCTTCGCGGGTATCGCCGAATGCGTAATTAGCCGACGACTGCAGGTCTTCAAACCCTTCGCCTACCACGCACCACGCACTGCCATCCTTCATCACGCGGATGGCCCACCAAGGCTTCTGGAACCCGTCAGTGCGGCAGGTGTTGCAGGCCCAGGTGCCGCCGTAGATGAAGCCTGTTTGCTTGCACTGGCCGTGCGGGAATGGATGAATGAAGTAGATCTTGCCGTCGCGGATCATTTCGTCGGCCTTGTACCATCCCTGCATGCGCTCGGCCTTGTATGCGCCGTCGATGGCATCAGCAAGCTCAACTCCTTGAACGCGAGAGTTGAAGCCGCCACCAAAATGGGCATCGAGGCTTGAAGGCTTGAATATCTGGTAGGCGTATTGGATCTTGCTTGGCCGCTTGCTCATGGCTTGCTCCAGTTGATAGGGTTTCCAAATACCTCCAGGGGGGCTAGAGGCATTTGTGAAACCAGATGGCAGGCCTGAAACAGCAGGGCGCCATCTGTGAGCCCGGTCCAGCTACTGGCTACGGATCGGGGTAGTTCGTCAGAGGTTTGATGCAGGGGGCGGCCTTGCGCCGTGTGGACTCATCCGCATCCCGCTGCGCACTCTGTGAATGCGCAGGAGGATGGTTCATGCTGCAAACAGCTCTTGCTGGTGTGGCTGAGGCGAACAGCGCTGGATTCCGGCCCGTATGGCTGACTCCAGCAGTTCGGCGTCTTGTTCAAGCTCAGGGAAGGCCTCGGCAAACTCGCTGACCGCGCTGCGCAGACCGGCGGCCTCACGCTGCAGAGCTGGAATCACGATGCTGATCATGTTGCCGATCGTGCGCAGATCAAGGCTGCATTCCCGGCAAAGCCGGATGTAGTCGAGGATGTACTTGGGCATTTCGTCTCTCCTGGTTGTCATCCCAAGCAGCCCTCGCGAGAAGGCTGCTCAGTGATGCTGTCCAGTTGAACCCCCGAGAAATCCTCGGTAGTTCGTTTCTCCACCACGCGCATCGCCCGATTCATATCTCTGGCCAGGTCACACATTTCGTGTCCGGTGTTCTTCCTGGCTGGCTTGCGTGGTTTCGCGTACTCACATGTGGGAGTACGGCAGCTATCCAGAGGCTGCATGGGCGGCGGTTTAGCTTCTTCCGACCCAGGTAATGGCCTGGGTACGTCGCGGGGGTCACGTCTGGTTGTTAAAGAGCGGCAGGCCCTGAGGCCCTGGCGAGTCCCTGTTGGGTGACTCGATGGAGTGACTATACGAATCCTCATAATATTGGTCAATACGTTTATGCATAATATTTTCTGTAGGCGTAAAAAAACCCGCGGCGGCGGGTTGTGGTTTTCTTTCTGCCTGGTTAGCTGCATCCGTTCATACCAAACTGCAATACGGCTGATTGGGCCTCTCCGATGCTGGCAGGCCTAACGTAGACCTTGCCGTCAGACGATTCCACAATGTATCGGATAGACATAGCGCTATTGTTCTTTCCGGAAATGTACAGCGAAGCCGAACCGATTTTTGACAGTGGAAACATGCTTTCTATTTTCACCGAGTCGATCATGGCGTACCCCTTACAGGTCTGGCTTGTGCTGCCAAGGCTATTCAGAATGTTAGCGCCTAGTTTGCGCACAAGGCTTTCGCTAGCCTTATCAAAGGCGACATGAGCATCCCACGCATAAGCAGCGCCCGCGCTGGCAGAAAGAAGCGCTCCCAAGGCTAAAACCTTTTTAGCTAAAGACAATTAACACTCCTTCTGGCTTTGATTTCTCTAAAGAACCGATCTAGGCCATTTAGCATCAATCACACGACCTACAACTGTCCAGGTGTTATCCACCTCAACCGTTGGGAATGCTGGATTAAGAGGCTTGAGATAGGCCCTTCCAGAGTCCCAGATGAACTGCTTGAATGTCGCTTCATTGGTGTCGATCAGCTTAGCAACGACGTACTGGCCGTTCTCCACGTCGCCGCCAGGTGCCACCAAGATCAACATCCCCTCGCTAAAACTCATCCCATTACTCGAGGTCATTGATGGACCTCTCACCTTCAACCAGAAGCCGTTAGGGCCAGCCCAAGCATCAGACGGGTGCATCGCCTCAAAGTCGCCTACGTTGAACAAGTCCATTGCCTCCGCCGCAACTCCTGCCTGCACCCAGCTTATCTCTGGGTATTCGTAATATCTGTTCGGCCCCGTAGCCGCCTCCACGTTAGCGTCAAAGGCTTCGTCGCCAGTGCCGTACATTAGCCATTCCGGCGAAACCTTCAACGCCTTGGCCAGCTTGGCAATTGTAGGCATGCGCGGGCTTGCGCTTTCCCCTGACAAAATCCGGTTGATCGTTGGCTGCGGGACGCCAGACCTCTTACCGAGCTGCGTTTCGTTTAGTTCGGCGTCGGCCATTTTTGCGCGGATGCGCCCAGCGATATCCATTACTCACCAAATATACGAATGCGGATTATGAGAATTCTATTGCATGGTGCAATGCATATTCGTATGATTTGTCATGCAAAACCTCATAGGATTCCAGTCATGACAGTTCAAGAGATGTTGAATCGCCTTTTCCAGCTCGGGCTGTCGCAGACAGAAGTAGCTGAACACTGCGGCACCACGCAGGCCACGATCTCCCGCGCAGCCAGCGGCACGATGGTCGGCTACAGCACAGGAAAAGCCATTGAGCTCTTGCTTGCTGAGCGTGAAGAGACCGCCAAGAACACCGAATTTCAAGCCGCTTAAACCCTTCCAATCACACAAGGAAACACAGATGTCGTACTTCGCACCTGACCACCTCCACGACAAGCCAACCAAGGTTCGCCTGGATGAGGTAGCCGATGACCTGCTGACGGCTATGGCGCGCTTTCAGCGGACCCAGAAAGCCGTGCTCGCTCGCGAAATCCTGGAGCGCGGCCTGAACCAAATGATGGAAGAGCTTAACGCGAAAACAGACGTGGCCTGAAGTAGCCGAGGAGGCCCTGTGCCTGAAAGAAAACCGCTGGAAATCCAGCTCGACTGGCAGGGACTCGCTGATCTGGAGCTATTGGCCAGACGCAACGGGGTAACACCAGAAGAGATGGCCGCAACAATCATGAACCGGGCGCTGGATCGAATGACCCGGCCACCAAAGAGCCGGAGCAACGTCGCTTCCATAGGACGCAAGGGCTGATAAGTCCCCCAGGGACTATTGAGGATCTGCCAGTGAAACAACCAAGCAGTAAATCGGACGCACAAAAAAGCCACCGGGCAATGGTGGCTTTTCGTGCAGCACATACAACTAATGTCTGGAGCGAATAATGCGCACTCAGCAGATTAATGTCAACACCACCTCTATCCATTCCGCGCCACGATTCGTTATCTCTGAAAACGTGGCGCGCATTAATGAGGTAAATATCGGGGCCGTGATGATCCGTCGTGACGAGGAAGGTCGTTACTCCTTGAACGATCTTCACCGGTCGGCAATGGAAAGCGGTAAGGCTACAGAAAGCCAGCGCCCTGGTAACTTCCTAAAATCTGAGTCGGTATCCGCTTTTATTGGGGCTCTCGAAACTGCTACGAAAATAGCAGTTTGCGTGAAGCGGCCAGGGCGCGCCGGCGGAACCTTCGCCGATGAGCTGATCGCTATCCGCTATGCGGCCTGGATCGAGCCAGCTTTTGAGGTTGACGTATATCGCACTTTTCAGTCGGTTAAGCGATCTGCGGCCAACAACATCCGTGAAGGGGTTGATCGGGCCATGTCCCGCGAGCGAGCCCGCCTTGAGGCGCCAGCCCTGACCGACGCCATCAAGCACGGGCGCCTCGCCGCCGGCAAAGAAATCAAGCACTACCACTTCAGCAATGAGTTCGACCTGATCAACCGTATCGCCCTGGGCATGCCCTCCAAGGCTTACCGGGCTGCGCATTGCATCAGCCCCACCGATTCCATCCGCGACCACCTGACTCCCTGCGAGATTCGGTGCATCGAACACTTGCAGCGCGTCAACGCTTCTCTGATCGATGTAGGCATGGACTTCGAATCCCGCAAGCAGAAGCTCAGCCAGATCTACATCCAGCGCCATAGCCGGGATCTTCTCTCCGAAATCAAGCGCCTGGAGTTCTGACCATGAAAGACGAACCAAAAATCCAGGCGACGATGATTGACGACGCCTACATGGAACAGTTCACCAATGACCAGCTCGCCTATATGGCTTGGGACAAAAGCGAGTTCTCTCTGAGCGTCTACCTGGATGAAGAGGAATCGAAGTGTGAAGACTGCACGAACGACGCCCGTTTCGAGCTTATGACGGCCGTTCTTGCTTCTAAGGTGTTGATCCGCCGCCTGACCGGTGTCGACCCTCGCTCCATTCGTGAAAGGGCTTTTAACAAGCTCCTGAGAAGCGATTGCTTGCCTCAGTGGGAGACCCTGCAATGAGCATGGAGCTGATGGTCAAGGCCATGAAGACCAAGGTCGGAAACCCGCTGCGCAAGCTGGTACTGATCAAGCTGGCTGACAACGCCAACGACGTGGGCGAGTGCTGGCCGTCGTATCAGCATATCGCTGATCAGTGTGAGATCGGTCGCTCCACTGTGAAGGTTCACATTCGAGAGCTGGAGAAGTGCGGCCTGCTGCGTCGTGAGTTCCGTCGCAAGGGTGAGCTTAATCAGTCGAATCTCTTCCACCTTTCGCTTAATAGTGGGTCAGGAGCTGCCCTACCTGGGGCAGGAGATAACCCAGGGGGTGGGGCAGGAGCTGCCCCCAGAACCAGTCACTCTTTTGAACCAGTCAAGGAACCAGTAAAAGAGCCGGTCGCTAAAGCTCCCTCTCGCACAAAATCGAAGGCTGAGAAATTCGACCCGCTGACTGCCAAGCCGACCAATGTCAGCGCCACTGCTTGGGCTGACTGGTGCCAACACCGCAAGGAGATCCGCAAGTCGCTGACCGCCACTACCTGTGCCCGTCAAGCCAAGACCCTGGCAGGCCACCACGACCCTGATGCCGTGATCAACCAGTCCATCAGCAATGGCTGGACCGGCTTGTTCCCGGACAAGGTTGTGGCGGGCGGCAGGACTGTTGGCAACGGCCCGGACTTCTACGACAAGTCGTGGCGCGCCGATACGAGTGATGACCTATGAAGAACATCACTCAGATGATCCCCGGCGCCGCTCGGGCGCTGGGAACCGCCGCCCCTTATCAGTCCCCGGCGCAGATCGGCAGCCAGCTTGGAGTGGTGGACGACGCCACCGGTGAAGTGGTCGAGCGCCTGTTTCGACAGCTGCAGGCCATCTTCCCAGCCCACAAACAGGCATGGCCTGACGACAAGGCCAAGGCTGCCGCGATGCGCAACTGGACTATGGGCTTCATGGCCGCTGGCATCCGTTCTCTGGAGCAGATCCGCTATGGGATCGAGCAGTGCCGCAAAAGCGGCTCACCGTTCGCTCCAAGCGTCGGCCAGTTCATAGGCTGGTGCACGCCTGGACCTGAAGCGTTCGGCTTGCCAGCGAGCGCTGACGCATGGGTGGAGGCATTGATGGGCGTCTACAGCCACGAAGGTGTGCGCGTCGCGGCCAACGAGACTGGAATATTCGACCTGCGTTCCGCCAAGCAGGAAGACAAAGGCCTGCGCCAGCGCTTCGATCACAACTACGCCGTGGTGATCCGCCGCGCCCAGGAAGGCCAGCCGCTGGACGGCAAGATCCTGATCGGGATCGGACATGACAGCCAGAAGACCGACTTCGAACTCGCAAATGAGCTGGCCGACCAACAGACCCAGGCGCGAATCCTCCAGCAAGGCATCCCGGCCGACGGTAAGTCAGCCCGCGAGCTGCTGCTGGCCAAGTTCGGCAAGAAGACCACGGAGCAACGGCCATGACCGACAAGATGCGTGAAGAGTACGAAGCATGGGTTCTCAGCGAATACCCGAACCAGCGCATGAGCAAGTTTGCTGACGGCGAGTACCACAGCACCACGATTCAGTACTGCTGGCTTGCATGGCAGGCCGCGCGACTTCCTGCCGGCGTCGTTTCAGCAACCGCATGGCGGGTAGTCGACGCCAAAGGCAAGCGTTTCACCGTTTACAACAAGGATCTGGCGATGGCTATCGCTGATGCCGGGCTGCACGTCGCCCCAATGTGTGACGTTCCGCCAGAGGGATGGGAGTGCAGTCGTGTGTCCGGCCACGAAGGCCCGTGCGCAGCCTCAGAGGTGACGCCATGAACGACAAGGTGCGTGAAGAATTCATTGAGGCGTTCGTGAAGCAGTTTGGCTTCGGTCGGATGGCTGCCTCCAGTAATCCAGACGCCGCCGGGATGCTTGCTTGCGCTGAGTGGGCTTGGTTTGCGAGCCGCGAGGCGCTGGTGATTGAGCTGCCAGAGGACTTCACAAGTGTCGGAAGCCCGAACATGCGGATGCTAGTCGCACACCACCGCGAGATTGTAGGCCTATTGGTGCAATCCATCGAAGCAGCAGGCGTGAAGGTGAAGTCATGAGCAAGGACGGAATTAATGTGAATCAAGCACCCGATGATTTCTACCGGCCGCAAATTCCACCTGTTGCTCCGCCGCCAGCGAATTCCTCAACCGTCAAGCCTTTGCCTTGCCGCTGTGGCCGTGAAGCGGAGTGGCTATTGGATGGATCACTCTTTGGCTGCAACTCATGCTTTGTCTCTGGCACAAGCATGGCGGATTGGAATGCCCTTGTGGGTGTGGATCCCGCACAGCCGGAAGCGCAATCAGGCTACGAAAGCTGGAAGTCAGGCTACTCCGAGGGCTGGCGTGTCGGATCGAAAGTGGCGGTGGACGAGCGACTTCAGCTCAAGACCGAAAACGATGCCTTGAAGGCGAAAAGGCTAGCAAGGGCGGCGCGCGCCAAAAAGCTCGTCGGCATTGCCAGCACTCATCGGCGTGACGCGTTGGTGCTGCGCAAGGATCTCGAATCGCACAAACGCATGCTTCTGGCTGCTGCCTGCGACCTTGGCGCGATTGGCGAAGCACTCAAGTCCGACATGGACGATGACGGCGACGCATTGCTTGGCATGGTCATCGACCTGAAAGCCCAGAACACCCGAATGCTGGAATGGCTCAAGGACATCAGCCGCACATCCGGAGACAAAGGCGCTGTCATGGGCGCGCGCCAACTGCTCAAGGAGTTCGCCGAATGAATGACTTCGACCAATCGGTGCTCGCGTATTACCAAGAGCAGGGTGGTGGTACTGCCTGGATCTGCTCAGGATCCCTGAATGCTACTCGGGAAGACGTGAGCAAAGCTCTTCAGCGCCTCAAGCGCAAAGGCGTCATGAAAAACAAAGGCCCATTCTGGGAGTGGAAAGCGCCATCGCGTCAGGAGGTTGGCTATGACTGACAAGATCAGCGTCAACTGCCGCTCCATGCTCACTGAGGCCATCACCCGCATGTCCAAGATGTTCGAGGACAAGCACTTCGTGGTGGTGAGCCTTCGCCCGGGCAAGGACCGAACGCTTGACCAGAACCGCCTTTGGTTCGCGATGTACAAGCGCATTGCCGAGATGACCCAGATCGGCGAGCCAGAAGATGCGCGCCGGTACTGCAAATTGCACTTCGGCGTGCAGATCCTGTTGAACGAAGACGCAGGATTCCAAGCGGACTGGTACCAGGTCATGCGCCCCCTAACGTACGAGCGAAAGCTTTCACTGATGGGTGGCTGCAATCTGTTCGGCCCTGATGGGATGCCCGTGACAAGCCTCTTCAATCGATCTCAGGGCATTCAGTACACCGATCGCATCGTCAGCTACTTCACCGGGCAAGGCGTGTACTTCTCTGACCTGCTTAGCCAGGAGGCCGCATGAGCCATAACTTCAAATCCGGCGACCTTGCCCTCACGCTTCGGAGCGGTTTCGGCTTCCCTGCGATGACCGTGGTAAAGCTCGACGTATTCCTACGTAACGGCGAGACGGCGCAAGAGCCAGACGGCTGCCTCTGGACTCCGAAGTTTGGTGGCTGGGTAGTTTATCGCGAGGGCATGGATGGCGCGGGCTTCTTCCGGCCTGAACATCTGATGCCTCTTCGCGGCGACTTCACCCATGAGCAGCAGAAAGCCAAGGAGGGTGAGCCATGCGCGTAGCCATCGAGAAGAAGGCGCCCAAGCCCAAGACCTGCAATAACCCAGCATGCAGGGCCTCATTCGTCCCGCAGCGCCTCGGTCAGGCGGTGTGCAGCCCTAAGTGTGCGCTGGCCACCGTAGAGGTGCAGAAGGCCAAGGAGAAAAAGTCGCTGGCCCAGGCCGAGCGCCGGGATATCAAGGTGCGCAAGGAGGCGCTCAAGACTCGCGGCGACCACATTCGCGAAGCCCAGCAGGCGTTCAACGAGTACATCCGCACCCGGGACCAGGCCGCCGGCCACCTCTGCATATCCAGCGGCAAGCCATTGGACTGGAGCGGCAATGCAGTAGATGCCGGCCATTACCGCAGCGTCGGTTCTGCGCCACACCTGCGCTTCGATGAGCGTAACTGCCACGCCCAGAGCAAGCAGGACAACCGGTTCATGTCTGGCAACGCCGTGGACTACCGGATCGGCCTGATCGCGCGCATTGGCCAGGAGGCGGTCGACGCCCTGGAATCCGACCAGAGCGTTCGCAAGTACACCGTGGATGAGATCAAGGCCATCAAGGCCAAATACCGGGCAATGTCCAGAGAGCTGAAAAAGGGGGAGGCAGCATGAAGATCAACTCAGCGCGCCAAGCGTGGCATGACTGCAAATACAACCCTGCCCCCGGCCAGACCTCTGACGTTGTGCAGTTGGGCGTGGTGGTGCAGAACACCGAGCGAGGGCCCACGGCTAACCACGCGGTGCACGGGGCGTTGGCTGGGCATATTCAGTCGGCAATCGCCCGACTGCACCCGCAGATCCGTGTCTTCGGCGACTTCATGTACGCCGCCGAGCAGAGCGACGATATCCGAGAAGCGGCGGAAGAGGTCGTTTTCCTGGTGGTGCAGAGCCGATCGCCACGCATGACGGCAGCTAAGCGCGAGAAATTGGAGTTCGTGGTGAAGGGGGTAATGCGCCGGTACCGGCATATGCATCAGGGCGGCCAATCGGCCAACGAAGACCCGCTGGCCAACGCCGAGAAGTTCCGGGCGTGGCTGTGGCAGGTGTTCGAGGTACGGCTGGAGTCGTGCAATTGGGAGCGAGATTGGGGTGGTGTGCTGCAACTGATCTTCGAGTGCTGCGAGGATCTGGACCGTCGCGCACTGAGCCCCGTTGCAGCGGTAATTTACGAAATGCGCGAGGCCGCATGAGGGCCTATTGCGTTCCCGTGCGGCTGGTGGCATATTAGCGCCATCCTGATAATTTTGCCTTCGGCAACTCAATCGAAAACCATTAAAGCCTCGCCATCGTGCGGGGCTTTTTCGTTTTCGGCTCCACCACACCCATTGCTCCGAGCTGGGAGTGCTGTGTGAGCCGATTCAATTCCGCAGGTCATGGCCTGTCGTATCCCTAACTCCCTGACGGGGAGGAACCGAGATGTCCAACATGCCAGACAAACCAGACACCTGGGCGATAGCGCTTGCGTGGTTGAGCCAGCATTCGCCAATCCTCTATGCGGCTGCGTTGTCCTGTGCGATGGCTGTTCTGCGAATCACATACGGTGGCGGCACCCGCCGCCAGATGATCGTGGAGGGCGCTATCTGTGGTGGCCTGGCCCTGACAATCATCAGCGGGCTGGAGTTCTTCAATCTTCCCCAGAGCATGGCCACCTTCGTCGGCGGCTGGGTTGGCTTCCTGGGTGTGGAGAAGATCCGTTCAATTGCTGACCGGGTGACTGACTTCAAGCTTCCTGGCCGCAAGGTCGAATAATCCGCGCCACGTTTTCACAACCGCCGTTTCGTGGCGCGAGATAGATCAATTTATGACCACATCAAAACCGCGAATTCAGATTCAGGCCGGTAAGGTCGTGTCAACTGATAGTTTGTCGAACATGGTGGCCAACATCGGCACCAACCGAGACAAACGCACCCACAACGTATTCGGCTTTGAGTTCGTCAACCAGATTGAGCTTGAGGCGGCGTACCAGTCGAACTGGATTGCCCGTCGTATCGTGGACAAGCCGAACGAAGATGCGCTGCGTGAGTGGCGCACGTTCAACGGCAAGCAAGCCAAGGACATCGCGAACGAAGAGCGCCGCCTGGGTGTGCAGCAAGCCTACCTTGATACTTGCTGCTGGGCTGACCTGTACGGTGGTGCCGCGCTGCTGATGGTGACCGGTCAAGACCTGAGCGAGCCTCTCGACTTGAAGAAGGTCAAGAAGGGTGACCTGAAGAACCTTGTCGTCCTCGACCGCTGGGACATCCAGCCAACAGAATTCAACCTGACCGACCCGCTCAAGCCAAACTGGATGCTCCCTGAGTATTACATGATGGTGAACGGCGAGCAGCGTATTCACTACAGCCACATCATCCGCCGCACTGGGGCTCGCCTGCCGCGCCGCATGCGGATGTTTGAGCAAGGTTGGGGTGACAGTCGCCTACGTCGCTGCATGTCTGACCTGCGCGATGTGGTGGCTACCAAGGGCGGTATTGCCTCACTGGTACTGGAAGCCAACGTTGACACCATCAGTGTTAAAGGCCTGAAAGGTGCCTTGGCCAGCGCTCAGTGTGACAGCGTCACCGAGCGTTACCGATTGTTCGGGATGATGAAGTCCATCGTTAACTTGGGTCTTCTGGACGCCGAGAGCGAAGAGTTCGACCGCAAGAGCATCTCGTTCTCAGGGCTAAGCCAGATCATGGAGCAGTTCATGGTGTGGACTGCCGGCGCGGCAGAGATGCCCGTCACTGAGTTGTGGGGGCAGTCAGCAGCCGGCCTTAGTTCAACCGGTGAGGGCGACCTGAAGACCTACCACGGCACCATCAAGGGCAAGCAGGACGGACAGATGCGCCTGGACCTGGAGGCACTAGATAAGGTGCTGATCCGCTCAGCCCTGGGCGACTACCCGGATGACATAGAGTTCGAGTGGAATCCACTGGCCCAGACCTCAGGCATCGAGCAGGCCCAGGAAGACCTGGCTATGGCCCAGGCTGACGGCATCTACTTGGAGGCAGGTGTGATTCGCCAAAGCCATGCCATGAGGCGCATCCAGGCCAGTAGCACGTACGCCATCACCGACGAACAGATCGCCGCCCAAGAACAGATCGAGAAGGATCAGGACAATGGAATCGGCGACGACGGCGAAGGTATCCCCGGTTTCTCCCTTGGAGAAGCTGACGGCGACAAACCTGGCGATGCTGGAGCGGCGGAAAAAGAAACCCCGCGCCCCTAAGCCTGTTCTGCCAAGCCAAGAGGCTGAGCGCTACTACAGCGGACAGCTTCGAGGCATGGTTAGGCTGATGGCTGCCGAACTGGTCAAGGCGCTTGAGCCTGAGCTGAAACGGCTGAAGCGCGACTATATTGCCGATGCCAAGCCCACCATGGACGGCTGGACTGATGACATCCTCGCAGCAATACGCGGGGTTTCGCGCCGGTTCAGCTCATCCCTTTTCGAGGCGCAGATCCAGCGCGTGGCGGCCAGTACTGTCAGCCGGGCCGAGGCAGATAACGCCGAGGACTTCCGCAAGTCAGTCAATCAAGCGGTCGGCGTCGACTTCCAGCTGATCACTCGTACCAAGGGTATGCAGGACTATCTGGAAGCCTCCACCGCTGAAAACGTCAACCTGATCAAGTCCATCCCCGACGAGTACTTCAAAAACGTCGAGACGATCGTACTGGGCGGCATGAAGAATGGTCTCGCGCCTACCGCCATCGCCAAGCAGATACAGGCCGAGACGGGTGTCACCGCTCGACGGGCAAAGCTCATCGCGCGCGACCAGACGTCAAAGCTCAACTCCGACCTGACCCGGCAGCGCCAGGCAGCAGCAGGGATTGAGTTCTACAAGTCGGTCGATGCGGGTGATGTGCGTGTCACCGGCAACCCGGCGGGCAAGTACCCCAACGCCAAGATCAGCTGCTGGGGTATCGCTCGGCAGGACATCGGTTATGGGGTTGGCGTGTACAAGGTGGCTGATGGCGCCCCGTGGAAAGGCGAAACAGGCCTGCAACCGGGGCGGCACCACGTGCTTTGCCGCTGCGTCGGAATTAGCCTGATCCCCGGCGTGAACTACTTCCCCGACAAGGAGTGATGGGTCATGGCATACCCCTTCCTATCTCGGAGGCGGCGTATGTAATGGCTTGCCGAGTGGCTCGCTCGTAGTCATCGGGTCCGCTGACAAAAGCCTTGTGCCAGTGACCTTTATCTTCTTTTCCACGGCACGCCATGACTAAAGCGGGGTGCGGGAAGGTGATGGCGATCTCAAGCTTCACCGCCAGTCGCAGCGCGTCTCCGTCGTCGGTGAGCGGCATCCAATAGCCGTCCTCAGTAACGATTGCGTTTGCGCGGGGCGAGTAATCCCCATCAACGCCAGCTGCTTTCGCCGCCAGTTCCAGCAATTCACGATCATTCATCATTGTTCTCCTTGGATAAGCACTCGATAGCGAACTGAACAAGGTACGGCGCCTTACGGTGCTGCTTGCTGCCCTCGTCGGCCAAGTAGTACCGCATCATGCGGTCGCTTACGCCTAGCAGGTTCGCAGCTTGCCGCTGACTGACATCGGCCTGCTCCAGTAGGTCTCGCAGATAGGTGGGTGACGGGTTGTGATTGGATGAGTCCGGCTTCATTTTCTGGGTCCGGTGATGGAAGAGAGAAAACCCCGGTCAAGGGGTTTGTGGTGGTTATTTAGAGCAGTGCCTCCACGCGCCGTATCGAAAATCTACTTCGCCGACCAGAACTTGGTGGCGAATTTCAGGTAGCACTTCCTCCCCGGGGCACTCGGTAGGAAGCTCCCCCTCTGCACATTTGCAGACCCTGCATTGATTGAGCGCAACCTCACCGTTTCCATCTTCGATTTGTCGATAGCTATCACTGTCGCCCGTCTTGATGAAGTCGTGTTTCATCTCGTCTTGCTCCGATATTCGCCTCGCCTAAGTGGCCGGCATAGGTCTTACTGTATAGGAAATAGTTTCCTAGTCAATAGGCGAAACCAAATATATGAAAAGAATGACCATCGATGAGGCCTTCAAGCCTACGTCGCGAACACTCACGCCCGAGGGATTCCTCTGCGTGAAAGGGGTTGCAGCGCGCACCGGGGTTTATCAGTACCTGTCGAGCGAGCTGGAGCTTGAAGGTCCTGAGCGGATCGTCAACGTCTACCGCCCGCCAGCCCAGGTGTTCGCCCCTGAGTCGATGGCGACCTTCCCCGACAAGGACGTGACCAACGACCACCCGGACGACCTGGTTGACTCCAAGACGTTCAAGAAGGTGTCAGTCGGCCATGTGCGCGGAGTTGCGCAGGACGGCGAGAACCTGGTGGTCGACCTGATCATCAAGGACCAGACGGCCATCGACGATATCGAGTCGGGCAAGGCCGAGCTGTCCCCCGGCTACCTGGCCGAGTACGTCGAAGCCCCCGGTACCGCCCCAGACGGCACCGCATACGAATACGAGCAGCGTGACATCCAGATCAACCACGTCGCCGTTGTAGAAGCAGCGCGAGGCGGCAAGGTCGCTCGCATTTTTGACCACAAACCGAAAGGTGTACCAATGGCACAACGGAAAGTCTTTTTAGACTCCAAGAAAAGCCGCTCCATCATCCTTGACGAAGAGGCTGCTTCGGTAGTCGAAGACGCCGTTGCAGCGCTTCAGAAGTTCGCGGATGAAGAGTCGGATCGCGCAGACAAGGCTGAAGCCACCAAGGACGAAGCCGAAGAGAAGCTGGAAGAGGCCAAGAAGGAAACTTCTGACGCCGCTATCGGCGCTCGCGTGAAGTCCACCCTCGACACCATCGCCCTGGCCTCCAAGGTTGTGAAGTCGTTCGACGCGAAGGGCCTGGTGTCCCCGCTCGAAATCAAGCGCGCCGCAATGGCGCAGCTCAAGCCGACCCGCGACTGGGCTGGCAAGTCCGAAGCCTACGTCATGGCTGCCTTCGACGCCGCTGCTGATGAAGCAGACGAGAAGGACGACGGCGACGACGACAAGACCAAAACCGACGACAGCCTGAAGCAGTTTGCCAAGGACGCCGCTAACGCTGGCACCAAGACGACTCTCGACGGTTCCGCCGCTTACGCCAAATACCTGCGAGGTGAGAAGTAATGGGTACTGCAATTGACACCTTCGGCCAGTACGCCGGTAAGGCCTACGAAGGCCAGATCAATGACCTGAGCATGGCGGACGTCACTACCGCTGTCGCCTCGGTCGCCATTCCATTCGCGCGCGCAGTGATGTCCGCTGCTGTCGACAAGCAAGGTGCACTGCCTGCTGCTGGCGCCGGCTTCTTCCTGGGCATCTCCGTTCGCAAGCCTGTTGGCGTGAGCGGCAGCTACATGACCGGCCAAGTCTCCGACAGCGGCAACGCAGTTGGCGGCTACCGCCTGAACGAAGAAGTCAGCCTGCTCAGCACTGGCCGTGTCTGGGTCAAGACCCTGGCCGGTGCCACCAAGGGTGCCCAGGTCTACGCCGTGCCGTTGACTGGCGAGCTGACCAACGCTTCCACCGCAGGCAATCACCTGCTGCCTGGCTGCGTATTCAAGACCACCGCGGCGGCGGGTGAGTTGGCGCTGGTACAGGTCAAGTCCGACGTCACCACCACCATCGCCGCTTAAGGATCAGATCGAATGAAGACTTTCGACGCTTCCCCCCAGGCGCAACTGGGCTTTCTGTTGGGTCAACTGACCTACGTTGAACAGGAAGTCCTGCGCCAGCCTTACCCAGAAATCAAATACCCTTCGATCCTGACCGTCGACACCTCGGCGCCTGACTACACCGAGTCGATCGCCTTCAAGGTACTCGACTACAAGGGTGAGCCGGCACCAATCGGTGACGTTTCCCACGATTTCCCACTGGCTGAAATCGCTGCCAAGGTAGGCGGTGTTGACGTAGTTCAGGCTGGCCTGGGCTACACCTACACCCAGATCGAAGTCGGCAAGGCCATGCAAATCGCCAACTCCGTCGGTTTCGGCGGCGCGATCAACCTGTTGGCCGAGAAGCCAATCGCAACCCGCACCCTGACCGAGCAGTGGCTGGACCGTGTAGCGTTCGTCGGTGATGCTCGCTGGCCTTCGCTGACCACTGGCGGCCTGCTGAAGTATCCAGGCGTACCAGTCGTTGCTACCGGCACCCTGCTGGGTGGCGCGAACAAGACCATCGCCCAGATCCTGGCTGGTGGTGGCGAGACCGCCGCGAACGAGATCCTGACCCTGCTGAACAACGCCATCCTGCGTGTTTACGCTACTCAGACCAACTCGATCTTCCGCCCGACTCACATCCTGCTGCCGCTGGTTGAATACGGCCTATTGACCACTTTCCGGATCCCGAACACCTCGGAAACGCTGGTCAGCTACCTCGAGCGCGTGCTGAACATCAAGATTGAGCCAGTCCTGCAGGCGTCAACCGCCGGCGCTGGTGGTGGCAATCGCATGATGGTTTACACCAAGAACGCCCAGTTCGCTAAGTTCCACCTGCCAATGCCTTACACGCTGAACGCGCCGATCCCGTCTCACGGCGGCCTGCGCTTCGAGGCTGCTGGCGTGGTGCGCACTGCTGGTACTGAGCTGCGTGTTCCGATGTCCCACCTGTACGTTGACGGCATCTAAGGGGGTCACATGGCTGCGAAGAAAAAGCAAACCAGTGAATCCACTCCGTCGGAATCGACAGTCTGGACCAACGTCAGCAAGAACCCGGTGATCCTGGGCGACGGCAGCACTGTAGGGGCTGGCGAGCAAACCACCCCAGAGCAGGCTGAGTTCGCTGATGGATCCTTGTGGGAAGACCACGGCATTCTGGTCTCCGGCGCGCCGGTTCTCATGGATGATGGTGCCGACCAGATCGCGGCGCTGACTGCCGAAGTCGAAACCCTACGGGGCCAGCTGGCTACCGCTGGCAGCGAGAAAGAAGCGCTGGTGGCTGAAGTCGAAGAGCTGAAAAAGCAGATCCCTGTCAAAGAGTGATCTGAGCAAAGCCTAATAGCCCCGCCCAGTGCGGGGCTGTTTCATTCTGGAGTCTGACCCGTGGCTGAACTGACCATTGAAGTGACGCCGGCGATAATTGCGGACTTCCGAGCGTTCTACCCTGAATTTTCTGATGTCACCGCCTGGCCTGATGCTTCCATCACCCGGGCGCTGTACATCGCACGCGGCGAGTTTGGCGGCTGTGCGAATTGGGGCGACTACAAGCCCTACTCATTCTTCCAGCGAGGCTGGTTCGCCCTGGCGGCGCACTACCTGACCTGGAACAACGCTACAACTGAAGCCACCTCGGCCGACGGCAGCGCATCGACCCCCTACGCACAGTCCAGCAAGTCTGTACGTGACGAGTCGGTGTCCTATGCCATCCCGGCGGCGAACGCCAATCTGACGGTGTGGGAAGCATCCCTGGCCCTTACTCCCTACGGCCTTGAGTACCTGCACCTGCGCTCTCGGGCTGGCATGGGAGCGATCTGCGTATGATCGAGCCAACCATAAGCATGGTCGGGACGCAGCAGGTTGAACAAGCACTGAAGCAGCTCGCCAAGCGACTTGAAGGTCAGACCCGCGTATTGGTCGGGGTGCCAGAAGGCGCCGGATCATACGAAGACGGGTTGACCATTGCCACCATCGCCGCAGTGAACAACTTCGGGTCGGCAGATGGACGAATTCCTGCTCGGGAGTTCCTTCAGCCAGCTATCAACGAAGGCGCCCCGCAATATCAGCGCCTGGCCGAAATTATGATTCCAAAGGTGCTGTCGGGCTCTATGACAATGACCACGTTGCTGGAACAGATGGGCAACCTTGCCGAAGGTCATGTGAAGCAAAAGATCACAGACGGCCCATTCGTGGAAAACGCCGAGTCGACCAAGAGAGCCAAGGGTTCGGACAAGCCCCTTCAAGGCAAGACCGGAAACTTGCGCCAATCCATCCGCTACGTCATCGACGAGAGCACGGAACCACTCGAAGAGGGTTTGTGATGGGCCTCAACATGCGCGGCCACGTCAGCGGGCCATTCATCACCCACAAGGGTGTGGTGCTCAACCGCTACTCCAGCGAGATAGTCGACTTTGAACCGGTCCTGGCCATCACCTACACCGACGCCTTCGACGCAAACGTGCAGCCAGTCAGCGACAAGGAGATCGAATTCCTCCAGATCGGCGCCGAGCGCATCAATGACGTTCGGGTGATCCACCGCAACGACGGTAAGGGTATCGAGGTTTCGACCCCCGGCAAGTTGGCCGACATCCTGATATTCGCCGAGACGCCCGACAAGCCTGCAACCTGGTGGAAGTCCATTGCGACCGACTACCGGCCTTGGCACAACTTCTGCCGGGCCGTGGTGGCCAAGCTTGACCCTAGCGAGATAGCCAGCCTAGAGGCGCATACAGATGCTTGACTCCAAAGCGCTATCCAAGGCGGTTTGCAGGATTGTCGTGGCTGTTACCGGGCTGCCGGCCGACAAGGTGATCCTTGCCGACATCAATACAGCCGCCCCTTCTGGCAGCTACTGCGCCGTGCGCCTGCAAAACCCGGAGCAGTTCGGCCAGGCGCTCAACTCGCAAGCCAACGTCCGCGCCGTTGATGACCCTCAATACGAGGACATCATCGCCAAGCTGGCAACCCAGTTCACGCTTGGCTTCAGCATCAACTTCTACCGAGCCGGCGCCGTGATGTATGCCGCCGCCCTGTGCGAGGCGAACAAGCGAGAACCGGTGAAGACCATCCTGCGCGCTGCAAAGCTTGGCTGGTCCCGCGTGTCACCAATCAACAACCTGACCGGCCTATATCAGGCCGCCATGGAAGAGCGATCCCAGCTCACCCTCTACCTGTATGGCGAATCCATCGCCGAAGACCGCGTACAGCGGATCTATCGCGCGGGCTTCTCCGTGCAAACCGAACAATCTGGCGCTGTCGCGCAAGGGGAAGTAAATGGCTTATCCGGCTGAAGAAATCATCAACATCAACGTCCTGATCAACTCGGCCGGGCTTGGGACTTCCAACTTCGGCGCGGGCATGGTGTTTGCGGACTTCGATTCATCGAGCGATGCGACATTCGTGACCGGCACCTACCGTGACTACGGCACAGCGGCCCAGGTAGCAGAGGATTTCAACATTGCCTCCGACCCATACGCCGCCGCACTTGCTTGGTTCTCGGCTATTCCCAAGCCGAAAACTCTGCGCATCTACCTGCGCATCGAGGAAGACACCCCTGTCGAATCTCTGAATGACGCAATCAGCAAGGGCATTTGGTTCTACTGGTACGAGTTCGAAACCTCTATCCGTGCCGTGGATGCAGATGTTTTGGCCCTGGCGGCTGCTGGCGATGCCGCGAGCAAGTTCTTTGCCTTCACGACCAACCAGGCAACCGTTCGCGACCCGTCTGTAACTACCGACATTGTCAGCAAGGCATTTGTGCAGGGCTCTCGCCGCATGTTCATTGTGAGCCATGCTACCGAGCCCTACGCAGGGTTTGAGCTGGCGGCTGTGTTCAGTCGTGTAAATTTCAATGCGGCCAACTCGACCATCACCGGCGAATTCAAAAAGCTCCCGGGCATCGACGCCGAAAGCCTAACGCCTACCGCCTACAGCACCATGAAGTCGAAGGGCGCGATCTTCTACACGGTTGTCGAGACCGGTGGCGAGAAGGACATGGGGCGCATCATCAACTCCAAGACCACTTCCACCTTCGGCGAGTACATCGACGACGTGTTCAACCTTGATGCCTTCGTCAACTTCGAGCGTGTGGCGCTGTACAACGCCCTCACCAAGGTTCCTACGAAACTCCGGCAGACCCCGCCAGGCCAGCAGGTGCTTATCAACGCAGGCTCTCAGGTCGGCGAGGTATTCATCGACAACGGCTATCTGGGCGAACGGATCTTCACCGATGACGAAACCGGTGAAGAAAAAATCAGCCGGGGATACGAGATGCTGACCAAGGCGGAGGAAATTCTTCGTATTTCTGACGCTGAACGCGCAAATCGTGACTCCGCACCAATCCGCATGCGCATCTTCCGCGCTGGCGCTATCCATGCTGTCGACCTGACCGCCAACGTTGAATAAGGAGCGCTGACCCATGTCTGTAGCTGATCTTTCCGCAGAAAACACAATCATGGTCATCACTGGCGTCGGCGTGCTGGATGACTGGGGCCGCACTGATCCGCCATTCACAGTTGAGGTGATCGACGATCAGGCGAACTTGAGTCGAGGCCTGGGCGGCAACGCTGTGCGGTTCCATCGTAAAAACCCTGGACTTCGCGTGACCGCCAACCTTATGCCAGGTAGTCCTCAGGCCCTGGCCATGCAGGCGCTTATCTTGGCTCGAACCGAGATGTCAGGCTCCTATGCCTCAATTGCAGGCTTGGAGGGAGCGGTTTTCTCCGAGGGCGTGATTACCCGCGGCAAGTCGATGGCCCGCGGCGGCCCAGGTATGAATGACGCCACCTTCGTCATGGAATTCAACAAGGGCGTGATTGTATGAGTCAGGCTGAATCCTATATCCGGACCATTGAGCATGACGGGGTGACCTACCGTTTCGGCATGCCCAGCGCAGAGAAGCAGCGTGCGGTTCTGTTCCGCCTGGGCAAGTACGGCGTAGAGCCAATGATCAAGGGCCTGGCCCTGGCTGAACTGGGTAGCGCCTCTTCGTTCATCGTCGCCGGTGGAATCGTTGGTGCAATGCTCTCGCGTATGCCCGAGGACGACTTCAACTTCGTCTGCGACTCCATGCTGGGCAAGCTGTTCAAGGAAGGCAGCCAAACGCCACTGACCATGGAAGACTTTTCCGGCCGTCTGAAGACCTACTTCACGATCGTTGTGCTGGCCCTGGGAAATGCCTTCGAGGATTTTTCCGGACTCCTGACCCCCTTCCAGAAATCTACCGCTTCAGCCGAGGCGCCGGATTCGAGTCAGGAGAGCGCCTAAACCCGGCTGTCGATTGGGAGCTGTGGCGGCCATGCGTTGGAATACCCGGGCTTTGCCCGCCGCTGTGCAACTATAGCCAGCTCACGGACGGCACTCATTCACTGGGATGGGTAAAACGGGCCAATCTGGTCATGGACGAAATGATCTACGCCCGCCACCTGGGTGAAGCCAATCGACCGAAATAGCCCTGCACTCGCGGGGCTTTTGTTTTTCAAGGGGCTGAAATTTGAAAGTTCTAGAAAGCTTCTTGATCGCTCTCGGCATGAAGGTCGATGAAAAGTCATTCCAGAAGGCTGATGCGGCGTTTGGTGGATTGACCAAATCGGCCCTACAGCTTGGCGCCGTATTCGCTGGGAAACTGGCGATCGACAAGGTAGTGGGAGATTTCAAGCAGGCCGGCACAGAGCTGAACAACTTCAACAAGCTGACCGGGCTGAGCACTCAAAACGTGCAATCCCTCGGCCAGGCATTGAAGGCCCAGGGCGGCAGCGCCTCTGATGCCTTTTCTGCAATGAAGAAGATTCAAGACCTGATGGCATCGCCGATCACCGGTGATACAGGATGGTTTGGCGACGTGGCCAAGCTCGGGCTTAACCCTGACGTGATCATCGGCGCACAGAACACAGCGGACGCCCTGGCGGGTATTGCAGGCGAGTTCGAGCACATGAGCTCGCTCAACCAGCGACTGGCAGGCCAGGCCCTGGGGCTGGACGACTCTACCGTTCGCCTGCTGATGCGCGGCCGGGATGAGGTGGAGAAGCAGCTGGACTCGCGCGGCAAGCTTGCCCTTATGACGCAGAAGCAGATCGAGGACGCAGCCAGGCTCACACACGCCACCAGCGAGCTTGACCAGGTATTCACCGACATGGGCAACACCATCGCCGGCGAGCTTACCCCGGCTTTGGCGGAAATGGCCGAGGACTTCGTGGCCTTCTACCGCGACAACAAGGATTTGATCGATTCTGGCCTGAAGGAGTTCTTCGGTGGTCTGGCCGACAATATCGAGCTGGTTTCTGCGGCGCTGATCCTCATGGGTGGCGCGGGAGCGCTGAAAGGTCTGGCCGCGCTGCGTGCCGTGGTCGGCCTGGGCGCAGCAGGTGCAGGTGCTGGTGGTGCTGCGGCCGCCGGCGCGGGAGCCTCCATGCTCGGCGTGGCCGCCGGCGGCGCTGCCGCTCTTCTGTACTCCAGTAGCTTGAACAGCGGCGAAGACACTGAACTGCTGAACAACCGCCTGAAGAAGGGCGGCGGCGAGGCAGTTGGAGCGGTCGTCGACTACTTCATGGCGAAAGGATGGACCCAAGACCAGGCCGAGGGGATTGCCGCCAACATCGAGGCAGAAAGCGCCTTCAAGGCGAATGCCTCTGGCGATGGCGGTCAAGCTTACGGCCTGGCTCAGTGGCACCCAGACCGACAGGCTGAGTTCGCCAAGCAGTACGGCAAGGACATTCGCAATTCTACTGGCGCCGAGCAGCTTGAGTTCATCAATCACGAACTCACCCGCGGCAACGAGAAGTCGGCCGGAAACAAGCTGCGCGCCGCAACCAGCGCCTACGATGCCGCCTCGATCGTTTCTCGAGAGTACGAGCGGCCTGCAGATGCTGCGGGCGAGGCGTCCAGGCGTGGAGCAAGCGCTGCGGGATACACCGACAATCGCGTGTACCACATCAACGGCGCCGACACAGAGAAGGTCAAGCAGGTACTCAACGAACAAATGGGTCAGATGACCGAGCAGACCATGCAGGACTTCAAGAGCCCAGAACTATGAGCCTCATGAGCATCTTCACCAAGACACTGCCGAAGATCGGACCTCTTGAGTTCGACGCAAAGCTGGAAGGGATCGCCAGCAAGGCGATCACCTTGACCCAGTACCCAGTCGAGTTCGGCGCCAACACCAACGATCACGCGATCCTGATGCCGAACCGCTACCTACTGACTGGCGCTGTATCGAATAGCCCCCTCGGCCTCGGTCTGGATGACATTGGGATGATGGGCGCCGGAGCGCTGGCATCGGTTGTGGGTGGGGTTGGTGGAGCAGCTATCAGCGCTGTATCTGCCTACCTTTTGTCGGGCAGCGACGACACCAGGGCCTCCACGGCCTGGGCGTCCCTCACTGCGATCATGGAGGCCCGAGCCAAGTTCGACTTGGACACCGGGAAGGAGATCATGCGCGACATGATGATTATCCGCCTGGACGAGCGCACCCGACCCGAGAACGAGGACGGCCTTGTTTTCATCGCCGAGCTTCAGCAGGTCAGGATCGTGAAGTCTCTGCTCGGTCGCGGGGTCAATTCTGCTGATCAGCTCATGCAGAACGACACTGTTTCCACTCAAGGCGCGCCAATGGTAACCACGGGCGATGCCGCCGTAGAGGTCATCCAATGAGCCGGTATAGCGTTTCCGTGCAACCCCTGCCGGCTCAGACGTTGGTAGCCAGGCTCGGTAAGAACTCACTCACTATCGAACTGCAGTGGATGGTGAGGCTCGGGGTATTTCGGGTGAATATCCTCACAGCTCTTGGCGTGACCCTGACAAGTGGTAGGTTCCTCTTGCCGAACGTCGATCTTCTATCTGGACTTTACCCGCCGCCGGCGATCCATTACGGCTCCCTGTCTCTAGTGGGCAGCCTGGCTACGCCGGAGAACTTGGGCGTGGACAATACTTTGGTGTGGTCAGATGAATGATGAAATATTTCTGCGCAACTACCGGCTGAAGATTGGGCGAAGTACCGGGTCTAAGGTCTACGAAATGAGGCCCGGCGAGGAAAACCCCAGCGAAGATGGGCTCCGTATTACCTTCCAGGTCACACACTTCGCCGGCGGCGCCTTCAGCGTGGCCGAGATCACCATCTACAACGTTTCCCGGTACTCATCTCGGCAGATGCTTGGAGATGGATCCGCAGGGAAATATGAGTTCATTACCCTTGAGGCGGGCTATGACGGCCTATTTGGGTCGATCTTTGCCGGTCAGATAACGAACGTCCAGCTTCACCTTGAGGATGGCGGCGCTACCCGTGGGATTCGCTTCTTCTGCAAGTCCTCAGCCAAGGAGCGCGATCAAAACCTGATCAACCTCACTTTGGCGCCGGAAACTGATCCGGTCCAGATTATCGAGGAATGCGCCTCGGTATTCGGTGCCGAGATCCAGTTCTACGGGGATTTCTCGGAACTCAAGCGCCGGTCGCGTGGAACTGTCCTCCAGGGCAGCCCCACAGCCTGCATGAATGAGCTGGCCGAGACCTTCGCCTTCGACTGGATGGTCGAGAACGGCGCCATCAAGATCATCAAGCGCGACTTTGCGCTGGACAACCAGGTCTACGTCATCAGCTCCGGTACCGGAATGATCGGCTCGCCAGTGGTTAGCGACACCGAAGTAGGCATCCGCTACACGCTAAACCCCAAGATCAAGCTCGGCGACACCATCAAGCTTGAATCCATGGCCCCTCGCTTCGAGTTCTCCGGAGCTTTCTTCTACGACGTGCCGCGCACCATTGGCGAGGGCTACTACAAGGTCAACTCTTTGGTGTTCGCGGGCGACTCCCACGGTGACCAGTGGGAAAGCCAGATCAGCTGCCTACGCCTCAGCGCAGCGGCCCAGGCAGGAATTTCAGAAAGGGCAACCCGATGAGCGACCCGCTTTCTTCAAGAACGCAAGC
This sequence comes from Pseudomonas sp. LG1D9, assembly GCF_002949995.1. Taxonomy (NCBI): domain Bacteria; kingdom Pseudomonadati; phylum Pseudomonadota; class Gammaproteobacteria; order Pseudomonadales; family Pseudomonadaceae; genus Pseudomonas; species Pseudomonas sp. LG1D9. The sequence continues at coordinate 428,428 of NZ_CP026881.1, read as the reverse complement.
TGAGTACTCCAAGATGCTGCGCGGGGTATTCGGTGAGTATCTCAAAGACAACATGCGCACCAGCGTGCCCGGGCACGTCCTGAGCTTCGATCCTGAAACTCAGATGGCAGAAGTACAGATCGGCCTGATGCTGGAAGACCGTCTGGGAACGCAACAGCCCCGCCGGCCAATCATCCACGTCCCCGTTCAGTTCTGGGGTGCTTCCGGCGGTACGCTGGAATGCCGGGTGGACAACGGCACTGAGGGCGTTCTGTTCTTCTCGCAAGAGTGCATCGACTCATGGGTCGACCAGGGTGGTGTAGCGGTCAAGTCAGAGCCTCGGCGCTTCTCGATCAACGATGCCTACTTCATCCCGGGAGTTCGATCAATCCCCGGAGCGATCAGTGACTTCTCAAATGATGGCATACGCCTGCGCAGCAACGATGGATCAGCTTATTTCTGGATCCACGACAACAAGGCTCTGGAGATTGGCGGCGTTTCGCTCAACGTGAAGTGTCCAGCCAACTTTGAACAGGCCGTCACCACTGCGACCACGATCCATAACCAGGGTGTGAACATCGGCAGAACGCACACCCATAACGGTGTTCAGTCAGGAAGCGGGAACTCTGGAGTAGTGAACCCATGACGGTACGAAAACTGGACGCCGCCGGCGACCTTGCGCTGGGCCCGCAGGAATTCCTTACAGGCTACACCGCCGAGGAAGTCGCGCAGAACGTGGTTACCCGACTCAAGTTCTTCCTGGGTGAATGGTTTCTTGATACCACTGACGGCACTGACTGGTTCGGCAGCGTGCTGGGCAAGGGGTCCGTTCTGGCGTCTCGCGAGTCAGTGATTCGTCGTCGCATCCTATTAACACCTGGTTGTGCGGGAATGACGGCCTTCAGCCTCACCACGGACATTGCCACGCGCGAGCTCAACGTCACCGCGTCAATCGTCAGCACTTCAGGCGATAACGCAGAAATCAATTTTGTTCAGGCGATCGTCTAATGGCTCAAATAACAGATCAAGGAATCACCGGACGCTCGCTGAATGAGTACCTGGGCGATCTTAAGGAAAAGACGCTTGCGATCGATCCAGAATGGAATATCGATGCGGATAGTCCGGACGGGCAGCGCATCGGGATCGAAGCCGAGATACTGGCAAACCTGGATGAGGCCGTAGTCGCCGCTTATCGCAGCAAAGATCCTGACAGCGCTACAGGGGAGGCATTGCGTGATATCGGCAAGATATCAGGGGTTCCCATTCGGGATGCAACGTACTCGATTGCGCCCGTCACTCTTTCAGGTCAATCAGGGTCGGCAATCCCTGCTGGCTCTCAGATCAGGAGCCGTATCGATAACACGCTATGGCTTACCACGGCATCTATCGTCATTGGCATTAGTCAGACAGGAACCGGTTTTGCTACCTGCTCTACCCCTGGCCGGATTTTGGCCTCGCCTGGCGAGCTGACCATCATTGGTACGCCTATCGGTGGTTGGTCATCCGTCACCAATGGAGAGGCGGCGCCTGGAGAGAACGCAGAGAGCGATGAAGACTTTCGAATCCGTCGAACCAACGCAGTTTCCAGGGCCGGCAGCAACATGCGGGACAACATGGAGGCCAACATCGCTAGCGTCACTGGCGTCACTGACGTAAAGGTCCTGGAGAACAGCAGCGACTCTCCTTTCGACGTTGACGGAGTTCCCTATACCGGGATTGCCGTGATTGTTAACGGCGGCTCAGACGCCGACATCGGTCTGGCCATGTATCAGAAGCACAACCCAGGCACGCCAATGCTCCCGCGCTACAGTGCCAAGACCGACACCTGGATTGATGCCCCTGGAGCGAATGGAGTCAAGGTGGACGTTGTATCGCCCGTTACCGGCAATAAAGCTGTAATGACCTTTCAGCGAGTTACAGGGTTGCCGATCTTCGTGGCTATTTCCATTCAGAAAGAAGGCGACCTTCCTAGCGATATCGAAACCCAGATCAAGAACGCTATTGTCGCTGACTCAACGCGAAGCCTGTTCAACGGTGAAACCACCACAGGCTTCAACAAAGGCGGTTATGACATTGGTGAAAAGGTAGTCCCAGGCCGTCTGTACACCCCGGTGAACAAGATTCTCGGGAAGTACGGCGATAGCTACGTGACGCCGCCACTTACTATTGGCCTGAGCGCCGGCGCCCAGGGCCTTACGCCGATTCAGCCGACAATCGCGCAGATCGCCACTTTTGATGCCGACAATATCGCGGTTACGGTGATTCCATGAGAATGAATCATGTTGAAAGAGCCGAGTCGAGAATCATCAACGAGTATCGCGATAAGAGCCGAATGGTTCGGTGGCTGACAATCACTCCAGAGATCGCAAATCAACATCTCGAAGCGCCATTGGATGTGATCTACGGCAGCTATGACGTGGATACGGTCTCGGGCGAAATGCTTGACGTGATAGGGAGAATTGTTGGGGTTGACCGTCCGATTCTACGGGGAGCCGAGTTTGATGTTTTCGGGTATGCCGGCAATGACAGTTATACCAATTACAACATCGCTCCCTATATCGGCGATGGGGAAGCCTTTGATGCCCCGCTGAATAACGATCTCTACCGAAAGCTGATAAAGGCAAAGATTGCCAGAAACATAAGCGACGGAACCGCTGACAGCATTATCCAGCTGCTGGAAATCATCATCGATACAAAGGTAACTGCCCTGGTAGATAACGGCGATAAGTCGTTCGATATTGGCGTAGCAACCCAGCTGGATAACACCACGCTCTACCTCATCCAAAATTTCGATCTGGTCCCGAGGCCGCAGGGCACAAGAATCGGCCAGGTGTTCGTTCTTCCAGTAAACATCACCGAAATTGAGCATGCGTCAGGGCGCATCTACGAGTACGGAAACTTTACTCTTCCCGGAGATTTAGCCTAATGCCAAGACAGCCTTTCAATACGCGCTGGGCGCAAGGTGTTGAGTCAGAAGACAACCTGAACACCTTCAAAGACCCTGGGTCAGTACGCATCAGCACTGGCTGGGAGGGCGGACAAGACAAGGATGCCCCACCTGCAGGGCACGAAAACTATTGGCACAACCGCGTTGACTCTGCTTTGCAGGGCTTGGAGCGGATGGGCGTCATGCCGTTCCACCATCAGGCGGTTTATTCCGCTGGTGCACCAACTTATGCATCAGATGGCAACTATTACGAAAGCATTGCCTCGGGGAATACCGGGAATGACCCTGTAAGCACTTCCGGGTTCTGGAGGTTTGTCGGCTCATCGTTCTTTTCAGGGGCGGACCCAGGCGACCTGAAAACGGTGGCTCACAACAATCCACCGTCAGCTGGGTGGCTGAAGTGCAACGGAGCCGTAGTACTTCGTGCTTCTTACCCGCGTCTTTTTGATCAAATCGGGACAACCTGGAACACCGGCGGTGAGAGCTCCCTACAGTTTCGACTTCCTGATTTTCGCGGGGAGTTTCTTCGCGTCTTTGACGATGGAAAAGGAGTTGACCCATCCAGGGTTTTTGGATCATTCCAGAGTTTCGAGGTTCAGGCTCACTCACATGGCAACGTGCCATTGAGAGTGAATGACATCGACAGGGGGATGGGCAATGCAAGCCTTTTCTCCATAGATGACATTGGCTTGACCGGAACCACTGGTGGATCTGAAACGCGCCCAAGAAACAAAACCGTGAACTGCTGGATTAGATACTGATGGCTACTCAACCAAGAGATTCACAAAAGATCGTCTACCAGACCGACTCCGACCAATTCTATGTCGGCGAAACAGTGGCAGACCCAGACCCTCAAAACCCGGGCCACTGGCTTCTGCCGGCCGGCTGCGTAGAAATGAAACCACCACCTTTTACCGGTAGCAATCGCCCTCAATGGGCCGGCTACAAGTGGAAGATAACCAGTATGTAGGTGAAGCATGGAACGTAAGCGCAAGCGCCACTTCAGCGACAAGATGGAAAAGTTCTGTCTTGCCTATGTCGAGACGGCCAACGCCGCTGAGTCCTACCGCCGCTCCTACAACACCGCCAGCATGGCCGAGAAGACCATCCAAAGGGAGGGGTGGAACGTCTTGCAGAAGGCGCAAGTTCAGGCCCGGCTTGCCGAGCTAAGGGAAGATGTAATGGACAGGCACCAGATCACAGTCGACACCTTGTTGGCCGAGCTTGAAGAGGCTCGAGCCGCTGCACTTGGAGCTGAAACCCCGCAAACATCTGCCGCCGTAAGCGCCACCATGGGCAAGGCAAAGCTGTTGGGCCTGGACAAGAAGATCGTTGAAATCACCGGAAAGAATGGCGGCGACATCAAGACCACTTCCACGGTCACGGTGTCTGAAAAGGTCATGAACTCAATTATTGACCGCCTATGAGTGACCTGCTCGATTGGGATTCAATGAGCAGCGAAGAAAAGCAAGCAGCAAAGTTAGTAAGCGAACACTCGCCGCTTGCCTTCATGCGCGTCTGGTTTCAACTCAACCAAGGAATGAAGTTCCTCTGTAACTGGCACCACCGCTACATGGACCACACGGCCCGCCAGGTCTTGTCTGGTCAACTCAAGAACGTCGTTTTCAACATGCCCCCTGGCGGCACCAAGACTGAATACTGGTCTATCCACCTGCCGGCCTACGTGATGACCAGGTTCGAGCGTACGCGAAACCTCAGTGTTTCCTACTCGAAGTCACTGGTCGAAGAGAACTCAAACCGCATCAAGTCGATAATAACCAGCTCTGAATATCAGGATTTGTGGCCCTGCGACCTCGGCAAGGCCGATGTGGCCAACTGGATCATCACCGACCAGGACGGCCGCAACAAACACCAGATATTCAGCCGCTCCACTGGGGGCCAGATCACCGGTGTTCGTGGCGGTTACATATCCAAGGGCTTTACAGGGTTCGTCAACTTGGACGACCCAGAGAAGGCCGACAGTGCGTTCAGCGCGACTATGCGCGCCAAGGCCCAGCGCATTGTCACCAATACCCTGCGCAGTCGAAGGGCCTCACCAGATACCCCTGTCATCTGCACCCAGCAACGCCTGCACACGGACGATGTGTCTGGATTCCTGCTCAAGGGCGGCATGGGTCTGGACTTCGCGCACATCAAGGTTCCGGCACTGGTAACGCGGGATTACATCGCTAGCTTGCCTGCGGAGATCCGTGAACACGCCGAGCGTGACGTTTTCGGAGGTCCGTCCATCGTCCGTGGCGGCGTTGAGTACTGGTCCTACTGGCCAGCCAAGGAGTCCGTTACTGACCTCATGGCGTTGTGGGATCGAGACCCATACACAATGGTCAGCCAGTACCAGCAAGAGCCCGTGGCACTGACTGGCGGCATGATCGATGCCGACTGGTTTAAGACATACGAGCAGTTGCCGTTTCTGGTTTGGCGCGGCGTGTACGCAGACACCGCACAGAAAACCGGCGAGCAGCACGACTTTTCCGTCTTCAATCACTGCGGCCTGGGCGTCGACGGAAACCTCTACTTAATCGATGTGCATCGCGGCAAATGGGACGCTGGAGATCTTGAAGCGGAAGCGCTGCGAGTGTGGCAAAAGTGGAAGGACTGGGACCCGTTCCGCCCGGCGGCCCTTCGCTACATGCGCGTCGAGGACAAATCTTCTGGCACCGGACTGATCCAGACCATCAGTAAGAAGGGCGCGATACCGATCGAGCCTCAGCCTCGTGGGCCGGCGGCGAACAAGGTAACTCGGTGCATGGACACGGTGCCATGGCTAAAGTCCGGTCGAGTGTTCGTGCCAGCGATCTATGACGATCAAGGCCGAAAGATAGAGCACGTCAAGGACCACCGCGGTGAGATTGTTGCTTCCACGGACTGGGTAACACCATTCCTCACCGAAGCATCGGCCTTCACTGCTGACGACACCCACGACTTCGACGACCAAGTGGACACCCTGTTCGACGCGGTCGCCGACATGCTCATCAGTAACAACGGCGACTTCTTCTCCGGCAACTGGCTTTAACCCCAACCCCTGACACGCCCCAACTTTCGTTGGCCGAACCCGGCTGCGCTCATTAAACACGCCCCAAGGAAACGACATGACTGACCAGGCTCAGCGTCTTGAGATCGCCACAGTTCGCGCGGAGATCGGCAGCAACATCACCTACCGATTCAATAATGACGCAATTGATGCAGGCGGAATCCCAACCGAATCGGGTGATATCAAAAACCTGAAGCTGATTATCAAGGAGATTGAAGATAAGGCCAGCGTATCCACCTCGATCTATACGACAGTCGCGGCAGGCCTGGCTGCTACATCTGAGGGCGGCATGTTTCTTGTGCAGTCCGATGAAGACGATGAGGTCTACGTCGTATGGAGAAAGGTCGGTGGTGTCGCGGTGGACACCGGTAAGCGCGCTCTCTCGTCTCAGGCGGCAGAAGATGCTGTTAACGCGGCCCAGGACAGCGCAGACGCAGCAGAAGCATCTGCCCTGGCTGCCCATGAATCTGCGATCAATAGTGCGCGCGCAGTCGACAGCATTGCTGCTCTTAAGGCGCTGGACTCCTCAAACATCCAGCGAGCTACTGTGATTGGCTATTACGCCAAGGGCGATGGAGGCGGCGGTGTCTATTACGCAGACCTGACTGATACCACTACGGCCGACAACGGCGGCACAGTGATCGTGGCCGCCGATGGAGCCCGCTGGAAGTTGGCGACTACCGATGTGGTCGATATCCGGCAGTTTGGCGCCAGAAATGGATCGGCCACTTCTTCCAGCCCTCAAGCCCAAAAGGCATTCGACGACGGCGGGACCAAGAGCGCCGCCGATGGCGTGTACCTGCTGGGCTCTACCGTCTCGTATGACCATTCAGCGGTGGACTTTCCGCACACTGGTGAGCCATCTAAGCGCCTGACATTCCTCGGAAACTCCCTTGGCAACACGATATTTGAGGTTGCGCCCGGAGTCCCTATTGGGTTTCAACTCAAAGGCGGTATTTCTGCGGGAAGCCAGGGCGGATGGGGGTACAGCCGATTCGGGAACCTTTCGATTATCGGTAAGGCGCGGAGCATGGTGCCGGCTGAGCGCATCGGTGCAGGGATTGATCATAAGTCGCTTGGCTACGATCACCTGTCGAACATCTCCGTTCAGCACATGGATACTGGTTTCAGCATTCGCGACTGCCTTAGTGACGAGTACACCAATCTATACGCACGCGAGAACAACATAGGTCTTGCTGTAGCCAGGTCAGTAGTGGGTGGCACGCTACCTAATGCGATGATCTTTTCGAAGATAGTGGCTACTGGAAATAGTACCACTGGCGTTTACTTTGATCTTATGGGCGCCGGTAACTCTTGGACTGGTGGCAGCATCGAGGGGAACGGAACACCAGGTAGCTCTAGCTCGTTTGGCTTCAAGGCGAACCTTCTCGGGGATAACGGCCTAGCCTGTCTCGATATGAGCTCTGGATACTTTGAAAGTAACGCTGGCGTATCCGATCTCGACCTGGACAACGTTGGTACTGCTCCAGTTCTGGTAATCGTACGTAATACTCAATTCCACCGACTTTCTAACGCTCATTTTACTACTTGCAACATTCGCCTTCGGTCTTCGGGCGGTGGTTCGCTTACCCTTATCCTTCAGGGCTGCGGATTTGTAAGTGGTGGAGACTATGTTCCAAGCCCAACTCGACCTTTTATTGATTCAGGTGCTAACTGCAAGGTCGTTGGGTGGGACACTTGCACGACGAATGAAGTGGTATCTGTAGGGAATGGTTTCAACTCGGCAGCAAGCGCAATAGTAAGCGGCTCTGCTACTGGAGCCGGAACGATTATAAATGCACCATTCAATACATTCCTCACCAGAATCAACCCTGGGGAATATAAAATGTCTACGCCAAATGGCTACGCCAGCACAACGGATGGCTATATTCCTACCGTGGTGCCAATAGGTCTTGTAGCCGACGTTCGTCTTGCCTATATCACAAGGAACAGCGCCAATGAGTTCCAGTTTGCATTCAGGGGGCCGACGACGACCCCATATCAAGATAGTGATTTTATGTTCACGGTCACCAAGGCTAGGTAACTCATAGGGGAGTTTTCGGATACATTATAGAGGCGCACCAGATTGTGCTGCGCTTCTCAACCCTATTTACTATGTTCCGAAAACCGAAAACCCGATCAGGGCGCAAATTAAAATCGCGAAGGTTGAAAGCATAATCGCCTTTGTAAGACGAATAAGTTTTCGGTCGGTTGATGGAGTTACAGGGGTTACCATGTGGAACGATGACGGGCGTTTTCTAGCGGTCATGATTCTTTCTCTGTGATAGAGGGGCGGTCAGCAATCCTGCGGCGCTTTCCATTTTTTGCCCTTCGCAGTCTCTTTTTAATTGAGTGCAGCAATGGAGGGGAGGCGAAGAAAAGAATGTAAGCCGATAGAAAAATAACCAGTCCATCGGGCCATGCATCAGACCTCATCCCAAAATATTTTAGGAGCAGATCCGCAAGAATTAATATAACAGCAACGAATGCAGCTATCGCTGAAATGATGAAAATGCTTAGAAGTCGTTCATTCACCTATAGGGCCGCCTCTCGAAATAAATCTCATGTCGTTCCTCCTATCATGATCCTAGATAGCCCAATTCCCCCTAGTGGGAACTGGGCCAAAACCGGCTGCTGGGCTCTAAAATCGATCGCAGCTCGTGTCATCTAATGACACAAAGCGTTGCTTGGGTCCACCACTGAAAGGGACGTTTGTTGGAACTGCATAACCTATCCGGTGATAGGGTGGTTCTAAGCCTGTCCGTCTCGTTTGTTTACAAGATCTCGGCCTCGTCCTATGCGCAGTAATTTTGAAATTGAGTTTCGTAGTCTGTTGTCGAAGAATCCGAGTAACCGGCGTCCTTTTTCCTCGGGGCGACCACTAAAAGAAGTTACATGAAAGTAGCTAGTGTCGTCCGGGGACTGCTCAGAAAAATAATAATTTGATACGCAGCACCGTACGGAGTCTGCTGTCACGCTGCTTACTGAGTGCCAAGAGTCCTTATTAGTTTCCATTACAACAAAACGATTGAATTTAGAAACTATGGTTTTTTGTTTTTTGACTTCGTGGTCCCAAAGCTCAAAATTACCGCCGTTTTCTAGTTTCCAGTCGGGCGCAACGTAATAAAGTAGGTTTAGGCGGCGATATAGATCGCGGCTTGCGCCATGACTGTTATCAATATGGGGGTTTAAGAAGTCTCCCTTGAACATCATTGATAAGCCTCCGGCGTAGAGGCTAGGGTCAGGAACTATTTGCTGAAGCCCAACCAATTCAGCAACTTTTTCCACGACCCTTGGATCTTGCATCGCATAGGTGACGGCAGTCAGAATTGAAGGGTGTTGCGACAAGTCGGTCAATGTTTTTTTCTGCTCGCGGAAGGACGCGCGGTCGAAAAAACCTTCTGCATTGCGAGGAAAGGCGTCATAGATAGCTTGTGCCGTTTCCGGCGGAAGAAGGTCGTCGATTACAAAATATCGAGTATGGGTGTCTACGGGATTGGCCCATTCCTCTTTAATTTTTGGAGCGAGTGTGTCAAGGCGCGCCACAATGAGGGTGGCAATTTCAGATGGAGACATGCCGTATATATCCGTTGATTATAGGGGTTTCGTGAAGTTCACAGGAGGTGTAGCGCGACCGCCGTGTCACTGCTGATGCGCGGTTGTCATTCATTCTCGACGCGGTGATTCTACAAGCGAACGCCTGGCGTGTCAGGATCGAACGTCAGATAAGTGATAACCGCCACGTTTGAGATTTTGTGCCCGCCTTGAGCGGGTTTCTTTTTGCCTGGAGAAAAGCATGCCGATCACCGAGCAGCAGTTGTTGCGCATCCTCCCGAACGCCGGCCGCCAAGCTGGCGTTTTTGCATCTGCGCTGAGCCTGGCCATGGAGCGGTACCAGATCAACACAAAGCTGCGAATGGCGGCTTTCATTGCCCAGGTCGGGCATGAGTCGGGACAGTTCCGATACGTGCGCGAGTTGGGCGGCGACCAGTACCTGAGCAAGTACGACACCGGCACCCTGGCCAAGCGCCTTGGCAATACGCCAGAGGCAGACGGTGACGGGCAGAAGTACCGCGGGCGCGGGCTGATCCAGATCACTGGGCGCGACAACTACCTGGCGTGCAGCAAGGCGATCTTCGGTGATGACCGTCTTCTGCGCACACCTGAGCTTCTTGAGCAGGCAGAGTGGGCGGCCAAGTCTGCGGCCTGGTTCTGGAACTCCCGCGACCTGAACAAACTGGCTGACTCGGGTTCATTCGAGATGATCACGCGGCGAATTAATGGGGGAGTCAACGGCCTGGCCGAGCGCGTTTCCTTCTATAACACTGCGCTGAAGGTTCTGGCATGAACGCTCTCTGGCTGCGGATCCTTCCTTATATAGCAGCGGTGGCCGTCGTCCTGGCTGGACTGTTCCTTGCCTACAGTCACGGCCAGTCGGTCACCAATGAAGAGTGGCAGGCCAAGTGGAACGCCCGGGACGCCCGGGACGCAGACGCGAAGGCCCTCAACGAATCCACCGAGCGCGCCAAAGAGCAGGCCCGGCAACAGACAATCAACAAGGTGATCCAGGATGGCCAGAAAGTCATTGACCAAGCATATGCTGATGCTAACTCTTCTCGCGATGATCGCAGCTTGCGGGACGCAGCCGACGCAACTGCCGGTAGAGTCGCAGCCAGTCAAGCCGGCGGCCATTCCTGCACTGCCGCCGCAAGCCAGGCAGCTACCCGCGCCGTCATGGTGTTTGCCGACGTGCTCAAGCGCGCTGATCAAAGAGCGGGAGACTTGGCGGCAGATGCTGATCAAAGCCGAGGCCGCGGAGTGACGTGCGAGCGGGCCTATGATGGGTTGGGTGGTTGAAGTAGTTCTGCGCTCACCAGATCAGCCCACTCCTGCATCATTTCACGTCGCTGCTCAATATAGGCCGCGTGGTTGTATACGTCCCTTATGAAGCTGCTATCGGCGTGAGCAAGCTGCCTCTCAATCCAGTCCCTGTTGTATCCGCGCCCGTTCATCTCGGTGGAGAATAGGTGGCGGAAGCCGTGCGGGGACTGCTTCCCCGTAAGCCCGCACGTCACCATGACGTTGCTTGCATAGTTGATGCCGATCGGGGCTGTAGAGTCGCTTCTGTTGGTGAAGACGTATCGAAGATTGCCAGATATTGGAAGCATTCCCCTCAGGAGTTCAACGGCCTGGGTCGATAGCGGTACCGCATGTTCGCGGCGAGCCTTCATTTTTTGCGCCGGGGTTATCCAGGTCGCAGCATCAAGGTCGATTTCAGACCACTCAATCTGCCTGACCTCGCCCGGGCGAGACGCGGTGTAGATCATGAGCATTACCGCAGATCGGAGCTGATAGCTCGTAATGTTCTGTTGAATGGCCGCAATGGTCTTAGGTAGCTCGCTCATCGGCAGGAATGGGTGGTGGCTGCTCTGCGCGCCCTTTTCGGTTACAGCATGCATTTCAGCGGTTGGGTTCGACTCTATGATCCCCGTTGCAATGGCGTAGCTGAAAACCTGGCCCATGCGCTGCCGGGCCTTCACCGCGGTAACGACTGAGCCGCGCTTTTCAATCTTTCGTATCAGGCTGATCACATCTGATCGCTTGATAGAGTCGATCTGTCGGCTACCGAAGACCGGAAGCACATCCAACTCCATCAGGTTGCTGATAATTCGATAGGTGCCTGGGGAGATACTTCCCTTTCTGAAGGCCAACCATTCATCGTAGATCCTGCGGAACGTTCGACTGCCGGCCTCAATCAACCCCGCCTTCTTTTCCTTCCTCGATTCACGCGGATCAATTCCGCGTGCAATATCTTCCCGCGCCTCATCTCTTCGTGAGCGCGCGTCCTTTAGGCCCGTGTCCGGGTATGTCCCAAAAGAAATCCTCGCCTGCTTGCCAAGCCATGTGAACCGAAAGTGCCAGCTCTTTATTCCGCTGGCGGCCACGTATAGGGATAGCCCGAGTGTGTCGGGGAGGGTGTACGCCTTGTCCTTTGGCTTTGCCTGCCTGGCTGCGGTATCCGTGAGAGCCACTAGTACATCCTCTGAAAAATATTCCCGATGTACTGGATGATGTACTAAGAAAATGCCAATGGGAAGGTATTGCGCGGTACGGAGTGGTACACGCATGTTTCATGCTTTGGGGGGATGGAGGGTGTTCGTGATACTGAGGGGTTTTAGGCGGTAGGCTACCGTGGAATCTTTGAAAATTTCCACGGTATGACCTGTAAGGCAGGAGTTTCTAGGGCGGTGTGCGGTTGTCAGTGTCGGGTGGGCGCTTGATGGGCCCAGGCGACCGACTTGGCGCGCATTCTAACCTGTTTTAAGGGCCGACCTGGTGGCGTGTATCAAGCGTGGTTATTCCTGGGACCACAACGTTGTACTCACCTTGACCCCGTCCCCACACGGCAGTGAGTACTGCGACCCTCGCCGCTGCAACTCTGCGAGTGCACGGGCACACTGCACCTGGCCTTGGGCCGCCGCGTTATCAATGCTGATGTTGCCGGTGGTTTCAGATACAAGGTCGCCGTTTTTCTCGACCCGGATCAATGGCCGCTCGGGCTTGATTTCAAACCGGCTTTTCGCCGGCTCGATGTTCAGTGCCAGGTCGGCAGGGGCGGCGGGCAATTGATCTTCGGTAACACCATACCGCTTGAGCAGCGAGAGATTGGGCAAGTCTTGTGCGCTTGCTGGGCCCACTGCCAGGAGCAGGAACAAACCAAGGCCATACATTATTCGGCGCTCAGAACCCATGATTGTATCTTTCCATGGTTGATTCTTGATGGGCTGGATTGAAGAACAACTTGTTGTTATCGCAACCGCGTTTAGGGCATGGAGTGTCCAACCAGAATGAAGAGCCGTAGCGGTTGCCGAACTGCGTGCCTGGTTCATAAACCTTGAACGAGGACGGGTTGAAACTACCGGTGCTGCAGCCGCTGGTAATCAGGGCAACAGCAAAGAGGCCCAGGAGCTTTATGGGGTTCATAGGGGGTAATCCGTTTTAAGTTGATCAGTGTTCTACAGCGCTGCCCAGGAGCCGGGCAGCATGGTCCAAGGCCTAGGCCTCTTCACTCTCGAATTCCAGCAAGTCGCCGGGCTGGCAATCCAGAGCGATACATAGCTTGTTCAGGGTTTCGAGTTTAAAGCCTTTGATTTTTCCGTTTTTCAATAGCGACAGATTGGCTTCCGTAATCCCAATGGCTTCTGCAAGCTGATTGGAGCGGATCTTTTTCTTCGCCATCATGACGTCCAAACGAATAATGATCGTCATAGTTTATATGATGCTTTTGTTTTCATCGTTAATAGCCTTGGACTCAGCCACTATTAATGAGAACGCACACAGAAATATGCCTTGGATGATTTCATAGATCGCGGTGGGTGAAATACCAATGTCGATGCTGATGGCGCGCTCTCCGGAAGGCATGTCTATCGCCAGGGCCAAACCCTGGAGGGTGTAAATCACAGGTGCCAACAGTGGGCTGATAATAAAAAGAAGTCCCATCCACCACAGCATCTTTATATTTGATTCGATCCAGATCTGTCCTTTGGAAAGACGCATGAAAAAAATGCCGGTCAGTAACAGCGCAACCACCATCAGGTCGGCAGGCAGCATATCCAATACCAGAAGCAGGCCGGTTGCCAGGGACGATGGCTGATAGTCCGGGGCCAACAGCAAAGGCATCTGGCTGCCATAGGTGCTCAGGTGACTGGCCAGGATATTCGAATAGTCGAAGATCCAGAGCAATGGGGTACAGCCGAACTCGACAAGTGCCACGGCCCACGCCAGCAACGCGGCAAAGGCTCCGATGGAGCGCAGGCGGCTGTTGGTGGAGACGGAATCCAGATTGTTGTCCATGTGTCGTTCCAAACGCAGTTGATGGGGCGAATAATCCATGAATAATTATCGAATTACAATAATTTTTTCCAAAAAATTAATGGCGCCCTCTGCATCCTTAAACGTTCGGGGTAGGAATCAAATCGAGTCACAGGGCAATCAGGCGCTCACCCAATCGGCCGTTATCGGCCAGTTCGAGGAACTCATCACCCAGCCGCTGGCTTTCACTCATAGCGGTTTGCCAGTACTGATTGCGTCGGGCGTCATCCCCCACAAAGCGCTTGAAGTCGCTGCGATCTGGCAATTTGCCGTAGGGCAGGCGAGCCAGGTACTCCCGTGAGGGCGCCAATAGCAACACATCCTGCAAACCCTGGGGATTGCTGCGCCGCCACGGCAGGCCCTTATCGAACCAGCCGGGGATGACCCGGTCGGTGAAGTGCGGGTACAGCACGATGTCATCGCCGTGGTAGGGCAGGTCGAGGTGGTAGTCCAGCAGGCCGCCATCGCGATAGGTGCCGGCACCGGCGCCCGGCAGGTCGCGCACGCCTTGCATGACCATGGGGATCGAGCCGGACGCCAGCAGTGCCTGGCGCAGGTTGCCCAGTTCCAGGTCGAGGAAGCGCGAAGGGAAATCCTTGAGCGGGTGCAATGGCGGCGGCTGGCGCGGGTCGTGGATGATCAGTCGTTCAAAATGCCGGGACAGCCGCGCACGGCCACGCAGGTTGTCGGCGATTACCGAGGACAGGCCCAGGCCCAGGCGGCCACGGTGATCGTCGGCCAGCAGGCCATGGCTTTTGACGACCACGATATTCAGGCGATAGTGCGGGTTATCCAGCAGCGTCGCATCGCGCCCGGCCAACAGGTCATCGAGCATGCGCTGGCAGCTCTGGCTGACTTCGGCCATGGTCACACCCTTGGCAAAGCGTTGCTCGTTGTATAAGCGACCAAGGTCGAGCAGGCCTTGTACAGGGTCTGGCAGGCAGGCGCTGGCAAAGCGCCAGGAACCGATGGAGGCACCGATCAGCGAGCGCTCGCGGGGAGCGCGCGCCAGCCAGTCACCGAACAGCGCCAGGTCCAGGCCCTGTATGCCCAAGGCCTTGGGGCCCCCGGCTGCGCCGGGCAAAATTCCTACGTCGGCAGGCTGCAGGCCTTGTTCGCGAATGCGTGCAAAGGCGCGCTGGCCAGCCTTGAGCGTCAGGGCTGGAAACTTGATGTGGATGGCGGTCATACCGATCTCTGTGCAGGCGAGCAGGGCAGTATAGGAAATCTTCCCGGGGGCCTGGCAAGGTGTTGTGGGACAATTGCCATGGTGGCAATTCAGTTTCAGTTAAGTTGCGATCCGTACTGTAGGGAGCGTAGGCAAAACATCCTGAAATGGAGAATCATCATGAAATACCTCACAGCCGTTATCGCCGCCAGTATCATCGCCCTCACCACCGGCCTGGCCCAGGCCCGGGACCTGGGACCGGATGAAGCGCTGAAACTGCGTGACGCTGGTACCATCCTGTCGTTCGAGAAGCTCAACGCTGCCGCCCTGGCCAAACATCCCGGTGGCACTGTGCATGAGACCGAGTTGGAGCAGGAGTACGGCAAATACATTTACCAGGTTGACCTGCGCGATGCCCAGGGCGTCGAGTGGGACGTGGAATTGGACGCTGTCACCGGGCAAGTTCTCAAGGATCATCAGGATACGTAATGAAGGTAAATCTACGCACCGGCAGTCGACTGGCGCTGGTGCTCCTGGCCTTTTGCTCGGTGGTGGCTGCCCGGGACCTCAATCAGGACGAAGCCCTGGCGCTGCGCCAGCAAGGGGTGATCCTGTCCCTTGAGCAGTTGCTGCAGCAGGCCATGGCGCGGCATCCCGGGTCCCGGTTGCTGGAGGCCGAGCTTGAGAGCAAACACGACCGCTACGTCTATGAAGTAGAGCTGGTGACCACCGATGGCGTGGTTCGGGAAATTAAACTGGACGCGACCACGGGCGCGCTGCTTAAAGACGAGGAAGATGACTGATGCGCCTGCTTCTGGTGGAAGACCACGTGCCCCTGGCCGATGAATTGCTGGCCGGGCTCAAAGCCCAGGGGTATGCCGTGGATTGGCTGGCAGACGGTCGTGACGCGGTGTATCAGGGGCGCAGCGAGCCGTATGACCTGATCATCCTCGATCTGGGCTTGCCCGGGCTGCCGGGGCTTGAGGTGTTGAGCCAATGGCGCGCCGCCGCCCTGGCGACCCCGGTGTTGATCCTCACCGCCCGTGACTCCTGGGCCGAACGCATCGAAGGGCTCAAGGCCGGAGCCGACGATTACCTGAGCAAACCGTTTCACCCCGAAGAGTTGTACCTGCGCATCCAGGCGTTGTTGCGCCGCTCCCATGGCCAGGCCAACCAGCCGACGCTGCAGGCCGCCGGCCTGCATCTGGATGAAGGCCGCCAGTGTGTGATGCGCGACGGTGCCGAGGTGCAACTGACCGCTGCCGAGTTCCGTCTGCTGCGCTACTTCATGCTGCATCCCGAGCAGATCCTGTCCAAAAGCCACCTGGCCGAGCACTTGTACGATGGTGAAACCGAGCGCGACTCTAACGTCCTCGAAGTGCACGTCAATCATCTGCGCCGCAAGCTGGGGCGTAGCGTGATTGAAACCCGGCGCGGCCAGGGTTATCGCTTTGGCGCCAGCCCCTCGTGAGGTCGATCCAGCGACGTTTGAGCCTGGGGCTGATCAGCGTGATGGTGATCGTCGGCCTGGTGCTGGCGCAAACCAGCCTGTGGCTGTTTGAAATGGGTTTGCAGCGCTACCTGGAGTCGGGCCTGCGCAACGACAGTGAAAACCTGCTGGTGGCCCTGGTGCGTGGCCCCGGTGGCGTGCAACTGGATGAACAGCGCTTGTCGCCGGCCTATCAGCGGCCGTTCTCCGGGCATTATTTTCGTATCGACTTCAGCGACAACCACTGGCGCTCCCGCTCCCTGTGGGACCAGGAACTGCCGCAGCTGCCCCAGGCCGGCCTGCAGGGCAATCTGCAGTTGGGCCCGGAAGGCCAGCAATTGCTGATACTGCGCTCGGACTACAAACGGTTTGGCCAGGCGATTTCCATCAGCGTGGCCCAGGACTACACACCGGTGCGCGAGAGTTTTCGCCTGATGCGCCAGGTCGGCCTGGTCCTGGGGATGGCGGCGTTGCTGCTGATCCTGCTGCTGCAACGGGTCACTGTGCGTAGGGCCCTGCGCCCGCTAGAGACCGCCCGCGAGCAGATCGCGCAGTTGCAGCAAGGCCAGCGCTCGCAACTGGACACCCAGGTGCCGGTGGAACTGGAGCCGCTGGTGGCACAGATCAATCACCTGCTGGCCCATACCGAAGACAGCCTCAAACGCTCGCGCAACGCCCTGGGCAACCTCGGCCACGCCTTGAAGACGCCCCTGGCAGTGCTGTTGAGTGTGGCCTCCAGCGAGCAGCTCAAGGACCAGCCGCAATTGGCCAAGTTGTTGCGCGAGCAGTTGCAGCAGGTGCAGCAACGGCTCAACCGCGAACTCAACCGCGCGCGTCTGGCCGGTGAAACCCTGCCCGGCGCACTGTTCGACTGCGACAGCGAGCTGCCAGGCCTGCTGGCGACCCTGAACATGATCCACGGCGAGCACCTGGACCTGAGCTACCACGTACGCCCCGGCCTGCAACTGCCATGGGACCGTGAAGACCTGCTGGAGCTGCTGGGCAACCTGCTGGACAACGCCTGCAAATGGGCGGATGCCGAGGTGCGCGTGAGCATTGACGAGGCGCCCCATAGTTTTCAGCTGCGGGTCGAGGATGACGGGCCGGGGATTCCCGAGGCTCAGCGTAGCCAGGTGTTCAGCCGAGGCACTCGCCTGGATGAGCAGACCGATGGCCATGGCCTGGGGTTAGGGATCGTGCGGGATATCGTCGAGGTGTGGGGTGGCACTTTGCAGTTGCATGAGAGTGAGTTCGGCGGCCTCAAGGTGCTGATCGAGTTACCCCGACGCCAGGGCTGATGGCACTTTGTTTTCGATTTGTAGGGATTTGCAACAAGGCTTGTCCTTGTAACCCCTGGCCACAACCATTTCGCTTATAACAGCCACCTGGCTGACCATGCCGAGCGTTTTTTTCGCTCAAGGCATGGTGTCTGTCAGAGCACTTGCCAGCCGGGCACTCGCTTGCTCGGTACCTAATAAGAAAGATAAAAGGTGACTCCCATGCGAATGACCAAGCGTTTCAGTGTGTTTGCTGCTGCCGCAGCCTTTGCCACAAGTACTGCAGCACTCGCCGCCCCCACATTTATCAACGTGCTGACGGGGGGTACCAGCGGCGTGTATTACCCGATCGGCGTGGGCCTGTCGCAGCTCTACAGCAATGGCATCGAAGGGTCGAAGACCTCGGTGCAGGCCACCAAGGCGTCGGTAGAAAACCTCAACCTGCTACAAGCCGGTCGCGGCGAGCTGGCCTTTGCCCTGGGTGACTCGGTAGCCGATGCGTGGAATGGAGTCGAAGAGGCCGGCTTCAGGGCCCCGTTGCAAAAACTGCGGGCGATTGCCGGCACCTATCCGAACTACATCCAGATCGTTGCCAGCCAGGAGTCCGGCATCACCACCCTGGCCGACCTGAAAAACAAGCGCATCTCCGTCGGCGCGCCGAAGTCCGGCACCGAGCTCAACGCCCGCGCGATCTTCAAGGCGGCTGGCCTGAGCTATGAAGACCTGGGCAAGGTCGAGTTCCTGCCTTACGCCGAGTCGGTCGAATTGATCAAGAACCGCCAGTTGGACGCCACCTTGCAGTCTTCGGGCCTGGGCATGGCGGCGATCCGTGACCTGGCCGCAACGATGCCGGTCACCTTCGTTGCCATTCCCCCAGAGGTCATCGCCAAGATCGACAACGCGGCCTACCAGGCCGGCACGATCCCGGCAGGCACCTACGACGGTCAGGCCAGCGATGTACCCACAGTGGCCATCACCAACCTTCTGGTCAGCCATGACGGCGTGCCCGATGACGTGGCCTACCAGATGACCAAACTCATGTTCGACAACCTCGATCGCCTGGGCAATGCCCACTCGGCCGCCAAGGATATCCAGTTGGAAGGCGCGGCCAAGGGCCTGCCGATCCCGCTGCATCCGGGCGCCGAGCGCTTCTATACGGAGGCAGGCGTCCTGTAGGCGGCAGGTGGGTGCTGTGTGCCGCACCCACCGCTGCGCGCACTTGCCTGGGCTGCGAATAAAACCTTCGTACATCGCGCATCGGGTTTTGTTGGTCTATCGACGTTGTAACGTGGGAGTACCCGCATGAGTGAGCAAGACCAAAGCCTCGCCGCCAATCCCAGGGATTGGCCCCGAGCACTGTTTTATGTCGCGCTGTTGTTTTCCGTGTTCCAAATCATCACCGCAGCCTTCCATCCGGTCTCCAGCCAGATTCTGCGGGCCGTGCACGTGGGCTTTCTGCTGCTGGTGGTATTTCTGTGCTTTCCGGCGCGGGGCAAGGCCCAGCCCTGGCAACCGCTGGCCTGGCTATTGGGGCTGGCCGGGATGGCCACGGCGTTCTACCAGTGGTATTTCGAAGCCGCGCTGATTCAACGCTCCGGCGACCTGACCGGCAGCGACATGGTCGTCGGCCTGGTGCTGATCGTGCTGGTGTTCGAAGCAGCACGGCGGGTGATGGGGATTGCCTTGCCGCTGATCTGTGCGCTGTTCCTGGCCTACGGCCTGTTTGGCCAGTACCTGCCGGGCGACCTGATGCACCGCGGCTATGCCATCGACCAGATCGTCAACCAACTGGCCTTTGGCACCGAGGGGCTGTACGGCACGCCGACCTATGTCTCGGCCACGTACATCTTCCTGTTTATCCTGTTCGGCGCGTTCCTCGAACAAGCCGGGATGATCAAACTGTTCACCGACTTCGCCATGGGCCTGTTCGGCCATAAGCTCGGTGGCCCGGCGAAGGTGTCGGTGGTGTCGTCGGCGCTGATGGGCACCATCACCGGTTCGGGGGTGGCGAATGTGGTGACCACCGGCCAATTCACCATCCCGTTGATGAAGCGCTTTGGCTACAAGTCGGCGTTTGCCGGCGGTGTGGAAGCGACCTCGTCGATGGGCAGCCAGATCATGCCGCCGATCATGGGCGCGGTGGCTTTTATCATGGCCGAGACGATCAACGTGCCGTTCTTCGAAGTGGCCAAGGCCGCGTTGATTCCGGCCATGTTGTACTTTGGCTCGGTGTTCTGGATGGTTCACCTGGAAGCCAAGCGTTCCAACCTGTGCGGCTTGCCCAAGAGCGAATGCCCGAACCCCTGGGCCGCGGTGAAGCAGCGCTGGTATCTGCTGATCCCGTTATTCGTGCTGATCTACCTGCTGTTCTCCGGACGCACTCCGTTGTTCTCCGGCATGGTCGGCCTGGCACTGACCTCCATCGTCATCCTGGGCTCGGCGATCATCCTGCGGGTATCGTCCACGGCCCTGCGTTTTGTTTTCTGGATCGTCCTGGGCGTGCTGTGTGCGGGCTTTTTCCGGCTCGGTATCGGCATGGTGTTTGGAGTCGTGGCGCTGTTGGTGGCGGTGTGCTGGTTCATCAAGGGCGGCCGCGACACCCTGACAATCTGCTTGCATGCCCTAGTTGAAGGCGCACGCCATGCCGTGCCGGTGGGCATCGCTTGCGCGCTGGTGGGGGTGATC
The DNA here is from genome assembly GCF_002949995.1 of Pseudomonas sp. LG1D9. Lineage (NCBI taxonomy): Bacteria > Pseudomonadati > Pseudomonadota > Gammaproteobacteria > Pseudomonadales > Pseudomonadaceae > Pseudomonas > Pseudomonas sp. LG1D9. The sequence goes on along the minus strand of NZ_CP026881.1, from coordinate 407,959 downwards.
ATCGGGGTGGTGTCGCTGACCGGGGTGGCCTCGACCTTTGCCGGCTACATCCTCGCTATCGGCCAGGACAATCTGTTCCTTTCGCTGGTACTCACCATGCTTACCTGCCTGGTGCTGGGCATGGGCATACCGACCATTCCCAACTACATCATCACCAGCTCGATTGCCGCACCGGCCCTGTTGGACCTGGGCGTGCCGCTGATTGTGTCGCATATGTTCGTGTTCTATTTCGGCATCATGGCCGACCTCACGCCGCCGGTAGCGCTGGCCTGTTTCGCGGCGGCGCCGATTGCCCGGGCAAGCGGCCTGAAAATCAGCCTGTGGGCGATCCGCATCGCCGTGGCCGGGTTTGTCGTGCCGTTCATGGCGGTGTACGAGCCGGCATTGATGCTGCAGGGCGACAGCCTGCTGGCGACCCTGTATGTGGTGGCCAAGGCGCTGCTGGCCATCGGTATCTGGGGCGCGGTGTTCACTGGCTACCTGCTGACCAGGCTCAGTGGGTGGGAGCGGGTGGTGGGCTTTGCCGCCGGCGCCAGCTTGATTCTAGCGACGCCGCTAAGCGATGAAATCGGCTTCGTCCTGGCGGCGCTGTTGATTGCGCAACACTGCTGGCGTGCCCATCGCGCCCAGGTGGCTGCGGTGTGATCGGTTTGTGCCTGGGCTTGGCGGGTACGGTGTGGGCGCAGGTCCCCACGCCGGCCTTCACCCTGGCCTGGACGCATACGATCGAGAAAGTGCGCTGGGAAGAGGATTACCGCGTGACCCCGGAGGGGCTGGTGCTGGGTGAGGCACGGGTCAAGGGTTCCGGGGCCGGTATGGAGATTCCGGACGGCGCCCAACTGCGTGAGGGCAGTTGGCATTACCAGCGTCACTTGCCCCCGTTGCAACCCCTGCGCTTAGGGCGAACCCCCGAGGCCGTGGATTATCAACTGTGTTTCAACCAACACTGCCAGTGGATGAGTACCTGGCTTGGCCCGCCACAGGCGAGCCAGCCGGCGTTGGAGCTCTGGAGTTGTGAGCTGGCGACGTACGGCGCCCAACCCAGTGCATTTCAAATTGCCATCAAACCCGGAACTGATCCATCAAGCCTTGTTGCTGATTGGCCAGGCTATTGAGTGTCTGGCTGACCCGGGCCGACTCATTGGCCTGACCCGACAGCGACTCGGTCACGTCGCGAATCGTCGCCACATTGCTGTTGATCTCCTCGGCCACCGCGCTTTGTTGTTCGGCAGCGCTGGCGATTTGCAGGTTCATGTCGCTGATCACCGTCACCGCATCGCCGATCTGGCGCAATGCCGTCACTGCCTGGCCGACCTGTTCCACACTGCCTTGGGCCTGGCGATGGCTGTTACTCATGGAGCTCACCACTTCCTGGGTGCCGTTTTGCAACTGTTCGATCACCTGGCGGGTTTCTTCCACCGACTCCTGGGTGCGCCGCGCGAGGTTGCGCACTTCATCGGCGACCACCGCAAAACCACGCCCGGCCTCACCGGCGCGGGCAGCTTCGATGGCGGCGTTGAGGGCCAGCAGGTTGGTCTGTTCGGCAATCGCGCGGATCACTTCCAGCACAGAGCCGATCTGCTCGCTATTGGCCGCCAGGCCTTCGACCTGGGCCATCGCCGTACTCATATCGGCGGCAAGGTGGCCGATGCTGGTGGTGGTGCGGTCGATCACGGTCAGGCCTTCGCGGGTGGCCTGATCGGCATCGCGGGCGGCGTGTGCGGCCTGGGCAGCGCTGCGTGCGACGTCCTGGGCGGTGGCGCTCATTTCGTGGGAGGCGGTGGCCACCTGGTCGACCTGGCGGTATTGCTGGTCCATGCCGGCACTGGTCTGGCTGGCAATCGCCGCCGATTGGTCGGCGGTGCTGCGCGCGTCCTGCACCGAGCGTTTGACCTCGGCAATGATCGGTTGCAGCTTGTCGAGGAAACGGTTGAACCAACTGGCCAGTTCACCGAGTTCGTCGCGCTTGTCGTAGGCCAGGCGCCTGGTCAGGTCGCCTTCGCCGCTGGCGATATCCTCCAGCATACGGGCCACGCCGAGGATTGGCCGGGTGACGCTACGGGCCATCAGCCACACCAACAGCAAACCGACAATCGCGGCGAGCAAGCCCAGGCCCAGTTCCAGCAAGGTGCCTTTGGTGTTGTCGGCATCCAGTTCGGCCTTGAGGGCTTGGGCGGGGCCGATCAGGACTTGTTCCGGCACGTCCAGTAACACGCCCCAGGACTTGCCATCGGGAATTGGCTGGAACGGCGCCAGCACCTTGAGTTGCTGGCCGGTGCGCAGGCTGTAGGTTTGGGTACTGTTGGCCATGGCACTGATCAGTTGTGCGCCGCTGGTGGTGTCGACGCTGTCCAGGCGCTGGCTGAGCTTGCTTGCATCCGGGCTGTAGCCGGCGAGCAAACCTACCGGGCTGATGATGCTGACCTTGGTCTGGCCGTCATACAGCTTGCGGCTGGCATTCTGGCTGACCGCCTGCAGGCTGTTGAGGTTGATGTCCACCGACAGCGAGGCGATGACTTTGCCATTGACCGTGAGGGGGAACACGATGCTGGTGAGCAACACGTTTTGCCCGTCGATCACATAAAAGTACGGTTCGATCACGCACGGTTTGAGGGTAGTGCGCGGGCAGGTGAACCAGGTGTTGGCCTTTTCGCCGCTGGGGCCGACGCTGGTGTCGGACATGTCGCTTTCCGGCAGTGCCATCGAGGTCAGCTTGCCGGGTGTCGGCTGCGACCAGTACAGGGCGAAGCGGCCCTTCTCGTTACTGCCCAGCTCGTCCTGGCCGGTAAACAACTCATCCTTGCCATCCAGGGCATTGGCTTCGAACACCAGGGAAAGGCCCAGCAGGTCCGGATTGGCCTGCAGCGCGGCCTTGACTTGGCGCGTCAGGTCTTCACGCAAGTCAAAGGCATCAAGGAAGCGCTTCTCGGCCTGTTCCCGCAAAAACAGCACCTGGCGCGAAAAACCATGGCCGTACTGGTAAGCGTCCATAAACTGTTGGCGGATGCCCAGCGCCTGGACTTCCCCCTGGGCTTCGATGCGCGATTGGGCCGCGACATTGAGCATCTGCGTGCTGGAGGTCTGGACCCTATGTGAGCTCTGATCCATGCGATACAGCGAAAGACCCACTAGCAGGGTCACGATCCCCAACAGACAAAGGCCGGCGAGGAGGGTGATTTTCCATTGAATGGACAGCTGCCTGAGCGACATGGAGATCTTTTAACCTTCGTTACGACAGAGATGATCCGTTGTATCGGCCGCCCGGTTTTTTTCTTTATTCATACGATCAATTGAATTCTGTTTACGACGTCGCGCTTTGACATGGCGTGTCGGCTGCTGCAAAGTGCGCGCCCTCTAATAAAACTCCTTTTCTGCGTGTGCCGTGGTCGCCATTTGGCCAGGGTGCCGGCGCGTGTTGTTTTTATGTTTCTGTCCTGAGGTAACCATGATTAACGCAGTAATCGCCGCGGTCGGCACCATGCTCGTGCTGAGCCTGTCCCGCGTGCATGTGGTCATCGCGATCATCGTCGGCGCCCTGGTCGGCGGCTTGACCGGAGGTCTTGGCATCGACGCGACGCTCAGCGCATTCAACAGCGGCCTGGGCGGCGGCGCCACGGTGGCGCTGTCTTACGCATTGCTCGGTGCTTTCGCCGTGGCGATCGCCAAGTCCGGCCTGGCCCACGCCCTGGCGGACAAGGCGCTGCTGCTGGTGGATCGCCAGGAAGCGACGGGCGGCAGTCATGTCAAATGGCTGCTGATCTGCCTGCTGGGTGCGGTGGCGATTGCCTCGCAGAACATCCTGCCGATCCATATCGCCTTTATCCCGCTGCTGGTGCCGCCTCTTCTGTATGTGCTGACCAAGTTGCAGATTGACCGGCGCCTGATCGCCTGTGTCATGACCTTTGGCCTGATCACCCCGTACATGTTCCTGCCGGTGGGCTTCGGCAACATCTTCCTCAACCAGATCCTGCTGGCCAACGTCGCCAAGAGTGGGGTGGATATCAGCCAGGTCAATGTGACCCACGCCATGGGCATCCCGGCGCTGGGCATGGTGTTCGGCCTGTTGGTGGCGGTGTTTATCAGCTACCGCAAGAAGCGCGTCTACGACCTGGAGAAAATCGAGCGGGTCGAGCAAGTGGCGGTGCAATACAACCCGCTGACCCTGCTGGTAGCCGGGCTGGCCATTGCCTCGGCGTTTATCATCCAACTGTGGCTGGACTCAATGATCATTGGTGCCCTGGCGGGTTTCCTGATCTTCTCGGTGTCGGGCATCGTGCGCTGGCGCGACACCGATGACCTGTTCACCGAAGGCATGAAGATGATGGCGATGATCGGCTTCATCATGATCGCGTCCTCCGGGTTTGCCGAAGTGCTCAAGGCCACCGGCCAGGTGCAGACGCTGGTGCAGGCCTCTGCGGCGTTTATCGGCCATAGCCGTGGCGTGGGCGCGCTGTTGATGTTGCTGGTGGGGTTGCTGGTGACCATGGGGATCGGCTCGTCGTTTTCCACGGTACCGATCCTGGCGGCGATTTTCGTGCCGCTGTGTGTGCAACTGGGCTTCAGCCCCCTGGCCATTGTCTGCATCGTCGGCACCGCTGGCGCCCTGGGCGATGCCGGTTCGCCAGCGTCGGACTCCACCCTGGGACCGACCTCGGGTTTGAACATCGACGGCCAGCACCACCATATCTGGGACACCGTGGTCCCGACCTTCCTGCACTACAACCTGCCGCTGCTGGTGTTCGGCTGGTTTGCCGCGATGACCCTCTGACCTCTCCTGTAGGAGCGAGCTTGCTCGCGAAGGATTCAAGGGCACCGCGTCCATCCAGGATGCCGGTGTTATTGCCGACGATTTTCGCGAGCAAGCTCGCTCCTACAGTTTTTTCTCTCAGGGCCGTTAACCTGTTAACGCTGCCCTATAAGAGAGAAGATCCATGCGTCTGAGTCTGAAGGCCAAAGTCCTGTCCCTCGCCGTACTGCCGGTGTTGTTGTTTGCCGTGGTCATCAGCCTGACCACGGTATGGATCCTCAAGGAACAGGCGCGCAGCGAGGTGGCTGAAACCCGCGAGCGGCTGCTCAACAATGCCAAGGCCACCCTGCAGAGTTACGTGGAAGTGGCGATGACCACCATCAAGCCGCTGTACGACGCCGCCGCTCCTGGCGATACGCAGGCGCGGGCGCAGGTGGTCAAGCTGTTGTCCAACACCACCTACGGCAAGGACGGATATTTCTTTGGCTACGACTCCGAGACCATCCGCCTGTTCAAGGGCAATAGCCCCGATGGCGTGGGCAAAAGCTTCAAGGACAACCGTGACCCCAACGGCGTCTACGTCAACCGCGACCTGGTGAAGGTCGGCAAGGACGGCACCCACTACCTGCAATACAGCTCGACCCAGCCGGGGCAAACCGAACTGGTGCCCAAGCTTGGCTACACCGAATACTTGCCCAAGTGGGACATGGTGATCGGTACGTCGGTCAACCTCGACGGTATCGATGCGCTGGTCAGCGAAGTGGAAGCCAAGGTCAACGAACGTATGGAAGGGGTGTTGTTGAGCATCGTCGGTATCGCTGTGGTCCTTCTGTTGCTGATTGCGGCAGTGGGCATGGTGCTGGCCAATACCATCCTGCGCCCCTTGCACCTGATGAAGGCCAACCTCGACGACATCGCCGCCGGCGAGGGTGATTTGACCTGCCGCCTGGCAATCACCAGCCAGGACGAGTTGGGTGAACTGGCCGGTTCGTTCAACCGGTTTGTAGACAAGATCCATGGCTTGGTGCGCCAGATCACCGACATGACTTCGCAACTGACCGGCCTGGTCAGCCAGGTGTCCGAGCAGGCCCACCGTTCGGAGCAGGCCATGGAGCGCCAGCGCCAGGAGACTGACCAGGTGGCCACGGCGATCAACGAAATGTCGTCTGCCGCCCATGAAGTGGCCCGCAGTGCCCAGGGCGCCGCGGTGGCGGCGCAGCAGACCGACGCCGAAGGCCAGGCCGCCAAACGCGTGGTGGATGGCAGCATCGCGCAGATTCATGCGTTGGTGAATGACATCCGCAGCAGCGGCGTGTCCCTGGACAGCCTGCAACAGGACGTATCGTCGATTGTCAGCGTGCTCGGGGTGATCCGCTCGATTGCCGAGCAGACCAACCTGCTGGCCCTCAACGCCGCCATCGAAGCGGCCCGCGCCGGTGAAGCCGGACGTGGCTTTGCGGTGGTGGCCGATGAAGTGCGCGCACTGGCCAGCCGCACCCAACAAAGCACCCAGGAAATCCAGGGCATGATCGACCGCCTGCAAAAGGGCACCGAGGCGGCGGTGGAATCCATGCGCCGCTCCAGCGATGCCGGCGACGGCACCTCGGCCCAGGCCAATGAGGCCGGGGCGTCCCTCGATACCATGGCGCAGTTGATCGGCACCATCAACACGATGAACGCGCAGATCGCCAGCGCCTCGGAAGAGCAAACCGCCGTGGCGGAAGAGATCAACCGCAGCGTGCATCAGATTGCGGTGGCGGTGGACAGTGTGGCGGACGAAACCCAGCAGGGCGCGCAGACTTCACGCAGCCTGGCGGATCTGGGGCAGCGATTGGGGCAGTTGGTGGGGCAGTTCAGGATCTGACCTGGCAATTGCGGTGCTTGTTCTGGCCTCATCGCGGCATCGGTAGACACTGACGAACTCCCTTGTGGCGAGCGGGCTTGCCCCGCGCTGGGCTGCGAAGCAGCCCCAGTGAGCCGAATGCGGCGTATCAAATACTCCCTAGCAGCCGGTTTTGGGGCTGCTTCGCAGCCCAGCGCGGGCGATGCGGCGTTCCGACAAGCCCGCTCGCCACAGAGCGCTATCTTTAAAGCCTGCTACACATCCCGCATCAACAACCCAAACCCGATATCCATCTCCAACGGCACCGGCACATACACCGTATGCCCATCCCCCGGCGCCACCTCGATCGCCTCGCCCTTGGCGTTATGCATCCTCCCCAAGTCAAAATGGAAATTCCCCGCCGGGGTCATCAACTCCAGGTGGTTGCCCAGCGCAAAGCGGTTCTTCACCTTGACCTCGGCCAGTTCCCCGCGCCGCTCGCCGGTCAACTCGCCGACAAACTGCTGGCGCTCGGAAACCGAGCTACCGTTCTGGTAGTTCTGGTACTCGTCATGCACATGGCGGCGCAGGAAGCCTTCGGTGTAGCCGCGCTGGGCCAGGGATTCGAGGTTGGTCATCAAGCCACGGTCGAACGCGCGCCCGGCCACGGCGTCATCAATGGCCTGGCGGTACACCTGGGTGGTGCGTGCCACATAGAAGTGGGATTTGGTGCGGCCCTCGATCTTCAGCGAGTGCACGCCCATCTGCGTCAGGCGCTCGACGTGCTGCACCGCCCGCAGGTCCTTGGCGTTCATGATGTAGGTGCCGTGCTCGTCCTCGAAGGCCGGCATCTGCTCATCGGGGCGGTTGGCCTCCTGGAGCAGGAACACCTGGTCGGTGGGCGCGCCAAGGCCCAGGGTCGGTTCGGGCTGATACTGCTGGACGATATCGCCCACGCTGTTTTCGACGGCGGGGCTGGCCTGGTACTTCCAGCGGCAGGCGTTGGTGCAGGTGCCCTGGTTGGCATCGCGCTTGTTCATATACCCCGACAACAGGCAGCGCCCGGAATAGGCCATGCACAGTGCGCCATGCACAAACACTTCCAACTCCATGGCCGGCACTTGCTGGCGGATTTCGGCGATTTCTTCCAGGGACAGTTCCCGCGACAGGATGATCCGGCAGATGCCTTGCTGTTGCCAGAACTCGACGCTGGCCCAGTTCACCGTGTTGGCCTGTACTGACAGGTGGATCGGCATCTGCGGGAAGTGCCGGCGCACCAGCATGATCAAGCCGGGGTCAGACATGATCAGCGCGTCCGGGCCCATGGCGATCACCGGTTCCAGGTCCTTGAGAAAGGTCTTCAGCTTGGCGTTGTGTGGCGCGATGTTGACCACGACATAAAAGCGCTTGCCCTGGGCCTGGGCCTCGGCGATACCCAGGGCCAGGTTGGCGTGGTCGAACTCGTTGTTGCGCACCCGCAAGCTGTAGCGCGGCTGGCCGGCGTAGACCGCATCGGCGCCGTAGGCAAAGGCGTAGCGCATGTTTTTCAGGGTGCCAGCGGGGGCGAGCAATTCGGGAGCGAGGACAGGGGGCATGGGGATTCAGGTCGCAAAAGGGCGGCAGGGTAGCCGAGCCGGGCCGGGCGCTTATTGATCTGGGTCTACGCTGTAGAAATAAAGATGGCACTCGCCGGATGCGCGGTGGACTAAGCAACAGGGCGCGCTGGGCGCCCGGCGTTTTTCTGGTACGGATCGGACATGAACCAAACGAATCTGCAATTCAAAACCCTGCTGTTGCTGCTGGTCGTGGTGACTGTCGGCTTCTTCTGGATCCTGTTGCCGTTCTATGGCGCGGTGTTCTGGGCGATCATCCTCGGGATCATTTTTGCGCCCATGCAGCGGCGCCTGCAGCTCAAGTTTGGCTGGAACCGCAACCTGACGTCGCTGTGCACCTTGATGGTGTGCCTGGTGATCGCGATTTTACCGGTGATCATCACCAGCGCCTTGCTGGTGCAGGAGGGGGCGACGCTGTACAAGAACGTCGAGAGTGGCAAGTTGGATGTGGCGGGCTACATCGAACAATTCAAGAACTTCCTGCCGCCGTACTTCCAGCACCTGCTGGACCGCTTCGGCATGGGCAACCTGGAGGGCCTGCGCGAGAAAATCGTCAAGGGCGCGATGCAGGGCAGCCAGTTCTTCGCCAGCCAGGCGTTCAGCTTCGGCCAGGGCACCTTTGATTTCCTGGTGAGCTTTTTCATCATGCTGTACTTGCTGTTCTTCTTGCTGCGCGACGGTCCCGAGCTGGTGCGCAAAGTGCGCACGGCAGTGCCGCTGGCCGAGCCGCAGAAGCGTCGCCTGCAACTGAAGTTCAACCGCGTGGTGCGCGCGACCGTCAAAGGCAATGTGCTGGTGGCGGTGACTCAGGGCGCATTGGGTGGCCTGATCTTCTGGTTCCTGGACATTCCCAGCGCGTTGCTCTGGGCGGTATTGATGGCGTTCCTGTCGTTGCTGCCTGCGGTGGGGGCGGGGATTGTGTGGGGGCCGGTGGCTGCGTACTTCCTGCTCAGCGGTTCAATCTGGCAAGGAGTGGTGCTGGCCTTGTTCGGGGTATTTGTGATTGGCCTGGTGGACAATGTGCTGCGCCCGATCCTGGTGGGCAAGGACACCAAGATGCCGGATTACCTGATCCTGATCTCGACCCTGGGCGGGCTGTCGGTGTTCGGCCTCAATGGCTTTGTCATCGGCCCATTGATCGCCGCACTGTTTATCTCCAGCTGGGCGCTGTTTGTCGAGACCAAACCCCGGGTGCGGCTGCCATTGCCCTAGGCTGAGAAGCAGTGGGCCATCTTGCGGGACAGGGCCTGGGCGTCGGGCAACGAGGCCAGGGGCCCGCTGATGGCTTCACCGTCGCGTACCAGGTACCAACAGGCGAGCAAACCCAGTTTGCGCAGGGGGCCGGGGACGGCACTGCCAACGACGGACATGATCTGGATAGTGGGCATATGTACCTCCATTGCTGATGGAGTTCACCTTACGGCGGCTGGGCGGCGAGGGAAAATCACCCTGCTCGATAGTCAACATCACTGCCATCGAGGCTGCGCCGACAGGGCTCAGTCCACCACCTGGTCCAGCATGTGCAGCACTTCTTGTTCATTGAGCAGGCCCTTGTGGACCAGGTTTTCTGCCAGCAACGAGAGAAACTTGGCGCTACGGTGGCCTTCAAGGTGCTTGAGTTCAGTCAAGGCGCTGTAGACCTTGCTGGAAGTGCAGAGGCCGGCGGTGCGGTGCGGGTTTTGTGTGGGCATGCTGGGGCGTCCTTGTTGTTATGACCTGTTATGGGGGACCGTTTCGATAGTGAGAGTGCCGCGTGACACAAACATGACAGCGCGCCCCCCGGTTGGGCAAGTACACTTTGGCCTTAATAATGTCGGATTTAACGGTCGGCGATGTCTCCATAACGACCCCGGCGAGATTTATTCAGACCCTGCACCCACAAAAAAGCCCCGCCTGGAATGCGGGGCTTTGTATACCGGGCTTACCAGCCGCGCCCGTAATAGCCTCGGGGCGGGCCGTAGTAGCCGCGTGGTGGCCCGTAATACACCGGCGCCGGGCGGTAATAAACCGGCTGCTGCACGTACACCGGTGGTGGCTGGTAATAGACCGGTGGCGGGGCGGCATACACCGGCTGCGGCTGGTAGTACACAGGTTGTTGCTGTACATACACCGGCCGATCATGGCTGGCGATCACTGAGCCCACCACGGCTGCGCCGACAACCGCACCCAAAACGGCCGGGCCACCCCAACCACCACCATGGGCGGAGGCTTGGCCGGCTACAGCGAGTGCACCGATCAGCAAGGCGATCCTGGGGATTTTACGCATCATGGTCTTTCCTCGGTTGGCCCCTGCGCTTGTGGTCTGAGACTCAAGGATTGTCGCGGGGATACTTTTAAGACAACGTATTTCAGCAAAACAGCACTGCAGCTAGGTAAAGGTTGTGTAAGGTCTGTACCGATTTGCTTACTTGAAGAGGAGTTACCGATGCTGATGAACCCCAACAAGGACACCCAGTTGTGCATGTCGTTGTCGGCCCGCCCGGGTAATTTCGGCCTGCGCTTTCATAACCATTTGTATGAGCAGTTGGGGCTGAATTTTTACTACAAGGCTTTCAGCAGCCAGGACTTGAACGGCGCTGTAGCCGGGATCCGCGCCTTGGGCATTCGTGGCTGTGGGGTGTCGATGCCGTTCAAGGAAGCCTGTATCGAACTGGTGGATGAACTCGACGACTCGGCCCGCGCCATCGCCTCAATCAACACCATCGTCAATACGGCCGGCCACCTCAAGGCCTACAACACTGATTACATCGCCATCGAGCAACTGCTGCAAAAGCACGCGGTGCCCAAGGACTCGACCTTTGCCCTGCACGGCAGTGGCGGCATGGCCAAGGCCGTGGCCAGTGCCTTGCGTGACGGTGGCTACGCCAATGGCCTGATCGTTGCCCGTAACGAAGGAGCAGGCCGGGCCCTGGCGCACAATCTGGGGTATGAGTGGCAGGCGACATTAGGTAACGCGCGGCCGCAGATGCTGGTCAACGTAACGCCCATCGGCATGACCGGCGGCGCCCAGGCCGAGGACCTGGCATTCGAGGCCGACGCCATTGATGCGGCAGAGACTGTATTCGATGTGGTGGCGATCCCCGCCGAAACGCCGCTGATCGTGCGTGGCCGGGCCCAGGGCAAGCGGGTGATTACCGGCCTGGAAGTGATCGCGATCCAGGCACTGGAGCAGTTCGTGCTGTACACCGGCATCCGCCCGACGGATGAGCAGTTCCAGAAAGCCGTAGCGTTTGCCCGACAGGGCTAAGGCAGGCCTTGTAGGAGCCGGCTTGCCGGCGATGGCGGCAAGGGCCTCATCGCCGGCAAGCCGGCTCCTACAAAGGGGCGGTTATTCGAGGCGTGAGAGGCGTTCTTCCAGCGCCGCAATCCGCGCCTCCAGCTCCTCGATGCGCTCCAGAGAAACCCCGCTGCCAGCGCTGCTGCGCTCCACCGGGCTGCCACGGGCGGCCAGGATCGCCTCGATATCCGCCGGGTCACCCAGGGAGTGGGTGTAGCGGTCCTCACGCTGGCCGGCTTGCTTGGGGACCAGCACGGCAAGGTCGCGGGCGATCAGGCGTTCGAGTTGGTGTACCACCTGCTCGGCATCTTCAAAGTCATGCATGCGCCCGCTGCGGGTCAGCAATTCATTGACCGTCTGCGGGCCACGCAGGAACAACAGGCCAGTAAGAATCACCTGCGCCGGCACCAGTTCCAGGGCCTTGTCCACCCGGTGTTCCCAGCGGTCGGCACGGCTGCCCATCACCAGTTTGGTAAACCCCTGGCCTTCCAGGGCCCGCAGGCTCTGGCCAACCTGGCCCTGGCTGAGGTTCATCACAGGTTCCCGGCTGGTTTTCTGGTTGCAGGCCAGGACCAGGGCATTGAGGGTCAGCGGGTAGGTTTCCGGGTTGGTGGCCTGCTTTTCGATCAGGCAGCCCAGAACACGGATTTCCGTGCTGTTGAGGCGCGGCTCGGAGGAGTTGGTGTCGTGCTCGGCGGTCATCGCGCTTTCCCTATGCAGTGAACCCACTAGCCTAATCCCGAAAAAATAAAAGACAAGCAGCGCTCATGTCTATAATCGCGGCTGTTCAAACCCTGCCACCACTGTCGAGACTGTCATGACTATTTCCCTGTACGCCGCTTCCCTTCCGGTCTTCAAGCAAATGCTCAACGCTTTGAGCGATGTGCTGAACAAGGCCGAGGCCCACGCCACCGCCAAGAACATCGACCCAAACGCCTTGCTGCAAGCGCGCCTGTTCCCGGACATGTTCCCGCTGGTGCGCCAGGTGCAGATCGCCGTGGATTTTGCCAAGGGCGTTTCCGCGCGTCTGGCCGAGATTGAAGTGCCGAAATACGAAGACAACGAAGTCACCTTCGCTGACCTGCAAGCGCTGATCGCCAAGGTGCTGGCGTTCATCGACACCATCACCCCGGCGCAGATCGATGGCAAAGAAGGCATCGAGATCGTCACCCGTCCGGGCACCCCTAAAGAGAAGCGCTTCAGCGGCCAGTCCTACCTGCTGACCTACGGCCTGCCGCAGTTCTTCTTCCACGTCACCACCGCCTACGCCTTACTGCGTCACAACGGTGTGGAAGTGGGCAAGCGCGACTATATGGGCGCGTTCTAATTACTGAGTAACACCGCAAAACAAATGTGGGAGCTGGCTTGTGTGGGAGCTGGCTTGCCTGCGATGGCCATCAGTATCTACACAACTCGCTCTTCCGGGTATGTGTACATATCCGTTGCCGCGGTCGCGGCGGGTATGGGTTCCGCCCTTACGGCGGCTCACTTTTGAACAGCGCAAAAGTAAGCAAAACGCTCTTGCCCCACCACTCGGTGCCTCGCCTAGGCTCGGCATGCCCGCAGTCAGGCATTGCTCCGTGGGCCCGCCGCGATCGGCCATCCATGGCCGTGTCGCGGCTACCCCGGCATCCTGCCGGGGTGCCCACTGCGCAATACCTGCCTGCGGCCATCGTGGTTTAACGGGGCGCCTAAGATCAAAAACCAGATCAAAAACCAGATCAAAAACAGAGCAACAGCAACGCCAGAGCGCGAAGCTGCATTCCCCTGTGGGAGCTGGCTTGCCTGCGATAGCGGTGTATCAGCCGATAAATATATTGACTGATCGACCGCTATCGCAGGCAAGCCAGCTCCCACAGGTATACGCGTAAACCTCACCGATCAGGCCGGCTGTCAGGCCGCCTCGCTCTGCTTGTGATTTTGATCTTAGGCGCCCCGTTAAACCACGCTGGCCGTAATCCGATATTGATTTGGGGGGTAAACCGGCAGGACGCCGGTTTAGCCGCGCTGGGCCATGGATGGCCCATCGCGGCGACCCCCAAAATCAATGTCGGATGACGGGCACACCGAGCCTAGGCGAGGTGCCGAGTGGTGGGGCAAGAGCGTTTTGCTTACTTTTGCGCTGTTCAAAAGTGAGCCGCCGTAAGGGCGGAACCCATGGCCGCCGTTACCGCAGCAATGGATATGCCCCCTACATCAGCCCAAAACTCAGAGCCCAGAAGTATCAGAGAGTTGTGTAGATACTCATGGCCATCGCAGGCAAGCCAGCTCCCACACAAGCCAGCCCCCACTGTTGTATCAGGCCGGGTTCTTGTCTTCTTGGCCCAGGCACGCCGCGGCAGTGAACAACACGTCGGTAGACGAGTTGAGCGCGGTTTCTGCCGAATCCTGCAGCACCCCGATAATGAAGCCCACGGCCACCACTTGCATGGCGATTTCACTCGGAATCCCGAACAGGCTGCACGCCAGCGGAATCAGCAACAACGACCCCCCAGCCACACCCGACGCGCCACAAGCGCAGATCGCGGCAACCACACTCAACAACACCGCGGTCGGCAGGTCGACGGCGATGCCCAGGGTATGCACGGCGGCCAGGGTCAGCACGGTGATGGTGATGGCGGCGCCGGCCATGTTGATGGTCGCCCCCAGTGGGATCGAAACCGAATAGGTGTCTTCGTGCAGGCCCAGACGCTCGCTCAATGCCAGGTTGACCGGGATGTTGGCCGCCGAACTGCGGGTAAAAAAGGCGGTGATCCCGCTCTCACGCAGGCACAGCAGCACCAGCGGGTAGGGGTTGCGGCGCAGTTTCCAGAACACGATTGCCGGGTTGATCACCAGCGCCACGAACAACATGCAGCCGATCAGCACCAGCAACAGGTGCGCATAGCCCAACAGCGCATCGAAACCAGAGGCCGCCAGGGTCGAGGCGACCAGGCCGAAGATACCCAGCGGCGCGAAACGAATCACCACACGCACGATCAGCGTGACGCCGTTGGACAGGTCGTCCAGGACGGTGCGCGTGGTTTCACCGGCATGGCGGATTGCAATGCCCATACCGATGGCCCAGGCCAGGATGCCGATGAAGTTCGCATTCATCAGGGCGCTGACGGGGTTGTCCACCACACTGAGCAGCAGGCTCTGCATCACTTCGCCGATCCCGCCCGGGGCGCTGATGGCGACATCATGGGTCGCGAGGACCAGGTTCGAGGGGAACAGGGTGCTGGCAATCACTGCCACAACCGCCGCAGAAAAGGTGCCCAGCAGATACAGGAACAGGATCGGCCGTATATGGGTTTCCTGGCCATGCTTGTGGTTGGCGATCGAGGCCATCACCAGCACAAACACCAGGATCGGCGCGACGGCCTTGAGCGCCGAGACAAATACCTTGCCGATAAACGCGGTGGACAGGGCTGCACTGGGCGACAGCAGGGCCAGCAGGATGCCTGCGACCAGGCCAATGACAATTTGGGTCACCAGGCTGACGCGCAGCAGGCGTTGAAACAGCGAAGGGGCAGCAGTCATAAAGAGTTGTCTCTAGTTTTTTTAATGTGTGCAGCACTGTGCAAGGCGCGAAGTCTAACATGCCGTAGGACACATCCCATTTGCTGCGGCATTCAGTCGCCAAAGCCGTGCGTGGTCCGGTTACATTCTGTTAACCTTGGCCATCCTCTTCTTACCTCTCTGTCAGCGGGCCCTTGGGCCGACGCTGGCGTCGCCGTTTCTGGAGTTATGCATGTTGTTGCCCATCCTGCTGCTGTCCGCAGCCGGTTTTACGGTGTTGACCACCGAATTTGTCATCGTGGGCCTGTTGCCCTCCATCGCCCGTGACCTGGATGTGAGCGTGTCCCAGGCTGGCTTGCTGGTGACGCTGTTTGCCTTCACCGTGGCGGCGTTCGGGCCGTTCCTTACCGCGTATTTCGCACGCTTCGAGCGCAAGCGCCTGTTTATCAGCATCCTGTTGATGTTCGGCGCGGCCAATACCCTGGCGGCCCTGGCGCCGAATATCTGGGTGATGGCCGTGGCAAGGCTGATTCCGGCCCTCGGGTTGCCGGTGTTCTGGGCCCTGGCCAGTGAAACCGCCGTGGATATTGTCGGGCCGGACTACGCCGGCCGGGCGATTGCCAAGATCGGCTTTGGCATCGTCTGCGCGACGGTCTTCGGGATTCCGGTGGGCACCTTGATCTCTGACATGTTCGGCTGGCGCACCGCCTTTGGCATCCTGGCCGGGGTGGCGCTACTCAAGGTACTGCTGCTGTTGATTTACCTGCCGGCGACCACGGTGAAGAAGGAAACCGTGACGTTGCGCTCGCAGTTCAAGATCCTGCGCAACCCCTTGATGCAGGGCCACGTGTTGCTGTCGATTCTGGTATTTAGCGGCATGTTCACCGCCTATACCTACCTGGCAGACATTCTTGAGCGCCTGGCCGGCTTCGATGGCACGCTGGTGGGCTGGTGCCTGATGGGCTTTGGTGTCGTGGGCCTGATAGGCAATTCGTTGGGCGGGCGCATGGTCGACAAGCACCCGCTGATCGCCTCGATGGTGTTCTGTGGCTTTATGATCGCGGGCATGGTGGCGCTGGTGCCGGCGATCCACTCCACCCTCGGCCTGGCCGCGGCCATGGGCATCTGGGGCGTGACCCAGGCGGCGCTGTTTTTGGTCAGCCATGTGCGGCTGATGAAGGCCGCGCCCCATGCGCCGGCGTTCGCGGCGTCGCTGAACATTGCCGGGGCCAACCTGGGCATTGGCCTGGGGGCGATGGTCGGCGGGCATGTGATCGACACCCTCGGTCTGGGCAGCCTGGGGTTCGCGGCGTCGGGCTTTATCCTGCTGTCGATTCTCCTGGCCCTGTGGCTGATGACCGCCAAGACCCGGGTCGCTTGCGCCTAGGTCGGCAACGCAGTAAACAGTTCGCGGCGGGCGCCTTCGGTTATCGCAACGATACCGGGGTGCTTGACCTTGCGCTCCACCGAAATCGCATAGAACGACTCGGTGACTGCATCTGTCTGGCCCACCAGTGCCACGCCGTACTGGCGTAGCACTTCCTCGGCAATCACGCTGGGGGCGATGAAAATCCCGCTGCCGGATTGGCCAAACGCCTGCATCAAGGCACTGTCGTCGAACTCGCCGATGATCTTCGGCTGGATCTTTTGCTCGGCAAACCAGCGCTGCAAACGGCTGCGTACTACGGTTTCCGCGCCGGGAATCAACAGCGGCGCGCCGTGCAGGCACTGTGGGAAATCACCGGGGTGCTGGTCAGCCAATGCCTGGGTGGCGAAAAAACTGATGCCGCATTCCCCCAGTTTCTGGCTGTAGCCCTTGATGTCGAGGTGGCTGGGCATGGGGCTGTCGGAAATTACCAGGTCCAGGCGCTGGATCGCCAGGTCGGCCAACAGCCGCTCCAGTTTGTCTTCACGGCAGGTAATACGCAGCGGCTCGTTCAACTCCATGGTCGGCGCGATCAGCCGATAGACAATGGACTTGGGCACCACATCCGCCACGCCGACGCGAAACACGATCTGCTGTTCATTGGGCGGGGCGCGCAACATCGCTTCCAGTTCATTGCCGGTCTGGAACATCTGCTCGGCATAGGGCAGGGCCTGGCGCCCGGCCTCGGTCAGTTCCAACTGGCGCCCCACCCGTTGAAACAGGGCAATGCCGAATGTCTGTTCGAGCAGGCTGATTTGCCCACTGATGGTTTGCGGGGTGAGGTTCAGTTGCTCACAGGCGCGCACGATGCTGCCTGTCTTGGCCACCACCCAGAAGTAATGCAGTTGTCGGTAATTGAGCATGGTGGCCGTCAGTTCGTAAAAACCGAAGTATACGCGAGAAAAATACGAATTTTACTGAAGTGTTCACCTGCATAGAATGCGTCGCTATCGCGGGGCCACTACTTGGACCCAATGGTTCTAACGAGGAATACATCATGAAACTCAATTCTCTCGGCGCAGCTTCGTTGCTTGCGCTTTCATTGGTGATGATCAGCGGCTGCGATCAGGTCGAGAAAAGCGCGCAGCAGGTCCTGGGCAAAGCCACCGAATCGGCCAAGCAAGCGATCGATGACACCCACAAGGCCGCCGAGCAGGCATTGAGTGAAGCGACGCAAGGCCTGATCAGTCCAGAAAAAAAGGACGATCAGCCCGAGCAAGAGTCTGAATCGAACACCAAAGAAACCTAATTTCCCAGCACAACGTCAGGACTGACCTATGGAATACCTTTTACAACTGGCCGCCAGCCCCACCGCCTGGGTAGCCCTGGCGACCCTGATCGTCATGGAAATCGTGCTGGGCATCGACAACCTGATCTTCATCTCGATCCTCACCAACAAACTGCCCGAACAACACCGGGCCAAGGCACGACGCATCGGCATCAGCATGGCGCTGATCCTGCGCCTGGGCCTGTTGAGCACCATCGCGTTTATCGTGCAACTGACGGCGCCGGTATTTGAAGTGTTCGGCCAGGCGTTTTCGTGGAAGGACATGATCCTGATCGCCGGTGGCCTGTTCCTGGTGTGGAAGGCGACGACCGAGATCCACCACAGCATGGACCCGGAGCCCGAAGAGAAGGCAAGCGTGGGCAATACTGTGGCTATCGGCTTTGCTGCGGCCATCGGGCAGATCCTGCTGCTCGACCTGGTGTTCTCCATCGACAGCATCATCACCGCCGTCGGCATGACCGAGCACTTGCCGATCATGATCATTGCCGTGGTGACCTCGGTGATCGTGATGCTGGTTGCGGCTGAACCCCTGGCCAAGTTCATCAACGACAACCCGACCGTGGTGATGCTGGCCCTGGGCTTCTTGATCATGATCGGCATGACCTTGATCGCCGAAGGTTTCGGTGCCCATGTGCCTAAAGGCTACGTGTACGCGGCCATGGCGTTCTCGGCTGCCATCGAGTGCTTGAACATCGCACGGCGCAATCGCCACAAGCGTTTGCTCGCTGCCCGCCAGTAACCGCTCAAACCCAGAAGCCGGCTGTGCTCCCAAGAGCCCAGCCGGCTTTTTGCTGTCTGTTAGACTTCGCGCACTTGATAGTTTGAGGTCCACCATGAACGAGCCGATTCGCCTGACCCAGTACAGCCACGGTGCCGGTTGCGGCTGCAAGATTTCGCCGCAGGTGCTGGAAGTGATCCTCGCCGGCAGCGGCGCGCAGAACCTCGACCCCAACCTTTGGGTGGGCAATGCCTCGCGTGACGACGCCGCGGTGTACGCGATCGACGACGAGCGCGGCGTGGTTTCCACCACTGACTTTTTCATGCCTATCGTCGACGATCCCTTCGATTTCGGGCGCATTGCTGCCACCAACGCCATCAGCGATATCTACGCCATGGGTGGCGACCCGTTGATGGCCATTGCCATTCTTGGTTGGCCGGTCAATGTACTGGCCCCGGAAATCGCCCGGGAAGTGATCCGCGGTGGCCGCTCGGTGTGCGACGCGGCCGGCATTCCCCTGGCCGGTGGCCACTCCATCGACGCCCCGGAGCCGATCTTCGGCCTGGCCGTCACCGGGCTGGTGCACAAGCGCCATATGAAGCGCAACGACACCGCCACCGCTGGCTGCCGCTTGTACCTGACCAAACCCCTGGGTATCGGCATCCTCACCACCGCCGAGAAGAAGGGCAAATTGCGCGAAGCCGATATCGGGCTGGCGCGGGACTGGATGTGCACCCTCAACAAACCCGGCAGCCGCTTTGGCAAACTGGCCGGGGTCAGCGCCATGACTGACGTGACCGGTTTCGGCCTGCTCGGGCACCTGGTGGAAATGGCCGACGGCAGCGGTTTGACTGCCCTGATCGACTACGAAAAAGTCCCACGCCTGCCGGGGGTCGAGTACTACCTGGACCAGGGCTGTGTGCCGGGCGGTACGTTGCGCAACTTCGACAGCTATTCGGGCCAGTTGGGCCGTATCAATGAGTTGCACAAGCGTGTGTTGTGCGACCCGCAGACCAGTGGCGGGCTGCTGGTGGCTGTCACGCCAGAGGGCGAAGCCGAGTTTCTTGCGGTAGCGGTCGAACTGGGCTTGAACCTGGCGCCCATTGGCCAGTTGGTCGAGCGACAGAGCAACGCGGTAGAGGTGTCTTGATGCCCAGCGACATCACCGATTACCGCGACATCTTTCTCAACGACCGCCCGATGATGGATACCCGCGCACCGGTCGAATTCGTCAAGGGTGCGTTCCCCGGGGTGGTCAATCTACCGTTGATGAACGATGACGAACGCCAGCGGGTGGGCACTTGCTATAAGCAGCAGGGGCAACAGGCGGCGATTGTAATGGGCCATCAGATGGTGTCCGGGGCGACAAAGGCTGAACGTGTCGAGCAGTGGGCACAGTTCGCGCGTGCCCATCCTGAGGGCTACCTGTATTGCTTTCGCGGCGGCTTGCGCTCGCAGATTGTCCAGCAATGGCTACGCGAGGCGGGTATCGACTATCCGCGGGTCGGTGGTGGCTACAAGGCTATGCGCAGCTTTTTGCTCGATACGGTCGAGCGCGCTACCCGCGAGTGCGACTTCGTCCTGCTGGGCGGCATGACCGGCACTGGGAAAACCGAAGTCCTCGGCCAGTTGCGCAATGCGCTGGATCTGGAAGGGCACGCCAATCACCGGGGTTCCAGCTTCGGCAAGCGCGCTACCGCACAGCCCTCCAACATCGATTTCGAGAACCGCCTGGGGGTTGATCTGCTGAAAAAACGCGACCAGGGTATCGAGCAATTCGTGGTCGAGGATGAAAGCCGCATGATTGGCAGTTGTGCGCTGCCCCTGGCCTTGCACAAAGGCATGCAGGCATTCCCGATGGTGTGGTTGGAAGATAGCCTGGCGGGGCGGGTCGAGCGAATCCTGGGCGATTATGTGGTGGACCTGTGCGCCGAGTTTGTCAGCGTGTTTGGTGAGTCGGGCCAGCAGGTGTTTGCGCAGCGCCTGACCGAGAGCCTGGGCAATATCCACAAGCGCCTGGGGGGCGAACGGTTCCAGCGGTTGCAGGGCATCCTGCAGCAGGCCCTGGAAGAACAGGCGCGCAGCGGCGCGGTGGATCTGCATCGTGCGTGGATCGAAGGGTTGCTGCGCGAATACTACGACCCGATGTATGCCTTCCAGCGTGAGAAGAAGGGCGCCCGCATCGAATTCGCCGGGGAGCAGGGGGCAGTGCTGGAGTATTTGCGCGAGCGTGGTGCCCGGCGCGGGTGCTGACGACTGTCCCCGTGGCGATGCGGCGTTCCGACAAGCCCGCTCGCCACAGGAGCCCTTTCAGCAGCATACCTATGCGGCGATGCCCAACCCTACAGCACGACCACCGCCACCAACCCACACACCACACCCATCAACATGGTCAGCCCGGCCACTGTCACCAGCACCCGTGTATCGAAATCCTTGCGCAGCATCAACAGCGACGGCAGGCTCACGCTCGGCAGGGTCATCAACAGGGCCACCGCTGGCCCGGTCCCCAGGCCCAGGGCCATCATGGTCTGCACAATCGGGATTTCCGCCGCGGTGGGAATCACAAACAGGGTGCCGACAATCGCCAGGGGCACCAGCCAAACCAGGCTGTCGGCCATCGCCCCGTCCACATGGGGGAACAGCCATACCCGTGCCGCGCCCAGCAGCAACACCGCCAGGATGTACACCGGGATGGTGCTCCAGAACAACTGCCATAAGGTGCGCAGCCAGCGGGTGAGGAAGGGCTGGCTGTCGGCGCCGCTGACGTTGGCCACGGCCTCCAGCGCCACTTCCGGCACCTGCTCCGGGCGTGCGATGCGTTGGGCGATCAGCGCCACACCGATCACCAACACGATCCCGGCCACCAGCCGCAGTGCGGCAAAGTCCCAGCCCAGGACAAAGCCCATGAACACCAGGGTCGCCGGGTTGAGTACCGGGTTGCCCATCCAGAACGCCAGGGCAGCGCCCACCGACACTTGCTGACGACGCATCCCCGCCGCCACGGGGGCGGCGCAGCAACTGCACATCATGCCCGGCAGGGCGAACAACCCGCCGCGTACCGTGGAACCAAGCCCGGCGCGCCCGAACAGGCGTAACAGCCAGTCCCGTGGAATCAACACTTGCAGCAACGATCCGAGAATCACCGCCAGCACGGCGGCTTTCCAGATTGCCAGGAAATACACCTGGGCATAGGCCAGGGCCGCCGCCAATGGCGAGCCTTGTTGATCGTTGAGGATCGAGTTGCCGATGCTGTGGCTGTCTGCCGCAACGAACGCCTTGAAGTAGTAGGGCGACCACTTCACGTAATACAGGCCGACGCAGGCGACCAACAGGAACAGCGCCGGCTTCCACCAGAAGGACCAGCCGCGTACAGGGCTGGCAGAGGTGAGGTTAGACATGGTCAGGATCCGCAGATAAGTCGATAGCGACGCATCATACGCGGTCCCGCCCCCAGTAGGAGCCGGCTTGCCGGCGATAGCGGTGTGTCACGCGGGACGCAGTCGCCGGTAAGGTCAGCTGTCAGCGTTTACGTGCGTCGCATCCGGGCAGGTCTGCAAGCCGTTATCCAGCCCTTGCTTGTAGTTGCGGCTGAGCAGGCTGGCCTTGCCGTTCTGCCAGGTCAGGGTCAACACGTACAGGGTGTCGAAGTCGCCGCCGGACCAGTCTTCGGTGATGGTGTACTTCTCGCCGACCGCTTCGCTCGCCACCTTGTTGATCAGTTCCGGCAGGTAACCGTGGGACCAGGCGGTGTAGATGGTGGAGTTGTGGTACTTGTCCTCCATCAGCTCGTCCGCCAGGTCGCTGGTATCGTTGGCCGAAAACTCGATGTTCACCGGCAACCCAAGTTTGATCGCGCTGGGGCTGATGGTCATCAAAGGCCGGATGTAGCTGTAGGAGTTGTCGAATTCGCCTTCCTCGACATTACGCGTCGGGTTGGCCGCGAATACAAAATCGGCGGCGCCGAATTTTTCCGGCAGTACGGTGGCCAGGTTCATCGCGCGGTTGAGGCCCTGGCAATTGAGTTGGCCCAGGCCGCCAGCGGGTTTTTCGCCATGGCGCAGGAACACCAGGGTCTGTACGCCGTTCTTCGGTTCGGCACTGCTTTCGCGGGCTTCGAAGGCCAGCATCAAGGCGCCGCCTACAAAGAACATCGGTAACACGTAATAAGCATATTGTTTGAAACGTTTGCCAAGGCACAAAGGCTTGATTTTCATTGGTTTTCGAGTCTTCAGTGCTTCGGATCAAGACCGCAAGGCCCAGCCACAGCGACGCTCCAAGCATCGTGCGGTTTCCATGAGTGTGGCGGTATGCCTCCATTCAACCGTTCAAGCGTTTCTAAGAGTGCGCTATAGCGTTTTGGTTCGCTGGGACCCGAGATTAGCGACCCGATGTTGCGGATTGAAGACCAATGCAGCCTGGCCGCTAGATCGCTATCATGGGTTTTTCTCAGCTTGGGGTATATCGATGATTTCACTCGCGGCGTTTCCGATTATTACCAAATGGCCAGCCCGGCATCCCGAGCGCCTGCAGTTGTACTCGTTGCCCACCCCCAATGGCGTCAAGGTCTCGATCATACTCGAAGAGCTGGGCCTGGCGTATGAGGCGCATAAAGTCAGCTTCGACACCCAGGACCAGTTCTCGCCCGAGTTCCTGTCGTTGAACCCCAACAACAAGATCCCGGCGATCATCGACCCCAACGGCCCGGGCGGTGAACCGCTGGCGTTGTTCGAGTCGGGGGCGATCCTGATCTACCTGGCGGAAAAAACCGCGCAACTGCTGCCCCAGGCGCCCGCCGCGCGCTACGAAACCCTGCAATGGCTGATGTTCCAGATGGCCGGGATCGGGCCGATGTTCGGCCAGGTGGGGTTCTTTAATAAATTTGCCGGCAAGGCCTACGAAGACAAACGCCCCCGCGACCGCTATGCGGCTGAAGCCCGGCGCCTGTTGGAGGTTTTGGAAAAACGCCTGCTGGGCCGTAGTTGGATCATGGGCGATGAGTACACCATCGCCGATATCGCGACCTTCCCCTGGATCCGCAACCTGATCGGTTTCTATGAGTCAGGCGATCTGGTGGGCATCAGCGATTTCCCCAATGTACTGCGCGCGCTGGACGGCTTTGTTGCCCGACCGGCGGTGATTCGTGGCCTGAATATTCCGAGCTGACCCATGCCGACTTTCGATTTCAAGCAACTTGATGTTTTCAGCAGCGTGGCCCTCAAGGGCAACCCATTGGCCGTGGTGCTGGGCGCCGATTGCCTCAGCGACCAGCAGATGGCGGACTTCGCCCAGTGGACCAACCTGAGCGAGACCACGTTCCTGCTGCAACCGCGCGACCCGCGCGCTGACTACCGGGTGCGTATTTTTACGACCACGCAGGAATTGCCCTTCGCCGGCCATCCGACCCTGGGCAGTTGCCATGCGTGGCTGCAAGCCGGTGGCGTGCCCCGGGGCAGCGAGATCATCCAGGAGTGCGAGATCGGCCTGGTGCGCATCCGCCGCCAGGGCCAGGAACTGGCGTTCATCGCACCACCCTTGCTGCGCTCAGGGCCGCTGGATGCCGAGCTGTTGGAGCGTGTGCGCGTGGCCCTCAACCTTGAACCCGAGGCGATTGTACGCAGCCAATGGGTCGATAACGGTGCCGGCTGGCTGGCGCTGATGTTGGCGGACCGGCAGGCGGTGCTGGACTTGCAGCCGGACTATTCGAAGCTGCTCGGGTTGGCAGTGGGCGTGGTTGCCCCGTGCGATCCGAGCCGCGACGATGTGGATGCGCAGTTTGAAGTGCGCGGGTTTATTGCCGGCGACGGGGCGCCTGAGGACCCGGCCACCGGCAGCCTGAATGCCGGCGTGGCCCAATGGCTGTTGGGTGAAGGCCTGGCCCCCAGCCAGTACGTGGTCAGCCAGGGTACGGCCATGGGCCGCGCCGGGCGTATTCGGGTGCAGCAGCAAGGGGATGAGATCTGGATTGGCGGCGCCGTCTCGGTGTGTATCGAAGGCAGCCTGAGCCTTTAACGGTTATGGGCCGCCAGCTTGATCCCAAAGCCGAAGGCATATTGTTACGGGAATAGCAAAACACCGTTATGGCCACGGTATTTGTGCTCTCGGTCAATCCAGGCATAAGCTTTCGCCCTTAAGCTAGCGGCCTTGCCACGTGCCATGGCCCTTTTTGTAGGAAATTGTAGGAAAACCCATGTCCAGCCAGTTCCCCGAAGCCCGCTCCCGCCGCCTGCGCCGTTCCCCCGAGTTGCGCAGCCTGTTCCAGGAAACCGAATTCACCCTCAACGACCTGGTATTGCCGATCTTCGTCGAAGAAGAAATCGACGATTTCGTGCCCATTACCAGCATGCCCGGTGTGATGCGTATCCCCGAATCGAAACTGGCCAGTGAAATCGAGCGCTTCGCCCGCGCCGGGATCAAGTCGGTGATGACGTTTGGCGTGTCCCATCACCTGGACGCCAGCGGCAGCGACACCTGGAACGAGCGCGGTCTGGTCTCGCGCATGTCGGCGATCTGCAAGGATGCGGTGCCGGAGATGATCGTGATGTCCGACACCTGCTTCTGCGAATACACCGACCATGGCCATTGCGGCGTGATGCACGGCAATGAAGTGGACAACGACCGCACCCTCGCCAACCTGGGCAAGCAAGCCGTAGCGGCAGCCCGCGCCGGCGCCGATGTGATCGCGCCTTCGGCAGCGATGGACGGCCAGGTCCAGGCCATTCGCCGGGCACTCGATGCGGCGGGCTTCACCCATATCCCGATCATGGCGTACTCCACCAAATTCGCTTCGGCCCTGTATGGCCCGTTCCGCGAGGCGGGCGGCAGCGCGCTGAAGGGCGACCGCAAAAGCTACCAGATGAACCCGATGAACCGCCGCGAAGCCGTGCGCGAATCCCTGCTCGATGAGCAGGAAGGTGCCGACTCGCTGATGGTCAAGCCGGCCGGTGCGTACCTGGACATCATCCGCGACATCCGCGAAGCCTCGCGCTTGCCCGTGGCGGCGTACCAGGTCAGTGGCGAGTACGCGATGATCAAGTTCGGCGCCCAAGCCGGTGCCATCGACGAAGCCCGTGTGGTGCGCGAGACCCTGGGTTCGATCAAGCGCGCCGGTGCGGACCTGATCTTCACCTACTTTGCGATGGACCTGGCGCTCGCCGGCATCTGATCCCGGCTCCTACATGGGGTGGGGGGTTGTGAGATAGTGGTCAGATCCACCGACTCACAGGACACCCCCCGCATGCTTTCATCCCGGCTGACTCTCTGCCTGACCACCTTGCTGGTGCTGGCCGGCTGCTCAACCCAACGCAGCCAGCCACTTCCAGAACGCAGTGAAACCGAGGTCAAGGCGCAGATCGTGCGGCTGATGCCGGCCAAGGTGGCGGATCGCGCCGGCTGGGCCCAGGATATCTACACGGCGTTCGACAGCCAGAAGATCTACCCCAGCACCGAGAATATCTGTGCGGTACTGGCGGTGACTGAGCAAGAGTCCACCTATCAGGTCGACCCGCCGGTGCCGAACATGGGCAAGATCGCCCAAGATGAAATCCTCAAGCGTGCGGCCAAGGTGCATGTGCCGGCCGTGCTGGTGCGCACCGCGCTGCAACTGCGTTCGCCCACGGGCAAGTCCTACGCCGACCGGCTAAGCGCTGCGCGTACCGAGAAGGACCTGAGTGGGATCTTTGACGACTTTATCGGCACCGTGCCGTTGGGCCGCACCTTGTTTGGCAGTTTCAACCCGGTGCATACCGCAGGCCCGATGCAGGTGAGCATTGCCTTCGCCGAGAAACAGGCCCGGGATTATCCCTACACCGTAGATGGAAGTATTCGTCGGGAAGTGTTCACCCGGCGTGGTGGGATGTACTTCGGTATCGCCCATCTGCTCGGTTATCCGGTGAGCTACGAGCAGCCGCTGTACCGCTTTGCCGACTTCAATGCTGGTTGGTACGCCAGCCGCAATGCGGCGTTCCAGGCCGCTGTCAGCCGTGCTTCCGGGACCCGCCTGGCGCTGGATGGCGATTTGATCCGCTACGGTTCGATCATGCCCGGCACCACCGAACTGGCGGTGCGCTCATTGGGCAAGAAGCTGGACATGCG
Organism: Pseudomonas sp. LG1D9; assembly: GCF_002949995.1. Taxonomy (NCBI): domain Bacteria; kingdom Pseudomonadati; phylum Pseudomonadota; class Gammaproteobacteria; order Pseudomonadales; family Pseudomonadaceae; genus Pseudomonas; species Pseudomonas sp. LG1D9. Next base: position 381,476 of record NZ_CP026881.1, on the reverse strand, counting down.
CAACCCGAGCATTCGCAGCCAGTTGGAGCAGGGCGATCGCCTGGACTTTGAAGAGACCACCCTGTATCAGCGGGTCTATGCCCTGGCCGAGAAAGCCGAAGGCAAGCCCTTGCCACGGGCGATCCTGCCAGGGATTGTGCTCAAGAGCCCGAAGATCACCCGCAACCTCACCACAGCCTGGTTCGCCCAGCGCGTGGATGAGCGGTACCAACGCTGCATGAAACGCTAAGGTCAAGGGCGGCGCTTGACCAGCTTGCGCCACAGCCAGACCCACAGCCACAACACCGGGAACGCGAGGATCACGAACGGCAGCACGTAGCTTGAGCGCTCCAGGGCGTCGGCAGTGCCGTCGACCAGGTTGTCGCCCAAGTTGCCGAACATGCGCGCGAAACGTGATTGCTGATGCTCGCCGTCGGATGGGCGGAAGTTCAGGGTCACGCGGTTGGTGTCCAGGCGTCGCTGCTGGCCGGCGGCGATCTGCGCCAGTTCCTGCAGCTCGTTTTCGATGGCGGCTTGTTCCTTGGTGAGGGTGATCAAGTCGCCCACGGTGATGTCCTTGCGCGCGGCCAGCTCATCCAGGCGTTTCTGCTGGGCCTGCAAACGCTCCTGGCGGCGGCGTACATCGGCCACTGCGTCGGCCAAGTCCTCGGCGCTGGTGATGCGCTGGCCCAGTTGCCCGCCCTCGGCCGCCATGCTCACCAACGGCTCGACCCCGCTGGGGGCGATGCGCAACACAATCATGCCGCCGTCGCTGTTTTCTTCGATACGCAGGATGTTGCAGGCGCCGAACTGCGCCGACTCACAGGCTTGGCGCGTGGCCTGCATGCGCGGTGCCAGCAGGGCAACCGGCATCGCCAGGCTCAGCTCGTGTTCATAGGCCAATTGCGCGCCGGCCCGGCCCTGTTCGCCATTGATCTGTGTGGCTTCGGAATACTCCTTGGGCGAACAGCCGCCAAGCAGCAGGGCGGCCAAAAACATCAACGCAGTAGATCTGCCTTCCAGATGGCGCATTACGTCTCCTTCAGTGTGCGGGATAAAGTGCGCGGCGATTAAAGCCGGTTTGCCCGGCGAACGCAAAGTGGGCGTGGGCTTATCGGCACAGATTTACCCGGTTGATCATGCTGGCTGCATCGACCGGCGCGGGTTAAACCTCATGCCTTATCACAAGGAAGATCCACCATGACGGATACCCCTGAAGGTTTTGCCCCCTTATCTCGCAGCAGCCCGCTCCTTGACTTGCTGGGCCCGGTGTATTGCCGCGGCGAGGGCCTGCAGTTGCAACTGGGCCTGCGTGCCGACCACCGCCATGCCAACGGGCGCGGCACGGTGCACGGTGGCGTATTGGCAACCCTGGCGGATGTCGGCATGGGCTATGCCATGGCGTTCTCCAGCGATCCGCCGTTGCCGCTGATCACCGCGAGCATGACCCTCGATTATCTGGGGGCGGTGCAGGTTGGCGATTGGATCGAAGTACGGTTGGAACATCACAAACGCGGACGGCAGATGGCGTTTGCCACGGTCAGCCTGCAGGTGGGGGAAAAGGTCGTAGTGCGAGCCAATGCGGTATTCGCCGTGCCCCAGGCCGCTGTGTAGCTAGCCGCAAAGCTGTTACAGCGCTGCTTTATGTACATTGTCGAGTCGTGCGCGTCCCCCTTGTGGCGAGCGGGGCAAGCCCGCTCGCCACAAGGGGGCCAGTTTGCTGCGCGACAGCGCAAATCAGATAGGCAAAAAAAGGCCCGGCTTTTCGTGGAGCCGGGCCTTTTCCATGTTGCTCGTTGAATCAGTCGCGCTCAAGGGCCAATGCCACGCCCTGGCCGCCGCCGATGCACAAGGTGGCCAGGCCTTTCTTGGCATCGCGCTTGATCATTTCATGCAGCAAGGTCACCAGTACGCGGCAGCCTGATGCGCCAATCGGGTGGCCGATGGCAATGGCGCCACCGTTGACGTTGACCTTGGCCGCGTCCCACTCCAGCTCCTTGCCAACTGCCAGCGCCTGTGCGGCGAAGGCTTCGTTGGCCTCGATCAGGTCCAGCTCGGCCAACTGCCAGCCGGCCTTGTCCAGGCAGCGCCGGGTCGCGGACACCGGGCCGATGCCCATGATCGCCGGATCGACACCCGCGTTGGCGTAGCTGGCGATCCGTGCCAGCACTGGCAGGCCCAGTTCCTTGGCTTTATCGGCGCTCATCAGCAGTACCGCAGCGGCGCCGTCATTGAGGCTCGACGCGTTGCCGGCGGTGACGCTACCGTCCTTCTTGAAGGCTGGCTTGAGCTTGCCCAGGGATTGGGCGGTGGTGCCGGCGCGAGGCTGTTCGTCCACGGCAAAGGCAATCGGGTCGCCTTTACGCTGGGGGATCAGGATCGGCGTGATTTCGTCGGCAAAGCGCCCGGCTTCAATGGCGGCCGCCGCTTTCTGCTGGGAAGCGGCGGCAAAGGCGTCCTGGGCTTCACGGCTGATGTCGTACTTGTCCACCAGGTTCTCGGCGGTGATGCCCATGTGGTAGTCGTTGAACGCGTCCCACAGGCCGTCGCTGATCATGCTGTCGACCATCTTCGCATGGCCCATGCGCAGGCCGGTGCGGGCGGCGGGCAACACATAGGGCGCCAGGCTCATGTTTTCCATACCACCGGCGATGATCACTTCGGCGTCACCGCAGCGGATGGCCTGTGCGCCCAGGTGCAAGGCCTTGAGGCCCGAGCCACAGACTTTGTTCAAGGTCAGGCTCGGCACCGCGTGCGGCAGGCCGGCGAGGATCGATGCCTGGCGCGCCGGGTTCTGGCCTGAGCCTGCGGTCAGCACTTGGCCAAGGATCACTTCGTCTACAAGCGCTGGGTCCAGGCCCGTCTGCTCCAGCAGGCGGCGGATTACCGCGGCTCCCAGTTCCGGTGCCGGGATGGCGGCCAGGGCCCCTTGAAAACTGCCCACGGCGGTGCGGGTGGCAGCAACAATCACGACGTCTTGCATGGAATCTGTCCTCACTGGAAGTGCATTTCTGGAACGTGGTCCGGGACGATCAGTTTACCGGCGGTCTTGCTCACAATCTCTTCAACGCTGACGCCAGGTGCGCGTTCCTTGAGGACAAAAGCGCCATTTTCGATTTCCAGGTAGGCCAGGTCCGTGAGCACGCGCTTGATGCAGTTGGCACCGGTCAGTGGCAGGCTGCACTGGCTGAGCAACTTGGACTCACCGTCCTTGGAGGCGTGGGTCATGATCACGATGATGTTTTCTGCGCCGGCCACCAGGTCCATGGCACCGCCCATGCCCTTGACCAGCTTGCCGGGGATCATCCATGAGGCGATATTGCCGTGCACGTCCACTTCAAAGGCGCCGAGCACGGTGAGGTCTACGTGGCCGCCACGAATCATCGCGAAGGATTCGGCCGAAGAGAAGATCGACGCACCGATGCGTGCGGTGACGGTCTGCTTGCCGGCGTTGATCATGTCGGCATCAATGGTGTCTTCGGTAGGAAACGGTCCCATGCCCAGCAGGCCGTTTTCCGACTGCAGCATCACTTCCATGCCTTCGGGAATGTAGTTGGCCACAAGGGTCGGGATGCCGATGCCGAGGTTGACGTAGAAGCCGTCCTGCATTTCGCGGGCGACGCGTTGAGCCATTTGTTCGCGGGTAAGAGCCATTTTATGAGTCCTTATTGTTCGGGCTGGAGGCAGATTATTTGCGGACAGTGCGCTGTTCGATGCGCTTCTCGAAGGTGCCGCAGATAATCCGGTCGACGTAGATGCCAGGGGTGTGGATCTGCGCCGGGTCCAGCTCGCCCGGTTCGACGATTTCCTCGACTTCGACCACCGTGATCTTGCCCGCGGTGGCGGCCAGCGGGTTGAAGTTCTGGGCGGTGTGGCGGTAGATCACGTTGCCGAAATGGTCGGCTTTCCAGCCTTTGACGATGGCGAAGTCGCCGGTGATGGACTCTTCCATCAGGTAGGGGCGACCGTTGAATTCACGGGTTTCCTTGCCTTCTGCAACGGGCGTGCCCACACCGGTGGCGGTAAAGAACGCGGGAATGCCGGCGCCGCCTGCGCGCATTTTTTCTGCGAGGGTGCCTTGGGGGGTCAGCACCACTTCGATTTCGCCGCTGAGCAGTTGCTTCTCGAACAGGGCGTTTTCACCGACGTAGGAGGCGATGACCTTGCTGATCTGTTTTTCTTCGAGCAGCACACCCAGGCCAAAGCCATCCACGCCGCAGTTGTTGGAGACGACCGTCAGGTCGCGGGTGCCTTTGCGCTTGATTTCGGCGATGAGGTTTTCCGGGATGCCGCACAGGCCAAAGCCGCCGGAGAGTACGGTCATGCCGTCTTCCAGGCCTGCCAGCGCTTCTTCATAGGACGCCACGCGTTTATCGAAACCTGCCATATGCACCTCTTTTATTGTTTGTGGTCCAGCCAGTGAACCGAGTGTTGCGCCGGCGGATTGATTTGTTAAGTTGTTTTTTAAGGTTGATTGATTTAAAAAACGGGACAATAGAGTGGGTAGTGGAGCACAGCCATGACAGTTAAACAGATGCGGGCCTTCCTGGCCGTGGCCCAGACCCTGAGTTTTGCCGCCGCCTGTGAGCGCCTGCATTTGTCCCAGTCGGCCCTGAGCCTGACGATCAAAGGCCTGGAGGAGGGCCTGGGCGGGCGGCTTTTCAGCCGCAATACGCGCAACGTCGCACTGACTCCGGAAGGCGAATCCCTGTTGCCCCTGGCTCGTCGGTTGATTGCCGACTGGGACAATGCCGAGGACGAATTGCGCCAGCGTTTTACGTTGCAGCGTGGGCGCGTGACGGTGGCGGCTATGCCGTCGTTTGCTGGCAACCTGCTGCCGCCGATCCTGAAGATCTTTCGCGCGCGGTTTCCCCAGGTCAATGTCACGGTGCACGACCTGATCAACGAGCAGGTACTGGAGATGGTCCGCGATCGCCACGTCGAACTGGGTGTGGCGTTCGAGCCCTCGCCGGGTTCGTCGCTGGCTTTTACCCCGTTGTATCTGGACCGCTTTGTCGCGGTAGTGCCCGGTGATTGTGCGTTGGCACACATGAGCGAAATCGACTGGAAAACCCTGTTGGCGCAACCGTTCATCACCTTGCAGCGGCCCTCTACGGTACGGGTGATGCTGGAAGAGCACCTGGGTGCATTGCAGATGAAGCTGCCGGTGGCGTTGGAAAGCCATCAATTGGCAACTGTGGGCAAGATGGTTGCCAGTGGCCTGGGCGTGAGCGCCGTGCCCGCGTTGTGCGCGCCGCAGATGGAAGAGGCGGGCGCCCATTGCATCACCTTGCGTGACCCGGTGATCGAGCGACCGATTGGCGTGCTGACCAAGCCTGGGCATGAACTCTCGGCGGCGGCGCAGGCCCTGTTCGATATCTTCCGGGACGAAGCGGCGAAGGGACGATTCCCGGGCATTTAAGTCGACACAAACAAATGTGGGAGCTGACTTGCCGGCGATAGCTATTTAACAATCAACCGTGTTGATCGTTAAACCGTCATCGCTGGCAAGCCAGCTCCTACAGAGGGTGAGTAGTTCTTAGTAGTAGCGGTCGATTACTTTAACTTGCGAGTTGTCCTTGAAGGACTCCCAGGCATTGTTAAGTGTGTCGAACACTTGCTCGATAAAGTTGCGATCGGCAGCAGCTTTTTTTCCGACATAACCCTGGCCACGGCGGTACATCTTCAGGCGCGCCGCCAGTTCACGGTTATTGCGGTCGAACTCGGCTTCTTCGGTATGGGGCGCCAGGCAGTCAATTTGCACTTCGCCCGATTTGCCAATCCACAGGATATGGTCGTCGAGTGTGTCTTTCTGCGCTGCGAACATCTCAGCCAATTCATCGATAGTTGGTTGGTTGTTCAGATTCATTGTAAGCCCCTTGACCAGTTGGCGATCTTCAGTTGATTCGTTAATCCACGTTAGTTGTCTCCGGTTGCGAAAACCGGGCGTCAGAAACGGTCTGCCAAATACGGGCAGGGTCTTGAACCTGATGCATGTAGTGTTTCTGATGAACTGCTACGCAATGGTTTCATAACGAAGACAAGTAGCATTTGAGCTTCTTGTACCGTGCCTTTCGGTTCGGTCAGCTTCATCAATCTGCCTTGTGGGCAGTGCACATCCGGAAAAACAGCTCGGCGGTCAGACGAGCTTGTTCAAAACGCTTGTTACCAACGCTCCCGATCCGGGAGACGTCTGAATCATGCAAGGTCAAAATGGTTACGTCAACGGTTATGTAGTGATTATTTTTGCTCACTACATAAATATTCCGGTGCGGGGGGTGGGGCGGGGAAAAGTGACTTGGGCGTCATTTTTTGTGCTGGCAGGTCGGATATTTGCCCTTCTGTAGGCGCTGGCTGGCCAGCGATGGCATGACCACGGTGTGTGATTGAAACCGAGGTGATGCCATCGCCGGCAAGCCGGCTCCTACATTGGATTTGTGGGGCTTGGGAGTGTCATTCGCCGCGAATGTACTGCTCCAACTGCTGGATAAGGGCCGCCTGTTCAGCAATGGCTTCCTTGACCAGGTCGCCGATGGACAGCAGGCCTAGCAGTTGTCCGTCTTCCACCACCGGTAGGTGGCGCAGGTGGCCGTCGGTCATGATGCCCATGCAGTCTTCGACGCTTTTGTGGGTGTCCACGGTGATCGCCGGTGAGCTCATCACTTGGTGTACCTGTGTGCTCGTCGAGGACAGTCCATGGAGAATCAGTTTGCGCGCGTAGTCGCGCTCACTGATGATGCCGACGACTTTGTCCTCCTTGACCACCGGCAAAGCGCCGACGTTCTTCGCTGCCATTACCACCAGCGCTTCAAACACGGTGTGATTCCACTGGATGGTATGCACTTCCTGATTCTTCTGGTCCTTGGACTTGAGCAACTGTGCGACGGTCTTCATGGTGGCCACCCCGGTTTTGTTATTAGGCAGTTCCTACAGAATCCTAGACCGTTGGCGCCAGAGCAAGAGCCAAAGCGGCGTATATCCGCTCGAAAAACGTCATTAGCGCCTTTTTTCGGTATTTCAACCCTTGTTTGCCGGTGTTGCCGCCCGTTTCGGGCCGGCGCCGGTCTTGCGCTTGGCCGGCTTGCGTTTGTTTTTCCAAGGGGTGGCACCACGGCCTGCCGGGCTGGCAGGGCCGCTGATGGTCATTTGCATCCCATTGCAGCGGGCCACTTGCTTGCTCATCCAGGCCGCCTGTTTGGCGACAAACTCCTCCAGGCTCATCTCACCACTTTGCACCATGTCCAGGGCCTGCTCCCAAATCGCGGTGGTGCCCGGGTCGGCAATCGCCCTGGGCACCGCGTCGATCAGGCTGAAGGCTGCCGGTGTGGCGGACAACGCCTTGCCATTTTTTACCAGGTAACCACGGTCCAGCAGGCCCTGGATAATCCCGGCCCGTGTCGCCTCGGTGCCGATGCCGGTGGTGTCCTTGAGCTTTTGCTTGAGCAGCGGGTCTTGCACCAGTTTGGCGACGTTTTTCATCGCCTTGATCAGGTCGCCTTCGGTAAAGGGCTTGGGCGGCTGGGTCCACAGGTCCTTGAGGTTGACCTGCGCCACCCCGTAATCCTCACCCTGTACCAGGGTTGGCAAAGGCTGTGGCGCAGGTGCTTCGCGGCCTTTGCTCGGAGCCAGGGCTTCGGGCAAGGCGCGTTTCCAACCGGCCTCTACCACCACTTTGCCTACCGCGCGCAGGGCTTCGCCGGCACAGTCGAAATCCGCCTGGGTGCGATCGTATTCGTGGTTGGGCAGGAACTGCGCCAGGTACCGGGCGCGGATCAAGGTGAAGACGGCGCGGTGCTTGCCGGTCAACTGCGCCAGATCCTTGCCGGCGCCGGTGGGGATGATACCGTGGTGGGCGCTGACCTTGGCGTCGTTCCAGGCCCGGGAGCGGCGTTGCGCATCGAGGTGCGGCAGCAGCGCGCTCACTGCTGGATCGGCGCGCCCCAACGCCGCAAGAATCGTTGCCGCGTCGCCATGCTGGCTTACGGGCAGGTAGCCGCAGTCACTGCGTGGGTAGGTGATGACCTTGTGGGTTTCGTAGAGGGACTGGGCAATGTCCAGGGTTTCCTGGGCGCCGAGGCCGAGTTTCTTCGAGCAGATTTCCTGCAGGGTGCCCAGGTCAAAGGGCAGGGGCGCCACTTCGTGCATGCGTTCGGTGCGCAGCTTCACCAGGCGTGCGCTGGCCGCGTTACCCATGGCGGTCGCCGCCTGCCGTGCCCGTTTATGGTTGAGGCAGCGGCCCTGGTCGTCACAGATATCGTCGGCGGCGCGCCATTGCGCGATAAAGCTCATCTGCGAATGCAGCAATTGCACATCGATTGCCCAGTACGCCACCGGGACGAAGTCGGCAATGCTGCGGTCACGGTCCACCACCAGGCGCAGGGTCGGGGTTTGTACGCGGCCCACCGGCAACACGCCTTGATAGCCGGACTGGCGGCCGAGCAACGTAAACAGGCGGCTCATGTTCATGCCGATCAGCCAATCGGCACGGGAACGGCCCAGGGCCGAATGATAGAGGCTGAAGGTGTCCGCACCCGGCTTCAACGAAGCCAGGGCCTTGCGGATCGAGGCGTCATCCAGTGCAGACAGCCACAAACGCTGGATCGGCCCGCGATAGCGGCAATGCTCCACCAGCTCCCGGGCGATCATCTCGCCCTCGCGGTCGGCGTCGGTGGCAATCACCAGTTCCCGGGCTTCGCCCAGCAGGCGCTTGACCGCCTTGTACTGGCTGGCCGTCTTGGGTTTTACCGTCATCTTCCATTTTTCCGGGACGATGGGCAGGTCGGCCAGCACCCAGCGCTTGTACTTGGCGTCGTAGGCATCGGGCGGGGCGGTTTCCAGCAGGTGGCCGATGCACCAGGTGACTGTGACGTCGGTTCCCAGCCAGCACCCATCGCCCCGGCGCCTGGCACCGAGCACGGCCGCAATATCCTTGGCCTGGGAGGGTTTTTCACAGAGGAACAGCCGCATGGTCAGCCCATTCGTTACGCAGTTGAATGGGAGAAGGATGGGCAAAAGAAGGGAATTGAGCAACCTTTATCTGGATGGATATACAGCAATTTGTGTGGGCGCCGCAAACCAATGTGGGAGCGGGCTTGCCCGCGATAACGGTGGATCAGTCAATACATCTAGTGACTGACACAGCGTCATCGCGGGCAAGCCCGCTCCCACAAGGGGATATCAGTTGTTATCCAGGTCCACGTTCTTGGTTTCCTTCAGGCATACCAGCCCGACAATCAGGCTCACCCCGGTAATCACCACCGGGTACCACAGCCCGTAGAAGATATCGCCGGTATACACCACCAACGCAAACGACACGGTCGGCAGGAACCCGCCAAACCAGCCATTGCCGATGTGGTAGGGCAGGGACATGGAGGTGTAGCGGATGCGCGTCGGGAACAGTTCGACCATCAGCGCGGCCAGGGGGCCGTAGCACATCGCGGCGATCAGGATCAGGGTGACGATCAACACCACCACCATGGTTTTGTTGACCTGGGCCACGTCCGCCGATTTCGGGTAGCCGGCCAGGGTCACGGCGCCGCGCAGGGCGTCTTCGTCGTAGCCATCGATGCGCACATCGCCGATGCTCACTTGTACCGCGCTGCCGGCCGGTGCTGCTTCGCTGCTATAGGGCAGGCCCTGTTTGACCAGGAAGGTCTTGACCTTGTCGCAGGGGCTGTCAAACCGCGCCTTGCCCACCGGGTCGAACTGGAAGGTGCAGGTGGCCGGGTCCGCCAGTACGGTGATCGGAGCCTGGCGGCTGGCCTGGTCCATTGCCGGGTTGGTGTAATGAGCCAGGCCCTTGAAGATCGGGAAGTACAGCGCGGTGGCCAGCAACAGGCCGACCATCAGTACCGGTTTGCGCCCCCATTTGTCCGAGAGCCAGCCGAAGAAGATAAAGAACGGCGCGCCAATCACCACGCTGATGATCAGCAGCATATTGGCCAGGGCCGGGTCCATCTTCAGGAACTGGGTCAGGAAGAACAGCACGTAGAACTGCGCTGCATAAAAGGTCACGGCCTGGCCGGCGTTGATGCTGAACAGCGCGATCAACACCACCTTGAGGTTTTCCCAGTTGCCGAACGACTCGCGGATCGGCGCCTTGCTGGCCTTGCCTTCCTCTTTCATTTTCAGGAACGCGGGGGATTCGTGCAGGCTCAAGCGGATCCAGGTGGAAATCCCCAGCAGCACGATGGACAGCAGGAACGGCAGGCGCCAGCCCCAGACTTCAAACTGATCGCCGGTGAAGTAACGGCAGGCCAGCACCACCAGCAACGACAGCAGCAGGCCGAGGGTGGCGGTGGATTGAATCCAGCTGGTATGGAAGCCGCGCTTGCCGGCCGGGGCGTGCTCGGCGACATAGGTTGCGGCCCCCCCGTATTCACCACCCAGGGCCAGGCCCTGGAGCATGCGCAGCACTACCAGGATGATTGGCGCGGCGATGCCGATGCTGGCGTAGGTGGGCAACAGGCCCACGCAGAAGGTCGCCACACCCATCAGGACGATGGTGGCGAGGAAGGTGTATTTGCGCCCGATCATGTCGCCCAGGCGCCCGAATACCAGCGCGCCGAACGGCCGCACCACAAAGCCGGCGGCAAAGGCCATCAAGGCGAAGATAAAGGCCGTGGTGTCGTTGACCCCGGCAAAGAATTGCTTGCTGATCACCGCCGCGAGGGCGCCATAGAGGAAAAAGTCATACCACTCGAACACCGTCCCCAGGGACGAGGCGAAGATGACCTTTTGCGACTCCTTGCTGGTAACAGTGGCGCCAGGTGTGGCGTCCAGGGGTTGAGCACGTTCTGACATGGGGTAGCCCTCACAGTGATTATTTATTGTTGTTCCACTGTCGGCGCCAACTTCAGCGCCGCTCTTACCCTGTTGGAGCGAGCTTGCTCGCGAAAAGCCTGAGAGCAACGCGTTTATCCAGAATGCCCGCGTTATCGTTGGCGATTCTCGCGAGCAAGCTCGCTCCTACAGGTCATGCCGGTGTTGTCTGTTCTCGTTGGGGGGTGAGGTTCCTCGTTGAAGGGGACAGGATCAGTTGCGCGGCTTTTTCCGCGATCATCAGCGTGGGTGAGCAGGTGTTGCCGGAGGTGATGCGCGGCATGATCGAGGCGTCGGCGATACGCAGGCCGGGAACCCCGTGCACACGCAACTGGGCATCGACCACGGCGTCTTTGTCTTGGCCCATGCGGCAGGTGCCCACCGGATGAAAGATCGTGGTGCCGATCCGCGCCGCGGCTTCCTGCAACTGTTCGTCGCTCTGCAACGCTTCGCCAGGCAGGTACTCCACCGGGTTGAACGGGCGCAGGGCCTGGGCGCCGACAATCCGCCGGGTCAGGCGGATGGCGTCGGCGGCCACGCGTAAATCTTCTGGATGACTCAGGTAGTTGGGCTGGATCAGCGGCGGCGCAGACGGATCGGCCGAGCGGATATCGATGCGCCCGCGACTCTGCGGGCGCAAGTCACAGACCGATGCGGTAAACGCCGGGAACGCGTGCAGCGGCTCGCCAAAGCGCTCCAGCGATAGCGGCTGCACGTGGTATTCGAGGTTGGCCGAGGTCTGTTCCGGCCCCGAGCGGGCGAAGGCGCCGAGTTGGCTGGGCGCCATGGACAGCGGGCCGCTGCGGTCATACAGGTACTGCAGGCCCATGCCCATCTTGCCCCATACGGAGCCGGCGATCTGGTTCAGGGTGCGGGCGTTTTCCAGCTTGTAGATCAGCCGCAGTTGCAGGTGATCCTGCAGGTTGCCACCGACCCCGGGCAGCTCGTGCAGCACCTCGATGCCCAGTGGCCCAAGGACGCTGGAAGGGCCGATACCGGAGCGTTGCAGAATGCCCGGCGAACCCACGGCGCCGGCACACAGGATGATTTCCTTGTGCGCTTTCCACGTCACCGCTTGCCCCAGTTGGCGGCCCACTACTGCACTGGCACGGCCGTTTTCAAGGAGGACGCGGTCGACTTCGACCCCGGTCAGCACGGTGAGGTTGGCACGCTGGCGGATGGGCTTGAGAAACGCCTTGGCCGCATTCCAGCGCACGCCACCTTTCTGGTTGACCTGGAAGTAGCCACACCCTTCGTTATCACCCTGGTTGAAGTCATCGATGCTGGCAATCCCGCTCTGCTTGGCGGCTTCGCGGAAGGCGTCGAGGATCGGCCAGTGCAGGCGCTGTTGCTCCACGCGCCACTCGCCGCTGTCGCCATGCAGGGGCGAGGCGCCGGCAAAATGGTTTTCGCTTTGCTTGAACAGTGGCAGCACATCGTCCCAGGCCCAGCCCGGGTTGCCTTCGGCGGCCCAGCCGTCGTAGTCGTTGGCCTGGCCACGCATGTAGATCATGCCGTTGATCGACGAGCAGCCGCCCAGCACCTTGCCCCGTGGATAGCTCAAGGCGCGGCCTTGCAGGCCTTCCTGGGCTTCGGTCTTGAAGCACCAGTCGGTGCGCGGGTTGCCGATGCAGAACAGGTAGCCGACGGGAATGTGGATCCAGGGGTAATTGTCGCGGCCGCCGGCTTCCAGCAGCAGCACGCGATGGGCGGGGTTGGCGGACAGTCGATTGGCCAGCAGGCAGCCCGCAGGGCCGGCGCCTACTACCACGTAATCGTATTGCGCAGGTGCAATAGTCATCTGGGGTCTCGCTTGTTTTTCTTATTGGCTCCATCCTAGTTGTTAGTTTTCGTCTTAAAAATGTTAGTTTTTACCCAGCTGCTGTGCGTTTTTAAACAGCGCTGTTCTCATGGCCGGGAGGGGAGGCGACATGTTCGACTGGAATGACCTGCGGTATTTTCTGGAGTTGCAGCGCAGCGGGCGCTTGCTCACCGCTGCCCAGCGCCTGAAGACCACCCATGCGACCGTGGCCCGGCATATCGAGGCCATCGAGAAAAGCCTCGGCACCGCGTTGTTTGTACAGCACGCCCAGGGTTATGAACTGACACCGTCGGGCGAGGCACTGCTCAAACATGCCGAAGCCATGGAGAACGTTGCGCTGCTGGCCGAAGAAGAACTGACCCACTCCGCCGCGCCCCTGGGCAAGATCCGCCTGGGGGTGGCCGAAGGGCTGGGGGTGATGTTCCTGGCCAGCCGCATGGGCGGCCTGTTCGAGCGTTATCCGGGGCTGGAAGTGGAGTTGGTGGCTGTGCCGCGCTTTGTCAGCATCCTCAACCGCGAGGCCGAGATCAGCATCCACCTGGAGCGGCCCAGCGTCGATCAATTGGTCACGCGCAAACTCACCGACTACCGCCTGGCCCTGTATGCCAGCCGCAGCTACCTGGCGCGCACGCCCGCCATCGAGAAGCGCGAAGACCTGGCTGCCCATGCGTGGATCGACTACGTCGACGACCTGCTGTTCAGTCAGGAGTTGAAGCTGCTCAGCAGTTTTTGTCGCAACCCCAGGGTGGTGTTCCACAGCACCAGTGTGATTGCCCAGCAACAGGCAGCGCGTTCGGGCTTGGGAATTGCGGTGTTGCCGTGCTTCATGGCCGCAGGCGACCCGGACCTGGTGCCGTTATTGCCGGAGGAAAGCATCCAGCGCAGCTACTGGATCAGCTCCCGGCGCGAGTTGCACAAGTCGGTGCGGTTGCGGGTGTTGTGGGATTACGTGGTGGAGTTGTGCGCCAAGGAGCAGGGGCTGCTGTTGGGCGAGTAGCGAAGGGCGCGATGATCAAAATGAGGAGGATGTACAACGCTCAAGCCGGGGGGAGCCAATCAGGTGTGAGGGTGTACAGAGATCAAATGTGGGAGCTGTCTCGCCCTGCGAGGCTGCGATGGCGGCAGGTCAGTCAACTCAATGCTGGCAATACCTTCGTCATCGCTGCCTCGCAGGGCGAGACAGCTCCCACATGGGACTGTGCGTGGGTTTAGAGTTTTACTGTCTGGTGTACCTGTTCACCACATGCACGAGCATCGTTGATCATCTTTTCAAACGGTGCACTGACGATTTCGTCATGGCCCAACCAGCGCACTTTCTGGGTCAACCGGTAGTGGTAGCGCAAGCCATCCTTGAGCTGTTCGCCGTCGAGTTCCAGGTCATACCAGGGCGAGTGGATCTTGCAGCCCTGGACCGGCTTGTCCATCTTCCCGTCGGTCAAGGTGAAGGTGTAGTCGACGGTGTCCGGGTTGCCCAGGTACAGGTCGCCCCGTTGCCCATTGCGGCGGTAGTTGAGCAGGCCGTCCCATTTCTCCTTGAGCGACTGGTCGGTGTAGACGTAGCCTTCATCGAGTTTTTCCAGGGCGCGCAGGTCGGTCATGCTGGCCTTGACCGTGTAGCTATCGGGCTGCACGAACCCAGTGGGTTGGCGGGTCACCTGGCAATCGCTGATCTCGCGGCCGAAGTTGTCGCAGATGTTCTGGTCAGTGGCAGTGGCCCCCTGTTCACGGTCAGCCATGCTCAACTGCATCAGCGTCAGGCGGCTGAAGGTGACGCTGGCGCGGGTCGTGCCGTTGCCCTGTTTGTCGTAATGCACCTGCTTGTCCAGGCGGATGCTGGTTTCAGGGCGCGCCAGGGGGATATGCTCCTCGCGCACCTGGCCCTGCGCATCGTTGACGAGTACCCAGCGATCCTGGATATCGGGCATGGTCTGGCCCGGGGCGAACACCGGGTTGGTCGGGTCCAGCCACCACACCTGGCCGGCCACCTCGGCACGCACGATGGCATGGTTGGGCGCGCCAGTGCCCGGAACCAGCAATGAGTCCACCACATCCCCCCGGCTGACCCAGGCGGTCTCGGCCTTGATCCCGCTGGCCTTGAGCATGGCAGTCAGGAGGATCGCCAGGTCCTTGCAGTCGCCATAACCATGCTGCTCGATCTCCGCCAGGTTAAACGGTACATAGCCACGATCCGTGGCACGCCAGTCACCCAGGTAACGGTAGTGATCGTTGATGTGCTGCATCAGCCCCGCCACTTGTTGCGCGGGGGCCAGGCCCTTCACGGCGGCAACGGCAGCGGCACTGCCCGCCGGCAGTTTGGCCGCGAGGATCTGGTTGTAGCGCTGGGCAAAGCCACCGAAGTGCTTTTGCACATCAAGGCTGCTGCCCACTTCGATACGCGGGATCAGCCGCATATAGGCATGACCCGATTCGTTGATGTAGTTGAGGTAGCTCGGCGCTTTTTGCTCGATATCCAGGGTCTTGCGATTGACCGAGGGGGTGATGGTGAAGCCGTCCATCAACTCCGCGCGCCACTCGATTGGCCGTTCAGCGGTAAAGCGTGCCTTGAGCCGGTCGCGACGGGCGTTGCTGGGACCAAACTGCAGGGCGTAGTGGAACTCGGTCATCAGCGGCTTGGCCGGGTGATGTTCGCGCACGGTGTAGCGGATCTGTGTGCCGACCCGCAGGTTGGGGAAGGCCAGGGAGGTCTGTTTCACGCGGGAAAAGCCCTGGTCGGGGTTGGGCGCGGTGCGCGTATCGATCTGCGACTCGGCCAGGGCCTGCGGCTTGCCGCCGGGCTGGGTGGACTCGGCGTGCAGCACTTCAAACCCATCGCCTTCGGCGTAGTTGAAGTCGATGCGCGACAGTATTTCCCGGCCGCTGGGCTGGAGGATGGTGTAGCGGTAGGTGGTCGTGCAATCGGTGCTGGCGTCACGGTTGAAGTGGCAGTGCAGCTCGGATTCGTTGGCAAGTGCAGCTTCGGCCATGGGTTGCAACGCGGCATGAGCAGTGTGCGAAACAAGCCCCAGACTGGCGCAAATCAAAGGGCGGTAAAACGAGAAACGGTGCATGGGCGCCTCAGGTGGAACATTGACACAGATACCCGTACGGGTACCAAGAGGCGCAAGATGATAATGGATCGCAACACCAAAAACCAGCATTGTAGGACAATAAATATCGCTGAAAGGCCCGAGATAGAGCCTTTTGTTCGGTAGGAGGGGTCAGCCTATCAGCTCAAATCCGCTGCTCGCCAGACGCTCGCCGTTCACCAGTACGTGCACCGTATGCTGGCCGGGGTAATGCTTGCGCGTGGTCATGTCGCGGATGTGTTGGCCACGCAGCACGGTGTGCCGTTCACCCGCGCCGAGGGTGAACGCCTTGAGCTTGAACACCTTGGCGGCGCTATGGCCGGCGCTTTTTACGTACTCGATGGCGTAGTCCACCACCAGTTTTTGTGGGGCGCTGGTCGTGGATTCGAGGGTAAACGACAGATTGATCCGCTCGCCCAGGCGAATCGCCGCTGGCTCGACCTTGAACTGATGGATCTTCACCTCGGCCCGGGCGCCTGCGCCCATGATCGTCAGCGCGCGGGTATTGCCTTGCTTGATCAGGCTGCGCAGGGCGTGGCGGGCGATCCAGGCGGTGTGGGGGTTGTCCAGGGACCAACGCTCGATCACATCCAGCACCCACTCAGGATGGTCCTTGGTGATGTCGTTGAGGTGGTTGGCCACGGACTTGCGCACATACAGGCTGCTGTCGGCCTTGAGGTTGTCCAGGATTGATGCGCACAGACGCGGGTCGGCCTGCACCTGCGCCAGGCGAAACGACCACGGCAACCTGGGCCGCGAGCCTTCGCTGGCGAGTCGGCGCACGTGTTCGTTATCGTCCAGCGACCACTTTTGCATCACCGCCAGCGTGCGCTGCAAATCCTGGAGCAGAAAAGCCCGCACGGCAAACTCGGCAGAGCCAAAGGTGGTGAAGTACTTGAGCGCCGCCATCGAGCGCTTGAAATCATCCAGGCCGTAGCTGGCCACATAGTGCCCGAGGAACAGGCTGACAAAACCACTGTTCAGGCGCGGGGCCAGGGCATACAGAAGCTTGAGGGTCTGTGCATAGTCCAGGGGGATCACCGCGTGCAGGCTTTCACTGACGCGGGCCATGCGCTGCATCACCGACAACCCGGCAAGGTCCTGGCTGGCGTGCTGGAGAAACCCCTTGGCATCGAACGGCGGGTACACCGCGCTCATCTCATTAGCGATGTGCTGCAGGCGCTGGAGGTTGAAGATTTCCTTGAGGGCAGGGGGGCTTTGGTCGGTCATGGGGAGTCCGCAGGAGAGGGTGGTCATAAGACCTTTGCAAGGTAACAGCTTTGCAGGAGCCGGCTTGAAGCGATAGAACTCCCCTGTGGCGAGCGGGCTTGCCCCGCGCTGGGCTGCGAAGCAGCCCCAGTAAGTCGAATGCGGTGTATCAGATACACCGTAGCGGCTGGCTTTAGGGCTGCTTCGCAGCCCAGCGCGGGGCAAGCCCGCTCGCCACAGGGGAGTTCGTGAGTTTCTGAGCGTTGTGTCGATACCTATGGCCATCGCTGGCAAGCCAGCGCCTACAAAGGGACGGTCGCTAGAGATACCAGCGATATTCCCGCGCATTGATTTCCTGCTGGAAAGCCAGGTGATCCTGGCGTTTGTTTTCGCAATAGACGTCGACAAACTCCGCGCCCAAGCCTTCGCGCAGGGCCGGTTGTTGCTGCATGGCGCGTACGGCTTCGAGCATTTCCAGGGGGAAGTCGTGGCCGCTGTCGCGGTCCTCGTTCAGTGGTGCAATAGGTTCACGCGCTGCATCCAGGCCATGTTCAAGCCCGACCAGGATCGCCGCCAGCACCAGGTACGGATTGGCGTCGGCACTGGCCAGACGGTGTTCGATCCGCAGGTTGCGTGGGTCGGACTCGGGAATGCGTACGCAGGCATCCCGGTCTTCATAGCCCCAGCAGGCCTTGGTAGCCGCATTGACGGTACCGCCCAGGCGGCGGAAGGCGTTGTGGTTGGGCGAGAAAATCGGCATGCAATGGGGCAGCAGTTCCAGGCAACCCGCCACTGCGTGACGCAGTGGTTGCTGCTGGTGCGCTGCCAGTAGGTTGTTGCCGGCGGCATCGTACAGGCTGACATGCACATGCATGCCACTGCCGGGATGTTGCAGGTAGGGCTTGGCCATGAAACTGGCGCGATAGCCATGCTTGAGCGCCACGCCACGGGTGCTGCGGCAGAACAGCGCGGCCCAGTCCGCGGCGCGCAGTCCGTCGTCGAGGTGGCCGAAATTGATTTCGAACTGGCCAGGGCCCAACTCGGCAGTGATCACCGTAATGTCGATCCCCTGCGCCTGGGCGGTCTGCACCATGTCATCGAGTACCGGGGCGAAACGCGACAGCCGCTCGATATGCAGGGTCGGTTGGTCGTCGGGGTCGTCGCTCAATGGGTCGCGGGCAAATTGCGGCAGGCCGTCGGCGAGTTTTCTGTCGAACAGGTAGAACTCCAGCTCAAACGCCACCACCGGGTGAATGCCCTTGCGGTGCAGGCGTTCCAGGACTTTGGCCAGTACTTCCCGGGGCTCGAATTCGATGGGCGCCTCGGTGCCGTCGGAGGTGATCAGCATCTGCCCCAGGGGCTGCGCCTCCCAGCTCACAGGCTTGAGCGTGCCGGGTACCAGGCGGCGGTTGGCGTCGGGGTCGCCGTCATGGAAGCAATAGTCGCCAATCTTGAACAAACCGCCCTGGGCGCCCAGCAGCACCGCGTTCTGCGGCAGCTTCAGGGGGCTGCCGGCGGCGACTTTTTCCAACATTTCAACCGGGTAGCGCTTGCCGTAGAAACGCCCTGGGATGTCCAGGCAAATCAGGTCGACGTAACGTACATCCGGATGGTTCTGGCGAAAGGTCCGCACTTCGGCCAGTAACGTGGAGGAATGGCTTTTCACGGGTGACGCTCCTTGGTGTGCCTCAGTTATAGACCCACAGCACGCGGGCCGGCAGGTCGGTCAGGTTGCCGTAGCGGCAGTGGGCAAAACTGGCTAGGTGAAAGCTGTCGCCGGGGCCGAGGGTGACCGCATCGGCTTCGCCCTCGACCCATAGGGTCAGGTGGCCTTCAAGCACGAAACCGGCCTGCTCGGCGCGGTCGCTCATGGTCTGTTCGCCACTGTTGGCGCCGGGTTCGAGCAGACTGTCGAGGATCGAAAACGCCCCTTGCATGCTGGGGGAGACAAGGATGTCGGTGATGCCATTGGCGTAATACACCGTGCGCCGCTCGTTGGGCCGCGTGACCCAGGCCACTGCCTTGGGTTTGGACAGGCTGTAGAAATAGGTGGTGGGCACGTCGAGTGCATGGCTGATGGCGGTCAGGTCCGCCACGGTGGGGCGCGACAACCCACGCTCGACCTGGGACAGGAACCCCACGGAACGCTCGATCTTCTGTGCCAGTTGGGCCAGGGTGAGCTTTTTGTATTTGCGCAGGTCGTGAATCAGGATCGCCAGGGCGTCCAGTTCTTCTTGTTTGTCCATGGGAGGTTCGTGAAATTCTTGTCTAAAAATTTCATGAAAAATTACAGGATTAATTTCACGGATGCAATAGCGGTCCTGTTGTAAGAGCCGGCAAACCGGCTCCTACAACGATGCCATCATTCACTCGCGCTCGAAGCTATCGGTCTGGTTGCCATCGGCGTCGAACACATTCACGCGGTTTGGCACCTGCGCATCCCAGATGCTATAGGTCGCGTCGTTGCTGTTGTACGGGTAGCTGTAGCTGGTATATGACCCAAGTTTTTTCACCACGCGGTTGTTTTTGTCGATCAGTACCAACCCTTCAAAATTATCCATTTCTGCCGAGGCCAGGTTTTTCTGGAATGGGTTGAGTTTGCTGTAGGTCATGGGCACGCGCAGTTTGCCGTGTACGTCGATGGCGCCATAGCGGCTACCCTTTTGCACCACCGCCATGCCGTTGGAAAACGGGTTGACGTCATCGAAGGGCAGGCTAAAAGGCAGCGCCTTGCCCTGTTCGTTGATAAAGCTGTATTTGCGGCTGCCACGGTCCTGGATCAGCAGAGGCTGGCCCTGGACAAACTGGCCGAAGACGGTCGCGCCGGGTGGGTTGAGTTTCTTCATCTGCAGGTTGTAGACGTCGGTCTGTTTCTGGTCGGCGGAGGTGGCGTAGATAAACTCGCCGCTGCTGTTGATTGCGGAGTAGCGCGGTGCCAACAGCTCCTTGCCGCTCAGGCTCCAGGCGCCGTACAACGAGTTTGAGCCATAGGTGGTCTCGCCAGGGCGGGCGATGAACACGTTGCCGATCACACTGGGGTTGACGTACTTCATCGGCACCACGACCTGTAGCTTCTTCACGTCGTAGACCCCATAGGGGCCGTTGGTTTCACGCTCGACAATCATCAGGTTGTTGTTGACCGCGCTGTCGATGATTTCGAAGGGCAGTTCTTTCAACGTCTGCGTACCGGGTACAAAGGCAAAGTACTTGAACTGCAATTCGCTCCAGCCCTCGCCGGAAGATTTTTCGCCGACCAAGATGTGGTACACGCCGGGCATCTCGGTGGTATCAATGCGCTTGAAGCGCGGCTTGACCACCCACTGCCCCTTGCTGTCGATAAAGCCGCTGCTTTCGCTGGCGCTGTCGTAGGCGATGTAGCGCTCGCGAGGGGCGGTGCTGTTGTGCATGTCCCAATCAAGGGTTTGGGGTTGGAGCGGGTCCAGCACGTAAATCACGATGCTGGCGGGGGTGTCTTCGAATTGGTAGGTGGCCTGCACGTTACTCAGCTCGCTGTCGGAGCTGGGCAGGTTGCTGGCGAACTGTTCCAGGTGATCCTGCACCGCAGCGGCCGTCTTGAAGTCGGCGAAGTTGTCTGCCATGCGCAGCAGTTCGTTGTAGTAGGCCCGCAGGTTGGCTTTTTGTTCGGCGGTGGGCGAAGTGTTGGAGCTGTTGCCAGCGCTGTACAGCGTCTTGCCATCGGCGGTCAGGCCCTGGATTACATAGGATTTGTTCTTCGGCGTTGCCAGTTGCAAGGAGGCGCTGGCGTCGCCCAGGTGGGTCAGTTGGTACACCTCGCCACCCTCGGCGGTGGCTTTCGGGTGGGCCCGGTCGAGGACGATTTTATTGAAGCCGGGGTAGGCCTGATAAGTCAGGGCCAGGCTGATGCGTTCCAGGGGCTTGTTGAGCTTGAGTTCGGCCTGGGTGGTGTCCTGGTCTTGCTCCTCACTGTCTTCATCCTTGATCGCCACCTCGGCGAACGGCTGCTGCGAGCCGTCGCGAAAGTACAGGGTCTGGATGCGATAGCTGGTTTCGGTCTGCTGATCGGGCAGGGCCCCGCGCTTGAGCACCTCGCGAATCGCCTCGACTTCCAGCTTTAGCCCGGACGCATTGTCGAAGAACAACTGCTGGAACTGCCCTGGTGTGCGCTTGAGGTCGGTCAATGCCGCCTTCAGTTCGGCGGCGGGGAAGGGTACGAACGGCTCCTCATAGTTCAGCTCTTTCTGTTCGCCTGGCGTGGGGGTGGCCGGGCCGATTTCCAGGCGCATGCTTTCGAGCATGGCGATGCGGTTGATGCCGTCGCGCATATCGAGGATCAGGTAATTCAGGCGTTTTTTTGCTTCTGGCAACGGCAGGTCCCGGATGCCATCCACACCGCCCTCATTGAGTTGCGCTTCGCTGTATTGGGGACCGTCAAGCAGGCCGTGGGTGGCACGGCGGTCCAGCAAGTAATAAGTGGCACCGCCAATCACGGCGATCACGATCAGGGCGCTGGCCAGCAGTTTGGTTCGGGTCAGGGCTGTTTTCATTGTTCTCGGACTCGATGGAGGGCTGGCGCAAGATTAGCAGGCACCGATACCCGTGGCTGTATTGCCGCTGAATGATTGCAGGGCCCTGCTGTCGGAACCTGGGTACACATCATTTATTGAAGGAATGCCCATGAAAGCAACGTCCCTGATTGCCAGCCTGCTGGTTGCCGCCAGCCTGTCCGCCACCAGCCTTACCGTGCAGGCCGAGGACAATCCGCAGAAAACCGTGGAGCCTTCAAACATCAATACCCGAGACTTGAAAGTGGGAGACCGTGCGCCGGATATCCTGGTGCGCAAGGAATCGGCCCTTGCGGACTGGAAAAAGCGCGGGCTCAAAGCGCCCCATGACGACAGCCAGTGGGCGCGGGTCAACGACCGTTATGTGCTGGTGAAAATCACCAATGGCACCATCCTCGATATCACGCCTGCCAAATAAGCGATTGTGGGGGGGCGGGCCAATGCCTTCCTCCCCTGGGGTCGAGGTATTTAAAAAATCATGCACGACTGCATAAAAACGGCATTTTTTGCCGCTCGTCCTGAGTTAAGGTAGCTGCGCTTTGCGCCTGTCGTAGCCTGTGCAACGACGACTTTCAGGGAACGAGAGCAGGATGCTGAAAACAATAAAAAACTACCCCCGCAGCGTAAACCTGCTGCTATCGGCCACGCTGGTACTGACCCTGGCCAAGGCGATCACTTTTCCGTACATGGTGATCTACCTGTCCAGCCACTTCGCCCTGGGTATCAGCGAGGTGGGCCTGGTGATCGGCAGTTCGCTGATCGTCGGATCCCTGCTGAGTGTGTATGGCGGGTTCCTTGTGGACCGGGTCAATAGCTACCGGCTGTTGCTGGGGCTGAGCCTGCTGTTTGTCCTGGGGTTTGTCGGCACGCTGCTGGCCCGCGAGCTGTGGCTTTTCTACAGTTGCCTGATCCTGATCAACCTGGCGTATGCGGTGATCGATGTCGCGGTCAAGGCCGGCTTTGCCAGCCTGTTACCCGTCGACGCGCGCAGCGAAGTGTTTTCCATCAAGTACACCCTGACCAATATCGGCTATGCGGTAGGGCCGTTCTTGGGCGCGATGGTGGCCAAGGTCGACATGAGCCTGCCGTTTGTCTTGTCGGTGCTGCTGGGGATGGGGTTCTTCCTGCTCTACTGGCGCTGGGGCGACCGCCGCCTGGCGACGATCGACACCGCGCAAAAACCGGTGCCTTTCCTCGCGGTGGGCCGGGTATTGCTGCGCGATCATCGCCTGGTGTGCTTTACCCTCGGCGGCTTGCTCAGCGCGGTGGTGTTCGGGCAGTTTACCGCCTACCTGTCGCAATACCTGGTGACCACCTCGGACGCCGAATACACCTACACCGTAATCAGCGCCATTCTGACCACCAACGCACTGCTGGTGATCGCCCTGCAATACGTGATCGGCCGGCAGATCAGCCACCGTCACCTGAGCCGCTGGCTGCTCCTGGGGCTGGCGATGTTCATGGTGGGGGTGATCGGCTTTGCGCTGTCCACCAGCGTGTGGTGGTGGGTGGTGTCGATGGCGATCTTTACCGTGGGGGAAATCATCGTGTTCCCCGCCGAGTACATGTTTATCGACCGCATCGCCCCGGACCACCTGCGGGGCATGTACTACGGCGCGCAAAACCTCTCCAACCTCGGCGCCGCGCTGGGGCCGGTGTTGTGCGGGCTGGTGCTGGCCAGCCTGCCGGCGCACTACATGTTCTACATGCTGGCCGGGTTTATCGTGGCCGGGGGGCTGTTCTACTTTATCGGGGCGTCGTTGAAGCCGCGCCCTGACATCCCACCCCCTGTGTAAACGACTGCGTCCCTGTGGGAGCGGGCTTGCCCGCGATTGCGGCCTGTCAGTAAATGCATCTTTGACTGATCCGCCGCCATCGCGGGCAAGCCCGCTCCCACAGGGGATAGTGCCTACAAAGGGGCGGGGTCAGATGGAGATGGCACCGCCCACGGTGTTGCTGTGCAATTCGTAGCGCAATTCTTCGACCATCGTCGCGACGTCCTGCGGGGTCTTGAGCTTGTTCACGCTGATCCCGGTCACCACCAGGTCCACGCGGCCAGTCTCGGCATCAAACACCTTCAACGTCAGTGACGAATCGCGGCACAGGGTGAACTCGCAAGTCAGCGGCAACAAGGCTTCTTCGATGCAGTTACGCAGTTGGGACAAGGTAAACATGCCGGCCCCCATTAACGACGACGCAGCAACAGGCCCAGGACCAGACCCACGCCCGCGACGATTGCCACGGTGGCCAGCGGCTTGCGTTGGGCAAAGTCACCGACATTGTCCAGCACATCGCCATAGGTCTGTTGCAGTTGGCCGGCCGCCTGGCGCGCTACGCCCTGGGCCTGGAGTTGTTCGTCATCGGTCATGTCGCCAAGAAAGTCCTGGGCCTTGCCGACGGCCTTTTCCACGCGGCCTTTGATTTGTTCACTTTTCATGATGTCTCCTTCAAGGGTAACAATCGCCATGGCACAGAGCGTCAAACCCTGTGGCTACCCTTCAAGGTTAAGCAGCCCATCCCCTCGCAATAAGGCGAATTTGCACTGGTAGGGCTAGTGCATTTGCACTTGGTTCATGGTTTTTTTACCCGTCGCTCGCCAGCAAACAGCCCTCGTTCCCGCGCCCATACAATCGCGGCGCTGCGGCTGTGTACGTTGAGCTTGGAGTACACCGTTGCCACATGATTGCGCACGGTATTGGGCGCCAGCTTCAGGCGCGAGGCGATTTCCTTGTCGGCCAGGCCTTCACAGATCAACCCCAGTACATCCCGCTCACGGGCGGTCAGGTCGGTGAAGGCGATGTTCGGTTGGTTGGGGCTGTTGACGCTCTTGGCGTTGGCCAGTTTTTCGATCAGCGTCTGGCTGAACCAGGACGCGTCCTTCATCACTTCCTCGATGGCCGACACCAACTCCAACTCCGAGCGTTTGCGCTCGGTGATGTTCATCATCACCAGCAGGTAACAGGCGGTGTCCTGGATGGTCACGGTGTCGGCCGACACCACGCAGTCAATCACCTCATGGCCTTTCTTGCGGATCTTCAGGTCCTGGCCTTCGAGGCTGCCGGCCTTTTCCAGGGTGGCGAACAACTGCGTGCAGGCCTCGCTGCTGTCGATAAAGTTGATATCGCTGATGGATTTGCCGATCAACTCTTCGCTGGTGTAGCCGGTGATGGTCATGAACGCGTCGTTGACGTCCACCACCTGCTGATTGCCCGCATCGCACACCAGGGTTGGCACCGGCGTCAGGCGGAACGACTTGGCAAACCGCTCCTCGCTCTGGCGCAGGGCGGTTTCGGCCTTGCGCCGGGGCTCCAGGTCGGTGAAGGAAAACAGCATGCATTCCTCATCGTTCATATCCAGCGGCTGGCCGGCGACAATAACCAGCTTGCTGCCGCCTTCGGGCAGCTTCAGCTCGGCTTGCATCTGCGGGATGGTCGCACCTTCGCCCAGGCGCTGGATCGCCAACTCCTTGCGCTCGGCCTGTTCCAGCACGTCCAGTTCGTACACCGAACGGCCGATGACCTGGTCGCGGTTGTAGCCGGTCATTTCGAGGAAGCCCTGGTTGACCTTGATATAGCGCAAATCACTCAAGCGGCAGATCACCGCCGGCGCCGGGTTGGCGTTGAAGGTCTTTTCAAAACGCTGCTCGGCGCTGGCCCATTCGGTGGCATCGCTGAGGATCAGCACCAGCAGTTCCGGCTTGCCGGCGCTGTCGGTGAGCGCCAGGCTGCGCAGGCGATGGACCCAGGTGCGGTCGGGGTCGGCAGTGGGCGTGACTTCTACTACCACATCGCTGAACGCTTCGCCGTTGGCCACTCGGCTCAGTGGATAGGCTTCCAAGGGCAGCGGGTGATTGTTGCGGTAGCGCAGGGCAAAACGCTCGGCGTATTCGGCGGTATTGGCGCCAAGCCCGGCAATATCGCCCAGGCCATGCATGGTCAGTGCAGCATCGTTGGCCCACAGAATGCTCTGGTCGAGTTCGGCGAGAATCACCCCGTCGGACAGGCCGGAAATGATCTGCTGCAATTGGCGGCGATTGGTTTCTTGGGCGAGGACGGCCTGGCTCATGCTTTCTCCAAAAAGGGTAGATAAGGACAACCTTGTCTCTTGTAGGAGCGAGCTTGCTCGCGAAGGTCTCCAACGGTAACGCGCGCGCCCTGGAAGAACGCGGCGCCCTCAGGTTCTTCGCGAGCAAGCTCGCTCTTACAAAACAGGGCGTGTCTGGCACATGTGGGGTACGACAACAGAGCCTGAGCATAGTGCAGAGCCAATCACCCTGGCGGGGTGCGAATGCACCAGCCGTCCTAGTGCATTTGTGCCGAGACCGTAGCCACCGGTCTGGACACACTGAAGGCCTACTCATTTGTCCAAGGAACGATCATGACCACTCTTTATGAAACCAACCGTTCGCCGTTTCGCGTGTCCTGGGGCTCAGTCCTGGCCGGTAGTGCAATTGCCCTGGTGACCTACCTGGTGCTGAGCGTTCTGGGCACTGCCATCGGCGCCAGTGCGGTCGACCCAATGGCGGCCGGCAACCCGCTGAGCGGTTTTGGCACCGGCGCCGGGATCTGGCTGTTTGTCTCTACCTTGCTGGCGATTGGCGTAGGCGCCTTTGTCGCCGGCCGTACCGCTCCGGATCGTGGAGGCCTGCATGGTGTCCTGAGCTGGACCATCACCACCTTGCTCACCACCTGGCTGCTGGCGGCATTGGCCACCAGCGTGGTGGGCGCCGCAGGCAATGTGGTGGGCAAAGGCCTGTCGGCGGCCGGCAGCGGGATTGCTGCGGTAGCCCCCGGCATCAGCGACAGCGTCAAGCAGCAGTTGAACGAGAAGGGCATCAGTCTGGATTGGGACAGCCTGCAGGGCGAGCTCGACACCTTGCTCAAGCAAAGCGGCAAGGCAGAACTGGATCCCGCCAATGTCGAGCAAAAAGCCGACCAGGCAGCGGCAGACGGCCAGCAAGCAGCCACTGATGCAGCCACCCATCCAGCCCAGGCGGCGGCTGAACTCAAGCAGTGGTTCGAACGCGTCAAAGCCTCCGGTGAACCTGCGTTGAACGCGGCAGACAAAGAGGCGCTGGTCAACATCGTCGCCGCCCGCACCGGCAAGAGCCAGGCCGAGGCCAGCCAGATTGTCGAGAACTATGCCCAGGCCTACCAACAGGCTGTGCAGAAAGTCCAAGAGCTGAAGGCCCAAGCTGAACAACAGGCCCGTGAAGCGGGTGAAGTAGCGGCCAAGCAACTGTCCCGCGCGGCGTGGAGCACCTTGTTGATGCTGGTACTGGGCGCGGCATTGAGCTTTGGCATTGGTCGCCTGGCCATTTCGACCCGCAAAGTGCCATTGGCTTGATCAAGGCCAATTGATGTCATGACCACAACACCTTGCGTGAGCGCGTAAACTGTCGGCTTTTTTCGCGCTCACGCAAAGGTATGCTTTTGACCCCGGTAAAAACCACAGCCCTCCTGCTCTTCACCACCTTATTGGCGGCGTGCGGTACCTCACCGCCGCGCTCCCCCGATGACCTCTGCGCCATCTTCCGCGAGAAGGACGACTGGTACGACGCGGCCAAAGTCACCCAGAAACGCTGGGGTGTGCCGATCCAGATACCGTTCGCCATCATGTACCAGGAATCGGGCTTCCGGCAGAACGCCAAGACCCCGCGCAAATACCTGTTGTGGATCATCCCCTGGGGCCGTGTGAGCACCGCCGCCGGCTATGCCCAGGCCAAGGATGAAGTGTGGGGCGACTACCAGAAAAGCACCGGCCGCAACTGGGCCAGCCGCCAGGACTTCGACGATGCCATCGACTTTGTCGGCTGGTACATGGACAAGACCGCCACCATCAACGGCGTGTACAAATACGACGCCTACGGCCAGTACCTGAACTACCACGAAGGCTGGGGCGGCTACCGCAACCGCACCTATGCCAGCAAGGCCTGGTTGTTGCCGGTTGCCGGCAAGGTCAAGGCCCGTTCCGATCTGTATGCGCGCCAGTATGCGGGGTGCAAGGCGGATCTGGAGCGGGGGTTCTGGGGGCGGTTTTGGCGGTGGTTGTGAGCGAGCGGCTTCGGGGTTCGCTATAGAAAGACAGGGATTGTTACAGCGGTTGTGGAGGGGGAGGGAAGTCTCACGGCTGCGATTATTCCTGCACTTGCCAAACCCCGCCGATTCTGGGAAAAACCGAGCCTGTTGAACCCAACGAGATTCCCCATGAGCGACGAAACACTGCAAATCACCGACATCCGCCAAGGCGACGGTAAAACCGTGGTCAAGGGTGCACTCATTACCACCCAATACACCGGCACCCTGGAAGACGGTACGGTGTTTGACTCGTCCTGGGAGCGGGGCAAGCCGTTTCAGTGTGTGATTGGAACAGGGCGTGTGATCAAGGGATGGGACCAGGGCCTGATCGGGATGAAGGTCGGCGGGCTGCGCAAGCTGTTTGTGCCGGCGCATCTGGCCTATGGCGAGCGAACGATGGGCAAGCATATCCAACCCCATAGCAACCTGCATTTCGAGATTGAGTTGCTGGAAGTGCTGACACGCGACGATTGAAGACCTGACACCGAGCCCCTGCAGGAGCCGGCTTGCCGGTGATGGCGTTCCAAGGTACGCCGCACGTCTGCGGGCCTTGTCGCCGACAAGCTGGCTCCTACAGTGATTTGTTCTACCGTTCGCCTGTCTGTCCTTGAATAGCACGCGTCGCTGCTGATACTGTACAAAAATACAGTATCCGGTAGCCCGCCATGCAGTTGATCGAAAAACTCAGCATCCTCGCCGATGCGGCCAAGTACGACGCGTCCTGCGCCAGCAGCGGGGCGCCCAAGCGCAGTTCCGAGGGCAAGGCCGGGCTGGGATCGAGCGATGGCATGGGCATTTGCCACAGCTACACGCCCGATGGGCGCTGTGTGTCGTTGCTCAAGGTGTTGCTGACCAATTTCTGCCTTTACGACTGCCAATACTGTGTCAACCGCCGCTCCAGCGATGTGCCCCGTGCACGGTTCAACCCGGAGGAGGTGGTGAGCCTGACCCTGGACTTCTACCGGCGCAATTGCGTCAGTGGCTTGTTTCTCAGTTCGGGGATCATCCGTTCGGCGGACTACACCATGGAGCAGTTGGTACGGGTCGCCAAGCTGTTGCGCGAGGAGCATGACTTTCGCGGTTACATCCACCTCAAGACCATTCCCGAAGCCGATCCTGCATTGATCGCCGAGGCCGGGCGTTATGCCGATCGCTTGAGTGTGAACATTGAGTTGCCCACCGATAAGAGCCTGCAGATCCTCGCGCCAGAGAAGCAGATCGGCTCGATCAAGCAGGCGATGCAGACGATTTTCACCGGCGAGCAAACCGTGCTCAACGAGCCCCGTTCACCGCGTTTTGCGCCGGCGGGGCAGAGCACGCAGATGATTGTCGGTGCCGATGACACGGATGACAGCACTATCCTCCACGGTGCCGAAGCGTTGTATGGCAACTTCAAGTTGCGCCGGGTCTATTACTCGGCGTTCAGCCCGATCCCCAATAGCCCGAAAAGCGTGCCCCTGGCGGCGCCGCCGTTGATGCGCGAGCACCGGTTGTATCAAGCGGATTTCCTGCTGCGCAGTTATGGCTTTCGCGCCAATGAACTGTTCGCCGGGCCGGGGGATCTGGCGCTGGATATCGACCCCAAACTGGCCTGGGCCCTGGAGCATCGTGAGGTGTTCCCGCTGGACCTGAACCGTGCCGAGGCGACGTTGATCGCACGGATCCCGGGGATTGGCCTGCGCACCACCGAGCGTCTGGTGGAACTGCGCCGGCAGCGCAAGATCCGCTTTGAAGACCTGGCGCGCATGCGCTGCGTGTTGACCAAGGCCAAGCCGTTTTTCATCACCAGCGACTACCACCCTCAACAAGCGGAAAGCACCAGCGTGCTGCTGCGCGAGCAACTGCGCGACCGCCCGCAACCGCAACAGATGGGGTTGTGGGGATGATCAGCCTGGAATGCGACAACCTGTTCAGTACCTGGCGCGAGCAGGCGCGCTGGCTGCTCAGCCATCAGATCGACCCCAGCCATGTCAGTTGGGGCGAAGTGGAAGTGGCGGATCTGTTCGCCACCGATGAGCATTACCCCGCGCACAATGGCCCGTTCCAGGCGCGTATACCGAAGGCGCTGCTGGAGTTGCTGGAAAGCGCAGCCTGTTACCACGGCGAGCAACGCTGGAGCCTGCTGTATGAAGTGCTGTGGCGTGTCAGCCATGGTGACCGCACGGCAATGATGGCCGGGGATCAACTGGGCAGCGAGCTGCAGCGGCGGATCAAGCAGGTGCGGCGCGAAGCGCATCATCTGCACGCGTTTGTACGTTTTATCGCCCTGCCGGCAGCGGCGGGCCCGCAGTTGCCGGAGTACGTGGCGTGGCACGAGCCGGCCCACGACATTTTGCACAGTGCCAGCCAGCACTTTGTCGGGCGCATGGGCCGCCATCGCTGGATGATCGCCACGCCCCTGGATGGGGTGTATTACGACGGTGAGCAGTTGATCCATCAACGCCAGTGCCCGGAGCAATGGCAGCAGTTGGCGCAGAATGTCGAGGACCCACACAGTGCCATGTGGCTGACCTACTACAGCCATATCTTCAACCCGGCACGGTTGAATCCCAAAGTCATGGAAGGGCACCTGCCGAGCCGGTTCTGGAAGAATCTGCCGGAGGGCAAGTTGATACCGGGGTTGATCAGCGAGGCGCGAACGGGGAAGCAGCGGGATGGGCAGGCGAGCCTCGTGGCGGCTCGGCGAGGTAAGAGAATATCAAGCGGGCACGGTTAAATGTGGGAGCGGGCTTGCTCGCGAATGCGGCGTATCAGTCAACCTATCCATCACTGACCCACCGCATTCGCGAGCAAGCCCGCTCCCACATTTGATCTTCTGTGTATCTGGCAGTGCGTCTCAGGCCAACTCAGTCGCAGTGTTTTTCACCACCGCCAACTCCGGATGGGCCACCAATTTATCAATGTGCAGCTCATCATTGTTTAACCAGGTTTCCGTCAGCACGCGGTAGTGCTCCATGTCCCGGCAGCGCATGCGCAGGCTGTAGTCGAAGGGGCCGCTGATCAGTTGGCATTCGAACACTTGCGGGCAGGCCTTGACGCAGGCTTCGAAGGCCTTTTGCGCCGAGCGCCCGCTCTGGTTGGACAGGGCCACCAGCACCAGCAACGACAACCCCGGCGAGACCATCTGCACATCGATGATCGCGCCATAGCCGCGTATCACCCCGCGCCGCTCCAGCTTGCGCACCCGTTCCAGGCAGGGCCTGGGGGTCAGGTGCACCAGCGAAGACAGCTTCTCGTAGGTGATGCGCCCCTGATGGCGCAATACATCGATGATGGCTTCATCAATGCGATCCAGCGCAGGGGAGGAATGGGGTCCGTTGGCCTTGGTATCCATGGTCGATTCTGTATTCACTTCAAGCGGTTGGAGAGAAATTGCTGCAAACGTTCGCTCTTGGGATGGTCGAGAATCTCGGCGTTGCCTTGTTCTTCGACACGGCCCTGGTGCAGGAACAGCACCTGGCTGGACACCTGCCGGGCAAAGCCCATTTCGTGGGTGACCATGAGCATGGTACGACCTTCCTCGGCCAACGTCTGTATGACTTTGAGGACTTCCCCTACAAGCTCTGGATCCAGCGCCGAGGTCGGTTCGTCGAACAGGATAATCTCCGGCTCCATGGCCAGCGCCCTGGCGATGGCCACCCGCTGTTGCTGGCCGCCGGAGAGAAACGCCGGGTATTGATCCGCGACCCGGCTTGGCAGGCCAACTTTATCCAGGTACATCCGCGCGCGTTTTTCCGCTTCGGCGGCGCTCACGCCCAACACCCGGCGCGGTGCCATGCAGATGTTCTCCAGCACGGTCATGTGGCTCCACAGGTTGAAATGCTGGAACACCATGGCCAGGCGCGTGCGCAGGTTCTGCAGTTGCGCCTGGTGCGGCGCTTGCACGCCGGCGCGGCCCTGGCGCATTTCAATGCTGATGCCATCCAGGGTAATCACCCCAGCGTCGGGTTGTTCGAGGAAGTTGATGCAGCGCAGCATGGTGCTCTTGCCGGAGCCGCTGGCGCCGATCAGGCTGATCACGTCGCCCTTGCTGGCGTTAAGGGAAACGCCCTTGAGCACTTCATGCTCGCCGTAGCTTTTGTGCAGGTCTTCGACCTTGAGCTTGACGCTGGCACTGGCAGCAACAGCAGTCGGGCGGGAGGTGGCAAGATCAGCAGGATGGGCGGCCAGGGCCTGTGCGGACTGGTTCATGGGTTAGCCTCGGGTCGGGACAAGAAAGCGCATCCAGCGTCGTTCGGCCAGTCGGAACAGGCCCACCAATGCAAAGGACAGCAGCATGTACAGCAGCGCGGCAATGCCGAAGGCCTGGAACGTAAGGAACGTTTCGGCGTTGGCGTCGCGGGCCACCTTGAGGATGTCGGCGATGGTTGCGGTAAACGCCAGGGACGTGGCGTGCAGCATCAGGATCATTTCGTTGCTGTAGGCCGGCAACGCGCGGCGCAGCGCGGCGGGGATCACCACGAACAGGTTCATCCGCCAGCCGTGCAAACCATAGGCCCGCGCTGCTTCAATTTCACCGTGGGGAATATTGCGAATGGCCCCGGCGAAGATTTCCACGGTGTAGGCACAGGTGTTGAGCACAAAGGCCAGGAGGGTGCAGTTCAACGCATCGCGGAAAAACTGATTGAGCAGGGCGGTGTCTTGCACCACTTGCAGGCTGTACAGGCCGGTGTAGCAAATCAGCAACTGGATATACAGCGGCGTGCCACGAAACAGGTAGGTGTACACCTCCACCGGCCAGCGTAGCCAGAAGT
The DNA here is from genome assembly GCF_002949995.1 of Pseudomonas sp. LG1D9. Classification (NCBI taxonomy): domain Bacteria; kingdom Pseudomonadati; phylum Pseudomonadota; class Gammaproteobacteria; order Pseudomonadales; family Pseudomonadaceae; genus Pseudomonas; species Pseudomonas sp. LG1D9. The sequence continues at coordinate 349,184 of NZ_CP026881.1, read as the reverse complement.
GCTCGCTGACGCGGGCAATTGCCAGCGGGATCGACAGGACAAACCCGAGGATCACCGACACGATAAACAGCCACAAGGTCATGGCCACTCCGGAAAAGCCCGAGCCATCGGTCCACAGGTACGCCAGGCCATATTGCTGGATCAGTTCAATCATCGCGCGACCCCCTTGATGCCGACGTTGTAGCGCCGTTCCAGGCGTTTGAAGATGCGGTTGGAGAGGGTGGTGATCAACAGGTACACCAGGCCCGCGAGGATCAGGAAGTACAGCGGGTCATTGGTGGTCTTGCCGGCGTTCTGCGCGGCCTTGACCAGGTCTGCCAGGCCGATGATCGACACCAGCGCCGTGGACTTGAGCAGCACCAGCCAGTTATTGCCCAACCCCGGCAGCGCAAAGCGCATCAATTGCGGGAACATCACCAGCCGAAAGCGCTGCCAGCGACTCAAGCCGTAGGCGGTCGCTGCTTCCAGTTGGCCCACGGGCACACTGAGCATCGCGCCGCGAAAGTTTTCGGTGAAATACGCGCCGTAGATAAAGCCCAGGGTGATGACGCCTGCGGTGAATGGATCGATTTCGAAGTAATTCCAGCCGAGCATTTCGGTCAGGTCATTGAGCCACAGTTGCAGGCTGTAGAAGATCAGCAGGATCAGCACCAGGTCCGGCACACTGCGGATCAAAGTGGTGTAGAGCGTGGCCGGGATGCGCAACAGCTTATGGCTGGACAGCTTGGCACCGGCGGCGACCAGGCCCAGGGTCAGGCTCAGGACCAGCGCGAGGAACGCCAGCTTGATGGTCATCCAGGCACCCTGGGCCAACAGCGGGCCGAAGCCTTGCAGGTTGAGGAGTTCATTCATGGGGGGAGATCTCGATGGGCACGGTGTCCCTTTTGTAGGAGCGAGCTTGCTCGCGAAGAACTCAAGGGCACCGCGTTTAATCTGGCTTTACGCGTTATCGTTGACGTTTTTCGCGAGCAAGCTGCTCCTACAGGGGGAGAGGCTATCTGCTGACGTTATTCGTGATAGATGTCTTCGTCACCGAAGTACTTCTTCTGGATCAGCGCGTAGGTGCCATCAGCCTGGATGGCCGCGATACCCTTGTTGATCAGCGCCCGCAACTCCTGGTCGTTCTTGCGCAGGCCCATGGCAATGTCCAGGGGCAAGGTCGGGTCCTTGAAGGCTGGGCCGGACTGGTAGTCGGCACCTTCAGGCTTGGACAGGAAGTTGAGCTGGGCTTCGAGCTTGTCGGTCAACGTCGCGTCGAGGCGGCCGTTTTGCAGGTCGGCGTAGTTCTGGTCCTGGGACTGATACGCCTTGACCTGCGCGCCGAGCTTGGCCAGGTGCGCACGGGCGTAGGCTTCCTGCAACGAGCCCTGGAGCACGCCGACCTGCTTGCCTTTGAGCGATTCCGGGGTGTCGCCGAAGGCAGCGCCCTTGCGGGTAATCACCGAGGTGGGGCTGAGGAACAAGCGGTCGCTGAAGTCGATCTGTTTTTGCCGGGCCGGGGTCACGGCCATGGAGGACATGATGGCGTCGAACTTGCGCGCACGCAGCGCCGGGATCATGCCGTCGAACTCGTTGTTGACCCAGGTGCATTTGACTTCGAGCTTGGCACAGATGGCGTTGCCCAATTCAATGTCGAAACCTTGCAGGCTGCCATCGGCGGCCACGGATTCAAAGGGGGGGTACTCGGGGAACACGCCGAAACGGATTTCTTTCCATTCCTGGGCCTGGACGGCGTTGGCGCACAAAGGCAGGAGCAGCGCGGCGATGAGTGATCGGAGCGGAGTCATGGTGTTTTCCCTATATTTTGTAATTGATGTCAGGGCAGTAGAAAGGGTGCGGCATGCATTCATTTGCTGACTCTTTGGTCGCGCTCAGAATGCTTCATGGTGGTGCGTTTTTTGTGTCGTTTACCTAGGGGTTGGCACGCGGAATACGCTGTTAAAACTCCGGTTGCAGCAGAATCGGCTGCAACACCCTGCATATCGGCTTTTCAAACCCGGCTCCGGGGCCCGCCGCTCGCGCAAAGCAGCAGGCCAGAGCGGTTTCAGGCGCGCTTTTTGTGCTGTGCGGCCGGTTGTTGGGCCAGGCGGGCGAACAGGTCCTTGGGGTCGGCCAGGTCCGGTACCAACTCCAACTCGCTGCCCACGTCCAGGGCCTTGGCCACATCCAGTACATAGCGCAGGGCCGAATAGTCTTCGAGGGCAAAACCCACGGAGTCGAACAGGGTTACCTGGCGCGGGTTTTCCCGGCCCGGCTTCTGACCGTTGATCACCTGCCACAGCTCGGTGACTGGCGAGTCCTCGGGCATATGCTGGATTTCGCCCTCGATACGGCTTTGTGGTTCGTACTCCACGATCACCCGGGCGCGCTCGACGATACGGCGGTCCAGTTCGGTCTTGCCAGGGCAGTCGCCGCCCACGGCATTGAGGTGCATGCCGGGCTCGATCATCTCGTCGGTAAGGATCGTGGCGTAGGCCTTGTCGGCGGTTACGGTGGTGACGATATCGGCGCCTTTGACCGCTTCGGCAACGCTACCGGCCAGGGTCACCTTGATGGCCGGGAAGGCCTTGAGATTGTTCGCCAGCTTGTGCATGGCCTGGGTATCGATATCGAACAGGCGAATTTCGTTGATGCCCAGCAGCGCATGGAAGGCCAGGGCCTGGAATTCACTTTGCGAACCGTTGCCGATCAGCGCCATGCTGCGGCTGTTGTCGCGGGCCAGGTAGCGGGCGACCAGGGCCGAAGTCGCGGCAGTGCGGATCGCGGTGGTCAGGGTCATCTCGCTGAGCAGCACCGGCTTGCCGGTGTCCACATCCCCCAGGGCACCGAACGCCATGACGGTGAGCATGCCGCTCTGGGTGTTTTTCGGGTGGCCGTTGACGTATTTGAAGGCATACAGCGAAGCATCCGAGACCGGCATCAGCTCGATCACGCCCTCGGGCGAGTGGTTGGCCAGGCGTGCGCATTTCTCAAAGTCGTTCCAGCGCAGGTAGTCGGCGCGGATGTACTCGGCCATCTCGGTGATGCAGGTTTGCAGGCCTTTTTGCGATACCAGGTAGCTGAGGTCGTTGACGTCGATATAACGGGTCATGGAAAAACTCCTTATTGGAATGAGGCGCGGGCCGGCAGATGCACTTCGGCCAACATGCAGCGGGCACTGCCGCCGCCGATGCGTTCGATATTGTCGATATTCACCACCACCGGGTGGGTGTGGCGCTCCACATGCTGGCGCTGCGCCGGCTTGAGCGAGCGCCAGGCGCTGGCGGACATCACCAACAGCGGCTGGCCGTCGCGGTCGTGGACCTCCAGCATGTTGCCGGCGAAGGCTTCCAACTGGTCGAAGTCCAGGGCCAGGATGTCTTTGCCGGTGTCGCGCAGGGAACGTTCCAGGCCCAGGCGTTCGTGGGCTTGGGGTAGCGCGTCCAGGCACACCACCGACAGGTCGCGGCCGACGCTCATCATCACGTTGCTGTGGTAGATCGGTGCGTGATGGCGGTCGACGGCGTGGAAGGCGCAGACCTGATAGTCCAGGCGCTCGGCAAACTGGCGCAGGGCATCGTGGTGGGTGCGTCCGGAGTGACAGGCGTAGCTGATGCGGTGCTGGCGGTCGAGGACCATGCTGCCGGTGCCTTCGAGGAACATGTTCTGTTGTTCCAGGTGGCTGAAGTCGATGGTGTGTTTGATCGCGAAGCGTTGCTCCAGCACTTGCAACACGCCTTTGTTGCGCTCCAGGCGGCGGTTCTGGCCTTCCATCGGGTACAGCACCAGGCTGCCATCGGCATGGCTGCTCCACCAGTTATTGGGGAAGATCGAATCCGGGGTATGGGGCGCGGGCGTGTCCTGCACCACCAACACTTCCACGCCATGCTGGCGCAGGGTCTGGACGTATCCGTCGAACTCTTCCAGCGCTTTGTGCTGTGCGGCCACCGGATCTGCGGGCGCGCGCTGGAAACGGTTGTTGATCGCGGTGTCCGGGTTAAAGGCAAAGTGCGCCGGGCGGATCATCAGGACGGTATTGGTGGTTTGCATGGGGGCACGGGTCCATGGGGTTGGGCATGGAGGCTATTTTGTGCGCTCTGGCGGCAGAATCCCGGCTGAAACAGGGGAGTGGCCCAGCCGGGAAAGCTGAAAAGAGGGGTATGGCAGCCGAATCGGCTGTAGCGTCGAGCGCCGCTCAAAATGTGGGAGCGGGCTTGCTCGCGAATACGGTGGGTCAGTGGTGGATATGTTGACTGATACACCGCATTCGCGAGCAAGCCCGCTCCCACATTGTTATCGTGGGTGCCGTCATAACGCTGTCCGTCAGGAGGAGTCATGCCTACCGCCGTTCGCCTCGCACAAGCCTCGGATGCCGAAGGCATCAGCCAGGTCATCCTTGCCGCCCTGCACAGCAGCAACGCCGGCGACTACCCGGCGGACGTGATTGCCCGGGTGGCGAGCAACTTCACACCGCAGGCGGTGCTGCACTTGCTTGCCCGCCGCACCGTGCTGGTGGCAATCCGGGATCAACTGATCGTCGCCACGGCCGCCCTGGACGCCAATGTCGTGCGTTCGGTGTTCGTCAACCCGGCGCTGCAAGGGCAGGGCATCGGGCGCCAACTGATGGTCGATATCGAACAGCGGGCCCGTGAGGCTGGGGTCACGGTATTGAGCGTACCGTCGTCGCTGACCGCCGAGCCGTTCTATACCAAGCTGGGGTTCCACACCGTGCGCAACGTGTACCACGGCAACGAGCGCACCCTGGTGATGGAGAAGGCATTGTCGTCCCGCCACCCCATCGGGCCTTACCGCGACCGCTTGCATCGTGCCCAGGTCGTGACGTTATGGCAGGCGGCGTTCGGCTACGACACGGCCCATAACCGGCCGGAGTTGGCGATTGATAAAAAGCTGGCGGTCGACGATGGGCTGTTCTTTGTCGCCACCCACGGCAAGGCTGTGATTGGCACCTTGATGGCAGGTTACGACGGGCATCGTGGCTGGTTGTATTCGGTGGCCGTGCATCCCGACTATCGCCGGCAAGGCCTGGGCGCGTCGTTGGTGCGGCATGGGGAACAGGCATTGATTGCCTTGGGTTGCCTGAAGATCAACCTGCAGATCACCTCGGGCAATGAGGCGGTCGTGGGGTTCTATGAAGCGCTGGGGTATGGCGTGGAACCGAGGATCAGCATGGGCAAGAAGATTGCGCAGAACCTGCCCAAATCCTGAAACCACCCCAAAACAAATGTGGGAGCTGGCTTGTGTGGGAGCTGGCTTGCCTGCGATAGCGGTGTATCAGTCGCCAATGCGTTGACTGACAGCCCGCTATCGCAGGCAAGCCAGCTCCCACACAAGCCAGCTCCTGCATTCAGGGTTGGCTTAGACCTTGACGATCCAGCCAGCCGGCGCTTCAACGTCGCCGGACTGCACACCCGTCAGCTCTTTGTAGAGCTTCTGGGTGACCGGGCCTACTTCTTTTTCGCTGTAGAACACGTGCAGTTTGTCTTTGTACTCGATCCCGCCGATAGGCGTGATCACGGCCGCCGTACCGCAGGCACCGGCTTCCTTGAAGTCTGCCAGTTTGTCGATCAGCACGTCGCCTTCGACCACTTCCAGGCCCAGGCGGGTCTTGGCCAGTTCGATCAGCGACAGGCGGGTGATGCCTGGCAGTACCGACGGCGAGTTCGGGGTGACGAACTTGTTGTCGTGGGTGATCCCGAAGAAGTTGGCCGAGCCGACTTCTTCGATTTTCGAGTGGGTGGCCGGGTCCAGGTAGATGCAGTCGGCAAAGTTGGCTTTTTTCGCCAGGGAGCCGGGCATCAGGCTGGCCGCGTAGTTGCCACCGACCTTGGCGGCGCCGGTGCCGTTTGGCGCGGCGCGGTCGTAGCCGGAGATCAGGAAGTTGTGCGGGGTCAGGCCGCCCTTGAAGTAGGCGCCAACCGGGATGCAGAAGATCGAGAAGATGAACTCGGGCGCGGTGCGCACGCCAATGTTGTCACCGGTGCCGATCACGAACGGGCGCAGGTACAGCGCGCCGCCAGTGCCGTACGGCGGGATGAAACGCTCGTTGGCGCGGACCACTTCCTTACAGGCTTCGATAAAGGCTTCGGTCGGCACTTGCGGCATCAGCAGGCGCGCGCAGCTGCGTTGCATGCGGGCGGCGTTCTGGTCCGGGCGGAACAGGTTGATCGAGCCGTCCTTGCAGCGATAGGCCTTGAGGCCTTCAAAGCATTGCTGGCCGTAGTGCAGGGCAGTGGAGCCCTCGCTGATGTGCAGCACGTTGTCGTCGGTCAGGGTGCCTTCTTGCCAGGCGCCGTCTTTCCAGGTCTGGAGGAAGCGCTTGTCGGTCTTGATGTAGTCAAAACCCAATTTGTCCCAATTGATGCTTTCGTTACTCATGACACCCTCTATCTCTTCGCAACCGCCTGGTCGAAGGCAGGCTTTCGGTTTATTTCTGGATGGGCGCAACAATACTTCATTCCGCTGCTGGTCTTCCAGTTACATGCGGTTCCTGTAGGAGCGAGCTTGCTCGCGAGAATCGTCAACGATGGCGCGTATGACCAGAATAAACGCGGCGCCCTTGAGCTTTTCGCGAGCAAGCTCGCTCCTACAGGGTGGTGTGTCGCTTTTTATAGATGCAACGCATGCCCCAACGCCCGCAGGGCTGCTTCCTGCACCGCTTCACCCAGGGTCGGGTGGGCATGGATGGTGCCCGCCACATCTTCCAGGCGCGCGCCCATTTCCAGGCTCAGGCCAAAGGCCGTGGACAGTTCGGACACGCCAGCCCCCACTGCCTGCCAGCCGACAATCAGGTGATTGTCACGCCGCGCCACCACCCGCACGAAGCCGGTCTTGGACTCCAGGGTCATGGCCCGGCCATTGGCCGCGAACGGGAAGCTCGAGACGATGCAGTCCAGGCCCGCGGCCTTGGCTTCGTCCGGGGTCTTGCCGACCACCACCAGTTCCGGGTCGGTAAAACACACCGCCGGGATCGCCGCCGGGTTGAATTCCCGGGACTTGCCGCTGATCAGCTCGGCCACCATCTCGCCCTGGGCCATGGCCCGGTGCGCCAGCATTGGCTCGCCGCTCAGGTCGCCGATGGCCCACACGTTGCGCATGCTGGTCTGGCAGCGGTTGTCGATCTTGATCGCCGCACCGTTCATCGCCAGGTCCAGGGCTTCCAGGTTCCAGCCCTGGGTGTTGGGTTTGCGACCAACGGCGACCAGCACCTGGTCGGTGTCCAGGGCCAGGGTGCCGCCCTCCGGATCGCGTACTTGCAGGCTGCCACCTTCAAACCCGGTGACGCTGTGCTTGAGGTACAGCTTGACCCCCAGTTGCTTGAGGGATTCGGCCACCGGTTGCGTCAGTTCGGCGTCGTAGGCTGGCAGGATGCGGTCCTGGGCCTCGACCACGCTGACCTCGGCCCCGAGCTTGCGGTAGGCAATCCCCAGTTCCAGGCCGATATAACCGCCACCGACCACGATCAAGCGCTTTGGCACCCGGGTCGGCGCCAGGGCTTCGGTGGACGAGATGATCGGCCCGCCAATCGGCAGCATCGGCAGGTTGACGCTTTTCGAGCCAGTGGCCAGCAGCAGGTGCTCGCACTGGATGCGTTGGTCGCCCACGTCCACGGTCTTGCCGTCGACGATCTTGGCCCAGCCATGGATGACCTGGACTTTGTGTTTTTTCAGCAGCGCGGCAACCCCGGTGGTCAGCCGATCGACGATGCCGTCCTTCCACTCCACGCTCTTGCGGATATCCAGGGTCGGCACGTCCACGTCGATGCCCAGGGCCGAACCCTGGCTCAGGTGCACGGTTTGCTGGAACTGTTCGGCCACGTGAATCAGCGCCTTGGACGGAATGCAGCCGATGTTCAGGCAGGTGCCGCCCAGCGCCTGGCCTTCCACCAGGATGGTCGGGATGCCCAGTTGGCCGGCGCGGATTGCCGCCACGTAACCGCCAGGGCCGCCGCCGATAATCAGCAGCGTGGTATGCAGTGTCTGAGTCATGCCCTTACTCCAGGAACAGGCTGGCGGGTTGTTCGAGCAGGCCACGGATGGCCTGGATGAATTGCGCCGCGTCCATGCCGTCGACCACCCGGTGATCGAAGGAACTGGAGAGGTTCATCATCTTGCGGATCACGATCTGCCCCTTGATCACCATCGGCCGCTCAACAATGCGGTTGACCCCGACAATCGCCACTTCCGGCAGGTTCAGCACCGGGGTGCTGACAATCCCGCCCAACGCGCCGAGGCTGGTCAGGGTGATGGTCGAGCCCGACAGCTCGTCGCGGCTGGCCTTGCCAGTGCGGGCGGCGGTGGCCAGGCGGGTGATTTCCTCGGCGGTGCCCCACAGGCTGCGCGCTTCGGCATGACGCACCACCGGCACCATCAGCCCGACATCGCTCTGGGTGGCGACGCCCACATGCACCGCGCCGAGGCGGGTGATGACCTGGGCTTCGTCGTCATAACGCGCGTTGATCTGCGGGAAATCGCGCAGCGCCACGACCATCGCCCGCACCAGGAATGGCAACAACGTCAGCTTGCCGCGGCTGGCGCCGTGTTTTTCATTGAGGTGTACGCGCAAGTCGTCGAGGGCCGTCACGTCGATCTCTTCGACGTAGCTGAAATGCGCAGCGCGACGGGTCGCGTCCTGCATGCGCTGGGCGATCTTGCGGCGCATGCCGATCACCGGGATCTGCTCTTCGTCGTTGCGTTCGGCATACGGGTTGGCGCCCGCCGCGGCCCGCGTGGTGCCCTGTTGCAGATAGGCCTCGAGGTCGTCATGCAGAATGCGCCCGGCCGGGCCCGAGCCCTGGACCAGGCGTAACTGGATCCCGGCATCCAGCGCATGCTTGCGCACGGCGGGGGACGCCAGCGGACGCTCATCGGCGTCGCGGGCCACCGGGGCTTGCGCCGCAGCCACCAGCGGCTTGGCGGCCGGCTTGCTTTCAACCACCGGTGCCTTGATGTCGGCCTTGGGCGCCGGCGCGGCTTGCTCAACCACTGCCGACAGCGCCGACTCCTTGGTATTGCCGGCGCCTTCGACTTCAATGCTGATCAGGATGCTGCCCACCGCCATGACTTCACCCGGCTCACCGCCGAGCGATATCACCTTGCCGTGGACTGGCGAGGGAATATCCACCATCGCCTTGTCGGTCATGACGTCCGCCAGCACCTGGTCTTCCACGACCATATCGCCGACCTTGACGTGCCATACCGACAGCTCAACTTCTGCGATGCCTTCGCCAATGTCCGGCATCTTGATAACGTGCGTGCCCATTCAGACCTCCATGACCCGTTGCAAAGCCGCGCCCACACGGGTCGGGCCAGGGAAATACGCCCACTCTTGCGCGTGCGGGTAGGGGGTGTCCCAACCGGTCACGCGTTCGATCGGCGCTTCCAGGTAGTGGAAGCAATGCTCTTGCACCAACGACACCAGCTCGGCGCCAAAACCGCAGGTACGCGTGGCTTCATGCACCACCACGCAACGGCCGGTCTTTTTCACCGACTTGACGATGGTTTCCAGGTCCAGCGGCCACAGGCTGCGCAGGTCGATGACTTCAGCGTCGATCCCGGTTTCTTCGGCGGCCACTTGCGACACATACACGGTGGTGCCATAGGTCAGCACGGTGACGGCCGAACCAGGGCGCACGATGGCGGCCACATCCAGCGGAACGGTGTAGTAACCGTCCGGCACCTGCGCTTGCGGGTGCTTGGACCATGGCGTTACCGGGCGGTCGTGGTGGCCGTCGAACGGGCCGTTGTACAGGCGCTTGGGCTCAAGGAAGATCACCGGGTCATCGTTTTCGATGGAGGCGATCAGCAGGCCCTTGGCGTCATAGGGGTTGGACGGCATCACCGTGCGCAGGCCGCAGACCTGGGTGAACACCGCTTCGATACTCTGGCTGTGGGTCTGGCCGCCGTAGATGCCGCCGCCGCAGGGCATGCGCATGGTCAAAGGCGCGGTGAACTGGCCGGCCGAGCGGTAACGCAGGCGCGCCGCTTCGGAGATGATCTGGTCGGTGGCCGGGTACACGTAGTCGGCGAACTGGATTTCGGCCACCGGGCGCAGGCCATAGGCGCCCATGCCCACGGCCACGCCGACGATGCCGCTTTCGGAGATCGGTGCGTCAAACACCCGCGAGGTGCCGTACTTGGTCTGCAAGCCTTCGGTGCAACGGAACACGCCGCCGAAGTAACCGACGTCCTGGCCGAATACCACCACGTTATCGTCACGCTCAAGCATCACATCCATGGCCGAGCGCAGGGCCTGGATCATGGTCATGGTGGTAGTGGTCATGGCGGTTTCCAACTCGATTTTATTGTTGTGATCGTTCATGTCAGATCCCCAACTCTTGACGCTGGCGCTTCAAGTGCTCCGGCATCTCTTTGTAGACGTCTTCGAACATGCTCGCGGCGCTCGGGATCTGGCCACCGGCCAGGGTGCCGTACTGTTCGGCTTCTTTCTGCGCGCTGAGTATTTCGGCTTCGAGCTCGGCAGTGACCGTGGCGTGTTCCTCTTCGGACCACTGGCCAATCTTGATCAGGTGCTGCTTGAGGCGGGCGATCGGGTCGCCCAGCGGGAAGTGGCTCCAATCGTCGGCAGGCCGGTATTTGGACGGGTCGTCGGAGGTGGAGTGCGGGCCGGCGCGGTAAGTGACCCATTCGATCAGGGTCGGGCCGAGGTTGCGCCGCGCCCGTTCGGCGGCCCAGGCGGAGGCGGCGTACACGGCAATGAAGTCGTTGCCGTCCACCCGCAGGGAGGCGATCCCGCAACCCACGCCGCGTCCGGCAAAGGTCGTGGCTTCACCGCCGGCAATTGCCTGGAAGGTGGAAATTGCCCACTGGTTGTTGACCACGTTGAGAATCACCGGCGCGCGGTACACGTGGGCGAAGGTCAGGGCGGTGTGAAAGTCCGATTCGGCGGTGGCGCCATCGCCGATCCACGCCGAGGCGATCTTGGTATCGCCCTTGATCGCCGAGGCCATGCCCCAGCCCACGCCCTGTACGAACTGGGTGGCGAGGTTGCCGGAAATGGTGAAGAAGCCAAAGTCCTTGACCGAGTACATGATCGGCAACTGACGGCCCTTGAGCGGGTCGCGCTCGTTGGACAGCAGTTGGCAGATCAGGTCCACCAGCGGCACTTCGCGGGCCATCAGGATGCTTTGCTGGCGGTAGGTGGGGAAGCACATGTCATCAACATTCAAGGCCAGGGCCTGGGCGCTGCCGATGGCTTCTTCGCCAAGGCTTTGCATGTAGAACGACATTTTTTTCTGGCGCTGGGCGACGACCATGCGGTTGTCGAAGATCCGTGTCTTGAGCATGGCACGCATGCCACGGCGCAGGATCTCTACCGGCACGCCTTCAGCCCACGGGCCCAGGGCCTGGCCCTGGTCGTCGAGCACGCGGATCAGGCCCTTGGCCAGGTCGGCGGTGTCGGCGGGTTCTACGTCTACGGCGGGTTTGCGCACGGTACCGGCGTCGGTCAGACGCAGGTAGGTAAAGTCGGTCTTGCAACCTGGACGGCCAGAAGGCTCGGGAACGTGCAGGCGCAGCGGTTCGTATTGCTGGGTCATGGCTTTCTACGCTCGATCTTGTGGATTTCTTATAGTGGGCGCGCTTAGCTGACAGTCAGTCCCCGGGTAGGGGAAATCTTGTCCTACAACAATCATAGGCCGGGCCGGGGAGAATATTTATCTCTGTTTGGTTGCGCATAAGATCATTTGAGGATAAAAAATCTGCATAAACATAATAAACAGGTGGTTTTGTCTCATGCGCAAGCTGGACCGTATCGATATCGGGATTCTCAACAGCCTCCAGGAGAACGCCCGCATCACCAACGCCGACCTCGCACGCTCGGTCAACCTGTCGCCCACGCCGTGTTTCAACCGGGTCAAGGCGATGGAGGAGCTGGGCCTGATCCGTGACCAGGTCACGCTGCTGGATGCCGATTTGCTGGGGCTGCACGTCAACGTGTTTATCCACGTCAGCCTGGAAAAACAGAACGAACTGGCGTTGCAACAATTCGAGGGGGCGATTTCCGACCGGCCGGAGGTGATGGAGTGCTACCTGATGGCCGGCGACCCGGACTACCTGATCCGGGTGCTGGTGCCGACCATCCAGTCACTGGAGCGCTTTATGATGGATTTCCTGACCAAGGTGCCGGGGGTGGCGAACATCCGCTCCAGCTTTGCGCTCAAGCAGGTGCGCTACAAGACGGCGCTGCCGCTGCCGGCCAATGGCATCAACCTGGGCTGAAGAGCACAGCAAACCTGAAATGTGGAAGCGGACCTTGTGTGGGAGCGGGCTTGCCCGCGATGACTGATATACCGCTATCGCAGCGTAGGTATCTACACAACTTTCAGAAACTGACGCCCCCCGTGGCGAGCGGGCTTGCCCCGCGCTGGGCTGCGAAGCAGCCCCAAAAAGCCCGCCGCGTTTCTTCAGATAAACCTCGATGGCCGGGTTTAGGGCTGCGTCGCAGCCCAGCGCGGGGCAAGCCCGCTCGCCACAACTGCGCTATCTGCCTGGATTTAGGCGGTGCGGCAAAGTTGTGTAGATACCGATGGCTATCGCAGGCAAGCCAGCTCCGACACAAGCCAGCTCCCATACAAGTCCCGCACCCACATTGGACTGGGTATTTCAAAGCTGGTTGAGGGGGATCTTCAGGTAGGTCACACCGTTGTCCTCCGGCGGCGGCATATTCCCCGCCCGTACGTTGACCTGGATCGCCGGCAGCAACAGGGTCGGCATCCCAAGCCCGGCGTCGCGCTGGGTGCGCATCTGCACAAACGCCGCCTCGTCCACCCCGTCATGCACATGAATATTGCCCGCGCGCTGTTCGGCCACGGTGGTCAGGCATTTGGCCGCGCGGCCTTCAGGCGGATAGTCGTGGCACACATACAGGCGCGTCTCGCCGGGAAAGGCCAGCAATGTGCGCATCGAGGCATATAACTGGCGTGCATCGCCGCCGGGGAAGTCGCAGCGGGCGGTGCCGACGTCAGGCATGAACAGGGTGTCGCCCACCAGGATCATCTGGTCGTCGATCAGGTAGGCCATGTCCGCCGGGGTGTGCCCAGGCACGTGCAGGGCCTGGGCCTCGAGGTTGCCGATGTGGAAGATCTCGTCGGGAGCAAACAGATGGTCGAACTGCGACCCGTCGGCCCGGAACTCCGGCTCCAGGTTGAACAGGTTCTTGAACACATCCTGGACTTTGCTGATGGACTGGCCAATTGCAATCTTGCCGCCCAATTGCCGGCGCAGGTAGGGCGCGGCGGACAGGTGATCGGCGTGGGCGTGGGTTTCCAGCAGCCATTGCACCTTTAGGCCTCGTTCACGGACGAAGGCAATCACTTTGTCGGCCTGGGCCGTGTCGGTACGCCCCGAGGCCGGGTCGTAGTTGAGCACTGAATCGACGATGGCGCAGGGGCTGGCGTGCGTTTCATAGACGACGTAGGTGTAGGTCGACGACGCCTCGTCCAGAAAGGATTGAATCAACGCGGGCATGACGGTTGTCCTGGGTAGCTGATAGCAGCTTACATTCAAGGTGATTTCCACATAGGCTTGCGAGCTTAAGTGAAACAAACGATCCGAGGCAAAGGATCGATTGTGAGTGGGACGTGACGCCATGCGGCAGCGACCCTTGTGTGCATTGTCGAAGAACAAAGGCCAAGACTATGAACGACCAACACTGGGGACCGACCATCAGTGGCGATATCGTGGTCATCGGCGGCGGCTCGGCGGGCATCGGCCTGCTGGCCAGCCTGCTCAAGCGCGACCCGCAGTTGAACCTCATCCTGATCGAACCCAGCGCCGACCATTACTACCAACCGGCCTGGACCCTGGTGGGCGGCGGCGCCCATGACATTCGCAAAACCATGCGCCCCATGGCCCGGGTGTTGCCCGATGGTGTGACCTGGGTGCAGGCGGCGGTCAGCCAGTTGCTGCCCGACGAACAGGCCCTGGTGCTCGACAGTGGCCAGCGTGTGACCTGGAACAACCTGATCGTCTGCCCCGGCCTGCGCCTGGCCTGGGAGAAAATCGAGGGCCTGGAACAGACCCTGGGCCACAACGGCGTCACCTCCAACTACAGCTACCAGCACGCGCCCTACACCTGGCAACGGGTGCAGCAGCTCAAGGGCGGCAAGGCGATCTTTACCCAACCGGCCATGCCGATCAAATGCGCCGGTGCGCCGCAAAAAGCCATGTACCTGTCTTGCGACCACTGGCTCAAGCAGGGGGCCCTGAACACTATTGATGTTGAATTCAACCTGGCCGGTGCCGCGTTGTTCGGCGTGGCGACCTTTGTCCCGCCGTTGATGAACTACGTCGAGAAATATGGCGCACGGTTGGCCTTCAATTCCAACTTGATCAAGGTTGATGGCCAGGCGCGCAAGGCCTGGTTCGAGGTCAAGGACACCGAGGGCAATGTCAGCATCGAAGAAAAGTCCTTCGACATGCTGCACGTCGTGCCGCCACAGGTGGCGCCGGACTTTATCCGCCACAGCCCACTGGCCGACGCCGCCGGCTGGTGCGAAGTCGACCCCCACAGCCTGCAACAGGTGCGTTACCCCCATATCTTCGCCCTGGGCGATGTGTGCTCCACCAGCAATGCCAAGACGGCCGCCGCCGTACGCAAGCAAATCGTGGTGGTGGCCGAGAACCTGCTGGCCTTGCGCAAACAGGCGCCGTTGCCGCTCAAGTACGACGGTTACGGCTCCTGCCCGCTGACGGTGGAGAAGGGCAAGGTGGTGCTGGCCGAGTTTGGTTATGGCGGCCGCCTGTTGCCGACCTTTGCCCTCGACCCTACCGTGGCGCGGCGTTCGGCGTGGTTCTTGAAGGCCACAGTGCTGCCGTGGTTCTACTGGAACGGCATGCTCAAGGGTCGCGAATGGCTGACCCGCCTGGCCAAGGTGGAGTGAGAGAACCCTATGCTGCTGGCAAGTTTTTTTGGCGTGATGATGGGTTTGGTGATGGGGCTGACCGGCGCCGGGGGCGGGATTCTCGGGGTGCCGGCGTTGGTGCTGGGGCTGGGCTTGACCATGACCGAAGCGGCGCCGGTGTCGTTGTTTGCGGTCGGTGCGGCCGCGGCAGTCGGTGCGCTTGATGGCCTGCGCCATGGCCTGGTGCGTTACCGCGCGGCGCTGTTGATCGCATTGCTGGGCGCGCTGTTCTCGCCGCTGGGGGTGTTCTTCGCCCATCAGTTGCCGGACAAGATCCTGATGGGCCTGTTCAGCGCGCTGATGGTGCTGGTGGCCTGGCGCATGCTGCGGCGCGAGAAGGTCGAGGCCGGCCCCAGCGACCATGGCGCAGCCTCCTGGGGGCAAAAGAACTGCATGCTTGATCAACAGACCGGGCGCTTTTCCTGGACCGCCAAATGCACCGCGACCCTGGCGGCATTGGGTGCGGTGACGGGGGCGGTATCGGGCCTGCTCGGCGTGGGTGGCGGCTTTCTGATTGTGCCGGCGTTCAAGCAACTGACCGATGTGCAGATGCGCGGGATCGTTGCTACGTCGTTGATGGTGATCAGCCTGATCTCGCTGATCGGCGTGGTCGGCGCGTTCCATGCCGGGGTAGTGATCGACACCATGGGCTGGGTGTTTATTGCTGCCAGCATCGTCGGCATGCTCGCTGGCCGGCGCCTGGGGTCGCGGGTCCCGGCGCGGGCCTTGCAGATCGGCTTTGCCAGCCTGTGTGTGGTGGTAGCCGGCGGGATGCTGTTCAACGCCCTCTAACCTGCACACCACCCAACCTGTAGGAGCGAGCTTGCTCGCGAAGGTCGTTAACGATCACGCGGGGCATAGGTATCTACACAACTATCTTCTTGGTGTGTGTACATATCCGTTGCTGCGGTCACGGCCACTTAGGGTTCCGCCCTGACGGCGGGTCACTTTCGAAGAGCGCGAAAGTAACCAAAGCGCTCTTGCCCCACCACTCGGTGCCTCGCCTAGGCTCGGCATGCCCGCAGTCAGGCATTGCTCCGTGGGCCCGCCGCGATCGGCCATCCATGGCCGTGTCGCGGCTACCCCGGCATCCTGCCGGGGTGCCCACTGCGCAATACCTGCCTGCGGCCATCGTGGTTTGACGGGGCGCCTAAGATCAAAAACCAGATCAAAAACAGAGCAACAGCAACAGCAACAGCACCGCCAGAGCGCGCAGCTGCATTCCCCTGTGGGAGCTGGCTTGCCTGCGATTACGCCAGCAAGAACACCTCGGGGTCTCAGATACCCAACGTCATCGTTAACGACCTTCGCCAGCAAGCTCGCTCCTACCGGCGTAAGCCTTAAGTGGCGGGCCCTCGCTGCCGTCCAAAGCACCGCGCATCCCCCTCCAAGGCAGCGTTTAACCGCGCAGCCGGCCTTTCGATAATCGCCTCCGACACCCAGACCCCCCGTCGCGGAGCGCGCCATGCATAACAATAAGAACTTCCCCCGTCGTCTGTTGCCAGCCTTTATCGCCAGCCTCGGCTTGAGCTCGCTGGCCCAGGCCGAGATCGTGCTGTACGACAAGGACCAGACCACATTCTCCACCGATGGCTATATCAACGCCTTCTACGTCAACAGCGATGTGGATCGGGCCGGTGAGCAGTACGACCGGCGCCAGTCGCGGGTGAAGATGGGCTTTTTGCCCAACTACCTGGGCTTCAACATGGGCAAGCAGGTCGATGACCTCAAGCTCGGTGCCCGCGCTTCGTTCTGGGTGACCATCAACGACAGCGAAACCAACGGCACCGACACCGCCATCGACGTACGCCAGTTCTACGGCACCGTGGCCAACCCCGAGTGGGGCGAAGTGCTGATCGGCAAGGACTTCGGTCTGTTCGCCCGCTCCAACATCCTGCTCGATGAACTCCTCGCCGGTTACGGCCAGGTCAGCGACAGCCTGGGCCTGGTGGACGGCGGCGGGGTGTCGTTCGGCAATATCGGCAGCGGCTACCCGTACCCGTTCCCCACCTCGCAAATCACCTACCGCACCCCGGTGATGGACGGCCTGCGGGTGGCCGTGGGCATCATGGACCCGGTCGACACCAACGACAGCAGTGCCCTGGGCAAGGCCTACCAGAAGAACCCGCGCACCGAGAGCGAGATCACCTACCAGTTCGACGTGGGCGGGGCGAAGATCTACAGCTGGCTCAATGGCAGCTACCAGACGTCGGACAACACCGACTCCACCGTCGAATCGGTGACCTCCAAAGGCCTGGGCTACGGCGTGCAGGCGAAGATGGGCGGCTTGTCGCTCACCGGTTCCGGCTTCCAGGCCAAGGGCATCAACCCGTTCTTCACCAACAACGCGGGCGAGGCGACGCTGCGTAATGTCGACAGCAACGGCTACCTGTTGCAGGGCTCCTACAAACTGGGCAAGAACCGTCTGGCGCTGTCCTACGGCAAGACCAAGGACGACGGCAACGGCGTGGTCGGCAGCGGCGCGGATTATGAAACCCGTGGCATTGCCCTGTTCCATGACATCAACGACAACCTGAAGCTGGTGGCCGAGTACAACCAGTTCGAGATCAGCGGCCACGACACCAGTGCGCAGAACGAAGACACCGATACCTTTGCCGTAGGTGCGGTGCTCACCTGGTAATGACCTGGAACGGGATCAAAATGTGGGAGCGGGCTTGCTCGCGAATGCGGTGGATCAGTCAAATAAATACTGAATGACACACCGCTTTCGCGAGCAAGCCCGCTCCCACATTTTTTGATCTCATTTCACATGGATTGCTCGCCAACCTGGCGTTCTCATCCCATCGAAGCCCCGACCCAGTACCCAAGTAGCATAGGTCGCCATCCCGCGCGTTCGTACACTTGAGCTTAAACGGCGGAGGTGACCATGCAACAGGTGCACAGCGAAGGCGTAGTCACAGCCATGTCCCAGGCCAGCGAGGCGTGGCAGGTGGCCGATGAGCTGGCCAGCCAGTTGTTGCACCCGTACCTGGGGTTTGTGCTGTTCTTCTGCTCGGCTACCTACAATCTGCAGGCCCTCGGCCAGGCCCTGCAACAGCGCTTTGGTGGCGTACGCGTGGTGGGTTGCACCAGCGCCGGCGAGATCACGCCCCAGGGCTATGGGCGCAATTGCGTGACGGCGGTGGGGTTTGATCATGCGCACTTTTCCATCGCCACCGAATTGATCGACCAGGTTGAACACTTCAGCCTGATCGACGCCCAGCAAATGGTCGAGCGCCTGGTGGGCGGCTGTCGCAGCAACACCCTGGCGCCGATCAAGGGCAACAGCTTTGCCTTGACCCTGCTCGATGGCCTTTCCAGCCGTGAAGAAATGGTCCTCGCTGCCTTGAGCGCGGCGCTCGGCGATATCCCGCATTTTGGTGGCTCGGCCGGTGACGACAACCACCTGACCCACACCCACGTGTATTTCGACGGCGCCTTCCACAGTGGCGCTGCCGTCGTGGTGCTGGTCAATACCTGGCTGGATTTCGAGGTGTTTACCACCCACCACATCCTGCCCCGCGCGCAGAAACTGGTGGTGACGGGGGCCGACAGTACCTCGCGGCGGGTGTTTGAGCTCAATGCCGAACCTGCCGCCGAAGAATACGCGCGGCATATCGGCGTGGCGGTGGCGCAACTTGACCACCGGATCTTCGCCGCCCACCCGTTGGCGGTGCGCATCAACGATCAGTACTACGTGCGCGCAATCCAGCAGGTCCACGATGACTTGAGCCTGAGCTTCTACTGCGCAGTGGAAAACGGCATCGTCCTTACCGCCATGACCCCAGGCCCGATCCTGCCCAACCTGCAGACCCTGTTCGACGGCCTGCAGGCGCGTCTTGGCGACCTGTTGCTGACCATCGGCTGCGACTGTTTCCTGCGGCGCCTGGAACTGGAAGACCACGGCACCCTGGAGCCGATCGGCACCTTTTTGCGCGAGCAGCGGGTGATCGGGTTCAACACCTACGGAGAGCAGTTCAATGGCATGCACATCAACCAGACCTTTACCGGGGTCGCCATTGCCCGTGGTCGAACCCCTGGACAGCGCTGAACTGCGCGCGCAGATCAGCGCGCTGCAGCAGGACAATCGCAAGCTGGCGCGGATCAACGCCGCGCTGATCGAGCGTGTCGAATCGGGCGCGACCCGTGGCAACGACCCCTATGCGGCGTTCCAGCATTCAGTGGTGCTGGCCGAGCAGGTGCGCGAACGTACCGATGCGTTGAACCAGGCCATGGCCGAACTCAAGGCCAGCAACCATCTACTGAGTGATGCACGACTGCGGGCAGAAACCGCGCACCAGCATTTGATCGATGCCATCGAGAGCATTTCCGATGCCTTCGTGCTGTTCGACCAGCACCAACATATCGTGTTGTTCAACAGCCGTTTCCAGGGATTCTGGAGCAACAGCCCGGTGCAGATTGTCGCGGGCATGGGCCTGCGCGAGGTCAAGCGGCTGATGACGGTCAACGGCCTGTTCACCGAAGAAGCCCACGGGCACGCCGATGAGACGCTGTTTTATCGCCTGGATAACGGGCGCTGGCTGCAAGTCAGCGAACGGCCGACCCAGGACGGCGGGCGGGTGATTCTGTTTACCGATATCACCGACGTCAAACTGGCCGAGACCCTGCGCCGAGAACAAGCCGTCGCGCAGAAGTCCCAGGAGAGTGAACGCTGGATCCGGTTGATCACCGACCATGTGCCAGCGTTGATTGCCTACCTCAATGCCGATCTGGTCTACGAGTTCACCAATAAGGTGTACGAGCAATGGTATTGCTGGGCCCAGGGCGCGATGCTCGGCAAAAGCCTGCGCCAGGCCCACAGCGAGCAGCATTACCAACGCCTGGAGGCCTACGTGGCGCAGGCGCTGGCGGGGGAGAGCGTGACGTTTGAGTTCGCCGAAACCAACATCAATCACCAGGAGCGCTACATGCTGCGCTCCTATGTGCCCAACCGCCTGGCCAATGGCGAGGTGGTGGGGATCTTTGTGCTGATCCGCGACATCACCGAGCGCCGGCGCACCGCCGAGGCCCTGCATCAGGCCTATCAGAACCTGGAATTGCGGGTGCGCGAGCGCACGGCGGAACTGACTTCGCTCAACGACCAACTGCTGCAGGAAATCGACGAGCGCCGCCGCGTGGAATCGCGCCTGCGTGAAGCCAAGCTGGAAGCCGAGCAGGCCAACCTGTCGAAAACCAAGTTTCTCGCGGCGGTCAGCCATGACCTGTTGCAACCGCTCAACGCCGCGCGCTTGTTTACCGGCGCCTTGCTGGAACGGCGCGACCCGGTGGCCAACGAGACCCTGGTGCGCAACGTCAGCAACTCCCTGGAGGATGTGGAAAACCTGCTGGGCACCCTGGTGGATATTTCCAAACTCGATGCGGGGGTGATCAAGGCCGATATCGCGCCGTTTGCCTTGAGCGAACTGCTGGACAACCTCGCCGCCGAATACACCCAAGTGGCGCGCAGCGAAGGCTTGCAGCTGCATTTCATTGGCTGTTCGGCCCTGGTGCGCAGCGATATCCAGTTGCTGGCGCGGATCCTGCGCAATCTGTTGAGCAATGCCATCCGTTACACCTACAGCGGGCGTGTGGTGCTGGGGTGTCGGCGTGAGCATCAGCGCTTGTCGATCCAGGTCTGGGACACCGGCATGGGCATCGCCGAGGAGCGGTTGGAGGAGATTTTCCAGGAGTTCAAGCGCGGCGATGTGCAACGCCCCGACCAGGATCGCGGGTTGGGCCTGGGCCTGGCGATTGTGGAGAAAATCGCCAGCATCCTCGGGCACCGGATCACCGTGCGCTCGTGGCCGGGCCGCGGTTCGATGTTCAGTGTGCAGGTGCCGCTGAGCAGTACCGCACCCAAGGCCTTGCCCAAGCCTGTGATGAGCGAGCCGATGCTGGAACGTTTACAGGGCGCACGGGTGTGGGTGCTGGATAACGACGCGGCGATCTGCGCCGGCATGCGCACCTTGCTTGAAGGCTGGGGCTGCCAGGTGGTGACGGCGTTGTCCGAGCAGGACCTGGCGCGCCAGGTGGACAACTACCATGCCCAGGCGGATCTGCTGATTGCCGACTATCACCTGGACGACGAGCGCAATGGCGTGGACGCGGTGGCCAGGATCAATGCGCGGCGGGCCAGCGCGATCCCGGCGATGATGATCACCGCCAACTACAGCAACGAGCTGAAACAGCAGATCCGCGAACTGGGGCACACCTTGATGCACAAGCCGGTACGGCCGATGAAACTCAAGACGGCCATGAGCCACCTCTTGGGCCGCCCCTGAAGCATCCTGTGACAAGCAGGCTTGTTGTGGCGAGCGGGCTTGTCGGAGCGCCGCATCGCCCGCGCTGGGCTGCGCAGCAGCCCCAAAAAACTCACCGAGCTCTGTCAGGCACACCGAGGGCACAGGTTTTGGGGCTGCTGCGCAGCCCAGCGCGGGCGATGCGGCGCTCCGACAAGCCCGCTCGCCACAACTCGTCCTGGGTCATCGAGGGTTAGCGCCGCAGGTAGGAACCGAAGTCGATATCCCCGGCACTGAGGATCGCCTGCACCCGATTATGCACATTCAACTTGCGCAGGATCGCCGACACGTGGGCCTTCACTGTCGTCTCGGCAATTTCCAGGGTGTAGGCAATCTGTTTGTTCGACTCGCCCTTGGTCATGCGCTCGAGTACCAGCAACTGCTTGCGGGTCAGGGCCTGGAGCAGTTCCGGGGCGAAGGCCGGGTTGTCGTGCATGCGCCGCTGGCCGGGGTTTTTCTGGGTGCGGATGATATCCGGCGGCAGGTACACGTTGCCATTGAGGATCTGTTGGATCGCCTCGGTCATCTGCGCCCGTGGCGAGGACTTGGTGATAAAGCCGACCGCTCCGTAGGTAATGGCCTGTAGCACGATCTGCTTGTCTTGCTCGGCCGAGACAATCACCACCGGAATCGTCGGCGCTTCGTTGCGCAGGTTGATCAGGCCATTGAGGCCGTGCATGCCGGGCATGTTCAGGTCCAGCAGGATCAGGTCGAGGTCGTCGTGCTCCTGGGTCAGGGCCAGGGCGCTGTCCAGGTCGGCGGTTTCCATCACTTCGCTACCGGCAAAACCGTCGCTGATGACGTTATGGATCGCTTCGCGAAACAGCGGGTGATCGTCGGCAATCAGAATTTTGTACATGGCCGTTCACCTTTTTATTGTGGTTGTTCAGGGGCAAGCTCAAAGGGCTCAGGGTGCGCCGCAGCGACGGGCAGCTTCGCTGCCTCCCACGCGTCCAGGCCATCGCGATACCAATACACAGCGCTATAACCCAAGGCTTTGGCCCGTTTTACCGCGTTCCAACTCAGCCAGCAATCGGAGCGGCAGTAGAACACTAACGGTTGCGCCAGGTTACCGTCGCTGTAGGTGTACAGGTGGCGGGCGAAGTAGCTTTGCCATTCGGGCGTCAGCTCGCCATCGCCGGTATTGGCCAGCCAATGGCTGCCGGGCAGGTTGGCGTGGGGCTGGTCTTCGATGAACTGGCCGTGCAGCCATTGCCGGCGGTAAACGTCAATCAGCACCGGGCGCGGCTGTTGTGTCAGCAGCGCCTGCAACGCCTGGGTATCGACAATGGTCGCGCCCGGCAAGTGGTCTGGGGTAGGGCTGCGGTAGAGGTTGATGCGGTAGCCGTCGCGGGAAAACAACGCGCTTGGCGCCTCGGCAGCCGCCAACAGCGGGGTCAGCGACAGTACGGCAACCAGGGTCAGTCGGGCGGGCAGCATGGCAGGTACGATCCTTATAGTTATGCGCCCATTACATGCCAGTCGCGCTGCCTTGGGAATGCGACGATAGACAGCAAAACCAGTACCAAAGTAGTAAATCACCCGCCGCTTGGGGGCTCTAGCATGAACGCAACGCTCATCCCCAGGAGTTGTACGATCATGCGAATTCTCAAGGCGCTGCTCTTGCCGTTTTTGCTGATCCTCAGCCTGATCGGGGTCGACAAGCTCCACGGCCCGCGACCGTCGCCCATTCCTATGATGCAAGTGCATGCCTCATGAATATCCTGCTGGTGGACAAGCACGCGGTGGTGCGCCTGGGGTACGCCAGCCTATTGCGCCCGCTGTTGCCGGGCGTCGAAGTCCGCGAGGCGGGCAGCGGTGAAGAGGCGCTGCTGCGGGTGCAGGAAGCCGTGCCCAACCTGGTGATCAGCGGTGTCGGCCTGCCAGGCATCAGCGGCCTGGAAACCACCCGCCGCCTGCGCCAGCGCCTGCCGCAATTGCGCGTGTTGTTTTTCAGCCAGCACGATGAGCTGCCCCTGGTACGCCAGGCCCTGGAGACCGGGGCGTCGGGCTATATCACCAAGGGCGCGACGCCTGGGGTGATGACTGAAGCGGTGCAACGCATCCTCGACGGCCACACCTACATCGAACAGGCCCTGGCCACCGAGCTGGCTTACCATCCAGTCGATCACCGCCTGCAGGGCATGACGGCGCGTGAGCTGGAGATTTTCCTGATGCTGGCCAAGGGCACACCCACACGTTCGATCGCTGATCAGCTGAGTATCAGCAGCAAGACCGTGTCCAATCACTTGACGTTGCTCAAGAGCAAATTACAGGTGACTTCCCATGCCGAACTGGTGCACGTGGGGATTGATATGGGGCTGGTCAGGGCCGCGGGATGATCAATATTTGATCGCGGTTGATAGCGTTAGATTATGGCCTTAATGCTTTTGATGTTGGCGCTCAATTGAACGGGCCAAAATGGATCCAAAATATGAAAAAAACCTCGATTAAATGAGTTTTATCATCCCAAGGCGCTTACAAATTCAGCGTATCCATGCAGAATTGTCCTACAAGTAATGGCACCGTGCCATTTAGTGCTCAGGGACGACCTCAGTCATGAACCGCATTTTCAGTGTGATCTGGAATCACAGCCTTAACGCGTGGGTGGTTGCCAGCGAAAACGCCAGCCGACAGGGCAAGCGCGGTAGCGTTGGTGCGGTTCATAACGTGGAAGATAGCGAGCTGTGCGCCCCGTTGCGCACCTTGCAGTTTGCGATTGCGCTGATACTCGGCGGTGCCATCCTGGTGCCGGCCTCCGCGCTGGCATCTGGCTTGCCTACCGGTGGTCAGGTGGTGCTGGGCAGCGGGCAAATCCTTACGCCCGACCAGCAGCAGATGGTCATCAACCAAACCACGCAAAAACTCGCCATCGACTGGCAGAGCTTCAACATCGGTGCCGACAAGAAAGTCACCTTCGTCCAGCCCGGCAAGGACTCCGTGGCCCTGAACCGCGTGGTCGGCAGTGATGGCTCGAAGATCATGGGCCAACTGAACGCCAATGGGCAGGTGTTCCTGGTCAACCCCAATGGCGTGCTGTTCGGCAAAGGCTCGTCGGTGGATGTCGGTGGCCTGGTGGCCTCGACCCTGGATATAACCAACAGCGACTTTGCCGCAGGCAACTATAAGTTCCAGGGCAAAGGCAGTGCCGACAATGCCAGTGTGGTCAACCAGGGCACGCTCAAAGCCGGCGACGGCGGCGCGGTGGCGCTGCTGGGCGGGACCGTGAGCAACCAGGGGGTGATCGCCGCCAAGCTGGGCAGCGTGGCTCTGGCCGCCGGCAATAAGGTGACATTGGACTTTGCCGGCGACGGCCTGCTCAACGTACAGGTGGATGAAGCCACCAAGAATGCCCTGGTGGAAAACCGCCAATTGATCCAGGCCGACGGCGGCCAGGTGATCATGACCGCCAAGGCCAGCGACGCCTTGCTGCAAACCGTGGTCAACAACACCGGGGTGATCGAAGCCCATACCCTGGGCGAGAAGGGCGGCAAGATCGTCCTGCTCGGCGGTTTTGACGGTGGCACGGTGCAAGTGGCCGGTACCCTGGATGCCTCGGCACCGAGCGGCGGCAACGGTGGGTTTATCGAGACCTCCGGTGCCCACGTCAAGGTGGCCGACAGCGCAAAAATCACCACGGCAGCGGCCAAGGGCAAGACCGGCAACTGGCTGATCGACCCGACTGATTACACCATCGCCGCGACCGGTGGCGACATCACCGGGGCCGCTGTCAGCGACCGGTTGAAAACCACCAACATGACCGTTGCGACCGTCGTCACCGGTTCCGGCGCGGGCAATATCAACGTCAACGACACTGTGGTCTGGAACGCCAACACCCTGACCCTGACCGCCCACAACAACGTCAATATCAACAAGGAAATATTCGGCTCCGGCAGCGCCAAACTGGCCGTGGAATATGGCCAGGGTGCGATGGCAGCGGGCAGCACCAGCAGCATCAATATCAAGGCCCCGGTCAACCTGGCGGCAGGGCAGAATTTCAGCACCAGGCAAGGCAGCGACGGCACGCGTGTGGACTACACCGTGATCACCAGCCTCGGTGCGATGGGCAGCGTCACTGGCCTGGACCTGCAAGGGATCAATGGTGCGTTGAGCGGCAACTTTGTGCTGGGTAGCAATATCAACGCCGCAGCCACGGCTACCTGGAACGGCGGTAAGGGCTTCGATTCCCTGGGCACGGTCGCAGGCGGCGAGTTTACCGGCACGTTTGATGGGCTGGGCCACAGCATCAGTAACCTGAGCATGAATCGCACCACCACCGATGCCGGCTTGTTCGGCGCTGTGAGTGCCACCGGCGCGGTGCGTAACGTGGGGTTGACCAATGTGTCGATCGCGTTGACGGGCACGCTGGTCGACGTCTTCCCGTCGATCTACGCCGTCGGCGCCTTGGTGGGTTACAACCGTGGGTGGGTCGACAACAGCTATGCCAGCGGTGCGGTCACCGGCACCGACTATGTACAACTGGGCGGCCTGGTGGGCACCAACACCGGTATCGTCAGCAACAGCCATACCGCAGGCACCGTGACGTCCACCAACTACGCCGGCGCGGCGGGGCTGGTCTCGTTGAACACCGACATAGGTATTGTGCGCAACAGCTATTCCACGGCGAATGTGATCGGTTTGCGTGGGGCGGGGCTTGGCGGCCTGGTGGTGCGCAACGAGGGGCGGATCGAAAACAGCAGTGCGACGGGGAATGTCACCAGTACGACTAACGCGCAGTACAACGGTGGTCTGGTTTCGGCCAACCGGGCGACGGGGGTCATCACCAACAGTTACGCCACGGGTAACGTTACCGGTGGCGGCACGGCGGGTGGACTGGTGGGTAACAACTTCTTGGGCGGGCAGATCACCAACAGCTACGCCACCGGCAATGTGGGTATCAACGGGGTCGGCAGCGGCGCGTACAACGGTGGCTTGGTTGGCGCCAATCGGGGCAGTTTGAGCAACGTCTACAGTACCGGCTCGGTAACCGGCGCCCTCACCAATACGGCCAACAATGGTGGGCTGGTGGGTCTGAATGCCGGAGGCACGATCGTCAATGCCTATTCGGTGGGCAAGGTCACCGGTTCCGCTTCGGGTGGCCTGATTGGCCGGCACAGCGGTGGTTCGGTCACCAGCGGCTACTACAACATGACTGTCAACCCAGGGCTTTCAGGCTGGGGTAACGACGTCAGTACCGGTGATGTAGGTACCGGTGCCGCAGTGGGCTTGAGTTCCGCGCAAATGAAGCAGACCTCCAGCTTCCAGGGCTTCAACTTCAGCGCTTCACCTGGCGCAACAGGCAATGCCTGGGTGATGGTCAATGCTGATAGCAGCGGCATCAACAACGGCAGCAGTGGCACGCTGCCAATGCTGGCCAGCGAATACTCCACGACCATCACCAACGCCCACCAACTGCAGTTGGTGGCCATGGACCGCAACGCCACATACACCCTGGGTCGCGATATCGTCGCCGGGGCCACGGCGGGAACGACTGATGTGTGGAATGGCACTTTTGTGCAACTGGGCGAGGCCAATCGAGGGATAAATTTCACGGGCAGCCTTGACGGCCAAGGGCACGTGATCAAAAACCTGAAGATTGACCGCGGCAATCAGCAATATAACGGGCTGTTTGGTGCGATCTCCGAGACGGGACGCGTCAGTAACCTGGGGCTTGACGGTGGCAGTATCAGCGGCGCGGCTTACACCGGTTCCATTGTCGGTTACAGCCTCGGGACGCTGACGGGCACTTTCTCCAGTGCGACGGTGACAGCTGAGGTCTATGCCGGTGGCTTGGTTGGGCAGCAAGGAGGGGGCAGTATTTCCAACTCCTATTTCAGCGGCTCTGTGACGGCAACGGCTGACTTGGCTGGCGGTTTGGTTGGGCAACTGGACGGCGGCAGCTTATCGAACAACTTCGTCAGTGGCCGGGTGACGGCTAGCTCGGGAAATGGGTTCGCTGGTGGGATCATGGGTTCCAATTTCGGTAATACCGTGTCTTCCGGCAATTTCTGGGACACCAACGCGACGGGGCAGCTTTATGCCGAGGGCGAGTGGATGGTGTTGCCGACGCAATCCGGTGGACTGACCACAACACAAATCCAGACCCTATCCACCTTTTCCAACGCCGGCTGGGACCTGGACAAGACCTGGGTGGTTTACAACGGTGGTTCTGGCCCGCTGCTGCGCAGCTTCATGACCCCGTTGAACGTGGTGGCTGGCGACGTCACGAAAACCTACGACGGCACTGCCTTCGGCGGCGCCTATACGCCAAACCTTGACGCCGACAGTCGACTGACCGGCTCACTGGTGTTGGGCGGCACTGGCGTCGGTGCGATCAATGCTGGCGACTACAGCCTGAAATTGAGCGGACTTGCCTCGACAGGTGGGCAGTTCGGCTATTCGATCAACTACATCGACGGCACCTTGTCGGTGAACAAGGCCACCCTGAGCACGGCCGGCACCACGGTCAACAACAAAGTGTATGACGGCACCACTGTCGCCACCCTGGGCGGTCATACGCTGTTCGGGCTGGTTGCCGCAGACATCGACAAGGTGACGTTGAGCGCTGCCTTTACCAGCAAAGACGCCGGCACTGGCATCCAGGTTGACCTGGGCCTGGGCGGCATCGCGGCAGGCAACTACAGACTCGATACCAGCAGCCCGCTGAGCGCCAATATTACCCCCAGAGCCTTGAGCATCACTGGCGTGACGGCAGACAGCAAGGTCTATGACGGCACGACCTCCGTCAGTCTCCAGCCGTTTGCTCATCTCAGTGGCCTGGTGGTTGGCGAATCAGTGAGCATGACCTTGAGCGGTCAATTCGCCGACGCCAATGCCGCCAACGGGAAAAACGTGCAGATCAACGTGGCCCTGGGCGACGCCGGCGGCCTTGCCCGCAACTACAACATAAACCCTCTGGACATCAGCCCGGTGCTTGCCAACATCACCCAGAAGGTCCTGACCATCAGTGGCCTGACGGCGAACAAGATCTACGATGGCAGCGCTTCGGTGGCCTTGAGCGGTGGCACCCTCAATGGCCTGGTGGGCACGCAGACCCTGGGGTTTGACGCTATCGGCAATTATGCGGACAAACATGCCGGTGTCGGCAAGGCCGTGACGGTTGCCGGTGTGACCTTGAGTAATGGCTCGGGGCTTGCGCAAAACTACACGGTCAGCCAGCCGGCCGGCCTGAGCGGTGACATTTCCAAGGCCGTCATCAGCGGCATCAGCGGCCTGACTGCCGTCAGCAAGGTCTACAACGGTAATACCGACGCAGCCCTCAGCTCCCTAGGTGCGACGATCAACGGAAAAGTCAGCGGGGATGACGTGGTATTGGCCAGCGCCGCCGGCCAGTTCACCAACAAGAATGCCGGCAATGACAAGACGGTCCTGATCAGCAATATCACCCTGTCAGGCAGCGACCTGGGCAACTACACCTTCGTCAACAACACGGCCACGGCCACGGCCAGTATTACGCCCAAGGCCCTGGCCATCATCGGCATGAGCGTTGTCGACAAAGTCTATGACGGTCGCCTCTCGGCCACGCTGAGCGGCGGTTCGCTGAGTGGTTTGGTTGGGAATGAAACCCTCGGGGTGACAGGTCTTACCGCCACCTTTGCGGACAAAAACGTCGGCACCGACAAGGTCGTGACGGCCAGCGGTACAACCCTGGTCAATGGTGGCAACGGCGGCCTGGCCAGTAACTACAGCCTTGCCAATCCAACGGGATGGACTGCCGATATCACCGCCAAGACCCTGACCGTTTCCGGGATCACCGCCAATAGCAAGATTTACGACGGCACCACGGCGGCCACTTTATCCGGTGGCGTGCTCAGCGGTTTGGTCAGCGGTGAAACCTTGAGCCTCAACACATTGGCCGGGGTGTTCCTGGACGCCAACGTAGGTAATGCCAAAACGGTCACCGTCAGCGGTGGCGGCTTGGCCGATGGTACCGGCTTGGCCAGTAACTACATCCTGCGCAGCCCCACGGGCTTGAGCGCTAATATCAGCGCCAAGGCCCTGACCATCACCGGCCTGACTGCCAACGGCAAGGTATATGACGGCAACAACCTCGCCAGCCTCAGCGGTGGTGCGTTGGATGGTTTGGTGGGCAGCGAAACCCTCGGCGTCACCGGCCTTAGCGCGACATTCAGTGATAAAAACGCCGGCACCGGCAAGGCCGTAACCGCCAGTGGCGCCACTCTGGTCAATGGCAGCAACGGTGGCCTGGCGAGCAACTACAGCATCAGCAATCCCATGGGCCTGAGCGCCGATATCAGTGCCAAGGCCCTGACCATCAGCGGCATGCAGGCCAACGGTAAGGTGTATGACGGCAACAACCTCGCCAGCCTCAGCGGTGGTGCGTTGGATGGTTTGGTGGGCAGCGAAACCCTCGGCGTCACCGGCCTCAGCGCGACATTCAGTGATAAAAACGCCGGCACCGGCAAGACCGTGACCGCCAGTGGCGCCACTCTGGTCAATGGCAGCAATGGCGGACTGGCGAGCAACTACAGCCTTAGCAACCCTACTGGCCTGAGCGCCGATATCAGTGCCAAGGCCCTGACCATCAGCGGCATGCAGGCCAACGGCAAAGTATATGACGGCAACAACCTCGCCAGCCTCAGCGGTGGTGCGTTGGATGGTTTGGTGGGCAGCGAAACCCTCGGCGTCACCGGCCTCAGCGCTACGTTCAGCGATAAAAACGCCGGCACTGGCAAGACCGTGACCGCCAGTGGCGCCACCCTGGTCAATGGCAGCAACGGCGGCCTGGCGAGCAACTACAGCATCAGCAATCCTGTGGGCTTGAGCGCCGATATCAGCGCCAAGGCCCTGACGCTCACTGGCGTGACAGCGGGCGGCAAGGTCTATGACGGCACTAACGCGGCGACCCTCAGCGGTGGTGTCCTGAATGGCCTGGTGGGCTCCGAGAGCCTTGGCGTGACAGGTCTTGGTGCAACGTTCGACGATAAAAACGCAGGTATCGGCAAGACCGTAACCGCCAGCGGCGCCACCCTGGTCAATGGCAGCAACGGCGGCCTGGCGAGCAACTACAGCATCAGCAATCCCATGGGCCTGAGCGCCGATATCAGCGCCAAGGCCCTGACCATCACCGGTCTGACTGCCAACGGCAAGGTATATGACGGCAACAACCTCGCCAGCCTCAGCGGTGGTGCGTTGGATGGTTTGGTGGGCAATGAAACCCTCGGCGTCACCGGCCTTAGCGCGACATTCAATGATAAAAACGCCGGCACCGGCAAGACCGTAACCGCCAGCGGCGCCACCCTGGTCAATGGCAGCAACGGCGGCCTGGCGAGCAACTACAGCATCAGCGACCCCATGGGCCTGAGCGCCGATATCAGCGCCAAAACCCTGAACGTCACCGGCATCACCGCGGGCAACAAGGTCTACGACGCCGCCACTGGCGCGGTGCTGAACCTGGCGGGTGCCGGTTTCAACGGCTTGGTGAGCGGTGACGATGTGTCTGTGCTCTCGGCCATCGGTAATTTCAACGACAAAAACGCGGCCACCGGCAAAACCGTGAATATCAGCGATATCACCCTGGCCGGTGTGGACCTGAGCAACTATCAGGTCAGCCGCACGGCAGCCACTACGGCCGATATCACCAAGGCGGTGCTGAACGTCACCGTGGGCGATACGAGGGTCGCGCAAGGCCAAACCCCCGTGTTCGATGTGGCCTATGACGGGCTGCTCGGCACTGACAGCGTGGCTTCAGACCTGAGCGGCAGCCTGCTGTTCAGCGCACCCTCGAGTGCCAGCGCCGGTGAGTATCAGGTCAGTGCTTCGGGCCTGTCTGCCACCAACTACCAGATCGCTTACATCGATGGCCTGCTGACGGTGGATGCACCGCCGTTGGCGCCGCTGCAAACCGTGGTCGAAGTCGTCGAGCCATTGCGCAATCTGCCCAAGCCGACACAGGCCCCGGTACCCAGCGGGCTGCACCTGCCCAATGATCTCTATACCCTCGTTGACCAAGGCTTACGCCTTCCAGAAGGACTCTGATTCATGCGTCTGCGTTTAAACCCGATTGCGCTTGCCTTGCTCACCGCGACAGGTGGGATGGCCCACGCTGAAATCGCCCCGGATGCCGGGCAGTCGATGCGTGAAATCCAGAGCCAGCCACTGAGCCTGCCGCCCAAACAGACCCTGGAATTGAACCTGCCTGCGGCGCCGGACACCACGGCGAAAGTCACCGGGCCGACGTTGCAGGTCAATGGCTTTACGATTACCGGCAACACGGTGATTGCCGACGATCAATTGCTGGCGCTGCTGGTCGACCTGCAAAACCGTGTGGTCAGCCTCGGTGAATTGCAGGCCGGTGCAGCGCGTATCACTGCGTTGTACCGCCAGCAGGGCTACCCGCTGGCCCGTGCTTACTTACCGGCGCAAGAAATCGACAAGGGCGTGGTGAGCATCAGCGTGCTGGAAGGGCAGTACGGCCAGGTCAGGATCAACAACCAATCCCGTGTGCGCGATGGCGTGCTGCAGGCGCCGCTGTCGGCACTGGACCCGGGGGACGCCGTACGTGCTGCGCCGCTGGAGCGCGGTTTGCTGTTGCTGCAGCAGACCCCTGGCGTGGCCGTCCAATCCACCCTGCAACCCGGCGCGGTGGTGGGCGCCACGGACCTGGTGGTGGATGTCAAGGATGCGCCGCTGGTCTCTGGCCAGGTGGACCTGGACAACTACGGCAACCGGTTCACCGGCGAGTATCGCCTGGGCGGGACATTGAACCTGGCCAGCCCCTTGGGCCTGGGCGATCAGGCCAGCGTGCGGGTGATGGGCAGCGACGAGGATCAGCACTACTACCGCGCGGCTTATCAACTGCCGGTCGGCCCGTGGTCGACCCAGGTGGGCGTGGCCTATTCGGACATGGACTACCAACTGGCCAAGGACTTCGACGAACTGGATGCCAAGGGCAATGCGCGGATTGCCAGCGTGTTCGTCCAGCAGCCGCTGATTCGCAGCCGCGCCTTCAGCCTGAATGCGCAGCTGCAATACGACCACAAACACCTGCGCGACGACATCGACCTCTACGATTCAAGCAGCAAGAAACAGGCGCGGGTAGTGACTGCCAGCGTGGACGGGAATCTGCGCGACAACCTGCTGGGCGGTGGCGTCAGTGCGTTCTCCCTGGCCTGGAGCGAAGGCAGCCTGAACCTGGACGGGGCCTTCGACAAACTGTTCGATGGCTTGACCGCCAAGACCGCCGGGCGCTTCCAGAAGATCAACCCCAGCGTGGTGCGCCTGCAACGCTTGAGTGAGCGTTTTAGCCTGTATGGGCAGGTGCAGGGCCAGTGGGCGGACGGCAACCTCGACTCATCGGAGAAGATCAGCCTGGGCGGCGCCTATGGCGTGCGGGCCTATCCCCAGGGCGAGGCATCGGGTGACCAGGGGTATGTGGCCAATCTGGAACTGCGCTATGCGTTGACTGAACAGTGGAACCTGCTGACCTTTGTCGATCACGGTTCGGTGCGCTTGAACAAAGACACATGGTCGGACGGGGAAAACCACCGCAGCCTCTCGGCGACCGGCGTGGGCGCCAACTGGAGTGCTTCGGGCTGGCGCCTGAGTACTGTTGCGGCCTGGCGGGTCGGCAATGCGGACCCGCAAAGTGACGTATCGCGCACGCCACGGGTGTGGGCACAGGTGAGTAAAGCCTTCTAGGCCAAAGCCTCGGCGAACACAGGATAAATCGCCCCCTGCAGGAGCCGGCTTGCCGGCGATGGCGGCCGAATTGGCTGCGCAGGACCCAAGGCCCTCATCGCCGGCAGGAGTTAGCGGTCCCAGGTGGTGGGGCAGTCCTTGCAGCCTTCCATATTGGCATCCTGGAAATTGGCATAGTGCTGACGGGTGCCGGTGAGGGTGGCCTGTTCCAGGTTGCTTTCACCGAACTTGGCTTCTTGCAGGTTGGCATCGCTGAGGTCGGCACCTTGCAGGTCAGCCTTGCTCAGCCAGGTCATTTCCAGGTCCGCCGCACGCAGGTTGGCTTTGTGCAATTTGGCCCCGGACAATCGTGCAAATTGCAGGTAGGCGGCGCTGAGGTTGGCGTTTTCAAATTGCGCGCCCTGGGCAAACATGCCCCAGCCTTGTACGGCCATCAGCGTCGCGCCGGTGAAGTCGGCCAGGCGCAGGTTGGCTTGTTGCAGGCTGGCGCGGGTCAGGTTGGCGCCTTGCAGTTGGGCTTTTTCCAGGTTGGCCAGGTCGAGGTTGGCGTGGCGCAGGTCGGCCTCGCGCAGGTCGGCGCCGGCCAGGTTCATTTTGCTCAAGTCCTGGTTACGCAGGTTGGCGCCCTTGAGGCTGGCGCCGGGGCATTGGCTGTGGGGGGCGATGGTGCAGCCGTTGATGACCAGGGGTTGGTCGTCGCCGTCGTCGGCGTGGGCGATGGGTAAAGCCAGGAGTAGCACGAGGGGTAGGTAGTTCATGGCAAGACCTTGAGGGAGGGGGCTTTGGGTGGAGGGGCCGCTGCGCGGCCCAACGGAGGACCAGCCCCCTCGCCACGGACAGCGCCCCTCGCCCTGGAGTGGATTATTTTTGGGCGGTCTTGTTATCCCAGCTTGGGATCTTGAACACCCAGAACGATCCGCCTTGCGCCACCGGCTTGGTCAGCTCGGCCATGTCGCCGCCCCACAACGGCACCGCGCCGCCGTAGCCTACGGTCACGCCGATGTACTGCTCGCCATCCTGTTCCCAGGTGATCGGCGGGGAGACGATGCCGCTGCCGGTCTGGAACTTCCACAGCTCCTTGCCGGTTTTCGCGTCGAAGGCCTTGAAGAACCCGTCACCCGTGCCGGTAAACACCAGGTTGCCCTTGGTCGCCAGCACGCCAGCCCACAGCGGCAGGGCTTCCTTGTGCTCCCACACCACCTTGCCGGTGGTGGGGTTCATCGCCCGCAGGGTGCCGACGTGGTCGTCATACATGCGCTTGATACGGAAGCCCATGCCCAGGTACGCCGAGCCTTTTTTGTAGTTGACCTCCTCGGTCCAGTATTCCTCTTTCCACTGGTTGCCCGGGATGTAGAACAGGCCTGTGTCCTGGCTGTAGGCCATGGGGTTCCAGTTCTTGCCACCGAGGAACGGCGGCGAGACTTCCACCGACTTGCCCTTGGTTTCACCCGGCAATGGCTTGGCCGGACGCTGGCCTTCGTTTTCTACCGGGCGCCCGGTCTTCAGGTCGATATGGCTGGCCCAGGTGATGTTGTCGACAAACGGGAAGGCGTTCTGCAGCTTGCCGTTGTTGCGGTCCACCACGTAGAAGAACCCGTTGCGGTCGGCGTGGCCGGTGGCCTTGACCACTTTGCCGTCCTTGTCCTTGTAGTCGAACAGCACCAACTCGTTGTTGCCGGAGAAGTCCCAGGCATCGTTTGGCGTGTGCTGGTAGAACCATTTCACTTCGCCGGTGCTTGGGTCGACGCCGACCTGGCCTGAGGTGTAGAGGCTATCGAAGTCGTGGGGATTGCCGTCCTTGGAGGTCCGCGCCCAGGTATTCCAAGGGCCGGGGTTGCCGGCGCCGACGATGATGGTGTTGGTCTCGGCATCGAAACTGGCGCTCTGCCAAGGGGCACCGCCACCGTGGCTCCAGGCCTCGACCTTGCCGGTTTCGGTGGTCGGATCATCCGGCCACGAAGGCGCTTTCACGTCGCCGGTGGTGGTGCTGTCCTTGCCATTGAGACGGCCCATGTGGCCCTCGACAAACGGACGCATCCACACTTCTTCGCCGGTGTCCGGGTCGCGGGCAAACAGTTGGCCGACCACGCCGAATTCATCACCGGAGCTGCCGTGGATCAGCAGGACCTTGCCGGTGACCTTGTCTTTGATCAGCACCGGGGCGCCGGTCATGGTGTAGCCGGCGGCGTGGTCACCGAATTTTTTGTTCCACACCACTTTGCCGGTGTTTTTGTCGAGGGCGATCAGGCGCGCATCGAGGGTGCCGAAGTAGATCTTGTCGCCGAAGATCGCCGCACCACGGTTAACCACGTCACAGCACGGGCGAATGTTGTCGGGCAGGCGGTGGTTGTAGGTCCACAGGCGCTTGCCGGTCTTGGCGTCGAGGGCGAAGACCCGGGAGTAGGAACCGGTGACGTAGACCACACCGTCGCTGACGATAGCCTGGGATTCCTGGCCGCGCTGCTTCTCATCGCCGAACGAGTAGGACCAGGCCGGCGTCAGCTTGAATACGTTTTTGTCGTTGACCTGGGCCAGCGGGCTCCAGCGCTGGGCATTGGTGCCCATGCCGTATTGCAGCACGTCCTTGGTGGTCAGGTGGTCGTTGGCAATGTCTTCCCAGGTGATGTTGCGAGTCTGCTTCGAAGGTTCGGTCGCAGCGAAGCTCGCCGCACTCAAGGACAGGCTGCCGACCAGCAGGAAAGCCTGCACGGCAAGGCTCAGCGGCGAGAGGGCGGGTAGCGATCTTATTGTCATGGTTGCAGTTCCCAGTGGAGGTTTTGGCCTGCACAGGTTGCTGCGTGGACGGGGCGCCCGGATACGGAAAATGTCCCGGTGTGGCCGGGACAATTTCCCGAACCGCATCTGATTTAGCAGTGCCTCGCAAGCCTTACTACCAAGGGAGTAGACCCCGGCCACCAAAGCAGCATACGGCCCTCGGCGAGGCGTTCCTAAGATGGTTGCCATAGCCTCTGCAAAGGGGTTTTGCGTGCAATCCTGAGGGAAAAACAATGACAACAAAACGCAACGCCTTGCTGCTGGCTGGCCTCTTGGCCGGCGTGATCGGTACAGGCTCCGTCTGGGCCCATGGCAACGTGACACCCACTGCCGTGGAAACCAAGGGACTGACGCCGGTCAAGGATGCCGGCGTGACACTGGATGCCGATGGTTGGGCGGCGGTGAACCCGTATCGCCAGTCGCCGCAGCGCGACAAGGCCGTGGAAGTCGGCGCTTCGGCCTACAACCAGAACTGCGCCGCGTGCCACGGCCTGGAAGCCAAGTCCGGTGGGATCGCGCCTGACCTGCGCATGCTTGATGAGGGCGATGCCGGGGACGAATGGTTTGTGGAGCGGGTGCGCCATGGCGCAGTGCGCGATGGCCGGGTGTATATGCCGAAGATGGCCGACTACCTGAGCCAGGAAGCCTTGTGGGCGGTGCGCACTTATCTTGATAGCGTGCACGTCGAGGAGTAAGCCATGGGCTGGCGCGCACATTGGCTGTTGGCCTGCTGGTTGCCACTGGCCGCCTACGGGATGGACCCCGGCAAAGACCCGGTGCCGTCGGTGATGTGGAGCTACTACCACAAGCAGTATCTGGACAATGCCCCGTTCGTCTTTGATGAGCGGGTCAAGTTGCTGGCGCCGCCATTTGCCGAGGACGCACGCCAGGTACCGCTGGAAATCGACGCTCGCGCCTTCAAGGACGAGGTGGTGAAAATCATCGCCTGGGCCGAACTCAATCCATTGCCGAAAATCGTCGATTTCCAGCCGGGCGAGGGTGTGTTGCCGTGGCTGGCGATCCGCATTCGTATCGAACAGGCCACGCCGTTGCGCGCCGCCGTATTGACCAAAGATGGCCTGTGGCACGTCGGTTCGACCCTGATCGACGCCGCCGGCGGTGGCTGCACGGCACCCAGCGTGGTGCGCAGCCAGCCGGGTTGGGAAGAGCATTTGGGCGAAGTGTTGGGTGGTCGTTACCCACGCAGCGATTTCAGCCGGTTGCGCTTGCAAGTGGTGCACCCCATGGACAATGGCATGGTCAGCGGCATCCCTGAGTTCTATATCAACCATGCCGAATTGCGCGACGCCCAGGACCGGGTGCTGGCACGCCTGGAGTTGTTTGCGGCGGTCAGCGAGAACCCCGACCTGGCGTTTGACCTGCAAAGCCCAGGGCCAGTGCGCCTGGTGCTGCGCGACACCAGCGGCAGCCAATTCGAAGGGGCGCTCCCATGAAACTGCTGCTGTGGCTATTGCTCGGCCTGAGCCTGCCGGCGCTGGCTGATCTGGACTACGCCCTCAAGCCCCGGCAGATCGCCAGTGACACCTGGCTGCTGGAAGGCAGTACCGATAATTTCGCCAGGGACAACGGCGGCAATATCGTCAATGCCGGGTTTATCGTCACCGAAACCGGGGTAGTGGTGATCGACACCGGCCCGTCCCGGCGCTACGGCGAGGCATTGCGCCAGGCGATTGCCACGGTCACTGACAAACCGGTGGTCCAGGTCCTGTTGACCCATCACCATCCCGACCATGTGTTGGGCAATCAGGCGTTCAAGGACGTGCCCATCGGCGCCCTGCAAGGCACTACCACGCTGCTGCGCGAGCAGGGCGACGCCATGGCGCAAAACATGTACCGCATGGTTGGCGACTGGATGCGTGGCACCGAAGTGCTGCTGCCGAGCCAAACCGTCACGCCCGGCGTGCAGACCTTCGGCAGTCATCGTTTGCGCCTGTTGGCCTTGAGTGGGCACACGGGTGCCGATCTGGCGATTCTCGATGAAACAACCGGCGTGCTGTTTGCCGGCGACCTGGTGTTTTACCAGCGCGCCCTGACCACCCCCAATACCCCGGGCCTGTCGGTATGGCTGGCGGATATCGCCACCCTGCAAGGCCTGCCCTGGAAGGTGATCGTACCCGGTCATGGCCCAGTGGCAACCGACACCCAACCCTTCGCGCAAATGCGTGACTACCTGGGCTGGCTCGACCAGCTCATGGCCACCGGTGCCGCCAACGGCAGCGCCATGGGCGAGATGATCCGCAGCCCCATCCCCGAACGTTTTGCGGCCATCAGCTTGAGCCGCTACGAACTGATCCGCAGTGTCAGCCACCTGTATCCCCGCTACGAACGCGGGCAGATGCAACGGATAGATCAATAACAACATCCCCCCCGAAAGAGGCCTCATCATGATCTACGCACAACCTGGCACCCCCGGCGCCATCGTCAGCTTCAAGCCGCGCTACGGTAACTTTATCGGTGGCGAGTTTGTGGCCCCGGTCAACGGTGAGTACTTCACCAACACCTCGCCCGTCACTGGGGAAGTGATCGCTGAATTCCCGCGCTCCAGCGCCGCCGATATCGACAAAGCCCTGGACGCTGCACATGCCGCTGCCGACGCCTGGGGCAAGACCTCGCCCCAGGATCGCTCCCTGGTGCTGTTGAAAATTGCCGACCGCATCGAGCAGCACCTGGAAGTGCTGGCCGTGACCGAGACCTGGGACAACGGCAAGGCCGTACGCGAGACCTTGAATGCCGACGTACCCTTGGCCGCCGACCATTTCCGCTACTTCGCCGGCTGCATTCGCGCCCAGGAAGGCGGCGCCGCCGAGATCAACGAGCTGACCACCGCCTATCACTTCCACGAGCCCCTGGGTGTGGTCGGGCAGATCATCCCGTGGAACTTCCCGCTGCTGATGGCCGCCTGGAAACTCGCCCCGGCCCTGGCCGCCGGCAACTGCATCGTGCTCAAGCCGGCCGAGCAGACGCCGCTGTCGATCATGGTGTTTGCCGAGCTGATCGCCGACCTGCTGCCGGCCGGGGTGCTGAACATTGTCCAGGGCTTTGGCCGCGAAGCCGGTGAGGCCCTGGCCACCAGCAAGCGCATCGCCAAGATCGCCTTTACCGGCTCCACCCCGGTGGGCGCGCACATCATGCACGCGGCGGCCGAGAACATTATTCCGTCCACCGTCGAACTGGGCGGCAAGTCACCGAATATCTTCTTTGAAGACATCATGCAGGCGGAGCCGGCCTTTATCGAGAAAGCCGCCGAGGGCCTGGTGCTGGCGTTCTTCAACCAGGGTGAAGTGTGCACCTGCCCATCGCGGGCGCTGGTGCAAGAGTCGATCTACGAGCCGTTCATGGCCGAAGTGATGAAGAAGATCGTCAAGATCAAGCGTGGCAACCCGCTGGACACCGAGACCATGGTCGGCGCCCAGGCGTCCGAGCAGCAGTACGACAAGATCCTCTCGTACCTGACCATCGCCCAGGAGGAGGGCGCCGAACTGCTGGCCGGTGGTGCTGCCGAACATCTGGAGGGCGACCTGTCCAGCGGCTATTACATCCAGCCGACCCTGCTCAAGGGCCACAATAAAATGCGCGTGTTCCAGGAAGAAATCTTCGGCCCGGTGGTGGGCGTGACCACCTTCAAGGACGAAGCCGAAGCCCTGGCGATTGCCAACGACAGCGAATTCGGCCTGGGTGCTGGCCTGTGGACTCGCGATATCAACCGTGCCTACCGTATGGGCCGGGCGATCAAGGCCGGGCGTGTGTGGACCAACTGTTATCACCTGTATCCGGCGCATGCCGCGTTTGGCGGTTACAAGAAGTCCGGCGTGGGGCGTGAGAACCACAAGATGATGCTTGACCATTACCAGCAGACCAAGAACCTGCTGGTGAGCTACGACATTAATCCGTTGGGCTTCTTCTGATCTTCTGATTGAAATGCCAGCTTCCACCGTTTGATGGGTAGACAGCCTGACTGGTTGAAATGCAGTCAGGTGTGGGAGCTGGCTTGCCTGCGATGGCGGTGTATCAGTCGATAAATCTGTTGGCTGACCTGCCGTCATCGCAGGCAAGCCAGCTCCCACAGGGGAATGCAGCTTCGCGCTCTGGCGTTGCTGTTGCTGTTGCTCTGCTTTTGATCTGGCTTTTGATCTTGGGCGCCCCGTCAAACCACGCCTGCCTGCGGGCATGCCGACCCAAAAGCGCGAGTTGCCTAAAGACTCCTGCCCATCGCAAGCAAGCTCCACCGTTTGCTCCACATACATCCAAGACTAACGTCTGCCGCCCAGTCGTTCGAAAGTAGCATTCGCCCGCCAGCCCCCCCCATGCATTAATGAACCCACCGGACTCTCCCGGCATAACAAGAGGATCGCCCCCATGTGGACCAAACCCGCCTACACCGACCTGCGTATCGGCTTTGAAGTGACCATGTATTTCGCCAACCGCTGAAAGCGTTGCAGGAGCCGGCTTGCCGGCGATGGCGGCCGGATTGGCTCGGCGCTATCGCCGGCAAACCAGCGCCCACAAGGGATAAGGGTTAGCCCATTGGTCTGATTGCATTCGCCAGCGGATGCGTTAGTGTGGCCCGTATCTTCCAAAAACAATAAAAACAGGCTTACCAATGAGCCAGAGTCTCAGCCAACTGCGTAAATTCGTTTCCCCAGAAATCATCTTCGGCGCCGGCTCCCGGCACAATGTCGGCAATTACGCCAAGACCTTTGGTGCACGCAAGGTCCTGGTGGTCAGCGACCCTGGCGTGGTCGCTGCCGGTTGGGTCGCGGATGTCGAGGCCAGCCTGCAGGCCCTGGGTATCGAGTACTGCCTGTACACCGCCGTCTCACCCAACCCGCGTGTCGAAGAAGTGATGCAGGGCGCCGAGGTGTACCGCGAGAACCATTGCGATGTGATCGTCGCCGTCGGCGGCGGTAGCCCCATGGACTGCGGCAAGGCCATCGGCATCGTGGTTGCCCATGGTCGCAGCATCCTTGAGTTCGAAGGGGTGGACACCATCCGCGTGCCCAGCCCGCCGTTGATCCTGATCCCGACCACCGCCGGCACCTCGGCCGATGTGTCGCAGTTCGTGATCATTTCCAATCAGCAGGAACGCATGAAGTTTTCCATCGTCAGCAAGGCGGTGGTGCCGGATGTGTCGTTGATCGACCCGGAAACCACTGCCAGCATGGACCCGTTCCTCTCGGCCTGTACCGGTATCGACGCGCTGGTGCATGCCATCGAGGCCTTTGTGTCCACCGGGCATGGCCCGCTGACCGACCCCCATGCGCTGGAGGCCATGCGCCTGATCAATGGCAACCTGGTGCAGATGATTGCCAACCCGAGTGATATCGCCCTGCGCGAGAAAATCATGCTGGGCAGCATGCAGGCCGGCCTGGCGTTCTCCAATGCGATCCTCGGTGCGGTGCATGCCATGTCCCATAGCCTGGGTGGCTTTCTCGATCTGCCCCATGGCCTGTGCAACGCGGTGCTGGTGGAGCATGTGGTGGCGTTCAACTACAACTCGGCGCCGGAGCGCTTCAAGGTGATTGCCGAGACCTTCGGCATCGACTGCCGGGGCCTCAATCACCGGCAGATCTGCGGGCGGCTGGTGGAACACCTGATTGCGCTCAAGCATGCCATTGGCTTCCATGAAACCCTCGGCCTGCACGGGGTGCGCGTGGCGGATATTCCGTTCCTGTCGCAACACGCCATGCATGACCCGTGCATCCTGACCAACCCCCGGGAGTCGAGCCAGCGTGACGTCGAGGTCGTCTATGGCGAAGCTCTCTGACGATCAACAACGGGCCCTGGCCGGGCTGCTGGGATTGGGCGATCACTCGGCGCGCAAGAGTCACTACCCCGAGCTGACGGCGCGGCTGGATGAGTTGGAGGCGGAGCGCAAGCGCTACATCCGCCTCAACGACGAACTGGAGCAAAGGGTCGCCGCGCGCACCGATGAACTGCTTGAAGCCAACCACAACCTGCAACAGCAGATCGCCCGGCGCGAGCGTATCGAACAGGACCTGCGCGACGCCCGCGACGCGGCCCAGGCCGCCAACCGCAGCAAGGATAAATACCTCGCCGCCGCCAGCCACGACCTGCTGCAACCGCTGAACGCCGCACGCCTGCTGATCTCTACCCTGCGCGAGCGGGAGCTGCCCAGTGTGGAGAAGGTTCTGGTGGAGCGCACCCACCAGGCTCTGGAAGGGGCAGAAGATCTGCTGGCGGACTTGCTGGATATTTCCCGGCTCGACCAGGCGGCGGTCAAGCCCGATATTGCCCTGTATCGCCTCGACGAATTGCTGGCGCCGCTGGTCTCGGAGTTCCAGTCGGTGGCGGCGGCGGCCGGGTTGAACCTGCGGGTGCATATGGGCCGCTATGCGCTGCGCACCGACCTGCGCCTGCTGACGCGTATTCTGCGTAACTTCCTCAGCAATGCCTGCCGCTACACCGACCAGGGTTGCATCCTCCTGGGCGCGCGGCGTCGCGGGGATCGCTTGCGCCTGGAGGTCTGGGACACCGGGCGGGGGATTGCCGCCGACAGCCTGCAATCGATCTTTCTGGAGTTCAACCAACTGGACGTCGGCCGTGCGGCAGACCGCAAGGGCGTGGGGCTGGGGCTGGCGATTGTCGAACGTATCGCGAAGATTCTCGGCTGCCAGGTAGTCGTGCGCTCGTGGCCGGGGCGCGGCTCGATGTTCAGCATCGAGGTGCCGCTGTCGGAGGAAGTACCGCTGCCCATCAGCCTCGCACCCCCCCAGGCCGGGGCCGGCAACCCTTTGCCGGGGCGGCGCCTGTTGGTACTGGATAACGAAACCAGCATCCTGGAGAGCATGCGCGCCCTGCTCGGGCAATGGGGCTGCGAAGTGGTCACCGCCACCGATCAGGCCGCTGCATTGGTGGCGTTGCAGGGCAGGGCGCCGGAGCTGATCCTGGCGGATTACCACCTTGATCATGGCGTGGTCGGCTGCGAGGTGGTCAGGCAATTGCGCGAGCATTTCGGCAGGAAAATCCCTGCAGTGATCATCACGGCCGACCGCACCGACCAGTGCCGACGCTCGTTGCAGCGCCTGGAAGCGCCGTTGCTCAACAAACCGGTCAAGCCGGGCAAGCTGCGGGCGGTGTTGAGCCAACTACTAGGCGCCGCGCCCGACACGACAGCCTAAATCTGGGAGCTGGCTTGCCTGCGATGAGCATAGGTATCTACACAACTTTCCCTGTGGCGAGCGGGCTTGTCGGAACGCCGCATCGCCCGCGCTGGGCTGCGAAGCGGCCCAAAAAGCCCTCCACGTTTCTTCAGATAAACCGCGACGGTCGGGTTTAGGGCTGCTTCGCAGCCCAGCGCGGGCGATGCGGCGTTCCGACAAGCCCGCTCGCCACAACTGCGCTATCTGCCTGGATT
Organism: Pseudomonas sp. LG1D9; assembly: GCF_002949995.1. Classification (NCBI taxonomy): domain Bacteria; kingdom Pseudomonadati; phylum Pseudomonadota; class Gammaproteobacteria; order Pseudomonadales; family Pseudomonadaceae; genus Pseudomonas; species Pseudomonas sp. LG1D9. The sequence continues at coordinate 306,112 of NZ_CP026881.1, read as the reverse complement.
TATGCGATGCAGCAAAGTTGTGTAGATACCGATGTTGCGATGAGGGTGGCTCAAAACTGCCTGTGCCTTGATACCTGTCAAGACCCGCCGCGACGCTTTGCCTCATGCTGCAGGCCTTGATTGTCATGGCCGACGGAGATTTCCATGAGTGCCCCCGCAACACCTGCTGTTTCTTTCAAGCTGCCCATGGGCCTGGTGATCGCCGTGCTGGTGATGATCGGCGTGCTGCTCTTGCCGCTGCCCGCCGACTTGCCGGTTGCCGGGCATCGGATGCTGGCGATCCTGGCCTTTGCCGTGGTGGTGTGGATTACCGAAGCGGTGTCCTACGAAGCCAGTGCGATCATGATTACTTCGTTGATGGCGTTCCTGCTGGGCACCGCGCCGTCCTTGCAGGACCCCACGCACCTGATCGGTTCCAGCCCGGCGATCAGCATGGCGCTCACCGGGTTTGCCAACCCGGCCCTGGCCCTGGTGGCCGGTGCGTTGTTTATTGCTGCGGCCATGACCCACACCGGCCTGGACCGGCGTATCGCCCTGGTCACCCTGACCCGGGTCGGCACCAGCACCCGCGGGATCCTGGTGGGCGCGATTGCCGTGACCATCCTGCTCAGCCTGGTGGTGCCCAGCGCCACGGCCCGCAGCGCTTGCGTGGTGCCGATCATGATGGGGGTGATTGCCGCGTTCGGCGTGGACAAACGCTCGAATATCGCCGCCGGGATCATGATTGTCGTGGCCCAGGGCACCAGCATCTGGAACGTTGGGATCCAGACCGCCGCGGCGCAGAACCTGTTGACCGTGGGCTTTATGGACAAGATGCTCGGCCAGCGCGTGTCGTGGATCGACTGGCTGATCGCCGGGGCGCCGTGGGCGCTGATCATGTCGGCAGTGCTGCTGTTCCTGGTGCTCAAATTGCTGCCACCGGAAAGCAACAGCATTCCTGGCGGCAAAGAGGCCGTGGCCCAGTCCCTGGTGGATATCGGCCCCATGACCGGGCCGCAGAAACGCTTGCTGACGGTCTCGGTCCTGCTGCTGCTGGCCTGGGCCACCGAAGGGCGTCTGCACAGCTTCGATACCACCTCCACTACCTACGCTGGCCTGGTGTTCCTGCTGCTGCCGGGCATCGGCGTGATGACCTGGAAGGACGTGCAATCGCGCATCCCCTGGGGCACGGTGATTGTATTCGGCGTGGGCATCAGCCTCGGCACGGCACTGCTGACCACCCAGGCCGGGCAGTGGCTGGGCGCGCAGGTGGTGGGGCACACCGGCCTGGATCAACTGGGGCCGCTGGGGGTGTTTGCAATCCTCGGCGCGTTCCTGATTGTGATCCACCTGGGCTTTGCCAGCGCCACCGCGCTGACCTCGGCGTTGCTGCCGATCCTGATTGCCGTACTGCAAACCCTGCCCGGTGATTTCAGCCGGTTGGGCATGACCATGTTGCTGGGGTTTGTGGTCAGTTATGGCTTTATCCTGCCGATCAACGCCCCGCAGAACATGGTGTGCCTGGGCACCGGCACCTTCACCGCGCGGCAGTTTGCCAAGGTGGGCTTGCTGGTGACCTTGATTGGCTACCTGTTGATGTTGGTCTTCGCCGCGACCTACTGGAGCTGGCTGGGCTGGATCTGAAAATCTGAATCCGACTCGCTGTGGGAGATGGCTTGTTGGATCGCTGCACCGCCGCGATAGCGGTGTGTCAGTCGATAAATTTATTGGCTGACCTGCCGCCATCGCAGGCAAGCCAGCTCCCACAGGGGAATGCAGCTGCGCGCTCTGGCGATGCTGTTGCTGTTGCTGTTGCTCTGTTTTTGATCTGGCTTTTGATCTTAGGCGCCCCGTTAAACCATGATGGCCGCAGGCAGGTATTGCGCAGTGGGCACCCCGGCAGGATGCCGGGGTAGCCGCGACACGGCCATGGATGGCCGATCGCGGCGGGCCCACGGAGCAATGCCTGACTGCGGGCATGCCGAGCCTAGGCGAGGCACCGAGTGGTGGGGCAAGAGCGCTTTGGTTACTTTCGCGCTCTTCGAAAGTGACCCGCCGTCAGGGCGGAACCATTAGCCGCCGTGACCGCAGCAACGGATATGTACACCTCCCCCCAATCCGCGGCGCCTGCATCGCAGGCAAGCCAGCTCCCACAAAAGCCAGCTCCCACAAAAGCCAGCCCCTACAAAGATGACAAGATCAACCCCGCTCAGGTCTACTACGCTCTGAGTCAGGGTTTTACCGGCCTCGTGCGTCGGTCATCAAGGTCACGAATGGATAAATACACCCCTCACACCTGGCAACCCCACGAGCGTCCAAGCTTGCCGGGGTCGCCATCGACGCCCCATCACCCCACGCTCAAGCGCTGGGCCTTTGCCCTGGTTGGCGTGCTGGTAGCAATCACCGGCGGCCTCGGCAACGCCCTGGTGATCGCCAACCTGCCGTACCTGCAAGGCGCATTGGGCGCGACCACCGCCGAAATGGCCTGGTTGCCTGCGGCCTATGTCATGACCAACGTGTCGATGAACCTGCTGCTGGTGAAGTTCCGCCAGCAGTTCGGCCTGCGGGCGTTTACCGAAGTGTTCCTGGTGCTGTACGCGCTGGTGACCTTCGGCCACTTGTTCGTCAACGACCTCAGTTCGGCGATTGCCGTGCGTGCGGCCCACGGCATGGTTGGCGCGGCCCTCAGTTCCCTGGGCCTGTATTACATGGTGCAGGCGTTCCCCGCAAAGTGGCGGCTCAAGGCCCTGGTGCTGGGCCTGGGTACCGCACAACTGGCCCTGCCAATGGCGCGGCTGTTTTCCGAAGACTTGCTGCAGATTGCCGAGTGGCGCGGCCTGTACCTGTTTGAGCTGGGCATGGCGCTGACGTGCCTGGGCTGTGTGTTCCTGCTCAAGCTGCCGCCGGGTGATCGCTTCAAGACCTTTGAAAAACTCGACTTCCTGACCTTCGCCTTGCTCGCCTCGGGCGTGGCATTGCTGTGTGCGGTGCTGTCCCTGGGGCGCATCGACTGGTGGCTGGAAGCACCGTGGATCGGCGTCGCCTCCGCCTGTTCGCTGGTGCTGATCATTGCCGGATTGGCCATCGAGCATAACCGCGCCAACCCGCTGCTGATGACCCGTTGGCTGGGCGGCGGGGTGATGATTCGCCTGGCCCTGGCAGTGATCCTGATCCGCATGGTGCTGTCCGAGCAGTCCACCGGCGCCGTGGGCTTTTTGCAGGCGCTGAATATGAGCAGCGAGCAGATGCGCACCTTGTATCTGGTGATGCTGCTGGGAGCGATCAGTGGCCTGGTGATCAGCGCATTGACCATCAACCCGGCGCACTTGCTGATGCCCTTGGTGATTTCCCTGGCCCTGATGGCCACAGGCTCGGTGATGGACAGTTTCTCCAGCAACCTGACCCGACCAGAGAACATGTACGTTAGCCAGTTTCTGCTGGGGTTTGGCGGTACGTTCTTTCTCGGCCCGACCATGGTGCTGGGCATGCGCAATGTGCTGAGCAACCCGCGCAACCTGGTGAGTTTTTCGGTGCTGTTTGGTATCTGCCAGAACCTTGGCGGGCTGCTGGGCGCGGCGTTGCTTGGCACGTTCCAGATCGTGCGCGAGAAGTTTCACTCCAGCATGATTGTCGAACACCTGACGTTGCTGGACCCGCGCGTGGCCGCCCGCGTGCAGAGCGGCGGCTCGGCTTATGGCTCGGTGATCGCCGACCCGGAGCTGCGCAACCTGCTGGGCATCCGCAGCCTGGCTACGGCGGCCACCCGTGAAGCCAATGTGATGGCGTATAACGACGTGTTCATGCTGATCGCGATCATCGCGATACTGACCATGTTGTGGATCTTTACCCGCAGCCTGTGGCTGATGAGCACCACCAAAAAAGCTGCCGCCAGTGCAGCGCCTTCCGTTCAACCTAGCGGCGCACTTTCTTCATGAGCGAACCCACGGCTACCACCACGACCACCAATGCCATTGCTTCCACCCCGGAGGGCAGCACGCCGCCCGGAGCCACGGTCACCGAACAGCGCTCGCTGCGCGTGCGCATCATCTCGTCTTTGGGCTTTGCCGCGATTGCTATCGTCGGCGTATTGATTGTGTTGTACGCCTGGCAATTGCCGCCCTTCAGCAGCGCCGTGGAAACCACCGAAAACGCCCTGGTGCGCGGCCAGGTCACGATCATCGGCCCGCAACTGAGCGGTTATGTGTTCGAGGTGCCTGTGCAGGACTTCCAGCACGTCAAGGCCGGGGATCTGTTGGTGCGGCTCGACGACCGCATCTACAAGCAGCGCCTGGACCAGGCCCAAGCGCAATTGGCGGTGCAGCAGGCGTCCCTGGCCAATGTGGTGCAACAGCGCAACAGCGCCGAGGCGACCATCAAGCTGCGCCAGGCCGCCTTGGCCGACAGCCAGGCCCAGGCCCGCAAGAGCACGGCCGACCTGCGGCGCAACGAAGAACTGATCAGCGATGGCTCGGTATCGCGCCGTGAACTGGACGTGACCCGCGCCGCCAACGCGCAGACCATCGCCGCCGTGGCCCAGGCCCAGGCCAGCCTGGAAATCGCCCGTCAGGACTTGCAGACGGTGATCGTCAATCGCGGTTCACTGGAAGCCGCCGTCGCCAGTACCGAGGCCGCGGTGGAGCTGGCGCGCATCGACCTGTCCAACACCCGCGTACTGGCGCCCCGGGACGGCCAGTTGGGGCAGATCGGCGTGCGTTTGGGGGCCTACGTCAACTCCGGCGCGCAGTTGATGGCGCTGGTGCCTAACCAGCTGTGGGTGATCGCCAATATGAAGGAAACCCAGATGGACCACGTGCAGGTGGGCCAGCCGGTGACGTTCACCGTGGATGCCCTGAACCACCGTAGATTCCATGGCACGGTACAGCGTATCTCGCCGGCCACGGGCGCCGAGTTCAGCCTGTTGCAGGCCGATAACGCCACCGGCAACTTCGTCAAGATCGCCCAGCGGGTACCGGTGCGGATCACCGTGGACCCGGATCAGGAGCAGAGCGAACGCCTGCGACCGGGGTTGTCGGTGGTGGTCAGCATCGACACGGCAGGCCGCCTGAAAAACAGCCCGCCCTGACATTCCACACACCCCGTGTAGGCGCGAGCTTGCTCGCGAAAGTCGTCAACGATAACGCGGGTTGCCTGGGTAAACGCGTTGTCGGTAAGTTTTTCGCGAGCAAGCTCGCTCCTACAGCATCGGTGGCAGGGTGCCCAGCAGGGACACCGCCGCCACAGCGGCCACGCCTAACAACCATTCGAGCTTCACACTGGCCTGCAGTTGCCCCACGCGCTGCTGGCAATTGTTGATCCGCAGCCGATTGAGCAATGCCAGGCCCAGCATGCCCGCCACCAGCAGCACCTTGATCAACAGGATCAAGGCAAACCCGCTGAACAGTGGAGTCGGCCAGAACTGCCCAGTGAGCACACGGATATTGATCAGCCCGGTGACCAGCAAACCGGCTACCAACAGATAACCGACACCGCTGAAGCGCTGCAGGATTTTCTCCAGCGGGTACAGGGCTGCTTGGCGCAGGATCAACACCAGCAGCAGCAACCCGCCAAGCCAGGCACCGACGCATAGCAGGTGCACCATCTGGTTGAGAATCAGCAATTGCCCGCTGAGGCCACTGAGCATCGCGCCGTGCCCCACGGGGGCCAGGGTAGCCAGCAGCAGCGCACTGAGGAGCAGACGCACGTGATGCCAGGGTGTCAGCAGGCTCAGCACCAGCAAGCCACTGAGCAACAGATGCAGGCTCCAGACCTTGCCGAAGAACGTCTTGCCCAGCACCAACTGCACCGTCGCCAGATCCAGCGCCGCCAGTTCACTGCCGGCCATGCTGGCACTGATCAACAGCAACCAGCTCACACCCGACCCCAGGGCCAGCCAGGCCAGCAGCGTGGTGATGCGTGACAACTGCCGATCCAGGGCCGGCCGCGGGCTTGTGCCTAATAACCAGGGCCTGAATACACAGGCCCCGAACATCAGCAAAACCACCATGAAGTGCAGGAAACGGCACAGCACCAGCAGGGTTGCCATGGGTTATTGGCCGACCTTGAAGCTGTAATTGCCTGCGCTTTTGTGGGTGTCGACCGAGACGGCTTGCCACTCGACCTTATAGGTGCCAGCGGCCAACGGTGCGGCAGGGGTCACAACCAGGGTTTTTTTGTCGGCGTCTGGAGTGTCCAGGCCCTTGATCGCCACTTCGGTGCCGTCCTTGCTCAGGGAGACCTTGGTGAACGTGGCCTCGACACCTTCGGAGAACACCAGGCGCAGGTCGGCGGGCGCGGCGACGGTGCTGTCGGCGGCCGGCGCAGTGGTTTTCAGGTGGGCATGGGCAAAGGCGGCCGAAGCCCCCAGCAGCGAGGCCAGCAAGGTCACCGTAGTCAGGGTTTTCTTGATCAACATCGTGCACTACCTATCAATGGGAGAGGGGGGCAGTGTACGAAGTTTCCACTCAGGCTGTCGCCCCGATCTAGAGCGGATGGTAGTCTTCCAGGCATGTCGTTGTCAGGGAGCCCCTATGGGCAATCACAAGATCGGTATCCGTCGGGTCAACGTCGAAAAGATTCTGCTGGCGGCTGAAAAGGTCTTCGCCGAGAAGGGCTATGGCAGCACCGCCATGGCCGACATTGCCGAACAGGCGCAACTGCCGCGCTCCAACCTGCATTACTACTTCAGCACCAAAAGCGAGTTGTACAGCGCGGTGTTGTTCGACCTGCTGGAGGTATGGAAGCAGGACGCCCTGTGCTTCGAGATGTTCGATGACCCGCGTGTGGTCCTCAGCAGCTACATCCGGGCGAAGATGCAGCATTCGCGCAGCCGCCCGTATGGCTCGAAAGTCTGGGCCAACGAAATCATCCACGGCGCGCCGACCCTCGGCGAAGCGCTGGATGCGAGCCTGTACGACTGGGCCAAAATGAAGGAAGCGAAAATCCGCCAGTGGGTGGAAGACAAACGCATCCTCGCGGTGGAACCGTCGAGCCTGCTGTATATGATCTGGGCCTCGACCCAGCACTATGCCGACTTTGATCACCAGGTGATGATCCTCAACGATCATCAGGCGTTGTCGGACATGCAGTTCGAACGGGCGGTGCAGACGGTGACCAGTGTGATTTTGCGGGGGATTGGGTTGGAACCATGAGTTTGGGGTGTGGTTGAGGGCCTCATCGCGATTTAAAAGGCTAAACCGGTTGCGTGGGCTGTGGCCGTGAAAGGGCTCGCTGTGGTCAGGGGCTTGTTGTGGCGAGGGGGCTTGTCCCCCGTTGGGCTGCGCAGCAGCCCCAGTCAGTCTCACCTCGGCCTTTCAGACACACCGAGGTGACCGGTTTTGGGGCTGCTGCGCAGCCCAACGGGGGACAAGCCCCCTCGCCACAACGAGCCCCCTGGCAACAGATGGTTTACACCGCCTCTCGGTAGGGGTTGCGTGGATCCTGCGTCCAATTCAGGAACGGTTTGCCCGTGTCCATCGGCACCATCTCGATGCAGTCCGCCACCGGGCAGGTGATCTGGCACAGGTTGCAGCCCACGCATTCGTCGTCGATCACTTGGTACACATGGGTACCGTCCGCCTGCTTGAGGCTGGCAATCGCCTGGTGCGACGTGTCCTCGCAGGCAATATGGCAGCGTCCGCAGCCAATGCAGGCGGCCTGGTCGATCTTGGCGATCACTTGGTAGTTGATGTCCAGGTATTTCCAGTCCGTGGTATTGCCCACGGCGCGCCCCGAGAACTCCTGCAAGCTGCTGTAGCCCTGGCTGTCCATCCATCGCGACAGGCCATCCTTCATCTCGTCGACAATCCGAAAACCATGCAGCATCGCCGCCGTGCACACCTGCACCGCGCCACAGCCCAGGGCCACGAATTCTGCGGCATCGCGCCAGTTGCCGATGCCGCCAATCCCGCAGATCGGCAGGCCCTGGGTCTGGGGATCGCGGGCGATCTCAGCGACCATGTTCAACGCAATCGGCTTGACCGCCGAACCGCAGTAGCCGCCGTGGGTGCTTTGGGTGCCGACGATCGGCAGGGCGACCATGCGCTCCAGGTCCACGCTGGTGATGGAGTTGATGGTGTTGATCAGTGATACCGCATCGGCGCCGCCGCGATAGGCGGCCCGGGCGGCCACGCGGATATCGGTGATATTGGGCGTGAGCTTGACGATCACCGGCAGCGAACAATAGGTCTTGCACCAGCGCGTGACCTGTTCCACATATTCCGGTACCTGGCCCACTGCTGCGCCCATGCCGCGTTCGGGCATGCCGTGGGGGCAGCCGAAGTTCAGCTCGATGCCGTCGCAACCGGTGGCTTCGACTAACGGCAGGATGTTTTTCCAGGATTCTTCGACGCACGGCACCATCAACGACACGATCAGGGCGCGGTCCGGCCAGTCCTTCTTCACCTGGGTGATTTCCCGCAGGTTGATCTCCAGGGAACGGTCGGTGATCAGCTCGATATTGTTGATACCCAGGACTTCACGGTTGGCGCCAAAGTGTGCCGAATAACGGGACGAGACGTTGACGGCTGCCGGGTCCTCGCCAAGGGTTTTCCAGACCACTCCACCCCAGCCGGCCTCGAAGGCGCGCACCACGTTGTAGGCCTTGTCGGTGGGGGGCGCGGAGGCCAGCCAGAACGGGTTGGGGGCTTTGATGCCGGCGAACACAATCGATAGATCGGCCATTTACGCAGCCTCCACATTGAGCATGAGTTGAGCGTGCATGGCCTCGGCGGCCAGCTTGCCGTGTTGCACGGCCTGGACGGTGAGGTCCTGCCCGAGGCTGACGCAGTCGCCACCGGCATACACCCCGGGGACACTGGTTTGCAGCTGCGCATCGACAAAGATCCGCTCGCCCTGGCGTTGTAGTTGCTGGGCCAGTGGGTCATGCAAGGCCTGCTCGTCGAAGCCTTGGCCGATGGCCTTGAAGATTGCATCTGCCGCCAGCTCGAAGGTTTCGCCGGTGGTGTGCAGGCGGCCGTTTTCCAGGCGCGTGCGGGCAAAGCGCATACCGCGTACTTGGCCTTGGTCGTCCAACAGCACGGCTTCGGGTTGCGCCCAGGTCAGCAGGCGTACCTGGTTGGCCTTGGCGATATCCTGCTCGTGATCGGTGGCGCCCATATCGGCGAGGCCACGGCGGTAGACCAGGTTGACGTCGCGCGCGCCCAGGCGGGCCATTTGCACGGCCATGTCGATGGCGGTGTTGCCGGCACCCAGCACGATGCAACGGTCGGCCAGGGGCAGTTGGCTGAGGTCATCGGCCTGGCGCAGTTCGCGGATGTAGTCAGTGGCAGCGAGCAGGCCGGGGGCATCCTCGTGGGGCAGGCCCAGGTGTTTGCTGGCGGCCAGGCCCAGGCCGAGGAATACCGCATCAAATTGCTGGTGCAGGTCGCTCAGGCTCAGGTTGTCGCCCAGGCGCTGGCCGTGGCGGATTTCGATGCCGCCGATCTGCAGGAGGAAATCCAGCTCCTTCTGGGCGAAGTCGTCCACCAGTTTGTATTTGGCGATCCCGTATTCATTGAGGCCACCGGCCTTGTCCCGGGCCTCGAAAATCACCACGTCATGCCCGTGCAAGGCACTGCGATGGGCACAGGACAAACCCGCTGGCCCGGCGCCCACCACCGCGATGCGTTTGCCAGTAGGGGCGGCGCGCTGGAAGGGGTGTTGGTCAAAGTGCGCGTTGTCTACGGCGTAGCGCTGCAGCAGGCCGATCAGCACCGGCGCGCATTCTTCGCTGTTGTTGCGCACACAGGCTTGCTGGCAGAGGATTTCGGTCGGGCAGACCCGGGCACAACTGCCGCCCAGGATGTTGGCCGAGAGAATCTTCTGCGCCGCGCCCTGCACGTTGTCGGTGTGGATATTGCGGATGAACGATGGGATATCGATCTCGCTGGGGCATGCATTGACGCAGGGTGCGTCGTAGCAATACAGGCAGCGCGAGGCCTCCAGGTGCGCCTGGCGGGCGTTGAGCGGCGGTGCCAGGTCGGTGAAATGGCGGGCGAGGGTTGCGCCGTCTTCATGGGGGTGGGGAAGATGGGTCAGGGTCTGGATCACGGTAGTGGCCTCACGGTTTTTTTTGCCTCTGGCGGGCATTGGTTTTTTTGTGGTTTGCACTGGCCTCATCGCGGGCAAGCCCGCTCCCACATTTGACTGTGTGAACCCGATCAAGGGTGGGAGCTGGCTTGCCTGCGATCGGCGATGTCAGCGTTTCACCGCGGCTGGCTTGGAATGCTCCGCACGCTTGCGCAACTGCTCGAACACCGCCGGATACGCAGGCCGCTCGACATAGCGCCCGGCACCACGCTCGGCGCGCAGATCGCCGTCGACCCACACCAGCTTGCCCTGGCTGATGGTGTGGCTGGGCACGCCGCGTACGGTCTTGCCTTCGAAGATGTTGAAGTCCACCTGCTGATGGTGGGTCTTGGCCGAGATGGTCCGCGTGCCCTGGGGATCCCACAGCACCAGGTCGGCATCGGCACCGACGCGGATCGCGCCCTTGCGCGGGTAGAGATTGAAGATTTTTGCGGTGTTGGTGGAGGTCAGCGCGACAAACTCCTGCATCGACAGGCGTCCGGTGTTGACCCCTTCGTCCCATAGCAGCGCCATGCGGTCTTCGATGCCGGCGGTGCCATTGGGGATCTTGCTGAAGTCGTCACGCCCGGCGGCCTTTTGTTCGGCGCAGAAGCAGCAGTGATCGGTGGCGGTGGTGTGCAGGTTGCCTGATTGCAGGCCACGCCAGAGTGCCTCTTGATGCCCGCGCGGGCGGAAGGGCGGGCTCATCACGTAGCCTGCGGCGGTTTGCCAGTCGGGGTGTTGGTACACGCTGTCGTCCAGCAGCAGGTGCCCGGCCAGGACTTCGCCATAGACCGCCTGGCCCTTGGCGCGGGCGTAGGTGATTTCGTCGAGGGCTTCCTGGGTGGACACGTGCACCAGGTACAGCGGCGTGCCGATGGTTTCGGCAATGCGGATCGCGCGGCTGGCGGCTTCGCCTTCCACTTGCGAAGGGCGCGACAGCGGGTGGGCCTCGGGGCCGGTGATGCCCTGGGCCAGCAGCTTGCGTTGCAGGTGATAGACCAGTTCGCCGTTCTCTGCGTGCACGGTGGGCACCGCGCCCAGTTCCAGACAGCGCTCGAAGCTGGCGACCAGGGTGTCGTCGGCGGCCATGATCGCGTTCTTGTAGGCCATGAAGTGCTTGAAGCTGTTGATGCCGTGATGGGTCACCAACTCGGCCATTTCCTCGCGGACCTGTTCGCTCCACCAGGTAATCGCCACATGAAACCCGTAGTCGGCCGCCGACTTCTCGGCCCAGCCGCGCCACTGGTGAAAGGCCTCCATCAACGACTGCTGCGGGTTGGGAATCACGAAGTCGATGATCGATGTGGTCCCGCCCGCCAGGCCCGCTGCCGTGCCGCTGAAGAAGTCCTCGCTGGCCACCGTACCCATGAAGGGCAATTGCATGTGGGTATGGGGATCGATCCCGCCGGGCATCAAGTATTGGCCGCTGCCATCAAGTATCTCGGTGCCGGCGGGAACATCCAGGTTAGTGCCAATGGCGCGGATTAGAGCGTCTGCGCACAAGACATCGGCTTTATAACTTTCATCATGGGTAACAACGGTAGCGCCACGGATCAACAGAGACATGCCGAGTTCCTCAGAGGCTTGACCGGCTTATGCCAGTTCTAAGTGTTGTAGTGCAGCTCACGGTGCAAGATCTATTCTTGTCACGGGTGACAGGAATAGAAACTAGCCCGAGTTTTTGGATTGATCAAGATTATTTTTTATAAGCTTATATATTTTATATCTTGTTGATTTATAACGATAAAAAAAGGAAATCACCAAAATGTAGCACCCTCTCACCGTTTTGACGCACTTGACAGGTTCCCAATATGAGCAACATTTCCTATTGCAAATCAGACGCTTGAGAGTTGCCTCTTGACGGCGGGCAGTAATAAAAATAATTGTGTTGCACCAGATTGAGTCCTGATTGTTCGGGCAACTTCTGCGTTATTTGGCCTGAGTAGCATTGAAAGTACCGTGGGACTTTTCGGTAGAAAAAATAAAGCTGATAAACATCAGCTAGTTATATAAGCGGTACGGACGGGGTGACGGCGTGCGGCACGGTAATTGAGTGCGCTGCCGGTTGGCCGGGTCCGTGATGTCATGTTCATGCGGGACTACGGCCATCCAGCGTCAAGCGCTGGATGAGCAACAATAATTTTAAAAAAACCGTGGAGCGGCCATGCAACAGAACAGATCGCAAGTCATAGAGCGCGACGGCCTGTATGAACTCGACGCCGGCAGCGACGTCCTCGACAGCCCCCGTTACAACCACGATATGGCACCGACCAAGGTGCACGAGCGAACCTGGAACAAGTGGCACATCACCGCACTGTGGGTCGGCATGTCGATCTGCGTGCCGACCTACACCCTGGGCGGGGTGCTCACCGCGTATTTCGGGTTGTCGGTGGGCGAGGCGCTGATGGCGATCTTGCTGGCCAATATCGTGGTGCTCATCCCCCTGACGCTTAACGCCTTTCCCGGCACCAAGTACGGCATTCCGTTCCCGGTGCTGTTGCGCTCGTCCTTCGGCATTCTGGGCTCCAATGTGCCGTGCCTGATCCGTGCCCTGGTGGCCTGCGGCTGGTTCGGTATCCAGACCATGTTCGGCGGGCTGGCGATCCATTTGTTCCTCGGCTCGATTTTCGAGGGCTGGAAGAGCCTGGGCGGCACCGGCGAGGTGATCGGCTTCATGATCTTCTGGGTGCTGAACCTCTGGGTGGTGCTGCGTGGTGCCGAGTCGATCAAATGGCTGGAAACCCTGTCGGCGCCGCTGCTGGTGGCCGTGGGCATCGGCTTGCTGGTGTGGGCGTTGCCCAATGTGTCGCTCAGCGAATTGATGGCGATCCCGCCCAAGCGTCCCGAAGGCGCGAACCTGACGGGTTACTTTATGGCCGGGCTGACGGCGATGGTCGGTTTCTGGGCCACCTTGTCGTTGAATATTCCCGACTTCAGCCGCTATGCCAAAAGCCAGAAGGACCAGATCCTGGGGCAGATTTTCGGCCTGCCGCTGACCATGTTCCTGTTCGCAGCCCTGGGCGTGATCATGACCGCCGCGTCGGTGAAACTGGTAGGCGTCAGCGTCTCCGACCCGGTGACCCTGATCGGGCATATCCAGAGCCCGGTGTGGGTGGCCGTGGCGATGGCGCTGATCATCATTGCCACGCTGTCGACCAACACCGCGGCGAATATTGTCTCGCCCACCAACGACTTCCAGAACATCGCGCCCAAGCTGATCAACCGCACCACGGCGGTGATTCTGACTGGCTTGGTGGGGCTGGCGCTGATGGCCCATGAACTGCTGAAAAAGCTGGGCCTGATTGTTTCCGATGTCAGCCTGGAAACGGTCTATTCCAACTGGTTGCTCGGCTATTCGAGCCTGTTGGGGCCGATTGCCGGGATCATGGTGGTGGATTATTTCCTGATCCGCCGCCAGCAACTGGACCTGGCGGGGTTGTACCGCGATGACGTGTATCCGGCGTGGAATGTGGCGGGATTTATCGCGTTTGGCGTGCCGGTGGTGCTGACCCTGTTGTCGCTGGGTAGCGATGCGTTCAGTTGGTTCTACAGCTATGGCTGGTTCACCGGATCGGCGCTGGGCGGGGTGTTGTATTACGGCCTGTGCAGCAAGCGCAAAACCAGCCCGGTCGCTGCCAAGACATCCCTGTAAGCGATGTGGAATGCAATCAACTGTGGGATCGGGCTTGCTCGCGAAGGCGGTGGGTCAGTGATGGATATATTGACTGATACACCGCCTTCGCGAGCAAGCCCGCTCCCACAGTTGGACCGCGTCAATCATAAGAAATATTGCCTGAGGAGATCACCATGAACGCTGCCATCGACGTTCTGCAATCCACCCATCAGCACATCAACCGCGACCGCCTGTGGCAGTCGCTGATGGACCTCGCAAAGCTTGGCGCCACGCCCAAGGGCGGTGTCTGCCGCCTGGCCCTGACGGATCTCGATCGCCAGGCTCGCGATCTTTTCGTGCAGTGGTGCGAGGCGGCGGGTTGCACCGTGACGGTGGATGGGGTGGGCAATATCTTTGCCCGTCGCCCGGGGCGCAATCCGGCATTGCCGCCGGTGATGACGGGCAGTCATATCGACACCCAGCCGACGGGTGGCAAGTTCGATGGCTGCTTCGGCGTATTGGCGGGCGTCGAGGTGTTGCGCACGCTCAACGACCTCAAGATCGAAACCGAGGCGCCGCTGGAGGTGGTGGTGTGGACCAACGAAGAAGGCTCGCGCTTCCCGCCATGCATGATGGGCTCCGGGGTGTTTGCCGAGAAATTCAGCCTGGCAGATACCCTGGCCAAGACCGACGCCGAGGGCGTCAGCGTGGGCGAGGCGTTGAATGCGATTGGCTATGCGGGCACTCGGCCGGTCAGCGGGCATAAGGTGGGGGCTTACTTCGAAGCCCATATCGAACAAGGCCCGATCCTTGAAGACGAACGCAAGACCATCGGCGTGGTGCTGGGGGCCCTCGGCCAGAAATGGTTCGACCTGACCCTGCGCGGCGTCGAGGCCCATGCCGGGCCGACACCGATGCACCTGCGCAAGGACGCCTTGGTCGGTGCCTCGGCGGTGGTTGCCGCAGTCAACGCTGCCGCCCTCGGCCATCAGCCCCATGCCTGTGGCACGGTGGGTTGCCTGCAGGCCTACCCTGGCTCGCGCAATGTGATCCCTGGCGAAGTGCGCATGACCCTGGACTTCCGGCACCTGGAGCCGGCGCGCCTGGACTCGATGATTGCCCAGGTGCGCAAGGTGATTGACGACACCTGCGCCAAGCACGGCCTGACCTTCGAGATGGTGCCTACTGCAGACTTTCCGCCGCTGTACTTCGACAAGGGCTGTGTCGATGCCGTGCGTGAGGCGGCCACGGGTCTGGGCCTGTCGAACATGGATATCGTCAGCGGCGCCGGGCACGACGCAATCTTCGTCGCTGAGTTGGGGCCAGCGGGGATGATATTTGTGCCGTGTGAGGGCGGGATCAGCCATAACGAAATCGAAAATGCGGCACCCGATGACCTGGCGGCAGGATGCGCGGTGTTGCTGCGGGCGATGCTGGCGGCCTCGGCTGCGGTGGCCCGCAAGCAGGTGGCGTAAAACGGTGGGAGCCGGCTCGCCGGCTCCTGCAATTGCTCAGGCGTGATGCGCGACAGGGTTGTGGGCTTTGGCCCGTGTAGCAGTCTTTGGCTGCGGGTGATGATGCCTGCGCGTCACGCGCAACACCCCCCACAACATGGCGCCGGCTACGGCCAGCCAGCCAAGTACCAGCAGGAAAATCGTCGTTGTCAGGCTCATGAGTGCCTCCTTTTGCCCTGTGCAGGGCACACACTGTCTTTGCAATGGACAGTCTAGCTGCCTCCCGGTTGCGTGCTATTGACCAATGGTCGTGTGCGTCCAACTTGTTTGCTCTATCCCGGGCTTTTTACTGCTGTACAAGGCTATACCGGCGTCCAAGAGCACCCTATGATCAACGCCCCAGCCCGCAGATGATCAAGAGAGTGAAGAAGTTGCGTTTACGGTCGAATCTCAAAAAAACCTTGCTGGTGGCTGCCTGCGTCCTCGGGTTGGCCGCATGTGCGGGGCATCCCACACCCTCGAAAATCCAGGGCCTGCCCGAGCGTGTAGAGCTCAACGGCGTTCCGGCGTTTCGTGGTGACACCTATCAGGGTGGCCCGGCGGCCTTGGCCAGCATGCTGTCGCAACAAGGCATTGTGATTACACCGGGCTTGCTGGATAAACCCTTGCACCTGCCGGGTGGGGAAGCCGACCTTGAGCGCAACATGCAGGTACTGGCACGTGAGTACGGGATGCTGGTGTACCCGCTGGATGCCAAGCTGACGGCGCTGTTGGCGCAGGTGGCGGCGGGGTACCCGGTGATGGTGCGGATTACCGAGGGCTCGACGCTATGGGCCGAGCCGCGTTATGCGGTGTTGGTGGGCTTTAACCAGCAGAACAGTACGGTGTTGCTGCGAGTCGCAAGGGACCGGCGACGCCCAGTGGCGTTCAGCGACTTCGAGTCCGCCTGGAAGAGCGCCGGGCAGTGGGCCGTGTTGGTCCAGCGCCCGAGCCAGTTGCCGGCCAATCTGGATGCGGCGCGCTGGCAGCAGGCCGCCAACGCAACCGCCCAGGCCGGCCAGGAGCAGGCGGCAGCCCGGGCCCTGAAGGTCATGGCCCAAAGGCAGAAGCAGCCATAAAGCAAACGGCGCCCGAGGGCGCCGTTTTTTATGCCTGCCAGTCGTATCAATGGGACTGGGCAACCCCGGTCTGGCGGGCCTTGAGGTTCTTGTCGGCCTTGTATTGCAGGGCTACATCCGGCACCGAGCCACTCTTGCCGGTTTCGACCCACTTGCGAATACGGCTGGCATCGGCAAAGTGCGTGAGTTTGCCGAAGGCATCGAGGATCACCAGCGACACGGGGCGGTTGCCCATGCTCGTCACCAGCACCAGGCAGTGACCGGCCTGGTTGGTGAAGCCGGTCTTGGTCAGCTTGATATCCCAGTTGGCGCGGTTGACCAGGTGATCGGTGTTGGAAAAGCCCAGGGTGTAGCTGGGCTTGCGGAACGACACGGTTTTTTCCTTGGTGGTGCTCAATTGCGTGAGCAGCGGGTATTTATGCGCGGCCTGCACCAGCTTGCTCAAGTCGCGGGCGGTGGACACGTTATGGATCGACAGGCCGGTGGGCTCGACGTAACGGGTGCTGTTCATGCCCAGGGCCTTGGCCTTGGCGTTCATCGCGGCAATAAACGCCGCATAGCCACCCGGATAGTGGTGGGCCAGGCTGGCGGCAGCACGGTTTTCCGAGGACATCAGGGTGATCAGCAACATCTCCTTGCGCGGCATCTCGCTGTTGAGCTTGACCCGTGAGAACACGCCTTTCATTTCCGGGGTGTCGCTGATGTTGATGGAGATGTACTCGTCCATATTCTGCTTGGCGTCCAGCACCACCATGCCCGTCATCAATTTGGTGACGGACGCGATCGGCACTACTACGTCGGGGTTGCTGGCGTAGATCACCTTGTTGGTCTGCAAGTCCACCAGCATCGCGCTGCCCGAGGCGATGTGCAGCTGGGAGGTGTCTCGAGGGGCCAGGGTGGTTTCACTGGCGTTGGCGACAGTGCCTGCGAGTGCGAAGAACAGGCTGACAAGAGAAAGACGAATATTCACGCGGATGAACTCGCTAAAAGGTAGAAAAATACCGGGTGTGGCCGGCTATATGAAAAAAGACGTTACATATTATTAGTATGGGCCAGAAACTGTCGAATGTTCTTCTGAAACCAGACGAAAGCTCTTAAAAACAAAGAAAAAACCGATTTTTTTGCGGGCAATAAAAAGCCCCGCCATAAGGCAGGGCTTTTTTAGTGCGGCGGGTTATTAGCTGTGCAGGGTTTCGGCTGCGTACAGGGTGTTTTCCAGCAGGCAGGCACGAGTCATCGGGCCAACACCACCTGGCACCGGGGTAATCCAGCCGGCACGGGGCAGGGCCGTTTCATACACCACGTCGCCCACCAGTTTGCCGTCGTCCTGGCGGTTGATGCCGACGTCAATCACGATGGCGCCTTCCTTGATCCACTCGCCCTTGACCAGGCCCGGCTTGCCCGCGGCGACCACGACCAGGTCGGCACGCCCGACGTGACCTGCCAGGT
Organism: Pseudomonas sp. LG1D9; assembly: GCF_002949995.1. NCBI lineage: Bacteria > Pseudomonadati > Pseudomonadota > Gammaproteobacteria > Pseudomonadales > Pseudomonadaceae > Pseudomonas > Pseudomonas sp. LG1D9. Next base: position 288,431 of record NZ_CP026881.1, on the reverse strand, counting down.
CCTTGGTGAAACGGTGGGTGACGGTCACGGTGCAGCCGGCCAGCAGCAACTCCATGGCCATCGGGCGACCGACAATGTTCGACGCACCCACGACCACTGCATCGAGGCCATAAAGGTCGACGCCGGTGCTTTCCAGCAGGGTCATGATGCCCTTTGGCGTGCAGGGGCGCAGCAGGGGGATGCGCTGGGCCAGGCGGCCAACGTTATAAGGGTGGAAGCCATCGACGTCCTTGTCGGGGCGGATGCGCTCCAGCAACAGCGAGGCGTCCAGATGCTCCGGCAGCGGCAATTGCAAGAGGATGCCGTCGATGTTCGGATCGTCGTTGAGGCCATCGATCAGGTCGGTGAGGGCCTGTTGGGTGGTATCGGAAGGCAAGTCGTAGGCCTTGGAAATAAAGCCGACCTCTTCACAGTCTTTACGCTTGTGCGAGACATAAACCTGGGAGGCAGGATCGCTGCCGACCAGGATCACCGCGAGCCCCGGCGTGCGCAGGCCAAGCTTGCGACGCTCGGCGACACGTTTGGCGATCTGCTGGCGCAGGCTGGCGGCGATTGATTTGCCGTCGATAAGTTGTGCAGTCATTACGCGTGATTAACCATCGAGAGGGGGAGGAAAAGTGCGCGCATTCTCGCACGCCAGGACGTGAGGGCAAAGGCGCTTGGTCTGCAAATTCCCCTAACCCCTTAAATAAAATGAATTTTTTTCAAAAAAGATTTGACGGCCCCTGGGGGCGTCTATACTATTCGTCGCACTTGTCGGGCACAGCCTAGCACTGGTTAAGAAGGTCGAGCGCAATAGTCGTTTTATTGTGTAAGGCTGGAAGCATTTAGTTTGTAGTCCTCCAAGAGTACAGATTAATCAGGCGCCCGTAGCTCAGCTGGATAGAGCATCCGCCTTCTAAGCGGATGGTCGCAGGTTCGAGTCCTGCCGGGTGCGCCATTAGGCAGCTTTGGCACAAGTAGCGCAAGATGGTGGGCGTAGCTCAGTTGGTAGAGCACGGGATTGTGACTCCCGTTGTCGAGGGTTCGATCCCCTTCGTCCACCCCATATTTGAAAAGGCGCCAGATTTAACGGTCTGGCGCCTTTGTTTTAAAAAGCTTCAAGCCGCGGATGTGGTGGAATTGGTAGACACACTGGATTTAGGTTCCAGCGCCGCGAGGCGTAAGAGTTCGAGTCTCTTCATCCGCACCAAATACAGCGTCACCCTTGCCATGGGCAGGGTTGGTGCTTAACAGAGAAGACAATTGGCTTCTTTGTCACGCAATATGGTGGGCGTAGCTCAGTTGGTAGAGCACGGGATTGTGACTCCCGTTGTCGAGGGTTCGATCCCCTTCGTCCACCCCATATTCCGAAAGGCGCCAGATTTAACAGTCTGGCGCCTTTTTTGTTTTAGCGGTTTGCGTATTCGGCGACTGCAGGTTTTGGGTCGCAGGGGTGGGGCGTTTCGTCGTATTTTTGTTTCTCGATGATGCCGTGCTACCCGTCGGCCTTGTGTGCAAGGTCGGCAGCCAGGGAGATGGTTGGTGACTTCTTCTATATATAGAAGGGTTGGCACAGAGCCCTGGCGTGATTGGCTGTATTTGTCACTGGGGCGAGGAGCATTCGTGCATTCGTACCTGTAAAATGCCTGCTGTTTTTTTACCCGTTTTCAGTAGGGTGACTTCTTGAGTTTGACCCACTAGAATGCATGCCCTTGATTCTTGGGTCGGAAACGGCCGGCTAACGTCTGTGCAACGAGGAATATCCATGCAAGTTTCTGTTGAAAATACTACTGCTATCGAGCGCCGCATGAGCATCACCGTGCCGGCAGAGCGCATCGAGACTGCGGTCAACAAGCGTCTGCAGCAGACTGCCCAGAAGGCCAAGATCGCTGGTTTCCGTCCAGGCAAAGTGCCAATGAGCGAAATCAAGCGCCGTTTTGGTGCTGATGCGCGTCAAGATGCCGTAGGCGACGTGATCCAGGCTTCCTTCTACGAAGCTGTTGTCGAGCAAAAGCTGAACCCGGCTGGTTCGCCTTCCATCGAGCCTAAGTCCCTGGAAGCTGGCAAGGACCTGGAATACGTTGCCGTATTCGAAGTGTTCCCAGAGTTCACCGTCGCTGGTTTCGAAGGTATCGAAATCGAGCGCCTGAGCGCCGAAGTGGCTGATGCCGACCTGGACAACATGCTGGAAATCCTGCGCAAGCAGAACACTCGTTTTGAAGTGGCCGATCGCGCTGCCCAGAACGAAGACCAGTTGAACATCGATTTCGTGGGCAAGGTTGACGGCGAAGTCTTCGCTGGCGGCTCGGCCAAGGGTACCCAGCTGGTTCTGGGTTCCAACCGCATGATCCCGGGCTTCGAAGACGGTCTGGTTGGCGCTAAAGCTGGCGAAGAGCGCGTTCTGAACCTGACTTTCCCTGCTGACTACCAGAACCTGGACCTGGCTGGCAAAGCCGCCGAGTTCACCGTGACGGTCAACAGCGTTTCCGAGCCTAAGCTGCCAGAGCTGAACGAAGAGTTCTTCGCCCAGTTCGGTATCAAGGAAACCGGTATCGAAGGTTTCCGCGCCGAAGTTCGCAAGAACATGGAACGTGAGCTGCGCCAGGCCATCAAGTCCAAGGTCAAGAACCAGGTCATGGACGGTCTGCTGGCTGCCAACCCGATCGAAGTGCCTAAGGCTCTGCTGTCCAACGAAGTGGATCGCCTGCGCGTACAAGCTGTTCAGCAGTTTGGTGGCAACATCAAGCCTGACCAACTGCCGGCCGAGCTGTTCGAAGAGCAAGCCAAGCGCCGCGTCGTGCTGGGCCTGATCGTGGCTGAAGTGGTCAAGCAATTCGACCTCAAGCCTGACGAAGACCGCGTTCGCGAAATGATCCAGGAAATGGCTTCGGCCTACCAGGAGCCTGAGCAGGTTGTGGCTTGGTACTACAAGAATGACCAGCAACTGAACGAAGTCCGTTCGGTTGTGCTGGAAGAACAAGTTGTGGATACTGTTCTGCAGAAGGCTAAGGTGACCGACAAAGCGGTCTCTTACGAAGAAGCAGTCAAGCCGGCTGAAGCAGCACAAGCCGACTGATTGTCCAACTCGTTTGAAAATACACCCATAAGCCAGCCTCGCGCTGGCTTATGCGTATTCAAGACATGACTATTTGGGAGTAACTGCAGAGCATGTTCCGTAATTCGTATATTCAGCAGAACTCTGATATCCAGGCCGCAGGCGGCCTGGTCCCGATGGTTGTCGAGCAATCTGCTCGTGGCGAACGCGCCTATGACATCTACTCGCGCCTGCTCAAGGAGCGAGTGATCTTTCTGGTTGGTCCGGTAGAGGACTACATGGCCAACCTGATCTGTGCGCAACTGCTGTTCCTTGAAGCGGAAAACCCGGACAAGGACATCCATCTCTACATCAACTCCCCAGGCGGTTCGGTGACAGCGGGCATGTCGATCTACGACACCATGCAGTTCATCAAGCCGAACGTATCCACCACTTGCATCGGCCAGGCCTGCAGCATGGGTGCATTCCTGCTGACAGCGGGTGCCGAAGGCAAGCGTTTCTGCCTGCCTAACTCGCGTGTGATGATTCACCAGCCATTGGGCGGTTTCCAGGGCCAGGCGTCGGACATCGAAATCCACGCCAAGGAAATCCTGTTTATCCGTGAGCGTCTCAACACGCTGATGGCCAAGCACAGCGGGCACACCCTGGAAGAAATCGAGCGTGATACCAACCGCGACAACTTCATGAGTGCCGAGGCCGCGCGTGAATACGGGCTGATCGACGCCGTGATCGACAAGCGCCCCGCTTAATATAAGCCGCTCAAAATAGGGCTGGTCGGCATGTCCGACCACTGGCGGGCTTGAAAAAGCCCGCATAAGCCTTCATCTTGTGTTGCAAGCCTATCGGATTTGGATCGAACGAATGACTGACACCCGCAACGGCGAGGACAACGGCAAGCTGCTCTATTGCTCCTTCTGTGGCAAAAGCCAGCATGAAGTGCGCAAATTGATTGCCGGCCCCTCGGTCTTTATCTGCGACGAGTGCGTCGACCTGTGCAATGACATCATCCGTGAGGAGGTGCAGGAAGCACAGGCCGAAAGCAGCGCGCATAAATTGCCTTCGCCTAAAGAAATCAGCGGCATCCTTGACCAGTACGTGATTGGTCAAGAGCGTGCAAAGAAGGTTCTGGCCGTAGCGGTGTACAACCACTACAAGCGCTTGAACCAGCGTGACAAGAAAGGTGACGAGGTCGAACTCGGCAAGAGCAACATCTTGCTGATCGGTCCTACAGGCTCGGGTAAAACCCTGCTTGCAGAAACCCTCGCTCGCCTGCTGAACGTTCCGTTCACCATCGCCGACGCCACCACCCTCACCGAGGCTGGCTACGTGGGTGAAGATGTCGAGAACATCATTCAGAAACTGCTGCAGAAGTGCGACTACGACGTAGAGAAGGCCCAGATGGGTATTGTCTATATCGATGAAATCGACAAGATTTCGCGCAAGTCCGACAACCCGTCGATCACCCGGGACGTTTCCGGTGAAGGCGTGCAGCAAGCCCTGCTGAAGCTGATTGAAGGCACGGTCGCCTCCGTACCGCCCCAAGGTGGTCGCAAGCATCCGCAGCAGGAATTCCTGCAGGTTGATACGCGTAACATCCTGTTTATCTGTGGCGGTGCGTTCTCCGGCCTGGAAAAGGTTATTCAAAACCGTTCCACCCGTGGCGGCATCGGTTTCAGTGCAGAAGTGCGCAGCAAGGAAGAAGGCAAGAAGGTGGGCGAGTCCCTGCGTGAAGTCGAGCCTGACGATCTGGTCAAGTTCGGTCTGATCCCGGAATTCGTTGGTCGTCTGCCGGTCCTGGCCACGTTGGACGAGTTGGATGAGGCTGCTCTGATTCAGATCCTCACCGAGCCGAAGAACGCCCTGACCAAGCAATACGCCAAGCTCTTCGAAATGGAAGGTGTAGACCTCGAGTTCCGTGCTGACGCGCTTAAATCGGTGGCCAAGCGGGCACTGGAGCGCAAGACTGGCGCACGCGGTCTGCGTTCGATCCTTGAAGGCGTGTTGCTCGACACCATGTACGAAATCCCCTCGCAGTCCGAGGTGAGTAAAGTGGTGATCGACGAAAGCGTTATAGAAGGTAAGTCCAAGCCACTGTATATCTACGAAAACAGTGAGCCGGCTGCCAAGGCTGCGCCAGACGCGTAAGCGTTTCGCAGTTTCGGTACAAACAAGGGGCCTCTAGGGGCCCCTTTGTTTTTCATAAGAATTTTTACTGTGTGTAACTGCCAGCATTGAGCTTGTTTTTTTTACACGCAGCCCCCATCTTGGTTTCAAGCTTACTTTCATCTGTCATAGAGGCGAAATCATGAAGACAACCATTGAATTGCCTCTCCTGCCATTGCGTGATGTGGTTGTGTATCCGCACATGGTTATCCCGCTGTTCGTGGGGCGCGAGAAGTCTATCGAAGCCCTCGAGGCCGCGATGACGGGCGACAAGCAGATCCTGCTGTTGGCCCAGAGAAATCCGGCTGATGACGATCCAGGCGAAGACGCCCTGTATCGTGTCGGCACCATTGCCACTGTTCTGCAATTGCTCAAGCTGCCGGATGGCACCGTCAAGGTGCTGGTCGAAGGTGAGCAGCGCGGTGCGGTCGAGCGCTTCATGGAGGTGGATGGCCACCTGCGTGCAGAAGTGGCGTTGATCGACGAAGTCGAAGCGCCTGAGCGCGAATCCGAAGTCTTTGTGCGTAGCCTGCTGTCCCAGTTCGAGCAATACGTGCAACTGGGCAAGAAAGTCCCGGCTGAAGTCCTGTCCTCCCTCAACAGCATTGATGAGCCAAGCCGCCTGGTCGACACCATGGCCGCGCACATGGCGCTGAAGATCGAGCAGAAGCAGGACATCCTCGAAATTATTGACCTGTCTACCCGGGTCGAGCACGTCCTGGCGTTGCTGGATGCCGAGATCGATCTGTTGCAGGTTGAGAAGCGCATTCGCGGTCGCGTCAAAAAGCAGATGGAGCGCAGTCAGCGCGAGTACTACCTGAATGAGCAGATGAAGGCCATTCAGAAAGAACTCGGCGACAGCGAAGAAGGCCATAACGAAATCGAAGAGCTGAAAAAGCGCATCGATGCCGCCGGCCTGCCAAAAGACGCGTTGACCAAAGCCACCGCCGAGCTGAACAAGCTCAAGCAAATGTCGCCAATGTCGGCCGAAGCCACCGTGGTTCGTTCCTACATCGACTGGCTGGTGCAGGTGCCGTGGAAAGCCCAGACCAAGGTGCGCCTGGACCTGGCGCGTGCCGAAGATATCCTCGACGCCGATCACTACGGCCTGGAGGAGGTCAAGGAACGCATCCTCGAATACCTCGCCGTGCAGAAGCGCGTGAAGAAAATTCGTGGCCCGGTGTTGTGCCTGGTAGGTCCTCCTGGCGTGGGTAAAACCTCGCTGGCTGAGTCGATCGCCAATGCCACAAACCGTAAATTCGTGCGCATGGCCCTTGGTGGTGTGCGTGATGAAGCGGAAATCCGCGGTCATCGCCGGACTTACATCGGTTCGATGCCGGGAAGATTGATTCAAAAAATGACAAAGGTTGGGGTGCGCAACCCGCTGTTCCTGCTCGATGAAATCGACAAAATGGGCAGCGATATGCGTGGCGATCCGGCGTCGGCTTTGCTGGAAGTGCTCGACCCCGAGCAAAACCACAATTTCAACGACCATTACCTGGAAGTCGACTACGACCTGTCCGACGTAATGTTCCTGTGCACCTCCAACTCCATGAATATCCCTCCAGCCCTGCTGGACCGGATGGAGGTGATTCGTCTGCCGGGTTACACCGAAGACGAGAAGATCAATATTGCCGTCAAGTACCTCGCGCCCAAGCAGATTTCGGCCAACGGCCTGAAAAAGGGCGAGATCGAATTCGACGTTGAGTCGATCCGCGACATCATTCGTTACTACACCCGCGAGGCTGGTGTACGGGGCCTGGAGCGCCAGTTGGCGAAGATCTGCCGCAAGGCGGTCAAGGAACATGCCCTGGAAAAACGCTTCTCCGTGAAAGTCACGGCCGATGCCTTGGAGCACTTCCTGGGCGTGCGTAAATTCCGCTACGGCCTGGCCGAGCAGCAGGACCAGGTAGGGCAGGTGACTGGCCTGGCGTGGACTCAGGTCGGCGGCGAGTTGCTGACTATCGAAGCTGCGGTGATCCCGGGCAAGGGGCAACTGATCAAGACCGGTTCTTTGGGTGACGTGATGGTCGAATCCATCACCGCCGCGCAGACCGTGGTGCGCAGCCGCGCGCGGAGCCTGGGGATCCCCCTGGACTTCCACGAGAAGCACGACACCCACATCCACATGCCGGAAGGGGCCACCCCCAAAGACGGCCCCAGCGCTGGCGTAGGCATGTGCACGGCCCTGGTATCAGCCCTGACCGGCATCCCGGTGCGTGCCGATGTGGCCATGACCGGGGAAATTACCCTGCGCGGCCAAGTATTGGCCATTGGCGGCCTGAAGGAAAAACTGCTGGCTGCACACCGTGGCGGTATCAAGACGGTGATCATTCCGGAAGAGAATGTTCGCGACTTGAAGGAAATTCCTGACAATATTAAGCAGGATCTGCAGATTAAACCGGTTAAATGGATTGACGAGGTCCTGCAAATTGCGCTGCAATACGCGCCGGAGCCCTTGCCGGATGTGGCTCCCGAGATAGTCGCGAAGGACGAAAAACGCGAGACTGACTCTAAGGAAAGAATTAGCACGCATTAATACGTTTAAGCCTGGTGGCTTCCTTGACAGCTTTTTAGAGCCCTTGTTATAAAGCGGCTCTTATAAGTGCCTGTAGGCCATTCAGCACTGGTTTTTGCTTTCACCAAAAAACTTAGAATCATACTCAATAGATATAAGGGGACTTAGAGTGAACAAGTCGGAACTGATTGATGCTATCGCTGCATCTGCTGATATCCCGAAAGCTGCTGCTGGCCGTGCGCTGGACGCAGTAATCGAATCCGTCACTGGCGCTCTCAAGGCCGGCGACTCCGTGGTACTGGTAGGTTTCGGTACTTTCTCTGTGACCGATCGTCCAGCTCGCACTGGCCGTAACCCACAGACTGGCAAAGCACTGCAAATCGCTGCTGCCAAGAAACCCGGTTTCAAAGCCGGTAAAGCCCTGAAAGAAGCCGTCAACTAAGCTTCGCTCAAGCCTTTGCCTATCCGGGCTGGACGCAGGTCTGGCCTGGCAGCGGAGCGGCAACAGACCTGAATATCCATTGGGTCGCTAAGCCGGGGGGCGGGTTCAATACCCGTCCGTTCCGCCAGTTACGAGAAGGCGCATCCTCGGATGCGCCTTTCTTCTATCCGGATTCTACCCACGCTCCACGGTTGCCTAATTTTGAAGTTCAACCGTTTCTGGGGGACGCATGCTGCAGAATATCAGGGACAATTCACAAGGCTGGATTGCCAAGACCATTATCGGGCTCATCGTTGTATTGATGGCCTTCACCGGTATCGAGGCCATTTTCCAGGCTACGACCAACAGCCAGGACGCGGCCAAGGTCAATGGTGAAGAAATCAGTCAAAACGAGCTGAGCCAGGCCGTCGACATGCAACGTCGGCAGCTGATGCAACAACTGGGCAAGGACTTCGACGCGTCCTTGCTGGATGAAAAAATGCTGCGCGAAGCGGCCCTCAAGGGCCTGATCGACCGCAAGCTGCTGCTGCAAGGCGCGGCCGATTCGAAGTTCTCCTTCTCGGAAGCTGCACTGGACCAAGTGATCCTGCAGACCCCGGAGTTCCAGGAAGACGGCAAGTTCAGCGCTGAACGCTTCGACCAGGTGATCCGTCAGCTGGGCTACAGCCGTATGCAATTCCGTCAGATGCTGACCCAGGAAATGCTGATCGGCCAACTGCGCGCAGGCATTGCCGGCAGCGGTTTTGTTACCGACCAGGAAGTGCTGAACTTCGCGCGTCTGGAAAAACAGACCCGTGATTTCGCCACCGTTAGTATCAAGGCCGACCCGGCTGCCGTGAAGCTCACTGACGACGAGGTCAAAGCTTACTACGACCAGCACGCCAAGGAGTTCATGACCCCGGACCAGGTCGTCATCGACTACCTGGAGCTGAAGAAGGCTTCGTTCTTTGACCAGGTAACGGTCAAGGACGATGAGCTGCAGGCCCTGTACGAGAAAGAAACCGCCAACCTCGCTGAACAGCGTCGTGCCGCGCACATCCTGATCGAAGTCAACGACAAGGTCACCGAGGCGCAAGCCAAGGCCAAGATCGAAGAAGTCCAGGCGCGTCTGGCCAAGGGCGAGAGCTTCGAGGCCCTGGCCAAGGAGTTCTCCCAGGATCCTGGTTCGGCCAACAATGGCGGCGATCTGGGTTTCGCGGGCCCTGGCGTCTACGATCCTGAGTTTGAAAGCGCCCTGTATGCCTTGAACAAGGACCAGGTCTCGGCACCGGTGCGTTCCAGCTTCGGCTGGCACCTGATCAAGCTGCTGGGTGTTGAAGCGCCAGAAGTGCCTTCGTTCGCCAGCTTGAAAGACAAGCTGACCCGTGAGCTGAAGACCCAGCAAGTGGAGCAGCGTTTTGTCGAGGCGACCAAGCAATTGGAAGATGCGGCTTTCGAAGCCTCCGACCTGGCCCAGCCGGCGTCGGACCTGAAGCTGACCGTACACACCTCCGCGCCGTTTGGCCGTGAAGGTGGCGAAGGCATCGCGGCCAATCGTGCTGTGATCCAGGCCGCTTTCAGCCCTGAAGTGCTGGATGAGGGTGCCAACAGCACCGCCATCGAGCTGGATCCGGAAACCATCGTCGTCCTGCGCGCCAAGGAGCACCGCAAGCCGGAGCAACTGCCGCTGGAAAGCGTGGCGACTGCCATCCGTGCCCAACTGACCAAGGAGCGCGCAAGCGCTGCGGCCAAGACCCATGCCGATGAGCTGATCGCCAACCTGCGCGATGGCAAGCTGGCGTTGGACCAGGCGGTTGATGGCCAGGCCTGGAAAGTCACCGAAGCCGCTACCCGCGGTCAGGACGGCGTCGAGCCGGCTGTGTTGCAGGCACTGTTCCGCATGCCCAAGCCCGCGGCGAAAGACAAGCCAACCTTTGCCGACGTGACCCTGCCAGATGGCAGCTTGATGATCGTGCGCTTGAACAGCGTCAACGAAGGGGCTGCGCCGACCGATGAAGAGAAGGAGCAATACCGTCGCTTCCTCGCTTCGCGGGTTGGCCAGCAGGACTTCGCTGCGTTCCGCAAGGAACTGGAAGCCAAGGCTGACATCAAGCGTTTCTGATGGTGTGATACCGCTTCAAAAAAAGACCCCGGCCTGAAAGCCGGGGTCTTTTTTTGCCTGCTCATCAGCCCCGCCAAGCTGATGTAGGAGCGAGCTTGCTCGCGAAGAACCTGAGAGCGCCGCATATACCCAGCAAGCCCCCTTTATCGTTAACGTCTTTCGCGAGCAAGCTCGCTCCTACCTTACTGGGCGCTTCGGGTCTGTAAGGTTGCGATCAATGCCAACATGGCCAAGCCCGCGATCACCCAGGGAAACGACATCACGCCCCATCCCTGAAGCAGTACGCCGCCTAGCAGCCCTCCGCCGGCAATCCCCAGGTTCCACACCGTTACCAGCATCGACTGTGCAGCGTCCGCCGAGTCACCTGCCGACTTGGCCAGGGCGGTTTGCAGCAAGGCAGGCAAGCCGCCAAATGCCAGGCCCCAGATGGCCACTGACAGGTAGACGACTTCGGTAGACGCGGTCCAGAGGCCCAAGGCCAACGCGGCAGCCGCAAACAGCGCGCAACTGATCACCAGCAAGGCCGGCAGCAGGCGGTCTATCAACAGGCCGACGATCCAGATACCCATCAGCGCAGCCAGGCCAAATACCAGCAACACCTGGTCAATGTCAGCGGCAAGCCCGGCAGGCAGCAGAAACGGTGCGATATAGGTGTACAGAATGTTATGTGCCAGCACATAGGTAAACGTCACCCACAACGTCGGACGCACCCCACGCAAGTGCAGGACCTGACGCAAGCCCAGGCGCTGTTGCGCCCTTTGTCCGGCAAAGTCCGGCACCTGCCAGCGCACCCACACCAGTAGCAGCACGGTCAGTGCGGTCATGATTGCAAAGCTCAACCGCCAGCCTACCGCCGTGCCCAGAAATGTCCCGGCAGGTACTCCAAGGGACAGCGCCAGCGGCGCGCCCAGCATTGCCACGGCAATCGCCCGGCCTTGCAGGTGCGGCGCGACCATGCGACTGGCATATCCGGCCAGCAGTGCCCAGAGCAAGCCGGCGAAGATGCCAGCCAGCAGCCGCGCGACCAGGGTCAGCCAATACAGGTCTGATAGCGCCGTGACACTGTTGACCAGCGCAAAACCGCCGATCGCTATCAGCAGCAAGGGGCGGCGGCGCCAGCCACGGGTGGCGATGGTCAGGGGAATGGCCGCCAGCAACGAGCCAAGGGCGTATACCGTGACCAACTGACCGACCAGCGCCTCGCTGACGCCCAGGTCGGCGCTCATCTGTGGCAGCAGGCCGGCAGGCATCGCCTCGGTGAGGATGGTGATGAAACCGGCGGTCGCCAGCGCGAGCAGGCCCGCCAGGGGTAATCGTTCGCGTCGGCTGGGCAGGCATTGCGGTGTACTGCAGTCATTCATGTGGCTCGGCTCCGTATTCAAGGCATCAGGACATCGGGGGCAGAGTAGGGGGCTGAACCCCTCGGAAAAATAGGCTAAGGTTCCGAACTTATCGGACGTTCATGTCCGTAATCAGCGGGAAGGGATAATGGACAGCCTGGGCAGTATTTCGGTGTTTGTGCAGGTCGCGGAAACCCGCAGCTTTACTCAGGCTGGTCGCGTACTGGGGGTGTCTTCCTCGGCCGTGGGCAAAAGCATTGCGCGCATGGAGCAGCGCCTGGGTGTAAGGCTGTTTCACCGCAGCACCCGCAGTATCACGCTGACGGCCGAGGGCGCGCTGTTTCTCGAGCGCTCGCGGCGCATCCTGGCCGAGGTTGAAGCGGCGGAGCAGGAGTTGACGGAGGCGGCGGCCACACCGCGTGGAAAATTGCGCGTCAGCTTGCCGCAAGTCCGAGGCCTGTTGATGCCGGTGCTGAGCGAGTTCATGCGGGCCTATCCAGAGATTGAGCTGGATGTGGACTTCTCCGACCGCATGGTGGACGTGATCGAGGAAGGCTTCGATGCCGTGGTGCGCACCGGCAAGCCCGAGGATTCGCGGCTCACGGCCCGGTTGCTGGGGCATTATCGGTTGGTGCTGGTGGGATCGCCGCAGTACTTCGCACTGCATGGCACGCCGGTTTGTCCTGCGGATCTGAACCACCACGCCTGCCTGCGCCATAAGTTCTGCGCCACCGGTAAGCTGGAAGCCTGGCCACTGCGTTATCTACCGGGTGAACCCGAACCGGTGTTGCGCACTCCCTTGGTCAGTACCACTATCGAGTCCCTTAACCATGTGGTCCATGAAGGCCTGGGGATCGCCTGCCTGCCGGACTTCATGGTTCGCGAATCCGTCGCGCAGGGCCGCTTGCAGCGGGTGCTGGACGAGCATCTGGAACACAGCGGCAGTTTCTGGATGCTCTGGCCGTCGAGCCGGCATGCTTCGGCGAAACTGCGGGTGTTTATCGACCATATGAGCGCCAGGCTTTTTCCCGTATCGCACGTCGAGCCGGTCGCTGGCGTTTTACCGACAGGAATCCGCGCGCGCACCCCGTGATCTGTTGCACAATACCGCCCTGACCGTTTTCCTCAGGATCATCAATGTCGACTTCATTTCACTTGCGTGGCCTTGCGCTCGCGCTGGTGCTGGCAGGCGCCACGGGCTGCTCGTCGCCCAAGACCGCTATCTACGAACATGAGAACTTCGACGACTCCGGTACGTTTTCGCGCAACTACCCGGTCAGCGATGTCGCGGCCTGCGAAGCGGCACGCCGGGCGTTGCTCAGCCAGGGCTACATCATCACCAGCAGCGACCCGAAGCTGGTGAGCGGTAACAAAAGTTTCCAGCAGACCGGTGAGACCCATCTGCAGATCAGTTTCAACGTGGTATGTGCCGAAGACGGCAGCGGCGAGCATCATGCGACCATGTTTGCCAACGCCCTGCAGGATCGCTATGCGCTGAAGAAGGTCAACAACTCCGCCAGCCTGGGGGTGGGTGTACTCGGTTCGGTATCGATGCCGATCGGCTCCACCGACGACTCGATGGTCAAGGTGGCCAGCGAGACGGTCACTTCGCCCAAGTTCTATGACCGCTACTTTGCCTTGGTGGACGTGTTCCTGCCCCAGGAAGTGAAGGCTGCCGAACACATTCCAGAGGCGCCCAAGGCTGACCTCGGTGTGCCGGAGCCCAAGCCCGCGCCTGCAGTGGACAAGGTTGACGCGCCGCAAGATGTGCCGACTACGCCTGTTGCGCCAGCGGTCTCGGAACCGCTTGCGCCACCAGTGGAGGCGGCGCCGATTACGCCACAGCCCGCTCCGCAAGAAGCTCAAGCGCCGACCACGCCTGTGCTGCCCGCGCCAACAGAGGTGATTCCAGCGTTGCCGACCACCGGCCAATAACCCAGGTCGTTTAGCTCGAGGCGTTAAATCCATTGATGGCTGCTACGTTTAATCTTCAAGCTCAGGAACGTCATGACCCTGTCTTTTTTTCGTCACGACGGCACTTTAGGCTGGTGATGCGGGTCACTTAAGCCACCTGCTTTGATTACACAAGGAGTCGACGATGGACGATTATCAAGAAGAGCTGTTGGAGTATCAGGCATTCGAACTTGATCCGCTGGATCCGTCCGACGACGCCACCGAGCTGTAGGCAGGCGTCAGGCGGAATGCCGCTGACTGCGGCGAAATTCCCCTGGGGTCTGGCTGTTCCAGCGCTTGAAAGCCCGTTGAAAGGCTTCCGCTGAGGCAAAACCCAGTAGATAGGCGATTTCCCCAAACGCCAGTTCCGTGTCGCGAATGTAGGTCATGGCCAGGTCGCGGCGGGTGTCGTTGAGAATGGCGCGAAACTGCGTGCCTTCCTCGGCCAGTTTGCGGCGCAAGGTCCAGGTCGGCAGTTTCAGGCGCGCCGCCACTTCTTCCAGGTCGGGTTCCCGGCCGCCATTGAGCATCGGCCCCAGCAAGCGGGTGATGCGCTCGCGCAGGCTGCGGGTGCGGGTCAGTTGCTCCAATTCCCTTTCACACAGCTGCAACAGCAGGTTCCAGGTACTGGGGCAATGCTGCGGGTTGCGCTGGGCCAGGCTGTGTTGGCTCAAGCGCAGTTGATTGAGCTCAGCGCCGAACTGGATTGGGCAATCGCCCAGCACGCTGTAGCTTGCACTGTAGTCGGGGGTGGCGAATTCGATCTCGATCCGTTCGGCCACGACCGGCTGCTGGCACAAGGTTGCCATCTGCTGTAGCCAACCGGCGAGAATCGAGTCCACGACAAAGCGGTTATAGGCGTTATAGGGGCTGATGGAATAGAACCGCAGCCAGGCGCCCCCGGCGTCTTCATGAAAGCTGGACTGGCCACGGTAATTGGCACCGTACAGCGCCTCGAAGCGGGTCAAGGTACGCGCGGCTTCGCGCACGTTGGGCGCCTGGGCCGCAGTGACGCCGGCCAGGCCAAGTTGATTCATGCGGCTCAGTTGGCCCATGCGCAGGCCCAGGCCGGGATCGCCGGTCAACTGGATGGCTGCGTGGCCCAGGCGCATATAGCGCGGGATTGACAGGCGTGCACCGGGTTCACTCAAGCGTGCTGGGTCCAGGCCGTATTGCAACAGCAGTGGCTGCGGGTCCAGGCCATGGCTGAGGATCGCGTCGGCCAGGGTGTGCACGATGCCCACCGATAAATCACCGAGGCGCATCGGTGCCGGTTTCATGGGTTTACAGCCACACGTTCAGCAAACGCGCACCACGCGCGTTGCCGTCGGCGAAGACTTGTCCCTGGGTACTGAGAAAACTCTGGCCGCTGGTGCCCTGGTCCCAGAACTGTCCGCGCATGAACACGCTCATACCCGCACCGGCCAGGCTGATGGGGGCCTGGCTGATCAGGCTCAGGCGATGCCAGGCTTCACCTTCGCTGAGTTCTTCGGGCTTGAGGCTGACTTCCGGTGGCGTGGAGACACTCTTGAAGCCGCGCCACGGCTTGTCCCAGGTATCCCGGCCAATCACCAGGGCCGGTACCGCCACCAGTTGCGCGCCTAATTCGTTGAGTTTGCGGTAATTGTCCGGATACCAGCTGTCACTGCCGATCAGGATGCCCAGGCGCCCGGCCGGGGTGTCGATCACGCTGATCGCGTTTTCGTCGCCCGGGGCGATAAAACCGCGCTCATCGAAGATCGGGTAGAGCTGGCGCTGGGGTTGGCCCAGCGGCAGGCCGTCGCGGTCGAACACCAGGCTGGTGTTGTACAGCGCACCATGGCCGACCTGCAGTTGACCCTGGCTGATGCTGGGGTTGGGCAGGGCGATGGAACCGGCCACCAGCGTCACCCCGAACTCCTTGGCCAGTCCGCCAAACAGCACCTGGTAATCGCGGGCCATGGCCGGTGCCTTCATGCGCAGGTAGGCATCGTCGATACGGTTATCGCCCTGGGCACTGATCAGTGCGCGCATAAATAGCAATGGATTGCTGGCCGACAACCAGTTCATTGCCTCCTTGAGGCTGGTGGCCTGGTACAGCTCGTTTTTTTCGCCGCTGACCATCAACCAGGTACCGACATGTTCCGGCAACACCACAATGGTTTTGTCATTGATCAGCCCCATGTCCCGGGCATTGCGCAGATAGGCCGAGAGCTTGAGGTGCAAGCGCTCCAGGCTCTGGTAATCGGCGGGGAACAACTCGGGCTGGATGCCCAGCAGATTGCCGTGATCGGCGGGAACGCCCTCGTTCACGGCCAGGTTGATTCTCAGGTCCGACAGGTAATGCCCCACGGGGCGCTCCTGGGTCCAGACCAGATAGGCGGAAACGGCGGCGACCAGGGCCATGGTGAAGGTCAAAGCAAATAATTTACGCATGGGGGAACAGACAACAGGCCGTAAGCAGGGTTCGCCTCTAGGGTAGGGCGCGTCGCCACGCTTGCCAAGGGGCGTTGCGCATTTGGATCAATAACTTGTCAGTTTCAGTCATTGAGCGGTGGGGGCATGGCTCTTAGTCTGTGGGACATAAACCGATGGCCGGCCATTCGAGCCTGCCACGTCCCGTGATGATCCGTTGTGGAGCTGTACCATGACCGCTGCTGCCTACCCGCACCTGCTGGCCCCGTTGGACCTGGGTTTTACCACCTTGCGCAATCGCACCCTGATGGGGTCGATGCACACCGGTCTTGAAGAAAAGCCAGGTGGCTTCGAGCGCATGGCCGCGTATTTCGCCGAGCGTGCCCGTGGCGGCGTAGGCCTCATGGTTACCGGCGGCATTGGTCCGAACGATGAAGGCGGGGTGTATTCCGGGGCCGCCAAACTGACCACCGAAGCCGAAGCGCTCAAGCACAAGATCGTGACCCAGGCGGTGCACGAGGCGGGCGGCAAAATCTGCATGCAGATCCTCCATGCCGGCCGTTATGCCTACAGCCCCAAGCAGGTCGCGCCGAGCGCGATCCAGGCGCCGATCAACCCGTTCAAGCCCAAGGAGCTGGACGAGGAAGGCATCGAAAAGCAGATCAGTGACTTTGTGACGTGCTCGGTACTGGCCCAGGTCGCCGAGTACGACGGTGTGGAAATCATGGGCTCGGAAGGTTATTTCATTAACCAGTTCCTCGCCGCCCACACCAACCATCGCACCGACCGCTGGGGCGGCGCCTACGAAAACCGCATGCGCCTGCCGGTGGAAATCGTGCGTCGGGTGCGCGAAGCCGTGGGGCCCAACTTCATCATTATCTTCCGCCTGTCGATGCTCGACCTGGTGGAAGGCGGCAGCACCTGGGAAGAAATTGTCCAGTTGGCCAAAGCCATCGAGCAGGCGGGCGCGACGATTATCAATACCGGCATCGGCTGGCACGAAGCGCGCATCCCGACCATCGCCACCAAAGTGCCGCGGGGCGCATTCAGTAAGGTCACGGCCAAGCTGCGCGGCGCGGTGCAGATTCCGTTGATCACCACCAACCGTATCAACACCCCGGAAGTGGCCGAACAGATTCTTGCCGAGGGCGATGCCGATATGGTGTCCATGGCCCGGCCGTTCCTGGCCGACCCAGAGTTCGTCAACAAGGCCGCCGCTGGCCGTGCCGACGAAATCAACACCTGCATCGGCTGCAACCAGGCGTGCCTGGACCATACCTTCGGTGGCAAGTTGACCACCTGCCTGGTCAACCCGCGCGCCTGCTACGAGACCGAACTCAATTATTTGCCGGTCAAGCAGATCAAGAAGATCGCGGTAGTCGGTGCCGGCCCTGCAGGCCTGGCGGCTGCCACCGTGGCCGCCGAACGCGGGCATCAGGTGACCTTGTTCGATTCTGCCAGCGAGATCGGCGGCCAGTTCAATATCGCCAAGCGTGTGCCGGGCAAGGAAGAGTTCTTCGAAACCCTGCGTTATTTCAAACGCAAGTTGCAGACCACCCATGTCGAGCTGTGCCTCAACACCCGCGTGGACGTCGAGCAACTGGTGGCGGGCGGTTATGACGAGATCATCCTCGCCACCGGCATCGCGCCACGTACCCCGGCGATCCCGGGCGTCGAGAACCCCAAGGTGTTGAGTTACCTGGACGTGATCCTCGAACGCAAGCCGGTGGGCAAGCGTGTAGCGGTGATTGGCGCCGGCGGCATCGGTTTCGACGTGTCGGAATTCCTGGTGCACCAAGGCGTGTCCACCAGCCTGGATCGCGAGGCGTTCTGGAAAGAATGGGGCATCGACACCCAACTGCAAGCCCGTGGCGGCGTGGCCGGGATCAAGCCCGAGCGCCATGCGCCGGCCCGTGAAGTGTTCCTGCTGCAGCGCAAGACGTCCAAGGTCGGCGACGGCCTGGGCAAGACCACCGGCTGGATCCACCGTACCGGCCTGAAGAACAAGCAGGTGCAGATGCTCAATAGCGTCGAGTACCTGAAGATCGACGACGCAGGCCTGCACATTCGTATTGGCGCCGAGGGCGAGCCCCAAGTGCTGGCGGTGGACAACATCGTCATCTGCGCCGGCCAGGACCCGCTGCGCGAACTGCAGGACGGCCTGGTCGCCGCTGGCCAGAACGTGCACCTGATCGGCGGTGCCGATGTGGCCGCCGAGCTGGATGCCAAGCGTGCGATCAACCAGGGCTCGCGCCTCGCCGCCGAGCTGTAAGACCGGGGAAGGGGCGGTGTTAGACTACCGCTCCTTTTTTCATGCAGACGTGCCCTGATGGGTCCTTTCGATTGGCTTCCCCTGGCTCCCCTCGAACCCTTGCAGCTGGATTGGCTGAACGGCGTCGAGGTGGCCGTGTTGCGCTTGGACCGCATCGACCCGCTGATCAGCGGCAACAAGTGGTTCAAGCTCACCGGGCACCTGGCCCAGGCGCAACAGGCGGGTGCCAGCGGCATCATCAGCCTGGGCGGCGCCTACTCCAATCACCTGCATGCCCTGGCGGCGGCCGGCAAACGCTTCGGGTTTGCCACCGTCGGCCTGTTGCGTGGGCACCCGCAAGACACCCCGACTGTTTTCGACCTGCAAGCGTTCGGCATGCACCTGCACTGGTTGGGCTATGGCGGCTACCGCGCGCGCCATGAGCCGGGCTTCTGGTTGCCTTGGCGCGAGCGCTACCCGCACCTGCATCCTGTGCCCGAAGGCGGCGGCGCAATGACCGGGGCGTTGGGTTGTGGCGTGTTGCTGGAGCAGGTACGGACGCAGTTGCACACCCTGGGTTGGGCCGATTACGACGCCTGGTGGCTGGCGGCCGGCACTGGTACCACCCTGGCGGGGTTGGTCCTGGCGGAGGCGGGCGGCCATCCTGTGTTTGGGGCAATGGCGGTCCCGGATGATCATGGCGTCGCGCAGAACGTGCAGGCCATTGTGCAGGGCGGGTATGAACTGTTGGATGCCAGCCGTGGCGGTTTTGCCAAGGTCGATCAGCCATTGCTTGAATTTATCGCCACTACCGAACAGGCCTGCGGCCTTCCGTTGGAGCCGCTGTACACCGGCAAGGCGCTGCTGGCGCTCAAGCAGCAGATCGAGGCCGGGCGCTTCGCTCCCGGCACTCGCTTGATCTTTGTGCACACCGGCGGCCTGCAAGGCCGCCGGGGTTTTGCGGATTAACGCTTGGGTAACATGCGCAACACGGTGTTATCGCGCATGAAATAGTGGTGGTACAGACCCGCCGCCGCATGCAGGCCGATCAGCCAGTAGCCGATAGTGCCACCCAGCACGTGCCAGCCTTCGATCTGCTTGGCCAAGTCTTTGTTTTCGCCGATCAGGGGCGGCAACTCAAGGCCGTAGAACGACACTGAATGCCCTGCGGCACTGACGATCAGCCAGCCGAAGATCGGCATGCCGATCATGAACACATATAGCGCCACGTGCATCAGCGTCGCCAGCAAGGCTTGCCATTGCGGTGGGGCCGGCAGGATTTTCGGCGCCACGCCCAGGCTGCGCGCAAACAGGCGCAGCCAGACCAGTACAAAGATGGTCAGGCCGAACATGAAGTGCAGTTCTTTGATTAACGTGCGCCCGCCACTGCCTTTGGGGAAAATCCCGCGAAATTCAATGGTGGCGTAGACCACCACCAGCAGCACCAACATCAGCCAGTGCAGGGCGATGGACATCGTACTGTAACGGGACTCGCTGTTTTTCCACGGCATTGCGTCGTTCCTCACTCATCAGGGGCAAACCTCCGTTCTTTGGCGACGGAGTCCCTTCAGCCTAACCCTGTTGTGCAAGGTTTGCCCGAGTGAGGGGCGATGTATTGATCTCGATCAGGCAGCTTGCGGCATTTCACCGCGGGCCAGGCGCTGATTGATGTCGGCGATCACGCCGGGCAGGTCGGTGATGGTGTCGATCAGGTAGTGCGGGCGCGAGCCGGCGAACAGAGTTTCGATGCGCTTGCGCTCGCTGGCCAGTGTCGCCGGGTCCAGCGCACGGAACTGCTCGTAGGTCAGGCCCAGGGCGTTGCCCGAGCAGGTCAGCGCCACCGTCCACATCCCGGCGCGACGGCCTTCGAGGATGCCCGGCACGGTGTCGTCGATCTTCACGCAGGCCGCCACATCATCGATGCCCAGGGCAATCACGTTGGCCAGGGCCTGGGCGGGCCATGGGCGGCCATTGGGTACTTCGTCGGTGGCGACGACGTGGTCGGCGATGTAGCCGTTGGTGGCAGCCAACTCGACCACCTTGTCCATCACTTGCTTGGGGTAGCCCGAGCAGGAACCGATCTTGATCCCTTGCGCACGCAGTGCGGCGATGGTCTCCAGGGCGCCGGGAATCAGCGCCGAGTGCTCGGCGATCTTCTCGATCTGCAGCGGCATGAAGCGCTCGTAGATGGCGGTCACGTCAGCGTCGGTCGGCGTACGGCCGAAGGCTTTGCGATAGCGCTCGGCCACTTGCGGCTGATCACACAGGGTGCGGATGTGGTCCCACTTGCCCATGCCCATCGGGCCACGGGCTTCTTCGATGGACACCTGGACGTCGAACTCGGCAAACGCCTCGACAAAAATCTGCGTGGGGGCGAATGAGCCGAAGTCGACCACGGTGCCGGCCCAGTCAAGGATGGCGGCCTGCAGGGTGTTGGGGTTCTGATAGTTCATGGTAAAAATCCTATGGCTAATGGGGCGTTTTTTGTAGGAGCGAGCTTGCTCGCGAAAAACCTGAGGGCGCCGCTGTGAAGCAGGCCGCCCGCGTTATCGTTAACCCACTTCGCGAGCAAGCTCGCTCCTACACATCTCTTGCAGCGCCTGGGCGATCGCCGCCACTGCCGCTTGCATCTCTGCCTGGTTGACATGGCCGATGCAGCCGACGCGGAAGGTTTCGACCTGGGTCAATTTGCCCGGATACAGAATGAAACCCTTGGCCTTGACCCGCTCGTAGAAGTCCTTGAACTGGTAGCGCGGATCGCTCGGCGCGTGGAAGGTGACGATGATCGGCGCCTGGATCGCGGCGGGCAGGAAGCTGCGCAGGCCCAGTTCGGCCATGCCGTCCAGTAGCGTCTGGCAGTTGGCGGCATAGCGCTGGTGACGGGCCGGCAAGCCACCTTCCTCGTTGTATTGCAGCAGCGCTTCATGCAAGGCGGCCACTACGTGGGTCGGCGGGGTAAAGCGCCATTGGCCGGTCTTGGCCATGTAGGCGTGCTGGTCGAACAGGTCCATGGCCAGGGAATGGCTGTTGCCTTGGGCGGCGGCCAGCGCTTGTTTTTTGGCAAAGACAAAACCCATGCCCGGCACGCCTTCCAGGCATTTACCGGAAGCGGCAATCAGGGCGTCAAACGGCACCTGGGCCGCGTCGATGGGCAGCGCGCCAAAGGAGCTCATGGCGTCGATGATCAGGCGTTTGCCATGGCGCTGGATGACCTGGGCGATCTCCGGCAGCGGGTTGAGGATGCCGGTGCTGGTTTCGCAGTGGATCAGGGCGACATGGGTGATGGTGCTGTCAGCCTGCAACAGCCGATCTACATCAGCGGCGGTGGTGGGCTGGTCTTCGGCGGTCTCGAAGGTGCTGAACGGGCGGCCGAGCACTTCGCAGATCTTCGCCAGCCGCTTGCCGTAGGCTCCGTTGATCAGCACCAGCACCTTGCCATCCCGTGGCACCAGGGTGCCGATGGCGGCTTCGACGGCGAAGGTGCCGCTGCCCTGCAAGGGCACACAGTGATGGCTGTCGCCACCGTTGATGATCGCCAGCAGTTGCTCGCAGAGGCTGGCGGTCAATTGGTTGAAGCGGTCATCCCACGAACCCCAGTCAACCATCATGGCCTGACGGGTGCGGGCGGAGGTGGTCAGGGGCCCCGGTGTGAGCAGGATCGGCGCGGCAGTACTCATTCTCATGTCCTCGCAAAGCAGTGGGATGAAGCTACGGGACATAAATTGCAGTTTGGCTTGTCATCAATCAAATTGTTTGTTGTTATGCCAGCCATCAGTGAGGCCGATAGCTATGAATCTTTTTCAACTCCGCGCATTTGACGCCGTGGCCCGGGACGGCAGCTTTACCCGTGCCGCCGCGCGCCTGTTTATCAGCCAGCCGGCCGTGACCGGGCATATCAAGGCGCTGGAAGAGCACTACCAGATCACCCTGCTGCGACGTACCGCACGGCGGGTCGAGTTAACCGAAGAAGGGATCAAGCTGGCGGCCATCACCCGCAGCATCTTCGGCCAGGTGGATGAAGCGCAGGCCCTGCTGGAAGCCAACCGCCAATTGCTCACCGGGCGCCTGGAAGTGGCGGCGGATGGGCCGCATATGGTCATGCCCATGCTCGCAAAGCTGCGTGCGCGGTACCCGGGGATTACCGTCAACCTGCGCCTGGGCAATGCCCAGGAAACCCTGGCGGCGCTGTTGTCCGAGCACGCGGATGTGGCGGTGTTGACGCAAGTGGAGCCACGCAAGGGCGTGCACCTGCAGCCCTTGAACGAGTCACGTATCTGCGCCTTGGTACCGGCTGGCCACCCGTGGCTGGCGGATCCGGCGGGTATCCGCCTGGAGCAGTTGGACCAGGTGATCATGGTGCTGCGCGAGCCCAGCTCCATCACCCGCCGCACCTTCGACGAGGCCTGTGCCAAGGCCGGCGTACAGCCCAAGGTGTTGCTGGAGCTGGACAGCCGCGAAGCGGTGACAGAAGCGGTGGCCGCCGAACTGGGAGTGGGGGTGGTGTCCTCGGTGGAAGTCAGTCGGGACCCGCGTGTGCATGCGATTCCCATCCATGGCGAGGGACTGCTGAACCACCATATGCTCGGGTGCATGGAGCGGCGTCGGGAGTTACGTTTGATTCAGGCGTTTTTTGAGCTGGCTTCCCATTGACCTGACGATGGGTCAGGTACGCGTGTTGTGGCAATGGGGCTTTTTGTGGCGAGGGGGCTCGTCCCCCGCTGGGCTGCGCAGCAGCCCCAAACCCTGGCGCTGCGGTCTATCTGATAAAACGCGGCGGTCTTATTGGGGCTGCTGCGCACCCCAGCGGGGGACGAGCCCCCTCGCCACACAGGTCGGTGATCAGGTATCCAGGCTCTCGCGGACAATCTCCAGAAAGGTCGCCACCACCCGTCGCGAGCTTTGTTCTTTCAGGCACACCAGTGTTTCCTTCATGCGCTGGGTGCAGTCGCGGATTGGCATGGCATACACCCGGGAGTCTGCACCGAATTCCGAGGCCGAGACTACGCCCACGCCAATCCCTACTACCACCGCTTCACGGGCGGCCTCGCGGCCTTCCACCTGGATCGCCGGGCGAATGCGCAACCCGGCCTGGTGCATCTCCCGTTCCAGGGTCTGACGGGTCACCGAGCCGGTTTCCCGCAGTACCAGGGGCGTGTCGTCCAGGTCCGCCAGGTCGATGAATTCCCGCCCGGCCCACGGGTGGTTGCGTGCAACAAAGGCCAGCATCGGGTCATCGCGCAGCGGGATTGAGAGCAGGCGTTCATCGTCGACGTCGCGCCCCACCAGCGCCAGGTCAGCCTGATAGTTGTGCAGGCGATACAGCGCATCATCGGTGTTACCTGTCTCGATCTTTACCGTGATCCCCGGATAACGTTCGCAAAACTGCGCGATCTGCGGCAGTACATGCACCGGCGCATCCACGGCCAGGGTCAGGCTGCCGGTCTGCAAGGCCTTGGAGTCTTGCAGCAGCTCCTCGGCCTCGGCGGCGACCACAAACAGGCGCTGGGTGATACTCAGCAGGCGTTCGCCCAGGTCGGTCAGGCGCACGGAGCGCTTGTTGCGATGAAACAACAGCACGCCGAAGCGCTCTTCGAGCTTGCGCACCTGGTCGGAAATGGCCGGCTGGGTCAGGAACAGCCGCTCGCCTGCCAGGGTAAAGCTGCCGTGGACCGCTACCGCATGGAAGGCTTTGAGTTGCGCGTGGGAAACCGACATGGCACGACCTCTTACAAGCTGGGCTTATATTTGAAATACGATAAATCGATTTTACCTATTAGTCAGCCATTGCTTTGATAGCCCTCAGTCGCCGTAGGTTGAGTCCTACAACTTCGGCGATCATGGGTCGTTGCGTGCAACCTTGCAGGACTCATCTGACCAGTACCGGCGCCCAGCGACCCGGTACTGCAGTGCAAAACAATAAAAACACAGGCAATTGCTTTTCGATTCTGCCGGCACACTCACACCTGAGGTCAGAACCACCATGAATATCCCTATGGGTAGTATCAAGCGTTGGCGCGTGCAGATTTTCGCCATCACCTGGCTGGCCTATGCCGCCTTCTATTTCACCCGCAAAGCGTTTTCCGTGGCCAAGTTGGGGATCGTCGACGACCCGAGTTTCCCGCTGGACAAGATGATGATGGCCAACCTGGATGGCCTGTACCTGGCGGCGTATGCCGTTGGCCAGTTCACCTGGGGCATGCTCGCCGACCGCTTCGGCCCCAGGGTGGTGTTGGGAGGGTTGGTGATTTCTGCGGCTGCCGCCTTGGTCATGGGCACGTTCGCCACGTTGCCGATCTTCGTCACGTGCATGTTGATCCAGGGCCTGGCGCAGTCCACTGGCTGGTCGGGGCTGTGCAAGAACCTTGGCAGTTTTTTCCCGGCGCAACAGCGCGGGCGGGTGTTGGGCTTGTGGAGCTCGTGCTATGCGTTTGGCGGGTTGGTGGCATCGCCGTTTGCCGGCTGGTGGGCCTATACCCTGATCGGCAGCTGGCACGCGGCATTTATCTCCAGTGCCGCGGTGGTGGCGTTGGTGGCGGTGCTGTTCTTCATTTTCCAGCGCAATACGCCCCAGGACGTCGGCCTGCCGGAAGTGGAGCCTGAGCCGGCAATGAGCGCCGAAGAGCAGGCGGCGGCCAAGAAAATCAGCATCCTTGAGCCGCTGCGCGAGATCTTGCGCAACCGCACGGTGCTGACCTTGGGCCTGGCCTATTTTCTGTTGAAACCGGCGCGCTACGCGATCCTGTTGTGGGGCCCGGTCATCGTCTACGAGCAGATGCCCTCGGTGGGCAAGGTCGGTGCCGCTATTGTGCCCACGGCGTTCGAACTGGCGGGCCTGTTGGGGCCGATCATGATTGGCCTGGCGTCCGACAAACTGTTCGGCGCCCGGCGCATGCCGGCCTGTGTCCTCAGCCTGTTGGCGCTGACGGTGTCGCTGGCGCTGTTCATGGGGGCATTGCATACCGGTAGCGTGCTGTTGGTGATGGCCCTGCTGTTTGTCATGGGCCTGACCCTGTACGGGCCGGACTCGATGATCAGCAGTACGGCGGCGATCGACTTCGGCACGGCCAAGGCAGGTGCGACGGCGGCGGGCTTCGTCAACGGTTGCGGTTCGGTGGGGGCGATTCTCGGTGGCCTGTTGCCGGGCTACTTCGATACGGTGACGGTGTTTATCGTGTTCGCCGGCGCCGCGTTGTTTTCGGCGTTGGTGCTGATGCCCTATTGGAACGCCCGGCCTGCGGTTTTGGCGCAAGTGGGCGACTTTGTGCCGGATCGCTCAGTGGCGATCAAACCCCTGCGCACCTGAGGCACCTGCAACGCTGGCCGGTTTTTTGGTGGAACGAAGGGGTCTTGCCCTATAAACTCTGCGGCCAAAGCGCCGGCCAGTAGACGTCTCGGCGCCACGGATATCAAGAGAGTGAGTCATGGGCGCACAGTGGAAGGTTAAACATAAAGAAGCGGCATCCAATGCCAAGGGCAAGATCTTCGGCAAGCTGGTGAAAGAGATCACCATTGCCGCCCGTAATGGTGCGGACACCGCGACCAACGCCCACCTGCGTCTGGTGGTCGAACAGGCCAAAAAGGCCTCGATGCCCAAGGAAACCCTGGAACGCGCGATCAAGAAAGGCGCGGGCCTGCTGGGCGAGACCGTGCAGTACCATCGCGTGACCTACGAAGGGTTCGCCCCGCACCAGGTACCGTTGATCGTCGAATGCGTGACCGACAACATCAACCGCACCGTGGCGGAAATCCGCGTGGCATTTCGCAAGGGGCAACTGGGGGCTTCGGGCTCCGTGGCCTGGGACTTCAACCATGTGGGGTTGATCGAGGCCTCGCCGGATACCCCGGATGCCGACCCGGAAATGGCCGCCATCGAAGCCGGCGCCCAGGACTTTGAAGAAGGTGAAGAAGAGGGTACGACCCTGTTCATTACCGAGACCACGGACCTGGATGCGGTACAGAAAGCTTTGCCGGAGCAGGGGTTTACCGTGTTGTCGGCCAAGTTGGGCTACCTGTCGAAAAACCCGGTCAGCGGCTTGAGCGACGAGCAGATGGCAGAAGTCGAAGCGTTCCTCGAAGGCCTCGACAACCATGACGACGTGCAAGATATGTTCGTCGGCCTGGCGGGCTGACACCGGCCTTTAATCATGGACGCGGGCTAGTGTGGGAGCGGGCTTGCCCGCGATAGCGGTCGGTCAGTTACACCGCTATCGCGGCATAGGTATCTACACAACTTTCAGAAACTGACGAACTCCCCTGTGGCGAGCGGGCTTGTCGGAACGCCGCATCGCCCGCGCTGGGCTGCGAAGCAGCCCCAATAAGCCGAATGCGTTGTACCAGATACACCGCAGCGGCTGGTTTTGGGGCTGCTTCGCAGCCCAGCGCGGGGCAAGCCCGCTCGCCACAACTGCGCTATCTGCCTGGATCTAGGCGTTGCGGCAAAGTTGTGTAGATACCTATGGCTATCGCGGTCAAGCTAACTCCCACATGTGCATGGCGTTTCAGAGGGAGGACAGCAGTGTCTCGATCTCTTGGAACGCCGGACGCGTGAGCACCTGCGGCTGGCAGCAACTGTCACGCAGCGCCTCCAGCACTTGGCGCTGTTCATCGCTCAAGCCTTCGTCAATGCGCTCCAGCAACTCCCCCAGCAATACCCCGAACGCGCGCACTTCAATGCGCTGCAACGCCCTGGTTTCCAAGGTGTCTGCCGTGGCGTGGAACGATGCCGCGCCAAAGTCCCCGAGCAAGCAATCACCCTCTGCATTGCACAGGATATTGTGGCCATACAGGTCGCCATGGGTAATGCCGTGCCGGTGCAGATGCGCCGCTACGCAGGCGATGCCGCGCGCCATGCGCAATGCCACTTCCAGGCTGAAACGGGTGGCAGGGTCGTAGACGTCCCGGGTGCAGGACGCCAGGCTGGGCAGATCGGCGAGGTTGCGGTAGCTCGGGTCGATCAGGTCCATCACCAGGGCGGCCTGTTCAGTGGGGTGGCCGATCACGCGGCCTTGCACCTTGATCAGGTTGGAATGCAGCCCGGCGGCAATGCAGGCCTGCATTTCGTGCAGCGGCGAACCGTCGCTGGTGATGGTGCCCTTATAGAGCTTGACGGCCACAGGTGCACCCGATGTTCCCCTGAGCGCCTTGCGAATCACCCCTGACGCGCCTTCGCCCAATATTTCGCCCAGTTGCAGTTCAGCCCAGGGAATATTCGGCGTCGCCTCATCATTTACCAGGTCCACCGCGCTTTCCACCGGGTTGCCGGCATAGGCCAGCCAGGTCAGGCGCGGCAGCGTCAGCAGCCATTGTGGCAATTGCGTCAAGCGGTTGGAGGCGATGCGCAGTAGCTCGAGGTTGTGGCACTGGGCCAAGCTCGCCGGCAGTTGCTCCAGGCGGTTGCCCGCCAGCATGAGCTTCTGTAGCAGGGGCCGCTCACCGAGTGCGTCCGGCAAGTGGCTGATGCGGTTATCGGTGAGGATCAACCAGCGCAACTGCGACGGCAGCGCGGCGGCGGGCACATGCTCGATCTGGTTGGCCTTGAAGCCGACCATGCTCAGTTGCTGGCATTGGCCCAGGCACGCTGGCAGTTCGGTGAAGGCGTTGTCCGAGCAAAACAGCACACGCAGGTGGGGCAGGCGGTGCAAGTCGTCCGGCAGGCTGCTCAGGGCGTTGCCGCTCAGGTTGAGGATTTCCAGGGAGTCGGCCAGGTCGAAGATTTCCCGGGGGAACTGCGTCAGGCCGCAGGACAGGTCCAGGCGCTTGATGCCGGCCAGTTGGCCAGCCTTGAGTTGGGCAAGGGTATCCATGAACAGCTTCGGTCACTCGACAAGGGCAAAGGCGCTCATGATAGCGACTTGAGCGCCGGCGAGCTGACTTGTTGCAGCTGGCCCAGGCGGCTGCGGGTGCGGGCCAGGTCAATCGCCTGACCTTGCAGGGCCGTATCCAGTGGCTGTTGGCCCAGCAGTGTGAGGTGCTTGTCCTGGTCGTACAGCACGTCGATCAGGTTGATAAACCGCTGTTGCACGGCAATCGGGCAGTCGTCCAACCGGGGCAGGCCGTCGATGATCCAGTGGTCGAAGTCCTCGCACAGCAGCAGGTAATCCATCACGGCGGTGGGCTGTTCACACAGGTCCTCGAAAGCCAAGGCCAGGCTGCGTGCCTGTTGCCAGCGCACCCGCAGTTGCCGCGAGCCGACCGTCAGCGCCAGGGGCGGGCCATCGGTCGCGGGCAGCCCCAGTTCACGGCGCTGGGCCGGGGTGCCGGGCCACACGTATTGGCCGTGGGTGAAACGCTGCTGCCGGTGGTTTTGCGCCAAGCCGCGGTAGTCCTGGGGCGCGCTGACTTCCATGACGTCCATGCGCGCGCTGATCAGGTCGATCGCCGGCTTGAAGCGCTGGTGGTACAGCGGGTTGGGCAGCAAGCCTTGTGGCGGGTAGTTGGAGGTGACCAGCACCAGGATGCCGCGTTGGAACAGGGCCTTGAACAGCCGGGTGATCAACATCGCATCGCCGATGTCATGCACATGGAACTCGTCGAAACACAGCACCCGGCAGCCGTCTAGTAGCTGGTCCAAGGTCGCGCCCAGGGCATCGGCCTGCTGGCGGTGGGCAAACATGCCCCGGTGCAGGCGGGCGAAAAAGTCATGGAAATGCACGCGCTGTTTGCCGGGCAGCGCCAAGGCCTGGAAAAAACCGTCGAGTAACCAACTTTTGCCGCGGCCGACGGCGCCATGCAGGTACAGGCTGCGGGCCGGGCGGTTGGCTAACAATTGTGCGGTTTGCCGGGCCATGGCATCGATCACCCGCAACTGGCTGGGGCTGAGGGTGTAGCCCTGCTGCCGGGCCTTGTCCGCGAAGAACCGGTGAATGGCTGGCGCGCTATCGGTGGCGGTCTTTTTGCCCAGCAACCGTTTGAGCAAGGTCAGGCGACGGGGGCGGTTATCGTGAAAGGGCATGGCGTTGGCGTCCTAGAACCGTGTGGTTTGCTTGAGCAAGCGCGTGGTCGGTTCGTCCTCTGGGCTGACCATCGCGTAGTTGTAGCCGGGGCTGGACCAGTATTGGGCCTGGAGCCCGTCGGCACTGCGGCTGCCCCGTGGCAGCAAGGTGTTCTGCGGGCCTGGTGGGCGAATATAGAAACTGATGCGCCGGCCTTGTGGGTTCTCGTAGAGCACCATCGCCGCTGCGCCTTGGTCCGTGGTGAGCAGGCGCCCGCTGACGGGGTTGAAGCCGGCCCGGCTCAGGTCTGGCAGGCGATGGGCCTGGGCGAAGTAGCGGTCGAGCCAGGCTTGCATATCGCCGTTGTCGTGGACCTGATAGTCGGCGGGCATGATCTGGTCCTGGGCGAACAGGCGATAGGCCTGCAGGGCATCGGTCATCGGCAGTGCCGTGGTGACAAGCGTGGCCTGCCGCGCTTGCCAGCCCCCCAGGCCACCGAGCCCGACCGCGAGCAACAGCACGGCCGCACTGGCGAATCGACGGCGCGCGTGGCGCTTGAGGCGCTGGCGAATCAGCGCCGGGTCCAGATCGGCGTTGGCCGCAGGCTGGGCGCCAAGGGCCGCGCGCAGGTGCTGGGCATCCTGCTGCCAGGCGTGGACCTGGGCCGCGACCTCGGGGTGCGCGGCGAGCCAGATGTCCAGTTGGCGTCGATCAGGCTCCGTAAGCTGGTGATCGACGTAAGCGTGCAGGTCGCGCTCGCTGGGGGGCAGGCTGATCATTTGAGTCTCCGCAGGGAAGGGCTGGTGATGTCACCGTCGCTGAGTTGGCGCAAGGCCTGGCGCGCGCGGGACAGGCGAGACATCACGGTGCCGACTGGCACCTCAAGAATGTGGGCGACTTCCTTGTAGCTCAAGCCTTCCACCGAAACCCACAGCAGCAGGGCGCGTTGCTCGCTCGTCAATTGGTCAAAGGCTTGCAGGGTCGTCTGGGCGATTACTGTGCGTTCGGCGGACGGCTGCGCGTCATCGCGGCCGGTAAAGAACTCCAGCATTCGCGCGTAGCGCCGGGAGCGGCGGTGTGCATCGAGGAATTGCCGGTAGAGGATCGAGAACAGCCAGGCGCGCAAGTCACCGTCTACGCGTTTGTCGCGCCAATGGACGATGGCCCGCTCAAGGCTGGCCTGCACCAGGTCGTCAGCGCTGCTGGCGTTGCGTGTCAGGGAGACGGCGAAGCGCCGCAGCCTGGGGAGTAGCTCACGCAACTGTTCGTCGAGTTCATGCATGGATGGCCTGCGGCGCGTGTGTGGCAATGGGCTGTGCTCAGGGAGACGCTAGCCAGCAATGGATATTCCATTTGTAGGAAAGATAAATCCAGTGAATGGCCTCGTTCCCTATCGTTTGTAGCCTCTCGCAAGTCTGTAATGTCGTGTCAGTTCCTCAATCAAGCGCCCTGACTGCCCGGTCACTGTGGGGCAGGAGCCAGATGAGGAGTAAGCCTATGATGTCGGCAGCAGCAACGAGTAGTGGGTTTGTCAGTACCAGGGCGCTAGGCCATTTGCCGGCCCAGCAACGCGATACTCTCCAGGCCTGGGGATGCGGTGCGGTCAGCCCATTGCCGTACACCTCTATACACCAGGCCTTTGAGGCACACGCGGCGGCAGCGCCCGAGGCGATAGCCGCCCGCTGGCTGGACCAGAGCATCAGCTATCGGCAGTTGAATCGCCAAGCCAATCGGCTGGCGGCGTACCTGATCGAACAGGGGGTTGTGCCGGGCGACAGTGTGGCACTGTTTGTCGAACGCTCGATCCCCATGCTGGTGGGGATGCTCGCGGTGCTGAAGGTCGGCGCTGCGTATGTGCCCCAGGACGCCCGAATTACCCCACCGGCCCAGTTGGCGATGATCCTTGAGTCGTTGTCGAGCCAGGTGGTGCTGACATTGTCGGGGTTCAAGGAGCGCCTGCCGCTGGCAGCGGATCAGCCGTGCGTGTGCCTGGATGAATTTCTCGCGCAGGCGCCGTGGCCGGCAGAGGACGCAGACCAGAACGTCGTTGTGCCCCGCCCCGGCGACTTGTGTTTTGTATTGTTTACCTCTGGTACCACGGGTCGGCCCAACGGGGTGCAGGTGACCCATCGCAATGTGTGCAACGTGCTGCTGACGGCGCCGGGAAACCTGGGCATGAAGCCGGGCATGATCGTCGGGCAGATTCTCAACATTGCATTCGACATGGCCGCCTGGGAAATTCTCGGCTGCCTGGCCCACGGCGCAACATTGCATATCCGCACCCAGGATATCGGGCAGACGGCGCACCTTTGCCAGGTGCTGATCGCAACGCCTTCAATCCTTGGCACCCTGGACCCCCAACAGTGCCCCGACCTTGAGACGGTAGCCGTGGCGGGTGAGCCGTGCCCACAGGCACTGGCGGACCGATGGGCGGCCCATTGTGTGTTCTACAACGGCTGCGGGCCTACCGAAACCACCATCGTCAACACCCTGCACCGGCACACGCCGGGGGCACCCTTGACCATCGGCACGCCTACGCCCAACAACACCGTGTATGTGCTGGATGAACACGGGCGGGCCTGCGCGCCAGGGGCGGTCGGTGAGATGTGGGCCGGGGGCGACGGGGTGACGGCGGGTTATCTGAACAACCCGCTATTGACCGCGCAAAGTTATTGCCCAGATCCGTTCCTGGGGGCGGGCCGCATGATGTTTCGCACACGGGACCTGGGACGCTGGACCGACAGCGGGGCCCTGGAACATCTGGGGCGAGTGGACGATCAGGTCAAGGTGCGCGGTTTTCGCGTGGAGCTGGATGCGGTTTCAACCACCCTGGAGGCAGGTGGGTCGTGTAGCCGGGCGGTGACGCTGAAGTTCGACAGTCAGCACCTTGTGGCGTTTGTGACGCCGGCCAGTGCGAATGTTCCGGCTGCCAGGCAGTACTGCGCGCAGCGGTTGGCCTACTACTGCGTTCCCGCGTTGATCTTTGCTGTGGAGAATCTGCCGCTGACGGCGCGCGGCAAGATCGACAAGACCTTGCTGCTGCAATGGGCGCGCGACAGCGTCGAGGGGCAGCAACTCGCCCTGCAAGCAGGTGGCCGCCCATGATTGACAGGTTGATGGAAACACCCTTGCCTGCACGGCCTGGTGGGTGGCGACGTTGGTCTGGTGCGCCGCTGTTTTCTCATTACAACCGGCTGGTAGCGCTGGTGCTGGTGGCCAACGGTTGGTTTGCGCTGGCCTGCCTGCAACTGCCTGTTGTGGATGTGCAGGTGGTGTCGCAACTGGTGATGTTCAACCTGGCCCTGGCGATTCTGGTGCGCCAGCAGTACGTGATCAACGGGTTGTTCTGGCTGGCGACGCGGATCCCCGTGACGTGGCCGCTGTGCATCCGTCGCCATGCGGCCAAGGTCTATCACCTGGGGGGGCTGCACAGCGGTGGCGCGGTGGCGGCGACGTTGTGGTTCGCGTTGCTGGTCGGCAGCCAGGGATGGCGTTACCTGCAACAGCCCCACAGCGTTTCGGCGGCGTGGTTGCTGGTCAGTGGGGCATTGTTGGGGATGTTGGTGCTGATGGTGGTGATGGCGCAGCCGTGGATTCGCGGTCGCTTCCATAACGGCTTCGAGCGCGTGCATCGGTTTGCAGGGTGGGCAGCCTTGTTGCTGTTCTGGGCGCAGACGCTGATGGCAGTACCCCAGGGCAGGCTGCTGCATGCCATGGAGTTCTGGGTGTTGCTCCTGCTGAGCCTGAGTATTGCCCTGCCTTGGTTGCGCCTGCGCAGGGTTGCGGTCAGTCATCACCGACCGTCCGACCATGCAATAGTGACCCGCCTGTGCCACACCACGCCGTTTGCCGGCTCGTCCACTGCAATCAGTCTCCAGCCGCTGCTGGAGTGGCATTCGTTTGCCAATATCCCAGCTCCGGGCCAGCCGGGCTTTCGCCTGATTATTTCCCGGGCCGGGGATTGGACGGGGCGCTATATCGACCGCTTGCCATCGCATGTGTGGGTCAAGGGGATTACTACCGCGGGCGTGGCCAACGTCGAGACCTTGTTCAAGTCGGTGGTGTACATCGCCACAGGGAGTGGCATCGGCCCGGTGATGCCGCATTTGCTGGCGGCGCAGGTACCGATCCAACTGGTGTGGTCCACCCGCAGCCCCGCCAAGACCTATGGCGCGCAATTAGTCGCGGAAATTGTGCGGGCACAACCCGATGCGGTGATCTGGGACACCGATGTGCGGGGCAAGCCGGATCTGGTGCAGTTGGCCTACGCTGCCGTGCAAGCCGCAGGGGCCGAAGCGGTGATCTGCATTGCCAACCAGGCCTTGACCCGTCGGGTGGTTGAAGAGATGGAAGCCCGGGGCATACCGGCCTACGGCGCGATCTGGGATTCCTGAGCAACGGTTTGGCACGCCGCCCCGCCAACAGGGGTGGGATGAGTCCGAGAAATAGGACTACTTGCCACTTGTTCTGAAAATACCTACAGCTTCAGGGGAATAAGCCTGCGTCAGCAGCGTCTTATTGCACCTTCCCCTGTGGCCGTGGGCCTCGGAGCATTTCATGGTAGATCACTCATCACCGTCACGCCGGCCGTTGGGGCGTGCAAGCCTGCTGCTGCGCCTGGCCGCTATCGGTGTGGTTGTCGGCGCAGTGGCGGGAGCCTTTGCCTACGTCAATGGCACACTCGACCCACAACGTTTGCGGCCCAAGACTCTGGTCAATGCGCTGGAAACCAACAACGGCGTTCACCCCGGCTACCGACGCAACCATTCCAAGGGCGTGTGTGTCGCGGGCTATTTTGAGAGCGGTCCTACGGCGCGTGCGTATTCCAGTGCGCAAGTGTTCCACGAGGCACGCACTCCGGTGATCGGGCGTTTCGCCTTGCCCAGCGGCAACCCGTATGCCCCCGACAGCAGCGTGCCGATCCGTAGCCTGGCCTTGCAGTTCAGTCAGGCCAACGGCCAGCAGTGGCGCACCGGGATGAACAGCATGCCGGTGTTCCCGGTGGGCACGCCCGAGGCGTTCTACCAGATGCTCAAGGCGGGCGCTCCGGACCCGGCGACCGGCAAGCCGAACCCGGCCAGCATGCCGGCATTTTTTGCCAGCCATCCCGAGGCTGCGCCGTTTCTGGCATGGGTCAAGACCGCCAAGCCTTCGGCCAGTTATGCCACCGAGTCCTACAACGGCATCAATGGGTTTTACCTGATCAACGCCAATGGCCAGCGCCAGGCCGTGCGCTGGGGCGTGGTGCCAATCAGCCAGGACACAAAGGAGGCGGCGGCGCCTGCGGGGGCGGATTTCTTGCAACAGGACCTGGAACAACGCTTGCTCGCCGGCCCCGTGCGCTGGCAATTGCAGATCACCCTGGCCAACCCCGCCGACCCCGTGGATGACGCCAGCAAAGTGTGGGCTGGCGAGCATACGGTGCTCAATGCCGGCACGCTGGTGCTCGACAGCAGCCAGCCGCAACTGAGCGGCGATTGTCGTGATATCAATTTTGATCCGCTGATCCTGCCGAGTGGCATTGAAGCGTCCAACGATCCGCTGCTGGCGGCGCGTTCTGCCGCCTATGCCAGTTCGTATCTGCGGCGTACCGGTGAAGTCAGCCAACTGCACAACGCGGTTCAGGAGTCGAAGCCATGAATGCCCCATCCCGGTTTTTTACCCCGCTGGCGCGCTTGCTGCACTGGCTGATGGCATTGATGGTCATCGCCATGCTGTTTATCGGTGCCGGCATGGTGGCGTCGGTTTCTCAACGGCATGAGTGGCTGCTGCACCTGCACAAGCCTTTGGGTATTGCGATTCTGGCGTTGGTGATCGTGCGCCTGGTGGTGCGTTTTTCGACCCGCCAGCCGCCGCTGCCTTCTGATTTGCCACTGTGGCAGGTGCTGGCGGCCAAGGCGTCTCATCTGCTGCTGTATGGCTTGATGCTGGTGTTGCCGCTGCTGGGTTGGGCGATGATTTCGGCGGCGGGCGACCCGGTGATGCTCTCCAGCACCGTGCAGTTGCCGGCGTGGGTGCCGGCCAATGCCCAGTTGTTTGCGGTGTTGCGCAAGGCCCACGGGTACCTCGCCTATTTACTGTTTCTGACGGTGCTGCTGCATTTGGCGGCGGCGTTGTTTCATGGCTGGGTGCGTCGTGATGGCGTGTTGCAAAGCATGCTGGGCAAGGGCTGAGCACCGAGGGTAAGCCGCCAGTAAACCAGGGCCAGCAGGTTGAAGGCAGCGCCCAGGGCGCACACGCCGAGCCAACCGGCCCAGGCGTACATCATCGTGGCCAGGACCGAGCCCAGGGCGCTGCCTGCCGAGTAGAACAGCATGTAGGCGGCCACCAGCCTGCTCTGTGCATCGGGGCGCACGCTGTAGATCAGGCTTTGGCTGGTGACATGCACGGCTTGCAGGCCGAGGTCGAAGGTAATCACACCGAGCAATAACGCCCATAACGAGGACTGGGTGAAGGCGATGGCCAGCCACGACAGCAGCATCAGCATCAAGGCTGCACCGCTGGTCCACTGGGCGCGGCCTCGGTCGGCCAGGCGCCCGGCATGGGCCGCACCCAGCGCGCCGGCGGCACCGGCAAGGCCGAATAGGCCGATCTGGGTGTGGGACAACGACAATGGCGGGGTGCTCAGCGGCAACACCAAAGGCGTCCAGAGCACGGTGCCAGCGGCAAACGTCAGCAACGCCAGCACTGCACGATCCCGCAGGACTTTTTCCTCGCGCAACAGGCTGAACACCGAGCGCAGTAATTGTCCATAGGAACCCTGCGTACGAGGCTGTTCGGCGGCGGGCAACACACGCCACAGCAACAGTGCCATCAGCAGCGTCAGGCCGGCCGACAACAGGTACACCGAACGCCAGCCGGCCAGGTCCGCCATGATCCCGGATACCGTGCGCGCCAGCAGCAGGCCGACCACGATGCCACTGGTCACCAGGCCGACCACGTGCCCCCGTTGCTCGGGCTGTGCCAGGTGGGCGGCATAGGCCACTAACACCTGGGCCACCACGGCGAGCAGGCCCGTCAGCAGCAGGCCCGCCAGGAACCACGGGCCGCTGCTGGACAGCGCGACCAGCAGAACCGCACAGGTTGAGAGCAGCATCTGGCTGACAATCAAGTGGCGGCGATTGAGCAGGTCTCCCAGCGGCACCAGCAATAACAGGCCGATGCCATAGCCGACCTGGGTCAGGCTGATGACGATGCCGACGGTGGCCGGGTCCATGGCGAACGTGCTGGCCATGGTATCGAGCAGGGGTTGGGCGTAATAGACATTCGCCACCGATAACCCACAGGCAATGGCGAACAGCAGCACGACCGCGCCGCTCAAGGGGGATTTTGGCATGTTGGATGCTCGTTATGGTTTTGAAATGAAACCAGTTGTACGGCAGGTATTCCGGTTTTATATTGCAACTACATTTTTTGTCAGGCAGGCATCATCCATGGTCAAACTCACCCGCTTTGAAACAGCCGAATGCCCGGTCGCGCGCTCATTGGAGGCCATTGGCGATGGGTGGGCGCTGTTGATCATTCGTGATGCCTTTGATGGCATCCGCCGTTTTGGCGAGTTCCAGCGCAGCCTGGGGATGGCCAAGAACATTCTCTCGGCGCGCCTGCGCAACCTGGTGGCCCATGGGATTTTCGAGATCGTCCCAGCCTCCGATGGCAGTGCTTATCAGGAGTATGTGTTGACCGAAAAGGGCAGGGGGTTGTTTGCCGTGATCATTGGGTTACGGCAGTGGGGCGAGGGCTTTTTTTACGCTGAGGGCGAGGCGCACTCGTTGATGCTGGACCGAGAGCACGGGCAGGCCCTGCAGCCCTTGCAAGTACGTGCGGCGGATGGCCGGGTGCTCGGGCCGCAGGAATGTCTGCGGGTGGCGGCGCAATCCGGGGGCTGAATGCCCCCCGGGTTGGCCAGGGTCAGCGCAGTACGTCGACGATATCCGCCACGCTGCTTAGCACGTCCTTGCCCAGTTGCAGCGAGCGTTTGCCGGACCAACCGGTATGCGGCTCGGGTGCATCGTCGTTGTCCTTGAACGGCATTTCCAGGGTCAGGGACAGGCAATCGAACCGCTCGCCCACACTGTTGCACGCCAGGGTCATGTTGGCCTGGCCTGGCAAGTCGCGGGTGTAGCCATGGGTGGTCTGGAAGTCGCGGGTCAGTTCGCTCAAGTGGCTGCGAAAGTGTTTTTCCAGGGCCTCGATACGTGGCGTATAGCCGGGGTTGCCTTCACAACCTGCGGTGAACACGTAGGGGATTTCCTCGTCGCCGTGGATATCCAGGAACAGGTCGACGCCGTATTTCTCCATTTGCTGTTGGACGAACAGCACTTCCGGGCTCTGCTCCTGGCTTGCGCTTTGCCAGGCCCGATTGAGGTCCTGGCCCACGGCGTTGGTGCGCAGATGGCCGTGGAACGCGCCATCCGGGTTCATGTTCGGCACCAGGTAGAGGTCGGCGGCGGCCAGCAGTTTTTTCAGCTCATCATCACCGTCCTGTTGCAGGCGTTCGATGATGCCTTCCATAAACCATTCAGCCATGTGCTCGCCGGGGTGCTGCTGGGCGATGATCCACACTTTGCGCTGCCCCGCACCGCCCTTGCCACGACGCAGCAGGGGGATATCGCGGCCCTCGATGCTTTTGCCAGTTGCCAGCAATTGGGTGCCTGCGCGGTTCAGCGCTCGGTCGATCAACCAGGCGTGACGCTCGCGGCTGTAGGGTTCGAAGTAGGCGAGCCAGGCGTGTTTTTGCTCGGTCTTGAATTCGATGTGCAAGGTTTCGCCATCAAAGCGTGTTGGCACGCGGAACCAGTTGATATGGTCGTAGGATGCCACTGCGTTGTAGCCGCTCCAGGCATGTTTGTAGGAGGACTGGCCGGCGTTGCTCAGGCGAAAGGTATGGGTATGACCGATGTGCATACCTTCGGCCTTGAAGTGGAACCATTGGAAGTGCTGGCTGCGGGTATCGGGTTTGATCGCCAGCAGCGGTTGATGGGCATCGCGGGTGTCGAGCACCTGGATATTGCCGCTGTCGAAATCGCTGCTGATTTTAAGGGAGGTCAAGGCCACGGTCATAGTCTGGTTGCCTGAATATGAGAGATGTGACAGGCAGTTTACACAGGGGCGGGGTAAAGTTTGGGACGCAAATTGTTGCGAAAAAGGAGGGGGCGTCGTCCGTGACGCAGCAGCAGCTTAGAGTCTATGAGATTGATTCTCAAGTGCTAATTTGGAAAGAACCGGACCAGAGCGCTTTCTCGGCTTTCTTTCGGCGATGGTCTTTTGCTACCATGCGCGCCATCAAGCAACACACAGTCTTCATTAGCCTGAAGCCACGCCAGAATAACTGGCAAAAAAAAGACCCGGCCAAAGAGCCGGGTCAAAAACCGTGATTAGCCTGATGAGGAGATATTCCAAGAGTCCGACCTAAGGTCTCTTGGTCTATCGACTGATCTCGCGACCAGCTGCTTGCAATAATAATCATTATCATTTGCAAGTCAAATGTTTTTATCTGCCAGATAGAAATATTTTTCCTTCTGTTCCTGCACGCCTATCTGGTTACGAGGTTTTCCCGCCTGCCAGTTGCAGTGGACGCTCCAGCATGGCCTTGGCCATATCAATTAAATACACCACCGAAAACGCCAGGTCCCGGGTGCCTCCCAGCTTGTTGTTCGCCAGCTCATACGCGATGGCGGCGGCGCTGCGCAGCAAGTCCGACGCGTGGATCAGGGCTTCTTCACTGCTGACGGTGGGGTTGGCCTCGAACCAGGCCATATCGTCCGATGCAGGGTCTGTATCTTCTTTCAAGTAGTAATCCAGTGCGCGTCGAGCTGCGTCGCTGCCCTGCAAGAACTTTATTTCGTCGGTATCAGGTGTACCGTCCAAGTGATCCGGGGTTGTGGTCATGGGGTGGGTGCTCTGGGTGGGAAGGTGAACAGGTACGACTGATAATAATACGATCTGTATTTATGTCATTTGATTGATTACTACAAACTGTTTATTGTCGCCGCGAATACACCCGGTATTGTCTGCCCCATGGAAAAATGGATAGCGTTGGTCAAAGCCAACATGAAGGCCCGCAAGGTCACGCAGAATCAACTGGCTGCACGCATGGGCATGTCCCAGGGCGGCATTGGCCACTGGCTGGGCAAGCGCCGTGTACCGAGCCTCGCCGACATGAACCGGGTGCTCGAAGAACTGGGCCTGGGGTATCTCGAAGCGGCGCTGGTGATTCGCGAGAAGGGCCACGCCCCGGCAGACGATAAAGTCGCGCCGGTCGTTCAATACAACCCGTACTTTCGCTACCCGGTAAAAGACTGGAAACAGCCCTGCCAGGTCCACGAACAGCGTCTGGCCTACGGGCCCGCGCGATTTCAGGCAAGCGACTACGACGCCGACGGCGAGGCGTTCTGGCTCCAGGTGAGCGGCGATGCAATGACCGCGCCCAGCGGGCCGAGCATCGCCGATGGGATGATGATCCTGGTGGATCCGGCCCTCGACGCCGAGCCTGGCAAACTGGTGGTGGCCCAATGGGCAGGCAGCAGTCAGGCGACGTTTCGCAAGCTGCTGGAAGAAAGCGGCCAGCGTTACCTGGTGCCACTCAACCCGACCTACCCAAAGGCGTTGCTCACCGATGACTGCCGGATCATCGGCGTGGTGGTACAAGCCACGGTGAAGTTCTAGGGCTGGGCCTCCAGCTCCACCAAGGCGCTGCCTTCGCCGACCATTTCGCCTTCCTGGCAATACAGCGCCTTGACCACACCTGCATGGGGCGCGCGGATGCTGTGCTCCATCTTCATCGCCTCGAGCACCACCAATTGCGTACCGGTCTCAACCGTCTGGCCGACCTCCACCAGCACCCGCACGATACTGCCGTTCATTGGCGCAGTCAGGCCGCCCTGATGCGCCTGCCCGGCATCGACCGCGGCGATCGGATCAAACAGCGTCACACTGCGCATCTCACCTTGCCAGCGCAGGAACAGCGTCTGCCCCTGGCGCACCGCCAGGTGCGAGCGGCGAAGCCCTGCGTCTTCGATCAGCAGGTGTTCGTCCCGCAGTCGCGGCGCAGTGGTGGTTTGCAGCGTCACCAGGCGGTCCTGACCGTCGCAGCTCAGGTGCAGTGATGTCTCGGCAGGCAGGCCTGCACGAAACCCCTGTGTCGCAGCCCACGGTGAGGCGGGATCGTCGTCCCGCAGTCGAGGCAGTTGGCTTTGTATGAAGGCGTGGCCAGCCGCCTGCCAGAACTCATCGCTCAACGCGCTTGCAACAGGCAGCAGTTGTTCCTGATAACGCGGGATAAACCCGGTATCCAACTGCGCTGCGGCGAACGCCGGGTGGCCGATGATGCGCCGTAG
This sequence comes from Pseudomonas sp. LG1D9, assembly GCF_002949995.1. Classification (NCBI taxonomy): domain Bacteria; kingdom Pseudomonadati; phylum Pseudomonadota; class Gammaproteobacteria; order Pseudomonadales; family Pseudomonadaceae; genus Pseudomonas; species Pseudomonas sp. LG1D9. Next base: position 247,962 of record NZ_CP026881.1, on the reverse strand, counting down.
AAAACCCAGGTTGGTCTTCAAACCGCCGACCGCAAACTCGTCCAGCATGCTCAAAAGGCGCAGGCGCGCCTGTTCGCGGTCCTCGCCCCAAGCGATCAGCTTGCCGAGCATCGGGTCGTAGAAGGGCGACACGTCGTCACCTTGCTCCACGCCGCTGTCTACCCGGCGCCCCGGGCCTGGCGCCGATTCGCGGTACAGCGCCAGATGCCCGGTGGCCGGTAAAAAGTCATGGGTCGGGTCTTCGGCATACAGTCGCACTTCGATGGCGTGGCCGCGCAACGGCACCTGCTCCTGGGTCATTGGCAGCGGCTCGCCTTGAGCCACGCGAATCTGCCAGGCCACCAGGTCCAGGCCGGTGATGGCCTCGGTCACCGGGTGTTCCACTTGCAAGCGGGTGTTCATCTCCATGAAGAAGAACTCACCGCGCGCATCCAGCAGGAACTCCACGGTGCCGGCGCCCACATAGCCAATCGCCTGGGCCGCACGTACCGCCGCCTCACCCATGGCCTGGCGCAGGGCAGGGCTGAGGCCGGGGGCGGGTGCTTCCTCGACGACCTTTTGGTGGCGACGCTGGATCGAGCAGTCGCGCTCATTGAGGTACAGGCAATTGCCATGCTGGTCGGCAAACACCTGGATCTCCACGTGGCGTGGCTTGAGCAGGTACTTCTCCACCAGCATCTGCCCATTGCCAAACGAAGACAGCGCTTCACGCTGGGCCGAGGCCAGGGCTTCGCCCAGTTGGCTTTCGTCCTCGACCACTTTCATGCCCTTGCCGCCGCCGCCAGCGGTGGCCTTGAGCAGCACCGGGTAGCCAATGCGCTCGGCGGCCTGGCGGAAGGTTTCCAGGTCCTGCCCGGCACCGTGGTAACCCGGCACCAGTGGCACGCCGGCGGTTTCCATCAGCGCCTTGGCGGCGGACTTGCTGCCCATGGCATCAATGGCCGAAGCCGGCGGGCCGAGAAAAATCAGCCCCGCCTCTTCAATTGCCCGCGCAAAGCCTGGGTTTTCGGAAAGAAAGCCATAGCCAGGATGAATCGCCTGGGCGCCGCTGGCCTTGGCGGCGGCAATCAATTTGTCGATCTGCAGGTAGCTGTCGGCGGCCTTGCTGCCGCCCAGGTCCACGCGGATATCAGCTTCGCGGCTGTGGCGCGCATTGCGGTCCGTGGCGCTATGCACGGCAACGGTGGTCATGCCCATCGCCTTGGCCGTGCGCATGACGCGGCAGGCGATTTCGCCACGGTTGGCCACCAGCACGCAGGTAATCAACGGTGAACTCATGAACGAGGCTCCTGGGACTGCCAGCTGGGTGCACGCTTTTGCAAAAACGCGCGCAAGCCTTCCTGGCCCTCGGCGCTGACGCGGATGCGTGAGATGGCGTTTTCGCAGTAACGGCGCAACGCCGGGGTGAGCGCGCCGTTGCCGACTTCACGCAGCAAGTCCTTGCTGGCGCGCATGGCGGCCGGGCTGTTGAGCAGCAGGTTGGCGGTCCACTGCTCGACCTGCTGATTCAGCTCATCGAAGGGATAGCTTTGCGCCAATAGCCCGATCGCCTGTGCCTGCTGGCCGTCGAAGCGTTCTGCGGTGAGGGCATAACGCCGGGCCGCGCGCTCGCCAATCGCCTGCACCACAAACGGGCTGATGACCGCCGGTGCGAGGCCGATGCGTACTTCCGACAGGCAGAACTGCGCATCATCGGCACCAATGGCCATGTCGCAGCAACTGATCAGGCCCAGGGCGCCGCCATACGCCGCGCCCTGGACCACGGCCAGGGTCGGGATTTTCAGCTTGGCCAGGTTGTACATCAACTCTGCCAGCTCGCGGGCGTCGTCAAGGTTGGTGTGGTAATCCAGTTCGGCCGACTGTTGCATCCAGGCCAGGTCCGCGCCGGCGCTGAAGTGCTTGCCGCGCCCGCGTATCAGCAAAAAGCGCAGGGTTGCGTCGGCTTGCACCTGATCCAGGGCAATGATCAGCTCGCGGATCATTTCGGCGTTGAACGCGTTGTTCTTCTCTTGCCGGCTCAACCACAGCGTGGCAAAGCCACGGGGGTCGTTCACCAGTTCAACGGTGTTGAAATCGCTCATGGGTGCAGCTCCAATTACATGCGGAACACGCCGAAGCGGCTCGGCTCGATGGGGGCATTCAGCGCAGCGGACAAGGCCAGGGCCAGCACGTCACGGGTTTGCAAAGGGTCGATGACACCGTCATCCCACAGGCGGGCGCTGGAGTAATAGGGGTGGCCCTGGGTCTCGTACTGGTCGAGGATCGGCTGTTTGATCTGCGCTTCGTCCTCGGCGCTGAACCCCTGGCCACTGCGTTCGGCCTGCTCGCGCTTGACCTGCACCAGCACGCCGGCTGCCTGTTCGGCGCCCATTACGCCAATACGGGCGTTAGGCCACATCCACAAAAAGCGCGGGTCATAGGCGCGCCCGCACATCCCGTAGTTACCGGCACCAAAGCTGCCACCGATGATCACCGTGAATTTCGGCACCTTGGCGCAGGCCACCGCCGTCACCAGCTTGGCGCCGTGCTTGGCGATGCCACCGGCTTCGTACTTCTGGCCGACCATAAAGCCGGTGATGTTCTGCAAGAACAGCAGGGGAATCCCGCGCTGGCAGGCCAGTTCGATAAAGTGCGCGCCTTTTTGCGCAGCTTCGGCGAAGAGGATGCCGTTGTTGGCGAGGATCGCGATGGGATAGCCATGCAAATGGGCAAAACCGCAGACCAGCGTGGTGCCGAACAGCGCCTTGAACTCATCGAAAACCGAACCGTCCACCAGCCGCGCAATCACTTCGCGCACATCGAACGGTTGCTTGGCATCGGCCGGAATCACCCCATACAACTCGTCGCTGGCATACAGAGGCGCGACTGGCGTGCGCTGCTGCAACTGCCCCTGTTTGCGCCAGTTGAGGTTGGCGATGCTACGGCGGGCCAGGGCCAGGGCGTGTTCATCGCTGTCGGCGTAATGGTCGGCCACCCCGGAGACCTTGCAGTGCACATCGGCACCACCAAGGTCTTCGGCGCTGACCACTTCGCCAGTGGCAGCCTTCACCAGCGGCGGGCCGGCGAGGAAGATGGTCGCCTGCTGGCGCACCATGATCGCTTCGTCGGCCATCGCTGGCACATAGGCACCACCGGCGGTGCAGGAGCCCATGACCACGGCAATCTGCGGGATGCCTTGGGCGCTCATGTTGGCCTGGTTGAAGAAGATCCGCCCAAAGTGCTCGCGGTCGGGAAACACTTCATCCTGGCGCGGCAGGTTGGCGCCGCCGGAATCCACCAGGTAGATGCAGGGCAGGCGGTTCTGCTCGGCAATGGTTTGCGCGCGCAGGTGTTTTTTCACGGTCAGCGGGTAGTAGGAGCCACCTTTTACCGTGGCGTCGTTGGCGACGATCATGCATTCCACGCCTTCGACCCGGCCGATCCCGGCGATCACGCCAGCGGCCGGCACCTTTTCACCGTAGACCTGATACGCCGCCAGTTGGCTGAGCTCAAGGAATGCCGAGCCCGGGTCGAGCAGGCGGTTGATGCGTTCGCGCGGCAACAGCTTGCCCCGGGAAGTGTGGCGCTCCTGGGCCTTGCTGCCGCCGCCTTGCTGGACCTGGGCGAGCAGGGTGTGCAGGGCGTCGACCTGTTTGAGCATTGCCGCGCTGTTGGTGGCGAATTCTGCCGAGCGTGGGTTGAGTTGGGTGTGCAGGGTGGCCATGGTGCACTCCCTCAGCGGGTTTCGTTGAACAGTTCGCGGCCAATCAACATGCGCCGGATCTCACTGGTGCCCGCGCCGATTTCATACAGCTTGGCATCGCGCAGCAGGCGGCCGGCCGGGAATTCATTGATATAGCCGTTGCCGCCGAGAATCTGGATTGCATCGAGGGCCATCTGCGTGGCGCGTTCGGCGCTGTACAGAATCACCCCGGCCGCGTCCTTGCGTGTGGTTTCGCCGCGTTCGCAGGCTTGGGCGACGGCATACAGGTAGGCGCGGCTGGCGTTGAGCTGGGTGTACATGTCGGCGACCTTGCCCTGGATCAGTTGGAACTCGCCGATGCTCTGGCCGAACTGTTTGCGGTCGTGGATGTACGGCACGATCAGGTCCATGCAGGCCTGCATGATCCCGGTAGGGCCGCCGGAGAGCACCACGCGTTCGTAGTCCAGGCCGCTCATCAGCACTTTGACGCCGCCATTGAGCGCGCCGAGGATGTTTTCTTCGGGCACTTCAACGTCGTCGAAAAACAGCTCGCAGGTGTTGGAGCCGCGCATGCCCAGCTTGTCGAACTTGTTGCTGCGGCTGAAGCCTTTCGAGTCGCGCTCAACGATAAACGCGGTGATGCCATGGGCGCCTTTTTCCAGGTCGGTCTTGGCATAGATCACGTAGGTGTGGGCATCAGGACCGTTGGTGATCCAGGTCTTGCTGCCGTTGAGCACATACACGCTGCCGCGCTTATCGGCGCGCAGCTTCATCGAGACCACATCAGAACCGGCATTGGGCTCGCTCATGGCCAGGGCGCCAATGTGCTCGCCGCTGATCAGCTTGGGCAGGTACTTGAGCTTTTGCTCGTGGCTGCCGTTGCGGTTGATCTGGTTGACGCACAGGTTGGAGTGCGCGCCGTAGGACAACGCCACCGAGGCCGAGCCACGGCTGATTTCTTCCATGGCCACCACGTGGGCCAGGTAACCCAGGCCGGCACCGCCGTATTCTTCCGGCACGGTGATGCCCAACAGGCCCATGTCACCGAACTTGCGCCACATATCCACGGGGAACAGGTTGTCGATATCGATCTGTGCTGCCCGGGGCGCCAGCTCCTTGACCACGAAGGCCTGCACCTGGTCGCGCAGCATGTCGATGGTTTCACCGAGGGCGAAGTTCAGGGTCGGGTAACTCATGGGAGGGCACCTATAAACATTATTGTTGTGGGGCTGGCGACGCCATTGGGCGATCACCTTTACGTTAACGTAAACTTGCGTTGCATGACTGTCAATCGTAGCTTACGTTAACGTCAAGCTCGCGCCTGACCGGCGCACCGTCCACCTACAAAAAAGACAATAGGGGTCGTCATGGATCAACCGAATCAGAGCTACAGCCGTGGCCCACAGGACAAGGCCCTGCTGGCCATGACCATTGGCCAGGCATTCGACCGCACGGTGGCGCAGTACCCGCAGGGCGAGGCCCTGGTGGTGCGCCATCAGCAGTTGCGCTACACCTGGCAGCAATTGGCCGAAGCCGTGGACCTGCACGCCCGCGCTCTGCTGGCCCTGGGGTTGCAAGCCGGGGATCGTCTTGGCATCTGGGCGCCGAACTGCGCGCAGTGGTGCATCAGCCAGGTGGCCAGTGCCAAGCTCGGGGTGATCCTGGTCAACATCAACCCCGCCTACCGCAGTAGCGAGTTGGAATACGTGCTCAAGCAATCGGGCTGCCAGTGGTTGATCTGTGCCGGTTCGTTCAAATCCTCCGACTACCACGGGATGCTGCAGGCGCTGGTACCGGAACTGGCGGAGCAGGGCATCGGCCAATTGCGCTGCGAGCTGTTACCCGAACTGCGCGGGGTGATCAGCCTGGATGCGCGACCGCCCTCGGGGTTCCTGCCCTGGTCGCAATTGTCGGCCCTGGGTACGGGCATCCCCCCGCAACAGCTGCATCACCGCGAGGCCAGCCTGCACTTCGATCAACCCGTCAACATCCAGTACACCTCCGGCACCACGGGCTTCCCCAAGGGCGCCACCCTCAGCCACCACAACATCCTCAACAACGGCTACATGGTCGGCGAAAGCCTGGGCCTGAGCGCCCAGGACCGCCTGGTGATCCCGGTGCCGCTCTACCATTGCTTCGGGATGGTCATGGGCAACCTGGGCTGCATCACCCATGGCACGACCATGATCTATCCCAATGACGGCTTCGACCCGCTGCTGACCCTGGCCGCCGTGGCCGAAGAACGCGCCACCGGCCTCTACGGCGTACCCACGATGTTTATCGCGATGCTCGATCATCCGCAACGCGGCACGTTCGACCTGTCGACCCTGCGCACCGGGATCATGGCCGGCTCCACCTGCCCGATCGAGGTGATGCGCCGGGTGATCAGCGACCTGCATATGAGTGAGGTACAAATCGCCTACGGCATGACCGAGACCAGCCCGGTGTCGCTGCAGACCGGGGCCGATGACGATCTGGAGCGGCGCGTGACCACGGTCGGGCGCACGCAACCCCAGTTGGAAAGCAAGATCATCGACGAAGCCGGCAACACCGTGCCGCGCGGGCAGATCGGCGAGCTGTGCACCCGTGGCTACAGCGTGATGCTCGGCTACTGGAACAACCCCGAGGGCACCCGCGAAGCCATCGACGAGGCGGGCTGGATGCATACGGGCGACCTGGCGAGCATGGATGAGCAGGGTTACGTGTGCATCGCCGGGCGCAACAAGGACATGATCATCCGCGGTGGCGAGAACGTGTACCCGCGGGAGCTGGAGGAGTTCTTCTTCACCCACCCGGCGGTGGCCGATGTGCAGATCATCGGCATTCCCGATGAGCGCTACGGCGAAGAGATCGTGGCCTGGATCAAGTTTCACCCGGGGCAGGTTGCCAACGAACTGGAGCTGCAAACCTGGTGCAAGGGGCGCATTGCACACTTCAAGACGCCGAAGCACTTTCGGTTTGTCGAAGAGTTCCCGATGACGGTGACCGGCAAGATCCAGAAGTTTCGTATGCGCGAGATTACGATCGAGCAACTGCATAGCGAAACCTGAGGCCTGGCCCAAACCTGATGTGGGGCTGGGCTTGTGTGGGAGCGGGCTTGCTCGCGATAGCGGAGTATCAGTCAAGTATTTATCAATTGACCCACCGCTTTCGCGAGCAAGCCCGCTCCCACAGGGGTATAGAGGGTGATTCACAAAATTCATTTCACCCAGACAGCACAAAGGGGAGCCGAAGCTCCCCTTTAATTTGTTGTCACGTGCTCTTTTTTTATTATTGAGGGGCGGTCTATTGTTGTTTTTGGCAACCGTGGCCCTTTACCGCTGTTTTTGGCGACCCCCATCCGGGGTCAAGAGCAAACGTATTTTTTTGAGCGCTGATCTGCTTCTTCGCACGCGATCCAACCAGTGGGTAGCTACCTTGAGGTAGTTTTATTGTTCTCTGCCCGGTTGCGAGTGGCGGCTTGCGCCGTACCCTGCGAAGCACATCTTCTCCAAAAAAATCTGTTAGCTGCGTCTCTGCCGTGTTGTTTTTGTTATGTCAGAGTCGTTACGTCTTATTTTTATTAGGTTTGGTGCTTTTTATTCTTGTTATGCCATAGAGATAGCAGAAGCCGTGCCAACTTTTAAAAATCCTTTAAAATCAATGATTTAATTTTTTAGTAGGAAATTTACTTCAGAGAATGCGACAAAATATGTTCCCGTGTTACCCGATGTGTAGCCGCGAGGTAACACATCGCCACGGGCACGCTACTCAACTGGCGCTACGGACCCTGGCCACGCGTGAGCCGGTGGGGCGGCCGAGTACCGAACAGATCTGCTGGCCCGCCACCAGGAGCTTGTCCATGTCGATACCGGTCTCGATGCCCAGGCCGTTGAGCAGGTACAGCACGTCCTCGGTGGCCACGTTACCGCTGGCGCCCTTGGCGTAGGGGCAGCCGCCGAGGCCGGCGATAGAGCTGTCGAACACGTTGATACCTTCCAGCAGGCTGGCATACAGGTTGGCGATGGCCTGCCCGTAGGTGTCATGGAAATGCCCGGCAAGCTTTGCCCGTGGCACGTCCTTGCCCACCACCTCAAACATACGGCGCGTGGCGCCGGCGGTGCCGGTGCCGATCGTGTCGCCCAGAGACACCTCGTAACAGCCCATGGCATACAACTCTCGCGCCACGGCGGCGACTTGTTCCGGCGCCACCTGGCCCTCGTAAGGGCAACCCAGCACGCAGGACACATAGCCGCGCACGCTCACCCCCTGTTGCTGCGCCGCCGCCATGATCGGCGCAAAGCGCTCCAGGCTCTCGCTGATGGAGCAATTGATATTGCGCTGGGAAAACGCCTCCGACGCCGCGGCAAACACCGCGACCTCCTTGACCCCAGCCGCCAGCGCGTCCTCGAACCCGCGCAGGTTCGGCGCCAGCGCGCCGTAGATCACGCCCGGCTTGCGCTGGATCTGCGCAAACACCTCGGCTGAGCCGGCCATTTGCGGTACCCACTTGGGCGAGACAAAACTGCCGACTTCGATGTAACCCAGGCCCGCCGCACTGAGAGCGTCGACCAGTTGCACCTTGTCGGCCACGCTGATGGGCTGTGCTTCGTTTTGCAGGCCGTCGCGCGGGCCGACTTCGACCAGGCGCACATGGGAGGGGAGAGACATGGGATCTACCTTTTTATTGGGGTTGGCCGACCTGGCTCTGGATCGTCTGTTCCAGGGCCTGGGTGCAACGTTCTTCGGCGGTGTCCAGTTCCAGCTTCATCTGTTCGATGTCCAGTAACTGTTGCTCCAACTGCTCACGGCGTTCGCTGATCTTCGCCAGCATGCTGTGCAATTGCTTTTGATTGCCGCTGGTGGGGTCGTAGAGCTCGATCAGTTCGCGACACTCGGCCAGGGAAAAACCGATGCGCTTGCCACGCAGGATCAGCTTCAGGCTGACTTTGTCCCGAGGCGAATAGATACGCTCCTGGCCACGGCGTTCGGGGCTCAAAAGGCCCTGTTCTTCATAGAAGCGAATGGCCCGGGTAGTGATGTCCAACTCGCGGGCCAGGTCGGAGATGCTGTAGGTCGTGCTCATGGTGGCGCTCAAGGAGGGTCTCGGCGCTACGCTAATGGCTGCTTGACGTAAACGTCAAGCGAATCAAGCCCATTGCAGGAGCCGGCAAGGTCAGGTCGATTGCTGGTCCAGCTTCTTCTCACGCGCCGTGACCTGCTGGCACAGTTCGATCATCTGCTCACGCATCCAGCGGTTGGCTGGATCCTGGTCGGTGCTTTCATGCCAGTACAGGTGGGTTTCCACCGGTGGCACATCATTGACCGGCAGGTTGAACGAGTGCAGCTCGTTACGCCTTGCAAAGCGCTCGGGCACGGTCATCACCATATCGGTCTGCTGCAATACCTGGGAGGCCATCAGGTAATGCTGCGAACGCAGGGCGATCTTGCGCTGGATCCCCATCTTGCCCAGGGCCAGGTCGACGTGGCCCAGGCCATTGCGTCGGCTGGAAATATGAATATGGGTCAGCGAGAGGTAGTCATCCAGGCTGAATTTTTCCTTGCCCGCCATCGGGTGGCCCTTGCGCATGGCACACACGTAGCGGTCTTCCATGAGCTTGACGTGGCGCACTTGCGGGTCGGTGTTCAGGGGCGCGTCCACCGCAAAATCCAGGCGGCCGGCGGCCAGTTCCTTGGTGGTTTCACGGCGCTTGGACAGGAAACTTTCGATGATCACCGTGGGCGCCAGGCGGCGCAGGCGCTGGAACAGCGACGGCAGGATCACCGCTTCAGTGAGGTCGGTCATGCTGATGCGGTAGGTCTTGGCCGCCTGCAAGGGGTTGAAGATCCGGCTCTCTTGCACCGACACCCGCAACAGCGACAGCGCATTGCGCACCGGGCCAATGATGTTCTGGGCCATGGGGGTCGGCACCATGCCCTGGGCGGTCCGCACGAACAGCGGGTCGTTGAAGGTCTCGCGCAGGCGCGCCAGGGCGTTTGATACCGCCGGCTGGGTAATGCCGACGATCTGCCCGGCGCGGGTCAGGTTGGCTTCGGTGTAGATCGCGTCAAACACGATGAAAAGATTGAGGTCGACCTTGCTCAGATTCATTTCGTTGCGCTCTTCTTGTTAGGTTTTCATACGCCGATCATATATCGGTGATGAATGTTAATACACGCCGAGAATAGGCTAGGTAAATTATCAGCGCTGTTCTAGCATCGATTGCATGACCTAAACAACCTCTCAAAGAAGGGAGCTGCTCATGGATTTTGCCTATTCACCCAAGGTTCAGGAACTGCGTGAACGCGTCACCGCGTTTATGGATGCTTACGTTTACCCAGCCGAACCGGTGTTTGAGCGCCAGGTCAGCGAAGGTGATCGCTGGCAGCCCACCGCCATCATGGAAGAGCTCAAAGCCAAGGCTAAGGCCGAAGGCTTGTGGAACCTGTTCCTGCCGGAGTCCGAGCTGGGCGCGGGCCTGACCAACCTGGAATACGCGCCGCTCGCAGAAATCATGGGCCGCTCCTTGCTCGGCCCGGAGCCGTTCAATTGCTCGGCACCCGACACCGGCAATATGGAAGTGCTGGTGCGCTACGCCAACGAAGAGCAGAAACAGCACTGGCTGGAGCCGCTGCTACGCGGCGAGATCCGCTCGGCGTTCGCCATGACCGAACCGGATGTGGCGTCCTCCGACGCCACCAATATGGCCGCCCGCGCCGAACGCCAGGGTGACGAATGGGTCATCAACGGCAAGAAGTGGTGGACCTCCGGCGCGTGCGACCCGCGTTGCAAAATCCTCATCTTCATGGGCCTGAGCAACCCGGATGCGCCGCGTCACCAGCAACACTCGATGATCCTGGTACCGGTGGATGCGCCCGGGGTGAAAATCGTTCGGCCGCTGCCGGTGTTCGGCTACGACGACGCGCCCCATGGGCATGCCGAAGTACTGTTCGACAACGTGCGCGTGCCGTACGAAAACGTGCTGCTGGGTGAAGGCCGCGGCTTTGAAATTGCCCAGGGGCGCCTTGGCCCAGGACGTATTCACCACTGCATGCGCTCCATTGGCATGGCTGAACGCGCCCTGGAATTGATGTGCAAGCGTTCTGTCAGCCGCACCGCCTTTGGCAAGCCGCTGGCGCGCCTGGGTGGCAATATCGACAAAATCGCCGACTCGCGGATGGAAATCGACATGGCACGCCTGTTGACCTTGAAAGCGGCGTACATGATGGACACGGTCGGCAACAAAGTGGCGAAAAGTGAAATCGCCCAGATCAAGGTGGTGGCACCGAATGTGGCACTCAAGGTAATTGACCGGGCGATCCAGATCCATGGTGGTGCCGGGGTGTCCAACGACTTCCCGCTGGCCTACATGTACGCCATGCAGCGCACCCTGCGCCTGGCCGACGGCCCGGACGAAGTACATCGGGCGGCGATCGGCAAGTTCGAAATTGGCAAATATGTGCCTAAAGAGCTGATGCGCAGCGGTCAGTAACACTACGCCGGCCTTATCGCGGGCAAGCCCGCTCCCACATTCAGTGTAGGAGCGGGCTTGCCCGCGATAGCGGTGGGCCAGTCAACCCCAGTCTTCAGGCGTCAGTAAACCCAGACCTCCACCCGGCGATTCTTGATCCGCCCCTCATCCACAGTATTCGCTGCCACCGGCATCTCGGCGCCAAAGCCGCGGATGTCGCGCAACACCACGCCACTCTTGACCAACTCGCGACGCACCGCCATTGCCCGCAACTTGGACAACAGGTCGGCGCGCTGCGGGTCATCCTTGGCGTCACCAAACCCCACCAGCGTGACCCGCTTGTCCCGTTTGTCGTGGCTGCTTATATAAGCCACCACCCGTGCCAGGTCCTGGCGTGCCTTGTTGTCCAGGCTCGCACTGCCTTCTTCGAAGCGAAAATTCACGCTCAGGCGTTGTGCCTCGCGAGCGATGGCCTGGTAGGCGTCCGGCATCGGTGGCCGTGGCTGCACGCTGATAGCCTGGACCTGTTGGGCGATAAACCCGTTGGCGGCAACGATGGCCTGGCCCTGGGCGCTCTGGGCAAAGTCCACCAGCGCCTGCGCCCAGGCATTGCTGTTGCTGGGCGGCAGGTAGAAAAACAAGCGGCGCGACAGGGGGTAGTCCTCGGTGGCGATCAGGCTGTTCGCCGGCAACATGGCTTGGGAGTCACCATCACTGATGGCTGCGGCCTTCGCCTTGCGCACGTAGGGCAGGCCGATGAAGCCGATGCCCTGCGGGTCGTGGCTCACCGCATCGGACAGTTGCTCGCTGGACTCAAAACGTTTGGCCGCGCTGTCGAGGGTTTTACCGCGAGGGTTGAGCACCAACTCCTTGAAGGTGTCGTAGGTTCCGGATTGATCATCGCGGGCATACAGCCGGATCCTCCCGCCGGTGCCGCCCAAGGCTTCCCAAGTGCTGGTTTCGCCACTGAAAATCTTCGCCAGTTGTTCGGTCGTCAACGTCTGCAAGGGGTTGCGTGGATGCAGGATGATCGCCAGGCCATCGATGGCAATTACCTGTTCGGCGCCGGGGCTTTTCAGGTCGCCCAGGGGTTCAAGCTCCACCAGTTCGCGGTCCTTGATCGGGCGCGACGCGGCGGCCAGGTCGGCTGCGGCATTTTTCAGCGCGGCAAAGCCGGTGCTGGAACCATGGGCGGCGATTTCTACCAGGACCCGTTTGCCTTGGGGGCTCGTGCCGACGAGGCGCTGCTCATTGGGGCGGTTCGTCGGTTCACTGTGCACGGCCTTCAGGCCCTGTTGCACCATCAAACCCTTGACCAGCGCCGGGCCCAGCGCCGCGCCAATGGTGTTGGAGCCCTGCAGGCGCAGGGCCGGACCCTGTTCGGGAAAGGGCAGGGGCGCTGCAACGACCGAAAGAGGGAAGGTGCTACACAGAACCAGCAGGTACAGAACGCGCAGCATCATGCCGCCACCTTCTCAAGCCAAAGGACGTGCGGGCAGATTAAGTCAGTAAGGTTGCCAGAATATGACTGACGCCCAACTGAACCCAGTGTGGGAGCTGGCTTGCTCGCGAAATCGGTGGGTCAGTCGCTGGATGTGTTGAATGACATACCGTATTCGCGAGCAAGCCCGCTCCCACATTTCTTGATGGTGTTGCCGCAAAAATCAGCTCAGTTCCAGCCAGATCGGCGCATGGTCCGACGGTTTTTCCAGGCCGCGCAGTTCGTAGTCCACGCCCGCATCCTTGATCCGTGGCAGCAGGCCATTGGAGGCCATGATCAGGTCGATGCGCAGGCCACGCTTGGGTTCATCTTCAAAGCCACGGCTGCGGTAATCGAACCAACTGAAGCGATCCGCCACATCCGGGTTCAGGTGCCGGAAGCTGTCGGTCAGGCCCCAGTTTTTCAGGCGCGCCATCCATTCGCGTTCTTCAGGCAGGAAGCTGCATTTGCCGGTCTTCAGCCAGCGCTTGGCGTTGTCGGCACCGATGCCGATATCGCAATCCTCAGGGGAGATGTTCACATCACCCATCACCACCAACGCCTGGTCATTGCTGAACTGGGTTTCCAGCAACTGTTGCAGGTCTTCGTAGAAGCGCTGCTTGGCCGGGAACTTGGTGGGGTGATCGCGGCTTTCGCCCTGTGGGAAATAGCCGTTCATGATGGTGATCGGGTTGCCGTGTTCATCGGCAAAGGTGCCCCAGATAAAACGGCGCTGGGCATCCTCATCGTCGCTGGCAAAACCCTTGTGCAGGGCCAGCGGCTCCTGGCGCGAGAGCAGGGCGACACCGTAGTGGCCTTTCTGCCCGTGGTAGTACACGTGGTACCCCAGGGCTTGGACTTCAGCCAGCGGGAACTGGTCGTCGTGGACCTTGGTTTCCTGCAGGCCGATCACGTCCGGTTGATGTTTGTCGATCAGGGCCGCCAGCTGATGAGGCCGGGCACGCAGCCCGTTGATATTGAAGGAGACGATTTTCATGGTCGGCAGTCCAGTCTGGCAAAAGGGCGATGCTAGCCGACAAGTCGGACGGGGGCCAGCGTGGCGGTAGGACAGATGCACTGCTAATGTCTCTCAAGGAGCCAATGGCACGGAACGACTCAGTTGCCCCGGGCTCGTAACAATAAGAGCGCGGCCTTTTGAGTTGCGCCCAGGGGAGATACAACTGATGCCTGACACTAGCACCGCCATTGCCCAGGTCCACATGCTCGATAGCGGCTATTCCCGCGAAGCGCGCTCGTTGCTGTACCACGCCTATCGCCATGAGCCGACCTTCGCCTACCTGTTTGAAGCCGAACGCTCCGGGTATGAGCAGCGGGTCAGGGCTACGGTGCGCGAACTGGTCAAGCAGCATTTTCTCCAGGAACTGCCGGCGATCGGCCTGCTGGTCAATGACCGCCTGATCGGCATCGCCCTGATTGCCCCTCCGCAACGGCGCCTGGGTATCACTGAAAGTTGGGCCTGGCAATTACGCATGTGGTTGAGCACTGGCTTGAGGTGTACCCGGCGTTACCTCGAATACCATCAGGCGGTGTTGGCATGCCTGCCGTCCGAGTCGGTACACGTGTTGCCGCTGTTGGGGATTCACCCGCAATTCCAGGGCAAGCATTACGGCGAGCAACTGCTCGAAGCCGTGCATAACTGGTGCGCCGAAGACCCGCATTCTCAAGGTGTGGTGCTGGACACCGGCAATCCGCTCTACCTGGAGTTCTATAAACGCCAGGGCTATGACGAAGTGGGCGAGGTGGCTGTAGGACCTATCCTGGAGCATGTGTTTTTTCACCCAAACCCCCAAGTGTTACAACCTGCAACGCCTTAACACAGAATTATTCAGACAATTCCCGGTTCTAAGGTGCTCCCCAGCTCGTGTAGCATCCGCGCCTATGAAGTTTTCCAATAGATTTACCAGCGGCTTGATTCTGCTGTTCACAAGCTGCGGCGCCTTGGCGCAAAGCGAGTTGGACGTGCGGGTCAAACCTTCAAACGATGCGCTGAAGGCCAATATCGAAGGCTATATCGGCGGGGTTGGCGAGCGTGATGAGGAGGCCTTGCTGCGCTTCAGTCGCGGTGCCGAGGAGCAGGCGCGCAAGGCCGCCCAGGCACTGGGCTTTTATCAGCCGCAGATTGCCAGTGAGGTAAAGGCCGGCAAGAACCCGCGCCTGATCCTCAGCATCGACCCTGGCGAGCCCGTGCATTTGCGTAATGTCACGATTCGGGTGGACGGCCCTGCGGCCGAGTTAAAGTCCTTTCGCGTACCCGATAGCCAAGACCTCAAGTCCGGCGCCGTACTCAATCATGGTCATTACGAAGACGCCAAGCGCCTGATCCAGAACCAGGCCTCGCGCTTCGGCTATTTCAGTGGCCGTTTTACCCAGCAGAAACTGTCTGTCGATCCCCAGGCGGGCGTGGCTGATATCGAGCTGGTCTACGACAGCGGCCCGCGCTACACCCTCGGTAAGGTCAACTTTGCCGGCGATACCCCCTTTGATGAAGAACTGTTGCAACGCATGGTGCCGTTCCAGAGTGGCACCCCTTACGATTCCGAGCTGATTGCCGAGCTGAACCAGGCCCTGCAGTCGAGCGGTTATTTCGAGGGCGTGCGGGTGGACGCGGCCCCGGCCGCAGCGGCCAATGATGTGATCCCGGTGGCGGTCCAGCTGGAAACCCGCAAACCCCGGACCATGGGGCTGGGCCTGGGGTTTTCCACTGACGTCGGCCCGCGCGGCAAGGCCAACTGGACGCGGCACTGGGTCAACCCCCAGGGGCATAGCTATGGCTGGGAGGCGGAGCTGTCGGCGCCCCGGCAGAACGTCGGCCTGTGGTACGACATCCCCCTCGACCCGCCATTGACCGACAAGCTGCGCTTTGCCGGTGGCTACCAGAACGAAGAACTGGCCAACACTGACACCCTCAGCAAACTGCTCACCCTCGGCCCGGAATGGCACAGCAAGCTGCCCAGCGGCTGGACACGGGTGATCTCGCTCAAATGGCAGCGCGAAGAATATCGCCTGGGGGATGACTCCGGCTTGAGCAATTTGCTGATGCCGGGAATCAGCTATTCCTACCTGCGCAGCGACAACCGCATCGACCCCCATAACGGCTATCGCCTGCAGTTCGATACCAAGGTGGCCAAAGAGGGGCTCGGCTCGGACACCAACCTGCTGTACGGCACCGCGATGATCAAGGGCTTGACCACGGTGTGGGACAAGCACCGCTTCCTCGGCCGTGCACAGTTTGGCGGCAGCGCCACCAACGGCTACAAGTCGGTGCCGCCGTCCCTGCGCTTTTTTGCCGGTGGCGACCAGAGCGTGCGTGGCTACGAGTACCAGACCCTGTCCCCGGAAAACAACAAAGGCGACCGTATCGGTGGCCGCTATATGGTGGCCTTGAGCGCCGAGTATCAATATTCCATCGCCGAAAAATGGCGGATCGCGACCTTTGTCGACCAGGGCAATTCCTTTAACAGCCTTGAGTTGCCGAGCCTGAAAACCGGGGTCGGCATCGGCGTGCGCTGGGTGTCGCCAGTCGGCCCGATTCGCCTTGACCTGGCCCATGCCCTGGAAGACCCGGGCGGCGTTCGTTTGCACTTTTCCATGGGGCCTGAGCTGTGAAGCGTGGTTTGAAAATAGCGGGTCTGAGTGTGGTGGCGCTTGTCGCCTTGGTGCCCCTGGCCGTATGGAGCGTACTGGGTACGCAAGTCGGCAGTCGCTGGGCACTCGGCCAGGTTCCGGGGTTGAGCGTGGACAACTTCCAGGGCCACCTGGGCGGGCAATGGAGCGCCGACCATCTGCTGTGGCAGCAGGACAGCAGCCGCGTGGAACTCAATGCGCCGAAATTCGACTGGTCGCCGGCGTGCCTGCTGCGCATGACCTTGTGCATCCGGCAACTGGACGTGGAGCAGGTGAGCCTGCAGTTCCCACCCAGCACCGAAGAAAGCAGCGGCCCGATTACCCTGCCAGACCTGAACCTGCCCTTGGCCATCGAACTGGGCGACGTGCGTGTAGGCAGCCTGCTGTTCAACGGCAGCGAAGAACTCCAGGGCCTGCAACTGGCGGCCCATTGGACCGCTGAAGGAATGCAGATCGACGCGGTGCACCTGCAGCGCGACGGCCTGGTGCTGGACCTCAGCGGTATGCTGCAACCCACCGGTGACTGGCCGCTGACGGCGACCGGTAACCTGAGCCTGCCCTACGCTCCGGGTGGCGCGCCATGGGCCGTGGCGCTGAACGTCACGGGTGATTTGCTCAAGACCCTCAAGCTCGACGCCGACAGCACGGGCTACCTGCCCGCCAAGCTCAAGGGCGAACTGCAACCCCTGGTCGAGAACCTGCCGGCGCAACTGCAGATCACCGCCGATGGCTTCAAGCCCGCCGCCGACTTGCCGGACACCCTGCAGCTCAACCAACTGGACCTGACGGCCAAGGGCGACCTGGGCAAGGGCTATCAACTGTTGGGCAAGGCCGTATTACCCGCAGAAAAGGGCCCGGTTGACCTGTTGCTGCAAGGCCGGGTCGACGCCAAGGGCGCGCAGATCGCCGGCCTGGACCTGAATGCCGGGGATAAGCAGAGCCTCAAGCTCAGTGCCCAACTGGATTGGCAGCAGGGCTTCAGCGCAGATGCAAAAATCGACTGGCTGGATTTCCCCTGGCACCGCCTGTACCCGCTGATTGACGAGCCGCAAGTGGTGTTGCGTACCTTCAACGGCGAAGTCTCCTACAAGGACGGCAACTACCTGGGCAATCTCAAGGCCGACCTCGATGGGCCGGCCGGCAAGTTCAGTCTGGTTACGCCATTCAGTGGCGACCTGACCCAAGTGTTCCTGCCAGAACTGAAACTGGTTGCCGGCCAAGGCAAGGCCGAAGGCCACCTGAACCTGCAATTTGCCGATGGCATCGCCTGGGATACGGCGCTTGACCTGTCGGCGATCAACCCGGCGTACTGGGTCGCGGAACTGCCGGGCACGCTCGCCGGGCCGCTGCGCAGCCAGGGTGAAATGAAAAACGAACAACTCAAGCTCACCGCTGACCTTGATCTGAAGGGGCGTTTGCGCGGCCAGCCCGCCGTGCTGGCGGCCAAGGCCGAAGGCGCGGGTGAGCAATGGACCCTGGCCAACCTGGATATCCGCCTGGGTGACAACCGCATTAACGGCAGTGGCAGCCTGCAACAGCGCCTGGCCGGGCAGATCGACATCAAGCTCGCACGCCTGGCCCAGCTCTGGCCGCAGTTGCGTGGGCAGGTCAATGGGCGGCTCGATGTGGCCGGCACTTTAAAGGCCCCCCAGGGCAAGCTCGACCTCAAGGGCCAGCAACTGGTGTTTGAAGACAATCGCCTGCAAGCCCTCAGCCTGGACGCGACACTTGATAGCGCGCAACGGGCGAAGATCGACCTCAAGGGCAGCGGGATCCAGGCCGGTGACACCCAACTCGGCACCCTGACCGCCAGCGCCCAGGGCGATATCAAAAGCCAGAAAGTCCAACTGGACCTGATGGGCCCCCTGGTCAAGCTGGCCCTGGCCCTGGACGGCACGCTCGACAAAGGCAACTGGCGCGGGCGCCTGGCCAGTGGTGATGTACAGGCCGGTGGCCAGGACTGGAAACTGCAGGCCCCGGCAAAAATCGAGCGTATGGCCGACGGCAAGCTGACCTTCGCTGCCCATTGCTGGGTCTCCGGGCCCGCCAGCCTGTGTGGCGAAGACCAGCGGCTGATGCCCGATCCCAAGCTGCGCTACCACCTCAAGCAATTCCCCATCGACAGCCTGGCGCAATGGCTGCCCAAGGATTTTGCCTGGCAGGGCAAGCTCAACGCCGATATCCAGCTCGACCTGCCGGCCAGTGGCCCCAAAGGCTTGATCGCGGTGGATGCCAGTGGCGGCACGCTGCGAGTCAAGGACAAGGACCAGTGGCTGGATTTCCCCTACGACACCCTCAAGCTGGAAACCACGCTCAACCCTACGCGCATCGATACCCAGCTGAATTTCCGCGGTGGCAAACTCGGTGAGTTGCTGTTGCAGGCACAGCTCAACCCCTTGGCGAAAAACAAGCCGATTTCCGGCAACTTCAGCCTCACCGGCCTGGACCTGGCGGTAGCGCGCCCGTTTGTGCCGATGGTGGAAAAACTCAGCGGCAAGCTCAACGGTAGCGGGCGTATTTCCGGCGGGCTGCTGGCGCCGCAGGTCAACGGCAATATCAACCTGATCGCGGGCGAGATTTCCGGGCCCGAACTGCCGATCAGCCTTGAGGGCCTGAACGTGCAGGCGCTGATTGCCGGTGAAAGCGTACAGCTCAACGGCGGCTGGCGCAGCGGCAAGGCCGGGCAGGGCAGCCTCAAGGGCCAGATCGACTGGGGCCGGGCCCTGATCGTTGACCTCAGCCTGCAGGGTTCGCAATTACCGGTTACGGTCGAACCCTACGCCAAGCTGGAAGTGGCGCCCGACTTGAAGATCAGCCTCAAGGACGACAAGTTGGCGATCGCCGGTAATGTCCACATCCCGCGCGGTGATATCACCGTGCGCGAATTGCCGCCTTCGACGGTCAAGGTCTCGGATGACACGGTGATCGTTGGCAGCCAGACCGAAGAAGGCAAGCCGCCGATGGCCATGGCCATGGATATCAACGTGGTGGTGGGCGAGGATCAGCTCAACTTCGCGGGCTTCGGCCTCACGGCCAAGGTCCAGGGCCGGGTGCATATCGGCGATAACATGGACACCCGTGGCGAACTCTGGCTCAACGACGGCCGTTACCGTGCCTACGGCCAGAGACTCGATGTGCGCCGTGCGCGCCTGCTGTTCGCCGGGCCGCTCGACCAGCCGTATCTGGATATTGAAGCCATCCGCAAGACCGACGACGTGATCGCGGGTATCCGCCTGAGCGGCAGTGCCGAGCAACCCACCACGCAAATCTTCTCGGAACCGGCCATGAGCCAGGAGCAGGCGCTGTCCTACCTGGTGCTGGGCCGTCCGTTGAGCACCACCGGTGAAGACAACAACATGCTGGCGCAAGCGGCGCTCGGCCTGGGGTTGATGGGCAGTGCCGGGGTGACGTCGGACATTGCCAAGAACCTGGGAATCCAGGACTTCGAACTGGACACCCAGGGCAGCGGCAACAGTACGGCCGTGGTGGCCAGCGGCAAGATCACCGAAAAGCTCAGCTTGCGTTACGGCGTGGGGGTGTTCGAACCGGCCAGCACCATCGCCTTGCGCTACCTGCTGAGCAAGCGGGTGTATCTGGAAGTGGCCAGCGGCGTGGCAAGCTCCCTGGATATCTTCTACAAACGGGATTTCTGACGCTTAAACGTCAATCAAATTGTGGGAGCTGGCTTGCCTGCGATAGCAGTGGTTCAGTCACTATTTCTAGTGGCTGACACACCGCAATCGCAGGCAAGCCAGCTCCCACATTTGTTTTGTCGTGGATTCAGAACCTTCCCATGGCTCCAGTCATCGCCTGATTACCAAGCAACCTAACTATTTATTTGACATTCGCTGCCTAGGCAGTAATATTTGGTCACATATTCACTGCCTAGGCAGTAATAAGGTGACTTTCGATGAAACACTTCACCCCGGAAAACTTCCACAACTGCCATCTCGGCCTGTTGCTGGGGCGCGCCGCGATTCTCAAAGACCGCATCATCGACACCCATATGGAACCCCACGGCATCACCGCCGCGCAGTTCAAGGTGTTGATTATCATGGCCCAGTTTGGCGTCGATACCCCGGCGGAGCTGTGCCGCAACCTGTCCCTGGACAGTGGCTCGATGACCCGCATGCTCGACCGCCTGGAGCAAAAACACCTGCTGGCACGCAAGCGTTCCGAGCAGGACCGGCGCCAGGTGCAGCTTGTGTTGACCGCCGACGGCCAGCGCCTGGCGGACATGTTGCCGCAGATCGGCGCCCAGGCCCTGAACCAACTGGCTGGCGTGCTGGAGCCGGGGGAATTGCAGACCCTGGAATACATCCTCAAGAAAATCCTGATCGCTGCGGGTGACCCCATCACCCTGCAACGGGTCGGGACTCAATGAACACGCCAGTCACGCGCGCTGAATAACGCAAGGTATTTGTCATGGCTACTGCCCAAGCAAACAACACCGCACCCTCCCAACCCGACGACAGCAACCCGCGCAAACGCAAGATCATGTTGCTGGGCCTGGCGCTGATCGTCGTGCTCTGCGTCGTCGGCGTCTGGGGCTGGCACGAGCTGTATGGCCGTTGGAGCGAAAGCACCGACGACGCCTACGTGAACGGCAACGTGGTGGAAATCACCCCGCTGGTCACCGGCACCGTGGTCAGCATTGGCGCCGATGATGGCGACCTGGTCCACGAAGGTCAGGTGCTGATCAACTTCGACCCCAACGACGCGGCCGTCGGCTTGCAAAGTGCCCAGGCCAACCTGGCGCGCACCGTACGCCAAGTGCGCGGCCTGTACAGCAATGTGGATGGCATGAAAGCCCAGGTTCAGGCGCAAAAAGCCCAAGTGCAAACGGCCCAGGACAACTTCAACCGCCGCAGGATCCTCGCCCAGGGTGGCGCGATTTCCCTGGAAGAACTGTCCCATGCCCGTGATGCCCTGAGCGCGGCGAGCAACTCACTGGCCAACCTGCAACAGCAACTCAATACCTCCACCGCGCTGGTGGATGACACGGTGATATCGTCCCACCCGGATGTGCAGGCCGCTGCCGCGCAGTTGCGCCAGGCCTACCTGGCCAATGCGCGCAGCACCTTGATCGCCCCGGTCACCGGCTATGTGGCCAAGCGCACCGTACAGCTGGGCCAGCGGGTCGAGCCGGGCACGGCGTTGATGGCGGTGATTCCCCTGGACCAACTGTGGATCGACGCCAACTTCAAGGAAACCCAACTGCGCCAGATGCGCATTGGCCAGCCGGTGGACATCGAGGCCGATATCTACGGCAGTGATGTGAAATACAGCGGCACCGTCGACAGCCTCGGCGCCGGCACCGGCAGTGCGTTTGCCCTGCTGCCGGCACAGAACGCCACGGGTAACTGGATCAAGATCGTGCAACGGGTACCGGTGCGCATCCATATCAATGCCCAGGAGTTGGCCCAGCACCCGTTGCGAGTGGGGTTGTCGACCCAGGTGGAAGTCAACCTGCACGACCAGAGCGGCCCGGTGCTGGCGCAACAACCGCCGCAAAAGGCCTCGTTCAGTACCAATGTGTACGACCGCCAGTTGGCCGAGGCCGACGCGATGATCACCCAGTTGATCCATGACAACAGCGTAGCCGCGCCCAAGGCAGCACAACGCTGATGAGCAATAACGCCTCCTTCACGCCGCCCAGCTTGCTGATGGCCACCATTGGCCTGTCCCTGGCGACCTTTATGCAGGTGCTCGACACCACCATCGCCAACGTGGCGCTGCCGACCATCTCTGGCAACCTGGGGGTGAGTTCGGAGCAGGGCACCTGGGTCATCACCTCATTTGCCGTGAGCAATGCCATTGCGCTGCCTTTGACCGGCTGGTTGAGCCGGCGCTTTGGCGAAGTGAAGCTGTTTTTGTGGGCCACGCTTCTGTTTGTGCTGGCCTCGTTCCTGTGTGGTATCTCCACCTCGATGCCCGAGCTGATCGGCTTCCGGGTGCTGCAAGGCCTGGTGGCGGGGCCGCTGTACCCGATGACCCAGACCTTGCTGATCGCCGTCTATCCACCCGCCAGGCGCGGCATGGCCCTGGCACTGCTGGCGATGGTCACGGTGGTCGCGCCGATTGCAGGTCCCATTCTTGGCGGCTGGATCACCGACAGCTACAGCTGGCCGTGGATCTTCTTCATCAACGTGCCCATCGGGATTTTTGCGGTGATGGTGGTACGTTCGCAGCTCAAGAAGCGGCCGGTGGTCACCAGCCATCAGCCGATGGATTATGTCGGCCTGTTGAGCCTGATCGTCGGGGTTGGTGCCTTGCAGATCATCCTCGACAAGGGCAACGACCTGGACTGGTTCGAATCCAATTTCATCATCATCGGCGCGGCCATCTCGGTGATCGCCCTGGCGGTGTTCGTGATCTGGGAAATGACCGACAAACATCCGGTGGTCAACCTACGCCTGTTTGCCCACCGCAATTTCCGCATCGGCACCATTGTGCTGGTGCTGGGCTATGCCGGGTTCTTCGGGATCAACCTGATCCTGCCGCAATGGCTGCAGACGCAGATGGGCTACACCGCCACCTGGGCCGGTTTGGCCGTGGCGCCGATCGGCATCCTGCCGGTGCTCATGTCGCCCTTTGTCGGCAAGTACGCACACAAGTTCGATTTGCGGCTGCTGGCCGGCCTGGCGTTCCTGGCGATTGGCCTGAGCTGCTTTATGCGCGCCGGTTTCACCAATGAAGTGGACTTCCAGCACATCGCCCTGGTGCAACTGTTCATGGGCATCGGTGTGGCGCTGTTCTTTATGCCGACCTTGAGCATCCTGATGTCCGACCTGCCGCCGCACCAGATCGCCGACGGTGCGGGCCTGGCGACCTTCCTGCGAACCCTGGGCGGCAGCTTTGCGGCATCGTTGACTACCTGGATCTGGATTCGCCGGGCTGACCAGCATCATGCCTACATGAGCGAGAGCATGAGTGTGTACGACTCGGCCACCCGCGAGGCGCTGAACACCCTGGGCGGTGCGGGCCACAAGGCCTATGCGCAACTGGACCAGGTGCTCACCAGCCAGGCATACATGATGTCCACCGTGGACTATTTCACGTTGCTGGGGTGGATGTTCATGGGCTTGATCCTGCTGGTGTGGCTGGCCAAGCCGCCGTTTACCGCGAAGGCAGGGCCGGCGGCGTCGGGTCACTGATCTTGCAGCGCACGCGGTCAAAAATGTGTGGGCTTGCTCGCGAATGCGCTGTGTCAGTCACCTAAGGTGTCGACTGACACAGCGCATTCGCGAGCAAGCCCGCTCCCACATTTGATTCGTGTTGTTTGTAAGTCAGGCGCCAGGCAACGCCAACTGCGGGTTGACGAAGTCAAACGCCGCCAATTGAAACCCTTGCTCATCCACCTGCAACGCCCAGCCTTGCTTGTCCCAATCCCCCAGCACAATGCGCTTGGCCGCCTGCTCGCCAATCTGCAATTTGTGAATGGCCGGGCGGTGGGTGTGGCCGTGGACCAGGGTGCGCACGCCGAACTGCTGCATCACCCGTGGCACTTCCTCGGGCGTCACATCGACAATATCGTTGGCCTTCATGCGCGTCTGCGCACGGCTTTCACTGCGCAGCTTGCGCGCCAGTTTATGGCGAGTGCGCAAGGGCAGGTGGCGCAGGATAAACAACACAATGGGGTTACGCAGGATGCGCCGCAGCTTCATATAGCCGAGGTCGCGGGTACACAGGCTGTCGCCGTGCATCAACAGCACGGGCTCGCCATACATCTGCACGACGCTGGGGTCCTTGAGCAAGGTCGCGCCTGCTGCTTTGCAGAACGCCTTGCCGATCAGGAAATCCCGGTTGCCATGCATCAGGAATACTTGGGTGCCACTGTCGCTCAACTCACGTAGAGCGGTGCAAATCGAACGCTGGAACGGGGTCATGCCATCGTCGCCAATCCAGGCTTCGAAAAAGTCCCCCAGGATGTACAACGCTTGCGCGCCACGGGCGCGGCCGTGGAGTAAATCCAGAAACGCCCGGGTAATATCCGGGCGCTCCTCTTCCAGATGCAAATCTGAAATCAGCAATATCACGCAATGATCTCGGCTTTCTCGATGATCACGTCTTCTGCTGGTACGTCCTGGTGGCCGGACTTCATGGTGGTGGAGACACCCTTGATCTTGTCCACGACGTCGGTGCCTTCGGTGACTTTACCGAATACCGCGTAGCCCCAACCCTGTACGGTCTTGGCGCTGTGGTTCAGGAAGCCGTTGTCGGCCACGTTGATAAAGAACTGCGCGGAGGCCGAATGCGGCTCCATGGTACGGGCCATGGCGACGGTGTACTTGTCGTTGGAAAGACCGTTGTCCGCTTCGTTCTGAATGCTTGGGCGCTTGTCTTTCTTTTCTTTCATGCCAGGCTCGAAACCGCCGCCCTGGACCATGAAGTTGCCGATGACACGGTGGAAAACGGTGTTTTCGTAGTGGCCGGCGTTCACGTACTCGATGAAGTTGGCGACGGTGATCGGTGCTTTCTCGGCGTTCAGCTCGATGACGATGTCACCGTGGTTGGTGCTCAGTTTGACTTGAGTCATGTTCACTACTCTTTCAAGGAATTCGTGGGTTCTGGCGCGTCACACGCCAGCACCTGTCTGGCAAGACATTGCCAAGGCGCGCAGTTTAGCGTGCCCTGCAGGAATTTCGAGGTGGTTTTTTACCGCCCATGCAATAAATGCAGCAGTTTTTGAGCATGCCCTGTCAGGTGCTTGACAGCATCGGCTATGATAAGCCCTTTGTTTGTCTGGCCTGACCCGGCCACGTACCTGTCTGTTCAAGGATCCTATGAGCAAGCCCACTGTCGACCCTACCTCGAATTCCAAGGCCGGACCTGCCGTCCCGGTCAATTTCCTGCGCCCGATCATCCAGGCGGACCTGGATTCGGGCAAGCACACGCAGATCGTCACCCGTTTCCCGCCTGAGCCCAACGGTTACCTGCACATCGGCCACGCCAAGTCGATCTGTGTGAACTTCGGCCTGGCTCAGGAGTTCGGTGGCGTCACGCACCTGCGTTTCGACGACACCAACCCGGCCAAGGAAGACCAGGAATACATCGACGCCATCGAAAGCGACATCAAGTGGCTGGGCTTCGAATGGTCCGGTGAAGTGCGCTATGCCTCCAAGTATTTCGACCAGTTGTTCGACTGGGCCGTGGAACTGATCAAGGCCGGCAAGGCCTACGTTGACGATCTGAGCCCGGAACAGGCCAAGCAATACCGTGGCACCCTGACCGAGCCGGGCAAGAACAGCCCGTTCCGCGACCGTTCGGTAGAAGAGAACCTGGACTGGTTCACCCGCATGCGCGACGGCGAGTTCCCGGACGGCGCCCGCGTACTGCGCGCCAAGATCGACATGGCCTCGCCGAACATGAACCTGCGCGACCCGATCATGTACCGCATCCGCCACGCCCATCACCACCAGACCGGTGACAAGTGGTGCATCTACCCCAACTACGACTTCACCCACGGTCAGTCGGACGCCATCGAAGGCATCACCCACTCCATTTGCACCCTGGAGTTCGAAAGCCACCGTCCACTGTACGAATGGTTCCTCGACAGCCTGCCAGTACCGGCGCATCCGCGTCAGTACGAATTCAGCCGCCTGAACCTCAACTACACCATCACCAGCAAGCGCAAGCTCAAGCAACTGGTCGATGAAAAGCACGTGTTTGGTTGGGATGACCCACGCATGTCGACCCTGTCGGGCTTCCGCCGTCGCGGCTACACCCCGGCGTCGATCCGCAACTTCTGCGAGATGGTCGGCACCAACCGCTCCGACGGCGTGGTCGACTTCGGCATGCTGGAATTCAGCATTCGCCAGGACCTGGACCACAATGCCCCGCGCGCCATGTGCGTGTTGCGTCCGTTGAAAGTCGTGATCACCAACTACCCGGAAGGCCAGGTCGAGAACCTCGAACTGCCGCGTCATCCGCAAAAAGAAGAACTGGGCGTGCGCAAGCTGCCGTTTGCCCGTGAAATCTACATCGACCGCGATGACTTCATGGAAGAGCCGCCAAAAGGCTACAAGCGCCTGGAGCCCAACGGCGAAGTGCGCCTGCGTGGCAGCTACGTGATCCGTGCCCTTGAGGCGATCAAGGACGCCGATGGCAACATCGTCGAACTGCGTTGCTCGTACGATCCCGACACCCTGGGCAAGAACCCTGAAGGCCGTAAGGTCAAGGGCGTGGTCCACTGGGTGCCGGCAGCCGCCAGCGTCGAGTGCGAAGTGCGCCTGTACGATCGTCTGTTCCGTTCGGCCAACCCTGAGAAGGCCGAAGACAGCGCCAGCTTCCTGGACAACATCAACCCTGACTCCCTGCAAGTACTTACGGGTTGTCGTGCCGAGCCATCGCTTGGCGACGCACAGCCGGAAGACCGTTTCCAGTTCGAGCGCGAAGGTTACTTCTGCGCAGATATCAAGGACTCGAAACCAGGCGCTCCGGTATTCAACCGTACCGTGACCTTGCGTGATTCGTGGGGCCAGTGATCAAGTCTTAAGGGAAACATCGTGCTAACGATCTACAACACGCTCAGCAAGACCAAAGAAGTCTTCAAGCCGCTGGATGGCAACAAGGTGCGCATGTACGTGTGCGGCATGACCGTGTACGACTACTGCCACATCGGCCATGGCCGCAGCATGGTCGCCTTCGACCTGGTGACCCGCTGGTTGCGTTTTAGCGGCTACGACTTGACGTACGTGCGCAACATCACCGACATCGACGACAAGATCATCAATCGCGCCAATGAAAACGGCGAGTCGTTCGACGCGCTGACCGAGCGCATGATTGCTGCCATGCACGAGGACGAGGCGCGCCTCAACATCCTCAAGCCGGACATGGAGCCGCGTGCCACGGACCACATCCCTGGCATGCACGCGATGATCCAGACCTTGATCGACAAGGGCTACGCCTACGCCCCGGGCAATGGCGACGTGTACTACCGCGTCGCCAAGTTCATGGGCTACGGCAAGCTGTCGCGCAAGAAAATCGAAGACCTGCGCATCGGTGCACGCATCGAAGTCGACGAAGCCAAGCAGGATCCGCTGGACTTCGTGCTGTGGAAAGGCACCAAGCCGGGCGAGCCGAGCTGGGAGTCGCCGTGGGGCGCCGGGCGTCCGGGCTGGCACATCGAATGCTCGGTGATGTCCACCTGCTGCCTGGGCGAGACCTTCGACATTCATGGCGGCGGCAGCGACCTTGAGTTCCCGCACCACGAAAACGAAATCGCCCAAAGCGAAGCGGCCACCGGCAAGACCTACGCCAACGCGTGGATGCATTGCGGCATGATTCGCATCAATGGCGAGAAGATGTCCAAGTCCTTGAACAACTTCTTCACCATCCGCGACGTGCTGGAAAAGTACCACCCGGAAGTTGTGCGTTACCTGCTGGTGTCCAGCCACTACCGCAGCGCCATCAACTACTCGGAAGACAACCTCAAGGACGCCAAGGGCGCCCTGGAACGTTTCTACCATGCGTTAAAAGGCTTGCCAGTTGTTGCGTCGGCCGGTGGCGAAGCATTTGTTGAACGCTTCACCACCGTGATGAACGACGACTTCGGCACCCCCGAAGCCTGCGCCGTGCTGTTCGAAATGGTCCGCGAGATCAACCGCCTGCGCGAGAGCGATCTGGATGCAGCGGCTGGTTTAGCGGCCCGTTTGAAAGAGCTGGCCAGTGTGCTGGGCGTGCTGCAAATGGAAGCCGACGACTTCCTGCAAGCCGGCGCCGAAGGGCGTGTGGACGCAGCCGAAGTCGACGCACTGATCCAGGCCCGCTTGAATGCCCGTGCCAACAAGGACTGGGCAGAATCCGACCGCATCCGCGACCAACTCACCACCATGGGCGTGGTGTTGGAAGACGGGAAGGGCGGGACGACCTGGCGCTTGGCTGACTGACGGCTGATTGCTTCAAGCTGAATAAAAACGCCCCGACTGGTTCGGGGCGTTTTTGTGTGTGGCGATTTTGCGAGTCAACGCTGCTCGATCGCATACCGGCTTTGGACAAACCCATTGTCCGAGGCCCAGGTATCGATGTGGCGAAGCTCACATTCGTGCCCGATTTGACCGAACAACGGAATCCCCTGACCTAGCAGAATCGGAATACGGGTGATGATCAACTCATTGAGCAGGCCGGCTTCAAGAAATGCCTGGATGGTCTGGCCGCCGTCGATATAAAGATGTTTCATGCCGCGCTCGGCCAGTTGCTCGACAAGTGTGCTCACGTCGGCTGCCAAGACCTCCACCTTGCCCTGTAGATGCGCAGGAATCTGCAAGGTCTGGTGAGACAGCGCTATGACCGGTGTGCCCTCATAGGGCCACTCTGGAAAGGACAGTACTTTTTCCAGGGTCTTACGCCCCATGACCAACCCGTCAACCGTTGCGATGAAACTTTCATACGTGATGCCGTTCAAGCCCGAACTCTCATATTCCGGTCGATGCAGCCACTCGATATCCCCATCTGGCCGGGCAATAAAACCGTCAATGCTGGCTGCGATAAAGACGGAACATTTGATCCTCATCGGCGGTAAAACTCCTTTTTTATCAAGTGGGATCGAGAAGGTATCACTTTAGCGCCTGCACGTTGGCGGCGAATGGGAACGACGTGGCGGTTGAGCCGACGCAAGATCCTCCGAAGCGTTGATCAACAACGTCTTTGCATCTGTTCCTTTGCGCACGATGAAGATGCCATGGTCTTCAGCAGACCACTTTGTTTCAGTAGGAGGGTTCAGCGGTGAGCAGTTGCGTGAAGCGAGGTTGAGTCTAATGGCGGGTTTGGACTGTGTTTGATCATGGCAAAGCTCCTAGAGTTATGGAGCTACTACCCATCGCTGCGAAACGATACCGGGTGGCAGCTGTACGCAGGTTCGCAGACCGGGACTCTAGGAACCCGGCATACCCGAAGGTATCCCGCGCACAGCCGCCATAACATCAGGCATAAAAAAGCGCCCGCTATCTTGTGGGGGACGCTGTGCGTCTAGAGTTTAACCGGGCTGCGAAACCCGGTCGCTGAATTTGCAGCGACTGCCGAAGATTATTGGGGCGTCTTCCGAGTGGTAACCCTAAAACGCTGTCGGAAATATCTGAGAGGGGATTGATGTATAAACCTTCCAGTAGTTGGTTAAAGGAACGGATCTATTTAGCACCCTGCGCGAGCAATGGCCGCAAGTGTTTGCCGCCGCTCAACGCGTTTTTGGTGTTGATTCATAGTGGGCAATAGTGGGCCTATTACTAAATTTACTTGCGATTAAATAGGTTCGTTCCTTTTGTTCCGATTTTTTTATCAAGGTTTCTGGAAAAATAAGTTGGAAATTGAACCCTGAATTTTCTTTGCTTTTCCTTTTTCTACGTACTCGCTGAACTCTCGCTCGATCGTCGTCTTGTTAGTGTATTTTTTGTATTTTTTTTGAACTTCGCATGCGTAAATGTAAAGTCTCCACGAGTCGAAGCCATCAATTCGACCGTCGGGGCCGTAATCGAAGTCAATACATTTCTCGGATATATAAACCCTGCAGCCGATTCCATGTAGTTCGTACGTTGCGTCATCGCTGAGCTTTCCGCGCTGCGGGATTTGTTTTGAACGCCACAGTCCTAAGATATTTTTTGTACCAAACGATAATTCAAGTAAGTTGGTTGCCTTTTCAACTTCCTCTAAGTATTCGCTGATTAGATCTTCTAGCGTCTGAGTTTTCATTTTCTTGACCTTTCTAGCCTATCTGGTCCAGCGGTTTTTGAAGAGCTCACTACGTCTTTGATGCTGCTAAATGAGGTATGGTGGTTTTCTATATTGTCAATCAGTCTTATGGTGACAAGTGTATGTGTTCGCCTTGCTGCAGACGCCCGATGGTGCCCATCAATAATATAACGCTGCTCGTTATATTCGATTACGTCAATAGGGGTGTTTTTGTTGTACCCATTGCTTCGCATGTTACTAGAAATCTCCTCAACTCGTTTGGTTGACCGTTTTCCCTCAATACTGTGCGTACGATTCAGAGTTCGGGCATCAACTTCGTGAATTAGAGGCAGTGAGGGTAAACCCTCATCTATTGCTGCATTGTGGGGGGAGTCGGCGCTACTTCCCTTCGGCTTGCACCCATCCCCACCCGGACACGCATTCAACCCCAACGGATCCACCCATCCCGTAGGGTTGGGCACATACAAATACCCGTTCACCCCACCCGCCAACTTCACCGGGTCGGGGGTCAGGTAGCGTCCGTTGTCCGGATTGTAGTAGCGATGCCGGTTGTAATGCAGCGCGCTTTCCCGGTCGTAATACTGCCCCTGAAAACGCAGTGGATTAGCGACCTCGCCTACATCCAGCCGAGTGATTTTCCCGTAGGCCTGGTAATGGGCAGACCAGACGATTTTGCCGTCTGCGCTGGTCAGTTCCTGCGGCGTGCCCAGGTGGTCAAGTTGGTAGTGGAATGCTTGTGTATTGGCTGGACCAAATCCCTCCAGCAAGGCCAGTGGCCTGAAGCTGTCAGGCTCGTAGAGGTAGCTGCGGTGCTGGCCATGGGTGTGTTCGGCGATGACCTTGTCGCCTTGCCAGAAAAACTCGGTGGTCTTGCCCGCCACGGTTTTGCTGATGCGCCGGCCAAACGGGTCGTAGCGATAGCTGGCCTGGCTGCCGTCCGGTTGGGTCACGCCGATCAGGCGGTGCTGGCAGTCGTAGCGGTATTCGGTGACCAGTTGCTGCGCGCGGCCGCGGCGTTCGCGTATGAGGTTTCCGAAGGCGTCGTAGTCGTAATGCCGGTCGCCTTGTAGCAAGAGGCGGTTGCCGACGACGATGCCGGGGCCTGGGCGGTCTTGCATCAGCAGGTTGCCCGCCGGGTCGTGGGCGAAGCGTTCTTGCACGTCTTGCGAGTGGTCGGCGCGGGTCAGGCGGTCGAGGGGGTCGTAGTGGTAGTCGTGCTGGCCCTTGCGGGTGTCGAGCAGGCGGGTGAGGTTGCCGCCTGGGTCGTAGGTGTAGCGGCGAAGGCCGTGGCGGTGTTCGTGTTGGGCCAGGCGGCCCTGGTCGTCGTAGTGGTAGTGGCTCAGCAGGTGGCCCTGCTGGCGCTGCTGTTCGCGGCCGACCTTGAACAGGTGCGAGGTGAGTGTGCGGCCATTGAGCTCAACGGTGGCGAGGTGGCCGCCCTTGTCGTGGTTGAAGGTCAGGTGGTTGTTGTCGGGCAGGCGCAGGTGGTCGAGCTGGCCGCAGTTGTCGTAGCCGTAACGCAAGGTGCCCCAGCCCTGGTGTTCGGCGGTCAGGCGATTCTGGCTGTCGTATTCGTAGTGCAGCGGCCAGTGGCCGTCGTCGACGCTTAGGAGATTGCCGAGGCGGTCGTAGGTGTAATCCACCGTGCTGCCATCGGGCAGGGTTTTTCGGATGAGGCGGCTGGCGTTATCGCGCTGGTAGGCGGTAATCAGCTGACGGTCATCGTCGCCGAACTCGGTTTTTTCCTGCAGGTGGCCGTTGAGGTCGTAGACGTAGGCGGTGCGTTTGCCGTCGAAACCGGTTTCCTGCCGGATCAGGCCGTTGGGGTGGTACGCCAGTTGATAGTGTTCGCCTGACTCGTTTTCGATTTCGGTCAGCAGCAGGCGGGTGTTGTCGTAGCGGTACTTGAGTTGAGAACCGTCGGGGTTGATCCGGCGACTGATCAGGTGCAGTCCGTCGGCATATTCATACCGGGTCACACGCCCCAGTTCATCGCGCTCGGCGGTGACTTTTCCGTAGGGGTTGTAGCTCAATTCGCGGGTGGCGCCGCCCGGCAATACCACCTTGAGCAGTCGGCCTACCGCGTCCCAGTGATAGTGGGTCAGCGCGCCGTGTTCATCTTCACGGGCAATTTGCCGGCCCAAAGCGTCGTAGCGATAACGCCGCACGCCGCCATTGGGTAACTGTTCCTGAGTCAACTGCCCAAGATCGTTCCACTTCAGGCGCTGACAGCTGTGATCCGGATACCAAACCGCTAAAAGCTGCCCGCGCTTGTCATAGCTGTACTCAGTAACGTTGCCATCAGGATCAGTCTGGCGGGTGATATCGCCCTGATCATTACGCTGGTACTTCCAGACCGCCGCACCCCGGCGCATGACCCGTACGAAGCCATGCTCATACTCGTAGGCGGTAGGCTCGTCATCCCCCGGAAACAGCGCCACCAAGCGCCCAGCCTCGTCGTACTGATAGGCCGTAATCGCCCCGAGGGGATCCTGCTCAACCGTCAGCCGACCCTGGGCGTCGTAGGACTTGAAGTGCTCGCCGCCGTCCGGATCAACCCGCTGCACCAGCCGTGCGCGCGGGTCATGCACATACACTTCCTGGCTGCCATCGGCGTTGAGCAGGGTGACGCGGCCGTCGTCATCCCAGACATAGCGCGTATCCATCTGCGCAAAACTGGCCCAATGCCGCACACAGCGCGCCGCCTTACCAGACCGTTCCCACGCCCAGAAGAAACTCGCCCCACCGGCCAACTGCCGCTCAGTGATCACCGCAAGGCTGTCGTACTGATAGCGCTCGCTTTCGCCTACAGCGTTGGTCGCCTCAACCAGTCGCCACTGTTCGTCGTAGCGGTAGGAAACGACGTTCTGCTCAGTCACCCAAGCGTCATCCGCTTCGCTTTCCACGCGAAACACCTGGTAGTCCACCGCCACGATGTGCCCGCGCTCGTAGCGCAACAGCAGCGCCCGCCCGGCATCGTTATCCAGGCGCAGAATCCGCCCCAACCCATCGCGGGAAATGCGCAGGCGGTTGTCATACCGATCGCTGATCGCCGTCAGCACACCGCCCTGGAAGTGGTAGAACGTTGCCCCTTGAGCCAGCACCAACTCATCCGACGCTGCCCCCAGATAAATCGCCGCTTCAGCCAGGCTATTGCTGATGGCTGGTCGGGCAGCCGTGGGCAGGGGAAAGGTGGTGCTGCGGTTCTCGTGATCGGTCCACACCACTGACTCGCCGGCCACTTCCAACCGCTGCGCCAGGGAATGGCTCCAGCCAAAGCCCAACCCGCTATCCACCTCCACGGCGCTGGTGCGATACAGCCGCGTCCAGGCAAATGGCAGTACGCCCTGCAACTCGCCATCGGTCAGGGTCAGCAGTTCTTCGCCAGTGACCATGGACACCGGGCAGCCATGGGTCGCGGTTTTATCGGCGCTGGCGCTGGCTGCGCCGTTGGGGTTTTTCGCGGAGGAGGGTGCGTCGTCCACCGCCTCAAGTTGCTTGAGCGTGGTATTGCGCCGCGCCCCCCAGTGCATCTGCAGGCCACCTTTTTGTAAGCCGCCGACGACGCCGCGCACGGCCACCGCCTTGTAGCGATCCACCGCCGCCGTAAAACGCTTGAGGATGTCGAACACGCCTTTGACGAAACCCACCGCAAGCTCAACCACCTGCGCTCCATACTTCGCCAGCCGCAGCCCCAGATATGCGATCCCGGCGCCTTGCAGGGCAATGGTCAGCACCAGCGCAATCAGCAAATCAATGAGCAGCGACACGGCAAACCCGGCAATCACCTCGGCGGTTTTCCCCGCCACCTGGCTGGGCGGCAACGCCGACAGCCAGATCATCGCTGTGCGCAGCATCAGGTACAGCGCCGCCTCGTCGCTGGCCAGCAACATCGCCTGTTCCATCACCTGGGGCGCCTCACGCGCCAGGGCCGCCAACTCGGCGGCCTGGGTGCCGAGGCGTTCGATGTGCTTGGCCGGGTCCTTGAGGATGTCCTGCACCAACGACACGCTGTCCCACACCCCGGAAATGGCTGACCAGGTCCCGGCCAATATCCCACTGCCAATGGCGCTCGCGCTGGAGGCCTGCCAGTGCGGTTTGAACCCACTCCACTCCTTGCGCAGCCAGGCTTCCAGCTCAGCGGTCAAACCGTCGTAGGACGCAAACAGCGCCTCGACCTGCGCCGCCGACACCCCGCCCTGCACACGCACCTGATAGCGCCCGCCGGCCACGCAGTGATGGGAGGTCTGACCCTGTTCATCCAGTTGGATAAACGTGGAACTGCCGTCATCCAGGCCAATCACCTGCACCTGGAGATTGCCCAGCGGCACGTCATACACCGACTCGAACTTGCTCTCGATCTTCAGCTCACCGCCTGCCGGGCACACGGCAACACTGGAAGCAAAATCGCTGTCGGTCATGCTCACCGACATTTGGGAATCCCCCACCCGCAGCACCCGCTCCATGCCCAGTAACGCCGGTAAGTCCGCGGCATGGCTGGCTTTGTCCAGGGCCTGCGCGTACCAGCTGGTGACTTGCTGGCGATATACCGCCAGGCTCTGGTGAAAGCCATTCAGCTCGTATTCGATCAGGTCGATGGGCGATGAATCAGGGGCAGGAGCTGGCATCCATGACGTCTCTGCAAAAGAAGGCGTCGGAGAATGCCGCAGGAAAAGGGCGGTTGGAGGTGTGGTCTGTTAAATCAGAATGGGCTTACGTGCAGGGAGAATTTACTGGGTGGAATCGCCGCTTGAGCTCACATCAACTAACGATCAGTCTTAAAGAAAGACGCAGGATTTACGGCTATGGCGCGTCGCGTAATCGCTTGTACAAGGTATTGCGGCTGACCCCCAACTCGCGCGCCAAGTGGGAGATATTGCCGCCGACCGCTGCCAGTCGCTGCTGAAGGTTTTGGCTATCGTCCAGATCGCCCATAACCGGCGGTGTGCTGGGCGAGGCTTGGCCCAGGTCGACAAAAAAATCATCGGGCAGATGCTCCGGGCGGATCGGTTGGTCTTCGGCCATGGCCAGCGCCACCTGCATCACGCTGCTGACCTGGCGCAAGTTGCCTGGCCAAGGGTGTCGCTCGAATAACGCCAGCACTTCAGTACTGAGTCCGGCCCACTGTGTGGGTTCGCGGTGCTGTTGCCACAGTTGCTTGAACAGCGCCTGCTTGTCACTGCGTTCGCGCAGGGGCGGCAGTTCCAGGGTCAGGCCGCCGATGCGGTAGTACAAATCCTCACGAAACCTGCCGATTTGCACCTGCTCGCGCAGTGAACGGTTGGTGGCCGAGATGATGCGCAGGTCCACTGGGAACAATTCGCTGCTGCCCACCGGTTGCACGCAGCGTTCCTGCAATACCCGCAGCAGCCGGGCCTGGGTCGGGAGGGGCATGTCACCGATCTCATCGAGAAACAGCGTGCCTTTGTCAGCCTTGCGGATCAGGCCGATGCTGCCCTTTTGATTGGCGCCGGTGAACGCGCCTTTTTCGTAGCCAAACAGCTCCGATTCCACTAACTCGGCCGGAATTGCCGCACAGTTGACCGCGATAAAAGCCTGCTGGCTGCGGGAGCTGGCCTGGTGCAGGGCTTT
This sequence comes from Pseudomonas sp. LG1D9, assembly GCF_002949995.1. Lineage (NCBI taxonomy): Bacteria > Pseudomonadati > Pseudomonadota > Gammaproteobacteria > Pseudomonadales > Pseudomonadaceae > Pseudomonas > Pseudomonas sp. LG1D9. The sequence continues at coordinate 212,426 of NZ_CP026881.1, read as the reverse complement.
GACGAAGACTTCCTTGCCCACGCCGGTTTCGCCATGGATCAGCAACGGGATGTCTTTTTCCAGCAGGCGTTCGGCCTGGCGCACGGCTTTTTCCACGCGGCTGTCGCCAAAGTGCAGGGTCTTGAGACCGATGGGCACGGCGGCCGGCTCGCTGAAGACCCTGGCCTGCACCGGCGCCTGCTTGGGGCGTTTGAGCAGGCACTGGAAACGGTTGCTTCCTGCCGCTTGCAGGGCGAAGGGCAGGCCTTCAGGTTGGTTGAGCAGCTCCAGCAGCGAGACCTTGAACAGGCTGTCGATCATCACCCGCGACAGGCTGATGCCCAGCAGGTTGTCGGCGCGGCGATTGGCTGACAGCACCTGGCCACTTTCATCAAAGATCAGCAGGCCGGCCCATTGGCTGTCGAGGTTGTTCAGGCCGGTGTTGAAGGTCAGTTGGAAGTGCTCGCCGCCAAACAGGTTGAGGATCAGCCGGTTTTCCACGGTCTGGCTCATCATCTTGACCATGCCCAGGGTGTGGGAGGGCGGCAGGTAACTGTCGCTGGACACATCCAGCACCGCGATGATTTCGCGGTTGGCGTCAAAGATCGGCGCAGCCGAACCGGTCATGAAACGGTTGGCCTTGAGGAAGTGTTCGTCATGCTCGATGTGCACCGCCTGGGCGCAGGCCAGTGCGGTACCGATGGCGTTGGTGCCGGTAGAGCGCTCCCGCCAACTGGCCCCTGCGCTGAAACCACGGGCCAGCTTGGGTTCGATAAAGCGCTGGGTGCCCCAGGAGGTCAGCACCTGGCCCTGGTTGTCGGCAAGCATGATCAGGCAGTTGGAATTGCTGAGGATGTTCTCGTAGTAGGGCAGCACTTCCTGATGGGTGGTCTGGACCAGTGCGTGCTGGCTCTCCAACAGCTGGCTGATGCCCTCGGCGGGCAGTTGGTCGAAGCTGGGTGCGCTTTGGTGATCCAGGCCAAAGGCACGGCAGCGGCGCCAGGAGTCCTGGATGATGGTGTCGTGGGGCAAAAGCGGGGCAGGTGCGGCCATGGCGGTGACCTTCTTTTTATTGTTGTTATGAACCGTGCACCGCTCACCTTGTGGGAGCTGGCTTGCTTGCTATGGCGATTTCACAGACGCCATCGCAGCATAGGTATCTACACAACTTTGCCGCAACGCCTAGATCCAGGCAGATAGCGCAGTTGTGGCGAGCGGGCTTGCCCCGCGCTGGGCTGCGAAGCAGCCCCAATAAGCCGAATGCGTTGTACCAGATACACCGCAGCGGCTGGTTTTGGGGCTGCTTCGCAGCCCAGCGCGGGGCAAGCCCGCTCGCCACAGGGGAGTTCGTCAGTTTCTGAAAGTTGTGTAAATACTTATGGCCATCGCAGGCAAGCCAGCTCCCCCAGGTTGAACGGTTTTGCTGAGCTTATTCAGTGTTGTTCAGAACTGTTCATTGTCAACCCGGCGGTTGTTCAATTGTTCAGTTGTGAATGTTCATTTCTGTTCAGTACTGAGCAACAGTTCTGCCTAAGTCCCTATTAAATAAATACTTTTTGTTATTGGCACGAAACTCGCTCTGACCTTGGAAGAACAATTCCAATAAGAAAAAGGGCGTGTCATGTCATTGACCCTGGAACATGTGACCCGCGTTGTCGAAGGCCAGACCTGGATCGACGACGCCAACCTGCGCTTTGAAGCCGGCTCCTTCAATGTGTTGCTGGGCCGTACGCTGTCTGGCAAAACCAGCCTGATGCGCCTGATGGCCGGCCTGGACAAGCCTGACAACGGGCGCATCCTGATGAACGGCGTCGATGTCACCCACAAGCCGGTGCGCTTGCGCAATGTTTCAATGGTGTACCAGCAGTTCATCAACTACCCGACCATGACCGTGTTCGAGAACATCGCCTCGCCCTTGCGCCAGGCCGGGGTGTCCAACGAACTGATCCGCAGCAAGGTGCTGGAAACCGCGAAGATGCTGCGCATCGACAAGTTCCTGCAACGTCATCCCCTGGAGCTGTCCGGTGGCCAGCAGCAACGCACGGCCATGGCCCGGGCGCTGGTGAAGGACGCCGAATTGATTCTGTTCGACGAGCCGCTGGTGAACCTGGACTACAAACTGCGCGAAGAGCTGCGTCAGGAAATGCGCGAGCTGTTCAAGGCCCGCAACACCATTGCCATTTATGCCACCACTGAACCGAACGAAGCCTTGGCGCTGGGCGGCACCACGACCATCCTCCACGAAGGTCGGGTGATCCAGAGCGGCAAGGCCGCCGAGGTCTATCACCAACCGCAGACGGTATTGGCGGCCGAGCTGTTTTCCGAACCGCCCATCAACCTGATGCCGGGGCGTATCAGCGGTAATGAAGTGAGTTTCGCCAACGATGTGCACTTTCCGTTGAACGTGGACCTGCGCCCGATTGGTGAGGGCGAGTTCCGGTTCGGCGTGCGCCCCAGCCATATCAGCCTGGTGCCCAGCAACGACGATGACCTGGAACTGGCGGTAACCGTGGAAGTGGCGGAGATCAGCGGCTCGGAAACCTTCCTGCATGTGCGCAGCGAGCATTTCTTGCTGGTGCTGCATTTGCCGGGAGTCCACGAGTACGACGTGGATGCGCCGATCCGGATCTATATTCCGACCCATAAACTGTTTGTGTTCGATGGCCAGGGCCGGTTGGTCCAAGCCCCCGGGCGTCGTGTCGCGAGGGTTGCCTGATGGCCGAGATCCATTTGCAGAACCTGGCGCATAGCTACAGCCCCACACCCGCAGGGCCTGAAGACTACGCCATTCGCGAAATGAACCACATCTGGGAGCAGGGCGGTGCCTACGCCCTGCTCGGTCCTTCGGGCTGTGGCAAGTCAACCTTGCTCAACATCATCTCCGGCTTGCTCAGTCCTTCGGAAGGCCAGGTGCTGTTCGACAGCAAGGTGGTGAATGACCTTACCCCGGAAAAGCGCAATATCGCCCAGGTGTTCCAGTTCCCGGTGGTGTACGACACCATGACGGTGTTCGATAACCTGGCATTCCCCCTGCGTAACCAGGGGATGGCCGAGGCGAAAGTGCACAGCAAGGTGCAAGAAATTGCCGAAGTGCTCGACCTGCAGAACCTGCTGGGCAAAAAAGCCCGCAACCTCAGTGCCGATGAAAAGCAAAAGGTCTCAATGGGCCGTGGCCTGGTGCGCGATGACGTCTCCGCGATTCTGTTCGACGAGCCGCTGACGGTGATCGATCCGCACCTGAAGTGGAAGCTGCGGCGCAAGCTCAAGCAGATCCACGAGCAGTTCAACATCACCATGGTCTACGTCACCCACGACCAGTTGGAGGCCTCGACCTTTGCCGACAAGATTGCGGTGATGTACGGCGGGCAGATTGTGCAGTTCGGCACACCGCGGGAGTTGTTCGAGCGTCCCAGTCATACCTTTGTCGGCTATTTCATCGGTAGCCCGGGGATGAATCTGATTGAGGTGCAGGCCGATGCAGGTGGGGTACGGTTTGGCGGAACACATCTGGCGTTGTCCGAGGTGCAGCAGCGGCAACTCGCGGAAAAGGACTACAAAAAACTCCAGGTCGGTATTCGTCCCGAGTTTATCCATGTCTGGGATGAGCCCAATACCGACGCGTTGCAAGCCGACGTCATACATGTCGAAGACCTGGGCACCTACAAGATCCTGACCCTCAACCTCGACGGCGCGCCGTTGAAAGTGCGTCTGGCCGAAGACAAACCGGTGCCCGAGGGCCGGGCCTCGATCAGTTTTCCGGCGCAATGGCTGATGGTGTATGCCGACGATTACCTGCTGGAGGCGCGGCCATGAACAAGGTGCAGAACAACAAGGCCTGGTGGCTGGTGTTGCCGGTGTTCCTGCTGGTGGCGTTCAGTGCGGTGATCCCGATGATGACCGTGGTCAACTACTCGGTGCAGGACATTTTCGATCAGTCCAGCCGCTATTTCGTCGGGGCCGACTGGTACAAACAAGTGCTGCTGGACCCACGTCTGCATGACTCGCTGCTGCGCCAGTTCATCTATTCGGCATGTGTGTTGCTGATCGAGATCCCCCTGGGCATTGCCATTGCCCTGACCATGCCCACCAAAGGCCGCTGGTCGTCCCTGGTGCTGATTGTGATGGCCATCCCGCTACTGATCCCGTGGAACGTCGTCGGCACCATCTGGCAGATCTTCGGCCGTGCCGATATCGGCCTGCTGGGCTCGAGCCTGAATGCCATGGGCATCAACTACAACTACGCCGCCAACACCATGGATGCCTGGGTCACAGTACTGGTGATGGATGTATGGCACTGGACATCCCTGGTGGCGCTGCTCTGTTACTCGGGGCTGCGGGCTATACCGGATGTGTACTACCAGGCGGCGCGGATTGATCGGGCATCGGCCTGGGCCGTATTCCGACATATCCAACTGCCGAAGATGAAGAGCGTGCTGCTGATCGCGGTGATGCTGCGTTTTATGGACAGTTTCATGATCTATACCGAGCCTTTTGTACTGACCGGCGGTGGGCCGGGAAATGCGACGACCTTTCTCAGTCAGACCCTGACCCAGATGGCTGTCGGTCAATTCGACCTGGGCCCGGCTGCCGCGTTTTCCCTGGTGTATTTCCTGATCATCCTGTTGGTGTCCTGGCTGTTCTACACCGCCATGACCCACTCCGACGCCAACCGCTGAGGCCGCCAACATGAGCAAGCGCAAGGTCATTCCGCTGCTGATCTACATCCTGTTCCTGCTGGTGCCGATCTACTGGCTGCTGAACATGTCCTTCAAGAGCAACACCGAAATCCTCGGCGGCCTGACGCTGTTTCCGCAGGATTTCACCTTGGCCAACTACAAGGTGATCTTCACCGACCCCAGTTGGTACACCGGGTATCTGAACTCGCTGTACTACGTGAGCCTGAACACGGTTATTTCCCTGACCGTGGCGCTACCGGCGGCCTACGCGTTTTCGCGCTATCGCTTCCTTGGCGACAAGCACCTGTTCTTCTGGCTGCTGACCAATCGCATGGCGCCGCCGGCGGTGTTCCTGTTGCCGTTTTTCCAGCTGTATTCGTCCATTGGCCTGTTCGATACCCATATCGCCGTGGCCCTGGCCCACTGCCTGTTCAACGTACCGCTGGCGGTGTGGATCCTGGAAGGCTTTATGTCAGGGGTGCCCAAGGAGATCGACGAAACGGCCTACATTGATGGTTATAGCTTTCCGAAGTTTTTCGTGAAGATCTTTATCCCGCTGATTGGCTCGGGAATCGGTGTCACGGCGTTTTTCTGCTTTATGTTTTCCTGGGTCGAACTGCTGCTGGCGCGCACCCTGACGTCCGTCAATGCCAAGCCGATTGCCGCCGTGATGACCCGCACCGTGTCCGCGTCGGGCATTGACTGGGGCGTGCTGGCGGCTGCCGGAGTGCTGACCATCCTGCCGGGCATGCTGGTGATCTGGTTTGTTCGCAACCATGTGGCCAAGGGCTTTGCCCTGGGCCGGGTCTGAGGAAACGATGATGGAATGGATGGCCTGGACCACCCCGACTGCGCTGTTTTTTGCGGCAATTGCCTTGTTGCTGGCAGGCATGACCACGTGGGAACTGCGCTCGCCGAGCATTCCCCGGCGCGGTTTGTTACCGATCAGCACGACACGTGGTGATCGCTTGTTTATCGGTCTTCTCGGGAGCGCCTACCTGCATCTGCTGGTGATCGGCGTTACCGGCTGGAGCATCTGGGTGGCGTCCGCGCTGTCTGTGGTGTGGCTGTTGTCTGTGATGCGTTGGGGCTGAGGTGGTCCCCATACCCCTGTAGGAGCGAGCTTGCTCGCGAAAGTCGTCAACGATAACGCAGGTTGTCTGGATTAACGCGGTGTCTTGGGGTTTTTCGCGAGCAAGCTCGCTCCTACACGGGGCGGGGCTTCTGTCGGACCCGTCTGAAATCAACCAGGAGGTCTCTATGTTCGATAAAAACAATAAGCTGCGACATAGCATTTCATTGGCCGCCGTCTTGGCCCTCAGCGGTTTGAGTGCTGCGGCCTGGGCCGATACGTACGAAGATGCCGCTAAGAAGTGGATCGGCAGCGAGTTCAAACCGTCCACCCTGACGGAGGCCCAGCAGCTTGAAGAACTGAAGTGGTTTATCAAGGCCGCCGAGCCGTTTCGTGGGATGAAGATCAATGTGGTGTCGGAAACCCTCACCACCCACGAGTACGAATCCAAGGTGCTGGCCAAGGCCTTCAGTGAAATCACCGGGATCAAGCTGACCCACGACCTGCTGCAGGAAGGCGACGTGGTGGAGAAACTGCAAACCCAGATGCAGTCGGACAAGAATATCTATGACGGTTGGGTCAACGATTCCGACCTGATTGGCACGCACTTTCGCTATGGCAAGACCGAGTCCATCACCGACCTGATGGCCAACGAAGGCAAGGACTTCACCTCGCCGACCCTGGACCTCAAGGACTTTATCGGCATCTCGTTTACCACCGCGCCGGACGGCAAGATCTATCAGTTGCCCGACCAGCAGTTCGCTAACCTCTACTGGTTCCGTGCCGACTGGTTCGAGCGCGCCGACCTCAAGGCCAAGTTCAAGGAAAAGTACGGCTATGAACTAGGCGTGCCAGTGAACTGGTCGGCCTATGAGGACATCGCCAAGTTCTTCAGTGAAGACGTCAAGGAAATCGACGGCAAGCGCGTGTATGGCCATATGGACTACGGCAAGAAAGATCCTTCCCTGGGTTGGCGCTTTACCGATGCCTGGTTCTCCATGGCCGGTGGTGGCGACAAGGGCCTGCCCAACGGCTTGCCGGTGGACGAGTGGGGGATCCGGGTCGAGGATTGCCACCCGGTGGGGTCTAGCGTGACCCGTGGCGGCGACACCAACGGCCCGGCTGCGGTATTTGCCACGCAGAAGTATGTCGACTGGATGCGCGCCTATGCGCCACCGGAAGCGGCAGGCATGACCTTCTCCGAGTCCGGGCCGGTACCGTCCCAGGGCAACATCGCGCAGCAGATCTTCTGGTATACCGCCTTTACCGCTGACATGACCAAGCCCGGCTTGCCGGTGATGAACGCCGACGGCACGCCGAAGTGGCGCATGGCACCGTCGCCACGCGGGCCGTATTGGGAGGAGGGGATGAAGCTGGGGTATCAGGACGTGGGTTCCTGGACGTTCCTCAAGTCCACGCCTGAGAAACAAAAACTCGCGGCTTGGCTCTACGCGCAGTTCGTGACATCGAAAACCGTTTCCCTGAAAAAAACCATCGTCGGCCTGACGCCCATCCGCGAATCCGACATCAACTCCCAGGCCATGACTGACCTGGCCCCCAAACTCGGCGGCCTGGTGGAGTTCTACCGCAGCCCGGCGCGGGTGCAGTGGACACCGACGGGCACCAACGTGCCGGATTATCCGCGCCTGGCCCAACTGTGGTGGAGCCACATTTCGGAAGCCGCCAGCGGCGAGAAAACCCCGCAACAGGCGCTGGATGGCCTGGCCAAGGACCAGGACGCGATCATGACACGCCTGGAGCGCTCCAAGGTGCAGCCGATCTGCGGACCGAAAATGAACCCCGAGCGCGATGCCCAGTACTGGTTCGACCAGCCGGGCGCTCCGAAGCCGAAACTGGCGAACGAGAAACCCAAGGGTGAAACCGTGAACTATGCCGATTTGCTCAAGTCGTGGGAGGCGGCGCGCAAGTGAGGTAGGGCGGATAGCAAAACGGCACCGTGAGGTGCCGTTTTTGCTGATGTGGGAAAGATCGCTTCACCTACGATCAGCTAAGCAACGCCAGGCGCTCCACCGTATCCGGGAATTTTGATACCAGACGAATCAACGTGGCTGCCTGGGCATTGGGGCGTGCGCGACCTTGCTCCCAGTTTTCCAGGGTGCGTGTATTGGTGCGTAGGTACATGGCAAATACAGCACGGGAAAGATTGAGTTGTTGTCGCACTGCAATCACGTCTTCAGCGGTAAGAGGGGCCAGTTTGTTTTGCTGCACGGTATGAGTACGTAGGGTGACCTTGCCTTGGCGCTCGTTGGCCAAGGCATCGAAGCCTTCGACCAGTTCGGAATAAATGTCACGTTTCATGTGAATCCTCTCGCGTTGATTTCCCTGTCCAGCAGTTGCTTGAGGGCTTTTTTGTGTTGTGGGCTCAAGTCGCTTTGCTCGTGCTTGCCGTACAGCGTGAACAACCAAAATTGAGTGCCGCCTGACCACCAGTAGTAGATGACGCGTAATCCACCCCGTTTGCCTTTGTTTCGTCGTTCATCGACGAAGCGCAGCTTGCGTAACCCTCCGGTGCCTTCCATCACGGCTCCCGCTTCGGGGTTCTTCATTAGCTCTTGTTGAAAGCCGTGAAACAGTTCGTCAGTCAGGTAGTCCTTGCGGTACCGCTCAAAGGGCGGCAGTTCGATAAATAGAGCATCCATGTTCTGTACGTAGCCTGCGTATAGTTTGGTGGCCCATCTGCCAGGGGTCAAGTGAGCCTGGCGTGGGATTCTTCCTAAAGCGCATACACCATACGAGCGGCTCTGGCAGGTATATGCCAGACACGGAGGCGTTTCAGTAAGGAATATTCCTTGAGCTGGGCAGGGAGCTTGAATCTTTCCCAGAAACGCAAAACGGCACCCTAAGGTGCCGTTCTGTTTACTGCTTGAGCTTAAGCGATCAACCCGCCATCACCGCATGCTGCACCAGGGTGAGCAACGGTTGTGGGTACACGCCCAGGAAGAATGCCAGCAGGGCGATAGCCAGCAGCATCACGCCGCCTGCTTTCTGTTCCCAGTGCAACTCGGCATCCACACGGCGCAGGTTTGGCTCGATCAGGTACAGGGTGACCATCACGCGCAGGTAGTAGAACACGCCGATGGCACTGCCCAGCACCAAGGAGGCAACCAGCCACCATTCGTGGGCTTCGACACCGGTCGCGACGATGTAGAACTTGCCGATGAAGCCTGCGGTCAGCGGGATGCCGGCCAGGGACAGCATCATCACGGTCAGCACGGCGGTCAGGTACGGACGACGCCAGAACAGGCCGCGGTATTCGTACAGGGCGTCGGCGTCACGGCCTTTGTAAGGCGAGGACATCAGGGTAATCACGCCAAACGCGCCGAGGCTGGTGATCACGTAGGTGACCAGGTACACGCCGATGGCTTCCACGGCCAGGCCTTTGCTCGCCACCAGGGCGATCAGCAGGTAGCCGAAGTGGGCGATGGACGAGTAACCCAGCAGACGCTTGAGGTTGTTCTGGGTCAGGGCCAGCAGGTTACCGAACAGGATCGACGCAATGGCGATCACGGTCAGCACGTCGCTCAGCACGCCGGTGTTGGCGGCAGGGGAGATCTGGAACAGACGCACCATCACCGCAAACACTGCAACCTTAGAGGCGGTTGCCAGGAACGCGGCTACCGGCGCCGGGGCGCCTTCGTACACGTCTGGGGTCCACAGGTGGAACGGTACCAGCGACAGCTTGAACGCCAGGCCGATCAGCATCATGGCCAGGCCCAGTTGGGCGATGGGCGCAGGCATGCTGGTGGTGGCCAGGGCGTGGCCGATACCGCTGAAGCTCAGGCTGCCGGCTTCGGCGTAGAGCAGGGCCATACCGAACAACAGGAACGCGGAACCGGCGGCCGACAGCACCATGTACTTGATGCCGGCTTCCAGGGAGCGCTTGTTGAAGAAGGCGTACGCCACCAGGCCGTAGGTCGGGATCGACAGCAGTTCCAGGCCGATGAACAAACCGGCCAGGTGCTGCGCGCTGACCAGCACGATACCGCCGGCCGCAGCCAGCAGGATCAGCAGGTACAGCTCTTCGCGGTTGCCCGGATAGCCGGTGCCGCCTTCGCCGAGGTAAGCGTGGGCGAGGGTGACGCAGGCCAGTGTCGCAACGAGGATCAACGCGGTGTACAGCAGCGCGAAGTCATCGATCATGACCAGCGGGGTGACCGCCAGCGGGGCGACCTTGAGTGCCGGGATAATCGACAGCAAGGCCAGGTTCAGACCTGCGGTGGACAGCAGGAACGTCTGCGAGTGATTGCGGCGCCAGGCGATTGCCAGCATCACCACCACAATGGTGAGGCTGGTAATCAGCAGCGGCGCAAGCGCGATAAAGTGTTGGATCGTGAATTCCATAGCGCTCTTACCGGGCCGAAGCGAGTTGAGTGAAGGCGGTGCTCAACCACTGCTGCACGCCATGCATCGTGGCGGCAGAGGTGTCGAGGAACGGTTGCGGATACACGCCGATGTACACCAGCAGTACCGCAAGGCCGAGCACCATGATCAGTTCGCGAGCATCCATCCCTTTGAGGACGGCGTCCGACTTGGTCGGGCCGAAGTAGGCGCGGTGGATCATGATCAGCGAGTAGACCGAACCGAACACCAGGCCGGAAGTAGCAATCGCGGTGATCCATGGCGCACTGACGAAGCTGCCCATCAGGATCAGGAACTCACCGACAAAGTTACCCGTACCCGGCAAGCCCAGGGACGCGGCGGCAAAGAACAGGCTGATCGCCGGCAGGTACGCGATACGCGACCAGATGCCGCCCATCTCACGCATGTCACGGGTGTGCAGGCGCTCGTACAACTGGCCACTGAGGATAAACAGTGCGGCGGCTGAAACACCGTGGGCCAACATCTGGATCACTGCGCCTTGCAACGCCAGCTGGCTGCCGGAGTAGATGCCGATCAGTACGAAACCCATGTGGGAAACGGACGAGAAGGCAATCAGACGCTTGATGTCGGTTTGCGCGAAGGCCAGGAATGCACCGTAGAAGATCCCTATCAGACCCAGGGTCATGGCGATCGGCGCAAACTCGGCCGAAGCATTCGGGAACAGCGGCAGGGCGAAACGCAGCAGGCCGTAGGCCGCCGTCTTCAACAGGATACCGGCCAGGTCCACGGAACCTGCGGTTGGCGCCTGGGCGTGAGCGTCAGGCAGCCAGGAGTGGAACGGCACCACCGGCAGCTTCACCGCGAAGGCGATGAAGAACCCGAGCATGAGGATGTACTCGGTGGTCATCGACATCTTGGTTTTCAACAGGTCGGCGTAGTTGAAGGTAATCACGCCGGTGTTGTTGAAGTTGACCAGTACCAGGCCCAGGATCGCCACCAACATGATCAGGCCGGAAGCCTGGGTGAAGATGAAGAACTTGGTCGCCGCGTAGATCCGGGTTTTCTTGCCGTCCGAAGAACTGTGACCCCAGAGCGCGATGAGGAAGTACATCGGCACCAGCATCATTTCCCAGAAGAAGAAGAACATGAACAGGTCGAGGGCGAGGAATACGCCGACCACGCCGCCCAGGATCCACATCAGGTTCAGGTGGAAGAAGCCCACGTGACGCTCGATTTCTTTCCAGGAGCAGAGTACCGAGAGGATACCCAGCAGGCCGGTCAGCAGGATCATCAACAGCGACAGGCCGTCGAGGGCCAGGTGCACGTTGATGCCGAAGCGTTCGATCCAGACGTGCTTGAACTCAAGCGCGAAGGTTGGATCGACACCCGGTGCCGGAGCAAATGAATAGTCGCCATGGGCCCACAGCCAGAGGCCGAGTGCGAGTTCCAGGGACATGGTCAGCAACGCAATCCAGCGGGGCAGGGTGGCGCCGAAGCGTTCACCCATCCAGCAGAGCAGGCCGCCGATAAAGGGGATCAGGATTAGCCAGGGCAGAATCATGACGGGCTCGTTTCCTTTCGCAAGTTCGCAAAGTTCATATCAGACCGCTACCACTACGATGGCGCCGATCACCAGCACGGCACCAGCCGCCATGGAAGCCGCATACCAACGCAATTGGCCGGTCTCGGTGCGGCTCAGGGCGGTGTGACCGGCCTTGGCAGCACGCGGGATCAAACCAATGGTCTGGTCGAGCGGGTCTTTGCGCAGTACATGGCTGATCGCAAGGTAAGGCTTGACGAACAGTTTGTCGTAGATCCAGTCGAAGCCCCAGGCGGCGAACCACCAGGCCGAAAGGAAGCGGCCAATGCCACTGTTGGCCACGGCAGTGACGAAGCGACGCTTGCCGAGGAACAGCATGGCCGCCAGCAGGATACCGGCGATGGCGATGGCGCCCGAGGCGATTTCCAGGCTGTGCTTGGCGTCACCGCCAGCATGTCCAACGCTTTGTGGCAGTACGCCAGCCAGTGGCGGGGTGATCATGGCGCCGACGAAGGTCGACAGGATGATCAGCACCGACAGCGGCAGCCAGTGGGAGATGCCGTGGCCTGCGTGGGCTTCAGTCTTGGCTTCACCGTGGAAGGTGATGAAGATCAGGCGGAAGGTGTACAGCGAGGTCATGAACGCACCCACCAGACCGGCGTACAGCAGGCCTTGGTTACCGCTGGCAAAGGCTTCCCAGAGGATTTCGTCTTTGGAGTAGAAACCTGCGGTCACCAGTGGCAGGGCTGCGAGTGCGGCACCACCGACGATGAAGCTGGCGTAGGCCAACGGCAGTTTCTTCCACAGGCCACCCATCTTGAAGATGTTCTGCTCGTGGTGGCAGGCAACGATCACCGCACCGGAAGCCAGGAACAGCAGGGCCTTGAAGAAGGCGTGGGTCATCAGGTGGAAGATCGCGCCGTCCCAGGCGCCGACGCCCAGGGCCAGGAACATGTAGCCGATCTGGCTCATGGTCGAGTAGGCGAGGATGCGCTTGATGTCGGTCTGCACCAGCGCGGCGAAGCCGGCCAGTACCAGGGTCACGCCACCTACCAGGCCCACCAGGTGCAGAATCTCTGGCGCCAGGGTGAACAGGCCGTGGGTACGGGCGATCAGGTAGACACCGGCGGTCACCATGGTGGCGGCGTGGATCAGTGCCGACACCGGGGTAGGACCGGCCATGGCGTCTGCCAGCCAGGTTTGCAGTGGCAGTTGTGCCGATTTACCCACAGCGCCACCTAGCAGCATCAGGGTCGCCAGGGTGATCCAGAAGTCGCCGACCTGGAATTTCTGTGGTGCCAGCACCAGCAGTTCCTGGATATTCAGCGTGCCCACCTGTTGGAACAGGATGAACAGGCCGATGGCCATGAACACGTCGCCGATCCGGGTCACGACAAAGGCTTTGAGTGCCGCATTACCGTTGTTGCGGTTGCTGTAGTAGAAACCGATCAACAGGTACGAGCACAGGCCCACGCCTTCCCAGCCGAAGTACAGGAACAACAGGTTATCGCCCAGCACCAGGAACAGCATGCTGGCGATAAACAGGTTGGTGTAGGCGAAGAAGCGCGAGTAACCGGCCTCACCGCGCATGTACCAGGACGCGAACAGGTGGATCAGGAAACCCACGCCTACCACCACGCCGAGCATGGTGATCGACAGGCCGTCGACGTACAGGGCGAAGTCAGGCTTGAAGCCCTCGACCGCCATCCATTGCCACAGCACCAGGGTGTAGTGACCGGCTTCGGGTGGTGCAACGTTGAATTGCCAGATGACGTAGGCGGCGACAATCGCCGACAAGCCAATGGAACCCACGCCGACCAGGGCCGAGAGGTTTTCCGACCAGCGTCCACGGGAGAACGACAGCAGCAGGAAACCGATCAGGGGGAATACGAAAGTCAGAAAGATCATGTTCATCCGCGCATCTCACTGGCAGCGTCGATATCAAGCGTGTGGAAGCGACGATACAGTTGCAGCAGGATCGCCAGGCCAATACTGGCCTCGGCGGCTGCCAGGCTGATCACCAGGATGAACATGACTTGTCCATCCGGCTGGCCCCAACGCGCACCTGCCACGATGAAGGCCAGTGCTGCAGCGTTCATCATGATTTCCAGGCTCATCAACACGAACAGGATGTTACGGCGAACCATCAGGCCGACCAGGCCAAGGCAGAACAGGATGCCGGCGACCGCCAGACCATGCTCCAAAGGGATAGCAGGCATCGTCATTGCTCCTTGGCTTCGTTGCGGCCCAAGTGGAAGGCAGTGATGGCTGCAGCGAGCAGCAGCATCGAAGCCAGTTCGACCACCAGCAGGTACGGGCCGAACAGGCTGATGCCCACGGCCTTGGCGTCTACGGTGGTGTGGCCGATGGCCTGGCCGCTCTGGTGAGCGAACAGCACATACAGCAGTTCAGCCAGCAGCAGGGCTGCCAGGATCACCGGGCCAAGCCAGATGCCGGGCTTGAGCCAGACGCGCTCCTGGGCGACCGAAGCCGGCCCCAGGTTGAGCATCATCACCACAAACACGAACAGCACCATGATGGCGCCAGCGTAGGCGATCACTTCCAGGACACCGGCAAACGGTGCGCCGAGGCTGAAAAAGGTCATGGCCACGGCGATCAGCGAAATGATCAGGTAGAGCAGGGCGTGCACGGGGTTGGTGTTGGTGATCACGCGAAGCGTGGACACCACTGCAATACCCGATGCGAAATAGAAAGCGAATTCCATCTTTCTTCCTTAAGGCAGCAAGCTCTTCACGTTGATCGGCTCGGCTTCGTTTTGTGCGGCGCCCTTGGGCTTACCGGCAACGGCCATACCTGCAACACGATAGAAGTTGTAATCAGGGTTTTTACCGGGACCGGAGATCAGCAGATCTTCTTTCTCGTACACCAGGTCCTGACGTTTGAACTCGGCCATCTCGAAATCCGGTGTCAACTGGATCGCGGTGGTCGGGCAAGCTTCCTCGCACAGGCCGCAGAAAATGCAGCGCGAGAAGTTGATGCGGAAGAAGTCCGGGTACCAGCGACCGTCTTCGGTTTCAGCTTTCTGCAGGGAGATACAGCCCACCGGGCACGCCACGGCGCACAGGTTGCAGGCCACGCAACGCTCTTCGCCGTCGGGGTCGCGGGTCAGCACGATACGGCCGCGATAGCGCGGCGGCAGGTACACCGCTTCTTCCGGGTATTGCAGGGTGTCGCGTTTGCGAAAGCCATGGCCGAAAACCATCACCAGGCTTAGCAACTGGGTACCGGTACCCTTAACGATGTCGCCAATATATTTGAACATGGGTCAAATCCTCACTGAACCGCGCCCGCTGGCGTGTTCAACAACACAACGGCAGCAGTCACCAGCAAATTGATCAGGGTCAGCGGCAGGCAGAAGCGCCAGCTGAAATCCATCACCTGGTCGTATCGTGGACGCGGAATGGAAGCGCGCAGCAGGATAAACAACATGATGAAGAACGCGGTCTTGAGGAAGAACCAGAAGAACGCCAACTGCGGCAGGATGCCGAACGGACCGTGCCAGCCGCCGAAGAACAGCGTGACCAGCAGGGCCGAGATCAAGATGATGCCGATGTACTCACCGACGAAGAACATGCCCCATTTCATGCCGGCGTATTCAATGTGGTAACCGTCGGCCAGTTCCTGTTCTGCTTCCGGCTGGTCGAAGGGGTGACGGTGAGTCACGGCCACGCCAGCGATGAAGAAGGTACAGAAGCCAAAGAACTGCGGAATGATGAACCACAGGTTCTGCGCCTGGTACTCAACGATGTCGCGCATGTTGAACGAGCCAACCTGCACCACGATGCCCATCAGCGCCAGGCCCATGAACACTTCGTAGGACACAGTCTGGGCCGAGGCCCGCAAGCTGCCCAACAGGGCAAACTTGTTGTTACTGGCCCAACCGGCGAACAGCACCGCGTAGACCGACAGGCCGGCCATGGCGAAGAAGAACAGCAAGCCGATGTTCAGGTCCGCCACGCCCCAGGTCGGGGTGATCGGGATGATCGCGAAGGCGATCAGCAAGGCGCTCATGGCCACGACCGGTGCCAGGGTGAAGATCACCTTGTCGGCAAACGGCGGGGTCCAGTCTTCCTTGAAGAACATTTTCAGCATGTCGGCAGCGATCTGGAACATGCCGAACGGGCCAACGCGGTTCGGACCGTAACGGTCCTGCCACCAGCCCAGCAAGCGACGTTCGACGAAGCTGAGCAGGGCGCCCGCGACGACCACTGCCAGCAGGATCACGATGGCCTTGACCACCGAGATGATCACGTCGATCACTTCAGGAGTGAACCAAGTCATTGCGCTGCCTCCTGCAGACCGTCAACGGTGTGGCCGAAGATCGCAGGCGGAATGCCAGCGATACCTTTTGGCAGGCCAACCAGGCCAGCACCCAACTCATCGTTGATGCGCAGCGGCAGGCGCAGGGTCTGGCCGCCTACGTTCAAGCTGAGCAGGGCACCGTCGTTGACGCCCAGGCGGTCGGCTTCGGACTTGGCCAGCGCCACGTAGGCAGCCGGGATGCGCTCTTGCACCGGCGCGGCCTTGGAAGAGTTCTCTTCGCTGCCGAACAGGTGGAAAAACGGCACAACCTGCCAGGTGCCCTGGGCCGGGTTGAACGGACGCGGTACGGCCGCGAACCAGTTCAGCGAGTCGCCTGTGCTTTCGATCAGGCGGGTGCCCGGGTCGCCAGCGCGGATATGACCACCGACTTCGTCCTGGAACTTGTTCCAGGCCTGCGGCGAGTTCCAGCCCGGCGACCAGGCGAAAGGCACCTGCTGACGTGGCTCGACCGAACCCGAGTAACCTTCCATGGAGAAGGCAAACGCGGTGTCGTTGTCTTGCGGGGTACGCGGTTCGTGCACGCTGATGTCAGCGCGCATGGCGGTACGCCCGGAGTAACGCAGCGGCTCACGGGCCAGTTTCATGCCCTTGATGCGGAACGCGGCGGACGGTGCGGCATCGACGATACGCGCCAGTTGCGGTGCGCTGGAGGCGACGGCAGCGGTGACGTGGTCGAGCTGGGTCCAGTCGATCGGCTGGTTCAGCAGGGTTGCGCGCAGGGCATGCAGCCAGCGCCAGCCTTCGTGAACCAGGATGCTGGCGTCCATGTACTTCGGATCGAACACCTGGAAGAAGCGCTGGGCGCGGCCTTCCTGGCTGACCAGGGTACCGTCGCCTTCAGCGAAGGTAGCGGCTGGCAGCACCAGGTGGGCACGGTCGCTGGTAGCGGTCTTCTGGTGATCGGCGACGATCAGGACTTTGGCAGCGTCCAGTGCAGCGTCAACCTTGGCGGCATCGGTGCGGGTGTACAGGTCGTTTTCCAGCACCACGATGGCGTCGGCATTGCCGTCGATCACCGCTTGCAGGGCTGCATCCACGGACTCGCCGCCGAGCATGGCCAGGCCAAGGCTGTTGGCTTCCGGTACAACCAGGCTGATGGAGCCGTTCTTGTCCCGCAGCTTCAGGGCATTGGCGATGTTGGCGGCGGCTTCGATCAGTGCCTTGGAACCCAGGGAGGTACCGGCAATGATCAATGGGCGCTTGGCCGCCAGCAGGGCGTCGGCGATGCGCTGGGCCAGGGCCACGGCTTCTGCGTCCAGGCCTTCGACGGCAGGGGCGCTGGCGTCGAGGGCGTGGGCCACGGCGAAACCGATGCGTGCCAGGTCGTCTGGTGCCGCGTGCACGCACTCTTCGGCGATATCGTCGAGCTTGGTTTCAGCGATGCTGGCGATAAACAGCGGATTCAGCGCGTGCTGGCCGATGTTTTTCACCGCAGCGTCGAGCCAAGGCTGCACGCGCATGGCGTCGGCCATTTCTTCGGCCTTGCCTTTGACCGACTGGCGCAGGGACAGCGCGATACGCGCAGCGGTCTGGGTCAGGTCTTCACCGAGTACGAAGATTGCGTCGTGGTCTTCGATGTCGCGCATGTTTGGCACTGGCAGCGGGCTATCGTTCAGCACCTGGAGGACCAGGCGGATGCGCTCCAGCTCAGCGGCTTCGATACCACTGTAGAAGTGCTCGGCACCGACCAGCTCGCGCAACGCGTAGTTGCTTTCGAGGCTGGCGCGTGGCGAACCGATACCGACGATGTTACGGCCGCGCAGCAGGTCGGCGGCTTTATCCAGTGCGTCGTCCAGGCTCAGCTTGGCGCCATCGGCCAGCAACGGTTGGCGCGGACGGTCTTCGCGGTTGACGTAGCCATAGCCGAAACGGCCACGGTCGCACAGGAAGTACTGGTTGACCGAACCGTTGAAGCGGTTTTCGATGCGACGCAGTTCACCGTAGCGCTCGCCCGGGGAAATGTTGCAACCGCTGGAGCAGCCATGGCAGATGCTCGGGGCGAACTGCATGTCCCACTTGCGGTTGTAGCGCTCGGAGTGAGTCTTGTCGGTGAACACACCGGTCGGGCAGACCTCGGTGAGGTTGCCGGAGAACTCGCTTTCGAGCACGCCGTCTTCAACGCGACCGAAGTACACGTTGTCGTGGGCACCAAAGACGCCCAGGTCGGTGCCGCCGGCGTAGTCTTTATAGAAGCGTACGCAGCGGTAGCAGGCGATGCAGCGGTTCATTTCATGGGAAATGAACGGGCCCAGTTCCTGGTTCTGGTGGGTACGCTTGGTGAAGCGGTAACGGCGCTCGTTGTGGCCGGTCATCACCGTCATGTCTTGCAGGTGGCAGTGACCGCCTTCCTCACAGACCGGGCAGTCGTGGGGGTGGTTGGTCATCAGCCATTCGACAACGCTGGCGCGGAACGCCTTGGATTCTTCATCTTCGATGGAGATCCAGGTGTTGTCGGTGGCTGGGGTCATGCAGGACATGACGATACGACCACGGGTGTCGTTTTCGTCGGTGTACTGCTTGACCGCACACTGGCGACAGGCACCGACGCTACCGAGCGCGGGGTGCCAGCAGAAATAAGGGATGTCGAGGCCTAGTGACAGACACGCCTGTAACAGGTTGTCTGCCCCATCGACTTCGAGCGCTTTGCCGTCTACGTGGATAGTGGCCATGGTTCAAAGTTCTTCGTTGGCCCGTTGTCAGCGGGCGTGGCTAATGGAATCTTGTTATTCATGTGCATCAACACAGCCATCAAGGCGTCAGCACATGACAAAGCAAAGGGCACGGACCCTTCGCTTATTGAAGCGTTACGCGCCGACTACGATCGGCTTTGCCAGAGGCGGGACGGCGGCGCTTTTGGGCGCGATGCCGGCTTCGAACTCCGAGCGGAAGTACTTGATTGCGCTGCCCAGTGGCTCCACGGCGCCCGGTGCGTGAGCACAGAAGGTCTTGCCAGGGCCGAGGAAACCGACCAGGCCCAGCAGGGTTTCGATATCCCCCGGCTGGCCTTCGCCTTTCTCGATGGCCATCAGGAGCTTGACGCTCCATGGCAGGCCATCGCGGCACGGAGTGCAGAAACCACAGGATTCACGGGCGAAGAACTGCTCCATGTTGCGCAGCAGCGAGACCATGTTCACGGTGTTGTCCACCGCCATCGCCAGGCCGGTACCCATCCGGGTGCCCACCTTGCCGATGCCGCCGGCATACATTTGTGCGTCGAGGTGCTCAGGGAGCAGGAAGCCGGTACCGGCGCCGCCTGGCTGCCAGGCTTTCAGGGTGTAGCCGTCGCGCATGCCGCCGGCGTAGTCCTCGAACAGCTCGCGGGCGGTCACGCCGAATGGCAGTTCCCACAGGCCCGGGTTCTTGACCTTGCCGGAGAAGCCCATGAGCTTGGTGCCCATGTCTTCGCTGCCTTCGCGGGCCAGGGATTTATACCAGTCCACGCCGTCGGCGATGATCGCCGGCACGTTGCACAGGGTCTCGACGTTGTTAACGCACGTCGGCTTGCCCCACACGCCAACAGCCGCGGGGAAGGGCGGCTTGGAGCGCGGGTTGGCGCGGCGGCCTTCGAGGGAGTTGATCAGGGCGGTTTCTTCACCGCAGATATAACGCCCGGCGCCGGTGTGCACGAACAGTTCGAAGTCGAACCCCGAACCGAGGATGTTCTTACCCAACAGGCCTGCGGCCTTGGCTTCTTCCACGGCACGGTTCAGGTGCTTGGCGGCAGTGGTGTATTCGCCACGCAGGAAGATGTAGCCACGGTAGGTTTTCAGCGCACGGGCGCTGATCAGCATGCCTTCGATCAGCAGATGGGGCAGTTGCTCCATCAGCATGCGGTCCTTCCAGGTGTTGGGCTCCATTTCATCCGCGTTGCACAGCAAGTAGCGGATGTTGATGGATTCGTCTTTGGGCATCAGGCCCCACTTCACACCCGTGGGGAAGCCAGCACCGCCGCGACCTTTAAGGCCGGCGTCCTTCACGGTCTGGACGATATCGTCCTGGGCCATGTCGGCAAAAGCCTTGCGCGCTGCGGCATAGCCGTTCTTGGCCTGATACTCGTCAAGCCATACAGGCTCGCCGTCGTCACGCAGGCGCCAGGTCAGCGGGTGGGTTTCGGCCGAACGCTTGATCAGGTTGGCCGGGCCAAAGGAAGTCAGGGTCATGGGTAGCCCTCGAGCAATTGGGTGACGCCAGAGGCCTGGACGTCGCCGAATGTGTCGTCGTCGATCATCAACGCCGGCGCCTTGTCGCAGTTACCCAGGCAGCACACCGGCAGCAGGGTGAAACGCCCGTCTGCAGTGGTTTGGCCGAGGCCGATGCCCAGCTTGCTCTGGATCGCGTCAACCACCGACTCGTGGCCGCCGATGTAGCAGACCATGCTGTCGCACACGCGGATGATGTGGCGGCCAACCGGCTGGCGGAAGATCTGGCTGTAGAACGTGGCCACGCCTTCAACGTCGCTGGCCGGGATGCCGAGGATCTCGCCGATGGCGTAGAGGGCGCCGTCGGGCACCCAGCCACGTTCCTTCTGGACGATCTTCAAGGCTTCGATCGACGCTGCGCGCGGATCTTCGTAGTGATGCAGCTCGTGCTCGATGGCCGAGCGCTCGGTTTCACTCAAGGTGAAACGGTCTGTCTGGATAAGCGTGCTGTTCATGCTTAGCGGTCCACGTCGGCCATAACGAAATCGATACTACCCAGGTACGCAATCAAGTCCGCGACCATCTCGCCTTTGATCACCGAAGGGATCTGCTGCAAGTGCGCGAAGCTTGGGGTACGAATCCGGGTGCGGTAGCTCATGGTGCCGCCATCGCTCGTCAGGTAATAACTGTTGATACCCTTGGTCGCTTCGATCATCTGGAAGGACTCGTTGGCCGGCATCACCGGGCCCCACGAGACTTGCAGGAAGTGCGTGATCAGGGTTTCGATGTGTTGCAGGGTGCGCTCTTTAGGCGGCGGCGTGGTCAGCGGGTGATCCGCCTTGTACGGGCCTGCCGGCATGTTGCGCATGCACTGCTCGATGATCTTCAGGCTCTGGCGCATTTCTTCGACGCGCACGATGCAGCGGTCGTAGGCATCGCCGTTGGCCGCCAGCGGGACTTCGAACTCGAAGTTCTCGTAGCCGGAGTACGGGCGCGCCTTGCGCAGGTCGAAATCGCAACCGGTCGAACGCAAGCCCGCACCGGTGACGCCCCATTCCAGGGCTTCCTTGGTGTTGTACTGCGCGACGCCGATGGTCCGACCCTTGAGGATGCTGTTGTCCAGGGCGGCTTTCTGGTACTCGTCCAGACGCTTGGGCATCCAGTCGATGAATTCCTTGACCAGGCGCTCCCAGCCATTCGGCAGGTCGTGGGCCACACCGCCGATGCGGTACCAGGCCGGGTGCAGGCGGAAGCCCGTGATGGCTTCGATGACCTTGTAGGCGCGCTGACGGTCGGTGAAGGTGAAGAACACCGGGGTCATGGCGCCGACGTCCTGGATATAGGTACCCAGGAACAGCAGGTGGCTGGTGATCCGGAAGAACTCGGCCATCATGATGCGGATGGTGTCGACCCGGTCCGGGACCTTGATGCCGGCCAGCTTCTCGACCGAGAGCACGTACGGCAGGTTGTTCATCACGCCGCCGAGGTAGTCGATACGGTCGGTGTACGGGATGAAGCTGTGCCACGACTGGCGCTCGGCCATCTTCTCGGCACCACGGTGGTGGTAGCCGATGTCGGGCACGCAGTCGACGATTTCTTCGCCGTCCAGCTGCAGGATGATACGGAATGCGCCGTGGGCCGAAGGGTGGTTCGGGCCCAGGTTGAGGAACATGTAGTCCTCGTTGGTGCCGGAGCGCTTCATGCCCCAGTCTTCCGGGCGGAAACGTGCGGCTTCCTCTTCAAGCTGCTGCTTGGCGAGGTTGAGACTGAACGGATCGAATTCAGTGGCGCGGGCCGGGAAGTCCTTGCGCAGCGGGTGACCTTCCCAGGTCGGCGGCATCATGATGCGGGTCAGGTGCGGGTGGCCCGGGAAGTCGATACCGAACATGTCCCAGACTTCACGCTCGTACCAGCTGGCGTTCGGCCAGATACCGGTCACGGTCGGGATGCTCAAGTCGCTTTCGTTTAGTGCGACCTTGATCATCACGTCGCTGTTACGTTCCAGCGACATCAGGTGATAGAACACGGTGAAGTCCGCGCCGCTCGGCAGCCCCTGGCGCTTGGTGCGCAGGCGCTCGTCCACGCCATGCAGGTCATAGAGCATGACGTACGGCTTGGGCAGGTTGCGCAGGAAGGTCAGGACTTCGACGAGTTTGGCGCGCGCCACCCACAGCACTGGCATACCGGTGCGTGTGGCCTGGGCGGTGAAGGCGTCAGGGCCAAAACGGTTGTTGAGTTCGACGACCACATCCTGGTCGTCTGCCTTATAAGGCGGGATGTACAGAGCACTGCCTGTAGTCATGGTTTTTTATCGCTTTCGGTCAACGTAAAGAATGAAGCCAGGTTTTCGTTCTATAAAAGAAGCGGTGCTGGATCAGACTTCGTCGGGGCTGCGCAGGTTGGTGACTGCGATTCGCTGTTCGCGGCGCTGTTCCTTTTGTGACGGCATCTCGGCGCGGTACACGCCTTGATCTCCGACGACCCAGGAAAGTGGGCGACGCTCCTTGCCAATCGATTCCTGCAGCAACATCAAGCCTTGCAGGAATGCTTCAGGGCGGGGCGGGCAGCCAGGCACGTAGACGTCCACGGGCAGGAACTTGTCCACCCCCTGAACCACGGAGTAGATGTCGTACATGCCACCGGAGTTGGCGCACGAACCCATGGAGATAACCCACTTTGGCTCGAGCATTTGCTCGTAGAGACGCTGGATGATCGGCGCCATCTTGATAAAGCAGGTACCGGCGATAACCATGAAATCCGCCTGGCGCGGCGATGCCCGGATAACTTCGGCGCCAAAGCGCGCGATGTCATGGGGCGCCGTGAAGGCGGTGGTCATTTCCACGTAGCAGCACGAAAGGCCGAAGTTGTACGGCCACAGGGAATTCTTGCGCCCCCAGTTGACCGCGCCACTCAGCACGTCTTCCAGCTTGCCCATGTAGATGTTTTTGTGGACTTGATCTTCTAACGGATCGGAGACGGTTTCCCGTTCGCCGATGGGGTACTGATCGTTAGGAGCATCCGGGTCGATCCTGGTGAGATTGTATTGCATCGCCAAAGCCTCATTGTTTCAGCTTCGCTTGCCGCTTGCGACGAGCTTCCGGAGCCCAGTCAAGGGCGCCCACTCGGAACAGGTAGACAAGACCTGCCAACAGAATTGCTATGAAAACGAGAGCTTCGACGAATCCGGTCCAGCCGCTTTCGCGGACGGACACAGACCAGGCAAAGAGAAAGAGGGCTTCGATATCGAAGATCACGAACAGCATCGCGACCAGATAGAATTTGGCTGAGAGCCGCAAGCGGGCGCCACCTGTAGGTAGCATGCCGGACTCGAACGGTTCGTTTTTGCTGCGGCCCCAGGCTTTTGACCCGAGGAGGCTGGAAACACCGAGCATGAAGGCGCAAAGGCCGACAACACCGAGGAGGAAAATGGCAAAGCCCCAGTTGTGGGCCATGAGTCCTGTCGCTTCGGTCATGCTGGAAATCCTTAACAGAGAGCAAAGGTCTCTGAGCTCGAAAAAGTAACGACGCAGTGACGATATGTCGCAGCGCAATCAATCGCGGTGATTTTATGGCTAAACACCTAGCAAGTAAAATTCCTGTAGCTAATTTATTCGCTGAATTAAGGACATAGTGCACCTTTATGGGGCTGTAGCCCAGACGCTGCGGGCATTAGCTTGATTTTAATCAATTGTGTTTTGTTTAGGGTGTAACGAAGTTTTAATGCTCTAAATGATAATGAATATTGTTTGCGGGAGTTTTAAGCGGGTGTTGAGTGCGTCGCGGGAAAAGTTGTTGTTACTTGCCCGTTAGGCGCAAGTTGTCAGCGCACAACTTTTAACTGAATTTTCCTGGGCGAATACCGCTCTGGATCAAGGTTTTGCGCAAAAACGTCAGGCTGGCCGCATTTTTATTGTGGGAGCGGGCTTGCTCGCGAAAGCGGTGCATCAGCCAGCAGTTTTTTGACTGACACGCCGCTTTCGCGAGCAAGCCCGCTCCCACATTTTGATCTTCGCAGGGGTGGGAGGGTTTTTTCGGGACAAAAAAAACGCCCCGAACCAGTCGGGGCGTCAGATCGTGCGGCACTGCGGTTAGCTTTCTATCGGGCCCGCAATGGCCGTGTACTCAGCTACTTAGTGAAACTGTTCTTCTTCGGTCGAACCGGTCAGCGCGGTTACGGACGAGGTGCCGCCCTGGATCACGGTGGTCATGTCGTCGAAGTAGCCAGTGCCCACTTCCTGCTGGTGCGCCACGAAGGTGTAGCCTTTGGCGGCGTCAGCGAATTCCTGCTCCTGCAGCTTCACGTAGGCAGTCATGTCGTTGCGGGCGTAGTCGTGCGCCAGGTTGAACATGCTGTGCCACATGTTGTGAATGCCGGCCAGGGTGATGAACTGGTGCTTGTAGCCCATGGCGGACAGTTCGCGCTGGAACTTGGCGATGGTCGCGTCGTCCAGGTTTTTCTTCCAGTTGAAGGAAGGCGAGCAGTTGTAGGACAGCAGTTGGTCCGGGTATTCCTTCTTGATCGCCTCGGCGAAGCGACGGGCTTCGTCCAGGTCTGGCTTGGCGGTTTCGCACCAGATCAGGTCGGCATACGGCGCGTAGGCCAGGCCGCGGGCAATTGCTTGATCCAGGCCTGCACGAACCTTGTAGAAGCCTTCCTGGGTGCGCTCGCCAGTCACGAACGGCTGGTCGTACGGGTCGCAGTCCGACGTCAGCAGGTCTGCCGCGTTAGCGTCGGTACGTGCCAGGATGATGGTCGGGGTGCCGGCAACGTCAGCAGCCAGGCGAGCAGCGGTCAGCTTCTGTACGGCTTCCTGGGTCGGAACCAGTACCTTGCCGCCCATGTGGCCGCATTTTTTCACGGAAGCCAGTTGGTCTTCGAAGTGCACGCCGGCGGCGCCTGCCTCGATCATGCTCTTCATCAGCTCGTAGGCGTTCAGTACGCCACCGAAACCGGCTTCGGCGTCAGCCACGATTGGCGCGAAGTAGTCGATGTAGCCTTCGTCGCCCGGACCTTTACCGGCTTTCCATTGGATCTGGTCGGCGCGGCGGAACGAGTTGTTGATGCGCTTGACCACGGTTGGCACGGAATCCACCGGGTATAGCGATTGGTCAGGGTACATGGACTCGGCGGAGTTGTTGTCCGCGGCCACTTGCCAGCCGGACAGGTAGATCGCCTGGATGCCGGCCTTGACTTGTTGCACAGCCTGGCCGCCGGTCAGGGCGCCCATGCAGTTGACGAAATCTTTCTCGGGACGGAAGGACGGCTTGGCGCCCTGGGTAACCAGCTTCCACAGCTTCTCGGCGCCCAGTTTTGCGAAGGTGTGCTCAGGTTGAACCGAGCCGCGCAGGCGGACGACGTCAGCAGCGGAGTAAGCGCGAGTCACGCCTTTCCAGCGTGGGTTTTCAGCCCAGTCTTTTTCAAGGGCTGCAATTTGCTGTTCGCGTGTCAGTGCCATGGGGAAAAACCTCGTCGCGTCTTTTGTGGAAAAACTACTGGGTTGAAAATTCCGTTTGCCAGCCACGTATTCAGTGCGTGGGATTGGCTGCTCGCTGACCAGAAGCTTAGGCGGTCAAAGTGGGCTTGGCGGGGAGGGCGACGGGATGAACGATAGGCTCAAGGGAGAAAGTGAGCAGGTAGAGGCGAACCGAGAACAGTCTTCGGGCGTCGTGGGCCTTGGTACGATCCATCAGTGTGTTGCCGGGTTACCTGGTTAGCTTCCGTCCCTCGGGACAACTTCGTTCCAGTCGCAACCTCGTCAAACACACCTTGTGGGCGGTACAGACACGAATCGGCTCAGGTGGGTAGCTTAGAGCGACGATCCGAAGGCCCTTGCCAGGGCCCCTGATTAGCGGGAGCGAGGCCATCATGCCCATGCTTTTTTGGATCGTCAAATGTTTTGTAGTGCTTTTTTTATAGCACTACATCTTTGGTCTAATACGACTAATCAGTCAGTTTTTGGTGCTTCAGTTCAAAGTGTCCACTTTGACCCGCAGTGTCAGGTCATCCCGGCCCTGGGTCGAGTAGGTGCGGGTCGCGCCCTGTTTGTCGGCCTGGGTCTGGCGATTGATACCGGCCAGGGTGATCCATTCGCCCAGGCGCCCGCTGACAGTTGTGTCGGTACTTTGCACATTCACTACATCGGGACGCTCCTGGCTCATGCGGTCACGATTGGTGCTGATGCTCAGGTGTACGGTCTCGCCGGTGACGCTGGCGGTGACGTAGAAACCTTGGGTGACGTTGCGGTACTGAGTCTGGTTTTGCGGGCGGCCATAGGTATCGGGCTGGGTGGTGGTCAGTGGCACGCTCTGACCGACCTGGATCAGCGCGGGCACGCCTTCGCTGGCCTGGATCTGCTGGATTCCACCCTCTCGGCTTTCGGTGCTGTAGGTGATGACCTGGCCGTTGCTCTGCTGATTGTTTTCGTTGGTGTCGACGGTGATCAGCAAGCGCTTGGACGGCGTGTCCAGTTGTGCGAGCAGGGCGCGCAGGCCCTGGATCTTGTCCGGCTCGGCATTGACGATCAGTTGATTGCCATAGGCGCTGACCGTGCCATCCTTGCCAATGAAATTCTGTGCGACCGGCAGCAGGTCGGCGCTGGTGCGGTTGCTCAAGGGTAGGACTTCAGTGGCTGCCATCGCCGTGAAGCTGGCAGATAGCAGTAGGGCGGTGAGCAGGGTGCGTAGGGACATGTCCGTTATCTCTGCGAGTCATTTGGGCTTGATGGTGCCAGTTTATCGTCCTGGCTGGCAGCAGATTGTTGTGGTGAGCGAGTATGGAGTGGGCCAGCATGTAGTAGGGAGCTGGCTTGTTGTGGCGAGCGGGCTTGCAATACCAGGCTCGCTCGCCAGCACCCACAGGGGCCTACATTCCAAGTGTGGGAGCTGGCTTGCCTGCGATGGGAACGACTCGGGCTCGGATCAGTCCTCGCGCTCCATATCAACATGAGGAATCCCGACTTCCAGGAATTCCCCGCTGACAATCTTGAACCCTAGCCGCTCATAGAACGGTGCGGCATACACCTGCGCGCTGAGGAACTGCCGGGTCTGGCCGCGTTTCTCGGCCTCGCCAATCACCGCTTCCATCAGCTTGTCGCCAACCTTCAGCCCGCGCCAGTCCTTGAGGACCGACACGCGACCGATCTCGCCGCTGGGCAGCAGGCGTGCAGTACCAATGGGAAAGTCGCCTTCGAACGCGAGGAAGTGCATGGCTCCAGCGTCGTCTGCGTCCCACTCCAGCTCAGGTGGAACCGATTGCTCAGCGATAAATACCGCTTCACGAATGCGCCGGATCTCGGCGATATCCTTTTGCCAGTCTGCGACACTTACGTGAATTTTATTCATCGGCAAACCCCAGGCTTCCTTGCTTGACCAGTTCGCACAGCAGGTCGCGGCCGTCTTCATCAGCCAGCCATGGACCCAGGTTGTCGACATGCAGGGCGTCGGCCGCGCAGATCAACTTCAGCAGTTCGCGCAGTTTGCCTGGCAGGTAACGGCTCTGGCCGCTGGCGAACAGCAATACGTCGTCGTCCACTTCCGACCAGGCCAGGCGCGCGCTTGGGTTGCGGATCAGTACTGCGCCGTCTTCCAGGCTGCTGATCACTTCATCCTGCGCCAGCTCTTCGGGGCCTGCGACCAGTTCCGGGTAGCGTGGCTCGGTCATGAATTGGCCGAACCAGGTCAGCAGCATGCGCTCGTCGCTCATGTGCTCGGCCAGCAGACTTTTCAGGCGGTCGAGGGCGTCGCTCTGGATCTGGTGCGGATCGCTGACGGGCTGGGCGTCAGCGTCGGTGTAGCGCTCTTCATCGGTCAGGTACTGGCTGAGGAAGTCGGTGAAGTGGGTCAGCACTTCGGCGGCGCTTGGCGCGCGGAAACCTACCGAGTAGGTCATGCAGTCATCTTCAGCGATGCCGAAGTGCGCCAGGCGCGGCGGCAGGTAAAGCATGTCGCCCGGTTCCAGCACCCATTCGGCGCTCTCTTCGAATTCGGCGAGGATGCGCAGGTCGGCGTGCTGCAGCAGCGGGCTTTCCGAGCTGCACATCTGGCCAATTTTCCAGTTGCGCTTGCCCTGGGCTTGCAGCAGGAACACGTCGTAGTTATCGAAATGTGGACCGACGCTGCCACCGGGGGCGGCAAAGCTGATCATCACGTCGTCGATGCGCCAGCTTGGCAGGAAGCGGAACTGCTCCAGCAACTCGGCCACTTCCGGTACAAACTGGTCGACCGCCTGCACCAGCAGGGTCCACTCGCGCTCGGGCAGGGTGCTGAAGGCGTCTTCGGCAAACGGGCCGCGACGCAGCTCCCAAGGGCGCTCGCCGTGCTCGATCACCAGGCGCGACTCGACTTCTTCTTCCAGCGCCAGGCCGGCCAGTTCGTCGGCATCGATCGGGCTTTCGAAATCAGGAATGGCCTGGCGGATCAGCAGCGGTTTTTTCTGCCAGTAGTCGCGCAGGAATTCCCGTGCAGTGATGCCGCCTAGAAGTTGAAGAGGAATATCAGGATTCATGTGTAACCTATTGAAAAAAAGCACTTTTCAGACGGGAATAAAAACGCCCGGCGCTGCCGGGCGTCTCAAGGGGTCAAGCTGCAATCAGATGCGTTTGGCTTGGTCTACAGCGTTGCCGATGTAGTTGGCCGGGGTCAGCAGTTTCAGCTCGGCCTTGGCCGCGGCTGGCATGTCCAGGCCGTCGATGAAAGTTTGCAGCGCCTCGGGGCTGATGCCCTTGCCGCGTGTCAACTCTTTCAGCTTTTCGTACGGGTTTTCGATGTTGTAGCGGCGCATTACGGTCTGGATCGGCTCGGCCAGGACTTCCCAGCAAGCGTCCAGGTCAGCGGCGATTTTCTGCGCGTTGAGTTCCAGTTTGCTGATGCCTTTGAGGCTGGCTTCGTACGCGATCACGCTATGGGCAAAGCCCACGCCGAGGTTGCGCAATACGGTGGAGTCGGTCAGGTCGCGCTGCCAGCGGGAGATCGGCAACTTGCTGGCCAGGTGCTGGAACAAGGCGTTGGCGATGCCCAGGTTGCCTTCGGAGTTTTCGAAGTCGATCGGGTTGACCTTGTGCGGCATGGTCGAGGAGCCGATTTCGCCAGCGATGGTGCGCTGCTTGAAGTAGCCCAGGGAGATGTAGCCCCAGATATCGCGATCGAAGTCGATCAGGATGGTGTTGAAGCGCGCAATGGCGTCGAACAGCTCGGCGATGTAGTCGTGGGGTTCGATCTGCGTGGTGTACGGGTTGAAGCCCAGGCCCAGCTCGTCTTCGATGAAGGCGCGGGCATTGGCTTCCCAGTCGATCTCAGGGTAGGCCGACAGGTGGGCGTTGTAGTTGCCCACGGCACCGTTGATCTTGCCCAGCAATGGCACGGCGGCCACTTGAGCGATCTGACGCTCCAGGCGGTACACCACGTTGGCCAGTTCTTTGCCCAGGGTGGTCGGCGAAGCCGGTTGGCCGTGGGTGCGCGACAGCATCGGCACGTCGGCGAAGCGGATGGCCAGTTCGCGGATGGCATTGGCGGTCTGGCGCATCAACGGCAGCATCACGTCATCACGGCCTTCGCGCAGCATCAGGGCGTGGGACAGGTTGTTGATGTCCTCGCTGGTGCAGGCAAAGTGGATGAATTCGCTGACCTGGGCCAGTTCCGGCAGTTTGGCCGCTTGCTCTTTGAGCAGGTATTCGATGGCTTTGACGTCGTGGTTGGTGGTGCGCTCGATCTCTTTCACACGCTCGGCGTGCTCCAGGGAGAAGTTTTCCGCCAGGGTGTTCAGTACAGCGTTAGCCTCGGCGGAGAACGCCGGCACTTCGCTGATGGCAGGGTGAGCGGCCAGGCGCTGGAGCCAGCGCACTTCAACCAGTACACGAGCACGGATCAAGCCGTATTCGCTGAAAATAGGGCGCAGGGCCTGGGTTTTGCCGGCGTAGCGGCCGTCAACAGGGGAAACCGCAGTGAGCGAAGAGAGCTGCATGGGGTGTTCTCGGACAGTCGGGCAACGAAATGGGGCGCGTATCATACATGAAAAAATCCGCCGGTCCGTCGCCAACTGACCGGCGTATTACGCGTAACGGCTTGAAAATAGCCCGTGGCTGCGACTTATTCGTTGCGCATCAACGGGTAAAGCTCTTTGAGCAATTTGCGACGGCTGATGACCAACTGCCAACGATGACCGCCCAACTGGCGCCACAAGCGCGCCGAACGAATGCCGGCCAGAAGCAGAGCGCGGATTTTCGAGGCGTTGTTGGGTTGTTGCAGGTTGCGCATGTCGCCATGGACCTGGATCCGCTGGCGCAAGGTGCTCAAGGTGTCCTGGTACAAGGCGCCACAGGCGGCGATCACGTTTTCGTGGGCCGGGCCGAAGTGCTCGACCTGGGACTGGATCTGCGGCAGGCGCTTGCCAATGGTTTCCAGCAAGTCGTCGCGTTTGGCCAGCTGCCGCTCCAGGCCGAGCATCGACAGGGCGTAGCGCAATGGCTCGCGCTGCAAGGTGCTGGGGTCGCGTTCGAGGGCGCCGATCAGGGCACGATAACCTTCGCGTAGGCTCAAGTCGTCGCCGCCGTACACGTCCAGGGTGTCCTTTGGATCCACCACCAACAGGCTGCCGAGCATGCACGTCAGGCCTGCTTCGGTCACCTGGCCGGTCTTGGCGATCTTGTCCACCAGCACGGCCGCGAGGAAGACCCCGCCCAGTGCCGTCAATTGCTCCTGGGTCGGGCTCATGCCGGGTTGCTCCAGGGTTCGGCGACTTCAATCACGCCGCCCCCCAGGCAGATTTCACCGTCGTAGAACACCACGGATTGGCCAGGCGTGACCGCGCGCTGCGGGTCGTCGAACGTGGCGCGGTAGCCGCTGGCGGTCTTTTCCAGGGTGCAGGGCTGGTCGCTCTGGCGATAGCGCACCTTGGCGGTCAGGCGGCGCGGGGTGCTCAGGTCGATCGGGTTGACCCAATAGATCTCCGAGGCCAGCAGCGCACCTGAAAACAACAACGGATGCTCGTTGCCCTGGCCGACAATCAGCACGTTGTTTTCCAGGTCCTTGACCAGCACGTACCACGGCTCTTCACCGGCGTCCTTCAGGCCGCCGATGCCCAGGCCCTGGCGCTGGCCGATGGTGTGGTACATCAGGCCGTGGTGACGGCCGATGACTTCGCCTTCGGTGGTCTTGATCTCGCCCGGCTGGGCCGGCAGGTACTGCTTGAGGAAGTCGCTGAAGCGGCGTTCGCCGATAAAGCAGATCCCCGTAGAGTCCTTCTTCTTCGCGGTAGCCAGGCCGTGTTTCTCGGCGATCTTGCGCACTTCGGGCTTTTCCAGTTCGCCCACCGGGAACAGGGTCTTGGCGATCTGTTCACCACCGACGGCGTGCAGGAAGTAGCTCTGGTCCTTGTTCGGGTCCAGGCCCTTGAGCAGCTCGGTACGGCCATCGATATCGCGACGGCGCACGTAGTGGCCTGTGGCAATCAGGTCGGCGCCGAGGATCATGGCGTAGTCGAGGAACGCCTTGAACTTGATTTCACGGTTACACAGGATGTCCGGGTTCGGCGTGCGGCCGGCCTTGTATTCGGCCAGGAAGTGCTCGAACACATTGTCCCAGTACTCGGCGGCGAAGTTGGCGGTGTGCAGCTTGATGCCAATCTTGTCGCACACGGCCTGGGCATCGGCCAGGTCGTCCATGGCAGTGCAGTATTCCGTTCCATCGTCTTCTTCCCAGTTCTTCATGAACAGGCCTTCCACCTCATAACCCTGCTCCATGAGCAGAACGGCGGAAACGGAAGAATCCACGCCGCCGGACATGCCGACGATGACGCGCTTCTTTTGTGTGTCAGAAGGGGCTGGATCACGCATAGGATTTCAACGGGTGTCTTGAAAAAGGACGCGATTCTAGCAGGCTCGCGCCCTCAAGGCTAAAGAGAAGGCCGGATCAGGTCGAGACTGTGGCACTGGCCGGCCAAATAGTCATCGATACAGCGGATGATCAGCTCGCTGCGCCAGTCGTCGCGTACCGCCATCAGCTCGTCACGGGTCAGCCAGCGGGCGCGCACGATGCCTTCGTCGAGCTGATAGTCCGGGTGGTGTTGCAGGGCTTTGGCAATGAAGCAGACCCGTTGGTAAGTCACGCCATTGCTGGGGGCGGTGTATAGGTAGATACCGACGATGCCGGTGGCTTCGACGTCCCAGCCGGTTTCTTCAAGGGTTTCGCGCACGGCGGCTTCGGTCAGGGTTTCGTGCGGGTCGAGGTGCCCGGCGGGCTGGTTGAGCACGGCGCGGCCGCCCTTGAGCTCTTCGACCATCAGAAAGCGACCGTTGTCTTCGACGATGGTGGCGACGGTGATGTGGGGTTGCCAGGTCATGGAAAGCCTCGATTCAAAGGATGGCGCTGTTTTTGGACAGGATTGCTATCAATGCGGGAGCTGGCTGCGATAGCAGTCTGTCAGTAAGCGAATTAGTGGCTGACACACCGCTATCGCAGGCAAGCCAGCTCCCACATTCTGATTCGGTTTCTGCAGTGGGCATGTGGTGCATAAGCAAAATGCATGCTGCGCCGCACATTATATGATTTTACCGCTTGCAAGCCGGGGCGCAGTTTACCTCTCCAGAACAGTCGTTATTGGAGAGTGTCATGAAGCCGATTGCCGACAAATGCTACGAAGTACGCCTTACATCGCCATTGCCTATTGCCTTCATCCTGTTGTGGAGCTCCGGTTATATCGGCGGTGCGTTCGGTGTGCGTTATGGCGAGCCCTTTACCATGACGTTCTATCGGTTTGCCTTGGCTGCCCTGGTGTTCCTGGGAGTGGCGCTCGCCATCAAGGCCGAGTGGCCTAGGCGGCTCACACCTTACCTTCACGCGGCAGCGGTGGGTTTGCTCTTGCAGGCCCTGCAATTTGGCGGCCTCTACACAGGGATAAGCCAGGGTGTGCCGGCTGGACAAGCTGCGCTGATTGTCGGGTTGATGCCAGTGTTCGTGGTGATCGGTGCCTACTTCTGTTTAGGCGAGCAATTGAGCTGGCGCGACCTGCCAGGCTCGATCCTGGGCGTGGGCGGCGTGGCCATTGTGGTCGGCAGCAGTTTTTTTGGTTCAGAAGCGTCAATCGGCGGTTATGGCGCGGTGGGGCTGGCGCTGATAGGCATCACCCTTGGCACGCTGTATCAGAAACGTTTCCTCGGCGGCGTCAACCTGTGGGTGGGCTGTTTCATTCAGATGCTCACCGCATCGTTGGTCATGTTGCTGCTGGCCTATACCACCGAGACCATGCAGGTGACGCAATGGGTGCCCTTCGCCGCTTCGGTGGCGTGGATCACTGTAATGAACTCAGTCGGTGCGCTGACCCTGCTGTACCTAATGATTCGGCGAGGGGAGGCGAGTAAGGCGACCAATCTGTTCCATGTCATTCCGGCGGTGACGCAGATCATGGCCTCCGTGACCCTGGGTGAGGCTCCAGGTGCGCTGGCAATTGCAGGTTTTGTAGTGTCGGGGGTTGGCGTTTACCTGATGAATCATGCGCGTACCTCTTAGGGGGCCTGGCGTTCTTGACAGATAGGGGCGCAGCCTTGCACTAATGCTCGGGCGTATTTACTCACTCGCTTCGGTGTGCCATGAGAGTCAATCTTGATATTCAGTCTTTGCGCAGCTTCCTCAAGGTTGCGCAACTGGGCAGTTTTACCCGGGCCGCCGAGGCGCTAGCCCTGACGCAGCCTGCGATCAGCCAACAGGTCCGGCGGTTGGAGGAGTTGTTGGGTGTCGGGCTTTTTGTTCGCGATAACCGTCAGGTACTGCTGACCCTGGAGGGGGAGCGGCTGATTGGTTATGCCCAGCAGATCCTGGAGGTCAACGACAAGGTCGGCGGGCTGTTTGATGTCAGTCGCACCCAGGAATCTGTGATGCTCGGCATCCCCGAGTACTTCTCCGAGGAGATCTTGCAGCGCGTGATTGCGGCGCTGGCCGTTGAATTGCCGTCGGTGCGGATCGGGGTCAAAGTGGCGCGCTCTCTGGTGCTCGCGCAAGCATTCAATGAGGGTGGGATTGATATTGGCCTGATGATTGATGAACTGCCAAAAGTTGCCGGGGAACCTTTGCATACGCTTTCGCTGAAATGGCTGGGTGGTGAGCATGGGGTTATGCCTGCGCAGGGCCAGGAGGTTTTGCTGGCCTTGTTCAAGGCACCTTGCCTATTCCGCAGTCTGGCGATCCGGCGCCTGGAGGAGAGCGGTATCAGATGGCGTTGTGTGTATGAGTCCGAGGACTTGGTGTCGTTGCGTTCTGCGGTCCAGGCAGGGGTTGGCGTAACGCTGTTGCCCTGGTTTGCCCAGGGGCAGGGCCTAAAAAAACTCGAGCCGATCGGTTTTTTGCCGGAACTGCCCAGGTTTGGCGTCGAACTCAGGCAGAGGGTGGGTTGGCAGCCGTGGTACCGATCGCAGTTGCTGACGATTATCGAGAACGCATGGCGTGCGGAGTACGGTGTGCCATTAAAAGGCTGAAAAACACAAACCCCGGCGCATGGCCGGGGTTTGTGGTGTTGCCTCTACAGCCTTACTTCAATGCAGCAATCGCGGCATTGAGGGTAGCGCTCGGACGCATAGCCTTGCTGGTCAGCTCTGGGTTCGGCGCGTAGTAGCCGCCGATGTCCACTGGCTTGCCCTGTACGGCGTTGAGTTCGGCAACGATGGTTGCTTCGTTCTCGGCCAGGGTTTTTGCCAGTTGAGCGAACTGCGCCTGCAGCGCGGTATCTTCAGTCTGGGCGGCCAGGGCTTGTGCCCAGTACAGCGCCAGGTAGAAGTGGCTGCCGCGGTTGTCGATGTTGCCGACTTTGCGCGATGGCGACTTGTTGTTGTCGAGGAACTGACCGGTGGCCTGGTCCAGGGTCTTGGACAGTACCAGGGCTTTCGGGTTGTTGTAGTTCACACCCAAATGCTCAAGGGAGGCGGCCAGGGCCAGGAACTCGCCCAGGGAGTCCCAACGCAGGAAGTTTTCTTCCAGCAGTTGCTGCACGTGCTTTGGCGCCGAGCCGCCGGCGCCGGTTTCGAACAGGCCGCCGCCGTTCATCAGCGGTACGATCGACAGCATCTTGGCGCTGGTGCCCAGTTCCATGATCGGGAACAGGTCAGTCAGGTAGTCGCGCAGTACGTTGCCGGTCACCGAGATGGTGTCCAGGCCCTTGCGGGTGCGTTCCAGGGTGAACTTCATCGCGTCGACTGGCGACATGATGCGGATGTCCAGGCCTTCAGTGTTGTGGTCTTTCAGGTAAGCCTGAACTTTCTCGACCACGACGCCGTCGTGGGCGCGCAGCGGGTCCAGCCAGAAAATGGCCGGGGTGTTGCTGGCGCGGGCGCGGTTGACGGCCAGTTTGACCCAATCCTGGATCGGTGCGTCTTTGGTCTGGCACATGCGGAAGATATCGCCGGCTTCGACCGACTGTTCCATCAGCAGGTTGCCCTTGCTGTCGGTGACGCGAACTACGCCGTCAGCCTTGATCTGGAAAGTCTTGTCGTGGGAGCCGTACTCTTCGGCTTTCTTCGCCATCAGGCCAACGTTTGGCACGCTGCCCATGGTGGTTGGGTCGAAGGCACCATTGGCCTTGCAGTCTTCAATGACCGCCTGGTAGATGGTGGCGTAGCAGCGATCCGGAATCACGGCCTTGGTGTCGTGCAATTGACCGTCGGTGCCCCACATCTTGCCGGAGTCACGGATCATGGCTGGCATCGAGGCGTCGACGATCACGTCGCTCGGCACGTGCAGGTTGGTGATGCCTTTGTCGGAGTTGACCATCGCAAGCGATGGGCGAGCGGCGTAAACCGCCTGGATGTCAGCTTCGATCTGCGCTTGCTGGTCGCCAGGCAGGGCCTTGATGCGAGCGTACAGGTCGCCGATGCCGTTGTTCAGGTTGAAGCCGATCTGTTCGAGCACGGTGGCGTGCTTGGCCAGGGCATCTTTATAGAACTCGGCAACGATCTGGCCGAACATGATCGGGTCGGAGACCTTCATCATGGTGGCTTTGAGGTGGACCGACAGCAGCACGCCTTGTTTCTTGGCGTCTTCGATTTCGGCGGCAATGAACGCACGCAGGGCGTTCTTGCTCAGCACGGCGCTGTCGAGGATCTCGCCGGCCAGTGCGGAGGTTTTTTCTTTCAGGACGGTGGTGCTGCCATCCTTGCCGACCAGCTCGATTTTGACAGCATCGGCGGCTTCGATCTGCACGGCTTTTTCGCTGCCGTAGAAGTCACCGTTGCTCATGTGAGCCACGTGGGACTTGGAGTCAGCGGCCCAGGCGCCCATTTTGTGTGGGTGCTTGCGGGCGTAGTTCTTGACCGACAGTGGGGCGCGGCGGTCAGAGTTGCCTTCGCGCAGGACCGGGTTCACGGCGCTGCCCTTGACCTTGTCGTAACGTGCACGGGTTTCTTTTTCCGCGTCGGTGGTTACGGTTTCCGGATAGTCCGGCAGGGCGTAGCCCTGGGCCTGCAGTTCCTTGATCGCGGCTTGCAGCTGCGGGGTCGAGGCGCTGATGTTCGGCAGCTTGATGATATTGGCTTCGGGGGTTACGGCCAGGGCGCCCAGTTCGGCGAGGTGGTCCGCAACAGCCTTGGTGCCCAGTTGCTCGGGGAAGCTTGCGAGGATGCGCCCTGCGAGGGAGATATCGCGGGTTTCCACTTCAATATCAGCGGAAGCGGTGAAGGCCTCTACGATAGGCAGCAGTGAATAGGTGGCGAGGGCTGGAGCTTCGTCGGTGAAGGTATAGATGATCTTCGAGCGGGTGGGCATATTCGGATTAACTCTCTTCTTTGCTAAAAGCGTGCGCGGAAACTCGAGATGCGCCGGGTAAAGCGCGTTCGTTCAAAGTCATCCATGAGCCGAATGTCGATGTTTCTTCGCGGTGATGTTGGGTTGCATCAGTCGAGCGTCAAGCGGGTGGGCTGCTGTGGCAACCCGGCTTTTTCGGGCGCAGGTGCTCGATATAGAGCGGTCGGCCGTCGTGACTCTTTGGTCAGCGGCGGCATTATACATAGGTCGCTATGCTTACGCCGAGCCTTCATACAAAAGGTGGGTCGTCCATTGGTCTAAAGGTCGCAGGTACCGGATTGCGCCTAAAGTCGCACGTAATGCTCAAGTTTGGCGTTTTTCCCTTTTGTTTCAAGGTTGTAGGCGACCGAATCTACGGTTTTCGCAGCAAATGTACCGGGCGCAAGGTTCCAGTCCACATTCAACTGGAGTAGGCTCGGGCACAGCCAGATGTTCAATCCACAAACGGAGTTCAGCATGGGATACAAGAAGATTCAGGTTCCGGCAGTCGGCGACAAAATCACCGTCAACGCAGACCATTCTCTCAATGTTCCTGACAACCCGATCATTCCCTTCATCGAAGGTGACGGTATTGGCGTCGACATCAGCCCGGTGATGATCAAGGTGGTCGATGCAGCTGTTAACAAGGCTTACGGCGGCAAGCGCAAAATCTCCTGGATGGAGGTGTATGCCGGCGAGAAGGCCACTCAAGTTTACGACCAGGACACCTGGCTGCCCCAGGAAACCCTGGACGCGGTCAAGGACTACGTGGTTTCCATCAAGGGCCCGCTGACCACGCCGGTCGGTGGTGGCATCCGTTCGCTGAACGTGGCCCTGCGCCAGCAACTGGACCTGTATGTCTGCCTGCGCCCGGTGCGTTGGTTCGAAGGTGTGCCAAGCCCGGTCAAGAAGCCTGGCGATGTGGACATGACCATCTTCCGTGAGAACTCCGAGGATATTTACGCCGGCATCGAATGGAAGGCCGGCTCGCCGGAAGCCATCAAGGTCATCAAGTTCCTCAAGGAAGAAATGGGCGTCACCAAGATCCGTTTTGACCAGGATTGCGGGATTGGCGTCAAGCCGGTTTCCAAGGAGGGCACCAAGCGCCTGGCGCGCAAGGCCCTGCAATATGTAGTGGATAACGACCGTGAGTCGCTGACCATCGTGCATAAAGGCAACATCATGAAGTTCACCGAGGGTGCCTTCAAGGAATGGGCCTATGAAGTGGCCGCCGAAGAATTCGGCGCGACCCTGCTCGACGGTGGGCCGTGGATGCAATTGAAGAACCCGCGCACCGGCCGCAATGTGGTGGTCAAGGATGCGATTGCCGACGCCATGCTCCAGCAGATCCTGCTGCGTCCGGCCGAATATGATGTGATCGCCACCCTGAACCTCAACGGTGACTATCTCTCTGACGCCCTGGCGGCAGAAGTGGGCGGTATCGGTATTGCGCCGGGCGCCAACCTGTCTGATACCGTGGCGATGTTCGAAGCCACTCACGGTACTGCACCCAAATACGCCGGCAAAGACCAGGTCAACCCGGGTTCATTGATTCTGTCGGCGGAAATGATGTTGCGCCATATGGGCTGGACCGAGGCTGCCGACTTGATCATCAAGGGCACGAATGGGGCAATCTCGGCCAAGACCGTGACGTATGACTTCGAGCGCTTGATGGATGGCGCCAAGCTGGTGTCGTCGTCGGGTTTTGGCGATGCGTTGATTTCGCATATGTAATAAGTCGAAGGCGATAAAAAAACGGCCATCCTGACTGATCAGGATGGCCGTTTTTTATGCAGGGTATCTACTCAGTGGCTGATTAGGCCGTTTGTTTCTTTTTCGACTGAGCGGATCTATCTGCGTTGTCGTGGTCTTCGTGGGGGGTGCCAGTTGCAGCTGCGCAGATTTCGACAGCGTGCAGGCCTTTAGGTCCCTGGATAATCTTAAAGGACACCAATTGACCGGCTTTCAACGTTTTGTAACCCTCCATGGTAATCGCCGAGTAATGCGCAAAGAGGTCTTCATCCTTACCGTCTTCATTAATGAAGCCGTACCCCTTGGCATTGTTGAACCATTTGACCTTGCCACTGATCTTGCTGCCAGACATACCCATATCCCTCTGCACCAGACTCCATCACTGGAGTATCATCCAGTTTATCCGTCCTAACCCGAATAAATAAGGTTGACTGCGCGGACCTTTTTTACCCACTGTGGGTTCTATTGGTTGTAACACCGTTTTGCCGATAGTCAAGGTGACCAGTCGGTCGGAGTTGAATTTCTGACAGGTCGCCCCCATCACTGTAAATGCACAACAGACGAACCTTTCTTTCCATGCATGCATTCAGCCAGATTCGACTAACATTCAATCAGGATCGCCCGGATCATCTAGAAGACGATGACGGTTCTGCAGGCATCGCTGTTCAGGAGGCCAAGCCTGCTTTACAGGCGCCGCCGATGTACAAGGTGGTTTTGTTCAATGATGACTACACGCCGATGGATTTCGTCGTCGAAGTACTCGAGGTGTTTTTTAATCTGAACCGCGAGTTGGCGACCAAGGTAATGCTGGCCGTTCACACAGAAGGACGGGCAGTATGTGGAGTGTTTACCCGCGACATCGCCGAGACCAAGGCCATGCAGGTCAACCAGTACGCCAGGGAAAGCCAGCATCCGCTACTCTGTGAAATCGAGAAGGACGGTTAACTCCGACCACTTGGGTATGAGGTGAAGCTATGTTAAACCGCGAGCTCGAAGTCACCCTCAATCTTGCCTTCAAGGAGGCCCGTTCGAAGCGTCATGAATTCATGACCGTCGAACACCTGCTGCTGGCACTTTTGGATAACGAAGCTGCCGCCACCGTTCTGCGTGCGTGCGGCGCCAACCTCGACAAACTCAAGCATGACCTGCAAGAGTTTATTGACTCCACCACGCCACTGATCCCCGTGCATGACGAGGACCGTGAGACCCAGCCAACCCTGGGCTTCCAGCGGGTGTTGCAGCGTGCTGTCTTCCACGTGCAGAGCTCCGGCAAGCGTGAAGTGACGGGCGCCAATGTATTGGTTGCCATCTTCAGCGAGCAGGAAAGCCAGGCGGTGTTCCTGCTCAAGCAGCAGAGCGTTGCCCGTATTGATGTCGTCAACTACATCGCCCATGGCATCTCGAAAGTGCCAGGGCATGGCGATCACTCCGAGGGTGAGCAGGATATGCAGGACGACGAGGGCGGCGAGTCTTCTTCTTCAAGCAACCCGCTGGATGCCTATGCCAGCAATCTCAACGAGTTGGCGCGCCAGGGGCGGATCGATCCGCTGGTTGGGCGCGAGATGGAAGTCGAGCGTGTTGCGCAGATCCTGGCTCGTCGTCGCAAGAACAACCCGCTGCTGGTGGGCGAGGCGGGCGTGGGCAAGACCGCGATTGCCGAAGGCCTGGCCAAGCGTATTGTGGACAATCAGGTGCCTGACCTGCTGGCCAACAGTGTTGTCTACTCCCTTGACCTGGGGGCGTTGCTCGCCGGGACCAAGTACCGTGGCGACTTTGAAAAGCGTTTCAAGGCGTTGCTTGGCGAGCTGAAAAAGCGTCCGCAGGCGATCCTGTTTATCGATGAAATCCACACCATCATTGGCGCCGGTGCGGCGTCCGGTGGGGTGATGGACGCTTCCAACCTGCTCAAGCCGCTGCTGTCTTCGGGTGATATCCGCTGCATCGGCTCGACCACGTTCCAGGAGTTTCGCGGGATCTTCGAAAAAGATCGTGCCCTGGCGCGTCGCTTCCAGAAAGTCGACGTGTCCGAGCCTTCGGTCGAGGACACCATTGGTATCCTGCGTGGGCTCAAAGGCCGTTTCGAAGCGCACCACGGCATCGAATACAGTGATGAGGCACTGCGTGCGGCCGCTGAGCTGGCATCGCGCTACATCAATGACCGGCACATGCCGGACAAGGCCATCGATGTGATCGACGAAGCGGGGGCCTACCAGCGCCTGCAGCCGGTAGAGAAGCGTGTGAAGCGCATCGAAGTGGCCCAGGTCGAGGATATCGTGGCGAAAATCGCGCGTATTCCGCCAAAACACGTCACCAGTTCCGACAAGGAGCTGCTGCGTAACCTGGAGCGCGACCTCAAGCTGACGGTGTTTGGCCAGGATGCGGCGATTGATTCGCTGTCGACGGCGATCAAGCTGTCCCGTGCCGGTCTCAAGTCGCCGGACAAACCGGTGGGTTCGTTCCTGTTCGCCGGGCCTACCGGCGTCGGCAAGACCGAAGCAGCACGCCAGTTGGCCAAGGCCATGGGCATTGAGCTGGTGCGGTTCGACATGTCCGAATACATGGAGCGGCACACCGTGTCGCGCCTGATCGGTGCGCCTCCGGGCTATGTCGGCTTCGACCAGGGCGGCCTGTTGACGGAGGCGATCACCAAGCAGCCTCACTGCGTACTGTTGCTCGATGAAATCGAAAAGGCCCACCCGGAAGTCTTCAACCTGCTGCTGCAGGTCATGGACCACGGGACCCTGACCGACAACAACGGGCGCAAGGCGGACTTTCGCAACGTGATCGTGATCATGACCACCAACGCCGGTGCCGAGACGGCCGCGCGGGCTTCCATTGGCTTTACTCATCAGGATCACTCTTCCGACGCCATGGAAGTGATCAAGAAGAGCTTCACGCCGGAATTCCGTAACCGCCTGGACACCATTATCCAGTTTGGTCGCCTCAGTCATGAGGTTATCAAGAGCGTGGTGGACAAGTTCCTTACCGAGCTTCAGGCGCAGTTGGAAGACAAGCGCGTGCAGTTGGAAGTGACGGAAGCGGCACGCAGCTGGATCGCCGAGGGTGGCTACGACGCGGCAATGGGTGCCCGCCCAATGGCGCGTCTGATCCAGGACAAGATCAAGCGGCCACTGGCCGAAGAGATCCTGTTTGGCGAGCTCTCCGACCATGGTGGCGTGGTGCATATCGACCTGAAGGATGGCGAGCTGACCTTCGAGTTCGAGACCACGGCCGAAATGGCCTGACCGCTGTAAACCTGTAGGAGCGAGCTTGCTCGCGAAGATCGCCAACGATAACGCATGCTTCCTGATTCGGTGCGTTGTCCTGGGGTTCTTCGCGAGCAAGCTCGCTCCTACAGTTGTTTTGCGACCTCTATAAATCCCACACACACAAAAACGCCCGGCATAACCGGGCGTCTTGTATTGACTTGTTTAGCGAGCGCGGTAAGTGATGCGCCCTTTGCTCAAGTCATAGGGCGTCAGCTCGACGCGCACTTTGTCACCGGTAAGAATACGAATGTAGTTCTTGCGCATCTTGCCGGAGATATGCGCGGTTACGACGTGCCCATTTTCCAACTCCACACGAAACATGGTGTTGGGCAGGGTGTCGACGACAGTGCCTTCCATTTCGAAGCTGTCTTCTTTCGACATGCAGTAAAGCCCTCGGTATCCAGTGAATGGCCCGGTGCAACTGCGCCAGGCAAAAGCGGCGTGCATTGTGCCCGAAAAAGGGTGTTTAAGCCAAGGGGTTCTAGTTAAGCGTGACCCATCTTTGATTAATTAGCAGCTCAATGGGCCGATATTGGGTCTTGTAGTTCATCTTTTTGCAGTTTTTGATCCAGTATCCGAGGTACACCGCTTCCAGATTTTGCCTGGATGCTTCACTGATCTGCCACAGGATGGCGAAGCGCCCCAGGCTACGGCGCTCTTCAGCGGGCTCGTAAAAGGTGTAGACCGCCGACAAGCCATTGGGCAGCAGGTCGGTGACCGCGACCGCGAGCAGCCTTCCTTCAAGCCGGAATTCGTAGAAACGCGAGAACGGCAGGTCGCGCACCAGAAACGTGGAAAACTGGTCGCGACTGGGTGGGAACATGTCGCCGTCTGCGTGGCGCTGTTCGATGTAGCGCTGGTAAAGATCGAAATATTCCTCGCTGAAACCGGGCTTGGCTGCGGTCACGATCAGGTCGGCATTACGTTTGAGGATGCGTTTTTGATTACGGTCCGCCAAAAATTGCGCCACAGGTATGCGCGCCGGCACACACGCGTTGCAGTTCTGGCAGTGCGGCCGATACAGGTGGTCGCCACTGCGCCGAAAGCCCATCTCTGACAGATCCGCATACACGTGCACGTCCATCGGCTGGCTGGGGTCGAGGAACAGCGTCGTCGCCTGTTCCTCGGGCAGGTAGCTGCAAGAGTGGGGTTGAGTGGCATAAAACTTCAAGCGCGCCAACTCGGTCATGATCAACCCTCGGATAAGCTTTGAAATAAGTGTAAGCCAGGTGTGCGCATGTCGCCTAAGAAACCCACGGCCCACTGCTGGCTTGATCAAGATGGTCGCGCAGGTAACCGGCAAAGTCGCTGCGGGGGATGGCGCGGGCGCCGAGGCTGTGCAGGTGATCGGTTGGCATCTGGCAGTCGATCAGGACAAACCCCCAGGCCTGCAATTGCCTGACGAGCGTGGCAAAGCCGAATTTCGAGGCGTTGTCTGCGCGGCTGAACATTGATTCGCCAAAGAACAACTGGCCCATGGCCAGGCCGTACAGGCCGCCAACCAGCGTGCCCTGGTCCCACACCTCGACAGAATGGGCATAGCCCCGTTGGTGCAGTTGCAGGTAGGCGTTCTGCATGGCGTCGGTGATCCAGGTGCCGTCTGCATAGCTGCGAGGTGCAGCACAGGCCTGTATGACGGCGGCGAAGTCCTGGTCGAAGGTCACCTCGTAGCGTTGCTGACGCAGCAGCTTGGCGAGGCTGCGGGATACGTGCAGTTCTGCGGGGAACAATACCGTGCGCGGGTCGGGCGACCACCACAGGATGGGCTGGCCTTCCGAGAACCAGGGGAAGCAGCCATGGCGATAGGCCTGGACCAGGCGGTCGGCGGACAGGTCGCCACCGGCGGCGAGTAGGCCGTTGGGTTCACGCATGGCTTTTGCCAGCGGTGGGAAAGTCAGGGTATTGCGTTGCAACCAGGTGAGCATGGGTAGTCAGGCTTACGGAAGGGGAGGGCGGTGACAGGCCAAGGCCCGCCGCGTAGGCAGTGATT
The DNA here is from genome assembly GCF_002949995.1 of Pseudomonas sp. LG1D9. NCBI lineage: Bacteria > Pseudomonadati > Pseudomonadota > Gammaproteobacteria > Pseudomonadales > Pseudomonadaceae > Pseudomonas > Pseudomonas sp. LG1D9. The sequence goes on along the minus strand of NZ_CP026881.1, from coordinate 168,566 downwards.
ATTGTCGACCCGGCGCCACTCGGCCAGCGCGATCGCGCAATCAGTGCCCAGATGCATGAGCGAGTGTTTCTGCAACTCTATAGCGGTGATGCGGTCGTAATCGCGTCATGTCGCCATCCGTTGGGCGGGAATGCTGGGTAAAGCTTGTCCAGTCTGATAAAAACAGCTCATAAGCCTTTGTCAGTAAAGACAATGCATGCTCAAATTGAAACGTATGGGCAATGCGCTTGTGTATGCTTCAGGAGCGAGGCCGGCAGCGTGGCAACGGGCACACAAACCCGTACAATGGCGGCACTATGTCCTTGTGGGCCGGCGTTAACGCCTGTTCATGACGCAGTCACGGAGTGTTATAGGACGCTTGACGACGCTCGTTCACTTTTCACCTGCCCGGGTTGGGCAGTATTTTTATAGTCATTCAACTGTTGGACGCGCTTAAGGCGCAGGAAAAGACCCGTTTTGAAGAAATCCGCCGCAGCACCCAAAACAGCAGTGGTACCGGCCTGGCGCCAGCACCTGCACTATCGGCTCAAGGAAGGCGCGCTGATTGCCATCGGTGCTTTATGCCTGTTCCTGATGATGGCCTTGCTGACCTATGGCAAGGACGATCCGGGCTGGAGCCATAACAGCAAGATCGATGATGTGCAGAACTTCGGCGGGCCTGTGGGCTCCTACAGCGCCGATATCCTGTTCATGATCCTCGGTTATTTCGCCTATATCTTCCCGCTGTTGCTGGCGATCAAGACCTGGCAGATCTTCCGCCAGCGCCACGAGCCGTGGCAGTGGAGCGGCTGGCTGTTTTCCTGGCGCCTGATCGGCCTGGTATTTTTGGTGTTGTCGGGCGCGGCGCTGGCACATATCCATTTCCATGCACCGACCGGCCTGCCGGCGGGTGCCGGCGGCGCCCTGGGCGAAAGCCTGGGCGACCTGGCCCGCAAGACCCTGAATATCCAGGGCAGCACGCTGATGTTCATTGCCCTGTTCCTGTTTGGCTTGACGGTGTTTACCGACTTGTCCTGGTTCAAGGTCATGGATGTGACCGGCAAGATCACCCTCGATCTGTTCGAGCTGTTCCAAGGCGCTGCCAACCGCTGGTGGGCGGCCCGCGTGGACCGCAAACGCATGGTTGCGCAACTGCGTGAAGTCGATACCCGGGTCAACGAAGTGGTGGCTCCGAGTACGCCTGACCGCCGTGAGCAGGCCAAGGTCAAGGAACGCCTGATCGAGCGTGAGCAGGCGCTGACCAAGCACATGTCTGATCGCGAGAAACAAGTGCCGCCGGTCATCGCTCCCGCACCGGTCAAGGCGCCCGAGCCAAGTCATCGTGTGCAGAAGGAAAAGCAGGCGCCGCTGTTTATCGACAGCGCAGTCGAAGGCACCTTGCCGCCGATCTCGATCCTTGATCCGGCGGAAAAGAAACAACTCAACTATTCCCCGGAATCCCTGGCGGCCGTTGGCCATCTGCTGGAAATCAAGCTCAAGGAGTTTGGTGTCGAAGTGTCGGTGGATTCGATCCACCCAGGCCCGGTGATTACCCGTTACGAGATCCAGCCGGCCGCTGGGGTCAAGGTCAGCCGTATCGCCAACCTGGCCAAAGACCTTGCGCGCTCCCTGGCCGTGACCAGCGTGCGCGTGGTGGAAGTGATCCCCGGCAAGACCACCGTGGGCATTGAGATTCCCAACGAAGACCGCCAGATCGTGCGTTTCTCCGAAGTGCTGTCGACCCCGGAATACGACAACTTCAAGTCGCCGGTCACCCTGGCCCTGGGTCACGACATTGGGGGCAAGCCGGTGATCACAGACCTTGCGAAAATGCCTCACCTGCTGGTGGCCGGTACCACCGGTTCCGGTAAGTCGGTGGGGGTCAACGCGATGATCCTGTCGATCCTGTTCAAGTCCGGCCCGGAAGACGCCAAGCTGATCATGATCGACCCGAAGATGCTTGAGCTGTCGATCTACGAAGGCATTCCGCACCTGCTGTGCCCGGTGGTGACCGACATGAAGGACGCCGCCAACGCCTTGCGCTGGAGCGTTGCCGAGATGGAGCGACGCTACAAGCTGATGGCGAAGATGGGGGTGCGTAACCTGTCCGGCTTCAACGCCAAGGTCAAGGAAGCCCAGGACGCCGGTACGCCGCTGACCGACCCGCTGTACAAGCGTGAAAGCATTCACGATGAAGCGCCGTTGCTGACCAAGCTGCCGACCATCGTCGTCGTGGTCGACGAATTTGCCGACATGATGATGATCGTCGGCAAGAAGGTCGAAGAACTGATCGCCCGTATCGCGCAGAAGGCCCGTGCCGCCGGGATCCACTTGATCCTTGCGACCCAGCGGCCATCGGTGGATGTGATCACCGGTCTGATCAAGGCCAACATCCCGACGCGTATGGCGTTCCAGGTGTCGAGCAAGATCGACTCGCGGACCATCATCGACCAGGGCGGCGCCGAGCAACTGCTGGGCCATGGTGACATGCTCTACATGCCGCCCGGCACCAGCCTGCCGATCCGCGTTCACGGCGCCTTCGTTTCCGATGACGAGGTGCACCGCGTGGTCGAGGCCTGGAAACTGCGCGGTGCGCCGGAATACAACGACGATATCCTGGCGGGTGTCGAGGAGGCCGGCAGCGGCTTCGACGGTGGCAGCGGTGGCGGCGACGATGATGCCGAGACCGACGCGCTGTATGACGAAGCGGTAGCGTTCGTGCTGGAAAGCCGTCGCGCCTCGATCTCTGCGGTGCAACGTAAACTGAAGATCGGCTACAACCGCGCCGCGCGTATGATCGAATCCATGGAAATGGCCGGCGTCGTCACGGCAATGAACACCAACGGCTCGCGCGAAGTGATCGCGCCAGGGCCGATGCGCGACTGACCTCGTGCCGCGTGGCAGCACGCGGCGCGCCTTTCACATCATTCTATGAGGACTCCCATGCGTCTTATCCGCATGCTGTTGTTGCCGGCATTGGCCTTGACCGCGTTTTCGGCCCACGCTGACCAGGCCTCCGTCGCGAGCCTGACCAACCTGCTGGACAAATCCAAGACCCTGACCGCGCGCTTCTCCCAGTTGACCCTGGACGGCGGCGGCACGCAGTTGCAGGAAACGGCCGGTGAAATGGCCGTCCAGCGCCCAGGCCTGTTCTTCTGGAAAACCGATGCACCCAACGAGCAGACCATCGTTTCTGATGGCAAGAAAGTCACGCTGTGGGACCCGGACCTGGAGCAGGCGACCATCAAGACCCTCGACCCGCGCCTGAGCCAGACCCCGGCCTTGCTGCTGTCCGGTGATGTGTCGCAGATCAGCGAGAGTTTCGAGATCACCTCCAAGCAACAGAGCAATGTGATCGACTTCACCCTCAAGCCCAAGTCCAAGGACACGCTGTTCGACAGCCTGCGCCTGTCGTTCCGCAACGGCGTGATCAACGATATGCAGTTGGTCGACAGTGTCGGCCAGCGCACCAATATCCTGTTCACCGGGGTCAAGGCCAATGAGCCGGTCCCAGCCTCCACGTTCAAGTTCGACATCCCCAAGGGTGCCGATGTGATCCAGGAGTAAATCGCTGCCCATGGACCTGTTTCGAAGTGACCCGATTGCCCAGCCTTTGGCCGCGCGTTTGCGCTCGACCAACCTGGATGAGTATGTCGGGCAAGAGCACCTGCTGGCCCGCGGCAAGCCCCTGCGCGAGGCCCTGGAGCAGGGTGCCCTGCACTCGATGATTTTCTGGGGCCCGCCGGGCGTGGGCAAGACCACCCTGGCGCGGCTGTTGGCGAAAGTCTCGGATGCACACTTTGAAACGGTCTCGGCAGTGTTGGCCGGGGTCAAGGAGATCCGCCAGGCAGTGGAGGTCGCCAAGCAGCAGGCCGGGCAGTACGGTCGGCGCACCATCCTGTTTGTCGACGAAGTGCATCGCTTCAACAAATCCCAGCAGGATGCATTCCTGCCTTACGTGGAAGACGGCACGCTGATTTTCATCGGCGCCACCACGGAAAACCCCTCGTTTGAACTGAACAACGCCTTGCTCTCGCGGGCGCGAGTGTATGTGCTCAAGAGCCTCGATGAAGCCGCAATGCAGAAGCTGTTGCAGCGGGCGCTGGGCGAGGACAAGGGGCTGGGCAAACGCCATCTGAGCCTGGGGGAGGAGGGTTTCAAGATTCTGCTGGCGGCGGCTGACGGTGACGGTCGACGTTTCCTCAACCTGCTGGAGAACGCCTCTGACCTGGCCGAAGACAACAGTGAGATTGGCGTCGACCTGCTGCAAAGCCTGCTGGGTGATACCCGGCGGCGCTTCGACAAGGGCGGCGAAGCCTTTTACGACCAGATTTCCGCGTTGCACAAATCTGTACGCGGCTCCAACCCGGACGGCGCGTTGTATTGGTTTGCACGCATGATCGACGGCGGTTGCGATCCACTGTACCTGGCCCGGCGCGTGGTGCGCATGGCCAGCGAGGACATCGGCAACGCCGATCCCCGCGCCTTGAGCCTGTGCCTGGCGGCATGGGAGGTCCAGGAGCGCCTAGGCAGCCCGGAAGGCGAGTTGGCGGTAGCGCAGGCCATCACTTACCTTGCCTGTGCGCCGAAAAGCAATGCGGTGTACATGGGCTTCAAATCGGCATTGCGTGCAGCGGCCGAGCACGGCTCGCTTGAGGTCCCGCTGCATCTGCGCAACGCGCCCACCAAGCTGATGAAGCAATTGGGTTATGGCGACGAATATCGCTACGCCCACGATGAGCCGGATGCCTATGCCGCCGGGGAAGACTACTTTCCCGACGATCTGGACCCTCAGCCGTTCTATCAGCCGGTACCTCGTGGTCTGGAGCTGAAGATCGGGGAAAAGCTCAACCACTTGGCGCAACTTGACCGCCTGAGCCCGAAACAGCGGAGAAAATCATGATTCCCTTGGTCGTCGCAGTCTCCGTTGGCGGTGTAGCCGGGACCTTGTTGCGCTTTGCCACGGGCAATTGGATCAACGCCAATTGGCCGAAACACTTCTATAGCGCGACGCTGGCCGTTAATATCGTGGGCTGCCTGCTGATCGGCGTGTTATACGGCCTGTTTCTGTTACGCCCGGAGGTGCCTGTTGAAGTGCGCGCCGGGTTGATGGTGGGCTTCCTTGGCGGCCTGACTACCTTTTCATCCTTTTCACTGGATACCGTGCGCCTGCTGGAAAGCGGGCAAGTGCCGCTGGCATTAAGCTATGTGGCCATCAGTGTATTCGGCGGGCTGCTTGCCACCTGGGCTGGCCTGTCCTTGACCAAACTTTGATAAACGAGAGACCGACATGCTCGATTCCAAACTGTTACGTAGCAACCTTCAGGACGTAGCGGACCGCCTGGCATCCCGCGGCTTTGCCTTGGATGTTGCGCGCATCGAAGCGCTGGAAGAACAGCGCAAGACCGTCCAGACCCGCACCGAAGCACTGCAGGCTGAACGCAATGCACGTTCCAAATCCATCGGTCAGGCCAAGCAGCGTGGTGAAGACATCGCGCCGCTGATGGCGGACGTCGAGCGCATGGGCAGCGAGCTGTCCGACGGCAAAGTCGAGCTGGACAAGATTCAGTCCGAGTTGGATTCGATCCTTCTGGGCATTCCCAACCTGCCGCACGAGTCGGTGCCGGTTGGCGAAGACGAAGACGGTAACGTCGAAGTGCGCCGCTGGGGTACGCCAAAAGCCTTTGATTTCGAGATCAAGGACCACGTCGCCCTGGGCGAATTGACCGGTGGCCTGGATTTTGAAACTGCCGCCAAAATGTCCGGCGCGCGCTTTGCCTTGCTGCGCGGCCCGATCGCGCGCATGCACCGTGCCCTGGCGCAGTTCATGATCAACCTGCACACCGGCGAACACGGTTACGAAGAGGCTTACACCCCGTACCTGGTGCAGGCGCCGGCACTGATGGGCACCAGCCAGCTGCCGAAATTCGAGGAAGACCTGTTCAAGATCAGCCGCGATGGCGAAGCCGATCTGTACCTGATCCCGACCGCCGAAGTGTCGCTGACCAACATCGTGGCCGGCGAGATCCTCGACGCCAAGCAACTGCCGATCAAGTTCGTCGCCCACAGCCCGTGCTTCCGTAGTGAAGCCGGCGCCTCGGGCCGTGACACTCGCGGCATGATCCGCCAGCACCAGTTCGACAAGGTCGAGATGGTGCAAGTGGTCGAGCCGTCGACCTCCATGGAAGCCCTGGAAGGCCTGACCGCCAACGCCGAGCGCGTCCTGCAACTGCTGGAGCTGCCGTATCGGGTATTGGCGCTGTGCACTGGCGATATGGGGTTCAGCGCGGTGAAGACCTACGACCTGGAAGTATGGGTGCCGAGCCAGGACAAATACCGCGAGATTTCTTCGTGCTCCAACTGCGGTGATTTCCAGGCCCGGCGCATGCAGGCGCGTTTCCGTAACCCGGAAACCGGCAAGCCAGAATTGGTCCATACCCTCAACGGTTCGGGTCTGGCCGTAGGCCGCACCCTGGTCGCGGTGCTGGAAAACTACCAACAGGCTGACGGTTCGATCCGCGTGCCTGAAGTGCTCAAGCCGTACATGGCGGGCGTTGAGGTCATCGGCTAAATGGAATTTCTGCCGCTGTTTCATAACCTGCGCGGCAGTCGTGTGTTGGTCGTCGGTGGCGGGGAGATTGCCTTGCGCAAATCCCGGCTGCTGGCCGATGCCGGCGCGTTGTTGCGGGTGGTTGCTCCCCTGATCGAAGATCAGTTACGGGAATTGGTGCAGGGCAGTGGCGGTGAACTGATTGTGCGTGGTTATCAGGAGGCGGACCTTGATGGTTGCACCCTGATCATCGCGGCGACCGACGACGAGCCGCTGAACGCGCAAGTGTCCAGCGATGCCCGACGCCGGTGTGTGCCGGTCAATGTGGTGGATGCGCCGGCCTTGTGCAGCGTGATCTTCCCGGCGATTGTCGACCGCTCGCCCTTGGTGATTGCAGTGTCCAGTGGCGGCGACGCGCCGGTGCTGGCGCGCTTGATCCGTGCCAAGCTGGAAACCTGGATCCCGTCCACCTACGGCCAATTGGCCGGGCTGGCCGCGCGCTTTCGGGCGCAGGTCAAAGGTTTGTATCCCGATGTGCAACAGCGCCGGGCTTTCTGGGAAGAGGTTTTCCAAGGGCCGATTGCCGATCGGCAACTGGCTGGGCAAGGCGATGAAGCTGAGCGTTTGCTGGTAGAGAAGGTCAATGGCAAGCCGCCCCATGCGCCGGGTGAAGTGTATTTGGTCGGTGCGGGCCCCGGTGATCCGGACCTCCTGACCTTTCGCGCCCTGCGCTTGATGCAGCAAGCCGACGTAGTGTTATATGACCGCCTGGTGGCGCCAGCGATTCTTGAGTTGTGCCGTCGCGACGCCGAGCGGGTATATGTCGGCAAGCGCCGCGCCGATCATGCGGTGCCGCAGGACCAGATCAACCAGCAATTGGTGAAACTGGCCAAGCAGGGCAAGCGCGTGCTGCGCCTCAAAGGTGGCGACCCGTTTATTTTTGGGCGTGGCGGTGAAGAGATCGAGGAACTGGCGGCCAATGGCATCCCGTTCCAGGTGGTGCCGGGGATTACCGCGGCCAGCGGTTGTGCGGCTTACGCCGGTATTCCCTTGACCCATCGTGATTATGCGCAATCCGTGCGTTTCATCACCGGGCACTTGAAAGACGGGACTTCGGATTTGCCTTGGAATGACTTGGTCGGGCCGTCGCAGACCCTGGTGTTCTACATGGGCTTGATCGGCTTGCCGATCATCTGCGAGCAACTGATCCGCCATGGTCGTTCGGCAGACACCCCGGCAGCGCTGATCCAACAAGGCACCACGTCCAACCAGCGTGTGTTTACGGGCACCCTGGCTGACCTGCCACGCCTGGTGGCGGAGCATGAAGTGCATGCGCCGACACTGGTGATTGTAGGAGAAGTAGTGGTGTTGCGTGAGAAGCTGAAGTGGTTCGAAGGTGCTCAGTCCCAGGTGTGAACACCGGCACTCATATCAATTGTAGAAGCGAGCTTGCTCGCGAAAAATTCAACTGCGCCGCGTGCCTCCAGAATGCCCGCGTTATCGTTGACGATCTTCGCGGGCAAGCTCGGTCCTACAGTTTTTGCTTCAGCTCCAGACGCCCTTGCTGCTCATCTTCTGCCGGTCATGTTTGCTGTCAAACGCCTGCGACGGTCCCTTCGGCACAATCCCTGTCGGATTGATCGTGCGGTGGCTAGCGTAGTAATGCCCCTTGATATGGGCAAAATCCACTGTCTCGGCCACCCCCGGCCATTGATACAGCTCGCGCAACCAATTCGACAGGTTCGGATAATCCGCAATCCGCCGTAGGTTGCATTTGAAGTGGCTGTAATAAACCGCATCAAACCGGATCAGCGTCGTAAACAGGCGTACATCAGCCTCGGTCAGGTATTCACCTGTGAGGTAGCGGTGACCACCCAAGTGCTGCTCCAGGTGATCCAACTCGGCAAATACATCATCAAAGGCACTTTCGTACGCCTGCTGCGAAGTGGCAAAGCCTGCGCGATACACGCCATTGTTCACGGCGGGATAGATCCGCTCGTTCCACGCGTCGATGGTCGGGCGCAATGGCTCGGGGTAGAAGTCCAGGGTGTTGCCCGTCAGCTCGTTGAACGCGCTGTTGAACATGCGGATGATCTCTGCCGATTCATTGCTGACGATGTGATTGAGCTTCTTGTCCCACAGCACCGGCACCGTGACGCGCCCGGTGTAGTCGGCGGTATCGGCGGTGTAGCGCTGGTGCATGAAGGCAAAGTCGTCGAGCCTGTCGCCGGTAGAGCCATGGGCCTTGTCGAAGGTCCAGCCATTTTCCAGCATCAGCCAACTGACCACTGAAACGTCGATCAGGCTCTCCAGACCCTTGAGCTTGCGCAGGATCAGGGTGCGGTGCGCCCAGGGGCAGGCGAGGGAGACATAGAGGTGGTAGCGGCCGGCTTCGGCTTTGAAGCCGCTGTCGCCGCTTGGGCCAGCTTGGCCATCTGCGGTGACCCAGTGCCGGCGTTGCGCCTGTTCCCGTTGGAAGGCGCCATCTGCGCTACTTTCGTACCACTGGTCATGCCAGTGTCCTTCAATCAGCAAACCCATGACTGACTCCTTGGCTATTAAGCGTTGGAGTGCAGTCTAATCGTCTGGGTTCGAACAAATAGCGCAAAGGCTCGGGGTTAATGATCGATTAAATCGATTTGTCCCGCGCATCCCAATACTGCTGGGCCAGTTCAAAAGCCTGCTCCCGTGGGTGCCCAAGGCCGCGCAGGGCCAGGGCCATGGTGGCGATCAACGCCAACTGCGGGTAGCTATCCTGCACTTCGCCGCGCCACAGTGCCTTCAAATGCTCGGGATCGAGGCTGGCCGGCTTGACGTGGCGCTGGGCGGAGAGGGCAGGCCACTCCTCATCCCAGCTTGCGCCACCGGTGGTGCCATATAAGTGGCTGGCGGAGTCGGGATTGATCTCGATCTCGCCGCCATCGCCCTTGATCACAATGCTGTTGTCACCCAGCAGGCCACTGGCATCGCGATGTACACCCTGGTAACCGGGATGGAAGATGCTTTGCAGGCCGCAACGTGCGCCCAGTGGGTTGAGGATGCGCGCCAGGGAATGGATAGGTGAGCGCAGGCCAAGGATGTTGCGCAGGTCAATCATGCGCTGCAATTGCGGGGCCCAATCGCCCAGCGGCATAAACGCCAGGTTGCCTTGCGCAAGGGCGGTCTCGACCTGTTGCCAGTTGCGGCACAGTGGAATCTGCAGCTCACCCAGCAGTTGTTCGGTGTACAGCCGGCCGGCCGTGTGGGCGCCGCCGCCATGCATGAAAATTCGCACGCCGTTCTGCGCCAGGCACTTGGCGGCCAGCAGGTACCACGGCAGGTGGCGTTTTTTCCCGGCGTAGGTAGGCCAATCGACATCCACCTGCAGGGCCGGCGGGTTCAGGCGTTCGCGCAGGGCCTCGGTGAAGCCGGCGAGTTCCTCCGGGCTCTCTTCTTTGTGGCGCAGCAGCATCAGGAACGCGCCGAGCTGGGACTCCTCGACCTTCTCGTCGAGCAGCATGCCCATGGCTTCCCGCGCTTCTTCGCGCGTCAGGCTGCGGGCACCGCGCTTGCCTTTGCCGAGGATGCGCACAAACGGCGCAAAGGGATGTTCGGCGGGAGTTTCGGTGATCAACGGGGCGAAGTCGGTCATAAACAATTCGTCGGTCTGGGCAGGCCCGCCAGCTTGGCGGCAAGTTTGGCGGGAGTGCCTTTGAACAGTCGGTTGAGATGCAGGCTGTTGCCCTTTTCCGGGCCCAGCTTCAAGGCGGTGTACTTGATCAGCGGGCGGGTGGCCGGTGATAACTGGAACTCCTGGTAAAAACCCCTGAGCAGCTCGAGGATTTCCCAGTGTTCGTCGGTCAATTCCAGTTCTTCAGCGCTTGCCAAAGCGTTGGCCACCTCGGTTGACCAGTCATTGAGGTCAGCGAGGTAACCGTCTTTGTCCAGTTCTAGTGCGCGCGCGCCTACGGTCAGCGTATTCATAACCAACTGTTGACCTTGTCATGGTCGATCGACAACTGCACAAAACCTGGGTAGTCAACACTCTTGGCCCACTCCGGCAATGACAGGCCCCGGGCCTGGGCGTCTTCGGCAAGCACGAAGATGACCAAGGCACTGACCTCCAGGGCCTTGAAGGGCGCGCTACCGGCTTGCAGGGCATAGGTTGCATCGCCGCACAGCAGGATCGCGTCTTGTGCACCACACAGCCGTAGGCAACTGTCCAGTCGGCTGTCGGAAAAGGGAGAGTGGGACAATACATGCAAAGTCGACATCAGAGGGTCATCACCTGATCGTAACGGTCAATCATCTGGGAAATCTGTTCGCTGCTCAGTGGCTGCGCGCTATCAGGGGCGCTCAATCCACGCTCGGCCAAGCTGTGGCTGCACGCAAACACCTCATCGATGCCGAACAGCGAGAGTGCCTGCAGGTTGGCAGTCACATCCTTCTGCTGCACGGTTTTGGCATTCTGTGCAGGTGCCAGTTGAAACACCCCGTCATCGAGAAACAGCAGCCCAATCGGCAAGTCGAATGCGCCACCGGCCAGTACCACATCCAGCGCTTCCCGGGCGCTGGGCCCGGACCACGGCGCCTGGCGACTGATTACCAGCAAGGATCTGGACATTTCATGGCCCTCCAAAGCAAATCAGGCGGTCGGCGTCCTGGATTGCATCGTGCAATTGCCCAAGGCCCGACAACGCCCAGGGCGTATCGAGGTTCACCGCACTGCGCTGGTAGCGCGCAGCCTCCTCGGCATTGAGCACGCCGCGCCGTAACGCAGCAGCGATGCATACCACGCCATCGAGTTGGTGCTCGCTGACCAGGGCGCGCCATTGTTGGGCGATGTCCTGCTCATCCTGCGGCGTGACCACCGAATTGGCGGCGCTGTAGACGCCATCCTGATAGAAAAACAGCCGCACAATCTCATGCCCGCCGGCCAGTGCAGCCTGGGCAAACAGCAGGGCACGGCGCGAGGAGGGCGCGTGGGCGGCGGAAAACAGCGCAATTGCGAACTTCATGGAACACTCTGTAGGTAAACCTGTGCCAATGATAAAGCCGCAGGCAACAAAAAGCCCGCCGAAGCGGGCTTTTTGATGGGGCTGGGATCAGTCGTCGCGGCTCATGATGCCGAAGATCTGCAACAGGCTGACAAACAGGTTGTAGATCGATACATACAGGCTGATGGTCGCCATGATGTAGTTACGCTCGCCGCCATGGATGATGGCGCTGGTCTGGAACAGGATGCAGACCGAGGAAAACAGCACAAAACCGGCGCTGATCGCCAACTGCAGGCCGCTGATCTGGAAGAACATGCTTGCCAACACCGCCGCCAGCAACACGAAGAAGCCAGCCGTGATGAAACCGCCGAGGAAGCTCATGTCCTTACGGGTGATCAGTACATAGGCCGACAGGCCACCAAACACCAGTGCCGTCATGGCAAACGCCGAGCTGACCACTTCCGCGCCGCCCTGCATGCCCAGGTAACGGTTAAGGATCGGGCCCAGCAGGAACCCCATGAAACCGGTCAGGGCAAACGCCGACACCAGGCCCCAGGCCGAGTCGCGCAGCTTGTTGGTGAGGAAAAACAGGCCGTAGAAGCCGATCAACACCACGAAGATATTCGGGTAGCCAACACGCATCTGCTGCGCCACATACGCCATCACGCCGCTAAATGCGAGGGTGAGGGCGAGCAAGCCGTATGTATTGCGCAGGACGCGGCTAACCTCTAGCTGCTCAGCCTGCACGTTGCTATTAACTGCGTAATCCTGTTCGCGCATGGCGACACTCCTTCAGTTTTGAAACGTTCAGTCGCAAAGATCATAACAGACGCTCTGTAACAAGCTATGCAGAGAGTTTGACAGTGTGTTTCATTCGGGTATTATGGCGCCCGCTGAGACAGGATGGGCTACTATAATCCTGTGTTGCACAAGGGAAATTGGCAGAGTGGTTGAATGCACCGGTCTTGAAAACCGGCGAACGTTAATAGCGTTCCCAGGGTTCGAATCCCTGGTTTCCCGCCAAGATTCAAACAAAAGCCCCGCTTATGCGGGGCTTTTGTGTTTCTGGGGTTTGGCTGCCGCGGGCTTGTACTTGCTCAGCGTTCCATAACTATTATGGGATCGCTCCAGAACTTTTCTACTTCGACGGCTTCGCAGTGGCGCCGAGCTGGCCGGCCTGCATCAGGGTGACTTGGCCGCGATCAGCAATGCCGCAAGTGCTCAGACCCCCAGACACTGGAGAAGCAACAGGCCGCCGAGCAGGCCAGGGCCGACCTTGACGCTAAGGCTGCCAAGGAGAAAGCGGATGATCTTGCTGAAAATGAAAGGCTGCGCCGTGCTGCTGACGACTCTGCTCGCCGGCTGCGCATTGCGGGAGGTTGTCGTGCCGATACTTTTTGACGGTTCTTCTTATTCAATTGGTAGCCCAACCGGAGTATGGCGATGCCAAAAAACCAGTAGTGCTATCTGATATATGGGCACTATTTCTCTCAGCAAAAATTAGACGCGCAGAGGGATTAGGCTGCATGGCGCAATATTCTTCCGGAGCGCTCAGGTGCGTGATGAATGAGCGGCGATTTGGTGGTGGGCTGATCAAGGCTTAAAGAAAGCGAGACCTGCGAGCAGGCCATGGCGGCCTGCTGCAGTAACATTTATGAGTAGCGAGAACAACAGTGTTTTTTTGTTCCTTTAGATTTTTAGGTTGCTACTCTCTAGTGTTGATTTATTGTTTTTAAGACGCGCTTCGGCAGCTCTCGCAACGCCATCCTTTATAAGTTTCGGATTTCTCAAGCGCTGTAAGCAAATCACGACCGACTATACTATTTTGGCAGTTGTTATGTTTTTCATTTGGTTCTTTCATTCCCACGCATTGTTTTTTCAGGAAGGGGCTTACCACCGCCTGCTGCTTTGACGAAAGCGCTCTAAATCCCTTGTCCACGGCTAGCTTGGCGTAGCTTTGTACGCTCGGCTTTTCACCTTGAAATGCGTTCTGCGCGATAAGGGCCGAGAAAATCTCTCGCTCGATAGTCATTCGTTAATCCTTTGTTCAATCAACAAGTTTGCTCATGTTTTTTCTTATTCTGAGCAATGCGAAAGCATACGTTACCATTGGTTGTTTTTTTATTGAACTGGGTTTCCATCCAGCTATAAAAGGCAAGGCTTCTCATTTTTGGTCAGTAAATGTTGATATCTTGGTGTTTAGAATATTTCAATAGGTCTTTGTTTCAATTTGTTTCCTGTTAGAGGAGGTGAGGAAGTTCCGCTTTGCACTTTAATAAGGTCGTGCGCCGTGGGGGGCTCCTGTTTTTTTGCGTTAAATTTAAGGGTGAAAATACCGCTTTTGAGTTTCTCTAAAGTTCCGTGATTCCCTATTCCGGGCCGTCGATAAAAATTGCAAGGCTGGTACTTTGTGCGTAGCGACCTATACTGCTTTGACTAACTAACAGGAGTGCGAAACTCTCTAATCTCCACAGAGCAGGTGGTGCGTTTGTAGATAGAGGCTGGGTCCCTGGTCGAGTCGGTTCGGGAGTGCCAACAGAAAGCCATAAGTGACGAGGGCGCTACTCATCATTGAATCCGATGGATCAGCTCAGGCCCTCTGTTCTGCAAATTTCCCTTAGCCGTGTCGGCCTTGAACCACTCGAAAGCCTCGGCCGGCTCACCCTGGTGCAACACCATTTGCTCGCCCTGGCCTTCATCAACCCATTCAAACCAGTTGTCCACGGGCGTGATTGCCCGGTGTAGCCAGCCGCACTAGGTCTGCGTTCAAGGTTTCATCCTGAAGGTGGAGCAGGGCGCTTGGGTTGTGGGGGCTACGTTGTACCGCTCAAGCAGTGCCTCACCCACTGAGTTTGCCAGGCCGTAGATGCCCTCTCGGGTTTTGCGATTTGAGGCGACGAGCTGCGATCGATACCTGATAGGTCAAGGGACAGAATGGGGTGATCCGTAAGACATTCGGCGTGTAGTTCCAGTGGAACCACCCGAAAACAGGCGAGGAACAACGGCCGGAGTCACGCACGAGTTGGTTGGTTGCATCCGAGCCTGTTTTCAACGCTCTACGGTCGTCGCACAGGCATTTTTCGTACAAAAACTAAGGGATGAAGGCGTTTGGCTATTAGCACAAGCGTGCTATTTGATCCTTCCTACTCACGGCTCATATTAATCCTCCTAAATTACAGAAATCGGGAAAGGACCTCCATGAGCTACAGACTTCCACCCCCTTGTCGATGGCTGGCTATCTTGGTCATGGCCTGCAGTACCTCGGCCATGGCCGAACAAGCCTCGGGCGACTACTGGATCATCTACGGTAAAGGGGAGCGTCTGCACAACGAGGTCTACGTCGCCGATGCCGCCGGCATCATGCAAAAGCCTGGTGGCGTGCAATCGGTGCAGGTCATGCAGCTGTTCGAAGATCCGGCCTTCCCGACCCTCGCCGCCTATGAGGTGCAGGTCAAATGCAAACAGCGCCAGATCCGCCTGGATAGCGCCCGGGCGATACGTCGCTTCGACGGTGCCGTGAAGGATGTGAAGACCAACATCCAAGGCTGGGTCGCACCGAAGGATTACTGGTTGCAGCGTACCTTTGCCTTCGTCTGCGCCCCAGACAACCGTGTGCGCAACCAGATGTTGCCGATCGGCAAGATGCCGGCGACGCGGATGGTCGCCACCATCCAGGCCATGTTCATTCAGTTGATCGGTGTTCAAGCCAACAGCCAGGCGGTGCAAGAGTTGGATGACATGCTAGACAGCAGCGCCCGATGAACACACGTTCTTTGCTGTTTCTCAGTGTGCTGCTACCTACCCTGGTCGGCTGTATCCCGACCCTGCCGGAGTTGCGCGCCAGCCACCAATGGCAGGGGCGCGACGCCAAGCAGGCCATCGACTTCTTTGGCCCGCCCGGGCGCATGGAACCGTTGCCCAGCGGAGGTGGGGTGCAGTTGGGCTGGTACCGCGACACCACCTATGTGCGCCAGGAGGTGGTCGGCAGCACCGCCGAGAGGCAAGGCAATGTGATGGTCCATACCAATTACTGGGATGACGTGACCCATCCTGGCGGCTGCACAATCCTCATGACGGTGGACAAGGCGCGGCAGATCAGCGACTTCTCTATCAAGGGCCGCTGTAACGGCGTGAACCTGGCGCCGTAGCAGCCCTGGAGAAAAGCAGGCTAAGGCTCGTGGAGGGCGGGCTTGTTCTGCGATTGCAGTGCCCCGACTGGTCAGGCACCGCGAACCTTTTTTCCTGCTGTCCCGGTGTATGCCCATGAAGGTTGTGGTCAGCAGCATCCTCGCCGACGACCAGGCCAAAGCTATTCGGCAAACCCAAGTACCGGGAGCGCAACATGAGCGAGCAACTATCGAATTTCATTTGAGCACGATGATTTTTGAAACCAGCTCGGCACTGTTCTTCGACTTCAATTTTTTCATCAATCGCCCTCTGTGTACTTCGACCGTACGATGCGAGATACCGATCTTGCGCCCGATTTCCTTGCAGGTCAGGCCATTGACGATGTGGGCCGAAATTTCCCGCTCTCGAGGTGTCAGGTTGACGGTCGGCCGAAACACTTGATCCACAGGTTCAAAGTGCCAGACCATCAGTTGAAAGGGGTCATCCGGTGTTAGCGTATAGCCATTGGCCCTGGCCCAGAACACCTCTCCACTGCGGTGCTGCATGAAGCGCTCATCCGAGTAAGCCCCGTTGGTGGCATGGCGCAGCCAGCTGAGGCTGCGTTCGCCCACTGTTTGGTAGTCGGCCTGTGACGGATAAAGCTTGAGGAGTCGCTCGCCTATCAACACTTCTCGGTCAAAGCCGAATAGCCTTTCGAACGCTTTGTTGAGTTCGAGTATGCAGCGATTTCCAGTTATCACTTGGGGAGCCGGGGATACTTGGAAGGCTAAACTTTTGAGGTCATGCAGTTGTTGCTCAGGATTCATCATGGCGAGCGACCTTAAACCAGCGGTATCTACCGGAATAATTACATACTCAAAGCTACACATCTATGTACGTAGTTACACGAATAGCGGAGGGCTAAATGCTGGGGCAGTCTAGGCGTACCTGATGGGTATTCCTCAGCGTAATTACTATAAAAACAAGGCAGGGCTTTCGTCATGGCTTCTCACAACAAAAATCCGGCCCAGCAACGCCGGCGTGCTTTCATAGGGGCCACCTCGGGCCACCTGATTGAGTGGTACGACTACGGCGTTTATGGATTCCTGGCGGTATACATTGGCCAAGCTTTCTTCGTGTCAGAAGATCCTACCACTAGCTTGTTGAGCAGCTTCGCTGCATTCGCGTTGAGCTTTTTTATTCGCCCACTTGGAGGTCTGTTTTTTGGCCCCCTCGCGGATAAGATCGGTCGGCGCCGGACGTTAATCACTGTCCTGATGCTCATGTCGGGTTCTACTTTTTGCATAGGTCTGTTACCCACTTATCATACGATTGGTATCGCCGCACCTATTCTTCTGATCCTTATCCGTTGCGTACAGGGTTTTTCCGCCGGTGGCGAGATCGGTACGATCACAAGTTTCATCTCTGAATATGCAGGGCCGGGGCGCAGAGGGTTTTCGACGTGCTGGCTTATGGTGACAGCGGTCTTAGGACTGGTGCTTGGCGGTGTGGTGGCCAATGGTATGACTTGGTTAATGGGGGCTGAGCTGATGCAAGAATTGGGTTGGCGAATTCCGTTTCTGGTTGCGGGACCAATGGGGCTGGTCTCCATGTACATCCGCTTGAAGCTCGAAGACAGCCCGGAGTTTCTGGCTTTGCAGAAAGCTGGCGAGACTTCGAAGGCCCCTTTACGAGAGGTGTGGCAGTGGAAGCGCTCGATCACGCTAGTGTTCTTCATCATTACCCTACATAGCTCGATCTTTTATCTGGTACTAACGTTTGCCTCCACCTATATGTCTCGCATCTTGAAATTCGATAGCGGTGTAACGCTGCTGTTTGTGTTCATCGCTAGCGTGAGCGCAGCGTTTGTAATGCCATTTGGAGGTATTTTCACCGACCGTTATGGCCGTAAGCCCTTTCTACTGGTCGTGGGAGGTCTGGCAACCCTAGCGATGTTCTGGTTCTTTAAATCCGCTCCCGGAGCCACACCCACGAGCTTCTTTCTGCCTTTGATGGCCGTCGCCATCCTATTCGGACTTTACGCTTCATCCACCTACGCTACGATGAGTGAGTTGTTGCCTACCCGGGTACGTTCAACAGGTATCGCTATAGCGTATAACATTCCGGTGGCGGTGTTTGGCGGAAGCGCTCCATTTATTTCTACTTGGCTAATCCAGCAAACAGGGGATATCACCTCGCCGTGGTATTTTTACATAGGTACAGGTGTCGTTTCACTTATTGCGCTTCTAATGCTACGCAAAGAAGATTTCGTAGGAGGCGATGCCACAATTCAAAATTCTAACAATTACAAAGTCGCTAATAAGAAAGACACCATTCCCGTTTGAGTCTTCAAGGAATACGTTATTACCGTAATGCCATAGTGGGCTGTCGTTTCTCGTGAGTTAGTTCTCGCGGTAATGGTCGCGGCGACGTCATACTGCCTCTCGGTAGAGAGTACTGATGCTCTCACAAATTAATTGGGTGATGGGCGTTGTGCGCCTTGCTGTTTGAATGGGCAGTATGGGTCGTGAAGGAAAATTATGTTTTTAGGCATGAGATGGGTTGTCGTCTAAGTGTTTGTGCTGAAAAAACGAACAAGCTTTGTTTGGTATTCATGGAGAATAAGAGGGTGGACATGCAAACTTATAATAAAACTCTACCGCACCCGGAGATGCCAAGTGCGGTGGCAGAACTTTTAAAGAGGCTGGCGTACGCTACGCCGGAGAATGCGCCATTGGTGCCAGGCCGGCGCTCATTTTTCAAGTATCGCGACTTGGGGCTTACAGACGCTACTGAAGGTGTGGCGAGGGCGCAAGTCACTTGTGCTACGGACATTATGGAACAGACCGGCTGGCATTATCATATCTGTGATGTTCATTTTATTTACACCCTGCGAGGGTGGATCGAACTTGAATTCGAGGACGGTCGGGTCATACGTGTGGGGCAGGGTGAGTCTCTGTTCATTCCTCCAGGACTTAAGCATAACGAGACTGCAATTTCACCTGATCTCGAGCTCTTTGAAATGTCAGTGCCGGCTAAGATGGGGACGGTAGCATGTGACCCTCCGGATCATCTCCCCCGCCGAAGTAAATAAGAGCGTCCAGTCTTAGGCGGCATGATGGTATTTGTAGATTCCATTGAGCCGCTAATGCTGAAAGGTGCGAACGGGTACACCTCATATCCATCTTCTAGGGTGGTACTGATTAGCGTCGCCGAGAAAACTGAAAGCGCGAGGAAAATATGGAAAAGAAAGGCTATTTGTTTGCAGAGCTGACGATCACAGACCCCGACGTGTTCTACAACGAGTATATGGTGAGTGTCAGGCCTGTCCTTGAAAAGTTCGGAGCCACTTTCTTGGTAGGCACGAACCAACCACACGTCATTGAAGGTAGTCGAATCGTTCCGCGGGTCATACTGCTTGAGTTTCCTTCGGTCGATGTGGCCCACGACTTTTATTATTCTTCTGACTACCAAAACATCATTGATTATAGATTTCGATCTTCGTCGGCCCATCTATACATCTTGGATGGTCTTTAGCGCTATGTGCTGTAGCCCAAGACGCAAAGAAGTATATCCATGTGTGGACGCCCGGCGCTCAGCACTCTACCTAGCGTTCAATATGGAGGGGAACACTGCGGTCGGCCAGTGTTCCGACGAACCCCGACTGGGGAATGCGTCGGGAGATGATGAGCCGTCGTTATACGACGAGACTTGATCAACTGTGGTCGGTTGCTTGTAAGTAGCGGTGTCTGGTAATCAGGCAGGAGTCATGAGGACAGCCAGCGTCAGCTTGATGAACTCTTCATTCGCAAAGTGAGCGGTCAGGGCCGAACGACCCGTAACCTCATATCAGTGCTGAGCCGCGTTTACATTCGAGGCTTTCACCTAAGCCACGGATCATCTCCATCAATGCCTTCACCCGCAGCGGTAAATTTCCGGCCGGGTACACCGCGTGCATCTGTGGGCTCTCACCGCTGCTGGAGGTGAGTTTGTACTCAGGACAAACCCGGCACAGGCGCCCAGCTTGCACTTCGGGCTCCGCCATCCAATCCGCCAAGCGGGCGATCCCGACGCCCGCGAGGGCTGCCTGGAATACCGCCAGACCGGAGCTGAAACGAAATTTAGGATGAACCCGAAAGCTGATGGCCTGCTCCTCACTGCGAAAATTCCACTCCTTGAGAATCCGCGGCGCCGTATGCAGGATCAGCGAATGCGACTCCAGTGCCTCGATGGAGTCGGGCATGCCGTTGCGCTCCAGGTAGCCGGGGCTGGCATACAGATAACGCGAGTAACTCCAGAGCGCAAAGCCGATCAAGTCGCTGGATTGTGGAAACGCGCCGCGAATCGAGAAATCCAGCTTGCTCTTGGCCGGGTCGATGATCTCATCGGTGAAAACCACATCGATGTTAACGTCCGGATAACGCTCGCAGTATTGCGCGATCAACCGGGGCAATACCCCGTGTCCGAGAAACTCTGGGGCGGAAAACCGGATCCAGCCGGAGGCCAGGCCGCTGAGGCCGGCCAGGTCTTCATCCACCTCACGTTGCAGTTCGAGCATTTTGTATGCGTGGGGCAATAAGCATTCACCCGCTTCGGTCAAGCTCACGGCATTGGAGGAGCGATTGAACAACTTGAGCCCCACACTTTCCTCCAGGGCTTGAACCGCACGGGTCAGTGCGCTAGGGGAGCGCCCCAGAGTCCGTGCCGCGGCGATGAAGCTGCGCTTGCGAGCCACGGTCGCGAAGGCTTCAAGTTCACCCAACATATTCAACGCCACTCTCCACCTCATTGCATTTTTCACAACGCGGCATTGCAACACAAAAAAGGCCCTTCCGTTAATCTTCCTGTTCGACCCACAAGGATGGGGTAAACAGGAGCGCAAGGACGTGTCGAAGTTAGATGAAGTAATCGGGAAGGCCGCAGGGTGTGTTGATGAAGTAATTCATGAGTTGCTGGAAAAAAAATCAGTGAGTTCGAACCGACGGGAGATACCGCAAATTCATCTGTCGCTCGAAGAACAACGCGCACTTCAGGCCGGTCTGGCATCGCTGGAGGTGACCGATAGCGCCTCGGGTATCCGCAACATGCCGGACCTGGGGTTGTTGCTGGAAAGTGTCCTGAGCACCGAGAAAATCCAGCAGCTACGCAATTTTCCACGGGCCCGTGAAGTGGCGATGATCGTCAGGGGGCTGCCGCTGGACCCGCAACTGCCCGCCACGCCCTATGACCGGGAGCCGGGTATCGAGGACTTGTCGACACTGGCCGGGGCTATTTTGTCGGTGCTGCAAACTCTGCAAACCCGTCCGCTGGCGTACGAGGGTGAAAGCAACGACACCGTGTTCCGCCACGTATCGCCCAAGCACAGGCGAGAGACCGAAAAGAGCTCCTATGGCTCGCGCGCGGATCTGGGCATGCATGTCGACAACCCCCACCTGCCTTTGACCTGCGAACCCGTCTCGCAGCTGTCGGCCTGTCCGGAGTACCTGTCCCTGACCGGCCTGCGCTGCGAGCTCGATGTGCCGACGCGCATCGTCGCCATTGACGAGGTGCTGGCCATTCTGCCGGCCTACGTCGAAGAAGAATTGTCACGACCGAACTTCACCGTTCGCCGACCGGCTTCCTTCGGCAAACAGGGGAATGTGCTGGAAAACGTCCCCTTGCTGTACAGAAGCGCAAGCGATGGCCTGTATTGCCGCTACAACAAAGCGAGTGTCGAGGCGACCTGCGCTAATGCGCAGTTTGCCCTCCAATTGTTCGCCGCCGTCGCCAATCATCCCGATGTCGTGCACCACATATTGCTGCAACCAGGGGACATGCTGATCTTCAAGAACCAGCAAACCCTGCATGCCCGGGATGGTTTTACACCCCGCTACGATGGCCGTGATCGCTGGATGTTGCGTGTCTTCGGGGTCAATGATCCGGCACGCGTGGTGCCGCTGGACCCTCATCAACCCTACATAGTCAGAGCCTGATTTCATGGTCGATATTGTCATCCTTTGCGTGTTCGCCTTCGCCGCCGGCCTGATCGATGCGGCGGTGGGCGGCGGTGGACTGATCCAGATACCCGCGCTATTCAACGTGCTGCCCACCGCTCAACCGGCGGCGCTGCTGGGTACCAACAAGGTCGCGGCCGCCTGCGGCACCGCATTCGCGGCCCGGTCCTTCGTGCGCAAGGTGGTGATCGACTGGGGGCTTGTGATCCCGGCCGCCTGCGCGGCCTTTGTCATGGCCTTCTTCGGAGCCGCCACGGTGTCGTTCGTACCCCAGTCGATGATCCGGCCGGCGGTGCTGGTGTTGATTGTACTGATGGCGATCTACACCTTCTGGAAAAAGGATTTCGGCGCCCTGCACAAACCCATGCGCATCGGTACCAAGGAAAAACTGCTGGCGATCGTCATTGGCGGTGCCATCGGTTTCTACGATGGTCTGTTCGGTCCCGGCACTGGTAGCTTCCTGATCTTCCTGTTTATCCGCTTCTTCGCCTTCGACTTTCTTCATGCCTCGGCATCGGCCAAGCTCGTGAACATCGCGACCAACGTAGCGGCACTGATGTTCTTCATTCCGACGGGTAACGTGCTCTACCTGATCGCAATCCCCATGGCGGCATTCAACATCCTGGGCGCGCTCACTGGCACCTGGTTGGCGGTTCATAAAGGGGTGCCCTTTGTCCGGGCTCTATTCCTGGTGTTACTGGTGATTCTGATCAGCAAACTGTCCTACGACCTGCTCCTGTAAACCAGAGGAAAACTACATGCATCCCATGTTCGATCGCCTTGTGGCACTACTTGATGCCCGCTCAGCCTCCTACCGGGTGCTGATGCACGATGCCGAGGGGCAGTCGGCGCGCGTCGCCGAAATCCGTGGCACCGAGCCCGGCCAAGGCGCGAAGGCCATGCTTTGCTCCCTCAAGGGCCAGGCCGGCCCCTATGCACTGGTGATACTGCCGGGCGACCAGAAGCTGGACATGAAGAAAGTCGGAGCGGCCCTGGGCGGGAAAAAAGCCGAGCTGGTAAAGGCCGAAACCGCCATGGAACTGACCGGGTGCCGGATCGGCGCCATCCCTCCTTTTGTTTTCGATGAGCGGATTCAATTGATCGTCGATCCGGCCTTGACCACAGGCTACGCTGAAATAGCCTTCAACGCGGGGCGGCTGGATGCGTCGATGGTGCTCGATACGCAGGATTACCTGGCGATTGCCATGCCTCGATTGCTGGATATCAGTCAGGCCTGAGCAGACGTTTTCGCATAGGTTTCAAGAATAAATCAGTCGCCTTTTTTCTCCGTCTCTACCGGGCTGACCGGTTACTACGGGTAGAAAGCGATAGACCTCAAGAGTCCGCTTTTGGCCGACAGACGTCTATCATGACAGGCAGAAACCCCTAGTTAGGAGCCATTTGGTGTGGCGTGTAAGAATTTACCGCCTTTAGCTTCAACTGCCGAGCGAACTGCCGCGGCATCTGATGTCGAGCCGATAAATGCAAGTTGCAACTTAGGAAGCATGCTTGATGTGTTACTTAAAGCTGCAATAGCTGAGTTGGCTGCAAAAGAACTATCGGTTCCTGAGATGGCGACACGCACATCAGCTTTGCTTGCAGGGGCAATTATTTGGTGGATACCTGAAACAATTGGAGATTCTAAACCTGCACTTCCGATAAGCGCGGATGCCATAGCTCCGGAAATGCCGTTATTCGCTGCGGGAACCCAAACTAGATTGAATTTTTGTTGCTCAAATAAAATTGTCGCAGATTGTGCGGCTTGCTGTGGCGATTGGCTCCCAGTTGTAGCGCATCCGACTAATGCAAATAACAAAATTGTGAATGCCGCGAAAAGTTTCATAACTGCTCCTGAATATTTATTAGGCGACGGTTCTGTCGCCCAATTGCTGAGTGTATGTTGTATGACTTTCCATCGCTAGTTCCACTCAAGTACTTCGTTCTGCACAGGACCTGATGTGGCCGCAAACACTGGTGGAGCATGTCGAGCTATTTGTTGAGCATTACCCGTACATGAGAACGCAGATCTCTTTTTTCTTGTCCCAAGCAAGGAATCCATACGCCAAACCAAAAGAGTTTAAGACTCAGGTCCATGATTTTTTGACCTGGATGGCTTCAGAAACCGCCTAGGTCTGCGGTGGGTCGACGCCAGCCCTTCGCGAGGGCTAGCAGTCGGGCGACAATGCTCACCCCTTGGTCAGATCAACCAGCGGCGTCTGCCGCACCTCAGTCTCCCGCCCATCCTGAATCTCGCTCACCTGCTTCAAGGCCTTATCCACCGCCGCCTTATCCGTCAACAAGCTGTAGCTGATGCGGAACTGCTTGTGTTCCTTGGGCCCAATTGTCGGCACCAGGTTCAGTGGCCGCTGATAACGGCGGTTGTAGGAAAAACTGGTCCCCGGCTCCAGCCCCGTGACATAACCCTGGCCTTGGGTATCGGTGTTTTTCCACAGGGAAAACACGGGCAGTGTCTGGGTATTGAAACCGACCGAAACGCCCAGGCTGCCGGCCTTGTTATGCAACACGGTCAACGTATCGCCCTTGGCATCGGCATACGGCACCACGTTGTAAACCGTTTCGTCGTAGTCCTTGGTCGGCGCGCGGTAAGTTTGCCAGTCGGGCAGGTCGCCCTTGGCTTTGTCGTTGAACGGCGACACCTGTTTCACCGGCGCGGCGAAACGAGCGCCTTGCTCCAGGAACGGGGTACTGAAGTTGCTGTGATACAGCGCCTGGTACTCCTTCGGATAGTCGCCATTGTTGGTCAGGGTGTCGTTGAGGGCGAACACGACGCTGCCGGGTTCGGTGACCAGTTCGGTCGCGACCGAGAAGTCGACCTTCTTGAACGCCTGCTCTTTCAGTTCACCGCGCAGGGTGATGGCGTACGGTGGTTTTTCATCGATATGCAGGGTGACTTTGTTCGCAGGAGTGTTGGCGGCCCGACCGTGCAGGGTCAGCAGTTCGCCGTTGTCGACGCCGGGGTGGCCGACCCATTCGTAGCCGCAGCGGGTGACCAGTTCATTGAAACCTTCCAGCCAGCCCAGGCCACCGCGGCCATTGAGTTCGATGAAGGACGGATTGACCACTTCCTTGACCGGAGAATCCCAGCCCATGCGCACATTGCCGACCGAGGCCTGCAAGACGTTCATTCCGCGAGTCGGCACTACCGAGAGTTTCATCGTGCCGTTATCGATGTCGACGATGCTGACACCTTCCTGCCGCCCGCCGTGCAAGGTGCGTAGGGTAACGCTGAAGGGTTTGTCGGTTTTTATTCCGAGTTGCTGGCTGGTGATCTGCCAGTTCTGGGCGGCTTTGTCGGTGTCGAGCAGAACGTAATCCCAGGCCATGGCGTGGGAGGCAGCGGACAGTGCGCTGAGGGCAACAAAGAGTTTGAGCGGGGTCATGGCGGCAGCCTTTCTTGGAGTTGTGCCATTTTTATAAACGTGATGAAACGTTTCAGCAAGCTAAAAAATCGACCCATCGCCGACGAGGTTGGCAGTGGGCGCGGGGCAAACACGGTTGTGTCGTTGATAGCCCAAAGCAGACCTTCGTAAACGTCCGCATTCGGTCGAATGCTTCACAAAAGCGATGCGAGGTTTAATACGAAGGGGAAGCGACAGAACATTTTTGGGGTGAAATTTTCAGATGGTTGAATACGCATATACTGGGCATGATGCAGGTAGTGGCTATTTGATGTTGTCTTGTGAGGTCTATTGAGCGTCGATGAATAAAACTGATCTGCTTGAGTATCTGATAGAGACCAGTTCCGCGATGACCCGATGCGACATGGATGACGCGATCCTTCTACATTTCGATTTGGTGATGGAGAACTATCGACAAAAACCGCTGTTTTACAAAAATCTGCTCAAATATGACCGGTTTATGGTGGCGCTTTCTTTGTTGAGCTTTAATTACAAAGATCATTTGGTGCCCCTGTCCAAGGTTAAAGCGTTCTGCCAAGAGCGTGGTTATTTATCGCGCAATAGCTTGGACTCTTACTTTTCGTTTTTCTTTATTACCGGTTATATACAAGTCCGGATGCATGACGAAGACAGTAGGCAGCGTGTTTTCAAACCCACCGGCGCGGCGCTGTGTGAAACCACCAGGATGATTAAATCTTATTTGCTGCCGTCGCAGTTGATAGTTCCATACGATGCTTGCCTGAAAGATGTATGGGAGTCGGAAGACATGCTGCGTGTGTTTTTTCATGGCTTCGCAAAGTTGTTGGAAGCTGATGTGATGCTTGACAAGTTATTGCCTGAAGCAAAATGGATTATGAACAGAGATGGTGGGCATCTGCCGATGCTTGCGTTGTATGTAGACAGCTTGCGTAAGGATTCAATTCAGGCCGGTTATAAGGTGTCAACGTATATTGAGCTTTCTTCGCGCTTGGGCGTGTCGAAGACTCATATCATACGCATGGTTCGAGAAGGTGAGCTACACGGATATTTCAAATGCCACAAGAATACGGTGGAACTACTTCCGGCTTTTCTGGATTTGGTGAGGCGCACCATGGCCATAAATTTTTCAGTGGCGCGAATTAGCTTGAAATTAGGAATGGGGGATAGCGAGTTTAATGATAAGTATCCCCGGACCAAGTCTTTGCTTGGTTCGTAGCGTGAATGCTTTTGAAAGGCCGTGTTGTTGGGCGGCATAATATACAGACATTGTCCTTTATTGTAGTACTCGTTAGCATCGGAGGTCAGTGTGTTTAACCGTCGCATAAAAAATGCTCTGCTCGACTGCAAGGGCGAGCTCGGTACATTACTTGGCGTATTCGCCAACCTTGAATCGGTTTTTATTTCACTGCGTGTTGATCGGGCGGGCCGAATCATCTCGGCCAACCAGCGATTCGCCGATGTGCTTGGCTATTCGTTAGATGAGCTATCCGGCTCGGAGATTAGCAACATACTGGCTGAGCCGCGCAGCGCGTTTGCGCCGAATCTGCGGGCCAGTGAATTGCAGCGCTACACCGCTTCAAATGGCCAAATTGTCACGCTTGGCATGTGTTGGCTCTCTTTGTCTGAACGCACATTTCAAGGCTACGGCTGTATCGCTCCGCCGTTGGCGCGGGACGAGCAGGAAGGCGTGGAAATGTTCAGCGCCTTGAACCGGTCAACCGCAATTGTGCAGTTCAGCCTCGCTGGTGAAGTCCTACATGCCAATAAGCCATTTATCGACGCAATGGGCTACAGCCTTGCAGAGATAGAAGGCAGGCATCATCGCCTATTCTGCCTGGACGAGGATGTTGCTTCTGCGGCTTACGCTGATTTCTGGAAGTCGTTGAATAAAGGTGCGTTCATTGCGGGGCGCTTTCGCCGCCTGGATAAACACGGCCGGGTCGTGTGGCTAGAAGCAACCTATAACCCGATCAAGGATGCTTGCGGGCAAGTGTACAAGGTCGCCAAGTTCGCCAGTGTGGTGACAAAGCAGGTTGAGAGAGCCGATAGAGTCAAACAGGCAGCACACATGGCTTACGAGGTTTCGCTCGATACCGATGTCAAGGCGGACCGGGGCATGGGCCTGGTAGGCGACTCGGTAATATCCATGCAAACCATCGCGCAACAAATGGCTTCAGTGACCGCAAGCATGAGTGCCCTTGAGTCACAGTCGCTGTTGATCGGATCTATTGTTGACACTATCGGCGCCATTGCCACGCAAACAAATCTCTTGGCGCTTAACGCAGCCATCGAAGCTGCGCGCGCGGGAATGCACGGCCGTGGTTTCGCGGTAGTTGCGGATGAGGTGCGCAAACTCGCTGGGCGCACCAGCACGGCGACACAGGAGATTGCCAGCGTAGTGCGACAGAACGGTGAGTTAGCCCGTCAAGCCACTGTTCAGGTCCAGTGCAGCCGAGACCAGGCCGATAGGTTGCTGGAGCTGGCTGAGCAGGCAGGCAGGGCGATGGCAGATATTCAGTTGGGTGCCAAGCAAGTTGTGGAAGCAATTGGGCGGGTCACCAGCGACCTGGATTGATGAGCATCGTTAGCATGTCATTACAAGGCAGTGGAAGTAATCCTTGGACCTTTTTTGTGCACGTTGCTCGCGCGTAGAAAAACTACCTATTCTGAAATTGCAGCTTGAATAAACTATCTTTCCAAAAATGCTAATAACGTGCGGTGGTCGACCTTGTGTATATGTCGAAAAGAATGTGTGAGCCGCGTGGGACGAGTCTATGAAAAGTTCAGCTATGCAAGCTTGGGAAGCCCTGATTGTTCGATATGAGCCAGAAATGGATTTGGAAACTTACTATTTCGGTCTGTTGGACGCGGCAGACGAATTGTTGCGCTGCGGCCTTGTTAGCGACACGGAGTGGCGGCAGATGGCACGGCTGTCGGCAAATTTTTTTATCGAAATGATTGAAAGAGGGCAGGGCGAAGACGTCGAATAATCTGAGTCGTTATGGAAAGGGAATTAGAGATGCCAGCGACTTTCAAGATTAGGCCGCGAATGCGGACATTGTTATCACCCGCGGTAACAAAAGTTGAGTTGGTTGGGGTGGTGGCGTGGCTGGGTGTTTTGTTGGTGGATCCAGTGCCGAGTATCAATTGGCTGAATTTTTCAATTACCATGTGCCTGCTCTTAGTTTGTCACTTTCATCGTGCGACCGGTAACTTCCTGGTATGGCGGTTTTTGGGTGGCGTATACATCGTTGTATTGGCATTTGGTTTTTCTTGTGTGATTGATTCCGGTGCAGAGCTGCGTGTATTCGCCCTGCCTCTGGCCGTTATAATTGTGGTGAGTAGCGCCATTTTATTTATCACGGTTCAGGACTATCTGCTATCCAGTGCGCTGGTGTGGATTTTGATGTGGTCAAACCTTGACGTGGGCATGTATAGGGGGTTGGAAGTATATCTGGTGCTGTTTTGCGTATCGTCCATGTCAATTGGCTTTACCCTGAGCTTTACATATTTGAAAAATATGCGCTCAGTGTTATTGATCGAGAGTGAGTTCAGAACCCTGGCGGAGACCGATTTTCTTACCTCTATACTCAACCGGCGAGCATTTATGGAGAGTTTCCAGCAAGTGATGGCAGGTGGGGGCGATGGCTATTTTATAATGTTGGATATCGACAGTTTTAAAATTAAAAATGATCAGTATGGTCACGATGTGGGCGACAAGATTTTATGCGCAATGGCCGCGTGCTTGCAGTCCACGCTTGGCAGTCACACTGTTGGAAGGATTGGTGGGGAGGAGTTCGGGGTTTTACTGTTGGGTGACGATGCTTCGGTCGCCAATGAATACGCGTTGCGGCTTTTGGAGGCGATCCGGCACAGCGTCTCGCCACCCCATCACTACACCTGCAGTGCCGGTATCGCGCGATTCTCGGCGACGTCCGACATGTCTGCAGTACTTAAGTCTGCCGACTGTAATATGTATGAGGCCAAGCGCAACGGTAAGGATCGTGTTTTTCGGGATGGCAAGCAGCTCATGCCGCCAACTCATGGTACGCCACGGTGAATAACTGATTGGGTAGGGCTGAATTGCCCCCAGCTTTACAATCGCGGCAAGAAGCGCAGGGAGCGTCTGTCTGCCGGGATCCGAGTTCATGGCACCGTGGCTGACGCTCGTGTATTCAGGAGGCAGATGAATCTGCATCGCGAAGCATTGCTACCAGTTCAGACGCCAGGGCGGCCGCTTCTTGGCGATAGTCTTTGTTCCAGCAGCATGACCAGTCATCAGGCCTGCCCTGATCTTCCCATTGCGCCAACGCAAGCCCGTTGATTATCTCCAGTTCGAACCAGAGGCGTTGCCAAGCGACGGCGTCCTGGACCAAAGCAGTGTCTTGCCACAGGAATTCTGTTTGCGCGACAAAGGCCGACCATGCGAATAGATCCTCTGAGGCTCGTTCGGCGAGCGCTGGCCAGTACTTTGTGACACCCAATGAACGACTCCTTGTAGTTGCGTTGGCAGCCATGAGTTTGTCCCCGTGGCCCGCTTTATAAAACATCTATGCCAGGATAGAGATCCGCCGGTGGATGATAATCGGGATCCTCGAAGCGGCTATTGTTGTAATGGGTTTTGGCCGTCGGCCCTTCGCCTTTGTACGACACCTGCGAGTTTGGTGTGAGATGCCACCCATCTGCGTTTTTGTCGCGCTCGATCAGAGACGGATACAGCGTGCAGGTGCCTGCTGAACCTGATGTCAGCCTGAACTGGTAAAAGCGCCCAGCGTGGGGCGTGAACTTCGTCGTGACAGAGCAGGATTGCGTGCGTCCCCCTTCCCAGAACATACCCACATGCGTTTCGATGCCTGGTCGGATCCGCGTTTCGTAATAGTCCGACGTGAGGTTTTGCCCTGCTTTCGGCATACCCTCATCTTGTGTATGGATGAACGGAAGCGGCCCACTGCGAATGACGCCGCCCGAGCGTATGCCGTTTTCGTATTGGTACAGATCGGCATGCTGAGTGAAGTTGACGATGCGGATCCAGGCGGGGTTCGGCTCGTTTTCAGGTGCCGTGAAGTAATCGGTGTGCGGCAAATACTGGCAGCCTGCGAACAACGGCAGAGCCAGCAGGCAGAGCGCAGTGCGTATCGACATGGGGCCTGTCCTGTTGCGGAGTCAGGGTAGAGACCACAAAAAAAGAGGAGCATTGCGTAACAGCTGAAAAATCTCGATGGGGTTATTAGCGTCCCTGAACCGCCAGTCTTCTGTGGAACGCCAGCGCTACGTGCCGGTCATCAATCACATGGGCTTGGCAATGGGTAAGATTGCGGTCCCGTGTGCGGCTATGGCGGCGTTTACCCCGTAGCGCAATCGTCCTAGCATCTCGCCCACGTCCGTCCTTGGACATGAGAGTCCAGCCGCTTCTTAGAAGCTGTAGCGGGCCGTCAGTTTGAAATTGCGTGGGTCGCCGTAGACGTCGTACGGTTCATAGCCCCCGTTGGCGATGCTGACGTAATAAGTACGGTCGAACAGGTTGTTTACGTTGAACTGCAAATCCAGTTGCTCGCTGGCCTTGTAGCCTGCCACCAGGCCGGCCACGGTGTACGAGCCCTGTCGATTTTGCCATGCACTGCTACCGCTGCCTCCCGCGGTGCGGATCTGGCTCTGCTGGTAAACATCACCGCCAATGCGCCAGCGTTGCAGGTCGCCGGGTAGGCTGTAGATCGTGGAGAGCTTGAATAGCTGACGCGGCAGTCGGCGGTTGAAGTCCTGGCCTTCCAGGGTTGCATTGGCGTCGTTGACGTATTTCGTCTGGGTGTAGGTGTACCCAGCGGCCAGTTGCCAGTTTTCGGTCAGGGCGCCTTGGATTTCCAGGTCAACACCTCGGCTGCGCACCAGGCCGGAAGCCTCGTGGCACGAACTGTTGGCGGCTGGACCGCAGCCTTTGACGTCAGGCAATTCCTGGGCGCGATTCTTCTGATCAATCTGGAAAACAGCGAGGCTGGCGTTCAGTGCGCCATCGAAGTATTCGCCCTTGATACCCACTTCGTAGTTCTCGCCCAAGATAGGCTCGATCACTTGCCCACCGAGGCCTTTTTCGGTCTGTGGCTTGAAGATATCGGTGTAGCTGACGTAGACCGAGTGATTGGCGTCCAGGTCATAGACCAGGCCGGCATAGCGGGTCAAATTGCGCGTGACCTTGTAGCTGCTTGCGGGGGTGGCCCTGCTTTCGAATTCGTACCAGTCCAGACGACCGCCGAGAATCAGCGACAGAGGTTCGGTCAAGCGCAGGCGGGTGCTGGCATAGAGACTGTCCTGAGTCGTCGTCTCGAGGCGGCCGTCGGGGCCTTTGACGATATTGGGCTTGGTATGACCACGTGGGTCCCACGCGAACAGATCGACGTTGCTGTCGATGAACCTTTCCCAAATATTACCGGTACGATAATCCAGCTGGCGCTTGCTGAGGCCCATGCTGAAGTCATGTTCTTGACCCAGCAACTGGAAGGGGCCGCTGAGGGCCAGGTCATAACCTCTTTCCTTCTGTTCCATGGCTTGCGTCCATAGATAGTGGCGGTTGTATCCCCATATGGAAGAGGCCAGTACGTCATTGTCGGTCGTCGACTGCATGGCTGCCATGCGCAGCTTCCAGTCGTTGGCGAAACCGTGCTCCAGGGTCGCGAAATAACCGGTGGTGCGGTTGTTCATGTATTCATAGTCGTGTCCCAGGAACGTGTCCCGGGGTAGCCCTAGATGACCACCGCCACGGGCCATGGGCAACCCGCCCCAGACGTAGTTGGTGTAGTCCTTCTGCCGATAGGCGCCCAGCGTCAAAGTGGTGGTATCAGTCAGGTCGGCGTCTACCACGCCGTAGTACAGGTCCGCGTCACTTTCCACCGACTCGCGGAAGCTTTTCGAGTCTTGCCGCGAGAGCACGGTACGGGCGCGCAAAGTGCCGCTTTCATTGAGTGGGCCGCCAATGTCCAGGGTGCTGCTGTAATCGTCCCAACTGCCAGCGCTGCCGGTGAGCACCGCCTGGAACTTATGTGTCGGGCGTTTACGCACCAGGTTGATGGCGGCCGCAGGGCTGCCGGCGCCTTGGGCCAGGCCGGTGGCGCCGCGAACGATTTCCACCCGGTCATACATGGCCAGGTTGGCTTCGCTGCTGGGCAGGTAGGTGAGGAAGCTGGTGGGAAAACCGTCGTACATGACGGTGTCGACGTCAAACCCGCGCGCGCTGAAGGTGGGGCGCGCCACGCCGCCGGAGTTATTCAGGAAAATCCCCGGCGCGCTATGGGCCACATCACTGATGGTGGTCATGGCCTTGTCGTCCATGCGTTTGCGCGTGACCACGCTGACCGACTGTGGCGTTTCACGCAAGGTCAAGGGCAGCTTGGTGGCGGTCTGCATGGCGCCAGTGGTGTAGGAACCGGTGTTCTCGGTCGTTTCGCCCATCTCCTGGCCGACGATTGCCGTTTCCCCCAATTGCAGGGTGCTGCTCGATTCGGGAGCCTTCTCCAGCATCACGCTGTTCGCGCCGGTCGCGCGCCAGGTCAAGCCGCTGCCTTTCAATACTTCAGCCAGTGCCGCCTCTGGCTCTTTGGGGCCGACCACCCCAAGGCTGTTCTTGCCGGCTACCAACGTGCCATCCACTATCACCTGTAAACCGCTTTGGGCAGCCAAGCGGTTCAGCGCGCTCGCCAAGGGTTGCGGTGCGATATTGAATGAGTGGGGATCAGCAAACGCCAGGCCGGATATCAGCACGCACAACAGTGTAAGCGGGGCTGCGGACAAAGATTTTATTGGCAAACCTTCAGGTAACGGATGCTGCATCAGTGCTCTCCCTAATACGAAACATTATCGTTCTAGGGAGGGGAGACGGGTGACACGCCAACACCCGTAAAAATAGTCAAGTCTTGGAGGAGATCACCAGCAGATAGTCGGTGTAGCGCTCGATCTTGAGGGGAAAGACTTTCTCCAGCGTCGCCAGGCCGTCGTCCAGGTCGTCGAGTTGAAAGGTGCCGCTGACTTTGAGTGCGCCCAGGCTCGTGTCCCGTATCAGGATGATCCCCGGACGATAGCGTTCGACCTGCTCAAGCACCTGCGCAAGCGGCGTCATTTCGAAGACCAGGCGACCCTGCTCCCACGCCAGTATCGTGTCGACGACCACACTCTGCTTGGCGCCCAGGCCATCGGCACGCCCACCCACGGTTTCGCCAGCGCTGAGCGTCACCTTGTCAGGCGCATTGGTGACAGCCACACGCCCGCGGCGCACCGTGACATCCACGTGCTCGCCATCACGGCGCACTGCGTAGATCGTGCCCAGGGCCGTAGCGCTCAGGGCCCCTGCCTGCACACTGAAGGGCCGTTGTGGGTCCGGCTTTACATCGAACACGGCCTCGCCCTTGCGCAGGGTAATGCGGCGCCCATCGCCGGTGAAATTCACATCTACGGCGCTGTTGGCATTCAAGGTGATGTGAGAACCATCAGCAAGCGTGACCTGGCGACGCTCAGCGGTGCCGGTGTAATAGTCTGCGTCCAACGCCATGTATTGCGCCCATGCCACGCCGAGCCCGAGTACCAACGATGCTGCGATACCCATTGCCCACACGCGTCGCGACGACGGCCGTGCTGCGGCACGAGGCTCGGCCAGATGTGCGCTTAAACTCCACAGCCGACGCGCCTCGACAAACGCCTGCTGATGCTCCGGTGCCTGTTCGCACCATGCCCGCGCCGCGGCCACATCAGAGGGCTGCACCGAGCCCGAGGTAAGGCGAATCACCCACGCGTGGGCAGTGCGCTGGACTTCGCTAATGGATTGGGGGGTGTCGGATTGATCATGCATACCGGCTATCGTTGCAGGCATTGGCTGAGAAAGTCGAGAGTAATAGCTAATTGTTTTTCCACCGTACTTACAGATACCTGCAGTTGAGAGGCTACTTCCTTATGGGGAAGGTTGCGCAGCCGGCACAGGGTAAATATCTCCTGGCACTGGATAGGTAAGCGGTGCAAAGCGGCGGCCATTGCGGCGAGTTCCTGTTGCGCTACCACGACATCGAACAGAGCCGGGCTTTCGCCCGTTACCTCGTAAAGGTAGGCGGTGCCTTCGTCGAGGCGCTCCCGTGTTTGCCTGCTGCGTGCATGATCAATCGCCAAGTTACGGGCAATTTTAAAGATAAAGCCGCGTAGGTTGAGCACCGGTTTACGGGGTGGCTGACGGAGCAGGCGCAGGTAGGTTTCCTGAGTCAGATCGGCAGCAGTCTCAGGATTGCGCAACTGACGATGAAGAAACGAACGCAACTCGGTGGCATGGGCCCGAAACGCCACCTCAAGCTCTTCGGTGGTCATGCTCGACATTGGCAGAGATCACGCAGAGGAAAGCCCCGTACTTTAATGATAGCGCTTCGCATTAACAATCTTTTCTTGGGCTGCCAGCTTGATCGGCCTATGACTGGAAATGGCAGCGACTGGCAGAGTGCGGCCAGGGGATGAGTCTGCTGACCCTTGGGCTGTTGGGCAGTTTGTGTTCGGCCGGCAGGGCGCATGGATCTGGGGCATGTTTGCCGCAGGTTTTTTGCGGGTTACTTGCGTAACTCACGTTTGATGCATCTGATAAACCACTGCGCTCCAGTAGCGGTTTCCATTGCGTATCTGGCGAGTCGAGCCGCTAGCCTCGAGCTGCTTACCAATCATTCAATTCATGAAGCTATGACCGGGCAATTGCATGTCGACTAAAGAAACCTTGCCGCTCATGGTCAGGTTCGGCTGGCCATGGCGCATCAGGATGATCTCCCTGTTCACTGTGTTTACGTCCTTGTCTTGCTGGTGGGGGCGGGTGAAGGATGAGTGCTTACGGGCAGTTAAAGCCAGGTGGCTACTGGGTAGGCAGAACATTGAGTCGGGAGGGTACCACCTGGGCAATAGGCGC
Source organism: Pseudomonas sp. LG1D9 (assembly GCF_002949995.1). Classification (NCBI taxonomy): domain Bacteria; kingdom Pseudomonadati; phylum Pseudomonadota; class Gammaproteobacteria; order Pseudomonadales; family Pseudomonadaceae; genus Pseudomonas; species Pseudomonas sp. LG1D9. Next base: position 133,650 of record NZ_CP026881.1, on the reverse strand, counting down.
GCGGCATCCCGAAAAAATAATCAGGGTTTTTATAAAAGGCAATGAGCCACTAGCCCATCTGTGCTAGTTCACTCGCGAATGGATCAATGCTAACTTTTGGGCTTTATTTTTGTGGTGAAAGAGGGTTCTTTTTAGTGCCTTCTCTAAAAGTTTATTGGTCCGGCAATTAATTAAATCCCCGTTCCCCAGCGAAGCCGAAGTTAGGGTTGCGCTCAACCCTATTGCAACTAAGGAGAGTGCTCATGAATTACCGATGCCTGCTGCCCATGCTCTTGCTGGCTGGTTGTGTTTCGCAACCCAATCATCAGGGTGTCAATTGGGGAGATGGCGCTTGCCCCAAACCCGCGCCAGAAAGCATTTCGGCCACTAATCATCTGGTGATAGAAGACGGTAAGACACTGAAATGCCAAATCCGCCCTTATGTCTGGAACATGGCTTGCCAAGGGATCGTCGACGCAGGCACTGAAGGCGTTATTTGCCAGGACAATGGGGGGAACCAGATGATTTTCTTGTTCGATGACAAAGGCGTGTTGACTACGCATCGCAGCGTGAAGGCGGGCTAGTGCGGACCACACGACAAAGATCAAGGTGGCAGCCGAGCATGAATGACGGGTGCGGCGAGTAGCGTTGTGGCAATTTGGATTGCAATGGGTTATTAAAACCGCCAACTATTCGCCGGGAAGCTATCAATGCGTTATTTACTGGGATGTACGGTTTTGCTGGGGTGCGCCACTGCGTTCGCTGATGACGCGCAACTCAAACAGTGGGAAAAGATGGATCGTTGCTCGACTGCTGCGTTTATCGCGGTATCTATCCTTGAAGAAAGCGAAGACACCTACAAACAGGCAATCGCTCTACAAGGGGCGCTTAATGGGCTCAAGAACAATACAAAGCTGGAAGAGACAAACCCGACTGAGAATGAAATGACGGGCGCCTACAACATGGCGCTAAGGATCTCCCACACGATGCCACGCCCCTTCGGCACTCGGGGTCATGATTGGCTTGTCGCCCAGGCTGCCACCGCCTGCACCTTATGGGTGCCTGAAGTCAAACCGCAGTAAGGGCTGGCGCTGGTGGCTGGGCTTACATGCCCAGGGTCGGAATGGTTACCTGGCCACATTCTATTAGTTGGCCAGCGGTCACTTGAAGCACATCATTGGGTTTTGCGGCGTATCCGGCAAGAAAGCCGATGGCCAGCAACGCGATACAGAGCAGGGATTTTCTTAAAATCATCGGGAATTCGCTGAGTCATGGGTATGAAAACATGCAGCACTGATTCCAGATTGTGAAAAAGGTTCCTGCCGGGCAGGTAGCGCGCCCGCTGATCTGAACGCGGTAAGACGCTACCTACGAAAGCAGCACCACACGGGCGCTCTCGAATAGCACGGGCCGTACAAGAATCTTGTAGCTGTCAGCATCGAACGACTGCGGTGGTAGGGCCGGCGCCAATCGGGCTTCGGCCTGCGAGGCATAAGTCCCGATGTACCGCCAGTTGTCCACGACGTGGTATTGCTCCATCTGGCCATGGCATTCGTGCAGCGCAATGGCGGCGGGGTACGGCCAGCGATGGACGGCCCAGTGCGCCAACGCCTGCAGCAAACGCTCGGTGTGGGCCGCATGGGTTTCATCGCCCCGGCACGCCCCGGCGCATTTACGGATCTGCGCGCGGAAACAACCTTTTGCGCTGGGTGGTTCTATACCCATCAAGCTATGGCAGAGGCGGTGCTCGTCGGCGAGCAGCATCAACGCTTCGATCGCCATGCGTCGGCTGCGAAACAGCCCGTACAACTGCGGGCCCTCGGCCAGCGCGGTGGTGTCGATGATCTCGAGTTTGCCGTTGTGCATGCGCAGCGAGCACAGGCGCCGCTGCCGGCGCAGGCGCTTGTTCTTCAAGGGTTGCATCTCTTTGATCAGGCGCGACTCCAGCAACAGTGCACCGATTTCCCCTGCGGTCTGCTGGTACTCGATCCGCTGTGCCTGACGCAACATGCGCGCCTCTTCCGGGTTGCGCAGGTGCGCCAGCAGGCGGCTGCGAAGATCGACACTTTTACCGATGTACAACGGCAGCGAATCGTCTTGTGCGTAGAAAAAATACACGCCGGGCGCACGCGGCGCCGCCTCGGCCTGGGCGCGAAGGTGGGCAGGATATTCGAAGGATGGGGCGGGAGGAGTCGGGCGTAGAGGCATGCCGAATATAGTGCGGCATGAACCGCAGAAATGGGGTGCCGCCGGTCGGGCGCCGGCGAACCTGCACTCAACTTGCGTTGGGCAGGTTACTGATCCAACGCTTGCCGCCGGGATGACGAATTACGATTCCATTGATCTGCCACGTCGCCCATGGTCAAGGGCTCGCCACTCTTGATCCACGCCATGAACGCCCGATCGAACTTGAACGACTCCCCGCACTCGCCGATCAGGAAGCGGCGGACCTTCTGCGTATTCCTGTAGTGCGGGTCCAGTGGGGTGTCGCGGGTGATGGGGCCCGAGTGCCAGTCGAAGATCATTGCCGCTCCTTGGGTGATGCAGGTTTCTGACTCAACAATTGAAGACCGGAGCATAGCGTTCTTCACGCTTTTTGAAATGAATCGGCGCCATCGGCACTTTTTCGCCGTTCACGAATATCGCCGGGAAGGTGAGGGTGAAGTCATCCATATCGCCCTTGCCCAGGGCCGTACCCTTGCGGCTGCTGTTCGATTGCTCCTTGGGATCAAAGCCGGTTTTCAACTGCTCGATACTGACTTGATAGGTTTCACCTGTCGCCAGCGTTACGGTGACCAGGGGTGAGGCGGCGCTGACCCACAATGGCGGATCGGTCTGTTGATAGGCCGCCCGGCGTTCATCCGGGGTGTTCAGGTTGCGCAGGCGCGGGGGGGTGTAAAGCCGACCAAACAGACGTAGTTCGGTGTCGGTTGAGCGCAGCTTGTCCGGCCAGCTGTATGTTCCGGGCGGTGCTGCATAGACCAACACGTGAACCCAATCGAGCTCTGCCGAGCGTGGGGCAAAGCTCATCGCGGCTTTCGGGCCGGGGCAGGTGCGTTCGAGCAGAGCATTTGTACCCACTGTCGATTGCGGGTGCAGATACGGCCCGGTGCTGCATCCGGCAAGCAGCGCGAGGAGGATATAGAGAACGTAGTGCTTCATTGGGGCCAACTCCATTGGTCGTCAGCGCGACTATGTCATCTCTGCGGTGAGTTCTCATCAGCTCTGTGCAGCATTCTCTGGCGAGAAACGTTCTTGTTTGCCCAGGGCTGAGATAAACTCCGCGGATTCTTGAAAGGGAGCCTTGCGGCAATGGAACTGAAATCGTCGAGCAGAAGTATTCGGGTGCTGGGTTGTGCCGGGATAGTGGCCGGTGCGGGTGGGTAAATTCATGCAGCACCTGCGAACCTTGAATCTCGCCACGGAACGCTTTCTGAGTCGGTTTACCCGCACGCAGTTCCTGTGCGCTGCCATTGCCTTCACCGCGCTCAACTTCGTCTTGGACTACACCTTTGCTGCGTATACCTCGCTCTATCTCTCAATGCTCAGCGGTTGGCTGTTTGCCATGGGTTTTGTGAGGTTCCGGTCTGAACCGTGATGCGTATGTTTGATCACTACCTGAAGCGATGGGACCTGGTCGTCGACGGCGATGCATTCGTCTCGCGCAACGGCAATCTACTGCCCGTTCGCCAGCGTGGCACGCCTGCCATGCTTAAAATCTCCCAAGTGGCCGAGGAGCAGGCTGGCAGTTTGCTGATGGCCTGGTGGGACGGCGAAGGTGCAGCCCCCGTGCTGGCCCATGACGGCGAGGCCTTGCTCATGGCGCGTGCTTTGGGCTCGGCCTCGCTGATACAGATGGTCAATGACGGCCGGGATGAGGAGGCCACTCGCATCCTGTGTGGCGTAGCTGCGCGCCTGCATGCACCACGGGCCAATCCGACTCCCGCATTGGTTGCCCTGGAGCAGTGGTTCGAAGCGCTATGGCAAGGGGCGGCCATGCACGGCGGCATTCTTGAGCATTGTGCAAGCACTGCACGTGAACTCCTGGCAGCCCCCCGGGATGTCGCGGTACTGCATGGCGATATTCACCATGGCAACGTGCTGGATTTTGCCGCGTCCGGCTGGCTGGCCATTGATCCCAAGGGCCTCTACGGCGAACGGGGCTTTGATTATGCGAACCTGTTCTGCAACCCCGATGAACGCGCCCTGGCCCCGGAGTGCTTTGCGCGGCGGATCGAAGTGGTCGCCAGTGTTTCGGGTATCGAGCGGCGCAGGCTCCTGCAATGGGTGCTTGCCTGGGCAGGGTTGTCATCAACCTGGATGCTTGAAGAGGGGGATGAACCGGGAATCACCCTCGGCGTGGCGCAACTGGCGGCGGCGGCACTGCGGTGATCAGTAAGCTGTCGCCATCACCCCCCCTGTAGGAGCTGGCTTGAAGCGATCGCGCAGGACCGGTCGCCGACAAAGTGACTGACCCACCGCCATCGCCGCATAGGTATCTACACAACTTTGCTGCATCGCATAAACCCAGGCAGATAGGTCTGTTGTGGCGAGCGGGCTTGTCGGAACGCCGCATCGCCCGCGCTGGGCTGCGAAGCAGCCCTAGTAAGCCGAATGCGGTGTATTAGATACACTGTAGCGGCTGATTTTGGGGCTGCTTCGCAGCCCAGCGCGGGGCAAGCCCGCTCGCCACAGGGAAGATCGTCAGTTTCTGAAAGTTGTGTAGATGCCTATGGCCATCGCCGGCAAGCCGCCCCTAGATTTTTTTGCCGCCCAGCCAAGCGCGCTGCCTGATCGAGCTCCCTAGTAGGAGCGGATCAGTCGATCCGCGGATGCTGTTGCGCCAGGTTCTCGCGCTTGGCTTCCAGCTCGGCGATCTGCTCGTCCAGGTCTTCGATCTTCTGCTCGATATTGTCGTGATGCTCCTGCAGCAGTTCCCGTGCCTCTTCGATATCCGACGCCGCCGGGGCCGCGCCGCGCAGGGGTTTGTTGGCGGTTTCCTTCATGGTCAGCCCGGTGACCAGGCCCACCACGGCAATGACCATCAGGTAGTAGGCAGGCATGTACAGGTCGTTGGTGCTTTCCACCAGCCAGGCCACAGCGGTTGGGGTCAGGCCGGCGATCAGCACCGAAATGTTGAACGCGCTGGCCAAGGCGCTGTAGCGGATGTGGGTGGGGAACATTGCCGGCAGGGTGGACGCCATCACGCCGATAAAGAAGTTCAGCACCACCGCCAGCATCAGCAACCCGGCGAAAATCAGCCCGAGCTTGCCGCTGTTGATCAGCATAAACGCCGGAATCGCCAGAGCCAGCAGCCCGATGCTGCCGGCGATGATAAAAGGCCGGCGCCCGACTTTGTCGCTGATAAAGCCGATCAAGGGTTGCACGAACAGCATGCCGACCATGATCGCGATGATGATCAGCACGCCATGGTTTTCGCTGTAGTGCAGGTTGTGCGTCAGGTAGCTGGGCATGTAGGTGAGCAGCATGTAGTAGGTGACGTTGGTCACGGCCACCACGCCGACGCAGGTCAGCAGGCTGCGCCAATGCTTGGTGGCGACTTCCTTGAACGACACACGCGGGCCGCGGGCCAGGCCTTCGCGGTCGCCCTGTTCGAGCTTTTCAACATGCTGTTGGAAAGCCGGAGTTTCTTCCAGGGCGTGGCGCAGGTACAGGCCGATCATGCCCAGGGGCAGGGCGAGGAAGAACGGCAGGCGCCAGCCCCACTCCTGGAATTGCTCTTCGCCCAGCACGCTGGAGATCACCACCACCACGCCCGCACCGAGCACGAAGCCGGCGATGGAGCCGAAGTCCAGCCAACTGCCGAGGAAGCCGCGCTTGCGGTCGGGGGCATATTCGGCGACGAAGATCGAAGCCCCGGTGTATTCACCGCCCACCGAAAACCCCTGGGCCATCTTGGCCAACAGCAACAGGATCGGGGCCCAGATGCCAATCGAGGCATAGGATGGAATCAGGCCGATGGCAAAGGTGCTGATGGACATGATCACGATGGTGGCCGCGAGGACTTTCTGCCGCCCGTACTTATCCCCCAGCGCACCGAAGAACAGGCCACCCAGAGGGCGGATCAGGAAGGGCACGGAAAAGGTCGCCAGCGCCGCGATCATCTGCACGCCAGGGTCGGCGCCGGGGAAGAACACCTTGCCCAGCACATAGGCCACGAAGCCATACACCCCGAAGTCAAACCACTCCATGGCATTGCCCAGTGCGGCGGCGGTAATCGCCTTGCGCATCTTGGCGTCGTCAACGATGGTGATGTCGTTCAACCCGATTGGGCTGACGCTTTTCTTGCGTGATTTCATACAGGTCACTCTGTCACTGAACGGTGTCGATGCCATTGTTTTAATGGCATGGTCTATTCGGTCAGATACATGAGGACACGAAATAATTCACCGCTTTATGTTTTTTTTCCTGTAGGCGCCGGCTTGCTGGCGATGCTCCTCGACGATAACGCGAGACAACTGACCTGATCTCAGGCAATCCGCGCGCCATTGTGGCTCGCACACCCCGCAGGCAAGGGCGCTTTTAGTCCCAATCCTATTTGCTTCTTTTTTGGCACTGATAAGCTTTTTTCCTGGAAAAGTATCGGGAAATTCTTGTCATGATCGTAAATGCCGCCGTACCCAACGAGTTCAACGCCCTGCGCGTTATCACGTTGGCAACCGACGCCACCTGTGCCAATCGGCTAGCCGGCGCGTTGCGCAGTATGGGCGTGACCGCGCTGACCAATGCTCAATCGTTGAGCGACGTGCAGACCTGGCTGGTTGAACAGCCGGTGGACGTTATCGTCTGCGAAATTCGTCCGGGGTGTGACGATGGGCTGATGCTGCCAAGCCTGCTCAAGGGCCTGCACGAAGCCGGCACCGTGGCGCAGTTGCCGAGCGTCTTCTGGACCGGCGAAACCACCTTGAATGCCCAGGTGCGCGCTGCAGAAGAGGACGGTGTGGTGTCCCCGCATGCCGACACCCAGCAGCGCTGGATCAAGCACATGGGCGGGGTCGCCATCAGTGCGCTGGAGTCTCATGCACGATTGGCCCGGGCCGCAGGGATTCTGGTGGAGATCCTGCGTGAAGGCGCAACCCTGGAACTGGGCGATGCCCTGCGAGCCGTGGTGCTGACCCGCGCGAAACCGGACCCGCAGTTGCACATGACCACATTCGACGCCTTGGCCGAGGATGAAGTGATCAATGCGCTGACCACGGGGGAGGGGTTGCGCTTTGTGTTCCAGCCGCAATTCGAACTGTTGAGCCGGCGTGTAGTGGGGGCCGAGGCACTGGTGCGCTGGAAGCACCCGCGCTTTGGAGAAATCCCGCCGTCGGTGTTGATGCCGTTGGTCAACCGCCTGGGCCTGGACCTGCTGCTGTTCAGCCTGGTGGAGATGTGGAGCATCAGGGCGATGCTGGCGCTCAAGCGTGAAAACATCCTGATCCCCATCGCGGTGAACGCCTCGGCCAAAACCCTTTGCACCCCGCACTTTGCCGACCGTCTCGCCACGCGGATGCAGCAGGCCGAGTTGCCGAACCGCTTGCTGAAAATCGAGCTTACCGAGGACGTACCCGAGCCGGATGAACTGCATCTTTCAGCCTCGCTGACGGCGATCCGCGCCAAGGGCTTCCAGGTGTCCCTGGATGATTTCGGTACGGGCGCGGCCACCCTGAATCTGTTGGCGAACCTGTCGTTCGATGAGATGAAAATCGACGGCTCGTTCGTACGTGCAGTAGAGCAGCACTCCTCATCACGCAAGGTGATTGCAGGCATCGTCAGCTGGGCCGGCCTGCTGAATCTGAATCTGGTGGCCGAGGGCATCGAGGATGAGTCCACAATCCCTTTGTTGCACCGCTTGGGCTGCCGCGTCGGGCAGGGTTATGCGCTGGCGCGACCGATGGAAGTCGAGGCTTTTTTGAGCTTCCTGATTCAGCGCAATAAACATCAATAAATAGACTTGTGTTTGCCTGTCTGCCCTGTTGATGTAGTTTTTAGGAGTACTCTTATTTCCATTTTTTCATCGGTGACTTAAATTCCCCCTCGTCGAATTTTTTAAATTATCTGCCGCTGGAGTTAATCAATCTGACTATTCAATAATTATTGTTGAAGGTCATTGATTTCAAAAAAAACGACTGTTCGCCTGGCAACTTCAAATTTGCCAGTGCGTAGTGTATTGCGTGATCAAAAGTTCGCCTGCTGCTTTTTAATGTGCGCTTGCTCAGTTGCACGGATGGAATTGACGTTGTAAGCCCGTCTGCAATGACGGCAACTTACCAATGATGAGGCGGAGTTGTTTTTCATCTTTTTGCTCGTTATATAGAGTGTCCTGTGATCTATGAAACGCTTACAAATTGCTTTGCTGGATGATCATGCAATCGTGCGACATGGCCTGGTCAATCGTTTAGTGCAGGAACCTGATTTTGAAGTGGTCGGTGTCTACGCCCGCACGCGTGAACTGTTGGCAGGGCTGGCCAAGGCTCCGGCGCAGGTGCTGTTGCTGGACTATGTCCTGGGGCCCAGCGAGTTGGACGGTGTTTTACTGATTCGAGCGTTGCGGGTGAAGTTTCCACAATGCCGCATCCTGGTATTTTCCACCCACCATGATGCCGCCACCGTGATCCTGGCCTTGCGCGTAGGTGCTCGGGGGTTTCTCGGCAAGAGTGAAGACATGGGCCAGTTGATCGATGCCGTCCGGCTGGTGGCATCGGGCGTGGTCTACCTGAGCCCGGACATGGCCTACCGGGTTGCCGAGGCCACTGCGGTCAACTATGACGGTGAAGTCCGCAACCGTGAGGATGCCCTGCGCTTTGTCAGCCTGTCCGCTCGCGAGCAGGAAGTGATCCGCTGTTATCTGACCGGCATGACCATCACCGAGATTGCTGAGAAATTCAATCGCAGCATCAAGACCATCAGTTCCCAAAAGGCCTCGGCTTTTCGCAAGTTGGGCGTGATATCCAACAACGAGTTATTCAAGATCAAGCACCTCATTGAAGGCGTCTGAACCCGCCACCCACGCGCCGTGCGATTTGCTGGTTGTTGCATATACTTACGAGCGTGCCAGACGTTGTAGCGGTGGGTTACCCCTGTTTTTCGGCAGCGCGGTGTGCGCTGGGCTGAGTGGGCTCGATCACGATGAAACCTATACGTATTGCTTTGTTGGATGATCACGCGGTTGTTCGACATGGTCTGGCCAATACCCTGGCGGCCGAGGCGAACTTTGAAGTAGTGGGCATTTATGAGCGCAGCCGGGACCTGATCGCCGGCCTCGCCACGGCGCCTGCAGACTTGCTGCTACTGGACTTTTCCCTGAGTCCTGAAGAGTTGGACGGCGTGTCATTGATCCGCGCCTTGCGGGTCAAGTTTCCCGATAGCCACATCCTTGTATTGTCCACCCACCATGACCCGGCGACCGTGGGCTTGGCCATGCGTGTCGGGGCGCGTGGGTTTGTCGGCAAGGGCGAAGACATGGGCCAGTTGGTCAAGGCCATCCGTAAAGTCGCGGCGGGGGCGGTGTACCTGAGTCCCGACATGACCTATCGCCTTGCCGAAACCGTCACCAGCGATACCCGCAAGGGCCCTGGCGAGGTGCCGGACGCGCTGATCCTGGCGGAGTTGACCAGTCGCGAGCAGGAGGTGATTCGGTGTTACCTGGCGGGCATGACCATTACCGAAATCGCCGAGAAATTCAACCGCAGCATCAAGACCATCAGCACCCAGAAAACCTCGGCGTTTCGCAAGCTGGGAGTCACTTCGAACAACGAACTGTTCAAGCTCAACAAGATCATTGGTTCGCCATGAGGCAGTGGTTATGGGGGAGTGTGCTGTTGTGGTTGATAGGAGGAGCGCCTGCTCTCGGCGCGGATGGGGTTCAACTGAGTGAACAGGAGCAGCAGTGGATTCAACAACACCCGGTGCTACGGGTGGGGGTGGCGGAGGGGCTGATTCCATTCGAGTACCTGAGTGACGGGCGACTGCAAGGGCGTTCGGCGCAGTACCTGCAATTTGTGACCGATGCCACGGGCCTTGAATTCACCTACGTGCCAGGAAAGACCACGCAGATACGCGAGCAGATGCTCCTCGATGGCCAGGTCGATCTGTTGTCCTCTTACCTGCGCTTCAGGTCTGAGCGGGCGACCAAGGGCCTTACCGCGCTGACCTACCACACCACTTCGCCGATCATCGTGACCCGTGTCGACGGCCTCGATATCTTTGACATCGACCAACTGCAAGGCAAAACCGTGATGGTCCCCGACGTGGATCATTACGATGAGATAGTCAGTGAAACAGGGGCCAAGGTCACGCTGATCAAAAGCCGATCGGCCCTGGAAATGCTGACCCGTGTCGAGGACGGCAGTGCCGACGCGGCCATCGCCTCGGAAACCTTCCTGATGCCCTATCTGTACCGACAGTTCCAGGGCATCCTCGAAGTTTCAGGCGTGGTCGGCAGCCAGGCGCTGGATGTCAGCATGGCGGTTCGCTCGGACCAGGCCATGCTGATCTCGATCCTCGACAAAGTCCTGGGGTCAATCACCGCCGAGCAACGCCGAGTGATCTATAGCCACTGGTATCACGACCTCGACCTGAATGTCCCAACCTTGCTTACCCTCTACAAGCACTTCTTGCATGTCCTGGTCATGGGCGCGTTGGTGCTCGCCAGTTTGTGTGTGCTGGTCTATCGCGGCCATCGCCGGCGGCGTCAGGCCGTACGCAACGAGCAGGAAAAAACCATGTTCCTGGCCGTCATGGGCCATGAAATACGTTCGCCTATGAATGCCGTGCTGGCGGCCATGGAATTATTGGGGCACACCCGGCTCAATGAGCAGCAGCGCCACTTTGTGCACCTTGCCAATGGCGGCGCCAACGCATTGGTGCGGTTGCTGGATACCGTGCTGGACACCCCAGGCTCGGGTGCGCGGGCGTTGCGCCTGAGCATTGAACCGACCGATGTGACCGCGCTGGTGCAAGGCGTAGTTGGCTTGCACCGCCTGCGCGCCCGGGAAAAGCACCTGAGCCTGAACGTGAGCATCCACACTACGCTGCCCTTGCTGTTACTCGACAGCTCCCGCCTGACGCAGATCTTTCATAACTTGCTATCCAATGCCATCAAGTTCACCGATGCCGGTGGAGTCGATATCAAGCTGTGCCTGGTGGGCTCGCAGGCCGACGGCCAGCAATTACAAGTCAAGGTGCGCGATACCGGGATCGGTATGAGCGACGCGGTGCAGGCATCGTTGTTCCGGCCGTATGCCCAGGCCACTCACTCTTACAAGCGCTCCGGTGGTACCGGGCTGGGCCTGGTGATCTGCCAGCAGTTGGCCAACTTGATGCAGGGTTCGTTGACGCTCAACAGTGAACCGGGGGTTGGTACCACCATCATCCTCTGCGTGCCGGTGACGGTTGCACCGCAGATTACTGAACAGCCGCAGATTCAGCCGTCCGCGCCTCAGGCCGTGACGGGCGGCCTGCAGATCCTGGTAGTGGAAGACACCCTGGCCAACCAGGAAGTGCTGCGGGCGCAGATCGGTGGCTTTGGCTGCGCGGCCGTGATCGCCGCCGATGCCGCCCAGGCCCGCAGCTTGTTTGGGGAGCGAGCTTACCAATTGATCCTGATGGACTGCGACCTGCCGGACCAGGACGGTTACAGCCTGGTGCGCGAACTGCGTGAGTTCGAGCGCGATTTGGGGCGTCCACGCTGCCCGATCATCGCTATTTCTGCCTTGACCGGTGAACCGCACCTGAAACGCTGCTTGGAGGCGGGTATGGACGCAGCCTTGAGCAAGCCGATACGCCTGGGGCAACTGCGCGAGGTGATTGAGCGTTGGTGCGACGTCAAGCTGGCGGCACCCCGTGCGAGCCTGATGGCCCCACAGCTGGATCAGGCGGCGATCAATCGGGAAATGGCCAGTGACATCGGCAGCCTGATCAAGGCCATCGCGCTATGTGACCGGCCCAGTGCGGTCCACGTTGCCCATCGTCTGCACGGGGCCGCATTGATCATGGAGTGGTTGGCCCTGGGGCAGAGTGCCGAGCATCTGGAGCGCCTGTTGCGTGGGCCGCAGGGCTGGGATAACCCGGCCTATGCCCAGGCCCTGCGGGCGTTGGTTGAGCATTGGCAGGCCTTGGGCGGGAATGCGACCCTCGACGTGCTGCCGCCCAATCGGCCCGCACGAGTGACGCAGCGATGAGCGCCTTCCTGCAACGCCTGCTGTTGCTGGCAATCCTGTTGTGCAACCTGAGTGGGGCGTCACACGCCAGCCCGACGCCGATGGAGTTGACCCAGCAGGAGCGTGATTGGATTGCCGCCCACCCGGTGCTGCGTGTTGGCGTATTCGATAACTTGCTGCCTTTTGAATACATCAGCAACGGCCAGCTCAGAGGCTTGTCAGCCAAATACCTGAGGGTGATTGCAGCGCGCACGGGCTTGCATTTCGAACCTGTCACCACCACTACGCGCAGCGCCCGCAAAGACATGTTGATCAGCGGCGAAGTCGATATATTGCCCACCCGGCGCCGCGACGATGACCCGGCAAAGGATCTCGGGATGCTTTACACCACGCCCTACAACACCAGTTCGACGATTATCGTCAGTCGGTTTGGTGACCAACCTTTTGCCGACCTGGAGCTACTCGCCGGCAAGCGGGTGGTGATGCTGGGTCGTGAGGAGGACTATGTCGCGTTCTTGAGGCATAAGGCCCCGGGGATAACCGTTGTCTCTGCGCTGAATGCGGTGGACATGATGGCGATGGTCAAGGATGGTCGCACGGATGCGGCGATTGCTTCGGAATGGCTGCTGATTCCCTACCTGTCTCGCCAATATCATGGGGTGCTGCAGATTTCAGGTGTGCTTCCAATGCTGCATACCGGTGTGAGCATGGCGATACGTGACAGCGATGTGCTTCTGCTGTCCATCCTGGACAAGGCGCTGGCGTCCATCAGCGGCGATGAGCGCAAGGCGATCTATGATGCCTGGTTTGTGGAGATGGACCTGGACATACCCACGGTCAAGGCTATTGCCGAGCATTACCAGGGCGAGTTGTGGCTGTTACTGGTGGTGGTGATAGTGCTGCTTGCATTGGTCTTGCAAAGTCGTCTGCAGCGTCGCCACGCCATGAACAGCGAGCGGGAGAAGGCGATGTTTCTGGCAGTCATCAGCCATGAGGTGCGTTCGCCGATGAACGCCGTGCTGGCTGCCGTCGAACTGCTTGAGCACACCCCACTCGACGAGCGGCAACGACACTTCACCGCGTTGGCCAATAGCGGCGCCAATACCTTGCTGCGGTTGGTGGATGATGTGTTGGACATCTCCAAGATGGAAGCCGGGCAACTGGCCCTCAATCTTGAACCGGTGGACCTCTGGGCGCTGGTCTTGCGGATAGTGGGCGAGCATCGAGCCCAAGCGCAGGAAAAGGGCCTCGAGCTGCTCGTCACCGGCGAGCGTCCCGGTGATCCGCTGTTGCTGGACGAGTTGCGCCTGGCGCAGGTGCTGCGCAACCTGATCGGTAACGCCGTCAAGTTCACCGAGATCGGTCGGGTAGAGGTGCAGTTGCAACTTCTGGCAGCGCCTGCGGTGGAGGTGCGGCACCTGGTGATTCGAGTCATCGACACGGGCATAGGCTTGTCCGAACAGGCGCAATCCTCGCTGTTCCGGCCTTACGCCCGGGCCAAACAATCCTATCGGCGCACTGGCGGTACCGGCCTGGGCCTGGTGATCTGCCGGCGCCTGGTGAGGCTGATGCGCGGCGAGTTGGTGCTCAGCAGCCTGCTGGGCGTCGGGACCCAGGTCGAAGTGAGAGTGCCCGTTGAACTGGCTGCATCCCCCCCCTTGCCGGCGAACGCGCCTGCCATACCTGAGGCCGGTAACGGTTTGCAGGTGCTGGTGGTGGATGACTCGTTGCCCAGTCGGCAAATATTGCAGGCACAGCTCGCAAGCCTTGGCTGCGGCGCGCTGCTGGCGGCGGATGCAGCCCAGGGGCTGGCATTGTTCAGCGCCCATCGGGTCGATATGGTGTTGATAGCGTGTGATTCGCCAGAGAGTGATGAGCGTATGGCTGGTGCGTTTCGTCAGCTGGAACGCGAACACGAACGCTCATACTGCCCGATCATCGCCGTCTCGACAGTTGCCGGGAATGAATACCTTCAGCGTTGTTTTGATGCCGGTTTAGATGGCGTAATGACTAAACCCATCCAACTGGCCAAGTTGCAGCAGATGATTGAGCTCTGGTGCGAACTCCCCCAGGCCCCGCCAGTTGAAAGGAGTCTGGAGCCGGCGGCGACACCGGAGGCGCTGCGCAAGGAACTCAACAGCCTGATAGAGCGGCTCGCCTTGCGCGATCGCAGCTTGGCGTTGGACGCAGCGCAGAGACTGCACTCTGCCGCGCTGGAAGTGGGTTGGGCAGACTTTGCAGCGATGGCGCAGCGTATCGAAGTGCTGTTGCAAGATGAACTGAGCTGGCCTGCAGAGGCTATCGCGGGCCATGCCCGCAGCCTGCTTGAGCACAGGGGTGGGCTTATTGGCGGGGCCTAGGCTGGATGCGGGCTTCAGCGCTACATAGCGGCTGCTTTTTATTTCGTGTGTTTAACCATTAATAAGTATTGGCAGGGCTGCTTTTTAGGAGTGTTCCTATTGACGGAGTGTGGCTGTTATTTCAATAAAGACTAGCGCGCAACAGTAAGTTTCAGTGACGTTGAAAGTGTAAGAAAGGTGAGGCGTTCAAGGGTTTTTCAGAGCACTCCTATATGGAGTTTGATGCGCCGTCCCTAAACTTAATCCTGCAACAACACAGAAGCTCTCCGATAAACGGAAGCTTTACAACTTACTGTAGAACATCGCTCTCTCGGAGTTACTCATGAATTACAAAGCCCGCGCCCTCGCTGTACTGGTCGCTGCCACAGTCTCTTGCGCTGCTCTGGCTTCGGACGGAAAAATCGATTTCAACGGCGAACTCAAAGCCGAAACCTGTCAGGTAGCAGTGAACGGTGCCAGCGGTGCGAGCGGCACGACCGTCACGCTGCCAACCATCTCCACTGCTTCCCTGGCTGCCGCAGGTCAAGTGGCCGGCCAGACAGGTTTCAACATCGAGTTGAGCAAGTGCTCGGCCGCGATCAAGACCGCTGCTGCATTCTTTGAAGCGGGCGGCAGTGTTGATCCGGTCAGCGGCAACCTGAAGAACGTGAGCGGTTCTGCCACCAAGGTTCAACTGCAACTGGTTGACGCCACCAATGGCGCAAAAATCCAGGCCGGCAACACCGCGCAGGTCACGTCCACCAGCCGTATCGATGTCGACGCTACCACCACCTCTGCCACCCTGCCGTACGCTGTCCAGTACTTCGCCCAGGCGGCTACTACTCCGGGCACCGTTGTCAGCTCCGTGACTTACTCCATCAACTATCAGTAAGTCGCAGGCCATGGACACACGCCCTGTTGATGTTTCAAGGGGCGTGCTTCCATGCGGCAACGGGATTGCTTTATGTCTTGCTCACTTGCATTCAAGCAACTGCTCCTGGCAGGGATGGCGACACTGATGTGTTCCCAGGCCTTGGCTGGGGTAGTGATTACCGGAACCCGTCTGATCTACCCGGCGGACCAGAAAGAAATCACCGTAAAACTCAATAACAACGGCACGCAGCCGGCGTTGACCCAATCGTGGATCGACACCGGCGACGTCAAATCGACCCCGACCAGCTCCCAGGCGCCGTTCCTGCTTTCGCCACCGGTGGCGCGCATTGATCCGACCAAGGGCCAAAGCCTGCGGCTGATGTTCACAGGGGCTCCCTTGGCCCAGGACAAAGAGTCGGTGTTCTGGCTTAACGTGCTGGAAATTCCGCCCAAGCCTGAGGCCGGCACCGACCTCAATACCCTGCAAATGGCGTTTCGCTCACGGATCAAATTGTTCTACCGCCCGAGCGATTTGCCGGGCACTGCCAGTGAGGCGATTGAGCAGGTGCAGTGGCAACTGGTGCCGGCACGTGACGGGCAAGGCCTGGCGTTGCAGGCGTTCAACCCGACGGCGTTCTATGTCTCGCTGGTTGAACTGGAACTGGTGGCTGGCGCCCAGCGTGAGCGCAGTGAAGACGGCATGATCGCTCCGGGTGAAACCCGGCAGTTCGTACTGCCCGCGCTCAAGGCACGACCAGCCGGCGATGCCCAGGTGGAGTTCAACGCCATCAATGATTACGGCGCACTGGTCCCGACTCGGAAACCACTCCAGCGCTGATCAATCCCTGACGTTTTTACTCGCGAGTCACTTATGTCGACCTCTTTCAGCTGCAGGTTTTTTCTGCGGGCGCGGCCTCGCTTCGCCTTGAATCCGCTCACGGCCTTGATCCTCAAGGTGCTGGCCGTTGCTCCAGGCGTAATGGCCGTGCAGGACGCACTGGCGCAAGAGGTGCAATTCAATGACGCGTTCCTGCCTGAGGACTCGCGCAATCTCGACCTTGATGCCTATCAGGCTGGCAACCCGGTGATGCCGGGGCAATACCGTGCAGACGTGATTCTTAACGGGCAGTTGAACAGCCGCCAGGATATCCGTATCGAGGCCCAGGCCGACGGCAGCAAGCCAGTGGTGTGCATGACCCGTGGCTTGCTTGAGCGCCAGGGCGTGGAGATGTCCAGCCTGTCACCCGAGGCCAGCCTGGCCCTGGACAGCCAGGGCTGTGCAGCGCTGGGTACGCTGATCCCGAGCGCCACCGCGACCTTCTCGCCAGACAACCAGGCCCTCGACCTGAGCATCCCGCAAATGGTGCTCAAGCGAAATGCGCGCGGTTATGTCAGCCCCGAGTTGTGGGACCGTGGCGTCACCGCCGGTATGCTCAGCTACAACTTCAGCGGCAACCGTAACCACACCCGCAGCGGCAATTCCGACTCGGCGTTCCTGGGGCTGCAGGCCGGTCTCAACCTGGGCGACTGGCGCTTGCGCCACAATGCCTCGATGAATTGGCAGTCGCGCCTGGGTACCAATTACCAGGCCCTGGACACTTACGTCCAACGCGATATCACTGCGCTGAAAAGCCAGTTGACGGTGGGCGAGTCCAACACCACCGGTGAGATCTTCGACACCTTGTCGTACCGTGGCGTGCAACTGGCCAGTGACGACCGCATGTTGCCCGAATCCATGCGCGGCTATGCCCCGGTGATCCGTGGCATTGCCCGCACTAACGCGCGGGTGACCATTCGCCAGGCCGGCAACATCCTGCTGGAAACCACCGTGGCCCCCGGCGCATTCGTGATCGATGACCTGTACTCCACCGGCTACGGCGGCGACCTTAACGTGAGCGTGGCCGAGGCCGACGGCACCGAACAGAACTTCATCGTGCCGTATGCCTCGGTCAGCCAATTATTGCGCCCTGGCACCTCGCGTTTCAGCCTGACTGCAGGTGAAACCCGCAACAACTACGTCGACCAGCAGTCGCGTCTGTTGCAAGGTACTGTGCAGTATGGCCTGAACAATACCTTCACAGGCTTTGCCGGCATGCAGTCAAGTGATGACTACACCGCGGTGCTTACCGGCCTGGCATTTGGTACGCCCATCGGGGCCATGGCCGTCGACTTGACCCACGCCCAGACTGACCTGGCCACCGGTGCCGCCAAAGGGCAGAGCATGCGCGTGTCCTACAGCAAGAACGTGCTGAGTACGGGTAGTAACTTCTCCGTTGCGGCCTATCGGTTTTCCACCAGCGAATACCTGGATTTCAGCAACGCCATACAGCTGCTTGATGCCGAGAAAAGTGGCTGGGACACCAGCATGTTCGGGCGCCCGCGTAGCCGTTTTTCGGTGACCGCTGACCAGAGTCTCGGAGAATGGGGGCAAGTGGCAATCAGTGGTTTTGCGCAGAACTATTGGAACCTGCCGGGCAGTGACTTGCAGTACCAGTTCAGCTACAGCAAGCAGTTCAATCGCATCAGCTTCAGCGTGAACGCCAACCGCAGCCGCATGGGCCTGGGCGATATGCAAAACAGCTTCTTGCTGACCATGAGTATGCCGCTGGAATTTGGTGCGTCTGGCCACAGCCCGCAAATCACCGCGCAGGTGGGGCGTGATAGCGAAGGCAACTACAGCGAACAGGCCGGCATCAGCGGCACCGCTGGCGATGACCGCCAGTATGGCTACGGCGCAACCTTCGGCCATGATGGCGCCAGCAACAGCAAGAGCGCAGCCCTCAATGGCCAGTACACCGGCGCAAGGGCCATGCTCAGTGCTGCCCTGGGCCGTGGCGATGGCTATACCAGCGCCTCGGTGGGCGCCAGCGGCACGGTGGTGGCCCATGCCGCCGGCGTAACCATGACGCCGTATCGCGGTGAAACCATGGCGGTAGTCAGTGCGCCGGGTGCCGAAGGCGCCAAGGTCTCGGGGTATCCAGGGCTCAAGCTCGACAGCCGCGGTAACGCCGTGGTGCCGTACCTGCGCCCTTATGAATTGAATGAAGTGGCGATCGACCCGATTGGCAGTTCGCTGGATGTCGAACTCAACGAAACCAGCCAGCAAGTGGCTCCGCGTGCTGGCGCCGTGGTGCACCTCAAATACACCACCAACCAGGGCCGCGCGGTGTTGCTCAACGTGCGCCTCGACGATGGCAGCAGCCTGCCCTTTGGTGCGGGCGTGACCGATGCCGAAGGCACGTCGGTGGGCATGGTCGGGCAGGGCGGTCAGTTGTACGCCCGGATCAAGCCTGAAACCCGCCAGTTGCTGATCAACTGGGGCAGCAAGACCCATCAGCAGTGCGCGCTGGTGATCCCGGCCGGCCCCGGCGAGGGGCAGCAGTTGCAGCAGTTGGACGCCGTATGTGCGGCCGGTAAACAGGTGGCTGGCAGCGTACAGCCCAACACTCTTCAAAAGGTACAGTTATGAACATCGGCGCTTTGATCAAGGCGGGCCTGGCCGTCGGCGCATTGTGGGCGGTGGCCGGGACGGCCATGGCGGTCACGTGCACCTACATGGACGGTATTCGCCCGGCCGTGGGCTCCATGCCATTGCAGGTTTCGGCGATCACTATCGGGCGCGATGTGCCAGTGGGTACTGAAGTGTATCGCCAGAAATTCAGCATGGCGTCAGGCCAGGCGCCCAAGCTTGAGTGCCTCTACGCCCCGTATCAGCAGTGGACCGAGCTGACTGTCGAATCCAGCTATGCCCTAGCCAGTGTGTCCAGCGGGACGTATGCCAACAAAGTCTACAGAACCAGCATTCCGGGGCTGGGGGTCGCCTTCAATAGCTTGGGTGGCCCGTTGCCAAGGCAATCTGGTAAAGCCTGGACCACCTGTACGAGTGGCTGGAGGTGCCTGGTCCCATTTGAAGGGCCCTCGAACTTTGAGCTGATCCTGATCAAGCTGGGCGATGTGACGCCGGGTGTACTGATGGGCAGTACGTTACCGATCGTGAGCCTATTCGGTAACTTCGGCGACGCCAGGATGCAGGGTTTCAGGATGGGCATCTCCGGCAGCATCCAGATCGTCTCGCGCACTTGCAGTACGCCGGATGTGTCGGTGCCCATGGGCTCGCACCTGACTGCCAAATTCACCGGGATCAACAGCACTACGGGTTGGACAGACTTTGCCATTGCCCTGAACAACTGCCCGGCGTTCAGCGGGATCTATACGACTAGCGGGCCGAACTGGGTTTCGCAAAGTGGCAACTCACCGTCTGGCACCAGTACCAGTAGCGGCACCCGGGTCAACAACTCCTTGCAGTACCGCATCGACCCGGCGCGTGTGGCGATCAACGCAACCAACGGCGTGCTTGCCCTTGACCCTAGCGGGACGGGCACGGCACCTGCCGCAACCGGTGTCGGCGTGCAGGTGGCGACCAGCAACGGTACGCCTGTGCCGTTGGCAACCAACCGAGCCAGCGGCCTTACCTTGCGCACCACCGAGGGCAGCTATTCGATCCCCCTGCGTGCGCGTTACCTGCAAACGGCCAACACGGTCACGCCGGGGCCGGCCAATGCCTCGGCGACGTTCACGATTATTTATCAGTGAGGGCCAGCAACCGCGCAATCTCCAGTCGCAATGCGCCGTGGACGTCTTCGGCGTACGGCGTGGCGGTTTTCCAGTCATAGAACCAGACCGGCATCTTGCGATAGTGCTCCGCTTCCGAGGCGTAGCGGGGGAAGATGTGGCAGTGCAGCTCCGGCTCGGAGTTGCCGAGGATTTCGTAGTTCATGCGCAGCGCATCGGTTGCCTGCAGCACGGCATCGCCAAGGCGGGCCATGTCCAGCAGGTAGGTGGTCCTGGCCTGGGTGTCCAGATCGTTGAGGCTTGACACCACGGGATCGGGCAGCAGCAGGCAGTAACCCGGCAGAAACTGCACATCGCCCATCACGGCCCAACCGGAGGCCATTTTGCAAATCACCTTGTCATTGGCGCCGCTGCGCGCCAGTGCTACACGTTGCGAGATCAGAGACATCCGTAGTCCTTAAAGGGGCTGGCGAAATGCCGCATTGAAACACGGATCAGAGGGCGCGCGGTTGACTCCTGCAGTAGCCGGCAAGCCAGCTCCCCCATGAGATCCCTGTCGCAACCAAAATCCCGGACCTGCCACCAACCCCCTGTGGGAGCGGCGGTGCGACGATTCGACTTGCCCGCGAAAGCGGTGTTTCAGTCACAATTTTTGGTGGCAGGTGCACCGCCATCGCAGGCAAATCAGGCTCCTACATACAGCAGGTTATTGCTGTAATTGAAGGGCCTCACGCTTGAAGAAACGCTTTTGCTCAAATGGAATATCTTCGCGGTCGCCATAGGGGGCGCTGTACCAGTTGCCGTAGGTCGGATTCGGTAGCAGGAACCAGCGCTGGCCGAACCAAGCCGCGTAGGGTTCGACCGCCCGGCGTTGGGCGGCCAGGGTGTTGTGTTCGGCCTGGACGAAATCCCCCAGGGAATCACCAGCCATCAACAGCACCCGCGCCTGGCTGGCGACCCATTGGCGCCGGCAGTTCTTACCGTAGCCCGCCTGTTCACAGTGGCCGGTCGGGGTAGCGGCTGCCAGCACCTGCTCATTGCTTTCTACCGGGAAACCGCGCAAACGCAGGTTGTCGACGGTGGCCTGAACCTGGCTATGCTCACGGTTGGTCAGGTAATACACCTTGATCCCGCGTTGCTTGGCCGCCTGCAAAAACGCCACGGCGCCGGGCAGGGCCTGGGCCTTGGCCTGGTCGACCCAGGTGTTCCAGCGGTCATAGGAGTAGACCTGGTTGTTGACGATGTCCCGGGCATTGAGTGGCACGTTGTCCAGGAGGGTTTCATCGATATCGACGATCACCGCCGGCGGCAGGCCGGCCAGGTTGCGCGGGGCAAAGGGCAGGGCGTCCCAGTCCTTGGTCGCCAGGGCCACGTCGAGCTGGCGGGTGGCGTCGGCGAACACCTGGCGATAGATCAACTCATGCTCGATGGACGTCTGGGTCCACAACACTGCATCCAGTTGGTCGTTGGCGGGTGGGCGCTGTTGGCAGCCCATCAGTACCGAAGAAAGCAGGCATACGCCGGCAACATTCATCAGACGCATAAAAATAGTCGGCCTCGAAAAATGGCGATAGGGGAGCGACGATCGGGCCCCGCACAGTACCGCAATATTGCGCGCCAGCCTGCATCGGGCATCTATTTTCACAAGGGTTAGATCGTTTATTTCCTTATCGAAGGTACATAGCTGTTTAGTGAATATCCATTGCGTCCATTTCCAGGCTGCTGCGTAGGCTACGGATGCAATAACAAGTATCTGTCTGCTGCCGCGTCTATGAAGTCTGCCGCAAGTGACGAGTAGACGGTCTGGCAGCCATTTACGCTGCTCGGCTGACGTCTTGCAGCGTGATGCGTCATCTCTAGAATCGGCCCCAGAATTTAGTCCTTTCCTGTCGATTACGGAGTTTCGAACATGATGAACGCCATGCAGATGCCAATGAACAACGCGATGCCGATGATGCCGATGATGGGCATGCCGATGATGATGGCCACCATGCAGTGCGAAATGACCGGTGATGCCATGATGTGCACGATGAAACCGGCAGCCGGCATGGACATGGCGATGTTCAAGAACAACGCCGAAATGATGGCGATGATGATGAACTGCGGCATGCCGATGATGATGCAGTGTGCCAATCTGTCGATGATGTGCATGTCGCAAGACACCATGGCCATGATGAACAACATGCCGGCGATGAACATGCCCATGGGTATGTCGATGCCGATGATGAAGTGCGTCATGGAATGCACCCTGCAAGCCGATGGCATGACCTGCAAGATGATGCCGATGCCCGGCATGAGCATGGCGATGATGGACAACTGCTGCATGCTGATGAAGAAAATGATGAATGACTGCGCTATGCCGATGATGATGAGCTGCAACGGCATGCCGATGATGTGCTGCACCTGCTGACAGGCTGTTCGCGGGCATGAAAAAGCCCCGCCTGATTGCTCAGGCGGGGCTTTTTGCGTTCAGTCCAGGCGTTCGGGGTGGATGATGACCAGGAACGCCAGCGCATCGCTGTCTGCCGGGTTGCGGTAGCGGTGGGGCTGGTCGGCATAGAACAGAATCGAGTCGCCGGTGGACAGCAAGTAGCGCTCCTCGTTGACGCTGACTTCCAGCACGCCCTGAGCGACCACCAGGTTTGCCTGGATTCCTGGCCTGCGGCCTTCACACACCTCTTCACCGCGCGCGCTCAGGCGTATCTCATAGAATTCCGACTGGCGTGACATGTCGTCGGGAAACAATGCACGGCTGACGAACGTACCATCGGCACTCACCAGGCGCTTGCTCTGGTGGGCGGGCAGTAGTTCAACTCCTTCGAACGAGCGGTTTTCCAGGAACGCCGCCACCGACACTTTCAGGCCCTTGGCGATTTTGCACAGCACCTTGATCGACGGCACACTGCGCCCGGACTCGATTTGCGCGAGCATCGCCCGGCTTACTCCACAGGCGCGGGCCAGCGCATCCAGGGATAAGTAGCGTTTGCTGCGCAGACGCTGCAGGTTATGCGCGACGCACTGGCCGATGGCATCGTCGTCGCGGGTGGCGCAATCCTTGGGTTGAACGGTGGGAGGCAGCCGTTCGGGAATGGCCTGGAGAAAACTCATCGGCCTTACGCCCGGCGTGTATCGGTGGATGTGTTGCTGGTCTGCAAGGTGAACCCCGACAGCCCGGCACGCGCCGCGTACATTGCCCACATCAGCTCGGCCGCTGCACGTGCCTGGCG
The DNA here is from genome assembly GCF_002949995.1 of Pseudomonas sp. LG1D9. NCBI lineage: Bacteria > Pseudomonadati > Pseudomonadota > Gammaproteobacteria > Pseudomonadales > Pseudomonadaceae > Pseudomonas > Pseudomonas sp. LG1D9. Next base: position 110,493 of record NZ_CP026881.1, on the reverse strand, counting down.
GCGCTTGCGGTGGAGGGTGAAATCAATGACGTTGGCGGATATCGACATGGGCAGTCTCGGCTGACGGTGGTGACTCGGTTGCTCCACATTACTGCGTGCGGCTTATTTCCTTAAATACTGAGTTTGCATTTATTAATTCTATTTTGGACTTAAAAACAGACGTGACCTGCCGTATCCCATGTTCTTCCAACGCTTGAACTTTTCCAGGATTCGGCCCCATGCGCCTGCCTCAACCTTTGCTGTTTCTCCCCCCTCGTTGGCTCGGTTTCGGCGTCGCCCTGACAATCAGTCACCTGGCCCAAGCCCAGGAGACGCTGCAACTGGCGCCGCTGCAAGTCACCAGCACTGAGCTGAGCGAAGGCGAGGCGGCCCAGGCGCAACTCAAGCAGGTGCCCGGCGGGACCAACTACGTTGACATGGCCAGCGTCGAGCAGGGCCGGGTCAGCAGCAACGAAGATGTGCTCAAGTACCAGGCCGGCATCTACGCCAAGGCTGCGAACAACGAAGGGACGAAAATCTCCATTCGCGGGTCGGGCATCAACCGTGGTCCTGGCAGTCATGCGTCCGGCCTGTATGAAACCATCGACGGCCTGCCACTCACCGGCCCCGGCGGCACGCCTTACGAACTCAAGGATCCGTTATGGCTAAGCCGGGTCGAAGTGCTGCGTGGCGCCAACGGGTTTGACCGGGGCGCATTGGCCCTGGGCGGGGCGGTCAACTATGTGACCCGCACAGGCTACGATGCCCCCAAGTTGCGCGTGCGCTATGAGGCCGGCAGCCATGGTTATGCCCAGCGGGAAATCAGCTCCGGGCAAGTGCTGGGCGATGCCGACTATTACATCAGCCTGACCGATGCCGAGTACGACGGCTTCCAGCAACAGAGCGCCGGCAGTGGCAAGGGTGTGGCGGCCAACTTCGGCTACCGGTTCAACCCGGACCTGGAAACGCGCTTCTATTTGCGCTACCGCGAAACCGCCAACGACAGCCCCGGCAAACTCACACGCCAGCAGATCGAACACAGCCCGCGCGCGGCCAACGCGGTCAACCTGGCGCGCGACTCCAAGCGCTTGCAACCGGGCTCTACGTGGATCGCCAACAAGACCACCCTGCAACTGGACGATAACGCGCGTATCGAGGCGGGCCTGGTGTACCACGATTACCCGATGGACCTGCGCGAGGGCACCAACCGGTTGAAGGTGGCGTACACCGATATCAGCGGTACCTTGAACTACATCCGCCAGGACACTTTGCTGGGGCGTGACAGCAAGACCACGGTCGGCCTGCGCACTACCCAGGGGATGCCCAATAACGGCGTGTCGGAATACGTGCGCGTGCCCGCCGGCGCCACGGCCACATTCGCTCCGGGTACCAAGACCCGTGACTACAGCTACCTGGGGTCGGATACGGTGTTGCACGTGAGCAACGACCTGGAACTGCTGCCCGACCTGTGGCTGACCACCGGGCTGGCGGCGATCTACACCCGCCGCGAAACCGAAGTCACTTATCCCGAGACCCATGCCCCCTTGAGCACCCACGACTGGGACTATGCGCCGCGCGTGGGCCTGCGCTATGACTTCAATCCGCAGTTGCAGGTGTACGGCAACCTGAGCCGGTCGGTGGAGCCGCCACATGCCTGGTCGATGATCTGGGGGTCCAATAAGTTCTTCCCTAAAGAGACTAATAATCCGGCATCAGGTTTGACCCGCGAAGGCGTGGAGCTGCAAAACCAGACCGCCACCACCCTGGAAGTGGGCGGGCGCGGCGAAGCCTGGTTTGGCCAATGGGACCTGGCGTTGTACCACTCGCTGGTGCGCCACGAACTGCTCAGTGTCGAGACCCAGGCGGCCACGCTCAACACGTCGCAGGTGGTCGCCGAATCCAACGCCAGCCCGACCATCCACCAAGGCGTGGAACTGAGCCTCACCAGCCCGCTGTGGGACGGTGGCAATGCTGGCCGCCTGGCCCTGCGCCAGGCCTACACCTACAGTAACTTCCACTACCGTGACGACCCACGGTTTGGCGACAACACGCTGCCCGGCATCCCCAAGCACTACTACCAGACGCAGTTGCGCTACAGCCATCCCAGCGGCTTTTTCAGCAGCCTCAATGGCGAGTACTCCTCGCGGGTGGCGGTGGACTACGCCAACTCCTACTACGCGAAAGCCTATGGTTTATTGGGCGCCACCATCGGCTATGACGCGCCCAAACAGGACTGGCAAGCTTGGATCGACCTGCGCAACCTGACCAACCAGCGCTACGCCAATACCGTGACCCCGGGGTACGACGACCACGGCAACGACATGGCGCGCTCGACGCCGGGCGACGGCATGGGCGTATATGCCGGGGTTTCCTGGAGCTTGCGTTAACCTGCCTCCCCATGAAGGGGGGCTGTCATGCCAGAGAGCTTGTCGGGGCGAGGGGGCTTGTCCCCCGATGGGCTGCGTAGCAGCCCCAATAAGGCACATCCCATTTTCCTGACACACCGATGAGGCAGGTTTGGGGCCGCTGCGCAGCCCATCGGGACAAGCCCCCAAGCCACAAAGGCCCCCTTGCCCTGCCATCGTTTTACTGTCATCGTTTGCGCGATTGGTAATCTTTCTTGTTTGAGAAATTTTTGCGCATGCATGACTTTCCTGTGGCCGACTGTGATATGGCCCGCCGCCAGCAGACACTCACCGCGCTCTACAGTGACCATCACTCCTGGTTACAGGGGTGGCTGCGCAAGAAACTCGGCTGCTCGCAGCATGCGGCGGACCTTGCCCAGGATGCATTTGTGCGGGTATTGCTGCTGGCCGAACCGCACAACATCCAGGAGCCCCGGGCATTTCTCGCGACCACAGCCGGGCGCTTGCTGATTGACGGTGCGCGGCGGCGCAAGATCGAGAAAGCCTATATGCAAGCCCTGGCCATCCAGTACGAAGACGCCGGCATGCCAGACCCGGCGACCATTCATGTGGCGCTGCAGGCCCTGGAGCGCATAGCGCTGATGCTCGCCGGCCTGCCGGACAAGGCCCGCGAGGCGTTCCTGCTCAGTCGCCTGGACGGGCTGACCTACAGTGAAATTGCCGCCCAGCTTCAGGTCTCGCCCAGCACGGTGAAAAACTATATCTCCAGCGCGCTGGTGCATTGCTACCAGACGCTGCATGGCGCGGACCCGCTTTGATGTCCTCTGAACAGATTGTCAGCGAAGCGGCGCAGTGGCTGGCGTTACTCAACGACGAGGACGTCAGCACGGCCGATCGCGAGGCATTCAAGGCTTGGTGCGCAGCCGACCCACGTCACCGGGTGGCTTTCGAGCGCATGGGGGCTTTGTGGGGCAGCCTCGATGAACTGCCTGCCGAACCGGCACGCCTGGCGCTGAATCAGGCCTTTATCCCACGCAAACCCGGGTATGCCGTGCGCGGCGGGCAGGTCCTGGGGTTGTTGGGTGTGCTGGTGGTCGGCTGGGCGGGCGTCGAGCAACTGCCCCTGTGGATGGCCGACCAACGCACCAGTGTCGGTGAGCGGCGCCAGCTCGCCCTGGCCGACGGCAGCCAGGTGCAACTCAACAGCAACTCGGCGCTGGACGTGAAGTTCGACGGCCGGCAACGCGTGATCGAATTGCTCAAGGGCGAGATGTGGGTGGAGGTGGCCAAGGATGCGCAACGGCCATTCGTGGTGCGCACCGACCAGGGCACGGCGACGGCACTGGGTACGCGTTTTCTGGTCCAGCGTGCAGTGGACGGCTCCACCGTGGTCACGGTGATCGAGTCAACGGTAGCCGCCAAAGGCAACGACAGCGCTGCGGTGAAAGTGACCGCAGGCCAGCGTGCGATCCTCAAGCAGGGCCGCGCGCAGCCGGCGCAACCGGTCGGCAGCGGCGACCCGGCTGCCTGGACCCGTGGCTTGCTCACGGTAGATGACCGGCCGTTGAGCGAAGTGCTGCAGACCCTGGCCAGCTATCGCCATGGAATGGTGCGTTTTGACGCCCAAGCGTTGCAAGGCATGCGAGTGTCGGGGGTGTTCAAGCTCGATGACAGCGACGCGGCGCTGGCGACCCTGGCGGATAACCTGCCGATCAAGGTGGAATATTTCACCGACCTGATGGTGGTGGTCAAACCCCTCTGAACGGGCTGGAAACGCCCCCTCAAATAAAAATCTCTCTCATTCATACCCGATTTCCCGACATGGCCGTCATGGAATATAGAACTCCATTTTCCAGGACCTCTCATGTCACGCTTTGCTCGTCCGTTGCACCCACTGGCGCTGTCGGTGGCGATGGCTTTTGCCGCTTTACCCCTTGCCATACCCACGGCATGGGCTGATGAAAGCAGCCATTTTTCGATCCCTGCCGGTGAACTGAGCCAGGCCCTCAACGGCTTTGCCGAACAGGCCGGGCTGGTCCTGGCCTTTGATCCGGCCTTGACCCGCGGCAAGCGCAGCAGTGGTTTGAGCGGGCAGTTGAGCAGCGACGCGGCACTGGCCCAGTTGCTGGCGGGCAGCGGTTTGCGTGCCCAGGCGTTGTCTGCCAAGCGCTACCGCATCGAGCCGATTCCCCAAGCGGAGGGCTCGGTGGAGTTGCAGGCCACCACCATCAGCGGTGCTGCTCAAAGTGAAAGCCCCATTGGCCCGGTGTCTGGCTATGTCGCCACACGCAGCCTGTCCGGCACCAAGACCGACACCGCGCTGATCGAGACACCACAGTCGATCTCGGTGGTCACCAAGGACCAGATGCGTGCGCAGAATGCCGAAAGCCTGAACCAGATCCTGCGTTACAGCGCTGCGGTCGTCCCGGAAACCCGTGGCGCCACTGCCTCGCGCCTGGACCAGTTGACCATCCGTGGCTTCTCGCCAGTGACTTACCTGGACGGCCTGCGCGTGGCATCGAGCCGCGATGCCTCGCCGCAAAAAGATGCCTTCGACCTGGAACGCGTGGAGGTCCTGCGTGGCCCGGCCTCGGTGTTGTACGGCCAGGGCAGCCCCAGCGGCGTGATCAACCTGGTCACCAAGCGCCCGCTGGATACGCCGTTCCATGAAGTGGGCGTGGAGTACGGCATCTTCAACAAGAAACGCACCACCTTCGACCTTAGCGGCCCGCTGGACGACCAGGGGGTGTATTCCTACCGCGTCGCCGGGTTGTTCGATGATGCAGACGGGCAGGTCGAGCACACTGAGACCCGCCGTCAGTCGCTGTCGTCGGCCTTCACTTGGCGCCCGAACGAGGCCACGTCGCTGACCCTGCTGGGGCATTTCCAGAAGGATCCCAAGGGCGCGTCCTACGGGTCGATGCCGGCGTGGGGTTCGGTGTTGCATAGTCCGCTGGGGCGCAAGATCGATGTCGACTTCTATGACGGCGAGAAAAATTTCGAGAAGAGTGATCGCGAACATTACTCCATCGGCTATGCCTTCGAGCATCACCTCGATGACGTCTGGACCGTGCGCCAGAACGCCCGTTATATGCGTAGCGAAGGGATCTATCGCAGTATCTACAGCAGCAACCTGCAGGCCGATTACCGTACGTTGACCCGCTCGACCATCGCCACCGATGTCGACATGGACGCCTACAACCTGGATAACCAGTTGCAGGGCAAGTTCGACACCGGCCCGGTGCAGCACACGTTGTTGATGGGGCTGGATTACCAGAACACCAGCGTCGATACCAAGGCCGGTTACGGCAAGGGATCGGACCTGGACATCTTCGATCCGGTGTACGGTGCACCGGTGACCACCCCGGCATTTTCCAGCGACGCGACCCAGCGTAGCGAGCAGACCGGTGTGTACCTGCAGGAGCAGGCGAAGTGGGACAAATGGGTACTGTTGCTGGGCGGTCGCTATGACTGGGCCAGCTCGGATAACAGCTCGTTGAGCTTGACCGACGGCAAGAAAACCAAATCCTCCCTGGACAGCAAAGCCTTCACCGGTCGCCTGGGCGTGGTCTATCTCTTCGATAACGGCCTGGCGCCCTACGCCAGCTACTCCGAATCCTTCTCACCGCAAACCGGTACCGGCTACGGCGGCTCGGTGTTCAAGCCCACTGAAGGCAAGCAGTACGAAATCGGCATCAAGTACCAGCCGCCGGGCAGCAACAGCTTTATCACGGCTGCCATCTTCGACCTGCGCCAGAACAACGTGCCCACCATGGACCCGGATCCTACCCACCTGTGCGGCAATGGTCGCTGCCAGGTCCAGGACGGCGAAGTGCGCTCCCGTGGCTTTGAACTTGAAGGCAAGGCCAGCCTCAACGACAACCTGGATATCACGGCGGCCTATGCCTACCTCGATAACCGCATCAGCAAATCCAACAGCACCGTGCGCTATGCGCCGATCACCGACATTGGCGTAGGCCCGGCCGTGCCGACCCAGGGCACCACCACCTACGCGGTGCCACGGCACACGGCTTCGGTGTGGGCCGACTACACCCTGCATGACGGCAACCTCAAGGGCTTCGGCGTAGGGGCGGGTGCGCGTTATGTGGGCTCGTCATGGGGCGATACCGCCAATACCTTGAAGGTTCCCGGCTACACCTTGTTCGATGCGTCGGTGCACTACGACATCCCCCACATCAACACCCCGGGCGACAACCTGCGCCTGGCGGTGAACGCCACCAACCTGGCGGATAAAGAGTACGTTGCGTCCTGCTATTCGTACTCGTGGTGCTGGTACGGCTCGCAACGTACGGTGCAGGCGAGTGCGACGTATCAGTGGTAAGCGCGGGTAGTTGATGAGGTTTTTTCCTACAGCGGCCTTTTACCAAGGCCGTTGACTCTCTATTATCCGCCCCCAGCACCTCCGGCCATGGAGACGCTCCATCAACTAAGGAAGTCGTAATGCACATTGGAAAAATGCTGGGGTTGGCCCTGATGATGTTGGCAGTGAGTGGCTGCGCCAGCTTCACCAAGGACGAAGTCGCGCCAGTCACCCTGCCATCGAAGGCGAGCTTCGCCAACAAGCCGAACGTTTATGTCGACTTTGATTTTTATCAAGGCGAACCGACCAACGCTGCCGCTGCTGAAGTACCCCAGGCGCGGGATATGCTGCGCCCGCAACTGCAAAAAATCCTCACCGACTCCGGCCTGTTCGGCCGTGTGACCCTCGATGAGTTCCAGAAGCAGCCAGGCGACTACAGCCTGCGCCTGAAGGTCTACAACCATCCGCCAGGTGGCGGTCAGATGGTACTGGCCTTTATCAGCGGCTTCACCTTCACCATCATCCCGGCGCTGGGTACCGACCAGTACACCATGAGCCTGGAAGCCCTGGACCCACAGGGCCAGGCGCTGAGCAAAGGCAGCAACCATGATGCGATCAACACCTGGTTGGGTATCTGGTTTATCCCGATGATGGCCTACACGCCAAAAGAAGCGGTGACCGATACCTTCACCCGCCAGGTCAATGCGTTGCTCAAGCAGATGGTCGAGAGCAATAACCTGAAGTACTCGGCACTGGATGCCGGTGTGCCACGGGCCTGATCCGGGCTGTAAAAAAAGGGAGCCGGTTAACCGGCTCCCTTTTTTTTACCTGGTGTTTTTACTTGAGTGCCTGAATGAACAGCGGGTCGCTGTACAAGGCCTTGAGCAGGTCACGCACCAGCGGGTTGTAGGCATTCGCCGCATTCGGAATCGCAATGGGACCGAAGAATGAACTGGACCACACGCTAGTCACTTCCTTGGTGGCGTCGTACACCACCGTGTCGTCCTTGAGCACGGTAAAGCGTGCGGCCAGTATGCCGTGGCCGGAACCCATGCCCGCTGTCAGCTCGTTCTTCACCAGCAGTACGTCAAGGCGCCGGTGAGCGCTTTGATTCAGCAGGCCGGCCAGGGACAGTTCCTGGGTGATTGCCGCCTGCACGTGAGCGGGGATACTGCCGGCAGGCGAGCTGATCGGATTGGCCCGGACCATCAACGAACCCTGGCCCGAGGCGGCAGTGACCTTGGCCTGGCTGATGGGTTGCAACGCGGGTGTCTGCTTGAGGCGCTGGACGTTGTCGAAATTGGGCTCGTATTGCGTCATGGTCACGCCGCAACCTTGCAGCAGCAGTAATACCAATGGGGCCAACATAAGAAATTTCTTCACGGCATTTCCTTGCGTGAGGGGGATAGGGGCGCGCGATTATGGTCAGGCGCGGGTAGGGCGGCAACCATGGCGGGGAGGGGATTACGTCAAGAAGGCATTTTGCTGGCCCCCGTCTAGCGCATGTTTCGCCAAAATCACTTTTATTTTCAGGTGGTTAGGTAGGATGCCAATGCGCAATGTAAAAATCACGCTGCTAGCCTTGGCCCTTGCCAGCGGGGCGGCGGCGGCGGCGGCCCAGGGCAAGGCGCTCCGTGAAGGGGATCGCTACATGTGCAGTTGGGGCGCGGGCACGGCAGCCAGGGCCCAGGAGCTGAAGTTGGCTGGCGTTTCATTGTATGCAGCGCGGCAGAAGATCCAGCGGTACAAGTTCGACAAGTCCTGGATGCGCATGATGGCCATGGGCATCACCGAGCAGACCTATGACAGCCCCTCGCGTCTCAAGCCGGCGGCAGTCCGTTCGAGCTTTTATGAAGAGTGCGTGCGCTACAAGTTGGCGCGCAAATAGAAGGGCGCAAGACCTACCGTAGGAGCTGGCTTGCCAGCGAAAAGCGTCAACGATAACGAGGGGTGTCTGGCCCCCGTGGTGCTCTCAGGTGCTTCGCCGGCAAGCCGGCGCCTACAAAAACATCAGCGCTATGCATAGATGTTTATTAACCCGATAGTTATTAAGGTTTTACTCTCGCAAGTTTGGAAGTTGCACCAAAAAGTGGCACGACAAGTGCCGTGCTCCATAAAAAATGTGTGGTTATTGAATGACTTAGCGCTGTTTTAATCCGACGAAAGGCTATTAATCAACTTGTTACAAGTTGTCTCTGTGGTTATTATGGCCGGGCGTTCACCTCCCACGGTTTATGCATTTTTAAATCCCAAGTTTCCATCAGCTACTTGGGATTTTTTTTGCCCGCGATTTGGCCTCACACCATGGCTTCGAAAAACTCAGCACGCATCCGGCCATTGCGCTTGGCCTGATACAACTGTTTGTCCACTTCCTCGACAAAGGTCAAGGCCTCGCTGCCTGGCTTGACCGTGGTGGTGCCCACTCCCAGGCTCAAGCTCAACAGTGGCGACACGCTGGAATGAGCATGCTCGATCTGTTGTTGGCGGATCAGGTGCAGGCAGCGCTCGGCCACGCGCCTGGCCGACGCTGCATCCGTCTCGGGCAGTAACCACACAAACTCTTCACCACCGATACGCGCAATGAAATCCCGTGGCCGGTTGGCGGCTTTTGACAAGGTGCGCGCGACCTGGCGCAGGCATTCGTCGCCCTTGATATGGCCGTAGTGGTCGTTGTACTGCTTGAAGTAGTCGATATCGAGGATGATCAGCGACAACGGCAACTGGCTGCGCAGGGCGCTGCTCCACTCTCGCTCCAGTACGGTGTCGAACATGCGCCGATTGGCAATGCCGGTCAGGCCATCCTGGAACGAATACTCTTCCAGTTGTTTTTGCAGGCGGATCAGGTGCTCCTCGGTCTGCTTGCGCTCGCTGATATCAAACATGAAGCCCACCAGCGCCTCCACCTCGCCTTCCTTGCGTACCACATGCACCACGTCGCGAATCCACACGTAGTTGCCGGTGCTGGTCAAGGCGCGGTAATCGGCCTCGTGATCGACGCCGGCCCGCGATTGCGACACGCAGAAATTGACCACGTATTCGCGGTCATCCGGATGCATGCGTTCGACCCAGTCGTCGACGCTGGCCCAGCTCTGGGGCGTCCAGCCCAACAGCGTTTCGATCTGCGGGCCGATGTAGCTGAAGGTCATGGTCTGCCAGTCGATGCGCCAGGGAATGGCTTTGGTCGACTCCAGCAGGGTTTTGTACACGGCGCTGTCGGGTTCGCTCGGGATGTCGCGGCGCATGGAGATGCTCCAGATCGGCAAAAACCATGAGCATCTGGTGATCCTTGCCAAGAATCAAGCGCCGCTGGCAACCTCGGATGAGAGGTTGCGGCGTGGTTTTTCTGACGCCATTGCACCAGCGCTTTCGCGCAAAAATGTGGGGTAGCTAACACTTTCGTAGGATTGGCCACACGGGTTGCACAACCTGATCTAACCTGCAGGGATCACGTCCATCGCGTCATGTGCGAACAAGGGTGCCCAGGATGATTCCCATCGTTGAGTTGAGCCGCATCATGGCGTCCGGTTTCGTCCCGCTGTCCTGCGACTGTAGCGTCAACCCCGAGGGTTTCTTGACCATCCGCGTATTCGAGCCCGAGTCCGGTCGCGTCGACCTGCTGTTGACCGGCGTCTCGCCCCAGGGTCTGGATAGCATCCGTGCCATCTCCAACCTGATCGGTGAACTGCGCACCGAGCTCAAGGCCGGGCGCCGTGGGTTTGCGGCATTCGGCTAGGCGTTAGAGCCTGCGTAGGAACGAGCGGACAATGCGCTTGGTGGCGTCGGTCGCATCCAACTGCTCCAGCGCACTGTAGGCATGCCATTGGCAGTCGATGATTTCATTGCAGGGCCGGGCCTGGTCGATGTTGACCACCGAGGCTTCAAACACGTGATGCAGCGTGTCACTGGCCTTCAACTCCTGCAGATACAACAAACCATCCACGTGCAGCCCGGTTTCCTCTTGCAGCTCACGCTCGGCCGCGCCGACCGGGCGTTCATCGCGCTCGACCTTGCCACCGGGCAATGCCCATTTCGACCTGGCCTTGCGCACGAACAGAATGTGCCCCTCGTGTTCGCAAATCACCGTTGCGCGTATTTTCATCGTCTGTGCCCCCGCAGCTGGATGATTGTCACAAAAGTGTAATGCAATTGTCATGCTGGGTCTTTATGGGGAGAGGCTGGAGACCGTGCAGGAAAACGCTGATACTGCCCAACTGAAAAAATACCGGTGAAGGAAAGTCAGATGAGCACCATCCGCTGGGGCATGATCGGTTGTGGCAGTGTTACTGAAGTCAAGAGTGGACCCGCCTTCTACAAAGCGCCAGGTTCGGCCCTGGTCGCCGTGATGGGGCGTCGTGAGGAAGCGGTGCGCGATTATGCGGCACGCCACGGGATTGCCCGGTTTTACACCGATGCCCAGGCGCTGATCGATGACCCTGAAGTAGATGCGGTGTACATCGCCACGCCACCGGCCAGCCACTTGGAATACAGCCTGCTGGTGGCGGCGGCGGGCAAGCATTGCTGCGTCGAGAAGCCGATGTCGCTGAATGCCGAGCAGAGCGCCTTGATGCAGCGCACTTTCGAGCGGGCCGGGCTGCATCTGTTTGTCTCCTATTACCGGCGCTCCCTGCCGCGCTTCCAGCAGGTGCGTACCTGGTTGCAGGAAGGGCGCATTGGCGAGTTGCGGCACCTGAGCTGGACCTTGTGCAAGCCGCCAGCGCCGACAGATACCCATGCCAGCAACTGGCGTACGGATCCGGCGATTGCCGGCGGTGGTTATTTTGCCGACCTGGCCAGCCACGGTTTCGATCTGTTCCAGTACCTGGCGGGGGATATCGTCGAGGTCACGGGCTATACCGCGCGCCAGGCCGGGCGCTATGTGGCGGAAGACGCCGTCACCGCCTGCTGGAGCTTCAGCTCGGGTGCGTTGGGCATGGGTTGCTGGAACTTTGTGGCTGACCGGCGCGAGGACCGGGTCGAGTTGATCGGCAGCACAGGGCGTATCACGTTTTCAGTGTTCGACGAGCAGCCGTTGCAGCTCGAAGCCGAGGTCAGCGAGACCCTGCATATTGCCCATCACCCCCATATCCAGTGGCACCACGTGCTGGGTATGAACGCGCATATCCGCGGCGAGAGTGTGCACCCGGCACTGGCGATCGAGGCCTTGAAGACCGACCGCATCATGGATCGGGTGTTGCAGCGCAAGCCGTGACCCACAGTTGTTGAGCTTTCGACAGTAGGGCGGCGCGTTACCTGACGGCGTTGCGGGGTAGTCGTTCATAACAATGGCCGCTTAGTTTATTTAAGGATTTGCTTGATGAGATGGAGAACCTCCTGGATCGCCCTGTGCCTGGTATTGACCGCCCTGGCTGATGCCGCCCCCCGTCATCAGGGGCAAGCCGGGGACTTTGATTTTTATGTGTTGTCACTGTCCTGGTCGCCGACTTTTTGCCTCACCCACCCGCAGGACCAGCAATGCACGGGCAAGGGCTACGGCTTTGTGTTGCATGGCCTGTGGCCACAATATGCGCGAGGCGGTTGGCCGGCATCTTGCCTGCCGCAGTCGCGGTTGTCGGCCGAGGACGTGGCCAAGGGCATGTCATTGTTTGTCACCGAGAAACTGCTCAAGCATGAGTGGGCCAAGCACGGCACATGCAGCGGCGTAGATGCATCCGAGTATCTGGACAAGACTGATACGGCATTGGGTGTGGTGCAGATTCCCCAGGCGTTCGAGCCTTTCAATGTGCCGGGCCCCCTTGCAGCCAGGGACATTGAAGCTTTGTTTCGCGAGAGCAACCCCAGCATGGGGCGCCACGGCATGGCTGTGATCTGCAAGGGCAAGGTGTTGTCGGAGGTGCGGGTCTGCTTGAGCAAGGAGCTGCGCTTTACCGGTTGCCCGCAGAGCATCAAGACGCAATGCCGCGCTGGCGAACTGCGGATTCCAGCCCAGCGATAGGTGGGTGGGCTTCTGACTAGCGGCTATTGTCAGAAAATCCCCACAGGAGTACAAATGTACTCCATGACGACTCTCACTCCCCGCCGTTGCGCCATCCTGAACTTCATCCGCGAGCGTATCGCGCAGCAAGGTCAGCCCCCCAGCCTCGCCGAGATCGCCGAGGCCTTCGGTTTTGCCTCGCGCAGTGTGGCGCGCAAACACGTGCTGGCGTTGACCGAGGCCGGGTTTATCGAGGTCAACCCGAACCAGGCCCGGGGTATTCGCCTGCTCAATCAACCGGCCCGCTCCGAATGGCTGGATGTCCCGGTGCTGGGCCGCGTTGCAGCTGGCCTGCCCATCGGCGCCGACGCCGAAGTGCACGCACGGTTGATGCTCGACCCTGCGACCTTTGCCCGGGTTCCGGATTACTTGCTGCGGGTCCAGGGTGACTCGATGATCGAAGACGGCATTCTCGATGGCGACCTGGTGGGCGTGCGGCGCAGTGCCGAGGCGCTGACCGGGCAGATTGTGGTGGCGCGCCTGGATGGCGAAGTCACCATCAAGCGTTTCGAGCGGGCGGGCGACAGTGTGCGTCTGTTGCCGCGCAACCCTGCTTATCAACCTATCGTGGTCCGTCCCGACCAGGACCTGGCCATCGAGGGTGTGTTCTGTGGCCTGGTGAGGCCAGGCTGATGGGCGCCGTGGTTGCACTGGACTCGCTGTTCAATGGCGGGCGGGTCTGGAAGGGGCGGCCGGCCGCGCCGCCGGCCAGTGTGCATCCCACGGGGCTGGCGGCCCTGGATGCGGTGTTGCCCAGCGGTGGCTGGCCAGAAGCGGCCTTGAGCGAAATCCTCGTGGCCCAGCAGGGCGTGGGTGAGTTGCAACTGGTCTGGCCGACCCTGGCGCGGCTGTCGGCGGCCGGCGAGCGCATTGTGCTGGTGGCACCGCCGTATACCCCATACCCCCACGCCTGGCAGAACGCCGGGGTGGACCTGCGCCAGCTCTCGGTGATCCAGGCCGATGAGCGCGATGCCTTGTGGGCGGCCGAGCAATGCCTGCGCTCTGGCAGTTGCGGCGCGGTGCTGTGCTGGCCGCGCAAGGCCGATGACCGGGCCTTGCGCCGCTTGCAGGTGGCTGCCGAGACCGGCCAGACCCTGGCGTTTGCCTGGCGGGCCATGGGCGAGGCGATCAACCCGTCACCGGCGGCCCTGCGCCTGGCCGTCGAGCCGCATCAGGTGCGGGTACTCAAGTGCCGGGGTGGTCTGGCCCATCCCGCGCCCATTGCCCTGGCCAGCGGGCACTGAGGTTGATATGCGCTGGGTGTGTATTGTCTTCCCGCAATTGGCGTTGGACGGGGTCTTGCGTCAGCGCCCCGAGCCCGAGCAACCCTTGGCGTTGTTGGCCGGCCCGCCACAGCGCCGGGTGCTGCAAACCGTCAATGCCGCCGCGCGTGCCTTGGGCCTGCGCCCCGGCCAATCCCTGACCGCGGCCCATGCCCTGACCAAGGCCTTTGCCTGCGTCGAATATGACCCGGTGGAGATCGACCGCTGTCAGCAACTGCTCGCGGCCTGGGCCTATGGTTTCAGCTCCCAGGTCAGCGTGTTCTATCCGCGGGCCTTGCTGTTTGAAATCGAGTCGAGCCTTGGCCTGTTCGGGCCGTGGCCGCTGCTGGAAGCACGCTTGCGCGAAGAACTGACTGACCTGGGCTTTCGCCACCGTATCGTTGCCGCCCCCAACCCGGCCGCCGCGCGCGTATTGGCCAATGCCTACGACAGCCTGGCCGTGGCCGATACCGAGGGCCTCCAGCAAGCCCTTGGGCCGATGCCCATCGATCGCGTCGGCATCGACCCGCAAGCCGCCACGGCCTTGTCGCGCATGGGCCTGCGGACCCTGGCCCAAGTGCAGGCGTTGCCCCGGCATACCTTGGCCCGGCGGTTTGACGCAGGGTTGCTCAAGCACCTGGATGCCTTGACCGGGCAACGGCCGCTGGCCCTGGATTTTTATCAGCCGCCGGATCGTTTTGACCTGCGCATCGAATTGAATTTCGATGTGCAGTCCCACCAGGCCCTGCTGTTTCCCTTACGGCGCCTGACCGGCGACCTGGCGGCGTTCCTCTGTGGCCGCGACAGTGGCGTGCAGCGTTTTGCCCTGCACCTGGAGCATGCCGAGGCGCCGGACAGCGTGATCACGGTGGGCCTGCTGAGTGCCGAGCGCGAACCTTCGATGCTGTTTGAACTGGCCCGTGGCCGCCTGGAGCAGGTGCTAGTGGCCGCGCCTGTGCATGCCCTGCGCCTGCTGGCCGAGGACCTGCCGGTGTTTGTGCCCCAGCGCCAGGACCTGTTCGACGAGCGCCCGCAGCAAACCCTGCCCTGGGCACAATTGCGCGAGCGTCTGCGGGCGCGCCTGGGGGATGAGGCGGTGCAGGGCTTGCGCTTTCATGCTGACCATCGCCCCGAGTGTGCCTGGCTAGCGGGCAGCGACAGCCGCGTCTGCCCACCCTTGAGCCCGGTGCAACGCCCTGGCTGGTTGCTCAATGAGCCGACCTTGCTGGCCGAGCAGGGTGTCCAGATCCTGCTGGGCCCGGAGCGCATCGAGTCTGGTTGGTGGGATGGCGCGGATATCCGCCGCGACTACTACCTGGTGCGTACCCGCGCCGGGCAGCAAGGCTGGGCTTATCGCACCGTGGGTGACAGCGCCGGGTTGTGGCTGCAGGGTTGGTTTGCATGATGCAGGGCTACGCCGAGCTGCATTGCCTGTCCAACTTCAGCTTCCAGCGCGGTGCGTCCAGTGCCCGCGAGTTGTTCGAGCGCGCCAAGCAGCAGGGTTATCACGCCCTGGCAATCACCGACGAATGCACCCTGGCCGGTATCGTGCGGGCCTGGCAGGCGGCCAAGGAGGTCGGGCTGGAGTTGATCGTCGGCAGTGAGGTGCGCCTGGAGAACGGCCCGAAACTGGTGTTGCTGGTGGAGAACCTACAGGGCTACCAGCACCTGTGCCGGCTGATCACCCAGGCCCGGCGCCGTGCCGAAAAAGGCCAGTACCGCCTGTTGCGCGAAGACTTCGCCGACCCGGTGCCTGGGTTGCTGGTGCTGTGGCTGGCCGAGGAGGGTGATACACCTGCCGATGGCCAGTGGTTGTGCGACACCTTCAATCAACAGCTATGGCTGGCGATAGAACTGCATTGCGCCCAGGACGATGCCCGCCGCCTGGCACAGCGTCTGCAACTGGCCGCCAGCCTGGGCCTGCCAACCGTGGCCTGTGGCGATGTGCATATGCATGTGCGTAGCCGGCGCGCCTTGCAGGACACCATGACCGCCATCCGGCACCATCTGCCGGTGGCGCAAGCCGGCGAGCGCCTGCACCCCAATGGCGAGCGGCACTTGCGCAGCCTGGAGGCGATCGGTGCGCTGTATCCGGCGTGCTTGCTCGAGGCGTCACTGCAGATCGCCCGCCGTTGCACCTTCGACCTGGGCCAGTTGCGCTATCAATACCCCAAGGAGTTGGTGCCGCAAGGGCAGAGCGCCAAGTCCTGGCTGCGCGCCTTGACCGAAGAGGGCATCAGCCAGCGCTGGCCCGAGGGGGCCTCAGCCAAGACCCTGGAGCAGATCGATAATGAACTGGAGTTGATCAGCGACCTGGGCTACGAAAGCTATTTCCTTACCGTGCACGACATCGTGCGCTTCGCCCGCAGCCGTTCGATCCTCTGCCAGGGCCGTGGCTCGGCGGCCAACTCGGCAGTGTGCTTTGCCCTGGGCATCACCGAAATCGATCCCAGCCGGATGAACATGTTGTTCGAGCGCTTCCTGTCCCGGGAACGCAACGAGCCGCCGGATATCGATGTGGACTTCGAGCACGAACGCCGCGAAGAGGTGCTGCAATACGTGTTCCAGCGCTATGGCCGGCGCCGCGCGGCCTTGACCGCAGTGGTCAGCAGCTACCACGGGGCCGGGGCGGTGCGTGATGTGGCCAAGGCCCTGGGCCTGCCACCGGATCAGGTCAATGCCCTGGCCGATTGCTGCGGGCGTTGGAGCGATGAAGCGCCGCCCCTGGAGCGCTTGCGCGAGGGTGGTTTTGACCCGGACAGCCCGGTCTTGCGACGGGTCCTGGGCTTGACCCAGCAACTGATCGGCTTCCCGCGCCACCTGTCCCAGCACCCCGGTGGCTTCGTGATTTGCGAGCAACCGCTGGACACGTTGGTGCCGGTGGAAAACGCCGCCATGGCCGAACGCACCATCATCCAATGGGACAAGGATGACCTGGACGCCGTGGGCCTGCTCAAGGTCGATATCCTTGCCCTCGGCATGCTCAGCGCGATCCGCCGCTGCTTCGACCTGCTGCGCCGCCATCGTCACCGCGACCTGACACTGGCGACGGTGCCCTCGGAAGATCCGGCAACCTACGCGATGATCAGCCGCGCCGACACCATCGGCGTATTCCAGATCGAGTCACGGGCGCAGATGTCCATGTTGCCCCGGCTCAAGCCCAAGACGTTCTATGACCTGGTGATCGAGGTGGCCATCGTGCGCCCCGGGCCGATCCAGGGCGGCATGGTGCATCCGTATCTGCGCCGACGGAACAAGGAAGAGCCCGAGACCTATCCGTCGCCCAAGCTGGAAGCGGTACTCAAGCGCACGTTGGGTATCCCGCTGTTCCAGGAGCAAGTGATGCAGATCGCCATTGTCGCGGCGGACTACACCCCCGGCGAAGCTGACCAGTTGCGCCGCTCGATGGCGGCCTGGAAGCGCCATGGCGGGTTGGAGCCCCATCGCCAGCGGCTGCGCGCCGGCATGCTCAACAACGGCTACAGCGAGGCCTTTGCCGCCCAGGTGTTCGAGCAGATCAAGGGCTTTGGCAGCTATGGGTTTCCCGAGTCCCACGCGGCCAGTTTCGCCTTGCTGACCTACGCCAGTTGCTGGCTCAAATGCCATGAGCCGGCGGCGTTCGCTTGCGCCCTGATCAACAGTTGGCCCATGGGGTTCTACAGCCCGGACCAGATCCTGCAGGATGCGCGCCGCCATCACCTGCAGATTCGCCCGGTGGACGTGACCGCCAGTGACTGGGATTGCAGCCTGGAACCCATCGACGGCCAGCAACCGGCGATTCGCATGGGCTTGCGCATGATCAGCGGCTTTCGCGAAGACGAGGGCCGGCGTATCGAAAAAGCCCGTCAGGGCGCAGGGTTTCGCGATATCGCCGACCTGGGCGAGCGCGCCCGACTGGACAGCCGGGCCCAGGAACTGCTGGCGGATGCCGGGGCCTTGCGTCAGTTGACCGGGCACCGGCATCAAGCGCGCTGGGACGTGGCCGGGGTGGAGAAGCAACTGGGATTATTTGCCGGGGCATCGAGCCCGCAGGAAGAGGCGGTGCAACTGCCGGCACCCAGTGTCGGCGAAGACCTGTACGCCGACTATGCCAGCGTGGGCACCACTCTGGGGCCCCATCCCTTGGCGCTGTTGCGTGATCAATTGCACGCGCGGCGCTGCCGCAGTTCACAGGAACTGCAGGCGGTGGAGCATGGGCGCAATGTCAGCGTTGCCGGCCTGGTCACCGGGCGCCAGCGCCCGGGCACTGCCAGCGGCGTGACCTTCGTGACCCTGGAAGACGAGTTTGGCAACACCAACGTGGTGGTCTGGCGCGACCTGGCCGAGCGTCAGCGCCAGGTGCTGGTGAACTCACGGCTGCTCAAGGTGGATGGTCGCTGGGAAGCGGTGGGCGAAGTCCGCCATTTGATCGCTGGCCGCTTGAGCGACCTGACGCCACTGTTGGCGGGGATCAGCGTGCGTAGCCGGGATTTCCGCTGAGGGGTACAACGCTCTTCTTTCACAAAACAACCCCTGGCCACAGGGAACTTGCAGCACCCTGGAACCTACTATGTACCACTGGCATTATGTGGCGAGCGGGCTGTATGTGGCGAGCGGGCTTGCCCCGCGCTGGGTGGCAAAGCCACCCCAACCGCCTCACCATGCTCCACCAGACACCCCGAGGTGGCAGGATTTGGGGCTGCTGCGCAACCCAGCGGGGGACGAGCCCCCTCGCCACAAGAAACTTGCCGCACCCTCGAACTGACTGTGGACCACCGTCTTTATGTGGCGAGCGGGCTTGCCCCGCGCTGGGTGGCAAAGCCACCCCAACCGCCTCACCATGCTCCACCAGACACCCCAAGGTGGCAGGTTCTGGGGCTTGCTGCGCAACCCAGCGGGGGACGAGCCCCCTAGCCACAAGAAACTTGCCGCACCCAGGAACCTACTGTGGACCACCGTCTTTATGTGGCGAGCGGGCTTGCCCCGCGCTGGGTGGCAAAGCCACCCCAACCGCCTCACCATGCTCCACCAGACACCCCGAGGTGGCAGGATTTGGGGCTGCTGCGCAGCCCAGCGGGGGACGAGCCCCCTAGCCACAAGAAACTTGCCGCACCCTCGAACTTACTGTGGACCACCGTCTTTATGTGGCGAGCGGGCTTGCCCCGCGCTGGGTGGCGAAGCCACCCCAACCGCCTCACCATGCTCCACCAGACACCCCAAGGTGGCAGGTTCTGGGGCTGCTGCGCAACCCAGCGGGGGACGAGCCCCTTAGCCACAAGAAACTAGCCGCACCCAGGAACCTACTGCGGACCACCGTCTTTATGTGGCGAGCGGGCTTGCCCCGCGCTGGGTGGCAAAGCCACCCCAACCGCCTCACCATGCTCCACCAGACACCCCAAGGTGGCAGGTTCTGGAGCTTGCTGCGCAACCCCGCGAGGGGCAGCCCCCTAGCCACATTGATACAGAGTGAAACCATCCAGCACCGCTATGCTCCAACCTTGGCGAACGTCTTCTCTTTGTATGAGCAGGGTCCATGCAATTTTTATCCAATACCCATGGTTGTGACGGCTGGGGCGGTGAAATGGCCCAAAGGATTCGTGCCTTTGACTGGTCGAACACGGACCTGGGCTCGATTGACAGTTGGTCCACCAGCCTGACCTGTGCCGTGCAGATGCTCCTGGCCTCGCCGGTGCCGATGGTGATGCTCTGGGGGCGCGCCGGGTACATGATCTACAACGACAGTTACTCGGTGTTTGCCGGCGGCCGGCATCCGTCCCTGTTGGGCATGCCGGTGGAGCAGGGTTGGCCGGAAGTGGCCGACTTCAACCGGCATGTCATGAGTACCTGCCTGGCCGGCGGCACCTTGTCCTATCGCAACAAGGCCTTGACGCTGCTGCGCAATGGTCAACCCGAAGACTTGTGGCTGGACCTCTATTACAGCCCGGTAGCCGGTGACGACCAGCAGCCGGCCGGGGTGCTGGCGATTGTCGTGGAGACCACCGCGCACGTGCTGTCCGAGCGTTTGCGCCAGGAAGCCGAGGGTGCCTACCGTGTGGCGGACGAGCGTTTGCAACTGGCGCTCAATGCCGGGGCGTTGCTGGGCTCATTTGTCTGGGATGTGTTGCCGGATCGCCTGTCGGGAGACGAGCGTTTCGCTCGCACCCTGGGCCTGTCCATGGACGATGTGGAGCAGGGCCTGCCCATCGCCACCGCCACCGAGATCATCCATCCCGATGACCTGGCGCGGGTCAGCCGCCTGATCGCCCGCACCCTGGAAGCCGGCGGGTCATATAGCGTCGAATTTCGCGTGCGGCGCCCTGACGCCAGCTATCTGTGGGTACTGGCCAGCGGGCGTTGCGAACTGGATGCGCAGGGGCAGCCGCTGCGCTTTCCCGGGGTGATCATTGATATCCATGTGCGCAAGATCGCGGAAGAGTCCCTGCTCAAGCTCACCCACAATCTGGAGCAGCGCGTCGCCGCCGAAGTCCAGGCGCGCTCGGCCGCCGAGGACCAGTTGCGCCAGTCGCAGAAGCTCGAGGCCATTGGCGGGCTGACGGGGGGCGTGGCCCATGACTTCAATAATCTGCTGCAGGTGATTGCCGGCAACCTGCACTTGCTGGCTCGCCATGAACGGGATAACCCCCAGGTACAACGGCGCGTCGGGGCTGCCCTGGCTGCCGTCGAACGCGGCGCCAAGCTGTCTTCGCAACTGCTGGCGTTTGCCCGGCGCCAGCCCCTGTCACCGGCGGTGTTCAACCCCCGGCGCATTTATGAAGGCCTGGGTGAGTTACTGCAGCGGGCACTGGGGGAAACCATCCAGATCGATGTGCAATTGCCGCAAGACCCGTGGTGCATCCATGTCGATCGCAATCAGCTGGAAAATGCCGTGCTCAACCTGGCGATCAATGCCCGGGATGCCATGAAAGGCGAGGGGGTGATCCGCATCACCGGTGAAAACATCACCTTGTCGCCCGAGGAGGGCAGCCGCAACGGGATTGCCCCCGGTGAATATGTGCGCCTGTCCGTCAGCGACACCGGGGCCGGTATGTCGCCGGCGGTGCTGCGGCGGGTCTTCGAGCCGTTCTTTACCACCAAGCCAGACGGTCACGGCACCGGCCTGGGCTTGAGCATGGTGTTTGGTTTCGTCAAGCAAAGTGGCGGGCATGTGCAGGTCAGCAGCGAGCCGGGCCAGGGCACCGTAGTGCAGATGTACTTCCCCCACAGCCTTGAGCCGGAAAGCGAGGAAGCGCCTGCCCAGGTGATGTTGCAGGAAGGCGGCCGCGAAACCATCCTGGTCGTGGAGGACAACCAAGGTGTACGTGCCGCGGCGGTGGAGTTGCTGCAACAGGCCGGCTACACGGTGCTCACTGCCGAGGACGGCGATGACGCGATGTTGATGCTGCGCACCGGTTTGCGGCCGGACCTGATCTTTACCGACGTAGTCATGCCGGGGCGGTTCAAAAGCACGGACCTGGCCGAGTGGGCCAAGGTACAACAGCCGCCCGTTGCTGTGTTGTTTACCTCCGGGCATACCCGCGACGTGCTTTCCAGCAATCACCAGTTGGGAGCCGATATTCACCTGCTGGGTAAACCCTATAGCCCTGATGCCCTCGCGCAGCGGGTACGCTCAGTACTCAATGCACGTAATTGAACGTTTGCCCCGGTTCCTGGCTCCACCGCAGGACCTGCCACCCTCAACAAGGTTGACCATGACTTCAGCGCGCCACTTGCCGCCAGGCACCAATCTTCTTGCCGCGCGCCCCGGTTTTGTCCGGGTGCGGGGCGCCCGTGAACATAACCTGCGCAATGTCGATGTGGACATCCCACGGGATGCCCTGGTGGTGTTCACCGGGGTGTCGGGGTCGGGCAAGTCGTCCCTGGCGTTTTCCACCCTGTATGCCGAGGCGCAGCGGCGCTATTTCGAGTCGGTGGCGCCCTATGCCAGGCGCCTGATCGACCAGGTGGGCGTACCGGATGTGGACTCCATCGAAGGCTTGCCGCCCGCCGTGGCGTTGCAACAGCAGCGGGGTACGCCGAGCACACGCTCGTCGGTGGGCAGCGTGACCACCTTGTCCAGCTTGATCCGCATGCTCTATTCCCGTGCCGGCAGCTATCCGCCGGGGCAGCCGATGCTGTACGCCGAGGATTTCTCGCCCAACCTGCCCCAGGGCGCCTGCCCGCAGTGCCACGGCCTGGGCCGCGTGTATGAAGTGACCGAGGCGCTGATGGTGCCCGATCCCTCCTTGACCATTCGCCAGCGTGCCGTGGCTTCCTGGCCACTGGCCTGGCAGGGGCAAAACCTGCGGGATATTCTCGTGACGCTGGGTTACGACGTCGATATTCCTTGGCGCGAGCTGCCGAAAAAACAGCGCGACTGGATCCTCTTCACCGAGGAAACACCCACGGTGCCGGTGTACGCCGGCTTGACCCCGGCGCAAACCCGCGACGCCCTCAAGCGCAAGCTCGAACCCAGTTACCAGGGCACCTTCAGCGGCGCCCGGCGCTACATCCTGCATACCTTCACCCACACCCAGAGCGCGCTGATGAAAAAGCGTGTCGCGCAATTTATGCAGGGCAGCCCGTGCCCCCTGTGCGAGGGCAAGCGCCTGAACAAGGCGGCGCTGTCGGTGAAGTTTGCTGGGGTGGATATTGGCGAGTTGTCGCAGCTATCGCTGTTGCAACTGGCGCAACTCCTGCGTCCGGTGGCCGAGGGCAAAGGGCGGGTAAAACTTTCGCTGGAAAAACGCCTGGCCGCCCAACGTATCGCCCAGGATTTACTGGAGCGGGTCAGCACCCTGACCGACCTGGGCCTGGGCTATCTGTCTCTGGAGCGCAGTACGCCGACCCTGTCCTCTGGGGAGTTGCAGCGCCTGCGCCTGGCGACGCAATTGGGCTCGCAGTTGTTCGGGGTGATCTACGTGCTGGATGAACCGTCGGCCGGTTTGCATCCGGCGGATGGCGAGGCCTTGTTCACCGCCCTTGAGCGCCTGAAAGCCGCCGGCAACTCGCTGTTTGTGGTGGAGCACGACCTGGAAACCATGCGCCGCGCCGACTGGCTGATCGACGTCGGCCCGGCAGCCGGCGAGCAGGGCGGCCAAGTGTTGTACAGCGGCCCACCGGCAGGCCTGGCACAGGTCCAAGCCTCACAGACCCGCGAATACCTGTTTGCCGAGCCGCAACCGCTGAACCCTTCGCGTCGTGCGCCGAGTGGCTGGCTCAGCCTGGAAGGGGTCAGTCGCAATAACCTCGACGAGGTGAGCGTGGACTTCCCCCTGGGTTGTTTTACGGCGGTGACGGGGATTTCGGGGTCGGGTAAATCCAGCCTGGTCAGCCAGGCGCTGTTGGACCTGGTGGGTGAGGGGCTGGGGCGGGCGGTGGTCAGCGAGGATGAGCCCGACCTGCAAGACCCGGCACCGCAAACCAGCGGCGGGCGCATCCGCGCGGGCCTGGAACAGATCCGCCGCCTGGTACAGGTGGACCAGAAGCCCATCGGCCGCACCCCGCGCTCCAACCTCGCGACCTATACCGGCTTGTTCGATAACGTGCGCAAACTGTTCGCCGCCACCCCAGCCGCGAAAAAACACCACTACGATGCCGGGCAGTTCTCCTTCAACGTGGCCAAGGGTCGTTGCCCGAACTGCGAGGGCGAGGGTTTTGTCAGCGTCGAATTGCTGTTTATGCCCAGCGTCTATGCACCTTGCCCCACCTGCCACGGGGCGCGCTACAACCCCCAGACCCTGGCGATTACCTGGCAGGGCCTGAACATTGCCCAGGTACTGGGCCTGACCGTCGAACAGGCGGTGGACGTGTTCGCCGAACAGCCGGGCATACTGCGTGCGTTGCAGGTCCTGCGCGACATCGGCCTGGGCTACCTGCGCCTGGGCCAGCCGGCCACCGAACTGTCCGGCGGCGAGGCCCAGCGGATCAAACTGGCCACCGAACTGCAACGCACCGCGCGGGGCGCAACCCTGTACGTCCTCGACGAGCCTACCACCGGCCTGCACCCCCGTGACGTTGACCGCCTGCTACTGCAACTCAACCATCTGGTGGACGCCGGTCACACAGTGATTGTGGTCGAACACGAAATGCGCGTGGTGGCCCAGAGCGACTGGGTCATCGACATCGGCCCAGGCGCCGGCGACCAGGGCGGCCAAGTCGTCGCCAGCGGCACGCCCCAACACGTCGCCCAAAGCAAAACCAGCCGCACCGCACCGTTCCTCGCACGCGAGCTGGGCCCGGGGAATTGACCTTGGGCATGACAAGAGGCCCATGGATGGGCTAGCTTCAAGGTGTACCAGTCATTGATTAACTTGCGGAGGTACTTCATGCCAGTGAAACATGATCTTTATCAGGATTTGGGGTTGAGCAAGGAAGACGTTCAGCAGCGTCGGGCAAGCCACCATCGGTTGGATGTATTGCTCACTCAGTATGACGTCGCCGACAAGGAGGTACTGGAAGCTGAATCCGCAAGTGCCAATGACGATGATGTGGAGAACCTGAAGAAGAAACGCCTGTTGATCAAAGATAAAATCGTCGAACAACTGGAGCAGACCAAAGGGCATTAGCCAACGCCTGGGGAGGCGCCATATTTGTTCAGAATTGCCACAAGGACAGCCACCCCTGCACTGCCTATTATCCCAACCGTTCGCCCGACCCTGGGGCACGTTGACTGCGCATGGATTGCGTTGTGGTGTCGGGCGAACTCTATTTTCTAGGTGCGCAGCGCCTGCAGGCAGGCGTCTATCGAGCGCTGCTGGGTGTCGGCGTACAGCTGCAACTCATCAATGGTCTGGCGGCCCAAGGCCTGTTCGAATTCGGCCTGGTTGGCGTTGGCCGCGTAGTGACTCTGCGCCGCATCGCCCAGGTTCGACTGGAAAATCCCCGCCGCGCTGACCGGCAGAAAATCCTCATACACCAACGGTTCGATTGCCACGTAACCGGCCTCAAGCAGTGCGTCCAGATTGGGGAGCGGGCTCTTATCGGCTGCGCGGCCCTTGTCGGTCAGGAAGTAACGAAAGAACGCCAACCCCTGCTCGCGCATGGCCCGGTGGTTATCCGGGAAGGCCTGGAAGTGCTGCTCCATCAGTTCGGTGTAGCGCTGGGCGTTGGCCTCATTGGGGAAGGCGCCCAGTTCATCCCGGGCGGCGTTGAGCAACTGGTCGTAGAGTGCCCGGCCTTTGGGCGTCAGGGCCACGCCACGTTGTTCGATTTCGCCAAAGCGTGCGCTGTGGCTGCCCGTGGCATCGGTAAAGGCGATGGCTTCGTCGAGGGCCTTGAAGCTGGTCTGGCGCAGCAGGATCGGGCATTGGCGGCGGGGTGGGCCTTCGATCACGGCCTTGGGGGTGATGCCTTTGCCGGGCATGTCGGCTTGTACGCGGTCGATGTCCAGGGTGCGTGGGGTCAGGTGATTGATGTGCGGGCCCTTGAAGGCCACCACATCGGCAATCAGCCGGTGCTGGGCGCTGAGTTGTTGGTATTGGGCGGCGCTGACGGTGGCTGTGTGGTGCCAGCGAAAGGTTTCCAGGGCTTGCCGGATAAAGGCCTGGGCATCGTTGGCATTCAGGCCGCCGTCGGCTTCGGCCTGTTCTATCAGGGCCAGCGCCCGTGGGGTGAAGATCGAGCGCTTGCCCAGGGCGGCTTCGGCAAAGGCCCGCAGTTCAAGGTTTTCGATCAGTTCCAGGCGCAGCAGCGAGGTGAAGACCCGGAACGGGCTGGTCTGCAAGGCGCTTTCATGCACTGCGCGAAAGGCCGTGGAATGCACTGGCACGCCGGCCGGGGTGAGGTCGTAGTAGCCCACCGGGTGCATGCCCATCACCGCAAACAGGCGACTAATGGTTGCCAGTTCAAGGGCAGTGCCCAGGCGGATGGCGCCGTGGCGCTCCATGTCCAGGCGCTGGATTTCACCGGTGCGCTGCAGTTGCCGCGCCAGGTCGGGATTGCTCGCCAGCGCCCGGGCATTGGTGTCGGCCACCAACTCCAGCAGCGCGCCATACAGCGGCACTTCCTCGCGGTACATGTCGGACATGGCCTTGGAGAAGTCTTTGCGGATGTCGTCGGGGCTGATATGGCGCGGGGTAGGCATAGAAAAAATCCTGGCTGCGATAACGGTGGTATGGGCCGTGAGCCAGATTTTGTTGGGCGTTGCCCGTGGGTGCAAATGAAGATTCCTCTGGACTTCATTCTGCAAATGAATGAGTTCCACTGCGGGAACCGGCACAAACAAAAATCCCGCCTGGGCAGGCGGGATTGGTCAACCCAGGTTGCCCTGGATCAGGCCGGGAACAGTTCGCTCAGCTTCATCGCCAGCATCATGTCGCCTTCGGTGCGCAGTTTGCCGCCCATGAAGGCCTGCATACCGTCGGTGGAACCGTCGACGATGCCTTTCATGGTGTCGCCGTCCATGACCAGGGTCACTTGGGCGTCAGGGTTTTCGCCTTCCAGCAGTTCGCAGGTGTTGTTTTTAACCACCAGCGAGAAGTTCTGGGTGTCGTCGATACGGAAACCGAACACCAGGTCCAGGCCGTCGGCGGCGCCTGGGTTGAATTTGGCTTTCATTGCTTCTACGGCTTTAGCTACGTCAGTCATGGTTCGATCCTTTTATGGGTGGTGCCAGTGACCTTGGGGTCACGGTTGGCCGCAATTCATCGGAAAGTGATGAGCTGCGGCGCCTTCAACAGTTGCAAGTGGGTATGGCTGTTGAAGGAAGCCAGTGCCACCTCGCGTCCACGGAACTTCAAGTGGTTGAGCGAGGTGTTGACAATCTGCCAGTTCAGCTCGAAAGCCTGGGCGGCAGGTATGCGGGTAATCAGGTGGAGCAGGGCGGTGATGGTGCCGCCAGAGGTAAATACCGCGATCTTGTGGGAGTTGTCCGCCGCCTCTAGCAGACGCTGCAAGCCACCCCGGACCCGTTCGACAAACCCCAACCAGCTTTCCAGGCCGGGCGTGTCGTAGGTCCCGCTCAGCCAGCGCTCGATGATCAGGGCGAAGATCCGCTGGAACTCGCTACGGTTGTGTGGCGCGTTGCGCAGGATCTCCAGGGCTTCGGGCTCGCTGTCGAGCAAATCCGGGAGCAGGGCGCGGATGATCGCGTCGGCATCGAATTCGTTGAAGGCGCTGTCGATTTCCAGGGGCGGCACCGGCAAGCCTTGGGCGCCGATGGACTCGAACGCGGCGTTGGCGGTGTGCTGCTGGCGGCGCAGGTCGCCCGACACGCAGCGGTCGAACATCAGGCCCAGATCCGCCAGGTGGCTGCCCAGTACCTGTGCCTGCTGCACACCGACGGGCGACAGGACGTCATAGTCGTCTGCACCGAAGGAGGCCTGGCCATGTCGAATCAAATAGATGCTGCCCACGTCCGTTCACCCGGTACGTTGAAAGTCTGGCGAGGTTATGAGGATGCCGGGAAGCTGTCAATGAAAAAACATACGCTTGTTTTAAAAGCTCGTTAGAGGCCCGTTTCAAGGGGTTTCAGCTCTGGCTCACCGGCAGTCCCATCGGTATGCTGGGGCAATCCGCGCCTGGCGCACCGTATCTGTAAGGAGTCCCATGGAGTTTTTGGCTGAGTATGCAAGTTTTCTGGCTAAAACCGTCACGTTGGTCGTCGCCATCCTGGTGGTGCTGATCAGTTTCGCGGCGTTGCGCAGCAAGGGCCGGCGCAAGAATGCAGGGCAGTTGCAGGTCAGCAAGCTCAACGATTTCTACAAAGGCCTGCGCGAGCGCCTGGAGCAGACCCTGCTCGACAAGGATCAGCTCAAGGCCCTGCGCAAGTCCCAGGGCAAGGCCGAGAAAAAACACAAGAAAACCCCTGAGTCCAAGCCACGGGTGTTTGTCCTGGATTTTGACGGCGACATCAAGGCCTCGGCCACCGAGAGCCTGCGTCATGAAATCACCGCACTGCTGAGCCTGGCGACGCCCAAGGACGAGGTGGTGCTGCGCCTGGAAAGCGGCGGTGGCATGGTCCACAGCTATGGCCTGGCCTCGTCGCAATTGGCACGCATCCGCGAGGCGGGCGTGCCGTTGACGGTGTGCATCGACAAGGTTGCGGCCAGCGGCGGCTACATGATGGCGTGCATCGGCGAGAAGATCATCAGTGCACCGTTTGCGATCCTCGGTTCGATTGGCGTGGTAGCCCAGTTGCCCAACGTCAACCGCCTGCTGAAAAAGCACGATATCGACTTCGAAGTGCTGACCGCTGGCGAGTACAAGCGCACCCTGACGGTGTTTGGCGAAAACACCGAGAAAGGCCGGGAGAAGTTCCAGGAAGACCTGGATATCACCCACCAACTGTTCAAGAACTTCGTCTCGCGCTATCGCCCGCAACTGGCGATTGATGATGTGGCCACCGGCGAAGTCTGGCTGGGCGTCGCAGCGCTGGACAAGCAATTGGTGGACGCCCTGCAGACCAGCGACGAATACCTGGCGACCAAGGCCAAGACCGCCGAACTGTTCCACCTGCACTATGCCGAGCGCAAAAGCCTGCAGGAGCGGGTGGGCCTGGCGGCCAGCGGCTCGGTGGACCGGGTACTGCTGACCTGGTGGAGCCGCCTGACCCAGCAGCGCTTCTGGTAACACGGCCCGCCTGGAGCCGGGCCCGCCTCTGTAGGAGCGAGCTTGCTCGCGAAGAACTCAAGACCAACGCGGTCATCCAACAAACCCGCGTTACCGTTGACGACCTTCGCGAGCAAGCTCGCTCCTACAAGGTGTGGGAATCGGATGCCTCATCAGCAGGCCCACCACCAGCGCCCCCAGCAGGCTCAACACTCCCGCCACCCACAATACCCGGCCAAACCCACCGACAAACGCCTGCCAGGCCAAAGGTTGCACCTGCCCTTGCACCGATTCCGGCAGCAGCGCCATGGCCGCAGGCATGTCCCCGGCCACTACCCGCGAGGCAATCCCCGGTACCTGAGCCTGCCATTGCGCGCCAAGGCTGGCTTGCAGCAGATGCTCGCTATGGCTGGCCAGCAGCGCCCCGTATACCCCGATCGCCAACATGATCGCGCTGAAACGCATGGTGGTACTCATGCCCGAGGCCATCCCCGCCCGGTCCCTCGGCACGCAGGCCATGATGTTTTTCTGGGTATCGCCATTAAGCAGCCCGGCACCGGCGCCGGTCACTGCAATTGCCAGGGCGAACGGTAGATAACCGCCGACACTCACGGCCCAGGCACTGAGCAGGTTGCCGCTGCCCACCAGGGCCAGCCCGGCCGCCATCAGGGTGGCCGGGGCAAAGCGGCTGGCCAGGCGTGCGCCGATACGCGGGCAGATCAGCATGGTCAGGGCAAACGGCAGCATCCCCAAGCCCGAGGCAATCGCCGAAAACCCCAGGCCGTTCTGCAGGTAAAACGGCAGCAGCGTCATCATCACCTGGGCACAGCCGGCATAGGCAAACATCCCCAGCAACGCGCCGACAAACCGTGGCGACTGGAACAGTTGCAGGTCCACCATCGGTCGGTGTTGCAAGCGCTCCACCCACACAAACAGGCCCAGCAGGAACGCGCCGCCAAGCAGTCGCGCAGAGGTCAACGGGTTGTCCCAGCCGATCCGGTTGGCTTCGATCAGGCCCCAGATCAGGCATAGCAGGCTGGCGCTGAAGGTCAGGCTGCCCCAAGGGTCGAGGCGCGCCGATTGGCTGTCGCGCGATTCCGGTATGGCATGCAGGACCAGCGCCAGTAACGCCAGGCCCACCGGCAGGTTGAGGTAGAAAATCCAGCGCCAGCCCAGGTAGTGGGTAATCAGGCCGCCGAGGGTCGGCGCGGCGGTCATCGCCACGCCCATGCAGGCGCCCCAGAAGGCCCAGGCCTTGGCCCGTTCCAGTTCATCGTGAAAGGCGTGGCCGATGGACGCCAGGGCTGATGTCAGCAGTAACGCCGCACCGACACCTTTGACGGCGCGGGCGATATCCAGCAGCAGCACGTTGGGGGCGGCGCCACAGCCCAGGGAGGCGAGGATAAAAATAACCAGGCCACAGAGCAGGGTTTTCTTGCGACCCAAGCGGTCGGCAATGCTCCCGGCCGGCAACAGCAGGGCGGCGAACGCCAGCATATACGCGCTGACCACCCATTCGATATCGGCAAAATTGGCCCCCAGGTCGCGGGCGATAGTCGGCAGGGTCACGGCGACGATATTGGTATCGAGGACAATCAGCGAGCAGACCCCCGAGGCGGTCAACAAGGTAAGGCGTGGGCTGACCTGGCTCATGGCATGATTACCTGGCAGGCAACAGGCAAGCTGGATTTGACGGGCATCGTAGCGACTCTCTACTGTGGGCGTCCTGTCAGCTTAACGTCGGCGCCCAGTGGTTCTGTTAGCCGAGGCGAAGCACATCATTACCTTTGAGCTAATCCTGCAATGGAAATACGTCATTTCCGCTACTTCCTGGCCGTTGCCCGGCACCGCAACTTCACGCGTGCCGCTGAACAACTGGACATTGCCCCACCCACCTTGAGCCGGCAGATCCAGGATATGGAGCGCACCCTGGGCACCCGTCTGTTTATCCGGCGTCAGCGTGACGTCAGCCTGACCGAGGCGGGTACCGCGCTGCTGGCCGAAGCCGAGGCCACCGTGCGCCAGTTCGAGTTTGCCCAGCGCAATGCCCAGCGCGCCGGGCGTGGCGAAATCGGCCATATCGAATTGGGTTATGTCGCGTCGGCGGTGTATTCGGGGGTGCTGCAACGCCAGGTGCAGGCGTTTTGCGCAGAGTTTGCCGATGTGAGCCTCAGCGTGCGGGAAAGCCCCATGGCCCTGTTGCCGGGGCTGGTGGCCGAAGGGCGCTACGACATTGGCTACATTCGCTCACCGATGACCTTGCCCGACGGTGTGGAGGCGCTACGCCTGGGCAGCGAAGGTTTTGTCCTGGCGCTGCCCCAGGGCTCGTGGCTGCTGGGCTTGAAGGCGATCACCTGCGAGCATTTGCAGAACGAGACCTTCATCCTGCCCGAACAGATCAGCGGCACCTTGCAGGTGGCCGCGCAAGGCGGGTATGCCCCGCGCCTGGGGCCGCAGCCGGGAGGCCTGGTGGCGGTGATTGCCCTGGTGTCGCTGGGGCAGGGTGTGGCGGTAGTGCCGGAGTCGGTGGTGGGGCATGTCAGCCTGCCGGGCGTGCAATACCGCCACATCCAGGGCAGCGATGCGTCGTCGTGGCTGTCGCTGATTTACCGGCGCTTTGAAAAAGCCCCGGCCGTGGCGCGGTATATCCAGCACATCAAACACAACCCCACCCTGTAGGAGCCGGCAAGCTGGCCCCTACAGGGCCAGGCGGGGTTGGATCGAGTCTGCCAGTTGCGTGAGGATCAGGCAGCAGGACACCGCCCCGGCGTCCAGCACCCCCAGCGACCGTTCGCCCAGGCGGCTGGCCCGGCCGATCTTGGCCACCAGGTCCTTGGTCGAGTCGCGGCCCTGGGAGGCTGCACTTTTCATCGCGTCCAGGGCATCACCGAAGGAGGCGCCCCCCGCCTGCGCCCGTTCAAACGCCTCCACTGCGGGAATCAAGGTGTCCATCAAACACTTGTCGCCCACGCCGGCTTCGGTGATGTCCTGCAACGAGGTCAGGCCGCCGCGCAGCAAATGGGCGAAGGTCGCGCCATCGATGTCTTCGCAGCCGCGCACTTCGTCGGCCATGCCGATAAACAGGCTGCCATACAGCGGGCCCATGGAGCCGCCGATGCCCTCCATCAGGCTCAGGGTCAGTTCATCCAGGGCCTCGGCCAGGGTCAACTGCCGGCCCTCAATGGTGCGGCCACAATGGGCGAAGCCCTTGGCCATATTGATGCCGTGGTCACCATCGCCAATCGCGCCGTCGACCGCGCTGAGGTATTCACGGTTGGCGACGATCACGCTCACCAGGTCAGCGACAATCGCGCTGCCGTCGTGGGTAGAGAAATGCTGGCTCATGGTTTACTCCGCCTGGGTCATGCCGATGGAGCGGCAAGGTTGGTCGATCAGGGTTTTCAGTTCGGCATCCAGGCCCAGCAGGGTCAGGGTCACGCCCATCATTTCCAGGGAGGTGAAGTAGTTGCCGACGTAGCAGCGATGGATCTTCAGGCCCTTGGCCTTGAGCTGGCTTTCGACTTCGGCGTAGAAAATGTACAGCTCCATCACCGGCGTCGCGCCCAGGCCCGAGACCAGCACCACCACGCTGTCATCCTGGCTGAAATCCCGATCCGCGAGGATCGGTGCCAGCATGCGCGTGGCCATGGCAGCGGCGGACTCGATCGGAATCACTTCGATGCCGGGTTCGCCGTGGTGGCCGATACCCAATTCCATCTGGCCATCCGGGATCTGGAAGTTCGGCTTGCCCACGGCCGCAATGGTGCAGGGTGTCAGGCCGATACCGATCGAGCGGCAGTGATCGACGGCCTTCTGCGCGACGCGGATCACCCCATCCAGGTCATAGTGTTGGGCGGCGGCGGCACCGCCGATTTTCCACATGAAGATTTCCCCGGCCACCCCGCGCCGCTTGGCGATATCGGCCTTGGGCGCCGACGCCACGTCATCGTTGGCGACTACGGTGCGGATCTGCATATCTTTGCTGGCGGCCATTTTCATCGCCAGCTTCACGTTCATATTGTCGCCGGCATAGTTGCCGTACAGGCAGGCCACGCCCGCGCCGTGATCGGCGGCGCGGAAGGCATCGAAGAAGCTTTTGGCGGTGGGCGAAGAGAAAATTTCGCCGACGGCCACGGCGTCCACCAGGCCGGGCCCCACGTAGCCGAGAAACGCCGGCTCATGGCCGGAGCCACCGCCGGTGACGATGCCCACGCAGCCTTGTCTGGACGGCTTGGCCTTGCTGATGACGCGGGGGTTGGTTTCGCTTTGGCGCAGCTCGGGATGGGCGACCAGAATGCCGCGCAGCATGTCCTCGACCACTTGGTCCGGATCGTTGATGACTCGATTCATAACGCGGGTTCCTGTTCTTGTTGTGGGCAACTAACTGTAGGAGCGAGCTTGCTCGCGAAAAACGTTAACGCTAACGCGGGCTACCTGGATGAGTGCGTCGCCCTCAGGTTTTTCGCGAGCAAGCTCGCTCCTACAGTAAAAAGCGGTTGGGGTGTTTTAGGGTTCGAGCACAACCTTCAAGGACTTGTCCCCGCGCTCCATCACCGCAAACGCTTCCTTGAAATCCGCCAACGCAAACTTGTGGGTCACTACGTCGCGCATGTCGATCTTGCGCTTGCCGATAAAGTCGATGGCCCGTGGGTACATGTAGGGCCCCAGGTGCGAACCCAGCACGTCCAGTTCCTTGCGGTCGCCAATGATCGACCAATCTACCGTGGCCTCGTCGTTGAATACGCTGAATTCGACAAAGCGCCCCAGCTTGCGCAGCATCGCCAGGCCCTGGTTCACCGCCTTGTGGTGCCCGGTGGCTTCGATGTAAATGTCGCAGCCATAACCGTCGGTGATTTCGCGGATTTTCGCCAGTACATCGACCTCGGCCGGGTTCCACACCTCATCGGCACCCATGCGCAGGGCCAGTTCGGCGCGTTCGGGTTTCATGTCGAGCACGATCAGGCGTTTGGGGTTGCGCATGCGCACCGCGCCGATGATCCCCAGGCCCAGGGTGCCGGCGCCGGCCACCACCACCACATCGTCGAAATCCACATTGGCCCGTTCCGCCGCGTGCAGCGAGCAGGCCAGGGGTTCGATCAGGATCGCCTCGTCCGGCGCGATGGAGTCCGGCACTTGGTGGATGATGCCTTCCTTGGTGAAAATCATGTATTGGGCCATGGCGCCCTGGACGTTGTTCTGGAAGCCGTAGAGGTCGTGTTTCTGGCACATCCAGTACTGGCCGTGGTTGCAGAAGCGGCAGCCCCAGCAGGGCACGATCTGCTCGGAAATCACCCGGTCGCCAACCTTCACCCCACGCTTCTCGGCACCCGGGCCCAGGGCGACCACGCGGCACACAAACTCATGCCCGGGAATCATCGGCGGCTTGACGTAGCGTGGCTGCTCGGCGTCGCCCCAGAACGATGGCGCGCCGCGATAGGTCTTGATATCGCCCATGCAGATGCCGCACAGCTCGACCTTGGTCAGAATCTCGTCGGGGCCGGGGGTGGGCACGTCGACGGTTTCCAGGCGATAGTCTTCCGGACCATGGCAGACCACGGCCTGCATGGTCTTGGGGATCACCGGGTGGAGTTGTTCGGCGGTACGTTCGGTAGCGGTGGACATGACAAACCTCACGACGAATAGATGGGTTACTGAATGCTGTAGCCGCCGTCGATCACCATATTGGCGCCGGTGATCATCTGGGCTGCATCGCTGAGCAGGTACAACGCCAGCCCGGCGATTTCATCGGGCTGGGCAAAACGGCCCGCCGGGATCTGCAATTTGGCCCGTTCGCCCACTTCGCCTGCCCAGGCTTTCTTGCCCAGGGCGGTCTCGACAATGGTGGGGGAGATGGCATTTACATTGATGTGCGGTGCCCATTCCATGGCCAGGACCTTGGTCATGCCGACAATCGCAGCCTTGCTCGCGCAATACGCCACATGTCGATCCAGGCCGATCACCGCTGCCTGGGACGCCAGGTTGACGATGCGCCCGCTGCCCTGGGCCAGCATGTATTTGGCACAGGCCTGGGCCACGAAGAAGCTGGCCTTGAGGTTGATATCCAGGGTGATGTCCCAGGCGTTTTCGCTGACGTCGATGGCCTTGTCCAGCATCACCACGCCGGCGCTGTTGACCAGGTAGTCCAGGCGCTTGAAGTGCGCGAACACGTAGTCGATGCTGCTCTGCACCTGGTCGAGTTGGCGCAGGTCGACGGCAAGGCCGATATGCCCGGCGCCGAGGCTGGCGGCCACTTCAACCACGGCCGGATCGCGGTCGAGCAAGGCCACGCGGGCACCACGCTCCACCAGCAGGCTGGCGCACGCCAGACCAATCCCCGCGGCCCCGCCGGTGATCACGGCGCAACGGCCGCTGAGGTCGAAGGCTTGGTTCCAGAATCCAGACATTGGTTTAACTCCATTCTCAAAAACAGTGCCGATCAAATGTGGGAGCTGGCTTGCCTGCGATAGCAGCGACTGGGTAACCCTGATACACCGAGGTGCTCGCATCGCAGGCAAGCCAGCTCCCACACTGGGCTGTATTGCACATCAATATTTACTTGCTGCCACTGACCTGCTGGTACAGCGCATCCGCATTTGCATTGGTCACCGGCACCCACGGCAGGATGTAGTTCTTGGCGGTGCCGTCGCCCCAGGTCACGTCCTTGGCATAGCGCTCCCAGATCACCGACTTGGGCGTGTAGTCCTTGCCGGCCAATTGGCGCAGGGCCACATCGAGTGCGCCCTGGGACTGGGCCTGGGCGTCTTGCAGGAAGGTGGTGACTTCATCTCTTTTTGCCGCCTGGATCGCATCGGGCATGCCGTCGATGGAGGTGACGGGCACGTCCTTGGACGTCAGTCCGTGGGACTTGAGGGCCTGCACGGCGCCGAGGGCCATGTCGTCGTTTTGCGCGATCACCCCGTTGATGCCTTTGGGGTGGGCGTTCAGCCAATCTTCAGTCAGGGTCAGGGCCTGGGCGCGGTCCCAGTTGGCGGTCTTTTTCTCGATGATCTTGATCCCGGGGTGCTTGCCCAGTACCTCCAGCTCGCCCTTTTCCCGATCGATCTGCGCCGACTGGCCAATCGGCCCCTGGATGATCACCACATTGCCCTTGCCCTGGAGTTTGTCGACCATGGCCTGGGCCTGCAGGCGCCCGCCCTCGACATCATCGTTGCCCACGTACGGCACGCTGGCATCGGCGACTTTGGTGTTGGAGGCAATCACCACCACATCGTTGGACATCGCCTGCTTCACGGTGCCAACGCCGGCCTTGGTGTCGATGGGCACGAAGAGGATCGCGTCGTAGCGCTGGGTCACCATGTTTTCGATCTGGTTGTTCTGGGTCAGGGCGTCATAGTTGCCGTCGAAGACGGTCAATTGCACGGTGCCGTCCTTGACCGCCGGGTGTTCTTTCAGCTCGCGTACCCAGTTCTGCATGAACTGGCCCTTGAGGCCGTACACGGCAGCGCCGACTTTGTAGGTCTTGCCATCGGCGGCCAGGGTGATGCTGCTGGCGAGCAGGGTGAGGGCCGCAACGGCGGCAAATGATGTAGCGACTTTCATGATGAGAACTCCGTTTATTGTTGTGGTCGTTCAGTTCGTTCAGAGGAAAAGCGACTAGCGTTTTTTCTTGCGCCACACGTCAATCAACACCGCGAGCACGATGATCAGGCCCTTGGCGACCTGCTGGTAATAGGAGGACACGCCGAGCAGGTTCAGGCCGTTGTTGATCACCCCGATCAGCAGGGCGCCGAACAGCGTGCCGACGATGGTGCCGACGCCGCCCGACAGGCTGGTGCCGCCGATCACCACCGCGGCAATCGCATCCAGCTCATAAGACATGCCGGCCTGGGGCAGGGCCGAGGTGGTACGCGCAGACAGCACCACGCCTGCCAGGCCGGCGAGCAAGCCCGAGACCACGTACACCGAGAACGTCACCTTGCGCACGCCGATTCCCGAGGTGCGCGCGCTTTTTTCATTGCCGCCCACCGCGTACACATAGCGCCCGTAAGTGGTGTAGCGCAGCACCATCCAGAAAATCAGCGCAACCACGGCAAAGATGATGATCGGCACGCCAATCGGCCCCAGCTTACCGATGCCCAGGGCCAGGTAGGCGTCCGGCAGGTCGGTGACCGGGCTGCCGTCGTTGAGGATGAAGGTCATGCCTCGGGCAATGCTGAGCATGCCCAGGGTGGCGACAAAGGGCGGGATCGACAGGTTGGCCACCATAAAGCCGTTGACCACCCCCAGCATCGCCCCGGCAAACATCCCGGCGCTGACGGCGGCGAGCAGGCCGTAGCCCTGGGTCGCGACCAGCGCGCTGCACAGGCCGGCGAAGGCGAGGATCGAGCCCACCGAGAGGTCGATGCCCTTGGTCAGGATCACATAGGTCATGCCCACCGCAAGGATGCCGTTGATCGAGGTCTGGCGCAGGATGTCCATCCAGTTGCGCCAGGTCATGAAGTATTCGCTGGAGAACGCCATGACCACGCACAGCAGGATAAACACCAGCGGCAGGCCAAAGCGGTCGAGGGAAAGCCGCAGGCGGCTGCGCGCGGGGGTGGTCAGCGGGGCGGTAATGGTTTTGGCATTCATGAGGCAAGACTCAACAAGGCTTCCTGGGAAAGGGCGGTGTCGCTGCTGATAGTCACCAGCCGGCCACCCTTGAAGACGGCGATACGGTCGCTCAGGTGCAGCAGCTCCGGGGCTTCCGACGACACCACGATGGCCGCACCACCGGCGCGCACGAACTGGTCCAGCAAGTGATAGATCTCCTGCTTGGCGCCTTCATCGATGCCCCGGGTCGGCTCATCGCACAGCAGGCACACCGGTTGGGTCGACAGGCATTTGGCAAGCACCACCTTCTGCTGATTGCCGCCGCTCATGGACGCCACTGGCAGGTCCAGGGAAGTGGTCTTGATCTGCAGGCGCTTGACCATGTCTTCGGCCAGTTGGTTTTCCTTGCGCGCATTGATCAGCGACCAGCTCGACAGCTGCTTGTACGCCGATAACGCGATGTTCGAGAGGATGCTGGAGCTGAGCACCAGGCCGCTTTCCTTGCGGTCTTCGGTGACCAGCGACATGCCGGCGCGGATGGTCGCCTTGGGCAGGCCGATGGGCATCGGTTTGCCTTGCAGGGTGACGCTGCCGGCATCCGGGGTGGTCAGGCCGTAAATGCAATTGAGGAACTCGCTGCGCCCCGAGCCCATCAGCCCATAGATGCCGAGGATTTCGCCCTGGCGCAATTGCAGGCTGATGTCCTGGAACTCGCCGCTGCGGCTCAGGCCCTGCACGTCCAGGCAGCACTCGGCGGCGCTTTCGCGGCCGACCTTGTGGTCGATGCGCGTCAATTCCTGGCCGACGATGCCGCGCACCAGGTGGGCGCGGTCGATATCGGCCATGCGCCCGCTTTCGACGAAGGCGCCATCGCGGAAGATGCTGTAGTCGTCGGCAATCTGCGCCAGTTCGCTGAGGCGATGGGACACATACACGATCCCGGCGCCCCGCGCGGTGAGG
The DNA here is from genome assembly GCF_002949995.1 of Pseudomonas sp. LG1D9. NCBI lineage: Bacteria > Pseudomonadati > Pseudomonadota > Gammaproteobacteria > Pseudomonadales > Pseudomonadaceae > Pseudomonas > Pseudomonas sp. LG1D9. Next base: position 72,534 of record NZ_CP026881.1, on the reverse strand, counting down.
CGGCGGATGGCCTTGAACAGGGTTTCGGCTTCGCGCTCGCCAATGGCGGAGGTGGGCTCGTCCATGATCATCACCTGGCAGTCATGGCTGAACGCCTTGGCGATTTCTACCAACTGGATCTGCGCCACGCTCAAGCGATGCATGGGCGCGGTAGCCTCGACGTCGAACTCCAGGCTTTCCAGCAGTTCGCGGGTGCGTCGGTTCAGCGCCTTGCTGTCGACAATGCAGCCGGCGCGCCGTGGTTCGCGGCCCAGCCAGATGTTTTCGGCGACGGTCATGTAGGGGATCGGTTCCAGCTCCTGGGTGATCATCGCGACACCCGCCGCCAGCGCTTCACTGGGGCGATGGAAATGCACAGGGGCGCCATTGAGCAGGATGCTGCCGGCGTCACGCTGGGTGATGCCCATCAAAATACTGAGGAACGTGGATTTGCCGGCGCCGTTGCCGCCGCACAGGGCATGCACACTGCCGGCCCGCAGCGAGAGGCGGCCGTCACGCAGGGCAGGGATGCCGGCGTAGGCCTTGGCGACGTGTTCAGCCTGGAGCAGTAATGGCGTAGCCATCGGCGTGTCCTCGTGCTGTGAATTCTTATTAGGTACACAGTCGTGTTGCTGCGTGAGCATATGTGTATCAAATGAAATTCTGATCAGTCAATCTCTTTCATTGAAAACTTGTAATTGCCTGCTCTTTCTTAATTCGTGGCGTTTTAGAGGGGTTTGACTGGCAGGTCAGTTAAATCGTGCTTGACAGTTGTCGGGGAATATCCGAGAAATGGCCGATCGAAATTTCACTGAGTGATCATATGATCAGTCTTAAATTTCACCACGGCAGCGGAGCCTAATGCCATGAACACACCTTTCCCGGTGGCTATCGGATGTGATGAAGCAGGTTTTGAGCTCAAGGAGCTGTTGAAGCGCCATATCGAGGCGCTGGGGTATCCGGTGACCGACTTTGGCACCCATTCCACAGCCCCGGTGCTCTACCCGGATATTGCGCTGGCGGTGGCCACGGCCATCAACGCCGGGCAGCAGCGCCTGGGCGTGCTGGTGTGTGGCACGGGCATCGGCATGGCCATCTCGGCCAATAAAGTGCTGGGGATTCGCGCGGCCCAGGCCCACGACACCTATTCGGCAGAACGGGCGCGCAAGAGCAACGATGCGCAGATCCTGTCCATCGGTGCGCGGGTGGTGGGTGCGGAGTTGGCCAAGAGCATCGTCACCGCGTTTCTGGCCTCGGAGTTCGAGGCGGCGCGGTCCGGGGCCAAGGTCGAGCGCATCAATGCCATTGAGCGTGATGGGCATCAGTAGTGGACGTAGCGGGGCAAGAGTCGGGAGAATGCGCCTTTGACGCCGAAACGGAAGCCCGTCCCCATGAGTGACAGCACCCTGCGCACCGCCAGCGATATCGATCTGATGACCGAAGTGGCGATGCTCTATTACCTTGAGAACGTCACTCAGGAAGCCATCGCCAAGCGGTTCGACCTGTCCCGGGCCAAAGTCAGCCGGCTGCTCAAGCGTGCGCGCGATGAAGGGATTGTCGAAGTGCGGGTGTTGCAGCATCCGGCAATGAACAATGAACTGGAGCAGGCGCTGGTGGAGCGCTTCCAGTTGGACCGTGCGTTGATCGCGGTCGATCACAGCGACGCCGACACCCAGCGCTCCGCCGTGGCCAGCCTGGTGGCCAACTACCTGAACAAGACCCTGGGCGACGGGATGATCGTCGCCGTGGGCATGGGCCGCAATGTGGGAGCGGTGGCCGATAATGTGTTTTTGCCGGTGACGCGCAACTGCACGTTTGTCTGCGCCATTGGCGGTTCGCTCAAGGCTGGCGAATACATGAACCCCGACCACATCTGCCGACGCCTGGCCCTGCGCTTTGGCGGTGAAAGCGAAAGCCTGTACGCCCCGGCACTGGTGGCCAACCCGGAACTGCGCAGCGTACTGATCAGCAACGACACCGTACGCTCCACCCTCGACCGTGCACGGCGGGCCGACATGGCGCTGATTGGCATCGGTGACATGAGCGAAAACAGCAATATGGTGCGCATGGGCTGGTTCTCACCCCAGGAAATCGCCCAGGCGCGTTTGTCCGGCACCGTGGGCGACATGATGGGCTACGACTTTATCGACATCCATGGCCAGCCGGCGGTCAACGCCATTCAAGGGCGGGTGATCGGCTTGACGGTACAGGAGCTGTTCCGTATCCCAGATGTAGTGGCAATCGCCAGTGAAAACACCAAGGCGGCGGCGACGCTGGGGGCGCTGCGCTCGGGGGTGATCAATACCCTGGCAACCACGGTAACGAATGCCCACACCATCCTGGCGCTGGACGATGCAACCCGCAAAACCTGACACACCAAGGGTCAAAATGGGGGGGGGGGGGGCGGGCTTGCTCGCGAAAGCGGTGTATCAGTCAATCTCTCTTGTGACTGATACACCGCTTTCGCGAGCAAGCCCGCTCCCACATGGGAATGTGCGTCGCTGGGTTACAGATCTTGTAATAGTTTTAAATTGTAGGAAATTTGTATTTCGGCTGTAGGATTAAGGTCCTTTTCTCACTGCAGGACTTGCATGAACACCCTCTCGGAGCCTCCCAGTCGTCTTTCCCCAAGACCTCTATTGCCGCCGTTCCCGCTGAAGCATCCCCTATTCAGACTGCTAACCTTTTCCCGGCCATCGGACCGCGTTTTGTTCTGCCCGGCATTCTGAATATCAATAAAGAGACAGAGACTTCTATATGGAATGGTTAGCGGATCCAACGGCCTGGCTCGGCCTGTTGACCTTGATTGTGCTGGAACTGGTACTGGGCATCGACAACCTGGTGTTTATCGCGATCCTGGCAGACAAGCTGCCACCGGAGCAGCGTGACCGTGCGCGGCTGATTGGCTTGTCCCTGGCACTGCTGATGCGCCTGGGCCTGTTGGCAAGTATTTCCTGGTTGGTGACCTTGACCCAGCCGTTGTTCGAGGTGTTCGACAAGAGCTTCTCCGGACGCGACCTGATCATGCTGTTTGGTGGTGTGTTCCTGTTGTTCAAGGCCACCATGGAGTTGCATGAGCGGCTCGAAGGGCATGTCACTGAACGCACCGGCAATGCGGCCTACGCGATGTTCTGGCCGATCGTGGCGCAGATCGTGGTGCTGGACGCGGTGTTCTCCCTCGACGCGGTGATTACTGCGGTCGGCATGGTGGATGAACTGGCGGTGATGATGATCGCGGTGATCGTGTCCATCGGCGTAATGATCGTGGCCAGCAAGCCGCTGACCCGCTTCGTCAATGCGCACCCGACAGTGATCATGCTGTGCCTGGGCTTCTTGATGATGATCGGTTTCGCCCTGACCGCAGAAGGCCTGGGCTTCCATATCCCCAAAGGCTACCTGTACGCGGCCATCGGTTTCTCGATCCTGATCGAGGTGTTCAACCAGATCGCCCGGGCGCGCCGCAAGAAGTCCGCGCAAGGCCTGCGGCCGATTCGTGAGCGCACGGCCCATGCGGTCATGCGTTTGCTGGGTGGCCGCAGCCTGGCGGTGGAAGAGGTGGGTGAGGACGTTACCGACCTGTTGGATGGCGCCGATAATAGCCAAGGCCCGCTGTTCGATCGCCGCGAACGGATCATGATCAGCGGCGTATTGCAGCTGGCCGAACGGCCGATCCGCACCTTGATGACCCCGCGCGCGAATGTGGACTACATCGATCTGGCTGACGATCCGGAGACCATTCGCCTGAAACTGATGCACTCGTCCTACTCGCGCTTGCCGTTGATCCGTAACGGCGCGGTGGATGAGCCCCTGGGCTTCGTGCACAAGAAGGAGCTGCTCAAAGAGTACCTGGCCGGCAATGAGCCGAACCTGGAACACCTGGCGCGACGGGCGATCAACCTGCTCGACAGCTTCTCGATCCTCAACGCTCTGGAGCAGATGCGCCAGGAGTCGACGCACATTGCCTTTGTGATCAATGAGTTCGGCGATTTCATGGGGGTGTTGAGCATGACCGACATTCTTGAGTCCATTGCCGGTGAGTTGCCGGATGCCAGTGAAGTAGAAGGCCCGGATATCGTCGAAGAGCAGGGCGGCTACCGCGCCAACGGTGCGTTGAACCTGAACCTGATCCGCCAGCGCACCGGTTTTCAGGCGATGGCCACCGAGGATTACCAGACCCTCGCCGGCCTGGTGATGAGCCTGTTGGATCGCCTGCCGGTAGTGGGCGACAGCCTGGAACACGCCGGCTGGCGCCTGACCGTGGCAGCGGTGGAGGAGCGGCGGGTGACGCAGGTGCTGTTGACCCCGCTCGCGGTGGGTTAACGGGGCCTGGCCCTTTTGGTCGGCACGCCACGGGTGTGCCGCGCGAAGGTTTTCTTCAGGGTCTGCTCCTGGGTTTCCCAGGGGCCGAACCCTTTGAGTGTTTCGACCAGCCTGCCGTTTTTCAGTATCAGCAGCGTCGGTGTGCCGGTGACAGCGGGGTGCCGAGGCGTCTGGCTGGTATCGAGCACATAAAGGGCGGCCTGGCGGCGATAGCGGCTGGCCACTTTACTGAACAGTGGCTTGGCCGTTCCGCATGCCGGGCACTGGGGCGATACAAAGAGCATGAACACCGTGCGTTGTGTCTGCAGCGCCCGTCTATACGCATCCGCGTCATCGATCACTGTGTTGATCAGTCCCATGACAGTCTCCTTCTCAGGTCCGTGGCCAAACCCTAAGCCGGGTGGGGCAGGCGGTCTACTGTCAGAATTCACAGGTAGCGCACCCCAATGTGTCGGATCGCAACGGATCGTGGGGCGCGGTAGCAGTGCGCGGGTCGTCACGGGCGGGGCGTCGGTGGCTTGGCGATTTCTTATGTGCATGATTTAAAACGACTTTAACGTTTGAATATTTTCCTGGGACTGGCTGTGGCACACTTTCTGCTGCGTATTCCGTTGTTACATACCATGTTCCGTTACAGCGGAATAAGCGGCTTCCGCCACGCCTGGCGCAATTCCTGAAAAATATCCATTTTTAATCAAGGAGCAATTTTATGAGCGTTACTCGTTACGGCGCCGGTAGCACCGCCGGCGGTGGCCAACCCCGCCCATTCGCCCGTGCAGTGGAGGCGGATGGCTGGCTGTACGTGTCGGGGCAGGTGCCGGCGGTGGATGGCGAAATCATCAATGGCGGGATTGTCGAGCAGACCCACCAGACCATGAAGAACGTGGTGACAATCCTTGAAGAGGCCGGTTTCGAGCTTAAAGACGTGGTCCGGGTAGGCGTATGGCTGGAAGATCCACGGGATTTCTGGAGTTTCAACAAGGTCTTCGGCGAATACTTCACCCCCGAACACGCCCCGGCACGGGCCTGTGTGCAGGCAAACATGATGGTTGACTGCAAGGTCGAGATCGATTGCGTGGCCTACAAGAAAAAAGGCTGAATGCCTGATCTAAAGCCCACTCCAGTCCAAAGTGGACTGGGTTTGGGTGGGAGCGGGCTTGCTCGCGAAAGCGCTGTGTCAGCCAACAAATCTGGCACTGATACACCGCTTTCGCGAGCAAGCCCGCTCCCACACAAGCGCCGCTCCCACATGGACCTTTTATGCCGATGAAGACTGCCATGACCGAAGACACCATCAAACGCCGCGCCAAAGGCCTCGACCGGGCGTTCGATATCCTCGATTTTCTCAAGGAAGTCGGCCAGCCCCTGCGCCCCAACGATATTGCCAGTGGCATCGGCAGCCCCAAGTCCACGGTCTACGAGTTGGTCGCTTCCCTCCTGGAGCGGCGGATTCTCGAAACCGTGGGCAAGGACGGTCATGTCTACCTGGGCCGCCAACTGTACTTTCTCGGCCAGGCTCACTTGCGCCATTTCGACCTGACCCGCGAGGCCGATCACGCGTTGCAGGAAATTGTCCGCCAAACCCACGAGACCGCGCAGATGTGCCTGCTCAACGGGCGCAAGTACACGGTAGCGCTGATGCGCGAGGGCCAGCGGCATTTCCGGATTTCTTCGGATATCGGTGAGAACGCGCCGATCCCCTGGACCGCCTCCGGGCGCTTGCTGCTGGGGCATTTGAGCGACCAGCAGATCATCGATCTGATCGACCCCGATGACTTCATCCTGCCGGACGGCCAACGCCTGCCCCTGGACACCTTTCTCGGGCAGATCCGCCAGGCCAGCCTCGATGGTTTCTTTTCCTTCGACAGTGTCGCCGACACCTTTACCCACTGCTTTGCCGCGCCGGTGCGCGATGCCCAGGGCATCGCCATTGCGACCCTGTGCATCGTCGCCCCACGGGCCGACGCTCAGAACCATTACAACGACTACCGCCGGGTGCTGATCGACAGCGCCAACAACCTGGCCCGTCGTATCAATGAATAGCCAAACGGAGTAATCCCATGCCGGTCTTCAATGCCGTTGAAAAAGGCGCTGCCGCCAGCGGTGCCCATCTGGTACGCGACGTCAGCTTGCCTGCCCTGGTGCTGCACCGCGCGGCACTGGAACACAATATTCAGTGGATGCAGGACTTCGTCAGTAAAAGCGGCGCGCAACTGGCGCCCCATGGCAAGACCAGCATGATGCCGGCGCTGTTCCAGCGTCAGTTGGCGCAAGGCGCCTGGGGCATCACCCTGGCCACCGCCGTGCAGACCCGCGCCGCCTATGCGGGTGGTGTGCGCCGCGTATTAATGGCCAACCAATTGGTGGGTGCGCCGAACATGGCGTTGATCGCCGAGCTGCTGGCGGACCCAGGCTTTGACTTCCATTGCATGGTCGACCACCCGGACAACGTGGCTGAACTGGGCGCGTTCTTCGCCGCCCGTGGCCTGCGCCTGAACGTGATGATCGAATACGGTGTGGTCGGCGGTCGCTGCGGTTGCCGCAGCGAGCAAGAGGTGCTGGACCTGGCGCGGGCGATCAAGGCCCAACCGGCCCTGGCGCTCACCGGTATCGAAGGCTACGAAGGGGTGATCCACGGCGAGCATGCCATCAGCGGTATCCGCGAGTTTGCCGCGTCGTTGGTGCGCCTGGCGGTGGATATGCAGAACAGCGGTGCCTTTGACCTTGGCCAGCCGATCATCACCGCCTCGGGTTCTGCGTGGTATGACCTGATCGCCGAATCCTTTGCCGCGCAAAATGCCGAGGGGCGCTTCCTCAGCGTGCTGCGCCCCGGCAGCTATGTGGCCCACGACCACGGCATCTACAAGGACGCGCAATGCTGCGTATTGGACCGGCGCAGCGACCTCAGCGAAGGCCTGCGTCCGGCCCTGGAAGTCTGGGCCCACGTGCAGTCATTGCCGGAGCCTGGGTTTGCGGTGATTGCCCTGGGCAAGCGTGACGTGGCCTACGACGCGGGCTTGCCGGTGCCGCTCAAGCGCTACAAGGCCGGCGTGCTGCCGGCGGTGGGCGATGATGTGAGTGGCTGCAAGGTCACGGCGGTGATGGACCAGCATGCGTTCATGAGCGTGGCGGCGGGGGTTGAGCTGCGGATTGGCGACATCATCTCGTTTGGCACATCGCACCCATGCTTGACGTTCGATAAGTGGCAGGTGGGGTGCATGGTGGATGAGCAGTTGCAGGTGGTCGAGTCGCTGCATACCTGCTTCTAGGCTACGGCCACTGTAGGAGCGAGCTTGCTCGCGAAAATCGTCAACGATAACGCTGGTCGTCTGACACCCCGTGGCGATCTTGCGTTTTTCGCGAGCAAGCTCGCTCCTACAGTGCAGGTGTATTTGGAGAACTGTGAAATGAAGCCAATCCCGCGCATCGCCCTGATCGGCGAATGCATGATCGAACTGCAACACCGCGCCGACGGCAGCCTGCACCAGAGCTTCGGCGGCGACACCCTGAACACCGCCATCTACCTGCGCCGCGAACTGGGGGCAGACAGCACGGTGGACTACGTCACCGCCCTGGGCGATGACAGCTTCAGCGATGCCATGTGCGCGCAATGGGCCTTCGAAGGCCTTGGCCTGCAGCGAGTCCAGCGCTTGCCGGGCCGTCTGCCGGGGTTGTACTGCATCCAGACCGATGCCAATGGCGAGCGCAAATTCCTCTACTGGCGCAACGAAGCGGCGGTGCGCGATTGCTTCACCACCCCTGGGGCGGAACCGATCCTGGCGGCCCTGCCGGGCTACGATGTGCTGTATTTGAGCGGGATCACCCTCGCGGTGTTGGGTGAAGTCGGGCGTACACGCCTGCTGGCTGTGTTGGTCGAAGCCCGTCAGCGGGGTGCCAGAGTGGTGTTCGACAACAACTACCGGCCACGTCTTTGGGCCAGTGTCGAAGCCGCTCGCGAGGCTTACCGGCAGGTGCTGGAGCATGTGGATCTGGCCTTGCTGACCGAGGACGACGAACGTGCCTTGTTCGGTTATGCCGACAGCGAGCAGGTGTTTGCGGCCTATCCGGGGATTGATGAAGTGGTGCTCAAGCGCGGCGCGGATGACTGCCTGATTCGCCAAAGCGGCCAGCGTTTCGCGGTGCCGGCGGTAGCGGTCGAGAAGGTGGTGGACACCACGGCGGCGGGGGATTCGTTCAGTGCGGCGTATCTGGCCAGCCGGCTCAGGGGCGGTTCGCCGCAAGAGGCGGCCTTGGCTGGGCACCGGCTGGCGAGCCGGGTTATTCAGGTTGCGGGCGCGCTGCTTCCCCTGAACGAGTCGAGCTGATGAGGCTAGTTGTGGCGAGGGGGCTCGTCCCCCGTTGGGCTGCGAAGCAGCCCCAAAACCGGTCACCTCGGTGTTTCTGAAAGGCTGAGGTGAGGCTGACTGGGCCTGCTGCGCAGCCCAGCGGGGGACGAGCCCCCTCGCCACAATGGTTGCTTGCCACTGAGTTCGTCAGTCGCGGTAGAACACCTGCACCAGGTGGTAACCAAACTTGCTCTTGATCGGCCCGTGTACCACCCGCAGGGGTTTCTTGAAAATCACCGCATCGATCACCCCGACCATTTGCCCCGGCCGCACTTCACCGAGGTCGCCGCCGCGCTTGCCGGACGGGCAGGTGGAGAATTTCTTGGCCAGCACATCAAAGGCTTCGCCCTTGGCAATACGCTGCTTGAGCTGTTCGGCCTCCTCGCTGGTCTTCACCAGGATGTGGCGGGCTTGGGCTTTCATCGGGCAGTTACCTTGCAACGGTCGGGCTTGAAGGCGCGGGATTATGCATCAACTTGGCCTTTGACGCCGATCATGCTGCGGATTTTCGTGGCCAGTTGGTCGATGGAAAATGGCTTGGCCACCATGTCCATGCCGTCTTCCAGGAAACCCTGGCGTTCGGCGGCGGTTTCGGCGTAGCCGGTCATGAACAGCACCTTGAGCTCGGGGCGGTGCTGGCGGGCGATTTCCGCCAGTTGCCGACCGTTCATGCCGGGCAGGCCGACATCGGTCACCAGCAAATCCACCCGCAGATCGGATTCGAGCAACGGCAGCGCCGCTCGCGCATCTGCGGCCTGGTGGGCGGTGTAGCCCAGCTCATCGAGCAGGTTGATCACCAGCATGCGCACCGCCGCATCGTCCTCGACCACCACCACGGCTTCGCCATCGCGCGCCACTGGAGCTTCCATCGGGCTCTGGGGCTGGGGTTTTTCCAGTGCGGTGCCGTGCAGGCGCGGGAGGTACAAGCGCACGCAGGTGCCTCGGCCCGGCTCGCTATGGATCGTGACGTGGCCGCCGGATTGCTGGGCAAAGCCATAAATCATCGACAACCCCAGCCCGGTGCCCTGACCGATGGGCTTGGTGGTGAAAAACGGGTCGAAGGCCTTGGCCAGGATTTTCGGGGTCATGCCGGCGCCGTTGTCGCATACGCCGAGCATCACGTAGTCGCCGGCCTTGACCGGTTCCAGGGTGGTGATATCGGTGCCGTCGAGGTAGCTGTTGGCTGTCTCGATGCTCAGTTGCCCGCCATCGGGCATGGCGTCGCGGGCGTTGATCACCAGGTTGAGCAGGGCATTTTCCAGTTGGCTGGCGTCGGTGTTCACCGGCCAGATGTCGTTGCCCAGTTTTACCTTGAGGTCGATATGGGCGCCTTTGGTACGCCGGAACAGCTCTTCCAGGGACGCCACCAACTGATTGGGGTCCAGGGGCCGCCGATCCAGCGACTGGCGCCGGGAGAAGGCCAGCAGGCGGTGGGTCAGGGCGGCCGCACGATGGGCTGAGGACACGGCGGCATCGGTGAAACGAGCGATCTCATCGCTGCGCCCGGCAGCGATGTAGCGCTGCATCAGGTCCAGGCTGCCAATGATCCCGGTGAGCATATTGTTGAAGTCGTGGGCGATACCGCCGGTAAGCTGGCCGACCGCTTCCATTTTTTGCGCATGGCGCAACGCATCTTCGGCGCGCTCGCGCTCGAACATCTCGTTTTGCAGGCGCTGGTTGGCCTCGGCCAGGGCCTGGGTGCGCTGGGCCACGCGCTCTTCGAGGTTATCGTTGAGATGGCGCAGGGCCTCTTCGGTGAGTTTGCGCTCGGTCTCGTCGATCACAAAGATGTAGAAGCCATTGACCGAGCCATCGGCGCTGAAGCGCGGCAGGTATTTCATCAGTGCGTGCCGGGGCCGGCCATCGCGATGGGGGGAGATGGTGATGAAGCTGCAGGCCTTGCCCTTGAGCGCGGCGGCGATTTTATCGGCGCGCCCGGCATACACTTCGGCGCCGATCACTTCGCGAATGCTCTTGCCATACAGTTCTTGCGGAGTCAGGCCGTACCAGTCGAGGTAGGCGCTGTTGTTCAGGCGAAAGCGTTCTTCGTGGTCGACATAGCCGATCAGCACGGGCATGGCGTTGATGATCAGTTGCAGCTCGGTCTGACTCTGGCGCAGGGCCTGTTCGGTGTGCTTGCGTTCGGTCAGGTCCAGCGCTGCGCCGAGAAAGCGCACCGGCCGGCCATGATGATCCTTGTAGCAGCGGCCACGGGCAAACACCCAGCGTACCTGGCCGTCGGCCTGAAGCAGGCGATATTCCTCGGCGTACTCGGTGCCATGGGTAATGCAATGCTTGATGCTGCGCGCCACCATGCCACGGTCTTCCGGGTGCACGCCTTGCAGGTAGTCGCTGATGGGCAATTGGTGGGCGTTGAGCGGATCGACCCCATGCAGCTGGGCAAAATGGCTGTCGGCGATAAAGTTGTCTTCGCTGATATCCCAGTCCCAGGTGCCCACCGCGTCGGTGGCGGCCAGGGCCAGTTGCAAGCGTTGCTCGGTGTTGTGCTGGGCCTTGAGGCTGGCTTCGGAACGTTGCTGCAGCTCCTCGGCCAGTTGCCGGCGTTCGTTGGTTTCAATGGCGGTCACCAGGATCCCGGCAACCCGGCCACGTTCGTCGCGGATCGGGCTGTAGGTCAGGTCCAGCCAGATTTCCGTATCGCGGTGGTTGCGCTGCAGGACAAAACGCTGCTCGCTGAAGGTGCGCACCTGGCCGGTCAATACGGCGCTGTAGATCGGCGCGGTGAAGTGTTGCAGCTCCGGCCAGACCGCGTGTGTCGGCTGGCCGAAAGCCTGGGGGTGTTTGTTGCCGGCCAGCAGGGCAAACCCGTCGTTGTAGATTTGCGTGAGTTCGTCGCCCCACAGCAACAACATTGGCATCGGCGAGTGGATGACAATATCGATTGCCGTGCGCAGGCTTTGCGGCCAGTGGCTGGCATCACCGAGGGGGCTTGTGGCCCAGTCCAGCCGTGCGATCAGGGCCGCGGCCTGGCTGCCGGTGGGTGATCCGTTCATGTAAGTGTCCCGCGCGTAACGCTTGAAGAATGACAGAAGCCGATTATCCCGTGCTGCGGAAACGGCTGACTACCCCTCGAAAAATAGCATGCTTGAGGGGTTTATCTTCAAATGAGTGCATTGACGCTGAAACCTTTCATCTTTTTATCCCAGCTCCGGCCGGTTGCGAAACTGCTCCAGGGCTTCGGGGTTGGCCAGGGCATCGGTGTTTTTCACCGGTTCCCCGTGTACGACGTTTCTTACCGCAAGCTCGACGATCTTGCCGCTGATGGTGCGCGGAATATCACTGACGCCGAGGATTTTTGCCGGCACGTGGCGCGGCGTGGTGTTGGCGCGGATCACCTCGCGGATCTGCTGTTCCAGGGCGGCGTCCAGGTGCTCGCCGTCATTGAGGCGCACAAACAGCACCACGCGCACATCGTCCTGCCAGCGTTGACCGATGGCTAGGCTTTCCAGGACCTGCGGGACTTTTTCTACCTGGCGGTAAATCTCCGCCGTGCCGATGCGTACGCCGCCTGGGTTGAGCACCGCATCCGAACGCCCATGGATCAGCAGGCTGCCATTGGGCCGTTGTTCGGCATAGTCGCCCTGGGCCCACACGCCGGGGAACTGGCTGAAATACGAGGCGCGCAGCTTGTCCCCGTGGGGGTCATTCCAGAGGCCGATGGGCATGGCCGGGAAGTGCCGGGTACACACCAGTTCGCCTTTGTCGCCAATCAGCGGCCGGCCCTGGTCGTCCCACACTTCGATTGCCATCGCCAGGCTCTTGCATTGCATCTCGCCGCGCCTTACCGCCAGCACGGGGTTGCCGATCACGAAGCAGGAGACGATATCGGTGCCCCCCGACATCGACGACAGACACAGCTCCTGCTTGATCTCGCGGTACACATAGTCGTAGCTCTGGGGCGAGAGCGGCGAGCCGGTCGAGATCAGGCCCTTGAGGCTGCCCAGGTCGTGGCTGAGGCGTGGTTGCAGGCCGGCCTTTTCCAGGGTGGCGAGGAATTTCGGGCTGGTGCCGAACACGCTGATGCGCTCCTGGTCGATCAGGTCAATCAGACGCTCTGGCCCGGGGTGAAACGGTGAGCCGTCATACAGCACCGCCGTGGCGCCGATGGCCAATACCGAAACCAGCCAGTTCCACATCATCCAGCCGCAGGTGGTGTAGTAGAACAGGCAGTCGTCGCGCGACAGGTCGGCGTGCAGGCCGTGCTCCTTGAGGTGGGTCAGCAGCACGCCGCCGGTGCCGTGGATGATGCATTTGGGCACGCCGGTGGTGCCGCTGGAGTAGAGGATGTACAGCGGATGGTCGAAGGGTACGGCGGCAAACTGCGGTTCGCCGCCTGGGCGGTAGAAGTCCCCCCACAGGGTTACTTCGGCCTGGGTCTGGTAGTCGTCGACACGCGCCTCGGGCCGGGCGTAGGGCACGATGATCAGTTGTTGCAGGGACGGCAGGCGGTCGAGGATTTCATTGAGCTTGGCGCTCTGGTCGATCAGCTTGCCCGCGTAGCGATAACCGGCGCAGGTGATCAGCACCTTGGGTTCGATCTGGCCGAAGCGATCGATCACCCCTTGGGTGCCGAAATCCGGCGAGGAGCAAGACCAGATCGCCCCCAGGCTGGTGGTAGCGAGCATGCCTACCAGGGTTTGCCAGGTATTGGGCATGCACGCCGCCACCCGGTCGCCCACGCCCACGCCGGCCGCTTGCAGGCTGCGCTGCAGGCCGGCGACGTGGCGAGCCAGTTCGGCATAGGTCAATTGTTCGCGCTGGCCGTCTTCGCCGATGGCGACTACGGCGGGGTGCTCATCGCGGCGGCGCAGCAGGTGCTCGGCAAAGTTCAGGGTAGCGCCGGGGAACCACTGGGCACTGGGCATCTGCGCGCCTTCCACCAGCACGGTGCTGGGCGGCGTACGGAACTGCACCTCGAAAAACTCGACAATCGCCGCCCAGAAGGCCGGGCGCTGGTCGATGCTCCATTGGTGCAGGGTGGGGTAATCGTTGATCTGCAACGCGTGGCGATCATTGATAAAGCGCCGGAACTGGTCCATCCGGGTGTTGTGGATGCGTTCCGGGCTGGGTTGCCAGAGGATGTCGGACATGGCGCACTCTCTTGTTCTTGTATGAAATCTGCCAGGCACCACACATCCAAACTTTGGGAGCTGGCTTGCCTGCGATAGCGGCGGTGGCTGGCCCACCGCTATCGCAGGCAAGCCAGCTCCCACAGGGGATTTGCGGTGTTTGGGTTATTGGGCCAGCCAACCGCCATCGATATTCCACGCCGCGCCACGCACCTGGCTGCCGGCCTCGCTGCACAGGAACAGGACCAGTTCGCCCAGTTGCGGTGGGGTCACGAATTCCAATGACGGCTGCTTCTCGGCCAGCAGGTCATGCTGGGCCTGCTGCGGGTCAACGCCTGCGGCGATGCGATCATCGATCTGTTTTTGCACCAGCGGCGTCAGCACCCAGCCGGGGCAGATGGCGTTGCAGGTCACATTGCTGGTGGCGGTTTCCAGGCCCACGACCTTGGTCAGGCCGATCACGCCGTGTTTGGCTGCGACATACGCCGCCTTGCCTACCGAGCCGACCTGGCCGTGTACCGAGGCGATATTGATGATCCGCCCCCAGCCCTTGGCCTTCATGCCCGGCAGGCTCAGGCGCGTGCTGTGGAACACCGATGAAAGGTTGATGGCGATGATCGAATCCCAGCGCTCCACTGGAAAGTCCTCTACCGCCGCCACATGCTGGATGCCCGCGTTGTTGACCAGGATGTCGATACCGCCGAACTCGCGCTCGGCGTAGGCGACCATCTCGGCGATCTGCGCCGGGTCGCTGACATCGGCCGGGTGGTGGCCGACCTTGCCGCCAAAGGCTTGCACCTGGGCGATCACCGCGCTGGCATCGCCGAAACCGTTGAGGATCAGGTTGGCGCCGGCTTTGGCCAAGCTCAGGGCAATGCCCAGGCCGATGCCGCTGGTGGAGCCGGTGACCAGGGCGGTCTTGCCGTTCAATGTCGTCATGAAAACCTCACACAATGCCGGTGGCGTAGAAAGTACCGATCACCACGAACACCGCGAGGGTCTTGATGATCGTGATGCCGAAAATATCCTTGTAGGCTTCGCGGTGGGTCAGCCCGGTGACCGCCAGCAGCGTGATCACCGCGCCATTGTGCGGCAGGGTGTCCATGCCGCCGCTGGCCATGGCTGCGACGCGGTGCAGCACTTCCAGGGGGATATTGGCTGCATGGGCTGCCGAAATAAAGCTCTCGGACATCGCCGCCAGGGCGATGCTCATGCCGCCGGAGGCAGAGCCGGTGATACCGGCCAGCAGGGTCACGGTAATCGCTTCGTTGACCAGCGGGTTGGGGATGCCCTTGAGCCAGTCGGCCAATACCAGGAACCCCGGCAGCGAGGCGATCACGGCTCCGAAGCCGTATTCCGAGGCGGTGTTCATCGCCGCCAACAGGGCGCCGCTGACTGCGCTCTTACTGCCTTCGGCCAGCTTGCTCTTGATCGCCGAAAAGCCGAACACCAGGACCATGATGATCCCCACCAGCAACGCGGCCTGCACCGCCCAGATGGCGGTGAGCTTGGCGATTTCCGTGGTGACCGGCGCGCTCATGCCCGGCAGCGCGAGGCTGTGGGTCTTGCCATACCACTGTGGGATCCAGTGGGTGAACAGCAGGTTCATCACCCCCACCAGAATCAACGGTGACAAGGCGATCCACGGGTTGGGCAGGCTCAGGTCTTCGGCGGTTTCCGGCTCGTTGCGCAAGTCGGTGCCATAGCCTTCACCGGCACGCTGGGCCTTGTTGCGCTGGCGTGCCAGGTACAGCATGCCGGCGCAGAACACAAAGATCGTGCCGATCAAGCCCAGCCAGGGCGCGGCCCAGGCGGTGGTGTTGAAGAACGTGCTGGGGATGATGTTCTGGATCTGCGGCGTGCCGGGCAGGGCGTCCATGGTGAACGAGAACGCGCCCAGGGCGATGGTCGCCGGGATCAGGCGCTTGGGGATATTGCTCTGGCGGAACATCTCGGCGGCAAACGGGTACACCGCAAACACCACCACGAACAACGACACGCCGCCGTAAGTCAGCAGGGCGCAGACCAGCACGATCACCAGCATCGCCTGGCGGGTGCCGAGCAAGCGGATGGCCGCTGCCACGATCGAGCGCGAAAAGCCCGACAGCTCGATCAACTTGCCGAACACCGCGCCGAGCAGGAACACCGGGAAATACAGTTTGATAAAACCGACCATTTTTTCCATGAACACCCCGGTAAACGCAGGGGCGACGGCGGAAGGGTCGGTGAGCAGGACGGCGCCGAGGGCGGCGATGGGGGCAAACAGGATGACGCTGTAGCCACGGTAGGCAGCCAGCATCAGCAGCGCAAGCGCCGCCAGGGCAATGATCACACTCATGGTGTGTCTCCATCGGATTGTTATTGTTGTGGGGTAAAGCTGTAGGAAGGGGCTATAGCGGGAATTGTGCCAAGTTCGTAACTTGTTGATATATATGGATATTTAAAGATTTTGGTGATTGGTTTTCGAGTCTTTTCTCTATATCAAGACAAACGACGTTCCAATGTGGGAGCGGGCTTGCTCGCGAAAGCGGTGTGTCAGCCAATGATTTTGTTGCTGATAGGCCGCTTTCGCGAGCAAGCCCGCTCCCACAATGGGATTGTCTTTGGTTTGAGATGCATGTCTCTTTATTGAGATTGGGCGATGCCCAACGCCACCATTTTCTTGTACAGCGTCGAGCGCCCCAGCCCCAGCCGCTTGGCCGCCTCCACCACATTACCCTCGCACTGGCGCAATGCTGCAGCGATCAACTGCCGGTCAAAGCGCTCCCGCGCCATGCTGAAGGTTTCGACTTCAACGGGTGCCATGGCATCGCGTTCCACCGGGCTGAACGTACCGATTGCTGCGCGAATCTCCCGCGCATCCAGCACCAGATCATCACTGAGCAAGGCGGCCCGCTCCAGCACGTTGCGCAATTCGCGGATGTTCCCCGGCCAGGCATGCTGGGCCAGCAACGCCAGGGCTTCGCGGTCCAGTTCATGCTGGCTGCGCAGTTCTTCAAGGATCGCTTCACTCAACGCCGGGATGTCATCCAGGCGTTCGCGCAGGGGCGGGACCTGGATCGGCAACACGTTGAGGCGGTAGTACAAGTCGGCGCGAAATTCGCCGCGCTTGATCGCGGCTTCCAGGTCGGTGGAGGTCGCGGCGATCACGCGCACGTCGCTGTGGATCATCTCGTTGGAGCCCACCGGCTCAAACTCTTTTTCCTGCAACACCCGCAGCAGTTTGCTTTGCAGGGGCAAGGGCATGTCGCCGATTTCATCGAGAAACAACGTCCCGCCCTGGGCGATTTGCAGTTTGCCGGGGCGGCCCTTGCGGTCGGCACCGGTGAATGCGCCGGGCGCGGTGCCGAAGAACTCGGCTTCCAAAAGGTCGTGGGGGATGGCGGCACTATTGATGCTGACAAAGGCTTTATTGGCGCGCGGCGAGGCACCATGGATGGCCTGGGCCAGCAGCTCCTTGCCGGTGCCGGTCTCGCCCAGCAGCAACACCGGTGACTCGGCGCTCGCACTGCGCCTAGCGCGGCGCTTGACTTCCAGGCTGGCGGCGCTGGTGCCGATAAAGTGCGCAAAGTTGTATTTGCTCTGGCGTGAGCGCAGCAGCGAACGGGTCGAGGCCAGTTCCTGTTGCATGCTCAGGTAGCGCTCGATCATCGGCGAGAGGTTGCGTAACTCATCGAACAGGGCAAAGCCGATGGCGCCGATCACCTTGCCGGCATCGTCGTGGATCGGCAGGCGCATCACCACCAGCGGGCCTTTGGGCGTGTCCTGGATATCCAGGAGGATCGGTTGGTCACTGCGTACCACCTGGCGCAGCAGGCTGTTGGAAATGACCTGTTCGCAGGGTTGGCCGATGGCCTGGTCAGCGCTTTTCAGGCCAAAGCGCTTGGCGTAGCGCTCGTTCATCCACACGATATTGGCGTCGCGGTCGACAATCACAGTGCCTTCGCTGGACTGCTCGATGATTTCGAACAGGGACTGGATCGCCAGGCCGCGAACGTGCTGGTAGTCCTTGAGGCTTTCGCTGGTGTTCATGCTGGCGCCGCCAATAAAAAGGTGAATAGGATCACGTCGCCCCTTGTAGGAGCGAGCTTGCTCGCGAAAAACCTGAGGACGCCTCGGGGTGGCAGGCTTTTCGCGTTATCGTTAACGATCTTCGCGAGCAAGCTCGCTCCTACAAGGGCAGTTGTGTGGCTGCGAGCAGTTCTTGGGTGTAGGGATGTTGTGGTGAGTCGAACACCTCAGCGCTCGGGCCGCGTTCGACCACCTTGCCGTCCTTGATCACGATCATATCGTGGGCCATGGCCCGCACCACGGCCAGGTCATGGCTGATGAACAGGTAGGTCAGGCCGTACTTTTCCTGCAGTTCGCGCAGCAGCGTCACGACTTGTTTTTGCACGGTGCGGTCCAGGGCGGAGGTGGGCTCGTCCAGCAGCATCAAGGCCGGGCGCAGTACCAGCGCGCGGGCAATGGCGATGCGCTGGCGCTGGCCACCGGAAAATTCGTGGGGGTACCGATAGCGGCTGGCCGGGTCGAGGCCCACATCCTGCAGCACCTTGATCACCTGCGCGTCACGCTCCTGCAGGCTGCAGGGTGCGTGTACCTCCAAGCCTTCGCTGATGATCTGGTGCACAGACATGCGCGGGCTGAGGCTGCCGTAGGGGTCCTGGAATACCACCTGCATCTGCTTGCGCCAGGGCCGCATCTGCTTCTGGCTCAGGCCATCGAGGGCCTCGCCCTGGAAGCGGATGCTGCCGCTGGAGTCCAGCAGGCGCAGGATCGCCTGGCCCAGGGTGGACTTGCCGGAGCCAGACTCGCCGACGATACCCAAGGTCTTGCCCCGTTGCAGGTCCAGGCTGATGCCGTCCACCGCCTGCAGGTACTGCTTGCGCCGGAACAGCCCGCCACCGATGGGGAAGCGCACACTCAAGCTGTCGACCTGCAGGACATTTTCGCGTTCCTCCTGGCCCAGCGCCGTGCCGACTGGTTCGGCATCCAGCAGCAGGCGGCTGTAGGGGTGTTGCGGGGCACTGAACAGGGTTTGGCAGTCGGCCTGCTCGACAATTTCCCCGGCCTGCATCACGCACACGCGCTGGGCAATGCTGCGCACCAGGTTGAGGTCATGGCTGATCAACAGCAAGGACATGCCCAGGCGTTGCTGCAAGGATTTGAGCAACTGCAGGATCTTGCGCTGCACCGTCACATCCAGCGCGGTGGTTGGTTCGTCGGCGATCAGCAATTCCGGCTCGCACGCCAGGGCCATGGCAATCATCACCCGCTGGCGCTGCCCGCCCGACAACTGATGGGGGTAGGACTTAAGACGCTCCTGAGGGTTACGGATGCCCACCAGGTCCAGCAGTTCGAGGATACGAGCCTGGGCCGCCTTGCCGGCGAGGCCCTTGTGCAGCAGCAGGGTTTCGCCGATCTGCTTTTGGATGCTGTGCAGGGGGTTGAGGGAGGTCATCGGCTCCTGGAAGATCATCGCGATGCGGTTGCCGCGCAGTTTTTGCAGGGCGCTGGGCCCGGCGCCGATCAACTCTTGACCACGGTAACGCACCGAGCCGCTGCTCGCGGTGCCGGCCTGGGGCAGCAATTGCAGGATCGAATGGGCGGTCACCGACTTGCCCGAACCGGATTCGCCCACCAGCGCCAGGCACTCGCCGGGGCGGATATCCAGGGACAGATTGCGCACCACGGTCTGGCCGCTGAAGGCGACGCACAGGTTGCGGATCTCGATCAGGTTGTCGCTCATACGGATTCACTCATGAACGTGGGTCGAAGGCATCGCGCAACGCCTCGCCGATAAATACCAGCAGCGACAGAATCAGTGCCAGGGTGAAAAACGCCGTCAATCCCAGCCAAGGCGCTTGCAGGTTCTGCTTGCCCTGGGCGATCAATTCACCGAGGGACGCGCTGCCTGCCGGCATACCGAAGCCGAGGAAATCCAGGGCGCTGAGGGTGGAAATCGCCCCGGTCAGGATAAAGGGCAGGTAGCTCAAGGTGGCCGTCATCGCGTTCGGCAGGATATGCCGGCGGATGATCTTGCCGTCACCCAGGCCCAGGGCGCGTGCGGCTTTGACGTATTCCAGGTTGCGCCCGCGCAGGAACTCGGCGCGGACCACATCCACCAGGGCCAGCCAGGAAAACAGCGCCATGATCCCCAGCAGCCACCAGAAGTTGGGCTCGACAAACCCCGAGAGAATAATCAGCAGGTACAGGACCGGCAGCCCCGACCACACTTCGAGGATGCGCTGGCCGAGCAGGTCGACCCAGCCGCCGTAATAGCCCTGCAAGGCGCCGGCGGCAATGCCGATGGTGGCGCTGATCGCGGTCAGCGCCAGGGCGAACAGGATCGACACCCGCGCACCGAAGATCACCCGCGCCAGCACGTCTCGGGATTGGTCGTCGGTGCCCAGCCAGTTCACCGTGGACGGCGGGCTGGGGGCAGGGCGGGTCAGTTCGTAGTTGGGCGTGTCATCGCTGAAGGGGATTGGCGGGAACAGCATCCAGCCGCCGTCCTTCTTGATCAGTTGCTGCACGTAGTCGCTGCGGTAGTCGGCCTGGAACGGCAGTTGCCCGCCGAACTGCTGCTCGGTGTAGCGCTTGAACACGGGGAAGTACAGTTCGTCCTGGTAGCTGAGCACCAGTGGTTTGTCGTTGGCGATCAGCTCGCCACCCAGGGTCAGGATAAACAGCCCGATAAACAGCCACAGCGACCACCAGCCGCGGCGGTTTTGCTTGAAGCGTTCGAAGCGCCTGCGGGCCACGGGAGACAGATTGAGCATCAGGCGTTCCTCGCGGCGAAGTCGATACGCGGGTCTACCAGGGTGTAGCAGAGGTCGCCGATCAGTTTTATCAAGAGGCCGAACAGGGTGAAGATAAACAGCGAGCCGAAGACCACGGGATAGTCCCGCGACACGGCGGCCTCGTAACTCATGCGGCCGAGGCCGTCGAGGGAGAAAATCACTTCGATCAGCAAGGAACCGGCGAAGAACACACTGATAAACGCCTGGGGGATTCCGGAAATCACCAGCAGCATGGCGTTGCGAAATACATGGCCGTAGAGCACGCGGCGTTCG
The DNA here is from genome assembly GCF_002949995.1 of Pseudomonas sp. LG1D9. Taxonomy (NCBI): domain Bacteria; kingdom Pseudomonadati; phylum Pseudomonadota; class Gammaproteobacteria; order Pseudomonadales; family Pseudomonadaceae; genus Pseudomonas; species Pseudomonas sp. LG1D9. The sequence continues at coordinate 51,723 of NZ_CP026881.1, read as the reverse complement.
CTCAGGCCCTTGGCCCGTGCCGTGACCACGTACTGGCGCGTGATTTCATTGAGGAACGAGTTTTTGGTGAGAATGGTCAAGGTGGCGAACCCGCCGATCACCAGTGAAGTGACGGGCAACACCAGGTGCCAGAAGTAATCGGCGATCTTGCCAACGGTGCTCAGTTGCTCGAAGTTCTCCGACACCAGGCCGCGCACCGGGAACCAGTTCAGGGTGGTGCCGCCGGCGAAGACCACGATCAAAAACATCGCAAACAGGAACGCCGGCATCGCGTAGCCGATGACGATGGCGGTACTGCTCCAGACATCAAAACTGCTGCCATGGCGCACCGCCTTGCGGATCCCCAGGGGGATCGACACCAGGTAGGTGATCAGCGTCGCCCAGAGGCCGAGGGACACGGTCACTGGCAGTTTTTCCAGGATCAGGTCGGTCACTGTGGCGCCGCGAAAGAAGCTGTTGCCGAAGTCCAGTTGGGCATAGCTCTTGAGCATCAGCCACAGGCGTTCGTGGGCTGGTTTGTCGAAGCCGTATTGTTTTTCGATGTCCTTGATCAGTTTCGGGTCAAGGCCGCGGCTGGCTCGCGAGCCGCTGCTGACGCCGTCGCCGGACGACCCGCCGACGCTTGCGCCGCCGATGCCTTGCAGATGGGCGATGGCCTGTTCCACCGGCCCGCCGGGCGCGGCCTGGACGATCACAAAGTTCACCAGCAGGATGATCACCAGGGTCGGGATGATCAGCAGCAGGCGCCGTACGATATAGGCAAACATCAGTGGGCACCTCGCGACTTGCTCAGTTCGGCTTTCATCTGCTCATTGGTCAGGGGTGTCGGGCTGACTTCCCACCACGATTCCAGCGCCTCGTCGTTGCTGGCTTCGATGGCCGGGCGGCCGAAGCGGTTCCACCAGGCCGCCGAGGTGCCGGGCGGGTAGTAATTGGGGATCCAGTAGTAATTCCATTGCAACACCCGATCCAGGGCATGGGCGTAGCTGAGCATCTGCGTCTGGGTGGTGGCGCGCACCAGGCCGGTGATCAGGGTGTCGACCGCCGGGTTTTGCAGGACGAAGTAGTTGTTGGCGCCTCGGTCGAACGCCGCGGCTGAGCCGAAGTAGTTGTACAACTCAAGGCCCGGCGAGGTGGTGACAGGGAAACCGGTGACGATCATGTCGTAGTCGCGGCTCATCAGCCGGTTGACGTACTGCGAGGAGTCGATGCGCCTGATGTTCAGCGTGATGCCGATCTGCGCCAGGTTGCGCTTATAGGGCAGCAGCAGGCGTTCGAGGCCGTTTTGCACATTGAGGAAAGTGAACTCCAGCGGCTCGCCGGCGGCATTCACCAGTTTGTCGCCCTTGGGCGTCCAGCCTGCTGCTTCCAGCAGGGCCAGGGCTTGCAACTGCTTGTCGCGAATCATCCCGGTGCCGTCGGTGGTGGGCGCCTTGAACACCTGGGTGAACACTTCGTCGGGGATTTGCCCGCGCAAGGGTTCGAGAATCGCCAGCTCCTGGGCGTCTGGCAGTTGCGTCGCGGCCAGCGGGCTGTTGGAAAAGTAGCTTTGCTGGCGGATGTACAGGTTGCGCATCATCTGCCGGTTGGCCCACTCGAAATCCCAGAGCATGGCCAGGGCCTGGCGCACACGGCGGTCCTGGAACATCGGTTTTTGCAGGTTGAACACGTAGCCCTGGGAGTTTTGCGGCGCATCCTTGGCCAAATGCGCCCGTTGCAGGCGGCCATCATCCAGGGCCGGGCCGTTGTAGCCGATGGAATAGCCGGTGGCGGAAAACTCACGGTTGAAGTCGTAGGCGCCGCCACGCAGGACCTGGCGGGCGACTTCGGTATCGCCGAAGTATTCCAGGCTCAGGCGATCGAAGTTGTACAGGCCGCGGTTGACGGGCAGGTCCTTGCCCCACCAATCGGGGTCGCGCTGGAAGGTGATGGTGCTGCCGGAATTGATCTTGCTGACCTTGTACGGGCCGCTGCCCAGCGGTGCTTCATAACCGCCGCCATTGGCGAAGTCGCGGCTCTTCCACCAATGTTCGGGGAGTACCGGCAGGGTCGCGACATCCAGGGGCAGGGTACGATTTTGATTGCTGGAGAAGTCAAAGCGCACTTGCAAGGGGCCTTCGACCTCGACGCGCTTGACGTCGGCAAACAGCGTGCGAAAGCGCAGGCTGCCCTGGGTCATCAGCAGGTTGAAGCTGTAGCTTACATCTTGGGCGGTGATCGGCTTGCCGTCGGCAAACCGCGCCTTGGGGTTGAGGAAAAACCGCAGGTAAAGGCCATCCTCGGCGCGCTCCATCTTTTCAGCCACCAGGCCGTAGACGGTATAGGGCTCATCCAGCGAGCGGTAGGCCAGGGGCGAATACACCCAGCCGTCCAGTTGGCTGACGCCGATGCCTTTGTCGATATACGGCAGCACATGGTCGAAGCGGCCGACTTCCAGGGCCGAGCGCTTGAGGCTGCCGCCCTTGGGGGCATTGGGGTTTACATAGTCGAAATGACTGAACCCGGCAGGGTACTTGGCGGGCTCGCCGTAGACAGTCAGTGCATGTTGAGGGGCCGCGAACGAGACAGTGCTCGCCAGCAGCAGGGCCAGGGTAGAACCAACCAACGTGAGGAAGTCCAGTCGCATTATCAGCCTTGGGCGCCGGGTGAAGAAGGAAGGGGACTTGTACCCTAACCGCGTGCGGGTCGCCAGTCACCCTGCTGCCACACAAACACAACGGCCCACCAAAAGGCGGGCCGTTGTGTTTTGCAAAGACGGGGATCAGTCCTGGCGGCTGGTCACTTCCAGCAGGTGATAACCGAACTGGGTTTTCACTGGGCCTTGCACGATGTTGACCGGGGCGCTGAATACGACAGTGTCGAATTCCTTGACCATCTGGCCTGGGCCGAACGAACCCAGGTTGCCGCCATCACGGCTCGATGGGCAGCTGGAGTTGGCTTTGGCGATTTCTGCGAAATCAGCGCCGCCTTCGATCTGGGCTTTGAGTTCGTTGCACTTGTCTTCGGTGGCAACCAGGATGTGACGGGCGGTAGCTTTGGGCATGGTGGGTAACTCCTTGAATAAAAAAGGTGAGCGTACCGGATTCAGGCGGTTATTTCCCGGCAAAGTTCCACTGAATTATCGGGTCGGGTTCAGGCATCGGAGAATGTAGCTGGAGTGCCTGTTGTAGGCAGGGGATCGGTTGTAGTGAGAGGGTTCGTTGTGGCGAGCGGGCTTGTTGTGGCGAGCGGGCTTGCCCCGCGCTGGGCTGCGCAGCGGCCCCAGTAAGTCCGCTGCGGTTTTTCAGATAAATCTAGGCTGTATGGTCTTAGGGCTGCTGCGCAGCCCAGCGCGGGGCAAGCCCGCTCGCCACAACAAGCCCGCTTGGCACAATATGCCTGCTTGGCACAATAAGGCCGTTACCGTTCAACGGCACGGCCAGTTCGCTTACGCAGACCCCGGCGTTTTCTGAGCGCGCAGGCGTGCGGCCGCTTCACGCAGCAATTGCTCGGTGCCGTCCCACCCCAGGCAGCCGTCGGTCACCGAAACGCCGTAGCGCATCGACGGGCTGAGCGGTTGGCAGCCTTCGAACAGATGGCTCTCCAGCATCATGCCGATCAATGAGGTGTCACCCTGCAAGCGTTGCTCCAGCACGTCATTGAATACCCCAGGCTGACGCATCGGGTCCTTGCCGCTGTTGGCATGGCTGCAATCGACCATGATCCGCGTGGCCACTTTGCTTTTGGCCAAGTCGGTCTTGACCTGGGCCACGCTCTGGCGATCGTAGTTCGGGCCACGGTGGCCGCCACGCAATACCAGATGGGTATCGGCGTTGCCCGGGGTCTGGATGATCGCCGGGTGCCCCTGGCTGTCGACGCCGAAGTGGCGGTGCGGGTGAGCCGCAGAGCGCATGGCGTCACAGGCGATGGCCACGCCGCCGTCGGTGCCGTTCTTGAAGCCCACGGGCATGCCCAGGCCGCTGGCCATTTCCCGGTGGATCTGCGATTCGGTGGTACGGGCGCCGATGGCGACCCAGCTGAGCACGTCATCGAAGTAGCCGGCGGCCATCGGCTGCAGCAGCTCGGTGGCAACCGGCAAGCCCAGGCGCAGCATTTCGCGCATCAATTCCCGCGACAGCGTGAGGCCGGCGGCCATGTCATCGCTGCCATCGAGGTGCGGGTCGTAGGCCAGGCCTTTCCAGCCGATGGTGGTGCGCGGTTTTTCGACGTAGGCGCGGATCACCAGGAGCATCTGGTCACTGACGTCATTGGCCAGCTTTTTCAGATTGCGCGCGTATTCCATGGCGGATTCGGGATCATGGATCGAGCAGGGGCCGACGATGATCAGCAGGCGGGAGTCTTCACCCTTGAGAATCGCGCGGATGGCTTGGCGATGAACGTTGACTTGCTCGGTCAGGAACGGGCTCAGGGGCAACTGATGCTTGAGCTCAAGGGCGCTGGGCAAGCGCTGGGTCAGCGCTTCATTGGCGCTGGCAAGGGTGGTGACGGGCAGGGCGGCGATGGATGAGTTCATGGTTTCTGCTTCCTGGGCAAGCGGCGGGCTGTTCCCGCACGCTCTGCCCTACTGGGGTGTTCGACAATTGGCCGTATTGGCTGCGTGTGTTGGCTTGCCACCAATAGGTGACCGATCGGAGGCGGCAGGCTGTCCCGAACGGAGCTTGCTAAATCGCCAGGCGGTGCAGGTGTCGTAACGGTAATAAGTGGAGTAGTTCATGGTGTGATTTCCTTTAAGTTCGGTGTGTAGCAAAAATTGTTCAGGGCTGAAAAAACAAAACCCCCGGTCGGGGAGCCGACCGGGGGTTAGATTTCTCTGGCAGGCGACCCCTTGAGTAGTGGGCGCCGATTTCAGGTATCAGGCGCGCCAGTGGCTAAACCAATACCCAAAATAAAAGCTGACCAGTGCGCTCAAACCGTTCACGCGGGTAGCCACGACCGAACACTGTGCGTTGGCAGTAGGGCAAGCCTGGGTGAGGGTGAGTTGCAACATGGTGTTTCTCCAAATGATGGGGTGGAGCTTAACTGAGGCATGGCGGTGGATTCAATCAGTAATTTCTATCGCGATGAGGGGCTTACCACTATGGGGGCGCCCCGATATGCTGGATGGATACTCATAATGATAGCCAGGACGCGACCATGACCACCTTGACCCTTGCCAGTGCCCAAACCTGTGCCATCGCTGGCGACCTGTCGGGCAATATCCAGCGTCACCTGGCATTTATGGTCGCGGCCGCCGAGCAGGGGGTGCAACTGCTGGTGTTTGCGGAATTGTCTCTGACCGGCTACGAGCCTGCGCTGGCGGCGGGGTTGGCGATTGCGCCGGACAATGCAGTGCTGGCGCCCCTGCGGGACCTGGCGCGTGAGCTGCACATGACGGTGGTGGTTGGCATGCCGATTCGCGTGCCGTCGAGCAGCGGGGTGCTGATTGGTGCGCTGGTGTTGGCGGCGGATGGTTCTATGGCGGTCTACAGCAAGCAGCATCTGCATCCTGGCGAAGAGGCGGCATTTACGGCAGGTTCGGGTGGAGAGGCGTTGGTGTGGGGTGAGGATCGGATTGCCCTGGCGGTCTGCGCCGACTTTTCCCACGCCAGCCATCCACATGATGCGGCGAAGCTCGGCGCTACGGTCTATGCGGCCGGTGTCTTGATCAGCGAGGGTGGTTACGCCGCAGACAGTGCGTTGCTTCAGGGATACGCCGCCGAGCACTCGATGGTGGTGTTGATGGCCAATCATGGCGGGCCATCCGGCGGTTGGGCGTGTGCCGGGCGCAGTGCTATCTGGGGGCCTGATGGCGAGTTGATTGCGGCTGCGCCCGGTATGGGCGATGCCCTGGTAATAGCGCGCAGGGAGGCTGGCAGTTGGAGCGGCTGGCAGGTCATGCTGTGACGTAATGGAGGCCACCGCGATGGCATTCACCCTCAAGGCTGCATCGGACCAGCACCTGGCCTTTGCGCGCACCCTGACACATCAGGCGATGGGCCATTACTATCGGCAGTACGATTTGACGTGGTCCGACAAAGGCTTCGATACCGCCTGGGCCGGGCGGGAAAATTGGTTGATTTGCCAGGATGACAGGCTGGTAGGGTTTGTCAGTCTGAGCCGGGATGACAACGCGCTATACATTCGCGAGCTGCACATTCTCGACACTTTTCGCCGCCAGGGCGCAGGCAGTTGGGTGCTAGAGCAGATGATTGCCAAGGCGCGTGTCGAAAACCGGGGCTATTTGCGCTTGACGGTATTCAAGACCAATCCGGCAAAAAGGCTGTATCAACGCCAGGGCCTGAGTATCGTCGGTGAAGAGGGTTGTTTCTGGCGCATGGAGTCCGTTTGTCTGCCAGCGCAGTCGTCGCGTTAAACCTCGCGCTCGACTTGAATCGGTGCATACTGCCCTTTAGGAGCCGATCTCCTGATCATTGCCCAGGCTATTTGCCTCGTTAAGGATGATCCCGTCTTTCATGCCCAAAAGGACCGCGACCTTATGGGCTTCCCCACGCCGCCCTTTTTTGCGCCCAGCGAGCACTTGATAGGTGGTCGCCGGGTCCACGCCATGCTCCCTGGCGAATGCCTGGACCGACTTTCCTTGATGTTCCAGCCAGGCTTTGGCTTGTGCAGCGGTACGGATTCCGGGCATAGTTCAAAACCGTTCAAGTTTGTGTAAAACGAGATGACATCGTCACCTCTTGGGGTGTGCCATAAAGGATATTACATCCAAATGAGTGGAATAGGTTCGCGCTTAAGGCAAGAGAGGGAGCGGCTGGGTTTGTCGCAAAAGGTTTTCGGTGAAATAGGAGGCGTGGAGGCTAACGCCCAAGGTCGATACGAAAGCGGTGGTCGCGCGCCAAAGGCTGATTACTTATCGCGCGTTGCAGAGAAGGGTGTCGATATCCTGTTTGTTTTGACAGGGAGCCCCACGCCCATCCAGCTGGAAAACCTGAGCCAGGTCGAAGAAAAGGTTCTGGGTAACTACCGCGCGATGTTTAAAGAGGATCAGGATGCGATCCGCCGGCTGACCAGCACCTTGGCAGAGCATTGCTCTGTGGTGAATGGAAAATCCCCGCCGATCCCCAAGGAATCCTGACCTTTTACCCAGGAAACACCCCCGCCTGCCGCTCGGCAGGCGTTCGTAGTGTATTGAAACTCTATATATATGACGCGTTCAGCTAGGTCTGTGCCGTGGTTTTTTGCTAAGGTGTCCGGCAACCTATAAGACCATTTCGCGAGGTGTCTGCTTGATTAGGGTGCTAGTAGTCGATGACCATGATCTCGTTCGTACAGGCATTACACGAATGCTGGCTGACATCGATGGCCTGCAAGTAGTCGGTCAGGCCGAGTCGGGGGAGGAATCCCTGATCAAAGCGCGTGAATTGAAGCCCGATGTGGTCTTGATGGACGTCAAGATGCCGGGGATTGGTGGTCTTGGCGCTACCTGCAAGTTGTTGCGCAGTCATCCGGATATCAAGGTCGTCGTAGTGACGGTCTGTGAAGAAGATCCTTTTCCCACAAGGCTTCTTCAGGCGGGCGCGGCAGGCTACCTGACAAAAGGTGCAGGGCTCGCGGAAATGGTCCAGGCCATCCGCCTGGTATTCGCTGGCCAGCGTTACATCAGCCCGCAGATTGCCCAACAACTGGCAATCAAGTCGTTTCAGCCGGTCAGTGACTCGCCATTTGATGCCTTGTCCGAGCGCGAAATTCAGATTGCCCTGATGATTGTGGGGTGTCAGAAGGTCCAGTCGATTTCCGACAAGCTCTGCCTGTCGCCGAAAACCGTGAACACCTACCGTTATCGAATTTTCGAGAAGCTATCCATCAGCAGTGATGTGGAACTGACCTTGCTGGCGGTTCGCCACGGCATGGTGGACGCCAGCGCCTGAAATGCAAGCCACTGAAATAACCGCCGCGTTTGACCCGAGTGCATTTCTTGCGACCTGCAGTGGCCGGCCTGGCGTGTATCGCATGTTCGACAGCGAGGCGCGCCTGCTGTACGTCGGCAAGGCCAAGAACCTCAAGAAGCGTCTGGCCAGCTACTTTCGCAAGACCGGCCTGGCGCCGAAGACCGCTGCGCTGGTGGGGCGTATCGCCCAGGTCGAAACCACCATCACCGCCAATGAAACCGAGGCGCTGCTGCTAGAGCAGACGCTGATCAAGGAGTGGCGGCCGCCCTACAATATTCTGCTGCGTGACGATAAGTCCTACCCGTACGTGTTTCTGTCGGACGGTGACTTTCCACGCCTGAGCATCCATCGCGGGGCAAAGAAGCGCAAGGGCAAGTATTTTGGCCCTTACCCCAGCGCCGGGGCGATCCGCGAGAGCTTGAGCCTGCTGCAAAAGACCTTTTTCGTGCGCCAGTGCGAAGACAGCTTCTACAAGAACCGTACCCGCCCGTGCCTGCAATACCAGATCAAGCGCTGCAAGGCGCCCTGTGTCGGGCTGGTCGAGCCCCAGGAATATGCCGAAGACGTGCGGCACTCGGTGATGTTCCTTGAAGGGCGCAGCAATGCCCTGGCGGATGAACTGTCCGGCGCCATGGAGCAGGCAGCCAGTGTCCTGGACTTCGAAAGGGCCGCCGAACTGCGCGACCAGGTGTCCTTGTTGCGGCGGGTGCAGGATCAGCAGAGCATGGAAGGTGGCACCGGTGACGTTGACGTAATTGCAGCCTTCGTCAATCCAGGTGGCGCCTGTGTGCACCTGATCAGCGTGCGGGGCGGTCGGGTGCTGGGCAGCAAGAATTTCTTTCCCCAGACGGGAATCGAGGAGGAGGTGGCCGAAGTCATGGCGGCGTTCCTCGGCCAGTACTACGTCAGCAGCCCCGAGCGCGACCTGCCGAGCGAACTGATCGTCAACGTGGTGCATGAGGATTTCCCCGCACTGATCGACGCGATCCATGCACTGCGCGGCCGCGAACTGGACATCAGCCACCGGGTGCGCGGCACCCGTGCGCGCTGGCAACAACTGGCGGTGACCAACGCCGAGCAGGCCCTGAGTGCCCGTCTGGCCAACCGCCAGCATGTGGCCGCGCGTTTTGAAGCGCTGGCTGACGTGCTCAAACTCGACGAGCCGCCGCAACGCCTGGAGTGCTACGACATCAGCCACTCCAGCGGCGAGGCGACGGTGGCATCTTGCGTGGTGTTCGGGCCGGAAGGGCCGATCAAATCCGATTATCGCCGCTATAACATCGAAGGCGTCACCCCGGGCGACGACTATGCCGCCATGCACCAGGCCTTGACCCGGCGCTTCAGTAAACTCAAGGACGGCGAGGGCAAGCTGCCGGATATCCTGCTGGTGGACGGTGGCAAGGGCCAGTTGTCCATGGCCCGTGATGTACTTAACGAACTGGCGGTGCCCGACCTGATCCTGCTCGGCGTGGCCAAGGGCACGACGCGCAAGGCCGGTTTCGAAACGTTGTACTTGAATGATGCGGCCCATGAGTTCACCTTGAAGGGCGATTCACCGGCGCTGCACCTGATTCAGCAGATCCGTGACGAAGCCCACCGCTTTGCCATTACCGGCCACCGCGCCAGACGTGGTAAAACCCGGCGTACTTCAACCCTGGAAGGGGTTGCAGGGGTAGGGCCAAAACGGCGGCGTGAACTGTTGAAACATTTTGGTGGATTGCAGGAATTGTCCCGTGCCAGCATTGAAGAAATAGCCAAAGCCCCCGGTATCAGTAAAAAGCTCGCTGAGTTGATTTATGCAAACCTACACAGCGAGTAGAATGCCTTCTCACCTCGTAGCCAGTTGTGCCGATGAATATCCCTAATCTGATCACCGTTCTACGCGTCCTGCTCATTCCGATCTTCATTTTGCTGTTTTACCTGCCCTATGAATGGAGCTACATGGCCTCCAGTTCGGTCTTTGCCTTCGCGGCCGCGACCGACTGGCTGGATGGCTACCTGGCACGACGCCTGGAGCAGAGCACGCCGTTTGGCGCGTTCCTTGACCCTGTGGCCGACAAGCTGATGGTCGCCGTGGCATTGGTGCTGCTCGTCCAGGAGCACGGCAACCTGTGGCTGACCCTGCCTGCTGCCGTGATCATCGGTCGCGAGATCGTCGTATCGGCCTTGCGCGAGTGGATGGCCGAAATCGGCGCACGCGCCCACGTCGCCGTGTCCAACATGGGCAAATGGAAAACCGCCGCGCAAATGCTGGCGCTGGTCATCCTGCTGGCCAACCCGTCGAACTTCACCTTCTGGGTGCTGTTGGGCTACGCCTTGCTGCTGATCGCCGCCGGCCTGACCCTGTGGTCCATGCTGCAATACCTGCGCGCCGCGTGGCCCCACTTGCGCACGACCGTGGAAAAGAAATAAAACTTTTTTGAATCAAGGGCTTGACGTGTGTTCTGGAATCTATAGAATGCACACCACCAAGACGCGGGAATAGCTCAGTTGGTAGAGCACGACCTTGCCAAGGTCGGGGTCGCGAGTTCGAGTCTCGTTTCCCGCTCCAAATATTGCGCTACAGAGTTCCATTGAATTCTGTAAGTGATTGAAATCAGGGCCTTTAGGCCCTTTTTTCGTTCCAGCGGGAGCCACTGAAATCCAGCACTATCCGGTGCGTTTAAGTCCAGAATTGAGTCCAGGATTCTGACGAGCACCGAATCGGTTTAATGCTGGAGCAGATTGTGTAGCGAGATGAGCATCTGGCCCTGACTCTGTTCAGGAGCTCGCTATGGCACTCTCAGAAATGACAGTTCGGCATGCCCGAATCACCGGTAATGACTACACCCTCGGCGACAGTGATGGTCTCACGCTCAATGTGACGGCCAGAGGCGGAAAAGTCTGGCTCTTCCGTTATTACTGGGCGGGCAAGCAGAAGCGCATGTCCTTGGGTTGTTACCCTCAAATCCCCCTCAAAGAAGCACGTACTCGACGTGACGAGGCGCGCGCCTTAGTTGCCCAAGGCATCAACCCCTACGAGCATCGTAAACAACAGCGACTTGCTGTTCATGCTGCGAAGGAACACACCTTCGAGGCCGTGTTCAATCAGTGGGTGGAGTTCCGCAGGCTAAGCCTGAAGGAAGGGCGCCAGAGCACGCTCTCGCAGATCTTGCGAATCTTCAACAAAGACGTCTTGCCCGTACTGGGTGGGAGGTCTATTTACGACATCAATCGTCACGATCTGCTGGATTTACTGAGCAGGATCGAACAGCGCAAAGCCTTAACGACCGCCGAAAAATGCCGGACCTGGTTCAACCAATTGTTCCGCTATGCGCTGGTGAAGATCGAGGGGCTAGAACACAATCCGGCTTCAGACCTTGATGTGGTCGCACTTCCCAAACCTCCGGTTACGCACAATCCGTTTCTCCGAATGGATGAGCTCCCGGCATTGATGGCTGCTCTTCGAAATTACGGTGGCGCCAACCAAACTCGGCTTGGCCTTAGGTTGTTGTTGCTGACCGGTGTCCGCACGGGCGAATTGCGGTTGGCGACACCAGATCAGTTCGATCTGGAGAAGCGCTTGTGGGTCATACCGGCGGAGGTGGTGAAACAGCTCCAGTTGGCGATGCGAAAGCCGGGTAAGCAACTTCAAAATGTACCGCCCTACATTGTCCCGCTGTCGGTCCAGGCGCTGGAGATCGTGCGTCACTTGCTGGACCAGGTGGCCCCTGCGCAACGCTACTTGTTTGCGCATCGAAGCGACCTGAGCAAGCGTATCAGTGAGAATACGCTGAATGGCGCGTTACGTCGGATGGGGTATGCCGATCAACTCACCGGTCATGGCATGAGGGCGACGATCTCGACGGCGCTGAATGAGATCGGATATCCGAAGGTTTGGGTGGATGCTCAGCTTTCTCATGCTGATCCGGACAAGGTGAGTGCGGCCTACAATCACGCGGAGTATGTCGAGCAGCGCCGGACGATGATGCAGGACTGGGCGAATCGTCTGGATCTATGGGGGCAGGGCCAGCTGAAAGCGGCAAGCTCTCCGCTTACCATCCGATTGGAGGGGGCCGCTTCGCTGCCGTCGCTGGAAAACGTGAACACGAATCCCATTCAGTATAACGAAGCCTTTCCAAAGGCAACCGTCTCGGTGCCCAAGGCTTCGGTTAGTAACGAACCAGCTCTTATTATGTTGCACCAGTCGCCTGTCGTACCTCACCCGGTCCCGACTGAAAAGCCGCATCAATCTCACGTGTCTGACATCCAGCGAGAACGTGCCGAGATGCTTGCCATTTATGAGGCCGCTAGTAATTTGCCGTTACTGGTTTTCGCTAAATTGGCCGGCAAATCCCGAGATCAGATCAACCGTGATATCAAGGCTCGCCGTCTGCTGTCCCTGAGCCTGGGGAATCGTGGTCAGCGCATTCCAGATTGGCAGCTTGATCCACTGCGGCACAAGTTGGTACTTGCTGCTTTAGCGCGGTTTCCGGATGTCGATGGGTGGATGCTTTATCGGACGGTCTGTGAGCCTCATGAGCGACTGAAGGGGCGTTCGCCAATCGATGTGCTCACTTTGGAGAATTTCGACGTGACAGCACGAATCGTTTGCAGTGCCCTGGGCCCAAGCTGAGGAACTGTTTCGTGCGGTGATAACGGATGTCGCTGCTTCCTTGGGACTATCTAGCGGGACTACACAAGTCGCCTGATGTTTCGGAGCTGGTCGGCTAGAGGAATCTATTGCGCAGGAAGGCACCATTTGGCAGTATCCCGTTCCCGCACTCTCTTGCCAGCTCTCCATCCCTCTCATTTGGGGGCTGCGTTTCGGAGGGGCAGGTAATCACCCGGCCTCGTGCCGGGTTTTTTATGCGTTCGGCAGGTACGGCTGGCGGATAAACATGGAATTCAGCTATCCCACGTATGGGGTGCTAGGGGTCGAGTGTTCGAATCACTCCGTCCCGACCATATTTTTCAATGACTTAGCCCAATCTGAAAAGATTGGGCTTTTTCATGTCTAAAAAATACTCCCACATTTACTCCCACGAATATCTTGGATCTCTGTAGATATGCCACTTGAAAGGCGTTCGACTCTCGTTTCCCCCGGGCAACTCGTATCAGTGCAAGAGTCAGAAGGCGCGAGTAGGTTTGTTAAAGGGCTGCCGATTTGGAGATCGGTTGCGGTTGATGCTGAGTCGCGCCGCGAAGCGTGGTAAGCCGGAAGCCTGTAAATACAGTTAAGGTCGCTCTCTCCAAAGAACGTTTTGACTGGGCTTCAGCAAGGTGGTTTTAGCTCAAAAAACGAGTTATGCCCCATTTTCCTCCCTCATTCGCGCCGAGTGTGCGAGCGATCGCGAATGGTGATTTCTGACGGACTCAAGTATGGCAGTGGCTAGTATTCGGTACGCCTCCTTATACGGGCGAACAACCCGTCTATGGCAAATCTTTGGTCGTTCGGAAGACGATATGGAGATGAGTGGATATCCTAAGTGCGGTCGGTGTGAGTCGGGAGCGTGTCGAGCTTACTCAGCGATGCCTGTGAATTTATCTCACCGATAAAAAAGATCGGTCTAGGGCAATAAAGAAGACAAACCGGCGCTACCATGATGGCAAAGTGTCATTGTTCTATTCGAGCATAGTCAGGTACGACGATTGACGATCCATAGCCAATACACGCGCGCAATAGATGGCAGCTTGCGTGTACATGTCCCCGTTCGGCTTTATGAGCTAACGCTAAAGCACCACCTACTGGATCAGTTAGGAGGTTTTTCCCATTTGCTCCTTGAAGTGCTCGATACGATGCCCTTTCGTAGGATCGAATGGATGCTGGAACTTATAGGGCAACCTAATCTAGGTTCGATAAACCACTACACGCCAGCGAAGAGTTGTGAACTCCAAGACTGCGATCCACCTAACGCGAGGTGCTACGTTTGAAGGATTTATTGGCAGTCGATGAGTCAGAGGCGTCGGAAATTACGACTGATTCCAACACGGCTAACCGACCTGCACGTAACCAAGGAAAGGCACCCATCCATCAACCCTCAGCAGAAGCCGAATACGTACCACCTGATTTCAGCGGGAGCCGGCGAACCAGGATTGGCTCGAGTTTCATTGAGCAGTTTGTTGCAGGACATGATGCAAGTGACGTCCTGCGCGAGCTTGTCCAAAACGAATATGACGGCGGCGGAGCTTCACTGACGCTCAACTTCGGAGGCCATTCGCTTGAGGTGGTCGGTACTGGACGAAATATAGAGCGCAATGGGTGGGAGCGGCTCTCTGTGATTGTCGGTACGGGCAATGTGCTGGGCAGCCGGCAAGAAGAGGTCGTGGCGCCGAAAGCAAATGGTATCGGCTCCAAGAATTTCGGATTACGTTCGTTGTTTCGTTTTGGCGATCAAATACACGTACGATCAGGCGGGCAGGTCGCATTGCTTGATCTTCAAACACAAGAAACAGGCCGTGAACGAGACCCGGCGTCGTCCCGGCGGAGGGGTGTTCGCGTTCACGTGCCTTATAGGCTTAAGTCGACAGAGCTGCTGGAGGCGTTTAGCGTCGAAAGAGAGGCGCATGCCCTCGATATGATGGCTGCAGGCATGCCGGACACGCTAGTCAAACTAGCACTTGCTGGAAAAAAAAGCGGACTGCGTGAGGTCATCATTCGATCGGTCCGCACTGGTCGCGTGCTTTATTGGAAACAAGACGCCAAACGCGCGCGCTCCTTTGCTGCGCGCGTCACTATGACGAAGAGGGCAGGTGCGCTCGTCGATCAAGATGGCAAGCGAATCCAGTTTCAGGAGGAGGAGTTTTTGCGGACGGTCGAAATTCCTGAAAGGTTTTCAGGACGATCTTTTCCGGCATATTACAGACAACCTGGCGGAAAGTTACGTATCGCGGTGTCGGTCCCGATCATTCGCCGGCGAATCGATCTCCGGCAGTTTGGTCACTTCTATTATCCATTGAAAGCACCCTCGTCCGTCACTGGCTGTGCCGTCAGTATCAGTGCTCCATTCGAACTCAACACGGATCGAAGCGGGATAAACGACCACGTCTGGAACGACTGGCTTATCGACCAAGCCGTCGAGCTGACACTTGATCTTCTCAAAACTGATTGGTTCGACAGATATGGCGCGGACGCATTCAAGGCACTCGTTAGCAACGGCAACCCCAGCTCGACGCGCTTTTCAAATGAAATAGCTCAGCGCCTTGCGACGGACGCTTGCTGGCCTACAGGGGATGCATCCAATCCTCACTTCGCCCGCGCGACTGAGATCGTGCTTCCTACGGATCCCGAGCTGCACGGTTTTCTCAGTGCTAATCGCTATCTGGTCCCTAAGCTTTCGGGCGACGAGGCGTTGTCCAGCTTGGCGGTAGAATGCGGTGCCAAGCAATTCACAATTTCTTCGTTAGTAAGGCTGCGATGTGCAGGTGATGATTTAAAGGGTCTTGAGACCAAAATTGGCAACGACGCGAATTACTCCTTTACGAACTATCTTGGTGCCATGACCGGCATAGACATGCAGAAACGCCAAGCTTTGGCGTTGTCGGCTTATCCGCGACGATTGAGTAAGCTGAATAAAGCCGACTTGGGTAATACTGCTTCGACTTTGAATGCTGTTGGTGAACTCTTACCCGCTGTTCGACTGATGATCGTAAGCCCAGATCTTTGGCTTGATTGCCCGGAACCTGTGGCCAACCGGCTCCATCCAGATCTCATTCAATGCAAATCAATTTCAAGTCACTGCCGTACGTTCGACGAAGAGCAATGGCTGATTGACGCCGCTGGCCGCTCCGCCTCCGCAGTAGGCGATGACCGGGAGCGAGAAACGCTCTACCGGAAGTTACTGACCAGCGAGAAGCCGATTAGCCGTCTCGTTCTATCAGCATTACGCAACAATCCTATTGTCAAGAATCAGCGTGGTCAGTGGGTAGCGCCGTCTACCATGGTGTACCTCAAAAAGCCCTTGGCAACGCAGCTCGATGCGGCGATAGATGCCCCATCGAAGGAGATGCTTAAGGCGTCAGGATTGATCGCGCGCTTGCGGATTCGTAGTTCGCTAAATGGCTCGGATCTCGTCCGTTACGCTCGATTGGTTGCCGAGCGTCCTGAGATAGCTGAACGATTTGAAAAGCTGCTTACCGAAAATTTCAATTTGCTCATTCCTGCGGTCGTAGATGAACTGCAGGTAATCCCCTGTCTGATGTCGCGATCAGGTCAGCCTACGGCTCCTTGCATGCTTCACCTCGACACGAGGGCCAATCGTTTATGCATCGATGACGACCACCGAATTGTCGGGGGGAGTCATGATCTGCTATATCGTAAGCTGAAACTCTCAGTCGCACCGGGTTTGGAGATTTTGGTCGATATTCTCAATCGCCGTATGCAAGAGGGACGGGCTCCTAATCGGCCTGATTTGATATATCCGGCGCTTGTGGAGGCCATTAAGCGCGAGCGGCGCAACAAATCTGAATTTCTTAATATGCGGATTTGTTGGGTTCACGACGGCTTCTACCCGCCCTCCGAAATCCTAGTTGGTTCCAGGACGGCAACCCCGCTAGGTGAGGTGTTCCCTCTCTACAAACATTCCGACGCAGTCGGAGATGCATATTTTGCGCTTGGCGCTGCGAGTCAGCCTAATGATACGCATTGGTCGCGCTTCTTCCGAAATGTAGCAGCCGCATGGGCAACTGACACCCACTTAACATCGGATAGACGGGCCATCCTACTAGAGGCTTACCGCCTACGTAGGAGCTTTGGCTTACCCTCAGGGCTTGAGGACGTTCACTGCTTGATCGACGATCAAGCGCGACTCTTCACTCTTGGTGAGCTGCGTTCTGGAAAACTCCTCGAACCAGATTTTCCAGCACTCGAACAAGCACTTCGAAATGCCGACAGTGCCACCGGAGTCGTTGACAGAACCGAACACGTGCGCTCATTTTTTGCAGGTCTCGGCATTCGTCCACTGTCAGCAATCGCTGGTACAAGTGAGGCTGTACTCGGTTCTTCGTGTCGACCACCACTTTGGTTCAAGCCTAAACAGGCCGAGCGCGTCATCGCCATTCTGCATAGACCGCTTCTTGCGCGTGCACTGTATGAAGTTGCCTATCGAAATCGGCATGGTCATTCAGGTTTCCAGCCAGCGTCACTTTCCATGATCAAAAGGGACCTCCTCAGTATTCGTGACATTGCTTTTTTTTCGAGTATGGAGCGTCGCTACAGCGTGGCTGGGACGAGCGTTGTCGTTCCTGCTCAGGTAGCGGTCAGTGCTGGGCAGGTCTGTGTCATTCCGCCAAAGACCAAAAGTAGATTTCAACTATTGCTTGCTGAAGCGCTTGCAGAAATCGCTGGCGCTACCAGCGTGGCGACGATGCGCAGCATCGCCAACGCATTTCTTCCGCTTCTTCTTTGTGGAACGCTTGAGGAGTTAAGAGAGTATCTAGAGCTGATGGGGCTTTCCAATAGCTTCCGATCGATCGCGGATGATGAGGAGGCCAACGAGCTCGAAGACGATGACGATGACGAAAGTGATGAGGATTTTGAGGAGCTTGCATTGCGTCAGGTCTTCGACAATCTCAACACCTCTGGTTCGACTAGCAGCGACGCGGTCCAGCCCGTTGATACAGCTACGCCGCGCATAATTAACGCTCCGCCTGCGGCACCTACTTTCGCTTTGCCGAATCTCGAAGATGTCTTGCTAACGGTCGCGCCGACCCAAGGAGTAGAAATCGAACTACGCGGAGGAGGGGGAGGTGGTGGCGGTGGAACCACGAATGTATGGCTACCACCCACGGCTGCGGAGAATGAACGGGCTAGTCGCGTGGGGCAACGTGGTGAGGAACTGGTCTATCGCATGGAGCTTCAGAAAGTACGAGATATGGGCTATGCGAAACCTGAGCTGTACGTCGTCTGGACATCGCAAGACGATCCGGGTGCCGACCATGACATCCGCTCCATTGACATCAACGGGGAGCCGCGGTGGATTGAAGTGAAATCGACTACAGGTGTGGATGGCAGATTTGACTGGCCCCGCAGAGAATTTGAAAAGGCACTGCGTGAGCGTGAGCGTTATGAGTTGTGGCGCGTTTATCGCGTCGCCGCTAAGGAACCCGTGGCAAAGTGCTTCACCAACCCATCGCGCATGCTTGGGGCGCGACAGATTACGCTTGAGCTCGGCATGTTGCGCGCCAATATCGAGAAGTTGGTTGAGTCGTTCTAGGGCAATCGCATCATGACTAGCTGAATTCTTGCCCTTACGCCGCTACTGAACTCCGGTTGTGGTCTCTGATAAGAGCGACTGGCGAGATTTCGGAAAAATTACAAAAATACGAAGGCTACGCTCCAGATATCCCACCTTTACGATCTCTTAGGTTGGTAATTCTGATGTGTATCGCTGAGGGCTGAGATTCATTGCAGCTAAAGCTGACATTTCATCCTGGCTGATCTACATTCTAGCCGTCCATCTGACTCAGGCGATCTTCATGCTGACTGGCTCCAATCACCTGTATGCAGCTTGCTATGCAGCATTGCCTATTATGAGGATGCGCAGGGCTTCAACTTGTCTGCGCGCGGGAAGACTGGGGCGTATCTCAGCCTGGGGAACCTCTGGCTCTGACTATCTAGTGATAGCGTGCGCGCCGAAGACATGCAACGTAATTTCAGGGGGTGACACGATTTGGATCTTTACTAAGCGTAATGTAATATCGCTGATGGAAACTGTTTCGGATGAGTTCTGGAAACGTTAACTTGTAATAGCGAAGTCCTAGCTGCTGCAAATTATTAGAAGGTATGGATACATGCAGGATAAGGCTCAAGATGGCACCGGTTTTTTTGACTCGGCGGTGATAAAAGTATCGGCGGTCATATTAGCTGTGGCAGTAATTTGTGCTGGAAGTGTCATTGTAATTTATAAAAAGCATTTTGCTGGCGACTATTTAGTCGATCATGCTGCATGGGGGCAGTTTGGTGATTTCTTTGGAGGGACTTTAAATCCGATACTCGCGATGCTGTCTTTGTTTGCGATATTAGGCGCTTTAATTATCCAGTCCCGAGAACTTTCTCATTCTACCTCTGCTCTGAAGGAACAAAGTGCTCATTTAAATGTTCAGGCGTTTGAAAATACCTTCTTTTCTATGGTTCTTCTTTATAATGAAAATGTCAAGACTTTAGATCTGGAAGATACTGAGAAAAAAGAGGATTATAATCAGGGGCGGGGAGCGTTTCGTATATTGCTGCGAAGACTCAAGATCAATTATGAGAACGTAAAGAAATATCATTCCACTGGTAGGGATGAGCGCGAAATAATTGCGCAGGCCTATAAGATTTTTAGTGCTGATAACGATAGGTTTATTGGGCACTACGTGGGATCTCTAAAAAGCATTATTGATTTCATAGAGGTGCGAAGCCCTAGCAATCCGTTGCAATACTACTCGATTGTTAACGCGCAGTTATCCGCAAATGAACGGCTTCTTATTTTTTACCATTCGCTGAATTGTGGTGGATCGTTAGCATTAGATAATTTAAATAAATATAACTTTTTTGGAGATATTTCAAAGCAGTTGTATTTTGATGCAGATCTTCATTCTTCTTTGGTAGTTAATCCCATTTAGTTGAGTTTTTAATTATGAATCCAAGTCAGCAACTGGCCACGAAGTCTACAAGCGTTAGTGAACTTATAAAGTCTACCTATTTTGTGGTACCTCCTAATCAGCGCGAATACAGATGGGGTTTTGAACAGCTCGAGAAGCTGTGGGATGACTTGATTACTGCTGTCAAGGAGCAAGGGCCTGGTGGTAATGCAATTGGTCACTTTTTAGGTGCGATTGTGGTGATTGGTCAAGAGCAGTCTCACGATAGCGCGAGATGGGAGATAATTGATGGGCAACAGCGGTTGACTACCATCACAATTCTTTCGGAGTGTTTGCGATCTTATACTTCCGAGATAATGGATCAAAAGATTCGCTTGAAGCTTGAGCATGTTTTACTTGATTGTGTTGTGGCGCCAAATGCCGGTTTTGTTCCCCGCCTAAAGTTGAACAGGGAAGATGATTTTTACTGCAATAGTTTATTCGAAAACCCTTCGGTCGAATCTAAGCGAGAGTATTGGGATAGAGCGGGTGATAAAAAATCCGAGGTTCAGGCCAATATTATTAGGGCGTTCGATTTTTTCTACAGCTCTATAGAAGAAGAGTTGAAAGGCAAAGATTCAGAGGAGAGGCAATCTCGGATAAGAGATCTGGTAGAGACTTTGACCGAGTTTTTTTATGTTTTGGTAGTTCGTACTGCTAATTTATCATTGGCATATCGCTTGTTTGAGACATTAAACGAGCGGGGGCTAGATTTGTCTCAAGCTGATCTTATTAAAAATGTCTTGTTGGAGCATGCAGTGTCCTCCGGCGGAAATGTAGTTGAAAGCGTTACAAGATTGTGGGATGTCTTTATAGATAATTCAGAAAGTCAGCCTGATAATAAGAAGCTAGATTTGCCTCAGTTAATTCAATTTTCTTTTACGTATCGTCATGAGCGGGTTAAAAAGGAGATGATATTTGAAGAGGTTTCTAAGGTGCTTTCGTCAACTACAATACGGGCGCTCGATTTTGCACAAGAGTTTAGTAAGGACTCCTTGAATTGGCGGCAGTTCCTACTTGGTGATTTAAAAGGGTGGGATGTCGAGTTAGAAGATTTGAGGTACGCAATTGTAGATCCATTATGGAAGTCGCACTGTGCTTCTTTCATCATGGCAATAATGGATAAGCACGGCGAAAATGTCGTAGCTCTTAAAAAGTATCTAGTTCTTGCTGAGAACTACTTGTTTAGACAGGGGCTTATTGCAAAAGACTCTGTGGGTTCGTTGCAAGAGTTTTTTGGAGAGGCATCCGCGATGGTAAGAGCGGATTTGTCACTCGCAGAAGTGTCGAATTATTTCTCGAGAAAAAGTTCGGATGAGCGGTTCGTGGAGAATTTCTCAAAAGCTGCTGTGAGCAATATTAGGCAAGCATTTTACATAATTTGGAAAATAGAAAATTACATCAAACCAGTTTTGGATACGAGGCCGCGTAACAATAATGCTTCCCAGAGAGTAGAGTTTATAATGCCAAAGAAGCCAGGGATGGAGTGGCTGGGAGTGCAAGAAAAAGAAGGTTATAGTGGATACTTAAATAGAATTGGCAATCTTCTTATGCTTCCTCATGATGTCAATCAGACTGTGAAGAACAAGGCTTTGTCTGTAAAATTTGAGAATGATGATAATTTGGACTATTTGCGAAGTGGCTTAAGCTTGCCAGTCAGTGTGGCAAAAAATACTCACAGTTGGCTGGAGAAAGGGGAGTGGACTTTTGAAAGTATTGCCAAGCGACAATTGTATCTTGCTGAAACCTATGCAACAAATGTTTGGCCTCTAAAGTTTGAGGAGTGATATTTTCTTTCAATGATTGTGGTGTAGCCCTATGTTCTCCTGTTATGGTAATGGACATAGGGCAATCGATTAGTATTAGTTAAATACAGCGGAGCAGTGCAATCGCCGCTGTTGATAAAAGTTTGGTCCAGTCTACTGACTGGGGTGACAGATACGCGGACAGCTTGAGATGAGGCAACCAGGATACCATTTTCTTCGGTGTAGACCCTGTAAGTTATCGTAGTGGCGAAATCGCCGCAAACTACATCGCAGTGGTTCTACACTGTGCGCTTACCCACGGCTCTTCAGGCCATTCCTCGATTCTATTTGGCGTTCCAAACTAAGTCGTCACGCGTCTTCCGAAATGGCGTATTGTCTCGTTAGCAACGAGTGCGGTTGTAACAAGCTCGTTTTAGTGCCTTTTTTTTCTTCGCCTGTTACTCTGACGTTGGAACTTTAGATTCGTAAACGAAAGGACGCCAAGGATGAATATCAAGCCCGTTCATGCTGCTGTAGGAGATGTTTTTGGAGATAAGACGGTTTTCTCCGTCCCTAAATATCAGAGAGGTTATGCTTGGGATTCTGATTCCGTTCAAGATTTCATTTCTGATGTGGATGTATGTTATCGCTCGCGTGTAGGTGGAGCGCATCGTGAGCATTTCCTTGGCGGTATTCTTAGCATTAAAAGTGATATTGAGGGGGTTGCTAATGCTGTCCATTATCAGCTAGTTGATGGTCAGCAGCGAATAACGACAATTGTGTTGTTCGGGTATGCTCTGATGGACGTCTTTAGTGAACTCGCGGGTTTTCTTGATGATCTCGAACTCAGGAAAAGGGTTGAGCACTATATAAAAAATCTCAAGATATCATTTGTTACTCACGAGCAGGTGGTTAATCGAGTTGTCACAAGTGCCAATGTTCTCACTTTGTCTAAGAAAGATGAGGGTTATTTTCGAGGTTTATTGGCAGGAAACGAACCAGATTGTGAAATTGACTCGCATGAAAAGTTATTATCCGCAATGGGTAAAGTTGTTGCGTATTTGAAAGAAGTACAAAATCAATGTGACGATTTTGCCGCGAAAGTTGACGCTCTTGAGCAGGTACATGATGTATTGCTCAGCGATTTTTCAATGCTTCATATGGTCGCGGAGAACAAACCAGATGCATATAGATTATTCCAGGTAATTAACGATCGGGGCGTTTCGCTGACAGATGGAGATTTGCTAAGGGTTAAGACCTTGGAGCTTTTGGAAGGTTATGGTGATGAGCAGTTAGCGGCTGAACAAATTTGGGACGATATACTGTCGGACAAGCCAAATAAAACGTATGATTTTTTACAGTGGATATATGAGTCTCATGCATATAGGCGAGCTAGGTCTGGTGCACTCGCTGATGTATATATGGAGGCATTTTTCGAAGGGTTGGCACCAGGCGGAGTAAAAAAGAAAGATGCAAAATATATCATCGCGCAGCTAAAAGTTATTCATGCAGATGTGGAGCGCTGCAGGGCTTTTACAAAGGGTGAGTGGATATTTGCAGATCAAAGGCCTGTGACGCCCTGGGATAGAGCCCGGTTGGCAAGCTTGGTCGTTCATTTAGGGCACACCCTCAGTGTTCCTCTATTGCTGGCTGCAAGTGAACTGGGTCATGTTAACTTCAGAGATATTGTTTTAATGCTTGAGCGAGCATTTTTCAGGTATAAAATTATTTGCAACGAGCATGTAACTCCGCTAAAGGGGCTTTATTATTCAGAATGTGAAGTCATACGTACTCAAGGTACTGCGTATAGCGTAAATTCACTAAGGCAGAAGCTAGGGGGCTTGCTTGAGCAGCGTGCACCATTACATAACTTTATCAATGGTTTGATGTCGTTGCATTATCAAAGCAAAACAGGAGGCAATAAAAACATAAAGCATTTTCTGATGATGCTTGATTCCTATTACGCTTGGTACGAGAGTGGGGCGGTAGGCGTGCCCAAATGCTTTGAAGGACATAGATTGTTGGATTTTGGGGAGACATCTATTGAACATGTATATCCAAAAAATGCAAAAGCAGCAGATATCGATATAGAGATGGAGCCTAGGAAAAATTCCATTGGCAATCTAACTATCCTTGATCCGGAGATAAACTCAATGGCCGATAACGATAATTTTGCGGCTAAACGAGGTGTCTTCAAATCGTCGTCGATTGCGTTAAATCAAAAAATCGGCAAGAAGCTCAAGTGGAATTTGAAAGCTTCTGTTGAGTATGAAAGGAATGTACTGGAAATGGCACGCCATATCTTCGTTGTGTAAAGTGAATCGTGCCGGCGGTGCTTGTAAGTTATCAAGTGCGTCCTGTTCCGTCGGCGTCAAATTACTAAGGCTAAAGGGAATATGGATCCTATCGTTAATTTTAAGATCGACCCTAAAAGCATCGGAATAATGGTGAGGCTTGCCTCACCTGTGAGTATGTGACCATTGCGATGGGTGATAAACCGCATCGCTGGTCAAGATTGTTGATTATTTACTAATCAGTAGCGCTACGTCTTTGAGCGAGCGTATATGCCCCATTTTATGAAGACCTACCTCGATCAGGGACGCTACATGCCTGACGGGATCCCAGTCTAAATCACTTTGATGTGTGAATTGCCTGAGCAGCGCTTCGTAAATATCTAAGTGCTCACCAAATAGGGTGGGGGCATTGAACTCCTGTCCTTCTAAATCCGATACGCTGGCATTGCCTAGGCCATTTTCATCGGCCAGAGCAAGGGCGATTGCGTACCGGCTTAAGATATTAGGCGTTAGACCAGTCTTAGATTTAAGATATTTTAGTTTTGCGGTTGACGAAATTGAAATCCTGAATTTGTGCGGAAATGTGTTCATGCGTTATTAACCCACCGCCAGAAATATCCTTCCTCGGCTTGAGTAGATCGAGTTTCTGGGTTGTATACCAGGTGATAGGAGTGAGAAATACTTCCCTGAAGTCCCTCATAAAAAGCGTAATCAATCTCTGTATCTGTCGAGAGAATAATTACTTGATGGCTGGTTTTAGGGAAATAATTCTCCACGAGTTTTTTACGATGAACAGAATCGAGGCGACCAAGCGGCGTGTCGATTACTACTGGCAGGCTTCGCCCCGACGTTCGCGCTAACGCCTCTAGAACAGAGATTGCGAATATCTGCTTCTCACCTGCTGACAGCTCATCCTTACGTAGCGATACACCCTCATCGTCAATAAGAACGACCTCGAAGGAGCTAGGATCAATCTGGATACTGAGGTTTCGATCTTCTTTGCGCGCGAGACCGTTGAATGATATGAAAAACTGCGACTCAAGTTCTTTGAGCTTTTCAATTCGAGCACGTGCAGAGAACTCTCTTAAAACTTCTCTGGCATTTTGTGCAAGGCCGGTTAGACGCTCTGCTTCTTGGGTTTCGGCAATTTCTGTATATAGTTCATCTAATTGGCGTGCTGCAGTGGACAATTGATTGAGAAGTGTCTTCGCTTCCTCAACTATCAAAGATCTTTGTTCTTCTAGAACGGACAAGCGCCCTTGTAGCTGCCCTTGTTCGTTAAACAGTGGCATTAGCACTTTTTCTTCTGGGGCTCGAGCAATATTTTCTTTAGCAGATTCGATTCCGGTGTCAGTGTCCTGAAGCTTTGCCACTAGACCAGCGGCTCGTTGTTGGAGCGCTCCCATATCATTCATCAGGCGGTGAGTGATGCTAGATCGCTGGGTGTCCGAGAGCTCATGTACTGGCGATAGGCTTCGATCGCTATTACCGAGTTCTGAACCGAATGTCCTAAGGAAAATATCTTGAAGGGCAGGTCTCTGCTCCTTGCTGATTTTTAGCGTCGATTCGAGTTCTGTCAGAAAATTGATTTTCTGACGCTCCAAATATTCAGAAAGAACCTGCACTTTTTCCGCGCGTTGCTCAGAGTCCAGTTGTACGAGGAGTTTTTCGTTCAATTTCCGGGTAATTGCAAACGGAAGTAAGCCACTCAGCATCTCATGCAAAGTATGCTCTATGGCTTTTTTCTCACTCGCCAGTGAGTCAAGACTAGCTATTTCTTCCTCTCTTGTAGCGCTCCAGGCACCGCCGCGCGCATTAATACTTGCCTCAATGTTGGCCAGGTTTTTGTTTGCCTCGACGGTATTGACACGCATATGGACAAGTTTTTCGCGTGTATCAGCGAGCTGCTTCTTTAGATCCTCGTAAGTTCGTTCTGCTTCAGCTATTTTTTGCTTGCGATCTTCAGATGCTTTTTTTACTGAGCGGCCTCTGATGATCACGGATAGGTCAGAATGCAGCCTGTCGATGAGGTCCAAGCCTAAAAGTTTGTTGATCGACTCTCGTAGAGCGTCCCCGGATGTTTCTTCAGCGAGGCTTGCGATTTTTTCGCCGTCAAAGAAGAACAGCTCGGATACGCCAATCGGGATCAGCTCGTTAAGAAAAGCTTGTGCCTGATCATATGAAAGCTCGGTCAGGTGTTTGCCGTCCCTGGAAATTATAAGGCCTTCTTTGATCTTGCCGCCACGATCAATAAACCAATCCCGGGTCAATTGATAACTCGAGATGAGCCCATATTGCGCATAGCGGAAGGTAAGTTCGACAGCCGCCCGTGTAGGTTTGGCAATGCTGTTGTGTGCTCTATGGATGCAGTCACGAAGATATTGGTGATAGTCGACAACTGTTGCGCCTGAGCCCAGTACGCCTTTGCCATACAAAGCAAGCTTTAGCGCGCTTAGAATGGTTGTCTTACCGCCGCCATTTAAACCGCCGAACAAAACGATAGGCGCGTTTTTGCCTCTTTTGATCTTAGGAACCAGATCAAAGTTGTGGGCTCCGCTAAAAACTCGGAAATCTAGTACTGAAAGGGAATCAATAATCATTGCAGCAAACCATCTATTTCAGCTTTCATGGATTCGAAAGCGGTTTTATATGTGTCGTTAACTTTAGGAATGGCGCGCCGCTCCATAGCTTCATCAAGTCCACCCCAGTCCTGCTCCAGGATTTTCTGCAATTCCTCCAGAATGCCTTTGCGGCGTGACAGGCCGGAGAACGACTGCTCTGTATCGATCAGCTTCATGATCAATACTGCCGGCACACCATGTTCCGCTTCCAGTGCATTGAGGATGGCGGCATCAGGCTCGGTGAACGCGCCGGCATCATTCTTGATCCACTCAACCGTATCCGCGGGATAGACCTCGGCATAAATTTTAGGAAGTGAATCAACCCAGTCCGGCTCATTCGGGTCTTTCAGCCATTGCTGGCGGATTACTTGCAGTTCATCACGGCCGATCAGTTCGATATCACGATCCGTCTCACGAATACCTTTCTCAATCTCCAGAAGCAGCTTCAGCCACTCTTTGCGATACTTCATCCAATACGGGCCAGGCACGTGTTTGGTTGCAGCATTTGTGTCGTCGTCTATAGCCCCTCTCGCGAAGGTCACTTTTCCGGTACGACGTTTGTAGTTACGGTATTCAGTTTTGTTTTCGGGGAGTGAGCTGGCATGTAGCTGGTTGCGGAACTGCAGCAGCGGCAGCATCCAATCCTCGCCGCTGTTTACGAGGCCCTCGATTGCTTTGTCATGAGTCACCACGGTGCACGTCCAGCAGCCGAAGCGTGAATTGCCACAGGATGGTGTATTGGTGTCGATTACCAGTGGGCACTCGCCAGCGTTGGAGTCTTTGTACAGCTCAAACAACACTCGATTGGAGCCGCCCCAAGGCCTGGCAGCACTCATGAGATATTCCCAGACATCGTCAGCGTGCCATAGCTCAATGGGCATATAGGTATAGGCATTTGGCAGGGTGGTATGCCGGCCCAAAGCAGATCCATCGATTTTGTGGCGCGTGATCACCTGCGCACGCGTGTTGCTTTCTTCGCGTCTCGAGCCGAGTACCACCACGACTTCGCCGAAACGGGCTACCTTGTCTTTGATAAATTCGCTAACTGGATCGATTTTCATCCGCTCTGTGCACCAGCGAAACGCCTTGGTCGGTGCTGGGTAGCCCTTACCTAGGAGGTTGGCCCAGAACGTTTCTCCAACTTTAGGGGTGACAGAATGGGCTGTCATCGGAATCTGATCTTGAACGGCTTGAGCGTTCACCGAATCAAGTACCTGGCGGATCATGTCGACTACTACAGGGGTTTCTACTCGAGTGTCGGAGGAGACGACGTACACGTGCTTGTGGCGTTCTTCAGGCGGCAACATCTTCAGGGCATAGTATGTGAGCGACAGGATGACGGTAGAGTCCTTGCCGCCGCTGAAACCCACTACCCATGGGCGATTATCGGCCTTGTAGATGCTTTGAAGCTCACGGATAGCATCCGCTAGCGGTCTTCCAGAAATGATCGCTTCTTGAACGAAATCATCGTGCGATGGATAGAGGAATTGATCATTACTCATTATTGAGGAAACCTGTTTTCTAACTCGCGTTCAACCGTGGATAGCGGGACGCCAAGTTTTTTCTTGATAAGACTTGCTGTGAGCGCCACGTTCGTTGTGGCTTTAGAGATCCGGCCGTGAACCATGGCGCGACCTTCCCATTCCGGGTTTGCTCGAGACCAATCGATGCTCCGGAGCTGGCTTATGGTATTTTTCCATTCAGACTCCTTACGGATTATCAGTTCAGATCCGACAAGTCCCATTGCTTGCAGCAGCACGCCGTGGGCGTGAATGTAATTGTCCCGTAATTCGGACGTCGACAGCTCTTTGTTTTTTGCTCTGATCCAATCAGGCATCTGCAAGGACACCTCTTCCCAGAACGATTTTGCGAGCTCCCGCTCATTCTGCGCAATGAGATCCCCTTTCCCTTTTTTCAATAAGACGCGGGAGGCGTTTTTTATAGCGCTTAGGGTGAATAGCTTGGAGCTGCGGGGAGAGAGGCTAGATTTCTCCAGCTCTGTCATCCTGGAGAAAATTTCGACGTTTTTGGCCAGGTACCTGGCCAGATCGGAAATTTGGTCTCGATGATCGTAAAGCGTGCTTATTGAATTACTCGGTCTCACAGCATGCTTGTTGAGATCAGCAAACATTTGTTGACTACGATTCAGCCCCTCATCAATGAAGAAAAGCACGGGGATGTTGTCGTAGCCAAGTTCTGGATTTTCGCGGATAGCTTGCTCAATGGCTGCCCGACGGTGCTGACCGTCGTTGATTAGAATTTGAGCATCCATTGGTATGGTTAGCGTACCGATGCTTTGCTCTAAGCCAGTATCGGAAGCAGGATTGAATTGGACTACCCCATCAACAGAAGCGGTGATTGCAGAGAGGGTGTAGTCGTCGCGATTGTCAAGCAAATATGCGGAAATCTCAGGAACCCTAGCCAAGTTCAACGTTCGCTGTGCGCGCAAATCCGCAGGCACATTTTCCTCGTTGAAAATGAAAATCTTTGGCACAAGGCGCATCGGGCACATCGCTATGTAGCAAGGCCTCCCGGCTTGAATGCCTCGGACGCAGGGGAAGGAATGAATATAGGTCGTCATGTGTTCGCATGTCTTTTCTCTGCAGGTACGTTATTTTGCATATTTTTAACATACACGCAAGGCGGGATGTCGCGACGGTACGGTCCAGCAGCTTGCTTGTGAGTTGAGGTCAGTAGGGCGACGGGTTAAACAGCGGAGCCTGCGCGTGGTAGACGTCAAGTTTTTGAGTGCGGAACAGAATGACAGTATGGATACCTGTATCTGGGTGGTCGTTAATCTGCATTTCTCACATGCTTGAAGAGATCGCTGATGCGCTGCGTTGGGCACACCGACGCTTCGGGAGGAGCGTGTCATGGATAGATCTGCAGCTAGATTGTAAGTGACAAAAATATAGAATCTGGGAGGCAATCCTTGCATGGGCAGTGCCCAAGAAAAGAGTTGGACGGCTGCCTATGTGAGGTCGTTAGCCATCATCAAGCGCAAGAAACGGGTTGTTTGGTGGTATCGATTCTAAAAGTGATGTCGGCTCCGCAATCAGATATCCCTTCAAAGTTGTTTTCTTCCTGGGACCTTGCACTTTGCACGCCCAGATGTTCAAACCATCAGCGCGCTTTCGGTGGACCTTCAGCTTCTCAAATTGCTTCTGCACCCAGCGCCATTCTTCGATCTCTTGACCGGTGCCATGAGACACACCAGGAAACTCCTGCGCATAGCGTTGAAAGAGGCCAGGGGTCACGAGAAATACAGTGCCGTCCACCGTGTGAACCTTCGCCTTGCTGTCATTGATGACCAGCTTGTGGCTCAAGATGCTTTCTTTGACCCAATTCAGAAATGCCTGACCTGGGCCATCCAGCGAGGTATTTGAGATTTCGAGAGTGCTTGCTGACGATTCAGCGCTGACCTCAGGCTCTTCCAGCTCGAACATATCCAATAGCGTGCCGAGATAGTCAGCGTCTTCCATCGCCATGGGATCGGGTTGCGATGGGCTTTGACGCGATCCTGTACTGACAGTCTCTGACGCTGCTGGTGATGCCGGGGCGCCAGTCGGGTGGTCATGGACTGCAATGCTCACTGTTCCGCTGAAAGCTTCGGGACGTTCTTCGTTCCTCCAGATCAACGCCGGCTGAAGGCGCAGAAAGGTAAAGCTCTGCTCCCAGTCTCCCTGCGTCACCAGCGCGGTCCAGATGGCTTTGCCTTCTGGGGTGGACTCGGCCAGCCCATGCGACTGGAGTTCATCGAACACCGCGATGTTGGATGAGGGAATACCCTCGATCGACTGCGACAGCAGATAGGCTCGCAGCTTGTCCGTGACCGTCTTGCTGACCAGCCACAGCGCGTCTTGGGTCAACCAACCCGCGGCGCCCGGCTGGTTGAGTTTTAGCTCGTGCTGAACCAGATGACGCAGTCCGCTGACCAAATGGTGTTGCAACGAATGAACTGGTGCTTGCAGCGCCTTGCTAGGGTTACCTCCGATATTCTGCGCGGTGGAGAAACGGTCGGCCTGAATGACCAACTCACCGAGCACGCCGGCACGTTCGTACTGGCCGGCCAGGACATACAGCAAGCTGCCCCAGAGCGACGGAAAGCCACTGAGCCAATCGAGGATTGGGCGGTCGAGAATTTGGGTGTAGAGCAAGCCTACGGCGGCGCCGTGCAGGTGGTAGTCACGACCCTTGATGTAACGAAAACGGTAGGGCTGATCTAGGGAGCCCTGCCAAGGATGCCAAACACGGCCATCCTGGCGTTCGACCAGCAGGTCCACGGCGATCTTGCCGATGTCATGCAGCAGGGCACCATAAGCGATGCCAGCCGACCAGGCATCGGTCTGGGCGGCTTGGTCTTCGGGCGCGGCGCCGGTGGGCAGTAGATACGACTGACGCAGTTTCAAACTGCAAGCGACCAGCTCCAGGCCATGGTCGAGCATGCCACCGAGATACGCATGGTGGTGCGTCTCGCTGGCCGGGAGTTGCTGGACCTGTTCGGCGTAGCGATGGATTGGATTTAAGTAGAGCTGGGTGAATTGGACGTGGGAGAGGGCGGTGTATTGCCAGATGCGATCGAGCAACTGACGGCGGTGCTCCACTGCTAAGAGGGTATGGGCTGACTCGACGGACAGGTAACCTTCGGCGACGTTGACGGTCGGTGGCGGAGGAGGCTTCTGCCTTTTGTGGCGAAACAGACTGAGCATCAGGACCTCCGGGAAATGGTTGGGTCAGTGGCCTTTTAGCCTTTTCGGATAGGGCTCTTACCCTTGACTCCCCATTCCCCTTCCAACCCTTACCTATCCTTTTGGTGTGTGTCCTTTTGTGCGGCAATCGGAATATTGATATGGCAAGACATCGTTTTGTTGGAGGGCTGGTACGGAAAAGACAAGAGTCGGTACACTGCGGTGCGAATTTTCTCGGGGCTTGCCATGAATCTGACAGACGCCACGCTGGTGCTGCTGCTTGCGGCACGTATCCATGGGACAGACGAAGCCGTCAGAGCCTCGGCGAAGAGCCTGGTCAAGAAGTTGCCGCGCAGTAAGCGTGATCTGATCTACAAGGTAATCGATAGCCGTAGTCCGCTCGAACTGGTGGATTTTCTGGCACAGAACCTGGATTCGGAATGACAGGCTGATGGATGGAGCCTTTCTTCTGAGCATAAAAAAGGGCCCAACTCGCGTTGGGCCTTTTGACGCGTTTGCAATGGTGAGGTATCGATTAAGCTCCATCGTTCATGCAAGACGAGTCATCCAAGACCGCTTGCTTCAGTTGCTGCTCCAGGTTGAGTACATACTCCGAGGCGCTGCGGGCGTGACCACTGGCCCGAAA
Source organism: Pseudomonas sp. LG1D9 (assembly GCF_002949995.1). Lineage (NCBI taxonomy): Bacteria > Pseudomonadati > Pseudomonadota > Gammaproteobacteria > Pseudomonadales > Pseudomonadaceae > Pseudomonas > Pseudomonas sp. LG1D9. The sequence continues at coordinate 20,239 of NZ_CP026881.1, read as the reverse complement.
GATCGCGCGTTTATCTGTCTTGAGTAGACTGAGCCAGGAGTCGATATAGCTCTCGTGCCGCAGCTCTCCCTGAATGCCGGCATAAGCACATAAAAAAGCAGCACCCATTTCGGCGATCAACTCCTCAAACCCGTAGCCTGGTGAGCCGAACGGACATGCTGACGTCACGCCTTCGCGCTGCAACCGAGCGTGATGCCCGGTCCAGTGCGTCAGCTCATGCAGTGCCGTGGCGTAGTACCCGCTTTCATCGTGAAATTGTGCCTTTGTCGGCAGTTGGATGATATCTCTGATCGGGTGGTAAAAGGCTTCGTTGGCAGGCCGATGAACGATGCGTGCACCTGAACTTAACAGCAGATTTTCCGCGGCGCTGTTGGGCTGGAAGGGATCACTCTGTTCCGTCTCGAGCAGGGTGTCACTAAGCATTTCGAGCCCCTCCGTTTGCTCGATGTTGAACAGAAAATGTGTCCTAACAATGCCAAAGTGAGCGACCTTGGGTTGACCGTTTTCATCGAGTACGGGTTGGCCTGACTCGGTCTGCTCCTCGCGTTCCATCGGCTTGTAGAGGACTGCCAGAGTGCTGTGTTCCCCCTTACGGATGTGCCCACCCGCCTTTCGGGCTTGATTGAAGGTCAGCCACCGATCTTGAGTGAACCCCTGCAACCTGGCCTCGGCCCAGAGCAATGGTAAATTGATGCCCGAGTAGGGACGACGCGTGATGGCATTGATGGGGAAGGGTTGATGACGACTGACGTCAACTGAGCCACTTGAGGACCAGGGTTTGATCCAGGGGGTAACGCCTTGGTCCAAAGCTTTAACGATCTTGTCTGTCACGTCTTGGTAGATATCGCGCATGGCAATTTCCTCGAGAGAAAGCGGAGGAACGCCGCGCCCATCGGGGAGGGTTCCCCGGTTGGGTGATGTGCTGGATCGATGCAGGTCTTGCATGGCGTCCGAATGTGGAGGTGGGCACTGTCAATTGCGCTTAGCGCTGGTGTTCTCCTGCAAGCGCTATCAGCAAGGCGCTAGGCTGATCTGGTTCTTGGAGCAGGCTCAGGCTCAATTGCAGCGACGGGCCGTGGTCTAAGTAATCGGTTGGTTCAATGTGGATTACCTCGAACAGCACGTAAGGCTTGTGTGGATAGGCCAGGTGGGCTTCGAAGGCTGCGCGCAATACGTGGCTCAACCGGTCGACCTGCAGCTTCTCAGCGTGATCGGATTGCTTGAGCAGGACTGCGCGTTGCCACGCGCCAGGGGTGAACACGATGGGCAACCGAAGGCTGTTCAGTGTTTCCGGTGTAAGTGAGTCGGGCATGGTATGTCTCCGTTGAAAGCGCGAAGAAACCTGCCCCGTGCGGGAGAGAATTTCCCCGCGGTGGGTTGAAGAAAAACGAGAAGGTTTGCTTGGTGAGCGGGGCTCGGAAGACGCTCAGAAGAGCAGTAGGCGTTCATCACCGTAGAAACGGTGACCGTGCGAGCTACCGAACGCTGATCGCACTTGGGGAAGAACCATCACCGAAGTGACGTAGCCTTGAAGGTTCTGGCTGCCTGGGTAGGGTGCTGTCGATAACAGCGATCCGTACCTTGTATTTAGCGGAGCGATTTATACGGGTCAACCTCCGAAGAGACCCTGTGTCACGATGTTCGTCTTCTGTCTTCCAGTGAAGTTTTTTTGGCTTGGCAAGCTGATAAACGGTCAGGCACGGACAGTTTTCAGTAGTAGGCTGTTACTCCTGTCTCAATCATGAAAACGCTCAGAAGAGGGCGAGAACATGCCGACTCAGAACCCTGTTCAGAATTCACGTGCCCACCGCTGGGCATATACCTGTGGCATGTCGATAAAGCGCGGGTATCGCAATTTGAAAGCGTTTGAGTCCCGCGTGGCTGAGCGTGCGGTGACGGCGGGATTGCCCGCGGGTAAATTACTTGTTCGCGGGAGCTTTCTGATTGCCAAACTGGCAATGATCGGAGGGCTGCTCTTTGTCAGTGTTTGGATGGTTACTTTCATTGTGATGGTGCTGGCTGTCACTACTTTGCTATGGCTCAGGGTTTTTATTGGTGCCGATCAACAAGAGAAAAACCCAGGGCCAGACTACCTAGGTGCTGACCTCTACATCGGTGAGTTCGACGACAATGGGCATTATATAGGCGACAGCAAGTCATCTAATTGAACGCTTAGCAGCACCCAATATTTGATCCGTACCTTTGCTCGCGGCGTCACTTGCTGCTTTGCTACCATTCGCCAACATGCCTTGAATCCCGCTGCCGACTGAATATCCCGCCCAGCTCATGGCCCCTAGAAACAGCATCGGCAGCACGATGAACATCGCCCCCATCACATACTCGATCACCTGCGCGGTGACAGTCCCATCCATAAACCCGGATGTGGGCAGCGATAACAGCACTTGATTGGACGCCGAGACCTGGTTGTACAAGGTATCGAGCATGCTGGAGTCGACCCAACGAGCCAGTTCCCACCAGAAGCTCAGCATGTGTAAGGTGAACAGCGCGAACGTCACGGTCATGACGGTCTTCAGCTGATAGGTACTGACCAACAGAATCAGCGGCAAGCTGATGATGACGCCCATGATCAGGAAAGCCTGCACCATCGGCAGGGCGGCGCGTAGTGCATTCATCGCCGGGAAGTTGCTGAAGGAACCCAGTGCCAGCCCGGTATTGGTGGCCAGGTTATTGAGCCCCTGATTGATCGAGCCGCCTCGGGCACTGGAGCCATAGTCCTGGTACACCTGTCCGGGCGACATGGACATCGATTGCTGGCGCGGGCTGACCAACTCACGCAGGGTTGCATCCTCGATCTCGTTGCTCGAACGGCCAGTCAACCAACCTTTCAGTTGAGTCAGCAGCGAGGGATCGACCTGCTGGATCAAGCGGTCGCGCAACCCAACGCCGCTATCACTCCACCACTGCTTGCAGGTGGGGTAGCCCGCGCCATTCTCCAGCCGCGGCAAGGAAACATCGCGGCTGTCGTTATACGGCCAACTGGCTCGCGGTGTACGCGAGCGATCCGTGTCGTAGTAGCCGGGCGTGTCGAGAAGATAGCTTGAGCCGATCCAGGACGCGTCGTGACTTTGTACCTTGTCCAGTTGCGGGCGATTGGTAAACAACCGAGAACGGGAATAGCCATAGCAGTCGCGAGTGAAGTCGGCGACTTCCTGCAGCAGTACCTGGCTGTCGATGCGCGAACTGTCGATCTCCATGCGCATCTGCCGGATATCCGCTGCGCAGGGGATAGAGGCAGTGGCTGACGCAGTCACGCCTTTGCTCAAGGCATGCACCAGAAACCACCAGATCGGCACATTGGCGGAGCGTTCGCCGATAGTATTGAAGGTCGTCCCCCAGGCGGTTTCCGTCGGTTGGGCCACACTCACGCCGCAGCGCTGACTCGCCGCATCATCGAACGCCATCGAGGCGAGGCTCAACGGAAAGACCGGCGCGCAACCGAACAATACGACGATGTAGGCCAGCCACAACCGGTTCTCGATCCGCGGCACCGAGAGCAGTCCCTTGTTGCCTTCATCCGCGCCTTGCTGACGGGCTGACAGCCATTCCTGGAGGATGATCGCGCCGAAGGGCGCGGCAAATAGCCCGGTGTCGGACAGGACGCTCCAGAGGCCGTTATTGATGATCCAGGCCAGCAGAGAGAGGTAAAACTCGAGGTAGCTGTTGGTGCTCATGAGCATGGTGGTGGCCTCACAGTCGGGTGAGTTCGACGCAAGTAACGAGCACGAGCCCTAATGCTCCGATGCACTTCACGCGCAATCGATCCTGGGGTCGATGTCGGTAGCGCTGAAACAGATCCCACCAGAGCGCAAAGAGGGCGGCGTAGAGCAGGGCACGCCACCCCCGCAGATAGGGTCGTACGGATTCGAATGCCTGCTGCCAGGCCTCGAAACTATCCAGCGCAGTGCGTCCGATCCAGGCGACCAGTACAGTGGTCAGGATCATCACTGCGGCAATCCCCAGACTCGAAAGCAAAGTGAATAGCGGTGAGCGTTTCATGGCTCACTTGCGCCTGGCGTCAGCATCATTGAGTCGGCCGGGCTCGGGGTCGCCTTGCTCGACGGTACGCGATGCGTCGGCACCACCGGCATGTCGGTCGAGTACCAGGCTGGCGGTGTTGGTCGCCAGCATCTGCCGGACCTGCAGTTCGGTCTGCAGCAGGCGTATTTCGCGCTCCAGGGTGTCGATGTTTTTCGTCAAGGCGCTCTGTGCCGGCTCGGCGGAGGCGATGTTCGGTTCGTGACTGCCCGCCAGCAGGGTGCGCAGTAGCAGCAACGCTTTGTCGAGCACACTGGACAAGGCCGTCTCACTGGCCAGGCGCCGCGCCAACAGGTCCTGATCGGGGTCGTCACGCAGGGCTTCGACCACACCACGGGTCACCGGCAGCATCGGGCTGGAGGCTTTCGCCAGGTTGTCAGGGGTAGGCGGCAGAGAGCCAGACAACAGCCCTTGCAGGGCCTTGAGGCGCACGTTATAGGCCTCTTGGATCAGCGGCGTCAGTCCGCTGCCAGCGGTCGCACGCAGAGTTTCGCAGCTGTCGCAGGTCGCGACTTCGCTCTCGCCCAACACGCGGACGGCCCATTCGGATTCCTCTTGGGGCGAGGTCCAAGTCTGGCAAATAGCCCCGCCTAAGCAGTCGCTGCTACTGATCGAGGCGCTGTCATCCACCGACCGGTTATGCAGCAGGTTGTAGCCTGCTCGCACTACGTCGGAAGTCACCCGGATGGGGGGGTGCCCACTACCTCCAGCCTTCTGGCCGCCGACCCAGGACACCCCATTGTTGCCGTTTTGGGCCTCGGTGTTTTTCACTGCGGCCACTGCATCACCGCCGGTTTGCTCCAGGTTGCCCTGCATCTCCTGGTTCTTGGCCAGCGCGCCCCAGCCGGCTTGACCGACCTTGTCCGCCATCTTTTCGGCCATGGCCTGGCAGGTCAATTTGGAACGATCGAAGTCGATGCGACCCTGCATAACGCCGTTACTCAGCAACTCATAGAGTCCGGGGTTGGCGCGCTGGATGATCAATGCTGGCAGCGACATCACGGCTTGGGTCGCGTTCTGCACGATGCTGCCCATGATCTGCTGGAAACCTTCGGTGACGCCGTTCAACTGGTTCTGCAGGGTATTGGTGAGGCTCATGTTTCCGCACATCATGTTTGCTCGCCAGGACCCGCCGACACCGAGACCGCTGGGTCGGTAGAGCGAGCTCGGTGAGCCCACTGCCGAGCCGCCACCGATGGTGTACATCACTCGGTCATCGAGCACTTCGCCTTGAGTGCCCAGGCGGTAATCGCCCTCGGCGGCGTGGGCATGAGTGGCCATAGCGAGTAGCCCGTAGAGCAACAGACTCATCACGCCCAACCAGGGGCGCGCGAGAAACCGGCTCATGAAGCACCTCCTTCGAAGTCGATGCTGAACAGGAAGGTCTGCCCCTCACGTTTGCAACAGCTATAGGGCCGCCACAGCGACCAGGCGTAGCCACCATCCGCGCTCTGTACCGGATCGCTGGGGAAGATGGCGCACGTGGGCTGCACCTGGGGGTAGAGCAATTGCCATTTGTGGGTCGAAGCGTCGTTTTCAACGATCGGACCCGGCGGCCAGTAGCCGTCGCGTTTGGCGGGCGTGAGTGGTAAGTACACATGCGGCTGCCAGTTGCGGGTAATCACATCGCCGGCCCGTTGCGCCATGACTGCGGCCGCCTTGAAATCGTCGGGCTGTACCAGAAAGCCCTGCCGGGGATAGACGTTGCCCCACATGTTTCCCGAAGCCTGACGTCCGATTTCACGGATCCCCGGCATGAGCGACTCGGGGTAAAGACTTTCCGGGATGCCATGACGCCACGCCAGTGAGTCCAGGGTACTCAGGTAGTAAGGCATGAATGCAGTTGCACCGCTGGCGCAGGCATAGCCGGATTGCGAAGCCAGTTGCGTGGCGATCCAGCCACCGGGGTGGCCGATACCATCGACGTTCTTAAAGCGGGGCAGGTTGTCGCGGTGGGTGTTCGGGGTGATCAGGTTGCCGCCACCTTCCGCACCGCTGATGGGCGAGGAGAGGGTGGTCATCTCGGTCCAAGGGTTATTGCCGGTGGTGGCGTAGCTCGAGACCACCAATTCAGGAGTGAAATGACGAACCTTGGTCGAGGTTTTGACTGTGCAGCCGAAGGGCGTGCAGAGGAGCCAGAAACAAATACCGACGACCCTGTAGTCGAGGCAGTTTTGCGAAAGCACGGAGGACGTGATGCTGCCGGTGTCCAGCGCCACGCTTGGGCCGCACGCCAGCAGGATACTCAGCGCCAAGGGCCGTAGCTTTGTGGGCGGGATTGACGAGCAGGCAACAGGCATGATCCAGGCTCTCAGTGTATGGCCTGGGCAGGTTCGATTACGGACTGAAGACTGTCAGTGGAAATTATGAAGGCGGATCTATCGGGTTTGTGAGGCGTGAGACTATTATTTGACGTGAAGGGCGCTACGCAGGATATCGGGTTCCACAAGTAACTGATCTGCGGTAATTTCGAGAATATTGGCGAGCTTGCACAGGACCAACAGCGACGGATTGCCCGTGCATCGCTCGATTTGACTGACGTACGTGCGATCCACCTCGGCCATGAGCGCGAGCTGCTCTTGGGTAAGGTTTTTAACGCGTCGCATCAAGCGGATGTTTTCCGCCAGCTGCAGACGAAGCTGTTCGTAGTCTTGAGTCATGCGCGCAAATTGCGCCTTGAGGGACTCTCAATCCACGGGATATAGTCTACATTTGCATTGATCTAGGCCATTTGATGCTCATGCTTGTTATTGAGCGTTCATTTGGTTTCGTTAAGCTTTTCGAAGCTGGACCAGCGTCTAACAATAAAATCAGACATCTAGGGTGTGTATGGACGAAAACTACATTTCAATTCCGGCGGCGGACGGTTGTCCAAGCCTTCTGACACCCTGGGGCAACGAATTTGCCCCAATGATTGAACGTGGCGTGCAATGTGCCCAAGCTTGGCTTGATACGCCGGGTGAGATTCCACTGTGGTGGGAGTTGGCGCAAACCCGCAAGACCTTCCCTGTCGGTGACTGCCAGGATGCCTTTGAAGCCGGATTCTTGTTGCGGATTCAGCAGCGGCTTCGAGGCGCATCGTAATAACTGGTCACTCGCTTTAGAGCGCGATACCTGAATAGATTCCCCTATGTGGGTTCTATGCCTCGCGCTCTATCGATCCGGTCAGCTATCCGATAAGCCGCTTCCAACTCTGAGCAGCCATTCTCCTGCATCAGTGTCCAGCGCTCGGCTTTTTCCTCGGGCTCTGTCATCGCCAGGGCGAGGTAAAGACTGGGCGGCACGGCCCGGAACAGCGTTTCGAGCTTTTTCGACAGCACCACTCCTTCGGTGTATTTGCCCGGCTCCTTGCTGGCGGAGAGCAACAAGGCTTTCTGTGCCGGCGTGAGTTTCTTGAAGCGAGCGATTTCTTCGATTTCCGCGGGCGGCATGTTCAAACAAATCCACCATTCGATCATGTTGAGCATGGTCTGCGCGGCAGTGGGGAAGTCGGCAAGGTTTTGCGTCGCCAGCCAGAACCAAGCGCCGAGCTTGCGCCACATCTTCGTGCCCTTGACCACGAATGGCGCCAGCAGCGGGTTTTTGGTGATGATATGGCCTTCGTCGGTGACCATGATGATTGGCCTCCCCAGGTACTGGTCGCGTTCGGCTAGGTTGTTCACGGTGTTCATCAGGCTGATGTAGCTGATGGACATCTGCGCCTCGTAGCCTTCGCGAGCGTAAGTGGCGAGATCGACAATGGTCACATCGCTCTCGGGCCAAGACGTGCCCTCGCGATCGAACAACTCACCCTCGAAACCCTGGCAAAACAGGTCGATGGACTCGCCCATTTCCTGGGCACGCTCGCGACGTTTCTCCGGTAAGTGCGGGTCAGCGGCGACGCGTAATAAAGCGTCGCGCACGTCGCGGGTCAGTACCTGGTGACCCGCCGCGATACAGGTCTGCGCCGCATCCAGGATGCACTCGCGGATCAGGCTGCGGTCGGCTCGACTCAGGCGGGCTTCTTCCTTGGCCTCGCCGCCGGTGATCATCAGTCGAGCGGTGATTTCCAATTCGCCGAGAACATCGCGTTGGTCTTCGCGACTGGCTACCGCCTCATCGTCCAGCTCATCGATCGACAGACTCGCCACCTGATCCGGTTGCTCGACCAGGCGCCAGGCATCGACAAAGGGCGCGAGAGTGACCAAGGCGCCAGGTTTCAATTGGACCTTGTTGACCGACAGGCCCTGTGTCGCGAAGTAGTCGCCCTGCAAGCCAAACGAATTGCCTGCCTCGACGATAAACAGGCGAGGGCGGTACACGGCCATGACCTGCATCAGTAGGGTAACCAGAGTGGCCGACTTGCCGGCGCCGGTGGGGCCGAACAACAGCAGATGACCATTCATAGCTCGGTCCAGGCGTGATAACGGATCAAAACTCAACGGCGAACCACCACGATTGAACAGGGTGATACCTGGGTGGCCGGTGCCGGTGCTGCGGCCCCACACCGGAATCAGATTCGCCAGGTGCTGGGCAAACATCAGGCGGGTGTACCAGTTGCGCGTGTCGCGGGCCGGGTTGTAAGCCATCGGTAACCAACGCAGGTAACTGTTGCAGGCGGCGACTTCATCGCCTTCGCGTACCGGTTGTAGGCCCGCACCCAGTAGTGCGTTAGCCAGGCTGCCCGAGCGCTGGTGCAATTGCTGTTCATCGTTACCGCGCAGGTAGAACGCCAGGGTGCCGCGGTACAGCTTGTGCTGGCGGCCGATGATTGCACGAGCCTCTTCAACATCTTGGCGGGTCTGGGTCGAGGCCTGGTTTTCACCGATGGCTTTGCGCGCCAGGCGGTTCAACTGCTCCTCAAGTACATCCTGCGGTTTGACCACCAAGGTTAGACTCGTGACTGTACCTTCGGGTAACTGGTCGAACAGTGCATTCACCGCGTCACCTTTGCGGGTTTCTCCGGTGAGTTGACCAATCAAGGGCGCTCGGCGCAGCTTGTCCACCACCATGATCCGATGGGGTTGATCATCGAAAAACCAGAGCCCGTGCTGGACATCCGAGCGCGGTTCGTTGAAGAACAGCCGCTCGGCGAAGTCATGATCGAAGGGCAGTTCCAGCGACTCGCCGTCGCCCGACTCCGGATAGGTCACGCGGCGGTAGAACTCCTCGGGCGCTTCATCGGTGAGCCTGGGTGCCGGATTGAACCAGGGCACTAACCAGGCATACAGACCTCGGCCATCGACTCGCGTTGTTTGCACCCCGCATGCCTGCAACGAAGCAGCAATACGTTCGCAAGCCTGATGCAGGGATTGCACCGGGGTGAGTCCCGTCTCCTCAGCGTCAGACTCAAGCCAGCGATAGACCACCAGGCGCACCAGTCGGTTATTGCCGCGCCAGGGGAGGCGTGTGACGGCCTTGTCCTCAAACAGCCCACCCGGTTTGGCAACGGCCTTCAGATGACGGCGAGTGAGTTCTAGGTACGCTTCCGTGAAGACCGTCCCTCGCGCGCTGTCCTGGATATAGCTAGTGAGCCGGTTCAGGTAAGGGGTGAAGTCGTTATCGTCCTGGCAGAAAAACTGCGCCACCCACGGCGCTTGATCCAGCTCGTCAAAGCTATCCTGCAGAGCATCCTCGAGGGCATCGCGGGCTGCCATCAGCCAATCGGGTTCGCGCCCTTCGGTGCCAATGGGCAGCAACTCGAACACCGCACCCACCGAGCGGTTGTCATCCAGCAGAAAACACTGCTCGGTGTCGAGGTATTCGACCCATGGCAGGTGATCGGTGAAGCTGGGGTTGTGCGCATAGAGTGCCGCTTCATCGGCCAAGGTGGCGCGAGGGCGCAATGGGTGGCGCCAGGCTTTCCATGCAGAAGTGCGGTTGCCCGCATCGCTCGTACGCACTACAAGTCTTCCTGATGTTCACCCGGCAATGCGTACTGCACCCGTTGGTAGAACGGAAAGACGGTCGAGTAACCCGGAACTGGTGCCTGCTCGGTACCACTCAAATGCGGATAGACGTACAGCACCAGATCGGGATTAGGCAGGCGCGGGAACAGGTTGCGAATCTCGTTCGCCGCTGTACGTGTGTACGGTTCCTGGAGAGCCGCGGAGACATCTGCCTGAGCCAGCGGGCGGCGTAACTGTTGCCGAGCCTCCAACAGTTGCTGCTGAGTGCCTTGCGAACCGGCGCCGTTCCAGATATCCAGCATGGTTTGCTCGCCATGGGGCACCAGCGTGTCCTTGTCGGTGGAACACCCCGTCAGGACCCAGCAGAACACGCTAATCCAGGTCAGGCAGAGAAGCATGGTCTTTTTCATGGCGAACGCTCCGGCCCTTGGGCTCGTAGTCGATGGTGATCTCATGGTCGAGGTGCAGTGCGACCTGTGCTGCAGGTGGTACGTACACCGCCGCAAAGGCTTCGCCATACAGTTTGTTCACCCACTCGCGGATGTCGCTGACCCCACCACTGAGAATTGAATTCAGTGCGCTGTTGCCACTGCTGCTGTTGACTCCGAGCGTACTGCCGCCCGAAGTGATCACACTGCTGTTGTTCCGCTCATCCCCGAGCAGCGCTGCGACACCGGCACCGGCGGCAGTGATCAGGCTCTGGCTGCCGAGGTATTGCTGGGCGTTCGAGCGGCGCTCGCCAGCGATGCAAGGAATGCCATACGGATCGGACAGGTAACCGAGCCCACCGCGGATCTTGTCGGTGTTCGAGCTCTGGGTGGTGGAGGCAGTGCGGCTGGCTATCGCCTTCGGCTGAGGCACCGTGCGGATGGTGCCATCGGTGAATACAAAGGTGATTGACTCGACCTGTCCGCGTACGCAGGACAGGGTCCAGTCACCGGACGCCGCGCCGCTCATCACGGCCCCGGCGACGTCCGGCAGGTCGATGCCGTTGGCGGTCAGGTTCTCCGGACCGACCAGCACCTTGAAGGGATAGGGGTCATTCACGGTGCCGTCCACCGGGACTCGGCCGATCAGCGCGGTCATGGCGACCGAGCCCATCAGCGTGGCGTTTTCGGGGATGGTGTAGACCGGCTTCGCGCCTTCGGTACGATCAACGGATCGCTTCAGGTCGTGCTCACCCTTGGTAACAGCACGTAGCTGTTTCTGGCTGCGATCAATCGCGTTGTCTTTCAAGCCTTGCAGAGAGTTGAAGGCGGTAGGCAGGCTCAGTGCGGAGGAAGTCTTGGTTTTGCTTCTGGCGTCGGAGGACGGAGCATCCGAGGGTTCAATCCACTGCAGCGCATCATTGGTAGAGTGTCGCCCTTCGAACTGAGCGCCGTCGCCGGGCTCAAGCCCCAATCCGATCGGCATTTCTTTGCTTTTGCCGGTCAGCCCCGACAACTGTTCCTGCAATTGCGTCAGCAGGCCGCGAGCCTGACGACTGTCTTGTTCCGCTTTGAGTCGGGCCTCGTTGGCTTGGCGGCGGCCTTCGTCGACCTGCTGGGTCACACTGCCAAGCGCGGTCTGGATGCGTGAATCGACACTGTTTTCCCGCTCGCGTAGGCGGTTGTTTTCCGTCTGCAGCGAATCGTTGTGTTTCTTCAAACCGAGCATGTCGCTGCGCATGGCCTTCACCTGGCCGACCAGGGTGGCGACCGTATCGCGAGGGGTGTCGCCCGCAATGCCGAGCGACCTGGCTTGCTCGGCGGATAACTGAAGGTTGCCCTGATCAACTGGGTTCTCTGGCGAGGGCGTGCTGCCACCCGCGACCCAGGTTTTCAGGATGATCAGCACCACGGCCAGCAGCGCCGCCGGTACTAGCCATTTGAGCAATGCATTAGCCTTCATCGCCAGCACCTCGCGCAACGGGCGGGAGCAGCACGGCTTGTTCGATGCCGACACCGCGGGTGACGAGGTAGGCGAGTGTGGTGTCTTCAGCACTGCCGACAGGCCCGAGGAAAGCATGCTGAAAGGTTGCGGCGAACAACTTTGCCTGAAGCCTGCGAGGATCGAGTTGCACAGTCTCCAAACCACGATTGCGCAACTTCACCGCCGTCACCCAGTAATCACCGAGTCGCCAGGCGGCGATGGGCGTGCTGGACACGTTTTCGGTCGGCAGCAAGGTCGGCAGTTCGCTGCGCAGCTTGAGCGGGACGCGGCGTACACCGGGCAGGGACTCCACGGTGCGCAGCGGCGCGTACAGGCTTTGCGCGGCGTAGCGCGTCAACGCGACCGGGATCGGTGTGCGTTCTGGAACAGGGACGGCGCTCGATTCAGCCTCGGTAGCTTGCCCCTGAGCATGCTTGAGAATACGCACCGGCTCCAGCGGTTGATCGCCGGGCGTGGTCGCGATATCCAGCAGGATGATCTCACCCGTCGCGACCGATTGCAGTTGCAGTCGGGTCGGGGCAATGGCTTCCGACGCGCGCAGGTACAGAGTGCCGCCGGTGGATTGCACGCGCAGCTTGCCCGTCAAGGTTGAGGGCACGCCGACGCGAACAGCCTCATCGACAAATACCACTCGCTCCTGATTGATCACCAGCGGGACCGCGAGGGGGAGGCGTTCCCAATGCATCAGCTCGACGGCCTGTGCCGCGACTCCCCACAGCGTTAGTGCGACGGTGAGTCCCAGGGTCGACATCCGCTTCATGGTTCACCTCCAGGCAGGAAGATTTTTTGCGGAGTGCCCTGGTAGCAGTCCAGAGCCAGCCCCACTTGTTGCGCTCGGGATCCAGGTCAAAACGCACCACGCGTAATGGATAACGCACCACCACCCGTTTCACCGGTTCGGCGGCGTAATACTCATCGGCATTGAGGTCGAGTTTGACCAGCCAACTGTCGCGGTCGAGTTGCTTGACCCTGAGTTCCGGGTCTTCGCTGTAGCCTCGGCCCAGAATTTCGTAGACGCCACGCACCCGCTGGCGCAGCTCGCCGGCGGCCTTACGGAACTCATAATCACCGTCGAGGAAGGCCTTGCAGGCGGGTGTCAGGTAGGACTGCAGGCCATAGATGGCGCGACGATAATCCTGCTCGCCATCCGAGGGCCAGCGGTTGAGCTGACCGAAGATGTACAGGGCAAAGGCATAGACATTCTCCGAGGGGATATCCCACCACTTGCGCGTGCTGCCCGAGCGCAGATCTGGCGGTACATGTACGGTCAGATCGGTCGGTGCCGAGCGCCAGCCATACCAGAGTCCGGCACAGAGCAGAGCAAGGATCACTACCGCCAGACGCAGGCTGAAGATGTGTGCCTGTTGGGCATCGACCTTGTTCCGAAATCGGCTCATGGCTGCCACCGTGACAGGGCAGGACGCAGCCGACTTGAACGGCGGACCGTCCAGGCACCGGAGTGGAGGATCAGACTGCCGCGACCCAAGCGCCAACGGCTGGCGAGCATCCATTCGAGTTTGCGGTACAACCAGGTCTCGGGGCGAGCCCGTTTGGCCCGGCGCAGTAGCGTGCCACCGGCCAATAACACCAGCGCCATGCCGGCGATCATGCCGGTCGGCGCTATGGCAATGGAAGCGGTGGCAATCGCTAGAGGGACGCCCAGCAGCAGGCCAATGACGGCGCCAGTGCCGAGTGCTACCCACATCTCATCATTGGTCAACCCTCGCAATACGGCGGGATCACGATTGAGTCGCTCTGGAAGAAAGACCAAGGTGCCGTCGGCAAGGCGTTCGATAGTGTCGTTCATACCGACCTCACAGAATGGCGGCCGCCTTGGTCAGGAACCAGATGATGATCACCACAGCAGGGCACCGATGCCGACCACTGCACCCAAGTCCTTCCAGGTCTTTCGTTGGTTTTGCACGTCGGCGTACACGGTCAACGAGTGCCACGCCACCCCCAGAAAGCGAGTAAGGCGATCAGCAGACCGAGCAGGATGCCGCCGTCGTAGGCATAGTTTTTGATCGTCTCGATCAACCCGGAGCCTTCGCCGCGCGAAGGGGCTTCCATGGTGGGGAGCTCGGCAAAAGCCAGGCTTGGGCCGAGCACCAGCAGCAGTCCGATCAAGCGCTGGCTCGCACGATCACGCAGGTTGTTTTTCAGAGGGGTAAAACACTTGAGCATGGCGGCGATCTCCTGGGTTAGGACAGGGTGAAGAACATCAAACCAGCAAGGTGAGCAGCACGCGTGCGGCGCTGCCGCCGAAGGCTCCAAAGCGCACGCTGCCGCTCGCCCAACCCCGTAAGCCGTCCACATCACCCAGGCGCACCACAGCAAGGTCAGGACGAGAACCAGGGACAGCCACAGCGTCGAACTGCTCTGCGGTGCGAAGCCGGCGGCGTTTTGGAACGCAGCGATCTGAACGTCAGTCATACTCATGGCGAGGGCTCCGCAATCGGAGTGTCGAGGCGGTAATCACCGACCAGTTCACTGGGGTCGCGGGGTTGCGCACGGGAGGGTACAGATAGCTCTGCACCCCTTGGCGGATGCGCTGAATGTCCTGGGTCAGTCGGGGGTAGTCGAATCGATAGCGTTCGATTGGTTCAAGGGTACGGGCTGCCTCCGCTCGCGTCGCAAGGCGTTCGAGAGTGTCGAGTTGCTGCTGGACTAGGCTGAGCTGTTCCTGTTCCTGCTCATGAGTCGATGCGGCATAGCCGCTGACATGAGCGATGGCCAGTGAAAGGAATAACAAGCAGCGAAAGACGGTAGTCGACATGATGCTGGTCCATGTGGAGATGGCGCCAGCATCAAGATAGGGGTTGAATACTCAGTATGAAACGCGAGATGGATGTATCGCTTTTTTGGAGGCGAGCGGAAGAAACTTACTCACAGATACACGAGCAATCGATTGGGCGAAAAAGAGAGCACAGTCTAGCAATCCTTCCCCATTAGTAATGTGTTGCTCATAGGGCAATGAGTGAATTCACTTCTGCTTGAAACGCGTATGGGTGACGAAGAGTCAATCATCGCTTAGCATGAGGGCGTTCACTTCTCATTTCCCTAACCTGAAGGAAGTTTCACATGTCTCGTTTGGCTGAATTTCGCAAGCTTGAACAACAACTGGCTGAACAGCTCGCAGAGCTCGAGTCGATGAAAAGTGACTCCGGTCTGAAAAAAGAAATGGAATTTGAGAGCAAACTACGTGCGTTGCTTGGCGAGTACGGCTTCAGCTTGAAGAACATCATTGGCATCCTGGATCCAGAAGCTGGTCGTCGTACCTCGACACCAATAGCTGCCCCCGTAAAGGCAGTCCGTAAGGCTCGCGAAGTGAAGATTTACAAGAATCCAAACTCGGGTGAGGTGATCGAAACCAAAGGGTGGAAATCATCGACAACTTAAAGAATGGAAAGTCGAGTTTGGCGCAGACGTTGTTGACTCGTGGCGTACTCAGTAAGATCGGTTTGATGATCAGGGGCCTGTAAAGGCCCTTTTTTATTGGTGAGAATTATAAGTCAAGAGTGCAAGTCTTGACCCAGTCCTGCACCAGTTTAATTGCTGGTTAGATCCTTGAATTCCGCCCAAATCTTGGAAGCCTACATTTCATCTGATGCTCTAATCCATAGTGGGAGTCGAGGACGACCTCTAGCAGCTTTATTTGCATCCGTATGGTGTGTCAGTTTTCGGCCTGGATAACTATCCTGGCATCGGGACATGTAAAAAAAACTGGTTTTTCCGAATCAGAGATACTTCTTGAATGTCGTTGCCGTGATTGCCGTAATGATGCCGAGCATCACAGCACAAGGGAAAAACACAGCCATGGGATTGAGTGAAAAGGGTAGAGACAAGTAGATAACCCAGGGCACGATCAGCAGTGGTAACACGGCTCGTTTAGCTCGATGGTAGACAAAGCTACTTTCTCTCTCCCTGCGCCAAATTTACGTAGGTCCCGGCGTATCAGTCCATCGACAAAACCAGTGAATATGGCCAGCAGAAACAGGGGATGGCCAGGACCAGAATGGTCAGGCGCGCCACGAAGGTTAAGGTCACATACACTGCAGCCAGTACGAAATCCTCGATGCTCACGTATAGCTGATTGGTCCAACTCCAGAAGCCGTTGCCCTGGCTCGACACCCGAGCCTGCCGGGCAAAATCCGCAAAGCCAGTCTCGACCAGCAGCCACTGATTTAGAAAATCCAGTACTTGAACGATCGTTTGCCCGGGTTGTTGGAGGATGAGTGAAGCTTTGAAGTGCTCGCCGAGCCATCCCAATTCGCTATTCAACATGGCCTGGCTGTGTCGCCAACCCTGATCCCCCAGAACAGTAGCAGACCTGCGAACTCGATGAGGATCGAGAACAGCAACGAGGCGATCAGCAATCCGATGATGCGGAGAACCAGGCTGATCACCGAGATGATCAACCCCGGGCGCTGGACCGATTGTGGCGGCGTGTTCTGGACGGAAG
Source organism: Pseudomonas sp. LG1D9 (assembly GCF_002949995.1). Classification (NCBI taxonomy): domain Bacteria; kingdom Pseudomonadati; phylum Pseudomonadota; class Gammaproteobacteria; order Pseudomonadales; family Pseudomonadaceae; genus Pseudomonas; species Pseudomonas sp. LG1D9. Next base: position 3,901 of record NZ_CP026881.1, on the reverse strand, counting down.
TCGCCATCGTTCACTCCATTGCGCACTGCAGAGTTGAGTTGGGCACGACGTCTTCCGGATCGCTTTCTGTTGAGTCGAAACCTAGGTCAGGGTAGGGCTACCCCACCTGATCTAAATCGAAGTTTGTTGTTGGGCCGCCACCGCTTGCGCTCCACCACTGACCCGCCTGCGCGTTGTAGGCCGCCCGCATCCGTTGAGTGAGTTCCTGTAGGTCCTTGGGCATGGCGTCGTCGTTGGAGGGTTTTGGCAACGGCATGCGGACTTTCCAGAGCTGCCCACCGGCCTGGAAGGAGAACATTTGCCCCTTGGGCAAACTGACGATATGAGCAGGCTCGATCAACGGCACACTGGTGCTGCTGACACGGTCCTGTGAGGACGAGGTGAAGTCCGTGTTGGCCTCCGGATCGGAGGTGTCGGTCGCACCCGACACCAGGGTCTTGGTCAGCACGTTAACCTTGGGTATCTGCTGGGTGAGCAGTTCAGCGGTGGCGGTTTCGCGCACGCGGAGCATCTGCAGGGTGTTGAAGTTGCCAATCACCTGGCCAGCTTTGGCGCGGTTGCCGATACGTGCTTCGATATCGCTGAGGGTCTGGGTGTAGGCGGTTACCTGGATACCGGCGCCGCCACCTTTGTTGATCAGGGGGATGAACTCATCGCCCATCAATTCGTTGAACTCATCAGCGTGCAGGTTGATCGGCAGCTTGTCACTGCTGCTGCCTGATGGGGGCAGGCCATGGTCAATGCCGTGTTTGTAGATGTGGCCCGCGACCGAGACCAAATCAGCAAACATGGAGTTGCCCACAGCGGCTGCGACTTCGGCGTCGGTCAGCGCATCCAGGCCGATGTAGACGATGCCGCGTTTGCGAATGATCTGCATCCAGTCGAATATTGGTCGCGGGTCATCTAGGTCGGTGTAGTTGGGGGCCAGCAGTTGGGCGGTCTTGCCGGTGGTGAGTTTCTCCAGCAGCGGCAGCAGCGAAGCAACGATTTTGTCGAAGTAGGTGCGGTCGTAACGTACTGCCGAGCGCAGTCCATCCAGCACCGGATCGAATACCCGTTTCACCGCCAGGTACTGTTCGATGGCCACCACACGCTTTTCGCGTCCCACCATATGCCGGGGAATGTTCTTCTCAGTGAGTTTGCCTTCCAGTTGGACGATCACTTCCCAGGCTTTCGGATCGGTTTTGGCGAAAAACTGCTGAGCGTATTCGACGAACAGCGCGTCGATATTGACCACATGTCGCTGGATCTGCAGGTAGTCCGGACGCCGGCCGAGCTCGATCAGGGCACGGGCGATGATATTGACAAAGCGCCAGGCGAACTCACGGAAGGCCGCAGAGTTACCTTCACCACTGAGCTGCCCGGCGATGCGTGACGCCACTTCCGAAATGCGTCCGAAACGTCCCACCGCGTTGTAGCGCGCGGAGATCTCCGGCCAGCCCAGATGGAAAACATAGAATTCCTTTTCCCGACCGGCCCGTTTGGCTTCGACATACATCCGCTTGAGCAAGTCAGCATCGCCTTTCGGATCGAAGACGATGACTACCTCATGTTCGATGCGATGAATGTCCTGGGTGATGTACACCTCGGCGAGTCGCGTCTTGCCGACACGGGTAGTGCCGAGCACCAGGGTGTGTCCGACCCGTTCGCCCAGCGGCAGACTGACTTCCGTTTCATCGGGCTCGACCCCATGCAATAGTGGCGAGCCACCTACCGGGGCAAAGGGCGCATCGGATTGAAGGCACTGTCCCAGGCCGTGACACGGGCCAGTATCGAGAGTGGAAACGGTGCATGCTCCAGGCGCCGTTCGAGACCACGGGCCAAGCGGTAGCTGGTCGGTTGGTCGACATAGTGGGCGACCGCCGGATCCTGGGCCTCGACCAAGCGCTGGTGTGCAGGCGGGTCCAGCGAAAGCCGCGACCCATGAACAAACGCTTACGGCTGACCGGAATCTGGCGACTGGTCAGTTCGTAGCGGGGCAGCCGACGGATATTGCGCCGATAGCGCAACACCTCCCATGCTTGGCGCAGACGAATCAGGCCAAACAGGGCATAGGCCAACGCTGCAACCAGACCGATCTCGGGTGACAGGGCCACGGCCCAGGGCGAGTACACACACAGCACAACGGCGGCGATGCAGATCGCCACGGTGTACAGCTCCACCGCTGGCCGGAGCTTGGACTCCATTGCATGGTCGGCCATGGCTTGGACTCACTGTTCCAGTGATGTGGCGGTGATCAATACGGGGTAGTGCTCTATCTGCAGGCGAGTGGCGATGTCGTTGCCGTTGACCGGCAGGATGGTGATGCTCGGAGCGGCTGCTCGAATCCGGTCCAGGGCTTCATTATCGGCCACTTCGACGGCGAGGCCGGCCGCGCCCATTTCCTGCAGTTCAGCTGCGCGTTGACGCAACCAGCCAGTGATTGGGGATCCTCACCGACCAGGAAAAATGGCCGCAAGCCCGGCATGTTCAGGGCGCGAGGCGTGATTTTGCCGGGGCTCAACTGAGAGCTGCGGATGGGCAGTATCCAGGCTTCATCGGTAACCGTGGACAGGTCCGCATGCATGGCCCGATCAGGCTGGGTCCTGTTGTTTATTGGCGGTCTGGAAACTTGAAAATGGGGCCGGGTGAAGTCGCTGGGCTGATCCCCGGCTACGCTCAGTTCCGGCTGGGCGAAAGGTGCCAAGAGCAGGGTGAAATAGTAGGTAAGGGGGATTCGCTTCATGGTGGTGTGCCCTGTTCGAAGGAAATCAGCAGCTGTTCGAGTCTCTGGGAAAAGCCAGCACGGTAGCGTGCTGCCGGCGCGCCTCCTGCCGGACGATGATAGCGCCCGGCAGCCAAGACCCAATCACCGGTGGCAGCGTGATGCTCCTGCAGCAGTGCGGCGGTCACCGCGAGATTTCGGTAGGGATCAAGGGCTTCGCAGGGACTGGAAAAGCGTTGTCCGTGGTAACCCAGGTTGGTTTGCCCGAGACCGACATCGACCCGCTTGGCGTCATGTCGGGCGAGTGCCTGAAGTAAGGCGTGACAGGCGGCCTGGCGAGTGGCGAAGCGGTAAGGGCTACCGGCGATGTTCAGGGTCCAAGGCCAGGGCCGCAGGCGACCACGGACGCGGATACCACTCTTCCTGCAGGGCAATCGCGAACAACACCGTAGAAGGAATGTCGGCGTCATGCGCCGCCAGTTGGTAGGCAGGAGGCGGCAATTCGTCAGCTTGGACGGCGAGCATCGTCAACAGGAGCGCAATAGCACTCAGTCGAGGCGTTGCCATTGTCCGTTCACCTGTTGAAATGTGGCAGGCAATGGCCCCGGGGCACCCAGGTTGAACCAGCGACCACGGTCATGGTTCAGGGTGATCTGCCGACGTTGGACCCTTGCCGGATCGATGTCCGCTGCCGAGCCCAGCTACGGATGCGTTCATCCTGGCCTTGGCTGCCCACCAGATAGATATCGAACGCCGTGTCACTGCTTTGCAGACGCTGCGCTTCGGCGGTGCACGCTGGGCAGTGGTCCTCGACAAACAGAGCTTGGCGCGGCGCGACCGCTGAGTTGGTAGGGATGGGGATGCCATGCCCTGGATCGGCAGCAGCCCGGGAAACAGCTTGGCCCAGGCTGCGGTGTAAGCGTTCTGGTAGGCCAGTTCGCGCTCGGCGCGTTTGGCTTCCAGCGCTACCTGTAATTCGGCATAGCGCTGGCGTTCCTGGTCGGTCTGGGCCTCGACCCGAGCGCGGTCAACGGATCGAGGTTCGGGCTCCAGAACCCGCGCGGGCCGGCTTGGATCTGTTCGAAGCGCGTCCACTCCTGCTCCGTCAGCCCCCAACTCGCCGCCTGTTCAGAGTCAGAGCGCCCCAGCGGAGCAGACTGCGTGTCCTGGCCGAGACTGTGTCGTGACGGGGTTGCC